>CAVSPR010000001.1:0-79594 GCA_963729875.1 uncultured Acidobacteriota bacterium
ATGCGCTTCTTTGGCCGGTGCCCACGCCTGCGACGACAGGGAAGACCGCGCCTCACTACTGGCCGTAGGACGTCCGAATGGAGACGCGCATGAACCCGAACGCATCGGCTGGACGTGAGAGGCTGCGGACGATCGCCCGGCGGGCGATGACCGAGCGCGGCCTGTTGCCCGACTTCTCCCCTGCCGCCCTCGCGCAGACGGAGGCGCTCGGCGAGCGCACCGTCGAGACGGGGACCGTTCTGCGCGACTTGCGGGCCCTCGCGTGGGTGTCGATCGACAACGACGACACGCGCGACCTCGACCAGCTCTCGGTGGCCGAGCCCCTCGCCGGAGGGGCGGTGAAACTGCTCGTGGCCGTGGCCGACGTGGACGCGACGGTGGCGGCGGGCAGCGCGATCGACGACCACGCCCGCGCGAACACGACGTCCGTGTACACCGCGGCCGAGATCTTCCCGATGCTGCCCGAGAGGCTCTCGACCGACCTGACCTCCCTCGGCGAGGCGCGGGACCGGCTCGCGGTCGTCGTCGAGATGGCGGTCGGCCCCGACGGGGTGGTGACGGCCTCGGACGTCTACCGCGCGCTCGTGCGGAACCGGGCGAAGCTGGCCTACGACTCCGTCGCCGCCTGGCTCGACGGGACCGGGGAAGCCCCGGCGCCGGTCGCCGCGCAGCCCGCGATCGCGGACCAGCTCCGCCTGCAGGCGCGCGTGGCGCAGGCCATGAAAGACCTTCGGCACCACCGGGGCGCCCTGACCCTCGAGACGACGGAGGCGCGCGCCGTGTTCGACGGCGACGCGCTAGCCGACCTGCGGCCCGACGAGAAGAACCCGGCCAAGGACCTCATCGAGGACCTCATGATCGCGGCTAACGTCGCGACCGCGCAGTTCCTCGAGCACGCCGGCTTCCCCTCGCTGAGGCGGGTCCTGCGCACCCCCGAGCGGTGGGACCGCATCGTCGCGTTGGCCGCCGGCCTCGGCGATCGCCTACCCGCGGAGCCGAGCGCTCCCGCCCTCCAGCAGTTCCTCGTGCGCCGGCGCCAGGCCGATCCGACGCGGTTCGCCGACGTCTCGCTCTCCGTCGTGAAGCTGCTGGGCTCGGGCGAGTACGCGGTGGAGCAGCCCGGCGGGCTCACGGAAGGACACTTCGGCCTCGCGGTGAGGGACTACACGCACTCCACCGCACCGAACCGGCGCTTCCCGGATCTCACGACGCAGCGCCTCATCAAGGCCGCGATCGCCGGGGTCCCCTGCCCGTACGCGGCGGAGGAGCTGACGGATCTGGCCCGCCACTGCACCCTGCAGGAGGACAACGCCACGAAGGTGGAGCGGCAGGTGCGCAAGTCCGCGGCGGCGCTGCTGCTTGCCCCGCGCCTCGGCGAGCGCTTCGACGCGACCGTCACCGGCGCCTCGCCGAAGGGGACCTGGGTGCGCATCCTCCACCCGACGGTGGAGGGGCGCGTGGTGCGCGGCGAGCACGGCCTCGACGTCGGCGACGCGGTCCGCGTGGAGCTGGTTCACACCGACGTCGAGCGGGGCTTCATCGACTTCGCACGCGCCTGACGCCAAGGCGCCTGGCAAGGGGATCGCCCATGAGCGTGAGCAGTCGCACGGACCACATCCAGATCGCACGGGTGATGGGGATCCCCATCTACCTCCACTTCAGCTGGCTGATCATCTTCGGCCTGATCGTATGGACCCTCTCGACAGGCTACTTCCCGGCGCAGTATCCCGATCTTCCGGCCTCCTCCAACTGGGCGAAGGGCCTCGTGGCGTCGCTCCTCTTCTTCGTCTCGATCGTCCTCCACGAGCTGGGGCACTCGGTCGTCGCCCTTCGCCACGGCCTGCACACCCGGTCGATCACCCTGTTCATCTTCGGAGGCGTCGCCCAGCTCGAGAAAGACCCCAGAGACGGGCGGGCCGAGTTCTGGATGGCTGCGGCCGGCCCCCTCGTGAGCCTGGCTCTCGCGGGCCTCTTCTACGCGTGCGCGACCCTGCCGTTCCTGGGCCCTTCGGTCGCGGCGGTGGCGAAGTACCTCGCTCTGATCAATCTGATCCTCGCGCTCTTCAACCTGGTGCCCGCCTTTCCGATGGACGGAGGACGACTGCTGCGCGGCGCCCTCTGGGGGCCGCTGGGCAAGGCGCGCGCGACCCGGATCGCCAGCGGCGCCGGGACCTTCTTCGCTTTCTGCCTCATCTTCGCGGGTGTCTTCAGCCTGGTCAGGGGGGACTCGCTCGGCGGTCTCTGGTACATCCTGATCGGCTGGTTCATCAAGGACGCCTCGGCGGCCAGCTACCAGCAGGTGCGCCTCGACGAGGCCCTCCGCGGAGTCACGGTCCGTGACGCGATGGTGGAAGGCGTCGTGACGGTACCCTCCACCGGCTCCGTGGCCGAAGCGGCCCGGGAGAACTTCATGCGAACCGGCTACGGTGGCTATCCCGTGACGCGGGGCGATGCCGTCGTCGGCCTTCTCTGCCTGAAGGACGTGCTGCGGCTTTCGCCGGAAGAGAGGGAGGCGACATCCGTTCAAGGCGCCATGCGCCCGCTAACGGATGGGATCGTCACCGAGCCGGACGCGCCGCTCCCGGTGGCGATCGCGAGGATGGCCCAGGCAGGCACCGCGCGACTCCTGGTCATGCACGGAGATCGACTCGTGGGTCTGCTGACTATGAGCGGGGTGATCCGCCGCTTGAAAGTGCGGGAGGAGTTGGCTGGATAGCACTGGCTCGTGATCGAGGCACCCGTATCACAGGCTCTCCGCTCTCAGCAGCCGGGCGAGTGCCCTGGCTGCGGTTTCGTGCCCGGCCGCATTCCAGTGCGAGTCGTCCGGGAAGTACACGTTGTGACCGGCGCTCAACTTCGCCTGCAGCGCGCCGGTGAGGTCCAGGAAGGTGATGCCCTCCTCCGCGCAGAACTCCCGCATCAGGTCGTTGAGAGCCAGCCGGTTTCGCATCACGACCTCCAGCCCCGGCGACTGCGGTTGGTCGCCGAGGCAGAGACGAAGGTCCCGCCGCAGCTCCGCCCCTGGCAGGGCCGCCTCCAGCAGCGGAAGGTAGACCTGGGCCTTGGACGGGATGAACACGACGACGAGCTCGCCGCCCTGCGCCCGCACCAGCCGCCCCATGTCCTGGTATGACCGGCGGGTCAGCTCCCATCCCCGCGACGCCTGGAGCTCGTGCCGGGAGAGCTTCAGGCTGTTCAGGTAGGGAGGAAGGAACGCAAACTGCAGCATGCGGCCGGCCACGGGAACGGTGAAGAGGCCTACGGTCGAAGCCAGCTCGTGCGCTCGAGGCGGAGGTGGGATCCTCTCCGCTGTAGTCCTCGAGCCCTCGAGACGGCCACCGGTCCGCTGGCTCGCGCTTTCGATCGGCGAGGAGCCCGGACGCGCCCTCGTAGAGGCTCGTCAGGTAGAGCTGGTCGAAGCGCGCGATCACGTCCTTGAACTTCCACCCGAGCCCGAAGGAGGGGAGTGGGCCGCCGTCCCGCCGGAAGCTCTCGAACCGCTCCGCGTCCAGCAGGTCGTTGCCGGCGAAGAACCCCACCACGACCCGCCGCGGGCGGCGGGCCAGCACGTGCTCCTTCAGCACGAGCAGCTCCTGCCCCGGCCCGAATCCCGCCGTGCCGTAGTTCCGAACGCTCACGCCCAGGAGTCGCGCCAGGCGTGCCGGCCAGGTCAGCTCGGCCGGGAGGGTCATGCCGTCGGTGAAGGAGTCCCCCAGGGCCGCGACAACTGTGGCCGTCGGCTCCAGCTCGGAGTTGCGGAAGCCATCGGCATCGGTGACGAAAGGGAAGCGGTAGGCGGGATGGCGAACGAGGCCGGGCGGGAGGAACCCCATGCGGACGATGTCGCCCTGCTGCCACTCGCAGAGGGTGTCGAGGCCAGGAGCCAGGCGGGCGCCGTAGCTCACCGAGCCCAGCCAGCGGGGATCCGCGTGCACCTCGCCCAGGTTCCGGCGCGGGGCCGTGATCCAGGGGGGCAGGCGGTCCCCAATGGTCCGGAGGCCGACCTCCAGCACGACGAGGCAGAGGCCGGCGGCAACGCCGGCGGTGAGGCCGCCCAGCAGCGCGCTGCGGGCCCAGCGTGACCGCGGAAGCACGAGGGGAGCGGGCCATCCGGCTCGCAGCCCTGCGAGTGCCAGCAGAGCCAGAAGGCCGAGGACGACCGGCGCGACGTCGGCCCGCTGCACCACCCTGGGATCCGACCAGAGGAGCTCGCCCCGGCTGGCCAGCTCGAGTTGGCCGATGGTCGGTGGCAGCGGCTGGACGATGTCGGTCGCCGCGGACAACGTGCGACGAGAGAGCACCCGCCGCACGCCCTGCTTATCGATCGCGATCTCGAAGGCGGCCCGGCCACCCGGGACCGCCCGCAGACGCAGCTCGGATGGACGGCGAAAGTCGACGGGGAAGGAGATGCGCTCGTCTTCGGAGGTCAGGATCTGCGGTTCGACCCGGCCGTCGCGGATCTCGAACCGCTGCCGGGCGCGCGCGGGCGCCGAGCTCTCCGGCGCCCGCCGCTCGTCGAGGTAGAGGCGATAGGTGCTGACGCAGAGCCATTGCCAGGCGAGCGAGATGGCGAGCAGACACTGGCCTGCCACCAGGAGCCACCCCATCCACCGAGGAGCCGACGGGACCCCAACCCGGCTGGAACCGAGCGCGGCATCAGCATTCATGGCTCACTGCCCTGACGAGCATGAATCGTGCCGTTTGGTGGGGGGTACGACCAGGAAGAGGCGACGGCCTGTGTCGCCTCCACATTGTGTGGCCCGTCTCGCGCCAGGGCGCGGCCTGCGCCGCTGACGTGCCGGAGTGGTAGCGTTGGCCATGCCACAGACACCCCACGTCGAGCGACACTTCACCGCGGGCGATCGCGTGCGCGACGTCGTCATCGGGATGTCGGACGGCCTTACCGTTCCCTTCGCGCTGGCGGCCGGGCTCTCGGGCGCGGTCAGCTCCACCGGCATCATCGTCACCGCGGGGCTCGCCGAGATCGCCGCCGGCTCCATCGCGATGGGCCTCGGCGGCTACCTCGCGGCGCGCAGCGACGCCGAGCACTACGCGAGCGAGCGCGTGCGCGAGCAGTCCGAGGTTCGCGAGAAGCCCGCGGTCGAGGCCGACGAGGTGACGGAGGTGTTCCGGGCCTACGGCCTGACCGCGGAGGAGAGTGCCCCGGTCGTGGAGGCCCTGCGGAAGCGGCCCGAGGCCTGGGTCGAGTTCATGATGCGTTTCGAGCTCGGCCTCGAGAGGCCGGATCCGCGGCGCGCCCTCACCAGCGCGCTCACGATCGCGGGGGCCTACATCGCCGGGGGTTTCATCCCCCTCGCGCCCTACCTCGTTCTTTCGACCGCACCGGCGGCCCTCCCCCTCTCGGTGGTCGTCACCCTCGTCGCCCTGACGCTCTTCGGCTACGTCAAGGGCCGCTTCACCGGGGCGGCGCCGGTGCGCAGCGCCCTGCAGACCGCCCTCATCGGCGGACTCGCCGCGGCGGCCGCCTTCGGCATCGCCCGGGCCATCAGCTAGAAGACGGCGACGACCAGGGCCGGTGCGCGGCAGGATCGCCCTGGCTCCGCGCGCGTGAAGGCGCGCGGAAGGCCGCGGAGTGCTCGCCCTTTTGTAGAAAAGGGAGGGACGGCGCGCCCAGAAGGACGCGAGTCCCCGCTTCCTTGATGCCTGGCGACCGCTGCCAGAGGTTTCCCGGAGGGAAAGAGGCTGAACGCGAGTTGGCTCGCCTCTTGCTGTCTCACGAATAGGCGGCCGTGGCCGGGCATCGACCCGGGTCACGCGGACGCATGGAGGAAGCAATGAACCTGGCATCGACGAATCTCTTGGTGACCCTCATCATCGGCGGCGTCATCGGCTGGCTGGCCAGCATCCTGATGAAGACCAACGCCCAGATGGGGATCCTCGCGAACGTCATCGTGGGCATCATCGGGTCGTTTCTCGGCGTGTTCGTCGCGAACGCGCTGGGGGTGCAGGCCCACACGACGCCTGCGGCCTGGATCGTGGCCGTTCTCGGCGCAGCCCTGCTGATCGCGCTCCTGCGCTCGCTGGGTGTCTTCAACCGATTGGCCCACGTCCGCTGACGACCGTCGTCGGCGAGACACCCCCGCGCCAGCACGGTGGCGCGGGGGAGAGAGGGTGACGTCATGAGACGCTTCGATGCGATCCCGGTCCTGCTCACGGCGGTACTCCTCGCCGGCTGCCAGGCTTCAGGCAACTCCAGGAGTGCGAACGAAGGCAAGCAATCGGGAGGGATCTGGAGCGTCCTGAGGCCGGATCCGATCACGGTCCCCGAAGGGGCGACGTTTGCCCTCGTCCTCGAGACGGCGATCTCGTCGGCCACGAGCCGGTCGGGGGACCTCATCGTGGCCAGGCTCGCCGACGACATCAAGGTCGGCGAGAAGGTGGTCGTGGCGTCGGGCAGCGAGGTCCGCGGCCGGGTCACCGCGGCCGTTCCGTCGGGTCGCGTCAAGACTCGCGCTCGCCTCGCCTTCGACTTCGACACGCTCGTCCTCGGCGGCAAGGAGCACCCCATCGCCACGAGGCCCGTCGACATCACTGCCCGCGACACCCACAAGAAGGACGCCGCAACCATCGGGATCGGCGCCGGAGCCGGGGCCATCATCGGCGCCATCGCCAACGGTGGGAAGGGAGCGGCCATCGGGACCCTCATCGGAGGCGCCGCCGGCACCGGCGTCATGCTGACCAACACCGGCAAGGAGGTCGAGCTGGGGGCCGGCAGCCGTGTGACCGTCCGGCTCACCCGCGAGACGCGCCTGTGAGCGACCCGGCCCGCATCGGGCAAGGAGACAAGAAGATGAAGAGAACGATTCGGGCACCGTCAGTCCTGCTGGTCAGCGCTCTCGTGCTCTGTACGCCTCTCGTGGCTCGAGCGCAGACCAAGCCCGCGACGCCCGGCTTCAACCTGTTCAGCGTGGAGCAGGACGTCGAGATCGGGCGTCAGTCCGCGGTGGAGGCCGAGCGGCAGCTCCCGATGCTGAGAAATGGGAACGTGGACCGCTACCTCAACAAGATCGTCACCAAGCTGGCGGCGCAGGCTCCGGGCGCGCGCTATCCCTACGCGATCAAGGCCGTGAACGACTCTGCGATCAACGCCTTCTCGCTTCCCGGTGGCCCGATGTACGTGAACCGCGGCCTCTTCGAGGCGGCGCGAAGCGAGGCGGAGCTGGCCGGCGTGCTGGCCCACGAGATGGCCCACGTGGCCCTGCGCCACGGGACCCACCAGGCCTCGAAGGCCTATCTCGGCCAGGCCGGCATCGGGATCCTGGGCGGTCTGCTCGGCAAGAACGGCGGCAACACGTCGCAGATCGTGAACGCGGTCGGCGGCCTGGGGTTGAACGCGGTCTTCCTCAAGTTCAGCCGCGACGCCGAGTACCAGGCCGACCAGGTCGGAGCGGCGATCATGGCCGGAGCCGGGTACAACCCCGTGGCCATGGCGGACTTCTTCGGGCTCCTCCGCAGCGAGCAGGGTCGTGATCCCGGGAAGGTGGAGCGGTTCTTCAGCGACCATCCCCCGGCGGGCGATCGTGAAGCGCGCATCCGAGACCAGGCCGGGAGCCTGCGGTTGGCGCGGTCGCAGGACGTGGGCGGCTTCGACCGCATGAGGGCCGACCTGCGGAGACTCTCTCCCGCTCCCTCACGGGTTGCGCAGCAACTGGAGGAGCCACGGAACCCGGACAACCGCAACCCGAACAGCGGTCAGTACGACGTGCGGGTGGACCAGCCGTCCTCGCGGTTCGAGAGGTTCGAGCAGCCCAACGGCTTCTTCACCATCGAGCACCCTGACAACTGGCGGGCCTACGCATCCAACTCCGGATACGCCGTGTCCATGGCGCCCGACGGGGGCGTCGTCGACTCGGGTAACGGCCAGCAGGCCATGCTCTACGGGGTGATCGTCAACCACTACACGCCCTTCGAAGGGGAAACGGCCCGCCAGCAGGAGAGCCGGCAGCGCAGCTACGTGCCTTTCGAGGACACGGACCAGTGGCGTGGGAGCCTGGAGGACGCCACCGACGACCTCGTCCGTCAGATCATCCGGTCGAACTCGTACCTGCAGGCCCAGGACGGTCAGGCTCGACGGGAGCAGATCGACGGGGCCCCGTCCTTCTCGGTGGCGCTCTCGGGCCGCTCGCCCGTCACCGGGCAGGAGGAGAGAGTGACGGTCGTGACCCGGGGTCTGACCGATGGCGACGTGATCTACGCGCTGTGCATCGTCCCCGGCCGCGGCTACGACTCGATGACGCGGACGTTCACGCAGATGCTGCGGACGCTGACCGTCAACGACGACGCGATCCACCGCGGAGCGCTGACCAGCTCACGGTCGAACGTGCGACCGTAGTTCGATGGCCCGGACGCCGGCCGTCCTGCGGCGGGCCGCGCCTGGAAGGGAAAAGAGGCCATGGATACCAACTTGCTCCTCCTGATTGTCGTGCTGGTGCTCCTGTTCGGTGGCGGCGGCTTCTATTGGAACCGGCGGCGGTAGAAGCGTCGCTTCTCCTCAGGATCGTGGAAGTCGGTTTGTAGATTCCTCCCTCGGCGGCCGTTCCGCTGCGCCCCGAATCCAGCCTGGAGGCGTAATCGCCGCTGGCACGATGCTTGCCTCTTTGCGGGTGACGGTCGGGGCGGCCGCCGCTGGTCGCTCCAGGCGGAGCCAGCCGCCTCCCGCGTGGGGAGCGGCTCAAAGAGGGATTCAAGCCATGACGAGGGTGCTCGGGATCGTGCTTCTGACGGCGGGAATCGTGGCCCTCGTCTATGCGGGAGTCAGCTACACGCCGCAGAGCCATGAGGTCAACGTGGGCCCCCTGGAGATCACGGTGGCCCTGGGTTTCGTGGGCGGGGGACTTTTGGCCCGCCGGAGGGAGTAGGAGGATGAGATGTCGGTAGCCAAGGTTTCCGAGATCAGCGCGACCTCGAGCAAGAGCTTCGAGGATGCTCTCAAGCAAGGGATTGCCAGGGCGCACAAGACGCTGCGCAACGTGCGAAGCGCGTGGGTCAAGGAGCAGCACGTGCGCGTGAGCAAGGGTTCGATCACCGAGTTTCAGGTCAACATGATGGTCACCTTCGTCATCGACGACTAGCCGTCGCCGCCCTCCGCCGTGCGGCACGGGCGAGCAGCGCCAGCCCCAGCCACAGGCTGAACCCGGCGAGCGGCCAGGCCAGCAGGCGCGGCCACACGAACCCGACGCCCGCCAGGCCGGCCAGGAGGAGCCCGCCCTGGGCCATGAGCCAGCGCTCCGCGGGACCGTGGACCCGCCTCGCGGCCAGGACGGAGCCGAGGGCGTTGCCGATGCGCAGCGCGCCGGCGGCGGCGCGCGTCACGCTCCCCCGTGCGCCCCGGACCCGGCGCACCCGAACGTCCCCCGCGGGGCGCACCCGAGCCCACCGGCGGAGGACGATCTCGGTCGCGTTGCCGAGGTCGTCCTCGAACATCTCCTCCATGCGGCGGCCGAAAGCAGCGTTCTCCACCACCACGTCCAGCTCGCGGTTCCCCATCCAGCTCGCCAGGTTGAGGTTGGTGGAGCCCACCCGCGCCCAGTGCGCGTCGGCCACTGCGGTCTTGGCGTGGAGCATGGGGCCGTTCCACTCGAAGATGCGGACGCCGGCCTCCAGCAGGGCGCGATACCCGGCGCGCGACACGGCTCGCATCATGGGGACGTCGCTGCCCGCGCCGGGGACGAGCAGCCTCACGTCGACGCCGTCCTGTGCCGCCGCCCGAAGGGCCTGCACGTAGGTGGACGTGCCCGCGAAGTAGGCGTCGGTGAGCCACAGCGTGCGGCGGGCCAGCGAGGCCACAACGGGGTCGAGGCGGTAGAGCCCGGCGGTGCCCGGCGTCGACGCCACGACGCGCAGGTCCAGGTCGCCCTCCGCGGGGGGCCCCGGGGCGGCCGCCTCGTCGGGAGCCAGGGGCGTGCCCGTGGCCGCCCAGGTGTCGGCGAAGGCGTGGGCCACCTCGGCCACCGCGGGGCCGCGAACCTCGACCCCGGTGTCGCGCCACGCGGCCTGGCCGCGCTCCGGCGCGCCCTCCCACATCCTCCCCACGCAGAGGCCTGTGACGAAGGCGACCTCGCCGTCGACGACGAGGCACTTGCGGTGGTCGCGCCCGATCCACCCCAGCGGCTGGTCCAGGCGCGGCGGGTTGTAGCACCGGACCTCCACCCCGCCCTCGCGGAGGCGACGCCAGAAGCCGGCGGAGGCCTTGCCCAGGGAGCCGAACCAGTCGTACACGACGCGGACCGGAACGCCTTCGCGCGCTTTCTGCAGGAACGCGGCGGCGAAGCGCTGCCCCGCGTCGTCGTCGTGAACGATGTAGTTCTCGAAGTGGACGCTGCTCCGCGCCTCCCGGATCGCGGCCAGCCACGCGGGGTAGTTCTCCGCGGCGTCGCGCAGGAGTCGCACGGCGTTCCCCCGGACGAGGGGCGCTCCCGCGGTCCGCGAGAAGAGCTGGTCGCCGAGCCTGAGGAGCGCCTCGGAGTCCGCCATGACGGAGGAATGTACAAAGCACCTCCGTCGATGTCGAGCGGCCGGGAGAGAGTCACGCCGCTCGCCCCTGCACGCATTCGGCTTGTCGAGGCCTGCCTGGTGGCATGCCTCTTGCTCCAGCTTCAGCTGCGGGCCCCGCAAACCCTGACTCATGCGGCCGCCTGGCGTGACGAGGGCAGGTGGGCGTCGAGCCCGCGCTGACGGCGGCCTCGTCTGAAAGGCGAAGACCATGCTGTGGACGATCGTCGTGTTGCTGGCCGCGCTGTGGCTCCTGGGCTTCAGCTTCCACGTCGGCGGTGGCCTGATCCACCTGTTGCTGGTCCTGGCGCTCGTGGCTGTGGTCTTCAACGTCCTCAGCGGTCGGCGACTCGCGTGAGCCGCGGTCGCACCTCCGCGACGCTCGCGACTGGTCGAGGAGCAGGGAACGATTGACATGAGAATCGTCACGGCGATTCCGGAGGCAGCTCCGGCTGCCCTCGCTCGGTGGCCCAGGCGGGTCGGCGCGGTCGCCGCGCGCCGCCTGCGAGCCGCGGCGGTCGCCGTGGGCGGGCGCCTGCGTCTCGCCTGGTCGCACAGGGCCGTGCGCATCGCCTGCCCGATCGTGGCGACCTTGCTGCTGCTGCCACCGGCCGCCCTCGTCCACCACGTCTACTTCGACCGCACGGATCTTCCCGAGCTCGCTCCGTTCATCCTGTTTCAGCCCCCCACGACGGGCGAGGTCATGGACGTCAGGGGACAGGTCGTGATCCAGCTCGCACGGGAGTACCGGCGGGTGATGACGTACGACGAGGTGCCGCTCGTCATGCGTCAGGCCATCCTGGCGGCGGAGGACAAGAACTTCCACTCGCACGCGGGGGTCGACTACGGCGCGCTGCCGCGGGTGATCGAGAAGACGCTGGCTCGCTCCCTGGCCGAGTGGAGAAACGGCGCCGGGCTCCGGCTGAGGCTGGCCCAGGGCGGGTCGACCATCACGCAGCAGCTCGTTCGCGTCTACTTCCTGGGATACCTCACCGCCCGCCGGAACGACGATGCCGTGTTCGTACGCGGCCTGACCGTGCCGCGGGTCCTCGCGGCCGTCCTGGGCGCCCCCGCCACCAACAAGCTGCTGCGGAAGCTCGAAGAGGTGCGCCTGGCGCTGTGGCTCGAGGAAGCGATGCGCCGGCAGTATGGGTCGCGGGAGCAGGCCAAGCGCGAGATCCTCGCCCGCTATGCGAGCTTCATCTACATGGGCAGCGGCCGGTACGGCTTCGGCGCCGCCTCCGAGTACTACTTCGACAAGCCACTGGCCGGCTACACGATCGAGGACGCCGGACGGGCGGCACTCCTGGCCGGGATCGGCAAGTCGCCCCGCGACTATGCGCCGGTCGCGGGCAGCTCGCGACCGCGGCAGCGCCGCAACCAGATCCTAGCCCTGATGGCCCGCAACGGTTACATCGCCGAGGACCTCGCCCGGCGGTGCCAGGCCGAGCCGGTGAGCGTCGTCCGCCCGGCCGTGGCGAAGACCGCGGCGCCCGCGGCGATCGAGCACGTGCTCGACGAGCTGCAGGAGCACGGCGGCGCTCGCTTCGCGGTGGAGGACCTGTTCCAGGGCCGGATACGGGTGCGCTCCACGGTCGACCAGCGCGTGCAGACGGTCGTCAACGAGGCCCTGGAGAACGGGCTCGCCCTCTACGAGAGGCGGCATCCCCGCGCCCGGGGGCTCATCCAGGGCTCGGTGGTGGTGCTGGCCAACGCGGACGCGGCGATCCTGGCCGAGGCGGGGGGACGGCAGCTCTACAACCTTCGCGACAGCCGCTACTCCGACTACAACCGCGTGACCAGCTCCCTTCGCCAGCCCGGCTCGGTGATGAAGCCTTTCGTGTACCTGGCCGCGTTTCGCGACGGTCTGACCCTCGATGCCACCGTGCCCGACCAGCCGATCAGCGTGCCGGTCGGCTCCGCGTCGACCGAGGTCAAGTGGATCGCCAACTACGACGCCACCTTCAAGGGCTTGATCCCCGCTCGCCAGGCGCTCGCCGAGTCTCGCAACGCGGTCGCGGTGTGGATTGCCCGGGCCATCGGCATCCAGAAGGTCATCCGGACCTGCCGGGACCTGGGCTTCCGTACGCCGCTGCACCCCTACCTCAGCACGGCGCTCGGCGCGTCCGAGGTCCGGCTGCTGGAGCTCGCGGGCGCCTATCGGGCCATGGCCTCGGGGGTGCGTGCGGAGCCGCACGTGATCGCGAGCGTCACCGACAGCAACGGCTCCGTCCTCTACGAAGCGCCGGGGGCCAGCGGGGAGCTTCCCCTGGAGAGCCTGGCCCTGATCCAGGAGGGCCTTCGCGGCGTGGTCCGCCTTCCCAGCGGCACCGCCCATGCTCTCAGCGGAGGGGGGTTCGAGATTCCGGTGATGGGCAAGACGGGCACGACGAGCGAGTTCCGGGACGCGCTGTTCGTGGGCTCTACCTACGGGCCGCGAGGCATCACCGTCGCCGTCCGGATCGGCTTCGACGACAA
Organism: uncultured Acidobacteriota bacterium; assembly: GCA_963729875.1. Classification (GTDB taxonomy): domain Bacteria; phylum Acidobacteriota; class Vicinamibacteria; order Fen-336; family Fen-336; genus DATBSL01. The sequence goes on from CAVSPR010000001.1 coordinate 12,991, forward strand.
CCGCACGCTGGGCCGCAAGGAGACCGGCGGGCGCACCGCCCTGCCCATCTTCCGCGAGATCGTGACGCGCGTCTACGAGGACGCCCTGGCCGGGACGGTTCCGCGGTTTCCCCGGGAGATGGAGAGCCGGATCGACGCGTACCTGGCCGCCCCGGCCGCGCTCGACACGATGGGGCCCCTCGCAGAGCATCGCCTGGGTCCGATGGATCGGGTCCGAACAATCGATTAGTGACCTGCTCCCATGACGCCTAGAGTGGGATGGAGAGAGTAACCCGATGACCAAGACGTTCTGGAGAATCCTGTGGGCACCCGTGGCCTGCCTGGCCCTGTGGCCCGCGTCGTTGCTCGCCGGACCGCCCGATCCTGCCGCGAACTTTCAGGCCTGTAGACAAGGCCGGCCTTCCTGCGACCGCTCCCGGCTGACCTTGTCGGAGTTGACCGAGGTGGCTCTCGCCGATCACGCGCGGAACGTGTCGGACTGCCGGAACGCGTTCACTTCCTGTGACCCCTCGAAGTTGACCGCCACGGAGGCGACGGCTCTGGCGGTGGCCGAGCACGACCGCAACGTCTCGAACTGCACCGATGGCATCGGCGCCTGCGACCCGTCCCGGTTGACGACAGCGGAAGCGCGGGACGTCGGCGCGGCCGGGAGAGAGCGTCGGGTCGCCGACTGCAGAAACGACATCGGGCCTTGCGACGAGTCCGCCCTGACCGGCGCCGAGCGTGCGGCAGTGGCGGTCGCCGCGCGCGAGCGCATGGTCTCGGAGTGCCGGGAAGGCACGGGGAACTGCGACCACTCGGGGCTGACGCGACCGGAGGCACTGGACGTGGCGCTCGCCGAGCGGCAGCGCAACCTCTCGAGCTGCGTGCAGGGCTGGGACGGTTGCGACCGCTCGAAGCTCGGCCAGGGGGAAACCATCGAAGTCGACCTGGCCCTGCGCACCCGCAACGCGGCCGAGTGCCGCCGGGGCGGAGACCAGTGTGACTACTCTCTCCTGAGCCCTTCGGAGGCTGCGGCGCTGGCCGCCACCGAGCGCCGGCGAAACTACACGGCCTGCACCAGCGGCCGCGGCTACTGCGATCGCTCCCGCCTGACGCCGGCGGAGGCCGCCGCGACTCCCGCGGAACCCGGCGTCGCGTCTTCGATCGGGAGACAGCCATGAGAGTGATCACGTCGGACCGCCTGGGCCGCTGGACCCATCGCATCGGGCTCGTCTCGCTCGTGGCACTGGCCTGGGCCGTCCTCGCTCCCGGGGGCGCCTTCTGGACTGCCGTACTGTCGGCCGCCCTGGTTGGCGTGGCCGTCGCCACTGCGTTCCTCGTCCGCGACCGCAAGGTCCCCTCCCTGGCGCAGGTGATTGCGACTGCCGAGAGAGAGCCTGTCGTCGCGCCGAGAGAAGGGGGGAAGCGATGAAGGTAAGACCGCTCCACGACCGTCTGCTGGTCCGCCGCCTCGAAGAGAAGGAGACGGCCCGGGGAGGCATCATCATCCCCGACACGGCCAAGGAGAAGCCCATGGAGGGAAAGGTGCTGGCCGTGGGCAACGGCCGGGTGCTCGAGAACGGGAAGAAGCTCGCCCTCGACGTGAAGGTGGGGGACAGGATCCTGTTCGGCAAGTACTCCGGGACCGAGATCAAGATCGACGGCGAGGAAGTGCTGATCGTTCGCGAGGACGAGGTCCTGGCGATCATGGGGTGAGGGGAATCAAATGTCGAAGCAGATCACGTACGGCGATGACTCGCGCCAGGCCATACTGCGCGGGGTCAACCGCCTGGCCGACGCGGTCCGGGTGACGCTCGGCCCCAAGGGCCGCAACGTCGTCCTGGACAAGAAGTTCGGCTCGCCCCTCATCACCAAGGACGGGGTGACGGTGGCGAAGGAGATCGAACTCAAGGAGCCCCTCGAGAACATGGGGGCCCAGATGGTCAAGGAGGTCGCGAGCAAGACCTCCGACGTGGCGGGCGACGGCACGACGACGGCGACGGTGCTGGCCCAGGCCATCTACCGCGAGGGCAGCAAGAACGTCACGGCCGGCGCCAACCCGATGGCCGTCAAGCGCGGCATCGACAAGGCGGTCGCCGCCGTCACCGAGCAGCTCAAGAAGCTCAGCAAGCCCGTCAAGGGGAAGATGATCGCCCAGGTGGGCACCATCTCCGCGAACAACGACGAGACGATCGGCGGCATCATCGCGCAGGCGATGGAGAAGGTCGGCAAGGACGGCGTCATCACGGTCGAGGAGGCGAAGTCGATCGAGACCTCGCTCGAGATCGTCGAGGGCATGCAATTCGACCGCGGCTACCTCTCGCCGTACTTCGTAACCGACGCCGAGCGAATGGAGTGCGTGCTCGAGAACGCGCTCGTCCTGATCCACGAGAAGAAGATCTCGCAGATGAAGGACCTGCTGCCGCTGCTCGAGCAGGTGGCCAAGCTCGGCCAGCCGCTCCTGATCGTCGCCGAGGACCTCGAGGGCGAGGCCCTGGCCACTCTCGTGGTGAACAAGCTCCGCGGCACGCTGCAGGTCGCGGCCGTCAAGGCGCCGGGCTACGGCGACCGCCGGAAGGCCATGCTCGAGGACATGGCGATCCTGACCGGCGGCAAGGCGATCACCGAGGACCTCGGCATCAAGCTCGAGAACCTCAAGGTCGACGACCTCGGCAAGGCCAAGAAGATCACGATCGACAAGGACAACACGACGATCGTCGAAGGCGCGGGGAAGTCGAAGGACATCGAGGGCCGGGTCAAGCAGCTGCGCACCCAGATCGACGAGACGACCTCCGACTACGACCGCGAGAAGCTCCAGGAGCGCCTGGCGAAGCTCGTGGGCGGGGTGGCGGTGATCAAGGTGGGGGCCGCGACCGAGACCGAGATGAAGGAGAAGAAGGCCCGGGTCGAGGACGCCATGCACGCGACCAAGGCGGCGGTCGAGGAAGGCATCGTCGCCGGCGGCGGGGTCGCGCTCCTGCGCTGCCTGGGCGCCGTGGCGGCCGTGAAGGCCTCGGACGACGAGGCGGTCGGGGTCGGCATCATCCGGCGTGCGCTGGAGGAGCCCCTGCGCCAGATCGCGAACAACGCCGGGCACGAGGGGGCCGTGGTCGTGGCCCGGGTCCGGGAGCTGAAGGGCGACGAGGGCTTCAACGCCCAGACGGAGGTCTACGAGAACCTGGTCGAGGCGGGCGTCATCGACCCGACCAAGGTCGTCCGCTCCGCCCTGCAGAACGCCGCCTCCATCGCGTCGCTGCTCCTGAGCACCGAGGCCGTCGTCTGCGAGATCCCCGCGGAGAAGAGCGACGGCCACTCCGGCGGGATGTCCCCCGAGGGCGGCATGTACTGAGGGAGGGCCCGCCCGGGCGCCTCCTCGACGCCGACACCCGTCGCGGCAGCGCGGCGGGGTTCCTGCGGTCGCTCCGGCGGCCACGACTGGTGCTCGTTGCCTGCGCCCGGGGTGCCGTGGCGGGGGCGTCGGCATGGACGTCTGGCGACGGCAGGGGAAGGGGTGTCTCACGTGAAGGGCCGGGAACACGCATGGGCCATCGTGCTGGCGGCTGGAGACGGCCTGAGGCTCTCCGAGTGGACCGCGGACCGCTCCGGTCGGGCGGTGCCCAAGCAGTACTGCTCGTTCGGGCAGCCGAGGTCCATGCTCCGCTGGGCGCTCGAACGCGCCGGCAGCGTCGTTCCCCGGGGACACGTCCTGGTGGTGGTGGCGAAGCAGCACCGGCGCTTCTGGGAGCCCGAGCTCTCGGACTTTCCCGTCGGCAACGTGCTCGTGCAGCCTCGGAACCGGGGCACCGGTGCCGGACTCCTCCTGCCCCTGTTGCACCCGCGCCTGCGCCGCGACGCCATGGCCCGCGTCCTCGTCCTCGCCTCCGATCACCACGTGGAGGACGAGGGGAGGCTCCGGGAGAGCCTGGACCTGGCCCTCGACGTCCGCGGGCGCGAACGCGGCCGTCTGCTGCTGCTGGGAATGACGCCGAGGAATCTCGACCACGATTTCGGCTGGATCGTGCCGACGTCGGGGGCCTCCGGCCGGATCCGCCACGTTGCGCACTTCTCCGAGAAGCCCGGCCTCGAAGGGGCGCGGGTTCTCATGAAGCGCGGAGCCCTCGTGAACAGCCTGATCCTCGTCGCGCAGGTCGAGCTGATGCTGCGGCTCTACGGGGAGGCTCTCCCGGGGACCCTCCGCGCGTTCCGCGATGGCCCGGGCGGCGCGGTTGCCGAAGAACGGCTCGACGAGATCTACGCCCGCATCCCGACCTCGGATTTCTCGCGCGAGGTTCTGGCGCCATCGGTCCGTCATCTCTCGGTCGTCCAGGTCCCCCGGTGCGGGTGGAGCGACCTCGGGACGCCGCAACGCCTCAAGACCTTCGGGATTCGCGCGCCGGCCGAAGTCCACGCCGGGACGTAGGTTGTCGCTCAGCTCCCGGAGAGGCGCCTCGCGACGACGACCGTGACGTCGTCTCTCTGCGGCCCGCCGGTCTCGAAGGCCCGGACCGCGCGGTAGAGCCCCTCCACGATGTCCGAGGACCGTCCGGTCAGAGACGAGCGGATCACCTCGACCGCTCGCTCGGCGCCGAAGAGCTCACCCTCGGGCGTGCCGCAGTCCGTCACGCCGTCCGTCAGGAGCACGAGGGTGTCGTCGGCCTCCACGCGCAGCGCCGAGCTCGTCTCGTAGACGGAGTCGGGGAACAGGCCCAGCGGCAGGCCGGTGGCGCGGAGCTCGCTCTTCACCGCCCCACGGCCGTCCAGGAGGTAGCCGGGCGTGTGGCCGGCGCTGGAGTACGACAGCGTGCGCGAGGGCACGTGGAGCCTCACGAGCAGCAGCGTCGCGAACCGGTGCGCCTCCGTGTCCCCGTGGAGCACACGGTTGACGACGGCGAGGATCTCCCTGGGCTCGGACGTCGTCTGCGCCGTCGCCCGCAGCACCGCGCGGGTCTCGGCCATGAGCAGTGCCGAGTCGACCCCGTGCCCGCTCACGTCGCCGACGACGATGCCGAGGCACTCGCCGGGAAGGGGGATGAAGTCGTAGTAGTCCCCGCCCGTGACGTCGGCCACGAAGGTCGCCCCGTAGATGTCGAACCCGGGCAAAGAGGGCGGGCCTGAGGGAAAGAGCCGCTGCTGAACGGACCGCGCGAGAAGCAGGTTGCTCTCGCGCTCGGCCGCCCGCCGGAGCTGGGTCACGTCCTTGCCCACCGAGACCACGTGGTCGAGCCCTCCGCCCGCCTTTCGCATGGGCGTGATGGTCTGCTCGGTGAAGAACAGCTCGCCGCTCTTCTTCCGGTTGATGAACGTCCCGCGGAAGACTTTTCCCTCGACCAGGGTCCTCCACAGGCCCGCGTAGAACTCCCGGGGGTGCGCGCCGGACTTGAGGATGCTCGGGTCGCGCCCGAGCACCTCCGCACGGCGGTAACCGGTGGCCGTCTCGAACGCCGGGTTGACGTACTCGATCCGGCCAGCGCGGTCGGTGACGATGACCGCGTCGGCGGTCGCTTCGACCACGTTCGACAGGAGCTCGATCTGCTGCACCCTGCCCCGGGTGGAGGTGATGTCACGAAGGACGACCATGCCGCCCTCGATCCTCCCCCGAGCGTCCCGGATGGGCGTGCCGTCGACGCTGAGCCACATTCCCCCGGGGGATCCCCGGTCGCGCTTGAACAGCTCGAGGTCGCTGAAGACCTCGCCACGCAGCGTGCGGGTGAGCGGCATCTCCTGCGGCGGGCACGGCGTGACCTTGTCGGGCAGGAGGCAGTCGAAGGCGGAAGACCACTCGTCCGCTGGCAGGCCTGCGAGGTTCAGCCCGAGGAGCCGGCGGGCGGCGGCGTTGGACAGCAGGCAGCGTCCATCGAGGCCCGCGACGACGACGCCGTCGGGAAGGCTGTCGATCACGTTCCGAAGCACGACCGACTGGAGTCGCGACCGGCCTTCACGCGGCCGGCTCACGGGCGGATGGCCGCGCGGAGGACGACTCTTTCGGGCATGATCGCGTGGCCCCCTGGCACCAGGATCCAGCCTACGGGATCGGAATGGCGTGGGTCCAATACGTTGTTTCGCGGCAACGCATAGGATTACTTCGATGGGTGCCCGGCTCGCAGCTCGAAGGCGTGACGTCCTCGCCTCGGGGCGTGAGGCCACGTCCGCGTGCTATACTGCGCTCACGTCACCCCCGTAGCGGGCCCCCAGCTCCGCGGCGCGTTCCTGCCTCGTAACTGCAAACTGGTCCTGAGGCCAGAGGTCCCTTCCCGCGCCGGGCCGAAGAGGCCGAAGATGAACATGCTGAGCAGGGCGTTCCAGGCGCTACGTGTCTGGATGGGACTCGGGGATGCATCCGATTCGCACCTCACCCCGGAGCACGGCTGGCTCCTGCCTGTCCCGGCCGAGGCCCGCAGCCGGCGGGAAAACCCCGCCGCGACGCAAGCCGGGCGGCCGGGCGAGGGGAGGGGGCAGGCGTGAGTGCCAGCACCTCCGTCGAGCCCGTAATCGTCGAGTTCGAGTCTGCTCTCGGGCCTCTCGAGAGCCGGTTCCACGTCGTGGCCGTGGCCTGCCAGCGTGTCGTGCAGCTCCAAAACGGGTCGCGGCTGCGCCTCGACCTGGCCGGCCACAAGCCCTGCGTGGTGGCGGTGGCCGAGGTCGTCGCCGGCGCCGTGCCGTACTACCTCTCGTAGCGCTCGCGGCGGCACCGGCGCGCGGCTCTTGCCGCGCTCGTCTCCCCGGTGGTAGCGTCTCGGCCGAGCGCTGCGGCGCCGGGGAGCATGACCGGCGATTACGCCTACACGCCGTACGTCTGGCCGCCAATGCTGGCATCGCCGGCGCTGCTGCTGGTGCCGGCGGGCTACGCCCGGCGTGAGCTCCGATGTCGTCGCTTTCGACTTGGCGACGGCCCAGCCCGCTCTGACCACCGACGACCTGCTGCGCGCCATCGAGGGCCGGATGGGTGCCCGGACGAAACGAGAGCGCCCGTGAGCGCGAGAGACGGGAGGACTGCCGTGCGATACCTGCTCTTCATCCTGGCCCTGCTGACGGTCGCGGGATGCGGCCGCGAGGGCGCCAAGCCGGGCGAAGCCGCGAAACCGGTCGAGGTCACCGCGGTGACCGTGAGCCCCCGGGACGTGCCGATCGCCTACGAGTTCGTCGCCCAGACCCAGAGCTCGCGCCAGGTCAACGTCCAGGCCCGGGTGGGCGGCTTCCTCGAGAAGCGCGTCTACACCGAGGGCACCATGGTCAAGGAGGGGGACGTCCTCTTCCTGATGGACGCCAAGCCCTTCCAGGTCCAGGTCGACGCGCAGGAGGCGGCCCTCGCCCGGCAGCAGGCGAGCCTGGACGTGGCGCGGGCCGACCTCGAGCGCACGAAGCCGCTCGCCGCCCAGGACGCGCTCTCGCAGAAGGACCTGGACGACGCCAACGGCCAGTTCCTGGCCGCGGCGGCGGCCGTCGAGGAGGCGAAGGCCCGGCTGGAGACGGCGAAGCTCAACCTGTCGTACTGCACGATCGTCTCCCCGGTGACCGGCATCACGGGGGCGGCCGTGCTGCAGGACGGGACGTACGTCAACCCCCTGAACAGCCTCCTGACCACGGTGGCGGTGCTGTCGCCGATCTGGGTCAACTTCAGCGTCTCCGAGAACGAGCTCCACGCGGTCCGCGAGCAGATGGAGAAGGGCACGCTGCGCCCGCCGAAGGACGGCCTCTACGACGTCGAGGTCGTCCTCGTGGACGGCTCGCTGTTCCCGTACAAGGGGCGGATCACGTTCGCCGCCCCGTCGTTCAGCGCCGAGACCGGGACCTTCCTCATCCGGGCGAGCGTCCAGAACCCCGACGGGATCCTGCGGCCGAACGCCTACGTCCGCGCGAGGCTCACCGGGGCCGTCCGGCCGAACGCCATCGTGGTGCCCCAGCGGGCCGTCCAGCAGGGCTCGGAGGGGAACTTCGTGTGGGTGGTGGACAAGGAGGGCAAGGCCCGGCCGCGGCCCGTCGAGGTCGGGCGCTGGCAGGGGAGCGGCTGGCTCGTCACCGAGGGCCTGCACGCGGGGGACCAGGTGATCGTCGACGGGACCATGACGCTGCACGCCGGCACGAGCGTCGTCGTGAAGACCGCGGTGTAGCGCCATGCTCTCGAGGTTCTTCATCGAGCGGCCGATCTTCGCGGCGGTCGTGTCGATCATCCTGTGCCTGGCCGGGCTCGTGGCCATGAGCTCCCTGCCCGTCGAGCAGTACCCCACGATCACCCCGGTCCAGGTGACGGTCACCGCCACCTACCCGGGCGCCGACTCGAAGACGCTCGCCGACTCCGTGGCCGCGCCCATCGAGGCCCAGATCAACGGCGTCGACAACATGATCTACATGTCGTCGACGAGCTCCTCCACCGGCATGCTGACGATCACCGTGTACTTCACCCTCGACACCGACCCCGACATCGCCCAGGTGCAGGTGCAGAACCGGGTGAACCTCGCCGCGCCCCAGCTGCCGTCGGCGGTGGTGCAGCAGGGCGTCTCGGTGCAGAAGAAGTCGGCGTCGATCATGATGCTGATCGGCATCTACTCGAAGGAGAAGCGCTACAGCCCCGAGTACATCGCCAACTACGCGAACGTCTACGTCCTCGACGCGCTCAAGCGGGTGCCGGGGGCCGGGCAGGCCTCGATCATGGGCGTCCCCGACCAGGCGATGCGGATCTGGATGAACCCGGACCGGATGGCCTCGCTCGGGATCACCACCAGCGACATCCAGAAGGCGGTGCAGAGCCAGAACGCCCTCTACGGGGCGGGACAGATCGGCCAGCAGCCCACGGCCGGGCACGTGGAGCTGACGTTCCCGGTCGTGACCCAGCAGCCCTACACCGAGCCCGAGGGCTACGAGAGCATCATCCTCCGCGCCGGCAAGGGCGAGGGGGCCATCGTCCGGCTGAAGGACGTGGCCCGGGTCGAGGTGGGGCTGCGGCAGTACGTCATGGACAGCCGGCTGAGCGGCCGGCCCGCCTCGTTCGTCGCGGTCTACCAGCAGCCGGGCGCCAACGCCCTCCAGGTCTCGGAGGCGGTCCGCAAGACGCTCGAGCAGCTCAGGCCCCGCTTCCCCGACGGCCTCGACTACTCGATCGCGCTCGACACCACGGAGTTCGTGCGCCTCTCGATCGACGAGGTCATCCACACTCTCTTCGAGGCCATCGTCCTCGTGGTGCTGGTCGTCTACCTCTTCCTGCAGAGCTTCCGCGCCACCCTCATCTGCTCGACCGCGGTCGTGGTCGCCCTCCTCGGCACGTTCCCCTTCATGCTCGCCCTCGGGTTCTCCGTGAACCTGCTCACGCTCTTCGGTCTCGTGCTCGCCATTGGCATCGTCGTGGACGACGCGATCGTGGTGGTGGAGAACGTCGAGCGGAACATGACCCAGAAGCACCTCGGCGTGAAGGAGGCCACCATCGCCGCCATGAGCGAGGTGGTGAGCCCGGTGATCGCGACCGTGCTCGTCATGGCCTCGATCTTCGTCCCCGCCGCCTTCCTGCCCGGCACGACCGGCCAGCTCTACAAGCAGTTCGCGATCACCATCGCGATCTCGGTGGCGATCTCCGGCTTCGTCGCCCTCACCCTGACCCCGGCCCTGTGCGGCGTCTTCATCCGGCACACGGCCCCGCCGCAGCGGGGCTTCTTCGCCTGGTTCAACCGGAAGTTCGACGACCTCACCCAGGCCTTCGGCCGGATGGTGGTGCTGGTCATCCGGAGGATGGCCATCGCCTTCCTCTTCCTCGTGGTCTTCGTGGGCCTGATCGTGACCTTCTTCAAGGTGCTGCCCACCAGCTTCGTGCCGAACGAGGACCAGGGCTACGTCATGACGGCCATCCTCATGCCGGACGCGGCCAGCCTCGACCGGACGGACGCGGTAACCACGAGGGTCGACGCGATCTTCGGCGAGACGGCCGGCGTCGCCGACCGCAGCGCGTTCACCGGCTACAGCCTGCTCGACGCCGGCATGAAGACGAACGCCGGCACCCTCTTCGTGATGCTGAAGCCGTACGACGAGCGCTACGCCTCGATCGCCAAGGCCAGGGCCGAGAACGCGGGCGCGGTGCTCCGGGGCGTCTACGCGAAGAGCCGGGACATCCGGGAGGGGCTCGTCATCCCGGTCGCCCCCCCCGCGATACCCGGCATCGGCACGACCGGCGGCTTCGAGTTCTGGGTCCAGGACAGCGGGGGGGGGACCCGGCCCGGCTCGACCAGGTGACCCAGCAGGTCCTCGGCAAGGCGCGGGAGCGCCCCGAGCTGGCCGGGCTCAACACGACCTTCCGCGCCAGCACCCTGCAGCTGCGGGCCGAGGTAGACCGCGAGAAGACGACGCTCCTCGGCGTCCCGATCTCCGACGTGTACAGCGCCATCCAGGCCCAGTTCGGCTCGCTGATGGCCAGCCAGTACAACGAGTTCAGCCGGGTCTGGTGGGTCGTTCTCCAGTCGGACCCGAGGTACCGCCAGAGCCCCGACGACCTCACCCGCCTCTACACGCGCTCGAGCGCCGGGGACATGGTGCCGCTGTCGGCCCTGGTGAGGACGTCGTGGGTCAAGGGCCCCGATCTCCTGCCGCACTTCAACGGCCTCCCCGCGGCGAAGATCAACGGACAGGCCGCTCCCGGGTACAGCTCGGGCCAGGCCATCGCGGCCATGGAGGAGGTGGCGCGCGAGGCCCTGCCCGCGGGCTACACGTTCGCGTGGTCGGGCCTCGCCTTCGAGGAGAAGCAGTCCGCGGGCACCTCGACGGCCGCCTTCGCGTTCGGGCTCGTCATCGTGTTCCTCGTCCTCGCCGCCCAGTACGAGTCGTGGACGCTGCCCGGCGCGGTCATGACCGCGGTGCCCTTCGGCATCTTCGGCGCCCTGCTCTTCAACTGGCTGCGGGGCCTCGAGAACGACGTCTACTTCCAGATCGGGCTGCTCGTCCTGATCGGCCTCGGCGCGAAGAACGCGCTGCTGCGGGTCACCTTCGCGGTGGAGCTGCGCCGGCAGGGCCGCTCGCTCATGGACGCGACGATCGAGGCGGGCGAGATGCGCCTGCGGCCGATCATCATGACCTCGCTCGCGTTCGTCCTCGGCGTCCTGCCCCTCGCGGTCGCCACCGGGGTCGGCGCCAACTCGCGCCACTCCATCGGCACCGGCATCATCGGCGGCATGCTCGGCGAGACGACGCTGGCGATGCTCTACGTGCCGCTGTTCTTCTACCTCTTCGAGAGCCTGACGGAGAGGCTCGCCGAACGGAAGAAGAAGGGAGGGGACTGACATGCGCCGGATGGCCGTGGCGCTCGTCGCCGGTCCGCTCGCCGCCTGCATGATGGGACCCAACTACCACCGCCCGTCCGTGGAGGCCCCTCCCGCCTACCGCTTCGAGATGGCGGAGGCCCGGGACACCGCCAACACGGCCTGGTGGCACCAGTTCGAGGACCCCGTGCTCGACGGCCTCATCGCCGACGCCCTCGCCCACAACCTGGACGTCCAGATCGCCGCCGCCAACGTCGAGCAGGCCGCGGCGGTGCTCACCCAGGCCAGGGCTCCCCTCTACCCGCAGGCGGGCTACAGCGGCGACGCCTCGAAGGGCCGCGGCTCCGAGATGAACGCGACGCCCATCCCGCCGAGCGTCCCGAACCCCCAGACCTCGTACCAGGTCCTGGCCGGGGCGAGCTGGGAGCTCGACCTCTGGGGCCGGATCCGGCGCCTCTCCGAGGCCGCGCGGGCGGAGCTCTACGCCACCGAGGAGGCCCGCCGCGGCGTCGTCCTCTCCCTCGTGTCGGCCGTGGCGACGAGCTACGTCCAGCTGCGCGCCTACGACGAGCAGCTCGTGATCGCGCGGCGAACGAAGGACGCGTACGGCGAGTCCGTAAGGCTCTTCGAGCTGCAGCACAAGCACGGCGTCGTGTCGCGCATGACGGTGGAGCAGGCGCGAACGCAGTACGAGACCGCGGCCGCCGCCGTCCCGAGCATCGAGTCCGCGATCGCCCAGACCGAGAACGCCCTCTCGCTCCTCCTCGGCCGCAACCCCGGGCCGATCCCCAGGGGGCTCTCGATCACGGCCCTCACGCTGCCGCCGGTGCCTTCCGGGATTCCCTCGGAGGTGCTCGAGCAGCGTCCCGACGTGCGCCAGGCCGAGCAGGCGCTCGTCGCGGCCAACGCCCGGATCGGCGCGGCCAAGGCCCTCTACTTCCCGACGATCTCCCTGACCGGGGGCTACGGCACGGCGAGCGCCGAGCTCAGCGATCTCTTCAAGGGGCCGTCGAAGGTCTGGAGCTACGCGGGCTCGATCGTGGGGCCGATCTTCACGGGCGGGGCGACCCGGGCCGGGGTGCGGCAGGCCGAGGCCGGCCGCAAGGCCGCCGAGCTCGGCTACGTGGCGGCCATCCAGAGCGCCTTCGCCGACGTCGACGACGCGCTGATCAGCCGGCAGAAGCTGGCCGAGCAGCTCGACGCCCAGGGGCGGCTGGTGACGGCCGCGAGGGAGTATGCGCGCCTCGCCCGGCTCCAGTTCGACGGAGGGGTGGCGCCGTACATGACCGTGCTCCAGGCCGAGCAGGCGCTCTTCCCGGCCGAGCTCAACGAGGTGCAGACCCGCGCCTCCCTCTTCGCCTCGACGGTCAACGTCTACAAGGCGATGGGCGGCGGCTGGGTGGCCCAGGCGGAGACGCTCACGCAGGCGCAGGTACCGTAGCCGCGCGACTCCTCGAGGAAACGTGCTCGCCGCGATCGGCGTCGTTCTCGTCGTCGCCGGCCTCGCGCTCATGCGCGGGGGCGGGCTGATGGTGGCGATCGCCGGGGCCATGCTCGTCGTGTACGCGGTTCTGACCTGACCGATCCGCTTCGTCGCCTTGAGCCGTAGGGACCATTGACTCACGTCCACTCGATCGCCTCCACTGCGTGGGGGTCACATGAGCAACTTCATACGGCTCTTCGAGTCGGCCGACTTCACTCCGGCTCGCGAGGTGCGCGAACGCAACGCCGAACCAGCCCCGGACCGTCAGAAGGGCGTCGGTGACGCTCCGAGGAAGATCCCGAGGGCGGAGCTCGAGAGCCTCGCGCAGACGCCGCTCGAGGACATCCGGAAGTACCGCGATACCGTCGCTCGCTGCGCCGCCGTTTTCGGACCTGGCACGCCGCAGACGCTGCGGGCGGTGAGCCTCCTGGTCATCCCGTTCTTCTCCGGCTCGAAGGTCAGGGAGCTCGACGATCGCCTCGGTCTAGACGGGCGCCTGCGCACGCGGTTCGACCAGATCGACACGCGCGTCCGCGAGTGGAAGGAGAAGGCCCTGGACGCGGTGAACGGGGGCGATCCCGAGGGCTTCAGGCTCGTCGACCAAGCGGTCGATCGCGCGGCGGAGCTCCTGCAGACCATCAGGGAATCGCGCGCGGAGTGACCGCGCGACCGGGGAGGGCTCGGGAGAAGTCGAGGTGAGCCGCCTGCTCGACCGCTTCCTGTTCGGGGAGGACGGCAGCCTCGAGGGGCTCGCGCGGCGCGTGGCCAGGCTCGAGGCCGAGCTTGCCGGGCCTCCGCCCGGCGCTGACGGCGTCAGGGCGCACCTGGGGAAGGAGCTCTCCGACGCCCGTGCCTCCCTGCAATTCGCGACGGCCGAGGTCGGGTACCGCTGTAGGGTCTGCGGTCACGAGTGGAGGCGCCGGCGCGTCTATCCCGACCCCGCGTGCGAGAGGTGCGGCGGCCCGCGGTGTGTCGCAGGTCGAGCCCCGGGGCCGAGGGGGTCAACGGGCGGGTAGAATCCACGGATGTTCCGAGCTTACCGTCTCCTTGCCCTCCTCCTCGCGGCCGGCCCCGCCGTCCCGCTCGTCGCCGCACAGGTCCCGCCGACCGGCAAGCCGCCGATCACCCACGAGGCGCTGTGGCTGATGAAGCGCGTCGGCTCGCCGGCCGTCTCGCCGGGCGGCCGTTGGGCCGTCTTCCCGGTGACCGAGCCCGCCTACGACGAGAAGAAAGAGGTGCAGGACCTCTGGATCGTCCCCGTCGACGGCTCCGCGAAGGCGCGGCGGCTCACCTCCGGCCGCGCGGGCGAGAGCGCGCCGGCGTGGAGCCCCGACGGCCGGCGGCTCGCCTTCACCGCGAAGCGCGACGACGACGAGGTCGCGCAGGTCTACGTGCTCGACGTGGCCGGGGGCGGCGAGGCCCGCCGCGTCACGTCGTCCCCGCTCCCGGCGCGCGGGCCCGTCTGGAGCCCGGACGGGGCGACGATCGTCTACCAGAGCGGCGCCTACCCCGGCGCGACGGACCTCGAGTCGAGCCGCAGGCTCGCCGCCGAGAGGCGGGATGCCAAGTCGAAGGTCCGGCGCTACGAGACGTTCCCGGTCCGGCTCTGGGACCGGTGGCTCGACGAGGCGCGCAGCCGCCTCTACGTCGTCCCCGCGGACGGGAGCGCGGCCGGTCGCGACCTGCTCGCGGGGACGAAGCTGGTCGCCGAGCCGGGCTTCAGCGGGGCCATCGGCGAGGGCGGGGGCGACGACCTGCGGCCGGCGTTCGCCCCGGACGGCGCCTCGCTGGTGATCGTGGCCTCGGTCAACCGGAATGCCGCCGCCTACGCCCCGACCAACACCCATCTCTACCTGGTGGCCCTCTCCGGCGGCGAGCCGCGGGCCCTCACCTCCGGGACCGCGACCCACGACGCGCCGGCCTTCTCGCCCGACGGGAAGTCGCTGTGCTTCCGCGTCAGCGAGGAGTGGGGGCGGCTCTACGCCCTCGACCGGCTCGCCTGCGCGGCGTGGCCGTGGGCCGGCGCGCCGAAGGTCCTGACCCCGGCGTTCGACCGCTCGGTGGGCGACTTCGCCTTCGCCCCCGACTCGCGGACCCTCTACCTCACCGCGGAGGACGCGGGCTTCGTGCGCCTCTACTCCGTGCCCGCCGGGGGCGGCGCGGTCGCGCCGCTCCTCGACTCGCGCGGCGCGTTCGGGGCCATCAAGTCGCCCGCGGGTGCGGCCGTCCCGGTGGTCGTGGCCGCGTGGCAGAGCGCGACCGAGCCGGCCGAGATCGTGCGTGTCGACCCGGCGACGGGGACACGCTCCCGGCTCACCGACTTCAGCGTCGAGGCCGCGGCGGCGATCGACTGGAGGCCCCTCGAGGAGTTCTCCTTCACCGGCGCCCGCGGCCGGCGCATACACAGCTTCCTCGCCCTGCCTGCCGGCTTCGACCCCGCGAAGAAATACCCCCTGCTCGTCCTCATCCACGGCGGCCACGCCAACATGTGGCGCGACTCGATCACCCTCCGCTGGAACTACCACCTGCTCGCGAGCCCGGGGTACGTGGTGCTGCTCACCGACTACCGCGGGTCGACGGGCTACGGGGAGGCGTTCACCCTCGACATCCTCGGCGATCCGCTGCGCGGGCCGGCGGACGACGTGAACCAGGCCGCCGACGAGGCGATCCGCCGCTACCCGTTCATCGACGCCACCCGCCAGGCCGCCGGGGGCGCGAGCTACGGCGGACACCTCGCCAACTGGCTCGAGGCCACCACCACGCGCTACCGCTGCCTGATCAGCCACGCGGGCCTCGCGAGCCTCGTCTCCCAGTGGGCGACGAGCGACTCGATCTACCACCGCGAGCTGATGATGGGCGCCCCGTCCTGGGACGAGCCGGAGGCGTGGCGCGACCAGAGCCCCGTGACCTACGCCCGGAGCTTCAAGACGCCCCTGCTGCTCTCGGTGGGCGAGAACGACTACCGCGTGCCCCTGAACAACACGCTCGAGATGTACGCCGTCCTCCAGCGGATGCGCGTGCCCGCGCGGCTGCTCGTCTGGCCCGATGAGAACCACTGGATCCTGAAGGGCGAGAACGGCCGCGCCTTCTACCGCGAGGTGCACGACTGGCTGGCGCGCTGGCTGAAGTAGGCTCCCCGCGCGGGAGGCGCGGGAACGCTATTCGCCCGGGTCGTCCGCCCGCGCGGGGCGGTCCTCGAGCGTCCGTCGCACGACCCCCGTCTCGTCGGCGAGGACGCTCACGCGGCCCGTGCGGCCGAAGCGCACCGGGCGGGCCGTGATCGCGAAGCCCGTGACGGCCCCTGAGCCCGCCGCGGCCTTCGCCGCGTAGGTCAGGCGGTAGCCCCTGGTGTCGATCAACGAGCGGCGCGCGTCGGGGCAGACCCCGGCGAGGCCGTCCACGTCGCGGGGGTAGCCCCTCTCCGGCGCCTCCTGCCGCGCCGCCTCCGCGCACGCGACGAGCGTCCGCACGTTCCCGATCGCCACCCGGCCGTTGGCAGTCGGGCGCTCCGCGACGCTCCCGTGGAGCCCATGAAGGACCGGGGAGAAGAGGAATGCCAGGAAGAGCCAGAGGACGGCGGCGGCCCCGGCGAGCCCGGCGCGCGACGACTTGCGCAGCGCGGGATCGCGGCGCAGCCGCGCGAGAGCGGCGAGAGAGATCGCGCCGTGGACGAGGGCGATCGCCACGGCGGTGAGCAGCCCCGCCGGCCCGGCGTGGCCGACGTCGAGCCTGGCATCCAGCGCGGCCTGGGCGGAGAACACGAGCCCCAGCAGGCCGACTGCGGCCGCCACGCCCACGCCCGCGGCCAGGCGCCCGCCCCAGAGCAGCGCGAGCGCGGCGAGCAGCAGCGGCGCCGCGGGGACGACCCACTGCTCGAGAAGCACGGCCGCCGCCAGGGACCGTGTCACGCTGGCCGGCGCCGCCAGCCAGAGGCCCGCGCTCACGACGAGGGCGAGGCCGAGGGCGGCCTCGAGGGCCTTGCGCATGGCGCACAGGCTACACCAGAGCGGCGGACCGTCGGTGCCTGCGGCGGATCGACAGGCCGACGCCCCGGGGCGTAGGATCGGCGGGTCGGAGGCCCACATGGACGACGCTCCCTGGTTCCGCCACTACGAGGACGGGGTCCCGCGCACGATCCCCTACCCGCCGCTCACGCTGCCGGAGGCGCTCGACCAGTCGGCCGCGCGCTTCCCCGACCGGGTGGCCCTGCGCTTCTTCCTCGACGCGCGGCTCCCCGCGCCGACGCTCACCTACCGCCAGCTGCAGGACGGGACGCTGCGCTTCGCGACCGCGCTCTTCCAGCTGGGGGTCCGCAAGGGCGACCGCGTCGCGCTCATGCTGCCCAACTGCCCGCAGTTCGTGATCGCCTTCTACGGGGCGCTGCGCATCGGCGCGATCCCCGTGAACACGAACCCCCTGTACGTGTCGCGGGAGATGCGGGAGCAGTTCGAGGACTCGGGCTGCGAGACGGTGGTGCTCCTCGACCAGTTCTACCCGCGGCTGCGCGAGATCCACGCGGCCACGCGCGTCCGCCGGGTGATCGTGGTGGACGTCGCGGAGAGCCTGCCCTGGCACGCGCGCCTCCTCGTCCACCTCGCGCAGAGACGGAAGGGCGAGGCCGTGAAGGTCCCGGCCGAGACGGACACCTACTGGTTCCGGGACCTCGTCCGGCGCTACCCCCCGACGCCGCCCGGGGCCGACCTGAAGCCGTCGGACGTCGCCCTGCTCCAGTACACGGGAGGCACCACGGGCACGCCGAAGGCCGCGATGCTCACCCACCGCAACCTCGTGTCGAACAGCCTGCAGGCGAAAGCCTGGTTCCCCAGCGCGGCGGGGGGTATCTTCCTGGGGGCGATCCCCTTCTTCCACGTCTACGGCCTCACCTCGGTCCTCCTCTTCGGGATCGCGCAGGCGGCCGAGATCGTCGTGATCCCCCGCCCGCGGCCGGTGGACATCGTCCTCGAGGCGATCCAGCGCTTCCGCGTGAGCCTCTTCCCCGGCGTCCCCACGCTCTACGCCGCGATCAACGAGCACCCGAGGGTGGGGGACTACGACCTGCGCAGCGGTGCTCTCTGCGTGAGCGGGGCGGCCCCCCTGCCGCGCGAGGTGTTCGAGCGCTTCGAGGCCCTGACCGGCGGGCGCCTCGTCGAAGGCTACGGCCTCACCGAGACCTCTCCCCTCACGCACTGCACACCGATCTTCGGCGAGCGGCGGCCGGGGAGCATCGGGCTCCCCTTCCCGGACACGGACGCGCGGATCGTGGACATGACGACCGGCGAGCCGGTGGCGGCGGGCGAGGAGGGCGAGCTCGAGGTGCGCGGGCCGCAGGTGATGCTCGGCTACTGGAACCGGCCCGAGGAGACGGCCGAGGTCTTCCACGACGGCTGGCTGCGCACCGGGGACGTGGCCCGAATGGACCCCGACGGCTTCTTCCACGTGGTGGACCGCCGGAAGGACATGATCGACGCCTCCGGCTTCAAGGTGCTGCCGCGGGAGGTGGAGGAGGTGCTCCTCATGCACCCGAAGGTCCGAGAGGCGGTGGTGGCGGGAGTGCCCGACGCCTACCGCGGCGAGACCGTGAAGGCCTTCGTGGTCCTGAAGCCCGGCGAGAGCTCGAGCGAGGCGGAGATCGTCGAGTTCTGCCGGCTGCACCTGGCCGCCTTCAAGGTGCCGCGCAAGGTCGACTTCCGGACCGAGCTTCCCAAGACGATGGTGGGGAAGTACCTGCGCCGCGTCCTGGTCGAGGAGGAGCGGGCGACGAAGGCGCCGGCCCCATGACGGCCGCGGAGGAGCGACCCTGGGTCCGCTTCTACGAGGACGGCGTCCCGCGCACGATCGACGTCCCCGACGTCACCCTGCCCGCGCTCCTCGACCGCACCGTCGCCCGCGCGCCGGGCAAGGTGGCGCTCCGCTTCTTCCTCGACCCGCGGATGCCGGTTCCCACCCTCACCTGGGCGGAGCTGCGCGAGCGGAGCCTGCGCTTCGCCACCGCCCTCTTCCAGCTGGGGGTGCGCAAGGGCGACCGGGTGGCGATCATGCTGCCGAACTGCCCGGAGTTCGTGGTCGCCTTCTACGGCGCCCTGCGGATCGGCGCGATCCCGGTCAACACGAACCCCATGTACGTCGCGCGCGAGATGCGCGAGCAGCTCGGGGACTCGGGCTGCGAGACGCTGGTGCTGCTCGACCAGTTCTTCCCGCGCCTGCGCGAGATCCACGCCGCGACCCGCGTCCGCCGCGCCATCGTGGTGGACCTGACCGCGGGCCTGCCGTGGCCGGCACGGGCGCTCGCTCGCCTCGCCCAGTCGCGCCGGGGCGAGCGAGCGAAGGTGCCGGCCGAGACGGACGTCTCCTTCTTCCACGAGCTGCTCCGCTCCTACCCGCCGACGCCTCCCGGGGCGAGCCTGCTGAGCGCGGACGTCGCTCTCCTCCAGTACACCGGGGGGACGACCGGCACGCCGAAGGGCGCGATGCTGACCCACCGCAACCTCGTCGCCAACGCCCTGCAGGCCCGGTCCTGGTTCCCGCGCCTGCGGGAGGAGCACGAGGTGATCCTGGGCGCCCTGCCCCTCTTCCACGCCTACGGCCTCCTCAGCGTCCTCTTCCTCGGCGTCGCGGGGGTGGCCGAGATGGTGCTGCTGCCGCGGCCGCGCCCGGACGCCGTCCTCGAGGCGCTCCACCGCTTCCGCCCCACCCTCTTCCCGGGCGTCCCCACGCTCTACGCCGGGATCATCGACCACCCGCGCGTCGGCGAGTACGACCTGCGGACCGGCACGCAGTGCCTCTCGGGCGCGGCCTCGCTGCCCGCCACCGTCGTGGAGCGGTTCGAGGCGCTCACCGGGGGGCGGCTCGTCGAGGGCTACGGCCTCACCGAGACGTCCCCGCTCACCCACGGGAACCCGGTCGGTGGGGATCGGCGCGTCGGGACCATCGGCCTCCCCGTCCCGGGCACCGACGCGCGGGTCGTCGACCTCGCGACCGGTGAGCCGCTGCCCCCCGGTCGCGAGGGCGAGCTCGAGGTGCGCGGGCCCCAGGTCATGCTCGGCTACTGGAACCGGCCGGCCGAGACCGCGGAGATGATCCACGACGGCTGGCTGCGGACAGGCGACATCTGCCGCATGGACGCCGACGGCTACTTCACCGTCGTGGACCGCCGCAAGGACATGATCGACGCCTCGGGCTTCAAGGTCGTCCCGAGAGAGGTCGAGGAAGCCCTGCTCCTGCACCCCGCGGTGCAGGAGGCCGTGGTGGCCGGGGTGCCCGACGCCTACCGTGGCGAGACCGTGAAGGCGTTCGTCGTCCTGAGGCCGGGCCAGCCCGCGACCGCGGACGAGATCGTCGCGTTCTGCCGGCTGCACCTCGCCGCGTTCAAGATCCCCCGCCGGGTGGAGTTCCGGGCCGAGCTGCCGAAGTCGCTCGTGGGAAAGTACCTGCGGCGGGTCCTGGTCGAGGAGGAGCGCTCTCGCATGCGGGCCGATTCGTGATATCGTCTACTGTATGAAGATGATATCGGTATCGGTATTGTCGGAGGACTACGAGGCCTTCCGCAGGAGCGCACGCCGGCGCAAGCAGCCGATCGCCCAGCTGATCCGCGAGGCCATGGCCCTCTACCGCGTCGAGAAGCTGGAGGAGAAACCCCGCCTGACGGAGCTGCCGGTCCTGATCGGCCACCGGCCGCTCTCGGCCCTCCCGGGGCGGAACGAGGTGTACGACGAGATCTTCTCCGCCCACGCTCGGGTCGCCGAGCCGTGAAGCTCGGTGTCGACACGAACGTCCTCGTCTACGCGCACGTGGCGGCGCTCCCGGAGCACGTCGCCGTGAAGGCCTTCCTGGCGCGGCAGCTCGCCCGGCGCGACGTCACCCTGGTGGTGACTCCCGCCGTGCTGCACGAGTTCGTGCACGTGGTCACCGATCCGCGGCGCTTTGAGCCCCCGGTCGCGATGGCCGAGGCTCTTGCCCTCGCCCGGCTCTACCTCGGCCGGGCGAACGTGGACTGCCTTGCGACGGACGCCGACGCCCTCGTCGACGCGCTCGCCCTCGTCGAGAGACACGGCCTCGGCCGCCGGCGGCTCGCCGATACCCTGTTCGCGGCGACGCTCCTGCGCCACGGGGTGCGGCAGCTCGCGACGTGCAACCCGGGCGACTTTGCCACGTTCTCGGGCCTGCAGCTCGTCGATCCCCGCGTTCCCGCTCCAGACGTCCCAGGAGGCCAGCCATGATCCCGCGCTCCCTGCCGATCGCGTGCTCGCCGTTGCCTTGGCCGTGCCCGCCGCCGCCCAGGCCCCGTACAAGCTCCCGCCGAAGGAGGTCGTGGACCTCGTCGACGCGCCCCCCCCGCCGCAGGTGGTGGTGAGCCCGACCGGCGACACCGTCCTCCTGGTGGAGCCCGAGGCGTACCCGCCCATCTCGCTCCTCGCCGAGCCCATCCTGCGTCTCGGCGGCGTCCGCATCAGCCCGGCGACCGGCTGCCGCCAGCGCACGTACCGCTTCACCGGACTCCAGGTCCAGGCCGTGGCCGGCGGTCCCGCCGTGCGCGTGACGCTCCCCGCGGGCGCCCGCGTCGGCATGCCGGTCTTCTCCCACGATGGCCGGCGCTTCGCCTTCGCCCGCGACCTCGCGGACGGCGTCGAGCTATGGACGGGCGAGACGGCGACCGGCGCCGCCCGCGCCGTTCCCGGTGTCCGGCTCAACGACGTCCTCGGCCGGGCCATCGGCTGGACCGGGGACGGGAGGCTCCTCGTCCGTGCGGTCCCGGGCGGCCGCGGGCCCGCGCCGCAGGCGCCGACCGTCCCGGTGGGACCGATCGTGGAAGAGACGGCGGGCAAGGCCTCGCAGATGGCGACCTTCCAGGACCTGCTCCGCACGCCGTACGACGAGGCCGTCTTCGAGCACTACGCGCGGGCGCAGCTCACGCTCGTCGATCCGGCCTCCGGCACGGCGACGCCGGTCGGCTCGCCCGGCCTCATCGCCGACGTCGAGCCCTCGCCGGACGGGCGGTTCCTCCTCGTCCACCCGGGAAGCGGCCGTTCTCGACGCGGGTCCCCTACTTCTATTTCGCGCGGACGGTCGAGGTGTGGGATGCGGCGGGAAGCCGGTGGCCACGATCGCCGACCTGCCGGTCTCCGACGAGATCCCGCGGCAGGGCGAGCCGACCGGGCCGCGGGAGGTGGCGTGGCAGCCGCTCGTCCCCGCGACGGTCGCGTGGGTGGAGGCCCTGGACGGCGGCGACCCGATGCGGAAGGTGCCGCATCGCGAGCGGGTGATGACGCTCGCCGCCCCCTTCACCGGCGCGCCGGTGGAAATCACGCGGCTGAAGCAACGCTTCACGCCTCGAGTGGACGGCGCGCAAGGGCGTCGCGCTCGTGACCGAGTACGACCGCGACCGGAGGTGGCGGACCACGTCCCTCGTCGACCTCGCCGCCCCCGCCGTCGGCGAAGGCCGTCTTCGACCTGTCGGTCAACGACGCCTACGCGGACCCGGGCGAGCCGGTGATGGAGACCCGGCCGACGGGAGAGCGCGTGGCCGTCCAGGACGGCGACGCGCTCTACCTCGCCGGCGACGGGTCGTCCGAGACGGGGGACCGGCCGTTTCTCGACCGCTTCGACCTCGCCACCCTGAAGAAGCAGCGCCTCTTCCAGTGCGACCCCGCCCGCTACGAGTCGTTCCTCGCGTTCGTGGGGGGCTCCCGGAAGCAGGCCCTCGTGCGCTCCGAGTCGAAGGTCGAGCCCCCGAACCTCTACGTCGTCGACCTCGCCACCGGCGCGAGGCGGAAGCTCACGGACTACCGCGACCCCGTCCCCCTGCTGGCGCGCGCGACGAAGGAGCTCGTGAAGTACTCCCGCAAGGACGGGGTGCCGCTCTCGGGCACGCTCTACCTGCCGCCCGGCTACGTCCCGGGCACTCGCCTGCCGGCGGTCGTCTGGGCCTACCCCTTCGAGTACTCGGACGCCGCGACGGCCGGCCAGGTGCGGGGCTCGGCACGAACACGTACCCCCGCCTCAGCGGGCCCTCGCCGCTCGCCTTCCTGGCCCGGGGCTACGCCGTCCTCGACAACGCGACGATGCCGGTCGTGGGCGACCCGGAGACGATGAACGACACGTACGTCGAGCAGATCTCGTCCGCCGCCGAGGCCGCGATCGACGTCCTCGACGCGCGAGGCGTCGCGGACCGGCGCAGGGTGGTCGTGGGCGGCCACAGCTACGGGGCCTTCATGACCGCGAACCTGCTCGCCCACACCGACCTGTTCGCGGCCGGGATCGCCCGCAGCGGCGCCTACAACCGCACCCTGACGCCCTTCGGCTTCCAGAGCGAGCGGCGGTCCTTCTGGGAGGCGCCGGAGCTGTACCTGCGCGTCTCGCCGTTCACCTACGCCAACAAGATCAACGAGCCGATCCTCCTCATCCACGGGGAGGCCGACAACAACAGCGGTACCTTCCCGATCCAGTCGGAGCGGCTCTACCAGGCCCTGCGGGGAAACGGCGCCACCGCACGCTACGTCGTCCTGCCCCACGAGGCGCACGGCTACCGGGCGCGGGAGTCGGTTCTCCACACGCTCGCCGAGATGATCGAGTGGGCGGACCGCTGGACGAGCGCGAAGCCCTGAGCGCGTGTCCCCGCGGCGCCGGGGCTCAGCGCCGGCTCTTGCGCACCCGGTCGAAGAACGCGATGACCCGCGGCGGGAATGAGCTCTCCCGGGGGCGGATGCCGTCGTCCTGCTCGATCGCCTCGAGGAAGTGGGCGCGCGCGTCCGACGAGCGAGCCATCTCCAGGGCCGTGACCCCCCGGTAGAACGCAATCCGGGCCCGCGCGCGCCGGTCTCCCGCCGGCGCGGCCGCGGCGAGCATGTCGAGCGCCGAGACAGCGTCCTCGAACTCGCCGTCGGCGAGCTGGCGGCTGACCGCATCGAGCCCGGGCGTCGCCTCGGCCCCCTTGAGCTGGTAAGGGGCGCCTTCGCCCGGGCGCCGCGCGATCCCCTCCCAGAAGAGGTCGACGTCGAGCCGCGAGGAGTCACCCACATCGAGAAGGAGCAGGCGGCGCAGCGGCCAGAAACCCTCGTTCAGGAGCCGGAGCCGATGCAAGCCGGGCTCGAGATCGAGCGGCCCGAGCGGCGTCTGCCCGCAGCTCTGGCCGTCGATCTCGACCTCGGCCCCCGGGCGCACGGCGATCTCGAGCCGCGCCACGGCGGCCGGCGGGGGTGTCGCCGGCGAGGGCGTCGCCGGTGGGGGCGTCGGCGAGGGCGTCGGCGTGGCCTCGACGCGCGGAGCGGCCGCCGGGCGACGAGCCGGCGACGGCCTCGGGGTGGCCGCGGGCACCGCGGCGGTGGGCGTGAGGGTCGGGGGCGGGAAGCGGACGGCCTCCGGCGACGGGACCGGGCTCGTGCCCGGTGGGTCGGGGGACGTGCCGACTGTGGGCGCCGCGGGCGCGGGTGGCCCCGAGGGCCCGGACTCCCGCGGGCGCGAGAGGAGCGAAGCCGCGATCACCACGAGCGCGAAGAGCGCGAGCCGGGCGCCGAAGCGGCGGCCGGCACGGCGAGACTTCGCGGCGGGTGGCGCGGGCACGGGCGGTCTTGGGAGCGGCGGCGCGGAAGGCCGCGGGGCACGGACGAGCGCGGGAAGCTCCACGTAGGTGCGATCCGAGTCGAGCACGGCCCGCGCCGCCTGCACGCGGGCCGGAACCGGCGGCGGCACGCCGGGCAGCGGGGAGACGGGCGGTGGCAAGGGCGCGGGAGCGGGGGTGGGTGCGGGTCGGGGGAGGGGCGGGGGAGCGAGCACGGGGGCCGGCACGGGCACGGCCGGCGGGGTCGGTGTCCCGACCGCGGGCAGCGGGGGCGGCGGCGTGGCCGGCCTCGGGCGTGGCAGGACGGTGGTGCGCGTCGGACGCTCCGGGGACGCCCCTCCGAGCGACGGGCCCGGGGCGTCGAGCGACGCTGCGCCCAGGGCGGCGCGGCCGTCGGCGAGGGCGCGGCCCATCTCCGCACACGAGGCGTACCGGTCTTCCGGGCGTTTCGCGAGCGCCCTCTGGAGGACCGGCAGAAGCGGGTCGGGCAGTCGCGCGGCGGCGACACCGTAGAGGGGAGGTGGCTCGCTCAGGTGCTTCGCGAGGGTGTCCATCGCGGAGCGGCCGCGGAACGGCGTCGCTCCCGTGAGCAGCTCGTAGAGGACGACACCGAGCGAGTACAGGTCGCTGCGCGCGTCCATCGGGTCCCCCCGGATCTGCTCCGGGCTCATGTACTCCGGCGTGCCGACGACGCGCTGGGCGCCGGTGAGGGCCGCGCCGGGCGCGGGCGGCTCGACCGCCTTCGCGAGCCCGAAGTCGAGCAGGCGCACGACGCCCCGGCGGTCGCGCATGATGTTGGCGGTCTTGAGGTCGCGGTGCACGATCCCCACCGCGTGCACCGCCTCGAGCCCACTCGCCACCTGCAGGGCCACCTCCACCGCCTCCCCCGGAGGCAGCGGTCCTCTCTCGACGAGCACGCGGTGCAGGTCTATCCCGTCGACGAGCTCCATCACGACGAAGCGGCGAGGGCCGTCCTCGCCGTACTCGTGGATCGCGCACACGTGGGGGTGGCGCACGCGGCGGGCCAGGCGGATCTCCTCGCGGAACCGCCGCGCGAGGTCGGGGGAGCGGGACGCGCTCTCGCCGAGCACCTTGACCGCCACCACGTCGTCGAGGGCGCGGTCGTGGGCCCGGTAGACGCGACCGAGGCCGCCCGTGCCGACGAGGGCCAGGAGCTCGTAGCGGTCGAGAAGGACCGTGCCCGGCGGGAGGGCCGCCTCGAGACCGCAGCCGGGGCACGCCGTCGCCCCCTCCGCGATCGTGGCTCCGCAGCCCGGGCAGGTCTCGTCGCTCACTGCATCTTCCCCCGGCTACTCTAATCGACGGGCCTTCGAGCCGACAATCTCCACGTGGCCACGCCAGGTCCCCAGATCCGCTGCGGTGAACGACTTGCGGCTATCCGCCACACACTCGGACCCCGGAACCTGTGACCTCCGTCACAATCGCGTTCGCGCGGTCTCGAAGGCCCTTGACACGGTCCGCGCACCGGGGCGAGTCTTCGCTCGCGCATCCCTCAAGCAAAGGAGATGGCTCATGAGCGGGATCGAGAACAAGCCACCCACCGGCGATTCGATCTCGGCGAGATCGCTCCCGCGAGCGGACGTCGCCACGGAGCGGGCGACCGCCCCGCGAAGGGCGACCGCTAGCGTCGACAGCGCGGAGCGGCGCGGGAGAGAGCCCCGCGCTTCGGGCGCGGCGCCCGCCGGCTCGATCCCCGAGCCCACCGGGGAACCCGAGGCGGGCTCGAGCCTGGGCGAGGGTACGCTCGAGAAGGCCTTCGAGCAGATGGACTCGCTCGAGAAGGAGATCGACGGGCTCGACCCCGAGAAGCCGGGCGACCAGAAGAAGCTGATGCAGATCCAGCTCAAGCTCCAGCGCATCCAGCAGGTGGTGGCGCTCATCAACGAGATCCGCAAGGCGCGCCACGGCATGGCGATGGCGGTCATCAACAACATCAACTGAGGAGCGAGCCTTGTCCGAGCGGGTATCACCGACGGTGCCGGGCGAGATCGCGGTGCTCGCGAGCGCCGCTCGCCACTACGCCGACCACGGGCGCCTCGACGAGGCGCGCGACGTCTTCGCCGGGCTCATCGAGCTCGAGCCCGGGGTGTCGTACCTCCACACCGGGCTCGGCTGCGTGCTCATGCGCCTCGGCTGCACCGCGGACGCGCTCGAGTGCTTCCGGGCCGCGCTGCGCCTCGACCCGCAGGACGTGGCGGCCCTCGCCTACGCCGGGGAGCTGTGCCTCGAGACAGGGGACGAGGCGGGAGGCCGCGGCTACCTCGAGCGGGCGATCGCGCTCGATTCCGCCGGCGAGAGCCCCTGGGCGCTCCGCGCCCGCAACGTGCGCGCCCGGGCCGGGAGCTCGGGCGGGGGAGAGGGGAGGTAGCACGTGCCCGAGGACGGCCCGCTCAGGATCGGTGACCTCGCCCCCGTCGCGAACGAGCCGGAGGGCGCCCGCCCGGCGGCCGTCCAGGCGGTCGACGGGGACGCGCTGCCCGTGCTCGCGGCGCTCCTCGCGGCGCCCGCGGGCGAGTTTCGTGAACGCCTGGACGCCCTGGCATCCCGGGTGAGGGCGGAAGAGTCGAGGGACGTTCGGATGGCGCTGCAGACGGCGGCCCGGCTCTTGCCGGAGCTGCGCCGGAGGGAGGAGAGGCCATGAGCGACGTCACGGGAGTCGGACAGGGACAAAGCACCTCGAGCCAGGGGCCCGATCCCATCGCCGAGGCCGAGTCCAACGCCGAGGCCTACAAGAAGATGGCGTCGGACGACCAGGTGGCGGGCTCTCACGACATGGTCTACTACCTGAAGCTGCAGCGGGCGATGATGGAGGAGCAGCAGGCCTACAGCGCGATCTCGAACATCATGAAGGCCCGCTCCGACGCCGCGCTCAACGCCGTCCGCAACTTCCGCTAGCGCCCCGGTCGCGAGGGGCGGGATCTCTGGCATGGCGGAAGGTGGAGACGACGGGCTCGCCCGGCTGCTGCTCGAGCTGGGCTATCTGTGCCTGCAGGAAGGACGCCTCGGCGAGGCGGAGGCCCTGCTGCGGGGCGCCCGGGCGCTGCGCCCGCAGGAGGTGGCACCGGGCCTGTGCCTGGGCATGGTCCGCTTCGCCCAGGGCGGCTACGCGGAGGCCGAGCGGCAGTACCGCGAGGTCCTCGCGGGCCACCCGGACGACGACCTGACCCAGGCTTTCCTGGGCGAGGCCCAGATCGCGCAGCGGCGCTGGGCCGACGCCCGGCAGACGCTGGAGCCGGTCGCGCGCGCCGGCCGCCACCCGGCGGCCGCCGCCTTCGCCGGCCAGCTGTTGGGGCAGCTCGACCGCGGTCTCTTCCAGCGGTCCGGCTGAGGCCCGACGAGGGGGTGGACATGGACGTGCTTCGTCCCGAGGCAGTGGGCGTCCCCGCGACGCCGGCCAGTGCGGCGCCCGACACGGAGTCCGCCGGCCGGCCCTTCGGCGAGGTCATCGGCGAGATGGGCGGCACGAAGATCCGGCTGATCCCGCCCGAGGTCCCGGCCCCGCACCTTCAGGCGCCGGCGGCCGAAGCCGCGGCGCGGCTGCGACAGGAAAAGGAAACGGTCGCGAAGGCGCCCGGCGGCATCGAGCAGCTCGGGCGCGAGATCGAGCAGGGGGCGACGCGCCTGCGGGAGCTCGTCGACCAGCTCCAGAGCGGCCGGACCTACCGGCCGCAGGAGCTCCTCGCCGTCCAGGCGGAGATGGGCGAGATCACGCTGCGCATCGAGGTCACCACCCGGGTCGTGGCGGAAGCCGTGTCCGGCGTGCGGACCCTGATGCACCAGCAGGCTTGAGGCGGGAGATGGACGCCCGCCGCCCCAGGGGGAGCCTGCTCGCCGCCGCCCTCGTCGCCGTTCTCGTCGGCGCCGCCTGCCAGACCGCGGTCCTGCACGGGCTGCCGGAGGCCGACGCCAACCGCGCGATCGCCGTGCTCCAGGACCAGGGCATTCCCGCGGCCAAGGAGCTCGACAACGCCGAGTCGGCCACCTGGAAGGTGCTCGTCCCGCGCAAGGACGCGGTGCGCGTGTGGAGCGTGCTGCGCTGGTACCGCGTCCCCGGGAGCCCGGCCCGCCGCTTCCAGGACGTCTTCGGCCAGAAGAAGCTCGTGGTGGCGCCGCTCGAGGAGCGTGCGCTCTTCCTGGAGGCGCTGCAGGGCGAGATCGCCCACACCCTCGAGTCGGTCGCGGGGGTCGTCTCCGCCCGGGTCCACGTGGCCGTGCCCGAGCCCGACCTCTCGGGCCAGGCCCCGCGCGAGGCCAAGGCCTCGGTGATGCTCGAGTTCCTGCCCGACGCCTCCGGGCAGGCGCCGCTGCGCGGCGACGAGGTGCAGAAGCTCGTGGCGAACGGGGTGAACGACCTGAAGCCGGAGAGCGTGAGCGTGGTGATGAAGCCGATCGGGCTCCTCCGGGGCCAGCAGGCCTACGACTTCGTGGCCTTCGGACCCCTGATCGTCGCCGCCCCGTCGGTCTTCGCCCTCAAGCTCCTGACCGCCCTGGTCGTCCTGCTGGTGGTTGGCCTCGGCGGCGTGCTCTACTGGAACGGGCGTGTCATCGAGGAGCTGCGCGAGGAGCTCCGCTCCGCCCAGCCGTCGCGCGCCGTCCAGAAGCCGCCCCGGTCCGCCTGAGGGCGCCGTGCTGAGCGCCTCGGCCCGGGTCTCGTTCTGGTACGCGGCCTACTCGGCCGGCGAACGCCCGTCGCGCTACCCCTTCGGCGCGCCGGACCTCGAGGCGGACGCCGCCGCCCGCCACGTGGCCGCCCAGCTGCACGAGATGCCCCGGGGTTCGCGCACCTCGCTCCTCACCGTGCTGCATGAGCGGTCGGCGCGGCTGCCCTGGAGCGCGCTGCACGCCGACTGGATCGAGGCGCTCCTCGCCGGCTTCCCCCCGATCTGGCGGGCGTGGGCCCTCGCCTGCCTGCCGCCGCCGCTGCGCTCCGAGATGGGCGGGGACGAGGCCCCGGCGGCGCCGCCACGGTGGTGGGCGGAGTGGTTCGAAGGCGACGCGCGGCGCCGCCTTCACTACCCCGAGCTCCCCCCCTGGGAGCGGGCGGCGCTCCTCCCGGGCTCGCTCTGGGAGCACGATCACCGCGAGCTCGCCCGCCTCCTGGCCCGCCACGGCACGCGGGGCTTCGTGTCGGCCGTGCGCCGCCTGCCCCGGGACGAGGCACAGCGCTGGCTCTGGCAGCTGCCCGAGGCCTGCCAGGCCGAGGCGACCGCGGTCGCCTCGGCGCGTGCCTGGAGCGACGACCCCTTCTGGCCGGAGGTTCTCCTGGCCCTGGAGGGCGAGGCGCCGAGCGCGGAGGCCCGCATCTTCCGGCTCGCCCTCGCCGACTGGGCCCGGGCCGGGGTGCAGGGCGGGCAGGAGGCCGGGCTGCGGCGGCTCGTCTTCCGTCTTCCCCGGGCGTGGGGCGAGTGGCTGCTCCGGCAGCTCGACCTCCAGCCGGCCTGGCTGGCCCGGCCCGTCGAGGGGGACCTCGACCGGTGGCGGCGCGATCTCGAAGCGCTCGCGGAAGGGGACGCGGCATGAGCCCGCTCGTCAAGAAGAACGACCCGGCCGGCTCCACGCCGAAGATCCTGCCGCGCGAGGTGATCGCGGCGTCGGCCGAGGCCCGGCGCCTCCTCGACGAAGCCGAGGCCCGCGCGGCGGCGGTGCTGGCGGCCGCGGAGAGCGAGCGGGACGCAGGCCGTGCGCGAGGGCTTCGAGCGGGGCTACGAGCACGGGGCCGCGCAGTGGACGGCGGCGACGCGCGCCGCCCAGGACGGCGTCCGCGGGGCCATGGAGCGCGCGCGCGAGGAGGTGCTGCGCCTCGCCCTGCGGGTGGCGGAGAAGATCCTGCGCCAGCGCGTGGACGTGGCCCCCGAGTCGATGCTGCCCATGATCGACGAGGCCCTCCGCTCGCTGCAGTCCCAGCAGCAGCTGCGGGTGGTCCTGCGCGTGCACCCGGCCGACCGCCCCCTCCTCGAGCAGCGGCGGGCGCACTGGCTCGATCACTTCCCGGCCGTCGCGACCCTCGCCATCGTTCCCGACGAGAGCCTCGACCGCGGCGGGTGCCGCATCGAGAGCGAGCACGGGACCGTCGACGCCACGATCGAGACGCAGATCCGCGTCATCGAGCGGCACCTGCTCGGCGGCGGAAGCGACGCGCCGTGACCGAGGCCGGCTTCGACCTCACGCCCTTCGTCGAGCAGCTCGACGACGTCGTTCCCATGGGCGTCCGGGGGCGCGTGGTGGAGGTGACGGGGCTCGTGATCAAGGCGCGGGTCCCCGGCGTGCGCATCGGCGAGCTCTGCTTCATCTCGACGCCCCTGCGGGACACCCCGGTGCGCGCCGAGGTGGTCGGCTTCCGGGCCGACCTGTCGTACCTCATGGCCCTCGGCGACCTCGCCGGGCTGGGGCCGGACAGCGAGGTCCGGCCCACCGGCCACGGCATGACCGTGCGCGTGGGGCGCGGCCTGCTCGGGCGCGTCCTGGACGGGCTCGGGAGGCCCGCGGACGGCCGAGGCCCGCTCGACCTCCGGGACCTGGCCGAGTACCCGATCCACGCGGCCCCCCCCGACCCGATGAGGCGTCGCCGCGTGCTCTGCGCCCTGCCGGTGGGTGTGCGCGCTCTCGACGGCCTCCTCACGGTGGGCGAGGGCCAGCGGCTCGGGATCTTCGCGGCGGCCGGGGGCGGCAAGTCGACGCTCCTCGGCATGCTGGCCCGCAGCACCGCCGCGGACGTGAACGTGATCGCCCTCGTCGGCGAGCGAGGGCGCGAGGTGCGCGACTTCATCGAGGAGAGCCTGGGGACCGAGGGCCTGCGCCGCTCGGTGGTGGTGGTGGCCACGTCCGACCAGCCCTCGCTCGTCCGCCTCAAGTCGGCCTACGTGGCGACCGCGATCGCGGAGTACTTCCGCGACCGGGGCCAGCGGGTGCTCCTGATCATGGACTCGGTCACCCGCTTCGCCCGCGCGCAGCGCGAGGTGGGGCTCGCGGTGGGGGAGCCGCCGGCCCGCGCCGGCTTCCCGCCCTCGGTGTTCGCGACGCTGCCGCGGCTGCTCGAGCGCTCGGGCAACGCCGAGCAGGGCTCGATCACCGCCTTCTACACGGTCCTCGTGGAGGGCGACGACCTGACCGAGCCGGTGGCCGACGAGGTCCGCTCGATCCTCGACGGCCACGTGATCCTCTCCCGCGACCTGGCCGCGCGCGGCCACTACCCCGCGATCGACGTGCTGCGCAGCGCGAGCCGCGTCATGCCCGCGGTGGCGTCGGCGGCCCACCAGCGCGCGGCCCAGAAGGTGCGCGAGCTGGTGGCGACCTACGAGCGCCACCGCGACCTCGTGCTCCTCGGCGCCTACAAGCGCGGCACCGACGCGCGGGTCGACGAGGCGCTCGACCGCTGGACCGGGATCGAGGCCTTCCTGCGCCAGGGGACCCACGAGCCCTGTGCCTTCGAGGAGACCCTCGCCCGGCTCGCCCGCGCCGGAGGCGCCGCGTGATCCCGGCCCGCTACCCGCTCCGTGCCGCCCTCCAGCAGCGCCGGGCCCTCGTCGAGGAGGCCCGGCGCGACCTCGCCGCGGCGCTGCGCGCCGCCGACGAGGAGGAGCGGCGTCGCCGCGCGGCGCAGGCCGAGCGCGACTCGCTCGCCGAGCGGTGCGAGCAGCTCCGAAGGCGGCTCTACGAGCCCGACGACAGGGGCCAGCTGCAGGTGGCCGAGGTGGCCCGCCGGACCGAGGGGCTCCGCCACCGCGAGGACGCCCTCGCGGCGGCGTCGCGCCGGCTCCGCGAGCGGCAGGAAGCCGCGGCCCGCGCGGAGGAGGCGGTCGCGGCCGCGCGCGCGCGCCTCCGTGCCGCCGACGCGGATCTCGAGGTGGTGGAGAAGCACCACGAGAGCTGGCTCGCGGACGAGCGGCGCGAGACGATCCGTCGCGAGGAACGCCTCACGGACGAGGTGGTGCAGGCCCGCCACGCGGCGGCCCGCGTCGACGCGCTCGAGCGCGCCACGGAGGAGTCATGAGCGAGCCCACCCGACCCGTCGGCGACGCCCCCGCCCCGTCGAAGGCCCCCGCGGACGACGCCCGATCCACACCCCGGTCCGGGGAGTTCGACCGCGTTCTCGAGCGCCGGCAGCCGGCCCCCGAGCCCGGACGCGCCCGGCGCGAGGGACAGGCCGTCGGTGAGCGGCCGTCGCGGGCGCCCGAGGGCGTCCCCGGCCGCCAGGAGCGGAGAGGGCAGCGCGACGGAGGAGAGGGAAGCCAGCAGGAGAAGGGCGCGACGCGCCAGGAGCCCTCGGAGTGGCGGGCCCTGCCGGGCGACATCGCCTTGCCCGTGGGCCTCATCGCGGTGCGACCCGAGGCGAGCGCCTCGACCGGCGTCCGGGCCGCGGAAATGGTGGCACTCGTCGAGCAGATCGGCGCCCGCATCGTGAGGGCGGTGGAGCTGCAGCTCGGGCCGGAGGGAGTCGCGGAGGCGCGGTTCGGCCTCGACCTCGCGACCCTCGGCCAGGCCGGCCTGCTGGTGCAGCGAGGGGCGGACGGGGCGATCGCGGTCCGTTTCGAGGCGCAGACCGCCGAGCTCGCGCGGCTCCTCGAGGGTGGCCTCAC
The DNA here is from genome assembly GCA_963729875.1 of uncultured Acidobacteriota bacterium. Taxonomy (GTDB): domain Bacteria; phylum Acidobacteriota; class Vicinamibacteria; order Fen-336; family Fen-336; genus DATBSL01. The sequence continues at coordinate 45,841 of CAVSPR010000001.1, forward strand.
CGATCTCGTCGCGCGCCTCGAGGCTCGAGGGCTCGAGATCCGGGAGATCGTCGTGCGCGATCCCGAGGGAGCCACGGTTCGTGTCGAGCCCGGGTCCCAGGCCGGCGCTGCGGACGAGTCGCGGCGGCAGGCGGAGCACGACGGCCGCCGACACCACCAGCCGGGGAACGACCCGACCGCCGAGGAAGAACGGGGGAGCGAGGAAACATGAGCGCCGCCGCCGCGGGGTCCTGGGAGGCGCTGCTTCCCCGGCTCACCGCCGAGGACGTGGAGTGGCGCCGGCGAGCGGGCCCGCTCGCGGAGCGTCTGCGCGAGCAGGGCCGTCGCGTCGGCCAGGCGCTCCCCGCCGCACTCGACGGGATCTGGCCCTTCGGCGCCGCCGCCACCCGCACCGTGGTCCGCCTCGCCGTCGACGGTCCCGGCCCGCCCCGGGAGGTGGAGCTCGACCGCTTCCCCGCCGGGATCGGGCGCGACCAGGCCTGCGCGCTGTGTCTCGACGACGCCGGGGTGTCGGCCGAGCACGCCCGGATCGAGGCCGAGGCGGGTCTCGCCGCCCTCGTGGACCTGCGGAGCACGAACGGCACCCGGCTGAACGGCGAGGGGCTGGCGCCGCTCGTGCGCGCCCTGCTGCGCACGGGCGACCGCGTCGAGATCGGGCCCTGCGCGCTGCGGGTGATCTCGGTCGACGAGCACCCTCGCGGGTCCCCGGACCTCGAGGTCCGCGCGACAACCCTGCGCCTGCGTCGCACGGATCCCCTCGCGGGTGCCGCCGCCTCCGAGCGGTGGGTGGAGGTCAGGTGGGGCGGGCACGCCGCGTTCGTGAGGCTGTCGACGCCCTGGCTGAGGGCCTTCTGGACGCCCCTGGCGGAGCCGGCGCCGGCCACCGAGCCGGGCCCGCTCGAGGAGGGGGCCGCCCAGTTCGCCGTCTCGCGCCTGGCGAGCAGACTCGCCGAGGCGGTCGGGGAGCCCTTGGAGGCCGGGGGTTGGCTGCGTCCCGACGAGGTGGCCGAGGCGGCCGGTCACCCCGACGCGTGGCTGGAAACCGAGGCCTGGATCACCGGGGGCGGTGTCTCCGCGGCCACGCGGCTCCTCGTCCCCGTGGACGCCGCCCGTGCGCCGCGCCGCCCGCTGCCGAAGGACCTCCTCTTCCCGGCCCGGGTCTCGCTCGGGTGGGTCCGCCTGCGTCTCGCCGAGTGGGCCGGTGTCGAGCCGGGTGATGCGCTCCTGCCCGATTTCTGGTGGCCGGAGGCCTGGGCCGCGGCGGGCGACGCAGACCTCGGCGCCGCCTACCTGCGCGTGGGAAGCTTCTGGTGCGGCGGGCGTTTGATGCGCTCGGTGGCGGGTGCTAGATTCCGCATCGAGCAGCCTTGGTTCCGCGCTGCGGGAGGAGAGTGGCTCGTGGCCGACGAGAACCCCGTCCCGGCAGCCCTGCCCGTCGAGGACCTCGAGGTCCAGGTCTCGGTGGAGCTCGACCGCTTCCCGGCGACCCTGGCCGACCTCGAGCGCTGGTGCGTGGGCGAGGTGCTGTCCCTGCGCCAGGGCCCGGGGGATCCCGTCCGGCTCGTGATGGAGACCGGGCTGCAGAGGCGCGTGATCGCGGAGGGCCGGGTCGTCGTCGTCGAGGGACGGCTCGGCATCGAGATCCTCCGCATCCTCGCACCCGCCCTCGCGAGCCCGACGCAGGGCTGAGGAGCGGCGTGGACACCAGCCAGGACCTGTGGCTGCTCGTCCGGGGGCTTCTGGCCCTCGCCGCCGTCCTCGCCCTGGCCGTGGTGACGCTGCGCTTCGCGGTGCCGTGGCTCCTCCGGGCCCGCGGCGGCGATCGGCCGCGCCAGATCCGCGTCGAGGAGTACTGCCCCCTGGACCACCGAAACCGCCTGTACGTCGTCCGCTGGGGCCGGAGCCGCCTGCTGCTGGGGTCCTCCCCGGAGGGAGTGCGCCTCCTCGCCCGGGAGGAAGAGGACCGGGAACCTGCGGGCGCGACGGGCGAGAGGGGAGGTGCCGCGTGAGCGGCGCCGTCCTGCTCGCCGCGCCCGCGTCCTGGGCCGGAAACCCACTGAGCACGCTGATCATGCTCAGCCTGCTCGCGCTCGGGCCCTTCCTGCTCATGATGTCGACGTCCTTCGTGAAGTTCTCGGTCGTCTTCTCGATCCTGCGCAGCGCCCTCGGCCTGCAGCAGGTCCCGCCCCCGGCGGTCACCATGGGCCTCGCCATGGTGATGACGATCTACGTCATGTCCCCGGTCGGGAGCCAGGTCTACAAGGCGATCGAGCCGATGCTGCAGCAACCCTCGGGCCAGGACGTCGTCTCCCCCGGGGGGGCCCAGACGATCCTGCGCGCGGTGGACCAGGCGCGCGATCCCCTGCGGGGCTTCCTGGTGCGCCACGCGCACGCGCGGGAGCGCGCGGCGTTCCACCAGATGGCTCTGCGCATGGGGCCGCCGGACTGGAAGGACACGGTGAAGGACGACGACCTGCTGGTGCTCATCCCCGCCTTCACGGTGAGCGAGCTCAGCGAGGCCTTCATGATCGGCTTCCTGATCTTCCTGCCCTTCCTCGTGATCGACCTCGTGATCTCGAACATCCTGCTCGCCATGGGGATGCACATGCTCTCGCCGATCACGATCTCGATGCCCTTCAAGCTGCTGCTCTTCGTGCTGGTGGACGGGTGGAGCCTCCTCGTGCGGGGGCTGGTGCAGGGGTACCTGTAGGAGGCCCTTCATGGAGTCGACCTTCCTGGGCGCGGCGCGCGAGGCGTTGCTGGTGACGGCGGCGGTGTCGGCGCCGCCGCTCCTCGCCGCGCTGGTGGTGGGGCTCGCGGTGGCCATCGTGCAGGCCCTCACCCAGGTCCAGGAGCAGACGGTCGGGGTGCTGGGACGAATCGGCGCGGTGTTCGCCGCCCTCTTCCTCCTCGGCTACTGGATGGCCGAGCAGGTCGCGCGCTTCGCCCAGAAGATCTTCACGGAGTTCCCGAACTGGGTGCACTGACCCTCTGCGCGCTCGCCGCCACGCTGCCCGAGGCCTCCCGGCTCGAGGCGGCCTTCGCCGCGGTGCGCGAGCCGTGGGGGGTGAGACACGGAGCGACCGACGCGGCGGGTCTCTTCGCCCTCCTCCTCCTGCGCTGGGTGGCGATCGTCCTCCTCTGCCCCTTCCTCGGGGGGCGCCTCGTGCCGGGGCCGGTGAAGATCGGCCTCGCCATGGTGATGGCCTGGTTCTGCCTCCCGTGGCTCAGCGGGCAGATGCCGGTCCCGCTCGCGCTCAGCCCGCTCGGCTGGTGGATGGCCGCGGTGCACGAGCTGGCGATCGGGCTCCTGATCGGGCTCGGCTCGAGCCTCGTCTTCTTCGCCGCCACCATGGCCGGGGACTTCGTGGACAGCGCCCGGGGGGCGCTCACCGCCAACCTCCTCGTGCCCCAGCTGCAGATGCAGGCCTCCCCGATGGGCGACTTCTACTTCCAGCTCTTCGTGGTCCTCTACCTGCTGGCCGGCGGCCACCTCTTCTTCCTCTCCGCGGTCCTCGACAGCTACCGCGTCTTCCCCCCACCGGCGCGATGCCGGGAGCCGCCCTCGTGAACGAGTCGTTCCTCGCCATGACCGTGACCTGCTTCGGGGTGATGCTCAAGGTCGCGGCGCCCGCGGTCGTGGTGCTGCTCTTCGCCGACGTCGTGCTCGGCCTCGCCAACCGCGTGGCTCCGCAGATGGAGGTCTTCTTCCTCGGCCTCGGCCTCAAGCCCGCGGTCGGCGTCCTGGTCGTGGCCCTCTCCCTCTACGCCCTCCCCGGCCCGACGCGGGAGGCTTTCGCCGGCTTCCACGCCTGGCTCCTCGGCTGGCTCCATGGCTGAGAAGAGCGAGCCCCCCACCCCGAGGCGGCTGCGCGAGGCGCGGCGGCGGGGGCAGATCGCGTTCAGCCCCGAGGCGACGGCCGCCGCCGGCTTCCTCGCCGGTGCCCTCGCCCTCGCCTTCACCCTGCCCCGCTTCGCGTACGAGTTCCAGGGGCTCCTCTCCGGCGCGACCGCCGGGTTCTCCACCGTCGACGCGAACGTGGCGGGCGCCTGGCAGGAGCCGCTGCGGCGGTCCGCCCTCGCCGCGCTGCGGATCCTCGCCCCCGTCCTCGGGGCGCTCCTGGTCGGGGGCCTCGGCCTCGCGGTCGCCCAGGCCGGGTTCCACGTCGCGCCGAGCCGCCTCGCCCCCGAGCTCGCCCGCCTCAACCCGGGGACGGCGCTCCGCCGGATCTTCTCGCTGCAGGGGTGGTCGACCTCGTCCGCACCGTGCTGAAGATCGTGGTCGTCCTCGTGATCGGCTGGTGGGTGGTCTCCGCCGCCTTCCCGGCGGTCGTGGCCCTCCACGCGGCCCGCGCGGGCGACGTGGGGACCGTGCTCGGGGAGATGCTGCGCTCGTTCGCGCTGCGGGCGGGCCTCGCCCTCGCTCTCCTGGCCGCCGCCGACTACGCGCTCCAGCGCCGGCGCTGGATGAAGGGCCTCATGATGACCCGCGAGGAGGTCCGGCAGGAGTACAAGGAGCAGGAGGGCGACCCGATCATCCGCTCCCAGCGCCGGGCGCTGCACCAGGAGCTCGCCACCCAGCAGATCGTGGTGGAGGTGCGCTCGGCGAGCGCGGTGGTGGTGAACCCGACCCATCTCGCGGTGGCCGTCCGCTACGACCGCGACCGCATGGCGGCGCCGCGGGTCACCGCGAAGGGCGGGGGAGCGGTGGCGAAGATGATGAGGAAGGTCGCCGAGCGCCACGAGGTGCCGGTCGTTCGCGACGAGCCGCTCGCCCACGCGCTCTTCGCCGTCGACCCCGGGCGCTACGTGCCCCGCGAGCTCTACGAGGCGGTGGCCGAGGTGCTCCTCTTCGCGAGCCAGGTGCGCCGGGATGCGGCGAGGGAGGGAGTGCGCTGATGGACGGGATCCGGGACCGGGCGGGAGAGGTGCTGGGGCGGCTGCGCCAGGGCGAGCTGCACGTGGTGCTGGGACGCTACAGCGAGATCCTGCTGGCGGCGCTCGTGATCACCGCCATCGCGATCATGATCATCCCCATCCCGACCTTCCTCCTCGACCTGCTGCTCACCGCGAACATGGCGATGGCGATCGCGGTGCTCATGATCTGCCTCTACGTGCCCGACGCGCTCTCCCTCGCCGCCTTCCCCACCATCCTGCTCCTCGCCACCCTCTTCCGCATCTCGCTCGAGGTGTCCGCCACCCGCCTCATCCTCCTCAACGCCGACGCGGGCGAGGTCATCCACGCCTTCGGCAGCTTCGTGGTGAAGGGGAACCTGGTGGTGGGGCTGGTGATCTTCCTGATCATCACCATCCTGCAGCTGGTGGTGGTGGCGAAGGGGGCGGAGCGGGTCTCGGAGGTCGCGGCGCGCTTCACCCTCGACGCCATGCCCGGCAAGCAGATGTCGATCGACGCCGACCTGCGGGCGGGGCTCGTCGACGCGAACGACGCCAAGCGGCGGCGGCGGCTCCTCGAGAAGGAGGCGCAGTTCCACGGCGCGATGGACGGCGCCATGAAGTTCGTGAAGGGCGACGCGATCGCCGGCATCCTGATCTCGGCGATCAACCTCGTGGCCGGGCTCATCATCGGGGTCTGGATGAAGGGGTTCACCGTCGAGCACGCGGTGCGACGCTACTCGATCCTGACCATCGGCGAGGGCCTCGTGGCGCAGATCCCCTCCCTGATCATCACCACCGCCGCCGCCATCCTCATCACCCGGGTGGCGAGCAGCGAGGAGGGCACGAGCCTCGGCCGCGACCTCGGGGCGCAGCTGCTCTCGCAGCCCACCGCGATCGGCATCGCGGCCGCGCTCATGGGGGCCATGGCCCTCGTTCCCGGGATGCCGACCATCCCCTTCCTGCTCCTCGGCGGGGTGGCGGGGGCCACGTCCTGGAGCCTCATAAGGACCCGTCGCGCGAAGGAGCGCGAGGAGGCGCGGTCGGCGCAGATCGTCCAGCGCCGCCCGGAGCTGCCCGCCCCCGGCTCCCCGGAGCTCCACCTGCCGGTGGCGGTGCCGGTCATCGTGGAGGCGAGCCCGGCCCTCACCCCCTGGCTCGACGTCGGGCAGCGGGGCGAGCGCTTCACGAACGAGCTGCTGCCCCAGATGCGGTACTGGCTCTTCCAGGACATCGGCCTCGTGCTCCCCGGGGTGCGCATCCGGGGCGACGCGGGGCAGCTCACCGACAGCCAGTACGCCATCTACGTGCACGAGGTCCCGGTGGCGACCGGCGAGGCGTGGGCGGACCGGGTCTTCGCCGGCGAGCCCGAGGTGGTCCGCGCGCTCGGCCTCGACGGCCCGCCGGGGGCGCACCCGCTCACCGGGCGGCCCGGCGTGTGGATCGCCGACGACGCGGCGCGCGGCGCGGCGGCCGAGGTCCGCTCGCTGCTGCCGCCCGACGAGTTCATCGCCCTCCACCTCTCGCGGGTGGTCAAGCGCCACGCGGAGGAGCTGCTCGGCATCCAGGAGGTGCAGAACTTCCTCGACGCCATGGACGAGCAGGGGTTCGGGGCCCTGGTCAAGACGGTGGTGCCCAAGCTCCTGAGCGTGCAGCGCCTCACCGACATCCTCCGCCGCCTGATGCGAGAGGAGATCTCGATCAAGAACATGAAGGCGATCCTCGAGGCGCTCGCCGAGTGGGCGCCGTACGAGACCGACCCCGTGTTCCTGACCGAGTACGTCCGGATGAACCTCAAGCGCTACATCGCCCACCGCTTCGGGAACGGGGAGGCGGTGCTGCCCGTCTACCTCCTCGACCCCGCCCTCGAGCACACCATCCGGGGCGGCATCCGGCAGACCGCCTCCGGCAGCAAGCTCTCGCTCGACCCGGAGGCGAGCCAGGCGGTCATGGAGTCGTTCCGCCGCGCGTTCGCCCGGGTGGACCTCGCCACGACGAGGCCGCTCGTCCTCGCCCAGATGGAGGTGCGCTACTTCGTCAAGCGCCTGCTCGCCCTCGAGTACCCGGACGTGCCCGTGCTGTCCTTCCAGGAGCTGCCCTCCGACATCCGGGTACAGCCGGTGGGGCAGATACCCTGGACGGCGGGCCCGCTGCCGGCCTCCGCCCCGGCCGAGTGAGGATGAGATGCCGCTGGAGCTGATCATCGAGGAGCGGGGCGCCCCGGCGCGCACCCAGGTGGTCGCGGCCGACACCGCCTTCGTCGGCCGGCGCGAGGACTGCGACGTCGTGCTGCCGTACTCGTTCGTCTCCGCGCGCCACGCCCGGTTCCAGGCGAGGGCGGGCACCGTGCTCGTGGAGGACCTCGGCAGCACGAACGGGGTGCTGGTCAACGGGGAAGCGTTGGCGCCGCTCGCCCCGCGCGTGCTCGGCCCCGGGGACGTCGTCCAGATCGAGAAGATCGCGATCCGCGCACGGGTCGCCGAGGTCCCGGCGCGCGCCCCGGAGCCGACGTACCACGAGATCCGCATCCCGGCGTCGGCCACTCCGCGCCTCGCGCCCCCGCTGCCCCCGCCACCGATCCTCGCGACCTCGACCCCCCCGCCCGTGGCCGCATCCACCCCCCGCGTGCCCCTGCCCGCCGTGATCGCGCCGCCGGCGCCGCCGGGCCCCCGGCCGGACGCGACGGTGGTGAGTGAGAGGAGCGACGCGACGACCGCCATTCCCCTGCGACCGCTCTCGTTGCCGGAGGCCCTTCAGGCGACGCGGGAGCCGGAACGGCTGCGCCGGCGCGCCCGCGGGGGATCGCGGCCCGGCCGCCCGCTCCTCGGGGGCAGGCCTCCTCGGACTGTCCGGTCGGTTCTCGGGGGCGAGCCGCTACCTCCTGCTGTCCCTCGTCTTCCGGGGGATCGGCCTCGTCGCCGTCCTGGGAGGGCTCGCCCTCCTGCTGCTGGTGCTGCTGGCATGAGCGGCAGCCTCCGCCCGCGTCTCGTGCTGCTCCAGGGCGACCGCGTCCTCGACGTCCGCGAGGTCCCGATCGACGGGGAGTGGATCCTCGGGCGCCACGCGGACTCGCCGATCCTCCTCGCCGAGCGATCGGTCTCGCGCCAGCACGCGCGGGTCTTCTGCGAGGCCGCCGGGGTCTACCTCGAGGACCTCGGCTCCCCGAACGGGACCTGGGTGGACGGCCGCCCGGTGCAGGGCGTCGTCGCCCTGCGTGACGGGAACGTCGTTCGCCTCGGCCAGTCCACCAACCCGACGCCGCTCCTGCTCCGCTTCGAGGACCCGGGGGCGCGGCTGCTGGACGCCCTCGCCGAGGCGCCGGCCCGGCCAACGAGTCTCCCTCCGGCGCCCGCCGCGCTCGTCGAAGCGCCCACGCTCGTGCCCGGCAGCCTCTCGGCCGCGACCGAAGGCGCGGTCCAGGCTGCCGTGGAAGAGGCCCAGCCGGAGTTGGAGCCCGAGCGCGCTCCAGAGGCCGGACCCTCCGCCCCCGAGCCCTTCGTCGTCGAGCCGGTCGCCCAGGCGGCCGGCTTCGTGCGGCGTCTGGGCGGACGGGTCGGGCCGGCGGCGCTCGGCATGGCCGCCCTCGCTCTCGTGGCGGTCCTGGTGTTCCGCTACGCTCCCGAGGCGCTGCAGAAGCCCTGGCAGTCGGTCCAGGTCGAGCCGGTCCGGATCCGTGCCGACGGGCGCGTCGCCCTGCGGGGCAGCGAGGTGACCCCCTCCTCGGCGCTCAAGATCACCGTCGACGGCCTGGAGGCCGTCATCGAGGAGATGCAGCGTGGCCAGATCGTCTTCACCGCGCCGCGGCTGCCCGCCGCCGAGGCTGGCGTGCGTCCGGTGGTGCTCCAGGTCGAGCGTCGCGGCATCGTGCTCGTGCGGCAGAGCCTGCACTACGAGACCACGCCCAAGGTGACCGGGATCGAGCCCGCCGAGGCGGAGGTCGGGGCGGTCGTGACGCTCCGCGGCTCGGGCTTCTCGAGCCAGGCGGGACGGGTGTCCGTCCGCTTCGGCGACAGGCCGGCCACGGTGGTCGAGGCGCAGCTGACGGCGATCCGGGTCCGCGTTCCCGTGGTGACGCGCTCCGCGCCGCTGAGCGTCCCTGTCGAGGTGAGGGTGGCCGAATGGTCGGCGGAGCCCGCCACGATGCGCGTGAGGCCTCGCGCGGCGCCGTGCATGAGCCTGGCCTTCACGGCGCAGTCGGTCGCGCCCGGGGTCTGGGCGCTGCGGCACCCGCTCGGCCCCGCCGCGCTCGTCGATGGAGGGCCGGCGGGCCCGGGCGGAAGCCCGCCGCCGGCCATCCAGCGGGCGCTCGCCGTCCTGGGCGAGACCTTCGCCGCGGCGGGCACCGATACCGCCGCCCACTTCGAGGTGAGGGGGGGGAGGCGCGAGGCGCGGATCCTGGCCGTGGCGAAGGGCACGACGCGTGAGGTCGGGCGGTGGGGCCCGGCCGTCTCCGCCCACGTCCGCAGCAGCGCGTCGTCGCTCGCGCGGCTGGAGCTCATCCCCTACTGGAACGCGGTCGTGCTGAACGAGATGCTGAACGTGTTCGAGAAGAAGCAGGCGCCACGGCTGCTCCCCTCGGGCGCCCGCCTGCAGCCGGTGATCCAGCGGCTCCACCAGCTCAACCTGGACGGGGGCGGCCAGGGCTGCCCGACCGAGGAGGATCTCGAGACGCTGGCCCCCGCCGAGCGCGCGGCCTTCGAGGGCGCGATCATCGAGGCGCCCTCGGACTACGGCGACGTGGGCGGGGCGTGGGAGGGCCAGCTCGAGAACGTCTTCAGCGACCAGCCTCAGCAGACCCAGCTCGACCTGCGCCTCGAGCTCTCGCAGGACGGCGTGGCGGTCGACGCCCGCGCGTTCGTGTACGAGGTGAGGGGCCCGGGCATCCGCTGGGCGCCGCCCGCCCTGGACGGACTCAAGGGGCGCGTGCGGCTCGGAGCCGAGACGCTCCTCGAGCTCCAGGCGACGCCCAGGCCGCCGTACCACATCACCCAGGTGAGCGCCACCCTCGTCGACGGCGGGCTCGACGGCGTCTTCCGCACGAGCCGGGGCCGCGAGGCGAAGTTCCGCCTGCGCCCGGCCGGCCAGTAGCCTACGGCCGCGGCCTCCCCGGCGGCGGCGCCGGGACCAGCGTCCCGTCGCGGTAGAGCCAGGACTGACCCGCCCCGCGCGGGTGCACGAACGAGCCGCCCGGGTACGCCGGGATCTCGATCCGCCAGCCCTCGTCCGTCCACGCGGCGGAGGTGAGCTCGCTGCAGTTGCCGAAGCGGTCGCTCACGCGGACGGGGCCATCGAGCGGGACCTCGACGACCCGGTAGAACTCGGGGCACGTGTTCCCGCCCGGCGCCAGGCCCACGAGGACGAGACGCGCGGGGCCGTCCGGAGGGTGAACGGCCTGCACGAAGGCCGACTCGCTCTCGCAGTCCTCGCCCACGGCCTGGCCGGCCAGCCGGAGCTCGATGCAGGCGCGGCCCGGCGCCTTCTCGACCTTGACCGGCTCCAGGGAGCCCCGCGCGGTCGTCGCCTCGCCGAGGTAGAGCCCGCCCGTGCGGGCCGCCGACGGGGCGGGCGCGGCCGCCGGCGGAGCGGAGGCGGAGGGCGGAGGGGCGGCGGCCGGCGGAGAGCCGCACGCGAGAGCCGCGAGGAGAGCGGTGAAGGCGAGCGCTCTCATTCCGCCGCCTTCCGGAAGCGGTCGGGCTGGATGTGATCGTCGATGTAGCCGTTCAACCAGGCGATGTAGGCCTTGGCCTCGGAGCCGTGCTCCTTCACCAGGTCCTCGCGGTCCTTCTCGGTGACGTTGTCGGCGAGGAGGACGGTCGCCCGCTTGTCGGTGAGGGTCTCGTTCAGGACCGCGATGGCCCCCACCGAGCCCTCGTGGTGGGCGAGGTACATGAGCTTCGCCTTCTCGTCGTCGGTGGCGGTCGCGGGGACGAGGCCCTTCGCGTCGAGCACTTTCAGGTTGGCCTGGCCGTACTCGGCGGCGGCGACGATCGAGAGCGTCGGGTCGGTCCGCAGCCCGAGGAGCGCGTCGTTCATCCCTGCCACCACCCGGTTCTTCTCGTCGACGTAGCCCTTCTCCCTGGCGATCTGGTTCAGGTAGGTGCCGGGCGTGCGGGCCTGGTCGAGCCACGTGCCCTTCAGGAACTGGGTCAGCCCCGTGGCCCCGGACTTCGAGTTGACGGCGGCCGGGTCCCAGGCCTGCCTCATGGACTCGTGGATCTGGCGCCACTCCTTCACGAGCGCGGTGTCCGTCTTCTCCAGCGGCCGCCGGCCGAGCTCGGGGTGGCGGGCGTAGAACGCGTCGTCCGTCATCTGCTGCAGCTTCTTGCCCTGGACCCGGCCCGCCTCGGCGCTCACGAGGGCGGCGAGCGCCGCCGCGTCGATCCCGGTCCGCTGGGAGGCGAGGAGGATCGCGTCGCGGTGCGTGTCGTTCACCCCCAGCGCCAGGGTGCCGTCCGCCGCGGGCCTCACGGGGCCGGTCGCCGGGGCCGTCCCGGTCGCCGGCGAGAAGAGGCCATCCCACACTGCGTCCCAGCCCTGGGTGAGCCGGTCCCACAGGCCAGGCTCCGGTGCCGGAGGGCCGGCGGGGCGTTGGGCGGGCCCCGGTGTCGGGCGGGCAGTCGAAGCGGGCAGGAACAGGACCTGGCCGACGTCGAGGCGGTTGGGGTCCGTGATCGTGGGGTTTAGCCGCTGGAGCTCGGCGACCGTGGTCCCGTGTCGCCGGGCGATCGCGGCGAGCGTGTCGCCGCGCACCACGGTGTAGGTCGGGCCCGGGTCCGCTTCGGGCACGACGAGGGTGACGCCCGCGGGCACCGGGTCCGCCACGGCCACGCCCGGGTTGGCCGCGAAGAGGCCGGCGGCGGTGACGCCGAGGCGGCGCGCGAGGCCGCTGGCGTTCTGGCCGGCCTGCGTGACGTAGGTCCACAGTCGGAGCGCCTCCCGCGCCCCGTCGGCGCTGGCCAGAGCCGTCTCCTGGCGGACGGCCTCGCCGGTGGTCTTGCCGAGGTCGCGGGCGAGGCCCGAGACCGCGGCCCGGATCTCCTCGGGCCGGGAGCGCTCGAGGCCCTTCGCGGCCGGGTAGGCCGGGACCAGGCTGGCGTGGTTGCGCTCGAGCCAGCGCAGCAGGTCTCCGCCGAGGCGGCTCGCGGCCGGCGCGTCGCCGCCTTCGAGGGCCCGGGAGATGGCCCCCATCTCGTCGAGGGCGCCCGATCCGAGCTGGAAGGTCTGGCGGGAGCTCTCCTCCTGGATCTTCTTGAACATGCGGGCGGCGATCTCCGCCGCCATGGCGTAGTCGCCGGCCTTGAGCGCCCGGCGCAGGGCGTCCTGGTCGGCGATGGTGGACGCGATCCGCGCGAAGACCCCCTGTGCGTCCCCGGTGGGCAGGAAGCCCGGAGCGAGACCGGCGAGGCGCGCGGCCGCTCCCGGGTACTCGCCGCGGCGCATGAGGTCCTGGATCGACGCCGCCTCGTGCAGGAAGCCCACCACCTGTCCGAAGCGCGACTGGTTGCCGGGATCGTCGGCGAACAGCGCCGAGAGCTCCCGCGCGAGGGCTTCCGCCGCCCGGAAGTCGCCGCCGCCGAGCGCCGGCCAGATGCCGGCGGCCCGCTGGAAGACCCCGGCGGCCGTCTGCAGCTGCGCGAGCGTGCGGTCGTCGAGGCGCGCACCCCCGTCGAGGACCCCCGGTCCGACGAGGCCGGCGAGGCTGCCGGCCGCCGCCACGTAGTCGCCTCGCAGGCCGTCGGAGACTGCGCCTCCGATCCGGCGCAGGAGCGCGGCGGTGTCGACGAGGGTCTGGCGCGTCTCGTCCGACCCGACGTACGCCGCGGCCGCCTCGGTGAGCTCGGCGGCCCCGCCGAAGTAGTCCTTGCTCTCGATGAGCTTCTGAGCAACCGCGACCTTCCCGAGGGCCTCACCCGCCTGGGCGAAGAGGTCTCCCGCCTCACCCTCGGTGAGGTCCGCGGCGAGCAGGCCGACGATGGATGCCGCCTCGGCGTAGTCGCCGGAGCGGAGGGCGGCCTGGGCGCCGCGGAGTCGCAGCGCCCCGTCCGCGACCTGGGCGAGCGCGTCGCGCGCCTCGGGGCGGACGAAGCCCAGGTCGCCGGCGAGCCCGGCGCCGAGGCCGACCGCTCCCAGGAAGTCGCCGCGCCGCGCGGCCTGGTAGACCTGGTAGGCGGTGCCGATCTTGCCGGAGATCTCCTGGAGCCCGCTGGCCACCCGGGAGAGGCCGCTCGCGGCGTTGCCGGCCACCGCGCCCGCCCCGCTCGCCACCCCGCCGGCGATCGCGGACAGGCCGCCCACGATGTCGCCCTCACGGACGGCGGCGATGCCCTTCATCACGCGCGCGGCCGAATTGGCGACGTCGGCCACCCTCTGGAGGGTCGTGGCGGCGGCACCGACGACGCGGCTCGCGGCGAAGACCGCTCCCGCCCCCACGAAGGACGCGACCGCTCCGACGAGGGCGAGCGGGTTCTTCGTCTTGATCGCGGTGTACACGGCCAGCGCCGCGTTCGCGACCATGGCGAAGGGAGCCGTCACCGGGATGAAGCTGAGGATGGTCAGGATGAACGGCAGGATCTGCAGGAAGGCGTTGAAGAACGACTTCAGCCCCTCGCCGATCCCCTTGAAGAACCCCCCGATGGCGTTGCCAATGCCCTTGAAGACGCTGCCGATGCTCTTGAAGACGTTGCCGATACTGAACCCGAAGTCCGCGGACGCGGTCGGCGGGGTGACCGTGGTCTTCTCGCCGCGCGCAACGTTGACGACGGCGGCCTCCTCCCCGGCGGCGATCGCGGCCGACGCGGTCGACGCCGCCTTCATCCGCCCCTGCAGCGCCTCCACGGCCTCGCCCGTGCGGGCGGCCGCCTGCGGGCCGAGCGCGCGGACGAGCAGCTCGCGCGGCAGGGCGGGCAGCCCCACGCGTGCCAGGACCTGGAAGGCGTCGAGCACGCGGGCGAGCTCCTCGAGCTGCTCGGGCAGGGTACCGGCTTCCGACACGAGCTGCGCGGCGAGGCGCACCTGCGACGGGTCGAGCCGCTCGAGCGCGACACCGCCGTGGCGGAGCAGCGCGAGAAGGGCGAGGTCGGTGAACGGCCGGCCCGGCTGGCCGGCGGGGGTCCCGGCATCGACACCGAGCGCCCAGGCCGCGAGGGGGCGGCTGTCCACACCGCCGGGGCCGAGGACGCCGAGGCGACGGCCCGCTTCGACCACGGCGGCGACGACCGGCGCCATCCACGCGATCGCGGGCAGCGCCGAACCGGTTCCGAGGTCCACGCCGACGCGCGCGAGATCCTCGAGGCTCAGGCCCGCCGCGAGGTGGTCCGAGGGCGGGGCGGAGGCGCCGGGCGTCGGCTCCGCCTGCAGGCGCCCGACGAGGACCGTGCGCCCACCGGCAACGGCCAGGGCCGCGGTGACGGCTTCGAGCGCGCGCTCGAGGCCGCTCACCTCGCGCAGGGCTGCCTGCGCGCCTGTTCCCGGGGCTCCCGCCTTCTGCAGGGCCAGTGTCGCGTCGGCGGCCCGGGCCTGCAGCGAGGCGACCGCGCGCGCCGCGTCCGCGAGCGCCGCGCCCGGACCGGAGGCGCCCTCGAGTCGCGAGCCGACCGCGACGAGGCCGGACAGCTTCCCGGCCGCCGAGTGGATCTGGCTCAGGGCGCGGTCGGCGACGAACGCCTGATAACGCGCGCCGAAGCCGCTGGGCAGTGGCGCCATGGTCGCCGCGCCACGGAGCCGCTCGGCGAGGGTCGCCAGCCGGGAGGCCTCCTGGGCCAGGTCTCGCAGTGCCGGCCGCAGCACGTCCTCCACGGTGGTCGGGCGGACCGCGACCGGCGACGGGGCGGCCTGAACCAGGGACGCCGCGGGCGAGGCGACCGGCCGGCGAGGCTGCAGCGCGTCAGCCAGGAGCTGACGCTCGTCGAGGGGGGCCGCCTGGACGGAGCGCGGCGGCGCGGCGGGCCCGCCCCCGACCGCGGCTGCGTCGTCCCGAGCGACCACCACGCCGGGCGCGACCCGCTCACCGTCGGACTGCGCAGGAGCGAGGCCCCCGTCGCGGGCGGACTCGAACTGGACCGGGCCCTCGAAACGGCCGAGCGACGCGCGCTCCATGAGGTCCTGAGGCGCGACGCGCGAGGGGAGCGGCGACTGGCCGCGAGCCAGGGACCCCGCGAGGGCGGCACGGGCCGCGTCGAGGTCGAGACCCGGCACCGAGCCCAGCACACGGTCCTGGAGGTTGGGCGGGAGGGCCGCGACCTCCCTGGCCAGGGCCCGGACCTCGCCGTCCCCACGCTGGGCGCCCGGCGCGAGGAGGCGGACGGCGGTGCGGGCCAGCTCCTCGGCCCGGGCCTCGGTGAGGAGGGTTTGGCGGGCCAGCTGCGCGGCCTGCCCGACGTTGCCCGGGTTCTCGATCCGTGTCATTGGGAACCTCCTGGGACGCAGGCGAAGCTTGGGCCGGTGCCCGGGGCAGGGATGTGAGCGCAGTCACAGGCGACAGGAAAAACCGTATCGGGAGGCCCACTTGCAGCACAGACTGAACGAAAGGCGTGCACCGGGAAGCCAGAATCGGCAGCGGCCCCTCGTCAGGGGCCAGGCGGGAAGAGGCGGTCCTCGGGGAGGGCGGCGTCCGCCGCGAGGTCCTCGAGGCTGGAGAGCTCGCGGTAGAGCGGCGTGAAGTCCGGCCGCGTCGCGTCGAACAGCTGCTGGAAGCTCTCGATGACGAAGTACGTCTCCTGGTAGGCGTCGATGCGGTAGCAGCTGCGCATGATGCGCCGCAGGTCGAACGCCACCCGGCGGGGCCGGGGACTCCTCACCGCGTAGTCGATCTCGCCCGGCGAGGAGAGGATGCCGGCACCGTAGTTGCGGAGCCCCTCCGGGGTCCGGATGAGGCCGAACTCCACGGTGTACCAGTAGAGCCGGGCCAGCCACGGCAGGGCGCCGAGATCCTTCGCCTTCAGTCCTCCCTTCCCGTACGCCTCCATGTAGTCGGCGAACACCGGGTCGAACAGCATCGGCACGTGGCCGAAGAAGTCGTGGAAGACGTCGGGCTCCACGATGTAGTCGAATTCCTGCTCCTCCCGGATCCAGCGGGTGACGGGGAAGCGGCGGCTCGCGAGGTGCTCGAAGAAGACGAGGTCGGGCACGAGGCCCGGCACCGCGACCAGCTGCCAGCGGGTGGCGGCGCCGAGCTCACGGTTCACCGACTCGAAGCGGGGGATGCCGCTCTCGTACTCGAGCGAGCGCAAGGCGCGGACGTACTCGTCGCAGGCGCGGCCGTCCACGAGCTCGATCTGCCGGTGGTAGAGCCGCCGCCAGCGGTCGTGCTCGGCCTCGGTGTGGGACGCGTGGTCCTGCTCGACCGTGTGGTCGGGCCGCATCCGGCTGTAGTCGCCGCGCAGGCCGTGGCTCGACTGGCCGTGGTTCGAGGCCGTGTCCATTGCCATGCTCCTTCGGGAGAACCGCTACCGACCATCGTACCCGATGGCCGGGGGCGCCGGGCCCCGTGCTTCACGAGATTTGACGCGCCACGGCGGGGGACTTGCGGAACGCGGGCAACCTGGGCGACGTTTACAGGAGTGGAGGTTCCCCTGCACACCATGTCCCTTCGGACCGGCGTCTTCGCCACCGGCCTCGCTCTCGGCGGGTTGTGGCTCCTCGCGTCCTCGCGGGACGCCGGCAGCGCCGCTCCGCCCCCGGCGACGCTCGCCCGTGCCACCTTCGCCGGCGGCTGCTTCTGGTGCGTCGAGGCGTCGCTGGAGAAGGTCCCCGGCGTCATCTCGGTCGTCTCGGGCTACGCGGGCGGCCGAGTCAGGAACCCGACGTACGAGCAGGTGTCCGAGGGGGCGACCGGCCACGCCGAGTCGGTGCAGGTGGCCTACGACCCCGCGCGGCTGAGCTACGGGCAGCTCCTCGAGGCCTTCTGGCACAACGTGGACCCGACCGACCGCGGAGGGCAGTTCTGCGATCGGGGGAACCAGTACCGCTCGGCGATCTTCTACGAGGACGAGGCACAAAGGCGCGCGGCGGAGGAATCGAAGCGCGCGCTCGACGCCTCGGGACGGCTGCCGAAGCCGATCGCGACCGAGATCGTGCGGCTGGAGGCCTTCTACCCCGCGGAGGACTACCACCAGGACTTCTACAAGAAGAGCCCGGTCCGCTACACGACGTACCGCGCGGGGTGCGGGCGGGACAGGCGGCTCGAGGAGCTGTGGGGCAAGGATGCGGGGCACGCCGGGGTGGCGGGGCCCGCCGCGGGCGGCACGAGCGGCGCCGGGGGCGCCGGGAAAGGCTGGGCGGACGTGAAGGACGGGCGCTGGACGAAGCCGACGAAGGACGAGCTGAAGAAGACGCTGACGCCGCTGCAGTACCAGGTCACGCAGGAGAGCGGGACGGAGCAGGCGTTCCGCAACCCGTACTGGGACAACCACGAGCCCGGCATCTACGTGGACGTCGTCTCCGGCGAGCCCCTCTTCTCCTCGCTCGACAAGTTCGACTCCGGCACGGGCTGGCCCAGCTTCACGAAGCCCCTCGAGAAGGCGAACGTGGCGGAGAAGGTGGACGCCTCCCACGGCATGGCCCGCACCGAGGTGCGCTCGAAGCACGCCGGCTCGCACCTCGGCCACCTCTTCGACGACGGCCCGAAGCCCACGGGCCTCCGCTACTGCCTCAACTCGGCCGCGCTGCGCTTCATCCCCGCCTCCAAGCTGGAAGCCGAAGGCTACGGCCAGTACGAGTCGTTGTTCACGGTGAAGTAGTCTCCACAGGGGTCTAAGGCCTGGGCGAGCGGGCGTTGGGAGGGGGCCCAGGCGGCGCCTCCATCCGCGGCGGGGCGTCCTCGACGGCGTAGCCGGCCGGCACCTCGAACAGCGCGTGGTCGGGCTCGCGCTGTTCGATCTCCGTCAGCCGGAAGCGCGTCTCGCCGAGACGCGGGTCGGTGTGTCGCGTCTCGAGCACCAGGCTCAGCTCCGCGGAGGACCAGCTCTCGCTGACGATGGACAGCGCCCGCTCGTTGCCGATCTGTCCCGCCGGGATGACGTACGTGGAGCGCGTTCCCTGGGCCGTGACGCCCGCGATCTCGCGCGAGCCGAGCGACTCGGTCGAAGGCGAAGGGCGGGCTCCCTGCGGCAGTCGGAGCGGACCGCCGTCGAACATCGGAGGCGGCAGCCCGCCCTGGCGTGTCCCGCCCTCCGCAGGCCACGCCATCCGGCGGGCCGTCTTCCTGTCCGGGTCCAGGAACCAGGTGACCCGCCGGACGGGGTCGACGATCACGATGAGCCGCGGCGCGTCGGGCGCAGCGAGCAGCGCGCCGATCGCGGCGAGGGGCTGCTCGCGCCGGACCCGCCCCTCGGCGTCACGCGCGACGAAGCCCGTCCAGCGGCCCGAGATGCGGTTGCCGTCGGCGAGGGTCTGCGCGAGCTCGGTCTCGGTCTTTGCCGAGTACGGCGCCCCCCGGACGGTCTGCCGCTCGAACGCACCCTCGCCGCGCATCGGCTCGAACGGCGGCGGGAACATCTGTCCCGGCAGGGGCTGTGCGGACACGGCGGCCGCCGAGCAGAAGGCACATGCGATCGCGAAGAGAGGGACTCTCATGGCCGTCACTCCTGCTGGCCTCACCAGGCCGCTCACCGCCGCGGCCTTGCGAGGCGAATGCCGCGCGCGACTCCGTCCGGGCCGACCAGCACTTCGGCTTCCACGAGTTCGCTGCCAACGCCGCGCGGCGCCAGGCCCGCGGCGTCCAGCACGTCCGACCGCAGCTGCACGCGCACGATCTGACCGCTCTCGAGCGGCCCGGACTCGGGATCCGCAACCAAGGGGTAGAAGGCGTGGTCGTCGGCGTATGCGTCCTGCAACGGAGCTGCGACCGGCGCCTGCGACGCGCCCGCCGGGCTCACCGGGTTCGCCGCGCTGAAGTCGTCGGCCGCCACCGTGCGGAGCGACTCCGGCGGGGTGGTCACCGCGACCGACGCCGGGATGATCTCGGCCTTCGTCGGCGGAGTCCGTCGCTCCGGCGGTTGGCGGTGCGGCCGCGCCGCCGGAGGACGTGCGGAGGGAAGCGACGCGGGCGGCGCGGCCGCAGCCGTCCGCTCCGTCTCGTCCAGAGCGGCAGTCGAGTGTGCCGCCGTGGTGGCCGGCCCGGCCGCCACTTCGACAGCCGGGGGCCGGATGCACCCGACCCCGTGCGGCGAGGCCGACGACGGCGACCAGGCAGGCGGCCGTCGTGGCCACCGCCCAGTACCAGCGTCTGCCATGGGGTTTCTCGGCCGGCTGTCTCGCCTGCCGAAACGCCGCCCGGAGCTCGGCCTCACGCTCCTCCGGCACCACGGCACTGTCGAGACTGCCGGCGAGCCGTGCGAGCGCGGACGCCGCCCGCCGCTGGCCGGCCAGCCACTCGGCGCATCTCGGACACGAGGCGGCGTGGCCCTCGGGACCGCCGATCTCCCAGCCCTTGCGAAAAGAAGAGCAGCTCATGGCGTCAGCCGCGCGAGCGCGCGCTTCCACGCGGGCCGCGGCGCAGCATTCTCCTTCAAGTGGTCCGAGAGCGCCTCGCGGGCGCGGGACAGGCGCGAGCGCACCGTGCCGATGGGCACCTTCAGCGTCTCGGCGGCGTCGGCGTAGCTCAGGCCCTGCAGGTCGCAGAGCACGAGGATCTCGCGCAGCCGCGGGGTGAGGCCGAGCAGCGCCTCGTGCACGCGCCGCACCTCGTCCTTCCGGATCAGGAGGTCCGCGGGACCCGGGTTCGCGTCGGGATCGCCGGCGCGCCAGTCCAGGTGGCCGTCGGCGAGCTCGACGAAGCGCGACTCCCGCCGCACGCGGCGGTGGACGAGGTGCCGCGCGATCCCGCGCAGGTACGAGCCGACCGCCCCGCGGCCTGGATCGTATCGGCCCCCTTCGCGCATGAGAATCATGAACGTCTCCTGCACCACGTCGTCGGCCGTCGCCGGGGAACCCGTCATGCCCAGGGCGAAGCGGTGCAGGGCCGGCCGCCAGCGGCGGTAGAGAGACACGAAGGCCCCCTCGTCGCCCGCGACAAGTCGCTCCAGCAGCTCGACATCCAACGGCTCCGGTTCCGTCGTCTCCTCCCGGGGGCCGGCCCCCGACCGGGGCTTCACATCTAGTTGCATCGAGTCGCCCGGGAAGTTCCGAACTTTCGCGAGTCGCCGGTGGCAACCCGCTACGGAGGCGCGCTCGTCCGCGCCGCGGGAGACCTGCTCGATGCGACACCTGGCGCCGCTCGCCCTTGGATTGTCCCTCTTCCGTGTGCCGGACGCGCGGGCCGAGGGAGCCGTCGCGGGAGCGGCCCCGTGACCGCGGTCGCCTCCTGGCTGCTGTCGTCCGCCCTGGCGGTTTCCCCGCAGACGATCGCCGGCGAGGAGCCGGCAGCGAAGGTGGCCAGGGTCGAGGTCGTCGGCAACCAGGTGCTGCAGACGGACACGCTCCTGTTCTACGTCCGCGTGAAGGTCGGCGACGTGTACGACGAGCGAGGGCTGCGCCAGGACTTCCGGCGGCTCTGGGACACGGGCTTCCTCGACGACCTGCAGGTCGAGTCCTTCGACGCTCCCGGAGGCGGCAAGGTCGTGCGCTTCCGGGTGAGCGAGCGCAAGCGCATCCAGATCGTCGACTTCCGGGGCACCAAGGAGCTCAGCACCTCCACCATCGAGGACGAGCTCAAGAAGCGTGACGCCCAGATCAAGGTCGACACCTTCTACGACCCCGCCAGGTGCCGCAAGGTCGAGGCCATCATCAAGGAGATGCTGGCCGCGAAAGGCCGGCCCTTCGCCACCGTCAAGCACGAGACGAAGAGCATCGGCGCCTCCGGCCAGCAGCTCTCCTTCGTTATCGACGCGGGGCCCAAGTCCAAGATCCACGAGATCGCCTTCGACGGCAACCAGGTCTTCTCCGACGGCACGCTGCGCGGCCGCCTGAAGAAGATCAAGGAGCCCGGCTTCTTCAACCTGAGCTGGCTGGGGGGCAAGACCACCTACACCGAGGACAAGTGGCTGGGGGGCGAGGAGGACCCGAGGGGCGATCGCGGGCGGCTCGAGGACTTCTACCTCGACCACGGGTACGTCACCGCGCGCATCGGGCAGCCGAGGGTCAGCTACACCGACAGCAAGTCCGGCTGGTTCAAGAAGAAGCCGGTGAAGCTGATGCGCCTCGAGATCCCGGTCACCGAGGGCGCGCAGTACCGCATGGGGGAGCTCAAGTTCGAGGGGCTCACGGTGCTGAAGGAAGACTTCGTCCGCGGCTACTTCAAGATGGTGCCGGGCTCCGTCTACAACGACTCCAAGTTCAAGAAGGCGTACGAGAAGCTGCGCGACGTCTACGGCAGCCTCGGCTACTTCCAGTGGACGGGGGGCACGCAGCGCGCTCCCGACGCCGAGCGCAAGGTCGTCGACATCACGGTGAAGATGGAGGAGGACAAGCAGTACTTCGTCGGGCAGATCGCCTTCACCGGGAACGACTCGACGCGGGACAAGGTGATCAGGCGCGAGATCTACATGAACGAGGGCGACGTGTTCAACACCGAGGCCCTCAAGATGTCGATCAAGCGGGTCAACCAGCTCGGCTACTTCAAGCCGATGGAGGGCGCCCCCGACATCCGCCCCAGCTCGAGGGCCGACAACAAGGTCGACGTCACGTTCAAGGTCGAGGAGCAGAACCGCAACCAGTTCACCTTCGGCGGCGGGTACTCGGGCTACGAGGGGGCGTTCCTCAACGCGAGCTTCTCGACGTCGAACTTCCTCGGGGCCGGTGAGACGGTGGGCCTGGCCGTCCAGACCGGCAGCCGGACGAAGAACTACTCGCTGTCGGTGAGCGAGCCCTACTTCCTCGATCGCCCCATCACCGCGGGCCTGAGCGTCTACCTGAGCCGGATCACGTACCTCTCCTACGGGACGGCGGTCGTGGGGTACGGCCAGCAGACCCAGGGCATCGGCGTCACGGCCGGGATCCCGGTCGGCCGCTTCTCGCGCGTCTTCGCGAGCTACTCCTACCAGATCGTCGACATCTACGACGTCGACCGGGAGACGGTCTCCCGCCTCGCTGGCTCGACGTACGCGAGCGGCAGCACGCTGACCGACGTCGACGCCGGGTACTTCGGCGGCATCGGGCGCCGCTACGAGAGCGGCATCAGCCCGTCCTGGGTGCGCAACACCGTCGACAACCCCTACCTGCCGCGGTCGGGGTCGCGCTACACCGCGAGCTTCCAGTTCGTGGGCGGCATCCTCCAGGGCTCGGTGAACTACATGCGGCCGAACGTGGAGCTCGTGCGGTACCAGCCCTTCGGCCGCCGCATGGCCCTCGGCGTGCGGGGGGAGGTCGGCTACATCCGGCCGTTCGGCGACACCACGACGATCCCGTACTACCAGAGGTACTTCCTCGGGGGGGAGACGCAGATCCGCGGCTACAACGTTCGCAGCGTCGCCCCGTACGACCCGGTGGCGAAGACCTCCGTGGGAGGCGACAAGTTCCTGCTGTTCAACGCCGAGTACTACTTCGACGTCTTCGGCCCGCTGCGGGTGCTGCTGTTCTTCGACGCCGGGCAGTCCTACGCGCCGGGCCAGGGCTTCTACTGGAAGACCATGAGCACCTCCTGCGGCGCCGAGGCGCGCTTCATCATGCCCGTGCTCAACGTGCCCTTCCGACTCATCTACGCCTGGAACCCCAACCGCGACTTCTACCAGCCGGCGACGGCCTTCAAGTTCGCGGTGGGGACGACCTTCTGAACCCGAGGAGAACCGACATGAAGAGAGCCCTCAAGATCCTTCTGCCCCTGCTCGCGGCCGCCGCGCTGGGCGCCTGCAGCTCGCCGACCGAGTCCAGCCCGGAGTTCGACGTGACGTTCACCGCCACCCCCGATCCCGCGACGGCGAGCGGCCCCACCGGCGTGCAGTACAAGGTGACGAACGCCGACGACACCGTCTCGTACTACGAGTACGACTACCGGACTTCCTTCACCGTGACGATCCACGAGAACGCCGGGATGGCCCTGGACGTCACGAGCATCAACCTCAAGATCGAGCAGGCCACGGGCGGGATCGTGATCCCCCCTTCGGGCGGGGACCAGGTGTACTACAAGTTCAACTCCTCGGCGGTCACGAACCACATCAACCCGAAGGGCTCGGCGGACGCCGGGTTCGACGTCTGGTACGACCTCCCGAACCAGGGACGGGAAGCCCTGGTCACCGTCTCGTTCAGCTTCGAGTACGAGAAAGACAGCAGCAACACGTACACGTACTCCGACATCTTCAAGGTCAAGGTCGCGCCGTAGCGTCGTCGAGGGGTGTCCACTGGAGGCGCGTCGATGAGAGCCGCCGCCGTCCTGCTGCTGGCGAGCGCCGCCCTTTTCATCGCGCCCGCGGCGCCCGCGCGCTCGACCGAGCCGCCTCAGCCGGCCCTGACCGCTGTCGAAGGCGAGCGCCTGGCGCTCGTCGGTGAGTGGCGGCTCAACACCGCCCTCAGCGACGACCCGGGCGCCAAGATGCACGAGGCGCGGGAGGACGGCTGGGGCCGTGGCCGGGGCGGTGGCCACGGCGGGGGCGGCGGATCGGACCCGACGCCCGCGATGCTCTTCACCCCGTCCTACATCACGATCACGAACCTCCTGCCTGAGATCACGATGCTGGAGCCCGACGGTGGCATCCGCCGCCTCCACGCCGACGACAAGCTCTACCAGAAAGCGAGCGGCGCCGAGGTGAGGACGCGCTGGGAGGAAGGCCGGCTGCTCGTCGAGACGAAGGCGGAACGTGGCAGGGTTCGCGAGACCTGGGCGGCCACTCGACAGCCGCGACGGCTCGAGGTGCGGCTGGACGTCGAGCGCCCGTCCGGGGGCGCGGTTGTCATCAAGCGCGTCTTCGACCCGGTCGACCCGAATGCCCCGAGGACGGGGGCGCCGGCGGAACCGCCCGGCCCGCCGTCTCTGCCCTGAGCTGTCCGCGTCCCCCCCCCCCCAGACCCCGCATGACGCCCGTCATGCCGCTTCCCCGGGGCGGGCCGTAGACTGGGGTTGATGGGTGCCCTTCCCCTCGCCCGGCTCGCCCGGACGGCCCTCGACGAGGCCCGCGCCTTCGGGCGCCTCGACGCGGTCCCGTCGACCGCCGTCCTCAAGGGCCCCGACCTCCGGGCGAGGCGGCGGCGCATCGAGTGGACGCGCCACCTCGTCCAGGCCGGCTTCCTCCTGACCGTCCTCCTCGTCGGCTGGGAGTTCGTGCGCTGGGTGCACGGCCTCGAGGTCGGGCGGGTGGTGGGGGAGCGCCCTCCGGGCGTCGAGGCCTTCCTGCCGATCGCCGCCCTGCTCAGCCTGCGCCATTTCTTCCTCACCGGCGAGGTCCACCCCGTACACCCGGCCGGGCTCGTGATCCTCGTCCTCGTCCTCCTCCTCGGGCTCCTCGCGAAGAAGGCCTTCTGCTCCTGGGCCTGTCCGGTCGGGACGGCGTCGGAGGCGCTCGCGGCGCTGTCGCAGCGCCTCTTCCGCCGGAAGATCGCGCTGCCGCGCCTCCTCGACCTGCCCCTGCGCTCGCTGAAGTACCTGCTGCTCGCCTTCTTCGTCTGGGCCGTGTTCTTCCAGATGGGCCCGGCCGCGGTGGCCGACTTCCTGGACTCGCCGTACAACCGGGTCGCCGACGTGAAGATGCTGTACTTCTTCGAGAGGCTCTCGCCCTTCGCGGTGAAGGTGATCCTGGGGCTGGTCCTCTTCTCCGTCGTCGTGCCCTACTCCTGGTGCCGCTACCTCTGCCCGTACGGCGCGCTCCTCGGGGCGCTGTCGCTCCTCTCGCCCCTGAAGGTCACGCGCCACGCGCCCTCCTGCATCGACTGCAACCTGTGCACGAAGGCCTGCCCTTCGAACCTCCCCGTGGCGAAGCTCGCCCGGGTGCGCTCGGACGAGTGCTCCGGCTGCCTCTCCTGCGTCGCCGCCTGCCCCGTGACCCGTGCCCTGCGGGTCGAGACGTCAGCCCCTTGGCCCCGGGCGGTGCGGCCGGCCGCCTTCGCCGCCCTCGTGGTGGGCCTCTTCGCGGGCGGGACGCTCCTGGCCCGAGCCGCCGGCCACTGGCGGAGCTCGATCGCAGTCGAGGAGTACGCCCACCGCATCCGCACGATCGACTCCCCGGCCTACGACCACCTCAGGGGCCGCGTCCCGCCCCGCGCGGAGTGGGAAGCGGCGGAGAAGCGGGCGGAGTCGACCGCGCGCTGAGCCGGGCGGCGGTCGGCCCCGCGGGCGCACCGGGATTACAATCCTGACGGGTCCCCTCCCGCCCGCGACGACGCCGTTCTCTCGTGAAGAAGGAGGCGACAGCCTTGGCGCGCATCGTCGTCGTCGGTTCGGTCGCGCAGGACGATGCGGTCACCCTGCGCCAGCCGCTCGCGGCCGGCCGGCACCTCGACGCCGCCTCGCGCCGGGTGCGGCTCGGCGGTGGGGGGGCCAACACCGCGATCCCCCTGCGCCACGCCGGGCACCAGGTCACGCTCGTCGCCCCCGTGGGGGCGGACGACGTGGCCGAGTGGCTGCTCGCAGAGCTGCAGCTGGCGGGAATCGACGTCGGCGCGATCGCACGGGTTGCCGGGGCCAGCACGCGCTCGCTCGTGCTCGTGGACCCGGAGGGCGAAAGGACGATCGTCAACCTCCACCGCTGCCGCGAGACGGGGCCCCCCGCGCGGCTCGCCGCCCTCGACGCGGACGCCGTCTACGTCCGCAGCCGCGACCTCGACCTGCGCGAGCGTCTCGAGGGGGCGGCCGGGCGGAGCCTCGTGGTGGCCCACGTGCCGCCGCTCGAGGCGGGGTCGCGTCCGGCCCACGTCCTCGTCGGCTCCGAGTCGGACCTGCCGCCCTCCTTCCTCGCCGGCCCCTGGGCCGCGGGACGCGCGATCGCCGGTGACGGCCTGCGCCTCGTGGTCGTGACCCGCGGGGGAGAGGGCGCCTCGGCGTTCTCGGCCCGCGAGCGGATCGACGTGCCCGCTCCGCGGGTGAGCGTGGTGGACTCGACCGCGGCCGGCGACGTGTTCGCCGCCGGCCTCGTGCACGCCCTCGTCCTCGGGCGGCCGACGCGAGCGGCGCTCGAGACAGCCGTGGCCTGGGGCGCCGCCGCGGTCGCCTGCCCCGGCGTCCCGTCGAAGGAGACGATCGAGGGGCTGCTGTAGACTGGCCCCATGGACACGGGTCTGCGGGACAAGGTCGTCATCGTGACGGGGGCGGCGGCCGGCATCGGCCGCGCCACGGGGCTGCGCTTCGCGAGCGAGGGCTGCCGCGTGGCCGGGTTCGACGTGAACGAGGCGGCGGGGGCGGCGCTGGTCGAGGAGATCCTCAAGGCCGGTGGCCAGGGGGCTTTCCACCGGGTCGACGTCGCGGACCCGGCGTCCGTCGGGGCGGCGGTCGAGACCGTGATCGCGGGCTGGGGCCGCGTCGACGTCCTCGTCAACAACGCCGGGATCCTCCGCGACGCCCAGCTCGTCAAGTGGAAGGACGGGGCCGTCGCCTCGACCCTCACCGACGAGGCGTGGGACGCTGTCCTCGGCGTGAACCTCAAGGGCGTCTTCCACTGCACGCGGGCGGTCGTTCCCCACATGATCCGCGGCGGCGGTGGGGTCGTGCTCAGCGCGTCCTCCGTCGTGGGCTTCTACGGCAACTTCGGCCAGACGAACTACGTGGCCACCAAGGCCGGCGTGGTCGGCATGACCCGCGTGTGGGCGCGCGAGCTCGGCCGGTACAAGATCCGCGTGAACGCGGTGGCCCCCGGCTTCGTCGCCACCGACATCCTGCGCGGGGTGCCCCAGAAGATCCTCGACTCGATGGTCGAGCACACGCCCCTCGGGCGGATGGGCCAGCCCGAGGACATCGCCAACGCCTACTGCTGGCTCGCCTCGGACCAGGCCAGCTTCGTCACCGGCCACTGCCTCTCGGTCGACGGCGGCGTGGTCGTCGGCACGTAGAAACCGTCACTCGCGGCGTTCGCGCGGGAGGTGCTCTCTGTGAAGCCCATTTACATCGCCGCCTACCACCAGTCCGTGTTCGGCAAGCTGATGGGGATGACCGTCCCCGAGATCGTCGCGAACGCGGTCCACGGCACCTGCAAGGAGATCGGCGCGGACCCCTCCGGCCTCGACGTGGCCTCGATCGGCGCCACCTGCAACATCTCGCTCAACGAGCAGGGCCTCCTCGCCGGGCTCGTGGCCCAGGTGCCGGGACTCGACGCGAAGCCGATCGAGTCGGTGGAGAACGCGTGCGCCTCGGGCGGCCAGGCCGTGCTGTCGGTCGTCCAGAAGCTGCAGTGCGGCCTCGGGGAAACCGGGATCGCCGTCGGCTACGAGAAGATGCGCGACGCCGAGGGCAAGATGGACGGCAAGCTCGTCGGCAAGGTGCTCGGCTACTTCTCCCACCCCGACGAGCGGCCGGGCAAGGTCTTCATCTTCCCCCACCTCTTCGCCGAGGTCATGGACCAGTACCTGAAGGCCCACGGGTACACGGAGGAGCACCTCGCCGCGATCGCGGTCCAGGAGTACAAGAACGCGAAGCACAACCCCTACGCCCAGATGCGCAACGTCGACCTGACGGTCGAGAAGGCGTGCCAGATCGAGGGCATCAACCGCTACGTCGCGGAGGGTCTGAAGCTCAAGACCTTCGACTGCTCACAGATCACGGACGGCTACGCGGGCCTCATCCTCGCCACCGAGGAGGGCCTCGCCCGGCTCGGGGTCGCGAAGAAGGACTGCGTGCGCCTGGCGGGCTGGGCCCAGGCGACCGATCCTCTCAAGAAGGAGGGGCGGGACGTCCTGCGGCCGAAGGCGGCCTACGTCGCGATGGGCCGCGCCTACGCGATGGCCGGCGTCGGGCCGAAGGACGTGAACGTGGCGGAGCTGCACGACTGCTTCACGGTCATGGGGGCGATCGGCACCGAGGTCATCGGCAAGGCAGAGTACGGGAAGGGGGCGCGCTACTGGGTGGACGGCAAGGCCGCCCCTTCCGGCGAGTGCGGCATCAACACCTCCGGGGGGCTCATCGCCAAGGGCCACCCGGTGGGCGCCACCGGGGTCGCCATGATCGGC
This sequence comes from uncultured Acidobacteriota bacterium, assembly GCA_963729875.1. Lineage (GTDB taxonomy): Bacteria > Acidobacteriota > Vicinamibacteria > Fen-336 > Fen-336 > DATBSL01. Next base: position 73,753 of record CAVSPR010000001.1, read on the forward strand.
TGGTGCGCCTGGCAGCTCCAGGGCAGGGTGCCGAAGGAGCTGCAGGTCACGGGCGCCCGCGCCGCCGCCACGTTCAACATCGGCGGGCCGATCTGCGCGTCGGTCTGCACCGTCCTCACCCCCGCCTCTTAGTCAGCGGCGGACGCTGGAGACAGCACAACCCACCGCGGCTGCCGTGGGCGCCGCGGTGGGCGGGAACGCGGGGTCGGCGCTGCTGGCTACTTCGCTGCCGGCGCCTTCTTGTCGTGCACCTTCGTCAGCATCTCGTCCTTGAACTCGGCCGGCTTGTGGCACTTGGCCGTGCAGGACGCCTTCTCGGGCTTGGCGATAAGGCCAGCGGCCTTGGCCGCCGCCGGGTCCTTCATCACGCTCATCTTCATGTAGTCGGCGCCGTTGCCGTGGCAGGTCTCGCACTCCGCCTTGGGCTCGGTCGTTGCGTGCTTGGACTTCTCCCAGGACGCGAACTCGACCTTGTGGCACATCTTGCACTTGGCGGACCCGACAGCCGCGTGATCGGCGGCGAACGACCGGCTCTGGGCGACCAGCACGAAGGCGGCGACGGCCGCGAGGGCGATCAACTTCTTCATGGCGAGACTCCTCCTGCGCATCAGAACGATGCGTCGACGGAACCAGTCTTGCGGCGCGTCGCCCGGCCCGTCAATGGTTCGTTTGGACGGTATGCGCAGGGCGGCCTTGACCCCTCTCGGGAGGGGGGTGTAGCGTGCGCCGTTGGTCGTAAAGAGGAGAAAACGCATGAACCGTCTCGTGCCGGCCGCCCTCGCCCTCGGCCTCGCGGCGCTCGCCGGCCCTGCCGCCGCCGCCGACGTCGACAAGGTGCTGCCCTTCATCGCCGACGACTACCCCAAGGCCCTGGCCGAGGCGCGGGCGCAGAAGCTCCCGCTCTTCATCGAGGCCTGGGCCCCCTGGTGACACACCTGCCGCTCGATGAGGGCCTTCGTGTTCACGGACCCGGCCCTCACGAGCCGCGCCGGACAGTTTGTCTGGCTCGAGCTGAACGTCGACGACGAGCGTAACGCCGGCCATCGGGAGCGGCTGTCGGTCGAGGCATGCCCACGTTCTACGTGGTGAACCCGGCCGACGAGTCGGTCGTCATGCGGCGGGAGGACGGCATGTCGGTGGCGGAGACGGTCGCCTTCCTCGACGAGGCCCGGGTGGCAGCCGCGGGTCCCGCGCCCTCCTCGCCGCTCGAGGCGGCGCTTCTGAAGGCCGACCGTCTCAACGGGGAGGGGCGGAAGGCCGAGGCCGCCGACTGCGTATCGCGAGGCCCTCGACCAGGCGCCGGCCGGCTGGCCGCCTTACGGCCGGGCGGTCGTGGGCCCTGCTCTTCCTCCACCAGTCGCTGAGCGAGGAAGCGAAGTGTCTCGCCCTCGCCCGTGAGGCCCTGCCCACGGCTCGCCGCTGCTCCAGCCTCGGTCATGGCGGCCCGGAGCGGCCTCGACTGCGCGCTCGGCCTGAAGAAGGACGATCCCGGCCGGGCCGCCGCGGTCGCGGAAATGGAGGCGGCCACGCGCCGGACGCTCAGCACCCCCGTCGCCGGCGCAACCGCCGACGATCTCTCCACGAGCTATGACATCGCTCATCCGGGCGAGGAGGGACGCGGGCGACGCCGCCGGCGCGAGGAAGGACACCGAGGCCTGGACCGCGTTCCTCGAGGCGCAGGCCGCGGCGGCGAAGACGCCGGAGCAGCGCGCGGCCTTCGACTCGCACCGACTCATGGCCTACATGGAGCTCAAGGAGCCGGAGCGGGCGATCCCGATGCTCCAGGAGTCCGAGAAGGACCTCCCGGACGACTACAACCCGCCGGCCCGGCTGGCCTTGGCCTACTTCGAGATGAAGAAGCTCGACGAGGCCCTCGCCGCCTCGAACCGCGCGCTGCCGAAGGTGAGCGGCCCGCGACGCATCCAGGTGCTGCGGACGCGATCGGACATCTTCGCGGCGCGGGGCGACGCCGCGGGCGCCCGCGAGGCTCTCGAGCAGGCCCTCGCGTACGCCGAGTCGCTGCCCCCGGGCCAGCGCTCCGAGCGCACGATCCAGGGGCTCAAGAAGAGGCTGGAGGCGCCTCCGGCCGGAGGCTCGGCAAGCTGACTCCGGGAGAGACGCCCGCCGGCTCTGCGCCGCTCGAGGTCCGCGGTGCGCGGCGCACGTTCGGCGCCGGCCGGGGCCTGGACGGCGTCGACCTTCGCCTGGAGCGCGGCGAGATCTACGGACTGCTCGGCCCGAACGGGGCGGGCAAGACGAGCCTCGTGCGCGCCGTCTGCGGCCGGCTGCGCCTGGACGGCGGCAGCGTGAGCCTGCTCGGCCGCGACCCGGCGGACGCCGACGCGCGCCGCCGGCTGGGGCTCGTGCCGCAGGAGATCGCCCTCTACCCAGAGCTGACGGTCGCCGAGAACCTGGAGCTGCTGGGGCGGCTGGCGGGGCTGCCGCCGGGGGAGGCCGGGCGGGCGGTGAAGGACGCGCTCGCCTGGATCGGCCTCGCCGATCGCGCGGCGAGCCTCGTGGCCACCCTGTCGGGCGGGCAGCAGCGCCGCGTCAACCTCGCCGCCGCCACCTTGCACCAGCCGGCCGTGCTCGTGCTCGACGAGCCCACGGTCGGCGTCGACCCCGCCGCCCGCGAGCAGATCCACGAGCGGCTGCGCGAGCTCGGCGCGCGCGGCATCGCCATCCTGCTCGCGACCCACGACCTCGACCAGGCGGCGGAGCTGTGCGGCCGCATCGGCATCCTCGTCGACGGGCGCCTCCGCGCCGAGGGGACCCTGGTGGAGCTCGTCCGGCGCGCGTTCGGCGAGGCGCGCGAGATGCGGGTTGCCCTCGCCTCGCCCCCGGGCGAGGACGCGCGGCGGGCGCTCGCGGCCGAGGGCCTCGCCGCCGGGGCGGACACCCGGACCTGGTCGGGACCCGTTGGGGCGGACCTCGAAGTGCTGCCGGCGATCGCCCGGCGGCTGGCCGCCGCCGGCGTCCCGCTGGCCGAGCTGCGGCTGCGCGAGCCCGGGCTGCGCGGGGCCTTCTTCCGCCTGACCGGCCGGGAGCTCGGCGAGTGAGCCTCCTCGTCTTCCGCGCCATGCTGCTCACGTTCCGACGCGACCGCGGGGCGCTCGCGATGAGCCTGCTGCTTCCGGTGGCCGTGTTCCTGGTCTTCGCGGCGGTGTTCGCCGGCGCGAGCGGAGACGACCTGCGGGTCCGCGTCGCGGTGGCGGACGAGGTGGGAAGCGAGGAGTCGCGGCGCCTGGTGCGCGCGCTCGCCCGCGAGCCGGCCCTCGAGATCACGGCCGCGGAGGCGCTGACCGCCGACGAGGTGCGCCGGCGGGTGCGCCTCGGCCGCGCCGACGCCGGTCTCGTCATCCGGAAGGGGGGGCGCGCCCTCTCGGACCTCGGGGGGTTCGGCCCGGCGCCCCTGCTGATCCTGGCCGACCCCGTCCGGGCCGTGGCGGCGCAGGTGCTCGCCGGCCAGGTGCAGCGCGCGTACTTCGCGGCGTTGCCCGACGTGGCGCTCGCCGGCGTCGCCCGCATCCTGGCCGACGGCTTCGTGAGCCTCGAGCCTGTCCAGGAGGAGGAGCTCGCTCGGGAGCTGGGGTCGCTGCGCGCCGAGACCCTGGCCGCCGAAGCCGAAGGCCGGCCCCCCCGGGGCCAGCTCGAGTCGCTGCTCGACCGCGAGACGGCGGCGGGCCCCGGCCTCGGCCGCAGCCACGTGGCCTACTACGCGGGCGCCGTGGCCATCCTCTTCCTGCTCTTCTCCTCGGTGCACGGCGCTCTCTCGCTGCTCGAGGAGCGCGACTCGGGGCTGCTCGACCGCCTGCTGGCGGGCCCCGGCGGGATGGGGGCGGTGGTGGCCGGCAAGTTCCTGTTCCTGCTCGCGCAGGGCGTCGTCCAGGTGAGCGTGATCTTCGTCGTGGCCTGGCTGCTGTACGGTGTCGACCTGCCGGGACACCTGCCCGGCTTCGCGGTCGTGACGCCCGCCGCCGCCGCCGCCGCCGCGGGGCTCGCCCTCGCCCTGACCACGGCCTGCGGCACGAAACGCCAGGCGCAGACGTTCGCCAACGTGGCGATCCTGATCGTTTCCGCCGTCGGCGGCAGCATGGTGCCGCGCTTCTTCATGCCGCCCCTCCTGCAGGCGCTCGGCTGGCTGACGCCGACGACGTGGGCGCTCGAGGCCTACACGAGCGTCTTCTGGCGGGACGAGCCGCTCGCCGCGCTCGCGCTTCCCGTCGGCCTGCTCCTCCTCGCCGGCGTCGCCGGGCTCGCCACCGCGCGCGCGCTGTCGCGCCGCTGGGAGCGGATCTGAGCCCGACCGGCCCGGGCTGGGCTAACATCGACGGATGGCGCTCTGGCTGGCCCTCTTCGTCGGGACGTTCGTGGCGATGGAGGGCGTCGCCTTTCTGATGCACAGGCACCTGATGCACGGGCCCCTGTGGATCCTGCACGAGTCGCACCACCGCCCGCGCGCGGGCCGGTTCGAGGCGAACGACCTCTTCGGGGTGTTCTTCGCGATCCCGTCGATCGTCCTCATCTACCTGGGCACCCACGGCCAGCCGCTGGCTCTGCCCGTGGGCCTCGGCATGACCGCCTATGGCGCGGCTTACTTCGGCTTCCACGACGTCGTCGTGCACCGGCGCATACGGCACTCGTACGTGCCCCGGTCCGCCTACCTGCGGCGGATCGTGAAGGCGCACCTCGTCCACCACAAGACGCTGACACGGGAGGGGGCGGTCTCCTTCGGCTTCCTCTACGCACGGAGCCAGGGGCCGTCCTAGGCGCTCCCCGCCCCGTGGCGCGACGCGACCTCAGTCGAGCGAGGGTTCGCCCCGCGTCCAGAGGTTGGTGCGCGGGGACTCGTCGCCGAGGCGGCCGAGGACGCGCGCCGACAGGGCCAGGGCCAGTCCCCGCGCGAGCCACGCCAGCTTGAGCCGCCGCGGCACGACCGCCCGCTCGTCCCAGGCGGCGGCGCCCCGGGCGCGCACAAGGCGACCGATCTCGCGGTAGACGCCGCCCGCCACCGCCACCGCCCACGCCGAGCGCAGCGGCAGGGACTTGAGGCCCTGGCCCCCGGAGGCGTAGTACCGCTCGGCCTCGTCGAGGAGCCGGCACGCCACGCCCGCCAGGCGCTCGCGGTGGGCGGGGAGGGCGACGTCCGCGGGCTCGATCCCGGCCTCGCGCAGCCACTCGAGCGGCAGGTACAGGCGCCCCGCCCGCGCGTCGTCCAGGACGTCGCGCGCGATGTTGGTCATCTGAAGCGCAATGCCCAGATCGGCCGCGCGGCGCAGCGCGGTCTCCTCGCGGACGCCCATCACGTGCGCCATCATCAGGCCCACGACGCCGGCCACGTGGTAGCAGTACCGGAGCAGGTCCTCGAGGCCGACGTAGCGGGCGTCGTCGACGTCCATCGCGAACCCCTCGAGCAGCTCGAAGGGGTAGATGGCGGGGATCCCGTGCTGCTCGACCACGCGCCCGAGCGCCTGGAAGGCGGGGTCGGGGACGCTCTCCCCCGCGAGCACCCTGCGGGTCATGTCGACGAGCCGGTCGAGGCGGTCGCGCGGCGCGTGGGCCGCCTCGGCCACGCCGGCGGTGCGAAGGCCCAGGCGCTCGCCGTCGATCTGGTCGTCGCAGTGCCGGCACCACGCGTAGAGGAGGTAGGCCGCCTCCCGGGTCTCGGGGGCGAACAGCCGCGCCGCGCCGGCGAAGCTCAGGGACCCCCGCCGGATCGCCTCGTGGCAGGCCGCCACGAGGGCATCGCCGGCGCGCCGCTCAGGCATGGGCGCTCCTCGCGACCGGCGGCGCGAGGCCGGCGTCGGCCAGAACCAGGCCCGCCGTTGCCTTCGCCGAGTTC
>CAVSPR010000002.1:0-804092 GCA_963729875.1 uncultured Acidobacteriota bacterium
AGTCGATCCTGGGGCAGCCCGACCCGCGGGCCGTGCTCGTGTGGCGCAAGGGGTTCGCCGACTGGACCCGGTCCGAGGACGTACCGGAAGTCGAGCGGCGGCTCGCCCCGTTCCTGGCGAAGAAGGCGGCGGAGGAAGCGGCCCGTCGCGCCCCCGCCGCCGCGTCCGTCCCCGTCGCCGCCGCTCCGGTCCGGGTCGAGGAGGCGAAGCCGGGCAGCCCCGCGCTCGTCTACGGCGGGATCGCGGCCGGGATCGCGGTCCTGGGCCTGCTGGCGTGGCTGTTCTGGCCGAGGCCGCAGCCGCCCGCCGTGCCGCCCGCCGTCGTGCCCCTCGGGGGCACCACGACGGAGAACGCTCCGGCGGTCGTGATCCCCCGCTGCCCGGCGCCACCGCGGCGCCGTCGGCCACGACGCCGCCCCAGGCGCCGGTCACGACCCGCCCGGCGCCGCCCGCCCGCGCCTCGGCATGGCGAACAGCGAGAGCGACCTGCCCGCCGCGGAGCTGCGCCGGCTGCGCTCGGTCTGGGCCTGGGAGGGCGAGACGCTCCGGGGCACGGTCTACAACGGCACCGGGTGGCGCGTCACCGAGCTGTTCGTGCGCGTGGGCCGCTTCGTGAACGACGACTTCGTCGAGGATGCGCGGCCGGTCCAGCTCGTCCCGCCCGGGGCGCAGGTGGACGCGGGGGTCGCCGATCTGCTGAGCAAGGTCGCCCCGGACCGGAAGAAGCCCGGACTCGATCCCTTCGACACCGGCATCTTCGAAGGCAGAGCGGGGTCTCGCCCCGAGAGCTTCCGCGCCGAGATCGAGTCGGCGCGCGGCTACGCCCCGCGCTAGGGCGTCTACCGGGCGTCGACGGCGATGAGGCCCTCCGCGGAAGGAGGGCCTCGAGCCCGCGGGCGTTCCGGGCCGAGACGCGCCAGCGGAACGCTCCCTCCCACGGCAGCTCGATGGTCGCGGGCGGCGCGAGGACGTCACGCTGCAGGAGCACGACGTCCGAGCCGACCGGCAGCAGCTCGAGCTGGTAGGCCGGGGCGGAGCCCTTCCAGCGTAGCTCGAGCGGCGCGCCCGGGGCCACGTAGACCGGGTCGTCCCCGGGCCGCGGGCCTCGGCCGGCGGCGCCGGCGCCGTCTCGGGCGCCGACGGAGTCCCCCGGAGCGGACGACCGTGCCCTGCCCCGGCCCGAGCCTCACCGTGGACTCCCCGCCCTCGACGGAGAAGCGCCCGGAGAGACACGTGACGAGCGTGTCGCGGCCGACGCGCCGCACGACCGCCCGGCCCTGCCCGCGGACCACGGCCTCGCCGGTCACCACCTTGAGCGCGTCCTGGCCCTGCGCTTCGATCGTGGCACGGCCGCTCTCGAGCGAGGCGGAGAGCAGGAAGGCGTCCGGGAACCGCAAGGTCGATCCCGGCGAGACCGTGAGGGCCATCCACGGCAGCTCGAGGCGTGCCACCGCGTCGGGGCCGGTGCGCAGGGCCTCGCCGACCTGGAGGGGGCCGCCCTCGACCGCGGCCTGCCACGTGGCGCCCTTCTTCGCGAGCTCGACCTTCCGCTCCACCAGGCTGACGCGGGCCAGGGCCAGGGCGCCCTGTGCGGAGGCCGCCGCGGGAAGGGCGAGGAGCGCGGCGAGCGCGCCCCAGGCGAGGTGCTTCCTAGACGACGGACGCATCGTTCACCTCCGCTCCCCGGGGCCCGGCCTTGGCCCGGACCCCGCGGCCCGCCGCACCGCGGGGTGCCGCCTTCTCCTGGGGCTCCTTCCGCGAGCCGTAGTGGGCGTAGCCGTAGTAGCCCTTGGTCCTCACGTCCACCGCGTTGAGGACCACCCCGATGACCCTCGGGGTGGCCTTGCGCAGCGCGGCGAGCGCGCGCTTGACCATCGCGCGGTCCACCTTGTTCTGCTGCACCACGAGCACCGTCGAGTCGGCGTTCTGGGCCAGCAGCAGCGCGTCGGTCACCGCGGCCACCGGGGGCGAGTCCACGAGCACCCAGCGGTAGTGCCGCTTCAGCTGGGCGAAGGCGGTGCCGAGGTCGGCGCGGGCGAGGAGCGCCGGCGGGTTCGGGGGGAGGGCACCGGCGGGGATCGCCCACAGGTTCGGGATGCGGGTGGCCCGGATCAGCCCCGAGAGGTCCACGTTCTTGACGAAGTAGTCGGTGAAGCCCGGCTCGCGGGGCACGTTGAGGCGCATGTGGAAGTTGGCCCGGCGCAGGTCGCAGTCGACCACCACCACCGTCTCCCCCGACACCGCGAGCAGCTTCGCCACGTTGAGGAGCGTCGTCGTCTTGCCCTCTCCGGGGGCGGTGCCGGTGATGAGGACCACCTGGCCGCCCTCGCCCCGCCGCGAGAAGAGCAGCGCCGTGCGCAGGTTCTGGTAGGCCTCGGTAGCGAGGGCCGCGTCGTCCTTGCCGTAGCGCGGGATCGCGGCGAGCAGCTCCAGGTGCAGGTGGCGCTCCACGTCCTCGCCGTCCTTCAGCGTGTTGTCGAGGGCGTCGCGCAGCAGGACCCAGCCCGCGCCGAGCAGGAGGCCGGCGAGCAGCGCCACGAGGGCGATCTGGCGCTTGCGCGGCCACACCGGGGAGGACGGGACGACCGCGCGGTCGAGCAGCCGGATGTTGTTGTTCTGGAGGGAGGCGGCGATGTTCGTCTCGTTCAGCTTCTGCAGCAGGACGCCGTAGAGCCCGCCCGCGGCGTCCGCCTTCTTCTTCAGCGACTCGAGCTCGGTCAGCTTCTGGCTCTGCTCCGCGGCCTTGCCCTTGTGCTCGTCGATCGCCGTCTTGAGCTCGGCCTCCTTGCGCTGGAGCTGCCGGTACTCGGCCCGCAGGCCCTCCTCGATCTGCGCCACCCGCACGTCGCGGTCCTTGCGCAGCTGCTGCATCTGGACCTGGATCTTCTGGACCTCGGGGTGGCCCTCCTTGTACTTCTCGCGCAGCCGGGCGAGGTCCAGGGTGAGCGTCTGGATCTTGCTGTCGATGTCGGAGGCCACCGCGTCGCTGGCCACCTGCGGGATCGCGTCGAGACCCCGTCCGCGCCGGCGGGCCTCGACGAACTCGCCGAGCTGGGCCTCCAACTCGATCCGCCGGGACTGGGCCTGGATGTGGTCCTCGTTGAGCGTTGTGATCGAGGTGGTGATCGCGGAGACGCTCCCCTCGGGTACGAAGAGGTCCTGCCCCTGGTAGGTCTTGAGGAGCTTGTCCTGCGCCTCCTGCATTCCGGTCTCGGTCTCGGCCAGCCGCTCGGTGACCCACTGGTAGGCGCGCTTGGCCGCCTCCACCTGGCCCTCGATGCTGTAGTCCATGTAGACGTCGGTGAGCGTGTTGGCCCACAGCGCCGCGTCCTTGGGGTCGTTGTGGGTGACCTTGATCTCGACGACGTAGGTCTCGGGCACCGGCTCCACCGCCACCGTGGCGAGGAAGGCGCCCACCGGCTCGCCGCCCTTGAAGGCCGGCTGCTCCTTGAGCTTCAGCCGCTCCACCACGCGCTCCGCGACCGCCCGCGAGTGCAGGACGTTGAGCTGGGTGTTGAAGAACTGGCGGTCCCGCACCGGGCTGCCGGTCTGCATGAGAGCGTCGGTGACGGTCATCGAGGTCGGGTTCGGCGGCATCACCTGGAGGAGGGCCCGCGCCTGGTAGCGGGGGACCTGCAGCTCCCCGGCGAGGACCCCGAGGGCGAGGCCCCCGATCGCGGTCGCCGCGAGCAGGATGCGGCGCTGCCAGAGCAGCTCCGCGTAGTAGCGCACCTCGAAGTCCCGCGGCGCGGTCCCGGGGTCGACTTCGCCCGGGTGGGGGGCGTGGGGGCTGGTGCTCACAGCTGGCGCGCCCTGACCACGACCTCGTCGCCCGGGACGAGCACGACGTCTTGCGCCTTTCCGTCCCGGATCGCGCCGAGGTCCGCCTCGATCTCGCCGCCCGCCCGGCGCACGACCACCCGGTCGCTGGCCGTGCGGAGCATGCCCCCCGCCGCCTCGACGAGGCGGCTCAGGGTGAGCGCGTCCTCGAACGGGTAGCGGCTGGGCTTGCGCACCGCGCCGCTCACGAACACCCAGCGCTGGATCCCGGCCGTGACCACGTCCCCGGCGACGAGCGGCAGGCCGAGCTGCTCGAGCTCCGCGGGGGTCGGGCTCGCGCTCGCGAAGCGGAAGCGCGCGGAGCTCGACCCGTCCCCGAAGGTGCCCCCGGCGCGATCGACGTTGACCTCCCCGGAGGCGCCCTCGGCGAAGCCCCCGGCGTCGAGCAGGGCGTCCACGAGGCGCGTGCCCTGGCGCAGGGGCTTGCGGCCCGGCTGCCGCACGGCCCCCCGCACCCACACGAACTGGCTCAGGTACTCCTTCACGCGGACCGCCACGCGGGGCGAGGGGAGGTCCTCGCCCGCGATGAGCGGCGCCACCCGGGCGGTGATCTCGCTCGTGGTCAGGCCCTGCACCGGGACCTCCCCGGCACGGGGGAGGAAGACGCCGCCGGTCGTCTGCACCGTCGGCAGGCGCGAGAGGTCGGGCCGGCCGTCCACCACCACCTCGAGCACGTCGCCCGGACCGACGCGGTAGGGGGGCGGGGCCTCGGCGGCCGCGGCCGGCACCTGCGCGAGCAGGAGGACGAGCGGCGTCGCCGCGGCGATTGGGATCATCGCGGGGGCGTGCCGAAGATGTCCCACTCCAGCTGGAAGTAGAACCCGTCGGCGTCGGTGTCAAAGGTGTCGATGTTGGACTTGCGGTCCTCGCTGCGGTAGGCGCCGCTCAGGAACAGGTTCGACCGCACCGGCCGGCGCAGGCCCACGTACCAGCCGAGGATGCGGTCCTCGCGCGGCGCGCCGATCTCGATCGCCACCGTGCGGTAGTCGTTCCACTGGTAGCCGAGCCCGCCCTGCACCTCGAACTGCGCGGGCAGCGGCAGCTGCAGCGTCCCCTGGACGCTGTTCGACACGTAGAAGCCGTTCTGCTCGTAGGCCGACACCGGCGTCGTCCGGCTCGCGTAGATCCCGAGCGACGACTCCGTTCCCAGCTGTCGGTTGAGGGCGGCCGACATCACGAAGCCGGAGTAGCTCGTCCCGCCCGGCCCCGCGTTGGGCGAATCCTGGCTGCGGTAGCCGACCCTCAGCTCCCCGGTGAGGAGCGGCAGGAGCTCGCCGCCGAGCGACAGCTCGGCCGAGTTCGCGCTCGACTCGGCCTCGGGTCGGTCGTCGGGCCGGGGCACGGCGTCGTAGACGTAGGAGGCGACCGCCTTGAGGCGCGGCGTCAGCTCGAACCCGAAGCCCGCCCTGGCCAGCCGCGTGTCGTAGTCGAAGAAGTTCGACTTCTCCTGGAAGCGGACCGTTCCCAGCCCGGCGCCGAGCTCGAGGCTCAGGCGCGGGCCGACCACGATGCTGGCGTCCGCGTTGGCGTCGTTGCGGTAGAAGTGACCGAGGCCGAAGAAGTACTCGCCCCCGGGGTCCACCACGCGCGTGTCGAGGACGCCGCTCTGGAAGCGGTCCCGCACCTGCAGCGACACGCGGGCGCCCACGGGCAGCTCGAGGCCGCCGTCGATCGCCTGGCTCGAGCTGTTCACGTCGTCGTAGGTGGCGAACGCCCGGAACACGGGCGCATAGTCGAGGGTGAAGCGGCCCTCCCCGACCGGAGCCGCCGCCGCCACCCGCGGCTGGACCGCGAGGTAGCTGTCCTTCGTCGGCGTGGCGGTGCTCTCGACGAAGGTGTCGGCGTTTACGTAGCGCGCGTCGACCGAGGCGCGGACGCGGAAGGGCCCCACGGCGACGCCCGTCTCCTGGGCGGCCTCCGTCACCTCCGGCAGGGTCTCCTCCGCCGCGGCCTGCGGGACCCCGGTCGGGAAGAGGCGCGGGTAGAGCTCGGCCACCGCGCCCGTCGTACCGGCCTGGGTCCCGGCGGCCGCAGCCGGGAAGAGGCGCTTCGCGAGCTCCGCGGTGTCGGCCGGAGGGGCGGCCGGGGCCGGCGCCGGAGCGGGCGCGGCCTCGGCGACGGCGGGCGCGCTGACGACCGGGACCGGGGGAGTAGGCGCGGGCGCGACGGGGACGGTCTCGGTGGGCGGCGGCTCCGGTGTGGGCGCCGTGGACACGGGCACCGGCGCTGCAGGCTCGGGTACGGTTGCCGGCGGGGGCGGTGCCGTGACGACCGGCTCGGGTGCGGGCGGAGGGACAACGGGCGTCGGTTCCGGGGCTGGCGGCGCGGCCGGCGGTGGCATCGCCTGGGCCACGCGCTCCGGCTCCGGCTGGACGGGGGCGGTGCGGAACACCAGCAGCAGGCCACGCGTGCCCCGCCGGACGTCCACCGAGACGTCGGGCGGCACCCGCAGGAGCACGCTCACTTCCGAGGCGCTCGCCACGATCTCGACGCGGTCGAGCTTCGCGGGAGTGGCGGCCAGAAGGGCGGGGTCGAAGCCGTCCGACGGCGTCCAGGAGAAGCGCCGCCCGCCGGCGAAGCGCAGGCCCAGGTCGGCGTCCATGATCGAGACCCGCGCGATGTCGCCCTCCCGGTGCACCGCCACCATGCCGGGCGTGCCCGAAATGAGCACTCGCACCGCGAGGCGCGAGTCCACGGTCGTCAGGCTGACCGACTCCACCCGGGCGGAGGCGGCGGCGAGGACGAGCGCGGCCAGCAGGCTCATGACCTACCTCAGGCCTCCCAGCCGGAGCGGGCTCGCACCGGTGCTCTCTCGTGTCTCGACGCCAGCGTTTTCCCGGACATGTGCCCTTGCCGAGTGTAGACCAAGCAAGGAGCGTGCCCCGGCCCTGGCGCGACCATGGCGCAGGAAGCCGCGCAAAGACCCACGCTCGTCACCGTCGCCCCCGGCCATGTCCCTCCCGCCTGTCCGCGAACCGGACAGGCTGAAATGGCCCTGACGCCGATCGGTCACACGCGGAACGAAGCGTGTGTCAATCGGCCGCGAGTGTAACGCTTGAAGAAAACAGTTGCAAGTACCTTTTGAAACGTGAAAATTCGGTGTAGAGTACGCCCAGAGCCGCCGCCCGGGACGCCGGCACGAGTCGTGCCCCTGAAGGCGGTGGTGTCGTCTGCTACACTGCGGGCGGCGCGGGAGGGAATGGCGCGATGGGGATCCTGCCGAGCATGATGCCCCGCCTGCGGCGCGGCTCGGCGCAAACGGACCGAATCGACCGTCTGGCCTGGCGGGCCGGCACCTGCTTCGACGCCTACGGCCTGCGGGTCGGCGTGCGGTTCAACGACCCGGCTCTTCTCGAGCGGCTGGCACCCCACCTCCCCCCGGGCTGGAGGCCCTGCGTCTCGCCGGTCGTGGACCAGATCTTCTCGGTGTGGGTCTCGCCGCGCGGAGCCCACGCGCGGGCCCTCGGGCGGGTGTACGCGGGCCCCCGGCGCCGCACGCTGGCGAGGGACCTGGGGCAGGCGTTCGAGGTCCTGGAGTCCGAGATCCGACAGAGCGTCGCTGCCGCCGCCCGCCGTCGCACCTTCGTCCACGCCGGCGTCGTGGGCTGGCGCGGGCGGGCCATCCTCGTTCCGGGGCGCAGCCGCACGGCAAGACGACCCTCGTGGCCGAGCTCGTGCGGGCGGGGGCGGAGTACTACTCCGACGAGTTCGCGGTGCTCGACGCGCGCGGGCGCGTCCACCCCTTCGCGAAATCGCTCTCCATCCGCGAGGGTAGCTGCGCGCACCACGAGGTGGTGCGGCGCCGGCACGCCGAGGAGCTCGGCGGGTCCCGCGGCGAGCGGCCGCTGCCGGTCGGGCTCGTCGTCCTCGCGAGCTACCGGCCGGGAGCCGAGTGGCGCCCGGTCGAGCTGACGCAGGGGCAGGCCGTCCTCGAGATGCTGGCCCACACGGTCCCCGCGCGCCTGCGGCCGGAGGCCTCGCTCGTCGCGCTCGAGCGCGCCGTCGCGCGGGCCACGGTCCTGAAGGGCGAGCGGGGCGAGGCGGGCGACGTCGCGGCGGACCTGCTGCAGCGGATCGAAGAGTCGGAGCCGACCTCCCGCGTCGCCGCGGGAGCGAGGGGGAAGCGATGAAGCCAGCGGTGCGCCGGACCGGCCTCGTGGTGAGGGAGCTGCCGGACGAGCTGATCGTCTACGACCTCGACCGGCACCAGGCCCACTGCCTGAACCGCACCGCCGCGATCGTGTTCCGCGGTGCCGACGGCACGCGCAGCGGTCGACGAGCTGGGCGCGCTGCTGGGCGGGGATGCCACGACCGCGCCGAGCGCGAGAGCGCGGTCCGCGCGGCCCTCGACCAGCTGGGCGCTGCCCACCTGCTTGACCCCGCCCTGCGCCCGCCGGCCCGCTGGGAAGCCCTCCCGCCGTAGCGTCCTCCGCCGCGCCGGCCTCGGCGCCGCGCTCCTGCTGCCCGCGGTGGCGTCCGTTCTCGCCCCCACGCCGGCCGAGGCGGCGGCGACGTGCCTCAGACCTGCTCCGCAGGCCGACCCGGAGACGACGAGCTGCCCTGCAACTGCCGCGGGCAGGCCAACTGCCCGGGCCTCTGCGACCCGGGGCTTGCCTCCTGCTCCGGAGTCCCCTGCCCCCTGACCCCCGCGCTCTACGGCGTATCTTCATGGCGGGGTCGCCGAGGAGCTGGTAGATGCCGAGGAGTTCGGGCATGACGCCGGTGTTGGCGTAGGTTTTCTGTGCGGCGAGGACGGCGTCTCCGAGCCGGGGGTGGTTGCCGGAGGTGATCTCGGCCATGAGGGCGCGGTGGTAGAGGTGCGCGGCGGAGTCGACGGAGAGGCCGGAGGGGGAGAAGGCGGCGATGGCGCCTCGTCCCTGGGCCTTGAGGAAGGCCTCGGCCAGGGAGTCGTAGGTGGGGCCGACGAAGTAGCCGTTGAGGCAGTTCATGGTGAGCAGCAGTGGCTGCTGGGCTGGGCGGCAGGGCGGCGAGGTGCTTGGGAGCAGCACGTACTCGGAGGCCCAGGCGGTCTGCGGACCGTGTCCGACGTAGGAGAGCAGGGAGAGGCCCTGGTCGAGCGAGCCGAGGACGCGGGCCGTGGTGGCTGTCGGTGCCGAGCTGGCTGAGGAAGATGAGCTCGGGGTTTCTCTGGGCGAGGAAGGAGCTGGCGATGTCCTGGGCGTTGGCCTCGAAGTCCCCGGCGGCGTCGGGGTTGTCGGCGACGAGGGCGGCGGGCCCGTCGAGCGAGTGGGGCCCTCCCAGTCGAGCAGCTTGGCGACGAGGGCGTGGGCCTGCTCGAGGGTGGTGGCGGGGAGCCGTCCGATGGCGAGGTCGGGGATCGAGTCGTCTCCGTTGACGGCGGCGAGAGTGGGGTCGGAGACGGTCCAGATGTAGGAGGTTCGGGTCCACAGGGCGGGCAGGGGAGCGGGCCAGGCGGAGGCGGAGAAGCGCCTGGGGTCGTAGGAGGAGTCGCCGAGGAGGAGCACGTATCGGGGCGAGGGCCTCTTCCAGGAGTGGAAGGCGAAGGAGAGGAACTCGCGGATGGCCTCTGCGGAGGGCTGTCCGTGGCCGAAGGCGGAGGAGATCTCCTCGAGGGAGGCGGCGAAGGTGGTGAGGCCCTGGTCGCTGCTCGGCGCTGGAGCAGCGGCTCGGCGGCGGGGAGGAAGGCCTGGGGGGCGATCAGGATGTAGTCGGCCTGGTTCTGGGTGGAGCGCAGCGAGTGGGACGGGGGCGAAGACGCGAGGCGAGAGCAGTCCCTGCGAGGAGGCGGCGAGGTAGCGCACGCCGGCCTGGGCCGAGAAGCGCAGCGAGACGGGATCCCACTCGAAGCCGCGGACCCAGTCGACCCCGTCGGGCCGGACGGCGACGAGGGCGGGCGGGGAATCCAGGCCGGTGAGGTGGCGGTGCCGCCCTGGGCGAAGGCCCCCTCGAAGCGGCCGGCGATGGCCTGCGGAGCGTCGGGGGTAGACGAGGGCGACCTTGTCGAGGAAGACGCGGGAGTAGACGCCGGTGTCGCCGAGGTCCTTGATCGAGAGCTCGTTGAGGGTCCCGCTGAGGCCGAAGTCGCGCAGCTGGCTGACGGGGACGTCGGCCTCGTAGAGGAAGGGCTTCATGCCGTCGAAGTGGGTGTCGCCGACGAGGATGCCGTTGAGGGAGACCTCGACGTGGTGGTCGACGACGCCGGGGGCGTCGGAGCCGCCCTGGAAGTAGACCTGAGGCGGGCGGAGGTGCCGGCAGTCGAGGTCGAGGCCCTCGAGCGGGGAAGGTGTTGGTCTTGGCGGCGGAGCCCCCGAGGAACAGGTCCCAGACCCACATGTCGTGTGCCTCGAGGAGGTCCCACATGTAGTAGCGGTTGGTCTCGCGCTCGGCCTGGGCGAGGAGGAAGCGGCGGCGGGCTCGCCCGCGGGAGGCGCGGAGACGACGCTCATGCGCAGCGCCTCCCGCGGCGCGCTCGAGCGAGTAGACGACCTCGGCGGAGAAGGACCAGGAGGAGGCGAGCGGAGTCGGCGTAGAAGTAGAGCACGCTGCCGGGGGCGAACGGGGCCCGCGGGCTCGACGTGGAAGGGGACGGCCTGTTCCTGGCGGACGAGGCGCAGGGTGGCGGTGTCGAGAGGCCGGGTGCGTCCGGGGAACAGCGACTGGAAGGAGACCGCGTGCAGGCCCGGGCTGCGTGATGCCCAGGTGGGCGAGCGTCTCGCCCGAACCCGGACGCGACGGAGGCCGCGACGACCAAGCGACCCGTTGCCCCGCTCCAGCGGTCGCGGGTCCCGAAGTCCACGCGCACGACCAGCCGCGCACGAGGCGAGGGCCCCGCGCCCGGCGTCGTAGCGCAGCGGCATCAGCTCCAGCTCCAGCCGCTTCTCCTCGCCCTGGAAGACCTCGCCCGTGACACGCGCAAGGTCCCGGGGCCAGTACCCCCGTGACGCCTCGGGACTCGGCTCGGCGGGCCGCCAGCCCGGCCGCACCGTCCCGTCGGGCCGGACATCCACTGCGGGGTGCGGGGTCACCGCCGGACGCAAGCCGCCGTACAGCGACGCCCGATCGGCTCGCACCGATACCACGCGTCCCCGCCGTCCCACCAAGCCGTCCAGGGACACACGCTTGAGTGGGAGCGCCGGCAGCCCCGGCACGCCTTGTTCTACGAAGCCCGGGACGAACGGCCGCACCTCCCCCGTCGTCTCTCGAACCACCGAGAAGCCGCCGGTCTTCAGCTCCACGATGGCGAAGCGCGCCGTGCGCTTCAGGACGCGAACGGACACCGCGCTCGGGTTCCCGAACGTCTCCACGCACGGGAGCTCGGGCGGGCCGAAGACGCGCACGCCGGAAGCGGCCCAGCACCGCCGGCTGTGTTTCCTTCGACGCCCCCGCCCCCTGTGCTCCCGCCTCCGCTCGACCCGCCCTCCGACTCACCCCCGTTCTCTGGAGGAACCGGATTGGCTCCCGGTACAGCGGAGACCGGCCCGTGCAGCGTCGATCGCGAGGCGGTGTCCACGTCCTCGAGCCGGTAGAAGTAGCGCGTCCCGTTCACGAGCCCGGCGTCGCGCCAGGAGTAGCTGCTGATCCCCCCGTTGGACCCCTGGCCGGGGATGAGCGACGCCGTCAGCCGCTCCCACGGCCCGTCGGCCGACGGCGCCCGGTAGAGGTGGAACCCGAGATGGCTGATCTCGATCCCCGTCTGCCACAGCACTTCCACCGCCCCGTCCAGACCCACCGCCTGGAACGAGGTCAAGGCCACCGCCGTCGTCGCACCGTACTCGTCCGCCCCGATGTCCCACGCGCTCCCCGCCGGCCGAGACTGCGCGTCGATGTCGGAGGGGCCCATTAGCGCGCTGAGGTCCGCGCCCGTGTCCGCCGCCCAGCTCGAAGTCCTCAGGTGGAGATCGCCGGCGGCCAGGCCCGCTATCGTGAAGACCAGGCTGGGGGCGATGCCCGGTTGTGCGGTCCCCGGGAGGCTGACGGAGTTGGCCGTCGTGTCCCCGGAGCCGCCGGAGAGGTTGTTGCGGCTTCCCGGGTCGATGGCCGCGTAGCCCCCGGGCACCGAGAATGCCCCGCTCGAGAGGCTCATCGAGATGTTGTTGGCCAGCAGCAGCTTCGAGGATGCCGCCGTCGCTCCGATGCCGAAGCCGGAGGTGTCGTAGACGGTGTTGTTCAGGACCCGGATGACCGCATTCGGGCTCCATGCCCCTAGACCCGGCTTCAGGTACACGCCACTGCCGCCGACGGTATGGATGATCGAGTTGGTCAGGCGCAGGTTGACGTTACCGTTGCCGGAAGCGTCCACCCCGTTGCCCCCCACGTGGTGGATGAGGTTGTTGCGGACGGTGAATTGGTTGTTGTCGGGGGGGGAGAGCCAATGACCACGCCGTGCGCGGTCGCATCCGTGCCTCCTTTGACCTCCATCCACTCGAGGGTGACGTGGTCGTCGAACAGGAAGACCGATCCGAGCGATGGGCCTGGGCCCGGATCGTCGTTCTCGATCAGGACGTTCGCGCTCCCAGCCGTCCCGTACGGGATACCGTAATGCCGGTTCGTTCCGTCCGAGGTGAGGGTGATGGTGTGGGTGGCGTCGGTAATGCTCCCGTCGATCGAAAGAACCGGCGAGCCCGTCAGCAGTGTCGCACCTCCGGTGCCCCCGGTGGAGTGCTTGAAGGGCACGTCCTCGTACGCGACCCCGATCTCTGCACGGTTGTCGGCCACCAGGTTCTCGCTCCCGACGGGGAAGTAGGTGCAGGACGTCGGGGTCTTGTAGGAGATGCAGTCCTCCCAGTCCTGCAGCCTGGCGAACTGCCTCGCGATCGTGAACGAGGTGCTCGGCCCGTAGTTGGCAACCGCATTCTCGGTCAGGGTCAGAGAGGTGTTGGAGTCGACGCTGGCGATGACGTAGGTGTTTGCGCCGACGATCAAGACGTCGCCTCGCCCGCGGTTCGTGTTCATCCAGGTGGTCCCACTGCCGGTGACCGTCCTCGAGTTCTGGGTGACGGTGACGAAACCGCCCGTGTACGGCTCCTTGTACGGCGCCGTGGTCGTGGCTCCGCCAATCGACCGGATGTAGAACCGCGGCGCCTGGGCCATCCCGGCGTCGACGTTGCAGTAGAGCCTGTCGGTCCCGGATCCCTTGTACCAGCAGTAGACGATGTAGTTGCTCGTGGCGACCTTGTGCTTCTCGATCGAGATGTGGGAGCCCTCCTTCGAAGAGTACGAGGTTCCGTTGTCGGCTTCGTAGCCCTGATCGTTGAACTTGGTGCCGTTCCAGATGTACCGCCGAAGGAATTGTTGGGTGGGGACATGCATGGTCAACGCCCGGTGGTCGGACCCGGCGGGGTTGAGTCCCACGACGTACGTGTATGCCTGCGCCGAGACCTCGAAGAGGTACCCGGACCCCAGGCCGGTTCCGCTGACCCAGGTTGCCCCGGCGTCCGTCGAGGTGTTCTGCCACCCGTAGTCAGTCGATGGACTGGGGTTGTAGCCGCCGGTGACCCACACATTCTTCCCATACGCGGCCAAGCTGCCCGGGCGACAGGCCACGCCCGGGTTGCGCTCGATGATGGACACGGGACTGGTGAAACCGCCGGAGTTGAAATTGCCCGGCGTGACGTTGCGGACGTAGCTGTAGCGAACCGGGTCCCCGGCGCTGGGTGAATCCCGGTACAGGACGTGGAGGTACCCGCTTGCGATGTCGATGCTCGGATCGAGGTTCTGGGCGAGGCCCGATGTCGTGATGCCGCTGAGGTTGCGTCCCGGGTCCGCGTAGACCCAGGCGCCATCGAAGTAGTTGTAGAAGACGTTGGGGCGGAGCGAGGCGTCCTGGCTGACGTAGGCGACGTGCGGACGCCCGAGCGGGTCGACGGCCACGCTGGCCGCTCCGGAATTGGTGTTGAGCGAGCGGCCGCTGCAGGTGTTGCAGACGATGGTGTCGTAATCCACGCCGGGTCCGCTGGCGTCTCCGTTCGCCTTCGTCCAGTTCTCGAGCGTGGACCAGCCGGTCCCCGGGAGGTTGGAGTTCCTCGTGTACAGAACGCTCTTGGTGGCATCCGCGAACGCGACCACGTGAAGCGTCGAGCGGTCGTCGCTGACGTCGATCGATGGATAGAGGAAGTCCGCGCTCGCCGAGCTGAACAGTACGGCCGGTGTCGCCCACGTGCCCGTGTTCCCGCAGTCGGAGGTGCACCGGGTGATCACCACTTCCCTCCTGGAGTTCGTGGTGTTCCACCGCGTGAACACGACGTAGACCGCGTCGCTCGCGTCGCGGACGATCTTGCGCTGGTTGGCCTTGTCGAAAGGGTAGCCGCCGTCCCCCGCTGCACCCGCCACGGCTGTCGCCACGATGCTCTTGGCCTCGGATGCCGTGCCCATGGCCAGGGCCAGGAGGCCGAGAGCCGCGGTCCGGGCGGCGAAGCCGCGGAGCCAGGCTCCGGGCTTCATCGAAGAGCCCTGCACGGAGCTGGCTGCATTCCAGACACGAGACTCTCCTCCCGCCGGGAGAAAGCAAGGCGCGGGCCAGAAGCAAGTCGAATGGAATCACCATGATGCCGACGGGCCGGCCGAGCGGTATTCCGGACACGGAACGCCCCTGGACCTCAAGTGTCACTTGAAGTCTAGGGCCGGACCGCCGTTCAGGACAAGACTATCTGGGGGTCGGGCCTTCCTGTCTCACGGGCCGATCTTCATGGCGGGGTCTCCGAGGAGGTGGTAGATGCCGAGGAGTTCGGGGATGACGCCGGAGGTGGCGTAGGTCTTCTGTGCGGCGAGGACGGCGTCACCGAGCCGGGGGTGGCGTCCGGAGGTGATCTCGGCCATGAGGGCGCGGTGGTAGAGGTGAGCGGCGGAGTCGAGGGAGAGGCCGGAGGGGGAGAAGGCGGCGATGGCGCCTCGGCCCTGGGCCTTGAGGAAGACCTCGGCCATGGAGTCGTAGGTGGAGGCCGACGAAGTAGCCGTTGAGGCAGTTCATGGTGAGGAGCAGGGGCTGCTGTGGCTGGGCCTGCAGCGCGGCGAGGTGCTTGGTGAGGAGGACGTACTCGGAGGCCCAGGCGGTCTGCAGCGCCGTGACCGACGTAGGAGAGCAGGGAGAGGCCCTGGTCGAGCGAGCCGAGGACGCGGGCCCTGGTGGCCGTCGGTGCCGAGCTGGCTGAGGAAGATGAGCTCGGGGTTCCTCGGGGCGAGGAAGGAGCTGGCGATGTCCTGGGCGTTGGCCTCGAAGTCCCCGGCGGCGTCGGGGTTGTCGGCGACGAGGGCGGCGGGCCCGTCGAGCGAGAGCGGCCCTCCCAGTCGAGCAGCTTGGCGACGAGGGCGTGGGCCTGCTCGAGGGTGGTGGCGGGGAGCCGTCCGATGGCGAGGTCGGGGAGCGAGTCGTCTCCGTTGACGGCGGCGAGGGAGGGGTCGGAGACGGTCCAGATGTAGGAGGTTCGGGTCCACAGGGCGGGCAGGGGAGCGGGCCAGGCGGTGGCGTAGAAGCGCCTGGGGTCGGAGGAGGAGTCGCCGAGGAGGAGCACGTATCGGGGCGAGGGTCTCTTCCAGGAGTGGAAGGCGAAGGAGAGGAACTCGCGGATGGCCTCGGCGGAGGGCTGTCCGTGGCCGAAGGCGGAGGAGATCTCCTCGAGGGAGGCGGCGAGGGTGGTGAGGCCCTGGTCCTGTCGGCGCTGGAGCAGCGGCTCGGCGGCGGGGAGGAAGGCCTGGGGGGCGATCAGGATGTAGTCGGCCTGGTTCTGGGTGGAGCGCAGCGAGCTGCGGGCGGGGGCGAAGACGCGAGGCGAGAGCAGTCCCTGCGAGGAGGCGGCGAGGTAGCGCACGCCGGCTCTGGGCCGTGAAGCGCAGCGAAACGGGATCCCACTCGAAGCCGCGGACCCAGTCGACCCCGTCGGGACGGACGGCGACCAGGGCGGGGAGCGAGTCCAGGCCGGCGAGGCTGGCGGTCCCGCCCTGGGTGAAGGCGCCATCGAAGCGGCCGGCGACGGCCTGCGAGCGCTGGGGGTAGACGAGGGCGACCTTGTCGAGGAGGACGCGGGAGTAGACGCCGGTGTCGCCGAGGTTCTTGATCGAGAGCTCGTTGAGGGTCCCGCTGAGGCCGAAGTCGCGCAGCTGGCTGACGGGGACGTCGGCCTCGTAGAGGAAGGGCTTCATGCCGTCGAAGTGGGTCTCGCCGACGAGGATGCCGTTGAGGGAGAGCTCGACGTGGTGGTCGACGACGCCGGCGGCGTCGGAGCCGCCCTGGAGGTAGACCTCGAGATGTGCGGTGGTGCCGGCGTCGAGGTCGACGCCCTCGAGCGAGAAGGTGTTGGTCTTGGCGGCGGCCCGCCCAGGAAGAAGTCCCAGACCCACAGGTCCTCCGCCTCGAGGAGGTCCCGCATGTAGTAGCGGTTGGTCTCGCGCTCGGCGCGGCCGAGCGAGCACGGCGGCGGGCTCGCCGCGGGCGGCGAGGAGACCTCGCCCATGCGCAGCCCGCCCGTGGCGCGCTCGAGCGCGTAGACGACCTCGCCCGAGAAGGCCCAGGCGGAGGCGCGCAGTCGGCGTAGAAGTACAGCGCGCTGCCGGGGCCGAAGGTGGCCCCAGCGGCTCGAGGTGGAAGGGGACGTCACTGGTCCTGTCGCACGAGGCGCAGGGTCGCGACGTCGAGGGGCCGCTCACGCCCCGGGAACAGCGACTCGAACGGGACCGCGTGAAGCCCAGGCTGAGACGTGCGAGGTGGGCCAGCGTCTCCGCAGACCCCCGACGGACGAGACGGCGGCCGACGACGGCCAAGAGCGCCCGCGCCCGTCTCCGGGCCTCTCGTACCGGCGAAGTCGATCCTCACCCTGAGGCTTCGCGAGCGACAAGCGCCTGCGCTCGGCGTCGTAGCGCAGCGGCATCAGCTCGAGGACCAGCTTCTTCTCCTCGCCCTGGAACACCTCACCCGCCAGGCGCGACCGACTCGGCAGGGAGGTAGCCCTGAGAGGTTTCGGGAAGCGATCGCCGGACGCAGGCCCGGGCGCACCGTTCCGTCGGGGGCCGGCCTCCGCCTGGCGATAGCCCTGAGCCGCCGGTCGCAGGCCTCCGTAGGAGAGGGTGTCGCCCACGACCGCTGAGCCGATGCGCCCCACGGCGTCCGACGACCGCGTCGAGGAGGACCCGCTTGACCGGCAGCGCCGGGGCCTGCGGATCCGACGGGTCGTCGAACCCGGGGATGGAGGCGCGCAGGTCGCCTTGTTCGTCGCGCGCCGCCTGGAATCCGCCGGTCAGCAGCTCCACCTCGACGGATTGCGGCGATCGGGACAGGATGCGGAACGAGACCGCGGACGGATTCCCGAACGTCTCCACGCCGCCCGGCGTGCCCTGTCCGCCCGAAGGCGGAGGCGTACCAGTCCCCGAGCCCCCGCCCGGGGTGCCTTCTGCCGGCGGGGACTCCGGCTCCGCCTGCGGCGTCGCGGACACCGGGCCGTGCACCGTCGCCACGGACGCGGTGTCGATGTCCTCGAGCCGGTAGTAGTACGTCGTGCCGTTCGTGAGCCCGGTGTCGAGGTGCGAGTAGGCCCTACCCGCGGGCGACATGCCGAGACCGGTGATCAGCTCCGCGTTCAGCTTCTCCCAGGGCCCGTCCGCGGAGAGACAGCGGTAGAGGTTGAAGCCGAGGTTGTTGATCTCCGCGCCGGTCTCCCACTCGACGAGTACGGAGGAGTCCTGGCCGGTGGCCCGGAACCCGGCGAGCCGGACCCAGGTCGTCCCCTCGTTGGTCGGGCCGCCAATGAGCGGCGCCTCGGCGAGGCCGAACGGCTGCTGGTCGCTGTTGGTCGAGGTCTGCAGCGTCGTCGTGATGCCGCCGCCGCTCTGCAGGCTCCAGCTCGTCCCGTCGTACGTGTAGGCCTGCAGCTTGTTGGTCACGTCCTGATAGGCGAGGTGGGGCACCGGGTTCGGGGCCCGCTCCACCTGGACCCAGAGCGCCTGGGTGCCGTTGATGAGCGTGGCGGCACCGAAGGACGTCCCGCTGGTGGTGGAAACTCTGTAGTTGACGCCGGTCCCGTCGGAGTAAACGAGCAGCACCTTGTTGCTGCCGAGTCCCCCGAGGATGTCCCACGTCAGGTCGAACGGCCGGTTGTAGGCGGAATCCCCGCTCAACGTCGTCGAGTGGAAGCCGCTCCCGGCCGTCCAGGTCCGGCTGTCCCCGTCGTACGTGTAGGTCTTCAGCCGGTTCATGCTGTCGCTCACCGCCAGCACCATGTCGTCGCCGGCCGGCTTGCACTCCAGCTGCAGCCAGCGCGGCGTGGCGCCATTCGGAAGAGTTCCGAGCAGGTACGTGGTGCTCCAAGTGTTCGTCGATGGCGTCCAGCGCGACCACCGCACATCCCCACCGGCGGCCCATACGAAGATCGCTTCGCCGGCGTTCGTCCCGCCGAGCACGTACTTGACGTCGAGCGCTTCGGTGCTCAGGAAGTTCTGATCCGGGGGCCCGTAGAACGAGTCCGTGGTCGTGAAGAGGCCGAGATCGCCGTTCCAGATTGCGCCCTGGACTTGGCTGTAGCTCGTGCCGTCCGTCTGGTTGGCGGCGCCGATCATGGCGATCTGGTTCGTCCCCGGCATCGGGGTCAGCCGTACCCAGTCGAACTGCCCGACGTTCGAGTAGCCGACATAGGCGGGGTTCACCGAGTAGGTACTGGACGCTGTCCACGCTCCGTCGTATCGGAAGTAATACACGTGGTTGATCGCGTTGCTCGAGCCCTGGACGACCAGCAGACGCTGGCTCACGGCCTCGTAGGCAGCGTCCTGAGACCTGGGGTTCTTGGACCCCGTTACACCCGTGCGCTCGAGGTACCGGGCGTCGGCATAGGGCGCCCCGTTCCCGTCGTCCCAGTTCGAGCCGTCCCAGATGCTGGCGTAGCCGTAGTCCCGGTCGAGCGGGTTGTCCTCCGTGAACGCGACGGCCTGCTTGCTCAGGTCCGGGCTGGTCTTGGCCACCTTCCAGTGCATGGGCTTCGTGCGCCCAGGCACTGCGACTGACCCGGCCGGGTAGCCGACCCCGCTCTGGTGTGCGCTGTAGTAGAGCGGCCAGGGGTTCGTTCCCGTGTTGCTGTACGCGATCATCACCGGCCGGGCGCCGTAGGCGTGGGTGACCGCCGGGGGCACCGGGATGTACCGTCCCACCGGTCCCTGGACGACCGACAGGTCCGACGTGTCGAGCGCGAGGGTCAGGGTGTCCCCGGGCGCGAGGTTCGCGGCGTCGCCCACGAGGCTGTAATCGGCGTAGCCGTTGGCGGCGATCTTGAGGTTCGTGCTGAAGGAGATCGTTCCCGTGCCGGGGCCGGCGTCGATGTTGGCTACGCCTCCGGCCGCCACGAACACGGGTCCCTTCTTGATCCGCAGTTCGGACAGGTCGCTCGAGTCGATGCCACTCACCGCTGAGAGACGGAACGTCAGACCCGAGACGGTGATGATCCCCGCGGTCTTGTTGTACACGCGGAACCGGAAGAGCACCTGGTCATCCTCGACCGTCTTGTTGTCGAATTGGTCGACCACCTGGCCCCAGGCGTGGTTGCCGAGCAGGGCCACGCTGTTGAAATCGATGGCCAGGCGAGCGTGGTTGGTGCCCGTTGCGGAGAAGTCCTCGATCTCGCAGCGATTCGCGATGTGGGCCTCGGTCCGCCCGATCACGAGCAGCGCCAGGTCGTTTCCGTTGGCCCAGTCGCCGCGGTTGATGATCTCCTGGACGATCGACGTGACGTCGATGTCGCGCCAGCCCTTCCCCCACTCTCCCGGAGCGAGGGCAGTCGTCGCGCCCGTTCGGACTCGCGTCACGGTGTTGTTCGATCCGTTGATGTCCGGTGAAGACACGAAGTCGGTCGCATCCGCCGTGGACTCGCCGAACACGTCGGCGTACATGTCGCATCCGGTCAGGGAATAGCCCCCCGTCGGGTACACCTGCAGGACGGCCCGGTTGATGGTCGAGCCCGGCTGGATTGCGATGTTGCGGAACCGGAATCCGGAGTGGCGACGGTCGTCGTTGTTGAAATCGGTCGTCACGAGGAGGTCGGCGTCCCCCGTGGTGCTCGCGTCCAGGCCCGACGTGTTCTGGTTCTCCCAGGCGTCGTCGATCGGTGTCCTCGATCTCCCGGTTGATCGCCGGCTGGTCGCGGTAGTGCGTGATGCTCGACGGCGCGGTTCCGCCGACGGACCTGCCGACAGCGTAACGTTCGCCGTGCCGAGGGCGATCGTCATCTTGTCGAGCGGCGGCCAGGTTGATGGCGTCGCCGTTCAGCGTGTAGCTGACCGTTTGCCCGGCTGTGATGGTGAACGAAGTCGAGAACGTGATCGTCCCCGTGCCGGTCCCGCCGCTGCCAGAGATGGCCGGACCCGGCGCCGCCGACGTTGCCGGACCCGCTGTCGAGCACCAGGCTCTGCAGCTCGGCGTCGGCGATACCGTTGACCTGCGACAGCTGGAACTGCACCTGGGTCACCGTCACGGTGCCCGTGGTGTTGTTGGTCAGGCGGAAGCGGAAGAAGCTCGCTCCGGTGACAGAGTCCTGGGTGAAGAAGGCGTCCGTCACCTGGCCCGACGCGTGCTCCGCCATCAGGACCGTGTGCTCCGCGGTGTGCGTGACGGGGGTGGCCCGGTGCCGCCGACCGAGCCGGCCCCCAGCGTGACGTTGGCCGTTCCCGAGGCCGATCGTCAGGGTGTCGCCGTTCGCGAGATTGGCGAAGTCGGCGTAGAGGGTCAGGTTCTTGAAGGCCCCGGCCGTGATCGTGAAGCTCGTCGGCATCGTGATGGTGCCGGTCCCCGTGCCGCCCGTGCCCGTGATCGACACCGTGCCGCCGGTGGCGAGGTCCGAGGTGCCGTCGTTGAGGCGGAGCGTGGCGCCGTTGATGTCGCCGCTCGCGATCGCGTTGACAGCCGACAGCTGGAAGACGAGCTGGCTCACCGTGACCGTCGCCTGGCCGTTGTTGGTGAGCTTGAGCCCGAAGACGGGCTGGTTGTTCTGCGTCACTCCACCGTCGAGCTCGTCGACGGCCTGGCCCCCGTCGCGGTTGGACAAGAGCACCGTGTGCTCGGCCGAGTGAGTGGCGTTGCTCACGGGCGAACCGCCCACGCTGCCCACGCTCAGGCTCACCCCGCCGACCGCGAGTGAGAGCGTGATCGAGTCCCCGCTCACGAGCGCCCCGACGTTGCCGTAGAGCACGTAGTCGACCGACGTGTTGCCGGCGATCGTGAAGGTCTGGGTGAAGGTGATGGCGTCGGTCCCGCCGCCGATCGAGACGGTCGGCGAGGCGGACTTGGGCGTTCCCCCGGCCCGGATCTCGAGGCCGTGAGGTCGCCGGCGGCGATGCCGGTGACCGAGGGAATGCCGAACACCACCTGGCTGACCGTGGCCGTCGCAGCGCTGTTGTTGGTCAGGCGGAACTGGAACAGCGGCACGTTCGTCTGCGACGCCGACCCGTCGAACTGGTCGAGGACCTGTGCCCGCCGCTGTGCGGGGCGACGGTCACCGTGTACTCCGCGGTGTGGAGTGCGGGCGTGGGCGAGGACCCGCCCACCCCCCCCGATGACCATCGTGATGTTGCCGGTGTTCAGGGAGACCGTCATCGTGTCGGTCCCGACCAGGCTCGAGACGTCGCCATACACGGTGTAGTTGCGCGTCGTGTTGGCCGGGATGACGAAGGCGCCGCCGAACGGATCGTCCCGGTGCCGGCCCGCCGCCACCGGTGAACGGCACGCCCGCCCCGCCCACGTCACCGCCGACGTCTCCGTTCAGGCGGAGGCTCTGGAGGTCTGCGGTCGACGATCCCGGAGATCGCCGACAGCGGGATGACGATTTGGTTCGACCGTCAGAGGGTTGCCGGTCGGGTTCTGGAGCTGGAACTTGAAGAGCGGCACGTTCGTCTGCGACACCGAGCCGTCGAACTGATCCGGTGCCTGCCCGATGCGTGCCCGCTCAGAACGACCTGGGTGGGGGGCGTGTAGGTGATCGACAGCGTGGCCGCCAGGCTCGGGCTGGCCGAGTCGAAGGAGTAGAAGCGGGCCTCGGCGGACGACGCGAGCGTGTCGGAGATCAGGAGGAAGGCAAGAGCGTTATTGGCGGCCCAGCCCGGCCGGCTCGACAGCTCCTGGACGATCGCGCGTGACGTTGCGGTCGTTCCAGCCGACGGGTGCTCCGGTCTGCTGCCAGACATGGGACTGGCTCGTGCGCGGGCGCTGAGCCGCGGTGGCGATGTAGCGGTTGGCCGCGAAGTCCGGAGCGTTGTCGACCGCGTGGCCATACACGGTCAAGTAGGGATTGTCGTAGTTGGTGTCGTAGACGTAGAGGGAGAGAGTCGCCGATCCAATCGTGGCCCCCTGGGGGATGCCAACGTTGGGGAAGCGGAGACCCCCGTTCTTCTTCGTCGTCGTTGCCGCGCTCCAGCGGTACGAGTCCACGTAGGCCGCGGTCAGGTACGTGGTCGCGTTGTCATTGAGGTCGTCGGCGTAGGAATCGTCGTTCGGGGCCGAGACCTGGAAGGTCAAGGTCGGCGGGTCGACCGTGTGCATAGCAGGGCTGGCGACCGATCCGGTTACGCTCCCGCCGGCGAGAGTCATGTTGGCGGAGCCAAGAGCGACGGTTAGCGTGTCCCCCACGTACAAGAACGACAGGTTGCCGTAGAGCGTGTAATCCCAGGCCTCCCCGGCGCCGATCGTGAAGGAGTTGCCGAAGGTGATGCTGCCGGTGCCTCCCGCTATGGAGACGTTCGTGGTCGTGGTGACATCCCCGCCGCTGTAGTTGACGCGGAGCCCGCTGAAGTCGCCAGAGTTGAGCCCGAAGACACCGGACAGCTGGAATGCCAGCTGACTCACGGTGGCCGTTGCGCCGGTGTTGTTCGTGAGGCGGAACTTGAACAGCGGGACGTTGTTCTGCGTGGCGTTCGCGTTGAGGCTGTCGAGGGACTGGCCACCGCTGTGCGACGCGAGGGTGACCGCGTGGTCGGCCGTGTGGGTCCGACTCGAGGGAAGCGTGCCGGCGGGACCCATCGACCCTGCGGTGAGGGTCACGTTGGCCGTCCCGAGGGCGAGCGTCAGCGTATCGCCGTTGACCAGGTTGGCGAGGTCACCGGTCAGCGTGAAACTCGTGGTGCCCACGGCGAGACTGAAGGGCACGGAGAAGGCGAGCGTCCCGCCCCCCACCGAGACAGACGGAACGCCGCCGACGTTGGCGGTGCCGTCGAAGAGGCGCAGATCCGAGAAGTCACCGTCGGCGATTCCGGTGACGGAGGACAGCAGGAAGACGACGCTGTTCACGGTGACGCTGGAGGCGATCGTGTTCTGGAGCTGGAAGCGGAACAGGTTTGCGTCGTTATGCGGGCTGCGCCCGTCGAGCGCATCCGGGAACTGTCCCGAGCCGTGCTCGCCGAGCAGCGCCGTCGCATCCGCCGTGTGGGTCACGGGCAGAGGGTTGGAGCCGCCGGTCGTTCCGGTTGCGAGTGTGATGTCGGATGCCGTCAAGGACAGCGTCAGCGCGTCGCCGAGGACAAGCTGGCTGAGGTCGCCGGTCACCGTGTAGTCGACGGTCGCGCCCGCCCCGACCACGAACCCGCTGTTGATGGTCAGGGTCCCCCCGCTGATCGAGGCGGTACCCGTGGCCACCTGTCCGCCGCCGTCGTTGAGCTTCACGTCGGTCAGCTCGCCGTCGCTGATCCCGCTCACCCCCGTCAACCGCACGACGAGCTGGTTGACCGTCCTTGCCACGCCGGTGTTGCGGAGTCGGAAGCGGAAGAGAGGAACGTCGTCCCGCGTCGGCTGTCCGTCGAGCTGGTCCAGCACCTGGCCGGTGCCGTGGTTCCCAAGGACGATGTCGTAGGGCAACGTGTAGTCGACGTAGAGCTTGGGGCGGTAGTTCCCGCTGCTGTAGTCGAACGTGCGGAAGACCAAGGACTGGGAAGGCGTCGTGGCATCGGAGATAAAGAGGAGGGTAGCCGCCCGCGAGCCCGCGTCCCAGTCGCCACGGTTGACGAGCGCCTGGATTACGGATGTGACGTCCTTGTTCTTCCAGCCCGCTCCGATGTCAGTCTGCTGCCAGGCGACGCCCGCCGTGCGCGGCCTTCCAGTCCCCGCAGTCTGATCGTTGATCTTCGTGTTCGTTGCGAAATCAGGGCTGCTGCTGTTGTCGTGACCATAGACAGTGCAATAGATGTCGTCGCTGTCCGTCGGCAGGAGATAGAACGAGACCTCAGCGCGGTTGATGATCGAGTTTTGTGGGATCGTCACGCTGGGGAACCTGATGCCTGCATTCCTCTTGGTGCTGCTGCCCTCCGAGTACCGCGTGATCTGTGCGGAGGTGTTCAGGTGGTAGTTGAGGTAGGTGGCATTGTCGTTCGCGGAGTCGGCATACGAGTCGTCGGCCGATCCGGCAACCTGGAAGGTGCTGGCGTAGTCGCGGGAGTGCGTGGCGGCCGTCACGGAGTAGCCGCCGAGGGTCCCTGAGGCGAGGGTAACGTTCGCCGTGCCCAGCGAGATCGTCAGCCGATCGCCTCCCACCGGCGTGACGGCGTCGCCGGTCAACGTGTAGTCGACTGTCGAGTTGGCGGGGATCGTGAGCGTCCCGCTGAAGGTGATGGTGCCGGTCGCCCCGCTGATCGAAGGAGTGCCGCCGGTCCACACGTCGCTGCCGCCGACCTTGATCCGCAGGTCGCTGAGGTCGGCCGTGTCCATCCCCATGACGCCGGAGATCTGGAAGACGATTTGGCTCACGTTGATGGTGGCGGCGCTCGTGTTCTTGAGCTGGAAGTTGTAGAGGGTCGCGTCGTTGTAGGAGTCGGCGGCGCCGAACTGGTCGGCGAGCTGGCCCGAGGTGTGCTCGTCGAGCACGACGTCGTAGAGGTAGATGCGCCCGAACGATATGTCGCTCGACGAGCCGCCGATCCAGTCGTAGTAGAGAAAACCGTAGAACGGAGAGAGGTCGGGCGCCCTCTTCTCGATCGAGGCCGCCGCTTCGTCCGTGACCTCGAGCGTATCCACCTCGGCCCCAACGAACGTCGAGCCGCCCTTCCAGTACCACAGAGGATCTGGATCCGCGTTGGTGTCCGGCGAGAGGATGAGATCGGTTGTGGCGCCGGTGTCCAGGCGCACCGCGACCTGGGGTCTGTCCCAGCCAAGGACGTCGATGTTCTCGTTCTCGGTCCAGCTCGCTCCGTCCCAGTAGGTCCCGGCGATGTCGGCTTCCGAGTCGTCTTCGGCGAGGATGTAGACCTTCCCCTCGTTATCAGCCGCCATCGAGAGGTAGAAGAGGTTGTGATTCGCGATGCCGATTCTCTCGACCGCGGCGGCGAAGGCCGCGAAGGGGGTCGTGGCGGAACGGTGCTTCACGCTGTCCCAGTAGGTACCATCCCACTCCACCCAGGCGTAGTGGACCTTGTTGGTGGAGTCGACCTCGACCGTCGGATAGCGGAATTCAAAGCCGTAGGTGGGGTTGTCGTAGACGTTCGTCGTGCTCAGCCGCACCGGTGTGGCCCATCCGGAGGCTAGGGAGCCGTAGCGGTAGTAGGGGTAGTCCTCGGTTCCGGAGACGACGTCGGTCGCAATGTAGCCGACGTGGGCGTTACCACTGCCGTCGACCGCGATCGACGGGGCGTGGGTCGGATCGCCACCGCACCAGGCGAGAGACGAGACGATATCGTAGCCGCTGGAGCTCTCCTGCACGTTTTTCCAGGCCGAGGCCACGTTCCAGTTGGCGAGGTTCGTCAACTTGGAGTACGCGAAGGTGTCGTTGAATTCCGTGCCGACCGACCAGGACCCTGACATCACGAAGGCGAGGTGGATCTTGCCGTTCGTCCGGTCGATGTCGATTGCGGGGTAGCGGCAGTCGATACCGCTGCTGGTGTCACAGTAAGCGACGATCCCGCCGTCTCCCACAAGCTCGACCGGGGTTGCCCAGGAGGTGCCGTTGCGGTCGTTCGACCGGCTCATCAGGATGTCGTAGTAGCTAGTGGCCCCGCGCTGCTCCATCCAGACCGCGTACCAGTAGCCGGAGGCGTCGCGCACGAGCTTGCGCTGGTGCGGGAATCCGATCGCCATCGTGCCGGCGTTGGTGTCGCCGGTGCGGATCATTGTCCCCGCGTCCGCGGGCGTCGCTGCGCCCACCGCCAGCACCATCGTCGAGAGAGCCACGACCCCCCGAAGCGGACCGATACCTCGGACCAGCTTCGACCACAGGGCAGGCGTCCACTTTCCGGCCATACGAACCTCCACCGGCGGCGGAATGTGCAAGGGTCGCGCCACAAGCAGGCGCTTTAGAATCAGCGAGTTGCGGACACGCTCTCTGGGCCAGAGCCGGATTCGGGTCAGACTCGCAATGAAGAGATCCACTCCAACACCTCAAGTAGCGCTTGAAGTGTAGGCCCGAATCAGGCTTTAGAACAGGGGTTTGCTGGAGACCGTGTTTGCGGGCTACAGCAGCCCGGCGCCGGCCGGGTCGTCCTTGCGGGACTCGTCCAGCAGCCGGCAGCCCTCGAGCAGGAGGTGCTCGACGCTCTGGGCGAGGGGCTCGCCCTCTCCGGGGTCGCCCGGGGTGAACTTGAAGCTGCCCTTCTCCCAGTTGAGGAAGGCGTAGACGCCCTCCGGCCCGGTCGTGCTGCCGACGGTCGCGGAGATGATGTCGCCCTCGCGGAAGCCCATGACCGTGGCCGTGTTCGCCGTGTCCTCGGCGAGCGCGGTGAAGAGGCCGGTGAGGCGGCCCTGGGCGCACATCTGGAGGAGCGCGGGCGCGCCGAACACCTCGATGCGGCCCTGGATGGCGCCCGCCACATCGGCCGTGCCCGGCTTCTGCTCGCCCGAGGCGGAGAGGTCGGAGTACCGGGTCATGAGCAGCTGGATGCGCATCAGCAGCTCGCGGACCGGCATGTTCTTCGAGAGGAAGTCGTCGGCGCCGATCTGCAGGGCGCGGTAGCGCTCCTTGTACTTGTCCGTGCCCGAGATGAAGAGGACGGGCATGCGGGCGAGCAGCGGGTGGTTGCGCACGCGGCGGCAGAACTCGAAGCCGTCCACCTCGGGCATGGAGATGTCGGCGAGGATCATCCAGGGGCGGTTCTGCACGGCGAGCTGCCAGGCCGCCGAGCCGTCCGCCGCCTCGAAGATCGTGAAGCCCTGGGCGGCGAGCGGCATCGCGAGGTACTTGCGGAAGGCCGCGTCCTCGTCGGCGATGAGCACCGTGCGCAGCATCGGCGGCACGGTGTTGAAGTCCGGCATGTCCTCCTCGACGTAGCCCCGCTGGGCGCCCGGGATGGGCACGGGCGGCGGGATCTCCTCGGAGATCTCGCGGAGCTGGTTCGCGCGCACCCAGCCCTCGAGGCCCGGGTGCCACACCCGGGTGTCCTCCGGGATCGAGGTGAGGACGAGGTCGATGAGGTCCTCGACGTCGATCGGGCCGCGCTGGGCGCCGTCGAGGAGGTACAGCCACTGGTCGTTGCGCAGGCCGTCGCCCCTCGGGGCGGGGTCGGCGGGCGGCCGGGGTTTCTCGGCCTCGCGGAAGACGGTCGGCTCGGGTGCGGCCGGCTTCGGGGCCTCGAACTTCGCCCCGGCCGGGATCGGGGGCGGGACGTTCATCGCCGGGGGAGCCGGGGCGGCGGGCTTCGCCGTGGCCGCGCCCGGGATCACGACCGGCTGCGGCTTGATGATGATCGTGCTCGCCGGGGCGTCGAGCGGCTGCGGCTTCGCCGCGGGGGCGGCCGGCTTCTGCTTCGCGAAGACGATCGTGGTGGCCGGCAGGTCCTCGGCAGGCGGCGTGGCGGGGGCCAGGGGCCGCGCCGATGCGGGCGGCTTCGGGGCCGGAGCCTGCGGCGGGCGCGTCGCTGCGGGTGGTGCGGCGGGCGGAGTCGCCGGAGCCGTCGGCTTCTGCTTCTGCTTCGCGAACACGATCGTGGCCGGGAGCGGCTCCTCGTCCAGGATGATCTCGGGAAGCGCGGCCGGCCGGGCGGTCGGCGTCGGGGCGGCGGCGGCGGCGGAGCGGGCGGCTTCGGCAGATCCTCCGGCTGGAACTTCAGCGTCGCGTGCGGCACGCGGACGGTCACCTTCACCGGCCCGGTGCCCGGGTCTGCCGCGGGGGGCGCGCCGATGCCCCGGGTGGCGGCGTTCGCGGCCGTGTCGCCCTCGCCGTAGTAGCGGGAGAGCCAATGGAAGAGGAGCTTGGTGATGCCCTTGAGCGTGTCCTCGACGCCGACCCCCTGGAAGGCGATGGCCTCGAAGGCGGGCAGGTTGCGCGGGTTGAGCCGCGCGTTGAGGACGGAGAGGGGCAGCGCGGTCGGCAGGTCGCGCTTGTTGTACTGGATCACGAACGGGATCGCGGGGTCGATCTCGTTCACCAGCAGGTTCTGGCGCAGGCTGCGCAGGCTCTCCGCGTTGGCGTCGAGCATGGCCGCCTGGCTGTCCGCCACGAAGACGACCGCGTCGCAGCCCTTGAGCACCATGCGCCGGGTGGACTCGTAGAAGACCTGCCCCGGCACGGTGTAGAGCTGCATCCGCGTGCGCATGCCCCGGATGGTGCCGAGCTCGACGGGCAGGAAGTCGAAGAAGAGCGTGCGGTCGGTCTGGGTGGCGAGCGAGACGAGCTTGCCCTTCGACTTGAAGGCCAGGTTCTGGTGGATCCACTGGAGGTTGGTGGTCTTGCCGCACAGGCCGGGCCCGTAGTAGACGAGCTTGGCCGTGACCTCCTTGGTCGCGTGGTTGAAGAGGGCCATCGCGCTGCTAGTCGCCGGGCGTGACCGGCGTCGCGGGCGGCTGGGGAGGCAGGATCGGCGGGCCGATGGGCGGCTCGATGGGCCCGGGCCCCTGGCCACCGCCGGGAGGCGGCGCCCCGCCCGCGGTCTGCGTGGGCAGCGCGGTGGGCGTCTCCTCGACGGGCACGTTGTCCCCGCACAGCGCGGCGAGGAGGGTCTGGCGCTTCTCGCTCACGAAGCGCATGGCGTCGAGTGCTTTCCCGCGCGCCACCGGGCCGTCCGGCCCGGGGTCGAAGCCGAGGCGCTTCAGGGTCTCCACGTAGTCGGCCGGCTCCGCCTTCTTCTTCTCGATCCGCACGCGCTCGACGGAGGCACCGTTGGCCAGGGTGAGGATGAGGGTGTGGCGCCCCGCCACGAACTCCTGGCTCAGGATCGGGCGCCAGCCCGTCCCCGGGGCCGGGCAGACGATCGCCTTGCGGCAGCTGTCGAACAGCCAGCGCTGGCCGGCGGCGGGCGAGACGAAGGCGGACACGGAGTAGAGGCCCGGCTCGGGCAGCTCGAAGGCGACGATGGCCCGCAGGCCCGAGCTCTTCGCGCGCAGGACCATGGCCTCCAGGCCCTCCTGCTGCGCCCGATCCTCGACGGCCTGGGTGGGCGCTTCGACCTGGAACTGGTCGCCGGTGATCTCGATCGGCGTCGCCGCCGGGGGCAGCTCGTGCTCGATGTCGATCGCCTTGAGGGCCGTCACCGCCAGGTCCTGGACCGTGGTGACGCCGGTCGGCGTCCACCCGCCGGCGGGCTCGATCGAGTTGACGCAGGGAGGTGCCACCTCCACCTGGCTGAGCGTGCACCCGGGGGGCAGGAGGAACTGCGCCGTGTAGGCCCCCGGGTCGAGGTGCGTCGAGCCGGCGAACACCCATCCCTCCTGGACCGCGGGCAGGAGGGTGAACGACTTGACCGCGGGTCCCCCCGCCATGGGCAGGACCTCGGCCGTGGCCGGCTCGCCGGGTTGGCCCGAGAGCCGCGCCCGCAGCTGGTAGTCGCCGGGCTGAGCCACCGCCAGGGCGTAGGACACCTCGGCGGGACCGGCCGTGGCGCTGAGGACCGCCTGGCCGCCTTCCTCGCGCACGCTCGCCCCCTCCGCCCGGAGGTAGTGGTCGGCCGGGAACGAGAGGCTGTCGCGCCAGGCGAGCGTCGCGAACACCTGGGAGGCCTGCGCGCTCGTGCGGACCGCGTCGGTCATGTCCAGCGACCGCAGGAGCATGCGCGCCCACAGCGGGTGCGTGACCGGCGTCGACCGCGGGTCACCGAACAGCGGCACGAGCGCCGCCGCTGCGACCACGGCCGCGAGGACGACCGTCTTCACCCTGCGCCACATGGACCCCTCCACTCGTCCGGGAAGCAAGACGAGGGCCAGCCGTCGAGTGATTGTAAACCAGCCCGGAAGCGCCCGACGGCTGGTTTTCGGACGCGGGGTGCGCCCGCCTGGACCCGGCGGCCGGCGTGTGGACAATAAGTGACTGTTTTCGACCCGCAGGCGACGGCACGGGGGTTGCTACCCGGGCGAGAGGAGGTGATCGTGGAGTCGGGCACGTCGCCGTTCATCCCGTTCTTCCTGGGGCTCGCCATCACCTCGGGCCTGCTGGTCCCGATCCTGCTGCGCCTGCGCAGCTCGGTGGGCGAGGCGCGGGCCGAGAAGTCCGCCACCGCGGGGCTCGTCTCGCAGCTCAAGCGGGCGAACGCGGTGCTCGAGGAGGACCTGCGCTTCCTCACCCAGTTCCTGAAGGACTACCCGCGGCTCGCGCGCCAGCTCTACAGCGGCCTCACCGAGCGGCAGATCCCGGGCGAGCTGCTGGCCATCGTCCAGCGCAGCCTCGACCCGCAGCAGGTGGCGGTGCTCGTCAAGCGGTCCGACGCCAAGGGCGAGAAGAACAGGATCCCGCGGCTGGTCGTGGCCGCGGCCTACCCGGACGGGGCCGCGGTCAAGGTGGGGACCGAGGTGCCCCTCGAGACGGGCGAGATCGGCTTCGCCGCCGAGTCGCAGATCGTGGTCAACCGCCAGGACCTCCAGGCCGAGACCGTCCAGAGCCGCATCAAGCCGGGGCCGCCGCTGCCCGGGATGCCGCAGCCGGACATCATCGCGCCCCTCGTGTTCGACCAGGACACGCTCGGCGTCGTCGTGGTGGCCAAGCCCCGCAAGAGCGGCGACCCCAAGACGGCGCTGCGGCTGGTGACCCAGACCGGCGCCCAGGTCCTCCACACCGCGGCCCAGGTGAGCCGGATGAAGACGACCGCGGAGATGGACGGGCTCACCCGCATCTACAACAAGAAGCACATGGAGCAGGCGCTCAACGAGCTCGTGTACCGGGCCGCCTGCGCCGCCTACGACCAGCGCTCGGCGGGGCAGGCCCAGCCCGCGCAAGCGCTCTCCGTGTTCCTCTTCGACATCGACAACTTCAAGCACTACAACGACACGAACGGCCACCTCGCCGGGGACAAGCTGCTGCAGGGCCTGGCCGGCCTCGTGAACGACTCGGTGCGCAAGGACGACATCTTCGGCCGCTTCGGCGGCGAGGAGTTCCTCCTCGTGATGCCCCACACGAACGCCACGCAGGGGATGGCGGCGGCCGAGAAGATCCGCAACCTCCTCGCCACCCACCCGTTCGCCTTCGCGGAAAAGCAGCCGCTCGGGCTCCTCAGCGTCAGCGGCGGCGTCGCCGAGTACCCCTACCACGGGCTCGACGCCGCGGGGATGCTCCACGCGGCGGACGAGGCCCTCTACGAGGCCAAGCGCAGCGGGAGGAACCGCGTGCTGGTCGCGAAGGCGGTCGCGGCCGAGGCCCACAAGCCATGACCACGGCCCCGCGCCCCGAGCCGCCGGGCGTCGACCCCGCCGCGCACCCCGTGCCCTACCGGGAGCGGGTGGAGGACCTCCGCCGGGTGCTGGTGCAGCAGGGCAGCCTGGGGCTCCTGCTGATCGACACCTCCGCGCTCGCCCAGGTCGAGCACCAGTACGGCACCTCCGCGTTCGAGAAGGTGGTGGGCGTGGCGCGCGACCTCGTCCTCGAGCTGAAGGGCCACGAGGTCCGGACCGACGACGTGATCTGCGTCGACGAGCGGGGCGGGGACGCCTTCCTCGTGTTCTTCGCCCCGAAGCGGCGGGAGGGACCGCTCAAGATCGCCGACCTCAAGGCGGCCGCCGACCGCGTGGAGAGCCACCTCAACCGCAGGCTGGTCCGCGTGGCGAGCCCCTACCTCGGCAGGCTGCGCCGGGTGACGGTGGGCTTCGCCCTCGCCTTCTACAACCCCCTGGTGATGCCGGAGCGGCTGGTCGCGCGCCTCGTGGAGGAGGCGTGGGCGTGCGTGCACGTCCAGCGCGCCCAGCGCGACCTGCAGAACCGGTGCGACCTGCAGGAGGTGCTGCTGGCCGAGCAGCTCACCACCGTCTTCCAGCCGGTGGTGGCGCTGCGGACGCGGGAGGTGCTGGGCTACGAGGCGCTCTCGCGGGGGCCGGCGGGGAGCGTCTACCAGATGCCGCTGCGCCTGTTCGCGATGGCGGCGGAGGCCGACCTCGTCTTCGAGCTCGACCGCAAGTGCCGCCGGCGCGCGCTCGCCTCCTCCACGGGGCTGCCCGCGGGCGCCAAGCTCTTCGTCAACGTGTTCCCCTCGGCCATGTACGACCCCGAGTTCCAGGGCGAGGCCCTCGTCCGCCTCGCCGAGGCCCACGGGCTCACCCCGGACCGGGTGGTCCTCGAGATCACCGAGCGCTCGGCCATCGAGAACTACGACCTCTTCGTGGAGGCGCTGGGCGAGCTCACGCGGTGCGGCTTCTCGATCGCGGTCGACGACGTGGGGGCGGGCTACTCGGGCCTCGAGAAGATCGCCCACCTCAACCCGCGCTACTTGAAGTTCGACCGCGAGCTCATCCGCAGCATCGACTCGAGCTACATCCGGCGGGAGATGACCCGCGCCCTCAAGGCGTTCGCCGACCGGATCGGCTCCACGATCATCGCCGAGGGCATCGAGCAGGAGGCGGAGATGCTGACGCTGCTCGACCTCGGCATCGAGTACGGCCAGGGGTTCCTCCTCGGCCGCCCCGCCGCCGCCTTCCTCCCGCCCGCGCTCGCCCCCTTCGCCGCCGCCGGCTGACGGCGGGGCGCGTACAATCACCCGCGGTGCGCCCCGCGGCCGATCCCGGCTGGCCCTCGAGCCTCTCCCTCGCCGTCCTCGTCGCGATCGCGGTGGCCGCGCCCTGGCCGTTCGGGGCCGTCCTGCCCGGCCCGCTCCTGGCCGTGACCGCGGTCGCGCTCCTCACCGGCGTCCTCTGTCTCCTCGTCGGCGCCGGGCGCGGCGGGGTGGCACTGCCCGCGGTGCCGCTGTGGCCGCTCGCGGGCCTCGCCGCGCTCGCGCTCCTCCAGCTCGTGCCGCTCCCCGACGCCGTGCACGCGCTCGTGGCGCCGGGCTCGCACGCGGTCTGG
This sequence comes from uncultured Acidobacteriota bacterium, assembly GCA_963729875.1. Lineage (GTDB taxonomy): Bacteria > Acidobacteriota > Vicinamibacteria > Fen-336 > Fen-336 > DATBSL01. Next base: position 32,955 of record CAVSPR010000002.1, read on the forward strand.
CGCCCGGCCACGGCCGAGGCGGTGGCGGTGCTGGGAGGCGCCGCGCGCCCCGTCTCCGTCGACCCCGACTCGACGCGGCGCGGCCTGGCGCTCGCGGGGGGGCTGGGGCTCCTCGCCCTCCTGGCCGCGCCCGCGTTCTCGAGGCCCGAGCGCGCGGTGCGCGCCCTCGCGGTCGTCGGGGCCGCCGGCTTCGCCCTCTCCGCCTACGCGATCTTCGCCCGCGCCCGCTTCGGGGCCCTCCTGTACGGGACGATCGCCGTCCCGACCGTGAGCCCGTTCGGGCCCTTCGTGAACAAGAACCACTTCGCGGGCTGGGTGGCCATGGCCTCGCTGCTCGTGGCCGGCCTCGCCCTCGGCCTCGCCGATCGCGCCCGAGGGCGCAGCGGCGACTGGACGACCGACCCGCGGGCGGGCGGCGTCATCCTCGCGATCGTGGCCTCGCTCGCCATGGCCCTGGCCGGGCTCGCCTCGCTCTCCCGGGGGGGGATGCTCGCCTTCGCCGCGGGGGGGGCGTGCCTCGTCTCCCTGCGCCTCCTCCACCAGGGGTCGAGCCGCCGGCGCTCGAGGCTCCTGCCCTCGCTGGTCCTCGCCGCGGTCCTGGGCTCGATGCTGGTGGCCCTCGTGCCCCCGCAGGCCCGCGAGCGGATGGGCAGCCTGAGCGGCGCCTCGTTCCGCCTCGACACGTGGCGCGACTCGCTGCGCCTCGCCGCCTCGAGCCCGCTCCTCGGCATCGGCCTCGGCGCCTTCCACGACGCCTACCCGCGCTTCAAGCGGGGCCACGGCATCGTGCGCGTCGAGCACGCCGAGAGCGACTACCTGGAGACGCTCGCCGAGACCGGGGTGCCCGGCCTCGCCCTCGCCCTGGCCGGCCTCGCCCTGCTGCTGGCCGCCGCGGGGAGGGGGGTCGCCGAGGGGAAGGACCGGACGGTGCGGGGCGTCGGGGTCGGGGCGGCCGCCGCCCTCGTCGCCCTCGCGGCGCACTCGACCGTGGACTTCAACCTGCGCATCCCCTCGAATGCCGCCCTGGCCGCCCTGGCCGCGGCAGCCGCGGCCGGCGCCGCCGGCGTTCGCCCGCGGCCGCTTTCGCGGTCGGGCGCGATCGTCCTCGCGGCCGGCGCCGCGGCGGTGCTGCTGGCCGCCGCTTCCCTGCCGGATCGCCCGTGGCTCGCGGCGCGGCAGGAGGCCGTCCAGGCCGCCGCGTCGGTCGCGCCCGCGGTCCGCGAGCTGCGGCTCGAGCGCGCGGAGGCCGCCCTCGGGGGACTCCTCCGTCGCCGCCCCGCCCACGCGGAGTCGTGGCTCCTGCTCGCCGGCACCCGCGCCGCGCTCGGAGACGCGCCCGCGGGCGCGTCCCTGGCCGCTCACGCCGCCTGGCTCGATCCCGAGCGGCCGGGCCTCGCCGAGGCCGCGGCTCGTCTCGCCCCCTCGAAGGCGGGCCCGCCTTGACCCCGCCCGCCGGGGCGGGTAGCGTCATCCCGGGTCGCCCATGACCGACTGGAAGAGCCGCTGGCGGTTGATCCTCGCGCGGTCGCGAGGCGAGGCCCGTCCGTCCGCCGAGACGGAACCCGCACCGGATGCCGAGCCGGCGACCGAGAAGGTCCGGGATCCCGCGGCCGACACCTGGCCGCCGGAGGCCGAGCCCCCGGCCGCGGAAGGGGCGACGCCGGCCGCCACGGCGGAGGCGGCCGGCGAGGCGGCTCCCGAAGCCGAGGCCAATCCTGAAGCCGCACCGGCAATCGCGCCGGAAGCCGCACCCGCGGAGACCCCGGCAGAGACAACTCCCGCCGAGCCGGCACCCGCAGAGGCCGCCCCGGAGGCCCCACCCCCTCCCTCCCCTTCGGCCCCGAACCGGGAGGAGGAGCTCGAGGAGGAGATCCGCAGCCTGCGCGCGGACGTCGCGCGTCTCGAGGAGGCGCTCGCCGGCGAGCGCGAGGCCCGCAAGCGCTCGGAGGAGGAGGTCCGCGCCCTCGCCGACCAGGACCCGCTCACCGGGCTCGCGAGCGCGCGCCGCTTCGGCGACCGGCTCGCGGTGGCGGTCGTCCACGCGCAGCGGAACCACCAGAAGCTCGCCGTCGTCCAGCTCGGGCTCGACCGCTTCACGAAGGTGAACGAGCGGCTCGGCCGCAGCCTCGGGGACGACCTCCTGCGCAGCGTGGCCCTCGCCCTCGAGAGCACGCTCCGCCAGGGCGACACGATCGGCCGGTTCGCGGGGGACGTCTTCACGCTCCTTCTCCCCGGCATCAAGCGGGACGAGGACGTGATGGTGGTGGCGGACCGGCTGCGCCTGGCCCTGCGCAGCCCCTTCAGCATCGGCGGCAACGACCTGACGGTGACGGCCAGCCTCGGGATCGCCCTCTTCCCGGACGACGGGCCGGACACCGAGTCGCTGCTCCAGAGCGCCGACGTGTCGATGCGACGGGCCAAGGAGAAGGGCGGCGACGCGTGGGACGTGCACGCCCCGCGCTCGCGCGCGCTCGCCGCCGAGCGCCAGGCGAAGGAGACGGCCCTGCGGCGCGCCCTCGCCCAGGGGGAGCTGCAGCTGTACTGGCAGCCCGTCGTCGAGTGCGAGACCGGGGCCATCGTGGGCGTCGAGTCGCTGCTGCGCTGGCGGCGCGAGAAGGGGATGGAGAGCGCGGCGGACTTCGTCTCCCTGGCCGACGTGAGCGGGCTGGCGGTGCCGCTCGGGCAGTGGACGCTGCGCGCCGCCTGCGTCCAGGGGAGGAAGTGGCACGAGGCCGGGCACCGCGGGCTGGTGGTCGCGGTCAACCTCTCCGCTCGGCAGCTCGCCCACGCCGCCCTCGTGCGGCTGGTGCGCCGGGTCCTCGAGGAGACGCGACTCCCGCCCGAGTGCCTCGAGCTCGAGGTCTCCGAGGGCGAGCTCGTGCGCGGCCCGGAGATGGCGATCGAGCGGCTGGTCGAGCTGCGGCGGCTGGGGCTGCGCATCGCCCTCGACGACTTCGGCACCGGGGAGAGCCGCCTCGCCCACCTCTACCGCTACCCGATCGACACCCTCAAGATCGACGGCTCGGTGCTCCAGGACGCCACGCGCAACCGCGACCACGAGGCGGTGATCACGGCCGCGATCGCCTTCGCCCGCTCGCGCCGGCTGAAGGTGGTGGCCGAAGGGGTCGAGACGGAGGAGCAGCGCGTCCAGCTCGTGCGCTGGCAGTGCGACCGCATGCAGGGCAACCTGTGCGGGCCGCCGGCCACCCCCGCCGAGACCGAGGGGCTCCTCCTGCGCCAGCGTCGCGCGCACGGCCGGGCGGGCGAGCCGGAAGCGCCCCCGTCGCGGCGGCTGCTTTGAGCGCCGCGCTCGCCTTGCGGCGCCCGCGGACGTGGGTTGCGTCTTCGGCGATACTGGTGTCGCCATGGCGGGGGGGGCGGGGGTAAGCAGCGAGGGGCAGCCGGCCGGCGGGGGCCCGCCCGCCGACGAGGCGGGCTGGTACCTCGAGACGGTCGCCGAGGACGGCGGCCTGCGCCGCGTGCGGATCGACACGCTGCCCTTCCGCGTCGGCCGCCGCCACGGCCTCGAGCTGGTCCTGCCCGCGGACTCGGTGTCGAAGGCCCACGCGGAGATCTACGCCCTCGGCCCCGCCCTGCGGCTGCGCGACCTCGGCAGCAAGAACGGGACGTTCCTGAACCGGGCCCTGATCGAGGACGCGGCGCTCGGCGAGGGCGACGTCGTGCACTTCGCCGACTTCGAGTTCCGCCTCGGTCGCTCCGACGTCGCGGACCGGGCACCCGCCGTGTCCCCGCAGGAGAAGCCGACCACGGTGGTCAAGCGGGTGGAGCTGCCCCACCGCTTCGCGGAGGGGACGCGCGAGGTGCGCGAGCTGCTGCGCGAGGAGCAGGTGACGATGGTCTTCCAGCCCATCGTGCTCCTCTCGCGCGGCACGGTCGCCGCCTACGAGGCGCTCGGCCGCGGCCGGCACGCGCAGCTGCCGGAGAGCCCGATGGAGCTGCTCCAGATCGCGGAGAGCATCGGGGCCGAGGCGGAGCTGAGCCGCCTCTTCCGCCGGAAGGCGGTGGAGCTGACCGCGCAGCGCACGGACCTGCCGACGATCTTCCTGAACACGCACCCGATCGAGCTCGCGCGGCCGGGGCTGCTCGAGTCGCTCGAGGCGCTGCGAAAGATCGCCCCCCAGCTCGACCTCGCCCTCGAGATCCACGAGAGCGTCCTCACGCGCCCGGCCGCGATCGCGGAGCTGCGGGCCCTGCTGCTCGAGCGCAACATCGCCCTCGCCTACGACGACTTCGGGGCGGGACAGGCGCGGCTGCTCGAGCTCGCGGAGGCCCCGCCGCACTACCTGAAGTTCGACCAGCGCTTCATCAAGGGCATCGACCAGGGGCCCGCGCCCAAGCGGCGGCTGCTGCACTCGCTGCTCGGCCTCGCGCGCGAGCTGCTCGTCAAGACGGTGGCCGAGGGCATCGAGACGGCGGCCGAGGCCCGCGCTTGCGCCGAGCTCGGCTTCACCCACGCCCAGGGCTTCCACATCGGCCGCCCGCGCCCGATCGAGCAGATCTGACGCCCGGCCGGAGTCAATCCCACACGCGCTCGACGCCGAAGCCGTCCAGGGCGTCGTCGACACTCACCAGGCGGGAGCCCGTGGCCCGCGCGGCCGCGACCACGAGGCGATCCATCGGATCCTTCATGCCGACGAGGCCGGCGAACTCCAGGGCCTGGTCCGCGTCGAGCGCGAGAACGGCATACCCACGACGGCCGGCGAGGGCCCGCAAGACGTCCTGAATCGTCACGCCGAGCCGGCCTCGCTCCCTCAGCAGCTCGATCTCGACGAGCGCGATCGCCGGCACACAGCAGAGCGTTCGCCCATCGTCGGCCGCCTCGAACGCGCGCCGGGCGGCGGCCCCGAGCTTCCTCGGTGCCGTCAGGTGCCAGACGATCGCGTGCGTGTCAGCGACCAGCCGGCCCACGCCCCTCTTCCGCTCTCAGGAAGGACTGGGACAGGAGGGTTCGCACCGCCCTGAAGTCGTCGTATTCCGGGATGGGCTCCCGAGCGAGCAGGCCCGCCAGGGGCAAAGCGTCCTCTGGCGCGACGACCGCCCGTCCCTCCTCCTGCTCGAGCCCGGCGTCGATCAGCCGTCCGATCTGCTGGGACAGCGATCGGCCTTCACGCTTCGCCAGGGCCTCGAGGCGTCGCCGCGTCGGCCGGGGCACCCGAACCGTGATCGTGGCGTCTTTCCTCATGTATTCGATTGTATGCGATCCGCATCGCCTGGGCAGGCCTGCCCCCCGGGCCCTCGTGCATTGGATTTCGCTTCGAATCCCCGGCGGGTATTGACGGTGCGCCGCCCGGGGCCTATCGCTCCGAGAGGCCCCACGCGAAGTGGAGGCATTCTGGCAGGGGAGGTGATTGATGAGGCTAAGGAAACCCGCCCCGGTCGCGGCCCTGGCGGCACTCGCGTTCGCCTTGGGGGTGCCGGCCATCGCCTCGGGACAGGCGTTCAACGTTCACTACGACGGCCTCTTCCACAACGTGAGCCGACTCCACGTCTGGTCCTTCGAGGCCAGTTCGCTGATCGACGTGACCCTCTCGAGAGGGGGAACCGTTTACTGCACGCTCCTCGACCAACCGCACCTGGCGGGCGGCAGCCCGATCGAGCTGGCCGGGGTCTGCCCGGCCATCCAGTCGAGAGACGTCGTGACGGTGACGGACGGGACGTCGACGAAGACCCACACCGTGACGGCGGTGAGAGTCACGTCGGTCGACTACGACGGCGACGTCGTGGAGGGTACAGCCGATGTGGGAAGCCAGGTGACCGTGGTCAACCACCAGGGGTACCTGCCCACGATCGTGGCCACTGCAGACGGCAGCGGGCACTGGAGCGCCGACTACCGGAGCGAGTGGCAGTTCGACCTCAGCCGTTGCCACGGGGGCGAGGCCGTGCAGGTCGACGCCGACGGCGACTCGACCCAGTTCTCCTGGTTCCCCGCGTACTGGTGCGGGATCGGCGACGTCGCCCGCGTCTACGACGGATGGGTGCGCGAGGGGGCGCTGGTGGGCCCCGGCACGCACCGGGCGTTCCGGGTGTACCTGGAGCTCGCGGCATGGTTCAACCAGAGGGCAGACGTACCGAAAGCGTGCCTCTTCCTGCAGCTCGCCCGGGACCGGTGTGACGGGTCGCCACAGCCCCCGGACTTCGTCGTCGGGGGGGCGCCGCCCGAGCTCGACGCGACGGAAGAGCTGGCGGGGCTGATCCGGATGCTGATGGAGATCAACCTCCGCTGCAACTGAGCGGGGCCAGGCCTACAGGCTTTCGATCGGCACGGCCTCGAAGCGCACCTCGCCCTCGCCAGGCACCAGCTGGGCCAGGAGGGGCAGGTCGGTGGTGAGGACGGTGGCGATCTTCGGGTAGCCGCCGGTCGTGGGGCCGTCCGCCGCCATCACGATCGGCTTGCCGTCGGGAGGGACCTGGATCGAGCCGGGCACCATGCCGTCGGAGAGGATCTCGGCCGGGCCGAGGTGCCGGAGCGGCTCTCCCTCGAGGCGGCAGCCCACGCGGTCGGAGGTCGCACCAACGCGCCAGGGGCTCGCGAGCAGGCGCGCGATCGTCTCCTCGTCGAAGTGATCGGCCTGAGGGCCGAGGACGATGCGCACGCGCGCTCGCGAGGGATGGGCTCCGGCCCTCGGGTCGGCCGCCTCCGCCCCGCCCGCCGCGCGCGTGACGCCGAGGCGGTCGCCGGTCGCGAGCGCGCGCCCCCGCACGCCGCCGAAGGCCGAGGGCAGGTCGGTGGCGCGCGAGCCGAGCACGGGCGGCACGTCGATCCCGCCGGCCAGGGCCACGTACGCGCGGCAGCCGGAGCGCCGGCCGGTGAAGCGGAGCACGTTCCCGGGCCGGGCGAGGACGCCGCCGCCGGGGGGCACGGGCCAGGTGCCGAGGTCGGCCCGCTCCAGCACCGCGCCGAGGTCGGCGCCGGCGATCGCAAAGCGGGCAGGGGCGAGAAAGGTGAGCGCAGGCCCCGTGACCGTGCACTCGAGGGCGGCGGCGCCCCACGGGTTGCCGACCGCGCGGTTGGCCGCCGCGTGGGCGCGCGCGTCCATGGGGCCGGCGCCACTGACGCCGATGTGCCGGTGGCCCGCGCGGCCGGCGTCCTGCACCGTGGTGAGGAGCCCCGGCTCCACGACCTCGACGACCGGGCTCCCGCCGGGCGCGGGCGGCGCCACCGCCGGCCCGGGCGGCGGCAGCTCCGCCACCGGGACGAAGCGCACGCGGTCGCCGGGGGCGACGAGCGCGGGCTCGTCGCGGAACGGGTCGAAGAAGCGCAGCGAGCTGAGCCCGACGATCTGCCAGCCGCCGGGCGAGGCGGCCGGGTAGACGCCGGTCTGCCGGCCGGCGAGCGCCACCGACCCCGCCGGGACACGGACGCGCGGCGTCGCCCGGCGCCGGCACTCGAGGGCCTCGGGCAGCAGACCCAGGTACGCGAAGCCCGGCGTGAAGCCGAGCATGAACGCGGTGTACTCGCTCCCGCAGTGGAGGCGGACGAGGTCGCGCTCGGAGAGGCCGCGCTCGGCCGCGAGCGTGGCGAGGTCGGGCCCCCCCTCGCCGCCGTAGACGACCGGGACATCGTGACGCCGCCCGGGCGGCGGCGGCTCCGCGGGAGATCCCGCCCGGGCCAGGAGGTCGCGGGCGACGTCGGAGAATCGAGTGACGGCGGGATCGTAGATCACGAGGAGCGAGCGGTGGGTGGGTACGGCCTCGCGAAAGCCCTCGAAAGGCTTGCGCGCGAGAGCGATGTCGAGGGCCCGGACCCGGCCGTTCGTCCCCGGGTCGAGGCCCGTGCCGAGCTCGACGGTGACGGCCGCGTCCCCGACCGGCAGGACGCGCGGGGCGCTCAACGCGGCAGCGCCTGCACGCTCACCCCCGCCCCCTCCAGCGCCTCGCGCACCGCCCGGGCGATGGCGAGGGCGTGCGGGTTGTCGCCGTGCAGGCAGAGCGTGTCGGCGTGCATCGGCACCTCGGCCCCGTCGATCGACGTCACCACGTGGTCGCGCACGATGCGCAGCGCCTTCGCCGCGGCCGAGGCGGGGTCGGTGATGAGGGAGCCGGGGCGGGAGCGGGGGACGAGGCGGCCCTCCGCGTCGTAGGCGCGGTCGGCGAAGGCCTCGGCCGCGAAGCGCAGGCCCTCGGCCTCGGCCGCACCCCGCATCGCCGTCGAGCCGGCGAGCCCGACCAGCGCGAGGTCGCGGTTGAAGCGCGCCACCCCGCGGGCGATCGCCCGGGCCAGCGTCTCGTCGCGCGCGGCCTGGCTGTAGAGGGCTCCGTGCGGCTTCACGTGGGTGAGGTGGGCGCCGTGGGCCCGGACGAAGGCGGCCACCGCCCCCACCTGGTAGACGATGTCGGCCTCCACCTCGAGCGGGTCCGCGGCGATCTCGCGCCGCCCGAAGCCCCGCAGGTCGAAGTGGCTGGGGTGGGCTCCCACCGCCACCCCCGCCCGCACGGCGCGGGCGACGGTGCGGTCGATCACGGTCGGGTCGCCGCCGTGGAAGCCGCAGGCGACGTTGGCCGAGGTGACGTAGACGAGCAGCGCATCGTCCGCGCCCATCGCGTAGGCGCCGAAGGCCTCGCCGAGGTCCGCGTTGAGGTCGACGCGCGCGCCCATGGACGAGACTCCAGGTCAGCCCAGAAGCAGCTGGAGGGAGCGGACGAGCGTCTTCTTGAGCTCCCGGCGGTCGACCACGATGTCGATCATGCCGTGCTGGAGCAGGAACTCGGAGCGCTGGAAGCCCTCGGGCAGCTTCTGGCGGATGGTCTGCTCGATGACCCGGGGGCCGGCGAAGCCGATGAGGGCCCCGGGTTCCGCGACGTTGAGGTCGCCGAGCATCGCGTAGGAGGCGGTCACGCCGCCGGTGGTGGGGTCGGTGAGGATGCTGATGAAGGGCAGGGCCGCCTCGTGCAGCCGCGCGAGCGCCGCCGAGATCTTCGCCATCTGCATGAGCGAGAGCGTCCCCTCCATCATGCGCGCGCCGCCGGAGCAGGAGACGACGACGAGGGGCAGCCGCTCGTCGAGCGCCTTCTCGATGCAGCGGGTCACCTTCTCGCCCACCACGACACCCATCGAGCCGCCGATGAAGCCGTACTCCATGGCGGCGATGACCGTGCGCCGCCCGCCCATCTCCCCCACCGCGGAGATGAGCGCGTCCAGGCAGTCGGTCTTGGCCTTGCCTGCCCGCAGCCGCTCCGAGTAGGGCCGGCTGTCGTGGAAGCCGAGGGGATCGGAGCTCACGAGGTCCCGGTCGAACTCCTCCCACGCCCCGTCGAAGAGCGCGTCGAGCCGCTCGCGCGCCGAGATGCGGAAGTGGAAGGCGCACTTCGGGCACACGGAGAGGTTCTTGAGGAGGTCCTTGCGGTAGAGGATCTCCTTGCAGCTGCCGCACTTGACCCAGAGGCCCTCGGGCACGCGGCTCTCGGCCGGAGGCCGGGGGGCGAGGGGGGCAGGCTCGCGCCGGAACCAGGCCATCCTCAGGCCTCCGGCTCCTCGGCCTTCTCGAGGTCGTTCTCGACGCCGAGGATCTTGCAGGCCCCGTCGTAGATCTGCTTCGCCGCGTTCTTCTTGGCCTGCAGGTCGGCCAGGCGGTCCTTCACCTTGGCGAGCTCCTCCTCGATCTGGACGTTGAGCTCCTCGATCGACTTCTTCGTGATCTCCAGGGTCTGGCGGTAGAACCGGGCCTGCTCGTCGGTGAGGGCCATCGCTCAGCTTCTCCTCATTCGTCGATGCCGAAGCGCTTGAGCAGCGCGTCCAGCGACATGGGGTCGGGGGTGGAGTCGGGCCCGCTGCCGTCGGTCCCCTCGCGGTGCTCGCCGACGTCGCCCTCCTCGCGCTCCTGTCGGTCGAACAGCAGCTCGAGGAAGCGCGCGAGGTCGCGCGCGGTGACCGGCGGCCGCTCGCGCAGGAAGCGCTCGAGCCCGCGCTGCATCTGCCCGGCGTCCTGGTAGCGGTCGGCCGGCTCGCGCGCGAGCGCCTTCATGATCACCCGGTCGAGCGCCTCCGGCACCCGCGGGTTGATCTCGCGGGCCGGCGTGATCAGGCACTGGCGCACGAGCTCGAGGATGGTGAGCTCGGTCCCGGCCCCGATGAAGGGCTTGGTCTCGGTCACCATCTCGTAGAGCACGATCCCGAGCGAGAAGACGTCGCTGCGCCGGTCGATCGCCCGGCCCCAGGCCTGCTCGGGGCTCATGTAGAGCAGCTTCCCGCGCAGCGCCCCGCGGTCGGTGTTCGAGGCCTTGGTCGCGGCCTTCGCGATGCCGAAGTCCACGAGCTTCACGTCGCCCTCGAACGAGATCAGGATGTTCTGGGGGCTGACGTCGCGGTGCACGATCTCCATGGGCCGCCCGCGGTCGTCCTTCTTGCGGTGGGCGTACTCGAGGGCGGCGCAGACCTGGCTCACCACCCGCAGGCTCAGGTCGAGGGGCATGCGCAGCCCCTTCTCCCGCGCGCGCTTCATCACCGTGCGCAGGTCGCGCCCGTGGACGTACTCCATCGCGATGTAGTAGCTCTTCTCGATCCGCCCGAGGTCGTAGATCTGCACGATGTTCGGGTGGGCGAGGCCGGCCACCATCTTGGCCTCGTCCACGAACATGTCGAGGAACTCCTTGTTGTCGGAGAGGTGGGGCAGGATGCGCTTGAGGGCGACCGTCTTCTCGAAGCCCTCGACGCCGGTGCGCTTGGCCTTGAAGACCTCGGCCATCCCGCCGATCGCCACCCGGTCGACGAGCTCGTAGGGCCCGAAGCGGTCGTCGCGCCACGTGGGCGCGCGCAGCGGGGCGGGCTCGGCCCTCGTCGGCTCGGGCGTCGGCTCCGCGGCCCTCTCCGCGATGGCGCTCTCCGCGACCGAGGCGAGGTCGAGCCCCGGACCCGCCGGGATCTTGGGGTCGGTGATCGAGAGCTTCGCCCCGGTGCGAACGGCGGCCGGGGGGAGTCGAGCCTCCTCGTCGTCCATCACCGGGCCCGCCGGGCGGAAGATGGACTCCGCGACGAAGCTGCCGAGGCGGGAGAAGGCGTCCTCCACCTCCTCTTCCGGGTGGGTGCGCGTGGGCGTGTCCTCGGTGCTCTCCGGGGAGGTCGCGAACGGCGCCGGGGTCACGGGGTCGCTCACCTGCACCCGGATGGGCTGCTTCCGCGAGGCCTCGCCGCGGCCCGGGAGGGGCGCGTCCACGAGCTCCCCGAAGAGCTCCTCGGAGCTCAGCAACTCGCCGTCCTCGGCGCCGTTTCCGGGCGGCACCGGAGGGTTCGGCTTGCCACTGCCTCCACTCATCTCCTTGCCCCGGGTCCCCGCTGATTTAAAGGATAAGCCCACACGGACCTTAAATCAAAGAACAGTATGACTTACCGATGCCGGCGCACGCACCAGCCCCGCGGGCCGCGGGCCGCCCGCGCCGCGAGTCTCGCCATTTCCCCTCGCCTCCTTCGCTCGCCGTATCCGGTAGAGCCCGCGGAGGATACCACGGCGACCGGGTGCTATAATCCCGCGAAATCCCGGGGCGGTGAAGGCTTGCCGGGAGGGTAGCCGGGTCCTGGATGGGATTCCTCTTCGACCTTCTCGACAACCCGTACGTCCCGTGGCTCCTCGGGCTGCTCGCCCTGCTCTTCGGCTACCGGTTCGTGGCCGACCGCCTCAAGGTGCGGGTGCCCGGCTCCGGGATGACGCGGGACGACCTCGTCTCCCGGGTCCTCGGGCCGCGCTGGGCGGAGAGGAAGCTCGAGCGCGCGATCGCGGGCCTCAAGAAGCAGGACAACCACCTCGCGGCCGGCAAGCTTCTCGAGGAAGCCGGCCGGCTCGCGGAGGCGGCCGAGGCCTACCTCGACGGGCGCGAGTACTGGGCGGCGGCCTCGAGCTACGAGAGGCTGGGCCGGGCCGAGCGAGCGGCCGAGCTGTACATGCAGGCGGGCGACCACAAGAAGGGGGCGGCCCTGTTCGCCTCGGCCGGCAAGCCCGCGCGGGCGGCCGCGCTCTTCCTCGAGAAGGGCAACAACCTCGAGGCGGCCCGGCTGTTCGGTCTCGCCGGGCAGTGGGGCACGGCGGCTGAGCTCTACGAGAAGAGCGGCTATCCGCTGCGCGCGGCCGAGGCCTGGGAGAAGGACGAGAAGCCCCTGAGGGCGGCCGAGGCCTACGAGAAGCACTTCACGGAGAACGTGTCCTTCTCCACGAGCTACTCCCCGGCCGCGGCCGCCCCCGCCAACAAGAGCGCACTCCAGGCGGGCCGCTTGTACGAGAAGGCGGGCCAGCTGGACCGGGCGGTCGGCGTCTACTCGAAGGGGGGGTATCACCGGGAGGCGGCCGAGGGACTCCTCCGTCTCGGCCAGGCCGCCAAGGCGGCCGAGCTGTTCCTGCGTGCCGAGGACCACGACCGCGCGGCGCTCGCCTTCGAGCAGGCGGGCGACGGGGTGCGGGCCGCGACCCTGCGGGGCGAGAACGCCCTCAAGGGGGACCGCCCGGCCGAGGCGGCCGGCTGGTTCCTGAAGGGTCGCGACTACCTCCGCGCGGCCGAGCTCTTCGAGTCGATCGGGATGATGCCGGAGGCCGCGGGCGCCTACGAGGCGGGCGAGAGCTGGGCTGCGGCCGGCGGCGTCTACCTGCGGGGCGGCCTCGAGGATCGCGCGGCCGCGGCCTACGAGAGGGCGGGCGAGCTCGAGACCGCGGCCTCCCTCTTCGAGCGGCTCGGCGAAGTCGTCCGCGCGGGGGAGCTCTACGGGCGCGCCGGCTTCTCCTTCAAGAGCGGGGAGGCCCTGGCGCGGGCGGGGGAGCGGGAGAGAGCGATCGCCCTTCTTCAGCGCGTGCCGCCCGGCGACGAGAGCCACCGGGCCGCCACGGAGCTGCTCGCCCGGCTCTTCGTCGAGACCGGCCGCCCCGAGCTCGCCAAGGAGCGGCTGAAGAAGACGATCGCGGGCGAGGCGATGTCCGTCGCCAACCTCGACCTCCACTACTGGATGGGGATCGCCCACGAGGCGGCGGGGGAGCGGGCGGAGGCCCTCGCCCTCTTCAAGAGGATCCAGGCGGAGGACCTGCAGTTCCGCGACGTCGGCCGGCGCGTCGAGCGCCTCTCGGCCGCCGCGCCCGCGCCGGTCGCTCTCGCGGCCCCCGGCCCCGCGGCCGCCCCCGCGCCGGTCGCGGCGCGGGGCCCGCGATTCGTGCCGAAGGAGGAGATCGGGCGGGGCCCGCTCGGGGTCGTCTGGCGCGGCGAGGACGCCGCCGACGGGCGCAGCGTCGCGATACGCATGATCCCGACGTCCCTCCTCGCCCCGGCCGGCCTGCTGAGCGCGCTCGCCGCGGACCTGAAGGGCGCGTCGCACATCTCCCACCCCAACCTGGCCAAGGTGATCGCCTTCATGGAGTGGAAGGGCGAGCGCTGCGTCGTCAGCGAGCACGTGGCCGGCCGCAACTTCGCCGAGGCCATCGGGAGCGGCCGGCGCCTGGGCTTCCAGCAGGTGCACGCCCTCGGCCGGGTCGTGGCCCAGGTGCTGGGCTTCGTGCACGGCAAGGGCCTCGTGCACGGCTCGGTGCAGCCGTCGAACGTGATGGTCGCCTCGGGCGTCATCAAGCTCACCGATGTCGGGCTGGGGCGCCTCGCGCAGTCGGTCCCTGCGTCCCCGTCCTACCACGCGCCCGAGGGTGGCCTGACGGCGGCCGACGACCTCTACGCCCTCCACGCCGTCATCTACCACCTCCTCACCGGGACCCACCCGCTCTCCCAGGCCCAGGGGGTCGGCCTGCCCCTGCCCTCGCAGCTCGCGCCCGGGGTGCCGGAAGCCATGGACAAGCTGCTGCTGCGCGGGCTGCACCCGCGCCCCGAGCTGCGGCCGGCGGGAGCGGAGGACCTGCTGCGCGAGCTGCGCGAGATGGTGAAGATCGGATGAGCTGCCCCCTGTGCCGGCAACGGCGAGGCAAGCGCGCCTGCCCCGCCCGGGGCGAGGCGATCTGCTCGCAGTGCTGCGGGACGAAGCGCCGCGTCGAGATCGACTGCCCGCCCGGCTGCGCGTTTCTCGACGGCGCGCACGCCGGGGCCTGGGAGGGCCGCACCCGGGACCGGGACCGGGACGCGCGCCGCGTCGGCCCCTTCCTCGAGGGCCTTTCCGAGGCGCAGGGCCGCCTCGTGCTCCTCTCCCTCGTCGGCATCGCCGCGATCCGGGCCCGGCGCCGCGAGGCGGACGACCGTCTCCTGCTCGAGGCGGTCGTGGCCCTGCGCAAGACCGTCGAGACACAGGAGAAGGGGATCCTGTACGAGCACCCGGCCGCGGACGCGCGGGCCCAGGGCCTCGTCCACGAGCTGGCGGAGCTCTTCGAGGCGAGGGACGCCCAGGGCGTGTCGCACGCCCCTGCCGGGAGCGACCTCTCCCGGTCGCTCGCGCGGCTCGAGCAGGCGATCGCGACCACGGTGAAGGAGGGGGAGTCCGCCCACGCCTTCCTGGACACCGCCACCCGCCTCGCGGCCCGCCTCGGCCCGCCCCCGGGGGCGCCCCCGGGCCCCTCCCTCATCGTGGAGCCCTGAGCCAATGGGTTTCGCGGGCGACCTCCAGACCTTCGACGTCTTCGACCTGCTCGGCTGGCTCATGGGCCGGAAGAAGGCGGGCGTCCTGCAGATGACCCGGCGCTCGACGAAGAAGCGGCTCGCGTTCCGGGACGGCGCCGTGCAGTGGTCGAGCTCGAACGACCCCCGCGAGACGATCGGGCAGGCCCTCGTGCGCGAGGGGCTGATCGGGGAGGAGGCGCTGTTCCGGGCCCTGCTCAAGCAGGAGACGGACAAGCGCCGCCTCGGCGAGCTGCTCATCGCGGACGGGCTCCTGACGGAGGCGCAGCTGATGCAGACGCTGCGCGGCAACGTCGAGGCGCACCTCCTCGACCTCTTCCTGTGGGGGGACGGACGCTTCGAGTTCGAAGACGCGAAGCCCCCGGCGCCGGAGCCGTCCGACCTCGGGGTCGACCTGAAGCCACTCCTCGAGGAGGGGCGGCACCGCCGCGAGCAGTGGAGCCAGCTCCGCGAGCGCTTCCCCTCGAGCGAGATCACCTTCCGCACCGCCGTCGACCCGGCCTCGGTCACCGACCCCGTCCTGCGTCCGGTGCTCGAGCTCGCCGCCCGGGGCAAGACCCTCGCCGGGATCAGCCTCGAGTCCCGCCGCTCCGAGTACGAGACGACGCTCCTCGTCGCCGACCTGTGCGACGCGGGCCTCCTCGAGGTGGACAAGGTCGAGGCGGGCGCGCCCGAGGGCGACCCGGTCGGCATCATCCTCACCCTGCTCGAGGGCGCGGAGATGCGCCTCAAGGAGGGGCGCTTCGACGCGGCCCTCGAGGGCTACGAGCGGGTGCTGGCCCTCGATGGGGTGAACCAGGCCGCGAAGAAGGGCCTCGTCGCGGCGATGGAGGCGCGGCAGCGGACGAAGGCGGCCCGGAAAGTCCCGCTCGACAGGGTCCCGGTCCTGCGCCTCACGACCTCGGCCCTCTCCCACCAGCGCTTCGACCCCCACGAGGGCTTCGTCCTCTCCCGCGTCAACGGGCAGTGGGACGTCCGCTCGCTGCTCAAGGTGTGCCCGATGCCGGAGGACGACGTGCTGCTCATCCTCGCGCGGCTCCTCGAGCGCCAGGTCATCGAGCTGAAGTAGCTCCCCCGCGCGAGCGCGGCCGCGATGCGGTTCTGCCGCTCGACACGACAAGCGGGCGATTCCAACGTTTTGGAGAGATCACATACGTCTCGCTGGATTCGCTGTCGGAGGGGGACCCGGACGCACACCATAAGGCGTTTGAAATCAACCGCTTCGCCCACCAGGAACACACGGCGCGGTATGGCTCGGATGTTGCACGCACGGTACAGCCAACACGCATCTTCACAGACAGCCTAATGTCGCGACATGAGTGACCCGTCGCGACCGGGGTTGCCCGCTTCAGGAGGTGGATATGAAGTTCACCCGCTGGCACGCGGTGGCGACGGTTGTGATGCTCGTCAGCCTCTGCGTCCCTTCCGCAGTCATGGCACAGTCGGGAAACGGCACGATCGACGGCCGGGTCTTCGACGAGAGCCGTGCCGCCGTCCCCAGTGCCGTCGTCACCGCGCACAACGAGGCTACGGGTCTCAGCCGCTCCGCGACCGTGAGCTCGACCGGGACCTTCCGCATCGGGCCCCTCCCGGCCGGCCGCTACGAGGTGAGCGTGGCGCTGACCGGCTTCGCCACCCAGGTCCGATCGGCCATCGTCCAGGTCGGCGAGACCGTGACCGTGGACTTCACGATGAAGGTGGGAGCGGTGACCGAGTCCATCCAGGTTGTCGGCGAGTCGCCCCTCGTGCAGACCACCACCTCCGACGTCGGCCAGGTGATCACGCAGTCGATGGTCCAGAACATCCCCCTCAACGGGCGGAAGTTCCAGGACCTCTCGCTCCTCGTGCCCGGAACCCGCCCCTCCAACTACTACGATCCCACCAAGACCGAGGTGGGCGGCATCAGCTACGGCGGCCTCACCGGCCGCTCGGTGATCATCAACGTGGACGGCGGCGACAACAACGACGGTGTCGTCCGTGGCCTGCTCCAGCAGTTCACCGCCGACGCGATACAGGAGTACAAGGTCACCACCCAGCGCTACAGCGCCGAGTTCGGCCGCTCGGTGGGCGGGGTCGTCAACGTCGTCACCAAGAGCGGGACCAACAACGTCAGTGGCAGCCTGTTCGTGTTCGGGCGCAACGAGACGCTGAACGCCCGCGACTACTTCCAGGAGCAGCAGGACACCGAGAAGCCGCCCTTCAAGCAGTGGCAGTTCGGCGGCTCGCTGGGCGGTCCCATCGTGAAGGACAAGGCGCACTACTTCGTGGCCTACGAGCGCAACAACCGCGACGACTACACGACGGTTGACACCGGCGGCATCCTGCCCGCGGAGGAAGGCAACTTCGCCCAGCCGTTCCGCAACAACCTGCTGACCGCGAAGCTGGACTTCAGCCCGAGCGAGAACAACAGCATGATGGCCCGCTACACGCTCGAGGACCAGAAGCGCGATCACGACTTCATCGGCGGCAACACGCTCGCCTCCTCGGGCGCCACCAACACGAACAAGATCCACTCCGCGATCATCAAGGACACGGCGGTGATCGGGCACGACAAGATCAACGAGTGCCGGTGCTGTTCCAGCACTTCGAGAACAACATCGTGACCGAGGACGCCAGCCTGCCCGCCATCATCACCCCGGACTTCAACTACGGCGCCAACTCCAACACGCCCCAGCAGACGATCCAGAAGCGCTGGCAGATCCGCGACGACTTCTCCTTCCGCAAGGAGGGCTGGGCCGGCGACCACCAGTTCAAGGTGGGGGCGGAGCTGCTGAAGTCGCACTACGGCGGGTTCTTCCTGCCGAACCTCTACGGCTACTTCAACTTCTCGACTTCGTTCGGCAACGACATCAATGCCTACCTCAACGGCATCGCCGACACCTTCAGCGGCTCGGCCGGGACCAACGTGGCGGACGACAACTGGACGTACGTGGCCGGCTACGTGCAGGACGACTGGAAGCCCTCGCCGCGGCTCACGCTGAACCTCGGCCTGCGCTACGAGATCCAGTACGGGCCGTACTCGAACGACTTCGACACCCCGGCCCTGCGCGCGCTGGCCGCCGCCGGCTACAACAACCAGCGCAAGAACGACACGAACAACCTGGGGCCGCGCGTGGGCTTCGCCTACGACGTGAAGGGAGACGCCAAGCTCGTGCTGCGCGGCGGCTACGGACGGTACTACGACGAGATCTTCCAGAACATCACGCTCTACGAGCGCTGGAGCGACGCGGCGACCCCGCTCAACTTCGTCAGCGTGTCGCCGGCCCCCTTCACCCCCAACTACTACGCGGCCAACTCCGCGGCCATTCGCGACTCGTTCCTCGACCCGACCTTCGCCGGGCAGCTGACGCGGCTCACGTCGCCCAACCTGAAGCAGCCCTCCGCCGACCAGTACAACCTGGGCGTCTCCGCGCAGCTGTCCCCGATCTTCGCCGTCGACGTCGACTACGTGCACGCCGTGGGCCACGACGAAGTCCACCGCTGGAGGATCAACACCCCCCAGAACCTGAGCACCGAGGTCTCGCCGCCCGGGGTCTTCTCGCCGACGACGGGCCCTTCAACGTGGAGGGCAACCGCGGGCACTCGAAGTTCGACGCGGTGTACGTGACGGGCAAGGTGCGCAGCGCCAAGGCCACGGTGATCGCCACCTACGCCTGGAGCAAGGCCAACAACATCGCGAACGACTTCAACACCGTGCCGGCGGACATCACCAACCAGAACTACGAGCTGGATTGGGGTCCCACCCCGAACGACGTGCGCCATCGCGGCACGCTGGGCGCCGTCCTGCAGTTGCCCGCGCTCTTCCAGGTGTCCACCGCGCTGCAGGCGAACAGCGGCAAGCCGTTCAGCGCCTCGGCCGGCCTTTCCGGCCTGCGCGCTTCGGTGCGCGCAACCGATCCGGCGACCGGCCAGATGTTCCCGCGCAACACGTACCGGGCGGGCAACTTCTTCTCCTGGGACCTCCGCCTGTCGAAGATGTTCAACCTGGGCGGGAGTCGCCAGCTGGAGGCGTTGTTCGAGGTCTTCAACATCACGAACCACGCCAACTTCGACCGCGACAACTACGCGTTCACTTATTCGTCGAGCAACTTCGGCAACCCGACGAACGTGCTCAAGAACAGCCAGCGGCAGGCCGAGTTCGGCGTGCGCTTCCGCTTCTAGCAGAAGAAGCCGGTGACGCCCAGGCGGGCGTCACCGGCCGGAATGCGGGGGCGGCGACCAGCACGGTCGTCGCCCCCTTTACCTCGGCCGTCAGGGGGTCAGGCGCGCGAGTGACTGCTTCGCCCGCTCCTTTGCTCTCGACGGGGCCTCGGGCGACTCGGAGATCTGCCGGTACTCGGCCGCCGCCTCCGAGGTCCGCCCCTGGCGCACCAGGACCTCTGCCAGGTCGAAGCGGGCGTCGAGCGCGGCGGGCTCGACCTGCAGCGCGCGGCGCAGCGTGCGCTCCGCGTCGGCCAGCGCGCCCCCTTGAGCCTGCAGGACGCCCAGGCCTGTGAGAGCCGCGACATCGTCGGGGTTCGATTGCAGCAGGCGGTCGTACTCCGCGCGGGCCTCGGCCGGCCGGCCCGCCTCGCGCAGGACGCTCGCGAGGTCCAGCCGCACCTGCGGCTTGGCCGGGTCGGTCGTCACGGCTTCGCGCAGGTCGGCGATCGCCGCTTCGTACTCTCCCCGCGAGGCCAGCACCCCCGCCCGCAGCACGCGCGCGTCGGTGTAGCGCGGATCGATCGCGAGGGCCGCCTCGGCCTCGCGGCGGGCCGCCTCCTGCCTTCCCAGGCGCAGGTAGCAGATCGCGATCCAGAGGTGGGCGTACGAGCTTCTCGGCACCCGCTCCAGGTAGCGCTCGAACCACGTGACCGCGCGTGCGTTGTCCCCCAGCGCCATGTACGCGCTGCCCTTGACCAGGCGCGCGAAGGGGTTGTCCGGGTCTTCGCGCAGCACCTCCTCCACGATGGGCAGGGCCGCCTGCGGGTTCCGTCGCCCGCACCGCGCTGTTGGCGCTGCGCAGGCGGTTGAAGACCCCGATCACGTCCTTCGGGTCCCGCCCGGGGCCGCGCGGCCCCCCACCCTCGTGCGTGCCTGCCCCCACGTAGCCGAGGGCGGCCAGCTTCTCGAGCGCCTCGCGGTCGAGCCCGCCGACGTTCATCGCCCCCTCCCCGCCACTCACTCGCTCGAGCTCCCGGCGCAGCGCGCCGGCGAGCGGGCCCCGGGCTTCGTACAGGTTGACGAGCTCGGAGGGGTCGCGGTCGAGGTCGTAGAGCTCCGGCCGCGGCGCGTCGATGAGCTTGTAGCGCGCGTCGCTCAGGGAGCGCAAGGGGCCCAGTTCATGTAGAGCTGCGGCATGTAGGTCTCGGCGTACACGGGACGCGGCGGCTCGCGGGCCCCGGCCCAGAGCGGTGCGAGCGAGCGGCCCTGCGCGCCCGCGAGGGGTGGCGCACCGACCAGCTCGAGCAGCGTGGGCGCCAGGTCGATCGTGCGCACCGGCGCCGGGACGACCCGGCCCGCGGGCAGGCGGCCCGGCCGCCACAGCACCAGCGGCACGCGGATGTCGGACTCGTACACGAACATCGAGTGCGTCTGCTCCCCGTGCTCGCCCAGGCTCTCGCCGTGATCGGCCACCACCGCGATCAGGGTGTGGTCGCGCTGGCCGAGCCGGCCCAGGGTGTCCAGCACGGAAGCCAGGATGGCGTCGTCGAAGGCGATCTCCCCGTCGTAGGGGGCGTCCTCGAACATGTCGCGGAAGGGCGGGGGCGGGCTGTACGGCTCGTGCGGATCGTAGAGGTGCAGCCAGGCGAACCAGGGCGAGCCGGGGGAGGTGGAGGCCTGCTGGGCCAGCCAGCGCCCCCAGCGCGAGCGCCGTGCGGTCCCCGCGCCGCTCGGCCTCCAGGGTCAGCACCTGAGGGTGCGCGCCCTGCATCTGGTCGTCGTAGACGTCGAAGCCGCGGGCGAGCCCGTAGCGGCGGTCGAGGATGAACGAGCTCACGAACGCTCCGGTGCGGTAGCCCGCGCCCTTCAGGACGGTGGTGAGCGTGGGCAGCCGCTCGGGCACGTAGAAGTTGCCGTTGTTGCGCGCCCCGTGGACCGGCGGGAGCAGCCCGGTGAAGATGGAGGCGTGCGATGGCAGCGTGATCGGGGCGTGGGCGTAGGCCCGCGTGAACATCACCCCTTCTCTGGCCAGCCCGTCGAGGTATCGCGTCTTCGCCTTCGCGTAGCCGTAGGCACCGATGTGGTCCGCGCGCGTGGTGTCGAGCGTGACCAGCAGGACGTTGTCGCGCGGGCCGGCGGGAGCCGGAGGGGCGACGGCCGTGCCATGGCGCAGCCAGACAGTCGCGCACAGCACGATGACGCCAGCGCCGAGGGCGGCGCCAATGAGGAGCGTCCCGCTCCGGGCCCTGGCTGAGGGTGACGCCGACAACGGCGCGGCCCCCTGCGGCTCGGCTGGGGCCCTCTTCCGCCGCCGGCTCACCGTGGAGCCCCGGCGGCAAGCCGCGCCACAGCCTGCTGGATGTCCGGCTGGCGCGGGTCCTCGGCGAGCGAGGCACGCAGCGCAGCGAGCGCGCCCCGTTCGTCGCCCGTCTCCAGCCGCGCGAAGCCCAGGCTGTTGAGCGCCACCGACGAGCGCGCCCCCGCCTGCACCGCCCGCTCCAGGTAGGGGAGCGCCTCGCGCACGCGCCCGCTCCGCGCGAGCAATCCGCCGAGGTCGAGCAGCGCCTCGGGGTTGCCCGGCTCGCGCGAGAGCACCTGCACGAAGAGGTCGCGGGCCTCGTCGAGGCGCCCTGCCCGCACCCGGAGCGCGCCCAACCGCAGGAGTGCCGCGGAGTCCTCCGGGTCGCTCGCCAGGACGCGCGTGAATGCGTCTTCAGCCGCTGCCGCATCGTTCAGCTGCAGGGCGGTCTCGCCCGCCCCGCGCAGCACCTCGGCGTCCGTGGCCGAGCGCTGGAGGGCCCGCGCGTAGGCCTCTCGCGCCTCGGCGGCGCGGCCCAGCGCGAGCAGGATGCGACCTCGCATGGCGAGCGCGTCGCCGCGGTCGGGCTGCCCCCCGAGGACGCGCTCGACCGTGGCCAGCGCTTCGTCGCCCCGCCCGGCCTGCCGCAGGTGATCGGCCAGCAACAGCAGGTCGTCGGGTCCGAGCGGGGCCTCGCGGGCGAGCGCCTCCATCTCCCGAACCGCGCCTTGCGGGTCCCCCCCGCCGTGCGGGCGATCGCGAGGTAGCGGCGGGCGAGCGGCATCCGGGGGTCGGCCCGCAGCACCGCCTCGAGCGCCGCGATCGCCAGGGTCGGGTTGGCCCTCGCCTCGGCCAGGCCGCGCTCGAGCTGGTTGACGAGGGCGATCCCGTCCTTCGGGTCGCGACCGGGCATCAGCCCGGCCGGCGTTGCGCCCACGTAGCCGAGCGCCGCCAGTCGTTCCACCGCGCCGGGATCGGGGGCGGCCGGGCTGCTGCGGGGCCCGGAGCCCGGAGGAGCTCCGTCTTCAACGCGGCGCGAAGGGCCAGGGCATCGCCCGCCCGAGCGGCGGCGAGGTTCGTCTGCTCGCGCGGGTCCTGGTCGAGCGCGTACAGCTCGGGCTGCGGGGCGTCGATGAGCTTCATCCGTGCGGTGCGCCAGCCGTGCAGCGGCGCCCAGCCCAGGTTCAGGGCCACGAACAGCGACTCCACGTAGGTGGGGGCGTCATCCAGCTCCTCCCCGGAGAGCGACGGGACCAGCGAGCGTCCCTGGGCGCCGCGCAGCGGTGGCGCCCCGGCGAGCGCCAGCAGCGTGGGGGCGACGTCGATGCCGCGGGCCACCGTGTGCGAGACCCGGCCTCTCGGCACCCCGGGGCCGGCCAGGACCAGCGGCACGCGCAGCGTCGCATCGTAGATGAAGACACCGTGTGTCTCCTCGCCGTGCTCGCCCAGGCTCTCGCCGTGATCCGAGGTGACGAGCACCAGCGTCTCGCGGCCCCGGTTGCCGTTCTCCACGGCTTGCAGCAGCCGACCGAGCTGCGCGTCCACGAAAGCCACCTCGCCGTCGTACGGCCGGCCCGCAAAACGCGCGGCCTGCTCCGGCGGCGGCTCGTAGGGCGCGTGCGGGTCGAAGTAGTGCACCCAGAGGAACCAGGGAGCGCTCGGCGCCGCCGTCCCCAGCCAGCGCAGGACGGCGCCGGTGGTGCGCTCGGCCGTGCGTTCCACGAAGGCGGCGCGACGCGGGTCGCTGCCGCGCGGGAGGCGGTCGTCGTAGCTCTCGAACCCGCGATCGAAACCGAAACGATGGTCGAGAGGGAAGCCGGAAACGAACGCGGCGGTGCGCCAACCCGCGTCCCGGAAGGCCTCCGCCAAAGTTGGCACCGTGGCGGCCAGGGTGGGCCGGCCGTTGTCGCGCACGCCGTGGCGCAGCGGAGTGAGCCCCGTCAGCAGGCTCGCGTGCGACGGACCGGTGAGCGGAGCATGGGCGATGGCCGTCGCGAAGCGCACGCCCCGCCCGGCGAGGGCGTCCTGGACCGGCGTGGCGCCGGCGGTGTAGCCGTAGCAGCCCAGCCGGTCCGCGCGGAGCGTGTCGATCGTGACCAGGAGGACGTTCGGTCGCGTCGGTCCGGCGCGCGCCAGCCAGAGGGCGGCCGCCAGCGCTGCCGCGGCGGCCACGAGGCCCAGGACCCTCCGCCGCATCGCGCTCAGCGTCCCGCGCTCCCGCCGAGCTCGGCGCGAAGCTGGCGGATCTGGG
The DNA here is from genome assembly GCA_963729875.1 of uncultured Acidobacteriota bacterium. Taxonomy (GTDB): domain Bacteria; phylum Acidobacteriota; class Vicinamibacteria; order Fen-336; family Fen-336; genus DATBSL01. Next base: position 56,189 of record CAVSPR010000002.1, read on the forward strand.
GCTGGTCACCGTCGAGGGAGAGCGAGCGGTCGAGCAGCTCTGCTGCCTCGCGCGGTGGCCGCTGCGGTAAAGCGCCCACGCGAGCCCGTTGAGAATGTCCTTGTCGGGCGGGCCGGAGTCGAGCGCCTCGCGGTAATGGCGCGCGGCCTCCTCCCACGCCCCGGCGCGGGAGGCGGCGACACCCAGCAGCGTGCTGCGCTCGCGCGAAGGCGGGGCCTGGCTGAGGAGCGTCCGGGCGTCCTCGTCCCGGCTCCGGGCGAGCCGTGCGCGGGCGAGCTCGAGACGCACCGACGTGGAGTCGGGAGCGAGTCGCAGGGCCTGGGCGAGGTGCTCGTCGGCCCCGGCCGGGTCGCCGTTCGCCAGGAGCACGCTGCCGAGGAGCGCCTGCACCTCGGCCGAGGCCGGCGCCCGTGCCGCGGCCCGACCGAGCGGTGCTATGGCCTCGCTCGACCGGCCCCCGGCGTGGAGGAGATCGACGAGCCGCTGGAGCGCGTCGACGCGGGAAGGGTCGAGCGCCAGGGCCGCGCGCAGCTCACGCTCGGCCTCCTGCGGACGGCCTTCCGCCCCGGCCAGGATCGCCCGTGCGAGCGCCGCATCCGCCCGCGTCTCCGGCGTCGGGCGAAAGCCGGCCAGGATCCGCCGTGCCACCGCTGGCGAGCCTGTGCTCGTCGCGAGCTCCACCGCCTCGACGAGCACGTCGCCCCCTCCGTCGAGCGCGAGCGCCCGCGCATAGAGATCGAGCGCGGACTGCGCACGATCCTGGGCACGGATCGCCTTGGCGAGCCAGAGCAGCGCCGACACGTTGGCGGGCTGCTCGGAAACGACCGCGCGCAGCTCGCGTTCGGCGCCGGCATAGTCGCCGCGCCGGTAGAGGATCTCGCCGAGGTTCAGGCGAGCGAGGGACGTGGTGCCCGCCCCCACGTAGCCGAGCGCCATGAGCCTCTCACGCAGCGCGGCGTCCGGCGTGTCGGTGGGTCGCCCGGCGGCGCCCGTGTCGACGCGTCGCTCGGGCTCGAGGGAGCGGACCCTGGCCACCGGCCGGGCGGCCGCCTCGGGCGGCAGCAGCGAGTCCGCCACCCGGCCCGGCATCTCGAGGCTCACCGGGAGCCCCGCCGCGTGGAGGATCGTGGGCGCGAGGTCGAGCGGCGTCACGGTACCTGCGTCGCGTGGCGCGGGGGTGGCGCTGTGCCGGCCAGGGTGCCCGCCTCGATCGCGGCGACGATGCCGTAGGGCCGGTGCCACGCGCTGGCCGGCCCCGCGAGCTCGGCCGGGTCCACGGACACGCCGGCGTCCGGCGGGAAGAAACCGTGGTCGGAGCAGACGAGGATCCAGGTCGAAGGCTCGACGATCGCGGCCAGCCGCCCGACGAGGCCGTCGGCATCGCGATAGGCCTGCTCGATGGCCCGCGGTCCCCGCGTGCGGTCGCGGACGAAGCGGTGCGAGAGGGCGTCTACGCCCTCGAGGTAGACCATCAGCAGGTCGGGCTGGCGCGGCGCGACGAGCGCCTCGGCGAGACGCGCGTGGCTCCGCGCGCCCGCGACGATCAGCGCGAGATGGGCCAGCGGATCGCGGTAGAGGAGCGCCGGAGGACCGGCGAGGCGGCGCCGCGCCGCCTCGTGCTCGGCCGCGGTCAGCGGCACGTACTGCGCGAGGTCCTCGCGGGTGAGGTCTTGCGGGCGGACGAGCAACGCGGTGAGCTCCGCGGCGCGGGAGGGGGGAAAGAACGCCTGGGGATCCGGTGCGGACAGCGGGTTCGCGAGGCGGGAGGCCACCCGGTCGCTGACGACGGTGCCCCGCACGGACTCCGCCGGCCACGTGGCCAGCCACCCCACGACCCCGACGGTTCGGCCGCGGTCCGAGAAGACGTTCCAGAGGGCGGCCACGCGCCGCTCGGAGGAGGTCACGGGCGCCTGGCCGCCCCCGGGGAGGTCGACCATGAAGTCGAGGATGCGGTGGTCTTCCGGCCGACGGCCCGTCGCGATCGTGGTCCAGACGATCGGCGAGAGGATCGGGGGCGTCGCGAGCAGGATGCCGGTCCGGCCCCGTGCCTTGAGCCGCGCGAAGGTCGGCAACCGGCCCGCCGCGACGAGTGGATCGATGCTCAGCCAGTCGGCGCCGTCGATCCCCACCAGTACGATCGGCCGCGGCCCCGCCGGGCCCTCCGTGGCCGCTGCGGCCGCCGTCGCGCCGGCGCCCGCCAGCGCGGCGAGGACCCAGGCGAGGAACGGCATGCGCCGCGCCCGCGCAGGGAATGTCACCCTGCCATTCTCGCCGTGTCCCTTCCGGGTTTCAAAGCCGCGGCCCGCGAGCCGCTTCTCACGCCACTCGGATCCCGGCGCCCTCGAGCGCCAGGTCACCGAGCTGAAGTAGCTCCCCCCGCGCGATCGTGGCCGCGATGCGGTTCTGCCGCTCGACGACCGGCCCCATCTCGACGGTCGTGATGCGCCCTTCCTCGACGACCACGCGGCCGTGGACGACCGTGAAGCGGGCCCGGGTGGGCGCGCAGAAGACGGTCGCCGCCACCGGGTCGTGGAGGGCGCCCGCGTAGTCGAGCGCCCCGAGGTCGAGGGTGAAGAAGTCGGCGCAGCGGCCGGCCTCGAGGGCGCCGACGTCGTCGCGGCCGAGGACGCGCGCCCCGCCGAGGGTGGCGAGCTCCAGCGCCTCGCGGGCGCTCATCCAGTCGCCGGGCCGGGCCTCGCCCTCCGGCCGCAGGCCCAGGGCGAGGCGGGCGAGCAGCATCGCCTGCCGCGTCTCGAGGAGCAGGTTGCCCGCGTCGTTGCTCGCCGAGCCGTCGACGCCGAGGCCCACCGCCACCCCCGCCCGCAGGTACTTCTTCACCGGCGCGATGCCGGAGGCGAGGCGCATGTTCGAGCTCGGGCAGTGGGCCACCCCGCAGCCGGCGCGGGCGAAGCGCGCGATCTCGGGCTCGTCCACGTGGACGGCGTGGGCGAACCAGACGTCGTCCGCCACCCACCCGAGGCCGTCCATCCAGGCCACCGGGCGGACGCCGAAGCGCTCGAGCGTGTAGCGCTCCTCGTCGCGGGTCTCCGCGAGGTGGGTGTGGAGGCGCACGCCGTGGGCGCGGGCGAGGGCGGCCGACTCGCGCAGGAGGTCGGCGCTCACCGAGAAGGGCGCGCACGGGGCGAGGACGACGCGGGTCATGGCTCCCGGCCGCGGGTCGTGGTGGCGGGCGATCGCGCGCTCCGAGTCGGCGAGGATCGCGGCCTCGTCCTCCACCGCCTCGTCCGGCGGCAGGCCCCCCTCGAGCGCCCGACCGACATCGAGCCGCGGCTCGCGTGGAAGCGCACGCCGAGGTCCCGCGCCGCCTCGACCTGCACGTCCAGGGAGTTGCCGTTCTGGTAGAGGTAAGTGTGGTCGAACGCGGTCGTGCAGCCGGAGAGGAGGAGCTCGGCGAGGCCGACGAGGGTGCTCACTCGGGAGGCCTCGGCGTCGATGCGGGTCCACGCGGGGTACTGCGCAGTGAGCCAGGCGAAGAGCCCCGCGTCCTGGGCGGCGGGGAAGGCGCGGGTCAGGGTCTGGTTCAGGTGGTGGTGCGTGTTGACGAGGCCGGGGAGGAGGATCTGGCCCGACAGGTCGAGGACGACGTCGGCCGTCGGGGGCAGCTCGGCGGTCTGTCCGACCTGCCGGATGAAGCCGTCGACGGCGTAGAGCCCGGCGCCGCGCAGCTCGCGGCGGGCCGCGTCCATCGTCACCAGGACGTCAGCGTTCTTCGCCAGCAGCGTGCTCATGGGAGGCTCCTGCCTTCGGTGAAGATACACTGGTCGTCGAGCGCGGAGGACGAATGACCGACGGTGGGGCGAAGATCACCCTCGAGCGGCCCGGCGCGGGCCGCCTCCAGACGGACCCGGTCTGCGGGATGAAGGTCGACCCCGCCTCTGCGAGGGGCGGGTCCCACGACCACGCCGGGAAGACCTACTGGTTCTGCAACCCGCGCTGCCGCGAGCGGTTCGCGGCAGACCCCGAGCACTGGCTGAAGAAGGGTCCCTCGCCCGCGGCCATGAGCGCGCCCCTTCCCGCGCCGCCTCCCGCGGCGGGCGAGCGCGTCGAGTACGTCTGCCCCATGGACCCCGAGGTCCTCGAGACGAAGCCGGGGCCCTGCCCGATCTGCGGCATGGCCCTCGAGCCGCGCACCGTGACCCTCGGCGAGGAGAAGAACCCCGAGCTCGAGGACATGACGCGCCGCTTCCGGGTCTCGCTCGCGCTCACGGTGCCGCTGCTGGCCCTGGCGATGGGCGCCATGCTGCCCGGCCACCTCGTCCACCGCTTCCTCTCCCCGCGGGCGCAGGGCCTCGTCGAGCTCCTCCTCGCCACCCCCGTCGTGCTCTGGGGAGGGTGGCCGTTCTTCCAGAGGATGTGGCGGAGCCTCCGCACCGGCCACCTCAACATGTTCACGCTCATCGGCATCGGCACCGGGATCGCCTGGCTCTACAGCCTCGCGGCGGTCCTCGTGCCCGGCGTCTTCCCCGCCTCCTTCCGCGGTCACGACGGCGAGATCGGCCGCTACTTCGAGTCGGCGGCGGTGATCGTCACGCTCGTGCTGATGGGCCAGGTGCTCGAGCTGCGCGCGCGGCAGCGGACGAGCGGCGCGATCAAGGCCCTCCTCGGCCTCGCCCCGAAGACCTCCCGGCGCCTCTCCGCCGACGGGTCCGAGTCCGACGTGCCCCTCGAGGACGTCCGGCCCGGCGACCGTCTCCGTGTCCGGCCCGGCGAGAAGGTGCCGGTGGACGGCGTCGTCCTCGAGGGGACGACGAGCGTCGACGAGTCGATGATCACGGGCGAGCCGGTGCCGGTCGAGAAGGAACCGGGGGCGCGCGTGACCGGATCGACCCTGAACGGCACCGGCGGCTTCGTCATGCGCGCCGAGAAGGTCGGGATGGAGACGCTCCTCGCACGGATCGTGCAGCTCGTGGCCGAGGCCCAGAGGAGCCGCGCGCCGATCCAGCGCCTCGCCGACTCCGTGGCCGCCTGGTTCGTCCCGGCCGTCGTCGCCGTCGCCGCCGTCGCCTTCGTCGTGTGGGCGCTGGTCGGGCCCGAGCCGCGCTTCGCCTACGCGCTCGTCGCGGCCGTCTCCGTCCTCATCATCGCCTGCCCGTGCGCCCTCGGCCTCGCCACGCCGATTTCGATCATGGTGGGCGTGGGCCGGGGCGCGTCGGCCGGCGTCCTCGTGAAGAACGCGGAGGCCCTCGAGACGCTGGCGCGCGTGGACACCCTCGTGGTGGACAAGACCGGCACCCTCACCGAAGGCCGGCCGCGCCTCGTCGCGGTCGCGGGCCTCGACGGCCGGGACGACCCCGAGGCGCTCCGTCTCGCGGCGAGCCTCGAGCGGGGGAGCGAGCACCCGCTGGCGGGGGCGATCGTGGAGGCGGCGGAGGAGCGCGGCTTGCCGCTGGCGCCGGTCGAGGCCTTCGCCTCCCAGACGGGCCGCGGCGTGCGCGGGACGGTCGAGGGCCGCATGGTCGGCCTCGGCAACCCCGCCTTCTTCTCGGAGCGAGGCGTCGACGTGTCCGCCTTCGAGGAGAGGGCCGAGGCCGAGCGCCGCGAGGGCCGGACGGTCGTCTTCCTCGCCGTGGACGGCAAGGCCCGCGCCCTGCTCTCCGTGGCCGATCCGCTGAAAGACTCCGCTCGCGACGCCATCCGCGACCTGCGAGCCGAGGGGATCGACCTCGTCATGGTGACCGGCGACAACCGCACGGCGGCCGAGGCCGTCGGACGGGCGCTCGGCATCTCACGCCTCGAGGCCGACGTCCTTCCCGAGCGCAAGGCCGAGGTGGTGCGAAAGCTCCAGGCCGAGGGGCGCTTCGTGGCCATGGCCGGCGACGGCGTCAACGACGCCCCGGCTCTCGCCGCCGCCCAGGTCGGCATCGCCATGGGCACGGGGACCGACGTCGCCATGCAGAGCGCCGGGATCACCCTCGTCAAGGGCGACCTCCGCGGTATCGTGCGCGCCCGGCGCCTCTCGCATGCGACCCTCGCCAACATCCGGCAGAACCTCTTCTGGGCCTTCTTCTACAACGCCCTCGGGATCCCGATCGCGGCCGGCGTGCTCTACCCCTGGCTCGGGTGGCTGCTCTCGCCGATGGTCGCGGCCGCCGCGATGAGCCTGAGCTCGGTCACGGTCATCACCAACGCGCTGAGGCTGCGCTCCACGCGGCTGTAGGGTCGGCTCGTGAGTCCGTTGCCGTAGGATTTCACACGAATCCCGAGTATAATGGGCCATGGTCACGGCACGGACCGCATTGCTTCAGGCCCTGAGGGAGGGTCCCGGCTACGGGCGCGACCTCGTTCGTCGCGTGAGGAAGGCGAGCGCCGGCCGGTTGCGCTTCGCCGAGGGCTCGATCTACCCGGCGCTGCGGAGCCTGGAGGCCGCTCGGCTGGTGCGCTCCTGGGCCGTGGTGCCGGGCCGCCGGCGCGGGGGGCGGGCCCGAACCTACTACGAGCTGACCGAGCGCGGCGTGAGGGCCTCGGAGTCGGACCGTGCGGCTCTCCTGCGGCTCGCGGCCCCCGCCCCACCGCGGATGCCCGACCCCGGTGAGAGCCGGCGGATGCGGGAGCGCATCGACCTGGGTGCAGAGCTCAGCGAGGCGGCGGTGCAGCTGTCGCTGCGCGGCCTTCGCTCGGGCGGGAGGCACATCGCTTGACCGGCCGGCCGATGCGCTTCGTGCGGGTGGCCCGGAAGCTCGCCGAGGTCATCGGGACCGAGGACTGCCTCCTCGCGGGCGGCCTCGCGGTCATGGCCCACGGCTTCGTGCGGGGCACCCGCGACGTGGACCTGTTGACCCGACTCCCCCTGCCGGAGGCTCGTGCCCGGCTGCAGGCCGGCGGCCTGCCCACGCGCGTGCTCAGGGGGGATCCGCTCGAGGGTGGTTTCTCCTGCCTCAAGGGCGAATGCGACGGGCTGCCATACGACATCCTCCCGCAGATCGTGCCCATTCACTGGGAGGCCGCGCCTCCCGTGGATGTAAAGGGCTCGGGCTCGCTGCGCGTTGTCCCCTTGGGTGACCTGCTCGCTCTCAAGTTGAGGGCGCAGGGTCCGAAGGACCTGATGGATGCCGCGATCCTGGTGCTCCTTCACCCGGAAACCGAGGCGCGAGCGCGGGAACTGGCCACCGCCTACGGGGTGCTGGACCGCTTCGAGCACTGGCTCGACCACCCTCGCACCCGCTCCCAGGCGCTCGAGGAGGCGGAACTCGAGCGTCGCCGATCCCGGGCGCCCAGGAGAGCTCCGCGCTCGACCCGCGGCTGAAAGCGCACGGCCCCTGGAGGTGACTGACCGCGGTCAGCCGGAGCGGCGCGCGCGCAGGATAAGGACCGGCGGGTCGAGGGCCTGGCCTTTCGCCGGCGAGGCCTGGATCCGCCGGACGACGTCCATGCCCCTCACGACGCGGCCGAACGCCGCGAAGCCCTGGCCGTCCGGGTTGCGGCCGCCCCCGAAGTCCAGCGGTCTATGGCCGACCTCCACGAGGCGATCGTCTACGGCGCGGTGAAGCGCCTGCGCCCGAAGACGATGACAGTCACGGCCGCCATGATCGGCCTCATGCCGATCATGTGGTCGCCTCCTCGCTCGCCATGCCATCTCTCCTGAGCTCGTCCGGAAGCTGCTCGGCTGGCGGCATCTGCACTCGCTGCGGCCGGAAGATGCAGATGATCGCCTTCCTCACCGATCAGCACCGCCTGTCGAGGAGAGCCCTCTGCCCACGAGGTAACGCTTCGGGGGGCACCCCCGTCGTCAGCCAGAGATCAGGACGCGGCAGCCAGCGGCGCGCAGGATTGATTGCCTCCCCCCCCAAGCCACCCCCACAGGAGGCCTTCTCGGCCGCGCTGGGCTGGCGGCGCGGAACGAACCCCCAATGGGTCCTGATGGACGAGGGCCGGCCCTGGGCGAGCAGCCGGCCCTGCCGTTGAGCACTCCTGCTATTGCCTACTTGCAGGTCAGCGTCGGACCCTTCGAGGCCGTGCTCTTCGCCGTGAAGATGTCGGTCTGAGAACGAACGACCCACTTTTGGAGCCAGAAGAGCCGTGGGTCCTGGCCAACCGGGCAGTATCCGTTGTTGTTGAGGTCTCCCTGAATGGCCCAGCCCCAGCTGTTGACGCCGGGACCGTTAAGGCTGTCATCTGCAGAGGTGTAGTTCATCCGGCCCAATCCGTCGGCTACGTACGGGTGAGTGCCGTAGAACTCGCACGGGTTCTCAAGGTAACTGTCGAGGTCCCCCGCAGCAAGCGGGAACACCCGAATCCAGACATCGCTCTGCCACTTGATGTTCAGAGTGCCCAACGGAGTGAACACCCAGCGCATGTTCAAGACAGGGGCTCCGGGATCGAGGACCAAGAAGCCCGACCACAAATCGAGGTTGGGAAGCCCCGGGAGTTCCACGGCCGTGAAGCCGTCGTTGCATCCCATGAAGGTTGGCGGAGCAATGGTGATGAGGAACCCGCCCTCGGCGAGGCCCATTACGATGGGCGCGTCGAAGTCCCACCGCGACTGCGCCGTCGCGGGAAGAGCCGCCAAGGCCAGGACCAACGTCACGAATACGACGATGCGAGCCGACACCCTCGTCATGGTGCGTCTCCTTTCACAGCGGTTATCGGCCTGCCCCGAGAGATCGACGGGGGCAGATCACAAAACGTCAGCTGGGGTCAGGGCCGACGAGGTCATCGTCTTCTGCTGAGGCTTTGGGCACGATGCTCCGCTCGGTGTGCGGCGACGACAATGATCCCGACGGCTCAACCGTCGCCCTCATTGAATCGGCCGGCTCCATGCCGGCAGGTCGATTCTGCTCCGCGCCACCTTGAGGATGTTCTTGGATTTCGCTTGGAGCACGGCAGCGTCACGACTTAGGCTCACTGGGAGGCCACGCCTCCCGTGGATGCAAAAGGCTCGGGCTCGCCACCGTTGTCCCCCTGGGTGACCTAGCTTGCCCTCACCCCGCGGCTGAAGGCGCGTGGCCCGGGAGGACCGGCGGTCAGCCGGAGCGGCGCGCTCGCAGGATCCGGACCGGCGGGTCGAGGGCTTGGCCCTTCGCCGGCGAGGCCTGGATCCGCCGGACGACGTCCATGCCCCTCACGACGCGCCCGAACGCCGCGAAGCCCTGGCCGTCCGGGTTGCGGCCGCCGCCGAAGTCCAGCGAGGGTTGGTCGCCGATGCAGACGAAGAAGTCCGAGGTCGCCGTGTCCGCCCCGTCGCGCGCCATCGAGAGAGCGCCGTCCACGTGCCGCAGGCCGGTGTCGCGGGTCCGCTCGAGCGCGATCGGCGGGAAGCCGTCCTTCTCGCGCTCGGCGTTCGCGCCGGCCTGGACGACCTCGATCGGGAAGTCCTTCCGGACCTCGGTGCTGGGCCGCACGGTGCGGTGGAAGCGCCCGCCCTCGTAGTGGCCGGCGTCCACGTAGCGCAGGAAGTTGGCGGCGGTGCGGGGGCGCGCGTCGCGTCGAGCTCGACCTCGATCTCCCCGAGCGCCGTCTCGAGAACCACGCGCACCGCGGGCGGGGGGTCGCCGGCCCCGAGCGTCCGGCCGGCGAGGACGGCCCCGAGGGCCGCGAGGGCCGAGCGTCGATCGATCATGGCCGCGGATTGTGCCACGGCGAGAGGCTCTCCCCTGCCTTGACCCGGGAGCGGGGGCGTGGTTCCATGAACGAGATGGGATGTCTCCGGACGTTCGCAGCCGTGATGGCGGGCATGGCCCTCGTGGCCGCGCTGCCGGCGCCCGTGCGGCTGCGCCCCGCAGGGCCCGGACCCGGGACACGCCGACGCGCACGCGTGCTGCGTGCCCCCGACCGGCGTGAGCGAAGCGGACCAGGGCTGCTGCGACGAGGCCCCGGCCACCGCGGAAGCCGTGCCCGCGCCCGCCGCCGCCGACTCCGTGGCCGCGTCGCCCCGACCCTGCTCGGCACGCTGGCGCCGTCCCGCTGCGCCGTCCTCGCTCGTCCCCTCGCCTTCGCCGTCGCCTCGCCTCCTCCCACCGTCCTGCGCATCTGAGGACGTCGCCGCGCGGGTGAGGTGTCCCCGCGCGTGACGGCGTGCGCCGGCCGGCCCCCGACGCGGGGACCGGCGCTCACGCCATCGGCGGTGGGACCGTTTCGCAGGTGAGGTGGATCGTGACGTCTCTTCGAATGGCGTTCTTGTTCTCGGCAGGGGCGGCGCTCTCGGCCTGGCCGGCGGTGGCCCAGGAGACGGCGCCCCTCGGGCCCGAGCCCGCCCTGGAAGCCCTCGTGGCGGAGGCCCTGGCGCAGAACCCGGACGTGAGGGCGCTGGGAGAGGCGCTCGACTCGGCGCGCGCTCGGCCCGAGCAGGCGCAGGCCCTGCCCGACCCCATGGTGTCGGTCCTCTACGTCAACGACGGCTGGAGCCCGAGCCTGGGTGAGATGCCGATGACGACGCTCGGCTTCATGGGGAGCCAGACCCTCCCCTGGCCCGGCAAGCGCGCGCGTCGCGAGGAGCTCGCGGCCCGCGACGCCGTGCCCGCCAGCGAACGCCTCGAGCGGCAACGCCTCACGGTCGCGGCCGGCGTGCGGCGGGCCTTCTGGGGCCTCGTCCTCGCCGAGGAGTCGCTCGGCGTCCTCCGCGAGCAGGCCGAGGTCTGGAAGGAGGCCGAGGGCGTCGCGCGCGCGCGGTACGCCGTGGGCCAGGGCGCGCAGCAGGACGTGCTCCGCGCGCAGGTGGAGATCACCCGCTTCGAGCAGCTCCGCGCCGAGCAGGAGGCAGACGGTCGAGACCCGCCTGGCCGAGCTCTCCCGCCTCGTCGGGCGCGAGGTGACGCGCGACGCCGTCGCGCGGCGCCCGGCTCGCCCTGCGCCCCGAGCCCCGCGACCTCGCCACCCTGCAGGCGCAGGCCGAGGCGACGCTTCCCGAGCTGCGCGCCGGCGCCGCCGGCGTCGAGCGCGGGCAGCTCGCGATCGAGCTGGCGCAGCGCGACTTCAAGCCCGACTTCACCGTCCAGGCCGGGTACATGAACCGCGGAGGCCTCGACCCGATGTGGCAGGCCGGCGTCGGCATCACCCTGCCCCTCTACCGCGGGCGGCGCCACGCCGCGGTCGCGGAGGCGGAAGCGGGTCGCCGGGCGGCCGCGCTCCAGGTGGAGGCGGTGCGCGCCCAGATCCGCTTCCGCACGCGGGAGCGCGACGCACAGCTCCGAGCCGCCGAGCGGATGGCCACCGTGTACGCCGACGGCCTCCTCCCGCAGGCGCGGCTGTCGTACGAAGCCTCGATCGCCAGCTACCAGGCGGGGAAGGTCCCGTTCCTGACCGTCCTCGAGGCGCTCTCGACGCTCTACCGCGACCGGGTCGACCACCTGCGCGTCCTCGCCGCCCACGAGCGCATCAAGGCCTCGATCGCCGAGGCGAGCCTCGAGGCCACCTCGGAGATGCCGTCGGCCGGCGCCGCGGGGATGGGCTCGCCCGCGGGCGGCTTCGGCGGGGCGGGGGAGATGGCGGGCGGGGCATCCGCACCGGCTGCCGCCGGACCCGCGATGCCCGGATCGATGGGGAACTGAGAGGAGAAGGCGATGAGAACGACGATGACGCGAGCCCTCCTCATCCTGCCCCTGGCCCTCCTCGCCGGCGGTCTCGCGGCGTGCCGCCGGGACGGCGTTTCCCCGGCGAAGGCCGCGGCCGCGAAGCCGCAGTACCACTGCCCGATGCACCCGACATACGTCTCCGACCGCCCGGGCCAGTGCCCCATCTGCAAGATGGACCTCGTCCCGATCCGGTCTTCGACCGCGTCCCCCGGCGACCGCAGGGTCCTCTACTACCGATCGCCCATGGACCCGTCGGTCCGGTCGGACGTGCCTCGAAAGGACGAGATGGGGATGGACTTCGTCCCCGTGTACGAGGACGAGGCCACCGGCCCGGTCGTGGCGGGGCGGGCCATGGTCGCCCTCTCGCCGGAGCGCCGGCAGCTCCTCGGCGTGCGCAGCGAGGCGGTGACCCGCCGCCACCTCGACCGGACGATCAGGACCGTGGGCCGCGTGGCGATGGACGAGCGTCGCCTCCACCACGTCCACACCAAGTACGAGGCCTACGTCGAGAAGCTCTACGTCAACACCATCGGCCAGATGGTCAGGAAGGGTGACCATCTCGCCGCCCTCTACTCGCCCGAGCTCGTGGCCACCCAGCAGGAGTACCTCCTCGCGTACCGGGCGCAGCAACGCCTCGCCCAGAGCGGCATCGCCTCGGTCGCGAAGGGAGGCACGGACCTCCTGGAGGCAGCTCGGCAGCGGCTCCTCTTCTGGGACGTGAGCCCGGAGGACATCGCCGCCCTCGAGAGCACGGGCAAGTTCCAGCGCACCGTGGACCTGCACGCGGAGCTGCCCGGCTACGTCCTCCAGAAGAGCGCGGTGCACGGCATGCGCGTGATGCCCGCCGACATCCTCTTCGACATCGCGGACCTCTCCGCGGTGTGGATCCTCGCCGACGTCTACGAGTCCGACCTCGCGACGGTCGAGCTGGGCATGGCCGCCGAGGTCACGCTGCCCTACCAGCCCGGTCGCACGTGGCGGGGCAGGGTCACCTTCGTCGACCCGCTGGTGGAGCCGGGCACCCGCACGGTGAAGGTGCGCATCGAGGTGGCGAACGGGGACTACGCGCTCAAGCCCGACATGTTCGCCGACGTCGTCCTGCGCCGCGAGCTGGGCGACGCGCTGTTCGTCCCGGAGAGCGCGGTGCTGAAGCCCGGCGACCGCCAGATCGTCTTCCTCGACCGCGGGGACGGCCGGCTCGAGCCGCGCGAGGTCCAGACGGGCGCGCGGGTGGAAGGCGGGTACGCCGTTCTCTCCGGCCTCGCCGAGGGCGACAGGGTCGTCACCTCGGCCAACTTCCTGATCGACTCCGAGTCGAGCCTGAAGGCGGTCCTCTCGTCGATGGGCGCCTCGAGCCCGAGCCCGCACGAGGCCCACGCGGCTCCGGCGCCGGCAGCGACCCCCGCCCCGGCCGCGACGCCGAAGGCGCGGCCGGCACCGAAGGCCGCGTACCACTGCCCGATGCACCCCGAGGTGACGTCCGACAAGCCCGGCTCCTGTCGCCTCTGCGGGATGGACCTCGTCCGATGACACGAGCCATCATCAAGTGGAGCGCCGAGAACCGCTGGGTCGTCCTCCTGGCGACGGCGGCGGTCGTGCTCTTCGCGGCCTACGTCCTTCGGACGATCCCGGTCGACGCGATCCCCGACCTCTCGGACACGCAGGTCATCGTCTACTCCCGCTGGGACCGCAGCCCCGACATCGTCGAGGACCAGGTCACCTACCCGATCGTGACCGCGCTCCTCGGCGCGCCGAAGGTGAAGACCATCCGCGGCTTCTCGGACTTCGGCTACAGCTACGTCTACGTGATCTTCGAGGACGGCACCGACATCTACTGGGCTCGCAGCCGCGTCGTCGAGTCGCTGTCGAAGATCCAGGCCGCGTTCCCGGAAGGGGTCCGTACCGAGCTGGGCCCCGACGCCACCGGCGTCGGCTGGGTCTACCAGTACGCCCTCGTGGACGACTCCGGCAAGCACACCCTCGCCGACCTGCGCACCTTCCAGGACTGGACGCTGCGCTACCGGCTGCAGTCGGTGCCGGGCGTCGCCGAGGTCGCCACCTTCGGCGGCTTTCAGCAGCAGTACCAGGTCACCGTGGACCCGAACCGGCTCAAGGCCTACGGCCTGGGGATCATGGAGGTCACCGAGGCGGTGCGCCGCGCCAACGTCGAGGTGGGCGGCCGGCTCGTCGAGATGTCGGGCAAGGAGTACATGGTGCGCGGCCGGGGCTACGTGCGCTCGACCGCCGACCTCGAGAGGACCGTCCTGCGCGCCGACCCGCTCGGGACGCCGGTGCTCCTGCGCGACGTGGCCGAGGTCGCCCTCGGCCCGGAGATCCGCCGCGGCGTGGGCGACCTCGACGGCCTCGGCGAGGCGGTGGGCGGGATCGTGGTCATGCGCCACGGGGAGAACGCCCGCACCGTGATCGAGAGGGTCCGCGAGCGCCTCCGGGAGGTCGAGCCCTCGCTCCCGGAGGGCGTGCGCATCGTGACGACCTACGACCGCTCGGACCTCATCCAGCGGGCCATCGACACCCTGAAGCACGAGCTCGTCCTGCAGATGGTGATCGTGAGCCTCGTCATCCTCCTCTTCCTGTGGCACATCCCCTCCGCGATCGTGCCCATCCTCACCATCCCGATATCGGTGCTGCTCGCCTTCATCCCGATGTGGCTGCTCGGCATCTCCTCGAACATCATGTCCCTCGCCGGCATCGCCATCTCGATCGGCGTCCTCGTCGACGGGGCCATCGTCGAGGTCGAAAACGCCTACAAGAAGCTCGAGATCTGGAACACGGAGGGCCGCAAGGGCGACTACCACCAGGTGCGCCTCGAGGCGCTCATGGAGGTCGGCCCGTCCGTCTTCTTCTCCCTCCTCCTGATCGCGGTCGCGTTCATCCCCGTCTTCACCCTCCTCGACCAGGAGGGGCGCCTCTTCAAGCCGCTCGCGTGGACGAAGAACCTCACCATGCTGATGGCGGCGACCCTGGCCCTCACCCTGGACCCCGCGATGCGCATGCTCTTCACGCGGATGGACTGGGTCCACTTCCGCCCGCGGTGGCTGTCGTGGCTGTGGAACCAGGCCACGGTCGGGCACTACTACCCCGAGGAGCGGCACCCGGTGAGCCGCGTGCTCTTCGCCGTGTACGAGCCGGTGTGCCGGTTCGTCCTCCGCTGGCCGAAGGCCACGATCGCGATGGCGCTCGCGGTGATGGCGGCCACCGTCCCCGTCTACTTCCGCCTGGGCCACGAGTTCATGCCCCCCCTCAACGAGGGCACGGTCCTCTACATGCCCACGACTCTGCCCGGGATCAGCGTCACCGAGGCCTCGCGGCTCCTCCAGGTGCAGGACCGGATCCTGAAGGCGTTCCCCGAGGTGGTGAGCGTGCACGGGAAGGCGGGCCGCGCGGAAACCTCGACCGACCCCGCGCCCTTCTCGATGATGGAGACGGTCGTCCAGCTGAGGCCCGACTCGGAGTGGCGTTCCAAGGAGCGCTGGTACTCGACCTGGGCTCCCGAGTGGCTGAGGGACGCCGTCCTGCGGCGGATCTGGCGGGACCGGATCACCTGGGACGAGCTGGTGGCGGAGATGGACCAGGCGCTCCGCCTCCCCGGCCAGACGAACGCCTGGACCATGCCGATCAAGGCCCGCATCGACATGCTCACCACCGGCGTGCGCACGCCGGTGGGGATCAAGGTCTACGGCTCCGACCTCGCCGAGATCGAGCGGGTCGGCAGCCAGGTGGAGGCGGCCCTGCGGGACGTGCCCGGTACGCGCAGCGCCTTCGCCGAGCGTGCCGCGGGCGGCTACTTCGTGGACCTCGACCTGCGGCGGGACGAGATCGCGCGCTACGGCCTGAGCGTCGGCGCCGTGCAGGACGTCGTCATGTCCGCGATCGGCGGCGAGAACGTCACCACCACCGTCGAGGGCCGGGCCCGCTTCCCGGTGAACGTCCGCTACCCCCGCGACCTGCGCGGCGACCTCGAGGCCCTCGGCCGCGTGCTCGTGATGACCCCCTCCGGGGCCCAGGTCCCGCTCGTCCAGCTCGCGGACATCCGGACCGTCACCGGCCCCTCGATGATCCGCAACGAGAACGGCCTCCTCGTGGGCTACGTCTACGTCGACATCACGGGCCGCGACGTGGGCGGGTACGTCGAGGACGCGAAGCGGGCGGTGGCCGCCGGGGTGAAGCTCCCCTCCGGCTACGCCCTCGAGTGGAGCGGCCAGTACGAGAACATGCAGCGGGTCACGGAGCGGCTGAAGCTCGTGGTGCCGTTCACGATCTTCCTGATCCTCTTCCTGCTCTACGCCAACACGAAGTCGCTCGCGAAGACCTTGATCGTCGTCCTCGCGGTGCCCTTCTCCGTGGTCGGCGCGGTGTGGCTGCTGTGGGCCCTCGACTACAACGTCTCGATCGCGGTGTGGGTGGGCATGATCGCCCTCATGGGACTGGACGCGGAGACCGGGGTCTTCATGCTGCTCTTCCTGGACCTCTCCTACGACGAGGCGAAGCGGAAGGGCCGGCTGCGCTCGCTGGCCGACCTGCACGAGGCGATCGTCCACGGCGCGGTGAAGCGCCTGCGCCCGAAGATGATGACGGTGACCGCCGCCATGATCGGCCTCATGCCGATCATGTGGTCGATCGGCACCGGCGCGGACGTCATGAAGCGCGTCGCGGCCCCGATGGTGGGAGGCCTCGCGACTTCCTTCGCTTTGGAGTTGCTCGTCTACCCCGCGATCTACCTGCTCTGGCGCTGGCACACCGAGGTGCGCCAGGCGGCGGCAGCCGTCCCGGAGGCGTGAGAGACCGGTAGCGACCAGGCGGTCGAGATCGTGCGGGCGCGTTCGCCGGCGGGGTCAGGCGATGCCGACGAGTTCCAGACCTGCGTCCGCCCTGCCGGACCCGTTCTCCGGCTGGCGAACCTGGTCGCAGCCGCGCAGGCCGAGTCGGCGCATCTTCTCGTTGAGGGTCGTGGGGAGACACCCGAGCTCGGCGGCCGCCTGCCGCTGGTTGCCGCGCGTCCGGTCGAGCGCCTGCAGGATGAGCCTCCGCTCGTAGTTCTCCACCAGCTGCCTCAGGCTCGTGAAGGGAGCCGCCGACCGCGACATCGGGTGAGCCATCATCGTCTCCGCCATCGTCTCCTCCCCGGAATCGGTGCCCCACGCTTCTCGACAGGGGCTACGAAGTCCGACGGCGTGCAGTTTCATGGACCTTCTCCGAGCTTCCGCTGAGCCTCGCCTGAGCCCCGAAGGAGCTCGTGAGCAAGCACTTCCGATCCGATCTGAGCGGTCGGCGACGCGGACTCGAGGAGGGGCGCACCCCGTCACCGTTCCCCGGCCGACGTCGCGAGCACCGTCGCGTCGGTCGGGACGCGGTGCGCTTCTCCCCGCAGCTCCGCGCGCACGGCTCCGCCCACTCCGGGGTCGACCCCGATCGACGGCGCGGTGAGCGCACGCGCCACGAAGGAGGCCGACATCAGCCCCCGGCCGTGGGGCACCCCCGGGGCGACGGCGTGCACGAGCTCGTGCGCCACCACGCGCCCGAGAGCGATGCCGAGGACCCGTCGCTCGAGCACGTCCAGGGCCGACAGGGGGCGCCCGGCCGGAATGCCGAGCGTCGCGCGGACCGAGGGCACGTGGATCCAGACGTGGGGCGCGACGGAGAATCTCGGGAGTGTGGCGCCGAGGACGAGGAGGCCGCCGTCGATGGTGGCCGGACGGTCGAGGAGGATGACCCGCACCTCGTCGGCCCGGGCCAGCTCGGCGCTCGCCGCGCGGCGCCAGCGGACGCGCACGCCCATCGCCTCGATCAGAGACGCCGCCTCCCCGCGCACGAACACCTCGAGGCCGGCGGCGGCGCGGGAGGGGTCCGTCCACGAGAGACGGAGGACCGGCGGTTCGGCGTGAGCGGGAGCGGCGGCGACATTCGCCAGGGCCAGCACGGCGACCGCGAGCCTCTTCGACACACGACCCTCCTTCCGCCCCCTCCGGTCTCTCCTGCGCGTGCGTCCTGCGCGTGGGGACGCGGACCGGGCGGCCGCGGTTTCCTGAGTTGCCCGGAGATCGAGGCGATCGAGACATGAGGCGGGAAGCCGCGCGCGAGCGCGGGCTTGGGCCGAGCGGTGAGAGGAGCCCCACCGCGCGCGCCCGGGGAGCGGCGGCGCCGCCGAGGGACGGACGTCCAGGCGGGTGGACCGGCTTCAGCGCGCTGGACGCGCGCTCCTTCAGCTCACGCCGGAGACGACGTGCAGGTCGGAGAGGCGCCGCGCCACGGTGTAGGCCCACGCCTCGCCGCTCGCGGCGACGTGCGCGCCGAGGATGCCGGTGACGCCCGCGCGGTCGCGCGGGGCGAGCTCGGCGAGGGTGACGGCCGCCCCGCTCCCCGGGTCGAGGCGCAGGAGGACCTCAGGCACGCGCTTCGTCCGGTCGCGCAGAAAGAGCCGGCCCCGGGCGTCGATGCCGACCGGCCACCAGCCCGGCTGGACGCCGGGCACGGGTCGTGGCCTCCCGGCCTCGGTGTCGTAGAGGCAGAGCCGTCCCTTCTCCGGGCACGAGGCCACGAAGCTGCGGCCGTCCGGGGAGAAAGTGTCGAGGACGAGCGCGCGCCCCTCCGGGAGGGGCAGCGGCCTCGCGCCGGAGCCGTCGAGGGCCGAGACGAGGGTCGTGCGCCGTCCCGAGGCGTCCGTGCCCGTCACGAAGAGCCGGTCGGCGCCCACGAACCCGGCCTCCTCGTGGGTCGCCAGCCCAGCCACGCGGACCTCGCGGTCTTCGCCCGGGCCGGTCGGGGTGAGGTCGAGATGGTCGCGGGTGTCGACGCGGACCGAGAGCACCCACCGGCCGTCCGGCGAGAGGTCGAGGGCCCTTCCGGACCCGACCCTCACGGGAGCCGAGCCGTCCCCTCTCCTCAGGAACGTCGAGTACCCCTTCCCGCCCCCCTGGCCGCTCTCGTAGAAGAGGATCGTCTCCCCGTCGGGGGCGATCGCCTCGACCGCGGTGAAGTCCAGCCACGAGAGCTCGCGGTCCTCGGGCGCGCCCGGGCCGCGGTAGAGGACCTCGGCGCGCATGGTCGTCCGCTCGAGGAGGACGCGGCCGTCGGGAGCCACGTCGTGGACCACGAGCCGGCCCATCCCGGAGAGGACCGGTCGCACGCGGCCGTCGAGCGACAGCGCGCTCAGGGAGTTGTCGGCCCCCACCGCGGACGCCGTGAAGAAGACCTCGCTCCCCGCCCACGCGATCCCCTCGAGGCTCGCCCACTCGGGCGATGCCGCGAGGCGCCGCCCGCTGCGGTCGAGGACGACCACGCGCCCGCGGTCGTCGTCGGGGAAGGGGTGCTCGGCGAGGGCGACGTGGCGCCCGTCGGGGCTGACGCGGATGCGGCTCGCGCGCGCGATGCGGGCGACCTCGTGGCCCGCCGGCCACTCGACGACCCAGCCCTTCGCCGAGGAGCGGACGACCGCGAACTCCCCGCCGCCGGGCACCCAGTCGGCCGCGAGGACGCCCTTCAGCACCTCCTTGGGAGGGCCGCCCGACAGGGGGGCGCGGGCGAGCACGCCGTCGCGGATAAAGGCCACCTCCCCCGTGGCCGAGACGGCCGCCACCGAGGCGTTCTCGATCCCGAGGCTGCGCGCGTCGCTGGACTCGGGTCCGGTGACCTGCACGACGCGTGGCCCGCCGTCCCACGCCGCCGAGTACACGACCTGGCCGCCGGGGCCGAAGCGCGCCGCGCCGACGGAGCCGCGGCGGAAGGTGATGCGCTCGAATCGCGGCGGCTCGGCACGGGCCGGGGCGGCGAGCCACCGCCAGGCCGAGAAGCCGGCGGCCGCGACGAGGAGAAGGACGACGGCCGGCACCAGACCGAGGGCGCGCCGGGGTGGGCGCGCCGGGTCGGGCCCGGCGACGGGCGCCGCCTCCGCGGATCCCGCCGCCGCCGGGGGCGCGGCCACCGGGCGCGGCCACTCGCGAACCGTGGCCCCCGCGGCCACCGTCTCGACCGCCCCTCCGACCCAGCGGTAGCCGCGACGAGGCAGGGTCTCCAGGTAGCGCGGGGCGGTCGCGTTGTCGCCGAGGGCGGCACGAATCTGGCGGATGCAGAAGTTGAGCGACTGCTCGAAGTCGACGAACGTCCCCGCCGGCCAGACCTCGGCCTGGATCTCCTCGCGGGTGACGACGTCTCCTCCCCGCCCGGCGAGGAGGAGGAGCACCTTGAACGGCTGGGGCTGGAGCCGCGCGGCGACGACCCCGTTGCGGCGCAGGTCGCCGCTGCGCACGTCGAGCTCGAACGGTCCGAAGCGGAGGGCGAGAACGGCGGGCCGATCGTCGACGTTCAGCGGGTTGGACGCTCGGTGCATGATCGCCGGCCGCACGGCGCCAGGGGTCTCCTCGCCTTTTATGACGTTCGCGAGGCCCCGAACGTTCGCCGTCGGTCTTCTTTATTCTCGTCTCCCCCCTGCTCGGTCCCGCCGCTGCCGGGGGCGAGGCGCTCCGGCGAGAGAACCGCCCGCTGCTGAGGCTCAGCGCGGCGAGGCCGGAGGGCTCCAGTTCAGGAGGACTTCGATCCTCGACTCGGCCGGGTCCGCCGCCGACGCCGCGACGAGGAAGCGCCGGCCGTCGGGAGCAACCTGGTAGTGGGTCCGGATGGCGGTGTAGGGCGTCCTCCGCACGCGCGGGCGGAAGAGCGGCACGGCCGTCCCGAGCACGAGCGGCTCGAACGACCGGACGGGGACGGCGTAGAGGAAACGGTCGCCTCCGAGGTAGTAGATCTCGCGGCCGTCTCCCCGCCACGAGGCCTGGCTCCCGCCGGTCTTCGTGACCTGCCACTTGGCGCCGGTGGGCGGGTAGCTCTGGACGAACACCTCGGGCCGGCCGGTCTCGTCCGAGGTGTACGACAGGAGGCGGCCGTCCGGCGAGAATCGTGGCTGCGTCTCGTCCGACGCGCCCTGCAGCACGGGCCGGACCGCGTGGGGAGGCGCCACGTCGAGCGTCCAGACGTCGTTGCGGGTCGAGCTGCCAACCTGCTCGAACAGGATCGTCCCGCCGTCGGGCGACCAGTCGCTCGGGAAGCGCTCGCGGCCGCCGGAGACGAGCACCTCCTCGGCGGCGGCGCCGTCCACCGCACGGCGGGCCAGCGTGCCTCCGGCGGCGCCCCCGCCGCGGGCATGGTAGACGACCCACCGACCGTCGGGCGACCACACCCCTCCGAACGCGTTCTGGGCCTCGAGCGTCAGGCGCTGGCCGTGGTCGCGCCGACCGGTGTCGAAGACCCACAGGTCGATCCGCGGGCCGTCCGCGAACTTCTCGATCACGACCCGGCGGCCGTCGCGCGAGAGCGAGGGCTCCCGGTAGGGCCCCTCGCTCGCGACCTCGGCGAGCTCCGCGCCGTCCCGGCCGACCCAGACGAGCCGGCTCGTGGCCGCGCCCGGGCGGTACGCGACGGCGCCGGAGGCCGCGGAGAACCAGCTCTCGCCCCCGACCTGGAAGTTGATGCCGGGGCGGCCGGCGTTCAGCGGAAAGGCATCGCCGCCAAGAAGGCCCCGCTCGGGGTCGATGGACTGGGCCACCAGCGCGCCCGTGCCGAGAAAGACCAGATAGCCCCGGGCGTCGTAGCGCGCACCCCAGATGTCCTCGGTGAGCCTGCGGTGGGCGCCGCCCTGGAGGTCCCCGAAGTAGAGACCGCCGGTCGAGGGGTCGCCGAGGATCGAGAACACGAAGTGGCGGCCGTCGGGGAGGAACGTGGGGAAGCGATGGCTCTGCTCGTGCCGACTGGTGTCGATGTCGGTGACGGTCTCGACGGGGCCGCCGCTCTCGCGGACGCGGCGCAGGCCCGAGCCGGGGCCGGTGCCGAACAGGATGTCGCCGCGCGAGCCCCAGGTCCCTCCGCGCAGGTCCGGCATGGGACAGATCGTCTGCACGACACCGGACGCGACCTCGATCTTGCGCAGCTCGCCGGCCGCGTAGAAGGCGAGAAACCGTCCGTCCGGCGACCAGAACGGCTGATCCGCATCCTCGGTGCCCGGCAGCGGCCGGGCCGAGCCTTGCTCGAACGAGTGGAGCCAGAGCGAGGTGGTGGCGCCCTTCTCCGGGCTGAAGACGTAGGCGAGCGAGCGGCCGTCCGGAGACAGCGCCGGGTAGCTCTCGAAGGAGCCGGCCGTGCCGGGGGACACCACGAATCGCACGGGCGGCGGGACGGGCGGCGCGGGGGGGTGCGGGCGCAGGAGGAGGACGGCCGCGAGCCCGATCGCCACGGCGGCCACCGCCCACGGAAGCGCGCGCGAGACGAGAGACGAGCGCGGCGGTGGTGGCGCCGTCGCGACGGGCTCGTCGGCGTCCTCCAGCTCGATCCGCGCGTCGGCGACGTCGTGCAGGCGCTGCCTCGGGTCGCGCACGAGGCAGCGCCGCAGCACGCGCCGCACGGAGGCGGGCGTGGCCGCCGGCAGGGCGGACAGGTCGATCTTCCGCTCGAGCACGGCGGCCAGCGTGTCGGAGACGCTCTCGCCGGCGAAGAGCCGCCGACCGCTCAGCATCTCGTGGAGCAGGACGCCGAACGCCCACACGTCGGCGCGCCGGTCGACCGGCTTTCCCCGTGCCTGCTCGGGCGCCATGTACGCGGCCGTGCCGAGAATCACGCCGGCCGCCGTGCCCGAATGGTCGAGCGTGGGGGACCGTGAGTCGGCGTCGGCCGCGGGCGGCCCGTCGTCGCGCCACGCCTTCGCGAGGCCGAAGTCGAGGACCTTGACCCGGCCGTCCGGCGTCAGCTTGACGTTGGCCGGCTTGAGGTCGCGGTGGACGATGCCCCGCTGGTGCGCGGCCTCGAGCGCCTCCGCGACCTGCCGTGCGATCGGCAGCGCCTCGTCGAGCGGGATCGGCCCGCGCTTGAGCCGCTGCGCGAGGTCCTCGCCCTCGACCAGCTCCAGGACGAGGACGCTGCAGCCGTCGACCGTCTCCACCCCGTAGAGCGTCGCGACGTTGGGGTGCGTCAGCGAGGCGAGCAGCTTCGCCTCGCGCTCGAACCGGGCGACGCGCGTGGGGTCGGCGGCGAAGGCGGGCGGCAGCACCTTGACCGCCACGTCGCGCCCCAGGCGCGGGTCGCGCGCGCGCCAGACCTCTCCCATTCCGCCCGCCCCGAGCGGCGAGACGATCTCGTACGGCCCGAGACGGTGGCCAACGGCCAGGTTCATAGGGAGGACGGGGGCATTGTACGCCAGGTCCTCGATGGCCTCTCGATGAGACGGGCGAGCCGGTGGTTGCCGATCTACCGCGCGGCGCGGCGGGCCGGCGCCCTCGGGAGGAGCGGGGCGAGGAATGCGAGCGCCGCCGTCGCCGCCTTCGGGCCCGCGGTCGGGTTCGGGTGGTTCGATCTCAACACCAGGGCCTGGCGCGAGGACGGTCGAGGGCCGACCTGGATGCGGACCGACTGCTCCAGCTTGCCTTGACCCGGCTCGTCGAGATCGTGGGGGGAGGCCGCCAGCCGGGTGCCTTCGGAACTGCAGGGTCGCTCCTGCTCGAACGCGACAGAGCCTGACGGTCGTGCAGACGCCACCCGCTGGCGCGCACGCGCCACCTCGCCGCCCCGGCCCATCTAGCCGCAATGCCGTTTAGATAGCCTCCCCGCCCACATCCTCAGATCCGGGTTTTGGACCTGCTGGGGCTTGCGGATTCAGCATCTTACAGCTATAACAGTGTAAGACATGAACGACCAAGCTCTCCGAGCCCGCCGTCAGCGACTGGTTGCCGCACTGCCGCCTCTGGAGGAGGTCCTCCGTGGCAGCGTTTACGTGCGGTCACTTCGCTGCGGAAAGGACGGGTGCCGGTGTACCTCAGGAGACGGCCACCGCGTCGCCTATCTGAGCGTGACCCATTCGGGCGGCCGCACCGAACAGATCTCGCTTCCCACCGAGCTTGTCACCCTTGCGCGGCGATGGGTCGACAACTATAGGGCCTGGTGGCGCGCCATCGAAGAACTGTCTGCCATCAACCGCCAAGTCTTACGGCAACGCCGTCAGGAGACTTCAACGCCGCGACGAGTAAGGCGTAAACGCCGAAGATCTTGAGCGGGTGATCCCATGGAACTCGGACGCGCATTACTGGCGACCTCGTTCGAGCCCGAAGCGACCTTCGACGTCTTCTCCCGTGAACTCGATGTCGATTGGATCCAACGTGCCTTGGAGGTCACGGGGACCGCCACAATCAGGCGGCGCAAACTGCCGGCAGAACACGTGGTGTGGATCGTTGTCGGAATGGGGCTGCTACGCGATCGTCCCATTCAGGATGTCGTGCGACACCTCAACCTCGTTCTGCCCGATGCCGAGCAGCCCACAGCTCGCGGACGGGTGAGCGGTGGCGCCATCGTGCAGGCCCGCGATCGACTGGGTGCCGAACCATTGGCGGTGCTCTTTGCCGATACCGCCGATAACTGGGCCACCCGGTCGGCCGACCAATATCGTTGGCGGGGCCTGGCCGTCTATGGAGTCGATGGATCGACCCTTCGTGTGCCCGATACCGAGGAGAACGAAGCCGCCTTTGGCCGTCCCCACAGCGGGCGCGGAGGCGCTGCCTACCCTCAGGCGCGACTCGTCGCTATCATGGTGCTCCGCTCGCACCTCTTAGCGCGAGTCGTGTTCGGGCCCTCGTCAGATTCCGAGGTCAAGCTCGCCGAGCGGATCTGGCCCACTCTCCCGGACCACTCCATCACCATCGTCGATCGTGGCTTCATTTCCTACAGGGTGTTCCACGCCATCCAGACTGGCGGCCAGCAGCGTCACTGGCTGACCCGAGCCAAGGTCAACCTCCACTTCCGCGAGGTCAAGTCGCTGGGACGCGGTGATCACCTCGTCGAGATCCCGATCAATCGCAACCTGCGCAGAGCCCATCCTCACCTGCCGGAAACGCTCACCGCTCGCGCAATCCGCTATCGCCGCCGCGGCTTTCGTCCCCAGAGGTTGCTCACCTCCCTGCTCGACGCCAAGACCTACCCGGCACACGAGATCGTCGCGCTGTACCACGAACGCTGGGAAATGGAGGTCGTCTTCGACGAGATCAAGACCCATACCCTGGAGCGCGAAGAGGCGCTCCGAAGCCGCGCGCCAGAGCGCATTCGCCAGGAACTCTGGGGCCTCGCCCTCGCCTACAACCTCGTGCGTCTCGAGATGGAGCATGCCGC
The DNA here is from genome assembly GCA_963729875.1 of uncultured Acidobacteriota bacterium. Lineage (GTDB taxonomy): Bacteria > Acidobacteriota > Vicinamibacteria > Fen-336 > Fen-336 > DATBSL01. The sequence goes on from CAVSPR010000002.1 coordinate 80,869, forward strand.
TCAGCGTATCGGACTGCCGCCAAATCGCATCAGCTACAGATCCACGCTGCTCTTGGTGCGAACCTTCTGGCTCGCCACATGGCAGGTCGCTACTGGTAACGTCCCACGCCGCCTCGAGATCCTGCATGAGGACGTCGGCCTACATGTCCTCCCGCCCCGACGAGAGCGTCGCTATCCCCGTGCCGTCAAGATCAAAATGAGCAACTACCCGCTGAAACGGGACGGGCTAAAGTGAACGGCATTGCATCTAGCCGAGGGTCGCCCTCATCCGGGTGGCCGTCTCGCGCAGCGTCGGGAACCGAGTCCACTGCTCGTCCTTGCAGGTCTGGAAGTCGGGGCAGTGGGCGCAGGTCTGGAGGCCTCGCTTGGTCGCGCACTGCTTGAGCGTGCAGTTGAAGAGGGCCTTCGCCGACTTGCACCCCAGGCACTCGATCTGCTCCGGCTTCATCCTCCAGCGTGTCGCGACCTCGGCGCGCAGCGCGTCGTCCTTCCGGATCGTCGCCAGGTAGGCGTCGCACTTCGAGCAGTCGAGGCAACAGGAAGCGATCATGTCGAAGTTCCGCGGCGCCTTGTCGCCCTCACGGGCGACGGCCTCCCGGCAGAAACAGCACGCCACGAAAGCGGCCCCTCCCACGAGCACTGCCCGGCGGTCGTCCAAGATCATGGTCGTCCTCCTCGTCGACGAGAGTCTCTCCTGCCCAGTGACCTTGACGAGGGGACGGTGCTCGACGTTCCCTCGACCCGTCTCGCCGGCTGGAGCAACAGTGACAGCGAGGGACGAGTCCCCGTGGCCCGACGAGACGGCCCTTCTCGCGGACGTCCTGGAGAACCAGAACCAGGTCGAGCAGGCACGCGGGGCCTACACCTACACGATGACGGTGACCGACCTGAAGCGGGGCTCCAGTGGCGACGTGATGCGAGGCACGGCGCGGACGTACGAGGTGTTCCACGTGGCCGGCAAGCAGTTCCGGAAGCTGGTGAGGAAGGACGGCCAGCCCTTGAGGCCCGACGAGGCGCTCAAGGAGGAAGGGAGGGTTGCCAAGGCCGTCCGTGAGCACCGTGAGCGGCATTCCCGGCAGGAGGCCGCCAAGCAGCCTGGGGCCGGCGAGCGAGGGGACGACGACGTGACACCCTCCGACGTGCTGCGCCTCTGCCAGCTGGTGAACCCTCGCCGCGAGGAGCTCCGCGGGCAGCCCGCGATCGCTTACGACTTCGAGCCGCGCCCGGGCGCCAAGCCGCGAGGCCGCGCCGAGTCCTGGATAGCGCGGACGGGTGGCCGTGTCTGGGTCGACGAGCAGGCCAGGCGGCTCCTGCGCCTGGAGGTCCAGGTCAAGAGGGCCCTGAAGGTCGGGGGCGGACTCCTCATCTCGGTGGGGCCGGGATCGTCGCTCGTGTTCGAGCAGGCTCTCGTGAACGAAGAGGTCTGGCTGCCGACCTACGCGGAGATCGAGGTCTCCGCGCGTCTCCTGCTGCTCAAGGGCGTGAAGCAGCACCAGGAGATCCGCTTCAGCGACTATCGGAAGTTCTCCGTCGAGACCTCGGAGGACGTCCGCGCGCCCCAGCGCTAGGGGCCGCTCAGGCCGGCCGCCGGCCGCCCTCCGCCCGGGCCCGCGTCTGGCTCCGCGTCGTGGCGGAGAGAAAGACGCGCGAGAGTCACGGGGTCAGCAGGTACCCGATTCGGGCTCACCGCGGTTCGCGGTGAGCATGTATCCTGTCGCGGCGTCCAGCTCGAGGAGGGCACGTGAGACTCACCCGGCTTTCGCCCGCCGCCAGCAAGCGGGACCTCGCGCGGTCGTTCTCGAGCGAAAACGAGAGCGCCGCGCCGCTCCGCGACGACCTGACCCTGGTCGTCGCGAAGTTCGCCGGTGAGCCCGCCGGGTCATGACGACGAGCGCCGCCATCCCGCCCGAGACGTCGTTTCCCAAGAGCCAGATCCGGGTGCTCCTGCTGGAGAACGTCCACGCGAGCGCTCGCGAGCTCTTCGGCCAGGAGGGGTTCCGGGTCGAGACGCTGGCGGGAGCCCTCGAGGAAGACGCGCTCGTCGAGAAGGTCCGGGACGTGCACGTCCTCGGCATCCGGAGCCGGACCCGGGTCACCGAGCGGGTGCTCTCCGAGGCGCGGCGGCTGCTCACCCTGGGCGCCTTCTGCATCGGGACGAACCAGGTGGCCCTCGAAGCGGCGAGCCGACGAGGTGTTCCCGTCTTCAATGCGCCGTTCAGCAATACCCGCAGCGTGGCCGAGCTGGTCCTCGCCGAGGTCATCGCCCTCGCCCGCCGTCTCGCGGACCGGTCGCGCGAGATGCACGAGGGCCGGTGGCGCAAGGGCGCGGCCTCCGCCTACGAGGTCCGGGGCAAGACGCTCGGCATCGTCGGGTACGGGCACATCGGAACGCAGGTGGGCGTCCTCGCCGAGGCCGTCGGCATGCAGGTGCTGTTCCACGACATCGCGCCGAGGCTGCCGATGGGCAACAACCGCCCGGCGGAGTCGCTGGAGGCCCTGCTGGCCCAGGCCGACTTCGTGACCCTGCACGTCCCGGAGACGCGGCTGACCCGCGGCCTCGTCGGCGAGCGCGAGCTCCTCCGGATGAAACCGGGGGCCTACCTCCTCAACCTCAGCCGGGGCAGCGTCGTCGACCTGGGGGCGCTCGCGAGGACGCTGCGCTCCGGGCACCTGGCGGGAGCGGCGGCCGACGTCTTCCCGGTGGAGCCCGACGGCGACACCGACGCCTTCGCCACCGACCTGCGGGGGCTGCCCAACGTCATCCTGACCCCGCACGTGGCCGGCTCGACCGAGGAGTCGCAGGAGGCGATCGGGCGCGAGGTCGCGACCGCCCTCGTCAAGCTCGTCAACACGGGGGCGACCACGGGCTCGGTGAACTTCCCGCACGTCGAGCCTCCCCCGCTGCGGGACCGCCATCGCCTGTTGAACGTCCACCGCAACGTGCCCGGGGTGCTGAGCGACATCAACCGCATCGTCTCGGACGCGCGGGCCAACATCGAGAGCCAGGTGCTGGCCACCACCCCGGCCATCGGCTACCTCGTCATGGACCTCAACCGCGAGGTGTCGAAGGAGGTCCGGGTGCGGATGACCGCCCTGGAAACGAGCATCCGCACGCGCGTCCTCTACTGAGGCGGCTCGGCTCGATCTACGCGGATGCTGGTCGAGTTCACCCCTTGGCCTCCGCTCATCCCCAGAGACCCACTCCGGCGCGCCTTGCGGCCGTCCGCAGCGGGCCATCCTTGCAGCCCAGCACGAGCCGGCGTCGCTGCGCGAGCTCGAGGTACGCCGCGTCATAGACGGAGAGCTGGTGAGCGGAGGCCAGCTCCGACAGCCGCGAGAAGGCGAGCAGGGCCATCTCGTGGTCGATGCGCAGCGGGAGGCCGCGCAGCCAGCCCAGGCCCGCCTGCCTCTCGTCCTCGGTCAGCTTCCGGCGGCGCTGGAGGACGGTCAGCGCGTTCGCGACCTCCAGCGGCCAGAGCGCGGGCACCTCGAGCGTGGCTCCGTCCGCGATCGCCTCCAGCATCGCCCTCGTGTGGGTCGTGGCCTGGGCCGGATGCACCCAGCCGATGGCGACCGACGCGTCCGCGACGAAGGCCATTGTCACGACCGACCCGCCTCGATGGCCGAGCGCGCCTCACGGTCGGACAGCTTCGCCCTGGACCGCCGACGGATGCGGCCCTGCAGCTCGAGGAGCCCCGACACCGCACGACGAACCTCGTCCAGTCGCTGCGGGCCCTCCGGCACGAGCCGGGCCACCACCTTGTCGTGCCGCGTGATGACGACTTCTTCGCCCCTGGACACGCGCTCCAACAGCTCCCCGAAGCGGGTCTTGGCCTCGAATGCGGTCACCTTGGACATCGATCCTCCCAGATAGACCAGTCATTGACTAGTTTATCATGGGCGACGTCGGCAGATCCCGCCGCGATGGCGGAGGAATCTGGCATCGCCTCTGCGCCCGCCCGAGCGGGCTCCGCTCGATGCCCCGGCGGACCTCGCCGACGACGAGAACGCTCAGGTGGATCACGTCGGAGGCCACGCCTTCGAGCCAGGTCCGCACCCGGGGGCTCGCCCGCGCCCCTCAGCGGCCGAGGAGCTTCTCCCCCCCGCCCTCACGGAACGCGCGGAGCGCCTCCTCGCGATCCGCTTCCGCTCGCGCGAGGAGCTCGAGGAAGCGGGGATCCGTCCGCACCGCGTCGAAGGCCCGGCTTCCCGCGAGGGTCGGGGCGACGGCGTACCCCCCGGCCACGGCGCGACCCAGCAGCGCGAGGCCGCGGTCGGGCTCGCCCACGTCGCACAGCAGCCAGCCCTGCCGGAACCGGGCCTCCGGGTCGTCCATCATCCGGAACCGGGCCAGCGCCTCGACGCCCTCCCGCATCGCCTCGGGACGCCGGTCCAGCCAGTGCAGCAGGGTGTCGATCCACAGCCGGAAGACCTCGAGCCGGGCCGCCTGCCGGCCCGCCTCGGCGAGGCCGCGGCGCGCCTCGTCACGACGCCCCGCGAGCCCCAGGCCGATGGCCCGGACCACCGAGTCGGCGGCGGCGGCGGCCGCGGGGAGCTGGACGGCCAGCAGCCGCTCGACGTCGCACGTCATCAGGAGGGTCTGCTCGACGCTCGAGGGCACGTTGGGGTCCAGCCGCCGCGCCTCCGCGTGGGCCGCGATCGACTGCTCGAAGAGCCCGCAGTAGCGGCAGGCGTGCACGAGGCCCGCGAACAGCTCGGCGTCGTTGCCGCGGCGGAGGGCCTCGCCGAGCAGGCGCGAGAGCGCCGCCCGCGGCCGCCCGGTCTCCGCCTCGTGGTTGGCGAGGTGCTTGTGGGCCACGGTGAGGCGGGGGTTGAGATCGAGGGCGCGCTGGAAGGCCTCCTCGGCCCGCGCCGCGCCGTCCCCGGAGGCATCGACGAACTTGGCGATCAGCCGCTGGCAGCGGCCGAGCTGCGCCCAGGCGGGGGCGTAGCCCGGGTCGAGCTCGAGGCACTGGAGGTACAGGTCGCGGGCGCGGGGGAGCTCGCCGTAGCCGCGGGAGAGCTCGTTCGCCCGCAGGTAGAAGGCGTAGGCCCGGACGTCGAGAGGGGCCGGGGGCGTGGGCGTGTCCATGCCCCCCCCGAGGGGCAGGGCCAGCGCCTCCACGACGCGCCGGGCGATGTCGTCCTGCAGCTGGAAGAGGTCCCCGAGCGACGACTGGACCGTGTGCGACGCGACGAGCGTGCCGCCGGGGGCCTCGACGAGCTGCGCCACCGCCCGGATCTGGTCGCCCGAGCGCACGAGGGTGCCCATCACCACCCGGTCGACGTCGGCCGCGGAGGCGAGGGCGGGGAGGTCCGGCGACTCGCCGGCGAAGCGGGCGGCGGTGGCGCCCGAGCGGACGACGAGCGAGCCGATCCGCGAGAGCGACGTGGCGATCGCGTCCGGGAGGCTGAACGCGAGGAAGTCCGTCTCGGGGTCGGGGCGCAGGATGCGGAACGGGAGCACCACGAGGCGCGTCAGGGCCCGGGCCAGGGCGGGCGTGTCGTCGCCTTCCATGCCCCGCACCGCGCGCAGCTCGCCGGCCATCGCCTCCGCCGACACCGGGCGGTCGGCCCGGCGCTTCGCGAGCGCGCGGCGGACGGCGCGGTCGGCCGCCGCCACCGCGGGAGAGCCGGTGAGGGCGGGGGGCTGCTCGTGGAGGGTCGCGTGCAGGATCTCCACGACGTTGCCGCCGCCGAAGGCCGGACGCCCCGCCAGCATCTCGAAGAGGATCGCCCCCACCGCGAACAGGTCGCTGCGGACGTCGAGCTCCTCCCCCGTCACCTGCTCGGGGGCCATGTAGCGCGGCGTGCCCAGCACCATCCCCGTCCGGGTCAGGTCGGCGGCCTCGGCGAGCGAGGCCGAGGGACGCGGCTCGCTGATCCGGGCGAGGCCGAAGTCCAGCACCTTCACGCCGTGCGGGGTCAGGAACACGTTGGACGGCTTGAGGTCGCGGTGCACGATGCCGCGGGCGTGCAGGGCCTGGAGCGCGGCCAGGATCCCGAGTGCGATCGGCAGGGCCTCGGCGACGCTGAGGGCCCCCCGCCGCAGGCGCTCGGCGAGCGGCTCGCCCTCGAGCAGCTCCATGGCGATGAACAGCTCGCCCCACTCCTCGCCGACCTCGTACAGCTGGCAGATGTTCGGGTGGCTCACGCTCGCCGCGGCCCGCGCCTCGCGCCAGAACCGCTTCCGGGCCGTGTCGTCGCCGCCCACCGACGACATCGTCTTGAGGGCGACCACCCGTCCCAGCCGATCGTCGGACGCCCGGTAGACGATGCCCATGCCGCCCTGCCCGAGCCTGCCGGTGATCGCGTAGTGCCCGATGCGAGCGGGCAGGGCTTCGCGGGCGCCGGCCGCGTCGGCCGGCATCGGCGCCGACGGCCCCGCCCCCCTGAGCCATTCAGAGAAGGCGCGCAGCCGCCTACGCGGCGTCCTCTCGTTCGGCTTGTGCAATATGGGCGATTCTAGCCCATCCGGCCGCCAACCGGCGATGGACCCTGGGAGGGTCGAAACCCTGCTTGAGGCCCACCCCGGGCAGTGGGGCGCCGGCGACGGCTACAAGGCCGAGGTGCTGATGCCGATCCAGGGCCAGAACCTCAGCGACCCGAGGCCCCTCCCTCCACATCCGGCGTTCTTCGGGCGGCGGGCCGGGACTAGGCGACGTCGAACCGGTCGAGGTTCATCACCTTGGTCCACGCCGCGACGAAGTCCTGGACGAACTTCGCCTGCGCGTCCGAGCTGCCGTAGACCTCGGCCAGTGCCCGCAGCTCGGAGTTGGAGCCGAAGATGAGATCGACACGCGTGCCGGTCCACTTCAGCTCGCCCGTCTTGCGATCGCGCCCTTCGAACACGTCCCTGGCGTCCGACGCCGCCTTCCACTCCGTGCCCATGTCGAGCAGGTTCACGAAGAAGTCGTTGGTCAGCGCCTCCGGCCGCTTGGTGAAGACGCCGTGCTGGGTCCTTCCGAAGTTGGCGTTCAGAACGCGCATCCCGCCCACGAGAACCGTCATCTCCGGCGCCGTCAGCGTCAGCAGCTGCGCCTTGTCGACCAGCAAGGCCTCGGCCGGCACGGCGTACTTGCCCTTGAGGTAGTTGCGGAAGCCATCCGCGATCGGTTCGAGCACGGCGAACGACTCCGCATCGGTCTGCTCCTGCGAGGCGTCCATGCGCCCCGGCGTGAAGGGAACCGTCACGTCGTGACCGGCCTTCTTCGCGGCCTGCTCGACGCCCGCGCAACCGGCCAGAACGATCAGGTCGGCGAGCGAGACCTTCTTGCCGCCGTGGCCGCCTTGTTGAACTCGCCCCGGATGCCCTCCAGCGTCTTCAGCACCTTCGCCAGCTCGGCCGGCTGGTTGACCGGCCAGTCCTTCTGGGGCGCGAGGCGAATGCGCGCGCCGTTCGCGCCGCCGCGCTTGTCGGAGCCACGGAAGGTGGACGCCGACGCCCAGGCGGTCGAGACCAGTTGCGAGACCGACAGCCCGGAGGCCAGGATCTTGTCCTTGAGGGCGGCCACGTCCTTCTCGTCGATCAGCTTGTGATCGACCGCGGGGATCGGGTCCTGCCAGAGAGCTCTTCGGCAGGCACCTCCGGGCCGAGATAGCGCGCGCGCGGGCCCATGTCGCGGTGCGTCAGCTTGAACCACGCCCGGGCGAAGGCGTCCGCGAACTCGTCCGGGTTCTCCATGAAGCGCCGCGAGATCTTCTCGTAGGCCGGGTCGAACCGCAGGGAGAGGTCCGTGGTCAGCATGGCCGGCGCGATGCGCTTCGACTTGTCGTGGGCGTGGGGAACCGTTCCGGCGCCCGCGCCACCCTTCGGCGCCCACTGGTGCGCGCCGGCCGGGCTCTTCGTCAGCTCCCACTCGTAGCCGAACAGGTTCCAGAAGAAGTTGTTGCTCCACTTCGTCGGCGTCGTGGTCCAGGTGACTTCCAGGCCGCTGGTGATCGTGTCCGCGCCCTTGCCCGTGCCGAAGCTGCTCTTCCAGCCGAGGCCCTGCTCCTCGATGGGGGCCGCTTCCGGCTCGGGACCGACGTGGGACGCGGGGCCGGCGCCGTGTGTCTTGCCGAAGGTGTGACCGCCGGCGATGAGCGCGACCGTCTCTTCGTCGTTCATCGCCATCCGGGCGAAGGTCTCGCGGATGTCCTTGGCCGCCGCGATCGGATCCGGGTTGCCGTTCGGGCCTTCCGGGTTGACGTAGATCAGGCCCATCTGGACCGCGGCGAGCGGATTCTCGAGATCCCGGTCTCCGGAGTAGCGCTTGTCGTCCAGCCACTTCTTCTCGGCGCCCCAGTAGACGTCCTCTTCCGGCTCCCACACGTCCGCGCGCCCGCCGCCGAAGCCGAACGTCTTGAATCCCATCGATTCCAGGGCGACGTTGCCGGCGAGGATCATGAGGTCGGCCCAGGAGATCTTCCGGCCGTACTTCTGCTTGATCGGCCAGAGCAGCCGACGCGCCTTGTCGAGGCTGACGTTGTCGGGCCAGCTGTTGAGGGGCGCGAAGCGCTGCTGGCCGGCTCCGGCGCCGCCGCGACCGTCGCCGGTGCGATACGTGCCGGCGCTGTGCCAGGCCATGCGGACGAACAGCGGCCCGTAGTGCCCGAAGTCCGCCGGCCACCAGTCCTGCGAGTCGGTCATCAGTGCCCGAAGGTCCTTCTTCACGGCCGCCAGATCGAGGCTCTTGAACTCCTCGGCGTAGTTGAAGTCCTCGCCCATCGGATCGGACATCGAGGAATGCTGGCGCAGGACATCCAGCCGCAATTGGTTCGGCCACCAGTCACGGTTCGACGTGCCGCCGCCAGCGGCTCGAGTGAACGGGCACTTTGCTTCGGTCTTCCTGCTCTCGCTCATCGACTCACCTTCTCTGTCAATCGAATCTATGCCTGATCTTCATCAGGCTCTGGATCAAGTCTGAGCGGCCCCTGTCAATCCGCGCGGGACTACCTCCCGCGGAGCTTCTGCACGATGGCGAGGGCGTCGGCGACCTTCTTCGCCAGGCCGTCCCAGTCCTTCGCCGCCAGGATCTCCTTCGTGATGAGGTTCGAGCCGATGCCGACGCAGGCGACCCCCGCCTTGAACCAGGCGGACAGCGAGGCCTCGGTCGGCTCGACGCCACCCGTGGGCATGATCGACGTCCAGGGGCAGGGGCCCTTCACCGCCTTCACGAACGAGGGGCCGCCGACTTCTGCCCCGGGGAAGATCTTCACGATCTCGCAGCCGAGCTCCTCCGCCGCGGAGATCTCCGAGGCCGTGCCGCAGCCGGGCGAGTACGGGATCTTGCGGCGGTTGCAGGCGCGGGCGACCTCGGGGTTGAGCACGGGGCCGACCACGAAGCTCGCGCCGTTGTTGATGTAGAGCGTCGCCGTGCCGGGATCCACCACGGAGCCGACCCCGGTGATCATCTCCGGGAGCTCCCTCGCGCAGAACCGCTCGAGCTCGCGGAAGACCTCCCACGCGAGGTCGCCGCGGTTCGTGAACTCGATGAGGCGCGCGCCCCCCCGGGCGCACGCGCGGGCGACGTTCGCAACCACGTCGACTTCGGGATGGTAGAAGACCGGCACGATGCCGGTCGAGTACATCGCGTTGAGCACGTCCATGCGTCGATGGCGGGCCATTCGTCCCTCGTTTCTCCCCTGATGGTAGCGCGAGGACGGCATCCCCCGGCGACGGGCGGACCCGCTACGGCTTCACGAGCGGGGCGTTCGCCACGAGCGGGGGCCACTCGGCCAGCTTCTCGACCTTGCTCCAGCTCGTGAAGAGGTGGCCGAGGAGACCCGGGCGCTCGAGCTTGCGGGCATCCTCGACCAGCCTCCGGCTGGCCTCGACGTCCTTGTAGCTCGTGGGGAGCACCCGGAAGCCCTTGTCGAGGAAGAGGGACAGCGACGGGTAGGAGTCCCGCTTCTCGTAGTGCCAGTCCGCGATGATGATGTCCCTCGGGATCATGTAGATCGCCGGCCACGTGTGGTTCTTCGAGGCCTCCCACTCGCCGTAGTCGTAGCGCCCGGCGTCGATGAGCCGGTCTCCCCACATGATCATCTGGAGCCCGCGCTTCTTGACGACGTGGGCGTACAGGTCGTTCACCGCCTTCGCGTACACCTCGGCGGGGTCCTTGCCCTTGGTCGAGGGCGACGCGTCGTTGCCGATGAGGAAGACCTCGTCCATGCCCACGTGCAGCGTGTCGGCCTTGAAGGCGTCGACGATCTCGTCGATGAGGGCAAAGACGATCTGGTACACCCGCGGGTTCATGGGGTCCCACTCGCGGCAGTAGATCCCCTCGTTCCCGGGAAATGCGCCGGGGGTCAGGTCGAGCTGCGGGTACTTCGTGAGCAGCGGGTACGTCGTCTTCGCCCACGACTGGTGGCCGAAGCTCTGGAACTGCGGGATCACGCGAATGCCGTGCCGGCGAGCGGCCTCCACGAGCCGCCGGGCCCCGGCGCGGGTGATCACCTTCTCTGCGATCCGCAGCTCGGGGTGCGAGCGGAACTCGAAGGCGTAGTCGACCTCGAGGACGAGGACGTTCAGGCCCCGGGCGGCGAGATCGGGGAGCTGGCCCTCGAGCGACTGGAGGTCGGCGTCGTTCTGGTACTCGAGCACGTGAAGGGCGACCCAGGGGGCCCCGGCCTTGGCGGACTTCTCCGCCGCCGCCGCCGGGAGGGCGATCAGGAGCGAGACGAGGATCGAGAGTGTGCGCATGGCGCGGATGATAGCGGAGGCCGCGGGCACGGTGAGGCTGCAGATCAGGGCATGGATCGAGTGGTTCTTGTCCCGCCGGGCGCGCGTGGAGTAGGGTCCGCCGCGCCAGCGCTGCGGCTGGCCGACCACCGGAGGTCACATGAAGACCCCCCGCACGCGGCCCACCGCCCTTTCGTGGCTGGTTCTGCTCGGGATTCTCGCTCTCGCGCCCGCCGCCAGCGGTGCCACCGGCCTCGCCTTCGACGGCGCGGGGCACACGTTCCACGGGGACTGGCAGGCCAGCGTGTCGTTGTCGGGCGAAAAGTGGCAACCGAGCCAGGCGGTCCAGCTGACGGTCGCGCTGAGCCTCGCCAACGGGCACCTCGCCAGCCTCGCCCAGGCGAAGATCAAGGCCGACCGGCTCTGCGTGCTGGTCACCGCCGAGCGCACGTTCGACTCCACGGGCTGGATGCGGCTCCCGAGCGACGAGCGCATGTCGACCCTCCTCACGCCGACGGGACTCGCCATCGAGGGCGGCATCCAGGGTGCGGTCACGGACCGCTTCGGCTACGCGTTCCGGACCCCCCTCGACATTCTCGAGTCCCTGCCGGTCTCGGAGCTGAAGGCGGGGCCCACCGCGGGCACGTCGACGGCGACGTTCTCCCTGAGCGCCACGCTCCCGGCCGACCTGCCCCCGGGGCTCTACCGGCTGAGGCTGGACTTCGGCGTCATGGTCGGCACGCGGTACTACAACCTGAACGGCTACACCTTCGCCACGAGGCCGTTCACCGACCAGGCGGGGACGAGCACCTATTTCTACTCACCGGTCATCCCGGCCACCGGCCGTCACGTGTGGGGGTACACGATCGACGCCGCGCGCATCCAGGCGCGGTTCCCCTGGCTGCTGCTCTCGGGCTACAACTCCAACGGCTACCGGGGCGTCGTCGCCGAGGAGGACGGCGGCCGCTTCGCCACGTCGGACCGCAGCCTCATCCCGGACGACGTCATCCTCCCGATGTTCGACGACGCGGGGAAGCGACTGTCCTACTCGCTCGAGCCGCAGTTCCCGACGGACACAATCGACCCTCTCCAGAACATCCCCTGGGACTTCTCGAGCGGGCAGCTGACGGTGTCGGTCACGGGCCCGGACGGCCGGGTCGTGGACCTGGGGACCGCGCCGTTCGTGGCGAAGTCGGGGAACGGGCCCACCACGAAGCAGGAGGCGTTCACCCGGTGGACTCCCCAGGCTTACGGGCGCCACGTCGTGCGCGCCCGGGGATGGATCGCGGATCGCTGGGGACGCCGCTACGAGGGCGGTGGCACCTACCGCTTCTGGATCGGCCGGCGCATGACGCTCGCGACCGCGACCTTCCAGGGCATGCCCTACCCGGTGGGCACGCGCTACGGGCGGGACATCCAGTTCAACCCGGCGGTCCCCGCCGACGTGGCCGTGACGGCGCGGCTCTTCGTCCACTCCGACCCTCGCGCGGTGCGGGAGACCTCCTACTCCGGGAAGGCCTCCCCCGCGGGCCTGTTCGGAGCGGCGCAGGGCATGGTCTCCTTCACCCTCGACGCACCCGGCGAGTACTGGGCCCACGTCCTCGCGACCTACACCGACCCCGAGGGCCACCTCTGGGTCTCGTCCGTCCGGCACGCCGGCATCGTCTACCCCGAGGGCTCGCCGGTCGTGGCCCGCGGCAAGAAGCTCGCCGTCGGGGGAACCTACGTGGAGCGCGGCGACACCCGCTTCGAGGGCTACGTCACGCCGGACGGCGTGCAGCACCTCGCCCACGTGACCTTCCCGTATCGCGCCGGCGACGTCCTGCTGATCGCGGCCGAGGGACAGGGCGCGAACAAGATCGAGCCGGTGCTCACCTACCAGATGCAGGGCGACACCTCGCCGTGGGACACGCGCCTCAACGGTGTCGGGACCACGAACCTCGCGATCCGGACGTCGAACGGCTATTCGCCCCACCTCTTCCCCGAGTACTTCACCGACGTCGAGTACTACTACGGGGCCGCGCCCCGGCCCGGCTTCATGGGCCGCTTCCTCGTCGGCGAGAGCACGGTCAGGGCACCCTACTGGCCGACGAGCCCGAACTCCTTCGGGGGCCAGATCGGCGCGTCCCCGAACGGCGACACGCCCGGCGACATCTACCGGCTGATCGGGGGCGTGGTGCTGCGCCGCGCCGGGCAGTCGCCGATGTACGCGGGCTACATCGCGAGCGCGTTCATCCTGCCGAAGGGCTCGAACAACAACCGCATCGTGGCGCCCGGCTCGGAGGACCTCGTGAGCCCCACCGGGGGGACGGCCCGTTTCTTCCTCGTGGGCCTGCGCCCCGGCACCGCCTTCGAGGTGGGCAGCACCTTCCGCCCCGCGGTCCAGATCGACCCGATCCTCCCGGTGTCGATCCACTTCGAGCTCGACTACCCGGACGGCCGTCGCCAGACGGCCGACGGCGCGGGCGACGCCGCGGGCTCGTTCGCCGGACCGTCCGCCTGGGCCCTCGACGTGCCCGGCGTCTACAGGTACCGGCTGCGCGGCACCTGGAACGGGTTCGAGGGGCGCATGCCGGGGCTGCCCGAGGACGGCGGCGAGCTCTACGTCTACTCGAAGCCCCCGGCCGGCGCGCCGCGCCTGAAGCTCGACGGCGCGACGACCCGAACGTTCTCCGCCGCCGGCTCCCTGACCCTCACGGGGACCAGCACGGCCGCGGAGGTCCACTACGCGCTCATCACTCCCGGGGCGGTGATCGCGCAGGGCGATCTCCAGGTGCGCGGCGGGAAGTTCCAGTACACCTTCGACCCGGCGGCCGTCCACGCCAGGGTGCCGCTCTACGACGTGGTCAGCGTGACCACCGGTAAGCCGCAGATCGGGCGTGTCGTCCACCTGACGTTCTTCTCGGAGGAGAAGGCGGCCGGCGGCCGGTTCTTCGACGTCGCGCGGGTGATCCTCCGCGGGACCACCGCCCTCGCGCCGGCCGCGCCGACGGTCGTGGGTGCCAGCGTCGCCGCCGCGAGCCCCGTCCGCATCGACGCGACGGAGCCGGCCGCCCTCGACGCGTGGGACGCGCAGCTCGACCGCCTGGTGCGGCACGGCGCCCTGCGATTCGTGTCGCAGGAGGGAGACACGCTCCTGCCGGGCCGGCGGCACGAGCGCCTGCAGCAGCTCCACCAGGGCGTGCCGATCTTCGGCGGCGAGGTCACGCGGCAGATCGAAGACGGGGTCACCGTCTCGATGTTCGGCTCGCTCCACCCCGACCTCGACCTCGACACGCGGCCCGCGGTCACGGCGGAAGACGTCCGCCGCATCGTGGAGGGGCGGACCGGCGGCCGCGTCCCCGCCGACCGGCTGCCGAGCCTCGTCGTGCTCCCCCGGGATGGTGGCGGCTACGCCCTCGCCTGGCAGTGCGAGTCGCGCAGCCTCGCCGACGTCCGGGTCTCCTTTACGGACGCCCACACGGGTGGCCTCCTGCTGGATTACAGCGACCTCAAGACCCAGGCGCCGCCCGGCCGCGGGAAGGGAGTCCTGGGCGACGAGAAGAGCCTCGGCATCTCGCCGCACGCCGGGGCCTGGCTGGCCCTCGACCGCTCCCGGCCCTCCACCATCACGACCTTCGACCTGAGGGGCGACCTCGCCCGGGCGGCCGGGGCGGTGAGCCGGACCGTGGGGCTCGACCTCGCCGACGTCGCGTCCTCCGCGACGCCCGAGTGGGACGACGGGGCGGTAGTCGACGCCCACGCTCACGCCGGCACGACCTGCGACCACCTCGCCCGGCGCTTCGGGCGCCAGGGCCTGGACGGGCGCGACGGGCCGATCATGACCCTGGTGCACCCGGCCCGGCGCGAGGACTGGGACTCGCTCGGATCCCGCTACGGGATCTACTACACGTCCTCGTTCTGGGACGGCCGGATGGCCGTCTTCGGCGAGGGAGTCGCGCCCGCCCTCGACCTCGTCGCCCACGAGCTGGCGCACGGCGTCACGGATGCCTCCTCGCGGCTCGTCTACCGCAACGAGTCGGGGGCCCTCAACGAGGCGTTCTCCGACATCCTGGCCACGGCAGTCGAGTTCGGCGCGCAGCCGGCCGGAAGCGGGCCGGGACGGGCCGACTACCTGGTCGGCGAGGACTCGGTGAGCGGCGGCGGCCTGCGGTCGCTCGAGAACCCCGCAGTCCACGGGCACGCCGACCACTACGACCGGCGCCACGCCGGGACGGACGACAACGGCGGCGTGCATGCGAACGCGACGATCGCCTCCCACGCGTACTTCCTGGCCGTGGAAGGCGGTACGAACCGGACGTCGGGGCTCGCCGTGAGCGGCGTGGGCGAGTCCCGCCGCGACGGGGTGGAGAAGGCCTTCTACCGCGCCTTCGTGTACATGCTGCCCCCGACCGCCACCTTCGCCACCGCGCGGGCGGCCACGCTGCAGTCGGCGCGCGACCTCTACGGCCCGGGTAGCGGCGTCGAGCAGGCCGTGGCCGAGGCCTGGACGGCGGTGGGGGTCCGGTAGCCGGGACCGAAGGCGGTATGCTCTGGCCGTGCTCCGCAGCTACGTCCACTGGCTGGTCGGGATCAGCGTGCTCTTCGTGCTGCTCGAGCGGCTGTTTCCCTGGCGGAAGGGGCAGGCCCTCCTGAGGCCCGGCTGGCTGCGGGACCTCGGCTTCCTGGCCGTGAACGGCCACTTCTTCTCGCTGCTGACCGCGGGTGTCAACGGGTGGCTGGCCCTGCAGGCGACACGGATCCTCCAGGACGCCGGCCTGCGCTTCGACGCTTCGCCGGTCCCCGCGTGGCCTCCCTGGGCGCAGGTGGCCGCCTTGCTCCTGGTCTCCGACTTCCTCCAGTGGTGCGTCCACAACGCGCTGCACCGCGTGCCGCAGCTCTGGACCTTCCACAAGGTCCACCACGCGATCACCACCATGGACTTCGTCGGGAACTTCCGCTTCCACTGGGTGGAGATCGTCGCCTACAAGACGGTGCAGTGGCTCCCGCTGGCGCTCCTCGGCGCCTCGGGCGAGGCGGCCTTCGTGGTGGCGGTCTTCGGCACCTTCTGGGGCGACCTCAACCACGCGAACCTGAACGTGGGCCTGGGGCGGCTGGGCTACGTCTTCAACAGCCCGCGCATGCACCTGTGGCACCACGACGCCTCGGACGAGGGAGGCGTGGCCAAGAACTTCGGGATCGTCCTGTCGCTCTGGGACTTCCTGTTCGGCACGGCCTACTGGCCCCGGGAGCGCAGCCCCGAGCGGCTGGGTTATCCAGGGGACCGCGAGATGCCGCCGGGGCTGCTCGGCGAGCTGGCCTGGCCCCTCGCCCGCCGGCGCTGAGCGACCCCGGGGTCGCCGCTCACCGGGGCGGTCCCCCGCCTGCCCTATACTGAGGGATGGCCGACGTAGCACCGCCCGAGGGCGCCCCCCCCGTCGACCTGGGCGCGGACGAGGCGAAACAGCGCAAGAAGGAGGCCAAGCGGGAGGCCGAGTCGGCCCGCCCGCTGGACCCCCGGGAGCGCTACCGCGCGCTCGTGGACACGCTCGAGGAGGCAATGGACCTCGTCGAGCTGGCCGACCGCAAGGCCCGCTTCGCCCTCGTCATCATGGGCGCGCTCAACATCGCCTTCTTCTTCCTCGCCACCCGCTCCGATCTCGTCGACTACCTGCCCGACCGGCTGCGGCCGTTTCTCGGCTCCTACCTCCTCGTCTACGCGGGGGTCGCGCTCTTCTTCTTCCTCGAGGCGATCGAGGCCCTCCGGCCCCGCCGCTTCCGCCCCCACCTCCCCTACCCGGGGGACGGTGGGCCCGACCACTACCCGGAAGGCCTGCGCTACTACGAGGACATCGTCGTGCGCGACCTGGAGGCCTACCGCCGCGCGTGGCGCGAGGTGCGCTTCGGTCAGCTGAACGCCGAGGTGTCCGTGCAGAACCACATCATGGCGCGCATCAACCTCGACAAGTACCGCTCGCTGCGACGCCTGTACGGGGGCCTGCGCGTGCTCACGATCCTGGCGGGCGGTCTGCTCGCGATCCTCGCCCTCTCGATGCTCTTCTACTCCCCCGGGCGCCTGCGCGCGTCCGCGCTCGCTCGCGAGGCACCCGGCCGGGTCGGTGAGGTCGAGCCGGCGGGCGCCTCCCCGCTCGGCGTGCCCACGGCCGTCTCGTCCGCGGGCGTCCGCGAGGCGTCGGGGGTCGCGTGGAGCGCCTCGAGCGGTCGGCTCTTCGTGGTCGGAGACCGGGGCACCCTCGCCGAGATCGCCCCGCCGGGGACCGTCGTGGCCAAGCAGCGCCCGAGAGGGAACCTCGAGGACGTCACCGTGCACGAGCCGAGCGGCCGGCTCGTCCTCCTCGCCGAGAAGAAAGGGGAGTTCGTCGTCTGGGACCCGGCCTCGGGTTCCGAGACGGCGCGGTTCCCGCTGGACGTGCCTGCCATCCTCGGCCGTGAGCCGGCGGATCGCAACCAGGGGTTCGAGGGGATCGTCTTCCGGCCCGAGGCGGGGCGCCCGGGAGGAGGGGTCTTCCACCTCGTCCACCAGCGGAAGCCTGCGCGGCTCGTCACCCTCGCCTTCGATCCCACGGGGCCCGTGCGCACGCTGGGGGCGGCCGACGTCCTCGCGCGCCACGCGCTGAAGCCCTACGAGGACCTCACGGCCGTGACGTGGAGCGAGCGGCTCGGACGGCTGCTCGTCATCGCCGAGAGCGACGACCGGCTGCTGGTGGTGTCCACCGACGGGACGATCGAGGCCGACCTGCCCCTGCCCGGCGGCCAGCAGGAGGGTCTCGCCCTCGACGACGCGGGCGCCCTCTGGGTGGCCGACGAGCGACTCGGGCTGCTGCGTTTCGACGGGGCGCTGCCGGCGATCGAGAAGGCGGTCGGCGACGGGACGGGACAGGGAGCGCGCCCATGACATCGAGAACTCTCCTGCTTCTCTCGGCCGCGACCCTGCTGGCGGCGCCCGCCGGCGCGCAGACGAAGAAGGCGAAGGAGGAGCCGCCGCCCGGCTGGCAGGTGAAGCCCTTCTCCCTCGAGAACCCCTCGGCCGGCTTCAAGCTCGCGCTGAAGGGCTACATCCAGGCGGATTTCCGGTCGTTCCAGGACTGGACCGCGGGGGACGAGGACACCGGCAACCTGCGCTCCGACGATTTCGAGTGGCGGCGCCTGCGCATCAGCCTCGAGGGCGAGTGGAAGCGACTCTCGTTCGAGACCACCGTCGACCCGGCGTTCGACGAGGGCGACGAGCTCAAGGACGCCTGGGCGAGCCTGCGCCTGGCGAAGTCGCTGCAGGTCCTCGGCGGGTACTCGAAGCTCCCCGTGAGCCCGGAATGGACCACGTCCGCCGCGAAGACCGACTTCGTGGAGCGCTCGGCCGTGGTGGACGCGCTCGCGCCCGCGCGCGACTGGGGCGGGGTCCTCCACGGGGAAGTCGCCCGTGTCGTCGAGTACCGGGCCGGTGTCTTCGAGGGCGACGGCAGGGGCCAGGACTGGCGCGCCGGCACGACGGCCGCGGGCCGGCTCGTCGTGAAGGCGGCCCGGTGGCTCGACCTGGGCGGCTCGTTCTCGCAGGGCGACGTCGAGGCCGACCCCGCGGGGCCGGGTCTCGACCCCGAGGCCAGGGGCCTCGAGGGGAAGAGCGTCACCGGCTTCCGCTTCTTCCCCGCGGTCTTCGTGAACGGGCGCCGCCTGCGCTGGGGCGCCGACGTGCGGGTCCAGACGGGGCCCGTGGCGCTCTGGGGGGAGTTCCTCGAGGCGCGCGAGGAGCGCAACGGGCAGGGGCCGGTGCTGGAGGACCTGCCGGAGGTCCGCGGCGACGGCTGGTCGGTGAACGCGACCTGGCTCGTGACCGGAGAGAAGAAGTCGCGCACGATCCGGCCGGACCGGTCGCTCTTCGGCGGCCCGGGCGCCATCGAGCTCGCCGTGCGCTACGAGGAGCTGCGCTTCGACGACGTGGAGAACGAGGGCTTCGAGTCCGCCGGCAGCCGCGCGCGGAACATCCGCCCTGCCGGCTACCGAGCCGTCACGGGCGGGTTGAGCTGGTGGCCGAGCTCCTTCCTGCGCCTGATGGGCGACGTCGTGGTCGAGCGCTACGACGACGCCCTGCGCGCGCCGGAGCCCGGCAAGGAGGGCAACTACGTGTCTCTCCTCGGGCGCGTCCAGGTCCATCTGCCGTGAGGAGGACGATGCGGTACTCGTGTAGCCGGGCTCTCGTCGCGGGAGGCCTCGTGTCTCTCGCCCTGCTCGCCGGTTGCGGCGGGGGAGGTGGGACGGGCTCGCCCGGCTCCCCCTCCGAGCCGACGACCCCCCCGGCCGGGCAAGCTCCCGCGGGCGCGCCGATCTTCAATCCCGGGGTCCTCCACGAGGCGAGGCTGGACCTCGACCCCTCGGCCTGGCAGGCGCTGCGCGACAACTTCCTCTCCAACCAGTACTACGCGGCCAACCTGACGATCGACGGGGTCGCCGTGCTGCAGGTGGGCATTCGGTCGCGCGGCGAGGGCTCGCGCAGCGAGGACAAGCCGGGGCTCAAGGTCGAGTTCGACAAGTACGTTCCCGCCCAGGAGTACTACGGTTACAAGAGCCTGGTGCTCGACAACATGACCCAGGACCCGAGCTTCCTCCGCGAGCGGCTCGCGCTTCTCGTGTTCGAGGCCATGGGCATCGCCGCTCCCCGCAACGCCTTCGCCCGCCTCACGGTCAACGGCCAGTACTGGGGGCTGTACGCTCTCGTGGAGCCGGTGAGCAAGCCGTTCCTCGAGGCCCGGCTCGGGGAGAAGAGCGGGACGCTCTTCGACTACGAGTGGATCTACCCCTACGACTTCTCCTGGCGCGGCCCGGCCGCCGAGAGCTACGTTCCCCTCCCCTTCCAGCCGGAGACGAACGAGACGAAGCCGGACGTGGCGGACGGCCTGGTGAGCTTCATCCAGGCGATCAACGAGACCCCCGACGCCTCCTTCGTCTCCGTGATGGGGGGCCGCCTCGACGTCGACCGCTTCCTGACCCACGTCGCAATCGAGAACGCGCTCGCCGAGGGCGACGGGATCGTGGGCGACTTCGGCGCCAACAACTTCTACCTCTACGAGTACGGGGCGAAGAACCGCTTCGTCTTCATCCCCTGGGACAAGGACAACACCTTCAGCAACGGCAGCTGGCCGCTCTACCGCAACCTCGAGGCGAACGTCCTCACCCGTCGCCTGACCGCCGATCCCGCGAAGCGCAAGGTCTACGCGGACGCGGTCGGGCGAGCGGCGACGAGCTACGTGAACTCCCGCTGGCTCACCCCGCAGCTCGAGAGCGCCTACCAGCAGATCCGGGGGGCCGCGCTCTCGGACCCCCGCAAGCCCTTCACCAACGGGCTGTTCGAGGCCGCGGTGGACGGCTTGCGTGGCGTCATCGCCGCGCGAGAGGGCGACGTCCAGGCGCAGAGGTAAGGCGGCGGTGTACCGTCCGGAATCGGGAGAGAGCGGACGCGCGGCCCGGTGGTGGCGGTTCCGACTTGCGGGAGCGTTCTTCCCGCTCGTCTTCCTCGTGCTGCTCTCCGGCTGCGGCGGCGGGTCCTCGTCGCCGTCCTCGCCGCCGCCCCCCGGCGCGCCCGGCTCCGGCAGCGGACAGCCCGTGGGGACGATGACGCGCGGCCCGTACCTGCAGCACGCGGAGTCCGGCGTGACCGTGGTCTGGTACACCGACGTGCAGACCGAGGGGCGCGTCCGCTGGACCACGGACGGGGACACGTCGGGCGAGGCCGTCTCCTCGTCCGGGGTCGCGACCCGCCACGAGGCCGTGATCGCCTCCCTCCAACCCGGCGAGCGCTGCACGTACCGGGTGTACTCCTCGCGCGGGCTGCTCGCCGGGCAGGGAGGCGCCTTCGAGTTCTCCTTCCGGGCGCCGGAGCCCGACGTGCTCCGCTTCGTGGCGTTCGGGGACAGCGGCACCGGCTCGCCCGAGCAGTACGCGGTGGCGAAGGCGATCGGCGCGGAGGCCCCCCTGCCGGACCTCGTCATGATCGTGGGCGACGTCAACCAGGTTCCCGACGGGACGGCCGCCTACGACCCCCGCTTCTTCGCGCCCTACCGGGAGCTGCTGCCGGCGATACCCTTCTACGCCCTGCTCGGGAACCACGACTACGAGGTGGAGAAGGGCAAGGCCCTCCTCGACGTCTTCACACTGCCCCGCAACGGTCCCCCCGGCCTCGTTCCCGAGTCCTCCTACTGGCTGGAGCGCGCGGGTGCGCTGATGATCGTCCACGACACGAACCAGACGCCGGCGACGCTGCGCACCCACTCGGTTCCCTGGCACACCGAGGTGGCCCGGCGCCCCGCCACGTTCCGCCTCGTCTTCCAGCACCACACGATGTACGCGTCCGGGCCCAACGGCGCCTCGCCAGCGCCGGTGCGCCCGGTGCTGGCGCCGCTCTACACGTCGACCGGGGTCGACGTCGTGTTCAACGGCCACGACCACATCTACGAGCGCACCCGCCCGATCGGGGGCGTCGTGTACGTGACCACGGGCGCGGGGGGGGCAGCTGTACCCCCGGGTCGAGACGAACGCCTTCACCGCGGCCTTCTTGAACGACAGGCACAGCTACACCCACGTCGAGGTCCGGGGTCGCACCCTGCTCCT
Source organism: uncultured Acidobacteriota bacterium (assembly GCA_963729875.1). Taxonomy (GTDB): domain Bacteria; phylum Acidobacteriota; class Vicinamibacteria; order Fen-336; family Fen-336; genus DATBSL01. The sequence continues at coordinate 102,134 of CAVSPR010000002.1, forward strand.
GCGGCAGACCGACGTGGACGGCAAGGGCGTCGACGCGCTCGCCATCACCAAGCCCGTGACGGCCTCCGACGCGCTGCGCGCCTTCGCCGGAGGGGGCGAGCCGCCGCGCGGGTGGGCCGACCCCGGGTTCGACGACGCGTCGTGGAGGGAGGCGGGGCGGGCGGGGTACGCCTCGGCGTTGCGCGCCCGCCGGGGCTTCGGTCTCGCCCGGCCGGGCGATGTCGGCGAGGCCGTCCTCCGGGTCCGGGGCGCGAAGGACTTCGTCGTGCGCCTGAACGGCGCCGAGGTGGCGCGGGGCGACGGGCGGGACGACGCCGATGCCGCCTTCCCGGTGCCGACGTCGCTCCTGCGCCCGGGAAAGAACGCGCTCGCCGTCGAGGGCTGGGTCGACGGGACGGAAGGCTCGCCCCCGTCGCTCGACCTGTCGCTGTTCTCGTCTCCCCCGCGGTAGCGGCTTCGCGGGTCAGGCCCAGCCCGCGACCTCGTCGAGCACGCGCTCGGCGAGCGCGCGGGCGCGCTCCTCGGTCGACGACTCCGCGATCACTCGCACGATGGGCTCGGTGTTCGACCCGCGCAGGATGAACCAGCCCTCCTGGAGGCGCACCTTCACTCCGTCCTGCAGGTCCCGCGGCCGGTCCGCCCACGCCCCGCGGGCCCGGGCGAGGATCGCGCGCGCCCGGTCGGCCGGCCAGTGCCGCTGCAGCTTCACCACGCGGAAGCGGTCGTACTCGGCCGCCACGGCGGAGACCGGCCGACCCGACGCCGCGAGGCGGTGCAGGACGAGCGCCATGCCCACCAGGCTGTCGCGGGCGAAGTTGACGGCGGGCCAGATCACCCCGCCGTTGCCCTCGCCGCCGATCACCGCCGCGTGCAGGCGCATGCCCTCGGCGACGTTCGCCTCGCCCACCTTCGTGCGGAAGACCGGGCAGCCGTGGCGGGCGGCCATGTCGTCCAGGGCGTCGGTGGTGGCGAGGTTCGCGACCACCGGCCCCTTCGTCCGCCGCAGGACCTCGTCCGCGGCGAGGACGAGCGTGAGCTCCTCCCCGATCGGCCGGCCGGCCTCGTCCACGATCGCGAGGCGGTCGCCGTCCATGTCCTGGGCGAAGCCGACGTCGGCTCCCCGCGCGCGGACGGCCTCGCCGAGGGCCCCGAGGTTCTCCGCCACCGGCTCCGCGGGCCGGGGGAAGCGGCCGTCGGCGACGTCGTGGATCGCCGTCACCTCGGCGCCGAGCGCCTCCACGAGACGCGGGGCCGCGCTCGTCGCCGCGCCGCCCCCGGGGTCCACCACCACCCGCAGCCGCCGTGCCGCCGGCAGCGGGGAGACGCCGTCGACCACGGCGCGCACGTGCCGCTCCACCGCGTCGGCGACGCGCTCGGGTGTCCTCTGGTCGGCCCCCTTCGCCTTCGCGTAGTCGCCCTGGTGGTAGATGTCGAGGAGCTCGCGGCCGCGCGCCGCGCCGAGGAAGAGCCCGTCACCGCCCACGAACTTGAGCGCGTTCCACTCGGGAGGGTTGTGGCTGGCGGTGATCGCGATGCCCCCCTGGGCCCCGAGCTGCCGCACGAGCAGCTGCACCGTCGGCGTCGGCACCACGCCGAGGTCGCTCACGCGGCAGCCGCTCGACGCGAGGCCCGCCACCACGGCCTGGCGGACCATCTCGCCGGAGGTGCGCGGGTCGCGCCCGATCACCACGCGCCCGCCGCCCACGTATGTCCCGAAGGCCTGGGCGAAGCGCGCCACCAGCTCGGGGGTGAGCGAGTCCCCGACGACCCCGCGGACGCCCGAGATGCTGATCTTCAGGGAGGGGATGGCGCGCATCGTCTCCTCACACCCGCAGGCGCTCGCGCGCCCAGTCGGCGAGCTCCTGCGCCCGCACCGCGGTGTCCGCCTCCGCGATGACGCGCAGGAGCGACTGCGTGTTCGAGGCCCGCACGTGCACCCAGCCGTCGGGCCAGCTGATCTTCACCCCGTCCGTCTGGTCGACGCTCGCCCCCTCGACCTCCCCGACCGCCTCGCGGAACTCCTGCAGGACCGAGAAGAGGAGACGCGGGGCCACTGGCAGCGCGAGCTTTCGCCCGACGAGCGTGGGCAGATCGGCGACCAGGGCCGAGAGCGGCCGGCCGGAGCCGGCGAGGTGCTCGAGCAGCAGCCCGATCGTCGCCGCGCTGTCGTGGGTGGCCTGGACCTCGGGCACGGCCACGCCGCCGTTGCCCTCGCCCCCGAGGACCGCCCCGTGCTCGACGATGGCCTCGGAGATGAACGCCTGCCCGACCGGCGTGCGCACCACGCTGACCCCGTACCGCGCGGCCACCCGCTCGACGAGGCCGGTGGTGGAGACGTTGGTGACGATCGGCCCCTTCCTCCGCGCGAGGGCGGCCTCGGCCGCGAGCGGCAGGGTCAGCTCCTCGGAGAGGGGCCGGCCGGTCTCGTCCACGAGGCTGAGGCGCTCGCCGTCGGCGTCGAGCACGAGGCCGAGGTCGGCGTGGCCGGCGAGGACGATGGCCCGGGCCTGGGCCGCGGTGGCGACCGAGGGCTCGGGCAGGCGCGGGAACGGCAGCGAGGGGTCGTCGTTGATCGTCAGCACCTCGCAGCCGAGCGACTCGAGCCAGCGGGGGACGAGGCGCGCGCACGACCCGTTGCCGCAGTCCACCGCCACGCGGAGCCGCCGGGACCGCACCGCCGCCGCGTCGAAGCGCGGCCGCCAGCACCTCGAGGTGGTGGGGGATCGCGTCCTTCTCCTCGACGCGCGTGCCGATGCGGTCCCAGCCCACCCGCTCGACCGCTCCCTGGTGGAAGACGTCGAGGAGCTCCTCGCCCTGCACGGCGCTGAGGTAGAGGCCGTCGTCGCGCACGAACTTGAGGGCGTTCCACTCGGGCGGGTTGTGGCCCCCGGTGATGGAGACGCCGCCCTTCGCCCCGAGCCACCGCACCGCGAGCTGCAGCGAGGGCGTCGGGCAGATGCCGAGATCCACCACCTCGCACCCCACGGAAAGAAGCCCGGCCGTGACCGCGGCCTGCACCATCGGGCCCGAGGGCCGCGGGTCGCGGCAGACGAGCACCCGTCCGCCGTCGAGATACGAACCGAAGGCCTCGGCGAAGCGCACCACCAGCTCGGGGGTCAGGGTCTCGCCGACCACCCCGCGTACCCCGGTGATGCCGACCTTCAGCGGCTGCATGCCTGCCCCGGCACTCTCACGCGGCGGCGTCCGGCGCGGCCGCGCGCCTCGCCTGGGCGCGGTGCCGCAGGTACTCGACGACCGCCGGCATGACCGAGAGCACGACGATCGCGATGATCACCAGGCCGAAGTTCTTCTTGACGAACGGCAGGTTGCCGAAGAAATAGCCGGCGAAGACGCAGACGGCCACCCACAGGACGCCGCCGACCACGTTGTAGACCAGGAAGCGCCCGTAGCTCATCGCCCCGATGCCCGCCACGAACGGCGCGAACGTCCGGATGATCGGCACGAAGCGGGCGATGACGATCGTCTTGCCCCCGTACTTCTCGTAGAACGCGTGTGTCTTGCGCACGTGGTCCGGGTTGAAGAAGCGGGACTTCGGGTAGTGGAACACCTTCGGCCCGAGGTAGTGGCCGATCCCGTAGTTGACGGTGTCGCCGAGGACGGCCGCGACCGAGAGCAGCACGAAGAGCACCCGCACGTCGAGGGCCCCCAGGGCGGCGAAGCTGCCCGCCGCGAAGAGGAGCGAGTCCCCCGGCAGGAAGGGAGTCACCACGAGGCCGGTCTCGAGGAAGACGATCGTGAAGAGCAGCCCGTAGGTCCAGGTGCCGTAGGCCTGGATCACCTCCGCGAGGTGCTTGTCGAGGTGCAGGAAGAAGTCGACGAACCAGTGGACGAGATCCATGAGCTCCCGAAAGCGGCGGCGCGCCGCGGACAGTGAACCACCCATCCTAGCAAGAGCCGCAGGGGGCGCGAATTTCACCGTACCGCCTGGATGGCTGCCAAGTCCTGGGCGTGCATTCGTTACACGCTTTTCGAATTCTCGGGAAACCGAGCTCAGGAGAAACTCTCATGGCTCCCGAACTGGCTCGCGTGCTAGATTCTGCCTCAACAGAAGACTGCGATCTTTCAAGCCATCGTCGGCCGGAGGACTCCGGCCATTCACGGGAGGGTGTGAATGCGTAAGTTCATGGCATTTCTGGCGGGCGCCGCGTGCGTCGCGCTGCTTCTCGCCGGCGGGGGATGGGCCTCCGCCGACGACTACGTCCTCACGGCGGACCAGTGGGGAGGCGCCCAGACCGCGGCGGTGACCGCCGCGGGAGGGAGCGTCAAGTGGGCCCACGGCGAGACGGGAGTCGGCGTGGCGGTCTCGTGGAACCCCGCGTTCCTGACCAAGGTCCGGGCGAGCGGCGTGTTCGCGTTCGCCGGCAAGGACATGGTCGCGCGGTGGCAGCCGCGGGTCAGAACAGCGGGCCTCGAGCAGGCCGCCGTCACCCCCGGTGACGAGACCTTCATCAACCTGCAGTGGAACATCGACGCGATCAACGCCCGGGGAGCCTGGGCCGCTGGCTACACTGGGCGCGGGCGCCCGAGTCGCGGTCCTGGACGGCGGGCATCTACAGCGGCCACCACGACCTGGACGGCCAACCTCGACGTCGAGGCTTCGCGTTCTTTCGTCCCCGGCAAGGACTGGGACACGACCACCCCCCGTCCACGTTCTGGCACGGGACCCACGTGGCCGGGATCATCGCCGCCAAGGACAACGGGATCGGGACGATCGGCGTGGCGCCCCAGGCCGACGATCATCGGCGTCAAGGTTCTCGACGAACGGCAGCGGCGCCTTCAGCTGGGTGATCGCGGGGATCCTCTACGCGGCGACGCCGATGGACAGCGGCGGGGCCGGGGCCGACATCATCAACATGAGCCTGGGCGCCACCTTCGACCGGGGCGGCGGCAACACGGGCGCGGGACCGCTGATCGCGGCCCTCAACAAGGCCGTCAACTACGCGGCCCGGAACACGCTCGTCGTGGTCGCGGCCGGCAACGACGGCCTCGACCTCGACCACAGCCGGGAGCGTCATCACCGTACCCGCCCAGTCCGGCAGCGGGATCGCCATCTCGGCGACGGGACCGATGGGCTTCGCCGTGGGCTGGCCGAACGGTGCCACCAACTTCAGCCGCCCGGCCTCCTACACGAACTACGGCAACTCGCTCGTATGGGTGGCCGCGCCCGGCGGGGACTTCATGCTCCCCGGCAACGCGATCTGCACCGCTCCCGCGCGTTCCGGCGGTTCTGTGAACCAGTACTGCTGGGTGTTCGACATGGTTTTCAGCACCACGCGGGGCAGCGCTACAGCGAGCTACTATTCGGGCCGCGGGCACCAGCATGGCGGCGCCCCACGTCGCCGGCGTGGCCGCGCTCATCAAGCAGGCGCACCCCGAGTACGGGCCGGCGCAGCTCAAGAACGCCATCGCCCAGAGCGCGGACGGGCAGGGCGCACGATCCCTACTTGGGGCGTGGCTTCCTGAACGCGTACCGGGCCGTCACCGAGTAGCCGACCCGTCGTTCTTCGCACGTCGTCGGGGGAGGCTTCGGCCTCCCCCGTTTCTTTCTGTCCGGCCGAAGGGCTTGATGCTTTCGGTCCATTGACGGCCCGCTGACGGCGGGTCAGGCTGGCGGCCTACCGAGCGAGGTCGCCATGAACTACCCCGTGTGGGAGCTGCCCTCCCCGGGCCTGCTCATCGCCGCGGTCGCCATCGTCCACGTCTTCATCTCGCACTTCGCGGTGGGCGGGGGGCTCTTCCTCGTCCTCGCGGAGCGAAAGGCCCGGCGCGAGGGGGACGAGGCCTTCCTCGGCTTCGTGCGGGACCTGAGCCGCGGGTTCATCCTGCTCACCCTCGTGCTGGGCGCCCTCACCGGCGTCGGCATCTGGTTCACGATCGCGCTCGTCCAGCCCCAGGCCACGAGCGCCCTCGTCACCACCTTCGTCTGGGCGTGGGCGATCGAGTGGACGTTCTTCGCCACCGAGATCGCGGCGGCGATGGTCTACTACTACGGCTGGGACCGGCTCGACGCGAGGACGCACATGCGGGTCGGCTGGATCTACTTCGCCTCCGCGTGGGCCAGCCTGGTGGTGATCGCCGGCATCCTCGCCTTCATGCTCACCTCCGGCGGCTGGATCGAGACGCGCGGCTTCGCCGCCGGCTTCTTCAACCCCACCTACCTGCCGATGGTGGTGCTGCGCACCGCGGTGGCGGTGGGCCTGGCCGGCCTGTACGTGCTGTTTGCGGCCTCGTTCCTGAAGGACGCCGACCTCAAGGCGCGCGTCGCACGGTGGTCGGCCACGCGGTGGATCGTGCCGGCGGCGATCCTGATCCCGCTCACACTGCTGTGGTACCTCTCGGTCGCGTCCGGCGCGGGGGTGGCGGTGGCGGAGACGCTGGGAGCGAAGGCGGCGACACCCGCGGCGCTCCTCGCCGCCGTCTTCGGCACGGTGAACGCGGGGCAGCCGATCGTGCGGGGAGCGGCGCGGGTCGCGGTGGCGGGCGCGGTGCTCCTCGTCGTCGCCTCGCTCGCCCTCGTCGCGCTGCGGGCCCGCCGCTACGGTCGCCTCGAGGCGTCTGTCCTCATGCTCATCGGGTTCGCCGCGATGGGCGGAAGCGAGTGGGTGCGCGAGGGGCTGCGCAAGCCCTGGGTGATCGACCGCTACATGTTCGTGAACGGCATCCGGGCGGCGGCCCCGCCGTCGGTGGAGGACCCCTTCGCTCTCGACTCGCTCTCTCGCCGCGGGGTCCTGGCGACCTCGCCCTGGGCCGCCGTGCCGGCCGCATTCCGCCCGGGCGACCCGGCTTTCGAGAGCCTCCCCGTCGCGGAGCGGGCCGCGGTCGAGATCGAGGCTGGCCGCGAGGTCTTCAAGCTCGAGTGCGCGGCCTGCCACACCGATCGCGCCCACCTCGGCATCCGGCGGCTGGTCCAGGGGAAGAGCGTCGCCGCGGTCACCGCCGTGCTCGACGCGGCGGCGAAGCCGGTGACCCCGGACGGACGGCCCGGCTCGTGGTCCGACCCCGGCGTGCGCGTGGCCTCCTGGCTCGGCCGTCGCATGCCGCCCTTCGCCGGCACGGACGCCGAGAAGCACGCACTGGCCGTGCACCTCGCCCGCCTGGGGGAGACGAGCGCGCGGGCCTCGAGGCTCCGGCGTCGGCCGGCGGGGGCGCCGAGGTCTTCGAGGCGAACTGCTCTCCCTGCCACGGACCCGAGTCGCAATGGCCGATCACCGACCGGCTCCGCGGCCGCGGGGCCGGCGACTTCTACGACCTCATCGGGCGGCTGTCCCAGGTGCGCGAGGAGATGCCGCCGTTCGCCGGGAGCGACGACGAGCGCCGCGCGCTCGCGCAGTACCTCGCCTCTCTCGCGGCCACCACGCCTGCCGACCGGGCGCCGGCCAGCGACGGCGAGCCGCCGGAGGAGAAGCCATGAACCCCGTCATCCCGATGGCCGACCCGCTGCCCCAGCCGGCCCCACCCGTCCTGCTGTGGGCCCTGCTGCAGCTGACCTTCCTCCTGCACCTCGTGGCCATGAACGTGGTCCTCGGCGGCTCTGTGCTCGCGCTCCACTGGCGCTTCTCGCGCCGCGCGGAGGGGGCCGCCCACCGCGCCGCGCTCCTCCTCTTCTTCGCCAAGGCGCTTCCGGTCGCCGTCGCCGCGACGGTCACGCTCGGCGTCGCCCCGCTCCTTTTCGTGCAGGTGCTGTACGGGCGGCTCTTCTTCACGAGCTCGATCCTCATGGCCTGGTTCTGGCTGGCTGTCATTCCGCTCGTGATCCTCGCCTACTACGGCGCCTACCTCCTCGCCTTCCGCGGGGAGGCGCTCGGGGGCAGGGCCCGGTGGGTGGCTGCGCTCGTGGCCGGCCTGTTCGCCACGACCGCTTTCGTCTACGTGTCCAACGTGACGCGCGCCCTGCGGCCGGAGACGTTCCTCGAGGCGTACCGGACGAGCGCGCGGGGCGTCCTCCTCAATCTCGGCGACCCGACCTTCTGGCCGCGCTACCTGCACGTGCTGCTGGGGGCCGTCGCGGTGGCCGCGTTGGGCGCCGCGCTCTACGGCGTCGTCCGGCGCGGGAGGGACCCTGAGCTCGCGGCCTGGGCCATCCGGAGGGGCACGACGGTGTTCGGCGTCGCGACCGCGGCCAACGTCTTCGCGGGGACGCTCTTCCTGCTCGCCCAGCCCAAGGCAGTCCTGATCCGGCTCGCGGGCGGCGACGCCTGGGCGATGGGGCTCCTCGCGGTCGGCATCCTCCTGGCCGTGGCGACGGCGGGCCTGGCCCTCCTCGCCCTCGGCGCGAAGGACCCCGTACGCGCGACCTGGGGCCAGCTCGGCCTCCTCCTGGCCACGCTCGTGGTCATGGTCCTGCTCCGCGACCAGGTGCGCACGATCGCGCTGCGCGACGCGGGCTTCGAGCCCCCGACCTGGATCGCGACCCAGTGGGGGCCGCTCGTCGTCTTCGTCCTGCTGCTCCTGGCTGCGGTCGCGACGATCGCCTGGATGGCCAGGGCTCTCGCGCGGGGCGCGGCCGCCAGGAGCTGACCGCCGGCTCTCCACTCTCGACCGGGCCGTCGACGCGCTCGACGTTCTGGTCGAGTCCCGAGGGCGGCCGGAGGCGGGCCCGCTGGCAGTCTGCCCGCCAAGTCCTTCCGTGTTCATGCATTAGGCAGCGGGGTGGCCGGCGGGGTCGCCTGGCCCGGCCCTTGCCTTCTGGAGGGACAGCGGCGGCGACGTCGCGACCAAGCGAGGAGAGAGACATGAAGAAACTGGTGATCCTGGCAGTGGCGCTCGGGGCCGTGATGGTGATGGCGGGCGCGGCGAGCGCGCAGACGACGACCCCGCCACCCGCCAACCCGCCCGCGGTCGGGCCGAGCTTCGTGGACGCCAACGGCGACGGCATCTGCGACAACTGCACCGGGACCGGGCAGGGCCAGGGCAAGAAGGCGGGCAAGGGCAAGCGCGGCTACGGGCCGGGCAACGGCACGGGCAATCAGGGCGTGGGCCCGCGGGACGGCTCCGGCTACGGGCCGGGAGCTGGCACCGGTAACTGCACCGGCACCGGTCCCCAGGGGCAGGGCCGGGGACGCCGCGGCGGCCGCAACTAGGCGCATCCCTCTCCATTCGTCGGCCCCGGGGCGTGCTACGGGGCCGACGTCTGGACTGGCTGCCCAGGGAGACCGTGATGCCCCGCCCGCCCGCCGTCGCGTCGCTCGCCTTCGCCCTGACCCTGGCCCTGCCCCTGACGTCGCGGGCGCAGGTCGGCCTCGACGTCGCCCTCGTCCCGGCCTTCGAGGCCCTGTCGCCGGAGGGCGGACCGAAGGACTCCCGGGGGACCTTCGACGGCGGCCTCGACGCGGAAGCGCTGTTTGCCCAGGAGCGCGGCCGTGTCTTCTACACCCTCGATGCCGGGACGTTCGGCTCCCCCGGAGACTGGAGCTTCTTCCAGCACGACGCGGGCTTCACCTGGCGTCTCGGCGGCACCGCCGGGCCGCACGCCTTCCTCGGGGTCTCGGCCACGGTGCGCCGCAACGGTGACGCGTGGGCCGCCGCCGACTACGGCGCCCTCGGTGCGAAGCTGAACGCGGTGTGGAATCCCCGGCCGGGGCTCACCCTGCGCGCGGGCCTTCGGGCGGACGCGCGGCGGTTCGGCGACCTGCCGCCGCTCGACCAGGTGGAAGGCGCCGGCTTCACGAGCGTCCTCCTCAACCTGTCCTCGCGCACCACGCTCATCGGCGAGGTCTCGCTCGGCGGGAAGTCCTACGCGGGGGAGTCGTTCCTCGTAGCCACCGGCGACGAGCCGGCCGCCGTAGAGGCCCAGGCGGGCTCGGGGCGCGGGAAGGCGCAGGGCTCCATGGGGCCAGGGTTGCGGTCGACCGGCCTCGTCGCGGTCACCGAGGGACAGGACCGGGCCGGCCAGGTGACCTGGCTCGTCCGGGCCGCACGGGGGCTCGGGGAGCGCACGGGCCTCTCGCTCCAGTACACGCGGCGGAGCGTCTTCGGCTCCGTGCCGCCGGTCGTCGTCACCCTTCCCGCGCTTCTCTTCGAGGACGGCGTCTACGACGACCCGTACGCGAGCGACGCGTCGGCCGCGCGCGGCGTGCTGAAGCACGTATTCCCCGGGGGAGGGGTGGTCGAGGTCGCGGGCTACTGGCTCGACAAGGCCTACGTGGCCACGGTGGCGCTCGACGCGTCCGGCGAGCCCCTCCCCGACGGAGCATTGCGCGCCGACACCGTCTGGCAGGGTGCCGTCTCGGTCTCCTTTCCCGTGCTCGGTAGCCGGACGGGGGCGGTCTCCCTTGCCCTCGACCTCGGCTGGGACTACACCCGCCACCGTTCGAACGACGCGTTCTACCGCTATGACGCCCAGGCCGTCCGCGTGGGGCTGTCCGCCCGCTACTGATCCCTCCGACGGGGTTGCGCGCCGTGTGGTGTCCCTCCTAGAGTGACCCCATGACGCGACGAAGCCCGTTCCTCCTGCTGATCCTGCTCGCCGCGACGGCGCTGCCCGCATGCCGACGGGAGGCGCCGCCCGCCGCCGGAAATCGCCACCCGCTCAAGGGGAAGGTCGTCGAGGTCGACGTACCGAACCGGGAGGTCACGATCGCCCACGAGGACATCCCCGGGTTCATGCCGGGGATGACGATGCCCTTCGTCGTCCTCGAGAAGGACGCGGCGCTCCTCCAGGGCGTCTCCCCCGGCGACGAGGTGACCGCGACCCTCGTCGCCCCCGACTCGCGGTACTGGCTCGAGGACCTCGTGGTCGTCCGCAAGGGCACGCCCGACCCCAACGCGACGCCCGGGCCGCGGTCTCACGAGGCGCACCCGGGCGACGCCCTGCCCGACGTGGCCCTCGTGGACCAGGACGGGCGGCCGCTCCGACTGGCCGACTACCGCGGCAAGGCGCTGGCCCTCACGTTCGTCTTCACCCGCTGTCCCCTGCCGGACTACTGCCCGCTCATGATGAAGAACTTCGCCGCCGCCCACGCCGCACTCACCGCGGACACTGCTCTCGGTGGGCGCACGCACCTCCTGACGGTCAGCTTCGACACGAAGCACGACACGCCGGAGGTCCTGCGCGCCTTCGGTGCGCCCTTCCAGAAGACGAAGCCCCCCTTCACGCACTGGACGCTCGCCACCGGGACGGACGAGGCCATCCGGGCCCTCGGGAGGGGCCTCGAGCTCGACTACGTCGAGGAGAGCCGCTCGTTCACCCACAACCTCCGCACCGCCGTCCTCGGCCCCGACGGCCGGCTCCGCCGGCTGCTCCGCGGGAACGACTGGGCGCCGGCCGAGCTCGTCGCCGAGCTGAAGGCCGCCGCCGGCGCCTGAGGCCGCCTCAGTCCGCGAGGTGCTCGCGCGTGAGGTTGCGCGGGCCGGAGGCGGTGACCACCACGTTGTCCTCGACCCGGACCCCGCCGAGGGGGGCGAGGGCGTCGATCGTCTCCCAGTCGAAGGCCGCGGCGTCGGGGCCCGAGCGGAAGGGCCGCAGCAGCATCGGGATGAAGTAGATCCCGGGCTCGATCGTGAAGACGTGGCCGGGCTCGATCGTGCGGGTGTTGCGCAGGTAGGGGTGTTCCTTCGGCGGTGGCGCCGGGGTGCCCGAGGCGTCGGCCTGGCGGCCCGCGACGTCGTGCACCTGGATTCCGAGGTGGTGGCCGATGCCGTGGGGGAGGAAGGGGTGGGTGCAGCCCCTGGCGAGCGCCTCCTCCGCCGACACGCGCACGATGCGGAGATCCGCCAGGATCCGCGCCACGCCCCGGTGGGCCTCGAGGTGGACCTCGAGGTACGGACGGCCCGGGGTCGCGGCGCGGGCCAGCCGCTGCTCGAGCTCGTCCACCGCCCGGACGAGGTCCACGAAACGGGAGTCGCAGGCCGGGCCCGGTGTCGTGCGCGTGATGTCGCAGGCGTAGCGGCGGCTGGCCGTCCCCGCGTCGAGGAGCAGCACCCGGCCGTCCCGGACGCTCCGCTTGCTCTCGTAGTGCAGCGTCGCGCCCTTCTCGTCGAGCGCGACGATCGTCGTGTAGGGCAGCTGCGCCTCCGTGCAGCCGGCCGCACGGACGAAGGCGTGGTGGACCTCGAGCTCCGAGGCGCCGTCGGTGAAGGCCTCGCGGGCGGCGCGGTGGCCCCGTGCGCCGGAGACGGTGGCCTCCTCGAGGCAGCGCACCTCGTACTCGTCCTTGTAGCTGCGCACCCAGTCGAGCCGTGCGGTGAGCGATGCCGGGTTCGCGGCGAGCCCGGCCGCGGCCGCGCGCTCCGTCTCGTTGCCCACGTAGGCGGCGCTCGTCGGCCGGCCGAGCGCCTTCCAGGCGGCCTCGATCCCTCCCGCCTCCTCGAAGTGGAACGCCCCCAGCCAGAAGGGGTCGGTCACGCCGCCCTGCTCGTACCAGTAGTCCTCCGGCGCGTGGCGGATGAGGCGCGGCTTGCGGCCGGGGACGACGTGCAGCAAGTGGTGCGGCCCGCCGAGGGGGCACCAGTGGGCGAAGTGCGGAACGGGCTCGAAGGGCGCGTCGCGGTCGTCGGCGAAGTAGGTGAAGGGGACTCCGCTCGAGACGACGAGCGAGGAGAACCCGGTGTCGGCGAGGGCCTTTTCGGCCTCGTCCTGGAGGCGCTCGACGTGGCGGGAGAAGAGGACGGCGAGTTCCATGGCAGCAGCCTCCGGGGGAAGATCGACCCGTGCAGGATCGTCTCATGATACGGCCGGCCTCGCGGCGAACGGTGCTGGCCGCCAGGCGCCCGGGCGTTTAGACTGGATCCAATGAGCCTGATCAGCCTGCTCGCGCTTCTCCTGGCCGGCGCACCTGCGGCGGCAGCTCCCTCTTCCGGGAGCGTGTCCGGGAGGGTGAACGATCCCGCCGGGGCCCCGGTGTCGGGCGCGGCCGTGTCGCTGCTCAGCCCGCTGGGCTCGATCGCCGCCACCGCCCGGAGCGACGAGAAAGGCGCGTTCCGGCTCGAGGCGGTGCCCGCCGGCTCCTACGTCCTCTCGGCCGCGTTCGCCGGCTTTGCCACGCGCCGGCTGGCGGTCCGGATCGAGGGAGGACAGGCGGCGGGGCCCCTGTCGGTGGAGCTTCGGCCGGAGGCCTTCCACGAGGAGATCACCGTCACCGCGACGCCCGGGCGCGCGGCCGCGCTGGAGGACGTCGCGCAGCAGGTGAACGTCATCGGCCAGGAGGAGATCGCCCTGCGGGCGAAGGCGGTGCTCGCGCAGGCCGCGAGCGAGGAGCCAGGCCTCCAGCTGCAGCGCACGAGCCCGACCATCGGCGGCGTCTTCGTGCGCGGGCTGACCGGCACCAAGGTCAACGTCTACGTGGACGGGGTGCGCTACACCACGTCGGCCCAGCGGGGCGGCATCAGCACCTTCTTCAACATGGTGGAACCCGAGACGCTGGAGGGGATCGAGGTGGTGCGGGGCCCCTCGAGCGCGGAGTACGGCTCGGACGCGCTCGGGGGCACCGTGCAGCTGCTCGCCCGCGCCCCGGCCTTCAGCCCCTCGGGCCACCGGGTTTCCGGGAGCTGGACGGCGAACTTCGGCAGCGCGGACGCGAGCTTCGGCTCCGCCCTCGTCGGGCGCTACGCCGCGCCCACCTTCGGTCTTCTCGGCACCCTGGCTGGCCGCCGCGTCAACACGCTCCGCCCGGGCGAGGGGGTGGACTCGCGCAACGCGGTCACCCGCTTCCTCGGCCTCCCCTCCTCCGTCGTGATCGACGAGCGCCTGCCCGACACCGCCTTCACGCAGTACGGGGGGCAGCTCAAGGCCAACTGGGCGATCACGCCCACGGCCCAGCTCTCGGCCAGCTACCTGCGCGGGCAGCAGGACGGCGGCAAGCGCTACGACCAGCTCCTGGGCGGGGACGGCAACCTCGTGGCCGACCTCCGCAACCTCATGGGGGACCACTTCTACGCGCGCTTCGAGAAGGCGCAGGCCGGCTTCCTCGACCGCCTGTCGGTCACGTACTCGTTCTCGGCGCAGCGCGAGGAGCGGGTCAACCAGGGCGGCAACGGCAACCCCCTCGCCAGCGTGAGCCACGAGCCGGAGCGCACCACGGCGAACGGCCTGCAGGCGGCGGCCCACCGCGCCGCGGGCCCGCACGACCTGACTCTCGGCGGCGACGTCTACTTCGAGGGGATCGCGGCACCTTCGTTCTCGGCGAACCCCACGACCGGGGCCACGACGGTCCGCCGCGGCCGCGTGCCCGACGGCGCCCGCTACTCTCACGGCGGGGTCTTCCTGCAGGACGTCTTCGAGGCCGTACCGGGGAAGCTGCGGCTCAACGGTGCCGTGCGCTTCTCCGCCGCCTCCTACGAGGTGGACGCGGCCGACGCATCGAGCGGCGGCCAGCCGCTGTGGCCGGCGGACGCGTACGACACCAACGCATTCACGTTCCGGGCGGGGGCGCTGTGGACGGTGACCGGGCCGTTGAGCCTGGCCGCGAACATCAGCAACGGCTTCCGCGCCCCCGACGTCACCGACCTCGGCACGTTCGGGCTGACCGGCTCGGGGTACGAGGTGTCGAACCGCGAGGTCGAGGGCCTCGGGGCGACCGTGGGCACCACCGCCGACGCGGCGGCGGTGAGCACCGGACGCGCGGTTGCGGTCCTCGCCCCGGAGACGAGCCTCAGCTACGAGCTCACGCTGCGCTTCCGCGCGCGCCGCGTCAAGACGGACGTGACCGTCTTCCAGACCGACGTGCACGATAACGTCGCGAAGCAGTCGCTCATCCTGCCGCCGGGTGCGGTCGGGCTGAGCCTCGCCGGCGAGCCCGTCACGCGCCAGCTCCCGAGCGGCGTCGTGTTCGTCGCCGTCTCGACGAACCCCGTCCTCGTGCGCACCAACTTCGACGAGGCCCGGATCCGCGGGCTCGAGGCGACACTCGAGGCGGAGCTCGGCGCGTCCCTCGTGCTCGGGGGGAGCCTCACCTGGCTGCACGCCGAGGACCGTGCCACCGGGCTGCCGCCGAACATCGAGGGCGGGACGCCGGCCCCCGACGGCTGGCTGCGGCTGCGCTGGGCGCCGCACGGCGGCCGGCGCTTCTGGGTCGAGCCCTACCTGCACGCGGCGGCGGAGCAGGACCGCCTCTCGTCCCTGGACCTCGGGGACCGCCGCACCGGGGCCTCGCGCTCCCGCTCCAGCATCGCCAGCTTCTTCACGAACGGCGCGCGGGCCCGCGGCCTCGTCGGTCCCGGGCCCGACGGCGTCGCCGGCAACGCCGACGACGTCCTGCTGCCGACAGGGGAGACGCTGGCCCAGGTGCAGGCCCGCGTCCTGCCGGACGGGGTGTCGGCGCCGCTCTTCGCCACCCTTCCCGGCTACACCGTCTTCGGCGTGCGCGGGGCCGTCCGGTTCGCCACGCGCCACGAGGTCCTCTTCGACGTCGAGAACCTCGGCGACGTGAACTACCGCGGGATCTCCTGGGGCGTGGACGGGCCTGGGCGCGGGCTCTTCCTGCGATACGCCCTGCGCTTCTGAAGGCGGCATTCCGGGCTCCTCCCGAGCCCTCGCCGCGACGGTGATGCGATCGGCGCGAGATGGGCCCTTCGGCTCATTGACGGGCCCGGGCGATGGTGGCCGAGTAAGCGCACCTGGAGCGCCCACCGGTCAACGAGGATCGAGAGCAACACGGCTAATGGCGCTCTCCGGGCCGTCTTCACTGACTCCGGAGGACAAGATGCGGACCCTCGCGCGATCGAGTCTCATCGTCGTGTTGTCGCTTCTCGTTGTGCTGGTGGGGTCCAAGTGTCGGCGCAGGAGCCCGCTCCTCCTCCCGAGCAGGCTCCGAAGCCCGAGCCGGCCCCGCCCGCCGCCGACCAGAAGGCCGAAGAGGCGGCCCAGGAAGCGGAGCCGAGCGAAGATGAGATGAAGGAGGAGGAGCCCGCCACCCCGGCGGACAAGCTGAAGAAGGAAGAGATCGAGAAGAAGGCATGCCCCGGCGTCGACCTGGGTTTCCGTGCCGAGACCGACAAGAAGACCCACCCGACCCCCGAACCGCCCTCCGACAAAGCGCTCGTCTACGTCGTCCGCCCCACAATGTTGGGCAACAAGATCCAAAGCAAGCTCGCCGTCGACGGCCAGTGGGTCGGGGTCAACCGCGGGCACAACTACTTCTTCCTCACCCTGGACCCCGGCCAGCACTTCTTCTGCTCGAAGGCCGAGAACCGCTCCGTCCTCGCCGCCTCGCTCGAGGCCGGCAAGACCTACTTCCTCGAGCAGAAGATCAAGATGGGCTTCATGAAGGCCCGCAACAGGCTCGCCATCCTGTCGGACGAGGAAGGGAAGGCGAAGCTCGCCAAGTGCCACCCGAGCGTGTTCGAGGCCAAGAAGAAGTAGGGCCCGGGCGCGCATTCGCTGCGTCCTTCTGGCACTCCTTTCGGCCTCCAGGGCCGTAACCGCGCCCGGTGCCGTCGTTTCGGGGCGGCACGCGGTTTGTAGCCCTCGTCCCCGGAGACCTGCCATGCGCCCCCTTCGCTTCGCCCCGACGCTCCTGCTCGCCTGCGCGGTTCGCCTGCCCGCTCAAGAGACCCCGCCGCTCTCGTTTGCCGAGGCGCTCCTCGCCGCGCGGGGACAGAACGAGTCGATCCTCGCCGCCCGGGCCGAGGTCCGGCAGCGCGAGGAGGAGAGGAAGGCGGCGAAGGGTCTCTATTTCCCGACGATCTCGTTCGTCCCGCTCTACACGCACCTCGACGACGACATCCTGCTCGACCTCAACCCCATCCGCGACGTGATCTTGAAGCTCCACCCGACGGTGCCGCCGTCCCTCGTGCCCTCCTTCCAGGAGACGCTGTTCAAGCAGGACGAGCTGCGCCTGCCCCTGACCGCCCGCTGGCCGCTCTTCACCGGCGGGCGCGTCGGCGCCGCGAACCGCGCGGCCGAGGCGCGGACGCGGGACGCGCAGGCGCAGACGCGCCAGGCGGAGGAGGGCGTCCTGCGATCGCTCGTGCGGGCGTACTTCGGCCTGCGCCTGGCACTCGAGGAGAAGGCGGTGCGGGCCGAGGTGCTCTCCGGGCTCGACCGGCACGTGCGCGACGCGCGCCGGCTCGAGGAGGAGGGCCTCATCGCGAGGACCGAGCGGCTCAACGCGGAGGTCGCGCGCGCGGAGGCCGACCGCCAGCTGAAGCGGGCGGCGCACGACGTCGAGATCGCGCGGGCCGGCCTCGCCAACGTCCTCGCCGCCGACGCCCCGGTGGGGGACCCCGCCACCCCGCTCTTCGTCTCGCGCGAGCTCGAGCCGGCCGACCTCTTCCGCGAGGCGGCCCTCGCCTCGCACCCCGCCCTCGAGCGCCTCGCCGCGCAGCAGGCGCTCGCCGGCGAGGCGGTGGCCGCCCAGAAGGGCGCCTTCTGGCCCGAGGTCTTCGCCTACGGCCTCTACGAGACCCGCAAGGCCGACCTCTCCCCGATCGAGCCGGAGTGGCTGGCCGGGGTGGGGGCGCGGATCGAGCTGTTCGACGGGGGCAGCCGCCTCAAGAAGCTGGCCGCGGCGCGGGCGCAGCAGGACCGCGTGACGCTCCTCGACCGCAAGCTCCGGCGCGACCTGGGCACGCTCGTCGAGAGGCAGTACCGGGAGGCCGAGAAGGCCCGGGAGCAGTACGAGTCGCTCGAGACGACACGCGCGCTGGCCGACGAGAGCCTGCGGGCCCGGACGCGCGCCTTCGAGGAGGGGCTGTCTACCTCCCTCGAGGTGGTGGACGCGCGCCTTGCCCAGGAGAAGGTCCGCCTGGAGCGGCTGGCGGCGGCGTTCGGCTTCGTGAACGCGCTCGCCGAGCTGCTCGAGGCGAGCGGACAGGGCGACCGTTTCGAGGAGATGCGGACGCGCGGGAGCGCGATCGAGGTGCAGCCATGACCAATCTGCGGGCCGCCACGGCCGGTCTCGTCGCGGGAGCCACCCTCCTCCTCCTCGACGCCTGTCACCGTCCCGACCTCGTCCAGGGCGAAGTGGAGGCGGCGCAGGTGGACGTGTCGGCCAAGATCCCGGGCCGCGTGGCCGAGGTCCTGGTGGACGTCGGGCAGTCCGTGAAGAAGGGCGACCCCCTCGCGCGCCTCGAGAGCCCGGAGATCCACGCCAAGCTCGACCAGGCCTCGGCCGCTCGGGCCGCCGCCGGCGCTCAGAAGGAAAAGGCGGACCGGGGCGCCCGGACCGAGGAGATCCGCGCGGCGGAGAACCAGTGGCAGCGGGCGGAGGCGGCGGCTTCCCTCGCGAAGACCACGGCGGAGAGGCTCGAGCGCCTGCTGCGGGACGGGGTCGTGCCGGCCCAGCGGCGCGACGAGGCCGACGCCAACTGGAAGGCGGCGCGCGCCGCGGCCGACGCGGCGAGGGCCGTCTACGACATGGCTCTGGCCGGCGCCCGGAGCGAGGACCGCGACGCGGCGGCGGCGGTGGTACGCCAGGCCCAGGGGGCCGTGTCCGAGGTCGAGGCCTGGCTCGGGGAGACGACGCTCGTCGCCCCCCGCGACGGCGAGGTCGCAGCCCGCAACGTCGAGCCCGGCGAGCTCACCGCGCCGGGCTACCCCGTGATCACGCTCGTGGACCTCTCGGACCAGTGGGTCGTACTCAACCTCCGCGAGGACCGCCTCGCCGGCCTCTCGGTCGGGGACCGCCTCACCGGCCGCGTCCCCGCGCTCGCCCGCGAGGTCGAGCTCGAGGTGACGATGATCGCCCCCCTCGCCGACTTCGCCACCTGGCGCTCGACGAGCGCCTCCGGCGGTTTCGACCTGAAGACGTTCGAGGTGCGGGCGCGACCGAGCGCGCAGGTGGAAGGGCTGCGTTCCGGCATGAGCGTCGTCGTCGACTGGGGCCGCCGAGGCCGCTGAGAGGGGCCATGAAGACGGTCCTCCGCCGCGAGCTTCGGCGCATCGCCACCCGGCCCCTCGAGCCGCTCCTGCTCGTGGTCCTGCCGGCGCTCGCGCTGGCGTTCACGTGGGCGATCTTCTCCGCCGGTCTCCCGCGGGACCTGCCGGTCGCCGTCGTGGACCAGGACCACTCCCGCCTGTCGCGCCAGCTCGTCCGGATGATCGACGCCACGCCGACGATCCGGGTGTCGGAGCGTCCCCCGGACCCCGCCGCGGCGGAAGAGCTGATCCTCTCCGGCCGCGTGTACGCGTACGTCCTCGTGCCCCCCGGCCTCGAGCGGAACGTGAAGCGCGGCCGGTCGGAACCCGTCGTGGCGTACACGAACGCGCAGCTCCTCGTGCCGGCCAGCCTGGTGAGGCGCGACCTCCTCGCCGCCACGGGCACCCTCTCGGCCGGCGTGAAGCTCCGCCGCCTGCGCGCGGCGGGGGAGACGGGAGAGAGCGCCGCCGCCCGGATCGAGCCGGTGCGCGCGGACGTCCACGCCCTCTTCAACCCGCAGCTCAACTACGTCTCCTACATCTTCGTCGCCCTCTTCCCGACGCTCCTCCACGTGTTCGTCCTGCTGGCGGCGGTGAACTCCGTGGGCTCCGAGCTGCGGGAGGGCACGGCGGGCGAGTGGCTGGAAACGGCGAGAGGATCGCTCTGGCGCGCGCTCGCCGGGAAGCTGCTTCCCTCGACGCTCTGCCTCCTCGGCGTCTCGGGAGCGGCCATGGCCGTCCTCTTCGGGGCCGCCGGCGTGCCGATGAGGGGGAGCCTCGCGCTCCTCCTCCTCGGCACCCTGCTGTTCGTCCTCGCCTACCAGGCGATCGGCGTCCTCCTCGTCGCGCTCTTCGCCAACTTCCGCTTCGCCACGAGCGTCGCCGCGTTTCTCGCGTCTCCCGCCTTCGCTTACACTGGCATCACCTTCCCCACGTTGGGCATGCCGGCGTTCGCCCGCCTCTGGGGGGCCCTGCTGCCGCTGACCCACTACCTGAAGCTCCTCGTGGACCAGTCGATGAAGGGGGCGCCCGGGTCCGTCTCCGCGCCCTCGCTCCTCGCCCTGCTCGCGTTCGCCGTCGCGGCGCCGGTCCTGGCGTGGCCTCGCCTGCGCCGGGTCGTCCGGGACGAGCGTTTCTGGGGGAGGCGGTGAAGGCGATCCTCCTCCACGCGAGGGCCGAGGCCCTCCGGGTCTTCCGCGACCCCGGAGCCCTCCTCATCCTCGGGGGCGCCGTCTTCCTCTACGCCTTCTTCTATCCCGTCCCCTACCTGCCGCAGGTGCTGCGCGAGGTACCGGTGGCCGTGGTGGACCAGGACCGCACGGCCCTCTCCCGCCAGCTCGTCCGCATGGCCGACGCCCACCCGCTTCTCCGCGTGGCGGAGCGGCCGCCGAGCCTCGGGGAAGCGGAGGGCCTGGTCCGGACCGGCCGCGTGGGCGGCATCCTGGTCGTGCCGCCCGGCTTCGAGCGCGACGTCCAGCTACGGCAGCGCACGCGCGTCGGCGTCTTCGCCGACGCCAGCTACTTCCTCGTCTACCGCCAGGTGGCGACCGGCTTCCTCGAGACGGTGGGGACGCTCTCCGCCGGCATCGACGTCCGTCGGCTCGAGGCCCGCGGGCGGACCGAGGAGGCGGCCCGCGCCCTGCGGAGCCCCGTCCCCCTCCTCGTGCGCCCCCTCTTCAACCCGACCGAGGGCTACGCGAGCTACGTCGTGCCCGCGGTCCTCGTCCTCATCCTCCAGCAGACGCTGCTCATCGGCATCGGGCTGCTCGGGGGGACCCTGTCAGAATCCCGGGTCGCCCCGTTCCTGGCGGACGACCCGGGATCTTCTGGTCCCGCAGAGCCCCGTGGAAGGACGGCTCTCTTCCGTTTGCTCGGCCGCGCCCTCTTCTACCTCGCCCTCTACTCCGTCTACGCCGTCCTCTACTTCACGATCGTCTACCGCGTCTACGGCTTCCCCGAGCGCAGCCGCGCCCTCGACCTGCCGTTGTTCGCCCTGCCCTTTCTCCTGGCCTGCATCTTCCTCGCCCTCGCGCTGTCGTCCCTGTTCACGCGCCGGGAGACGGCGATGCAGGTGCTCCTCTTCACGTCGCTGCCGTCCGTCTTCCTGGCCGGCTTCGCCTGGCCGCCGGAGGCCATCCCCGCCTGGCTCCGTGTCCTCTCTCTCTTCGTCCCCAGCACGAGCGGCATTGCCGGCGTCCTGCGCCTGGCGGAGATGGGCGCCGAGCTGCGCCACGTCCGCGTCGAGTGGCTCGTGCTGTGGGCGCTGGCCGCGGGCTACTTCGTGCTCGCCTGGCTCGCCGAGCGGCGGGCACCGGCGCCCGGGCCAACGGCCCCATAGCCCCCCGTTCCCACCCGCCGGCTCCACGCCCGAAGCGGTCCGGAGGGAGTGGATCGGAATGCGTTCGAAGTCTTCGCTTCTTTCCGCTCGTCGGCGTCCGGTACGATCCCCGCGTCCCGCGACCGCCGGCGGGCGCGGGGCGCCAACCCCGGAGGACGGCATGAAGAACCACGGGCGGGCGCTGCCACTGGCGGGGCTGCTGCTCCTCGCCGCGACGACCTCCCTGGCCGCGGGGCTCTACCCGAACCCGCAGCGAGCGCCGCGCTGGCGGCTCGCCTGGAGCGACGAGTTCGAGGGCCCGCCCTGCGATCCGGCGCGTCCGCAGGCGTGCAGCCCGGCGGACTGGCGGCGGACGCTGGAGTGCTACGGCACCCCCAGCGCCCCCGTCGCCACGGTGGTTCCCTTCGCGTTCCACGTGGACCCCGCCGACCCCACCCAGTGGACGGCGCGCCACTACTCGCACCTCGGCGCGCTCGACAAGTGCACCTGGCTCGTGTCGGACCACGCGAGCGCCATCCACTTCCAGGGCCCGGCCGGGCCCATCACCCGCTTCCGGCCCGAGGCCGTGCAGGTCTCCGCCGGCGAGATGCGGATCACGGCGCGGCGCGCTCGGCCGGGGCCGGTGGACTGCGGCCGGCGCATCCGCGAGGACGGCCCGAACAACGAGTCCAGCCTCTCCAAGGACTGTCCCTACGAGGCGGGCAACGTCATCTCCTTCGCCATGAACGGGCTCGACGCCGCCGGGGTCAACGGCGCACCCGCGGGGCGACACGGGGGCGACGGGCGCGTCTTCCGGGAGGGAGGGCGCCTCGAGTTGAGGGCGAGGCTGCCGCGCGAGCGGGGCAACATGGCGGCGCTGTGGACCTGGCAGCAGGACTGGCGCACCCCCGAGCGGGAGTACGACCTGCTGGAGAACTGGGTCAACTGGCCGCAGTCCAGCCTCCACTCGATCCAGAACCCGGGCACCAGCGCCCAGCACCTCTTCCGCGACGAGCACGCCCTCACGCTCTCGAACGAGTTCCACGTCTACGCCATGGAGTGGCAGCGCGACGACCACCTCGCCTACTTCCTCGACAGCCGCCACCTCGCGACCTGGCGCGACAGCACCCGGCCGGACGGCGACCGGATCGAGAGCGGCACCCAGTGCGTGGAGAACCGGATCTGGGGAAACCCGTTCTACCTCATCCTCTGGAACCTGATGCTGGAGTACGACTGGGCCCCGGAGTCCCGCCCCTGGGGCGCGGGCCAGGCGCCCGACACCCTGTACCTCGACTACGTCCGCTACTTCGAGCCCTGCGACGACGCGGCCGACCCGGCCTGCGTGGAGTCGACGTTGAACGCGTCCTGCCCGAACCCCTGCGAGGGCTTCGGCGCCTTCGACGGCTACAACTGCCACGTGGGCGCGCCGCCCGCGGGGCAGACGGCCCTGATCGCGGGCGGCGAGTTCGCCTACCGGGCGCGCTTCGACCTGCTGAAGGGCTGGAGGTGCCTCCACGGCGGCGAGCGGCAGGGCTCGACGTGCCGGCTGGGCGGACCGCCGCCCGGCCGCGTGCCCTTCGTCTACGCGAACGCCTTCTACACGCGCCCCACCTGCAGCACGACGACGCGGCCCAACTGCTCCCACCCGTGCCCCTGGGAGGGCACGACGTACGATCCGGGCCGGCACGCCTGCCGGGTCGGCCGTTCTCCGGCCGGGACTCCCCCGGCGGGGGCGCGGCCGTCGGTCGAGGGCGACGTCGTCTACTACGACGTCGAGCGCTGCCCCTACGGCGGCGAGTACGACGGCGTCGGCGCCTGCCGGCTCGTCGAGCTGCCCGAGGGCGCGCGCGCCTTCGTCTACGAGGGCGGCCTCTACTACGAGCCGGTCAGCACCATCCCGTCACAGGAGTGCCCCTACGGGGGCGCCTTCGACTCGCGGAACTGCCTCCTCGGCTCCGCCCCCGACGGCTCCGAGCCCTACGCGGTCGGCCACCGCATCGACACGCCGGCGCAGTGCGGCCGGACCACCGACTGGCAGGCCGTCCAGCCGGGAGAGGTCCGCGTCCAGAACGTCTGCCGCTGAGAGCCTGTCGACACTCAGGCCGGAGGTGTGGCCTCCCTCGCGCTCCGGGTCCGAGAAGGCGTTCACCGACAGATTGACGAAGAGGGCGTAGTCGTCCCGGCTCCTCCCGCCTCGAGCGAGCAGCCGGATCGCCTCCTTGACCACCCAGCGCTCGATCGAGGGCAGCAGCCCGCATCGCTCTGCCTCGCCGAGGAAGGCCCCGGGCGGGAGCAGCTCGCCCGTCTCCCCGGCCATCCTGAGGAGCAGCTCGTAGTGCTGCACCCGGTTCCGACGCAGGTCCAGGATCGGCTGGCCGTGAAAGAGGAACCGGCCCTGGTCGAGGGCGGCGCGAAGGACGCTCTCGCTGCGGAAGCTCGTCTCGATCGCCCTCTGCCACCGCTCGTCCGGGGCGTAGACCCGGCAGGCGTTGCCTCCCGTCGCCTTGGCCTGGTACATCGCCTGATCCGCGTGGGCCAGGAGCTCCTCGGCGGTGGTGCCGTGCTCCGGATACAGGGCGACGCCGATGGCGGCGCTGATCCTCAGCGGCGATCCCCCGAGGTCGATCGGTTGGGAGCGGATGGCCTCCAGGAGCTGTGACGCCAGCGCCTGGCCCTGCAGGCTGTCGGTGTGGGGCAGGAGCACGGCGAACTCGTCCCCGCCCACCCGGGCCACGACGTCGCTGTGCCGCAGCCGCCCGCGCAACCGATGCGCGAGGTCGGCGAGAACGCGGTCGGCCGCGCGATGACCCAGGGCGTCGTTGACGGACTTGAAGTCGTCCAGGTCGAGGAAGAGGAGCGCCCCGCGGGTGCCGTACCGGACCGACTGGGCCAGCGTGAGACGCAGCTCCTCGTACAGGCGGCGCCGGCTGAACAGGTCGGTGAGCGAATCGTGGTCGGCGAGGCGCAGCAGCCGCACCTCGAGGCGCCTCCGCTCGGCGACGGCGGCACCCACCGCCACCACCGTGAAGGAGGCGACGCCCACGAAGGACTGCAGGAGCAACAGGGCCTCGTTCGGCGAGTCGCGGGCGAAGGGACCGAAGCCTCGGAGGGTGCCGGTGATGGCGACCACGGTGAGGAGCAGGGCGTTTGTCGCCGATTCGCGCTGTCCGAGCCGGAACGCCGGCCACAGGAGGACGGGGATGCAGAGGAAGCTCAAGGGGTAGTGTCGCCAGCCCTCCGCCGGCAGGCCCCCGAACACCAGCAGCCCGGTCAGCAGGACGGCGATGGCCCCCAAGGTGGCCTCCAGCGCCTGGCGGGGGCTCCAGCGCGAGCTCGGGTGGGTGACCCACAGGACGATCACGGGGACCAGCAGGAGATCGCTCACCGTGTTGCCGAGCCACCAGGTCAGCCAGACCGTCCCGACGCGCGTAGGCTGCAGGAACCCACCGAGCGCGAGGCTTCCCACACCGACGCTGGCGCTGAGGGTCGTGCTGGCCAGCGCGACGAACCCAGCGTACCGGAAGGTGTCGTGCGAGCTCTCGAAGGCGTCGCGACCCCGGGCGTAGCGGGCGACCAGGTACGCGCCGACCACGGCCTCGAGCGTGTTTCCCGCGGCGATCCCGACCGACGTGGCCACGGAGCCCGCGGTGGTGACGTTCACGACGAATGCACCGAGGAAGATCGCCGGCCAGAGCCCCACGCCTCGCAGCACGAGGGCGGCAAGGGCGATCCCGGTGGGCGCCCACACCGCGGTGGCGCTCGCGTGGATGAACGCCAGGCGCAGGCCCAGCTTGCCCGCCACCACATAGAGGACCGTGAGGAGGGCGAGCTCGGGAAGGCGTCCAACGACTCGAGGCCGTCGCATGGGACCCCCTCTTGCGTACCTCGATCCCAGGGTCCGGCGACGTCGATCCGACCCACCCCGGCCCGGCTGGCGCCGGGGTCGGGCGCCCGATGTCCTAGGGCATGGTCAGACTGCCCCGGTCACCTGTCAAGCGGGTCACGTGCGGCCGTGCGGCCGGGATCGCGTCGAGGCGAGGGGGTCGATGCCGACCCAGAGCAGGGCGGCCACGACGGAGAGGACCGCCGCCACGTGCAGGGCGTTCTCCCAGCCGACCGCCGCCGCGAGGACCGGCGTGAGGGCCGGTGAAACGAGGCCGCCGACGTTGCTGCCCGTGTTCATGATGCCGCCGGCGAGGCCGCTGCGGGGGCCGGCGATCTCCGTCATCGTGGCCCAGAAGGGGCCCTCGACCGAGAGCACGAGCGCGGTCGACAGGGCGAGATAGGCCACGGCGAGGTAGGCGTTCGTCGTCCGCGCGCCGAGGGAGAGGAAGACCCCGGCCAACGCGAGCCCGGCGAGGGGCACCGCGCGGCGTCCGGCGACGAGGCCGTGCCGGGCCGCGATGCGGTCCGAGAGCCATCCCCCGAGCGGGATCGACACGATCGACAGGATCCAGGGCAGGCTGCTGAGGGCGGCGCCCTTGAGGAGGTCGAAGTGCCGCTCCTGCACGAGGTAGAGGTAGAACCAGAAGACGAAGATGTAGCCGACGTAGCCCTGCAGCGTGTAGCTGATGGTGAGGAGGACGAAGCTGCGGGAGCGCAGCGGCGCGGCGCTCCCTCCCGGGGAGCGAGCCGGGTCCGGGAGGGCGGGCAGAGCCGCCGGCTCCCCGGCCAGGCGCCAGGCGAGGGCGGTGGCGAGCGCGGGCAGGGCGGAGACGCCGAGCGCGGCTCGCCAGCCCCAGCGCACCATGACCCACGACACGAGCGGCGGGGCGATGGCCGAGCCGAGGCCGATGGCCGCGACCACGAACCCGTTTGCGCGGGCGTGGTGGCCTGGCTCGACCCAGCGCGCCACGCCGCGCGCGGCGGCGGGGAAGGTCGGCGCCTCGCCGACGCCCAGCACGAAGCGCAGGCCGAGGAGCACGGCCAGGCTCACCCCGGCGCCGGCGCCGGCGAGGGGGCCGCGCCCGACCAGCATCTGCAGCCCCGTGGCGACGACCCACCACCACGACGCGAGCTCGAGGACCCGGCGCGTGCCCCACCGGTCGGCGAGCGCCCCGCCCGGCACCATGAACAGGGCGTACCCGAGGAGGAAGGCGCTGAAGACCCGGCCCATCTGGGCCTGGGACAGCCCGAGCTCCTCCATGAGGAGGACGCCGGCCACCGACACGTTGACGCGGCAGAGGTAGCTCGCCGTGGCCGTCGCGCAGAGGAGGCCCACCCAGGGCCAGGGGCTCCGCGGGCTCGACGGGCTCAATCGTCCTCCCTCTCGCGGGCAGCCTCGCTCGCTCCCGCGCGCCGGGCGAAGACCCGCAGCCGGCCGTGGCGAAACGTCTCGACGTAGTTCTCACCGCCTCCCGGGTCCGCGGCCTCGGGGGCGTCCCACGTCAGCACCGCGTCCGTCCACCACGGCGCCGTGCCCTGGGCGAGCTGGCGGACGAGGATCCGCACCCCGGGGCGATACCGCAGCGGGAAGTGGTCGGTGCCCGCCTCGTAGTTGCCCACGAAGACGTTGCCGTTGCCGAGGCAGTAGAGGTTGGCGTTGATGAAGTCGACCGGGGCGCCGGGCTCGGGAGGGCGGACCAGGTGGAGGGTCCTGCCGCGTCCCACCACGTCCAGGGCCGCCGTGAACTCCGAGAGGTCGCGGTTCGCCCGGTCGAGGCGGGACCCAACGGCGGCGAGGTTGAAGGCGCCGAGCGCGAGCACGGCGACCAGCAGGCCGCGCCGGAGGGGTCCCGAGGCCGGGAGGCAGGCGCCGGCAAGCACCAGGCCGGGCATCACGAGGGCGAGGCGGGTCGTGAAGAAGCCCCCGCGGGCCCCGAGGTCCGCGGGGCCGAACGCGAGGCCGAGCGCGGCGGCGCCGGCCAGCGCGAGCAGGGTCCACCGCAGGCCGGGCTCGGGGAGCGCACGACGCGGGGCGGCGAGGGTCGAGGCAACGAGCCCGGCCAGCACCGACAGGGCGGCCACGGTGAGGACGATCGCCCACGGGCCCGCCTGGAACCGGAACCACTCCAGTGCGAGGGTGGTGAGCACCCCCCCGCCGCCCGGGACCGCCGGTGTGGCGGTCGAGCCCAGGAGTCCGCGTGCCGCCCGCTGCAGCTCGCGCGAGCCGAAAAGACCGCTCCGTGCGAGGAACAGGGTGGCGAGCACGAGGCTCGGGCCGAGGCCGACGAGGCGCAGGGTCAGGCGCCGGATCCTGTCCGACGACGTCAGCGCGAGGGCGAGGGTAACGACCGCGCCGAGGGCCCACGCTCCCAGGTGGGTGAAGTACAGGGCGAGGAACAGGATCGCGACGACGGCGACGTCTCGCCAGCGTTCCCGCTCGCGGCGCCTCTCGATGTGGCCCGCCGCGAGAAGGGCCATGGCCACGCCGAGGACGAAGTTGTCGAAGCCGAGCCAGAGGGCTCGGTTGAACGAGAACGCCGCGGCCGTGGCCGCGACGAGGGCGGCGTCCTCGCGCGGACGCCGGGCGAAGAGGCCGACCGCGAGCGGCCACGCCAGCAGGGCGAGGGTGACGAGGAGCTTCTCCGCCGAGGCCGGCTCGACCGCCCGAGTCAGCAGGGCGAGCGCCAGGTGCGAGGTCCAGTTGGGAATGGGCTCGATCCGCCGCTCGAAGACCTCGCCGTAGCGCGATCCGGGCTCGTGGAGGTCGCGGAACGCGATCGCGCTCGCGACGTGGGTGGCGCGGTCCTGGCTGGGGAACCGCGGGAACGCCCACACCAGCGCGAGCTGGACGAGGACGACGCCGAGGCACGCCGCCTCCTCGACGGAGAGGCGCGGCCAGCGGAGGAGGCCGCCCCGGCCCGGCGCCCAGCCGTCGACGTGTCCCATCCGGATTCCTCGGAGCTCGAGTCGCTGGCGGCGCGTTCGGCGGACCCTCGACGGGGATCCACGGGCACCTCGGGGGATTGTACGCTGGCGACCCACGGCGTGGCCGCGTGATGCGCTCGCCTTGTACGGGTGTCGCGCGCGGTCTATAGTGCCGGCCGGAACGCGGTGGTGGTGGCAGCGGACACGGACGCGGGTAGCGTCTCGACGACCTGGGCCCCCGCGGCCCCGGCGGCCGACCCCGGCTCTCTCGTCCTCCGCTCGTTCGTGGCGGTCGTCGTCCTGCTCATCCCCCTGCGGGTCCTCTGGCTCGGCTGGCAGCCGCCCGACGACGCCCTGCGGCACGCGGCCAAGGCGGTCACCGAACGGGAGTGGGCCGACGTCCTCGTCCTCAGGCCGGGCGTCGCGCCGGACAGCCATCCCGGCTGGCACGCCGTCCTCGCCGCCGTCCATCGATCGACCGGGGCCACGGCCCCCGAGATCGTCACGCTCTCCGTCCTGGGGCTGGCGCTCGCGGTGCTCCTTCCCGGCGTCCTGCTGTTGAGGCGCCCCGAGGCCTGGCTCCTCGCGCTCCTCGTGCCGGCCCTGACGGACCCCTCGCTGATCGTCCGACTCGAGGCGGGCCGTCCCTTTCTCCTGAGCACGGCCCTGGTCGTCACGTTCTGTCTCCTGTCCCCTCGCTACCCGCTCGGGCTGTCGAGGGCGGGCCTGGCGGCGGCGACGCTCGCGCTCGGCCTCGTGGCCTGGATGCACCCGAGCTGGTACCTATTCGGGCTCCTGCCTCTCGCCTGCTTCCTCGCGCACCGCATTCGGCTCGCGGGCCAGCTCGTCCTGGCCCTGGCCCTCGGGGCCCTGCTCGCGGGGATCCTCACCGGCCACCCCCTCCGCTTCGTGATCGAGAGCGTGGGCCACCCGCTCCTCGCCTTTCGCAACGTCGAGCCTCTGTCCCTCGTCGTGGAGTTCCGCCCCCAGATCGGCCCGCCCGAGCTCTGGCTCGCCTGCCTGGCGATGATGGGTTGGAGGGCGCTCAGGGGCCGCTGGACGCCGGCGGTCCTGGTCAACCCCGTCTTCGTCCTCGCCGTCCTGGGGTGGGTGCTGGGTCTGGGGGTGAGGCGCTTCTGGGCGGACTGGGGCTTCCCGGCGGCGCTCGCCTGGCTCGCCTTCGAGTTCCAGGACGTGCTCCTCGAGCTCTGCCGTCCGGCGGCCAGGCGCCTCGGGCTCGCGGTGGCCGTGTCGATCCCCCTTTTCCTCGCGGCCACCACCGACTACGACGGGCGCTTCAGCATGCAGGACCGGACGTTCGACTGCCTGGCCGCTCCGGAGCGGAGCGGCGCCCTGCCGGACCCGGGAGGCGTCCTCTACTCCGGGGAGATGCGCCTTTTCTATGCGCTCTACTACCGTGTGCCCGAGGCGCCGTTCCGGTACGTCCTCGGATACGAGCCCGGCCTGATGCCGCCGGAGGACCTCGCGGTGTACCGACGGCTTCAAGCCGGGGACTCCGGAGCCTATCGCGCCTGGGCGGACCGGATGCGGGGCCCGGACCGCCTCGTGATCGTCTCGCCCCCGAACGTCGCCCCGCCCGTCGCGGGCCTCGACTGGACCCTGGCCTGCGGCAACGTGTGGTCGGGCCGTCAGCCCGCCGGCTCCAGGCGGTAGACCTCGCCATCGTAGTCCACCACGTAGAGCTCGCCGTCGGCATCGGTGCCGAACGACGTAGGCGAGCCGATGCCGCGGAGGCTCGCCGTCCAGTCGCGCAGCTCCGTCGCCTGGCCGCCCGCGAGGCGGAACGAGCGCACGAAGCCGCCGCAGAAGTCGCCGAGGAAATAGGTCCCGGCGAGATCCGGCATGCGACAGCCCCGGTAGACGATCCCGCCCGTCACCGAGCAGCCCTCCGAGTGCCCGTACTCGTAGACGGGCAGGGTCAGCCCGCCACGGTTGCACCCGCTCGACGGGCTGTAGCACTGCGAGCCCTCCATGAGGTTCCAGCCGTAGTTCTCGCCCCCGCGGCGGGCGGCGAGGCCCACGTCGACCTCCTCGACCCGGTTCTGGCCCACGTCGCCGATGTAGAGGTCGCCGGTCGCACGGTCGACGGAGAACCTGAAGGGGTTTCGCAGGCCGTAGGCCCAGATCTCGGGGGCGGCCCCCGGCGTCGCGCGGAACGGGTTGTCGGGAGGGACGGCGTACGGCGTCCCCGCGTCCACGTCGATCCGCAGGATCTTGCCGAGGAAGGTGTCGAGCCTCTGGCCGTTGCCGAACGGGTCGCCGGCGGACCCGCCGTCGCCGAGGCCGATCAGGAGCCGGCCGGAGCCGTCGAAGGCGAGCCCGCCGCCGTTGTGGTTGGCGAAGGGCTGGGCCACGGTGAGGAGCACGCGTTCGGTGCCGGCGTCTGCCGCGTCGGCCGACGTGGCCCGGAACTCAGCGATGTGGGTGTCACCCTGCGGGTCCGTGTAGTTGACGAAGAAGCGCCGGTTCGTCGCGAACTGCGGGTGGAAGGCGAGGCCGAGGAGGCCGCGCTCGCCGCCGCTGGAGATCCGCCCGGAGACGTCGAGGAAGGGTGTTGCCTGCAGCTCACCGTTGCGGATCACGCGGATGCGGCCGCCCTGCTCGGCGACGTAGAGCCGCTCCCGGTCGCCGGGCGCCGCCTGGAGGTCGAGCGGGCTGCGCAGCCCGGAGGCGACGATCCGCGCGGTGAGCGGCGGGATGCCGGAGACCGGGGTCCCCGCCGCGCAGCCGGCGGCCGGAGGCGTGGCCGTGGGCACCGGCGTCGGGGAGGACCCGCCGTTCCCGCCGCAGGCCGAGAACACCGCCGCCGCCGTCGCGCACAGGGCCGTCAGTCGGGTCATCCACACCTGATTCGTTCGGGAGACTTCTTCGGACAGTCTAATCGACGGATCGCCCGGGCCGCGGGTGACGGAGCTCACGGGTGTACGATGGCGCCAGAGCCCAACCCCTGTATGTCGTTGCTTGGCGGAGGGACTCTCGGTCCGTGCTGGCCGGAGGGGGGCGGAGCGACATGATCGGGAAGACGGTCTCCCACTACCGCGTCCTCGAGAAGCTCGGCGGCGGGGGCATGGGCGTCGTCTACAAGGCCGAGGACACGCGTCTCGACCGCCCCGTCGCGCTGAAGTTCCTGCCCGAGGAGTTCTTCGGGAACCCGGTCGCCCTGGAGCGGTTCCAGCGCGAGGCCCGGGCGGCCTCGGCCCTCAACCACCCCCACATCTGCACCGTCTACGACATCGACCAGCACGCCGGGCAGCCCTTCATCTCGATGGAGTTCCTGGAGGGCCGGACGCTGAAGCACCGCATCGGCGGGAAGCCTCTGCCGACGCCGGAGCTGCTCCAGCTGGGCGCCCAGATCGCGGACGCGCTCCATGCCGCCCACTCCAGGGGCATCGTTCACCGCGACATCAAGCCGGCGAACATCTTCGTGACCGAGCGTGGAGAGGCCAAGGTCCTCGACTTCGGCCTGGCGATGATCGGCGGAAAGGGGCACGGCGCCTCCGGGGAGGCGGTGGATTCGGAAGCCCCGACGCGCACGGCGGAGGAACCGCTGACCGTCCCGGGGACGACCCTGGGGACGCCGGCCTACATGTCGCCGGAGCAGGCGCTCGGGAAGGGCGTGGACGCGCGGACGGACATCTTCTCCTTCGGGCTCGTGCTGTACGAGATGGCGACCGGAGCGCCGGCATTCACGGGCCCCACCGCGGCGGCGATCGTCGACGAGATCCTCCACGCGGCGCCCGCGCCGGCGGCTCGGCTCAACCCCGCGATCCCGGCGGAGCTGGAGCGGACGATCGACAGGTGCCTGAACAAGGCCCCCGGGGACCGGTGCGACGCGGCGGAGCTCGGTCGACGGCTCGACGAGTGCCGGGAGCGACTCGGGGCCGAGAGGAGCGCGACCCACAAGTGGCTCTCCCGGTGGGGCAGGAAGCACTCTGTGCAGGCTGCCGTCCTCATCGTGGCCCTGGCCGCGGCCGCCGCGGGGAGCTGGCTGGCGGGCCGGGCCCGGAAGGTCCGCTGGGCGAGGGACACCGCCCTTCCCGAGATGCAGCACCTCGTCGAGGGAGGCCTGCGGAACAACGTCCGCGTGTTCCGGCTGGCGATCGAGGCGGCACCCTGGCTGCCCGGTGATCCGGATCTCGCGCGGGTGCTGTCGCGGGTGTCCGCGGAGACGGACCTGGTCACGCTTCCCCCCGGAGCCGCGGTCTTCGCCAAGCCCTACGACGAGCCGGAGGGCCCCTGGACCCTCGTGGGCACGACGCCGATCGTGAAGCACCGCGCGCCGCTCGCCTACCTTCGCTGGAAGGTCGAGAAGCCCGGCTACGAGACGATCCTCCAGGCCCTCCCGCCCGGGCCGTGGGACCCGGACCGCGGGACGACGCTGCCGCGGAAGATCGCGTGGACGCTCGACGAGGCCGGTACCGTCCCGGCCGGGATGATCCGGATCCGCGGCTCGGGAGCGGTCCCCGACTTCCTCATCGATCGCCACGAGGTGACCAACCGGCAGTTCAAGGAGTTCGTCGACGCGGGGGGCTACGGCGACCCCTCCTTCTGGAAGCACGAGCTCGTCGACGACGAAGGAAGGCGCTTGACCTGGGCGCAAGCCGTGGCGCGGCTCGTCGATCAGACGGGGAGACCTGCGCCGCGGGGCTGGGAGGCGGCGGCCTATCCGGAGGGACAGGACGAGCTCCCGGTGACGGGCGTCAGCTGGTACGAGGCGGCGGCCTACGCGGTGTTCGTCGGAAAGGACCTCCCCACGGTCGCGCACTGGGAAGCCGCCACGGGGATGTCCCAATCGGCCGTCATGGCGTTCTTCCCCCGGGATTTGATCCCGCTCAGCAACTTCGGCGGTCGGGGGCCGGTCCGGGTGGGGAGCACCCACGGCATCACCCCGTTCGGGGTGTCCGACATGGCCGGCAACGCGCGGGAGTGGTGCTGGAACGCCGCCGAGCGCGGGCGCTGCCTGCGCGGCGGCGCGTGGAACGATCCGGCCTACTCGTACGGCAACGTCACGCAGGCGCCCCCGCTCGACCGCTCCGAGCGCAACGGTTTCCGCTGCGTCTCGTACCTGCCGAGGGCGGAGGTTCCCGCCGGCCTCCTCGCCCCGTACCGGGACCCGCTGGCCCACCGCGACCTTCTCCGGGAGCACCCCGTCTCCGACGAGGTCTTCCGGATCTACTGCGAGCAGTTCTCCTACGACCCCGTCGACCTCGCTCCCGTGATCGAGGCGAGGGTGGAGAGCCGGGACTGGATCCGGGAGAAGGTGAGCTTCCGTGCGGCCTACGGCGGCGAGAGGGTCCTGGGACAGCTGTTCCTGCCCCGCAACGCCCGCCCCCCGTACCAGACGGTGCTGGTCTTTCCCGGGGCCGGCGCGATGTCGAGGCCCTCCGTCGACGACGTGGAGGAGCGCCTGGAGTTCGAGCAGAGCGGTTCGTTTTTCGTGCGTACCGGACGGGCGGTCTTCTACCCGGTCCTCAAGGGCACGTACGAGCGGCAGGACGGAATCCCGCCCCAGCTGGCCCTGCTTCGCACGAACCCGCCCCGTGAAGGCATCGAGGCGACCCACCAGTGCAGCCAGTACCACATCATGCTCGTCAAGGACGTCCAGCGATCCCTCGACTACCTCCGGTCGCGGAGCGACGTCGACCCGGGCCGGCTCGCCTACTACGGGCTCAGCTGGGGAGGCCGGGAGGCGAACCTCGTCCTCGCGGTCGAGACCCGGTTCAAGGCGGCGATCATCGTGTCGGGGGGAATGAGGTCGTTCTGCCGTCCGCGCCCGGAGGTGGACGACCTCAACTACACCCCCCGGATCACGCTCCCCGTCCTGTTCCTCCACGGGCGATACGACATGACGTGTCCCCTGGAGACCGACGTGATGCCAATGTACGAGCTGCTGGGGACCCCGAGGGCCGACAAGCTGCTGAGAGTCTTCGACACCGACCACCGAGTGGACCGAAGGGACCTGATCCGCGAATCGCTGAGCTGGCTGGACAAGTACCTGGGTCCGGTCGCAGCCGCGACGCCTTGAGGACCGACACCCGCAAGCCCCGTCCCGGGGTCAGAACGTTGCCTTTGGGCGCTTTACAGAGGCTTTACCTCGGGTGCTATGGATTCCCTGTCTAATTTCGACGGAGAATGAAATCGGCGGTCCCTCCCCGCGTGAGGCTTCCCTCCGCGGACAAGGCCCCCGTTTCACCAGCGAGGAGCTTCGTGAGAAAGCAGCCCCTTTTCGTCCTCGCGGTCGCAGCGGCCGCGCTCGCCTCCACTCGTTGCGGCGGGGGGACGGACGCCGCCGCCGGCCGCGCGCAGCGACCGGCCCTCCGCGTCCGCGTGGCCCCCGTGGCCATCCAGGACGTCGTGTACCAGATCAAGTCCCTCGGCCAAATCGAGGCGCAGGACATGGTCCAGGTCACCGCGCAGGTGGACGGTGTCGCGAGCGACGTGCGCTTTCGCGAGGGCGACCGGGTCTCTCCCGGCACGGTGCTGCTGCGGATCGACCCCGACCGCTACCGGCTGGAAGCGGAGCGAGCGCGGGCCACGCTCGAGCAGGCCCGGGCGGACCAGGAACGGGCCGGGGCCGACCTGAAGCGCCGCGAGGCCCTGGCCGAGAACGCGCTCCTGTCGGCCGAGGAGCTGAACCGCTCGCGCTCCGACAGCTCGCGTTCCACCGCGTCGGTCGAGGTGGCGAAGGCCGCGCTCGGGATCGCGCAGCAGAACCTCCAGCGGGCCGAGGTGCGCCCGCAGGTGGCAGGGGTCATCAACACGCGCACCGTGGACACCGGTCAGTTCGTGCGGGCAGGCACGGTGCTCGCGACGATCGTCGACACGAGCCGGCTGCGCCTGCGCTTCAAGGTCTCGGAGGGGGAGTCGCTCCGGGCGGAGGTCGGGGGCAGCGTGACCTTCCGGGTCGCCCCCCTCGGCCCCCGCGACTTCACCGCGCGGATCTACCACGTGGGGAAGATCGCGGACACGACCACCCGGCAGGTCGAGGTGCTCGGCTGGGTCGACAACTCGGGCGAGCTCAAGCCCGGCTTCTTCGCCGAGGTGACGCTCTCCGGGGAGGAGCACAAGGCCGCGCTCGTCGTGCCCGAGAGCGCGATCCAGGCGAGCGAGCAGGGCTTCGTCACCTACGTGGTGGAGGAGGGCGAGGCCCGCCTGCGGCCCATTCAGCTCGGGCTGCGGACGGGGACGGGGATCGTCGAGATCCTCGAGGGCCTGAAGGCGGGGCAGACGGTCGTGACCGAGGGCTCGGATCGCCTCGCCGACGGCATCCCGGTCGAGGTCGTGACCGGGGCGTTGAAGGCGGAGGGCGCGGCCGGCCCGCCGGCCGCGCCGGCGAAGTAGGGAGCGGCCATGAGCGACGAGACGCGGCGCGCCGGGGAGCCTCCGGAAGACCCCCTGAAGATCGCCACGGGGATGACCCTGGCGGACATCTCGATCCGCAACCACGTGTTCGCGTGGATCCTGATGTTCGCCCTGATCGGGTTCGGCATCCTGTGCTTCACCGGCGTCGGCACCGTCTTCAAGGGTCTCGGCGTCAGCCAGAACCCCGACGTGGACTTCCCGGTCATCAACATCTCGATCAGCTGGGAGGGTGCCTCGCCCGAGATCATGGAGACGGACGTCGTCGACCTGGTGGAAGACGCGGTCACCTCCGTCGAGGGCGTCAAGGAGATCTCCTCCTCCTCGCGCCAGGGCTCCGGCAACATCACCGTCGAGTTCGAGCTCGAGCGCGACATCGACGTGGCCCTCCAGGACGTCCAGGCCAAGCTCTCCCAGCTGCAGCGGCGCCTGCCCCTGGGCATCGACCCGCCGGTGGTCAGCAAGTCGAACCCCGAGGACGAGCCGATCATGCGGATCGCGATCGGGGGCAGCCGCCCCCCGACCTTCGTGGCCGACTACGTCCGCAACGTGATCCGCCCCCAGATCCAGACGATCCCCGGGGTCGGCGAGATCCAGCTCTCGGGCTTCCGCGACCGCAACGTGCGCGTGTGGTACGACGCGGTGCGCCTCGAGGCCCAGGGGCTCACCGTCTCGGACGTGAACCGCGCGATCCAGAGGGAGCACCTGGAGGTGCCCGCCGGCCGCATCGAAGGGGCGGACCGCGAGATGAACGTCCGGGCCGAGGGCGAGGCGATCGACGTCGAGGGCTTCCGCAACCTCGTGGTCACGTACAGGAGTGGCTCGCCGGTGCGCCTGCGGGACGTGGCGGTGGTCGAGGACGGGCTCGAGGACCGCCGCCGCCTGGCCCGGACCAACGGCCAGCCGGCCATCGGCTTCGGCATCACCAAGCTCCGGGGGGCGAACGCGGTGCAGGTGGGCCGCGACGTGCGGGCGAAGCTCGCCGAGGTCGAGAAGCAGCTCCCGGAGGGGCTCTTTCTCGCCGTCAACTTCGACACCACCGTGTTCATCGAGGGGGCGATCAACGAGATCCTCTTCACTCTCGTTCTCGCCGCGCTCCTGACCAGCCTCGTGTGCTGGGTCTTCCTCGGCTCGTGGTCCACGACCCTGAACGTGCTTCTCGCGATACCCACGTCGATCCTCGGCACGTTCATCGTCATGTACGTGTTCGGGTTCACGCTCAACACGTACACCGTGCTCGGGCTGACCCTGGTGGTGGGCATCGTGGTCGACGACGCGATCATGGTGCTCGAGAACATCTACCGCCACCGCGAGCAGGGCGAGGGCAAGGTGACCGCCGCCTCGGTCGGCGCCCGCGAGATCACGTTCGCGGCCGCCGCGGCCACCCTCGCGATCATGGCCATCTTCCTGCCCGTGGCCTTCATGAAGGGCATCATCGGGAAGTTCTTCTTCCAGTTCGGGGTCACGATCACGGTGGCCGTGCTCATCTCGCTGCTCGAGGCCCTCACCCTCGCCCCCATGCGCCTGTCGCGCATGCTGGAGGTCGGGGAGCGCGCGGGTCGGCTCGAGCGGTTCGTCACCACCACGTTTGCCCGCCTCGCCGCCGCCTACCAGCGTCTGCTCGTCCCGGCGCTTCACCATCGCAAGCTCGTGCTCGCGGGGGCGGCCGTCCTGTTCGTGCTCTCGCTGGGCATCGTCAAGCTGTTGCGGCAGGAGTTCATCCCCTCGCAGGACATGAGCCGCTTCGGGATCCGGTTCCAGACCCCCGTGGGGTCGAGCCTCGACACCAGCGAGCGCATCCTCAGCCAGATCGAGCGCTTCCTGCAGTCGCGGCCCGAGGTCGACATGTACGGCGGCTTCGTGGGCGGCTTCGGCGGCGGCGAGGTCAACAGCGGCTTCCTCTACGTGACCATGAAGGACCCGGCCGACCGTCCGGTGGACCCGAAGACCGGGAAGCGGCTCTCGCAGAACGAGCTGATGGCCGTCGCGCGGCAGGCAACGAGCGCCCTTCCCGGGGCCCGGATCGTGATGCAGGACTTCTCGCAGCGGGGCTTCAGCGCCGGCCGCGGCGGCGGGTTCCCCGTGGAGTTCAACATCCGCGGCCGCGACTGGGACGAGCTCGGCCGCGCCTCCCGCGTGATCATGGAGAAGATGCGGGAGTCGGGCCTGGTGATCGACATCAACAGCGACTACCAGGTCGGCATGCCCGAGGTGCAGGTGATCCCCGACCGGAACAAGGCGGCCGACCTCGGCATCTCCATGGCCGAGATCGGCGAGACGGTCAACTCCGCGATCGGCGGCGAGCGCGTCGGCAAGTTCAAGGACAAGGGGCGGCGGTTCGACATCCGGGTCCGCCTCCTCTCGCCCCAGAGGCAGCGCCCGGAGGACATCCAGCGGCTGCTCGTCCGCACCGGGGCCGGGGGGCTCGTGCGCCTGGGCGACATCGTCCGCATCGAGCAGCGCCCGACCCTGCAGACGATCACCCGCCGCGACCGCGAGCGGGCAATCACCCTGACCGCGAACGTGGCCCCCGGCATCTCCCAGAACGACGCGATCGACCGCTCGATGCAGATCGCCCGGGAGAGCCTGCCCGACGGCTACCGCGTGGTGGCCTCCGGCTCCGCGCGCACCTTCCGCGAGGCGTTCGAGTCGCTCCTCTTCGCCATGATCCTGGGCCTGATCGTGGCCTACATGGTGCTGGCCTCCCAGTTCAACGCCTTCACCCACCCCTTGACGGTGCTCCTCGCCCTGCCGTTCAGCGTGAGCGGGGCGCTCGTCGCCCTCTACCTGGCGGGCCAGAGCCTCAACGTCTACAGCTTCCTCGGGCTCATCCTGCTCATGGGCATCGCCAAGAAGAACTCGATCCTGCTCGTGGACTTCACGAACCAGGCTCGAGCCTCGGGGATGGAGCGGCACGAGGCGCTGCTGCACGCGTGCCCGGTGCGCCTCCGGCCGATCCTCATGACCTCGACGGCGACGATCGCGGGCGCGCTTCCGCCGGCGTTCGCCATCGGTCCCGGGGCCGAGCTCCAGCGGCCGATGGCTCTCGCGATCGTGGGGGGCATGATCGTCTCGACCGGGCTCACGCTCTTCGTGGTGCCTGCCGCCTACAGCCTCCTCGACGACGCCGTGGCCTGGAACGACGAGCGGAAGAGCCGGGGCGAGGGGCTCTTCTCCGCCATCCGGGCGGCGCGCGCGTCCTGAGGCGGGAGTGACGGTCTCGCGCACCCGCGACGTCCTGGGCCTCGCGGCCTTCGTGGTGCTCTGCTTCGGCGTCTCCGTGCTCGGGGGGATGGCCGCGGCCCCCGCCCTCGCGGAGTGGTACCCGGCGCTGAAGAAGCCGGGGTGGACGCCGGCCGGCTGGGTGTTCGGGCCGGTGTGGACGCTGCTCTACCCGATGGTGGCGGTGGCGGGCTGGCTGGCCTGGCGCGAAGGGCGAGCCCGCTTCGGCCCGCTCGTCTACCTGCTCCAGCTGGCCCTCAACGCGGCCTGGCCGTGGCTCTTCTTCGAGCAGCGGAGCCCCGGCCTGGCCCTCGCCTGCATCGTCGCCCTCGGGGTGGCGATCCTCGCCACGATCGTCGCCTTCTGGCGGCTCTCGCGGGGAGGCGCTCTCCTGCTCGTGCCGTACCTCGCGTGGGTGGGCTTCGCCGCCGTCTTGAACCACGCCATCTGGCGGATGAACTGAGGGCCGGGACCGCGAGACTTTTCCACGCCCGGCAGCGTCCAATGAAGCGGCAGAGTCCGCCCCTCACCCGGAGAGCGCCCATGTCCCGAGTCCTTCCCTGCGCCGGCCTCGTGGTCCGCCTCGCCGCCGCCGCGACCGCCGGCGAGATCCGCGGCCGCGTCCTGGTCGAGGGCAAGCCGGCCGGCGGCGTCGCCGTCTCGGCCCTGCCCTTCGAGGACGGCTTCGCCGCCGCGCGGCGCGAGGCCCGCCGGGAGGACCTGCCGAAGCCGCTCGCCACGGGCGCGAGCCGGCCCGACGGTTCGTTCGCCGTCGTCGTCCCCGGCCCGTCCGGCACGGTCGTGCGACTGTACTTCTCCGGCGGCCCCGCCGCGCCGCGGCTGCTCGAGGGGATCTTCGACTCCGGCGGCGAGGACGCGGGGGACGTCCGGCTCGCGAGGGCCTCCGCGCTCGCGGGACGGGTGGTGGACGAGCGGGGCGGCCCCGTGGTCGGCGCCGCGGTGACGCTGTGGCCCGGAGGGGGGAGAGGTCTCCTCGACGTCACCCCGGGCGCGGGCGTGCCGCAGTCGACCACGACCCGGGCCGACGGCACGTTCCGCTTCGAGGCCGCGAGCCGCGGAGGGGAACCGGCTCCGGGTCGAGGCGCCCGCGTTCGCCACCGAGGGGCGGCAGCCCGTGCGGGCGGGGGCCGTGACCCGCCCGGTCACGCTCGCCCTCGGCCGCGTGCTGCGGGGGGCGGTCACGCTCCCCGACCGGCGTGCGCCGGCGGCGGGCGCCCTCGTGCGGTTCGAGGGGCGGACGCAGACGACCCGCTGGGTGGAGGCGCGTCCCGACGGCACGTTCGTGCTCGACGGGGTGCCGCGCGAGGCGGGGTCGGTGGTGGCCGACGGCGGCGATCGCGGGCGCGCGTCGCTCGCCTTAGCGGCGGGAGGGGCGGAGCCCGTGGCCCTCGTCCTCGCCCCCACCGCGTCGCTCGCCGGCCGAGTGGTCGACGCCGAGAGCGGGAAGCCCCTCGCCGCCGTCCGGCTCGTGGCCCGCGTCGACGGCGGGAGACTCGCTCGTCGCCCGCTCGGGACCGGACGGCCGCTACTCGATGCGGGGCCTCTCGCCCCGGACCTGGCGCATCTCCGCGGACGACGACCGCTTCGTCGCGTGGTCGCGCCCCGTCACCGTGGCCGCCGGCCAGGCCGAGACGCAGGACGTGCCGCTCTCCCGCGCGGCGACCCTCGCGGGCCGCGTGGTGAACGAGGAGGGCGCACCCATCGAGGGCGCCCTCGTCCAGGTCGCGCGGGGCGGCGAGCCGGTCTTCCGGGCGTTCATCCGCAGCCTCGAAGGGGAGGGCGGCGTGCGCACCGGTCGGGACGGCTCGTTCCGGGCCACGCGGCTCGCGCCGGGCGAGAACCAGCGGCTCGACGTGCGCCACGACGAGTACGAGGAGCGCGCGATCGGGGGCCTCTCGCTCACCGCCGGGGCCACCCGGTCGGGGGTCACCGTCATCCTCCGGCGCGGGCTCTCGGTGCGCGGGGTGGTGAAGGACGAGGACGGCCGGCCTCTCGCCGGGGCGGAGGTGTCGCTGTCGAGCTCGCGGACGGTCCGGGCGGGGCGGGGCGGCGTGCAGATGTCCTTCATCGGCCCCGGCGGCCAGGTGCGGCGCGAGACCGGGGTGGACGGGCGCTTCGAGTTCCGTGGCCTGAAGGCGGGCGACTACACGGTCTCGGCCCGGAGGCCCGGCTTCGCGCGGGCGAGCGTCGACCCCGTCAAGGTGAGCGAGGCCCGGCGGGCGAGCCGCTCGAGCTGACGCTGCGGCCCGGGGCGACGATCAGCGGCGTCGTGCGCGACAAGACCGGCGCCGGCGCGTCGGGCTGGACGGTGTCGGCCCGCGCCTCCGGGAGGGCGGGCCGGCGTTCGGCCCCGGCGGGATGCGGACCGAGGAGCCCACGGGACCCGACGGCGCCTTCCTGCTCGAGGGCGTGACCGCGGGCGAGAGCTACGACCTGCAGGTCATGGGGTCCGCCGGCCTCGGCCCGCGCAAGGCCGGGGTGGTGGCGCCCGCTGAGGGCGTCGACCTCGTCGTCACCGGCAGCGGCCAGATCCGCGGTCGCGTCGTGGACGGCGACTCCGGCCGGGCCGTCGCCGGACTTCCAGCTGCGCTACCAGCCCGACGCGCAGGGCGGCATGCGGTTCGTGATGCGCGCGGGCCCGGGGCGCGGGCGGGGCCCCTACGAGAAGGTGCCGTTCCACGCGGAGGACGGCTCCTTCGTGCTCGAGGACGTGGCGGCGGGGCGGTGGACGGTCGAGGCGTTCGCCCCGGGCTACCAGGCGGGCAGCGCCGCCGGCGTGACCGTGGGCGAGGGCGAGGCCACGGAGGGCGTCGAGGTGCGCCTGTCGAAGGGCGGGGTGATCGCCGGCAAGGTGCTCGAGTCGCGCACCGGCCGCCCCATCCTCGACGCCACCGTTCGCGCCGAGCTGTCGGGGGGCGGCTCGCGGATGGCGATGGTGCGCATCGGCGGCGAGGGCGGGGACAACGAGGCTTCGACCGACGCCGAGGGCCGTTACGAGATCGCGGGGCTCGCCCCCGGGACCTGGGTCCTCACCGCGTCGCACCCCGACTGGAGCGAGGCGACGGCGAGCGTCGAGCTCAAGGAGGCGCCCGCCGCCGCGGACATCCGGCTCGGAAAGGGCGGCTCCGTCGGGGGGACCGTGCTCGCCGGCGGACGGCCGGTGCCCGGCGCGGAGGTCACGATCGCGGCGGCGGGGGACTCGGGCTTCCGGGCCGGGGCGGGCTTCCTCGGCGGCGGCGAGCAGAGCGCGCTCAGCGGCGAGGCCGGCCGCTTCCGGTTCGAGCGGCTCGAACCCCGGCCGCTACACGCTCGGCGCCTCGCTGCGCGACCAGTCGAGCGCGCCCGTCGAGGCCGTGCTGACCGGCGACGACGCCCAGGAAGTCCAGCTCGTCCTCTCCGAGGGCGCGGTCGTGCGCGGGATCGTGACCGGGCTGCCGGAGCCGCAGCTCGCCGGAGTCAACGTCAGCGCGCAGGGCCGCGACTACTTCGCGACGACGCGCACCGCGGCCGGCGGCAGCTTCGAGCTCGCCGGCGTGCCCGAGGGCGTGCTGAGCCTCCGGGCGAACGCCGGCGACTTCCTGAGCGGCTCGCGCTCCGCCTCGACCACCGTGACGATCGCCCCCGGCCAGGCCGAGGCGGCGGCCGAGATCGTCTTCGAGCAGGGCTTCCGCGTGGACGGCCACGTCACGCGGGGCGGACGGCCGGTGACCGACGCGATGGTCTCGGCGATGCCCGAGGGCGGCGACCGGCGCGGCGCGAACGGCCGCACCGACGAGACGGGCGCGTTCGTCCTCGAGGGCCTCCAGGAGGGGCGGTACACCTTCATGGCCAACTCCCTTTCCGGCGGCGCCCCGATCCGCCGCACCGTCGATGTCGCCGGGGACACGACGGTCGACCTCGAGGCCCCCCCCGCGCGTCTCGCCGGGACCGTGGTCGAGGCCGAGTCGGGGCGGCCGCTCGGCGACGTGCAGATCCGCCTCGAGGAGGAGGGCGGCGGCGCGCGCTTCGTGAGCATGGCCGGCACGGACAGCTCCGGCCGCTTCGCCCTCGAGGACCTCGAGCCGAAGCGGTACCGCGTCTCCTTCCAGAAGCCGGCCTACCAGGTGGAGACCCGCGAGCTCGCGGCGGCGGAGGAGAGCGACGTGCGGGTGGAGATGCGGCGGGGCGAGGGCATCGCCCTCGAGGCACGCGACGGCCTGTTCGGCACGCCGCTGCGCGGGCTCTTCGTCCGGGTCGCCGACGGCTCCGGCCAGGCGGCCTTCTCCGGCAGCGTCGCCCTCGACAGCGAGGGCCGCGGGGAGGTCCCCTCGCTCAAGGCCGGGGTCTACGAGGTGCGGGCCGAGTCCTCCGGGTACGCGCCCGTGAGCCTGCCCGGTGTCGCCGTGCCCTCGCGCACGGTGACGCTCACCCTCACCCCGGGGGGTGCGCTCGAGATCCAGGTGGGGCCGCAGACGCTCGCCCTGCCGCAGCCCACGGCCCGGCTCGTCGGGGCGGACGGGCGGGTCTACATGTGGAACGCGTTCACCTCCGACGGGAAGATCCGCCTGGGGAGCCCGGTCCGCACGCTCGAGAACGTCGCGCCGGGGCGCTACACGCTGCAGGTGGAGGGCGGCGTGGGGCGGGACGTGACGATCACCGAGGGCGGGCGCGCCGTCGTCAGCCTGCCGTAGGCGAGCCTTCAGTCCGTGGCGCGTGGGAGGCTGGAGTGGGGGGGACTCTCATCCCCGCCCTGCGTGCGACAGGCCCACGCCCCTCCGCGAGTACAGAGATCATTCGCTCTGGCTCGTCTCCGACGGCGTCGGGAAGCGTTCTTGGATCCACGCCTGCC
Source organism: uncultured Acidobacteriota bacterium (assembly GCA_963729875.1). Classification (GTDB taxonomy): domain Bacteria; phylum Acidobacteriota; class Vicinamibacteria; order Fen-336; family Fen-336; genus DATBSL01. The sequence goes on from CAVSPR010000002.1 coordinate 145,526, forward strand.
ACAGCGGTGTCTCGCGGGCGACGGTTCCGGCCGCCTGATCGCCGTAGTGGTAGACGGTCAGCGCCACCATGCTCTGGCCGCCGACGTTGAAGGCGCCAAGGGCGCCTACGCCCGGCCCCGGCTGCTCGAGCCGCAGCAGGGCGTCGTACGGACTCTGGCTGACGTACTCCGCCACGCCGCTGAGCGCCGGGACACCCGCGGGCGCCGTCCAACGCTGCCCGACGCTCAACCCTTTCACTCCCAATGCCGCGGTCAGCATTTCCCAGGCCTCCGCTTCGGTTCCTGCGACGGGAACCACGAACTGCATGATCGCGGAGCGTTGGCCGCGGAAGTGCGTGAGGTAGATCCGCAGGGTGCGGAAGAAGCCGGGCCAGCCGAGTCCGGTGCTTTCGAGCTGGTTGTCCCAGTCGTCGGTGCTGGCGAAGAGGCTATGCACCACACGGACGAGGCACACACCACCCGCGCGCGCTTCGACGCTCCACTCGGTTGCGATGGGCGGCGAGCCACCCCAGCCCTCGCCCTGCGCGGCAAACATCCGCGGCGGATCCCAGGCCGTCACGGCAGAACGGGACTCCATGCCCGGGCCGAAGTTCAACTTCACTGCGACGGGCTTCCCGTCGCGCTCCTCGAACTCAGCCGGCACGAACCAGGACGAAATACCCGGCCCGGTGGCGATGGCCTGCCAGACATCCTCCGGCGTGCCGGGGACCTCGACTTCGACCTGGATGGAACGGCGTCCGGAGGCTTCTTTCTTCAGGCTCATGATGGCTCCTTGGGATCGGGTTTCTTCGGCAGAGGGTGCGCCACGACCATGAGGCGATGCGCGCGGCCGCCGGGGGCGGATTCGTCGTGGTACTTCGAGACCAGTTTCGTGATGGCCTCGGTGAGCTCGTTGCTGAACGCCGCCCGGTCCGTCGCCGACCGGAAGCGAACCTCGGTATCCACCGCCAGGGTCGCCAGGCGTTTGCCCGTGTCTTTCGCACGACGCACAAGGTCGCCCACCTCGCGGACGACCCGTGCGCCCAGGGCGATGAGATAGCTCGCGGACAGCCTGTCGATTTCCCGACTCGGGTCCGCGGCGACCGGGCCCAGGGCGCCCGGCGAGACGACGTAGGAAGCGGCCGTCGCCACGAGCAGCCGTTCTGTCAGCCCGCCCCACTTGCGTTCCTGGGCCAGCCTCACCAGCCCGTGCGCCTCCAGCGCGTTCAAGTGGTAGTTGACTTTCTGCCGAGCCAGGCCGACCCGCGCGGCCAACGTCGCTGCCGAGGCGGGCGCGGCCAGCTCCGAGAGGAGTCGCCTCCGCATGGGCTCCAACGCCACGGTCGCCGCGGCCGGATCTTCGATGACTTGGATGTCGAGCACGAAGGGGATGGTAGGCTTGACAACTTTCGTTGTCAAGCTCAATTCGGGCCTATTTCCGACGAATTCGACTTTCCTCGGGCACACGCCGCTCTGCGCGCAGGCGGTGAAGACGGTTCCGAAAGGGAAGGCCCCCGCCGGGACGTGACGATCACCGAGGGCGGTCGCTCCGTGGCCAGCCTGCCGTAGCCTACAGCCCGGTGCTCCGGATCAGCTCCTGGTAGCGGGGGTCGGACCGGCAGCGACTCGAGCTCCGGGTCGACCTTCATCCACAGGCCCTGCGGGTGGCGCTTCGCGTGGACCTCGATGAGCCACGAGATCGCCTCGTCCCGGTCGCCGAGGGCCCGCCCCGACGACCGCCATCGCGTAGGCGAAGGGCCCGCCGCGGGACGCATCGGGGCGCAGGCGGTCGCGGATCGCCTCCGCCTCGCCGCGCCGGCCCGCCCGCGCGAGCGCGAACGACAGGTGCGCGAGCATGACCGGGTCCGCCGGGGAGGCGGCCCGGGCCTTCCCGAGGGCGGCGATCGCCCTGTCGTAGCTCCCCTGCTGGCGCCACGTGCGGCCGAGCCCGAGGAGGGAGAACGCGTGCGCGGGCTCGCGCTCGAGGACCGCCTGGTACTGGCGGATCGCCTCGTCGTAGCGGCGGGAGAAGAACTCGGCGTCCGCGGCGTTGCTGAGGATCAGCGGCGAGAGCGGATCGAGGTCCCGGGCGCGCCGCAGGACCGCCCTGGCCTCGTCGAACCGCTGCCTCTCCAGGAGGAGCAGGCCGTACCACTGCAGGGCCGTGACGTAGCTGGGGTTGAGCTCGATCGCGCGGCGGTACTCCGCCTCCGCGCCGGCGAAGTCCAGGTAGCCGTAGTACCCGAGCAGGAGATAGCCGTCGGCCAGCCCGGAGTAGGCCCGCGCGAAGCCGGGGTCCTTCTCCACGGCCTGCCTGAAGTACGGGATGCTCTCCCGCAGGCCGCGCTCCGTCCTCAGGTTCCAGTGAAAGCGGCCGTTGAGGTAGGCGAGGTGTGCCTCGGGGTCGGCGGACCGGGGCGAGCCTCGCGTGGGCAGGCGATGCCGGATCTGCTCGGCCACGCTTCGAGCCACGTCGCTCTGCACGTCGAGGAGATCCGCCATCTGCCGGTCGTAGCTCTCGCCGACACGTGGGTCTCGTCGCTCACCCGGATGAGCTGGGCGGAGACGCGCAGCCGCCCCTCGGCCTGCCGCACGGTTCCCTCGAGGACGTAGCCCACCGCCAGCTCGCGCCCGATCTGGCCGGCCCCCTTCTCGCTCTGCTTGTACTTCATCACCGTCGTCCGCGCGATCACGCCGAGGTCGGGGACCCGGCCGAGGTCCGCGATGATCTCCTCGGTGAGCCCGTCGCTCACGTACTCCCGGTCCGCGCTGCCCGTCAGGTTGCTGAACGGCAGCACGGCCAGCCGGACCGGAGCCGCCTGCCCGGCCGGGGCTCCCGCTCCGCCCCAGGCGGGCGAGCCGGGCAGGGATCGCGGCAGCCACCCGCGCGCTGCGTACCCGGCGCCCAGCACCGCCGCCAGCGACAGGCCCACCGCCGCCGTGAGCACCCCGGCCCGCTTCCAGCGCGCGGAGCGTGCCGCCTCGAGCGCGGCGGGCAGCCCGGGCCCGCCCGCCCGCTTCACCCGTTGAAGGTCGAGGCGCATCTCCGACGCGTGCTGGTAGCGCCGCCTCCGGTCCCTCTCCAGCGCCTTCTCGATGACGGCCCCCAGCTCGGGGGGGAGGTCCGGGCGCAGCTGCGTCGGGGGAGTCGGCGGCTGGTTCAGGATGGCGTCCACCGCCGCGCCGAGAGTGCTCCCGCGGAACGGCGCCTTCCCCGTCGCCATCTCGTAGAGCACCGCCCCGAGGGAGAAGAGGTCGCTGCGGGTGTCGACGGCCTCTCCCCGGGCCTGCTCCGGCGAGACGTACTCCGCCGTCCCGACGAGGGCGCCGGTCGCCAACCAGGCTTCCTCGCGCGGCAGCGGGCGGGAAGGAGTGCTGCTCACGGACACCGCGAACCCGTGTCCGGGACCGACGTTGGCCAGCCCGAAGTCCTGCACCTTGGCGAGCCCCGGCTCGTCACGACGATGCTCCCGGGCCGGAGGCCGCCGTGGATGATCCCGTGCAGGTGCGCGGCCTCCAGCGCGTCGGCCACCTGGATCGCGATCTCCAGCAGCTCGGCCAGGGCGAGGGGAAGTCCTCCGAGGCGGCGCTCCAGCGTTTCCCCGCGAGGAACTCCGTGACGATGAAGGGACGGCCCTCGTGGCTGTCGATGCTGTACACGGTGCAGATGCCGGGGTGATTCAGGGTGGAGGCCGCGCCCGCCGCGCGCCGGAAGCTCTCCAGGGCGCGAGGGTCCCGGGCGAGGCCCTCGGCGAGGAAGCGGAGGGCGACCGGGCGGCCGAGCCCGGTGTCCACCGCCTTGTAGACCTCGCCCGTCCCGCGGCCCAGGTCCTCCTCGACGAGGTAGTGCGAGACAGTCCGGCCAATCATGGTGGATTCCCCCGCCGCCACGGCGTCAGAGCCCCGCCTGCCGGAGCGACTCCAGGAAGCGCGCGTCCGTGCGCAGCGTCTCGAACTCGGGCTCGACCCGGATCCAGAGCGCCATGGGATGGCGGGCGCGGCAGATCCTTGGCCAGCCAGGAGACCGCGGCTTGCCGCTCGCCGATCCCGGCACAGACGATGGCCGCGGCGTAGGCGACTCGGCGAGGCCCTCGTCGAGAGCGAGCGCGTGCCCTGCCGCCGCCCTCGCCGCGGGTACGGCCTGCGACGTCGGCAGGTATCCGTAGTAGCCCATGAGGAGGTAGCTGTCCGCGAGCCCGGAGTGCGCCCGGGCGAAGCCCGGGTCCTCCCGGATGGCCTCCTCGAAATACGCGATGCCCCGCTTGAAGGAGTCTCCGTCCTCTTGTCCGACTCGTAGCGGCCCCGGAGGTAGGCGAGGTGCGCCTCGGGAAGCGGCCGGTGCGGGCTGGTCGGCGGGGGAAGGCGCATCTGTATCTCGCGGGCGACGCTGCGGGCCACGTCGCCCTGGATGGCCAGCACGCCGCTCGCCTCGCGGTCGTAGGTCTCCGCCCACACGTGCGTCTCGTCGCTCGCGCGGATGAGCTGGGCGGTGACCCGGAGCCTCTTTTCGGCCTGCCTGACGCTCCCCTCGAGCACGAAGTCGACCCCCAGCTCCCGCCCGACCTGGCCCACGCCCTTCGGGCTCCGCTTGTACTTCATGACGGTGGTCCGGGCGATGACGCCGAGGTCCGGCAGCCGGCCCAGGTCCGTGATCAGCTCGTCGGTGAGGCCGTCGCTGAGGTACTCGCGGTCGGGGTCTCCCGTGAGGTTGGCGAATGGAAGGACGGCGAGGCGGAGCGGGCGCGTGCGGGCGGTCGGCCTTGGGGCGAGGAGCCATGCCGCCAGGGCCAGGGCCGCGAGGGCTCCGATCGCGGACAGCAGGACGGCCTTCCGCGGCCGACTCCAGCCCCGGAGGCGCCGGGCCGGGCCCGGGACCGGGGCTCCCGCCTTTGCCTCGGAAGCGCCCTCGAGCGCGGGGGCCCGGTCGGCTCCGCCGGCCGCCTTCAGCCCCTGCAGGTCGGCCCGGATCTCCGAGGCGTGCTGGTACCGGAGCTCCCGGTCCTTCTCCAGCGCCTTCTCGATCACGGCTCCCAGCCCGCGCGGCAGGTCCTCCTTCAGCCTCGTCGGGGAGACCGGCGCCCGGTTCAGGACGGCGTCGACCGTCGCGGCGAGAGTACTCCCTCGGAAGGGCGGCCACCCCGTCGCCATCTCGTAGAGCACGGCGCCCAGCGAGAACAGGTCGCTGCGCGTGTCGAGGGCGTCGCCCCGGGCCTGCTCCGGGGACATGTACTCCACCGTGCCGACGAGCACGCCCGCTCTCCGTCAGGGCCTCCTCGCCCGGCCCGCGCTCGCGGCCCGGGGCAGCGCCGGCGATCGACTCGGGGCCGCGCTTGACGAGGCCGAAGTCGAGGATCTTGACCCGACCCCCCCTGGTCACGAAGACGTTCTCGGGCTTGATGTCGCGGTGGACGATCCCGTGCGAGTGCGCCGCCTCCAGCGCGTCGCTCAGCTGGATCCCGATCTCCAGCAGCGCGGCCGGGTCGATCGGGCCGCCCCCCCGCGTGCTGCCGCAGGGTCTCCCCCTCGAGCAGCTCCATGACGATGAACGGCTCGCCGTCGTGGCTGCCGATCTCGTACACGGTGCAGATGCCGGGGTGGTTCAGGGCGGAGGCGGCACGCGCCTCGCGCCGCAGGCGCTCCAGCCGCTCCGGGTCCAGGGAGGTGTCGTCCGAGAGGAACTTGAGGGCGACCGGGCGGCCGAGGGCGGTGTCGACCGCCTTGTAGACCACCCCCATGCCACCGCGGCCCAGCCTTTCCAGGACACGGTAGTTCGAAACGACCTGGCCGACGACGGGGAGAGGGCGATCGCCCACCTCGCGGATGCTACGCCGTGCGCGTCGAGCCGGTCAAACTTCGTCGGGCGATCGCGGGCGCTCCCGCGCCCGATCCCGGCCCCCAGGCTGGGGCGTGTTGCGCGAGCCGGGAGGCTCTACGGGGTCGCGGTCACCGTGTACTCCATGCACTGGTACGGGTGCAGGCGCAGGCGCGCGAGGTCGTCGCAGGACGGCCACGCCGGGCAGTCCAGGTCCGTCACGCAGACCGTGACGGTCCGCGTGCCCGCGGGGTAGACGGCTTCGTGACCGCAGTCGCCACCCGTCGCGCCGTTCAGCTCGTAGATCCCGTCGCCGTCGAGGTCCATCCGGAAGTTGAGCCGGTCGCCGTCCGGATCCACGGACCGGCACATGTTGAAATGCACCGTGAGCGGCGCCTTGCCGCTGATCGTGGTGCCGACGGCCGGAGGCGAGGTGCGGAAGGACGCTTCGGGCCAACCGTTCTCGCTCGCCTGCGGCGGCGGGCCGGGCGCGACCGAGATCGGCATCGAGCAGCGGGCGGTCTGGGCCCCCGCGGTGAGCGTGATCGACGCCACGTATTCCCCGGCGACCGGATAGACGTGGCGCGCGTCGGGATCGCTGCCTTGCGTGCCGTCGCCGTAGCTGATGCCGAAGCTGAGCGTGCCGGGCGCGTTCTGCACGTCCAGCCCGAACGCGACCGCGAGCGGCGCCGCCCCGGCCGACGGGATGGCCGTGCATCGAATGGCCAGCGGCGACGTGGCCTCGGTCGTCGTCTCGTGGAGGCAGGCCGGGCCCGTCACCGTCGCGAGGGCGAGAACGACCGAGAGGCGTGTCGGCCCGAGCATCGATCTTCTCGATTTGATCACTCGGAGGGCTTTCCGGCCAGCTCGTCCACGCCCCTTCGGGCTTCGGCGATTCTGAGATCGTAGGTGTTCCGGACGTATGGATCGGAGGACCTCATGGCCCCGCGGAGCTGCTCCAGGCCGGCGACGTACTGCCGCAGGGCTTCGGTCGCGCCGGCACGGTCCCCCGTGGCCGCGCGCGCCAGAGTCAGCCCCATCAGGATGCGGCAGCGCTGCACCGCCGCCGCCGAAGGGTCGTCGCCGCCGCGGTCCAGGAGGGCAAGGGCGGTCTCGAACGCCTCGGCGGCCTCCCTCTGCTTGCCCTTGCGGAAGAGCAGGACCCCGGAATTGGCGTGGAACTGCACCGAGCCGCCCTCGACGCCAACGGCACTCCACGCCTTCGGATCCGGCAGGAGGTCCGGCGCGATGACCCACGGCGTGAATGCCAGAACGGCCCACAACCCGGCCGTGGCGAGCGACCCGGCAGCGATGCGCACGCCGGCGCGGCCGCCGGATCGCCCGACAATCGCCTCGGCGATGGATCGCAGGGCCCGGGGGATGGCGGCGAGGCCGATCGCGGTCGTCAGCGAGATCGTCAGGTACGCCGGCAGCAGATGGCGATCCCACAGGACCATCAGCGAGGACGTGATGCCTGCCGTGCCGACGAGCACCCAGCACAGCGTGACGATGGACCCGCCCTCCGGGGCAGGTTCGCGCTCCGCCCGCGGGTCGAAGGGGGCATCGCGGGCCCGGACGCGCGGGCGCGCCTGGCATCGGCCGACGAGGTAGACCAGTCCGGCGGCGAAGCCGAAGACCGTCAGCCAGCGCCCGAGCGTGCCGGCGTGCAGCGGTCCCAGCCAGCGCGACAGCGGGAGCGACGGGTCTCGGAGCGAGTAGTAGCCCACGGCCGCGGCCCGCTGGCGGGGCGTGAAGAGCCCCGGCCCGGGGAACAGCTGCTGAGTGATCATCCAGTCGCCCCAGATGGCCATCGAGCCTCGCATGCGCGTGATCGGCTCGTGGTGGTAGTAGGGGTCGAGACCCACGAAGACTGCGACAGCGGTGAAGGCTGCCAGGAAGGTGACCGCGGATGCCAGGACCAGGCGTCGCCAAAGCGGCCGGGGACCCCCGGAGAGCACCGCGGTCAGGAACAGACCGGCGGCGTACGACGGCCCGGCCAGCGAGCCGTTCAGCTTGCTGCCGGCCGCCAGGGCGATGACCAGGCCCGGCAGCAGGACGGTCAGCGCCAGGAGAACGCACCACCGGCGAACCGTTCGCCCCGCGGCCGGTGCCTGCCACTGGCGTTGAAGGGCGCCGGCCGCGCCGAGCGTCACCGGCACGATCAACGCGAGGTGGAACAGGAGGATGGTGTCGGTCAGGCCGCGTCGAGCGGTGGTCGTGAACGAAGGGTTGCCCAGCAGCAGCGCCGCCGCGATGAGGCCCGCCGCCGCTCCGGCCGCGCGGCGGCCGATGACGAAGAGCAGCGTGCAGACGGCCGCCCCGAACACGATGCTCGTGGTCCGCGTGACTCGCAGCGTGCCGTCGGGCACGCGCTCGCGCAGCCGGTCCGACGCCTGCCAGTACGTCTCGAAGTCTCTCTGCGGCTGGAGGTCCCGCACCGGGCGGCCGGCCGCGGCCAGTGCCGCGCCGAAGATGTACTTCGCCACGGGCGGGTTGGTCCGGGCGTAGAAGTCACCGGTCCAGGCGGGATGGCCCGTGTCTCCCTGCTCGAAGAACAGGTGATAGAAGTAGGCCTCGCCGAGCTTGTGCGCCTCGTCGAGGTGAAAGGCCGGGACGTCGCCGCCGCCGCGGCCCACGTGGACGCCGCCGAACAGCCACGCGAACGAAGCGAGAAACACCAGCGTCGCGGGACCGATGCGGGCCAGGTGTCTCAGATGCATGCGTCAGCCTGCCGTACGGGCGCCTCCGGTCGGTCCGGGCAGGGCCCGGAGCAGCTGAGGCGCGCCCGCCGTCCCCGCCAGGTCCACGAGGGGGATGTCGCCCGGGGCCGCGGAGCCGTCGGCGAGGCGGAGGCAGCGGGCGAGAGGCTGCGCGAAGGTCTCGGGGCCGCGGGCGGGGGTTACCGAGCGGACGACCCGCCCGTCCTCGAGCCGCAGCAGGGTCCCCGGCGGGTAGGCCCCGAGGGCGTTGACGAGGAGCTGCAGCAGCACCGCGTCGTAGCGCGTGCCCGCCCACTTGAGCATGCCGGCGAGGGCCATCGTGGGGGGCCGCTTTCCGCCCCGGCGGGCGAGCGTGTCGTAGTCCTCGGCCACACGCAGGATCCGCCCGAAGAGGCCGGGGCGCAGGGGGTCGTTGGCGTCCCGGTGGTGCTGCAGGACGGCGAGCACTCGCCGCGTCTTCGCCTCGTGGAAGCCGCGCTGGCGCAGCATGAGGCGGGCGCCGACCGCCGCGTGACGCTCGAAGGAGACGCCCACCGCGTCGAGCGCGCCACTTCCCGCCGCGTAGCCGCAGTCGTGGTAGAGAGCGGCCACCCCCAGGTCCTGAAGCACGCTCTGGGGGAGTGCGAGCCCGCGGCCCACGAGGAGCGCGAGCTGCGCCACCCGCACCTGGTGGAGCGCGTGGGGCGGGGCCCCGGGAGGGTCCACCCACAGCTCCTCGCCGAGCGGGTCCCGCTCGAGCAGCTCCGTGACCAGCCGACGCAGCGGCAGGGGGTTTGGCGTCCGGCCGGCGGCGAGGTTCTGGAACGCCTCGTCCGCCGCGGCGAGAGCGCGCGAGACGAGGTCTTCGGGGTCCTTCGTCTCGAGCGCCTTCTCGAGCGCCATGCGGAAGCGGAAGCGGCCCGAGAGCTCGAGGCCCCGCACCCCGGCCGCGTCGAGGGCCTGCGCGAGCGCGGTGCGCGCCTCCGCCGTGGCGGGAGGCCCGGCGACGCAGCCCACCAGGGTGCGGATCGCGGGCCCGTCGAGAGGCAGGTGGAACGTGATCCCCCCGCAGTTGTGCCGCTGCAGCTCCGCCCCCAGGTCCTTGATGCTCGACGTCCTCTCGCTCGCCCGGATGCGGATGTCGTTGACGTAGACCTGGTCCTCGACCGCGACGAGGTGGACGGCGCCGAGCAGCTCGTGGAGCGTCACGAGCGTCGCGTGGAGGTCCTCGACCGGCTTGTTGAAGGCGCTGTTCTCGGGCGAGTGGAGCCGCGTCATGCGCAAGAGGCCCGACAGCAGGTGGGCCAGCCGCTCGCCCAGCTCCCGCACCTGGTTGGCGAGGGCCCGGTCCTCCCCGATCCGCGCCCTCCCCAGGGCCCGGGCCAGAGTGTCCTGGGCGCGGCTCAGCTCGTCGGCCGGCTCCGGCGCTCGGGGCTCATCCACGGTGGCCTCCCCGGGGCCGGGCCGCGAGCGCGGCGTGCGCCTCCGGGCGCAGCGAGACCTCGCCGTGCTCGGCGAGGAGCGCGAGCAGCGAGTCCGCCTCCGGGCCGGCGAGGCCGCGCAGCCCGGCGAGCGCCACCCGCTGGACGGGCGGCGCCGCGTGGACCCTGACCAGCTTGCCCATCAGCCCTCCCGCCTTCGGCCGCAGCCACTCCTCGAACGTCTCGACGGCGGCCCGCCCCGAGGATCGGGCGAGGGCCTGGCCGGCCGCCTCGGCCTCGGCCGCCGAGAGCCGGGCCGCGTGCTTCTCCACGTGGGCCCGCAGGGCGGGGAAGACACGAGCGCCCCCGTTCCCCGCAATCGCGGGCAGGGCGGCGATCCGCACCGGCTCGTGCCGCGACTCGACGAGGTGGTGCAGGCCCCGGGCGGTCTCGGGGGTGAAGGGCGCCGCCTCGAGCTGCCGCAGCGCCTCGCGCTGGAGGGCGAGGTCGTCCCTCGTCGTGGCCTCGACCGCGGCGTGCAGGGCCGCGGAGAGGTCCACCTCGGCGAGCAGGCCGAGGAGCGCCGCCGCCGCGGCCCCGCCGGCCCCGCGCAGGCGCGTCGCGATGGTCTGCGGCGCGTGGCGACAGGCGCGGACGACGAGCCGCCGCAGGAGGGGGCCCCGCGGCCCGTCGCCTTCCTCCGCGAGGACGTCGATCATGTGCTCGAGCACCGGCCCCGTCGCGGCGTCGAGGATCTCCGCGAGGTGCGGCGGGAGGTCGGCCTCGCCGGGCCGGAGCGTCGAGACGAGAGCCCCGAGGGTGCGCGCGTCGAGCCAGGTCTCGAGGAACGCGGCGGCCGCGTCGGGTGTCGCGGCGAGGGAGGAGCGCACGAGGCGCGCGAGCTCGACGAGGGCGTCGCCCCGCTGCTCGACCAGCAGGTACTCCCGCACCTCGAGCGCGAAGCCGAGGGCCGCCTGGACGTCGGGCCGGCCGGGCGCCTGCAGCAGCTCGCGGACCGCGCGCAGCGCGTGCTTCGCCACCGTCTCCTCGGCCTCCTCGGCTCGCAGCCGGGCCAGCAGCTCCGGGGCCACTGGCCGGTACCGCACGGGTGCCGCCTCCGGGAACGGGGGCAGCGGCAGGTCCCACCCGGCCGGCGGGTCGAAGCGCTCACGCGAGCCCCGCAGGAGCTGATCGGCGTCCGGCGGCGCCTCCTGGTGCTCCTCCTCGGGGACGAAGCCCTCGATGGCCGCCACGTGGATGCCGCCGAAGCCGGCCTTGCGGAGAAGCGTGACGAGGTCGTCTTCCTGCTGCCGCACGCCCGTGTAGCGGATGGAGAGGACCTGCAGGAGGCGCAGCAGCTCCTCCCACGTCGTCTCCGGCGCGAAGGCGAGCCGGCGCACCCCGTCGCGGAAGAGCCGGAAGGCGAGCGAGCGCTCGCGGTCACGCTCGAGGTAGACGACCTCCCGGCCGAGAGCGAGCTCGAAGGGGTGGACGTCGAGGACGAGCGGCCCGAACGCGTCGAGCACCGCGCGGAAGCGGTCGCGGTAGTCGGCGATCAGAGCACGCACGACCTTGTTGGCGGGGTCGTAGAGGGTGAAGCTGCGCGCGGCGCGGACGAGGGCGAGGACGGCCGCGTTCGCGGCCACGGCGTGCGGGCTGCCGGCAACCCGCCGTTCCTCGGGCGACGGCTCGAGGGCGTCGGGCCGTAGGTCGGCCTCCTCGGCGGGCGGCGTCGGCGGGGCGTCCGCGTCAGGGGCCATCTATATTAATCGTGGTCGAAGCGAGTTGCGGCACAAGGGACCGGGACCGCCAAGCTTCCTTTGAGCTGGGGGGCGTCCTGGCTCTCCAGCCAGGACAAGCCGCCCCCCAGAACCCCCGGGTACCTCGGACTGCTGAAGCGTTAAGATCTGTTCGTGGCTACAGCGCCGTTTGGCTTTCTGCGGGTGGCGGCGGCGTGCCCGCCGGTTCGCGTGGCGGACCCGGAGGGCAACGCCGACGCGACGCTTCGTTTCGTGGCCCGGGCCGGGGAGCGCGGGGCCCAGGTGCTCGTCCTTCCCGAGCTCGGCCTCACCGGCTACACGTGCGGGGACCTGTTCTTCAGCCTGACGACGCTCGTCACGGGGGCCGAGCACGCTCTCGAGCGGGTCCTGCGCGAGACGGCGCGGCGGGCCACGGTGGTGGTGGTGGGCCTTCCCGTCCTCCAGGGCGGGCGCCTTTTCAACGCGGCCGCCGTGCTGCAGTCGGGCCGGGTGCTCGGGGTCGTGCCCAAGACCTTCCTGCCCGGCTACAAGGAGTACTACGAGGAGCGCTGGTTCTCGTCCGCGCGCGAGGCCCGCGAGGGAGAGGTGCGCCTGGCCGGCCAGCAGGTCCCGTTCGGTGCGGACCTCCTGTTCCAGCTGCCCGAGGACCCCGGCGTCACCCTCGCCGTGGAGATCTGCGAGGACCTCTGGGCGCCGATACCGCCGAGCTCGCGGCACGCGGTGGCGGGCGCCACCCTCATCCTCAACCCCTCGGCCTCGAACGACGTCGTGGCCAAGGCCGAGTACCGCCGGGAGCTCGTCCGCCAGCAATCGGGCCGTACGCTCGCCGCCTACGCCTACGCCAACGCCGGCGTCCACGAGTCCACGACCGACCTCGTCTTCGGGGGGCACCTGCTGGTCGCGGAGAACGGCGTCCTCCTGGCCGAGGGCGAGCGCTTCCGGCGCGACGGCGACCTCGTCGTCACCGACGTGGACGTCGAGCGCCTGAGGGTCGAGCGCGCCCGTCAGACCTCCTTCGCCGACGCCGTCCACGGCGCGGGCTCCCCCTACCGCACGGTCCCCCTGGCTCCCGTGCCCGCCCCGCAGCCCCACCGGCTCGTCCGCCCCGTGGACCCCCACCCGTTCGTCCCCACCGACCCCGCCACTCTCGACGAGCGGTGCCGCGAGGTCTTCTCGATCCAGACCGCCGGCCTCGCCCGGAGGATCGAGCACGTGGGGGCAAAGCGGGTCGTCCTCGGCCTCTCCGGCGGGCTCGACTCGACCCTCGCCCTCCTCGTCTGTGTGCGCACCTTCGACCTGCTGGCTCTCCCGCGCGGGGGCATCCTCGCCGTGACCATGCCGGGCTTCGGCACGACCCGCCGCACCCTCGAGAGCGCTCGCCGCCTCGCCGCCGCCACGGGGGCGGAGCTGCGGGAGATCGACATCCGTCCCGCCTGCGAGCAGCACATCCGTGACATCGGCCTCGACCCGGGGGACCGGGAGAGCACGACCTTCCAGAACCTGCAGGCACGCGAGCGCACCCAGATCCTCATGGACCTCGCCAACAAGGAGGGCGGGATCGTGGTGGGGACGGGGGACCTCTCCGAGATCGCGCTGGGCTGGTCCACGTTCGCCGGCGACCACATCGCGATGTACGGGGTGAACTCGAGCGTCCCCAAGACGCTCGTCCGCCGCCTCGTGGAGTGGGTGGCGGGGCACCACGCGAGCGACTCCGAGCGGGACGTGCTCGTCTCCGTCCTCGAGACACCGGTCTCGCCCGAGCTCGTTCCTCCCGGGCGCGACGGGAGGATCGAGCAGATGACCGAGGACCTCGTGGGCCCCTACGAGCTGCACGACTTCTTCCTCTTCTGCCTGCTGCGGTGGGGGGCGGGGCCACGCAAGATCCTCTTCCTCGCCGAGCACGCCTTCGCCTCGCGCTACGACGAGGCCACGCTGCGCGGGTGGCTGAGCGTCTTTCTGCGCCGCTTCTTCTCCCAGCAGTGGAAGCGGTCGGTGATGCCGGACGGGCCGAAGGTGGGGTCGGTGAGCCTCTCGCCGCGCGGTGACTGGCGGATGCCGAGCGACGCCGAGGCCGCCGCCTGGCTGCGCGAGCTCGAGGGGCGTGCCGGTTGATCCGTGCGCTGGTCGTCGCCCCCTCCGACCTCGCCGCCGAGCTGGGCGGGACCGCCCTCTTCCGGACCAACGTGGAGCGGCTTCGCGCCGACGGGGCGGACGAAGTCCGCCGGGCGGCGGGCCAGGGCCGCGTCGACATCGTGGTCGTGGACTCGGCCGTGCCCGCGGCGGCCTCGGTCGTGGCCGCCCTGCGCCAGGACCCGGTGACGCGGCCGACCGCGATCGTCGTCCTCGGCCGCACGGAGTTCGGCTTCGACCACCTCGAGATGCTCGAGGCGGGGGCGAACGCGATCCTGCCCCTCCCCGCGGGCCAGGACTGGGACGACCGGCTCATGCGCCTCATCCACGTGCCCGTGCGCAAGGCCGCCCGGTTCGCCGTGGACGTGGCGTTCGAGGGGGGGGTGCGGGGCGGGGCGAGCCTCACCGGCCGCGCTCTCGACCTCAGCGTCCACGGCCTGCTCCTCGAGTGCCGGCACCGCCTGGAGGTGGGCGAGGACCTGCGCTTCTCGTTCGTCCTGCCCGGGGAGGAGGGCGGGGTCCGGGGGACGGGCACCGTGGTCCGGGTGGCCTCCCGGCACCTCTTCGGCGTGGAGCTGACCCACGTCGATGGCGACGGCCGCGTCCGGATCAAGCGCTACGTAGAGGGGGGACGAGGCGACTGAGGCCGCTGGCCTCACCCGGAAGCCAGAGAGTATAATCGCGCCAATTCGACCGCCGCCCCCTCTGGCGGACCCCCCCGGAGACGCCCGCGAGAACGAACTTGATGAACATACGCACGCTCCACGTGGCCGACATCGAGCTGCCCCCGACCCTCGAGCGGCTTCGGGACCTCGCCTACGACTACTGGTGGAGCTGGTCGCCCCGCGCCAACCGGCTCTTCTCCCGCATCGACCCCGAGCCGTGGCGGCGCTACCACAACCCGGTCCAGCTGCTGATCAACGTCGACCCCCAGCAGTGGATGCGGCTGCTCGCCGACCCGGAGTTCGTCCGGCTCTACCGCGACGTCATCCAGGCCCTCGACGACTACCGCAGCCGCCCGCGCTGGTACACCGAGCAGGGCCTCGCGATGCCGGGCCCGGTCGGCTACTTCTCGATGGAGTTCGGGATCCACGAGTCGCTCGGCATCTACTCGGGCGGCCTCGGCGTCCTCGCCGGGGACCACTGCAAGGCGGCGAGCGACCTCGGTGTCCCCCTCGTCGGGGTGGGGCTCCTCTACCGCTCCGGCTACTTCCGGCAAACCGTGGATGCGGACGGCTTCCAGCAGCACATCTACCCCGACTACGATTTCGCCCGGCTGCCCGTTCTCCCGGTGCAGGCCTCGGCGGGCGGCGTCCTCACCGTTCCCATCGACCTGCCCGGCCGCGTCGTCCACGCCGCGGTCTGGAAGGTGCAGGTGGGCCTGGTGCCGGTGCTGATGCTCGACACCGACGTCCCGCTCAACGACCCCGCCGACCGCCCGATCACCGGCACCCTCTACGTGCGCGGCCGGGAGATGCGCCTCTGCCAGGAGATGGTCCTCGGGATCGGCGGGGTCCGAGCGCTGCGCGCGCTCGGGATCCACCCCGCGGTCTGGCACATGAACGAGGGCCACGTGGCCTTCCTCGCCCTCGAGCGGGCGCGCGAGCGGGTGCAGATGGGCGACAGCCTGGCCGAGGCCCTGCCCGCCGTGAAGCGGACGACGGTCTTCACCACCCACACCCCGGTGCCCGCCGGCAACGAGACCTTCGACCGCAAGCTCGTGCGCCGGTACCTCGAGCCCTGGGTCCGCGACGTGGGCTGCGAGCCGGAAGAGGCGCTCGACCTCGGCCGCGACAACGGCAACTTCAACATGACCGCCTTCTCGATCCGGGTCGCCGCCAGCACGAACGGGGTGAGCCGGCTGCACGGCGAGGTCTCCTCGGCCATGTGGCGCCACCTCTTCCCGGACGGGGCGTCGCAGCCCGTCGGCCACGTGACCAACGGCGTTCACACCGCCACCTGGGTCGGCCCCGAGATGCGCACCTTCTACTCCCAGCACGTGGACCCCGCCTGGGAGCAGCGCCTGCTGGAGCCGGAGGCGTGGGACAAGGTCCGCGAGGCCCCGGACGCGGCGCTCTGGGCGGCGCACCGCGCGCAGAAGGAGCGCCTCATCCGCTTCGTGCGCGAGCGCGTGCGAGTGCAGTCGGCGCGCCACGGCCTGAGCCCCGACGAGCTGCGGCAGGTCGACTCCCTGCTCGACCCGCACGCCCTCACGATCGGCTTCGCGCGCCGCTTCGCCACCTACAAGCGCGCGTTCCTGGTCATGACCGACCTCGACCGGCTGAGGGCCCTCGTCTCCGACCCCGAGCACCCCGTGCAGCTCGTCTTCGCCGGCAAGGCCCACCCGGCCGACCGCGAGGGCCAGGAGGTGGTGCGGCGCCTGTTCTCCCTCACCCACGGGGAGTTCCGCGGGAAGCTCGTCTTCCTCGAGGATTACGACATCGAGGTGGGCCGCGCCCTCGTGCAGGGCTGCGACGTGTGGATGAACACCCCGCGCCGTCCGCAGGAGGCGAGCGGCACCTCGGGGCAGAAGGTGCCGATCAACGGCGGGGTGAACCTGAGCATCCTCGACGGCTGGTGGGCGGAGGGCTTCCGCGGCGACAACGGCTGGGCGATCGGTGACGGCAGCATCAACCCCGACACCGCGGCCCAGGACCACGCCGACGCCGAGGCGCTCTACAAGGCGCTGGAGACGGAGGTGGTGCCGCGCTTCTTCGCGCGCGACGAGGCCGGCCTGCCCCGCGAGTGGATCCGCACGATGAAGGCGTCGATCGAGTCGGTCGTGGCGCCCTTCAGCGCCCACCGCATGGTGCGGGACTACGTGGTCGGCAGCTACCTCCCCGCCGCGGAGTCCGGGAGCGACTGATCCCGCCACGGCCGGGCCCCGGCCGCGGCGCCCCGGACGCGCTCAGTCCGCCTCGATCCTCCTGGAGGCGTCCACGAAGGGCTGGTAGAGCCGCTTCCGCTCGGCCATGACCGAGCGGACGAGGTGCTCGCAACGACCCACGTCTGACGGGTGCAGGACGAGGTCGGCCTGGGCGGCCCAGGCCTGGGTGCCGTCCGCGGTGCGGAACTCCTCGCCCACCAGGATCACGAACACCCGGCGCCGCGCGTCGATGGGCAGGCGCAGCATCCTCTGGGCCAGGGTCTCGGGCTTTCCCGGCTCGGGCACGGTGCGGGCGGTGACCGCCACCTCGTAGACCCCCTGCTCCAGCAGCCGCGCTCCCTCCTCGACGTCCTCCGCCGAGTCGACGTGGTAGCCGAGGTGCTCGAGGGCCTGCTTCAGGTGCGGGGCGAGCGGTCCCGACAGGGCGACGAGCGCGTCGTTGGCCGCCGCCTCCAGGCGCTCGCGGCGGGCGACCGCCGCCGGGCTGGGGGAGGGCTCGGGGGGTGGGGCAGTAGCCGGGGGGGGCGCCGTGGGAGCAGCCGGGGGGGAGCGGCCGGCGCCTGCGGCGCCGCCGGCTCCGGGGGCGCTGCCTCCGGCTGGCGGCCGGGCAGCGAGATCATCGCCTGGCACTTCGGGCAGCGGACCTTGAACGGGCGGTCCGGGACCTTCGCGTCGTCGATCTGGATGCGGGTCGAGCACAGCGGACAGTGGGCCTGCACGCTTCTACCTCTCGATCAGGTCTTCCATGTCGGAGTCCCCTCCCCGGGCGGGGGCGGGGCCGCGGCGGGCCGCCGCGGCGGAGGGGTCCTGGGCGCGGATGGCCCCCGTCTGGCGCGAGAAATCGGGAGCACGGTAGGAGCCCGTCCGGCGGACCTCCCCCTCCTGGGGCTTGAGCCCGATCGACTCCGACTTCGAAGCGGCATCCCCCTGCGTCTCGAGCTTCAACTGCAGGTTCGTGCGGTTGGTGGCGTACGAGAGGCCCAGCTCGCGGTCGATCGTGCCGGCGTGGATGAGCTTCTCGAGCTCCTGGTCGAAGGTCTGCATGCCGTCGAGGCCGCCCGCCTCCATCGCGTCCTGAAGGCTCTTGCCCTCGCGCTCGCCCTCCTGTACGTACTCCTTCGTCCGCGAGTTGGACCGCAGGACCTCGCAGATGGCGATGCGGCCGCCGCCCAGCTTGGGGACGAGGCGCTGGCTCACGATCCACTTGAACGACTGCGAGAAGCGCGTGCGGATCTGGCGCTCCTCGTTCTTGGGGAAGACGCCCACGATACGGTCGATCGTCTTCGCCGCGTCGATCGTGTGGAGGGTGGAGAGCACGAGGTGGCCGGTCTCGGAGGCCTCGAGCGCGATCGAGATCGTCTCCACGTCGCGCATCTCGCCCACCAGGATGACCTTGGGCGCCTGGCGCAGGGCGGCGCGCAGCGCCAGGGCGAAGGTCTGGGTGTCGGTCCCCACCTCGCGCTGGTTGATCGTGGCCTGGATGTTGGGGTGGAGGTACTCGACCGGGTCCTCGATCGTGATGATGTGGATCGGCTTCTCCTCGTTCATCTTCCGGAGGATCGCGGCCAGGGTCGTGGACTTGCCCGAGCCGGTGGGCCCGGTGAGGAGGACGATGCCGTTCCGCTCGTCCGCGATCTGGTTGAGCTGGGCTGGCAGCCCGAGGTCGGCCACCGAGGGGATCTGGGTCGGGATGACGCGGAGGACGATGCTGTAGCTGCCGCGCTGGGAGAAGACGTTCACGCGGAAGCGCGTGCGCTTGGCGAGGCTGTAGGAGAGGTCGGTCGAGCCCGTGCGCAGGAGCTTCTCCGCGAGGTCGCGCTTGCCCTGGAGCAGCCGCAGGGCGATCAGCTCCGTGTGGAAGGGCATCAGCCTCTGGATGCCCGCGTAGGAGACCGGCCGCAGGTACCCGTCGATCTCGACCTGCGGCGGACGTCCCACCGAGAGGTTGAGGTCGGAAATGCCGGGGGCCGTGTCCAGCATCGCGTTGAGCAGCGGATCGAGGTCGAAAAGCGCCATGCGCCGCCTCCGGAAACGCGATCATAACACTCGGGCGCGACCCTCCCCCGGCCGAGGGCCCGCTGTGAGCGCCGTCACTCCGCCGGGGGTCGCGGGCGTATGATGGCGCCGGAGGCAAGAAATCGTCTTGGACGGCCCCTCACCACCCTCCCGGCGCGGGCTCTACCGGCTCCTGGCCGCCACTCCGCTCCCGCTGCTCGTGCCGCTGTGGGCCCTCTGGCGCGACGTCTACACGCTCGACGCCACCGGCCTCGAGCGGGTCGGCGGCCCGAGGGCGGTGGCCGAGTGGGCCCTGATGAGCCTCGTCTCGCTCGCCCTCGTCGCGTCCTTCTGGGCGGGCGAGCGCGCGATCCGGGTCCTCGGCTACACCGTCCACGCCCTGGCTCTCTCCTTCGCCTTCGGCGTCGCCGGCGTCCTCGGCGTCATGCACGCCTTCGGCGGGCCGGCGGGAAACCTGGACGCGCCTGCCTGGGCCCTGGCCGGCCTCTCCTTCGTCGCCGCCTCGTGCGTCCTCGGTCTCCTCGCCACCGCCGCCCTCATCGTCGAGGACGTGCGGGCGGCGGGGCAGGAGGAGGAATGAAGCGCCTTCTCGGCGTGGCGCTGGTCCTGCTCTCCCTCGGCCCCGCCCGGGGCATCTGCGCCCCGCCCCCCGAGGGCAAGGCCGCCGTGCGCTCCGTGCTCGACGCGCAGGTCGAGGCGTGGAACCGAGGCGACCTCGAGGGCTTCATGGCCACCTACTGGCGCTCGCCCGACCTCGTCTTCTGCTCCGGCGCCACGGTGACGAGGGGCTGGGACGACACCCTCGCGCGCTACCGCAAGCGCTACCAGTCCGAGGGGCGCGAGATGGGACGGCTCCGCTTCGACTCGATCGATGTCCTGTCCCTGGGAGACGACGCCGCTCTCGCCCGCGGGGCCTGGCATCTCGTCACGAGCGACGGCAAGGAGCCGCGGGGCCTCTTCACCCTGCTGCTGCGCCGTCTCGACGGGGCCTGGCGCATCGTCCACGACCACACGTCCTCGGGGGAGTGATGGCCGCCTCCTGCCTCGCGTGCGAGAAGGGCGCCCCCAAGCGGGGGAGACGACGCTGCCCACTTTGCCGCCAGGTCTTCCGCGTCGGCTGGGAGGGCATCGAGGCGCATTGGCGGTCGAAGCACGCCGACGGCCCGCCCTACGACCGCTTCTGGTCCTCCCTGTGCCGCGACCACCGGGCCGCGCACCCGGCCGATTGCCCCTCCTGCCGCAAGAGCATCCCCCGCAGCCGGAAGTGGCCGCGGCAGTGCCCGGAGTGCGCGCAGGTGTTCACGGGCCGGGGCTGGGCCGGGATCGAGTCGCACTGGCGCGCCTCGCACACGGACGTCATGCCCTACGAGGACTTCTTCGCCTCGCTCTGCCCCGCCCACCGCGGCGGCGGCGACCCCGCCACGGACTACCTGCCGCTCGGTGAGAGGTGAGGGGGCCCGGGGCCGGTTGCAGCGACAGTCCGAAGCCGTCCTGGCGGGAGCGCAAGGAGCGCTAACCTTGTTTCGGTCCGTATGAAGGACGAGAGCGCCTCCGGAGGGTGACGGTTGATGGGCTAGGCTCTTGGGCCTACGATGACTGCGATGGAGGTGGAGTTCCCGGTGCGATTTTCCGTGGCGGAGTTGGAGTCCGTCTGCCGGCGTCATCACGTCCGCCGGTTGTCGGCGTTCGGTTCGGTGCTCCGATCGGACTTCTCGCCCCAGAGCGATATCGATCTCATTGCGGAGTTCCAGCCAGGCCAGACGCCGGGCCTGGCGTTCTTCCGTCTGGAATCGGAGCTGGCAACGCTGTTCGGACGTCGTGTGGACCTCAACACGAAGGCCTCCCTCAGCCCCTACTTCCGGGACCGCGTCCTCTTCGAAGCGCGCGAGCTCTATGTCGCTGCATGATCCCCTGGTGGCGTTGCGGCACATGCTGGACCATGCTCGTGAAGCGGTAGCGCTGGCGCGGGGCCGCTCGCGCGGGGACCTCGACTCTGATCGACTGCTGCAACTGGCGCTGACCCACCTCGTCGAGATCGTCGGAGAGGCGGCGGGTCGCGTGCCCACGGAGTTGCAGGCGCGGCACGCGCAGCTACCCTGGCGCGAGGCAGTCAGCGCTCGGAACCGTCTGATCCACGGATACGACTTCGTCGATCTCGACATCCTGTGGGAGATCGTGGCGAGCGATCTTCCGCAGCTGATTCCGCTCATCGAGCGGGTGATCGCGTCCGAGAGCCAGGCGCGCTGAAAGACGGGAGTTGGCGTCCGGCGCCTCCGCGGCGTCGGCTTCGTCGCTGCCGGCCCGGCCTGCGGCCCGGGCGGCCGCTCTCAGGCCCGCTCCTCGAAACGCCAGAGCTTCTCGGGACCGTCGCCGACGGGCAGCCCGTGGATCGCGACGCCGAAGGCCCGCGCGGCCGCCTCGCTCTCCAGCACCTCGGCCGGCGTGCCGTCGGCCGAGATCCGGCCCTGGTCGAGGAGGGCCATGCGCGGAGCCCACGCGGCGGCCCGCGGCAGGTCGTGGATGACGGCGAGGACCGCCACCCCCCGCTGCCGCACGTCGTCGAGGACGCGGAAGAGGTGGAGCTGGTGGCGCACGTCGAGGTGCGTCGCCGGCTCGTCGAGGAGGAGCACCGCCGGCTCCTGGGCGAGGCCGCGGGCGAGGAACGCGAGCTGCCGCTCCCCGGCGGACAGCGTGCCGAGCGGCCGGCGTGCCAGGTGCTCGATCTCGGTCTGCCGGAGGGCACGGGCGACCGCCGCGCGGTCCTCGTCGGTGAACGGGGCGAGGGGGCCTCGGTGGGGATAGCGCCCGAGGGCGACCCGGTCCTCGACGGCGAGGCGATCGGGCGCCTCGTCCTCGGCCGCGACCAGGGCCACGCGCTTCGCGACGCCGGGCCGGGGCCAGGACACGAGCGGGCGGCCCTCCAGCCGGACTTCGCCCCGCGCCGGCGCGAGGAGGCCGGCCAGCGTGCGCACGAGCGTCGACTTGCCGGCCGCGTTGGGGCCGACGAGGGCGAGGCCTTCGCCCGTGTGGAGGGCGAGGTCCACGCCGCACAGGACGCTCCTGCGCCCGCGCTCGACCCAGAGGCCGCTCGTCTCGAGGACGGCGCTCATCCCCGTCCCTCCTGCCCCCGCAGGGCGAGCAGGAAGTACGGGGCGCCAACGAAGGCGGTGACGGAGCCGAGGGGCAGCTCGACGTGCTCCCCGAGCACGCGAGCGGCCACGTCGGCGATCACGACCAGCACTGCGCCGGCGAGGAAGGACGCGGGCAGGAGGCGACGGCTCAGCGGGCCGACGAGGGCGCGCAGGGCGTGGGGGGCGATGAGGCCGACGAAGGGGACGGCACCCGCCACCGCCGTGACCGGCCCCGCCACGAGCGCGCACAGCCCGAACACCAGCACCCGCATGCCGTGCACGGGCAGACTGAGCGCCGCCGCCTCCTCTTCCCCGAGCGAGAGCACGTCGAGCGGGCGCGCGAGGAGGAAGAGGGCGAGAGCGGCGGGGAGCACGAAGGCGGCGGCGAGCGCGAGGTGCTCGTAGCCACGCCCCTCGAGGCCTCCGGCGAGCCAGAAGAGCACCGTCCGCACGCGGTACTCCTCCGTGGCCACGAGCAGCACCGACGTGCCGGCCGCGCACAGCGCGCTGACGGCGAGGCCGGTGAGCAGCAGGCCCGAGAGCGTGGGCCGCCCGCCGGCGTGGGCGACCGCGTAGACGAGGAGGAGGGCGAGGAGGGCGCCGGCGCACGCGGCGAGCGGCATCGCCAGGAAGCGCTGGTGTGCCCAGCCCGCGTTCACGGCGAGCACCGCGCCGAGGGCCGCCCCCGGCCCCACGCCGAGGAGCCCCGCGTCCGCCAGCGGGTTCCGGAAGAGCGACTGGAGCGAGGCCCCCACCACGGCGAGGCCGCCTCCCACTAGAGCGGCGATCAGGACGCGGGGAAAGCGCACGGACCAGAGGATGACCTCGTCCATCTCCGGGAGCGGGCCTCCGCCCAGGCCGACCCGCGCGAGTGCCGATCGCACGACGCCGCCCGCGGGGAGGGGCACGCTCCCGAGGCTCAGGGCGAAGAGGAGCACGAGGGGAACGGCGACCGCGAGGCCGGCGAGAAAGAGCCGTCGGCGGTTACGCTCGCTCACGGGAGCGTCTGCGGGGGGGCGGGTTCCGGCACGCGGGTGGGGTGGAGGCGCGAGGCGAGCCACCACGCGCCGTCGGCCGCGCGGTCGGAGAGGGTGAAGAGGAGCCGGTTCGGCATCTCGACGACGCGACCCTCGCGCACGGCGCGGGTCCGAGAGAGCAGCGGGTGCCCAAGGAGCGCGGTGGCCGCGCCGGATCCCGTCGTCACGAGGAACACGTCGGGGTCGGCGCCGAACGCTTTCTCGCCCGCGAGGGGGACGATCCCGGAGAGCCCGAGCTCGCGGGCGACGTTGGCCCCGCCCGCGACCTCGACGAGCGAGCCGATCGTGGTACCGGCACCCGCCGTGTGGGGATCGCCCCAGTACAGGACCCGCGGCCGGGGGGCGCCGCGAAGCCGCCTCCCCAGCTCCGCGAGCACGGCGTCGTAGCGGCTCGCGAGACGAGCGGCGGCGGGCTCCGCGCCGACCGCGCGCCCGAGGTCGAGGATCGCCGCCCGGATCCCGTCGAGCGTGTCGAGTCCGCTCATCCGGTGGTGGCGGAGGCCGGACTTCTCCAGCAGCCGTAGGAAGTCGGCGTCGGTGTACTCGGAGACGACCACGAGGTCGGGCTGGAGGGCGATGAGCCTCTCGAGGTCCGCCCTCGGGAGGCGGACGGCGCTCGCGGGGACGTGCCCGGCCACGCTCGACATGTCCGGGTCGTCGGCCCAGCGCGTCACCGCCACCAGCCGATCGGCCGGGAGCATCTCGACGAGCAGCTCGTCCGCGGTGAGGTTGAGCGAGGCGACACGCAGCGGCGCGCCGGCGATCGCGGCTGGTGCGAAGGCCGCGACGAGGGCCGCCGCGAGGACGCCCTGGCTCAGGGCCGGCCACCCAGGGACAGGCGGACGCCGCCGCGCACGCAGCGGCCGAGGGCGGGGTAGCCGAGCACCTCCTGGTACTCGGCGTCGGTCAGGTTCTCGGCGGCGAGGAACGCCTCGACCGGTCCCGCCAGCCGCACGCGCAGCCGCGCGTCGAGCCGGGCGTACGCCACTGCCCGCGTCAGGCCGAGGCCCACGAAGTCGCTGTCGGCCCGCTCGCCGACGTAAACGAGGGTCGCCCCCGCGCTCCCGCGCGGGAAGCCGACCTGCGCGGTCATCGACACCTGGTGTCGCGGCCGCCGCAGGAGAGGCTCGCCCACCGCGTACACGGGGTCGAAGTCGCTCGGGCTCTCGAGGATCTCCCCGTCGAGGAGCGTGTACTGGCCGAGCAGCTGCAGGGCCTGGATCGGTCGTGCCTCGAGCGCTACCTCGACACCCTGCGCACGGGTGTGGGCGAGGTTCACGTATGTGCCCTCGTAGGTGTTCCAGTCCACGACCGTGTAGGCGATCTGGTCGCGGTAGTCGTGGTGGAAGAGCGTGACCGTGGCTCGCAGCCGGCTCGCGAAGAGCCGCTGCTCGAGCCCGACGTCGAAGGTCGTACTCCGCTCCGGGTCGAGGTCGGGGTTCCCCTTCGCGAAGAACGACTCGCCGAAGGACTCGAGGAAGCTCGGCTCCTTGATCCCCATGCCCGCGCTCGCCCGCAGCGTCGTGGCGTCGTCGCCGCCCCGCAGGCGCACGGCGAGGGCGGCCCGGGGGACGGCGTGGGTGCCGTAGCTGCCGTTTCGCTCGACGCGCCCGCCCAGGGTCAGGTACGCGCGCGAGCCGAGGAGCACGCGGTCCTGCACGTAGACGCCGAAGTTCGTCCGCTCCGGCGTGAGGAGCTCTTCGGCGCGGTTCCCGAGGTCGCCCGTCTCGTGGTGGACCTCGGCCCCCCCGGCTCAGCAGGTGACGGGTGCCGGCCGACCAGTCCGCCTGGTACCCGGCGGTGAGCCGCGCCGTCCGGTTCTGGAAGCCCGCCTCGTTCGGGAGGTCGAAGAGCGGGAAGCTCCCCGTCGTGCCCTCCCACTCCGGGACCCAGGGGCCCGAGTCGGCCGGGTTCAAGGAGAGCTGGTCGGTGCGCGCGTAGCCGAGGCTCAGCTGCTGGGAGAGGTGCTTCGTCCTGGCGGCAGCGCCAGGAGTCTCCGCGCGGCGCACCGAGGCCGAGACGACGAGGTCGTCGCGCTCGAACGACGCGTCGAGGTCGGGGCGGCCGAAGGCGGTCGGCCCCGGCGTCCCCGTCGTGCTGTCGTCGAAGCGGACGACCGCGCGCACGTCGGTCCGCGCGTCGATCCTCGCCCCGGCCGACAGCGCGGCCGCCGTCTGCTCGAAGCGGCTGTTGGGCTCGGCGTTGTCGGTGGTGAGCCGCTGCACGCCCGCGTTCCAGTCGAAGCGGCCGCGCGCGCCCGAGGTGGCGCCGAGCCAGCGCTGCCAGTCGAACGAGCCGCCCTCGCCCTCCGCGCGGAGGGAGGGCGACTCGCCCGGGCGCGCCTGCCGGGTCTTCAGGCTGACCACCCCGGCCAGCGCGTCGTTCCCGTAGAGGCTGCTCGCCGCGCCCCGCACGACCTCGACGCGCTCGAGCTCGAACGGCAGCGCGGTGCCGAAGTCGAAGGCGCCTCCCGGCTGGTTGACCGGCACGCCGTCCACGAGGACGGCCGCGTAGCGCGACTCGCCGCCGCGGACGAAGACGGAGGCCTGCAGGCCGGACTGGCCGGCCCGCGCGGTCGCGACCCCGGGCACGTCCTGCAAGAGCGCCAGCAGCGACGGCGCGGCGCGGTCGTCGATCCGCTCACGGTCGAGCACGTCGGCGGCGACGCCGATCGAGGACAGCGTCGCCTCGCCGCGGGTCGCGCTCACGACCACCCGCTCGGAGACGGGCGCCGGGGCGAGGACGAGATCGAGCCGGCTCGTCCTGGCTGAAGGGCCAGGAGCCCCAACCGCACCGACCGCGACGGTCCGCGGCTCGCGCAGCTGGAGGCCGGGAGCGTCGACCGACGCGGTGTAGGTGCCGGCGGGAAGCCCCGCGACGACGAAGGCACCGTCGAGGACCGGCGATGAGACGGAGCGCGCCTCCCGGACCTTCCAGGGTGACGGCGACGCCGGGGAGGGCGCGGCCGTCGCTCGTCCGGACGGTGCCCACGAGCGCGCCGGCGGCGGGGCCTGCCGCGGCGAGGCGCGCTGCGAGCAAGAGCGCGACGAGAAAGGAAAGGCGGCGATGGGAAACCAAGTGCTCCTTCACGCGAGAAGCCTCTAGCCCGTCGGTCAGGGCAGGTTTCCTGGCTCCCGGGTCGTCGCCTCGCTCCCGACCTTCCCCGGGGGTCTCTCCCCGAGTGGCGGCGCCCTTCAGGCGCCTGATGGAGCGGGCTCGCCGGCTACAGTGGCGGGACCGCGCAGGCCTTCAACCTGCTTCCCTTTTACCCCCCCGAAGCGGGAGGCACCCTGACGTTACGCGAGAGAGTCTGACGCCGCCGCCCGCCGCTGTCAACGGTCGCGGCGAGCCCTGCGGGGGCGGCGCGTCAGGGCTGCGCCTCGTCCCCCTTCTCGCGCCTCAGCAAGGTGACGCGCCGGGCCTTGAGGTACAGGTAGCCGTCCTTCGTCTCGACTCGGCCGACGACCTCGAGCCGCCAGTGGCAGTCGGAGGACGACCGCGGGTCCAGGGAGAAACCCTCACCCCTCGGGCTCTTGCCCGACACCCAGATGGCGAACGGCCCGTCTCTCAGCACCCAGTCACCCGCCCGGCGCTGGCTCTCCCGGGGCAGGTCCTCGAACAGGTTGGCTCCGCGGAACACGCCGGAGACCGTGACGAGTCTCCCCTCGGCCCCCTGGGGATAGCGGACGAGCGGCTCGAGGGTGGACCCACCCGCCCCTTCCCGTCGGGTGCGTGTCGCCGGGACCTCGAAGACCGACCAGGTGAGGAAGACCTGACGGCCGGGGGTCGTCGACGGGCGGGGCTCGTCGATCGCCCCGATCACCTCGACGTCCTGGTCGAGCCACAGGGCGACCGCGTCGTCCAGCGCGGCGCGCATCTCCTGCACCGGAGTGAGCACGAGGCAGCGGCGCTCGCGGCAGATCCTGTAGACAGCGTCGGGCGGATTGTCGTAGTCGCCGGCCCGAGCACCGGGGGCAAGGGGGCCGCTACCTCCGCTGCCGGGCTCGTCGCTCTCCTTGAGGCCGGGCGAGGCCACCCCGCTCCTTCCCCGACCGGGGATCCTCTCCAGGCGCCCGAGCGTCCGGATCGCTCGCAGGGGTGGCCATGGCCGCGCGCTATCGTCGTCGAGGGAGCGGAACTCCGGCGTGCCGTAGAGCGCCTCGTAGCGCCCGACGTCGGCGCCGACCCCCGCGCGTCCCCCGACCGGCGCCGGGGTCTGGCCCCGGGCGGCCGCGGCCGCCGCGGCGACGAGCGCAGCGGCGAGAGACAGCCCCCTTCCCCTAGGCATCGAACGTCTCCCACTCCCGCTCGACGCGCTCCATCAGGCGCTCGAACCGTTCCGTACCGCGGATCGAGTCGACGAGGCGGTCCCGGGTGAGGAAAGGGTAGTTGATGAAGCCCGAGTCCACCGCGTGCTCCAGCCAGTCGAGGGCCTCGGCCGGGCGTCCGGCGAGCGCGTACACCTGGGACACCATCAGCGACCAGAAGTGATCCCGCCGGGCCCAGGTGAGCAGGTCGGGAGTCAGCCTGCTCGTCACGTCCGAGGCCGCACCCGCCCGTGCAAGTGCCAGGGCCAGCCCGAGCCGAGCCAGGGCCTGGTCCGGGGCCTCGCGGCCGAGCTCCTCGAAGAGCGCCGCCGCGGTCGGGTCGTTCTGCTGGGCGAGCGCGAGAGCATCGACGTGCCGAGCCATGAAGTTGTCGGGATGGGCTTCCAGGAAAGCGCGCAGCCCGGCGTGACAGGTGGCGAAATCGGCGCGCAGGTAGTCGTTGAAGGCGTGGAAGGCAGTGGGGCTCAGGGGATCGATGCGCCGCGCCCTGTCGAAGCAGGCGTTCGCCGCGTCGTGCCGGCCTACGACCGCGTAGATCGCTCCCATCCAGCAGAGGGCCGTCGGGTTGTCGGGGTCCCCGGCGAGGGCGGCCCTGAAGTGCGCCAGCCCCAGGCGCGGGTTGCTGAACCCCCGGAGCACGCCGAAGACCACGTGGGCTTCCGCGCAGGTCGGATCGAGCGACAGCGCTCGGGCGGCGCACTCTTCGGCCCTCGCGAGCACCGGCTCGTCCATCCGCTCGCCGACGTTCGCGTACTGCCACCAGGCGTGCCCCAGGGCAGCGTAGACCCTGGCGTTGGCGCCGACGATGCCGAGAGCCTCCTGGAGGAGCGCGACCGCGCGGTCCAGGCCCCCCTTCGTGAAGCGAAAGACCTCGTGCTGCGCCTTCAGGTAGCACTCGTAGGCCGTCGGATCCGGGATGGCCCGCCGTGAGAGCCTCCGGTCCGCCTCGGGGCTCAGCTGCAGCTCGAGCGCGGCGACGATCGCCCGCGCCACCTTCTCCTGGATGTCGAAGACGTCCTCGAGCGTGCCCGAGTAGCTCTCCGCCCACAGGTGCACGTCCCGCTCCGCGTCGACGAGCTGGGCCGCCACGCGGATCTGACTGCCTGCCTTGCGCACGCTGCCCTCGACGAGGTAACGCACGCCGAGCTCTTCGGCGATCGGGCGCGCCTTCTTCTGAGTCCCCTTGAGGGTCATCACCGAGCTGCGCGAAACCACCGCGAAAGCGCGCACGGCGCACAGGGCGCCGATCAGCTCCTCGGTCATGCCGTCGCAGAAGTACTCCTGCTCGGGATCGGCGGAGAGGTTGGCGAAGGGGACGACGGCGATCGCGGGCCGGTCGTCGTGAGGATCGGAGGAGGGCGCCGGGAGGACGGGGCCGGAGCTGTTCAGCACCGCCCGCAGGTTGAAGGCCAGGTCCCGGGCGGACTGGAAGCGCTCGCCGGGGGCCTTTTCGAGGCAATGCGAGGCGATGCGGGCGAGCTCGGGCGGGGCGCCCTCGCCCGTGAGGTGCAGCTCCGGCGCCGGCTCGCGCAGGATGGCCGTCATCGTCTCCGCCGCCGTCTCCCGGGCAAAGGCACGCTTGCCGGCGAGCATCTCGTGGAGCACGAGCCCGAGCGCAAAGAGGTCGGAGCGGTGGTCGGCGGCCTGGCCCCTCACCTGCTCGGGCGACATGTAGCCGACCGTGCCCACGACGGCTCCCGCCCGCGTGGGCAGGGACGGCGACGTGAGGGTGGGGAGGCCGGATTCGCCAATCGAGCCCGCCGCCTCCACGCGGGCGAGGCCGAAGTCGAGGACCTTCACGCGGCCATCGGCGGTGAGGAAGACGTTCTCGGGCTTGACGTCGCGGTGGACGATGGCGTGCTCGTGTGCCGAGGCGAGCCCGTCGGCAATGGCCGCGGCGATCTCGACGGCCTTCCTCCAGGCGAGCCGCTCGCGCGTGATCCTCTCGCGCAGGGTCTCGCCCTCGAGCAGCTCGGTGACGGCGTAGGCGACGTCGCCTTCACGTCCCACGTCGTGGAGGGCGAGGAGGGAGGGGTGAGAGAGGGCGGCGAGGGCCTTGGCCTCGCGCTCGAAGCGGGCGATGCGCTCGGGGTCCCGGGCGACGTTCTCGGGGAGGACCTTGAGGGCGACGTCGCGGTCCAGGCGGGAGTCGCGGGCGCGGTAGACCTCGCCCATGCCGCCCGCGCCGAGGGGCGCGAGGACCTCGTACGGCCCGAGCCGCGTGCCCGCCGCGACCATGGGCCCTCCCGGGTGAAGCGAGACAGGCCGAGACTAGGTCCGGCCCCGGCGCCAAGTCAACGGGATTACGCCACCTGCAGGCGGCCAACGGATGTGGTTAGATGGAAGTTCGTGACTGAGACGGCGGTAGCGATCATTGGCGGCGGCATCTCGGGGCTCTCGGCCGCCCACGCGCTGCACAAGCGCCACGTCCCCTACCTGTTGCTCGAGGCGGGACCGAGCCTCGGGGGCATGATCCGGGCAGAGGTGCGGGACGGCTTCCTGCTCGAGGGCGGGCCGGACTCGATGTTCGCCCTGGCCCCGCAGGGCACCGATCTCTGCCGTGAGCTCGGCCTCGGCGAGCGCCTGGTGCCCGCGAACCTCGACCTGCGGACGATGTACGTCCTCCACCGGCGGCGGCTCCACCCGCTGCCCGACGGGGTGATGCTCGGGGTGCCGACGAAGATCCTGCCCTTCGTCCGCAGCGGCCTCTTCTCGTGGCCCGGGAAGCTCCGCATGGGGCTCGACCTCGTCCTCCCCGGCGGGAACGGGCGGGGCGACGAGTCGATCGCCTCCTTCCTGCGACGGCGGTTCGGGCAGGAGGCGGTCGATCGCTTCGGTGACCCGCTGCTCGCCGGCATCCACTCGGGCGACCCCGAGCAGCTCTCGATCCTCGCCACGTTCCCCCGCCTCCGCGAGCTCGAGGAGCGGCACGGCAGCCTCGTCGCGGGGGCTCTGGGCGGCCCCGCCTCCGAAGCCGGTGCCCGGGGCGAAACCGCCCGCGGCCTTCTACTCGCTGCGCGGGGGGCTGCGCGAGATGGTGGACGCGCTCGTCGTGCGCCTCGACCGGGAGCGGATCTGGACGAAGGCCGCAGTGCGGGCGGTGTCCCGCACCGCCGACCGCTTCTCCCTCGCGGTCCAGGGGGGCGAGACGGTCGCGGCCGACCGGGTGATCGTGGCCGCTCCCGGGCCGAGGATCGCCCCTGCTCTCGAGGGCCTCGTGCCCGGCCCTGCCCGCGCCCTCGCCGCGATTCCGTTCGCGTCGTCGGCGACCGTCCTCCTCGGCTACCGCCGGGAGGACGTCGGGCACCCGCTCGACGGCTACGGCCTGGTGGTCCCGCGCACGGAGGGGCTGCGCACGACGGCGCTCGCTTTCGTCTCGACCAAGTACCCGTTCCGGGCCCCGGACGGCCACGTGCTGCTCCGGGGCTACCTCGGGGGCGCGCGCGACGGAGAGGTGATGAAGCTCAGCGACGAAGAGATGGCGGAGACGGTGAAGCGCGAGATGGCCGACGTCCTGGGGCTGCGCGGCCGGCCGGTGACGACCCGTGTCTTTCGCTGGCCGGGAGGGACGCCGCAGCTGGAGGTGGGACACCTCGAGCGGATGGCGGCCATCCAGCAGGAGGTCGCTTCCGTCCCCGGCCTTCACTTGACGGGCGCCGGCATCCGCACCACCGGCATCCCCGACTCCGTCGCGGACGGGACGGGAGCCGGAGAGGCCGCCGCGGAGGGCGCGCGGTGAGGCGCGCCCTCGGGGTCCTCGCCCTCACGGCGGCCGGCGCCCTCCCCGCGGCCGCCGAGGTCCCGCCCTCCGGGAACCACGTCGCCTCCTCGGTGGTGTACGTACAGGTCTTCCGCTCTGCCTGGGACTGGTCCCAGCCCTGGCGGCAGCAGAGCGTGTCGGGCGCATCGGGAAGCGGCTTCGTGATCGCCGGCGGGCGCGTCGTGACGAACGCGCACGTGATCGCCGACGCCCGGCAGATCCTCGTGCGCCGCCCCGACCAGGCCAACCCCTACGTGGCGACGCTCGAGGCGGTGGGGAACGACTGCGACCTGGCCGTGCTGCGGGTCGCGGACCCCGCCTTCGCGCGCGGCCTGCGGCCCGTCGCCTTCGGCTCGCTCCCGCGCGTCGGCACCCGGGTCAACACCTACGGCTTCCCGCTCGGCGGCCAGGACGTCTCCTCGACCGCCGGCATCGTGTCGCGCGTCGAGTCGCGCGGCTACGTCCACAGCGGCGCCGACGCCCACCTCGTCGTGCAGACCGACGCCGCCATCAACCCCGGCAACAGCGGCGGCCCCGTCGTCCAGGACGGGCGCGTCGTGGGCGTGGCCTTCCAGGGGTTCCCGGGTGCCGACAACATGGGCTTCTTCATCCCCGTTCCCATCGTCCGGCACTTCCTCGCGAACCTCGAGGACGGCCGCTACGACGGCTTCCCCGACTCCGGCCTCGAGACGACGCCGCTCCTCTCCCCGGCCTACCGCCGCGAGCGAGGGCTGCCGGCGGGCCGCAGCGGGGTCGTGGTGGACCGGGTGGCGCCCGACGGGACCACGGACGGGGTGCTGAAGCCGGGCGACGTGCTCCTCTCCGTGGAGGGGCGGCCCGTCGCCAACGACGGGACGATCGCCGTGGAAGCGGCGCGCGTCACGTTCGAGCACGCGATCGACATGCGGCAGGTGGGCCAGCCGGTGCGGTTCATCGTGTGGCGGGAGGGGAGGGAGCTCGCCCTCGAAGCGCCGGCGCGACGCGTCGCCCGCTACGACCGCAACCGGAACCAGTACGGGGTCGCGCCCGACTACGTCGTGTACGCCGGCCTCGTCTTCATGCGGCTCGACGTGGAGCTGCTCAAGACGTTCGGTCGCGGCTGGCCGCAGACCGCCAACCGTGACCTCGTCTGGGACCAGCTCTTCCGCGAGGCGGAGAAGCCCGAGGAGGCGAACCGCGAGGTGATCGTCCTGACGAGGGTCCTGCGCCACGCGGTCAACTCGCAGATGTCGATGGCGTTACCGCTCGGGGTGGAGAGCATCAACGGCCGTCCCATCCACTCGCTCGCCGACGTGATGGAGGCGTTCGCCTCCAACCGCGACCGCTTCCACCGCATCGAGTTCGAGGGCGACGGCGGCATCGAGGCCCTCGACCGCGAGAAGGCCGACGCCGCCCACCCGGAGATCCTGAGGCAGTATGCGATTCCGCACGACCGCAAGCTCTAGCCGGCTCGTCCTCGCCCTCGCCGCCCTGGCCCTGGGGGCCTGCGCGAGCGCGCCCCCGAGGGCCACCGCGCCGGCAAGCCCCGCCCCGTCCCCGCCCGTCGCCACGACCCCGGCGCCGGTCGCCGCCAACGGCCACCTGCGCGCCGGCATCGTGAGCGTCCGGGTCACCGGCCAGGACTGGAACTGGCGCGCGCCCTGGGAGAAGCAGGCCCCGTGGACGCGCACGGTCACCGGCCTCGTCGTGCCCGGGCGGAAGATCCTCGTGGCCTCGACGGCGTTCGGCAACCACCTGCTGGTCGAGGCCCAGAAGCTCGGTACCGACGCCCGCAGCGTGGCCCGGGTCGAGCTCGTGGACCAGGAGGGCCCGCTCGCCCTCGTCGCGGTGGACGACTCCGCCTTCTGGGAGGGCCTCGAGCCGCTACCGCTCGCCGAGCGGGCCCCCGGCGAGGGTGACGTCGCGATCCTGCGCTGGCAGCGCTCGGGGCTCCTCGACGCGTTCCCCGGGACCGTGCGCCAGCTGCGCTCCGGGCGGCACGGCCTGTCGCAGACGAGCCTCCTGACGCTCGAGATCGGCAGCGGCACCGACGGCCTCGGCGAGTCCGAGGTCGTGGTCGCGAGGGGCCGGGTGGCCGGCCTCATCACCGGCCGCTCCGGCGACGCGTACGCCGCCCTGGCCTCGCCCGTCCTCGCGCAGTTCCTCGACGGGGCGGGGAAGGGGGACTGGCGCAGCTTCGCTCGGGCGGGCCTCGCCTGGCAGGACCTCACGAACCCGGCGCTGCGCGAGTCGCTCGGCCTGCGGCCGGGGGAGACCGGCATCCGCCTCACCCGCGTCGCCCCCCACGGCAGCGCCGGCGGGGTGCTGAAGCCCGGCGACGTCCTGCTCGAGGCCGGGGGCGCGGTGCTCGACCCCACCGGCTACTACGAGCACCCGCTCTACGGCCGGATGCTGTTCGCGCTGCTCTTCTCGGACGGCCGGCGGCCCGGCGAGACGATGCCGGTGAAGGTGCTCCGCGACGGCGAGCGGATGGACCTCCAGCTCCCCCTGCGCGCCATGCCACCCGACCAGGACCGGGTCCCGCCCTACGTCTTCGGCCGTGGGCCGGACTACCTCATCGTGGGCGGCCTCGTCTTCCAGGAGCTCACCCGGCCCTACCTCGGCGCCTGGGGCGACTGGGCCCGCCGGGCGCCCCCCCGGCTGCTGGTGGCGATCGACCGCGAGCCCGAGGAAACCGGCGCGGAGCCGGAGCGGATCGTCCTCCTCTCGAGCGTTCTCCCGGACACCGCCAACCTCGGCTACCAGGAGCTGCGGGACCTGATGATCGCGCGCGTCAACGGGCAGCCGGTCCGGAGCCTGGCCGACGTCCGGCGGGCCCTCGCCTCGCCCCCCGGGGGATTCCACGTCGTGGAGTTCGTCCCCGGGCAGGGGGCCGCCCGGGCCGTGCTGGACGCGGGGGAGGCCCGGGCCGCCATCGCCCGCCTCCAGCAGGCTTACGGGGTCGCGCAGATGGACTCGGAAGCACCCTGATCCCTCCGTACTAGGCCGCTTCCTCCGGAGAAGGAGTAGATTTACCGGGGGAGGAACACCATGAAGCTCTCGGAACGCATGGCGCGGCTCGGCACGGAGACCGCTTTCGAAGTCCTGGTCCGTGCCCGGGCCCTCGAGGCCCAGGGGCGCAGCGTCATCCACCTCGAGATCGGCGAGCCCGACTTCGACACCCCCTCCCACATCACCGACGCCGCCGTCGAGGCGCTGAAGGGCGGGGCGACGCACTACGGGCCCGCGGCGGGGCTGCCCGACCTGAGACAGGCCGTCGCCGAGGACTCGACGGCGCGGCGCGGGGTGAAGGCCACCCCCGAGATGGTGGTGGTGACCCCGGGCGGCAAGCCGATCATGTTCTACGTCATCCTCGCCCTCGTCGACACGGGAGACGAGGTCCTCTACCCGAACCCGGGCTTCCCGATCTACGAGTCGATGATCCGCTACATCGGCGGCGTGCCGGTGCCGGTGCGGCTGCTGGAGGAGAAGGGCTACGCGCTCGACGTCGACCAGCTGATCTCCAGGATCACCGCGAAGACGAAGCTCATCATCCTCAACTACCCCCACAACCCGACGGGCGGGGTGATCCCCGAGGCGGGCCTGCGTGCGATCGCCGACGCCGCGGTGCAGCACCGCATCCCCGTCCTCGCCGACGAGATCTACTCGCAGATCCTCTACGAGGGGAAGCACGTCTCGATCGCGGCCATGCCGGGCATGGAGGCGCTCGCGATCGTCCTCGACGGCTTCTCGAAGACCTACGCGATGACCGGCTGGCGGCTCGGGTACGGCATCATGCCGGCCCCGCTGGCCCAGGTGGTGGCGAAGCTGCAGACGAACGCGGTCTCCTGCACGGCCACGTTCACGCAGATGGCGGGGGTGAAGGCGCTGCGCGGCGACCACTCGGGCGTCCACGCGATGGTGGCCGAGTTCAAGCGGCGGCGCGACGCGATCGTGGACGGCCTGCGCGAGATCCCCGGCTTCAAGTGCCCGCGGCCGCAGGGGGCCTTCTACGTGTTCCCGAACATCACGGGCACGGGCTACCCGGCCAAGGCCCTCGCCGACCGCCTGCTCGACCAGGGTGGCGTCGCCTGCCTCTCCGGCACCGCCTTCGGCGAGTGGGGCGAAGGGCACCTGCGCTTCAGCTACGCGAACAGCCTCGAGAACATCCAGGAGGCGCTGCGGCGCATCCGGGCCTGCCTCGCGGAGTAGCTACAGCTTCTTCACCAGCACCTTCGACCGCCGGCCGCTCGCGTCGTACTTCGCGCGGCGCAGCGGCGGGAGGTCGTCGGGAGTGCCTTCCGCGAAGCCGGCCTTCGTCTGGAAGTAGCTGAAGGCCTGGGTCGAGAGGGCGAGGAGCCGGGTGAGGCCGAGCTCGCGCGCCTTCGACTCCACGAACTGGGCCATCGTGCGGCCGATGCCCTGGTTCTCGTGCGAGGGGCGGACGTAGAGACAGGCGAGCTCGCCCTTCTTCTCCTCCGCGTAGACGTGCAGGGCCACGCAGGCGATCGGGTTCTTGTCGACCTCGAAGATGAAGTAGTCGTCGAGGTCCTTCTCGATCGAGGCCCGCGTGCGCGGGGCGAGCTCGTCGCTCTCGATCCCGCTGCGAATCAGCTGCTCGATCGACCGCACGTCGCTCCGCCGGGCCCGGCGGATCTGCCGGTAGTCGTTGACGTAGACGAGGGTCCCGATCCCCTCGTTCGAGAACACCTCGGAGAGCAGCCCCTCGTCGACGCTTCCGTTGATGACGTGGACGCGCGCGATGCCCGCCTCGCAGGCGGCCAGCGCGTGACGGGCCTTCGACACCTGGCCGGGGTCGACCGTCCCCTTCTGGAGGGCGTCGGCGAGCTCGGCCACGGAGAGCTGGCGGGCGAGCGAGCCGCCGACGAAGAGGCCGTCCGCGGCGGTGATGTAGAGGAGCTTCACCGCCCCCAGCGCCTTGGCGACCTCGAGGGCCACCGCGTCGGAGTTGAGCCGGTAGGTGTGCCCCTCGCCGTCGAGGCCGAGGGGCGGCACCACGGGCACGATGCCGTTTGCGAGGAGCGTCTGCAGCAGGCCCACGTCGACCCTCTCCACCTTGCCGGTGAAGAGGTGGTCGACCCCCTTCAGGATCCCGAGGGGGTGGGCGAGGACGGCGTTCGTGGAGGCGGCACGGAGGTCGGCCGCCTGCAGCCCCTCCAGGATCTCGTGGGTGAGGCGGTTGGCGGCGGTCAGGGCCAGCTTGAGGGTGGCGGCGTCGGTGACCCCCGAGCCCTCGAGGTCGGAGGGCTCGACGCCGCGCTGCTCGGCGAGGGCCCGGATCTGGACGGAGGCCCCGTGGACGAGAACGGTGCGGATGCTCAGCGACCAGAGCACCGCCACGTCCGTGAGGATGTTGACGAAGTTCTCGTCGGACACGGCCGCCCCGTCGACGGCGACCACGAAGGTCTTCTCCCGGAACCGGGGGACGTACTGGAGGATGCCCCGCAGGTCGGTCGGTCTCACGGGGCAATGGTATCCTCGCCTCTCCCCGCATGGAAAAGACGGCCCCCCACCGGATCTTCGTGACCTGCGACATCGGGAGAGACGCCCTCGACCGCCTCCGGTCCAGGGGTTTCGAGGTCGAGGTCTACCCCGGGGTGCAGCCGCCCCCGCGGGAGCTCCTCCTCGAGAGGGTCCGGTCGGGAATCGCCGGCCTCGTCACCACGCTGCGCGACCGGATCGACGAGGAGGTGTTCGCGGCCGGGGCGGCCACCGGGCTCCGGGTGGTGTCCCAGATCGCGGTGGGCGTCGACAACATCGACCGCGCGGCGGCCAACCGCCACCGCATCCCCTTCACCCACACTCCCGACGTCCTCACCGACGCCACCGCCGAGTACGCGTTCTTCATGATGGGGGCGGTGGCGCGCAGGCTCTACCCGGCCGAGGAGCAGGTGCGGAGCCACGAGTGGACGACCTGGCACCCCTACCTGCCCTGGCTCGGGGACGAGGTGACGGGCCGTACCCTGGCCGTGATCGGCACCGGCCGGATCGGCCAGAGCATGGTCCAGAAGGCGGTGGGCTTCGACATGGACGTGCTGTGCCACAGCCCGTCCCGCTCCGCCGCGCTGGGGGCCTTCGTGACCGCGGTGCAGCGGGTGATGGACCTGCGCGACCGCGAGCGGCTCTCGACCCGCCGGCAGAAGATCGAAAGCGTCTCCCTCGAGGACGCCCTGCGGCGGGCCGACTTCGTGTCGCTCCACGTGCCGCTCACGATGCCGGGGACGGCGGCCGAGCCCACGTACCACCTGATCGACGAGGCGCGGCTGCGGCTGATGAAGCCCACCGCCTATCTCGTGAACACCGCCCGGGGACCGGTGGTGGACGAGCCGGCGCTCGCCAGGGCCCTCCGGGAGGGCTGGATCGCGGGGGCGGCGCTCGACGTGTTCGAGCGAGAGCCCCTGCCCGATGACAGCCCGCTCCGCGACGAGTCGCTCGTGCCGAAGCTGCGCCTCTTCCCCCACGCCGCCTCCGCCGCGCGGGCGACGAGGCTCTCGGCCGACCCCGACGTCGGCATGGCCGGCCGCTGCGTGCAGGGGGCGATCGACGTCCTCGAGGGCCGCTACGGCGGCGATCCCCAGCGGATGCCGTTCGTGGTGAACAAGGAAGCCTTCTGATAGCATCTCATCTCCCCTCCAGGAGAGTGAGACGATGATCGGCCGGACGATCGCGCACTACCGCGTGACAGCGAAGCTCGGCAGCGGCGGTATGGGCGTCGTGTACGACGCCGAGGACACGAAGCTCGGCCGCCACGTCGCGCTCAAGTTCCTGCCCGCGCAGCTCGCCCAGGACGCGGACTCGCTCGCTCGCTTCCAGCGCGAGGCCCGCGCGGCCTCCGCCCTCAACCACCCCGGCATCTGCACCGTGCACGCGATCGACGAGCACGAGGGCCAGCACTTCATCGCGATGGAGCTCCTCGAGGGGGAGACGCTCGCGGAGAGGATCCGGAAGGGGCCGTTCGAGCTCGGCTCGCTCCTGGACCTGGGGACACAGATCGCGGACGCGCTCGAGTCTGCCCACTCGAAGGGCATCGTCCACCGGGACCTCAAGCCCGCCAACATCTTCGTGACCCCGCGCGGGCAGGCGAAGATCCTGGACTTCGGCCTCGCCAAGATCGAGCGGGCTCGCCCCGCGGGCGGCGCGGAGCACTCCGAGGCACCCACCGCGGTGCAGCCGAACGAGCTCACCACCGCGGGCACGACGATGGGGACGGTCTCCTACATGTCGCCCGAGCAGGCGCGCGGGCAGCTGACGGACGCGCGCACGGACCTCTTCTCCCTGGGCACGGTCCTCTACCAGATGGCCACCGGCGTCCTGCCCTTCCAGGGCGACACCTCGGCCGTCGTCTTCGAGGCCATCCTCAACCGGGAGCCTCCGCCGATCACCCAGGCCAACCCCGCCCTGCCCGCCGAGCTGGGGCGGCTCCTCGAGAAGGCCCTCGAGAAGGACCGCGCCCTGCGCTACCAGAGCGCCACCGAGCTGAAGACCGATCTCCTCAGGCTCAAGCGGAAGACCGACTCCGGCGGCCGGCGCCCGACCGAGGCCGGCGAGGCGCGCAGCGGCGCCCACAAGGCGGCCGAGCAGTCGGTGGCCGTCCTCTACTTCGAGAACCTCTCGGGCCAGAAGGAGGACGAGTACCTGCGCGACGGGGTGACCGAGGACATCATCACGGAGCTCTCGAAGATCAAGGGGCTGAAGGTCCTGTCGCGGCAGGCGGTCCTTCCCTTCCGGGACAAGCCGGTCGCGACCGCCCAGGTCGGGCAGCAGCTCCGGGCCGCCTGCGTCCTCGCCGGCAGCATCCGCCGGGGCGGCAACCGCCTCCGCATCAGCGCCCAGCTCGTGGACGTGGAGTCGGACGCGCTGCTGTGGTCCGAGCGCTACGACCGCGAGATGGCGGACGTCTTCGAGGTCCAGGACGAGATCGCGCGCAAGATCGCCGGGGCGCTGCGGGTCCAGCTCTCCCCCCAGGAGCAGGAGGCGATCGCGGCGAAGCCCACCGACAACACCCAGGCCTACGACCTCTTCCTGCGCGGCCGCAGCTACGCGCGGCGGATGGTGCGGCAGGACCTCGAGTTCGCCCACCAGCTCTTCGAGAACGCGGTGGCCCTCGACCCCGCCTTCGCCCTGGCCTACGCGGCGATGGCCAGCGTCTGTGCGGTCCACCACTACCTCTATGGGCGCGAGGCGGCGTGGCTCGAGCGGGCCCGCGAGGCCGCGGAGAAGGCGGCCGCCATCCAGCCCGACCTCCCCGAGGCCAGGGTTGCGCAGGGGTGGATCCTCTACGCGAGCGGTCACTACGACGAAGCGGTGCGGCTCGTCCGCTCGGTGATCGAGAGAAAGCGTGACACGGAGAGCGCCTACTACCTGCTCCTGCGCGCGCTGTTCTCGTCCGGGAGCTACCAGGAGGTCGTGTCGGTGGCCGAGGCGGCGATCGAGGCGAGCGGCACGGACTACAACGTCTACGTGCCCATCCAGAACGCGCTCGGGGCGCTCGGCAAGCAGGACGCGCTCAAGAACGTGCGCCAGCGGGCGATCCAGGCTTTCGAGGCCCACCTGCAGAAGGTGCCCGAGGACGCGCGCGCCCGCATCCTGCTGGCGGGGACCTACGCCTACGAGGATCGGATCGCCGAGGCGACCCGGGAAGCCGACCTCGCCATGGTCCTGCGCCCGAACGACTCGAACGTGCACTACAACGCGGCCTGCGTCTTCTGCACGATGAGCAAGAAGGCCGAGGCGATGGCCGCCCTGTCCCGGGCGTGGAACGCAGGATTCCGGGACGCCGACTGGGTGCGCCGCGACCCCGACCTCGCGCTCCTCCACGGGGAGCCGGAGTTCGAGAGGCTGTACCCGCCGGGCAAGGAGGCCGGCCGGTGATCGGCCAGTCCGTCTCGCACTACAAGATCGCCTCCAAGCTCGGCTCCGGCGGCATGGGCGTCGTGTACGAGGCCGAGGACACGAGGCTCGGCCGCCACGTGGCCCTCAAGTTCCTGCCTCCGGATCTCGCACAGGACGCCACGCTCCTCGAGCGCTTCCAGAGGGAGGCCCGGACCGCCTCGGCCCTCAACCACCCCGGCATCTGCACGGTGTACGACATCGGCCAGCACGAGGGCCAGCACTTCATCGCGATGGAGCTGCTCGAGGGGGAGACGCTCGCGGAGCGGATCCGGAAGGGCCCGGTCGAGCTCGGGGCGCTGCTCGACCTCGGGACGCAGATCGCGGATGCCCTCGAGTCGGCCCACGCCAAGGGGATCGTGCACCGGGACCTCAAGCCCGCCAACATCTTCGTGACGCCCCGGGGACAGGCGAAGATCCTCGACTTCGGCCTCGCCAAGATCGATCGGCCGCGCCCGGCCGGCGGTGAGCACTCCGAGGCCCCCACCGCGGTGCAGCCGAACGAGCTGACGAGCGCGGGCACGACGATGGGGACGGTGTCGTACATGTCGCCCGAGCAGGCGCGCGGGCAGCTCACCGACGCGCGGACCGACCTCTTCTCCCTGGGGACCGTGCTCTACCAGATGGCCACCGGCGTCCTGCCCTTCCAGGGGGAGACGTCCGCCGTCGTGTTCGACGCCATCCTCAACCGCGAGCCCGCGCCCCTCGCCCAGACGAACCCCGCGCTGCCCGCCGAGCTGGGTCGGATCCTCTCGAAGGCCCTCGAGAAGGACCGCAACCTGCGCTGCCAGACCGCGACCGAGCTCAAGACGGACCTGCTGCGGCTGAGGCGCGACACCGACTCGGGGGGGCGCCGCGCGGCCGAGCTCCAGGACTCGAGGAGCGGCGCCCAGAAGGCGAGCGAGCGCTCGGTGGCCGTCCTGTACTTCGAGAACCTCAGCGGGGTGAAGGAGGACGAGTACCTCCGCGACGGCGTCACCGAGGACATCATCACCGAGCTCTCCAAGATCAAGGGGCTCAAGGTCCTCTCGCGCCAGGCGGTCCTGCCCTTCCGCGACAAGCCGGTGGCGACGGGGCAGGTCGGCCAGCAGCTCAAGGCCACCTCCGTCCTCGCCGGGAGCATTCGCCGCGGCGGCAACCGGCTGCGGATCACCGCCCAGCTCGTGGACGTGGCGTCCGATTCGCTCCTGTGGTCCGAGCGCTACGACCGCGAGATGGCGGACGTGTTCGCGGTGCAGGACGAGATCGCGCGCAAGATCGCGGAGGCCCTGCGGGTGCAGCTCTCCCCGCAGGAGCAGGAGGCGATCGGGAGGAAGCCGACCGAGAACCTGCAGGCCTACGACCTCTACCTCCGCGGCCGCAGCTACGCCCGGCGTCACACCCGGCAGGACCTGGAGTTCGCCCTGCAGATGTTCGAGAACGCGGTCTCGCTCGACGGCGAGTTCGCCCTCGCCCACGCGGCCATCTCGAACGTCTGCGCCCAGTACCACTACAACTACGAGCGCAAGAAGAGCTGGCTCGACCGCTCGCGCGACGCCTCCCGCAAGGCGATCGCCCTCCAGCCCCACCTGCCCGAGGTGAAGATCGCCCAGGCCTGGATCCTCTACACGCAGGGCCAGTACGAGGAGGCCGCCCACGTGGCGCAGGAGGCGGTCGAGAGGAAGCGCGACACGGAGGGGGCCTACTACCTGATGCTGCGGGCGCTCTTCGCGGCCGGGCGCTACCAGGACGTGGAGGCGGTGGCCGAGGCCGCGCTCGAGGCGAGCGGCACCGACTACAACGTCTACGTTCCGATCACGAACGCCCTGGGAGCCCTCGGCAAGAAGGACGCCCTCGACAACATGCGGCAGCGGGTGGTGCTCGCCCTCGAGAACCACCTGAGGACGGTGCCGGAGGACGCCCGCGCCCGTGGCCTCCTGGCCAGCGAGTACGCCGCGGTCGCGCGCGTCGACGACGCAGTGCGCGAGGCGAACCTCTCGATCACGCTCCGCCCCAACGAGGCGACGGTCCTCTACAACGCGGCGTGCGTCTTCTGCCAGCTCGAGCGAAAGTCGGATGCCCTCGCCGCCCTGGAGAAGGCCTGGGACGCCGGCTTCAAGGACTCGAGCTGGGCGCGCCGAGATCCCGACCTCGCCGTCCTCCACGGGGAGCCCACGTTCGAGCGGCTGTACCCGGCCGAGGCCGTGGAGGGCGCGGCCGAGGGCGAGAGCCGATGATCGGCCGAACCGTCTCCCACTACCTCATCACGTCGAAGCTCGGCAGCGGAGGCATGGGCGTCGTGTACGAG
The DNA here is from genome assembly GCA_963729875.1 of uncultured Acidobacteriota bacterium. Classification (GTDB taxonomy): domain Bacteria; phylum Acidobacteriota; class Vicinamibacteria; order Fen-336; family Fen-336; genus DATBSL01. Next base: position 187,662 of record CAVSPR010000002.1, read on the forward strand.
GCCGAGGACACGACGCTCGGCCGGCACGTCGCGCTCAAGTTCCTGCCCGCCGAGCTCGCCTCCGACCCGTCCGCGCTGGAGCGCTTCCAGCGCGAGGCTCGGGCCGCTTCGGCCCTCAACCACCCCGGGATCTGTACCGTGTACGCGATCGAGCAGCACGGGGGGCAGCCCTTCATCGCCATGGAGCGTCTCGAGGGGGAGACCCTCGCGGAGCGGATCCGTCGCGGGCCGCTCGAGCTCGCCCAGCTGCTCGAGATCGGGTCCCAGATCGCCGACGCCCTCGAGTCCGCGCACGCGAAGGGGATCGTGCACCGCGACCTCAAACCGGCCAACGTGTTCGTCACCCCGCGGGGGCAGGTGAAGATCCTGGACTTCGGCCTCGCCAAGATCGAGCGCTCGCGGCCGACCGGGAGCGAGCCGTCGGAGGCCCCGACCGCGATCCAGCCAAACGAGCTCACGAGCGCGGGCTCGACGATGGGGACGGTGTCCTACATGTCACCCGAGCAGGCCCGCGGACAGCTCACCGACGCGCGGACCGACCTCTTCTCCCTGGGGACGGTCGTCTACCAGGCGGCCACCGGGACGCTGCCGTTTCAGGGCGAGACCTCGGCCGTCGTGTTCGAAGCCATCCTGAATCGCGAGCCCCCGCCCCTCGCGCAGCTGAACCCGGCCCTTCCCCCCGAGCTCTCGCGCATCCTCGGCAAGGCCCTCGAGAAGGACCGGAACTTCCGCTACCAGACCGCGACCGAGATCAAGACCGACCTGCTGCGGCTCAAGCGCGACATCGACTCGGGCGGTCGCCGCGCGGCGGACCTCGCCGACTCGAAGAGCGGCGCCCGGAAGGCGGCCGAGCGCTCGGTGGCGGTGCTCTACTTCGAGAACCTCTCCGGGGTGAAGGAAGACGAGTACCTGCGCGACGGGGTGACCGAGGACATCATCACCGAGCTGTCGAAGATCAGGGGCCTCAAGATCTTCTCGCGGCCGACCGTGCTCGCATACCGGGACAAGCCGGTGACCCCGGTGCAGATCGGCCAGCAGCTCAAGGCCTCGTGCGTGCTGACCGGCACGCTGCGCCGGGCGGGGCAGCGGCTGCGGATCACGACCCAGCTCGTGGACACCCAGACCGACTTCCCGCTGTGGTCCGAGCGCTACGACCGCGAGATGGCCGACGTGTTCGAGGTGCAGGACGAGATCGCGCGGAAGATCGCGGAGGCGCTGCGCGTGCAGCTGTCGCCGCAGGAGGAGCAGGAGCTCGCGGCGAAGCCGACGGACAACCTCCAGGCCTACGACATGTACCTGCGGGGCAAGAGCTTCGCGCGGCGCTTCACCCGGCAGGACATGGAGTTCGCGCTGCAGATGTTCGAGAAGGCGGTGGCTCTCGACCCCGCCTTCGCGCTCGCCCACGCCGCCATCGGCAACGCTTGCGCGCAGTACTACTACCGGCACGAGCGCGCGGCGGTCTGGATCGAGCGCGCGGTGGCGGCGGCCCGAACGGCGAGCGCCCTGCGCCGCGACGTGCCCGAGGTGCTCGTGGCCGAGGCCTGGATCCTGTACGCGGAGGGACAGTACGACCGGGCCGCGTCCCTCGTGCGGCAGGTGGTCGAGCGGCGCCCCGACACGGAAGGGGCCTACTTCCTGCTCGGGCGGACGCTCTTCTCGGCGGGGCGCTACCAGGAGATCGCCGACATGTCCGAGGCCGCGGTGGCCGCGGCCGGGGAGGACTACAACACCTTCGTCCCGATCGTGAACGCGCTCGGGGCGCTGGGAAAGACGGAGGCGCTCCGCAACGTCGTCCAGCAGAGGATCCAGGTGCTCGAGCTCCACATCCAGAGGGTCCCCGAGGACGCGCGCGGCCGCACCCTGCTCGCCACCGACTACGCGCGGCTCGGCCGCACGGACGACGCCGTCCGCGAAGCGCAGCTGGCGATGGCCCTCCGTCCGAACGAGGCCACGGTCATGTACAACGCCGCCTGCGTATTCTGCCAGCTGGGAAGGAAGCCGGAGGCGCTTTCGGCCCTGCACAAGGCCTGGGAGGCCGGCTTCCGGGACGCCGCCTGGGCTCGCCGCGATCCCGACCTCGCGCTCCTCCGCGGCGAGCCCGAGTTCGAGCGGCTGTACCCCGCGAGCGCTGGGGAGGCCGGCCGATGATCGGCCAGACCGTCTCCCACTACCGGGTCACCTCGAAGCTGGGCAGCGGAGGGATGGGCGTCGTCTACGAGGCGGAGGACACGCGGCTCGGCCGCCACGTGGCCCTCAAGTTCCTGACCGCCGAGCTCGCCGCCGAGCCCTCCTCGCTCGAGCGCTTCCAGCGCGAGGCCAAGGCGGCCTCCGCCCTCAACCACCCCGGCATCTGCACGGTGTACGACATCGGCCAGAGCGAGGGGCAGCACTACATCGCGATGGAGCTGCTGGAGGGGGAGGCCCTCGCGGAGCGGATCCGGAAGGGGCCGGTCGAGCTCGGGGCACTCCTCGACCTCGGCACCCAGATCGCGGACGCGCTCGAGTCCGCGCACGCGAAGGGCATCGTCCACCGCGACCTCAAGCCCGCCAATATCTTCGTGACCCCGCGGGGACAGGCGAAGGTGCTCGACTTCGGCCTTGCCAAGATCGAGCGGGCCCGGCCCGCCCCCGGCGCGGAGGGCTCGGAGGCGCCGACCGCGGTGCAGCCGAGCGAGCTGACCCAGGCGGGCACCGCCATGGGGACAGTGTCCTACATGTCTCCCGAGCAGGCGCGTGGCCAGCTCACGGACTCCCGGACCGACCTGTTCTCGCTGGGGACGGTGCTTTACCAGATGGCGACGGGGGTGCTCCCGTTCCAGGGCGACACCTCGGCCGTCGTCTTCGACGCGATCCTCAACCGTGAGCCTGCGCCCCTCGCCCAGCTCAACCCGTCGCTGCCCCCCGAGCTCGGCCGCGTCCTGTCGAAGGCGCTCGAGAAGGACCGGAACCTCCGCTACCAGACCGCCACCGACCTCAAGACCGACCTGCTGCGTCTCAAGCGGGACACGGAGTCCGGCGGGCGGCGCGCGGCGGAGCACGGCGAGGGCCACAGCGGGCCGGTGAAGGCGGCCGAGCGGTCCGTGGCCGTCCTCTACTTCGAGAACCTCTCCGGGGTGAAGGAGGACGAGTACCTGCGGGACGGGGTCACCGAGGACATCATCACGGAGCTGTCGAAGATCAGGGGCCTCAAGATCTTCTCCCGCCCGACGGTGCTGGCCTATCGCGACAAGCCGGTGACCCCCGTCCAGATCGGCCAGCAGCTCAAAGCCTCCTGCGTGCTGACCGGCACCCTGCGCCGCGCCGGCCAGCGGCTGCGCATCACCACCCAGCTCGTGGACACCCAGACCGACTTCCCGCTGTGGTCCGAGCGCTACGACCGCGAGATGGCCGACGTCTTCGAGGTGCAGGACGAGATCGCCCGCAAGATCGCGGAGGCGCTGCGGGTGCAGCTCTCCCCGCAGGAGCAGGAGGCGATCGGCAAGAAGCCGACGGAGAGCCTGCAGGCCTACGACCTGTACCTTCGGGGCAAGAGCTTCGCCCGCCGCCTCACCCGCCAGGACCTCGAGTTCGCGCTCCAGATGTTCGAGAACGCGGTGGGCCTCGACCCGGCCTTCGCCCTCGCCCACGCCGCGATCGCCAACGTCTGCGCCCAGTTCCACTACCACTACGAGCGGGCGCAGGGCTGGATCGGCCGCGCGGTGTCGGCCACGCAGAAGGCGAGCGCGCTGCGGCGGGACCTGCCCGAGGTGCTGGTGGCCGAGGGCTGGATCCTGTACGCCGAGGGCCAGTACGAGCAGGCGGTGTCGCTGGTGCGGCAGGTGATCGAGCGCAAGGCCGACACCGAGGGCGCCTACTACCTCCTCCTGCGCGCGCTCTTCGCCTCTGGCCAGTACCAGGAGGTGGCTCGCCTCGGCGACGCCGCCCTCGAGGCGAGCGGCGGGGACTACAACGTCTACGTGCCGATCACGAACGCCCTCGGCGCGATCGGCAAGACGGACGCCCTCGACAAGATGCGGCAGCGCGAGATCCAGGCCCTCGAGGCGCACATCAAGACGGTGCCGGAGGACGCACGCGCCCGCACCCTCCTCGCCGGGGACTACGCGAGCCTCGGCCTCGTGGACGCGGCCGAGCGCGAGGCGAGCCTCGCCATCTCGCTGCGCCCCAACGAGGCGATCGTCCTCTACAACGCGGCCTGCGTCTTCTGCCAGCTCGGCAAGAAGGCCGAGGCTCTCGGCGCGATCCACAAGGCCTGGGATGCCGGCTTCCGCGACCCCGACTGGGCGCGGCGCGACCCCGACCTCGAGATCCTCCACGGCGAGCCGGAGTTCGAGAAGCTCTACCCCGACGGTGGAGTCAGTGGCAAGGAGTCGAGTTCATGATCGGCGAGACGGTTTCCCACTACCGCATCACCTCGAAGCTGGGCAGCGGGGGCATGGGGGTCGTGTACGAGGCGGAGGACACGAAGCTCGGCCGTCACGTCGCGCTCAAGTTCCTGCCCGCGGACATGGCGCAGGACAAGGCCTCGCTCGAGCGCTTCCAGCGCGAGGCCCGCGCCGCCTCCGCTCTCAACCACCCCGGGATCTGCACGGTCTACGAGATCGACCAGCACGAGGGGGAGCACTTCATCGCGATGGAACTGCTCGAGGGGGAGACGCTGGGGGAGCGGGTCCGCCGCGGGCCCCTCGACGTGGCGCCGCTTCTCGACCTCGGGATCCAGATCGCGGACGCGCTCGAGTCCGCGCACGCCAAGGGCATCGTCCACCGCGACCTCAAGCCGGCCAACGTCTTCGTCAACTCCCGCGGCCAGGCCAAGATCCTGGACTTCGGCCTCGCGAAGATCGAGCGGGCGCAGCCGGCGGGCGGCGCGGAGCACTCCGAGGCCCCCACCGCGATCCAGCCCAACGAGCTGACCACCGCCGGCACCACGATGGGCACCGTGTCCTACATGTCGCCCGAGCAGGCGCGGGGCCAAGTGACGGACGCCCGCACCGACCTCTTCTCGCTGGGGACGGTCCTCTACCAGGCCGCGACCGGGACGCTGCCGTTCCAGGGTGACACCTCCGCGGTCGTCTACGAGGCCATCCTCAACCGCGAGCCCCCGCCGATCGCCCAGGCGAACCCGGCCCTGCCGCCTGAGCTTAACCGCATCCTGGGCAAGGCCCTCGAGAAGGACCGGGGCCTGCGCTACCAGACCGCCACCGACCTCAAGACCGACCTCCTGCGCCTCAAGCGCGACACGGACTCCGGCGGGCGGCGTGCGGCGGAGCTCTCGGACTCGCGGCCCGGCGTCCCCGCGAGGGCCGCCGAGAAGTCCATCGCGGTTCTCTACTTCGAGAACCTCTCCGGGGTGAAGGAGGACGAGTACCTCCGCGACGGCGTCACCGAGGACATCATCACGGAGCTTTCGAAGATCAAGGGCCTCAAGATCCTCTCCCGCCCCACCGTCCTGCCCTACCGGGACAAGTCCGTCACCGCGGCCCAGGTCGGGCAGCAGCTCAAGGCGGCCTTCGTCCTGGCGGGCAGCATCCGGCGGGCCGGCAACCGCCTGCGGATCACCGCGCAGCTCGTGGACGCCCAGAACGACTCGCTCCTGTGGTCCGAGCGCTACGACCGCGAGATGGCCGACGTCTTCGAGGTGCAGGACGAGATCGCCCGGAAGATCGCGGCGGCGCTGCGGGTGCAGCTCTCCCCGCAGGAGCAGGCGGCGCTCGCCGTGAAGCCCACCGACAACCTCCAGGCCTACGACCTCTACCTGCGCGGCAAGAGCTACGCCCGCCGCCTGACCCGTCAGGACCTCGAGTTCGCGCTGCAGATGTTCGAGAACGCGGTGGCGCTCGACGCGCGCTTCGCCCTCGCCCACGCCGCGATCGCGAACGCGTGCGCCCAGTACAACCAGCACTTCGAGCGCACCCCGGTCTGGATCGAGCGGGCCAAGGCGGCGAGCCAGCAGGCGAGCATCCTGGGCGGCGACTCGCCGGAGATCCAGGTTGCGGAGGCCTGGATCCTCTACGCCGAGGGGAAGTACGACGAGGCGGTCCGCAGCGTGCGCGGGGCGATCGCGGGCAAGGCCGACGCCGAGGGCGCCTACTACCTGCTGGGGCGGGCGCTGTTCGCCGCCGGCAAGTACCAGGACGTCGTCGACATGACGGAGGCGGCGATCGGGTCCTCGCCCGAGGACTACAACGTCTACGTCCCGATCATCAACGCGCTGGGGTCGCTCGGCAAGAAGGACGCGCTCCACAACGCGGTCCTGCAGAGGATCCAGGTGCTGGAGGCGCACCTCAGGAAGGTCCCCGAGGACGCCCGGGGCCGCACCCTGCTCGCCAACGACTTCACCCACGTGGGGCAGGTGGACGACGCCCTGCGCGAGGCCAGCCTGGCGATGGCCCTGCGCGCCAACGACGCGATGGTGCTGTACAACGTGGCCTGCGTCTTCGGGCAGCTGGGCCGCAAGCCCGAGGCGCTCGACGCGCTGCGCAAGGCGAAGGAGGCGGGCTGGAAGGACGCGACGTGGGCCCGCCGCGACCCCGACCTCACGGTCCTCCACGGCGACCCCGAGTTCGACGCGCTGTACCCCCCGAGTGCCTCGGGGGAGTGAAGGCCCCGGAGATGCACCCATGATCGGCCACACCGTCTCCCACTACCGCATCACCGCCAAGCTGGGCAGCGGCGGCATGGGCGTCGTCTACGAAGCCGAGGACACGAAGCTCGGCCGTCACGTGGCGCTGAAGTTCCTGCCCGTGGAGATGGCGAAGGACGCGGCCGCGCTGGAGCGCTTCCAGCGCGAGGCCCGCGCCGCTTCCGCCCTCAACCACCCCGGCATCTGCACGGTCCACGAGATCGACCAGCACGAGGGGCAGCACTTCATCGCGATGGAGCTGCTCGAGGGGGAAACGCTCGCGGAGCGGGTCCGGAAGGGGCCCTTCGAGATCGCGCCGCTTCTCGACCTCGGGATCCAGCTCGCGGACGCGCTCGAGTCGGCGCACGCCAAGGGGATCGTGCACCGCGACCTCAAGCCCGCGAACGTCTTCGTCAACTCCCGGGGCCAGGCCAAGATCCTGGACTTCGGCCTGGCCAAGATCGAACGCGCGCGCCCGGGGGCGGGTGCCGAGCACTCCGAGGCGCCAACGGCGGTGCAGCCGAACGAGCTGACGACCGCCGGCTCGACGATGGGCACCGTGTCCTACATGTCGCCGGAGCAGGCGCGCGGCCAGCTCACGGACGCCCGGACCGACATCTTCTCCCTGGGGACGGTCCTCTACCAGGCGGCCGCCGGCACGCTCCCCTTCCCGGGCGAGACCTCGGCGGTCGTCTTCGACGCGATCCTCAACCGCGACCCCCCGCCGATCGCCCAGGCGAACCCCGCCCTGCCGGCCGAGCTCGGGCGCATCCTGGGGCGGGCGCTCGAGAAGGACCGCAACCTGCGCTACCAGACCGCCACCGACTTGAAGACCGAGCTGCTGCGCCTGAAGCGGGACACCGAATCGGGAGGCCGGCGCGCGGCCGAGCTCCACGACTCGCGGCCCGGCGGCTCCGCCCGGCCCACGGAGAAGTCGGTCGCGGTGCTCTACCTCGAGAACCTCTCCGGGGTGAAGGAGGACGAGTACTTCCGGGACGGGATCACCGAGGACATCATCACCGAGCTCTCGAAGATCAAGACCCTCAAGGTCTTTCCCCGTTCCACGATCCTGCCGTACCGGGACAAGCCGGTGACGCCCCAGCAGGTGGGCCGCGAGCTCAGCGCCGCGTTCGTCCTGGGGGGCAGCCTGCGCCGCGCCGGGAACCGACTGCGGATCAACACGCAGCTCATGGACGCGAAGACCGACTTCCCGCTCTGGTCCGAGCGCTACGACCGCGAGATGGCCGACGTGTTCGAGGTCCAGGACGAGATCGCCCGCAAGATCGCCGAGGCGCTGCGGGTCACCCTCTCGCCCCAGGAGCAGCAGGAGCTCGCCGCCCGCCCGACCGACAACCTCCAGGCCTACGACCTGTACCTGCGCGGAAAGAGCTACGCCCGCCGGCTGACCCGCCAGGACCTCGAGTTCGCCCTCCAGATGTTCGAGAACGCGGTGTCGCTCGACCCGCGCTTCGCCCTCGCCCACGCCGCGATCGCGAACTCGTGCGCGCTCTACAACCAGCACTTCGACCGCGGGCCCCAGTGGATCGAGCGGGCCAAGGCCGCGAGCCGGAAGGCGAGCACCCTCGGCAGCGACTCGCCCGACATCCAGGTCGCCGAGGCCTGGATCCTCTACGCCGAGGGCAAGTACGCCGAGGCGGTGGTTCGCGTGCGCCAGGCCATCGGCCGCAAGGCCGACGCCGAAGGCGCCTACTACCTCCTGGGCCGGGCCCTGTTCGCCGCCGGCCTGTACCAGGAGGTCGTCGATCTCGCCGAGGCGGCCGTCGCCGCGTCCGGGGAGGACTACAACATCTACGTGCCGATCCACAACGCCCTCGGCGCCCTCGGGAAGAAGGAGGCCCTCCGCAACGCGGTGCTGCAACGGATCCAGGTGCTGGAGGTGCACCTGCGGAAGTTCCCCGAGGACGCGCGGGGCCGGACGCTGCTGGCCACGGATTACGCGCACGTGCAGCGCGTGGACGACGCGGCGCGCGAGGCCAGCCTGGCCATGGCGCTCCGAGCGAACGACGCGATGGTCATGTACAACGTGGCCTGCGTCTTCGGCCAGCTCGGCAAGAAGGCCGAGACGCTCGACGCCCTGCGCAAGGCCAGGGACGCCGGCTGGAACGACGCGACCTGGGCCCGGCGCGACCCCGACCTCGCGATCGTCCACGGCGACCCCGAGTTCGACCGGCTGTACCCTGCGCCCGCGGCGGGGGAGTGAGCGCTCGCGACGATCCCGGGGCGGGCTGGGAGACGGCCGGCCTCACCGCGGCGGCGATGGTGGCCTTCGCCGCGAACTCGCTCCTCTGCCGGGCCGCCCTCGGCGGCGGCCACGCGGACGCGGCCAGCTTCACGACGCTGCGCCTGGCCGGGGGTGCCCTCGCCCTCGGCCTGCTCGCCCGCGCCCGGGGGAGCGCCGGCCCCCGGGGAGGCTTCGCGTGGGGCTCGGCGGCCGCCCTCTTTGCCTACGCCATCGGCTTCTCCCTCGCCTACCTCCGCATCCCGGCCGGGGCGGGAGCGCTGCTGCTCTTCGCCGCCGTGCAGCTGACGATGATCGGCGCCGGCCTGCGATCCGGCGAGAGGCCGCGGGCCCTCGAGTGGGCGGGGCACGCCCTCTCGATCGCCGGCCTCGTGCTGCTCACGCGGCCCGGGCTCGCGCGGCCCGACCCCGCCGGGGCCGCCCTCATGCTCGGGGCGGGGGCGGCCTGGGGTGTCTACTCGCTTCGGGGACGGGGCAGCGCCGACGCGGTCGCTCTCAACGCCGCGGGCTTCGCCCGCGCCGTCCCCTTGTCGCTCGGGGCGAGCCTGATCGCCGTCTCCGCCGGCGCGGCGCACGTCTCTCCGGCCGGGGTCGGTCTCGCGCTCGCCTCCGGGGCGGTGGCCTCGGGCCTCGGCTACGCGGCGTGGTACGCGGCGCTGCGGGGGCTCACCGCCACCCGGGCGGCCCTCGTCCAGCTCTCGGTACCTCCCCTCGCCGCCGCCGGCGGCGTCCTCCTGCTGGGAGAGCGGTTCTCGCCGCGGCTCCTCGTCGCGGGCCTCCTGATCCTGGGCGGGATCTCGCTGGCGGTGGCCGGCCGGCGACGGTGAGCCGTGGGCCCGCCCTCTGGCATACTGCGCGCGCCATGCTCGCCCCCCGCGCGCTGACCGCCCTCCGCCTGGCCCTTCTCCTGCTCCCGGCGATGGTCCCCCCGGCGATGGCGCAGACGAGCCCGCCCCCTCCGCCCGCGCCGAAGGCCGAGGAGGCAGCTCCTGCGTTCAAGCTCGGCGGTCTCGTGTTCGGCGACTACTACTACGTGGCGCAGAACCACCGCGACGAGCTCGTGGACCAGAACGGCTTCTGGATCCGCCGGCTGTACTTCACCTACGACCACACGCTGTCGAAGTCGCTCTCGGTGCGCGTCCGGCTGGAGGTGAACAGCAAGGGCGACTTCAAGTCCACCGGCGTCAACACGCCCTACCTCAAGGACGCCTGGCTGAAGTGGACCTTCGGCGCGCACGCTCTCACCGTTGGTCTCGCCCCCACGGCGAACATCGACTTCGTGGACGGCTTCCAGGGCTACCGCCAGATCGAGAAGAGCCCCATCGACCTCTACCGCTGGGACAGCTCGCGCGACACGGGCGTCCTGCTGCAGGGGGGCCTCGGAAAGGACCGGCGCACGAGCTACAGCCTCCAGTTCGGCAACGGGTCCGGGACGGGATCCGAGACGGACGCGAGCAAGGCGGTGCGGGGCGAGCTGTCGCACCGCTTCGCGAGCGGCCTGGTCCTCGAGGCCTACGCCGACTGGCAGGACCGCCCGGACGACCGGGACTTCTCGACGCTCGCGGCCCTCCTCGGTTGGCAGGAGAAGGGGTGGCGGGCGTCGCTGCAGTACGGGCACCAGCAGCGCCGCGAGGCGGGAGGGGCGGGCGAGGACCTCTCGCTCGACTTCCTCTCCGCGTTCGCGGCGGTCGCGGTCTCCCCGCGGGTGTCGCTCGTGGGCCGCGTGGACCGCAACTTCGACCCGATCCCGAACGGGGAGACGACCGACTACATGCCTTTCTCCGGCAACGCGGCCAACGTGTTCGGCTACGCGGCCGTGGACGTGACCCTCGCGAAGGGAGTCCACCTGGTCCCGAACGTCGAGGTGGCCGTCTACGACGAGGCGACGGACGGCACGACGCCCGGCGACGACGTCGTGCCGCGGCTCACGCTCTTCTTCAGCTGGTAGCCGCTCGGTGCTCTCCGGGCGTCACCGTGGGACCGCGCGGGGAAAGGGTGGACCAATCATGAAAATCGTTTTCAACCTTGATCCGAGGCGCCACCTGCCGGAGAATGTCGAGGTTCCACTGAGCTCGAGGCCGGCGAGATCCCCGCGGCGGGGGGGCAAGGGGGAGAGGTGTCGGAGAGAGGCGACGCTCCAGCTTCGTTTCCTGGGGGAGATGGAGGTCTTCCGGGGCGGGCGAGCGCCTCGAGCTGCCCCCCTCCAAGAAGACGCGCGGCCTGCTCGCCTACCTCGCCCTGACCGGCCGCCCCCACCGCCGTGAGCGGCTGTGCAGCCTCCTGTGGGACGTGACCGACGACCCCCGGGGCGCGCTCCGCTGGAGCCTCAGCCGGCTGCGGGCGATCGTGGACGAGCCCGGCCGGCCGCGCATCCGGGCCCCCCGCGACAGCGTCGCCTTCGAGGCCGGGGGTGCCTGGATCGACATCCTGGACCTCCGGCGGCGCTGCGCGGCCGGCCTCGACCGGGCGCCTCTCGGCGAGCTGCGCTCGCTCGCGTCGGAGTTCCGCGGGGAGCTCCTGGAAGGGCTCGACCTCGGCGACTTCCTCGACTTCGAGGCCTGGTGCGTGGCGGAGAGAGAGGAGGCGCGCACGCTCCACGGGACGCTCCTGCGCGCCCTGGTCGAGCGCCTGGCGGCTGACCCCGAGGCGGCGCTGCCCCACGCGCGCGCTCTCGCCGCCGTCGACCCGCTCGACGAGTCGGCCCGGGCCGGGCTCTTGCGGGTGCTCGCGGCCACCGGCCGCCGGCGCGAGGCCGAGCAGCAGTACGAGGCGGCCGGCCGGCTGCTGAAAGAGCTCGGCCGGCCGGAGTCCGGGGAGCTCGAGGCGGCGTGGCGGGGGACGCGAGAGATCCATCCCCTCGCGACGCGGCGCGAGGTCGAGCCCGCCGTACCTCCCCCGTCGCCCGTCGGGTCCGCGCTCGTCGGCCGCGAGGTCGAGCGGCGGCGCCTCCTCGAGGCGCTCGAGGAGTCCCTTCGGCACCGCACCGCCCGCGCGCTGCTGCTGACCGGAGAGCCCGGGCTCGGCAAGTCCAGCCTCCTCGCGGAGCTGCGCGACGTCGCGCGCGCACGGGGAGGCACCGTGCTCGAAGGCCGGGCGTTCGAGGCCGAGTCGGGACGGCCGTTCGGGCCGTGGATCGACGCCCTCCGGCAGCTGCCGCCGGGCGTGGTGGGCGCCGCGCTGGCCGGCGACCTCCAGGCCCTCCTGCCCGAGCTCGCCCGCGAGGACGACGCGCCGAGGAGCCGGGACCGGCTGTTCGGGGCGGTGGTGGAGCTCCTGTCCGAGCGAGCCGCCTCGGCACCGCCCGTCCTCCTCACCCTCGACGACGTGCACTGGCTCGACGCGGCCTCGGCCGAGCTCCTCCACTACGTGGCTCGCATGAGCCTCCACCGCCCGCTGCTCGTCGCCCTCAGCGCGCGCGCCGGTGAGCTCCACGACAACGAGACAGCGAAGCGCACGCTGCGCAGCCTGGCCGAGCTGGGGCTCCTCGCGGAGGTCCCCCTCGCTCCACTGGGACGCGACCAGACCCGGGAGCTTCTCCGGGCGGCCTTCCCCGGGATCGACGCGGAGGCCGTGTTCGCCGAGAGCGGGGGAAACCCCTTCCTGGCTCTCGAGGTGGCGCGCTCGGCCGGGGATCGCGAGGGCCGGCTCCCCTTCTCGCTCACGGAGCTCATCCGGCACCGCGTGGAGCGCCTGCCGTCGGAGGCGGGGGACGTCCTGCGCTGGGCCGCCGTGCTCGGGCGCGGGTTCGACGCCCTTCGCCTGGGTGAGCTGATGGCTGTCGACCTCGACCGGCTTCTGCTCGCGCTCGAGCTGCTCGAGCGGCACGCCCTCCTGCGCGCCGAGAGCCCCGGGGCCGGCGAGGGGCGCGGCCGCTACGAGTTCACCCACGAGGTGATCCGCCGGGCGGTCTACTCGGAGATCTCGTTGCCCCGCCGCCGCCTGATGCACCTGCGCGTCGCGGAACGGCTCGGCCGGGCGCCGGCGGCGGAAGCGGTGGCCGCGGATCTCGCCCACCACGCCGCGCTCGCCGGGGAGAGTGCCCTCGCCGCGCGGGCGTGCGTGAGCGCCGGCCGGCTATACCTGCGCCAGTTCGCGAACGCGGAGGCCTGGGCGGCGGCACGGCGCGGGCGCCGGCACGCGGCCGACGTGACGGAGCCCGACCGCACCGGCCTCCTCCTGGAGCTGCTGCAGGTGGAGCTCCAGGCGCGCCGCCCGCGGGAGGTCGGGGCCGCCGCAACCGAGCTCGAGACCCTCGCCGAGCGCGCCCTCGGCCAGGGCGACACCGAGCACGCCCGCCTCGGCTTCCACATGCTGTCCTACCTTCGGTGGGAGGAGGGCGACCTCTCCGACGCCCAGCGCCACATGATGCGGGCGGAGGTCGTGAGCCGGGCCGGCGACGAGAAGGCGCAGGTCGTCGCGATGGCCGAGGCGGCACGCTGCCTGGTCCTGCTCGAGCGGGACCTGCCGCGCGCGGAGGCGCTCGCGCTCGAGGCGAGCGCGCGCTCGTCGCGCGCGGGGCTGCGCCCGTCGGCGATCGCCGATGCCCAGGGCATGCTGCGGCAGCATCAGGGCCGCCTCGAGGAGGCGGCCGAGCTCTTCGAGCAGGCCCGGCTCGAGGCGCGCCGGGCGGGCGACGCCATGGGCGAGTTCCAGGCCCTCGAGCACCTCGTCGCCCTGCGCCAGGAGCAGGGGGCGTGGACCGAGGCCCGGCGCCTCGCCGTCGAGCTCGACACCCTCGGGGAGAAGCTCCGCGAGGGCAGCGAGGCCCCGTTCGCCCGCGCCCTCCTGGCGCTCTCCCGGCACGCGCTGGGCGAGCCCGGGGCGGAGGCCGATCTCGATTCGGCCCTCGAGGAGCTGCGGGCCGCCGACGCCAAGCTCCGGCTCGCGTACACGCTCACGCGGGCGGCGCGGCTGGACCTCGGGCGTGGCCGGCCTCTGCCGGCCCGGAGGCGGGCGGAGGAGGCTCGGGGCGCGGCGCAGGCCCTCGCCCGGCCCACCGAGACGCTTCTCGCCGGGGTGACGCTGGCGCGGGCCTGTCGCGAGCTCGCCGACGACGAGGAGGCGGAACGGCTGCTCGAGGCGCTGCGCTCGAGGGCGGCGCCCGGAGCGGCGGATCTCGCGCGCCGCGAGCTCGCCGACCTGCTCGGTGGCGGGCTCTCCGCCGCCCGCGGGGAGGAGGGGCCATGAGCACGGTGGTCGTCGAGAGGTCGTTCGCGGAGCCGGTCGCCTTCGAGGACATCCAGGCGATCGAAGACCGCGGCGCCTGGTGCCTCGAGGCCCACCACGTGCGCTTCGTCAGGACCTACTTCTCCCGCGACCGGCGGCGCATGGTCTGCCTGTACGAGGCACCCGACGCCGAGTCGGTCCGACTCGCCGAGGGGAAGGCCGGCGTGCCGTTCGAGAGGGCGTGGGCCGCCCAGCCCCTCCGCCACGAAGGCCCCGAGCCGGACGGCGACGCGGTCGTGGTCGCGCGGACCCTGACCGAGGCGCTGGACGAGGCGGCGATCCGCGACGCGGCCGCCCGCGGGGCGTGGTGCCTCCAGGAGTGGGGCTGCCGCATCGTGTGGAGCCTCCTTTCCGGGGACGGCCGGCGCTGCCTCTGCATCTTCGCGGCGCCGGACGCCGAGTCGGTCCGCCAGACCCAGAAGCAGCTCGGGATGCCCTACGAGGCGGCCTGGCCGGCCACGGTCCACGAGCCCCCGCCTGCGGCGTAGTCAGCTCAACGACTTACGGATCCCACGGAGTTTCCACGGCCGCTCCCACGGTCGCTCACACGCCTGCGTCGTCTCTTGTCTTCGAAAGCCGGCCACGAAGGACCGGCCGGCGACGAGAGGAGAGACGAAACATGCACGCAACCAAGACCAGGATGGATCGCGGACCCCGCAACGGCGTCGACACCCCGACGCTCTTCGCGACGCTCGACGCGATCAAGGGACAGCCGGAGCTGGCGAAGTTCCAGTTCCGCGTGTCGAACCGCTGGGTCAAGGGGACGAATAGCCGGAGCCGGATGGAGGCGTTCACCGGCGCGGGCGGCCAGCACGAGCACAAGCGCGTGTTCGAGTACGACGCCGACCACCACGCCGTCCTCGTCGGGACGGACGAGGGACCGACCCCGGTCGAGTTCCTGCTGCACGGGCTGGCGGCGTGCATCACCGCCGGCATCGCCAACATCGCCGCCGCCCGCGGCGTGACCCTCACCGAGGTCACCTCGAGGATCGAGGGCGACATCAACCTCCTGGGGATCCTCGGGCTGTCGAACGAGGTCCGGAACGGCTACCAGAAGATCCGGGCCACGTTCGACATCAAGGGCGACGCCCCGGCCGACAAGCTCCGCGAGATCGTCGAGCAGTCCCGGGCGCGCTCGGCGGTGTTCGACGTGCTCACCAACGGCGTGCCGGTCGAGGTCGCGGTGAATGCGGCCTGACCGCGATCGCCGGCGGCCGGCCCTCTCCGCGAGGCGAGCGGCCGGCCGCCGGCGATCGGGTCGGGCGAGTCGTGAATCGTGAGGAAAGGGGAGCAAGGCACATGCGGCGTACGGAGGCGGTCGTGATCGGCGGGGGGCAGGCGGGGCTCGCGATGAGCCACTGCCTCACCGACGCCGGTGTCGATCACGTCGTCCTCGAGCGGGGCCGTGTGGCCGAACGCTGGCGCAGCACGAGCTGGGACTCGCTCCGGCTCCTCACGCCGAACTGGCAGAGCCGGCTCCCCGGCTTCCGATACGACGGCGCCGACCCCCACGGTTACATGGGCGTGGCCGAGGTGGTCGGCTATCTCGATCGTTACGCTCGTTCCTTCCAGGCGCCCGTCGAGGACGGCACGACCGTCCTCGAGCTCGAGCGAGCCGGGGGCGGGTACCGGGTCACCACGGACCGTGGCGCGTGGGAGGCGCCGAGCGCCGTCATCGCCACCGGGTACTGCGACACGCCGTTCGTCCCCGGGGTGGCTCGCCGGCTCGACCCGGCCGTCGTCCAGGTGGTCCCGAGCCGCTACCGGAATCCCGGCCAGCTGCCCGAGGGCGGTGTCCTCGTGGTGGGGGCCTCGGCCACGGGCGTCCAGCTCGCGGACGAGATCCACGCCTCGGGCCGTGCCGGTCACCCTCGCCGTGGGCCGCCACACGCGGCTGCCCCGCGTCTACCGGGGACGCGACATCCTGTGGTGGCTCGACGCGATGGGGACCTTCGACGAGACGGCCGACGGGGTGTTCGACCTCGCGGTCTCCCGAGCCCAGCCGTCGCTCCAGCTCGTGGGCCGGCCCGACCGCGCGACCCTCGACCTCCCGACCCTCGAGGCGCGCGGGGTCCGGCTCGTCGGGCGCCTGGTCGACGCCGAGGGGTCGCGCGTCTCCTTCGCCGACGACCTCGTGGCGTACACCGCCGCCGCCGACTCCCGGCTCGCGCGCCTCGTCCAGCGGATCGACATCTTCGCCGCCCGCACCGGGCTCGACGCCGAGGTGGGCCCGCCCGAGCCCTTCCGCCCCTTCCTCTGGCCGGCGGAGGCTCCGACCCGGATCGACCTCGGCGCCGAGGGGATCAGGGCCGTGGTGTGGGCGACCGGCTTCCGCCGGCTCTACCCCTGGCTGAATGTGCCGGTCCTGGACGCGCAGGGGGAGATCCGGCACGAAGGCGGCGTCACGGCCTTCCCCGGCCTCTACGCGATCGGGCTCTACTTCCTGCGGCGTCGCAAGTCGAGCTTCATCGACGGCGTGGGTGGCGACGCCATGGAGCTGACCGCCCACCTCGCCGCGCACCTGCGGCGGGCGGCGTGAGGGCGGAGAAGAGGGGGAGACGATGATCGGGCTGGACCAGGTGGACGACCGGTACGACGCCGTCGTCGTGGGCGCGCGAGCCGCGGGCGCGGCCGTGGCGATGCTCCTGGCCCGGCGGGGGCGGCGCGTTCTCGCCGTGGACCGCGGTGCCTACGGCGCCGACACGCTCTCGACCCACGCCCTGATGCGGGCCGGCGTGCTCCAGCTCGCCCGGTGGGGGCTGCTCGACCGAATCGAGAGAGAGGGCACGCCCCGCGTGAGCCGGACCGTCTTCCACTACGAAGACGAGACGATCGACATCCCCATCAAGCCCCGGGACGGGGTCCCCGCCCTCTTCGCCCCCCGTCGCACGGTGCTGGACCGGGTGCTCGTGGACGCGGCCGTCGAGGCGGGGGCCGAGGTGCGCCACCACGTCCGGCTCGTCGACCTGGTTCGAGGCCACTCCGGGCGAGTGGAGGGCGTCGTCTTGAGGGACACGGAGGATCGGGCCCGGGCCATCGGAGCCGACCTCGTGATCGGAGCCGACGGCCTCCGCTCGGCGGTGGCCTCCCTCGTCGCCGCGCCCGTCACCTGCCGGGGCCGGCACGCCGCTTTCAGCATCTACGGGTACTGGTCCGGCCTGCCGGTGGAGGGCTACCACTGGCACTGGGGCCGCGAGGCGGCCGCCGGTGCCATCCCCACGAACGGTGGCGAGGTCCTGCTCTTCGCGGCCGCGTCCTCGCTCCGCTTCGCCGCGGAGGTGCGCGGCGATGTGCCGGGCGCCTATCGACGGATCCTCTCGGAGGCCGCGCCCGGGCTCGCGGAGCGCCTCCCCGGGGCGCGGCTCGTCGGCTCGCTCCACGGCTTCCCCGGCCACCCCGGGTACCTCCGACGGCCCTGGGGCCCGGGTTGGGCCCTCGTGGGCGACGCCGCGTACTTCAAGGACCCGATCACCGCGCACGGCATCAGCGACGCGCTCCGCGACGCGGAGCTCCTCGCCCGTGCGGTGGAGCAGGGCGGAGAGGAGGCGCTGGCCGGCTACGAGGCCGCGCGGGACGGGCTCTCCACCCGGCTCTTCGACGTGACCGACCGGATCGCCTCGATCCATTGGGACAATGCCGAGCTGAAGGGCCTGCACCAGTCGCTGAGCGACGAGATGAAGAGGGAAGTGTCCGCTCTCGTCGCCCTCGGCGAGCCGCAGGCGGAGCTCGAGCGGCGGACCGCGTGAGGACCCCGGGGCACCGTGGAAGGAGGACGACGATGGCGGACACGGCGGGTCGGGGCCGGGAGAGGCCGCGGGTGGGGCAGAGGGCGGAGCGCTCGCGGGTCGTCCGACGCGAGGACATCGCCCTCTTCACCGAGATGAGCGGCGACCGCAACCCGCTTCACTACGACGAGGGCGCGGCGCGGGCATCCCGATTCGGCGAGATCGTGGTCCAGGGAGGGGTGACGAGCGCGATCCTCAATGCGGTCGTGGCCGAGGACCTGCCCGGCCCGGGGACGGTGTTCCTCCACGTCGACTGGAAGTTTACGGCGCCGGTCCGGCCCGGCGACACGATCACGGGGGTGGTCGAGGTCCTCGAGGTCAGGGAGGACAAGCCGGTCACGAAGCTCGCCACGAGCGTTCGCCGCCAGGACGGGGTCGTGGCCCTCGAGGGGACCGCGGTCTGCTACACGATGGACCTCGGCGCGTAGCGTCAGGGCGTGAGCGGCCCCCGCGTCTTGCGCAGCAGCAGCTCGGAGTGACCCTCCACGACGTAGTCGTGGAGCTCGCCCACGAGGCGGAAGCCGAGCCGCTCGTAGAGCCGCCGCGCCCCGTGGTTGAAGTCCGACACGCAGATGAAGACGTTGCGGTGCTCGCGGAAGATGCGCTCCTCGGCGAAGGCGACGAGCGCGGTGCCCACCCCCGTCCCCCGCGCCTCGGGGGCGGCGCAGACGGTCTGGATGTAGCCGACGAAGGAGCCCTTCAGGTTCAGGATGAGGAGGCCGACGAGCCGGTCGGCCCGCCGCGCCACGTACCGCTCCCGCGTCTCGTCCAGGACGACGCGCAGGCACGCGTCGTAGTCCCGCCGGAGGGTGATCCACGGCTCCGTCCCCGCCAGCATCCGCGCACAGCCCTCGGCCTCGGCTCGCGTCGCGAGAGGGCGGATCGACAGGTCGTCCACGTCAGCTGCCCGCGAGGGCCTTCAGGGAGATGGCACCGCTCGTGCGGGCGTCGCCGGTGAGGGCCCTCCGCAGGTACCCGGCCTGCCCCAGGTGGAAGGCCAGGTGCACGCACAGGTGCACCAGGAAGCGCCCGCACGGCAGCTGCACCCCGTCGTGGGGCTCGGGGTAGGGGGCGGCGAGGGCGCTCTCCGGCGCGCGGGCGAGGGCACCGGCTACGACCTCGGCCGTCTCGCGCAGCTGCCGCGCGACGTCTCCCCGCCGCCCCGCCCGCGTGGCGAACTCGGCGGGCCGGTCGCGGACGTAGCCGGTGCCGCCGAGGACGGCCCCGACGAAGTGCCGCAGGTTGCCGCAGACGTGGAGAGCGAGGTTCCCCGCGGAGTTCGTCACCCCCGGCAGGGTCCGCCAGAGGCTCTCGTCGTCGGGGAAGAGCTCGACCTCGCGCGCGAACGCCTCGAGCTCACGGTCCATCATCCGCCGGACATCGTCGATCACGCCGCTACCTCCGAAGGAGGAATATCACGTGACCCTCTCCCGCGGGTAGCCTCTCGTGGGACCGGGCGAGCGCGTCGTCGAGGTCGCGGGCCCACGGCTCGCGGTTCGGGGTCAGGAGGTAGGCCGCGCACCCGGGCCGGTTGGCCTCGACCTCGGCGGCGTCGCGCGAGAACAGGAGGGGCCGGTCGGCGTAGTAGGCGACGACGGGGTTCGGCCAGGTGCGGGTGTAGCCTCCCAGGGTCTCGCTCGCGGTCCGGGGGCGGCGCGAGGTCCAGACCGGGACGCGCGGGGGGACGAGCTCGCGCAGGCGGATGAGGGCCATTGCGTAGTCGGCGTTGGGCTGGCGCTGGGCCGCGTAGAACCCGAGCGACGCCACGAGCCACGGGGACGGTAGCAGCAGGAGGAAGGCCAGCACGGCGCCGGCCAGGCGGGGGCCGCGCACCGCCGCGGCCTCGGCCGCCGTGGCGGCGAAGGCGGCCATGCTCGCGGCCACGAAGGGCCCGAGGAAGAACTGCCAGTAGTCGTGGTGCCAGGCGGCGTTCTTGAAGAGGAGGACGTAGAGAAGGCCGTGCAGCCCGCTCAGCCCGACCGCCGCCGCGAGGTCGCCGCGCAGGGGGAAGCGGGCCCATGGCGGGTCCGGCCGAAGCGACCCGAGCGCGGTCGCGAGCACCGTGGCGGCGCCGAGGGCGGCCAGGGCACCCGGCAGGGTGAAGTTCCGCCTGAAGTGGAGCCACTGGGCGGCGATCCACGCCGGCCAGGGCTGGGCGCCGCCCTCCCCGCCGAGGCCGTGCCCGAGGAAGAGGTCCCGGAGCATCCCGAGGTCCCAGCCGCAGCCGGCGAGGATGTGGAGGACGACGGCGGCGAGGCTCGCCGCCGGTGCGGCGACGAGGCCTCCGAGCAGCCGTGCATCACCGGAACCCCGCGCGACCCGCAGGGCGTGCCAGGCGCACAGGAGAGCGGCGGCCAGGACGGCTCCCCACCCCGTCCCGATCCCGAGGACCGCCCCGGTGGCGTAGCGCAGCGCCCCGAGCCGAGGCCGTCCCTCGCCGGGGTAGACCCGGGCCCACTCCAGGTACCCGTCCAGCATGAGGAGGGAGAAGAACTGGACGGGGGCGACGTGGTCGATCATGCGGCCGAAGTAGATCGTGAGCGGCAGCGTCGCGAAGAAGAAGCCGGCGAGCGTGCCCAGGAGCGGCCCTCCCAGCCTCCCGAGGATCCTCATGAGAAAGGCGAGGCTGCCGAGGGAGGCGGCGATGGGGACGAGCCGCGCGGCCCACTCGTGGTCGCCGAAGACGACGAGGGGCACCGCCGTCCACAGGGCGATGAGGGGCGGGTGGTTCAGGTAGCGCTCGGGTGTCGCCGGCGGCGTCGCGGTGTCGCCCCACGTGCAGTAGAGCTTCGTGCAGGCGAGCCCGTACTGGATGTGGTTCCGTGCGAACTGCGAGTACATCGCGCTGTTCAGCTCGTGCCAGCCGAGGAACGGCGCGCTGACGCCCCGGGCGAGGAGGAGCGCGCTCACGGCCAGGACGGCCGTGCGCGCGACCCCCGGCCATCGGGGCCCGCCCGGGCTCATGCCGCGCCGGCGCGCGCCTCCACGTAGGCCCGGATCGCCTTCGCCTGGCTCTCGCCGTCGAGGCCGGCCTCGGCGAGGACCATGTCCCCCTGGCCGCTGCCGAGGAAGTGGCCCTTGCGGAACGGGTGCAGCGTGTGCGCCCGCCCGAGGTCGGAGCGGACCCAGCGGAACAGCGTGGGCAGGGTGAAGCCGGTGACGCCCATCGCCTCGAGCGCGTGCGCCTCGGGGAAGATCCGCGCCTGCTCGTCGGCGGGAAGGAGGTCGAACAGCTCGGCGCTGGCCACGTAGTAGACACGGGGGTCGATCCCGTCCTTCGACGAGGAGCGGGAGCGCCTGCTCGACGAAGGCGTAGGCCGCGGCGCTCTCCTGGAGGACGATCGTAACGTCGCCCTTGCCCCTGGGCTTGCGGAGGAGGTAGACGCCGGTGGCGGCCGCCTCGGCCGGGGCGAGGCCCAGGGCCGCGCGGTCCGGCACCGTCTCGTTCGGACGGGTCACGAACGGCGCGATCACCGCCGGCCGGTGCCGGAAGGCCGCGGCCAGCAGCGCCCAGATCTCGGCCGGGTCCCACGGGGTGAGGGTGATCGCGGTGCCGCGGGGGAAGTTCTCCTGCAGGAGCTGGAGGGGCTGGGGGTCGGCGTGGGTGGGGCCGTCCTCGCCGGTCTTGAGGCCGGCGTGGGCGCACACGAGGAGGAACGGCGACCAGGGCCCGCGGGGGGCCTTCGCCTGCGCCCCGATCGCGTGGAGGCGCGCCGCGATGTGGCCGAGGGGGGCGAGGAAGGCGCCGTACGACGAGCCGACCCCCACGTGATGGCCGAAGGTGGCGAGGCCGGACAGGATCCCGGCCATCGCGTCCTCGCAGATGCCGCCGATCGAGAGGGTCCTCGAGGCGGGGTTCTTCGCCGCGTTCCAGTACCCGTCCCCGAAGCCGCCGGCGACGGTGTTGACCGAGGTCGAGCCGAGGAGGTCGGCGGCGGCGACGAGGAACGCGCCCCCCGAGGCCTTGTTGTAGTGCTGCAGCGCGCGCCCGAGCTCGGCGCGCAGCGTGGTGACGGTGCCCGGCTTCAGCGCGAGCTCCGCCGGCACCTTCGCCTGGGATGCGAGCTCGTACACCGCCCCGACCCGCGGCGCGCCGTCGCGCGGGCGGCGGCCCCGCGCGTCGAGGCGCTGGCGGCCCGCGTCGAGCCGCGCGGCCATGGCCCCGGTGGTGGCCCGGTCGTCCTCGACCGCCTTGCGCAGGAGGAGGAGAGCGTCGTAGAAGCACTCCTCCATCACGGCCGGACCGTCCTTGCCCATCTCGCAGCGGTGGCCGGAGCCCTCGCAGGAGGGCAGCGCGCACGAGGTGCGCGCCGCGAGCTCGCCGAGGGCGCGGTAGAAGCCCTCGGAGCACAGCTTGTGGCCGGCCCCGTGCGACGCGCGGCCCTCGATCCCGTACTGCCAGCCCTTCACCGTGCGGTAGACGATCGCGGTGGGCTGGCCGGTCGTCATCGACGCGGCCCGGCGCTGGGCCGCGATCACCTGCTGGAAGTCGCGGCCGTCCGCCACCTCGATCACGTTCCAGTCGTGCAGGTAGAACAGCTCCATTGGCGTCCACTGCACGTAGTCGCCCGGTGTCCCGTCTTCGCGGCAGACGCGGTTCGAGTCGATCGAGGCCTGGTTCCAGTCGACGTGGAAGACGAGGTTGTCGAGCGAGGCGGTGCCGGCCGCCGCGAGCGCCTCCGCCACGCGGCCGGGCGTGAGCCCTCCCTCGCCCTCGACGACGTGGACGCGCGGGGCGTCGGCCCCGAAGTACTCGCGCGCGGCGAGGGCGAGGCCGATCGAGCTCGCGACGCCGACGCCGGAGGCCCCGGTGGAGAGCCGGACGAAGGGCGTGGCCGGCGTGGGGTGCCCGTCGAGGGGCTTGGCGGCGAGCTTGCGGAACAGCGGTGTGGCGGTGATCGGGTTCCGGCGGAAGCCGAGGAGGTCCTCGAGCCGCAGGCGCTCCCCGGCGCTCGCGGGAAGCAGCGCCGGGTTTCCCGCCCGGGCGAGCTCGTCCCGCAGCGCCCACATCGAGTAGAGGCCCATCGCCTTGTGACCGGCCGCGTAGGAGACGATGTCCGCGTCCTCGCGGTCGGGCTTCGCGAGCTCGTACTCCGCCGCGTCGAAGAGGATCCCGGCGACGAAGCGGCCGGAGGAGATCGAGCCCCCGGGGTGGCCCGACATCGGCACGTAGTTGTAGAGGAGGGCGCACAGCGAGCGGTAGAGGAGGTCGACGGCCTCGAAGCGAGCGAGCTCGTCGGCGGTGAGCGGCGGGGGGACGTCCGCGACCTTGACCCACTCCGCACGCCTCGTCCCGAAAGCGATGGACATCTAATCCTCCTCCCGCGCCCCGCGCGGGCCGGCGCAAATCGGCCGACTGATTCTGACATTCTGGAGGAGCCGGGGTCGCCGCTCGATGGGCCAAACGGCCCATCCGCGGTGCTAGACTCGATTCCCCCCCGGAGGGGCACACCATGGCCGAGGCGACAAGCTGGCCGCTTCCCGCGAGGGCCCACGCCGCGGTCGCCCGCACCCTCGAGTGGGTGTGGCCGCGGGGCGCGGCCTGGGCCTACGCCGACGCTCTCGCGCACGCGCCCCGGGACCCGGAGCTGCACTTCCTTCGGGGGACCGCCCTCGGCCGGGCCCGCCGCTGGCCCGACGCCGTCCGATCCCTCGCCGCCGCCGCCCGCCTGCGGCCCTCGAGCGTCGAGTACCAGGGCGCGCTCGTCGTGGCGCTCGACCGCGCGGGGCGCGAGCGGCAGCTCGTCGAGGCGCTGCGGCGCTTCGCCGAGCTGCGGGCGGGGGAGGGCGAGGTGCACGTGCTCCTGGGCGCGGTGCTGCGCCGCAGCGGGAGGAACGCGGAGGCGCTGCGGGCGTTCCGGCTCGCGGTCCGGCTCGGGTCGCTGCCCGCCACCCGCCGCTTCGTGCTGGGCGAGACGCTGCTCGGCGCCGAGGGCTGGCAGGAGGCGCTCGCCGCCTGGAACGAGGCGCGCCAGCTCGAGGCGGCGAGCGGCAGCGTGATCCTGCACAACGCCGGCCGTCGCAGCGCGCTCAACTTCCACCCCGGCCCGGCCATGGACCGCGTTCCCCGGCGGGACCCGCCGCCCGCGCAGGGGACGCGCGCGTGGCTGCGGGCGCGCCGGGCGGACCTGCGGGCGGCCGCGCTCTCGTTCCTCGGCCGGAGATGGCGCGGGCCGCGGCGACGCGATCGCGTCGAGGTCCTCCGCAGGGCCTGGCGCCGCGTCGCCCTCGCCGCCCTCCTTGGTGCGGTCCCGGCCGCGGCTGCCCCGCCCAGGGAGGCCGCGCCGCGCGGCGAGACCGCCGCCGCCCGCGAGCAGGCGCGCCTGTGCGAGCGGGAGAACCTCGAGCCGGGCGTGGCCGCCTGCCGCGCCGCCCTCGCCCTCGGCATCGGGCCCGAGCGCCGCGGCCCCGTCCGGGAGATCCTGGCCCGCCACCTCGTCGCGCTCGAGCGGTGGGAGGAGCTGGGCGACCTCCTGCGCGAGGGCGTCCAGCTCGAGCCGACGAGTGCTGAGGCGTGGCGGCGCCTGGGAGAGGTCCTTCTCTTCGCCCTCGACCAGCCGAGCGAGGCGGTCGCCGCGCTCCAGGTCGCAGTGGGGCTCGCCCCCGCGGAAGCGCCCACCCGGGTGGACCTCGCCCTCGCGCTCCACGCCGCCGGGCGGTCGCCGGAGGCCGCGCCGGCGTTCGCGGAGGCACTGCGGCTCGACCCCACGGTGCTCGACGGCCGACCGGCGGCGCGGGCGGTGCACGAGGCGGTCCGCGGCGGAGAGCCGTGGCCGTGAGCGGCGTCGCACCCGGCGAGGAGGTCCCGTGAGGCGAAACCCCGCGATCGCGTCGCTGCTGGCCCAGCTCGACGAGGCCTTCGACCGGCGCTCCTGGCACGGGACGAACCTGCGCGGGAGCCTGCGCGGCATGGACGCAGCGGGGGCGTCGTGGCGCCCCGCGCCGGGTCGCCACAACGCATGGGAGATCGCCGTCCACGCGGCGTACTGGAAGTACGCGGCCTGGCGGCGGCTCACCGGGGAGAGGCGGGGGTCGTTCGCTCGCCCCGGCAGCAACTGGTTCCCGAGCCCCGCGCGGGCGACCGCAGAAGCGTGGCGGAAGGACGTGGCTCTCCTCACCGCGTGCCATGACCGGCTGCGGGCGGTGGTGGCCGGCCTCTCGGACGCGGACCTCGACCGCCGCGCCGCCGGCGGCAAGGAGACGGTCGGCCGGCTCGTGCGCGGCATCGCCGCCCACGACCTCTACCACGCCGGCCAGATCCAGCTGCTCAAGCGACTGATGCGCTAGACCCCACCGACCGGGAGGAAGGAGGAGGAGCCTGCGATGAAGGCATCGGTATTCGTCGGTACCAGCGTCGACGGCTTCATCGCGCGGCGAGACGGGGGTCTCGACTTCCTGCCGCCGGGCGGTGGCGAACCGCACGGGTACGACGAGTTCATCGCGACCGTCGACGCGATCGTCATCGGTCGCAAGACCTTCGAGACGGTCCTCGGCTTCGGGGGGGCGTGGCCGTACGGCCGGAAGCGGGTCGTCGTCCTGAGCGGCCGTCCCGTCGACCTGTCCGTGGTCGACGGGGGCGTCGTGGAGCAGATGGGCGGGCCGCCCGAGGAGATCGTCTCGAGGCTCGCCGCCAGCGGCGCCCGCCACCTCTACGTGGACGGAGGGGTCACGATCCAGCGGTTCCTTCGCGCGGGCCTCGTCGACCGCCTCGTCGTCACCCGTGTCCCCGTCCTCATCGGGGAGGGGATCCCGCTGTTCGGGAGCCTGCCGCACGACGTCCGGCTCCGCCACGTCGCGACGCGCTCCTACCCGAGCGGCCTGGTTCAGAGCGAGTACGAGATCGTCGCCTCCGGAACCGTGGCCCCGTGAGGCGGCTCAGGCCTCGACCTCGACCACGACGGGCGCGTGGTCGGAGGGCTGCTTGCCCTTGCGCTCGTTGCGGTCGATGAGCGCGGAAGTGCACCTCGCGGCGAGCGGCTCGCTCAGGAGCACGTGGTCGATGCGCAGGCCCTGGTTCTTCGGGAAGGCCAGCATCCGGTAGTCCCACCACGAGTAGAGGCCGGGCGCGTCGTGGTGGAGGCGGAACGCGTCCACGAGACCCCACGCCCTCACGTGCTCGAGGGCGGCCCGCGCCCCGGGGTGGAAGAGGACGCTCGGCTCCCATGCCGCGGGGTCGCACACGTCGCGCGCTTCCGGGGCGACGTTGAAGTCGCCGCAGACGGCCACGAGGTCCCCTTTCGAGCAGCGGCGGTCGAGCCAGGCCCGCAGCCTCTTCAGCCAGTCGAGCTTGTAGGCCCACTTGTCCGAGCCAACCTCCTGGCCGTTCGGGACGTAGGCGCTCACCACGCGAACGGAGCCGACCCTCGCCGCCACCAGCCGGGCCTGGGTGTCGTCGCCGCCGTCGCCGAAACCGCGCTCGATCTCCGCCGGCTCCTCCCGCGACAGGATGGCGACGCCGTTGTAGGTCTTCTGGCCGTGAACGGCCGCGTGGTAGCCGAGGGACCGGATGGGGAGGAGCGGGAAGGCGTCCTCCGTGACCTTCAGCTCCTGGAGGCAGAGCACGTCGGGCCGGTGCGTGGTCAGCCAGCGCAGCAGCCGCTCCTCCCGGGCACGGATGGAGTTGACGTTCCAGGTCGCGAGCTTCATGGCCGGGGCTCCGTGCCCGCCACTCTAACCCGCCGGGTGGAGGACGGGTAGTGACCCACATGCGAACGGCGAGGTCGGCGTGAGCCCCGGATCAAACGATCTATTCCAATCGAGACAGCCGAGGCGTAAATCCACACCAGAGGAGTCCTCCATGCCGACCCCCTTCCAGCTCGTCCTCGGCGTCGCCGTCCTCGTCGGGCTAGGCGCTCTCTTCGTCTTCGGCCGCCGCCTGGCCGGCGCCTGGGCGAGGTACCGTGGCGCCCGCGTGGTCGTCTGCCCGGAGAACCGCGCGATGGTGGAGGTCCACCTGGACGCCGGCCACGCGGCTTTCAGCGCGTCGCAGGGCCGCCCCGACCTGCGGCTCGAGTCGTGCTCCCGCTGGCCCGAGAAGGCCGGCTGCGGCCAGGAGTGCCTGGGCCAGATCGAGTCGGCCCCCGAGGCCTGCCTCCTGCGGAACATCCTCGGCGACTGGTACCGGGGGAAGAGCTGCGCGTTCTGCGGCCGGGCCTTCCACGCGATCCACTGGCACGACCACAGGCCGGGGCTCCTCGCGCCCGGCGGCGGGGTCCTGGCCTGGGACGCCTTCCGGGCGGAGCAGGTCCTGGACGTGCTGGCGACGCACAAGCCGGTGTGCTGGGACTGCCGGGTCGCGGAGCGCTTCCGCCGCGAGCACCCCGAGCTCGTCACCGACCGGCCCGAGCGGCCCAGCCCGCCGCCCTCGATGGCCTAGGGCGCTACCGCCCGATTGCCCCGCCGTCGGGGGCCCGCCGGTCGCAGCCTCCCTCGAGCAGGTCCTCGCCTGGGTCGAGGAGGATCAGCTCCGCCACGCCCTGGGAGGAGATCTCCTCGAGCATGTGTCCTCGCAGGGCCAGGGCCCGGACCGTGTCGGCCGAGAGGCCGTATCTCTCGTACCGGACGATGTCGGGCAGCCACTGGTGGTAGAAGCGCGGGGCGTCCACCGCTTCCTGCGCGTTCATCCCGAAGTCGAGCACGTTCAGGAGCGTCAGCAAGACCGTGCTCGGGATCGTGCGGCCCCCGGGGCTCCCGGTGACGAGATAGGGCCGGCCCTTCCGCACCACGATCGTGGGGGTCATGCTCGACAGCATCCGCTTCCCGGGGCCGGCGAGGTTCGGCGGAGTGCCGACGAGGCCCGTCTCGTCGGTGAGACCGGGGCCGGCGTTGAAGTCGCCCATCTCGTTGTTGAGGAGGAACCCCGCGCCCGGCACCACGATCTTCGAGCCGTAGCCGTCCTCGAGGGTGTAGGTGAGGGCCACGGCGTTGCGCTCCTGGTCCACCACCGAGAAGTGTGTCGTCTGCGGGCTCTCCGCCGGCCACTCGAAGCTGGTCGGGGTGGAGACGGAGGCCCGGTCCTCGCGGATCGTGCGGCGGAGAGCGGCCGCGTAGTCCTTCGACACGAGCCGGTCGACCGGCATGTCCGGGACGAGCTCGGGGTCCCCCAGCCAGCGCACGCGGTCGGCGAAGGCCCGGCGCAGCGCCTCCACGACGTGGTGGACGAAGGGGGAGGAGGCGAAGCCCATCGCCTTCACGTCGTAGCCTTCGAGGACGTTGAGGCACTGCAGGAGGACGACGCCACCCCCGCTCGGGGGCGGCACCGTCAGCACCTCCGCGTCGCGGTAGGTGGTCCGCAGGGGCGGCCGGCGGTAGATCGTGTACTTGCGCAGGTCTTCCCGGGTGATGAGGCCGCCGTTCGCCTTCATCTCCTTCTCGATGAGGGCGGCGGTCTCCCCCTCGTAGAAGCCCCCCGCACCCTTCTCCGCGATCCTCTCCAGCGTCCGCGCGAGGTCGGGCTGCCTCAGCACGTCGCCCATCTCGTAAGGCACGCCCTGCCGCGAGAACTGGGCGACCGAAGCGGGGTAACGCTTCATGTCCGGCAGCACCGCGCGGAGCGACCGCGCGAGGCCGTCCGACACCATGAAACCCTCGCGCGCGAGCGCGATCGCCGGCTGCAGCAGCTGCTTCCAGGGCATGCGGCCGTTGTCGATCCAGGCCGCGTGCAGCCCCCCGACCGTACCGGGGACGCCCACCGAGAGGTGGCTGTCGTGGTGGAGCTCGGGGCTGTGCTTGCCGTCCTTCAGGAACATCGTCGGCGTGGCGGCGGCGGGGGCCTGCTCGCGGAAGTCGTAGGCGGCGGCGGGGCCGTTCGCCGGGCGCAGGAGGAGGAAGCCGCCGCCCCCGATGTTGCCGGCGGTGGGATGGACCACGGCGAGGGCGAAGGCGGTGGCAACCGCCGCGTCCACCGCGTTGCCGCCCGCCATCAGCACCTCCATCCCGACCTGCGAGGCGATGACGTTCTGCGACACCACCATCCCGTTGCGGGCCCGGACCGGAACGGAGCCGGCCCCGGCCAGGGGTGGGGCCGCGAGCACGACGAGCAGGGCGGAGACGAAGCGGCGCTTCATGGAGGGCCTCCCCGGCGGTCGAGCGAGGCTACCATCGTCTCCCCGGTCGCTTCCAGTCCAGGCGGCTTTGTGGTGTGATCGCGCCCGAGGTGCCCCCAATGCTCTCCTCCCTCCTTCTCACCGCCGCGCTCGCCGCCCCGGCGCCCGGCGGGCCGACCCCGCGCACGCTCCGTCTCGACTACTTCCACACCGCGAGCGCCGCCGAGGAGCGCCTCGCGCTCGACGGCCTCGTGCTCGAGGGCGCGTGGCCGGGAAACCCCGCCCGCCCGATCGACGACACGAACCTCGGCAAGTACCTCTTCGAGGTGGTCGACCGCGCCACCAACCGCGCCGTCTACTCGCGCGGCTTCGCCAGCATCTGCGGCGAGTGGGAGACGACCGACGAGGCGAAGCGGGCTTCCCGGACCTTCCACGAGTCGCTGCGATTCCCGGAGCCGAAGGGCCCGGTCCAGGTCGTCCTGAAGAAGCGCGACGCCGCGGGCCTCTTCCGCGAGCTGTGGTCGGTGGCGGTGGATCCCGCCGACCCAACCGTCGACCGCACGCCTCCCCGGGCCGGCACGGTGTGGGCGGTGGTGGAGAACGGCCCGCCCCGCGACAAGGTGGACCTCCTCCTCCTCGGCGACGGCTACACCGCGGCCGAGATGGGGAAGTGGCACGCCGACGCGAAGCGCCTCGCCGGGATCCTCTTCTCCGTCTCTCCCTTCAAGGAGCGCAAGGCCGACTTCAACGTGTGGGCGGTGGACACGCCCTCGGAGGAGAGCGGGGTGGCGCGGCCTTCGGACGGCACCTACCGCCGCTCGGCCCTGCGCGCCGCCTACGACGCGTTCGGCTCCGAGCGCTACGTCCTCGCCTTCGACAACAAGCGCGTCCGCGAGGCGGCCGCCGCCGCCCCCTACGACGTCATGGAGATCGTCGTCAACGGGAGGACGTACGGCGGCGGGGGCATCTTCAACCTCTACGCGACCGTGGCCGCGGACAACGCCTTCACCCCCTACATCCTCGTCCACGAGTTCGGCCACCACTTCGCCGGACTCGCCGACGAGTACTACACCTCCGACGTGGCCTACGGGAGCGTCCCCGAGCGCCCCGAGCCCTGGGAGATGAACGTGACCGCATCTCCCGCGTCGCCGAAGTGGAAGGAGCTCGTGACCGCCGGGACGCCGCTGCCGACACCGTGGGCCAAGGAGGCCTTCGAGGCGGCCCAGAAGGAGGTCCAGGCCCGGCGCAAGAGGATCCGGGCGGAGAAGCGGCCCGAGGAGGAGATGGAGGCCCTGTTCCGCGAGGAGCAGCAGGAGGTGGACGCGCTGCTCGCCCAGGGACCGCACGCCTCCGCGGTGGGGGCCTTCGAGGGGGCGATGTACGAGGCGAAGGGGTACTACCGCGCCGAGGCCAACTGCATGATGTTCACCCGCCACACCGCGTTCTGCCGGGTGTGCCGGCAAGGCCTGGAGACGATCATCGACCTCTACGCCCGCCCCGCCCCGTAGGCAAGGGCTGCTTCGGCGCTATCATGGGGCCAGCGTGAGCGAGCAACCCAGGGACGAAGGGCCGAGCCTCTTCGTGCAGAGCCTGCCGGGGTCGTTCTCCGACCTCGGCCCGCTCGGCCGCGAGGTGTCGCTCGACCCGGGTGCCGTGCTGTGGAAGGAGGGCGACCCCGGGGACCACGTGGTGCTGCTCCTCGACGGCCGCCTCGAGGTCTCGCACCAGACACCCGACGGCGAGGAGATCACGATCCGGCACCTCTACCCGGGCGCGGTGGCGGGGGAGATGGCTGCCCTCGACGGCCAGGCGCGCTCGGCCACCGTGCGCGCGCACAACGCCTCGCGGGTGCTGCTCATCCCCGCCGGGAGCTTCCGCGCGTTCCTGCGCCAGCGCACCGACCTCCTGGAGCAGCTGTTCTGGCTGCAGGTGGAGCGCGTGCGCAGCCTCACCTGGCGCGTGAGCCGCACCCACCACCGCGCGATCACCGACCCCCTGACGAGCCTCTACAACTACGGATTCTTCCGCGAGCGGCTGGCCATCGAGCTCGACCGGGCCCAGCTCACCGGGGACCCCGTGGCGCTCGCGATGTTCGACATCGACCACTTCAAGAACTACAACGACGCCCACGGCCACCAGGAGGGCAACCGCGTCCTCCAGAAGGTGGCGGAGCTGCTCCGCAAGACCGGCCGGCGCGGCGACGTGGTGGCACGCTACGGGGGCGAGGAGTTCGTGGCGCTGCTCTACGGCGCCACCGCCTCGGACGGCTGGCGCTTCGCCGAGGCGTTCCGCACCGCAGTGGCGGCCGAGGGCTTCGCCGGCGAGAGCACCCAGCCGCTCGGGCGCATCACGCTGAGCGGCGGCGTCGCGACCTTCCCCCTCGACGCACAGGACGACATCGGGCTCATCAAGGCGGCGGACACGCGCCTCTACCGCGCCAAGGAGACCGGGCGCAACTGCACGGTCGGCCCGGAGGGCGAGCCGCGGTGAGGCGGGCGGCCGCGGCGCTCCTCGCCCTCCTCGCCGCTCCCGCCGCCCCGGGCGAGATCCCCGGGGCGGTGATCGTCCTCGAGGCGGCGCCGGGCACGCCGGGCAGCGACCCCACGGGCGCGCCCCCGCGGTTCGTCCTGCTCAAGGACGGCCAGGTGTTCGTGGGGGGGACGTCGCGCGTCGAGGCGGGGCGCCTCGAGAAGAACGAGGCGCAGGCGCTGCGCAAGCGCGCGGAGCAGGCGCGCAAGCTCCCCGGCCTGGCGTCCCCCGTCGCGCTGGGCGGGGATGCGACCCTTTCCCTGCGGCTGCGCCTCCTCGAGGGCGACCCGCTCGAGGTCGTGGCGAGCGGGGAGCCGGGGGCGGCGCCGCCGTCGCTCGCACCCCTCGCCACGCTCCTTGCCGACCTGCTCCGCTTCGACCACCCGAGCCTCCGGCCCTACGTGCCTGCCAGCTACGCGATGGCCGTCCGGGAGGCGCGCCTCGTCGGCGGCTGCCGCCGCTGGGACTTCGCGTTCCCGATGGCAGAGGCCCTGGCCTCGACCCGGGCCGTCGCCGCGGCCGAGGCCTCGGGCTGGCCGACCGGCGGGATCCCGGCCTCCGTCTGCCTCGACGACCCCGGCCCTTCGACCAGCGCAAGCCGCCGCTACGTGGTCACGCTCCGTCCCCTCCTCCCCGGCGAGCGCCCGTAGCGGATCCAGGCTGTGACGGTGGAGAAACCGTCCCAGCCCCCCCTCGCCCGTCTCTCCACGCCGGCCTACCTTGAGGAGCGTGGAGGGTGACATGGCTCTGGCCAGGCTGCTGTTCGCTACGGTCCTGGGATCGGTCTTGGCGGGAGAGGCGGGCGCGCAGGAGCCGCCTGCCCTCCGGCTCCCGACCGGTGCTCGCGTCCGTATATCCACTGCCGAGGGCGGGTCCGTCGTGGCGCTGCTCGCCGGTCACGACGACCGGAGCGTGACGCTCGCCCTCTCTCCAGAGAACCCCCTCGCGCCCCCGCCCGCGCTGGTGGTCCCGGCGGACTCGATCCGACGCATGGAGGTCTCGCTCGGCAAGGAGCGCCACGCCCTGATCGGCGCCGCCGTGGGCGCCGTCCTCCTCGGGCTGACCGGCTTCTCCGACCCCGTCGACACGAGCGAGAGCTGCGGCCCCACCAGCGGCATGCCGTGCTCGCGGGGGGAGGCCGTCGCCGTCGCCGTCGTGGCCGGGGCCGTCGTCGGCGGGTTGGTGGGGTCCTTCGTGCAGACCGAGCGCTGGGTGCCGGTGGCGCTCGACACGCTCGCGCCGTCGCCCCCGAGCGCGAGGGAGATCCGCTCGGCGCCGGGGGCGGCGGGCGCTCCCGACCGCGTCGCGGCGCCCCTTCGGCTCTCCGTGCGGTTTTGAGGAGAACGGCCATGCGAGCGCTGCATCGCGCGACGTCGACGGCGATCCTCGCCGCCTGCGCCCTCTCCTCTGCCTGCTCAACCACGCGCTACACGCAGAGCCGCATCGCGGCTCCGGAGGCGAAGGGCAGGGGTCGCGAGGCCGTTTCCGTCGAGGTCGAGGGACTCGAGGTCCGGGTGGTGAGCCTGGACCGGGCGCCCAGCGGGGAGCGGATCCCGAACCTCGACCTCCGGCTCGTGTTCGATCCACCGGAAATCGGCTACTCATTCGACCCGGGGCAGGTCGTGCTCCGCGGGTCGGACGGGCGCGAGTGGCGCGGGGCGGCCAGCGGGTACCAGCCGCTCTACCCGAAGGCGCGGTTCGACCTCGCCTTCGACGTGGCGGTCGAGCCCGAAGCACGGATGGAGCTCGTGCTCGACGGCCTCGCCCGCGGGGCGAAGCGCCTCGCGCCGGTGACGCTGCGCCTCGGCCGACACCGCGGGACCTCCATCGACCGACTGTACTGGCTCGAGGCCATCGGCTACATGCTGATGGCCGGTGTTTGACCCCGCCGACCTCTGCCGCCACTTGACAGAGCAGAAGCGAGGCCGCATAGTCGGAGGCTGGAGGAGACGATGAGCCATCCGCGCAGGGTGGCCCGGCCGTGAGGCACGGGCGCCACTCGCGGCGCCATCGTCACCATCGTCAAAGCGGACCCGGAGGGCCCCCGCAGGGCCAGAGGGGTCCGCGGGATCCCCGCCAGGCCCCCATTCCGACCGAGGGGCCGACCGCACCGGTTCAGGGCGTCGTCGAGCTCGCCGAGGGGGCGGGGGGATACGTCAGGCAGGTCGCACAGAACTACCTACCGCAGCGCGAGGACGTCGTGGTCCCGTACGTGATTGCACGGGACTCCGGCTTGCGCGACGGAACGGAGATCGAAGGCCTCGCCCGCGATGGTGGCAACGGACGCCGCGTACTCGTAGAAGTCACGAAGGCCGGGGGAATGGAGCCCGAGAAGTACAAGGCTCTCCCCCACTTCCAGGACCTGGTCTCGGTCAACCCGACCGAAGCTTTCGAGCTCTCGGGCGAGGGCTCGGAGATCAGCCTGCGCGTGATCGACATCATCGCCCCGGTGGGCAAGGGGCAGCGCGGGCTCATCGTCTCTCCGCCCAAGGCGGGCAAGACGACGCTGCTCGAGCACCTGGGCAAGGCGATCGTCCAGCGCCACCCGGACGTGCACCTCATCCTCCTGCTCGTGGACGAGCGGCCCGAGGAGGTCACGCACTTCCGCCGCGTCGTGCCGGCCGAGGTCCTCGCCTCGACCTCGGACTCCTCGTCCGACTCGCACATCCGCCTCTCGCGCCTCGCCATCGAGCGGGCCAAGCGGCTGGTGGAGGCGGGGCGGCACGTGGTGATCCTGCTCGACTCGCTCACGAGGCTCGGCCGCGCGTCGAACCGCGAGATGGGGCCGGGCGGGCGCACGATGTCGGGCGGCGTCGACAACCGCGCGCTGCAGTTCCCGCGGCAGTTCTTCGGCGCCGCGCGCAACTGCGAGGGCTCGGGCAGCCTGACCATCCTCGCCACCGCCCTCATCGAGACGGGCTCGCGGATGGACGAGGTGATCTTCCAGGAGTTCAAGGGCACCGGGAACATGGAGCTCATCCTCGACCGCGCGATCGCGGACCGGCGGATCTTCCCCGCGGTGGACGTGCTGCGCTCCGGCACCCGCCGCGAGGAGCTGCTCGTCCCGCCCGAGGAGCTCTCGAAGCGCCACCTGCTGCGCCGCGCCCTCGCCGACCTCTCGCCGGTCGAGGCCGCGCAGTTCCTCATCGAGAAGCTGCAGAAGACCCCGTCGAACGCGGTCTTCCTCGGCAACCTGGTGGCGCCGTCCTCGATGGCGTCGCCGGCCCGGCGCTTCCGCTAGGCACCTCCCTCAGGAGGGACGACGATGAAGGTCGAGCACCACGTCTGGCACACGTCCCGCCTGGGGCGGGACATGGGCATCCGCGTCTACGGCCACTGGGGCCCGCCCGTCCTCGTCTTCCCCACGAGCGGCGGCGACGAGTGGGAGTTCGAGCGGCAGGGGATGCTCGACGCCCTCGGCCACCACGTGGACGGGGGCAAGGTCAAGCTGTTCTGCGTCAACTCCGTCAACGACCAGAGCTGGTACGACAAGGGCGCGCACCCGCGCCACCGCTCGTACGTCCAGGCGATGTACGACAGCTACGTGGCGGAGGAAGTCGTCCCGTTCGTCCACACGCACTGCCAGGCGCCCGGCATCGCCCTCACCTCGACCGGTGCCTCCTTCGGCGCCTACCACGCGGTGAACAGCCTGCTGAAGCACCCGCAGGTGTTCCGCCGGTGCCTCGGCCTCTCCGGCGTCTACGACCTGCGCCGCTTCATGGACGGGGACTACGACGACAACTTCTACTTCAACAACCCCGTCGACTACGTGGCGAGCCTCTCGGATCCCTGGTACCTCGACCAGCTCGCCCAGGACGACATCCGCCTGGTGACCGGCTGCGGGCCCTACGAAGACGCGCGGCCGACCTACCAGCTCTCGGGTGTGCTCTGGTCCCGCGGCATCCGGCACTCGGTCGACGACTGGGGGCCGGACGGGGGCCACGACTGGCCGTTCTGGAAGCGGCAGCTGGACGAGTACTTCGCTCAGCTGTACTGAGGGGTCAGGTCTTGAATTGTGATGTCACAATTCAAGACCTGACCCCTTCCGTTCGCCGGCTCGCGGTTGGCCGGTGCGGACCGGGCGTTGACCGAATTTCACGACTCCGCCGGGCCTGGGGGCCGTAGTTCACTGCGGACCCGCCGGGGTCGAGCCGACAGGAGACGATAGTGACGGACCTCAAAGGCGAGCTGGCCTCCCTGAAGATCGACCGGACCCGCAGGAAGTCGAGCCCGTGGCGCTGGCCCGTGCTGCTGCTCGTGCCCGCCGCGCTCGCCCTCCTGGTCCTCTACGGCCTGCGTGCCCGGCAGGCCTTCTCCGCGGTCGAGGTCGAAACGACGACGGTCGGGGTCAGCCGCGACGTCGCGCCGAGTGCGGGCACGCCGATCCTGACCGCCTCGGGCTACGTGGTCGCCCGCCGGAAGGCCGTCGTCTCGGCCAAGATCCAGGGCCGGCTCTCCGAGCTGCGCGTCGAGGAGGGCAGCGTCGTGCGCGAGGGCGAGGTGATCGCCCGTCTCGAGTCGATCGACTACGAGGCCGCGGTCGTCCGCTCACGGGCGGCGGTGCAGCGGGCCGAGGCCGACCTCGCCGAGTACGTCCGGCAGCTCAAGCTGGCCGAAGACCTCGCCGCCCAGAGAATCGTCGCCGTCGACCAGCGCGACGCCGCCGCGAGCCGGGTGAAGATCGCCGAGGCGGCGGTGGCCCAGGCGAAGGCGGACCTCGCGTACGCCGACGCGCAGCTGCAGAACACGGTCATCCGCGCCCCCTTCGGCGGCGTGGTGGTCAAGAAGATGGCCGAGGTGGGGGAGAGCGTCGCCCCCATTCCCCCGGGAGTGAACATCTCGACCTCCTCGGGCGCGATCGTCGCCCTCGCCGACCTCGCCACGCTCGAGGTGGAGGCGGACGTGGCCGAGGCCAACGTGGCCAAGGTGCAAAACGGCCAGCCGGCGGAGGTCACGGTCGAGGCCATCCCCGACAAGCGCTACAAGGCCGTGCTGCGGCAGGTCATCCCGACCGCCGACCGCACGAAGGCCACGGTCATGGTCAAGGTCACGATCCTCGACAAGGACAAGGACCTGAAGCCCGAGATGAGCGCCAAGGTCACCTTCCTCGAGCCCGAGAGGAAGGAGGCCACCCCGGCCGCGGCCGCCGCGCCGGTGGTGCTGGTGCCACGCGAATCCGTGGTCTCCCGCGACGGCAAGCCCACCGTCTTCCTCGTGCGCGAGGGCCGGGCGCAGGCGCGGGCGGTCGTCCTCGGGACCGAGCGGAGGGGCCAGGTGATCGTCGAGGAGGGCCTCGCCGGCGGCGAGACGCTGGTGGCCCGGCCGAAGGACGATCTCCGGGACGGCGCCCCGGTGAAGGTGAAGTAGTGGGACCTGACCCCTTCGTCCCTCGTCCCCCTGAGTGCATCTCCTCGGGACAGTCGGTTAGAATAGCCGGCAATTCCTCAACCTCGAGACGGAAGCAGCACGCGAGCTCTGCGTGCCGGGAGAGTACTCATGTCGATGGTCGACGTTCGCAACGTCACGAAGGTCTACCGGCGTGACGCCGAGGAGCTGGTCGTGCTGAACGGCCTCAGCCTGAAGGTCGAGGAGGGGGACTTCGCCGCTCTCATGGGCCCCTCGGGCTCGGGCAAGTCCACTCTCCTCAACCTCATCGCCGGCATCGACAAGCCCACCTCGGGCGAGGTGGTCGTGGCCGGGACCGACGTGGCCCGGCTCGACGAGACGGGGCTCGCCGAGTTCCGCAGCCACAACGTGGGCTTCATCTTCCAGTTCTACAACCTCATCCCGGTCCTGACCGCCACCGAGAACGTGGAGCTGCCGCTCCTGCTCACCCACCTCTCGAAGGCCGAGCGCCGCGAGCGGGCCGCGACCGCCCTCAAGGTGGTCGGCCTCGCCGACCGGGCCGGGCACTACCCCCGGCAGCTCTCGGGAGGGCAGGAGCAGCGCGTCGCCATCGCCCGGGCCATCGTCACCGACCCCAGGGTGCTGGTGGCGGACGAGCCCACCGGCGACCTCGACGCGAAGAGCGCGTTCGAGATCCTCGACCTGATGCAGACCCTGAATCGCGACTTCAGGAAGACGATCGTGATGGTGACCCACGACCCGCGGGCCGCCGAGCGGGCCCACACCCAGCACCACCTCGAGAAGGGCGTCCTTCGGGACTGACTCCTGGCTCTCCAGCCAGGACAAGCGGGAGAACCCCATGAAGTTCCTGCCTTACCTGCTCAAGCACCTCCGGCGGAACTGGTTCCGCACGGCGCTCACCGTCCTCGCGATGGCGGTCTGCATCTTCCTCTTCTGCACGCTGCAGTCGGTGCTCGCCGAGATCGGCGCCCTCCTCGACAGCACCAGCGCCAAGCGCCTCGTCGTCCGCAACTCGGTGAGCATCGTGTTCGACGTGCCCATCGCCTACGGGGCGCGGATCCAGTCCGTGCCCGGCGTCGAGCGCGTGGCGATGACGAACTGGTTCGGGGGCTCGCTGCCGGCGAAGAAGGAAGGCAAGGCCGACGAGGGCGACGCGTCCTCGACCACGGACTGGAGCAACTTCTTCCCGAACCTCGCGGTGGAGCTCGAGCCCTTCTTCGCGATGTACCCCGAGTACCAGGTGCCCCCCGACCAGTACCAGGCGCTCCTCCAGGACCAGCGCGGCTGCGCGATCGGGAGGAAGCTCGCCAACAAGTTCGGATGGAAGATCGGCGACACCTTCTTCCTCGAGAGCTTCATCCCCCCGCACCGCAAGGCGGACGGCCCCTTCGAGTTCGTCGTCCGGGCCATCTTCGACGCCGATCCGGTGAAGCACCCGGGCACCGACACGAACCTGATGCTGTTCAGCCGGAAGTACCTCTACGAAGCCACCGGGAGAAGGCTCCAGGCGGGCACCTACTACGTCGAGATCCAGGACCCGGAGAAAGCGGGCGAGGTGAGCGCCGCGATCGACGCCCTCTTCGCGAACTCCGACGCCCAGACCCGCACCGAGACCGAGAAGGCCTTCGCCGCGAGCTTCGTGGCGATGGCGGGGAACCTGGCCCTCCTCCTGAACGGGATCGGGATCGCGGTGACCTTCACCATCCTGCTCGTCGTCGCCAACACGATGAGCATCGCGGTCCGAGAGCGACGCACCGAGATCGCGGTCCTGAAGACCCTCGGGTTCACCAGCCGGCAGGTGATGGGGCTCGTGGTGGCGGAGTCGGTCCTGATCGGCGTGTTGGGGGGCGGCCTCGGCATCGGCTCCGCGCAGGGGATGATGTGGCTCCTCAGCCACACGCCGGGGATCCGGGACGCACTCGCCGGCATCGGGCTCTCCGAGCTGAGCCTCCGGCCCCTCGTGGCCGGCCTCGGCTTCGCCAACTCCGTCTTCCTCGGCTTCGTCGCCGGCTTCGTGCCCGCCCTCGGCGCCTACCGCGCGCGCATCACCGACATGCTCCGGACGGTGTGACCATGGCCCTCCCGCTTCAATACAACGTCCGCAACGTCCGGGTGCGCTGGCAGCTCACCCTCCTCGCCGTGGGCGGCATCGCGCTCGTGGTGGCGGTCTTCGCCGTCCTCATGTCGATGTCCGCGGGCTTCGAGGCCGCCCTGCGCTCGACCGGCCGCACCGACAACGCGATCGATCGTGCAGCGGGGGTCGGGCTCCGAGCTGACCTCGGAGGTGCCCCTCGCCGACCGCAACATGATCGTGGTGGACGACCGCGTGGCCCGGGACGCGCAGGGCCGGCCCCTCGCTTCGTGGGAGCTGGTGGTCGTGGTCGGCCTGCCCCGCGCGAGCGACGGGCAGCCGGCGAACGTGACCCTGCGCGCGGTCGACCCCGCGGGCGTTCGAGGTGCGGGGGGGAATCACGGTCGTCGAGGGCCGCAGCTTCACCCCCGGCCTCGACGAGGTGATCGTCGGCCGGAAGCTCACCGCCCGCATCAAGGGGCTCGAGCTGGGCGGCAACGTCAAGTACCAGCAGAAGCTCTTCAGGATCGTCGGCTTCTTCGAGTCCACCGGGGGGGCGTTCGAGAGCGAGGTGTGGGGCGACTACGACACGTTCGCCGCCATCTTCCAGCGCGGGGCCGGCAGCAACTCCCTGGTCGTCCGGATGAAGGACCCGGCGACCATCCCCGAGCTCGACCGCTGGATCCGGGCCCAGCCGCAGATGCAGCTGCAGGCGGTGGGCGAGAGGAAGTACTACGAGGAGCAGGCGGGACCGCTCGCCCGGATGCTCCGGGGGCTGGCCACCTTCGTCGCGGTCGTCATGGGCATCGGCGCCGTCTTCGGCGCCATCAACACCATGTACGCGATCGTCTCCGCCCGCACCCGCGAGATCGGCACCCTGCGCGCCCTCGGCTTCTCGCGCCGCGCGATCCTCGTCGTCGTTCCTGATCGAGTCCGTGA
The DNA here is from genome assembly GCA_963729875.1 of uncultured Acidobacteriota bacterium. Classification (GTDB taxonomy): domain Bacteria; phylum Acidobacteriota; class Vicinamibacteria; order Fen-336; family Fen-336; genus DATBSL01. The sequence continues at coordinate 227,503 of CAVSPR010000002.1, forward strand.
TCCTGGCGGTGATCGGAGGGGCGATCGGGTGCCTGCTGGCCTTCCCGATGAACGGCTTCACCACCGGCACCGGGCAGACCCAGAGCTTCAGCGAGATCGCCTTCGCGTTCCGGATCACCCCGCAGATCGTCCTCACCGGCATGGCCTTCGCGGTCGTCATGGGCATCCTGGGCGGGCTGCTGCCCGCGCTGCGGGGCGCGCGGCTGCCGATCACCTCGGCGCTGAGGGCGGCCTGACCCCCTCGGGCGGCCCCGAAACGAGCGGGCCGCCCGAGGGACCTCGAAAGCCCCGGTGAAGGCCCGTCCCGGGAAGGCCCCGGTGAAGCCCGGTGAAGGCCGGTCCCCCTCTCCTGTGGCAAGATGACCCCTCCATGACGCGCTCTGCTCTCGCCCTCCTCCTGCTCCTCGGCGTCGCCGCCTGCACCGACCGCGACGCGCCGCGGCCGGTCCCCGTGGCCGACCGCGACCCGGCGGACGACGCCACGCGGCCCCTGTCGAGCCGCGAGGCCCTCCCGCCGGCACCACCCGAGCCGCCCCGGCCGTCGACCCCGACGACCCGGCCGAGCCCGGCATCCCCGACCTCGCACGCCTGGCGCGCTACGTCTACAAGACGATGCAGCGGCACGGAGAGGTCTGCCCGTTCGGCAACCCCCTCCGGGACCGGCTGCACTTCGCCTTCGAGATCGAGGTCAATGCCGGGCGGATGACGCGCGTCGGACTGGGACACGTCGGCCACGGCCCGGAGGCGGGCGACGAGATCCACCCGATCCCCCAGGCGCAGTGGCCCCGCGAGCTCACGGCGTACGCGACCTGCCTCGAGCCCCACCTGAAGGCCGTGGTCATGGCCCCCTCGCCCGCGGACGGGACCTACGAGCCCGTCTACAGCTTCACGGGGAACCCGGCAGGCCAGGCCGCCCACTGAGGCGCGCTCAGCGGGGACGCCGAGCGAGGTCGAGGAACGCGAGGGCGAGAAGGGCGCCGCCGAGGCCGACGAGCAGCCACCGCGGGCCGGCGGCGAGGCCGATCGCGACGAGCCCCAGGCCGGCGAGGGCCCGGAGCGAGCGCTCGAGAGGCGAGAGGCGCGACGGAGCCGCCGGGGCTCCGCCGAGGGACGCCTCGAAGACGGCCCGCACGTCCGCCGCTCCCGCCGTACCCAGCCTGCGAGCGACCTGGCGGCCGTCGCGCAGCGCGACGAGCAGCGGCACGGCGAAGCCACCGAGCGCTCGGGCGCTGTCGGGATCGACGGCCGCGTCCACGGCGACGACCGTGACGCGGCCCTGGTACTCGGAGCCGACCGACTCCACGACGGGCCGCAGGGCCCGGCACTGTGCTCAGCCGGGGGTGGTGACGAACGCGACCACCGCCCCCGGCTGACGGAGCCTCATCAGGCCTTCTTGGTGCGGAAGCCGAGGAGCGGGTAGGCCGGGCAGAAGCCGATGATGCCGGTCAGGAGGGGCAGGAACCCCAGCCACTTGAACACGACCCCGAGCGTCCCCGCCACGACGCCCCCCAGCCCAGGTAGAGGAGCGCGAGCCCCGCCACCACCCGGATCGCCCTGTCCCAGCCCGCTTCGTTCACTGGCATCTCTAGGCTCCCCCTGGCCTGATCCCGTCGGTTTGCCTCTGAGACGGGAGAAGTGGCGCAAGGTTACACCCGGACCAGGCGGGCGCGTCACCGAACTGGAGTGTTGGTCCCCCCGACGGCCTGCCAGCGCCCGTCGCGCTTGACGAACAGGTCGGTGTAGCGGCTCTTTCCGTCGAACGGCTTGCCGCCCGAGGTCCCCTTCATCCTGACCAGGCCGTGGACGACCGCGGTGTCGCCGAAGACGGACGCCTGCTCCTCGGACCCCTCGGCGATCTCGAAGCGCGCGGCTCCGCTGCGCAAGGCGGCGAGGAGCTGTGGGCGAGAGAAGGCTGCGCCCTCGAACGAGGCCACCCAGTCCGGGGCGAGGATCCCCTCGAGCGCCTTCGTGTCGGCCTTCGCGAGGGCGACCGCCCAGTCCTTCTCCAGCTGGACGAGCGCCCGCTCGTCGGCCCCATCCGCGGTCGTGCCGGGCATCGGTTGATCGCTGCTGGAGATCAGCCACTCCACTTTCCAGGCGTCCCCGATCTTCCGATACAGGGCGATCCAGCCGCCGCGGTCGCGGATCGGGGCCGTCCGGCCCACGGGATTGAGGGTGGTCGCCCACTCGCCCCTGGCGACCACCCGGTCGCCGAGCCCATGGGCGGCGAGGACCTTCCCCTCGAAGTCCAGGGCGGACGCCTGCTCGAACACCGAACGGTACATGGCCCGAAATTCTTCCGGGCCGTTCAGGGCTGGCGCGTTCGCTCGAATGCCGACCGCGTCCGCTGCGAACAAGCTCGCGAGCCCGTCCGCGTCCCTCGCGTCTGCCGCCTTCGCGTAGTCGGCCGTCACCTTCTCGGCGACGGCGCGGGCGGCCGCGTCGTCGCCCTTCGGCGCGCAGGCGCCCGCGGCCAGCGGCAGGGCCAACAGCACGGTCAGCGCACACAGCGAATCTCTCCTCACCGGGAACCTCCTTCTGGTGTCGATGCGCACTTCGTACACCCGGTGCGGCCCGGGAGGGCATTGGAAAAGCCTTGGAATGGACCTTCTCTCTGGTGGAGCGGCGGGGGCTGGCCGACGTCCTAGCCCTAGCGCGAGCCCGTTTCCCGGCAGGCCTTCTCGAGGCGCCGGAGGAGAGCCTCGCGGCGGGCGGGGTCGAGGACGGGGCTCGCCGCTGCCCGGTACAGCAGGATCGTGCACTGCGTCGTGTCGAGGACGAGGTGGCACTTGTCGCAGTCGGCGAGGTGGGCCTCCAGCCCGGCCCGGCGCTCGGGCGCGAGCGTCCCGTCGATGTAGTCCGACAGGTCCTGCAGGAGATGGGCGCAGCTCACGAGCTTCCCTCCCGGCGCTCCCCGCGCCCGGCCACGAAGGCGGAGAGACGCTCGCGCAGCAGCAGGCGGGCCCGGTGCAGCCGCACCTTCAGGTTCGTCTCGGTGAGGGAGAGCGCCTCCGCCGCCTCCGCCGTCGTGAGGCCCTCGACGTCGCGGAGGAGGAAGGCCGCCCGCAGCGACGGCGGCAGCGACGCGATCGCCTCGTCGAGCGCCCGGCGCGTCTCCGCGTCCTTCAGCATCGCCTCGGGCGAGAGGCGGAAGTCGACGAAGAGCGACGGCATCGGCAGAGGGCCGTCGTCCTCCTCTCCCGGCACCGGCGTCGTCCGCTTCCCTTCCCGCAGCCGGTCCATCGAGGCGTTGTAGGCCACGCGGTAGAGCCACGTCGCGAGCCGGGAGCGCCCCTCGATGGCTTCGGCCCCGGTCATCAGCTTCAGGAAGGCCTCCTGGACCACGTCCTCCGCGGCGGCGGGGTCGCCGGTGAGGCGCAGGGAGAGGCGGTAGAGCCGGTCGCCCCAGGCCTCGAAGAAGCCGCCGAGGCAGGCCGGGTCGCCCCGGCGCATCGACTCGAGGCAGGACAGCTCGTCGAGACGGGACGGGCCCGCAGCCGGGGTGATGCTCACCGCCTCACCGCAGCCTCTCCCCGAGGAAGCGCAGGCTCGTCTCGAGCCGCGCGCGGACGAATTCGTAGCCGTGGTCTCCCGGCGGCAGCTCGAAGGTGTGAGCGACCTTGCGCTCGTCGAGGATGCGGTGCAGCTCGCGGTGGCCGCTGGCGAGGCCGTAGCGGTCCTCGGCCCCGCAGTCGACGTAGAGGGCGGGGACGGCCTTCGGGTCGACACGCTTCGCCCACACGAGAGGGTCGTTCTCCGCCCACAACACGGGGTCGATCGGGTCCCCGAACACCTTGTTGAAGGCGGCCATGTGCCAGCGCCCCGCCCCCTGGTCGGCCGAGGGGATGCGTTCGAGGAGCATCGCGCTGTGCGTGGCGACGGCGGCGAAGAGGCCGGGCTGGTGGAAGGCCATGTGCAGTGCCGCGTAGCCGCCCATCGACACGCCGAGGAGTGCGCGGCCCTTGCGCCCGGGGACGACGCGGAACGTGGACTCCACGTGCGCCAGGAGGTCCTTCGTCACCAGGTCCTCGTAGCGGCCGCCGGGGGAGTTCACGAAGAAGGAGTTCCCGCCGTCCACCGCCACCACGAGGAACTCCGGCACCGCCCCGCTCTCGCGCAAACGGGCGAGGATGGGGGCGAGCCCCCTGCGGTCCCAGAACCCGGACCCCTCGAAGAGGCCGTGGAGGGCGTAGACGACGGGGTACTTCCGGTCGGGGCTCGTCGCGTACGAGGGGGGCAGGTCGACGACGTACGACACGTCGCGCCCGAGGGCGGCCGACGGGAAGGTGCCGGGGCGTACCTCGGGCCGAGGCGACCGACGCGGCGAGGGAGATCGACAGGGCGAGGGCGAAGGGCGTGGTTCTCATGGCTGGCTCAGGATGGACTCGACGAGCCTCGGGTCCTTCGGCAGCTGGTTCACGCCCGGGAGCCTCCGGACGAGCTCCCGCCAGCGCGGGTCGGCGGCGAACGCCTGCGAGAACAGCGGCCGCGCGGCGTCGAGCTTCCCCGCGGTGGCCAGGGCCACGGCGTACCAGAACGCCATCTCGGCGCTGTCCGGCACCTGGGTCCGCGCCGCGCCGTACTCCCGCTCGGCGCACGCCCAGTCGGAGACCGCGACGCAGTCGTCGCCCGCGCTCATGTGGTTGTAGGCCCGCTGCAGGCGCACGAGCCGCCGCAGCTCGGCGAGCGGCTGCGGGTGGTCCTCCACCCGCAGGTCGAAGACGCGGTCCGCCCACGGGCGGCCGCTCGAGCGGGCCTTCACCACGACGAGCCCCGCCGCCTGCCGTCCCCGGATGTCGCCGCCCTCCGCCTCGGCCGCGTCGAGCGCCGCGAGCATCCGCTCGGCGAGATCGCCCTGCGCCGCCTCGAACGCGCGGGCCATCGCGGGCCAGACGCTCGGCTTCTCCATGAGGTTCGCCTGCACGACGTACTCGCGGCCCGCCTGGCCGCCCGCGGCGGGGATGCAGAGGGACCCGTGTGCGTGGCGACCCGGCCCTGCGCGTCGACCATGCCCACCTGCCGCACGTCCCGCTGGGCGTCCCCGGCGAGGAGCGCGCCGAGCGCGTCCGGGGCCGACCGGCCCGCCCGCATCAGCGCGAGCCCGAGCGGCCCGTAGGAGGGGTCGACGAACGACTGGGTCGCCACCGCCCCGACCCCCGCCTCGGCCCACGGCACCATGGAGCCGACCGAGAACCAGTGGCTCTGCACCGCGACGCCGAGCTCGCCGGTGGCGGGGTCCCGGGCGACGATCGAGTAGGTCGCGACGGGCCGCACCGGGGACGTGCCGGCCCACGAGGGCGCGACGAGCGCGGCGATCGCGGCCGCGGCGGCCGGTGCGGAGAGACGGCGCCTCATGGTCACCTCCGGAAAGACCCGCATGCTACCACCGCCCAGGGCGGCCTCACGGCCTGGCGGGCGCGCTCCCGACATGCGCCTTCGCCTTCCGAAGGACCGCGTCGAAGGAGCGCGGGGTGAGGCGGCCGGTGAACGTGTTCTGCTGCGAGACGTGGAAGGAGCAGAAGAGCCGGACGCCGCCGCCGAGGTCGTGGACGGCGCCGTGGCCGAAGGCGAGGCCGCGGGGCACGGAGCACCCCGTCTCGCGCAGCATCGCGAGGAAGCCGTCGAGGGCGATGCGGCCGAGCACGAGAACGGCGCGCACGTCCCGCAGCAGCGCCCACTCCCGGGCGAGGTACTCGCGGCACTGCGCGATCTCCTGCGGGGTCGGCTTGTTGGCGGGGGGCGCGCAGCGGGCGACAGGGGCGATGTAGCAGTCGCGCAGGCAGCAGGCCGTCGTCGCGGCCCACCGACTCCGGCTGGCTCGCGAAGCCGGCGCGGTGGAGGCCGGCGAACAGGAAATCGCCGGAGCGGTCGCCGGTGAAGACCCGGCCGGTCCGGTTGCCGCCGTGGGCCGCCGGGGCGAGGCCCACGACCAGGAGGCGCGCCCGCGGGTCGCCGAAGCCGGGCACGGGCCGGCCCCAGTACTCCTGCTCCAGGAACCGCTTCACCTTCGTCTGCGCCACCTCGCGGCACCACGCGCGCAGGCGCGGGCAGCGCTCGCAGGCGACAACGTCCCGGTGAACCCGGGCCAGGCTGTCGAGCATGGAGCCGAATGTTAGCAGTCCGGAATCGCCCGGGAGGTCAACCGCCGCTGAGGGCGGGCACGATCACGACCGTGGCCGCGGGGAGGAGCGGCTGGGCGAGGTCCCTGACCTGCTCGCCGTCGACGAAGAAGCGGACGTGGGGCCGCACCCGCTCCTGCTCGTCGACGACGCGGAAGCGGAGCCCGGGGAACCGGCGGTCGAGGTCGGCCAGGAGCGCGGCCAGGGTCGGGCCGCTCGCCTCGACCTCGCGCCGTCCCGTGTACGAGCGCAGCGGGGTGGGGATGATCACCTTCATGGGGACGGCTACGCCCGCTCGGCCGCTTCGACGGCGTAGATCTCGGGGAGGTGCCGTGCCAGGCAGGACCACCGGCGGCCCTCGTCGCGGCTCATCCACAGCTCGCCGCTCGTGGTCCCGAAGTAGAGGCCGACGGGGTCGCGGCGGTCCCCCGTCATCGCCTGCCGCTTGACCGTCCACCACGCCTGGCGCGCGGGGAAGCCGGACGCGAGACGCTTCCAGGTCCGGCCGGCGTTGCGGGTCACGTAGACCGAGGGCTTCCCCTCCGGGCTCGTGCGCGGCCACACCGTCGTCCCGTCCATCGGCAGGACCCACGCGGTGTCCGCGTCGCGCGGGTGCACCACCATCGGAAAGCCGACGTCTCCGACCTTCTTCGGCATGTTCGTTCCGACACGCACCCACGAGTTCGACGGCCGGTCGATCCGGTAGATGCCGCAGTGGTTCTGCTGGTACAGGCGATCGGGGTTGCTCGGGCAGAGCCGGACGCAGTGGGGGTCGTGGAACGTCAGGTTGGCCGGGTCGAACCCCTCGACGACCTCGAGCCCCTTCACGAGGGGCGTGAAGGTCCGCCCGCGGTCGAGGCTCTCGTGGACGCCGCCGCTCGACATGGCGAAGTAGAGGTGAGCCGGGGTCGCGGGGGTCGACGATGATCGAGTGCAGCTTGGGCCCGTCCGGGGTGCCGTCCTGCACGGTGCCCATCCAGGCACGGTACTGCGGGTCGTCGTTGATCGAGGAGAAGGGCTCCCACGTGACGCCGCCGTCGTCGGAGCGGAAGAGCCCCTGCGGGGAGGTCCCCGCGTACCAGGACCCCGGCTCTTTGGGATGGCCCGGGGTGAGCCAGAACGTGTGGTCGACGGCGCGGCCGCTCCCCTCGACCTTCGCGAAGGCGGGGGGGCGGGCCGCCTCCTTCCACGTCCGCCCGAAGTCCGTGGAGCGGAAGACGGTCGGCCCGAGGTGACCGGTCTTGGCCGCCGCGAGGAGGGTGCGCCCGTCGCGCGGGTCGAGCACGAGATGGTTGAGCACGTGACCGAGGAAGTGCGGGCCGTCGACCCGCCAGTTCCTCCGGGCCGGGTCGCCGTGAAAGAGCCACGCGCCCTTGCGGGTGGCGACGAGCAGCAGCACGCGCGCCATGAGAGCTCCTCCTCCCGGGCGACACGCCCGGCCACACCCTTTCTCTGTCGGGATGTCTTCCCCAATGAAAACACCTCGGGGCGGGCCAGGGCAAGGCCCAGAACGCAGAGTTCCTCGCGTTGACAGGATCGTTTATCTTGGAGCGACATGAACCCTCGCGTCCCGGCCGACCTCACGCGGGAGGAGATCGCCCGCTACGCCCGCCACCTCGTCCTGCCGGAGGTGACGATCGAGGGCCAGGGCCGCCTCAAGCGATCGAGCGTGCTCCTGGTGGGGGCGGGAGGCCTCGGCTCGCCCGCCGCCTTGTACCTCGCCGCGGCGGGGGTGGGGCGGGTCGGCATCGTGGACTTCGACGTCGTGGAGGAGAGCAACCTCCAGCGCCAGGTCCTCCACGACACGGGCTGGGTCGGGCGGCCCAAGCTCGAGAGCGCGCGGGCGCGCCTCGCCGCGCTGAACCCGCACGTGCGCGTCGAGACGCACTCCGCGGCCCTCACCCGCGACAACGCCCTCGAAATCCTGTCCGGCTACGACGTGGTGGTCGACGGCACGGACAACTTCGAGACGCGCTACCTCACGAACGACGCCTGCTACCTCCTGAAGAAGCCCAACGTCTACGGCTCCGTCTTCCGCTTCGAGGGGCAGGCGAGCGTCTTCTGGCCGGACCGCGGGCCCTGCTACCGGTGCCTCTATCCCGAGCCGCCCCCGCCCGGCCTCGTGCCGAGCTGCGCGGAGGGAGGCGTCCTCGGCATTCTGCCCGGCGTCGTCGGCGGGATCCAGGCCACCGAGGCCCTCAAGATCCTGCTCGGGATCGGGGAGCCCCTCGTGGGGCGCCTCCTCCTCTACGACGCCCTCGCGATGCGGTTCGACGAGGTGACGCTGCGGCGGGACCCCGAGTGCCCCCTGTGCTCGGCGAACGCCACGATCCGCGAGCTGCAGGACTACCCGGCCTTCTGCGGGACCGGGCGGGGCGAGGGGGAGGCGCCGGTCGAGGAGATCGGCGCCCGCGAGCTCAAGCGACGCCTCGACGCCGGGGAGGAGCTCGAGATCATCGACGTCCGCGAGCCGCACGAGTGGTCCATCTGCCGGATCGAGGGGGCGCGCCTCTTGCCCCTGGGGTCGCTCGCCGCTCGCCTGCACGAGCTCGACTCCGCGCGCACCTACGTCCTGCAGTGCCGCTCGGGAGAGCGCTCGGCGAGGGCGCTGGGCCTCCTTCGCCAGGCGGGGTTCCGCCGCGTGCTGAACCTGCGCGGGGGCGTCCTCGCCTGGGCCCGCGAGGTGGACCCCTCGATGCCCACGTACTGAGCGGGCGAGCGGGGTCGTGTTGGGGTCTTCCCCGGGATTCCGCTTCTCCAAGTAGAGGCCGGCACGCCGCCGGGAAACGAGGAGGACGACCCATGCACCGCCATTCCGAGAGCCGATTGCCGAAGCCGCTCGTCGCCGCGCTGGTCACTCTGTGGGGCTGCGCCGCCGCCGCCGTGGCCGGGCCGCCGGGGCCCACCCAGGACTGGGTGACGCTGTCCGCCCTGGTGGCGGCGCCCTCCGCGGAGCTGACGACCCGGGAGACGCGCGCCTCCCTCGCCGTCCCCGACTGTCCGGCCGGGACCGAGTTCCTCGTCCTCGGCGTGGCCGGGGGCCCTTCCGTGAACTCGGCGGCCGAAGGCGGGCGGGCGGCGGCCGCCGGGAGCTGGGCGGTCTTTGCCCGCATCCACCAGCGGGTCTCCTCGACCGTCGCCCAGCTCGAACAGAGGCTGACCGCTTTTGGCGTCGGCGCCGCGTACGCCTCGGCCTCGCTCCCGGCCGGCCAGCCAGCGACGTCCTCCGCCTCGTCCAGCTTTATGACGGTGGGGATCGTCGGGTACGGGGACTACAAGGGCGGCGTCAGCCGGTTCCGCATCGACGTGACCGGCGCCTGCGGGACGTTCTCGGTGCGGTAGGGCGGACGGAGGGCGCCGGCGCAGACCGGCGCCGAGGGCCTCAGCCCTCGGTGCCGGTGGCCTTCTCGGCGGCGGCGTCGGCTTTCGCCGCCGCCGCCGCTCCCTTCGCGGCGAGGCTGGCCTTGAGCGCCTCCATGAGGTCGATGATCTGCGCCTTCGGTGCCTCGGGGGCGGCGGTGATCTCCTGGCCCTCGACCTTCCTCTGGATCGCCTCGTGGTAGCGCTTGCGGACCTCGTCCTCGTAGTTCTCGGGGTGGAACTCGTCGGAGGCGATCTGCTCGACGAGCTGGACGGCGAGCTTGAGCTCGGCTTCCTTGAGCTCGGCTTCGTCGATCGGCACCTCGTCGATCGGGCGCACCTCGTCCCGGTAGAGCAGCTGCTGCATGACGAGGCCCTTCTCGACCGGCCGGATCATCACCAGGTACTGCTTGCCCCGCGCCGCCCACTTGGCGAGCGCCGCCCGCCCCGTCTGCTTCATGGCCTCGTTGAGGAGCTTGTAGGCCTTCTCGCCGCCCTTGTCCGGCCCGAGGTAGTACGCCCCGTCGAAGTAGACGGCGTCCACCTTCGACGCGGGGACGAACTCGGTGATCTCGATGGCCTTCTGCGCCTCCTCGGCCATCGCCTTGAGCTCGTCGTCGGTGAAGATGACGTACTGCTCCTTCGAGAACTCGTAGCCCTTCACCATCTGGTCGCGGGGGACGATCTCGTTGTCCTTCGGGCAGACGTACTGCTGCTTGAGGCGCGACTTGCACTTGCCGTGGAGCAGGTTGAAGGAGACCGCGGAAGCGGACTCCCCGGCGGAGTACATGCGGATCGGGATCGACACCATCCCGAAGGACAGGGTTCCGGTACCGATGGACCTGGCGGGCATGAGTCGATTCTAGCAGCGGGAGTGAGCCCTTTGATCCATCGACGTTTGCCGCGTCGACGCAACCACAAATGGTCGTAGGCGTGCGACGCCTTCGCCCCAAGAAAATGGGGTGCTTCGGCCCGCGAGGCAGCGGCGCTCGTTCGTCGCGCCCGCCAGCCGACGCCGAGCGAAGCAGAGAGCCGAGATTTCGAGTCCGTGACTTGCCGGATCGATCAGAAGCGGCAACGAGACGGTGCGGTACCATGGTGGCAAATCAAGGAGCAGTCGAAAGGAACCCGAAGTGAGCTGGTTCGGTGGACCACCTGACGTAGCCAAGCTGAAACGGCGACGGACCTCCGCGGCCTCATCAAAGCTCTTCGATTCAGACGCACGCCGCCGGCGGGATACAGTCCCGTGGAATCGATTCACTGCAGCAGCCAAGAGCGGCGGCGGGGTACTCAACCTCGGATTCGATGACGGCTATTCCGTGCGCAGCATGGCCCTCGATGCACTGGTTGAGATTGGCTCGGAGGCCGTACCCGTTCTCATCGAGGCCTTGGACGACCAAGCCGAGGAGCGTGCGACGGAGTGCGGTCCAGAGCACTGGTACAGGTGATGGACAGGCGTGCCGTGGAGCCGCTCTACTCGAGGGCTGGACGACCGGGTGATAGCGGAGAACGCCATATGACCGTTGCTGGCCCACTTCCACGATGACAGGGCGATCAAGCCCCATTGCACCGCATCGGCAAGGCGTTGATCTCAGATCGGCAGGACCCCAACAACCCGATGATCTACTTTCAGGAGCGGCAATGCAGGGCGACTGGCTTGTTGCAGGCTCTTCGGGCCCAGTCTGGGCCGCCGATCGGGCTTGGCCTGCTTGTCGGAGAAGGACCTTCCTCGCTCAGAGCTGGGGGTGGAACGCGTTCCTCATCGGGTATGCGAACGCGGGGGAATCGCCTTGGCCCGACAGTGGGGGGTCCGGAAGTCGCCCGAGCGCTCCTGGAACGCGTTGGACGACCCCGACCTGATCATGAGGGAAACGCGGCGACGCTGTCAGGCTTCCTCGTTCACCCGGCGACGGGACCGAGCTTCGCTGGAAGCGATAGCATCGAAGCTCGATGATCCTGAGCATCAATGGAGCAGCGAGGCCGCCGGAACCTCGCGGGCCGTCGCGGTCATCGGAGCTCCTGGAACTCATGCGACTGTGGCTGCGCGTCGGCCCTCGAGATGACCCGCAGTGGGTCGGAGAGAATACGTCGCCAAAGGGAAGCCATCGAGATCCTGGAGCTTGACGGTCACCCGAGGCAACCGGCGGCTACTCAGGGACTTGTCGACCAAACCCGGCGAACAACTTGTCGAGCCTCCAGACGCGCGCCAGGAAGCGCTGAAGAGGCGCAGTGAGTCCTAGCAATCACGCTCGACTCCCGGGCGCGAACGTCCGACGATCGGCCGCTCGGCGAGCTGCTCGCCTCTTGCGGCGTCAGCCCGGGGTTCTGGCGCGCGAGCTACGTCATGGCCCTCGCCTACAGCGGCGGCTCGAGGGGCGACGCGGGGTAGCGCTACTTCGCCGTCGACCAGTAGAGCGCGTTGAAGAGGAACGGGAACGTGCCCGACGTCTGCGCCCGGTGCTGCGCGCGGAAGCCGAGGAGCACGACCCGCCCCTTCCCGTACGTGAGGGCCACCGCCGCCGCCTTGCGGGCGATCGCCTCCTCGCCCCGGATCCAGCCGGAGAGCAGCACGTCCTGGTGGGCCGCCGGGTAGGTGGCGAGCACGCGGCGCTCCATCTCCGGGCCGGGGGACGTCGTGTCGAAGGCGAGCGCCTCGTCCTGGAAGACGGCGACCTCCGCGGGCAGGCCGTCCGTCACCGGGTGGCCGGACGCCACCTCGGCGCGCAGGATCGACCCGGCTATGGCGAAGTCGGAAGACCGGCCGAGGCCGTTGCGCACGGGGAGGCTGAGCTCGTCGATCACGTACTCGGTCGCCGACGAGAGGGCCACGATCGTGCCGCCCTTCTCGACGAAGTCCTTGAGCGCCGAAGCACCCTCCTTCTCGAGGCCGCCCGCGTACTCGGGAGGGAACTCGGGGGAGTAGCGCATCGCGCCCTCGTCCCGCTTCGGCTTGCCGGTGGCGATGACCTCCCGGCTGAGGTCCGGGAGGACGACGACGTCGAAGGCGGCGTTCAGGTTGCCCGCCTTGACGGCCTTGTTGTCGAGGGTCTTCGGCTCGAAGCCGTACTGCTCGAGAACGAAGCGCGTCCAGCCCTCGTCCATCGACGCGGCCCACGGCTTGTAGATCCCGACACGGGGCGCGCGCAGGGGCTCGAGCGTGGCCGGGACGGAGCCCACCGGCGTCCACGACTGGCCCGCCACCGCCTTCGCCGCCGCCGCCTTTGCCGCCGCCGCGTCGAGGAACACGGTGCCGGCCGGCCACTCGCGGCCGCCGGCGACGACCGCGGCCCGCGCGACGCGGGCGGCGCCGCCGCGGAGCCCCGCGTTCACGAGCCGCGCCGTCTCCGGGCTGCCGGGGAGGAGCGCGAACGAAGCCCCTTCGAGCGACAGCTGCGGGGCGGCGGCCTTCCAGGGGGCGAGGCCCGGGGGAAGCGCGGCTCGCTCCACGGAGACGCCCATCATGAGGGGCAGGGTCCAGGCCGAGACGTCGTAGGGCCGCACGATGTCCTTGCCGGGGACGAGCTTCGTCTCGGGGTACCGCTGCGGGGTGAGCAGCTCGTTCACGAAGCGGCCGTAGGGCTGGGCGAGGGGAACCCAGACGTCGCCGTTCGCGGCGGCCTTCAGCTCGACGCCGTGCTCGTCCAGCAGAGCCGCGAGCCGGGCGGCGCCGGCGGCGTCGGGCTGGGCGGCCGGGATGCGGAAGGCGTCCGCCGGTGCGAACGTGGCGACCGCCGCGCGAGCCCGGGCGAGGGCGTTCTTCAGGAAGTCGGCGCGACGCTCCGAGCAGGTCTCGAGGATCGCGTCCGAGACGATCCGCTCGTAGTCCATGATGTCGCGCAGCCGCCACGTGCCGCCCGGCCAGGGGTTCGGGAAGTTCGTCTGCGTCCCGTACTCGACGAGGCCCTTGCCGCCCCCGGAGAGCTCGTTCCTCTCGATCCGAACCGGGGTCGCGAGGCGCACCGAGGCCACCTCGGTCAGGAGGCCGGAGATGTTCTTCCACCAGGCGGTGTTCTTGGTGCCGCCCGGCCAGTAGGCGTCGAAGATGGCGCCGTAGATCACCCCGCTCTTGCCGGCCTGCTCGAGCCGGAAGTCCATGTTGGCCCCGATCAGGTTCACGTCGCGCCAGACGAGGGGGTGGATGTCGGGGTCCACCGGCTCCGCGTAGGGCGGCGTGAAGATGCGGGGGCCGGTCGCGCCCATCTGGTGCTCGTCGAGCCAGACCTGGGGGAGCCACTCGTGGTAGACCGCGCGGGAGACGACCCGGGTCTCCTTCTGGGTGAGCATGAACCAGTCGCGGTTGTTGTCGTGGCCCACGTAGTGGTGGTAGAGCCACGGCATCCGCCCGCCCTCGTACTTCGTGCCGAGGTTCTTGCGGTACCACTCGGTCTCCATGATCTGCCCGTCGGGGTTGATCGAGGGCATCAGCAGCAGGACCACGTCGTCGAGCCGCTGCTTCGTCTCCTCGTCCTCGGCGGTGACGAGGGCGTGGGCCCACTCCATCGCCATCTGGGAGGCGCCGATCTCGCTCGCGTGGATGTTGCACGTGATGAGCAGGAAGACCTTCCCCTCGCGCACGAGGGCGTCCGCCTCGGCCTCGGTGAGGCCCCGCGGGTCGGCGATCCGGCGGGCGATCTCCTGGAGGCGCTTCTTGTTCGCGAGGTTACTCTCCGAGGAGATCGCGGCCAGGAAGAGGTCCTCCCCGAGCGTCGTCTTGCCGAGGATCTCGACCTCGAGGAGGGGCGAGGCCGCGTCGAGGGCCTTGAAGTAGGCGAGGATCTGCCGGTAGTCGGCGACCGTGCGGTCGGCCCCGACGTTCATCCCGAGGAAGGACGACGGCGTCGGGAGGGTCGCGGCTCGGGCCGTGGCCGCGAGCGAGACGAGGACAGCGGCGATCAGGACGCGGGTCTTCATGGCCGACCTCCGGGGCGCGTTATACCACCCCTTCGCCGGGTCCTGGCCCGTGGGCCAGGGCGCTACCGCTAGACCTCGAGCTCCACCGGGGTGAACACGGTCCTTATGCCCACGATCCTCCCCAGCGGGTCCTTCAGGTGTCGATCGAGGAGCAGGAGGGTGACCGAACGGCCGTCCTTCCGGACGAAGGCCCGCACGAACGGCTTGAGCTCCGACAGGCCGGAGAGCTTCTTCTCGATCGCCCTCCCGGACGTCTCGGTCATCACGATGAAGTTGACGACCGGCTTGCCGATGAGATCGGCCCTCTCGTAGCCGAGGATGGCGAGAGCGCCCCGGTTCACGCGCCGGTAGACCTTGTCGGAGTCGATCTCGTGGGCCCCGAGGCTCGAAGGCGGGTTCTCGAAGACCTCCTCGTACCGGCGGAGGCCGTCGGCCGCCGCCCGATCCAGCTCGTCCTGGTAGCGCGCGAGCTCGAGCTCCGCTCGCGCCCTCGCGGGCTCCGGCCCTGGCATGTTCCACCCTCCCGCCGCCCGTCGCGAGCGGCCTGCCGCCCAGGCCGATCCTAGCGCTGCTTCGCCTCGAAGGTCACGTCGAACTCGGCGGCGCGCGTGGCGGCCGGAGGCTCGACCACGAGCTCGAAGCCGCGCTGGTCCTTGCGGCCCTGCTCGATCGACCCGGGCTGCCCGGGCGCGGTGAGGATCGTCGGCCCCGTGCGCAGGCGGGCGCCGGCCGGGAGGGTCACGCGGCCGTCGAGCGCGATCCCCCCGGAGGCGCTGCTGAAGGCCGTCCCGGAGATCGTGAACGGCCGGTCCGCGTGGAGGAACCACTCGAGCGCCCGGTCCTCGGCCGTCTCCAGACGGTCGCGCACGCGGAAGCGCCCCGGCGCCTCGAAGGAGAGCTCGCGTCGGAAGGACCGCAGCCCGGCGGCCGGGGGATAGGCGGCGGCGATCTCGGCGACGATCCGGGCGGAGGACGGCGTGAGCACGGCGTCCTCGATGCGGACCCGGCCGAGGGCCGTGCGGTCCATGCCCTCCCAGGTGTCGTGCTCCTGCTCGAGCCCCTGGCCGAAGCCGCCCACCACGACCGTGTTGTGGTGTCGGGCCTGGGGGCGGCCGGCGTAGCCGGTGTCGCTCACGGCCAGCGATCCGCCCGCCCAGACCATGAAGCTGCCCGCGTCGGGGTGGGAGTGGCCCGTGCTCTGCCGCCACTCCGGGACGCCGGCGAGCCGCTGCGCCGCACGGTGGCCCTCGGGCGGGCCGGCCTTGAAGGCGAAGGCGAGGGCGTCATGCTCCCAGGAGGTGCGGAAGAACACCACGCCCGAGTCCTCGAACCGGTGTCGCAGCGGCAGGCGCGTGATCGGCGCGGCCTCGAGGCCGGCGTCCCGCCAGAGGAGCGTCCAGTGCTCCTCGAGGCTCGAGTGACCGAAGGCGCGGCAGCGGTCGGCCACCGCCTGGGTCTCGGGGTCGTGCAGGCGCGCGGCAACCCGGTAGAGGAGGTTCGCGTTGCTCTGCAGCGTGCCGCCGGGGTAGAGCCGGCGCGATCTCCTCGCCGCGCCGCTCGCGGGTGAGCGGCCCTTCCCACACGTCGCCGAAGTCGAAGGCGTCCTGCCCGTTCGGCAGCAGCACGTGGGCGATGTAGAGCTTCCAGTTGCGGTAGGGCCCGAGCTCCCAGACGCTCTCGCCGGTCGCGTGCTCCCACGCGTCCGCGAAGTGCACCAGCCACGGCGCCGAGAAGATCCAGTACTCGATGCCCTCGAAGTAGTAGCCGTCCGGCGAGAGCAGCTGGTTGGCGCGGTGGTGGTGCGCGTAGGCGGCGGCCGCCCAGCGCTCGGCCTCCGGCGACTCGCCGAGCAGCGCGAGTGCGGCGACGGCGAGCCCGGCGGTGGGGATGAAGTTGTGGTTCTGGGTGAACTCGAACCGCTCCCGCTTCGGGCTCGGCACGAAGTGCGCGTGGACGAGGGCGGCGTGTCGCTCGAGCGAGGCCCGGATGCGCCCGCGCTCCTCGAGCGTCAGCTCGTGGTACAGCAGGTCGTAGGCCCAGCCGATCGCGTACAGGAGGTGCCCGGCCGCGAGGTCCACGTTGGGCTTGTTGTACGTGTAGCCCCAGGGCTCGTAGTCGATGGCGGCGAGGGTCCACCTCTTCGCCGCGGCGAGCAGGTCGGGGCGTCTCTCGACGGCCCAGGCGAGGCTGACGCCGGCGATCGCGTGGGCCACGTTGTTCTGGCCGCGGCGCGCCTGCGGGCCGGGCGGCGGCGGCGGGTCCCCCGCGAGCGCGGGGAGCGCGGCCACGACCTTCTGCCAGTCCTCGCGGTGCGTGGTGCGGGCCCGCTGGCGCAGCTCCTCGAGGCCGGCGTCCGTCACGAAGACGCGCGGGTGGACGCCGACGAGCTCGGGCCTCAGCCGGACCGGGCGCGACAGGAGGTCCGCGAAGGCGGGGATCGTGTCCGTGGGCGGCCGTGCCTCGGCCGCGGCCACCGGGCCGAGCGCCGTCGCGGACAGCAGGACGAGGGTCGAGAACGTACGAGACGAGGGCCTCACGCTTTCCTTTCCGCGGGCGCGCCGTCAGGCGCGGACCCGCACCCTCTCGATCCGACCCGCCAGCAGGAACAGCGAGGCGAGCCCCAGGGGGCCGAGGATCCCGGCCGCGACGAAGACCGGTGTGTATCCGAGGAGGTCCACGACCCGCCCCGTGTTCCAGTTGTAGAGGACGCTCGCGAGCGCCGCGGCCGTGCCGCCGAGCCCGGCCACCGACGCGACCGCGCTGCCCGGGAAGAAGTCGCTCGGCAGGGTCAGCACGTTGCTGATCCAGACCTGGAAGCCGAAGAGCACGACCCCCATCCAGGCGAGCGCCGCGTAGGGGCTCTCGGCGCGCATCGCGAGGATGCCCGCGGGGATGAGCAGCGCCCCGGCCGTCATCACGGCCTTGCGCGCCCGGTCGAGGCTGAAGCCGCGCTTCATCAGGTACCCCGACGCCCAGCCCCCGCTGAGCGCCCCCAGGCCCCCGGCCAGGAACGGGAACCAGGCCGACCACCCGATCTGCTGGAGGCTGAAGCCGCGTGCTTCCTGGAAGTAGCTCGGCAGCCAGAACACGTAGAGCCACCAGATCGGGTCGGTCAGGAAGCGAGCCACGAGGATCGCCCACACCTGCCGGTAGCGGAGCAGCTCGAGCCAGCCGGGGCGCCAGGCCTCCCCGGCCGTGCCCGGCCCCGTGCCCGTCTCGCGACCCTCCAGGATGTACGCGCGCTCATCGGACCCGAGCCACGGGTGCTCCTGCGGCCGGCGGTAGAGGACGAGCCACAGCACGAGCCAGCCGAGGCCCAGCGCGCCGGTGATGACGAACGTCGGCCGCCAGCCCCAGGTGACGGCCAGCCAGGCGATGATCGGCGGAGACAGGGCGCCCCCGACGGCGGCGCCGGTGTTGAAGATGCCCATGCCGAGCGCGCGCTCCCGGGCGGGGAACCACTCGGCGATCGCCTTTGCCGCCCCCGGCCAGTTCCCGGCCTCCCCGAAGCCGAGGACGAAGCGCCAGAAGCCGAAGCTCATCGCGGAGCTCGCGGCGGCGTGGGCGGCGGCGGCGATCGACCAGACCACGATCGAGATCGTGAAGCCGATGCGCGTGCCCACCGCGTCGTAGAGGCGGCCCGAGAGCATCTGGCTGATCGCGTACGCGATCAGGAAGGCGTTCTGGACCGCCGCGTAGTCGGGGTTCGAGAGCCCCAGGTCGTCGGTGATCGACTTCTTGAGGACCGAGACGGTCTGGCGGTCGATGTAGTTGATCACGGTGGCCAGGAAGATGAGGCCGATCATCCACCAGCGCAGGTGCTTGATCTTCATCGGCTCGTCTCCCCGGGCCGCCGCGGCGCGAGCTCATCGCATGAACATCCCGCCGTTGACCTCGACGGTCTCGCCGACGAGGTAGGCGGAGTCGGGCCCGCAGAGGAAGGCGATGACGCGGCCGACTTCCTCCGGGGTGCCCCCCCGGCCGATCGGGATCGTCTTCTCGATGGCGGCGAAGGCCTCGGGAGCCGTGAAGCGGCCGTGGAAGGCCGTCTGGCCGATCAGGCCCGGGGAGACGCAGTTCACGCGCACGCCCTTCGGCGCCAGCTCCTTCGCCATCGCCTTCGTCAGCGAGATGAGCCCGCCCTTCGCCGCGGCGTAGGCGAGCGCGCCCGGCCCCCCGCCGTTGTGCGCGGCGAGCGAGGAGACGTTCACGATCGCTCCCCGCCTGCGCTCGATCATCGCCGGGACTGCGGCCTGGGTCACGAAGAAGACGCTGGACAGGTTCAGGTCGAGGACCTGGCGCCACAGCGACTCGGTCATCTCGAGCAGGGACTTGCGCTCGACCAGGTCGCCCGCGTTGTTGACGAGGACGTCGATCCGCCCCAGCCGCTCGACGACGGACGCGACCAGGGTGCACGCGTCCTCGCGCCGGGTCAGGTCCCCGGCGAAGACCGCGCTCTTCCGGCCGAGCGCCTCGACCTGGCGCGCGGTCTCCCGGGCCCCGGCCTCGCTCCGGTGGTAGTGAATCCCCACGTCGGCCCCGCGGGCCGCGAGCTCCAGTGCCGCCGCCCGCCCGATGCCCGCCCCGCCTCCCGTGACCAGCGCCACCGTGTCCTTCAGCTCCGATTGCATGGCTGTCTTCTCCTCATGGGACGTGTCTGGCGACCACCGGAGCCGCGAAGGCGGGCGTCGTGACGAGCGCCGCCGCGCCGCGGAGCCGGGGCAGCCCCTGCGGGGGTACGACCACGATGGCGGCGCGGCCGCGACTCGGCTCGAGCGTGCGCTCGTCGAGCGCCGCGCGCACGACGGGTCCGAGCCGCTCCCAGGCCGACGTGATCTCGCCGCTCACGTAGATGTGCGCCGGGTCGACCGCGTTGACGACGGCGGCGAGCCCCGCGCCCAGGAACCTCGCGGTGGCGCGCAGCGCCGCGTCGGCCAGCGCGTCTCCCTGGCGCGCGCGGGAGATCACGTCCTCGACGGTGAGGGCGGCCACGTCGGCGGGAATGGGCTTGCCGGGATCCAGCTCGTGGCCCAGGTAGCGCGAGACGGTCGCGAGGTTGGAGACGTGGGCCTCCCAGCACCCGCGGACGCCGCAGGCGCAGCGCGGGCCCTCGAGCGCGAGGGGTATGTGACCGAACTCGCCGCCGGCGTTGTGCTGCCCGCGCAGGAGCTGGCCGTTCGTGACGACGCCGACACCGAGGCCGTCGGCCACGCTCAGGAAGACGAGGTCCCCGGGGGGAGCGGCGTCACCGCGCACGCTCCAGGCCTGGGCGAGCGCGCAGGCCTTCCCGGAGTTCTCGATGACCACGGGGAGGCCGACCCGCGCGGCGAGCGGCTCCTGGAACGCCACGTCGTGCCAGCCCAGGCGCGGCGCGAACATCACGCGGGTGCCGGTGCGGTCGACCATCCCCGGCACGACGACGCCCACGCCCTCGCAGCGGCCGGTCTCCGGGTGGCGGTCCAGCATGTCCCGGATCCGCACCGCGAGCTCGACGACGAGGCGGTCCGGGTCCCGCTCCGTGGGGAAGCTCGTCATGCCGACGAGCGGCTCGCCCACGATGTCGGTGACCATGAGGAACGAGCGCGTGGGCCGCAGGTCGACCGCGACGACGCAGCGCTTGCGCGAGTCGAGGTACAGGAACGTGGGCTTGCGACCGCGGGGCGCCTCTCCGGTGGCCCCCTCGAAGATGCGGCCCTCGGCCATGAGGTCGTTCACGAGCCCGGTGACCGCGCCGCGTCCCGTGCCCATGAGGCGCGCCAGGTCGGCCCTCGAGATGGGCTGTCGCGTCCTTATCAGGTTCAGGGCGATCTGGCGGTTGATCTCGCGCGAGGTCCCGCGCCCCGCCGCCCGCAAGCCGGGCGGGTTCCTCACGCCACGCCCCGGGGATTCCCGGCCAGTTTGTCCATTGTCGGAATTAATGTAGGCATCGTGCTCCTCGGTGTCAATGCCAATTCGGCCGGAAAGTGGTCTTTTGTTGGGAAACAACTCTTGACAAGCGTCTTCCAGCGACTATATTGCTCAACTGGTGGACAAAGTGACGGCCCGGTGGTGTCTTCCACGGGGTCCGTCTTGTGGTCGCGAGCGCAAGGAGGAGGAGCGATGATCCCGACGAGACGAGCCAGGTCACGGAGCGAGTTGCCGGTCTTGTGGATCGCCGCGATGGTCGTCGTGGGCGCCCTGCTCGCGACGCCCGCCCTCGCCCAGGTCCCGACCGGCACGATCCTGGGTCACGTGCAGGACACGAGCGGAGCCAGGGTGCCGGGGGTCAGCGTCACCGCCACGAACCTGGGCACGCAGTTCTCGCGCAGCACGACCACCGACGCCGAGGGGCAGTACGCCCTGCGCCTGCTGCCGCTGGGGGACTACAAGCTCGAGGTCACCCTGACCGGCTTCAAGACCTTCTCGCAGACCGGCATCCTCGTCGAGGTGGGCCGCAACGCCCGCATCGACGCGACCCTCGAGGCGGGTGGCATCGAGGAGGTCATCTCGGTCGAGGCCGACGCCACCCTCGTCGAGACGAGCTCCTCCGCCCTCTCGCGGACGGTCGGCCAGAAGGAGGTCCTCAACCTCCCGCTCGTCAACCGCGACGTCTACTCCCTGCTCAGCATCACCGGCGGGGTGAGCAGCAACACCAACGAGAACTTCCTCGGCGCCCCCGGGCAGTTCACCACGATCAACGGCTCGACGCGCGGCCAGATGGGCAGCGTCAACTTCCAGCTCGACGGCGGCAACAACACGGCGGGGCTGCGCGGCACCGGCAACGCGGCGCCGAACCCGGAGGCGATCCAGGAGTTCCGGGTCGTCACGAACAGCTACGCCGCGGAGTACGGCCGCTACCAGGCGGGCGTCATCGACATCGTCACGAAGTCGGGCACCAACGAGTTCCACGGCGCCGTGTACGAGTACTTCCGGAACGAGAGCCTCAACGCGAACCGCTGGGCCCCGCCGGGCGTCGAGCCGGGCAAGGACCCGCTCGACCGGGACCAGTTCGGCGGCGCCATCGGCGGGCCGATCGTCAAGGACAAGACCTTCTTCTTCGCCAGCTACTCCGGCCTGCGCCAGGAGGGGACCCAATACCGGAACTCGGCGGTCATGCCGACCGACCTCGAGCGGGCGGGCAACTTCTCGCAGTCGGCCATCAAGCCCCGGGACCCGCTGACCGGCCAGCCCTTCCCCGGGGGGATCATCCCGACCTCGCGCTTCGACCCGGCGGCCGTCGACGATCCAGGACCGCTACCTCCCGGCCGCCAACCTGCCGAACAACTTCTACGAGGTCCGGGTCGCCGACCCCCTGGAAACCGACGAGGCGAGCATCAAGCTGGACCACCACTTCTCGACCTCGCACATGCTCGCGCTCAGCTACTTCTACCAGAAGGGGACCGACATGCAGCCGCTTCTCGGGCTCCGGCAACATCCCCTGGGTGGACCGCGACTTCACCTGGACCCAGCACAACGTCAACCTGTCCAGCACCCTCACCCTGAGCCCGACGACGATCAACCAGTTCCGCGCGACCTACGTCCGTCAGTTCGGCGGGCGCATCAACAACCCGACGACCTCGCTCGGCGACCTCAACTCGAACTTCACGATCCAGGGCGACCCTACCCTCCCCCGCCTCACCGTCTCCGGGTACTTCACGGGCCAGGTCCAGATCGCCGGCCCCGACGCCGGCAGCGACTACTGGGGCTTCAAGGACACGCTGAGCGTCAACCGCGGCAACCACTCCTGGAAGTTCGGGGCCGAGGTCTCGTACGAGTCGATCGTCCACGACACGCTGCTCGACAACTACGGCGTCTTCTCGTTCAACGGGAGCAAGACCGGCAACGCCTACGCCGACTTCCTGCTGGGCCTTCCGGCTACGATGACCCAGGACGCGCCGGTCCGGAAGGTCGACCAGGGCTGGTACCTGAGCCTCTTCGCCCAGGACGACTGGCGCATCCACCCGCGGCTGACCCTGAACCTCGGCCTGCGCTACGACCTGCAGTTCCCGCTCACCGACCCCGATGACCGGAAGCTGGCCTACGTCCCCGGCCAGAAGTCCGTCGGTGTCGCCGACCGCCCCCGAGGGCCTGCTCTTCCCCGGCGATCCCGGCATCAGCCGCGGCATCGTGAAGACCGACTACAACAACATCGCGCCGCGCGTCGGGCTCGCGTGGGACCCGTGGGGCGACGGCAAGACGTCCGTCCGCGCCGCTTTCGGCATGTTCTACGGCAGCATCACCGGGAACGAGTGGAACACGACGGCCGACAACCAGCCGTTCGCGATCCGCCAGTCGTTCCCGCAGGTCTACACGCTGTCGGACCCCTACCGCAACACGCCCGGGGGCAACCCGTTCCCGTACCTCTACGACCCCGCCGACCCGATCTTCCGCTACCCGGCGCAGGTGTTCGGCCCCTCGCTCGACTTCGTCTGGCCCTACACCTACCAGATGAACCTCACCGTCCAGAGGGAGTTCTTCCGCGACTACAGCCTCAGCGCCTCCTACGTCGGCGCCCTCGGCCGCAAGCTGGCGGCCAGCGTCGACCGCAACTACCCCGTGTACGGCCCGGGGGCGACGACGGGCAACGTCAACGCGCGCCGCCCGTACCAGCCGGGCGTCATCGGGGCCGCCCGGGTGCTCGAGTCCGACTTCAGCCAGCGACTACCACGCCCTGCAGCTCGCCGCCGAGAAGCGCGGCGCCAGCCTTCTCGTTCAAGGCCTACTACACCTTCAGCAAGGCCCTCGAGGACACGGACTACCAGGGCGGCGGCCTGCCGGCGTTCCAGAACACGGACAAGCTCTACCTCGAGCGCGGGCGCACCTCGTACGACCGCACCCACGTCTTCGACCCTCTCCGCCATCTGGCGGATCGACTACGTCCGGGGCGGCAGCGCGCTCAAGCGGGGCCTGCTCAACGGCTGGACGCTCTCCGGCATCGCGTCGGCGGCGACCGGCGTGCCGCTCACCATCGGCTCCGGCCTCGACCGCAACCTCGACGGGCTGACCAGCGACCGCGCCGACCTCATCGGCGACCCCGAGCTCGACCACGGGCGTCCGCGCGAGGAGCTGATCGAGCAGTGGTTCGACACCACCGCCTTCGCGCAGCCGGCGGTGGGGACCGACGGCAACTCCGGCCGCAACATCGTCGACGGCCCCGGCTTCCGCAGGGTCGACCTCGGGCCTGTTCAAGGACATCGGCCTCGGCAGCCGCATGATGCTGCAGCTGCGGGCGGAGGCGACGAACGTCTTCAACATCGTCAACCTCTCGAACCCCGGCACCGGCCTCAACGCTCCCGCGACCTTCGGCAAGATCCGCACGGCCGGCGCCATGCGGGAGATCCAGCTGGGGGCGCGGCTGACCTTCTGATCCGACCCGCCCGGGGACGGGCGCCGAAGGGCGCCGTCCCCGGGCCCGGTCGCGCCGATTTCAGCGCGGCTCGAGGAGCATCCCCCGCCCGGCCTCCCGCAGGAAGCGGTGCAAGGCCTCGGCCGCCAGGCGGTGGCCCTCTCCGCTGAGGTGGAAGCGGCCGAGGAGGTAGAGGCCCTCGGCCGAGGCCCGGCCCCCGGGGGAGCGGCGCGCGGCCGCGGTGAAGGCGGGGGTGAGGTCGGCGAGCGGGATTCCTGCCCGCGCACAGATCGCGGCGAGGCGGCGCGAAGGCTCGTCCCGATCGAGGACGAGGCTCGCTTCCCGTGCCCGGCGAGCCAGGTCGTCCCAGAGCGCGTCGTCGACCTGCTCGGCGCAGGGGATGACGACGAGCGCGAACCGCGCGCCCGACGCCTCGACCTCGTCGCGAAGCCGTAGCATCAAGGCGGCCGTGAGCCTCCACGCGTGCTCGACGTCGGGGTCGCCGCCACGCGCGAAGATCAGCTGGCCCGGGTCGATGCCGCGCGCGGCCTTCTGGGCGGTCGCCCGGAGTCCTCGGAACGCCGCCTTCTGCCAGACGTAGAGCCGGCTGTTCCGATCCAGCCACCGGGTGAGCGCCGGCGTCGGCTCCGGGTCCGGCCCCTCCACGAGGCGTCCCGCGCCGTCGAGGTCGAAATAGGCGCGCGGGGCCCGGGTCAGGCGCGGCGAGTTGTCCCCGAAGTCGTTCCCGGTGAAGAACGCGAGGAGAACGAGGTCGGGACGGTACCTCGCCACGACCTTCCGCCACGTCACGAGCTCGCTCCCCGTGCTCGAGCTCGAGACCCCGAAGTTCATGACCGCGACGGGCCCGAGCCCTCCTCCCGACTCGAGGGCCGTCTCGAGGCGGTGGACGAAGGTTCGCTCTTCGTCCGTGGCGATGGCCGCGGTCATCGAGTCCCCGAGGACCGCGATGCGAAGCCCGCCCGCCGGACCCCGTTCCGGCCACTCCGGCCCGCGGAAGCCCAGGGAGTTGAACCGCACGTCCACGGGGTGCCCCGCCTCGTCGACGAAGACCCGCCCGCGGAAGCCGGGCACGTAACGCTTGCCCACCCCGGGGTCCGTCACGAGGAGCCCGGGGCCGATGGGGGAGAGCAGCCGGACGAGGCCCTCGGCCGCCAGGAGCACCACCGCGACGGACGCGACGGCGAGGCCGAGGCTGGCGGCCGGACCTCCGAGGCGCCGTTTCCAGGGTGGGCGTCCGTCCACACCGGGATCGTCGCCCACCTCGGCCGCGGATTCCAGCGCCGACGGGATGCGGCGAACCCGGGCGAGGCCGCGGTACCATGCCGGATGCCGAAAACACGGGCCGAGGCTCCTCCCGTCGACTTCGCCTCCCTGGGGCTGGCCGATCCCCTCGTGGCCGCCGCGACGGCTCTCGGGTACGAGGAGGCGACGCCCATCCAGCGCGAGGCCATTCCCGTCCTGCTCGGTGGGAAGGACGTGCTCGGGCAGGCGGCGACGGGGACGGGAAAGACCGCCGCGTTCGCCCTCCCGATGCTGCAGCGGATCACCGAAGAGGGGGTGCCCCGCGGCCGGACGCACGGCCTCATCCTGGTCCCCACGCGGGAGCTGGCGATGCAGGTGGCGGAAGCGATCCACAAGTACTCGCGGGGGCTCGACCTCAGCGTCGTGCCCCTCTACGGCGGCGCGGCCATGGACCTGCAGATCCGCGCGCTCAAGCGGGGGGCCGACGTGGTGGTGGCGACGCCCGGCCGGGCGCTCGACCACCTCCAGCGGCGCACGCTGAAGCTCGACCAGGTGCGCGTCCTCGTCCTCGACGAGGCGGACGAGATGCTGGACATGGGGTTCGCCGAGGACATCGAGGCGCTCCTGAACGCGACCCCCCCGCAGCGGCAGACGGCGCTGTTCGCGGCCACGATGCCTCCGCGCATCGCCGCCATCGCGGAGCGCCACCTGCGCGAGCCCGCCCGCGTCACGATCGAGCGCGAGAAGGTGGCCGCGGGGACGGTTCCCCGCGTGAGGCAGGTGGCCTTCCTCGTCACGCGGGCGCACAAGCCCCTGGCGCTGGGGCGGGTGCTCGACATGGAGAGCCCCACCTCGGCGATCGTCTTCTGCCGCACCCGCCTGGAGACGGACGAGCTGGTCGAGACGCTGAACGCGCACGGCTACCGCGCGGAGGCGCTCCACGGTGGCATGGTGCAGAAGCAGCGCGACCGCGTGATGTCGCAGTTCCGCGCGGCGAAGACGGACCTGCTGGTGGCCACCGACGTCGCCGCCCGGGGCCTCGACATCGCGCACCTCTCGCACGTCGTCAACTACGACGTCCCCTCCTCGCCCGAGGTGTACGTGCACCGGATCGGCCGCACCGGCCGCGTCGGACGGGCTGGCGTCGCCATCACCCTGGCCGAGCCGCGCGAGCACCGCCAGCTTCGGAACATCGAGGCGTTCACGCGGCAGAAGATCGAGGTGGTGTCGGTCCCGACCGTGGCCGACCTCCGCTCGCGCCGGCTCGACGTGACTCGCGCCGCGCTGCGCGAGCGCCTGCTGGCGGGCGGATCGGAGGACGTGCGGGTGGTGGTGGAGTCGCTGGCGGAGGAGTTCGACCTCGTCGAGATCGCTTCCGCAGCGGTGAAGATGGCCCTCGACCTCGAGGGGGGAGAGGGCGGACGCAGCGAGGAGGAGATCCCGGTCGTGACGCTGAAGGGCTCGCGCCCGGAGGGCCGAAAAGGCGCGCGGCCGGCCCACGACGCGCGGGAGGCGACCGGCGCCAGGACCCGCCTCTACGTCGCCGCGGGGCGCCAGGCGGGCGTGCGCCCGGCGGACCTGGTGGGGGCGATCACGGGAGAGGCCGGGGTCGGGATCCCACGTGATCGGGTCGATCGAGATCGCGGACCGGTTCTCGATCGTGGAGGTTCCGACCGCGCTCGCGACACGGATCCTGTCGCGCTGCGGGCCACCAAGATCCGCGGGCGCAAGGTGACGGTGAACCGCGACCGCGGGGACCGCGCGTGAGAGGAGCCGCACTCGCGAGCCATGCCCGACGAGCCTGAGCCACCGGACGGAGACGGAGCCGCCGAGCGCCTGCGCGAAGTACCGCGCGAAGCGGTCGGCCGACCGCACGCCGGAGCCCTTCGGCGGGGAAGAGGCGACCGTCTCGCCGGAGGCGGCCGAGGCCCCGCCCGTCGAGGCCCCGGCCGGCCCCGCCTGGAGCCGCCCGCGCCTCTTCTGCGTCCAGAAGCACGCGGCCACGCGGCTCCACTACGACTTCCGCCTCGAGATCGGCGGGGTCCTGCGCTCCTGGGCGGTGCCGAGGGGCCCCTCGCTCGACCCGAACGAGAAGCGCATGGCGGTCGAGGTCGAGGACCACCCGGTCGAGTACGCCGACTTCGAAGGGGTCATCCCCGAGGGCAACTACGGCGCGGGCGAGGTCATCGTCTGGGACAAGGGCCTGTGGGTGCCGCTCGAGGACCCGGCGGAGACCCTGCCGAAGGGCAAGCTCACCTTCGAGCTGCGCGGCTACAAGCTGCGCGGCGCCTGGCACCTCTTCCGGACGAAGGGCAAGGGCAGGGAAGCCTCGAAGGAGTGGATGCTCGTCAAGCGCGTGGACGGCTGGGCGAGCGCGACGCGGGCCCTGCCGCCAGGAGTCGATCTACTCGGGCCTGACGCTGGAGGAGATCCGCACCGGGAGCCAGAGGGCGGCAGGGGCGAGGAGCGCGAGCTCGAGCGGCTCGGGGCGCCGCGGCAGGAGGTCCGGGCCGCCGACGTGACGCTCATGCTCGCGGAGACGGCGGAGAAGCCGTTCACGGACCCCGCGTGGCTGTTCGAGCTCAAGTACGACGGCTTCCGCGTCCTCGCCGGCCGCGAGGGCGGGCGGCCGCAGCTCGTCTACCGCCGCGGGCGCGACGCGACGTCCCTCTACCCGGAGGTGGCGCGGGCGGTGGCCGCCCTGCCGCTCGGCGACCTCGTCCTCGACGGCGAGGTCGTGGTCCTGGACGACGAGGGCCGCCCGAGCTTCCAGCGGCTGCAGCGGCGGGCGCAGCAGCGCCGGACCACCGACATCCAGAGGGGCGCCCTCGAGACGCCGGCCACCTACTTCGCCTTCGACCTCCTCGGCTTCGAGGGCTTCGACCTGCGCCCGCTGCCCCTCGTCGAGAGGAAGCGCCTGCTGCAGTCTCTCCTGCCCCGGGCGGGGCCGGTGCGCTACCTCGACCACGTCGAGGGCCAGGGCGAGGCGTTCTACGCCGAGGTGAGCCGGCTCGACCTCGAGGGCCTGATCGCCAAGAAGGCCGACGCCCCGTACCGGCCGGGCCGCTCGCCCCACTGGCTGAAGCTGCGGACCGAGCGGAGCGGACGACTTCGTGGTCGTGGGCTTCACCGAGCCGCAGGGCGGCCGCACGGGCTTCGGGGCGCTGCACCTCGCCGCGTTCGAGGGCGAGGCGCTCGTCTACTGCGGCCGGGCCGGCAGCGGCTTCGGCGAGGAGCAGCTCGTCGCGTTGCGCGAGGCGCTCGAGGCCGAGCGGCGCGAGACGCCGGCCTGCGCCGGCCCGCTGCCCACCGACCGCGGTCACGTCTGGGTCGAGCCGCGTCTCGTGGCCGAGGTGCGCTACCTGGCCTGGACCGGACGAGGGCCTGCTGCGCCAGCCGGTCTTCCTGCGGCTGCGGGACGACAAGACACCCCGGGAGTGCGCGATGCCGAAGGGGCGCGGGGGACAGGCTCTCGAGGGGGCACTGCCGGGGGACCTGGACCGGACGCGCCGAGGAGCCGACGGGGACCGGGAGCCTCTCGGCGCCCGACGCGGCCGATGCGCCTCGAGGTGGCGGAAAGAAAGGTCCCCTTCACCAACCTCACCAAGGTCTTCTGGCCCGACGAGGGCTACACCAAGGGCGACCTCATCGAGTACTACCGCGCGATCTCGCCCTGGCTGCTGCCGTACCTGAAGGACCGCCTGCTCGTGCTCACCCGCTTCCCGGACGGCATCAAGGGCAAGAGCTTCTTCCAGAAGGACGCGCCGGGCTTCGCCCCCGGCTGGGTGCGCCTCGAGCGGGTCTGGAGCGAGAGCGCCGAGCGCGAGATCGACTACTTCGTGGCCGGCGACGTCGAGTCGCTCCTCTACATCGCCAACCTCGGCACCATCCCGCTCCACGTGTGGGCCAGCCGCACGACCGACCTCGCCCACCCCGACTGGTGCATCCTCGACCTCGACCCGAAGACGGCGCCCTTCCTCCACGTGGTGCAGGTGGCGCGGGCGGCCCACGAGCTCGCCGAGGAGATCGGCCTGCCCGCCTACGTCAAGACGTCGGGCTCGACCGGCCTCCACGTGCTCGTCCCGCTCGGGGGGCTCTGCACGTTCGACCAGTGCAGGCAGCTCGGCGAGCTGCTCGCCCGCGTCGTGGCGGGCCGGCTGCCGGAGATCGCGACGACGATCCGCCTCCCGAGCGACCGCGGCGGGCGCGTCTACATCGACTACCTGCAGAACGGCCACGGGAAGCTCCTGGCCGCGCCCTTCACCGTCCGGCCCGTCCCCGGCGCCCTCTGCTCGGCGCCGCTCCTCTGGGACGAGGTGGACGAGACGCTGGAGCTCGCTCGCTTCACGATCCGGACGCTGCCCGAGCGGATGTCGGTCTTCGGCCGCGACCCGCTGGCGCCGGTCCTCACGGAGCGGCCGGACCTCGTGACGGCGCTGGCGCGGCTGTCCGCGCGGCTCACCGGCTGATCGGCCTTCCTCGGGGCTTTCCAGGAGCCAGAGGCGACGAGAAACGACCCCGCGCGGAGCGCGGGGTCGTGGCTCAGCTCAGGCCGACGACCGTGATGTCGACGGTGCGGGCCTGCCCCTCGGCCGGCTGCCACTGCACGAGGATGGGGCTCTGGTACTGGCCCCGCACGACCCGGGGACGGCCCGAGCGCCTCGTCGTGGGCGGCGAGGAAGGTGACCCGGCGCGAGCGCAGGAGGCGCCGCGCGGGCACCGACATGAGCTTGGCCATGGCGCGCTCGAAGGCCGAGTGGTCCCAGCGCAGCGCCTCCATCATGGAGTTGAGGAGGCGGGGCACGTCGTACTTCGCGTAGTTGATCGTCTTGGTGGGGATCGAGAGCGGGTCGTCGATCATGTGGCGGCCGCGCTGGGCCGCGAACTTCAGCGGGTCCTGGAGCACCTCGACGAGGTCGTGGCGCATCAGCATCGTCTCGTACTCGTTGACGGTGAGCCCCACGTTGCGCTCGGTGGCGCCGAGGGAGATGTCCACCCGCCCCTTCTCGAGGCCCGACCCGGCCAGCAGGTCCTGGACCCGGTCCACGAGGCCCAGCCTGCGGATCGGCGAGGTTCACGGAGTCGATCGGGTGGTGCGAGACGGGCACCGTGAACGACTCCCGGGCCACCACCCGCTCTTCGTCGTAGGCCACGATCGTGGTCTGCCGCTGCCGTCTCGTCTCGCCGTTCGTCCCGTCGAGGTCGATGAAGTAGACGGGCGCGAGCGGCTCGTTGCGGTAGGTCACGCAGTTGCGCA
The DNA here is from genome assembly GCA_963729875.1 of uncultured Acidobacteriota bacterium. Lineage (GTDB taxonomy): Bacteria > Acidobacteriota > Vicinamibacteria > Fen-336 > Fen-336 > DATBSL01. The sequence continues at coordinate 257,738 of CAVSPR010000002.1, forward strand.
TCCCCGAGCCGATGAAGGTGAGGTGGGAGTCGGCGTTCCTCGGCTCGACCTCCTTCTGCTCGTCGGAGAGCTCGCTGCGCAGCTCCATCTGGTCGTGGCGGTACTCCGCCTGCTGCGGGAAGAGGGTGTGCCACGCGTCGAAGAACTGGGCGAGGCGGCCGCGGTGGTGGTGCATCCGGCCGGCGAGGCTCTGGTCGAGGTAGCCGGCCGTGGTGTGGAGCGAGCAGTAGAGGGTCTTGCGGTAGCGGCGCAGGACGTCCCCTGCCTCGGCCGCGATCTTCTCGTTGACGTCGATCGCCTCGAACCGGCGGCTGGGGCTCAGGGTGAGCCGGATCTCCTGAGGGGGCGGATGCCATCTGCGCCAACCTACATTTCTACCACAAGATGGGCCGCGGCGGGGTCTCACCTGAGCGCCCGTGATCCTGTCGTGAGCAAGGGGTGAATGGGCTGGCTCGGACGTTGCGCCTTTCCCGGTCGTATCCCGTACCATCGGAGTCTGCGTCTTGGCCCTGTTTCCCTTCAAGGAGGCTAACCCCATGCTGCGCAAGGCCCTGCCGGGTCTGCTGCTGGCCGTGCTGTCCGTGCCCGCCGCCGCCCAGACCGTCGACGAGGTGATCGCGAAGAGCCTCGAGGCCCGGGGCGGCCTCGACAAGCTGAAGGCCATCCAGTCGATCCGGATGAGCGGCAAGATGACCATGGGGCCGATGGAGCTGCCCATGGTCATCGAGATGAAGCGGCCGGGCAGCTTCCGGGCCGACATCACGATCCAGGGCACGCTCGCCGTCCAGGCCTACGACGGCACGACGGCCTGGGGCATCTCGCCCATGGGCACCGGGCCAGGCCGAGGCCCTCCCGGCCGAGATGGCCAAGGAGATGGCCGACCAGGCCGACATCGACGGGCCGCTCGTCGACTACAAGGCGAAGGGCCACCAGGTCGAGCTCGTCGGCAAGGAGAAGGTCGAGGGCAGCGACGCGTACAAGCTCAAGGTCACGAAGAAGGACGGCGACGTGGAGTACTACTTCCTCGACGCCGATTCGTACCTGCCGGTGCGGGTCGAGGGCAAGCGCACGATCCGGGGCACCGAGATCGAGGGCGAGAGCACGCTCGGCGACTACAAGGAGGCCGGGCGGCTTCCTCTGGCCGTACTCCATCCAGAGCGGCGCCAAGGGCCGCCCCGAGAAGCAGAGCATCATCGTCGAGAAGGTCGAGATCAACCCGGCGATCGACGACGCCCGCTTCAAGATGCCGGCCCCGAAGCCGGCCGAAGCCCCGAAGAAGGACTGACGCCATGCGCAGCACGCGACGGACGCTCCTCGCCCTCCTGGCCGCGGGGGGGCTGGCGTCCGCCCCCGCGGCTGCGGGGCGAGGACGTGAAGATCGACGCCGACACCTTCGGCGGCCTCGAGGCCCGCGCCATCGGCCCCGCGGCCATGAGCGGCCGCATCTCCGCGATCGACGCCGTGCCCGGCGACCGGCTCACGATCTGGGTCGGCGCCGCCGGTGGCGGCCTCTGGAAGTCGGTCGACGGGGGCTCGCCTTCAAGCCCGTCTTCGACAAGCACAGCCAGTCGATCGGCGCCATGACGGTCGACCCGAAGAACCCGAAGACCGTCTGGGTGGGGACCGGCGAGACCTGCGTCCGCAACTCCGTCTCCGTGGGCGACGGTCTCTACAAGACGACGGACGGCGGCGAGAGCTGGCAGAAGGTCGGCCTCGCCGACTCCGAGCGCATCGCGAGGGTCGTGATCGACCCCGCCGACTCGAACACGGTCCTCGCCTGCGCCACCGGCCACGCCTTCGACTCCCACCCCGAGCGCGGCGTCTTCCGCACCACCGACGGCGGCAAGACCTGGGAGAAGACGCTCTTCGTGAACGACGACACCGGGTGCTCGGACCTCGCCATCGACCCGCAGGACGGCCGGATCGTCTACGCGGGGATGTGGCAGTTCCGCCGCAAGCCGTACTTCTTCACCTCCGGCGGCCCCGGCTCCGGCCTCTACAAGTCCACCGACGGGGGCCGGACCTGGCGGAAGGTGACGAAGGGGCTGCCCGAGGGCGAGCTCGGCCGCATCGCGCTCTCGGTCTCCCCGGCCCGCACCGAGCGTCGTCTACGCGACGGTCGAGGCGAAGGAGAGCGGCGTCTACCGCTCCGACGACCTCGGCGAGAGCTGGGAGCGGACGAGCACGTCGAGCTCGGTCCTCGCCCGGCCCTTCTACTTCTCCCACGTCCTGGTCGCCGACCCGAAGGACTGGAAGCGCGTCTACAAGCCGGGCTTCAGCCTGTACCTGAGCGAGGACGGCGGGAAGACCTTCGCCAACGTCGGCGGGCGGAACGCCACTCCGACGTCCACGCCCTCTGGGTGGACCCGCGGAACACCGACAACCTGGTCATGGGCACCGACGGCGGCGTCTACGTCTCGCACGACCGCGGGGCGAAGTGGCGCTTCGTGGGCAGCCTGCCCGTCTCGCAGTTCTACCACGTGAGCTACGACATGGAGTGGCCGTACAACGTCTACGGCGGGCTGCAGGACAACTCCACCTGGTACGGCCCCTCGCGGCGCCCCGGCCCCATCCAGAACAAGCACTGGAACTCGCTCACCGGCGGCGACGGCTTCTGGGCGTTCGTGGACCCCGACGACCCCGACGTCGTCTACAACGAGTACCAGGGCGGCAACCTCTTCCGCATCCGCAAGTCGACCCTCGAGCAGAAGGACATCAAGCCCTCGCCGAAGGCGGGGGAGCCGAAGTACCGCTTCAACTGGAACACGCCCATCCACCTCTCCCCGAACGACAAGGGGACGATCTACTACGGCGCGCAGTTCCTCTTCCGCTCGAAGGACCGCGGCGACAGCTGGGAGCGGATCTCGCCCGACCTCACCACGAACGACCCCGCCAAGCAGAAGCAGATGGACTCGGGCGGGCTCACCATCGACAACTCGACGGCGGAGAACCACTGCACGATCTTCGCGATCTCGGAGTCGCCGAAGAGCCGCGACGTCGTCTGGGTGGGCACCGACGACGGCAACGTGCAGGTGACCCGCGACGGCGGGAAGACCTGGACGAACGTGGCCGGGAACGTCCCCGGCCTGCCGAAGAACGCCTGGGTGTCGTCGGTCCAGGCCGGCCGCTTCGCCGAGGGCACGGCCTACGCCACCTTCGACAACCACATGCTCGGGGACATGAAGACCTACGTCTACCGGACGACCGACTTCGGGAAGACGTGGGAGCCGCTCGCCACCGCGGACGTCAAGGGCTACGCCCACGTGGTCAAGGAGGACGTGGTCAACCCCGACCTGCTGTTCGTGGGCACCGAGCTGGGGCTCTTCGTCTCGGTGGACGGCGGGAAGCAGTGGGCGCCAGTTCACCGGGAACCTGCCGAACGTGGGGGTGCGGGACCTCGCCATCCACCCGCGCGAGCAACGACCTCATCGATCGCCACCCACGGGCGCGGGATCTACATCGTGGACGACATCACCCCGCTGCGGGCGCTCACCGCCGACGTGGTCCAGAAGGACGTGGCCTTCCTCCCGTCCCGGCCGGCGCCGATGGTGCATCGCCCGCCAGCGAGTTCGTCTTCGCCGACGACTCGCAGTTCGACGGGCAGAACCCGCCGGAGGCGGCGACGATCGCCTACTACCTCAAGAAGCGGCACCTCGTCGGCGACCTGAAGCTCGAGATCTACGACGCGGAGGGCACGCTCGTCTCGACGCTCCCCGGCGGCAAGCGCCGCGGCATCAACCGGGTGGCCTGGCCGATGCGAGCGCCCGCGCCCCGGATCCCGAAGGCCGCCGACCTCGTCTACGGCGGCGCTCTTCGGCCCCCGCGTCGCCCGAGGGCACGTACACGGTGAAGATGATCAAGGGCAAGGAGACCTACGAGTCGAAGGTCTCGCTCGTCGCCCGACCCGCGCTCGAAGGCCACCGCCGAGGACCGCAAGCTCCAGCGCGAGACGGTGCTCGCAGCTCTACGCCGCTCCTCGAGCGGATGACGATGACCGTGGAGTCGATCGCCGACGCGCGCGACCAGGCGCGGGCCCGGGCGGAGAGGCTGCCCGAAGGGCGACGCGCTGCGCAAGCGGCTCGAGGCCTTCGCCGACGCGATGGAGAGCCAGCGCGCGGCCCTCGTCTCCACCCGGGAGAGCGAGGGAGGCATCAGCGGCGACGAGAAGCTCCGCGAGGAGCTGGGCACGCTCTACGGGAACGTGAACTTCTACGAGGGCCGGCCGACGGAGTCGCAGGTCAACCGGATGGGGGTCCTCCGCGCCGACCTGGAGGCGGCCTACAAGAAGTTCGAGGCCTCCGCCGACAAGGAGATCGCCGCCCTCAACCCGCAGCTCACGAGGAGGAAGCTCGACCCCCTCGCGAAGCTGAGCCCGGAGGAGTGGGCGAAGCGGCAGAAGAAGTCAGCCCGCGGTCAGGGCGCCGGTCGCATGGGCCGCGCGAGCGCTCCGCCCACGGGCGGAGTGTGGGAGGGCCGCACTGGGGGTCGAGCGAAGTGTTGGGGCGCGGCGTGCGCGTCATTCCGCCCCGCCTCGGGTATGCTCGTCACGGCGGGTGCTCGGTGCTCCCGGGCGGCGCGCGCCCCAGGAGGCCCGACGTGATCCCAGCCTGAAGCAGTTCGAAGTCTGGTTCGTGACCGGCAGCCAGGGCCTCTACGGGCCCGAGACGTTGAAGCAGGTCGCGGAGAACGCGCGGCAGGTCGCCGCCGCGCTCGACCACTCGCCCCGCATCCCCTGCCGGGTCGTCTTCAAGCCGGTGGTGAAGACGCCGGACGAGATCTCCGCCCTTCTCGCCGAGGCCAACCTCGCGACGGACTGCGTCGGCCTCGTCTTCTGGATGCACACCTTCTCGCCGGCCAAGATGTGGATCGGCGGCCTCACCTCCCTCCAGAAGCCCTACCTGCACCTGCACACGCAGTTCAACCGGGACCTGCCGTGGGGCGCGATCGACATGGACTTCATGAACCTGCACCAGGCCGCCCACGGCGACCGGGAGTTCGGGTTCGTGTGCACCCGCCTGCGGCAGGCCCGCAAGGTGGTGGTCGGGCACTGGCAGGACGAGGAGGTGCACGAGCGGGTCGGCGCGTGGATGCGCGCGGCGTGCGGCTGGGCGGACACGCGTCGGCTCAAGGTGGCCCGCTTCGGCGACAACATGCGCGAGGTGGCGGTCACCGAGGGCGACAAGGTCGCGGCCCAGCGGCAGTTCGGCTACTCGGTGAGCGGCTACGGCGTGGGCGACCTGGTGGCCGTGGTCAACGAGGTGGCGGACGCCGAGATCGACCGGCTCCTCGCGGACTACCGCGAGGCCTACGAGATCCGGGCGAGCGACGCGCAGAAGGGGAACCTGCGCGAGCAGGCCCGGGTCGAGGCGGGCCTGCGGGCCTTCCTGCGGCGAGGGCGGCTTCTCCGCCTTCACGACCACGTTCGAGGACCTGCACGGGCTGACCCAGCTGCCCGGCCTCGCGGTCCAGCGCCTGATGGCCGAGGGCTACGGCTTCGGGGCGGAGGGCGACTGGAAGACCGCGGCCCTCGTGCGCGCGGCGAAGGTCATGGCGAGCGGCCTGCCGGGCGGCACGTCCTTCATGGAGGACTACACGTACCACCTCGACCCGAAGGCCCCCCGGGTGCTCGGGGCGCACATGCTCGAGGTCTGCGCCTCGATCGCGGAGGGCAAGCCCTCGCTCGAGGTCCACCCCCTCGGCATCGGCGGGAAGGCCGACCCCGCCCGCCTCGTCTTCAGCGTGGCCGCGGGACACGCCCTCAACGCCTCCCTCGTCGACCTCGGCAACCGCTTCCGCCTCGTGGTGAACGCGGTGGACGTGGTGAAGCCCGACGCGGCCCTGCCGAGGCTGCCGACCGCGCACGCGGTCTGGGTGCCGAAGCCGAGCCTCAAGGTGGCGGCGGCGGCCTGGATCCTCGCCGGCGGAGCCCACCACACGGCCTTCAGCCAGGCCCTCACCCCCGAGCACCTCGAGGACTGGGCCGAGATGGCGGGCGTCGAGATCGTCCTCATCGACGAGACGACCACGACCCGCGAGCTCAAGAAGGAGCTGCGGTGGAACGAGGTGTATTACCACCTCGCGAGGGGGCTCTGACGTCCGCGATGGCCATTCGCGTCTTCATCACCGGCGGGACCTTCGACAAGACCTACGACGAGATCTCGGGCCGCCTCCTGTTCAAGGACACCCACATCCAGGAGATGCTCGGGCTCGGCCGCTGCCGGCTCGACGTCGCCGTGCGCACCCTCATGATGGTGGACAGCCTGGAGATGACCGACGCCGACCGGCAGGTGGTCCTCCAGAACTGCCGCCGCGCGGCGGAGGAGCGGATCGTGATCACCCACGGCACCGACACCATGACCGACACCGCGCGGGTGCTCGGCGAGGCCGGGCTCCCGAAAACGGTCGTCCTCACCGGGGCCATGGTCCCCTACGCCTTCGGGAGCTCCGACGGCCTCTTCAACCTCGGCAGCGCCCTCTCCTTCGTCCAGGCCCTGCCCCACGGCGTCTACGTCGCCATGAACGGCCGCTGCTTCCCCTGGGACGACGTGGTGAAGAACCGCGCCCTCGGGATCTTCGAGCCGCGCGGCTAGAGAGGAAGGACCCTTGAGCCACTCGACGAGAACCCTCACCATCGCCACGGTGTTGCTGGCCGTCGCGGCCGGCGCCCGTGCCCAGTCCGTGCAGCTCACCGGTTTCGCCGGGTGGGACTTCGGCGGATCGGTGCGGGACACGGCCTTCGACCAGGATCGCTCCTTCGAGGCCGCCCTGGCCTACGGCGGCGCGATCAGCTTCCCGATCAGCGAGGGCTGGCGTTTCGAGCTCCTCTACTCGCGGCAGCCCACGAAGCTCGAGGGCGGGGCCGCGGCGCCGTTCGACGTGACCATCGAGAGGTACCTGGCAGGGTTCCAGGAGGAGAAGGGCGAGGAGAACGTCCGGTGGTTCGGCACGGTGTGGTTCGGCGCCACGCGCTTCGTACCCGGAAGCGGCTTCGACGCGGCGACGAAGTTCGGGGCGGGCGCCGGCCTGGGCGTGAAGACGTTCTTCGGCAGGAACGTGGGGCTGCGGCTCGAGGCCAGGGGCTACTGGACGCTGGTCAGCGGCGAGGGCGGTGTCGCCTGCGTGAACGGGAGCTGCCTGTTCGCCTTCTCGGGCAACGGCCTGTGGCAGGGGGACGTGAGCGGGGGGCTGATCCTGGCCTTCTAGCCGCGGCTCACCGAACCGAGACGAGGAAGCGCTCGATCGCCGGCCAGCCGAGCGGCCGGTCGTCCTCGTGCTTGAAGAAGACGAAGGCCTTGCGCCACGGCTGCGCCCGGATGCGCTCGGCCCATCCCGCGAGGCCCGCGTCGTCGTAGTCGCACCGGCGCAGGCGCAGGTAGCCCCAGTCCGCGGTGGGCACGATGGAGGCGCCCGCCTCGCCCGACCCCTCGGTGTCCGCGCACACCAGGGCGGCGTTGCGGCTGTGCAGGATCTCGTGGACCGCCTCGTCCCGCCAGCTCTCGTGCCGGAACTCGAAGGCCACGGGGTGGTCCGGGGGCAGGAGGCCCAGGAAGCCGCGCAGCCGGTCCGCGTCCTTCTTGAAGAAGGGAGGGGTCTGGAAGAGGACGGGCCCGAGCCGGCCGCCGAGGGCCGAGGCCACGTCGAAGAGGTAGTCCACCGTCTCCTTCGACTCGGCGGAGAGCCGCTGGCGGTGAGTGATCCGCTGCGAGGCCTTCAGCACGAAGACGAAGCCGGCCGGCACCTCGTCCGCCCAGCGCAGGAGCATCTCGCGGCCGGGCAGGCGGTAGAAGGTGTTGTTGATCTCGACCGCCGAGAAGCGCTCCGCGTAGTAGCGGAGCATCTCCCGCTCCTTCATCTTCTCGGGGTAGAAGGAGCCCCGCCACTCCTTGTAGGCGTAGCCGCTCGTGCCGACGAGGATCTGCATGGGGCCTCCGTGATAGAAACGCTAGCATGGACGAGCCGCGGGCGCGGGGCGTCTCCCTGTGGCTGATGCCGGAGGGCGAGACGTACGAGCGGCTCCTCGGCCTCATCGCGCAGCTGGCCCGGCGCTTCTCGACCCCGGCCTTCCCGCCGCACGTCACGTTGCTCCCGCAGGTCGGGGACCGGCCGGACGCCGACCTGCTCGCGGCGAGCCGTCGGTTGGCCGCGGCCCTGCGGCCTCTCGCGGCCCGCCTGTCGGTCGTCGAGGGCCGTGACGAGCCCTTCCGCTGCCTGTTCGCGCGGGCCGTCCTGGACGAGCCTCTCGGGGTCGCGCACGCGGTGGCCGCCCGTGCCTTCGGCCGGGAGCCGGACTCCGACTTCTTCCCCCACCTGAGCCTGGTCTACGGCACGCTCCCGGCCGCGACGAAGCGGCAGGTGGCGGCCGAGGTGGAGCCCCTCGCCGCCGCGTCGTTCCGTGCCCGGCGCCTGCACGTCTGGCGGACGGACGGGCCGGTCGGCGAGTGGCGGGAGATCGGCGCCTTCGACCTGGCCGGCGCCTAGAAGGCGGACGCCCTCAGGCCGGCGCCTGGGCGCCGAGGATCGGGGCCCCGACGAGCGACGCCGCGCCGCGCAGCCGGGGGTGCTCCTGGGACGGCACCACCGCGATGTTGACGTCGGCGGCCGCGGCCACGAGGACCCGCTGGGCGAGCGCGGCCCGCACCGTCGGCTCGATGACGTCCCAGGCCGCGGAGATCTCGCCCCCGATGTAGATGCGGTCGGGGTCGAGCGCGTTCACGATCGACGCGAGGCCGAGGCCGAGGTAGTGGCCCGTGGAGAGGAGCGCCGCGTGCGCCCGGGCGTCGCCGCTCCGGGCGCGCGCGATGACGTCGTCGACCCTCAGGCGTGCCACCTCGGGGGGGACCGGCTGCCCCGGCGCGAGCGCATGGCCGACGTAGCGCGAGACGGTGGCGAGGTTCGAGACGTAGGCCTCCCAGCAACCGCTGGCCCCGCAGGCGCAGCGCGGCCCATCGACGTTCAGGGGCAGGTGGCCGAACTCGCCGGCCACGTTGTGGCGACCCCGCAGCACCTCCCCGCCGATCACGACACCGACCCCGACGCCGTCCGACACGTTCACGAAGACCATGTCGCGGGAGGGCGACTCTCCGCGCAGGACCCAGACCTGGGCGAGGGCCCAGGCCTTCCCCGCGTTCTCCATCACCACCGGGAGGCCGAGGCTCTGCAGGAGCGACTGCCGCAGGGGAACGTTCCTCCACCCCAGGGTGGGCGCGTGGACGACCACGTCCCCGGAGCGGTCCAGCATCCCCGGGAACGCGACGCCGACCCCCTGGCACGCGCCGGCGCCGGGGTTCTCCGCGAGCAGGCGGCGGACCTCGTGGCTCAGGTGCTCGAGGAAGTCCCGCGGGTCGCGGTCGGTGGGGAAGCTCTCCACCGCCGACAGCTCGCGCCCCACGAGGTCGGTCACGGCCAGGAAGGTCCGGGTGACGCGCACGTCCACCGCCACCGCGCAGCGCTCCCGGGAGTCGAGGCGGAGGAGAGTGGGCCGGCGTCCCCGCGACGTGGTCGGGGCCGGGCTCTCGCAGACGAGCCCGCGGGCGATCAGCTCGCCGACGATCCGCCCGACCGCGCTGCGCTGCATCCCGAGGCGGCGCGCGAGCTCGGCGCGGGACATCTCCTGGTGCGAGCGCAGGAGCCCCAGGATGATCTGCTGGTTTATGGCGCGGGGAGTCTCCCGCGTGGCGGGGCGGAGGTCCCGGGCGGCGAGGCGGCGCATCGGCACGGTGCGGCCATGCTAGGTCCCCGTGCGGAGGCCTGTCAAAGCCGCCGCCTCAACCTCTCGACACCCGGGCCAGAGCGGCGTCGAGGGAGGTGCTCACCGCATCGGGAGCGGCACCACCGCGCAGGGACTTGGCCTTCACCGCCTCGAGCGGGTCGAAGAGGGCGTCGATGCGGGCCGCCACGGTCGGCGAGACGGTGGCCAGCCTCTCCGCCGCCACCGCCTTCAGCCCTCGGCCGCTCTTCTGCGCCTCGCCCACGAGCGAGCCGACCACGTGGTGGGCCCGGCGGAAGGGCATCCCCTCGCGGGCGAGAGCGACGGCGAGGCCGGCCGCCATCATCTCCTCCCGGCCCGCGGCCGCGCGCATCGCCTCGCGGGCGAGGCCGAGGCCGCTCACCACACCGGTCATGACCGCGACGGAGCCGAGCGCCGTGTCGGCGGCGTCGAAGACCGCTTCCTTGTCCTCCTGAAGGTCCTTCTGGTACCCGGCGGGCAGGCCCTTCAGGAGGGCGAGCAGCCGCAGCAGGTCGCCGTCCACGCGAGCCGCCTTGCCGCGGACGAGCTCGAGCGCGTCGGGGTTCTTCTTCTGGGGCATGAGGCTCGAGCCCGTGGTGAAGGCCTCGGGCAGCGTCACGAACCCGTACTCCGGCCCCGCGAAGTGGATGAGGTCCTCGGCCAGCCGCGCGAGGTGCGTCTGCAGCTGCGCGCAGCCGAAGACGAGCTCGACCGCGAAGTCACGGTCCATGACGGCGTCGAGCGCGTTCTCGGAGACGGCGGCGAAGCCGAGCTCGTGGGCCATGGCCTCGCGGTCGAGGGGGAGCGAGGCGCCGGCGAGAGCGCCCGAGCCGAGGGGCAGGACGTCGACGCGCGCGCGGGCGTCGCCCAGGCGGTCGAAGTCGCGGACCAGGCCCCAGGCGTGGGCGGCGGCCCAGTGGCCGAAGGTGATCGGCTCGGCCGCGCGCGTGTGCGTGTAGCCGGGCATCACGGCGTCGGCACCCTCGCGGCCCTTCTCGACGAGCGCGCGCACGAGGGAGGCGAGACCCGCGCGCAGCCGGTCGATCGTCCCCCGCGCCCACAGGCGCAGCGCCGTCACCGTCTGCTCGTTGCGGCTGCGCCCGAGGTGGGCCTGGCCCGCGAGGTCGCCCACGACCTCGCCCAGCCGCTCCTCGACGAAGCTGTGGACGTCCTCGAGGTCGACCTCGAGGTACGCCGGGTCCTTCTCGATCCTCGCCACGACCTCGTCGAGGCCGCGCTCGAGAGTCTGTGCCTCCTCGGGGCGGATGGCGCCGCAGCGGCCCAGGGCTCGGACCCACGCCCGCGAGGCGGCGATCTCCTCGCGGACCAGCCTGCGATCGAAGGGGAAGGACTTGTTGAACTCCCAGAACACCGCGTCGGGAGCCGCCTCGTAGTTGCCGCCCCACAGCTTCATCTTTGCCTCTCCTGCCCCCGGGGCCCGGGAGGCCTTGCGGAGGCGGCCTGCGCTTCGCGGTAGAGGTCGAGGACCCACTTCGGGGGGTCGGGCTCGATCTCGAGACGGAGGGGGAGACCCTTCGCCGGGCGGAAGCGGAACAGCCACGACGGCCCCCTCGGCCCGACGTACTCGTCCGGCGTCCGCCACGCGTCGTCGGCGAGCGCCTCCTCGAGGGTCACGAAGCGGTAGCCGCGACCGGCCAGCCGGTCGAGCGCCTCCCCGAGCGCGTCCGCGTTCGTGGCGTTCGCGTGGACGAGGAGCACCTGCGGGACCTCGCGCCCGAACGTGTCGCGCGACAGGGCCTCCATCTGCTCGGTGACCGACACCGTGTAGTCGACGTAGGCAGCCCGGAGGCGGGCCACCGTCGCGTCGTCGCCGCGGCCGGCGGCGTCGCGCCGGACGAGGTCGAAAACGTAGTCGGCGTTCTCGATGCTGAAGGGCGCAACCGCGTAGCCACGCTCCCCCAGGAAGACCTCGAAGGCCCTGCGCACCTCGCGTGTCGGGCCGGTGTGCGTGAACGGGTGGCGAAACCATCGCGGCACGCGCCCGCGCTCAGCGAGCAGCTCGCGGATCGCAGGCTCTCCCCGCAGGACATCGCGCTCGTACTCCTCGAGCGGGACTCGCTGCAGGTCGGGGTGCGAGAACGTGTGGTTCCCGAGGTCGTGGCCGGCGTCGAGCCAGCGCCGGAGGAGAGCGAGGCGCGCCGCCCGCTCCGCCGGCGGCTCCAGCTGGCCCTCGTTCACGAAGCCGACCGCCCTCACGTGGTGGCGGCCCAGCGCGGCGAGCACGCCGTCGGTGACGTGGCGCATCTCGGCGAGGTCGCGCGAGGGGACGGCCGGCAGTTCGTCGACGGTGACGGCCATCGTGCGGGCCGGGGGAGAGCCGCCGTCGCGCGCGGCCACGGCGGCCGACCCGAGCCCGACGGCGGCCACGGCGAGGATGGCGAAGCGGCGGTCCACGGGCGTCGTCAGCTCCGGTAGTGGGCGTTGATGTCCACGTAGCCGCGGGAGAAGTCGGAGGTCCAGAGCCACCCCGACGCTTCCCCCTCGCCCAGGCGGATGCGCAGGCGAACGGGGTCTTCCTGCATCGCGGCCGCCGCCGCCGTCTCGTCGTAGTCGCGCGCGACGCCCCTCTCCGCCACGTGCACGTCCCCGATCCAGATCGAGGCGCGCTCGATGTCGAGCGGCACCCCGGCGCGGCCGGCGGCGGCCAGCACCCGTCCCCAGTTCGGGTCGCCCCCGTGCAGGGCGGTCTTGACCAGTGGGGACTCGGCCACGGTGCGGGCGACCCGGTCGGCCTCTTCCGGCGTGCGTGCCCCCTCGACGCGCACCTCGGCGACTCGCGTGACCCCCTCGCCGTCGCGAACGAGCATTCGCGCGAGCCGCCGGGCGGCCTCGGTCAGGGCGTGGCAAAAGGCATCGAAGTCCGGCCCTTCGCGTTCGATCGCAGGGGCGGGTCGGGCCCCGCTCGCGAGGACGGCGGCACAGTCGTTCGTCGAGGTGTCGCCGTCCACCGTGATCCGGTTGAGGCTCTCCCCGACCGCCTCCCCGAGGGCCCGGCGCAGGAGCGGCGCTTCGACCGCGGCGTCGGTCGTGAAGAAGGCCAGCATGGTCGCCATGTTCGGGGCGATCATGCCGGCGCCCTTCGCCATCCCCCCGACGACGCAGGTCGACCCCCCGACCGGGAACTCGACCGCGACCTCCTTGGGCTTCGTGTCGGTCGTCATGATGGCCCGGGCCGCGTCGGCACCGCCGTCACGCGAGATGTGCCGGCCCGCCTCGGCGATGCCGGCCCGGACCTTCTCCATCGGCAGCCGCACGCCGATGACGCCGGTGGAGGCCACGAGCACCTCCTCGACGGCACAGCCGACGGTGTCGGCCACGATCGCGGCCGTCTCGCGCGCGTCGGAGACCCCGGCCGCGCCGGTGCCCGCGTTCGCGCAGCCGGCGTTCACGACGATCGCCCTCGCGCGCCCGCCGGCGAGGTGATCGCGCGAGACGAGGACCGGCGCCGCCTGGGCCAGGTTCGTGGTGAAGACGCCGGCCGCCGTGCACGGCCCGTCGGCGACCAGGAGGGCGAGGTCGAGGCGGCCGGGCTTGATGCCCGAGGCCACGGCCGCGGCCCGGAAGCCGGCGGGCGCGGTGACGCCCGTGCTCACTTCTCCCTCACTTCCGCCGCTTCCGGGGGTGACGCACCCTCCGGGTGACCTCGACCGCCTTCACGTCCACGGTGACGCGGTCGCGGGTGAGAGCGCGCACCCGCTCGGGCAGGCCGAAGAGGCGGATGAAGCCCGCGGCGTCCTTGTGGTCGTAGGCCATGCCCTCGCCGAAGGTGGCGAGGTCCTGCCGGTAGAGGCTGCGTGGCGAGCGGCGGCCGACCGCCTCCGCCGTCCCCTTGTAGAGGCGGATCCGGACCTCGCCGGTGACCTCCTTCTCCGTCTCGTCCACGAAGCCGGCCAGAGCCTCGCGCAGCGTGGAGAACCACAGGCCGTCGTAGATGAGCTGGGCGTAGCGCACGGAGACGGACTGCTTGAAGTGCAGCGTGTCGCGGTCGAGCACGAGCCGCTCGAGCTCGCGGTGCGCGATGTGGAGGACGGTGCCGGCCGGGGTCTCGTAGACCCCGCGCGACTTGATGCCCACGAGACGGTTCTCGACCAGGTCGAGCCGGCCCACGCCGTGCCCGCCCGCCACCCGGTTCAGCGCCTCGATCATCTGCACCGGCTCGAGCCGCTTGCCGTCGAGGCTCACGGGCACGCCGTGCTCGAAACCGAGGGTGATGAGCTGCGGCTTCGCCGGCGCGTCGAGCGGGTCCACGGTGAGCTTGAACATCCCCTTCTGGGGGGCGTCCCACACGTCCTCGAGGTTCCCGCCCTCGTGCGAGAGGTGCCAGAGGTTCCCGTCGCGGCTGAAGAGGTCCTTCTTCGTCTGGTCCACGGGGACGCCGTGCTTCTTCGCGTAGGCGAGCGCGTCCTCGCGCGAGCGGATGTTCCACTCCCGCCACGGGGCGATGACCTCGAGGTGGGGGGCGAAGGCTCCGTACGTCACCTCGAAGCGCACCTGGTCGTTGCCCTTGCCGGTGGCGCCGTGGGCGAGGGCGTCCGCCTTCTCCTCCAGGGCCACCCGCACCTGGTGGTAGGCGAGGAGCGGGCGGGCGAGTGCCGTGCCGAGGAGGTAGCGGTCCTCGTAGACGGCGCCGGCCGACAGGGCCTTGTAGCAGTAATCGCGGACGAACTCCTCGCGAAGGTCCTTGACGATGCACTTGCTGGCGCCGGTCTTCAGGGCCTTCTGCTTCACCGCCGCGTAGTCGTCGCCCTGGCCCACGTCGCCGCAGAACGCGACGACCTCGGCCCCCCCGTAGTTCTCCTTCAGCCAGGGGATGATGATCGAGGTGTCGAGCCCTCCCGAGTACGCCAGCACGACCTTCTTCACGTTGCGCATGTTCCTCCTCATGGGGTCAGGTCTTGAATTGTGACGTCACAATTCAAGACCTGACCCCCTCCGACCCGGCGCCGGTCGCGAGCACCTCGTCGAGGGCCGTCAGCAACTGTCGGATCTCGCCCCGCTTGACCACGAGCGGCGGCAGGAGCCGGAGCACCGTGTCCCCGGCCTTGACCGCGAGGATGCCCCTCTCCTTGAGGCCCTTCAGCACCGGCGCCGCATCGCCCCGGAACTCGACGCCGAGCATCAGGCCGAGGCCGCGGATCTCGGCGATGGTGCCCTTGTGCTTCCGCGCCAGCTTCTTGAGCCCGCGCACGAGGTAGAGCCCCCGGGCGCCGATGTCGTCGAGGAAGCCGGGCTCTTCGAGGTGGTCGAGGACGGCGAGCGCGGCGGCGGCGCACACGGGGTTGCCGCCGAACGTCGTGCCGTGGTCGCCCACCTTGAGGGCGCCGGCCAGGTCCTCGCGCAGCAGGATCGCCCCCATCGGGAGCCCGCCGGCGAGAGGCTTGGCGAGGGTGAGGATGTCGGGTGCGACCCCCGAGTGCTGGAACGCGAACATCTTCCCCGTGCGCCCGAGGCCGCACTGGATCTCGTCGAAGACGAGGAGGGCGCCGCGCTCGCGGCAGATCGCCAGGAGCCCCTTCAGGAACTCCGACGTGGCCGGGCGGATCCCGCCCTCGCCCTGGACCGGCTCGATCATGACCGCGGCCGTCTTCTCGCCCACGGCGGCGGCGACCGCCGCGAGGTCGTTGCGCGGGACGAAGCGGACGCCGGGCACGAGAGGCTCGAACGGCTCGCGGTACTTGGCCGTCCAGGTCGTGGAGAGGGCGCCCATCGAGCGGCCGTGGAAGGAGTGCTCGAAGACGACGTACTCGATCCGCCCCTGCTCCTTCCCGACCCTTCGGGCGAACTTCATCGCCCCCTCCCACGCCTCGGTGCCGGAGTTCGTGAAGAAGACCTTGGAAGGGAAGGCGAGCCGGACGAGCCGCTCGGCGAGGGCGCTCGCGGGCTCGGTGTGGTAGAGGTTGCTCGCGTGGATGAGCGTCTCCGCCTGCTTCTTGATGGCGGCCACGACCTTCCGGTCGCCGTAGCCGAACCCGTTCACCGCGATGCCGGCCGCGAAGTCCAGCCACTCGCGGCCGTCCTTGTCCCACAGGCGCGACCCCTTGCCCTTCACCAGGGTGATGTCGCGGTCGTAGACGGGAAGAAGTGCGGTGGTCATTTGTCTACCTCACTCACCCGAGGGGTCCCTGTCGAGTGGACGCCGAGGGAGCTGTCCGTTCCCGGAAAGCCCCGTGATGGCCGGTCCACGCTCCCGGCCTCGCCCAGGATGCGCGTACCGCTGAACTGCCCCAGCAGCCGCGCCTTGCCCGCGATCACCACCTCGGGGATGCCGGTGGCCGCGGCCTCGAGGGCCACCCGGACCTTCAGGGCCATGCCGCCCGCGATCGTGCCGTTCTCGATCCCCTGCCGCGCCTCCTCGGGCGTCAGCGCCTCCGCCGTCCCCTCGCCGACGCGCACGCCGTCCACGTCGGAGAGGTAGACGAGCGTCGTCGCTCCCACCGCGCGGGCGATGCCGAGGGCCGCCTCGTCGGCGTTCACGTTCACGGCCTCGCCGAGGGGGCCGCTCGCGACGGGCGAGACGACGGGCAGGTAGCCCGCCGCCCACAGTGCGCGGATCGGAGCCGGGTCCACGCGCTCCGGCGTGCCGACGCGGCCGAGGCCCGGGGCGAGCATCGCCCGCACCAGGCCGCCGTCGCGCCCCGAGAGGCCGATCGCGGGGACACCCGCGGCGGTGAGCCCGGCCGCCAGCTCCTTGTTCGCCGTGCCCGAGAGGACCATCTCGACGACGCCCATCGCCTCGGGCGAGGTTTCGCGACGCCCCTCGACGAAGCGCGACTCGATCCCGAGGGCCTTGAGCAAGCGTTCGACCGCGCGGCCGCCGCCGTGGACGAGGACGGCCGGGCCGTCCCCGCGCCGCACCTCGTCGGCGAGCGGCCCCACGAGCCCGGGGTCCTCGAGCGCCGGTCCGCCGACCTTGTAGACGCGCACGCTCACGACGAGACCCGGGCTTGCCCCCCCGAAGTCGGGGGACCTTCCGAGGGGGGGAAGGCGGAGACGAGGCCGTCCGTCTCCGGCCAGCCCATCGCGAGGTTCAGGTTCTGGATCGCCTGGCCCGCCGCCCCCTTGACCAGGTTGTCGAGGGCCGAGAACACGACGGCGCGGCCCGGGGCCGCGGCGTGGACCGAGATCCGGCAGTCGTTCGTCTCCACGACGTCGGAGAGGCGCGGGGGCGCGCCGTCCATCACGTGGACGAACGCGGTGCCGTCGTAGGCGGCCCTCAGTACGCGCCGGAGCTCGGCGACGTCGCCCTTCGGCTTGACGTAGAGCGCGGTCAGGATGCCGCGCTTCACCGGCAGCAGGTGCGGGCAGAAGGTCAGCTCGACCTTCCGGTGCGTGCGGTCGGCCAGGATGGCCTCGATCTCGCCCACGTGGCGGTGCGTGCGGCCCGGCGAGTAGGCCGAGAAGTCCTCGGCCAGCTCGCAGAAGAGCAATTCCGCGCGCATCGTCCGCCCGGCCCCGGTCGCGCCGCTCTTGGCGTCCGCCACGATGTCGGCCGGGTCGACGAGCCCCTCGCGCAGCAGGGGGATGAGCGGCAGCAGCACGGACGTCGCGTAGCAGCCCGGGTTCGACACCAGCCGGGCACCGGGGAGGCGATCGCGGTAGACCTCGCACAGTCCGAAGACCGCCTGGCCGATGAGGTGCGGCGCCTTGTGCTCGTGGCCGTACCACTGCTTGTAGCTCTCGGCGGTGGGGAGGCGCAGGTCGCCGGACAGGTCGACGACGACCGCCTCCGGCCGCGACTCGCGCAGGCGGGCCGCGTAGGTCGCGGCGATCCCGTGGGGCATGGCGAGGAAGTAGGCGTCGGCCGCCTCGCTCGAGGCCGGCCTCGTGGGCGAGGTGGCCGCGTCTCGCTGCCCGTCGTGAACGCGACGCGGGCGCGCGGGTGCCGCCGCAGCAGGCGGACCAGCTCCCGCCCCGTGTAGCCCGTCGCCCCGAACACCCCGACGCGTGCGCTCACTTCGCTCTCGCCTTCAAAAAGAAAACCCGCCGGGATCGCCCGGCGGGTTCCGTTGAGCCCGTTCGACTCTGGCCCTATGCCTGGTCGAAGGGCCCCGCCCGCCGGGCGGACGGGCCTCGCCTGACGCGGGCCTCGGCGCGCACGGCGGCTTCCTTCGACATGACGACCTCGAATGATAGATCCCCGGCCGCGCGTGTCAAGCCGCACGACCCGCGCGAAGCGCGGGTCGATCTGGAGAGCCCCGGGGATGGCCGGTCCCGGGAAAGGCGGGCCTGGATCGTTCGCCTCTCGACAGGCGGGCGCGCCGGTGATCTGCTTCTCCCATCCCGCCCGAGGTGCGCCCATGACCATCTGGCTGCTTCTTCTCCTTGCGCAGGCGCCGGCCGAGCCTCCTCCGGTCCAGACGCTGACCCTGCGTGAGGCCGTGGCCCTCGCCCGCGCGCATTCGCCCCTGGCCGCCGCGGCCCGGGTCCAGGCCGAGGGCGCCGAGAAGGCCGCGCGGGTCGCCGGCCGCCTCGCCGACCCGACGCTCGAGCTGACCGCGGAGAACTGGCGGCCCGGGGCCGACGACTTCGTGGCGAGCACCGACCTCGACGCCTTCGCCGTGTTGACCCAGCCGCTCGACCTGTTCACGCGGGGCGGGAGGAAGGCCCAGGCGCGGGGCGAGAGCGACGAGGCCGGGGCGGAACGGCTGCGCGCCGAGCAGGACGTGCAGCTCGAGACCGTGCGGCGCTACCTCGAGACGTGGCGCGGCCGCGAGCTCGTCACCGCGCTCGAGGCGCAGGCCGACAACCTCAAGGGCATCGTGACGGCGATGGAGAAGCGGGTCGGAGAGGGCTACGCCGCCGAGGCCGACCTCCTGCGCTTCCGCGCCGAGGGCGCCCGCGCCGCGAACCAGCTCGCTCGCGCCCGGATCGAGCACGAGCGAGCCCGAGGCCGAGCTGGCGTTCCTCGTCGGCCGACCGGTGGCCGGCGTCCCGCTCGAGAAGCCGGACCTGCCGCCGCCGCCCGCCGGCGAGCCGGAGGCGCTGGCGGAGCAGGCGCTCGCGAACCGGCCCGACGTGGCCGCCGCCCGCGCCCGGGCCGCCCGGGCCCACGGCTCGATGTCGCTCGAGAAAGCGCGCCGCTATCCCGACCTGGCCCTGGCCGGCGGCTACAAGCGCACGACCGGGCTCGACACCGCCGTCGTCGGACTCGTCGCCACCGTCCCCGTCTTCGAGCGGAACGGCCGGGCCGTGGCCCGCGCCGAGGCCGATGCTCGCGCGGCCGAGCTCGAGCTCCAGGCGGCCCTCGCCCGCGCGCGGGCCGATGCCGCGATCCTCGTCCGCGCCGCGCGCGAGCTGCAAGCACGGCTCGCGCGGCTCGACGAGGACCTCGTGAGGCCGGCGGAGGAGGCGCGGCGCTCCGCCCTCGCCGCCTTCCGCGAGGGCGCGACCGACGTCCTGCGCGTGGTCGACGCCGAGCGCACGAACACCGAGGCCCGCCGGGAGGCCCTCGACATCACGGTCGAGGCCTTTCTCGCGAGCGGCCGCGCCCGCCTCGCCGCGGGCCTGGAGGTGCTGCCATGACGAGCCCCCACGATCCCGTCCACGCCCCCGAGCAGCACGGCCTCGGCCCGGTCAAGGGCGGCCGTCTCCTCGGTGTCGTCGTCGTCGCGGTCGCGGTCGTCGCGGTGGTCGCCGTCTGGCGCGCGTGCTCGGGCCGCGGCGCTCCCGAGGCCCAGGCCCCGGCCGCGGCCGAGGGCACGGTCGCGCTGGGCGAGGCGGCCCAGAAGCAGGCCGGCATCGCGACCGACAAGGTCAGGAAGCTGACCCGGTCGGACCGCGTCGAGGCCCCCGGCATCCTCGCCCTCGACGAGAAGCGGACGGCGCGCCTCGGCTCGATGGTCGAGGGGATGGTGATCAAGGCGTACGCCGAGGTCGGCGACCGCGTCCGCAGCGGCCAGGTGCTCGCCGAGATGCACAGCCCCGTCGTGCACGACGCGTGGGCCGACTACCGCAAGGCGGTGGCCGAGCGCCGCCGGCGGGAGACCGAGCAGGCCTTCGCCCGGCAGAACGAGGAGCGGGCGAAGCGGCTCCTCGACGACAAGGCCATCGCCCAGCAGGACCTGCGCCGGGCCGAGGCCGACCGCGCGGCCGCGGACGAGCAGCTCGACATGGCGAAGACCGAGGTGCGGCGGGCCGAGGAGGCCCTCGAGCACTACGGCGTCACGAACGCGGAGGACCCGACCGGGGAGAGCGGCGAGTACATCCCCGTGCGCAGCCCGCTTCACGGGGTCGTGCTCGAGAAGTCGATCACCCAGGGCACGGCGGTGACGGTCGGATCACCCCTCTACGTGGTGGCCGATCTCACCGAGCTGTGGGCGGTGGCCGAGATCGACGAGACGCAGATCCCGCTCGTGAAGGCGGCCCGCCCGACCGAGCTCACCGTCTCCGCGTACCCCGGCGAGGCCTTCGCCGGCCGCATCACGTTCGTGGCCGACATGGTCAACCCGAAGACGCGGCGGGTCACCGTTCGCTGCCAGGTGCCCAACCCCGGCCAGCGGCTCAAGCCGGAGATGTACGCACAGGTCACGCTCTCGGCGGGGGAGCCGCGAGACGTGCTGGCCGTGCCCGCCGGCGCGATCCAGGAGATCGAGGGCAAGCCCCTCGTGTTCGTGAAGACCGCGAAGGGCTCGTTCGAGCGCCGCGACGTCGCGGTGGGCTCGGAGGCCGAGGGCTGGGTCGAGGTCCGGGGCGGAGTCAAGGAGGGGGAAGCCGTCGCCACCACCGGCAGCTTCCTCCTGAAGTCGGAGCTGCTCAAGGGCACGATGGCCGGGGAGGAGTGAGGTGGGCCCCGTCGAGCGGTTCGTCGCCGCGGCGCTGCGCCAGAGGCCGTTCGTCCTCCTCGTCCTCGCCGCCTGCGTCGTGACCGGGATCGTGGCCTGGCGCGAGGTGCCGGTCGAGGCCTTCCCGGACATGACCAACAACCAGGTGGTGGTCGTGACCGAGGCCCCCGGCCTCGCCGCGGTCGAGGTCGAGCAGCGGGTCACCTACCCGATCGAGACGGCGCTCATGGGCGCCCCCGGCGCCACCGAGGTGCGCTCGCTGTCGAAGTTCGGCCTCTCGATGATCACCGTGGTCTTCGAGGACCGGGTGCCGCCCTACTTCGCCCGCCAGCTCGTGACCGAGCGGCTCTCGGAGGCCCGCGGGCGCATCCCCGACGGCCTCGAGCCGACGCTGGGGCCGGTGGCCACCGCCTTCGGCGAGATCTACCAGTACCTGGTCGAGGGCGACGCGGACCCCATGGAGAAGAAGACCCTCCACGACTGGGACGTGCGGGCCCGGCTGCGCTCGGTGAGGGGCGTCTCCGAGGTCAACTCCTGGGGCGGCCTCACGAAGCAGTACCACGTGATCGTCTACCCGCGCCGGCTCGACCGTTACGGCCTCTCGCTGCGCCAGGTGGTCCAGTCGGTGGCCGACAACAACGCCTCCTTCAGCGGCGGCTTCGTCGAGCACCGCTCGGAGCGCTTCACGGTGCGCGGGAGCGGGCTCGCCACCGGCGTCCTCGACCTGCGCCGCATCGTCCTCGCCTCGGTCGAGGGGGTGCCCATCCTCCTCGGGGACGTGGCCGACGTCGGGGTGGGCCCGCTGCCCCGCAGCGGCGCCGTCACCCGCGACGGGAAGGGCGAGACCGTGGCCGGCATGGTCATCATGCTCAAGGGCGAGAACGGCAAGGACGTGGCCACGCGGGTGAAGGCCCGGATCGCCGAGATCCAGAAGACGCTGCCCGCGGGCATGCAGATCGCACCCTTCTACGACCAGAGCGAGGTCATCGACCGCACCTCTCACACCGTGACGAAGAACCTCCTCGAGGGCTCGCTCCTCGTGATCGGGGTCCTCTTCTTCTTCCTGCGCGACGTGCGGGCGTCGCTCGTCGTGGCCTCGGTCATCCCCCTCTCCATGCTCGCCGCCTTCTTCGGGATGCGGCTCTTCGGGGTCTCGGCGAACCTGATGTCGCTCGGGGCGATCGACTTCGGCCTGATCGTGGACGGCGCCGTCGTGATGATGGAGAACTTCATCCGCCGCCGCGCCGAGCACGACCCCACCGGGGAGCCCGACTTCGTGGCCGACCCCGCCAGCCACCGCCGGCGCTTCTTCGCGAGCGCGGCGACGGAGGTGGCGCGCCCGGTTCTCTTCGGCGTCCTCATCATCGTGGCCGTGTACGTGCCCGTCTTCACCCTCGAGGGCCTCGAGGGAAAGATGTTCCGGCCGATGGCGATCACCGTCTGCTCGGCCATCCTGGGCGCCCTCGTCCTCGCGCTCACCTACGTGCCCGTCGCCTCCTTCTACCTCCTGAGGGTCGAGGGCTCCGAGCACGAGGAGCCCTGGTTCCTGCGCCTGCGCCGCTACTACGTGGCCCATCTCGAGGACGCGATGAACCACCACCGGCGGACGCTCGCGGTGGCGCTCGCGGTGGTGGTGGTGGCCCTGGCCTCGGTCGCCTTCATCGGCACCGAGTTCATGCCGCGGCTGGACGAGGGGGCGATCCTCATCGAGACGCGCAAGCTCCCCTCGATCTCGCTCGAGGAGTCGGCCGCCATCTCCACCCGCGTCGAGCAGATCGTGCGGCGCTTCCCGGAGGTGAGCCAGGTCGTCACCAAGATCGGGCGGCCGGACGTCGCTACCGAGGCCATGGGCATCTACCAGGGCGACGTCTACGTCAACCTCCACCCGATGGGCGAGTGGAAGAGCGGCTGGTCGAAGGAGGAGCTGATCGACCACATGGCGGCGGCGCTCGCGGAGATGCCGGGAGTGGCGTGCAACTTCACCCAGCCCATGGCCATGCGCCTCGACGAGGTGGTCTCGGGGGTCAAGGCCGACGTGGCGGTCAAGGTCTTCGGGCCCGACCCGGCGACCCTCGAGCGGCTGGGAGGCGAGATCCGGGCGGTGCTCGACAAGGTGCGAGGAGCGGCCGACCTGCAGGTCGAGGTCCTCTCCGGCGCCGCCCAGGTCCAGATCGACATCGACCGCACGCGGATCGCCCGGTACGGCCTGAACGTCGCGGACGTGCGCGAGCTCGTGGAGACGGCGGTGGGGGGGGCCACGGCCACGGAGATCCTCGACGGGCCCCGGCGCTTCGACGTCGTCGTCCGCTTCCCGGACGAGGCGCGCGGCGATCCGGAGCTTCTCGGCCAGCTTCTCCTCACCGCGCCGGGGGGCGAGAAGGTGCCGCTCGGGAGCGTCGCCGACATCCGGACCGTGCAGGGGCCGGAGGCCATCAACCACGAGGGCGGGCAGCGGCGCCTCGTGGTCCAGACGAACGTCCGCGGGCGCGACGTGGGCAGCTTCGTGGCCGAGGCTCAGCAGAGGATGGCCTCGGCGGCGAAGCTGCCGGCGGGCTACTACGCCGAGTGGGGCGGGCAGTTCGAGAACCAGCAGCGGGCCACGCGCCGGCTGATGATCGTCATCCCGGCGTCGCTGGCGATCATCTTCCTGCTCCTCTTCCTGACGTTCGGCCGGGTCCGCCAGGCCGCCCTCGTCATCCTCAACGTGCCCTTCGCCCTCGTCGGGGGCATCGCCGCCCTCTGGATCCGCGGGCTCAACCTCAACCTCTCGGCCTCCGTGGGCTTCATCGCCCTCTTCGGCGTGGCCGTCCTCAACGGTGTCGTCATGATCGCCGCCATCAACCGCCTCCGGGAGGAGGGCCACCTCGAGCTGCGGGCCTCCATCCTGCGCGGCGCCGCGACGCGCCTCAAGCCGGTGATGATGACGGCCCTGGTGGCGGCGCTGGGCTTCGTCCCGATGGCCCTCTCGCACGGGGCGGGCGCCGAGGTCCAGCGCCCCCTCGCGAGCGTCGTCATCGGCGGCATCACGACCTCGACGCTGCTGACGCTGATCGTGCTTCCGACCCTCTACGAGCTCATCGAGGCCTGGGTCCAGCGACGGCAGGAGGAGGACTGAAGGCCGGCTCCGCGCTAGCATGGAGCGCCGAGGAGCCCACCATGACCGAGAACCGCAGCCTGCCCCTGACCGACCTCTCCGAGGACGAGAGGACCTTCCGGGAGGTCGTGCGCGACTTCGCCGAGGAGAAGATCCGCCCTCTCGTCCGGAAGATGGACGAGGAGTCGAAGATCCCCCGCGACCTCATCGACGCCTGCTTCGAGCTCGGGGTCATGGGGGTGGAGATCCCGGAGCCGCACGGCGGGGCGGGCGCCACCTTCTTCATGTCGATCCTCGCCGTGGAGCAGCTGGCCCGGGTGGACCCGTCGGTGGCGGTGCTCGTCGACGTGCAGAACACGCTCTGCAACAACGCGATCCTGCGGTGGGGGAGCGAGGCCCTGAAGGCGAAGTACTTCCCGCGCCTCGCCTCGAAGTGGGTGGGGGCCTACGCGCTCAGCGAGGCGGGCTCGGGCTCGGACGCCTTCGCCCTCGCCTGCCGGGCCGAGGACAAGGGCGACCACTACGAGCTCAACGGCCAGAAGCTCTGGATCACGAACGCCGGCGAGGCCGAGCTGTTCATCGTCATGGCCACCCTCGACCCCTCGAAGGGCTACAAGGGGATCACGAGCTTCCTCGTCGAGCGGACGTTCCCCGGCTTCACGGTGGGGAAGAAGGAGGACAAGCTCGGGATCCGCGCCTCGTCCACCTGCGAGCTCGTCCTCGAGCGCTGCCGGGTGCCGAAGGAGAACGTCCTCGGCGAGCCCGGCAAGGGCTACAAGATCGCGATCGAGACGCTCAACGAGGGCCGCATCGGGATCGGGGCCCAGATGGTGGGCCTCGCCCAGGGGGCCTTCGAGCACGCGGTCAGGTACTCGCAGGAGCGGCAGCAGTTCGGCAAGCCGATCGCGGAGTTCCAGGGCGTCCAGTTCGAGCTCGCCGAGATGGCGACCGAGATCGAGGCGGCCCGGCTCCTGACCTACAACGCGGCGCGCCTGCGCGACGTGGGGCTGCCGTTCGTCAAGGAGGCGGCGATGGCGAAGCTGTTCGCCTCGCGCGCGGCCGAGCGGGTGGCCAGCAAGGCGATCGAGGTGCACGGCGGGTACGGCTTCACCCGCGAGTACCCGGTCGAGAAGTACTTCCGGGACCAGAAGGTGGGGCAGATCTACGAGGGCACCACCAACATGCAGCTCATGGTGATCGCCAAGCAGATCCTCGGGAAGATGTAGCGGGCAACGGATTGCGCACGCAGGTGGATTCACTCCACCGGAGTGCGCGGGGGGTCTGAGGGGCGCGGCGCCCTGGCTCTCCAGCACCCCTCAGAAGAGAGTCAGATGATCGGCTGGTCGGCCTTGAAGTCGAACTTGAAGGTCTTCTTCCACCCGGGCAGGATCTCGACCTCGCGCTCGTAGTACAGCTCGATCTGCCGGTCGTGGTCGGTCGTGGTGATGGTGAAGCTCTCCGGGCCGATCCACTCGTACAGGCGGCGCTTGTTGACCTCGTCCATCAGCATCTTCATGACCGTCTGGTCCCCGCCCCTCTGGGTGACGTGGCGGGGCGCCCGGCAGATCTCGTTGACCTTGTCGAGGAAGTCGTAGTGGTCGTAGTAGACGGGCACCACGTGCCAGGCGGCGAGGCCCGCTGCGAGCAGCACCACGAGGAGGATCAGCCCGCCCAGCTTCCCTTCGCCTCTTTCAGCCCTACCTCGCATCGCCATCCTCCAAGGCCGCCGCCGGCGGCCCCTAGTGGATCACGTGGAAGAAACGCTTCCAGCGCGTCCGCCCGAACGCGGAGAGAGTGTCCTTCACCCACTCGACGAGGCCCGTGCGGTGGTACTCCTCCCGCGTCGCCTCGTACGACCAGTAGACGAGGAGCGCGCGGCCCTTCACCTGGTCGATCGGCAGGAAGCCCCAGTAGCGGCTGTCCCGGCTGTTGTCCCGGTTGTCGCCCAGCACCAGCAGCTGTCCCTCCGGAACGACCTGGGGCCCCCAGTCGTCGCGGAGCGAGCCCCCCCCGCGCAGGGCGTACTCGGGGTCGTCCGGCCGCAGGGGGGCCTCGATGTAGTGCGCGTAGGGCTCGTCGAGGGCGACACCGTTCACGAAGACCTGCTTGTCCCGGATCTCGATCGTCTCGCCCGGCAGCCCGATCACGCGCTTGATGAAGTCGCGGGTGGGGTCTTCCGGGAACTTGAAGACGACGACGTGCCCCCGCTGGAGCCGCCTCTTGCCGAGCAGCGCGTCCTCGAGGGGTCCGAGGGAGGGCGAGTACACGAGCTTGTTGACGAGAAGGTGGTCTCCGATCAGCAGGTTGGGCTCCATGGAGCCCGTGGGGATCTTGAAGGCCTGGACGGCGAACGTGCGGATGAAGAGCGCGAGGATGACGGCGACGACGATCGACTCGAGGTACTCGCGAGCGACCGACTTCTTGAAGGCAAGCCCGGCTGCGGTCTTCTCGCTCATCCCGGCGATTTTAGCCGATTGTCGCCCTGGGCAGGGATGGGAAGGGAGGGGGGCGGCCCGGCCCGGGGCCGCCCCCGCCTCTGCGGCCTTCTACTAGCGCCCGCCGAGCTGGCCCAGGAGCGAGCCCAGCACGCCGTCGAGGGCGTTCCCCTGGGGCACCTGGCCCTGTGGCGTCATGTGGTTGATCAGCTCGGGCAGCACCGAGGCCAGCACCGAGCTGGCATCCCCGTGACCGATGCCCGCCTTCTGCGCGAACTGGCTCAGTACGTCGGGGCCGAGGACGTTCGCGAGCGCCCCCGGGTCGACCGGCTTGTTCGGCCCGCCCCCCACCCAGGACGACATGATGTCCCCGAGGCCGCCCTTGTCGAAGGCGCCGATCACGTCCGCGAGGCCCCCGCCGCCACCGACGGACGCGTCCTTCGGGTTGAGCATCGAGAGTGCGGCCGAGAGGATCTGGGGGTTCTTCATCACGAGATCGGCGATGGCGCCGAGACCGGCGGCCTGTCCCCCGCCACCGGCCGCTGCCTGCTTGAGGATTGCGTCCAGAAGGCCCATCTAACACCTCCGCGGGCGCGAGCGCCCGATCGTCCGGGAAACCTCTGCCAAGAGACCTCATTCTGGCCGCGCCCCGCGAGCGCGGCAACCTGTCAGATCGGACAGGGTCGACCGGGCTACTCGTCGACGCGCAGCACGGCCAGGAAGGCCTCCTGCGGGATGTCCACTGTACCCACGCGTTTCATGCGTTTCTTGCCTTCCTTCTGCTTCTCGAGGAGCTTCCGCTTGCGCGAGATGTCGCCCCCGTAGCACTTGGCGATGACGTTCTTGCGCAGGGGCTTCACCGTCTCGCGGGCGATGACGCGCGAGCCGATCGCGGCCTGGATCGCCACCTCGAACATCTGGCGGGGGATCATCTTGCGCATCTTCTCGACGAGCGACTTGCCGCGCGGGTAGGCCGTCTCCTGGTGAACGATGAGCGAGAGCGCGTCCACCGGGTCGCCGTTCACGAGGACGTCCAGCTTGACGAGCGGCGACACCCAGTGCCCGGTGAACTCGTAATCGAGCGAGGCGTAGCCCCGCGAGGCCGACTTCAGCCGGTCGTAGAAATCGAGCAGGATCTCGGCGAGGGGAAGCTCGTACTGGATCATCACCCGCGTCGGGGTGATGTAGTGGATCCCCTTCTGGATCCCGCGCTTGTCCTGGCAGAGCTTGAGGATGGGACCCACGTACTCGTCGCCGGTCAGGATGGTGGCGGTGATGACCGGTTCCTCGATCGAGTCGATCCGGCCGGGGTCGGGCAGGCGCGCGGGGGAGTCGATCTCGACCACCTGGCCGTCGGTCTGCCGCACGCGGTAGCGCACCGAGGGCGCGGTGACCAGCAGCTCGAGGTCGAACTCGCGCTCCAGCCGCTCCTGGACGATCTCCATGTGCAGGAGCCCCAGGAAGCCGCAGCGGAAGCCGAAGCCGAGGGCGGCCGAGGTCTCGGGCTCGTAGAAGAAGGACGAGTCGTTGAGCCGCAGCTTCTCGAGCGCGTCGCGCAGCTCCGCGTACTGGTCGGCGTCCACCGGGTAGAGCCCGGCGAACACCATCGGCTTGATCTCCTTGAAGCCGGGCAGCGGCTCCTTCGCGGGCCTGCGCTCGTCGATCAGGGTGTCGCCGATCGCGACGTCCGCCACCCTCTTGATCCCCGCGATCACGAAGCCCACCTCGCCGGCGGCGAGCGAGTCGACGGGCACGGGTTTCGGGGTGAAGACGCCGAGCTGCTCCACCTCGTGCGTCCCGCCGCCCGCCATGAGGCGGACCTTCATGCCGGGCTCGAGCCGCCCGTCCACCACGTGCAGCAGGACCACGACCCCGCGGTACTGGTCGAACCAGGAGTCGAACACGAGGCCGCGGAAGGGGCCGTCGGGGTCCCCCTTCGGCGCCGGGACCCGCTCGACGATCGCCTCCAGGATCTCGTCGATCCCGACCCCCATCTTGGCCGAGGCGGGGATCGCCCCCGAGGCGTCGATCCCGATCACGTGCTCGATCTGCTCCTTGGCGCGCTCGGGCTCGGCGCCGGGCAGGTCGATCTTGTTCAGGACCGGGATGATCTCGAGCCCCGCGTCCGAGGCGAGGTGCGCATTCGCGAGAGTCTGGGCCTCGACGCCCTGGCTCGCGTCCACGACCAGGAGCGCCCCCTGGCACGCGGCGAGCGAGCGCGACACCTCGTAGGCGAAGTCCACGTGGCCTGGGGTGTCGATGAGGTTGAGGACGTAGTCCTGGCCGTTCCCGGCCTTGTACTCGAGGCGCACCGAGTGCTGCTTGATCGTGATCCCGCGCTCCCGCTCGAGGTCCATCGAGTCGAGGAACTGCTCGGTCATCTCCCGCTGGCTGAGCGCCCCCGTCCGCTCCATGAGGCGGTCGGAGAGCGTCGTCTTGCCGTGGTCGATGTGGGCGATGATCGAGAAGTTGCGGATGTTCTGCTGTTGCATGGCGGCATGGGCGCAGCCTCTGGCCGGCGCGGCAAACACCTATTCTAACCGCTCGCGCGCCCGGTCACGCTGAGAGGACGGCTCGCCTCCGGTGCGATCGGGGAGGTCCTGGACCTCCACGTCGCGTTCTACCCGTTCCCGGGCCGGGCGGTCATCGTGAGGAAGATCGTCGCGTAGCGACGCTTCCAATCCTTGCGCGAAGCCGAGAAGGGCTCCTGGCCCCAGTAGATGCTGGGCCAGGCCCAGCCGCGCTCCTGCCACGTCTCGTCGTGGATCTCCGTAATTCGCCAGTCGAGCGGCTCCAGGCCGTGGCGGCGGGTGAGCTCCTCCTTCAGGTCCAGGTCCATTCCGTCAACAAGAAGGGCGGCCGTGGGCCTCAGGATGCGGCAGAGGTTTGCGAACGCCTGCCGGGCTACGCTGGGCTTCAAGTGGTACAGGAAATTCTGGGCGAAGACGATATCCGCCGGCCCGACCCTTTCGAGGAGATCGGCGTCGAGCGCGTTGGCGACCGCAAAGGTGACTCGTTCGGCCACCTGGTCTCTGACACGGTAGGTGTCCCCGATGACGTCGAAGGTCTGCCCCACGAGTCCCTCAGCGAGGGTGAACTTGGCGAAGACCTCTTCGCGGGTATAGCGGCCTTCCCGCGCCTGCTGGATCGCACCCTCGTCGATGTCATAGGCGCGAATGACGAAGTCAATTCGAGGCTCGCGCCGCAGCAGCACGGAGGAGATGGAGTACGGCTCCGCACCATTCGAGCAGCCCACCACCACGATCTGTAGCGGCCTCCCGGCGAGCCCGGGCGAGATCTTGCCGACGACGACCTCCGACAATGCCGCGTACTGAGTGGGTATCCGGAAGAAGCGGGTCCAGAGGTAGTTGCGACGTCCGCCCAGGCGAAGCACGAGCCGGTGGCGCAGCGACTTCAGGGTGATGTAGTACCCCGATCGCAGCAGCGGCCGGACGCCCGGGATCCGCTTGATGAGACCGCGTAGCCGTGGGTTCACGGTGGTTTCTCATTGTACGCAGACCCGAGTTGCCGCGGGCGCCCGCCTTCCGCCCTTCCACCCTTCCGCCACGAAGGCGCCGATCGTGCGGCCCACGCCGTGGACCTGCCGGCCCGTGGTGGCGTCCGCGCTTGGCTGCTCTACCCGCGGATTGCCGTGGTCACCTCTTCCCAGCCGCTCACGTTGCCGAAGTGGCGCAGCGTCTCTCGCGTGCCACAGCGCACGCAGATCCTCTGTCGCGCGCTCGTCGTCATGCGGTCGTGGCCGAGAAGCCAACACAGGAACACCCTCATCTCACCTGACTCCTCTCGTCTCATCGCTCTGCTCAAGGGCGTCCGCTCCCTGGACCCACGCTCCAGCCTGGGTGGCCGTGCGCACCCCGTCCTCGCAAGTGGTGTAGGCAAGAGGTATGCCACGAGGCAGACCTCGGCAGAGCCACCAGATAGAGAGGCGAGGGAGCGTGACTCTCCCGGCCGCACGACGTCGACCGGGGCACTTTGTACATTCTTCCGTTGGCCCGCTCGCCAAGCTCGTCCCGCCGTCGAGACGGCAGGGAGGAGGCCAGAGCGATGCTCGAACTCCCGAACCTATGGCACTCTTGTTGCTGACACGGCAGCCGAAGCGCTGACTCGCACGCGGATTCTCGACTCGAGGAGGGAGCGGGATGGGCCGGGCGTCGGGCGACGAGGTGCGCAGGGTGCGCCGGATCCGTGGCCCCCAGACGGTCGCGGAGGTGGCGGCCACCGGAGCCGCGGGCGGGATCCTGCTGCTCGTGGCGTTCGCGGTCCTGCACGCGCTGGCTCGGCCGGCGCCGCTGCCCGTCGCTCCGGGCCGGGTGAGCGCGCAGGCTCGGCCGCCCGCACCGCCCAGCGCCATTCCCGGAGACCTGGGCCCCGGCCGCCTGCGCTTCCCGGTGCCCGCCGTGTCCCCGGCGGCCATGTCCGACAGCTTCGCGCAGGCGCGGGGCGAGCGGTCGCACCTGGCCGTCGACATCCTGGCGCCCAGGGGCTCCCCCGTGGTCGCGGTGGACGACGGCACGCTGGTGCGCCTGTCGAGCAGCCCCGCCGGGGGCATCTCCGTCTACCAGCTCGACGCCGGTGAGCACCACTGCTTCTTCTATGCGCACCTGGAGCGCTACGCCGAGGGTCTGACCGAGGGGCAGTTCGTGAAGCGGGGCGAGGTGATCGCCTACGTGGGGACCACCGGGAACGCCCCCCCCGAACACCCCGCATCTGCATTTCGCCATCCACGAGCTGACGTCCCCGAGACAGTGTTGGGGAGGGCGTCCCGTCGACCCCTACCCGCTCTGGCCCTGACCCGACAGCCGCGGCGGGGCGCCGCTTCAGGCGGGCGGGTCCGGCCGCCCGATCACGACCGTGTCGAGCCGGGGGCTGCCGAAGAAGAGCCCGCGGCCCTTCTCGTCGAGGCGCCAGGCGGGGTTGAGGCGGAGGAGGCGGTCGGCCAGCACCTTCAGGAGCCTCCCGGACTGGTCCTGGAGCCGCTGGGCGTCGGGGCAGGCCACGAGGACGCCGACTCGGCCGTTCAGGAAGGCGAGGAAGAACTCGTCCGACTCCCAGTCCGCGAAGAGGTCGTCCATCTCCTGCCCGCCGTGGAGGGCCGCCGGGAGGCGGAAGAGGGCCTCGGCCCGGGTCTGAACCAGCCGGCGCAGGACCCACTCGCCGCCCTCCCTCGTGTCGTCGGGGCTCTCGTGGAGGACCCCTTTCGCGTCGAAGAGCGCGGCATAGCGGCCCTCCCCGAGGCGGCGCAGGGCATCGAGCAGGGAGCGGGCGTCCTCCTGGAGTTTCTCCTTCGAGTGGAACATGGGTCCACAATGGTAAGCCGTGCCGGGAGGGCGACGCATCCCCTGACTGCTTGAAAGGCAGCACTTTAGATGGTAGAACCCATACGCTTGTGCCGCGGCCGCTCGCCGCTGGGGAGAGGGGAATGCTGAGGAAGATCCTCGCCGTCGACGACTCGGCGCTCATCCACCAGATGTACAAGCTCTTCCTCTCCCGGTACAAGAACTGCAAGCTCGTCAGTGCGATGAACGGGCTCGAGGCGCTCGACAAGCTCGCCCAGGAGGAAGGCATCGACCTCATCCTCCTCGACATCAACATGCCGGTCATGAACGGCCTGGAGTTCCTGCAGCGGGCCCAGAAGGAAGCCGCCTACAAGGACATCCCGGTCATCATCATCTCCACCGAGGGCAAGGAAGAGGACACGATCCGGGGCCTCAAGATGGGCGCCCGCGGCTACGTCAAGAAGCCCTTCCAGGCGTCGGAGCTGCACAGCCTCATCGAGAAGATCACGGCTCCGTGAGCCCCTTCGGTCCGCCCGGCTCGCGCTGATGGAGTTCGAGGTCTCCGCAGAGCTGGTCGGCATCTACCTCGAGGACGCCCGCGAGCACCTCGCGCGCCTGGACGCCGAGCTGCTCCGCCTCGAGCGCGAAGGCCACTCCGCGGAGATCGCCGCCTCTCTCCTCGGCCCCCTGCACACCCTCAAGGGCAACAGCGGGATGATCGGCTTCACCGGGGCGAAGGACTACGTCCACCGGCTCGAGGAGGTGTTCGCCCGGGCCCGTGACGGCGCCCTCGCCCTCGAGGGGGCGCCGCTCGACCGGCTCTTCGAGGGGGCAACCGCCCTGCGCGAGGCGATCGAGGCCGCCTGCGCCTCCGGCCGCGAGACCCGCGACCTCACGGCGGCCACGGCCGCGCTGGGGACGCTCGTCGCCTCGGCGGCGAGGCCGACTTCCCCGGCCGTCCCCGAGCCTTCCCCGGCGGGGAAGGAGCCCGACCCCTCCAGGGCTGCGGAGGGCCCGCTCGTCCCGACCCGCTCCAGCATGGTGCGGGTCGACTTCGCGAAGCTCGACCACCTGCTGAACCTCGTCGGCGAGCTGATCGTCCACCGCACCAAGCTCAACGAGCTGGCCCGGCGGATCGCCGACGCCGCCCCCGAGGCGGGGCCGGAGCTGCTCGAGGCCGTGCACCAGGTGGCCGGCGTCTCCACCCAGCTGCAGGAGACGATCATGGACGTGCGGATGCTGCCCATCCGCCACGTCTTCGAGCGCTTCCCGCGGCTCGTGCGCGACCTCGCCCGCCAGCAGGGCAAGCAGGTGGAGCTGGTGCTGCAGGGCGAGGAGACCCGCGTCGACAAGGCGGTCATCGACGAGCTCGGCGAGCCCCTCGTCCACCTCATCCGCAACGCGGTGGACCACGGCATCGAGCCGCCCGCAGTGCGGGCCGCGCGCGGCAAGTCCGCGACCGGGACCATCCTGCTCACCGCTGCCCAGGAGTCGAACCAGGTCGTGATCACCCTCGTCGACGACGGGGCCGGCATCGACGCCGCCGTCGTGCGCCGCAAGGCGGTCGAGCGGGGGATCGTGCGGGCCGACGAGGATCTCAGCGACCGGGAGGCCATCCAGCTCATCTTCACCGAGGGCTTCTCGACCGCGCGGTCCGTGACCGACGTGTCCGGCCGCGGGGTGGGCCTCGACGTCGTGGTCCGCAGCATGGAGCAGCTCAACGGCCTCATCGAGGCGGAGACGATCCCGGGGGCGGGGACGAAGTTCACCCTCCAGCTGCCGCTGACCCTCGCCATCATCACCGTGCTCATGGTGGAGGTGGGAGGTGCCGTCTACGCGCTCCCCTCGGGGGCGGTGGTGGAGACCCTGCGCTACCCGAAGAGCGAGCTCGTCCGCATCAACGGGCGCGACACCCTGCGGGTGCGCGACCGCATCGTGCCGCTCCTGCACCTCTCCGAGCTGTTCGGCGTGGCCGCGGCGGGGGGGGGCGAGACCTACGCCGTGATCGTGGGGCGGGGCGAGAAGCGGCTCGGCCTGACCGTGGACCGGCTCCGCGGGCAGCAGGACGTGGTGATCAAGGCCCTCGACCCGGTCGTGGCGGAGGCCACGGTCGGCATCGCGGGGGCGACCATCCTCGGCGACGGGCGGGTGGTCCTCATCCTCGACGTGGCCGCTCTCTTCGAGGGCCGGCGCGGCATGCGTGGCCGGGGCCGCGCGGCGGAGGCCTGAGGCCGTGTACGAGCGCTACTGGGGGCTGCGCGAGAAGCCGTTCCGCAAGACCCCCGACCCCCGCTACCTCTTCCTCAGCGAGACCCACGAGGAGGCCCTCGAGCGGCTGCTCTTCGCGGTGGAGGAGATGGACCTCGCTCTGCTGACCGGGGAGGTGGGCTCGGGGAAGACGCTGCTCACCCGGGCGCTCGCCGACCGCCTCGGCGACCGCTACGAGGTGGGGATGATCCTGAACCCCCGCCTGTCGCCGCGGCAGTTCCTGAAGACGGTGGCGGGGGAGCTCGGGGTCGAGGAGCCCCGCTACCAATCGAACGACCTCCTCGAGCAGATCCACGACCGCCTCCTCGCCCTCGACGGGCAGGGCCGGGCCGCGCTCGTCGTCGTGGACGAGGCACACCTCATCCCCGGCAAGCCCACCTTCGAGGAGATCCGCCTCCTCACGAACTTCCAGCTCGACGACCGCAACCTGGTGGCCATCGTCCTCGTGGGCCAGCCGGAGCTGCGCGAGAGGCTCCGCCACCGCGCCTACCGGGCCCTCACCCAGCGGATCGGGGTCTCGTTCGAGATCGCGCCGCTCGGCGTCGAGGACACCCGGGGCTACCTGGCGCACCGTCTGGCGGTGGCGGGTGCCGGGCGCGAGCTGTTCACGGCCGAGGCGGTCGCCCGGCTGCACGCCGCGGCCGGGGGCATCCCGCGGGTGCTGAACCACCTCGCGACCCAGGCGCTGGTCGAGGGCATGGCCCGCGGGGCGAGCCGGGTGGACGGGGCGGTGGCGGAGGCGGTGGCCGCCGAGCGCGAGTTCGAGAGCGCCCCCGCGGGGGCGCGAGGGTAGGGAATCATGGGTCGAATGGCCGACGCACGGAAGAGGGCCCGGCGGGGCGAGACGGCCGCGGGAGCGGATCCGCCGGCCCCGGCGCCAGCGGAGCCGGTCTTCGCCGAAGAGCCGGCGGTGGGTCCGCGGATGGCCGCTCCCCCCGCGGCCGGCCGGGTATCGCTCCCGGCGTCGGGCCTCGCCGAAGACATCCTGCGGCAGGTCGAGGCGGGGCCGGCGCTCGAGCCGGCTCCCGGCCCGCTCGCCCCGGAGCGGATCGAGCTGCCCGCGTCGGGCCTCGCCGAGGACGTGCTCGCCGCCGCGGAGCCGGCGTCCGGCCACAGCCTCTCCTTCTTCGCCGCCCCCGCGCAGGAGCAGCGGGCGGCGGCGGAGGCCACGGAGCACCTCGCCACGTTCTTCCTCGACCGGGAGGAGTACGGGGTGGACGTGCGGCAGGTCCAGGAGATCCGGCGGATGAGCGAGATCACGGGCGTGCCCCGCGCCCCCGACTTCGTCCGCGGCGTCATCAACCTGCGCGGCCGCATCCTGCCGGTGCTCGACCTCAAGCGGAAGCTGGGCCTGGGCGAGGTCGAGGCCTCCCGCGCCACCCGCATCGTGGTCGTCCGGGTGAAGGAGAGGCTGCTCGGCCTGCTCGTGGACGGGGCATCGCAGGTGCTGAAGGTCGAGGTCTCGCGCATCGAGCCTCCCCGGAGGAGGTCGTGGAAAGAGGCGGCGACTACATCCGGGGCGTCGCCAAGCTGGAAGACCGGCTGATCATCCTCGTCGACCTCGAGCGGCTGCTCGCGCACGAGCTGCGGGCGGCCGGCGCGCCCGCCCGCGCCGCCGAGGGACCGGACGGGGTCTCGTAGGGAGAGTCCACGATGGCCATCAACACCAAGTCGATCCGGGCGAGGTTCCTCGCCCTGCTCACGCTCACCGCCGTGGTGATCACGGCCGTCTCCGTGATCTACGACCTCGTGGCCGGCGGGGCGGCCATCCGCGACCAGATCGAGAAGCGGGGGCGCTACGTCGCGAGCAACCTCGCCTTCAACGCCAAGTACGGCGTCCTCACCGAGGACAAGCCGCTGCTCACACAGTTCCTGGAGGGGGCGTCGGCGTCGGGCGGCGAGGGCGAGCGCTCCGACGTCGTGGGGGCGATGATCCGCGACGCCAAGGGCGCCATGCTCGCCCAGACCGGCAAGGCCATCCGCGACCTCCCCGGGGGACCCCCGGCCGCGCTCGAGGAGCGCGAGGCCCTCACGACCGATGGCGAGCGCGTGCTGCTCTTCCGCGCGCCGGTGACGAGCTCGAGCGGCGGCTCCGCGATGGGCGAGGAGCTCGGCGCCGCCCCCCCGCCTCCGAGGCGGTCAAGGGCGGGGTCGAGGTGGCGATCTCCCAGACCGCGCTGCGGGACGTGCAGCGCCGGCGCGTCCTCGAGGCCCTGCTGCTCGCGGCAGTGGCGATCGGCGTCGGCTTCCTGATCGGCTCGGCGGTGATCAGTCGCTGGCTGAGCCCGCTGCAGCATATGGTGCTCGCCTCGGGCTCGGTGGCCAAGGGCGACCTCATGGTCAATCTGGACGCCCAGGGCGAGGACGAGGTCGGGACGCTCGGCCGCAGCCTCAACGAGATGGTGGGCAACCTCCGCCGGGTGGTCGACAACATCCAGGACGCCTCGGTGCAGGTCGCCTCCTCCGCCGGGCAGATCTCGGCGAACGCGCGCCTCATCATGCAGGGGGCGCAGGGGCAGGCCCAGGCCGCGGAGGAGACCTCCACCTCCATGGAGGAGATGGCCGCCTCGATCCAGACGGTGGCGGGAAGCGCGCAGGGCCTCGCCAGCTACGTGGAGGAGACCTCCAGCTCCATCACCGAGATGGGGGCCTCGATCGAGCAGGTGGCCCGCTCGGGAGGGACGCTCGCCCAGACCGTGACCGAGGCCTCGGCCACCATCGAGGAGATGACGGTGTCGATCGACCAGATGGCGCGCGACCTCGAGAGCCTGGCCGGCACCGTCAACGAGACGACGTCCACCGTCGAGGAGATGGCCACGTTCATCGCCTCGGTGGCCCAGAACGCCGAGTCCCTCGGCGAGGCGGCGTCTCGCGCGAGCGCCACCGTGTCCGGCATGGCCGGTGCCGTGAACGACGTGGCCAAGATCGCCTCCGAGGCCGACCGCATCAGCGCCCGCGCCTCCGAGGACGCGCGGTCGGGGGGCGAGGCGGTCTCCCGGACCGTGGACGGCATGAAGGCCATCTCGGAGAACATGGAGAACACCGCGCGCGTCATCACCGGCCTCGGCAAGCGCTCGCAGGAGATCGGGCGCATCCTCGAGGTCATCGAGGAGATCGCGGACCAGACGAACCTCCTCGCCCTCAACGCCGCCATCGAGGCGGCCCGCGCGGGGGAGGCGGGACGCGGCTTCGCGGTCGTGGCCGACGAGGTGCGCAAGCTGGCCGAGCGGTCGGTGGAGGCGGCCAAGGAGATCGGCGAGGTCGTGGGCAAGGTGCAGCAGGAGACGACCGACGCGGTGGACGTGGCCCGCGCGGGCGCCTCGGAGGCCAAGCAGGGCATCACGCTCGCCGACAAGGCGGGAGCGGCCCTGCGGAACATCATCGACTCGGTCTCCCGCTCGAGCGCGCTCATGGGCCAGATCGCGGACGCGACCTCGAAGCAGTCGCAGGCCTCGTCCGAGGTGCTCGACACGGTCAGCCACATGAACACGGCCACCGCGCAGGTCACGCAGGCCGTGCGGGAGCAGGCCGAGGGCAGCAAGCAGATCCGGGCGGCCATGGAGAACATCAAGAAGGTCATGTCCCAGGCCGCCTACTCGACCCGCGAGCAGGCGGCGGGCGGGCGGCAGGTCCGCCTCGCCGTCGAGAACATCAACAAGATCGCCTCCCAGGTCGGGGTGGCCACCCGCGAGCAGGCCGAGGGCAGCCGGCAGATCATCAACGCGGTCGAGCGCATGAACGACATGACCCAGCAGGTCTCCCACGCCACCGCCGAGCAGAAGAAGGGCGGCGAGCTGGTGGTGAAGGCCATGGAGAACATCTCGGAGATCGCCCGCGACAACCTCGCCACCGTGCAGGAGATGTCGAAGGCGACGGCCAACCTCGCCCAGCAGGCGGAGAACCTGGCGCGGCTGGTGTCGGTCTTTAAGGTCCAATGACGCACCTCCCGGAGTCTCTCGCTCCCCGGGGAGTTCCAGGCGAGCGAACTCCCCGGGGCTGCAATCTCGATCGAGTCGGCTTGGTGAGGCTCTGATGAAAGCCCACGCTCTCCCGAAAGCCCCGAGGAGCTCGCCGGGTTGGAGCTCCTCGGGGTGAGTTTCCCGATCCACGCCGAGGAGCCCGCCCGGCGCCGCGCCGTCGCCGACCTCGCGGCCTCCGGCCGTCCCGAGGCGATCGCCCCGCTCCTCGTCGCGGTGGGGGACGAGAGCTGGTCGGTGCGGCAGGCGGCGGTGGAAGCCCTCGCCGCCTTCCCCCCCGCGGCCCTTCTCCCCGCCCTCGAGGCCGCCCTGCGCGACGGCGACGACGCCGGCTCGCGCAACGCGGCGATGGAGATCTACGTCCGGCTCGGCTCCTCCGCCAAAGCGCCGCTGCTCGCCCTGCTGCGCGACCCCGACGAGGAGGTCCGACTCTTCGCCGCGGTGATGCTCGGCTCGCTGGGGGAGACGGGCGCGGTCCACGCGCTCACCTCCGCCCTCGACGACCCCGACATGAACGTGCGCCACGCCGCGGCGGCCAGCCTGGGCCAGATCCGCTCCCCCGAGGCCGTCCCCCGCCTCGTCGAGGCGCTTCACGCCGAGCCCTGGCTCCAGTACCCCGCCCTCCACGCCCTCGGCGAGATCGGCGACCCGCGGGCCGCCCCGGCGCTGCTCGAGCTGCTCGGGGATCCCATGCTGCGCGCGCCCGCCCTCGAGGCCCTCGGGCGGCTGGCCGGCCGCGACGCCCTCGCGCGGATCGCCCCGCACCTCCTGGACGGCGACCCCGCGATGCGCAACGCGGCGATCCGGGCGGTGGTGGAGATCGAGCAGAGGGCGACCGCATCCGGGGATAGCCTGGACCCCCAGGTGCAGGCCGCGCTCAGGGACGAGGACCTCGTCGCCCACCTCGTCGGCATGCTGGCCGACGAGGACCCCCGCAACCGCCGGACCGCGGCCGTCACCCTCGGCTGGCTGCGCGAGGCGAGGGCCACCGCACCGCTGCTCGACCTCCTCGGCGACGGCGCGGTGCGCGAGTTCGCGAGCCACGCGCTCGTCTCGATCGGCTTCCGGCAGCGTGCCGACTGGGAGCGGGGCCTCGCCCACCCGGACGACGCGGTGCGCCTCGGCGCCGTGCGCTGTCTCGCCTGGATCGCGCCGCCCGAGGGCACCGCTCTCGTGGCCCCCCTCGTCCACGACCCGTCGGCCGAGGTACGGGCGGAGGCAGCGGCCGCCATCGGCCGCCTCGGCGACGAGGACGCGCCCATGCTGCTCTTCGAGCTGCTGGGCGACGAGAGCGAGCTCATCCAGGAGAGCGCGATGGACGCGCTGTCGCGGATGAGCCCCGGGCGGGTCAGGCCGCTCCTCGTACAGGCCCTGACCGGCGCCGACCCCGAGGCCCAGGTCCGCGCCGCGCAGACGCTCGGCCTCCTGCGGGACCCGGAGGCCTCGCCCGCCCTCGTGGCGGCGGCACGGGACGGGCGCGAGGCGGTCCGGGCCGCGGCCCTCCAGGCCCTCGGGGAGACCGGGGGCCCCGGCGTCCTCGAGGTCCTGCGCTCCGCGCTGTCCGACACCAGCTCGGTCGTGCGGCAGCAGGCCGTGCTCGCCCTCGGTAGGCTGCGCGATCCGGAGGCGGCCCCCCTGCTGCTGCCGCTCCTCCGCGAGGAGGACCCCCGCCTCCGCTTCGCGGCGGTCCGGGCTCTCGGCCAGATGCGCAACGCCGAGGCGGTCGAGCACCTGCTGCCGCTCGTCGGAGAGCCGCGCAAGGAGCTGCGCTTTGCCGCAGTGGAGGCGCTCGGCCAGATCCGCGCGCCCTCCGCCGTGCGCCCGCTGGTGGAGGTGCTGCGCGACCCCGACCGGAACCTCCGTCGCGCGGCCGCGGAGGGCCTCGGCGAGATCGGCGATCCGCAGTCGGCGGTGGCCCTCCTGGTCGCGCTCGACGACGAGCACTGGAGCGTGCGCTGCGCCGTCGCCGCCGCGCTCGGGCGCATCGGGAGCCGGAAGGCGGTGCCGGCCCTCGCCGCGCGCGTGGAGGACCCGGACGCCACGGTGCGCCGCGCCGCGGTCTTCGCCCTCGGGGAGATCGGCGACCCCCGGGCGGCCGGGCAC
The DNA here is from genome assembly GCA_963729875.1 of uncultured Acidobacteriota bacterium. Lineage (GTDB taxonomy): Bacteria > Acidobacteriota > Vicinamibacteria > Fen-336 > Fen-336 > DATBSL01. The sequence goes on from CAVSPR010000002.1 coordinate 297,441, forward strand.
CTCGTCGGCACCCTCGCCGATCCCGGGCTGCAGTCGGCCGCCCTCGAGGCCCTGCGCCGCCTGGGGCCCGGGGCGCTCCCCGAGATGGAGCGTGCTTTCGCGGGCGGCACGCTCGGGGCCGATGAGCGGCGCCTCCTGGTCGACCTCGCCGGCCGGATCGAGGACCCCTCCGCCCGGCGCCTCCTCCTCGCCGCCCTCGATGACCCGACCCCGGGCGTCCGCGCCGAGGCGGCGGCCGTCCTCGGGGAAGGGGGCTTCCGGGAGGCCCTCCGACCCCTCCTCGAGATGAAGGAGGGCGACCCCTCTCCCGAGGTCCGCCGGGCCGCCGCCTACGCCCTGCGGAAGCTGCAGCCCCGGTGAAGTACGCCCACGTCGACCACGACGCCGAGCTCTCCGAGGAGGAGTTCCGCCTTCTCCGCGACTTCGTCCACGAGCGCTTCGGCCTCTACTTCGACGAGTCGCAGCGCGCCAGCCTGCGCAGCCGCCTCGCCCCGCGCCTCGCTCTGCTCGGCCTCGTCTCCTTCGAGGACTACTACCGCTACCTGCGCTTCGCCCCCGAGCGAGCCGACGAGCAGCAGCGCATGGTGAGCCACCTCACCAACAACGAGACCTACTTCTTCCGCGAGCAGCCGCAGCTCAACGTCTTCTCCGGCCACGTGCTCAAGGCGATCAAGGACCGCAAGGCGAGGAACGACGAGAAGCGGCTCCACGTCCTCTCCGCCGGCTGCTCGACGGGCGAGGAGCCGCTCACCCTGGGCATGATCCTCTTCGACAGCGGCCAGTTCTTCTGGGGCTGGGACGTGCGGGTGACCGGCCTCGACGTGGACGGGGCCGCCCTCGACAAGGCCCGGCGGGGCGTCTACCACCAGAACTCGCTCCGGGCGGTGCAGCCCACCGTCCTCGAGCGGCACTTCGCGAAGGAGGACGGCGGGGTCCGGGTGAAGGACGGGCCCCGCAAGGCCGTCTCCTTCCGGGCGGGCAACCTCCTCGACCCCGCGAGCTACCGGGGGCTCGCGCCTCTCGACGTGGTGTTCTGCCGCAACGTGCTGATCTACTTCTCGGACGGGGCCGTCCAGCGGGCGGTGGGCCTCTTCCACGAGGCGCTGGCCCCCGGCGGCTACCTCTTCCTCGGCCACGCGGAGTCGCTCGCGCGCGTGTCGAGCCCCTTCGTCCCGATACGCTTCCAGGGAGCCATCGTGTACCAGAAGCCGGAGGAGAGCCGAGCATGAGCGGTCGCATCCGCGTCCTCGTGGTGGACGACTCGGCGTTCGTGCGCAAGGCCATCGAGCGCATGCTGGGCTCGGTGGACGACATCGAGGTCGTGGGCTTCGCCGCCGACGGCGAGGAGGGCCTCGCGAAGGCCCGCGAGCTGCGCCCCGACGTCGTGACCCTCGACGTCAAGATGCCGCGACTCGGGGGCCTCGAGACCCTCGAGCGGCTCATGGCCGAGCAGCCGGTGCCCGTCCTCCTCATGTCCACCCTCACCCAGGAGGGGGCGGAGGTGACGCTGCGCGGGCTCGAGCTCGGGGCCATGGACTTCGTGGACAAGTCGTCAGTGCAGCCCATGAGCATGCTGAGCCTCGCCGAGGAGCTGGTGGCGAAGGTCCGCGCGCTCGGCCGGGCGCGGGTCCGGGCCCGGCCGATGCCGGAGCGGGCCCACGCGGCGGAGGCGGCGGCGGCGCCCGCCGAGTGCGTGGTGATCGCGGCCTCGACCGGGGGGCCGACCGCCCTGCAGGCGGTGGTCGGCGGCCTTACCGCCGGGTTCGGCGCCGCCGTGATCGTGGTCCAGCACATCCCGCGGGGCTTCACGAAGTCGCTCGCGGAGCGGCTCGACGCGCGCAGCGCGATCCCCGTGCGCGAGGCACGGGACGGAGAGACCGTCGCGCCCGGCGCCGTGCTCGTCGCCCCGGCCGGCATCCACACGAAGCTCGCCCGCCGCCGGGGCGGCGTCGAGATCGTGTTGGACGAGGAGCCGCGCGACGCCCTGCACCGTCCCTCCGCGGACGTGCTGATGGCCGCGGCGGCCGAGGTCTACGGCCCGCTGGCGGTGGGGGTCGTGCTGACCGGCATGGGCGCGGACGGGACCGAGGGCCTGCGGGCGATCCGGGAGAAGGGGGGCCTCACGCTGGCGGAGAGCGAGGAGACCTGCGTGATCTACGGGATGCCGAAAGCCGCGGTCGAGGCGGGCGTCGTCCACCGCGTGGTCCCGCTCGACCGCGTGGCCGGGGAGATCCTGGCCGCGGTGTAGAATCCGCGGGGAGCACCGCTTGGCCCTTCAAGGCAACCTCGAGGACCTGCCGCTCCTCGACATCGTCCAGATCGTCTCCTTCAGCAAGAAGACCGGCTACCTGTCGATCGAGATGGAGGGGGGCGACGGGGCCATCGTCTTCCACGAGGGGCTCGTCGTCTCCGCCTTCACCGCGACCTCGCCTCCGCCGGACCCGCGCCTCGGCTCGCTGCCGGCGGAGGCGCGGGAGAAGGCGGTCCGCAGCCGACTCGGCTTCGCCCTCGAGCGGCTGGCCCGGCTGCGGGAGGGCGGGTTCGCGTTCGAGCTGACCGACGCCGTACCGGCAGAGGTCGGCCACCGGGACATCCGGCTCGAGACGCTGGAGCGGGGGATCAACCCCCTGGAGATGCTCCTCGACCTCGCCCAGGGCCTGGACGAGGACCGCGCGCACTCGGCGGCGGCGGTCGAAGCGTCCTTCGCCGCGCCGGAGGAGGGCCTCGTCGCCGAGGAGCCCATCGTGCCCGCCGAGGCGTTGGCCTCGGACCTGCGGGAGGCCGAGGGCGGGCCGGCGCCCGAGCCGCCGGCCGCGGCCGGGAGCGGGTGGCAGGCGGCGCCCCCCGAGCGGCCGGGCACGGACACGCGCCCCCTGCCGAGGGTCGAGCTTCCCCCCGCGGCCGCGCAGCGGCCGCCGGGGCCGCCGCCCGGCGGCGAGCCGGCCGCCGACCGCCTGATCCTGCTCGTGGACGACGAAGAGGACGTGAGGCAGATCCTGGGCCGGCACTTCGCCGCGGCCGGGTTCCGCGTCGTCGAGGCGGGCGACCCCGAGGAGGCGGCGAAGGCGGCGGGGAAGCTCCGGGCGGAGGACGGCGGCTTCGTGCTCGTCACCGACCTCGGGATGCCGGCCTCCGGCGGGGCGTCGTTCCACGGCGGCTTCGAGGTCGTCAAGCGGCTGTGGAAGATGAACCTCCGCCCGCCCGTGCTCATGATGACGGAGAGCCTCAACCAGTCGCTCCGCCTGCGCGCGCGGCAGATGGGCGTGCAGTCGTTCGTCTTCAAGCCCACCCTCAGCAAGCTCAACCCGCGGCAGTTCGAGGCGGACATCTCGGCCTTCGCCGCGAAGCTCGCGTCGGACGTGCTCCCGCCCCTCGTCGAGGCGGCCGTCCTGAGGCGGTCCGCGGCGCCGAAACGCAAGCCCGCCGCGGCGGGGGCGAAGGCTCCGGGGGCGGTCGCCGAAGACGCCGCGCGCCCGTTCGAGTTCCTGAGGCGACGGCTCGTGGAGCTGCGGCAGGGGGGCGACTCCAACCAGATCGCCGTCCTCGTGATGAAGGTGGCCCGCGAGTTCTTCGAGCGGGCGATCCTGTTCGTCGTGAAGAACGACGAGGCCCGGGGCCTCGGCGGCTTCGGCCTCGCGCCCCGCGAGGAGACGGTCAACCTCCTCGCCCGCCAGGTCACGATCCCGCTCGCGGAGGAGTCGGTCTTCCGCGAGGTGGCCGAGGGGCGCAAGGCGTACGGCGGCCCGCCGCCCCCGGACCGCTGGATGGGGCACCTGCTCGGCCGGATCGGCCGCTTCCAGTCCCGCGGCATCGTCCTGCTGCCTCTCGTCGCCCACCGGGAGACGATCGCGCTCCTGTTCGGGGACAACCCGGAGACCGGCCGGGACCCCGCCGGCCTCGAGGCGCTCGAGGTCTTCGTCCAGCAGGCCGGCATCGCCCTGGAGAACGTCTTCCTGCAGCGGAAGATCCAGTCGATCGAGGAGAAGGACAGGGCGCCGGTGCGGTAGAATCCTCCCGAGGTCTTTGCCCATGTCCACTGACGAGCTGTCCCGCAAGGGCCAGGACATCCTGCAGATCGTCTCCAAGGCCAAGGAGTTCACCGAGGAGCTCCTCAAGGAGAACGAGCGGCTGCGCTTCAGGATCGCCTCGCTCGAGGCGTCGGGCGGGGCCCAGGGCGCCGACGAGCGGGTGCAGGCGCTGCAGAAGCGGGTCCGGGAGCTCGAGGAGAGGCTGGCGGAGATCGAGGCGCGCTTCCGCAAGGTCGAGGAGGAGAACAAGGAGTTCGCCGACCGCTACATCGAGATCGAGGAGCAGAACAACAACCTGGCCAACCTGTACGTGGCCTCCTACCAGCTCCACTCGACGCTCGACTTCAAGGAGGTCGTGCGGATCGTCCAGGAGATCGTCATCAACCTCATCGGTGCCGAGGTCTTCCACGTCCTCATCGTGAGCGAGAAGACGGGGCAGCTCGAGGTCGAGGCCTCCGAGGGGCAGGCCCCGGGGCGCACCACGATCCCCATCGGCGACGGCGTCATCGGCCAGGCCGCAAAGAGCGGCGAGAACTTCTTCGCCGACTCGGTGGCGCGGAAGGACCCCTCGCCCTTCGAGGAGCCGATCGCGGTCATCCCCCTCAAGATCAAGGACTCGACGATCGGGGTCATCTCGATCAACAAGCTCCTCGTCCAGAAGGCGGAGTTCACCTCGATGGACTACGAGCTGTTCACGCTCCTCGCCGGCCACGCCGCGACCGCCGTCTTCTCCGCCAAGCTCTACTCGGCCTCCGCCCGGAAGCTCTCGACCCTGCAGGGCTTCCTGGACATGCTCAAGCAGCAGAAGTGACGGGCTGACCTTGACAAAGTAGCCACGAGTAGCTACTTTCGGGACGTGAGAGCGGTTGGCGTCAAGGTGCTGAAGAACAAGCTCAGCGAGTACGTGCGCCTCGCGCAGGGCGGGGAGACCGTTCTCGTGACCGACCGGGACCGGGTCGTCGCCGAGCTGGGGCCGCCCCGACCAGGGCGGGCGCCCTCCCTGGGGGACGCGCTTCTCGCCGAGGCGGTACGCGAGGGATGGATGACCGCCCCGCTGATGGTGGCCGAGGGACCGCCACCGCGGCAGCCCGTGGCGAGCTGGGACGAGCTCGCTCGCGAGCTCGACGGGGACCGCGGGGACCGGTGATCTACCTCGACACGTCGGTCGCGCTCGCCCACCTGCTCGCCGAGGATCGGCGGCCGCCCGACCGCCTGTGGGCGCAGCCGCTCGTCTCCAGCCGGCTTCTCGAGTACGAGCTGTGGACCCGGCTCAACGCGCGTCGCCTCGGGGCCTCTCACGGCGAGGCCGCGCGCCGGCTCGTGGAGAGGCTCGCCATCCTGGAGATGCTGCCGAACGTCCTGGCCCGTGCGGTCGAGCCCTTCCCCGTGCCGGTGCGGACGCTCGACGCGCTGCACCTCGCGTCGGTCGCGTTCCTGCAGGGGCGCGGTCAGGACGTTCAGCTCGCGAGCTACGACGACAAGCTGCTCGCGGCGGCGCGGTCTCTCGATATCCCGATCGCGCCGCTCTGACCCGTCTCGCGAGAGACCCGGCGCCCTCTCGGCTCCTGCCGGCTCCCCCTATAATCGAAGGAGGAGGTTCCTCCTCATGTCCATGCCCCGCACCCTGGGAGAGCTGAAGGTGCCCCGTCCCCAGGAGCCCTGGCCCTCCGGCCAGGACAAGCCCTGGCCCTCCGGCCAGGACAGGCGCGTCTCCGTGAAGGAGGAGATGCGTCGCAACCTGCTGCGCAAGCTCGAGGCCCGCGACACGATCTTCCCCGGCATCGTCGGCTACGACGACTCGGTCGTGCCCCAGATCGTGAACGCCGTGCTCTCGAAGCACAACATGATCCTGCTCGGCCTGCGGGGGCAGGCGAAGAGCCGCATCCTGCGGAGCCTGACGAGCCTGCTCGACGAGGCGACGCCGATGGTGGCGGGCTGCGAGATCAACGACGACCCCTTCCGGCCGCTGTGCAAGCGCTGCCGCGACCTCGTGGCCGAGAAGGGCGACGCGACGCCCGTGGCCTGGCTCACGCCGGACCGGCGCTACGTCGAGAAGCTCGCCACCCCCGACGTCACGATCGCCGACATCATCGGCGATATCGACCCGATCCGCGCCGCTCGAGGCGGCTTCGACCTCGCGAGCGAGCTGACCATGCACTACGGCCTGCTGCCGCGGGCCCACCGGGGGATCTTCGCCCTGAACGAGCTGCCCGACCTCGCCGGGCGCATCCAGGTGGGCCTCTTCAACATCCTCCAGGAGGGGGACGTGCAGATCAAGGGCTACCCGGTGCGGCTGCCCATCGACGTCTGCATGGTCTTCACCGCGAACCCCGAGGACTACACCGCCCGCGGCAAGATCATCACGCCCCTCAAGGACCGCATCGGCAGCGAGATCCGCACCCACTACCCGACCACGATCGAGCACGGCGTCGCGATCACCGCCCAGGAGGCGTGGACCGACCGGCGAAAGGACCTCGTGGTGCCCCGCTACGTGCGCGAGGTGGTCGAGGGCGTCGCCTTCGCCGCCCGCCGGGACAAGAAGATCGACCGGCGGAGCGGCGTCTCCCAGCGCCTGCCCATCTCCGCCCTCGAGAACGCGATCAGCAACGCGGAGAGGCGCGCGCTGCTCGCCGGCGAGACGCCGATCGTCCCCCGCATCTCCGACATCTACGCCGCCCTGCCCTCGCTCACGGGGAAGTTCGAGCTCGAGTACGAGGGCGAGCTGCTGGGCGCGGAGAACGTGGCCCGCGAGCTCATCCGCGAGGCGGTGGGCGAGGTGTTCTCGACGTACCTGGGCACCGTCCATTTCCGCCAGGTCGTCCGCTTCTTCGAGGAGGGCGGCACCCTGCGGATACGCGAGGGCTCCTCGTCGGAGGAGGTCCTCGCCCAGCTCCAGCGCGTGCCGGAGGCGCTCGAGCACACGGAGGCGCTCGGGGTGAACCCGGGCGACCCCGCGCCCCTGGTCGCGGCGGCGGGGGAGTTCGTGCTGGAGGGTCTCTGGGCCCAGAAGAAGATCGGCCGCAGCGACGACCGCGGCTTCGTGGCCCCGGAGCGCAAGGGCGACGTCGAGCTCGACCTCGAGCGGCTCGAGCGGCTGCGCAAGCTGAAGAAGCAAGTGAACTGATGGCGGTCATCCGCTACCACCGGTACGTAGGCGAGCTCTGGGACGACCTGAACCTGGAGGAGCTCGTCGACGAGCTCTCCGACTTCTTCCTGGAGAGCGGCTTCGGCCGCGAGATGGAGGACTGGGGCGGGGACGACCTCCAGGCCCTGCACGACGCGATCCTCGAGGCGCTGCTCCGGCGGGGACTTCTCTCGCCCGACGATCTCGAGAAGCTCATGGCCGACCAGGAGGCCCTCGACCAGTTCCTGCAGAAGACGGTCGAGCGTCTCCTCCGGGAGGGTTACCTCCGGACGAGCGAGGCCCAGCCCTTCAACGACCCCACGGGTGGGGGCGGGCACGGCCCCGAAGGTCCGCCGGTCAGGTTCGAGCTCACCGAGAAGACCGTCGACTTTCTCGGGTACCGGTCGCTGCGCGACCTGCTGGGCTCGGTGGGGAAGGCCTCGTTCGGCCGCCACGACACCCGGGACCTCGCCACCGGGATCGAGGCGTCGGGCCCCTCCAAGGACTGGGAGTTCGGGGACACGATGAACCTCGACGTCTCCGGGACGCTGCTCAACGCCCTCGCGCGCGAGGGGCTCCAGATCCCGCTCGACGTCGACTACAGGGACCTCCAGGTCCGCCAGTCCGAGTACCAGTCCTCCTGCGCGACCGTGGTCCTCCTCGACTGCTCGCACAGCATGATCCTCTACGGCGAGGACCGCTTCACCCCAGCCAAGAAGGTCGCCCTCGCCCTCTCGCACCTGCTGCGCACGCAGTACCCCGGGGACAGCCTGCACCTCGTCCTCTTCCACGACTCGGCGGAGGAGGTGCCGATCTCGCAGCTCGCCCGGGTGCGGGTGGGGCCGCACTACACGAACACCCGCGAGGGGCTGCGCCTCGCCCAGCGGATCCTGGCGCGCCAGCGCAAGGACATGAAGCAGATCGTGATGATCACCGACGGCAAGCCGTCGGCCCTCACCGAGCCCGACGGGCGGATCTACCGCAACCCCTTCGGCCTCGACGCCCGCGTCGTCGCCCTCACCCTGAAGGAGGTCGCGAACTGCCGCCGGCAGGGCATACTCATCAACACGTTCATGCTCGCGCGCGACCGCGAGCTGGTGGCGTTCGTCAAGAAAGTGAGCGAGATGTGCCGGGGCAAGGCCTACTTCACGAGCCCGTGGAGCCTCGGCCAGTACGTCCTGATGGACTACCTCAACAAGAAGGTGAAGAAGGTCCACTGACATGAAGAAGATCGACTGGCGGTACAACCGGCCCGGCTGAACGACCTGCGGCAAGGCGCAGGGGTTCCTTGCGCAGAAGAAGGTCGACACGGTCGAGCTGGTGGACGCGAAGAAGACGCGGCTGGGGCTGAAGGACGCGCTCGAGATGCTGAAGGGGGCCGACGTGCTCATCGCCGCCCGGGGGAAGAAGGTCGAGCGGCTCGACCTCAAGGCGGAGAGACCCGACAAGGCCACGGTCGAGCGGCTGATGCTGGGCCCGACGGGAAACCTGCGCGCGCCGACCCTGCGCGTGGGCCGCACGCTCCTCGTCGGATTCGACGAGGAGACGTACCGGAAGGTGCTCGGCTAGGCCGGCGCCTCGACGGCGGCGCGAAGCGCGCGGACGTTCGCGGGCGGCGCACCCGGGGGAACCGAGCAGGCGGTCGACAGGACGTAGCCCCCGCCGGGGGCGGCAATCTCGATCCGGCGGCGCGCGTCCGCGAGGACGGCCTCCGCGGTGCCGAGGAGCACCGTCCCCACGGGGTCCACGTTGCCCTTGAGGAAGAGCCGGCCGCCCACGCGCGCCTTCGCGTCGGCGAGCTCCACGTCGCCGAGGGGCGGAGGGTCGAGGGTGTCGATCCCGTCCGTGCCCGTCTCCGCGAGGAGCTCCAGCCGGTCGCCGAGCACGCCGCACGTGTGCGTGTAGACCGGCGTCCGGGGGCACCGGACCTTGAAGGCGGCGATCACCCGGGACTCGCAGGGCAGGACGAACTCGCGGTAGTGGCGGGTGGAGATGAGGCCGCCGCCCGCGTAGGCGCTCGAGACGAGCACGGCGTCGGCCCCGGCTGCGACGTGGCCGGCCATGAGCGCGACCGTCCCGTCGCACAGCGCCTCGAGGCAAGCCCTCACCCGCGCCGGGTCCGCCCTCAGGGCCATCATCGCCTCGTCTGTCCCCACCGCCTCGCACAGCTGGCTGAACGGCGAGAAGACCTCGCCATGGACGCTCGTGTCCGGGGCCTTCTCCCGCACGCGGCGCAGCGTGTCCCCGTGCCACGCGGGGAACGCGGACCACTCCCACTCGAGGCCGAAGAGGCCGTGTGGCTCCAGGTAGAAGAGCCGGTCGGGATCGAGGGCTTCGAGGCGGAGGAGAGGGCGCGTCCTCCGGTCCGCGAGGAACACGTGCGGGTTGTCGTCGGGCGGGCAGACGGTGACGAGCCCGTTCCTCCAGACGACGTGCCGGTCGCGATCCGCGGTCTCCACGCGCACGATCTCGTCCCGCCAGCCCGGGTCCCGCCCCGGGAGGTTCACGAGGATGCCGTCGAACCCGTAGGCCTGTTGCAGGCGCACCAGCGCCTCGGCGAAGGCCTCGCCGTCGTGCCAGACGTCCACCGGGTCGAGGCCCGCGTGGAGGAAGTAGTGGCCGAGCGCGAGCTGGCACATCACCGGCACGCGGTCGGGGACCCCGCGCCGCATCGCGACGGCCATCCGCTCGCGGGCGTTCACTTCGGCGGGGCGGAGGCGATCGGAGCGCCCGGGGCAACCGCGGCGCGCTCGAGGCCGTGTCCGGCGGGGAAGAGGCCGGGGATCGTGACCGGCAGCTTGCCGCCGATCGGTGCCTCGCCGCACAAGGCCCGGACGACGGCTGCCTCCGGGGCGTCGCCCCAGTCGTAGGCGAGGAGCACCGCCGGCACCTTCGGGGCGAGATCCCCGACGTAGGGGCTGCCGAAAGCGGCGACGGTGAGCGGCCGCTTCGGGTCGGCGGCGAGCTGCTCGAGCAGCGACAGCTGCGCCGGCGCGAGCCCCATCCGCCCGCTGCCCGAGGCGATCCGCACGTACGTCGCCGCCACCACCGCGTCGTGCCCCTTCGCCAGGGCCCGCAGCAGGTCCAGCTCGGCCGCGGTCGTGCGGTCCGACACCTCCACGGCGGTGACGCTGCCGAAGCGCTTCTTGAGCTCCGGGATGAAGACGCGGCCGGGCGCGCCCTCCCGCCAGCCGCTCGCGTAGTCGACGACCGACAGCACGAGGACGCGGGCGCCCGAGGGCAGCCGCAACGGCACCTGGCCGCGGTCGTCCTTCAGCAGCGTGATCGCCTTCGCGGCGACCTCGGCGGCCACCGCCTCGCGGGCCCGCCCGCCCAGACCGGACGGTACCGCCTCCACGTCGACGGTCCGCGTCCGCTGCAGGCCGAGGCGCGCCTTCGCCCGCAGGATGCGAACGACCGACCGGTCGAGCTGCTCCCGGGAGATCTCGCCTCTTTCGACCGCCTCGCGGATGCCGCGCACTGAGGCCTCGGCGTCGGGAGGGTCGAGGACGATGTCGGCCCCCGCCCCGACCGCCATTGCCGCCGCCCGGTCGGCCGGGAAGCCCTTGACGATCGCCCCCATCGACATCGAGTCCGTGAACACGAGGCCGTCGAAGGCCAGCTCCTGGCGCAGCAGGCCGGTGAGAATGGGCCGGGAGAGCGTCGCCGGAAGCCCCTCCGTCGGGTCGAGGGCGGGCAGGCGGATGTGGGTCGACATCACGGCGTCGACGCCGGCCCCGATCGCGGCCTCGAAGGGGACGAGCTCGACCGCGTCGAGCCGCGAGCGTGGATGCTCGATCACGGCGAGGCCGATGTGGGTGTCGATCGCGGTGTCGCCGTGGCCGGGGAAGTGCTTGGCCGTGGACAGCATCCCGCCGGCCTGGATGCCCTTCATGTAGGCGACGGCCATCCGCCCCACGAAGGCCGGGTCCTCGCCGAAGGAGCGGAGGTTGATGATCGGGTTCGCCGGGTTGTTGTTGACGTCCACCACCGGGTAGAAGTCCACGTGGACGCCGAGGGCCCGTCCCTCGCCGGCGGTGAGGCGGCCCGCGCGCTCGGCCAGCCCTTCCTCACGCGCCGCGCCGAGGGCCATGGCCCGGGGGTACCGCGTCGCCCCCTCCACGATGTAGCCCGCCCCGCCCTCGAAGTCGGCGGTGAAGAGAAGCGGGAAAAGGGAGGCGCGCTGGAGGCGGTTGAGGAGCGCCGCGATCGCCAGCGCGTCGCCCCGGGTCGCCCGCCCTCCCGAGGTCCCGTAGACCGGGTTCAGGAGCACGGGCGGCAGCGACTCCCCCCCGCCGAAGACGTGGAAGCCCCCGACGCCGAGGCGCACGAGCCGCTCGAGCTTCTCGGCGGCGTCGCTGTCGTTCGGCGTGTAGACGCCGTTGAGGCCGGGCACGACGAGCTGCGCCGCCTTCTGCCCGAGCGTCATCTTCGCGAGAGTCTTCCGGACCCAGGACTCGACTTTCTTGTCCGGCTCCGGGGGCGCGGCGAGGAGGGTGGCGGCGGCGAGCGCGGCGGCGGGAGCGAGGAGGAGAGCGGTCTTGCGCATGGCTGATTCTATTCGGGGCGAGCCGGCTTCGCGCCTCAGGGCTCGAAGCGCAGCGTGCCGAAGCAGTGGGGGAGATGGAAGTTGAGGGCGTCGACCGGCGACCACGAGGCCCAGTGGGGGTGGGAGGTGCGGTCGCCGCACTTGTAGAGGTTGGCGCGCCACTCCTGGCCACCGAGGGGGCCGATGGGACCGACGTACGCCTCGAGGAGTGCTTTCGGGATGAAGTATGCGATCTGCCAGTCCGCCTCGATCTCGGGGTCGACCACTCCCGGCAGCGTGGAGCGCACGGCCACCCGGCGGCCGTCCTCCTCGGGGAGCCGGGTGAAGGCGGCGAAGCCCTCGGGCGTGCGGCGGTGGTTGGTGATGTGGCTCGCGAGCAGCGCGCCGCCCGCGTTCATCTCGAAGTTGAGGTAGCCCCGGTCGGGCTTCGGCTGGAGGAAGATCTCGACGCAGCTGTCCTGGTAGACGGGCTCGCCGAAGCGGGTATGGACGGAGCGCACGTGGCGGTCCTCGACCCGGAAGAGGCCGCAGAGGCCCTCGGCGTGGTACAGGAGGCGCGCCCGGGTGCGGGGGCGGTGGTCGCTGCCCTCCGGCCGGAAGTGGGCGACCTCCAGCGTCTCCGCCGAGGACCAGGCGGGGTCGTCCCACCCCGCCTCGAGGAGCGGGCGCTCCCGCGCGACGCGCACGACGTACTCCACCCCCCGTGCGTTCATCAAAGACGCTCCCGCCGTCATATTATCCGGCCTCGAGGAGCTCCGGATGACCCTCACCCTGCTGGACTGGCTCGCGATCGCCGCCTACTTCGCCGCCAACGTCGGGATCGGCCTCTACTACCGCCGGCGGGCCCAGGGCTCGACCGAGGACTACTTCGTGAGCGGCCGCAACGTCTCCTGGTGGCTGGCCGGGACCTCGATGGTGGCGACCACCTTCGCCGCCGACACGCCCCTCGCCGTGACCGGGCTCGTGGCGAGCTTCGGCATCGCGGGCAACTGGCTGTGGTGGAGCATGCTCATGAGCGGCATGCTCACCGTCTTCTTCTACGCGCGCCTGTGGCGCCGGGCGGGCGTGCTCACCGACGTCGAGTTCGCCGAGATCCGCTACGCCGGCCGGCCCGCCGCCTTCCTGCGCGGCTTCCGCGCCCTCTACCTGGGCCTCCCCATCAACCTGATCATCATGGGCTGGGTCAACCTGGCCATGGTGAAGATCCTGTCCATGATCTTCGGGGTGGGCAAGGCCGAGGCCCTGCTGATGGTCTTCGGCATGATGCTGGTCACCGCCTTCATCTCGACGCTCTCCGGTCTGTGGGGCGTCCTCGTGATGGACCTCTTCCAGTTCGCCCTGAAGATGGGGATGGTGGTCGTGCTCGCCGTCTGCGCGGTTCGCGCGGTGGGCGGGATGGAAGCCCTGAAGGCGAAGCTGCACGCCCTCGACGTGGCCCGCGCCGCCGGGGGAGGGGGCGGCTCGATCCTCTCGTTCGTCCCCGACGTCGGCTCCGCCTGGATGCCGATGCTCACCTTCTTCGTCTACGTGGCGGTGAACTGGTGGGCGACCTGGTACCCGGGGGCGGAGCCGGGCGGGGGCGGCTTCGTGGCGCAGCGGATCTTCTGCGCGAAGGACGAGAAGCACTCGCTCCTCGCCACCCTGTGGTTCAACGTGGCGCACTACGCGGTGCGTCCCTGGCCGTGGATCCTCACCGCGCTGTGCAGCCTCGTCCTCTACCCCGACCTCGCCGACAAGGAGTCGGGCTTCGTGAAGACGATCCTCGACCCGGCGGTCTTCCCGGCGGCCCTGCGCGGGGTGATGGTCGCGGCCTTCGCCGCCGCCTATATGTCGACGGTCGGCACCCAGCTCAACTGGGGGGCTTCCTACCTCGTGAACGACTTCTACCGCCGCTTCCTCGTGCGCGGCGCGAGCGAGAGGCACTACGTCCGCATGTCGCAGGCGGCCACGATCCTCGTCATGCTGGCCTCCTGCGCCGTCACCTGGTACCAGGAGTCGATCGCGGACGCCTGGAAGCTGCTGATCGCGGTGGGGGCGGGGACGGGGAGCGTCTTCATCCTTCGCTGGTTCTGGTGGCGCATCAACGCCTGGAGCGAGGTCTCGGCCATGGCCGCCTCGTTCGTGGTCTCGCTCCTGCTGCAGTCCGTCTGGGGGCTGCGCAGCGAGGACCCGGCCGAGTTCGCGTGGATCGTGCTCATCACCGTGGCCGCCTCGACCCTCGTGTGGCTGGCCGCGACGTGGCTGACCCCGCCGGAGCCCGAGGGGACGCTCCTCGCCTTCTACCGGCGGGTGCGGCCGGCCGCTGCCCTCTGGGGGCCCATCGCCGCCCGCGCCACGGACGTCGTGCCCCCCCGCGACGGGCTCTCGAACCTGGTGAGCTGGGTCGCGGGCTGCGTCCTCGTGTACGCGACCCTCTTCGGCGTCGGCAAGGTCATCTTCGGCGAGACGGCACTCGGCCTCGGGATGCTGGCGGTGGCAGCAGGGGCCGGGGGGCTGATCTACCGCGGCCTCGAGCGCCGCGGCTGGCGGACGGTCGTGGAGTGAGGGCGCTTGCCGCCCGTGGGATACTGGGTCGGCTTCCGGGAGGCGTGGCGATGGCGCACAGCGTCGAGGGCGAGCAGCAGCGGCGGTGGGAGCGGCGGGTGCCCGTCCACCCCGTGCGGGTCGCGGCCGAGACCGAGGCCATCGCGGGGGCCACCGGCGAGGCCCTCAACCTCTCCGACGGCGGGGCGTGCCTCGCCCTGCAGACGAGCGACCTCGCGGTGGGCGACGAGGTGATCCTCTGGCTCGCGTTCGCCCGCCAGGGCCAGCCGGTGCCGGCCACCGGTCGCATCGTGTGGGCGGGCGGCGGCTGGGGGCGGCCCCGCTACGGCCTCGAGTGGACGCACGAAGGGCCCCAGAGGTCCTGGCTCGGCTGGCTGACCCGGGCCTGACGCCTACCGCGCCCAGTCCATGTCGATCGTCACTCCGAACTGGAACGTCCGGGGGGCGAGCCACACCTGGAACTGGCCCTCGACCGGCGTGCCGTTGGCGTTGGCGAGGTAGATGTTGCTCTCGTCGAAGAGGTTGTCCACCTGGGCGTAGACGTTGAGCGCATACGCCCCGAGGCCCGCGAAGCGCTTGCTCAGCTGCGCGTACCAGATGTTGTAGGCCGGCTGGTAGGTCCCGTCCAGGCCCGGCGGCACCTTGCCGTTGAACTGGCCGCGGAGGTTGGCGCGCAGGCCGTATCTGGGGTTCGCCCAGAGAAGCTTCAGGAAGCCGGAGTGGGTCGGGTAGCCCCCGATCTCCGCGCCCTCCGGGTCCACGCGCTTGTTGTACGCGTAGGCCACCGAGGGCGTGAAGCCCCAGGGCAGGCTCACCGAGGTGGCGACGTTGACGCCCTTCGAGGTGTAGCGGTCGACGTTGCGGTAGGTGAAGCTGCTGGGGGTGAGCTGGAAGAAGATGATGCCGTTCTTCAGCTTCGTGTAGTAGCCGTCCACCGAGACCTGGGCCCGGCCGCTGGCGTAGGCGTAGCCGGCGGTGAAGCCGTCCGAGATCTCGGGCTGGAGGTCGGGGTTCCCGACGAAGAACGGGGGCTGGTTGAGGTAGAGCTCGCCGAAGTAGGGCGGGCGGAAGCCGTGGCCGTAGCTGCCGCGCAGGCGGTGCTCCGGCGCCAGGGTGAAGACGGCGTCCGCCTTCGGGCTCCACTCGGAGCCGAAGTCGCTGTAGTCGTCGTAGCGCACCCCGGCGGTGACCCTGAGGCGGGACGTGACGTTGACCTCCTGCTGGCCCCAGAGGACGTTGATGCCCCGCGAGCACTCGGAGGAGGCGGGGGTCGTGGAGGTGGTGCTGCAGTTCTCCCCCGTCGCGTTCAGCGTGCCGCGCTGGAGCTTCTCGTCGCGGAACTCGTAGCCGCCCTGCAGCGGGTGCTCGCGGCCGAAGGCCGCCCAGTTGTGGCGGCCGGTCAGCTTCACCTCCTGGTTCCACTCCCTCCACGGCGCCTGGGGACAGTTCGGCCAGGTCGAGCACGGGAGGACCGTCGGCCGCGCGTTGGCATCGTAGACGCGCGTCTCGTCGCGCAGGTACTTGCCGTAGGTGTAGGTCGCGCTGAAGGTGGTGCGGGGCGACAGCAGGAAGTCGACCTCCGGGGACAGCGTGTAGCGGGTGAGGTCGCGCTGCGAGTCGTAGACGGTGGAGGCGAGCTGGGTGGCGCCGGAGAAGTAGTAGTTGCGCATCTCGCGGAGCTGGTAGTCGCCGAAGAAGCGGGCCACGACCTTGCCCCCGAGCCGGTAGTCGGCGGTGCCCGAGGCGTTCCAGTACGTGCTCGGCGGCTGGCCGATCGTCTGCGGGTTCTTCCGGCACGCCCCGCTGGCGGCGCCCTCGTCCGAGCAGGCCTCGAGGTCGAAGCCGTCGTAGGTCCGGTAGCCGCCGGCGAGGCTCACCCCGCCCTTCTCCCCGCGCCACGAGAAGGCGTCGTCCACGCGGTAGTCGTCGTAGGTGCCGCCGCTCGCGGTGAGCGTGTTCGTGACCCCCCGGTCGCCGGGGGCGTCGGTGATGAAGTTGACGACGCCGCCGAGGGCATCCGACCCGTACAGGGCCGAGCCGGCGCCCTTCACCACCTCGATCCGCTGCACCCCGGGCAGGCGCAGCTCCTCGAGATTGAGGTTGCCGTTGGCGTCCTTGCCGAGGTAGCGCCGCCCGTTGACCAGCACGAGGACGCCCTTGTTGGGGATGCCGTTGATGGAGATGTAGCCCTGTCCGCCCCCGGCGTTGACCTGGATTCCGGAGCCGTTCTGCTCCACGAGGATGTCCTTCGCGGAGCGGGCGCCGGTGTCGTCGATCTGGGTCTTCTCGAGGAGCGTGACCGGCTCGGCCACGTCGAGGAGGAGCTGCTCGCGGCGGTTCGCCGTCTCGACGGTCACGGTCGTGCTCAGCTGGGCGACGCCCATGACGAGCTCGAGCGACTTCGCCTCGCCTTCCGCGAGGGCGAAGGACGGCGCAGCGGCGTCGGCGAAGCCGGGAAAGGTCGACCGGACCTCGTAGGTGCCGGCGGGCAGGGCGGTGAAGCGGGCGACGCCCTCGCCGTTCGTGACCGCGCGCTGGCTCGTGCCCGTCCCCGCGTTCGTGGCGCGGACCGCGGCGCGGGGGATGACCCCGAAGTTGTCGCGCACGGTCACGGTGAGAGAGGCGTCGGCGGCGGCCGCGGTCGCCGCGAGCGCGAGCACGAGTGCGAGCGCGGCGGCGGGGAGAGCGATGGACCCGGTGAGGCGGGCAGTCGGCATGAGAACCTCGCTGGCGGAAAGGGCCCCCTGGAGAGGGGCGGGAGGTGCAGTGTCCGCACCGGCGCCGGTGGTTGTCAAGCCGGAAGCGACAGCCGGCCATCCAATTCCGTGGATCGAGGCGGGAGGTGGCGTTCAGCGCCCGCCGCGCCACGGCGCGGCGCGGTCCGGGCGGCCCCAGGCCTCGTAGAGCGCGGCGAGGCGCTGCCGGGTCTCGACCGTCCGCTCGTGGTCACGGCCTCGGGAGGACTCGAGGCCCGCGTGGGCGCGCAGGAGCAGGGCCTCGGCCTCGGGGTAGCGGCGCTCGGCGGTCAGGCAGGCGCCGAGCACGCTCTCCGAGGAGGCGATGAGCCAGTGGCCCGGCGGCAGGGCGCGACGCCGCAGCTCCAGGCTCTCCCGGACCAGGGGCTCGGCCTCGCGCGGCCGGCCGAGGTCCAGCAGGGCGAGGCCCATGATCTGCTGGACCGCGGCGACCATCGGGTGGGTGTCGGGGAGGGCGCGCCCCCGCAGGGCGAGCACCTGCCGGCACTCTCGGATGGCACCCTCGGCATCGCCCTTCGCCCGCAGCAGGCTCGCGAGGGCGTAGCGGGACCGCGTCGTGTCGGGGTGTTCGGCCCCCAGCAGGCGGAGCCGCATGTCGAGGCTCTGCCGGTACAGCCGCTCCGCCCCCGCGAGGTCGCCCCTCGACTCGACGACACCGCCGAGCGTGTTGAGGGCGGAGGCCACCTCCGGGTGCTCAGGACCGCGCACCGCGCGGATGATCTCGAGGGCCTCGCGGTGGAGAGGCTCCGCTCCCGCCCAGTCGCCTCGCTGGCCGAGGAGCACGCCGAGGTTGTTGAGCGTCACCGCGACCCCGGGCCCGCGGTCCCCCTCGAGGCGGCGCAGGAGGGCGAGCGTCTCGCGGTAGAGCGCCTCGGCCTCGTCGACGCGCCCGAGCAGCCGGAGGGTCCGCGCGAGGTCGCCCTTGACCTGCGCCGCGTCCGCGCCGTCCGGTCTCCCCGAGCCGCTGCAGCAGGGAGAGGGCCTGCCTCCCGAGCCGCTCGGCCTCGGCGAGGTCGCCCTCGTCCTCGGCCGCCACCGCGAGCCGGTCGAGCGCACGCGCCACCTCGACGCTCTCCTTCCCGTAGGCGGCCACGGTGGCGTCGAGGGCCGCCTGCAGCTTCTGGCGTGCCGGGGCCATGAGGCCGAGGCCCTGGTAGGTCGTGCCGAGGGTCGTGAGCACGGCGGCCTTGACGTCGAGCTGGCCCCCGAGCTCCTCCTCGACGCGGGACGAGGCGGCGTCGAGCACGGAGGCCACCGTCACGTCGCGCCCGGCGACGCGCGGGTCGGCCGACCCGAGCATGCCGACGACGAAGGCGTTCGTCCGCTCCGCCTTCTCCGCCGCCCGGCGCGCCCGGTCCCGCTCGGCCTCGGCCACGCGGGCCTGGCGGCGCACGGCCGCGAAGCCGATCGCCACCGCCAGCACCAGCGCCGCCGACAGGACCGAGGCCACCGCGACCGCCGTCCGGTGCCGGCGCAGGAAGCGGCGTACGAGGTCGCGCGTCGAGTAGCGGTAGGCGCTCACGAGCTGCCCGGTCTGGAACCGGCGCAGGTCCACCGCGAGCTCCATCGCGGTCGGGTAGCGGTCGGCCGGCGCCGGGGCCGTGGCCTTGCGCACGATGGCCACGAGGTCGGGCGGGGCCTCCGGCTCGCGTCGCTCCACGGGCTCGACGCTCCCGTTCGCCGCCGCGGCCAGAGCCTCCTCGGCCGTGCGCCCCGCGTGCGGGGGCGCGCCGGTCAGCAGGAAGTACAGCATGGCGCCGAGGGCGTACACGTCGGCCCGCTCGTCCACGGCGAGGCCGCGGGCCTGCTCGGGCGGCATGTAGTGCGGGGTGCCGAGGACCGTGCCGGTCACCGTCTGGCCCTGGTCCGAGGTCGGGGCGGGGGGCCCCGTCTCCTCGTGCTCGTCCGCGCCGGCCGTGCCGAGCTCCCGGGCGAGGCCCCAGTCCACGACCACCGTCTCGCCGAAAGGGCCCACGAGGACGTTGGCCGGCTTGAGGTCGCGGTGGACCACGTGCTGGCTGTGGGCGTAGGCCACCGCCTCGGCCACCGCGATGAGGTGGGGCAGCAGCGCCAGGCGCCCGGCGAGGTCGGGCGCGTCGCGCAGCAGCGCCTCCAGGGAACGCCCCTCGACGAGCTTCATGGCGTAGAACGGCCGCCCGTCCGGCCAGCGCCCGGCCTCGTACACGGGCACGATCGCCGGGTGTTGCAGCCGCGCGGTCACCAGCGCTTCGCGCACGAAGCGGGCCGGGGCGCCCGGGCCCGCGTCGGCGTGCAGCTCCTTGATGGCCACCGTTCGACGAAGACGGCGGTCGCGGGCGAGCAGGACGCGCCCCATGCCTCCGTGGGCGAACTCGCCCTCGAGCTGGTAGGCGGTCGGGCTCACCTCGGCCAGGGCGTCCGGGCCCGGCGCCGGCCCGCCCGGGCCCGTGGCGACCGTCGGCTCCAGCCTGTCGCCCGAGGCGATCGTCTCGATCTCCGCGTCCTTCCCGGGATCGCCGCCCACGGCCCCCATCCTACGCCTGCGAGCTCAGCAGGGGAGCCCCCCTTGCTGTGATACCTTCTCACCGCCTCCGTATATCGACACGGCATGGGTGGTGTGCGCATCCTCGAGTGGCTGGCCCCGGCCGTCCCCGACGAGGCGGTGGACTGGGACGCCGCTTACCGCGAGGAAATGCCCCGCGTCTTCAGCTACTTGCGCTACCGGGGCTTCGAGCGGGCGACGGCCGAGGACCTGACCTCGGCCACGTTCGAGAAGGCCTGGCGGGCGCGGGAGCGCTACCGGAAGGACCGGGCCGCCGTCTCGACCTGGCTCCTGGCGATCGCCCGCAACGTCGCGATCGACCACCTCCGGCGCTCGCGTCGAGAGGTCCCGATCGAGGACGAGACCCTCCGCGACGAGGCGACCCCCGAGGCGGCGGCGCTGCGAAGCGCCGAGTTCGGGAGGCTCCGGGCGCTCGTCGGGGCGCTCCCGGAGCGCGAGCGCGAGATCCTCGCCCTCAAGTACGGGGCGGGCGCCACCAACCGTGCCATCGCGACGCTCACCGGGCTCGGCGAGTCGAACGTGGGGACAATCCTGCACCGCACGATCGGCACGCTGCGCGCCCGGTGGGACGAAGGAGGAGCACAGTGAGCGACGACTTCCTGTCCCGTCTCCGCGAGGAGCCCCGCCCCGAGTTCGCCGGGCGGCTCGAGGACCGCCTTCACGAGATCGACGCGAGGGAGCGCGAGCGCCGCCTCGCGCCGGGCCCCTTCCGCCGCCTCGCCCCCGCGCTCGCGGGGGCCGGCCTCGTGGCCGCGGTGGCCCTCGCCTTCACCCTCGAGCCGGTGCGGGCGGCGGCGATCGAGTTCCTCGACCTGTTCCGCGTGAAGCGCTTCGCCGCGGTACCGGTGGACCCCGAGCGGCTCGCTCGGCTGGCCCAGGGGGGCCTCGACCTCAAGACGCTGGTCGCCGAGCAGGTGCAGGTCGTGGTGGCGCCGCAGCCCCCGCAGGTCGTGGACAGCCCCGAGGCCGGGGCGGTCGCGGCCGGCATCACGGCCCGGCTGCCCGGCGTCCTGCCGGAGCGCACTGGGCTCGCCGAGACCAAGCTCAGCCCGTCCGCCGCCTTCCGCGTCCAGGTGGACACGGGCAAGCTCGAGGCGCTCGCCCTCGCCGCGGGCGCCGACGAGATCGAGATCCCCGCCTTCTGGAACGGGGCGACGATCGACGTCGAGGTGCCGCCGGTGCTGGGCGTGCGCTACGCGCGCACGATCGAGGCGGTCGACGGGAGGCCCTCTCGCGAGGAGAGCTTCGTCCTCCTCCAGTCGGCGATCCCGCAGGTGGAGCTGCCCGAGGGCTTCGACCTCGCGACGCTCGGGCGCCTCGGGCTGAGGCTCGCCGGCATGAGCGCGACCGAGGCCGAGAGCTTCTCCCGCGCGATCGACTGGCGCTCGACTCTCCTCGTGCCGGTGCCGGTCCAGGGCGGGACCTTCCGGGAGGTCGAGGTGTCCGGCCACCAGGGCCTCTTCGTGGTCTACCAGCCGCCGGCCCCCGCCGACCCGTCCGCTCGTCGCCCGCGCTCGCAGGGGCTCGTCCTGTGGTCGACGGACGACGCGGTGCTCGCGCTCCAGGGCCCGGCGTCCCGCGACGGCATCGAGCTGCTCGAGATGGCGCAGTCGGTCCGGTAGGCCGTGGCCGAGCCCGCCCTCGAGGCCCGCGCGCTCCGCAAGGACTTCGGGGCGAAGACCGCGGTCCGGGACCTCACCCTGTCCGTCCCGAGGGGTGAGGTCTTCGGCTTCCTCGGCCCGAACGGGGCGGGCAAGACGACGTCCATGAAGATGCTGCTCGGCCTCGTCCACCCGACGGCGGGGGGAGGCCGCCTCCTCGGGGCTCCGATCGGCGCCCCGAAGGCCCGGGCCCGCGTCGGCTACCTGCCCGAGCACTTCGCCTTCCACGAGTGGCTCCGTGGCCGCGAGCTGCTGCGCTTCCACGGGCGCCTCCTCGGCCATGGCGGCCCTGCGCTCGAGGCGGAGATCGAGAGCCTGCTCCGCCGCGTCGAGCTCGTCGAGGCCGGCGATCGCTGCCTCCGCGAGTACAGCAAGGGCATGAAGCAGCGGATCGGCCTCGCCCAGGCCCTCCTCGGCGAGCCCGAGCTCGTCTTCCTCGACGAGCCCACCTCGGGCCTCGACCCGCTCGGCCGCCTCCTCGTCCGCGACGTGATCCGCGAGCTCAAGGCCCGCGGCACGACCGTGTTCCTGAACTCCCACCTCCTGAGCGAGGTCGAGGTCACCTGCGACCGGGTCGCCTTCGTGAAGGACGGGCGGGTCGTACGCGAGATGACGCTGGGCGCGTCCGAGCGAGACCTCGAGGTCGAGCTCCGCCTCGACCGCGTCTCGCCGGCGATCCTCGAGGGCCTCGGCCGCTTCGGCGGCGACGTGCGGGAGGACGGCCCGCTCGTGCGCCTGCGCGTCGCCGGGGAGGCGCAGCTGCCGGAGCTGAGCCGGTGGCTGGCCGCCCAGGGCGTCGGGCTCTACCGCCTGGCGGCCCGGCGTCGCTCGCTGGAGGACGTGTTCCTCGAGGTGGTGCGATGAGGGCCGCGCTCACGATCGCCCACCTGACTCTGGCCGAGGCGCGCCGCCGGCGCCTCCTCGCCGCCGCGCTCGTCCTCGGGGCGGCCTTCGTCCTCCTCTTCGGTGTCGGCTTCCACTTCATCGTCCGCGACATACGGGAGCACGGCGCCTCGCCGGCCCAGCAGCGCTTCGTGCTGAGCTTCATCGTGATGGCCGCTCTCTACGCCGCGAACTTCCTCATCGTGATGACGTCGGTCCTCGTCACGATCGACACCCTGGCGGGGGAGATCGGCTCGGGAGTGATCGAGGCGCTGTGCACGAAGCCGGTCCCCCGCTGGGCGGTGGTCCTCGGCAAGTGGCTCGGCTGCTGGGCGATCCTGGCGATGTACGCGACGCTCCTGTGCGGGGGCGTCCTCCTCGTGGCCCGGCTCGTGGGCGGCTACACGCCCCCGAACGCCGCGCTCGGCCTGCCGCTCCTTCTCCTGGAGGGGACGGTCCTGCTGACCCTCGCCCTCGCCGGGGGCACGCGCCTGTCGACCCTGGCGAACGGCGTGACCGTGTTCGGCCTGTACGGCCTCGCCTTCGTCGGCGGCTGGATGGAGCAGGTCGGCACGCTCGCGAGCAACCCGACCGCGCGCTACATCGGGATCGGGGCGAGCCTCCTCGTGCCGAGCGAGTCGCTGTGGCAGCTGGCCGCGCACACCATGCAGCCGCCGATCGTGCGCAACCTCGGCATCGGGCCCTTCTCGCCCGTCTCGGTGCCCAGCCCGGCCATGGTGGCGTGGGCCGCCGGCTACGTGCTCGTCACCCTCGCCGTGGCCCTGCGCCTCTTCCGCACCCGGGACCTCTAGGCTGCCCCGATAGCCCGACGGAGCCATTCCATTCACACGTGAGCTCAGGGCATCTTGTCTCCTGAGCACCTCGAACCTCTGCCCGGGCGTGATCTGGCTCACAGTCGCGCGGAGGGGGCAGGGATCAGTGATCACGAGCACCTTGCATCGAGCGCACCTATCGATAGTATTCGGGCTCTCGTTCTGTGCGGTGGGCCCGGGTGAGTCGCCACCGGGGTGCATTCGAGGTCCGGGACGCGTTCCCGAGGGCCTTTGACAAAAGGGGGCGTGGGAGTGTCCAAGCGCGACGGGGCATACGGCGTCTTCCTGACGCTCCTCTACGTCGCGGGGGCCGCCCTCGTGCTCGCCACCCTGGCCCAGGGCCTCGACTTCTACCGTACGCCGCTCCTCGAGCGGGCCCACCACCAGGGCTACTGGGAATGGAAGGCGGGCGGCTCGGTCGGCCACAAGCTGGGCGTCGCCGGCTCCTCGATGATGGTCCTCATGCTCCTCTACTCCGTCCGCAAGAGGGTGGGGGCGCTCCGGCGGCTCGGTCCGCTCAGCCGCTGGCTGGACGTGCACATCTTCCTCGGCGTCGTCGGCCCCCTCCTGGTCGTCCTCCACTCCAGCTTCAAGGTCCAGGGGCTCGTGGCGCTGAGCTTCTGGTCGATGGTCGTCGTGGCTTCGAGCGGGGTCCTCGGCCGCTACCTGTACCTCCAGATCCCCCGCACGCGCGCCGGCGAGGAGCAGACCTTCCTGGAGCTCGAAGCGGAGGACCGCGAGCTCTCCGAGCAGCTGCGGACCCGCTTCCGCCTCGACGAGGCCCAGGTCGCCCGGCTCGACGCCCTGGTCGATGTCCCGGTGCGCGCCGGCCTTCTCGCCGGGTTCATCCGGCTGGTCACGGACGACCTGCGCCTGCGGTCGGCCCTGCGCGGGTTCGCGAGGGACTGCCGGTCGGTTCCCCGGACCGTCTTCCGCGACTTCGAGCGGGTCGTGCGCCAGAAGGCCCAGGCGCACCGCCGCATCCTGCTCTGGGCCCGGGTGCACGAGCTATTCCACTACTGGCACGTGCTCCACAAGCCCTTCGCGCTGGTGATGTACCTGTTCATGATCGTGCACGTGGCGGTGGCGTTCGTCACCGGCTACGGCTGGGGGGGGCGGCCGTGAGCCGACGCCTCGCCACGGCGCTGGCTCTCGGCCTGGCGGGTCTCGCCGCGCCCTCCGCCCGCGCGCAGATCTCGCCCGGCCCCCTGAGCCGTGCCCACGCGAAGCTCGAGGGCAGCACCCGCTGCCTCGACTGCCACGACGCCGGGCAGGGCGTCGCTCCCGCCAAGTGCCTCGCGTGCCACAAGCCGCTGCAGGAGCGCGTCGCGGCCGGCCGGGGGCTGCACGCGCGGGCCGACTACCGGGACTGCAAGACGTGCCACGTCGAGCACCAGGGCGTCGAGTACGAGCTCGTCTGGTGGGGCAAGGCGGGCAAGAGGGCCTTCGACCACGCGCAGACGGGGCACCCGCTCGCCGGGAAGCACGCGACCCTCTCCTGCGAGCAGTGCCACAAGACCCGCTCCTACCTTGGGAACGTCACCGACTGCGCTTCCTGCCACAAGGACGAGCACCGGGGCCAGTTCACCGGGCGCCCCTGCTCCTCCTGCCACACGGAGCAAGCGTGGAAGCCGGCCGTCGGCTTCGACCACGCGAAGACGGCGTGGCCCCTCACCGGGCGGCACGCCGCGGTGGGCTGCGAGAAGTGCCACGCGACCCGCCGGCCCGACCCCGCGAACGTCGCGGTTTCCTATCGCGTCTTCAGGGCCGTCGCGGGAAAGGACTGTGCGAGCTGCCACGAGGACAGCCACAAGGGCCGTCTCGGCAGCGCCTGCGCGACGTGCCACACGACCTCGGGCTGGCGCGGCGCGGTCGTCGCGAAGGGCTTCGACCACGCGAAGACGGCGTATGCGCTGACCGGGCGCCACGCCACGGTGAGCTGCGAGAAGTGCCACGTGCCGGGCCGGCCGATGCGGGTGAAGCACGACCGCTGCACCGACTGCCACGCCGACGCGCACGCGGGGACCCTCGCCCGGCGGGCGGACGGGGGCCGCTGCGAGGGCTGCCACGACGTGAACGGCTTCCGCCCGGCCCGCTTCGGGCCCGAGGACCACGCGAAGACGGCCTACCCGCTCGCCGGGGCCCACCTCGCCGTGGCCTGCGACCAGTGCCACCGGCCCGCGAGGTCCCCCGGCGGCGTCACGACCGTGCCGCTCCACCTCGCGTCCACCCGCTGCGCCGACTGCCACAAGGACCCGCACCAGGGCGAGGCGGCGCGCGTCGTCGCGAAGGGCGGCTGCGAGTCGTGCCACCGCGTGGAATCGTGGCGCCAGGTGGCCTTCGACCACGGCCAGACCCGCTACCCGCTCTCCGGCGGCCACGTTCGCGTCGGGTGCGTCTCCTGCCACCGCCCGGCCGCCGCCGGTCCGCCGGCCCGCCTCCGCTTCGCCGGCGTGCCGCAGGCCTGCGAGGGCTGCCACCGCGACCCCCACCAGGGCCAGTTCGCGCAGGCGGGCGGCACGGTGTCGTGCGAGCGCTGCCACACGACGGACAACCTGAAGGCGTCGAAGTTCGATCACTCGCGCGACGCCGCGTACAAGCTCGACGGGGCCCACGCGCGCCTCGCCTGCGCGGCCTGCCACCGCCCCGAGACCCGGAGCGGCGTGACGTTCATCCGCTATAAGCCGCTCCCCACGACGTGCCGCGGCTGCCATGGCCCCCGCGGGCAGCCCGGAAACGGAGAACGCCCATGAGACCTCCGATCCTCGCCGCAGGAATCGCCGTGCTGGCCCTGGTGCCGATCCTGGTCGCGCGCGGGCAGAGCCCGAGCGACGAGCCCCACGGCGGCCTGCAGCTCGACTGCGCCGAGTGCCACAACCCCGAGAAGTGGGTCCCGGTCGTGAAGCCCCCCACGTTCCGCCACGAGACGACCGGCTTCGCCCTCCAGTCGACGCACGCGCAGGTGTCGTGCCGCGGTTGCCATCGCACGCTCGTCTTCAACCGGGTGGGCACGGCCTGCGCGGACTGCCACAAGGACGCGCACCGCGGCGAGATGGGCTTCCAGTGCGACGCGTGCCACACCCCGACCACCTGGAGTAACCAGCGGGAGATGTTCCAGGTCCACAGCCGCACCCGCTTCCCTCTCTTCGCCTCCCACGCCCGCCTCGACTGCCAGGCGTGCCACAAGAGCCAGAAGCCCTACGAGTACAAGAACACGCCCGCCGAGTGCGGCAACTGCCACCTCGAGACGTGGGAGCAGACGGCGAACCCGCCCCACGCCCAGTCCGGCTTCTCGCGGCGCTGCGAGGACTGCCACAACATCACCTCGCCGACCTGGCACAGCGCGAACTTCTCGCACCCGGCGTCCTTCCCTCTCGCGGGTGGCCACGCCGGCCTCGCCTGCGCGCGCTGCCACGTGGGCGGCGTCTACGCCGGGACGTCCTCGGCCTGCGTGTCGTGCCATCAGGCCAGCTACCAGGCGGCCGCGAACCCCAACCACGTGGCCGGGCGCTTCCCCACGACCTGCGAAGGCTGCCACACGATCAACGGCTGGCGCCCCGCCAAGTTCGACCACGACCAGACCCGCTACCCCCTGACCGGCGCCCACACCCGGGTGGACTGCGCGAAGTGCCACGTGGGCGGCCGCTACACGGGGACGCCGACGGACTGCTACTCGTGCCACCAGCCGGACTACGCGCGGACGACGAACCCCAACCACCAGGCGTCCGGTTTCCCCACGCAGTGCCAGAGCTGCCACAACACGGGTGCCTGGAAGCCCGCGAACTTCGACCACAACGCCACGCGGTTCCCCCTGACCGGCGCCCACACCCGGGTGGACTGCACGAAGTGCCACGTGGGCGGCCGCTACACGGGCACGCCGACGGACTGCTACTCGTGCCACCAGGCGAACTACGCGGGCGCGACGAACCCCAACCACCAGGCCTCCGCGTTCCCGACCCAGTGCCAGACCTGCCACACCACCTCGGCCTGGCGCCCCGCCACCGTCGACCACAGCAAGACACGCTTCCCGCTGACGGGGGCCCACACCCGCGTGGACTGCACGAAGTGCCACGTGGGGGGCCGCTACACGGGCACGCCGACGGACTGCTACTCGTGCCACCAGGCGAACTACGCGGGCACGACGAACCCCAACCACCAGGCGGCCAACTTCCCGGTCCAGTGCCAGAGCTGCCACACGACGAGCGCCTGGCGGCCGGCGAGCTTCGACCACGACGGGCGGTACTTTCCGATCTACTCCGGGACGCACCGTGGGAAGTGGTCGAGCTGCGGCGAGTGCCACGTCAACTCCGGTAACTACCGGGTCTTCGAGTGCATCCTGTGTCACGAGCACTCGAACCGCACCGAGGTGGACGGCAAGCACAAGGGCGTCAGCGGCTACAACTACACCAGCAGCGCCTGCTACCAGTGCCACCGTAACGGGCGGGCCGACGACGCGGGCGGCTTCGGACGGCTGCCGTGAGGGGGGACGCCATGCGCCTGATGCGACACGCGACGCTGCTGCTGGCCCTCGCCCTGACGCCGGTCGCCCCCTCCCGCGGCGAGCCGCGCTTCGTCGTCACCTCCCGCTCGCTGGCCACCGTCACTGTCGATGCCGGACGAGCCGACGGCCTCGGCGTGGGCGACAAGCTCCGGGTGGTCGAGGGCCCGCGGATCATCGGGGAACTCGAGGTCGTCTCGGCTGCCGAGCGGTGGTCGTCCTGCCGCGTGCTGTCCGTCACCCGACCGATCGCCACGGGCGACGTCGTGGTCCGCCCGGCCGGGCCACTGCCGGCCACGGCGACCTCCGCTTCGACCGCCCGACCCCACACCCGCACCCACGCCCACGCCCACACCCACACCCACACCCACACCCACACCCACACCCACACCGCGGGCGGCGCCCCAGGCTGTTCCGTCGACTGTCGCTCCGCCGGCCGCGGTCCCGGCGGGCAGTTCGAAGTTCACGGTGAAATACCGCTCGGCGGCCAACGTCTATCTCGACGGGGGTCGGGCCGCGGGCCTCGAGGTCGGCGACCGACTCCGCGTCGTCTCGGGGCAGGACACGGTCGCGGAGCTGGAGGTCGCCTACGCCGCCGAGATGTCGGCGTCGTGCCGCGTCGTCTCGGAGACGCGCCCGGTGCGCGCGGGCGACGTCGCCGTTCGGCTCGGTGCACCACGGGCCGCGACCGCGCCGCCCGTGGCCACCCCGGCACCGTCCCCCTCGGCCGCACCCGCGACGCGCGCACCCGCAGCGGCACCCGAGGAGCCGCGGCCGTCCACACCGTGGGCCCGCGTGCGCGGCTACGCCTCGTTTGGCTACTACAAGAGCTGGGACGAGACGGAGTACGCCCTCGACTTCGAGGAGCGCACGGCCCGGGTCGAGATCGGCGTCTACGACATCGCCCGGCAGCCGCTGAGCTTCACGCTGCGCGGCCGCAGCCGGGAGGACGTGCGGGCGCGCACCCTCAGCTCCCGCACGCCTTCGAGCGAGCGCACCGACCGGCTCTACGAGGTCGCCCTGCGCTACGAGCCGCCATCGGACAAGGTGGGCCTCGAGGTGGGCCGCATCGGGATCTACCGCTTCGTCGGCATCGGGTACCTCGACGGGTTCCTCGGGCGCTTCCGCCCCCTGCCCGACCTGCAGGTTGGTGCCTTCGGCGGCCGGGTCGCCGACATCGAGGGCCTCGGCTTCGACGGCACCGGCTCGAAGTACGGCGGCTTCGTGCGCCTGGCCCCGGGCGGGCGCTGGGCGACGGGCGGATACGACGTCATGCTCGCCTTCGTCCGCGAGGACGCCGAGGGGGAGGTGAGCCGCGAGTACCTCAGCCTGGAGAGCCGGCTCGGGCAGGGCAGCCGCTGGTCGCTGTTCCAGCGGGCCGAGCTCGACCTCAACACCGGGTGGAGGAAGGACGTCACCGGAAAGAGCACGCAGCTCTCCAACGTCTCGCTCTCGGGCAACCTGCGCGTCACCCCGTCGGCCTGGGCTTTCGTCTCCTACGACGGCCGGCGGAACTACCGGTACTACCGCAACCGGGTCGTCCCCGAGGAGGTGTTCGACGACCTGCTCCACCAGGGGCTGCGCGCCGGCGTCAACCTCTCACGGCCCGGCGGCTTCGGGGCGACGGCGGGGTTCGGGATGAGCCTCAAGGAGCCCGACCCGCGCCACCCCGAGCTCGACATCGCGAACGCGTACTCGGGCAACGTCGGCGTGCGGCACGCCGACGTGTTCGCCTCGGGCTTCTCGGTCGGCCTCGACGGGACCGGCTTCACGAACGGCTACACCGAGGGTGGGCTCGTGATGGCCCGCCTCGGGCGCCGCTTCGCCGCCGGCCACATGGTGGACCTCTCCTACGGCCGCTCGGTCTACCGGGTTAAGCTCACGGAGGAGGACCGCACGACGCAGTGGCTGCGCCTCGTGGGCCGCGGCGAGCTGGGACGACGGGTGTACGTGCAGGTGGACTTCGAGTACGACACGGGAGACGACCTGAAGGGCCCGCGGGCATTCGCCGAGGTCGGGGTCCGCTTCTGAGGCGGTGGTGACCGGCGAGGTCCTCATCTGGGGCGTATCGCTCGCCGCGGTGGCGGCGATCGTCCTGCCGTACGTGCTCTCCTTCCGCCAGCGTCGGCACGCCGACCGCTCGCGCAAGGAGGAGGCGGTGCGCCTCGGGGTCGATCGCCCCCAGGCGCAGTTCCCCTTCATCGACCCGATGCGCTGCATCGGCTGCGGGACCTGCGTCGACGCCTGCCCCGAGGGGGACGTTCTCGGCATCGTCGGCGGGACGGCGACGGTCGTGAACGGGCTGCGCTGCGTGGGCCACGGCCGGTGCGAGATCGCGTGCCCGGTGGGCGCGATCGAGGTCGGCCTCGGCGACCTGAAGCTGCGGAAGGACATCCCGCGGCTCGACGAGTGGCAGCAGACCACCGTGCCCGGGGTCTTCGTCGCGGGGGAGCTCGGCGGGCTCGCCCTCGTCAAGAACGCGATCGCCCAGGCCCGCCAGGTCGTGGACCGAGTGGCCCAGCTCGCGCCGGCTTCCCGAGCGGCGAGCGGCGGCGACGTGCTCGACGTCGTGATCGTGGGGGCGGGGCCGGCCGGGCTGACCGCGGCGGCGGCGGCCCGCGAGCGCGGGCTCTCCCACGTGGTCCTCGAGCAGGAGGGCGACCTCGGGGGGACGATCTTCCACTACCCGCGGCGCAAGCTCGTCCTCGTCCAGGCGGTGGATATGCCGATCCTCGGCCGCCTGCGCGAGGGCGAGTACGCGAAGGAAGACCTTCTGGCGGTCCTGCAGGACGTGTGCCGCCGCGGCGACCTCCGGGTCCGCTTCGGAGAGCGAGTCCTGGGCCTCGAGCGGAGCGGCGGCGTGTTCGCGGTTCGCAGCACGTCCGGCGTGACCCTCTCCCGCTTCGTCGTCCTGGCCCTGGGCCGCAGGGGCACGCCCCGCAGGCTCGGGGCGCCCGGCGAGGAGCTGCCCAAGGTCATGTACCAGCTGACCGACGCCGAGTCCTACGAGCAGCAGCGCATCCTCGTCGTCGGCGGAGGCGACAGCGCGGTCGAGGCTGCCCTCGGCCTCGCCCGCCAGCGGGGCAACCGCGTCACCCTGTCCTACCGGCGCGAGAAGCTCGTCCGCATCAAGAAGAAGAACGAGCAGCGGATCGGCGAGCTGCTCGCCAATCGGCGGATCGAGGCCGCCTTCGAGACCGAGGTCGAGCGGATCGCGCCGTCGTCGGTACGGCTGAAGGCACCCGGCGGCGTGCGAGAGCTGCCGAACGACTATGTCTTCGTTTTCGCCGGCGGAGAGCCGCCCTTCGACCTGCTGCGCCAGATGGGCATCCGGTTCGGGGGCGACGCCTCGCCCGTGCCTACCGCGCCGGCTCGAACGTCAGGCTCGCGGAGTTGACGCAGTAGCGCAGGCCGGTCGGCCTCGGGCCGTCGTCGAAGACGTGGCCGAGGTGCCCGCGGCAACGCCGGCAGAGAACCTCGACCCGGCGCTCGAAGAGGCTGTCGTCCGTCTCGGTCGCAACCGCGTCCTTCGTGATCGGCTGCCAGAAGCTCGGCCAGCCGGTGCCCGAGTCGAACTTCGCGACCGAGGAGAAGAGCGGCGCCCCGCACGCCGCGCAGCGGTAGGTCCCGTCCTCGTGGTGGTCCCAGTAGCGGCCGGTGAAGGCCCGCTCGGTGCCCTTCTGCCGCAGCACCTGGTACTGAAGCGGCGGGAGCTGCCGGCGCCACGCCTTGTCCGACTTCACGACCATGGCCGGAGTGGACCACCCCGGCGTGCGGGTCACGGCGTCCTTGCGCGGACCAGGGCGGAACACGAGGAGCCAGACTGCGAGGGTCAGGCACAGGGCGGTGGCCAGGGCGAGGAGGCGGGGCACGACACCATCCT
The DNA here is from genome assembly GCA_963729875.1 of uncultured Acidobacteriota bacterium. Classification (GTDB taxonomy): domain Bacteria; phylum Acidobacteriota; class Vicinamibacteria; order Fen-336; family Fen-336; genus DATBSL01. The sequence continues at coordinate 328,741 of CAVSPR010000002.1, forward strand.
ACCCGGGTGGGGGGCGCTCCCGGGCTGCCGCCTACGCGCTCGCCGTTGCCCGGGCTTCCTCGTACATGGCCAGCACGTTCTCGGTCGGGGTGCGAGCCTGGATGTTGTGAATGGTGTTGAAGACGAAGCCGCCGCCCCGGCCGAAGATGCGGATGCGCTCGCGGACCTCGGCTCGCACCTCGTCTGCGGTCCCGAACGGCAGCGTCTTCTGCGTGTCGACCCCCCCGCCCCAGAAGACGAGCCTCTCGCCGTACCTCGCCTTCAGGGTCGCCGCGTCCATGCCCGCCGCCGAGCACTGCACGGGGTTCAGGATGTCGACCCCGGCCTCCACGAAGGCGTCGAGGAGGGGGGCGATCGCACCGCAGGAGTGGAAGAAGACCTTCCAGGGCGTGTTCTGGTGCACCCAGTCGTTGAGCTTCCGGTAGATTGGCTTCCAGAGACGGTCGAACAGCTTCGGTGAGCAGAGAGGCCGCTGCTGGCCGCCGAAGTCCGTGCCGCTCATGGCGAGGACTTCGATGCGGTCGCCCACGACCTGCCGGTAGAGCTCGAGGTTCTTCAGGGCGACCTCGGCCTGGAGCTCGAAGATCCCGAGGATGTAGTCGGTGTGGGTGAGGAGGTACTCGTACCAGAGGTTCGGGTCCCGCAGGCCCTTCGGGTGCCTGAGACCGGGACCGGGCACGTGGGCGATGTCCCCGATACCGCCCTGCCAGAAGTTGCCGACGAGGGCGTAGCCCGTCTCGGAATGGAGCCGCGTCGCCGCGTCCTCGAAGTGCCGCAGCTCCTCGTCCGTGAAGCGCGTGAACTGCTCGGCCCAGTCCCGCGGGTCCAGACTCTCCTCGTCGATCGGCTCCTGCCGCACGATCGAGTCGAAGTAGTAGCCGTCCTTCGGCAGCCTGGCCGAGGGGCGGGCGGTGCGGTCTCCCTTCGGGTAGATGAGCGTGTCTCCGGTCGCGTCGACGTCGATCTGGAAGTCGCGCGGGACGAGGGCGGGGGTACCGTCGGGCAGGCTCCACGGCTTCCAGCCCTCGTTGCGGAACCCGAACATGTTCGTGGGGCTCCAGATGCCGATCGTGTCGACGCCGAGGGCGCAGCGGACGGGCTCCTCGACCTCGGCCAGGATCTGGAACGGCTCGCCGATGGTCACCGGGGCCTCGCCGAGGCCGAGGGCCTTCCGCACCCGGTAATACGTGCTCGCCTGGATGCCGGTCACCGGCGTGCTGCCGAGGTCGATCGGGGGTCGGTCGGTCTCCTCGCGCCGCAGCGCTTTGCGGACCCGCTCGCGTCCGTTCATGGAGCGCCCTGGCCGACGAGGCGACGGGCGAGTGCCACCGCCCCGGCCGCGTCCTCGGCGTAGCCGTCGGCGCCGATCTCGGCGGCCAGCTTCTGGTTGACGGGGGCGCCGCCGACCATGACCCCGACCTTGTCCCGCAGGCCGGCCGCCTTCAGCTGCTCGATGGTCACCTTCATGCTCGGCAGCGTCGTGGTCAGGAGGGCGGAGAGCACGATCAGGCTGACGTCGCCGCCGCGCGCCGCTTCGACGAAGGCCTCCGGTGCCACGTCCGCGCCGAGGTCGCGCACCTCGAAGCCCGCCCCCTCGAGCATCATGCAGACGAGGTTCTTCCCTATGTCGTGGAGGTCACCCTTGACCGTGCCGGCCACCACGGTGCCCGCCGGCTTCACGTCGGTCGCGACCAGGCGGGGCCGCAGGACCGCCAGGGCCCCCTTCATGGCCCGAGCGGAGATGAGCATCTCGGGGAGGAAGTAGTCGCCGCACTCGTAGCGGCGGCCCACCTCGTCCATCGCAGGTACCATCACGTCCCGCAGGATCGCCCCCGGCTCGGCCCCCGCGTCGAGGGCGGCCCGGACGAGCGTGGCCGCGTCCTTCGCCTGCCCCTCCTCGATGGCCCTCTTCAGGGAGTCGAGCACGCCCTTCACCGCGACCTCCTCGCCATGCGTTCCCGCCGTCGCGCGCCATCCTACACCCGGGCGGGCGGCGCCTATATACTCCCGCTCACCGTCGCACGGAGGCAGGATGGACACCGGGGAAAGAGCGGGACGTGCGGGCGGATGGAGCCGGCTGGGCCTCGCGACCGCGGGTCTCGTGGCCCTCGGGGCGCTCGTCGCTTCCCTGGCGTGGGCCGTCGAGTGGCCCGTGGCCGGCCTGCTCGGCCGCTGGACGCTCGTCGCCGGCCTCGCGCTCTGGGCGTACGGGCGGCGCTCCCTCACCGCCTGGATCCTCTTCTCGATGGTGGTGGGCGCCGAGATCGGCCACGACTGGCCGCAAACCGCCGTGGCCATGCGCCTCCTCAGCCAGATCTTCATACGGATGATCAAGACGATCATCGCCCCGCTGCTCTTCGCGACGCTCGTCGTCGGGATCGCCGGCCACCCGAACCTGCGGCACGTGGGGCGGATGGGCATCAAGGCGCTCGTCTACTTCGAGGTCGTCACCACACTCGCCCTCTTCATCGGGCTCGCCGCCATCAACCTCACGAAGGCGGGCGTGGGCGTGCAGCCGCCGGAGGGCCTGCAGCCCGCCGGGGTCTCTGCCCCGAGGCAGGCGGTCAGCGACGTCATCCTCCACGCCTTCCCGGAGAACGTCGCGAAGTCGGTGGCGGAGGGGCAGGTCCTGCAGATCGTCGTCTTCAGCGTGCTCTTCGCGGTCGCGCTCTCGCTCCTGTCCGACGAGAAGCGCCGGCCCCTGCTCGCCCTCGCGGAGTCGCTGGCCGCCACCATGTTCAAGTTCACGAACCTGGTGATGCTCTTCGCACCGGTCGGCGTGGGCGCGGCGATCGCCTACACGGTGGGGCACATGGGCCTCGGCATCCTCGTGAACCTCGCCAAGGCCCTGGCGACGTTCTACCTGGCGCTCCTCTCGTTCCTGGTGCTGGTGCTCCTGCCGATCGCCCTCGTCGCGAAGGTGCCGATCCGGCGCTTCCTGAAGGCCATCGCCGAGCCGGTCTCGATCGCCTTCGCCACCACGAGCTCGGAGGCGGCGCTGCCCCTCGCGATGGAGCGCATGGAGGAGTTCGGCGTGCCGCGGCAGACCGTGGCCTTCGTCATGCCTACCGGCTACAGCTTCAACCTCGACGGCTCGACGCTCTACCTCGCCCTCGCGTCCGTGTTCGTGGCCCAGGCCGCCGACATCCACCTCTCCTTCGCGCAGCAGCTGATGATCGTCTTCATGCTCATGATCACGAGCAAGGGTGTCGCCGGGGTGCCGCGGGCCGTGCTCGTGATCCTGATGGGCACCGCGTCGTCCTTCGGGCTGCCCGAGTGGCCGATCCTCGCCCTCCTCGGCATCGACGAGCTCATGGACATGGCCCGCACCTCGGTCAACGTCATCGGCAACTGCCTCGCCACGGTCGTCGTCGCCCGGTGGGAGGGGGAGTACCCGCCGCCCGGGAGGTGACCGTGGAGCCGTTCCGCCACCACGTCTACGTCTGCGACCAGAAGAAGCCCGAGGGGGTGCCGTCGTGCTCCGCCCGCGGCGCGGGGGCCGTTCTCGACGCGCTGCGCCGGGAGATCGCGGCGCAGGGCCTCTCGGACTCGGTGCAGCTGACCACCTGCGGCTCGCTCGGCCTGTGCGAGCGCGGGCCCAACATCGTCGTCTACCCCGAGGGGGACTGGTACTCGGGCGTGCGCCCGGAGGACGTGCCGGAGATCGTGCGCGAGCACCTGGGCCGGGGCCGCCCCGTGGCTCGCCTGGTGAGCGGTCACCCCGCCGCCCTGCAGGCCGAGATCGCGACGAGCCGCGGGAAGGCCCAGGCCGCCCTCGCGGCGCGGGACGCCGCTGGCGTCGTGCCGGACGAGATCGCGGTGCCGCTGCGCGCGTTCATGGAGAGCCGCGTGCTCCTCACCGCCCTCGAGCTCGACGTGTTCAGCGCCGTCGGCGCGGGAGCGGCGGCGGCGGCGGTGGCCCGCACCTGCGGGGCGGACTCCGGCGCCGCCGAGCGCCTCCTCGATTCGCTCGTCGCCCTCGGCTTCCTCGGCAAGCGGGACGGCGTCTTCGCGAACACGGCTCTCTCCGCGCGCTTCCTCGCCGCCGGCTCGCGCGACGACGCCCGGGACGCGCTGAAGCACAACCTCAGCCTCTGGCAGCGCTGGTCCACGCTCACCGAAGCCGTCCGCGCCGGTCACGCCGTCGGCGCCTCGGAGATGGCGGAGCGCGGCGAGGACTGGACGGTGCCGTTCATCGCCGCCATGCACCGCGGGGCGGCGGAGCGGGCGCCCCTCGTCGTGAGTGCGGTCGGGGCGGAAGGCGTGCGCCGGATGCTCGACGTGGGCGGGGGATCGGGGGCCTACTCGATCGCCTTCGCCCGCGCGAGCGCGACCCTCCAGGCCGAGGTCCTCGACTTGCCGGCGGTCCTCCCGATCGCCTCCCGGCACGCGGCCGAGGCGGGCCTCGCCGACCGCGTGAGCACGCGCGCCGGCGACCTGCGCGCCGACGACCTCGGCTCGGGATACGACCTCGTGCTCCTGTCCTCCATCTGCCACATGCTCGGGCCGGACGAGAACCGCGACCTGCTGTCCCGCGCCGCCCGCGCCCTCGCCCCGGGCGGCCGCGTGGTGGTGTCCGACTTCATGCTGGACGAGGACGGCACCGCGCCCCGCCAGGCGGTGCTCTTCTCCCTCAACATGCTCGTCGGCACGCCCTCGGGCCGCTCCTACCGGGAGTCGGAGTACGCGGCCTGGCTGGAGGCGGTCGGCCTCGCCGTGGTCGAGCGCGTACGCCTGCCGGGGCCGGCCCATCTCATGGTCGGAAGGGCCGGTCCTCCCGCCGCCCGCCCATGAGGAGGCCGCCGCCGCCGAGGGCGATGAAGATGGCCGCCTGGACCGCGGTCCGGGCCTGGACCGGCGTCGAGGAGAAGGCGACGTAGAGGAAGACGCCGCCGACGAGCAGCACCGCCGCGTAGACGCCGCGCATGACCGCCCGGGCCCGGCGGCGCGTCTCCTCGGTGTCGGCGCCGAATCGGCGGGCGAAGAGGACGAGTCCGGCGGCCGCGACCACGTCGAGCACGGCGAAGAGCAGCCAGAACTCCCGCGCGCGGCCGTCCGCCTCCGGCGTGCCGAGGGCCGGCTTCAGCATCCGCTCGTAGAGGAAGGCACCGAGGCTCGAGCCGAGGAGCGAGCCGAAGACGCCGTAGAGGAAGGCGTAGCCCATGTAGACAGCCTTGCGGTCGGCGGGCGCCACCTGGCCGACGAAGCTGTAGTACTTCGGGTGCGCCGTCATCTCGCCGATCGAGAAGACCGCGATGCCGAGGACGAAGACCCACGGGTTGCGCGAGGAGGCGAGGAGCAGGAAGCCGACCGCCCCGAGCGCCATGCCGGTCACCATCGTCGGGAGGGGCTTCCAGTCCTTCACCAGCCGGCTGATCAGCACCTGCAGCAGGATGATCGTGCCCGCGTTGATGACGGTGACGTGCTCGGCGTCGAAGGTGAAGGTCCAGGGCAGGCCGAGCGCCCGCAGGAGCGACGTCAGCGCCGCGCTGACCGGCGCTCTGTCGACGAAGTCGCGCAGGTACCACAGCACCGACCCGAAGTTCTGGAAGTAGAGGACCCAGAAGCCCGAGTACACGACGATCATCAGCATGAAGCGGGAGTCGGCCAGCACCTCGGCCGCGCCCATCAGCACCTCCCGCAGCGCCTTCGTGGAGGGCGGCCGCGGCGGGTCGCGGAAGACGAGGGCGGCCGGCAGGAGCATGAGGCCCGTGTAGAGCGCCGAGGCCACGAACACGTAGCGCCAGGAGAAGCCCTTCAGGACGCTCACCACGAGGGGCGCGAGGAACGCCCCCAGGTTGATCATCCAGTAGTAGATGCCGAAGCCGAAGGCCGAGTTCGACTCGTCGGTGGTGCGGGCGATGGTGCCGGAAATGATCGGCTTGAAGAGTCCCGACCCCGTGGCCATGACGAGGAGGGCGAGGAACACGAGCCCGTAGCTGGAAACCTGGCCGGCCGCGAAGTAGCCGGCGGCGAGGAGGGAGAAGGCCACGAGCAGCATCCGCCGGTAACCGTAGCGGTCGGCGAGGGCCCCGCCCAGGATCGGCAGGACGTAGGTGGCGGCGTACACGATGCTCTGGAGGAACCCGACCGACTCCTCGCGGAAGCCGAGGCCGCCCTCGGCGACGGAGCCGGCCAGGTAGACCGCCAGCACGGAGTTCATCCCGTAGTAGGCGCCCCGCTCGAACAGCTCCATCACGTTCGCCACCCAGAAGGTGGAGGGGAAGGAGCTGCGGGGCGTGGTCACGCTCATGTCGTCTCCTCCCGCCGTCAGGCGAGGGCCTGCCGCACCTCGTCCAGGAAGCGGCGCACCTTCTCGCGGGGGTCGCCCGGCCCCAGCGTCTCGATCGGCGCGTACCCGCGGTAGCCGGCCGCCTTCAGGATCCCGAAGACGCGCCTCACGTCGGTCTTCTCCTCCTGCCCCTTCCGGAAGAGCCGTTCCTTGATCTGCCAGGTGCACGCGTGGGGCGCCAGGCGGGCGATCTCCTCGTAGGGGTCCCCGGTGCGCAGGCTGCCGACGTCCACGTTCAGGGCGAACCAGTCGGAGGCCACGCGCTCGCGGACCGCGAGCACCTCGGCCGCGGTCTTGAGCAGCTCGTCGTGGTTCTGGAATGCGATCATCACCCCGTGCCGCCCGCCGAGGGCGGCGCAGGCCCCGAGGGCGTCGATCACCCAGCCGGTCATCTGCTCGCGGCTCGGACCCTTCGCCTCGCCCCGCCCGTCGAAGACGCGCAGGACGGGAGCGCCCAGCTTCGCCGCCACCTCCACCCACCGGCCGACGTGGGCGACGTCCGCCTCCCGCTTCGCGGGGTCGGGCACCGTGAAGTCGTTCCGGATGCCCGTGCCGCTGATGTCCAGGCCGCTCAGGAACGCCCTCCGCTTGACCGCGTGGAGGTACGCGTCGGCCGGGGGCTCCGGGTGGCCGGGGAAGTAGTAGCCGGTCGGGTCCACCGCGTCGAACCCGAGCTCGGCGCAGAAGTCGATCACCTGCTCGAGCGACATCTCCCCGCTGCGCAGCGGCCCGTTGAAGGAGTAGAGGTTGCAGCTGAGCTTGATCTTCGCGCGGTGGGGGCCGGGGTCGGAAGCCGCCGCCCGCGCCCGGGGCGCGGTTGCGAGGAGGGCGGCGGCCCCGAGAAAGGCTCGCCGACCGCCGCTCGGATCCTGGGTCATGGGTCTCTCCGTTGCGTCGCAAACGGAGTGTACGTCAGGCGGGTCCGGGGGGGCGGCGCCCGCCGACCCGTAGCCAGGCTCGGCCCGGTCCGGCCGGAGCTCAGTCCGTCGCTTTCTCGTCGAGCAGCTCGCCGCCCGGGCCCACGAGGCTGAGCTTGACCGGCACCATGCCGAGGGCGTGGGTCGAACAGCTGAGGCAGGGGTCGTAGGCCCGCACCAGCGCCGAGACGCGGTTGAGGGCGCCCTCCTCGAGCTTGCGGCCGTTGACGAACCGCTTCGCCACCTGCTCGACGCCCTTGCCGATCGCGAGATTGTTGTGGCCCGTCGCCACGATCAGGTTGGCCCACACCATCGCGCCGTCGTCGTTCACCTTGTAGTGGTGTATGAGGGTGCCGCGAGGCGCCTCGATGATGCCGACGCCCACCGGGCTGTTCACCCCCGCCGTCGCGCGCACCTTGGTGGAGAGGATCGCGGGGTCGTCCAGCAGCTCCTTCATCCGCTCGAGGGCGTAGGTCGCCTCGATGAGGCGCGCGTAGTGGTAGTGGAAGCCGCTCTGCACGATGCGGCCGAACCTCTGGCGGTACTCCTCGAGCTCCTTGTCCGCCTCCGGGGTCCCGCAGCGGTCGGCGGCGTTCAGCCGGGCGAGCGGGCCGACCCGGTAGATGCCCTCGGGGTAGCCGACGGGCTTGTAGTACGGGGCCTTCAGGTACGAATCGGCCATCGCCGCCTCGCCGATGTGGACCGCGTAGTCGTCGGGGCTCACCTGGTCGGCCACCATCTGGCCCTCGGGGCCCACGAATCGCAGCTTCCCGTCGTAGAGGCGGAGCGACCCGTCGGGGCCCACCAGGCCGGCGTACATGGTCGGAAAGTTGCTGAAGCTCGAGATCTCGTTCGGGAAGTGGTCGAGCGTCTTCTTCCACAGCTCGAGCGTCCGCCGGACGATCGCCTGCGCGGCGGGCAGCTCGGCGAGCGTCTTCTCGTGGGCGTGCGGGTCGAGGGGCGCGTTCACGCCGCCGGGCACCGTCCACGACGGGTGCACGCGCTCCTTCGCGAGGCGCTCGATGACCTGCTGGCCGAACTTGCGCAGCGCGATCCCGTCGCGCAGGGCGTCGGGGTGCTCCTCGAGGAGGCCCGCCACGTTGCGCTTCGCGGGGTCGTAGTCCATCCCCAGGAGGAGGTCGGGGGCGGAGAGGTGGAAGAAGGAGAGCGCGTGCGACTGCACGAACTGGGCGCAGTGGAGGAGCTCCCGGAGCTTCGCCGCGGCGGCGGGGATCCGCACCGCCATGATCTCGTCGCAGGCCTTCACCGAGGCGAGGAGGTGGCTCACCGGGCAGATGCCGCAGATGCGGGCGGTGATGGACGGCATCTCGTAGTACGGCCGGCCCTCGGTGAACTTCTCGAAGCCCCGGATCTGGGTGACGTGGAACTGCGTCCCCGTGACCTGCCCCTCGTCGTCCAGGCGGATCGTGATCTTCGCGTGACCCTCGATGCGCGAGACGGGGTGGATCGTGATCTTCTTCATCGCTGGTCTCCCGGCCGTCACCGGCACCTTGCCCTTCCCCCGCGTCGCCATCGCGCTACCCGAACCGCAGCTTCGAGCCGAGGTCGGGCTTCCTGCCCTCGAGCAGCTCGCTGAGCACGAGGAGGATCGCATTGGGTTTCGGGGGGCATCCGGGGACGTGGATGTCGACCTTCACCACCTCGTGCAGGGGCACCGCCTTCTTGAGGAGCGGCGGGACGCCGTCGGTGGGCACGCCGGGCTTGACGTCGGCCCCCTCGACGTAGACCCGCTCGAGCAGCTTGCGGGTGGCGATCCCGTTCCGCATCGACGGCACGTTGCTCGTCACCGCGCAGTCCCCGAGGGCCACCACGACCTTGCTGCGGGCCCTCGCCAGCTGGGCCAGCTTGAGGTCGTCCTGGCTGCTCACCGCGCCCTCGATCACCGCGACGTCCACCCCCTCCGGCCACTCCTGCGCGTCCACGAGGGGTCCGAAGACGATCTCCGCCTTGTTGAGGACGGCCACGATCCCCTCGTCCACGTCGAGGAGCGACATGTGGCAGCCGGAGCAGCCGTCGAGCCAGCAGGTCCCGAGCCGCACCTTGCCCATCACCGGCCTCCCCGCATCGCGGTCAGGCGGCTCACCACCTGGCCGTGCTTGGTCATCTCCTCGACCCCCCAGCCCTTCTCGGCCATGGCCCCGGTGGGGCAGGCCTGCACGCACTTGCCGCAGCTCGTGCAGGTGCGGGCCTCGCCCCACGTCCGCTTCAGCTCGCTCACCAGCCGCGACTGGATTCCGCGGGCCGCGATGTCCCAGACGTGGGCTCCCTCGATCTCGGCGCAGGTCCGCACGCAGCGCGAGCAGAGCACGCAGCGGTTGTGGTCGAGGACGTACCTCGGGTGGGAGGTGTCCACCGGGAGGCGGGGGTAGTTGTAGGGGTACCGCACGTGCGTCACCCCGTGGTCCTGGGCGAGGGCCTGCAGCTCGCAGTGCCCGCTCGAGACGCACACCGCGCACACGTGGTTCCGCTCGCAGAAGAGCAGCTCGAGCGCGATCTTGCGGTAGGCCTGCAGCTGCGGCGACGTGGTGGTGACGGCCATGCCGTCCTGCGCGGGCGTCGTACAGGCGGGGAGCAGGCGCGAGATCCCCTGGACCTCCACCATGCAGAGCCGGCAGGCGCCGACCGCGGTGAGGCCCTCCATGTAGCAGAGGGCGGGGATGTACTTGTTCGCGGCCCGCGCCACCTGGAGGACGCTCTGCCCGGGGCTCGCGGCCACGAACTCGCCGTCGATCCGGACCTTCAGCTTCTGGGTCACGCCGGGGCCTCCTTCAGTTGTCTTCGCCGCGGACGTCGCACCGCAGGCAGCGCGACGTCTCTTCCAGGGCCGCGGCGGGGACGAGGCCGAGCGACACCTCGACGCTCGACTTCACCCGCTCCGCGGCTGCTCTCTCGCCCGGGACCTGGCGAGGGCTTTCGCTCTGCCTCTCCGGCGGCTCCATCGCGTACTCGAACGGCGGCCAGAGGGAGTCGACGCGCTTCACGCCCATGAGCCGCTTGTCGATCTTGCGGGCGGCCTGCCTCCCGTAGCGCATGGCCCTCGTGACGTTCGAGGCCCCGGTGACGAGGTCGCCCCCCGCGTAGAAGCGCTCGCGGCTCGTCTCCATCGAGTAACGGTCGACCTCGACGGTGCCCGACTCCTTGAGCTTCAGCCCGGAGCTCTTCGTGAAGCCCGGGTCGACCTTCTCGCCGACGGCGAGAATCACGGTGTTGCAGTCCACGCGGACGACCTCGTCGGTGGGAACGGGCCGGCGGCGGCCCGAGGTGTCGAACTCGCCGAGCTTCGTCTTCACCACTTCGATCCCCTTCACCGCCCCCTGCTTGTCGCCCAGGATCCGGTGGGGGGAGGCGAGGAAGAGAAACTGCACGCCCTCGTGCTCGGCCGCCTCGATCTCGTCCGGGATCGCCGGCATGTCCTTCCGCTCGCGGCGGTAGATCACGGTGACCTCGGAGCCCCTGCGCCGGGCGGTGCGGGCGGCGTCGATCGCGGCGTTGCCGCCCCCGATCACCACCACCCTTCGGCCGACCGGCAGCGTCTCGTCGCGGGCGACGCCCTCGAGGAAGGGCAGGGCGTGCAGGACACCGGCGAGCTCGGTGCCCGGCAGCTGGACGTGGCTCTCCTTCCAGGTCCCGATCGCGAGGAAGACGGCGTCGTACTGGTGGGCGAGGTCGTTCAGGCCGACGCCGTCCCCGACCGGCGAGCTGAGCTGGAACCGGACGCCCACCCGCTCGATGAGCTCCAGCTCCTTCGCGAGGACCGCCTTGGGAAGGCGATACTCCGGCAGCGCGTAGCGGAGCATGCCGCCCGCCTCCGGCCGCGAGTCGAAGACGGTGACGGCGTGGCCGAGGAGCGCGAGGTAGTAGGCGCAGGTGAGGCCGGCCGGCCCCGCGCCCACGACCGCGACCTCGCGGCCGGTGGGCTCCTTCTTGAGCGCGACCAGCCTCTCCACCATCGGCTCGAACTTGTCGGAGAGGAGCACGGAGTCGGCGATCGTCCGGTGCACGTCCCGCATGTTCACGGGCTCGTCCACCGCCGCGCGCCGGCAGCGGTCCTCGCACGGGTGCTGGCAGACGCGCCCGGTGGAGGCGGGGAGCGGGTTGTCGAGGATCACCGAGAGGAAGGCGTCCTCGAGCTTGCCCTCCTTGTAGAGCTGGAGGAACCGCGGGATGTTCATGTGGATCGGGCACGAGTTCTCGCAGGGGCTGACCGCGAGGTCCTCGCACACCCCGGCCCGGCAGCGCTTGACGCGGATGTGGTCCTCGAACTCGTTGCGGAAGTGCCGCAGGGTGGTGAGCACGGGGTTCGGGGCGCTCTGGCCGAGCCCGCAGAGCGAGGTGTCGCGCACCATGCGGCACAGCTCGTCCAGGGAGTCGAGGTCGGCCAGGGTGCCGTTGCCCTCGGTGATGCGGTTCAGCATCCGCAGGGCCTTGTCGAGGCCCACCCGGCAGGGGACGCACTTCCCGCAGCTCTCCGAGTGGGTGAACTCGATGAAGAAGCGGGCCACGTCCACCATGCAGTTGTCTTCGTCCATCACGACCATGCCGCCGGAGCCCATGATCGAGCCGATCTGGGCGAGGCTCTCGTAGTCGACGGCGGTGTCGAACATGTCGGCGGGGATGCAGCCGCCGGACGGCCCGCCCGTCTGGATGGCCTTGATCTCGCGGCCGTCGGTGCCGCCCGCGCCGATGTCGTAGACGAACTTCGCGATGGGCGTCCCGAGCGGCATCTCCACGAGGCCGGTGCTGTGCACCTTGCCCACGAGGGAGAAGACCTTGGTGCCCGGGCTCTTGGCGCTGCCGGTCCCGGTGAACCAGACCGGGCCCTTGGACACGATGGGGGCGACGTTGTACCAGGTCTCGACGTTGTTGATGTTGGTGGGCTTGCCCCAGAGGCCCTTCTGCGCCGGGAACGGCGGGCGCGGGCGCGGGCGGCCGGAGTGGCCCTCGAGGGACGCGATGAGCGCCGTCTCCTCGCCACAGACGAAGGCGCCCGCCCCCTCCACGAGCTCGACGTCGAACTTGAAGCCGCGGCCGAGGACGTTGTCGCCGAGGACGCCGTACGCCCGGGCCTGCTCGATCGCGTGCTCGAGCCGCAGCACGGCGAGCGGGTACTCGGCGCGCACGTAGAGGATGCCCTTCGACGTGCCGGTGACGTAGCCGGCGATCGCCATGCCCTCGAGGAGCGAGTGGGGGTCGCTCTCGATCTCGTTGCGGTTCATGTAGGCGCCGGGGTCCCCCTCGTCCGCGTTGCAGACGAGGTACTTCTCGGGGCCGGCCGCCGCGCGGAGGAACTCCCACTTGTTGCCGGTCAGGTAGCCGGCCCCGCCCCGCCCGCGGAGCTTGGCCGCCTTCACCTGCTCGATGACGGCCCCCGGGTTGGCGTCGATCAGGACCTTGTAGAGGGCCTGGTAGCCGCCGACCGCGATGTACTCCTCGATGTCGTCGGGGTTGAGGAGGCCGCAGTTTCGGAGGACGATCTTGACCTGGCCCTTGAAGAACGGCACCTCGTGCCAGTGGGGCAGCTCCGGGTAGCCGTACCCGTACTTCACGTGGCCGGTGAGGTGGTCCCACTCCTCGATCTTGCAGAGCACGAGCTCGGGGGGCGGGACCTTCCCCTGGCCCAGGCCGCCGAGGATGGCGTCGACGTGGTTCGGCTGCACGCGCCGGAGGATCAGGAGCGGCCGGCCCGGGACCCACACGTTGACGAGCGGCTCCTCGGCGCAGAAGCCGAAGCAGCCAACCGGGGCGAGCTGCACGGCGAGCCCGCGCGACTCGATCTCCGAGGAGAAGGCATGGAAGACCGCCTCGGCGCCGTTGCCGGAGCCGCACGTGCCCATGCCCACGCCGATGCGAGGCCGGCTGGGGAGGAGCTTGGCGAGGCCCGCCTCGCGCACCTCGTTGAACGCGGCGATGTCCTGGATGAGCGTCATCGGCCGCCCTCCTTCCGCAGCTTGTCCACCTCGCGCATGAGCGCCTGCTCTTTCACGTGGCCGCGGATGGCGTGGTTCACCTCGACCACCGGGGCGAGCGCGCACTGGCCGAAGCAGGCCACGGTGCGGATCGTGAACCGGCGGTCCGGGGTGGTGAGGGTGAGCTTGTCGGCGCCGCCCGCCTCTTCCGGAGGACGGGAAAGGCCGAGCTGGAGCTTCAGGCGCTCGAGGAGCGCGCGCGAGCCGCGGGTGTGGCAGGCGGTCCCCCGGCAGATGCTCACGGTGTGCGTGCCCTGCGGCTCGAGGTTGAAGAGCGCGTAGAAGGTGGCGACGCTGTAGACCTGCGCCTGGGGGACGCCGGTCCTCGCGGCCACGTACTCGAGCGTCTCCATGGGGAGGTACTTGTTGCGGTGCTGCTCCTGCAGCTTCTCGAGCACGCTGAGGAGCGAGCCGGGGCGGCCGCCCTGCTCCGCGATGACGCGGTCGAGGAGGTCCTGGTCCTCTACGCGCGGCAGCGCCGTCGCCAGGCTGGTGGTCATCGAGGCCTCCGAGCGCGCCGTCGTCGGCGGGCCGGGGTCGGTTGGTTCGATTGGCCCGGATGGCGAACGGCGATCAACCGTAATCGTAGGCCTCGCACGCGGCCACGCGACAGGGCCGTATGTACGGGGATGATGGTGGATCCGATGGTTCAGGATCGGCCGTAATGGATCAGATGCACCCTCGGCACCTCAGTCCGGCGAGGTGCCGAGGGAGTTGCCGCTTGGCCGACTCGTCTGCCCCAGAGCCCTGGGGAGAGCTCGTAGTCCTGCACCCTGCGGAGTGGCAGCCATCAAAGCCCACGGCGGTCGCCAGCTTCCTCTGAGACGAGGGGGTTCCACCCCCTCGAGCACCCCCCGGTTGCGACGCCCAAGGATCGGCGTGAACGTGTGGCTGGCTCCTGGCGTATAACCCACAGATGGCCCGCAAGGTCCCATGGCTCGCCGGCGGTCTGGGCGTGGTGATGGCGATCGCGGCGGCGAAGCTGGGGCTGCACCTCGCGACCGCCTCCCGCTACGGCTACTTTGGCGACGAGCTGTACTTCCTCGCGTGCGGCGAGCACCTCGACTGGGGCTACGTGGACCACCCGCCCCTCGTCGGCCTGATGGCCTGGGTGGTGAGCCGCACCCTCGGGACCTCGCTCCTCGCCATCCGTTCCGTGTCCGCGGTGGCCGGGGCGGCGCTCGTCCTGCTCACCGGACTCCTCGCCCGCGAGCTCGGCGGCGGACGGTTCGCCATGGGCCTCTCCTCGCTCGCGAGCGCTCTCGCCTCCGTCTACGTCGTGATGCACTACCTCTTCACGATGAACGCGCTCGAGCCCCTCTTCTGGACGGGATGTGCCTTCCTCGTCGTCCGGGTCGTCAAGACCGGCAACCAGAAGCTCTGGCTCTGGTTCGGCCTGCTGGCCGGGCTCGGCCTGCAGAACAAGTACTCGATGGCGGTCTACGGGCTCGGCCTCGTGGCGGGCCTCGTCCTGAGCCCGCAGCGCCAGGCGCTGAAGAAGCCCTGGATCTGGCTGGGGGGTGCCCTCGCCGGGCTCGTGTTCCTGCCCAACGTGCTGTGGAACCAGGCCCACGGCTGGCCGTTCCTCGTCTTCGAGCGGAACCTCCGCGAGCACGGGCGCGACGTGGTCCTCGCGCCGCTCGAGTACGTCGCCCACCAGGTCCTGAACGCGAACCCGGCGAGCCTCCCGATCTGGCTGGCCGGGCTCGCCTGGCTTCTCGCCTCGAAGCGGGGGCGCGCGTTCCGGCCGCTGGGGACGGCCTTCCTCGTCACCCTCGCCTTCTTCATCCTCGCCAAGGGCAAGGACTACTACGTGACCCCGGCCTTCGCCACGCTCTTCGCGGCGGGTGGCGTGGCGCTCGAGGCCTTCACCGCCGGCGGGTGGCGCGCGCGCCTGCGCCCCGTCCTCGTCCTGCTGTTCGCCCTGACCCTGCCCTTCCTGCCCTTCGTCCTGCCGATCCTCTCCCCCGAGGGGCTGATCGCCTACCAGGAGGGGCTCGGGATCACGCTGCCCGCCACCGAGAAGGCCCACGCGCAGGCCGCCCTGCCCCACCACTTCGCCTGGCAGTTCGGCTGGGACGAGAGGGTGGCGGCCGTGGCTCTCACCTACCACGCGATGCCGCCCGAGGAGCAGTCCCGGGTCGCGATCATCGCGAACAACTACGGCGACTCCGGGGCCATCGATCTCCTCGGCCCGAGGTACGGCCTGCCGATGAAGGCGCTCGGCACGCACGTCTCCTACTGGCTCTGGGGGCCGGGCGAGGCGTCGAAGGACGTCTTCATCGTCCTCGGGGACCGGCCGGAGAGACTGCAGCGGTTGTGCGGGGACGTCGAGGTCGCGGCCGAGCCGTACCACCCCTGGACGGCGGTCTGGGAGAACCGGCCCGTCCTCGTGTGCCGCCGGCCGCGCCTGTCGCTGCCTGAGCTCTGGCCGAAGGTCCGGATCTGGGGCTGACGAGGACCCCGGGGGGCCGGGCGTGGGACGGATCCAGTCCCGTATCATTGGGAGTCGCGGGGTGGACATGAGCTACGGCGTCTCCGAAGACCGGCTGGTCGAGATCGCGTGCCCACGGGCGGCGGGGAGGATCGTCGTCGACGGCGACCTCGCGAAGCCCGCGTGGCGCGACGCCCGCCGCTCGCCCCGCTTCGTGGACATGGTGAGCGGGGAGCCCGCGCTCTACGAGACGCGGGTCGCCTGCCAGTGGGACGACGAGCGCTTCTACGTTGCCTACTGGGTGGAGGAGCCGCAGGTTCGGGCCACCCTCACCGAGCGTGACAGCTTCATCTGGAACGACAACGACGTCGAGATCTTCGTGGCCGGCGACGACTGCTACTACGAGCTCGAGATCAACTCGTTCGGCACGGTCTACGAGGCCTTCTTCGTCTGGCAGGACGCGCTGAAGCGGGGGAGCCGCTTCGACCGCCCCGAGCTCGACCTCTACTCGCGCGACGTCGACGTTCTGGGCGGCTTCCAGGACGCGAGCCGCTGGCGCCGTCACCCCCGCGGCCGGCGCTTCGCCTTCCTCGACTTCGACCTCGCGGGGCTCGAGACCGCGGTGAAGGTGGACGGCCGGATCAACGACCCGACGACCACCGACCGCGGCTGGACGGTCGAGATGGCGCTGCCGTGGAAGAGCCTGGCCTTCCTCTTCGACGGGCGGACCCTTCCGCCAGAGGAAGGAGAGACGCTGCGCTGCGACTTCTCGCGGTTCGAGGCCGTGCGCGTCCACGGCAAGCCGCTCCCGGAGAACCCCGGCTGGAGCCTCAACCCCCACGGGGTGTACGACTCCCACATCCCCGAGAGCTTCAGCGTCGTCCGCTTCACGACACGGCGCGGCTGAGTCCGGTGGGCCGCGGCTCGCCCCGCGGCCCAGGGGCGACGACGCGCGGCAGCTGGCGCCGCGCGAGGGCGGAGAGCACGGCGTCGTTCCAGCCCCGCGGCCCGCCCTGCCAGGCGCGCTCGGCCCGCGGGACCCCGGCGGCGAGCGACGGCTCGATCCGGCCCCCGGGGCCGGGCAGCACGATCGGGTGGTGCACGGCGCGCAGCATTGGCAGGTCGATCGGCCACGCCCCGAGCCCGATCGCCTCCGGCATCCCCCCGCCGCGCTCGTAGAGCGCGAGCAGGGTGCGTACGGCGAGGCCCTTGTCGGCCCCGCCGCACAGGTGCCAGAAGCTCTGGGCCCGCAAGAGGCGCAGGCCGCGGGCCTCCGCCGCCCGGGCGAGGGCCGCCTGCTCCTCCTCCTCCCCCTCGATCAGGAAGGGTTCGGTGTGCTCTCTCGCGGTCGTCGCGGGCCCGAACAGGTTCGCGAACGCGCCGCGTCGCCTCCGCTCGCCGTCGGTCAGGTCGGAGAGCAGTCGCACCCCGACCCCGGCCACGGCCGCGACCTCCTCGAGCGAGCGGCGCAGCGTCTCGCGGGGCGGACCCAGCCGGAGGACGTGCCACTCTCCGTCCGGCTCCCCGCCCGGCACCCCGCCCCGCAGGTGCCCCGCGGGTACGGCGAGCACGGCGCCGTTCTCGGCGATGAAGGGCGCGCCGAGGCCGAAGACCCGCGACACGAAGGCCACCTCCGCGCGCGTGCGGCCGCTGCACAGGACGAGCGGGACGCCGAGGCGCCCGAGGGCGGCGACGGCGGGCCGCGCCGGGTCGTAGTCCCGGGTCAGCGGGTCGACGAGGCCCCCGTCGATGCCGCTCACCACCACGCGGTCGGGGGTCACGACTCGACGACCCTTCGCGGCCGCACGGCGGCCTCGGGCTGGTGGAGCAGCTTCTCGATCTTCAGCACCCGCACGCCGCCCGGGACGGGCCACTCGACGACGTCGCCCTCGCGGTAACCGAGGAGGGCGGTGCCGATCGGGGCGAGGACCGAGAGCCGGCCGGCCTCGAGATTGGCCTCGACGGGATAGCAGAGGGTGTAGGTGGCCGTCTGCCCGCTGACCATGTCGAGCACGCGGACGCGGGAGCGCATGGTGACCACGTCCGGGGGGACGCTCTCGGGATCGACGACCTCCGCGTCCTCGAGCTCCTCGGCGAGGGCGACGAGGTGCAGCTCCTCCCAGCGCCGCCGGGCGCGGGACGTCTCCACGAGACGGCGCAGCCTCTCGTGGTCCGGACGCGTGACGACGATCGGACGCTCTTCCCTGGCTCCCACCATGACTCTCCCTTTCGAGACACGTCACCCCGCGACGAACCACCCTCTGTCTCCAAGCTAAGCGAGGGCTGACGATTCGACAATGAGAAAGTGTTAGCGCATCCTTTCGATCAGAGCGAAAGGAGCCTCGAGTGGAGTGGCTGAACTACCACCACCTTCTCTACTTCTGGACGGTGGCCCGCGCCGGGGGCGTGGCGGCGGCGGCCGAGGAGCTTCGTCTGGCTCCCTCGACGGTGAGCGTGCAGGTCCGGCGGCTCGAGGACAGCCTGTCGGAGAGGCTGTTCCGAAAGGCCGGGCGGCGGCTCGCGCTCACCGAGATGGGCCGCCTCGTCTATGACTACGCGGACGAGATCTTCTCCGCCGGGCGGGAGATGGTGGAGGCCGTCCGGGGGCGCCCCACCGGGCGGCCGATCCGGCTCGTGGTCGGCGTGGCCGACGTGGTGGAGAAGCTGGTGGCGCAACGGCTCATCGAGCCCGCGCTGCGCCTCGCCGAGCCGGTGCGGGTGGTCTGCCGCGAGGCCAGCCCCGCGCAGCTCCTCGAGGGGCTCGCTCTCCACACGCTCGACGTGCTGATCACCGACGCGCCGGTGGGCCCCGAGGTGCGGGTCCGGGCCTACAACCACCTCCTCGGGGAGAGCGGGGTGAGCTTCGTGGCCACCCCCGCGCTCGCCGCCGCCTGCCGCCGGGGCTTCCCGCGATCGCTCGACGGCCGGCCCATGCTCCTGCCCACCGCGAACATGGCCATTCGGCGCAGCCTCGACCAGTGGCTCGAGGAGCGGGGGATCCGGCCCCGCGTGGTCGGGGAGTTCGAGGACGGGGCCCTCCTCCGGGAGTTCGGGACCGCCGGCCACGGCGTCTTCGTGACGCCCACGATGGTCGAGAAGCCGCTCCTGCGGGCCTACCGCCTCCGCACGGTGGGGCGGACGGAAGCCGTCCGTGCGCGGGTCTACGGCGTCTCGGCGGAGCGGCGCATCAAGAACCCGGGGGTGGCCGCCATCTGCGACGCGGCGCGGACGGGCCTCGTCGACCGCCGCCAGGAGCACTCCCGTAGAATGCGGTGAGGAGATTCCGGCCATGCCAAGGAACCAGCAGTGGCGTCTCGTGGCCCGTCCGCAGGGGCTCTTCAAGGAGTCGGACTTCCGGTGGGTCGAGGAGGAGACTCCGCCGCTCGAGGACGGCCAGGCGCTCGTGCGCACCGTCTACCTTTCGCTCGATCCCACGAACCGCGGCTGGGCGGCGGGCGACACGTACCTGCCGGCGGTGCCGCTCGACGGCGTGATGCGCGGCATCGCGATCGGGCGCGTCGAGGAGTCCCGCGCGCCCGGCCTCGCTCCCGGCGACGTGGTGCAGGGCCTTCTCGGCTGGCAACGCTACGCGGTCCTCCCGGCCACCCAGCTCACGAAGCTGCCGCCCATCCCCCTGCCGCTCTCGGCCCACCTCGGTCTCCTCGGCCACATCGGCCTCACCGCGTGGGTGGGCCTCCTGCAGGTCGGCCAGCCGAAGGAAGGCGAGACGCTCGTCGTCTCGGCGGCGGCGGGCGCGGTCGGCTCGCTCGTCGGCCAGATCGGGAAGATCAAGGGCATGCGGGTCGTGGGGATCGCCGGGACCGAGGACAAGTGCCGGTGGCTCACCGGGGAGCTGGGCTTCGACGCCGTGGTCAACTACAAGAAGCGGCCGGTCCTCGCCGGGCTCCGCCGCGAGTGCCCGAACGGCATCGACGTCTACTTCGACAACGTGGGCGGGGACACGCTCGACGCGGTCCTGTCCCTCATCAACCTGCGCGCCCGCATCGTCGTCTGCGGGCTGATCTCGCAGTACAACGCCGAAGCTCCCGTGGCGGGGCCGAAGAACCTGTCCAACCTCCTCGTGAGGCGGGCCCGGATGGAGGGGTTCATCGTCCTCGACCACGTGGACCAGGCGGGGAAGGCCGCAGCCGACCTCATCCGCTGGCACCTGGCGGGGAAGCTCCAGTACCGCCTCGACGTCGTGCACGGCCTCGAGAAGGCGCCGCTCGCCGTCAACCGGCTCTTCGACGGCTCGAACACCGGCAAGCTCGTGGTGCGGGTGTCGGAGGAGTAGCGGGCCTCACCCGAGCGGCTCGCAGCCCCCCGAGGCCACCGGGCACTCGCCGCCGGGTGCGGGGATGTCCGCGCCGTCCGACCGGAAGCAGACGACCCCCGACGTGTCGCCGCAGAACGACCGCTTTCCCGTCTGGCCCACGGAGACCGGCACCGCCACGTAGGCGTAGCCGGCGATGCTCGTCCGTGACGAGACCGCGGGGTCGACCGCCATCGTCCGGCCCGGCTCGAGGCGGCGCCGGTAACCGTACCTGGGCTGCTGCGAGGCGAGGGCCGGGTCGATGAACGGCAGGACCTCGGCGGGGAGCCCGGGCGCGCATCCGGCCGACGGGTGGGCCAGGCACTCCAGGTTGCCCTCGTAGAGGCCCCCGTTCGACTCCCCGTACACGGTCTGCGCGGAGAGGAGGGTGCGGATGTCGGCGATGGTCATGGTCTCGTTGGCTGCGGCGCTGGCCCTGGGGAAGGGCGGGTCTTCGATCGTCCCGGCCTCGCCCGTCGCAGCCTGGCTCCCCGCGTCGCGGAGAAGGAGGAACGGCCGGAGGGTCATGTAGGCGATGATCCCCAGCCCGTAGACCCCGACGACGAGCACGGCGGCGCCGGCCGCCAGCATCGGGGTCGAGCCGGACGGGGCCGCGGCGTCCGTCCGTCCGGGCGCCAGCAGCATGTACAGGATCGCGACGAAGCCCACGCAGGGCAGGAAGCCGAGCAGGACGTACCAGCTCGATCTCCCGAGGTCGTGCCACCGCCGGATCCCGCCGCCGATGAACGTGATCGCGAAGACGGGCAGGAAGGCGAGCAGGGCGAGTATCCCCAGGAGGCCGACGGCCATCTGGCCCAGGCCGAGAAGCTCGCTGGCGAGCCCGATTCCGAGGATGGCGAAGAAGAACGCCGCCATCGGGCCCAGGTAGACCAGCGCGAACTGCGCGCGCGAGAAACGGCCGCTCGGTTGCAGGCAGAGGACGAGCAGCTTGAACGGGTTGAGCGTGGGCATGGCCGAGCCTCCGCATCGGGGCTGTAGCAGGATCCTCGCCAGCCCTTTCCGGACGTTCGAGCCGTGCAAAGAGGCCAAGTGGACCATCGGGCCTCCCGCCCCTCGGGCGGGGGGCGCCGCCCGTGTCAGGATTCCGGCCCCCGAGCACTCCCGTAGAATGCGTCCGGGTCCCGGGGGAGGGCTGAAGCGGCCGGGATCGGCAGGCAGCCCCGGAGGGCAGAACATGAAGACGACGCCGACCGTCGTTTCGCTCGTGCTGGCCGTTCTCGCGGGGCTCGCCTCGGCCGCCGGGAAAGGGGTCCTCGCCCCGGGCGCGAAGGTCGAGAAGCTCGCCGGGGACTTCGCCTTCACCGAGGGGCCCACCTGCGACGCCGGCGGGAACCTCTTCTTCACCGATCAGCCCAGCGACCGGATCATGAGGTGGAGCGCCGACGGGAAGCTCTCGGTGTTCCTCCAGCCCGCCGGGCGCTCGAACGGCATGTCCTTCGACGCCTCGGGGCGACTGATCGCCTGCGCGGACGAGAAGAACGAGCTGTGGGCGATTGCCCCGGACGGGAAGGCGACGGTCCTCTGGAAGGGCCACCTCGGCAAGGCCCTCAACGGTCCGAACGACGTCTGGGTCCACCCGAACGGGGGGATCTAACGCCCTCGTGCGGGTGACCGGGGACCTCACCCAGCCCAACAACGTGAGCTTCTGCGGAGAGGACCGGCGGACGCTCTTCATCACCGCGAGCAAGGGGCTCTACTCGGTCCGAACGCGGACGAAGGGGGCCGGTCCCGCGAAGTGAGCCGCCCGCTGCGGCGGCGGAGGCGCTAGCCTACGGCAGCCAGTCGCAGGCCTCCGGCTTCACGCAGGCCTGCAGCCGCTTGCAGCAGATCTCGCCCTCGCGGCAGCCGCCCACGACGTCGAAGCAGGCGCACTGGACCGGCTCGCGGCCGCGCTCGGAGACGCACTGGCCCTGGCAGGGCTGGTCGTTGCAGCAGGCGGAGACGTTGCGCACCCCGTCGGCCGGCGGCGCGCAGGTCCCGCGGCTCTCGGCCAGCTGGAAGCGCGGCTCGGGCGGCGGGGGTATGGGCTGACGCTCCGCGTCGCGGCCGGCCAGGTCGCTGCGCGCCGGCCCCTCCGGCTGGGGCTCGGCGGCCCGGCGGGCGCAGCCGGCGAGCGCGACGGCCAGGAGGGCCGTCGCGACGAACGCGTGGGATTGACGAGTCATCGCACCCTCCCTCACTCGGGCGACACGGCCGCGCCCGCATGGACCTCGCGGGCCTCGTACGTGGTCCGCTGGGGGCAGCCCTTGAACGAGTCGGTGAACGCGCGGATGAACCGGGGAGTGAGCGACGGCGTCACCCCGGCGAACTGCAGGTCGTCGTAGTCGCCCCAGTATCCCCGGTTGTCCGGGCAGACGACCTGGCGCTCGGTGAGCGGGAAGCTCAGGAACACGCGGGCGCCGTTCGGCAGCATGACGAGGTTCCCCTGCTGCAGCCGCACCTCGTTCCCCGACGGCGCGTCGTCGCGCGTCGTGTAGTTCGCGCGCCAGGCGGGGACGAGGCCGATGAACCCGGGGAACGCGCGCAGGTTCGGGTTGAACGTGTCGCCGCGGTGCCACTGCGACGTCCCGGTGCCGGTCGCCCACTCGGGCGCGTCCCAGCAGGCCGAGAGGTCCAGGCGGCAGAAAGACCCCGCGATGTAGAGCCGACCGGTCGGCGAGCGCCGCGTGTAGAGCAGCCGCACCTGGTCCTCGGCGACGAGGGTCTCGTCGCCCCGCTCGAACTGGCTCGCGGCGCCGACGTCGAAGGCGAACTGCGGGCCCGTGCGCAGCGTCCGGTCCGACAGCTGCAGGGTGGGATAGAGCTCGGACGAGAAGCTCGCCGGGACCGGCTGCTGCCACGCGCCCGTGAACCGGTTGAGGTAGACGACGCCGCTGCTCGCGCGGGCGGCCACGTAGAGGCTGCCGCTTCCCGCGTCGAACCGCAGCCGGGGGTGGCTGACCATCGCCATGCCGGGGAACGGCGGAGGAAGCGGCGAGAAGCTCGCGTTGAGGTTGGGGCTCTGCCACACGTCGATCTGGTTGACGTTGACGTCCACGTACGCGGCCCACACCGCGCCGTTCGGCGAAGCGGCCATGCTCCCGCCGTCGTAGAAGTGCTGCTGGTTCGTCAGGCACTGGAGGACCTTGAACGTCTGGCCGCCGTTCGTCGAGCGCGCGATGCACGCGCCCCCGATCGCCGCGTAGAACCCGTTCGCCCCCCCCTCGCTCACGATCCCGCCCTGGGGGTACTTGGCCTTGGGGACGGCGAGATTGGAGATGAACACGAAGCCCTGGTGGTTGAACGGGCTCGTCGTGGCGGGATCGCCCCAGAGGACCGGCCAGTCGTCGATCGGCTTCACCTTGCCGCCGTAGGTCCAGCTCGACCCGCCGTTCGTGGACCAGGAGAAGCCCATGAGGCTCGCGCCGGCGAGCACCGTGCGCCGCGTCGCGGTGTACTGGATGAGGGGGTCGGCGGTGCCGTCGTTGTAGGTCACCATGATGACCTGCTGGCCGCCGGTGTTGCTGACGTTGACCGCCGTCTCCGACTGGCTGCCCTCGGCGGTGGAGACCTCGTGTCGCTCCGGCGGGCAGCCGCGGCATCGTCCCGAGCAGGCCGCGAGGAGGAGAAGGAGGACGACACCCGCCCGGGCCGACGACCGCGCTGCGTACCGCATGCACCGCCTCCCGCCGCGGCGCGACGGTACCGCGGCTCTCGAGACCTGCGTTCAGCCGAACGAAGACGACCGGGGTTTTCATGATCATATCCCCGCGCGCGTCGCCGATCCAGCAGAATCCGGTCACCCCGGCCCGGGAATCGAGCGCAGGTCGGCTTCGTAGACCCGGCCCTCGGCGTCCGAAGCCAGCACGATCCAGGGCCCGGCGGCGGGGAAGAGCCCTTTCGGCCCGGTCACGTCGTTCACCCGGGACTTCAGCGCCGGGTCGGGCGAGATCACCGGGACGAACGTGGCGTGCAGGCCGTGACCGGCGAGCCGGGCGATCCCGAAGACGATCTGGCCGGCGAATCGTTCCCGGTGTCGATAGATCGTGTGCCCGAGCAGCACGCGCGAGCCGTCGGGCGTGCCGATCACGACGGGCCGGCTCGGCTCGAGATCCGTCTCGCGGGGCGCATAGGCGAGATTGCGCCAACCGCCGTCGGGCGACCGCACACGCAGTACGAGCTGCGACTGGCCGGTGACGTCGACGCTGTTCTTGGTGGCCAGCCAGAGGGTGCCGTCGGGGCCGAGGGCGGCATGGAGATGATCGTCCGCGGTGCGGCCGCCGTGGGCGATCGTCTCGGCCGGGAGCCAGTCGCCGCGCTCGTGGGCGTCGAGGTGCCGGCGGAGCATCACCTCGTCCCGCTCCTGGTCCGACCAGATCACACCCACGCCGCCGGGCACCGGTGTGACGAGGCAGATGTCGTCGCCGCCGATCCCCCGGGCGAGCGGTTCCATCGATCGCCAGGCCTCCGCACCTTCGGAATGCCAGACGGCCACGTCCCGCCGCGTCCCGTGCGCGACCGGCGCCGCCACCCACCACGAGCCCTTCCCGTCGCGGGCGATCGTGGCGGTCTCGACGTCGTCGCCCCCCGGCGCCTGCCACGAGGCGAGCTTCTCGGCGGTCCAGCCGTCGGCCGGGGCGGTCGCCGGCCTCAGTCGAATCACCGCCAGGGTCCTGCCCGCGACCAGGACGGCGGTGGCCTGCTCGCCCTCGAACCAGACGTCGCCGCGGCCGGGCAGCCCCCGGAGCGTCTCGCGGATTCCCGGGTGCTCTCTCCAGCCGGCGGGCGTGCGCTGCCACAGCGACGGTCCCGTCGAGCAGGGAAGCAGTGCCCACCAGGAGCCGCGCGCGAACCAGAGCTTCGACTGCGGCTTGTCGGCGGTGGGCGACCGGACGTCGAGCGATAGAGCCGGAGGCGTGGCGCCGGACGCCATCGAGCTGATCGCGACGGCGGCGAAGCAGATCCCCGCCCGGCCCGCGAGCGAGTGCCGCCAGCCGCGGGAGGAGCCCATGAGGCCGGGTGCCGGGGGCAGCGGCCTATGCTCTCTCGAAGACGGTGGCCACCCCCTGGCCGAAGCCGATGCACATCGTGGCGACACCCGTCTGCTTGCCCTTCGCCTTCATGAGGTGGAGGAGCGTCGTGATGATGCGAGCCCCCGAGCAGCCGAGGGGGTGGCCGAGGGCGATGGCCCCGCCGTTCAGGTTGACCTTGTCGTCCATCGCGTCGAGGAGCCCGAGGTCCTTGAGGACGGGCAGCGACTGCGCGGCGAAGGCCTCGTTGAGCTCGAAGAGGTCCACGTCGGGCACCTTCATGCCCACCCGGTCGAGCGCCTTCTTCACCGCCGGCACCGGGCCGTAGCCCATGATCGAGGGGTCGACCCCTACCGCGGACATCGACCTCACCCGGGCGAGCGGCTTCTTGCCGAGGGCCTTCGCCTTCTCCCCGGACATGACGAGGAGGCCGGCCGCGCCGTCGGAGACGGCCGAGGCGTTGCCCGCGGTGATCGTCCCGTTCTTCGGGTCGAACACCGGGCGCAGAGCCGAGAGCGCCTCGAGCGTCGTGTCGGGGCGGATCACCTCGTCGTAGTCGAAGCGCTTGAGCGCGCCCTTCTCGTCGTGGCCCTCGACCGGGATGACCTCGTCCTTGAAGGCGCCCGACGTCGCGGCCGCGTGGGCCCGCTGGTGCGACCGAAGGGCGAACGCGTCCTGCGGCTGCCGGCCGATCCCGTGCATCCGTGCGAGGTACTCGGCGGTGAGGCCCATGTTGCCGGCCGCCTTCGCGTTGCGCTTGTTGTTGGCGGGGTTGAAGTCGATGCCGTGCATCATCGGCACGTGGCCCATGTGCTCGACGCCGCCGACGAGGAAGAGGTCCCCGTAGCCGGCCATGATCGCCATCGCCGCGTGGTGGAGCGCGGTCATGGACGAGCCGCAGAGGCGGTTGATCGTCTGTGCGCTCACCTCCTTGGGGACGGCGGTGAGGAGCTGGGCGAAGCGGGCCACGTTGAAGGCCTGCTCGAGCGTCTGCTGCACGCAGCCCCAGACGATGTCGTCGATCTCGGCGGCGACGACCTCGGGGTTGCGGCGGAGCAGCGCCGTGATCACCTCGGCGGAGAGGTTCTCGGCGCGGACGTTCCTGAACATGCCGCCCTTCGAGCGGCCCATCGGGGTCCGGACGGCGTCGACGACGACCACTTCCTTCATGGCTTCACTCCCCGTGGAAGCCCCGGCCGGACCCGGCCAGAGTGGTGAGCTGCTTCGTGGGCGCGTAGAGGGCGCCCAGGCCCTTGTGCTTCTCCGCTGCCTTCAGGAGCGCCGGTGCCCCGGTCGCATCGGCCCAGCGGAAGATCCCGCCGCGGAAGGGGGGGAACCCGAGCCCGTAGAGGAGCGCGATGTCCACCTCGACGGGAGAGCCGACGATGCCGTCCTCGAGGCAGCGCGAGCACTCGAGCAGCATCGGAAGCATCGTGCGCTCGACGATCTCCTCGTCGGGCACCTCCGCCTTGCCCTTCGCGAGTCCCGCCACGATCGCCTTTGCCTCGGGGTCGGCCTGCTTGCTGGGCGGGCCCTTCTTCTCGGGCTTCCAGGCGTAGAAGCCCTTGCCGCTCTTCTGGCCGAGGCGGCCGGCCTCGACCATCGCCTCGATGGCGCTCTTGCCCTCGTGGCGCATGCGGTCGGGGAAGGCGTCGGCCAGGACCTTGTCGGCGTGGACGCACGTGTCGATCCCCACCACGTCCATGAGGAGGGCCGGGCCCATCGGCCAGCCCCACTTCTCCATCACCTTGTCGATGCGCTCGTAGTCGACACCGTCCTGCACGAGCTGCTGGAAGCCGGCGAAGTACGGGAAGAGGACGCGGTTGACGAGGAAGCCGCCGCAGTCGCCGACCACGATCGGCGTCTTGCCCATCGCCTGGGCGTAGGCGACCGCGGTGGCGATCGCCTCCGGGCTCGACTTCTCGCCCCGGATCACCTCGACGAGGGGCATGCGGGGCACCGGGTTGAAGAAGTGCATCCCGCAGAAGCTCTCCGGCCGCTTCAGGGCGGTGGCGAGGCGCGTGATCGAGATGGTCGAGGTGTTCGAGGTCAGGACGGCGGTCTCCGGGATCAGGCCCTCGACCTCGGCCAGGACCTTCTTCTTCACGCCCTCGTTCTCGACCACGGCCTCGACGACGAGGTCGACGGCGCCGAAGTCCCCGTAGGAGAGGGTGGGGGTGATCCCGGCGAGGACGCGGGCCATCTGAGCGCTGGTGAGCTTGCCGCGCTCGACCTGCTTCTCGAGGAGCTTCACCGCCTCGGCCAGGCCCGCCTCGAGCGCCTTCGGGGCGACGTCCTTCATGAGTACGCTCACGCCCTTCGACGCCGACTGGTAGGAGATCCCGCCGCCCATGATGCCGGCGCCGAGGACGGCGGCGCGCTTCACGGGGCGGGCCCCCTTCGCCTGCTTCTTCGCGATCTTCTTGACCGCCTGGTCGCCGAGGAAGACGCCGACCAGCGAGCGGGCGGTGTCGGTCTTGGCGACCTTCGCGAACCCGGCCGCCTCGATCGCGAGAGCCTCGTCGCGGGTCTTGCCGGCGCCCTTCTCGATCGTCTCGATGGCGGCGACGGGCGCGGGGTAGTTCGGCCCTGCCTTGCCGGCCACGAACGCCTTCGAGCTGACGAAGACCATCCCCGCCTCGACGGCGTTCAGCTTCAGGGGCGCACCCTTCTCCTCGCGCCGGGCCTTCCAGTCGAGCTTCCCGTCGGCCGCGTCCTTCAGCATCGCGACCGCGGCGTCGCGCAGATCGGCCGGGGCCACGACGGCGTCCACCGCCCCGACCTTCAGCGCGTCCGCCGCCGACCACTGGTCCCCGCCGGCGATCCACTCGATCGCGGTGTCGGCGCCGCAGACGCGGGAGAGGCGGACCGTTCCGCCCCAGCCGGGGAAGAGGCCGAGCTTCGTCTCGGGCACGCCCACCTTCGCGTCGGTCGAGGCCGCCCGGTAGCTCGCGGCGAGGCACAGCTCGAAGCCGCCGCCCAGGGCGACCCCGTTGATGGCGACGACCGAGGGCGCGTCCAGGTCCTCGATCGCGGAGAAGACCGCGTCGGTGCCGAGGAGCCACCGGGCGAGCTCCTCCTCGCTCTTCTTGAAGTGGGAGAGGAACTCGGTGATGTCGGCGCCGACGCAGAACGCGTCCTTGCCGCTCGTGACGAGGACGCCGCGCAGGCCCTTCGTGGCCCGCAGCTCCTCGACCGCCGTCCGGAGCTCGCCGACCGTCAGCGTGTTGAACTTGTTCACCGACTCGCCGGCGAGGTCGAACCGCAGCTCGACGAGGCCGCCGTCGAGGGGGAGGACCTTCACGGCCTGGCCTTCGAAGCCCATGGATTGCTCCTTCGCGAAGGGGACGGTCGAGAGTCTCCACACATTCTAGTGCGAGGGAAGGGAGCCGGCGCGGCTTTCAGCGGTGGACGATCGTTCCGCCGTGTCCCACCGCGAACTCCTCGCCGCCGGCCCCCCACACGGCATACAGGAACTCGGTCGTTCCCGTGGGCAGCGGACGCCACGACGCGCCGTCGTAGTGCAGGACGGTTCCCTGCTCTCCCGCCACGAAGACGTCGCCTGGCGCGCGCCCCCAGGCGCGCGTCAGCATGGCCGTGGTCCCGCTCGGCAGGGCCGTCCACGACGCCCCGTCGTAGCGCAAGATCGTGCCGCCCATTCCCGCCACGAACACGTCACGCGCCGAGCTGCCCCACACGGCGGCGAGGTGCTGGGTCGAGCCGGCCGCCATCGGTTTCCAGGACGCGCCGTCGTAGTGCAGGACGGTCCCGCTCATCCCGACCGCGAGCACGTCGCGGGGCGAGGCGCCCCAGAGCCCCATCAGGAGCTGCGTCGTGCCGCTCGGCATCCGGGCCCACGCCTTGCCGTCGTAGTGGAGGATCACGCCCTCCTCGCCCGCCACGAACACGTCGCCCGGCCCGCTCCCCCAGACGCAGTCCAGGACGCCGCTCGTGCCGCTCGTCATCGGCATCCAGGCCTTGCCGTCGTAGCGCAGGATCACGCCCCCGTCGCCGACGGCGAAGACGTCGCTCGCCGAGCTGCCCCAGACGCTCGTGAGGTGCGGTGTCCCGGCGACCGTCATCGGTGTCCACGCCCGGCCGTCGTACCGGAGGACCGTCCCGCCGTCGCCCACGGCGAAGACGTCGCGGGGCGAAGTGCCCCACACGCCGATGAGGGAGAGCGTCGTGCCGCTCGTCATCGGCGCGAAGGACGGCCGTGGCAGAGCGCTGATGGCGACGAGGCCGGTCACGGCGGCGGAGGCGAGGAGTCGGGTCATGGCAGGCTCCTTCCGCCGGCTCGTCCAAGCTTCGTCGGGCCGGCGCGAATGCAATGGTAGTCCCGCCAGGGTAGCCGGGGATTACACTGACGCCTCTGGACATGCGGATCCGCCGGCGCCTCGTCCTTCTCCTGCTGCTCCTCGTGCCGGCTCGCCTGCCGGCGGGCGAGCCGGGGACGGTCGTCGTGCTCGGAGCCCTGGACGCGGAGATTCGGCCCGTCGTGGCCGCGCTCGCGGACCGGGAGGCGGTCGAAATCCTGGGGCTGCCTTGCGTCGCCGGTCGGATCGCGGGGAGGAGCGCGGTCGTGGCCGCGACCGGCGTCGGCAAGGTCAACGCCGCCATGACGACGGCGCTGCTGATCGCGCGGTTCTCCCCCGCGGCCGTGGTCTTCACCGGCGTGGCGGGGGCCCTCGACCCCGGCCTGCAGCCGGGCGACGTGGTCGTCGGGGAGAGGCTCGTCCAGCACGACCTCGTGCGCCACAACGAGCAGGGCGTCGTCCTCCGAGATGTCCGCAACCCGCGTGATGGCACCGCGAACCCCATCGCCCTGGAGCCGAGCCCCCGGCTCCTGGCCCTGGCCCGGCAGGCGGCGAGCGGCCCCGGGCTCGCGCTGGTCGGGGCCGCCGGGGAGTCACGCCCGCCCCGGCTGGCGTTCGGCACGATCGCCACCGGCGACAGCTTCGTCGGCTCCCGCGCCCGGAAGGAGGAGCTCAGGGAGAGGACCGGCGCGCTGGCCGTCGAGATGGAGGGCGCGGCGGTCGCGCAGGTCTGCTACCAGCACGGGGTGCCGTTCCTCGTGGTGCGCGGCCTCAGCGACCGCGCCGCGGGCGACGCGAGCGCGGAGGCCCGGCGGAACCTGGAGGTCGCCGCCGGCAACGCGGCGGCGGTGGCGCTGGCCGTCATCCGCGGCCTGGGCTCGGAGCGACCCTAGCCGCGGGAGTGGAGCGCGAGCAGTAGCCAGCCGAGCATCATGCCCAGGCCGCCGATCGGGGTGACCGCGCCCAGCCACCGCGGCGCGCCGAGCGCCATGGCGTAGAGCGTGCCGCTGAAGACGGCTCCGTGGCGGTCGCGCGGGTCCGATCTCCGATCCCGGGTGTCAGCGCCGAAGGCCGTTCGCCCTGGCCAGCGACCGGTACCGTTGCCGGGACTGCTCCGTGGTCAGGACCCTTTCGACGTTCAGCAGCTCGCGAGCCTCCACCTTGAGAACGAGGAGGCCGAGCGCCACGAGCGCCTCCTCGGCCTTGAAGGCGCAGTGGCCGTAGCGCGCGATGGGAAGGTTGGTGTGCAGCAGGCCGGAGGGGAGGGCCTTCAGGGTGTACAGCGGCTCGTGCCAGTACGGGACGATGGGGTCGCCGGTCGTGTGCATCGTCACGAGGGGCGCCTCGAGCCGGCCGGACGTCTGGTAGTACTTTTCGATCGCGGCCAGAGCGGGCAGGTCGGCGTGATAGCGGGGCACGAGCAGGTTGAGCCAGAAATCGTTGCCCGATCCCGTGTAGAGGCGCCTGGAGTTGTCGAAAGGCTGGCCGCCGAGCTTGATCTGGGCGTCCGTGGTGGCGAACGCGCTGTACCACAGGATCCCGAGGGCGGTGTCCAGCTTCGTCTCCGGGTCGGCCGGGTCGAAGGGGGCGCGGCTCACGCGCAGGATCTTGTCGAGGAGGGCGGGCTTCGTGGCGAGAGCCGTGGCGATCGCGGGAGCGTAGCCCAGCTCCCACTGCACCTGTGACACGGGCGGCACGTTGGCCACGGTTCCCGGCATCAAGCCGGGGAAGTAGAAGTCGAAGAGCACCCGGAAGTCGCCCCAGTAGTTGATCTGCTTGCGGAAGTCCCCGACCGGCCCGCAGGTGGCGACTCCCCCGGAGAAGACGTCGGGAGACTGCTCCACCGCGAGGGTCGTGACGAGCCCGCCCTCGGAGGCGCCGACGAGGTAGACGTGATCCGGCCCACCCCAAGGGCCCGTCGCGAACGCAGCCACCACGTTCCGCACGTCCTGGACGCCCTCGAAGATGGCGAGGCCGTCGTCGCTGTAGCTGGTGGTGGCGAAGGCGAAGCCGAGGCTCATGACGATCCCCGGGATCGAGGTGCCGTCCGCGAGCACGAGCTGGTCCCAGGGAATCTCGGGAAAGCCATCC
Organism: uncultured Acidobacteriota bacterium; assembly: GCA_963729875.1. Lineage (GTDB taxonomy): Bacteria > Acidobacteriota > Vicinamibacteria > Fen-336 > Fen-336 > DATBSL01. The sequence continues at coordinate 360,120 of CAVSPR010000002.1, forward strand.
GTCGGCGCCACGTAGCCGTGGGCGAAGACGACGAGGTCGCCGTTCCAGCCAGTGGGGGGCACGCAGAGGAGGATCTGGGCGTGGCCCAGCAGCTCGCCCACGCAACCCGCGGGGAGCGGAGGCGGCTGGGCGAGGGTCGCAGCGGGACTGGTCGCGGGCAGGGCCACTGCCAGTCCACAGAGAAGCATCGCCCGCACCGAAGCACGACGCGTCATCACGCACCTCCTGGTGGAGGTTCCGTCGGCTCGAGGGCGCGCCTGGCCGGGCCGGGAGGCTGGCCCGCGCTGTGAGGATGAGAGTCGGGAGAAGGCTACGCCCCCCGGCGGGAGCGGGTCAAGGCTCGCCGTGGGCCGGACTCGTGATCGGAGGCAGGCTCAACGGGCGCCGGCGGCCTTCATCATCTCGTCGCGGAGCGGCTTCCACTCCGTGCCCGGCTTCCAGCCGGGCCACGATGTCCCCGAGGCGAGGTCGTAGCCGGCTCGAAGGTAGAGGGTGAGGTCCTCGACCGCGCCGCTCATGTCCCAGTCGGGCCTCACCGCGTCCGAGGGCTTGTGGTAGTCGTTCCGGATGTAATCCTCGCGGAGCTTCGTGCCGTAGACGGCGGGCTTCCCGACGTACTCGACCCCGCCGCCGGCGTGGATCGACGGGACGCCCTTGCGGGCGAACGGGAAGTGGTCGGAGCGGAAGTACGAGCCCTTCTCCGGAGTGGGGTCGGGCTTGACCACGCGCCCCTGGGCGGCGGCCGCCCGCTCGATGACATCGTCGAGGTCGGAGAGCCCGAGGCCGACGATCGTCAGGTCACGCGTGCGGCCGTGGACGTTGAGCGCGTCGATGTTGAGGACGGCCACCGTCTTCGCGAGGGGGTACAGGGGGTGCTCGGCGTATCCGGCCGAGCCGAGGAGGCCCTGCTCCTCGCCGGTCACGAAGAGGAAGAGGACCGAGCGTCGCGGCCTCGGGGTCGCGGCGTTCATCGCCCGGGCCAGCTCGACGAGGCCCCCCGTCCCCGACGCGTTGTCGATCGCTCCGCGGTAGATCGTGTCGCCGTTCACCGCGGGGCCGATGCCGAAGTGGTCCCAGTGGGTCGTGTAGATCACCCAATCGTCCTTCAGGGCAGGGTCGCTGCCGGGGATCGCGGCCGCCACGTTCGCCGACGGGACCTTGCGGATCCTGTTCGCGAGCGAGACGGCCGCGGTCACGCCGAGGGGCACCGGCCGGAACTCGCGCGTGGCCGCCGCCTTCTTCTGGGCCTCGAAGTCCTGTCCCGCCATCGCGAAGAGCCCCTTCGCCTGGTCGAGGGAGATCCAGCCTTCGACCGCCGCGCGGCCCCGGTTCCCGTCGGGCGTCTCCAGGTCGAACTGCTCGGTCGTCTTGCCCTGCACGATCGCGAACGGATACCCGGCGGGCTCCGTCTCGTGGACGATCAGGACGCCGGCGGCCCCGAGCTTCGCCCCCATCTCGTACTTGTAGGTCCAGCGGCCGTAGTAGGTCATGGCCTTGCCGCCGAACGTCTTCGGATCGAGCTCGCCCGCCCTCGCGGGGTCGGCCACCGGCGGGTCGCCGACGAGCACCACGATCGTCTTGCCGCGAAGATCCACGCCCTTGTAGTCGTCCCACCGGAACTCGGGCGCCTGCACGCCGTATCCCACGAACACGACGTCGGACGCGTCGAGGGACACGCGCTCCTCGACGCGCTTCGTCCAGGCGACGTAGTCGTCGCGCCAGGCCAGCGACCGCTCCGCGGTGCCCTTCCGGAACGCGAGGGACGGGCTTCCCTGGACGGCCGTTCCCACGAGGGGGATCTTCTGCACCCACGACCCGTCCGGGTTCCCGGGCTGAAGGCCGGCCTTCTTCAGCTGCTCGACGAGGTAGGCGACGGTGAGCTCCTCGCCTTTCGTCCCGGGGGCACGGCCCTCGAAGGCGTCGGAGGCGAGCACCTTCGTGTGCTCGAGGACGGCGGCGCCGTCGATCTCGGGAAGGGCCGGTTCCGCGGCCTGCGAGAGCGACAGCAGTGCGACCGAGGCGGCCGCGGAGCAGGCGAGGACTAGGGTGAGTCGCAACTGGCGGTTCATTCGGGTCTCCCTGGTTCTACTTCAGCTCGCCGAGCAGCTCGTCGGTCGAGACGACGCGCGCGTAGCTGCCGCTCATCGCCGCCAACGCGGCCGCGTGCACCTGGGCCGCGGGCACCTCGACGCCGCCGAAGGCGAGGCTGCGGGTCGCGCAGGCGTCGTGCACGACCACCACCTCGAAGCCGATGTCGGCGGCGTGGCGGGTCGTCGCCTCGACGCACATGTGAGTCTGCATGCCGACGATCACCAGCCGCTTCGCGCCGGTCCGGCGGATTGCGGCCAGGAGCTCGGTGTCGCGGAAGGCGTTGGCGTGGTGCTTGCCGATGACCGTCTCCCCGGACGCGGGCAGGACGTTCGGGTGGATGCGGTACTGCTCGTCGCCCGTGTCCGGAGACGGTGCCGCCTGGCCCTTCGGCAGGTGCTGGACGTGCACGATCGGCCAGCCCTTCGCGCGGAAGCGCTCGAGTAGCCTCTTCGCCTGGAGGCTGGCCGGCACCGGATCGACGAGGGCCATGCGCCCGCCCGGGAAGTAGAAGTTCTGGATGTCGATGACGACGAGCGCGGTCGGCACCGGGTCGGGCCCGGGCGCCGGGGGCTGGGCCGAGGCCAGCGGGGGGAGGAGCAGCGCAGCGAGGAGGGCGAGCGCGATCTTCATGCCCGCATTATCCACCCGCGCCGGCGTCCTTTCCGCCCACTACTCGAGGCTCAGCAGGTACTGCGCGATCGCGCGGACGTCGCTCTCGGGCAGCCGCGCGAGGTTCTCCTGGATCGCGGCCATGCCGCCGCTCGAGAGGTGCTCGTAGCCGAAGGTCTCGCCGTTCTGCAGGGCGAGGACGAGGTCGCTCACGTCCGCGTACCTCTTGCGGGCGAGCAGGCCGCGCAGGCTCGGCACCTTGCCTTCGCCGCCCGGGTGCGGGCCGCCGGCGAGGTGCCGGCTCTCGTCGGCGACCATCAGCCAGTCCTTCGGAGTGTGGCACTCGCCGCAGTGCCCGGGGCCGTTCGCGAGATAGGCGCCCCTCGTCCACGTCGGGCTGCGCCCGGGCTCGGGCGACCACGTCGGCTGGCGGAAGGCGACCCGCTTCCACAGGCCCACGCCGCGTCGGGCCAGCGCGACCGCCGGCACGTCGGCCTCGCGCGAGGGTGCCTGCACCGCGGGCAGGCTCATCAGGTACGCGCGCAGGTCGAGCAGGTCCGCCATCGTCATCGAGCGGTAGGACGCATAAGGGAACGCGGGGAAGTAGTGCGTGCCGCGGGGCGAGAGGCCGAGCCGCATCGCGTTGACGAAGTCGATCTCGCTCCAGCGACCGATCCCGGTACCGGGATCGGGGGTCAGGTTCTGCGGGTAGAAGGTACCGACCGGGGTCGGGAACGGCTGCCCGCCGGAGGGAAAAGAAGCGTCGCGCCCGGACCCGTCGGGGGGCTTGTGGCACGCGATGCAGCTGCCCGCGTGGTACAGCACCTCACCGTTGCGGAGGTCGACCGCGTGGGTCGGTACGGCCGCGGCCGGGAGCGGCGAGGGGCTCGAGAGGACCCAGAAGGCCGCGGCGCCCGCCACCACGAGGGTGGCGAGCGCCGCGAGGCGTCTCACCAGAAAACGGGCCTTCATCGGAGCCTTCCAGGGGCCGGAAGCCTGTCCTGCCCGCGACGCAACGGATCACGGACCAGAGCGGCCCGCGCTTCGCGCGGGCCGTGCGTCACTGCTTCGGCAGGCGGAATTTGTCGTGGCAGCTCTTGCAGCTCGCGCCGAGAGCCCCGAGCGCGGGGCCGAACGCCGCCTCGTCCGAGACGGACTGGAGGGCCACGGCCGCCGCCTGGGCGTCCTTCATGCCCTTCTCGAAGCCGGCCGCGTCGGTCCAGATCTCGGGCTTGGCCAGCGACTCCCCTCCGCCGCTACCCGCGGGGAAGAGCGCCTGCGCCTTCTTCAGGCTGTCGGCGATCGTCGTCGCGTTGGCCTTCACCACCGCGGCGTCGAACGGGGCGGCCTTCTTCGCCATCGCCCCGAGGGGCTTCATGGCGTCGCCCACCATCTCCATCGTCATGTGGCGGTCCTGGTAGGCGTCGGCGGCGACGACAGCCAGGGACGCCCCGAGGACGATCCCGGCGACGGCGAACGAGGCCACGGCCTGCTTCGAAAATCTCACTGATTCTCCTCCTGCGTTTCCGCGATTCTAGCCGACTTTTCCGAGCTCAGGCCTCCTGCGCCGGGGCCTGCCAGAGCCGGCTCACCACCCGGATGAGGACGAGGCCGCCGACCACGAACACCGCGGTGCAGGCGAGCGCGTACCCGTGCGGCCGTAGAGGAAGTTGCCGACCGCGAAGAGCGCCGACCAGATGGTCGAGCAGCCGGTGAACCAGCCGAGGAGGGCGAGCGGGATGTTGTCCCCGACCGTCCGGGCCGTGTCCGCCCCGAGGCCCGCCTCCTCGCGGACCCGCCGCCAGCCCGGGCCGAACGGCCGGACCTTCTTGTAGAACTCGACCAGGACCCGGCGGTCGGTCTGCGGCCCCAGGTAGGCCGTCGCGACCCAGCCGGCCGTGGTGACGGCGATCGTGACGAGGAGCGCCACGTGCGTGCTGAAGTGCACGCCGTTCCTGGCGAGGACGAGCAGCGCCAGCGAGACGAGGAAGGAGCTGACCATCGCCACCACCTCGCACCAGGCGTTGACCCGCCACCAGAACCAGCGCACGAGGTACAGGAGCCCGGTCCCGGCGCCGATCTGGAGGATGACGTCGAAGGCGTCCTTGGCGCTGTCGAGCAGGTACACGGTCGCGGAGGACAGCAGGAACAGGAGGACGGTGGCGAGCCTCCCCACCATGACGTAGTGCTTCTCCGGGGCGTTCTTCTTGATGAAGCGCTGGTAGAAGTCGTGGACCAGGTAGGACGCGCCCCAGTTGAGGTGGGTCAGGATGGTCGAGGAGTTCGCCGCGATGAGCCCGCCCACCATGAGGCCGACGAAGCCCACCGGCAGGAACTTCAGCATCGCCGGGAACGCGATGTCGTGACCGAGCAGGCTGGGGTCGAGGTTCGGGAAGGCCTTCTGGATGTCCGAGAGCTCGGGGTAGACGAGGATGGAGCAGAGCGCGGTCAGGATCCAGGGCCAGGGGCGCAGGACGTAGTGGGCGACGTTGAAGAACAGCACCGCGCCCAGGGAGTCCTTCTCGGACTTCGACGCGAGCATCCGCTGCGCGATGTAGCTGCCGCCACCCGGCTCGGCCCCGGGGTACCAGACGGCCCACCACTGGACCGCGATCGGCATGATGAAGACCGCCACCGCCAGGTCCCAGTTGCTCGTGAAGTCCGGCAGGACGTTCAGGTAGCTCACCCCGCCGGGCCCCTTCATCGCGGACAGCTTGGAGACCAGGGCGCTGAGGCCGCCGACCTGCGGGGCCTGCAGGGCGAAGTAGGCGGCGGCGATGACCGCCGTCATCTTCACGAAGAACTGGACCATGTCGATGACGAGCACGCCCCAGAGCCCGGAGTGGGCGGCGAACACGACGTTCAGCAGCCCCACGAAGAGCAGGGTCTGCCAGCGCGGGAGGCCGAAGAGGATCCCGGCGATCTTGCAGGCCGCCAGGTTCACGGTGGCCATGATCATGCAGTTGAAGAGAAGCCCCAGGTAGACGGCGCGGAACCCGCGCACGACACTCGCCGCCTGGCCCGAGTAGCGGATCTCGTAGAACTCGAGGTCGGTCATCACCCCCGAGCGCCGCCACAGCCGCGCGTAGAAGAAGACCGTGGACACTCCGGTGAGCACGAACGCCCACCAGACCCAGTTCCCGGCCACGCCGTTGCGCCGGACGATGTCGGTCACGAGGTTGGGGGTGTCGCTGGAGAAGGTGGTGGCGACCATGGAGAGGCCGGCCAGCCACCAGGGCACCGCGCGGCCGGAGGCGAAGAACTCCGCCGTGCTCTTGCCCGACCGCTTCCCGAAGAAGAGGGCGGGCACGAAGCAGATGGCGAGCGTCGCGGCGATGATGACCCAGTCGAGAGCCTGTACGTGCATGGCGCGGATTGTACTCACCCCAGCGCCTGCGGCAAGGGGCCCGGGAGGCTCGCGACTTGGGTGGGGCGGGGTGGCTACCCCCCGGCCGGCTGGGCGGCCGCGGCCCGCAGCGGGAGCCGGCGCTCGGCCAGCGACTCCGCGAGCGTCCGGTGCACCGAGGCGTCGAGCAGGTAGAAGCGCCGCCCGTCTTCCTCGACGGGTGCGGCCAGGCCCCGCGCGGCGAGCAGCAGGACGAGCTGGCGCTCCCCGGGGCTGAGGAGGGCGGCCTCGAGCCGGGCCAGGCCCTCGGCGCTCGGCGAGACCTTGCGCAGCAGGTCCCGGGCGAACACCTGCTCGTCGGCCGAGTCGAGGGCGGCGCCCGCCCGGACCCACCGCTCCTCGGGGGCGCCGAAGAAGAAGGGCCCGGACGCGTAGGCGAGCAGGAAGACGACGAGGTCGATGAACGCGGCCAGGGTGAAAGCGAGGACGTGCCGGTTGGTGGGGGCGGTGAACAGCTCGGTGAAGGCGATGACGAGGTCCTCCTGGCCGGTGGCCGCGCGGTCGACGAACGAGGAGTAGGCAGGCACCGCGGGCACCTCGACCTTCGCGTGCAGCGTGTCGCGCACGTCGGTCCACGGGATCGCGTCGAACACCTGCCGGAAGCCCCGGAGTTGCTGCTCGGTCGGGTCGAGCGGCTTGAGGCCGGCCCGGAAGTCGGCGAGTGCTTTCTGCGACTCCTGGAGCCGCACGACCGTCTGCCGGGCGAGAGCCGCGTGCCGGTCGAAGGCCGTGTAGCGCAGGCCCGGGCCCTGGCCTTCCGGGTAGGCGCTGCCGTAGCTCTCGGCCTCGCGCGCCACCCCCTCGCGGACCCGGGCGAGGTAGGGGTCCTGGTCCGTGGCCCGGGAGATGTAGCCGTGGGCCTTCTCGGCCGCTGTCATCTCGCCGAGCGCGAGCACGTGCTTCTGCCCCTCGGCGATCGCGGCGGTGAGGAGCTCCTGCACCTTCCCCGCCGCCGCGCCCAGCTCGTCGTAGAGGGCGCGCTCGATGGTGGCCGGCCGCTCGCGCGAGGAGAACCAGGTGTGGAGGCTAACGTAGGAGAAGGCGATCGAGACGGCGGCAGTGACCGCGTAGACCGCGACGAGGAGCCCCCGCCGGGACTCGCTGACGCCGACGAGCCACGCCACGAGCACGAGGGCGGACTGCACGCCGAGCGAGGCCAGGAACGAGAACCACGGCGAGAGGTAGAGAGCCATCCCCTGCTGCGTCGTGTACCAGGACACGATCGAGAGCAGGACGCTGGAGACGAAGAGGCCGGCGACGAGCGGCCGGCCGAGAGCAGACCCGGGCGAGCCGGACATGTTCAGGGGCACGGGCATGGGTCCTCCTCGGAAGAGGGAACGGGGAGGCGGCGAGGCCGGTTCCGAAAACGTGCCCCGCCGAGCCTCATCCCGCCGGCTGCGCCTCGGCGGCCGCGGCCGTGGACGTCCCCGGCTTGATCTCCGTCCGGCACGAGGGGCAGAAGGCCCACTCAGGCTTCAGCGGGTAGCGGCAGGTCGCGCAGAAGGAGGCCGAGAGGTCCCGCCCGCAGTGCGGGCAGAAGGCCCCGCCGTTCACCTCGCGCCCGCAGCCCGGGCAGGCGAGCGTCCGGCCGTTCTCCGGGCGCGCGATGAGGTACACAACCAGCCCGACCACGGAGGAGAGGACGGTCAGGAAGGCGAACAGGGGCGCCCGGCGGACGCCGCGCTCCCGCCCGTCCACGTAGACCCAGGTGGGGAGGAGGATCCAGAGAAAGGCGAAGGCCAGGCCCACCACCCCACCCGACACGGCGCCGAGCACCTCGAGCCGCTCGTCGCGGCGGTACCACTCGTGCTCGGCGACCGCGCGCTTGAGGTAAAGGCTGCCCAGGGCGGTCCCCTCGGCGCTCTTGAGGGGCACGGAGAGGATGAAGTCGCCCTCGGACCGGTCTGCGTAGCGCCGCAGGCGGGCCAGCAGGTCCACCGGCTCGTCCGACGCGTCTCCCGCCGCCGCGATCCGCGCGAGCTCCTCGCCCTCGTCCAGGTTGCCGAGGAAGAACGACTGCCGGTCGAGGAAGGCACCCTCCTTGATCCGCGGGGTGATCTCCCGGTCGTAGAGGGCGTTCAGGCGGCTGAACGACTCCTTCGGCACTCCGAAGAGGAACGCGCCGTCCGTCCCCATCGCCCAGACCCGCATCGTCCCGCCGGCCTGCTCGTCGAAGTAGCGCGACTCGACCTCCGCGACGAGCGCGGGGTCGACCGGCAGCTGCACGATCCGCTTGGCGAGTTCGGCGAGGTACCGGCGCGAGCGCTCGGCGACGTCCTGCCGCTCGCTCTTCTGGCGGGACTCCCAGCGCAGGCGGGCCGTGCGGTCCAGGAGGAGGGCCGAGCCTCCCGTGAGGAGCGCCACGGCGAGGACGGCGGCGGTCCACGCCGCCATGCGGGTGATCAGCTTCTTCTTGGTCGTCACGAGGACCTCCGCTGCGACTCCAGGATCAACACGGGCGCGAGCGCGAGGGTCACGATCGAGCCCAGGGCGAAGAACGCGAGGGCGGCCCCGACGCCGCCCTGGTGGACGGCCACGAGGCCGGCGAGGAGCGCGGCCGCGCTCGGGACGGCGGCCCGGAGCCAGTAGGCCCTGCGCTCGCGAGCGGGCCGCACGGTCTCGATGCGGGCGAGGACCCTCTGCAGGCCGTCCGCGGGCGGGGCGTCGTCCGGTCCGGCGAGGAGCGTCTGCTCGACCCACCGCAGCTCGGCCACGAAGGCGGCGCAGGCCGCGCATTCGCGGACGTGGGCCTCGGCCGCGTTCCGGGTGGGCTCGTCCATCTCGCCGAAGTGGAGCTCGAGGAGCTCTCCGGGTCCGGGGTGTCTCATCGCGGCCCCTCCGGCCCCGGCCCCAGGGCCTCGCGCAGCGCGACGACGGCCCGGTGGAAGCGCGACTTGAGCGTCCCCTGCGGGGCGCCCGTCACCTCGGCGATCTCCGCGAACGAGAGCTCGCGGCTGCAGCGCAGGACGATCACCTCGCGCATGAAGTCCGGCAGCTCGCGCAGCGCGCGGGCGACGGCCTCCGCGCGGCGCGCCTCATCCAGCCGGGCCGCGACGCGCGTCTCGCCCGCGCTCGCGTCCGGGAGGTCGATGCCGGCCTCGTCGATCGAGAGATGGGGGAAGCGGTACCGCTTCCGCGAGAGCTCGCTACGGGCGGTGTTGAGGGCGATCTTGTAGATCCAGGGCCGGACCTCGCCCCGCGCCGGGTCGTGCGTGCCCGCCGCCAGCCACACCCGGGTGAACGACTCCTGCAGCCACTCCTCGGCGAGGGCGCGCCGGCCCCCGGCCATCCGGAGCAGGACGGCGAAGACCGGCCGCTCGTACCGCCGGTAGAGAGCCGCGAAGGCGTCCGCGTCACCCTCGGCCGCACGCTCGACGAGGGCGCGGTCGTTCAGCAGCTGCATGACGGGTGCCGGGGATGGTATCGACTCGGAGGCGCGTCCCGCGACGGACGGCAGCAGCGGGAGGGGCAGGGTGATCGCGCTCATGGGCCTCGGTTCGTGGCTACCTGAAGACCAGTACTGACCGAGGCCCGCGGAAGTTGCACGGGCGAAAGAAAAGACCCGGAGGCCCAAGGCCATCCGGGTCGGATTCGGGCTGTTCGAGCCCGACGCGCCTCTAGGGCGCGTCTCGATCAGTCAGAGCAGGGACCCGAAGGTCCCTTCGAGGGCGGGTGGCGTGCTACCGACTTCCATCGGTATCCTCCGCGGCATTCGCCGCCGTGCCGTCCAGTCCTCCAGGGCCGGCGCCCTTCCTCTGCGGCGGCTGCTGCCGCGGGCGCGGCGCACTGGTAACCAGTAAGGTGGGCCGCGCCGCCCCTCCTGTCAAGGGGAAACTGCGGGGGGGCCTGCGCTGTGCACCGGGGAGGACACAAAGCGGACCGGGGCTCAGTACCCGAAGCTCAACGCGATCGTGATGGTGACCAGATTGGCCGCCGTCGTGCGCGGGACGATGACGGGCGGGGCGCCGGATGGCGAGGGCTGGAGGTCCCCTTCCGCGAGGTAGCGGACCGTCCCGTTTCCCACGTACTGGGCGCTCACGTCGATGGCCAGGCTCCCGGACACCGGGAAGAGGAGCCCCGCCCCCGCCGACCAGGCGAACGTCGTGTCGTCGTAGTTCGTCGAGCTGTAGCCCCCGTAGTAGTCGTACCCGCCGCCGAGGGAGGTCTGGGTCGCGAAGTACCCGAGGCCGGCCAGCGCGTACGCGTAGGGGCGGACGGGCCCCGAGCGGGCCATGATCTGGGGGCCGATGCCGGCGTTCAGGAGCCAGTTGTCGGTCGTGAGGTCCTCGGTGATCAAGCCGCCCGTCCCCGGCACCGACGTGTGGATAGCCCGGCTGCCGTAGATGAGCCCGCCCGTCTGGAAGCGGATCCCGAAGGGGCGGCCCCCGGGGGTGAAGACGACGTTGCCGATCACTCCGAAGCCCTCGTCCGTGGCGTCCGCGAAATCGCCGAGCGGGATGCCGATGAGGAGGCCGCCGCCCCCGAACCACGTGGAGGGCTTGCGGGGCTGCGGCTGGGCGAGGGCCGCCGACGCGGCGAGGACGGCCGGCACGAAGAGGAAAAGTGCGGGCAGGGGCTTCACGTGAGTCCGTCCTTCCGGGACGACGGGCGACACTCTCGTCCCGAAGGGGATTCTATCGTCGCCGCACCCGTCGAGCGAAGGTGGCGGCGGCGGAACGCGGCTACAATCGGGGACTCTCCATGAAGGCGAATCGGAAGAAGGAGCGCTCCACGTGATCGGAACCACCATCTCGCACTACAGGGTCACCGCGAAGCTCGGCGCGGGCGGGATGGGCGAGGTCTGGCGGGCCGAGGACACGAAGCTCGGCCGCGACGTGGCCCTCAAGGTGCTGCCCGCGAGCTTCGCGTCCGACCCCGAGCGCCTCGCCCGGTTCGAGCGGGAGGCGCGCGCGCTCGCCGCCTTCTCCCACCCGAGCATCGCCGGCATCTACGGCCTCGAGGACGTCGAAGGGCAGCGCTTCCTGGTCATGGAGGTCGCCGAGGGTCAGACGCTCGCCGCGCGGCTCGCGCGCGGGCCGCTGCCAGTCGAGGAGGCCGTGCGCGTCGCCCTGCAGGTCGCCGAGGCCCTCGAGGTGGCGCACGAGAAGGGGATCGTCCACCGCGACCTGAAGCCCGGGAACGTGATGGTGAGCCCCGAGGGCCGGGTGAAGGTGCTCGATTTCGGCCTAGCCAAGGCGCTCGGCGTGCACCCGCTCTCCGGCGGGTCGGACGCCGACCTGTCGCACTCGCCGACCCTCGCCATGACGCAGGCCGGGGTGCTGCTCGGCACCGCGGGCTACATGAGCCCCGAGCAGGCCCGGGGCAAGGCGGTGGACCGGCGGGCCGACATCTGGGCCTTCGGCTGCGTGCTCTACGAGATGCTGGCCGGGACGCGGGCCTTCGACGGCGAGACGGTGACCGACGTCCTCGGCGCGATCGTCCACAAGGAGCCGGACCTCGCGCGGCTGCCGGCCAGCGTGCCGCAGCGGGTCCGGCAGCTGCTGCAGCAGTGCCTGCAGAAGGACGCCTCGCGCCGGCTGCAGTCGATCGGCGACGCGCGCGTGGCGCTGCAGGAGTGGCTGGAGAACCCGCGCGCGGCCGAGCCGACGATGATCCTGCCCGCTCCCGCGCGCCGGCCCTGGCTGCCGTGGTTGGCGGGAGCCGCGGCCGGCGTGCTCGGCCTCGTCGCCGGGGCGGCCCTCTTCCGCAGACCCGCGGTCGACGAGCCCGTGCGCCGGTTCGAGATCAACGTCACGAAGGACGCGGTCTTCTCGCGCCTGGGCTCGGGCCTCGTGGCCTCGCCGGACGGCCGCTCGATCGCCTACACGACGGGCCTCGAGGGGGAGAAGCAGAAGCTCGTGGTGCGGCTGCTCGACCGCTTCCAGGAGACGGTCCTCGTGGAAGGCGAGGGCCCGACGGGCCCGTACCACCCCTTCTTCGCGCCGGACGGCTCGTGGATCGGCTTCGTCACCCGCACCGAGCTCAAGAAGATCTCGATCACCGGCGGGGCGCCGATCACCCTCGCGACGCTCGACCGCAGCCGCGGCGCCACGTGGGGAGCGGACGGCACCATCGTCTTCGCGCCCTCGGTCTTCTCGGGCCTCGTGCGCATCTCCGCGAACGGGGGCCAGCCGGCGCCGCTGACGACCCTCGACAAGGCGAAGGACGAGCGCACCCACCGCTGGCCGCAGTGGCTCCCGGGCGGCAAGGCCGTGCTCTTCACCAGCCAGTCGGGGGACACGAGCACCTTCGACACCGGGACGATCGAGGTGGTGCGGGCGGACACCGGGGAGCGGAAGGTCGTCCACCGCGGGGGCTACTACGCCCGCTACGTGCCGACCGGGCACATCCTGTACGTGCTGAAGGGGACGCTCTTCGCGTTGCCGTTCGACGTGGGGAAGATGGAGGCGACCGGCTCGGAGATGCCCGTCCTCGAGGGCCTGGAGACGAACCCCGCGGAGGGATCGGCCCAGTACGGCGTGTCGGACAACGGCCTGCTCGCCTACCTCGACGACGTGGCCGACATCTCGCCCTTCACGATCGTCTCGGTGGACCGGCAGGGGCGGAGCGAGCCGCTGTGGAAGGAGCCCGGCATCTACGGGACGCCGCGGCTCTCCCCGGACGGCCGCCGCCTCGCCGTGTCGCTGCAGCGCGACGAGATCTGGAACGTCTGGGTCTACGACCTCGAGCGCGACGTCGCCAACCGGGTCACGTTCGGGAAGCGCTACGACGCCGACCCGGTCTGGTCGCCGGACGGGCGCTTCCTCGCCTACGAGTCCGAGGTGGACGGCAAGGACGGCGTCTTCCGCAAGCGGGCCGACGGCACGGGCGACGCCGAGCCGCTGCTCGCGCCGGGCAAGCTCACCTACCCGGCGCCCAACTCCTGGTCCCCGGACGGCAAGACGCTGATCGTCCAGAGCGCGGGGGAGGGCGGGCGGACCGACCTGTGGATCCTGCCCGCCGGCGGCGACGCCGAGCCGCAGCCGTTCCTCAAGTCCCCCTACCAGGAGAGCTTCGGCCACTTCTCGCCGGACGGGCGCTGGGTCGCCTACGAGTCGGACGAGACGGGACGGCTCGAGGTCTTCGTGACGTCGTTCCCGCCCGGCGGCGGCAAGTGGCAGATATCCGACGGCGGCGGCGCGCAGCCGATCTGGAGCCGCGACGGGCGCGAGCTGTTCTTCCGGACCGAGGACGGCGTCATGTCGGTCCGCGCCGTGGCCGAAGGCCAGACGTTCCGGGCCAGCAAGCCCGAGCCGGTCTTCCGCGGGGCCTTCCTGGGCGGCCTGCGCGGGGTGACGCTGCCCGGGTTCAACTTCCCGGACTACGACGTGTCGGGCGACGGACGGCGCTTCGTGATGTTCGCCGGTGGCGCCGAGCGGCGGCAGGTGACCCAGGCCAAGGTCGTCCTCGGCTGGTTCGGGGAGCTGAAGCGGCTGACCGCGTCCGGGGGAAAGTAGCCGGGTCCCTCAGTCGAAGGCGATCCCGGCGAGCCTCCCGCGCCAGTAGGCCTGGCGGCCCTCCGGCAGCAGCCACGCGACCTCGCCGGCGAGCGGCACGCGCATGCCCCCGCGCTCGCCCCACGATCCCAGCCGGGCTTCCCACGGCGTCGGCACCGAGCGGCCGTTCACGTCGCGCCCGCGCTGCGCGGCGTACACGCGCTCGACGAGGCCGTCCTCGCCGAAGTGGTAGTCGATCGAGGCCGTGACCCCCGCCACCCGCGCCGTCGCCCGCGCGCTCGTCGCGTCGAGCGGCGTCCACTGGGTGCCCTGGCTCGGCAGCAGCGCGGCCGGGTACCAGACCGCCTCGGCCAGCCAACGCTGTAGCGCGGCGGTCGCGATCTCCGGCGTCCCTTCGACCGCGACCACGGTGAAAAGCCCGAGCGCCTTCGCCCGCATGGAGCCCGTGCCGTGGACGAAGCTGTCGCGCACGCGGACGCTCATCCCGGGCGCCATCCGGATGCGTGCGTCCCAGACGAAGCCGCCGGGTCGGGTCGCGACCTGCTGGGTCGCCGTGAACGGGCCCCAGCCGTCCGGGGGGCGCACGAGGAAGTCGCCCTCCCACTCGATGAGGACGCGCCCGGGAACCGGCTGGCCGCTGCGAATCGCCGCGCGCAGGTAGCGGGCGACGGGACCGGGGAGGGGGCCGAGCTCGGCCTCCGAGAACGTCGCGGGTTCCCCTCCGGCCGGCCCGGCGTTCAGGCGGGCGACCACCGCGGCGGTCCCCGCGCGCCAGCGCTGGTCCGCGACCAGCAGCGCGCCGGCGACCGTGGTCGCCAGGGCCGCGAACACGATCAGGGCCGTCCGCATCGCTCCCTCCGCTCCGCGCGCATCTTAGCGGACGCGAGAGGGCATGCGCGTCCCGCCCGCCGTGGTATAAGCACGCCACTCGAGATGCGGCTGAAAATGAAGGCAGGCGGCGCCCGACTACTCGTCGTGCTGCTCTCCCTGGCGACCGTGGCGGCCACCGAGCCGGCGGCACGGAGTGACGAGGGTCCGCCGGCGTGGGCGTACGCCGTGGACCCCCCGGGGGTCGACCCTCCGCCCGACGACGGCACCTTGCGGCGGGTTCCGGACAGCGATGCGGCGTTCACGCTGACCCAGCTGCGCGACCTGTTCTTCGCGCCGGACTGGCATCCGGGCGACCACCCTCCCATGCCCGCGGTCGTTTCGCGCGGAAGGAGGCCAGACGTGTTTGCCTGCGGGATGTGTCATCGCGCGGACGGGCCCGGTGGCCCGGAGAACTCCAGCCTCGCGGGTCTTCCAGAGCCTTACATCATCCAGCAGATGGCCGACTTCAAGAGCGGTGCCCGGAGGAGCTCGGTGCCGGAAAGGGTCCCGCCGCAGCTCATGGCTTCGCTCTCCAGAGCCGCCACCGACGCCGAGGTCGAAGCCGCCGCCGCCTACTTCTCGGCCCTGAGCCCGAGAGCGATCATCCGGGTCGTCGAAACCGACACCGTGCCCAGGACTCGCGTCGCCGGATGGCACCTGGCGGCAATGGAAGGCGGGGGCAAGGAGCCCATCGGCCAACGGATCATCGAGATCCCGGAAGACCTGGAACGGTTCGTCAGTCGCGACGCGCGGTCTCGCTTCATCGCCTACGTCCCGGTCGGCAGCATCCGGAAGGGTCAGGCTCTGGCGGCCGGTGGGGGTGGCGGCAACACGGTCCAGTGCGGAACCTGTCACGGGCCCGACCTGAAGGGGCTCGGGCCGATTCCTGGAATCGCGGGGCGCTCACCGAGCTACTTCGTCCGCCAGCTGTACGACTTCAAGCATGGCGCTCGAGCGGGAACGGGAAGCGCCCTGATGAAGCCGACCGTCGATAAGCTCGCGGTCGTCGACATGCTCTCGCTCGCGGCCTACGCTGCCTCCCTGCGGCCGTGAGCCCGGATTCCGGAACCTCCCCTCAGCCTTCGCGCCAGCGCGCGACGCGACCGACGAGCTCCTCGGCGCCGATCTGCCGGCACAGCGCCTCGAGCTCCCGCCGCCGCGCCCCCCGCCACTCGAGCGCGGAGAGACCCTCCGCGAGGGGAACGTCGGTCCGGAGCGTGGCGAGCGTGCGGTAGAGCCGCGCCTCTTCGGGATGGGCGCGGAGCGACCCGGCGAGACGGTCGCGGCCGCGCACCGCGACGTCCCAACGCGCGGGGTCGTCGGGAATCGCCTCCAGCTTCTCGTAGCGGGCGAGCACCACCGACGCCGACTTCTCGCCCCAGCCCGGGACGCCGGGGATCCCGTCGGCGCTGTCGCCGACGAGGGCCAGCCAGTCCGGTATCGACGAGGGCAGGACACCGAACCGCGCCACGACACCGGCCTCGTCGCGGTCGGTGCCGCGGAGGCGGTCGCGGCAGATGACCCTCGTGCCGATCACGCACTGCGACAGGTCCTTGTCCGGCGAGCAGATCACGACCTGCTCGACGCCGGGGTCCTCGCGGAAGCGAGCGGCCGCGGTGGCGAGGGCGTCGTCGGTCTCGAACTCGACCATCGGCCACACGACGATCCCCAGCGCGGCCGCCGCCCGCTCCGCCGGCTCGAACTGCGCGAGGAGGTCGGGGGCGACCCCCTCGCCCGTCTTGTAGCCGGCGAAAAGCCCGTTGCGGAAGGACTCGATGACGTGGTCGAAGCCGCAGGCCACGTGGGTCACGCCGGGCTCGCGCAGGAGGGAGAGGAGGGTCGCGAGGAGGCCGCGGACGGCGTTGACGGGCCGGCCGTCGGCGTCGCGCGCCGGCGGGACGCCGAAGAACGCGCGGAACAGCTCGTACGTGCCGTCGACGAGGTGGACCTTCACCGGGGCCTCACGGAGTGCGGACCAGGATCGCCCGCGTGTAGAGCAGCTCGAAGCCCTGGCGCTGGACGTTCTCGTGGGACTTCGATCCGGGCTGGGTGATGACGACCGCGACGTCGCAGCCGGCCGCGGCGGCGATGCCGAGCCGTGCGGCAAGGAGCGCGCTCTGCACGCCGCGGCGCCGGTGCGCGGGCAGCGTCGCCGCCCCGCACAGGTGGGCGACGCCCTCCGAGAGACGCAGGCTGGCCCCGCCGGCGGGGACGCCGTCGCGCCGGGCGACGTAGCGCGAGAAGCCGTCGGCCGAGGCCATGTCGGCCATGACGCTCTCCAGGAGGTCGCGCGGGTACGACTCGTCGGAGACGACACCCTGGGCGTCGGGGCTGGCGAAGCCGGTGACCACGACGTCGAGCCAGGCCGGCAGCTCCTCGAGGGGGCTCGGGACGATCTCGACGCCCTCCGCGCGCGGTGCAGCCGGTCCGGTGGGCAGGCTCCGCCCGAGGACGTTCTCGAACCCCTGCAGGCGGTACCCGCGCGCGGCGAGAAGCCGGACGACCGCCGGGTCGGCGAGGCTCGAGATCTCGGCCTGCACCGGCGTGTTCCTCTCGGCGAAGGCCCGCTCCGCCGCGCCGAGCGCACCCTCCTCGATCGGCCCGTCGAACCCCAGGCCCGCGACCTTGTTGAGCGGGGACCCCGGGGCGGTGAACGTGGCGACGCCCCCGGCGAGCGGCGTCGCGAAGACCCCGGTGCCGGGGTGCCGGCGCGCGGCCGCCCCGGCGCTGTCGGCCAGCAGCCGGCACTCCGCCCGCTCGACGCGCGCGGCGAGGGCGGTCCCGGGGAAGAGCATGGGTCCCATGCTAACCGAGCGGCTCCCGGCGAGGGCGCCCCGTGGTATAAGAGGCGCCTTTGCCTCGCAAGGTGCACTCCTCCTCCGCGGCCCGCGGCCGCGCTCCCCGGGCCGAGAGCCCACTGCTCGCGTCGCTCAACCCCTCGCAGCGCGAGGCGGTCGAGACCGTCGAAGGGCCGCTCCTCGTCCTCGCCGGGGCCGGCACCGGGAAGACCCGCGTCATCACGACCCGCATCGCCCACCTCCTCGCCCTCGGGGCGGACCCGCGGAACATCCTCGCCGTCACCTTCACCAACAAGGCGGCCGGCGAGATGAAGGAGCGCGTGGCCCGGCTCGCGGGGGAGCGGGCGAAGGAGGTCACGGTCGGCACCTTCCACGCGTTCTGCGCGCGGGTCCTGCGCGAGCACGCCCACGTCCTCGGGCTGCCGAAGCGCTTCGCGATATGCGACGCCTCCGACCAGCTGAGCGCGGTGAAGTCCGCGATGCGCGAGCTGCGCGTGCACGAGACGGCGATGCACCCCTCGGCCGTCCTCGCGCGGATCTCGCTCGCCAAGAACCGGATGGAGACGCCGGAAGCCTTCCTGGAGAACGGGACCGGAGCCCGCGACCAGCTCGTCGGCTCGGTCTGGCAGCGTTACCGGGAGTTCCTCGCCCGCACGCGCTCACTCGACTTCGACGACCTCCTCCTGGAGACCGTGCGGCTCCTGCGCGAGCACGAGAAGGTCCGGGACCACTACCGCGAGCGCTACCGCCACGTGCTCGTGGACGAGTACCAGGACACGAACCACCCGCAGTACGAGATCGTCCGGGAGATCGCGGGGAAGCACCGCAACGTCTGCGTGGTGGGCGACGACGACCAGTCGATCTACGGCTGGCGCGGGGCCGACGTCCGCAAGATCCTCGGCTTCCCCCGCGACTTCGAGGGGGCGAAGGTCGTCCGCCTGCAGACGAACTACCGCTCGACCCGCCCCATCCTCGAAGCCGCCAACGCGGTGATCCGCCACAACGCCTCGCGCCACGAGAAAGCACTCGAGTCGTCGCGGGGGGACGGCGAGCCCGTGCGCCTGGTGCGCCTCAAGGACGAGACCGCCGAGGCGCAGCACGTGGTGAGGGAGATCCGCCAGCTGCTGCGGCTCGAGGAAGCGCGGCCGGCCGACTTCGCCGTCCTCTGCCGCACCCAGGTGCAGTTCCGCTCGTTCGAGGCGGAGCTGCGCGCGAACGGGATCCCCTACGTGGTGGTGGGCGGGATGTCCTTCTTCGACCGCAAGGAGGTGCGCGACGTCGTCGCCTACCTCAAGCTGGCGGAGAACCCGCACGACGAGACGTCCCTCCTCCGGGTCGTCAACACGCCGCCCCGCGGCGTGGGCAAGGCGAGCCTCGACAAGGTGCTCGACTTCGCCACGCGCCACGGCATCGGCGCGAGCGAGGCCTTCGAGCGCGCGGGGGAGATCGAGGGGTTGGCCCCGGCCGCGGCCCTTGGCTATCGCGCGCTGCGCCGGGCGATCGACGGCGCGGAGCTGGCCGAGGCGGGCCACCAGCTCGTCTTCCGCCTGCAGCGCTTCCTGGATGCGGTGGGCTACCGGGAGGAGGTGCGGCGGCTCTACCCGGACCCGATGGCCCGCGAGGCGCGGTGGGCGGGGGTGGAGGAGATCCTCAACTTCGCCGAGAACCACGTGCGCCGCGCCGCGGAGCCGAGCCTGCACGGCTTCCTCGAAGAGCTGGCGCTGCAGACCGGCGACGACGAGCCGACGGAGAAGCCCGAGACCCGCGCCGACGCGGTCACCCTCATGACCCTCCACGCGGCCAAGGGCCTGGAGTTCCCGCACGTCTTCCTCGTCGGCATGGAGGAGGGGCTGCTGCCCCACGCGCGGGCGGTGGCGGAGGGAGGGATCGAGGAGGAGCGGCGCCTCGCCTACGTCGGCATCACGCGCGCGATGACGACCCTGACGATGAGCTTCGCCGCCGAGCGCGCGAAGTACGGCCACCGGGCCGCCGCCGTGCCCTCGCGCTTCCTCTTCGAGGCGCGCGGCGAGGCGCTCCCCCAGGGCTGGGAGGGCGTCGAGGCCGACCTCGAAGAGGACGATGAGCCGGCCACCCCCGCGGCGAAGAAGCGAGCCGGAAAGCGAGCCGTCCCCGGACGGGCCCGGCCCCCGGAAGGCCGCCTCAGGCCTCGACGAGGACCTTGAACCCGCCGTAGACCATGCGCTTCACGTCGAACGGCATCGACTTCGGGTCCATGTTCGCGAAGCGTGGGTCCTTCATCACCCGGGCGTTGATCCGGTCGCGGTCGGCGCGCGAGCGGTAGACGATCCAGGCGAAGACCACCGTCTCGCCGGGCCGGCAGCGGATCGGGCGCGGGAAGGGCACCACCCCCTTCACCGCCAGGTCGTCGCCGATGCACTCGCGGTACTCCAGCGCCCCGTGCTCGCGCCAGGCCTTCGCCGCCTTGCGGGCGAGACGCCGGTAGGCCGGCACGTTCTTCCTCGGGATCGGCAGGACGAAGCCGTCGACGTAGCGAGCCATCCGCACTCCTCCTCGGGGCCGATGAGTCCCCGTCACTGTCTGGATTGAAGCGGGTCCCACTCTACCGACGAGCGGGCCGGAAGTCACGCGTCACTCGATGACGATCGAGGACGCCCCCGCGGCGACGGTCCACTCCGCGATGCGGTCGATGTCCGCGTCGGACCCCACCGCTATGCACCCGGCCGTCCAGTCGACCCAGGTGGTGAGCACTCCGAGGAGACGGGCCCGCCGGTCCGGGCCGTGGATCCCTATGGCGCCGCCCGTCCGGCCCTCGGTTCTCTGCGCGGCCGTGGGGTAGCCGACCGGGAGGAAGCGGTGGAAGGACGGGGACGGCCGGGGCGCACCGAGCGGGTAGCGCCCGGTCGGCGTGCGCTCGTCCCCCTCCCGGGCCTTGTCCATCCCCCCTCGGCCGAGGGCCACGTGATACCGCGCCTCCAACCGCCCGTCCCGACACAGGAACAGTGAGTGGCTCGAGGCGTGCACGACGACCGTGAGGCCCTGGGCCGGGCAGGGGGCGGGAGGCGCTCCGGCGAAGCGACACCCAGCAAGGGCCGGGAGCACGGCCGCGAGCAGGACGGGCACGGCGTCGGCCGCCGCAATGCGGCGCGGCCGCGACCTCGCCGTGCCCGCCCGAGCGGTCATCCCGCCTACTGCAGGGTGTAGCGGAAGACGCCGGAGGCGCCCGGCTCGCCGCCCACCGCGAAGCGGTACTTGCCCGCGGGGAGGCTCGTGAGGGGGTTGCCCGCGCCGTCCACCATGTCCCGCTTCTCGGTCACGGAGTAGACCTTGCAGAGGGCCGTCGACGACCAGCCCGACTTCGGGTTGTGACGCTCGCAGGACAGGTTGACGGCCGTCTTGCCGGCCGGCACCGTGAAGGTGCACGGCTCGAGCTGGGCCTGGATGGCGCCGGACCCGTAGACGACCCTCGCCTCGCAGCTCTCGGCGAAGACGGGAGCGGGGGCGAGCGCCACGAGGGTGACCACGGCCACGACGGCGAGCAGCAGCTTCTTCATGAGGCCATCTCTCCTTCGAATGGCCCGGAACGCGAGCACCGTGCCCGGCCCGGGCCGCCCGGGCACGGTGTCCGATGGTGTCGGGACAATCGCCTCCGTCAGAAACGCACGTCGCTGACCTTGCCTCCCTGGAAGACGACCGACACGCTCGAGTAGGTCCACTGTGTCTTCCCGCCGAACACGATCTCGGCCTCCGGGCGACCCAGCATCGCCTCGACCTCGGCCGGCGTCATGCCCACCCGAAGCTCCTTCCGCTGGCCGGACGCGGGCGTGGCCGCGGCCCGCGAGGGGGTAGCGAGAAACGCCGGGCCCGGCCCCGTGGCGTCCGCCACCGCGGGGGGGGCGTCGGCGGGGGAGGGGCCCCCGGGGCCCGGCCCGGCCGCGACGCGCGTCGCCTTCGGCCGGCCCTGGGCACGCAGCGGGCCGTCCGGGTAGTTGAGCGCCAGCTCCCGCTCGAGCTTCGCGGCGCGCGCCGACGACAGCGAGTGGTTGCTGAAGAAGAAGTTCTGGACCTTGCTGGAGTCCCCGTACTTGCGGGCGAAGCGCTGCCACAGGCGCGGGCCCTTGGTGATGTCGAAGCCGGCCTCGTAGGCGTAGCGCAGGCCGACGCGGTCGGCCTGGTCCTCGAGCGAGCGGCCGTACCCGTTCTGCCACGCGAGGGAGCCGAACTGGCCGACGAGGGCGAGAACCTGCTTCGCATTGTCGTCCTTCACGCTCTCCGTGGCCGCGGCGAGGCCGAGAGCGGCCAGCTGGATCCACATCTGCTTCTTGAACTCGCGGCGCGTGTGCTCGTGCGAGGCGTGCACCAGCTCGTGCCCGAGCACGATCGCCACCTCGTCGTCGTCCATGTCGAGGAGAAGGCCGCTGAACACGTAGATCGAGTAGTTGCCCATCGCCATCGCGTTCCACTCGGGGTTGTCCACGACGTAGACGCGCACGCGCTCGGGCTCGAGGTAGGGGGGCAGGAGCTGGCGGGTGATCCTCGTGACCCGGTCGACCATCGGCCCCGAGGTGTACAGCTTGCCCAGGTCCTTGGCGGTCTGCTCGTCGACCGCCTCGAACATGTGCCCGACCTTGCGGTAGGCCTCCTCGTGGGCGTTCGTGACGGCCAGCACCTGGTCCTCGAACATCGCCATGCCGTTCGGCTTGGCCTCCACCTCGCGCGCCTCGATGGCCCCGTCGGCCCGCCGCACGCCCTTCGCCTTCACCTCGTAGCCGAACGGGATCTGGTCGAAGCGGACCGCGCCGCCGTCGCCCTTGAACTTCGTGGCGGGCGTGGCGCAGACGCGCTGGGCGTCGACCAGCAGGCAGCCGCCGCGCACCCACTCGGCGTATCCCTCGGCCTTCTCCTCCTTCGGCTTGTCGGCTGCCGCCTCGGCCGCGCCGGGCAGGCCGGCCAGCAGCATCGACGCGACGACCAGGAGCGACCCACCGGGCGTCCTCATGACTCCTCCTCGCCCCTCGGCCGGTCGCGACGATCGAGCGTTTTGGCGACCTCGTCCGGACATCGGACGGCCGTGGGCCTCGGACGGGGAGGATGCAGCTTTGGTGCCGGCGCGGCTCAGCGACGCCAGGGCTGCGGGGTCACTTCCCTCCGCATCTCGCAGCGAGCGCTCGCTCGCTGCAGTCGATCTCGTCGTTGGCGCACTGAATGGACTCGCGTCTCTCCCTGATCTGGCACTGCGTGAAGGTGCGGTCCGGGTCCGGCGCGCAGGTCCGGCCCCGCTCTTGCGCGGCGGCGAGGCAGGCGCCGTAGGCGGAGCCGCACCCGGCGTCGACGTTCATGGTCTTGGTGGCCACGTCCCTGGTCGGATCCTGGGCGCGGTTGTGCGCGCGCACCTCCTCCAGGCGCGGCCGGTACCTGGCCATGCAGGCTTCGGGGCTCGGGGCCTCTGGCGTGGGTTTCGGCGTGGGCGCCGGTGTCGGCACTGGCGTGGGGGGGGGCTCCGGCGCCGGTATGGGCGGCGGGGCCGTCGGCCGCGGCCAGGGAGTGACCACAGGCGTCGGCCGCGGTGTCAGCATGACGCTCCGCTTGACGAGGAGCTCGCGGGAGAGATCGATCGCCGAAGTCCTGCGGTACGTCTCGTAGCCGTCGGCCGAGGCCTCCAGGGTGAACGAGACCGCCCGCGGTGGCAGACCGTCGGCCTGCCCCACGCCCGAGGGGTCGGTGCTCCAGCGGCTCGTCTTCCCCTCGTACTGCAGCTGCACGCTCACGCCGCCCAGCGGCCGTTTCGTGTTGGCGTTGAGGATCGTGATCTTGAGCGCGGACGGAACGGTCACCTGGCCGATCGCCTCCCCGGCGGGCTGGCCCTTCTCGAGGAGCGTCACCCGCACCTCGTGCTGCCCGGGCCTCGTGTAGGTGTGCTCGAGCGTGTCCTTCCGCGTCTCGATCGCCCCCGGGGCACCCGGATCGCCGGTCTCCCAGCGGTAGGCCCCCTGCCCCCCGGAGACGGCAGCCCCCTGCACCTGCAGGCGGAACGCGCTGCCGCGCAACGGGGTCGCCGTGACCCCGAGCGCGGTCAGCTCGGCTTGCAGCGTCAGCCCTGGAGCCGCGTCCGTCCCGCTCGCGGCGACGACGTAGACCGTCTCTCCCGCCTTCACGGGCACGGCGAGGACCTTCGTCTCACGCGCCACGTAGGCGCGATCGGCCGGGACGTCGCTCTCGCGAGGCGCTTCCCCGCGGTAGACGACAACGTGCGCTCCGCGCTGCGGGCTCGTCACGGTCAGCCGCAAGGACCCGGTCGGAAGACCGCCCGGCATCGCGCCGAGGGCGAAGCTCTCGTAGGCGCCCGTGTAGGGGGTCGGGAGCGAGAGCGGGCCGCTCCAGGCCGGGGCGTTCGAGTCCAGGGGACGCGGGGCCCGCAGGGCGTCCTGCGCCGGGCTTGCCGCGTCGAGGAGCAGGAAGGACACGAAGTCCGACCAGATCTCCTCGATCGGGAGCTCGCCCATCCGGCCGTAGGCCCCGAGGATCTGCTCGCTCCGATCGAGGGTGCCCGCCTTCAGCGTCAGGTGCCACAGCGTGGGGAGCCCGGCCAGCGCCCGCGTCCTCTCGAACATGTACTCCAGGAAGTGCGCGCTCTCGTAGGCGTGCTCCGAGGCGAGGGTGGTGAGCTGCCGCTCGACGAAGTCGCGCTTCAATTTGTCGCCCATCTTCTCCCGCAGGGCGGCGCCGTCGACGACCACGCCCTCCTCCGCAAACGGGCGCGTACCCAGGTCCGCCCACGCCACCCGCCCCGCGGCGTACTCCGCCGAGGCGTCCATGAGCCACATGGCCGCCTCCATCCACTTGGCGGTCAGGCCCCCCGTGTCGCAGAGCGACCGGTACTGGCAGGCGTGGAAGATCTCGTGCGCCAGGTCGAAGGCCAGCTCCTCGGGCGAGGGGGCGGCCTTCGGACCCGTGGCCGGCAGGCCGACGTAGGCTCCGGACAAGGCCGGCCGGAAGACGGGATTCGAGAACGCGTCGGACACGTAGACGGAGAGGGTTTCCGGCGCCCCGTACTCGCCGCTGCCATAGACCGAGCGGATGCGTGCGACCATCTCCGCCACGACCTGGGCGTACAGCGCGCGCCGTGCCGCGTCGTTCAGGTAGCGCTGGGGCCTGGGCTGCGACGGATCGGTGTAGCCGCCCTCGTCGAGGGCGCGGGTGAAGCGGTCCACCTGCTTCCCGCCGGAACCGTCGGCCCGGGCGAAGAGCGGATACGGATCGGGGACGCCGCTCGTGCTCACGTAGACGGTCACGCGCTTGTCCGCGCTCTGCCGGGCCTGCCATCCGTTGAGACCCCAGTAGTCGAGGGTGAAGTAGGAGAGGTGATCGGTCTCGACGACGCTCGTGATCGCGGAGCGTCGGGTGAGGCGCAGGGGCACCCAGACCTCCTTCTCCGCGTCCCACCGCCCGGCGGTGAGCCGATCCGCCTCGGCCACGGGGGCGTGGGTGAACGTCAGGGTGACGGGGCGCGACAACGGTCCGCCGGCGCCGATCGTGACCTCGTACGTGGCGAGTGAGGCGGCAATGGTCCGGGGGCCGCGGCCCTTCACCGTGGCGGTCCTGACGGTGACCGGCTGGGGGCCGGCGAAAGTGCCGGCGGGCACGGTCAGGCCGAGGGTGGAGTCGCAGCGGATGGTGGCGTCTCGACCGGGCTCGAGCCGCCCGCTGTAGACGGTGTTCCCTGCGGTCGGCACCTGGCGGTTCTCCTCGGCGAAGAACGGCGGGGCATGGCGCGCTGGCCCCTCCCGGCCCACCTCCGCGGAGGGCTTGCGCGCCGGGGCCGGGGAGGGCCACAGGTACCAGAGGAGGGCGGCGCCGCACACCAGGGCCGCGACGAGCACGCACCCGCAGCCTCCGAGCAGCCACCAGGTCTTCCGGCTGTTGCTCATGTTCCCTCCGTGGCCGCGTGGGGCCCGCCCGTGTTGACCTTCGTGCCCGGGACGGAGGGATTCTATGATGGCCCGGTGACGAGCAGGACCTCGCCGCAGGCCGGGACGGTGGCTGCCGTGGCCGCCTTCCTCCTGTGGGGGCTGTTTCCCCTGTACTGGAAGCAGCTGGCCTCGGTGCCGGCGCTCGAGGTCGTCGCCCACCGCACGGCCTGGGGGTTCGTGGCCATGGCGGCGGGGAGCGCCGTCCTCATCGGCCTCAACTGGCTGCTCTACGTGTGGGCGGTCGTCCACGACCACGTGGTCGAGGCGAGCCTGGGCTACTTCATCAACCCGCTCGTCAACGTCCTTCTCGGCGTCCTCGTGCTCGGCGAGCGGTGGCCCTCCTCACCTGGGATGTGCGGCGCCGCCTGCGCCTCGAGAGGGCGGCCGCCCGGCAAACCGCCTAGAATCGCGCGCATGTCCCGACGAACGCCGCACGAAGCCGGCCGCGGTTCCGGCCGCAGCACGAGCCCGATCGCCCGCGGGGCCACCGTCGTGCTGCTCGCCCTGCCGGCCGTCGTCGGCGCCGGAGCGGGCGAGGCGCGCCCGTGGGTCGCCGTGCGCGCGATCTACGGGGGAGTGCCGCAGGAGATCCTCGACTCGGGCCGCGGCCTGCGGGAGTTCGGGGTGGACGCCGTCTGGCTGGGATCGGGCAGCGTGACGCCCGAGCGGATGGCCCTCCTGCGCGCGCAGGGCGTCCGCGCCTTCGCCGAGTTCAACACCCTCCACGTCGCCGAGTACCTGAAGGAGCACCCCGAGGCCGCCCCCGTCGGGTCGGACGGCCAGGTCTCGCCGCCTCCCGACGGTTGGCAGGGGATCTGCCCCTCCCACGAGGCCTACCGGAAGAGCCGGATGGACGCCTTCCGGCAGCTGCTCCGGGACTTCGACGTGGACGGCGTGTGGCTCGACTACCACCACGCCCACGCCAGCTGGGAGCAGGCGGAGCCGAACATGCCGGACACCTGCTTCTGCGAGCGGTGCCTGAGCCGCTTCCAGGGGGAGACCGGCACGAAGCTGCCGGAAGCGTCGGCGGCGGAGCGCGCTCGGTTGTTGCTCTCGACTCACCGCAAGACGTGGGTCCGATGGCGCTGCGACCTTCTCACCGACTGGGTCCGGGAGTTCCGGGAGATCCGCGACGAGACGCGCCCCCGCGCCCTTCTCGGGACGTTCCACAACCCCTGGAGCGACGAGGATCACGGCGGCGCGCGCCTCGAGAAGCTCGCGATCGACCTGCGGGCGCAGGCGGCGCACTTCGACGTGTTCAGCCCGATGCCGTACCACGCCCGCTTCGGCCACGCCGCCGACCCGGAGTGGATCTCGCGCCAGGTCGCCTGGCTCGGGCGTGCCCTCGGGATCGAGGGCCGGCCGGGGGAGCGCCACCGCATCTGGCCCATCGTGCAGATCTCCGACTGGGGCGAGACCGTACCGCTCGAGCAGGTCCCCGCCGTCCTCGACCACGGCTCGCGCCGCCCGGCCACCGGCGTGATGGTCTTCGCCTGGGGCGGCCTGCGGAAGCAGCCGGAGAAGATCGAGGCGATCGGACGCGCCTTTCGGGCGCTCTCTCCGGCCCCTGCCGGCCACTGATCGGAGGCTCCATGTCCCTCCCCGGCTCGCTCGTCCTGATGCTCGCGGCCGCGGCCGCGCCCGGGGCGAGCTTGATCACCGGCACGGCGTCGTACCGCGAGCGGATCGTGCTGCCCCGCGGCGCCGTCTTCGAGGCCACTCTCGAGGACGTGTCGCGGGCGGATGCGGCCGCGACCGTCGTCGCCCGCCAGCGGCTCTCGCCGGCCGGCGCGCCCCCCTACGCGGTCCGCATCCCGTACGACCCGGCCCGCATCCAGCCGAGCCGCCGCTACGCGGTCCGCGCCACGCTGTGGGCCGGCGCCACAATGAAGTGGACGACCGACGCGGTCGTGCCCGTCCTCACGCGGGGAGCGGGCACGACGGTCGAGCTGGTGCTCGAGCGAGTGCCGCCGCCCGCGGCCCCGACGGGGACGTTCGAGGGCCTCCTGCCGTGCGCCGACTGCCCGGGCATCCATTACAGCCTGACGGTCTCGTCCGACCAGACATACCAGCTCCGGACCGCGTACGAGGACAAGCCGGAAGGCCTCGTCGACGAGATCGGCTCGTGCGTCGTCTCCGCGGACGGGAAGACGCTCGCCCTCGAGGGCAGCCGGGCGGGAGCGCGCTACTTCGCGATCGCGACCGACGACCGCCTGACCCAGCTCGACACGAAGGGCGACTCCATCACGTCCGCGGCGAACCTCGACCTCGCGCGCGTCGCCTCCCCGGCCCCCGTCGAGCCGAGGCTCGCGCTCCAGGGCCTCTTCACCTACAGGGCCGACGCCGCGGTGTTCGAGGAGTGCCGGACCCGCCGCAAGATGCCGGTGGCGATGGAGGGAGAGTACAAGGCCCTCGAGACCGCCTACACGGCGAAGCGAGAGAAGCCCGGCGAGGCCCGGGCCCTTCGGCCAGGGCAAGCTGTCCTTGCCGTCGTCGAGGGCCGGATCGTCAGCCGAGTCAACGTGGAAGGCCCGCCGAAGCCGACGCTCGTCGTCGAGCGTTTCTCCGACTTGCGCCCGGGCGAGTCGTGCCCACCCCGCTTCGCGGCCGTCCCCCTCGAGGGGACCTACTGGAGGCTGACCGAGCTCGACGGCGCCCCCGTGCCACCGGGCGGGAAGCCGCAGGCGCGCGAGGTCCACCTCGTCTTCGGCGCGGACCCGAAGCGGGTCACGGGGGCGGACGGGTGCAACGGGATGGTCGGGGGCTACGAGATCGACGAGACCCGGCTCAAGTTCGACAAGCTCGCCGGAACGATGATGGCCTGCCCCGACATCGGCAGCCGCGACCGGCAGTTCCGCGAGGCGCTCGGGAAGGCGACCGGCTACCGGATGCTCGGTCCCGAGCTCCAGCTGCGCGACGCGGAGGGCAAGCTCCTCGCCCGGTTCGTGGCCGTGCCCCGCAGCGGCGCCGCCACCCGGACGAGGTAGGGGAGTCGCCTGAGGGGCGCGCGCTCCGAAAGGCGAGCGAAAACAGCTGGCGCGCCCCCCGTGTCACCAAACGCCGATTGCGCAGGTGTGCCCGGCGGCTCAACATGGCCTCGAGACGCCGGAGAGGCACCTCCCACGGCGCCACGCCATCCCCGGGAGGTCACGATGCCGCGCGAAGCCGATCGTCCCGACGAGCCCGCCCTCCAGTCCTGGAAGGAGATTGCCGCCTACCTCAAGCGGGACATCCGCACCGTCATCCGCTGGGAGAAGTCCGAGGGCCTGCCCGTCCGCCGCCTGAGGCACCGGTTGCGCAGCAGCGTGTTCGCCTACCCCGCCGAGATCGAGGCCTGGAAGGCCCGCCGGGAGCTCCCGCCCGAAATGTCCCGCCCCTCGCCCTGGCACCGCGCCGCCGCGGCCGCGGGGCTCGTCGTGGCGGTGGTGCTCGCTCTCGGAACCGCCGGCGGCGGTGCCGTTCTCGCCCGCGAGGTCCCGGGCGCGCAGGGCCCCGGCATGGTGCTTCGAGAGCTCGGACGGCCGGAGCTCGAGGCCACACCCTTCGCCCAGCTCTCTCCCGACGGCCAGAGGGTCCTGTATGTGCGCCCGCCGGGCGCCGGGCGTCCGGCCGATCTCACGGCGCTGGATCTCTCCTCGGGGCGTGAGGAGACGGTGGTGGGCGGCTTCGGGGAAGGCGGCTTCAGCCTCTTCCGGTGGTCGCCGGACGGCACCCGGGTCATCTACACGCACCAGAGGAGGGAGCTCCGCGTGGTGGGCTCGGACGGAGCAGAGCCCCGATCCCTGTGGACCTCTCCCGACCCAGGCGTGGTCGTGAAGCCGCTGGACTGGGCACGCGACGGCCGCTTCATCCTCGCCGCCCTCGTCGACGAAACGGCGAGGACCACCCGCCTCGTCCTCGTCCCGGCCGAAGGCGGCGAGCCCCGCGTCGTCGTCTCCGGGAACCGCGGTGAGCTCGAGGACTGGGCCCGCCTGTCTCCCGACGGCCGGTTCGTCGCCGGGCTGCGCAGCGAGGGGGGCATGAGCCACGTCTGCGTGTGGGCGAGCGACGGCGAGCAGGAGACCCCCGTGACGGAGCCGGGCGCGAGGGTGTCCCCCGGCTTCTGGTCACCCGACGGGGCTTACCTGGTCTTCACCAGCGACCGCATGCAGACGCAGGACCTCTGGGCGGTCCCGATGCGCGACGGCCGGCCCCGGGGCACACCGCTCCGGGTCAAGCAGGACCTGGGCCGGAGCGCGGTGCTCACCGGCTTCACGGCCGCCGGCCAGCTCACGATGATCGTCACCGGCGAAGGGACGCCCGTCGATCTCTTCGTACTGGACGTCGACCGATCGACCGGCGAGGCGCGAGGCGAGCCCGCGGCGTACGCGAAATACCCGACGGATCACTTCTGTCCCCGGTGGTCGCCCGACGGATCGCGCCTCGCCTACACGTCGCGCAAGGGACAGGTGCGGAAGCCCGGCATCTTCGTCGGCTCGCTCGACGGGAAGAGCGAGGAAGAGATCCCCGTGAACGGTTACTACGCCGCGAACGTCGAGTGGTCCCCCGACGGCACCGCGGTCCTCTTCCCGGGCTTCGTCCCCCCGGACGGGCAGGCCGGTATCTTCCGCGTATCGCTGGACACCCGCCGGATCACGCCGCTCCACCTGGGCGAGCGGCTGGGACGCGAGCACCAGGGTGCGTTCGTCAACCTCCAGTGGTTGCCCGTGGCCCGAAAGCTCATGTTCGGAAGACTGGCGGGCGCCGACAAGGTCGAGATCTACAACCTGGAGCCCGACGGCCGGCAGGTCGAGCACGTGGCCGACGTGCCGACCTCCTACTGGACGTGGCCCTCCCCCGACGGCCGGCGCGTCGCCTACCGCCAGGGGCAGGACCTCAGGCTCCTGACGCTCGCGGACGGGACGACCGCGACGCTCGCCACGTTCCCCGAGGGCAGCCAGGTGAGCGGTCCGGCGTGGTCGCCCGACGCTCGCGGGATCGCGTTCTCCGATACGCGCCGGCTGCAGGTCCTCTCCCCGGTCGACGGTGCCCCCAGGACTCTCGTCGAGGCGCCCGCGGGTACCGCGCTCGGGGGAACGGCCTGGTGGAGCGGCATCGCCTGGTCGCCCGACGGTCGCCTGGTCGGCTACCTGCAACGCGAGGTGCCGGCGAGGCCTGGATCCCGGTCCGAGCTCTGGGTGGTACCGGTGTCCGGAGGCGCCCCACGAAGGGCGGCCGTGGCGCCCGCCAGCCACCCGCTCTTGAGCGACGTGACCTGGCACCCGGGCGGCACGAAGATCTTCGCCACCGGGGGCGCGGGCGAAGGCCAGGTCAAGGCCTCCTACCAGCACTGGGTGATGGAGGGTTTCCTGCCCACGGTGTCCCCGCGGTAGCATGGCCGCGGAGGCGATCCATGGCAGAGAGCGTCTACAAGGTCATCGAACTCGTGGGGACCAGCACGGAATCCTGGGAGAAGGCGGCGGCGGCGGCCGTCAACCTGGCCGGGAAGAGCCTGCGCGACCTGCGCGTCGCCGAGGTCGTGAGCCTCGACATGAACCTCGAGAACGGCAAGGTCAAGGCCTACCGGGCCAAGGTGAAGGTGTCGTTCAAGTACCAGGGCGGCAAGTAGGTCGGGGGCGCGCCTCCAGCCCTTGCTCCACCCGGTCTTTTCGGACATCGAGCAGGACGCCGAGGCCTCCGTCGCCGAGGCGTTCGCGCGGATCGCGCTCGAGTACTTCGCCTCGACCCGCGCGGGCGACGGGCGGGTCTCGACGGCGCACGGCCCGGACGAGCTGGCGCGCCGCTTCGACGAGCCCCTCCCGCGGTCGGGCCGGCCGATCGCGGAAGTGCTCGAGAGGCTGCGCCGGGACGTGATCCCCGACTCGAACCACCTCTGCCACCCGCGCTCGATGGGGCACCAGGTCTCGGCGCCCCTGCCGTCCGCGGTCTGGACGGAGTCGCTCGTCGCCGCGCTCAACCAGTCGGGCGCGGTCTGGGAGATGTCGCCGGTCGGCACTCTCCTGGAGACGCGGGTCGTCCGCTGGATGTGCGACCTCGCCGGCCTCGGCCCGGAGGCGGGTGGCACGTTCACCTCGGGCGGCACCGAGGCCACCTTCGCCGCGCTGCTCGCCGCGCGCGCGGCCGTGCTCCCGGACGCCTGGACGCGGGGCGTCGGCGCCCGGCCCCCGGTCGTCCTGCACGGCGAGCACGCGCACTACGCGGTGGCGAGGGCGGTGGGCGAGCTGGGCCTCGGCACCGACAACGCCGTGGCGGTCCCGTCGCGCGGCTTCCGGATGGACGTGGCCGGGCTCGAGGCCGAGCTCGCCCGGCAGCGCGCCCGGGGGCGGCCGATCATGGCGGTGGTCGCGACGGCGGGCTCGACCGCGACCGGCTCGTTCGACGACCTCGACGCGATCGGGCGGTTGTGCGAGCAGCACGCGGTGTGGCTCCACGTGGACGGCGCCCACGGTGCCTCCGCGCTTCTCTCGGAGACCCACCGCGGCCGGCTGCGCGGGATCGAGCGCGCCCGCTCGATCGCCTGGGATCCCCACAAGATGATGCTGATGCCGCTCTCGGCCAGCGTGGTGCTCGTCCGCGACGAGCGCGACCTCGAGGCCGGATTCAGCCAGCGGGCTCCCTACCTCTTCCACGCGCGCGAGGCGGCGCGGGGCTGGGACCAGGGAGTGCGCAGCTTCCAGTGCTCGCGACGGCTGGACGCGGTCAAGGTCTGGGTCGCCCTGCAGCGCTACGGGGCGGAGGGTCTCGGCGCTGTGTACGACCGGCTGTGCGCGACCGCTCGGGCATTCCACAGCGCGGTCGTCGCCCGGGCCGACTTCGAAGCGCTCCACGAGCCGGAGTCGAACATCCTGTGCTTCCGCTACGTCGGCGACCGCCCGCTCGAAGGCGACCGGCTGGACCGCCTCAACCTCAGGTTGCGCGAGGAGTACAACCGCTCGGGCGACGGCTGGATCACGACGACGCTGCTCGCCGGCCAGCGCGTCCTGCGCGTGGCGATCATGAACCCGCGCACGACCGAGGCCGACGTCGCGCGCGTCCTGCAAGGGCTGGCCGAGAAGGCGGCGAGCCTCTCCGCCGCCT
The DNA here is from genome assembly GCA_963729875.1 of uncultured Acidobacteriota bacterium. Lineage (GTDB taxonomy): Bacteria > Acidobacteriota > Vicinamibacteria > Fen-336 > Fen-336 > DATBSL01. The sequence goes on from CAVSPR010000002.1 coordinate 392,377, forward strand.
GACGCCCGCGCGGGCGGCGGAGTGCGGTATCGTCCCGGCATGATCCCCGCTCGCGGCGTCTCGTCCCTGCTTCGGGTCGGGCTGGCCGGGCTCGTCCTCGGCGGCGCCTTTGCCGCTTCGACCGGTCGATCGGCGTCGGCGCCACCGGACGACCGGTTCCCGCCGGAGCTCGTGGACTGGGTGCCCGACGGGCGCAACCCACTCTTCGAGGGAACGGGGAAGGACACCTGGGACCGCGAGATCCGCGAGCGCGGGTTCATCCTGCGCGAGGACGACGGCTGGAAGCTCTGGTACACGGGCTACGACTCGAGGAAGAGCGAGACGAAGTCGCTCGGCCTCGCCACCTCGCCCGACGGGATCCGCTGGACGCGACACCCGAAGAACCCTGTCTTCGACGGCGCCTGGACCGAGGACGTGTTCGTCGTGAAGCAGGACGGCGTGTACCACATGTTCGCGGAGGGCGTGAACGACGTCGCGCACCGGCTGATCTCCCGCGACGGCGTGCGCTGGGAGGACCTGGGGCGCCTCGACGTCCGCTCCCGCTCGGGCGCGCCGCTCTCCCCGGGGCCCTACGGGACGCCCTCGGTCTGGATCGAGGGCGGCACCTGGCATCTCTTCTACGAGCGCGAGGACAAGGGCGTGTGGCTCGCCACGTCGAAGGACCTGCGGGTGTGGACCAACGTCCACGACGAGCCGGTCCTGGGGCTCGGGCCAGACGCCTACGACCGCTACGCCGTCGCGCTCAACCAGGTCGTCCGCCATCGCGGCCGCTACTACGGCGTCTACCACGCGAACGCCGACCCGAAGTGGAAGGGGCCGTGGACGACCTGCCTCGCGGTGTCGGACGACCTCCGGCGCTGGGAGAAGTACCCGGGCAACCCCGTGATCCGCAGCGACGACTCGAGCGGGGTCCTGGTTGACGACGGCCTTCGCCTGCGGCTCTTCACCATGCACCCGGCGGTGCGGCTCTGGGCGCCGCGGGGAGCTGTCGTAAACTAGCCGGATGGCTGAAGACCGGGGATGGCCCACGGGGGCCGTGGACCGTCCCGCGCCGACGCGGCTCGGTAGCGGGCCGGGGCCGGAGGAGCTGCGCCGGGCCCGCGAGGTGCTCGAGGCGGTGGCCGGCGACCGCTCGCTGCTGGCGCAGCTGCCGGGAGAGGAGCGAAAGCGCCTCCTGGTGGCGGCCGGTCGGGCCGTCCACCCCGAGACGGAGCAGAAGCGGCGCCTGGTGAAGGCGCTGCGAAAGGGCAAGCGGCGCCGCGACGAGGCGCACGACCGGGCCCTCGTCGGCCACACGGGGATCCGCGCCGCGCGCGAGGCAGCCGCCTTCGTCCCGCCGCCCCGGCTCCTCCCCGCCTCCGCCCCGCCGGCCGAAGGCGTCCGCGAGGTCCGCAAGCCGCGGACCTGCTACGTCTGCAAGGCCGAGTACCGCCGGCTGCACGCGTTCTACGACGCGCTGTGCCCCGCCTGCGGGGACCTCAACTACGAGAAGCGCTTCCAGACGGCCGACCTCCGCGGGCGCGTGGCCCTCGTCACCGGGGCCCGGGTCAAGATCGGCTACCAGGCGGCGCTCGTCCTGCTGCGCGCCGGCGCGACCGTGGTCGCCACGACGCGCTTCCCGCGCGACGCCGCCCGCCGCTACGCGGCCGAGCCGGACTTCGCCGACTGGGGCGGCCGCCTGCGGATCCACGGCCTCGACCTGCGCCACTCGCCGAGCGTCGAGATCCTCTGCAGCCTGCTGGGCCGGGAGCTGGAGCGCCTCGACCTCCTGGTCAACAACGCGTGCCAGACGGTGCGCCGGCCCCCGGGCTTCTACGAGCACCTGCTCGCCTTCGAGGAGCTCCCGGCCGAATCGCTGCCGGCGGAGGCGCGGCCGCTGCTGGCGGCCCACCACGAGAGCGTGCGGCTCCTCGAGGCCGCAGGCTCGGGGGTGGAGGCCCCGGCCGAGGGCCTCGGCGGGCTCGTGGCCTGGCGGGGCGGGGGGGCGGGCCTCGGGCTGCGGCACTCGGCCCGTCTGTCGCAGGTGCGCTTCGGCTTCGACGAGGGCGCGCGGCGGGAGGACCTCTTCCCGGACGGGGCGCTCGACGCCGACCTCCAGCAGGTCGACCTGCGGGCGGTGAACTCCTGGCGACTCACCCTCGCCGAGGTGGCGACGTCCGAGATGATCGAGGTCCAGCTCGTCAACGCGGTGGCGCCCTTCATCCTCTGCGCCCGCCTGAAGCCGCTGATGCTCCGGGCCCCCGGAGCGCGACCAGCACGTCGTCAACGTCTCGGCGATGGAGGGTGTCTTCTCGCGGGGCACGAAGACCGACCGCCACCCGCACACGAACATGGCGAAGGCGGCCCTCAACATGCTGACCCTCACGTCGGCCCGGGACTACGTGCGCGACGGGATCCACATGAACGCCGTGGACACCGGATGGATCACCGACGAGGACCCGTTCGCCCACGCGACCCGCAAGCGGGAGGAGCTCGGCTTCCAGCCCCCGCTCGACGTCGTCGACGGGGCGGCCCGGGTCCTCGACCCGTTCCTCTCCGGCCTCAACACGGGCGAGCACGCGCACGGGAAGTTCTTCAAGGACTACGAGCCGTCGAGCTGGTGAACGGCGACGTGCGGCTCGCCGGAGTGGCGCGCTAGACTCGGGTCGTGCTGGACCCGGGCTTCGTCGCCGACTGCCCCTACGCGCCCGAGGCCATCCTCTTCGACGAGATCCTGGAGACGGACGCCGGGGCCGGCCTCGTCGTCGCGCGCATGCCCACCCACGCGCAGCTGCCCTTCACGGCTTCGCAGCGCGCGCACCCGCAGCGCCACCCGCCGCACGTGTCGGGGGCGGTCATGGTCCACGTGACCGGCATGCTGGGCTTCGCCCACGCGTACTTCGTCCTCGGCCTGCGCCACGCGGACGGCTGGATCGGCTACGGCACGCACATCGCGAGCGCCCGCTACGGCCGCCTCGCCACGATCGGGCCGCCGCTGCGCCTGGAGTGCCGGGCCACGCAGGTGCGCCGGATCCGCGGCTCGATCTACGTGCGGTACGCCTTCCGGTTCGAGCAGGAGGGCAAGGTCGTGTACGAGAGCGAGCAGGGCGCAGTGTGGCACCGCGCGGTGCCGCGTCCTACGTGACGGCCGCGGGTGGCCCCTCCGTCTCGCCCGAGAGGCGGCGCTCCCGATCGTCCGAGTGCTGCCGGGTATCACTCAGGATGAAGTCGACGTCGGGCGTGGTCTCCGCCTCGACGAAGATCTGATACGAGAAGAGGGTCCGGCTGAGGCGGATGAGGGCGGCGTTCAGGCGCACCGCCACTCCCCCGACGACCGGGCCGAAGGCCTTCGGGAACGGCGCCGGCACGCCCCGCACCCGGCGGACGCGGAAGCCGACGTCGTCCAGCGCCTGCAGGAGAGTGCGGAAGGTGTACAGGCGCGTGTGCGTCAGGTCGAGGATGCCCGCCCGGCCGTAGTTGAACTGCCCCAGCAGCAGCATGATCCGCTGGATGAAGAACCCGATGTTGGGCGTCGACAGGATCACCGTACGCGGACGGAAGTCGAGCTGCGCCCGCAGCCGCTCGAGGAACTGCTCGGGCGCCCTCAGGTGCTCCAGCACGTCGAGGACGAGCAGGTAGTCGTACTCCGCGGCCGGGAAACGCAGCTCCTCGTCGAGGTCCTGCACGTAGACGGTGACACCCTCGGGTGCCTCCGGCGGCGGGATCACGTCGACCACGGCCGTCTCGCAGCCCTTGCGTACGAGCTCACGCGCCATCCCGCCCGGCCCCGCCCCGATGTCGAGCACTTTGGCACCGCCAGGGACGGCATCGAGCGCGTAGGTGTGGCTGGACGAATAGCCCAGCTTCAGATCGTAGGGCGACTCGGCGTTGGTGTCGTACCGTCGCTGGTACAGGATTCCCCAGCGGTGCAGCACGTTGGCCCATGTGGCCCGAAGGACGTTGACCGCGTACTTCAGGCCGTTCACGCGTGAGATCTCGCCCCCGTAGTAGGTCGGGATCGGCCGCTCGACGACGCGGGCGCCGGCATTCGCCAGCTGGATGATGATCTCGGTGTCGAAGTGGAAGTCGTTGGAGTTGAGCCGGAACGGAATCGCCTTCAGCGCTGGACCGAGTAGATGCGGTAGCCGCTGTGGAACTCCGACAGCTCCGTGCGGAGCATCAGGTTCTGCAGCGTCGTCAGGATCCGGTTGCCGACGAACTTGTAGAGCGGCATGCCGCCCTTGAGCGCGCCGAGCCTGTCCATCATCCGGCTGCCGAACACGGCGTCGGCCCGGCCGTCGCGCAGCGGCTCGAGCAGGTGCGGCAGCCTTTCCGGCGCGTACTGCCCGTCGCCGTGCACCAGGGCGACGAAGTCGAAGCCCTCCTTGATCGCGAACGAGTAGCCCACCTTCTGGTTGCCGCCGTAGCCCTGGTTGTACTGGTTGCGCAGGACCGTCATGCGCGTCTCGGGATGGGCCCGGCGGTACTCGGTTCCGATCTCGAAGGTGCGGTCGACGGAGGCGTCGTCGACCACGAGGACGTGGCAGTCGTATTCCTCGAACACCGACGGCGGGATGCGCTCGAGCACACCCTTCAGCGTCGTGTTCGCCTGGTAGGCGACGATGAAGACGAGCAGCCGCTGGCGGGGCCTCGGCGAGTCCATGGGAGTTCCCGGCGCGGATGAGATCACGGAGAGACGCCTCCTGTCTAACCGGCCCGGCGCCTTCGCTCTGCTTGACGGCCGAGCCGAGGGCGGCGTAACGTCTGCATCTTCCCGGGGGTCTCCGAGTGAGTGACGAGCCGCGCCCGCCGCGCGCGACAGTGACCACGGTCGCGGCTGCGGCCTTCGAGCTCCTCGGCTGGGTCCTGCTTCTCGTGAGCGTCCGGAAGCTGGCCTATGGCGCGTACGCACCCCTGGTGCCCTACGACGACGGAATCCTGCTCACCGACTCGATGCTGGTGTCCATGGGTGAGATCCCGTACCGGGACTTCTACACGAACTACGGTCCCGGCATCTTCCTGAGCATCGCCGCGATCTGGAAGCTGGTGGGTGTCTCCGCGCTCGCCGCTCGCGGCCTCGGGTGCCTGCTTCACCTGATCATCGCCGTGCTTTCCGGGCTGCTCGCCGGCCGAATGACGGGGCGCCCCTTCTCCGCGCTGGCCGCTGGCCTCGTCGCGAGCTGGCTGTCGACCCTCGTGCCGTCTCCCTACGCCTGGCTGGCGGCCCTGGCGCTCGCTCTCGTCCTGGCGTGGTCCCTCTGCCGTGCCGTGGACGATCCCTCGCGGCCGCGCTGGATGACCTCGGGCGCCTTGCTCGGAGCGACGAGCTGGTATCGACCCGACCTCGCCGTGTACGTTGCCGTCGGTCTCATCGCCATCGGAGCAGTGGCCCTGGCCGGAAATGCCGCCATGCTCGAGCGGCGGCGGCGTGAGGTGCAGGGCTGGGCGACGGCCGCGCTCCTCGGCGTCGTGGCGACGGCGTTGCCGGTCTGGGGCGCGCTCGTCTGGCTTTCCGGCGAGCAGGTCCTTTACGACCTGTTTCTCGATCAGCTCCGCATTCAGCCCGCACGGGTTCTGCCGTTGCCACCGCTCATTGCGCTCGTTCGAGTCCAGGAGATCCCTCTCCCCCTCCCCGTGTCTCTCGCCGACGCCCACGCCGGGTCCATCGTCCTCGCCTGTGTGGGGCCGCTGCTCGCATTGCTCATGTTCGTCGCCGGGAAACGGCTCGGGGTGACCTCGCGGTCGGCTCCGGCGCTGGTCGGAGCGCTCGCGATCGCCGTTCTCCCGCAGATGATCAGGCGCAGCGACCGCGAGCACAGCGTGCTCGCGGTGACGCCGTCGATCATCCTGTTCGCCGCGTCCGCGCACGGCCTTGCCAGCGTGGCCCCGGTCGGGAGCCTGCTGGCCAGCGCCCTGGTCGGGTGCCTCTTCTTTCCCGCTCGCGACCTCAAGCCGAGGGTGCCCCGCTGGCTTCAGGTCTCGACGCAGGCCTTTCCCCGCTACGGGGGCATACCGGAGACCGACCCGGACCTGCTCGCGGTGGCCCGGTTCCTGGACGGCCGGGCCACGTCGGATGAGCCGATCTTCGTGGGGCTGAACGACCACCGGCGGACCATCCTCAACCACCTTCTGCTCTATTTCGTCGTCGGACGCCGGGGCGGGACCCGTTACATGCAGTTCGACCCCAATCTGACGAACCGGGAGGATGTTCAGGCGACGATGATCCGGGACCTCGAGTCTCGCCGGGTGAACTGGGTGGTCCTCTGGTCGGGGGATGCGGGGCGCGCCGAGCCCAACGAGTCCAGCCGCCCGGGATCGGAGCTCCTGGACCGCTACCTCGGGGAGCGCTTCCAGCCCGTCGCCTGGTTCGGGTACTTCGAGGTGCGTCGGCGCGCTCCTTCCTGAGCGAGGTTCGGGGGATCGGCTACCATTGACGCCGATCGTGGACCAGACGTCCGGCTCACCCGACCCCGACCACCGGCGTTGGCGGCTTCTGGGCGTGCTCGTCTGCGTGAGCGTCATCGCCTGTGCCCTGCCCAGCCTGCCTTCGGGTGTGCGCGACTGGGACAACATCGTGAAGCTCCAGGTGGGAGCGAACATCCTGCACGGGCGGGGACCGGTGCTGACCCACCACACGCCCGACGACGCGCAGTACCTCGTGACGGGGAAGGACGGCCGCTACTACACGGTCTACTCGCCCTTCGCCTACGTCCTGCAGTTCCCCACCATCGGAGTGGCCGCCGCGGGAGGGCCGGTCAAGGAGGGGATCCCGACCGTCCTCCTGCTCGGGCTCCTCGCCTGGGCGCTCGTCGCCTGGGGTCGACGCAGTGGCGTGACGCCCGCGGGGGCGGTCGCCGGCGCGATGCTCACGTGCTTCGGGACGGCGCTGTGGCCGATGGCCGCCCAGGGCTACGACAACCTCATCGAGGCGCTCGCGCTCGGCGTGATCCTGCTGGCCGGGGCCGGGGAGGAGCGGCGCCACGCCTGGCTGTGGGCCGGAATCGTCCTGGGGCTGGCCTTCGCGAGCCGCATGGGAGCGGGCATCCTCGGGATTCCGGCCCTGGTGCTGGTTCTGGCGCAATCGCCCCGTGACCCGCGGGCCGTCCTCAGGCGTGGCCTGTCGTTCGCGCTGGGCTGTGCGCCCGGAATCGCCGTGGTCGCCTGGTTCAACCAGCTTCGGTTCGGCGCCCCCTTCAGGCCCTATGGAGGGTCGGAGGTCCACGGGGAACTCGAGCAGCTGATGGCTCCCTGGTTCTCCGGGCAGCACTGGACGGGGATGGCGGGGCTCACCGTCAGCCCCGGCAAGGGCCTTCTCTGGTACGGCCCGCCCCTCATCGCCGTGCTGCTCTTCGCCGCCCCCGTGATCCGGTGCCACCGGCGGGCGCTCGCCGCGGTGAGCGCCTACGTCCTGATCGGAGTGACGGTGTTCGGGAGGTTCACGTACTGGCACAGCGACTGGGCGTGGGGACCCCGGTACGTGGCGCCGATGTGCCTGGCCGTCACCCCGCTCGCCTGGTGGCTGTGGGACACGATCGGACGGAGCAGACCCCTCGCCCGGGCGGCAGTGGCCGCGGCGCTGCCCCTGCTGGCGGCCCTCCAGGCGCCGCCCGTCGTGGGCTACCCGGTCGAGACCTACCTCAACTCGACCGTGGCGGCGCTGTCGCGGTCCGGCCTCCTCGTCACGTCGCCCAGCACCCGGCCGCCCCTGCCCGCCGACCAAGGGGTCCTCTACTTTCGTCTCGAGACGGCGCCGATCCTCTCGCTGTCCCGGACCTTCCCGACGCTCCTCCGCGATCCCGTCTACGGCCCGCCGGCGCGCGCGGGGCTCGCCTCCGCGATGCTCGTGCCGGCGCTCGCCCTGGCTCTCGTCCTGGTGGTGGCGGCCGACGACCGGCGACGCCGGGGGCCCGTCGCCGACGGCGCCCGGGCCCCGTGAGCTCGCGCCCGCTTCGGGCGTCGCGCCCTCGAGTCAGCTCCGGCTGATCTGGGCGCCGCCGTCAGCTCGCGACGGCGGCCGGCACTTCCTTGCGGAACCGGAGCGTCTCGCCGTCGGGTTCGACGAGGATCGTATCTCCCTCGGCGAACCGGCCGGCCAGGACGTCCACGGCCAGCGGGTTCTCGATCATGCGCTGGATCGTCCGCTTGAGGGGGCGCGCGCCGAACACCGGATCGTAGCCGCGCTCGGCGAGCAGCGCCCTCGCCTCCGGCGTCACCTCGAGCTGCAGCTTGCGCTCGGCGAGCCGCTTGCGGAGGTCCTTGAGCTGGATCTCGACGATCTTCCCGATCTCATCCTTGCCGAGGGACTTGAAGATCACCGTCTCGTCGATGCGGTTCAGGAACTCCGGCCGGAAGGTGTGCCGCAGGACGTCCAGGAGCTCGTCCTTCAGCTTCTCGCCGTCGTCCCCGCGGCGCGAGGCTTCCTGGATGAGGTCCGAGCCGACGTTCGACGTCATGATCACGACCGTGTTGCGGAAGTCCACGGTACGGCCCTTGCCGTCCGTGAGGCGCCCGTCGTCGAGCACCTGGAGCAGCGCGTTGAAGACGTCGGGGTGGGCCTTCTCGACCTCGTCGAAGAGGATGACGGCGTACGGCCGGCGGCGCACCGCCTCGGTGAGCTGACCGCCCTCGTCGTAGCCGACGTAGCCGGGGGGGGCGCCGACGAGGCGGGCCACCGTGTGCTTCTCCATGTACTCGGACATGTCGAGGCGCACCAGCGCGTGCTCGTCGTTGAAGAGGAACTCGGCGAGGGCGCGGGCGAGCTCGGTCTTGCCGACGCCGGTCGGGCCCATGAAGAGGAAGGAGCCGATCGGCCGGCGCGGGTCGCCGAGGCCGGCGCGGGCGCGGCGCACCGCGTTCGCCACGAGGAGCAGCGCCTCGTCCTGGCCGACGACGCGCTCGCGCAGGCGGTCCTCGACGTGGAGGAGCTTCTGCATCTCGCCCTCGAGGAGGCGCGAGACGGGGATGCCCGTCCACTTGGCGACCACCTCGGCCACGTCCTCGGCGTCCACCTCCTCCTTGAGCATCTTCTGCTTCGACTGGAGCTCGGCCAGCTTCTTGTTCTCGTCCAGGAGCTGCTTCTCGAGCTGGGGGAGCGTCCCGTACTGGAGCTCCGAGGCCTTGCCGAGGTCGCCCTTGCGGGTCACCGCGTCGATCTGGAAGCGGGCCTGCTCGATCTGCTCCTTCGTCGAGCGGATCTTCTGGATCGCCTCCTTCTCCTGCTGCCAGTGCGCCTTCATGCCGGCCGAGGCCTCGCGGAGCTCCGCGATCTCCTTCTCGACCTTCCCGAGGCGCTCCTTCGAGGCCTTGTCGGACTCCTTCTTGAGGGCCTGGCGCTCGATCTCGAGCTGGATGAGCCTCCGCTCCACCTGGTCGATCTCGGTCGGCATCGAGTCGATCTCGATGCGCAGGCGCGAGGCCGCCTCGTCCACGAGGTCGATCGCCTTGTCGGGCAGGAAGCGGTCGGCGATGTACCGGTTCGAGAGCGTGGCCGCCGCCACGAGGGCGGAGTCCTGGATGCGGACGCCGTGGTGCACCTCGTAGCGCTCCTTGAGGCCGCGCAGGATGCCGATCGTGTCCTCGACGCTCGGCTCGCCCACGTAGACGGGCTGGAAGCGCCGCTCGAGGGCGGCATCCTTCTCGATGTGCTTCTGGTACTCGCTGAGGGTGGTGGCGCCCACGCAGCGCAGCTCGCCCCGGGCGAGCATGGGCTTGAGCATGTTCGAGGCGTCCATTGCGCCCTCGGCCGCGCCCGCGCCCACGACCGTGTGCAGCTCGTCGATGAACAGGACGACCTCGCCCTCGGACTCCGTCACTTCCTTGAGGACGGCCTTCAGGCGGTCCTCGAACTCGCCGCGGTACTTGGCCCCGGCAATGAGGGCCCCGAGGTCGAGGGCGATCACCCGCTTGTTCTTGAGCGACTCGGGGATGTCGCCCTTGACGATCCGCTGGGCGAGACCCTCGACGATCGCGGTCTTGCCGACGCCCGGCTCGCCGATGAGCACGGGGTTGTTCTTGGTGCGGCGGGAGAGCACCTGCACGACACGGCGCACCTCGTCGTCGCGGCCGATGACGGGATCGAGCTTGCCCTTGCGCGCGAGCTCGGTGAGGTCGCGGCCGTACTTCTCGAGGGCCTGGTAGCGGTCCTCCGCGTTGGGGTCGTCCACCGTCTGGTTGCCGCGGATGTCCTTCAGCACCTTGAGGAGGCCGTCGCGGGTGGCCCCCGCGCGCTTGAGCGCCTCGGCGGAGGGTGTCTTGCCGCCGAGGAGGGCGAGGAGCAGGTGCTCGGTCGAAACGTACTGGTCCTTCAGCTCCTCCGCCTCGCGGAGCGCCTGCTTCAGGACGGCGTCGAGCCTGGGGGAGACATGGGTCGAGCTGCCCTGCGCGCTGGGGAGGGAAGCCAGCTGGCGGTCGACCTCGGTGGCCAGGCCGCCGGTGTTCGCGCCCAGCTTGCCGAGGGCGGAGGGGACGACCCCCCCTCCTGCTCGAGGAGAGCCTTCAGGAGGTGCTCGCTCGTCACCTCGGGGTGATCCCCCTTTTCCGCCAGGGTCTGGGCAGCCGTCAGGGCCTCCTGGGCCTTCACCGTGAACTGGTCGAGACGCATCGCTTCCGCAACTCCTCCGATACGAGAAGATAGGTGATTAGTCGGCCGTTGTCAAGATAGCTGAGTCATATGGGCTAATATTTTGGCCTGCAGTAACCCAGGGGGGACATGGGGGGACGGAGTCCCCCCATCTAAGAGGAAGCCCGTCTACAGGCCGACTGGCCCTCGGCTTTGATGGCTGCTATTCCCCGGCGTGCAGGACTACGAAGCCGTGGCCGGGCTCGACGGTGGCTTTCCGCAGGGCCTTCCCGGAAGGCCAGATCTTCGCACTCCCGCGCTCGCAAGCGGGAGTGCGAAGTGCGTCAGAAAAACACCCACGTCACGATCACGAACACCGGTATCAGCACCCCGCCGCTGTAGAGCATGTAGCCGCCGAAGCTCGGCATCCGCACGCCCCGCTCCTCGGCGATCGAGCGAACCATGAAGTTCGGGCCGTTGCCGATGTACGTGTTCGCGCCCATGAAGACCGCGCCGAGGCTGACCGCCGCGAGGAGGGCGTTGGGCACGCCGACGACGTCGGCGGGCAGGTGGAGGCCGCGGGCGAGGGCGAGGAACGTCAGGTAGGTCGGCGCGTTGTCGAGAAAGGAGCTCAGGGCCCCCGTCGCCCAGAAGAACTGCCAGGGCTCGCGCACCCCGAGCTCGGCGCCCCGCGCCTGCAGGATGTGCAGGGCGGGCAGCATGGTCACGAAGATCCCGGAGAAGAGCGCGGCCACCTCGAGGATGGGGTGGAAGGAGAAGCGGTTGGTCCGGTGCAGCCCCGGGTCGGTGCGAAACCAGGAGAACAGGGTGAGGGCGACGATCGCCGCCTCCCGCCAGGGGGCATGCAGGAAGGCGACGGACGCGAGAACGCCCGCGAGGAGCAGGAAGTTCTCCTTGCCCGCGACCCTCACCCGGCGCACCTCGAAGAAGTCGCGCTTCAGGTCCACGATCGCCTCGCGGGCGTGGGCCCGCCGGTCCCAGGCGACGTAGACGGCGAGGACGAGCGCGGTGGTGAAGAGCCACGGAACGAAGAGGCGGAGGGTCCAGGTGAACGGAACGCCCAGCAGGTAGCCGAGGAACAGCGGCGGGTCGCCGAGGGGGGTGAGGCAGCCCCCGATGTTGGACACGAGGAAGATGAAGAAGACGACGGTGTGGGCGACGTGCTTTCTCTCGCGGTTGGTCTGCAGCAAAGGCCGGATGAGCAGCATCGAGGCGCCGGTCGTCCCCACGAACGACGCGAGGAGGGCTCCCGTACCCAGGAAGGCGGCGTTCGTCCACGGTGTCGCCTCGAGGTCTCCCTCGAGGAGGATCCCGCCCGAGATCACGAAGAGCCCGCCGAGGAGGACGATGAACGAGACGTAGTCCGCCGCCGTGTGGACGAGCGCCTGCGGCCAGGCGCGCAGGTACAGGACGAGCACCGGCGCCGCCAGCACCGCGCACACCGCCAGCTTGCGGAGGTTGGACTCCCAGAAATGCGGCGCGGCGAGGGGAAGGATGGCGATCGACAGGAGCAGTCCCACGAAGGGCAACGCCCACTCGAGGGCGGGGACGAAGGGCTCGGCGTGCATGAAGGACGCAGTCTATCCCGGTCCCGCTGCCGTTAGAATGGAACGCTCCGAGGAGACAATGGCGCACTACGACGTGGTGGTACTGGGCTGCGGCCCGGCAGGGGAGAGGGCGGCCATCCAGGCCGCCCGCGACGGCAAGAACGTCGCGGTCGCGGAGCGCGCCCACGTCGTGGGCGGAAACCGGGTGAACTGGGGGACGATCCCCTCGAAGACCCTGCGGGAGAGCGCCGTCTTCTTCTACCAGCTGACCCGCAACCGTCTCCACGGCATCCGCTACGAGGTGGGCCCCGAGCTCACCGTGGCCGACTTCATGTTCCGCGAGCGCGCGGTGGTGGCGCGCGAGCTCGAGCTCATCAACGAGTCGCTGGGCCGCTACGCGGTCGAGCTCGTGAGCGGCCACGCGCGCTTCGCCGGGCCCCACGCGGTGGCGGTGAAGCCCCCGGCCGGGGCCGACATCCGGACCCTCACCGCCGACTTCTTCGTCATCGCCACCGGCTCGCGCCCCAACCGGCCCGACGACGTGCCCTTCGACGGGGAGACGGTGTTCGACTCGGAGACGATCCTCCAGCTGCCCCGGATGCCGAAGGCGATGACCGTCCTCGGCGCGGGCGTCGTCGGCATCGAGTACGCGAGCATCTTCGCCGCCCTCGGGATCGCGGTCACCCTCGTGGACACCCGGGACCGCCTCCTCCCGTACCTCGACCGCGAGATCGTGGACGTCCTCGTCTCCGAGCTGAAGAGGCTCGGGGTCACGGTCCTCCACTCCGACCGCTACGCCCGGATCGAGCGCACGAAGGGGACGCCGCCCCGGGTCGCCTGCGAGACCCAGGCGGGGCGCCGGCTCGAGTCGGACGTGCTGCTCTACTGCGTCGGCCGCGACGGGAACACGAGCGACATCGGCCTCGGCACCCTCGGCATCAAGCCCGGGAAGTACGGCCTGCTCGAGGTGAACGAGAACTACCAGACCGTCCACCCCCACATCTACGCGGTGGGGGACGTGATCGGATACCCGGCCCTCGCCTCCACCTCCATGGAGCAGGGGCGGCAGGCCATGCGCCACGCCCTCGACATCCCCGGGCCCAAGGGGCGGACCGAGGTGCTGCCCTTCGCCGTCTACTCGATCCCCGAGATCGCCTACATCGGCGAGACCGAGGAGTCGCTCATCGCGAGGAAGACCGACTACGTGGCCGGCCGCGCCAACTACGACAAGAACCCGCGCGGCCAGATCCTCGGCGAGTCCGGGGGGATGCTGAAGCTCCTCTTCGAGCGGCCCTCGCTCGAGCTCGTCGGCGCCCACGTGGTCGGCAGCGCGGCGAGCGAGATCATCCACGTGGGGCAGGCGTTCCTCCGCTCGCACGCGACCGCGACCGTCATTGCGGAGACGCTCTACAACTACCCGACGCTGTCCGACATGTACCGGCACGCCGCGCTCACGGCGCTGTCCGAGGACCGGCGGCGGGGGAGCGGCGCCGCGGCGCCCGAGTGATCCCCCCGTGCTTCGCCTGGGCACGATGGTCCTGACCGCCGTCCTCCTCGGAGTGCCGCGCGCGCTCGACACGCGGGCGTTCGGCGCCGCGCGGTCCGTCTACGTCGAGGTGGCGGACCCCTCGGCCGGGCTCGCCGGCTTCGCCGAGGAGCTGTCCCGCGCGCTCGCGCGGGCCGGCTGTCGAGTGGCGTCGACCCTCACCGGAGCCACGACCGTCGTCGAGGTCCACGCACACTGGAGACGAGCCGGTCCGGGGGTGGACCCCTCGGAGGCGATCGCCTTCACGGTGCGTGATGCCCGCGGTCGGCGGCCGCTCGTGCTGCACTACCCGGCGGGGCGCGAGGCCGAAGCGGCGCGCGCCCTGCTGGCGGCCCTGGACGGACCGGAGGAGCTCGGGGCCGCCCGGGCGACGGCCTAGGCGAGCCTCCGCAGCACGAAGCACTTCAGGTACAGCGTCTCCGGCACGCCGAGCACGACCGGGTGGTCCCGGGCCTGCCGGCGCTTCTCGACCACGGTGACCGTGGCTCCCGCGTCGACCGCGGCGTCGGCCAGGATCGCCTCGAAGTCCTCCTCGTGCACGTGGTACGAGCAGGAGCACGTCACGAGGCAGCCCCCGGGCCTCAGGATCTTGAGGGCCCGCAGGTTGATCTCCTTGTATCCGCGGACCGCCTTTTCCACCGCGTCCTTGCTCTTCGCGAACGCCGGCGGGTCGAGGATCACGGTGTCGAAGCGCTCGCCCCGCTGGTCGAGCTCCTTCAGCAGGTCGAACACGTTGGCGTCGCGCGTCGTGACGTTGCCGAGGCCGTTCAGGGCCGCGTTCGCCTTCACCCGCTCGAGGGCCTCGGCCGAGAGGTCCACCGCCGTCACCTCGTCCGCCTGACGGGCCACCTGGAGCGCGAAGCCGCCGTCGTAGGTGAAGCCGTCGAGGACGCGCCCGCGGGCGTAGCCTCGGGCGGCGAGATGGTTCTCGCGCTGGTCGAGGAACAGGCCGGTCTTTTGTCCCTTGCGCAGGTCGACGCGAAAGCGCACGTCGCCCTCCGACACCTCCACGTGCTCGGGCACCTCGCCGTGGAGGACGGACACGGTCTGCTCCAGGCCCTCGAGCGTGCGGACCCGTGGGTCGTTCCGCTCGACGATCCCCCTCGGCTTCAGTGTCTCGACGAGCGCGGCCACGATCTCCGCCTTCGCCCGCTCCGTGCCCTGCGAGAGCGTCTGGACGGAGAGGTACTCTCCGTAGCGGTCCACCACGAGCGAGGGCAGGCCGTCGCCCTCGCCGTGGACCACCCGGTACGCCTCGGCCCCGGCGGCCACGGTCTCCCGCCACCGCAGGGCCCGCTCGATCCGGCCGCGGAGAAAGCCCTCGGCGAGCGTCTCGCCCCGCTCGATCATGCGCAGCCGGATCTCGGAGCGCGACGACCACAGGGCGAACCCGAGGGGTGTCCCGCGCACGTCGGCCACGCGGACCAACGCTCCCGGCGACGCCCCGCCGTCCTTGATGACGTCGGAGCGAAAGACCCACGGGTGGCCGCGCTCGATGCGCGCCTGCCCCTTGCGCGTGACGACGACGGGTCCCTCGATGTTCATGGGCCGACCAGCATACACCGTGGGCGGGGCGGCCCCCGGTGCGGTCAGTACCCGAGGCCCTTGTCGACGACGTCCCGCAGCGGCTCGCCCCGCCGGAACCGCTCCAGCTGGCGGAGGAAGACCCGCATCCCCTCGTCCACCCAGCCCGGCACGTGGTCGGCGCAGTGGGGCGAGAGGAGCACGTTGGGCAGGCGCCAGAGCGGGTGGCCCCGGGGGAGCGGCTCCGTCTCGAAGACGTCGAGCGCGGCGCCCCGGATGCGCCCCGCCTCGAGCGCCTCGACGAGGGCCGCCTCGTCCACCGTCGGTCCCCGGCCCACGTTCACGAGCACGGCGCTCGGCTTCATCGCGGCGAGCGCGGCCCGCCCGACGAGGCCCCGCGTCCCGGCAGTGAGGGGCAGGCTGACGACGACGTCGTCCGAGCGGGACACGAGCTCGAGGAGGCGCTCGGGCGGAAGGCTCTCGCTCACGAGCGTGTCCCCCTGCGAGCGCCCGGGGCGACGGCGCAGGGCGAGGACGTTCACCCCGAGCGGGCCCAGCCGCGCTGCGACCGCTCGCCCGATGTCGCCGTAGCCCACGATCCCGACCGTGCGCCCCTCGAGCCGCCCCATGTCGAAGGGCTCCCAGGCCGAGGCGGACTGCTGCGCGAGGAGCCGTCGCAGGTCCTTCGCGAAGAAGAGCAGCGCGGCCAGGGCGAACTCGGCGAGGGCGGGGCTGAAGGCCCCCCGCCCGTTCGTGAGGACGGCGGGGTGGGCGACCACCCCGGGCACCAGCACCCGGTCGAGCCCGGCGGAGCGGGCGTGGATCCAGCGCACGCCCGGGCCTCTCCGCAGGGCGGCCAGGAGCCGCGTCGGCCCCGCCCCGCAGTCGAGGAGGGCGTCGGGGGGGGGCGCCCCCGAGAACGCTTCCTCGTCCCAGCCCACGACGAACCGGATGCCGTCCGGGGGCGGGTCGAGGAGGTGAAGCCCCGGATCATCCGGCCGCGCGAGGACCCAGACGACGAGGGGCGCGCTCATGCGTCAGCGCCTTCGGAAGCGGAACTCCTGCTTCGAGCCGCCCTTCTCCAGGACGCCCACGAGCACGTCGTCCTCGCCACGCCGGTAGGTGAGGCGCACCGTTCCCTTCCCATCGCTCGCCGGTCCCTCGAAGACGGCCTCGCGAGGCCCCTTCGCCACGAGGGGGAGCTCCACCGCCCGTTCCCTTTCCTCCCGGGCCACGAGCTTCGCGTCGAAGTGGCGGAGGCGGAGCACGACGCCGGGACCCTCGAGGGTCAGGGTCAGCATCTCGAAGATGCGGGTCTGCCCCTTCGCGACGTAGCGCCACATCCCGACCATGGAGTCGCCTTCCGGTGCCGTCCAGACCTCCTCCGACAGGTCGCCCGGGTCGCCACCCACCCAGTGACCGGACATGAAGGCCACGTCGGCGAGGGTCGCGGGGACCGGAGCCGGGGCCGCGCCCATGTCCGGGACGAGGCCCGCCAGGAGCAGGAAGACGACGGGCAGGGTCGGACGACGCGTCATGACGGCCTCCTCCGTACCGGGAACGAGAGACACGATATCACCGCCCTCCCGGGTCGCGGACGGGACGGACAGCGGTTCCGGGCGGGCGGCGCACGGCCACCGTGAGGTTCGCGGAGGGTGGACCGAGCGCCCGCAAGGGGGCCGCCCGGAGCGCCTCGGCCCCGGCCAGCGCCTCGGGCACGCGCACCTGCAGGACCACGTCCTCGGGCGCGGTGGCGATCGCGGCGAGGATCCGCCGCTCGAGGCTCGAGGGGTCGGCGCCGTCGGACACCTCCAGCACGCGCATCGGTCGCGCCGGCAGCGGCCTGAACTCGCAGCCGACGAGACGCCCGGCCGGGCCGACCGTGGCCACGACGAAGCCCTTCGTCTCGTCCCGCTCCGCGAAGGACGTGCGCTCCACCGAGCCCGCGTAGACGACGGGCGCGGGAAGCGGTCGTCCCCGCAGGTCGTGCCGCAGGACCTGGTGACGGTGCACGTGACCGCACAGCACCACGGCCAGGTCGTCGGGCAGGTCACCCGCCCGCACCACGTCGTCCCCGTCCCGGAACACGAACCCCGGCGGGGGGCCGCAGACCGCGCCCTCGACGCACTGGTGGAGGCAGAGGACGCGCGCGTCCGCCTGCGCCTGGCGGTAGCCGGTGGCCGCGAGCAGGGACGGGAACGCGTGCCGGACGCCCCGCGCGTAGGGAAAGGCGGCGAACGCGACCCGCAGCCCGCGCCGCTCGACCACGACCGTGGACGGTCCGTGGAAGACGTGCAGGCGCTCGTGGGCGGCGAGGAGCGGGCGAGGGATCGCCGAGCGCTCGTGGTTGCCCGGGACGAGCAGGACGGGTACCCCCGAGTCGGCCACCCGCACGAGCGGCTGCAACGCGCGTGCGACCAGCGATCCCGGCACGCGGCTGCGGTACAGGAGATCGCCGCCGTGAACGACGACATCGGCCTCGCCGCGGCGCGCCGGCTCGAGGGCGCGCTCGAAGCAGGCGAAGAAGTCCGGGCCGCGGCGGCGGCGGTCGACCCGCGGCCGGGCGGGAAGATCGAAGCCGAGGTGGGTGTCGGAGACGAAGAGCACGCGCACCGTCGCTCCCGCCTCCTCTCTCACACCCACCGCAGCACGGCCTGCAGCCGCCGCCGGGAGAGCCGCGCGCGGGGCCCGAGCCTCAGCTCGAGCGACGTCGCGCTCGGGGCGAGGGCACGCAGCTCGGTCGTGAGCACGCGGAGCCGGTCGAATGTGGCGACGTCGAAGGCCGCGCGTCGCTCGGCGCCGGTGCGCGCATGTCCCGGAGGGACCGGGACCGGCGCGCCGGGTTCGAGGCCCCCGCGCAGGGTCACCGCGCCGCCCGCGATCACGAGCAGGCGGCGCCGTCCCGTTCCCGGCTCCGTCCAGGTGAGCGCGCACTCGCTGAGCCGCACCAGCCAGCGCGCGCGGCGCACGGCGTGGGCGGCTCGAACCACCGTCTCGTCCAGCGCGTGCGCGACCCGCTCGGCGTCCCAGGCCGGCCTGCGGGATGCTCCCGCCTCCTCGGCGGTCGCGTCCTCGAGCTCCGGCCCGGACGCGGCGCGCCGACGCGCCCACAGGCGCCCGCCCCGCCGCAGCAGCTCACGCGCGTCGGCGAGCGGCCCGTGCTCGCGCACGAAGAGGGCGAGACCCTCGGCGAAGCAAGTGGGCCCGGGGGCCCAGGTGGGCTCGACCCCGAGGCTGCGGGCGCGCAGCGGAAGGGCCGCCGCGTGAGGCTCCGCGAGGACGGCCCGCAGCGCCGCGAGGGCCTCGAGAGCCGCCGGCGAGACGAGCGGGCCCACGGGGTGCCCGTCGTCCGCCGCCGCCTGCGGGTCCCGCAGGTCCGCCCTCGCGAACCAGACCGCCCGCCCGGCCGGGGCCAACGCGACGTTGAAGGGCGGGACGAGCCGCTTGATCTCGTCCGTCTCCAGCAGGGCCGCCTCGAGCGCGGTCTCGGTCTCCGTGCAGGACACGTCGCGGGCCTGGGTGAGCATCTCGAGAGCGCGCTCGCCCCCGCGCGCGTGGAAATGGCCGCTCACTCGCTGGCGAAGCGAGGTGGCCTTGCCCACGTAGAGGACGGCGCCGCCCGAGCGCAGCAGTCGGTAGACGCCCGGCCGGTCCGGGAGCTCGAGACGGCGCTCGCGCGGGAGGGGGAAGCGGCGAGGTGCGCGACGGGCCGGCTGTGCCAGCCACTCGCGCAGGTCGGCGAGGCGATCGATGCCCTCGCGCTCCGACAGCATCGTGACCAGGTGACGCCACACGAAGGCGGTGGCGGCCACGTGATCGGCGCTGCGCCGCAGGGGCGGCACCGCGGCCCCGAAGTAGCCGGCCAGCGCCCGGAGCGTGCGGCGCGGGAGCTCGGGAAGGAGGCGGCAGGCGACCGCGTGCGTGCAGAGCAGATCGAGGGGGAACGGCCCCGAGCCGTGGCGCCGGTGAAGGGCGCGCAGGAACGGCTCCTCGAAGCGCGCGAAGTGGACGACGGTGGGCACCGGCGGCCGTGTGGCGTCCTCGGCGGCACGGGCGAGCCCGGCCCAGGCGCTGGCGGACGACACCCCCCGCGCCCACTCTGCGGGGCCGAGCCCCGTGACCCGGGAAACCGCACGCGGCACGACGGCCCCGGGCGGCGGGGCCACGACCTGCGCGGTCACCCCGGCGGGGGACAGCCCGCCCAGCGCCGAACCGCACGCCCAGCCGATCTCGAGAAGCGCCCCCCGCGCCGGGTCGGCCGCGGTGGCCTGCGCGTCGAGGAGCAACACCGGCAGCCGGTCCAGCCTCGTCACGATCGGTCCCGCGGATCGCGCACCGGGGCAGTATCGGGGCGGCCGCGGCCGCCCGGGGTCCGCTCGTGAGGGGGCTCAGGCCGGAGGCGGCTCCTCGAACAGCCGGGCCGGAGCACGCGCGAGCACGGCGGCGCCCAGGCCGAGGACGCCGGCGAAGGCGAAGGCCGCGACGATCGACCGATCGAGAAGCGCTCCCACGGCCGGGTAGACCATGGCGACCGCGAGCGTCCGTGCCGCCGACACGGCCGAGAGCACGGTCGCCCGCCGCTCCGAGGGGATCAGGCGGTTGACCGGCCCGCTGAAGAGCGGCGGCCGGCCGAGGCCGGCGGTGGCGGCCACCACGATGAGCCCGAGGCTGGCCGCGACGTTGGTGGTGGCCGCGAGGCCCAGCATCGCGAGGGCTGGCGCGAGCGCGGTGAGGCGTGCGAGCCGGGCCTTCCCGCCCACCGCCCGCTCCACCCCGGCGAGGCGCGAGAGGAACAGGATCTGGCCGAGGCCCATGGCCGCGTGCACCACCCCGTACGCCGCGAGCGGCACCCCGACCCGCGCGAGCTGGAGCTGGTAGAGCCAGATCACGAGCCACGCGACGACCGCGCACGCGACCTGGTCGAGGGCCAGCGCCCGCAGCTGCGGGGCCGAGCGGAAGTGGTGCAGGCCGCCGGAGAGAAGGTGGAGGTAGCCGCCGGCCTCCACCTCTTCCTTCTTCCCGCGGGGCGGCTCCGTCAGGGCGAGGGCGAAGACGCCGGAGAGGGCCATCGGCACCGCCTGGAGGAGCATCGGCCAGCGGAGGCCGAGGCGCGACGCGACGACGGCGCCGACGAGCGCCCCGGCGAGGATCCCCCCGAGCTTCGCCGCCTCGAGGCGGGCCATGACCCGCGACGCTTCGCCCTCGCGGCCGGCCGCCAGCAGCGAGTCGTAGGCGAGCGCCTCGTCGGCGCCCGAGATGAGCGCGAGGGCGACCGCGAAGACGGCCTCGGCCAGGACGAAGACGGCGAGGTGAGGGAACGTCCCGTAGAGGACCGAGGCCGCGGCGAGGAGGAAGGCCCCGAGGGCCACGGACACCTTCCTCCCGAAGCGGTCGGCCACGGCGCCGGTCGGGACCTCCATGAGGAAGCTCATCAGCATGAACCACGTCTGGAGGGCGAAGATCTCGACGAAGCTCAGCCGGCCCCACTCGCGGAAGAAGGGAATGATGACCGCGCTCATGAAGTGCATCCAGCAGAAGAAGCGCAGCGCGCCGAGCTTCAGGACGTTCCCCTCGAGGCCGTCGAGCTTCGGGATCCAGGGCATGCCTGCGCGCGATTCTGGCACACCGTTGACGGGCCACTCCGCCCGAACTAACGTCCGGGCAAGAGGTGAGGGTCCCATGCCCCGGCTCCCGGACCGTCGTCGGCTCCTGCTCCTCGTCGCGACCCTGACGCTGGCCGGATCGCCGCCCGCCGGGGCGACGCCCCAGGCCGCGGTCCCCGCCGAGGGGACGGATCCGCGCGAGATCCCGGTGCCCCCGATCCGCACCTCGCTCGGGACGCTGCCGGGCGTCGGGGACCTGCCGGTCCGCGTCGAGATGCCCGACGTGATGACCTCGCAGAGCGGACGCAAGGTCACGACGGTCGAGCAGTGGCGGAAGCGTCGCGAGGAGATGAAGCGCATCCTCGCGTACTACGCCGTCGGCCGGATGCCGCCGCCCCCGGGGAACGTGAGGGGGAGCGAGGTGGCTTCCGAGCCGGTGCTCGAAGGGAGCGTGAATTACCGTCTCGTCAGGCTCAGGTTCGGGCCGAAGCGACGGCTCGAGCTGCACGTCGGGATCTTCACCCCCGCCCGGGGAGGGCCCTTCCCGGCCGTGATCCTGCCGAGCGGCACGCCCCCGGGTGCATCTCCCCTGCCACGCCAGCCGCGGGGACCCAACCAGGGCCGTGGCGAGAACGTCCTGCTCCTCGTGGGCCCGGGACCCGCCGGTGCTTCGTCCCCGCCGCCGGCACCCGAGGCTCCGGCCAAGGCGGAAGACATCGCGAAGCGTCACGCCGAGGTCTTCCGGCGTGGCTACGCCCTCGTGGTCTTCAACAACAACGACTGCGCCGAGGACACGACGCTGCGCAACCGGGACGGCAGCTGGGCCTTCCGCAACTCGCGCTTCTACCCCGCGTATCCCGGGTACGACTGGGGGATCCTCGCCGGCTGGGCGTGGGGCGCCTCCCGCGTCGCCGACTACCTGGAGACGGACCGCACGATCGACGAGTCCCGGCTCATCCTCACCGGGGCATCCCGCGCCGGGAAGGCGGCGATGGTCGCGGCGGCGTTCGACGAGCGTCTCATGGGTGCCCCGGTCGTGAGCGGCGGCGGGGGCGTAGGAGCGTACCGCTTCAGCGGCGAGGGCCGCGGCGGGCGCGAGGGCCTCGACCTGATGATGACGAAGTACCCGAACTGGTTCTCGCCCCACCTGCACGAGTTCCGGGGGCAGACGGACCGGCTGCCGTTCGACGCGCACTGGTTCCTCGCGCTGTGCGCCCCCCGGCCCTTCATCGCGCTCGAAGGCGACACCGACAACGTATCCCTTCCCAGCGCCGTCGAGCAGTCGATCCTCGCGGCGAGGCCGGCCTACGCGTTCCTGGGTGCTTTGGACCGTCTCGGGGTGAACTACGCGAAGCACGGCCACGCCTTCACCGAAGAGGACTGGAGCGCGATGCTGGACTTCGCGGACGAGCACCTCCGCGGCCTGAAGGTGAATCGGCGGTTCGATCGCTTCCTCCGCTGAGCCGACCAGGGGCCTTTGGCTCGCGCCTGCGACGGCCGGGCCGGGCGGTATACTGGTGACCTCCGACCATGCCCGATCCCATCATTCTCGGCTCCGACCACGCCGGCTTCGACCTCAAAGAGAAGGTCAAGAAGGCCCTCGACCGCCTCGGCGTCCCCTACGAGGACGTCGGCACGCACTCGACCGAGTCGGTCGACTACCCGGACTACGCCCACCGGGTGGCCGAGGCCGTGGAGAAGGGCCGCTTCACGCGGGGGATCGTCGTCTGCGGCACCGGCATCGGCGTCTCGATGGCGGCCAACCGCCACCCGGGCGTGCGGGCCGCGGTCGCCTACGACGAGGAGACGGCGCGGCTGAGCCGCGAGCACAACGACGCCAACGTCCTCGCCCTCGGCGGCCGGAGCCTCGACCACGGCCTCGCCGAGCGGATCCTCGAGGTGTGGCTGAAGACCCCGTTCGCGGGCGGGCGCCATGCCCGCCGCGTCGCCAAGATCGAGCCCGGACACGCCGGAACCGACTGAGGAGCCCTCGATGGAGAACCTGGCCCGGACGGACCCCGAGGTGGCGGAGGCCATCCGCAAGGAGACGGAGCGGCAGGGCCGTCAGCTCGAGATGATCGCTTCCGAGAACTTCGTCTCCGAGGCGGTGCTCGAGGCCCTGGGCACGGTGCTCACCAACAAGTACGCCGAGGGCTACCCCGGCCGGCGCTACTACGGCGGCTGCGAGTTCGTGGACGTGGCGGAGACCCTCGCCATCGCCCGCGCGAAGGAGATCTTCGGGGCCGACCACGCGAACGTCCAGCCCCACTCCGGCGCCCAGGCCAACACCGCCGTCTACATGGCGGCGTGCAAGCCCGGGGACACGATCCTCGGGATGAACCTCTCCCACGGCGGCCACCTCACCCACGGCCACCCGCTCAACTTCTCCGGCAAGTACTTCAAGGTCGTGGCCTACGGCGTCCGCAAGGAGGACGAGCGGATCGACTACGAGGAGCTCGAGCGCCTCGCCGTCGAGCACAAGCCGAAGGTGATCGTGGTCGGCGCCTCCGCCTACCCGCGCACGATCGACTTCGCGGCGGTGCGCTCGGCGGCCGACGCTTCGGGCTCACTCATCATGGCCGACATCGCCCACATCGCCGGCCTCGTGGCGGCGGGCCTGCACCCGAGCCCGGTCCCGCACTGCGAGTTCGTCACCACGACCACGCACAAGACGCTCCGCGGCCCGCGCGGCGGGATGGTCCTGTGCAAGGAGGCGTGGGCGAAGGAGATCGACAAGGCCGTCTTCCCGGGCGTCCAGGGCGGCCCCCTCATGCACGTCATCGCGGCCAAGGCGGTGGCGTTCAAGGAGGCGCTCGCCCCCGAGTGGAAGGCCTACCAGAAGCAGATCGTCGCGAACGCGGCGGCGCTCGCGACGGGCCTGCAGGGCGAGGGCTGGCGGCTCGTCTCCGGCGGCACCGACAACCACCTCATGCTGGTGGACGTCTTCGCGAAGGGCATCACCGGCAAGGTGGCGGAGAAGGCGCTCGACAAGGCGGGCATCACCGCCAACAAGAACACGATCCCGTTCGACACGAACTCGCCGATGGTCGCCTCCGGCATCCGCCTCGGCACGCCCGCGCTCACCACGCGGGGGATGAAGGAGGGCGACATGGCGCAGGTGGCGAAGCTCGTCTCCCGCGCGCTGCACGCGGTCGAGAACGAGACCGAGCTCGCCGAGGTGAAGCGCGAGGTGCGGAAGATGTGCGAGCGCTTCCCGCTCTACGCCTCGCGCCTCGCCGCTTACGAGAAGGCCCTCGCGAGGGCCTGACCTTGCCGGCAGTACCAGTTCGGAGTAAGCTCCATTTGGGTCGAACTATAATGGAGTTGACTCCCCGATTGGCAGAAATCGAGCGGGCCCTCGCGATCGCCCTCCCGCGCCGTCAATCGGCCTTTCTCTGGGGGCCCCGAAAGACGGGCAAGAGCACCTACCTCCGCTCGGTGTTTCCCGAGAGCCTCACCTTCGACCTCCTCCAGACGGACCTGATGCTGGACCTCGCCAGGCGTCCGGCGCTCCTCCGGGAGCGCCTCCTGGCCGCGCCGGCTGCGAAGCTCCGGCTGCCCGTGATCCTCGACGAGGTCCAGAAGGTCCCGCCGCTGCTGGACGAGGTCCACTGGCTCATCGAGAACCGGGGGCTGAGCTTCGTCCTGTGCGGCTCGAGCGCCCGCAAGCTGAAGAGGAGCGGCGTCAACCTGCTCGGCGGCCGTGCCTGGCGCTACGAGATGCACCCGCTCGTCTCGATCGAGATCGGCCAGGTCGACCTCCTCCGGGTCCTCAACCGGGGTCTCGTGCCCACGCACTACCTGGACCCCGGGTATCGAGCGCTCTCTCCGGGCCTACGTCGTGGACTACCTGAAGGAGGAGGTCTTCGACGAGGGGCTCACCCGCAACGTGGCCGCCTTCTCGCGCTTCTTCGAGGCGATGGGCTACTCCCACGGCGACCTGACGAACTACTCCAACATCGCCAGGGACTGCGGCGTCGACTCCAAGACCGTCAAGGAGTACTACCAGATCCTCGTCGACACGCTCCTCGGCGCCTTCGTCGAGCCGTGGAAGAGGCGCCAGGAGCGGCAGGTCATCGGCAAGGCGGCGAAATTCTACCTGTTCGACGTGGGAGTGGCGGGCGCCCTCACCCGGCGGCGCATCGGCGAGGAACGTGGCGAAGCATTCGGGCGAGCGCTCGAGCACTTCCTCCTCATGGAGATCCTGGCCCACCGGTCCTACCGGGAGCTCGACTACGAAGTCCACTTCTGGCGCACGAAGAGCGGCCTCGAGGTCGACTTCGTGCTCGGCGACGGCGAGGTCGCGCTGGAGGTGAAGGGGACCTCGCGCGTCGATCCCTCGGACTTGCGGTCGCTTCGGGCTTTCACCGCGGACAACCGCCCGCGGCGCGCCCTCCTCGTGTGCAACGAGCCGGCTCCCCGCCTCGTCGACGGCGTCGAGATCCTGCCCTGGCGGGAGTTCCTCGCGCGCCTGTGGGGCGGCCGCATCCTGCGCTGATCAGGCGACGGCTTCGCTCGTCTCGGCCGTCCGGGCGGGAGGCTCGACCCAGCGACAGCGGCGGCCCCGCGGTCGGCCACCTCGGGCCGCGCCGCCGCCGCCGGGTTCGCCTCGTAGAAGGTCGGCGGCTCGTAGGTCCGGCCGCGGCGCAGGCGGCGCTCCTCGCGCCAGAGCGTCGCGAGGACGACCGGGCCGACGACGCGGGCGGCGAGCGCGCGCCTTCCAGCCGAACTCCCGCTCGATGCCGCGCCGCGTGGCCCGCAGCCGGGCCGCGAGCAGCCGGGTTCGTCCGCGGCGAACCACCGCTCGGAGGCCCACAGCGCGCCCGCGTACTGGGTCTTCAGGTCCTTCGTCTCGAACGCGACGCGCGTCGCGCACCCGGCGGTCGGGGTGGTCCTTCAGGGCGAGCCAGCCGCGCAGGAGCGTCCGCGCGATGCGGGTGACGCTCGGGCCGTTCACCTCGAAGTCGCGGCGGAACGCCCGCCGCAGGTACTCCGTCTCCTCGCCGTTCTTGATGCGCGGGTGGCGGTAGTTGAAGCGCAGCTGCCCGTGGGTGTCGGCGTCGGGGCACTCCTCGGCGGAGAGCAAGCGTGCCGTTCGCCCGGTGCTCGGCGTGGAGCGGCGTGCCCGGCACCGGCGTGTAGAGCATGAACTGGTGGAACTCGGTGTCGTGCGCGACCGCGTGGTCGATCGCGCGCGTCGATGTTGTCCGCCCCGTGCTCGGGCGAGGCCGACGATGCTCGAGCCGAGGACGCGGATGCCGAGGCCCTGGAGCCGGTCCACGAGGGCCCGGGTGTCGGTGCCCTTGAGCTTGGCGTAGGCGCTCTCCTTGCCCTCGAGGCCGAGCCAGACCCAGGAGACGCCGAGGCCGACGAGCTCCTCGTCCGTGTACTGCCGCAGCGCGTTCGCCGAGCTGAAGACGTAGAGCGCCCACGGCCTTCCCGTGCTCGCGCATTCTCTCGAGGAGCCGCAGGGCGCGCTTGCGGTGGAGGAGGAAGTTCTCGTCCATGACGAAGAACGAGCGCGCGTGCAGAGCGGCCTCGAGGCCCCGCATCACCTCGAAGAGCTCGTCTCCGCCCTCGTAGAAGCTGACGAAGCGGCCCTTGCCCCCGAACATGGCCGAGGTCGAGCAGAAGTTGCAGCCGAGCGGGCAGCCGACCGAGGGGATCACGGTGGCGGCCGTCTCGCCCTCGCCCTGGCCGAAGGGGACGCCCATCGTCCGCGCGCCCGAAGCGCGGAGACGATGTGCGGGTGGCGGACCGGCGCCGTCCGGTGTCCTCGCCGAGGAAGCGCGCGGAACCACGCCACGCCCTCGCCCGCCACCACGTGGTCGGCGTCGATCAGGTCGCCCAGCCCCGGCCGGTTGGCGATGTGGCCGCCCACGACGATCGTGGCCTTCGGCTGGTGGCGGCGCACGAGCTCGCACATGAGCTTCACCTTGCCGACGTTCGGCAGGATGCCGCTGATCCCGACCACGTCGTACGGCACCGTCCGGATCTCCTCCTCGAACCGCTCGAGGGTGGGGAAGTCGAGGAGCGTCGTCGGGGCCTCGAGGTTGGCCTGGATGAGCATGAGGCCCCACGAGCGGTGGAACATGCGCAGCGAGAAGCGGCCCTGCACCCGCGTGACCTGGTTGTGGTAGAGCTCCATCGGGTTGATCGCGCGGCTGCCGTGCTCGTCGTCGCGCGCGTAGGGGCCGAAGACGCTCGTGAGCAGGACGCGCGCGCGGGAGCCGAGAGGGTGGCGGGTGACGGCGAGACGCTCCATGCCTCGCTTGTAGCACCCGCCCCGCGGGGCGACCGTCAGAGTTCTGTCACACCCTGCGCGCGTGATCCGTTCGCATCACGCGCCATCGGCCGTTCGCCTCAGGCCGGCGCGTCGCCGCCCACCTGGTACGGGACGCTCGTGATGACGATGCCCGGCTGGAAGAGCAGGGCCAGGCGCAGCATCATCGCGGTCTGCGCGTGCAGCAGGTTGTGCCAGCTCCGGCGCGGCACGAACTGCGGAACCACGATCGTGATCACCTCGTTCGGCTGGCTGCGCGCGGCGATCTCGCGCACGTAGGCGAGCAGCGGCTCCAGCAGCAGCCGATACGGGGAGTTCAGGATCACGAGCCGGACCCCCGCGCCCCACAGGCCCCACTTCTGCTCCACGGCCGCCGCGGCCTCCGGGTCCGTGGCGACGTAGACGGCCGTCACGTCCCGGGACAGCGAGCGCGCGTAGTGCAGGCCCGCCACCGTCCCCCGGTGCACCCCGCTCAGCGCCAGGATCACGCGGTGGCGGTCGACGCGCGCCGGGGGGCCGAAGTTCTCGAGCGAGAGCTGGGCCGCGAGCGTGCGGTAGTGGCGGTGCACGGCGTAGAACGCCGGCCACCAGCAGCGGGATCACGATCAGCACCACCCAGGCGCCGGTCGTGAACTTGGTGGTGGCGAAGATGACCGTCACGACCGCGGTGATCACGGCGCCCACGCCGTTCGTGGCCAGCTTCAGGCGCCAGCGCGGGTCCGGACGGAGCACGGAGCCCCGTTCCCTGATCTCCTGCCCTTCCGCGAGCCGGCCCACCTTGCGCCAGCGCCGCGCCATCCCCGCCTGCGAGAGCGTGAACGACAGGAACACGCCGATCGCGTAGAGCGGGATCAGGCCGGTGACGCTGGCCTGGAACACCACGATGAGGAGCGAGGCGACGAGGGCGAGCACCACGATGCCGCGCGAGTAGACGAGCCGGCTGCCGCGGTAGGTGAGCTGCCGCGGCAGGAAGCCGTCGGCCGCCTGCAGCGCCGCGAGCCGCGGGAAATCGGCGTAGGCGGTGTTCGCCGCCATCACCAGGATCGCCGTGGTCGCGCCGATCGCCGCCAGGTACAGGATCCCGCGCCCCTCGAACACCGCGCGCGCGAGCTGGGAGATCACCGTCTCGTGCTCCGAGGGCACCGCCCCGATCGGGCCGGCGAGGAAGCTGATGCCCAGGAACAGCGAGCCGAGGATGCCCGACATCCACATCAGGGTGACGCCGGCGTTCCGGCTGCGCGGCTCCTTGAAGGCCGGGATGCCGTTCGAGATGGCCTCGACGCCGGTCACGGCCGTGGTGCCGCTCGAGAACGCGTGCAGCAGCAGGAACAGCCCGAACGCCCGCGTCGTCTCGATCGTCGAGCGGCGGCGGGTCGGGCACCGGGTGCAGCGATCCGGTCAGGTAACGGACGAGGCCCGTGCCCACGGTCAGGTACATCATCGCGACGAAGAAGTAGGTCGGCAGCGCGAAGACGAGCCCGGACTCCTTGACCCCGCGCAGGTTGATGAACATGACGAAGCCGACCAGCAGCACGCCGAGCGCCACGCGCCAGGGGAAGAGGCCGGGGAAGGCGGACGTGATCTGCGCGACGCCGGAGGAGATCGAGACCGACACCGTCAGGATGTAGTCCATCAGCAGCGCCGCCCCGGCGACCTGGGCCGCGAGGTCGCCGATGTTGTCGCGCGCGACGATGTACGCGCCGCCGCCCGAGGGGTAGGCGTGGATCGTCTGCTCGTAGGAGATCGTGAGGATCACGAGCAGCCCCACGATCGCGGCCGACACCGGCAGCACCCACGAGAGCGCGGCCGTGCCCGCCATGGCGAGGATGATCAGGATCTCCTGCGTCGCGTACGCGGTCGACGACAGCGCGTCCGAGGAGAAGACGGCGAGGCCCACGGTCTTGCCGATCGCCTGGTGCGGGGCGTCCGCCGTCGACAGCGGGCGGCCGATCAGCCAGCTGCGCCAGCCGGCCGGCGGGTCGCCGCGGACTCGCGCTGCACCTGGGCGGCGGTCGGGGCCGGGGCGGACGAAGGCGGACTGGCTCACGGGTCGATCTTCAAGCGATAGCCGACGCCGGTCTCGGTGAGAAGGTGGCGGGGCCGCGCCGGGTCGTCCTCGAGCTTGTGCCGCAGCTGGGCCATGTAGACCCGCAGGTAGTGCGTCTCGGTCGCCGAGCCGGGGCCCCACACCTCGCGCAGCAGGTGGCGGTGGGTCAGGACCTTCCCCGCGTGCTCGGCGAGCACCGCGACGAGGCGGTACTCGGTTCGGGTCAGTCGCACCTCCTCGCCGTCGCGGTACACGACGCGCGCCCCGAGGTCGATCCGGAGCCCTCCCGCCTCGACCACGAGCTCGCCCGAGTCCTGCACTCGCGAAGAGTGGCGCAGCGCCACGCGCATGCGCGCGAGCAGCTCGCCGGTGCCGAACGGCTTCGTCAGGTAGTCGTCGGCGCCGGCGTCGAGGGCCTCGACCTTGTCCGTCTCCTGGCCGCGCGCGGAGACGACCACGATCGGCATGGCGCTCCAGGCGCGGATGCGGCGCACGACCTCGACGCCGTCGAGGTCGGGCAGGCCGAGGTCGAGCAGCACCAGGTCGGGCGCGCGCGTCTGCGCCTCGACGAGCGCTCGCTCGCCGGTGCCGGCGTCGACCATGCGGTAGCCGTGCGCCGGCAGCGTCGCGCGCAGGAAGCGCACCAGCTGCGGCTCGTCCTCGACCACGAGCACGAGGGGCTCGCTGGCCGCCGTGACGCGGCTCTCGGTGCTCATGCGGCATCCTCCGGCGGTGGGCCCGATGGCGCCGCGCCCAGCGGCAGCTCGAAGCGGAAGCAGGCCCCGCGGGGCTTCCGCAGCGCGGCCGCGATGGTGCCCCCGTGGGCCGTGACGATCGCGCGGGCGATCGCGAGCCCGAGCCCCGCGCCCGGCCCGCCGGCCGCGCGGTGGAACTTGTCGAAGATGCGCTCCGCCTCGTGCGCGGGGAAACCGGGGCCGTCGTCGCACACCTCCACCACGGCCCGCTCGCTCTCGCGCCTCGCGCTCACTTCGACCACCCCGGTGCCCCCGTGGCGCAGCGCGTTCTCGAGCAGGTTGACGAGCGCCTGCTCCACCAGCACCGCGTCGACGGCCACGAGCGGCAGGTCGGGGGCGACGTGCGCCGCGATGCCCCGCGCGCCCGCCTGGCGCTCGACGCGCGCGATCGCCGAGCCCACCAGCTCCTCGAGCGAGGTCCACTCCCGCTTCGGCTCGAGCGTCCCCGACTCGAGCCGCGTCATGTCGAGGAGGTTGCCGACCAGCCGGTTCAGGCGGTCCGCCTCGTCGAGCACGGTGGACGTCAGCTCGCGCGCGACCACCGGCTCCGGCGGCGGCAGCTCGAGCAGCGCGCTCGCCGCCCCGGTGATCGCGGCGAGCGGCGTGCGGAGATCGTGCGACACCGAGCTCAACAGCGTGCTGCGCAGCCGCTCGCCCTCCGCCGCGACCTGCGCGCGCTCCGCCTCGGCCGCGAGCTGGGCGCGCTCCAGCGGAGCGGCGATCAGCCGCGCGAGCGCGCTCACCACGTCCCGCTGCTCGGGTGCGAGCGGCCGGGCCTCCGCGGGAAGCTCGAGCGCCAGGACCCCGAGCCGCGAGCGGCTGCCCTCGATCGGCTCGTAGAGAGCGCGCGCCGCCGGCAGCGTGTCGGTCTCCGCTCCCGCGGGCCGGCCGTGCTCGAGCGACCACAGGGCCACCGCGGTCTCGTGCGGGTCCGCGGCGAACGCCGGCAGCGGCTCGGCCACGGGTTCCAGGCCGCCGTCGCGCGCGAGGAACACCGCGGCCTCCGCGTGCAGCACCTGCGCGGCGTGGCGCGCGCCCGCGGCCGCGACCTCGCGCGGGTCGCGCAGCCCGCCGAGCTCCCGGCTCACCGCGTAGAGCGCGCGCGTGCGCGTCTCGCGCCGGAGCGCCATCTCCGCCACCTCGCGCACGCGGGCGGCGAGGCGGCTGACCAGCAGCCCCACCACCAGCATTACGGCGAAGGTCACCAGGTACTGCGTGTCCGCCACCGCGAACGTCAGGTGCGGCGGAACCAGGAAGAAGTCGAACACGACCACGCTCGCGACCGCGGCGAAGGCCGAGGGGCCGCGGCCGTAGCGGGTGGCGACCAGCACGACCCCGAGCAGGTAGATCATCACGAGGTTCAGGTTGTCGAGCCGGCCCTGCAGCGCCAGCGAGAGGGCGGTGACCGCCGCCACCACCGCGGCCGCGAACGCGTAGCCGCGCGGCGGGGAGCGCCGCGCGGGGCGGGGCTTGGGCGCCGGCGCCTCGGCCTCGCCCGAGATCACGAAGACGTCGATGTCGCCGCTCGTGCGCACGATCTCGTCCACGAGCGACCCGCGGAGCCGGTCGCGCCAGCGGGCGTGCGCGGGCTTGCCGACCACGAGCTTGCTGACGTTGCGCTCGCGCGCGAAGCGCAGCACCGCGGAGGGGACGCTCGCTCCGGTGACCGTGGCCGTCTCGGCACCGAGCTGCTCCGCGAGCGCGAAGGCGGCGGCGAGCAGGCGCCTCTCCTCCTCCGAGAGCGCGGGCTGGCCCGGCGACTCCACCCACACGACCAGCCACTCGGCGCGCAGCCGGGCGGCCAGCCGGCGCGCGCCGCGGACGAGCCGCTGGCTCTCCAGGTTGGGCCGGACGCAGACGAGCACCCGTTCGGCCACCGGCCAGGTGGGCTCGATCGCGTGGTCCGTACGGTAGCCGCGCACCGCCGCGTCCACGTGCTCGGCGGTGCGCCGCAGCGCCAGCTCGCGCAGCGCCGTCAGGTTGCCCTCGCGGAAGAAGCTGCGGACCGCGCGCGCGGCCTGGTCGGGCACGTAGACCTTGCCGTCGGCGAGCCGTCGCAGCAGCTCCTCGGGCGGCAGGTCCGTGAACTCCACGGCGTCCGCCTCGTCCAGCAGGTGGTCGGGGACGGTCTCCCGCACCTGGATGCCGGTGATGCGCTGGACGACGTCGTTGACGCTCTCCAGGTGCTGCACGTTGAGCGTCGTCCACACGTCGATGCCCGCGTCGAGCAGCTCCACCGCGTCCTGCCAGCGCTTCGGGTGCCGCGCCCCGGGGGCGTTCGTGTGCGCGAGCTCGTCGAGCAGCAGCAGCGCCGGCCGGCGGGCGAGCGCCGCGTCGAGGTCGAGCTCGCGCAGGCTCACCCCGCGCAGCTCCGCGGCTCGCGGCGCGAGCCGCTCGAGGCCGGCGGCGAGTGCCTCCGTCTCCGCGCGCCCGTGGGTCTCGAGCCAGCCGATCACCACGTCCGTGCCGGCCGCGCGCGCGACGCCCGCCGCCTCGAGCATCGCGTAGGTCTTGCCGACGCCCGGGGCCGCGCCGAAGAAGACCTTGAGCCGTCCGCGGTGCCCGGCCTGCTCGTCGCGCTCCACGCGGCGCAGCAGCGCGTCGGGGTCGGGGCGCACAGGCAAACGCTACACCCATTGACATCAAGACGGCATCAAGATCTCGCGCCCGTCATCGATCGCGCTCATGGTCATCTGGCGGCCGGCCGACTGCGCGCGTCGACCACCATCGACACGGCTGCGACCAGCGCGGCCAGGGCCCGTCTCGCGTCGTTCCCGGCGGGCCGCCCGTCGCCCCAGAGGTCCACCCAGCCGACCTGGCGCGCGGCCGCGACGAGCGGCAGGCGCACGCCCGTCGCCGGCAGGGGGGCGCTCTCCCGCCAGTCCCAGCGCTCGGTCGTGATGGCGAGCGCCACGGAGCTCTCGACCGTGGGAGGATCGGACGCGGGATCCCCGGCGCTCCCCGCCCGCGCGAGCAGCCTTCCGCCCGCGTCGCGGACGACGATCGCCGCCAGCGGGAACGCTCCGCGTGCCGCGTCGACGAGCTGCTGCAGGCCCGAGTCGACGGGACCCGCCGAGGCGCCCTCGCGAAGCGCGGCGTGCAGCAGCCCGATCTGCCGGCCGGCCAGGAGCCGCTCACGGCGGGACGAGCCGAGCGCGGCCGCGAGCAGGCCGCACAGCGCGAGGCCCAGGAAGGCGATCACGTCGTCCTTGTCCTGGATCGCGAGGTGCAGGTAGGGGGTCGTCAGGAAGAAGTCGAGGCTCAGCACCGAGACGAGGGCGGTCGCGAGCGCGGGGCCGCGGCCGCCCAGCTCGCCGGCGACGATCGTGAGGGCGACGAACGCGAACGTGAAGTTCGACGCGACGGTCAGCCCCCGGAGGGGCATCAGCCCGACGCCGAGCAGGATCGCCGCCATCGGCCCGAGCCCGAGATAGAAGAGCCTGTCCCCGTTTCCCTGCATGGCAGCCTCCCCGCCGTCCTCAGCGCCTCG
Organism: uncultured Acidobacteriota bacterium; assembly: GCA_963729875.1. GTDB lineage: Bacteria > Acidobacteriota > Vicinamibacteria > Fen-336 > Fen-336 > DATBSL01. The sequence continues at coordinate 425,730 of CAVSPR010000002.1, forward strand.
CCGGGAATCGCCGGTCGAGCTCGAGGTTCAGCAGCAGCACGTTCACGCGCGGCTCCCCGAGGACGCCGAGCGTGCGCGGCTCGACGCGGGCGCGGACGAGAGAATCGAGCTCGCCGCCGGCGACGCCGCGCGCCGCCGCCACGCGCGGGACCTGCCACAGCGCGGCCTCCGGGCTCACGTGCGGGTCGAGCCCGCTCGCGGACGTCGTCACGAGCTCCAGCGGGACCGGCCCCGGCGCCCGCGGGTTCTGGGCCGCGAGCCGCGCGACGTCGGCCGCGACGCGGTCGCGCAGCCGGTGCGAGGTCGGCCCCAGGTTCGATCCGGCGGAGGCCGCGGCGTCGTAACCGCCTGCGCCGGCCGCCGAGGGGCGTGGCTGGAAGTAGCCGGGAAGGGCGAAGGCCTGGCCGAGCAGCTCGGAGCCGAGCAGCCGGCCGCCCACCCGCAGCAGGCTGCCGTTCGCCTGACGCGGGAACAGCGCCTGCGCGGCGCCGGTGACCGCGAGCGGATAGAGGAGCCCCGTGAGCACGAGCGTCAGCACCGTCATGCGCAGCGCCACGAGCAGTTCGCTTCCCATCGAGTCCACCTCAGGCGAGGCCCAGCAGGGCCAGCAGCACGTCGATCGCCTTGATCCCGAGGAACGGGACGGCGAGGCCGCCCAGGCCGTACACGAGCAGCGAGCGGCGCAGCAGCACCTCCGCCCCGAGCGGGCGGTAGCGCACGCCGCGCAGCGCGAGCGGGACGAGCGCGACGATCACGAGCGCGTTGAAGATCACGGCCGAGAGGATCGCGCTCTGCGGCGAGGCGAGGCGCATCACGTTGAGCGGCGCGACCTGCGGAAAGACCGCCACGAACAGCGCCGGCAGGATCGCGAAGTACTTGGCCACGTCGTTCGCGATCGAGAACGTGGTCAGGCACCCTCGCGTCATCAGCAGCTGCTTGCCGACCTCCACCACCTCGAGCAGCTTCGTGGGGTTCGAGTCGAGGTCGACCATGTTGCCGGCCTCCCGCGCCGCCTGCGTGCCCGTGTTCATGGCGATTGCCACGTCCGCCTGCGCGAGCGCGGGCGCGTCGTTCGTGCCGTCGCCGGTCATCGCGACCAGCTTGCCCTTCGCCTGCTCCTCGCGGATCAGCGCGAGCTTCATCTCCGGCGTGGCCTCGGCCAGGAAGTCGTCCACCCCGGCCTCGGCGGCGATCGCGGCCGCGGTCAGCGGGTTGTCGCCGGTAATCATCACGGTGCGCAGGCCCATGGCCCGCAAGCGCGCGAAGCGCTCGCGCAGCCCGCCCTTGACCACGTCCTTCAGGTGCACGACGCCGAGCACGCGTGGGCCGTCGGACACGACGAGCGGCGTCCCTCCCGACGTCGCGACCGCGGCCACCGCCCGCTCGACCTCGGCCGGCATCCGCCCGCCGAGCGCGGCCACGTGCCGCGCGACCGCGTCGGCCGCGCCCTTGCGCACGACGCGGCCGTCGAGGTCGCAGCCGCTCATGCGCGTCTGCGCCGAGAAGGGCACGAAGCGCGCGCCGGGCCGCGTCAGCTCGCGCCCGCGCAGGCCGTGGCGTTCCTTGACCAGCACGACGATCGAGCGCCCCTCGGGCGTCCCGTCGGCCAGGCTCGCGAGCTGCGCCGCGTCGGCGAGGTCCTCGACGCGCACGCCCGGGGCCGGCAGCAGCTCGGTCGCCATCCGGCTGCCGAGCGTGATGGTACCGGTCTTGTCGAGGAGGATCGTGTCGACGTCCCCCGCCGCCTCGACCGCGCGGCCGCTGGTCGGGATCACGTTGTGGCGGATCAGGCGGTCCATGCCCGCGATCCCGATCGCCGACACCAGGCCGCCGATCGTGGTTGGGATCAGGCAGACGAGCAGCGCCACGATCACGGGCACGGACAGGCTCGTCCCCGAGTAGAGGCCGAACGGCACGAGCGTCGCGCACGCGATCAGGAAGATGATCGTCATGCCGCACAGCAGCACGTGCAGCGCGATCTCGTTCGGCGTCTTCTGGCGCCGGGCGCCCTCGACCAGGCGGATCATCCGGTCGAGGAACGACTCGCCCGGGTCGGCGCCGACGCGCACCACGATGCGGTCGGAGAGCACGCGGGTGCCCCCGGTGACGGCCGAGCGGTCGCCGCCGCTCTCGCGGATCACGGGCGCCGACTCGCCGGTCACGGCCGACTCGTCGACGGACGCGATGCCCTCGACCACCTCGCCGTCGCCGGGGATCACCTCGCCCGCCTCGACCACGACCAGGTCGCCCCGGCGCAGCGCCGAGGCCGGGACGCGCTCCTCGCGCCCGTCCGTGACCCTTCGCGCCTGCGTCTCCTGCCGCAGCCCGCGCAGGGCCGCGGCCTGCGCCTTGCCGCGGCCCTCGGCCAGCGCCTCCGCGAAGTTCGCGAACAGCACCGTGAACCACAGCCACAGCGCGAGCTGGCCGGTGAAGGCCGCGGACGGGCCGCCCGGCGCGGGCGCCACGAGGTCGCGCAGCCAGGCGAGCGTCGTCAGCACGCTGCCCACCTCGACCACGAACATCACGGGGTTGCGCAGCATCAGCCCCGGGTCCAGCTTGCGAACGCTGTCGGCGAGCGCCGTGCGTAGGAGAGCCGCCTCCCGGGCCGACGCCGCGCGCCGCGGCGGGGCGGCGCGGAGGGCCGTCGCGCGCGTTCCGTCCCGAGGGCTCATGACTCAGAACACCTTTCCCGACTGCATCAGGAAGTGCTCGACGAGCGGGCCGAGGCTCAGCACGGGGAAGAACGTGAGCGCGCCGACGATGACGATCACGCCCACGAGCAGCACGGTGAACAGGGGACCGTTCGTAGGCAGCGTGCCGGGCCCGGGCGGCGCCGTCTTCTTGCCGGCGAGCGTGCCGGCGATCGCGAGCGCGGGCACGATCATCCAGAAGCGGCCGATCAGCATCGCGAGCCCGAGCGCGACGTTGTAGAAGGGCGTGTTGGCGTCGAGCCCGGCGAACGCGGACCCGTTGTTGGCGGCGGCGCTGGTGGACGCGTACAGGATCTCCGAGAGGCCGTGCGGCCCGGCGTTGCCGAGCGAGGCGAGGCCGGGGGGCGCCACCGCCGCCCAGGCCGAGAGAGCCAGGATCACGAGCGGGAACACGAGCACGTACAGCATCGCGAGCTTGACCTCGCGCGTCTCGACCTTCTTGCCGAGGTACTCGGGCGTGCGGCCGACCATCAGGCCCGCGATGAACACGGACAGCAGGGCCATCACGAGCATCCCGTAGAGACCGGCGCCCACGCCGCCGAACACCACCTCGCCCAGCTGCATGTCGAAGAGCAGGACCAGCCCGCCGAGCGGCGTGAAGCTGTCGTGCATCGCGTTGACGGCGCCGCACGAGGCGTCGGTGGTCACGGTCGCGTAGAGCGCCGAGCCCGCGATCCCGAAGCGGACCTCCTTGCCCTCCATGTTGCCGGGCCCGGGATCGACGCCGGTCGCGTGCAGCAACGGGTTGCCGGCCGCCTCGGCCCGGTAGCAGGCGCCCACCCCGGCGAAGAAGAGCAGCGCCATCGCCGCGAACAGCGCCCAGCCCTGGCGCGGGTCCCCCGCCATCCTCCCGAACGTGAACGTGAGCGCGGCCGGGATCGCGAAGATGAGCAGCAGGGACACGAGGTTGCTGAGCGGGGTCGGGTTCTCGAAAGGGTGCGCGGCGTTCGCGCTCATGAATCCGCCGCCGTTCGTGCCCAGCTGCTTGATCGCCTCCTGGGAGGCGACGGGCCCGAGCGCGATCGACTGCGCCGCGCCCTCGACGGTGGTGGCCGCAGCGTACGCAGAGAAGCTCTGGACGACGCCCTGCGACACCAGCACGAGCGCGAGCACGAACGAGAGCGGCAGCAGGACGTAGACCGTCGAGCGCGTGAGGTCGACCCAGAAGTTGCCGATCGTGCCCGGCCCGCGGCCGTCCCCGCGCCGCGTGAGGCCGCGCGCGAGCGCCATCGCCACCGCGATGCCGGCGGCGGCGGAGATGAAGTTGTGCCAGGCGAGCCCCGCCATCTGGGTGAGGTAGCTCATCGTCGCCTCGCCGGCGTAGCCCTGCCAGTTCGTGTTCGTCGTGAAGCTCGCGGCCGTGTTGAACGCGGAGCCCGCCTCGACCGGGCCGAGCCCCTGCGGGTTCCAGGGCAGCCGGTGCTGCAGCCGCTGGACGGCGTACGTGACGAGCATCGTCAGCGCGCTGAACGCCAGGAGCGCGAGCGAGTACGCGGGCCACGATTGCTCGCGGCCGTCGGTGCCGCCCAGCCGGTAAAGCAGCCGCTCGAGCCAGCCGAGCGGCCGTCGGAGAAGATGGGGCTCGCCCTCGAGCACGCGGTGGAGGAACGCGCCGAGCGGCGGCACGAGCGCGAGAACGAGCAGGAAGAAGAGGAGGATCTGGCTCCAGCCCTGGACCGTCATGCGGGGCCCTCCTCAGAAGCGCTCGGGCCGCAGCAGGGCATACGCGAGGTACACGAGCAGCAGGCTCGTGACGAAGAGGCCGATGGCGTAATCGAAGCCCAAGGGACCCCCGTCAGACGCGCTCGCACGCGCGCACGTACAGCCAGGACAGGGCGAAGAACAGCAGCGTGACGAGGACGACGGCGGCGTCGCTCATGGTGCCGCCCCCGCGTGGTGGTGACTCATTTCCCGGCCTCCGGTTGGAAGCTAGGGCGCGGGACGTCAGGACGGTGACAAGAACCCGTCCGCGGGCGTCAAGGCGACGTCAAGAACCGGCGGAGGACCGCCGGGGAGACGGCCCCGTGTGGCGTCGGTCCGCTTGCTAAGATGGCCGGGTCGTGACCGATCCCTCTGTCTTCTTCGATCGCAAGGGCCCCCTCTCGCGCGTGCTCCCCGGGTACGAGGAGCGGCCCGCGCAGCGGAAGCTCTCGGAGGCGGTGGCCGAGGTACTCGACGCCGGTGGCCTGCTCCTCGCGGAGGCCGGCACCGGCACCGGCAAGACGCTCGCCTACCTCCTGCCCGCGGTCGAGCTGGGCCGCCGCGTCGTCGTCTCGACCGGCACGAAGAACCTCCAGGAGCAGCTCGTCCAGAAGGACATCCCGATCCTCGCCCGGGCCCTCGGCCGCGACCTGAGCGTCGCGGTCATGAAGGGCCGGGCGAACTACCTCTGCCTCCTGCGCTTCTCGTCCTTCGCGAAGGCGGGCAGCTTCCGCCGGCTGGAGGAGATCCCGGTCTACCGCGCGGTCGAGGCATGGGCGCCGCAGACGCAGACCGGGGACCGGGCCGAGGTCGCCGACATGCCGGACAGCGTCGACTTCTGGCGCGAGGTCTCGGCGGCCAGCGAGAACTGCATCGGGCAGTCGTGCTCGCTCTTCGACGCGTGCTTCGTGACCCGCATGCGCCAGCGCGCGCTCGAGGCCGACCTCGTGGTGGTGAACCACCACCTGCTCTGCGCCGACCTCGCGGTGAAAGACGGCAGCTACGGACAGGTCATCCCACCCTACGACACCCTCGTCCTCGACGAGGCCCACCTCATCGAGGACGTGGCCACCCAGTACTTCGGCGTGCACGTCTCCTCCTTCCGGGTGGAGGAGCTCGGCCGCGACGTCGAGCGCGAGCTCAAGGCGGCGCGCCTCGACGCCCGGGACGTGCGGGCCGAGGTGGAGGGGGTGCGGCTGCGCGGCGACCGGCTCTTCTCCCTCCTGGCACGCGGGCGCGGGGGCCGGCTCGCCCCCGGCTGGATGAGCGCCCGGGTGGCCGAGGAGTCGCTCGGCCTCCTGCAGCGCCTCGAGGGCCTGCAGACGTCGCTCCTCGCCGTGCCCGACCGGCCGGAGACCCTCGCCGGGCTCGCCGGCCGCGCGCTGCAGCTCGCCGGGGAGCTCGCCTTCCTCCTGCGGGCCGAGACCGACGACCACGTCTACTTCGTGGAGACGCGCGGCCGCGGCGTCTTCCTGAGGGCGATGCCGATCGACGTCTCGGACCGGCTCAAGGTCTTGCTCTTCGACACGGTGCGCGCGGCCGTCCTCACCTCGGCCACCCTCGCGGTCGACGGCGGGTTCACCTACGTGAAGGACCGGCTCGGCCTGCAGCCGACGCAGGAGCTGCTCCTCGCTTCGCCGTTCCGCTACGAGGAGCAGGCCGTGCTCTACGTGCCCGAGGGCATGCCGGAGCCGCAGTCGCCGGAGTTCGTGGACCGGGCGGCCGAGGAGGTGGTGCGCCTCCTCGAGCTGTCGCGCGGGCGGGCCTTCGTCCTGTTCACCTCGTACGCCAACATGAACGCGGTGGCGGAGCGCATCGCCGGCCGGGTGGACTACCCGCTCCTCATCCAGGGCGAGGCCCCGAAGGCGCAGCTCCTCGACACCTTCCGTGGCACGCCCCACGCCGTCCTCCTCGCCACCACGTCCTTCTGGCAAGGCGTCGACGTGGCGGGCGAACAGCTCTCCTGCGTAATCGTCGACAAGCTGCCGTTCGCCTCGCCGGGCGACCCCGTGGTGTCCGCGCGCATCGAGCGCCTGCGCAGCCGGGGGCAGAACCCCTTCGGCGAGTACCAGGTACCGGTGGCCGTGCTGATGCTGAAGCAGGGGCTCGGGCGCCTGATCCGGACGACCACCGACCGCGGCATCCTGGCCGTGCTCGACTCCCGCCTGCTCCGCAAGTCCTACGGCCGTCGCTTTCTCGAGAGCCTCCCCCCGGCCCGCCTCGTCCACGCCCTCGACGAGGTGGCCCGCTTCATGGCCTGAAGAGGCGCGTCACCCCGAGGGATTGGGGTGATCCGCCGCACGTGTCCCACATCCGGTGGGCTGCTATACTCTCTCGACCCGGGGCTGGCACCTTCGCGCCGGGCCTGCCTACATCCGAAACGAGGAGGATCGATGACCCTGGCTGTTCGAGGCCGCGCGCTGCGGGCGCTCCTGGCGCTGCCGCTTCTCGCCCTTCCCGCTTCCGTCCAGGCGTCGGGATTCGCCCTGGAGAGCCAGGGCGCCCGGGCCATGGGCTTCTCGGGCGCGTACGTGGCCCAGGCCGCCGATCCCTCGGCGATCTACTACAACGCCGCCGGCATCGGCTTCCTGAAGGGCAAGCGCCTCTACGTGGGCGCCCTGTTCGGCGGTCTCTCGACCGACTTCACCGGCGAGGGCCCGTACCCGGCCGCCGGCACGCTCGAGAGCTCCAGCCGGGGGCTCGGTATCCTCCCGACGCTCTACTACTCGCAGCAGGTGGGCGAGAAGCTCTACCTCGGCCTCGGGTTCAACCGGCCGTTCGGCTTCAAGAGCGAGTGGGACAACCCGGAGCAGTTCACCGGCCGCTTCATCTGCACCGAGTGCCAGGTGGGCGCGTGGGCGCTCAACCCGACCGTGGCGTGGCGGGTCGAGGACCGATTCGCGATCGGCGGCGGTGTCGACATCCGCTTCTCCACCCTGAAGAACGTGAGGCGGCTGGAGGCGAGCCCCAACCCGTTCCCGGTACCCACCGACGTCGCCCAGTACACGCTCGACGCCGGCACGGACGTGGGCGTCGGCTTCAACCTGGGCCTGCTCGCGATGCCGACCGAGGACTTCTCGATCGGCGCCTCCTACCGCCACAAGGTGACGATCGACCACGGCGCGCAGGCGAGCTTCGTCCAGATCCCCACCGGCAACTCCGCCGTGGACAACGCGGTGGCCCTCGTCCTGCCCGCGAACCAGCTGGCGACGGCGACGTTCACCTACCCGGCCATGGCGGCCGTGGGCGTCGCCCTCCGGCGGGGCTACTGGCTGATCGAGGCCGACTTCCAGTGGACGCTGTGGTCGGACTTCGAGGCGGTCACCATCGACTTCCCGAGCACCCCGTCCTTCAGCACCGTCCTGCCCCAGGACTACGAGAGCACGTGGCGCGGGGCCATCGGGATCGAGTACCTGGTCGGGGACGACTGGGAGGTCCGCGGGGGCTACAGCTACGACCGCAGCCCGCAGCCGACCGACACCGTCTCGCCCTTCCTCCACGACGAGGACCGCCACGGCTTCGCCTTCGGCGGCTCCTACAAGTACGAGAACCTCCGGGTGGACGCGGTCGCGCGCTACCTGCTCTACTCCAGCCGCTCGACCACGGGCCTGAGCCGCTACAACTACAACGGTCTGTACGAGTCGAGCGGGTTCTCGCTGGCCGTCTCGCTGGGCTACCGCTTCTAGCGGCGCCTTCCAGGGCGGCGAGACGGCCGGACCTCGTGGTGGGGCAGGCGCCCGTCCGGACGCACTGGCCGGTGGGCGACGAGGCCCGGTCTCCCGGAGCCGGTCTAGAATGGCCGCGGGAGCACCCATGCCGCTCGAGCCCGGACAGACGCTGGGCCGCTACCGCCTGCTCGAGAAGCTGGGCGAGGGCGGCATGGGCGTCGTGTGGAGCGCGCTCGACGGCTCGCTCGGGCGCGAGGTGGCGCTCAAGTTCCTGCCGGACGAGGTCGCCCAGGACCCGGCGCGCCTCGGGCGGCTCGAGTCGGAGGCGCGGGCGATCGCCGCCCTCAACCACCCCGGCATCGTCACCCTCTACTCGATCGAGGAGGCCGACCGGCGGCGCTTCCTCACCATGGAGCTCGTGGCCGGCCAGGTCCTCTCCGAGGTCATCCCCGCCGAGGGCCTGGCGCTCCCGGACCTCCTGCGCCTCGCCCTGCCGATCGCCGCGGCGGTGAGCGCCGCCCACCGCCGCGGGATCGTCCACCGCGACCTCAAGCCGCGGAACGTGATGATCACGGGCGAGGGCCAGGTCAAGATCCTCGACTTCGGCCTCGCGCAGTCACCCGGTCCGGTCGCGGAAGGCGACATCTCCGACCGGACGACGAAGACGCACGGCGGGTCCAGCCTGACCGGCACCCTCGCCTACATGTCGCCCGAGCAGCTGCAGGGCCTGCCGGTCGACCCCCGCACCGACGTCTTCTCTCTCGGCGTCGTCCTCTACCAGATGGCGACCGGCCGGCGGCCCTTCGAGGCGAAGAGCGCGGCCGCGCTCATCTCGGCCATCCTCCGGGACGAGCCGGTGCCCCCGACCCGCCTCCGGCCGGGGCTGCCCGGCCGCCTCGACCGGCTGATCGCGCGCTGCCTGGAGAAGGAGCCCCGCTATCGCCTGCCCTCGGCGGTGGACCTCGTCTGGGAGATCGAGCAGGTCCGGGCGGAGGCGGGCAAGGGCGCCCGGCCGGCCCGCACGATCGCGGTCCTGCCCTTCGTGGACCAGAGCGCGGAACGGGACCAGCAGTACCTCTGCGACGGCCTCGCCGAGGACGTCCTGATCGCGCTCGGGAAGGTGAAGGGGCTGCGGGTCGCGTCGCGGGCGGCGGCCTTCCGCTTCCGCTCCCCCGACGCCGACGTGAAGGAGACGGGGCGGAGGCTCGGGGTCGAGGCCGTCGTCCACGGGAGCGTGCGCAAGTCCGGCGCCCGGCTGCGCCTCGCCGTGGAGCTCGTGGACGTCGCCGACGGCTTCGAGATCTGGGGCGAGGTGTACGAGCGCGGGGTCGAGGACGTCTTCGCCGTGCAGGCCGAGGTCACCGGCGCCATCGTCCGCGCCCTGCAGGTGGACCTGAGCCGGGGCGAGGAGGAGTCGCTGCGGGCGCCGGCCGCGGCGGACGTGCGGGCCTGGGACTTCTACCTGCAGGGCCGGAGGTTCTTCTACCAGTACAACAAGAAGGCGATCCGCTTCGCCCGGGAGCTGTTCGAGCGGGCGATCGCGCTCGACCCCGCCTACGGCCGGGCGTGGGCGGGCCTCGCGGACTGCGCCGCCTGGCTGTACCTGAACGCCGGCCGCCGGCCGGAGGACCTGGAGCAGGCCGACGCCGCGAGCCGGAAGGCACTCGCGCTCGAGCCCGGGCTGGCCGAGGCGCACGCGTCCTTCGGGGTGGCGCTGTCTCTCGGAGGGCGCCACGACGAGGCGGAGGCGGCGTTCGAGGAGGCCATCCGCCTGGACCCGCAGCTGTTCGAGGCGCACTACTTCTACGCGCGCGACGCGTTCACCATGGGCGACCTCGAGAAGGCGATCCGGGAGTACGAGGAGGCGATCCGCGTGCGGCCCGAGGACTACCAGTCGCCGCTGCTGGTCGCCCAGTCCTTCGAGGACCTCGGCCGCCTCGACGAGGCGAAGGCGGTGCGCCGGCGCGGGGTGCGGGTGGCCGAGGAGCACCTGCGGCTGCACCCCGACGACGCGCGCGCCCTCTACATGGGCGCGAACGGGCTCGTGGCGCTGGGGGAGACGGCGCGCGGTCTCGAGTGGGCGGACCGCGCGCTCGCCCTCGACCCCGACGACCCGATGGTGCTGTACAACATCGCCTGCATCAGGGCGATGGCCGGCGCCGGCGACGCCGCCCTCGAGTGCATCGAGGGCGCGGTCGCCGCCGGCATGCGGAACCGGGGCTGGCTCGAGCACGACAGCAACCTCGACTCGATCCGGGCCCACCCGCGCTTCCAGGCCGTGATGGCGGACCTCTAGGAAGCGGCCTCAGGTCGTCGCCACGGCCTCCTTCGGCGCGCCGCGCAGCCGCAGCGCCAGGATCGCCGCCGCGATCACGATGCCGGCGCCCAGCACGAAGAGCGTGTCCGGCAGGCGTCCCCACACCACCCAGTCGATGAGCCCGGCGAAGACGGGACCGACGTACAGGAACGGCCCCACGCTCGCCGCCGGCGCGTAGGAGTACGCGCGGGTGAGGGTCAGCTGGCCTATCGTGGCGAAGAAGCCCCCGAGCAGGAGCACGGCCCACGTGGCGGGGGACGGCCCTTTCCACCAGCAGACGGCCGGGGGCAGCGAGGCGACGGAGGCCACGAGGGCGAAGTAGAAGACGATGCGGGTCACCGGCTCGGTGCGGGTGAGGCGGCGGATGCCGACCTGGGCGACCGAGGCGAAGACGGCGGCGGCGAGGCCGACGAGGGCGGCCGGGTCGAAGACGCCCGTGCCGGGCCGGAGGATCAGCAGCAGGCCGGCGAAGCCCAGCCCCAGGACGCCCCACAGGCGCCGCGGGACGCGCGCGCCGAGCCAGGCCCGCTCGACGAGCGGGATGAAGAGCGGCAACGACTGGGCCAGCAGCACCGCGTCGGCGAGGCGAAGGCGGGCGAGCGCGTAGAAGTAGCAGGCGGCCGACGAGACCCCGGCGAGGCCGCGGGCGAGGTGACCGGGAAGATCGTCGGTGTCGAGGGCGTGCCGGCCCTCCCGCCACAGCCAGGGCAGGAGGAAGACGAGCATGATGAAGTGCCGGAAGAAGACGATCGGCGCGTTCGGGAGCTCGCGCGAGGCCACGCGCACGGTGGCCGCCATCGAGGCGAAGAGGATCGCGGAGGCGAGCATGTACAGCGCCCCCCGCCGCAGGTCGGTCGTCACGGGCCGCAATCATACGGGGGACCCGGGGGGTGCGGCTCGTCCTGGCCGGAGAGCCCGGACGCTTGACAATATATTTTAGCGCATTCTAAAATTATGTCATGGACACCCTGCTGCACGCGCTCGGCGCGTCGCGTCGCCGGGAGATCCTCTCCCTCGTGCGGCGGCGCGAGCGCAGCGCGGGAGAGATCCACCGCGCGCTCGGCGACGTCACGTTCGGTGCGGTGTCGCAGCACCTCGGCGTCCTCGAGCGGGCGGGGCTGGTGAGCGCGCGGCGCGAGGGCCGGAGCCGCTTCTACCAGGCGCGGCCGGAGGGCCTCGAGCCGCTGCGGCGGTGGCTCGAGTCGACGTGGGACGACGCGCTGTCGTCCCTGAAGCAGATGGCCGAAGCCGAGGAGGCGGGGCGGGGGCGCCGCCGCGGGCACGACGGCCGGAGGGGGACACGATGAGCGGACTGGACCATGTCCTGGAGCGCACGGTGGCGATCGTCGCCCGGAGGGAGACGGTGTTCCGCTACTTTACGGACTCCGAGCGCTTCGCCGCGTGGTGGGGTGCCGGCTCCCGCATCGAGCCGCGGGCCGGTGGCGCCGTCCACATCCGTTTCCCGAACGGCGTCGTCGCGGGGGGCGAGGTCGTCGAGATCTCCCCGGTGGAGCGGGTGGTCTTCACCTACGGCTTCGAGAGCGGCCAGCCGATCCCGGCCGGCGCCTCGCGGGTGACGATCACCCTCGAGGAGACGGCCCGGGGGACGCTCGTGCGCCTGAAGCACGAGCTGCCCACGGCCCAGGCGCGCGACGAGCACGTCCAGGGCTGGCGGTACCAGCTGGCCGTCTTCGCCCACGTGGTGGCGGCCGAGGCCCACGCCGGGGCGGGAGCGCTGGCCGATCGCTTCTTCGCGCTGTGGGGCGAGGCCGACGCGGCGACGCGGCGGACGGCGCTCGAGGCGATCGCCGTCGAGGCGATCGCGTTCCGCGACCCCTACTCCTGCACGCACGGCTTCGACGACCTCCTCGCCCACGTCGAGGCCGCCCGGCGCTTCATGCCCGGCGTCGTGCTGGAGCGCCGGGGGGAGGCCCGCCAGTGCCAGGGTGTCGCACTCGTGGACTGGGAGGTCCGGGGGCCGGACGGCGCGGTCCGCGCGAAGGGCACCAACGTCTTCGAGCTCGCGCCCGACGGGCGTGTCGCCCGGGTGACGGGACTCTGGGGCTGACCGCCCCCCAGGAGGAAGGCCCGAGGCACGAAGACGACCGCTCGGCTTTCTGTGACCGGGAGGCCCCCGGGGGGCCTCCCGGTCACGACACGTCAGAAGACCTGGACCTCGTCCTCCTCGGTTCCCTCGGCCACCGGCACCGTCACGAAGTAGGGGGTGGGCAGGGAAAGGACCGCGAACTGCACGGCGGGCAGGTAGCGGAGGACCTTCTTCTCGTCCTCCTCCGGCGTGTACACGAGCCTCGCCCTCACCCTCGTGTCGCGTCCCGGGTTCTGGTCCAGGATCCGCCGCACCGCGTCGCTCACCACGGCCCTGCGCTCGCGGAGCCGGAGGCCCTGAGCCAGTGAGAACGAAGGCCAGCTCACCTGGATCCGCTCCACCAGCCCGTCGTGGGACAGGGCGGCGTGGAGGCCGGACCCGAAGACCGTCATGTCGCCCACCTGCCGGGAGAGCAGCACGAGCCGGTACATCTCGAAGGTGTCCCTCACGCGAGCGGAGCCGGCGGGGGCGCCCGCTCCCATCTGGGTCTCGGCCCGGAGGTCCGAGACCTGGGGGAGCGGGGCGCCGAGCTGCCGCGCCACGGCCAGGATCTGCTGCTGTGCCTTCGCGGCGTCGAACGCGGGCTTCTGGAAGTCCCGGTCGAAGCTCCACGCGCGCTTGCGGCTGACGTAGCGGAACTTGCCCTGTGCCGGGTCCAGTCGGATCGTGCGCTCCGCCTCTCGCACCAGCTGCGCTCCCTCCGGCAGGCCCTCGGGCAGGGGGTCCTGGTCGCCGAGGGCGCCGAGGATCTTCTCGAAGGTGATCTCCTCGGCCCAGTGGTTGTCGTCGGCGGGGGCCTCCAGCACGTCCTGCCCCCAGTCGGGCAGCGCCTGCGCGACCATCCGCTGGACGCGCTCCCGGTCGAGCTCCCCGCCGTTCCCCCTCCCGTGGTCGTTCCCGCCGTCGCACCACTCGCCCCAGCCGTGGCGCTTCCCGTGCCTCTTCCCGTGCTCCCGGTTCTGGGCGAACGCCGGAGAGGCGGCGATCAGCCCGCCGAGGGCGAGCGCGAGAACGCGGGTCGTCATGAACACGAGTCGATCCTTGCGCATCGCAGCCTCCCCCTCAGTTCGACGTGTCCGTGTTGATCACCGTCTCCGCGGCGGGGTCGCAGCCGCCGATGAAGATGACGCCCCAGTAGCCGATGTTCGTCGGGTCGGACAGCACGTGGTTGTAGCGCTCGCTGCCGATGCGGCTCCAGGTGTCCGCGCTGTTCGCGCCCACCGCGTACGCCACCGGGCACTGGTCGTCGCTCCCGCTGATGTCCGGGCGGTAGAGGTTGTCGAGCCAGGCGTCGGCGATCGTCTCGTCGAAAGCGTCGTCGGCGAAGTCCCGGTAGTCGCCCGTGAGGTCCGATCCGATCCACATCAGGCCGTGGAACCCGTCGACCTGGTGCGCCCCTCCGAAGGCCTGCCACCACGAGGCCCACTGGTTGTCGTCCATGCTCTGGCACGAGGAGAGGTGGAGGAACTCGAGGTCCCAGTCGCCCAGCTGCATCTCGTCCCGCCGCAGGGTGCAGTCGCCGGCCCCGGCCTCGTTCACCCGCATCGCGCCCTGGTAGACGTTGCCCGATTCGCTGCCGTGCCAGGCCACGAGGGCGGCGTCCGCTTCGTCGAGGTGCGCGCTGTCGTTGCCCCAGGCCACGACGCTGCTGTCGGCGAACTTGCTGTTGACGACGTCGCCGTTCACCAGCCGGCCGTCCCGGCTGTACGCGTCTGCGCAATGCCCGAAGAGGCACCACCCGAAGAGCGAAACCCCGCTGTTCGTGGCCTCGTTGTACCAGGCATCGGCCATGTCGTCCCACGCGTCGCGGGTGCCTCCAGGGCAGCCCGCGTTCCACGTGGTGACGGCGTAGACCTTGGCCTCCTGCGCTTCGGTCGGGCGGACCCCGAGAACGGCGACGAGGACCGCCAAAGCCAATCCGACACGCCTCCAACGACAACTCTCCTGCGGCATGGCTCCTCCTTCTGGTCCGACGGGGTAAAGGCTGGGTGGAATATAGGCAGTTTGGTGTGTTCGCGCCATTGTTTCCGAGCCGACCGAGGGCACGGCTGGACAGCCGGGGACGCCGGCGGCACCATGGACTTCCGGAGGGCCCCCCCTTGTTCGAGGTCGCCTACGAGACGACGTTCTGCGCCACCCACCAGCTGCACCGGGACGGTCGGCCCGTCGAGCCCCAGCACGGGCACGACTGGCGCGTCGAGGTGGTGGCGGAGGGGGAGACGCTCGACGCGCTGGGCGTCGTCGTCGACTTCGAGCACCTCAAGGAGGCGGTGGCAGAGATCGCCCGGCGATTCCACTACGCCGACGTGACGAGCCACCCCGACTTTGCCGGCCAGAGCCCCTCGGCCGAGGCCGTGGCGCGGTATTTCTTCGACGAGGTCCGTCGGGCCATGGGCGGGGAGGGGGATGCGCTCGTGCGCGTGCGGGTCTGGGAGGCCCCCGGCTGCAGCGCCACCTACTTCTCCCCGAGGCCCGACCGGCACCTCGGCGGAACTCGGGGGTGAGCGGGCCGGGCGCATGCTGACCGTCAACGAGGTCTTCTTCTCGATCCAGGGCGAGGGCACGCGCGTCGGGCGGCCGTGCGTCTTCGTGCGCCTCACCGGCTGCCCCCTGCGCTGCGTGTGGTGCGACACCGCCCACGCGTTCCACGAGGGCGTGCGCCGGGACGAGGAGGGCCTCCTCGCCGAGCTGCGGGCCTTTCCCGCGCGGCTGCTCTGCCTGACCGGCGGCGAGCCCCTCGCCCAGCCCGCCGCCTTCCCCTTCGTGACGCGCCTGCTCGAGGAGGGGTGGGAGGTCGTGGTCGAGACTTCCGGCCACGTGCCGACCGCGCTCCTCGACCCGCGGGCGGTGACGATCCTGGACGTGAAGACGCCGGGCTCGGGTGAGAGCCGGCGGATGGACTGGGCGAACCTCGACCGGCTCCGGCCCACCGACGAGGCCAAGTTCGTGATCGACGGCCGCACGGACTACGAGTGGTCGCGCGACGCCGTACTCGACCGCGGCCTCGCCGGCCGCTGCACGGTCCTGTTCTCGCCGGTCCACGGCGTCCTCGACCCCGGGGCCCTCGGCCGGTGGATCCTGGAGGACCGCCTCCCCGTGCGCCTGCAGGTCCAGCTCCACAAATACCTCTGGCCCGGCGTCCCGAGGGGCGTGTGAGCGACCGCCCCCTCGCCGTGGTCTGCGTCTCCGGGGGGATGGACTCCGCGGTGACGGCGGCGATCGCCGCGGTGGAACATCGCCTCGCCTTCCTCCACGCCAACTACGGCCAGCGGACGGAGGCGAAGGAGCTCGCCTGCTTCCACGCCCTCGCCGACCACTTCGGGGCCGAGCGCCGGCTCGTGGTGGACTTCTCCGCCCTGCGGCAGATCGGGGGCAGCAGCCTGACCGACCCTGCCCTGCCGGTGAGGAGGGAGACCCGGTCGAGGGCGTCGTCCCCACCTCCTACGTGCCGTTCCGCAATGCCCACCTCCTCGCCGCCGCCGTCTCGTGGGGCGAGGTGACCGGCGCCCGGGCCATCTACGTGGGCGCGGTGTGGGAGGACTCGTCGGGCTACCCCGACTGCCGTCCCGAGTTCTACCGGGCCTTCGGGGAGGCGGTGCGCCTCGGCACGAGGCCGGACACCCGGCTCCGCATCGAGACCCCCGTCATCGCGCTGTCCAAGGCCGAGATCGTGCGCCGGGGGCTGGCGCTGGGGGTGCCCTTCGGCAAGACGTGGTCGTGCTACCAGGCGGACGAGAAGGCCTGCGGGGCGTGCGAGTCCTGCCGCCTGAGGATGCGCGGGTTCGAGGACGCGGGGGCGGCCGACCCGATTCCCTATCGCCCGCCCGCGTGAGACACTTATCCCACCAGTAGGAGGAACCATCATGAAGCGTGCCCTCATCGCCGCCGGCCTGCTCCTGGGCCTCGGCCTCGTCGCCGCTCCGGCGCAGGCTCAGACCGGCACCGCCCGCGGCAAGGTCCTCGACGCGCAGGGCCAGCCGATTGCCGACGCCAAGGTCCTCATCGAGTTCCAGGGCGGGATCACCCGCAAGTTCGAGACCAAGACCAACAAGAAGGGCGAGTACATGCAGGTGGGGATGCAGCCCGGCCCCTACCGCCTCACCGCGAGCAAGGACGCCTACCAGCCGGCCATCATCGACTACCGGATCATGCTCGGCGATCCCACCCAGATCCCCGACTTCAAGCTCCTGACCATGACCCAGGTCCAGCAGCAGGCGGGCAGCCCCGCCGCCGAGCTCAAGGACTCGTTCACGAAGGCCGTGGACCTGCAGGCGGCGGGCAAGCTCGACGAGGCCGAGGTGGCCTACAAGGCCATCCTCGAGAAGCACCCGGACATCCCCGAGGTCTACCAGAACCTCGGCACCATCTACGCCCTCAGGAAGGACGTGCCCGCCGCCGAGGCCGCGTACACCAAGGCGCTCGAGCTGCGGCCCGAATCCGCCGACATCGCCACCCAGCTCGCCAGGCTCTACCAGGAGAGCGGCCAGCCGGACAAGGCGATGGCGATCATGGAGAAGTCGGCGGGCTCGAACCCGGAGGACCCCAAGGCCCAGTTCAACCGCGGGATCTTCCTGCTGAACGCCGGGAAGAACGAGGAGGCGATCGCGGCCTTCGAGGCGGCGATCAAGGCCGATCCCAGCATGACGGAGGCGTACTACCGCCTCGGCGCCCTCATGGTGGGACAGGGCAAGATCCCGGAGGCGATCCAGCACCTCGAGAAGTACCTCAGCATGAGCCCCACCGACACCCAGAACGTCACCATCGCCCAGGGGCTGCTCAAGGCGCTCAAGAAGTGATCGCCGAGCGCGTGGCCGCCGTCCGGGAGCGGATCGCCCGGGCGGCGGAGCGCGCGTCGCGCGCCCCGGGCGAGGTGAGGCTGGTCGCCGTCAGCAAGACGCACCCGGCGGAGGCAGTGCGCGCCGCCTTCGCCGCCGGCGTCCGGGACTTCGGGGAGAACCGGGTCCAGGAGGCGGAGCCGAAGATCGCCGCCACCGCCGACCTCGCTCCCTCGGGCCTGCGCTGGCACCTCGTGGGGCACCTCCAGTCGAACAAGGCGCGCCGGGCGGGTACCCTGTTCGAGGTCGTGCAGTCCGTCGACTCGCTGGATCTCGCCCTGCGCCTCGCCCGCGTGGGGACGGAGACGGGGCGGGCCGTCCGCGCCCTCGTCCAGGTGGACCTCGCGGGGGAGGCGGCGAAGTTCGGGATGCCGGAGGCGGAGCTGATGCCGACCCTCGAGGCCCTGCGCGGGAAGGAGGGACTTCGGATCGAGGGGCTGATGGTCCTGCCCCCCTGGTCCGAAGACCCGGAGCGGACGCGGCCCTACTTCCACCGCTTGCGCTCGCACCGTGACCGGGCGCTGGCGGCGGGGCTTCTCGAGGGGCGGGAGCTCTCGATGGGGATGAGTCACGACCTCGAGGCCGCGGTCGAGGAGGGGGCCACGATCGTGCGGGTGGGAACCGCCATCTTCGGCGAGCGGAAGACGGCGGTCTAGCCGGGAGGGAGCGTCATCGGATGTTCGTGCTGGCGAACGCGCTGATCGGGGTGGCCCGGGTGCTGGAGGGGGTCCTGCTCGTCTACCAGTGGGTCCTGATCGCGCGCGCGGTCGTCTCCTGGGTGAGCGCGGACCCCCGCAACCCCATCGTCCGGTTCCTCCACGCCGCCACCGACCCCCCGATGCGCGTCATCCGCCGGTGGCTGCCGGCGAGCCTCCGCTACTTCCCCCTCGACATCGCGTTCCTCGTCCTCTTCGGCCTCGTGATCTTCGCCCAGTACGGGATCGTCCAGTCCCTCGTGGACTACGCCATGGTCCTCCGCCGGCAGGCGATCGGCTGAGGGACGGGAGGGTGAGATGAAGCTGACCCCGAGCGACGTCCAGCGCCAGGCGTTCGCCAGCCGCTTCCGGGGCTTCGACCCCGACGAGGTGCGCGCCTTCCTCGCCGCGGTGGCGGAGGAGATGGCCGGCCTCCAGCGGGAGAAGGACAGGATCGAGCAGGAGCTGCGGCACCTCGAGCTCATCGTGACCGAGCACCGCGAGCGCGAGGCGATCCTCAAGAACACGCTGCTCGCCGCCCAGAAGGCGGCGGAGGACATCCGGCACAGCGCGCGCAAGGAGGCGGAGACGATCGTCAAGCAGGCGGAGCTGCAGGGCGACCGGCTGCTCGACATGGCCCAGAGCCGCGCTCACGAGGTCGAGCGGGGCATCCTCGACCTGCGTGGCCACCGCACCGCGCTGCGCACCGACATCCGCGCCCTCATCACGCGCCTCACCCACCTGCTCGACCTGCAGGAGGAGGTCGAGGTCGAGGACAACCTCCGCTTCCTCAAGCGCCGCGAGGAGGCGGGCGGGCAGTAGGCCCTTCGTCCATGGCCCTCGACCTGCGGGACGCGAAAGGCGGGATCACGCTGCGCGTGCGCGTGCAGCCGAGGGCCTCGAGGGACGCGCTCGGCGGCGAGCGCGAGGGCGCCCTCGTCGTCCGCCTCACCGCCCCGCCGGTGGAGGGGGCGGCGAACGAGGCCCTCGCCCGCTTCCTCGGGAGAACGCTCGGCGTCGCTCCCTCCGCGGTGCGCGTGGTGAGCGGGACCGCCGGGCGGAACAAGGTCCTGAGCGTGGCCGGAGTCGACGTCGCGGCCGCGCGGGAGCGCCTCCTCCCGTGATCGCCGCCGACCTCGCCGTGCGCCGGATCGGGCTCCTCGCGACGCTCGCCGGCCCCGTGCCGCGTACCGGTGCGGCGATGCGCGACCTCGGGGTCCGGCGCGACGCCGCGGTCGCCGTCGCGGGCGGGCGGATCGCGTGGGTGGGCGCCGACTCCGCCTTCGACGCGTCGGTCTGTCTCCGCCCCGGGGCGGAAACGCTCGACGCCGGGGGCGGCGCGGTCGTGCCCGGCTTCGTCGACCCGCACACGCACCTCGCCTTCGCCGGCGACCGCGACGACGAGATCCGGCGCCGCCTGGCCGGTGCGACCTACCAGGAGATCGCGGCCGAGGGCGGCGGGATCGTGAGGACGGTCGGGGCCACGCGCGCGGCGTCGGTCGAGGAGCTGGCCGCCCTCGTCGCCTCCCGGCTCGACGAGATGCTGCTCTGTGGCACCACCACGGCCGAGGTGAAGAGCGGCTACGGCCTCGAGACGGGGGCGGAGATCCGCAGCCTCGAGGCGATCCGCCTCGCCGCCTCGCACCATCCGGTCACGGTGGTGCCGACGTTCCTCGGCGCCCACGAGGTCCCGGCCGAGCACCGCGGCGACCGCGCCCGCTACGTGGACGTCCTCGTCGAGGAGATGGTGCCCGCGGTCGCCGAGCGGGGCCTCGCCGTCTTCGCCGACGTGTTCTGCGAGAAGGGTGTCTTCACCGTCGAGGAGAGCCGGCGCATCCTGCTCGCGGCGCGCGCGGAGGGGATGAAGCTGCGGATCCACGCCGACGAGCTGGCGACGACCGGCGGGGCGGAGCTGGCCGGCGAGCTCGGCGCCCGCTCGGCCGACCACCTCGTGTTCGTCTCCGACGCGGGGATGGAGGCGCTCGCCGAGGCCGCCTGCGTCGCGACGCTGCTCCCGACCGCGGCCTTCTACCTGCGCCTCGGCCGCTTCGCCCCCGCTCGGGGGCTGATCGAGGCGGGGGCGCCAATCGCCCTCGCCACCGACGTGAACCCGGGCGGGGGGCTCTCCCCCTCGCTGCCGTACGCGATGGCGATCGGCTGCTTCTCGATGGGCCTCGCCCTCGAGGAGGCGCTCGCCGCGGTCACGGTGAACGCGGCCTTCTCGCTCGATCTCCACGGCGAGGTGGGCTCGATCGAGACCGGCAAGCGGGCCGACCTCGTGCTCCTGCGCTCGTCGCGCCTCCTCGACCTCCTGCGGGTCGGGATTCCCGCCGTCCGCACCGTGGTGAAGGACGGTCGGGTCGTCGTGCGTGACGGGAGGCTGGAGCGAGCCACCCGGCCGTGACCGTCGCGCCGCGCGTCCGCGCCCTCTCGATCCACGCCGACTACCGCTGCCGCAGCGCCGGTGTCTGCTGCTCGTCGGGCTGGCCGATCCCGATCGAGGCCCGGGCGGAGGCGGGCCTGCGCGCCGCGCTGCGATCCGGCACGCTTCGCCCCGCGGTTCCCGGCGAGTGCTTCCGGCCGACCCCGGGGCTGCCGCAGGGAGCGCGGGTCGTCCTGGGGAGCGACGCCGCGGGCCGCTGCGTCTTCCTCGAGGGTGAGCGGCCGGGCCTCTGCGCGGTCCACCGCGGGCTCGGCGAGGGCGCTTTGCCCGCGGCCTGCCGCCACTTCCCGCGCGTCGCGACCCTCACCCCGCTCGGCGTCTCGGTCACGCTCTCGCACCACTGTCCGACCGCGGCCTCGATGCTCTTCCGGGACGACGTGGCGCTCGTCGTGATCGAAGGCCCCTCGGCGTTCCCGCCGTCCTGGCCCTGGGAGGGCCTGGACGCGCGGGAAGCGCTGCCGCCGTTCCTGCGCCCCGGCGTCTTGATGGACTGGCCGAGCCTCGAGCGGTGGGAGCGCTTCGCCGTGTCGGTGCTGGCGGAAGAGGGGCGGGTGCCGGAAGCCGCGCTGGGCGTGCTCGAAGGGGTGGCCGAAGCGGCGCGTCGCTGGACGCCGCAGGCCGGGGCGTTCGGTCCTTTCTTCGAGGGGGTTCTGGAGGGAGGGGCCGCGAGGGGGGAGCCGGCCCTCCCGGGGGCTTTGCGGAACGGCGACGCGGACGCGCGGTGGGTCGAGCCCGCGTGGCCGTCGCTGTCGCGGCCGGTTCGCCGCTGGCTCGCGGCGAAGGCCTTCGCGAGCTGGCTCGTGCTCCAGGGCGAGGGCCTGCGGACGAGCGTCTTCGGCCTGCACCTCGCCCTCGGCCTCCTGCGGGCGGAGGCGGCCCGGGGTTGTGTCGACGCCGGCCGGGCCCTCGACCTGGACCTCCTGAAGGAGGCGATCCGCCGCGCCGACCTCCTTCTCGTCCACCTCGCCGACCCCGGGGCCTTCGCGCGGCGGCTGAGTCGGTGCGAGGAGTCCGTCGGACGGATTGACCCGCTCACGATGGTCATCTAGAATGACTAACTAGGAGGCAAGGCTTGCCCCAGTTCAACGTGGCGGAGGCGAAGGCTCGGTTCTCCGAGCTCGTCCAGAAGGCCGTGTCGGGCGAAGAGGTGGTCATCGCCAAGGACAACCGGCCGCTCCTCCGCCTGGTCCCCCTCGCGCTCACCGGTGGTCGACGAAAGCCGGGCTCGGCGAAGGGCCGGGTCTGGATGTCCCCCGACTTCGACCAGACGCCTTCGGAGTTCGAGGACTACGTTCGGTGAAGCTGCTCCTCGACACCCATGCCTTTCTCTGGTGGGTGGCCGACCGCCGCGAGCTGTCGCGCAAGGCGCGCTCGGCGATCGGCAGCGGCCGGAACCAGTGCCTCGTGAGCATCGCCAGCAGCTGGGAGATCGCGATCAAGGTCAGCCTGGGCAAGCTGCGGATCGAGGGCGCGCTCGACCGCTTCCTGCCCGAGCAGATGGCCACGAACGGCTTCCAGCCGCTACCGATCGACCTGAAGCACGCGGCCCGTGTGGCCGCCCTCCCGTTCCACCACCGCGACCCGTTCGATCGCCTGCTCGTGGCTCAAGCTCTCGAGGAGGAGCTAGCCCTGGTCACCGCCGACCCGGTGTTCACGAAGTACGGGGTGAAGCGGGTATGGTAGTGGACGCTCGATGAGCATCCTCGACGTCGAGAGCCTCGTGAAGACGTACCCGGGGACGCGCAAGACGCCGCCCGTGGAGGCGGTGAAGGGCGTCTCGTTCTCGGTCGAGCCGGGGGAGTTCTTCGGCCTGCTCGGCCCGAACGGGGCGGGGAAGAGCACGACCCTCGGCTGCATCAGCACGCTCGTGCGGCCGACCTCGGGGCGGATCCTGGTGGACGGGGTCGACGTCGCGAAGCAGCCGCAGGCGGCGAAGCGGCGGATCGCCGTCGTGCCCCAGGCCCGGAACCTCGACCGGGACCTCTCCGTGCGCGAGGTGCTCACCTACCACGGCCGCTACTTCGGCCTGCCCACGGCCGAGCGGGAGTCGCGGGCCGACCGACTGCTCGCCGAGCTGCAGGTGGCCGACAAGGCGGACGCGAAGCCGCTCACCCTGTCGGGCGGCCAGCAGCAGCGGGTCATGATCGCCCGCGCCCTCATGCACGACCCCAGGGTCGTCCTCCTCGACGAGCCCACGACCGGCCTCGACCCCCAGGCCCGGCGTCTCCTCTGGGAGACGCTGCGCCGGCTCCACGAGCAGGGCATCACGTTCATCCTCACCACGCACTACATGGAGGAGGCCGACCGGCTCTGCCAGCGCCTCGCGATCATCGACCACGGCCGGATCCTGACCGTCGACACGCCGTCGGCCCTCAAGAAGTCGCTGCCGGGCGCCCAGGTGCTGGACCTCTGGGTCCACGCGCCGCAGCCGCTGGCGCCGCGCCTGCGCGAGGTGCCGGGGGTCCTGAACATCGAGGCGGTCGAGGCGGGGGGGAGGGGGACGGGATCGAGCGGCTGCGTCTGTTCGTGGACCCGGCCGACGGCCTCCTCGACCGCGTGCTGCACGCGGTGCGTGACGGGGGAGCCGACCTCCACCACGTCAACCTGGCCCAGCCGAGCCTCGAGGACGTCTACATCCACCTCACCGGCCGGGGGCTGCGCGAATGACCGCCTTCCTCGCGCTCCTCCGCCGTGACCTCGTGGTGGCCTCGCGCAACGCCGCCCTGCTCGTCTTCTCCACGCTCACCCAGCCGATCCTCGTCATCCTGGTCTTCGGCAACATCCTCCCGCGCCTGGGGCTCGTCTCCGCGAACTTCGGGACGGTCATGGTCCCCGGCCTCATGGCGATCGCGATGCTGATGGCCGGGGTGCAGGGCGTCCTCATCCCGCTCGTGCAGGACCTCTCGGGCAGCCGCGAGGTGGACGAGCGCCTGCTGGCCCCGGTCGGGGTCTTCGGCGTCTCGGCCGGCCGCATCGTGGCGGGGGCGATCCACGCGGCGGCGGCCGGCCTGGTGGCCGGCCCCGCGATGATGCTGCTGATGCACGGCACGGGCCTCGGCGACATCGTGCCGCGCTGGGAGCTGCTCCTGCCCCTCGTGGTCCTCTGCGGCTTGCTGTCGGCCGCGTTCGGCCTGACCCTCGGGACGCGCGTGCAGCCCCGCTTCAGCGGCCTGCTGTTCGCCGTCGTCCTCGGGCCGATGATGCTGTTCGGCTGCGCCTATTACCCGTATGCGCAGCTCTCCGCCATCGGCCTGTTCCAGTACCTCTTCCTGCTGAACCCTCTGACCTTCGTCAGCGAGGCCATGCGCCTCGCGGTGACGCCCGAGGCGCCGCACATGTCCGTCCCGCTCCTCCTCCTGGGTCTCCTCGGCTACCTGGCGCTCTTCACCGTCCTGGGCGCCCGCGCCTTCGAGAAGCGCACGATCCTCTGACCCTTGACGTTTCTTCACGCCCGCCGGGGAACCCACTGGATGGTATTTCGTACCATCCAGCGGAGACCATGATGAACAAGAGCCCGAACCCGCTGTCCGAGAACGCGCGCCTGGCGATCAGTGACGCGCTGAACGGCGTCCTTGCCGAGGGCCTCGACCTGCACAGCCAGATCAAGGTCGCGCACTGGAACGTCAAGGGGATGCACTTCGCGGCCCTCCACCCGCTGTTCGAGACCTTCGCGGTCGCGCTGGCCGCCTTCAACGACCAGGTGGCCGAGCGCGCGGTGACGCTCGGCGCGAAGGCCTACGGCACCGTCCGCCACGTGGCGAAGGTGTCGAGCCTGCCCGAGTACCCCCAGGAGACGACGAAGGACATGGAGCACGTGAAGCTCCTGCTCCAGCGCATCGAGGCCTACCTCGTCGGCGTGCGCAAGGGCCGGGACCTCGCCGAGGGGCAGAAGGACCAGGACACGGTGGACCTGCTCACCGGCATCATCGTGGACTTCGAGAAGCACGCCTGGTTCCTGCGCGCCTCGCTCGAGGGCTGACGGCCGCGGCACCGGGGCCCGAGCCGCCCGGAGGCTATAATCGCGGCGGGAGGGCGGCTCCATGACGGTGCTGTGCCCGAGCTGTCGGCAGGCGCTCCACATCCCGCCGGAGAAGGAGAGCGTCCCGGGCCTGCGCGTCAGGTGTGCGCGCTGCAAGACGGTCTTCCCCGTGGCACCGGCAGCCCGGCCGGCGGCCGCCCCGGCTCCGCCCCCGCCGGCCGCGCCCCCGCCGGCGCGGGCCGGGGAGCGCCCGACGGTGTCCCCCCGCCGTCCCGCGCGCGCGGGCGGGCCCGCCTGGCGGCGCTGCGCCAACCACCCCGACGTTCCCTCCCAGGGGGTGTGCACCAGCTGCGGCAAGGGCTGGTGCGGCGAGTGCGTGCGACGGCAGGGGAACGCGACGATCTGCGCCACCTGCGACGCCCTCTGTGTCCCCACCGCAGAGCGCGAGGCGCGCGAGGCCCGCGCGCGCCAGCGGGCCCGACCCCTGTCGGAAGAGCTCGGCACGGTCTTCCGCTATCCCCTCACCAACAAGGTGGCGTTCGTCCTGCTCTCGATCTTCGTCGGCGTCTTCTCGGTGGCCGCGTCCTTCGCCGCGTTCGGGGCGGGCTTCGGCGTCCTGTTCTCCCAGGGCCTCCTCTACTCCTACGCCTTCACCGCCATCAACCGGGTGTCGACCGGGAACCTGGGCGACTTCATGCCGGAGGTCGGCGACGTCACGGACCTGGCCGAGCCGCTGAAGGTGGGGGTGGCGGCCCTCATCGTGAGCACCGGCCCCCTCGTGGCCATGACGTTCCTCGTCCCGCCCGCCGACGTGCTCGGGAGGCTCGGCGGGCAGCCGGTCGCCGCGCTCGTGGCCGAGCCGACCCCGACGCCCGAGCCCACGCTGGCCCCCGAGGTCCAGGCGATCCTCGACGAGCCGGACGCCGACGCGGGGGAGGGCGACGGCGGCGAGGGGACGGCCGACGCCGGGGAGGCGGCGGGCGGCGAGCCCGGTGCCGGGGACGAGCCGGCCGCTCCCCTGTGGGCGATCGGGGCCTACGCCCTCGCGATCCTCTGGAAGATCCTCTACTCGCCCATCGCGCTCGTGGCCGGCGCCGTCTCGCGCAGCTTCCTGAGCACGCTCAACCCCCTCCCGGGCCTCGGCGCCATCCGGCGCATGGGGTCCGTCTACTGGTCGGCGATGCTCGTCTACACCGCGATCGCGGTGGGCGAAGTGCTCATCGGGAGCGCCCTCTCCTTCATCCCCTTCGCCGGGGGCTTCCTCAAGGCCTTCGTGCAGTCCTACGCGTATCTCGCCGTCGGATGCCTGCTCGGGCTCGCCGTGTTCAAGAAGGCCCCCGAGCTGGGGCTCGACTGAGGTGACTCCATGAAGAAGCGACAATCGGGGATCCGCCGCATCGGCATCAGCACGGGCGGCGGGGACGCCCCCGGCCTCAACGCCGTCATCCGCGCCGTCGTCCTCTCCGCCCATACCCACGGCTGGGAGGTCGTGGGGATCCGCGACGGCTACAACGGCGTCTTCCTGCCCGACCAGTACCGCGACGGCGGCCTCATGCCGCTCACCCCCGACTCGGTGCGGGGCATCACCCACCTCGGCGGGACCATCATCGGCACGACGAACGCCGGCAACCCCCTCAAGTACCCGGTGAAGCGGCCGGACGGGACGGTCGTCGAGGTGGACCGCACGGACGAGCTCGTGAAGGGCCTCGAGGCGAGCGGGATCGACGCCGTGGTGGCGGTCGGGGGCGACGGCTCGCAGACCATCGCCAACGCCCTCGCGAAGAAGGGCGTCCGCATCGTGGGCGTGCCCAAGACGATCGACAACGACCTCTCGGGCACGGTGGCCACGTTCGGCTTCGACACCGCCGTCTCCTTCGCCACCGAGTGCATCGACCGGCTGCACACGACCGCCGCCTCCCACCGCCGGGTCATGGTCGTCGAGGTGATGGGCCGCTACGCCGGGTGGATCGCGCTCCACGCCGGGGTCTCGGCCACCGCCGACGCGATCCTGATCCCCGAGATCCCCTACGACCTCGGCTGCGTCGCGGAGAAGATCCAGGAGCGCTTCTCGCGCGGCCGCGCCTTCGCGATCGTGGTGGTGGCCGAGGGTGCGCGCGCCGAAGGGCGGGGGCTACTCGGTCGTGGAGAAGAAGGCGGGCGCGGCCGACCGGCTGGGCGGCGCCGGTGAGCGCGTCGCGGCCGAGCTGGCGAAGGCCACCGGGCGCGACACGCGCCACGTCGTGCTCGGCCACCTGCTGCGCGGCGGCTCGCCGACCACCTTCGACCGGCTCCTCTCGCTCCGCTTCGGGGCGGCCGCGGTGCGGGCCCTGGCGGCGGGCAAGTCCGGGGTCATGGTCGCCCTCGACCCGCCGAAGGTCCGCTACGTGCCGCTGGCCGAGGCCACCGAGCGCCTGAAGGTCGTGCCCCTCGACTGCGACACGATCCTCACCGCCCGCGAGCTCGGGATCTGCCTCGGGGACACGGGCGCATGAGCGTCCTCGAGTCGCGCGTGGACACCGCCTCGGCCGCGTTCGCCGAGAACAAGGCGCGGATGGACGGGCTCGTGGCCGAGCTGAGGGAACGCCTCGCCACGGCGCAGGCGGGAGGCGGCGAGGAGGCGGTGCGCCGGCACCGCGACCAGGGCAAGCTCATGGTCCGCGAGCGCGTCGAGAGGCTCCTCGACCCCGGGACGCCGTTCCTCGAGATCGGGGCGCTCGCCGGCTTCGGGATGCACGAGGGGCAGACGCCGTCCGCCGGCCTCGTCTGCGGGATCGGGCGGGTGCGCGGCCGCGAGGTGATGGTCGTCGCCAACGACGCCACCGTGAAGGGTGGAACGTACTTCCCGATCACGGTGAAGAAGCACCTGCGGGCGCAGGAGATCGCCCTCGAGAACCGCCTGGCCTGTCTGTACCTCGTCGACTCCGGTGGGGCGTTCCTGCCGCTGCAGGCCGAGGTCTTCCCCGACCGCGAGCACTTCGGTCGCATCTTCTACAACCAGGCGCACATGAGCGCCCTCGGCATCGCCCAGGTCAGCGTCGTCCTCGGCTCGTGCACCGCCGGCGGGGCCTACGTGCCGGCCATGAGCGACGAGACGGTGATCGTGAAGGGGCGGGGAACGATCTTCCTCGGGGGGCCGCCGCTCGTGAAGGCGGCGACGGGGGAGGAGGTGAGCGCCGAGGAGCTCGGGGGTGCGGACGTCCACGCGCGGACGAGCGGCGTCGCCGACCACTACGCGGCCGACGAGGAGGACGCCCTCGCCCGGGCCCGCGACATCGTGGGGACGCTGACCTCGCGCAAGGACGCGCCCTGGGAGGTCGAGGAGCCCGAGGACCCCCTCCACGATCCCGCGGAGCTCGACGGGGTCGTTCCCGCGTCTGCGCGCCGCGCCTACGACGTGCGCGAGGTCGTCGCCCGCGTCGTCGACGGCAGCCGCTTCTTCGAGTGGAAGGCCCTCTACGGGACGACGCTCGTCACCGGCTTCGCCCGGATCCTGGGCTACCCGGTGGGCATCCTGGCGAGCAACGGGGTCCTCTTCTCGGAGAGCGCCCTCAAGGCCACGCACTTCATCTCGATGTGCGCCCAGCGGCGCGTCCCCCTCGTCTTCCTCCAGAACATCACCGGCTTCATCGTGGGCAAGGAGTACGAGCAGCGGGGGATCGCGAAGGACGGGGCCAAGATGGTCCACGCGGTGGCGAACGCCGCGGTGCCGAAGTTCACGGTGATCATCGGCGGCAGCTTCGGCGCCGGCAACTACGGCATGTGCGGGCGCGCCTACCAGCCGCGGCAGCTGTGGATGTGGCCGAACGCCCGCATCAGCGTGATGGGGGGCGAGCAGGCGGCGTCGGTCCTCACCCAGGTCAAGCAGGAGCAGCGGGCCCGGCAGGGCAAGCCGATGAGCGCGGAGGAGGTGGAGGCGCTGCGCGCGCCGATCCTCGCGAAGTACGAGGAGGAGGGGAGCCCCTACTATTCGACGGCCCGGCTGTGGGACGACGGGATCATCGCCCCCGCCGACACGCGGGCGGTCCTCGGCCTCGGGATCGCCGCCGCCCTCAACGCCCCGGTCCCGGAGACGCGGTTCGGCGTCTTCCGCTTTTGACCCCTCCGTATCGCGTCCTCCGCCACCGCGACTTCCGCCGTCTCTGGCTCTCGCAGCTGGTCTCGCTGACGGGCTCGCAGATGCAGTCCGCCGCGATCCACTGGCACGTCTACCTGCTGACGAGGTCGCCGCTCGCCCTCGGCGCCGTCGGGCTCGACGCGCGTCGTGCCGATCGTCGTCTTCTCGCTCTGGGGCGGGGTCGTCGGCCGACCGGCACGACCGGCGGCGCGTGATGATCGCCGCCGCAGATCGCGATGATCGGCCGTCGCGCTGGCGCTCGCGGCACTGACGTTCGCCGGGCACGAGAGCGCTCGACGCTGTCTACGGCGCTGAACGCGCTGCTCGGCCGCCGGCCGTCGCTTCGACAACCCGGCGCGCCAGGCGCTGGTCCCGCGCCTCGTGCCGCGCGCGGACCTGCCCGGCGCGCTGACGCTGAACCTCACGGTGTTCCACGCCGCGCATCATCGGCGGCCCGGCGCTCGCCGGGCTCCTGATCGCGGCGCGGCGCGGGCTCGTCGGCCGGGCGCCACGAGCGGGCGCGTCCGGACGACGCGCGGCCTCGCCCTCATCTACGCCCTGAACGCGGTCTCGTTCCTGGGCGTGCTCGTCGCCCTCGTGCCGCATGCACGCCTCGGGCGCGCCGAAGGCCGAGGGCGGCGCAGCACGAGCGGCTCGTCGCCGGCGCTGCGCAGGGGCTGCGGTTCGTCTTCTCGACGCCGATCATGGTCTGGACGATGGCGCTCGACTTCCTCGCGACGTTCTTCTCCGGCGCGATGTCGCTGCTGCCGATCTTCGCCGACCAGGTCCTCGAACGTCGGCGCCCGCGGGCTACGGCTGGCTGCGCGCCGCGCCGGCGCTCGGCGCCCTGCTGGGCTCGCTCTACACGTCGCTCCGCCCGCTGCCGCCGCGCCAGGGGCGGGTCCTCCTCGGGGCGGTCGCCGCCTACGGCGCCGCGACGGTCGTCTTCGGCCTCTCGCGGTCGTTCTGGCTCACGCTTCGTCGCGCTCGCCGCTCGGCGGCCTCGCCGACCTCGTCTCGACCGTGATCCGCCAGACCCTGCGCCAGATCATCACCCCCGACGCGCCTGCGCGGCCGCATGACCTCGGTCAACATGATCTTCTTCATGGGCGGCCCGCAGCTCGGCGAGCTCGAGGCGGGGCTCCTCGCCTCGCTCTTCGCCTCGGTCGCGCTCGGCGCGACGGTGTCGGTCGTCTCGGGCGGCGTCGCGACTGCTCCTCGCCGCCGGCGTCGCCGCCGCGGCGCCGGTCGTGCGCGAGTATGTGCAGCCGTCCGCCCCGCCTCGGGCCTGAAATCCAAGGCAAAGCCAATCGCCGTCTGAAGACGGCCAGGCTACTCTGGCCGTCCGGCGGAGGCGTTCGCCTCCGCTCAACCCGGGAGGACGCTGTGAAGACCATGCGATGCCTTGTGGGGCTGTTTCGTGCGGGCGACGTGCTGCTCCGAGCCCGTGGCCGCCGGCGACCGCAGGGGGCTCACGCCGGCGAGCACCTGGACGGTAAAGGTGGACGTCGCTGCATGCCGCCCGTCGAAGCCCGACGAGACGGTGAAGTTCTACCTGCAGTCGCCCCGCAGCTTCACCGCCGACGGGCGAGTCATCAGGATCCTGCCGACCGGAGACGACAGCCCAGCGCTGGGCGACACCCGGTCGGCTGCCTCGGCGACTGGCGGGCGCTGGGTCGCAGCGGCGAGATCGGGCTCGTGATGCGCTGCTACTACGACCAGGCCGGGACGCCGACGAGGGCGAAATCCGCGGGAAGGGCCGGGTCTACCCGAGCGGCCAGCTCAAGGTGAAGTTCACCTCATCGACTACAACGGCGACGGATCCCTCAACTACGACCAGGGCTGGGGGTACATATTGGGCGAGCAGCTACGGTAGGGCCCGAGGCGTCCGCCGCGGCTGCGAGGGGTCGTCGCGACGGCCCCTCGCGGCCGGGCGACGTGGCATACTGCCCGCCGCGTGGCTCACCTGGTCCTCGTCTGCACACTGCTCATCTGGTCGTTCTCGTTCCTGGCCGCGGCCCGGCTGCGCCAGGACCTGGGCCTCGCGGACGCCCTCGGCGCACGCTTCCTACCCGTGCTCCTCGGGGCGGGGGTGCTCCTCCTCTGGCGCCGCCCGCTGCGTTTGCCCCGCGCCTCCTGGTGGCGGATCGTGGCCATGGGCCTGCTCGGCGTTCCGGTCTACAACCTCGCGTTCTTCCACGGCCTCAAGACGGTCCCCACCGGCACCGCCGCCCTGGTCATCTCCCTCAACCCGGTGTTCACCGCGGTGCTGGCGCGGATCTTCCTCGGTGAACCCTTCGGGCGTCGGCGCGCCGCCGGCCTCGCCCTGGCGCTGAGCGGCGTCTTCGTGGTCATCCGCTACGGGACCGACAAGCCGGTCGACTGGCCCTACCTCTCGAGCGCCCTCGTCCTCGCCCTCGCGCCGCTCGGCTGGGCCGTCTACACCGTCATCGGCCGGCGGCTGCCCGCCGCCGCCGACGCCTTCGACACCACCTACGCGCTGCTCTTCCTGGGCAGCCTGCCGATGCTCGCGCTCGCGACGCCCGCCCTCGGCCGCGCTCTCCTCGCTCACCCCGGCGCGCTCGGGGCGGCCATCTACCTCGCGGTCCCGTGCACCCTCGTCGCCTACGCCGGCTGGATCTGGGCCCTCAAGAGGCTGCCGGCCGGCGAGGTCGCGGCGTTCGTCTTCCTGAACCCGCCGCTCGCCAACCTCTGGGCGTGGCTCTTCGAGGGAGCGACACTCAGGCCCGCGTTCCTCGTCGGCGCCGCGGTGCTGCTGGCCGGCGTCGCCGCGATCGTCCTGCCCCTGCCGCATCCCGGCCGGGCACTGGCTCCGGAGAGAACCGCATGAAGACCCTGCGTCTCGTCGCCTGCGTGGCCGCTCTCGTGCCCGCACCGCTCGCCCGGGCCCAGGAGTACGACCTCCTCGTCCGCAACGGGCGGGTGGTCGACGGGACGGGTGCCCCTTGGTTCCGTGCCGACGTGGCCGTGCAGGGCGACACGATCGTCGCCGTCGGCCCTCGGCTCCCGGGCACGGCGCGGCGTGTGGTGGACGGCGCCGGGCGCGTGGTCGCCCCCGGATTCATCGACATCCACACGCACGCCCGCCGTGGGATCTTCGAGGTTCCGACGGCCGACAACTACGTCCGACAGGGAGTCACGACCCTCGTCGAGGGCCAGGACGGCTCGTCCCCCCTCCCGCTGGGGAGCTTCCTGTCGAAGGTCGAGGCCCTGCGGCCGGCCGTCAACTTCGCGAGCCTCGTGGGCCACGGCTCCGTCCGCGAGGCCGTGATCGGCCGGGCCGACCGCGCGCCCTCGGCGGAGGAGCTCGCCCGCATGGAGGCGCTGGTCGAGGAGGGGATGCGCGACGGGGCGTTCGGCCTGAGCACGGGGCTCTTCTACGTGCCGGGGACGTTCTCCCGCACGGGCGAGGTGGTGGCCCTGGCGCGGGTGGCGGGCCGGCTGGGCGGCATCCACGTGTCGCACATGCGCGACGAGGCCGCGGGCGTCCTCGAGAGCGTGCGGGAGACGATCGCGATCGGGGAGGAGGGCGGACTTCCAACCCAGGTCACGCACCACAAGCTCATCGGGAAGGCCAGCTGGGGCCGCAGCACGGACACGCTGCGCCTCGTCGAGGAGGCCCGCCGCCGCGGCGTCGACGTGACCATCGACCAGTACCCCTACACCGCCTCGAGCACGGCCCTCGCCGCCGCGCTCTTCCCGGCGTGGGCGCTCGAAGGCGGACAGGCCGCCGTGAGGAAGCGCCTCCAGAGCCCCTCCGACCGCGAGCGCATCCGCGAGACCGCCATCGAGAAGATCCGCAACGAGCGGGGCGGGGGCGAGCCCGCCAACATCCAGATCGCCGCCTGCGGGTTCGACCGCTCCCTGGAGGGGAAGAACCTCGCGCAGATCGCCTCCGGCCGGGGCCTCGCGCCGACGGTCGAAAACGCAGCCGACGTGGCGATCGACATCGTCGAGCGGGGCGGCGCCTCGGGGATCTTCCACGCGATCTCCGAGGAGGACGTCGGGCGGATCCTCGTCTCGCCCCTGACGATGGTGGCGTCGGACGGGGAGATCCCGGTCTTCGGGAAGGGCGCCCCCCACCCCCGCAGCTACGGCACCTTCGCCCGCGTCCTCGGCATCTACGTGCGCGAGAAGGGCCTCCTGACTCTGGAGGAGGCGGTCCGGAAGATGACCTCGTTCCCCGCGGCGCGGCTCGGGCTCCCCGACCGCGGCCTCGTGCGGCCCGGCCAGCGGGCCGACCTCGTCGTGTTCGACCCGGCTACCGTCCGCGACCGCTCCACCTTCGACGCGCCCCACCAATACGCGGAGGGCGTCGCTCTCGTGGTGGTCAACGGCGAGGTGGTGCTCGACGGCGAGCGAATGACCGGGGCCCGCCCCGGCCGCGTGCTGCTTGGCCCGGCGCGTCCTGGCAACCCGGGCCGGGGCCCGGCCTTCGGCCGCCCCGCCCCCTGACGCCCGCCGCCCGGTGCCGTGGCATACTGCCCCCCGGCATGGCCTCCCGGCGGGTGGCGCTGACGCTCGATGGCCCGGTGGCGCACGTCGTCCTCGACCGCCCCGAGGTGCGCAACGCGTTCGACGGGGCGATGGTCCGCGAGCTGCACGGCGCGGTCGCGGCCGCCTCGGCCCGGGAGGACGTCCGCGTGCTCGTCCTCGCCGGCCGCGGCTCCGCCTTCTGCGCGGGCGCCGACCTCGACTGGATGAAGACGGTGGCCGGCTTCACCCGCGAGGAAAACCTGGCCGACGCACGCGCCCTCTTCGAGCTCTTCGAGGCGATCGACCGCTCGCCCAAGGCCGTGGTCGCCTGCGTGCAGGGGGCCGCGCTCGGCGGCGGCGCCGGGCTCGTGGCCGCGGCCGACATCGCCGTGGCCGAGGAGGCGACGCAGTTCGGCTTCACCGAGGTGCGGCTGGGCCTCGTGCCCGCCGTCATCTCCCCCTTCGTGGTCCGAAAGATCGGGGTGTCCGCGGCGCGCGAGCTCTTCCTGACCGGCGAGCGCTTCCCCGCGGCGCGGGCCGCCGCGATCGGCCTCGTTCACCGGGTGGTCAAGCTCGACGAGCTCGACGCCGCGGTGGACGAGCGGGTCGGCGAGCTGCTGAAGGCGGCCCCGGGGGCGGTGGCGGCGGCGAAGGCCCTGGTGCGCGGCGTGGCCGGGCGCCCCGTGGAAGGCGTGCGCGACCTCGTGTGCCGGCGCATCGCCGAGCGGCGCTCGTCCGACGAGGGCCAGGAAGGCCTCGAGGCCTTCCTGGAGAAGCGCAAGCCCGGGTGGGACGGGGGTGGGGTCAGGTCTTGAATTGTGCTCAGCCCGGCAGAGCACAATTCAAGACCTGACCCCTAGGCCTTCGACGACGGCTCGAACAGCTTCTCGAACTCGGGCTCGCCGTGGAGACAGGCGAGGTCGGGGTCGCGGCGGGTCCACTCGAGGTTATGGTAGCCGGCCGCCTTCGCCCGCCGCAGCATGTCGATCGCCTCGCGGCTTCTTCTTCATCACCCCGTAGGTGCAGGCCGCGTTGTAGAGGATGTTCGAGTCGTGGGGGCGCAGGTCCACCGCCTTCTGCAGCTCGCGCTCCGCGTCGGCGCCGCGCCCGGTGACCGCGTAGTCGGCGGCGAGGAGGATGCGCGCCCGCACGTCCTCCGGGACGTCCCGCAGCGTCTGCTCGAGGACCGCGATCTCGCGCAGGCGCAGCCGCTCGCGCGTCCTCGGTGCGCCCCAGGCCCTCGTAGATGTTGGTGTAGGGCACGTAGACGTTGTAGTCGTCGCCGTTGACCGCGATCGCCTGGGCGACCGATCTCGATCGCCTCCGCCCAGCGGTCGGACTCGAAGAGCGAGCGGCCCAGGATGTTGTAGGCGCCGTCGCAGTCGCGCTTCATCTCGATCGCCCGGCGCACGTCGCGGATCGCCTCGTCGTACCGCTTCTGGGCGTAGAGGATGCGGGCGCGGGCCACGAGCGCCTCGGGCAGGCTGGGGTCGAGGGCCAGGGCCCGCTCGCAGGCGGCCCGGCCCGCGTTCGAGCCAGCGCTCGTCCTTCTCGTGCCACTCGTAGACGACCCCGCAGGCGTTCGCGATCCCGGCGTGGGCGAGGGCGAAGCCGGGGTCGAGCAGGATCGCGTGCTCGAACATCTGCATCGCGAGGTCGAGATCGGAGCGCGTCATCCGGCGCGAGTAGGCGCGGCCCTTGAGGTAGTGGTCGTAGGCACGCGGGTCGCCGGTGGGCTTGGCCGCGAGCAGCTTCTCCTCCTGCGGGGTGAGCGTGATCCGCAGGGCCTGGGTGATGTTGCGGGCGATCTCGTCCTGGACCTCGAAGACGTCCGACAGCTCGCGGTCGTAGCGCTCGGCCCAGACCGCGGTGCCGGTGCGGGTCTCGACGAGCTGGGCGGTGATGCGCAGGCGGTTGCCGGCCCGTCGCAGCGAGCCGCCGAGCACGTACTGCGCGCTGAGCTGCTGGCCCACCTGGGGGCCGGTCACCGACTGGTCCCGGAAGGCCACCACCGCGGCGCGGGGGAAGACCCGCAGGTTCTTCACCTTCGACAGCTCGGTGATGATGTCCTCCGTCATGCCGTCGCGAAAGTACTCGTCCTCCTTCGCGCCGCTCAGGTTCTCGAAGTAGAGGACGGCCACCGACTTGTCGCGTGCCCCGGCGGGAGCTACCCGCCCGGAGTCGATCTCGCGCTTCAGGCGCTGGAGGTCGGCCCGCAGCTCGGTCGCCGACTGGTAGCGCAGGCGACGGTCCTTCTCGAGCAGCTTGCCCACGATCTGGACGAGCCCGTCGGGCAGGTTGCGGCCCGTGTCCGCGAGCGAGGGGGGCGTCCGGTTGAGGATCGCCTCGAACACGGTGGCGGTGGTGCCGCCCGCGAAGGCGGGGTGGCCGGTGGCCATCTCGTAGAGCACGACGCCGAAGGAGAAGAGGTCGGTCCGGGCGTCCACCTCCTCGCCCCGCGCCTGCTCGGGGGACATGTAGGCCACGGTGCCGAGCGTCGAGCCGGTGCTCGTCGCGAAACCGTCGGTGGGCATCGCGGAGCTGAGCGGCGCCTCGCCGGCGCGCCGGCCCTCGAGGAGCTTGGCGAGGCCGAAGTCGAGGACCTTGGCCTGCCCGCGCTCGGTCACGAAGATGTTGGCGGGCTTGATGTCGCGGTGGGCGATGCCCTTCTTGTGCGCGGCCTCGAGGGCGTCGGCCACGTGGATGCCGAGCTCGACGATCTCCTCGACCGGGAGCGGGCGCCCGGCGAGCCGGCTCTTGAGGGTCTGTCCCTCGAGCAGCTCCATCGCGATGAAATGCCGGCCCCGGTCCTCCGCCGCGTCGTGGATCGTGCAGATGTGCGGGTGGTTGAGCTGGGAGGCCGCCTTGGCCTCCCGCTTGAAGCGCTCGACGGCCTGGCCGTCCCGGGCCAGCTCGTCCGGGAGGAACTTGAGCGCCACCTGGCGGCCGAGGCGCGTGTCCTCGGCCTTGTAGACGACGCCCATGCCTCCGCCGCCGATCTTCTCGAGGATCCGATATTGGGAGAAGGTCTCGCCGATCATGTTTGTGTGGGGGAGAGCCGGGTCCGGCATGTTATGTCCCGGCCGGGCACGCGTCAAACGCGGGGCGCCGCACCTCCCCCGGCCTCCTCGAGGAAGTACACCTGCCAGAGGTCCCGCGCGCTCTGGCGGACCACCGGCTTCAGGGCCAGGAGGCCGGTGCGGCCGATCGACTGCTCGAGGTAGCGCAGCTCGTCGAGGTTGGCGCGGACGTCGTCGCCGACCGGGGCCGCGAGCCCGGCCTCGCGCGCGAGGAGGAGGCCCTTCGCCCGGATCGCCAGCTCGGCCTGGATACGGACGAGGCAGAGCATGTCGGCCACCACCTCGCCCGGGAAACGCTGCTTGAGGGTGCGCAGGTACTCCCCGAGGCGCGTGTCGAGGGCCTGCCCGGAGGTGATCGACAGGACGAGCTCGAGGTCGCCGTCGAGGCCGACCCCCAGCCAGGCCCTCGTCGCCCGCTCGCTCCGCTCGAAGACGGCGACGACGAGCAGGGGCAGGCCGACGAGGATGACGGCGGCGGCGAGCAGCGGCGACACGAGGAAGTGGTTGTACAGCGAGTGCGCGGCGACGGCCGTGAGGAGCCCGGGCACGACGGGCAGGAGCCGGCGCTCCGGGTGACGGTCCGCCAGCATCTTCGCCAGGATGGCGAAGACGGCGGTCGTGGCCCCGTGGAGGATGGCGGTGCCGAGACCGCGGGCGAGCCAGAGAAGCACCCGCGGCTCGGAGAGCGCGCGCAGGTACTCGACGTTCTCGACGAGGGCGAAGCCCGCCCCCACCGCGAAGCCCAGGATCGCCGCGTCGACCAGGAACCCCACCCGGCCCCGCCGCAGGAGGAGCACGATCCAGGCGGCCTTCAGCGCCTCCTCGAGGACCGGGGCGACGTAGCGGGAGAAGGACGGGAGGGCGAGCCCGGTCGCGTCGAGGAGCCAGGCGTTCAGGTGCACGCCTGCCGCCGCCGCCGCTCCCCCCGCGAGGAGGGCCACCAGCACCGAGCGCAGCGAGACGAGCTTGAAGCTGTCGAGGAAGACGAGCAGCGCCAGGAAGAGCAGCACCGGCAGCAGCGCCACCGCGACGTTCAGGACGGGCATGCGGGGGGTCATTCTACCCGGTCCGCCCGGTGCGTCCGCGCCGGCGCTACCGCAGGACCTTGAGCGAGACCATGAACTCATCGCGCGGCTTCACGCCTTCCTCGAAGGCAACCGCGTACCCGGCGGAGAGCGTCATGTCGAGGCGCGACAGGAGGGTGAACCGCAGGTCGAGCTGGCCCCCGACGTTGCCGAGGGTGCGGCGCAGCTCGGAGTCGTCGAGGTTGGTCCCGAGCACCGTCGCGAACACGGCTGGCCGGATCCAGGTGGCGTAGAAGCTCGGCGTGCCGACGCGCCGGAAGCGCAGGGGCGGGAGGTTCCACTCGAGCATGGACCGCACGTAGTTGCGGCCCGAGATCTCGTTGATCTCGAGGCCGGGGAAGGCGGGCGACAGGCGGTAGCGCTTCTCGTCCCGGTGGTCCACCCAGTTGTTCCGGAAGCCGCCGAAGTAGAAGTTCGAGTAGGGCTCGCCGACGTCCCCCGGCGAGAGTCCCGCCGAGCTGCGGAGCCAGACCGAGGAGTGGGGCAGGGGGAGGGAGAAGCCCAGGTCGAGATCGGCCCACCCGCCGAAGTAGCCCTTCCCCCCGGCCACGTCGGTCCGGGCCCCGACCTCCCAGACGTAGCCCTTCTCCTCGTCCACGAAGCCGAGAGAGTGGCGCGTGAAGCTGTCCCGGATGCGGGCCTCCGCGCTGAAGAGGGTGTCGGTGGTCACGGGGACGCCCTGGTAGTCGGGGAGCTCCTCGAGGTTGCCCCAGTACTCGGCGCTCGCGGAGACGGCGACCGTGCGGGGGGTGTCCCAGAGCAGCGTGCGGTCGTAGCCCAGGCCGAAGGCGTACCCCCGCCGGCTGGTCTTCGTGGGGCCGAAGAGGTCGTAGAAGTCGGCGGGGTTGTACCGGACGCTGGCCTTCCAGTCATACCGGCGGAAGTCGGCCTGGAGGTGGAAGTCCTCGCTCGCGGGCAGGTCGCCGGAAGGCGACCAGGACGCGGAGAGGGCCAGGTTGTTGAGCCGCAGCGGGTCGGAGAGGTTGGCCCGCAGGCCGAAGCCCGCGGAGTCCTTGTAGCCCTGGAGGACGGGGTAGAGGGACTCGAGGCCGATCGTCGCGAACGAGCGGTAGGGTCCGTCGCGCCGGATCATCCCGTCGAGGGGGACCTTGGCCGGGGACCCGACCTTCCACTCCTTGAGCACCGGGTGCTTCTCGACGAGGCGTTCCCCGAAGAAGGTCACCGGGCTCACGTCCGCGAGCGGCTTCGCCTCGATCCGCGCCGGCACGAAGCCCTCCCCCGTGTACCGGAAGACGACCAAACGGTCGTCCCCGAGGGGGATCGGGCGGAAGAACCCGGTTTCGGTGTTGCTGACCGCCTCGAGGGCGCCCGTCTCGATCTCGTAGCGGAAGATGTTCGCGACGCCGGTGTAGTACGAGCTGCCGTAGAGGTACCTTCCGTCCGCCGAGAAGACGAAGTTCTGCGGGATCGCGAACTCGAAGGAGATCTCCTTGAGAGGGGTGGAGTCCCCCTTCAGCAGCGGGTCCCGGGCCAGGACGAGGAGCGACTGCTTGCCGTCGATCGCGCCGTGCGACAGCGAGAGCAGGCGGCCGTCGGGGGAGACGTCGAGGTCGTACACGACCTCGCCGTAGGGCCACGAGCGGACGCTCTTCCACTCCGAGTAGGGGAAGGCGATGCGGACGAGGGTCGAGATGCCGTTGAAGGTGCGGATCCCCCACAGCGACCGGTCGGCACGGTCGAAGGCGAGGTCGCCGATCCGCGCGTCCTTGAGCAGGAGGCGGGTCTTTCGGGTCGCCGGGTCGAGGGACACCAGGTCCCGGTAGGCGTAGTTGTCGTTCGTGTAGAAGAGCGTCCCGGTGTCCGGGTCGAAGGCGAGCGACGTGACCGTGTGCATCGCGGGCTGCTTCACGTCCACGAGCTTCCGGACCGAGCCGTCCTCGAGCGAGATCGCGGCGACGTGGCCCACGATGCCCGGGTAGTTGAGGCCCGCGTAGAGGGTGCGGCCACCCGCGTCCACGTACGCGCGGGAGACCGAGCCGAGCGCCCGCCGGGAGATGTCGCGGTAGGGGGTCGTGGGGTACTTCCGGATGGTCGTCGAGGTTCGCGGCCTGGAAGGCGTGCTCGTCCTCCACCCACTGCTTCCACGCCGCGTCGAGCGGCATGCCGTAGACCCTCCGGAACTGCGAGGCGTAGTACGCCTTGCTGCCGTCGGAGCGCACCGTCCACTTGAGAAGCGACTCGGGGCCGTGGCGGTCGGCCAGCCAGCTCATGAAGCGCGTCCCGTAGAGGTACGAGTTCATCTCTGTCTGGAAGTCGATCTTCGTCCCCTCGGAGGCGAGCCCCAGGGGGTCGTAGAAGCGGGTGCCGTCCTT
The DNA here is from genome assembly GCA_963729875.1 of uncultured Acidobacteriota bacterium. GTDB lineage: Bacteria > Acidobacteriota > Vicinamibacteria > Fen-336 > Fen-336 > DATBSL01. Next base: position 465,295 of record CAVSPR010000002.1, read on the forward strand.
CACCATCGCGCGGAACACCATCTCGTCGTAGGCACCCTGCGCGCGGCCGAGCCCCCCGCCATCCAGGTCTCCACGAAGGTCGCGATGCCCTCCTGGTACCAGCGCGGCGCGGCGGCCCGGGGGGTGGTCAGGAAGAAGTAGACGATCGACTCGGGCTGCTCGGCGATCGGGCTCACCTTGCCGGCGAACACGGCCCGGAAGAGGCGCTCGGACCCCGCGGCCTTGTCCATGGCCATGACGTGGACGAGCTCGTGGTTCATGAGGAAGTTCACGCGCTCGTTCGCGACGATGGTCTCGTAGGTGAAGCTCAGGGGCGCGATCTCGAGGGACATGTTGTTGCGCGGCACGGCGCCGGCGCCCGCGTTGCCCGAGTCGGAGAGGTCGGTCAGGAGCACCGTCACCTTCTCCGAGGGCCGGTAGTCGAACAGCTTCCGGTCGAAGCCCAGGGCGTTCTCGAAGCAGCGGCCGGCGTGGGGCGTCACGAAGGCCGTCGTCGGGTTCACGTAGACGAGGCGGAGGTCGGGCGTCTCCAGCGCCGCGAGCTGCGCCCCCGCCTCCCCGGCGAAACCGAGGGCGAAGAGCCCGGCCGCCAGGCCGACAGCCGAGGAAGAGCGCATCCGGTGGTCATCTCCCCTGAAGTGAGGAAGGGACTCTAGCGGTGTCCCGGACGTTCGTCAACGGACGGATCCGGCCGGCGACCGGGGCGAACGGCGCGAAAAAGCGAAACCGGGAGGCGCCGGCTGGGCTCCTCCCGGTTCCGAGTCCGGTCGAATGTCGCCGCCGGGTGCGTGGCCTCGCACCCGGCGGCCGTTCGCTCTACTGCTCCCGCGCTGCGTCCTGCTGGAAGGCTCCGCTCCTGAGTGACTCCTGGAAGGCACCGCTCTTGAGGGCCTCCTGGAAGGCACCGCTCTTCAGGGCCTCTTGGAAGGCACCGCTCTTGAGGGCCTCCTGGACGGCACCGCTCTTGAGGGCCTCCTGGACGGCGCCGCTCTTGAGCGCCTCCTGCAGGACGCCGCTCTTGAGGGCCTCCTGGACGGCGCCGCTCTTGAGCGCCTCCTGCAGAGCACCGCTCTTGAGGGCCTCCTGCAGGACGCCGCTCTTGAGGGCCTCCTGGACGGCTCCGCTCTTAAGCGCCTCCTGGACCGCGCCGCTCTTGATGGCCTCCTGGAAGGCCCCGCTCTTGAGGGCCTCCTGGACGGCGCCGCTCTTGAGCGCCTCCTGCAAGGCGCCGCTCTTGAGCGCCTCCTGCTGGAAGGCGCCGCTCTTGAGCGCCTCCTGGAGGGCGCCGCTCTTCAGGGCTTCCTGGACCGCCCCGCTCTTGAGCGCTTCCTGGAGGGCGCCGCTCTTCAGGGCTTCCTGGACCGCTCCGCTCTTGAGCGCTTCCTGGACGGCGCCGCTCTTCAGAGCCTCCTCCTGCTGGAACGCCCCGCTCTTGAGGGCTTCCTGGACTGCCCCGCTCTTGAGGGCCTCCTGGAGGGCGCCGCTCTTGAGGCCTTCCTGGAGGGCGCCGCTCTTGAGGGCTTCCTGCAAGGCACCGCTCTTGAGGGCCTCTTGGAACGAAGCGCTCGTCACGGCCCTGCGGAACTCAGAATCGGTCGCCAGCTTGTGGAAGATATCGGTCTGCATCCACGTCTGGAGCTCCGCGTCCTTCAGGACGACGTCGCCCGCCTGGATCTGCTGCTCCTGGTGGCGCTTGGCGGCGCCGACCGTCGCCTCGGCTCCCGGCCCGACCGGCGGGAAGCCGTTGACGGCGAAGTACGCGATCGCGATGACCGCAGCCGCCGCAATGCCCCACAGCACCTTCTTCGTCGACATGCTTCCTCCTCCGCTCCAATTGCGTCGTCGGGACCTGGTCGACCAGATCTCGGGGTTCCTGCCGCTAAGTACAGCCAGCCGTCCAGGAAGTTGGATCCCGCCGGCCTTCGCCCGGACTTCCGCCATCACGCCATCGGCGAGGCCGGGCGGGGGAGCCGCACGCTCGGCCTCGTCCAGCGCCCGGATGGCGCGGGCCTCGTCCGCGTCCACCGGGCCGTCGAACCTCTCCTTGCTCATGCGAGACCTCCCGCCGCAAGCGCGCGCCCCAGCCGTCGACGGGCCTCGTGGAGCCGCGACTTGACCGTCTTCTCCGCCACGCCGAGCGTCTCGGCGATCTCGGAGTACGACAGCTCCGCAAAGTGGCGGAGCACGATCACCTGGCGGTCGTCCTCCCGGAGGCCCAGGAGCCCCGCCTGCAGGCCGTCCGCCCGCTCGCGGCTCCGCAGCGCCTCCTCCGGGCCGCCCGTCGCCGGAAGGTCGACGACCAGGGGGTCGAGGGGCCGGCGGCGCCCGCGTGCGTTCAGGGACTCGTTCACCACGATCCTGTACATCCAGCTGAAAAAGCGGTACTTGGGGTCGAAGCTCGCCAGGTTCTCCCAGGCCTTGACGAAGGCCCCCTGGACGACGTCGCGGGCGTCCTCGCGGTCCCCGAGCATCCGCCAGGCGACGTTGAAAAAGGCCCGCTGGTACCGGAGGACCAGGGGCTCGAAGGCCTCGATCTCGCCCCGGAGGCAGCGGGCCACGACTTCGGCGTCAGGATCCCCATCGACCATAAGTACAACGGCCTCGAGAGGAAGTTGGAGCGGCCCAAACCTAGCACGTTTCCGCGGGGCGGAGGATGTCGGGGTATCATTCCCCGTCTCCTTCAACCGAAGAGGCAAGAGACGGTGAGTCGGCCAGAAACCCGGCGGCTGAGCGTGCCCGGGACGGACCAGGGGATCGCGACGGCGCTCGACGCCCTCGCGGAGATGGTCGCCGCCCAGGGCCTTTCGAAAGCGGTCAGCTGGCCGGTGGAGGTTTCGCTCGACGAGGTCCTGGCCAACGTGGTGCGGCACGGGCTCGAGGGGAGCGAGGGGGGAGCGTCGAGATCGAGCTGACCCTCGACACCGGGGTCGAGCCCCCGTTCTGCCGGGTGTTGGTCGTGGACGACGGGCCGGAGTTCGACCCCCTCTCGGCCGCACAGCCGGACACGACCTTGGGCGTCGAGAACCGGCCCGTCGGGGGGCTCGGCATCGCCCTCGTGCGCCGTCTGATGGACGAGGTCGCTTACGAGCGCCGGGACGGCAGGAACCGGCTGCGGTTCGAGCGGCGGCTCGTGGCCGTGGAGGCCTGAGGAGGCGAGGGCGGATGCAGATCGGCGAAGACAGGGTCGGGGAGGCGCTGGTGATCGCCCCCATGGGCCGCGTGGACTCGGTGAGCTCGGCCGAGCTCGAGCGGGTGGTGGTCGCGCGGATCGACGCCGGCGGCCGGCGCCTCGTGCTGGACCTCTCCGGGGTCGAGTACATCTCCAGCGCGGGCCTGCGAGTCCTGCTGATGGCGGCCAAGCGCCTCAAGGCGCCCCCGGCCGCGCTCGTCCTCTGCGGCCTGGGCCCGAGCGTCCGCACCGTGCTGGAGTTGGCGGGGTTCCTCCCGCTCTTCTCGGTCGAGGCCGGTCGCGAGCAGGCCCTCGCCCGGATCGGCGGCCCCGCGGCGTGAGCGTCCTCCGCCTGCGCCTCGAGCCGCGCGACGGCGAGGCCTTCCGCCACGAGGTGCGGACGGAGTCGGCGATTCTCGGCCGGTCCTCGAAGGCCGACGTCGTCCTCGCTGATCGCTTCCTCTCGCGCCAGCACGCGCGGCTCTTCCTGAAAGACGGCGTCTGGTTCCTCGAGGACCTCGGCTCGCGGAACACCACGTTCCTGAACGACCGCCCCGTGGCCGGACCCACCCCGGTGCGCCCCGGGGACGTCATCCGCCTCGCCGAGAGCCGCGTGGTCATCGAGGGCCCGGAGGGGGAGGCCTCCCGGCCGAGCGACGGGCTCGTCGGCGGCGCCGACGAGGGGCTGCCGGGCAGCACGATCCTCCGCCCCGCCGCCCAGCTGCTCTCCGAGGAGAGGGCCACGACGGGGCCGGGCGAGGCCGCGGGGCTCGCCGGACGGCTGCGGGTCCTCAACGAGGTCCACCGGGCCCTGGCCGCGCCGATCACCCTGGAGGCGCTCGTCGACCTCGTCCTCGACCGGGCGTTCGCCCACCTCCACCCGGAGGAGGGGGCGCTCTTCCTCCGCGGCCCCGACGGCTCGCTCCATCGCGCCGGGATCCGGCAGGCGCCGGGCGTGAAGGGCGAGCCGCTCTTCTCTCGCCGGCTCGTCCAGGAGGTGGTCGAAAAGGGCGTCGCCGCGCTCGTCACGGACGCCACCCTCGACGAGCGGTTTGCCGCCGCGGAGAGCATCGTCATCTCGGGCGTGCGAAGCCTCGTGGCCGCCCCCCTGCTCGACAGCGAGGGCTGCCTCGGCATGATCGTCCTCAGCGCCAAGCGGCGCCCTCACCCTTTCGTCGAGGCCGACATGGAGCTGCTCGCGGCGCTCGCCTCGGCGGCCGCGCTGCGCATCCGCAACCTCGCCCTGGCCGAGGAGACCGCGCGCCGGCGGCTGCTGGACAAGGAGCTCGACCTCGCCGCCGACATCCAGACGGCGATGCTGCCCCGCACCTTCCCGACGCGGGCGGAGATCGACGTCGCGGCCGCCCTGCGCCCCGCCCGCACCGTGGGCGGTGACCTCTACGACGTCGTGGTGGAGGGCGACCGGCTCTGGATGCTCGTGGGCGACGTCTCGGGAAAGGGCGTCGGAGCCGCCCTCCTGATGGCGGTCACGAAGACGCTCTTCCGGGCGATCGCGCCCGGGTCTCCCTCGGTGGCCTCGGCGATGGGCCGGGTGAACGACGAGCTCGCCCGCGACAACGAGCGGGCGATGTTCGTGACCGTGTTCGCCGCGCGCCTCGACCTCGCGACCGGGGAGCTGCGCTACGTGAACGGCGGCCACAACCCGACCTACCGCCTCGAGGCCGACGGTCCCCTGGCGCCCCTCGGCGGGCCGGTGGACCCGGCGCTCGGTGCCGTCGAGGGCCACGAGTACCGGGAGAGCACTCTCACCCTGCGCCCGGGCGACACGCTGGTGCTCTACACCGACGGGGTCGTCGAGGCCCGTGCCGCCGACGGCGAGGAGTTCCACTCGCTGCGGTTCGAGTCGTACCTCGGCGGCTGCCGGGGTGCGAAGGCGGGGGACGTCGTCCAGGGACTGCTCTGCCGCCTCGAGGAGTTCTCCGGCGACGCCCCGCAGTACGACGACGTCACGGTGCTCGCGCTGCGGTGGCTGGGGCGCGAGGGGCGGGCGCCGGATTCCGCCTGGGAGAGCGAGACCCTGCCTCTCGGGAGTGGGCGCGCGTGACGCTCTTCCGGAAGGTGCTCGTCGCCAACCGCGGCGAGATCGCGGTGCGGGTCCTGCGCACCTGTCGTGTGGTCGGGATCCCCACGGTCGCCGTCTTCTCCGATGCGGACCGCACCGCCCGCCACGTCCGCGAGGCCGACGAGGCGGTGGCGATCGGTCCCGCGGAGGCGCTCCGATCCTATCTCTCGATCGACGCGATCCTGGCCGCCGCCCGCGCGACCGGCGCCGGCGCCGTCCACCCCGGCTACGGCTTCCTGAGCCAGAACGGCGACTTCGCCGACGCCGTGAGGGACGCCGGCCTCGCGTTCGTGGGACCGCCGGGCGACGTGCACCGGCGGATGGGCGACAAGAGGGCGGCGCGGAGGCTCATGGTCTCGGCCGGCGTCCCCGTCCTCCCCGGGTACGACGGCGACGACCAGACCGACGCCCGGCTCCTCGGCGAGGCCGCCCGCATCGGCTGGCCGGTCATGCTCAAGCCCTCCCGCGGCGGGGGGGGCAAGGGCATGCGGGTGGTGCGGGGCGAGGGGGATTTTCTCTCCGCCCTCGCCGCCTCGCGCCGCGAGGCGCGCTCGGCCTTCGGCGACGACGCGATGGTGCTCGAGCGGTTCGTCGAGCGGCCCCGGCACGTCGAGGTGCAGGTGGTGGCCGACGCCGAGGGCCGCGTCGTCCACCTCGGCGAGCGCGAGTGCTCCGTGCAGAGGCGGCACCAGAAGGTCGTCGAGGAGACGCCGAGCCCGCCCTCGACCCCGCCCGGCGGGAGGCGCTCTGCGCGGCCGGGGTCGCGGCGGCGCGCGCGGCCGGCTACGTGAACGCCGGCACCGTCGAGTTCCTCCTCTCGCCCGACGGCTCCTTCTGCTTCCTGGAGATGAACACGCGGCTGCAGGTCGAGCACCCCGTGACGGAGGCGGTGACCGGGCTCGACCTCGTGCGCCTGCAGCTCGAGGTGGCGGCGGGCCGCCCCCTGGCCGTGGCGCAGGAGGACGTAGTCCGGCGCGGCCACGCGCTCGAGTGCCGGCTCTACGCGGAGGACCCGCAGAGAGACGACCTGCCCTCTCCCGGCCGTGTCCTCCACCTCTCGGAGCCCGAGGGCCCCGGAGTCCGCGTGGACTCGGGGCTCGACGTAGGGTCGGAGGTGACCGTCCACTACGACCCGCTGCTCTCCAAGATCGTCACCTGGGGCCGCGACCGCATCGAGGCGACCGAGCGCATGCGCGACGCCCTCCGGCGCACGGTGGTGCTGGGGGTCGTCACGAACCTCCCCCGGCTGAGGGCCATCGTGGAGCACCCGGCGTTCGAGGCCGGGGAGCTCCACACCGGGTTCATCGAGGAGCACCTGCCGGAGCTGACCCCGAGCCCCTGCCCGCCGCCGGAGGCGCTGGCCGCGGTGGCCGCCGCCCTGGGCCTCGCGCGGGACGGCCGGACGAGCGCGCGCCGGGCGGCGCCGGACCCGTGGGAGAGCCTCGGCCCCTGGCGCCTCGGGGAGGAGCGCTGATGCGCCTGCGGTGCGGCGAGCAGGCCTTCGACGTGCAGGTCAGAGAGGCGAAGGGCACCCTCGTGGGCCGCGTGGACGGCCGCGAGGTCCGCTTCACGCTCGAGCCCGCGGGCCCGGGCGTGTTCGTGGTGCGGTCGGGCGATCGGGTGGAGACGCTCCACCTCGTCCGCGACGGCGCGACCGTCCACCTCTCCTGGGAGGGCATCGCCCACGCCCTCGCCCTCGAGCGCGAGGGCGCGCGCGCGACGCACCGGCACGACCCGGGGGCCCTCGAGGCCCCGATGCCGGGGCGGGTGGCGGCGGTGAAGGCCGCCCCCGGCCAGCGGGTGGCGCGGGGCGACGAGCTCCTCGTCGTCGAGGCCATGAAGATGGAGAACGCGCTGCGCGCGCCGCGGGACGGCGTGGTGCGGGCCGTCCACGTGTCGGTGGGGGACATGGTGGGGCCGGGGCGGCCGCTGGTGGAGCTCGAGTGAGCCTCCCGCGACGGGTCACGGTCGTCGAGGTGGGCCCGCGGGACGGCCTGCAGAACGAGGCCGTGCCCCTCTCGGTCGAGGACCGCGTGGCCTTCTGCGACCGCCTCGTCGCCGCCGGGCTGCCCGTCGTCGAGGTGGGGGCCTTCGTCTCGCCGAAGTGGGTCCCGCAGATGGCGGGATCCTCCGAGGTCCTCAGGCGCGTGCGCAAGCCGGAGGGGGTGCGTCTCCCCGTCCTCGTCCCCAACCGGACCGGCTACGAGCTGGCGCTCGCCGCGGGGGCCCGGGAGGTCGCGGTGTTCACGGCGGCCAGCGAGACGTTCAGCCGCCGCAACACCAATGCCTCGATCGACGAGTCCTTCGCCCGCTTCTCCGAGTTCCTTCCCCACGCGCGCCGGGAGGGGCTCCGCGTCCGGGGCTACGTGTCCACCTGCTTCGGCTGCCCCTACGAGGGGACGGTTCCCCCAGAGCGGGTCCTGGACGTGGCCCTCCGGCTGTTGGACGCCGGCTGCGACGAAGTCTCGATCGGGGATACCATCGGGGTCGCGGTGCCGACGCAGGTGGCGGACGTGCTGGGCCGGCTGTCTCGGGCGATCCCGGCGGATCGCCTGGCCGTGCACCTCCACGACACGCGGGGCACCGCCCTCGCGAACGTCCTGGCGGCGCTGCAGGAGGGCGTGGGGGTCGTGGACAGCTCCGCCGGCGGGCTCGGGGGCTGCCCGTACGCGCCCGGCGCGTCCGGGAATCTCGCCACGGAGGACCTGCTGTACATGCTGCACGGGATGGGGATCGAGACCGGAGTCGACCTGGCCGCGGTGGCCGGGGCCTCGCTCGCCCTCGGCGAGCGGCTCGGGCGGCCGCTCCCCTCCCGCTACCTGCAGGCGGGTCCCCCGCTCGCGCGGGGAGGGGAGCCTTGAGCGAGACCGCGACGATCCTCGTCGTGGACGATCTCCCGGCGAACCGCGAGCTCATGGTGCGGCGTCTCGACCGCTCGGGATTCCGCGTCCTCTCCGCGGCGAGCGGGGCGGAGGCGCTCGAGATCGTCCGGCGCGGTCCCGTGGACCTCGTCCTGCTCGACATCATGATGCCCGGAATGACCGGGCTCGACGTCCTGCGCACCCTGCGCGTGAGCCCCCGCACGGCGACGCTTCCCGTGGTGATGGTGACCGCGAAGACCGACAGCGAGGACGTCGTGGAGGCGCTCTCGCTGGGCGCCAACGACTACGTCACGAAGCCGGTGGACTATCCCGTGGCTCTCGCCCGGATCCGCGCCCACCTGAGGGCGCGGCAGGCGGCGCAGGCCGAGGCGGCGCCCCCCGTCGAGCCGCAGACCCCGGCGCAGGTCGTGCCCGGCACCGTCCTCGCCGGGCGGTACCGCCTCGACGCGCTGATCGGCGGCGGCAGCTTCGGCACCGTCTACCGCGCGCGCCACCTCGAGCTCGACCGCGAGGTGGCGGTCAAGGTGCTGGCCACCAGCGCCGGCACCGACCCGGAGGGGCTCGCACGCTTCCGCCGGGAGGGCGCCTCGGCGTGCCGCGTCCGGCACCCGAACGCGGTGGCCGTGCTCGACTTCGGGGTGAACCCGGGCGGCGTCGCCTACCTCGTGATGGAGCTCCTGCACGGGCACTCCCTCGAGAAGGAGCTCGAGGAGAAGGTCCGCCTCACCCCGCGCCGGTGCGCCGAGGTCGGGGTGCCGGTCTGCGCCGCCCTCGCCGCCGCGCACGCGGCCGGGGTCGTGCACCGGGACATCAAGCCGTCGAACGTCTTCCTCCACCAGACGCCCCAGGGCGAGGTGCCGAAGATCCTCGACTTCGGGATCGCCAAGATGTCCGGGGAGGCGGCGATCGGCCAGAGCCTCACCGTGGACGGCTCCCTCCTCGGCACGCCCGCCTACATGGCGCCGGAGCGGTTCCGGCGGGGCGCCTACGGGGCGAAGTCGGACATCTACAGCGTCGGCGCGATGCTGTACGAGATGCTCTCCGGACGACTCCCGTTCATTCCCAGCTCGGCCGACCCGCTGGCCCTCGTGACGATGCAGGCCGAGGAGGACCCGCCCCCGCTCCGCATGCGGAGCCCCGGCGTCTCTCCCGCTCTGGAGGAGCTGGTGCTCTCGGCGCTCGCCCGCAACCCGGACCGGCGGCCGAGCGCGGAGCTCCTCGGCCGGCGACTGGCCCTCGTGGTGGCCGATCCGTTCACCCCCCTCGACGACGAGGCGGGGGGACGCTAGGGCCACAGGGCGCTCACTCGACCCCCACCGCGCTCCACGCCGACGCCACCTGCGCCGCCTCCGCCTCCCCGAACAGGTCGCGCGCGGCGCGGATCGTGGCCGCCCGCGCGTCCCGGAACGTGGCCGAGGGCGTGAGGTACGCGGTGAACCCGCGGTAGAAGACGCGCTCGGCCTTCTCCCGGCCGCCGGGAGAGAGGCCGTCGACGCGGCGCCCCGACGTGCGGTTCACCCCGCCCTCGGCCATCAGGAAGAAGGCCTGGTTCGCGATGCCGCTGTTGTGGTGGACGCCGCCGTTGTCGAGCGTCCCGCGGTAGCGCAGGGAATACGTGGTCGGGGTCGCACTGGCCGAGCGACGCGGAGCAGAAGAGGCCGGGGTTTTCCATGGACCGCACCGCGGTCCGGGGCGGGTCGAAGCGGAAGGGGAGGTCCTCGCCCAGGAAGTAGTCGGCCTCCCGCCGGCCGCCGCCGGCCGGCTGCTGGAAGAACTCGGCGCCGGTGGCCATGACGTCGGAGAAGGCCTCGTCGAGCGCCCCCGACTCGCCCTCGTAGATCCCGTCCCAGGTGTACTGGGTCACCCCGTGGGTCAGCTCGTGCGCGGCCACGTCGAGGGCACCCGAGAACGCGGCGAACTCCGCGTCGCCGTCGCCGTAGTAAATCGCGCTCGAGAACGGGTCCCAGAAGGCGTTGGCGAAGCCGACCGAACGCGGCAGGAAGTGGGTCACGCTGCGCACCGCGAGGTCGTGCCCGTCGATCCCGCGCCGCCCATGGCGCTTGTAGTAATAGTCGTAGGTCCACCCCGCGTAGGCGTGGGCGTCCACGATCGCGCCGTCCGTCCAGTCGTTGTCGGCGTCGGTCGCCACGAGCCCGGGCGGAAGGTGGCCGGTGGTGAGGGCCTCGCCGGCCGCGGTGAGGTCGTAGCGCAGGTCCCAGGTGGCGAGGGCGGGCGGGCGCAGGCGGTCCTCGGCGCGGAAGCCGCCGGGCGACGAGTCGACGGAGACCTTCTTGCGGTCGCCCCAGACCCCGGAGCCGAGCCCGACCGCGGCCTCCGTGCGCAGGTCGGAGTAGCGGTGCACGACCCCGCCGGCGCGCGCGTCGACGAACACGCGGTCGAGCGCCTGGTCGAGCCTGACCCACAGCGTCCAGGCGAGCACGGCGCCCCCCTCGCGCGGGAGGACGACGAGCTCCGGCTCCCCGAGCGCGACCGCGCCCCGGGGGAAGGCCCGCTCGGCTTCGCGGGCCGCCTGGTCGGCGCGCAGGCCCGGGGCGACCTCGAGCGTGAGCCCCTCCACGAGGGAGCCGAAGAGGCTGAGCGTCGTCCCGTCGGCGTCGAGCTGCTGGACGAGCTGCGCGCCGAAGACGCGGACCCCGCCTACGCGCTGGTCGAAGCGCAGGTGCCTTCGGCCGGGGAAGTCGGGGTCGGCCTGGGCGCGGGAGAGCGAGATCGCGCCGCCGCGCAGGAGCGCCTCGACCCGGGCACCGGCGGCGCGGGCCTCGGCGGGAGAGCCGGGTTCCTGCGGCCGCTCCGCGGCGAGCAGCAGGGGCAGCGACACGAGCAGGGCCGGCAGCGCGCGGCGGGGGTGCGTCACGGCCCGGGACTATAGGGGGCGTTCCCGCGAGGGGTCAAGCGTTGCGCCGGCGGGAGTAGCCTCCCTAGAATGGGGGTCAAGCGCCGCATCCCACGGGATAACGTGTCGAGTCGAGAGGATCAGCCATGAAGCCAGTCGAGCGATGGGTCGAGACGATGGAGACCGCGCTCCGCCCGGACCGCGTCGTCTGGTGCGACGGTTCGGAAGATGAGAACGCGCGGCTCGTCGGGCAGATGCTCGCCGACGGCACCCTGTACCACCTGCACCCGGAGAAGGCCCCGGGCTCGTACCTCCACCGCAGCCACCCCTCGGACGTGGCCCGCACCGAGCACCTGACCTTCATCGCCAGCCGCACGCGGGCGGACGCGGGCCCGACGAACAACTGGATGTCCCCCGAGGAGGCCCGGCAGCGGGTGTGGCCGCTGTTCGACGGCGCCATGAAGGGCCGGACGCTCTACGTCGTCCCCTACGTCATGGGCCCGCTCGGATCGCCGTTCGGCAGGGTCGGGGTCGAGATCACGGACAGCCCCTACGTCGTGGCGAACATGCGGATCATGACCCGCATGGGCCGTGCCGCCCTCGAGCAGCTCGGCTCCTCCGAGGAGTTCGTGCCCGGCCTGCACTCGCTCGGGGACCTCTCGCCGGAGCGCCGCTTCATCGTCCACTTCCCCGAGGACCGCGAGATCTGGAGCGTGGGCTCGGGCTACGGGGGCAACGCTCTCCTCGGCAAGAAGTGCTTCGCCCTCCGGATCGCCTCGACCATGGCCCGCGACCAGGGCTGGATGGCCGAGCACATGCTCATCCTGGAGCTCGAGCTGCCGGGAGGGGAGGTCCACTACGTCGGCGCTGCCTTCCCGTCGGCCTGCGGGAAGACGAACCTCGCCATGCTCGTCTCGCCCTTCGAGGACCGCGGCTACAAGGTGCGCACGGTGGGGGACGACATCGCCTGGCTGCGGCCCGGCCCCGACGGCCGGCTCTGGGCGGTGAACCCCGAGGCCGGCTTCTTCGGCGTCGTCCCCGGCACCGGGCCCGACACGAACCCGAACGCCCTCGCCACCATCGCCCGCGACACCATCTTCACGAACGTCGCCGTGTCCCCGGACGGCGTGCCATGGTGGGAGGGAAAGGACAAGAACCCGCCCGCCGGCCTGATCGACTGGCAGGGCAAGCCCTGGGACGGGAACGGCAAGGCGGCCCACCCGAACTCGCGCTTCACCGTGGCCGCCCGCCAGTGCCCGTCCATGTCCCCGCGCTGGGAGGACCCGCAGGGCGTGCCCCTCTCGGCGATCGTCTTCGGGGGGCGCCGGGCGCGGGTGGCGCCGCTCGTCTTCCAGAGCCGCGACTGGGACCACGGCGTCTTCGTGGGGGCCACCATGGGCTCGGAGACGACCGCCGCCGCCACCGGGGCGGTGGGCGTCGTGCGCCGCGACCCCATGGCCATGCTTCCCTTCTGCGGCTACAACATGGGCGACTACTTCTCCCACTGGCTCCGCATGGGGCGCGCCGTCGCCCGCCCGCCCGCGGTCTTCCACGTCAACTGGTTCCGCCAGGACGAAGACGGCCGCTTCGTCTGGCCCGGGTTCGGCGAGAACCTCCGCGTGCTGCTCTGGATGATCGACCGCGTGAAGGGGAAGGGCCCGGCCGTGGAGACGCCGATCGGCCTCGTGCCGAGCGAGGCGGCGCTCGACTGGGACGGCCTGTCGCTCTCTGCAGAGCAGAAGCAGGAGCTGCTCGCGGTCGACCGCGGCGAGTGGGCGGCGGAGGTGCCGGAGATCCGCGCCTTCTTCGCGCGCTTCGGCGAGAGACTGCCCGGCGAGCTCGACCGCTCCCTGTCCGCCCTCGAGCAGGACCTGGCCCGGGTCGCCGTCTAGCGTTCCGCCCGCGCGCGGCGCCGGGCGGGCGGCCGGGCGCCCGCGGTCTCGACCAGCACCGGCAGCTGCGGCCGCGGCACGTGCTCGAAGATGAGGTGCGTCTCGATGCGGGCCACCTCGGCCCGGCTCGTGAACGCGTCGAGCGCGAGGTCGCGGAGGTGGTTGGCGTCGCGTACCCCGAGGTGGACGAGGAAGTCGTGCTGCCCGGCCACGTGGTAGAGGGCGATCGTCTCTGGCAGCGACAGCGCGTGCTGGCGGAACGACTTCACCTGCCGGCGAGAGTGCCGGGCGAGGGTGACGAAGACGAGCGCCTGCATCGCGATGCCGAGGGCGCGCGGCTCGACGAGCGCGCGGTAGCCCATGAGGACGCCCTCCTCGCGCAGCCGCCGGACCCGCTCGAGGCAGCTCGAGGGGGCAAGGGCGACCCGGGCCGCCAGCTCCTTGTTCGACAGCCGAGCATCATTCTGTAAGGCGGCCAAAATGGCGAAGTCTGTTCGGTCTAACGAGGCCATTCGCCCATTCTATCCGAAATCAATTCGATTGACCGGGAATGCGCCGAATCGGCACCATTGTCGTCCATGAAGAAGCCGATCGATTCCCGCCCCCTGTCGCTCGAGACCCTGGCCGTGCACGCCGGCCGCGAGGACTTCGGCGAGATCGGCGTCCACGCGCCGCCCCTCGACCTGTCCACCACGTACCCGACCGGCAACCTCGAGGACGCCACCGCCTCGATCGACGCGATGGGGAAGGGCGGCGCCCCGACCGGCAGCTTCATCTACGCGCGCTTCCACAACCCGACGGTGGCCCGCTACGAGACGGCCCTCGCCGCCCTCGAGGGGGGCGAGTCCGCGGTGGCCTTCTCGTCCGGGATGGCGGCGCTCACCGCCGTCCTCCTCGCCGCGCGCGAGAGCGGGAAGAACCACGTGGTCGCGGTGCGGCCCCTCTACGGCGGCAGCGACGCGCTGCTCGCCGGGGGCCTCCTCGGCCACGACGTGACATTCACCACGCCCGACGGGGTTGGTGCCGCCGTCCGCCCCGACACGTGCCTCGTCGTCCTCGAAACCCCGGGCAACCCGACCCTCGACCTCGTGGACATCGCCCAGGCGGTCCGGGACGCGGGCGACGTGCCCGTGGTCGTGGACTCGACGTTCATGACCCCCGTCCTGCAGCGGCCGCTCGAGATCGGGGCCGCGATCGTGCTGCACAGCGCAACCAAGTTCCTCGGCGGCCACGGCGACGTGATCGCCGGCGTACTGGTGACGAGCGAGGCGTGGGCGGCGCGCATCCGGAAGGTGCGTATGGCCACCGGTGCGCTCCTCCACCCCCTCGCCGCGTTCCTGCTCCACCGCGGCCTGCCCACCCTGCCGCTGCGGGTCAGGGCGGCGCAGGACGGCGCGCGGATGATCGCCGAGCGGCTCGCGCGCCACCCGCTGGTCTCGCGCGTCCACTACCCAGGGCTTCCGGGCGCCGACCCGAAAGGCCTCCTCGGCCGGCAGATGGCGGGGCCGGGCAGCGTCCTCGCTTTCGAGGTCGCGGGCGGCTTCGAGGCGGCCCGGCGCGTTCTGGGCGCGGTGAAGATCATGGTCTCGGCCGTCAGCCTCGGCTCGACCGACACCCTCATCCAGCACCCCGCGGGCCTCACCCATCGCTGCATGAGCGACAAGGCGAAGGCGTCGACCGGCATCTCCGAGAGCCTGCTGCGCCTCTCCGTCGGCCTCGAGGACCCGGAGGACGTGTGGGCCGACCTCGAGCAGGCGCTCGAGACCGCGCACGCCAAGGCGGCCGACCCGACGGTCGTCACGGCAAGAGCGACCGCCGAGTAGCCCGGGCGTTCTCCCGGGGCGGCTGGCGGAGGCTCCGCTCGTCGGCCCGCGGTGCCTGATTCGCGCTATCCTCCCGACGAGCGGGGCCGTGCATGGCCCCGCGTTCCCCGGGAGCGCGCCATGGCCTACAGGATCCGCCGCGTCGAGTACTTCCACGCGACCGTCGTGGACGAGCCGGGCGAGGCCTACAAGGTCCTCTCGGCCCTGGCCGGGCTGGGCGTCAACCTCATCGCCTTCACTGCGGTTCCGGTGGGGCCCGACCGTACGCAGCTCACCGTCTTCCCGGAGGACCCCGGGAAGCTGAAGAGCGAGGCGCAGAAGGCGGGGATGGCGCTCGACGGGCCGCACCGGGCGCTGCTCGTCCAGGGAGACGACGAGCTGGGGGCGCTCGCCGTGGTGCACGAGAAGATCTACCGCGCGAACGTGAACGTATACGCCTCGAGCGCGATCGTGGACGGGGCCGGCAAGTACGGCCACCTCATCTACGTCCGCCCCGAGGACTACCAGGCCGCGGCCAAGGCGCTCGAAGTCTAGGCCGCGTCCGCCTTGGCCGAGACAGAGCTGAGCGCCTCGAGCAGCTCGTCGGCCCTCTGCCAGCGCCTCGCGGGGTCCTTCTGCAGGCCGCGCGCGATGACCGTGTCGAGCTCCCCGGACAGCCTCGGGTTGACGCCGCGGGGGCGGGGCGGCGCCTGCTGCACGTGGGCCATGATCACGGCCATCGGGGTCTCGCCCCGGAACGGCAGGCGGCCGGTGAAGATCTCGAAGAGGACCACGGCGAGCGAGTAGAGGTCGGAGCGGAAATCCGCGGGGCGCCCCTGGGCCTGCTCCGGCGGCATGTAGTCGGGCGTCCCCATCACCGTGCCCGCGGTGGTGAGGCCGGCGGCGCCGGGCTCGACCGAAGACACCCGCGAGATGCCGAAGTCCATGATCTTCAGGTCCGCCGACTCCGGCAGGATCATCATGTTGTGCGGCTTGATGTCGCGGTGGACGACGCCCATCTCGTGTGCGGCGCCGAGGCCGTGGCACATGTCCTTGGCGATCTTGAGGCCGACGCCGAGGGGCAGAGCACCGCGGTTGCGGATGACCTCCTTGAGGGTCACGCCGTCGAAGTACTCCATCGAGATGTAGGGCACGCCCGCCGCCTCGCCGAAGTCGTGGGTGCGCAGGACGTTCCGGTGGGTGATGCGCCGCGCGAGCTTGATCTCCTGCTTGAATCGGTCGAGGAGGCTGGGGTCCTGTGCCATGGCCTCGGGCCGCAGCAGCTTGAGGGCCACCACCTCGTCGAGCTGCCGGTCCCGGGCGCGGTAGACGACGCCCATCCCGCCCTTGCCCAGCGTGCCGAGGACCTCGTAGCGGTCGGCGAAGATCTGCCCGCGCTCGAGCGAAGCACCCGCCGCCGGCAGGACGACGGTCGGCACGTCGCCGGCAGGTGGTGGGGCCGCCTTGCCGCCGGGCGCCCCGGCTCCGGTCGTGGCCGCCCGCAGCGCGGTCATGCCCTCGCGCAGGAACGCGATCATCTGGTCCTTCTCGCGCAGGTCGGCGAGGAGGCCGTTGAACGCCCGGGCGAGCACGCCGATCTCGTCGCGGCCGGGGACGGAGACGGCGCCGCTGTGGGACCCGTCGCGGACGCGCTCGACGAGCGAGGCCAGCTTGCGCACGGGGCCGGTGATGCGCGAGGCGGCGCCCCACGCGGCGACGAGGCCGAAGGCCATCACCCCGAGCGAGACGAGGACGAGGCTGTTGCGGAACTGGCGGAAGGCGGCCGTCTCCGCGGACAGGCTGCGCAAGGCGAGGACGGCGCCGATCTCCTCGCCCCCCGCGCCCTTCAGCGGTATGCGTACGCCGATGTGGCGGTCGCCCCCGAGGTCGACCTCGAAGGGCGCCGTCTCCGCCCCGGCGAGCCCGGGTGAAGGCAGGGCGGCGGAGAGAGCGCTCTCGCGCGGCCCGAGCGAGGAGGCGGCGAGGTGCCCCGGCTGGCCGGGGGACTGGACGACGAACGCGATCTCGCTGTGGGTGAGCCGGCGGATCTGGGAGGCCACCGACTCGTCGAGGCCGTAGCCCGCGACGAGCACGCCCACGAGCTCGGGACCGGTCTGCATGGGGACGGCCACCGCCGTGAAGAGCCGGTCTCCCTGCCGCCACAGCGTGGCCGAGTCCTCGCCCTCGAGCGCCCGGCGCACGAGGGGGTCCTTGGCGAGGTCGTCGCCCGCGTCCGAGGGGCGGTCGGTGCGGGCCACGAGGACGCCGGCGGAGTCGGTCGCCATCATGAAGTCCGCCGCGAGGTCCTGGCCGCGCTCGCCGAGCGAGTCGAGGGTCGTGGCCTGGTCGCGCTCGCCCAGGGCGGCCTTGAAGTAGGGGTCGTTGGCGAGTACCCGCACCCCCAGGCGCAGCTTGTTGAAGCGGTCCGACTGGATCGCCTGCCAGACGTCGCGGGTCTCCCTGAGTCCCGCGTCGATCGTGGAGCGGGCGAGGCGGTCGGCCTGCAGCGTGGTGAACGCGAGCGTCCCGCCCACGAGGGCGACCACGAGGGCGGCGGTGAACAGCAGGATCTTCCCGGTCAGTCCCATCGCGCGACTCGGCTCCCGTGTGAATGCGTCAGTACTTCCCGCCCGCCTCGTAGTCCTTGCCGAACTTGTTCCGGTGGGGCGCCCGCTTGAAGTGGCTTGCGTCGAGGGACAGCGACATCTCGACCGCCTGCGCCTCGCCCACCGTCACCGGCCAGGAAGCCTCGCCGCCGCGCTCGTGCCAGGCCTTCACCGTCCAGGTCCCCGGGGGCACGCCCTCGATCACGAAGCGGCCGTCCGCGCCCACCCGTGCCCAGAAGGGGTTGTCGCGGACGAGCACGAACGCGCTCATCTGGGGGTGGATGTTGCAGTAGACGCGCACGAGCCCGGGGCGCTCGAAGGTCCAGGACCGGCTCTTCGGCTTCTTGTAGAGGTCGAGGTCGAAGTGGTTCTCGCCGGAGACGGAGAACGCGTTGTGGAAGACCGGGTCCAGGTTCGGGAACTCGACGGAGCCGCCCACCGGCACCACCGCCACGCGTGGCACGAAGGTCTTGCCCTTCATGGTGACCGTGGCGCTCGAGGGCCCGGTTTTGACCTTCGGCCCCTCCACCCAAACGACTGCGCCGGCAAGGTCGTTTGCCGTCCTGCCGCCCTTCTCGACGATTTCGAGCCGCCCCTGCACCGTGCCGGCGGCAGCCGGCACGGCCGCGAGCAGGAGCATCGCGCCCGTCGACGCTCGAAGCATGTCTGGATTGACCTCCGGAGGTTCCGGGCAGTCTACCAAGTCGCCGGCCACGCGCCAACGAGCGGGACGCTATAATCCTGCGCCCGCATGACCCCGCTCCTCGGCCTCCTTCTCGCTGCCTCGATCGACGGCGAAGCCGCCCTCCGCCACGCCTCGGCCCTCGCCGCCCTCGGCCCGCACCCGTGGGGATCGCCCCGCAACCAGGCCGCCGCCGCCTACGTCGCCGCCCAGCTGCACGAGGCGGGGCTGGAGGCGGTCGAGGTGCAGGCCTTCGAGCGGCACGGCGTGCACGGCGCGAACGTGATCGGAACCCTGCCCGCCCCGGGTGAGGAGTTCGTCGTGATCGGGGCGCACCACGACACCGACCCGGTGGCCCCCGGCGCCTACGACGACGGGGGCGGGGTGGGCATCCTGATCGAGCTGGCCCGTGTCCTCGCGAAGGACGAGCGGCGTGCGCGGACGATCGTGTTCGCCTCGTTCGACGGCGAGGAGGCGGGGTCGACGGGAAAGGGGACGACCGCCGGGTCGCGCGCCTACCTGGAGCGCCTGGGCCCGCGGGTGCGCTCGATGGTCGCGGCGTTCGCGATCGAGATGTCCGGCTGGAGAGGGGGCGCCCCCGTCCTGCACCCGATCGCCTACGCGGACCCCCGCGAGAAGGGCCGCGCGGTGATCGCACCGGCGTGGCTCGTGCGGGCCGCGCTCGACGGCGCGCGGGAGGCGGGTGCACCGCTCGCCGTCGGCGACCCTTACCTGTCGTGGCTCTACCAGCCCACGGCGCGCGCGTTCCGCGTGCGGCTCTACGGCGACGACCTGTCCTTCCTCCAGGCCGGCCACCCGGCCCTCTTCGCCTCGGACTCCTCGTTCTCGAAGTTCTACCCGGACTACCACAAGGCGTCCGACACCGCGGACAAGCTGGACCCCGGAGCGCTCGAGCGGATGGGGCGGAGTGTTCTCGGTGTCGTGCACGCGCTCGAGCGCGTTCCGAGGGGCCCGGCGGAGGAGCCGCAGTGGTTCGCTGCCTTCGGTCGCGTGGTCGGCTGGGCATGGCTCGTCGGCCTCGGCGCCGCGAGCCTGCTGCCGGGCCTGTGGCGCGGGTGGCGGGTCGGTGGGGTGGCCCTGGGCCTGCGGCTCGCGCAGGCGCTGCTGGCCTCCGTCCTGCTCTGGCCGCACCCCGTCCCCGGCCTGTGCCTGCTCCTCGTCCCGCACCTGCTGTTGCCCTGGCGGAGGGCGTGGTGGACCGTGCTCCTCGCCCTGGCGCCGGCCGCAGCGCTCCTCACGATGGGCGCCGCGGCCTGGTGGCGCGGAGCGGTGAACGGCGTCTGGCTCGCGCCGTGGGAGATCGCGGTGGCCGCCCTCGCCCTCGCGCTGGCGTTCTTCGGCCTAAGCGGCGGCGGCCGGAAGGCGGGTACGCGGAAGCCTTCCGGCCGGAGGCGCCGCTAGCCGAGCCGCGCGGTCAGGCTGTCCAGCCGCCGTCGTGGTGGTGGGTGAAGAACTGCTCGAGGGCGACCTTGCGGCCGGCCAGCTGCTGCCGCAGCCGCTCCATCTCGGCGGGGGGCAGCGGCGACGCGAACGCCATCGCCGTGGCCACGTTCGCCTCGAGGAACTCGAGCTTCGGCATGCCGCACACCGCGGCCGAGATCGGCAGGCTCCAGGCGTAGCGCAGGAGCGAGGCCGCGTCGGCCCCCCCGTCCACCAGCAGCTTGTCCTGGGCCGTGACCTTCATCAGGATGACACCGAGGTTCTTCTGGTTGGCGGCGGGGAGGGCCAGCTCCTCGAAGCGGGCGGCCCGGGCGGGGTTCATGGCCATCTGCACGCAGTCGAGGTCGTTCCGCTCGATGGCCTTCGCCATGACCGCACCGTCCGTGTGGCTCGTCATCCCGATGAACCGAGCGACCTTCTGCTCGCGCAGCTCGTAGAGGGCCTTGATCGCCCCGTCCGGGGCCTCGATCTTCGCGAGGTCGGCCTCGTTGCCGAGGCTGTGCAGGTGCAGCAGGTCGAGGTGGTCGGTCTGCAGCCGCTTCAGGCTGGCCTCGACCTCCTTGAGCGCGGCGTCGCGGGTGCGCGCGCGGGTGGGGACCTTCGTGGCGAGGAAGACATCCTCCCGGCGGGTGGCCAGGAACCGCCCCAGCCGCGTCTCGCTCTCGCCGTCGCCGTAGTTGACCGCGGTGTCGAGGTAGTTGATGCCCAGGCCGACCGCCTTCTCGAGTACGGCCGTGGCCTGGTCCGCGGGGTACTGCAGGAAGCGGCTGCCGCAGCCCATGGCGAGGATCGACACGCTCGCTCCGGTGCGGCCGAGCGTCCGGTGCGGCATGGTGCCCGCCTTCGGGGGCATGGGCGCCTCGGGGCGGAGCGGCAGCGCGGGAAGCGCGGCCACCGCGCCGACCGTCAGCCCGCTCTTCTCGAGGAACTCGCGGCGCGTCTTCTTCCCGTCGGACATATCGCCTCCTCGGCCTCTAGGAGGCCACAACTCCCGCGGCGGAGAGGTACTCCGCCATCACCTTCGCGTAGTGGGGGAACGCGACCTCGGGCTCCTCGATCTCGGGGTGCCACTTCTTCTCCCACTCGAAGCAGTAGAAGCCCTTGTAGCCGTTCTTCGCGAGGACGGCCACCTGCTCCTTGACCGGCACCTCGCCTGCGCCGAGGAGGACGTAGCGCCGGTCGGTGCCCTCGGGCTTCGAGTCCTTGAGGTGGGTGTGGCGGATCCACCGCGCGAGGGCCTTGTAGCTGTCGGCCGGCTGCTCCTTGCCCGCCACGAACGAGTGGTGCGCGTCCCACAGCAGCTGGAACTGCGGGTGGTTTACGCGCGTCAGGATCTCGACGAGGTCGGGCGAGTGCGTGAAGTCGCCGTGCGACTCGATCAGCACCGTGACACCCGCCGGCTTCGCGTAGTCGGCCATCTTCTGGAAGCCCTCGGAAACGCGGGCGATCACGTCCGCCTTCGGCTCGCCCTCGGGGATCTTGTCACCGAACATGCGCACGTACCTCACGCCCATGGCCTGCGCGAGGTCGATGAAGCGGCGACCCTCGTCGAACTGCTTCTCGCGCACGGCCGGGTCCTTCTCGTGCATGCGCGCGGAGGCCCCCAGGTCGCTCACCACGATGCCGAGCGCGGCGAGGTCCTTCTTCGTCTGCGCGAGGCGCGTGCCCTGGAGCTCGGGCACCTTCGGCAGGTCCATCTCGCCCGCGATCCCGCGCAGCTCCAGCGCCGCGTAGCCGTACTTGTCGGCGGCGTCGAGGACCTGCTTCCAGCTCCAGGCCGGGCAGCCGAGCGTGGAGAACGCGATCGGGTAGCGCTTCGACCGGCTCTGCGCCCGCAGGAGAGCGGGGGCGGCGAAGCCGGCGGTGACGCCGGCGAGGAAAGAACGACGGCGGACCTGGGTCATGGTGCCTCCTCTGGACGTCGGGATTATAGGGCGGTCCGCGCCCGCTGCTCGACTCCGTCAGGGCGGCTGGGCCGGGGTACGATGCCCGCTGGGGGGGCGCGTGCCCTGCCCACCGGAGGAAACTTGGCCGAGATCCAGCCGTTCGCGGGTGTCCGGTACCGTGGCGTCGACCTCGCGCGCGTGCTGGCCCCGCCGTATGACGTCATCCCGCCGGCCTACCAGGACGAGCTCTACGCGCGCGACCCGCACAACATCGTGCGGGTGATCCTGAACCGCACGCCCGGCAACGCCGGGTACGCGGAGGCGGGGGAGACGTACCGTCGCTGGCGGGCCGGGGGGGTCCTCGAAGCGGACGCCGCGCCGGCCCTGTACGTGCTCGAGCAGTCGTTCGTGGAGGCGGGCCGGACGCTGCACCGCTTCGGTCTGCTCGCCCGCTTCCGGGCGGAGGACCCCGAGCGTCGCGTGATCCTGCCCCACGAGCACACCCGGGCGGCGGCCAAGGAGGACCGGTGGCGGGTCCTCGACGCCACCAAGGCCAACTTCAGCCCGATCTTCCTGATGTTCCCCGACCCCGCGGCGCAGCTTCACCGCCCTCGTGGCTGGAGTGATCGCCCAGGAGCCAACCGCCCCGTACACCGACGACGGCGGCGTCGGCCACCGGGTGTGGCGCGTCGAGGAACCGGGCCTCGTCGGCCGCTTCCAGGCGCTCCTCGCCGGGGTGAAGGCGTACATCGCGGACGGCCACCACCGCCACGCGACGGCGCTGCGCTACCGCGACGCCGTCGGGCCCGACGGGGCCTGGACGCTCGGCTACTTCACGCCGATGGACGCGCCGGGCCTGCTCGTCCTGCCGTACCACCGCCTCCTCTCCGAAGGACCGTCGCTCGAAGATGCGAGTAGGCGCCTCGGCGGCCCCTTCCAGCTCACGCCGCGGGAGAACGCCGCGACGGCCGCCGCCTTCGTGGCGGCCTCGCCCGCCCCCTGGGCCTTCGCCCTCGCCGAGCCGGGGAAGGGAGCCCTGGTGGTCGAGGCGCAGCCTGGCGCGGAGCGCCTGCTCCCGCCCGGGGCCCCCGCCTGCCTGCGCGCCCTCGACACGTACTTCCTGCACCACGCCGTCCTCGGTCCGCTCCTCGGCGTGCCGGACGGGGCGGTGGGCTACGTGCACTCGCAGTCGGAGGCGGATGAGGCCGTCGCACGCGGGGGCTGCCGCCTCGCCGCGCTGATGCGCGCGACGCCCGTCCGGCAGATCGTGGACGTGGCCGAGGCGGGCGAGTCGATGCCGGCCAAGAGCACGTTCTTCCACCCGAAGCTCCCGTCGGGTCTCGTCATCCACCCGCTCGTCGCCTGAGGGAGCCGCGCATGAGCCTCCCCCTTCCCCCGTTCTTCGATCCCGCGGCCGCGGGCCGCGTCTACCGCGTGCCGTACCAGGAGCGTGCCGACCAGGCGCTCGAGTGGGCGTCCCGCCACGGGATCCGTCCCGCGGCCGGAGACGGGAGGCGCACCGCGCTGCTCCTCGTCGACGTGCAGAACACGTTCTGCCTGCCCGAGTTCGAGCTCTTCGTGGCGGGCCGCTCGGGCCGCGGCGCGATCGAGGACTGCGGGCGGATCGCCTCCTTCCTCTACCGCAACCTCGACCGCATCACGCAGGTGGTGGTGACCCTCGACACGCACACGGCGGCACAGATCTTCCACCCCCTGTTCTGGGTGGGACGAGACGGCGCGCACCCCCCGCCCCACACGGTGATCACCCACGCCGACGTGGAGAGTGGCCGCTGGCGGGTGAACCCCGACCTCGCCCCGGCCGTCGCGCCCCGCGCGGGCTTCGAAGTCGGGGCCTGGGCCCTCCACTACGCCCGCCGGCTCGCCGAGGGGGGCAAGTACCCGCTCGTCGTGTGGCCGTACCACTCGATGGTCGGGGGCATCGGCCACGCGCTGGTGTCGGCCGTGGAGGAGGCCGTCTTCTTCCACGCGATCGCCCGGCAGACGCGGACCCGGGCGGAGGTCAAGGGGCAGAACCCCCTCACCGAGAACTACTCGGTCCTCCGGCCGGAGGTGATGGAGGACGCGTCGGGCACTCCCATCGACTCTCCGAACCGGGCCCTCGTCGAGCACCTGCTGTCCTTCGACACCGTGATCGTGGCCGGCGAGGCGAAGAGCCACTGCGTGGAGTGGACGGTCGAGGACCTGCTGGCGGAGATCCGCGCCCGCGACGCGCGGCTCGCGGAGAGGGTCGTCCTCCTCGACGACTGCATGTCGCCGGTCGTGGTGCCGGGGGTCGCGGACTTCACCGACGCGGCCGAGGCGGCCTTCGCCCGCTTCGCCGCCGCCGGCATGCGACGGCGGCTCTCCACCGACCCTCTCGAGTAGCGGGGCGGCCCGCTCAGGCGAGCAGGCCGTCGGCGATCGCGTCGATGAGCACGCCGGGGCGGTTCGAGCCGACGCCGTAGAGGCCGAATCGCGCGAGCGGCCGCAGCTCCTCCGGCTCGTCCACCACCCAGGTGGCGAGCTTCAGGCCGGCGGCGTGGACGCGCTCGGCGAGAGCCTCGTCGACCTGGCTCTTGTGGGGCATGACGAGCTCGCAGGAGGCGTCGCGGGCGGCGGCGAGGACCTCGTCGGCGGTCGTGCGCCCGAAGAGCCGGCCCCGCGTCAGCTCCGGGGCGAGGGACGCGAGGCGGAGGATCGCCCGGTGGTCGAAGGAGATGAGGGCCACCGCGCCCACCATCCCCGCCCGCCGGACCTCCTGGACCACGCGGGCCTCGACGCCCCCTTCCGCGTCCTCCGTGACCGACTCCGTCTTGATCTCGACGAGCACGCGGGCCCGCTCGCGCAGGAGGGCGAGCGCCTCGGAGAGCAGCGGCACCCGCTCGCCGGCGAACGCCGTCCCGAACCGGTCGGGGTAGCCGGCGGACGCCGCGCGCACGGCGCCGAGCGCCATGCGGCGCACGTCGCCGCGGCCGCTGGTGGTCCGGTCGAGGGTGGGGTCGTGGATGACGATCACGTGGCCGTCCGCGGTGAGCTGGACGTCGAGCTCGACGAGGACGGCCCCGACCTCGAGGGCACCCGCGAAGGCGGCCAGCGTGTTCTCGGGCCGGTGCGCGGAGTCGCCGCGGTGGGCGATGACGAGGGGAGGTGGCCCCACCGGGGTCAGGCTCTCGCCTTGAGCCGGGCCTTGAACTCCGGCAGCTCGAAGAGCCTCGCCTCCAGGAACACGTCGAGGAGGTCCCGGTCCAGCTTTCCGTCCGTCGCTTCCTCCTGGAGGATCGCCCGGGCCCGCTCCGGCGAGACCGACTTCTTGTAGGGACGGTCCCAGGCGACGAGCGCGTCGTAGATGTCCGCGATCGTCATCATGCGGGACTGCAGGGGAATGTCGTCTTTTCCCCGGAGCCCGCGCGGGTAGCCCGAGCCGTCGAGCTTCTCGTGGTGGGCCCAGGCGATCTCGGGAATGCGCCGCAGCTCGCCGGTCCACGGGATCTTCTGAAGGAACTCGTAGGTGTGCGAGACGTGGCTCTCGATCCGGCGCCGTTCCTTGTCGGACAGGCTGCCCTTGCGTATCGACAAGGTCTCGATCTCGTCCGCGGTCAGGAAGGGTCCCTCGGCCCAGGCCTCCACCGGGAACTCCTCCTCGGCCTCGTGGTTCGCGAATCGCTCGCGCGCAGGGAGGTTCATGACCGCCCGGAAGGTGTCTTCCTCGACCACGGTCGGCTCGTTCGCGCTCAGCACCGCCTGGAGAATGCGCTCCACCTCGGCGCGGCGCCGCGCGTGCACCGCGTCGATAGCGGCGAGGCGGTCAGCCTCGAGCCGGCCCGACTCCAGGGCCTCGAGCCGGGCCCGGAGGTGGTCGGCCTCGATGCTCTTCAGGATGTAGGCGAAGCGCTGCCGGATCGCGATCGTCTGCGTGGCGTAGAGCTTCTTTCCCTTCCGCAGGTACTTCTCCTGGACGGCGACTTTGCCGAAGTCGTGGAGGAGCGCGGCGTAGCGCAGCTCCTCCACCTCGTCCCGCGAGAAGCGGCTCCCGGCGAACGGCCCCGTCGTGGTCCCGTCGACCTTCTCCACGAGGCCCACGGTGAGGATGGCCACCCGCTCGGAGTGGCCGGAGGTCGTGGGGTCCCGCTGCTCGACGGCGGAGACCGCGGCGTGGACGAACTCGTCGAAGAGCATCCGGATCCGCTGGATGAGGTCGGCGTTCTCGAAGGCCACCGCGGCCTGGCTGGCGAGCGAGGCCACGAGCTTCCGGTCCACCTCCGTGAAGGAGATGACCTGGTCGTCGACCAGGGAGGCCGACTGAAGCACCGCCTCCGGGTCGCGCTTCTTGTTGATGAGCTGGACGACGCCGATCACGACCTCCTTGTGGTCCTTCATCGGCACGACCAGCATCGATCTCGAGCGGTAGCCCGATTTCTCGTCGAAGGAGCGGCTGATGGTGTAGGGCGATCCCGGGGAGAGGTCGTAGGCGTCGGCCACGTTCACGGGCTCGCCGGTGAGGGCGACGTAGCCCGCGATCGACGTCTGGTCGAGCGGGATCGTGAACTCCTGGAAATCGGAGACCGCGACCGAGTCGTTCTGGGGCAGCTTGAATCGGAGCCGGCTCCCATTCCCGTTGCCGTCCGGCGCCGGCTCGACGAGGTAGAGGCTCCCCGCGTCCGCTACGGTGATCTCGCGACTCTTCTGGAGGATCAGCGCGAGCAGCTTGTCGATGTCGCGTTCCGCGGAGAGCGCCACACCGATCTGGTTGAGCTGGCTGAGCTCCTCGCCCCTCCGGTCGTAGGCTTTCTCGATCTGCCGGATCGCGCTGCGCCGGGTCAGGGACTCGACGGCCCGCTCCAGCTTGTGGCGCAGGCGTACCGGGGTGACCGGCCGGAGGAGCAGGTCGTCCACGAACGGGAGCCGGCGCAGCACCGCGTCGCTGTCGGCCGCGTCGGCGACGGCGACGATCGCGGCCTTGTCCGCCCCGCCGCTGCGCAGCCAGGCTTCGATCGCCGGCTGCTCGGCCTCGAGGAGGCGCGGGTCAGCCACCACCAGGGCGGACTTCTTCCCGTCGAGCGCCGCCTGCAGGCCCGCGAGCGAGCGGACCTCCTCGGGCCGGAGGCTGGCGGGCAAGTCCCCGGGGAGCATGTCACGGGTGTCGCCCCAGATCAGGAGGTAGGCCATGGGCTTTCAGGGGGAGGGACGCCGCAAGCGTAGCACAGTGGAGATGGCTCAGGCGCCCGCGAGTGAGACGAGATCGCGGGGGTCGTCGATCAGGAGGTCCGGCCCCGCCGAGCGCAGCTCCCGGGGGTGGAAGCCCCACGTGACCCCCGCGACCCGGACCCCGGCCGCGCGGCCGGCGCCGACGTCGGTCGCGGAGTCGCCGATCATCCAGGTCGCGCCGGGCGTCCCGTCGAGCTCGGCCATCAGCCGAAGGAGCCCGGCCGGGTCGGGCTTGCGCGAGGGGACGTCGCCTCCCCCCACGACGCGAGCGAACCGCGCGCCGACGCCCAGCCCCTCCAGGATCGCCCGGCTCATGTCTCCGGGCTTGTTGGTCAGGACGGCCAGCGTCGCGCCCCGCAGCGCGTCGAGGGCGTCCGCGATGCCCGGGTACAGGCGCGTGGTGTCGAGGAGGCGCTCCCGGTAGCACTCGAGGTAGACGCTCAGCACGTCGTCGGGCGAGAGATCGAGCCCGACGTGGTGCAGGCAGCGCTCGACGAGGAGCCGCGCTCCCTCGCCGACGAAGGAGAGGATTGCCGGCATCGGGATCTCCGGGCTGCCCGGAGCCAGCCGGCCGATCGCCGCGTTCGTCGCCGCCGCGATGTCTCGCGAGGAGTCGACGAGCGTGCCGTCGAGGTCGAAGACGAGGAGCGGAGCCAAGAGCACCTTACCCCGGGCCGACGTAGCCGAGCGCCTTCAGCCGCTCGCGGTTCTCGGGGTCGAGCTCTTGAATCGTGCGGCCGGGGGGCAGGGCGAGCCAGACGCGCACCCCCCCTCCAGCCGCGGACGGGGCGGCGAAGAGGTGGATGCCCCGGTCGGCCTCCGTCTCCGACTCGATGTCGGGAAGACGGAACGGGAACTCGCCCGGACGGAAGGAGCCCTCGCCCACCGACACGTCCGTCGGTCGCAGCGGCCGGCCGTCCCGCGTTCCCGACAGCGTCACGGGGGCCCCGACCGGGCGCACCGTGAAGCTGATCTCCCGCGGCGCGCCGGGACGGGGTTGCAGCGCGAGCTCCAGCCAGCGCCCGTTTCCGCCCAGCGTCGAACGCTCCTGGGGGCCGAGGCCGGTCGCCTCCACCCCCTCGAGCCATCCCCGGGCCTCCAGCTTGAGGGCGAATCGGCCGGGGGCCGCCACCTGGACCACGTAGCGGAACGGGTTGGGCGACATGCCGGCCTCGGCCTGCGCCTGCAGGGTGCGCACGCGCTGGTTGTGCCTCTCGGCGAGGCTCGTCTTCTCTCCCGGGTCCTGGTGAAGGTCGAAGTACAGCTCGTCGTCGTCCGGGCTGAAGCGGCGGATGTACTTGTCGCCGTCCGTCCGCACGCCGTGGGCGACGAAGCCCCGGTGGGAGATCTCGGCGAGCGCCGGCCGCGGCTTCGTCCCACCGGCCAGCACCCGCTGGAGGGGCTCGCCCATCAGGTCCGAGGCGAGAGGCGCGCCCATCGCCTCGAGCACCGTCGGGACGACGTCGACCCCCTGGACCTGCTCGGCCACGCGCCGGCCCGCCCCCCGGTTGCCGGGGAACTTCACGACGAGGGGGACGCGGATGAGCTCGTCGAAGAGGCTGCGGCCGTGGAGCCAGAGGCCGTGGTCGAGGAACTCCTCGCCGTGGTCGGCGAGGAAGACGATGAGCGCGTCCTCGTAGAGGCCGGCCGCCTTCAGCTCCCGGACGAAGCGGCCGAACTCGCGGTCCCCGAAGGCGATGTCCCCGTCGTACTGGCCGATCATGCGCTCGCGGTCGAGCGGCTCCTTGTAGTCGGTGCGCGGGTCGCGGGCAGGGTGGCCCTCGGTCGGGAAGGGCTCGAACATCCGGTCGAAGGGCGGGGGCGGCTCGTACGGGACGTGCGGGTCCATCGTGTGGGCGAAGAGAAACGTGGGGAGACCCTGACGCGAACGGAGGAAGGCGAGGGCGGCGTCCACCACCACGTCGGCGCCCACGAGCTTGCTCCGCCGGTCCTCCTCCCCGTGGAGGCCCGCGAACACGTCGAAGCCGCGGTCGAACTCCGACTCCGCGCCGTAGATCACCGAGTTGGCGATGGCGGCGCCGGTGGCGAAGCCCCGCTCGTCCAGCCTCTGGGCGACCGTGACGTTCTGCGGGTCGAGGGGGTCGCGGAGCTGGACGGCGCGGTGCTGGCCGGGCAGTCGCGAGGTGAGGATGGAGGCCACCGACGGCTTCGTCCACGACGCGTGGACGACCGCCGCGTCGAAGACCACGGCGTCGCGGGCGAAGGCGTCGAGCTCGGGTGTCGTCTTGCGCCCGTAGCCGTAGACCCCGGTGTGGTCCGCGCGCAGGGTGTCCACGAGATAGACGATCGCGAGAGGGGCCCGACGAGCGACGGTGAGGGCGGGCGTTCCCCACCAGGCCCGCCCGGGGTCTCCGCTCTGCTCGAAGCCCCGGGTCTCGAGCACGAGCTCGCGACCCGCCCCCGCCCACTTCGAGAGGTCGACGTCGGCCGGCACCCACCCCCTGTGCTCGGGGCGTGCAATCGGGTCGAGGAGCAGGCTCCAGACGGTGTCTTCGCGGCTCCCTCGCTTCACCTTGGCCACGAACTCCACCCCGGGCCGGTCGTGGAAGCGGGGGTCGATCGCGCAGGCGAGCTGGAGCCGTCGCGCCCCGCGGGATGTCCACGGCGAAACGCAGCCGGCCGGGCGGCCCGGCCGGGAAGCCGCGGTGGATGACGTCGTTCAGGCGAAGGCCGCGCCGACCGGCCTCGAGGACGGCCGGGCCTTCCTCGCCGGCTGCTCGGGCCTCGACGAGGCGATCGCCGGCGCCGAGGAGATCCACGGGTGTTTCGGGTTGGCGGCAGCCGGAAAGGAGGGCGGCGGCGGCCGGCGCCAGAAGGAGGATCGGTCTCATCACGCGAACAGGCCACGCTAGCACGGCCGCGCGGTGCGGCCAAACCGGGTTGTGCTAAGGTCGCGAGCGTGTCCTCGTCCTTCCGCCGGGGCCTGCTGGCCCTGACCCTGGCCGGGCTCGCGGTGCGGCTCGTCTGGCTGGCCCTCGAGCCGCCCACCTTCCCGGTGGCCGACGAGACCATGTGGCTGACCTGGGGCTCCGAGAACCTCCCCTCGCCCGAGGTCGGCTTCTCGCCCCTGCGCCTGCGGTTCATCTTCCACCCGCCGCTCTACCTCTACTTCGTCGGCGGGCTGTTCACGCTGTTCGGGAGCCTCGTCGCGGTCCAGGTCGCGCAGTGCCTCGCCGGGGCCCTGCTCGTGCCCGCGCTGGGGCTCGCCGGGCGGCGTGCCTTCGGCGAGCGGGCGGGCCTCCTCGCGGCGGGCATGGCCGCCTTCTACCCCGAGCTCGTGTGGTTCGCCTCGCACTTCTGGGTCGAGACCGTCTTCACGGTCCTGCTGTGGTGGGCGATGGAGCGCCTGCTCGCGGCCGACGCCGAGGGCTCGACGCGCGCCGCCGCGGTCTCCGGCCTGCTCTGGGGCCTCGCCGTCCTCACCCGCGAGACGGTGCTCTACTTCCTCCCCGTGGCCGCCCTGTGGCTCGCGTGGCGGCGCGCGGGGGGCGCCCGGCGCGCGGCCTGGCTTGCTCGCGGTGTCGGTGCTCGTGGTCGCACCCTGGACGCTGCGCAACTGGCTGGTCTTCGACGCCTTCGTGCCGGTGTCCACCTCGGGTGCCCTCAACCTCTGGCAGGGGAACACGCGCCTGAGCCGCCAGGAGGTGTACGAGGAGTACTGGGCGGTCCACGGGCGCGTCGCCCAGTACGAGCACGCCCGCCGGAGAGCGATCGAGTCGATCCTCGAGCGGCAGCCGCTGTGGATCCTCGAGAAGCTGCGCGACGAGATGCCGGCGTTCTGGGCCGCGCACGGCCAGCCGATCGTCCACCTGGAGCGGGGCGCCTACGGCGCCGTCTCCCGGCCGCGGGCGCTCGCGGCCGTGGCGGTCCTGCTCGTGCCCTACCTCGCGGTGATCGTCCTGTTCGTGGTCGGCGTGGCCGCTGCTGCCGCGGGGCCGCGCGCCGGCGCTCGTGCTCGGGTTCCTCGCCTTCTACGTGCTGCTCCACGTGGCCGCCCACGGGTACCCCCGCTACCGCCTGCCGGCGATGCCGGCCGTCTTCCTGGTCGCGGCCCACGGATGGGTCGCCGGCGCGTCCGGCCTCGCGTCGTCCGGCCGCACCGCCTGGCCGCCGCCGCCACCGCGCTCGTGCTCGCCCTCTCCGTCGGCCCAAGCCTCGTGGCCTGGGTCACGCAGCCCTGGCCCCCGCCGTGGTTCGCCGGGGCCGGCGTCGAGGGCGTGGGGCCCGAGGAAGCGCCGCCGCAGGAGGGGCATTGAGGCCCTCGCGCGCGATACCGCTCGCCCTGCTCCTGGCCGTCGTGGTGCGCCTGCCGTTCTGGATCGAGGCGCTGCACACGCCGGTCGACGGCGACACCGCGATCGTGGGCCTCATGGCCCGGCACCCCGGCGTCGGCACGACGTTCTGGGGCCAGCCGTACGGCTCGCCCCTCGACTCGTGGGTGGCCCTCCCCTTCGTCGCGGTCTGGGGCTGCGGCCCCGAGGCCCTGCGGCTGCCGTACTTCCTGCTCGGCCTCCTGCTGGTGCCGCTGGCCTACGCCCTGGCGCGGGAGCTGCACCCCGCGGCCGGCCTGCCCGCGGCGGTGCTCGTCGCCTGCCCTCCGCCCTACTTCCTCCTCCTCGCCGCGCTGCCGCCGCCCTTCTACCCGACGTCGCTCGTCCTGTGCGGGCTCATCCTGCTCGCCGCCGCTCGCGCCGGACGACGCCTCGCCGACGCGAGCCAGCCGCCGCCCCGCGGTACCCTGCTCCTGCTGGGGCTCCTCTCCGGGCTCGCCCTGTGGACGCACCTCATGGCGGCGAGCGCGGTCACGGCGGCAGCGGCGTGGGTCCTCCTGCGGTCCCGGGGTCGCCGAAGCCTGCTCGCGTGGGCGCTCGTTCCCTTCGTGGCCGCGAGCGCGCCCCTGTGGTCGCGCGGCCTGCGTGATGCCGAGGCGGCCCGCATCGTCCAGTTGTCCGACCGCGACGAGTCCGCGCTCTCGCACCTCGCGGCCACGCTGCCCCGGCTGCACCAGCCGCTCGGGGGCGTGCTCGGCACCCACGTCCCGGTCGTCGCGGACGCCGAGGACTTCGTGCTGCACGCGCCGGGCTGGGCCGCGGGCCTCACCGTCCTCCTCTACGGCGTCCTGATCGTGCTCGCGGGCCGCGCCGCCTCGCGGGCGAGCCCCTCGTCCCTCTACCTTCTCGCCGCGGCCCTCGCGCTCCTCGCCTTCCCGTTCCCGCTCCGATCGGCTCCGCACACCCTGCGCTTCCTGACGCCGCTGTACCTCCCGGTGGCCGTCCTCGCGGCGTGGGCCGCCTCTCCCCGCGGCACCTCGCGGCGCCCGTGGGTCGCGGTGCTGGGGCTCGCCGCCCTGCACCTCGGCCTCGGCACGCAGCTGCTGGACGCGTGGCGGCGGCTCGACCGGGCCGGTCCGCCCTTCCTGCTCCAGGACCTGCAGCCGGTCCGGCGCGTGCTCGACGAGAGCGGCGTCCGCCACGCCTACGCCTCGTACGGACCCGCCTTCCGCCTCACGTGGGAGAGCGGCGAGAGGATCACCGCCTCGCCGCCGTGGAACGACCGCTTCCGCCACTGGCCGCTGCCCCTTCTCGACGAGGTGCGCTTCGCCCGGAACGTGGCGTGGGTCCTGACCCCCGACATCCCCAGCGCGCTGCCCGCTCCCGAGGCGTTCGAGCGGACGATGCGGGAGCTGGGCGGGCGGTGGCGGCGGGTCGATGCCGGACGGGCCGTCGTCTTCCACTCCTTCGTGCCTCCGTTCGCCGCCGACGCGGAGCCCTGGCCGGGCGCCGGCGCCGCGGGTGACTCCGACCTGCGGACCTTCGTCGATGGCGGCCCGGCGTCCTCGTTCGAGCTGCGGCTTGCGGAGCCGCGGCCGCTCCAGGCGGTCACGCTCGTGGCGGCGCTCGAGGGGCCGCGGCTGCCGCGGAACGCGGACGTGCAAGTCAGCGCCGACGGCCTCACCTTCGCGACCGTCGCCTCCCGCCGGCGGAGGGAGGAGCGCCTCGACCTGCGGTGGCTCGACGGCCATCCCCAGGCGGTGATCGACCACGACGTCTTCGCGATTCCCCTGGGCGGCCGGCCGGTGCGAGCGCTGCGGATCGTCCTCGTGCAGTCGGAGGAGCCGTACCGGGTGGGGGAGGTGCTCCTCCACGCGACGCCGGGCCGGCAGGCGTGGGACGAGTGGCTCCCTCCCGGCCTCGACTGGGAGGCCCGCCGCCGCGCGCTCGTCGCGCAGCCGATGCCCGGCCGCGAGGACTGGTACGCGCGCGTCCTGCTGACGGCCCGGCACCGGCCCCCGCCCTGAGGGGCGGCGAGGGACGCTCCTTCGCTCGCTCCCCGCTCGCTCAGCCCTCGCCCCTCCGGCCACGGTTTTGCGCTCCCCGCCCGCGCATGCCGTGGAACAATACCGGCATGAGCGACCTCGAGCCGCTGTTCCTCGGCAGGACGTTCGACGATTTCCTCTTCCGGCCGCAGCACAGCCCGGTGGGCAGCCGGCGCGAGGTGTCCCTCGCGATGCCGCTCGTGGCCGGGATCGACCTCGCCCTCCCCGTCCTCGGGGCCAACATGGACACCGTGGTCGGCGAGGAGATGGCGAAGACGCTCGCCCTCGAGGGCGGCATCGGGTTCCTCCACCGCAACTCCTCCATCGCGGAGCAGGCGGCGCGGGTGCGCTACGTCAAGACGCGCCACTCATACGTGATCGAGGAGCCGCTCGTCCTCGAGCGCGCGGCCACGATCGCGGAGGCGCGGCAGGCCATCCGCCGGTTCAACGCGAGCAGCTTCCTCATCGAGGAGGTGAAGGGCAGCGGCCGGCTGGCCGGCATCCTGTCCCACCGCGACATGCCCCTCGACGGCGCAGACGACGCGCGGCCGGTCTCCGACTTCATGACCCCGCGCCAGCGGCTGGTGACCCGCCCGCCCACGGTCTCCCTCGAGGAGGCCGAGAGGGCCATGTTCGAGCACCGGGTCGAGAAGCTGCCCCTCGTGGACGACGGTGGCCGCGTGCGCGGCCTCGTCACCATGCGCGACCTCAAGCTCTACAAGCAGAAACCGCACTCGACCAAGGACGGGCGGGGGCGGCTGCGCGTGGGAGCGGCGGTGGGAGCGACCGGGGACTTCCTGGAGCGCGCGGCGGCCCTCGTCGAGCAGGAGGTGGACGTCCTCCTGCTCGACGTGGCCCACGCCGACTCCGAAGTGGTGGCGCAGGCGGTGGGGCAGCTGCGCAAGAGGCTGGAGAGGGTGCCGCTCGTGGTGGGCAACGTGGCGACGGCGCAGTCGGCGCAGTGGCTCGCCGGCCTCGGCGCGAGCGCGATCAAGGTGGGGGTGGGCCCCGGGCGCGGCTGCCGCACGCGGCTGGAGACGGGCGCGGGAGTGCCCCAGCTGCAGGCGGTGCGCGAGGCGTACCTCGCGACGGAAGGGAAGCTGCCGATCATCGCGGACGGGGGGGTCCGGGACGACAAGGACCTCTTCCTGGCCATCGCGTGCGGGGCCTCGACGGTCATGCTCGGCAGCATGCTGTCGGGGACGGACGAAGCCCCGGGCATGGTGGTGGAGGACCCCGCCACGCGGCAGAAGATGAAGCTCTACCGCGGCATGACTTCCCCGGAGGCGGTGGTGGACGGGACGGAGGGCGACGAGCTCGCGGAGGCCCTGCGCACCCCGGCGGAGGGGCAGTCCGTGCGCGTCCCCTACGTCGGCAGCGTGGTCGGCATCCTCTCCCGCGTCCGTGGCCACCTGCAGTCGGCGGTCAGCTACGCGGGGGAGGCGAGCCTCCGCGCCGCCCAGGAGAAGATCGCGCGCGACCCGGGGAGCTTCCTCGTCCCGCTGTCCGAGGCCTCCCGCCGCGAGTCGTTCGTGCGGTAGGGTGAGACGGAGCACCTACCGCGGCGCGATCCGGCTCCCGTAGACGTCGCTCGCGGGGTCGGCCGTCGAGCCGACGCCGCGCCGGTCGCTCCAGGCTGCGAACACGACGCCCGTGCCGTTGGCAGTCACGCTGGTGCGCCCGGCCGCGAACGTCTGGGTCTGGGTCGAGGAGGCGTCGGTCACGCGGGTGTTGGCCGACCAGCCGGTTCCCTGGCCGGGCTCGAGCCGCGCGTGGAAGACGTCGTAGAGGGAGATCCCGGCCGGAGTCGAGCCGTCGGGCGCGAGCCGCGTGTCTTCCCACACGGCCTCCACCAC
Organism: uncultured Acidobacteriota bacterium; assembly: GCA_963729875.1. Lineage (GTDB taxonomy): Bacteria > Acidobacteriota > Vicinamibacteria > Fen-336 > Fen-336 > DATBSL01. The sequence continues at coordinate 500,010 of CAVSPR010000002.1, forward strand.
CGTACCCCGCACCTGCCGCCGGGTCACGAGGCTGACGAAACCCTGGGCGCGGCCGGGACCGTCGTCGTTCACGGTGACCGGATCGGACCAATCGGCGTACGGCGAGATCAAGCTGCCGACGTAGCGGACGTCGCCCTCTTCCGCCGTGGTGCTCTCCGCCTCGGGATCGTGCGTGTAGACGACGTGCGCCCGCCCATCCGCGTCGATCACGGCATCGGGGAACATCGTGGTCCACCACTTCCGGAACGGGAACAGGCTGAGCGGAGCCTCGCTCGAGTCGGCGGCCGCTGTCACGTTCGGGTCCCAGCTCGTGCCGTGGTCGCCGGAACGGGCGGTCCGGATCTCGAAGCCGCCCGCGAGAAAGCCGTCGAAGCCTGAGTGGTACCACGCGACCAGCACCTCGGAGTCGTTCCCGACGGTGACCCTCGGTCCCTGTGTTATCACTTGCGGCCCGGACGAGTGGCCGGCGTCCAGCTCGCGGACCGGACTCCAGTCGGTTCCCTTGCTCAGGGAGCGGGTCACGACGATCGTGGTCGGCGTCGCCGTGTCGTCGAGCTCGGCGAGCCGCGTGGAGGCGACGTGCACCACCCACTCCCCCGGCTGAGCGCGACGCCCCCGGTGAGCGGTGCCGCTCACCGCCACGGACGGGCGCTCGAACGACGTCCCGGGCGTCCAGTCGATCGGTTCACCGCACGTTTCGAGGCCTCCTGGACACTCGTAGGTGACCGAGTAGGCCTTCGCGACGAGGGCGACGACGGGTGCGGACCACGTGCGCCCGTCATCCCGGGACTGCGCCACGACGACGTTTGTCGCGGTCTCGATCCGAAAGAGGTTCTCGGGCAGGAACTCCTGGACGGTCAGGATGTCGCGGTAGGCTGCGTACAGGCGGCTGCCGTCGGGCGAGTAGGCCAGGGCGGGATCAGCGCAGTTGCTGGTCGGGCTCAGGGCCGGCAGCTGCGCGCGCCGGGTCCAGGTGCGGCCGCGATCGAGGCTCCGCGCGACGAAGCAGCGCGTGCCCGGTGACGTGGGAAACGCGGCCGCCACGTAGGCCAGGGCGACGAGATCCTGACGGCCGGGGCTGGCCGCGAGGCTGGGCTGCGTCTCGATGAGCGACGTGTCCGCGGCGATGGGCACGTCCGCGAGCGCGCCGGGCCCGCGCCCGAGCCACGTCCGGTCCTTGCCATCGAGACGGAGCGCCGCCGTCGCGCGAGACCCGACCGCATTGGAGGTCCGCCCGGAGGACGCCCGCGGGACCCGGAAGGCTCGGAGCATGGCGACGGGGTCCTGGTGCCATGCCAGCGACTCGACCAGCGCCGGAGGCGGAGTGAGTTGCACGTCGTCAGCGGGTAGGGCGGCCGTGCCCGTGCCACCGACGAAGAGAAGGACCAAGAGCGACCCGAAGACGCGCACGCGCATGTGCACCTCGGAAGAAAGGCTGAGTTCAGGTAGCAGCCGCGGAGGGGGGCAGCCACCCCATTGTAGCCCTGCGGCGGGCGCGTCAAGCAAGGAGTGCAGCAGGTGGAAGGATGCCCCGTTGTTTCGTGCCTTCCCGGTGCGGAAAGCGTGTCGACGGATTGCGCCGGTGCTAGCATCGAGGCAGGGACTTCCGGCGACAGGCGTGGGGGACAGTGTCGGCGGGGGAGGAAGCGATGGCACGGGTGTTCGAGGACAACACGGCGTCGATCGGGCGCACGCCGCTCGTCCGGATCAACAGCCTCGCGAGGGGCGCGCACGCTACCGTGCTCGCCAAGATCGAGGGCCGCAACCCGGCCTACTCGGTGAAGTGCCGCATCGGCGCGTCGATGGTCTGGGACGCGGAGAAGCGCGGTGCGCTCGCGAAGGGCAAGGCGATCCTCGAGGCCACGAGCGGGAACACGGGGATCGCCCTCGCCTTCGCCGCCGCCGCCCGGGGCTACGAGTGTGTGCTGACCATGCCGGACACGATGAGCATGGAGCGGCGCAAGGTGCTCGTGGCCCTCGGGGCGAGGCTCGTCCTCACCCCGGGACCGCTCGGCATGAAGGGCGCGGTCGCGAAGTCGGAAGAGCTGGCCGCGGAGGAGCCGGGGCGGTACGTGATGATGAGGCAGTTCGAGAACCCGGCGAACCCGGCCATCCACGAGCAGACGACGGGCCCGGAGATCTGGGAGGACACGGACGGGGCGGTGGACGTGTTCGTGAGCGGGGTGGGGACGGGGGGCACGATCACCGGGGTCAGCCGGTACGTCAAGAAGACGAAGGGCAAGCCGATCCTCAGCGTGGCGGTCGAGCCCGAGGCCTCGCCGCTCATCACGCAGACGCTGGCCGGACAGCCCCTGACCCCGGCTCCGCACAAGATCCAGGGCATCGGGGCGAACTTCGTGCCAAAGAACCTCGACCTCTCCTTCGTCGACCGGGTGGAGCGCGTTTCGAACGAGGAGGCGATCGCAACGGCGCGGCGGCTGGCGCGAGAGGAGGGGATCCTGTGCGGGGTGTCGTGCGGGGCGGCCATGGCCGCCGCGCTGCGACTCGCCTTCGACCCCGCCTTCGCGGGGAAGACGATCGTGACCGTGCTGCCCGACTCCGGCGAGCGCTACCTGAGCGGGCCTCTCTACGAGGGTCTCTTCGCCGAGGTCGAGAAGATGTCCGCCTCTGCGGTGAAGCCGTGAGCGCCGGTCTCGCGGGCCTCGCCGAGGGGATGCTGGCGAGCTACCGCCGCGACCCTCGGGCGCAGCACGTCAACCGCCGCTTCCTCCCCTCCCGCGACGAGATCCTGGAGATCGTGAAGCTCCTGCTCGAGCTGTTCTACCCGGGCTACTTCGGCCGGCAGGACCTCACCGACGAGAACCTCGCCTTCCACGTGGGCAACCTGCTCTCGACCCTGCGCGAGAAGACCGAGCGGCAGGTCGAGACGTGCCTCTGCTTCGCCGCGGAGTGCGAGGGGCGAGCCGACCACTCCTGCTCCGAGAAGGCGCGCCGGGTCACCGCCGCGTTCCTCGAGCGGCTGCCGGCCGTGCGCGACCTGCTCGTCCTCGACGTGCAGGCCGCCTACGACGGAGACCCGGCGGCGTCGAGCCTCGACGAGGTGATCCTGGCCTACCCCGGGATGCTGGCGGTCACCGTCCACCGCGTCGCCCACGAGCTGCACGTGATGGGGGTGCCGCTCATGCCCCGCATCATGAGCGAGTGGGCGCACTCGCGCAGCGGCACCGACATCCACCCCGGAGCGCGGATCGGGAAGAGCTTCTTCATCGACCACGCGACCGGGGTCGTGGTGGGGGAGACGACGACGATCGGCTCGAACGTCAAGCTGTACCAGGGGGTGACGCTCGGCGCGCTCTCGATCCCGAGGGACGAGCGCGGCCGGGTGATCCGCGACACGAAGCGCCACCCGACGGTCGAGGACGGCGTCACGATCTACGCGAACGCCACCGTGCTCGGCGGGAAGACCGTCGTCGGGGCCGACAGCGTGGTGGGGGGCTCGGTCTTCGTGACCGAGAGCGTCCCCGCCTCGACGCGCGTGGCCCTGCGCCCGCCGGAGGTGACGGTCCGCGCCAGGACCGAGGCCGGCGACTTCGCGATCTAGGGTCGGCGTCCGGCCAGGCTCTCGACGGCCGCGTAGGCCCGCGCGATCTTCTCCCGGTAGCGCGCCACGCTGTACTCGCGCTCGATGAGGTCCCGCCCGGCGCCGGCCCGCGCGGCGCGCGTCCTCGGGCCGGTCGAGGGCGGCCCGGATGCCGGAGGCCAGGCCCTCGGCCGTGGGCTCCACGAGGAAGGCGGTCGTGTCGTCGAGCAGCTGCGTGTGCGTGGCGATCCGGGTGGCCACGAGCGGCCGGCCGGAGGCGAGGTACGTGAAGATCTTGAAGGGCGTGTTCTCGCCCTTCGCGCGGGGCGAGGCGAGGACGTCGGCGAGCGCGAAGAACGCCGGGAGCTCGGTGGGCGGCCGCCGGCCGGAGAAGACGCAGCGCTCTCCGACGCCGCGCGAGCGCGCCTCGCCCTTCATGCGCGCGACGTCGGCCGGTCCGCCTCCCATCATCAGCAGCTGCACGTGCGGCACGCGGACGAGGGCGTCGAGAAGGAGCTCGACCCCCTGGTAGGGCTCGAAGTTGCCCGAGTAGAGGACGACGGGCCAGGGGCCCAGGGTGAGCTCGCGGCGCAGGGCGTCGACTGCGTCTGCGTCGGCCGCCTCGCCCGGCTCCACGAGCGGCGGGTCTTCGACCTGGAACACGGGCAGGGAGGGGGCGCGCTCCCGGACGCCGTCGGTCAGGCTGGCGCAGACGGTGACGGCCGTCGCCGCGTGCCGCAGCGCGTACCGCTCGAGGGTCTCGGCGAGCCAGAGGACGGGCCCGCGGGTCGCGAAGCCCGAGTAGCGGAGCTGGTCCGGGATCGACGAGTCCACGTCAATGACGAGGGGGACCTCGAACCACCGGGCGAAGGGAGCGATCAGGTGCGCCGCCTCCTCCACCGCGTGGACGACGTCGTAGCCGCCGAAGCGGAGGCGCCACGCGGCCTCCGCCACGAACGGCACGTCGAGGGCCATCTTCGCGAGGGACGGGCCGGCCTTCACCCGCCCCACCGGAAGGCGCAGGCTCCTGAGGTGGCGGACGCCCTCGACGGGCGCCTCCTGCCCCTGCGGGAACGTGAGGAGATCGACCTCGTGCCCCAGCGACGCGAGCGCCCGCGTCATGTGCAGGACGGCGAGCGGGGTGCCCCGCACCTCGAAGAAGGGCTGGGGGGCGAGGAAGAGGACCCTCACGCCGGCTCGCGGTGGCGGTCGACCCACGCGGCGAGGGCCACGAACAGGACGCCCCCGATCGCTCCCACCCACCCGACCGCCTCGACGCTGGGGGGCGGTGGGCTCGCGACGCTGCCGGCGTAGATCGAGGAGAAGCAGGGTGGCGAGGCCGGCGAAGCCCCACCGCCCGAGCGCGGTCGCGCGCCCGTGTGGCCGAGAGGGCGAGCCACAGGCCGGCGGCGAGCATCGCGAGCTCGACGGCGATCGTCGCCGGGACCGAGTTCCACAGTCCGAGGCCGAGGCGCGGCCCGCCCGGCCAGAGGGGCATGTCGGGCCGGTGGCTCACGAAGTCGAGCACCCAGTGGCCCACCGCGAGCACGGCGAGCACGAGCGCATCGAGGGGCCGCCGCTTCCGCCAGAAGTGGACCGCCCCGAAGGCCGCTCCCCAGGCCGCGACCGTGAGCAGGCTGTGGGAGAGCGGGTAGTCGTCGAACCGCAGCGGCGTGAACGCCGTGTCGCCGGGGGCGATAGCCACTCTCTCGACCCCGGCCAGGACGAGCCAGGGCCAGACGAGGTCGGGCAGCTGTGCGGCGCCGAAGAGCGTGCCGAGCGAGGCCCGCGGGGCGAGCCGCTTCGCCGCGTAGGCCGTCGCGAAGTGGCCGATGAACAAGGCCGCGCCTCAGTGGCTCAGGAAGCGCTCGGCGTCGATCGCGGCCATGCAGCCGCTGCCGGCGGCGGTGATGGCCTGGCGATAGCGGTGGTCGGCCACGTCGCCGGCGGCGAAGACCCCGGGCACGCTCGTGGCGGTCGTCCCGCCGTGCAGGAGGAGGTAGCCCTGCTCGTCCATCTGGAGCTGGCCGGCGAAGACGGCGGTGTTCGGCGTGTGGCCGATGGCCATGAAGATCCCCCGCAGGGGACATCCTTCACTTCGCCGGTCTTGACGTTGCGGACCATCGCGCCGGTCACGCCCTTCCCCGGCCCCCCGAGCACCTTCTCGATCACGCTGTCGAGGAGCCAGCCGATCTTCGGGTTGGCCTTCGCGAGCGTCTGCATGGCCTTGCTCGCGCGCAGCTCCTGCGCGGCGGTGGACGATCGTCACCTTCGAGGCGAACTTGGTCAGGAAGCTCGCCTCCTCCATCGCGGTGTCGCCCCCGCCGACGACGAGGACCTCCTTGCCCTTGTAGAAGAAGCCGTCGCAGGTGGCGCAGGCCGACACGCCGCCGATCTTCGTGCGGAAGTCGATCTCCTCCGGGAGGCCGAGCCACTTCGCCCGCGCGCCCGTGGCTACGATGACGGTGTCGGCCGTGATCTCACCCGAGGAGAGGCTGAGACGGAACGGCCGCTCCGTGAAGACCGCCTTCTGGAGCTCGCCGGTCGCGAACTCGGCCCCGAACCGCTCGGCCTGCTTGCGCATCCGCTCCATGAGCTCGGGGCCCAGGATCCCCTCGGGGAAGCCGGGGTAGTTGTCGACCTCGGTGGTCAGCATGAGCTGGCCCCCGGGCACGTCGGTCGGGTCGTCGCCGCCCCCGCCCTCGACGACGAGGGGCCGCAGCTCGGCCCGCGAGGCGTAGACGGCGGCGGTGAGGCCGGCGGGGCCGGACCCGAGGATCACGACGCGATAGTGGCTCTGGCTGGGCATGGCGGGGTCGCTCCGGTGTTCCTGAACAGCCCAGTATAATCCGGGGGATGTCCGACACGCCCACGGTCGACCTCCTGCTCGCCACCCTCAACGCCGCCGAGGTCGGGAGCCTGGACGCGATCGCCCAGAAGATGGAGCACGTGCAGCGGGGCCTCGAGTCGCTCGGCCAGGCGGAGCTGGCCGAGGCGGCGGCCGGGGCGACCCGGGCCCTGCGGCGCGGGGACGTGACGGAGTGGAAGCGCGGGCGCGCATTCCTGCAGAGCAAGATCGGCCACCTGCGGTAGGCTGAGGCCTTTCGCCGCCGCGGTGCGTCCAATGCAGGGGGGCGTCCGCTCCCGAAGAGAATGGAGCCATGGCCCGAACCGATGTCGACGTCGCAAAGCTGAACGAGGCCGTCCGGGAGGAGGCCCTGCTGGTGCAGGCCGCCGTGGACGAGGTCCGGAAGGTCATCGTCGGCCAGAAGGCCCTCGTCGACCGCATGATGGTGGCGCTGCTCTGCCGGGGGCACCTCCTGGTCGAGGGCGTCCCCGGTCTCGCCAAGACCCTGGCCGTGAAGACCCTCGGCCAGGTCCTGGACCTGCACTTTGCGCGGATCCAGTTCACCCCCGACCTGCTCCCCGCCGACCTCGTCGGGACGCTGGTCTTCCAGCAGAAGACCGGGGAGTTCGTGGCGCGGAAGGGCCCCGTCTTCACGAACCTGCTCCTCGCCGACGAGATCAACCGCGCCCCCGCCAAGGTGCAGTCGGCCCTCCTCGAGTCGATGCAGGAGCGGCAGGTCACCCTCGGCGACGCCACCCACCCGCTGCCCGACCCCTTCCTCGTCTTCGCCACCCAGAACCCGATCGAGCAGGAGGGCACCTACCCACTGCCCGAGGCGCAGGTGGACCGCTTTCTCCTCAAGGCGAAGGTGGACTACCCGTCGAAGGCGGAGGAGCGGCAGATCCTCGACCGGATGATCTCGGGCGAGGCCCCGCAGGTGTCGCGCGTCCTCCAGGGCGACGCGGTGCGGCGGCTGGCCGGCCGCGTCCGCGAGGTCTACATGGACGAGCGGCTGCGCGACTACATGGTGGCCCTCGTGGGGGCCACCCGCCGCCCGCGCGAGGTGGGCCTCGTCGACCTCGCCCCGCTCATCGCCTACGGCGCCTCGCCCCGGGCCACCCTGGCTTTCTCGGAGGCCTCGCGGGCGGTGGCCTTCCTCCGCGGCCGCGGCTACGTGGTGCCCGAGGACGTCAAGGAGATCGCCAAGGACGTGCTCCGCCACCGCATCCTCCTCACCTACGAGGCCGAGGCCGAGAACGTCACGAGCGACACCGTGGTCGAGCGGATACTCGAGCGGGTGGAAGTTCCGTGAGACCACGCGGTCCGGAGTCACAGGCTGGTACGCTGGTTGCGGGTTCGCTTTCCCCGGGGCCTTGCCCCTTCACCGGCGGGACGGCCGGGGCCTCGTCGCCCGACACTATCGGAGCGACTCGGCACGGCCAGATCCCTCGGAGCCCGCCAGGGATCGGGCTCCTCGGGTGACATGAACCGCGAAACCCTCCGCAAGATCCGCCGCATCCAGATCAGGACGCGGACGATCCTCGAGTCCGGGATCGGGGGGCGTACCACGCCGTTTTCAAGGGCCGCGGCATGGAGTTCGCGGAGGTCCGCGAGTACGCGCCCGGGGACGAGGTGCGCACGATCGACTGGAACGTCACCGCCCGCATGGGGACGCCCTACGTCAAGAAGTTCGTCGAGGAGCGCGACCTCACGCTCCTGCTGCTGGTGGACGTCTCCGGCTCGCAGCAGTTCGGCTCGCAGTACCTCCTGAAGCGCGACTACGCGGCCGAGCTCGCGGCGGTGCTCGCCTTCTCCGCGGTGGCCAACCACGACCGGGTGGGGGCCGTGCTCTTCTCCGATCGCATCGAGGGCTACGTGCCCCCGGCCCGCGGCCGCGACCACGCGCTGCGGATCGTGCGGGACCTGCTTGCGCGCGAGCCGGCGGGCCGCGGCACCGACCTCGCGGGGGCGCTGCGCTTCGCCCAGCGGGTCCTGCGCCGCCGGGGCATCGTGGCCGTGATCTCGGACTTCCAGGCCGAGGGCTACGAGAAGCCGCTCGGCGCCCTGCGCCGCCGCCACGACGTGGTGGCGCTGCACCTGCGGGACCCCCGGGAGGCCGACGTGCCCGATGCCGGCCTCGTGGCCTTCGCCGACCCCGAGACCGGCGAGAGGGTGATCGCCGACACCTCGCGACCCGAGGTGCGCCGGGCGCTCCGGGCGCCCGGCTTCGAGGCCGCGCGAGCCGTCTTCAAGAAGACCCGCGTGGATGCCCTGGCCCTCGGCACGGGCGAGTCCTACGAGAGGCCGCTCTCCGGCTTCTTCAAGGCCCGCGAGAGGAGGCGGTAGGTGCTCGCCGTCGCCGCCCTCCTCCTCGCCGCCTCGCCAGTGGCCGTGACCGCCACCGCGAGCAAGGCCGAGGTCACCGTGGGTGAGACCTTCACCGTCGAGCTGAAGGCGACCGGCCCGGCGGGGACGACGTTCACGTTCCCGGGTGGGGCCGAGACCGACGCCTTCGAGGCGCGCACGCCGCCCACCGACCCGAAGGCCCCGGCGCCGGAGCCGGGCACGCACCGGTACGAGGCGGCCGTCTACGCCGCGGTGGGGGAGGCCACCCTGCCACCGATCCCGGTGCGGTACCGGCTCTCCGACGGGACGGAGGGCGAGGTCGCCCCGGAGCCGATCGTGCTGAGAGTCGTGTCTCTGCTGCCGAAGGACCCTCAGGAGCGGAAGCTGGCCGACGTGCGCGGGCCGCGGCCCGTCGGGATCGGCCGGGCCTTCTGGATCGCTGTCGTCGCCGCGCTCGTGCTCGTGGCGGCGCTCGCCGCGTGGCTCGTTCACCGGCGACGGAAGAAAGAGGCGCCAAGGGTCCCGGCCGTCCCGGAGCTGGCGGCCGACGTCGAGGCCCTGCGCGCCCTGGAGGCGCTCCACGGCTCTTCCCTTCTCGCCCGCGGCGAGTACCGCGCGTTCTACATCCGGCTCGCCGAGGTCGCGAAGCGATACCTCGAGCGCCGCCTCGGGGCACCCGTGCTGGAGATGACGACGGCGGAGACGCTCGCTCTCCTGCGCGTTCACCCCCACGGGGGGGACCTCGTCCCCGTCGTGCGCGACGTGGCGGAGGCCGCCGACCGTATCAAGTTCGCGAGGGGGCAGGGACTCGCCGAGGAGGCCGAGCGCCACCTCGCCGCGGTGCGGGCCCTCGTTCCCGCGCTCGAGGCCCGGCTCGCGCCGAAGGCGCCGCCGGCGGAAGGGAAGGCGGCCTGATGGACTGGGCCGGCTTCCGCTTCCAGGATCCGGCGTGGCTGTGGGCCGCGCTCGCCGGCCCGCTCGTCCTCCTCGCGGCGTGGCTCCGCGAGAGGGGCGCGCGGGCGAGGGCGGTGTCCTTCCCCGGCGCGTCGCGCCTCGCGCGGATGCGCCCGGGCTGGCGGGTGCGGGTCCGGCACCTCCCGCTCGCCCTCGCCGCCCTCGCGCTCGTCGCCGGCTCGGCGGCCCTCGCCCGTCCGCAGCACGGCACCCTGCGCGAGGACGTCACGACCCGGGGCGTCGACATCGTCGTCGCCCTCGACGTCTCGGGCACGATGGCGGCCGAGGACTTCCAGCCCAGGAACCGCCTCGAGGTGGCCAAGGAGGTGGTGGCGGAGTTCGTGAAGCGGCGCACGACCGACCGCGTGGGCCTCGTGGTCTTCGCCGGCCGGAGCCTCACGAAGTCGCCCCCCACCACCGACACCGCGGTGCTCCTCCGCCAGCTCGACGACGTGCGGCTCGAGATGCTGCCCGACGGCACCGCCATCGGCAGCGGCCTCGCGACGGCTCTCACCCGTCTGCGCCGGTCGCAGGCGAAGAGCCGGGTGGTGGTGCTCGTGACCGACGGCGACAACAACGCCGGCGAGATCGACCCGGCCACCGCGGCCGACATGGCGAAGGCCATGGAGGTGCGCGTCTACACGATCCTGGTCGGCCGGGGAGGGCGGGTGCCGATGCCGGTGACCGGGCGCGACCCCTTCACGGGGGCGATCGTGAAGGACACCGTCATGGCCGACGTGAAGGTGAACCCGGAGCTCCTGAAGCGCATCGCGGAGCGGACGGGGGCCGAGTTCTTCCGGGCCGAAGACCCGGCGGCGCTGCGGCAGGTCTTCGACCGCGTCGACCGTCTCGAGAAGTCCGAGATCAAGGTGGCCGCCTACCGCCGCTACCGCGAGCTCTTCCCCCCGGTGCTGGCGCTCTCGGCGGCGCTCCTCGCCGCGGCGGGCCTCGCGTGGGCCTCCGGGCTGCGGGTAGTCCCCGCATGAGGCAGACGCCATGATCTTCGCGTCTCCCGAGTGGCTCTTCGCGCTGCTGGCGCTGCCGGCCCTGCTCGCCTTCGAGTCCTGGCTCGCCCGGCGCGACCGGGACCGGCTGTCGCGGCTCGTGTCCCGACCGCTCTGGGCGCGCGTCGTCCGCCGCCCGGCCGAGCACTGGCGTCTCGCCCGGACGGCGCTCCTCGCCCTCGGCGCCGCCGGGGTGATCGTGGCCCTCGCCCGGCCGCAGTGGGGCATCGTGCGCGAGAAGGTCGAGCGCGAGGGAGTCGACGTGGTGCTCGTCCTCGACACCTCGGGCTCGATGGCCACCGCCGACGTCGCGCCCAGCCGTTTCTTCCTCGCCCGCCAGGCGCTGCTCCAGCTCATCGCGCGCCTCGAGGGAGACCGCTTCGCCCTCGTGGCCTTCGAGGGCGAGGCCTACCCGCTCGTCCCGCTCACCCTCGACGCCGACGCCCTCGGCCTCTTCCTCGAGACGGTCGAGCCCGGGGTCGTGCCCGCCCCCGGCACGTCGCTCGGGGTGGGCCTCGAGAAGGGCCTCGATGCCTTCGTCGACAAGGAGCGCCGGAACAAGGTGATGGTGATCGTCTCCGACGGCGAAGACCTCGAGGGCGAGGTCGAGGCCGCGGCGGGCAAGGCGAAGGAGGCGGGCGTCGTCGTCCACGCGGTGGGCGTCGGCACCGAGGGGGGCCAGCCGGTGCCCGAGATGGACGCCGAGGGGAAGGTCACGGGCTACAAGCGCGACGAGCAGGGCGGCGCCGTGGTCTCCCGGCTGAACATGGCGACGCTCGAGGCGATCGCGAACGGCACGGGGGGCAGGGCGTTTCGCGTGACGCCCGCCGACACGAGCCTGTCCGGTCTCGCTGCCGCGATCGAGGGCATGGAGCAGAAGGCGCTCGCCCGCGAGTACTCATACCGGAGAAAGGAGCGCTTCCAGGTTCCGCTCGCGGTCGGCCTCGCGTGCGTGGCCCTGGCTCTCCTTCTCCCGCCCCCTCCGCTGAGCCGGCGCGCGCGGGCGGCGGCGGGCGCGACGGGTCGGCTGGCGGCCACGCTGTTGCTGGCCCTGCTCATCGGCTCGCCGGCGTGGGCCCGGGCGCCGGCACCCCCCGCCCCGGCGCCGGCTGCGCCTGCCGCGGGTGCCGCCGGGGCCGCGCCCCGCTCCGGCAGCGTCCTCGACGAGCTGCTGCTGCGCCCCCGGCGGGCCACGGAGGAAGGGCGGGCCGAGTACGCGCGGGGGAGCCACCCGCAGGCCTTGTCGGCTTTCGAGCGCGCGGCCGCGGCGCGTCCCCAGGACCCCGTCACCCGGTTCAACGTGGCCGACGGCCTCTACAAGACCGGCAAGTACGACGAGGCCGCCGCACTCTTCCGCGCCCTCGGCGACGACGCCGGCTCGCCGCTGGCGGGGTCGGCCCGGTTCAACCTCGGCAACAGCCTCTACCAGAAGCAGGACTACCGCGGCGCCGTCCGCGCCTACCGCGAAGCCCTGCGAGCGGCGCCGGGGGACGAGGACACGCGGCGCAACCTGGAGCTGGCCCTGCGCGCGCTGCAGGAGCAGGAGGAGCAGCGGAAGAAGCAACAGCAGGACCAGCGGGAACAAGACCAGCAGCAGAAGGACCAGCAGCAACAGGGCCAGCCGAAGGACCAGAAGCAGGGCCAGGACCAGAAGAAGGAGCAGGGGCAGCCACAGCAGCAGCGCCCCCAGACCCAGCAGGAGAAGGAGGACCAGCGCTTCCGACAGGAGGCGGGCATGCCGAAGGAGCGCGCCATGCAGCTCCTCGAGGCGTTGCAGCAGAATGAGAAGGCGGAGCAGAAGAAGCTCCTGGCGCACAAGCGCGCCCAGAGGAAGAAGGGGAGAGACTGGTGAGGGCGGCCGCGCTTCTCCTGCTGCTCGGGCCGACGACCGCGTCGGCGTTCACGCTGCGCTCCGAGGTCGACGCCCGGAAGGTCGGCGTACAGGACCAGGTCCAGCTCACGATCACGGTCGAGGGCAGCGACGCTCCCGACGAGATCCCGCTGCCCCGCCTCACGAACCTCGACGTGGTGGGGGGACCCTTCCAGTCCTCCCAGGTCTCGATCGTCAACGGCCGCATGTCGCAGTCCCGCAGCTACACGTACGCCTTGCAGCCGCGGGCGGTCGGTCGCGCCGAGGTGGGGCCGGCCGCGGCCGGTGACCAGACGGCACCCGCCATCGCGATCGAGGTCGTGGCGGGCAGCATCCGCGAGCGGGCCCCGCAGCCGAGAGACCCGTTCGGGGGCAGCCCCTTCGGTGACCCCTTCGAGGAGATGCTCGGCCGGCGCCGGGAGCGCGGCCCGGCCCCGAAGCTCCTCGTACAGGCGACGCCGTCCCGGACGCGACTGCGCGTGGGGGAGCCCCTCGTGCTCACGTACGCGCTCCTCACCCAGACCTCGGTCGCCGATCTCCAGTTCAAGGAGGCGCCGCAGTTCTCCGGCTTCTGGACCGAGGACCTCGAGCGGCCGCCGGCGTCGCCCTCCGGCGAGGCGGTGACGTTCGACGGCGAGACCTACCGCCGCTTCCCGGTCCTGCGCAAGCTCCTCTTCCCGACGAAGGCTGGCACCCTCTCGATTCCCGCCGCCACCTTCCGCATCGGCCTCGCCCGGCAGGGGTTCTTCGACGCGGGCGGGGCCGTGGAGCGGTCGACGAAGTCGTTCGCCGTGACCGTGGACCCGCTGCCGGACGCCCCGGGCTTCACGGGAGCGGTGGGACGCTTCCGAGCCTCGGCCAGCCTCGACCGCGACACGGTCCCCCTCGGGGAGGCGGCAACGCTGCGCTTCCGCGTGGAAGGAACCGGCAACCTCAAGTGGATCGACCGTGGGCCCGACGTCGCCCTGAAGGGCGCCCGCGTGTTCCCGCCGCAGGCGAAGAGCGACCTGCGCACGACGGCCGAGGGCATCGCCGGGTCGCGCACGTGGGAGTTCGTGGTGGTGCCCGAGACGAGCGGGACGGTGGAGGTGCCGGCCCTGGCGTTCTCCTACTACGACCCGTCCGCGGGACGCATCGCGACCGCGGAGACGGCCCCGCTCACGCTGCGCGTCGAAGGGGGGACCGTCGCGGCGGGACTGCCCGTGCCGCCGCCCGCGGCGGGTGCGTCCCGGCCCGCCGGCGCGCTGCCGCTTCGGTCCGAGCTCGACCGGCCTGCCGAGCGCGAGCTTTCGGGGAGGACGATCGCCCTCGTCGCCGGCCTCGCCCTGCTGCTGCACGCCGGCCTCTGGGGCGCCTCTCGCCTGCGCCCGGCCGGGCGCGGAGGCGCGTCCCGCGCGGCCTCCGCGCGGTCGGTGCGTGCGGCGCTTCGCGACCTCGAGCGGGTGAGCCGCGAAGCGACGAGCAAGGAGCAGGCGGCAGGCCTGGTGGAGAAGGCACTCCACGAGGCCTTCGGCGAGATCCCCGACGACGACGACGGCGAGCGCGCGCGCGCGGTGCGAACGCTGCTCGACGACGCCCGGTTCGTCCGCTACGCCCCGCAGCTGGGCGACTACTCGGACAAGGTCAAGGACCTCGCCGCGCGGGCGGCGGAGGCGGTGCGGAGATGGGCGTGAGCGTGCGGCGATCCGTCCTCGGCCTCCTCGCCGTGGGGCTCGCCGTCCCGCTGCTCGGCGCGCCGGCCGACGACCGCTTCCGTGAGGCCAACGAGCTCGTCCGCGCCGGCGACTACCCCAGGGCGATCGCCGCGTACGCTGCGCTCGCCGCCTCGGGGCAGGAGAGCGCCTCGCTCTACTGGAACTGGGCCCAGGCGGCGACCGCGCGGGGCGCCTCCGGGGAGGCGCTCTGGACGCTGCTCCGCGCGCGGGAGCTCGACCCCGGCGACCGGGCGGTCGTCCGCGACGTGGAGCGGCTGCGCGAGGCGCTCAACCTGGACCGCGCGGAGATCGCGCCCGAGCCGCTCGCTGCCGCCGCCCGCTTCTCCCGCCGCTTCCGCCTCGACCTCGTCGGTGCCGCGCTCGTCGTGCTCTCCGTTCTCGCCCACGTCCTCGCCCGGATGCGTCCCGGGCCGCGGTGGCCGTTCTCCCTGGCCGGGGCCGCGCTCGGTTTCGGCCTCCTGGCCGCGGCGGTCCCGCTCGTCGGCTCCCTCGCTCGGCCGACGGCGGTCGTCGTGCGGCGGGGTGCGCCGCTCGTCGACGCCGCCTCCCCGTCGGCGGAAGCGACCGGCTCGCTCCGAGAGGGCGAGGTCGTCCCGGTCCTGGAGGCGAGCGGCGAGTGGCTCCGGGTCGAGGACAACGCTGGGGCCCGCGGCTGGGCCCACGCCGCCGACGTGCGCCGCCTCGACGCGCCGCCCCTGCCCTCGTCGGACTAGACGATGGCCGGGACGACGGGCGGGGCGGCCGGGGTCTCGTCCTGGAACTCGCCGAGGGAGATCGGGACCGCGACCTTGAGCATCAGGGTGAAGACCAGGAAGCCGATGGCGAAGACCCCGGCCGCCACCCGCAGCTCGGTGATCGACGGCACGTACTCGTAGATCTCGCCCAGCGTGTCGGGGGTCAGCCCGGGGATGATCAGGCCCATGCCCTTGTCGATGTAGCACCCCGCGTACGTGGCGAGGCAGCCGAGGTTCAGGCTGACCCGGTTCCGCCTCGCCGCCGGCACGATGAAGAGGACGAACGCGGCCACGTTCAGCGCCACCGCCGTCCAGGCGAAGGGGACGAGCGTGCGGTGCGCGCCCAGGCCCTGGAACCAGTACCGGGTGTAGAGCAGGTGCTCGGTGTCGGAGTAGTACTCCTTGAAGGCCTCCGCGCCGTGCAGGAAGAGGTTGAGGAACATGGCGTAGGCCATGAGCTCGGCGATCTTCCAGATCGCCTCGTCCTGGATCTCGAAGCGGGTGAAGCGGCGCAGGAGCTGCAGCACCACGAGGAGGATGGCGGGGCCGGAGCAGAAGGCGGAGGCGAGGAACTGCGGCGCGAGGATCGAGGAGTTCCAGTAGGGGCGCGCGGCAAGGCCGTTGTAGAGGAAGGCGGTGACGGTATGGATGCCCACCGCCATCGGGATCGAGAGCAGGACGAGGGGGATGACCAGGCGCTTGTCGTAGTGCCGGCGGCAGAACGCGCGATACAGGATGTGCGTGACGACGACGAAGTTGACCGCGAAGTAGGCGTTCAGCACCACCGCGTCCCAGGCCAGGATCGAGCGGGGAACGTTCAGGTGGCCCCAGGGCGGGATGAGGTGCCAGAAGCGCTCGGGGTGCCCGATGTCGACCAGCACGAACAGCAGGCACATGACGATGGCGCTCACCGCCAGCAGCTCGCCGAAGATGACGATCTCCCGGATCGGCTTCCAGTCGTAGACGTAGGCCGGGATGACGAGCACGACGGCCGCCGCCGCCACCCCGACCAGGAAGGTGAAGTTGCCGATGTAGAAGCCCCAGCTCACCTGGTCCCGCATCGAGGTGAGGACGAGCCCGGTCGTCACCTGGTCGGCGTACGCGGCCACCCCCGACGCGATGAGCGCGGCCAGCAGGGCGATCCACCCCCAGTAGAGCCCGTTCCCCGCGAGGACGAGCCGCACGCTTCCCCTCACGAACCGCGCGAACCTCCAGGCGAAGGTCATGGGCGCCTCACGTCGCGTAGAAGTAGAAGAACTTCGGGAGGGTGTTGAGCTCCTCCTTCAGGACGAGGACGCGCTTCTTCTCGATGATGTAGCGGATCTCGCTCTCGGGGTCGAGGAGGTTCCCGAACTTGCGCGCCCCCACCGGGCACACCTCGACGCACGCGGGGTAGCGCCCGTTGCGCACCCGCTGGATGCAGAAGGTGCACTTCTCGACGACGCCCTTGGGGCGCGGCCGGTTGCCCAGGTAGTGGGTGTCGGGGTTGAGCTCGTCCCTGGGGATGGTCGGCTTCGTCCAGTTGAAGTGCCGCGCGCCGTACGGGCACGCGGCCATGCAGCAGCGGCAGCCGATGCACCAGTCGTAGTCGATGACCACGATCCCGTCCGGCTCCGTCCACGTGGCCCCGGTGGGGCAGGTCTTCACGCAGGGGGCGTTCGGCACTGCTGGCAGGCGACGGGCACGTAGAAGTGGCCCTCCTCCGGGACCTCGGCCGGCTGGTAGTAGGGGTTGGCCTCGCGGAAGTCGATGCCCTTCTCCTTCTCCATCTGCAGGACCCGGATCCAGTGCACCTGGGGGTCGCGCGACTGGTTGTTCTCTTCGACGCACGCGTAGACGCACCGGCGGCAGCCGATGCAGCGGGAGAGGTCGAGGGCGTAGCCGAAGAGGACGCCGGGCATCGGCGGCGTGTCCGCCACCGTCACGGCCTTTCCTCGCTCCGCCGAGTACTCGCGCTCCATCGCGTCGAGGGCCCGGCGCAGGCGGTCCTTCGGCATCTCGCGCAGGCGCCTCGGGCCGCAGCCGGTCAGCAGAAAGCCGGCGGCGGCAGCGGCGGCGATGGACGCGAAGCTCGCGGCGCGTGCAGCCGGTGGCGCACGGCTCGGCCGGCGCGTTCCTGACGGGAAGGCTCTTCATCGGGCGACCCCCGGCCGGGTGGGCGGGATGGGCGCCGGCTTCGGCGCGAGCGGCTTGAAGTGCGGGGAGTGCGGGTTGTGGCAGTTGGCGCAGAGCAGGTACCGCTTGTGGCCGTTCCACTCCCCGGTGCGCCGGCCGTGGACGCCGGCCTTCCAGTCGCGGAGCTTCTCCCCGTGGCACTGGCCGCAGAGCCGGTACGACTCGTCGAAGCCCACGCGCTCGCCGCTCGCGAGGTGGAGCCAGTCCCGGTTGGTCGCGTCGTGGCAGTCCAGGCACCACCGGTGCTCCTCGTCGTGCCGGAGGACGATGTCGTCGTGCATCGCGGTGAGGGGCCGGCGCGTGCGGTCCACCGGGAGGTCGGCGTGGCAGCCGGAGCAGGGGAAGATGCCTTCGGAGAAGGGCGGCGGCGGGACCTCCGGGCGCTCCTCCGCGGCCGGGGCAGCGGCACGCGGGGGAGAGGGGGCCTGCCTCGCGGGCTCCTCGTCGAGGGCGAGGGCGGCGAGGGCGGCGAGCAGCAGAGCGGGGAGAGCCAGGCGCCTCATGGAGGATCCGCCGGTCAGGCCCGGCTGATCCCGACCACGCGTTGCACCTCGCGCAGCCACATGGTCTGCATGATCTGCAGCCGGTGTCCCACCACCGCGCCCAGGTTCCGCGTCACGGCGTACCCCACCGCGGGGTGGGCCGCGAAGTGGTCGAAGAGGGCCGCTCGCGGGAGCGCGAGCACCTCGGTGTCCACCGCCGCCGCCGCCTTCAGCGTGAAGCGGTGCGGGGGGACGAGGGCGGACCATCCCAGGCTCTGGCCCGGGGAGCGCTCCTCGATGAGGACATCCTGCTCCCTGTCCCGGACCGTCATGGGCAAGGTGAGAGCGATTCGGCCCCTCTCCACCACGAAGAGGCTCTGCGCCGCGTCCCCCAGGTTGAAGAGCACCTGGCCGGCGGAGAGCGCGATGCGCGAGCCCAGCGCCCGCACCCGCTCCGCGTCCTCGTCTGCGATGCCGACCAGCACGTCCGCCGGAGCCGTGGTCACGGGTGCTCCTCAGTTCACGAGGCGCGACGTCGTGCGGCTGTGAAGCGACTGCCCGCTGGGGGTGTGGAGGAACGACTCCGCCGCCGCCTGCTCGAGCCGGATGTGCTGCTCGATCCTCAGGAGCAGCGCCTCGACGGGCACGGGCTCCATCTCCATCCGGGGCTCCGCCACCGGCGCCGCGTCCGCCGCCGACGCGAAGAAGCGCTGCGGCTCGAGAGCCACCCGCTTCACGGGGCTCGTCGCCTCGGGGCGATCGTCGCGCGTGGCGGCCGCGAAGAGCACGGCGCTCACCGCCACCGCCAGGAGGCTCATGACCGCTGCCATCAGGAACATCTCCATACTCGACCTCCCTGGCTTCGTCCGGAGAAGGAAGCACGTCCGATGCCAGAGCGGCCGTGCGCGCAAACCCTCGGCCGGCCAGGCGAATCCGGGTGGCGGTCGTCGGCCCGGGACCGCGACCTGCCAATTCGTCAGGGCAGGCCTGACGTCTTGTCAGGCGTTGACGGCACCGGTCGCGTCTGCCACCATCGCCGCCGTCTCCTCCCGACAGGCCCAGAATGCCACGGCGTTTGACGAGCATGACGGCCGGTCTCGCCGTGGGCATCACCGCCGCGGTGGCGGTCGCCTGTGCCGCCGGGGCGTACTTCTACTCGCTCCACCACTTCCGGACGCTGATCGCCAACGAGAGGACGACCGCCCTCGCCCAGGGCGAGCTCATGCGCGCGGCGCTCGAGCACCAGATGATGGAGAACGACCGCAGCCTGATCGCGCGGATGGTGGAGACCTTCGGGAAGGAGCCCCGCGTCTCCCGGGTCATGCTCCTGGACCGCCAGGGCGTGGCGCGCTTCTCGACCGCACCCGTGCTGGCGCCGAGGGAGCTCGACCTGCGCTCGGCGACCTGCCAGGCCTGCCACCGGCTGCCCCCGGAGAAGCGGGACTCGAGCCAGGTCATCGAGATGGGAGACCGGACGATCCTGCGCACGGTGATCCCCTTCCGCAACCGCGAGGCCTGCCACCGTTGCCACGACCCCGCCCACCGCATCAACGGGATCATGCTGTTCGACCTCGACGCCGGGGGAATCCGCGCCGAGGTGAACCACGACCTGCGCTGGCTGGTCGGGGGCACGGCGGCCTTCGCCCTCGTCCTCATCCTCCTCATTGCGATCGTGGTGCGGGTGTTCGTTCTGCGGCGCCTGCAGCGCTTCGAGACGACGGCCCGCCTGATCGCCGGGGGAGACCTCGCCCAGCGGATCCCGGCGGAGGGCGCCGACACCGTCTCCTGGCTGGCCCGGGAGTTCAACACCATGGCCGACTCCGTGACCGGCCTGGTGAGCGAAGTCCGCAGCGAGCGCGAGCGCCTGGAAACCGTGATCAACAGCATCGACGACGGGATCGTCGTCCTCGACCCGCAACGGAAGGTCGTGGCCGCGAACGACGCCTTCCTGCAGCGCACGGGCACCGTGCGCGACGAGGCGCTCGGCTGCTCGTGCCGCGACGTGACGACGTCGCTCTGCGCCTTCGACGACTGCCCGACCCTCGCCTGCCTCGGCTCCGGGAGCCGTCAGGTCCGCCTGTGCGAGCGGCGCAAGCCCGACGGGTCCGTGGCCTGGGAGGAGGTGCACGCCTCTCCGATCCGGGGCCCGGACGGTTCGCTCGTCCAGGTGGTGGAGGTGTGGCGCGACATCACGGAGAGGCGCGTTGCCGAGGCACGTCTCGCCGAGGGCCACCGCCTCGCCTCCCTCGGGCAGCTCGCCTCCGGCTTCTCGCACGAGATGAACACGCCGCTCGCCACCGTCCTCGCCTGCGTCGAGGGGATCCAGCGCGAGGCACGGGGGCAGTCGGCGAGCCCGGAGTGGTCGAGCATCGGCGAGAGCGCCGGCATCGCCCGGGAGCAGATCCTCCGCTGCCGGGGCATCACCCAGCACTTCCTGCGCATGTCGCGCGGGCAGACCTCCGCCGACATCGTCGACCTCGAGGTGACCGCGCGGGCGGTGGCCCGGCTGGTCGAGCCGACCGCGCGGGACCTGGGCGTCCGGATCGACGTCGGGCCGTTGCCCCCGGGACTGCACGCCCGCGCCGACGAGTCGGAGCTGCAGCATGCCCTGATCAACCTCATGCTGAACGCGGTGCAGGCCTGCCGCCCGGGCGGCACGGTGGTGCTGACCGCCGAGCGCGGCGATACCCTCCGGCTCCGCATCACGGACGACGGGTGCGGTATCGCTCCCGAGCAGCGGACCCGGATCTTCGAGCCTTTCGTCAGCCTCCGGAAGGGGGGTATCGGCCTGGGTCTCTTCCTGTCGCAGAGCTTCATCCGTCGCTGGGGCGGCGAGATCGTGATCGAGAGCGAGCCGGGGCGGGGATCGACGTTCGAGATCCGCCTGCCGGCGGCGGCGAGCGGTGTCGAGAGCGAGGGGGCCCCGTGAAGCCCGCGGCCGCGCTCCTCCTGGTCGACGACGACGAGGCCTTCCGCAAGGCGCTGGCCCGGGAGCTGGGGCGGGTGGGCTACGACGTCGCGACCGCGGGATCGGGGGAAGAGGCCCTGCGCCGCGTGGCGGAGCGTGAGCCCGAGGTCGTGCTCCTCGACCTGCGCCTGCCCGACCGGGACGGGCTCGAGGTGCTGGAGGCCATCCACACCGCGAGCCCTGGCACCGACGTCATCATGCTCACCGGCCACGGATCCATCGACACCGCGATCCAGGCGGTGCGGGCGGGTGCCTTCGACTACGTCGCCAAGCCATGCCCCCTCGACGAGCTCGAGGTACGCATCCAGAGGGCGCTCGAGCGCCAGTCGCTCCGCCGCCGCGCGACCCTCCTCGAGCGCGGCCTCACCCCTCCGGACGTCGCGAGCTCGTTCGTGGGAGACAGCCCCGAGTTCCGCCGCCTCGCCCAGCTCATCGAGCGGGTGGCCCCGAGCGACTCCACCGTGCTCATCACCGGCGAGACGGGGTCGGGAAAGGAGATGGTCGCCAAGCTCATCCACGCGCGCAGCTCCCGGCGGGGCCGGCCCTTCGTCGTCGTCGAGTGTGCGGCCCTCCAGGAGAGCCTCCTCCAGAGCGAGCTCTTCGGCCACGATCGCGGCGCCTTCACCGGCGCGGATCGCGCCAAGCCGGGCCTCTTCGAGGTGGCCCACGGCGGCACGATCTTCCTGGACGAGATCGGCGAGGTCAGCCAGACGACCCAGGTGAAGCTGCTCCGCGTGCTGGACACCTCGACTTTCCGTCACGTCGGGGGCACGGCCGAGATCCGGGTGGACGTCCGGGTGCTCGCGGCCACGAACCGGGACCTCCCCGCGCTGGTGAAGCAGGGGCTCTTCCGCGAGGACCTGTTCTACCGGCTGAGCACGATCGCGGTCGAGGTGCCGGCCCTCCGCGAGCGACGGGGAGACGTGGCCCGTCTGGCCGGGCACTTCGTGGCCGCCCTCAACGAACGCTACGGCACCGAGCGGCGCCTGGGCGAGCGCGCCCTCGCAATCCTCGAGCGCCACGACTGGCCCGGGAACGTCCGCGAGCTGCAGCACGCCCTCGAGGCGGCCATGGTCGTGTGTGACGGGGAGGAGATCCTGCCCCGACACCTTCCGCGTGCCCTGGCTGGCGCCCCGGCTCCCGCGCCGGTGGCCGAGGCCGTCCCGGGGTCCATGCCGACGCTCGAGGCGGTCGAGCGCGCCCACGTCGAGCGCGCTCTGCGGGCGGCGGACGGCCATCGAGGCAACGCGGCGAAGCTGCTCGGCATCAGCGAGCGCAACCTCTACCGAAAGCTCCGGGAGTACGGGCTCCTGTCCTAGGACGAGATTGGGTCTGCCGAGCGACGAGGACGCCGCATCGATGGGGTTCGTGGATCACATCGCAGCGTGGCTGCGACCGCGGTCGCAGCGCCGTGACATGGGCGTGGGCGTGGTGGTCGTGCTGGCGGCGGTGGTGGTAGCCCAGGGACCGGCGTTCCGGGAGAGCCTCCACCACCGGCAGTGGGAAGACCGCCGCTTCTTCGTGCAGAGCCAGAGGAACATCTCGACGATCGGGGAATGCTTCACCCGGCCGTCGGCCTGGCCGGGCCTCTACCGTCCCCTCACCACGAACTGCTACTACCTTCTCGGTCGCAACCTCTGGAAGAACCGGATCGAGGTCTACCACGCCATCAACCTGACCTTCTTCGCCGCGAACGGGCTCCTCCTGCTCTGGCTTTGCCTGGACTGGATGCCCCCGCCGTGGGCCTGGCTCGCGGGCGCGCTCTTCGTCTCGCGGCTCGCTCATCACCAGCTCGTCGCCAACGCGGTCGAGTTCCAGGCGCTCGCCTCCGCGTTCTTCACGCTGCTCGCCCTGAAGCTGTTCCTCGCCGGGCGAAAGAGCGACCGGCGGGCACTCGAGGCGCTCGCCCTCCCGGTCTTCGCCCTGGCCCTGCTCAGCAAGGAGTCGGCCGTGGTGTGGCCGGCGATCCTGGGCCTCCACGGCTGGCTCTTCGACCGGCCCTCGGCCGCCCGCCGCTATCTTCCACCCGTGCTGGTGGCGGCGGCCTCGGCGCTGCTGCTCGCGCTCGTGATCTGGCCGCGAGTCACGCCGGAGCCCACGGGCTTCGCGTACGACCTCTCGGCCGCGGTCGTCGGGCGCTACGCGGCCTACCTGCTCGTCTTCCTGAACCCCCTCTGCTCGGGCCTTCCCCGGGACACCGACATGCCGCCGGCCGTTCTGCGGCTCGCCCTCTCCCGAGCCGTTCAGGGCGCCTTCTGTGTGCTGGTGCTGGCCGTGGGCGCGGCGGCCTGGCGCGGGCGTCGCCGTCCTCCGGCGGGGAACGCCGGGCGCCTGGCGGTCTTCGGCCTTGGGTGGTACCTGCTGGCCGCCGCCCCCTTCGTGATCCTCGACGACCGGCTCTTCATGCGCTACAGCTACTTCCCTCATGCGGGGCTCGCGGTAGCACTCCCGGCGCTGGCCTGGTCCCTGGCGCAGCGCTTCTGGCGAAGGGAGGGTGCACTGCCGGAATCGTCACCAAGCGCAGCGTCGACATGACGGCCTAGACCCTGTCCGGTTGTAGGACAGCAGGCCGGGACGCCTCGGGCAAGGCGGGCCACGGCGAGGCCAAATTCAAGACAGATAACGGGTTGAGACCCCGGCATGCCGGTTGCACCCTCCCGGTGCGTCATGAAAAAGCCCGACTTCTTCCTGTGCTACTTCGAGACGACACGGCGGTGCGACCAGGGCTGTCCCAACTGCATGACGCGGCTGGGGTCGGCCGGCGTCGAGGCCGGAGCTCACCACGTCGGAGGCCAAGCACCTCGTCCTCGACGAGCTCGCGCAGATCTGCTCGAAAGGCGCGGTGTCGTTCTCCGGGGGCGAGATCCTGCAGAGGCCGGATCACCTGGAGCTCATCGAGCACAACGCCGGGAACGGCCTCTGGTCGTTCGTCAATACGAGCGGCGCCGGGCTCGACGCCACGAAGCTCCGGGAGCTGAAGAGCCGCCGCCGCCGGGCGCCTCACCATGGGCTTCTCGCTGGATTCCGTGGACACCGGCATCCAGGAGAGGTGCCGCGCGGGTGGGCAGGCCCACCTCGAGAGGCTCATCCGGCTCTGCGACGAGAGCGACGTGCCCTACTTCGTCCTGGTCACCGTCTCCCGGCTCAACCTGGAGACGCTCGGGGCCACGTTCGACTGGCTGGCCGAGCGCAAGATCCCGGTCATCCGTTCGCCCTTCGTCCCGCGTGGCGCCGCCGCCACCGCCCGTCACCTCTGCTTCGACCGGAACGACATGGAGCAGCGCATCTCGCCGGTCCTCCGCCGGAACCCGCTGAGCTACGTCAGCTACACGCCCTTCTTTGCCGCCCCGGACGCCACCCACCTGAGCCTGGTCGGCCAGAAGCTCTCCCTGGGGAACCTGGGCTGCCAGGCCGGCCGCACGTTCATCGGCATCAACGCCCAGGGCGACGTGGCGCCCTGCGTCCACCTCCTCGACACCCCCGTGCTGTGCGGCAACGTGCGGGAGCAGCCCCTGTCCCGCATCTTCGAGGAGTCGGAGATCCTGCTCACGCTGCGCGGCGAGCGTCCGGTCAAGGGCAAGTGCTCGCGCTGCCGCTACGGCGATTCCTGCCGCGGCTGCCGGTCCCTGGCGTACTACCACACCGGCGACTACCTGGCCGAGGACCCGGTGTGCCACTTCGAGCCGGAGACGCCCGAGACCCGGAGCGTCCACGAGGAGGAGCAGACCCGCAACACCCGGGTGTTCCTGAACCACCTGGTGCGCCATCGCCCCTGGAGCGAGATCTTCGGGTCCGCCGGCCGCGTGGGCGTGGCCCTGCTCGACCTGAAGGCCAGGATCGCCGACCTGCTGACGAGGCGCCGGGCCGCCTGAGGTCGACGCCGGGCCCCGCTCGGGGAAGAATGGGCCCGATGCGCGCTCTCCAGGCCGTCCTCGACGAGTGGGACGAGCGCGCGGCTCGACCCGTCGGGAGCAGCTGTTCGGCGGCCGTCCCGCGGTCGGCCAGCTGATCAGCATCGGGGCCGACCGCTACACGGTGGTGGGGGGTCATGGAGCGGAAGGAGTTCTACTGGAACGCCGCCAACCGCAACGCCCTCGAGTGGATGAACGAGATGATGTTCGTGCCGGTCACCTCGGTCATCACGCGAATGGTGGGCGACCGGGAGAACCAGAAGGTGGCCTACATCAACGTCCAGGTCCGGGACGTGAAGGACATGGAGAAGGCCACCGACGAGGTCACGGCCATCCTCCGCCGAGCCCACGGCGGGGTGGAGGACTTCCAGGTCTTCAACCGCAAGGCCTTCATGCAGCAGATGGACGAGCAGGGGAAGATCTACGACATCACCTTCCTCACCTGCGGGACGATCTCGCTCCTCGGGTGGGCGGGATCGGGATCTTCTCGGTCATGCAGATCTCGATCTCCGAGCGCACCTACGAGATCGGGCTCCGCAAGGCGATCGGGGCCACCGACCCCGAGATCTTCGGCCAGTTCCTGATCGAGTCGGTGTCGCTCTCGCTCGTGGGCGGCCTGGTCGGGGCGGCCCTCGGCTACGGCATCACGATCATGGCCGGCCAGGCCTTCCCCGACGGCCTCCCGGTCTCCCCCCTGGGCCTCTTCCTCGCCGCCGCCTTCGCGATCGTGATCGGCCTCGCCGCCGGCGTCTACCCCGCCCTGCGCGCCTCCCGTCTCACCCCCGTCGACGCCATCCGCGCCGGGTAGAGGGTGCTAAGCTGAGACTCTAGGGCGCGTCAGCCGGTCGTCGTGGGGGCTCGACGAGGGGCTCGGGGCGCGGGGACTCGCGACGTCGCGATCGCTGATGGGGTTTGTGCGCCAGTCCAGGGCCAGGGTGTGCCGCGCGTGCGTCGCCGCGGCGAGCGTGATCGCGGCCGCGGCCTGCACGGAGCGGCCGGCGGGGATCGACCTCATACGCTCCAGCCGGGCGCGCCTCGCCGAGGGGTGGGCGGGCGGGTTGGACCCGGACGAGGTGCGGGCGAACGTCGGCAAGCCCCGGCGCATCCGCAACGTGGTGCGGGCCTCACTGCCCGCGGCTCCGCCGAGCCGGTTCGTCTTCGTCACGGACGTACCCGCGGACGGCCGCCTCGTGCTCGCCGCGGGCATGCCCGGCCGGTACCACGAAGCGAGCGCGGTCGAGTTCGTCGTGAACGTGCGCCACCGCGGGCGCGAGCAGACCGTGATCTCGCGCCTCGTAGACCCTGCGAACCGCGACAGCGACCGCGGCTGGGTACCCCTCGAGGCGGACCTGTCCAGGCACGCCGGCAGGGGCGTGGAGATCGTCCTGGAGACGCGGGGCTTCGAGAAGTCGGACGCCCGCGACCGCGCTTTCTGGGGGACGCCGACCATCGCGACGTCACGCGACGCCGGGGCCCCGCTGGTGGTCGTCTACCTCGTCGACGCCCTGCGCGCCAACCACCTGTCGCTCTACGGGTACGCCCGCGACACGACGCCCGAGCTCACGCGGTTCGCGCAGGATGCGGTCGTCTTCGACCAGGCGATCGCGGCCGCGCCGTGGACGAAGCCCTCCGTGGCCTCGCTCTTCACGTCCCTCCTGCCGCGGGAGCACGGGTGCGTCCTCTTCCGCATCCCGCTCGACCGCGCCCTCGTCACGCTCGCCGAGAGGCTGCGCGAGCGCGGGTACGGGACGGGGGCGGTGGTCGCGAACCCGCACGTCGGGGCCAGGGACATGCACTTCGACCAGGGCTTCGACCACTTCGAGGTCCATCCGCCGAGCCTGCGGGCCGAGGAGGCGGTGGATGCCGCGCTCGCGTTCCTCGACGCGCGCCGCGGCCAGCCCACGTTCCTCTACGTGCACACGATGGACGCGCACGAGCCCTACCGGCCGCCGTCCCCGTTCGACCGGCGGTTCCCTCCCTACCCCGCCCCGGGGCGCGAAGCCACAGGACCACGCGACTACGTGGAGCCGGCCGACCTCGACCGCATCATTGGCCGGTACGACGGCGCGGTCGCGTACGGCGACCGGGAGTTCGGCCGCTTCGTCCGGGCGCTGCGGGAGCGGGGGCTCTACGACCGGGCGACGATCGTGTTCCTGTCGGACCACGGGGAGGAGTTCCTCGACCACGGCGGGTGGGAGCACGGCCCCACGCTCTTTGACGAGCTGGTGCGGGTCCCCCTCGTCGTCAAGTACCCGCGGCGCCGCGAGGCCGGGCGGCGCGTGGCGCGGCAGGTCCAGCTCGTGGACGTCCTGCCGACGATCCTGAAGAGCCAGGGCCTGGCCGTGCCAGGCGGGATCGCGGGCCGCCCCCTCGAGGAGAGCTTCGCCGCCACGGGGCCCGAGCGGCCGACGGTCTTCGAGACGACGTTCTTCGAGACCGTGGCCTACGGCGCCCGCACGAGCGAGGCCAAGTACGTGCGGTTCTTCCATCCCACGGCTGTCGAGCTCTTCTTCGACCTCCGCCGCGATCCCGGGGAGAGGCAAACGGGTGACGCACAGGGGAGCCCGGAGGCACAGGCCCTGAAGCGCGTGGCCGAGACCGCGCTGACGTCGGGGCTGCACCATCGTGTGCGGGTGGAGGGGGCCGCCGACTACGACCTGCGGCTGCGCACGACGGGTTGGATCGAAGTCGTCGATCGCGTGGGGCTCCCCGCAACGGAGGATGCTCGAGTCGCGGACGAGGGCCACGAGCTGGTCCTGCGCATCCGGCCGGATGCTCGCCGCCCGCGCCCCGCCGAGGTCGAGTTCGAGGTGCGGCCGTACGGCGCCCCGGTCTGGGTCGACGGGACCCGCAGCGGGCGGCGTCTGCGGCCCTCGGAGATCCGCGTGGCCGCGGAGGGAAAGCCCGCCCGGACGCTCCCGTTCCTCGTCCCCGACGTCGAAGCGCTCGGCACTCCGTTCGCCCCCCCGTCGTCCGCGGCCTCCGGGGTCTCGATCTGGCTCGTCGTCGCCAACCCCGACCGTGGCCTCGTGGCGCTCGACCCCGAGACCGAGGAGAGCCTGAAGGCGCTGGGCTACCTGCGCTAGGAGCGTGTCCGGCTAATCGGCCGGAGACGGGTTGAGCTGGCGGCGGTCAGCGGTCCCGCCGAGGCTATCCGGGGTGACGCCAGTCGACTGGCGTTTGTGGGGCGAGGCGACGGCGGCGTCTCCTTCATGCTCTGACTCCGTACAGCTTGAGGATGTTGTGGGTGGTGCACACCAGCGCCCACTCCTCGCCGACTGCCTCGAGGCCCCGCCGAAGGAATTGTCGGAAGGACCTCGCTTGCTTGATCTGACCGAAGACCGGCTCGGGAAGAACCTGGCGTTTCGCGTAGGCCGCCCGTCCTCTCAGCGTTTGGAGCTTGCGCCTCATGCGCTCCTTGAGCGTCAGCTTGGTGGGGATCCGCCCCCTTGGCGCGGGGGGAAGCGGATCGGAATGCTTGCGCCGCTCCGGAGCCTTCCCGTACTCTCGGTCCTCGCGCTCGTCCGTCTCCTCCGCACGCCGCAAAAGCTCGTCCACCTCCCCCTGCAATCGAGCCTCCGCGTCCTTCATCCGCCCATAACTCATCGCCTTGTGCTTCGATGCATTCGCCTTGATCTTCGTCCCGTCCACCGCCACGTGCCCCAGCTTCACCAGACCCGCTCGCCGGCACAGCCGGAGCACCTGCCCAAACAGCCCCCTCAGCGCCTCCCCGTGACGCTTGCGAAAGTCGCTGATCGTCCGGAAGTCCGGCTCGTTCCCCGCCGCCAGGTACCTCAACGCCACGCTGTCGACCAGACCCCGCGCGATCCGTCGCGAAGAGTAGATCCCCGTCGCATACGCGTACAGCAGCACCTTCACCATCATCCGCGGGTGGTACGGAGGGTACCCACGCTCCTCCTCGTAGGTGTCCTCGATCGCCCCCAGATCCAGCCCCTCCACCAGCTCGCTCACGAAACGAGCCAGGTGGCCCTCAGGCACCCAGTCCCCGATCGCGGGTGGCAAGAGAAGGAGCTGATCGGGCTCGTACGGGCGGAAGGTCTTCGCCATGCACAGAAGATCCGCACACGCCTCGCCTCCGTCAAGCTCGCTCAACAAAAAGCCCCAAGCGCGTAGGTAATACAAGGGCGGTCCGCTCTTTGGCAACCCTCCTCGGGGCGGCTCATTGCGGGCGCTCACTGATCCCGGCGGGCCCTGGACTGGCTCGCTGGGCCTTCACGGGAGAATGCCCGTGGCCTCGATCCGGCTCGAGGCGCAGGCTCCGCCGCCCCGTGGCCCGTCCGCATTCTCGACCTCGTGGCTAGGCGGTCTCCTGCACCCAGCGGCCCTGACCGAGGTCTTCGTCACCGAGCGCCTGGCGGCGGAGCACGCGGCTCTTCCAGTACGGGGGACCGCGCCCCGGTGAGCGGCGGGGCAGCTCGGTCGCCTCGCCCATCGCGGCCAGGAAGCGGGCGACGTTTGCCGGTTCTTGCACCATGGCGAGCAGCCTCATCCGCCCGTGGCACTTGGGGCAGGCGAGCACGTCCACGGCGAAGGTGCGCGCCAGGAGCTCCGCCCACGGGCGGTATCCGCCGGCCGGCCCCGTCCGGTCGGGCTCGGCGCTCGCTGCGGCCGGCTCCTGCGTGGGCGGCTTCGGCGCGATACGGGGCCTCCACGAGCTCGACGCCGCGAGAACGCCCGCGTAGCGCACGGTGTGCAAGCGTGGCGGAGGCACGCTGGTGGCCAGCCGACACAGCAGCGACAGCGGGTCCATGTCGACCGCGACCGTCCCGTCGGTGTACGCCTTCTTCAGGGAGATGCGCACCAGACCGTCGGGGCGCGGCTCGAGGCGCTCCTGGGCGATTGGCGGGCGCAGCACGTAGCGCAGGAGCGCCTCCCGGCCCGCCGGGTGAAGAGCGCCCGCCCGCGTGGCCGCGTGCAACGTGAACCCATCAAGCGACGCGCACAGTGGCTTGTCGTAAGCCAGGTCATGCGGCTCGAGGGGCGCGAGCCGACTCATCCACTGCGGCCCCGCCGGTGGCGTCTGGCCCGAGACGGCGGAGGCGGCGAGGTTGCTCTCGGGGTCGCCAGGGACGTCCGGATCGGCGCCGAGGCGCCGGGCCGCCTGAGGTCGACGGAAGGGCCCCGCTCGGGGAAGAATGGGCCCGATGCGCGCGCTCCAGGCCGTCCTCGACGAGTGGGACGAGCGCGCGGAGCGCCCCGAGGGGCGGACGGAAGCGGCGATGGCCCTCCTCGGGGCCGCCGACAGCGCGCAGCGGGGGACGCGGGCCGCCCTCTGGCACCGCTTCCTCGACACGACGCGGCGGCCGCGCTTCCTGCAGTCCCTCCCGGCCCGCGCCGACCGCCACCGCTGGGCCGAGGCGGCCTTCGCGGCGGTCCGGGCCTCCCGCTACACGCTCGCCACGATGCTCGCTCAGCGCGTGCGCGAGCACCCCGGCCGCACCCTGTTCGTCGAGTCGCCGTCGCCGGGGGCGCCCGCCTGGAGCTACGAGGCGGTCGCGCGGCGCCTGGAGAGGACCGCCGCGCTCTTCCTCCGGGCGCAGAGGGGGAAGCCCCGGGTGGCGATCCTCTCGGCGAACGGCCTCGACGGCGCCTGCGCCGACCTCGCCTGCCTCGTGCACGGCATTCCCGTCACGCCCCTCAACCCCGAGATCGACCCCGAGGCGCTCGGCTTCGTCCTCGACCGACTGCGCGTCAACGTCGTCGTGGCGGAGACGGACGACCTGCGCGCGCGGGCCGACGGCGCCCCCGGGGCGCCGCTCCATCGCTCGTTCGTGCTGGACCCCGCGGCCCCCCTGCGGGGCTCGGCGGAGGCGCGGCTCGCGGAGGCGCTGGCCGGCCTCGCCCCGGCCCAGGTGGCGAGGGCCCTCGAAGGCCGCGAGCCGCCGGCCCTCGACGAGCCCGCGACGGTCATGTTCACCTCCGGCAGCACCGGGCTGCCGAAGGGCGTCGTGCACACCGGCCTCACCCTGGTGACGAAGCGCTTCGCCCGCGCGGCCGCGCTCCCCGGGGTGGGCGAGGGCGAGGTGCTGCTCTGCTACCTGCCCCTCTTCCACACCTTCGGCCGCTACCTCGAGATGATGGGCATGCTCTTCTGGGGGGGCACCTACGTCTTCGCCGGCAACCCCTCGTTCGACACGCTGGCCCGCGCCCTGCCCGAGGTGCGGCCCACCGGCCTCGTCGGCATCCCGCGCGCTGGGCGCAGCTGCGCGACGCACTGCCTCGAAGCGGACGCGCGAGGGCCCGACGAGCGGCGCTCCGCGCGGTCGTCGGCGACCGCCTGCGCTGGGGGCTGTCGGCCGCCGGCCACCTCGACGCCTCCGGTCTTCCGCTTCTTCCAGCGCCACGGCGTCGAGCTCGTGCAGCGGCTTCGGGATGACCGAGGCGACCGGCGGGATCACGATGACCCCGCCGGGCGAGTACGAGGACGACATCGGTGGGCGTGCCGCTGCCCGGGATGCGAGGCGCGGCTTTCGCCGCATCGGCGAGCTGCAGATCGCCGGGCCCTACGTGGCGCCGCTACCTCGAGGAGGACCGCCGGCTCGCCGGCGCCGGGCGAGACGCGGTGGCTCGCCACCGGCGACATCTTCCAGTGCGCACGGCCGAGCGGGCACCTCGAGATCGTCGACCGCGTCAAGGACATCTACAAGAACACGCGCGGCCAGACGGTCGCGCCGCGGCGCGTGGAGCGGAGGTTCGCCGACGTGCCGGGCGTCAAGCGGGCCTTCCTCGTGGGCGACGGGCGGGACTACAACGCCCTGCTGATCGTGCCCGATCGCTCCGACCCGGCGATCGCCGGCGCCACGCCCGAGGCGGAGGAGGCCTACTTCTCGCCAGCTCGTCGCCGCCGTCAACCGCGACGTGGCGACCCCCGAGCGCGTGGTCTGCTTCGCCCTCCTCGACCGCGACTTCGACCCCGAGCGCGAGCTGACCCCGAAGGGCACGTACCGGCGCAAGGAGATCGAGAGGGGCTTCGCCGCGGTCATCGAGACGCTCTACCGCTCGCGACGCGGTGGAGATCCCCTGCGGCCGGGTGCGCGCGCGGCTGCCGCGCTGGCTCTTCCGGGACCTGGGGCTCCTCGAGGCCGACGTCGTGGCGCACCCCGGCGGCCTCCTGGAGAAGCGCTCGGGCCGTGTGCTGGCGGTGGCCGGTGGCGCCGAGCCGGGCCGGGCGCGGGTCGGGGACCTCGAGTACGGCGTGCGGCGGGGAGGTCGTGGACCTCGGCCTCTTCTGCCGCCAGCCCCTCCTCTGGGCCGGGAACCCGTCGCTGCGCGCGTTCGCGCCGTGCAAGGACGGCTGGGACGTGCCGCTCGGGCGCATCTCGCCGCAGGTGCGGCTGCCCGCCACGAGGGGGCCTTCGCCCCTCCCCGGCCCGGAGCCGGCGACACCGCTGCGCGACGCGGCCCTGCGCGAGGCGCACGAGACGAGCGCCCGCGCGCTCTTCGCCGACGGGCCCGAGGCGCTCGAGGCGGTCGGCCGGCTGGCCGAGCTCCTGTCCCGTGCCGAGCCCCGCCTCGCCTGGCTCGTGAGACGGCGGCTCGAGACCCTGGCGTGGCACCCCGACCTCGAGGTGCGCTGCCTCGCGTACCGCACGCTGCTCCTGGACGAGTCGATCCCCGGCTACGGCGAGCTGCTCGCGTCCTTCGTCCTGTCCGGGCGGATCTTCCTCACCGAGGCGAGCGTCGACGCGATCGCCCGCGCGCGCCCCGACACGCAGCACCTCGGGGCGCTCCGCCGCCGTCTCCTGGGCTATCGCCAGGACCTCGCCTGGCCCGCCTCGCCGGCCGTTCGGGAGACCTTCCGCGACGTGCTCTCGCTCCTCTCCCGCTCGGCGCGCCTCAACCCGGCCCACCTCGTGCCCGTTCGCGCGGAGCTCGCCGCGTGGGCCCTGTTCGACGCGGAGCCCGCCCTCGCGGCCGCCGCCCGGGACGAGCTCGGCCTGCTCGCGGTCTGGTGCCGCGCGCGTTATCGAGCGCCGGCGAGGCCGCCGGGGCTCCACGGGCAGGTTCCCGAGGACGAGGCCGACCGCCTCTCGGCGGTGGTCGCCGACCCCTCCTTCCTGGCCCAGTCCGTGGCCCTGGCCTTCGACGAAGCGGAGACGCCTTCCAGCGGCATCGGGACCGGCGGTGTCTTCGTTTCGCCGCTCGCCACGACGCACCGCCACCGGCTCTACCGCGCCAGCTTCGACGACGCCGAGGGGCGCCACCGCAACCTTCTCCTCTCGCTGCGCGGGGACGTGGGGGAGACCGCGGTCGAGGACACGATGCTCTGGATGACGGCGCTCGGCGACCCGCCGGAGGGGCCGGGCGTCGTGCCGCGCTTCGGCTGCGTGCGGGGCGACCTCGGCGTCCTGTCCACCGCTTTCGTCGGAGGGCTCACCGTCTGGGAGAAGCTGCGGCCGCTGGCCGAGGCCCGCGACCCGGGCGACGGGCCGTCCGGCGAAACGTGGCGGTCCCTCTTCGTCCGCGGCCTGGCCGCCTTCTTCGCCGGCTGGCGGGTGAGCGAGGGGAGGATCGTGCCGGGGCTGATCGTCCCGACGAACGTCGCCGTCCCCGAGGCCGACTACCGGTCGAACGTGCGCATCCTCTCCCTCGCCGGCTGGCGCCGCTACGAGGGGCCCGTCTCGCTCGTCGAGCCGATGCGCCGCCACTTCTTCGAGGAGGTGGCGGGGCACTACCCGGTCCTGCGCGCGCGGATCGACCCGCTGTGGATCGGCGAGGCCGCGGTCGAGGGCCTCGGCCTCGAGGGCGCGCTCCGCTTCCTCGACGAGCTTCTGGCCGAAGGGCAAGGGTCGCTCGACACGGAGCGCCTGCGTGCCTTCCGCGACGGGCTCCGCCGCAGCTACCGGCCGCCCCTCGCCCTCGAGGCGGCGATCGCCCGGTACGCGCGCTGGCGCGGCGCCAACCCGCGGGCGACCGCGGCCGTGCGCCGCCAGCTGGCGGCCCAGATGCTGCGGCTCCACGCGCTGGAGACGCACGGCGAGATCGCCCGCTACCACCTGTACCGTCACACCTACTTCGCCGACGCGCCGGCCGCGGCTCGCGACGCCTTCGACCGGCTGCTGGCGCGGCTCTTCGCGCGGCCGGGCGAGCCCGCCTGGCGCCTCGTCGAGCTCTCGGAAGTGCAGGCCGCCCTCGCCGGCGCCGAGGACCGGCGGGCCTTCGGCGAGCTCGTCTTCCCCGGAGCGGCGACCTTGCAGGAGGCCGAGGTGGCGGCGGCACCGGGCCAGGCGCGGGCCTTCGTGCTCTCGCACGTGGTGGACAGCGGAGGCCGGCGATACGCGGTGCGCGAGCCCGCGGGGCCGGCGGAGATCGGCCGGCTCCACCGCCTGCTCTCCGAGTCGGGCCTGCACCCGGGCGGCGCCCCGCGGCACCTGGTGTTGCTCGACGCGGAGGACCGCGTGGTCGGGGGGATCACGTGGCGGCCCGCCGGCCCGCGCGTCGCCCACGTCGAGGGGATCGTCCTCGCCCCCTCCGTGCGCGCGCGCAACCTCGCGGGTCCGCTGGTCGAGGACTTCTGCGCGCGGCTGGCGAGCTCCGGCTACGCGGCCGTCCACACCCACATCGACCCGGGGCCGTACCCGTCCGTCCCCGGCTTCCGCCTGGACCGCCGCTGGGGCGGCCTCGTGCGCTCCCTCGAGCCCGGGGAGGCCGGGGTTTGACTTCCCCGCCGGGGGGCCCTAGCGTTTCGTCGCGTGGAAGACGAGTACCGCGCCGCACCGCGCGTCGGCGACGGCCGCCCGGCGATCGCGGACATCCACTCACGGTGTGACGCCCTCCTCGCCCACGGCTGGCGGCGGGTCGAGATCGCGGCCCAGGCCACGGAGCGCGGGGAGTCCCTGCCGATCCTCGCCTGGCTCAACGCCACGAGCGTCGACCGCGTCCTCATTGGCGGCATCCACGGCCGTGAGCCGGCGGGGGCGATCGCCCTCGCCCACTACGTGGAGCGGCTGGCGGAGCTGGGCCCGAGCCTCGGCATCCTGCTCCTCCCGCTGCTGAACCCGTGGGGCTACTCGCGCCACGTCCGCTACGGACCGAGCGGCCAGAGCGTGTCGGACAGCGACCACCGGCTGGGCCGCGCCGCGGCGCCGGCATGTCCGGAGGCCGCCGCGATCACGGGCTTCGTCCTGGACGCGGTCCGGATCAACCCCGGCGCCGCCGTGCTCGACCTGCACGAGGACCCGGTCTACGAGGCCCCGGACTACCACCTCGAGGGCGCGGGGTCGTATCTGTACGTCTCCGGCGTCGGCGGCCTCGCGCACCCCGTCACCCGCCGTGTCCACCGCTGCCTCGAACAGGGCCCTCTACCGCTCGTCAAGGAAGGCGTCACACGGTTCGGGGAGCGGCTGGTCGACGGGGTCATCGTGGACACCGAGGACGGCTCGATCGACGAGCTGCTCGCGAAGCAGCGCGCGTGCTCCCCGGTGCTCACGACGGAGATCGTCCTGCGCTCCGAGACCACCCCGCCCCTGCCGGACCGGGTCTCGCTCTACCTCTCGGTGCTCGACGCCTTCTTCGGCCCCTAGTGGCTCGTAGCCGATGAATCGAAAGCGGGCCTGATCCGGTGAGTGGGGTCTCGGTAGGTCCAGCGGATCGGGATGTCGAGCATCGTGGCCTACGGGAGCGGGCTCGATCGCCGGGAGACGGACGCCCTCGCCCCGGACGACGTGCTGGCGCCCATCGCTCTCGAGGAGGCCCTGCGGAAGGGCTTCGAGTGATACCTGGTGCAGCCCCGCCGGGCGGTCGACTACGCGCTCGAGGACCGCCTACTCGCCCCGGGGACTCACCAGCCTGGTCACTCCTTCGTGATGGTGATGGTCGAGACCAGCGCCTCCCCTGTCGTCGGCGTGAATGAAAGCGCCAACCGACCCTCCGAAACTCCGACCCGCAGGGTCCGCGTCAGCACCGTGCGGTAGGCGCCCGACTCGCGCAGCACGTCGAGGCCCGCGATCACCTTCGTGCCGTTGGCTTCCACGTCGAAGACGCGCTCGGAGACCTTGGTCGTCGCCGACGGCTCGACGAAGCCGAGGACCACCCGGTAGTCGCCGTTCGGCAGCGGGATGTCGTACCGGAACCGCCCCGCCCGATACGTCGCGTAGAGCTGCTCGTCGGCAGGAGCCGCCAGCCCCCTGATCGGGGTGACGTCTCCGGCCGCGCGGAACGCCCGCTGCACGACCTTGCGGCCCTCACCTCCGGTGAAGAAGTTGTCGGACCCGTACCTCCTGCCGTCGGACGTCCTGAGGCCGGTGGCGATCTGGCCCGCGGCGACGTTCACGTCCGTGCCGCTGGGCGAGGTCCACTCCACCTCGTCGGAGCTCGCCGCTGCCCCGCCGATGCCGCGGGCCACGACGACGTTCCTGCCCGGCCCGAGGGCGACGCTGCGGAACACGCACGTCCTGAAGGGACACTCGGAGCTGGTCAGCGTTCCGGCGGGTGCGCCGTTCACGAGAAGGGCCACCGCGTCGGCGTTGCTGTAGACCTTGACGTCGGTCGTCGCGTACGCCCGATCGGCGTAGCGGCGCCCCACGATGTGAGTGACGGGCTCGGCGCTCCAGTTCGCCTTGTAGAAGTAGAACGGGTCCTTGCGCGTCTTGCGGTCGAAGGTGACCAGGCCCTTCGTGTTGACGCCCCGCAGGTCTCCTTCGTTTCGGATTCCCGACCCGAAATCGAACATGGCCCAGACGTACGTGCCCCAGACGAACGGGCGGGACGCCAGCACCTCGTAGATGCGCTCGTGCACGTGCGCTGCGTACTCCTCGGGCTGGTACGCCCGGGCGCCGGGAATCCCGAACGGCGTCGGCGGTCCGCCCAGCACGTTGTCGGTGTGATCGCCGAGCGCGGCTCCGGCGCCGTACTCGCTGACCCCGACCGGCTGCCGCGGGTATTTCGCGTGGATGCCGTCGAGGTCGCGCACCAGGCCAAGGACGTCGCCGTAGTACCACATGTAGTAGCGGTTCAGCGCCCACACGTCGGTGATGCCACTGACCCGGATCTTCCCTTCGCCCTGGCCGCCCAGGCTGAGGTCGGCCAGCGTCGTCGCGCGGCCGGGATCCTCGACCTTCGCCACCTCCTGCAGCCGGCGCAGCACCGGCGTCACGTTGTCGCCTCCGCCGCACCGCCCCTGGGTCATGGTGTTCTCGTTGCCGATGGACCAGGTCGCGATGGACGCATGGTTGTACTGCTGGCGGATCAACTCCCGGAGCTGCTGCTCGACGTTCGCCACGAACTCCTCGGTCGCGGGCTGATCGGCACACGACAGGCGCACTCCGTCGACGAACGGCGCCTCGGCCCACACCACCAGGCCCATCTCGTCGGCCCGCTGCAGCGTGTGCGGTGCGTGGGGATAGTGCGCCAGCCGGAGCGTGTTGGCCCCGACCTCGCGCACGAGCGCGAGTGACTCATCCGTGTCGCGCTCGGTGATGGCCCAGCCCTTGCCGAGGTAGTCCTGGTGCATCGCGACGCCGCGCAGCGGCAGGGGGCTGCCGTTCAGGAAGAAGCCGCGGTCGGGATCGAACGTCATCTGTCGGATCCCGAACGGCTGCGACACGCGGTCGACGACGGCACCTCGACCGTCGAGCACCTCGACGTGCAGGGTGTACAGGTACGGGTCGCGAACCCCCTGCCACAGGTGCGGTGCGGTGACGCCGAGATCCTGGACCACCTCGCCGGCCGCGTTCGCGGAGAGGGTGACGGATGTCCGCGCCTCGCCCGCGGCCCGGCCGGCCGCGTCAGCCAGCACGGCACGGACCACATAGGCCCCGGCAGAGGGTCCGTCGTTGGCCAGCTTCACGCGGACGCTCACCGTGGCGGGGTCCGCGATCGAGGTCGCGCGTGCGTACACGCCCGGGCCGCCGAGGTCGTCGAGTGCGATGTGCACGGCGGAACGTGTCGAGACGAGCGCGACCTTCCGGTAGAGCCCCCCGGACAGGTTGAAGTCGCCGTGCAGCGGAGCAATGGCCGTGAGGTCCGCCTCGTCCTTGGGCTCGCTGTTGTCCGTCATCACCACGAGCACGTTTCCGGTGCGCTTGAGAGTGTCCGTCACGTCGAAGCGGAAGGCCGTGAACGCCCCCTTGTGCCGGCCGAGCTTCCTGCCGTTCAGCCACACGTCGGCCACCATGCTCGCGCCGTCGAACTGCAGCCAGTGACGGGCGCCTCGCGCCGGCGCGTCGAAGGCGAGCCGGTACCAGCCGCGCCCCCTCTTGTAGGGAACGGTGGCGTGCGTGCTGGCCGCGTCGTTCGCGTTCCAGGTGTGCGGCAGGCTCACGGCCGTCCAGCCGTCGCCCGTAGCGAGAAGGGCCACCTCGTCGGTCATCGCGTCGTCCTGCACGAACCGCCAGCCGGCCTCGAGGGTCTGCAGGGCGCGCGGCTCCGCCGTCTCGCTCGCGGGCGTCTGGCCCACGGCGCGCGGCGCCACTCCCAGGCCAATCAGCAGGGTCACCAGGCCGGCGACCGACGCTGTCCTCACCCCTCGCTTCACCAAAATGTCCACCGCTTCCTCCAGGGGCCGCCGCCCGGTGTAGAGCTACTTGAAGTACATGGCTCCCTCAGAGTTTCCCCCATTCGCGCCGCGACGAAAAGGCCCGAAGCGAGAGTGCCGCCGCCCCGTGGCCCGTCCGCATTCTCGACCTCGTGGCTAGACGGTCTCCTGCACCCAGCGGCCCTGACCGCGGTCTTGGTCACCGAGCGCCTGGCGGCGGAGCACGCGGCTCTTCCAGTACGGGGGACCGCGCCCCGGTGAGCGGCGGGGCTCGACGCTCACCGGCTGAGTCCCGCCCCCGCCGCGGGCCTCGGTGAAGCGGGCGCCTGCGTTCTTGCGCTCACGTTGGCTGTCCGGGTCGCCGGGAGAGGTCCCTCAAAGGGTTTCTGAGCTTCGACAATCCCGGCGGGAGTCCCCCTCGTCGCCGGCCGAGGGCTGTCGCCAGCTCTCTGCCGCCGAGGGCCGTTCCTACTGGTTCCTTCCTTTCAGCTCTTCAAACCAATTCAGAACCACGTCGTAATGCTTGGGCAACGACAACCGTGGACTCAGCAGGAGAACGAAGTGCTGGCCGTCAGGCATCACGTCGTAGATGGGATTCTCGGAATCGAACTGAAGGTCCTCGAATGTGGGCGCGCGGAAAAGCACCCGCTCCCGTCCAGCGGGATTGCCCTGCCCGTCCAGGGTGACCGCCGCAAGCTGGTCGCCCTCTACGAAGAACAGCTCGCGACCGTTTGGCGCCCAGGTC
Source organism: uncultured Acidobacteriota bacterium (assembly GCA_963729875.1). GTDB lineage: Bacteria > Acidobacteriota > Vicinamibacteria > Fen-336 > Fen-336 > DATBSL01. Next base: position 538,798 of record CAVSPR010000002.1, read on the forward strand.
GGGGCCGTTCCGCCTTCCGACGACAACTGCTTTCGGCCGCCATGTGAACCCATCGGGCGAAGGAAGAGCTCGTCTCGTCCAGTTTCGTTGGAGAGATACGCGAGCCACTGTCCGTCGGGTGAGATCTTCGCGTCCGATTCATCGGCGTCCGTCGTCAACAGCGGTTGAGGCTGTCGGTCGCCATCGAGCCGCATCAACCAGATGTCTCGCCGTCGCGACGGATGGATCTCGACGAAGGCCAGGCTCTTGCCATCACGCGAGAACGACACCGGGTAGCGGGGGTACTCACCGTGTGTGAGCGTCTCTCTTTGTCCTGCGCCGTCCGACGATTGCCAGAAGATCGTTCCGGTGCGCGTGCCAAACGCGATTCGCTTCCCGTCCGCCGTCCAGCGCGGAAAGATCTCGTCGAGCGGTTCGAACGTGAGCCGGAGTGGCGCGCCGCTGGCGATGTCGTAGGTCCAGATGTCGTCATTGACGGCAAACACTCTCGCCGCCAGCGATCGTCCATCGGGCGAGATGGAGAGCTCGGAGTAGTTGCCGCGCGCCGCGATCGGCCGGACCTCTCCCCGTCGATCGACCATGACGAGGAGTCCGCCTGGCTTGACACCGGCGTCAGGGTCGTAGACCAACGTCCCATTGTCGGAGATGGAGTAGTCGGAATCGCCGCTCCACGTCCTGGCGAGCCCTTTGACCACCGAAACTGGCGTGCCGGTGACGGCGAGCTTCGACAGGTCGAATGGGACGAGCAGCAGCGTGCCGGCGTGCACATACACGATGTGTCCGGTCGGCAGATACCGCGCATGAGTGCCGCCTCGGATCAAGACCCGAGGCTCCGTTGCGCCGGGATCCAGGACGGCAACGTCCTGATCGTCGGCGGTGACGGCGTGGCCGGACGCCAGCGTGAAGAGCACCCCTTTGCCGCCGGGAAGAACCTGAGGGTCGCTGAACGACGCCCTGTCCTTCTCGATGTCGGTCTTGAGAAGTGGTTGCGGTGTCCCGCCGCTGGACGACACGCTCCACAAGCCGCCGTTGTAGTCGGGCACGAAGACGATCGTGTCGTCCGCACCCCAGTCGCCTCCGTAGAACCCCGTACCGGAGAGACCGCAGATCGTGATCGGCGAGCCGCCGCTGACGGCGACCTTCTTCAAGAGAGATCCGGTGCCAAAGGCTATCCATTCACTGTCGCTCGAGAAGAAGGCGGTCGTCGCACCCTCCGAGCCGTCGATCAGTCGCCCTTCCGCCGCTCCGAGCGCGCGAAGAAGGAGCTGGTGCTTTCCGCCGCGGCTCGCGACGTAGACGACCTTCTGGCCATCCGGAGAGATCACCAGCTCGCGATTCGCGTTGAGATGCGTGGACGACGTGGCCTGGTTCTCCAAGGTGAGGCTCAAGTGGATGGGCGCGGGGGTCTCGCGTGAAGCTCGAGCGCCAACCCAGGAAAGACCGGCAATCGCTGCGCCCCCGAGAAGCGACAGGAGCAGGAACATCAACCCGTGAGCTCGCGATGGCACCGCGGGGACAAGACCGGGACTCACGTCGCTGGCGGCATCATCGAGTTCGATGCGCACATCCGCAATGTCGTGCACGCGTTGGCGCGCGTCCTTCTGCAGGCAACGTCTGAGGGCGACACGAACCCGGCCGGGTGCGTCGGCGGGCAGCGCTTGCCAGTCGGGCTCGCGCGTCAGGACCGCGGCCAGGACGTCCGAGACGGTCTCGCCGTCGAAGAGCCGCCGGCCCGTGAGCATCTCGAAGAGCACGACGCCGAAGGCCCAGACGTCGGCTCGCTTGTCGACCGGCCGGCCGCGTGCCTGCTCGGGAGACATGTAGGCGGCGGTGCCGAGAACGAGGCCGGCCGCGGTCCCGGTGTGGGCGAGGGTGGGGGACTGCGACAGGTCAGAGGAAGCGGCGCCGGGGCCCTCCCAGGCCTTGGCGAGGCCGAAGTCGAGCACCTTAACCTCGCCGTCGGGCGTCAGCTTGACATTGGCGGGCTTCAGGTCGCGGTGGACGATGCCCTTCTCGTGCGCCGCCTCGACGCCGTCTGCGATCTGCTTGGCGACAGCGATCGCTTCGTGTACTGGCAGCGGCCCCCGCTTCAGCCGCTCGGCGAGGTCCTCGCCGGCGACCAGCTCCATGGCCAGCAGGTGCGCCGTCGAGCCGCCCGGGAGGGGGACGGTCTCGAAGCCGTAGACGTGGGCGATGTTGGGGTGGTTGAGCGAGGCGAGCAGCTTCGCCTCGCGCCCGAAGCGGGCCACACGCTCGGGGTCTTCGGCGAGGGCCTCGGGCAGGAGCTTGAGGGCCACGTCGCGACCGAGCCGCTCGTCCGTCGCCCGCCACACCTTGCCCATTCCTCCGGCGCCGAGTGGGGCGACGATGCGATAGGCGCCGAGGATGTCTCCGACGTCCAGGCCCAATGCGCTCCTTGTGGGGGGAACCAGCCTGCGATTCTACCCCAGTCACCTTCCGTCGACACGGCGCGCCCGACCACCACCGTGTGCGGTCCGGTCGGCTATCGACGACGGTCATTGGAGAAGACAGGAGCCGCCGGTCCGCACGACGATCGCCGCCGCTTCAGGCGCGCAAAGCCTCGGCAGAGCAGCCCGCAACCGAGGTAGGCCTCCAGCTCCTTGCGCGCATGCTTGGGGATGCGCACCGCGATCGCCCCATCCGCGATCGCCCCGTACAGCGTCTCGAGGTTGTCGCGCACGACCTGGTACAACGCCGTTGTTCGGGGATCCCTCGGCTTGTAGACCCCGGAAGTGATCTCCACACCAGCCGACCAGCCGGTGGGAGAGGGTCCGGCGAGAGCAGAAGGGGCCCCTGCCCCTCGAGACCCGCCCGGAGCGGGCGAGGGGAAGTCTCCGGCTCGGCCGGCCGCATGGGCGTGGCCCTGCTCGGCCTGAAGGCCCGGACCGCAGAGCTGAGGAGGCGCCGGGTCGCCTGAGGCCGGCGGACTCCTCGTTTGACATCCCCGCGAGGGGGCCCTAGCGTTTGGCCGCGTGAGAGACGAGTGCCACTGCGACGCGCTGCTCGCCCACGGCTGGCGGCGGGTCGAGGGCTCGGGGTCGTGCGTCCACCGCCGCCTCGAGGAGGGAACCCTGCCCCTTCTCGACGCCTTCTTCGGGGAATAGGCGCGGCCCGCCCATGTGCACGACCGTCGTCGTCGGCCGCAACCGCAGCGCCACCGGATCGGTGCTGATCGCCCACAGCGAGGAGCTGGGCCGCAACTCCGCGCACCGGGTCGAGGTCAGCCCCCGGCGCGCCTCCGCCGCCGGCGAGGAGTACCCGCTCTTCTCCGGGGGGGCTCTCGCGCAGCCGCCCACCCTCGCCCGCTACGTCGGGACCCGGATCTTCGACAAGCGGCACTATCCCGGCGAGCACACCAGCGGCATCAACGAGCACGGCGTCGCCGTCGCCAACAACATGGCCCTGATGCGCGGGGTGCCGGAGGCCCGCGCCTACGACCTCGTCCCCGGCGGCGTCATCTGGACCGAGTTCCTGCAGCTGGTGCTGGAGCGGGCCCGCTCGGCCCGCGAGGGGGCGGCGCTCGTCGGCGAGCTCTGCGGCAGGTACGGCCTGAGCTACGACTCCGGGACCATGGTGGCCGTGGCCGACCCGCATGACGCGTGGTGGGTGGAGCTCGCCCGCGACGGCCAGTGGGCGGCGCAGAGGGTCGACCCGGACGAGGTCGCGATGCGGGCCAACTGCTACCGGATCCGCGAGGTGGACTTCGCCGACCCCGAGAGCTTCATGTTCTCGCCCAGGCTCGTGGAGCACGCGCGCGAGCGGGGCTTCTACCGCGACGGGCCGTTCGACTTCGCCGCCGTCTACGGCGCCCCCGACAACCAGGCAGACGCCTACAACCTCGACCGCCACCGTGCCTGCGACGGCCGGCTCTCGGGCCTCGGGACGGTCGACGTTCCCGACCTGCTGCGCTTCCTGCGGGACGTCTACGAGGGAACGCCTCTCCACAAGACTCGGCCCGACGGCTCTCCCTTCCGGGCCGGCGTGAGGACGATCGCCCGCATGAACACGGAGGCGAGCACGGTCCTCGTCCCGCGGCCCGAGCTCCCCCCGCACGTCGGGCACCTGATGTGGTGCAGCCTGTCGACCTCCCTCACCGGTGTCTACGTGCCCTTCCACCTGGGGATCGAGACGGTCGAGCCTCACTTCGCCACGGCCACCGCCGGCTACGACCCGCGCTCCGCCTACTGGCTGTTCACCGAGCTGGCGAAGCTCGCCGACTACGGCTACACGCGCTGCATCGACCTCATCACCGCCACGTGGCGAGACTTCGAGGCCGAGACCTCCGCCACCCTGCCCGGGGTCGAAGCCCGTGCGGCCGGCCTCGCGGAATCCGAGGCGTGCGCCTTGCTCACCGCGTTCGACCGGCGCCGGGCCGAGGCCGCGATCGAGACCCTCGAGCGGCTGCTGCCGGAGGTGAAGACCCGGGTCTTCCGCGAGGAGTTCTGATGAGCGACGCCCGCCAGCGCTTCTTCGACTTCATGGGCCGGGTCAACCCGCTGACCATCGTCTTCCTGATGTGCGTGGGCTTCTCGATCCTCACCTACCTCATACCCGGCGGGGAGTTCGAGCGGCGGGCGATCAACGTCATGGGGCACGAGCGCCTGATCGTGGTGCCGGGTTCGTTCCACGCCGTCCCCTCGAGACCCCAGGGGTTCCTGGAGCTGTGGACGGTGTTCATGCGCGGCGCGATGGAGGGCGCCGAGCGGTCCTTCCTGATCCTGCTGTCCGCCGGCGCGATGACCGCCATCATCGCGACCGGAGCGATCAACGCCGGGATCCACCTCCTCATCCGGAAGACCGGGCGGCTGGGCCTCGGCTTCATCCCGGTCATGGTCTTCGCCATCGGCCTGTCCAGCGCCACCGTCGGCATGTACGAGGAGGCCATGCCGTTCGTCCTCGTCATCGCCCCCCTGATGCTCGGGACGGGCTTCGACTCGATGGTGGGGGTCTTCATCCTCTACTGGAGCGTGGCGGTGGGGTTCGCGTGCGGCATCACGAACCCCTACAACGTGGCGATCGGGCAGGCCATCGCCGGCGTCCCCCTCTACAGCGGCGCCGGGTTCCGGGTCGTCTGCTTCGTCGTCTTCATGACCGTCACGAGCATCGCGATCGTGCGCTATGCCGCCCGGGTCCGGAGGGACCCCGCGCAGTCCCTGTCGTTCGCCGAGGACGTCCTGAACCGCGAGCGCCTGAAGACGAGCTCGACGACGGCCGAGGACTACCGCATGACCCCACGCCGGGGGGTGACGCTGGGCCTGGTCGTCCTCGCCTTCGCGATCCTCATGTACGGCCTGATGGCGCATGACTGGAGCTTCCGGGAGATCGGGTCGCTCTTCTTCTGGATGGGGATCGTGATCCCGCTGGCCGGCGGCCTCCCCGTGGCGGCCATGATCGAGAAGAACATCGAGGGGATGAAGAGCGTGGTGATCGCGGTCGTGATGATGAGCGCGGCCCAGATCCTCTACTTCATCCTCAACGACGCCCGCATCCTGGACACGATCCTGAACTACCTCGCCGGCTACCTGGGGGGCGTCTCCGAGCACGTGATCGCGTACGTGATGTTCGCGATCAGCGCCGCGACCGCCTCGCTGCTGGGCAGCGCCTCCGGCACGGCCGCCACCCTCATGCCGATCCTGGCCCCGCTCGCTGACGTGCTCCACTTCTCGAAGCAGATCGTGGTCCTGGCGTTCCAGCTCGCCACGGGTGCTTTCAACTTCTGGATGCCGTGGGACGGCATCGCCTTCACGATCTGCTCGATGGCGGGGGTGGGCTTCTTCAAGTACGTCCGCCACACGGCGAAGTTCGCGGTCTTCCTCTACGTCCCTACCGCGCTGGTCATGCTATCGATCGCGGTCCTGCTCGGCTACCGCTAGCGTCGAAGCCGGCAGCGTGCGCCGGCGGAGAGGATCACCACCCGAGGATCACGTGCACGGGGACGCCGGGGTCGGTCCCGAACGGCACCCGGAACAGGAAGCGGTCCTTCGGACCCACCGCGAACTGGTCGAACGAGCTCGAGACCTGGAGGCCCGTTTCGTAGAGCGGCCGGGGGACGCCGGCGCGTCGCGGATCGCTGCCGGGGATGGCGACGCTCACCAGCCGTCCCGCCCGGTCGAGGTAGAAGAGCTCGTCGCCGCCCGGCGCCCACCGCGGCTGGACGCCGCCGTCCCCGGAGATCTGCCAGCGCTCGCCGGTGGGCGGAAACGGGATCACGCTCACCTGCTCGACGCCGCCGGCCCCGGTGGCGTGGTACGCGACCCAGCGGCCGTCCGGCGAGAAGCGCGGCTCGTCGGCCAGCGGGCCACCCGTGGCCAGGAGCACGGGCGGGCGGGCGGGGTCGTCGACGGCCACCGCGAAGAGGTCGTAGTGCCCGAGCCGCGGCGCGCCGTAGGCGAGCCATTTCCCGTCGCGGCTCCACGAGTCGGGGTAGCCGGCCTCGCGCACAAGGGCCTTCTCCTCGCCGCCCTGCGCGGCGCGCACCACCAGCGCGGCCCGCATCCGATAGGCGATGCGCGTGGCGTCCGGCGACCACGTCGGGTCGCTCGCGGTGTCCGGGGAGTCGAGGGCCAGGGACGTGATGCCGCGTGTCGAGTCCAGGATGAACAGGCTGGAGGACGCCCCGCGCCACCGCGTCGCGGCGATGACGCGGGTGCCGTCCGGGGAGAGATCGAAGTTGTGCCAGGGCCCCGGGTCGCCAAGCCGCCCCAGACGCCTTCCCGAGCGGTCCATCCAGACGAACTCGCTCTGGGGATCGCGTCCCAGCCGGTAGGCGAGGGTGCCGCCTTCCGCGACCGAGGCCGCGACGAACCCTCCGCGAGTGTCGTTGCTCACCTGCGGCGCCAGGACCCGCGGCTCGCCGATCGGCTCGAGGCGGGCGGGATCGACCGGCACCGCCTCGAGCCGGCCCTCCGGCGTCCCGTAGACGAGGTGGCCGTCGGCGAGCCCGACCAGCATGGCGCGCTTCAGCACGACGCGCGCGGAGGCCGGAGCGGCGAGGTCCGCGACCTGGACGACCGGCACGTTCTCGCCTCCCTCCCGCATCTCGGAGGTGAAGAGGAAGCGCTTCCCGTCGGGGAGGAAGAACGGCCAGCCGTGCCAGGAGAAGCGGTCCTTCTCCGGCGCGAGCACGGGGGCGAGCGCCCCGCCCGTGGCCTTCACCCGGTGGATCGCGCCGTCGATCGAGACGAGAACGACGCCGTCGCGGCTCCAGGCCCCGCTCCGCCCCGGTCCGTCGGGCAGGGTCGCGATCGTGCGCGAGACGCCCGTGCCCACGTCCACCGCCGACAGGCGGCCGGCGAAGAGCGCGGCGATCTCCTTCCCGTCCGGCGAGAAGAAGAACCCACTCGACCGGTCCGTGCCCGGGAGGAGCCGGGCCTCGAGGCTCGCGAGCGGGCGGACGAGGATGCCGTTCTGCGACGAGTACGCCTGGCTGAAGGCGGCGACGCGGCCGTCGGGCGACAGCGCCACCCCCGGCCGCAGCGCGTCCCGGGCGTCGAAAGAGAAGCGGACCGTCCCCGGGCCGGGCCGCTCACCGCTCCCGCCCCCGCGGGGAAGGAGCGCCGCCACGCCGAGGCCGAGGGCCAGCAGCCACGGCGCGGCGCGCCGGAGGCGCGGCGCGCGCGAAGGAGGGGTCGCGGTCGCCGTCTCAGCCTCCGCCAGGCGATCCGGGAGCAGGCGGACCCGCGCCTCGCCGATGTCGCGCAGTCGCAGCTTCGGGTCGCGCTCCAGGCAGCGCTCGAGCAGCCGGCGCACGCCCGCCGGGGTCTCCCCCGGCAGCGCCGTCCACTGCGGCTCGCGGGTCAGGACCGCGGCGAGCACGTCGCTCACCGTCTCGCCCTCGAAGAGCTTGCGGCCGGTCAGCATCTCGAAGAGCACGACCCCGAAGGCCCAGATGTCCGCGCGCCGGTCGATCGCCTTCCCGCGGGCCTGCTCGGGCGACATGTAGGCGGCGGTCCCGAGGATGAGGCCGGCGGCGGTGCCCGTGTGGGCCAGCGTGGGCGACTGGGACAGGTCGGACGACGCGGCGCCCGGTCCCTCCCACGCCTTGGCGAGGCCGAAGTCGAGGACCTTGACCTTGCCGTCGGGCGTCAGCTTGACGTTCGCGGGCTTGAGGTCGCGGTGGACGATCCCCTTCTCGTGGGCCTCCTCGAGCGCTTCGGCGATCTGCCGGGCGATCGGGATCGCCTCGTCCACGGGTATCGGCCCGCGCTTCAGCCGCTCGGCGAGGTCCTCACCCTCGGCCAGCTCCATGACGAGGACGTGGGCCGTCGTCCCGTCCTCGAGGGCGACGCTCTCGAAGCCGTAGAGGTGGGCGATACCGGGGTGGTTGAGGGAGGCGAGGACCCTTGCCTCGCGCTCGAAGCGGGCGAGACGGTCGGGGTCGGCGGCGAAGGCCGGGGGCAGCAGCTTCAGCGCGACGTCGCGGCCCAGGTGGGTGTCGGTCGCGCGCCAGACCTCACCCATCCCCCCGGCGCCGAGGGGCGACACGACCGCGTGAACTCCAAGGCGGGTCCCGGGCTCGAGGGGCAACGGCCGAATTCTAACGTAGCTCCTTCTCGAGGACGACGCGGCGGCTCACCCTCAGGCTGAGTTCTTGACGGCGCGCCTGAGCGCCGGGGCCAGCGCCGCCGGCGCCACGCGGCCGATGGTGACGTTCTCGGCGCCGACGAAAGCGGCCAGCGAGCGCAGGGCTTCGCCGATGCCGGCGAGGGCGGCGTCGCGGTCGACGGCCCCCCAGGAGGCGGCGGGTGGGGCCGCCCCCTTCGCGAACCACGGCTCGAAGTGGACGGCCTTGACCTCGAGCCGCCTCTCGGCGCGGTGGGTCTTGGGATCGAGTCGGCCGACGAGGTGGCCGTCGTGGAAGATCGGCAACGAGTAGTAGCCGTGCACCCGCCGGTGGCCCGGCGTGTAGACCTCCAGCGTGTAGTCGTAGCCGAACAGGCGACGGGTGCGGTCGCGATGCCAGAGGAACGAGTCGAAGGGCGACAGCAGGGTGGTGCCCGCGGCGGCGCGGCGCTTGCGGTCGGCGGCGGCCAGGGCGGGCAGGTCCTCGGCGAGCGCCAGCCAGCGGCCCCGCTCTCCTGCGACCTCGACCTCGACCACCTCACCCGCGTCCAGGGCGGCGCGCAGGGCACGGCGCCGGTCGCCGGCCGCCATCCGCGGGTAGGTGAGATACATCCGCAGGTCGGCTTCGCTGGCGGCCCCCAGGGCCCGCAGGGACTGGCGCAGGTGCCACCGGCGGAATCCCTCCCGCGTCAGGGGCTCCCGGGCGACGGCCTCCGTCATCACCCGCTCGGCCAGGTCGAACCGCTTCCGGAAGTGCGACCGCGAGTGGACGAGCGTGCGCCCGCTCATCCACAGGTAGTCGAGGGCGTGCGCGGCGGGCTTCCAGTTCCACCAGCCGCCGGCCGCGCCGGGGGCGCGCCGGTGCTCGAAGTCCGCGCTGCCCATCGGGCCGCTGGCGGCGATCGCGTCCTCGACCGCCCGCAGGACGCGGCGGTTCCTGAGGAGCCAGGCGCCCCAGGCCCGACTGCGCAGGGAGTAGTCGATCATCGCCCGGCTCCAGGCCGGGTAGTGCGACGCCGGCACCAGGCAGGCGGCGTGGGCCCAGTACTCGAACAGGAGCCGCCGACCGTAGGCGATCCGGTCCACGGTCCGGCGGTCGTAGGGCCCGAAGCGGCTCCACAGCGTCAGGTGGTGGCCGCGCTCCACCACGTTGATGGAGTCGAGCTGAAGCCCCCCCACGTCCTCCACGAACGCCACCAGCGAGGAGGCGGTGAGGCGCCGGGTCCTCGGCCTCGCGAGGTGCTGGCGGGCCAGGAAGAGGGCGGCGACGGCGCGGCGGCTGGTGGTGGGAGAGGCCATGAGTCGGATTGCCCGCCGCCATCCTAACCCGGGTGGACTTTCGCGCCGAGCTTGACCGGCGCGGGGCTTGGGGGCACGCTCTCCCGTCCGGTTCGACTCCTGGAGGAGAAAGATGCGCCCAACGCTCGCCGTGCTCGCGACCGTCGCCCTGCTGGCCCCCGCCGGTGCCCGCGCCGTCGACATCACCGACACACGGCTCGTCTCCGATCCGGCGACGGGCGGGCGTCTCGTGGCCTTCGCCTACGCGAACGACCTGTGGGTTGCGGGGCCGGACGGCTCGGGCGTCCGGCGCCTGACCTCTCACCCCGGCGTCGAGTCGGGGCCGCGGTTCTCGCCGGACGGAGCGCTCGTGGCGTTCACCGGCCGCTACGAGGGCAACACCGACGTCTACGTGGTACCGGCCGCCGGCGGCGTGCCGAAGCGGCTGACGTACCACCCCGGGAACGACACCGCTCTCGGCTTCACGCCGGACGGAAAGGCGGTTCTCTTCTCCTCGGGGCGCGAGGTCTACACGGGCCGGTACACGCAGCTCTTCACCGTGCCCGTCGAGGGCGGGTTCCCGACCCGGCTCCCGATCCCCAACGCGAGCAAGGCGCAGATCTCGCCCGACGGGAAGACGACGGCCTACGTGCCCCTGGCGGAAGCCTTCAACCAGTGGAAGCGCTACCGGGGTGGCACGGCCGCGCGCATCCTGATCTTCGACAACGCGACCTACGCCGTCGAGCCGGTGCCCCAGCCGGCCGGCCGCTGCAACGACACCGACCCGATGTGGGTCGGCGACCGGCTCTTCTTCCGCTCCGACCGGGACGGCGAGTTCAACCTCTATGCCTTCGACCGGGCGACGAAGGCCGTGACGCGCCTGACCTCCCACGCCGACTTCCCGGTCGTGAGCGCCTCCGCGGGCGGCGGGCGGATCGCCTACGAGCAGGCCGGCTACGTGCACCTCCTCGACCCCGCGACGGGCGCCTCCACCCGCCTGAAGCTCGGCGTCGCCGCCGACCTCGTGGAGATGCGCCCCCGCTGGGCGAAGGGTGCGAAGTGGATCCGCGGGGGCAGCCTGTCGCCCTCCGGCGCGCGGGTGGCCCTCGAGTTCCGGGGCGAGATCGTGACGATCCCCCGCGAGAAGGGAGACGACCGGAACCTCACTCAGTCCCCGGGCGTGCACGATCGCTCGCCCGCCTGGTCGCCCGACGGGAAGTGGATCGCGTACTTCTCCGACGAGGGCGGCGAGTACGGGCTCGTCCTCGCCCCCCAGGACGGCAAGGGCGTGGCCCGGAGGATTCCGCTGAAGGGCGCCGGCTTCTACGCCAGCTCGAAGTGGTCGCCCGACTCGAAGAAGCTCAGCCTCTCCGACAACTCCAGGACGATCTTCATCCTCGACGTGGCGACCGGCACCCAGACCAACGTGGCGAGCGACCCGCTGTACGGCCCCGTGCCCGTCCTCGACCACGCGTGGTCGCCCGACTCGCGCTTCCTCGCCTACACGCAGAACACTCACACCTACTTCAACCGGCTGTTCCTCTACTCGGTGGCGGACGGGAAGTCCTGGCCGGTGAGCGACGGCCTCGCCGACGCCACGAGCCCGGTCTTCGACGCCTCCGGCAAGTACCTCTACTTCCTCGTGTCGACCGACGCCGGCCCGGTCAACGACTGGTTCTCGCAGGCGAACGCCGACATGCGCACCGTGCAGCAGGTCTACGTCGCGGTGCTCGCGAAGGGCGTCCCCTCGCCGCTCGCGAAGGAGAGCGACGAGGAGAAGGCGAAAGAGGAGGAGAAGCCGGCCGCCGACGCGAAGGCGGGAGAGGCTGCGAAGACAGCGGGGAAGGACGCGAAGGCGGACGAGCCCAAGAAGGAGGAGAAGAAGCCGGTCGAGGTGAAGTTCGACGCCGACGGCCTCTCCCAGCGGATCCTGGCCATGCCCATGAAGGCGGGGGTCTACGCCGACCTCGCCCCCGGTCCCGCCAGCCAGCTCTTCTACCGGCGCGCCGCCTCCACCGACCCCGACGCGGACGCCGCCGTCTACCGCTACGACCTCGAGAAGCGGAAGGAGGACACGCTCCTCGACAAGGCAGACGGCTTCGCGCTGTCGGCCGACACCAAGCGCGCCCTCGTCCGGCTCAAGGAGGACTGGCACCTCGTGGACGTGGCGGACAAGCTCGACCTCGCGAAGTTCAAGCTCGACGTCGGCCGGATCCAGGTCAGGGTGGACCCGCCCGCGGAGTGGGCCCAGATGCTCGACGAGGCGTGGCGGATCAACCGCGACTGGTTCTACGACCCCGGGTTCCACGGCGCCGACTGGCCGGCCATGCGGAAGAAGTACGCGGCCTTCCTCCCCGACCTCGCCACGCGGAACGACCTCTTCCGGGTCGTCCAGTGGATGCTCAGCGAGCTCTCGGTCGGCCACTCCTACCAGTCTCCGGGCGACAGCGCGTTCGAGGGGGAGACGGTCCCGGGAGGCCTGCTCGGGGCCGACTACGAGGTGGCGAGCGGACGCTACCGCTTCAAGAAGGTCTTCGGCGGCCTGAACTGGACCCCCGACCTGCGCTCGCCGCTGACGGAGCCGGGAGTGGACGTGAAGGCGGGCGAGTACCTGCTCGCGGTCGAGGGGAGGGAGCTCCGCTTCCCCGACGAGATCTACCAGCGCTTCGAGCGCACGGCCAACCGGATCGTCGAGATCACGGTCGGCCCCACGCCCGACGGCAAGGGCTCGCGCACGGTGAAGGTGGTGCCCCTCGAGGACGAGCGGGCGCTCCGCAACCGGGACTGGGTCGAGGGGAACCTGAAGCGCGTCACGGAGGCGACCCAGGGACGCGTCGCCTACGTCTACGTCCCGAACACCGCCGACGCCGGCCACACTTACTTCAAGCGCTACTTCTTCCCGCAGGCGGACCGGCAGGCCGTCATCGTGGACGAGCGGCACAACGGCGGGGGCTCCGTGGCTGACTACTACATCGACATCCTGCGGCGGCCGGTCGTCAGCTACTGGGCCATGCGCTACGGGGCCGACCTGAAGACGCCGATCGCGGGGATCCACGGGCCCAAGGCGATGCTGATCGACGAGACCGCAGGCTCGGGCGGCGACCTGCTGCCCTGGATGTTCCGGAAGTTCGGTCTCGGCCCCCTCGTGGGCAAGCGCACGTGGGGCGGCCTCGTCGGGATCCTCGGCTTCCCGGTGCTGATGGACGGCGGGCGGGTCACCGCACCGAACCTGGCCATCTGGACCGAGGACGGCTTCATCGTCGAGAACGAGGGCGTGCCTCCCGACGTCGAGGTGGAGCAGACGCCGAAGGACGTGATCGCGGGCAAGGACCCCCAGCTCGAGAAGGCGATCGAGATCGTCCTCGCGGAGCTGGCGAAGAACCCGCCGGTCGTGCCGAAGCGGCCCCCGTTCCCGCTCCGCGCTCGCCCGAAGCCATAGCCGCCCCGGGGACCGCCGCCGGATCGGTGTCGCGGACGCGTGATAGCATCGACCCAGAGCAACGTCTCGACCAAGATCGTTGACGGTCGCGGGGTCGCCGTATCGCGTCCCCGGCCTGACGACCACGCCTTTGACCTCGTCCGGCAGAGACCAGCGCCTCCGGTCGGCTGCGACTTCTCGGCAGGAGATCGTCGGACGCCCCCGGGCGCGATGCTCCCGGCGCGTCCAGGGAGGAGAGGGCGATGAGGAAAGGACACTGGGCTCTCGTCGTCGTCGGGAGTCTGCTGAGCGCCTCCTGTGCGTCGATGAGCCCCAAGCCGTTCGACTGCGCGGCCCCGCCGCAGAACCTCAAGGGCCTGGTCAAGGTGAAGAGCCCGGTTCCGGGCCGCTACATCGTCGTCCTGAAGCCTCCGGCGAGCGGGACCCGCGCCCTGGCCGACGTCCGCTCGTTCGCCGCGAGGTACACGGAGCTGAGGAACGTCGTCGTCTTCACCAACGTGCTCTCCGGCTTCTCGGCGACCGCGGACGCGACCGCCGCCCGGAAGATCGCGGGCCAGCCGGAGGTGGCCTTCGTGCAGGAGGACGGCCGCAAGACGGTGAGCCCGCGGGTGGCCCCGCAGGCGAACGTGACGTGGGGTCTCGATCGCACCGACCAACGCGACCTGCCCCTCGACGGTCGGTACGAGCCCGGGGCGACGGGCCAGGGGGTCCACGTCTATGTGCTCGACACGGGAATCGACGGCCGCCACCGCGAGTTCGAGGGACGGCTGGGCGAGGGCTTCAGCGCGTACCCGTCCGGGGGCACCGACGACGATCACGGCCACGGCACGCACGTCGCGGCCACGATCGGTGGGACCGAGTTCGGGATCGCGAAGGGCGTGACCCTGCACGCGGTGCGCGTCCTCCAGAACGGGTCAGGCTCCGATTCCGACGTGATCCGGGGGCTCGACTGGGTGACGGACCACGTGCGGCAGAACGGATGGCCGGCCGTGGCCAACATGAGCCTCGGCGGCGAGGCGGCCCCGGCCCTGGACCTCGCCGTCTGCCGCTCGATCGCGGGCGGGGTGAGCTACGCGGTGGCGGCGGGGAACGAGTCGGCGAACGCCTGTGGCTCTTCGCCAGCCCGTGTGCTCCAGTCGATCTGCGCCGGCGCCACGGACCGGAGCGACCGCGGGGCGTCTTTCACGAACACCAGCGAGTGCGTGGCGGTGTTCGCGCCCGGCGTGGACATCACGTCCGCCCGGCGGTCCGGAGGCTCCACCACGATGAGCGGCACCTCGATGGCCTCGCCGCACGTCGCGGGCGCGGCCGCCCTCTGCCTGTCGCGAACCCCGGGGCAGGATCCGGCCGCGGTCAAGGCATGCGTCATCGACCACGCCTCGGCGGACAAGCTCGGCGGCATCGGCTCGGGCTCACCGAACCGCCTCGTCTACACCCGTGAGCGGTGACGTGCTCGCGAGGCTGGCCCTCGCGGCGGCCGCTCTGGTCGCCGCCGGCTCCGGCGGGTGCCCGGCGGACGGCGAGCCGTCCGCCGAGCTCGCCTTCGAGCGCATCCTGGACGAGTCCGCCTCGGGCTTGACCCAGCCTTTACGCGAGGTCATTCGCGACGAGGAGAGGTGGGCGCGGTTGTGGGAGCAGGTCTACGCGGGTGTCACTCCCGTGCCCCCGCGGCCAACGGTCGACTTCTCCCGTCGCATGCTGATCGCGGTGGCGACCGGCACGCGTCCCACGGGAGGATTCGACGTGGCGATCCGAACCGTGACCCTCCGCGATGCTGCGCTCGAGGTGGAGATCTTCGAGTCCTGTCCCCCGCCCGGCGCGAGCGTCATCACGGCCCTGACCCAGCCGGTGGAGGTCGTGCTCCTCGACAAGGTCTCCCAACCCGCGACCTTCCGGGAGACGAAGGCCCCGTCGTGCCGGTGAGGGAAGCCGTCGCCGTCAATCCGCGCGCGCGATCGCCCGGATCTTCGTGATGAGCATGTCCACCGCCACCGAGTTGAGCCCGCCTTCCGGGATGATGAGGTGGGCGTGGCGCTTGCTCGGCTCGACGAACTCGAGGTGCATCGGGCGTACCGACTCGACGTACTGGCCCACCACCGACTCCACCGAGCGCCCGCGCTCCGCGACGTCGCGCTCGAGGCGCCGGATGAAGCGGATGTCGGGGTCGGTGTCCACGAAGACCCGGATGTCCATCAGGTCCCGCAGCTCGCGCTCCGCGAGAACGAGGATCCCCTCGAGGATCACTGCGCCCCTGGGCGTCGCCTCGACGGTGGCGGCCGTCCGGGTGTGGGAGGAGAAGTCGTAGACGGGCACGGCGACCGGGTCCCCGTCGAGCAGCGCGCGGACGTGGTCGACGAGGAGCGCCGTCTCGAGCGCGTCGGGATGGTCGTAGTTGACGGCGGCCCGCTCGGCGGGGGTCATCCCGCTGCGGTCGCGGTAGTACGAGTCGTGCTCGATGACCGTGACGTCGTCCGGGCCGAGCTCGCGGACGATCTCGCGGACCACGGTCGTCTTGCCCGACCCCGATCCCCCGGCCACGCCGATGATGACGGGTCTCATGGTGCCCGGATTATAGGTTGGCGCCGATCGGCGGACGGCGATCGGCCGGGGCGTAGAATCCCTGGTATGGGCAGCAGCGAGAGCGCCGGCCTTGCGACGTTCCACTCCTGGGTCGGAGGGCGGGAGGTCGTCGGCCGGGCGGGCATCCGCCAGGCCGTGAACCCGGCCACCGGCGAGGCCTTCGGCCAGGCGAGCCTGCTCGACGCGGCGCAGGCCGCGGAGGCCATCGCGGCGGCGCAGGCGGCCTTCCCGGCCTGGAGCCGGACGAGCTTCCGCGAGCGGGCGCGTCGGCTCGACCGGCTGCGCCAGGCCATGGTCGACGAGGCGGACGACGTCGCCCGCCTCATCGCGCGCGAGCAGGGGAAGCCCTTCGCGGAGGCCCACGTCTCGGACATCCTCCCCTCGCTCGACGCGCTCCAGCACCTCTCGGCCCACGCCGAGGACCTCCTGCGCGACGACGCCATCGAAGGGCAGCAGATCCTGCTCGCCCACAAGCAGGCGCGGCTCGTCTACGAGCCGATCGGGGTCATCCTCGCGGTCAAGCCCTGGAACTACCCGTGGGGCCAGTCGGTGCCGGTGGTGGGGTCGGCCCTCGCGGCGGGGAACACCGTGGTGCTCAAGCCGGCCCCGGCCACGACCCTCGCCGGCCTGCGGATCGGCGCCCTCGCCCTCAAGGCCGGGTTCCCCGACGGGGTCGTGAACGTCGTCGCCACCGACGACGCGGTGGCGGCGTCGCTCGTCGGGGACCCCCGGGTGGGCAAGATCGTCTTCACCGGCAGCGTGGCCACCGGGAAGAAGATCATGGCCGAGGCGGCGAAGAACCTCACCCCCGTGGTGCTCGAGCTGGGCGGCAAGGACTGCGCGATCGTGTGCCGGGACGCCGACCTCGACCGCGCGACCAAGGGAATCGTGTGGGGGGCCTTCGTGAACGCGGGGCAGACCTGCGCCTCGGTCGAGCGGGTCTACGTCGAGAAGCCCGTGGCCGGGGAGTTCATCGCGAAGGTCCTCGAGGAGGCGCGCCGCGTCCGCCTCGCCGACGCCCCGGGCCGGGGAGAGATGGGCCCCATCACCCTCGAGCGGCAGCGCCGGCTCGTGGAGGAGCACGTGAAGGAGGCGGTGGCGAAGGGCGCGCGCGTCCTCTTGGGCGGGGCGCGGCCGGAGGGGCGAGGCACCTTCTACCCGCCGACCGTCCTCGTCGACGTCGACCACACGATGGCGGTCATGCGCGAGGAGACGTTCGGCCCCGTCCTGCCGATCCGGGTGGTGGACTCGCTCGACGAGGCGATCCGCCTCGCGAACGACAGCCCCTACGGCCTCACCGCGAGCGGCTGGACGCGCAGCGAGGAGACCGCCCGGAGGCTGCAGCGCGAGCTCGTGGCCGGCGTCGTCTCGATCAACGACCACGCCTCGAGCTTCGGCGAGCCCACCGCGCCCTGGGGCGGGGTGAGGCACAGCGGGATCGGGCGCATCCACGGTCTGCTCGGCCTGCGCGAGATGGTGCACCCGAAGTACGTGAGCCTCGATCGCGGCCGCGGCCCGGAGCTGTGGTGGTACCCCTACGATGCCGAGACGGATCGGCTGATGTCGCGCGCGGCCGTGGCCCTGTACTCCACCTCCTTCTGGCGCAGGGTGGGCGCGCAGCTCGGCCTCCTCCGCTTCGGCCGCCTGTGGCGCCGCTTCGGCCCCTGGCGGCTCCTCGCCAACCTCGACAAGCTGTTCTAGGAGCCCGCCTTGGTCGGCACCTCCCAGCTCTCTCGCTCACGGCGGCCGAAGTGGCACTACGTGGCGGTGGGCGTGGGGCTCATCGTGGTCGCGGTGGCCCTCACCGTGGCCTGGCAGATCCTGGCCGCTCCGGAGGCCGTGGGGTCTCAGGCGGTCGGCCCCGCTCGCGCCGTTGCGTACTTCTTCGGAAGCCTCCTCTTCCTCCTCCTGATCGCCGGCCTCGTCCTCATCGTGATCCTGCTCCTGCGAGAGGTCCGTCTCAACGAGCGGCAGTCGAACTTCGTGAGCGCGGTGACCCACGAGCTGAAGACGCCGGTCTCCTCGCTCAAGCTCTACCTCGACACCCTCGAGTACCGCGAGCTCGCCCCCGAGCGGCGCGCCGAGTTCTACCGGACGATGCGTCTGGACATCGACCGGCTCGACGCGACGATCAACAACGTCCTGAGCGCGGCGATGTACACCGACCGCCCGGTGGCCGACCCGCGCCCCCTCGACCTCGTCCGGGTCGCGCGGCACGCGGCCGAGCTCACCCTCACCCGCCACCAGCTTCCGGGGGACGCGATCCGCTTCGAGGGCCCGGAGCGCCTGCGGGTGGCGGGGGACCCCCAGGCGCTGGAGACGGCGATCCTGAACCTGCTCGACAACGCGGTGAAGTACTCGAGGGACCGGGCCCGGATCGAGGTCGAGGTCTGGGGCGACGCCGACGGCCTGGCCCACGTCCGGGTGAGGGACCACGGGATCGGCATGGGCCGCACCCACCTGCCCTTCATCTTCACCCGCTTCTACCGGATCGGCGCCGAGGTGCGGCGGAGCCGCACCGGCACCGGCCTCGGCCTCTTCATCGTGCGCTCGATCGTGAAAGGCCATCGGGGGACGATCACCGCCGACAGCCCGGGGCCCGACCGCGGCTCGACGTTCACGATCAGCCTGCCCGGGCTCCTCGAGCCCGAGGGCGAGACGGCGTCGGAGGCGGCTCGTGCCTAGGGTCCTCGTCGTCGAGGACGAGGCGCACCTCGCGGCCGGCATCCGCTTCAACCTCGAGCTCGACGGCTACGACGTGGAGGTCATCGGGGACGGCTTGAGGGCGGTCGAGCGGCTGGCCCCGGCACCCGACGGGCCCGTCTGGGACGCGGTCCCCGTCGACCTCGTCCTGCTCGACGTGATGCTGCCCGGGCTCGACGGCTTCCAGATCGTCGAGCGCATGCGGCAGGCGGGCAACTACGCGCCGGTGCTGATGCTCACCGCGAAGGGCCTGCCCGAGGACGTGGTCCAGGGGCTCGAGGCGGGGGCGGACGACTACCTGCCCAAGCCCTTCGACCTGCAGGTCCTGCTCGCGCGGGTGCGCGGCCTCATCCGGCGGCGGGACTGGGCCCGCGCACCGGGCGAGGGGGCGGCCACGGCCCGGGTGGGGGAGACCGAGGTGGACTTCGCCAACTTCCTGCTCCGCAAGGGCGGCGAGGTCGTGCGCCTGACCCTGCTCGAGACCATGCTGCTCAAGCTCCTGGTCGAGCGCCGGGGGCAGGTGGTGACGAAGGCCGAGATCCTCGAGAAGGTCTGGAATCTCCAGCCCGACACCGAGACCCGGGCCGTCGACAACTTCGTGATGCGCCTCCGCCGCTACCTGGAGGAAGACGCCCGCCGCCCGCGCCATCTCGAGACCGTCCGCGGCGTGGGCTACCGCCTCGCGCCCGAGTAGGGCGCGGTGGGCTCTGGTGGGCGCGAGCCCTCACGGCCGGCGGGTCCCTGGGGTATGCTCGCGCCGGCAGCTGGGGAGGGCCCATGACCGACACGATCGTCCGACGTGCCCTGGGCGGGATCGCCCTGCTCACCCTGGCCACGGCGGCCTGGCCGCAGCCGCACCCGGACGCGGCCGCTGCGGCGAAGGGCCAGATCATCTACGTGCGGTACTGCGCGAGCTGCCACGGGGTGGCCGGCCGCGGCGACGGAGCGATCGCCGCGGACCTCCGTGTGCCACCCACCGACCTCACCCGGCTCGCCGCGAAGCGGGGCGGCCGCTTCCCCCTCGACGAGGTCAGGCAGTCGATCGACGGCCGGAAGGCCACGCCCGGGCACGGCTCCGCGGACATGCCGGTCTGGGGGGAGGTCTTCCCGCGGACGGCGGGCACCGACTCGCCGAACACGGAGTCGGCCACCTGGCGGATCGCCCAGTACCTCTGGGCGATCCAGGCGAAGTAGGCGTCTACCCGCCGCTCACCGGCGGGATGAAGACGACCTCGTCGCCGTCCGCGAGGGCCGTGTCGAAGGGCGCGTAGCGGCGGTTCACGGACGCGGCCAGGCTCGCGCGACGCGCCGCGAGGGCGGGGAAGTCGGCGCTCAGCCGGTCCCAGGCATGGCTCGCGGTCGAGCCCGCCGGCAGCTCCAGCCGGACCTCGGAGACACCGGCGGCTTCCCGAAGCGAGGCGAAGAGGCGGACCCGGACGCGCATCGGTCGAGATTGGCCCGGCCGCCCGGCTCGCGTCAAATCGGGCGGAAGGCCCTCCTGAGGTGGCGGGGCGCCCGGCGAGTGGCTAGACTGGCTGAGGAAGCCCATGCCGCGCGACCGCTTCGGACGTGAGATCGACTACCTCCGCCTCTCGGTCATCGACCACTGCAACCTGCGGTGCGTCTACTGCATGCCCCTGCGCGGCCTGTCCTTCGTTCCCTCACCCGAGCTCCTGACCGCCGCCGAGATCGAGACCGTGGTGCGCGCCGCGGTCTCGGTCGGCTTCCGGAAGTTCCGTCTCACCGGCGGGGAGCCTACCCTGCGCCCGGACGTCGTCGAGATCACTCGGCGGATCGCCTCGGTTCCCGGCGTCGAGGGCCTGGCGATGACGACGAACGGGATCCTGCTCCCGCGCCTGGCGAAACCACTGCGCGAGGCTGGGCTCACGCGCCTCAACATCCACGTGGACACGCTCCACCCGGAGCGGCTCGGGAAGATCATGCGCTTTGCGTCCATCGAGGAGGTCGAGGCGGGGATCGCCGCCGCCGAGGGGGCGGGGCTTCTCCCGATCAAGATCAACTGCTCGGTGACGCGCGACTACAACGACGGGGACGTCGTGGACCTCGCGCGGCGCGCCTACGAGGGGGACTGGCACGTGCGCTTCATCGAGCTGATGCCCCTCGGGGGAGGCGAGACCGCCCACGTGGCGCTCTCCCAGTTCGTCCCGTCCGCGGAGACGCGCCGGCGGATCGAGGCGGAGCTCGGCCCCCTCGAGCCGATCCCCAACCCGCACCCCTCCGACGAGGCCCGCAACTTCCGCTTCGCGCGGGGCCGGGGAATCGTCGGCTTCATCTCCCCGGTGAGCGAGCCCTACTGCGGCGCCTGCAACCGGATGCGGCTCACCGCGGACGGGAAGTTCCACCTCTGCCTGCTCAACGACGACGAGCTCGACGTCAAGCGGGCCTTGCGCGCGGGCGGCGGCGAGGCCGAGGTGGCGGAGATCCTGGTGAAGGCCGTCACGCTCAAGCCGACCGGGCACCGGCTGAACGAGGGCGTCTCGACCCGGGACCGCTCGATGTTCCAGATCGGCGGCTGATCTAGCTCCCCACCGCGAACTCGGCGCGGCAGCCCTGGTCGACCCAGATCCCGTCGCGGTCGAATCCCCAGCTGACGCCCTCGACGCAGGCCTCGCGGCTGAGCTGCTTGTGGAGGCGCACCCCGCCCTTGGTGCTGATCCGCTTGTAGGCGCGCTGCATCCCCTTCGACTCGACCTTCACGGTCTTCGGCCCGCCGAACAGGCCGCCCCCGGAGGGCTCGGGCGCGCCGCCGACCTCGAACTCGGCGCGGCAGCCCTTGTCCACCCAGATGCGCTCGCGGTCGAATCCCCAGCTCACGCCCTCCACGCAGGCGTCGCGGCTGAGTTGTCGGCGCAGGCGCACCCCCCCGCGCGTGCTGACGTAGCGGTACTCCCGCTGCTGGTTGAGCGACTCGATGGTGACGACCTTACCGGTGGAGGGCGCCCAGGCACTCACCGCCTCGCCCGTCTCGAACTGGGCGCGGCAGCCCTTGTCCACCCAGATCCCGTCGCGGTCGAAGCCCCAGCTGACGCCCTCGACGCAGGCCTCCCGGCTGAGCTGCTTCACGAGGCGCACGCCGCCCCTCGTGCTCGTCCGCTTGTAGACCCGCAGCATGTTCTTCGACTCGACCTTGACCGTGCCCCCTTCGAGGGCGGCGGGGAGGAAGGCGAAGACGAGGCCGAGGGGCACAGCGAGGCAGGACGGGGAGATGCGCACGGGACCTCCTTGCGGTCTCAGGAACCGGGGTGGGCGGGCCGGTCGAGCCACTCCGACCCGTCTGCGTAGAGCTCCTTCTTCCAGATCGGCACCTTCGCCTTCAAGGCGTCGATCGCGAAGCGGCAGGCGGCGAACGCCTCTGCGCGGTGGGGCGATGAGACGGCCACCGCCACGCTCGCCTCGCCGATCGCGAGACCGCCCAGGCGGTGGACGAGGTGGACTTCACCGACGGGGAAGCGACGGGCGGTCTCGGCCGCGATCTCCTCCATCAGGGGAAGTGCCATCTCCTCGTAGGCCTCGTACTCGAGCCGCAGCACGGGACGGCCCCGGTTCTCGTTGCGCACCACACCCACGAACAGGCACACGGCGCCGTCGGCCGGCGTCGCCCCGGCCAGCGAGGCGACGTCGATGGGATCGCGCACGAGGCGGGCGGAGTGGGTCAAGCGTCTCGACGGTAGCACAATCGGCCGCGGGCCTCAGCCGACGGGCAGGCAGATCCGCACGTCGAGGCCGTCCTCGGCCGGGAGCACCACCGCGCAGCGCTCGGCGGGAGCGAGGATGTCGTACGCGACGGGCGGGCCCGCGTCGAACTCGATCTCGCGCACCGGCAGGCGGGAGAGGTTGGTGACGAGGAGGCCGGCCCGGGGGTGCACAACGTGCAGCCGCTCGAGGCCCTCGAGCCCCTGCTCGCGGCGGAGGCCCTCGATCACCGCCAGCGACCGCCGGACCCGCTCCGCGTCGACGGCGGCGATGGCGTCCCGCACGCGGCGTGCGAGGTCGGGGAGAGAGGCCTCGGCCAGGCGCTCGCGCTCGAGGGAGGCATTGGCCAGGGCGACCGCGCAGCCGAAGTAGTTGGGGGGAAAGCGGGGCAACAGCCGCCGCACGTCCACCGGGCAGCTGAGCCAGGCGGTCTCCTCGCGGGGGTCGGCCCATCCCGGTACGTGGCTCCGCCAGAGCCACGCCGCCACCACGTCGTTGTGGGAGAGCCGCACCGGGCACTCCGCCTGCGCCGCGCGCAGGAGCTCGCTGAGCTCGGCCCTCGGGAACACGCGCCGCGTCCATCGGAGCCGGTCGCGCGGGATGGCCGTCCGCCGCTCGTCGAGGAAGAGCCCGCAGCCCTCGCGGACCGGGCGGGGGTCCAGGGCGCCCGCGGCCGCGCCGGGGTCTCCCGCGGCGAGCTGCGTCCGGTCCAGGCCCGGCGGCGGGACGTCGCGGCCTTGGAACACGCGAGACCAGGCCGAGAGGAAGTAGAAGTAGCTGAAGCCGTCCACGACCGCGTGGGAGAGGCCCACGCCGAGAACCGAGCCGCCCGGGGTGTGGGTGAGGCGCATGCGCGCGAGCGGCTGGCCCTCGACGGTGTCCACCGGGTCCACGAGGGCATGGCGCTCGGTCGAGTCGCCGAAGTCCGTGGCCGACGAGGCCGTCACGAACGTGCAGCCGTCATGGGACGGCTGGAGGGCGAAGGTGTCGCCGATCCGGACGAGGCGGCTGCCGACGGCGGGGAACAGCGCGAGCGTCCGCCGCAAGCTCTCGGCGAGTCGGTCAGCGTCCACCCGGCCCGGGTAGGCGAACACGAACTCGAGCGGGTACGCCCCCCGCCCCGTGAACACGAGGTCGATCGGCGACAGCGGGAGAAGGGGGTGCACGTTCATCCCGCCCGCTCCAGGATCCCCCTCAGGTTCTCGAACATCCGGTAGGTGAGCCCCCAGATCACGAGCCCGTCGATGCGCAGGCACGGCAGATCCAGGACGGTCCCCTCGTGCAGGTACGGCAGCGTGGAGCGCGTCCCGCTCGCGAGGAGCCGCTCGAGCGGCAGCCAGTGCAGGCTCACCACCTCGTGGCTCGGCGTGCCGTCGCCCCTCCGCCGCAGCCGGAAGACGAACGGCGCGATGACGAGGTCCACGGGGCGCCCCCGGGCGAGGGCTCTCAGCTCGTCGAGCGCCCCCAGCCGCTCCCCGTCGCGCGAGAGGTCGAGACCGGTTTCCTCGAGCGTCTCCCGCACCGCCGTCGCCTCGAGGCTCGGGTCGCCCGGCTCGGCGCGGCCGCCGGGGAAGCCCACGTGGCCCGACCAGGGGTCCCTCTCGTGCTCGGCGCGGCGTATGAAGAGCAGCTCCAGCCCACCCGAAGCACCGTCCCGGAGCACGAGGGCGACCGCCGCGCGCGGACCGGCGTCCCCGGCGCGCTCGGGCTCGCGGCCAGCCAGGGCGAAGGCCAGCTCCTCCCAGTTCCTCACGGGGCGAGACCGACGAGGTCCAGCAGCGCCCGGGCGTGGGTGAGCCACAGGAACGCCATGTTCGGGGCCAGCTCGCCGCGCACGAGCATCGCGTCGACCTCCGCCGCCGGGGCGTAGCGCAGGCCCGCGATCTCGTCCGCCGGCGGCCGGAAGCCGTCGAGGGGGACGTCCGTCCGCCCGAGGTAGCTCGCCACGTGGTAGAGGACGTTGCGGAGGCCCACCGCGCCCGGCGCCCGGCGCACGTCGCGCAGGTTCAGCTGCAGGGCCACCCACGCGAAGGCCACCTCGTGCGAGAGGTCGGCGGTGGCGACGAGCCGGCCCAGGTCTCCCCGGTCCCGGGCCAGCCTGACCCGCGCTGACGCGGCGTCGCCGAAGAGCTCCTCGCCCGCCTCGCGCACGGCCGCCTCGTCGAAGCTCTCGCCCGCGTCGACGTGGCCCCCCACCGTCTTGTCCCAGCAGCCGCCGTTCTCCTTGTCGACGGGACGCCGCTGCAGGAGCACCTCGCCCCGCGCGTTCACGAGGAGGACGTTCACCGCTCCGATCGCACGGCCGGAGCGCTTGGCTTCCGCGCGCGGAAGGCCCCCCGCGGGGCGACCCTCCGAGTCGAACACGGCGACGCTCTCGTCGTGCGGCTCCGCCATGATCCGCCTCATGTCGGGGCTCAAGGTAAGGAACCGCCCGCCCGGTGTCAACGCCACCGACCGCCGTCCGTCCGTCCGGCCCCTTGACGGGACGGCTCG
The DNA here is from genome assembly GCA_963729875.1 of uncultured Acidobacteriota bacterium. GTDB lineage: Bacteria > Acidobacteriota > Vicinamibacteria > Fen-336 > Fen-336 > DATBSL01. The sequence goes on from CAVSPR010000002.1 coordinate 563,588, forward strand.
CCGGCACATAGCTTTACGGCGTGGCCCGGTGCCCATGAGCGAGCAGCTGGCGCGGGGCTTGCCCCCGATCGACGACGAGTACCAGGGGCCCTCGTGGTGGCACTTCTCGCGCCTGGCCGACGCGGGAAAGAACCCCGGCATGCGACGCATCGCGGTGCTGGGGGCGGTCGTCCTCGCGATCTCGCTGGTCACGGGAGTCCTCAACGTGACCCTGGACTGGAACGGCATCCCCCTCGTCATCGGGCCGGTGGTCGTGCCGGTGACCATCTACCCGCCGTTCGTCCTGAGCCTCCTCGCCGCGGTCTGGCTCGGCCCCACCTGGGGCCTCGTCCCCGCCTACACGGCCAACCTGGCGAGCGCGATCGTGGGCGGGCTGTCGCCGCCGACGGCCGTGCTCTTCGCCCTCGCCGGCGCGCTCGAGGTCCTGATCTTCTGGGGCTCGATGGTCACGCTGAACATCAGCCCCGAGCTGCGCCGGGGGCGAGACCTCGCGCGCTTCTTCCTGGTCTGCCTGATCGCCCCCATCACCGCCTCCGTGGCCGTGCTCCTCTGGAACACCGCGCACGGCTTCGACACCTCGCAGGGCATGATGTTCTGGAGGGGCTGGGTGGTCGGGGACATCCTCCAGGCCCTCCTCGTGGTCGCCCCCCTCCTGCGCCTCGCCGGCCCGCGGGCGCGAGCCTGGATCGACCACCAGTTCGCCACCCCGCCCCGGTACGAGGTGACCTACACCCGCGCGGCCATGGTGGCCGCGGTCACCTTCAGCCTGATCGCCGTGCTCGTCTTCGTGGGCATCTACATGCTGCAGGAGTCCCTGGGGCTCGACGCCTCGGAGCGCACCGCCGGCGGGGAGCGCCTCGTGTCGCGCCTGCGCGAGATGCAGCTCTACCTCGGCGTGCTCGTCGCGGCCCTCACCGTGGCCGCCAGCGTCTTCTCGAACGTGCTCGCGAGGATGGGCGAGCGCCAGCGGCTGCTCTCCCGGCGCGAGAGCCTGACCGGCTGCTTCAACCGGCGCGCCTTCTACGAGCTGTTCCCGCGCGAGGTCGATCGCGCCCGCCGGCTGGGCGAGGGCGTCGCCATCGTCTTCCTCGACCTCGACCACTTCAAGCGCGTCAACGACCGCTACGGCCACGAGACCGGGGACCGCGTCCTGCAGCAACTCGCGGCGCGTTTGCGCGGCATCATCCGCGAGACCGACCTGCTCTTTCGCTGGGGCGGCGAGGAGTTCGTGATCCTGCTGCCCCACACCTCCTCCGCGGAGGCGCCCGCCCTCGCCGAGCGCATCCGCGTCGCGGTGGCCGAGCGGCCGTTCGCGGCGAGCGACTCCCACCCCGCGGTGTCCATCACGGTGAGCGTGGGTGTCGCGGGAACGAAGGCCTGGCCCGTCGACCCCGACTCCCTCCTCGCCCGCGCCGACGCCGCGTGCTACCGGGCCAAGGAGCGCGGCCGCGACCGCGTGGAGGCCGAGGGGGGGACCGCCCCGGGGTAGGATCGGGCCGGCCGGTCCCCGGGACGCCTCCTCGTGCCGAGCACGGCGACAGGTGCCGTTCGTGCGCTGCTAGGATCGGCCGAAATGCCCGAGCCCCGTCGCTCGACCAGGCGCTCCGTCTTTCTCGCTGTCGTCTACCTGATCTTCTTCCTGTCGGGAGCGGCGGCGCTGATCTACCAGGTGGTCTGGACGCGCAGCTTGAGCCTCGTGTTCGGCGGCTCCCACCTGGCGGTGACCACGGTCCTGACCGTGTTCATGGGAGGGCTCGCCCTGGGCGGTCTCACCCTCGGATGGAGGGCTCGGCATTCCAAGAGGCTCCTGCGGCTCTACGGGCTGCTCGAGCTCGGCGTGGCGGTGTGCGCCCTGGCGTTCGTGGCCCTGATCCGACTCTACCCTGCGATCTACGTCCCAGTGGCTCGCCTCGCCGTCACGTCACCCCTCTACCTCGCGTTCGTCCGCGTCGCGTTTGCCGTCTTCGCCTTGATCGTTCCCGCCACGCTCATGGGTGGGACCTTGCCGGTTCTCTCGAGCTTCGTCTCCGCGCGTGCCGAGGACCTGGGCGGGCGGCTCTCATTTCTGTATGCGTGCAACACGTTCGGCGCGGTTGCCGGCGCCGCCGCGTCCGGCTTCTTCCTCCTGCGCTACTACTCCGTCACCACGGCCCTCGCGGTTGCGGTGGGTATCAACGTCGTCCTCGGCGTCCTCAGCCTCCTCCTGAACGACCTCGCGCAGGCGGCTCTGGCACCGACCTCTCCCGGGGAAGGTGAGGAGTGGGGCGCAGCCGTGACGACCAGCCGCGACTCGGGTGCGGCCGCGGACCTGGTGCCGTTCAAGCTCGTCCTGTGGGGCATCGGGGTCAGCGGCTTCTGCGCTCTCGGGTTCGAAGTGCTGTGGACCCGTGTTCTCGGCATCGTCATCGGGGCTAGCGTCTATGGCTTCACGATCATGCTGATGGCGTTCCTTTCGGGGATCGCGCTCGGCAGCTCCGCGTATGGCGTGTACCTGAGGCTGTCTGACGCGCCACGGAAGGGGTCCGAAGCCCAGACGACGAAGGCCGTGCTCGCCTTCGGCCTCGTGCAGCTGGTGATCGGGGTGTCGGCCCTGATCGCGACCAGCTTCATCCGCGAGCTGCCGTCCCATGCCCTCTTTTTGCAGGGACGCCTGATCGGCTCGACCGCGGGCACTTTCGGCGCCCGGCAGTCGGTTGGTTTCCTGCTGGCCTTTTCCTACATGCTCGTCCCCGCGTTCTTCATGGGGCTCGCCTTTCCCCTCGCGGGCAAGATCCGCGCCGAGTACACCCGCGTGGTCGGCCACGCTGTCGGCGAGACCCTGGCCTACAACACCGTGGGAGCCATTCTCGGGTCGGCCGCCAGTGGTTTCGTCCTCGTGTACCTGTTCGGCATCGAGCGGTCGCTTCAGCTCCTGGCCCTCGTCAACGTGGGTTTCGGGGTGCTCGTCATGGTCAGTGTCCGAAGACGGAGGGCTCTGACCTGGGGAGTCGCGGGAGCGGCAATCGTCGCGGCCGTGGCCCTGGCGACCGCCGGAGCCTCGTGGCGGACCTGGGACACCAAGTTCCTTGCCGTCTTCCAGGCCAACCGGCCGGACAAGTTCAGCAGCCGGGAGAAGACCCGCGACACCTTGAGGAACACCGACGTTCTCTACTATGCAGAGGGGGTTCACGCCATCGTCAGCTCGATCAAGGTCAAAGGGGGTACTCAGTCCTTCGTGACCAACGGCAGGATCGAGGCGACGGACAACACGCCGGACCTGGCTTGTCAGTTCACCCTGGGCCACCTGCCGATGCTCCTGCACCGCAATCCCGAGAGGGTCTTCGTGCTCGGGACGGGAAGCGGGATGACTCTCGGAGCCACGTCAGTCCATCCGAGCGTGAGGCAGATCACCCTCGCCGAGATCGAGCCCGAGGTCCTCGGAGTGGCGAGGACCTTCGGCAGGTACAACCACAACGTCCTGGAGAGCCCGAAGCTGACGATCGCCTTCAACGACGGCAGGAACTTCCTCCTGACCACGAACGAGAAGTTCGATGTCATCACCGCAGATCCCATTCACCCGTGGTTCGGCGGCGCCGGGTACCTCTACACGGCGGAGTACTTCGAGCTGGCCGCGGGCCACCTGAATCGTGGCGGCATCATGTGCCAGTGGCTGCCGATCTACGAGCTCACCGAGGAGAATCTCAAGTCCATCGTGAGGACCTTCCGGGAGACCTTCGAGCACGTCATGGTGTGGCTGACCTACTACGATGCGCAGCTCGTGGGCAGCCACTCCCCGATCCTGATCGACGAGGAGGAGCTGGCCAGGAGGATCAGCGAGCCCCGGATCCTGGCCGACCTGCAGCGGGTCCAGATGGGTTCGGCCGGGGACTTCCTGAGCTATTTCGTGATGGGGAGCGCAGGTGCCGCCGCGTACAGCAGTGGAGGCGTCCTCAACACGGACGACAACCTGTACCTCGAGTTCTCCGCCCCCTTCTCGATCGAGAAGGCCAGCCTGATGGCCTCCAACTTCGCGGGCCTCGTCGAGCATCGCGAGAGCATGGTCCGGTATCTGAAGGTGCCTGCGAGCGGGGGCGCTCGGACGCAGCCGCAAGCCGGATCTGACCGCAACCTCGAGGCCGCCTCCGTCGTCGACCGGGTCCATGCCGAGGATCTGGCCAGGCGGTTCCGAGCCCCGGACTACGCTCGCCTGATTGCCGAGCTCGACAGCGCGTACCACTGGTACGCACCGTGGCGGTTCCTCAAGGACGAGTTCATGCGCCGGATCTCCCAGGAGCCGAAGATGGTCCGGCAAGCCGCGCTGCCGGTTGCCGCGGCGGACGGTGCTCTGGTTCACATTCGCCTCGGGGCGGTGACCCGGCGCATGACGGGCGAGATCACGACCCTCGACTTCGTCGATGGGCGCGACGGGAGCGTGCTCGGGCACCACGAGATACTGGGGGCAGACATGGAGCCACGGACCACCGCACTCGTCACTGCTGCCATGGCGAACGTGCAGTCGGCCTACCTCGCCGCGGCCAGGGAGGCGAGCGCCCGGGGTGAGCCCGCGCCCCGAGCGGCCGCACTGCTCCCGCGCCTGAGGCGCGCAATCGCCGACACCATCGCGCAGGCGGAATAGCGTCCGGCTACGACGGGGCGGCCCTCGAGGTGGCGCCGAGGAGCCGGTCCAGGTAGCGGGAGCGCAGCTGGCGGCTGGCGAGGGCCTGCTTCGCCGGCGGCAGCCTCAGGATCACGCCCAGGATCGCGGCCATCGCCCGGTGGCTGAGGTGGGCCTGGTTGTCGAAGACCAGGTCGTGCAGCCCTCCGCGCTCGATCGCCATCAGCACGACCCGGTGCGTCGAGTTGACGGGGGTGATCACGCGCTCGCTCCGTGCGGCGAGTCGCAGCCCGCCCTTCGGGCAGGCGGATACGCAGACGCCGCAGCCGAGGCACAGGTCGATCTCCGCCGCCGCGCGCTTGCGCCCGGGGTGCGCCGGGTCGGCGCCGGGGACGAGCCGCAGGGCCTCGACCGGGCAGGCCTTCGCGCACTTGCCGCAGCCGTCGCAGAGCGTCGCGTCCAGCTCGACCACGAAGTTCGTGGTGTGGACCGGGTGCAGGAAGCCGAAGCGCTTCGCGGCGAGCATGGCCTCGCAGCAGCAGCCGCAGCAGTTGCAGATGAAGGCCGGCCTCTCGCGCACGTTCTCGCCGAACTGGACGAGCCGCCGCTCCTGGGCCTCTTGCAGGATCTCGAGGCCCTCGGAAGGGGACGCCTCGCGCGCGTAACCGTGCTTCACCAGCGACCGGGCCGTGCTTCCGAACGTGAGGCAGATCTCGCGGGGGGCGTCGCAAGCGCGCCCGACGTGCTCCATCTTGTGGCGGCAATAGCAGAGGCTGACCCCGATGGCCGGGGCCTCCCGGATGACGTGGCTCGCCCGCTCGTAGTCGAGGACCCGCAGCGAGAGCTCGGCGGGCACCGCGTGCTCCTGCACGAACGTGCGGCCGATCTGCGTCTCTCCGCGCGTGAAGAGGCTCTTGATGAAGTCCTCCTCGACGTTCATGTACTCGTGGAAGAGCTCGGCGAGGCGCCTTTGGTCGACGTCGCCCCGCACCCGCATCATCGAGAACTCGAAGAATCCGGCCATGGGAGGGGGGAGGACGTAGAGCGGCTCGCCGTCCTGCTCCAGGTCGAGCAGGATGGCGCGGGAGGCGAGCCCCTCGAGGACCTTCGACGCCTCGGCGAACTCCAGCCCCCACGCCCTCGCCGCCGTCGCGGTGCGGAAGGGCTTGATGGGCAAGAGGGCGACGAGCTCCGCCTCTCTCGGGCTGAGCAGGATCTCGAGGATTCGATAGAGGAGCTCCGAGGGCGGCGCCCCCTGGGGGAAGCGGTTGAGCCGATCGGCCAGGCGACGGTAGCCCTCGCGTGCGGCGAGGTGGCCCACGGGCCGACGCTACGCCCGGCCGTCGCCGCGGGCATGAGCCGTTCGGACCAGGTGTCTCAGGCCATGTCCAGCAAGGCGCCCACCGCCTTGTCGATGCCCTCGGCCACCTCGGAGATGCGCTTGCCGAGCATGTACGCGGGGGTGGACACGAGCTTTTTCTCCCGGTCGACCGCCAGCTCGGCCACGGTGCAGGACACGTGGGTGGCCCCCATCGCCTCGAGCCCGCTCGCCGTGGCCTCGTCGGTACCGATCGTGAGCCGAGGCTTCTCGGCGCCGAGCACCTTCGCCACCACCGCGGGGGCGATGCAGACCGCCCCCACGGGCTTGCCCTGCGCGTGGACCTCGCGCACCAGGCGCGCCACCTCGGGGTGGACGCTGCAGTCCTTGCCCCTGACGGCGAAGTCGCAGAGGTTCTTGGCCGCGCCGAAGCCGCCGGGCAGCAGGAGACCGTCGACCTCGTCGGCCCTCACCGAGGCCACGTCCCGGATGGCGCCGCGGGCGATCCGGGCGGACTCGACGAGGACGTTGCGGGAGGCACCGGGCTCGACCTCGCCGCTGAGGTGGTTCACCACGTGCATCTGCGGAGCATCCGGCGCGCAGACGATCGCCTCGGCCCCGCGCCGGTCGAGGGCGAGGAGGGCGAGGACGGACTCGTGGATCTCCGCCCCGTCGTAGACACCGCAGCCCGAGAGAACGACGGCGATCCTCCTGGCCATGGGCTTCTCCCTTCGCGGGGAACGGACGCCGCGATTCTAACGCCGTCGAGTCGGACCGGTGCCGTGTCCATCGGGAGAGCCGCGTGGCATGGACACCGGAGTCGAGTCGGTCTCTTGGATTTCCCTTGGTTGCCCCAGGGCGGCTCGATTGTGATTGACGAGGGGGTAAACAGGCGTAGTCTCCTGAGCGGGAAAACCCCATGCGCATCCGGTTTGGTTCCTTTGTCCTCGACCTGGAAGCCCGGCAGCTCGAGCAGGGTGGCCATCCGGTCCACCTGACACCCAAGGCGCTCGAGTTGCTCGAATTGCTCATCGAGCGGCGACCCAATGCCGTCACTAAAGCCGAGATCCACGACCACCTGTGGCCGAACACGTTCGTGGCCGACGTCAACCTGCCCGTGCTCGTCCACGAGCTGCGGGAGGCGCTCGAGGACGACCCGCACGAGCCCCACTTCCTCCGGACGGTCACCCGCTTCGGCTATGCGTTCTGCGCGAGCGCCCGCCCGGAGCCGGAGGCCCCGGAGTGGGCGGTCAACGGCCCGTTCGAGTACCGGATCATCTGGGGCGTCCGGGAGATCGCCCTGCACCCGGGAGACAACCTGCTCGGACGCACCCACGACGCGACGATCTGGGTGGACCACTCCAGCGTGTCGCGGCGGCACGCCCTGCTGCGTGTCGCCGAGGACGGGGCGACGCTCGAGGACTGCGGCAGCAAGAACGGGACCTTCCTCGGGGGCGACCGGGTCGGTGAGGCCGTTTCGCTGCGGGACGGGGACCGGATCCTCCTCGGCAGCGCGCTTCTGGTGTTCCGGTGCTTCCCCCGCGACACGGCGTCGACGGCAACCGGCGCGGCCGTGCCCTTGACCGCGCCCCTGGTCGAGGGGCTCGAGGACCCCCGCACGCCCCACTCGCACGTCTGAACTTCGAACCCGGGGCGGTGTTTCCCCGTACTCGCTGGTGCGGGCGTCTCCGCCCGCGAGGGGCGCACCTGCCGGAGCGTCCGAGGAGGGGGCCGTGCCGAGGAGACTGACGCGAGACACGCAGCACGCCGTCCTGGGCGGTGTCGCCTCCGGCTTCGGCCGGTACCTGGACGTGGACCCGGTCCTGGCCCGACTGGGCTTCGTCCTCCTCGCCTTCGTGAACGGCCTGGGGATCCTCTTCTACCTGGCCTGCTGGCTCCTCATGCCCCGGGCGGTCGCGGTCGCGCCGGGCGAGACGGCGGCCTCTCCCTCGGCCGGCACGGGCTTCGACACGCTGCGCGAGGCCGGGACCCAGCTCGCCGCGGGGGTCCGCCAGGGCGTCCCGGACCCCGCCGCGGCCCAGCTCGCCATCGGCTCGCTGCTGGTCGTCATCGGGGCCCTCCTCCTCCTGCACAACCTCGGCTGGCTGCACTGGCCGCACTGGATGCGCTTCGACACGCTCTGGCCCCTCCTGCTCGTCGCGCTGGGGATCGGCCTCGTCCTGAAATCCCGCCGGCCCCTCTCGGCCTGAGCGTCCTCGAGAGGCGCCGCCCCCTCAGGGCAGCACCCGGCCCACGACCGCGGTGATGTCGTCGCACTGCGGCTCCGGGGCGAACGAGGAGACGGCGGCGTGGAGGCGCCTCACGATCCGGGCGGAGTCCTCCCGGCGCGCCTCCGCCACGCAGCGGAGAACACGGTCGGCCCCGAAGAACTCGCCCTCGCGGTTCTGGGCCTCCGTCACGCCGTCCGTCAGGAGCAGGAGAAGGTCCCCGGCCGCCAGGGGCAGCTCGCCGCTCGGCGGGAACGCGGCGTCGCAGAAGAGCCCCAGGGGCGGGCCCGTGGACGAGAGGAGGTGCCTCGTCGTCCCCGTGCCGTCGAGAACGTAGCCGTGGATGTGGCCCGCGCCCGCGTACACGAGGGTCCTCCGCGCGGGGTCGAGGAGCGCCAGCATCAGGGTGACGAAGCGCTGGTCCTCGGTGTCCTCGAGCAGGAACGCATTGAGCGCGCCCAGGATCTCGCTGAGGTCGGTCGTGGCGCGGGCCAGCGACCGGAGGTAGGCGCGGGTCTCCGCCATCAGCAGCGCCGCGCTGAACCCGTGGCCGCTGACGTCGCCCACCGCGATACCCAGCCGCCCGTCCGGCATCGGCAGGAAATCGTAGTAGTCCCCGCAGGTCTGGTCCGCGGGAAAGGCGGCGCCCGCCAGGTCGAAGCCCGCGAGCGCGGGCGCCGCCGTCGGGTAGAGATTCTGCTGCACGATGCGGGCGAGACGCATCTCGACGTCCCGCTCCTGCGCCTTCTTCAGCTCGGTGACGTCCCTCATGACGGACACGAACTTGGTGACGTTCCCCGCCTCGTCCCGCACCGGGGTGATCGTCTGCTCCGCGTGGAAGAGGGTGCCGTCCCTCCTGCGGTTGACGAGGGTCGCGCTGTGGACCTGGCCGGACAGGATGCTCGTCCACAGCTGCTGATAGAAGCTGCGCTCCTGCCACCCGGACTTGAGAATGCTCGCCGGGCGGCCGATCGCCTGTTCGCGCGAGTAGCCGGTCGTCGCCTCGAAGGCGGGGTTGACGTACTCGATGGCGGATCTCGCGTCGGTGATGAACACGGCGTCGGTCGTCTTCTCGAGGGCCTTCGAGAGCTGGCGGAGGAGCTCGTTGGCCTGACGGCTGGCGGTCACGTCCCGGAACACGACGACGCCCCCGATGACCTCGCCCTTCCTGTCGTGGAGGGGGCCGCCGTTCACGCTGATCCACGTCCCCTCGGGCGCGTGGGGGCCGCGGATGAAGACGTCCGCCTCGCGGACGTGCTCCCCGCGGACGGCCCGGGCGAGGGGGAGCTGCTCGGCGGCGTAGGGCGTCACCGTGTCGGGGAGGTAGCAGCCGTAGACCGAGGACCACTCCGCGGCGGGGCTCGCCAGGGGGCCCTTGCCGATGATCCCTTCGGCGGCCGCGTTCCAGAACACGAAGCGGCCTTCCCGGTCGGCGACGATGACGCCCTCGGCGATCTGCTGCAGCGCCGCTTCCATCATGCGGAGCCGAGCGCGACGCCGGGACCCTGCCGCCTTCCGGGAGGGGGCCCGGCGCCGCGGGCCCTCTCCGGGGCCCGTGGCGGGGGATGGGGTGCGCCGTCGGCGCCGGGCCTCACGAGCCGGGTCGATCATCGCCCATCCGTTCTCGCCGGACGCCGTCGACTGCGGCCCCACTGAACACTCACGCGCCACACGCGAGACGCGAGACGCGAAATACCCCCGCCAGGGACGACCCGCGGGACCGAGCGATTCAAGGGTTACGATTCGTTGAAGCAGAATATACACCCGTACATCGTCGACGCGTGTTGATTTCCGTCACACGACCCTTTGGCCCAGGGCTGACGCCCGAGGGATACAATCCCGCCGGTCAGACGGCAAGGGAGGCCCATATGCAGCGTGCGGCGGCAATCGTGGCGCTCCATCTTGTGGTCGTTGCCCTGGCCTCGGCCGCCGAGGTCCCGCCGCCGGTGGTCATCGCCTACGTCATGCCCCGCGGCCGGGTCCTGGAGCCTCACCAGATCCGCGCGGAGAAGCTCACCCACATCAACTTCGCTTTCGCCAATGTCGTGGGCGGGCGTGTGGTGGAGGGCTCGGCCCTCGATGCCGACAACCTGAAGGTGCTCACCGGGCTCCGAACGCTCCACCCGCACCTGAAGGTGCTCGTGTCGGCCGGCGGCTGGAGCTGGTCGAAGGGGTTCTCGGACGCCGCGCTCACGCCGCGGAGCCGCCGCGTGTTCGTCGAGAGCGCCGTCGACTTCGTGAAGCGCCACGACCTCGACGGGTTCGACGTGGACTGGGAGTACCCGGGGCTGCCCGGAGACGACAACCCGCACCGGCCGGAGGACCAGCAGAACTTCACCTCCCTGATGGCCGGCCTGCGCGCGGCCCTCGACCGCGAGGGCGCACGTCGCGGAACACACCTCTTCCTCACCCTGGCGGCTGGCGCCTCCTCCAGCTTCATCGCCCACACCGAGATGGCGAAGGTCCAGGCCGTCGTCGACTTCGTCAACCTCATGACCTACGACTTCCGGGTCGCCAGCCCGGGGGAGCCCGCCGGCCACCACGCGAACCTGTATACGAACCCCGCGGACCCGCGATCGAACTCCGCCGACGGCGCGGTGCGGGAGTTCCTGGCCGCCGGAGTGCCGGCGGCGAAGCTCGTCCTGGGCGTACCGTTCTACGGGCGGGTGTGGGAGGGAGTCGGCTCTCCAGAGGGGCTCTACAAGGAGGGACGGCCACCAAGCCAACGGATCGACACCTCTCATCCAGCCCTCGCGGCGCTCGTCGGCCGCGAGGGATGGGTGCGGGAGTGGGACGCGGCGGCCCAGGCGCCCTTCCTCTGGAACGCCGAGCGGCAGACGTTCGTGACGTACGAGGACGAGGAGTCGCTGTGGCTGAAGAGCCGCTACATCCGGGAGAAGGGCCTCGGCGGCGTCATGTTCTGGGAGTACCACGCCGACCGCTCGGGGGCGCTCCTCGACACGCTCGACGCGGCCCTTCACGGCGAGGAGGCACTGCCCCTGTCCGGGGTGTGGCGGTTCGAGCTCGACCCCTCCGACGAGGGGCTCGTCGGCTCCTGGGAGCGCCGCCGCCTCGGCCAGCGGATCCGGCTCCCGGGCGCCCTCCAGGCCCAGGGTCAGGGCGACGACGTCACGGTCGACACGCCGTGGACCGGTGAGATCGTGGACCGGTCGTTCTTCACGGCGCCCCGGTACGAGCCGTACCGCCAGCCCGGCCAGGTGAAGGTGCCGTTCTGGCTGCAGCCGGACAAGCACTACGTCGGCCCCGCCTGGTACGAGCGGGACGTCGTCTTCCCGCCCGAGTGGAAGGGGCAGCGGCTCGTCCTCGACCTCGAGCGGCCGCACTGGCAGACGCTCCTCTTCCTCGACGGCCGGGCGATCGGCTCGAACGACAGCCTGTCGACGCCGCACGAGTACGACCTCGGGATGGCGATCGAGCCGGGGACGCACCGGCTCACGATCCGTGTCGACAACCGCATGGTCGTGGACGTCGGCACGAACTCGCACAGCGTCAGCGACCACACGCAGGGCAACTGGAACGGCATCGTCGGGCGCATCGAGCTGCGGCCGACGGCCCCCGTCTGGATCGACGACCTCCAGGTCCTGCCTCGGGTCGCCTCGCGCTCGGCGGTGGTGCGCGGCCGGATCGGGAACGCCACGGGAAGAGCCGGCCGGGGGACCCTGCGCCTCGAGGTGGCGGCGCCGCGCGGACCGGCCGTCGCGCCGAAGACGGCGGAGGTGGCCTGGGACGCCGCGGGCGGCGCGTTCGAGATCGAGGTCCCGCTCGGCGCCTCCGCCCCCCTGTGGGACGAGTTCGCGCCCGTGCTCCACCGGCTGGTCGCGACGCTCGAGGCCGGCGGCGCCCGCGACGCGCGCACGCTGAGCTTCGGCCTGCGGGAGATCGGGACGCAGGGCACGCAGTTCGTGGTCAACGGCCGAAAGGTCTTCTTCCGCGGCACCCTCGAGTGCGCGATCTTCCCGAAGACGGGCCACCCGCCGACGGACGCCGCGTCGTGGCGGCGCATCGTGCGCATCGCGAAGGCGCACGGCCTCAACATGATCCGCTTCCACTCGTGGTGCCCGCCCGAGGCGGCCTTCCGGGCGGCCGACGAGGAGGGGCTCTACTACCAGGTCGAGGCGGGCTCCTGGGCCAACGGCTCCACCCGCCTCGGCGTGGGGCTGCCGATCGACGACTGGCTCGAGCGCGAGACCAGCCGGATCCTGAAGGCGTACGGCAACCACCCGTCCTTCGTCCTCATGCCCTACGGAAACGAGCCGGCGGGGCGCGACGAGGAGTTCCTCGGCCGCTGGGTCGAGCGCTGGAAGGCGCGGGATCCCCGCCGCCTCTACACGAGCGGTGCCGGCTGGCCGCAGATCCCGGAGAACCAGTTCCACGTGACCGCCGACCCGCGGATCCAGGCCTGGGGCGCAGGGCTCGCGTCGCGAGTCAACGCGAAGCCTCCGGAAACGCGGACCGACTACCGCGACTTCGTGCGCGCGCGGGCGGTGCCGGTGATCAGCCACGAGATCGGCCAGTGGTGCGTCTACCCGAACCTCGCCGAGCGCTCGAAGTACACGGGCTACCTCAAGGCGAAGAACTTCGACATCTTCGCGGACACGCTTGCCGCGAGCGGGATGGCCGACCAGGCCGGGGTGTTCGTCCGGGCGTCCGGGAAGCTCCAGGCCCTCCTCTACAAGGAGGACGTCGAGTCGGCGCTCCGCACGCCCGGCATGGGCGGCTTCCAGCTGCTCGACCTGCACGACTTCCCCGGGCAAGGCACCGCCCTCGTCGGCGTGCTCGACCCCTTCTGGGACTCGAAGGGCTACGTCACCGCCGACGCGTTCCGGCGCTTCGCCGGCCCGACCGTGCCCCTCGCGCGGCTCGACCGGCGGGTCTTCACGACGGCCGAAACGCTGGAGGCCGACGTCGAGGTCGCCCACTTCGGGCCGCAGCCGCTCGTGGGCGCGAGGCCCTCGTGGCGGCTCGTCGGCGAGGACGGGAAGACGGTGGCCCGCGGCGCCCTGCCCCGGCGCGACGTGCCGGTCGACAACGGCGTCGCCCTCGGGCGGGTGAGCGTCCGGCTTTCGAAGCTCCCGGCCCCGCGCCGGTACCGGCTGGTCGTCGGCCTCGACGGGACGCCCTTCGAGAACGACTGGGACGTCTGGGTGTACCCGCCGCGCGTGGACACCGCGGTGCCGGCAGGCGTTACCGTCGCACGGGCCCTCGATGCCGCGACGGAGGCGATCCTGCGCGACGGCGGCCGCGTCGTCCTCCTCGTGCCGCCCGACCGCGTGCGCGGGGACGCGCAGGGGAGAGTCGAGCTCGGCTTCTCGAGCATCTTCTGGAACACGGCGTGGACGCGCGGGCAGGCCCCGCACACGCTGGGCGTCCTCCTCGACCCGAAGCACCCGGCCGTCGCGTCGTTCCCGACCGAGGGCCACAGCACCTGGCAGTGGTGGTACCTCGTGAGCCGCGCGGGGGCGATGATCCTCGACGGCCTGCCGCGGGAGCTGCGTCCCACCGTGCAGGTGATCGACGACTGGTTCACGAGCCGGCGCCTGGGCCTCGTCTTCGAGGCGAGGGTGGGGAAGGGGCGGCTGCTGGTGACGAGCATCGACCTCGACCGCGACCTCGAGGCGAACCCCGTCGCCCGCCAGATGCGCCACAGCCTCCTGCGCTACGCCGCCAGCGATCGCTTCGTGCCGGTCGTCGACGTTCCCGCCGACGCCGTGCGCGGGCTGATGGCCGGCGAGTGAGGACTCCCATGTCTCGGTGGCCGGGAGGGGCATGCGTCCGAATCCGGCAGGGGAATGTCCGCTTTCCGGCGGCGGACCGGTGTAAGCCACGGCGCTGCAACGACTCGACGCTGGCACACGTCCTGCTAAATCCGGGACGATGTCCACCGCTGCCTCTTCCCGGCCCGGCGCCCTCGACGTGGCCGACGCCCTGCTGAGCGTCCTCGTCTTCCGCGGAGCGGCGGCGCTCACCCTCGCCCCCAACGAGCGCGAGTACGAGGCCTCTCTCGTGCTCGAGGCCTCGCCCTCGCCCCTCCTCACCCTGCCCCTCCCCCTGGGCCACGCGGTGGCGGCACGCCTCGGCCTCGTCGGCGGACTGGACCCGTGGGTTCCCGGCGCGCGCCTGGGGCGCATCGACGTGAGCGCGGGCGGGAAGCGGGCCGAGCTGCTCGTCGTCCTCCGCGACACGCCCTGGGGCTTCTCGGTCGAGCTGCGCCGCCTGGTGACCCACGAGGCGGCCACCCGCGCGGCCGACCTCGCGAGCGGCGCCGGGCGGATCGGGCCCTACCACCTCGAACAGGAGATCGGGCGCGGCTCCATGGGGATCGTGTACCGGGCGCGGCGCGGTGGCGCGGGGCCGCCGGTGGCGGTGAAGGTGCTCAACCCCTCGATTGCCTACGACCCCGACATGTCCGCACGCTTCGTGCGCGAGGGGCGCGCGGCCGCCCTCGTCAACGACCCGGGCGTCGTCGGCGTGACCGACTTCGGCAGCCTTCCCGACGGCCGCTCCTTCCTCGTGATGGAGTGGGTCGAGGGTCGCACCCTCGAAGAGGCGCTGGGAGAGGGCGGCACCCTGGCCCCGGCGGAGGCCGTGCGCGTCACCCTCCGGATCCTGGTCGCGCTGGAGGCGGCCCACGTGCGGGGGGTCGTGCACCGCGACCTCAAGCCGTCGAACGTCTTCCTCACCACGGGGGGACAGGTGAAGATCGCGGACTTCGGCGCCGCGCTCGTGGACGATCCCCTTCGCGGGGTGAGGACGGAGGCCGGGATCATCCTCGGGACCCCGGCCTACATGGCCCCGGAGCAGGCCCTGGCCCTGCCCACGGACGCGCGGGCCGACCTGTACGCGGTCGGCGGCATCCTGTTCCGCGTGCTCTCGGGGGCCCCGCCGTTCCGGGCCGCGGCGCTGCTCGAGGTGCTCCGCCAGCAGATCGAGGACACGGCGCCTCCCGTCACGAGCCCTCACGGCTCCCTGCCCGACGTGCTCGTCGGGTGCGTGGCGCGGGCGCTGGCCAAGCGCCCCGACGACCGCTTCCGCAACGCCGGTGAGATGCGGGCCGTCCTCGAGCTCGCGCTCGTCCTCCTCGCCGGCACCGCCTCGCCGGAGGCCTCCTGAGCCTGCGGGCCCGTACCGTGCTCCTGGTGGACGCCGACCCCGCGACGGCGGAGGCGGCCCTCGCCGTCCTGCCCGCGGGCCTCCACCGCGTCCTCGCCGCGGCCGACGCGCACGAGGCACTGGCGACCCTCGGCAGCCAGAGAGTGGACGTGCTGGTCAGCGAGCTCGTCCTGCCGGACGACAGCGGCCTCCACCTGCTGGTCGAGGCGCGCCGTCTCCACCCCGGGGTGGCGCGCCTGGCGCTCACCGCCGTCGAGGAGTTCGACGCGGCGGTGGCCGCCATCAACGAGGCCGAGGTCTTCCGCTTCCTGCGCAAGCCGGTGGACGCGCTGGCGCTGCGCTCCGCCGTCGAGGAGGCGCTGGCCCGCGCCGACGCCGTCCACGACGCGCGCGGCGCCCGGGAGGCGGCGGAGCGCCGCCGCATCGCCCTCCACGACCTCGAGACCGACCACCCCGGCATCTCCCTCGTCGCCGCCGGGCCCGAGGGCTACTTCATCCCTCGCCACCGCCTCCAGGGGCTCGCCGAGCGCCTGCGCGACACCCCGGTCGGCAAGGCGCTCGCCGAGGCGGTCGCGGCGGGCGCGCAGAAGGGGTGAAGGACCACGGGCTTTCCGGGAGGGCGTTCGAGATCCCTCGCGCGCGCTCCGCGTCCGCCGCGCGCTCGGGGGTCAGGGCTCGACGATCACCTTGAGCCCCTCGCGGGTGGCGGCGACCTCGAAGGCCTTCGCCGCCTCCGCCAACGGGAAGCGGTGGGTGACGATCGAGCGCAGGTCCACGCGGCCGGCGGCGGCGAGGGCGATGGCGCGCGGGTAGGTGTGCTTCATCCGCCGCACCATGACGAAGGTCAGGCCCTTGCGCCGCGCGGTCGAGGCCTTGAAGCTCGTGCGCTCGTCCGAGGGGATGCCGGCGAGGACGACCCGCCCGCCGGGGCGCACCGCCTCGGCCGCCGCGTCCACCGCGGGCTGCACGCCGGCCGCCTCGATCGCCACGTCGAGGCCGTGGCCACCCACCGACTTCAGGATGGCCTTCGCCTCGCGCCCGTCCTCGGCGGCGAACGCCTCCGCCCCGAGCGCGCGCGCTGCCTCGAGCCGGTGCGGCCGACTCGCGAGGTCGGTGGCCACGAGGCGTGCGGCCCCCGCCGCCTTCGCGACCTGCAGGCAGAGAAGGCCGATCGGACCGCTGCCGAAGACCCCCACGCTCGTCCCCGGTCGGACGTGGGCGAGGTCGACGGTGTGGATCGCGACCCCGAGGGGCTCGAGCATCGCCCCGTCATCGGCGGTGAAGCCCTCGGGGAGCGGGAAGAGGCAGTGCTCCGGCCACGCCATCCACTCGCGCATCGAGCCGTCGTCGCCGTCCTGCCCCGAGAAGCGGATGGTCGGGCAGAGGTTCGGGTGGCCCTCGAGGCAGAGCGCGCAATGCGCGCACGGGATCGCCGGCTCGATGGCCACGAGGCGGCCGTCCCCGGTCCGTCCCGCCATCTCGTGGCCGGGCACGACCGGCCGGGTGATCCGGCTGCTGCCGATGCCACCCTCCTCGAACCAGTGGAGGTCCGATCCGCAGAGGCCGACCGCCTCGACACGGACGAGCACCTGGCCGGAAGCGGGGGTCGGGCGCTCCTCGTCGTGCAGGCGCACGTCGCGAAGGCCGTGGAGTCGGGCGACACGCATCTACTTCTTCTCCTTCTGGCCGTAGTAGGCGCCCTTCCCGTGCTTCCGGAGGTAGTGCTTGTCGACCAGGAAGGCCGCGGGGCGCTTGACCCCGCGTGAGCCCGTCGCCCGGACGAGGATTTCCATCCGCGACAGGTACTCGAGGGCCCGCGCGTTCTCCACCGCCTCCGCCGCGTCGCGGCCCCAGGCGAAGGGCCCGTGGTGGAGCACGAGGACGGCGGCGATCTCCTCCGGGGAGAGGCGCTTTCTCCGGAAGGTCTCGACGATCACGAGGCCGGTGCTCCTCTCGTAGTCCGTCGCGACCTCTCTCCGGGTGAGGGCCCGGGTCACCGGAACGTCTCCGCGGAAGTGGTCGGCGTGGGTGGTGCCGAGGCAGCGAACCGGAAGCCCGGCCTGGGCGAGCGCCGTGGCGCTCTCGGAGTGCGTGTGGACGATGCCGCCGCAGCCGGGGAAAGCCCGGTAGATCTCGAGGTGGGTCGGCGTGTCGGAGGAGGGGCGCAGGTCCGAGCCCACCACCTCGCCGGTCGCGAGCGAGACGGGCACGATGTGCTCCGGCTTCAGCCGGTCGTACGGGACGCCGCTCGGCTTGATGGCCATGAGGCCCGCCGTGCGGTCGACACCCGACACGTTCCCGAAGGTGCCCATCACGAGACCGCTCCGCGCGAGCGCGACGTTCGCGCGGTGGACCTCCTGCCGCAGCGCCTCCGCCGCCCCGCTCATGCCCCGTTCCCCTGGCGCTTCGTCTCGCGCTCGCGGATTGCGAGCAACCGCTTCATGAGGGTGGGGATATTTGCCCTCGCGCCCTTCACCCCGCCGAAGACGTCGTGCAGCTCGCGGTAGATCCCGTAGAGCTCGTCGTAGACGCGCTTCGCGGCCGGGTTCGGCGTATAGCGCTTCTCCTTGAGAGAGGTCATCTTCTCCTGCGCCGCCTCGAAGCCGGGGTGCGCGCCGGCGAGCGACCGCCGCCGAGATGGCGGAGCCGAGGGCCGGGGTCTGCGGCGAGCCGGCGATCAGCATCGGGTGGCCGATCACGTCGGCGTAGATCTGCATGAAGAGCGCGTTCTTCTCGGCGATCCCGCCGCAGCAGACGACGCGGTCGATCGGGACGCCGTACTCGCTCATCCGCTCGATGATGGCGCGGGCGCCGAAGGCGGTCGCCTCGATGAGGGCCCGGTAGACCTCGGCCCGCGTCGTGTGGAGCGTCTGGCCGACGAGGAGGCCGGTGAGCCGCGGGTCCACGAGGATCGTCCGGTTGCCGTTGTTCCAGTCGAGGGCCACGAGGCCCGACTGGCCCGGCTCCGAGCCTCGCGGCCTCGGCGGAGAGCTCGGCGTGCAGCTTCTCGTCGCCCTGGCAGACGCCCTCCACCCACCACTTCAAGATGTCGCCCACCGCGGACTGTCCGGCCTCGAGCCCGTAGTAGCCCGGCATGATCGAGCCGTTCACGATCCCGCAGATGCCGGGCACGTCCGCGGATCTTCTCCTTCGTCGAGGCGCACCGCGCAGTCGCAGGTGGAGGTGCCGATGATCTTGACGAGCGTGCCGCGCGCGCACGCCGGAGCCCACCGCGCCGTAGTGCGCGTCGAAGGCCCCCATCGCGATGGGGATGCCCTCGCGGCAGGCCGAGCTTCGCCGCCCACTCCTTCGACAGCGTGCCCGCCGGCCGGTCCGCCGCGTAGCGCCTTCTCGTACAGCCGGTCGCGCAGCGTCCGCGAGCCTGGGGTCGAGCCGCGTCAGGAAGCTCCTTCGCCGGCAGCCCGCCCCACGCGTCCGAGTACATGGCCTTGTGGCCGGCGGCGCAGACGCACGCGCTGGATCCTCGCGGGATCATCGATGCCGGCGAGGACGGCAGGGACGAAGTCGGCCAGCTCCACCCAGCTATGGGCGGCGGCGAAGACGTCGGGCGCCACCTTGAGGCAGTGCCAGATCTTCGACCAGAACCACTCGGAGGAGTAGGTGCCGCCGATCTGCGCGAGGTACTGCGGCGCGTGCTCGGCGGCGACCGCGGTGATGGCCGCGGCCTCCTCCGCGCCCGGTGTGGTCCTTCCACAGCCAGGCCTGGGCGGCGAGGTTGGCCTTCCACTTCGCCTCGAGGGCGAGCGGCCGGCCCTGCGCGTCCACCGGGATCGGGGTCGAGCCGGTCGTGTCGACGCCGATGCCGACCACGTCGCCGCGCGAGAAGCCGGGCTGCGTCTCGGCGGCGGCGAGCGCGCCGTTCACGGAGGCCTCGAGGCCGGCGACATAGTCGGCCGGGCTCTGCCGCGCGAGGTGGGGCTCCCGCGGGTCGAGCAGGATGCCGTGGTCGCCCGACGGGTAGTCGAAGACGAACGTCCCCAGCTCCCGCCCGTCCGCGCAGTCCACGACCAGCGCCCGCACGGAGTTGGTGCCGTAGTCGATGCCGACGGTGACGGCCTTGGCCATGAGGTCTCTCCTCCCGGACGCGCCGGCGAGCGAAGCTACCGCCCCGGGCAAAGGGCGTCAAGAGACGCGGGATTCAGGCCTTCACCTGCGGCGCCACTCGTCCAGGCTCCACGGGCCCGCCCCGGCGGCCGAGAGGTAGAGCCACACGAAGCAGTAGATCGCGGCGGCCGTCCCGCCGTTCACCGCGGGCCAGAACCCGTGGGGGAAGTGGAACTGGAAGTACGCCACCGCCATCATGCCGGACACCAGGAACGCGACGGGACGCGTGAAGAGGCCGAGGACGAGCAGGGCCCCGCCGAATACCTCGAGGACCCCGCCGATCCAGACCTGGGAGGGGAAGGAGGCGATGCCTCCGTTCGGCGGCATCCCCATCGGGAACGCGAAGAGCTTCACCGTGCCCGCCTGCACGAAGATCAGTGCGGCGACGACGCGGAGCACGCTCCGCAGCTGCGGGCTCCAGCCCGACCACTGCGACACGAGGCTCGGTGCACTCATGGATGCCTCCTTCGGGTTCAGGCTACCATCACCCCATGTGCCGCAGCATTCGGACTCTCCACAATTTCGTGCCTCCCGCGACCGACGAGGAGGTGAGGGCGGCCGCGCTGCAGTACGTCCGCAAGGTCGCCGGCTTCACCCGACCCTCGCAGTCGAACGCCGCCGCCTTCGACGAGGCGGTCGCGGCCGTGACCGGCGCCACGCGCCGGCTCGTCGACCGGCTGGTGACGGCGGCCCCGCCGCGGGACCGGGAGGCCGAGCAGGCGCGGGGGCGCGAGCGCTGGCAGCGCCGGGCGGCTCGCCGGCCGTCCGCCGATTCCCGTTGACGGAGGTGGGCCCCGCGGCGTAAGACTCGTCCTGCGCGGCCCGGCCGCGAGACGGGAGGAACCCCATGCCACGCGCGGTGTCCCTGACCCTGAACGGCAAGCCCGTTCGCCTCGAAACGGACGAGAAGCGGACCCTCCTCTGGGTCCTCCGCACCGACCTGGGGCTCACCGGCACGAAGTACGGCTGTGGCGCCGGCCTGTGCGGCTCGTGCACGGTCGTCGTGGACGGGAAGGTGGTCCGCTCGTGCCGCGCGACGCTCGCCGAGGTCGAAGGCCGGCACGTCACCACGATCGAGGGGCTGGCGAAGGACGGCAAGCTCCACCCGATCCAGCAGGCCTTCGTCGACCACGGCGGCTTCCAGTGCGGCTACTGCACGCCGGGGATGATCATGAACGCCTACGGCCTGCTGCTCGCGGACCCCCACCCCTCGCGCGAGAAGGTCCAGGACGCCATGGAGGCGAACCTCTGCCGCTGCAGCGCCTACAAGCGGATCCTGGAGGCGATCGAGTCGGTCTCGCGGAAGGAAGGAGGCCGGCCATGAGGACCACCTTCGACCGGCGCGCGTTCCTGAAGGCCGTCGGCGGTGGCATCGTCGTGCTCGTCCGCCTCCGTCCCGAGGCCGCTCTCGCCCAGGGCCGCGGCTACCCGTCGGACCTCAACGCCTACCTCCGCATCGGCGAGGACGGCCGCGTCACCGTCTTCTCCGGGAAGATCGAGATGGGGCAGGGCGTCATGACGTCGCTCGCCCAGATGGCCGCGGAGGAGCTCGGCACGGACCTCGACGCGATCGAGATGATCATGGGCGACACCGACCGCTGCCCCTGGGACATGGGGACGTTCGGCTCGCTCACCACGCGCATGTTCGGGCCGGCGCTGCGCACGGCGGCGGCCGAGGCCCGACGGGTCCTGGTGCGGCTCGCATCGGAGAAGCTCGGCGCCCCGCAGGATCGGCTCGTCGTGGAGAAGGGCGTCGTCTCCGTGAAGGGCGAGCCGGCGCGCCAGGTGACCTACGGGGCGCTCGCGAAAGGCCAGGCCCTCACCCGGACGGTCGACGAGAAGGCCGTGCTGCGGACGGTCGGCGAGTTCACGGTCATGGGCCGCTCGCCGCACCGGCTCGATGCCGTGGACAAGGTCACGGGTGCCGGGAAGTACGCCGGCGACATCCGACTCCCGGGCCTCCTGCACGCGCGCCTCCTGCGCCCGCCCGCCCACGGGGCGACCCTCGCCGGGGCCGACACGTCCGAGGCGGCCAGGCTTCCCGGCGTGACGGTCGTGAACCAGGACGGGATCGTCGCCGTGCTGCACGCCGACCCGGAGGCGGCGGAGGCCGCCCTCGGGCGCGTGAAGCCGGAGTGGACCCCCGCCCCGCCGGGAGCGGACACGGACGGCATCTTCGCCGACCTCCTCGGCCGCGCGCCGCAGCCGGAGGTGAAGGGCGTCAAGGGCGACGTGGACGCGGCCCGCGCCGCGACGACGCGCACGTTCGAGGGCACCTACGAGAAGGGCTACGTAGCCCACGCCCCGATGGAGCCGCACGCGTCCACGGCCTCTTTCGAGAACGGGAAGCTCACGGTGTGGGCCTCGACCCAGACGCCGTTCCCCACCCACGACCGGCTCGCGCAGGTCCTGGGCCTCGACCCGAAGAGCGTCCGGGTCCTGACCCCGTACGTCGGCGGGGGCTTCGGAGGGAAGAGCTCCGGCCGCCAGTCGGAGGAGGCGGCGCGCCTCGCCAGGATCACCGGAAAGCCCGTGCAGGTGGCCTTCACCCGCGCCGAGGAGTTCTTCTACGACACGTTCGACCCGGCATCCATCGTGAAGATCCGGTCGGCCGTGGGCGAGACCGGGCGGATCACCTTCTGGGACTACGACGTCTACTTCGCCGGCGACCGGGCGGCCGAGCTCTTCTACGACATCCCGAACACGCGCATGCGGGTCTTCGGCGGCTGGCGGGGTGCGGGTGCGGACGCCCACCGCTTCGGCGTCGGTCCCTGGCGCGCTCCCGGCGCGAACATGAACGTGTACGCCCGCGAGTCGCACATCGACGTCATGGCGGCGGCGGCGAAGGTCGACCCCGTCGAGTTCCGTCTCCGCAACCTCGGCGACGAGCGGATGAGAACGGTGCTGCAGGCCGCGGCCAAGGCGTTCGGCTGGACGCCGGCCCCGGCCCCGAGTCGCCGCGGCTGGGGCGTCGCCTGCGGGGTCGACTCCGGCTCCTATGCCGTGCTGGCGGCCGAGGTGAAGGTCGACCCCGCGAGCGGGAAGGTCCGGGTCGAGCGTGTCGTGTGCGCCCAGGACATGGGCGTCGTGGTGAGCCCCGACGGGGCGACGATGCAGGTCGAGGGCTGCATCACGATGGGACTCGGCTACGTCCTCGCCGAGGAGGTGCGGATCCGCGACGGGAAGGTGCTCGACGAGAATTTCGACACCTACGAGCTGCCGCGCTTCTCGTGGCTGCCGAAGATCGAGACGATCCTCGTCAAGAACGACACCCTCACCCCCCAGGGCGGCGGCGAGCCGGCCATCGTCCCCATGGGGGCGGCGATCGCGAACGCCGTCTTCGACGCGACCGGGGCCCGGATCTCGCGGCTCCCGCTGGCGCCGACCCGGGTGAAGGCGGCTCTCGAGAAGGGAAAGGGGAAGTGACCATGGCGGACAGCGTGCGGAAGGTTCGTTACTCCTACGTGATGGTGCCGAACCGGGCCGGGAGGGGGGCAGCGGTTCTCGCTCGCCTGCGCGAGGAGGGGGTCGACCTCGTCGCCTACTCCGGCTTCCCGGCGTCCGGGGGCAAGGCGCAGCTCGACCTCGTGACCGACGACATCGCCGGCCTCCGGCGGGTGGCGAAGAAGAACGGCTGGCGCCTCAGCGCGGCGAAGAAGGGATTCCTCGTCCAGGGTGACGATCGCATCGGGGCGGTCCAGCGCCACCTGCAGAAGCTCTCGGCCGCGAAGGTCAGCGTCGTGGCGGCCGACGCCGTGGCCGCCGGCAAGGGACGCTACGCCATGATCCTGTGGGTCAAGGCGAAGGACTACGGCCGGGCGGCCAGGGCCCTCGGCGCGCGATAGCGCATGAGCGGGCCCCTGGCCGCCGCCCCGCCGGACGAGCGTGCGGCTCCCCCGGGGGCCTTTCGCTGGGCCGTGCTGGTCCTGATCAGCCTGGCCATGTTCGGGAACTACTACGTCTACGACTCGATCAGCCCTCTAGCCGACGTGCTCAAGGCGCAGCTCGGGTTCTCCGACGGCAACATCGGCCTCCTGAACGCCATCTACTCCTTCCCGAACATCCTGATGGTCCTCGTCGGCGGGATCGTGATCGACCGCATCGGCACCCGGAAGGCGACCTTCCTCTTCGGCGTGCTGTGCTTCCTGGGGGCGGCGCTGACCGTGGCCAGCGGCACGCTCGCCGTCATGGCGGCCGGACGCCTCGTGTTCGGCCTCGGGGCCGAGTCGCTGATCGTGGCCGTCACCACCGCCATCGCCAAGTGGTTCCGGGGCAAGGAGCTCTCCTTCGCCTTCGGGGTGAACCTGACGATTGCCCGCCTCGGCTCCTTCGCCGCGCTGAACGCGCCCTCCTGGGCCGCTCCCGCCTACGAGCACTGGCAGTGGCCCCTCCTCATCAGCGTGGGCTTCGCCACGTTCTGCGTCACGGGGGCGATCGCGTACTGGGTCCTCGAGAGGCGGGCCGAGGAGCGCTACTCGCTGGGCCCGCAGAGCGCGGACAAGGTCGTCTTCGCCGACCTGTTCCGGTTCGGGGGGTCCTACTGGCTGGTGGTGGCCCTGTGCATCACCTTCTACTCGGGGATCTTCCCCTTCCAGACGTTCGCCGTGAAGTTCTTCATGGAGGCCCACGGGGCGAGCCGGGAGCAGGGAGGCTTCCTCTCGAGCCTCCTCACCCTGTTCGCCATGATCTGCACTCCGCTCTTCGGCCTGCTGGTGGACCGGGTGGGGAGGCGGGCCCTCTTCATGATGCTCGGCTCGCTGCTGCTCGTGCCCGTCTACCTCGTGATGGCCTACACGAGCGTCCCCCTCTTCGTCCCGATGGCCGTGATGGGGATCGCCTTCTCCCTCATCCCGGCCGTGATGTGGCCCTCCGTCGCCTACCTCGTGGAGCAACCGAAGCTCGGCACGGCCTACGGCCTCATGACGATGATCCAGAACATCGGCCTCTTCGGCTTCAACCTCCTGATCGGCTGGGCCAACGACCACTGGCAGGCCTCGGTCGCGAACCCCGCCGGCTACACGCCGGGGATGTGGATGTTCTCGGTGCTCGGCTTCGCGGGCCTTCTCTTCTCGTGGCTCCTGCACGTGCGCGAGACGGGCCCGAGCGGCCACGGCCTCGAGACGATCAGGATCCGGAGCTGAGGCACGTACACTGGACGGATGAGCCCCCTTCACGTCGACGCCTCGAGCACGCCGGCCAGCCTGCCCGAGCGGCCGCCCGACGCCTGCACCGTCGTTCTCTTCGGCGCGACGGGCGACCTCGCCCACCGCAAGATCGTGCCCGCTCTCTTCCAGCTCTCGAGGGCGGGCGAGCTGCCCTCGCCGTTCGGCATCGTGGCCACGAGCACGTCGGTCGGCCCGGCCGAGGCGTATCGCGACGAGCTCCGGCGGTCGGTCGAGCGCTTCTCGGGGCGGCCGCCGGACGGTGCCGCCTGGGGCGCGTTCGCCGGCGCGATCGACACGGTGGCCGGAGACTACACGACCCCTGCCGGCTGGGCCGCCCTGCGCGGCGCCGTCGAGGAGGCCGAGCGGTCGCGGGCGACGGGGGGCAACCGGCTCTTCTACCTGGCGGTCCCCCCCTCTCCTTCCCGCCGATCCTCGCCGGCCTCCGCGAGGCCGGCCTCCTCCACCCGCCGGGTGGATCGCCCTGGTCGCGGGTGGTGATCGAGAAGCCCTTCGGCCGCGACCTCGCCTCCGCCCGCGAGCTGAACCGCCTCGTGGCGGAGGTGCTCGACGAGCGGCAGACATTCCGCATCGACCACTACCTCGGCAAGGAGACGGTCCAGAACATCCTCGTCTTCCGTTTCGGCAACTCCATCTTCGAGCCGCTTTGGAACCGCAAGTACGTCGACCACGTGCAGATCACGATGGCGGAGGAGATCGGCGTCGAGCGGCGGGGGAAGTTCTACGACCGGACGGGCGTCGTGCGCGACGTCGTCCAGAACCATCTCCTCCAGCTCCTCGCCCTCGTGGGGATGGAGCTGCCTCCCACCTTCGGCGCCGACGACGTTCGCGACGAGAAGCTGAAGCTGGTGCGCTCGGTGCGCCCGCTCTCGCCAGGGGACGGCGTCCTCGGCCAGTACGCCGGGTACCGCGGCGAGGAGGGCGTCGCCCCCGGCTCGCGCACGCCGACCTACGCGGCGTTGCGCTTCCACGTGGACAACTGGCGTTGGCAGGGCGTGCCCTTCTACGCCCGGGCGGGCAAGGGCCTCGCCCGCCGAACGACCGAGATCTCCGTCCACTTCCAGCAGATCCCGTTCTGCCTCTTCGGGCGCGAGGACGTGTGCCAGCTCATCGAGCCCAACGTGCTCGTCCTGCGGATCCAGCCCGACGAGGGGATCGCCCTCTCCGTCGCGACCAAGGTCCCGGGCGACGACCTCACGGTCGGGACCGTGCGGATGGACTTCGCCTACGCAGACGCCTTCCACCGCACGCCCGGCGACGCCTACGAGAAGCTTCTTCTCGACGCGATGCGGGGGGACGCGACGCTCTTCGCCCGCGGCCAGGTGAACGAGCTGGCGTGGAGCCTCCTCGCGCCCGTGCTCGACGGGTGGGACGGCTCGCGCGAGGAGCCGGCGGCGTACGAGCGGGGGAGCGAGGGACCGGAGGCCGCGGTCGCCCTCCTGCGGGAGGACGGCCGGAGGTGGCGTCCGCTCGGCGGCCGTCGGTGAGCCTGGCCTCCCGGTGAGCGCCACCCGCACGAGCGAGCGCGTCGCGCTCGTGGTGGTGACGCTCGCATCCTTCCTCACGCCCTTCATGGGCTCGGCTACGAACGTGGCCCTGCCCGCGATCGGGCGCGAAATGCACAAGGACGCCGTGGCCCTGAGCTGGGTGGCGACGGCCTACCTCCTCTCCGCGGCCGTCTTTCTCGTCCCCTTCGGAAAGCTGGCCGACATCCACGGCCGCAAGCGGGTCTTCGTGGGCGGGCTCCTCGTCTACACCGCGACGTCGGCGCTGTGCGCCCTCGCGCCCTCCTTCGCGGCGCTCCTCGCCGGACGCGTGGCGCAGGGCCTGGGCGGGGGCATGATCTTCGGCACCGGGGTGGCGCTGCTCACCTCGATCATCCCGCCCGGCCGGCGGGGGCTGGCCCTCGGCGTCAACGTGTCGGCGGTCTACCTCGGCCTGTCGCTGGGCCCGCCGCTCGGCGGCCTGCTCACGCAGCAGCTCGGCTGGCGGAGCGTGTTCGGCGTCAACGTCGCGCTGGGAGCGCTGGCCGCGGCGATGGCCGCCCGCGGCCTGGTCGGGGAGTGGCGGGAGTCTCCCGACGATCGGATCGACGGGACCGGGGCGGTCCTCTACGGCCTCGGGCTGGCGGCGCTGATGTACGGTCTCGGCCGGATCCCCTCGGTCTCGGGCGCCTCGCTGGTGGCCGCCGGCCTCACGGCCCTCGCCGGCTTCGTCGCCTGGGAGCGCCGCGCCGCCCAACCCCTCCTCGACATGGACCTCTTCGCCCGGAACCGGGTCTTCGCGTTCTCGAACCTGGCCGCCCTCATCAACTACGCGGCCACCTTCGCCGTGGGCTTCCTGCTGAGCCTCTACTTCCAGTCCGTCCGCGGCCTGAGCGCGCAGGCCGCCGGCGGCCTCCTCGCCGCCCAGCCCCTCGTGCAGGCGGCGCTGTCACCGTTCGCGGGCCGGTTCTCCGACCGCGTGGCCCCCCGCCTCGTCGCGTCCGCGGGCATGGGCCTGATCGCCGTGGGCCTCGCCCTCCTGGCCCTCGTCGGTCCCGCGACGCCCCACGCCTTCGTGGTCGGCTGCCTCGTGCTCCTCGGCGCCGGGTTCGGCCTCTTCTCCTCGCCCAACACGAACGCCGTCATGGGCAGCGTCGAGAAGGCCTCCTACGGCGTCGCCTCCGCGACCCTGGCCACGATGCGCCTGGTGGGCCAGATGCTGAGCATGGGCGCGGCCGGCCTCGTGCTCGCCGTGTTCGCCGGCCGCGAGGCGGTCGAGCCGTCCCGCGCCACCGACTTCGTGGCCGGCATGCGCACCGCCTTCGCCCTGTACGCGCTGCTGTGCGTGGCCGGCGTCTTCGCCTCCCTCGCGCGCGGGACCGCGGAGGCTACTAGCGCTCGGGTGCGTACCCCTCCGGGTGGACCTGCATCCACTCCCACGCCGAGCGGATGATCGCCTCGAGCGAGGGCTGCTTCGGCGCCCAGCCGAGCACGGCGTGCGCCCTCGAGGCGTCTCCCACGAGGCGCGGCGGGTCGCCCTCGCGCCGGGGGGCCAGGTCGTGGGGCACGTCCCGGCCGGTCACCCTTCGCGCCGCCTCGATCACCTCGAGGACGGAGTAGCCGGTCCCGTTGCCGAGGTTCAGGAACTCGGACGTCCCCCCGCGCCGCAAGTGGGCGAGAGCGAGCAGGTGCGCCTGGCCGAGGTCCTCGATGTGGATGTAGTCGCGGATGGCGGTGCCGTCCGGCGTGTCGTAGTCGGTGCCGAAGACGCTCACCTTCGACCTTCGGCCGGCCGCGGCGGCGAGGACGAGCGGGATGAGGTGCGTCTCCGGCTCGTGGGCCTCGCCGCAGCGCGGGGTGGCGCCCGCGGCATTGAAGTAGCGCAGGGCGACGAACCGCAAGGCGTGGGCCCGGTTGAAGGCTTCGAGCAGCCGCTCGACGAAGAACTTGGACCACCCGTACGGGTTGATCGGCCACTGGGGATGGCTCTCCGGGATGGGCACCTGCCGCGGGACGCCGTACGTGGCGCAGGTCGAGGAGAAGACGACCCGCGCGACGCCCGCCTCGAGGAGCGACTCGAAGAGAGACTGGGCCTGGGAGAAGTTGTTTTCGAAGTAGCGGCCGGGCTCGGTGACCGACTCGCCGACGTAGGCGTAGGCGGCGAAGTGCACGCAGGCGTCGAGACGGTGCTCGCGGGCGATGCGCGCGACGAGGGCCCGGTCCCCCGTCCTCCCCTCGTAGAAGGCCGCCTCCGGGTGCACCGCCGCGCGGTGGCCGCGCGAGAAGTCGTCGAGGACGGCCACCTCCTCGCCCGCGGCGAGGAGCTGCTCCACGAAGGCGCTGCCGATGTAGCCCGCGCCCCCGGTCACGAGGACGGCCATGTCGCCCCCCCGGCCCTAGGCGGCCGCGCCCTTCGAGGCGCCGCGCGCGTGGTCGTGGTTCTCGAGGAACCAGCCGTAGGAGGACGCGATCCCCTCCCGGAGCGGGATCCGGTGACGCCAGCCGAGGGCGTGGAGCCGCGAGACGTCGAGGAGCTTTCGGGGCGTGCCGTCGGGCTTGGTCGGGTCGAACACGAGCTCGGCCCCGGGGTGCACGATGTCGCGCACCGTCTCCGCCAGCTCCCGGATGGTCAGGTCCTCGCCGGTGCCCACGTTGATGTGATCGCCCGCGTCGTAGCGCCGCATCAGGAAGAGGCAGGCTTCGGCGAGGTCGTCCACGTGCAGGAACTCGCGGCGCGGCGAGCCGCTGCCCCAGATCGGGACCTCGCGCCGCCCCTCGACCTTGGCGTCGTGGAACTTCCGGATGAGCGCCGGCAGTACATGGGAGCTCGCGAGGTCGAAGTTGTCGTTGGGCCCGTAGAGGTTCGTGGGCATGGCCGAGATGAAGTCGCAGCCGTACTGCTCCCGGTAGGCCTGGCAGAGCTTGATGCCGGCGATCTTGGCGACGGCGTAGGGCTCGTTCGTGGGCTCGAGGTGCCCCGAGAGGAGGTGCTCCTCCCTCATCGGCTGCGGGCAGCCGCGCGGGTAGATGCAGGAGCTGCCCAGGTAGAGCAGCCGCTTGACCGGGAAGAGGTGCGCCGCGTGCACGACGGTGGCGTGGATCATCATGTTGTCGTAGATGAACTCGGCCGGGCGGGTGGAGTTGGCGAGGATCCCGCCCACCGTCCCCGCCACGAGGAACACGAACTCGGGGCGGTGGGCCCGGAACCAGTAGTTGACCGCGGCCTGGTCCCGCAGGTCGAGCTGCTCGCGGGTCACGGTCTCGATGCGGCTGAAGCCCTCCGCCTCGAGCCGCCGGACGACGGCCGACCCTACGAGGCCGCCGTGGCCGGCCACGAACACGCGCGCGCCCGGCGTCATCTCGATCATGTCGGGCGATCTTAGCGCAGAAGAAAGAGGAAGGGCGCCGGCCCGACCCGGCGCCCTTCGAGAGACTCGAGGCCCCGATCCGGGGCCCGCTTTCCCTCCTACTTCTTGGCCGGCGTCTTCTCCACGACGATGTGGGTGATCGCCTCGTGATCGCCCTTGTCGTTGTCGCGGCAGGTGAGCTTGACCTTCTCGCCCATCTTCAGGTCCTTGAGCTGAGCGAGAGCGCGCGGCCTCCACGGTCACCGTCTTGTTCGGCTCGGCCTTGATGGTGAGCGTCTTCGCCGTGACGTCGGCCGAGACGACCTCGGCCTCCACGACGTGGGTCTTCACGGCGGCGGCCTTCGCGGGGGTCGTCGGCTTTGCCGGGGCGGGCGCCTGCGAGGCGGAGGCCACGCCGGCGACGACGAACAGGGCGCACAGCAACAGTGTGAGTTTCTTCATATGAGTCAGGACTCCTTGGTTCAAGCGGGGGTGAAACAGCCGCCCGTCTGCACTACGCTCCTGCAACCGCGGTGCCAGGGGCAGGATCAAGGCGTCATTTCGTGGAAGTCGCTGGTATCGAGAGCGTTGTCGATGAGCATCTCGCTGGGGGATGCCTCAATCCTCGGCGTCGGCCGCCCCATTCCGTGCACCTGCTGCTCCATCCGGGGCACCCTGGATCTTCTCCAGGCGGTACTGCAGCGTCCGGCGGCTGAGGCCCAGCAGGCGGGCCGCCCGCGTCACGTTGCCCCCGGACCTCTCGAGGGCGCGAAGGATCAGGCTCCGCTCGAGCCCGTCGAGGTCGAGGCCCTCGTCCGGGATCTCGATCGGCAGGCCTCCCACGAGCGCCTGGCTGCGCATCCGGACGGCCGGCGGCAGGTCGTCGAGACGCACGAGGTCGCCGTCCGCGAGGAGCAGCATTCGCTCCACCATCGACTCGAGCTCCCGCACGTTGCCCGGCCAGGAGTAGACGACGAGAGCCTCGAGCGCCTCGGGGGCGATCACCCGCGCCCGCCCGGGCTCGCCGTGCTTGGCGAGGAAGTGGTCGACGAGGAGCGGGATGTCGGTGCGCCGCTCGCGCAGCGGGGGGAGCACGATCGGGATGACGTTGAGCCGGTAGAAGAGGTCCTCGCGGAAGCGGCCCTCCCGCACCTCGCGCTCGAGGTCGCGGTTCGTGGCCGCCACCACGCGGACGTCCACCGGCACGGGCTCGGTGCCTCCCACGCGGAGCACCTCCCGCTCCTGGAGCGTGCGCAGCAACTTCACCTGCAGGTCGCGCTTCAGCTCGCCGACCTCGTCGAGGAAGAGCGTCGAGCCCGAGGCGTGCTCGAAGAGGCCGATCTTCCGCGCGTCGGCCCCGGTGAAGGCCCCCTTCTCGTAGCCGAACAGCTCCGCCTCGAGGATCGTCTCGGGGAGGGCGGCCACGTTGACCGCGAGAAAGGGACGGTCGCGCCGGTCGCTGGTGACGTGGATGGCCCGGGCAACGAGCTCCTTGCCGGTGCCGCTCTCCCCGTAGATGAGGACGGTGGAGGTGGAACGGGCCACCTTGTGTACGATGCGGAAGACCTCCTGCATGCTCCCGTGGGCGCCCACCAGGTTCTCGACGCGGAAGCGCCCCCGAAGCTCCTCCCGCAGCCTCCGGTTCTCGCTGACCAGGCGGGTTCGCTCGAGGCGCGCGAGACGGCGAGCAGCAGCACGTCGCGATCGAGGGGCTTGGTGAGGTAGTCGAAGGCCCCCTTGCGCATGGCCTCGACCGCGGAATCGATGCTGCCGTGCGCGGTCATGAGCACGACGCAGGTGCCGGGCTGCTCGCGCAGGATCTCCTCGAGCAGAGCGATCCCCGAGAGGTCCGGCATCTTGAGGTCGGTGAGCACCAGCTCGAACGGCTGGCGCCGCAGGGCGGCGAGGGCGGTGCGGCCGCTCGCCGCGGTGACGACGTCGTACCCCTCCGAGCCGAGGATCAGCCGGAGGATTTCCAGCTGGGGAGCCTCGTCGTCGACGACCAGGACGCGTGGTTCACGCGCGGGCTTCCTGGGCGGCGGCCGGCTCGGGCGCGCCCGGGGGACGGACGGGGAGGAGAAGACGCGCACTCGTTCCCTGGCCGGGCGTCGAGTCGAGCTCGACCCTTCCGCCGTGGCCCTCGACGATCCGGCTCACGAGGGCGAGGCCGAGGCCGACCCCGGTCTCCTTCGTCGAGAAATACGGCTCGAACGCGATGGCCGCCGCCTCCGCCGACATGCCCACCCCGGTGTCGGGGACGAGGACGGCGATCGCCTGCGCGTCCGGCGGGCCCTCGAGCCGCACCGCGAGGGACAGCCGGCCGCCCCCCGGCATGGCCTCGAAGGCGTTCAGCACCAGGTTGAGGAAGCAGGTCTTGAGCAGCTCGGCGTCGGCGACCGTCGAGGGGAGGCCCGCGGCCACATCCACCTCGACCCGGATCGCCTGGTCGCGGGCCTTGTGCTCCACGAGCGCGGCCGTCTCGCGCACGACGGCCCCCACGTCGCACGGGCGCGGGTCGAGCCGCGCCGGCTGGCCGGAGGAGAGGAAGTCCCCGACGAGGCGGTTCAGCCGCGTCACCTCCGACTTCAGGGTCGCCATCAGGGCCTGGAACTCGCCGCGCCGCGTCTCGTCCTCGGGGGCGAGGCGGGTTCGCACGTGGTCGATGGTGAGGCTGATGGAGTTGAGGGGGTTGCGGATCTCGTGGGCGAGGGCCGAGGCGAACCGGCCCATCGCGGCCGAACGCTCAGCGGCGTGCAGTCGCTCCTCGAGGGCCCGGCTCTCCCCGAGCCGCTCCACCATCTGGTTGAACGTGCGGGCCAGCGCGCCGAGCTCGTCGCTGCCGGTCGCGGAGACCCGGGCGGAGAGGTCTCCCGCCGCCACTCGCCCCGCCGCGTCCGTCAGGGACTGTACCGGGCGCGAGACGGCGGCGGCGAGGACGAGAGACAGCAGCATGCCGAAGGCGAAGACGGCGAGGGTCGCCGCGATGCGGTTCGCGAGCGCGGTCTGGGAGAGCTCGGAGAAGTCGTCGAGGATGCGGGTGATCACCACGTAGCCGACTCGCCGGTCCCCGACCACGATCGGGACGGTGAGGTTCGACGTGATGGGGTGGCCGAGCGTGCCTTCCTCGCCGAGCACTCCGCGGATCACGTACTCGGCCGGCCCCCGTCGCCGGGCCAGCTTCTTGCCGACGTTGCGGGGGTCGGTCGAGGCCTGCACGACCTCGGCCGACGCGTCGGCGATCGACACGTCTCTCACCCCCAGCTTCCGCAGCTTCTCCGCGTAGGCCTGGACTGCCCTCTTCAGGTCCGCTCCGCCTGTGGGCTGCTCCTGCGCGATCTCGATCGCGGTCGACAGCTCCTCGGTGTAGTCGCGGATGCGCGCGAGCAGCGCGCGCTCGCTGAAGAGGTGCAGGACGAACAGGCTGCCGATCGAGAGGGCCAGCAGCGAGAGGATCATGAGCTGCAGCTGGGCACGGAGCGACCAGTTCCGGAAAGGCCGGCCCAGGAAGGGTGCGCCCACCCCCCGAGTCTAGCCCCGGCCCGCCTCCCGCCGAAATGCGGGCGTTCTCAGCCGAGCGGCGGGCGACGGGCGAGCACGTAGCGGACCAGCTCGACGACCGCCTCGCGCTCCGGGGGGGCAAGGGGCAGGCGCGGCGGGCGCACCCCCTCCGAGCCGAGCCCCGTCTCCTGCTGGACGAGCTTGATGAGCTGGACGAACTTGGGCACGGTGTCGAGGCGCAGCAGGGGCAGGAACCAGTCGTAGATCGCTCGCGCCTCCGCGATCCTCCCGGCCGCGGCGAGATCGAAGAGGCGGACCGACTCGGCCGGCAGCGCGTCGGCGAGCCCGGCGATCCAGCCCACCGCCCCGGCCTGGACACCCTCGAGGACGAGGTCGTCCACCCCGACGAAGACGGCGAGGCGGTCCCCCAGGAGCGCGCGCAGGGAGGTCACGCGGCGCACGTCGGCGCTCGACTCCTTCACCGCGACGAGGTTGGGGAGCGAGGCGGCGAGGTCGAGCACCTGCTCGGGGAGGACGTCGGTGCCGTACGCGATCGGGTTGTTGTAGAGCATGCACTCGAGGGGAGTCTCCTCGATCACCGCCGCGAAGTGCGCGCGGGTCTCGCGCCAGTCGCCCCGGTAGACGTACGGCGGCAGGACCATGAGGCCCTCGCACCCCGCCTCGGCGGCGAGATCGGCGAGGCGGACGGCGTCGGCCGTCGTCATCGCGGCGACGCCGGCCACCAGCGGCGCGCGACCGGCGAGCGCCTCGCGGCACAGGCGCAGCACGGCCTTCTTCTCGTCGAAGGAGAGCGAGCCGCCCTCGCCGAGGGAGCCGAGGGCCACGATTCCGGTGCAGCCGGCGCGCACGAGCGCGTCCACCTGCTTCACGAGCAGGTCGGCGTCCACCGAGAGGTCCGGCTTGAAAGGGGTCGTGATCGCGGGGATGACGCCTTGCCACTTCATGGGCGGAAGGATAGCCTCGCTCGTGCCCCTGCGTCTCCTCGCGGTCGCGGCCCTGCTCGCGGGGTCGGGGGCCTCCGCGCTCGCCTACCAGCTGGTGTGGACCCGCGAGCTGCGCCTCGTGTTCGGCCACTCGACGGCCGCCTCGGCGGCGGTGCTGGCCATCTTCATCGGCGGGCTCGGCGCGGGCTCCCTCCTCATCGGCCCGCGCGCCGACCGGCACCCTCGGCCCCTCGCGCTCTACGCGCGTCTCGAGGCGGCGATCGCCCTGTCGGCCGCCCTGTCGCCACTCCTCCTCGCCCTCGCCCGCGCGGCCTACCTGGGCCTCGGGGGGAGCCTCGCCCTCGGCCCCGCCCTCTCGACCCTCGTGAGGCTCGCGCTTTCCGCCGTGGTCCTCCTCGTGCCCACGGTTCTCATGGGCGGGACGCTGCCCGCCGCGGCCCGCGAGGCGGAGGGCACGGCCGACGCGCGGCGGCGCGCCACCGCGCTGCTCTACGGGGCGAACACGCTGGGCGCCGTCGTCGGCGCCGTCGCCGCCACGTTCTACGGCTTCGAGCGGCTCGGCAACCGCGGGACGCTCCTCGTGGCCTGCGCGCTGAACCTGGCGGTCGCCCTCGCCGCCGGCCTCCTGTCCCGCCGCGGGGCGCGCGGCCGACGCCGCGCCGGCCGAGACGGCGCCCGCGCCCGCCCCGGGCCCGCCCGCTCCGCGGCGCTTCGTCCTCGCCGCCTGCGGGCTCGTGGGCTTCGCGTTCTTCCTGCTCGAGCTCGTCTGGTACCGCATGCTCTCGCCGCTGCTCGGCGGGACCATCTTCACCTTCGGCCTCATCCTCGCCGTGGCCCTCGCCGGCATCGCGCTCGGCGGACTCGGCTACGCGCTCGTCGGCCGCGACCGCCCGGCCACGCTCTTCGCCTTCTCGGTCACCTGCCTCCTCGAGGCGGCGGCCGTCGCGGCCGGCCTGGCCCTCGGCGACCGCCTGGCCCTGCTCGCGGCCCTCCTCCGGCCGCTGGGGAACCTGGCCTTCGCCGGCCACGTGATCGGCTGGGCGGCGGTGAGCGCGCTCGTCGTGCTGCCGCCCGCGCTCGTCGCGGGATACCAGTACCCGCTCCTCATCGCCCTGCTCGGGCGTGGCCGCGAGCACGTCGGGCGGGACGTGGGCTGGGCCACCGCGTCGAACACCGCGGGCGCGGTGCTCGGCGCCCTCGCCGGGGGCTTCGGCCTCCTGCCGCTGCTCACCGCCCCCGGCTGCTGGCGCGCGGCC
Source organism: uncultured Acidobacteriota bacterium (assembly GCA_963729875.1). Lineage (GTDB taxonomy): Bacteria > Acidobacteriota > Vicinamibacteria > Fen-336 > Fen-336 > DATBSL01. The sequence continues at coordinate 598,717 of CAVSPR010000002.1, forward strand.
GCCCTGCTCCTCGTCGCCCTCGGCCTGGTGGCGGCCGCCCTGGAGCGCGGCCGGGGGCTCGCGGCCCGCCTCGCGCCGGCCGGGATCGCCCTCGCCGTGCTCGTCCTGCTCGCCGCCCCCGGGCCGACGGCGGCCTTCCGCCACAGCGGGATCGGGGCCGGCCGGGTCGACGGCGCCGAGCTCTCCGGGCCAAACGAGACCGAGGACTGGCTGCGGGAGCAGCGCCGGGCGGTGGTCTGGGAGGCCGAGGGCCGGGAGACGAGCGTGGCTCTGCTCGGCTCGACCGGGATCGCGTTCGCGGTGAACGGGAAGGTGGACGGCCACTCGCGCTACGATGCGGGCACGCAGGTGATGTCGGGCCTGCTCGGCGCGCTCCTCCACCCGCGCCCGCGGCGCGTCCTCGTCGTGGGCCTCGGCACCGGCTCGACCGCGGGGTGGCTCGCGGACGTGCCGGGCGTCGAGCGCGTCGACGTGGTGGAGCTCGAGCCGGCGGTGGCCGAGGTAGCCCGGCGCTGCGCGCTCGTGAACCGCAACGCGCTCGCGAACCCGCGCCTGCGCCTCTTCTCCGGGGACGCCCGCGAGCACCTGTTGACCACCCGCGAGCGCTACGACCTCGTGGTCTCCGAGCCCTCGAACCCGTACCGCGCGGGGATCGCGAGCCTCTTCAGCCGCGACTTCTACCGCGCGGTGGCAGAGCGCCTCGAGGAGGACGGGCTGTTCCTGCAGTGGATGCAGGCCTACGAGGTGCACCCCGGCTCCATCCGCAGCCTCTACGCCACCCTGGCCGCCGAGCTGCCGGCGATCGAGACGTGGCAGACGCTGCCGGGCGACCTGATGCTGGTGGGCTCGCGCGCACCCCTGCGGCACGACCTCGCCCGGCTCGGCACGCGCATCCGCGAGACCCCGTTCCGGGAAGCCCTGCGCGACGCGTGGCGCACGGACCGCCTCGAGGGGCTCTTCGCCCGCTTCGTGGCCGGCCCCGCCTTCGCGCGGCGCCTCCAGGACCTCGCCCCGCCCCTCAACACCGACGACCGCAACGCGCTCGAGTTCGGCTTCGCCCGCAGCCTCGGGAAGAGCGGCCTTCTCGACGTCGAGGCCGTGCGCCAGGCGGCGGCGGAGGCGGGCGCGGACCACCCCGCCTTCTTCGGGGGGGCGCTCGACCTCCTGCGGCTCCAGGACGAGCGGCTCTCGGTCCACTCGGGCGTGGGTGAGGCCCCGCCCCCCGCGAAGGTCGCCTTCGGCAGCCTCGCGCGGCGGGCCAGCGCGCACACTCTCTGGACGCGGCGGTCGAGGCCCGCGGCCCTCTCGGCGTGGCGCGGGGGGAGAAGGAGCCGGAGGGGCCCAACGAGCTGGCCCTCGTGGCCGAGGTCGTGGCCGACGCGGGGGACGACCGCGCGCTCGCCTACGTCGACGCGCTGCGTGCCTATCAGCCCGCGGAGGCCGACGCCTGCCTGGGGCGGTTCCTGCTGCGCAAGGGCGCCCACGAGGCCGCGCTCCAGGCCCTCGAGTCGGCGTTTGCCGTCTACCGGCGCGATCCCTGGCCCTCGCCCCTCGTGATGCAGGGCGCCCTCGACGCGGCGCTCGAGCTGGCCGGCCAGAGGCCGGATCTCGCCCCGCGCGTGGTCGCCTCGCTGCGACCGGAGTTCGCCCTCCGCATGCTGAACGAGGTGCGGATCGAGGAGGCGTTCTTCATCGGGTCCGAGGGCGAGCCCGGCGAGCGGTGTGCCGAGCTCCTGGCGCCCGTCGAGCCGCACGTGCCCTTCACCCGGCCCTGGCTCGACTTCCGGCTGCGCTGCTACACGCGCACGAACGACCCCCGCCTGGTCGCGGCCTGGGACGACCTCAAGCGCTTCGAGGCCCGGGGGACGGAGCCGCTCCTGCCGGCGCGGTAGCGCCCTCCTCCGGTCCGGCGAGAACGGCGATCGGCGTCGGAAGGAGCGGGGGGCGCACCGAGTCCCCCGGGAAGCCGCGGAGGACGGAGAGGGCGGGGCCGCAGACGCGGCCCTGGCAGGGCCCCATTCCCGCGCGCGTGTGCAGCTTCGCCTCCCGGGGCGAGGTCGCCGCGGCGAGCCGGCCGAGGGCGACGTCCTCGCAGCGGCAGACGATCGTGTCGGGGCGCGCGAGGGAGCTGAGCTCTCCGCGCAGCGCGAAGGCCCGCCCGAGCCGCGCGGCGAAGCCATTCTCGAGATCTCGCCGCTCGAGGAGCGCGTCCGGAACAGGTCGGCCGGCGGCGGCCAGCCCGGCGATCGTCCCGGTCGTGAGCGCGCGTTCGACCCCCGCGATCCCGCCCAGCTCGCCGGCCGCGAAGACGCCGGGGACGCTCGTCTGCTGCGAGGCGTCCGTGACGAGGGCGTCGCCTTCCAACTCGCAGCCGAGCAGCCGGGGCAGCTCGAGGTTCGGCACGAGCCCGAAGCCGCAGGCCAGGACGTCACACGCCCAGGTCCATTCTCTCCGGCCGTCGGTCGCGCGCACCCGCTCGAGGGCGTCTCCACCCAGGGCCTCTCGCACCCACGCCCCCGGGCGGAGCGGCACGCCGGCGAGCGTCGCCGCGTAGCCGAGGCCTTCCGCGAGCTTGCCGGGCTCGCGCCAGAGACCCGCGCCGAAGGCGACGAGCCGCACGAGCGGGGCCTGCTCGGCGATCCCCACGATCCGTGCCCCCGCGCGCTTCAAGGCGGCGGCCACCGCGGGGAGGAGCGGGCCGGAGCCCGCCACGACGACCCGGAGGCCGGCGAAGCGGGCGCCGGCCTTCAGGAGGGCCTGCGCGCCGCCGACGCCGAGGACTCCCGGCAGCGTCCAACCGGGGAACGGGAGGAATAGCTCACGGGCGCCGGTCGCGAGGACGAGCCGCCCGCCGGCGAGGCGAAGCGGCCGTCCCTCGTGGTCGACGAGCAGCTCGCGCGGCGCCTTTGCGTCCACCACCGACGCGCGGCCCAGGACGGTCGCCCCCGATCCCGCGAGGCGCTCGAGCCACGCGCGGGCGGCCGGCGGCTGGCCGCGCCAGACCTGCCCCCCGGGCTGCGGCTGCTCGTCGACGAGCACCGTGCGGGCCCCCGCCTCCGCCGCGTGCACCGCGGCCGCGATCCCGGCCGGCCCCCCGCCGACGACCACGACATCCGCACCCCGCGGAGCCGCACCTCGAGCTGTTTCGGTCGTGTCGGGCAGCGAGAGGACCTGATCCGTTTCAGGAAGGCTCCCTCCCAGGGCCGTTCCCACGCACATCCCCTCCCGTACCGGCTCCAGGCACGAGCGGCGGTGCGCGTCGCCGTCGACCGTCACGCGGCACTCGAAGCAGGTGCCCATCCCGCACAGCGGGCCCCGCGGTGCGCCGCCCACCGAGCGGCGCACCGCGCGCCGCCCCTCGTTCCACAGGGCGGCGAGCAGGCTGGTGCCGTCCTCGGCCTCGGCGGGCCTCCCGTCGATCGCAAACCGGACGCGCTCAGGCATGGGCGGGCACGGGACGCCGCGGGTCGAACGGGGCGGCGTCCATCGGGGGTGTACGGCCGAGGACGAGGTCGGCGAGGAGGCGCGCGGTGGCGGGCGCGGTCGTGACCCCGAGGCCCTCGTGGCCCGCCGCGACGTAGAGACCGTCGTCCCACCGCCCGACGAGCGGCAGGTGGTCGGCGGTGGCGGGGCGGAAGCCCACCCACGTCCGGATCGCGCGCGCCGTGGCGAGCGCCGGCACGTACTCGCACGCCCGCCGCAGCATCCGGGACCGCAGGAGCGCGTTGATCGAGGAGTCCCAGCCCACCAGCTCGCGCGAGGAGCCGACCAGGACCTGGCCGGTCCGCCGCGGCTGCGCGTTGAAGGCAACCGACTCGGCGCCGAGGCTGTGCGCGCTCGTCACGTAGCCCAGCTCGACGACCTGGTGGCGGAGGAGGCCAGGATAGCGGTCGGTGATCACGAGGTGGCCCTTGCGGGGGACGATGGGCAGGCCGGGGACGAGGCGGGGCGACTCGGCGCCCGCGGCCACGACCACCAGGTCCGCCTCGAGCCAGCGACCGCCGGCCGAACGCACGCGGCGCGCTTCGACGACCTCGACCGGCTTGGCCGGCCACACCTCGACGCCGAGGCGGCGCGCGCTCTCGAGCAGGACGCGCGTGGCCGCCGGCGGGTAGAGCACGCGGTCGCCGGGGACGAGGAGAGCGCCGGCGAGCCCCGGCCGCAGTCCCGGCTCGGCCTCCCGGAGGGCCGTCGCGTCGAGCACCTCGGCCTTCACCCCCCGCGACTCGTAGAAGGCCGCCTTCCTCCGGACGTGCTCCATCTCCGTGGCACTCGCCGCGACCCAGAGCGTCCCGCACGCCTCGTCCTCGACCTCGGGGGGCAGTGCTCCCGCCCGCTCCTCCCACAGCCGCCGGGAGAGGGACGTGAGCGCGAACTGGGCCTCCGAGTCGTCCATCACGACGACGTGCCCCATGGAGGCCCCCGTCGCGCCCGCGCCCGGGAACGACGACTCGAGGACCGTCACGTGGAGCCCGGCCTCGGCCAGCGCTTCCGCACAGGCGGCGCCGACGATGCCGGCGCCGACCACGATCGCCGAGGAGGGGCTCATCGGACCGCCGTGAAACCCCCGCGGAAGGGATCGTGCGGGTCGAAGAGGAGCGTCGTGCGGCTCGTCACGAACGCGCGACCCCGCACGCGGGGCACGAGGGCGCCGCCCCGTTCCTCGAGCCACCCCTCGAACAGCGAGCCGGTGATGCTCTCCTGCCGCCAGCGCTGGCCGGGCCGGAGCCGGCCCCGGGCGGCGAGGACGGCCATCTTCGCGGAGGTTCCGGTTCCGCAGGGGGAGCGGTCGTAGGCGAGGCCGGGGCAGAGGACGAAGTTGCGGGAGTCGGCGTCCGGGCGCCGTGGCGGGCCGAAGACCTCGACGTGGTCGATCTCGGCCCCGTCGCGGCCCGTGATCCCCCGCGCGCGCAGGGCCCCGAGGATTCGGGCGGTGGCGTCGGTCAGGGCGGCGACGCTGGCGAGGTCGAGTGCCGGTGCGGGAAGCTCGGTGAGGAAGAACCAGTTGCCCCCCCAGGCGACGTCGCCCGTCACGAGCCCCAGTCCCGGCACGTCCACCTCGACGTCGCGGGCATGGCAGTACGCGGGGACGTTCTCGATCGTCACCGCCCCGTCCGCCTCCAGCTCCGCGCCGACCGTCCCCACCGGGGTGTCGATGCGGACGGGGCCGGGCGCGAGGCGGGAGAGGAGCTCCAGGGTCCGCACGACGCCGATGAGCCCGTGGCCGCACATGCCGAGGGCACCGGTGTTGTTGAAGAAGACGACGCCGGCGGCGGAGCCCGCCTCGACGGGCGGCGTGACGAGCGCCCCCACGACCGCGTCGTGCCCCCGTGGCTCGCAGACGACGGCCTGGCGCAGGTGGCCCTGGCGGGCGAGGAGGAACGCGCGGCGCTCCGCCATCGTCCGCCCCTCCGGCTGCGGCCAGCCCTCGATCACGACCCTCGTCGGCTCGCCCTCCGTGTGCGAGTCCACGACCTCGACGCGGGCCGGCCAGTCGGGCCGGCTCACAGGGGGTCTTTCGTCAGCCGCCCGTCGACGAGGCGAAAGATCCCTCGCGGGTTCGCGTCCCGCAGCTCCTCGGGGAGGAGCGAAGGCGGCACGTCCTGGAAGCTCACCGGACGGGCGAAGCGCAGGATCGCCGCCGTCCCCACGGAGGTCGCGCGCGGGTCCGTCGTCGCCGGCCACGGGCCGCCGTGGTGCATGGCGTGGGTCACCTCGACGCCGGTCGGGAAGCCGTTCAGGACGACGCGGCCGGCCTTGCGGGCGAGGAGCGGCAGGAGCTCGGGGAAGGCGGCGAGGTCGCGCTCGGTCGCGTGGACGGTGGCGGTCAGGTGGCCGCGGAGTCGCCGGGCCGCGGAGAGCAGCTCCTCCTTCGACGAGCAGCGGACCGCGAGCGTCACCGGGCCGTAGATCTCCTCGCCGAGACGCTCGTGGGCGGCGACCACCGGCGCGTCGGCGACGAGAAGGGCCGCCTGCGCCTCGGTGGCGGTGTTCGGGCCGTGCCCGCTCGCGCGCGCGGCGAGGGCGACGCCGGGGATCGCGGCCACGGCGAGCATCTCCGTCTCGTAGGCGGCCTTGATGCCGGCGTGCACCATCGTGCCGGCCGGGGACTCGGCCAAGAGGGCCCCGAGCCTCGCCACGAACCCCCCGGCCGCGTCCGACGGCGCGACGAACGCGAGGCCCGGGTTCGTGCAGAACTGGCCGCAGCCGAGGGTGACCGACGCGGCGAGCGCCTTCGCGATCTCCTCGCCGCGGGTGGCGAGGGCGTCGGGGAGCAGGAAGACCGGGTTGGCCGAGCCCATCTCGGCGAAGACGGGGATCGGCTGCGCGCGCCGGGCGGCGGCGTCGAAGAGGGCCCTGCCCCCGCGGAACGAGCCGGTGAAACCCACGGCCTGGATGGCCGGGTGCGCGGCGAGCGCCTGGCCGACGGCGGGGGAGGGGCCGTGGACCATCGAGAAGGCGCCGTCCGGCATCCCCGTCTCCGCCGCCGCGGCGAGGATCGCGCGCGCGGCGAGCTCCGACGTGCCGGGGTGCGCCGGGTGGGCCTTGACGACAACCGGGCATCCGGCGGCCAGGGCGGAGACGGTGTCGCCGCCGGCCACGGAGAAGGCGAGGGGGAAGTTCGAAGCACCGAAGACGGCCACCGGGCCGAGCGGGACGAGCAGGCGGCGCAGGTCGGGCTTCGGGACCGGCTTGCGGTCGGGCTGCGCGCGGTCGATGCGCGCGTCCACCCAGGAGCCCTCCCCCAGGAGGTCGGCGAAGAGGCGGGCCTGGCTCGCCGTGCGGGCCCGCTCGCCCTCGAGACGCGGGCGGGGCAGGGCCGTCTCCGCCTGCGCCCGCTCGAGCAGGGCTTCGCCCAGCGCGACGATGTGCCCGGCCACTGCGTGGAGGAAGGCCGCCCGGCGCGGGGGGGGCACGCCGGCGAAGGCCTCGAACGCGGCCTCCGCCGCCCGCGCGGCCTCGTCCACCTCGCCCGGCGTCGCTTCGGCGAACGCGGGCTCGAGCCCCCGCCCCGTGGCGGGATCGCAGGCGTGAAACGAAACGGCCCCCGCGCGGGACTCGCGGGGGCCGATGAAGTTGGAGCCGGTCAGCGCCGGCACGGGGCTACACCTTGTCCGGAATGACGTACGGGGCGCGGTACTCGCGCGTGAGCAGCTTGTCGGCCTCGGCGTCGCCCACGAACTTCTCCGTCTTGCCGTCGAACCTGAGGGTGCGCCCGAGGCGGTAGGCGATGTTGGCCATGTGCGGGAGGGCGGAGGAGAGGTGACCCTCCTCGATGCCGCAGGTGAGCACCTTCGGGTCGTTCTTGCGGATCGCGTCGACGAAGTTGCGGTAGTGAGCGCCCTCCTGGCTGGTGAGGACGTTGGGATCGGAGCCGCCCTCCGCGGGCGAGGCTTCCGAGCCCGGGCCCTTCTCGTTCTTCCGCCCGAAGTAGCTCTGCCACTTGCGGCCGTCGCCGTCGATCCAGACCCAGCCCTTCGTGCCGTAGAAGAGGTTGCCGATCCGCTGGGTCCCCTCGTCGTTCGTGTACTGGCCGCGCGTCGCGAACTCGAACACCGTCCCGTCCGCGTACTCGAAGAGCGTCGTGTGCGTGTCCGGGGTCTCCTGCGAGGCGGGCGGGCCGAAGTAGCCGCCCGTCGAGGAGAGCTTCACCGGGTGCTCGTTCTTGTTGAGGCCCCAGCGCGCGATGTCGAACTGGTGCGGGCCCTGGTTACCGGTGTCGCCGTTGCCGTAGGCCCAGTGCCAGTGCCAGTTGTAGTGGAAGTGGTTGCGGTTGAAGGGCCGCGTCGGCGCCGGTCCGAGCCAGAGGTCGTAGTCCACCTTGGCGAGGTAGGAGGCGTCCCAGACACCCTCGGGCACGGGACCCCCCTCGACGTTGAGGTGGTAGGCCTTGCCGTCGGTGATCGGGCCGTCCGGGTACTTCCCGATGGCCGGGCGCGACTTGAAGCACAGGCCGCGGGCCATGTAGACCTTGCCGATCCCGCCCTCGTGCATGAACTGGATCGCCTTCTGCACCGCGGGTCGGCTCCGGTTCATGGTTCCGGTCTGCACCACCTTCCCGTACTTGTGCGCGGCCTCGACCATCTTCCGGCCCTCCCACACGGTGTGGGAGGCGGGCTTCTCGACGTAGACGTGCTTGCCTGCCTGCAGCGCCCAGACGGTGGCGAGGGCGTGCCAGTGGTTCGGCGTGGCGACGATGACGCCGTCGACGTCCTTGTCGTCGAACACCTTCCGCAGGTCCTTCTGGTATCCCGGCTTGAAGGTGGCGATGTCCTTGAGCTCGGGGTCGTTCGCCCGGCTCGCGAAGAGGTTCTCGTCGATGTCGCACAGGGTCTTGATCTCGACCCCGGGGATCCTGGCGAAACCCTGCTTGAGCGCGTCGCCCTGGCCGCGGATGCCGATCGAGGCGAGCACCACCCGGTCGTTCGCCCCCAGGACCCTTCGTGCCGCCCCGGCCACCACCGCCGCCGCCGTGAGGGACGTGGTCGCCGTGAACCGCCGCCGGCTCATCTCGTTCCGATCCGCTGTCATGCAACGCCTCCTTTGTGCCGGGGTGATTCTATATCCGTCGCGCCGCCTCCGGGGCGGTCCTCAGGGCACCAGCCGCTCCGGCATGTCCGCCAGCACGTAGCCCATGACCGCGAACATCCCGACCGCCCGGCGCAGGTCGGCCGGGTCGACCTTGTCGAGCGTGTCCGCCCGGGTGTGGTGCCAGTCGAAGTAGTGCTCCCCCACGGTGTCGAGCGAGAGGGAGGGGACGCCGTCGCGGGTCATCGGGCCGATGTCGGCCCCGCCCCCGCCCCACTTCACGGTGTCCGCGTCCAGGCCGTCGAAGAGCGAGCCGATCCGGCGCAGCGTGGCGAGCGCCTGCGCCGCGTCGTTGTCCTCGGGCTCGGTGGGACCGCCGCCCCGGCGCGACGGCAGGGGCACGCCCGGCTTCGTCACGCTGAAGCCGAAGCCGACGGGCCGCTCGCAGCCGCCGTCCATCTCGATCGCGGCCACGTGGCTCGAGACGTCGGCGCCGAGGGCCTCGCGGTAGGCCTTGCCACCCCGCAGGCCGTTCTCCTCGTTCGTCCACAGGACCACCCGCAAGGTGCGCCGGGGCCGCAGGCCGAGCTCCTTCACGATCGTGAGCGCCTGCCAGGCGGCCATGCAGGAGCAGCCGTCGTCGTGGGCGCCCTGGCCCACGTCCCACGAGTCGAGGTGCCCGCTCATCACGACGACCTCGTCCGGCCTCTCGCTCCCGCGGATCTCGGCGATCACGTTGGCCGAGTCCGCCTCGCCCTCGAGCCGGGCCTCCATGGAGAGCGACACGGTCACCGTCTCGCCGGCCGCGGCCATGCGGCGCAGCCACTCGGCGTCCTCGACGGTGATGCCGGCCGCCGGGATCTTCGGCGCGCCCTCCTCGTAGTCCAGCGCCCCCGTGTGGGGCGAGGCGAGCGAGCGCCCCGTCGCCGCGCGCACGAGGACTGCCCGGGCGCCGAGCTTCGCGGCGGCGGAGGCCCCGGAGCTGCGGTAGCGCACCGTGCGGCCGTAGCCCTCCCAGCCCGGCGCGAAGGCCACGATCCTCCCCCCGACCTTCTCCCGCCCGAGGGCGGTCAGCTCGTCGAAGCTGCGGACGACGACGACGGGGGCGGTGATCCCCTCCTTCGGCGTCCCCACGCTCATGCCGAGGCCCAGCATGGGCAGCTCGCGCTCGACCGGCGAGACGACCCGGAGCGACTCGTGGCCCCGCACCCAGTGGGGCACCCGGGCCGGCTGCAGCCGCACGCCGTCGAGCCCCTCCGCCTTCATCCCCTCGTGCGCCCACGCGGTCGCCCGGTCGAGGCCCGCTGAGCCGCCCAGGCGGTGGCCGATCCGAGTGGTGAGGTGCTCGAGCTTCTTCCAGGCGCCCTCGTCCACGAGCGCGCGGCCGAGGATGCGGCCGGCGGTCTCGCGGTACCGGGCGGCGGTGTCGTCCTCGGCACGCACGGCGGCGGACAGGGGGAGAAGGACGCCCAGGGCGAGCGCGATCCGGGCGGGGCGGGGTGCGGTGGGCACGCGGGACCTCCGTTCGCGCGGGACACTACCACGGAAACCGGCCCGACCCCGTGCTACGATCCCGGGTCAGCCGCCGCCGACCCCATGAGCCCCACGCCCCTTCGTCTCCGCGTCACGCCGCCGATCGGCGAGCCCTTCGAGCATGTCTGCGAGGGCGACGCGCTCGTCGTGGGCCGCTCCTCCAAGGCCGACCTCGTGCTCTCCGACCGGTTCCTCTCGCGGCAGCACGCGCGTTTCTACCGCGAGGGCGACGCGTGGATGGTCGAGGACCTCGGCTCGCGGAACACCACGCTGCTGAACGGCCGCCCGCTCGGCGGCCCCTCGCGGGTGGGCCCGGGAGACCTCGTCAAGCTCTCGGAGACGGTGATCAGCATCGAGGGTGAAGGTGCCCCGGCGTCCCGGCCCAAGGTCGAGAGCGACATCAGGACCAGCTCCTCCGACACGATCGTGCTCCGCTCGGCGTCGGAGCTGCTCGCCGCGTCGGAGCGTGAGTCGGCGGGCCGGCTCAAGCTGCTGAACGAGGTCCACCGGGCGCTCGCGGCGCCTCTCTCGCTCGAGGAGCTCCTCGAGGCGGTCCTCGACCGGACCTTCGCCCACCTCGGGCCGGAAGAAGCGGTGATCTACCTGAAGAAGCCCTACGGGGGCCTGGAGCGGTCGGCGAGCCGCCGCCTGCCCTCGGCCCGCGGCGACTTCTTCTTCTCGCGCAGCCTCGAGAGCGAGGTGGCGGACAAGGGCCAGGCCGCGCTCGTTCTCGACGCGCAGACCGACGAGCGCTTCGCCGCTGCCGAGAGCATCCTGAGCTCCGGCGTGCGGAGCCTCATCGCGGCCCCGCTGCTCGACTCGGGGGGCAGCCTGGGCATGATCGTGCTCAGCTCCCGCATCCACGTCCGGCGCTTTGCCGAGCAGGACCTCGAGCTTCTGACCGCCCTCGGCTCGGTGGCCGCCCTGCGCATCCGCAACCTCTCGCTGGCCGAGGAGGGCGCGCGACGCCGCGAGCTCGAGAAGGAGATGGCGCTCGCCCGCCAGATCCAGCTGGCCCTGCTCCCCGAGCACCTCCCCGAGATCCCCGGCTACTCGGTCTTCGCGATGAACGACGCCTCGCGCGCGGTGTCCGGGGACTTCTACGAGTTCCAGGGCCGCGACGAGGGCGACGAGCAGGTCATCGTCATCGCCGACGTGTCCGGCAAGGGGATGGCGGCCTCGCTCCTCGCCGCCTCCTTCGACGCGCTGCTCATGGGCCCGATCGAGGTGGGCCACGGGACCGACCTCATCTGCGCCAAGATCTCCCGGCGCCTCTTCATGAAGACCCCGCCCGAGCGCTACGTGACCGCCTTCATCGCGGCCCTCGATCCCGCCCCCGGGCGGCTCTCCTACACGAACGCGGGCCACAACCCGGGCCTCCTGGTGCGCGCCGACGGGACGGTGCAGCGGCTCGAGGCGAACGGCCTGCCCCTGGGCCTCTTCCCGATTCTCGAGTACGAGCGCGTCGAGGTGACGCTCCAGCCGGGAGACCTCCTCGTCCTCTACACCGACGGGATCACGGAGGCGGCGAACCCGAAGGGCGACGAGTTCGGCCTCGAGCGGTTGCAGGCGGTGGTGAAGAAATACGCCCAGGAGCCCCTCGTGGCCCTGGCGGTGGCCATCGAGACGGCGGTCGAGGTGTTCGCCGACGGCACGCCGTTTGGCGACGACCGCACCCTCGTCATGCTGCGCCGCGAGCCGTAGCCGCTCGCCGCGATCACACCCAGAGCTCCCACCGGTCGAAGCCCACCACGTACAGGGCCACGGCCGCGTTGCTGACGACGTGTGCCAGGACCGCGCGGCCGACGCTGTTTCCCCGGACCTGTACGATCCCGTAGACCAGGCCGGCGATCGTGCCTCCCAGCCAGCCCGAGTGGATGGCGCCGAAAGCGGCCGACGAGACGAGCAGGGCCAGGGGCGAAAAGCGCCCCGGCGGCACGTTCACGAACTCCCGGTCGACCAGGCGACGGAGCAGGAACCCGCGAAAGGCGAGCTCCTCGGCGAGCGGCACGACCAGCACGGAGCCGACGACGCGCGCGACCAGCCAGGCGACCCGCCCCCACCCGGGCAGCCGTCCCCACTCTTCGTGCCATCCCTGCACGGCCTCGAGCGGTGCGTTCGGCGCCAGGGCGACGAACACCACCGCCGCCACGATCCCGGCGCCGACGGCGCTCCAGGACCAGGACCAGACGAGGCCGCGATAGAAGCGGCGGAAGGCGAAGAGCACGGGGGCCACGGCCAGCACGCGAACTCCGTACAGGAGGTCGAGGTGGCTGCTGAACAGGCCGGTCAGCAACGAGGTCGCGACGAGCACCAGGAAGGGCAGCAGGTACGCGGCGGTAGGGCGGTCGAGGACGCTCTCGCTCGGCTCGCGCGCGAAGAACCGGGATCGCTGGACTACGAGGACGAGCGACAGCGCCACCCCGCAGAAGAACAGCCACCCCGCCTTGGCGTGGAAGCCGCCCGCCGCGACATCCTCGGACACCAGGGTTCCCACGAGGACGAGCAGGGCGAGCCGCGCGACGTTGGCGACCCACGCCGCCACCAGGCCGAACGGCAACAGGAGTAGGGCCCGGGGGAACCGCAAGCGCTCGCGGGCCAGCAGCAGGTACGCCCCGAGGAAGACGGCCATGAGCCCGACCCCTTCGAACCCCGAGCAGACGGGGTCGATCACCACCTGAAACCGCTCGGAGCCGACGAGGGCCTGAGACGGGTCCGACACGGGGTCGTCCAGCGTGGCGCCCAGCACGAGCCCGACCGTGCGGAGAGTCAACGGCCCCAGGGGCCACCACAGCATGGCGCTCGCGTGTCCCGCCATCCACGCGCTGATCCCGATCACGGCTCCGGCGGCCAGTGGCCAGAGCGCCGTCGCCCAGGGTCGTCGCGGCTCGCCGGGCAGTGCCGCCGCGAGGGCGGAGAGCGTCGTCGCGACCGCCGCGAGGCCCCAGAGCGACAGCCAGACCGCGGGACGGCCGGGCGGGGGGCCGGCCGGCGCGAAGATCCTCGCGCTCAGCCACCACAGCCCCGCGGCCGACAGCAGGTGGACAGCCAGGATCGCCCACGTCGTGGTGTCGAGGCGGCGGGTAGAGAGGAGGATCCGTCCGAGGCGCCGGCGATCCGCGTGAACGACGAGGGCCGCGCCGATGGCCCCGGACGCCACCAGCACCGCCAGCCAACCCAGGTGGCCGGCGAGCATCCAGTCGTCGGGCCGCCGGCCGAGGGGCGCCGAGTCGAACGCCGTGCTGAGGGAGGCGTACTCGAAGAAGAGTATCGCTACGGCCGCCCAGGCCGGGAAGGACATCCGGGAACTGCGGCCAACCCGGCGGTGCGGCCTCTCGCCGGGTCCTGCCGACTCAGCCTTGCTCCGCTCCGCGCCGCCGCCGCCCGGAGAGCGCCCATGCGCCACCCAGGAGCAGCGCCAGGGCCGCGCCGGAGGCCCTGTAGTCGAATTCCGGCGCGTGGGTCTTCTTCGGGTGGTTCTTGACCGGCTGGGTCGGGCGCGCCGCAGGCTTCCGCCTGAGTCCGCCTTCGCCATTAGCGTCAGCGGCACTACCGACGGCGGAGAGCGCCAGCACGACGGGCACCACCCAGAGCAGCTTCCGGACCATGCAGAACCTCCCAATGCAGACAACGGCGTCTAGACCGGATGAGGGGGTTCCGGCACTCACGACTCTGGAGGGAGCTGAAGCATAAGGCGGCTCGCGACACCGTCACGTGACGGGGCTCACAGGGAGTGGTAAGAACAAGACCACCGCGGTATCTCCGACCACTTCGGGCACGGATTCTGGCAACCGGGCTCGGTGACGGCGACGGTGACCTCGCGGCGGTGTCCATCTCGACGGGGATGTAGATCCCCGGCTCGTCGGTGAGCCACTCAGATTCGATCAATCGGGGCTGGCGCTGCAAACCGGGCCTGCCGAGGCGGGACGCGCGCGATCGTACGATCCGAAGCGGCAGGGACAAGGTCACCGAGTCCAGGGCCGTCGTGGCTCCGAATCGGCGCGTGAGCCCCGACACGTCGATGATCGATTCACTCACTCACACCGCCGTCGGCACCTCGGACGTCCCCGACCACTTCGGGCACAGGTTCTCGCAGCCATTCTCGGTGACGGCGACGGTGTCTTCGATCCTGATGCCCAGCTCGCCTTAGGTATCACCGGCGCGGTCGCTGTCACGGGTGCACACACCCGGAAGTCAGAATCGCCGGCCGTGGCCGTGACCAGTCCCTTGCCTTGCGCACGAGCCTGTATTAGATTCTATTACAGGAGCAGAGTATGCGCGATACCGTCACGGTCAGCCTGCCTCCAGGGATCCGCCGGGAGCTCGACCGGATCGCCGCCCAGGAAGGGGTCTCACGCAGCGACGTGCTGCGCGCCTCGCTGGAGGACTACTTCTTCGTGAGGCGTTTCCGGGCGCTGAGGCAGCGCATGATGGCCGCAGCCCAGGCGCAGGGCATCTTCACCGACGAGGACGTCTTCGACCGCGTGTCATGAGGCTCGTCCTCGACGCGAACGTGCTCATCGCGGCGTTCATCGCGCGGGGGGTATGTGCCGAGCTGTTGGAGCACTGCGTTCGTGAGCACGAGCCGGTCACGTCCGAGGCGGTCCTCGAGGAGGTGCGCCGGAACCTGGTCGAGAAGGTCAAGGTCAGCGCGGCTCAGGCCGAGCAGACCGTCAGGCTGCTTCGCACTCGCTTCGAAGTCGTCGAGCCGGTTGCCCTCGAGGCTCAGGTATGCCGCGATCCCGACGACGACGTCGTCCTGGGCACCGCGATAGCGGGACGCTGCGAAGCCATCGTGACTGGCGACAGGGACCTCCTGGATCTCGTCACGCACAGGGAAATCACAATCGTCTCGCCCCGTGGGTTCTGGAGCCTCGAAAGCCAGCGTTCCCGCGCCTGACTCACACGACCGCCGGCTCCTCGGGCGTCCCCGACCACTTCGGGCACAGGTTCTCGCAGCCGTTCTCGGTGACGACGACCGTGTCTTCGTGTCGGATGCCTAACTCGCCCGGGACGTAGATCCCCGGCTCGTCGGTGAACGTCATCCCCGCGGCCAGCTTCGTCGCGTTGCCCCGGACCATGTAGGGCCACTCGTGGCCGTCGAGGCCGATGCCGTGGCCGAGGCGGTGCGTGAGGTAGGCGTAGCCGGGCCCGAAACCGCCGTCCTCGATCACCTTTCGCGCCGCCGCGTCGACCGCCTGGCACTCGACACCCGGGCGGGCGGCCTCGAAGGCGGCGGCCTGCGCCCGCCGGACCAGGTCCCAGATGCGCCGCTGGCGGTCGGTCGGGGGGGCGCCGAAGACCCCGGTTCGCGTGACGTCGCTCTCGTAGCCGTGGACGCGGCAGCCGCCGTCCACCAGCACGACGTCGCCCCTCTTCAGCGTGCGGGGCTTCGTGGTGCCGTGAGGGAACGCGGCGTCGGGACCGAAGAGGACGAGCGCCCCCCCGCGCACGCCGAGCCGTCGGTGGGCGGCGGCCACCCACCCCGAGATCTGCGGCACCGTCTGCCCCTCGGCGAGGGAGGCGAAGACCGCGCGGTACGCGGTCAGGGTGATCGCGCAGGCCCGTCGCATGAGCGCGAGCTCGTGGGCGTCCTTCACCATGCGGCAGCCCGCCGTGACCGGGGTCGCGCTGGCGAGCCGCGAGGCGGGGAGGGCCTGGGCGATCCCGTCGGAGAACGCGAACGGCATCGTCTCCTCGATGCCGATCCGTCCCGAGGCGACGCCGCGATCGGAGAGCGCCCGGGCCACGAGGGCGTAGGGGGACTCGTCCTCCTGCCACGCGCGCACGTCCGTGCCCACGTGGACCTGCTCGCGCGCGCGGTCCGTCTCGAAGGCGGGGACGATCCAGACCGGTTCGCCGGTCCGGCTCAACACCACGCCGAGGAAACGCTCGGAGAGGCCCCACTCCGCGCCGGTGAAGTAGGCGAGGCTCGACCCGGGGCCGACCACGAGCGCGTCCAGGCCGGCCTCGACGAGAAGCCGCTGAGCGCGGTCGAGCCGCGCCCGGTGCTCTTCCGCCGCGATCGGCGACACGCCGTCCCCCATCGGCTGCAGGGCGCGGACGGAGGCCGGCAGGTCGTCGGTGGGGGACTGGGCGGCGGCCTCCCGGCCCGCGGTGGCGGCGAGGACGGCGGCCCCGGCGGAGAGCTGCAGGGCGCGACGGCGGCTGAGACGGGGGGCGATCTGTTTCATGGGTGCCGGCGAGACTATGCCTCGACCGGCCGGCGGTCAACGGGCTTGGCGAATCGCGCGAATCGCGTGGACGTGCCGACGGCCGCCCGCGGCGAGTGTGCTAGTCTGACACCCGCATGTTTCGACCCCTGGCGCGCGGCAGGCGCGCTCCTGCCGCCGTCACCGCGCTGGCGGTCGCCCTCCTCCTGCGGCCGGCTCCGGCTCCGGCCGCGACCTACCCGCCCTCGCTCCACTTCCGGACGGTGTCCACGGACCGGGTGTCCGTGCACTTCCACCAGGGCTTCGAGCCGATGGCCCGCCAAACGGCCACGATGGCGACGGAGATCCTGTCGGCCTGCGAGGCGCGCTACGGGCAGAGGGTGGGCCGCGTTCACGTCGTGCTCGTCGACGCCGACGACCAGCCGAACGGGTTCGCTTCGCCCCTCCCCTTCCCCCTCGTGACGATCCGGGCCGTCGCGCCCGACGGCACCGACGACTTCGGCAACCACGAGGGGTGGCTGCGCCTAGTGCTCACCCACGAGCTGGCCCACACCGTGCACCTCGAGCAGGCGCGGGGGATCTGGGGCTTCGGGAGGAAGGTCTTCGGCCGCGCGCCGTTCCTCTTCCCGAACAGCCTCGCCATGTCCTGGATGATCGAGGGCCTCGCCACCTACGAGGAGACCGAGCTGACCGCCTTCGGCCGCGGCCGCAACCCCGACTCGCAGATGGTCCTGCGCATGGCGGCGCTCGAGGGTCGCTTCCCAAAGGATGACCAGGCGATCTACGCGCTCGACGCCTGGCCGGGCGGGCAGACCCCGTACCTCTTCGGGGAGGCCTTCCTGCGCCGGCTGAGCGAGCAGGCGGGCGAGGACGCGATCCCGAGGACGGCCCGGCAATACGCGGGGCAGTTCCCGCCGTTCCTCGACGGACGCGCCGTCCGCAAGTCGACGGGCACCGGCCTCGAGCCCCAGTGGAAGGCGTGGGCCGCGCAGGCCGCCGAGGGCTTCGAGCGCGACGCCGAGGGCTGGAGGGAGCAGGGCCTCACCCCGGCGCGGGCCTTGACGGAGCGCGGCATCCGGCAGTCCTCTCCCCGCTTCAGCCCGGACGGCGCCCGGGTAGCCTATACGAGCCAGACCCTCACGCGCTTCCCGGAGATCCGCCTCGCCCGACCCGACGGCACGGAGGACCGCCGGCTCGTTCTCCGCAACGGCGGCGCCGGCCTCGCGTGGACGCCGGACGGAACGTCGCTCGTCTACGCGGACCTGCAGGTGCACCGGACGTTCTCGGTCTTCGGGGACCTGAGTCTCGTGGATGTCGCGAGCGGCCACGTCCGCCGCCTCACGCGCGGCGTCCGGGCCCTCGACCCCGACGTCTCGCCCGACGGCCGGACCATCGTCTTTGCCCGCAAGATGGGGGACCGCTCAGAGCTGTTCACCGTCGGCCTCGACGGCGCGGATCCGAAGCCGCTCACCACCTCGGTCGAGGGAGTCGAGTGGAGCGGCCCCCGCTGGAGCCCCCGGGGCGACGCGATCGTCGCCTCGCGCCTGCTCCCGGGAGGGTGGCTCGACCTCGTGCGCGTCGACCCGGCCACGGGCGGGGTGGAGCAGCTCACCCACGACCGGGCGAAGGACGTGGAGCCGACGTGGACGCCGGACGGGGAGGCCGTCGTCTTCCGCTCCGACCGCGACGGCGTCTCGAACCTCTACGCCGTGCGCCTCGCCGACCGGTCCCTCATCCGGGTCACGAACGTCCTCGGGGGCGCCTTCCAGCCCTCGGTGAGCCCGGACGGCCGCTCGGTCGCCTACTCGGACTACTCCTCGATCGGCTACGACGTCCACGTCGCCCCCCTCGACCTCGCTGCGGCTCCCGCGGCCCCGGCCTTCACGGATGCCCACCCCGCCCCCCGCCCCGACCCGCCGCCGGCGTTGGCCCCCGTCCGGCCGTACCGGGCCTGGTCGATGCTCCTCCCGCGCTTCTGGAGCCCGTGGGTCGAGCTCGGGGACGCCGAGGACCGCTTCGGGATCGCCGCCGGGGGGTCCGACGCGCTCTTCCGCCACGTCTGGGCGGCACACGCGGCTTGGGGCACGGAAACCGGGCGCGTCGACGCAAGCGGCTTCTACCTGTACGACCGCTTCCGGACGACCCTGCTCGCGAGCGCGCAGGACACGACCGACGTCTACACCGACGGGAGCCTGAGGACGCGGCAGGTGACCCTGCAGGCCGCCGTGCCCCTGCGCCGCACCGTGCGCTCCGTGCAGGCGCTCTCGGTCGCCTGGCGCCGCGAGCGCGAGGACGTCCTGGACAGCCGCCAGCCCCGGGACGTGATGGACCTCGGGGGCATCGAGACCGCGTGGGCGCTGAGCAGCGCTCGCTCCTACCCCTACTCGATCTCCCCGAGCGAGGGCACGCGGCTGCGGGTGGCCTGGCTGCGCGAGTCGAAGGCGCTCGGCAGCGACCTCTCGCTCGACAAGCTCACCGCGGACGCCCGGCTCTACCGGCGCGTCTTCGGCGAGCGCGACGTCCTCGCCCTGCGGGCCGGCGGGGGCACGACCTGGGGCGAGGAGCAGTTCGGGCGGTCGTTCGCGGTGGGGGGCTACCCGGACGCCAGCCTCTTCGACATCGTACGCACCAACAACGCGGTGCTGCGCGGCTACCCGGACAACGCCTTCACGGGCCGGCGCTACGCGGCCTTCAACGCGGAGTACCGCTTCCCGCTGTTCTCCCCGCAGCGAGGCTGGCGCTCGTTCCCGCTCTTCCTCCGGCACTTCCGCGGCTCGGTCTTCTTCGACGCGGCGAACGCCTGGTCGGGGGACTTCCGGGCCGACGACGTGAAGACCTCGGCCGGAGCCTCGATCGGCCTCGACAGCGGCGTCGGCTTCACCCTGCCCGTGACCGCCGAGCTCACCGTGGCCCGCGGCTTCGAGGACCAGGGTGAGACGAAGGTGTACTTCCGGTTCGGGCTGGCTTTCTGAAGGGCCGAGCCGGCTACCGGCCCCCCGACGCCTTCAAGTACTTGAGCAGGTCCGAGTCGGTGGAGAGGATCACGGTCGCGTCCTTGTCGAGCGCCGTCTGGAGAGTCTCCATGGACTTCCAGAACTCGTAGAACCCGGGGTCGCGGCCGTACGCCCGCGCGTAGATCGTGGTCGCCTTCGCGTCGGCCTTGCCCTTCAGCTCCTGGGCCGACCGGTAGCCCACCGAGCTCGCGGCCAGGACGTCGCGCTCCTTCTGGCCGCGGATCTCGGCCGCTCGCCCCTGGCCCTCGGAGCGGCTGCGCTCGGCGATGCGCTTGCGCTCCGCGATCATGCGCTGGAAGACGGACTGCTGCACCGACTCCGTGTAGTTGATGCGCTTGAACCGCACGTCCACCAGCTCGATCCCGAACTCGGGGGTGATCTTCGCCGCGCGCTCCAGGATCCGCTGGCCGATCTTCTCCCGGCCGGTCGTGATCTTCGCGACCGCCTCGGCCTCGCCGATCCCCTCCAGCTCCCCGGTGGTGGCGAAAGGCCGGTTCGAGGAGCGCACGATTTCGATCAGGTCGAACGAGGCGACGGCGTTGCGGGTCTCGCCATCCACGATGTCGTCGAGCCGGCTCTGGGCGCCGCGCTCGTCGCGCAGGGCCTGGAAGAAGCGCAGGGCGTCGGCGATGCGCCAGCGCGCGTAGGTGTCCACCCAGATGTACTTCTTGTCGCGCGTGGGGATCTCGTTGGGGTCGCCGTCGTACTCCAGCCAGCGCTTCTCGAAGCGGTACAGGTTCTGGACGAGGGGCACCTTCACGTGGAGCCCCGGCGTCGAGACGACGCCGCCGACGGGCCGGCCGAACTGGGTGATGATCGCCTGCTCGGTCTCGCTGAGCGTGTAGACGGAGGAGAAGAGGAGGATGGCGGCGAGGATCGCGCCGCCCACGAAGAGGGGGGTTCTCACGGCTTCACCTCCTTCACCGTCCCGTCGAGCTGGAGGAGCGGCAAAACGCCTCTCGCCTTGTCGTCCACGATCACCTTCCGGCCCAGCTTCGGCACGAGGGCGCCCATGGTCTCGAGGTACATGCGCTTGCGCGTCACCTCGGGCGCCTTGCGGTACTCCTCGTAGAGGGAGTCGAAGCGCTGCGCGTCGCCGAGGGCCTTGTTCTCGCGCTCGAGCGCGTAGCCCTCGGCCGACCGGACCGCCTGCTCGGCCTCGCCCTTGGCCCGGGGGACGGCCTGGTTGTACTCGGCCCAGGCCTCGTTGATCGCGCGCTCTCTCTCCTGGATGGCCTGGTTCACCTCGTTGAAGGCGGGGCGCACCGGGCCCGGCGGGTTCACGTCCTGCAGCACGAGCTGCTGGATCTCGATGCCGATGCCGTAGAAGTTGCAGAGCCGCTGCAGCTCCTCCTTGGCGGCGAGGGCGATCTCCGCCCGGCCGATGGTGATCACCTCGTCCACGCTGTGATCCCCGACCACCTGCCGCACCGCCGCCTCCGCCATGTATCGGAAGGTCTCGGGGACGTCGCGCACGTGGAAGAGGTAGGCCTTCGGGTCCCGGATGCGGAACTGGACGATCCACTCGACGACGGCGACATTGAGGTCCCCGGTGAGCATCGCCGCCTCGGCCTGGGCTTCCGGGGGCACCGCGAACTCCGATCGCGCCGCCGGCCGGAGGGTGCGGAAGCCGAACTCCATCTTCAGCTGGCGCTGGACCGGGACCTTCGTCACCGTCTCGATCCCGAACGGCAGCTTCAGGTGGGGGCCCGGGTCGCTCGTGCGCACGTACGCGCCGAAGAACTGGACGACGCCGACCTCTTCGGGCTCCACCTGGTAGTACGTGGTGAACAGGAGCAGGCCGCCCACGGCCGCGGCGAGCAATCCCTTCCACGCCCCGAGGGGGAGCCTCGGGGCGGAGGGGAGGCGGAAGCCTCGCCCCCCGATGTCGATCACGGGTCCTCTCTCCCACGGCGGCTGCGGCATGGTGTCCTCCGGCCCCGATTCCAGCTTCAGTGGGGCAGACCAAAGACGAAGTAGACGGCGCCGATCGCGGCGAGGGCGAAGGCCCCGCCCTTCACCTCGCGCCCGCGCCCGCCCGCCACCTTGACGAGCGGGTACAGCACGAGGCCGGCGGTGAGGCCGTTCCCGATGTTGTAGGTGAAGACCATCATCACGATCGTGGCGAAGGCGGGCACGAGCTCGGTTAGGTCGTCGAAGTCGATGTGGCGCGCCGAGGCCGTCATCAGGAGGCCCACCGCCACCAGCGCCGGCGCGTAGGCGTAGTGGAGCCGCTGCAGCGGCTCCACGAGCGGGACGAAGAAGAGGCTCACGGCGAACAGAGCGGCGGTGGTCACGGCCGCGAGCCCGGTGCGGGCTCCCTCCCGAATGCCGGTGGCCGACTCGATGTAGGCGCCGCTCGTGGTGGTGCCGACGAGGCCGGCGAAGACGCAGGCCGCCGCGTCCACGGTCATGGGCTTCTCGATCTGCGGGAAGCGCCCCTTCTCGTCGAGCAGCCCCCCGGCCGCGCCCAGCCCCACGAGCGTCCCCAGCGTGTCGAGCAGGCCCATGATCACGAGGGTCAGGAGCGCGGGAAGGAAGGCGAGGCGCAGGACGCCGGCCACGTCCAGCTTCAGGAACAGCGGGGCGAGGCTGAGCTCGCCGGTGAACGGCACTGCGAGGAGCGCCTTCGGCGCCTCGCCGTGCCCGAGGAGCGCGCCGATCGCGGCCGTGGCGGCGATGCCCACGAGGAGGGCCCCCCGCACGCGACGCTGCAGGAGGACCGCGATGAGGAGGAAGCCCAGGATCGCGAGCAGGACGCGCGGGTCGCGCAGGTCGCCGATCCGCAGCGGCACGTCCGGGGCCCGGAGGAGCCCGGCGGGGCCGGTCAAGGCGGCCGGCGGCATCCCTGCGGCCGCGCTCGTGACGATGCCGGTCTCGTAGAGGCCGATGAGCGCGAGGAAGAGGCCGATGCCCACGGCGAAGGAGTGCTTGAGGCTCGGGGAGATGGCCTCGGCCAGCCAGGCCCGCACCCCGAGCACGGTGATCGCCAGGAAGACGAGGCCGCTCACGAAGACGGCCCCCAGCATCTGCGGCCAGGTCGCGCCGATCGCGGCGAGGCCGAAGGCCACGAAGGCGTTCTCGCCCATGTAGGGGGCGACCGCGATCGGCCGGTTGGCGTAGAGGCCCATCAGCAGGGTCCCGAAGACCGCGGCCAGGATCGTGGCCACGGTGCTCGGGCCGGCGGGGATCCCGGCGAAGGAGAGGATGGCCGGGTTCACCACGATGATGTAGGCCATCGTGGCGAACGTCGTCACCCCGCCGAGCACCTCGCGCCGGGCGGTGGTGCCGTGGGCCTCGAGTTGGAAGAGCCGCTCGAGCATCGCGCGGCTACTCTAACTCCGATATGATCGCGCCGCTGCCATTGCAGACCCGGAGGAGCTCCTTGATGAAGTGGCGCCCGCCCAACCTCCACGGCTTCGGCTTCACGCTCAGCGTCCTCGCCGCCGTGGCCGTCTCGATGACCTGGCCGCAGCTATTCGTGCGCTGGGGGACCTTCGAGACGAAGGCCCTGATCGTCCCCCTCATCCAGGTCATCATGTTCGGGATGGGGACGACGCTGAGCCTCGCCGACTTCTCCCGTGTGCTGGCCATGCCATGGGCGGTGTTCGTCGGGGTCCTCTGCCAGTACGCGATCATGCCCTTCGTGGGCTGGGGATTGACCGTGGTCTTCGGCTTCGAGCCGATGGTCGCGGCGGGGGTGATCCTCGTCGGCTCCGCTCCCGGGGGTGTCGCCTCGAACGTGATCAACTACCTCGCGGGGGCCAACGTCCCCCTCTCGGTCACCATGACCGCGATCTCCACGCTCCTCTCGCCCTTCATGACCCCGCTCATGATGAGGCTGCTCGCCGGGCGCTACGTGCCGGTCAGCGTCGAGGCGATGATGATCGACATCCTGAAGATGATCGTCCTGCCGATCGTGGCCGGGCTCGTCGTGCACTATCTGCTCCACGGCCACCGCGGATGGCTCGACCGGCTGCTGCCGCTCGTGTCGATGGGCGGCATCTGCCTGATCATCATGGTCATCACCGCTATGTCCCGCGACAAGCTCCTCTCCGTCGGGCTGGCGCTGCTCCTCGCGGTGACGATCCACAACCTCCTCGGCTACCTGCTCGGGTACTGGGGGGCGCGGCTGCTCCGGCTGAGCGAGGTGGACTCGCGCACGGTGGCCGTCGAGGTCGGCATGCAGAACGGCGGCATGGCGTCCGCCCTCGCCATCAGCGCGCTCAACAGCCCGGTCGCCGGGCTCGGCCCGGCCATCTTCGGGCCCATGCAGAACGCCACCGGCTCGGTGCTGGCGTCGTACTGGCGGCGGCGGCCGCCGGCGGAGGCGCGGGCGGCGGGGACGGGGGATCGCTCGCGAGGCTAGTCGCGGGCCCGACAGTGGGCCTGCCACTTGACGAGGCTGAGGAACAGGGCCGCGAACGCCACCTGGAACCCCAGGGCAACGGCGGTGAGCGACGGGATGACCACACGCATCGTCGCGAACGGGTCGAGGTTCCCGAAGGCGTGCGAGCCCCAGTGCCATACCACCCAGAGGACCCCGGCGAGGCCGGCGACCGCGATCGCGAGGCCCGCGGCGAGCCCGTGCTCGAGCTTGAGCCGGCCGAGCGCTCCCATGAAGCGAAGGTCGGGTGGAAGCAGCCTCGCGGTGATCATCAGGAAGCGCAGGACGATGGAATGCGCCACGAGCTGGAAGCCGAGAAGGAGCGCGACTCCGCAGACGAGGAGCGTGTGCACGTCGAAGTGGACGCCCCGCACCGTGATGGGCCGCAACGCCAGGTACGCGCCCGTCCCGAGCGCGAGGCCGAGGAGCGCGAGGCCCGGGTAGAGGAAGAGGCCGTGCGGCATGCTGGCCAGGTAGAGCAGCAGGCTCCGGCGGCCGTCGCGCCAGGTGTCGAGGTGGGATGGCCGGCCGCGGCGGTCGGGAGAGAGCGTCGTCGGGACCTCGGAGATCCCCATCCCGAGCAGCCGCGCCTTCACCAGCATCTCGAGCGCAAACTCCATGCCCGGGCTCTGCATGTCGAGGCGGCCCAGGGCCGCGCGGCTCAGCCCGCGCAGGCCGCAGTACACGTCCCACAGGGGAATGCCGAAGACGATGCGGGCGAACGCGCTCAGCAGGGGATTGCCGAGGTAGCGGTGCAGGAAGCGCATCGCCCCCGGGGCAATGCCTCCCCGGAAGCGGTTGCCCACAACGACCTCGTCACCCGCGCGGAGCCGGGCGAGGAACGCCTCGAGGGCGGAGAAGTCGTAGGTGTCGTCGCTGTCGCCCATCACCAGGTACTGGCCCCGCGCCGCCGCGAAACCCTCCCGCAGGGCCATGCCGTAGCCGCGACGGGCAACGCGCACCACGCGCGCCCCGAGCCCCTCGGCGAGAGCCTGCGAGCCGTCGGTGCTCCCGTTGTCGGCGACGATCACCTCGCCCGAGACTCGGTGCCGCTCGAGGAAGCCCTGGGCCTTTCGGATGCAGCTCCCGAGCGTGCGCGCCTCGTTCAGGCAGGGCATGACGATCGACAGCTCGCACGGCACCGGCGTCTCATCTCCCATCGACGTCACCGGTCCCCGGCTCCCGCCGTCACGGCCGGCACCAGCGGCGGATTGCGCCTCACACGGCAATCGTAGACGACGAAGCCGCTGTCGTGGGCGAGGACGTCGGCCGTGTCGCGGCACTTGCGATAGTTGAGGCCGCTGCCGCGTCGTCTCTCCGGGTCGGAGAACCAGTAGAAGAACGCCTCGCGGAACTCCTGCCAGTTCGAGGGCGAGGCGGCGCGCCGGAGAGGGCTGCCCTTGAGCATCCGCACCATCTCCGCCCGTGTCCGGCGCCGAAGGGTGCCGACGACCCCTCGGTCGAAGTCGTCGAGCGCCCGTGGGACGGGACCGACGTCTGCTCCGGAAGCCGCCAGGGCGAGAACGGTCGTGAGCCGGAGCGCACCATCCGCCCGAGACCTCGCCGCGGCCGGGGTGAGGGCCCGCCCCATGCTCCCCGCGACCTCCGCCACGTCCTCGGGCGAGAGGAGGTCGAACCACGGGCCCTCGACCACGACCAGGTCCCCTTCGAAGCGCTCCAGCCACTCCCGGCGGACGGGGGCGATGCTCTGGACGGGGCGACCCGAGTAGTAGGTCAGGACCAGGTGATCGTTGGGGCTCGCGAAGATGCGTCCTTCCGGGCCGAGCCTCCACGAGCGGACGAGTCGGAAGAGCTCTCCGAATCCGTGGGCGGGGCGCTCGGGCGCGAGTCGGGGCGGGAGCTGACCCGCGAAGAACAGCATCGCCGCGATGCCAGCCACGGGGAGGACGCGCGACGACGGGAGGACCGCCCGGCTGAAGGAGGCGATCACCAGAGTGTCGAGCACGAGTCCTGGCACGGCCACCGCGAGCTTGAGGCGCGTCACGAAGAAGCTCGCCGCCGGCATGAAGGCGACGAAGAGGCCGTACGAGAGCGCCAGCCAGGCGACCGTGAAGAAGAAGGCACGCGCGTGCTCCGCGACGGGAAGGCGCCAGCGATCGCCGAGGCGATCGCCCAGCAACAGCGTTGCCGTGAGCCAGGCCAGCCCCACGCCGGCGGTACCCAGCACCACGGGATCGGTGCTCGGGAGCGACCAGAGGAGCATGGGCACGTCCACGTAGTCGCGAGCCGCGGGGAGGTGCGTCGTGTGGCCGATCCACCCCGACCAGACCGCCCAGGGCAGGACGAGCAGGCCGCACGTGGTTCCGGCGGCGAGGGCGCGTAGCCAGAGCCGGGCCTGGTGCCGCGCCAGCGGGAGCGACGCCGCGTAGGTGCAGGCCATGGTCACCGCGCTCAGCGAGTGGACGTGAAACAGGACGCCGATCGCCGTCCCCGCGAGCACGTGGTCCCGCAGCCGTCCCCGACGGCAGGCGTTCCAGATCGCGAGCCCGCAGACGGCGGTTCCGGCGAGCGTTGCCGAATAGTAACGAGCCTGTCGGCCAAACCAGACGAGCACGTTCGAGGTAGCGGCCGCGAAAGCCAGGGCCCACCCTGCGGGAGCACTGTGCATGGCCCGCCCGAGGCTCCAGGCGGCGACCACGAACAGCGCGCTGAATACCAGCGAGGGCCACCTCGGCACGGCGGTCCAGTGGAGCATCTCGCCGCGGCTGGCATCCCGGACGGGGGAACCGCGCCGAGCCTCCTCGGGCGTGACGCCCGCGAGACGGAACGCCCCGGCGATCGCGTACAAGGGCAACCAGCCGTGGTAGACGACCAGTCCCCGGTCCGAGTAGCTGATGTCGCGGAACTCGTACTCGGAACTGTCCGGCCACGGGCGCACCAGCGTGTTCTCGTAGAGGGGCTGGCCCAGGAAGCGGTCTCCGGGGACCCCTTCCGCGACGATGGTCAGGGCATTGATGGCGGACTCGGCCTCGTCCACCCACAGCGTCGGCGAGCCGAGATGGTGCGCACGGAGCGCGACGGCGAGGACGACCAGGAGGCCGAGACCCGCCGCTTCGCCCGGCCGCCTCAAGCGGGCCCCAGGTGCGCCTCGTACCAGTCGAGCGACTCGTCGAGCCCTTGCTCGATCGAGTGCGTGGGCTCGTAGCCCAGGAGCCGCCGGGCCTTCGTGATGTCGGCGAGGGAGTGCATCACGTCCCCGGAGCGGTAGGCGGCGTACACGGGCCTCGCTCCCGCGAGGTGGGGATGCCGGGGGGCGAGCCGGTCGCGCAGCAGGACGAAGAGCTCGTCGAGGGTCGTCCGGCGGCCGACCGCGACGTTGTACGCCTGGTTGAGGGCCTCGGCCGGCCCGACGGTGGCCGCGAGGACGTTGGCCTGAACGACGTTCTTCACGTGGCAGAAGTCGCGGCTGATGTCTCCCGACCCGTTGATGCGCACTTCGTCCCCCGCGATCATGGCCGCGATCCACCCGGGTACGACCGCTGCGTAGGCGCCCTCGGGGTCCTGGCGCGGGCCGAAGACGTTGAAGTAGCGCAGGCCGACCGTCTCCATCCCGTGGATGCGGCCGTAGACGGCGGCGTACAGCTCGTCCGCCAGCTTCGTCACTGCGTAGGGGGAGAGCGGCTGGCCGAGGTCGTTCTCGACCTTGGGCAGGGTCGGGCTGTCCCCGTAGATCGAGCTGCTGGACGCGTAGACGAACCGCCGCACCCCGGCCCGCCGTGCGGCCTCGAGCAGGGCCAGGTGACCGGTCACGTTCGCCGCGTTCGAGTCGAGCGGCTCCTCGATCGACCGCGGTACCGAGCCCAGGGCCGCCTGGTGCAGGACGACGTCCACCCCGGCCACGGCCTCGCGGCAGGTCGTCGGCGACGCGACGTCGCCGTCGATGAGCCGGAATCGCGCCCAGCGGGCGGGCCCGACCAGCTCGCGCACCTCTTCCAGGTTGGCCCGCTTGCCGGTGGCGAAGTTGTCGAGGCCGACGACTTGTTGATCGACGTCCAGGAGCCACTGCAGCAGGTTCGAGCCAATGAAGCCAGCGACGCCCGTGACCAGCCAGCGGCCCCCTTTCGCGCGCAGCGTGCCCGTGACCTCTTCGAGCCTCGTCATGCTTGTCGTCTCCGTTGCCGCCCGAAGGCTAACCGATGCGGTCGTCATTCACCAGCCCGACCGGACCGAATCGCTCCGGAAGCCTTAGTTGCTAATCGGATTGTGGTTAGTTTGAACCCAAGCGAAGCTGTTCCGGTCGATGATGGTCTTGAATGGTGTTCATGAGCGCGAAGGGGCTTGACTCCCCCGGAGGCAGCACTCAGAATACGTCCACTGAGCGGTTGAAACCGCGTCGTTCTCCCACCCCTCCCAAGGAAACGACGAGCCCGAGCGAAGGACAGGTCTTTCTGCCCGGCGCTCAGGAGAGGGATGGGAATGGAAGAGAGCACGACTCCCCGAGTTCACGGCATCGTCCTCGCGGGGGCCTACCCCGGCCACTGTGCGCTGGACCAGCTGGTGCCCCGGCCCCTCCTCCCCGTTGCGCAGCAGCCGCTGATCAGCTACTCGCTGCGCTGGATGAAGGGCGGCGGCCTCGGCCGCGCGACGATCTGCGTCAACAGCGAGGCTCGCGCCGTTCGCGCGCGCGTCGACGGCTCGGCGATCGGCATGCGCGTCGACTACCTCGAGGACTGGACTCCGCGCGGTGCGGCCGGCTGCGTGCGGGACGCCGGGATCAAGGTCGACGCAGACACCTTCGTGGTCGCGGACGGCACGTCGGTGCCGGTCGTGGACCTCGCGGAGCTCCTCGAAGACCACCACGCCGCGGGCGCGGCGGTGACGGTCGTCGTCGGGGCCGACGCCGCCGGCCGGCTGCGCCCGAGCGGCGTCTACGTCTTCCACCGCCGCGCCTTCGACTTCATCCCGGCCGACGGGTTCCAGGACATCAAGGAGAAGCTGATTCCCCGCCTCTACGGGGCGGGCGAGCACGTGTCGACGCACATGGCTCGAGCGGTGGCTCCCCGGGTCGTCAACATCGACACCTACCTGGCGCTCAACCAGTGGGCCGTCGAGTCCGGCTCGGCGCACCTGAGCTCCGTCGACGGCTTCCGGATCCTGGGCGAGGCCGTCGTGCACGTCAGTGCCGTGGTGGACCCCGGGGCCCGTCTGCTCGGGCCGGTGCTCCTGGGACCCCGCGTGTCGGTCCACGAGGGCGCGACGATCGTCGGTCCGGCCAGCCTCGGCCCCGGAACCGCGGTGGGCCGGGGAGCCGTCGTCTCGCGGTCGGTGGCATGGAACGGCTGCTTCGTCGGTGACGGGGCGTTCGTGGATCGGTGCATGCTCGCCGACGGGGCCTCCATCGAGCCGCGCAAAGAGGTCTTCTCCGTGGTCAAGGTCGCCGACGGACGGGGCGTGTTGCGCGGGCCGCGGTCGCCGATGCCGGTGCGGGCCCTCTGGGAGCCCATCCTCGCGGCCCTCAGACCCGCCACGCCGCATCAGCTGTAGGGCGCGGGGAGCTGGGCACGGCGCGTGTGGACCTTTCCCGTCCTCCTCGACTGCCGGCCGGCGTTCCTTCCCCGAGGGCGCGGCGGGTCCCTGCTCCTCGCCCCGCTCGGCGCCGGCACCGTCCTGAGCCACCTGCGCACGCGCCTGAGCGCCGTCACCGGCGCCCCCCCGGTGATCGTGACGAGATTCGAGATCGACGCCGCGTACGAGCAGGCGATCCGCGAGGCCTGCCCGGACGCGGAAGCCGTCGTGACTCTCCCCGCCTTCGTCGAGCGCTCGTACACCTACGAGCCCTCGGACCGGCTTCTCCTGGCGGATCCCACCTGCTTCCTGCTGGACGCCCAGGAGCCCGCGCTCCCGCGCCTGAACCAGGGTGACGACCCGCGCTGCGTGACGCACCTCGTGGCCCTGGGGCAGGGAGGCGAGGGGACCAAGGAGTACGTGGACGCCGACTCCTCCGGGCGCATCCGGAGCATCCAGCGCTACTACGACACGGTGACGTGGCCCTTCGCCGCCGGCGTCGCGTGCTCGATGGTGCCGGTGGCCTGCCTGCGCGTCTCCTACGAGCTGCCGCTGGGGTCCCTGCCCCGGCTGCGACGGGTCCTCGCCTCCGAGGGGGTGCCCAGCCGGGACCTCGCGTTGGAGCGGGGCGCGGTGAACCTCGGGACCGAGCAGGGCCTTCTGGCCATGAACGAGCGGGTGGCGCTCACCGTCGTGCGCCAGGCGCCCGGACGGAACGGCCAGCCGTCCTCCCTTCACCTGGGCGCGGGTGCCCGCGTTCACCCCTCGGCCAACATCGTGGGTCCGGTGGTGCTGCAGGACGGCGCGGAGGTCGCGGAAGGGGTGACGCTCATCGGTCCGGCCGTCCTCGGCCGGGGGAGCCGCGTGGAGGCCGGCGCGACCGTCGCCCAGAGCGTGATCGGGTCGGGCCAGGTGGTTCCCGCGGGCGTCACGCTGCGGCACCGTGTCTTCCTCGGAGAGCCGGCGGAAGGCGACGCGCGAGGGACGACGCAGGACCAGCCGCCGCCGGCCAGCGCCAACGCACCGGGCGTCTGGGAGATCACCCCCTTCGGCCTCTCCGCCGAGACCCCGCGCCAGGGGTTCTACCCCGTCGTCAAGCGCGCGATCGACGCCGCGGCCGCCGCCTTCGGCCTCCTCGTGCTGGCCCCGCTGGGCATGACAATCGCCGCCCTCATCAAGCTGGAGTCGAGGGGGCCGATCCACTTCGGCCACGTGCGAGAGGGGATGGGCGGGCGGCCCTTCCACTGCTGGAAGTACCGCACCATGATTCCCGGCGCCGACCAGCAGCAGCGCAAGCTCGCCCGCCTGAACCAGATGGACGGCCCGCAGTTCAAGGTCAAGCGCGACCCGCGGCGCACGCGGATGGGCCGGTTCCTGTCCAAGACCAACCTCGACGAGATCCCCCAGCTGTGGAACGTGTTCGTTGGGCAGATGAGCCTCGTCGGGCCCCGGCCCTCGCCCTTCCGCGAGAACCAGGTGTGCGTTCCCTGGCGCGAGGGGCGGCTATCGGTGCGCCCCGGAGTCACGGGGCTCTGGCAGATCTGCCGCCACGACCGGGACAAGGGCGACTTCCACCAGTGGATCTACTACGACCTGCTCTACGTGCGGCACGTCTCGCTCTGGCTGGACCTCAAGATCCTGGCCCTCACCCCGCTGTCGTTCCTCCGGAGCGGGTACATCCCGCTCCACTGGCTCCTCTCCCCGGAGCAGTACGGCGAGAGGCGGTCGGTGAGGCGCGAGGCCGAGGTGCAGCCGCGCTCCTGAGACGGCGCCAGCTACCGGCGCGGGGGCCGGGCCGCGCGTGAAGAGGCCGAAGAAGGGCTGAGCAGGCTCACGAACAACCCGGCCTGCAGGTCCTCGATGGCCGGAACGGCCCCGACGCTGCTGCGGCGCCGATAGCGCCCCTCGGCCGAGATCGCGAATCGGCGTCCGAGGCGCCGTTCGATGCTCAGATGGGCCTCGCTCGGCGTGCCGTAGGCGAGCTCCACGCCTTCGGGCGTCGAGGGGTCGACGTACGTGCCGCGGGCCAGGATCGTCCAGTACTGCCCGATCGGGATGCCAGCGTCCAGGCCGAAACGGTTCTCGAGGCGGCTCAACCCCAGGCCGAACGCCGGGGTCACCTCCCGTCGGGCGAAGAGCGTGACGCTGGAGCCCCTGACCGCGCGGTAGTAGCTCACCCCCCCGAAGAAGTTCCCTTGCTGAGAGAGCCCGACCTGTGCCGCGTCCGGAGTGTAGCTTCCTCCCGCCTCGAGCAGCAGGCCGCTGCGCGCGGAGAGGAGGTGGCTCCACTGGACCGACCCGTAGTGGGTGAGGTAGGACTGGGTCGCCCCCGCGGCGGAGGCATCGGTCAGGTTCCGGCCCAGGGCGCTCTCCAGTGAGTACTCGATCACTGCCCGGTTGCGGAGCCCGAACCGCTGTTCGAGGCCGGCCGTGGCCCGCAGGCTCTGCCCGTCGACCAGCGTGAAGGCGGCCGCGTCCTGTTGATCGAACGCCGTGCGGTAGAAGCGCCCGTCCACACGGAACGACGTCCGCTGCCCCAGCATCCGGGTGACACCGAGGCCCGCCCGCACCGTGTTGGTCGGCACGATGGGCAGCAGCACGCCCTGGTCCGCGAGCACGCGGGACGAGTCGCTGTAGCCCCACTCGTAGCTGGCGTTGCCCCGCCACGTCGTCGCGGGAGACGAGCGGTAGCTGCCGTCGACGGCAGCGTCCGCGTAGAAGCGGCTGAGGTCGCTCTCCTGCAGGTAGCCTATCCAGGACCCCGTTCCCCCGACGTGCAGCTGTCCCCGCGGGTTCCAGAAGGTCCGCGTGAGGCTGCCGCGCGGCGACAGCGCCGAGCTGCTCGGCCCGTCGGCGACCTGGAAGTCGATGTTGCTGTCGTATCCCACCCCCGCGTCCAGCCGGTAGTCCCAGGGCTGGGGCCGCGCCGACCCGGGGGCTTCCGTCGCGGTCGGGCCGGGCCCCTCGCCGGGGGCTGCCGGCGCCGCCTGCGGGGGTGTCTCCCGGGGAAGCTCAGGGAGTGGCAGGGTCTGGGCCGACAAGGCTACCGGCAATAGAACCAGGCCGGTGAACACACAGGCCGCCCGACACCCCCCGCTCACTCGATGCGAGTCCATACTGGGCCCGCATGTTATACCGCCGCCGGCCAGGCGGCTACGAGCGGCGGTTCAGGGTGCGACCGTCCAGTCGAGACTGCTGGCGCGGCTCGGGTCCAGGTACCCGGCGGACACGGCCTTCAGCCCGTCCAGGTACCAGACGTAGAGATCGCCGGTCGTCTGGTGGCGCCAGAGCACGTCGGGCTTCCCGTCGTTGTTGAAGTCCGCGACGCGCACGATCTGCCACTGGGTGTCGGCGAAGCGGCTCGGGCTGAGATACGAGGCGCCGGTGGCCGTCGTCTTGTTCATGAACCAGACGTAGAGGTCGCCCGTCTTCTGGTGGTGCCACAGCAGGTCGGCCTGGCCATCGCCGTTCATGTCGGCGACGCCGCGGAGCTGCCACTGGGTGTCCTCGAAGCGGCTCGGGCTGAGGTACGAGCCGCGGGTGGCCGTCGTCTTGTTCATGAACCAGGCGTAGAGGTCCCCGCTCTGCGGCTGGTGCCACAGCAGGTCGTTCTGCCCGTCGCCGTCGAGGTCGACGATGCCGCGTACTTGCCAGGGCGACGTCCGCTGGCGCTTCGTTGCCCCCGAGCTCGCCCCCGGCAGGGTGGCCCCACGAACCGCCACGCTGCCCTGGGTCTTCGTCCCGTTCATACGCCACGCGGTGAGGTCTCCCGTCTTCGGGTTCTGCCACAGCAGGTCGGTGTGCGTGTCGAGATCGAGATCGCCGAGGGCGGCCAGCCGGAGGTTCCTGTCGCCCTTTCGGGCGGCCTGGAGATAGTCGCCGGAAGTCATCTTGCCGTCCACGAGGAACCACACGTACAGCTCGCCGGAGACGTTGTTGCGCCAGAGCACGTCCGGTCTCCCGTCGCGGTTGAAGTCCCCCGGGGGGGGCGGCGCTCCCCCGGCCAGGAAGCTGCCGGCCACGCTCTTCGCGCCGTCCATCGTCACCTGGCACGCCGCGGTACCGGCGCACGCGCCGCTCCAGCCCCCGAAGGAGGAGCCGGACGCGGGAGCGGGGCTGAGCGACACGATCGTCCCGCGGTTGAACGCCTCGGAGCAGTCCGCGCCGCAGTCGATGCCCGCGGGAGAAGACGTCACGGTGCCGCTGCCCGAGCCCGTGGTGGTGACGGCGAGCGTGTACATGGCCAGCCCGAAGCTGGCGGTGACCGACCGGGCGGCGCTCATCGTGACCTGGCAGGAGCCCGCGCCGGTGCAGGCGCCGCTCCAGCCGACGAAGACGGAGCCCGCGGTCGGCGTCGGGGTCAGGCTCACGGCAGTGCCCGACACGTAGTTCTCGCCGCAGTCGGCACCGCAGTCGATGCCGGCGGGCGACGACGTCACGGTCCCGTCGCCGTCGCCGGCCTTCGTCACGGTCAGCGCGTAGGAGCTCGGGGTCAGGGCGAAGGTCGCGGTGACCGACACGGCGGCACTCATCGGGACCTGGCAGGAGCCGGTGCCGGTGCAGGCCCCGCTCCAGCCGGAGAAGGTGGAGCCGGACGCGGGGGCGGCGGTGAGGGTCACCGCGGTCCCCGAGGTGTAGGGCTCGGAGCAGTCGGCCCCGCAGCTGATCCCGGCGGGGGACGAGGTGACCGTGCCCGTCCCGGTGCCCGCCTTCACGACGGTGAGGGTGTAGGTCGGGGTGTTGACTGCGAACGTGGCGGTCACCGAGGCGGCGGCGCTCACGGTCACGTGGCAGGTGCCGGTGCCGGTGCAGGCCCCGCTCCAGCCGGAGAAGGTGGAGCCGGTCGCGGCGGCGGCGGTGAGGGTCACCGCCGTCCCCGAGGTGTAGGGCTCGGAGCAGTCGGCCCCGCAGCTGATCCCGGCGGGGGACGAGGTGACCGTGCCGGCTCCGGTGCCCGCCCTCATGACGGTGAGCGTGTAGCTGACGGGGTTCGACGTGAAGCTCGCCGTGACCGACTGCGCCGAGGTCATCGTGACCTGGCAGGTG
Organism: uncultured Acidobacteriota bacterium; assembly: GCA_963729875.1. Classification (GTDB taxonomy): domain Bacteria; phylum Acidobacteriota; class Vicinamibacteria; order Fen-336; family Fen-336; genus DATBSL01. The sequence continues at coordinate 632,925 of CAVSPR010000002.1, forward strand.
CCGGTGCCGGAGCAGGGCCCGTTCTTCCAGCCGGAGAAGGTCGAGCCCGCGGCGGCGGTGGCGGTCAGGGTCACGCCGGTACCCGCGAGATAGGGCTCGGAGCAGTCGGCTCCACAGCTGATGCCGGCGGGAGACGAGGTGACGGTGCCAGTTCCGTTGCCTGTCTTCGCGACGTCGAGAGTGTAGCTGACGTTGGCCAGCCCGAAGGTGGCGATGACGGACTGCGCCGCGGTGCCCACCGTGACCTGGCAGGTGCCGGTGCCGGAGCAGGGCCCGCCCCAGCCGGAGAAGACCGAGCCGGTGGCCGGGGTGGCCGTGAGCGTGACCACGGTGCCCGCAGCGTAGGGCTCGGAGCAGTCGGCTCCGCAGTTGATGCCCGCCGGCGAGGAGGTGACGGTCCCGCTGCCGGCCCCCGCCTTGGTCACGCTGAGCGTTTGAGGGGCACTGCTCAGGTTGAAGGTGGCGATGACGGACTGCACCGCACCCATCGTGATCGGGCAGGAACCGGTGCCGGAGCACGGGCCGCTCCAGCCGGCGAAGGTCGAGCCGGTGGCCGCAGCGGCCGTGAGCGTGACGACGGCGCTCTGGGGGTAGGACTCGGAGCAGTCCGCGCCGCAGTTGATGCCGGCGGGCGAGGAGGTGACGGTCCCGGCACCGTCGCCCGCCTTCACGACCGTGAGGGTGTACGAGGTCGCGGGCGGGATGGGCGTTCCGGCGTCGTACCGGGCCTTTGCGGGGAGGGTGTAGAGCTTGGTGGTCCCGGTGGGGTCGACCCAGGGCCAGGGGAGCGAGCCGAAGAAGGCGGGCTTGCCCGTCAGGTACAGCGAGGCGGGCAGCGTCTGCGCCGCCGTGTCCCAGCGCACCTGGTTCGTCACGTAGTCGTAGTTCCCCTCCCGCAGGACCGTGCTGCGCACCTGCGGGTCGGGCGCCTGCTCCCAGTGGATCGGGTCGTACCCCAGCTTCCAGATCGACGGGGCGTCTCCCCAGGACGTCCCCGCGTCCTCGTAGATCCACCCGCTCATCCGCCCCGCGGTCCCCATCACGTTGCCCACGAAGGAGTGCCACCACGACCCGTACATCAGGCCGCCCGCCCGCGCGTTGCCCATCCCCGGGTAGCTGCGGCGGAAGCCGCTGAGGTGGTTGCGGAACACCGTCTGGTAGATCGAGTTGCCGTGCGTGTTGTCCGAGTCGTAGTTGAACGACTCGTTCCCCTCGAACAGCATGTGGTGGGGGCCCACCATGTGGCTGCCGTTGATCCCCACCTCCACCCAGTCGGCGTCGTAGCCGATGTGGCCGTCGTCCATGTAGTTGTAGCCGACGACCGACCCCGCCCCCGACGAGCGGGCCACCATCACCTTGTTCGCCTGCATCACGACGTTGTTCTCGATCAGCGCCTCCGAGCTCCCGGACGCGAAGCTGATCGCGTAGCCGCCCCCGCCCGGGTTCGGCCACGCCGCGTCGTGCACGTAGGACTCCCGAACCTCGACCCGGAAGGAGTCGTTGATCGCGACCCCCTCGCCGAGCCACACCGTGTCCTCGACGTTCCTCATCCAGCTGTAGGCCGCGCACTCGAAGCGGACGTTGCCGTCACCCCCGCCGTAGACGGTGAGGTTCTCGAGGCCGGCGTTCTTCACGTGGACGTTCGAACCCGTGTACCGGGTCAACTGCGCCGCGCGGGCGGCCCGGTAGCTGATGTGCAGGGGCGTGGTGAACGTGATCACGTTGCCGCTGACCGACGCCACCTCCTTGACCTCGGAGATCGGCCGGCCCGCCCGGCTGAACCAGGCGTTCGCCTCGGGGAAGGGGTCGTCCTCCTCCGCCGAGGGGTTGTGCCGCTGCCACACCACGCGGTCGCTCGCCCAGATCTTCACCGACGTCGGCTGCCCGTTCCGGTTCGGCAGGCTCTGCCAGGTGGCCGTGTTGTAGTTGTCCTCGTCGAGCAGGACGAACTGCCCCGCCGCGAACCCGCTGCCGCTCGCCACCGTCACCGAGTACGAGCCCTTCGCCCCGTCGGCCGTGAGGTTCTGGGACGTGGCGTCGTCGGGCCTCGGCCAGCGGTTGGGGCCGATGACCACGACCGGATCGGCGACCGTCGGCCGTGTCGCTCCCCGGCGTCGCGCCGTTGGTCCGCTTGAGGGTCGTCACGCCGGCGCCGGCCCCACGCAGCGTCACGCCCTTGCTGATGTGCAGGTAGTCGTTGTTGATCAGGAACGTGCCCGCCGAGAGCGACACCACCTGGCCGGCCGGGCACGCGTCGAGGGCGGCCTGGATGCCGGCCGAGGCGTCCGACGAGCCGTTGCCGTAGGTCGAAGCGCTGACGGTCGCGCACACGGTCGTCCGGCTCGGGACACCCCCGGGGATACCAGGGTTCCACGTCGTGCTGCGATCAGCGGGGAGAATGGCGGCCATGGCAGGCAGAGCCTGCGCAAGAAGGCCGAGGACCATCGACAGGGGTACGAGGAATGAAGAATGACGCCTAATCGACATGGGGCCGCTTCCGTCCGAAAACCAGGAGGGTTGGTTTGCGGCCCTGGGTCCCGTCGAGCAACGCGATGGGAACCCCGGCCTACTCTGAAGCCAGCGCGATCGTACGTATTTCGGATCTCGCGCCGCGGTGCCCGGCGTCACAACGGCCCGCGGAGTGTCTCACGTCACACGGCGCGCGCGCGGGGACGCGGGCGCAGGCTCGCTCGGGTCACAAGATTTTACGTCGACGCGCCGATTCCCGCAGGGTTCGGGGGCCGTCACGGACGCCCCGGGGTCGCCAGGCTCAGGTAGTCGCGCACCCGGGCGACGATCCGTGCCGCAGCGCGGCCGTCGCCATAGGGGTTTACCGCGTTGGCCATGGCCTGGTAGGCCTCGGGATCGTCCAGCAGCCGGCTCGCGTGCGCCACGATGCTGTCCGCGCGCGGGCCGGTGAGCACGCGCCGTTCCGGCATCCACTCCCTCGGGCCGTTCGGTCGTGTCGCGCATGACCAGCACCGGCTTGCCGAGCGAAGGAGCTTCCTCCTGCACGCCGCCGGAGTCCGTCAGGATCAGGCGGGCGCTCGCCATGAGCGCCACGAAGTTCCGGTACCCCTGAGGCGGGATCAGGCGCACGTTCGACAGGCCGCCGAGCAGCTCGACTCACGTGCCCCTGGACGTTCGGATTGAGATGCACGGGGTACACGAAGCGGTGATCCGGATAGCGGCGACCGAGCGCCCGGATGGCCTCGCAGATCTGCCGGATGCCTTCGCCGAAGTTCTCCCGCCGGTGGCCGGTGATCAGCACGAAGTGGATTCGTGGCCCAGTCCGGGCCGAGCAGCGACGACAGCGACGCGTCGACCTCCGCGCGGATGGCCGGCTTCCCCTGCTGCGCGAGCTCCATGAACAGGGCGTCGATGACGGTGTTGCCGGTCACCTCGATGCGCGCTTCGGGGACACCCTCCTTGAGCAGGGCCGACTTCGCGGACTCGGTCGGGGCGAAGTGAAGCGAGACGATGGGCGAGGCCAGCCGGCGGTTCACCTCCTCGGGGAAGGGCGACCAGATGTTCCCGGTTCGCAGGCCCGCCTCGACGTGCCCGATCGGGATCCGCCGGTAGAAGCAGGCCAGTGCCGCCACGAGCACGGTCGTGGTGTCGCCCTGCACCAGCGCCATGTCGGGGTGGCCGCCCTCCAGCCAGCCGTCGATCTTCTCCATCAGGCGCGCGGTGAGCCCGGCGAGCGTCTGGTGAGGCCGCATCACGGCGAGGTCGACGTCCACGCCGAAGCCGAACTGCTCCGCGACCTGCTGGAACATCTCCCGGTGCTGTCCGGTGGCGACCACTCGGCACTCGAGGTCGGCGGTCGCCGCGAGGCCGGCGACGACCGGGGCCATCTTGATGGCCTCCGGGCGCGTGCCCATGAACACGGCCACGGTCTTCCGGGACGTCATCGCTCGCCGCCCTCCACGGTCTTCCGCCGGGCCGGGCCGCCCGGTGTCGTCGTCGGCTCAGCATCTCGCGTCCCGCCAGCCAGAGGTACTCGGAGTTGGTCGACCAGGTAGCGCTTCCACATCTTCCGGGGCTCCATCGCCAGCCGCCAGGACCACTCCAGGCCCATGGACTGCAGGAGGCGCGGGGCGCGCCGCACGTACGCCGGCCAGCACGTCGAAGCGTGCCGCCGACGCCCATGATGACCGGCACGCCCAGCGCGTCCCGGTGCCGCTCGCACCAGGTCTCCTTGAAGGGGCTCGGCATGCCCACGAACAGCATGTGCGGCGCGCGACCGCGGATCTCGGCCACGATGCTCCCGTGGTCGGCGGGTCCGAAGTAGCCGTCGCGCGCAGCCGGCCACGGTCAGCCCGGGGTGGTCCCGTGCGCACCGCCGGGCCAGCTCGTCGACCACCTCCGGGCGGGCGCCCAGGAAGTAGACGCTCAGGCGGTGCACGGACGCCTGCCTCGAGGAGGCTGCGCCATCAGGTCGACGCCGGCCACGCGCTCGGGCAGCGGCACGCCGGCCAGGCGCGAGGTCCAGACGACCGGCATGCCGTCGGCGACGATCAGGTCGCCGCCGCCGGCAGGCCTCCCGGAGCTCGGGGTCGCGGCGCATCATGCACAGCGAGCGCCGCGTTCATCGTGATCACGGTGTGCGGCGCGCGTGGGCCGAGGCACCACTCGAGACACCGGTCCAGCGGCGGCCTGCATGGTCACGGCGGTCGAAGGGGCACCCGAGCAGCTCGACTCGACCGTCCACTGGCACGCGACCCCTCTCCTCAGCCCCGGCGCTCGTGCGCCGCGCGCCAGACCGTCTCCTGCGCCTCGTTCAGCCGCCGCGTGGCCTCGCGCTTGCCGCGCACGGAGGCACGCGTGCTGGTATCGCCGCAGGAAGGGCCGGAAGCCGGGCATCTCGTAGCGCGGCACGCGGCGCACCGCGCTCGAGAGGTAGCCCCACAGCATGGCCGACGCTGCCGTAGAGCACGGGGTGCTTCGGCAGCCGGAAGACCGCGACTGGCGAGCATGTAGAGCGGCGACGTCCCCATGAAGTACTGGCCGTAGCCCGAGCGCACCCGCCCGGTCCAGATGCCCTTCTGGCTCGATCCCATGGGGCGGAGGTGCAGGAACCGCAGCGCCGGCGTCGTCCACGCTCTCGGCGATCCAGCCCAGCATCCGGCAGCGGTGGCAGTCGATCCCGTCCCACATCACCTCGCGGACGAAGCCGCCGATCTCGCGGAAGCAGTCGGTCCGGTAGAACTTCGTCATGCCCACCGACATCTCGTCGCCGCACACCTCGGGCACGAGCGCGCCCGTCCGGGGGTGGGTGAAGTAGGGCTTGCCGGAGGTGGTGCCGAGCCGCGGGTTCGCCTCCATGCGCGCCATGAGGAGCTCGAAGTAGCGCGGCGGCAGGTCGAGGTCCAGGTCGAGCTTGCAGAGGTAGTCGAACTCGTCGAGCGCGACCGTCTCGAGCCCGGCGTAGAACGCCTCGATGACCCCGGGGCCCACGCTCCGTCGCCCGCGATCGGCCCGCCGCACGACCCTGAGGTAGGGCAGCCGGCGCGCGGTAGCTCCTCCAGGATGGCGGGCGTCTCGTCGGTGGAGCCGTCGTCGACCACGACCCAGAGCGCCGGGGGCACGGTCTGCGCCGCCACGCTGTCGAGCGTCCGGCGCATGTGCTCCGCCTCGTCCCGGCAGGGCGAGATCAGGACGTATCGGCGCTCCGCTCCCATCTTTCCGCTCGATCCCCCGCGATCCGAGTCGGAAAGCTTACCATCCTTCGCGCGCCGTGGAGGGCATCCCCGGGGTGTGCTATACGTAGCGCCCCTTGGCGGAGCTCGACACGATGCGGCCGGGACGTCTGAACATACTGAGCGTGACCCCCTGGCCGCCCAGCCCCCCGCGGGCGGGCGCCCAGGCCCGCATGCACGGCCTGAACGTCGAGCTGGCTCGGCGCCACGACCTCACCCTGGTGTCCCTGATCGACGAGACCTTCGACGTCGACTCCACGTCCCGCGCCCTGCGCGAGTACTGCCGCGACTTCCACCTGGTCAGGGACCCGGGTGGGCGGGCCGGCTGGGCCCGGCGCGCGATGCAGGCCCGCTCCCTGCTGTCTCCGAGGAGCTTCCAGCGCCTTCGGTTCTCCGCCGCCGCTCTGCAGTCGAAGCTGGACGAATTGCTCGCCGAGAAGAGCTTCGACGTGGTGAAGATCGACTTCCCCTACCTCGCTCACTACAGCGTGCGGCAGTCTCCCCCCGGGAGCCCTCCTCCGGTCGTCGTCGTCGACACCCACGACATCTCCTACGACCTGCTCCGCCAGGTGGCGCGCAGCAAGGTCAGCCTCGGGCGGCGGATCTACGCCGCCCTCAACTGGCGCAAGCTGGCGAGGGAAGAGCGTGCCTCCTACCGCTCGGCGGACGGCGTCTGCGTCTGCAGCGCGGCCGACCGGGCGCGGGTGCTCGCGGACGTCCCCTCGGCGCGGGTGGCCGTCATCCCCAATGCCGCGGACGTCGAGTTCTTCCAGCCCCGCCCGGACGATCCGCCCGCCGACGGGCGCACCGTCCTCTTCTTCGGCCTCCTGTCGACGTTTCCCAACATGGACGGCGTGCAGTTCCTCATGCGGGAGATCTGGCCGAGGATCGGCGCGGCGCGGCCCGAGGCGCGGTGCAAGGTGGTCGGGGCCCAGCCCCCGCAGTGGCTGTCGGCGATGGCCGGGCCCCGGGTCGAGGTCACGGGGCTCGTGGCGGACCTCCGGCCGCACCTGGCGTCGTCGTCGGTGGTGGTCGTCCCGCTGCGGCTGGGGAGCGGTACGCGCCTCAAGATCGTCGAGGCCATGGCGATGGCGAAGCCCGTCGTCTCGACCCGCCTCGGGGCGGAAGGGATCGAGGCCGTCCCCGGGCGGGAGATCGAGGTCGCCGACGAGCCCGAGGCCTTCGCGAGCGCGGTGGTCAGGATCCTCGACAACCCGGACCTCGCGTGGCGGCTGGGCCGTGCCGGCCGCGAGCTGGCGGTACGCCGCTACTCGTGGTCCCGAGCCGCCCGGGACCTCGAGGGATTCTTCGACGAGGTCAGGGCCGCTCCGCGTCGCGGGGCCCTGGGCTGAGGCGGGCGGCTCCGTACCGGCTCCGAGCCCCATCTGCTATAGTGAACGGGACGCTTGGAGTCGCCCCTCCCTCGCCAGGCGGTGACGTTCCGGAGCGCGCCTTGGCCCCAAGGATCAGAGAAAACCTGTGTTCCGGATGCCCGGACTGCATCCGCGTCGAGGAGGCTTCGTGAGAGCGGCGCTGATCGGAGCCGGCCAGATCGCCCGGCAGCACCTCGCGTGCCTCACGGAGACCCCCGGCGTGGAGGTCGCAGCGGTGTGCGATCTCTCGCCCGCTGTCGCCGAGAGCGCGGCCGAGAGATTCCGGGTGCCCTCGTGGTTCACGGACCACCGAGCGATGCTCGAGAGCGCCCGGCCCGACGTCGTTCACGTCACGACCCCCCCGAACTCCCACTTCCGGCTCGCCTCGGACGCCCTGGCCCACGGGGCGCACGTCGTCCTGGAGAAGCCGGCCACCGCCACCCTCGGCGATCTCGAGACCCTCCTGGGGTTGGCGCGCGAGCGGGAGCGGGCCCTGGTCGAGGACTACAACTACGTCTTCAACCGCGCGCCCCAGGAGATCCTCCGGAGGATCGAGTCGGGCGACTTCGGGGCCGTCGTTCACGTCGACGTCTTCATGTGCCTGGACATTCTCGGACCGAGCGGGTTTGCCGACCCGAACCTTCCACATCCGTGCCTGGGGCTGGCCGGCGGGGCGATCGCGGACTTCCTGCCGCATCTCGCGTCACTGGCGCACGCGTTCGTGGGGCCGCACCGGCGCGCCCAAGCCGTCTGGACGAAACGCAAGCCGACGGTCCTGCCGTACGACGAGTTTCACGCGGTGGTGGAGGCGGAGAGGGGGACGGCCACGCTCGGCTTCAGCGCCAGCTCGCAGCCCGACGGCTTCTGGCTCCGGGTCTATGGCGAGCGGACGCAGGCCGTGGCCAACCTGTTCGAGACACGGCTGACCTTCAGCCGGCTTCGGGGCGGACCCAAGCCGCTCCAGCCGATGCTGAACGGCCTCGAGGAGGGAAGGCTCGTGCGCCGGCAGGCGCTCGGCACCCTGCTCGGCAAGTTCGGCGCGGGCGCCGGCGCCTACGAGGGGCTGTGGGAGCTGCTCGGCCGCACGTACCAGGCGCTGCGCACGGGGACGAGCCTGCCGGTCTCGCCGCAGCAGGTGCTCGAGGTCAACCGCTTCGTCGCGGCCCTCAAGCCGGAGGAGAGCCCCGCGTGAGGGTCCTGGTCACCGGCGCCAACGGGTTCCTGGGCCGGCACGTCGTGGACGCCCTGCTGGCGCGGGGATGCACGGTCCGGGCCCTGGTTCGCCCGGCCGCCCCCCTGGAGGGCCTCGCCTGGCCCGCCGCCGTCGAGGTCGTGCGCGCCGACCTGCGCGCCACGCCGGGCCTCGAGGCCGCCTTCGAATCGGTCGACGCGCTCCTGCACCTGGCCGCCATGGTCGGCGGGGGCGACGATGCCCAGTTCGCCTCGACCGTGGTCGGCACGGAGCGCCTCCTCGACGCCATGGCCCGCACCGCCTGCAAGCGGGTCGCCCTCGTCAGCAGCTTCGCGGTGTACGACTGGAGCACGATCCGCGGCACCCTCGACGAGCGCTCCCCGCTCGAGCCCGTTCCGGACCTGTACGAGCGAGACGGCTACACCATAGCCAAGGCCTGGCAGGAGAGGGTCACCCGCCGCGCCGCCGACAAGCACGGGTGGGAGCTGGTCGTCCTTCGGCCCGGCTTCATCTGGGGTCGCGACCACGCCTACGTGGCCGCGCTGGGCCAGAAGGTGGGGAAGCTCCACATCGTGATCGGGCCGCTGACCCGCGTGCCCCTGACCCACGTGGAGAACTGCGCCGACCTCTGCGCCCTCGCGGCCGTGGATCCGCGGGCCACGGGACGCACCCTCAACGTCGTGGACGGGGAGGGAGAGCGCGTGTGGAGCTTCCTGGGTGCCTACCTCCGCGGCACCGGTGAGCGAGGGATCAGGGTGCCGGTTCCCTACCAGCTGGTGTGGCAGGCGGTCCGCCTGGCGTCCGCCACGGTCTTTCGTCGCAGCCGGAAACTGCCACACTTCCTGGTGCCCTGCCGTTTCGAGCAGCGGTTCAAGCCGCTGCGCTACACGAACCAGAGCGCGCGAGACGTCCTGGGGTGGCGGCCGCCCCTCAGCCTCGAGCAGTGCATGGAACGCACCTACGGCTCCCTCGCAGGCAACCCGGGGGGCGGGCTCGAGGCGAAAGGGGGAGTGGCGGTGGGCCGGAGTTGAGCGCAGGTTTCCGAAGAACGGGATGCCGGTCGGTCGCGAGGACCCTCGTGCTTCTGGGCTCTCTCGGCGTCGCCTGCGGCGGGAAGAGCACCCCGACCACCGACGGCGGAACCGCCACGCCCCCCGGTACCGGTCCCCCGCTCTCTCTGGCTGAGCGGCGCACCGCCTGGAGCCCGGGGGTCACGGGTGGTGTACCCACGCGGTCGACGGTGTGCGCGAACCTGAGCGCCTCGACGTACGGCAACGGCTCGTCGGACGCCTCGGCCGGCATCCAGGCTGCCCTCGACGCGTGTCCCGCCGGCCAGGTGGTGTCGCTCTCGGCGGGCACGTTCCTGATCAACAACGACTACCTGCTGATCGGCAAGGGCGTGACGCTGCGCGGGGCCGGGGCCGGCGTGACGACCCTGAAGCGGACCAACGGCGCGAGGCCGGGCGACGACACGGCCGGGGTCGCCGATCCGGTCGTGGTCATCGGCCCCAACCGCTGGCCGAGGCCCGACGACGCCACCTCCCAGAACCTCACGGCCGACGGGGCGAAGGGCTCCTACTCGGTGACGGTGGCGAGCGGCAGCGGGTTCGCGGCGGGCCAGTTCGTCCTGCTCGACGAGGACAACTACAACACGGCCAGCCTGGCAGAGCCTGCCGAATCGGAACGGGCAGCCGACGTCGGTGAAGATCTGGGCGAGCGACCGCGTGGTGTGGCAGCGGCACAACCCCGAGGCCCCGGAAGACGACCCGTTTCCCCGAGGCGAACGCCTGGTTCAGCCGGGCGGGCCGGCCGATCTCCGAGATCAAGGAGGTGGCGTCGGTCGCGGGGAACACCGTCACCTTCACGACGCCCCTGCACATCGGCTACAGGGTCTCGCACGCGGCGCAGCTGGCCCGGTACACGGGGCAGGACGTGCACGTCAAGAGTGCCGGCCTCGAGGATCTCACCGTCTACGGCGGCGGAGACGGCAACGTCCGCTTCGAGTGCGCGGCCTACAGCTGGATGAGGAACGTCGAGGACACGGTGTGGCTCGGGGAAGGGGTGGCGATCAACAACTCCTTCCGGGTCGAGGTCCGGGAGTCCTACGTGCACGACGCGGCGTGGCCGAACCCGGGCGGGGGTGGCTACGCGATCAGCTTCGCGTCCGGGAGCTCGGAGTCGCTGATCGAGAACAACGTCGTGGTGCAGGCGAACAAGGTGATGGTGGCCCGCTCGTCGGGGGCGGGGTCGGTCGTCGGCTACAACTACATGGACGACGGCCACATCGGCTACGACCCGAGCTGGGTGGAGGTGGGGATCAACGGCAGCCACATGGTGGGCCCCCACCACATGCTGTTCGAGGGGAACGAGTCGTTCAACTACGACTCGGACAACACGCACGGCAACTCGATCTACCAGACGGTGTTCCGCAACCACCTCAGCGGCTTCCGCCGCAGCTACCCGGGGATGGGCAACGCGCGGGCGGGCGGCCTGATGTACGGGTCGTGGTGGCACTCGTTCGTCGGCAACGTGATGGGGACCGAGGGGCGGATGAGCGGCTGGGCCTACGAGGACCCGGGCAGCCCCTGGTCGGACACCCCGTCGATCTGGAGGCTGGGCTACGACCCGATCCACTGGGACCAGGCGCCCGACCCGCAGGTGCGCAGCACGGTCCTGCGGGAGGGGAACTACGACTACGTGACGAACCAGGTACGCTGGGACACGGCGGCGCAGACGCTGCCCGCCTCGCTGTACCTGACGAGCAAGCCCGCCTTCTTCGGCTCGCTCCCCTGGCCCTGGGTCGACCCCACCGGAGCCGTCAAGCTCCAGACCCTCCCGGCAAAGGCCCGATACGACAGCGGTGCTCCGCTGCGCACGTCCCACGACTGATGCCGATCGCCGCCCCTGCGACGTGTGGTAGCCTCTCCTTTCCCGGCAAAGCGGCGCTCGAAGGCCCTGGGCGGCTACCGGCCGAAGGGGATGTTCGCTCGACTTCTCGTCACGGTCGTCCTGATACCGGTGGTCCTCGGCATCATCGCGGCGGGGAGCCGGCGGGTGCGGAACCGCTTCCTCTATCTGCTGGCCCTGGTGGCCGTCTTCGACGTCCTCTACCTTTTTCTCATGTACTACCTCCGCTACCGCTGGGTCGGTGGCTAGGGTAGGGTCGCGCGTTGCTCTGCAGGCTGCTGTGCGTGCTGCTCTTCGTGGCCTGGACGGGGGAGTGGCCGCTCGACCGGGACCCGGTCCTGTACAACGGTCTGTGGCGGAGCTCTTTCGTGGTGTTCGGCCCGCTCTTCGTCTCCATTCCCGGCCTGAACCTGTTCCCGTGGCAGATCCTCCTGGGTGCCCTGGTGCCGTTCGCCCTCCTCCGTCCGGGTGCCTTTCGCCGGCGCTCCCTGGTCCTCGACGGGGCGGTGGTGGCGAGCTTCGTGAGCGTCGCCCTCACCTTCCTCTGGGGGTTCATGCGCGGCGGCAGCGCCTACCAGGCGTACTACCAGCTGTGGAGGTTCCTCGCCGCGCTCGTGATCGGCGTGATCCTCAACTCGGTCCTCCGCCGTTCGTCGGACCTCCGGGCCCTCGGCGTCACGGTGCTCCTCGCGGCCCTCATCCGCGCGACGCTCGCCATCTACTTCTACTGGACGATCGTGCGAGGGAGAATCGACCCTCCGCCCCCCTTCATGACGAACCACGACGACTCGCTTCTGTGGGTGGGAGGTCTGCTGATCGCGGTCGCCTGGGCGGTCGCCTCGGGCCGCCGAAAGGCGTGGCTCGCCGCCGCCGCCGTCGGCGCGCTGCTTCTCTATGCCATGGTCCTCAACGACCGCCGCCTCGTCTGGATCGAGCTCCTGCTGGCGTTCGGCGTCATGTACTTCCTGCTGCCGCGGGGGGTGCGCCGCCGGGCCGGTCGATGGACGCTCGCGGCCGCGCCCTTCGTCCTCGCCTACGTCGCGGTGGGCTGGGGGCGCCAGGAGCCGGTGTTCGCTCCGGTTCACGCGATCTCCTCGGCCGGGAGCGTGGAGGACGCCTCGTCCCTGGCCCGGCAGGAGGAGATCCGGAACCTCCTGTACACGCTCAACGTGGCCGGCAACCCACTCCTGGGAACCGGCTGGGGCGTCGCGTACCTCGAGGCCACGAGCGTCTACACGCACTTCGGAACGGGATTCACCGCTGTACCCGTACCAGCCGCACAACTCGCTGCTTGGCGTGGTCGCGTTCGCCGGCTTCGTCGGGCTGTTCGGCATCTGGCTCGTGGTCCCCGTGACCGCGTTCCTGGCCGCGTCCGGGCTGAGGGGGGCCCCGCGACCCGTCGACCGGGCCGCCGCGATGGCGAGCGTCTGCCTGCTCCCCGCGTACGGCGTTCAGTGCTACGGCGACATCGGCTTCCAGTCGTTCACCGGCAGCCTCCTGCTCGGCGTGGCGATGGGTTGCGCGGCGAAGCTCTCGGTCTGGGCCGAGGCGCCGCCTCCCGGAGGGCCTCGCGGTGCCGGGGCGCGTGAGCGTGGCCGTGATTCGGGCGCGTCGATGGAGAGGGGCTAATGTGCGGAGTGGCAGGCGCGATACGACGGATCCCCGCGGACCCGGGGTCCGCGCAGCGCCCGGACGACGAAGTGACCGGCTGGGTGCGGAGGATGACCGACGCCCAGCACCACCGGGGGCCTGACGGCGCCGGCTTGTGGCAGTCGAGCGGCCAGGAGGTCGTCTTCGGCCACCGTCGGCTCGCCATCATCGACCTCAGCGAGGCCGGCGCCCAGCCGATGGTGGACGGCGAGTCGGGGTGCGTCGTCACGTTCAACGGGGAGATCTACAACTTCGCCGAGATTCGCGCCGAGCTGCAGGCCTTGGGCGAGGTCTTCCGCTCCGCGAGCGACACCGAGGTGATCCTCAAGGCGTACAGGCGCTGGGGCATCGACGCGGTGCGCCGATTCCGCGGCATCTTCGCCCTGGCCCTTTGGGACCCGCGGTCCCGGGTCGCCCACCTCGTGCGGGACCCCATGGGGATCAAGCCCCTCTACTGGACCGTGGTGCGGGAGCGCAGCCGCGGCGAGGACGTGCTGCTGTTCGCCTCCGAGGTTCGCGCCCTGCTGGCCAGCGGGGCGGTGCCCCGCCGGCTCGACCCCGCCGCCGTCGCTTCCTACCTCTGGCACGGCTTTCCGATCGGGCCGGGGACCATGGTCGAGGGCGTGCGGCTCCTGCCGGCCGCGTCGATCCTCACGGTGGCGGCCGACCCGCTCGACCGCACGCGGAACACGCTCGCCACGAGGCGGTACTGGCAGCTGCCCTCGTCGACGGATCGCACCACGACCGTGCCCGAGCTGCGCGAGGAGCTCGTGCGGACGGTCGGGATGCAGCTGGTCTCGGACGTTCCCCTGGGCGTCTTCCTGTCGGGCGGGGTCGATTCCAGCGCGGTGGCCGCGCTCGCCAGCGAAGCCGCTCCCGACGCGGTCCACACCTTCACGGTGGGCTTCGACGTGCCCGCCTACGACGAGCGGCGGTACGCCGAGCAGGTGGCCGCCGCCATCAAGAGCCGTCACACGTGCGTCGTGCTGACGGAGCAGACGTTCCAGGAGCAGCTCCCCGACGCCTTCAAGGCCATCGATCAGCCGACGTTCGACGGCATCAACACGTACTTCGTGAGCCGGGCGGCCCGCGGCGCCGGCATGACCGTGGCCCTGGCCGGGACCGGCGGTGACGAGCTCTTCGGCGGGTACCCCAGCTTCGTGGACATCCCGCGGGCGCTGCGCGCCGGGGCCTGGCTGCCCCGTCCCGGGGAGGGGCTCCCGCGGCGGGCGTTCGAGGGCGCCGTCGGCCTCCTGGCCCGGGCCGGCAACGGCGTCTGCTGGGACCTGCTCAAGAGAGCGCCCCCGCAGACGCGGTGGGGCAAGCTGGCGGACGTCGCCCGCGCCGCCCCGGACACCCTCGGGCTCTACCAGGTCTCCTACGGCCTGTTCACGCGGGAAACCCAGGAGCGCCTCGCGATCGGCGCCGTCCGGGAGTCGCAGCGACGGCAGCAGTTCGGCCTCCCGGGCCCGGTCGCCGAGGAGTGGCGGCGGCGGATCGACGGCAGCGAGGTGCGGCACGCGATCTCCCTGCTGGAGCTGTCCAGCTTCGTGGGCGAGCGGCTCCTTCGCGACACCGACGCGGCCAGCATGGCGGTCAGCCTCGAAGCGCGGGTTCCCCTGCTCGACCACGTGCTCATCGAGGCCGTCGCCGGCGTCGACCCGGCCCGGCGTTTCGAGCCCGCGCGCCGGAAGCAGCTGCTGCGCGACCTCGCCCTGCACCGGCTCGACCCCGCCATCTTCGATCGACCGAAGTCCGGATTCGTGCTGCCCATCGACACCTGGGCGCGGCAGCGCCTGCAGCCCCAGATGGCGGCGGCTGCTCGAGGACGCCCAGCTGTGCCGTGGCGCCGGGCTGCGTGCCGACACGGTCGGCACCCTCTGGCGCTCGTTCGTGGAAGGCCGGGCGGGTCTCTACTGGTCGCGCGCCTGGGCGATCTACGTCCTGCTCTCCTGGTGCCAGACCCACGGCGTCGCGCTGGAGTCGTGACCATGCGCTTCGCTTCGGCGCAGGCTCGTCCCCTCGCTCCCGCTTCGGCGGCCACCTGCCGGCGCTGGACGGCGTTCGTGGGCTGGCCGTCCTCGCGGTGCTGCTGTTCCACTTCGTCGCCCAGACCGTCGTCACGAATCGCGTCGAGCACGTCGTCACTCGCGTCCTCAACTACGGCAGCCTCGGCGTCGATCTCTTCTTCATCCTGTCCGGGTTCCTGATCACCGGGATCCTCTACGACTCCCGCTCCGCGCCTGGCTACTTCCGGAACTTCTACATGCGGCGGGTGCTCCGGATCTTCCCTCTCTACTACGTGGTCCTGGGGATCGTCTTCTTCGTGGTCCCGTTGATCCCGGCCCTCCGCGGCTCCGAGCTCGCGGGGCTCCGGGAGCACCAGGCCTGGGCGTGGCTGTACGGGGTGAACGTCTACCTCTCGATCCACGGCCAGTGGGCCCTCGCCTACCTCGATCACTTCTGGTCCCTGGCCGTCGAGGAGCACTTCTACTTCGTCTGGCCGTTCGTGGTCTGGCTGCTCGGCGCGCGCCCGCGCGTCCTCATGAGGGGGGCCCTCGTCGTGGCGGTCGCCTCGTACGGAGGTCGCGTCGTCGCGTCGCTGCTGGGCGTCAGCGCCGTGGTGACGACGGTCTTCACCCCCTTCCAGCTCGACGCGCTCTGCCTGGGTGGCTTCTTCGCCATCCTGGCGCGCCAGGAGGGAGGCGAGGAGACCCTTCGGCGCAGCGTGCGGCCCGTGGCGCTCCTCGGCGGCGCCCTGCTGCTCGTCTCCATCGGGGTCGTGGCGCTCGCGGCCCCCCCTCCGGCCGTGACGTCCTCGCTGCGCAGCGGCGTCTTCCGGGTGCTCTTCGTCGCGCTCCTGCTGCGTGCGGTGACGTCCCCGGCGGCGTCGCTCACCTCGCGCTTCTTCCGCAGCGGCACCATGGTGTGGCTCGGGAAGTACAGCTACGGGCTCTACGTCTATCACCACTTCTTCTCGTACTACTTCACGACGCACCGTACGGAGTTCGCTCTCGGCAGGTTCCTTGGCTCGCACAGCCTCGCGGTGGCCGTGCAGGCGGTGGTTGGGATGGCGCTCTCGATGGCCCTGGCGTGGCTGAGCTACGAGTACATGGAGAAGCACTTCCTGCGCTTGAAACGCTTCTGGCCCTCGCCGAAGTCCGCGGCGGTCGCCCCGGACTGAGCCCGGAGCCGGGCTGATCCGCAATGCGGATACGGGATGAACGGCCCCGGAAGGCGGGCGGGCTTCGAGCCCGCGGCCGCCGGTCATTGTAGAATAGAGGTTTGAACCCTCCGGAAAAGGACGCGGATTCCGCCATGATGCTGGGGCACACTGGAACACGGCCATACGCCCTGCTCGCGATGGGCTCGTTTCTCGGCTGCGCGGTTCTCGTCGCCGGACAGGAGGCGGGAGAGAAGCCCGGGGACAAGCCCGCGGCGCTCGTGTACACCATCGGACCCTCCGACATCCTGCAGGTCGTGGTCTGGAAGGAGCCGGACCTCAGCCGCGACGCGACGGTGCGGTTCGACGGGATGATCACCATGCCTCTCCTCGGCGACCTGCAGGCGGCCGGTCGGACGCCCGCGCAGCTGGCGGAGACCATCGGCACCGCGCTCCGGCGGTACATCGAAGCCCCTCGGGTCACCGTCGGGGTCAGCCAGGCCAACAGCGCGCGCTTCTACGTGGTCGGCCAGGTGACCAGGTCCGGCGAGTTCCCGTGGTCGCCCCGCACGACCGTGCTCCAGGGGCTCGCCCTGGCGGGCGGCTTCAGGGAATTCGCCAAGACCGACAGCATCGTCATCGTCCGGGGAGACCAGACCGTGTTGCCGTTCAGCTACAAGCGCGTCACCGAGGGGAAGGACACGTCCCAGAACGTGCTCCTGGCCCCCGGGGACACGGTGGTCGTGCCATGAGGGAGAATCCACGGCCAGACGTGTACGTCGACGACGCCAGCGACGAAGGGTTCGACCTCGGCCAGCTGCGGCACTTCGTGCACGCGCCGCTGCGAAGGCCCCTGCTGGTGGTCGTCCCCTGGGTGACGATCCTCGCCCTGTCCGTCGTCGCCTTCTTCCTCCTCCCGAAGCGCTACAAGTCCTCGACTCTCATCATGGTGGAGTCCGAGAAGGTCCCGGACTCGTTCGTGGCGAAGGTGGCGACCGAGGACCGCTCGCAGCGCCTCGAGGCGATAAGGCCCGAGATCCTGAGCCGCACGCGCCTCGAGAGGGTGCTGGAGGAGACGCGACCCTACCCGGACATCGACTCGACCACGGCGGCGGTCGACATGCTGCGGCGCAAGATCTCCATCAACATCAGCGGCAACGACGGCTTCACGCTCGAGTTCGTCCACGCGAACCCGCAGAAGGCGCAGGAGGTCGCGAACCGCCTCGCCACGCTCTTCATCGAGGAGACCGTGAACGCCCGCGAGGCGCAGGTGGTGGGTGCCGTCGATTTCCTCGTAACCCAGGTCACCGACGCCCGCCAGCAGCTCGAGAACAAGGACGAAGCCCTGCGGCGTTACAAGGAGGCGCGCATGGGCAGCCTCCCCGAGCAGCTCCAGACCAACCTCGCCACGATGCAGATGCTCCAGCGGGAGATGCAGACGGTCGAGGAGAGCCTCATCTTCGCCCGCGAGAAGCGCGACGCGCTGGCCCGGGGCTCGCGCAGCGCGAGCGCAGCTCCGGCGGGGGGAGCGCGCTCGGCGACGGAGGAGCTCGACGAGCTCCGCCAGCAGCTCGCGTCCCTCCGGGGCCGCTACACCGAGGAGCACCCCGACGTCCAGAGCCTGAAGGCGCGGGTCACCCGTCTCGAGAGCCGCCTGGGTGCCGAGGGGCCCGATGCGCAGGGCGACCCCTCGGTGTCGATTGCCCGCGAGCAGCTCACGCAGGCGCAGCTGGAGGTCAAGAGGCTCGAGGATCGGCGCTCGGACCTCGATCGCCGGATATCCGCCCTGAGAGGCCCGGGTCGAGGAGACGCCCCGGACGGAGCAGGAGCTCTCCAACCTGAAGCGCGACTACGACAAGCTGAACGAGAACTACTCGGCTCTCCTGAGCAAGCAGCTCGAGGCGCAGATGGCGGGGCGGCTCGAGCAGCGGTGGAAGGGCGACCGCTTCCGGATGCTCGACCCGGCGAACCTCCCGGAGAAACCCTACTTCCCCAAGGCTCCCCTGGTCATCGGGCTCGGGGCCGTCCTGGGTCTCTTCGCCGGGATCGGCCTCTCCCTCGTCGCGGAGTACGTGGACCCGACGGTCAAGGACGCGCGCGAGCTGGAGTCGATCCTGACCGTGCCGGTCCTGGCCCGCATCCCCCACGTTTCGAGCCTCGGTCCCTCGGCCCGATGAGCCGCAACGGCTTCACTCCGGACGCGAAGTCCGCCGAGGCCCTCTTCAAGGAAGAAGGGACCGTCAGGCCCACCCGGGTGGTCCCCATCATCGAGAGCCTCAAGGACCCGCGCTCCATGGTGGGCGAGGAGTTCCGGCTCCTCCGGGCGAAGCTGCAGGAAGAGCAGCAGCGGCGGCAGCGTCCCATCGAGCGGCTGGCGGTCGTCAGCGCCCTTCCGGGCGAAGGTAAGAGCACCATCAGCCTGGGACTCTCCGCCGCCCTCGCCCGGGATGCCGGCCGGCGGGTCCTGCTCATCGAGGCCGATATGCGTCGTCCCTCGATCTCCCGCAGCCTCGGACTGCCTCCGTGCCGCGGCCTCACGGACTTCCTCAACGGCGAGCGCGAGCGGGTTCCCCTGCGACGCCTCGATCCCGGGGGCTTCTCCCTCCTGAGCGCGGGCACCACCGAGCTCGAGCGGCCCGAGGAGATCGGCTCGGCGCGGATGGAGGCCCTGCTGCGCGCTGCCGGCAAGCGGTTCGACATCGTCGTGATCGACGCGACGCCCATCCTCCCGGTGGCCGACGTGATCCTGCTCCAGGAGCTCGTCGACGCCCTGCTCATGGTGGTCCGGTCCCGGGTGACGCCCCGCGACGCCATCCAGGAGGCCCTGGGAAGGATCAGGTCCGACAAGGTGATCGGAGTCGTCCTCAACGATCACCGCGAGTACAAGGACTCGTACATGACCTACGCCTACCACGACTACGGCATGGGCCAACGCTCCGGGTCCTCGCGGTCCAGCGCGCCGATCGGGGGAGGAGCGGAAGCGAGGAGAGTCGGCGTCCCCGGACGACTAGCGGCACACCCCAGGCGGGCCGTTCAGCCGCCCGGGCTCATCCGCGGGAGCGCTGGCGGAGGCCACCCTAGACTAGTAACGCACCTTGCGCCCGTAGAAGGCCTCCGCCACCTGCTCGGGGGCGCGCGCACTCCATCCCCCGGATCCGCGCGACGCCCGGAGGAGATCTCGCGTGAACCACTGCTTTCCCGACCTGCGAGCGGAAGTGCTTCAGGACGAGGTCGATCTTCTTCTCGAGCGTGGCCAGGGGAAGCGGCGAGAAGAGGTTCGGCGACCCGAAGTCTCCGTCGTACTTGGGGATCTCGTACTCGAGGATCAGGTGGTTGCGCCAGGTGTTCCACGTGAGCTCGGACACCAGGCGGTGATCCTGGTGCCGGTCGTCGCGGTAGTGCGTGAAGACGAGGTCGGGGGAGAACTCGTGCCTTGAGCGCCTCGAACGTCGTCCTTCACCGCCGCGCCCGGAGTACGGAAGGAACCCGTCCCGGAAGTCGCGGACCACGACCCGCGAAGCCGCGGCACCCTGCAGGAACGCCCGGGCCGACGCGCGGGCCTCGGCCGCTCGCGTCGGGCTCGAGCAGAAGACGACCCACAGGACCTCGAGGTCCGAGTCGCTCCGCGAGCAGCCGCAGGAGCGTCCCTCCGCAGCCGATCTCGATGTCGTCGCAGTGCGCGCCGAGGGCGAGGACGCGCACCGGCCCCTCCATCCTCGCCAGCAGGTCGATCGAACGCATGCTCGCCATCGATGCCTCGTGATCCCGTATCGCGGTGTCACAGGCCGATCCCGGCGTAGCGCGCGACCGACCGCTTGTCCAGCTGTCGGCGAGCCGTCCAGAAGCAGCGGCGGGGCCTTCATGGCGGCGAGCAGCGCCGGGACCGCCTCGAACTGCTTCCAGCGCGTCAGCGAGGACGACGGCGTCGACGTCTCGTCCACGCACTCGTCGAGCGTTCTCGGCGTAGGCGACCGAGCTCCCCGAGCACCTTCCGCGCCTCGGGCCCGGCGACGGGTCGAAGGCCTTCACGGAGGCTCCCGCGGCGAGCAGCAGCCGGATCACGGGGATGGCGGGCGACTCGCGGACGTCGTCGGTGTCGGGCTTGAACGCAAGGCCGAGCACGCCGACCCGCAGGCCCGCCAGGGTCGGGAAGTGCCTGCTCGAGGATGCGGATGACCTGACCGGGCTGAGCCTCGTTGACGGCGATCACCGAGCGGAGCAGCGGCATCGGGGATCCGACGCGCTCGCCGTGCGCGATGAGCGCCTTCACGTCCTTCGGCAGGCAGCTGCCTCCGAATCCGCAGCCCGCCTGGAAGAAGGAGGTGATGGGCGCCCTGGCCCGCCGCCCGTCCGGTGCCGCGACGGTGAGGTAGGCGGAAGCGTGCACCCCCTCCATCACGTCGACGATGTCGATCTCGCCCAGCGCGGCACAGAGGTTGGCGATCTCGTTCGAGAAGGAGATCGCCGTCGCCAGCAGCGCGTTCGAGGCGTACTTGATCATCTCCGCGGTCCGCGGGTTCGTCCGGATCTTGCGGAACGTCCGCGGAACGGGGCGTAGAGGTCGTCGAGAGCGCTCATCGCGCGCGCATCCAGTGGCGCCGAGGACGATCCTGTCGGGCTCCATGAAGTCCCGGATCGCCTGCCCTTCCGTCAGGAACTCCGGGTTCATCCCGACGCCGAAATCGGCGCCGCACCGCTTGCCCGAGGCCTCCTCGAGCGACGGGCAGCACCACGGAGTCGGTCGTGCCGGGCACGACGGTGCTCTTGACGACGACGACGTGGTAGCTCGCTCTTGTCCCGCAGGGCCGCTGCCGATGCTCGTCGCGACCTGTCGAACTGCGGAGAGGTCGATCTGTCGTGCCGTCGAACGGCGTGCCGACCGCGATGAGGGTCAGATCCGAGCCGAGCACCGCCGCGCTCGAGATCCGCCGGTCGCCGAGAACGCCCGCCGAGGTTCTTCCGGAGGAGCTCCTCGAGGCCCTCCTCGAAGATCGGCGGCACGCCGCGCAGGATCTTCGCCACCTTCGCCGAGTCGACGTCGACGCAGACGACGTCGTGACCGATCTCCGCCAGGCAGACGCCGCTCACAAGCCCGACGTAGCCGGTGCCGATGACCGAGATGCGCATCATGCCTCCGCAGCGGTCCGGTTGTGGGAGTACCAGACCAGTGAACGGCGCAGGCCCTCCTCGAGGTCGATGGCCGGGTTGTAGCCGAGCTCGGTTCGGGCCTTGTCGATGACGGGGCAGCGCCGGTTGGGGTTGTCCACCAGGTAGTCCTTCTCCGCGCTCTCCTGCCGCACGACCTTGCCCTGGTAGCCGAACAGCTCGCCGGGCCAGAGCCGTCATGCGCTCGGCCAGCTCGAGCATCGAGATCTCCGGCGTCTCGACGCCGATGTTGTAGGGCTCTCCGGGCCGGCCGTTGACCAGCACCTTGTAGTAGCCGGCGATGGCGTCCGCCGACGTAGCAGAAGGTCCGCTTCGGCGAGCCGTCGGAGAGCATGACGATGTCGCGCCCCGACGAGAGTCGCGCGCGAAGTCGGGGATGACCCGCCGGTCGGTGATCTTGAGCCCCGGGCCGTAGTTGTTGAACGGGCGGGCCATCGTCACGGGGAGGCCGTACTGGCGGGCGAAGTTCACGCACAGGGTCTCGCCGTACCGCTTGGACTCGTCGTAGCAGGCCCGGGGGCCGGTGCAGGAGACGTTGCCCCGGTAGTCCTCCGGCGTGGGGATGTTCTCCGGGGAGCGGGTCGCCGTAGATCTCGCTGCTGGAGTAGAAGAGGAATCCCTTGACCGGGCTCGCGGAATCCTGAGCGCGAGCGCGCATACTCCAGCAGGTGGCGCAGGCCGTCGATGTTGGTGTCCATCGTCTCGATCGGGATACTGGCGGTAGTAGGTGGGTGACGCGATGCCCGCGGCGTGGATGATGTACTGGAACTCGCGGCAGGCCGGGGGCAGCGGCTTCGAGATGTCGTGCTCCAGCAGGGAGAGGTTCGCGTTGCCCCGCAGGGCGAGCAGCCAGTCGGGCGTGCCGCGACGGTAGTTGTCCACCACGGTGACGTGGATCCGGCCGGCTCGCGCGCTCGCGCTCGTTCCAGAACAGGACGGACTGGACGAGGTAGTAGCCGAGAAAGCCGCCGCCACCCGGTGATCAGAAGGTTCGAGCCGCCCATGGTCGCGAACTCGTCGGCTCAGCGACCGCGGCGACGTGCGTCAGATCCTTCTCGAGCAGCTCCTCCAGTGTCTCCATTGGTGTCCTCCAGCCGATGGCCTACTTGTCGGCGCCCCTGCCGTTGCGCGCTCCGCTCCGCCAGACCTCCCACGGCGCCTGCCCCCGGGAGTAGATGTCCTCGAGCAGCTGCTTCTCCTTGAAGGTGTCCATGCAGGCCCAGAAGCCATCGTAGAGGTAGGCGACCAGCTTCCCCTCGTCGGCCAGCCGCTGGAAGGGCTCCTGGACCAGCTCCTCGCCTTCCCGTATGTAGTCGAAGATCTCGTGGCGGAAGACGAAGAACCCGCCGTTCACCCGTATCCCGACGTCCTTGACGTGACGAATGCTCTTCACCCGGCCCCCGTCCTCCGTCTCCACCAGGTGGAAGCTGCTGGTCGGGGCCACGCCCACGAAGCAGGCGGTGGCGGACTGGGCCCGGCAGAACTCGATGGTGTCGGGCAGGGGGACGTCGGAGAGGCCGTCGCTGTAGTTCGCGAGGAACATCTCCTCTCCCTCGAGAAAGGGCTTCACGAGGCTGAGGCGCTGCCCGATGTTCGAGTTGAGGCCGGTGTCGACGAACGTGATCCTCCAGTCGTGGATGTCGCTGGCGAGCAGCTCGACCTTCTTGCCGCCTTCGGCGAGGACGAAGTCGTTGGAGATGGTCTCGTCGTAGTGCAGGAAGTAGCTGCTTGATGGCGTCGGCCTTGTAGCCGAGGCAGAGGATGAAGTCCTTGTGGCCGTAATGGGCGTAGTAGCGCATCACGTGCCACAGGATGGGTCGGTAGCCGACCGGCACCATCGGCTTGGGGATGGCCTCCGAGTACTCACGGAGACGCATGCCCAGGCCACCGCAGAAAAGCACTACCTTCATCGGCATCCTCACACGGTCATGCGGCGTCGAGCTCGGGCTCGGCGCCGTCGAGATTCTGCCACGCGGTGTCCTTCGGAGACATGGCGACCGGTGGCAGCGGCCAGGCGACCCCCAGCCGGGGGTCGAGGGGGGACAGCCCCCCCTCCGTCCCCGGCGCGTAGGACTCGCTCGCGTGGTAGCAGATCTCCGTCCCGTCCTCCAGGGTCTGGTAGCCGTGGGCGAAGCGCTCCGGCACGTACAGGGCGCGGTGTTCGTCGGCGCGGAGCGTCACTGCCTCGTGCTGCAGGTAGGTGCCGCTCTCCGGCCGCAGGTCCACGATGACATCCAGCAGCGAGCCTCGCGTGGCCCGCACCAGCTTCGCCTCGGAATGCGGGGGGAACTGGAAGTGCATGCCGCGAAGCGTGCCCTTTTTCGTGCTGTAGCCGACATTGGATTGCATGATGACCGGAGACAGGCCGTGGTCCCGGAACTCCCTCTGACAGAAGGCGCGGGCGAAGAACCCGCGCTCGTCCTCGCGGCGCTCGATGTCCACCACGAACGCGCCCTTGATCCCCGTCTCGGTGAAGATCACGTCCTGCCTCCCTTGTGGTGAAGCTCCGGTGCCGGGCCCGTTCGCCCGCGAGGGCGACCACCGACGGCGCTCGCCCTCGCCGAGCGACGGCGAGCGCCCTCCATGGCCACCCCTGCCCGGCAGGGCCCGTCGGCGAACACCGACATCGCGCTGACCGGTCTCCGAGGATGAGGTGGACCGTGACCGACTGGAGGGAACAAGAAGTATACCACCTCGAGCCCCGCGGTACCCCATTGGGGGCGGCGTGGGCTATCATAAGCGCCGAGCGATGCGCGAGAAATTCTGGGTGAACCTCGACGTCGGCGTCAGCGGCGCCGTCCTCAGGGTCCTGCTGGGCGGGGCGCTGGTGGGGGCCGTCCGCCTGCTCCCCGGTCGGGGAGACCTGGCAACTGCGGCCGCGTCTCTCGCTGCGATGCTGTTCGGAGTGAAGCTCTTCGCGGCGGTCGCGCGACGAGCTGTCCGCACGAGTCCCGCCGTGGCGGCGCACTGGGAGTGGCGGCGGAGCCTCGCGCGCTACTACGACTCGTACCAGTGGCGAAAGCTCGCCTGGTATGGGCTCGGAATGCTCGGGGCGTCGCGCCTGCTCGGTGCCGGAGGTGCTTGGGAGGTTCCGCTGGGTACCGCGTGCGTGCTCTCCGGGGCCGTCGCCGAGATCTTCTGGCGGCGCAAAGGCCTGCCCTTGGCGCCACCGGTGCGCGGATGAGCGTCCACCAGGCTCGATACTCGAGGCACTCGGGAGACGACGGCAAGGCATGAGGTCATCTGCGACGTTGAGAGCCGGAGACTGGGTCGAGATCCGCAGCGCCGCTGAAGTCCTGAGCACCCTCGACGGAAACGCTCAGCTGGAGCGGATGCCCTTCATGCCGGAGATGCTCCGGTTCTGCGGCCGGCGTTTCCGCGTCGCCAAGCGCGCGCACAGGACCTGCGACACCGTCGACTACATCGGCGGGCGGCGGCTGTCAACACGGTCCATCTCGAGGGCCTGCGATGCGACGGGGCGGCGCACGGCGGCTGCAACGCGCTCTGCCTGCTCTTCTGGAAGGAGGCGTGGCTGCGGAAGGTGGACGGGCCCGGCCAGGCGGACGCTCCGCGAGAGCGGAGGCACCCCGCCCCGAGCGGCCGGGGACGCACGGAGCGACCAGGGGCGCTGCGGAGGGACACGCGCGCCGGCGAACCGGCGGATGCCCCCGATCCCGACCTACGTGTGCCAGGCCACGCGCCTGCTCGACGCGACCGTGCCCCTGCGGCGCTCCGACCTCGCCCGTACGTCGAGGACTTGACCTCCGGCAACGTCGGCCTCGGCCGGATGCTCGGCTGGCTTCGCCTTCCTCGCGTACGAGACCGTGGTCGGCGGCCGCTACGGCATGGGCAGGCCGCTGCGCTGGCTGTACGACACCATCCAGGGGCTCGTGGGCGGCGCCCCTACCCCGACCGGCGAGGGAAGATTCCCAAGGGCGGCAAGACGCCCTCGCGCAGGCTGGACCTGCAGGCCGGCGAGCTGGTGCGGGTCCGGAGCCTGCCCGAGATCCTGGAGACGATGGACGAGAACCTGCGCAACCGCGGCATGGGATTCCACTCGGAGATGGTGCCGTTCACGGGCGGACCTTCCGCGTGGCCCGTCGCATCGAGAAGATCGTCAACGAGAAGACGGGGAAGATGATCCACATGAAGAACGACGTGGTCATCCTCGAGGACGCCGTCTGCCAGGGCGTACATCAACAACTGCCGCCGGTTCTGCCCCCGCAGCGTCTACCTCTACTTCCGCGAGATCTGGCTGGAGCGTGCCGAGCCCGCGGGGCATCCGCGCCGTTTCAGCCGGTGCGAGCCGGGGCGGCGACTGCCCGTCGCGGCGTAGGAAGTGCGCCTGAGCATAGCGCGTAGCGCGAGCGGCCGAGCTGCGACGAGGCCGCCTCGCGGCGGCGCGCCCGCGTCCTGCCGTACTCCGTCGGCTGAACCCGCACGCCGCCTGGTGCTCGAACTACGAGTTCGAGGACGTCATCCGCTCGGTCGACGACGTGGACCTGCTGGAGCTGAGCCGGGCCGGCACTTCGACCTGCGCCACCGGTCGCGCGCAGCCTGGCCTGGCGGGCCGGCACCCGTCGACCGCGCCTGAACCCGGGCGTCGAGGCCGGTGGCGTGGAACGCGACTACGACCTGTTCGTGTTCGTCTGCATGAACGTGTGGGATCTCCTCTACCTGAACGCCATCCGCGGCTGGCGGTCAGCGTGTCGGGTCAAGGTCTGCTACATGGTGGAGTTCTACGCGGGCCAGGCGAGGAGCTCGACCACTCCTGCGACGCCTCGCCGATTTCGACCACGTCGCCCAGTCGTTCTCCGGCAGCGTACCCGCCGTGGCGCGCCTCGCGGCAAGCCCTGCCACCATGTCCCGCTCGCCGCGGACGTGCTGCGCTTCACTCCCTATCCCACGCCGCCGCCACGGGTGATCGACGTCTCAGCGTGGGCCGCCGCTCCGAGCCGGTGCACGAGGCACTCCTGCGGCTGGCCGCCGCCCGGCGGCTCTTCTACCTCCACGACACCATCCCCGGCGCCCTCGTCCGCCCCTCGAGCCCGGCCGAGCACCGGGACCTGCTCGCCGCTTGGCGAAGAGGAGCCGCTTCTTCGTCGCCTACCCGGCCAAGTTCGGGGACGAGGAGAACAGGGGCAGTCGGAGGTCGGGGCCCGCTACTTCGAGGGCGCGGCCGCCGGGGCGGTCCTGCTCGGCCAGGCGCCCACGGCGCCCGGCTTCCGCGAGGACTTCCCCTGGCCCGACGCGGTCGTCGAGGCGCGAGCCGACGGCGGGGACGTTGGAGACAGTCCTGCGCGGCTCCGCGACGCCCGAGGAGATGCGAGCGCATGGGAGCGCGAAACGCGTGGCACGCCCTGCGCCGCCACGACTGGGCCCACCGCTGGCAGTCGATCCTCCGGATCGCCGGGGCCGAGCGCCCGGCCCGCGCTGGCCGAGCGCCTGGGCGCTCTGGAGGCGCTCGCCGACGGGGCCGAACCCGCGGGAGCGGACACATGAAGCGCGTCCTCCTGACCGGCGCCGGCGGCTTCATCGGCAGCCACTGCATCCGCCCGCTCCTCGATCGGGGCTACGAGGTGCATGCGGTCTCGCGCCGAGCCGCGCCACGGACGCCTCGGGGCGCGACCTGGCACGCGGCCGACCTCCTCGCGCCGCGGCCGCCCGGGACGTCGTGGAGGCATACGCCCACGCACCTGCTCCACCTCGCCTGGTACGTCGTTCCTGGCAAGCTCATCACGGCGCCGGAGAACTTCGACTGGGTCACGGCGAGCTTCGAGCTGGTCCGCCGCTTCGCCGAAGCCGGCGGGCAGCGGCTGGTCGGTCTGCGGCTCGGGGTACGAGTACGACTGGAGCTACGGCTACTGCACCGAGGGGCTGACGCCCTGCGTGCCGGACACCGTCTACGGCGCCTGCAAGCACGCTCTCCACGAGATGGTGCGGTCCTACGCCGCGGCAAGGCAGCTGTCCGTCGCCTGGCCGCGGGTCTTCTTCCTGTACGGCCCCCACGAGCACCCGCAGCGGCTCGTGTCCTCGGTTGTCCGCGCGCTCCTGCGCGGGGAGCCGGCGCCGTGCTCGCACGGCCGCCAGATCCGCGACTACATGCACGTGCAGGACGTCGCCGACGGCCTGGTGGCGCGTCCTCGACACCGACGTGCAGGGCGCGGTCAACGTGTGCTCGGGCCAGGCCACGACCCTGCGGGAGATCGTGCTCACATCGGCGCGCCTCACCGGCCGGCCCGAACTCGTCCAGCTCGGCGCCCTTCCCGCCCGCGCCAACGACGTTCCGCTGGTGGTGGGCGCCAACGCGCGCCTCAGGCGAGCTGGGCTGGGAGCCCCGGTACGACCTCGAGTCCGGGCTGCGGCAGACCATCGATTGGTGGCGGCAGCAGGCGGACTAGAGAGGGAGACGGTTCAACGATGAGCGAGATCTGCGTCCTGGGCACTGGCATGGCGGGCTACGGCGCGGCCTACGGCCTCAGGGAGGCCGGACGACGGCCGTCCTCTTCGACAAGAACCCCTATTACGGCGGCCATACCGCCTCCTTCGTCTACGAGGGCCAGTACACCTTCGACGAGGGGCCGCACATCTCCTTCACCAAGGACGAGCGGATCCGGAAGATCCTGGCCGACAGCAGTCGACCAGCAAGTACAGGCCCTCCCCACCAAGGTGAACAACTACTGGAAGGGTCACTGGATCAAGCATCCGGCCCAGGTGAACCTCCACGGCCTGCCGCCCGACCTGATGGTGAGATCATCAGCGACTTCGTCGCGGCGCAGCAGCGCCCGCCGGCCGAGATCCGGAACTACGAGGAGTGGCTGCGCGCGAGCTTCGGGGACACCTTCGCCGAGACCTTCCCGATGCAGTACACCGTCAAGTTCCACACCACGCCCGGCGGCCAACATGAGCACCGACTGGATCGGTCCGCGGCTGTACCAGGCCAAGCTCGAGGAGATCCTGCGCGGGGCGCTGATGCCGAGCACGCCCGACGTCCACTACATCGACGGCTTCCGCTACCCGACGCACGGCGGCTTCGTCTCCTACCTGCGGCGGTTCATGGAGGACGCCGACCTGCGCCTCGGCCACAAGGTCGTCGCGCATCGACCCGAGGCGCCGGAGCTCCGCTTCGCGAACGGCGCGGTCAGCCGCTACGCGGCCTCGTCTCCTCGGTGCCCCTGCCCGGACCTCGATCCCGATGATCGACGGGCACCCCGCAGGACGTCCTCGAGGCCGCGGCCGGCTGGCCTGCACCGAGCTCGTCATCGTCAACCTGGTCGTGGATCGCGCCGACCTCATCGACGCGCACTGGACCTACTTCTACGACCGAGACATCTTCTTCACCCGTCTCAGCACCCCCCACCTGCAGTCGCCCCACAATGTCCCCCCGGGCTGCGGGAGCCTCCAGGCGGAGTGCTACTACTCGCGGAAGTACCGTCCGCTCGACCGCAAGCCCGACGACTGCATCGAGCCGGTCATCCGCGACCTGCCGCAGGTGCGGGCTGCTGCGGGACGGGGATCGCATCCTCTTCCAGAACACGATGCACATCGAGTACGCCAACGTGATCTTCGACCTGGAGCGGGCCGCCGCCCTGAAGACGGTTCACGGCTACCTGGACGACCTGGGCATCGCCTACTGCGGCCGGTATGGCGACTGGGAGTACATCTGGACCGACGAGTCGTTCGTGAGCGGCGAGAACGCGGCGAAGAAGGCTCTCTCCCGTTAGCCGCGCCAACAATGGCTGCTTGCCGGGACAGTCGCGCGTCGACCGCCGCACGCCTAGACACGGCGGCGGGGCTCGTGTCGCCGAGGGGCGGGACGCAGGCACGAGGGCGGGAGGCCGTCGAGTGAGCGCGGGGGGCGGTCGTCCGACCGGCGACACCCGGGGCACCATCGCCCGGAACGCCTTCCACCTGGTGCTGGGCCAGGTCGCGACGACGGTGCTCGCCATCGTCTTCAGCGCGGCCCTCGGGCGCTCTCGGGGCGGAGGACTTCGGCGTCTACTTCCTCATCATGACGACCGCGACGTTCGCCTACGTCCTCGTCGAGTGGGGGCAGCCGCTCTTCGTGATCCGGGAGGTGGCCCAGTCGCCGGAGCGGTCCGGCGACATGCTCGGAACGGCACTCGCCCTGCGAGCGGCCTTCGCGGTCGTCGGCCTGGTCCCGGTGGGGCTCTCTCGTGGGCGCTCGGCTACGGCGCCCGCACGATCGGGCTCTCGGTCGGCCTGATCCTCGCCCTCCTGCCGCTGTCGCATCGCCCAGGGATACGGAATGGTGTTCCGGGCGCGTGACCGGATGGGGCGAGATGCCTTCGTCTCGGTGCTGAACAAGGCCGTCGTTCTCGGCGTCACGCTGCCGGCCCTCGCCCTCGGGGCCGGGATCTCCGGGGTGGTCGTCGCGCAGGCGGTCGGAGGAGTGGCCGCCCTCGGCGCGGCGGGAAGGCTGTACGCGGGGCTCGGACGCACGCCCCTCCGTGCCTCTTCCCACACGGCCCGGCAGCTGATCGCGGGGGGGGCTCCCCTCCTCGCCATGACGGCGGCCATCTGCGGTGCAGCCTTACCTGGACGCCGTCATTCCTCTCCAAGCTGGCCCCCGCCAACGTCGTCGGCTGGTTCGGAGCGGCCAAGAACATCCTGGGCACGCTGATGGCGCCGGCCTCGATCCTGGGCGCCGCGGCGTACCCACGGTTCGCCCGGCTGTCGGCCGATCACGCGGCGCTGCGGCGCGAGGTGACGGGCGGCCTTCCGGCCGCTGCTGTGGCTCGGAGCGCTGGCGGGCACCGGGACTTACCTCTTCGCGGCCTCGCGATCGGCCTGATCTACGGCTCCGCGGGGGTTCGGGCCGGCAGCGACGGTCCTCCAGGTCTTCGCGCCCGGGGCTCTTCCTCCTGTTCATCGACATCCTGCTCGGGAACACCATCTACGCGTGCGGGGCCGGGACCGGCTTCGCCATCGCGAAGGTCGCGAGCGTCGTCGTGGGGGGCGGGCTCGACTATCCTGCTGATCCCGTCTTCCAGCAGCGCTTCGGGAACGGGGGGATCGGGGTGGTCGTGGCGTTCGCCCTGAGCGAGATCGTGGTCTTCGCCGGCGCCCTTCTCGTGCTGCGCCGGGGGACGCTCGGCCTCGCCGACGGCCCTGGACGTCGCGCGGGCGCTGGCGGCGGCCGGGGCGACGGTCCTGGCGCTGCGCCTGTCCCGTCCGTCCGCCCGGCTGGGCATCCCCCTGTGCGTCGCTGTCGTTCGGGGCCGCCTCCGTGACGCTTGGGCTGGTGGACCGGAGAGACCTGGACATGCTCTCTCGCCCTCGTCCGCCGCCAGAAGGCGGAGGCGCCCCGGATCGTGAGCCGGGCCCGGGCCGGTGATGTCGAGCCAGGGAGGCCACCCGCAAAGCATGCCGAGCGTAGGCAACGGAAACTCCGGTCCCCGCTCCGAGCGGGCGCGCCCGTATCTCGAAGCGCCGATCCGGCGGCCGTTGCACGTCCTCATCCCGACCCTGCTCGTGGCGCTCCTGGGGCTGACCGTCGCTGTCGTTCTGCCGCCGCGATACCGGGCCACGGCCGTGGTCGGGGCCGAGTGGGAGTTCCGCGGGAAACCGCCCCGCTCGCGGCCGGCAGGAACAGCCGAGGAGAGCCGGGCCCAGGACGTGCGCCAGCGGGTTCTGGGGCGCAGCGTGATCGAGGGGGTCCTTCGAGACACGGACCCGTACCGCTCTGCCCGCGGCGGCCCGCTGGGCCCTTCGAAGCAGGCGGAGGCGCTCTTCGCGGCGGTGACCGTGAAGGCCCTGGGGACGACCGCCTTCGCCATCGAGTACGTCCACGGTGACCCGGCGACGGCGGCGGCGGTCGCGAATCGCCTGGCCGCCCGCCTCCTGGAGGAGGCCGAGGAGGATCGCGCGAAGCGCACGAGGTCGGACCCCGCGCGGCTCGAGGCGCGGGTCGCCGCTGCGCGGAAGATCGCGGAACAGGCAGAGGCCGCCCTTCGGCGCCACCTCGACGCCGAACGCGCCCGCCTGGCGACAGGCTCCCGTCCGACCCGCCTTCCGGCGGGCGCCTACGAGGAGCTGACGCGGGAATACACGCGGCCCGCCAGGACTTCCTCGCCGTCCAGGAGGAGTGGCGAATCGCCGAGACCGCGTCGCGCGTCGGCCGGAGGTCCGCCGTCCGATTCCAGGTGCTGCAGCCCGCGCGGGTCCCGGACCGCCCCTGCTTCCCGAGCCGCTCGCTGTTCACCATCGCCGGCCTGGCCGTCGGGCTGGCGGCGGGGCTGGCCGCGGCCGCGATCGTGGCCGAGACCGGGACCCTCGATCAAGGGCCCGGAGGACCTGCAGGAAACGCTCCCGCAACCCTTGCTCGCGACCATCCCCTAGTGCGCCCGCGCCGTCGCCGGGCCTGAGCGGGATCGGCCGGAAGAGCAGAGCGTCGCGGCTCACAGCTCCTTGCAGGCGTCTGCCCCGGGGATCTCGCTGTACTCGCCCTTCCAGGCGCGGTCGCGGATGACCCGCAGCATCCTCAACAGCTCGTCCACCTCGGCCTCGTCGTTGAAGATGCCGAAGCTGGGCCGGACGGCCCCGGGGAGATCGACCTCCTCGCCCGCGACGAGCTTCCGGCGCAGCTCCGTCGTGTCGGTGAGGCCGAGGAGACGATGCAGGTAGGGATGGGCGCAGAAGCAGCCGTTGCGCACGGCGATGGCCGCCTCGCGGTTCAGGATGGTCGCCGCCAGCTCGTGGGGAATGCCCTCGATGGTGAGGGAGAGCGCCCCGATGCGCATCGCGGGGTCCGGGTGGCCGAGGACCCGCACGCCGTCGAGCTTCCGGAGCCCGTCCATCGCCCGCTCGACGAGGGCCCGCTCGTGCGCCCGCACCGCCTCCATCCCGGCTTCCTCGAGGAAGCGCAGGGCGGCGGCGAGGGCCACGGCGCCGGCGATGTTCGGGGTGCCGCCCTCGTGACGGTCGGGTGACTTCTTGAAGTACGCCTCGTCCTCGGTGACGTAGACCACGGTTCCCCCCGCCGGGATGTAAGGGGGGGCATCGTCCAGCAGGTCCGTCGGCCCGAAGAGGAAGGACGACCCGAAGGGGGCGTAGGCCTTGTGGCCGGCCCCGGCAAAGAAGTCGATGTGCCCGGGATCGGAGTCGGGGAGCACGTCAATCGGCGCGTGGGCGAGGATCTGCGCCCCGTCCAGGAGGACCTTCGCGCCCCTCGCATGGGCCATGCGTGCGATCCCGTGGATGTCGGGCAGGTAGCCCGTCACGTTCGACGCGCCGGTCACCGCCACGAGCTTCACGCGGTGCGCGCGCAGCTTCGCCTCGAGGTCGTCGTAGTCGAGGGTGCCGTCGTCCTTCACGCCGAAATGGAGGACCGTCCCGCGCGCCCGGTGCGGGAGGTCGTTCGAGTGGTGCTCCATCAGGGAGACCAGCGTGATCCCCTCGCGGTGGGCCATCACGTGGGCGGCGAGGTCGAGGGCCTGGGTCGTGTTGCCGCAGAGGATCACCGTGTTGCCGGAGCGGCCTCCGTGGATGAAGCGGAAGATGTCGTCCGACACGTGCTCGAAGCGGTCGGTCGCCATCTCGGAGAGGTAGTGCCGCCCGCGGTGGACGTTCGCGTAGGACCGCTCGAGGAAGTCCTTGTAGGTGTCGAGAACCGGCGTGGGCGGGTGCGTGCTGGCGCCGTGGTCGAGGTAGATGAGCGGCTTCGGCTCCGGCTGGCCGAGCACATGGAAGGACTGGCGGGTGATGGGGAACTGCTCCCGGATCCGCGGGATGTCGAGCATGGTCGTCTCCGGCCGCCGAGCATACCGCAGCCGGGGGGTCAGAGGCGCGGCCGGGATGGTGCTAGGACGGTTGAGGACCCGGCTCACGCCGGCCGCGGTGCGCGGGTGGCGCTGGGTCGGCGCGACCTGGGCGGTCGCCCCCCGGTTCGCGCTGTCTTCGACGAGGAGCGTGCCCGGCTGGGCGTTGCGCGGGCCCATGCCTGCCACCGCGTCCTCGATGCCGTCCAGGTCGGCCTCACCCGCGACGGCCACACGTACCCGGCACGGACAGTGCCCCTCCGTTTCGTCGACGAGCAGGGCCAAGGAAACCCAGTCTAACCCTCGTCCGATGCTACGATGGCGGGGATGGCTCGACTCAGGGGACTCGCCGCCGTTCTCCTCGTGGCGTGCCTCGCCCCGCTCGGCTGCGTCGTCTGGCCGGCCGGCGCCGGCCCCGGTTCCTCGCCCGTGCCGCTGGCGGAGGCCCTGGCGCTTCGCGACCGCGGCGAGGCCGTGCTGATCGACGTGCGCTCGCGTGACCAGTACGCCGAGGGCCACATCCCGGGTGCGGTGAACATGGCAGCGAGCCAGATCGAGGGCCAGGCCGTCGCGATCCGGAGGATGGGGCGGCTGCCCATCCTCTACTGCGGTTGACCGAACGAGGCCTCGAGCGCCCGGGCGGCGCGCACACTCCAGGCGATGGGCATCGACGCGCGCGTGCTGGCCGACGGCCTGCGCGGCTGGACGGAGACCGGTCGCCCCCTCGTGCCGGGCGCCCTCCCCTGAAGCCCTACTTCAGCGCGGCGAGGGCCGCGTCGTAGTTCGGCTCCTGTCCGATCTCGGGGACGAGCTCCGCGTGGAGCACGGTGTCCTTCTCGTCGAGGACGACGACGGCGCGGGCGCACAGGCCGACGAGGAGGCCGCTCGTGATCTCGACGCCGTAGGCCTTCATGAAGCCGCGGCCGCGCATCGTCGAGAGGGTGACCACGTTGTTCAGGCCCTCGGCCGCGCAGAACCGGCCGGCGGCGAATGGAAGGTCGGCCGAGATGACCAGCACGACCGTGTTCGCGAGGCCGCCCGCCTTCTCGTTGAACTTGCGGGTCGACGTGGCACACACCGCGGTGTCGAGGCTGGGGACGATGTTCAGGACCTTGCGCTTGCCCGCGTAGTCTGCGAGCGAGACGTCCTTGAGGTCCTTGGCGACGAGCGTGAAGGCGGGGGCCTTCTGGCCCTTCTGGGGGAACGAGCCGGCGACGTCGATCGGATTGCCCTTGTGCGTGACGGTGGCCATTTCGGCGGATCTCCTGTGGTCAGTGGTCTGCTTGAAGTGACAGTCAAGGATAACCCGACCCCGCTGCCGCCGTACGGAGGGCTCGAGACAACCCCGAAACGCTTTTCGTCTCTTCGGTATGCGCCGGCAGCACACCGGAGTCGAAAATTGCGGCTGTCAGTGACGCAGCTCTGTCTCCGCCTGCACGCTTGCTGGTAAGATTCGACCGCTCCCTCGCGATGAGGAGAGGATTGACCTCGATCCAGCTCGCACTGGTCGTCTGCACCACCGCGCTCCTCGCCATCGGCTGCACCGAGCCGGTACGACCCCCCGACGCCCGGCTCGCCTCCGGCTACGACAGGCTCTCGCGGCTGCGTCTCTTCTTCGGCCACCAGTCGGTCGGGATGAACCTGCTCGACGGGGTGAAAGGGCTCGACGGGGCACGGGGAACGGCGTTTCGCGTGGTCGAGACGACGGACCCGGCGGCGCTCGTCCCGGGCACGCTCGCCCACTTCTTCGCGCCCGAGAACGGCGACCCGGAGCGCAAGCTCGCGAGCTTCGAGGCGGCGCTCGACTCGGGGATCGGCGAGGTCGCCGACGTGGCGCTCCTGAAGTTCTGCTACGTCGATTTCGGATCCTCCACGGACGCGGCCGCGCTGTTCGCGAAGTACCAGGCCATGGTGGCGCGCCAGCGTGGCCGGCACCCGGGTCTCGTCTTCGTGCACGTCACCGTTCCGCTCACGACGGTGCAGGGAGGCCTGAAAGGGCTCGTGAAGCGCGCGCTCGGGCGCGTCCCCGCCGGCGTCGCCGAGAACGCGAAGCGCCAGGAGTACAGCGACCTCGTCCGCCGCGCCTACGGCGGGAAGGAGCCGATCTTCGACCTCGCCCGGTTCGAGTCGACAGACTCCGGACGGCGGAGTGGCATCGGCTTCGGACGGGGCGCGGCGGGTTCCCCAGCTGTTCGCCGCCTACACGGACGACGGCGGGCACCTCAACGCGCGAGCGCGGGTCCGCCTGGCCGGCGAGCTGCTCGCGGTGCTCGCGGAGGCGCGCTGATGGAGCCTCGACCGGGTGGTGGGTCGTCCTGGGTGAGGCGCGTTTCGTCTCGCTGGAAGCTCCGCCGGTGCGCGAGCGTCGGACCGGGGGCGCTGGCCTACGGGCGGGTGTGGGTCCATGGCCGCGGCGACGTGCACGTCGCCTCCGGGGCGGTGCTCGACGGGCGCAGTGCGCCCATCGAGCTCAAGGCGCACCTCGGCGCCAGGATCCACATCGGTTGTGGTGCCCTCGTCGAGGGCGGCGCCTCGATCGAGGCCCAGGAGGAGGTCAGCCATCGGGTCGGGGGCGCGCATCGCCCGTTTCGTGAAGGTCCTCGACAGCCACTTCCACACGCTGCGGCGGGACGGGTCCGACCCGCCGCCGCCCCTGGCCGTGGTGATCGGCGCGGGCGCCGTCATCGAAACGGGCGCGGTAGTGCTTCGGGGCGCGCAGATCGAGCCCGGCGCACACGTTCTGGCCGGAGCGGTGGTGTCGCGGCGTGTTCCCGCCGGAGCCCAGTTCCCGTCCGTTCCGGGCCCCGGAGGGAAGGAGCGGAGGTCGTTGACGGTCCGCCCCGCAGTCGGCACGCGAGCCCCGACTCCCGATGCGCCCGCGTCGCCCATTGCCGCGCTGGTGGCAATCCTGCGAGGATGGCTGCTGTTCCGCCGCTGCCGAAGGGGCGTTCGGAACCGCGCTCACGGCTACGTCAGGGTGATCCCGAAGGGTACCATCACGCTCGGGGACCGAACCAGCTTCCTCGGCGGCATGGTGCCGACCGAGCTGGTGGCTCACGAGGGCGGGGCCCTCAGCATCGGGTCGTCGACGGTGGTCAACTACGGCTCCTCGTTCGAAGCCTGGCGTTCCGTGCGGATTGGCTGCCGCTGCTGGATCGCCTCCTTCGTGCGCGTCGCCGATCGGGGGTGGCGAGGGAACGTCCCCGATCACCGTCGGCGACGACGTGTGGATCGCCCACGGCGCAACGATCGAGCCCGGGGTTAGCGTGGGGAACGGTTCCGTGATCGCCGCCGGCTCGGTCGTGACGGAGGACGTGCCGCCCAACTCCCTCGCGATGGGCAACCCGGCACGGTGCGTGAGCCTCGACCTGGTGGCGCCCGCCCAGGGCGCCGGCAGGGTGCTCGTTCGTGGGTGACCAAGGAGAAGCGGTGGTGAGCCCCAGAGAGCGCATTCGGAGCTTCATCTCCGAGAATTTCTTCATCGAGGGGTTCGCCGACGATGCCTCGTTCCTGCGCGAGGGAATCCTGGACTCGCTCGGGATGCTGGAGCTGGTCGGGTTCCTCGAGCGGGAGTTCCAGCTCCGAGTCGCAGAAGCCGAGCTCGTTCCGGAGAACCTCGACTCGCTGGACAACGCCTCCGCCTTCGTGGAGCGGAAACGCCAGAACGCGGCGTAGCGACATGTGCGGCATCGCCGGTTTCACGGTTCCCCGTGGCCTGCCGGCGGCGGACCGCGAGGCCCGTTTCGGGGAATCGTTGCGGCGCATGGCGGCGAGCCTGCGGCACCGGGGACCGGACGCGCAGCGGGGGGTGCTCCTCGACGGGGTGGCGCTCGGTCACTCCCGCCTCGCGATCGTGGACCTGGAGGGCGGCGTCCAACCCATGCGCGATGCCGCGACCGGCGTCACGATCGTCTTCAACGGCGAGATCTTCAACTGGCTCGAGCTGCGCGACCGCCTCGCGCGCGGGTATCGGTTCCGGACCCGCTCCGACACCGAGGTGATCCTCGCGAGCTACCTCGAGGGCGGGATCGACTGCGTCCGCGAGATGAACGGGCAGTTCGCATTCGCCTTGTGGGACCCGCGGAGCGGGGCGCTGTGGCTGGCCCGCGACCGCCTCGGCATCTGTCCGCTCGTCTACGCGGTGACGCCGGCCGGACTCGCCTTCGCGTCGGAGGCCAAGGCGCTGTTCGCCGGGGGCCTCGTGGCGCCCGCGCTCGACCCGCGGGGGCTGAAGCAGGCCATCCAGCTCTGGGCGCCGGTGGCACCGCGGACGTCCTTCGAGGGAGTGCAGGCGCTCCCGCCGGCGACGGTGGCGCGGTTCGCCGACGGACGACTCGAGGCGTGGAAGTACTGGGATCTCGACCTCGGCGACCCCGACCCGGACCTCGTGGGCCCGCGCGCCACGGAGGCCCTCGGGGCCGTGCTCGCGGACGCCGTGCGGCTTCGCCTGCGTGCCGACGTCCCGGTGGCCGCCTATCTCTCGGGCGGGCTCGATTCCAGTGTCGTCTGCTCGCTGGCCCAGGACGCGCTCGGAGGTACGCTCTCGACCTTCTCGGTGGCGTTCGACGATGCGCGCTTCGACGAGCGGCGCTACCAGGAGGAGGTCGCGGCGGCGCTCGGGACGCGCCACCGGCCGGTGCAGATCGGGAACCGCGAGATCGGAGAGCTGCTTCCGGAGATGGTCGGGAAGGCGGAGCAGCTGGTCGTGCGCTCGGCGCCGGCTCCTCTCCTTCGCCTGTCGCAGCTGGTTCGGGACAACGCGGTCAAGGTCGTGCTCACGGGCGAGGGGTCCGACGAGATGCTGCTCGGATACGACCTCTACCGCGAGACGCAGGTGCGCGCCTTCTGGGCGCGCCGACCCTCGTCGCGGATGCGCCCGGCGCTCCTCCGCCGCCTGTACCCCTATCTCGCCCTCGGCCGCCAGGGGACGGCCCTGCTCGAGCAGGCGTTCCGGGGCGATCTCCAGGCCTCCGCACCCGCCTTCTCGCACGAGATCCGATGGGCGGCGAGCGGGAGGATTCTGCGTTTCTCGCCCCCGAGCTTCGCGGCCCGCGCTGCCGACGAGGACCCCGTCGCCACGGTCGTCTCCGGGATGCCGCCACGAGTGCGGCGGTGGCGCCCCCTGGCCCGCGCGCAGTGGCTGGAGATGTCGACCCTCCTGTCGGGCTATCTCCTCACGGCCCAGGGCGACCGCATGCTGATGGGCCACTCGGTCGAGGGGCGGTTCCCCTTCCTCGACCACCGCCTCATGGAGCTCGCGGCACGCATGCCCGACCGGGTGAAGCTCGCCGGCCTGGACGAGAAGCGAGTGCTGAAACGGTTCGCCGCCGGGCGTGTGCCGCGCGCGGTGCTCGAGCGGAAGAAGTTCCCGTACCGGGCTCCCGTGGCGGCGGCGCTCGCCGGACTGGCGGCGCCCGGCTGGGCGCGAGAGCTCCTTTCCCGGGATGCGGTGCGCGCACTGGGGGTCTTCGACGACGGCCGGGTCGACCTTCTCGTGCGCAAGCTCGCGGGCCGCGGCCCGGCGCCGTCCAGCGAGGCGGACGCGATGGCGATCACGGCCGTGGCCACGGGACAGCTCCTCGCGGCGTGGACGCGCGGGCTCGCTCCACCGCCGCCGGCCTCGGTCCGGTCGGTCGCAATCGAGGCTCCATGAGAGCGCCTTTCCTCAGCCGCTGGCTCTTTCATCACGCCGAGCGCACTCCCACCGCGCCCGCGGTGGCGACCCGCTCGTCCGGCTCTCGTACGGCGATCTCGCGTCACGGGTCCGAGCCCTGGCCGGGCACCTCTCGGCCTCGGGGGTCTGCGCCGGCGAGCGGGTCCTGGTGGCGCTCCCGACCCACGCCGCCGCCGCCGTCTCCAGCCTGGCGATGGACGCCCTCGGCGCGTGCTCGGTCGAGGTGAACCGGGACTGGGGCACACAGAATCTCGCCGACGTCGTGCAGCAGACCGGCGTACGTCATTGCTGGTGGCCGGGCGCGACGCGCGGGTCTGGGGCGACCTCGCGGCCCGGTTTCGATCGTACGGTTCTGGGTGGTTCACCCGTCGAGGCCGACCGAGGCCATGGCCTCGGCGCTGGGGAAGCCCCTGACGTGGATCGGCACCGACGGGATCGTCGATCCGGCTCGGGGAACGCCGCCGCCGTGCCCGGAGCCTTCCGGGCGCCGTCCGGGGGACCCGGCGGTCATCCTCTACACGTCCGGCTCGACGGGCCGGCCGCGGGGCGTCGTGCAGACCTCCGCCAACATCGACGCCAACACGCGCTCGATCGTGGAGTACCTCGCCCTCGGCCCCGACGACCGGATGATGTCCGTCCTGCCGCTCTACTACTGCTACGGGCGGAGCCTTCTCCAGACCCACCTCTTCGTGGGCGGCTCCGTCTTCCTCGACGACCGCTTCATGTACCCGCGCGTGGTCATGGAGGCGATGGGCGCCGAGGGCTGCACCGGCTTCGCCGGCGTGCCGACGACGTTCGAGATCCTGCGGCGGCAGGTGGACGTCCGGGCCCTGTCCCTGCCGAGCCTGCGCTACCTGATGCAGGCCGGCGGACCGATGGCGCCCGACACGATCCGATGGGTCCGCGAGGCGTTCCGGCCGGCACGGCTGTTCGTCATGTACGGCCAGACCGAGGCGACGGCCCGGCTGAGCTACCTTCCGCCGGAGCGGGGAGAGGACAAGCACGGCTCGATCGGCATCGCGATCCCGGGCGTCGACCTGAAGGTCGTGGACGACGCCGGGCGCGAGCTGTCCCCGGGGGAGACGGGACACCTCGTCGCCCGGGGCGGCAACGTGACGCTCGGCTACCTGGACGAGCCCGAGGCGACCGCCGCGATCCTGCACGACGGCTGGCTCTGGACCGGCGACCTCGCCTGGCGGGACGCGGACGGCTTCCTCTTCCACGCGGGGCGCGCCAAGGAGATCCTGAAGATCGGCGGCCACCGGGTCTCGCCGGTGGAGATCGAGCAGGTCATCGCCCGCCACCCCGAGGTCGTCGAGGTGGCGGTCGTCGGCGCCCCCGCGGAGCTGTCGGGCGACGCGGCCGTGGCCTTCGTGGTTCGCAGACCGGGAAGCACGCTGGACGAAGGGGCGGTGCGCCGTCTCTGCCGCGAGCAGATGCCGCCCTTCAAGGTGCCGTCCCGCGTCGGCTTCGTCGAGGCCCTGCCGCGAAACGAGGCCGGGAAGCTCCTGCGTGCGGTGTTGACCGAACGGGCAGCCCACTTCGAGAGAGAAGCATGACGAAGCTCGCCGACGTGATGAAGCTGGACCTCGAGGCGAAGGCCACGGCGCTCTCGGACGCGCTCCGCGACGCCGTGCGGCACAGGCTCCGGAAGCGGGGCGTCGTCGTGGCCGTGTCCGGGGGCATCGACTCGGCGTGCGTCGCCGCCCTGGCGGCGCGCGCCCTGGGCCCGGCGCGGGTGCTCGCGCTGCTCCTGCCCGAGCGCGACTCGAGCCCCGAGAGCCTCCTCTACGGCCGCGCCCTCTGCGAGAAGCTCGGGATCCCCTTCGAGGTCAAGGACATCGCGCCCGTGCTCCAGGCGGCGGGGTGCTACGAGGCGCGCGACGCGGCCGTGCGCGACGTCTTCCCCGACTTCCAGCCGGAGATGCCGTGGAAGATCGTGCTGGACTCGGATCCCCTGGCCAGCGACGCCCTGCACTTCTTCCAGGTCGTCGTGCGCCTGCCTTCGGGGGAGGAGCGTCGGTTCCGGCTCCCGCCGCGGCCTTCCTCCAGATCGTGGCCGCGACCAACTTCAAGCAGCGCACCCGGAAGATGCTCGAGTACTACCACGCCGACCGCCTCAACTACGCGGTCGCGGGCACGCCCAACCGGCTCGAGCACGATCAGGGCTTCTTCGTCAAGCTGGGCGACGGCGCCGCCGACGTCAAGCCCATCGCCGGGCTCTACAAGACGCAGGTGTACGAGCTGGCGCGCCATCTGGGCGTCACCGCAGAGATCCTGAACCGGCCGCCCACGACCGACACCTACAGCCTCGCCCAGTCGCAGGAGGACTTCTTCTTCTCCGTGCCCTACGGGACGCTCGACGTGCTCCTCTGGGCGAAGAACCACGGCGTGCCGGCGGAGACGGCGGCGGAGGAGCTGGGCTTCACGCCCGAGCAGGTGCGGCGCGTGTACGACGACATCGAGCAGAAGCGGCGGGGGACGGCCTACCTGCACGCCGCGCCGATCCTGCTCGAGCCGGTCGACGAGGTGTCGGCGTTCCAGGCCATCATCGGGTCCGGAGCGTGACCCTGCGGAGGATCCGCGAGGTTTCCGCTCGCTCCTCGAGGACCTGGCGAAAGGCCCGCGGCGGAGGCATGTCCCGCCCGCACGCGGTCACCCGGTTCCAGTGGCCGCGGACGTCGAGCGAGACGATCCGGCCGCCGAACGGGCGCATGGCCCGCACCACCCCCGGCATCTCGTGGATCGTGTTGGAGACGACGTAGCCGGCAGGCTGGAGCCGCCGACGGATGAGCCGGTAGCCCTCGCCCAGCAGCCACCCCGGCTTCCGGACGGAGCGCGAGGGCCCGATGAACAGGTCTTCGACGACGAGATCGAAGTGGCGGCGGTCGCGCCGCAGGAAGTCGAGGGCGTCGCCCAGGACCACCTTGACGCCGAGGCGGTCGAGGCCGAAATGGCGGCGGGCGAGGCGGATCACCTCGGGGTCGAGCTCGACACCGACGATCTCGGCGTGCGGGTCCAGCGCGCGCACCGCCCGGCCCACGCTGCCGGCGGCCAGGCCGAGCAGCAGGACGCGCCGGCGCCGGCGCCGCCGCCGCGGCAGCAGCAGGATCGGGGAGGCGAGCGCCCACCAGACGACCCCGGTGAGAGCGCGGCCGGGGCGGTGGACCGAGGCCTGGGTGCCGTCGATCCGGAGCTCCAGGCCCCCACGAACCCGTCGGACCTCGACCTTCTGACGCTTCCCGGGGCGCCGGTCGATCATCCCGGCCACTCCCGCTCGAGCACCCCCCTTGTTCATCGGCGGCGGAGCATACCTCAAGGCGAGAGCGACGCCGACCCTTGCGGTAAGATCCCGCCGCGCGTCTCCGCGCCCATCCAAGGAGCGGGCCATGATGAATCGCTTCCGTCCCTCCCTCCTCCCGGGCCTGCTGGCTCTGGCCATGCTCGTACCGGCGATCGCACCCGGCCAGGAGCCAGCGAAGGCCCCGGCCAGGCCGGCCGCGAAGGCGGACAAGAAGGCCGCCGCGCCGGCGCCGAGCCCGGCCCCCGTCCTTGCCCCCGACCCGATGAAGGGCCTCGAGTTCCGGAACATCGGACCCGCGATCATGGGGGGGCGCATCGACGACTTCGCGGTCGTGGAGAAGGACCCCTCGACCTTCTACGTGGGAACCGCCTCCGGCGGGATCCTCAAGACCACGAACCGGGGGACGACCTTCGAGCCCGTCTTCGACGACCAGCTCGTCTCGACGATCGGCGACCTCACTCTCGCCCCCTCCGACCCCCAGGTCCTCTACGTCGGGCACGGGCGAGCCGAACAACCGGCAGTCCTCGTCCTGGGGCAACGGCGTCTACCGGACGCTCGACGGCGGCAAGAGCTGGCAGCACCTCGGCCTTTCCGACACCCACCACATCGGGCGCGTGCTCGTGCACCCCCGCAACCCCGACATCGTCTACGTGGCCGCCCTCGGGCACCTCTGGGGGCCGAACAAGGAGCGCGGCCTCTACAAGACGACCGACGGCGGAAGGACGTGGACGAACACCAGGTTCGTGGACGAGGACACCGGCTTCGTGGACGTGGCCATGGATCCCGACAGCCCCGACACCCTCTACGCCGCCTCCTACCAGCGGCGGCGCACCCCGTTCGGCTTCAACGGCGGCGGCCCCGGCAGCGGCCTGTGGAAGACGGTCGACGGTGGAGCGACCTGGACGAAGCTGACGAAGGGCCTGCCCGAGGGCGAGATGGGCCGGATCGGCCTCGCCGTCTACCTCCGCGACCCCCGGGTCGTCTACGCGCTGGTCGAGCACGCGAAGGAGGGCGGGGTCTACCGCTCCGAGGACCGCGGCGAGACCTGGGCGAAGGTCTCCGGGACCAACCCGCGCCCGTCGTACTACTCCAAGATCCGGGTCGACCCGAACAACGACCGCCGGGTCTGGGTGCTGGGAGCCCCGATGTACACCTCGGAGGACGGGGGCAAGACGTTCAAGACCGACGTCGTCGACAAGATCCACGGCGACTTCCACGCGATGTGGATCGACCCCGCCGACTCCAACCACATGCTGGTGGGCAGCGACGGCGGCATCCACATCACCTGGGACCGGGGGCGGACGTGGGATTTCGTGAACACGGTCCCCCTCGCGCAGCTCTACGAGGTGGCGGTCGACCTGCAGCAGCCGTACCACGTCTACGGGGGCTTGCAGGACAACGGCAGCTGGTCGGCCCCCTCGCGGACGCTCTGGCGCCGGGGGATCTCGAACGACGAGTGGGTGCGGGTGGGCGGGGGGGACGGGTTCTACTGCGTGCCCGACCCGACCGACCCCGACGTCGTGTACGTGGAGAGCCAGGACGGCAACGTCGCCCGCCTGCACCGCCGCAGCGGCCAGCGGCGGATCATCCGCCCCGAGCCCCCGGCGGGGGAGAAGTACCGCTTCAACTGGAACTCCCCCATCGTGGTGTCGCCGCACGACCCGAAGACGATCTACTACGGGGGCAACCGGGTCTTCGGCTCCCGCGACCGCGGCGACACGTGGACGCTGGTGGGCCCCGACCTCACGAGCACCGACAACGCGCGGCGCGACGCGACGGCGATCTTCGGCAAGCCGGCGAAGGACCTGCTCTCGCGCAACGACGGCGTCCGGCACTACGGCACGATCACGACGCTCGCCGAGTCGCCGCTTCGGAAGGGCGTCCTGTGGGCGGGGACCGACGACGGCAACCTGCAGGTCTCGCGGGACGGCGGAACGAGCTGGACGAGCGTCGCGGCGCGCGTGCCCGGGGTCCCGAAGGGCACCTACGTGAGCCGCGTCGAGCCGAGCCGCACCGGCGAAGGGGCGGCCTACGCGAGCTTCGACGGGCACCGGGCGAACGACTTCGGCGTCTACCTCTTCTTCACGGCCGACTTCGGCCAGACGTGGAAGCCCGTCGCCGGCA
The DNA here is from genome assembly GCA_963729875.1 of uncultured Acidobacteriota bacterium. GTDB lineage: Bacteria > Acidobacteriota > Vicinamibacteria > Fen-336 > Fen-336 > DATBSL01. The sequence goes on from CAVSPR010000002.1 coordinate 676,960, forward strand.
ACCTCCCGCCGGGCGGGACGGTGAGCGTCGTGCGGGAGCACCCGAAGAACCCCGACGTGCTCTTCGCGGGCACCGAGCGGGCGCTGTGGGTGAGCTGGGACCGCGGCGCGGGCTGGACGGCGGTCCGCGGCAAGAACCTCCCGACCGTGCCCGTCGACGATCTCCTCGTCCACCCCCGCGAGGGCGACCTCGTGCTCGCCACGCACGGCCGCGGCGTCTACATCCTCGACGACGCCTCGGCCCTCGTGGACCTCCCGACGGCCCGGGGGAAGGACCTCCACTTCTTCCCGGTGCGCACCGCCACCCAGTGGCGCCTCTTCGATCACAAGGCCGACACGGGGCACAAGGTCTTCCTCGCTCCGAACCCCCCCGACGGCGCCCTCCTGACCTACTGGCTCGGAGCGAAGCCGGGGGACAAGGACGAGGTCAAGATCACGGTCACCGACGCGGCGGGGGCCGTCGTGCGCGAGCTCTCGGGCACGAAGGAGGCCGGGCTCAACCGCACGAGCTGGGACCTGCGCCGGGAGCCGCCGGTGAAGCCCGAGGAAGGGGCGGAGCGGTCGTTCATGGGCCCGCCGCGCGGGCCCTTCGTGCTGCCCGGGACGTACACCGTCAAGGTCGCCGTGGGCGGCAAGGAGGCGAGCCAGGCGGTCCTCGTCGAGGACGACCCGCGGATCACGGTCACCGACGCCGAGCGGCGGGCGTGGAACGACGCCATCGTCCAGGCGGGCCAGGTGTGGGCGAAGGCCGACGCCGCGGACAAGGCGGCGAAGTCGCTGAAGAAGCAGCTCGAGGAGCTGAAGGGCACCTTCGAGAAGAAGAAGGACACTCCCGAGGCGGTCACGAAGGGCATCCAGTCGCTGCTCGACAAGCTGGACCCCCTGGCGAAGCGCCTCAGCTCGGACACGCCGATGGGCTTCGCCGGGGCGCCGCTCGACGCCGATCCCGAGCCGCTGCTGCCGCGCGCGCGGTCCCTGGGCTTCGGCCTCTCCGGCTACGTGGCCGCTCCGACGCCCCAGCAGCGCGATCTGATCGAGCGCACGAGCCGCCAGGTGGACGAGGTGGCCGCCGCGCTGCGGGCCGTCCAGCAGACCGACGTCCCGGCGCTCAACAAGCTGATCTACGAGAGCGGCATCGGGAAGATCGACGCCGGCAAGCCGCTGCCGTAGACGGGCTCTCAGGCGCGGAAGAGGAGGCTCTTGCAGGTGAGGGCCGCCTCGGCCTTGATGAACTCCGAGACGTCGAGCGTGCGGACGGCGTAGCCGAGCGCGCAGAGGCGCTCGATCGTCCTCGGGAAGCCGGGGTGGGCGACGACCATTCCCCCGACGCGGAGGACGTTGGCGGCGCCGGGCTCGTCGGCGTCGACCGCGACGACGCCGAGCCCTCCGAACGGGGACGGGTCCAGCCAGGCCGGGTTGGCCAGGAGGCGCTCGTCGTCGAGGGCGGTGACCGCGCTCTTGAGGTGGAGGCAGCCCGTCACCGTCACCGTCACCACCCGGTACCCGAGCGGCTCGGCCACCGCGGCGAGCCGCGCGATCCCCGCCTCGTTCGTGCGCTCCGATCGGCCGACGAAGATCCGCCGGCCCACGCGCAGCACGTCGCCGCCCTCGAGGGTCGCCGGAAGCCGCGTCCGCTCGAGCGGGCGAAGGCGGGCAAGGGCCTCCTCGACGGCGGGGATCTCGCCCCGGCGCGAGGGGGCGCCGGGCATCGTCAGGAGCGCCACCTCGTCGAGGACGACGGCCACGTCCTCGACGAAGCAGCAGTCCGGCAGGGACGGGTCGGCCGGCAGCTCGAGGACCTCGAGACCGAGGGAGCGCAGCAGCGCGGCATAGGCCGCGTGCTGCGCCACCGCCCGGGCGAGGTCGATCGGCTCCCGGTCCCGGTACGTCAGCTCGCAGTCGGCGAGCGTGGGCGGGACGCCCCGCATCAGCGCGATGCCGGCCGCCCCGCCCGGGGCCGTCACTTCGTCTTCACCGGGTCCGCCGGCCGCTTCGGCAGCTTCATCGGCTCGGCGTCCATCTTCTTCACGAGCTCCTCGACCGCCCGCTCGAGCTGCGGGTCCCGCCCGGCGATCACCGACTTCGGGTCGTTCTCCACCACGATGTCGGGGTCGACGCCGTGGCCCTCGATGACCCACTTCCCGTCCACGTCGTTCGTGCCGCTGAGCGGCACGGTCACGCTGCCCCCGTCGATCATGGGCCCGAGGCCGGAGATGCCGACGACGCCGCCCCAGCTGCGCTTGCCGACGAGCGGGCCGAGGCCGGCCTTGCGGAACATGTGCGGGAAGATGTCGCCGTCCGAGGCCGAGGTCTCGTTGAGGAGCGCGACCTTGTGGCCGTGGAAGACGGTCTCCGGGTAGGTCCCGGGGTACTCGCTCCTTCGGCCGAATCGCGTGCCGAGCAGCTTCGTGTCGAGCCGCTCGATGATCCACTGCGAGACGTTGCCGCCGCCGTTCGAGCGGACGTCCACCACGAGGCCCTCCTTGCGGACCTGCGGGTAGAACCACTTGATGAACTCGTAGATCCCGGGGGCGCCCATGTCGGGGATGTGGAGATAGCCGGCGCGCCCGTTCGTGAGCTTCGCCACCTTCTCGCGGTTGGCGTTCGTCCACTCGAGGTAGAGGAGCGGCTCCTCGCTGGCGATCGGCTTGTAGGTCGTCTTGCGGGCCCCTTCGAGGACCGGCTTCGCGTTGAGGGTCAGAGTCACCGGGTCGGTCTTGTGGCGCAGGAGGCGGTAGGGGTCGTCGTCGCCCTTGAGCTCGACCCCGTCGATCTCGAGGACGTAGTCGCCCACGCGGGCGTCGACGCCCACCTCGGTGAGTGGCGAGCGGTAGAGGTCCTCCTCGTTCTGGCCCTGGAGGATCCGCGCGATGCGGAAGCGGCCGGCGGCCGGGTCGAGCTCGAAGCGCGCCCCGGGGAGCGCGACCTTCGGGCGGGCCGGGATCTCGTAGTCGCCGCCCTGGATGTAGGCGTGGCCGATGTTGAGCTCCGCGACCATTTCGCCGAGAACGTAGTTGAGGTCGGCGCGGTGGGCGACGTGGGGCAGGAGCGCCCGGTAGCGGTCGCCGATGGCCTTCCAGTCGTAGCCGTGCATGTTCTGCACGTAGAAGAAGTCGCGGTAGCGGCGCCAGGCCTCGTCGAAGAACTGCCGCCACTCCTCGGCGGGCACGCGGTCCACCATCAGGCCCTTCGTGGAGACCGCCTTCTTGTCCTTGGCGTCGGGCTTCACGTCGTAGAGGTTGTACTTGTCCTCCTGGCGCACCAGGACCTTCGCGCCGTCGTGGGACAGGGCCCAGCCGGTCGCGTTCTCGGCCAGGGTCGACTCCTTGCGGTCCTTGAAGGAGTAGAGCTTGAGGGCCGGCTTCGTGGCGGAGTCGCGGCCGTAGAAGGGGGCGCCGGTGACGGTGTACAGCAGGTGCCCCTTGCCCACGGCCAGGCCGTTGATGTTGTCGCCCTCGATCGGCACGCGGGTGACGCGAGAGCCGAGGCCATCGAAGTCGATGCGGAAAGGCGTCTCCTTCTTCTTGGGCTTGTCCTTGACGTCGGCGGCCTTCGCTTCGGTCTCCTTCTCATCCGCCTCGGGCTTCTTTTCCTCCGGTTTCGCCTCGCCCTCGGCCTTCTTCTCCTCGAGCGTGACCTCGTCCGACTGCGGCGGGAAGGGGCTCTTCCCGTCCTTCTTCAGGGTGACGGCGTAGATCCCGGTCGTGCGGCTCGTGGCGAAGTTCCACTCGAAGGTGCTGATCTGGGGAGCGAAGTCCCGGTCAGAGAGGTAGAAGAGGAACTCGCCCTCGAGGTCCCAGGCGGGAGACTCCTCGTTGAAGAGGTCGTCCGTCACCCGGTGGACCGTGCCGTCCGTGGCGCTCCAGACGTGGATCGAGCGCGACTCGTTGGCGTCGGACATCGAGAAGGCCAGGTAGGCTCCCTTCGGGGACCAGGTGTAGTCGCGGATCATCCCGCGCTCGTCGTCGGCGATCTCGACCACCTTCCGGTCGGCGAGGGGCAGCACGAAGAGCTTGCCATCCTTGTCCGAGAAGGCGAGGTGCGTCCCCTCGGCCGACCACTCCGGGGCGTAGGTCGTGCCCTCGCGTCCCTTCGTCACCTGCTCCGGCTTGCCGCCTGCCTGGTCCACGAGCCAGATCTCGTCCTCGCCACTGCGGTCGGAGACGAACGCGATCCTCTTCCCGTCGGGCGACCAGCGCGCCAGCTTGTCGTGAACGCCCGACGTGGAGGTCAGATTGCGCGTGGAGCCCTTCTCGATGGGCAGAGTGAAGACGTCGCCGCGGGCCACGAAGAGCGCCCGCTCGCCCTTCGGGCTGAGCTCGAAGCCCTCGACGTTCTTCTCGACGCTGGTGCGGGATGGCCGCATCGCGACGCCGTCGTTCGGGACGAAGATCGGCACCGCCTGGTCGGCCTTCGCCCGGACGTCGTAGACGCGCAGCTCGCCGTCGAGCTCGTAGACGATGCGCGAAACGCTGTCGGACGACGGCCAGCGCACGTCCCACGTGGTGTTCGCCGTGATCTTCGCGACCGCGTCGGCTTTCGGGTCCCAGGAGTAGAGGTTGAGCGTGCCGTCGCGGTCGGAGGCGAAGTAGACCGCGTCGCCGATCCACATCGGGTCGCGCTCCGTGCGCACGCTGGTCGCGAACGGCTTCGCGTCGTTCGTGGCGAGGTCGTAGACGTACAGGTCCTGGGCCCAGCCGCCCTCGTAGCGCTTCCAGGTGCGGAAGTCGCGGAACAGCGGCGAGTAGGCGAGGCGCTTCCCGTCGGGGGAGAAGTCCCCCGCGCCCGCCATCGGCATTGGGAGCGCCTTCGCCGGGCCGCCCTTCGCGGGGACGGTGAAGAGCTGGCCCTCGGAGCGCACGCCGTCCGCGTCGCGCTGCGAGCGGAAGAGGATGGCGCCGCCATCGGGCGTCCAGCCCATGACCTGGTTGTCGTAGCCGCCGCGCGGCGGGAAGGGGCCGCGGGCCGGGTAGTAGGTGAGCTGCTTTGGCTGTCCGCCCTCGGCGGGGATCAGGTAGACCTGCTCGTCGCCCTCGTACTGGCCGGTGAACGCGATCCACTTCCCGTCCGGCGAGAACTTCGGGAACAGCTCGAGGCCGGGGTGGGTCGTGAGCCGCGTGGCGTTGCCGCCCTTCGCCGGCGCCGTCCAGATGTCCCCGGCATGGCAGAAGGCGACGCGGTCGCCGGCGATGTCGGGGAAGCGCAGGAGCTTCGTCTGTGCCGCCGCGGAGGGCGGCAGGAGCGCCGCGCCCGCGGCGATCAGCCCGGCGGCCACGTTCAATCGAATGGACATGAGTGCACCTCTTGGACGGGAGAATCCTACGTCAAGGTCGGGATCTGGAGTGGGGTGGGGAAGTCGGTGGCAGGGAGCGGCTGCTCTCGGTATCTGCCAAGGGCGGGCGAGGGCGCCGCAGCGAGCGACTGAGGAGCGGCGCCCGTCGTGGGTCGTGCGCCGCGACGATGAGTGAGCGCCTCGGCACTCCGTTGACCGGCGAGGCGCAAACGAGGGAGCCGAGCCGAAGTGCAGCCTCGCCCGCCCCCACGGCCGACAGGAACGCCTTCAGCTCTTCTTGGCGCCGGCCTTGCGGAGCTCGATGCCGCCGTTCACGGTCTCCATCTCGAGCCGGCGCCCGCCGGACCCGATCGTGCCCTCGAGCTTCCGCCGCGAGATCCGCCCCGTGACGGTGAGCGGGAAGTCGGTCTCGATGTCGCCGTTGACGGTGGACGCCCTCACGTCGGCGCTCAGGCCCTCGGGCAGGACGACCTCGACGCCGCCATTGACGGTCTTGAGCGTCAGCGTGCCGTTCCAGTCGGCCCGGCCGAGCCGCGCGGTGATGCCGCCGTTCACCGTCTCGGCGCGGGCGGTGCCGGCCGCGTCGAGGTCGATGCCTCCGTTGACCGTGTGCGCCTCGGCGTCGGCGGTGATGCCCCGCGCGTCGATGCCGCCGTTGACCGTCCGGCCCACGAAGCGCACGCCGGCGGGGACGGTCACCCGGAACTCGACGGTGACGTCGTTGTCCTTGACGTTCATCCGCCCGCCCTCGCCGGGCTTGCACTCGTTGGGCGCCCCGGTCGACGGGTAGACGGCGCAGATCGTCACGCCGCCGGCGTGCTCCACGACCTCGATCTTCACCTCGGACGGGTCGCTCTTGCGGCCCTTCTTGACCGCGGTGACCTCGACCTCGGTCCCGCCGCCGGTCGCCGTGATGCCACCGTTGACGCCCTTGATCTCGACCGCGCCGTCCGCCGCGACCTTCCCCTTCCAGTGGAACTCCTCCTGCCCCGCCCAGGCGGGCACTGCGAGCGTCGCTGCCGCCAACGCGGCCAGGATCGTCGTGCGCTTCATGGCTCCTCTTCCTTTCCGGGCTCGGCCGCTACGGCCGCTTGAGGATGTTCACGGCCCCCGAGAGCGTCTCCACGGTGATGCGAGCGCCCCCCGAGCCGGTGGTGAACGAGAGCTCCTGGCCGGGCGTCCACTGGCTCTTCTTCTCGGCGGCGGGGCCGAGCTCGTTCGTGATCGCGCCGCTGAAGGTGGAGATCGAGAAGTCGGCGCCGAACCCCGCAGGCAGGACGAGATCGACCGACCCGCTCACCGACTCCGCCGACAGGGTGGCGCGGGCGGCGAGACTCCCCTCGAACCGCACGCCCCCCGACACCGACTCGAGGGTGACCCGGTCGAAGGAGCCGCCCGTCACCAGGAGCTTGCCGTTGACCGTCGAGGCCTCGAGCTCGCCGGAGGCGTCGCGGATCGTCACCCCTCCGTTGACGGCCTCGGCCTGGACGCGGCCGCCGGCCTTCGTCACCTCGATCGCCCCGTTGACGCTCTGGAGCTCGACGCCCTTCGCGGCGCCCGTCTGCGTGATCGAGCCGTTGACCGTCTCGGCACTCACCGACCCGGTCACCCCGGCCACGACGATCGTGGCCTGGAAGCCCTCGATGCTCACGGCACTCCCGCCGGTACGAAGACCTCGATGTCGCTCTTGCCGGCCATGGGGTTGACGTGGTTCGACTCGACCTCGACGTGGACCTGCTTGTCCGTCCCGCTCAGGGTGAGCTCGCACTTCGAGCAGACGGTCCCCTTGACCTGGACCTCGGGGCGCTCCCAGCCCGTGACCTTCGTGGATCCGGACGTGTTCTCGATGCTGACCGTGCCGTCCGGCGCCGCGGGGTGCTTCTGGTCCACCGCGGTCTGGGCGGCGAGACCCGCGGGCCCGACGAGGATCGTGGCGAGGACGAGCGCTGCGCGCTTCATGGTCTTGCTCCTGTTCTTCTCAAAGCGACGTCGACAGCTTCACGACGCGGCTCAGCACGTCCACCTTCTTGCGGTGGGTGGCGACCAGCATCCGGCTGAGCTCGGGGCTCGAGGGGTCCTGGACGAGGGCCTGCCGCACCTCCGCGAGCGCGCGGTCGATCACCGCGAGGTTCGCCTCGACCGCGGCCAGGGTTTCCGGCTCGAGCCGGCCCTTTTGCTGCCGCAGGGCGTCGAGCAGGGCGGCGGCCGCGGCGTCGTAGTCTCGCTCCGCGGCGGCGAGCGAGGGGTCGGTCGCGGCCGGTGCCCCCGCCACCTGCACGGCCTCGGGGCTCGCGGGAGGGATCTCCACCTTGCGCACCTGCGACGGGGCGCGGCCGACCCAGAGGGCCGCGGCGAGGCCGATCGCCACCGTGGCCGCCGCGGCCAGGGCCCACGAGCTCCAGGCGCCCGCGGCGCGGGACCACGACTGCTCCCCCTCGAGCCGCCGGGCGATGCCCGGCCAGAGGTCCCGGGGCGGGGTGACGGATCGGGGAAGGGCCGCCGCGTGCGCGAGCACCTGCCGCAGCCGCCGCTCGCGCTCCCGGCAGAGGTCGCACGAGAGAAGGTGCGCCTCGACCTCGGAGGCAGCGCCGGCGTCGAGGACGCCGTCCACCCAGTCGTCGAGCCGCACGTCGAACTCCTGGCAGGTCATGATCCGAGTGCCTCCCGCAGCAGCCTCCGGGCGCGGAAGAGCTGCGCCTTCGACGTCCCGGTGGCGAGGTTCAGCAGCGCCGCGATCTCCTCGTGAGTCCGGCCTTCCACGTCGTGGAGCACGAAGACGGACCGCGCCCCCGGCGGCAGCGCCGCCATCGCCCGCTCCAGGTCGAAGCCGGCCTCGGGCCGCGGCGCCGCCGGCGCGCGCTCGAGGCGGGCCGGGTCGTCGGTGGCGACGAAGCGGGCGTCGCGGCGCCGTCTCGACCGGCGCTCGCTGAGCGCCACATTCACCGCCAGGGGGTAGAGCCAGGTCGAGAAGGCGCTCTCGCCCCGGAAGCTTCCCAGCTTGCGCCACGCCCGGACGAAGACCTCCTGCGTCAGCTCCTCGGCCAGGGCGAAGTCGGACGACAGCCGCAGGCACAGCCCGAACACCTTCCTCTCGTTCTCACGGTAGAGACGCTCGAACGCCACGAGATCGCCCCGCTGGGCGTCGCGGACGAGCCGTCTCTCGGTGGTGCGGCGGTCCTCGTCCTCACGCATGTGGGTCAGCGTTCCTCCGAGTACCACGCCCGCGAACCCCTCCATCGCTTTGCTCCGATCCTTGAGATGCCGGAGAGGGGCCGGTGGTTTGAGTCGAGCCGGAGATGCAGACCGCAGATTGAAGATACGTAAAACGAGCTATTGATATCCATTACTAGACTCCAATTGGCACCTTCGCAGCCACCCTTCTTCATCTCTGGCAGTCCTGGCCGGCTCGCGCGACCTCGTCGAGGAGGCTGCGCAGGTCGTCCTCTCGGGTGCGGAAGTTCACGATGGCGGTGCGCATCGCGGTCCGGCCCTTGAGAATCGTGGGGGCGAGGAAGAAGGCCCCGGTCCCGACCAGCCGGTTGACGATCTGCCGGTTGAGCCGGTCGAGGTCGGCCTCGGACAGGCCGACGGCCGGCGAGGGCGGTACCGGAAGCCCAGGATCGACAGGACCGGCTCCGAGAGGAGCTCGAAGTCCTCCCGGGCCCGTACCTCGTCGGCCAGGAAGCGCGCCATCGCCACGTCGTGCTCGACGGCGCGGGCGTAGCCGCGGCGCCCGTGGTGCTTGAGGCCGACCCACACTTTGAGGGCCTTGAATCCGCGGGAGAGCTCGGGCCCGCGCTCGTTGAAGAGGACCGGGCCGAGGACCGGGCTGTCCGGGTCGTGGACGAGGTACGGAGCCGGGCGGCGGAAGGCCTCGGCCATCCGTCCCGGATCGCGCACGAGCGTGGCGCCGGCCTCGTAGGGCACGTAGAGCCACTTGTGGGGGTCCGCGGCCACGGAGTCGGCCCTCTCGAGGCCGGCGAAGAGCGGTTTCAGCATCGGGGAGACCGACGCGAGCGCCCCGTAGGCCCCGTCCACGTGAAACCACAGCCCCTCGGCAGCGCAGAGGTCGGCCAGCTCGTCCAGCGGGTCGATGGCGCCGGTGTTCACCGTCCCGGCGTTGCCGACGACGATCGCCGGCCGCAGGCCCGCCTTGCGGTCGCCGGCGATCGCCTGCTTCAGCAGGTCCATCCGGATGCGGAAGCGGTCGTCCGTCGGGATCTTGCGCAGCTGCCTCCATCCGATGCCGAGGAGATCCACGGCCTTGTCGACACAGTTGTGGACCTCGTCCGACACGTAGACGACGAGCGGCGGCGTGCCCGCGAAGCCGTCCTCCCGCACGCCGGGCGCGACCGCGCGCCGGGCGGTCGCGAGGGCGGTGAAGTTCGCCATCGAGCCGCCGGAGGTGAGGATTCCCTCGGCCGTCGCCGGCAGGCCGAGGATCTCGGCGAGCCAGGCCACCACCCGCCTCTCGACGTGGATCGACGCGTGGTCCCCGCCCCAGCAGTTGCTGTTCATCGCCGAGGCGAGGTAGTCGGCCGCGGTGCCGACCGGGTCGGCGGTGGCGTTGATGAAGGCGAAGAAGCGCGGGTGGGAGTTGCCGAAGGGGTGGGCGAGGACGCGGTCGCGCACCGCTTCGAGCACCGCCTCGATGGGCTGGCCGTCCTCGGGCAGCGGCTCGTCGAACAGCCCGGCCGCTTCGCCCACCTTGCCGAACACCGGCCTGTGCAGGAGCCCGGCGCGGTGGGCGGCCACGAGGTCCGCCGCCCGGTAGCCGAGGCGCCGCACCGCCTCGGGGTCGAGATCGAAGTCGTCCATGCCGATTCCGCCTTGAGACGAGGTCGGGGCCGAGCGTAGCATGCCCGGCGGAGGGCCAAGTCGCTGGGCAGCAAGGGCAAGGGCTACCGGACTATCGAGTTCGAAGGGTTCGAGATCCTCGTCGGCAAGGGCGACGCCGATAACGACCGTCTCACCTTCGGGATCGCGGAGCCGCGCGACTTCTGGCTCCACGTGGCAGGACCGGCGGGCAGCCATGTCATCGTCCGCAACCCCTTCGGCCTCGACGAGCTGCCGAAGGCCGTGGCCGAGCGGGCCGCTCAGCTCGCCGCCTGGCACTCGAAGGCCCGGGGGGCCCGGGGCAAGGTCGAGATCCACCTCTGCCGGGTGGCCGACGTCCGCAAGCCGCGGGGGTTCGCTCCCGGCATGGTCCAGCTCAAGCGCTGGGACGTTGTGAAGGTGTACCCGAAGGGCCTCGAGGAGGCGGACGAGGAGTGAACCCTCGCCCGGAGCACGGCGTCTGGCTTACCGAGGCTCCGAGGTGCTCCTGGATGAGGCCAATGCGATCGGTTGGGACCCCGGCGGATGTGCCGGACGGCTCCCCGGGGCGAGCCCCCCGGTGAGCCTCGACCCGGCGCTCGAGCGCGAGTTCGAGGAACGGCTGGCCGACTCGTCCATGCTGGCCTTCCGCGTGGCCCTCGGGGTCCTGCGGCACCGCGAAAACGCCGAGGACGTGGCCCAGGAGGCCTTCCTGCGGGCCCACCGGGCCTTCGCCTCGCTGCGCGACCGGGAGCGCTTCCGGCCGTGGCTCGTCCGGACGGCCTTCCGCCTGGCCCTCGACCGGCGGCGGGGCGAGAAGCGGCGCGGCCTCCGGGAGGAGGCCTTCGGGGCAGACCCGCCCGTCGCGGCGTCGGTCGAGGACGAGGTGGCCCGGCAGCAGGTCCGGGAGAGGGTGGCCGAGGCGGTGGACGCCCTGCCGGAGAAGCTGCGGATCGTGACGGTGCTCGCCGCGATCCAGGAGCACGACGTGTCGTCGGTGGCGCGGCTGCTGGAGCTGCCGGAGGGGACGGTCAAGTCCCGCCTGCACCTGGCGCGAAAGGCCCTGGCCGAGAGGTTGCGATGTCTTGTGAGCGATACCGCGAAGCGCTAGCGGACGTGGCGGCGGGCGCGCCCGCCCCGGCCGGCGTCGAGGCGCACCTCGCCTCGTGCGACGCGTGCCGGGCCGAGGTCGGGGTGCTGCGGCGGGCGCTGGCTATGGCCGACGAAGAGATGGCCACCCTGCGGACCGCGGAGCCCTCGCCGGAGCTGGTCGTCCGCATCCGGCAAGCGGTGGCCGAGTCGGACGGGGCACCCGCGTGGCGCCTCGGCTGGCTGTGGCCGGCGGTGGCCGTGGCGGCAACCGTGGCCGTGGCCCTCGCGATCTGGCCGGGGCGTGGCCCGCAGCCCGGTGCGCCGGCCGCCTCGAACACGCGCCCGGAAAGGCCCGCCCCCGTGCTCCCGACGGTGCCCCCCGAGGCGCCGCACGAGGGATCCGCCGCTCCGGCCTCCTTCCCGACCGCGGCTCCCCTGCCGGCGCCCGAGGCTTCCACCGGCCCTGCGAGCCCTTCGTCGTCCCGCCGGCCCCGGGCTCCTTGGGGTGAGGCCCTTCCCGAGGTTCTCGTCCCCCCCGGCGAGGCCGAGGCCCTCCTGCGCTTCGCCGCGCACCTGCAGACACGCGTCGTCTCCCCGGACTCGCTTCTCGTCGCCGACCTGTCGGCCCCGCTGCCGGAGCCGAAAGACGTCGAGATCCGCCCGCTCGAGATCGTTCCCCTGGACCCGGCGGAGACGTCGGGTACGGACTGAAAGGAGCCTGCTCATGGCACGTCGTTCTCTCGTCACTCTCGCGGCCGCCGTGGCCCTTGCCGCCCTCGCGGTCCCCGGCCGCGCCCAGGAGCCGCCGCCGAGGCCGGAGGCCGCACCGAGGCCGGAGGCCGCGAAGGCGCCCGACGATCGGTCGGCCGAACGGGGCGGCATGCCAGGCTCGACCGTCCGGGTGAGTCTCGTGATTGCCCGCTACCAGGGCGACAAGAAGGTGGCGAGCCTCCCCTACACGCTCGTCGTCGGCACGGGCGGGGCGAGAACCCGCATGCGCATGGGTGTCGACACGCCCATCCCCGTGACGTCGTTCACTGCCTCCGACCAGGGTGGCTCGAAGCCCCCGACGGCCTTCCAGTACCGGAACGTGGGCACGAACGTCGACTGCGCCGTCTGGGAGCGCGGACGCATGAGCGAGGCCGGCCAGCGCGAGACGGTGTACAGGCTGAGCCTCAGCGTCGAGAACTCGTCCGCCTTCTCGGGACCCGAAGCCCGCACGGCGGGCGGAGGCGTGGAAGGCGCCCCTCTCTTCCGCCGGTTCGAAACGGCCATCGACGTGGGTCTGCACGACGGCCAGACCCTGCAGACGATCGCCTCGACCGACCCCGTCACCGGCGAGGTCGTGAAGATCGACGTCACCCTGAACGTCCTGAAGTGACCGAACGCGCCGGCGTCGGTCATCCCGAGGGCGGCGGGTCCGCGCCGCCCTCGGGACCTGCGTGCTCTCGCAAGCAGCGCCCCGATGACGACGGCGGATTCCTCCCGCTTTCTTTCACTTTCCTCTTGACAGGTTTCGAGATCGTACTCGCGCGATCCGCCTGACTTGCTCTGGAACGTGCGTGTGCAGGCGGAGGAGGCACTACCGGCCGCGCTTTCGGCGAAGGCGTCTTCGAAGGCCATCTCGTTCGCTGGTGCGCGACACGAGGCTCGTCAGGAGGTTGGGAAACGCCTGCCTATATTGTCGGCATGAGGAACACGCACGACCTGAAGTCGGTCCCCGATGAAGAGCTGCTCCATCGCCTCGCCGATCTCCTGCTGCAGTCGCGGCGCGTCGAAGCCGACCTCGTTGCCCACATCGGCGAGGTCGACGTGCGACGGCTCTATGCTCGCGAAGCCTCGCCCTCGTGCTGGCCGATGGGCGCCTGCACCTGACCGGGATCGCGAAGTTGGCGCCGCACCTGACCCGGGAGAACCGGGAGGCGCTCCTGAGGCGGGCCGTCCACCGGTCTAAGCGCGATATCGAAGAGCTCGTCGCGGCGCTGGCGCCCCTTCCAGATGCCCCGACCGTGATGCGTAAGCTGCCGGCCCGCCGGACGGACACGTCGCGCGTCCTCTTTGGGCCAGTCGACCCCGGCAAGGCCTCTCCGGCCCTCGAACTGCGTCCGGACGGAGTGGCCTCGGCCGACTCCGAGGTCCGTCTGGAAGCAGTCCCGGGGGTTGCCCCTCCAGATATGCCCCGGACGACGGTTGCACCCCTGGCCCCGGCCCGTTACAAGGTCCAGTTCACCGCGTCTGCCGAGTTGCACGACAAACTGCAAAGGTTGCAAGCCCTCATACGCTCCTCGGCACCCGACGCCGACCTGGCCGCGATCATCGAGCAGGCCGTCACTGAGAGCACCGCCGCCCTCGGGGGCTTCTCGAGGTGGCGCAGCCTTCCCCGCTGTGAAAACGCCGACAGCGTCATTGGTTCTACCGTGAGCTCGTGACTGCCGGAACCGCGGGCCAGGTCGCCGGCCGTGATCGACATGGCTCTCGGCGTCCAGGACTGGCAAAAGGCGGGGTGCGGGGGACGGACGCCCGCCTATAATCGCCCGATGTCCACCGCCTCGCCGCGGGCGGGGCGCCGGTCGCGGGTCGCGCGGGCGGTGGGGCGCGACCTCGGCCGGCGGCGCGTTCCCGCCCGACGGCTGCTGCTGCCGGCCCTCGCCGTCGTCGCGGTGGCTCTAGTCGTACGGCTTGCCTACGTGGGCGACGCCGCGCCGACGCTCTACACCTGGCAGCAGCCGGGCGTGCGGATGGCCCTCAACTACACAGAGGCCGCCCAGGCGATCCTCGACGGAGACGGGATCCTCTATCCGCGCGTCTGGCCGGGCCCCTCCGAGACGCGGCTCGTCTCGCGCCCTCCGGGCTATCCGGCGTTCCTCGCCGCCGTCTACGGCACGCTCGGCCGCAGCTACGCGGACGTCCTCGCGGCCCAGTCGCTGCTGACCGCCCTTCTCCCCGCCGTGATGCTCGTCCTGCTGACCCGCGTCGCCGGGAGTCGGGCCGGGCTGGCCGCGGGCATCCTGGCCGCGCTCTCCGCACCTCTCGGGTACCACGCGGCGATCGTGACGCCCGACGCCCTCAGCGCCTTTCTCGCCGTTATCATCGTCCTCTTCGTCGCCGCTGCCCGGCGGGCCGGCCCGCGGTCCGCCTGGCTCGGCGCCGCGGGAGCTACGGTCGGCCTCGCGACGTGGCTGCGGCCCAACTTCCTGCCCCTCGCCCCCCTCCTCGCCCTCTCGGTTCCGCTCGCGATCGGGAGAGGGCGGCACCCCTGGCGGGACGCCGCCTTGATGCTGGCCGTCGCCGTCGCCCTCGTGGCCCCGATCACCGTGCGCAACGGGCGGATCTACGGCGAGCTCGTGCCGGTGAGCGCGAACGGTGGCATCGTCCTGTGGGAGGGGATAGCCGACGCCGGCGGACGCGAGTTCGGGGCGCGGAGCCGGGACCTGGAGGTGGCGGCAGAGGAGGCGATTCGGTTCAGCGACCCGCGCTACGCGAAGACCTGGGCGACGCCCGACGGGATCAAGCGCGACCGCGACCGCGTCCAGCGAAGCCTCGAGGTCATCCGCGCCCACCCCGGGTGGTACGCCACGTCCGTCGTGCGCCGGGCGGGCGAGGTGCTGGCCTCCGGACGGGAGGCCCCGCTGCTTCAGCCACGCCCGCCCGAGCTCGCCGAGGACTCCCCGGTCGTGAACCACCCGGCGGTGAGGCTCGACGCCGCCCTCGCGCTCCTTCGGCCGCCGCTGCGCGCGCTGCAGCGGCTCGTCGCCTGGCCGGCGCCGGTCCTGGCCGCCACGGGGCTCGTCCTGCTGGTGATCGCCGCGCCCCGGCGTGCGCTCCTGCTCGGGCTCGTGCCCGCCTACGTGCTGATCGCGCAGTCCCCGATGCACTTCGAGCCGCGCTTCGCTCTTCCCAAGGACGCCTTCACGCCGGCCCTCGTGGCCGTGGGGCTCGTCGGTCTGGTCGGAGCCGCGGTGCGCGGGGCGCGCCGCTACTGGATGTAGCCCAGGCTCTTGAGCTGCTCCAGGACGTCCTGGTCGAAGTCGCTGCGGGCGGCGGAGACGGTGGCCCGGCGGCCGTAGGAGTCGACGAGGCGAACGGGGTGGTCGTGACGGAAGCTCCCGGCGAGCGCCGCCTCGAGCACCTGCCCGTCGAGCTCGCGGCTGCGCGGCAGGCCGAGCAGGTGCAGGACGCTCGGCGCCACGTCGCGCTCGGACGCCGTCCCGAGGTCATCCGGCACGACCGGACCGCCGGCCAGGACGAGCAGGCCCTCGGCCGGCGCCGTGCCGCCCCGGGCGAGACGGCCCGGGTCGCCCACGAGGACCAGCACGTCGCCCGGGCCCATCCCGGCCGCCGCCTCGTCCAGGAGCCCGTCCACGAAGCGGTACTGCGCGCGCACGGCGGCGAGCTTGGCGTCGAGGCCGGCGAGGTCGCTGGCCGGCGCCTCGCCGAGCTGCTGCATCGTGAAGATGTCGAGACCCGGGAGGTACAGCACCTCGAGATCGGCCGGCGCGTTGTCACGCAGGACGCGGGCGGCGCCCACGTGAAAGCGGTCGAGGCGGCGGGCGGGATCCGGCTCGGAGGCGTCGACGAGCAGCCGCAGTCGATCGAAAGCCTCCGCCGGGTACACCTCGCGGTCGGGGGGGCCGCCCTTCTCCAGCTTGAAGGCGGCGCGGTCGGTCACGATGTAGCCGTTGACGGCGTCGGCCGGCCAGGTGGCCCACCAGTTCACGACCCCGACCCGGAGGCCCTTCTCCGAGGCCACGTTCCAGAACGTCTTGACGCTGCGCAGGACGGCGCTCGGCGGCTGCGGGCGGGTGAGGCGGAGGAAGTCGGTCGCGGCGCCGAGGGCGGAGGTGAACGGGCTGCGCCCGGCGCCGAGGCTGACCGGGGTGCGCAGGCCGGTGATGCGGCGCGTGTCCGCCGACTGGATCCCGTGGGCCTCGGGCCCGCGCCCCGTGGCCACCGTCGTCCAGACGATGGCCGGTACGCGCTCGGGCTCCGCGCGCAGCCGCGCCCGCGCGCCCCTGGCCAGGAGCCCGGCGAGAGCGGGCATCTCGCCGCTGCCCGCGAGGTGCTCGGCCATCCGGCGCTCGAGCCCGTCGATCGCGACGACGCGCACTCGCAGGCCCGTGGGCACGACCGCGTAGTCGGGCGCCTCCTTTCCCGAGGGGCGGGCGAGGCGCGGGGCCAGGGCCACGACGGCGGCGAAGAGCGCGGCCGCGCCGAGGACGAGGGGGAGCACGCGGCGCCGCGACAGGCTCGCCGGGGCGAGGTGCGACAGCGTCTCCCCGGCCGAGAGGACGGCGACGGCGGCGAGCGACGCGAAGCGGCCGAGGGCGAGGCTCAGCCCGAGTCCGAGGGCGAGGGCGCCCGCCTGGCCGAGGGTCGGGGCGCCGGCCAGGTGGGATCGCCACCACAGGACGAGGTAGGCGACCGCCAGCAGCGCCACCACGAGCCCGACGTTGCGGGCGAGCCCCTTTCCGGGCCCGCGGCCCAGGCGTCGCGCCCACCCGGCGAGGACACCCCCGGCGAGGGCCACGAGACCCGTGAGGAGGGCGAAAGCGACGGCGAGGTAGAGGGCGAGGACCAGCAGGTCCTGCGGCTCGCCGAGAAGGCGCCGGTCGAGCCCCGCTGCGGCGAGGGTCGCGGCGAGCCCGAACAGCACCCCGCCGACCAGACCGACGCGGAGGGAGGCGCGGAGCGAGGCCCGGGCGGGCGAGACACCGCCCGCCCCGCCGAGGACGAAGCGGTCGAGCGAGCTGTCGAGGTACCCGAGCCGCTTCAGCTCCTCGCGCACCGTGTCGACGGACGCGAGCGGCGGTCGGCCTTCGCCCATCAGGGCTGCCAGCGCCCGCTGAAACGGTAGATGATCGAGGCGAAGAAGCGGTCCGTGGTCAGGCTGTTGGTCACCGTCACGGGCGGCGTGGGGGGCAGGTCGAGATCGCCGCCGCCGGCCGCCGCCTGCTCCGTCACCTTGTAGTCGCCGAACTCGTGGACGTAGGCCACGTCCAGGAGCATCGAGCCGAGGATGAGGCCCGTGCCGACCGTGAACCCGTTGAAGCGGGGGATGTCCCCCGTCGCGTTCGGGATGATCTGGCGGTCGTTGAAGTAACCCACCCGGAGCGGCACCTTGAGGCGGCCCTTGATGATGACCCACTCGAGGCCGACGCGGATCTGCTCCGCGTCCTGCTGGCCGCTGGCCCGCAGCGGGTCCTCGGGGTCGTTCGGGTCGGGGACCTCGCGCAGGGTGGGGTACTGCAGCTCGGGGGAGAAGGTCGGGGGCGGCGGCACCGACGGGACGCCGTTCACGCTGCGCCCCGTCGCCGCGAGGTCGAAGTAGTCGAGGATCCGAGCCTCGGACCAGGTCGTGCGGGTGAGGTCGGCCGAGAGCGTCAGGGTGTCGCGGGGCCTCCAGGACACGCCGAAGCCGAACGAGGCAGGGAAGTCGAGGCCGACCGCCTCGCTCGTGTGGGCGTTGCGGGTGATCTCCTCGACGCTCGTCAGGGTTCCCCAGTAGTCCCGCCGCGCCTTGTCCACCCTGACGTCCGCGGTGAACGGCGTCTTGTAGACCGCGGCCAGGTTCAGTTGCTCGACGGGCGAGACCATGATCCCGAAGTTGAAACTCCAGCCTTCCGGGCGGAAGTCGAGGTCGAATTCCCGCAGGGGGCGCTGGGTGTCCTTCAGGAGGGTACGAGAGAGGGTCTGGTCGTAGCCGTTCAGCCAGCGGTTGACCGTCACGCCGGCCCTCACGTGGCGGCTCAAGCGCAGGCCCGTCCCGAAGGCGATCACGTCGAACCCGCCGTCGCTCGAACCCTCCTCGAGCTGCGCGAGCGTGCCGGTCGCCCGGTCGTAGACCTCGATCCGCCGGGAGCCGTCGAACGAGATCGCCCTCTGGTAGCTCAGCTGGACGGCGCCGCGCACCTCGCCGAAACCGACCGGCCACGTGAACGCGGCGAAGTCGATGGCCTGGCCCTCGAACGTGTCGCTGTCGGGCCCGCGCTCGAGGTCGATGGAGGTGGAGGCCCCGACCAGGGACAGCTCGGGCGTCCGGAGGTAGCTGAGGCCGGCCGGGTTCCAGGAGGCCGCGGTCGCGTCGTCGGCGCGGGCCAGGAAGGCCCCGCCCATGCCGTACGCCCGCGCGCCCGAGCCGAGGGTCAGGTTCTGCCGGCCGGTGATGTCGATCCGGTCGACGTCTCTCTGTGCCTGGCCCCGGGCCGCGACGGGAAGCCCCGCCAGGAGCAGCCCGAGCCAGAGCAGGCGTCGTCGCGATGCCCACGCGGGCCGCAGGACGAAGCCGGCGATGGCACACGACGACATCGGAGCGTTGGGAGCATACCATGCCACCCCGGGACGACCGGTAACCCGCGGCGGCGCATTATGATGGGGCCGTGCCGGGACACCGCCGTGCCGAGATCGCCCTCCTCGTGGCCGCCCTCGTGGTGGCTTTCGGCCTCGCCGAGGCCGCGGTGCGGCTGCTCACCCCCCGCCAGGGCACCCGCGGGTACGGGCCGGTCCGGACCGACCGGCGGGACCGGCGGCCGATCAACTCCCGGGGCTACCGCGACTTCGAGCGGGCCCAGCCGAAGCCCGAGGGTGTGAGGCGCGCGGTCTGCATCGGCGACTCGTTCACGTGGGGCGTGAGCGTCCTCTTCGACGACGCGTGGCCGCAGCGTGTCGAGCGCCTCCTGTCGCGCGAGCGGGGCGAGCGGTGGGAGGCGGTCAACCTCGGCGAGCCGGGGCTCAACGCCGTGCAGGAGGCGAGCCGGCTCGCCTCCGAGGGCTTCGCCTACGGGCCGGACGTGGTGGTCGTGGCGTACG
Source organism: uncultured Acidobacteriota bacterium (assembly GCA_963729875.1). Taxonomy (GTDB): domain Bacteria; phylum Acidobacteriota; class Vicinamibacteria; order Fen-336; family Fen-336; genus DATBSL01. The sequence continues at coordinate 695,965 of CAVSPR010000002.1, forward strand.
TGCTCAACGACAGCGAGGACGAGACGGCGGCCGAGGCACGCCGGGCTGCCGACTGGGTGGAGGACCAGCGCCGGGGGCCCTCCGTCTCGTTCATGGACCGCTCGGCGCTCGTGCGCCTCGTGCGGACGAGGGTGTGGGCGACGATCGAGAACCGCCGTCGGGTCGAGGGCTTCCGCTCCATGTACGCCGACGACTACGAGGGCTGGGTGGCCGCCCGCCGGGCGCTGAAGACGATGGGGGGCCTGTGCCGCGAGCGGGGCGTTCCCCTCGTGGTGGCGATCTTCCCGCTCTTCGGCAACCCCCTCGACCAGCGCTACCCGTTCGCGGACGTCCACGGGAAGGTCTCCCAGGCGGCGGCGGAGGCGGGGGCGCAGGTGGTGGACCTGCTCCCGTCCTACCGCGGGCTCGACTGGAGGCTCCTCGTGGTCGACGGCGCCGACGACGAGCACCCGAACGAGATCGCCCACCGCATCGCCGCGCAGGCGATCGCGCGCGCGGTCGACGGGATGGTGCCGCGACCCTAGCGCAGGGGGGAGTCGGGGCGCTCGCCGCAGAGCACGGCGAGCCGCGCGCCCTCCTCGGCGAGGCCCAGGCACTCGAAGAGGTTGCGCACGTGCTGGCCGAGGCGGTCGCCGCGGGCGGGGGTGGCGAGGACGGCCTCGACCAGGGCCCGCGCCAGGGCCGCCGCCTCGTCCGCCGCGCGCAGGGCCTCCTCCGCGGGCGGGTCCTCGTCGAAGCCGCGCAGGCGCTGCTCGAGCGCGCCGAAGGCCCCGGAGAGAGCGCAGGCGTCGCCGTCGCCCGCCTCCCCGAACGCCCCCGCCGCCTCGAGCGAGCGAGAGACGCGCTGCACGACCGTGCGCGCGTGGGGCAGGTTGACGTGCACCCAGCGCCGGTGTTCCTCGTCCTTCATGGGGGAGCCGCTTGGCGAGTCTAGCATGTGCTAGTCTGGTCCTCGCGCGGCCGCCCGGCGCGGCGCAACCCCCGATGATCGTCAAGGAAACACTCCCCAACGGCCTTACCCTGCTCACCGAGTCGATGCCGCAGGTGCGCAGCGTCGCGGTGGGGGTCTGGCTCAAGCGGGGCAGCCGCCACGAGAAAGAGCGGGTCTGCGGGGTCAGCCACTTCATCGAGCACATGGTCTTCAAGGGCACGAAGACACGCTCCGCGGAGCGGATCGCCGCCGAGGTCGACTCGATCGGCGGCTACATGGACGCGTTCACCGCGAAGGAGTACGCCTCGTTTCACCTCAAGGTGCTCGACGAGCACCTGCCCGTCGCCGTCGAGATCCTCGGCGACGTCGTCCTCAACCCGCTCTTCGATCCCGTCGAGATGGCCAAGGAGAAGAAGGTCATCTTCGAGGAGATGGGCATGGTCGAGGACACCCCGGACGACCTCGTCATGGAGATCTTCGCGGGGGCGTTCTGGCCGGGCCACCCGCTCGGCCGGCCCATCCTCGGGACGAGGCGGACGGTGGGGCGCTTCCGGCGCCAGGACCTCGCCTCGTACTTCTCGCGGGTCTACCGGCCCGCCCACATCGTCATCGCCGCCGCCGGCCACGTCGAGCACGGGGCGGTGGCGGCGCTGGTGAGCCGGCACTTCGCGGGCCTCGACCGGCACCCGGCGCCTCGCAGCCCCCGCGGGCCCGCTGGCCGGCCCCCGGGGACGGGACGCGCCCCCTGCGTCGTCACCCGCACCGTGACCCGCTCGAAGAGGGAGCTCGAGCAGGTGCACGTCTGCCTCGGGGCCCGCGCGTGCCCCCAGGCCCACCCCGACCGCTACGCCGGCTACGTCCTCAACACCGTCCTCGGCGGCTCGATGTCCTCGCGCCTCTTCCAGAACATCCGCGAGAAGCGCGGCCTCGTCTACTCGATCTCCTCGGGGATCACCGCCTACTCCGACGCGGGGCTCCTCAGCGTCTACGCGGGGACGAGCCTCGAGTCCGCCCCCGAGGTCATCCGCCTCACCCTCGAGGAGATCCGGCGGCTGTGCGGCGAGCGTCTCGGCGAGGAGGAGCTGCGCCGCGCGAAGGACCACATCAAGGGGGGCCTCGTCCTCTCCCTCGAGAGCTCGAGCGCCCGGATGAGCCACCTCGCCCGCCAGGAGATCACCTTCGGCCGCCAGCTCCCGCTCGACGAGATCCTCGCGGGGATCGAGGCCGTGACCGCCGAGGACGTCCAGCGCGTCGCCGCCGGGGTCTTCGACGGCCGGCTCGGCGCGAGCATCCTCGGCAACCTGCAGGGCTGGCGCCCCCGCGACCGGGACCTTCGGGTTTGACTCCGCACGCCGCGGTTGCCCGATGACGATGCGCTTCCGCGTCCTCGGCTCGGGCAGCGGCGGCAACGCCACCCTCGTCGAGGGGGGCGGCGCGCGCGTGCTCCTCGACGCCGGCCTCGGGCCCCGGCAGCTGGCCGAGCGGCTCGAGTCGTCCGGGGTCGACCCCGCCTCGCTCGACGCCGTCTTCGTCTCCCACGAGCACGGCGACCACGCGCGCGGGGCGGCCGCCTTCTCCGCCAGGTGGGGCGTCCCCCTCGCGCTCACCGGCGGCACCTTCCGCGCGGCCGGGCTCGCCGCGGCGAAGCTGCCGGCCTGGGTGGAGATCGCGCCCGGCGAGACGCGCACCATCCGCCGGCTCGCGGTCCGCGCGGTGGCGATCCCCCACGACGCCGCCGCTCCCGTCGCCTTCGTGGTGTGCGCCGGTTCTTCGTCCCTCGGCCACGCGACGGACCTCGGGCACCTGGGCCGCGGTCTCGTGGAGGCCCTTCGCGGGTGCGACGCCGTCCTCGTCGAGTCCAACTACGACCCCGCGATGCTCAGGGACGGACCGTACCCGTGGGCGCTGAAGGAGCGGATCCTCGGGCCGTTCGGCCATCTCTCGAACGCGGACGCGGCCCGGCTCCTCGAGCGGGGCCTCGGCGAGGCGTGCCGGAGGGTCGTGCTGGCCCACCTCTCGCGGAAGAACAACCACCCGGAGCTGGCGCTGCAGGCCGCCGAGGAATCGCTCGAGCGGGCCGGGCGCCGCGACGTCGAGGTGGACCTCGCTCCCCCGGGGGGCACGGGCTGGATCACGGTCGCCGCCTCGAAGGGGGCGGGCCGTCGGCCCGGCCAACTGCGCCTCTTCTGACGGCCCGCCCGGGCACCCGTGCTACGCTGCCCTCGATGGCGCAGCGGGCCTCGCTCGTCCTCCTGCTGGGCTCGGCCCTGGCGCTCCTCGCCTGCGGGCGCGGGAGCGCGCCGCGCCCCGCCACCCCTGCCACCGACACCGTGGACCCGGTGGTCCTCGCTCCCGCCGAGATACGTGCCGGCGGCGCCCTGCCGGTGGCCGCCGTGTTTCCGACCCTCGGCCGCTACGCCATCTCCGGCCTGCAGTCGCTGCAGGGTGCGAGGCTCGCCGTCGAGGACCTGAACCGCGAGGGGGGGATCCACGCTCGCCCCCTGCGCCTCGCGGAGTACCGGACCGGGAGCTACTTCGTGGACGCGCGCGCCGCCGCCGAAATGGCCGTCCGCGACGGCGCCGTCGCCATCGTCGGCGCGAACTCGAGCGAGCTCTCCCGCGCGGTGGCCGAGGTGGCCGAGTCGAGCGGCATCCTGCAGATCACGAACGTCTCCACCGCGGCCGACCTCACCCGCGACCTGCCGTCGGGCCCGGGCCAGGGGTTCGTCTTCCGGATGTGCGCCTCCGACGACGTGATGGGGGTGCTCCTCGCGGACTTCGCCAGCGAGCGCCTCGGGGCGAGGAGCGCGGCCGTGCTCTACGAGGTCGGGCGAACCTACAGCCAGCGTCTCGCGCGCAGCTTCGTCACCCGGTTCCGCGACATCGCCGCGGGCCGCGTGGCTGCCGAGTTCTTCTACCTCGCCCTCGAGACCGACTTCCGGCCGCAGCTGCGCCGGATCCAGGAGCTCCACCCCGACGTGGTGTTCGTCCCCGGCTCCTTCACCGACGCCACCCTGGTGGCCGCCCAGGCCGAGGCGGCGGGCCTGCGCACGACGATGCTCGGGGGCGACGCCTGGTCGAGCCCGCTCCTCTTCCAGAGGGGCGGCCCGCCGGGGGAGGCCTACTACGTCGAGCTGTGCTCTCCGGCGCCGGAGTTCGAGCGCCGCTACGAGGCGGCCGCGGACGCGGAGCCGCCCGGGTGCCGCGCCGTCCTCGCCTACGACGCGGTGAGGGTCGTGGCCGCCGGCCTGCGCTCGCTGGGGCGGCTGGACGACGAGGACCTCGACGCCGGACTCCCCGCGACGCGCCGCCGCCTGCGCGACGCGGTCGCGCGCAACGAGGTGAAGGGGGCGACCGGGCGCATCCGTTTCGACGCGCACGGGGACCGCCGGCAGGGGGTCGCGCTCTACGCCGTCGAGAGAACGGCCTCCGGGCCGCCGCGGCCGCGGCTGCGGGGCTGGCTGGGGGAGCCATGAGACACCTCCTGGGATCGCTCCGGGACCTGAGCCTGCGCGGCAAGGTCGCCCTCACGCTCGTGATCGTGTTCGTCATCAGCGCCACCGCGCTGCTGGCGGCGCTGCTCCCGGTGCTCGCCGGGCAGCGACAGCGCCTGATCGAGCAGGACCGGCGGCTCCTGTCCACGCTGCGCCGCAACTACGAGCGTGAGTTCATCTACGACCAGCTCCAGAGCAACCGCGAGTCGCTGGCGGTGCACCTCGCCGACCTCGCCGGGCAGGAGGGGATCCTGTGGGCGCGGGTCGAGGCGGGGGACCTCGACCTCGGGGCGACCGCGGACGGGGCCACGATCCTGCGCATGGCCGGCGGGGACGCGGCGCCCTTCGCCGGCAAGCCCGGCGTCGTCCTGCTGGTGGACCGGGACGGCGAGGCCGACCTCGTGGGCCCGGGTGGGCGGCCGCTCCTCGCCGGCCGCAGCGTCGAGCGGGAGGAGGCCCGGCCCCCCGGCGGCGGCCCCCCGCCCGGCCAGGACGAGTTCCGCGAGGCCGTCTTCGCCGGGCACCGGGTGCTGGCCCTCGTGGCGACGCTCTCCGCCGCGGGCGAGCCCTACGGCCGCCTTCACCTGCTGAAGAGCCTGGCCCCCCTGGAGCGCAGCGAGGCCGTCACCCGCTCGCTCTTCTACGGCAGCGTCACGCTCTCGTTCGTCCTCGTCCTCCTGCTGCTCAACCTGCTGATCTCGCGGATGGTGCTCGCCCCGGTGCGGCGCGTGCACGACGCGATGGCCCGCGCCGCCACCGGCGACCTCCAGGCGCGCCTGCCCGTGCACTCGCGCGACGAGGTGGGCAGCATGGCGGAGTCGTTCAACCGCATGGTGGGAGAGCTCGAGACGAGCCGCCGCGAGATCGAGGGGTACAGCCGGAACCTCGAGGCCATGGTCGAAGGCCGCACGCAGGAGCTGCGCGCGTCCCAGGCGAGCCTCCTCGCCCTCAAGAACCACCTGGCCACCGTCATCGCCAACGTCGGCACCGGCGTCCTGTCGCTGGACGAGCACGGCCGGATCGAGACCTTCAACGGGAGGGCGAGCGAGATCCTGGGCCTCGCCCCGGAGGGTGCGCAGGGCCGCACCCTGGAGGAGGCGCTCGGCGGGGCGGAGACGGTGCGGCTCGTGGAGGCGGTCGCGGTCGTGCGCGACGGGAGGCAGGCGTGGCACGAGGCCCAGGTCGCTTGCGATCTGCCGCTCGGGCGCCGAACGCTCTCCATCGTGGCCTCCGCCCTGCGCGGCGAGGAGGAGCGGCCGGTCGGCACCGTCGTGGTGATCGAGGACCTCACGCAGATCCTGGCCACCCAGCGTCTCACCGCCTGGAAGGAGGCGGTCGAGCGCGTCATCCACGAGATCAAGAACCCGCTGACGCCGGTGGGGCTGGCCGCGGAGACGCTCAAGACGGCGTGGGGGCGGGAGCCGGCGCGCTTCGCGGATCTCTTCCCGAACGCGATCGACATGATCCTGGAGGCGGTGCGCGACCTCAAGCAGCTGATCGGCGAGTTCTCGCGCTTCTCGAGGCTGCCCGCCATGCGCCCGGAGCGCCTCGACCCGAACGCGCTCGTCCTCGAGGCCCTCTCGCCCTACACGCAGGCGCCGCTCGAGCGGCTCAAGGTGCGCGTGGACCTCGCCCCCGACGTGCCCGAGGTCGACGTGGACGCCGACCAGGTCAAGCGCGTGCTGCTGAACGTGATCAACAACGCGCTCGAGGCGATGGGGGAGGGGGGCGGCGAGCTGCGGCTGCGGACGGCGCGGGAGGACGGCGGCGTCGCGATCCGGGTGGACGACGACGGCCCGGGTGTCGAGGACGTCGAGCGGATCTTCGAGCCGCACTACACCACGAAGGTCAAGGGCACCGGCCTCGGCCTCGCCATCGCCCGCCAGGTCGTCGAGGAGCACGGCGGCACCATCCGCGCCGAGAGCACGCCGGGGAAGGGCACCAGCGTCCGGATCCACCTGCCGGCCGCGGCGGCTGCCGGCCGGTAACAACCGGCACGGGGGGCATGGGGGGGCGGAGCCCCCCCATCTCAGAGGAAGCGGCGCGGAGCCGTCGGCGTCGCGGGCGGCTACTCCCGATGGCGCAGGACTACGACGCTGGGCCCGGGCGGCCGCACCGCGCGACGCAGGATTACGAAGCCCTTCGCAAGGCCCTGCGGAACGAGGCTCACGGACCGGCCTTCCAACCAGGGGGGCATCCCGCCCCCCTGGCAACCCCAGGAGCTAAGCTACATCTATGGCCGGGTACGCCGGGTCCCACATGACGGCGGCCACGGCCGCGGCCGGGTCCTCGGGCACGCTGCGGGCGACTCCCTCGCTCACGGCCTGGCGTACGACCGCCTCGGCCACGTGCGCGGTGACCGCGCGCAGGCCGGCGATCCGGGGGAAGAGAACGCCGGCCCGCAGGTCCTCCTCGGGCAGCTGCGCGGCGAGGGCGTCGGCGGCCGCGGCGAACATCCCGTCCGTCACCTCGCGTGCCTCGGAGACGAGGACGCCGAGGCCCACGCCGGGGAAGACGAAGGCGTTGTTGCCCTGGCCGATGCGGACCTTCCGCCCGCCGACCTCGACCGGCTCGAACGGGCTGCCGGTGGCCATGAGGGCCCTCCCGTCGGTCCAGGCCATGACGTCCGCCGGCCGCGCCTCGGACGAGCTCGTGGGGTTCGAGAGCGGGAAGACGACGGGGCGCTCGACGTGCGCCGCCACCGTCCGCACGATCTCCTCGGAGAAGAGGCCGGGCACCCCCGACACGCCGATGAGCCCGGTCGGCTTCACCGCGTTCACGACGTCGAGGAGGGGCGAGCCCGCGCGAAGGCCGTGGGCCGAAGCCATCTCGCCGGTCCAGGCGAGATCCTGCCGGTACTCGTCCTTGGCGTCGACCACGAGGCCCTTCGAGTCGAGCATGGCCGCGCTGCGCCGCAGGGCCTCCCCGCTCATGCCCTCCCGCCGCAGCGCGCCGCGGAAGAGCCGCGCGATGCCCACGCCGGCCGCCCCCGCTCCCGCGATGACCATCCGCTCGTCGGCGAGCTTCCGCCCGGCCGCGCGCGAGGCGGCGAAGAGGCCGGCCACCGCCACCGCGGCCGTCCCCTGGATGTCGTCGTTGAACGAGGTCAGCTCCTTCCGGTAGCGCTCGAGCAGGCGGAAGGCGTTCCACTGCTTGAAGTCCTCCCACTGCAGGAGGGCCTTCGGGAAGCGCAGCTTCACCGCGCGGACGAACTCTTCGACCACCGCGTCGTAGGCCTCGCCTCGCAGGCGCGGCTGGCGCCAGCCGATGTACAGGTCGTCGCCCAGCAGGTCCTTGTTGTCGGTGCCGACGTCGAGGCTGACGGGAAGGGTCTGCGCCGGGTGGATGCCCGCCGCGGCGACGTAGATCGCGAGCTTGCCGACCGGGATGCCCATGCCGCCCGCACCCTGGTCCCCGAGGCCGAGGATCCGCTCGTTGTCGGTCACCACGATGAGCCGCACGTCCTCGTAGGGGGCGTTGGCCAGCACCTCGGTCATGCGGCCCTTGTGCTCGGGCGTGATCCACAGGCCTCGCGCCCGCCGGAAGATCCGGCTGTACTGCTGGCAGGCATGGCCGACGGTCGGGGTGTAGACGATGGGGAGAAACTCCTCGAGGTGGTCCCCGAGCACCTTGTAGAAGAGGTGCTCGTTGCGGTCCTGGATGGCGGCGAGGCCGATGTAGCGCTCGAGGGGCTCGGTCTTGCGGACGATGTTCCCGTAGGCCCGCCGCGCCTGCTGCTCGATCGTGCTCGTCACGTCGGGCAGGAGGCCCTCGAGGTCGAGAGCGCGACGCTCGTCGCGGGTGAACGCCGTCGAGCGGTTGTACATGGGGTGGTTGAGCAACTGCGTCCCCCGCAGCCGCACCTCCACCCGCTCCTTACCGTCCGCGCCGCGCTTACGCCGGTACGCCTCCATTCAGCCGTCCTCCGCAGTCGGCAAGCGCACGCAGTCTACTACGCCGCCTCGACCTCGTGCCCCCGCGTGCTAGGCTAGCCCCGTCCGCTGAGGTCGGTTCCATGATCCCACGCTACTCGCGCCCGGAGATGGCCCGCCTGTGGTCGGACGAGAACCGCTTCGCCACGTGGCTCGAGGTGGAGATCGCCGCCACCGAGGTCCTGGTGGAGCGCGGCGTCGTGCCGAAGGAGGCCCTCGCCGCGATCAAGGCGAAGGCCCGCTTCGACGTGGCCCGCATCGAGGAGATCGAGAAGGAGGTCCAGCACGACGTGATCGCCTTCGTCTCCTGCGTGGCCGAGAGCGTCGGCCCCGAGGGGCGGTGGCTGCACTACGGCCTCACGTCCTCCGACGTCGTGGATACCGCCCTCGCGATCCTGATGCGGGACGCCTGCGACCTCGTCCGCGCCGACCTCCTCGACCTCATGGAGGCGGTGCGGGAGCGGGCCTTGCGCCACAAGCACGCTCCGATGATCGGGCGCACCCACGGTGTCCACGCCGAGCCGATGACCTTCGGCTTGAAGATGGCGCTGTGGCACGCGGAGCTGCAGCGACAGCTGGGCCGCCTCGACCGCGCCCGGGCCACGATCGCGGTGGGCAAGCTCTCGGGCGCGGTCGGGACCTTCTCGCACCTGCCTCCCGAGGTCGAGGAGGCGGTGTGCGCGAGGCTCGGGCTGCGGCCCGCCCCCGCCTCGTCGCAGGTCCTGCAGCGCGACCGCCACGCCGAGGTCATGACCACTCTCGCCCTCGTCGCGGCCAGCCTCGAGAAGTTCGCGACCGAGATCCGCGCCCTGCAGAAGACCGAGGTGCGCGAGGTCGAGGAGCCGTTCGGCTCGGGGCAGAAGGGCTCCTCCGCGATGCCCCACAAGCGGAACCCGGTCGGCTGCGAGCAGGTCGCCGGCCTCGCGCGGCTCGTCCGCACGAACGCCCTCGCCTCGCTGGAGAACATCGCCCTCTGGCACGAGCGCGACATCTCGCACTCCTCGGTCGAGCGCGTGATCGTCCCCGACAGCTTCCTCGCCCTCGACCACATGCTGGCCCGCTTCACGCGGATCGTGAAAGGCATGGCCGTGGACGAGGCGCGCATGCGCCGCAACCTCGACCTCGGCCGGGGCCTCGTGTTCTCGGGCCAGCTGCTGCTGGAGCTGACCGCCAAGGGCATGCGGAGGGAGGACGCCTACCGCGTCGTGCAGTCGCACGCCATGGAGGCCTGGAAGAGCGAGGGGGACTTCCGCCAGCGTGTGCTCGCCGATCCCGAGGTCCGGGGTGTCCTGAGCGAGGCCGAGGTCGAGGAGGTCTTCCGGCTCGAGCGCTACCTCACGCACGTGGACGCGGTGTTCGCGCGGGTGTTCCCTCAGACCAGGTAGAAGGACGGCCGCCGGCGCCGGTCCGTCGCGCGCCGGTCCGAGACCCAGGCGATCGGGCGGCCGTGGCCGTTTCCCCTTCCGTTGCCGCCGCGCCGCTCGTCCGAGCGGCGGTCCACCACGATCGCGATCTCGGGCGCGCCGCGCAGCAGGGTCTGCAGCATCGGGATCGCGCTGCAGCGGTCGCGGCTCACGACCAGCACCGGCGCGCCGCCGAGCGACTCGCGCTCGATGCAGTCGTCACAGATCCCGTGACTCACGCCGGGGTTGTGGAGGGGCTCCTTGGAGCCCATGTACTTCTGGCACCAGGCACAAACTGTGACCATCGCGGACCTCGTCCGGGAGGACGCTCCTACGCAGCCAGGCTGCGTGCTGGGGATCCTAGCGCAACACCGCGGGGAGGGGAAGGCCCTTTTTCCGGCTCCGGAGGAGCCACAGGGCCGATGCGGCGGCCAGGGCGCCCACGGCCAGCGCCCCCGGGGGGGACAGGGGCAACGCGGAGGCCGCGAGCGGCACCGCGCCCAGGCGGCCGAGCTCGAGTGGGGCGGCCCAGGGCCGGCGATCCAGCAGGCCCCCGAGGCTGGTCAGGCTCCACGCGAGAAGAAGCGCCCCCGCGGCGCGGGCGCCGGGCCCGAGGCGGCCGGCCTGGTACAGGAACGCGACGGTGGCCACGTTGACGAGCGCGAACTGCACGAGCACGTAGAGCCGAAGGCCGAGGAGCAGCGGTACCTCGTACGGGACGTGCGTTCGGCGGTCCACCTCGCTCGGGCCCACGTAGCCGCCCAGGTCGTCCGGTCGCCAGCCCGGCCTCTTCCAGAGCACCCGCAGCTTGTCGAGGGGTCGCCGCGCCCGCCGGGCCACGTCCCACATCTCCACCCAGTAGTGGAGGTTGGCCCAGAGGGGGTTGAAGCTCGCGAGGGTCTTCGTGATGCCGTAGACGGGCTCGTCCCCCTCGGCGCCGAAGGTCCCGAAGAGACGGTCCCACACGATGAGCGTGCCGCCGTGGTTGCGGTCGATGTAGCGCGGGTTGCGCCCGTGGTGGACGCGGTGGTGCGACGGCGTGTTCAGCACCCACTCGAGCGGCCCGAGCCGTCCGATGAGCCGCGTGTGGATCCAGAACTGGTAGAGCGTGTTGAAGGAGGAGGCAGCGAGGAACATCGGGGGCGGGAAGCCGAGGACGGCGAGCGGGAGGTAGAAGACCCACGAGAAGGCCGGCTGGAAGGTCCCCTGCCGCAGGGCGACCGTCAGGTTGTACTCCTCGCTCTGGTGGTGGACGACGTGCGCCGCCCAGCCCGCGCTCACCTCGTGGCTCCAGCGGTGGAACCAGTAGTAGAGGAAGTCCACCCCGAGGAAGCACGCGGCCCAGGCCCAGGCGGCACCCGGCGGGACGTCGAAGAGGCGGTGGCTCGCGAAGAGCCCGGCGTAGCCCGCGAAGAGCGCGGTCTTGAAGAAGACCTCGGCGAGCTGCTGGAGGATGCCGCAGGAGAGGTCGTTGACCGAGTCGGACAGGCGGTAGACGTCCCGCTCGAGGAGCCGGGCGGCGAGGATCTCGACCCCGATCAGGAGAAAGAAGACGGGTATGGCGAGTTGGATGGTGCCCTGGTCCATGGCGTGCTCGGCCGGTGGCCCGTGCGGTGGGCCTCAGACCACGGATTCGGGCTTGCGGGAGGTCGAGGGGCGCCATGCCGGCCCGCTCGGCCACGGCGGCGGCGCGAGGCTCTCCCGCCACGCGTGCAGGACCTCCGGGAGGTGGCCCGGGAAGGCGGTCTCGGCCGGCAGCTCGTCCGCGGCGAACCAGCGGATCTCCGCCACCTCGTTCGGGTCGGTCCGCGCCTCGGCCGGGCCTTCGGGCGTCGCGTGGAAGTAGATGTTCAAGGTGACCTTCTCCGCCCCGTCACCGCGGGGCGCGTAGGTGTCGATCCACATCCCGAGAACACCGGACACCCGCACGACGAGGCTGGTCTCCTCCCGCACCTCGCGCATCGCCGCGTCGGCGGGGTGCTCCCGCGGCCCGCAGAAGCCGCCCGGCACGTCCCACGAGCCCCGCCACGGCTCGTGGGCGCGGCGCACGAGGAGCAGCTGGCCATCCCGGGTCACGAGGGCCCCCGCGCAGGGCTTGGAGTCGAGCCAGTGGCTGGTGTCGCACGCCGGGCAGATGACGGGCGGCGGTGAGGGCAACGGAGCGGCACAGCTGGAGCAGAACCGCGGGAGGGCCATGGCTCAGTCTCCGGACCAGTGCTCCTACTATACGCGCCGTCGCCCCGCGCGCAAGGGCGTCTCTGGTAGGCTGGCGGGAGTGCCCGAGCTGCCCGAGGTCGAGACCGCCCGCCGACGTGCCGAGAGCGCCCTCCGCGGCCGCCGGATCGCGGCGGCGACGCTCGCCCCCGACCCGATCGTCTGCCGCGGCCTCCGCCCGGCCCGCTTCGCCGCCGCGCTGCGCGGCCGCCTGGTCGTCGGGGTCCGCCGCCGGGGGAAGCACCTGTGGATGGAGCTCGACCGCCGGCCGTGGCCGCTCTTCCACTTCGGCATGACGGGCGCCTTCGACATCGACCGCGGCGCCGCCCCGCGACCTCGCTTCTGGAAGGTCGAGATCGCCACGGAGGACGGCTCGCGCCTCACGATGACCGATCCCCGGCGCCTCGGCCGGGTCCGGCTGCAGGACCACCCCGAGGTCGAGCACCCGCTCGCGAGCCTCGGCTACGACGTGCTGGAGGGGCTGCCCCGGCCCGCACCCTCGCCGGCCTTCTCGCCCGCCGGGCGGGGCCGATCAAGTCGGTGCTGCTCGACCAGGCGCTGTTCGCCGGGGTCGGGAACTGGATCGCCGACGAGGCCCTCTACCAGGCTGCGGTCGACCCGCGTCGGCGGGCGGCCTCGCTCGGCGTGGCGGAGGTGGCCCGCCTGCGCACGCGGCTCCACTCGATCGTCCGCCGCGCGGTGGCGGTGGGGGCGGACGACAGCCGGTTTCCCCGACCTGGCTGTTCCACCACCGGTGGGGTCGCGAGGCGGGGGCGCGCACCGCCCGCGGCGAGAAGATCGTGCACCTGACGATCGGCGGCCGCACCACGGCGTTCGTCCCCTCCCGGCAGCTTTAGCCTTCCGGCCACCAGGACTCGACGGCAAGACCCGGGAGCCGCCGGAAGTGGCGGACGTTTCGGGTCGCGACCGTCAGCGAACCCGCGATCGCGGTGGCGCCGATCAGCACGTCCTCGATCCCGATCGGCTGGCCCGCGGCCTCGAGGTCGGCCAGGAGGTCGCCGGCCCTGAGCGCTTCCCTCTCTCCGAACGGCAGGACGCGGACGCGGCTCAGCACCTCGCGCGCGATCCGCTCCCACAGCACCTCGGTTCCGGGGCGACGCCGCGCCCCGTAGCGGAGCTCGGTCACGCAGACCGCCGAGGTGAAGACGGAGCCGGGGGCGACCTCGCGCAGGCGCGCCAGGACCGCCGGCTCCGGCCGCTTCTTGATCACCTCCGAAAGAACGTTGGTGTCGAGCAGGTAGCCGTTCAACGGGTCCCTCGCCGACCCCGCGCGTACGCCCGGGGCCGGTGCCCGGCCCGCGCCGCCACCGCCTCGTCGACGCGAGCGAAGAACGGGTCCGTGTCCTCCAGCCAGCCCCGGACCCCCGCCAGGCCCTCGCCGGCGTCCGGCGGCCGCGGCGGGACGAGCCGGGCCATGGGGCGACCGCGGCGCGTGATGAGGATCGTCTCGCCCCCGTAGGCCACGCGCCCCAGCAGGTCTGAGAGCCGCTTCTTCGCCTCCGCCACGTTCACGGACTCCGCTGCTGCCTTCCTCACCGGCCGGCCTCCTCATGACCATCATGACCCAGTGGGTTATGATGGTCAAGACGGCGAGGGCAGAGCCAGGCGTCCACGATCGAGGCGAGCCAGATCGCGACGATGCCGAGCGTCGCCCACAGGAAGAACGACGCGTTGGCGCGGTGGACCTCGGCGACCAGGCGGAAGGGGAGGGCGGGGTCCAGGATCGCGGCGGGGTCCGGTGGCATGAGCCGATCGGTCTCCCGGATCACGCGCCGCACCACCGCCACGAGCAGCGCGACACTCGAGCCGGCGAAGGCGAGGGCCCGCCAGGGGTGGCCGGTCACGAGCTGGCCGAGGCCCGGGAAGACGAGGGCGGAGAGCAGCAGGCCTCGCCGGGGACTCGGGGCCGTCGTCCGGCCCCTCATGGCGCGGCCAGGGCGAAACAGCGCAGGGACAGGGTCCCGTAGCGGAAACCCCGGTAGACGCTCTCGACGCCGTCGCGCCCGTCGCGCGCGCCCACGACGAAGAAGATCGGGTCGAAGTGCTCGCTCGTGGGCACGGCGAGCGCCGCGTGCGGCGCGCGCGCGGCGTAGGCGGCGAGAGCGTCGGTGTCTTTCGCCTCGAGCCGCTCGTCGACCCACTCGCCGAAGGCCGCCGCCCAGGGCTCGGGCGGCGCGTCGGCGTCGTCCCAGTGCAGCCGGTGCAGGTTGTGGACGACGCCCCCGCTGCCCAGGAGCAGGACGCCCCGCTCTCGCAGCGGCGCGAGCGCCGCGCCCATGGCAATGAGACTCGTCGGCGTGCGCGGCACGGGCAGCGAGACCTCGACCACGGGCACGTCCGCCGCGGGGTACAGGAGCCTCAGGGGGACCCACACGCCGTGGTCCCAGCCCCGCTGCGCGTCGAGCACCGGCTCGAGCGACGCCCCGGCAAAGGCGTCCGCCACCTCGCGGGCGAGGTCCGGCGCGCCGGGCGCGGGGTAGCGGACCGCGTAGAGGGCCGGGGGGAAGCCGTAGAAGTCGTAGATGAGGGCAGGATGGGCGGCGGCGCTCACGCGCACCGGGCCGCGAGCCTCCGCGTGGGCGGAGACCACGACGATGGCGCGGGGCCTCGGCCGTCCCCGCGCCCACGCGCCGAGCGCCCGGGTGTACGCGTCGTCGTCGAGGGCCGCGCTCGGCGCGCCGTGCGAGACGAAGAGCACCGGGAAGGCCACGGCTACGCTCCTTGCCTCGACGCCGTGATCCCGCGCACGCTCGCCCCTCTTGCGCGGGTCTTATGATCCGTCCGCCTTGCCCACGCTCCCCGTCACTATAGACCGCGGGCCCCGCTCGCACCAGAACGTGTCGCCGGACGAGGTGGACGGCCTCCTCGCGCGCGGGGCCCTGGTCCTCGACGTGCGCACGCCCCGCGAGCACGAGGAGCTCGGCCACATCCCCGGAGCCCTGCTCCTCCCGCTCGAGCTCGTGGCCGCCGCCCCCGCCGTCCTGGCCGACGGCCGACCCGTCGTCGTGGTCTGCGAGCACGGCGTGCGCTCGCGGCAGGCGGCCGTCCTTCTCGCCGAGGCCGGGGTCGAGGCCTTCAACATGGCCGGCGGGATGTCCCGCTGGGTCGGGCCGCGCGTGCACGAGCCGTCGGCGGTCGCCGGGCCGTCCTCCTGGCTCCTCTCGAACGCGCTCCTGGCGCCCCGCGGCGCGAGGACGCTCGACGTGGCCTGCGGCCGCGGCCGTCACGCGCTGTTCCTCGCCAGCGCCGGCTACCCGGTCCGGGCGGTGGACCGCGAGCCGGGCCAGGTGGGCTGGCTGAACGCCCTCGCCCGGCGGCTCAAGCTGCCGCTCGACGCGGCGGTCGTCGACCTCGAGGCTGCCGACGTGGACCTCGGTGAGGAGGAGTGGGAGCTCGTCCTGGTCTTCAACTATCTGCACCGCCCGCTCTTCCCGTCGCTCTTCCGCGCGCTGAGGCCGGGCGGGGTGCTGCTCTGCGAGACGTTCACGGTCGACCAGGCGAGGCGCGGGCGCCCGAAGAGCCCCGATCACCTGCTCCTTCCGGGCGAGCTGCCCCGGCTCGTGGCCCCGCTCGAGGTCGTGCGTCAGAGGGAGGGCGAGGTCGACGGGCGCGCGCTCGCGTCCGTCGTGGCCCGCAAGGCGCCCTCGCGCAGCGTCGCCACGAGCCAGGCGAAGGAGACGAAGAGCGTGGCCGAAGCGCCCGCCATCCAGAGGCGCCCGGCGCGCGCCACCGCGTCGCCTTCCAGGGGCCCGGGCAGGAGGACCCCGGGGGCCATGAGGAGGTAGAACCCGACGAGGCCGGCGGAGGCCGCTACCGCGTGGAGCAAGGCGAGCCGGCCGGGGCGCAGCAGCCCCAGGGGGACCGCCCAGAGCAGGTACTGCGCGCTCTGCAGCCCGTAGAGCGAGGCGAAGGCCAGCAGGGTGACGAGGACGGCCCGGTCCGCAGGGAGACGCAGCCGGCCGGCCCACCTCGCGAAGACCAGGGCGGCCCAGGCCGCGAGGAAGAGGCCCCTGGAGACGGCCGAGGCCAGGGGCCAGAAGCGCGCCTCGCTCCGCGTCAGGTCGCCCGTTGCGAGCCACTCGGCCCCGCGCAGGACCCCGGTCCAGCCGAAGTCGGCGACTCCGGCGTAGGCGAACAGCTCTCGCCGGAGGGCGCCGGGGTCGGCCACCGCGAAGGGTAGCAGGAGGAGAGCGCCGGGGCCGAGGGCGAGCAGCGCGTAGCGTGCCGCCTCCCGCCACCCCCGGCCCCAGGCGAGGAGCGGCAGCGCCAGGACCGGGAACGACTTGGTCGCGATCGCGGCGGAGAGGGCGAGGGCGGACGCGTCGCGCCGGTCCTCGGCCTGCGCCTCGACCGCGAGCAGGAGGAAGAGGAGGGCGACGGCGTCGAACTGGCCGTGGACGCCCGTCACGAGCAGGCTGACCGGGTGGACGGCGTAGAGCCACGGAGCGAGGGGGGAGGCCCGGCCCCTGCGGGCGGCGGCGGCGAGGAGCGCCACGAGCAGGAGGTCGGCGGCAACGACCGGAAGCTTGACGTTGACGGGGAACGAGCCCACCCCGCGGCGCGCGAGCCATTCCGCGGTCGCCTCCGCCGCCGCCCACGGCGGGGGGTAGGGGTAAAGGTGCTTCGTCTCGTACGGGTTCCAGGAGACGTCGAGCAGGTGACGGGCCACGCGCTGGTAGCGCTTGACGTCCGCCTCGACGCGATCCGTCGCCAGGACGAGGGCGAGGCGCAGCGCGAGCGCGACCAGGGCGGCGCCGGCGAGCGAGCGCCTCACCGCAGCGTCTCGCGCGGGTCGCGCGCGAAGACGACGGGGACAGCCCAGTCGAGCCGCGACGGGCCGAGGTCCCGGCCGACCGCGACCCGGGCCTCCCGGGCGGCGTCGCCCAGGGAGCGGCCGCCGGCGAGTTGGGCGTAGAGCTCGCGGGCGAAGGCGGTCGCGGCCGCGTCGAGCACCGAGTACTGGTTGGCCACGACCGCGGGCAGCCCCGCGGCCACGAGCGCCGGTGCGATCCCGCGGTTCCACTCGACGCGCCCGCCGCGCCCCGTCTCGCAGGCGTTGAGGAAGACGAGGCGCAGGCCGCGGCCGCACAGGATCGTGCGCAGCGCCTCGGCCTCGAGGGGCCGGGGCCGCCCCCGCTCGTCCTCGAGGAGTAGCGAGCCCTCGCGCGAGCGCTCGTCGAAGTCGCCGTGGCCCACGAAGTGCAGCACGTCGACGCGGCCCGCGGCGAGGCGGCCCTGGAGGCGGCCGGGAGTGGGCTTCTCGAGGACCTCGACCTCGGCCCGCCCGGCCCGCGACAGGGACCGGAAGGCCTGGCGGAGGTCCTTCATCTCGGTGGCCGTGTCGAGGGACACCGCCCCGCGCGGCTGGGAGACGACCGCCAGGATCCGCAGGGGACCCCGGCCACGCGGCGGGGCCTCGGCGGGAACCGCCGTGAAGGCGTTGCGGACGAAGCTCACCGAGGACGTGGCGAGGAACTCACGGCGGGACGGGTCGAAGGTGAGCTCCCACGGCTTGTCGGCCACCCAGTCGAGCATCGAGGTGAAGACCACGTGGAGCGCGCGGCCTTTCTGCAGCGCGCGCGCGGTGTCGTAGAGCCTGCGCACGTCCCCCGGGAACAGGGTCTCGAAGAGGTCGCGCCCGAGCTCCCGCAGCTCGCGCCCGCCGGGCAGCTCGCGCCCGCGTGCGCGGCCCTCGAGGACGGCGAGGGTCCGCTCGTGGGCGCGGATGATGCGCTGCCAGCGCGCGCCCGCCTCCCCCCCGCGCCGCGGAAAGGGGGCCAGCACGCGCGCGTTGCGGAAGGTGGCGAGAACCTGCGCCCCGTCCGGGGCGGGGGCGTGCCCCGGCCCTGTGGTCAGGGCACGTCCTGGTCCCTCGACCAGGGCCAGGACGAAGAGCTCGAGGACGTCGGCGGGGGCCCGCGGCGGCACCGGAGGCCCGCTCTCCCTAGCGCCTCTCGGACCGGCCCGGCCGCGGCCGCGAGGGGCGGCCGCCCGGCCGTGGCGCGTCGCCGTACGGCCGTTCCAGCTTCGGCCGCTGCTCCAGGAAGCGCCGGCAGGCCTGCTCGAACCGGGCCGACAGGTCGTGGCCCGCGGCCCCCGGCACCGGCCCGAGGCGCTTCCACGCGGCCTGCGCGGACTCCACCTCGACGGACGCCGAGTGCCACCTGGCCTCGACCGCCGCCCGGCCGCCGATCGTGTTGCTGGCGAGCGCGTCGCGCAGGCGGGCGGCGAGCTCCTCCGCGGTCTGCGGCAGGGCCGCGCCGCCGCCGGGGGCGAGCTCCGCGAGCAGGCCCTCCACCCGCGCCAGGAGCTTCTCGGCCTTGCGGCGGCTCGCCTCGGGGTCGAGGTCGGTGCCCTCGAATGCGCCGGGGAAGGTCTCCACGAGCCGGTCGCGGACCCGGGAAAAGCGCTCCTCGAGAGCGGCCATCTGGTCGTGGGGAAGGCCCCCCGCCTGGCGCCACGCGGTCTGTGCGGTCTGCAGGCGCGACACCAGGTCGGCGGGTGGCTCGCCCGCCCCCCCCTCCGCCGGAAGCAACGCCTCGAGCTCGGTGCAGATCGTCTCCCGCGCCTGCTGCGCCGCCAGCCGGGCGTGCTCGTCGCGGTTCTTGTAGTGGTCGAAGAAGCGGTCGCAGGCGGCGCGGAAGCGCTGCCAGACGGCCTCCGAGCGGCTCTTCTTGACGGGGCCGATCGACCGCCACTCGGACTGCAGGCGCTTGAGCTCCGCCGCGGTCGACTCCCAGTCGGTCGAGTCCTGGATGGCCTCGGCCCGCTCGCAGAGGGCCTCCTTCTTCGCGAGGTTGTCCGCCCACTCGTGGCTGCGCTGGCTCCGGTGCTCCTGCCAGCGCGTGAAGAAGCGGTCGCACGGCCGGCGGAACCGCTCCCACAGCCGCTGCGACACCGCGCGCGGCACCGGGCCGACCGCCTTCCACTCGGCCTGCAGCTTCCGCAGCTCCTCCGCCGTCTGGGTCCACTCGGCCGACTCCGCCAGGGCCTCCGCCCGCTCGCAGAGGGCCTCCTTCTTCTTCAGGTTCTCCGCGAGCTCCTCGGCCTGCTTCGCGAAGAAGGCGTCGGTGTGCGCCTTGACCTGGTCGCGCGCCGCCTTGAAGCGCTTCCACAGCGCCTCGGCCTTCTCCTTGGGCGCCTCCTTGGCCTGCTTCCACCGGGCGTCGAGCTCGCGCAGGCCCGAGGCGGCCTTCTCCAGGTCCTCCTCGCCGAGCAGGGCCTCGGCCTGCTCGCACAGCTCTTCCTGGACGGTGACGTTCGCCCAGCGCTTCCACTCGGCGTCCTCGCGCAGCTGCTGGACGAACGGGTAGAGGTGCTTGCGCGCCGCCTCGAGGCGGGCGACCGCGACCTCGCGGTCGCGGCGGCTGGGGAAGTGGCCGGGGTGGTCGAGGGCGTCCCGGATCTCGCGGAGGACCGGCTCGGCCTCCCGCAGGGGCGCCTCGGCTCCCTGCGCCACGAGGGCCTCCGCGCGGTCGGCGAGCCGCAGCAGCTCCTCGAGGTGCTGCTGGTCCTTCTGCGTCAGCTCGGCGCGGGCGGCCTCGCCCCGCGCTCGCAGCGCGGCCGCCGCCGCCTCGAAGCGCGCGCGCAGCTCGGGAAGATCGACATCGGCCGTCGCCTCGCGCCACCGGGCCTCGAGCGCGTGGAAGGCCGTCCGGGCCGCCGCGAGCTCCTGCCCGGCCAGGGCCTCGACCTCTTCGACGAGCGGGGCGATCTGCTCGCGCCGCGCCAGCCCGGCCCGCCAGGCCGCCTGGCGCGCCTCGGCCGCGGCCAGGGCCTCCTCGATCCGCGTGTCGAGCAAAGCACCCTCGGTCCCGGCGAGCGGCGCCAGCGCCGCGCGCGCCTGGCGGGCGTTCTCGAGCGCCGCCTCGATCCCCTCGCCGGAGGCGGCGTTGAGAGCGGCGACGAGCGCGGCGCGGGCCTCCGTGGCCTGCGCGCGCTCCTCCCTCTCCTGCTCGTGCCGGGCCCGGGCCTCCTCGTAGAGCCGCCGTTCGGCCTCGTCGTCGATCGGCACCGGAGCGGGGGCGGAGGCTGGGGCGGGGGCGGCCGGCTCGCCCGTCTCCAGGCGGGCCCGGGCGCGGCGCGCCGCCGCGCTCGCCTTCGCCTTCTGGGCGACGGCCCGGAGGGCCTCGGGATCGGCGAGCCGGTCCACGGCGGCCACGGCCACGGCTTTCTGCTCGGTCTTCAGGGCCAGGGCGAGGAGCGTGGGGCCGTCCTCGATCCGGCCGAGGGCGAGCAGGCGAGTGGGAATGTCCGCCGCCTCGCGCACGACCGAGGCCAGCGTCTTCGGGTCGCCGAGCGCCCGGACCGCGGCCTCGCGCGTCGCGTGGAGCGCGGCGGCCTTCGCCACCGCCGCGAGATGCCTCGTGTCCTTGAGGCCCGCCACCGCCGTCCGTCCCGCCGCCTCGTCGTGCTCGTGAACGGCGAGGTGGGCGAGGCGCCCCTCGGCCTCGTCCCGCACCGCAGGGTCGGCATCCGCGCCGGCGATCCCGGCGAGGACGTCCGCGTCGGAGAGCTTCTTCACCGCCGCCCGGCGCACCCGCGCGTCGGCGTCCTCGCGGGCGAGGGCGAGCACGAGGTCGCGCTCGGAGGCGGAGAGGCGGAGCACGGCCTCGGCCCGGACGGCGGGGTCGGGGTGCTGCCACTCGGGCTTGCTGCGGAACCGTTCGATGAGCGTTTTCAGGGTCGTCTCCACCACGGCGGCCTCCGGACCCCCGACTATACTCCAAGGCCGCGGGGCACTGCCGCGACGGGACGGGGCGGCTAGGGTCGGGCGGGCACCCCGTCCAGGGCCTCGATCGTGGCGGTCGAGGCCGGCCGCTCCGCCGAGAGCCGCCGCGCCACCTCCTCCGCCCGGCGCATCACCCGAAGCACGTTCCCGCTCGCGAGCTTGCCGAGGTCCTCGTCGCTCCAGCCGCGGCGGGCGAGCTCGGCCAGCAGGCGCGGGTAGCCGGAGACGTCGGACAGGCCCTCCGGCCACGCGTCGTTGCCGTCGAAGTCGCCCCCGAGCCCGACGTGGTCCGCTCCCGCGACCTTCCGGACGTGATCCACGTGGTCCGCGACCTGGGCGATCGTGACCGTGATCTTCGGCATGCGGGAGGAGATCTCCTTCCCGATCCGCTGCCGCTCGGCGGGGTCGGCGACCCCGCGGGTGCGCTCCTCGTACTCCTTCCAGAGCGGTGCGCTCGCCTTCGAGAACTCGGGCGACACGAAGGCGTTCACGAATGTCACCATCACGACGCCCCCGTTCGCCTTCATCCGCGCGAGGACGGCGTCGGGCACGTTGCGCGGGACGTCGCACAGCGCCCGTGCCGAGGAGTGGGAGAAGATGACGGGCGCCTCGGAGACCCGCAGCGCGTCCTCCATCGTCTCGTCGGAGACGTGGGAGAGGTCCACCAGCATGCCGAGGCGGTTCATCTCGCGCACGACCTCCTCGCCAAAGCGGGTGAGCCCGCCGTGGCGGTGCGTGTCGCCGGCGGCGTCGGCCCAGTCGAGGGTCACGTTGTGGGTGAGCGTCATGTACCGCACGCCGAGGTCGAAGTAGGCCCGGAGCGCCCCGAGCGAGCTCTCGATCGCGTGGCCGCCCTCGACGCCGAGGAGCGAGGCGACCCGCCCCGACCGCATCGCCCGCTCCACCTCGTCGGCGGTCGTGGCGAGGGCGAGGCGGTCCGGGTAGCGGGCGATCACCCGGAGGGCGATGTCGATCTGCTCGAGCTGCGTCCGGGCGAAGCCCCCCGGAAGCTCCCCCGGGATGTAGACCGACCAGAACTGGCCGCCGACGCCGCCCTCGCGCAGCCGCTCGAGGTCGGTGGCGCCCGGGGTGCGGGAGCGCAGGTCGTAGGCGACGACGTCGCGCGGCAAAGCCGCGTTCTCGCGGATGGCCCAGGGCAGGTCGTTGTGACCGTCGATCACCGGGTGGGCGGCGAGGACGCGCCGCACGCGCTCGAGGGCGGCATCCTCGCCCCGGCACACGCCGGGGAGGAGAAAGACGGCGGCGGCGAACGACCAGGCTCTCGGGTTTCTCAAGGGCTCACTTCCACCAGGGGAGCTTGAAGGGGGGTCTGGGCGTCGGCGTCGGCTTCGGGACCGGCGTCGGGCGGGCGTCCACGTAGCCGAGGACGGCCGGTGCGGTGGGCGGCGCGGAGGGAGCGAAGGCGAGCCATCCCAGGCCCGCGACCATCACGAGCGCCGCGACGACGAGGAGCGCCTTCACGTCCCGGGGCATCGCGGCCAGGATCTCGCGGCGGCCCGCCGGCACGCGCGATTGCCGAGGGCGGTCCGGGGCGCTTGCCGGGGCGGCCGCGGCCAGCTCATCCGCCCGCGCGCGAGACATCCCGCAGTGGCAGGTCTCTGAGCGCCGGGGCACGCGCCGCCCGCAGCTGGGGCACGTCCAGGTGTGGTGCGCCGCCTCTGCCGCCACCCGCCCATCCTAGACCAAGTCGGCGCCGCCTGGGGCAGAATGGGGGATGGACCTTCCGGCCTTCGAGGACCTCGGGCGGGGCCTCACCGCGATCGACACCGGCTTCACCCGGCCCTTCTTCGCCGCGAGCCACCTCGTCGTCGAGAACGGCCGGGCGGCCTTCGTCGACGTCGGCACCACCTACTCGGCGCCCGGCCTCCTCGCGGTGCTCGAGGCGAAGGGGTTGCCGCCGGAGGCGGTCGACTACGTGATTCTCACCCACGTCCACCTCGACCACGCGGGCGGGGCGGGGGAGATGATGCGCCGCCTCCCCGGCGCCCGCCTGGTGGTCCACCCCCGGGGCGCGAGGCACATGGTCGACCCGTCGAAGCTGTGGGAGGGGGCGAGTGCCGTCTACGGCGCAGAGGCCATGCGGCGCCACTACGGCCAGCTCGTGCCCGTGGACGCATCGCGGGTGGTGGAGGCACCCGACGGGTTCGCCCTCGAGCTCGGCGGGCGTCCGCTCGTCTTCCTCGACACGCCCGGCCACGCCCGGCACCACCTCTGCGTCTGGGACGAGGCCTCGCGGTCGATGTTCACCGGCGACACGTTCGGCCTCTCCTATCGGGAGCTCGCGAGCGGACGCGGGGCGTTCATCCTGCCCACCACCACCCCCGTCCAGTTCGAGCCCGAGGCGCTGCTTCGCTCGATCGACCGCCTGCTCGGCTACCGCCCGGCCGCGATGCTGCTGACCCATTACTCGCGAGTCACCGAGATCGAGCGGCTGGCCGCCGAGCTGCGGCGGCAGGTCGGCGAGCTCGTGGCGCTGGGCCGGGCGGAGGACGGCGCCCCCGATCGGGCCGCCCGCCTCCGGGCCGGCGTCGAGGAGCTGTTCCTGGGCTGGGCGGCCGAGCACGGCACGCCGTTGCCGGCCGGCCGGGTGCGCGAGCTGCTGGCCCTCGACGTGGAGCTCAACGCCCAGGGCCTCGAGGCCTGGCTCGACCGCGACCGGCGATAATGGGGGCGGCTGCGTTACCAGCAATGGAACATCGACCCGGCGAGGCGGCGCCTCCCGGGGAAGGAGGCGCATGAAGGGACGGTTCGGGCTCTGGGTCGCACCGGCGCTGGCCCTCGGGCTGGCGGGGGCCGCGGCGGCGCAGGACAAGGCGGCGCCCGCCGCGGCCGCGATCGTGGCGGGGAAGACCATCGGGACGCAGGAGGTGGACGAGCTCGTGCGCGCCCAGCTCATGGACCTGCGGGCGCGGGAGCACCAGCTGCGCAGCCAGGCCCTCGACGCCCTCGTCGGCCAGGCCCTCATCGAGAAGGAGGCCGAGGCCCGGGGGGTGACCGCGGAGGCCCTCTACGGGTCCGAGGTGACGGCGAAGGCCGCGGTCTCGGACGCGGACGCG
The DNA here is from genome assembly GCA_963729875.1 of uncultured Acidobacteriota bacterium. Classification (GTDB taxonomy): domain Bacteria; phylum Acidobacteriota; class Vicinamibacteria; order Fen-336; family Fen-336; genus DATBSL01. Next base: position 719,768 of record CAVSPR010000002.1, read on the forward strand.
AAGGCCTACTACGAGGCCAACAAGGCGCGGATGGGGACGACGCCCGAGGCGGACGCGCTCAAGCAGATCAAGGCGGGCCTCGCCCAGCAGCGCGAGAGCGAGCGGCGGGCCGCCCTCACGCGCGAGCTGCGGGCGAAGTACGAGGTGAAGGTCCTCCTCGAGCCCTACCGCGTGCCCATCGAGGCGGGGAGCGCCCCGTCGCGCGGCAACTCGAAGGCGCCGGTCACGATCGTCGAGTTCTCGGACTTCCAGTGCCCCTACTGCGTGCGCGCCCGTCCCACCGTGACCCGGGTGCGGGAGGTCTACGGCGACCGGGTCCGCTGGGTCTTCCGCCACTTCCCCCTCGACTTCCACGCGCAGGCGCAGAAGGCCGGGGAGGCCGCTGCGTGCGCCGGGGACCAGGGACGGTTCTGGGAGATGCACGACCTCCTGTGGCAGAACACCGCGAAGCTGCAGGTGGCCGACCTCAAGGCCCACGCGACGACGCTGGGTCTCGACGCCGCGGCCTTCGCCCAGTGCCTCGACTCGGGCCGCTACGACGGCCTCGTGGAGGGAGACCTCGCGGCCGGCCAGGGCTACGGCGTCTCCGGGACGCCGGCGTTCTTCGTCAACGGCCGGCCGCTCGTCGGCGCCCAGCCCTTCGAGGCCTTCGCCCAGGTGATCGACGACGAGCTGCAGCGGCTCTCCCTCCCCGTCCCCGCGGCGGCGTCGAAGTGACGGCGGGCCCCGACCGGCGCCCTCCCTGGCTCCGCTGGTCGCAGCGGATCCAGGCGATCGCCCAGACGGGCCTGACCTACACGCGCGACCCGTTCGACATCGAGCGCTACACGGAGCTGCGGGAGATCGCGGTGGAGATGGCGTCGGCGGGCCTTTCGACACCGGCCGACGAGGTGAGAGTGGCCTTCGCCGCCGGCCTCGGCTACCCGACCCCCAAGGTGGACGTGCGCGCCGTCGTCTTCCGGGGGGAAGAGCTCCTGCTCGTGCGCGAGCGCCGGAACGGCCGCTGGACGTTCCCCGGGGGCTGGGCGGACGCCGGGGACACGCCGTCGCTCGCCGCCGAGCGCGAGACGCTGGAGGAGAGCGGCTACCGGGTGCGCGCCGAGAAGGTGCTGGCCGTGCTCGACAAGTCCCGCCACGAGCACCCGCCCTCCGTCGACTACACGTACAAGCTGCTGATCGGCTGCCGGCTGGAGGGGGGCGAGCCTTCGACCGGTCACGAGATCGACGCGGTGGGGTTCTTCGCCCGCGAGGCGCTGCCCCCCCTCGACCTCGACCGCTCCACTCCCGGCCAGGTCGCGCTCGCCTGGGCCCACCGCGCCGACCCTTCCCGCCCGACCGACTTCGACTGAGTCAGGTCTGCAGCGAGAAGGGCGTGAAGTCCGTGTGGCGGTCGAAGTAGTCCTCGCTCTCGGCCCGCTTCAGGAAGTTGACGACGCGGTAGGTGACGGGGGTCATGGCGACCTCCCACAGCACCTTGAGCAGGTAGTTCGACAGCATCACGCGGACGACGAGGTCCGTCTCCCACGCCCCGAGGAAGGCGAGGGGGTAGAAGACCGCCGAGTCCACCGCCTCGCCGACGATCGTGGAGCCGATCGTGCGGCACCACAGCAGGCGGCCCGAGGTGAAGATCTTCATCCTGGCGAGGACGTAGGAGTTGCAGAACTCGCCGCTGAAGTAGGCGACGAGCGAGGCCAGCACGATCCGGGGCGTGGACGCCGAAGACCACCTCGTAGGCGGGCTGGTGCGGCCAGCCCGGGGCGGGGGGAACGCGAGGATGGCCCAGCTCATGAACGAGGCGAAGGCGAGCGCCCCGAACCCCGCCCAGACCACCTTGCGGGCCCGGGCGTAGCCGTACACCTCCGTGAGGACGTCCCCGAAGATGTAGCTGATCGGGAAGAAGAGGACGCCGGCGCCGAAGGTGAATCCCCCGATCTCGGCCACCTTGGCCGCCCCGATGACGTTCGCGCACAGCAGCACCGTGACGAAGGCCGCCATCACGAGGTCGTAGTACCGGTAGCCGCGCTGGGGATGGGCCGGGGCGGAGGGTGTCGCAGTCATCTCCGGCTCGAGGGAACGCGGCCGAGGCCGCAAGTCGGGGCCCATGGTGGGCGCTGAAGGATTCGAACCTTCGACTTCCACCGTGTGAAGGTGGCACTCTACCGCTGAGTTAAGCGCCCGTACGAGGGACTGAAAGAATATCGGCCCGCCCGGCGCGGGTCAAGGCCGCCGGGCGAGACCCGAGCCCGCTACTGCGTACGGTCGACGAACAACTCGCCGTAGGCCCCGTTGCGCCCGGTGACGCGGTAGATCCCCCCCTTGAGGGCGTAGAGGGCGAACTGGTTCGACTCGTGGTTCCAGCAGCCGCTGACCGGCCCCGTGCACAGGATGCCGCCCGGCTCGCGCGTCCACGTCGGCCCAGGCCTCCCCGTGTCGCGGGCATTCCCGACCGCCCAGGCCTCGCACGGCACGCGCTCCGGGCTGCCCTCCATGCGGACGGGGCAGTTCGCGCGGTCGCCGTAACCGATCAGGGCGCAGTACGCGGGGTCGGTGACGAGCGGCGTCGTGTCGAGGAGGTCCGCCTGGTCGCCCCCGGGGACGTGGACCTTGACGTTGAAGCGCGAGATGGGAGGCGGGTAGGGCTTGCCGCAGCCGCTGCCGGCGGGCGGCGCCTCGGCGCCGAGGTCGACGGGGAACGAGGCCGGGGTGCAGGTCTCCTTGTAGATGCCGCTGCGCCGCATGTAGCCGGTGGCCGTGAGCACGTCGTAGGTCTCGGAGAAGCCGTTCTCGTTCTTGACCAGGATCCGCTCGTAGGTGTAGTCCGCGGGGTCGCGCTCCGCGCAGAACCCCGCCGCCCCCAGGTTGGACACCAGGCCGTTGAGGTAGGCCTCCTTGTCGAGCACGAGGTACTGCCCGGTGCCGCCGCCCGCCTCGTTCGTCTTGTCGAATATCTGGGGCTTCTGCTGGACGAGCACGTCCTGGGCGACGAAGACGGCGTCGAGGAAGCGGGCCGAGCCCTTGGAGCACTCGGCGTTCGGGCTGCCGTTCCCGAGGCTGCAGCTGGACGACCCGACGCCCCCCCCGCCGGTGGGCGGGGTGGCCGTCGGCTGGGCGGTGGGAGCCGGGGTCGACGGGGTGGAGGGCGAGCTTCCCCCTCCGCCTCCCCCGCAAGACAGGATCAGGGCCGACGAAAGACCGGCGGCGGCGACAAGCGTCACGGCGAACCGGATACGGTGCACGAGCGTCAACGGAACCACCTCCTGCGAACGTCCACAAACAGCGGACCGGAACTCGACACTACCCCCCCGCGGGGGGCACACGAGCACTCTCTCTCGCCCTTCATCCTCAGTAGCTGACCGTGCAGTTCGCGCCGTTCTCGGCGGTCACCACGTAGGTTCCGGGCTTGTACGTGTAAAGCTGGTACTGGTTGGGGCTGTTTTCGCAGCCGCTCGCCGGGCCCGTGCAGTAGCTCCCGTCCGCCTTCGTCCAGGTCGGGCCGGCGCGGCCCGTGTCCTTGGCCTTGCCGACGCGCCAGTTCTCGCACGCGGTCCGGTCCGGGGCGTCCTCCGGCCGCATGGGGCAGATGCTCTGGCCCACGAACCCGACCGAGGCGCAGTATTCGAGGTCGGGGCCCACGAGCGGTGTCGAGTCGAGCGTGTAGAAATCCGGGCCCTTGAGGTGCACCTTGCACTTCAGGCGCGAGGGCGCGGGCGGGTAGGGCTTGTAGCATCCGCTGCCGATGGGGGGCGCTTCCGCCGAGCGCTCGACCGGGAACGAGGACGGGCTGCAGGTCTGGCGGTACGCCCCGGTTCCCCGCCGCATGTGGCCGCTCGAGAGGAGCACGTCGAAGTCCTCGGAGAAGTCGCTCGAGTTCTTGACCTTGATGGTCTCCAGGAGGGCATCGTCCGCGTCCCGCTCCGAGCAGAGGCCGGCCGCGCGCAGGTTGAAGACGAGGCCTTCCGCGAAGGCGACCTTGTCGAGGACCCGGTAGGCCCTCGTCCCGGGAGCGTACTCGTCGTTCAGGTCGAAGATCTGGGGCTTCTGCCTGACGAGGGCGTCCATCGCCGCCTCGAGGTCGTCGAGGAGCGCGGACGAGCGGCGGTCGCAGGTGGCGTTGACGTTGCCTTTGCCGAAGGGGCAGTTCAGCTGGCTGAAGCTGTCACCGCCGCCGGACACGGGCGGCGGCGTGGCCACCGGCGTGGCGGGGGTGGTCCTGGGGGGCGTGGATGAGGCCGGGGAGCTGCCCCCGCCGCAGGACAAGGTCAGCAGGGAGATGAATCCGACGGCGGCGAGGGCCGCACCCGGGGTACGTCTGAGGCACACGATCATTAGACCTTCCTTGAGACGAAAGCCGACGAGTCGACGGGGTGATTGTCGCCCCTCGTGGCGGCCCGAACAAGCCTCTTTCACTTCCCCCACAAGGTTTGACGCATGTGTGACATAGGCCACACAGTACAGGCTCAGTGAACGCCGCAGGGCTCTCGCGGTTCCGTGCCGGCCACGAAGGCTTCGGACCGGGTCTTCGGGCACCCCGGACGGGCGAGGAGGCCCGTCTCCTTGTCGATGTCGACGAAGACGATCCCCTCGGGCGGAGCGGGGAAGGGCGAGGGCTTCCGGCCGCTGAGCGCCGCGTTCATGAAGTTCACCCAGATCGGGAGGGCGGCCCTCGTCCCGGAGAGGCCCACCGGCGTGTTGTCGTCGAACCCCACCCAGACGACGCACAGCAGGTCGGGGGTGAAGCCCGCGAACCAGGCGTCGCGGTAGTCGTTCGTCGTCCCCGTCTTGCCCGCGGCGTCCGCGGTGAACCCCATCCCGCGCGACCCGGCGGCGGTCCCCTCGTTGAGGACGCTGCGGAGCATGTCGGTGACGAGGAAGGCGGACTCCTCCCGGACGACCCGCTCCGGCACCGCGGCGCGGTGCTGCTCGAGCACCCGGCTGCGGTCGTCGGCCACCTGGAGGATGGTGACGGGCTCGACCTTGAGCCCGCCGTTCGCCAGCACGTTGTAAGCGGTCGCCATCTCGAAGGGCGTCGCCTCGAACGAGCCCAGGGCGACCGCGGGGTAAGGCTGGATCGGCGCGCCGATCCCCAGCTTCTTCGACCAGAGGTCCGCGACCCGCTCGAAGCCGACCATCTCCGCCACCTTCACGGTGGCCACGTTCATGCTCATCGCGAGCGCCCGGCGCAGCGTGACCGGCCCGTGGTACTCGTCCTCGTAGTTGGTCGGGATGTACTCCTTGTCCTCGTAGAAGAAGACGGACGGTGCGTCGTCGACGACGGTGGCCGGCGTGATGGGGGGCAGGCTCGGGTCGTCGAACGTGGCCTCGAAGGCCGCGAGGTACACGAAGGGCTTGAAGGTCGAGCCCGGCTGGCGGCGGGCCTCCATCACGCGGTTGTACTGGCTGCGGCCGTAGGAACGGCCGCCCACGAGCGCCACCACCTTGCCGCTCGCCGGCTCGATGGCGATGACGCTGCCCTGCACCGTCGCGGTCGTGCGCTTCTTGATGAGCTCCTGGACCCGGTCGAGCCCGCGCTCGAGGGCCTGCTGGGCGAGGCCCTGCAGGTGCAGGTCGAGGCTCGTGTAGATCGAGAGGTTCTGGGTGGTGAGGTCCTTCGGGTCGTAGCGCTGGGCCAGCTGGCGGCGCACGAGGTCCACGAAGTAGGGGGCGTCGGCGGTGTCGACGCTCGGCGGCTCGACGAGGAGGGGCGCGGCGAGAGTGGTCTCCATGGTCGGCCGGTCGATGAAGCCGGCGTCGTGCATGGCCCGGATCACCTCGTTCCTGCGCTCGGTCGCGCGCTGCTCGTGGCGGAACGGGTTGTAGGGGTTGGGCGACTGGATCATGCCGGCGAGCAGCGCCGACTCCGGCAGGGTGAGGTTGGCCACGTCCTTGCGGAAGTAGATCCGGGCCGCCTCGCCCACGCCGTTGATGCCGAAGGAGCCCGACTGGCCCAGGTAGACGTCGTTGAGGTAGAGCTCGAGGATCTCCTGCTTCGTGGCCCGTCGCTCGAGGACGAAGGCGAGGAGGGCCTCCTGTGCCTTGCGCCGATACGTCCGCTCCGGGGTGAGGAAGAAGTTCTTGCAGAGCTGCTGGGTGATCGTGCTGCCGCCGTAGGGAATCGCGCTGTCGGAGCGGAGGTTGCGCAGGGCCCGAGCAGCGAGGGCGATGGGGTCGAGGCCGGGGTGGCTGAAGAAGCGGCGGTCCTCGATGGCGAGCACCGCCTTCACCAGGTGGTCGGGCAGCTCCTCGAAGCGCACGCGACGGCGTTTCTCGCGGTCCTCGTCGAACAGGTAGGTGACGAGCTCGGGCTCGAGGGCCTGCTCGGGGTAGCGCTTCTTCGACCCCTCGCCGCGGATGTCCTTGACCCGCGTCACCCCCTGCTTGTCGGTCGCGAACGAGACGAGGATCGGCTCCGTCGCGCCGGAGTCGACCGGGCGTGGGAAGAGCGTGACCCCCGCGCCGGAAGCGGAGAACTCGCCCGCCGCCGCCGGGCCCGCGTCGCGCTGGGCGTAGCGCAGCCCGTTCAGCAGCTTCACGAGGCCGTCCGGGGCGAGGACGAGGCCGGGCCGCAGGACGAGCGGCCGGGCGTAGACCCGCGACGGCATCCGGCCCTTCTCGCCGGTGAGGCGCTGCTCGACGAGCACGCTGAAGCGCAGGTACTGGTAGATGAGCAGGGACGTGCCGACGACGACGGGCAGGAAGACGAGCGCCAGCAGGAGGACCACGAGGCGGAAGCGCCGCGCCGAGTAGACGCGCCGGGCGGTGTCGCTCATCGGAGGGAGGGGCTCATCGAGACGAAACAACGAAGTATAGCGCCAAGGGCGGCCTCGCCTTCCCCTCGGGCGGGCGATTCGGTGTATACTGACGCCATCATCGCGATCGACAACCAGACACACAGCTTGGAGCAACCTGACACCACAGCCTGAGACGACAGCCTGAGACAACCCGACACTCAGCTTGATACCGGGGCCTCGTTGCAAGACGAGGCCCCTTCTGCTTTTGCCGGGACGGTGCCGACCCTCGACGATCCCGGCGAGGGCATCGACCATCCGGTCGAGCTGAAGGGTGACGCCCGTCACGCCTCCACGCGGCCGGCGGGCACAAGTTCCTCTTCTGGTGTGACTTCTCGGGGTGCCCCCCACGGCGCTGCGGCTGGCCCCTCCCTTGCTCTTCCATCCGCCGTGACCCGGCCCGAGCGGCCGGGCTCGACTCATGGGAAGGACCCAAGGAGGACGGCAAATGCAGGCATCTTCACGGTTCCTGGCGTTCGCGGTGATCGGCGGGACCCTGGCCCTCGCCGCGTGCGGTGGCGGGGACCTTTCACCGGGCGCGGCGACGACCACGCTCACGGGTGACAGCGGCTCGTTCACGAGTTCCGGCAACGGCCCCGGGGCGCCGCCCAGCCCCGCGCCCTCGCCCGGGAGCGGGACGTGCACGAACGATTGCGACGGAACCGGCCAGGGCCCGGGTCCCGGCACCGGTAGCGGCTACGGTCCCGGTCCAGCCAACGGTGGCGGCGGCAACGGCGGCAGCGGTTACGGCCCCGGGCCGGGCGACGGGCTGTGCGGTAACGCGTGCACGGGCCCGGTCGGGCCCGACCCCGCCGACGTCGCGACGCTCCTCGCCCTTGCCCTCCAGGAGGAATACAAGGCCGAGATGCTCTACCGGAGTGTCCTCGCGACATTCGGCCCCGACACCGTGCCGTTCGCCCTGATCGCCGAGTCCGAGGCTCGCCACGTGGGGGCCCTGCAGCAGCTCTTCACGCGGCGTCAGATGACGCCACCGGCGAGCACCTGGACGCCGGCGAGCTTCCCGCTCTTCGGCTCGGTGACCCTCGCGTGCGCTGCCGGCCTCGCGGCCGAGAAGGAGGACGCGGCCTTCTACGTGACCTACCTGCAGCGCACCGACATCCCGCAGGACGTCCGCAACGTCTTCACCAACCTGCAGGCTGCGTCGCTCGAGAGCCACCTCCCGGCCTTCGAGCGCTGCCAGTAGGAGGAGCCATGACCCGGAACGCCCTCGCCCGCTTCAACTGGCGGGCCCTCGTGACCCTCACCGTGGCGCTGTGCTTCCTGCTTCTCGCGGCCTCGGGGATCGTGCTGTACATCGCCCCCCCGGGGCGGGTCGCGAACTGGTCCCGCTGGACGCTGGGCGCTCTGGACCGGCCGGGCTGGCAGGCCCTGCACACGGTCTTCGCCCTGCTCTTCGCGCTGGCGGGGGCGTTCCACCTCTGGTTCAACTGGCGTGCCCTGCTGTTCTACGTCCGCACGCGTCTCGCCGAGGGCTTCCGCCTGCGGCGCGAGCTGGCCTTCGCCACGGTCGGCGTCCTGGCGGTGGCCGGGCTCACCCTCGCGGACCTGCCACCCTTCTCTTCGGTCATGGTCCTCGGCGAGCGGGTCAAGTCGTCGTGGTCGGCCGGGGGGGGCGAGCCGCCCGTTCCCCATGCCGAGCTCCTCACGCTCGAGCGTCTCGCGGCGACGACCCAGATCCCGCTCGATCGCGTCCTCGGCAACCTCGAGGCGGCGGGCCTCACGGGCGCGGGGCCGCAAGTCACGATCGCGGCCCTGGCCTCCGCCCACGGGCTCACACCCCGGGACGTATGGGTCGAGCTCAAGGGGCAGGAGAAGCCGAAGGAGATCCCGGCCGGGGGCGGCTACGGGAGCAAGACGGTGGGCGAGGTCTGCGAGCAGCTCGACATCCCGCTCGAGGAGGGCCTCGCCCGCCTGCGCGCCCGGGGGATCGAGGCCTCCGCGGGCTCCGCGATGAAGGATCTCGCCGAGACGCACGGCCGGCGCCCGCACGACCTCGTCCAGGTCCTCGCCGGCGCGTGATGGTCTAAGCTCCACCTCGTGACGTCCTCTCGCCGCAGCACGCTGCTCGTCCTGACCGCCACCGCGGTGGCCCTCGGCCTCGTCGGGCTGGTCTCCTTCGACTACCGCGCGACGCGGGACGAGCTCGTGGGGCTGCTGCGCGAGCAGGCGCACGCGCTGCAGGACACCGTCGCCGCCGCTGCCCGCTCGAACCGCTCGGCGTCCGCCTTCGCCGCGGCGCAGCTCGGCGAGCGCCTGCTCGATCGGGCGCAGGCGCTCGCCGAGCTGGACCGCGAGGGCAGGCTGACGCCGGCCTCCGTCCAGGAGACGAGCCAGCGAGAGCCACTCCTCCGCGTCGCCCTCTTCGGCCCCGACGGCTCGCGCGAGGACGTCGTCTCGGGCGAGCCCGGGGCCAGCGGCCCGCGCGCCGGCTGGGCAGGCGGTGGCGGCGCGCCCCGAGGTGGCCCGGGCGGCGGTCGAGGGTGGGGCGGCGGCCGCGGCCCGGGCGGTGGCGGAGCCGTCCTCCGTCAGATCCTCGAGGAGGGCAAGGACGAGGTGGTGACCGGCGCGCACGTGTCGCGCTGGGGCGGCGACCGAGTCTCGGCCGGGGTGAAGCGCCCGCGGGGCGGCGCCATCGTCGTGACCGTCGACGCGACCGAGGTGGCCGCCCTCGAGAAGCCGGCGTCGCTGGAGTCGCTCCTGGGGGAGATCACCGCCGGGAGTCCCGAGATCGCCTTCACGGTCTTCGAGCACACGGACGGACGCCTCGCTTTCGGCGAGGTGCCCGCAGACGCGCCCTTGGGGCCCGGGGAGCGGACGATCACGGTGGGCGGCCGGCCCGTCCTCGAGTTCGCGAGCGACGTGCCGCTCGCCGGGGGGGAACCGGCGAGGCTGCGCCTCGGCATGCGCCTCGACGGCGTCCGGCGGGTCGAGCGGCGCATGCTCTCTCGTCTGGTGGCCACCGTGGCGGCGTCAGGCGTCCTGGTGGCGCTCGCCTTCGGCCTCGCCGGCCTGCGCCGTCGCTACGGCGTCCTCAGCGAGAAGCACGCCCGGGCGCAGGAGGCGCTGCGCCGTCGCGACCGCCTGGCCGCGATGGGCGAGCTCGCCTCGACCGTGGCCCACGAGGTGCGCAACCCGCTGAACGCCGTCGGCATGACGGCCCAGCGCCTCCGGCGCGAGTTCCTGGGCTCGACCCCGGCCGGGGGGCCCGAGCGCAAAGAGCTCGAGGAGCTGCTCGGCGTCATGGCGGCGGAGACCCAGCGGATCGACCGCATCGTCCAGCAGTTCCTGGAGTACGCGCGGCCGCCGCGCCTCGCGCCGGAGAGAGTCGACCTCGACGCGCTGGTGCGCGACGTCGGCGAGCGGGCGCTCGCGCTCGCCGAGGCCCGCGGGGTCCGCGTCGAGGTCGAGTCCACCGTCGCGGGCAGCGCCGTCGCGGACCCCGCGCAGCTGCGGCAGGCCCTCGACAACCTCGTCCGCAACGCCGTCCAGGCGACGCCCGAGGGCGGCAGGGTCTCCCTCGCCGCGCGGCGCGAGGGCGGCGAGCGCGTGCTCGAGGTGCGGGACACCGGTCGCGGGATCGAGGCCGATCACCTGCCTCGGATCTTCGACCTCTACTTCACGACCAAGGCGGACGGGACCGGCGTGGGCCTCGCCGTCACGCAGCAGATCGTGACCGCCCACGGGGGGACGATCGAGGTGGACTCGCAGCCGGGCGCGGGCACGACCATGACCGTGCGCCTGCCCGTCGGGGAGGAGGAGCAGACTCGTGGCTGAGCGGCTCATCCTGGTGGTGGACGACGAGGAGCCGCAGCGGCGGGTGCTGGCCGGCTTCCTGCGCAAGGCCGGTTACGAGGTGGAGGCCGCCTCTTCCGCCGACGAGGCGCTCGCGGTGGTCGCGGCGCGCATGGTGGACCTCGTCCTCACCGACCTGCGCATGCCGGGCAAGACCGGCGTCGAGCTCCTCGACGCGGTGCGCGGGGTCAACCCCGAGGTGCCGGTGGTGGTGATGACCGCCTACGGCACGGTGGCGAGCGCGGTCGACGCGATGAAGCGGGGGGCGGCCGACTACCTCGGCAAGCCGGTGGACCTCGACGAGCTGGAGGTCCTGGTGGTCCGCACGCTCGAGCGCCGGGCGCTCGTCTCCGAGAACCGGGCGCTGCGCGAGCAGGTGGAATCGCGCTACCGGCTGGCCGGGCTCGAGACCGCCAACGCCGGGATGCAGGAGGCGATCAACATGGCCGCCCGCGCCGCGGGGAGCCGGGCCACCATCCTGATCCACGGCGAGAGCGGGACCGGGAAGGAGCTTCTCGCCCGGGCGATCCACTACGCGAGCCCGCGCCGGCGGGCTCCCCTCGTGGCGGTGAACGTGGCCGCGCTCCCGGAGACGCTCCTCGAGTCGGAGCTGTTCGGCCACGAGCGGGGAGCCTTCACCGGCGCCGACCGCGAGCACCGCGGCCGCTTCGAGCTGGCCGACGGCGGCACGCTCTTCCTCGACGAGATCGGCGACCTCCCCCGCGGAACGCAGGTGAAGCTGCTCCGCGTCCTGCAGGAGCAGAGCTTCGAGCGGCTCGGCGGCACGAAGCCGATCAAGGTGGACGTGCGCCTCGTCGCCGCCACCCACCGGGACCTCCAGGCGATGGCCCGGGCCGGGGACTTCCGGGAGGACCTCTTCTTCCGCCTGAACGTGGTCGCGATCACGCTGCCGCCGCTGCGCGAGCGGAAGGAGGACATCCCGCTCCTCGTCGACCACTTCCTGCGGCGCTTCGCCGACGAGGGGAAGGCCCGCAGCGTCTCGCGCGAGGCGATGGACCTCCTCCTGAAGCACGACTACCCGGGGAACGTGCGCGAGCTCGAGAACCTCGTGCACCGCGCGGTGGTGCTCTCCCGCGGCGACGTGATCACGAGCGCCGACCTGCCGCTCCACCTGGCCGGCCTCAAGCCCGAGGTGAAGGGCGAGGAGGCGTCGTTCACGGAGCGCGTCCTGGCGTTCGAGAAGGCGCTGATCTACGACGCCCTCGAGAAGGCCGGGGGCGTGCAAACACGCGCCGCGGCCGCGCTCGGCATGAGCGAGCGGCACCTGCGCTACAAGCTCAAGAAGTACGGAGCGCCGTAGCTACATCCGGCCGTGGCCCTGGTGGCCCGCGCCGTGCCCGGCGCGGCACACGTGACCGCGGCCCGCGCCGGGGCCCATCCCCCGCGCGGAGGCGACGCCGGCGCAGCGCTCGAAGGCCGGCTCGTGATGCTCGGCCGACGCCATCCGGTTGTGGTCGAAGACCTGCTTCACGTCCTCCGGGAGGGAGCCCGCGGCGGTCAGCCGATCGTAGAGGGCCACGTTCTTCGTCTCGAACTCGACGGCCGCGGCGCAGGCCTCCTTGACGCTGGCGCAGGCGGGGACCTCGAGTCCGGCGGGCGAGACGGGGACGGCCAGGCTGCGCGCCTGAAGCAGGTTCTCCAGGAGCTCCGCGTGCCGCCGCTCCGCGCGGACGACGTTCGAGAACGGCCGGACCTCCCCGTGGTCCTTCAGCACCCGGGCGTACATCGCCTCGCCCCGCCGCTCGTCCTGGAGGGCCTGCTCGAGGGCGGCCTGAGCCGGTTGGGCCTGGACGCCCATCCCGTCGAGCCCTCGACCAGTCGGTCGAGACCGACACCCCTCCCGGGCCCTCGTCGAAGGCGGTCTATGATGGCCGTTCCATGCCCGAGCCCCGGCCTTCCCCCTCTGCTCTGTTCCGGGCTCTGGGTCCCACGGGTCTCCTCGGCTTCGCCTGGACGGCGGCGCCCGCCATCTGCGGCACGCTGCTCCTGGCCAGCCTCGGTCCGGTATCGGACTGGCTGCTCTACCACCGGCCGGTCGGCCTCGCCCTCTACACCGTCGTCTTCGTGCTCGGGGCCGGCCTGGGCTTCCTCCCGACCTACGCCCAGTCGATCCTCGGAGGCTGGGTCTTCGGACTCTCGGCGGGGCTGCCCGCGGCGCTCCTGGGCTTCACCGGCGGGGGAGCCCTCGGCTACGCGGTGGCGCGCCGGGTGTCGAGAGACCGGGTCCTCGAGCGGATCGAGGGCAACGCCAAGGCGCGCGCGATCCGCGACGCCCTCGTCGGGCGGGGGCCCTGGCGGACGTTCCTGGTCGTCACCCTGCTCCGTCTCCCCCCGAACTCCCCGTTCGCCCTCACGAACCTGGTGATGGCCACCACCGGCGTGCCGCTGCCGGCCTTCCTGGCCGGCACCCTCCTCGGCATGCTGCCCCGCACCGCGGTGGCCGTCGCGCTCGCCGCCGCGGCCTCGGCGACAGGCGCCGAGGACATCCAGACCTTCGTCCGGCACCGGGGTCCGTGGCTCCTCGTGGCCGGTGTCCTCGGAGGGATGGCCGTGCTCGGGATCCTCGGGACGATCGCCCGCCGCGCTCTGCAGCGCGTGGCCGCCTGAGCGGCGGCGGGGCTGGCGCGCCCGGAGAGGATCGAACTCCCAACCTCCAGGTTCGAAGCCTGGCGCTCTATCCGGTTGAGCTACGGGCGCGACAGCCGATCATAGCCCCGCTGGGGCCGGGTGTTGACGCGGGGCGGGGTGGCCCCGCCTCTTGCCCCGCGACCTGGACTGAGCCCTCGGCGCCTCGCGAGGGCGCTTGACCGCCTCGAGGGTCGCACGCATGATGGCACGCGTGCCCGACCCCGCGGCCTCCGGAACCGGGTCCGACTGAGGCCATGAAGAGACAGGCCACCGGACCGGACCCGTCCCTGCCCGGGCTGACGAAGCTCTCGATCGTCATCCCCGCGCGGAACGAGGAGGGCTGCATCGCCTCGACCGTGGAGCACCTCCACCTCGAGCTCAAGCTGCAGGGCGTCCCCCACGAGATCGTGGTCGTGGACGACGGCAGCAGCGATCGCACCTGGGCGATCCTGCGGGAGCTCGAGGCGCACCTCCCCGAGCTCGCGCCGACCCAGAACGCCGGCGCCCACGGGATCGGGCGCGCCATCATCCACGGGCTCGACGCGGCGACCGGGGACGCGGTCGCCATCATGATGGCCGACGAGAGCGACGACTGCCGCGACGTCGTGCGCTACTGGCGGACGCTCAACGAGGGCTGGGAGTGCGTCTTCGGCAGCCGCTTCGTCCACGGCGGGGGCGTCATCGACTACCCGTGGGTGAAGTACCGCCTGAACCGCCTCGCCAACCTCTTCATCCGGGTCCTCTTCCGCGTCCCCCTGAACGACACGACGAACGCCTTCAAGGCCTACCGCCGCACCGTGATCCAGGGCTGCCAGCCGCTCATCGCGCCCCACTTCAACATCCTGGTCGAGCTGCCGCTGAAGTCGATCGTGCGGGGCTACAGCTGGACCGTCATCCCCATCACCTGGCGCAACCGCCGAACCGGCGAGGCCAAGCTGAAGATCAAGGAGATGGGGAGCCGCTACCTCTTCATCATCTTCTACGTCTGGCTCGAGAAGTACTTCAGCGCCGGCGACTACCGGAAGAGGGTCGCGCGGTGAGAGCCTCGAGCGGCCGCCTCCTGGCGATTGCCGCCCCCTTCGCCCTCCTCGCCTTCGCCCTCTGGCAGTTCCTCTTCAGCTCCTTCCGCTTCCTGCGCTCGCCCTTCAGCCCCGACTACGGCGAGGGGCAGGTGCTCGCCCTCATCCAGAGGATGGTCCGCGACGGCACGCTCTTCGGGGACATGCAGCGCTACCCCATGGTGCTCAGCAACTATGCCCCCGTCTACATGCTGGTGAACGCACCCGGCTTCCAGGTCTTCGGGCCCTCGCTCTTCCAGCCCCGGCTCATCTCCTTCCTCGCCACCCTCGGCATCGCCGGCTTCCTCTTCGCGCTGCTCCGGCGGCGGGCCGGCGAGCCGTGGATGGCCGCCGGCTTCGCGCTGCTCGTTTTCGCTCCCTGGTTCGTGCAGACGTGGGCGGCCACCGCCCGCATCGACCTTCTGGCCCAGATGCTGACGATGGCTGGCCTGCTCGCGTTCGACCGGGCCCGGGACCGCCCCGGCTTCCGCCGCGACCTGCCGTTCCTGATCTTCGCCGTCGGCTTCTACACGCGGCAGACGACGCTCGTGGCCCCGGCCGCCGCGATGGCGTCGCTGCTTCTCGACCCGGCGAGGCGGCGCGAGCTGCCCCGGGCCATCGCCGCGTTCGCCGTGCCCGTGGGGGGCGCGCTCCTGGCCATGAACATCGCCACCCGCGGGCAGGCCTGGCTGCACCTGTTCCCCTACGCCGCCGCCGCCGGCTACGACCTCGTCCACATGGCGCGGTGGTACCGGGAGTTCCTCCTCCTGTCGAGCCCGCTCGTCCTCCTGGCGATCGCGGGCCTCCTCCTGCAGCCGTGGGCGCTCCTGCGCGGGCCGAACCTCGTGCTCACCCTGTTCTGGCCCACGAGCCTCTTCGCCCTCAGCACGATCGCGAAGGAGGGGGCGGCGCAGAACTACTTCATCGAGCCCTTCCTCGCCACGGTCCTGCTGGCCGGGGTCGCGCTCGGCGCGCTCGTCGAGGCGCGGCCCGTCGCCCGGCGGCTCTGGCCCGCCGTCCTTCTCCTCGCCGCTGTCGCCGCCACCTTCGTCGACCGCGACCTCAAGCGCCTCCCCCAGCCGATCCGGGCCCCCGAGCGGGCGCGCGCGTTCGCCGAGCTCGACGAGGCGGTGAGGACGGCCGACGGCCCCATCCTCTCGGAGAACATGAGCGTCCTGGTCGTGAACGAGCGACGGGTTTGGGTGGACCCCTGGGCCGTGATGCTGCTCGCGAAGACGGGGCTCTGGGACCCGGCGACCCTGGTCGGGGACTGCCGGCGGGGGATGTTCGCGCTCGTCGTCGAGGAATGGCGCCTGCGCGACATCCCCGGCGTCCCCGAGTGCCTCGACGAGAGCTACGTGCCGTGGAAGGAGCTCGGGCCGTACCAGCTCTACCGGCCGAAGCGGCCGCCCCGCCCGCAGGAAACGGCGCGGGCGCCGTCCGGCCCCTGAGCTACTCCACGACCTCGAGCCGCACCGTTCCGGTGCCGGGGCCGATCAGGCCGATCGCCTTCGCCGCGCCCCGCGAGAGGTCGATGGCGCGGCCCTTGTGGGAGGGGAAGCGGTCGTTGACGCGGACGACGACGCTGCGGCTGGTCGAGAGGAGCGTCACGCGGACGCGCGTGCCGAAGGCCCAGTAGGCGTGGGCCGCGGTCAGCGCGTCCTGGTCGAAGACCTCGCCGCTCGACGTCTTCTTCCCGTCGTAGCCGGGGCCGTACCAGGAGGCCATGCCCTCGACGACGGTGCCGACGGCCGGAGACTCCGGCGGGGGGAAGGCGTAGGCCTTCGGCTTCGGGTTGCCCGAGCAGGCAACGAGCAGGAGAGCCACAGAGGCAGCAACGGCCAGGCCCGTCGTCCGCCGGAGGATCGATGACTTCATGAAACCGTGTGGACCCGGAGCATGTTCGTCGCCGCCGCCGCAATCGAGTGGCCGGAGAGCATGAGGATGGTGTCCCCCTTCTCGACGAGCCCGCGCGCCTTCAGGCGCTCCTCTCCCTGGGCCAGCAGCTCGTCGGTGTTCTCCACGAACTCGGACTTGATCGGCACGACGCCCCACCACAGCGCGAGGCGCCGGTAGACGCGCTCGTCGTGCGTGACGGCCACCACGGGGACGCGCGGGCGGTTGCCGGCGACGAGGCGGGCGGTGAGGCCGGACTCGGTGAAGGCCACGATCATCTTGCAGCCGAGCTCCTCGGCCACGGTGGCGGCCACGCGGGTCAGGCTCCGGGTGATCGGGGTGCCGGGGCCGGCCGGGAGCGAGGGAGCGTCGCCGCGCCTCGTGTCGGCGCGCCGTGGCCGGATGGAGGCCATCCCGTGCTCCTCGGTGTAGTCGGCGATGCGTGCCATCGTCTCCACCGCCCCGACCGGGTGCTTCCCGACCGCGCTCTCGCCGGACAGCATGACGGCGTCGGTCCCGTCGAGGATCGCGTTGGCCACGTCGGAAGCCTCGGCCCGGGTGGGCCGCGGGTTCTCGATCATGCTCTCGAGCATCTGGGTGGCGGTGATCACGACCCTCCCCGCCGCGTTGGCCATTGCGATGATTCGCTTCTGGACGATCGGCACGTCCTCCGTGCCGATCTCGACCCCGAGGTCCCCCCGCGCCACCATCACGCCGTCGGCCGCGGCGAGGATCGCCTCGAGGTTCTCGACGGCCTGCGGCTTCTCGATCTTGGCGATCACGGGGGTCGTCTCGCCCATCGAGCGGACGATCTCCTTCGCCTCGAGGACGTCCTCGGCGCGCCGCACGAACGACAGCGCCACGTAGTCCACCTGGTGCTGGACCCCGAACACGAGGTCGCGCCGGTCCTTCTCGGTGAGGGCCGGGGTGGAGAGCGCGACCCCGGGCAGGTTCATCCCCTTGTTGGAGCGGAGCACCCCGCCGTCCACCACCTCGCACAGGACGCGCCCGCCCTCGACCCCCAGGACCCGCAGCTCCAGGTTGCCGTCGTCGAGCAGGATCGGCTCGCCCCCCGTCACGTCGCGCGGCAACGGCTCGTACGTCGTCGAGATGAGCTCGGCCGTTCCCTCGATGGACGGGTCGGTGGTGATGGCGATCCGCGCGCCCCTGACGAGCTCCACCCCGTTGCCGGCGACCCTGCCCGTCCGGATCTTCGGACCCGAGAGGTCCTGGAGGAGGGCCACCGGGCGGTGGAGCCGGGACCCGATCTCGCGGACGGCGTGGATGACCTCGAGGTGCTCGTCGTGGGTCCCGTGGGAGAAGTTCAGCCGGAACACGTTCACCCCGGCCCGGAGGAGCCGCTCCAGCATCTCGGGGCTGCGCGAGGCCGGCCCCACCGTCGCCACGATCTTCGTTCGGCGCATGGTGGACCGAGTATACGCGGGCCGCGGCGGCGGGCACGTGACACCCGGCCCGCCGGCCGCGGTGGGGCAGACGTGGCTACGGCTTGGGCGGCACGCTGCTGTTCCAGATGTCGCGGTACAGCTTCCAGCGGCCGTCCTCCTTCTTCCAGACGGCGATGGACTTGCCGCGGTCGACGACCGCGCCGCCCTTGGCCTTCAGCGTCCAGGAGTTGACCTCGATCGCGGTGTCGCCGTGCGGCTCGACCTCGAGTGTCGTGATCGCCAGGTCCGTGAGGCCCGCGTCGACGAAGCCCTGGAAGACGGCCTGGATGGCCGCCGTGCCTTTCGCGAAGTCGCCCCCCGGGGGCAGGACCTGCGCGTCGCGGGTGTAGAGCGCCGCCAGGCCGGCCGCGTCGCCGCGGGCGACGGCCGCCATGAACTGCTTGCCGGTGGCTTCGATCGCGGCGCGAGCGTCCTGGGCCGCGGCCAGGCCCGCTCCGCCGAACACGGCGAGGGTGGTGACCTCGGGCGTTCACCGGGGCTTTGCGGAACGGATAGATTCCCTCGGCGCCCGACGCGGCCGGGGTGCGCCGAGGGATGCGTTGACACCCCCTTCGAGCCAAAGCTATAGTTCGCCGGCTCACCGCCTTGCGGTCTTGCGGCGGTCCCCGGATCTCATGCCCAGCTATGCCCCGATCCTGATCCTGGGTGCGGTCGCGCTCGGCTTTGGCGTCTTCACCCTCTTCATGTCCCACCTCTTCGGGCGGCCCCGTCCGAGCGAGGCGAAGCTCGCGACCTACGAGTGCGGCATGCCCCCCGTCGGGACGGCGCGCGAGCGCTTCCCGATCAAGTTCTACCTGGTGTGCATGATCTTCATCCTCCTCGACGTGGACGCCGCCTTCCTCTACCCGTGGGCGCTCATCTTCAGGGACCTCGGCCTCTTCGGCCTCGTGGAGATGGCCGTGTTCATGGCGCTCCTCGGGGGAGGGTTCGTCTACGCCTGGAAGTCGGGCGCCCTCGACTGGTAGGCAGGACGGCACGATGCAGCTCACTCCCGAGAACAAGGCCCGCTTCGACGAGATCGTGAAGCGCTACCCGGTGAAGCGCTCGGCGCTGCTGCCGACGCTGCACCTCGTGCAGGAGCAGGAGGGGTGGATCAGCCGCGAGGCGATCGAGCACGTGGCGCAGCGGCTCGACCTCTCGCCCGCCCAGGTCCACGACACGGCGAGCTTCTACACGATGTTCCGGCTGAAGCCGGAGGGAAAGACGCTCATCGAGATCTGCACCACCCTCTCCTGCGCCCTCGGCGGGGCGGAGGAGCTCCTCGCCCACACCTGCAAGCGCCTCGGCGTCGCGCCCGGGGGGACGACGCCCGACGGGAAGTTCACCGTGAAGGGCGTCGAGTGCCTGGCCGCGTGCGGCGGCGCTCCCGCCGTGCAGGTGAACGGCGAGTGGCTCGAGCACGCGACGGCGGCGGACATCGACAAGGTCGTCGCCGGGGAGAAGGTCCGCCGCAGCTTCGAGTGGCCGAAGAGCCCGGGCGAGCACATCCTCTTCGCCAACGTCTGGAAGGAGAGCTCGACCTCGATCGGCGTCTACGAGGCGTCGGGCGGGTACGCGAGGCTCGGCGAGTGGCTCAAGCTGCCGCCCGAGGAGATCGTGGAGACCGTCAAGAAGTCGAGCCTCCGCGGCCGCGGCGGGGCCGGCTTTCCGACCGGGATGAAGTGGAGCTTCCTCCCCAAGGACAGCCCGAAGCCCCGCTACCTCTGCGTCAACGCCGACGAGAGCGAGCCCGGCACCTACAAGGACCGGGTCATCATCGAGCGCGACCCCCACCGCCTCATCGAGGCGACGGTCGTGAGCTGCCACGCGATTCGCTCGCAGGCCGCCTACATCTACATCCGCGGCGAGTTCCACGAAGGGGCGCGGACGCTGGAGGGTGCCCTCGCCGAGGCGCGCGCGAAGGGCTACGTCGGGAAGAACATCCTCGGCACCGGGATCGACGTCGAGATCCACGTCCACCGCGGGGCGGGCTCGTACGAGTGCGGCGAGGAGACGGCTCTCATCGAGTCGCTCGAGGGCAAGCGCGGCCAGCCCCGCATCAAGCCGCCCTTCCCGGCGGTGGTGGGGCTCTACGGCTGCCCGACCATCGTCAACAACGTCGAGACCCTCGTGAACGTGCCGCTCATCCTCACCCGCGGCCCCGAGTGGTTCGCGAGCCTCGGCACCGAGAAGAACGGCGGCCCCAAGCTCTACTCGATCAGCGGCCACGTGAACCGCCCCGGCAGCTACGAGGCGCCGATGGGCAGGGTCACGCTGCGCGACCTCATCCACGGGGAAGGCTACGCCCAGGGGATCCGCGGCGGGCGCGAGCTCAAGGCGGTCGTCCCCGGCGGCTCCTCGACCCCCGTCCTCACCGCCTCCGAGATCGACGTCGCCATGGACTTCGACGGGGTGGCGAAGGCGGGCTCCATGCTCGGCTCCGCCGGCACCATCGTCATGGACGACTCGACCTGCATGGTGTGGATGGCGAAGAACCTCATCTACTTCTACAAGCACGAGTCGTGCGGCAAGTGCTCGCCCTGCCGCGAGGGCACGGGCTGGATGCTGCGGCTGCTCGAGCGGATCGAGGCGGGGGAGGCGAAGATGTCCGACCTCGACCTGCTCTACAAGCTGACCGACTCGATCACCGGCCACACGGTGTGCCCCTTCGGCGACGCCGCCGTCGCCCCCCCGCAGTCCACCCTGCGGAAGTTCCGGGCTGAGTTCGAGTACCACGTGCGCGAGAAGAAGTGCTGGAAGACGGTGGCGCCGACGTTCGAGGAGGCGCTGGCGAAGAGCGGGGTGAGCGCATGAGCCTCTCCCCGGCCGTCCAGGAGCTCGTCCTCGCCGCGGTCAAGGTTGCGGTCGTGGTGGGGGTCCTCCTCCTGCTGTTCTCGGTCATGACCTGGATCGAGCGGAGGACGCTCGCGTTCATGCAGTACCGCCTCGGCCCGAACCGCACGGGGCCGTGGGGGATCCTCCAGCCCATCGCCGACGGCATCAAGCTCTTCTTCAAGGAGGAGGTGATGCCGGCCGCGGCGAACAAGTGGGGCTTCCTCGCCGCCCCGGTGGTGGCCGTCGCGACCGCGCTGCTCGCGGTCGCGGTCCTGCCCTACGGGCCGCCGTTCACCCTGCCCGCGTGGGGCCTGCTGCCAGAGTGGCTGCGGGGCCGCACCGTACAGCTCCAGATCGCCGCCATCGACGTGGGTCTCCTCTTCATCTTCGCGGTCACCGCCCTCGGTGTCTACGGGATCGTGCTCGCCGGCTGGTCGGCCAACAACAAGTACACGCTGCTCGGCGGCCTGCGTTCCTCGGCCCAGATGTTCTCCTACGAGCTCGCCCTCGGCCTGAGCTGGGTGGGTGTCATCATGCTCGCCGGCTCCTTCCAGATCACGGACATCGTGAACGCGCAGGCCGGGTGGTTCTGGAAGTGGAACGCCTTCGTCCAGCTCCCGGCGTTCCTCGTCTACTTCATGGCCGCCACCGCCGAGGTGGCGCGCATCCCGTTCGACCTCCCGGAGGGGGAAGCCGAGCTCGTGGCCGGCTTCCACACCGAGTACTCGTCGATGCGCTTCGCGCTCATACAGATGGCCGAGTACATCAACATGATCACGGTCTCGGTGCTCGGCACCAACCTCTTCCTGGGCGGGTGGCACCCGGGGATCCCCGGCCTGCCTTTCGAGGGCCTCCCCGGCTTCGTCTGGTGGGGAGCCAAGGTCTTCCTGGTCCTCTTCGTCTTCATCTGGCTGCGGGGGACGCTGCCCCGCGTCCGCTACGACCAGCTGATGAACTTCGGCTGGAAGGTGCTCGTCCCGGTGGCCGCGGTGTGGATCCTGATCACCGCCACCGGCGTCGCCCTCGCGGGGCGGTGAACATGGACGCCATCATCTTCTACGTCTTCGCCGTGATCGCCGTCGTCTCCGCGGTGGTGGTCATCGCCCAGCGCAACCCGATGACCTCGGCCTTCGCCCTCATCGTGACCCTGTGCTCGATGAGCGTGATCTTCGCCCTGCTCGGCTCGCCGTTCATCGCCGTGCTGCAGGTGATCGTCTACGCCGGCGCGATCATGGTGCTGTTCCTCTTCGTCCTCATGCTCCTCAACGTGAAGAGCGAGGAGGACACGCCCCTGCGCGGGGGCCGCACCCTGCGGGGCGTGGCGCTCGCTCTCGTCACCCTGCTCGTCCTGCAGGCGGGCGCGGTGCTCATGCGCGGCGAGCCCGGGCCCGCTCCCGGCTTCGACGCCTCCACCCGGAAGATGGCGGAGATCCTCTTCTCGCCGCACTTCCTCTACGTCTTCGAGGCCACTTCGATCCTCATCCTCGCCGCCCTCGTGGGGGCGGTGGTGCTGGCCAAGAAGGAGCTCTAGGGCCATGGACCACCCCTCCTCGTTCGTCCACCACGCGGTCCTGCTGAGCCTCGTCCTCTTCGCCCTGGGCACGCTGGGGGTCTTCCTGCGCCGCAACGTGATCACCGTCCTCATGTGCGTGGAGCTGATGCTCAACGGCGTGAACCTGGCCTTCGTGGCCTTCAGCCGCGCCGCGGGCACCCTCGACGGGCAGGTGCTCGTCTTCTTCGTGATGGTGGTCGCGGCGGCCGAGGCCGCCGTCGGCCTCGCCATCGTGATCGCGCTCCACCGCCACCGCGACACGCTGGACGTGGACGCGTTCAACCTGATGAAGGGGTAGGACC
The DNA here is from genome assembly GCA_963729875.1 of uncultured Acidobacteriota bacterium. Lineage (GTDB taxonomy): Bacteria > Acidobacteriota > Vicinamibacteria > Fen-336 > Fen-336 > DATBSL01. The sequence goes on from CAVSPR010000002.1 coordinate 742,103, forward strand.
GTGTTCGAGGATCGCGTTCTGAACGTCCTGCCCTTCGCCATCCTGCTCCTGCCCCTCGGGGGGTTCGTGGTCCTCTCGCTGTTCGGCGACTGGATCAAGCGGGACAAGGAAGACCGGGGCGCCGGCTGGCTCGCGTGCGCCACCGTGATCGGGGCTTTCGTCCTCGCCGCGTGGACGACCGTGCGGCTCTACGGGCTGGTGGGAGGGCCGGACGGCCTGCGCTTCTCCCAGCCCTACCTGGGCTTCGAGTGGATCGAGGCGGGCGGGTTCCGGGTGCCGTTCAGCCTGCTGGTGGACCCGCTCTCGTGCGTCATGATGCTGGTCGTCACCGGCGTCGGCTCCCTCATCCACGTCTACTCGCTGGGCTACATGGCCCACGACGACGAGCAGGTCGCGTTCTTCTCCTACCTGAACCTGTTCACGTTCTTCATGCTGCTGCTCGTGCTGGGCGGCAGCCTGCCCCTCCTTTTCGTCGGCTGGGAGGGGGTGGGGCTCTGCTCGTACCTGCTCATCGGGTTCTGGTACAAGCGGGACAGCGCCGCCGCCGCCGGCCTCAAGGCGTTCGTGGTGAACCGCATCGGCGACGTGGGGCTCATCCTGGGGATGGTCTTCATCTACCACGCCTTCGGCAGCCTCGACCTCGTGGACATCGTGGACAACGCGGGCTCGCTCGCCCCGGAGGCGCTGTGGGAGTGGGGGCCGGTGACGGTCGCCTGCCTCCTCCTCTTCCTGGGCGCGACCGGCAAGAGCGCCCAGATCCCCCTCCACGTCTGGCTGCCGGACGCCATGGAGGGCCCGACCCCGGTCTCGGCCCTCATCCACGCCGCCACGATGGTGACGGCGGGCGTCTACATGGTGGCCCGCCTCGGGCCGCTCTATCACCAGTCGGAGACGGCGATGCTGGTCGTGGCGGTGACGGGCACCGTCACCGCCCTCATGGCGGGGACGATCGCGATCGTGCAGACCGACATCAAGCGCGTGCTCGCGTACTCGACGGTGAGCCAGCTCGGCTTCATGTTCCTCGCCGCCGGGGTGGGGGCCTTCGGGGTGGCCGTCTTCCATCTCTACACCCACGCGTTCTTCAAGGCGCTCCTGTTCCTCGGCTCGGGGTCCGTCATCCACGCCATGTCCGGCGAGCAGGACATGAGGAAGATGGGAGGACTCCGAAAGAAGATCCCCTGGACCTTCTGGACCTTCCTGGTGGGGACGCTCGCCATCGCCGGCATCCCGCCGCTGGCCGGCTTCTTCAGCAAGGACGAGATCCTCCTCGAGACGCTCGGCACCGGCCACACGGTCCTCTTCGGCCTCGCTCTGTTCACCGCGCTCCTCACCGCCGCCTACATGGCGCGGCTGCTGTTCCTGACGTTCTTCGGCGAGTTCCGCGGCAGCCCCGAAGCCGAGCACCACCTCCACGAGTCGCCGTGGTCGATGCTCGGACCCCTCGTCGTCCTCGCGATCGGATCCGCCGTCGCCGGGTTCGTCAGCATCCCGCACGTCGTGCAGCCGGTCCTCCGGCTCCCGGCGGAGGCGCCCCACCACGTGGCCTGGCTGCCGGTCGTGGCCACCCTCTCCGGCGTCGTCGGCATCCTGATCGCCTGGTACCTCTACCTCTCCATGCCGGACCTGCGGGCCTCGCTCGCGAGGCCGCTCCGGCCGGCGCTGCGCCTCTTCGGCGCGAAGTACTTCTTCGACGACGTGTACAACGGCTTCGTCCGCCGCGCGGTCGTGGGCGGCAGCGACTCGCTCCTGTGGAAGCGCGTGGACGCGGGCCTGATCGACGGCATGGTGAACGGGGCCGGGCGGATCGCCGTCTGGTGGTCCGAGCGCCTGCGGCCCGTGCAGACCGGCTTCGTCCGCCACTACGCGCTGCTCGTCCTCGCGGGGGCGGTCGCCCTCGTCTCCTACCTCCTGTGGTCATGAGCCCCGTGAACACCCACCTGCTGAGCCTGCTCATCTTCCTGCCGGTGGCGGGGGCCTTGCTCGTGGCCCTCACCCGGCGCGAGTCGGAGTCGCTGCAGAAGACCGTCGGCCTCGCTGTCTCCGGGGCCGCCTTCGCGCTGTCCCTGACCCTCGTCCTGGGCTTCCGCAGCGTGGCGGGGCTGCAGTTCGTCGAGCAGCGGCCCTGGATCCCGGCCTGGGGCATCGGCTACCACGTCGGCATCGACGGCCTGTCGCTGTGGCTCGTGATCCTGACCACGTTCCTGACCCCGCTGTGCCTGCTCGGGTCGTGGAAGTCGATCACGAGCCGGGTGCGGGAGTTCGTCGTCTTCATGCTGCTGCTCGAGGCGGGGATGGTCGGGGTCTTCGTGGCCCTCGACCTGTTCCTCTTCTACGTGTTCTGGGAGGCCATGCTCATCCCGATGTACTTCCTCATCGGGATCTGGGGCCACGAGCGGCGCATCTACGCGGCGGTCAAGTTCTTCCTCTACACCTTCGCCGGCAGCGTGCTGATGCTCGTCGCGTTCCTGGTCCTGTACAAGAACGCCGGCCTCGGCACCTTCGACATCCCGAAGCTCGTGGCCGCCCCGGTCGACCCCGCCCTGCAGACGTGGCTCTTCCTCGCCTGCGCCCTCGCCTTTGCGATCAAGGTGCCGATGTGGCCGTTCCACACCTGGCTCCCCGACGCGCACGTCGAGGCACCGACCGCCGGCTCGGTCATCCTCGCCGGCGTGCTGCTGAAGATGGGCGGCTACGGCTTCCTGCGGCTGGCCATCCCGCTCTTCCCCGACGCGGCCATGCGCTTCGCCCCGCTCGTGGGCGTCCTCGCCGTGATCGGGATCGTCTACGGGGCGCTCGTCTCCCTGGTGCAGCCGGACCTGAAGAAGCTGGTGGCCTACTCCTCGGTCTCCCACCTCGGCTTCGTGATGCTCGGCATCGCGGCCTTCACCACCACCGGGGTGGTGGGGGCGGTGTACCAGATGCTCAACCACGGCATCTCGACGGGGGCCCTCTTCTTCCTGGTGGGGATGCTCTACGACCGGCGCCACACCCGGCTCATCTCGGAGTTCGGCGGGCTCAAGGCGATCATGCCGTGGTACTTCGCCGTCTTCCTCCTGATCAGCCTCTCCTCGATCGGCGTGCCCGGCTTCAACGGCTTCGTCGGCGAGTTCCTGATCCTGGTCGGCTCCTGGCCGTTCAGCCGGTGGATGGTGGTCGTGGCCTCCCTCGGCGTGATCCTCGCCGCCGGCTACGTGCTGTGGATGGTGAAGCGCGTCTTCTACGGCGAAGTCACGAACCCGAAGAACCTCGGGCTGCCCGACCTCTCCGCCCGCGAGGCGGCGGTGCTGGTGCCGCTCGTCGTCCTGGCGATCGTCATGGGCGTCGCGAGCCCCGCCTTCACCCGCCGCATCGAGCCCACGGTGGACGCCCTCGTGCTCCAGGTGAGGGAGAGGACGCGGCCGGTGAGGGCGGCGACCGCGGCCCCCGCGGCGGCCCCGGCGGAGGAGGTGCGACCGGTGGCCGCACCGGTGACTGGGGGGCGGCCATGATGGGCTCCGTGCTCGACCTCCGCCCCATCGCCCCCGCGGCGATCGTCGCCGTCACCGGGCTCGTGGTGCTCCTCGCCCAGGCCTTCACTCCCCGCGGCAAGAGCTCGCCCTCGGCCGCGCTGTCGCTCGCCGGTCTCGCCGCTGCGCTCGTCTCCGTCTGGCTCCTCGCGACCGGCCCCGGCCGGGGCTCGGTGATGGCGGGCGCCGTGGCCGCCGACGACTTCTCGCTCTTCCTGCACGTCCTGATCCTCGGCGTCGCCGCCGTCACCGTGCTCCTCTCGCCCTCCTACCTGCGCTCGTGCGGGATCGAGCGGGGCGAGTACTACGCGCTGCTGCTCTTCTCGGTGGTGGGCATGCTGGGGCTCGTGTCGAGCATCGAGCTCGTCTCCCTCTTCGTGGCCCTCGAGATCATGTCGATCGCCCTCTACGGGATGGCGGGCATGGACCGCAGGCGGCCGGAGAGCCAGGAGTCGGCCCTGAAGTACTTCGTGACCGGGGCCTTCGCCTCGGCGTTCTTCCTGTACGGGATCGCGCTTCTCTACGGGGCGAGCGGCAGCACCTCGCTCGAGAAGGTGGCGCGCGCGATGGGGATGCTCACCCCCTCGTCGCTGCCCCTCGCGATCCTCGGGACCGCCCTCCTCCTCGTGGGCTTCGGCTTCAAGGTCGCGAGCGTCCCCTTCCACATGTGGGCGCCCGACGTGTACGAGGGAGCGCCCACCACCGTCACCGCGTTCATGTCGGCGGGGGTCAAGGCGGCGGCCTTCGGGGCCCTGCTGCGGGTCTTCGACTCGGCGCTGCCCGCGCTCGCCTCCCAGTGGCGGCCGCTCGTGGCGGTCCTCGCGATCGTCACCATGATCGTAGGCAACCTCGCCGCCCTCGCCCAGTCGAACCTCAAGCGGATGCTGGCCTACTCCTCGATCGCCCACGCGGGGTACCTCCTCAGCGCGTTCGTGGCCGCGCCCCGGGTGGCCGGCGAGGCGATGCTCTTCTACCTGGTGGCCTACGCCGCGGTGAACCTGGGGGCCTTCGGCACGATCGCTGCGCTCACGCGGGACGGCCGGGAGCCCCTCGCGCTGCGGGACGTGGCCGGGCTCGCCCAGCGGAGGCCGGCGCTGGCCGCCGCCCTCGCCGTCTTCCTCGTCTCGCTGACCGGGATCCCGATCACCGCCGGCTTCGTGGGCAAGTTCTACCTCTTCAACGCCGCGGTGGCCGCCGGCTGGGTCGTGCTCGCGCTCGTGGGCGTCGTCATGAGCGTCGTCTCGGCCTACTACTACCTGCGGGTGGTGGTGGCGATGTACATGGCCGAGCCGGTGGGGGAGGACACCTGGTCCGCGGTCTCCCCCGCGTCCACCTTCGCCCTCGCCGTGTCCGCCGCCCTCACGCTGCTCCTCGGCGTGTGGCCGGCCCCGCTCCTGGCCCTCGCCCGCATCGCCGCCCGCAGCTTGATGTAGCGGCGGGCTCGGCCCCCGCTCCCTCAGCCGAGCAGGGGGCCGATCACCGCCGGGTCCACGGCCACGCCGTGGAGGTAGACGCGCCACTGCAGCAGGGGAGCCGGGGCGAGGCCCGTGTCCCCCGAGAGGCCGACCACGGCGGCGGCCGGCACCGGATCGCCGGCGCGGACGTCCGTCCGCGAGAGGTGCTCGAGGACGCTGAGGACGCCCTGGCCGTGGTCGATCACGACCGTCAGGCCGGACAGCACGAGCGGCCCCGCGAGGAGGACGGTGCCCGCCGCGGGGGCGCGGACCGGCGTGCCCGGCGGCACGGCGTAGTCGAGGCCGCGGTGCCGCTCTCCCTGCAGCGCGTCCACGAGCTCCTCGACCTCGGCGGCGCCGGTGTGGGTCCGCGGCTCCCCGAAGCCGCTGCCGATGGCGCCGACCGGGGGCAGCAACCGGCCGGGAGCCGGGCTCTTCGACTCGGTGCGCAGGACCGCGAGCAGTCGCCGGCCGTCGCGTGCGGCCTGCGGGTGGGCGAGGAGGACCCGGAGCCGCTCGTCGAGAAAGACGTGCCGCGGCGGGTAGACGCGCGGACCGAGCGTGATCGGGATGGCGATGCGCTGCTCGCCGCCGCGGGCGGCGATCTCGACGCCCAGGGTGGCGGACCCGGCCTCGGAGGCGGCCGCGACCGGCACGAGGGCCCGGAGGACCCCGCGGTCCGGGTAGAAAGGCGCCCGGCGGCCGTCGAGGAGCGCCCACGCGCCCCCGAGGCGGGCCCGCGAGGCGATGCGCACCACGACGACACCTCCCGGGAAGGTCCGCGTGACGTCCACGCGGAACGTCACCCGCCCGACGCGCCGGACGATCTCCTGGGCGGGGCTCGGTGGGGCCGGCCCAGCCAGGAGGAGCGCGCCCAGCGCGAGCGCCCGCCGTCTCATCCGCGGGCGGAGGCGACGAGGGCGGCGAGGAGCGCCTCCTCCTCACCCGGGAGCACCGTGCGCAGGTCCACGAGGAGCCGGTCCTCCGACACGCGCGCGACCACTGGCGGGGAGCCCCTTCGCAGCGCCGCCGCCATCCGGTCGGGACCGGCGGGGCCGGGGTCGAGCGCCACCGCCACGGTGGGCACGCCGACCGTGGGCGCAGCACCCCCACCCACCGCGGACTCGGTCTCGACGAGTACCGGCCTCAGGGCGGGGGCCGCGTCGGCGAGCGAGCGGGCCAGGGCCGCGGCCCGCTCGCGCACCTCGTCGAGGGAGGCGTGGATCATGCGCAGCACCGGGACCCGCCCCGCCGCGCGCCCGGCCTCGTGCTCGACCAGCGTTGCGTCGAGCGCCGCGAGGGCCATCTTGTCGACCCGCAGCGCGCGGTAGAGGGGGTTCCGCCGCATCGGCCCCACGAAGGCCGCGAGGCCGGCCGCGAGGCCGGCCTGCGGGCCGCCGAGGAGCTTGTCGCCGCTGAAGGTCACGACGTCGGCGCCGTCCCGCAGGGACTGGACGAGCGTCGCCTCGGCGGCGAGCCCGCCGGGGAGGGGCTCGAGCAGGCCGCTGCCCTGGTCCTCGACGAGCGGGACCCCCGCCTCCCGGGCGAGGCCGGTCAGCTCCCCGAGGGTCGGCTGCTCGGTGAAGCCCACGATCCGGAAGTTGCTGGGGTGGACCTTCAGGATCATCCCCGTCTGCGGGGACAGGGCCCCGCGGAAGTCGGAGAGCCTCGTGCGGTTGGTGGTCCCGACCTCCCGCAGGCGGGCCCCGCCCTTGCGGAGCACGTCGGGGATGCGGAAGGAGCCGCCGATCTCGACGAGCTCGCCGCGGCTCACGAGCACGTCGCGTCCCTCGGCCAGGGTGTTGACCGCGAGGAGCACCGCGGCCGCGCAGTTGTTGACGACGACCGTGGCCTCGACGCCGAGCAGCTCACGCAGCCGCGACTCGGCGTGGGCCTCGCGGTTGCCACGCTCGCCCCTCTCGAGGTCGTACTCGAGGTTCGAGTACGAGGAGGCGATCTCCGCCACGCGGGCGGCGGCCGCGGCGGAGAGGGGGGCTCGCCCGAGGTTCGTGTGCACGACGACGCCGGACGCGTTGATGACGCGGCGGAGGGAGGGCTGAGCGGCCGCCTCGACCCGCGCGGCCACGTCGCGGCCGAGGCGGGCGAGCGCCCCCTCGAGTCCGGCGGCGGACGCGGCGGCCCGGCGCCGCAGGTCGTCGAGCGACGCGCGCAGCGCCCGCAGCACGGCCGGGCGGCCGTGGTTTTCCACGAGCGCGTGCAACTCGGGCTGCTGCAGCGCCTCGTCGACTGACGGCAGCAGGCGGCGCGGGTCGGTGCCGGTCGTCGGAGGCATCAAGGAAAAATATACACGCAGACGACGCCGGGATGGCCGCGGTCGCCGCGCCGCGGCGCGTGGTATCCTGCGCGCCTATGGGTCGGGACCGCCCGCCGGACTTCGCGGATCGCCTGCCACGCGTGGTCCCCAAGGAGGAGAAGGACATCTCGCATCTCTCCGACGAGATGGCCGACCTGCTCTACCCGGGCCGCCGGCCGCGGCCGTTCCGGATCGGCCTGAGCTTCTCCGCGTTCGAAGGACCGGGCTACGAGAGGGCGGTAGCCGCGGCCCGCCGCTCGCCGGTCTACCGCGAGGAGCCGGGCCGGGACGCAGTGCGCCACCACGCTGCGTTCGACGCGGGCGAGGCGCGCGCGGCGCGGGACCTCTTCGAGATCCTGCGGGAGCGGCCGGACGCCGAGGTGCTCGTGGACGGGAAGAAGGTCCCGTACGCCCACGAGCTGTGGCTGCCCCTGTTCTGGATCTTCGTGGGCGGCGAGGCCTGAGGCGTGTCTCTCCCGGAGGACCTCGACCGTCTCGACGTCGCGCTCCGCCAGCTACAGGTGAAGTGGGACCTCTTCTTCAACGGCGCGGAGAGGAAGCCGCCCTCGGAGCTGCAGGCGCAGGTGGAGACTCTGATCCGGCGCCACGCGGGCACCGACATCCGGAACAACGCCGAGCGCTTCCGCTACCAGAGCCTGAGCGCCCGCTTCACGACCTTCAACGAGCTCTGGCAGAAGCGGCTGCGGGCGCGCGAGGAGGGCAAGGTCTTCGGGCTGCACGGTCTGCGCGCCGACCAGCTGCCCCCGCCGGCTCCCGCCGGCCCGGCTCCCGCGGCGCCCCGCGCCGGCGGACCCGGCGCCCGCCCGGGGGAGTTCCGGGTGGCCGACCCGTCGGCGGACGTCTCCTCCGTGAAGGCTCTCTACGAGCGCTTCGCGGAGGAGCGGCGGCGCGCGGGCGAGGGGCCCCCACCCGCGTTCGAGAGCTTCCGCGACCTGATCGGCCAGCAGACCGCCCGCATCCGGGCGGAGAAGGGGGCCGCCGCGGTCGACTTCCGGCTCGAGACGAAGGGCGGCAAGGTCTCGCTCAAGGCGCGGATCGTGAAGTGAGGCCAAGGAAGCCCGCCCTCCTCCTCGTCGGTCTCCTCTGCGCCGCTCCGCCGTGGGCGGCGGCCTGGCCGGCGGAGACGATGACCGCGCTCTCGCGTGACGCCCGCCGTCTCCTGCCCCGCTCGCTCAGCCGGCTGCTCGGCGAGCGCGAGTCCGAGGTCGTCGACGAGCTGCGTCGCTTCCCGCCGGAAGTCTCGCGCGCCCTCGCCCAGGACCTGCCGACCGGGCGGCTGCGGCCGCAGACCCTGGCCGCGCTCGAGGCCCAGGTCGACCGGGTGACCGAGCTGCTCAGGGAAGGCCAGGTGAGCCTGGGCCTCGTCCGGCTGGGAGGCCTGCTCCGCATCCCGGCCGACCTCTCCGACCCCGTCCTGGCGGTCGGGCCCGAGGGCTGGCCGCCGGGGGTGACGCGCGAGTACTACGCCCTCTTCGGGGCGAACCTCGACCGCATGCCGGTCGTGCTCGACGACCCCGAGGCCCTGAAGCTGTCCCGGAAGGACCTGCCGGCCTACTGGCAGGCGCTGCTCGAGCGCAGCCGGCCGCAGGCGCCGGTCATCCGGGAGGAGCTGTTCCGCAGCGGGAAGGTCGTCGACCACCGCCGGCTCGACTACCGCTCGCCCGCGTGGGCCGTCTCCTCGCTCGCGTACTCGCGGGCGGTCACCGGGGCGGCCGCGACCTGGCTCGTCGTCTGGCGCGAGGCGCGGGGCGACGTGACCCGCCCGCCCCGCGCGCGCGAGGTCGCGCCGCACGTGGGCGACCTGGCCGACGACCGCCGTCCCCCATCACGGGAGGCCCCATGACCAAGAGAGCGCTGCTGTCCGTGTACCGCAAGGAGGGGATCGTGGACCTTGCGCGCGGCCTCCAGGAGCGCGGCTTCGAGATCCTCTCCACTGGCGGCACCGCGGCCGAGCTCGATGGTGCGGGGGTGAAGGTGACCGGCGTCTCGAAGGCCACCGGATTCCCGGAGATCCTCGACGGGCGGGTGAAGACCCTGCACCCCGCGATCCACGGGGGAATCCTCGCCCGGCGCGACGTGCCCGAGCACGCGGCCGCCCTCGAGAAGCACAAGATCGCGCCCATCGACGTGGTGGTCGTGAACCTCTACCCGTTCGAGGACAAGGTGGCGAAGGGCTGCTCCTTCGACGAGGCGGTCGAGAACGTGGACGTCGGCGGGCCCGCCATGCTGCGCGCGGCGGCCAAGAACTTCCGACACGTGGCCGTGGTCGTGGACCCCGCCGACTACGGCCTCCTGCTCGAGCAGCTCGATCGCGAGGGCGGCATCGACGCCGCCACCCGCCTCTTCTTCGCGCAGAAGGCCTTCCGCCACACCGGCCGCTACGAGGCGGCGATCGCCGGCTACTTCTCGCAGGTCGAGGAGCGCGAGGGCGCCTACGTGCCCGCCGAGAACGACGAGACCTTCCCCTACCGCCTGGCCCTCACCTTCGAGAAGGTCCAGGACCTGCGCTACGGCGAGAACCCGCACCAGCGGGCGGCCTTCTACAGCGACCTGGGCTCGACCCTCTACTCCGTGGCCGCGGCCCGCAAGATGCAGGGCAAGGAGCTCTCGTTCAACAACATCCTCGACCTCGACGCCGCGTGGCGGCTCGTCACCGAGATCGACGAGCCGGCCTGCGTCATCGTCAAGCACACGAACCCGTGCGGCACGGGCCTCGGCTCCTCTCCGCTCGAGGCCTACGAGCGCGCGTGGGCCTGCGACCCGACCTCGGCCTTCGGCGGCATCATCGCCTTCAACGAGCGCGTGGACGCGGCGACGGCGAAGAAGGTGACCGGCCAGTTCGTGGAGGCCGTGATCGCTCCCGGCTTCGAGGGCGAGGCTCTCAAGGCCCTCGGGAAGAAGGCGAACCTCCGCGTCATGAACATGGACACCACCGGCATCCACAAGGCGAGCGGGTTCGACCTGCGACGGGTGATGGGCGGGCTCCTCGCCCAGCAGTGGGACCTGCACCGCCTCGAGCGCGACCGCTGCGAGGTGGTGACGAAGCGCGCCCCCTCGGAGGAGGAGTGGGGCGCGCTCCTCTTCGCCTGGACGGTGGTAAAGCACGTCAAGTCGAACGCGATCGTCTACGCGAACGCCGTGCAGACGGTGGGGGTGGGGGCGGGCCAGATGAGCCGCGTCGACTCCGCCCGCTTCGCCGCGCAGAAGGCGGTGCTCCCCCTGGCGGGGACGGTGGTCGCCTCCGACGCCTTCTTCCCTTTCCGCGACGGCATCGACGAGATCGCGAAGACCGGGGCCACCGCGATCATCCAGCCCGGGGGGTCCGTGCGCGACGAGGAGACGATCGCGGCGGCGGACGAGCACGGCCTCGCGATGGTCTTCAGCGGCGTCCGCCACTTCCGCCACTGACCGCGGCGGACCCTCCTCGGGCCCGCGGTCGACGGCGGGCCGCGAGGCGCGCCGCCGCCAGCACCTCCTCGGGCGCGGCCTGCGCGGTCCCGACCTTTCCCACGACGACGCCGGCGGCGCAGTTGGCCAGAGCGGCCGCCTCGGGAAGGCTCGCTCCCGCGGCCAGGGCGAGGGCCATGGTCGCGATCACGGTGTCGCCGGCGCCGGTCACGTCGAAGACCTCCCGCGCGGCGGTGGGCACGTGCAGGGGGGGCGGCCCCTCTCGAAGAGGCTCATGCCGTGCTCGCCGCGGGTCACGAGGACGGCTCGGCACCCCAGGAGCGACAGCATCCGGCGCCCGGCCGCGGCCAGGTCCCGAGGCTCCCTCAGCCGCAGCCCGGTCGCCTGCTCGGCCTCGAGCTGGTTCGGGGTCACCACCGTGGCCCCGCGGTACAGCCGGAAGTGGCGGACCTTGGGGTCCACGAGCACGGGGACGCGGTGGCGCCGTGCGAGGGGCAGGACGCGCCGCAGCAGGGACGCGGTGACGACGCCCTTCTGGTAGTCCGAGACGACGAGGGCGTCGCAGGAGCCGACCTGCCGGCGGACCGCCTCGACGAGCGCCGCCTCCGCGCGGGCCGGCAGGTCGGCCGCGTCCTCGCGGTCGGCCCGCACTACCTGCTGGCCGTGGGCCACGATGCGCGTCTTCACGGTCGTAGGCCGGCCTCCCTCGAGCTCGACGAGGCGCGGCTCGACGCCCGCCGCCGCGAGGGCCTCTCGCACGCGGTCGCCGGCCGTGTCCCGGCCCACGGCGCCGGCCAGCATCGCGGCGCCGCCCAGCGAGCGCAGGTTGGCCGCCACGTTGCCGGCGCCGCCGAGGTGGAAGCTCTGGCCCGTCACCTGCACCACGGGCACCGGCGCCTCGGGCGAGATGCGCGACACGCGGCCCCAAACGAACTCGTCCAGCATCACGTCGCCGAGCACGAGGACGCGGCGGCCTCGCATCGAGCGCAGGAGGGTCCGTGCGCGGGTGACGGGGAGGACGGCCACGAGGCGTCAGGCCGCGGCCGGCCGCGCCGGCTGCAGGGCGAACGGGACCGCGGTGAGGAGGAGCACCAGCATCAGCACCTCGGAGTCGCCGAGATTGTATTCGAAGAGCCCGGCCGCGAAGACGGCGGCGAGGGCGGCGAGGGCGGCGCCGGCGGCCCAGCCCGGCCCCGGCGCCCCGGCCGCGCACCGGCGGGCCTCCCGCAGCGCGGCCAGGAAGGTGGCGATCGCCCACCACAGGAAGAAGGCGAGCGCGGGGAGCCCCCGTTCGGCCGCGACCTGGAGCAGGTTGTTGTGCAGGTGGGGCTGCATCGGGTGCGTGGCCTCGGGCCAGCGGTACCGCGGGTAAGCCGAGAGGATCATCCCCGGCCCCTGGCCGAAGACCGGCCGGTCGAGCACCATGTCGATTCCCGCCTGCCACATGAACAGGCGATCGCGGCTGCTGTCGTCCCCGAGGGTGAGGCGCGAGGTGACGGCCGCGGGGCGCAGGGCGAGCACGGCGGCGACGGCGGCGGGGACCACCCAGAGGAGGCGGGGTGAGCGGAGGGCGGCGACGACGGTCAGGCCCAGCACGGCCCCGATCCACGCGCTCCGGGTCTGCGAGGCCACGAGCGCCCACACGGCGAGCGGGGCGGAGACGAAGGGGAGGGCCGCCTCCGCGGCGCGGGCGGCGGGGTGGCGCGAGAGGGCGAGGGCGGCGGCGAGCACCGTCACCGCCAGCACGAACACGCGTGTCGCGATCACCGCGTGCCCGGCCAGGGCCGCCGCCGCCACCCCGGCCACCCCCGCGAGCACGAGCGCGGGCAGGGCGAGGTCGCGCGGCCTGGGAACCGTGCGCGGGCCGAGCACGAGACGCGCCGAGGCGACGAGCAGCACGCCCATCGTCACGCCGGATGCCGACATGTAGTGTCCGAGAAAGCCGGGCGGACGCTGGCTCAGCTGGTCGTAGCCGAGAAAGAGGTCCTGCAGGACCATGAAGCCGGCGAGGGCGACGCCGCCGAGGAGGACCGCCGAGAGCACCCGCTCCCGATCGGCCCCGCGCGAGAGCACCTCGACGCCGAGGTAGAAGAGCGCGTAGAGCAGGAGCTTCTTCGAGTCCTCGTGCGAGACGGCCGGCTCCCGCGCGAAGGAGGCGGAGAGCAGGGTCCAGACCACGAGGGCGAGCAGCGGGGCGTCGAGGGGGGTGCGGAGAAGCCGGGCTCCCCCGGTGGCGACCCGCGCGACGAGGACGGCGACGCCGAGCGCCAGGAGCGCCTCGCTGGCGAAGATCGACAACGGGATCGTCGCGGCGAGCGCCGCCAGAAGCCCGAGCTGGGCGCGCTCCAGTTTCAAAGGGACCGCCCTCCGGCGGGCCTACTCCTCGATCGTCGCCTCGTCCACGAGCATCACCGGGATGTCGTCCTGGACGGGGTAGACGCGCCGGCACTTCGCGCACCGCAGCCCCGCACCGTCCCTGACGACCTCGACCGGCGTCTTGCACTCCGGGCAGGCGAGGATCTCGAGAAGCTCCGGGTCGATGGGCATGGGCGGAGTCTAGCGCAGCCTCCCGCGCCGGTGGTAGCGCCGCGGACCTTCCCGGGCACCCGGCCCGGGTATGCTCCCCGGTGCCGGCGCCGCGGGTGCCGGATTCGACGAAACAAAACCGCCGGCCCCTCTCCCTGACCGGCCTCACAACCCAGAGGAGGTTGCGATGCGCGTGGTGTTCGTGGAGAGGGACAACGCCCCGGAGCGTCTCGTGTGCGAGGCGGAGATCGTCTTCGAGGCCGACGCCGGCCCGCTGGCCGGGATGAAGCTGGTGGGGTTCTCGCTGTGGCGCTCGCCCGAAGGGGAGGTCTACGTGACCTTCCCCTCGCGCGCCTTCGGCAGCGGCAGCGAGCGGCGGTTCTTCGACTTCCTGCGCTCGGTCGAGGGCACCGCCGCCGACGCGAAGCGGGTGAAGGGGTGGATACTCGACGAGTTCCACCTCACCCGAAGGACGCCCGACGGCGGCTTGGCCGAGGCGGGCGTCCGAGGGATCTCGAAGGCCTCGTCGAAGGCTGTCCAGGAGGGCCTTTCCGAAAGCGCTTGACACCCGAGCGCACGGCGTTCGGGTCGCGTGCGCGAGGGCTCTTGAAAGGCCTCGGGGAAGGCCGGTCCCCCGTGGCTTCGTAGAGGAGCGCCCGCGGACGAAGCCACCGCAACGGCTTCGCCTGTACCTGGCGTTCTTGTTCTGGGGGGGCGCATCGTGCGCCCCCCCAGACCCCCCGTGATTGGCGTCGATGGGCAGCGCGTGGGACAATCCCGCGAAGGGGGTCCCCGCCGCTTCTCATGTCCATCCTCGCCGTCGTTCTCGTGCTCGCCGTGTCGCCGCAGGCCAGGCCCGCGGCGGTCCCGGATCCATCCTCTCGCGCCGAGGCCTACTACCACTTCAGCCTCGGGTTGCAGGCGCGCCTGAGCGGGGACTCCGACGAGGCGCTGGCCGAGTACCGGCGGGCTCAGAAGCTCGACCCCTCCTCGTCCTCGATCCTCGTCGAGGTCGCCCGCCTGCTGCGGGAGATGGGCCGCCTGGACGAGGCGGGACAGGAAGCCCGGGCCGCCGTCGCTCTCGATCCGGACGACGCCGACGCCCACCAGATCCTCGGCCAGCTCGAGCAGGTCCAGGCGGCGGGACCGGGCGCCGAGGAGGCCCTGCGCCGTGCGGCCGCTCAGTACGAGGACGTCGTGCGCCTTCGCCCGACCGACGGGCAGTCCCTCCTCAACCTCGCCGGGATCTACGGCCAGCTCCAGCAGCACCTCGACGCGGCACGGGTCTGGGAGATGTACCTCGCGCTCGACCCGGGTAACTTCGAGGCTCACGTCCAGCGGGGCACGCACTTCCTTCTCGCGGGGGAGTCCGAGAAGGCCGCGGCGGCCCTCAAGACGGCGCTGGAGCTCCAGCCCGACTCCGCGCGCGCCTACCAGATGCTCGGCGACATCTACGCCCGCGCCGAGCAGGCCGACCAGGCGATCCTCCACTACCGCAAGGCCCTCGAGATCGAGCCGGACAACGTCCGCATACACCTGGCCCTGGGCGAGGTCCTCGACCAGGCCCATCGGCCGCAGGAGGCGCTGGCGGAGGCCGAGGCGGTGCAGGCCGCCGACCCCGCCAACCGCTTCGCCCTCGATCTCAAGGCGCGCGCACTGCGGGGCCTGCGCCGCTTCGACGAGGCCGACGCCGCGGCCGACGCGCTGATCGCCGCCGACCCCAAGGACTTCAAGGCCGTCTACCTCAAGGTGACGATCGCCGAGTCGCGCCGTGACTTCGAGAGGGCGGCGGCGCTCCTCGAGGAGGTCCTGGCCCGACCGGTCGCCGACGACGAGGAGGCAGGCAACCGGCGTGTCTTCCTCGTCCACCTGGGTTTCGCCTACCAGCAGCTCGAGCGCTACGCGGATGCGGCAAAGGCCTTCGCCCGCGCCCTCGACGCCGGCCCGCCCCCCGAGGCGAACCTCCTGAGCTTCCACGCGGAGGCGCTCTACCTCGCGAAGCAGAAGGACGAGGCCCTCGCCGCGGTGCGCAAGGCCCGCGAGCGCTTTCCGGACGACGTCGACCTCGGCGGCCTCGAGGCGACGCTGCTGCGGGAGAAGGGCGACACCGCGGCGGCCACCGCGATCGTGGAGGCCATGCGCTCCCGAGCGCCCGCCGATCCCAAGGTCCTCGCGCGGGTGGCCGACTTCTACCGCCGGGCCCGCAACTACCCCGAGGCGGAGGGTGCCCTCCGGCAGGCCCTCCGGGCCGACCCGAAGAACATCGCCGCGCTCTTCCAGCTGGGGGCGGTGCTCGAGCGGGAGAAACGCCACGACGACGCCGAGGCCGCCTTTCGCGAGGCGCTCGCCATCGAGCCCGACTCGGCGCCGGTGCTCAATTACCTCGGTTACATGAACGCGGACCGCGACGTGAGGGTCGCGGAGGCGCTCGCGCTCCTGCAGAAGGCGGTGGAGCTCGACCCGCAGAACCCCGCCTACCAGGACAGCCTGGGCTGGGCCCTCTTCCGGATGAACCGGCTCGAGGCCGCGGAGCAGGCGGTGCGCCGCGCGCTCGAGAAAGACCCGCAGAACGCCGTGATCCTCGCGCACATGGGGGACATCCTCGCCAAGCGGGGCCGGGTGGCCGAGGCCCTCCAGCACTGGCAGGGGGCGCTCAAGGGAGAGGACGAGGAAGAGGAGCTGGACCGCCCGCGCGTGGAGGCGAAGATCCGTGAGGCACAGGGGGCCCTCCGGGCCCAGCAGCAGCCCGCGCCGCCCACGCCCTGAGGCCGCCGCCGCGGCGCTCCTCCTGGGTGCGGCCTGCGCCACCGCCACCCTGCCGGCTCCCGGTGTGGCCGAGAAGGCCGCCGCCGCGGCGTCGTGGTCGGGGAGCGTGCGCGTGTCGGTGAGCGGCCGGGAGCTGCGCGGCCGCAGCCGCGTGCTGATGGCCTTCCGTCGGCCGGACGCCGTGCGCATCGAGATCCCCGGCCCCTCGGGCGCGCGGCTCGTGGCGGTGACGCGCGGGGGCCGGCTGACCGCCGTGCTGCCCGCGGAGCGGGCCGTGCTGCAGGGCGAGGCCACGGCCGCCGGCCTCGAGGCCCTGCTCGGCATAGCGCTCTCCCCCCGGAGCTGATGGACGTGCTGGTCGGCGTCGCGCCACCTGGGCTTCGGGACTACCGTGCGCAGTGGGGAGACACGCTGCCCCGCCGCGTCGAAGCGCTTCTCGCGGACGGGACGCGGCTCAAGGCGACGGTCGACGAGGCCGAGACGGGCCTCGACCTGCCCGACGCGGCGTTCGAGCCCCCGGCGCACGAGGCCTACCGCTCGGTCGACGCCACCGAGGCACGCCGCCTGCTGGGGGGACGCTGATGCGCTTGAGGTCGTACGCCAAGATAAACCTCGGCCTGGAGGTGCTCGGGACCCGTGACGACGGGTACCACGAGCTGCGGACCCTCTTCCAGACGATCGACCTCCACGACGACGTGGTCCTGCAGCCCCGCCCGCGGGGCGTGAGGGTCCGCTGCGACCACCCGCTGGTGCCGAACGACGCGACGAATCTCGCGGCCCGGGCCGCGGAGGCGCTGCGCGCCCATGGCCGGGTCGCGGGAGGGATCGAGATCGTGATCCGCAAGCGCATTCCCGTCGGGGGCGGGCTCGGGGGCGGCTCGAGCAACGCGGCGACCGTCCTCCTGGGCCTCGATCGCCTGTGGAAGCTGGGGCTGGGGCCCGACGGCCTCCACCCCCTGGCCCGACGGCTCGGGGCGGACGTCCCTTACTTCCTGCTCGGAGGGACGGCCCTGGGGCTCTCCCGGGGGGACGAGGTCTACCCCCTCAGGCGCCAGCTGGGAGCCCACGTCGTCGTGGTGGACCCCGGCATCCACGTCTCGACGGCCCGGGTCTTCGCCCGCCTGGACGCGCGATTGACACCCCGTTTGAACAGTAATAGCATCTTCTACTTTGTATCGAGGGAGTTGGAGGGATCCGGAGGGTTCCGGTTCCTCGTGAACGACCTCGAGGAGGCGGCACTGGAGGAGGCGCCGGCCCTGCGCGAGCAGGCGCGGCGCATTCGGGCCGTCCTCCTGAGGGAGGGTGCGTGTCTCGCTGCCCTCTCCGGGAGCGGCGCGAGCTACTTCGGTCTGTTCGAGAAGGCGCGACCGGCGCAGCGGGCGCGGGCGGCACTCGTCGCCGAGGGCTTCCGGGCCCTCGACGCGCGGACGCTGACCCTCGACCAGTACCGGGTGGCCCGGGGCCGGGCGCGGACACGCTGATGGGGGGCGTCGAGCTCGAGAGGAGCGGTCAACATGGAGATCACCGACGTCAAGGTCATCCCGGTGGACGACGAGAAGCTCAAGGCGTTCGTGTCGATCGTCTTCGACCACTGCTTCGTGGTGACGGACATCAAGGTCATCAACGGTCCGAAGGGCCTGTTCGTATCCATGCCCAGCAAGAAGCGGAAGGACGGGACGTTCAAGGACATCGCCCACCCGCTCAACAACCAGATGCGCCAGTACCTCGAGGAGAAGGTCCTCGGGGTCTACAAGCAACAGGTCTCCTCCGGCGCCCCGGCGGCGGCGGCGTCCTCCCCCGCCTCGGGCGGCGAGGCCGCCGAGAAGGAGGGCTCCGAGGGGTAGCGACCCCCGCGTTGGGGCGTGGCCAAGTGGTAAGGCGCGGGGCTTTGGACCCCGGATCGAAGGTTCGAATCCTTCCGCCCCAGCCACCCCACGGCGCCGGGAACGTGCGGTCATGCGCAGAGAAATGAAGATCTTCACCGGCAGCGCGCACCCCGCGCTGGGCGAAGCGATCGCCCGGTACCTGGAGGTGCCGCTCGGCCGCGCCCACCTCGCGCGGTTCAGCGACGGCGAGGTGTGGTTCCAGATCCACGACAACGTGCGCGGGGCCGACGTCTTCGTGGTGCAGCCCACCTGCGCGCCGGTGAACGAGAACCTCATGGAGCTGCTGCTGATGCTCGACGCGTTCAAGCGCTCGAGCGCGTCGCGGCTCACCGCGGTCCTCCCCTACTACGGCTACGGGCGGCAGGACCGCAAGGACAAGCCCCGCGTCCCCATCTCGGCCAAGCTGGTGGCCGACCTCCTGTCCACCGCGGGCACGGACCGTGTGCTCACGATGGACCTGCACGCCGCGCAGATCCAGGGGTTCTTCGACATCCCGGTCGACCACCTCTTCGCCGCGCCGGTCATCATCGAGCACGTGCAGAAGATGGGGTTGCGCGACCTCGTGGTGGTCTCGCCGGACGCGGGCGGTGTCGAGCGCGCCCGCGCCTACGCGAAGAGGCTCGACGCCAGCCTCGCCATCGTCGACAAGCGGCGCGACCAGCCCAACGTGGCGGAGGTGCACCACGTCATCGGCGACGTGGAGGGCCGCACCGCGCTCATCGTGGACGACATCGTGGACACGGCGGGCACCCTCACCAAGGTGGCGGAAGCCATCAAGGTGGCCGGCGCGCGGGAGGTCTTCGCCTCCTGCTCGCACCCGGTGCTCTCCGGACACGCCATCGAGCGGATCGAGAAGAGCCCGCTCTCCAAGCTCATCGTCACCGACTCCCTGCCCCTCGCGCCCGAGAAGCTCGCGAGCGGGAGGATCGTGGTGCTCACCATCGCCGAGCTGCTCGCGAAGGCGATCAAGAACATCCACGAGGAGACCTCGGTGACCAGCCTCTTCGTCTAGACAGGAGTATCCGTGGGAGTGGCAAGATGCCTGAATTCGTAGTGCCGGCGGAGAGCCGGTCCGAGACCGGAAAGAACGTGAACCGCCGGCTGCGCAGCCGCGGGATGATCCCGGGGGTCGTCTACGGCACCGGGAAGGCGGCAGTGCCGGTCGCCGTCTCGCCGCGCGAGATCACGGCGATCCTCAAGAGCGCCTCGGGCGAGAACACCCTGTTCGACCTCGACCTGGGCGGGAGCCGCCGCAAGGTGATCCTGAAGGAGTTCCAGCGGGAACCCCTGCGCGGGCAGCTGCTCCACGCCGACTTCTACGAGGTCGCGCTCGACAAGGTCCTGCAGCTGAAGGTCCACGTGGAGCTCGAGGGGACCCCGGTGGGCGTCAAGCTCCAGGGCGGGATCGTGGACTTCGTCACCCGCGAGCTCGAGGTCGAGTGCCTGCCCGCCGACATCCCGCAGAAGATCACGGTGGACATCTCCCACCTCGAGCTCGGCAAGCACCTGCGGGTCTCGGACCTCAAGCTCGGCGAGAAGATCACGGTCCTCGCCGACCCCGAAGTGGTCGTGGCCCACGTCGTGCTGCCGCGGGCCGAGGTCGCGGCCGAGGCGGTGGCGACCGAGGAGGCCCCGGCCGAGGCGGTGGCGGAGCCCGAGGTCATCAAGAAGGGCAAGGCCGAGAAGGGCGAGGGCGAGACCGAAGAGAAGTCCGAGAAGAAGCCCGAGAAGAAGGCCGAGAAGAAGGAGAAGAAGTAGCCTCGCTGCGCTTCGTGGTCGGCCTCGGCAACCCCGGGGAGCGCTACCGCCGCACCCGTCACAACGTCGGCTTCATGGTGGTCGACGCTCTCGCCGCCCGCTCCCGGGCGGAAGGCCGGGTCGTGGGCGACGCCTGGGTGGCGGCGGCGCGGGTGGGCGGGTGCGAGGTGCTGCTCGTGAAGCCCCTCTCGTTCATGAACGCGAGCGGGGCGCCGGTGGCCCGGGTCCTGGCCGAGCGGTCGGGCTCGCCCGCCGACCTCGCCGTCGTGGTCGACGACGTGGCGCTGGCGCTCGGCCGGATCCGCGTGCGCGAGAGGGGAAGCCACGGCGGGCACAACGGCCTGCGCTCCCTCGCCGAGGTCCTCGGGACCGACGAGTTCCCCCGGGTCCGGATCGGGGTGGGGGGAGCGAGCCGCCCCCTTCGGACCTCGCGGAGTACGTGCTGTCCGACTTCCTGCCCGACGAGGTGCTGCTCGTGCAGGAGGCGGTGGGGCTCGCCGCCGGCGCGGTTGCGTGCCTGCTCGAGGAGGGCCCGGCCGTCGCCATGAACCGCTTCAACCCACGCCGACCTTAGGCTATACTGTGCTTTCGTCGTGAGCGGCCGCCGTGCGGCCGTGCCCAGAAACCCTTGCTCCCGGTAGGGCCCCTCGGGCCCCAAAGGGGCTTCTCGCCGGGCGCCCCCGGGGTGCCGGCGGGTAACCACAAGGAGGACCAGTGAGCGATCGTACCTACGAGATCCTGTTCATCGCCGACCCCAACCTCGGGGAGCCGGAGGTGGACGCCCTCGCCGCGCAGGTGCAGGGCTTCGTCGAGAAGGACGGCGGGACCCTCCAGAAGATGGAGAAGTGGGGCAAGAAGCGCCTCGCCTACGTCGTTGGCCGCCACCGTGAGGGCTCCTACGTCCTGCTCGTCGTCGACGGGACGGGGGCGATGGTGAAGGAGGTCGAGCGCCGCCTCAAGGTCACCGACGGCATCGTCCGCTACCTGACCGTGCGGGTGGACGAGGAGCTGCGCAAGGCCGAGCGGCGCAAGGCGCGCCGTTCGCTGGGCGAGGAGAAGCGGAAGGGCCGCGCGGGCTCCCAGCCCGCTCGTGACGCGGAGGTGCAGCAGTGAGCTCCCAGGGGATGAACGACGACGCCCGCAGCTTCGGCCGGCCGTCCGGGCGTTCGGGCGGCGGGGCCGGGGCCAGGGGCGGGGGCGGGGACAAGGGCAAGGAAGGCGGCGGGAAGCGCTACTTCTTCCGGCGTCGCAAGGTCTGCAAGTTCTGCGCGGACAAGATCGACTACATCGACTACAAGGACGTCAAGCTCATCTCGCAGTTCGTGCCCGAGCGAGGCAAGATCCTGCCCCGGCGCATGTTCGGGACCTGTGCCGAGCACCAGCGCAAGCTGACCGTGGCGATCAACCGCGCCCGCCACATCGCGCTGCTGCCGTACGCGGCGGACTGAGGGCCCAGGCGGCGGGCCGGGGATGACGCAGCGGGGACCGGTGTCGGCGGGGACCGGGGTGGGAGCGGAGCCCCGCCTGGGCGGGCTCCTGGGGGCCGGCACCCTCTCGGCCGTGCTCTTCGGCGCGGGTGGCGTCTTGCCCGCGCTGGCGCCCCTGTCGCTCGTGTCGCCGCTTCCTCTCGCGGTGCAGCGGCTCAAGGGCGGTTCGTCGGGGGCCTGGCTGTCCGCGGCTCTCGCCGGCGCCCTGGTGGCGGCGGCGAGCGTCCCCTCGGCCGCCGGCTTCTTCCTGCTGGTCCTGGCCCTCCCCGGCCTGCTCCTCGGCGAGGCCCTGGCTCGCGGCCGCGGCCTCCTGCGGGGCTGTGCCTGGGCGTTCGCGACGCTGGTGACCGAGATTGCGTCCGGCCTCGTCCTCGCCCCCGAGGCCATGGCCCGGCACTTCCTCGCCCCGATCGACAACTTGCGCTCGGAGGCGTTCCTCGCCGAGCTGCGGACCGGGGGGCTCGCCCCCGAGCGGGTCTCCGAGTTTGCCGAGCAGGTGGGCGCCCTGCGCGACGCGCTCGCCGTTGTCTTTCCCGGCGCCTGGGTGATTGGCGCCGCGGTGCTGGTCGCCGCGAACGCGGCGCTGCTGCGCCTCTACCTGCTGCGCCGTGACCCGGGCTGGCTCGAGGACGGCGAGTTCGAGCGGGTGCGCTGGCCGCTCGGCCTCGTGGTCGTCTTCGTCCTCTCGGGCGCCGCGGTGGCCCTGCCCCTGGCGAGGCCGGTCGCCTACAACCTGCTCCTGGTGACGGCGTTCTTCTTCGCCCTCCAGGGGCTGGCGGTCGTGGCCTTCTACGCGAGGCGCCTCGCCGGGCCGCCGCTGCTGCGCGCGGCGGTGGTCGTCCTGGTCCTGGCCAACCCCTGGGCCCCGCAGATCCTCGCCCTGCTGGGCCTGTTCGACAACTGGTTCGACTTCCGTCGCTGGGCCGAGCCCCCGCCCGGGGAGGGCGAGGGGACCCGCCCCGGACGGTAGGCGTGATTGAATTCCGAGGAGTGTCATGGAGCTGATCCTGAGGGACGACGTCGAGAAGGTGGGCCGCCGCGGCGACATCGTGAAGGTCAAAGACGGCTACGCCCGCAACTTCCTCCTGCCGCGGGGCCTCGGCATGCCGGTCACCGCCGCCAACAAGGCGATGATCGAGAAGGAGAGAAGGGCCCACGAGGCGCACCTCGCCAAGGAGAAGGCCGAGTTCGAGTCGCTGGCCGCGCGCATCGGCGGCCTGCGCTTCGTGGCCCCCCGCAAGGTGGGGGAGAACGACGTCCTCTACGGCTCCGTGACCTCCGGCGACGTGGCGGAGTTCCTGAAGTCGAAGGGCATCGAGATCGACAAGCGTAAGGTCCAGCTCGACGAGGCCATCAAGCACCTCGGCGAGCACGAGGTGAAGATCAAGCTGCACCCCGAGGTCCTGGCCACGATCAAGCTGCTCGTGACCAAGGAGGGCTAGGAGCGAGGGCCTTGGCCACCGAGGCGCCGGCGAGGGAGAGGACTCTTCCCCACAACCCCGAGGCGGAGCGGACCGTCCTCGGGGCCATCCTCGTGGACAACCAGGCCTTCAACTCCGCGGCCGAGATCCTCAACCGCGAGGACTTCTACCGCGAGGCCCACCGCCGCATCTTCGACGCCATGGCCGCCCTCGCCGAGCGCAGCCAGCCCATCGACCTCGTCACGCTGAAGGACGAGCTCGCCCGCCAGTCGGCCCTCGAGGCGGTGGGCGGCGCCTCCTACCTGGCCGGCCTCGTCGACGGGGTGCCGCGCATCACGAGCGTCGAGCACTGGAGCCGGATCATCAAGGAGAAGGCGGTCCTCCGGAACCTCATCCACGCCGGCAACCGCATCGTGCACTCCTGCTTCGAGGGCGAGGACGAGGCGGCCGCCCTCCTCGACCGGGCCGAGAAGTCGATCTTCGACATCGCGGAGAGGCGGATCCGGGCCGGTTTCGTGAGCATGCGGGAGATCGTGAAGGAGAGCTTCCGCACGATCGACCAGCTCTCGCAGTCGAAGGACATCGTCACCGGACTCGCCACCGGCTTCGCCGACATCGACGAGATGACGAGCGGCCTCCAGAAGGGCGACCTCGTCATCGTGGCCGGCCGCCCCGCCATGGGCAAGACCTCCTTCTGCCTCAACATCGCCCAGCACGTGGCGATGCGGGTGGGGGAGACGGTGGGGCTGTTCTCGCTGGAGATGTCGAAGGAGCAGCTCGCTCTGCGCCTTCTCTGCGCCGACGCCCGCGTCGACGCCCACCGGCTGCGCACCGGCAAGCTCAACGAGAAGGACTGGGCCCGGCTCGCCAAGGCCTACACCGACCTCTCGCAGTCGAGGCTGTTCATCGACGACTCCGCCACCATCTCCCCCCTCGAGATGCGGGCGAAGTGCCGCCGGCTCAAGGCCGAGTTCGGCCTGGGCCTGGTCATCGTGGACTACCTCCAGCTCGTGACCTCGGCCGGGCGCGTCGAGAACCGCCAGCAGGAGCTCTCGGCGATCAGCCGCTCGATGAAGGGGCTGGCCAAGGAGCTGGCCTGCCCGGTCGTCGCGCTCTCCCAGCTCTCGCGCGCCCCGGAGGCCCGGACCGACCGCCGCCCGCAGCTGTCGGACCTTCGCGAGTCGGGAGCCATCGAGCAGGACGCGGACATCGTGATGTTCATCTACCGCGAGGAGGAGTACAAGCCCTCGGACGAGAACCGGGGCATCGCGGAGATCATCATCGGCAAGCAGAGGAACGGGCCCACCGGCAGCCGCAAGCTCGCCTTCATCAAGGAATTCACCCGCTTCGAGAACCTCGAGTGGCGCGGCGGGCCCGCTTGACGAAGCTCAAGACCGTCTTCGCCTGCCAGGCCTGCGGCTTCGAGAGCTCGAAGTGGCTCGGCCGCTGCCCCGACTGCGGCGAGTGGAACAGCTTCGTCGAGGAGCGCCAGGAGGTGGCGCCGCCGCCCGGCAAGGGCCGTCCCGACCCGCTGGTCCTCTCCGCCGGTCCCTCGAGCCCCAAGCCGTTCGACTCGGTGGACACGGGCGAGGAGCCGCGCGTCGGCTCGGGCATCGACGAGTTCGACCGCGTCCTCGGCGGAGGCGTCGTGCCCGGCTCGCTCGTCCTCATCGGGGGCGAGCCCGGCATCGGCAAGAGCACGCTCCTCCTGCAGGTCGCCCACCTCCTGGGCCGCACCCACGGCACCGTGCTCTACGTCTCGGCCGAGGAGTCCGAGCGCCAGGTGAAGATGCGGGGCGAGCGGCTGGGCATAGCCGGGGGCGGTCTCTTCCTGATGGCCGAGACCTCGCTCGAGCGCGTCCTCGAGCAGGTCGAGGCCCTGAAGCCGGCCGCGCTCGTCGTGGACTCCGTCCAGACCGTGTACTCGTCGCGCTTCCCGTCCGCCCCCGGCAGCATCAGCCAGGTGCGCGAGGTCGCGACCCAGCTCCTCTTCCTCGCCAAGGGGCGGGGGATCACGACCTTCCTGATCGGACACGTGACGAAGGACGGCAGCATCGCCGGGCCCAAGTCCCTCGAGCACATCGTCGACACCGTCCTCTACTTCGAGGGCGAGAAGCGCCAGCACCACCGGATCGTGCGCGCGGTCAAGAACCGCTTCGGTGCGGTCTCCGAGCTCGGCGTCTTCGAGATGACCGGCGCCGGCCTCAAGCCGGTGGCCAACCCGTCCGCGCTCTTCCTCTCCGAGCGTCAGGCGGGGGCCCCGGGCTCCGCCGTCGTGTGCACGATCGAGGGCTCGCG
The DNA here is from genome assembly GCA_963729875.1 of uncultured Acidobacteriota bacterium. Classification (GTDB taxonomy): domain Bacteria; phylum Acidobacteriota; class Vicinamibacteria; order Fen-336; family Fen-336; genus DATBSL01. The sequence continues at coordinate 766,948 of CAVSPR010000002.1, forward strand.
CCCCATGCTCGTGGAGGTGCAGGCGCTCGTGTCGCCGACGTCCTTCGGCACCCCGCGGCGCATGTCGCTGGGCATCGACCCCAACCGCACGAGCCTCCTCCTGGCCGTGCTGGAGAAGCGGGTGGGCCTCGAGCTGCTGGGCGACGACGTCTTCGTGAGCGTGGCCGGCGGGCTCGAGGTGGACGAGCCGGCGGCCGACCTCGGCGTGGCCGCGGCCGTCGCGTCGTCCTTCCGCAACCGGCCGCTGCCCGCGCACACGGTGCTGTTCGGGGAGGTCGGCCTGGGAGGAGAGGTACGGGGCGCGGGGCAGGCGGCGCTGCGGGTCCGCGAGGCCGCGCAGATGGGCTTCACGCGCTGCATCCTGCCCGCCCGAAACGTCCCCGACGACCTGGATCCCGGCATCCGCCTGATCGGCGTCCACACCCTCGAGGAGGCCCTCGAGCGCCTCGCCGAGGGGGACTGACCGGCCCCGGGCGAAGGACCGTCCCCCGGCCCCTTGCCCCGACCGGACGCAGGGTTATCATTGCGCCGGTTCGAGGTCGCAGAAGTGAAGCCCTCCTCATCTCCGCCCTTCATCGCGGGCCCGGACGACGGGCCCCGAAAGGCCTCCTCATGTGGCTCATCCTGTTTCGCTCCCTCGTGGTACTCACGCTCGCCTGGGCCGGGTGGCACGTCAGCCCGTTCCCCGGCCAGCCCGCGCTCGGTCTCGCCCTCGGCGTCGCGTTCGCGCTCCTGATCATCTTCCTGGAGCTCCGGCTCCACCGCGTCCCCGCCCACAGCATGGTCGGCGCCCTCGTGGGGGGGGTGACCGGCCTCCTCGGGGCCCACCTCGCCTGGGGGGTGATCGCCGGCCTCGACCTCGTGGCCGGGCAGTTCATCCACTCGGTCCTGATCGTCTTCCTGATCTACATCGGGATCGTGATCGGGATCCGGCGCGGGGAGTGGTTCGAGCCGGCCCGCGTCATCGCCGCCTTCAAGGACGCCTCGCGGCTCCACCAGTACAAGATCCTCGACACCTCCGTGATCATCGACGGCCGCATAGCCGACATCTGCGAGACCGGGTTCCTCGAGGGGACGCTGGTGGTGCCCCAGTTCGTGCTCCGCGAGCTGCAGCAGGTGGCGGACTCCTCGGATTCGCTCAAGCGCAACCGCGGCCGCCGCGGCCTCGACGTCCTGCAGCGGGTCCAGAAGATGACCAACGTGCAGGTGCAGATCGTCGAGACGGACTTCCCGGAGGTCAGGGAGGTCGACCTCAAGCTCATCGAGCTCGCCAAGCGGCTCTCCGGCAAGATCGTGACCAACGACTTCAACCTCAACAAGGTGGCCCAGCTGCGAGGGGTCGCCGTGCTCAACATCAACGAGCTGGCGAACTCGCTGAAGCCGGTGGTGCTGCCCGGCGAGGTGCTGCGCGTGTTCGTGCTGAAGGAGGGCAAGGAGTCGGGCCAGGGAGTCGCCTACCTCGACGACGGGACGATGGTGGTGGTGGACCAGGGCAAGCGCGCCATCGGCCGCACGATCGAGGTGACGGTGACGAGCGTCCTGCAGACGACGGCGGGCAAGATGATCTTCTGCCGGTGGCCAGAGGCCGCCGCGGCCGAGGCGGAGGCCCGGCGCGAGCCGCGGACCGCCGAGAAGCGAGACGAGCGACGCGACCCGCGCAACGGGCGGGACTACCGCGGGGAGCCGCGGCGCGAGGCCGATCGCCGCGAGGCTGGGGAGCGTCTCACCACTCCCCGAGCGCTCGAGGGCCGAGGGCGATCCCGGCGCGCCGTCGGGAGCCGGCGGGCCCGGGGCCCGGGACTAGCCGGCACGCCTTGGGCCGGACGCTCGTCTTCTTCCTCGTCCAGGCGCCGATCGGCCTGGCCGCGACCGCGCTGTACGCGGGGGCCGCGAGCGCGGCGGCACTGGTGGACCGCAGCGGGCAGGCGACCCGGCGGATCGGCGGGGGCTGGAGCCGACTGCTGCTGCGCCTGCTGCGGGTGAAGGTCCGCGTCGCCGGCCTGGAGCACGCCCCCTCCGGCCCCGCCGTCTACGCCGCCAACCACGCGAGCGCCCTGGACATCCTCGTCGTCTTCGGCCACCTGCCCATGGACTTCCGCATCGTGTACAAGAAGTCGCTCTCGCTCGTGCCGCTCGTCGGCTGGGCCATCCAGCTCGGGGGCCACGTGCCGATCGACCGCAGCCACCCCTTCCGGGCGCGGCGGAGCCTCGACGCGGCGGCCCGGCGCATTCGCGCGGGGACGAGCGTCGTGGTGTTCCCGGAGGGCAAGCGGAGCCCCGACGAGACCGTGCGGCGGTTCAAGCGCGGCAGCTTCGGCCTCGCGATCGAGGCGGGAGTCCCGGTCGTCCCCGTCTCGCTCGCCGGGGTGAAGGCGGTCGTGCCGCGCGGCCTCTCCAGCGTGCGGCCGGGGACCGTGCACGTTCGCCTGCACCCGCCGGTGAGTGTCGCGGGACGCTCGGCCGAGGAGGCGGAGGCGCTGGCCGAGGACGTACGGAAGATAGTCGCCGCGGGCTGCGTCGCGGCGGGAGGAGGGGAAGGATGAAGGCGATCGCGACGCGGGTCCTGGTGACGGCACTGCTCCTCGGCGCGGGGGCGGGGGCGGGCGCCGACCCTTCTCGCGGGCGGCTCAAGAAGGCCATCGACCCCATCCTCTCCCGGCCGGACTTCGCGTCGGCCTTCTGGGGGATCGAGGTGCGCAGCCTGGAGACGGGCCGCGTCCTGTACGCGCACGACGCGGAGAAGGCCTTTCGCCCGGCCTCGAACATGAAGCTCGTGACCACCGCGGCGGCCCTCGACGCCTACGGCCCCGACGCCCGGCTCCGCACGACGGTGGAGACGGCGGGTCGCCTCGACGGCCTCGGCCGGATCCTGGGCGACGTGTACCTCGTGGGCCGGGGGGACCCGAACCTGTCGGCCCGCTTCACGCCCGGCCGCCCCCTCGCCGCGTTCGAGGAGATGGCCGACGCGCTCGCCACCGCCGGCGTCCGGCGGATCGAAGGTCGCCTGGTGGGCCACGAGGGGGCTTTCACCGGCAGCCGGCGAGGGGCGGACTGGACGTGGGAGGACCTCGCCTGGGGTTACGGGACCGAGGTGTCGGCGCTCTCCTTCGGCGACAATCTGGTCGAGGTGACGCTCAAGCCGGGCGAGCGGATCGGGGAACCCGCGCTGCTCGAGCTGGCGCCGGACACGGGCTGCCTGGCCGTCGCCTCGTCGGTCGAGACGGCCCCCGAGGCCCCCGCACCGCCGACGGAGGGACGATCGGAGGGCGAGGAGGTGACCCTCGAGCGGGACCCCGGCTCGAACGAGGTTCGCCTCTACGGCCGCGTGCCGATCGGCGGCGGGTGGGACGGCCGCCTGGCTGTCGTCGACCCCGCCCGCTGCGCGGCGCAGGCGTTCATCGGCGTGCTCCAGTCGCGGGGCATCCGGGTGGCGGGCGGCGTCGCCACGTCGCGCGCGCCCCTGCCCGCGACCGCCCGGGTCCTCGCGTCCCACGACAGCCCGTCGATGGCGGAGATGATCCGCGTCGTCAACAAGGAGAGCCAGAACCTTCACGCGGAGACGCTGCTCCGCCTGGTGGGCCTCAAGGTGAAGGGCGAGGGCACCGCCGAGAAGGGCCACGAGGCGATCGCCGAGATGGCGAAGCGCCTCGGCGTGCCCGACGCGGGCTGGGGGCTTCAGGACGGCTCCGGCCTCGCGCGCACCGACCTGCTCACGCCGCGCGGCCTCGCCGTGCTGCTCGTCGCGATGGACCGACACCCCCACGCGGTAGCCTTCCGCGAGTCGCTCCCCGTGGCCGGCGTCGACGGCACCCTCGAGAAGCGGATGCGGGGCACCGCGGCCGAGAAGCGGGTCGTCGCCAAGACCGGCACCCTGCGCCTCGCGAACGCGCTGGCCGGCTACGTCACGACCGGGCGCGGCGAACGCCTGGCCTTCGCCATCGTCGTCAACAACCACGCGGGGAAGAGCCGCGAGGCCGTGGCCGCCATCGACGCCGTCGCCGCCGTCCTCGCGTCGGCGCGCTGAGCCGGGAAGGGAGCCCCTCGTGATCGATCTCCAGATCGCCGCCGACGTCGCCGGCCGCGCCCGGGTCGGCCTCCTCGTCCTCGAGGGAGTGGCCGTCCACGCGAGCGACGCCGCCCTGGACGCGGAGGTGGACGGGACCTGCGCCTCCCTGCGCGAGCGGTACGGAGAGGGCCGCAGCTCGGAGGTGCCGGGGGCGGCGGACGCCCGCACGCTCTACAAGGCCCTCGGCATCGACCCCACCAAGACCCGCCCGTCGAACGAGGCCCTCCTCCGCCGCGCGCTGAAGGGGGAGACGCTGTACCGGATCAACACCCTCGTGGACGCGCTCAACCTCGTCTCCTTGCGCCAGCAGCTCCCGTTCGGCCTCTACGACCTCGACCACGTGCGGCCGCCGGTGGTGCTGCGCAAGGGGGGGCGGGCGAGGGGTACGAGGGCATCCGCAAGGGATTCGTCGGCGTGGAGGGGCGGCCGGTGCTGGTCGACGGGGAGGGCCCGTTCGGCAACCCGACCTCGGACTCGGCCCGCACCATGATCACCCTCGAGGCGAAGAACGCGCTCGTCGTCGTCTACGCACCGGCGGGGTACAACCCCGGCCGCCTGGACTCCGTCCTCGACGCCACCGTGGAGACGCTGACGCGGTTCTGCGGCGGGCGCGCGACGGAGCGGCGCACGCTTCCGTGATCGGACCCGCCGGCGCCATCTCTGCCGGTAATATCGGGGCGTGATCACGACCGCCGAGGAGCGCACCCTCGAGGGGCTCAACGAGGCCCAGTGCGCGGCCGTCGTCCACGGCGAGGGGCCGCTGCTCATCATCGCCGGGGCGGGAACCGGCAAGACCACGGTCCTCACGCGGCGGATCGCCCACCTCATCGCCACGAAGCGCGCGCGGCCCGAGGAGATCCTCGCCCTCACCTTCACGGAGAAGGCGGCCGCCGAGATGGCGGAGCGGGTGGACCAGCTCATTCCGTGGGGCTACGCGGAGACGGCGATCTCGACCTTCCACGCCTTCGGCGACCGCGTGCTGCGCGAGAATGCCCTCGAAGCCGGCCTCGACCCCCAGTTCCGCGTGCTCTCGCAGCCCGAGCAGGTGATCTTCCTGCGCGAGCGCCTCTTCCGCCTGCCCCTCGACCGCTTCCGCCCGCTCGGGGACCCCACGCGCCACCTCGCCGCCCTCGCCACGCTGGTGAGCCGGGCGAAGGACGAGGACGTCTCGCCCGCGCGGTACCGCGCCTGGGCCGAGGCGCGCCTCGCCGCCGCCGCGGACGAGGCCGGCCGCGACGAGGCGGAGTCGCAGCTCGAGCTCGCCGCCTTCTACGAGGCCCACCAGCGGCTGCTCGCGGAGGCCGGGCTCGTGGACTTCGGCGACCAGATCCACCGCACCCTCGGCCTCCTCCGCGGGCGGCCGGCGGTCCTCGCCCGCCTGCGGGGCCGCTTCCGCTTCGTGCTCGTGGACGAGTTCCAGGACACGAACCACGCCCAGCTCGAGATGCTCAAGCTGCTGGCGGGGGCGAGCGCGAACCTCACGGTGGTCGGCGACGACGACCAGGCGATCTACCGGTGGCGGGGGGCGGCCGCCGCCAACCTGCTCGCCTTCCGGCGTCTGTACCCCGGGGCGCGCGAGGTCGTGCTGGTGGAGAACTACCGATCGACCCAGGCGATCCTCGACACGGCGGCGCGGCTCGTCGCCTACAACAACCCCTACCGGCTCGAGGCGGTGGCGGGGATCGACAAGCGGCTCCGCTCGCCGCGCGCGGGCGGACCCCCGGTGCGCCACGCGCACTTCGACACGGTCTCGGCGGAGGCCGACGGCGTCGCCGCCATGATCGAGGAGCGCGTGCAGGCGGGGGCGCGTCCCCGCGACTTCGCCGTCCTCGTGCGCAGCAACGCCGACGCCGACCCCTTCCTGCGGGCGCTGAACGTGAAGGGCCTCCCGCACCGCTTCAGCGGCAGCCGCGGCCTCTACGCGCGCGAGGAGGTGCGCCTCCTCGTGTCCTTCCTGCGCGTCCTCGCCGACCCCGCCGACTCGGTCTCGCTCTTCTACCTGGCGGCGTCCGAGGTGTACGGGATGCCGGAGGGCGACCTCCTGCGGCTCAACCACCACGCGCGGCGCAAGACCCGCCCCCTCCTCGAGGTGCTGCGGGGACTGCCGGAGAACGAGGACCTCGCCGGGGTCTGCGGCAAGGCGCGCGAGGCGGCGGCGCGCCTCCTCGCCGACCTCGACCGGGCGGTCGGCGAGGTGCCGCGCCGGCGCACGGGCGAGGTGCTCTACGGCTTTCTCCAGTGGTCGGGCCTCCTCGGCCGGCTGGCGAAGGAGGCCTCGGCGGAGGCGGAGGCCAAGGTCAAGAACATCGCCCGCTTCTTCGAGACGGTGAAGGCCTACGGCGACGTGGCCGAGCACGACCGCGTGCCCGCGTTCGTGGCCCACCTCGACCTCCTTCGCGAGGCGGGCGACGACCCGGCGGTGGCGGAGGCCGACCTCGACGAGGACGCCGTGCACGTCCTGACCGTGCACAAGGCGAAGGGCCTCGAGTTCCCGACGGTGTTCCTGGTGGGCTGCGCCGAGTCGAAGTTCCCGCTCCAGCGCCGGGCCGACCCCCTGGCGCTCCCGGAGGAGCTCGCGCAGGAGGAGCTGACGGGCGGCGCGAGCGGCCACATGCTGGAGGAGCGGCGGCTCTTCTACGTCGCCATGACCCGGGCCCGGGACGAGCTCGTGCTCACCTCGGCCGCCGACTACGGGACCTCCCGCGCGCGCAAGGTGTCGCGCTTCGTCGTCGAGGCGCTCGACCTGCCGTCGCCCCGGCCCCTCGCCCGGAAGACCTCGCCCCTGGAGGCGCTGGCCCGCAACGCTCCGGCCGCCGACCCGCTGCCCCCGGCCGAGACCCCCGTCCCCGAGGACGAGCTCCTGCGCCTCTCGTACGGGCAGATCGACGACTACGAGACCTGCCCGCTCAAGTACCGCTACGTCCACGTCCTGCGCGTGCCCCTGCTCACCCACCACGCCGTGGTGTACGGCCACGCGGTCCACGAGGCGGTCCGGAGGCACTTCGAGGCGCGCCTCGCCGGCCGGCCCTTCTCGGTCGACGACCTCGTGGCCGCGTTCCGCTCGGCCTGGGTCTCGGAGGGATTTCTCTCGCGCGAGCACGAGGACGAGAGGCGGCGCGCGGGCGAGGCGATGCTCCGGCGCTTCCACGAGGAGGAGGCGAGGGCCCCGTGGGCGCCCACCGCGGTCGAGGAGGAGTTCGCGTTCGTCCTCGGGAGGGACCGCGTGCAGGGCCGCTACGACCTCGTCGTGGAGAAGGACGGCGAGGTCGCGGTCGTGGACTTCAAGACGGGCGAGGTCCGCGACGAGAAGGCGGCGGAGAAGCGGGCGAAGGAGAGCCTGCAGCTCGACGTCTACGCGCTCGCCCACCTGCGGACGAGGGGGCGGCTGCCCGACCGGGTCGAGCTGCGCTTCCTCGAGTCGGGGCAGGTCGCCGGGCGCCGGCCCACGGCCGAGGAGGCCGCCGCGACCGAGGCGCGCGTCCGGGCCGCGGCGGCGGCGATCCGACGGAGGGAGTTCCCGGCGACGCCCACCTTCATGGCCTGCGGGCAGTGCCCCTTCCGGGACATCTGCCCCCACACCGCGTGGGCCCCGGAGGCCGGCGCCTGAACGCCGCGCGACCGCCCCGGCTGCGGTAGACTCGCCGTCCGGAGCGTCACGGAGGAGCGGCGATGAGCAAGCGGATCGGATTCGCGGGGATGGGACTCATGGGCAGCCGCATGGCCCGCAACCTGCTGAAGAAGGGGTTCCCGACCTCCGTGTGGAACCGCACGCCGGAGCGCTGCGAGCCGCTCGTCAGGGAAGGGGCGAAGGCGGTCCGCACCCCCCTCGAGCTGGCCGAGCACGCCGACGTGGTGGTGGCCTGCGTTGCCGACCCGCCCGCGGTCGAGCGCCTCGTCTTCGGCGAGGACGGAATCCTCGGCGCCGCGCGCCCCGGCTTCCGCTACCTCGAGTGCTCGACGGTCAGCCCGGACACGACGCGCCGCGTCCAGGCGGCGCTCCGGGAGCGCGGGGGCGACGCGCTCGAGGCGCCGGTCACGGGCTCGAAGAACGGGGCCGAGAACGGCACCCTCCTCTTCATGACGGGGGGAGACCCCTCCGTCCACGAGGAGCTGCTGCCGGTGATGATGGCCATGGGCACGAAGGCCATCCACTGCGGCGAGATGGGCCAGGGCACGACGGTCAAGCTCATCGGCAACAGCGTGATCTCGTTCATGCTCGAGGCCCTGTGCGAGGGGATCGTCCTCGGCCGCAAGGCGGGGATCTCGATCGAGACGATCGTCGAGGTGATCCAGGCCGCGGGCTACGCGTCCCCGTACTACGCGTTCAAGGGCAGCGCCATCGCGAAGCGCGACTTCGAGGAGCACTTCGCGATCGACCTCCTGGTGAAGGACCAGACGCTGCTGCTGGCCGAGGGCGCCTCCCGCGGCGTCCCCCTGCCCGGCCTCGCCGCGATCCGCGAGGTGTTCCAGGCGGCGCGGGCCCAGGGCCTCGGCCGCGAGGACATCTGCGCGGTCGTGAAGGCCCTGGAGCGCGCCGCCTCGCTCTAGGCGGCCTCCGGCTTCCGCCGCCGCAGCCAGGCGAGGGCGACGAACGCCACCTCGGCCACCGCCACCGCCACCATCGCCCGCACGACACTCGAGTCGCCGAAGCCGTACGAGTGCAGCCCCGAGGCGAGGACGAAGTTGACGCCGAGGTACGTCATCAGGATCGTCTGGAATGCGGCGATGCTCCAGGCCGCAACCCCGAAGTTCCCGATGAGCCTCTCCGCTCGGGCGTGCAGGATGGCCATGTAGGCGAGGAAGGCCACGAGCGACCAGACCTCCTTCGGGTCCCACCCCCAATAGCGGCCCCACGACTCCGCGGCCCACATCGACCCGGTCAGGATGCCGGTGACGAGCAGGATGGAGCCGACGTGGATGTACCAGTACTGCAGGTCCGCCATCCGCAGGGCGAGGCTCCGGCGGGATGGCGAGAAGGCCTCGACCCCCAGCTGCATGTGGGCCACCACCACGCCGAGGGCGAGGACGGCGTAGCCGACCATGATGATCGGCACGTGGATCGCGAGCCAGTAGGTGCCGGAGAGCACCGGGGGCATCGGGTGGATGAAGCGGTCGATGGGCAGCAGGTCGGTCAGCGCCATCGTCACCGCGGAGCCGGCGGCCGCGTTCAGGATCACGATGCGGTTGCGGAGGAACACGGTGGCGAGGAGGGCGAAGACGCCCACCCCCCAGCCGAGAAACAGCAGCGACTCGTACATGTTCGAGGCCGGGATCCGCCCGGCGACGTGCCAGCGCATCCAGATGCCCCAGCTCATCACCGCGAAGCCGGCGAAGAGCAGAGCGCCGGCCGCCACGTCCAGGGCCCGCCGGTCGAGCGCCATCGCCGCGATCGACAGCAGGAGCGACAGGGCCAGGACCACCCAGGCGATCCGCGTGGGCCGGGCCCGGTTGTAGAGCAGCTCGCGCTCGGCGGCTTCCCCCGGCAGCCGCGCGGAGGAGGCACCGGTGTTCTGGACCGCGCGCAGGTCTTCGGCCGAGTGCACGTGCTCCGGCACCGTCCACGCGTCACCCGGCCTCGCCGCGGGAACGACCTGCAGGGCGCTCTGGTTCAGCAGCTGCTGCATCCAGAGCAGGCGCCCCTCCACCTTCTGCGCCGCCTTCTCGAGCGGCGAGAGCGGCCGCTCCTGCTCCTCGGCTGCGCGCGCCGAATCCATCAGCTGGTTCAGGCGCGCGTTCCCGGCGAGGGCCTCGAACGACGACCAGCGGGTGCCCGGCGCGAGCCCGATCTCGGCCGCGAGCCGGTCGTCCTTCAGCGGCACGATCGGCTGGATGGCCCAGCCCCTCGGGTCGAAGGCCCACCCGAGCGCCATCGCGACCGGGTCGACTCCCCACACGCTGCGCTTGCCGGTCACGTTCCAGACCGCCTCGCGCGCGAGCGTGTCGAGCGGCATCACCCGCCCGTCGTGCTGCACGGGGAGGCTCCGGAGGGCCTCGACATCCGAAGCTGGAGGCAGTGGCGGCAGGGCCTGGGCGTGGCCCGGCGCGGCGGCGAGGAGAAGGAGCGTGGCGAGCGCGGCCGCCGCGGCCGACCGCGTGGCGCGGCGCCTCTCGGTGATGCGGGTGGCGAGCACGACGATCATCCCGATCACCAGCCCGTAGTACCCGAGGAACACCACGTTCTCGCCGGGGTCCTTCGAGACCGAGAGGATCGTCTGGTCCCGGTCCGGCATCTCGCGGTAGCTGCTCTGGAAGAAACGGTAGCCGCCGTAGGCGAGCTCCTGGTTCATCTGGATCACGGCGGGCGTCTCCCGCCCGCTCGCCGGGTCCTTCACGGTCACCCGGCTGCGGAACTGCGCCGGGCGGCGCGTGCCCTCGTAGTAGTCGACCTCGAACGCGTCGAGGCGGACGGCGAAGGGGAGCCTGGCCACGACGGGCGGCTCCGCCTGCGGGCTCGACGGCCTGCCGATGACCTGCGTCGCCTCCTCGCCCTCCCAGATGGGGAGCTGGCCCTCCGTCTTCCACACCTCCGTGGCGAGGGCGCCGGCGAGGATGACGAGCATCGAGCCGTGAGTGATCACGTACCCGATGCGCCGCCGGCCCCACGGCCAGAGGCTCACCAGCGAGCACGAGAGGTTGAGCGCGAACACGGCGAGCAGCGCCCAGAACCAATGGGCGCGGTACACGAGCTGCAGGGCTGCGTCGGCGCCGTGGCGCGACTCGACGATCGTGCCGGCCGAGAGGGCGAAGAGCAGGAGGAGGAGCAGGACGACGGTGACGCGCAGAGAGGCGAAGCGGTCGATGAGGGCTTTCACTGTGGGATCCCCGGTTTGTAGGACAACCCGCCCAGTCTACAGGAGAGCGGGCCTTCTCCCCAGCCGAGCGGACCCCCGGCGGCGGGTCGGCGTGGCACCCTGGGCGGCGATGGACACGTCCACCCTCGCGCTCGCCCTGGCCGGCCTCGCCCTCGCGGTGCTCGTCGGCTACGCGCTGGCCGTGGCGCGGCGGGGGCCGGGCGTCGATCCTCTCGCCGTCGACCGCCTCCAGGAGGACCTCGACCGCGTGGCCCGCGGCCAGGAGCAGCTGCGGCTCGAGGCCCAGCGGGGGCGCGAGGACGCCCTCCTCGGTCTCACCGGCGCCGCCCAGGATCTGCAGGGGCGACTCGCACAGGCGCAGCGGGCGCTGGCCGAGGTCAAGGCCCTCGAGCAGGCCCGCGGCTCCCAGCTCGACCGGGCCACGGACAGCCTGCGGCGTCTCGAGCTCGTCGTGGCCGGGTCGGGCAGCCGCGGGGCCGCGGGGGAGAACGTCCTGGCCCGCGCCTTCGCCCAGCTGCCGGCAGACATGCTCGAGCGGAACGCGGCTTTCGGGGGACGGGTCGTCGAGTACGCGCTGCGCCTTCCCGGCGGCAGCCTCCTGCCGATCGACAGCAAGTGGACGGGTGTCGCCGAGCTCGAGCGGCTGGAGGCGACCGACGACGCCGACGAGCGGCGCCGCCTGCGGGAGCAGGTCGGGCGCGAGGTCCGCCTCCGCGCTCGGGAGATGGGGAAGTACCTCGACCCGGAGCGGACGCTCGGGCTCGCGGTGCTCGCCGTGCCCGACGCGGTGCACGCCGAGGCGGCCGAGGCCCACGCCGAGGGCTGGCGCGAGGGCGTCCTCGTGGTCCCGTACTCGCTCACCCTGGCCTTCGTGCTGTCGCTCTACCGCCTGAGTGCCCGCTTCGCCCCCGTCCCCGGGGCCGCCGAGGTGGCCCGCCGCCTCGCCCGGCTCTCCGAGCTGCTCCAGCGGATGGACGACGAGGTCGAGGGGCGGCTCTCCCGCGCCCTCGTCCAGGCGGGGAACGCACGCGACGGCCTGCGCGCCGACCTGGCGGAGGCGCGCCACGCGTCCTTGCGCCTTTCCGGGTTTGACCGGCCGGAGGCGGAAGGTTAGTCTGCCCGCGTTCACATGCAGGCGCTGGCCATCCTCGTCGCCGCCGGCCGCGGAGAGCGCATGGGCGCGGCCCGTCCGAAGGCCTTCATCGAGCTGGCCGGGGAGGCCCTCGTCCTGCGCTCGGCCCGCGTCTTCGACGAGGCGCCCTCCGTCGCGGCGATCGTCGCGGTGGTACCCGGGGCCGACGTGGAGCCGGCCCGGAGCCTGCTCGGCCCCGTGCGCAAGCTCCGCGCGGTCGTGCCGGGCGGGGAGCGGAGGCAGGACTCGGTGCTCGAGGGCCTCAAGCAGGCGCCTTCGGGTTTCGACGGCGTCGTCCTCGTGCACGACGCGGCGCGGCCGCTCGTGGACGTGGCCCTCGTCGAGGCGGTTGCGCGCGAGGCCGCGACGACAGGCGCCGCGCTCCCGGTCCTCCCGGTGGTGGACACGGTGAAGCGCCTGCGCGACGGGCTCGTGCTCGAGACGCTCGACCGCGGAGAGCTCGGGGCGGCCCAGACCCCGCAGGGCTTCCGCTTCCCGCTGCTCGTGCAGGCGTACGAGGCGGCCTTCCGGGACGGCCTCACGCTGACCGACGAGGCCATGGCGGTGGAGAGGCTCGGCGCGCCGGTGCGGGCGGTTCCCGGCTCGCCGCGCAACCGCAAGATCACGACGCCGGAGGACCTCGCGTGGGCCGAGGGCGTCCTCGCGGGGCTCGTCCGCGCATGAGCGGCCTGCGCGTCGGCCACGGCTTCGACGTCCACCGCCTGGTGGCGGGACGGCCCCTTCGCCTCGGGGGGATCGCGGTCCCCCACGCGCGCGGCCTCGAGGGCCATTCCGACGGCGACTGCGTCCTGCACGCCGTGTGCGACGCGCTGCTCGGCGCCGTGGGCGAAGGAGACATGGGCCGCCACTTCCCGAGCCGCGACCCCCGCTGGCGCGGTGCCGACAGCCGGGTCTTCGTCGAGGAGGTGCGCCGCCTGGTGGCCGCGGCCCGGTACCGGCTCGGCAACCTCGACGTGACGATCGTCGCCCAGGAGCCCGTCCTCGCCCCGCACCTCGAGGCCATGCGCGCCGCGATCGCGGCCCTCCTCGAGGCGGAGGAGGAGCAGGTTTCCGTGAAGGCCAAGAGCGCGGACCACCTCGGGGCGCTGGGGCGCGGCGAGGGCATCGCCGCGCTCGCCACCGTGCTCGTCGAGAAAGAAGCCACCTAGAACGCCATGAACCTCATCTGCGGCATCAACCCCGTGCTCGAGGCGCTGGCCGCGGGCACGCGCCACTTCGACCGGCTTCTCATCGTGAAGGGCCTTCGCAACCGTCGGCTGTCCGAAGCCGTTCGACGGGCGACCCAGCTGGGGATCCCCCTGCGGTTCGAGATGCGAGAGGCCCTCGACCGCATGGCGGGGGGTGTGCCCCACCAGGGCCTCATCGCGGTCGTCTCCGAGAAGCCGGTCCTTTCGCTCGAGGGCCTCCTCGAGTCGGCCCACGCCCCCGCCCTGCTCGTGGTGCTGGACGGCGTCGAGGACCCCCGCAACCTCGGGGCGATCGTGCGCACCGCCGAGGCGGCGGGCGCGGACGGGGTCGTCCTGCCCGACCGGCACAGCGCCGGGCTCTCCGAGACCGTCGGGCGCGCCTCGGCCGGCGCCCTCGAGCACGTGCGGGTCGCGCGGGTCGGCAACCTCGTGCAGGCGCTCGAGGCGCTCAAGGCGCGGGGCGTGTGGGTGGTGGGCTACGACGCGGCCGGCACCGAGCGCTGGGACGCGGTGGACCTCGCGCGGCCGGTGGCCCTGGTCCTGGGGGGCGAAGGGCGCGGCATCCGCCGGCTCGTGCGTGAACACTGCGACCACCTCGTCTCGATCCCGCACTTCGGCCACGTCGGCTCGCTGAACGTCTCGGTGGCAGCCGGCATTGCGCTCTACGAGGCCGTGCGCCAGCGCCGCGCGGTCCCGAGCGCCGTGCGGCCGATCCCGGTGAAGCCCGCCGCCGCCCCGACGATCGTCGGGCCCGAGCCGGGCGACGAGGAGGCCGACCCGGGAGCACGGCCGGCGCCGCCCGCCCACGGGGCCTTGGACGCCGCGGACGCCGAGGATGCGGAGGATGTGGCTCTGCCCGTGACGCACGTCGACCCCCACGACGAGGTGGCCTGGGGCCAGGGACCCACGGTGCTGAAGCCCGCCGGGTTCGAGCGCGTCCGCCGGCCGAACGACCGGCGCACCCGGGGCCGCCGGCGCCCGGCGCCCGGGCGCCCGCCGGGCGTGCGGCCGGCCGTCCCCCCGCCCGTCCCTGGGGCGCCCGAGCCGCCGGTCGCCCGTCGCAAGGGCCGTCGCCGCCGCAAGCGCCGCGAGGGCGTGCCCCCCGGCCCGCCGAGGCCGGAGCACGACGGGAGTGGCAACGGATCCCCCGGTGGCGAGGGCCGTGGCGAGGGCCGGCCCGCCGACGCGGGGCAGGAAAACCGCCCGCCCGATGGCAGCCGACATCGCCGTCGTCGTCGCCGTCGCCACTGACCTTCCTTGGGGGAGCAACCGGCGCGTGGGACCCCGGCTCTGCCGGTGAGGTCCGGCACTGGACTTGCACAGCCAAAATCGCTTTGCTACACTCACCGTTTGTCGCTGGCGTAGCTCAGCGGTAGAGCGGCTGATTTGTAATCAGCGGGTCGGGGGTTCAATTCCCTCCGCCAGCTCCAGCCGCCGCCGGAGCCGCGCCGAAGCGGGTCCTCGCCATTCGGCGCGGGCACGCACGGCGACACCGGCGGGGAGGTAGCGAAGCGGTCAAACGCATCAGACTGTAAATCTGACGGCCCACGGCCTTCGAAGGTTCGAATCCTTCCCTCCCCACCAGTCGGCACTCCTGGGCGGAAAGGCTCCGGAGGCGGGAGCGAGGCGGGCGTAGCTCAGCTGGTAGAGCTCCAGCCTTCCAAGCTGGATGTCGCGGGTTCGAATCCCGTCGCCCGCTCCAGTCGGACGGCGGAAGGGATGGGCGGTCGGATGCGGGGGGCGGCGAGCGGAGAAGATCATTCGGACACGGCGCCCACGTAGCTCAGTCGGCAGAGCGCGTCCTTGGTAAGGACGAGGTCATCAGTTCGATTCTGATCGTGGGCTCCAACCGGCCGTCGGGCGCACGGAGCTGAACTAGCAGGGAACACTAGAGCCAGAGGGAAGCGGGATGGCCAAGGAGAAGTTCGACCGGACGAAGCCGCACGTGAACATCGGGACGATTGGTCACGTGGACCACGGGAAGACGTCGCTGACGGCGGCGATCACGAAGTGTCTCGCGGTGGGGAACCCGAAGGTCACGTTCAAGGCGTACGACCAGATCGACAACGCGCCGGAAGAGCGGGAGCGTGGGGTGACGATCAACGCGTCTCACGTGGAGTACGAGACGCCGAAGCGGCACTACGCGCACGTGGACTGTCCTGGTCACGCGGACTACATCAAGAACATGATCACGGGCGCGGCGCAGATGGACGGGTCGATTCTGGTGGTTTCGGCGGCGGACGGACCGATGCCGCAGACGCGGGAGCACATTCTGCTGGCGCGGCAGGTGGGGGTTCCGTACATCGTGGTCTTCCTGAACAAGGTGGACATGGTGGACGACCCGGAGCTACTGGACCTGGTGGAGCTGGAGGTGCGGGAGCTGCTGAAGACGTACGAGTTCCCCGGGGACCAGGTTCCGGTGATCCGGGGGTCGGCGACGCAGGCTCTGGAGGGGACGGGTTCGGACGAGGCTTCGAAGCCGATCCTGGCGCTGATGGAGGCGGTGGACGCGTACATTCCGCTGCCGCAGCGTCAGATTGACAAGCCTTTCCTGATGCCGATCGAGGACATCTTCACGATCTCGGGGCGCGGGACGGTGGCGACGGGTCGTGTGGAGCGGGGGAAGGTGAAGGTCGGGGAGGAAGTGGAGCTGGTCGGTCTCCGGGCGGAGAGCCCGAAGAAGGTGGTGACGGGCGTCGAGATGTTCAAGAAGCTGCTCGACGAGGGGGTGGCGGGGGACAACATCGGGGTCCTGCTCCGTGGGACGGACCGAGCGGAGATCGAGCGGGGGATGGTCCTGGCGAAGCCGGGGTCGATCACGCCGCACACGAAGTTCAAGGGCGAGGTGTACGTTCTGACGAAGGAGGAGGGTGGGCGTCACACGCCCTTCTTCACGGGGTACCGGCCGCAGTTCTACTTCCGGACGACGGACGTGACGGGGGTGGCGCACCTGCCGGAGGGTGTGGAGATGGTGATGCCGGGGGACAACACGCAGATGTCGGTGGAGCTGATCACGCCGATCGCGATGGAGAAGGGGCTGCGCTTCGCGATCCGCGAGGGCGGCCGCACCGTCGGCTCCGGCACCGTTACCGAGATCATCGAGTAGGAAAGCGGGCGGCCGAGCCGCAGAGGACGAAAAGACGAGATGCGCGACAACATCATCCTCCAGTGCCCCGAGTGCAAGAGGCGCAACTACCACACCACGAAGAACAAGAAGAAGACCACGGAGCGGCTGGAGCTCAGCAAGTACTGCCGCTTCTGCCGCAAGCACACGCCGCACAAGGAAACGAAGTAGGAGTAGGCCAGTAGCTCAATTGGTGGAGCACCGGTCTCCAAAACCGGGGGTTGGGGGTTCGAGTCCCTCCTGGCCTGCCAGCCGCCCCAGGGCGGCGGCGGTCCTCCACGAAACGGGCGCGAGAGACTGGAGAGTCGATTCCCATGGCCGTGGCTGACGTCGAGAAGGTCGAGAAGGCCGAGAAGGCGGCGAGGGGCGAGGAGGGCAAGGCGGCCCCGGGCGGGCTGGCCGGGGTCCTCGGCTGGCCGGCCCGCAAGGTCGCCGAGGCCCGCGCGTTCCTCACCGAGGTGCGCAGCGAGCTGAAGAAGGTCACGTGGCCGGGGCGCAAGGAGGTCTACTCCACGACCCTCGTGGTGATCGCGACCTCCATCTTCTTCGGCTTCTATCTCTGGGGGCTGGACCTCGTCTTCTCCCGCGCGCTGTCCTTCATGTTCAAGAGGCAGTTCTGATGACCACGAGCACCACCTCGAAGCAGTGGTACATCGTCCACACGTACTCCGGCTTCGAGAAGAAGGTCTCGGAGAGCCTCAGGCAGCGGGCGAAGGCCTACGACCTCGAGGACCAGATCGGCCGCATCGAGATCCCGACCGAGGAGGTCGTGGAGATGAAGGCGGGGCGCAAGGTCCAGACCGCCACCCGCTTCTTCCCCGGCTACATCCTCGTGGAGATCGAGACCGAGGACGGGCCCGACGGGAAGAAGATCCCCGACGGGACCTGGCACCTCGTCAAGAACACGCCCAAGGTGACGGGCTTCGTCGGCTCCGGCAACCGCCCGGTCCCCCTCTCCCAGGAGGAGGCGGACCAGATCTTCAACCAGGTGAAGGAGTCGATCGAGAAGCCCAAGCCGAAGTACACGTTCGAGCGGGGCGAGAGCGTCCGGATCATCGACGGCCCCTTCTCGAACTTCCAGGGGGTGGTGGAGGAGGTCAACCTCGACCGCAACACCCTCAAGGTGATGGTGACCATCTTCGGCCGGTCGACGCCGGTCGAGCTCGACTTCCTCCAGGTCGAGAAGCTGTAACGTAGAAGGCGGGAGCAGGAGACAAGGCTTCATGAAGAAGGTCGTCGGACAGATCAAGCTGCAGATCCCGGCCGGCAAGGCGACGCCGGCGCCGCCGGTGGGGCCCGCCCTGGGCCAGGCCGGCGTCAACATCATGGACTTCTGCAAGGCCTTCAACGCGAAGACCGCGAAGGACGAGGGGCTCATCATCCCCGTGGTCATCACGGTCTACGCGGACCGCTCGTACACGTTCATCACCAAGACCCCCCCGGTCGCGGTGCTGATCAAGCGCGAGGCGGGGATCGCGAAGGGCAGCGGGGAGCCGAACCGGAACAAGGTCGGCAAGATCACCATGAAGCAGGTCGAGGCGATCGCGAAGCTCAAGATGCCCGACCTGACGGCGGGTGACCTGAAGGCCGCGGTCCAGACCGTGCTGGGGACGGCCCGCAGCATGGGGGTCGAGGTCTCGGGCTAGCCGCCCGGAAGGGACCACCGCCCGGCGACGGCTCGCCGGGCGAGGTGGAAGCGCCCGCGAGGCGCGAAAGGAGTGCGATGGGTCGAGTCGGGAAGAAGTACCGCAAGGCGCGGGAGACGGTGGCGGCGAAGCCCACCTACCCGCTGCCAGAGGCGGTGGCGGTCGTCGCGAAGGCCGCGTTCGCCAAGTTCGACGAGACGGTCGAGGTTGCGATGCGCCTGGGGGTGGATCCCAAGCACGCCGACCAGATGGTCCGCGGGACGGTCGTCCTGCCCCACGGCCTCGGCGGCAAGAGCAAGCGCGTGCTGGTCATCGCCTCCGGGGAGAAGCTGAAGGAGGCCCAGGAAGCCGGCGCCGACCACGTGGGCGGCGACGACATGGTCGCGAAGATCCAGGAGGGGTGGCTCGACTTCGACGCCGTGGTGGCGACCCCGGAGATGATGAAGTCGGTGGGGCGCCTCGGCAAGGTCCTCGGCCCCCGCGGCCTCATGCCGAACCCGAAGACGGGGACGGTGACGTTCGACGTCGGCAAGGCGGTGAGGGAGATCAAGGCGGGCAAGGTCGAGTTCCGCGTCGACAAGACCGCAATCGTGCACGCACCGGTGGGCAAGGTCTCCTTCGGCCCCGACAAGCTGCTGGAGAACGCCAAGACCCTCATCGACAGCGTCCTCAAGGCGAAGCCGGCGGCGTCGAAGGGCCGCTACGTGAAGTCCATCGCGCTGTCGTCCACCATGGGCCCCGGGGTGCGGGTCGACCTCGCCTCGGTCGAAGGCCACGTGTAGAGGCGGGTAACGAACATGAACCGCACCGAGAAGGCACAGCTGATCGAGGAGCTCCACAAGGAGCTCGAGTCGTCGCCGCACGCCGTGCTCGTGGATTTCACCGGGCTGAGCGTGCCGGCCGTGACCGAGTTCCGCCGCAAGATCAAGGCGGCGGGATCGCACTATCGCGTCATCAAGAACTCGCTCGCCCTGCGTGCGGCGAAGGGCACCGCGCTGGAGAAGCTCGGGGACAAGCTCCTGGGCACCACCGGGATCGCCTACAGCAAGGACGATCCGGTGGCCCTCGCCAAGGTCCTGGTCGATTTCGCCAAGGACCACCCCCAGCTCGCGGTGAAGATGGGGGTCGTCGCCGGGAGCCAGCTGCTCGACGCGAGCGGCGTCAAGAGCCTGAGCACCATGCCGGGCCTGCCCGAGCTGCGGGCGCGGCTGCTCGGGCTCCTCCAGGCCCCGGCCACGCAGCTGGTGCGGCTGCTCGGGACCCCGGCGACGCAGCTCGCCCGGGTGCTCCAGGCGCACCAGGACAAGGCCGAACAACAGTAGGGGATCTCCTTCCGGAGGGAAGGGTTCGTAAGTCGTCATTGACGAGAGAGGAAGAAGGATAGAGATGGCTGACATTCAGGCGATCGCGAACGACCTCAGCGGCCTCACCGTGCTCCAGGTGGCGGAGCTCGTGAAGGTGCTCGAGGAGAAGTGGGGAGTCTCGGCGGCGGCGGCGGCTCCGGTGATGATGGCGGCGGCGGGCGGTGCGGCCGCTCCGGCGGCGGCGGCCGAGGAGCAGACCGAGTTCGCGGTCCACCTCACGAGCGCGGGCGACAAGAAGATCAACGTGATCAAGGTCGTGCGCGAGGTCACCAGCCTGGGCCTGAAGGAGGCCAAGGACCTCGTCGACGGCGCTCCCAAGGTCGTGAAGGAGGGCGTCTCGAAGGACGAGGCGGCGGCGATCAAGAAGAAGTTCGAGGAAGTCGGGGCCCACGTCGAGATCAAGTAACCGTTCTTCGCGAGGACGCGAGAACGGGTGCTTCGACCCCAGCCAGTCCGGCCGCTCCCGCTCCGGGGAGACGTGTCTCCTCCGGGGCGGAGCGCCGTGCCGGCGGGGGCGGGGCAGCAGGAGGGGCGCCGTCCGTCGCGAGACGGGCGCGTTTGACCGCGGCCAGCCGCCGCATGCCTGAGGGGCGCT
The DNA here is from genome assembly GCA_963729875.1 of uncultured Acidobacteriota bacterium. Classification (GTDB taxonomy): domain Bacteria; phylum Acidobacteriota; class Vicinamibacteria; order Fen-336; family Fen-336; genus DATBSL01. The sequence continues at coordinate 786,895 of CAVSPR010000002.1, forward strand.
GACGAACATGTCTACGGCGACCATGAACACGTACCGGGACCGGATCGACTTCGCGAAGATCAAGACGTCGATCCCGATCCCGAACCTGATCGAGATCCAGAAGAACTCCTACGAGCGCTTCCTGCAGATGCGCGTGCTCCCGCAGGACCGGGAGGACGCGGGCCTGCAGTCGGTCTTCAAGAGCATCTTCCCGATCACCGACCTGCGCGAGAACTGCTCGCTCGAGTTCGTGGACTACTCGATCGGCAACTGGGAGTGCAAGTGCGGGCGGCTGGTCGGCCTCGACAAGCTCGGGCGACCCTGCACCTTCTGCTCCGCCACGATCATCACGGACCCCCGGGGCGACCGGGAGATCCACTGCACCAAGTGCGGCCACCTCAACGAGAACCACCCCGTGACCTGCGAGACCTGCGACGAAGCGGTGGGGCTCAAGCTCAAGTACGACGTGGACGAGTGCCAGGAGCGGGGGATGACTTTCGCGGTGCCCCTGAAGGTCACCATCCGCCTCGTGGTGTGGGACAAGGACGCGGAGACCGGCGCCAAGACCATCCGGGACATCAAGGAGCAGGAGGTCTACTACGGCGACATCCCGCTGATGACGGAGAACGGTACCTTCATCATCAACGGGACGGAGCGGGTCATCGTCAGCCAGCTCCACCGCTCGCCGGGCGTCTTCTTCTCGCAGCCGGAGAAGGGCCTCTTCGCCGCCCAGATCATCCCCTACCGCGGCAGCTGGGTGGAGTTCGAGTACGACGCCAAGAACCTCCTCCACGTGCGCATCGACCGCAAGCGCAAGTTCCTGGCCTCGGTCTTCCTCCGCGCGCTCGGGATGCGCTCCGACGCCGAGGTCCTGAAGCGCTTCTACAAGGCCGACCGCATCCTCGCCCGCGAGGGGCGGCTCTTCTGGAAGGCCTCCCCGAACCTCGTCGGCCTCAAGCTCTCGAAGGCCATCTACGGGCCCCGGGACGCGAGCGGGCACCGCCCCGAGGTCGTGCACGCCGGCAAGAAGGTCACCGCCGCCCACGTCGCGGAGATCCAGCGCCTCGACGTCCAGGAGATCGAGATCACCGAAACCGACCTGGACGGCGCGTACACCGTCGCCGACATCGTGGACCCCCGGACGGGCGAGGTGGTGCTCGAGGGCAACGAGCCGCTCTCCCCGCGCGTCCTCTCCGTGGTCCTCGGCGAAGGCAGCCAGATCGACTCGTTCGAGGTCTTCTTCCCCGAGCGCGACGAGATCGGGCCGATGCTGTCGATGACGGTGAAGAAGGACTCGATCAAGAGCCCGGAGGAGGCCCTCATCGAGATCTACCGGCGCATGCGGCCGGGCGACCCGCCCACGCTCGACTCCTCGCGGAACCTCTTCGAGGGCATGTTCCTCAACGCGCAGAAGTACGACTTCTCGCGGGTGGGCCGGCTCAAGCTCAACACCAAGCTCGGCCTCTCGACGCCGCTCACCGAGAAGATCATCCACCTCGAGGACATCGTGGCGGTGATCGCCTTCCTGCTGAAGCTGCGCCGGAACCCGCTCGACGTGGACGACATCGACCACCTCGGCAACCGCCGGGTGCGCAGCGTGGGCGAGCTTCTCGAGAACCAGTTCCGCATCGGCCTCGTCCGGATGGAGCGCGCGATCAAGGAGAAGATGAGCGTCTACCAGGAGATGGCCACGGCCATGCCCCACGACCTCATCAACGCCAAGCCGGTCATGGCGTCCATCCGCGAGTTCTTCGGGTCCAGCCAGCTCAGCCAGTTCATGGACCAGACGAACCCGCTGTCGGAGATCACGCACAAGCGGCGCCTGTCCGCCCTCGGCCCGGGCGGCCTCAGCCGCGAGCGGGCGGGCTTCGAGGTCCGCGACGTGCACCCCACGCACTACGGGCGCATCTGCCCGATCGAGACCCCGGAAGGCCCGAACATCGGCCTCATCTCGAGCCTCAGCTGCTTTGCCCGCATCAACGAGTTCGGGTTCATCGAGAGCCCGTACCGCAAGGTGAAGGACGGGCGCGTCCTCGACTACGTGCAGGTCATGGAATCGGGCGACAGCGCGTACAAGGTGGGCGACATCGTCGAGCGCGACGAGATGGAGCGCGAGAACGATGCGGCGGCGGACCGGAAGAGGAAGCCGGCGGAGATCGAGCCCTACTGCTTCTACCTCTCCGCGTGGGAGGAGGACAAGTACACGATCGCCCAGGCCAACGCCCGGCTCGACGACGCCGGCAACCTGATGGACGAGCGCGTGGAAGCGCGCAAGATCGGCGACTCGATCCTGGCCAAGCGCGACGAGATCGACTACGTCGACGTCTCGCCGAAACAGCTGGTGTCGGTCGCCGCGTCCCTCATCCCGTTCCTCGAGCACGACGACGCCAACCGCGCGCTGATGGGCTCGAACATGCAGCGGCAGGCGGTCCCGCTGCTCCGCTCCGAGGCCCCCCTGGTGGGCACGGGGATGGAGCACATCACGGTCAAGGACTCCGGCGCCGCCGTCGTGTGCCGCCGGGCCGGCACGGTGGACTCGGTCGACTCCCGGCGGATCATCGTCCGCGTCGAGGCGCAGGACGGCCCCGACAAGGGCAAGGAGATCGGCGCCGACATCTACAACCTGACGAAGTTCAAGTGCTCGAACCAGAACACGAGCATCAACCAGAAGCCGATCGTGAAGGTCGGGCAGCACGTGAGGAAGGGCCAGATCCTGGGCGACGGGCCGTGCACGGACATGGGCGAGCTCGCCCTCGGCCGCAACGTGCTCGTGGCGTTCATGCCGTGGCGCGGGTACAACTTCGAGGACGCCATCCTGGTCAGCGAGAAGCTGGTCAAGGAGGACATGTACACCTCGATCCACATCGAGGAGTTCGAGATCGAGGCCCGCGACACCAAGCTCGGCCCCGAGGACGTGACGCGCGACATTCCGAACGTCTCCGAGGGGCTCCTCGCGAACCTCGACGAGAGCGGCATCATCCGGATCGGGGCGAGCGTCAAGCCGGGCGACATCCTCGTGGGGAAGGTCACGCCGAAGGGCGAGACCCAGCTCACCCCGGAGGAGAAGCTGCTGCGCGCGATCTTCGGCGAGAAGGCCGGCGACGTCCGCGACGCGTCCTTGTACTGCCCGCCGGGGATCGAGGGCATCGTCGTGGACGTGAAGATCTTCTCCCGCAAGGGCGTCGAGAAGGACGACCGGGCTCGGCAGATCGAGGAAGCCGAGCTCTTCATGATGGAGAAGAACCTCAAGGACGAGATCCGCATCCTCCAGGACGAGCGGGACAAGCGGATAGAGAACCTCCTCGACGGCCAGGCCGCCACCGCCGACCTCGTCAACGTGCGCGGGGACAAGGTGGTCAAGAAGGGCCAGACCCTCAGCCGCGACGTGCTCGAGAAGCTGCGCCACTCGGACATCCTGAAGCTCCGCCTCTCCGGCGAGATCGAAGAGGAGCTCAACGAGATCGTCGACAAGACCGAGCGGCAGATCGAGGTCCTCAAGACCCTCTTCGCCGAGAAGGAGAGCCGCCTGAAGCGGGGCGACGAGCTCCCTCCCGGCGTCATCAAGCTGGTCAAGGTCTTCGTCGCCATGAAGCGCAAGCTCTCGGTGGGCGACAAGATGGCGGGGCGCCACGGCAACAAGGGCGTCATCGCCCGCATCCTGCCCGAGGAGGACATGCCGTACCTCCCGGACGGGACCCCGGTCGAGATCGTGCTCAACCCCCTGGGCGTGCCGTCCCGAATGAACGTGGGCCAGATCCTGGAGACCCACCTCGGATGGGCGGCGAGAGCGATGGGCCTGCACGTGGCCACCCCCGTGTTCGACGGGGCGAGCGAGCACGAGATCAAGGCGCTCGTCGAGAAGGCCAACGAGCGGGAGGCGGAGCGCAACCCCCTCCGTCCCAACCTCCTCAAGAGCGGCAAGAGCACGCTGATCGACGGGATGAGCGGGGAGCCCTTCGAGCAGAAGGTCACCGTGGGCTTCATCTACATGCTGAAGCTCTCCCACCTCGTCGACGACAAGATCCACGCCCGGTCGATCGGCCCCTACTCGCTGATCACCCAGCAGCCGCTGGGGGGCAAGGCGCAGTTCGGCGGCCAGCGGTTCGGGGAGATGGAGGTGTGGGCCCTCGAGGCGTACGGGGCCGCCCACATCCTGCAGGAGCTCCTGACCGCGAAGTCGGACGACGTCTACGGCCGGGCGAAGATCTACGAGGCCATCGTGAAGGGCGACACCGCCTACACCCCGGGCATCCCCGAGTCGTTCAACGTGCTCATCCGGGAGCTGCAGAGCCTCTGCCTGGACGTCGAGCTGATCAAGACCAAGCACTGAGGGCAACGCTAAGGAAAGGTCGGTTGGAACGATGAGCGTGATGATTCCGATGAGGCCCAACCTGGAGCCGGGACGGTCCATGCTGGACTTCGACGCAATCCGGATCCGCCTGGCGAGCCCCGAGAAGATCCGGTCCTGGTCGCACGGCGAGGTCACCAAGCCGGAGACGATCAACTACCGGACCTTCAAGCCCGAGCGGGACGGGCTCTTCTGCGCGAAGATCTTCGGCCCGATCACCGACTGGGAGTGCCTCTGCGGCAAGTACAAGCGCATGAAGCACCGCGGGGTGATCTGCGACAAGTGCGGCGTCGAGGTCACCCAGTCCAAGGTGCGGCGCGAGCGGATGGGCCACATCGAGCTCGCCTGCCCGGTGAGCCACGTGTGGTTCTTCAAGGGGCTGCCCAGCCGCATCGGCCACATCCTCGACATCTCGCTGCGCGACCTCGAGCGGATCCTCTACTTCGAGTCCTACGTGGTCATCGACCCCGGGGACTGCCCCGAGGTGAAGCAGAACGAGCTCGTCTCCGACGAGCGCTACCGCGTGCTGCGCGAGAAGCACCCGCGCCTGCGCTGCGCCATGGGCGCGGAGGCGATCAAGGAGCTGCTCAAGCGGGTGGACGTCGACGAGGAAGCGCTCGACCTCCGCGAGCGGATGAAGACCGAGACCTCGGTCCAGAAGAAGATCAAGTTCGCCAAGCGCCTCAAGGTCGTGGAGGCCTTCCGCAAGAGCGGGAACAAGCCGGAGTGGATGATCCTCGACACGACCCCGGTCATCCCGCCCGAGCTGCGGCCCCTCGTGCCCCTCGACGGGGGCCGCTTCGCCACCTCCGACCTCAACGACCTGTACCGGCGCGTCATCAACCGGAACAACCGCCTGAAGAAGCTCATCGAGCTGCGCGCCCCCGACGTCATCGTGCGCAACGAGAAGCGCATGCTGCAGGAGGCGGTCGACGCCCTCTTCGACAACGGGCGGCGCGGCCGCGTGCTGCGCGGGGCGAACAACCGGCCCCTCAAGTCGCTCAGCGACACCCTGAAGGGCAAGCAGGGGCGCTTCCGCCAGAACCTCCTCGGCAAGCGCGTCGACTACTCGGGCCGCTCGGTCATCGTGGTCGGCCCCGAGCTGAAGCTGCACCAGTGCGGCCTGCCGAAGAAGATGGCCCTCGAGCTGTTCAAGCCGTTCATCTACAACAAGCTCGAGAAGGAAGGCCTCGTCACCACCATCAAGGCGGCGAAGGAGATGGTGGAGCAGCAGCGGCCCGAGGTGTGGGACTTCCTCGAGGAGGTCATCCGCGAGCACCCGGTGCTCCTCAACCGCGCCCCCACCCTGCACCGGCTCGGGATCCAGGCCTTCGAGCCGATGCTCGTCGAGGGCAAGGCGATCCGGATCCACCCGCTCGTCTGCACCGCCTTCAACGCGGACTTCGACGGCGACCAGATGGCCGTGCACGTTCCCCTCTCCCCGGAGGCGCAGATCGAGGCCAGCGTGCTCATGCTGTCCTCGAACAACATCCTCTCCCCCGCGAACGGGCAGCCCATCGCCATCCCCAGCCAGGACATCGTCCTCGGGTGCTACTACCTGACCAAGGAGAAGAAGGGGACGAAGGGCGAGGGGCGGGCGTTCGCCTGCCCCGAGGACGTGCTGATCGCCCTCGAGCACAAGGAGGTCGAGACCCTCACCCCGATCCGGCTCCTCTACACCGGCGAGCTGATCGACCTGACCACGGTCTACGACGACCAGGACGTGATGCACACCGAGCCGCAGCAGGTGCGCAACCAGGTCATCAACACGACGGTCGGGCGCGTGATCTTCAACGACTCGCTGCCGAAGGGGACCCCCTACGTCAACGGCCTCCTGCGCAAGAAGGGCCTGCAGCAGCTCGTGCAGTACTGCTACCTGCGCTTCGGCCTCGAGAAGACCGTCCACATGCTCGACGCCATCAAGGACCTGGGCTTCTCCTACGCCACCCGGGCCGGCATCTCCATCGGCATCGACGACCTGATCATCCCCGACGTCAAGGAGAAGCTGGTCGTGGGCGCGCAGAAGGAGGTGCTCGAGGTCGAGAAGCAGTACCTCGACGGCGCGATCACCAACGGCGAGCGCTACAACAAGGTCATCTCGATCTGGTCCTCGGTCACCGAGAAGGTCGCCGACGCGATGTTCAAGGAGATGGAGAGGCAGGACAAGGAGGGGATCGAGTTCAACCCGATCTACATCATGGCGGACTCCGGGGCCCGCGGCTCCAAGCAGCAGATCCGCCAGCTCGCCGGGATGCGCGGCCTCATGGCCAAGCCCTCGGGCGAGATCATCGAGAACCCGATCACCTCGAACTTCCGCGAGGGCCTCACCGTGCTGCAGTACTTCGTCTCGACGCACGGCGCGCGCAAGGGCCTCGCCGACACCGCCCTCAAGACCGCCGACTCGGGCTACCTCACGCGCCGCCTGGTCGACGTCAGCCAGGACGTGATCATCAGCGAGCACGACTGCGGAACCGTGGACGGCATCGAGATCCGGCCGATCATCGAGTCGGGCGAGGTCATCGAGCCTCTGCGCGACCGCATCATCGGGCGGGTGAGCCTCGACGTCATCAAGGACCCGATCGACGGGAGCGTCATCGTCAAGGCCAACGAGGAGATCGCCGAGGAGACAGCCAACGCCATCCAGGCGGCGGGCATCGAGAAAGTCCGCATCCGCTCGGTGCTCTCGTGCGAGTCGGCGCGCGGGGTCTGCGCCCTGTGCTACGGCCGCGACCTCGCCACCGGCAAGCTGGTCGAGCTGGGCCTCGCGGTGGGCGTCATCGCCGCGCAGTCGATCGGCGAGCCGGGCACGCAGCTCACCATGCGGACCTTCCACATCGGGGGCACCGCCAGCCACACGACCCAGCAGACGACGCTCGAGGCGAAGAACTCCGGCCTCGTCAAGCTGCACAACGTGACCACCGTCCGGGACAAGAAGGGCGACCTGGTGGTGATGAACCGCTCGGGCGCGCTCATCATCCACGACCAGAAGGGCCGGGAGAAGGAGCGCCACGCCGTCGTCTACGGCGCGCGCCTGAAGGTGAAGGACGGCCAGGACGTCAAGCAGGGCCACCTGCTGGTGGAGTGGGATCCCTACTCGTTCACGATCATGACCGAGGACGAGGGGCAGGCGAACTTCAAGGACGTCCTCGACGGCCAGACCGTGCACGAGCAGGTGGACGAGAACACCGGCATGTCCGCCCTGGTCATCATCGAGTCTCCCGACGAGAAGAAGCAGCCGCGGATCGAGGTCCGTGACGCGAAGGGCAAGATCGTGCGCAAGTACCTGCTGCCCTCCGGCGCCCACCTCATGGTCGAGGACGGGCAGGCCGTCTCGGCCGGCGACGTGCTCGCCAAGATCCCGCGCGAGACGGCCAAGACCAAGGACATCACGGGCGGCCTCCCGCGCGTGGTCGAGCTGTTCGAGGCGCGGCGGCCCAAGGAGCCCGCGGTCATCACCGAGATCGACGGGCAGGTGAAGTACGGCGACGTGCAGAAGCAGTACCGCAAGATCTTCGTCGTCGGCGACGACGCGGAGACCCGCGAGTACCAGCTGCCGCGCGGCGCCCACATCAACGTCCAGGAGGGCGAGCGGGTGAAGGCGGGCGAGCCGCTGATGGACGGGCCCATCGACCCCCACGACATACTGCGCGTCCGCGGCGAGAAGGAGCTGCAGCGCTACCTGGTCGACGAGATCCAGGAGGTCTACCGCCTGCAGGGCGTGAACATCAACGACAAGCACATCGAGGTGATCTCCCGGCAGATGATGCGGTGGGTGAAGGTCGAGGAGGTCGGCGACAGCGAGTTCCTCATCGACGAGGTCGTGGACCGCTTCCGCTTCATGTCCGAGAACAACCGGCTGGTCTCCGAGGACAAGAAGCCGGCGAGCGGGCACCCGCTGCTCCTCGGCATCACCAAGGCCTCGCTCTCGACCGACTCGTTCATCTCGGCGGCGAGCTTCCAGGAGACGACCCGTGTCCTCACCGAGGCCGCGATCAGCGGCAAGGTGGACCACCTCCGGGGCCTCAAGGAGAACGTCATCATGGGCCGGCTCATCCCCGCCGGCACCGGGATGGAGTTCTACCGGAAGATCCGCATCCCCGAGGAGGTCATCGAGCGCGTGGGGGAGGCGGGCCTCGAGGGCGAGTACGCCCCCGAGTACCTGGTCGAGCCGGAGCACATCCGCGAGGGGATGGCCGAGCCCTGACTCCGAGGGGTGCGTTAGCACCCCTCGGATCTTGGCTGTTCTCGGAGGGCCTTCTCGAAGGCCCTCCGAGAGTGAGGACCGGGGGACATTGCGCAGGGGTCACGCCGCCGGCCCGCTGCCTCCTTCTTTGAACCGGGGGGTTCCACCCCCCGGGTACCTCGGAGAGCCGTTGTTCTCAGCTACACTCGCCGCTGCGGAGGCTGACCGACCATGCGCAAGGCTGCGTTCGTGGCGTCCATCGCCCTCGTCGCCGCCCTCCTGCCCGGCTGCCGGAAGAAGGACGCGCCGCCCGACCCGCAGCAGCTGCTCGCGGAGCTGAGGGGCCCCGACGCCGAGAAGAGCGGACGAGCGCGGCTCGTCCTGATCACGATGGGTGAGCCGGCCGTCCCTGCCCTCAGCGAGCTCCTGCGATCCGGCACGCCGGCCGAGCGGACTCTCGCCGCCAACACCCTGTGGGGCATGGGCCCGCGCGCACGGGCGGCCGTTCCCGACCTGGTCGTGGCTCTTGCCGACCCGGATCCATCCCTGCGGGTGGCGGCGGCCATGGCCCTCGAGAACATGGGGCCGGCCGCCGTGGACGCGGTGCCCGCGTTGACCAAGGCGGTCGGCGCCCGCGAGCCGACCGTGCGCCAGGCCGCGGTCAAGGCGCTCGGCGCGATCGGGCCGGCGGCGCAGTCCGCGCTGCCCACCCTGACCCGCGCCCTGCGTCGTCAGTCCTGGCCGGAGGCGGAGGAAGCGGTGCGGCGGATCCGGGGCCTCGAGCCCGGGGCGGTCCTCGAGCTCGGCCCCGAGGAGCCCGAGGTGCCATGAGCCTCGCTGGCCGCCTCGAGGAGATCGAGCTCGTCGAGCTGCTCCACTTCCTCGGCCTCAACAACCGCACCGGCAAGGTGACCCTCAGCCGCCGGGACGCCCACGGGCTGGTGGTGGTGCGGCTGGGGCGGATCGTCTACGCCGCCTCCAGCTCGATCCGGGAGACGTTCGGCAACATCCTCGTCTGCCGCGGCCTGGTGACGACCGAGGCGCTCGCCGTTGCCCTCGAGCGCCACTACCTCTCCGCCGAGGGGCGCAAGCTCGGGGACATCCTCGTCGAGACCGGGGCGATCAGCGAGGCCCAGCTGCTGGACGCCCTGCGGCAGCAGACCAGCCTCGTCGTCCAGGAGCTCTGCCGGTGGCGCTCCGGCTACTTCCGCTTCGAGGTGACTCCCGTCGCCTCCGCCGGCGAGATCGGCGTGGACGCCGAGGAGCTCGTGGTCAGCGCCGGAGTGGCGACCGACCAGGTGCTCCTCGAGGCGATCACCCGCATGGACGAGGGCGGCGACGGGCCGGGAGCGGGGGCGGCCCCCCCGTCGACCCCGATGGCCATTGCCTCCGCCCCCCTCTCCCCGGCCCTGCGCGGCGAGGTGACCATCGGGCTGCTGCGCCGGGCGTCGACGCTCGTCGACCGCGGGCTCCTTCTCCTGCTGCGGGGCGACGAGGCCCAGGGCGCCGGCCAGGTGGGACTCGAGGGAGGAGCGGTCGACGCGGACGACCTCGCCCGCAGCATTCGGCTGCCGCTGGCGGAACCCTCCGTCGTCGCCGAGGCGGTCGAGCGGCGGGAGTCCTGGAGGGGAGAGCTTCCCCGGACGCCCGCCAACGAGAGGCTCCTGGCCCTCCTCGGGAGCAGGCGACCCACGGAGGCGCTCGTCGTGCCCATGCTGCTCCGGGGGGGAGTGGGCCTCGTGCTCTACGGCGACAACGCCCACTCCGGCCGGCCCATCGGCCCCGCCGAGGACCTCGAGTGGTCGCTGCTCGAGTCCGGCCTCGCCATGGAGCGCGATCTCCTGGAGCAGCGCCTCCGGGACTTCGAGCGGGCCCGGGGCCACAGGCCCTGAAAGCGAGCCGCCCGGTCCCCTTGACACACGGCCTGGATCCTGTAAACTCGCAGGGTTGTTCTGGTCGGGGATTTGCGTGCCTGAGTGCAGGCAGACCTTTCCCCGCATTCGGTACTCACTCGGAGGCAAAGTGCCCACGGTCAACCAGCTCGTCCGGGTCGGTCGCAGCAGACTGCGCTCGAAGACCGACAGCCCGGCGCTACAGGGTTCCCCGCAGAAGCGGGGGGTGTGCGTTCGCGTCTTCACCTCGACGCCCAAGAAGCCCAACTCCGCGCTGCGCAAGGTCGCGCGCGTGCGGCTCACGAACAGCATCGAGGTGACCGCCTACATCCCCGGGGTGGGGCACAACCTGCAGGAGCACTCGATCGTCCTCATCCGGGGCGGCCGCGTGAAGGACCTGCCGGGGGTGCGCTACCACATCGTGCGCGGGACCCTGGATGCGGTTGGCGTGCAGGGGCGCAAGCGGAGCCGGAGCAAGTACGGAGCGAAACGGCCCAAGGCGTAGGGCAGTGACGGTCCCGGGGCCCCGAAGGGCGCCCGGGGGAGGGAGTCGGGAAAGGACGTTCCGGCGGGATCGCCGGAGAGACACGGTCGGGGAAATCGGGCCCGTCCCGCGCAGGGGGTAGGGCCAGGATCCTCGAGGCGGGGCGGTCGTAGGGCCTCAGACGGACGCCGGCCGGGAACGGCAGACGCCGTGCACCCCGGGGGGCGCCGTCTGTTGTCGTTTTAGCGAGTCGAGAGGACAGGGAATATGCCGCGTCGTGGATTGATCGCGCGTCGTGAGGTTCCGTCGGATCCGCTCTACAACAGCGGGCTCGTCACGAAGTTCATCAACACGATGATGTACGGGGGCAAGCGCGCCACCTCGCAGGGGATCGTGTACGACGCCCTCGGGGTCGTCCAGCAGAAGACCCAGGACGACCCGCTCAAGCTCTTCAAGAAGGCCATCGACAACGTCAAGCCCACCCTCGAGGTCAAGAGCCGCCGCGTGGGCGGCTCGAACTACCAGGTGCCGGTCGAGGTGAACGCCTCCCGCCGCACCTCGCTCGCCCTGCGCTGGCTGATCGGCTTCGCCCGAAAGCGCCCCGAGCGCACGATGGTGCAGAAGCTCGCCATGGAGATCATCGACGCCGCCAACATGCGCGGCGGCGCGGTGAAGAAGAAGGAAGACACCCACAAGATGGCCGAGGCCAACAAGGCCTTCGCCCACTACCGCTGGTAAGCCGACCAGGCAACGAACGTGCCCAGGACCACCCCCCTCGAACGGACCCGGAACATCGGGATCGCGGCGCACATCGACGCCGGGAAGACGACGACTACCGAGCGGATCCTGTACTACACGGGGGTCAACTACAAGATCGGCGAGGTCCACGAGGGCACGGCCACGATGGACTGGATGGAGCAGGAGCAGGAGCGGGGGATCACGATCACCTCCGCCGCCACCACCTGCTTCTGGAAGGACCACCGGATCAACATCATCGACACCCCCGGACACGTGGACTTCACCGCCGAGGTCGAGCGCTCGCTCCGCGTGCTCGACGGCGCGGTCGCGGTGTTCGACGCCGTGGCCGGGGTGCAGCCCCAGTCCGAGACGGTCTGGCGGCAGGCCGACAAGTACCGCGTGCCCCGCATCGCGTTCATCAACAAGATGGACCGGGTGGGAGCCGACTTCCTCCACTCGATCGAGACGATGCACGAGCGCCTGGCCGCGAAGTCGGCGGTGGCCATCCAGCTCCCGCTCGGGCAGGAGGACCAGCACGCCGGCGTCATCGACCTCGTCGAGATGAAGGCCGTGCGCTACCTCGATGAGGCGCTCGGGGCGAAGTACGAGCTCGAGGAGATCCCGGACGCCCTGCGGAGCGACGCGCAGCACTGGCGCGAGGTCATGATCGAGAAGGTGGCGGAGGCCGCCCACGAGGCCGGCAACGACACCCTCTTCGAGAAATACGTGGCCGGCGAGACGCCCACCGTCGAGGAGATCAAGGCGGCGATCCGCTTCGCCACCGTCCGCATGCGCCTCTTCCCGGTGGTGTGCGGCTCCGCTTTCAAGAACAAGGGCGTGCAGCCCCTCCTCGACGCGGTCGTCGACTACCTGCCCTCCCCGCTCGACATCCCCGCCACCGTGGCCAACGACCCGAAGACGGGCGACCTCGTGGAGCGGCCGGCGAACGACGACGCCCCCTTCAGCGCCCTCGTCTTCAAGATCATGACCGACCCGTTCGTCGGTCAGCTGGCCTTCATCCGCGTCTACTCCGGGGCGATGAAGACGGGCGACACCGCGCTCAACACCACGAGGGGCCAGCGCGAGAGGATCGGCCGCCTCCTCAAGATGCACGCGAACAAGCGCGAGGAGATCAAGGAGGTCTGGGCCGGCGACATCGCGGCCGCGGTCGGCCTGAAGCACGTGACCACGGGCGACACGATCTGCGACGCGGACGCCCCCGTCGTTCTCGAGTCGATCCAGTTCCCGGCACCGGTCATCGCCCTCGCCGTCGAGCCGAAGACGAAGAGCGACCAGGAGAAGCTCAGCAACGGCCTGGCCAAGCTCATGCAGGAGGACCCGACCTTCAAGGTCGAGACCGACCGGGACACGGGGCAGACCAAGATCTCCGGCATGGGAGAGCTCCACCTCGAGATCATCGTCGACCGCCTCAAGCGCGAGTTCTCGGTGGAGGCCAACGTGGGCAAGCCCCAGGTGGCCTACAAGGAGACGATCCGCAAGGACGCGAAGGCCGAGGGCAAGTACATCAAGCAGACCGGCGGCCGCGGCCAGTACGGCCACTGCAAGATCGAGATCTCCCCGGCGCCGGGCGAGGGCTACGTCTTCGAGAACGACATCACGGGCGGCGCCATCCCCAAGGAGTTCATCAAGCCGATCGACGAGGGGATCAAGGAAGCGCTCGAGCGCGGCATCCTCGCCGGGTACCCGATGGTGGACGTGAAGGTCCGCCTGTGGGACGGCAGCTTCCACGACGTGGACTCGTCGGAGATGGCGTTCAAGATCGCGGGCTCGATGGCGTTCCAGGAGGCCGCGAAGAAGGCGCACCCGGTCCTCCTGGAGCCGATCATGAAGGTCGAGGTCGTGACCCCCGACGAGTACACGGGGGCGGTGACCGGGGACCTCTCGGCACGGCGCGGCCACCTCGAGGGTCAGATCTCGCGGGGCGGGTCGCAGATCATCACCGCGATGGTGCCCCTCTCGAACATGTTCGGGTACTCCACCGACCTTCGGTCGCGGACCCAGGGCCGTGCCACCTACTCCATGCACTTCGAGAAGTACGCGGAGGCCCCGCGCGGCGTCTCGGAAGAGGTCGTGGCGCGGGTCACCGGCAAGGTAGCAAGGGACTAGGGACGAAAGCTCTCATCCAGCGCGAGGCATAGAGATGGCCAAGGAGAAGTTCGACCGGACGAAGCCGCACGTGAACATCGGGACGATTGGTCACGTGGACCACGGGAAGACGTCGCTGACGGCGGCGATCACGAAGTGTCTCGCGGTGGGGAACCCGAAGGTCACGTTCAAGGCGTACGACCAGATCGACAACGCGCCGGAAGAGCGGGAGCGTGGGGTGACGATCAACGCGTCTCACGTGGAGTACGAGACGCCGAAGCGGCACTACGCGCACGTGGACTGTCCTGGTCACGCGGACTACATCAAGAACATGATCACGGGCGCGGCGCAGATGGACGGGTCGATTCTGGTGGTTTCGGCGGCGGACGGACCGATGCCGCAGACGCGGGAGCACATTCTGCTGGCGCGGCAGGTGGGGGTTCCGTACATCGTGGTCTTCCTGAACAAGGTGGACATGGTGGACGACCCGGAGCTTCTGGACCTGGTGGAGCTGGAGGTGCGGGAGCTGCTGAAGACGTACGAGTTCCCCGGGGACGAGGTGCCGGTGATCCGGGGGTCGGCGACGCAGGCTCTGGAGGGGACGGGTTCGGACGAGGCTTCGAAGCCGATCCTGGCGCTGATGGAGGCGGTGGACGCGTACATTCCGCTGCCGCAGCGTCAGATTGACAAGCCTTTCCTGATGCCGATCGAGGACATCTTCACGATCTCGGGGCGCGGGACGGTGGCGACGGGTCGTGTGGAGCGGGGGAAGGTGAAGGTCGGGGAGGAAGTGGAGCTGGTCGGTCTCCGGGCGGAGAGCCCGAAGAAGGTGGTGACGGGCGTCGAGATGTTCAAGAAGCTGCTCGACGAGGGGGTGGCGGGGGACAACATCGGGGTCCTGCTCCGTGGGACGGACCGAGCGGAGATCGAGCGGGGGATGGTCCTGGCGAAGCCGGGGTCGATCACGCCGCACACGAAGTTCAAGGGCGAGGTGTACGTTCTGACGAAGGAGGAGGGTGGGCGTCACACGCCCTTCTTCACGGGGTACCGGCCGCAGTTCTACTTCCGGACGACGGACGTGACGGGGGTGGCGCACCTGCCGGAGGGCGTGGAGATGGTGATGCCGGGGGACAACACGCAGATGACGGTGGAGCTGATCATGCCGATCGCGATGGAGAAGGGGCTGCGCTTCGCGATCCGCGAGGGCGGCCGCACCGTCGGCTCCGGCACCGTCACCGAGATCATCGAGTAGGAAAGCGGGCGGCCATGATGCTGAACGAGAAGATCCGGATCCGGCTGAAGGCGTACGACTACCGGATCCTCGACCAGTCCACCGGCGAGATCGTGGACACCGCGAAGCGGACCGGGGCGCGGGTGGCGGGGCCGATCCCGCTGCCCACCATCAAGAACCGCTGGACGGTGAACCGCTCGCCCCACGTGGACAAGAAGAGCCGGGAGCAGTTCGAGGTGCGCACGCACCGGCGGCTGCTCGACATCTTCGAGCCCACCCCGCAGACGGTCGACGCGCTCATGAAGCTCGACCTGCCCGCGGGGGTGGACGTCGAGATCAAGGCGTTCGGGAAGGAGCACGCTAAGTAGGGGGTCTGGGGGGCGACTTGGGAGCCCCCCAGGTTGGAAAACCCCCAGGAAAGCCCGCTTGGAATGCCGGCCAAGGAAAGCCGGCCAAGGAAAGACGGTGAGAGGCGACGCCCGAAGGCGTCCTCGTTGAAGCCGTGAACCTTGAAGAAAGCGAAGGCGATAAGGCGATGTCGGTACAGGGAATCATCGGCAAGAAGGTCGGCATGACCCAGGTCTACGCCGAGGACGGGCGGGCGTACCCCGTGACCGTCATCGAGGCGGGTCCCTGCGTGGTCGTGCAGCGCAAGTCGAAGGACAAGGACGGCTACTCCGCCGTGCAGCTCGGCCTCGTCGAGGCGCGCAAGGCGAAGAAGGTCACCCGGCCCATGAAGGGCCACTTCGACAAGGCGGGGCTGCCGCCCTGCCGCATCCTCCGCGAGTTCCGGGTCGCGGACGGCGCCGAGGTCAAGGTGGGCGACAAGGTCTCGGTGGACCTCTTCGCGCGCGGGGGACACGATCACCGTCTCCGGCGTCAGCCGCGGGCAAGGGCTTCCAGGGCGTCATCAAGCGGCACAACTTCCGCGGCGGCGCCGCCACCCACGGCTCGATGTTCCACCGGGCCCCCGGCTCGATCGGCGCCTCGGCCTTTCCCTCCCGCGTCCTTCCGGGCATGAAGGGGGCGGGGCACATGGGCTCGGACAACGTCACCCTCCGCAACGTGAAGGTCGTGCGCGTGGACGCCGGCAACAACCTGCTGGTCGTGCGCGGCGCGGTGCCGGGCGCGGGCGGCTCCATCGTCGTGATCAGGAAGAACTAGCCATGGCCGAGAAGAAGGCAAAGACGGCCCCGCCGGCGGCGCCGAAAGGCGCGCCGGAGAAAAGGGCACTCTCGCCGAAGGTGGCAGTGGTCAACGCCGCCAACGAGACGATCCGCGAGATCCAGCTCTCGCCGGACGTCTTCGCGGCCGACCCCAACCCGCACCTCGTCTACGAGGCGGTGAAGCAGTACCGCGCGGGCGCCCGCCGCGGGACCCACATGACCAAGAACCGGGCCCTCGTCTCCGGCTCCGGAAAGAAGCCCTGGCGGCAGAAGGGCACGGGGCGTGCCCGGGCCGGCGAGACCCGCAGCCCCCTCTGGCGCCACGGCGGCACCGCGTTCGGTCCGCAGCCCCGGGACTACTCCTACTCGATGCCGAAGAAGGCCCGGGCCGCCGCGCTGCGCGCCGCCCTCACCCAGCGGGTCAGCGAGGGCGCGGTGAAGGTCGTCGAGGCCTTCGGGATCGAGGAGCCGAAGACGAAGTCGCTGAAGGGCCTGCTCGCGAAGCTGGGCATCGCCGGCAAGGCGCTGGTGGTCGACCACCAGCCCGCGGACGCGCTCGTGCTCTCGGGGCGCAACCTCCCGGGCGTCAAGGTGGTGGCCGACTCCCACCTGACCGCCTACGACGTGATGGACTGCAAGCACCTGGTGGTGACCCAGGAGGCGATCGACAAGCTCGAGGAGCGGCTCGCGCCGCAGGGCCGGGAGTAGGCGATGAAGAACCTCTACGACGTCATCCGCCGGCCCGCTGCTCACCGAGAAGTCGACGCTCCTCAAGGAGTCGCAGCAGACCCTCGTCTTCGAGGTCCACCGCGACGCGACCAAGCCCGAGATCAAGAAGGCGGTCGAGGCGCTGTTCGACACCAAGGTGGCGGACGTCCGGGTCGCTCGCGTGCACGGCAAGGTCAAGCGGCAGGGCCGACACGTCGGCCGCCGTCCGGACTGGAAGAAGGCCTTCGTCGTCCTGAAGAAGGGCGAAAAGATGGTCGAGTTCTTCGAGCAGGCGTAGAGGGCGAGAAGCAATGGCACTCAAGCAGTACAACCCGACGTCCCCCGGGCGACGTTTCAAGACGA
>CAVSPR010000003.1:0-224840 GCA_963729875.1 uncultured Acidobacteriota bacterium
CTCCGGCACGACCGCCGGCCCGCCGGTGGGTTCGGCTCCTCGAGAGGCAGCTGGACGGGGCGCCGGGCGTCCGCGTGGAGGACAAGGGGCTCTCCCTGGCGGTGCACTACCGGCAGTCCCGCGAGAAGAAGAAGGCCCGGGAGAGAATCCTCGCCGCCGCCGCCGGGCTGGGCGGGGTGCGGCTGGTGGGAGGGAAGCAGGTCGTGAACATCCTGCCCGCGGGCGCCCCCCACAAGGGGACGGCCATCGAGCGCGCTCGGGCCCGGCTGGGCTGCGACACGGCCATCTACCTGGGGGACGACGAGACGGACGAGGACGTCTTCTCCCTCGACCCGCCCTGGCCCCTGCTCACGGTCCGCGTGGGCCGGAGGAAGGGATCCGCGGCGGCCTACTGCATCCGGAGCCAGGTGGAAATCGACCGCCTCCTCCTCGGCCTCCTCGCCCTCAGGGCGAGGGCCGTGGTATGGCGTGAACGGAGCGACGCTTGAGGCAAGGTACCGGGACGATCCATCCAGGGAAGCCGCCGCTGGCGCACCTGGGGGAGGCGCTGGAGTTCCTGAGGCTCATGTGGGCGATAGACCACGGGCTGCAGCGGCGGTCGAAGCGGATGGCCGCGACGCTGGGAGTGACCGGCCCTCAGCGCCTCGTGGTCCGCATCGTGGGGCGCTCGCCGGGCATCTCCGCGGGTCAGCTGGCGCGGGTGCTGCACCTTCACCCGAGCACGCTCACGGGCATTCTCCGCCGGCTCGAGGAGAAGGGCCTGCTGTTGCGCGAGCGGGACCCCAGAGACCTCCGCCGCGTCGTCCTGGACCTCTCCGCTGCGGGTCGTCGCCTCGACGTGGAGACCGCCGGCACGGTCGAGTCGGTGACGAAAGGGATCCTGGGCGACCTGCCCCGCAAGCAGGTCGCGGCCGCACGAGGAGTCCTGCTCGCCCTGTCCGACGGGCTCGATCGGGGGTTCACGACGCCCCGCGGCCCCAAGGCGAGACGGTGACGCGCCCCGACGAGCCCGAGCCGCCACGCCTCTCGGACGAGGGACGCTGGTACACCGAGCACGCGGCCCTCGTCGTCACGACCCTCAAGTGGGCGCTCCTCGGCGCCGTGGCCGGAGTGTGCGTCGGCTGGGGGACGAGAGCCTTCCTGTGGTCGCTCACCGCCTCCACCCAGCTCGCCGGCCGCACCTTCCCGGGGTGGTTCCGGCCGCACTTTCTCCTCCCCCTGGCCCTCCCTCTCTGCGTCTGGCTCATCCGGACCTTCGCGCCCACCGCGAAGGGACACGGGACGGAGGCCGTCATCGCCGCGATCCACCAGCGCTCGGGGAAGGTCGACTGGCTCGTGGCCCCCGTCAAGCTGCTGGCCACGGTGGTGACGCTCGCCTTCGGGGGCTCGGTCGGCAAGGAGGGGCCGTGCGCCCAGATCGGAGCCGCGATCACGAGCCTCTTCGCCGACGTCCTCCACCTCGAGGACAAGGACCGGCGACGCCTGGTGATCTGCGGGGTCGGGGCGGGGTTCGCCGCGGTGTTCGGGACGCCGGTGTCCGGGGCCCTCTTCGGGATCGAGGTCCTCTACCTGGGCCGCATCGAGTACCCGGTGCTCTTCCCGTGCCTGGTCGCGGGCATCGTGTCCCACCTGGTCTGCGGCGGGGCGCCCCCGGTGCCGACTCTCCACGAGAACCTGTCGCTGCTGGGGCATCGGACCATCGTGCCCTTGACGATCGCCTTCGGGGCCGTCTTCGGCCTGATCGCCCTCCTGCTGATCGAGACCATGAGGACCCTGGAGAAGTTCCTCCGCCGGTTCGAACGCCACCCGTACCGGGTCGCGGCCGCGGGCGGGGCGGCGCTCGCGCTCTTCTACCTCGCCACCGGGGAGGAGTACGCGGGGCTCGGCCTCCCGGTCATCGAGGCGTCCCTGGCGGGAACGGCGCAGCTCTTCGCCCTGGCCTTCTTCTACAAGATCCTCGCCACCGCGACGACTCTCGAGGCGGGGGGCAGCGGCGGAATCGTCACCCCCCTCTTCTTCATCGGGGCCACGAGCGGCGTGGCCCTGGCCCACGCGTCCGGCCTCGATCCCGGGGTCATCGCGGCCTTCGGATTCGTCTCCGTCCTCGCCGCCGCCGCCAACACGCCGATCGCGGCGGCGGTCATGGGCATGGAGCTGCTGCCCCACGACCTCGGCGTGTACGCGGCCCTCTGCGCCGGGACCGCGTTTCTCCTGGTGGGCCACCGGAGCGTCTACGCGAGCCAGAAGCTGGGCCTCTCGAAGTCCGGGGGCCTCGAGGTGCCCTTCGACGTGCCCATCGGCGACATCGGTCCCGGGGAGATGCGCATCCGCAGGGGCAGCCTGACGGAGTCGATGCTCGACGGGCTGGAGAAGGGGCTCGACGGCCTCGAGAAGGGCGTGAAGAGCACCCGGAGGCTCACGCTTCGTCGGGGACGAGGGAGAAGGCCGGGCAACGATCGGGAGCCCTCATGAAGATCACCGCGCTGCGTGCCCGCGACGTGCGCTTCCCCACCTCCCGCGAGATGGACGGCTCGGACGCCCTCAACCTCGGCGACTACTCCGCCGTCTACGTCACCCTCGAGACCGACGGCCCGCACGCGGGCCGCGGGCTCACCTTCACGAACGGCCACGGCACGGAGGTTGGCGTCGCCGCCGCCCGGGCGTTCGAGCGGCTGGTGGTCGGCCGCGACCTCGAGGAGATCACCGCGGGGTTCCGCGGCTTCTACCACCGCCTCACCCAGGACCCGCAGCTGCGCTGGATCGGCCCCGAGAAGGGCATCGTCCACATGGCGCTCGGCGCGGTGGTGAACGCGATCTGGGACCTGTGGGCCCGGCGCGAGGGCAAGCCCGTCTGGAAGCTCCTCGCCGACCTCACCCCGCAGCAGACGGTGGACTGCGTGCCCTTCATGTGGATCAGCGACGCCCTCACCCCGGACGAGGCGCTCGCCATCCTCGAGAGGAACGCCCCCACCCGCGCCGCGCGCGAGGCGAAGATGCGCCGGGACGGTTTCCCCGCCTACACCACCTCGACGGGCTGGCTCGGCTACCCGGACGAGAAGGTGCGCCGGCTCTGCCGCGAGGCGATGGCGCAGGGATTCACGCACTTCAAGATGAAGGTGAGCGGCGACCTCGAGGGCAACCTCCGCCGCGCCGCGCTCATGCGCGGCGAGATCGGCCCGGGGCGCCGGCTCAGCATGGACGCGAACCAGTGCTGGGACGTGGGGGAGGCCATCGAGCACGTGAGGGCGCTCGCCCGCTTCGACCCGTGGTGGATCGAGGAGCCGACGAGCCCCGACGACGTGCTCGGCCACGCGACGATCGCCCGGGCGATCGCACCGATCAAGGTCGCGACCGGCGAGGCGTGCCAGAACCGGGTGATCTTCAAGCAGCTCCTGCAGGCGGGCGCCCTCGGCTACTGCCAGGTCGACTCCTGCCGCGTGGGCGGGGTGAACGAGGTCCTCGCGATCCTGCTCCTCGCCGCGAAGTTCGGGGTGCCGGTCTGCCCCCACGCGGGCGGGGTCGGCCTGTGCGAGTACGTGCAGCACCTCGCGATCTACGATTTCATCGCGCTCAACCCCTCGGTCGAGGACCGCTACTGCGAGTACGTGGACCACCTCCACGAGCACTTCGTCCACCCGGTGCGCGTGGTGAACGCGCGCTACCAGGCCCCCCTCGAGCCCGGCTATTCGATCGAGATGAAGTCCGGCTCCCTCGACGCCCACGAGTACCCCGGCGGGAGCGTGTGGCGTGGGGTCAGGTCTTGAATCGTGCCCTGCAGAGGGTGAGCACGATTCAAGTCCTGACCCCTTGCGTCGCGAGGCGAAGCGGCCTAGTGTTCGTGCGCTCGAGATACAAAAGGGGCTCGCCATGATCCACCGGTTGAAGACTCTCGCAGGCGCACTCGCCGTGCTCGCTGCTCTCCTCGCTCCCGCGGCGGCGCACGCGGACGAGGGCTGGGTCACTCTCTTCGACGGCAAGACGACGGCCGGCTGGGTCCAGCGTGGCGGCAAGGCCACGTACGCCGTCGAGGACGGCGCGCTGGTCGGCCGCACGGTGCTCGGCGAGAAGAACAGCTTCCTCTGCCCGCCGAAGGAGTACGCGGACTTCGTCCTCGAGTTCGAGGTTTGGGTGGACCCGAAGGTCAACTCCGGAGTACAGATCCGCAGCCAGTCGAGCCCCGACTACCGCGGCGGCGTCGTCCACGGCTACCAGATCGAGATCGACCCCTCGGACCGGGCGTGGAGCGGTGGGATCTACGACGAGCAGCAGCGGGGGTGGCTGACGAACCCGAAGGACGACCCGAAGGCGCAGAAGGCATTCAAGGTCGGCGAGTGGAACCGCTACCGCGTGGAGGCGTCGGGCGATCGCCTGCGCACGTGGGTCAACGACGTGCCCGTCTCCGACCTCACCGACGGGATGACGCGCTCGGGCTTCATCGGCTTCCAGGTGCACCAGGCGAAGGAGGCGGGCCTCGTCGTCAGGTGGCGCCAGATCCGGATCAAGGAGCTGCCCCGCGCCGCGACCGGCCTCACCCCGAACACGCTCACGGACGCCGAGCGGGCCGAGGGCTGGCAGCTGCTCTGGGACGGGCACACGACCTGGGGCTGGCGCAGCGCGAAGGCGCAAGGAGTTCCCGAAGGGAGGCTGGGAGATCAAGGACGGCGAGCTGTCCGTCCTGGAGTCGGGCGGGGCCGAGTCGCGGGCGGGGGGTGACATCGTCACGGACGCCACCTACGCCGCGTTCGACCTGAAGGCCGACTTCCGCATCACCCCCGGGGCCAACAGCGGGATCAAGTACTACGTGGACACGGAGATCAACAAGGGCGAGGGCTCGGCCATCGGCCTCGAGTACCAGGTCCTCGACGACGAGAAGCACCCCGACGCCAAAGCCGGCCGCAACGGCAACCGCACGATCGCCTCCCTCTACGACCTCATCCCCGCCGCCACCACCAAGAAGGTGAACCCGGTCGGGGAGTGGAACGAGGCGCGCGTCGTGTCCAATGGACGCCACGTCGAGCACTGGCTGAACGGGGCGAAGGTCCTCGAGTACGAGCGCGGCTCGGAGGCGTTCCGCGCGCTCGTGGCCGAGAGCAAGTACAAGGTCTTTCCCGGCTTCGGCGAGAAGCCAGCGGGCAACCTCCTGCTCCAGGACCACGGCAACCGCGTCTCGTTCCGTAACCTCAAGATCCGACCGCTGAAGCCGGAGTAGGCGACCGGGGTGCCGGCGCGCGAGCGCCGGCTACTCCTGGCGCGCCTTGCGGAGCACCTCGGGGGCGCTCTCGCCGAAGTACTTGAGGACGAGGCGATTCCAGGTGGCGGTGCGGCGGAGGTTCTCGATGTAGGCGTCGAGGGCCCCGAGGAGGGCGGCGTCCTCCTTGCGCAGCCCATAGGCGAGGCTGCCGGGCGGTCCCACGAACATCCCGATCTCGATCCGGGGGTCGTCGCGCTGGGCGATGATCGCGTTCTCGACTCCGAGGACGACCGCCTTCACCTTCCCCGCCGCGAGCGCCGCGGGAAGGCCGCCGGGACGGACGGTGTCGTCCACGTTCGCCTCCGGCACGCCGGCGCGGGCCACCGCCTCCGCCATGCTCGAGCCGCGAACCGTGCCGACCCGCAGGGCCCGCAGCGCCTCCAGGCTCGTGACGGGCGGCGTCGGCTTGCGCGTGAGCACCACGTTGCGGGTGGGGAACGTCTCCCTCGTGAACGCGATGCGGCGGCGGCGCTCCTCGGTGACCGTGAAGCGCCCGGCGATCAGGTCGCCCCGGTCCGCGAGCAGCCCGGGCACCAGCCCGTCCCACGCGGCGATGGCGACGGGTTCCAGGCGGACGCGGTGCAGGGCCGCGAAGCCCTCGAGGATCTCCCGGTCGAATCCCGGGGTCCCCTTGAACTGAAAGAACTCGTCGGGCTCCTTGAGCTCGACCGCGAGCACCCGCAGGGACCCGCGGGACTTCACGGCTTCGAGGTCCCCGGCACCGGCGGGGACCACGGCCAGGAGAGCCGCGCCCACGAGGCATGACATCGACGAGCGCATGGTGCCTCCTAGACCTGCGAGTAGTCGGTCGGGCGCAGGAGCGTCGAGGTGATGCCCGAGACGATCTCGGCATCGGCGTACTCGGGCCGGGCCTTGAGCTTCAGCCACTCCGGGTCCTCGCGGAAGGCGGCCCACGCCTTCTCGCGCGCGGCGGCGTCGGCGAAGACGACCATGTAGGTCAGGCTCGGCAGGCCGGCGCCCACGAGGTCGCGGGCGAAGAACACCGTGGCGAGGCCCACGCGGCGGAAGATCGCGAGCTCCCCGCCCTGCTCGAACATCTCCACCTTCTTCCGGTGCCCGGCCTTGCTGTGGCTGCGGTAGGTCCGCAGCTCGAAGACGCGGTCCTTGCCCGCCGCTGCGCCCGGGGGCTTCTCGATCCCCGGCATCGTCGGCACCGCTGCGTGCAGCGAGGAGTCGCAGCGCAGGTAGGGCGGGTCGCCCGAGGGCAGCGCGCTCACGGCCTCGGCCGCCTTGCGGTACTCGCCGTCTCCGGCGAGCCGCTCGTCCAGGCCGACGACCGAGGCCGCGTCGGGGTGCGGGACGAGCAGGTGGAGCGTCGGCCCGTCCGCGCCGAGGGCCACGTTCCAGGCACCGACCGGGGCGATCCCGGCGCGGTTCAGCGCCGGGACGAGTGCGTCCTTCACGTAGGCGTTGAACCGGGACACCATCGTCCCGTTGTGCATCCGGTAGCGGCGCAGCTCGTAGACGAGCGGCCGGAACGGCGGGTTGCCCGTGGCCGGGCCGCTCTGCCCCGCGGCGAGCGACCCGGGACGGCTCAGCGCAGCCGCCGTCGAGGCGGCCAGAAAGGCCCGTCGCTCCATCGTCTCCTCCTTGCGCCGCTCAGGCGCTCGCGAACCCCTGCTCGCGAAAGTGCCGGTCGAAGTGGAACGCGCGCGTCATGCCGCGCCGCCGCATGCAGGCGAAGCTGACGCAGTCCACGAGACTCAGCTCGCGCCGGCCCGCCGTGAGGAGGGCGGCCGTGCCCTCACCGTGCAGCTCGGCGTCCACCCATACGACCTCCAGCACCGGCACCACGTCGTCCTGGAAGCCCCGCGCCGCCGCGAGGCCGAATCGATGCTGGAGGAGTGCCATCGTCTCCACGAGCACGTAGCTCGTTGCGATCAGCTCCTCGCCCGACTCGACGATGCCGCGGAAAGCCCGCGCGGCGCGGGCGTGGTTCTCGTCTCCCGCGTTCAGCACCGCGAGGAACGCCGAGGTGTCGACGAACACGCTCACCGGTACGCCTCGGCCAGGTAGTCGTCGTGGCGGGCGGACAGGTCGCGCGGCCCCTTTCCGAGGCGCCCGATGGCGGAGAGCGCGCGGCGTCGCCGCTCCTCGGGCCCGGGGCGGCCGGCGGTCGACAGGGACTCGTCCACGAGGGTCCGGATCAGGTCGGCCATCGACCGGCCTTCCGCGGACGCGCGGGTCCTGAGGGTCTCGAACTGCGACTCGGTCAGCTGGATCTGGGTCCGCACCATGCTTACATTCTTGCATACATGATGTCGCCGGCCAAGGGAGGGCCGCGCCTCGCGGTCACTCCGCCGCCCGCACGACGACCCGGTGCGAGCCGCGGGTCGAGGCCACGCGGCCGGCGAGGACGATCCGGGCGAGCCTCTCGCCCCAGACGGGCCGCAGCCGGGAGTCGTCGACCGCGCGCTCCTCGACGCTCGCCGCGAAGCGCTTCGGGTCGTAGAGGAGCACGTGGGCCGGAGCGCCGCTCCCGGAGAGCAGCACCCGCCCTGGCGTCGCGGCGTCCGCGCGCAGGGGCGTCACGAAGTGGAGCCGGACCGGCTCGCGGGCCGCGCCGAGCGCGTAGTCCTCGGCGAGGACGACCTCGCGCCTCTTGCGGTCGAGGGTGACCTCGCGCCGCCAGCGCGCGACCTTCGCCTCCTCCGGGTACGCGGGAGCGATGTCGAGCGAGAAGCGCACGGTGTCGCGCCCCGGGGCAAAGGCCACGTCGCGCGCCCGGTAGGCGTCCCCGGCCCGCTGGTCGAAGCCGTTGACCGTCGGCAGGGTGTGCCAGGCCGACTGCATCGTCCAGATCTCGTACCGGCGCGAGCTGAACGTCAGCGACGTGTACTCCGGGGCGCCCACGTCGACGAGCACCGGCTCGCCGTCCGCGTAGACGATCACGTTGCCCACGTCGTTGTGGTTGTGGCTCTGGGCGTTGTGCCCGCCCCAGGCGGCCACGTAGAGCCCCCGCGCGGAGCCCGGCCGCTCGCGGGCCGCCATCAGCTGCAGGTCCGGAAGCCACACCTCGGCGTCGAGCGGCTCGACCGGCGGCGTCGACGCGAGGTCGCCGCGGCGCAGGAGCGCCGGCAGGACGCGCGCCAGGCTGCCGTAGCGCGGGACGTCGCCGGGCCCGTAGGGACCCCGGCGCGCGGCCAGGAACGCCCCGAAGCCGGCGAGCGCCGGATCGCCGGCCGCCCGGCCGTAGCGGTGGACGAGCTCGGGCTCGGGACTCACCCTGGCCGACGCGTCACCCATGTTCACGTAGGAGTCGCCGGCGACGTGGGCCCGGGCGATGTACTGCCCGATCGCCCTCACGACCGGCTCCCGGAAGACGTCGACGCGGCCGCCGGTCGCCGCGTGCAGCAGCTCGAGCGACTCGAAGAGCGACGCCCCGGCCCGGCCCCAGTAGCCCGGCCCCTCGTCGCACCCGCCGTCGTCGGGGTAGGCGTCGACGAACCGGTCGAGGCTCCGGGCGATCTTCGAGACCGCTCGCATCCGCCGCTCGGGGTCGCGCTCCAGCAGCAGGACGGCGGCC
This sequence comes from uncultured Acidobacteriota bacterium, assembly GCA_963729875.1. GTDB lineage: Bacteria > Acidobacteriota > Vicinamibacteria > Fen-336 > Fen-336 > DATBSL01. The sequence continues at coordinate 8,799 of CAVSPR010000003.1, forward strand.
AGCCAGTTCGAGTTGATCCAGGGGTTCCAGTTGTTGACCTTGCGCGACGTGAGCCCCATCCACCAGAAGTCGTCGCGCTCGAGGGCGGGGGCGAGGATCCGCCGGGTCACCTCGAGGCGCAGCCGCTCGCGGACGAGCGGGTGCACGGCGTCGAGGCGGTCGCCCATGAGATAGTCCGTCCACGCGAGCAGCGCGCCGGTCTCCGCGGCAAAGAGGTCGACGGTGGGCTCGGTCACGTCGGGCAGGCCCGAGCCGCGCTTCTGGGCGCCGACGTGGGCGGGCGCGCCCCAGTAGCTCTCCTCGCAGACGAGCCACACGCCGTCCGCGATCGCGTCGGTGAAGCGCCCCCGGTTCTCGATCAGCTCGCCGAGGACGAGCAGGGCGAGCTTCTCGCGACGCGAGAAGAGCAGCCGCTCGTAGCGGCCGCGATTGCCGTCGCGCACGTAGTCGAGGAAGTGGCTGGCGGGCAGGGTCGCCCACTCGGTGGCGAGCTGCCGTTCCGCCTCGGTCACGAAGGCGCGGCGCTGGGCCTCGGGAAGGGCGGCCCAGGCCGGGCGGTCCGCGACCGTCGGGTAGGGCCGGAAGGCGTCGGCGGACAGGAGGACCTGTCCCAGGCCGATCGCCTCCACCTGCCGCTCGAGGAGGCGCCGCGGCTCGCCGGACGTCGCGTTGCCTGCGAAAAGCAGGAGCGCCCCCGCGAGCGTCAGCCACGCCGGGAGACGCCACCGCCGAGGCGTCACGAGAAGGCCTGCTCTCTCATGTCGCGAACCCCAGGTCCATTGGATCGTATATCCTATATGTTCCATTGACCGCTGCCGAGGGCAGAGTGTAGCCTGCCCCCCCGATGGACCACCACCTGACCCGCACCCAGCAGACCGCCCTCGTCTTGCTGCGCACCCTGATCGGGTGGCACTTCCTCTACGAGGGCCTCGTGAAGCTCGTCTGGCCGGCGTGGACCCGGGCCGGCGTGCCCATCGGCCGCTTCTCCTCGGCGGGCTACCTGCGCTCGTCGACGGGGCCGTTCGCGGACCTCTTCCGCGCCTTCGCCGACGCGTCGTGGCTGCCCTGGCTCGACCTGCTCATGGCCTGGGGCCTGCTGCTCGTGGGCCTCGCTCTCATGCTCGGCCTCTTCACGCAGCTCGCGTGCGCGGGGGCGCTCGCCCTCCTCGCCCTCTTCTATCTGTCCTGGCTCCCGACTCGCGGCGTCTACGAGCCGGGCACCGAGGGGAACTACCTCCTCGTGAACAAGAACCTCGTCGAGGCGGCGGCGGTGGCCGTCGTCCTCGCGTTCCGAACCGGTCGCATCGCCGGGCTGGACCTCGTCCTCGCGCGCCCCCGCGCGGCGAAGGCGCCCGTCGCGGAGGCATGACGAAGATGAACCTCACCCCGGAGCAGCAGGAGCTGGGACGCCGCAACTTCATGCGGGTGCTCGCCGGCACGCCGGCCCTCCTCGCCCTCGGCGCGGCCGCGGCCATGAAGGGGCCGGTGCGGGGCGGGCCGGTGCGCCTCGGGTTCATCGGCCTCGGCGGCCAGGGGCGCGTGCTCCTCGAGCAGACCGACCCCCGCTACGGGGAGGTGGTCGCCCTGTGCGACATCAACCCGGAGCAGCTCAAGAAAGCCGACGAGTCCCTGGTCAAGACCGGGCGCCAGCCGGTCGTCCACCACGCCGACTGGAAGGAGATGATCCAGAAGGAGAGGCTCGAGGCGGTCGTGATCGCCGCGCCCCTCTTCACCCACGCCGAGATCGCGGTGGGCTGCATGGAGGCGGGCCTCCACGTCCTGTGCGAGAAGATGATGGCCATCGACGTCGAGTCCTGCCGGCGCATGGCCGAGGCGGCGCAGCGCACGCGGCGGGTGCTCGAGATCGGGCACCAGCGCTACTACAACCCGATCTACCAGGCCTCCTACGACGGGATCGTCAAGGCGGGACTCCTCGGCGAGGTCTACCACACGCGGCTCGTCTGGCACCGCAACGGCAACTGGCGGCGCAAGGCCGACCTGCCGTCGCCGGACTACACCGCCGCGCCGTGGGGCTACCCGACGTTCGACCACCTCGTCAACTGGCGGCTCTACAAGCAGTACTCGCGCGGCCACATGGCGGAGCTGGCCAGCCACATGGTGGCGATCACCGACTGGTTCTTCGAGGCGACCGCCACGGCGGCGATCGGCAGCGGCGGCGTGTATCGCTTCACCGACGGGCGCGAGGTGCCCGACCACACCTACGTAACGCTCGAGTACCCGGGGGGTCGCACCGCGGTCTTCACGTCGATCGAGTCGAACGCCTTCGACAACTACTACGAGGCGTACTACGGCACGAAGGGCACCCTCGTCCTGAAGGGCGAGATCGAGGCCTACCTCTTCGAGGAGGGCGCGCCGACGGGCGTGGCGAAGGCAACGGGGGTGGCGGTGGCCCCGAAGGCCGGGCCCGCGGGCTCCGCCTCCGAGAGCCGGGCCGCCGACGCGGCGGGGGGGGCCGGGGCGTCGGCGCGGCGTCGGGCGGCGCCGATCGCCTGGCGGCCTACCGGTACGAGGTCAACGGCCTGTGCGGTGCCGTCCGCACCGGGGCGCCGCTGAAGTGCGGCCCCGAGCGCGCGCTCGCCTCCGCGCGCGCCTGCCTCGCCGGGTGGGATGCCGTGGAGAAGAAGACGCGGGTCGAGATCGGGGCCTAGGAACGCCGCGGTGGCCCTGGAAAGCAGCCCCGACGTGCGCTTCCGGACGAAGCAGGAGTACGTCTACCAGTCGCTGCGCGCCGCCATCATGCACGGTGAGCTTCCCCCCGGCCGGAGGCTCGTCATCGACGACATCGGCCGCCAGCTCCAGGTGAGCGCCATCCCCATCCGTGAGGCCCTCCAGCTCCTGCAGTCGGAGGGCCTCGTCGTGAGCGCTCCCCACCTCGGCGCGACGGTCGCGCCCATCTCGGAGGACGAGGTCCATGAGGTCTTCGCGATCCTGGAGGGCCTCGAGACCGTGGCGGTGCGCGAGGCGGTGCGGCGGCTCGACGAGGCGGGCGCCGCGCGCCTCTCGGACGTCGTGGCCGAAATGGATGCCGCCCTCGCCTCCGCGGATCACGAGCGGTGGGCGGAGGAGAACGGCCGCCTGCACCGCGCCATCGGCGAGATCGCCGGCATGCCCCTCCTCGTCGAGATGACCGAACGGGTCCTCTCGCGCTGGGAGCGGCTCCGTCGCCACTACTTCCAGGGCGTCCTCGTGCCCCGCGTCGAGCAGGCCCAGCGCGAGCACCACGCCCTCCTCGACGCCTTGGTCCGCGGGGACGCCGGCCGCGCGGAGGTGCTCGTCCGGGGGCACAACCAGGCGGCCCAGGCCGCCTACGCCGAGCACCTCCGGCATTCCGAACCCCCGGGTCGTTCCTGAGCTGGGAGAACCAGGCCCTGCAGGCCCGGAGCGGAGGAGGCAACCGACATGGCTGATCCAGGCTGGGTTCGCGTGGCGACGCTGCGCTCCCCCGAGGCCTTCCGCCGCCACCTGGAGGCGGGCGGCATCCCCATCGCCTTCGACGACGCGCTCGCCGCGCCCTCCGACTCGCCGTTCGCCCGTCCGCTCGAGGCGGATCGTCTGCGGCCCGGCAACCGCTTCTGCGTGCTGCCCATGGAGGGCTGGGACGGGACGGCCGACGGCCATCCGACCGAGCTGACCCGCCGCCGCTGGCGCAACTTCGGCCGCTCGGGGGCCAAGCTCGTCTGGGGTGGCGAGGCGGCGGCGGTGCGCCACGACGGCCGGGCCAACCCCTGCCAGCTCGTGATCGGCCCCGCGACGTGGGAGTCGCTCGCCCGCCTGCGGGACGACCTGGTGGCCGCGCACGAGGGGAGCTTCGGAAACGGGGCCGCGAACGACCTCGTGGTGGGCCTGCAGCTCACCCACTCGGGCCGGTACGCCCGGCCGAGCGCCTGGGACCGGCCGGAGCCGCTCGTGGCCTTCGCCCACCCGGTCCTCGACCGACGCTTCCCGGGCGGGGTCCGGGTCCTGGCGGACGAGGAGCTCGACCGCCTGGCTGAGGACTTCGTGCGCGCGGCCGTCCTCGCGGAACGCGCGGGCTTCCAGTTCGTGGACGTGAAGCACTGCCACGGCTACCTCGGCCACGAGCTCCTGGCCGGGCACGGCCGGCCCGGCCGCTACGGTGGCAGCCTCGAGAACCGGACCCGCTTCCTGCGCACGATCGTCGAGGGCATCCGGGCGGAGGCCCCGGGCCTGCGGGTCGGCGTGCGCTTCTCGGCCTTCGACACCGTGCCCTGGAAGAAGGGCGAGTCGGGGCGGGGCGAGCCCGAGCGGGGCGACGAGGGCTACACGTCGGCCTTCGGCCTGCTCCGCGACGAGCGCCTGAGCGCGGCCCTGTCCGAGAGCCGCGAGTTCCTCCGCGTGCTGCGGGACCTCGGCATCCGTTGGGCCTGCGTGAGCGCGGGCAGCCCGTACTACAACCCGCACGTGCAGCGACCAGCCCTCTTCCCGCCGAGCGACGGCTACCTCCCGCCCGAGGACCCGCTCGCCGGCGTGGCCCGCCAGATCCGCGCCACGGCCCTCCTGAAGCGGGACTTTCCCGACGTGGTGCTGGTGGGCTCGGCCTACAGCTACCTGCAGGAGTGGCTGCCCAACGTGGGCCAGCGCGTGGTGCGCGAGGGCGAGGCCGACTTCGTGGGCCTCGGCCGGATGGTCCTGTCCTACCCCGAGATGCCCGCCGACGTCCTCGCCGGCCGCCCCCTCCAGCGCAAGAAGGTCTGCCGCACGTTCAGCGACTGCACGACGGCCCCCCGCAGGGGCCTGCCCTCGGGGTGCTATCCTCTCGACTCCTTCTACGCCGCCCGGCCCGAGGCCGAGCGGCTGAAGGAATGGAAGGACGCGCTCCGCGGATGACGAGCGAAGGCGGCAGCTCCTCGCGCAGGCGGACCCAGGCGCTGGCCGTGGCCACCGCCTTCTTCGCCCTCTTCTCCATCGTGGGCTTCGCCTTCTACGGTCTGCCCTTCTTCTACGACTTCTTCGTGCGGGAGCTCGGGTGGACCCGGGCCCAGGTCACGTCGGGCAACGCCTTCGCGAAGCTCGTGATCGGCCCGCTCTTCGGCTTCTTCGCCGGGGTCGTGGTGGATCGCTTCGGGCCGCGCCGGCTCATGCTGCTCGGCATCCTGCTCGCCGGCCTCGCCCCGATCGGCCTCGGCGGGACGACGACGCTCCTCGCCTTCTACACGTTCTACCTGATGAACGCCCTCGGCTACGTGACCGGGGGCCCGCTCCCGAACCAGGTCATGCTCTCGCGCTGGTTCGACGCCGGGCGCGGCAAGGCCATGGGCATCGCCTACCTCGGGATCGGCGTGGGCGGGGCCCTCGTGCCCCTCCTCGCCCACGCGCTCACCGAGGCGCTCGGGTGGAGAACGGCGCTGCGCGTCCTCGGCGTGCTCATGATCGCAATCGCCTTCCCCTTCGCGTTCTTCGTCCGGGAGCCGAAGGCGGACGGGGGGAGGGCCGCCGCGTCCGCGCCTCCTCTCGCCGGGGCGCAGGCCGACTCGATCCTCGACGTCCTGCGCAAGCCCGCCTTCTACCTGCTCGCCCTCGGCAGCATGGCCTCGATCGGCGCAGTGGGCGGCACCTCCCAGAACCTGAAGCTCTACTTCGCCATGGACCGAGGGCTGGCCCAGGGCGTCGCCGCTCAGCTCCTGTCCGTCGTGCTCCTCGGGAGCATCGCGGGGCGCCTCCTGATGGGGTGGCTCGCCGACCGCTGGCCCAGGAAGCGGGTGATGCTCCTCGTCTACCTGATCGTGGCCGGCGCGATCCCGCTGCTCTGGGCCGCGCCTTCGCTGGGCACGCTGCGCGCCGCCGCCTTCGTCTTCGGCATCGGCCTCGGCGGCGACTACATGATCATCCCGCTCATGGCCGCCGACCTCTTCGGCCTCCAGCGGATGGGCCGCGTGATGGGCATCGTCCTGACCGCGGACGGCGTGGCCGAGGCGGTCGTGCCCATGGCCGTGGCCGCCCTGCGCGACCGCGCCGGCAGCTACGGGCCCGGCTTCGCCCTCCTCGTCGCGCTGGCCGCCCTGGGCGCGGTGGCGATCTCCTTCCTGCCCCGGCTGTCCGCCCCGGCCCCTCCGGGCAGTCCAGCTTCCTCCTGACGCCGGCCGGCGGCGTTTACAAAAGCGCCTGAAACGGACAGAATGAGGCCGTGGCTGGACACACTCGACCTTCGGTCAACAAGAGGCTCCGCGAGGCCCAGAAGCGGGAAAAGCAGGCGGCCAAGGCGGAGCGCCGCGCCCAGCGGGCGGAAGAGAGGAAGCAGAAGGACCAGACGGCGGCGGGAGAGGATCGGGACATCGCCGGCATCGTCCCCGGCCCGCAGCCGCTCCCCTGGGGCGGCGAGGACGAGCCCGCCAGCTAGCAGGGCCTCTCCGCCGACCGTGACTTCTCCTTCGCCCTGGTCCGGCGGAGCTTTCCCCCGCGGGCCGCTCGTCGGTACACGTCGGCTCCCGCTGACGAAGAACGGGGCGGCCTTTCGGCCGCCCCGTTCTCGAGCAAGGCGCCGGGGCGGACGGCCCCGGCGCCGGCACTTGCGACTAGAACATGACCCGCGCGCCGAAACGGACGAGGCGCGCGCTGTAGGCGGTGGCCATGCCGGTGACCTGCCCGAACGTCGCGCTGGCCGAAACTGCCGTTCGGTTGGCCGAAGGCCGGGTGGTTGAACGCGTTAAACGCGTCGGCTCGCAGCTCGGCCGCGATCCGTTCGCCGAACCGGAACCGCTTCACGAGCGACAGGTCGACCCGCCAGAAGCCCGGGCCGTCGATCGAATCGTGGCGCGTCATGTTGCTGAAGGCGTTCTCCGGGGGCGCGGCGAAGGCGTTGATGTCGAAGTAGAGCTGGCCGGGGCCGATGTCGCCGAAGACCTCCGGGTCGCCGGCGATCCGGGTCGGCCACTGCTTGTTGTCCGGGGCGCGCAGCGTGGCGTTCGAGGCCGAGAAGTTGACCGGCAGGCCGGAGTAGGCGGAGAAGATGCCGCTGACCTGCCACCCGCCGAGCACCCAGTGCAGGACGTCGTTGCCCTGCTTGAAGAACGGCATGTCCCAGATGAAGCTGGCCGCGAACACGTGCGTGCGGTCGAAGCCGGCCCGGCCCTTGCTGCGCTCGATGTCGGCCGGCGTGTCGATGTCGACCTCCCCCTCGTATTGCGACTGGCCGTAGTTGATCGCTCGGCCGAGCGTGTAGGAGGTGGTGACCAGGAAGCCGTTTCGGAATTTCCGGTCGAGCTTGGCCTGCAGCGAGTGGTAGTTCGTGTCGGTCGCGAGCCACGACTGGACGTTCGCGGTCCGGCCGTACAGCACGTTGTAGGGCTGGCCCGCGCGGTCGAGGCCGGGGGTCTAGGCCCGCGTTGATGTTGTAGTCGGGGAGGATGATGCCCTTGCCCACGTTGCCCACGTAGGCGACCTCGGCGACGAGGTTCCAGGGCAGCTGCCGCTGGAAGGCCACGTTCCAGGCGTGGAGCTTGGCCTCCTTGATGTCGGGCTGCACGTAGAACAGCTGCGCGTTGCGCAGCTGCGGGATGCTCGCATCCACGATCCCGTTGTCCGAGATCGGGAAGATCGTGGGAGCGCCGAAGCCGTTCGCCATCTTCCCGGCGGGAGCGAACGAGTTCGGCGGCGTGAACACCTCGGTCTGCTTGACCGGGAAGTTGTAGGCGTAGCGGTTGTCGGGGAAGGGCACGATCGTGGTGCCGAAGCCGGCCCGCAGGACCGTCTTCTCGTCGAAGCGGTAGGACGCCCCGAGCCGGGGCGCGAAGTTCGTCCAGGTGCTCTCCACCCCGATGTTCTGGGGGATGTCCCCGTAGCCGGCGACCCTGACGGTATTGGTCGAGGGGTCGTAGTTGGACAGGCCACCCTGGTCCTCGATCCCGACGAGGGGCGTGTAGTACTCCCAGCGCAGGCCGAGGTCGACCGTGAGCTTGGGGCTGACCTGCCACTTGTCCTGGACGAAGGCGAACACGGCCCAGTGCTTGGTGCCCGGCCGGTCGATGACCTTGATGTCGCGCTGGATCGAGGAGGGAGCGTCGAGGAGGAACGCGGCCATCGCGTTGGCGAGGCCGTTCTGGGCAGCGGTGTCGGCCGGGGTCGCGGTCCGGGCGCCGTTGAACTGGAACTGGCCGCGCACGCCGCCCGCGTCCTGGATCTGGAGGAGGAAGTCCTCGTTGTGGCGAACCTCGGTCCCGACCTTGAGCGTGTGGTTGCCGGTGACCTTGGTGAGCATGCCGACGACGCTGACGGTGGTCTCACCACGGTCCCAGGGGAGGCTCGCCGAGAAGCCGACCAGCGGCGTCGTGAACCCGTTCTGGATCTCGATCCGGCTGATGCCGCTCGAGAAGTCGTCGTAGTTGGCTCCCGGGATCCCCACCTCGGTCGAGGTTTCGAGGCCCGTCCCCGTGGAGAGCGCCTCGTTGTGGTACTTCGAGTAGCCGGCCCGCCACTCCATGATCAGGCTCTGGCTGAGCGTCCGCGTCCAGGTGAGCGCGCCGCTGTAGGTGTTCTGGTAGCCGGTCCCGGCGAAGTCGGCGCCGGCGCCGCCCAGCTCGCCGAACGTGCCGGGAACGAAGATCTCCGGCCGCTGGTAGCTGAAGCGCAGCGACATCTGGTCGCTCGTCGTCGGGTTGTAGTTCAGCTTGACGTTGAAGGCGTCGGTCGTCTTCTCGCGCTCGCTCGACGGCAGCTCGTAGTTCACCTGCCCGAAGGCGACGCCGGGGATGTTCGGCTGCGGGATCTTCGCGAGGATGTTGAGGGCCACCGGGCTGAGGCGGTTCGCCGGGATGATGTTGCCCGGGAACTGCGTGCGGCCCGTGCCGTCGGCGTTGCCGGTGGCGGGGTCGTAGATCTTCGTCGACGCGGTCGAGAAGTCGCCGTTCCTCCACTCGGTCGGCGGGATGACCACGCGGCGCACGGCGCCGAGGTTGTCCACGGTGCGCTGGTAGTCGGTGAAGAAGAAGAGCTTGTCCCTGAGGATCGGGCCCCCGAGGGTGGCGCCGAACTGCTGGTACTTCGTCTCCGGCTTCACCGAGGTCGACGAGGAGAAGTAGTTGCGGGCCTGCGTCGCCTCAGTGTTGCCGAAGGCGAAGACGCTGCCCTTGAGCTGGTTGGTGCCCGACTTCAGGACGACCGTGGTGACCGACCCGCCGGCGCGTCCGAACTCCGCGTCGAAGTTCGAGGTGGTCACGTTGACGGAGTCGATCGCCTCCGCGGCGGGGATGAGAATAGCGAGGAGGCCGGTCTTGTGGTTGTCGTCGAGGCCGTCGATCTGGACGTTGTTCGACAGGCGCGACTGGCCGTTGAACTTGGTTTCCTGGCTGTCCTGGGGGTTGAAGAACTGCGAGTGCGGCCGGGTCATGGTCACGGTCCCGGGCACCGTGGTCCACAGGCTCTGGAAGTTGCGGCCGTTGAGGGGCAGCTCCTGTACCTGCCGGCCCTCGATGGTCCGGCCGGTGTCGGCGCGGTCGGTCTGGAGCAGCGGCGTCTCCTGGACGACCTCGACCGTCTCGGTCATGGCGCCGACCTCGAGGATCACGTCGACGCGCATCGTGGAGTTGACCCTCACCTGGATGCCGTCGCGCGAGAACTTCTTGAAGCCGGTGAGCTCCGTCTCGACACGGTAGAGGCCGTCCTTCATGTTCGCAAACACGTAGTGGCCGCTCTGGTTCGTGATCGCGGTACGCGCGATGTTCGTCTGGGTCTCGGTGGCCGTCACGCTCACGCCGGGGACGGGCGCCCCCTGCGTGTCGGTGACGTTGCCGAGGAGCGTGCCTCGGACGGCCTGGGCCAGCACGGTCCCCGAAAAAGCGAGGACGAGGGCGGCCGCGAAGAGAGCGATCCGCACAGGCCCGCGGGTGCCCGTGCGCGTGTCTTGCGCCATGAGTTCCTCCAGGGTTTGGACTCCACGCCGGGAATGCCGGCGCTTACGGGTCGTCACGATACAAAAAGAAGTCCAAGACTGTCAATGGTTTTGGTATGACCACCCGGCCTTTTTCGTGGCGCACGCGAGCCTGCCGATACGGCCGTTTGGACTGACGCATCGGTTGCATGCATCAATCTCATTCGTTGAGTCTTACGGCTACAAGATCTCGGATGTCGGCTCGGGGCACCGGGCGCCGAACGCCCCCTGGTCGTTTTCCGGACCTCAGGGAAGATTGGGCTGACCAGTCGTCACAACGTCGTCACGACCGCTGGAGCTCCTCCCAGCGAGCGCGGTACGAGCGCAGCCACGCGGCGCCCTCGGCCGCAGCGACCGGCTGGTTGTACTCGCAGAGCGTGAAGCCCACGAAGCCCGACGAGCCGAGGAGCGCGAAGAGCTCGCGCCAGGGGTAGGTGCTATTGAGGTCGGTGACGTGGCAGCAGCGGACGAAGGGCCGCAGGAGCGCGAAGGAGGCGGCCACGGAGCCGTCGGCCACGTCCGTGTCGTTCGAGTTCCAGGTCAGGCCGACGCTCGGGTGGCCGCAGACGTCCATGATCCGCTTCATCCGCGCCGGGACCTTCGTCTGGTCCCCGTGGACCTCGACCCAGATCTCGACGCCGTGGTCCTTCGCGAACGCGCCGCACTCGGCGAGCGCCCGGCCGATCTGCTCGAGGGTCTTCTCCTCCGGGACGTCCTTCGGGATGCCGTTGGGCCGCACCTTCACGGCCCGTGCGCCGACGTCCTGCGCGAGCCGCACCCACTCGCGGCAGTCCTCGACGTTCTTCCTCACCACCGCGGGGTCGGGCGAGTGGAACTCGCACACCGAGCCGAGACTCGTCTGCCGGAGGCCGGCGTCGGCGCACTTCTTCCTGACGACCTGCCGCTGGTCCGGGGTCAGCGTCCGCTCGACCCCGTGGGCGTGCGTCGTCCGGAACTCGATACCCTCGAGCCCGGCCTCCCGCACGAGACGCAGGAGGGTGTCGAGGTCCCAGTCCTTCGCGACGTTGTACGTCACGAGCCCGAGGTGGAAGCGCCCGGCCGCGCGGGCGCGCGCCCCGAGGGCCATCGCCCCCGCCGAAGCCAGCCCCATCCGCACCACGTCGCGCCGCGTCAAGATCATGATTCCTCCTCCGGCGGGCCGGATCGTACCGCCCACGCCCCCTCGCGTCCAGATGTGAGACGATCGCGGGCGCCACGGAGGGCACGATGAGCTACGACGAGGACGTGCTGGCCCGGGCCGCGCGCGTCCGCCTCCTCCTGATGGACGTGGACGGCGTGATGACCGACGGCACCTACTGGCAGGTGCCGGACGGCCAAGGGGGCCTCGCCGAGATCAAGGCCTTCGACTCGCAGGACGGCATCGCGTTCCAGTGGCTGCGCCGCTTCGCGATCCAGGCCGGCGTGATCAGCGGGCGGGTCTCCGTGGCCACCGAGGAGCGGGCCCGCTCGGCCGGCTTCGCCTACATCTACCAGGGCCACACCGAGAAGATACCCATCCTCGAGGAGATCCTGGAAAAGGCCGGCCTCGCCGCCGACCAGGTGGCCTACGTGGGCGACGACTTCACGGACGTGGTGATCATGCACCGCGTGGGCCTGGGCGTCGCGGTCGCCAACGCCAAGCCCGAGGTGAAGGCCGAGGCCCACTGGGTCACGACGAACCCCGGGGGCCAGGGGGCCCTGCGCGACGTGGTCGAGCTCCTCCTGAAGGCCCAGGGCCGCTGGGAGGAGATCCTCCGCCACTACGAGGTCGGCGGGCGAAAGTAGCAGCCAGGTCTCCCCCTCGAGGCGGAGGCCGCGGGACTACCTGGCCTTGAGCGCTCGGGCGATCGCCGCCTCGGCGAGGGGGGCCATCACGGCGTACCCGCGCGCGTTCGGGTGGAGGCCGTCGTCGTTCAGCTCGGGCCGCAGGGCGCCGCTCGCGTCCGCCGTGGCCGCGAAGTAGTCGAGGAAGACGTGGCCGTTCTCCGTCGCGTACGCGGCGAGCCAGCGGTTGAGCTCGCGGATCGTGGCGGTCGGGCGCTGGCGGGTGCGGGTGACGGGGAGCCCGCTCGTGTCCTTCTTGTCGTCGGAAACCGGCAGGAGGGAGGCGAGCACCACCTCGATCCCGTGCGCACGGGCGAGGTCGGCCATGCTGGCCAGGTTGTCCTGGACCTGGTCGAGGGTCACTGGCCCGGCGTTGCCGGCGATGTCGTTCGTCCCCGCCAGGACGACCACCGCCTTCGGCCGGAGCTCGATCACGTCGGCCCGGAAGCGCAGCAGCATCTGGGCGGTCGTCTGGCCGCTGATCCCCCGGTTCACGTACGGCTTGCCCGGGAAGAAGCCGCCGTAGTCCGCCTTCGACCAGTTGTCCGTGATCGAGTCGCCGAAGAAGACCACCCGCGCCTCGCCCGGCTTCGGCGCGGCGAGGGCGGCGTTGGCGGCCGCGAAGCGGAAGAGCCCGCCGAAGTCGGAGGCGACGGCCTCGAGGCAGGCCGTCTTCTCGTCGCCCTGGAAGCGGCTGCAGCCCGAGGGCCACGCCGGTACCTTGCGGTCGGCCGGGGGCGGCGCGTACTGGCCGGGGAACGCAACAGCGGGACCCGGGGCCTGGGCGAGGGAGAGCGCAGGCGAAAGGACGAGAACGAGAGCCAGGGCGTGCGAGCGCGTCACGAGGAACCTCCCTCTCAGGCCTGCCGCAGGCCGAGCGTGTGCAGCCGGGCGGGCACTCCCCCCACGACCTCGGCGGCCTTCGCGGCCACGGCCTCGGCCGTGAAGCCGTACCTCTCCATCACGACCTTGAGCGGGGCCGAAGCACCGAAGCGGCCTGCGATGCCCACGACCGCCCCCAGCGGGCCCACGTACTTGTCCCAGCCCATCGGCACGCCCGCCTCCACGGCCACGCGGGCGAGGACGGCGGGGGGGAGAACGGCGTCGCGGTACTCCTGCGGCTGCGCGTCGAACAGCTCCCAGGAGGGCAGGCTGACCACGCGGGCCTTCGTCCCGCGGCCGGCCAGGAGCGCCCGCGCCTCGAGGGCGAGCGAGACCTCGGAGCCGGTCGCGATCAGGAGGACGTCGGGCCGCCCCTCGGCGTCGGCCAGCACGTAGCCCCCCCTCGAGACGTCGCCGTCGCCGGAGAGCACGGGGATCGCCTGGCGCGTCAGCAGGAGCGCCGTGGGCCCGCGCCGGGTCATCGCCACTCGCCACGCCCCGGCCGTCTCGTTCGCGTCGGCGGGGCGGATCACCACGAGGCGCGGGACCGCGCGGAGCGAGGCCGCCTGCTCGACGGGCTGGTGGGTCGGCCCGTCCTCGCCGACGCCGATGCTGTCGTGCGTGAAGACGTAGATCGAGCGCAGGCCCATGAGGGAGGCCAGCCGGATGGCCGGGCGCATGTAGTCGGCGAAGGTGAAGAACGTGGCCGAGAAGGGGATGACGCCGCCGTGGAGGGCGAGGCCGGAGGAGACGGCCCCCATCGCGTGCTCGCGCACGCCGTAGTGGACGTTCCGCCCGCCGTAGCCCCACTCGCCGCCGACCGCGCCCTGCTTCGCCCCTCCCGCCGTGGCCGGGCTCTGGAAGTCGCCCGCGCCCTTGAGCGCCGTCTCGGTCGAGGTGTTGAGGTCGGCCGATCCGCCGAGGAGCTCCGGCACGCGCGCCGCGATCGCGTTGATGATCTTCCCTCCCGCGGAGCGGGTCGCCATGGGCTTGTCCCCCGGCGCGAACCGCGGAATCTCCCCGTCCCAGCCGTCCGGCAGCTCGCCCTTCGTCGCCCGCTCGAAATCGGCGGCGAGGTCGGGGTGGGCCTCCCGGTAGGCCTCGAAGCGGGCGCGCCACGCGGCCTCCGCCGCCTCCCCGCGCTCCAGTGCACCGCGCAGGTGCGCCTGCGCCTCCTCGGGGAGGAAGAACGGCTCCTCGGACGGGTAGCCGAGCTTCCTCTTCGTCTCGACCACCTGCTCCGCGTTGAGCGGCGACCCGTGCACGCCGAACGTATCCTGCTTCGGGCTGCCGTAGCCGATGTGGCTCCGGACGATCACGAGCGAGGGCCGGTCGGCGACCGCCTTCGCGGCGTCGGTCGCCCTCGCGAGGGCGGCGAGGTCGTTGCCGTCGGACACCGTCTGCACGTGCCAGCCGTAGCCCTCGAACACCTGCTCGACGTCGTCGGTGAACGACAGGTTCGTGGTGCCGGCGAGGCAGATCCGGTTCGAGTCGTAGAAGACGACGAGCTTCCCGAGCTCGAGGTGCCCGGCCAGGGAGGCCGCCTCGTGGGCCACGCCCTCCATCAGGTCGCCGTCTCCCGCGAGGACGTACGTGAAGTGGTCCACCACCTCGTGGCCGGGCCGGTTGAAGCGCGCGGCCAGGTGGCGCTCGGCGATCGCCATCCCCACCGCCATCGCGAAGCCCTGGCCGAGGGGGCCGGTCGTCGTCTCGACGCCCGGGGTGTCGCCGTACTCGGGGTGGCCGGGGGTGTGGCTCCCCCACTGCCGGAACAGCATCAGCTGCTCGAGCGGGAGGTCGTAGCCGGTCAGGTGGAGCAGGCTGTAGAGCAGCGCCGACCCGTGCCCGGCGGAGAGCACGAAGCGGTCGCGGTCGGGCCACGTCGGGTTGGCCGGGTTGTGCTTCATCGCCCGCGTAAAGAGCGAGTACCCGACCGGGGCCGCGCCCAGCGGGAGGCCGGGGTGGCCGGAGTTGGCGTGCTGCACCGTGTCGATGGCCAGCGCGCGGATCGAGTTGACGCAGAGCTGGTCGAGCTGGGGGTTGGCGGTGGTCATCGGAAGCGGCTCCTTGGTCGCCGCATGCTAATACCCGGCCCCCTGAAGGTCCACCCGCCACCCGGCCGGCCGGCCGGCGCCCGATCGATCGGCCGGTCCTCCGCCGCGGTCCTGCCGGAGTCGCGGTAGGATCGGCAGCCGTCGGGCACGTCGGGCCCGACCCCGAGTCGGTCGCCGAGCCGTCACGCGCGAGGAGGCGCGAGCCATGAGCACACGAGCCGAAGGCGGACGCAGGAGATTCCTCAAGGCGGCAGGGGCGGGCGCGGCCGGCCTGGCCCTCGCCCGCCCGGCGCGGGTCCTGGGGGCGAACGATCGCGTGCGGGTGGGCATCGTGGGCTTCTCGGACCGCTGCCGAGGCGCGCTCGTCCCCGCCTTCCAGAAGCACGCGGCGGAGCTGGGTTTCGAGATCGTGGCCGTGTCCGACATCTGGTCGGTGCGCCGCGAGGAGGCCGTCGGCCACCTGGAGAAGCTGACGGGGACGAAGCCCGTGGCCTGCCGCAACAACGAGGAGCTCTACGCACGCAAGGACGTGGACGCGGTGATCGTGGCCACCGCCGACTTCCAGCACGCGCTCCACGCGGTGGAGGCGGTGCGGGCGGGGCGCGACGCCTACGTCGAGAAGCCCCTCGCGAACACCATGGCCGACGCCCGCGCCGTGCGCGACGCCGTCCGCGAGACCGGCAGGATCGTCCAGATCGGCACCCAGCGCCGCTCCTCGCCGAGCTACATGCGCGCCGCCGAGTACGTGCGGTCGGGTAAGTTCGGCGACATCGTGATGGTCGAGATGACCTGGAACGTGAACCAGCCCGGGCGCTGGCGGCGGCCGGGGCTCGTGCCGAAGCTGCGCGAGGCGGACACCGACTGGAAGCGCTTCCTGCTCAATCGCCCGTTCGAGCCCTTCGACCCCAGGAAGTACCTGGAGTTCCGCCTCTTCTGGCCCTACTCCTCGGGCATCCCCGACCAGTGGCTCGTGCACCAGATCGACACCGTGCACTGGTTCACCGGCCTGCCGCGGCCGCGCGGCGTCGTCGCGAACGGCGGGATCTACCTGTGGAAGGACGGCCGGAGGAACTGGGACACCTTCACCGGCGTCTTCGACTACGGCCCGCTCGACGACCCCTCGCGCGGCTTCCAGGTGACGTACTCCTCGCGGCAGACCAACTCGGCGGGGGCGATCAAGGAGGTCTACTTCTCGAACGGCGGCACGCTGGACCTCGACCGCGGCCGGGTGACCGGGGAGGGCGGCCTCAGCGAGCGCTACGCGAAGGCGATGGGACGGGAGGCGAACGTCCTCCCCGAGCTTGCCCTCACGGACGCGGCGCCGGTGGAGACCGCGGCCGAGACCGGCGCCGACGACGCGACCTCGGCCAACATGCGCAACTGGATGGAGTGCGTGCGCAGCCGCAAGCGGCCGAACGCCGACATCGAGGCCGGGTACTCGCACTCGGTGGCCCTGTGCATGACCATCGCGGCCATGCAGACCGGCCGGCGGGTGGGCTTCGACGACGCGAAGCAGGACGTCGTGGTCGCCTGAGGAGGACACGGCGCGGGTAGAACCCACGGGGACGTACGCGATGAAGGGAGCCGTCGTCCTGCTCGGCGTGACGGGTGCCTCGACCTCCTTCCGGCACCGGACGGGGACGTTCTCGGCCGAGAGGGCCGAGGCGACCCGGAAGGCGTTCGTGGCCGAGTACCCGAATGGAAGCGCGGGGGCCGGGTCAGGCCTCCGCCGGCCGCGCCGCGGCCAGGAACGCGGGGTCGAAGGCGACGCCGAGGCCCGGGCCCGTGGGCACCCGGACGACGCCCTTCTCCGCCCGCAGCGGCGAGGTCGGGGACGAGACGGGCACGTCGTCGGCGCCCTTGTGCTCCTGGTGCGGCCCGATCCTCGTCGATCCGCCGACGGGCGAGGTCCGGGGCCGCACGGGCCTCGACCCGGACCCCGTGACGCGCGTCGACCTGGCGCCGCGCGATCGCCTCCTCCTCGTGCTGAGAGAGGCGCTCTGAGCCGGCCACGCGCCCCGAGGCCGCGAGCGTGAGGAGTACTCGCCCGGCCGCTTCAGGCCGGACGGCCTAGTACCGAAGAACCTCTTGAGGGGACCATCGAGTCCATTGACTTATTGCATCGTGGTGAGAGGCTGTCGAGCGGAATACCCACAACTGAACAGAGGCAAAAGGGAGGCAACGATGAAGAGGACGTCCGTCGTGATGGTCCTTGCCGCGTTGCTGGCAGGGATTGCCGTGGCGACCCCCAAGGCCGAAGCCCAGGGTCTGACGCCGGGCCTCGAGCTGAACATGAACCGGCCGGGACGCGACGTCCGTTCCGTCGTCCTGACGGAGGCTCGCCCGGAGCTGTGTCAGCAGGCCTGCGCCGGGGAGCCGCAGTGCCAGGCCTTCACGTACGTCAAGCCGGGCATCCAGGGCCCCACTGCCATGTGCTGGCTCAAGTCCTCCGCACCTGATCCCGTTCCGGATCAGTGCTGCGTATCGGGCCTGAAGACGGGGCAGTCGATCGTGGGAATCGCCAAGGTCGCCGTCCCGATAGAGACGCCTGTTGGCCCGGCGATGGGCCTCGAGCTGAACACGAACCGACCGGGACGCGATTTGCGGTCCGTCGTCTTGACGGAGGCTCGCCCCGAGCTGTGTCAGCAGGCCTGCGCGGGGGAGCCGCAGTGTCAGGCGTTCACGTACGTGAAGCCGGGCATCCAGGGCCCCACTGCCATGTGCTGGCTCAAGTCCACGGCGCCGAACCCGGTTCCCGACGCGTGCTGCGTGTCGGGCCAGAAGACGCAGGGCGTGTCCGCAGCCGCGCCGGGCCTGGAGCCCGACACGGACCGACCGGGACGCAACCTCAGGTCCTTCGCCCTGCCGGAGGCTCGCCCGGAGCTGTGTCAGCGGGCCTGCGCCGAGTCGCCACAGTGCCAGGCGTTCACCTACGTGAAGCCGGGCATCCAGGGCCCCACTGCCATGTGCTGGCTCAAGTCCCCGGCGCCGGACCCGGTCCCCAGCCCGTGCTGCGTTTCCGGCGTGAAGACGCAGGGGTCGGGCGTGGTAGTCGCCGCGGTCGGGCTGCCGGGAGGGGTGCTTCCTGCTGCGGGGATAGCTCCTAGCCTGGACTTCGAGCACGCTCCGGGCCGGAGCGGGCCGACCGCCTCGGTCCCCTTCTACCTCTCCGACAAGAAGCGGTTCGCCACTCTCACCTACCAGGACATCGACGGTCTCGCCGTGTTCGAGGGAGACATGATCCTCGGTCGCTCCGAGGATCTTCAGAAGCCACGCGCGCGGACGTCCGTGCCGCAGTGCGTCGGCGACGTCTGCTCGTCGACGGGGGCGCTCTCGGTGCGGTTCGGCGAGACGTACCTGTGGCCGGGAGGCGTCGTCCCGTACGAGGTCCACCCGGCGTTCAACGCCCAGGGACGGGCCGAGATCGGCGCTGGCATCGGCATCGTGAACACGGGGACGAATCTGTTGGTGAGGCCACGGAAGGGCGACCGCGACTACATAGTGTTCGTGCCATCGAGCGGTTGCTCGTCCTGGGCCGGGCGTCAGGGTGGCCCACAAGGGGTGAACGTGGCGAATCCGGGGTGCGGCGCCGGGGGGGTCGCGCATGAGATCCTGCACGCGGCGGGCCTGTGGCACGAGCAGTCGAGGACGGACCGGGACCGCCACGTCAGGATACTGTGGCCCAACATCCAGCCGGGCCGCGAGCACAACTTCCAGATTCACGCATCAGACGGCGTCGACGTCGGACCCTACGACCTCAACTCGATCATGCATTACGGCGCCACCGCCTTTGGCAGGCAGGACCCGGTTACAGGCGGGGCGCTGCCGACGATCGAGACGGTTCCCCCCGGCGGCAATGTCGGCAGCCTGGGCCGCCTGTCCGCCTCCGACACTGCCGGGCTGAATCTGCTCTATCCGAGCGCCGAGCGCTTCGTCCCGATCCCGGGCCTGGTATTCGGCTTGAGGCACAGCATGAACCAGGCGAACGATCGCGTCCAGCCTCTCCTCCGGTACGGAGCGGTCGAAGCCCAGCGCATCCACGGGGGGGATCGCGGGGCGCCGGCGAACGAAGGGTTCTACTGGTGGATGATCCCCACCGAGGCGCCCCTCGCGAGCCTGCGGATGGAGGAGATCCCCCCGGGGGTGGTCCTCGGGCTGTGGCACTCGCAGAACATGAGCGCGATCCCGGCGGACTTCCGGCTCGTCAGCGTGAGAGGCGGCGACCTGGGAGCCCCGAGCGGACAGGGGTTCGTGTGGTACGAGAACCAGGACACGTCCCGGGTCAACTGGGACGTGGTGGACATGCTGCCGCCCTACACGGTGGTCGGCCTGAAGCACTCGTCGAACCAGAGGAGCAAGACCTTCGTGTGGAGGGATGGTCAGACGTACGACCCGCTGGCGGTCTGTCCTGAAGGATTCGACAGGAAGAACGGAGGCGACCGGGGGGCGTCCAGCGGGACGGGCTTCTACTGGTGTGAAAAGAGACGGCCCTGAAACACTGCAGACAGCCAAGGTCGACGTGTCAGGCCAATGGAAGACCACCGACCCCCACAGGCCCTCCTCCGGCGCGGTGCCCCCGCCCCAGGCGGCGGCATGGGATCAGAACCCACGCGCGGCCATTGGCGACAACGCCCGGAAAGGAGGAACGCGATGAACCGACGAAGCGCACCGTCCACCTCATCGGGGCTGGCCTTGGCGGTCTGCTCCCTCATGCTGGCCGGCCTGGTTTCCAGTGATCAACCCGCGCCGGGCCTCTCCGGTCAGTGGAACAGCAACATCGGGGCGGTCTATGAGATCCAGCAGAGCGGTAACCAGTTCACCTGGTCCGCGCCGGGCCTCAACGAGTCGGGCACCGGGACAGTCTCGGGGAGCAACGTCAACCTGAACGGGCCCGGCTGGACGGTGAAGGGGACGATCACGGAAACGGACAGCTCAGGCAATCCAACCAAGATAGTCGGGGAGAACGGAGTGGTGTTGTACCGGGCCTCGGGAATGCCCCAAGCACAGCCTGCACCGGCGCCACCGGCGGTCCCCCAGTCCAATCCTCAGAAGAGCGCGATCTCTGACGTCTCCGGAAAATGGAAGAACAACCTGGGAGTCGTCTATGAGATCAAGCAAGACGAGGAACAGTTCGTCTGGAAGGCCCTGCATGGTCTGGAGACGGGGGCAGGAAAGGTGACGGGGACGACCGTGAGTGCCACGTGGACGGGTGCGCTCGGCTCCGGTTCCGCCAAGGGACAACTTCTCTTCGATGGTTCAACCGGCAAGGTCGCCGCCATCAAATGGGACAACGGAGCCACCTTCAGCCGGCAATGAGCTCGCAGGACGCCCGGAAGAGGAGGAACGTGATGAACAGACGAAACGCATCGTCCGCCTTGTCGGGGCTGGCCCTGGCGATCTTCTCCCTCATGCCGGCCGGCCCGGCCCCCGGTGCTCAGTCCACGCCGGGTCTTTCGGGTCAGTGGAACAGCAACATCGGGGCTGTCTATGAGATCCAGCAGAGCGGCAACCAGTTCACCTGGTCCGCGCCGGGTCTCAGCCAATCCGGGACCGGGACGGTCTCGGGGAACGATGTGACCTTGAGCGGACCCGGGTGGACGGTGAAGGGGACGATCACGGAAACGGACGCGTCGGGGAAGCCGGCCAAGATCGTCGGCGAGAACGGCATCGTCCTCTTCCGGACAGCGGCGGGTCCGGTGGTTTCGGTTGCGCCCCCGGCTCCCAACGCGCCTGTTGGCGGGGTGGCCAGCATATCCGGCCAATGGAACAGCAATATCGGGGCTGTCTATGAGATCCAGCAGAGCGGCAGCCAGTTCACCTGGTCTGCGCCGGGCCTCAACCAGTCGGGCAGCGCGACCGTCTCGGGGAACAGTGTCACCCTTGACGGGCCCGGCTGGACGGTGAAGGGGACGATCACGCAAACGGACCTCCTCGGGAAGCCATCCCAGATCGTCGGCGAGAACGGCGTCGTGCTTTTCCGGAACATGGACGGTCAGCCGGGCTCGGTTCCGCCTCCGGCTCTGCCGCCCGGTCCGCAGGGTTCCCCTCGACCCGGAGCGACCGGCGACTGGTCCCAGTTCGAGAAAGCACCGCCACTTTCGCCGCAGGTCCTGGCCCAGGTCGCCGCGCCGGTGACGAGACGGGCGATGATCGAGGCCCTCTCGGCATCTCCGGCAACGAAGGGCAAGCTCGAGGGCGTGGCCGCCTCTGCCGGGCAGACGGTCAACGGCCTGAAGGATCTGACGCTCGGCGGCAAGCCCGCCGTGGACGCACCCGTTCCCCCGGGCTCCCCGCCGGCCCAGGCTCTCCTCGATCTCTGGAAGTCACCGGTCCACTTCTCCCCCACCGTACCGGGGCCTTCCTATCTGGTGGGAGGATCGACTCGTGTCGTCGGCGTGACGTACGCAGGAGGCATCTACGTGCACCCCGCCAACACGCTGCAGATGATGGCCCAGAAGGACTACTTCCTGGTCGTCACCGACGGCTTCATCCTGGTCCACATGGATCTGCCTCCAGGAGGCGGACAGTACATGGTCGCCATCCACCTCGTCAGCAGAGATGGAGCGGCCGTGTCGCCGTCCGGTCTGGCAGCCGCCGAGGCCCACGTGCGTGCGACGACTCCGGAGTTTGCGCAGGACCTGACGCTGGTCAAGAACTCAGCCAACACGGCGCTCGTCGGCCTCTTCTCCGAGGACCCGGCCAACCAGGGAGAGACATGGGCGCCGACCGACAGCATGCCGCACTTCTCGGTCACCCTGGCTGTGATCGTGAAAGAGTGGGGGTGGGTCTATTTCACGGGTGTGACGGTGACGCGGCTCTGAAGGGGGTTGGAGGGCGGCCGCGGGAGGAAGCCCCAGCCGACCGGCGGGTGGGCTTCGACGACGCGAAGCAGGACGTGGTGGTCGCCTGATCGTCAGCCCCGGAGGCTGCGGACGAGGTAGACGGAGCCGTCCGTCGCCGTGCCGGTGCGCACCACCTCGCGGAACCCGAGCCGGGAGTAGAAGCGCAGGGCCGGCGTGTTGAGGACGCTGACCCCGAGGTGCACGCCCGGCGAGCCGCGCTCGCGCAGCCGCGCCATCACCCGCTCCATCATCCGCCGGCCGAGGCCCCGGCCCTGCGCCCGCTCGAGCAGGTCGATGTGCATGTGCGACGGGCAGGCGTCGTAGGGCTCGGGGCAGAAGTAGTTCGGCCGGTGGTACCCGGAGCGGAGGACCTCTGCCCGCGTCCAGCCGGCGGGGTCGCCCTCCGGCAGGGGGAACTGCGCGCAGAGCCTCGGCCGCCACTCCTTCTCGTAGCGCGCGTAGAAGGCCCGCGAGTCCAGCGCCCCGAGCGCGTAGCCGCAGACTCCGCGGTCGTCCTCCAGCACGAGGCCCAGCTCGGGCTCGAAGGCCAGGTACGGCCCGACGAAGATCCGGCCCGCCGCGTCCGGGTCGTCGCGGTAGAACGGCTCGCCGTCCCGGCCGTGGTCCGCGGTCTTGAGGCAGACGTGGTAGAGCGCGGGGACGTCGCCGGGGCGGGCGTCGCGCAGGGTGAAGCTCACAGCAGGGCCGCCCGCGCTCAGCCCTCGATCCGGCGGCCGGTCCGCACGAACGCGGGGTCGAAGACGACACCCAGGCCCGGGCCCGTGGGCACCCGGACGACGCCCTTCTCCGCCCGCAGCGGCGAGGTCGGGGACGAGACGGGCAGGTCGTCCGCGCCCTTGTACTCCTGGTGCGGCCCGTGAGCCGGGGCGAACGACGCGAAGTGGGCGGCGTAGAGGAAGCCGAGGCCCCCGCCCGACATGTGGGGCGTGCACTCGAGGCCCGCCGCCTCGGCCATCCGCGCGACCCGGAGGGACCGGGTCATCCCCCCGAAGTAGAAGAGGTCGGGCTGGACGACCTGCAGGACGCCCGTCTCGATCATCCACCGGAACTGCCGGAGGCTCGCCTCCTCCTCGCCCCCGGCGATCGGGATCGCGAGCGCGTCGGCCACCTGCCGCGTCTCCTCGTAGTAGTCGAACGGGACCGGCTCCTCGTAGAAGCGGAAGCCGTGATCCTGCATGGCCCGGCCGGTCTCGACGGCCATCGGCACGTCGTAGGAGCCGTTGGCGTCGGCGTAGAGCGTGACCGCGTCGCCGAATGCCTTCCGGGTCATCCGGATGAGCGCGCGGTCGCGCCGGGTGGTCGCCTCGTCGTAGCGCATCCGCCCGCCCAGGCGGAACTTGATGGCCTTCGCCCCGTCCTCCTCGACGACCCTCCGGAGGTAGTCCAGCTCCTCCTCGGGCGGGTTCCCCCGGTGGCCGCTCGCGCGGTAGACCGCGATCTCCCTCCGCCGCACTCCCCCGAACAGCTCTCCCAGGGGTCGTCCCGAGACCTGCCCGAGGAGGTCGAGGACGGCGAGCTCGACCGAGGCCACGCACGACCAGAACGGCAGCCCCTGCCACTTGTAGTTCGACTGGTCGAGGTACACGCCGTCGACGAGGGCGTCCAGCTCGCGCGCGTCCTTTCCCGCGAAGAAGGGGGCGACGCGCTTCACGAGGATCGGCCACGCGCTGTCGAGGACCGCGCCGTTCGCCTCGGCCAGGCCCAGCGCGCCGTCCGCCGAGCGCGCGCGCACGAGGAAGTGCCGGCCGTTTCGCAGCAGCTCGACGGCGGAGAGGACGACGGGCCGCGGGAAGAGGCCCCTCAGCAGCGCGGGTGCGGCGGCCGCCTCCCGCAGGCGGCGCGCGAGGTCGAGATCGGGCGCGCTCGCGACCGCGAGCCCCGGCCGCGCGACGGCCAGCGCGCCCGCCGCCGCGCCCCCCTTCAGGAAGCGGCGGCGGGAGGCGGAGGGGTCGGCGTGTCGGCTCATCGTGGCTCCTTCAGGGTCGGGCGAGGAGGGCCTCGTAGTGCGGCGAGGGCTCGAAGAGGCCGCCGCTGCGGGCGTAGAAGTCGTCGTCGAGGCGGAAGACGCCCTTCTCCGGCAGCGTCCACGGCGCCCCGAAGCAGGGGTGGCGACGGCGCATGGCCTCCCAGTCGCGGTAGTTCTGGTGGCCGTTCGTCTCCACCAGGCCGAGGGAGAGCCCCGGCAGCGGCGCGAGGCGGGCGGCGAAGACCTTGTTCCAGTCGACGAGGATCGGGTTCACCGTGAGGTCGGCGCAGAAGCAGGGCACGCCGCGCTCGTGGGCCAGCCGCGCGATGCGCAGCGTCATGCTCAGGGTCTTGGCGATGGGCTTCAGGGCGATCGCCCCGTAGCCGAGGTCGATGCGGCGGGCGGCGTCCCGGTCGGTGTGGGCGCTCTCGTCGGCGGCCACGCGCACGCCCAGGTCGCCGACCTCCACCTCCAGCTCTTCCGGGAACGGCTCCTCCACGATCGCGATGCGGTCGAACGCCCCGATCTTCCGGGCGTGGTCGAGCAGCCGCTGCAGGGTCTCCTTGCTCTCGTAGCGCCCGTTGGCGTCGAAGTAGTAGGGCAGCTTCCCGTCGCGCGTCTGGGGCGTCTCGACCGAGGCGAGGGCGGCGTGGATCTCCGAGAGGCGCGCCTCGTCCTTCGCCAGCATCTCCTCCTGGGTGCCCGGCTGGCCGATCTTGATCTTCATGAAGAAGAAGCCCTGCGCGGCGGCTTCGCGGATCTCCGCGACCGGCACCGCGTAGGCCATGAGGGGGATCGCGGCCACGCTCCGGTGACGGCTCGCGAGGGCCGGGCGGAACTCGGCCGGGATCATCGCGTCGAAGCCCGAGATCCCGTTCTCGTCGGCGTGGAGGAGCCACGCCGCGTTGTCGACGGGCACGAGGGCGTTGAGAGTGAAGGTCCGCCGGAGGGTCGGCCGGCCGGTGACGGCCCGGCCGTACTCGTGGGTGGCGTCGAGGATCGCCTCCTGCAGCTCGAGCGGCGTGCGGAACGACCCCGCCTCGCGGGCGAGGTGGAGCGCCCGCTCGGTGATCGCGTACATGAGGGCGTTGCCCGCGGCCTCCGCGTGGGCGGCGAACACCGCCGCGTCCGACCAGAGAACGCTCTGGGTGCCGAGGCCGACGCGCCTGCGGCCCGAGTCGCTCTCGAGCCGCACCGCCGTCTGCCAGATCTCGCTCATGTAGCCGCCCTTGAAGCCGAACGGGCGCACGA
This sequence comes from uncultured Acidobacteriota bacterium, assembly GCA_963729875.1. Classification (GTDB taxonomy): domain Bacteria; phylum Acidobacteriota; class Vicinamibacteria; order Fen-336; family Fen-336; genus DATBSL01. Next base: position 33,540 of record CAVSPR010000003.1, read on the forward strand.
GCGGCTCTCGCTCGAAGTTGGACGCGGTGGCCGCGATGCGGGTCGGCCGCCCAGGACCCTCCGCGGCCCGGCCGACCGCCGGCGCCGCCAGCACCGCCCCCGCGGCGCCGAGGACCTCGCGGCGGGTCCAGGCGCCGGCGCTCACGACCGGGCCGCCGCGCCCGCTCCGGCCTCGGCCATCGCCTTCCGCAGGGTCTCGCGGTCGCGGCGCATCAGCGCGGCCGCCGCCTTCCGGCGCTCGGCGAGGGTTCCCTCCTCCGGGAAGGGGTACTCGAAGTGCATCGAGATCGGGACGGAGACGCCGAGCTCGTTCAGCAGGCGGAGGAAGGCGACGAGATCCACGGCCCCCTCGCCCAGGGGGACCGTCACCGCCCCCCAGCCCTTGTCGGCCTTCGCCCAGTGGCCGTCCTTCACGTCGACGGTGTGGACGAAGGGGGCGACGAGCCGCAGGCCGTTCGTCCACGAGTTGCCGCCCTCGATCACCGCGTGCCGGACGTCGTACTGGCAGCCGAGCCAGGGCGAGCCCGCATCCTTCACGAGGAGCCACAGGTCCCAGACCGCGCCGCCGATGCGGTCCCCCGCGTGGTTCTGGTACCCGCCGCGGATCCCGCACCGCTCGTTGAGGGCGGCGAGGTCTCGCATCGGCGAGCGCAGGGCCTCGAGCGTGCCGAGGATGCCGCGCGAGCGGTCGTAGGGGAGCCAGCCGAGCCGGTAGTGGCCGATGCCGAGGCGTCCCGCCGTCCCGAGGATCGCCTCCGCGTGCGGGTCCCGCGCCGACGTGATCGTGGTCGTGATCATCGTGACCGCGACGCCTTTCGCCCGGGCCGCCTCGACCGCCCTCGGGAGGTCGTCGGCGACGCGCTCGGGGAGCACGTGGCCGTCCGCGCGGACCGTGAGGTCGATCCCGTCGAAGCCGGCCTCGGCCACGGTCTCGGCGAGGGCCCGGTAGTCGAGGTACTGCAGGTGCTTCGAGAATACGGACACGGAGACCGGCTTCGGCACGGCCGACGCCGCGGCCGGCCTCGGGGCGAGGGCGACGGCGCCGGTGGCCGCGGCGGCCGACAGGAACTCGCGACGGGTGGTCATCGGATCCCTCCCTACCCCAGCGTCCAGGGCTTGCGGTACTCGTACTGGAGGAGCGTGTTCGCCGCGGGGTTCCCATTCGCCAGCTCCCGCTCGGCGTCCCACTCGAGCCGGCTCCGCGTCTCGAGCGCGATGTTCGCGAGGTGGGCGAACGACGTCGAGCGGTGGCCCTCCTCGAGCGGGCACCACGGCGTCAGCCGGGACTTCACGCAGTCGACGAAATTGCGGGCGAGGCGCTCCGTCGAGTCCTCGCCGCTCGCCTCCTTCTGCTCCCGCGGCTCCGTCAGGGCCTTCCAGTCCTGGAACTGGCCGGGGCGCGACGGGCGCACGGCCCAGCCCCGCTCGCTCGCCACGAGCGTGGCCTTCGTCCCCACGAGCTCGATCTCACCGCCCGCGATCGGGCTCCCGCCCCCGGCCTCGTAGATGCCGAAGACGACGAGGGCTCCGCCCGGCATCTCGAAGGTCGTCTCCATCGTGTCCGGGATCGTGCGGTCGTCGTCCACGGCGAAGCGCCCGCCGTGGGCCGAGACCGCCACCGGCGCCCGCTCGTCGATGAGCCAGCGGATCGCGTCCATGTAGTGGACGCCCCAGTTGCCCATCTGCGAGGAGTAGTCCTTCCACCAGCGGAAGCGGTAAGGCGCGATGTTGTACTGGTACGGCCGGAAGGCCCTCGGCCCGAGCCACAGGTCCCAGTCGAAGCCGGGCGGGGGGGCCTCCGGCTTCTCCCGCCCGATCCCCCTCGGCGCCATGTTGTCGACGCGGTACGCGCGGGCCAGCGTGACCTTGCCGACGAGCCCGCCCTGTACGAGCGGGGCGAGCTCCCGGTAGACCGGCGAGGCGCGGCGGTTGAGGCCGACCTGGACGACGCGGCCGGTGCGCTTCTGCGCCTCGACCATCCGGCGCCCCTCGACGAGCGTGATCGTGAGGGGCTTCTCGACGTAGACGTCCTTCCCCGCCTCGAGGGCCAGGATCGTCTGCACCGCGTGCCAGTGGTCGGGCGTCGCGATGCAGACCGCATCGACGTCCCTGCGGTCGAGGACCCGGCGGAAGTCCCGCTCGCGCGGCACCGAGGCGGCGACGGCCGTGCTCATCCGGGGGATGCGGCCCATCGCCTGGAAGCGCGGGTGGATCGCCGCGGCGTCCCGCTGCAGGTACGGCTCGTAGGCGTCGCACAGAGCGGCGATCTCGACGTCCGGCTGCTTCGCGAAGGCGTCCAGGAGCTGGTCGCCCCGGTTGCCGACGCCGATGAAGGCGACCCTCACCCGGTCGCTCGGGGCCACCGGGGCGACGGGTCGCGCCTGGGCCGACGAGCGGCGCGCGAGGCCCGCCGCCGAAACCGCGAGGGCGCCCGCTTCGAGGAAGCGACGACGGCTCACCATGGGGCTCTCCTGGAACGGAAACGGAGACGGAAACGGAACGAACGGAATAGAGAGACGGACCACTCACGCAGCCGGCGGGGCCGACCCCGTGAGGGTCCGTCTAGACGGAATACGTCGACGCCGACGTCGTCCCGCCACGGCCCGTCCAGTTCGTGTGGAAGAACTGGCCGCGCGGCTTATCGGTGCGCTCGTACGTGTGGGCGCCGAAGTAGTCGCGCTGGGCCTGGAGCAGGTTCGCCGGGAGCCGCCCGGCACGGAAGCCGTCGAAGTAGTTGAGGGCCGTGGCGAACGCCGGCACGGGCACGCCGTTCATCACCGCGGTGGCGACGACCCGCCGCCACGCGTCCTGGCTGCCCACCACCTTCTCGCGGAAGAAGGGGTCGAGCAGCAGGTTGGTGAGGCCGGGGTCCTTGTCGAAGGCCTCCTTGATCTTGCCGAGGAACACCGAGCGGATGATGCAGCCGCCGCGCCACATGAGGGCGACGCCCCCGTAGTTGAGGTTCCAGTCGCGCTCCTTGGCCGCCGAGCGCATGAGCGTGTAGCCCTGCGCGTAAGAGACCATCTTGGAGGCGTACAGGGCCTTGCGGACGTCCTCGACGAAGGCCTTCCGGTCCCCCTCGAACCTCGGCTTCGGCCCCGACAGCACCTTCGACGCCGCAACGCGCTCCTCCTTGATGGCCGACAGGCAGCGCGCGAAGACCGCCTCGCCGATCAGGGTGAGCGGGATGCCGAGCTCGAGCGCCTCGATCCCCGTCCACTTCCCGGTGCCCTTCTGGCCTGCGGTGTCGAGGATCATGTCCACGAGCGGCTGGCCGTCCTCGTCCTTGAAGCCGAGGATGTCCCGGGTGATCTCGACGAGGTAGCTGTCGAGCTCGCCCTTGTTCCACTCGGCGAAGACGTCGTGCATCTCGGGGGCCGACATCCCGAGGACGTTCTTGAGGATGTCGTAGGCCTCGCAGATGAGCTGCATGTCGCCGTACTCGATCCCGTTGTGGACCATCTTCACGAAGTGGCCGGCCCCGTTCTCCCCGACCCAGTCGCAGCAGGGCGTGCCGTCCTCGGTCTTCGCCGCGATCGCCTGGAAGATGGGCTTCACCTGCGGCCACGCCGCGGGCGAGCCGCCCGGCATGATCGAGGGGCCCTTGAGGGCACCCTCCTCCCCGCCGGAGACGCCGGTGCCGACGTAGAGCATCCCCTTGCTCTCGACGTAGGCGGTGCGGCGGATCGTATCCGGGTAGTGCGTGTTGCCGCCGTCGATCAGGATGTCGCCCGGCTCGAGGTGCGGGAGGATCTGCTCGATGAAGTCGTCGACCGCCTTGCCCGCCTTGACCATGATCATGACCTTGCGGGGGCGCTTCAGGAGCGAAACGAACTCCTCGACCGAGTGGGCGCCGAGGACGTTCTTGCCCTTCGCCCGGCCGTTCACGAAGTCGTCCACCTTGGACGTGGTCCGGTTGTAGGCGGCGACGGTGAAGCCGTGGCTCTCCATGTTCAGGATGAGGTTCTCGCCCATCACGGCGAGCCCGACGAGGCCGATGTCTGCCTTGCTCATCTCGATGTCTCCTAGCGCTGGATGCGGGCGGAGCCGCCCTTGGCGAACGCGCGCACCTGCTCGACGGTGGCCATGGTCGTGTCGCCGGGGAAGGTGGTGAGGAGGGCGCCGTGCGCCCAGCCGAGCTTGACCGCCTCGTCCGGCTCCTCGCCGGTGAGCAGGCCGTAGAAGAAGCCGGAGGCGAAGCCGTCGCCGCCGCCGACCCGGTCATAGACGTCGAGCTCCGCGGTGGGGGCCACGTAGGTCTTGCCGTCGATCCACGCGACCGCGCTCCAGGAGTGCCGGTTCGTGCTGTGGACCTCGCGCAGGGTGGTGGCCACGACCTTGACCTTCGGGTGCTTCTTCACGACCTGGTCGATCATGCCGAAGAAGGCGCTCGGGTCGAGCTTGCTCTTCGCCGCCACCTCGGGGCCGGGGATCCCGAGGCCCTTCTGCAGGTCCTCCTCGTTGCCGACGAGGACGTCCACGTTCTCGACGATGCGGGCCACGGTCTCGACCGCGCGGTCGGCCCCGCCCGAGATCTTCCACAGCTTCTCGCGGAAGTTGAGGTCGAACGAGCAGACGGCGCCCGCCGCCTTGGCCGCCTTCATCCCCCCGATGATGACCTCCGGGGTCGTCGGGGAGAGCGCGGCGAAGATCCCGCCGCTGTGGAACCACCGCACGCCGCCCGCGAACATCGACCTCCAGTCGAAGTCGCCAGCCTTCAGCAGGCCCGCCGCCTCGTTCGAGCGGTTGTAGAACACGACCGGGGCCCGCATGCCGTGGCCGCGGTCGGAGTACACGGTGGCCATGTTCGGCCCGCGCACGCCGTCGTGGGCGAAGCGCTTGTAGAAGGGAGTGACCCCCATCGCCTTGACCCGCTCGGCGATCAGCTCGCCGATCGGGTAGTCCACGAGTGCGGTGGCGATGCCGGTCTTCATGCGGAAGCAGTCGGCGAGGTTCGCCGCGCAGTTGAACTCGCCGCCGCTCACGTGGATGGCGCACTCGGTGGCCTTGCGGAACGGGATGATTCCGGGGTCGAGGCGGTGGACGAGGGCGCCCACCGACACGAAGTCGAGGGCGGCTTCCTTCCGGATGTCGAGGCCGTACTTCATTCAGGTTCTCCAGTGGATGAGAGGGGTCGGGGGGGCCGAGTGCCGGCCTTCCCGGGGGCTTTCCAGGGCAGCGGGGCCGGCAAGGCCGGGGCAGGGTCGGCCATGGCTCAGATCGACCCGCGCTTCGCGCGGGTCGTGCGGAACAGCATCTCCCCCGCCCTGGGGACGACGAGGGTGTCCGGGTCCTTCTTCCAGGCCGTCGGGTCGACCGTGGCCGGGTCGAGGTAGCCGAGGTTGATCCGCTCGCAGCGCTCGCGCGGGATGCCGGTGGCGAGAGTGACGCGGATGCGGGGGGTCTCGACACCGGTGGCGGGGTCGTACGTTCCGAGGCCTTTCACGTGCGTGGAGTGGGCGAGGATGCCGCCGGGCACGTCCTTGAAGCGATCCCACTGCTTCAGGAAGTAGTCCTTGCAGTGGTAGCCGACCTGGTCGAGGAGCCTCCCGTGGACGTGGCTCACCTCGGTGACGTGCGGGGCGTAGATCACGACCTCCCCGCCGTCGGCCACCGCCGGCTCCATCTTGTACATGCCCTTCGCTGCCACCCAGAGGTCGTCGTACATGGGGGGCATGATCGAGAGGACGCGCCTCACCGGACTCATCGAGCCAGACGACGTGGCGCTTCGACGAGAGGTCGGCCGCGGCCGACCACGTCTCGTGGACCGGGCCGCAGAAGAGGCCGGCGACACCCTCGTGCATCACGACCGGGGCGAGGAGGGAGAGCGGGCGGTCGAGGAGGCGGGCGGCCCGGTCGATCACGGCGCGCACCGGCGTCTGCTTCGTGCCGATCACCTCGTAGTTGGTGATGAGCGCGCCCAGCCAGTGGGTGAAGTGGATGATCTCCGGCCCGGCGATGCCGGGAAGAGGTACTTCGTCCCGCCGGAGAAGCCGACCACCTCGTGAGGGAAGACGGGGCCGCAGATGAGGACGTGGTCGTACTCGAGCGGCAGCTTGTTGAGGGCCACCGTGACGTCGCGGCTCAGGCGGCCGCCGGTCAGCTGCTCGATCTCGGCCGCGGGGATCGTCCCCAGCGTCGCGAAGCTCTCCGGGTCGTCCCAGCGGTGGTTGAAGATGCGCCGCCCGCCGGCACGGCCGTCCTTCACCGTCCGGCCGACGAGCTGCGACAGCTGCGCGTCGCTCATCGTCGCGTGGGTGCCGAGGGCCACGAGGAAGTCGAGGGCGGCGGCCCGCGGGCCGACCGTCTCGTCGAGCACCTGGAAGAGGCCCGGCATCGGCATCGTCCGCGTCCCGTCGGGGATCAGCACGAGCACCCGCCGGCCGTCGACCGGCAGGCGAGCCAGCCCATCGCCGGCGATCGCCTGCCACTCGGCGAGACCGAGGTAGCCGCTCTCGACGCCGCGGCCGACGACTGTCATGGCACGAACGGTCTCAGGTGTTTGACGAAATGCCTCTCCAGGTTGGCGGCGTAGGCCTCGGAGCTCGACCGCAGGAGGGAGAAGAGGCGGTCCTTGAAGCGGAGCGCGCCGTCGGGGCCCAGCTCCTTGAGCACCGAGCCGAAGGTGACGTGCAGGATCTCCCGGGCGTCGAACTGCTCGAGCAGGCCGGGCAGGTCGGCATCGGGCACGTCGGCCGCGAGCGGGGCCTTCCGCAGCTCCGCGGAGACGTGGTAGCTCGCCTTGTCGGTGTCGTAGCGCTCGCGGGCGAAGGCGTAGATGGACCGGAAGAACGCCGGGTCCACCGCGGCCACGGTGCGCAGCGCCTCGAGGTAGCTCGTCCCGGCCGTCTTGAGGTGGACGAGGCCCTTCGCGAGGCGGGCCGCGATCGGGTAGACGCTGAACTTGTCGGAGCCGGAGTGGAGGCTCAGCTTGTACGGGCCGAAGCGACGGGCGAGCGCGGCGTGGGCGGCCACGTCCTTCTCGAGCTCCGCGAGGTCGCCGATGTAGTCGACGCCCTTCTCGAAACGGCCGACGAAGCGGGGGGCCAGGCTGACCCAGGCGACGCCGAGGCGCTTCAGCTCGCGAGGCCACCCAGTAGTGCTCGGCCGGCGAGGTCGGGGTGTCCGTCTCGTCGACCGAGACCTCGAGCTCGACCGGCGTCGTGCCGGCGGCCTTCAGCAGGTGGCGGGACATCTTCGCCACGTGGGCCACCGCCTTGCCGTACTTGGCGGCGGCCCGCAGCAGGACGGCCTCGTCGAAGGCCACGTTCAGGTGCTCGACCGTGAACGCCTGGCCGAGGAAACGCTTGCGCAGCGACGCCTCCGTGTCGGCGAGCTCCGCCCACGGCAGCGCCGCGACCTTCGCGCGCAGCGTGGCGAGGTCGGCGGTGTCGGCGCCGGAGTCCACGTGCTCGCCGGGGTCGATCGTGAACAGCGAGAAGCCCACCGCGAGGCAGGCGTCGATGTCGGCCGTCGTCTTCAGGTGGTCGGCGTCGGCGCCGGTGCCCTCCGTCCAGCCCTCGGCGAACATGCCCCACGTCGCGTCGTCCATGACATCGGTCGGCGTGCGGCCGGTGCGGGTCATCTCGCGGATCGACTGCTGCGGGAAGATCGGCGCGATCGCGGAGAAGCCACCCACCGCGCGGACGGCGCGGACGTGGCCCGGTGTCGCGAGGCCCAGGCGGTCGCCCAGGCCGGCCGAGGTCTTCGTCCCGAGCGGGCGCGGCCGCAGCCAGTCCAGCTGGCGCCGGAGCCCCGCCGCGTTCCTCGGCGAGCGGGGACCCACGAGGACGGTCCCGGTCGCGGTGCCGGTCACTTCGCCCTCGAACCCCTCGAGCACTCGCGAGGCGCCGGCCGGCGCCGAGATCACGAGCCGAGAGCCATCATCCTGCCGGGCCAGAGCCCACTCCGCTCCGCCCGCATTGACACGGGATGCGGCCACCAGGTCCAGGTTCAGCACGCTCTTTCCTTCGCTCACGGTCATCCTCCTCGTCGGGACTCGGACCGAGGTCGCCCGCCTGCCCGGCGAGCGGTTAGCTTAGGTGGAGTCTCGCCTTTCCGTCAAGTGGTGGTCAGACCTGTGGGTGTCCCCTGTCGTATTCGTGCCTCACTGGTTCAAACTGTGGCGGCTATCCTTAAACCCATGTTGAAGTTATGACTTAAGGCGGTCCGTCTCCCGGGTGGATTCGCGCCCCGCACAGGCTTGACAAGGCCGGCGAGCGGGAAGTAAAACAGCCCCCACGCGAGGTGACTGGTATGACCACACGGCTCCAAAAAATCGCCTGCGCACTGACGGCAGGGCTCGTCTTCTGCCCCGCGGCCGTCGTCCGTGCCGCCGAGACGGCTCCCAAGGTGGAGCTTGTGTCACGGCCCGCAGAGCGACGCGTGGACGTGGTCGTCGACGGGCAGCCGTTCACGAGCTACGCCTGGCCCGAGCGGGTCTCGAAGCCCGTGCTCTACCCCATCCGGACGGCGAAGGGCACTCTCGTCACGCGCGGCTTCCCGCTCGACCCCCGCCCGGGCGAGCGCGTCGACCACCCCCACCAGGTCGGGTACTGGTTCACCTATGGCGACGTGGACGGTGTCGACTTCTGGGGCAACTCCGAGGCCATCCCCCCGGCCGAGCGGGCGAAGATGGGCGTGATCCGGCACAAGGAGATCGTCACGTCGAAGGGGGGCGCGGGTCGCGGCGAGCTCGAGGTCCGGATGGACTGGCTGCTCCCCGGGGACGTGGTGGCCCTCGAGGAGGCCACGCGCTTCATCTTCCACGCCGACGCCGCGGGCCGGGCCATCGACCGGATCACCACGTTCTCGGCAAAGAAGGACAAGGTCACCTTCCGGGACACCAAGGAGGGCATGCTGGGCCTGCGCGTCGCGCGCGCCCTCGAGCAGCCCGCGGACAAGCCCGAGGTCTTCACCGACGCGAACGGGAAGCCGACCCCGGTGCCCGTGCTCGACAACGCCGGGGTCACCGGCCTCTACACGAGCAGCGAGGGGCTGAAGGGCGACGCGGTGTGGGGCACGCGCGCCCGATGGATGGCGCTCAGCGGGCGCCTCGGCGACGAGGACGTCGTCCTCCTGATGCTCGACCACCCGAAGAACCCGGGTGCCCCCACGTACTGGCACTCCCGTGGCTACGGCCTGTTCGCCGCGAACCCGTTCGGCCCGAAGGCCTTCTCGAACGGCAAGGAGGCGGAGCGGCCGTTCGCGATCGTGGCCGGGCAGCCGGCTGTCTTCCGCCACCGGCTGGCGATCCTCCCGGGCCCGTTCTCACCGGAGAAGGCCGAGGCCGCCTGGAAGGCGTTCGCGGCGGAGCCCGGGAAGTAGGCCTCACGCCCGTGGCCCTCCAGGCCGGCTTCGTCGGCTGCGGCAACATCACCGACACGCACGCCCGCGCCGCGCGCGAGGCGGGCCTCGGGATCGCGGCGTTCTTCGGCCGCGACCCGAAGAAGGCCGAGGCCCTCGCCGCGCGCTACGGCGGGCGGGCCTTCGAGAGCTACGAGGACTTCCTCGCCCACCGGCCGATGGACCTCGTCGTGATCGGCAGCCCCTCGGGCCTTCACGCCGAGCAGGGCACCGCCGCCGCCGAGCGCGGCCTGCACGTCCTCGTCGAGAAGCCGGTCGACGTGACGGCGGCGCGGGGCAAGAGTCTCGTCGCCGCCGCGGAGAAGGCGGGCGTGAAGCTGGGCGTCCTCTTCCAGGACCGCCTCAAGCCGGACTTCGTCCGCCTCCGTGATTTCATCCGGGGGGGCGGGCTCGGCCGCGCGCTGCTCGTCTCCGCGCGCGTCAAGTGGCACCGCCCGCCGGAGTACTACTCGGCCTCGGGCTGGAGGGGAACGAAGGCCCTCGACGGCGGCGCCGCCCTCGTCAACCAGGGGATCCACACCGTCGACCTGCTGCTCTGGCTCCTCGGGCCGGTGTCGCAGGTACGCGCCCTCACCGCCACCCGGCTCCACGCGATCGAGGGCGAGGACGTGGCCCTCGCCCTCCTTCAGTTCGAGTCGGGGGCCGTAGGCACGCTCGAGGCCACGACCCTCGCCTGGCCCGGCTACCCGCGGCGCGTGGAGATCTCGGGAACCGAGGGGACGGCCGTCGTCGAGGGCGACCTGGTCGTCGCGGCCGACCTGCGGACGCCGGCGCCGGGACTCGTCTCGAAGGGGGACGCGGGGGCGGCCAGTGCGAAGACGGCCGTCGTGTCGGACGCCGCCCCCCACCGCCGGATGTTCGAGGACTTCGCCCGCGCCGTCGCCACCGGCGGCTCCCCGGCCTGCGACGGGCGCGACGGCCTGCGAAGCCTGGCCGTGGTCGAGGCGGTGTACGCGGCCGCCCGCGGGGCCGCGGTGGAGGTCGCATGAGCAACGGGCGGCCGCTCACGGCAGCCGACCACACCAGCACTCGCGACCGCGTGGTGGAGCACGTCCGTCGCCTCATCGAGCAGGGGGGCCTCAAGCCGGGCGACCGGCTCCCCAGCGAGCGCGACCTCGCCCTCGAGCTGGGGGTCAGCCGGCCGAGCGTCCGCTCGGGGCTCGAGGCCCTCGAGTCGATGGGCGTCGTCGCGTCGCGGCGGGGGGCGGGGACGTTCATCGCGGACGGGCCGCCCGACCTCGGCGCCGAGCCGCTGAGCCTGCTCGCCTCGCTCCACGGGTTCACCCCGAGCGAGATGTTCGAGGCCCGGCTCGTGCTCGAGGTCGGCGTGGCTGGCCTCGCCGCCGCCCACGCCGACGGCGAGCACCTCGCCGCCATGGCCGAGGAGGTGACCGAGATGTTCGCCTCCCTGGAGGACCCCGCGGCCTTCCTGAGGCACGACGTGCGCTTCCACCAGGCCGTCGCCACGGGCTGCGGCAACCGGGTCCTCGCCGCCCTGATGGAGATGGTGTCGGCGCAGTTCTACGAGCTGCGGAAGGAGACGATCGCGCACGCCCGGGACCTGCGCGAGGCCGCCGAGATGCACCGCCGGATCTTCCGGGCCATCCGGGCGCGCGACGCCGAGGCGGCCCGGGTCGCCATGCACGAGCACCTGAAGATGGCCCAGCACGCCCAGACCCTCGAGGCGCAGCCGGGCGAGCCACACATAGGAGGTAGAGCGTGGGTCACCCCTCTCTGGACCTGACGGGCAAGGTGGCGGTCGTGCTGGGCGGGACGCAGGGGATCGGGCGCGCGCTGTCCCTCGGCATGGCCGAGGCTGGCGCCGACGTGGTCGCCTGCGCGCGCACGGCCGAGAAGGTGGAGTCCACCGCCAAGGAGATCGAGGAGAAGGGGCGCAAGACGCTGCGCGTCCCCGCCGACGTCTGCGACCGCGTCTCGCTCGAGCGCGCCCGCGACGCCGTGCTCGCGGCGTTCGGCCGGATCGACATCCTCGTGAACTGCGCCGGCCGCATCAAGCGCGCCCCCACCCTCGACCTGCCCGAGGAGGAGTGGAACGCCATCGTCGAGACGAACCTCACGGGAACCCTGCGTGCCTGCCAGGTGTTCGGACGGCCGATGATCGAGCGCGGCTACGGGCGGATCGTGAACGTGGCCTCCCTGAACTCGTTCGTCTCCTTCCTGGAGGTGACCGCGTACGCAGCCAGCAAGGCCGGCGTCTCCGGCCTCACCCGCTCGCTCGCCGTGGAGTGGGGGCCGAAGGGCGTGATCGTGAACGCGATCGCGCCGGGCGTGTTCCGCACCGCCCTGAACGCCCAGCTGCTCGACGGCACCGAGCGTGGCAAGGAGCTGCGCATGCGCACGCCGCTGAAGCGCTTCGGCCAGATCGAGGAGCTCGTGGGCGTGTGCATCTTCCTCGCCTCCGACGCGGCGAGCTTCGTCAACGGCCAGGTGATCGCGGTCGACGGCGGCTTCCTGGCGAGCGGGGTGAACCAGTGAGCTTCGAGAAGGCCGGCAACTACCGCTGGGTGGTGTGCGCACTGCTCTTTTTCGCCACCACCGTCAACTACGTCGACCGCCAGATCCTGGCCCTGATCAAGGAGTTCCTCGACGCCGAGCTGGGGTGGACGAACGAGCAGTTCGGCCTGGTGAACTCCGCGTTCCAGGGGGCCTACGCGGTCGGCCTCCTCGCCTTCGGGAAGTTCGTGGACCGCTACGGCACCAAGCTCGGGTACGCGGCCTCGATCGCGCTGTGGAGCGTGGCCGCGATGTGCCACGCGCTGGTGGGCTCGGTCTCCGGCTTCTTCGCGGCGCGGGTCTTCCTCGGGGCGAGCGAGGGCGGCAACTTCCCCTCCGCCATCAAGGCGGTGGCCCTGTGGTTCCCGAAGAAGGAGCGCGCCTTCGCCACCGCGATCTTCAACGCGGGGACGAACGTGGGCGCCATCATCGCCCCCGCCGCCATCCCCTGGATCGCCTACACGCTCGGCTGGCGCTGGGCGTTCATCTTCGCCGGCCTCGCCGGGTTCGTGTGGCTGTTCTTCTGGTTCCCGATGTACGACGTGCCGGAGAAGCGGAAGAGCCTCACCCGGGCCGAGTTCGACCTCATCCACAGCGATCGCGACGAGCAGGGCGTGGGCGGCACCCCGATGGGCTGGATCCGCTCGATGCGCCTGCCCCAGACCTGGTCGTTCCTGGTCGCCAAGTTCCTGACCGACCCCGTCTGGTGGTTCTTCCTCATCTGGCTTCCCGACTACTTCAAGAAGACCCGCGGGCTCGACATCAAGCACAGCTGGATCCACCTGGTGACCATCTACGCGATCGTCACGGTCCTGAGCATCGCCGGCGGCTGGCTCACCGGCTACATGACGAGCCGCGGCTGGAGCGTCACGCGCGCCCGCAAGACCGGCATGTTCCTGTTCGCGCTGTGCGTCCTGCCGATCCTCCTGGCGACGAAGGTCGGCGACTGGCCGGCGGTCCTCCTCATCGGCCTGGCCGGCGCCGCCCACCAGGCCTGGTCGGCCAACCTCTTCACGACCGTGTCCGACATGTTCCCCAAGAAGGACGTGGCGACCATCATCGGCCTGGGCGGGATGACCGGCTCGATCGGCGGCATGCTCTTCCCGTGGTTCTCGGGCCGGCTGCTCGACCGCTTCGGGGCCGACGCGACAGGCGGCTACACGATCCTCTTCGCCATCTGCGCCTTCGCGTACCTCGTGTCCTTCGCCATCCACCACGTGCTCGCCCCGAAGTTCGAGCCCATCCCGGTCGGGAAGACCGCCTGAGCGAGGCACCGGAATGAAGCCCTTCATCCACGACGACTTCCTGCTCGAGACCGAGACGGCCCGCGACCTCTACCACCGGGTCGCGAAGGACCTCCCGATCATCGACTACCACTGCCACCTCTCGCCCGACCTCATGGCCGCGGACCACCGCTTCCGCTCGATCACCGAGATCTGGCTCGAGGGCGACCACTACAAGTGGCGGGCGATGCGGACGAACGGCGTCCCCGAGCGCTTCTGCACGGGGGACGCCACGGACTGGGAGAAGTTCGAGGCGTGGGCCCGGACGGTCCCGGACACCCTCGGCAACCCGCTCTACCACTGGACGCACATGGAGCTGCGGAAGCCCTTCGGGATCGAGGCGCTCCTCTCCCCCGCCACCGCGAAGGCGACCTTCGACCGGGCCAACGAGCGGCTGAGGGAGGGCGCGTTCACCGCGATGGGCCTCCTGAAGCAGTTCCGCGTGACGGTCGTCTGCAGCACCGACGACCCGACCGACTCCCTCGAGCCCCACGCGAAGCTCGCGCAGAGGAAGGACCCCGACACGCAGGTCTACCCGACCTGGCGGCCCGACAAGGCCGTCCTCGTCGAGGACCTCCCCGCCTGGACGGCGTGGCTCGGGAAGCTGGAGAAGGCGGCCGGCGCCTCGATCGGGACCTGGGACGCGCTCCTCGCCGCGCTCGAGAAGCGGCACTCGTTCTTCCACGAGAAGGGCTGCCGTGCCTCCGACCACGGCCTGGAGGCGATCGACGCCCTTCCGTTCACCGACGCGGTGGCGGCCTCGCTCTTCACGCGGCTGCGGGCCGGCCAGGCGCTCGAGGGCGGGGAGGCCCGGGTCTTCCGCTCGGCCCTCCTCCACCGCCTGGCCCTCCTCGACCACGCGCGGGGCTGGGTGCAGCAGTACCACGTGGGCGCCATGCGCAACAACAACACGCGCATGAAGAAGCGCCTCGGCCCCGACACCGGCTTCGACTCGATCGCCGACTTCGAGCAGGCCCGGCCGCTCTCCCGCTTCCTCGACCGCCTCGACGAGACCGACCAGCTCGCCAAGACGATCCTCTACAACCTCAACCCCGCCGACAACGAGCTGATGGCCACCATGATCGGCAACTTCCAGGACGGCAGCGTCCCCGGCAAGATGCAGTGGGGCTCGGCCTGGTGGTTCCTCGACCAGCTCGACGGCATGGAGGCCCAGCTGCGCGTGCTCGCGAGCATGGGCCTGCTCTCGCGCTTCGTGGGGATGATCACCGACTCGCGCAGCTTCCTCTCCTATCCGCGCCACGACTACTTCCGGCGGCTGCTCTGCAACATCCTCGGCGAGGACGTGCGGCGGGGCCGGCTGCCCGACGACCGCAAAGCCCTGGGGAACGTCGTCGCGAACGTCGGCTTCTACAACGCGCGCGACTACTTCGGCTTCGGTCTCGGCCGGGCCGCGGGGGAGCACGCGAAGGCATCCCGGCCGGCCTAGTAGTCTCTACCTCACGCGGAACCAGTCGAAGCGGGCCGAGCCCGTCGTCGTCGCCCCGTGGGACGCCCGGGCGACGACGCCGATCTTTGCGCCGATCCACATCCCCTCGCGGGCGGGGAACGGATCCCCGATCGGCCTGAACACGCCTCCGCCGGCTCGCGCGCTGAAGCGGCAGATCGCCCCCTCCGTCACCTCGACCCGGAGCTCGATCGGGCCCGCCCCGACGGGACGCGCCGACGCCTCGGTCTCGGTCCCCGAGGCGTCGGCCTCGGGGCAGACCCGCAGCGAGAGGCGGACGCCATCGGCACCAGGCGAGACGGTGAGCACGGCGTAGTCGCGGCCCATCACGACGAGGCCGGCCTCCTCGCCCTCCCGCAGCCCTCCGGGGTCCAGGAGCGTCGTAGCGGTGAAGGCGGGGGCCGGGAGCTTCTGCAGCAGCAGGTGGCCCGCGGCCCAGAGCGTGTCGGCGGGAGAGGCGTGGGGAACTGCCGAGAGCCGGAGCGCGCCGTCGACGACCGACCACCACGACGCGTCCGGGTTCGCCTGCCACTGCCACTGGAGCCCGAGCGACGCGCCGTCGAACTCGTCACTCGCCTGCGGCTCGCGCGGGGGCTCGCCCGCGACCGGCTTGCGGGCCGACGCCACCGGCTCGCCGGTCCCGTCGCCATCGGCGTCGTCTCCCATCACCGGCCACCCGTCCCTCCAGCGCATCGGCTGCAGGTGGACGACACGCCCGTAGGCGCCCCGGTCCTGAAAGTGGAGGAACCAGTCGCCGCCGTCGGGCGCGCTCACCCATGCCCCCTGGTGGGGGCCGTTCACCCCGGTGCGCCCCTGGGCGAGGACGATGCGGTCCTCGTACGGGCCGTAAACCGAGCGCGAGCGCAGCGCGACCTGCCACCCCGGCTTGACTCCCCCGGCGGGAGCGAAGATCCAGTACCAGCCGTCCCGCTTGTAGAGCTTGGGCCCCTCGATGGTGGGGTGCTTCGCCCCGCCCTCGAAGACGGTCCGGCCCTCCCCGAGCACTCGCCGCCCGTCCGGGCTCAGCTCGACCACCGTGAGCACCGCGTTGAAGCCGGCCCGGCTCTTCGCCCAGGCGTGCACGAGATACAGGCGCCCGTCGTCGTCCCACAGCGGGCAGGGGTCGATGAGCCCGCGGGCCGGCTTCACGAGGAAAGGCTCGTGCCACGGGCCCTCGGCGCGCTCGGCCGTCGTCATGTAGAGCCCGGCGTCGGGGTCGCCCCAGAAGATCCAGAGCCGGCCGCCGTGGTGGCGGATCGACGGCGCCCACACGCCCTTTCCGTGCCGCGGACGGTCGAAGTCGGGCGGCAGCCGCTGCAGCGCGTGACCTACGATCGTCCAGCTGACGAGGTCGCGGGAGTGGAGCATCGGGAGCCCCGGCACGTTGCCGAAGCTCGACGACACCAGGTAGTAGTCGCCATCTACCCGAACCACGTCGGGATCGGAGTAGTCGGCGAAGAGGACGGGGTTCGCGTACGTGCCGTCGCCCCGGTCGGGACGCCACGGGCTCTCCTGTGCGATCGCAGCCGTGGCCGCGATGGCGGCGATCAGTGCGGCGCACAGCGCCAGAGTGGTTGACGGGGTGGACGGGCGGATGCTACTTGTCATGGTGTCTTTGGTGAACCACGAACCCACAGGTCGAGCCCGATTGACGCTCCCGGACACGGCCGCCGGCGCCCAGGTCGTGGAGTTCGTGCGGCGGGAGATCGAGGCAGGCCGCCTCGGCCCCGGGGACCGGCTCCCGCCGGAGCGGGAGCTCTCCCGCAAGATGGGCGTGAGCCGCCCCTCCCTGCGCTCGGGGCTGCACAGCCTGCAGGCGATGGGCATCATCACGTCGCGCCGCGGAGCCGGTACCTTCATCGTCGAGGGTCCACCGCAGCTCGGCAAGGCACCGCTGCAGTTCCTGGCCGCCCTGCACGGCTTCACCCTCGACCAGATGTACGAGGCGCGGCGGATGCTCGAGGTCGCCGCGGCCGGGCTCGCCGCCGAGCGCGCGACCGGCGAGCAGCTCGCCGCCATGACCGACGAGATCACGGGGATGTTCGCGACCCTCGAGGAGCCCCAGGCCTTCCTCCGCCACGACCTGGGCTTCCACCGCGCGGTGGCCGCCGGCTCGGGCAACCCGATCGTGGCCACGATCATCGGCACGCTCACCGAGATCATCTGGGAGACCGGCCGGATCAACATGGAGGGCTTCAGCCTGCGCGAGTCGGCGGAGACCCACCGGCGCATCTACGAGGCGATCCGCTCCCGCAGCGCCGAGCGCGCGAGGCGCGAGATGACCCAGCACCTCGAGCGCGCGCGCTGGGAGCAGGTCAAGCGCGAGGCGGGCGACGGCGGCAAGGCCGCGGCCCGCCAGCGCTGAGACCCCGGCACGTCCTCCCGCGCCGCTCACGGCTTCTTCGGGACGTAGTGGTAGGTGCGGAGCTTGTACTGGACGTCGACCTGCGGGTTCTGCAGGAGCCGGATCATCTCGGCCCCGGCCAGGAGCACCGGCCCGTAGCCGTGGGTGGCGTACACCGACTGCGGGCGGTTGTAGTAGTAGACGTGGTCGCTCGCGAGCGTCGTCCCGACGCAGGTCCCCTCGACCTGGCCCTTCGGGTTCACCCGGGTCGTGACGCCGATCCAGCCGGCCTGGGCCACCGACCCGTAGCTCACGGGTGAGATCCACCCCCGGTCGATCGCCCGAGCCATCGAGTAGACGAAGATGGCCGAGGCCGACGTCTCGAGGTAGGAGTCCGTCTTGTCGAGCATCTGGTGCCACAGGCCGCTCGTGCCCGACTGGAGCTTCGCCACGCTCCGGACGTGCGCCCGCAGCGCCTCGAGCACCCTCTCCCGTCCCGGGTGGTCCGCGGGCAGGACGTCCAGGAGCTCCACCGACGCCATCATCGCCCAGGCGTTCGCGCGCGCCCAGTAGAACTCCGGGTTGAGCGGCTGGTTCAGGTGCCGGCCGTGCGCGTAGAGGCCGACCTGCGGGTCCCACAGGTGGGCGTGGAACTGGAGCACCTGCTTCACCGCGTCGTCGAACCAGGCGCGGTCTGCGGTGAGCGCCCCCATCTGCGCGAGCGCGGGCACGCTCATGTACAGGTCGTCGGCCCAGAGCGACTCCGGCTGCGGCCGCTGGCGCGCGAGCGTCCCGTCCGCGATCCGGAACTGCCGGTGCGCGATGTAGTCGCTCCAGTGGTCGATGACGTTCTCGAGATCCGGGCCGACCCCGGCCCGGCGCGCCTTGACGAGGGCCGCGCACATCGAGCCCGAGTCGTCGAGCGATCCCGTCCGGATGATGGCCCCGAACGTCTCCTTCCCCGGCCGCGCACCCGCCGCGATCACCTCGCGGAAGTAGGGCAGGCGGTCGGCGATGAACTGCAGCTGCCGGCGGGTGTACTCCGCGAAGCGCTCGTCCCCGGTCACCTCGCGGGCCAGGAGCATCCCGGAGTGGGTGACGCCCATGGTGTAGTCGAGCGGGTAGAACGCCTCGCCGTCCCCGTCGGGAACCCGCGCGTCCGCGTTCGGAACCGAGAAATCGGTGATCTCGATCCCCGTACGCCCGTCCACCACCTGCGTCGGCGAGTTGGCGTCCAGGTAGCCGTGGACCCGCCGCAGGACTTCCGTGATCTCGGCGACCGTGGGCTTCTGGTAGGGGATCGGGTAGGTGCCCTCGGACAGGTCCTTCGGGTCCTTGTTGTCCCGATTGCGGTAGGGCCCCTCGGCCGGGGCCGATGCGGCCACGACGAGCAGGCAGAGGGGCAGGACGGCACGGCCGATCCACGGTCTTCCGGACATCGAAGCCTCCCGTTCCGGCAAGGGCGACCGCTCCTTCGTTTCCGGAGCTAAGCCCTTCCGCGCGAGCGTCTTGGTATCACCCGCCCCGGGCCCTGTCAATCCAATTGGTCAGACAACCCCTTGACATCGGGGTGACTGGTATTACAAACTTTCACCTGGCGTGTCGCTTTGTTTCTGCACCAGACTCCCACGGATCATGAATGAAACCGCAAGCGGGTGGGGGAGGCCGGGCGGAGGTCGTTGCCAAACGTGGCTCGATTTGGTCGGACCACTTTCAACCGACGGACGCTTCAGGGGGAAGCCATGAGAACTTCTAGACCGAGGGGCGCGATCCTCGCGCTTTTCCTCATCGCGCTCGCCGCGAGCGCGAGCGCGCAGGACATCCGGGCCCGGGTACAGGGCCTGGTGTCCGACCCGACCGGCGGCGTTCTGCCCGGGGCGACCGTCGTCCTGAAGAACGACGGCACGGGGGTGTCGAGCACCCACACGACGAACAAGGACGGCCGGTACCTGTTCGACTTCGTCGAGTCGGGGACCTACTCCGTGAGCGCCGAGCTGGCCGGGTTCAAGACCACCCTGCAGACGGGCGTCCGCGTCCAGCAGCGCGGCGACGTCACCGTGGACCTCAAGATGCAGGTGGGCGGGATCGAGGAGACGGTCACCGTCACGGAGGCGACGCCCACGATCCAGTTCAACACCGCCACCCGCGACCTGACGATCGAGCAGGAGATGGTGAAGGACCTGCCCTCCTCCACCCGCAACCCGCTCCAGCTCGCCATGCTCGACCCCACCACGATCCAGCGCGGGAGCACGGTCGAGACCGCGCCCTACTTCCACCGGACCGCCAACGAGATGGACCTCGGCGGCGGCACCAAGTACAGGAACGACGTCCTCCTCGACGGCACGCCGCTCACCGCCGGCAACAAGCTCGGCTACACCCCGCCCATGGACTCGGTGAGCGAGTACACGATCGTGCAGAACACGGTGGACGCCGAGTTCGGCCACAGCGCGGGCGGCATCGCGATCGTGACCATGAAGTCGGGCACCAACGACGTCAAGGGGTCGGCCTACTACTTCGGCCGCGACGCCAGCCTCAACGCGATCAGCGACCGGGCGACGCAGAGGCACAACGACAACCCCTACTGGAACGCCGGGGGGACGATCGGACTCCCGATCAAGAAGAACAAGCTCTTCCTGTTCGCCGTGTTCGACGCGATCGACGCCACGCAGTCCCAGGCGACCAACTACTCGCTCCCGACCGCGCTGGAACGCCAGGGCGATTTCTCGCAGTCCTACAACGCCGACGGCTCGCTCCGCGTCATCTACGACCCCCTGACCTCGCGCACCGTCAACGGCGTGCAGGTGCGCGACCCGTTCCCGGGCAACAAGATCCCCGCGAACCGCTGGGACCCCGTGGCCGCGCAGATCCTCGGCAGCCTCTGGGATCCCAACAACCCGGGCGACGACCTCACCGGCTTCAACAACTTCAAGGCCCAGGACGAGCGGACATTCAATTACCTCAACTTTTCGACCCGCCTCGACTGGAACATCTCGGACCGCTGGAAGGCCAATGCGCGCGTCAGCCGCATGAAGACGGACCAGGTCGCCGTCGACTACACCGACGGGAACGACCCCCTGAAGCTGCGCAACACCACCGGCTCGAAGCGCAACGGCTGGAACATCGCCGCCGACACGGTCTACACGTTCAACCCCTCCACGGTCCTCAACGTCCGCGGGTCCTTCTACCAGGTCGAGGACAAGCGCGAGTTCCCCGACATGGTCGTGGGCGAGGAGGGCTACGCGAACCTGTGGCCGAGCGGCTGGTGGCAGCCGTACGCCGAGGGCCGGCCGCTCATCTACTCGCCCTACATGGTCGTGGAGAGCACGGCGCGGAACCAGTTCGGGGTCGCGAACTACTGGTACCAGCAGCCCAAGGGCTACAGCGTCCACGCCCGGATCAACAAGTACCTGACCGGGCACTCGCTCAAGGCCGGCACCGAGATCCGCTTGAAGCGCGGCGACGCGGCGCGCTTCTTCTACACCGACCTGCGCTTCGTCGCGGCCGCGACGGGAAACCGCTGGACGAGCCCGACCACGACCAGCGGGAACCCCTGGGCGAGCTTCCTGCTCGGGGCCCTTGACCCCGGCACCTCGAACGTGCAGTACCGGCAGCTGCAGATCGCCAACACGGAGTTCTACGGCTTCTACGTCCAGGACGACTGGAAGGTCACCTCGAAGATCACCCTCAACCTGGGGCTGCGCTACGAGTACGAGGGCGGCTTCTGGGACCCCGAGTACCGGCTCCCGCAGCGGCTCGACCTCGCGGACCCCATCCCGGGCATGGCCGCGGCGATCGACCCGAGGATCCCCGCCGACATCCGGGCGACCATGGCCCAGTCGGCGGGCGCCAAGGGCTACACCTACAACGGCGCCTTCTACTTCACGGAGCAGGACAGCAAGAGAAAGACAGACGCCTGGACCGGCGGGTTCATGCCGCGCATCGGCCTCGCGTGGCGGCTCGACGAGAAGACCGCCTTCCGGGCCGGCTACGGGCGGTTCGTCACCCCCACCGAGCTCGCCAACTCGGAGCGCGACACCCTGGGCGAGATCGACCTCGCCGCTTTCAACCCGATAACGAACGTCAATCCGAACGTCAACGGCATCCCGGTCGCCTTCCTCGCCAACCCGTTCCCGCAGGGCCTGACCCCGGCCTACGGCAAGAGCTACGGCCGGAACACCAACCTGGGCGACAACGTCTCGTGGGACGAGTACGAGCAGCGCACGCCGGTCAGCGACCGCATCAACGTGTCGCTCCAGCGCGAGACTTTCTTCCGGATCGTGGCCGACGCCACCTACTTCGTGAACTTCATCAGCCACGACCAGTACAGCCAGAACCTCAACCTGATGGACCCGCGGCTGCGCTACACCTACGGCGCCTACGTCGACCAGGCGGTGCCGAACCCGTTCTACAACTACGGGACGGTGGAGCAGTTCCCCGGCGCGCTGCGCCGAAACGCCACCGTGGCGCGGAGCCAGCTGCTCCGGCCGTACCCCCAGTACCTCAACGTCATCCAGACCGGCACCGACCTGCGCAAGGCGAAGTACCAGTCGTTCCAGCTGCGCCTGCAGCGGCCGTTCGCCAACGGCTTCTCGTTCCTGGCGACGTACGCGTACGTCAAGCAGGAATCGCAGTGGTTCTACGACGAGCAGGACGAGTACGACGGCGCCCTCACCTGGTTCGATTTCTCGGTCACGCAGGCGGGCAGCTCCGGCAACCCCACGGTGGCTTCCGACCCTCAGCACCGCTTCGTCGGGGCGGCCACCGTCGAGCTCCCCTTCGGCCGGGGCCGGAAGTACGGGTCCGACATGTCGGGCTGGCTCGACGCCATCCTCGGCGGCTGGCAGATCTCCGGGATCTACACCTACTACTCGGGCGTCCCCCTCGTCTTCACCGGCACGATGGTGGCCCCGACGTCCGTCGAGAAGATCGGAGAGAACGGCGCGGACAAGTACTGGTTCGACGTCACCGGCTTCGCCCGCCAGCCCGCGTACACCCGGCGCAGCAACCCGTGGACCTTCGACGGCCTCACCGGCCCGAGCTTCAACAACCTCGACCTGACGCTGCAGAAGACCTTCAAGCTCAACCAGCGGTTCCGCCTGCAGATTCGTATGGACGCCTTCAACGCGCTCAACGGGATGAACTGGGCGGACCCGAACCTGACCATCACCGCCTCGGACTTCGGACGGACGAACGCGCAGGACGCCGGTTACTACGGCCGGCAGCTGCAGTACGCCGTCCGGCTGGAGTTTTGACGCCATCCCGGGAGCGCCCCGTCGAGCGGCGCTCCCGGGATATCTGAGCCGTCGGGGGGCGCCGCAGGCGCCCCCCTCCTCCTTTTCGGTCGTTCCCTTTTCGCTCGTTCCCTGGAGAGCCCCGATGGAAGCCCTGCTCCTCCTCTTTCTCTCCCAGGCCTCGCCTCTCCCCACCTCCCCCACCCCCCCACCCCCCGGCTGGCTCCCCTACGCGAACGCCGTCGTGGCCGCGGACGGCACTGGCCAGTTCCGCTCTCTCCAGGACGCGATCGCGGCCGCGCCCTCCGGCCGTCCCGGGCGCCCGTGGATCATCCACGTCCGCCCGGGCACCTACCGCGAGCGCCTCTACGTCCAGCGCGAGAAGCGCTTCCTGGCCCTCGTCGGCGAGGACGCGGAGAAGACGGTCGTCACGTTCGACCTCCACGCCAACGTCCCCGGCACCGACGGCAAGCCGATCGGGACGTTCCGCACCGCCACGGCCCAGATCGACGCCGACGACTTCACCGCCGAGGGCCTGACGTTCGAGAACGCCGCCGGCCCGGTGGGCCAGGCGCTGGCGATCCGGGTCGACGGCGACCGCGCCGCATTCCGCAGCTGCCGCTTCGTCGGCTGGCAGGACACCGTGCTCCTCAACCGGGGGCGGCAGTACTTCGAGGGCTGCTTCGTCTCCGGGCACGTCGACTTCATCTTCGGGGCGGCCACCGCCTTTTTCGACCGCTGCACGATCCTCGCCCGGCGGGATGGCTACGTTACCGCCGCCTCGACCCCGGAGGAGCAGCCGCACGGCTTCGTCTTCTCGCGCTGCACGCTCCGCGGCGAGTCGCCGGAGGTCAGGACGTACCTCGGCCGCCCGTGGCGTTCGTTCGCCAGCACTGTCTTCCTCTCGACCGAGATGTCGGAGGTCGTCCGGCCCGAGGGCTGGCACAACTGGAGCCGGCCGGACCGCGAGACGACCGCCCGCTACGCCGAGCACGGGACGACGGGCCCGGGGGCGACCCCCGGGTCCCGCGTCCCCTGGGCTCGTGCGCTGAGCATTGAAGAGGCCGCGGCCCTGACGCCGGCTGCGGTGCTCCGGGGCGCCGACGGCTGGGACCCGGCCTCGCAGGGCAGCCTCGTGGCGGCAGCGGCAAAGACGCCGACCCCCACGGCCGACACGGCTCCTCCGTGCCCGCCGCCGGCCCGGTTCGAGCGGGACGTGGAGTACGCCCGGCCGGGCGGGGAGAGCTTGAGGCTCGACATCTGCACGCCACCCGGCCGCGGCCCCTTCCCCGCGGCCATCCTGGTCCACGGGGGCGGCTGGATCGGGGGCGACCGGACCCAGGCGGCGCGTTCGCTCGTGCGACCCCTGACCAGCGCCGGCATCGCCTGGCTGGCGGTGAGCTACCGCCTCGCGCCCCGGCACACGTACCCGGCGCCGGTCGAGGACGTCCTCGCCGCCGTCCGTTGGGCCCGCACGAACGCGCGCCGGCTCCACATCGACGCGGAGCGGCTCGCCCTCGTCGGCGAGTCGGCCGGCGGCCACCTCGTGACCGATGCCGCCGTCCGGGCCGGCGACGACGCGCGGGTCGCCGCGGTCGTGCCGTTCTTCGCCCCGCTGGACCTCGAGTCCGACACCGACCGGCGGGGCGGCCTGAGCGTCTCGATGCGCGCCCTCTTCGACCGGAGCGAGCTCGACGAGTCCGCGCGCCAGGCCCTGCGCGACGGCTCCCCGATCCGGCGGGTCCACAAGGGCCTGCCGCCCTTCCTCCTCGTGCACGGCACGGCCGACATGAGCGTCCCTTACGAGCAGTCGGTTCGGTTTCAGAAGGCGCTGCGCGAGGCCGGCGTGACGTGCGACCTCATCACCGTCCCCGAAGGCGCTCACGGCACGCGGGAGTGGGACGAGCGGCTCCCCGGCTACGCGGACCAGGTCGTGGCCTGGCTCGTCGAGAGGATCGGTCGATGAAGCTACGCGTTCCCTCCTTCGCGGCCTTCGCCTTCGCCGCGCTCCTCGCGCCGCCCCTCGCGGCCCAGGACCGCCGCCAGGTGCAGGAGCCCGTCCCGCCTCCCGTCTGCGTGACCCTCGAGGCGCGCCTCACCGCCCCCGGCGGCCTCCTGTCCGAGGCCGACGAGGCCCGGCCCGACACCGTGCGGATCCAGGCTGCCATCGAGGCCTGTCCGGCCGGGCGCACGGTGCGGCTCGTCCGCCAGGGCACCGCGAACGTCTTCCTGAGCGGCCCGCTCCGGCTGAAGGCGGGCGTGACGCTCGTGGTCGAGGCCCACACCGCCCTCTTCGGCTCCCGCGACCCGCGCGACTACGACGTCGCTCCCGGCAGCTGCGGCGTCCTCTCGGAGATCGGCCAGCGCGGCCCCGGCTGCAAGCCGCTCCTGCTGGCCGAGGACGCCCCGGGCAGCGGCGTCATGGGCCGGGGCGCGATCGACGGCCGCGGCGGCGCCGTCATGCGCGGCCAGGACCTGACGTGGTGGGAGCTGGCCAAGAAGGCCAAGGTCTTCGACCTGCAGCAGGCCTGCCCCCGGATCCTGGTCGTGCGCCGCTCGAACGGCTTCACGCTCGCCGGCCTCACCCTGCGCAACTCGGCGAACTTCCACGTGGTCGCGGAGAGGACCGACGGCTTCACCGCGTGGGGCGTGAAGATCAAGACGCCGAAGACCGCCCGCAACTCGGACGGCATCGACCCGTCCTCCTCGACGAACGTCACGATCGCGCACTGCCTGATCGACACCGGCGACGACAACGTGGCGATCAAGGCGGGCGGGGCCGGCCCCACCACCCACGTCACGATCGCCCACAACCGGTTCTGGAACGGCCACGGCATGTCGATCGGCAGCAACACGAACGGCGGGGTGCGGGCCGTCCGGGTGACCGACCTCACGATCGACGGGGCCGACAACGGCCTGCGCATCAAGTCCGACCGCAGCCGGGGGGGCCTCGTGGAGGACGTGGCGTACGAGGACGTCTGCATGCGCAACGTCCCGAACCCGATCGTCCTCACCTCGATGTACACGACCTTCCCTGGTTCGTTGCTCCCCGTCTACCGGGACATCCGCCTGAAGGACGTCCGGAGCGTGACCGGGGGCTGGACGACGCTCCTCGGCCTCGACGCGGAGCACCGCATGGGCGTCGTCCTCGACAACGTGCACGTCGACGGCCAGCGGCCCGAGCAGGCGGTGGCCGCGCACGCCGACGTGCGCGTCGGCCCGAGGCGCGGGAGCTTCGTGCCGCGCGGCGACACCGCGTCCGTCGACGATCAGGGCGCGACACCCGGCCCGCCTCCCGCGTGCGAGGGCCGGTTCGCTCCCTTCCCCGACATCCCCGAGGCGCCGGCGGCGGCGGTCAAGGTACCGGAGGAGGACCCCACGCTCTACGTGGCGGCGAGCGGCAACGGCGACTACTGGTCGATCCAGCGCGCGATCGACGTGGCCCCTCCCGAAGGGGCCGTGATCTCGGTGGCCCCCGGCACCTACCGCGAGCGCCTCGTGATCACGAAGCCGAACATCCGCGTCCGCAGCCCGTACCCGGACGCGAGCCGGACCGTGATCGCGCCGTCCGTCGACGTGCGCGCCCCGGGGTTCCAGCTCGAGAACGTCACGGTCGGCGCGATCGCGGCTTCGACCGGCTCCGCGAGCGCCGACCCGTGTCAGGCGCGCTCGGGCGAGAGCTGGGCCCGCGGCGTCGAGGGCCAGAGGAGGGCGGACCTCGGCGACGGCTGCTTTCTCAACCCGATCTTCCCCGGCGACCACCCGGACCCGTCGTTGCTCAAGGACGGGGACGACTACTACGCGACGTTCTCGTCGTTCGACGCCTACCCCGGCCTCGTCGTCTGGCACTCGCGGGACCTCGTGAACTGGCAGCCGGTCGGCCCCGCGCTCTTCCGCAACGTGGGATCGGTCTGGGCGCCCGACCTCGTGAAGCACGGCGGGCGCTACTACATCTACTTCCCCGCCCGGACGGCGGAGTACCGGTCGAACTACGTGGTCTGGGCCGACCGCATCTCCGGTCCCTGGAGCGAGCCGATCGACCTGAAGCTGCCGCTGATCGACCCGGGCCACGCGGTCGGCGAGGACGGGAAGCGCTACCTGTTCCTCTCCGGAGGGCGGTACGTCCCGCTCGCCGGCGACGGGCTCTCGACCGCGGGCGACGTGAAGCACGCCTACGAGGGCTGGAAGTACCCCGACGACTGGATCGTGGAGAGCTTCTCGCAGGAGGGTCCGAAGATCCTGAAGCACGGCGAATACTTCCACATGATCCTGGCCGAGGGCGGCACCGCCGGGCCACCCACCGGGCACATGATCGTCTCCGCGCGGTCGAGGTCGATCCACGGGCCCTGGGAGAACTCGCCCTGGAACCCGATCGCGCGGGCGCTGTCCGCCGAGGAGCGCTGGTGGTCGAAAGGGCACGGCACGCTGGTCGAGGGCCCGGATGGCCGCTGGTACATCGTCTACCACGCCTACGAGAAGGGCTTCCTGACCCTCGGCCGGCAAGCGCTCCTCGAGCCCGTCGAGTGGACCGCCGACGGCTGGGTGAAGCTGGCCGGCCTGGACCCGGCGCGGCCGATCCGCAAGCCGCTCGAGATGCCCGGTGCGACCCACGGCTTCGCGTTCTCGGGCGACTTCTCGGCGACCCGCATGGGCGTCCAGTGGAGCTTCTACGACGGCGGCGAAGGCGACGTCGAGCGCTACCGGATCGACGGCGGCGCCCTCGTCCTGAAAGGCAGGGGCAGCTCCCCGAAGGACGCCTCGCCCCTGTGGTTCGTGGCGGGCGACCCGGCCTACGAGATCGAGGTCGAGGTCGAAACGGACGGCAAGGCCACGGCGGGGCTCCTCGTGTTCTACAACCGCCGCCTCTACGGCGGCCTCGGCGTCGACGGCGAGAGCCTCGTCCTCCACCGCTACGGCCTCGACCGGCGGGGCCCGAAGCCCGGGGAGCTGGGCCGACGGGTCTTCCTGCGCCTCCTGAACGACCGGAACCTCGTCTCGCTCTACTACAGCCCGGACGGGCGCGACTGGAAGCGCTACGACACGCGCATGGACGTCTCCGGCTACCATCACAACACCGCGTACGATTTCCTGAGCCTGCGCCCGGCGATCTACGTGGCCGGAGACGGCGAGGCCCGCTTCCGGGGCTTCCGCTATCGCGCCCTGCCGTGAGACGGATCTGGAGGCCCGAATGAAGCTCGAGCACGTCGCGCTGCTGGTCGCGGACCCCGTGGCGGTCGCGGGCTGGTACGAGGAGCACCTCGGGATGAGGGTCGTCCGCAAGGGCGACGCGCCCGGGCACGCGCGCTTCCTCGCCGACGATGCCGGAGCGAGCGTCCTCGAGATCTACGCGGGGACGCTCCCGGTGCCGGACTACGGCGCGATGGACCCGGCTGTGCTGCACGTCGCGTTCGCGACCCGGGACATGGAGACGACGCGCGCGCAGCTGATCACGGCGGGGGCGGTGCCGGTCGGCGACGTGGTCGAGACGCCCGTCGGCGACCGGTTCGCCATGCTGCGCGACCCCTGGGGCCTGGCGCTCCAGCTCGCCTGTCGCGCCCGACCGCTCGTCTGACTCAGGGGCGGATGACCGTCTCTTCGCGGGGCTCGGCGCCGGCGAGCTCGTTGAGGTAGACCTCCAGGTTGGTGTAGCCGTCGCGGC
The DNA here is from genome assembly GCA_963729875.1 of uncultured Acidobacteriota bacterium. Taxonomy (GTDB): domain Bacteria; phylum Acidobacteriota; class Vicinamibacteria; order Fen-336; family Fen-336; genus DATBSL01. Next base: position 61,402 of record CAVSPR010000003.1, read on the forward strand.
CGGCACGCGGCCCGTCCGTGGGGTCGGCCGGGTCGAGCCCCCGGGCGCGCTCCCAGTCGTCCGGCAGGCCGTCCGCGTCCGCGTCGGCGGGCACCGGACCCGAGGCGTAGGGCGGCCACCCGCCGACGTCCTCCTGCGAGTCGATGATCCGGCCGGAGCGCGACTCGACCTCTCGCACGACCCTCGCGTCGACGGCGTCCCGCCGGGGCCGCGTGGCGCCGACCACGGCCATCACATCCCGCAGGGCCAGAGCCGCGTCGGTCGTGCGGACCGGCGGCGCGTCGAAGGGGCTGTCGAGAAGAACGACGAAGCGACGCCCGCCCGCCTCGACGCGGTCGAACAGCGTCCGGTTGTCGGCGGTGAGCGCCGGCCGGCCTTCGACCACGTTGCCCGCCACGTGGAAGGCGACGTCCGCAGTGCCGGTGAGGACGATGACCCCGCGCCCGGTGTCGCTGCTCGGCCCCGGGCGAACGTAGTTGGCGACGTAGTTCGCGCGCAGCCGGTCGCCGGTCATGCCGCTCGCGATCCCGCCATGGTCGTAGATGACGTTGTTGCGCACGTCGAAGAGCGGCCAGGGCGGACGGCCGTAGTTGTCTCCGAGGCGCGGGTTGCGGGCGTCGTTGTGCGCCCAGAGGTTGTGGTGGAGCGTGACCCCGCCTGCGGCCCGCACGAGCGACCCGTAGCCGTGCGACCCCTTGCGGTGGACGCTGCGGTTCAGGGCTTCCGCGATCAGGCACCACTGGACGGTGACGTCCGCCACGTCACCGCTGAGCGAGAGGCTCTCGTCCACCGACCACCCGGCGGAGCAGTGGTCGAGGATCACCCGTCGGGACCCGCTTCCCACCGTGACGCCGTCGACCTCGCTCCCGGAGACGTTGCCGGGCCGGAAGCGCAGGTGGCGCACCACGACGTCGTGGGTCTGGACCTCGACCGCCTGTCCCCGGAAGCAGATGCCGTCGCCAGGCGCCGTCTGGCCGGCGATCGTCAGGAAGGGCTCGCCGATCACGACCTTCGTCCGCAGGGTGACGAGGCCCCCGATCCGGAACACCACCGTGCGGGGTCCCCGGGCCTCGACCGCCGCCCGGAAGCTGCCAGGGCCGGAGTCGTCGAGGTTGACGACGAAGACGACCCGGCCTCCCCGGCCCCCTGGCGTCGCGGCGCCGAAGCCCTCGGCGCCGGGAAACGCCGGAGGTGGCCCCGCTGGGTGAGCCGGAGCGACGAGAGCGGAGAACGCGAGTCCGGCGACGAGAGAGCCGATGCCCTTCATCAAGCGACAGCCATCATAGCTGCTCCAAAGTGGTCAGACAAACTCTTGACAGAGCAACGCCTGGTATCACAAACTTCGACCTGACTCGGATGCGTCACCTCTGGCCCAACAGCCTGTCAATCATGAATCGAACGCGTGGTGACGGCGTCGGCCTGCTTCGAGTGGATGCCGCGTTTTCGGGCACGATTGGTCTGACCAATATCCTCCATGACTCGGGGCCGGTGCCGCTCGTCCCGCATGTTCCCGTCCGGCGCACCGGACGGGAGTCGGGCGGCTCCGGAACCGGCCTTTCCCGGAGAAAAACGATGCGAACGATCGCTGCCGTGACCCTCGCCCTCCTCCCCGCGGCCGTCGCGACCGGCGAGAGCGCACCCGTCCGGGTACGGGTGCGGAACGCGCTCGACGCCCCTCGCCCCTCGGAGATGGTCGAGCTGACGGCGGCCGTCCTTTCCGGGGCCTTCAAGGCCGAGGAGCTGCCGCGTCTCGTCGTCACCGAGGCGGAAACCGGGCACGAGGTCCTGGCGCAGGCCGTCGACGAGGACGGCGACGGTGTCTTCGACCAGCTCGTCTTCCTCTCCGCCTTCAAGGCCGGCGAGGCCCGGGAGTTCCTCGTTTCACAGGGCCAGCCGCGCAAGCCACGCCGGGAGGACTTCCGCGTCTACGGCCGCTTCGTGCGCGAGCGCGAGGACGACTTCGCCTGGGAGAACGACCGGGTCGCCTTCCGGGCCTACGGCGAGGCCCTGGAGACGTTCGCGAAGGAGCCGCTCACCAGCAGCGCGGTGGACGCCTGGAGCAAGCGCACCCGCCGCCTGGTGCTGAACGACTGGTACCTCGTGGACGACTACCACCGCGACCACGGCGAGGGCGGCGACTTCTACCCGGCGGGCAAGAGCCGCGGCTGCGGCGGCAGCGGCCTGATGATCGACGGCGCGCTGGCCGTCTCGAAGAACTTCCGCTCCTCGCGCGTGCTCGCAAGCGGCCCCCTCCGGCTGGTCTTCGAGCTCTCCTACCCCGAGTGGGAGAAGCCTGGCCTGAAGGTGACCGAGGTCAAGCGCGTCACCCTCGACGCCGACCGCCACTTCAACCGGTTCGAGAGCTTCTACACGATGGACGGCGACGTCACGTGGGCCGCCGGCATCCGCAAGGCCGCGGGCGTCGTGCCGCGCGTCGACCGCGAGCTCGGCGTCGTGCGGACATGGGAGCACCTGACCAACTACGGCGACAACGGCTGGCTCGGCTGCGGCCTCGTGGTCGATCCCGGCACGGTCGTGGACGTGACGGAGGCGGCCGGCAATCAGCTGGTGGTGGCGCGGACGCCGAAGGGCCGGCCGGCGACCTGGTACGCGGGCTCCGGCTGGGACGGCAGCGGCGACTTCAACGACCTCGCCGCGTGGGACCGCTACGTCGACGCCTTCGCCGCGCGCCTGCGCTCGCCGCTGAAGGTGGAGGTGGTGCGGTGAAACGCAGGACGCTCGCGGTCGTCCTGACCCTCTCGGCCGCCATCGCCGGAGGGCAGGAGGCGGGCCCGCCCCCGGTCGAGGATCCCTGGGCACGCCTGCCCGCCATCCTCGCGAGGATCCAGGCCCCCGTCTTCCCCGACCGCGACTTCCTCATCACGCGATACGGTGCCCGGCCCGATGGGCAGACCGACGCGACGGGCGCCTTCCGCACCGCCATCGACGCCTGCCACCGCGCCGGCGGCGGCCGCGTGGTGGTGCCGCCCGGGGTCTTCCTCACCGGCCCCATCCGCCTCGAGTCCAACGTCAACCTGCACGTGTCCGAGGGCGCGACGGTCCGGTTCTCCCGCGACCCTGGCGCCTACCTCCCGGTCGTGCGGACGCGCTGGGAAGGCGTCGAGCTCATGGGCTACTCGCCGCTCGTCTACGCCTACGAGCAGCACGACATCGCGATCACGGGCAAGGGCACGCTGGACGGTCAGGCGGACGGCGAGCACTGGTGGCCCTGGAAGAGGAACGGCCACCCCCAGAGCCAGAAGCCCGACCGCGACCGGCTCTTCGCCCAGGCCGAGGCCGGGGTGCCGGTCGAGGAGCGCCTCTACGGCGCCAACCACTTCCTGCGGCCCCAGTTCGTGCAGCCGTACCGCTGCACGAACGTGCTGATCGAGGGCGTCACGATCACGAACGCGCCGATGTGGCTCATCCACCCGGTGCTGTCGCGGAACGTGACCGTGCGCGGCGTCACCGTCGTCTCCTCGGGGCCCAACAACGACGGGTGCGACCCCGAGTCCTCGACCGACGTCCTGATCGAGGACACCCTCTTCGACACCGGCGACGACTGCATCGCGATCAAGTCGGGCCGCAACGCCGACGGGCGGCGGCTCGCCGCCCCGTCCGAGCGCGTCGTCATCCGCGGGTGCCGCATGCGTGCCGGCCACGGCGGCGTGACCATCGGCAGCGAGATGAGCGGGAGCGTTCGGGACGTCTTCGTCGAGAGGAGCCTGATGAGCAGCCCCGACCTCGAGCGGGGCATCCGGTTCAAGACGAACGCGGTGCGGGGAGGGACGATCGAGAACGTGTTCGTGCGCGACGTCGAGATCGGCGAGACGGGCTCCGCGATCGACATCGACATGCTGTACGAGGAGGGCGCCGCCGGCGCCTTCGCCCCGGTCGTGCGCAACGTGGTGGTCGAGCGCATGACGGTACGGAAGGCGGCCTACGCCTTCTTCGTGCGGGGGCTCGAGGCCTCGCCGGTGCGGGGCCTCGCCGTGAGAGACAGTGTCTTCCGGGGCGTGGCGAAGGGAAGCCGCCTCGAGCACGTGGAGGACCTCGTCCTCCGGAACGTGGTCCTCGAGCCGGCGGAGTGAGGACGGCAACGTGGGAGGAGCGACGATGGGCAACGAGCTGACGCTCGAACGGTGCGTGGTCCGTGGGACCCACCGGCACCGGGGACGCACGAGGTCGGTGGACCCCGTCACGACGGCGGCGCGGCAGCTGCACTACGGCCGCATCGTGCTGGACGAGGGCGAGGCCCCCCTGCGCTTCGCGACCGGGGGCCTCGAGACCGGGCTGATCGCCCTGCGCGGGCAGGCCGAGGTGAGGGCCGGGGGGAAGCCGTTCGCGATGGCCCCCTACGACGCGCTCTACGTGCCCCGCGACTTCGAGGTCGAGGTGCGCCCCGGCCCCGGGGGCTGCGACCTCGCGGAGGTGGCGGCCCCGGTCGAGAAGGCGTACCCGCTGCAGTTCGTCGCCTGGAAGGACGTCCAGAAGGACCCCGGCCTCCACTTCAAGGCCGGCTCCCCCCCTACCGAGCGAACCCTCAACATCCTCATCGGGAAGAACGTGGAGGCCGGGCGGATCGTCGCGGGCGTGACGTTCCCCGCTCCCGGCAACTGGATGTCGTGGCCCCCCCACGAGCACTCGGAGATGCTCGAGGAGGCGTATCTCTACATCGACATGCCCGCGCCCTCCTTCGGCATCCAGCTCGTCTACACCGATCCCCAGGTGCCCGAGCTGGCCGTGGTCGTGCGCGAGGGCGACGTGGTGCTCATGCCCCGCGGGTATCACCCGGGCGTCGGGGCCCCCGGCGGGTCGATCAACTTCCTGTGGATGATGGCGGCCCACCGCGAGGGTGTCGACCGCCAGTTCGGGGTGGTCAACGTCCAGCCCGAGTACGCGGGCGGCGGATCGGGCCTCGAGGCCGGGAGGGCGAAGTGAGCGGCTCGTTCTCGCTGGACGGGCGCGTGGCGCTCGTGACCGGGGCCTCCGGCGGCCTCGGGGCGGCCTACGCAGTGGGGTTGGCCGAGGCCGGCGCCGACATTGCGGTCCACGACCGCAGCCCGGTCGACGAGACCTGCGAGCGGGTCCGCGCGCTCGGCCGGCGCGCGGCGGCGCTCCGCGGTGACATCACCGAGCCCCAAGTTCCGGACCGCCTGGTGCGCGAGACGCTCCAGGCCCTCGGCGCGCTCGACATCGTCGTCAACAACGCCGGCACGATCCGGCGCAGCCCGGCCGCCGAGACGAGCGACGAGGACTGGCTGGCGGTGCTCGACGTCAACCTCAACGCGGTGTTCCGGATGTGCCGGGCCGCCGGCCGCCACATGCTCGCCCACGGCCGCGGCAAGATCGTCAACGTCGCCTCGCTCCTCGCGTTCCAGGGCGGGATCCTCGTTCCCGCCTACGCCGCGACCAAGGGGGGCGTCGCCCAGCTCACCAAGGCGCTCGCCAACGAGTGGGCGGGCAAGGGCGTCAACGTGAACGCCATCGCCCCCGGCTACGTGCGTACCGACAACACGGCGCCGCTCCAGGCCGACCCGGTGCGCAACAAAGCGATCGTCGATCGCATCCCGGCCGGCCGCTGGGCCGAGACCTCCGACATCGTGGGCGGCGTGGTGTTCCTGTGCTCCCCCGCCTCCGACTACGTCCACGGCCACGTCCTCGTCGTGGACGGGGGCTGGATGGGCCGCTGAGGCGGGGGGGAACGGGTCAGGCCGAGCCCAGCGCAGCCAGCGGCGGGTACGGGGCGCCTTCCAGGAACACGGATCCAGAGAGACTCCCCGATTCCCAGTAGCGCCCCAGGATCTCGAGGGCGCCTGGCGTCGTGGGCGGCATCACGACGGTGGCGGCGAGGTCCCCGCGACCGACCATCGCCCGCCCCTCCTCCTCGAGACCGTCGCATCCGACGAGGGCCACGCGCGCGAGCTCCCGGAGACCCGGGCTCGCCGCCTGCCGGAGAAGGGCGCTCCTCGCCCCGCTCGCCATGGCGTCGTTCTGGCACACGACGAGCCCCAGCGGGCGGTCGCGCTCGGCCCCCATGCGGAACCACTCCCCCAGCGCCTTCTCGGCCCCCTTCGCCGACCAGCGGCCGTCGATCTCGTGGACCGCGAAGCGGCCGCCGACCCCGTCGAGGAAGCCGCGCTTCCGGCCGACCGCGGCCGGGCTCGACGCGTCGCCGGTGATCAGGATGACGAAGGAGCCGGGACGGGCCAGGCGTTTCGCCTGGCGTGCCTGGATGTCGCCGATCCCGTCCTGACGGGGCGTCACGCCGGCGACGAGTGCCCGCGGATGCTCCCGCCTCAGCTCATCGACCCAGTCCGGAATCCGGTTGAGGAGGACCGTGGCCACACCCGCCCGGGGCAGGCGCTCCAACGGGGCTCGCGTCCACTGCCCTCCGGCCAGCATCACGAGCAGCCCGTCGATACGCGCCTCGCGCAGGTGGCGATTCAGGGAGTCGACCTGGGTCCACGAAGAGCCCAGGGCGAACTCCGGCTCGAGGAGATCGACCCCGCAGCGAGCGGCCGCGGCCCGTGCCTCGCGAACGAGGAGCTGCTGGTACAGGTTCTCCGGATCGTCGAGCAGGAGCGCCACCTTCCTGGCCATCGCCGTCCTTTCCCCGAATCCGAATCTCTCGCTGCCACTCCGCGCTGGTTACCGGTACCGCTCCTTGATCGTCGGGACGAGGTACTCGGAGAACGCCCGCGCCTCGTCGTAGCGGGGCGAGAAGCCCCAGTCGCGCCGGGCCGCGCCGTCGTCCACGTCGGCCGGCCAGGAGTCCACGATCTGCTGCCGCTTGAGGTGCGGCGCCCAGGTCACCTCCGCGCCGGGGAACGCCCGCAGGACGTGGAGGCGGATCTCCTCGGCGGAAGGGTTGAAGGCGCCGACGTTGTAGACGGTGCGGGTGAGCGCCTCCTTCGGGGCGGCCGCCAGCCTCAGCAGGGCTTCCACGCCGTCCGGCATCGCCATGAACGGGATGCGCGTGTCGGGGCGCACGAAGCAGGCGGAGGGCTGGCCCTGGGCCGCCGCGTGCAGCATCTCGGGCGCGTAGTCGGAAGTCCCGCCCGAGGGCACGGTGACCGCGGAGATGAGGCCGGGGAAGCGGACCGCGCGGAAGTCCACCTTGCCGGAGAGCGTCTCCGGCGCGAGCTGCTTGTAGTGCCGCGCGTAGTAGCGGCCCAGGTGCTCGCAGTAGAGCTTGTTGCAGCCGTACATCGTGGAGGGGACGTTCCAGTCGTCCTCCCGGACCCGGCCCGCCCGCGCTTTCGTCTCGACGTCGGGCATGCCGTACGCCGCGATCGAGCTCGGGTAGAGGAAGACCACGGGCCGGCCGTGCGACTCGCCTTCCCTCTGCGCGAACTCCAGCATGCGCAGCGTGCCCTCGACGTTCACCTGGTGGGCAGCGGTGGGCGTGAACTCCCCGCGGGTCGAGAGCAGCGCCGCGAGGTGGAAGACGAGGTCCACCTCGTACTCGGAGAGGATGCGCTCCAGGAGGGGTTCGTCGAGGATCGAGCCCGAGTACTGCTGCTGCACGAGCGCCCCCAGCCCCGGCTCGAGGGGCTTGAGGTCGAGGGTGACGATCGGACGCCGGCCCTCCCGGGCCAGGCTCTCGATGAGGCCGTGGCCGATCTCGCCGCTGGCCCCCGTGATGAGAACGACCGGCTTGCGCACCATGATGACCTCCTGCCCCGGGCGGACGGGGCGGCGAGCGGCCCAGTTTGGTCCCGGAGGCCCCGCCGAGGCAATAGACGAAGACCCGTCTCTTTGACTCCCCCCGGGGCCGGGAATACACTCACGCCCTCGTCCGCCCTCGGGAGACCCTCCGTGCCCCCCCGCACCGTCACCTCGAAGCTCGGCGCGTTGCTCTCTCCGGTCCTCGACGCCCTCGTCCGCGCCCTCGCCCACGTGAGCGCGGACGTGCTCACGATGACCGGCCTCGCCCTCACCGGCGTCGCCTCCGCCTTCTTCGCCCTGGCCGGGGGTCCCTCCTACGTGAGCCCCGCGGTCCTGCGCATCGGCGGCGTCATCGCCCTCGTCGCCTCGATCTTCGACATGCTGGACGGCCGGGTGGCGCGACTGCGGGGGCGGGGGACGAAGTTCGGCGCCTACCTCGACTCCACCATGGACCGCTACTCGGACATGCTGCTGTACCTGGGGCTGCTCATCCTCTACGCCCGCCTCGAGCGCACCGGCCTCATGGTCCTCGTGTGGGTGGCGGCCTTCGGGAGCTTCATGACCTCCTACGCCCGCGCTCGGGCGGAGAGCCTCATCCCCCGCTGCCCGGTCGGCCTCATGGAGCGGCCCGAGCGCGTCGTGCTGGTCATCGCGGGGGCGATCCTGAACAAGATGGTGGCGGTCCTCTGGATCATCGCGATCCTCTCCAACATCACGGCCGTCCAGCGCGTGGTCTACACCTACGTCGAGCTCAAGCGGGGCTGGAGCACGATCTTCACCTCGCCGGACGAGAAGCGGGAGGACGTTTGAGCTTCGGCCCCGCGGGCGAGAGGGCGCGCCGCCGGGTGCTCGGCCGCCTGCCGGTGGCGCTGTGGATGTGGAAGACCCTGCCCCTCGCCGCCTTCGCCGGCCTCCGCGTCGTCCGGCTCGACGATGCGACGTGCGCGGTGCGGCTTCCCGGCGGGTGGCGCACGCAGAATCCCTTCCGGTCGACCTACTTCGCCGCTCAGGCCATGGCCGCCGAGCTGTCCACCGGGGCGCCGGCCCTCGTCCTGCTCGAGGACGCCGCGGCGTCCGTGGCGATGCTGGTCGTCGGCCTGCGGGTGACCTACTCGAAGAAGCTCGTCGGCCCCGGCGCCTTCACCTTCGCGGACGTGGCCGGGATGAAGGCGGCGGTCGACCACGCGGCGGCGAGTGGCGAGCCGGTGGCCTTCGTGGCGCGCTCGGTCGGACGCGACGCGTCGGGTGACGTCGTCGCCGAGTTCGAGATCACCTGGTCGTTCAAGCGGCGCCCGGGCGCGTGAGCCTCGTCGGCTTTGTCCTGGCCGGCGGGCGCAGCGTCCGGATGGGGCGGGACAAGGCGCTGCTCGCGTGGGGCGGGACCGACCTCCTGAGCCACTCCCTCGCCCGCCTGCGCTTCGTGACCCCCGACGTCCGGATCCTCTCCGGGAGCGAGCGCCGCTACCTGGACCGGGGCGCCCCCGTCCTGGTCGATCTCGTGCCCGGTTCGGGCCCGCTCGCGGGGGTCCTCGCCGCGCTCGAGGCGGCCCCTGGCCGGGCCGGGCTGTTCCTGGCCGTGGACCTGCCGTTCGTGCCGGTGGCTCTCCTCACCCGGCTGGTCGAGCTGGCCGACGATCTTGACGCCGTTGTTCCGGTCTCTCCCCGCGGCCCCGAGCCCCTGTGCGCCGTCTACGGCCCGGCGTGCCTCGAGCCGATCCGGAGACGGATGGCGCGCGGCGACCTCCGGATGACCGGCTTCTGGCCCGACGTGCGCCTGCGGGAGGTGCCCCCGGCCGAGCTCGTGGCATTCGGGGACCCGTCTCACTTGTTCCGGAACCTCAACACGCCCGCCGACCTCGAGGCCGCGGACGGGGCGGTCAGGGGACGGTGACCGGGATCTGGACCTCGGCCGAGCCGCGCCGGCACCAGGCCTCGCGCGTCGAGCAGTAGAAGTAGACGACGCTCGCTTTCACCGCGTGCTCGCCCCTGGGCGCCCCGGGCGCGATGGCCACCGGGAAGAGGACCGGGCGCTTCGTGTCCAGGTACCTCGCGGTGAGCGGGTCGTAGTCGGGGACCTGGGCGGGGGCGGGCGCCTGCTTGTCCACGAGCACGGCCTGGGCGAGGTCGAGCTTGAGGCGCGGCGCGGGCGACTCGTTGACCTTCACGTCCGGATCGAGGGCGCGGAAGCTGACTGCGACCGCGCCCGGGGCACCGGCCCGCCGGGGAGGCTCGAAGGAGGCATCCACGTCGAAGTGCCGGACGGACGCCCCGAGAACGACGGACGGGACGAGAGCGAGGAGGAGCCCGGTTCGCACCATGTCCCGATCATAGCGGAGGCCGAGGTCAAAAGACGTCAAGGGCGGTGGGCGTGCGCGCGAGCACGGTAAGATTCTCAGTTGTGATCCTCGACACGCAGCAGCGCCTCGCCGGCGCGGTGAGAGAAGCCGTCCGCACCGCTTTCGACCTCGACCTCGCCGACGTTTCCTTCCAGTACCCGCCTCGAGTGGAGCTGGGAGACCTGGCGCTCACCGCGCCCTTCGACCTCGCCAAGGCCCTCCGCCGCAAGCCCCGGGAGATCGCCGAGCGGCTGGCCGTCGAGCTGCGCTCGGCCCCGGGCGTCCTCCGTGCCGACGTCGCCGGAGGGGGCTACGTGAACCTCTTCCTCGACCGCGGCGCCTTCGCGACCGGGCTCGCGACGGCCCTCGCCGAGGGCGGAAAGGCCCCCTCGAGGGCTGGTCACGTCATCGTCGAGCACACCAGCATCAACCCGAACAAGGCCGCCCACATCGGCCACCTCCGCAACGCCTGCCTCGGCGACACGTTCGTGCGCCTGCTCCGCCACCGGGGCCACGACGTCGGCGTCCAGAACTACATCGACGACACGGGCGTGCAGGTGGCGGACGTCGTCGTGGGCTTCCTCCACCTCGAAGGCAAGACCCTCGCCGAAGTCGAGGCGATCCCGGGGAAGTTCGACTACTACTGCTGGGACCTCTACGCGAAGGTGGGCGACTTCTACGCGGCGGACCCGGAGAGGAAGGCCCTGCAGGCGAAGGTCCTCCACGCGATCGAAGAGGGCGGCAACGACGTGGCGCGGCTCGGCGAGCACGTGGCCCGGCGCATTGTCGACTGCCACCTCGCCACGATGGCCCGCCTCGGGATCCGCTACGAGCTGCTGGCCCACGAGAGCGACATCCTGCGCCTGCACTTCTGGAATCGCGCCTTCGAGCTCCTGAAGGAGAGAGGAGCGATCCGCCTCGAGGCCGAGGGCAAGAGCCAGGGCTGCTGGGTGCTGCCCATGGGCGAGGGCGACGACGCGGTGGACGAGGACAAGATCATCGTCCGCTCGAACGGGACCGTGACCTACACCGGCAAGGACATCGCCTACCAGCTGTGGAAGCTGGGCCGGCTCGACCGCGACTTCCGCTACCGCCTCTACCGGACCGACCCGGACGGCCACCGGCTGTGGACGACGACGAGCGGCGCGGGCGAGGCGGGGGCGCCGGGCTTCGGCCACGCCCGGGCCGTCTACAACGTCATCGACGTCGGCCAGTCGTACCCCCAGAGGGTGGTGAAGGCCGGGGTCGCCGCTCTCGGCCACCCGGAAGCGGCGGAGGGCTCCCACCACCTGGCCTACGAGAAGGTGGTGCTCTCCCCCGCCACCGCCCGCGCCCTCGGTTACGACGTCTCGGACGACGAGGCGACGGTGAAGGTGTCGGGGCGCAAGGGCCTCGGCGTGAAGGCGGACGACCTGGTGGACGCGCTCATCGCGAAGGCGAGAGCCGAGGTGGACGCGCGCGACCCCGGGCGCGACGCGGCCGGGCGCGAGGCCACCGCCCGCGCCGTCGCCACCGGGGCGCTGCGCTACTTCATGATGAAGTTCGGCCGCACCCGGATCATCACGTTCGACATGGAGGAGGCGCTCGCCTTCACCGGCGAGACCGGCCCCTACGTCCAGAACGCCGTGGTGCGCGCCCGGAACATCTTCGGCAAGCTCGAGGCCGAGGGGCACCGCGTGGCGGACCTGCTGGCCCGCGCGCACGGCCTCGACCTCGGCGCCCTCCTGTCGGGCGAGGAGGGGGACGAGGTCTGGTCGCTGCTCCTTCTGATGGCCCGCAGCGACGAGGTCGTCGAGCAGGCGATCCGCGCGGAGGACGTCGCCCTCGTCGCCAAGCACGCCTTCGCGGTGGCCCAGGCCTTCCACTCCTACTACCAGAAGCCGAGGTTCTCCGTCCTCTACGCGGAGAGCGAGGACCGGCGCGCCTTCCGGGTCCTCGTCGTCGACGCCTTCGTGCGCCAGATGGAGGTCCTGCTGGGCCTCCTCGGCATCCCGGTGCCGGAGCGCATGTGACGCAGCCGGTCGTCGGCATCACGCTCGGGGACGGCGACAAGCCGGGCTTCCACGCGATGCGCGAGGACTACGTGCGGTCCGTCGAGCAGGCCGGGGCCGTGCCCGTCGTCCTCCCCCCGGTTGCGCCCGCGGACGTCCCCGCCCTCCTCGACCGCCTGGACGGCGTCCTCCTCTCCGGGGGTGTCGACGTGGACCCCGCGCTCTACGGCCAGGCCCGACACCCGAGGCTCGGACGCGTGAACCGCCGCCGGGACGATTTCGAGCTGGCCCTCACGCGCGAGGCCCTCCGGCGCGACCTGCCGATCCTCGCCATCTGCCGGGGCCATCAGGTGTTAAACGTTGCCGCCGGCGGAACCCTCGTGCAGGACATCCCGTCAACCCTCGAGGGAGACGTGGAGCACGATGCGTCCGGACGACGGTGGCGGCGCTCCCACCGGGTCCAGGTGACCTCGGGGACGCGCCTCCACGAGATCCTCGGGCAGGACGCGCTTTCCGTGAACAGCTTCCACCACCAGGCCGTCGAAAGGGTCGGGGCGGGGCTCGTCGTGTCGGCTCTCTGCCCCGAGGACCGGGTCGTCGAGGGCCTCGAGATGCCCGGCCGGCGCTTCGTGGTGAGCGTCCAGTGGCACCCGGAGTCCTTCTGGAACCAGCCCGACTCGTTCCAGCCCCTGTTCGACGCCCACGCCGAGGCGTGTCGCGCCGGCGTTGCCGTGGGGGCCGCAGGCCAGTGAACGTCGCCCTCGCCCTCTCGCTCCTTCTGGCCGGGGGCGCCCGCGGGGCCCAGGGCCCGCCCCCGACGCCGCCGACCATCAAGTGGGAGAAGAACCTCGACGAGGCCCTTCGCAAGGCGCACCGGACGGGCAAGCCCGTCGTCGTGGATTTCTGGGCGGAGTGGTGCGACTGGTGCCACCGGCTCGAGCGCACGACATACGCCGACCCGGGTGTCGTCAGGAAGGCCCAGGACTTCGTCGCGGTCAGGGTGGACACCGAGGGCTCGAGCAAGGAGCAGAAGGCGGCCCGCACCTACCAGGTGACCACGCTTCCCACGATCCTCTTCCTCTCCCCGGAGGGTCACCAGCTCGGGCGCGTCAACGGCTTCCAGGGACCGGGGGTGTTCCCGCGCACGCTCGACCTGGCCCTGCGCGTGGCCCGCCAGGTGATGTCCTGGGAGGAGGCGCTGACGCGCAACCCCGACGACCCCGGGCCGCTCCTCGCCCTGGGCACGCACCTCTACGAGCAGGAGTACGTCGACCAGGCGCGCGAGATGCTCCGTCGGGCGGTGGCGAACGACAGCGAGCAGGGGGTCGAGGAGAGGCGCCGGGCCCGCATGCTGCTCGCGATCATCGAGCACGTCGAGCGGAACTTCGCCGAGGCGGAGAGGCTCGTCAAGGAGGCCCTGACCCTCCCCGCCAGCCCCGAGGACCAGCCCAAGCTGCTCTTCGTCCTGGGGCGCACGCAGGTCTCCTCCGGCCGGCAGGCCGAGGGGATGGCGACGCTCGAGGTGATCATCCGGGAGTTCCCGCAGAGCCCGGTCGCGGCCAAGGCCCGCGAGACGCTGTCCACCCTGCGCAGCAGCCGCTGACCCGCGGCCGCTGGCCGGCGGCGAGGGACGCTCCTCCGTTCGCTCCCCGCTCGCGCCTCGACGGCCAACAGACACCCGAGGCGCTCGCTCATCGTCGCGGCGCACGACACACGACGGGCGCCGCTCCTCAGTCGCTCACTTCGGAGGTCCCTCGCCGCCCCGGCTCTCCGCCAGGAACTCGAGAATCAAGCGGGAGACCTCCGAAGGCATTTCTTCCTGGGGGACGTGGCCGCAGGCGGGGATCAGGACCTTGCGGGCGCCGGGGATCGCGGCCACGAAACGGTCCGCGTGGGCCACGGGGATCCAGCGGTCGTCGTCTCCCCACAGGACGAGCGTCGGGGCCTCGATGCGGGCGAACGCGCTGGCGACGACCGCCTGGCGGCCGGCGAGCGAGGAGCCCAGCGAACGGATCGCGGGGAAGGTGCCGGGCCGGAGGGCCGCGGCCAGGTACTCCGAGAGGCGCTCGGGGGTGACGAGGGCGGGGTCGTGTAACACCTGCCCCAGCGACGCCTCGACCGCGAGGCGCTTGCCGGGCAGGCGGGCGAACACGACGCCGGCGCCGGACATCGCGAGGCTCACCAGGCCCGGCCGCTCCGACGGCCCGAGGTTGAACCCGGCCGCGTCGACCAGCACGAGGGCGGCCACGCGCTCCTTTCGCTCGGCGGCGACGACGGCGACGGTCGCGCCGCCCATGCTGTTGCCGACGAGCGCCGCCCTCGCGATCCCCAGCGCGTCCATCAGCCCGAGGACGGCGCGGGGAAGGTCCTCGAACGACAGGTCGGCGGGCTGGTCCGACCGGCCGAAGCCCGGCAGGTCCAGTGCCACCACGTCGTGGCCTGCCGCGAGCGCGGGGATCACGTCCTTCCACGTGTAGAGCGACGAGAACATCCCGTGGACCAGGACCACCGCCGGCCCTGAGCCGGCCCGCACGTAGCGGAGCCGGTGCCCCCCGACGGCCTCGTACCGCGCCTCGAGGGCGGCGGCTCGCAGCCAGGTGCCGGGCGCGACCGGGGGCCGGTCGTAGAGGGCGAGACCGGTCAGGACCCCGGCCACGGCGACCACGGCGGCGACGAGGCGGGACACCCGGCGGCTCATCCCCCGCTCCTCCCCCCGGCTTTCTACGCGCCGAGGAGCCGCCGCAGCTCGGGCAGGCCGGCGACGAGGGCCTCCTCGCCCGCGGCGGCGAACGACGGGATGCGAGTCGGGCGCATCCAGCCCGATTCCCCGATGGCCGGCGCGATCACGAGGTCCGCCCCGACGAGCTCCGAGCGCGTGCGGCCGCGCACGAGGGTGAGCCCGGCCCGCAGCGCGATCGAGATGAAGGTGTCGGCGGCGGGCCACTTCCCCCCGGCGTTGCAGTCGATGGCGAGGACGACCCCCTGCTCCCCCGCCATGTCGCGGGCGAGGCGCACCGGCACGACCTCGGTGACCCCCCCGTCCACCAGCCGCCGGCCGTTCCAGAGAAACGGCGGGAAGACACCGGGAAAGCAGCAGGACGCCCGGACCGCGTCGCGGAGGTTGCCCTCGCGGAAGACGACCGGCTCCCCCGTGTCCACGTCCGTGGCGAGGACGACCACCGGCGCCCGCAGGCCCTCGAAGGTGGCGCTGGGCAGGAACTCGTCGATGAGCGCCCCCAGGCGGCTGCCGGAAAGCAGGCCCCCGCCCCAGCCGCGCACCCACATCCACGGGTGCAGGCGGGAGGCCTGGTCCACGAGCTGCCCGAGGTCGGCCCCGCCCGCCCACGCCGCCGCCACCAGCGCTCCCCCGCTCACCCCCGCGATCCCCGCCACCGGGACGCCCTCGCGGTCGAGCGCCCGGAGGACCCCGGCGTGCGCCGCCGCGTGGGCCCCGCCTCCGGAGAGCGCGAGGGTGAGCGGCTTCACGATGCGGGCTCAGGCCGGGGTGCCGGCATGGATCTCCTGGAGCGACAGGATGTCGGTCGCCCGCTCGCGCAGGGCGCGGATCGCCTGCACCGTCGCCGCGGTGGCGGTGAGCGTCGTGACCACGAGCACGTTGTGGAGGACGGCGCTCTTGCGGATCGCCCCGTCGTGGTAGAAGGACTCGCCCCCGAGCGGCGTGTTGAAGACGATGCCGATCCGCCCGTCCTTGATGTGGTCGACCACGTTGGGCCGGCCCTCGTTCACCTTGTAGACCATCTCCGCCGGCACGCCGTGCGCGTTCAGGTACTCGGCGGTGCCCCGGGTGGCCAGGATGTGGAGCCCCAGCTCGTGGAGCGCCCGGGCGTGGGGCAGCGCGCCCGCCTTGTCGAAGTCGTTGACCGAGAGGAAGACGTTCCCCGAGGTGGGGATGGTGAAGCCCGCCGCTTGCTGCGACTTGGCGAAGGCGATGCCGAAGTCGTTCGAGATCCCCATGACCTCGCCGGTGGACTTCATCTCGGGACCGAGCAGGATGTCCGCCCCCGGGAACTTGAGGAACGGGAAGACCGACTCCTTGACGAAGATGCGCTTGACCTGCAGGTCCTCGGTGATCCCCTGCTCGGCCAGGGAGCGGCCGGCCATGATGCGGGCCGCGACCTTGGCGAGGGGAACGCCCGTCGCCTTGCTCACGAACGGCGTGGTGCGCGACGCCCGCGGGTTCACCTCCAGCACGTAGACCACGTCGTCCTTGATCGCGTACTGCACGTTCATCAGGCCCTTCACCCCGAGGGCGAGGCCCAGCTCCCGGGTGTACTTCCGGATGGTCTGCAGGTGCGGCGGCGTGATCTTGTAGGTGGGCAGCACCATCGCGGAGTCGCCGGAGTGGATCCCCGCCTCCTCGATGTGCTGGAGGATGCCGCCGATCACCACCCGCTCGCCGTCCCCGAGCGCGTCCACGTCCACCTCGAAGGCGTCCTCCAGGAAGCGGTCGACGAGGATCGGGTGCTCGGGAGACGCCTTCACCGCCTCGCGCACGTAGTCCTCGAGGCGGCTCGCGTCGTAGACGATGGCCATGGCCCGACCGCCGAGGACGTACGAGGGGCGCACCAGGACCGGGTAGCCGATCCGCCCCGCGACCGCCTTGGCCTCCTCCAGCGAGGTGGCCGTCCCGCTCTCCGGCTGCCGGATGCCGAGCTCGTCGAGGAGTGCCTTGAAGCGCTTGCGGTCCTCGGCGACGTCGGTCGCGTCCGGGCTCGTCCCGAGGATCCTCACCCCCGCCTCGTGGAGCGGCACCGACAGCCGCAGCGGCGTCTGGCCTCCGAACTGCACGACGACCCCCTCCGGCTTCTCCTTCTCGAGGATGTTCATCACGTCCTCGAAGGCGAGGGGCTCGAAGTACAGCCGGTCGGAGGTGTCGTAGTCGGTCGAGACCGTCTCCGGGTTGCAGTTGACCATGATGGTCTCGTACCCCTCCTCCTTGAACGCGAAGGAGGCGTGGCAGCAGCAGTAGTCGAACTCGATGCCCTGCCCGATCCGGTTGGGGCCGCTGCCGAGGATGACGACCTTCTTGCGGTCGGTGGGCGCGGCCTCGCACTCGCTCTCGTAGGTCGAGTACATGTACGGGGTGAACGACTCGAACTCCGCCGAGCACGTGTCGACCCGCTTGTAGACGGGGACGATGCCCGCGGCCTTGCGCGCGGAGCGCACCTCGGCCTCGGTCCGCTTCGTCAGCTTCGCGAGCCGCGCGTCCGAGAATCCCATCCGCTTCGCCTCGCGCAGGGTGAGGGCGTCCTTTGCCACGACCCTTCCCTTCCGCCTGGCGAACATCTTCGGCCCGATCCCCTTCTCGAGGTCCACGATCTGCTGGATCTGGTCGAGGAACCACGGGTCGATCCCCGTCATGCGGAAGATCTCGTCGTGGGACCAGCCGAGGTCGAGCGCGCGCTTGACGTAGAAGATGCGGTCGGGGTCGGGGTTGAGGAGCTTCTCGCGGATGCGGTCGTCGTCGAGGTCGGTGCGGGCGAACCCGCTCACCCCCGTCTCCAGGCCCCGCAGCCCCTTGTGCAGGGCCTCCTTGAAGGTGCGCCCGATCGCCATCACCTCGCCCACGGACTTCATCTGGGTGCCGAGGGCGGGGCTCGCGTCCTTGAACTTCTCGAAGGCCCAGCGCGGGATCTTCACCACCACGTAGTCGATGACCGGCTCGAAGGAGGCGGGCGTCACCCGGGTGATGTCGTTCTGGATCTCGTCGAGGCGGTAGCCGATGGCGAGGAGCGCGGCGATCTTGGCGATCGGAAAGCCGGTCGCCTTGCTGGCCAGGGCGGAGGACCGCGAGACCCGCGGGTTCATCTCGATGACGGTGAGGCGCCCCGTCTTCGGGTCCACCGCGAACTGGATGTTCGAGCCTCCCGTCTCGACCCCGACCTCCCGGATGATGGCCCGGGCGGCGTTGCGCATCACCTGGTACTCGCGGTCGGTGAGGGTCTGGGCGGGGGCGACGGTGACCGAGTCCCCCGTGTGGATGCCCATCGGGTCGAAGTTCTCGATGGAGCAGATCACCACGAAGTTGTCGGCCTTGTCCCGCATCACCTCGAGCTCGTACTCCTTCCAGCCGAGCACGGACTCCTCGATGAGGACCTGGTGGACGGGCGAGAGATCGATCCCGCGCTCGGCGAGCGCCTCGAACTCCTCGTGGTTGTAGGCGATGCCGCCGCCGGTGCCGCCGAGCGTGAACGACGGGCGGATGACCGCGGGCAGGCCCGTGATCTCGAGGACCTTCCTCGCCTCCTCGAGGTTCGTGGCGAAGCCGCTCTTCGGCACCTCGAGCCCGATGCGGGCCATCGCCTCCTTGAAGAGCTGGCGGTCCTCGCCCATCTCGACCGCGCGCCGGCTCGCCCCGATGAGCCGCACCCCGAGCCGGTCGAGGACGCCGCGGCGGGAGAGCTCGACCGCGAGGTTGAGCGCGGTCTGGCCTCCCACGGTGGGAAGGAGCGCGTCGGGCCGCTCCCGCTCGAGGATGGCCTCGACCGCCTCCGGGGTGAGCGGCTCCACGTACGTGCGGTCCGCGTACTCGGGGTCGGTCATGATCGTGGCCGGGTTCGAGTTGACGAGCGAGACCCGCAGGCCCTCCTTCTTGAGGACCTTGATCGCCTGGGTGCCCGAGTAGTCGAACTCGCAGGCCTGTCCGATCACGATCGGCCCCGAGCCGATCACCAGGACCGACTGGATGGACGTGTCTCTCGGCACCTTTCTACCGCCCCTCCCGCCCCGTGCGCATCATCGACACGAACTCCTCGAAGAGGTAGTGGCTGTCGTGGGGACCCGGGCTCGCCTCGGGGTGGTACTGGACGGACAGCACCGGACGATCGCGCATCCGGAAGCCCTCGACCGTGCCGTCGTTCAGGTTCACGTGGGTGAGCTCGTAGTCCTCCCGCTCGAAGAGGGCGGGGTCCACGCAGAAGCCGTGGTTCTGCGACGTGATCTCGACCTGGCCGGTCTTCAGGTTCTTGACCGGGTGGTTGGCGCCCCGGTGGCCGAACTTGAGCTTGTAGGTCCGGCCCCCGCAGGCGAGCCCCAGGATCTGGTGGCCGAGGCAGATGCCGAACGTGGGCAGCCGGTCCGCGAACACCCTCGCCGCCTCGATCGCGTAGGTGCAGGGCTCGGGATCGCCGGGCCCGTTCGAGAGGAAGATGCCGTCGGGCCGGAGGGCGAGCGCCTCCGCGGCCGGGGTCGTCGCCGGGACCACGGTCACCACGCACCCGGCCGCGGCCAGGTTCCTCAGGATGTTGCGCTTCATTCCGAAGTCGTAGGCGACGACCCGGAAGAGCTCCTCACCCTCGCGCGGCCGCTCGGCGCCGCTGCCCTTGAGCACGGGGACGAGGTGGCCCGACACGACCTCCGTCTCCGTGCGGGGGTCGAACGTCCAGGGCTCCTCGCAGGTGACCTCGCGGGCCAGGTCGAGCCCGAGCATCGACCGCGACGCGCGGGCCTTCGCCACCAGCGACGCGTGGTCGGCGTCGACCGCCGAGACGACCCCACGCTTGGCCCCGTGCGTGCGGAGGTGGCGGGTGAGCGCCCGGGTGTCGATCTCGCTGATGCCGACGATGCCGTGCTCGTCGAGGTAGCGGCCGAGGTCCCCCGAGGCGCGCCACGACGAGACCACGGTCGAGACCTCGCGCACGATGAAGCCCGCGACCTGCGGGCGCGCGGACTCCACGTCCTCGAGGTTCACCCCGTAGTTCCCGATGTGGGGATAGGTCATGGTGACGACCTGGCCGGCGTAGGAGGGGTCGGTCAGCACCTCCTGGTAGCCGCAGAGGGCGGTGTTGAACACCACCTCTCCCGTGACCTCGCCCGCCCTCCCGAAGGAGCGCCCCTCGAAGACGGTGCCGTCCTCGAGGGCCAGCACCGCGCCTGGGCGCGTCCCCCGCAAGGCGGGAGGGGTACGCGCCTCGCTCGCTCCCCGCTCGCGCCCAGCTCCCACCTCGTCCTCCTCGCACGGCATGGATGCACCGGTGATCCGCTCGTCGCCAGCCCCGTAGCTTATCCGAAGAGGGGCCTCACCCGGCGAGCCGGCCCACCTTGTCGAGGTCGCTGTCCTTGCCGACCAGGACCAGGATGTCCCCGGCCAGGAGCCGCTCGTCGCCCCCGGTGGCGATGAGGAGGCCCTCCCCCCGCTTGATCGCCACCACCAGGACCTGGTAGCGCTTGCGGATCTCGAGCTCGGCGAGGGTCTTCCCGACGAACTCCGCGGGGACCTGGACCTCGACGAGGCTCGAATCGGCGGCGAGCGGCAGGTACTCGACGATCGAGCGCAGCCCGAGGCCCCGAGCGACCCTTCGGGCGGTGTCGCGCTCGGGATGGACGATCTCGGTCGCCCCGATGAGGTGGAGGATCTTGCCGTGGTCCTCGGAGACGGCTTTCACCACGATCTCCTTGAGGCCGAGCTCTCGGAGGTAGAGGGTCACGAGGATGCTCGCGTCCATCTGCTCCCCCAGGGACACCACCACCGCGTCGGCGTCCCGGAGGCCCAGGGCGCGGAGGGTGTCCTGGTCCGTGCAGTTGGCCTCGATGGCCTGGGTGGAGGAGTCCCGGATCTCCTGGACCCGGGTCCGGTCCCGGTCGATCGCGACGACCTCGTGGCCGCGCTCGTGCAGCGTGCGGACGACGGTGGCCCCGAACTTCCCGAGGCCGATGACGGCGTAGCGTCCCATGGCGACTCCTGCTCCTATCCGACCATGACGTTCTCTTCCGCGTAGCGGAAGCGGCCCCGCTCTTGCCGGGGGCCGACGGCGAGGACCAGCGTGAGGGGGCCCACCCGGCCGATGAACATCAGCGCCGCGAGCACGAGCTTGCCCGCGGCGCCCAGCGACGGGGTGACCCCGGTCGAGAGCCCGACCGTGCCGAAGGCGGAGACGGCTTCGAACATCAGGGCCACGAAGCGCGGCTCGGCCGTGGCGAACGGCCGACCGTGCGTCTCGGCGAAGACCAGGAGCCCCACGGCGAGGGACACCAGGGCCCAGGCCAGGAGGGCCATGGTGAGTGCCCGGTCCATGACCGCGTGGGGGATGGTCCGGTGGAAGACGGTCGCCCGGCCGCGGCCGCGCCAGCGCGCGATCACGAGGGCCACGAGCAGCCCGAAGGTCGTCGTCTTGATCCCGCCGCCCGTGGAGCCCGGCGAGGCGCCGACGAACATCAGGAAGATCGTGAAGAAGAGCGTGCCCGCGGAGGCCCGGCCGTAGTCGATCGTGTTGAAGCCCGCCGTGCGCGGGGTAACCGACTGGAACCACGACGCGAGCAGGCGCTCCCCGAAGGGCAGGTCGCGCAGGACGTTGTCCCACTCGAGCAGGAGGAACGCGACGGTGCCGAGGACGAGCAGCGCCGCGGTCACCACGAGCGCGAGCCGGGCGTGGAGGGTCAGGAGCGGCGCGTGGCCACTCCGGAGTCTCGCCCGGGCCGCGTCCCACAGCTCCATGTTGACCAGGAACCCGAGACCGCCCGCCACGATGAGCGCGGTGATCGCGATGTTCACGAGCACGTCGGCGCGGTAACGGACGAGGTTGTCGGGCAGCAGGCTGAAGCCGGCGTTGCAGAAGGCGGACACGGAGTGGAAGACGCTCTGCCAGAGCGCCTCGCCGGCCGGGAACTGCCCCCGGAATCTGACCCACAGCAGCGCGGCGCCCGAGGCCTCGACGGCCAGCGTGGAGATCAGCACGTAACGCACCAGACGCCTCACCCCCGCCTTCGGGGTGTGGTGCATCGAGTCCTGGATGACCATCCGGTCCGTGAAGGCGACCTTGCGCCCGAGCACGACCCCCACGAAGACGGCGAAGGTCATGAGGCCGAGCCCGCCGATCTGGATGAGTGCGAGGATCACCGCCTGTCCCGCAGGGGAGAATCGCGAGCCGGTGTCGACGACGGTGAGCCCGGTGACGCACACCGCGGACGTGGCGGTGAAGAGGGCGTCGAGCAGGGAGACGGGCTCCCCGGCCCGGGCGAAGGGCAGGGACAGGAGGAGCGTGCCTGCCCCGATCACGACCGCGAAGCTGCCGGCGAGGATCACCGCCGGGGAGAGCCGGTGGAGAATGGTCAGCGGATCGGCCCCAGGCGGTCGAGCGGCCAGAACCGGAACACCGCCCGGCCGTAGATGTACTTCTCGGGCACCTCGCCCCAGCTGCGGGAGTCGTTGCTGCTCCGGCGGTGGTCGCCGAGCACGAAGTAGTAGCCCTTGCGGACCTCGGCCGGGGGGAAATCGTCCCCGTCACGGAAGCTCTCGGGCAGGTACTCCTCGCTCACCGGCATCCCGTTCACGAAGAGCCGGCCCGCCCTGAGCTCCACCTGGTCGCCGGGCAGGCCCACCACCCTCTTGATGAAGGAAACCGACGGGTCGCGGGGGTACCAGAACACCACGACGTCCCCGCGCTCGATGGGCTGGAAGCGGTAGATGAACTTGTTGACGACGATCCTCTCGCCGTCCAGGAGCAGGGGCTCCATGCTCGTACCCTGCACGCGGAACGCCTGCGCCACGAAGGCGATGAGGAAGAAGCAGAAGAGAACCGCGACCGAGAGGTCGTGGAGGAATTCCCAGACGGCGCGCAGCACCCGCCCGCGCGCGGCCGTGCGGGCGGCCGCGGCGCCGGACACCACCGAGTCGGGTGCGGGAGCGACGGCCGCCGCCGGGCCCGTCACGGGGCCTTCGGGACCGAGCCCTCCCGGATCGAGCGTCACCGCCTCGCCCCCTTCACCACGCGGGTGCCGGAGACGCGGTCGTGCAGCCCGCTGCCCCCGAAGGCGACCATCAGGAAGCCGACGCCGAGGCTGGCCGCGGACAGGAGGTAGCCGAAGACGCGCAAGGTGGCCCGGCCGACGGGAATGGGCGACGCGCCGTCCTCGGTCTCCACCCGCAGGTCCAGGAGCTCCTTCCCGGGGGTCGCTCCCTTCACGCTCCAGAAGTAGACGTGGTACAGCGCGCCCAGCAGGAAGGCCAGGGGCACGAGGGTGGCGGACGCCAGGACGGGGAGGAAGGACACGTCGGCGGGGGTGCGGGGGGCCTCGCGCGCCCACCAGTACCAGCCGACCGGAGCAAGCAGGGCCACCTGGCCGGAGAGGACGAAGACGGCGTCCACGACGAAGGCGGCAAGGCGGCTCGCGAGCTCGGCGGGCTCGCCGGCCCCCTGAGGCCGGGAAAGGGCCTCGGCCCACCGCTCCGGAGGGACGGGCTCCGCGCGAGGCGACGGGGCCGCCGCGCGCGAGGGCGCCGCTGCGGCCCGCGGCGGCGCACGCCTCTCGAGGGCCATGGCCATGGAGCCGGCGGCACGGGGCGGCGCCGGCTGGCTTTCCGGCGGGACCGGCACCGGCAGGGTGTCGCGGGAGGGCGCCTCCTTCGGCGCCGCGGGCTCTTCCAGGCGCTGCCCCTCCGCGGCCAGCGTCGCGCCGCAGGCGTTGCAGAAGCGCGCGGGCAGCGGCACCGCGGTGCCGCAGGAGGAGCACACGACCTTCGGCGGCCCGCTCGGCTGCGCCACCTGCGCGCCGCACTCCCGGCAGAAGAGGTCGCCGCGGCGGTACTCCCCCGCGCACGAGGGGCAGACGAGCGGCGCGGCCGAGGGGTGCAGGACCACCTTGCCGGTCACGCCCACCTCGGCCGGCTCCTCCCGGAACAGCAGCCGCACGCTGCCGATGGCGACGAGATCCCCGTCGCGCAGGCCGCGCTCGCTGACCCGGTCGCCGTTCACCACCGAGCCGTTGGCGGAGCTGCAGTCACGGAGGAAGAACTGCGTCCCGCGGTGCTCGATCACGGCGTGCCGCCGGGAGACCATCGAGTCGGGCAGGACGAGGTCGTTCGAGGGGTCGCGCCCGATCGTCACGATCGTCGTGCGCACGAGGGGGATCTCGCGCCGGTTCGACGAAGTCGGGTTGACGATCAGCCTGGCCACGGCGTCCCGCTACCCGCCCAGGAACGTCTGCTTGAACAGGACCAGGACCTTGACCGGCGTGCCCTGCTTCCTCGCCGGCTGGTACTTCCAGCCGCGGACGGCGGCGACCACCACCTCGTCCACCGCCTTCCCCCCCGACTCCACCACGGTCACGTCCTGGACCTCGCCCGCCTCGGTCACGAGAAAGCGGACCACCACCGAGACGCGCTCGCCGGACTTCAGGCGCCCGGCCCGGTCCGAGGGGTACGAGGGCGAGCTCCCGGCGAGCTTCTTCGCCAGGACGTCCACGTCTCCCGGCGAGTTCCCGTAGACCCGCGCGGTGTCGACCGGTGGCGGCGTCGGCGGCTCGGACGGCTTCGGCAGGGGGCGCAGGCGCACCTCGACGCGCCCGGCCTCGCCCGCCGCGACGTCCACCGTCCCCGTCCACGTCTCGTGCTGGTCGAGGGCGATGGCGATCCGACGCCGGCCTGGCTTCATCTTCAGGCCGGCGAGGGGCGTTAGCCCCACCTCGCGCCCGTCCACGGTCACCGTGGCTCCTGCCGGCGTCGACACGACGTCCGCCGCCCCGGTAGCGGCCGCGGCGGGGCGCGTCAGGGTGACCCGGACCTCGGCCGCCGGAGAGGCGGCGTCGAGCGACACGTCGCGGGTCTGGGCCTCGTAGCCCTTGAGCTCCACCTTCACCGCGTAGGCCCCGAAGGGGAGGTCGGAGACCGCGAGGGGCGTCCGCCCCCGGGGCTCCCCGTTCAGGCGCACGCCCGCCCCCGAGGGCTGGCTCTCGACCCGCAGCGCCCCGAGCGGCGGCAGAGCGGTCGCCTCCGGGGCGGCTGGCTCGGCCGAGGCCACGGCCGCGGCCTCGGGCTCCGGCACCGGGGCGGCGGCACGCGGCCGCTGCCACATGGCCCAGGCCACGATGCCCAGGGCGACGGCGGCCACGGCGGCGATCCCGCCGAGCGCCCAGCCGACGGGCACGCCGCGGCGCGTGGTCGGGTGCACGGCCATCTCCCCGGTCTTCGGCACGTCGCGCAGCGTCGGCTCGGGGGGCAGGGTCCCGGCGGCCTCGGGTGGCAGGATCCCCGTCACGGCGGAGGGCAGGGCCTGCCCGACCTCGGGCGGGGCCATGAGAACGGTCGGCACCTCCACGAGGTCCTCGAGCGAGGCATCGGCCTGGATCACGGTCGTCGCGTCGGATGCCGCCGCGTCGCCGGGCGCCACGGCCCGTGGCGGCCGGGGGAGCAGGAGGGTGTCCGACGGCTCCGCCGATGCGCCCGCCAGCGCCGCGGGCACGGCCACCGGGGGGATCGTGATCGTGCTCGGCGCGGAGGGCGGGGACGGCCAGGCTGACCGTCTCCTCGTCCCCGATGCCGGTGAACCAGGACCCGAGGCAGTACTCGAGGTCCTGCACGAACCCGGAGGCCGTCTGGTAGCGGTTCTCGGGCTTCTTGGCGAGGATCCGGTGGAAGACCTCCCGCCACTTCTGGGGCACGAGGCCGTTCATCTCGAGGTCCGCGGGCTCCACGGGGTCTACGTGGACGAGCTTGTAGAGGATCGAGGTGACGTTGGCCCCGGGGAAGGGCTGCTGTCCCGACAGCATCTCGAAGGCGACCACGCCCAGCGAGAAGATGTCGCTGCGGCCGTCCAGCTTCTCCCCCATCGCCTGCTCCGGGGACATGTAGGACGGTGTCCCGAGGAGCGTCCCGGAGTGCGTGATCTCGGAGTCGGCGAGCTTGGCGATGCCGAAGTCCGTGACCTTGACCTTGTCGGTCTCGTCGACGATGAGGTTGGAGGGCTTGATGTCGCGGTGGACGACTCCCCGCGAATGGGCGTAGTCGAGGGCCGCCGCCACCTGGCTCACCAGGGCGATCACCTTCTCCGGCTTGAACCGGGTCCCCTCCTCGAGGACGGAGGCGATCGTCTTCCCCTCCACGAACTCCATGGCGAGGAACGGCACCTCGTTCTCCTCGCCGATATCGAAGAGGGTGACGATGTTGGGGTGGGACAGGGTGCCCGAGATGCGCGCTTCCTGGTAGAAGCGCTCCTTGAACGCCCGGTGCTGCGGGCTCCCCGGGGGGATGTCGAGGCGGATCGTCTTGATCGCCAGCGTGCGCTTGATGAGGGGGTCGAAGGCCTTGTAGACGGCCCCCATGGCCCCGAAGCCGAGCGTGCCGGTGATCTGGTACCGGCCGATCGCGGAAGGGCCTGCGCCGGTATTGTGTCTGGTCTCGTCGCTCATCGATCCGCCCGGCGCCCGATCGCTGCCGACACTCCTTCGAGCAGAACTGTACCACGCTTCCGGGCGGCCTTCAAAGGCGCACGGCGCCCAAGTGACGGCCTGAGAATGGGTTGCGGGTGTGCTATCCTGAGTGCCCCATGCCCGGGAAGGCCAAGGAGGTGGTCGCGTACGAGGCGCTGCACCAGCCTCTCTCGCCCCTCTTTCTCGACTACCTCGCCGGACGTGCCGGCATCCGCCCCTTCTTCGGGTCGGTTGGGTTCGACCTCGACGCGATCGCCGGGGCCGGCGCGCGGTCGGCGGCCCTCGAGCGGCCAATGGCGGCCGTGGCGGGGGCGCTCGCGCGCCAGCAGGAGGCGCGGGGGGCGACGCGGGCGGCCGAGCGCGCCCGCGCCCTCGCCGAACCCGGGGCGACCGCCGTCGTCACCGGCCAACAGGCCGGCCTCTTCGGGGGGCCCCTGTTCGTCCTGTGGAAGGCCCTGGGGGTGGTCCGGGTGGCACGTCAGCTGGAGGCGCTTCGCGGCCGCCCCGTCGTGCCGGTGTTCTGGGTCGCCTCCGAGGACCACGACTTCGCCGAGATCCGCTCGACCAGCCTCATCGACGGCAGCGGGGCGATCCGCACGCTGCGCTACGCCCCGCACCACGAGCCCGCGGGCCAGCCCGCGTGGGCGATCCCGCTCGACGACACGGTCGCGGCGCTCGTGGAGGAGCTCGCCCAGGGCCTCCCGCCCGCGCTGGGCCGCGACGAGACGATCGCGCTCGTGTCCCAGTGCTACCGGCCGGGGGTCGCACTGTCCGAGGCCTTCGCGCGCCTCGTCTCCCACATGGTGCCGGAGCTGGTCGTCCTCGAGCCCGGCGACCCGGCCCTGAAGCCGCTCGTCCTCCCCGTGCTCGCGCGCGAGCTGCTCGAGGGCTCGCCCACCTCCCGCCTGGCGATCGACGCGGGCCGGGCTCTCCTCGCCGCGGGCTACCACCAGCAGGTGCCGGTGCGCGCCGGCTTCCTCAACCTCTTTGCGGTCGTCGAGGGCCAGCGTCGCGCGCTCGCCCTTTCCAACGGGGTCGTCGAGGTGCGCGGCACGCGGGAGCGCTGGCCCGTCGAGGAAGCGCTCCGCCGCCTCGAGGACGACCCGCGCGCGTGGAGCCCCGGCGCCCTCCTCCGCCCCCTGGTCCAGGACGCCCTGCTGCCCACCGCCGCCTACGTGGGCGGCCCGGCCGAGATCGCCTACCACGCGCAGATCGTCCCGTCCTATGCGCACTTCGGGATCCCGCGCCCGGTCCTGCTGCCCCGGCCCAGCCTCACCCTCGTCGAGCCTCCCCAGGCCAGGGCGCTCGACGCCGAGGGCCTGGCCCTCGGCGACCTCGTGGGCGACCCCGAGGTGCTCGTCTCGCGCTGGGCCCGGGAAGCCTACCCGGACGTCGAGGCCGCGTTTGCGCGGACGCGCGAGGCGATCGAGCGCGAGATGACGGCGGTCGAGGACACCCTCGC
This sequence comes from uncultured Acidobacteriota bacterium, assembly GCA_963729875.1. Lineage (GTDB taxonomy): Bacteria > Acidobacteriota > Vicinamibacteria > Fen-336 > Fen-336 > DATBSL01. The sequence continues at coordinate 89,025 of CAVSPR010000003.1, forward strand.
CGCCCTGGACCCCACGCTGCGCGCGGCCGCGGCCGCGGCCCGCGGACGCGCCCTCCACCCGGTGGCGGGCCTGCACGAGAAGGCGCTGCGCGCCCTCAAGAAGCGCGACCAGGGACGCGCCGAGCGCCTCCGGCGGACGCGGGACGCGCTCGTGCCCGGCGGCGCGCTGCAGGAGCGCGGGCTCGGCCTCGTGGGCCTTCTCGGCCGGCACGGGCTGACGGTTCTCTCCGAGCTCGAGGAGTGCCTCGACCCCTTCGCCCGCGGCCACCAGGTGGTGCGGCTGTGAACATCGGCATCGTCTGCTACCCGACGGTGGGCGGCTCCGGAGCAGTGGCGGCGGAGCTCGGCAAGCAGCTGGCACGGCGGGGACACGACATCCACGTGATCTCGTACCGCCTGCCGTTCCGGCTCGGCGACTTCCAGCACAACATCTGCTTCCACGAGGTGGACGTCTCGAGCTACCCGCTCTTCGAGTACCCGCCCCACGACCTCGCGCTCGCGGTGAAGATGGCGGAGGCCACGCGCGAGCACGGCCTCGAGCTCTTCCACGTCCACTACGCGATCCCCCACGCGATCGCCGGCTTCCTCGCCCAGCAGATGCTCGGCCGCGGCGCCCCCCGGATGGTGACGACGCTGCACGGCACCGACATCACGATCGTCGGGCAGGACCGATCCTTCTTCGAGATCACGCGCTTCGGGATCGAGCGCTCGGACGCGGTGACCGCGGTGTCCTCCTTCCTGGAGCGCATGACGGTGGCGGAGTTCCAGGTCACGAAGCCCATCGACGTCATCCCGAACTTCGTGGACCTCGCCCAGTACCCGCTCGAGCGGCCGGACCGCTCCGGCTTCGCCGCCCCCGGCCAGAAGGTGCTCCTCCACGTCTCGAACTTCCGGCCGGTGAAGCGGGTCCTCGACGTGGTGCGGATCTTCGAGCGGGTGGCGCGCGAGGTGGACGCCGTGCTGTTGATGGTCGGCGAGGGGCCCGAGCGCTCCTCCGCCCAGGCCCTGGGTCGTCGTCTCGGCCTCGGAGACAGGCTGCGCTTCCTGGGCACACAGCACGCCATCGAGGAGATCGTCGGCCTCGCCGACGTCTTCCTCCTCCCCTCCGAGCTCGAGTCGTTCGGGCTCTCGGCCCTCGAGGCGATGGCCCGCGGCGTCCCCGTGGTCGGCACCGACTCGGGCGGCCTGCCGGAGGTGGTGCGCCACGCCGAGAGCGGCTTCCTGCTCCCGGTGGGCGACGTGGACGGCATGGCCGCGCGGACGATCGAGGTCCTGAAGGACGACGAGCGGAGGCGGGAGATGGGCGAGGCGGCACGGCACCGGGTGGAGTCGCTCTTCGACGCCGAGCGCGTGGTGGGCCAGTACGAGGCCGTCTACGCGCGGGTGATGGGGCGCTGACGTGGACGCGTTCGACATCGCCGCGGTCTGCGCGCACCCGGACGACGCCGAGCTGGTGATGGGGGGAACGATCGCGCGCGAGGCGGCGCGCGGGCGGCGGATCGCCATGGTCGATCTCACGCGCGGGGAGAGCGGCAGCCGCGGCACGCCCGACGCGCGGGCGGCGGAGGCGCAGGAAGCCGCGCGGATCCTGGGCGCCGCCCACCGTGAGTCGCTCGGCCTGCCCGACGCCGGGCTCCAGGCCGTGCCCGAGCACAAGGCCCCGATGGTGGAGGCGATCCGCCGCCTGCGGCCGCGGGTGGTGATGCTGCAGCACTGGGAGCAGCGCCACCCCGACCACGCGGCAGCGAACCGCATCGTCTACGACGCCTGCTTCCTCGCCGGGCTGCGCAACTACCGGCCCGACCTCGGCCCCCCGTCCCGGCCGGCCAAGCTCGTCTACGCGGTGACCATGACCGAGGCGAACGACCTCGCGCCCTCCTTCGTCGTGGACATCACGCCCTTCTGGGAGACGAAGCGGCGGGCGATCGCCGCGTTCGCGAGCCAGTTCACGCCCGACCCGGGGGAGAAGGGCCCGCTGCCGCTCGACCGCTTCCAGGAGGCGGTGGAGCTCGCCGGCCGGCGCCACGGCCAGCGGATCGGCGTGCGCTACGGCGAGGGCTTCGTCACCCGCGAGCCGCTCGCGGTGGACGACCTGCTGGCGCTGGGGGGCATGTCACTGTAGGGGTGAGACGGTCCCGTCAGGGAGAGACGGGCTCTGGGGACGGGCTCTGGGGACGACCGGTGGGACGGCTTTACCTACGCGGGGGGACTCCATGCCCCTCGCACCCCCCGGGGACAACCCTGGGCAGCCTGGCGGGGACTACGACTGCTTCAGGACAATGGCCTCCGCCACCCGGCGCTCGATCGCAACCGACGTCTCCCCGACCTCGATGACGTAGGTGGGCGTGCGCTGGACCAGGTGGACCGCGACCCCGGGGGCGAGGCCCTGGGCGGTGAGACGAGCCTGGAGCGAGGGCTCTCCCGCGATCCGCTCGACGACGCCGACGGCGCCCGCGGGAAGGTCGGCCAGCGTTCCCGCGGCCGGCCGGGAGCGGGGGCGGAACAGCTTCCGGACGAAGCGCGCCGCCGCGCTCTTCTCCTCGTCCGGCATCGTGTAGCCGCAGCGCGGGCAGTGCCGGGTGGCGCAGCCGCCGAGGGCGATCGGGCAGCCGTGCTCCCGGCAGGAGTCCCCGCCGGGGACGTACTCGAAGCCGCAGAGCGGGCAGGTGACGGCCGGGGAGGCGGGCGCGCCGGCGAGGGGCAGCGCGCTCACCGCGATCCCCCGAAGCCCGCGGCGAGCATGAAGACGCGCACCAGGCCCCCCGTCGCGAAGGCGAGCGGGAAGATGAAGGCGGCCATCGCCGCCGCCGTGCGCCAGCCCCGCTCCTTCGCGATCATGAAGACGTTCGCGATGCAGGGGATGAAGAGCGTGATCGTCACCATGGCCACGACCAGCTGCACCACGTCGAGCCCCCCGCCCCGCGACATGTCGAACAGCCGGGTGGCCGCGAAGTCGCGGCGGAGGAAGCCGATCAGGAACGCCGCCGAGGCCTCGGCCGGCAGCCCGAGCACGCCGGTCACGATCGGCTCGCCGGCGCGGGTGATCACGTCGAGCAGCCGCAGCCGGTCGAGCAGGAAGAGGACGAAGGTCCCGACGAGGAAGAGCGGCAGCGCCTCCTTGAGGTACCACTCGACGCGCGCCACCGTCTTCGAGAGCACGTTGGAGAGCGCGGGCAGGCGCATGGGCGGCAGCTCGATCACGAAGTCCCCGCGCTCGCCGGGAAGCACCCGCGCGGCCAGCCACCCCACCGTGAGCATCACCCCGGCCACCGCGGCGAACCAGATCGCGGCCGCGGTGAGCGGGACCGCGGCCAGCATGGCGAGGATCACGCCGAGCTGGGCCGAGCAGGGCACGCCGAGGGCGAGCAGCAGCGTGGCGAGCACCCGCTCCTTGCGGGTGGGAAGGATGCGGGTGGTGAGGGTCGCCATGGTGTCGCAGCCGAGGCCCAGCACCATCGGGAGCACGGCCTTGCCGTTGAGGCCCATCAGCCGGAACCCCCGGTCCGCCATCACGGCGAGGCGCGGCAGGTACCCCGAGTCCTCGAGGAGGGCGAACGCGGTGAAGAAGGTGGTCACGATGGGCAGGACGATGGCGAGGCCGTAGGACAGGCCCATCGTCAGCAGCCCGTACTCACCGACGAAGAGGTCGCGCGCGAGGACCCACGGGACGTGGGAGAAGAGCGCCGTGGCCCAGGGGTTCAAGTACCCGTGGAAGAGGCCGTCCTCCACGAGGTCCACCAGCGTGCCCGCACCGAAGACGCCCACGAACTCGTAGAGCGCGAGGAGCACGCCGGCCAGGATCGGCCACCCCCAGAGCGGGTGGACGGCCAGGCGTCCGAGCCGCCGCGCGAGGTGGCCCCCCCGGGGCCCGCTGCCGACCGCGTGCCGGCCCGCGATCGCGCCGGCGTGCGCGAGCAGCGCCTCGTGGTAGCGGGCGAGGAAAGGCGGCGGAACCGCAGGATGCGCCTGCGCGCCGGTCAGGAGCGCGAGGGCCGGACCGGCCACGTCCTCCGGGAGGGGCAGGTGGTTCCGGGGAGCGCGGGCCGCCCCCAGGGCCGCCGTGACGCCCTCGATGCCGAGGCCCCGGGTGGCGACGGTGGTGCGCACCGGGATGCCGAGCGCCTCCTCGAGCCCGGGCAGGTCGAGCCTGATCCCCCGCGCCTCGGCCTCGTCGTGCATGTTGAGGACGAGGACGGTGGGCACCTCGAGCTGGCCGAGCTGTAGGGTCAGCAGCAGCGCGCGCCGCAGGTTCTTGGCATCGGCCACCTGCACGACGACCGCGCCCTCCTCCCCGCGCACGGAGCGCACGAGGTCCCAGGTCACCTGCTCGTCCTCGCTCAGGGGCAGGAGCGAGTTGAGGCCCGGCGAGTCGATCACCACGGTGTCCGACCCGCTGAGGCGGCCGTGGTAGACCTCGACGGTGGTGCCCGGGTAGTTGGAGACGGTGGCCCGCAGGCCGGTGAGCGCGTTGAAGAGAGCGCTCTTGCCGACGTTCGGGTTGCCGAGGAGGACGACACGCCTCGGGGGTCTCGTCTCGCCCTGGGGCATGTTGAAATCGGTTTTCAACATCGATGCCAAGTCTATCCCAGCCCACGCGTTGTCACAAGTGCCTTTTTTTCAATGAAATGGACCGAACGAAGCAAAGGTCCCAGGCGAGCAGGACCGCAGGATTCGCGCCCGTCGCGGCTCGGAGGGGGCCCTGCCGCCAAACCTGCGCGCGACGACGACGACCTCGCGGGGCGCGCGCGCCATCGGCCGGCCGACCGCGACGCGGGCGGTGGCCCGCGCCTGCGCCACGGACCCGGTGTCGATCGTGGTGCCCTGCCACCGAGTGGTCGGGGCGGACGGTCGCCTCACCGGCTACCGCTGGGCCTCGACCGGAAGAAGAAGCTGCTCGAGGTCGAGCGGGGCTGACGCCGGCCCGACCCGCTCACGATCGCGTGTCCCCGACCGGCCGGGGCCCCGGCGCCAGCGCGGTGATCACCAGCCCGGTCGCGAAGACCGTCACCGCCCCGACGACGTTGTACCAGAGGAACGCGACGCTCGTGTACCGCGAGACGAGGAACACCGCGGTCATGCCCGCGAAGAGCCCGTAGAAGGCCCCGCGGGCGGTGGCGCGCGGGGTGAGCACGGCGAGACCGAAGACCCCCAGGATCGAGCCGTAGAAGTACGACCCGAAGCGGTTGACGACCTCGATCGCAGAGCCCAGCCGGCCCGCCTCCAGGGCCACGGCGGACGCGAAGAGCCCCCAGAAGACGGTGAAGGCTCGCGACACCCACAGCTCGTGTGCCGCCGTGCCCTCCGGGCGGACGAAGCGCTTGTAGAAGTCGATCATCGTAGCGGTGGCGAGCGAGTTGAACTCGCCCGCCAGGGTCGACATCGCGGCCGCGAAGATCACCGCGATCACGAGCCCGGCCAGCCCCCCGCGAAGCTGGGAGACGACGTAGCTCGGGAAGACGTGGTTGACGTCGTTGACCGGCGCCCCCGAGACGACCCCGGCGAGCCGGCGGACCTCCGCCTCCGCCGCCTCCAGGCGCTGCTGGGTCCCGACGTACGCACGGCGCGCCTCCCCCGCGTCCCTCCCCTCCCGGCGGGCGGCGGCGAACGCCTCGGCAGCGGCGCGCCTCGCGCCGTGCGCCGCTTCGACCTCCACCCGCACCGGCCCGAGCACGGCCGGGTCCGCCCTCGCCTCGAGCATCGCCAGCTCCGCGCGGTTCCACAGGAGCGGCGTCTCGTGGAAGTGGAAGAACACGAACACCAGGACGCCCGTGAGCAGGATGAGAAACTGCATCGGGACCTTGAGGAAGGCGTTGAAGAGGAGCGACAGCCGGCTCTCGGTGAGGGTGCGGCCCGAGAGGTAGCGCTGGACCTGGCTCTGGTCGCACCCGAAGTAGGCCATCGCGAGGAACATCCCCCCGAAGAGCCCGCTCCACAGCGTATACGGCCGCGTGGGGTCGAAGGACGTGTCGATCGTCTCCAGGCGCCCCGAGGCCTGGGCGAGGGCCAGCGCGTCGCGCACTCCGAATCCGGCCGGCAATTGCGCGACCGCGACGCCGACGCAGAGGAAGATGCCGAGCCAGATGAGGCCCATTTGCACGACGTCGGTCCAGATCACCGAGCGGTTGCCGCCGTAGACGACGTAGACGATCGTCGTCCCGCCCATGAGCGCGATCGTCGCAGCCTCGCTCCAGCCCAGGATCACCGAGAGGACGAGCGAGGGCGCGTAGAGCGTCACGCCCACCGCCAGCCCCCGCGAGACGAGGAACAACAGGCTGGTGAGCGTGCGGGTGCGCGAGTCGAAGCGCCGCTCCAGGTACTGGTAGGCGGTGAAGACCCCGGCGCGGTAGAAGAAGGGCACGAGGGTCAGCGAGAGGACGATCATCGCGAAGGGCAGGCCGAAGTAGAAGGCCACGAAGCTCATGCCCTTCGTGTAGGCCTGGCCGGTCGTGCCGACGAACGTGATGGCACTGACCTGGGTGGCCATCACCGAGAGCCCCGCCGCCCACCACGGCATCTCGCGGCCGGCGAGGAAGAAGTCGGAGATGCCCCGCGTGCCCCGCCCCACCCACATCCCGAAGGCCACGATGCCAACCACGTACACGGCCAGCACGATCCAGTCGGCGGGCGCGAGCGCGGTGAGGGGAGCGCTCAGAACGGCCACCGGGAGAAGAGGGCGAGCAGGGCCATCACGACGAGGGCGCAGACGGCGACCGCCGCGTGGATCGCCCGCCAGGTGCCGAACAGGGGAACGCGATCGTCGGGGGGCTCGGGCCGGGCAGTCTCTGGCATCGGGCTCTCCGGGCCGGAGCGCCCGGGGCGGCCATTATGCGACAATCTCGCCGTGATCACGGGGTTCAACACGGACGTCAAGTACCGGGGCCTCGTCTACCACGTCCAGACGGAGGACAAGGGCAAGGTCAACCCCCTGATCGAGACGCTGATCTACAAGGGCGGCGAGATCCTCGCCTCCCGCCGCCTGCCCTACGCCGAGCTCGCCCGCGACGCCGACGCCGAGGCGGCGATCGGCCGGCTCATGGAGGAGCAGCACAAGGCGATGATCCTCGAGGTCAAGCGCGGCCGGTTCGCCCCGCCCGTGGAGCTGCGCTCCGAGGACCTCTCGCTCGACGAGATCGTGCTCGCCTACCTGGCCGCCCGCGCGGACAAGCGGTCGTAGCGGGTCGAAGAGGCCTCAGATGCCCGACCAGACCGAGCACCCCGCACTCGAGGCCCTCCGCACGCGTCTCGCCGAGGAGGAAGCCGCCTACGCGGAGGTCCTGGCGGCCATCGACCGGCTGTCCGGGTTCACGCTGCCCGCGGAGGCGGCCCCGGAGGTCCGCGAGCGGCTCGAGCGGCTGAACGCGCTCTGGCCCGCTCCCCAGCGCCCGCCCCGGGGGGGCCTCGGGGGCGCCCTGCGGCAGCGCGCGTGGGACGCGGTGGCGCCGGCCCTCGAGCGGCAGGAGGCCTTCAACGCCGCCCTCGTCCAGCTGCTGAACGCGTACCTCGCGCAGGCGGACGAGCTGCACCGCCGGCTGCGCGAGCTGGCGGGCGCGCTCGTGGCCTACGCGCAGCGCGTGCAGCCGGTCGTGGACGCGCGCGACCGCGTGGCGACCGCGCTCGCCACCACCCGGTCGGAGCTGCTGCTGGAGGCCTTCGACCGGCGGCTCGAGGCGATCGGCCGACGGCTGGAGACGCTCGCCGCCGGGGCGGGCACGCCCGGAGCCGGGCGTCCCTAGGGGGACCTCGGGCCTTGCGTCTCGCCTTCGTCTCGCCCCTGCCCCCCGTCCCGACCGGCGTGGCCGACTACGCGGCCGACGTGCTCGCGCTGCTCTCGCCCCGGCACGAGATCGAGCTGTTCTGCGCCCAGGCGGAGGCGGACGCCGGCCGCCTCCCCGCGGGCGTGCCCCTGCACCCCGCGTCCGCGCTTCCCGACCGGCACCGCGCGCGCGCGTACGACCTCGTGGTCCACCAGATGGGCAACGGGCCCGCCCACGACTTCCTCTACGCCGTGTTGTCCCGGGTCCCCGGCCTGCTCGTGCTCCACGACCTCGTCCTCCACCACGCGCGGGCGGCGCAGTTCCTCGAGGCGGGGCCCGTGCGCGCGTGGCGGGCCGACCCGGGGAGCACCGCCGCGCGCGAGGCCGCCCGAGCCCCGCTCGACGCGTGGCGGGCCGAGCTCGAGTACTCGTACCCCGGGCGCGGCGAGAGGCTGTTCGAGGCGCACCTGGGGACGGTCGGCGACCTCCTGCCCTATGCGTACCCGCTCTTCCGCATCCCGGTCGAGGCCTCGCGAGCGGTGGCCGTCCACAACGCCTTCATGGCCGACGCGGTCCGCGCCGAGGTGCCCGGGGCCCACGTCCTGCGCGTGGCGATGCCGGCCGTGGCCGAGCCCGTCGACGCGCGGGCCGTGCAGGCCCTGCGCTCACGCCTCGGTTTCGGGGCGGAGGACGTGGTCGTGGGCGCGTTCGGCCTGCTGACCCGGGAGAAGCGCATCGAGGCCGTGGGGGGGGCGGTGGCGGCGGCCGCGGCCCGGGACGGCCGGGTCCGCCTGCTCCTCGTGGGGCCGGTCCCCGACCCGGCCCGGCTCGAGGCCACGCTCGACCGCGTCGGCGTGCTCGGGCGGACGGTCGTGACCGGTCGGGTGCCGCTCGGCGATCTCGCGGCCCACATCGAGGCGGCCGACGTCGTGGCCCACCTGCGCTATCCCACCGCGCGCGAGACCTCCGCCGCGCTGCTGCGCGTGCTCGCCCAAGGCCGCCCCACGATCATCTCCGACCTCGAGCATCAGGCGGAGCTGCCGCAGGACGCGGTCGTGAGGGTGGGGATGACCGACGAGGGGAGCCAGCTCACCCGCGCGATTCTGCGCCTCGCCGCCGAGCCCGACACCCGGCGGACGCTCGGGGCGGCGGCGGCGCGCTTCGTCCAGCGGGAGAACTCGCCCTCGCGGGTGCGGGAGAGCTGGGAAGAAGCGCTCGAGCGGGCGCGCCGCCTCCCGGACCCGCGGCCCGGGGACTGGCCGCCGCACTGGCCCCGGCCCTAGGCCCGCCCCTTCGCCCGGGGCCCCAGGGCGCGCTCCAGGCGCGCCCGCGCGGTCGCATCGAGCTCCACGAACTGAACGCCCACGCCCCACGCCCGACGGCGCCCATGCGAGCGCGGCACGCACTCGCGCACCGTGGCGTCGACGTCGGCGCGCTCTCCGCCCACCACGAGGCGCAGGTGAACCGTCGAGTCCGGGGCGAGGGGGACCGGGGCCTCGAGCATGAGGCCCCCGGGCCCGATGTTGACGAGCCGCGAGCCGACGACGAGCACCGGCTCCGACAGGTCCCCCGGCTCGAGCCGGGGAGCCCGGCGACGCTCCACACCGTTCGGCCCGTTGGGCCGGCGCGATGCGATCACGGGACCTCGCGGGCCACTCGGAAGCCGAAGTCGGCGGCGCGCGTCTGGGGAGGCAGGCCCCCGCGGGCCGACAGGAGGACGTCGCCCACGTGGCGTCGCCAGGAGCCGCCCCGGGTCACGCGCCTCTCGCCCGACTCCGCCCCCCGCGGGTCGTAGCGGCGCGTCGCGCGGTACGCGTCCGCGGCATACCAGTCGTGGCACCACTCGTGGACGACCGTGCCCACGTCCAGCAGGCCGTAGCCGTTGGCCGTTCCCCGACCCACCGGCCACGGACCCGAGAGCGGCGGCTCCGGCACCTCGCCGTGCGGCACGCCCCAGCCCCAGGGCGTCGCGGCTCCCTGCAGGCCGCCGCGGGCCGCGTGCTCCCACTCCGCTTCCGTGGGAAGGCGCCAGTGGCCGCCGAGCGTCTCCCCGAGCCAGTAGCAGTAGGCCATCGCCTCGAACCAGGTCACCCCCACCACGGGCTGCTGGGGATCCCAGAACGCGGAGTCCCTCCACCACGGCGGCTCAGGCGCCCGACCCGCGGCGAGGAACCAGGCGTACTCCATGTTGGTCACGGGTGCGCGGCCCATGCGCAGGGGACGCACCTCTGCCTCGTGAGCCGGCCGCTCGTCCGGCCGGCCCTCCTCCGAGCCCATGAGGAAACGCCCTCCCGGGATGAACACCGTGAAGGGCGCGAGGATGGAGTTTCGACCTGGGGTCAGGGCTGCAACTGCCATTGATCACTCCCTATACGAAACACGGATACTGTACCGGAAGTCTCTTGCAGTCTCAACTGGAAGAATCTTGTTTTGACAGCCAGTTACACTGCATAATATGACACGTCACTTGAGACTCGTCTAGGAAAAAGTGAGGGGAGCGAACGATGCGCCTCCTGCTGGCAGGTACCTTGGCGGCCGCCACCGCGGCCGGGCTGGCCATGATCCGACCGGCCATCCTGACGGACGAGGAGAGGACCGCGGCGCGCGCGATCCAGGCAGGCAGGATGCGGGCCGATGTCCGCTTCCTCTCGAGCGATGAGCTGAGGGACCATGCGCCGGGGTCGGCGGGGGACCGTCTCGTGCGCGCCTACCTGTCGTCCCGCCTCGAGGCGATCGGGCTCGCGCCCGGCGCGGCGGGTGAATCGTGGGAGCAGGCGATCGAGTTCGGAGGCCACAAGCGCAGCGCGAACGTCATCGGACGCCTGGAGGGCCGCGACCCCGAGCTGCACCGCGAGGCGGTCGTCTATTCCGCGCACCTCAGCCGGGCCTTCGACGGCGCGGCGGGCCTGGCCGCCCTGCTGGCAGTGGCCGAGGCGTTCGCCGCGCTGCCCCGGCAGCCACGGCGGTCCGTCCTGTTCGCGGCGGTGGTGGACGAGCAGCAGGGGCTCCCCGGCGCAACGCTCCTGGCGAGCAGGCCCCCGGCCCCGGTGGAGCGCTTCGTCGCCCACCTCGATCTCGACGGGGCGGGCCTGCAGGGACACCCGCGCGAGGTGCCGGTGATCGGCCTCGGCAGGTCATCCCTCGATGGCTGGATTCGCACGCTCGCGGAGGCCCAGGAGCGCACGGTGGCGCCGGAGGCGCTCCCGGACGAGGGGAACTGTCACCCCTCGAGCCGCCTGAGCTTCGCTCGTGCCGGTGTGCCCACGGCCTGCCTGGGCGCGGGGACGGACGTCGAGGACGTACAGCTCGCCTTCTTCCTCGGCGCGAAGGTGGCCGAGGCGCCCCTCGCCCCGGTCGGCCAGCCGGTCGAGGGGCTCGACCCGGCCGTCCTCGCCGCCGACCAGCGGCGGTGAGGCGTGCGCGCCCTGCCTTCTCCCCCTGCGGGCGAGGCGCTGGTGCGGGACTAGCGAGCGTCCTTCCAGGCCACGCGCCCGCCGACGATGGTCATCGCCGGCCAGCCCTTCAGGATCCACCCCCCGAAGGGCGTGTTGCGGCTCCGGCTCTCGAACCGCGCGGGCTCGACCTGGCGCTTCCGGCCGAGGTCGAGGATCGTGACGTCCGCGGGCGAGCCGGGGGCGAGCGTTCCACCGGGCAGGCCCAGCACGCGCGCCGGGTTCGTCGAGAGGAGCGCGACGAGGTGCGGGAGCTCGACGAGGCCGGCGCCGACCAGCCGGTCGAGGCACAGGGCGACCGCCGTCTCGAGCCCCACGATCCCGTTGGCGGCCTGGTCGTACTCCACCTTCTTGTCGTCCACGGTGTGCGGCGCGTGGTCGGTGGCGATGCAGTCGATCGTGCGGTCCTGGAGGCCGGCCAGGACCCCCTGCCGGTCGGTCTCGGACCGCAGGGGCGGGTTCATCTTGGTGTTGGTGTCGTACTCGGTCTCCCGCACCGCCTCGTCGGTCAGGAAGAGGTGGTGGGGCGTGACCTCGGCCGTGACCCTGACCCCGCGGGCCCGGCCGCGCCGCACCGCGTCGACCGAGGCCGCGGCCGAGACGTGGGCCACGTGCAGGCGCCCGCCGGTGAGCTCGGCCAGCAGGATGTCGCGCTCGACCATGATCGCCTCGCCCGCCGCCGGCTGGCCGCGCAGGCCGAGGTGGGTCGAGACCGGCCCCTCGTTCATGCACGCCTTCTCGGCCAGCGTCGGCTCCTCGCAGTGGTCGATCACCACGAGGTCGAACGCCTTCGCGTACTCGAGCGCCCGCCGCATCATCCGGGCGCTCGCCACGGGCCGGCCGTCGTCGGAGACGGCCACGCAGCCCGCCTCCTTCAGGTCACCGTACTCCGCGAGCTCCTCGCCCCGCTGAGCGCGGGTGATGGCCCCGATCGGGTAGACCCGCACCGCGCCCTCGGCCCGCGCCTTCTCCACGATCGCGCGCGTGATCCCCGCCGTGTCGTTCACGGGGTCGGTGTTCGGCATCGCGCACACCGCGGTGAAGCCGCCGGCGGCGGCGGCGCGGGTGCCGGTGGCGATCGTCTCCTTGTCCTCGCGCCCGGGCTCCCGCAGGTGCGTGTGCAGGTCGATGAAGCCCGGGCAGACCACGAGGCCCTTCATCTCGAGGACCTGTGCCCCCCGCGGCTGGACGCGCGGAGAGACTTCCTCGATCGTCCCCTCCGCGATCATGACGTCGAGGACCGCGTCCTTGCCCTGGGCGGGGTCGATCACCCGCCCCCCCTTCAGCAGCAGCCGGCTCATGACGCCGCCTCCGCGCTCCCGCCGAGGAGCAGGTACAGCACCGCCATCCGCACCGCCACCCCGTTCGTGACCTGGTCGAGGATGACCGAGTACGGTCCGTCCGCCACCTCGCTCGCGATCTCGACCCCGCGGTTCATGGGCCCGGGGTGCATGATGAGCACGTCCTTTTTCGCCCGCCGCACCCGCTCCTCGGTCAGCCCGAAGTGGCGGTGGTACTCCCGGGTCGTCGGGAAGAAGCCGCCCGACATCCGCTCGAGCTGGATGCGCAGCATCATGATCACGTCCGCGCCCTCCACCGCCTCGTCGATCCGGTACGTGACGGGGGCGATCCGCTCGATCCCGAGCGGGACGAGGGTGGGCGGGGCGGAGAGCACGACCGAGGCCCCCATCTTCGAGAGGAGCAGAAGGTTCGAGCGGGCCACCCGGCTGTGGAGGATGTCCCCGACGATGGCGACCCGCAGGCCCTTGAGCCGCCCCCTCTTCTGCCGCATGGTGAGCGCGTCGAGGAGCGCCTGCGTCGGGTGCTCGTGCGCGCCGTCGCCCGCGTTGACGACCGCGAAGCGGCAGTGGCGGGCGAGGAAGTGCGGGGCCCCGGAGCTCGAGTGCCGCATGACGACCATGTCCGGGTTCATGGCCTCGAGGTTCTTCGCGGTGTCGAGGAGGGTCTCCCCCTTCGTCACGCTCGACGCCGCGGTCGCGATGGACAGCGAGTCCGCGGACAGCACGCGCTCCGCCACCTCGAAGGACGAGCGGGTGCGGGTCGAGGCCTCGTAGAAGAGGTTGATGACCGTCTTGCCCCGCAGCGCCGGGACCTTCTTGATCGGCCGGTCCAGGATCTCCTTCAGGCCGTCCGCGGTGTCGAGGATCGTCTGGATCTCCGGCGGCTCGAGGGGCTCGATCCCCAGGAGGTGCCGGTGGGGAAAGCTCATCGCTTCCTCCGCGGCGCGGGGCGCGGGGCGCGGCGCGGCTTCGTCGGCGGGTCCGGCTTCACCAGCACCACCTCGTCCCGTCCGTCCTCCTCGCGCAGGAGCACCTGCACGGCCTCCTCGCGGGCGGTCGCGAGCGTCCGCCCGACGTAGTCGGCACGGATCGGCAGCTCGCGGTGGCCCCGGTCGACGAGGACGGCGAGCTCGATGCGCGCCGGGCGGCCGAAGTCGATGAGCTGGTCGAGGGCGGCGCGGACCGTGCGCCCGGTGAAGAGCACGTCGTCCACGATGACGACGGTGCGCGCGTCGATCGAGAACAGGATGTCGGTGCCCTTCGTGATGGGCTGCGCCGCGAGGCTCGTGAAGTCGTCCCGGTAGAGCGAGATGTCGAGGGCGCCGAGGACGGGCGCCGAACCCGCCGCCTCGCCGATGAGGCGGGCGAGCCTCCGAGCGAGAGGCACCCCGCCCCTGCGCACGCCGACGAGGGCGAGGCGCTTCACGTCGGGATGACGCTCCAGGATCTCGTGCGCGATGCGCGAGAGGGTCCGGGCCATGCGGCCCGCGTCCATCAGGGTGACACTCGCCAAGGCGGGCGCATGCTACCGCGGCGCACCCCCGCGGACAAGCACCCCGCGACGGGGACGCCCCACGGCGCCGTCAGCCGAGGATGGCGAGGAGGCCGGCGGCCGTGTCCGAGAAGTCCGGGACGAGCGCGTCCGGGGAAGCCTCAGCGAGGGTCGCGGGCGGCGTCTTCCCCGTCGACACCGCCACCGCGCGCACCCCGACCTCGCGGCCGCACAGGACGTCGTGGACCGAGTCCCCGACGATAACCGTGTCCTCCCCCTCGAATGCGACGCCGGTCGCGTCGCGCGCCCGGGCGAGCGCGACCACGGGCAGCCGGTAGCGGTCCTCGTCGTCCGAGCCGAAGGCCCCGAAGTCGAAGAAGCGGTTCGCACCGATCGGCTCGAGCTTCAGGCGGGCACAGGGCTCGAGGTTGCCGGTGAGCAGGCCGAGCCGGACGCCCGGCTGCCGCTCGAGCGACTCGAGCAGGGCGAGGACGCCCGGCTTCGGCCGCACGTGCTCCGGCCGGATCCAGTCCGCCAGGCGCGAGGAGTAGCGCTCCAGGGCGAGGGGGCGGAGCTCGTCGATGGCCGCGTCGCCGAGGCCGGCCCCGCGCATCAGCTCGCGCACGATCTGGGGGTCCGTCTTGCCGGAGTAGTCGAAGCCGGCGGCCGGCCCGGCGGTGCCGAAGGTCTCCACGAGGGCCGCCTCGAGGGCCCGGGCCGAGATCCCTCCGGCGGAGAGCAGCGTCCCGTCGATGTCGAAGAGGACCAGCCGCGGCCTCAACGAAGCTCCTCCGAGAGCGGCGGCAGGTCGTCGAGAGCCGCGCCGGGGACGGCCGGGGCCACCGCGAGGCCCTCGTAGCTGGGGATGAAGGTGACGGGGTGCTGCTGCGCGAAAGCGGGCTCGAGGATCTCGGTCAGGACCCGGCCCTCCATGTCGCGGGCCACGGGGAGCCCCAGCAGGTAGAGGAGCGTCGGGGCCACGTCGAGGACCGAGGCGTCCTGGGGGATAGCCCCGGGCCGGATCCCCTCGCCGGCGAGGAGCAGGACGCCGTCGGGTGCGCCCCCGTGGGAGGCGGCGCCGACGGCGGTCCCGGTCAGCGTGCCCACCAGGCGGCGCCACAGCGGTGTCGGCGTGAGGCCGTAGCCCGAGAGGACCACGAGCACGTCCCCGGGGCCGAGGTCCCGCTCGACGTCCCCGACCCAGCGCTCGAGGAGGGCGGCGTATCGCTCCAGCACGCGCCCGTAGTGGCGCGCCTCCGTGGAGGCCACGTCGCCGAAGGCCTCGGGGTGCGCGTAACGGTAGAACACGTGCCCCGCGAGGTCGTAGCCGTGGAACGAGATCACGAGGAGCGAGGGGGAGTAGGCCCGGCGCAGCACATCTGCGGCCCGGGAGTAGGTCAGGTCGGGGGCCAGGGCGTCCTCGGCCAGCCCGCGAAGCCGCGGGTCCTCGAGCGCCGTCGTCGCGGGCGGCTCCGGGTCCGCCAGGTCCGCGAGGAGGGCGGGGTCGAGGTCCCGCGGCCCCACGGCGCGCGCGGCGATCTCGGCGAGCAGGTCGCGGGGGAAGACCGTGCCCGCGGCCCGCGCCGGGTCGTCGCGGAGGAGGTGGAAGTACGGGGAGACCACGAAGCCGCGAATGGCCTCGGGCGGGTGCGTGCCCCAGACCCGCACGAGGCCGGTGGGCATGCCGAAGGCGTCGAGGACGTTCCACAGGGCGCGGCACCGCCTCGAGGTGGAGGCGGCGGGGCGGCGGGACACGAGGCCAGCGCGCTCGAGCACGCCCACCAGCGTTCCCTTGGGAAGCAGCGTCCACTCGCTGTCGGAGCCCCGCAGCCGGTAGCTCGACCCGCTGCGCACCCCGTGGTCCCGCGGCAGGCGTCCGGTCATGAGCGTCGTCCACACCGGGGGGCCCTCGGCGGGCCGCACCGTCGCGAGCGGCCCGAAGGCGCCCCGGCGCGCGAGGCGGGCGAAGGCCGGAACGCCACCGCCGGCCGGCGGCGAGAGGCTCGCCGGGGACAGGCCGTCGATTCCCACCACGACGACGCGCCGCGCCGGGGGGCCGGCGTCGAGCTGCACCGGAACCGGCGGCGGCACCGGCACCGGCACCGGCCGCAGGGCGAGCGGCACCGCCAGCGCCAGGCCGGGGGCCAGGACCGCGAGCGCCGCCGCGAGGGGGCGCTCGTGGCGCGGGAACAAGGCCATGTCGAGGCCGATGGCCAAGAAGACCACCGCGGCACCGCTCACCGCGACGGCGGAGACGGCGAGCGACCGCAGGGCCTCGAGGGGCAGGGCGTGGCGGTAGGCGAGGAGGTTGTGCCAGTACAGCGTGCCCGCCACCGCGAGGGCGACGAAGGCGAGCGAGGCGAAGAAGGGCCGGCCGGCGATGACGGGGCGGAACGGGCGGGGCCACCAGCGCACGGCGGTGGCCACGGCGGCCAGGAGGACGAGCGCGACCGTGCCCAGCGCGGCCCACGGCAGGAAGAAGCAGAGGACGAGCGCCGGGGCCTCGCGGCGGAGCTCGAGCCCGGGGTTCAGGTAGAGGGTGAGCGTGCACAAGGCGATCGCCCCGATCGAGGCGGCGATGCCCGCGCTGCCCAGGGTCTTCCTCCGCACGACCCGAGAGCGTATCCGATTCGCGGCGGCTGCGGTCGACGCCCCCGTCGGGGGCGGGTATGATCGCCTCGATGCCCGCCAACCGCACCGTGCCTCTCGTCCACCGGGAGGGCCTCGGGGGGCTCCACTTCCTGCTCACCTTTCGCCACCCGGAGACCGCCCGCGACGCGCGGCCCGGCCAGTTCGTGATGATCAAGGCCGGCACGTCCGCCGAGCCGCCGCTGCGCCGTCCCTTCTCGATCCTCTCGGCGGACCCCGGGCGCGAGACCTTCACCCTCTTCGTGAAGGCGATCGGCCAGGGGTCCCGGGCCCTGTGCGCGATGGCGCCGGGCGACGTGGCCCTGTGTCTCGGCCCGCTGGGGCACCCCTTCACTCCCCCGTCCCCGGGCGTCGAGGCCCTGCTGGTGGCCGGCGGCTACGGTGTCGCCCCCTTCCGCTTCCTCGGCGAGGAGCTGCGGCGCGCGGGCGGCCGCGCCCGCCTCTTCTACGGCGGTCGCACGGCCGCCGACCTGCCGCTCCTCGACCCCCTCCGGGGGGACGGCCTCCTCGTCGTGCCGGCCACCGAGGACGGCAGCCTCGGCGAGCGCGGCCTCGTCACCGCTCCCCTCGAGGCCCACCTCGGCGCCGCGGCCGGGCCGGTGCGCCTCTACGCCTGCGGCCCCGAAGCGATGATGCGCGCCGTCGCGCGCCTCGCGGCCGCTCGGGGGCTCTCCGCGGAGGTCAGCCTCGACCCCTGGATGGGCTGCGGGATCGGCACCTGCCTCGGCTGCGTCGTCCGCGTCCAGGGTGAGGACGAGTCGCGTTGGAAGTACCGCTGCGCGTGCACCGAGGGGCCCGTCTTCGACGCGGCCCGGGTGGTCTGGCCGGACGAGGACGAGTCGCGCGCCCGCCGCGTGGCCGCCGCGTCGCCGGGAGGGCCGCGGTGAACCTCGCGGTCGAGATCGCCGGGATCCGCTTCAAGAACCCGCTGATCGCCGCCTCGGGCACGTTCGGCTACGGCGTCGAGTACGAGAACGTCCTCGACCTCTCGGTCCTCGGCGGGATCGTCTCGAAGGGCCTCTACATGGAGCCCCGCGACGGTGCCCCCACCCCGCGCATCGTGGAGACGCCCTCCGGCCTCCTCAACGCGATCGGCCTCCAGGGGGTCGGGATAAGCGCCTTCGTGCGGGACGTCCTCCCCCGCATGGCGAGGCACGACACCGCCCTCCTCGTGAACGTGTGCGGGGAGACGGTGGACGAGTACGCCGAGGTGTCCCGCGTGTGCGACGGCGCCCCCGGGATCGCCGGCCTCGAGATCAACATCTCCTGCCCGAACGTCGAGAAGGGCGGCATGGCCTTCGGGGGCGACCCGCTTCTGACCCACGAGGTGGTGGCGGCGGTCCGCAAGGCGACCCGGCTCCCCGTCATCCCCAAGCTCTCGCCCAACGTCGGCGACATCACGGTCTTCGCCCGCGCCGCCGAGGAGGCCGGGGCGGACGCGCTGTCGTGCATCAACACGCTCCTCGGCCTCGCGATCGACGTGGAGGCGCGCCGCCCGAGGCTCGGCTTCGGCACCGGCGGCCTCTCCGGCCCGGCCATCCGGCCGGTGGCGGTGAGGATGGCGTGGCAGGCGGCGCGGGCGGTCCGGATCCCGGTGATCGGCATCGGCGGCATCACCTCCGCGGCGGACGCGCTCGAGTTCCTGGTCGCGGGCTGCCGCGCCGTCCAGATCGGCACCGCGAACTTCGTGGACCCGGGCGTGTACGGGCGGATCCTCGCGGACCTGAGCACCTACCTCGAGCGCCACGGCGAGGACGACGTCAACGCCGTGGTGGGGACGCTCGAGTACCCGGGGCTGCCCCGGCCCCGCGACACGGGAGTGTGACCATGAAAGCCCGCGACCGTCTCATCGTGGCCCTCGACGTGCCGAAGGCCGACGCCGCGCGCGTCCTCGTGGACCGGCTGTCCGGCCGGGTGGGCCTGTTCAAGGTGGGCAACCAGCTGTTCACCGCGGCCGGCCCGGAGCTCGTGCGCGAGATCGTCGGCCGGGGTGAGAAGGTCTTCCTCGACCTCAAGTACCACGACATCCCGAACACCGTCGCCGGGGCCGTGGCGAGCGCCTCGCGCCTGGGCGTGTCGCTCGTGGACGTCCACGGCCTCGGGGGCCGGGCGATGATGGAGGCGGCGGTGGGCGCGCTGCCCGCGATGGGAACGCGCCTGCTCGCCATCACCATCCTCACCAGCCACGACGACGAGACGCTCGACGAGATCGGGGTCAACGGGTCGGTCGTGGAGTCCGTGCGCCGGCTGGCGGAGCTCGCCAAGGACGCGGGGACGGACGGCGTCGTGGCTTCTCCCCAGGAGGTCGGCATGATCCGCGAGGCCTGCGGGCGCGACTTCCTGATCGTCACCCCCGGCATCCGCCCGGCGGGCGCGGCCCCCGGCGACCAGGCCCGGCCCGCGACCCCGGCCGCCGCGCTCTCGGCGGGTGCGGACTACCTCGTCGTGGGCCGGCCGATCACCGAGGCCGCGGACCCGGGGGCGGCGGCCGACGCGATCGTGGCGGAGATGGAGTCGGCCCTGCGCTAGGGCTCGGCCCGGAAGGCGAGGACGATCCGCTCGCCGGATCGGCCGCGCAGCCGGAAGGTCACCGAGTCGGCCGCGAGCTGCACGACGTCTCCCGCCACCACGCGGAGGGTTTCCGCTCGGAACCCCGGGATCGCGCCGAGCTCGAAGCGCCAGGTCCCGCCGCCGCGGGCCTCGACGAGCGTCGCCTCCAGGCGGTTCTCGCCCGGCACCAGCCGGACGGCGAGGGGGCTGCGGCCGACGCGCGGGAACGTCGCCTCCCCGTTCACGATCACCTGGCCGGCGCCCGCCGGCACGCCGAGGTCGCTCACGATCGACGCGCCCGCCGCGGACGCCGTCGGGCCCGTGTCCGGCGTGCAGCTCCCCGTTGTGTTGTTCACGATGACGAGGATGGCCGGCGTGATGCTGGCGTTGCCGCAGGTGTCCGTCGCGTACGCCTGCACGTCGAGGAACTTCGCGCACTTGCCCGCCAGGTAGGCGTTCACCTCGGTCTCGGTCCAGGTCAGGGGCCACGGGCTCCCGCTCGTCACCGGGCCGAGGATCTTCTGGTCGGCCTTGCCGTAGTTGATCTTGTACTCGACGAAGGCGACGCCGTTGTTCCCGGTCGTGGCGTCGCTCGCCGAGGCCTCGAAGCTCACGGGGTAGGAGACCGGGCTGGGGTAGACGCTGCCGTCGGCCGGCTTGAGCAAGCTCACCACCGGGCCCGTCTTGTCGCCGCTGCAGCCCCCGGAAGTCGACGGGTTCACCTGCACCACGAGCGAGCGGCTGGACTTCGGGTTGTTGTTCGGCGACTCGGAGCGGACCGTCATGGTGACCGCGTAGCTGCGCGGCGCCACCGAGCGGTGGACATCGCTCGACGCGCTGGGCGTGAAGGACGCGGTCGTGAACGTGATCGAGGAGTGGCAGCCGGCCGTCGCCTGGACGCCGTCCACCTCGACCGAGTACCGCAGCAGCAACGGGCCCGTCGATTCGCACATGTCGAAGACCAGCTGGAGAGGCTCGGTCCCCGCGACCGTGTCTCCCTCCACCAGCGTCCCGCCCTGGAAGACCTTGAACACCGGGTTGAAGCCCGCCGCCAGCGTGGTGGTGGTCGTCGTCACGGGCGGCAGAGTGGTCGTCGTGGGTGGCGGCACCGTGGTCGTCGTCGTGCCGCCTCCTCCCTCGCTGGCCGACCCGCTGGCGAGCGCGACACCTCCGCCGACGATCCCCGCCCCGCCGACCACCATCGCCGCCGTGGCCCCCGCGCCGATGCCGGCCGCGGCGCCGGCGAAGCCGGCAGGCAGGCCCGGGAAGACGGCGACCGTCGCGCTGTCGAGCATCGACGCCACCGGCACCTTCGACGCGCACTCGGCCGGGCTCCCGACCACCAGGGCCCGGGTCTCGCGGCTGCGGCTCTCCCCGAAGGACCGGTCGAGGGCGTCGACGTAGTACTCGATCTGGCGCCCGACGAGCTCCTTCTTCGGCCGGGGAAGGACACCCGAGTGGCAGGGCGCCTCCAGCTTCATCTCGACGTAGTACCAGTCCGGGGCCCCGCCGGCCACGCGGAAATAGACGCGGCCCCGTGCGAGCTGGGAGGCGGGCGCGAAGCACGCCGTCAGGCGGGGGTACTTGCCGGCGACGACGCAGCCCACGGCGCGGTGGTCGACCGCCACCCCCTCGCCGTGAAGCGACGCCGGGAACAGGAGGGTGATCAGCCCCGCGACGACGTCACGCTTCCTCATCCCCTTCCCCCAAGGCGGGCCGGGAGTGCGGCGAGCCCGCCGCCCGGTGCCCTTCGAAACGACGGCCGGTAGAGTCTAGCACTCCCGCCACCGGTGGCCGCGGGCGATCACCTCCGCCCGGCCTCATCGAGCGTGGGCACGGCCCGCCGCGCCCACGGCGTCTCCGCGTGCTCCGCGACGAGGCGGCGCCGCCACTCCGCGGCGCCCTCGACGTCGCCCGCGGTCTCGCGCGCCAGCGCACCCGAGTACAGGGCCTGGGGCCGGTGCGGACCGGCCGCGCCCTCGACGACCAGGGCGAACGGCTCGATCGCCTCCCTGGGGTGGCCGGCCCGCAGGAGCGCCTCGCCACGGACGCACAGGAGCCCGGCCCGCCGCGGGTCCGTCGGCGCAAGGAGGTCGACCGCGTGGCGCGCGTACTCGGCGGCTTCCTCCCAGCGTTCCTCCGAGTAGGCGCGCGAGGCGAGGCCGTCGGCCGCGTCGATCTCCCCGGAGCGCGAGGGGGGCGGGAGCAGCCGCAGGGCGCCGAGCGCCAGCGCGAGTCCGATCGGCAGGAGGCCGAGGAGCCGACGGCCCGGCCGGGGCCGCTCGTCTTCGGGCGGCTCGGCCGTCCCTCGGCGGCGCCGCCAGGACCGTGCCGCCCAGGCCGCGAGGGCGCCCGCCGCCAGGCCCAGCCCGAGCCAGTCGGACCACGTCCGGGCGGCGTACGTGAGCCGCACGTCGCGCTGCCGGGGCACCAGCAGCATGAAGCCGGGCGAGGCGAGGTACGGCCCGTCCGCACCCTCCGCCCGCCAGCGCGGGTGGTAGGAGACCTTCACGAGGAGCGGGTGGCCCGGCCGGCTCGTCGTGATGCGGATCTCCTCGGGCTCCACGTTCGCCGTCACCGCAACGCCTCCCGGCAGCGGGGCCTCGGGAGGCGGAGCCCACGCGTCGACGGACACCCGCGTGAAACGCGGGTCGTCGGTGAAGACCAGCAGCGCCCGGTTGGGGGGCTTGCGGGAGAACCAGTGGAACGCCTGGTCGCGCCACCGGGACGGAGACGACCGGACGGGCTCGAAGGCGAGGGGCTCGACGTAGCCGGGCCCCGGGTCGGCGAGGCGGAACAGCGTGTAAGGCGGGATGACCGCCTCCCGCTCGACCTCGGGGCGCCCGTCGAGGACGGAGACGAGGCGCGGGCTGACGGCGACGATCTGGCCCACGTTGAGGAGTCGCAGGCGGGCGAGCCCGGTTTCGGGATCGAACCGGGAGTAGGTCCGGCTGCGAAACGGGTTCGGCGACGAGGGGTAGAGCTCCGACAGGAGGTAATACACGGGGTGCGTGGTCGTGCTCGACTGGTTGTAGACGCCCTCGATCCCCGAGCGGCCGGAGAAGAAGGGCACGGTCTCGTGCATGCGGATGGAGCCGGCACGCTCGTGCACGGGGCCGTACTCGAACGCCACCCGAGGGTCGCCGGGACCGCCCCGGATCCTCTCCGACAGCTCCTTCCACGCCGGCCACAGCTCCTTCGCCTCGAGGCCCGAGTAGTTCCAGTCGACCCAGTGGCGCAAGAAGCGCGAGGACGAGTCCCCGTGCACGGCCGCGAGCAGCACGAGCCCCACCGCCACCGCGTCGGCGAGGCGGAGCCGGGCGAGCGCGAGGCCGAGGCCCGAGGCCCCGGCGAGGGCGAGCGAGAGCTGCGCAAACGGCAGGAAGCGCACGTCGATCACGCCGAGGGCGGGCCCCCCCGACGCGAGGGCCGCGCCGGCCAGGCAGCCGAAGCCGAGCAGGAGCAGACGCCCGTCGCACGAGCGGCCGCGGAGCCACCGGGCCAGCGCGACGGCGAGGGTGACCCCGCCCGCGAGATGCAGGGGCCAGAGGAGGGGCGGCAGGATCCCCCGGGTGGTCACGTCGATCCATGCGTCGCCGTAGGGCGTCGTCCAGCCCCACCCCGCGAGCATCGGCAGGAGGGCCGGGCCGGCGAGGGCAAAGGCCAGCACGGCCACGGCCAGGAGCCAGGCCAATGGATGCCACGCCCGCCGCCCGCCGGCAGCCGGGGGCGCCGGGTCGCACAGGAGCAGGCCCGACGCGGTGAGGCCCGCCCAGAGCACCGCATAGCCGTGGGCGTAGCTGGTCAGCGCGAGCACGGCGGCGGGGCCCCAGGGACCACGGCCGTCGGCGCGGGCGCGGAAGAGGACCCCCAGGAAGAGGACGGCGAAGCCGACGCCGTAGGTGTACGAGAACTCCCCGGTGAGCGTGCTCGCGACGGTGCCGCCCCAGATGGGGGTGTCCTCGACGAAGAGGAACACGAGCGCGGCCGCGGCCCCGAGGAGCGGAGCCGGGAACGGGAGCCGCGCCAGTCGCAACGCGGCGTAGCAGAGGAGGGGCAGCAGGAAGACGCCGAGCGCCGTGCCCAGCTTGAAGGCGACCGGCATGCCGACGACGAGGGCCAGCACCGACATCAGGACGAACGGGAAGGGGAAGTAGTAGAGCAGGAGCGGGTGCCCGAGCGAGGCTCCCGGGTACCAGCCGTGCAGCCGAAGCTGCGGCAGGAGCTGGTCGCGGAACCAGACCGCCGTGGGATAGTGGCACGGCGTGTCGCCGCCGGCCGTGACGGTGGGCAGCGTCAGCAGCGACGGGCGCAGCAGGTCGAGGAGAACGAGCAGGATGGCGAGGAGACCGAGGGCGTCGGCGAGGCGCTGCCGTCCTTTCGGCGTCGTCATCCGCCGCAGTCTAGCCGATCGCCGCCCCCTTCCTGGCGGCGGACGGGCTGGCCCGGGACCGATGCGTTTGCTTCTTTACGCGGGGGGCGGCCTCGGCTACGATTCCCGCCCTCGCATGAAGGACACCCGGCGGATCCTCGTGGTGGACGACGACCCCGGCATCGGACAGATGCTGACGAAGGCCCTCGCGCGCCACGGCTTCCTGGTGGATGCCGCCACCTCCGCAGAGGAGGCCCTCGAGAAGTCGGAGGCCGCCAGCTACGACGCCGCCCTCGTGGACCTCGTCATGCCCGGGCAGGACGGGAAGCAGCTCGCCGACACGCTGCGCCGTCGGTCCCCGGGGCTGCCGATCGGGCTCCTCACCGGCTACACGCACTCCCCTCTCATCCCCGCCTTCGAGAAATCGGGCATGGCGGTCTTCAAGAAGCCGGTCATCATCCAGGACCTCGTCGACTTCCTGCAGCGGGAGATCTAGCACCCCCTCGCGTGCCCCGACCCGAGCGTGCGGGCACGCGAGGGACCTCCGAAAGCCCCGAGGAAAGCCGGTCCGTTCGCTCCCGGTCCGTTTCCCTCACCCCCCCCGCTTCGCCTGCTTCCGCAGCAGCCGATGCTGCCGCCGCTCGAGCCCCTCGGCCAGGTGCCAGGCGCGCACGTCCCGGCGGCGCGACGCCTCGACGAGGCGCAGCCCCCGCTCGACCGCCACGAGCGCCTGACCCAGGTCCCGGCTGCGGTGCTCGTGGTGCATCGCCAGCTCACGCCAGCCCTCCACCTCGCCCGCCTCCCCCGCCTCGGCCCACAGGGCGGCCGCCCGCTCGGGCTCCCCGGCCCGCTTGGCCCGCCAGGCCAGCCGAAGGAGCGCCGGGCCCCGGAGGGTTCCGGGACCCAGCCGGAGCGCCCGCCGGTACTCGGCCTCGCTGCGGTCGTACAGCCTCGCGCGTTCCAGCACCCGCGCGAGGCTGTAGACGTCGCGCGGGTCCTCGGCCCCTCCCTCCTCCACCCACTGGCAGGCGAGCACGGCGAGCGCTGCCAGCGAGACGATGTCCTGGCGGTTGTGCTCGAAGACCCGCGCCAGCATGCGCGCGTCGCGCCGGCGCACCCAGTCGAAGTAGACGTGGGGGATCTCCTCGCCTGGGATGTCGCCGGTGCGGCGCAGGCCCATCAGCTGCGCCTCGAGCGACTGCAGCCGGCAGGACTCGAGCCGCGCCTTCCACAGCCGGCGGGCGGGGTGCAGGAGGTCCAGGTGCGGCGCCTCGCCCAGCGGGAAGCGTCCGCGGTTGAGGCGGAAGCGAGCATCGAGGAGGGGCACGTCGAACATCTTCCCGTTGAAGGTCACGAGGCGGTCGAAGTGCGCAAGCTCCAGGCCCAGCGCGTGGAGGAGCGCCGCCTCCTCGTGGTAGTCGCGCATGAAGTACTGGCGCACGCGGAACCGCTCCCCTTCGACCCAGCCGAGCCCGATCAGGAAGGCGGCGGTGCCGGCGCCGCCGGCGAGGCCCGTCGTCTCGGTGTCGAGGAACACCGCGCGGCGCAAGTCGAAGCCGTCGAGGTCCGGCTCCGCGGTGAGGATCCCGACGGTGGCGGGGTCGATCGCGTGGACGCGCGAGAGCGGAACGTCGCCGTGCCGCACTTCGAGGTGGACCGAGGACTCGACGAGGAAGAACTCGCCGCGCTCGTTCTCCACCCGCATCCCCTCCACGAGCTCCTCGAGGGGCACGGGCGCGGGGCCGCGACGCCGCTCTTTCTCCTTGAGCGAAGCCGCGGCCACGAGCCTCTCGAGGCGGGCCTTCAGCGACAGGACGTCGCCGTCGCCGGGCGGGGCTTCCCCCAGCATCTCCCGCTCGAGCCGCTCGAGGCCGGGCGCCGGCGCGTCGGGGCGCTTCAGGCGGGCGAGACGGTCGTGAAGCGAGCTAGAGGACATGCCGTCCACGGGCGGGTTTCGGGGGGAAGCTCCCCATCTCGAAGAAACCTCGGGAACAGCCTGGCCGTTGCGGGAGCTTCCGTCGAAGGGTGCTTCTCCGCGAAGAGAACGGCCTTCACCGGGGCGTTCTTGAACGGGCGACTCCCCGGAATCCGCTCGACTGGGATCCTCGGGGGCGTGAGTCCTTGTCATTCGGCCAGCACCGCCTCGAGTATCGCCAGCGCCACGGCCTTGCCGTTGCTTCCCACCTCCCCGGCCGGGCCCACGCACGACGGGCAGCCGTCCTTGCAGGAGCACGCAGCGATGAGGGCCCGGCTCTCGGCCAGCAGCCGGTCGTGGAGGCGGTAGAGCGGCTCGGAGAGCCCGATGCCGCCGGGGTAGGCGTCGTAGATGAACACGTTCGGCTCGTAGTCCTCGCCGGGAGCGGGCTCGTCCCGCCGCCCCGTCCGGCCCGCCCCGAGCCGCAGGAGCCCCCGCTCGATCCTCGCCTCGCCCTGGCCGTTGTCCCCGAGGGCCACCCCGAGGTCGTGGCGGTCGCACATGAGGAACAGCGCGGCGAGCTGGCCGAGCGTGTAGGAGAGGGCCACCACCCCGTCCCGCCGCTCCTCGAGGCCGAAGGGCAGCGCGCTCACGATCTCGCGCGGGACCGTGAGCCAGTACGCGGTCGTGTGCATCTCGTTCTCGGGCATCGCGAGCTCGCCCGAGCCCACGTTCTCGTTCGTGTGGAACTTGATCTTCTTGAACCCCACGACCTGCGACGTGACGTGCACCTCGCCGTGGTTCCTCCGGCCGTTCCGCCGCGGCTCCTCGGCGAAGCGCTCCAGGATCCGGACCTTCGTGTAGGTGATGGCGTCGGTGTAGTAGTCGACCTCCGCCTCCCGCACGTGGACGCGCCGCTCGTCGTGGTCGTACCTCTCGACGAAGTACGTGCGCCCCTCCAGGATGTAGACGGCCTTCTCGTGGACCATCGACGGGGCCGAGTCGAAGTCCACCTCGGCGATGATCCGCGGCTCGGCCGTGACGTCCTGGATCACGAAGTTGTCGGAGGAGACCGAGCGGAGGCTGATCGCGTCGGCCGGGTAGCTCTCGCTCGTCCAGTGCCAGCGGTCCCCCGCCCGGTGCAGCAGCTTCTCGTCCTCGAGGAACCCGAGGATCTCGAGGAGGTTCTCCCGGCCGAACGTCTCGTCGCCCACGAACGGCAGCTCGAACGCCGCGCACTTGACGTGGTTGACGAGGATCTGCAGGTTGTCGGGGTTCACCCGGCCCTGCTCGACCGGCGAGCCGAAGAAGTAGTCGGGGTTCTTCGCGATGAACTGGTTGAGCGGGGTCGAGTTCGCGACGAGCACGGCGACCGACGTCCCCGTGCGTCGTCCCGCCCGCCCCGCTTGCTGCCAGGCCGAGGCGACGCTGCCCGGATAGCCGACGAGCACCGCCGCGTCGAGGCTCCCGATGTCGATCCCCAGCTCGAGGGCGTTGGTGGAGACGACCCCGAGCACGGAGCCCTCGCGCAGGCCCCGCTCGATCTCGCGGCGCTTCAGCGGCAGGTAGCCGCCCCGGTAGCCCCGGATGATCCCCTCGGAGCCCGGCTTCGTCTCGAGCGCTTCCTTCAGGTAGGTCACGAGCACCTCGGTGGCGAGGCGGGAGGGGGCGAAGACGATCGTCTGCAGGCCCTTGCCGAGGAACGACAGCGACACGTCGCGGGCCGAGTTGAGGGCCGACCTGCGGATGCCGAGCTGGCGGTTCACGACCGGCGGGTTGTAGATCGCGAAGTAGCGCTCGCCCCGCGGCGCGCCGCTGCGGTCCACGAGCGTCATCTCGCGCTCGGTGAGCGCCTCGGCCAGCTCCTTCGGGTTGCCGATCGTGGCCGAGGAGCAGACGAACTGGGGCCGGGAGCCGTAGAACTCGCAGAGCCTTCGCAGTCGGCGGAGGATGTTCGTGACGTGCGAGCCATAGACGCCGCGCAGGCTGTGCAGCTCGTCCACCACCACGTAGCGCAGGTTCTCGAAGAGCTTCACCCACTTCGTGTGGTGGGGGAGGATGCCCTTGTGGAGCATGTCGGGGTTCGTCACCACGACGTGGGCCCGCGCCCGGATCGACTTGCGCGCGTCCTGCGGAGTGTCCCCGTCGTAGGTGAACGTGCCGATGTCGGCGCCGATCGCCTCGATCACCCCGTGCAGCTCGGCCAGCTGGTCCTGGGCCAGGGCTTTGGTCGGGAAGAGGTAGAGGGCCCGCGCGTCGGGATCCTTGAGGATGCGGTCGAGGACGGGCAGGTTGTAGCAGAGGGTCTTGCCCGAGGCGGTCGGGGTGACGACGACGACGTCCCTCCCGGCCCGGACCAGCTCGTAGACCTCACGCTGGTGGGTGTAGAGGCCCTGATAGCCGCGCCCGAGGAGCGTCTCCCGCAGCCGCGGGTGCAGGTCCTCCGGGAAGTCGACGACCTGGGCGGGCTGGGCCGGGAAGTGGCGCAGCGCCGCGAGGACGGGCTCGGTGCCGAGGGTCTTCTGGATCTCGAGGCTCTTCAGGACGGAGAGCAGGGCCCCCTCGCCGTCGGTCCGGGTCAGGGCGAGCTGGTGGCTCAAGTGGTTCCTCCCGCCCCCCCGCCGGTGGGGGTTTCGCCATTCACGCCCGCATCATGCGGGAGGGGGTGGACAGGAGAGGTCCGGAATGCGGGAAGCCGGGCCCCCGGTCTAGAATGGCCGCCATGCCGAAGACCCCCATGCAGGACGCGGTGCGGGCCCTCCTCGCGGGCCTCGGAGAGAGCCCGGACCGGGAGGGGCTCGAGAGGACCCCCGAGCGGGTCGAAAAAGCCCTGAAGTTCCTCACCAAGGGCTACCACGAGGACCCCAAGGCCCTCGTCAACGAGGCCCTCTACAGCGTCAGCTACGACGAGATGGTCCTGGTCAAGGACATCGACGTCTTCTCGATGTGCGAGCACCACCTGCTGCCCTTCCACGGGAAGGCCCACGTCGCCTACATCCCGAACGGCAGGGTGATCGGCCTGTCGAAGATCCCGCGGCTCGTCGACATGTTCGCGCGCCGGCTCCAGGTCCAGGAGCGCCTCACCGTACAGATCGCAGAGACCATCCGCGACGCGATCCAGCCCCGGGGGGTCGGGGTGGTCATCGAGGCCGTGCACTTCTGCATGATGATGCGCGGGGTCGAGAAGCAGAACGCGGTCGCGGTGACCTCCTGCATGCTCGGCGGCTTCCGCGACCGCCAGCCGACCCGCGAGGAGTTCCTCGAGCTCATCCGCCACAGCGGCAAGCCGACCGTCTGAGCCCGCTCAGGCCGTCGGGTTCGTGCGCCGGAGGCGGCGGGCCATCACCTTCATGACCTCGAGGGCCAGGCCCGGGACCCTCCGAACGAGGTCGGCGAACGCCGCCGCGTCGACCAGCACGAGCGTGCAGTCGGGGCCGGCCACCGCGGTCGCGCTGCGCGGCGCGGGGTCCACCAGGGCCAGCTCGCCGAAGATCCCGCCCTGCTCCACCGTCTCGAGCAGCGTCTCCCCGATCCGCAGGTCCACGGTGCCGGTGCGGACGATGAACATCTCGCGCCCCGTCTCCCCGGCCGAGAAGATGACCTGCCCGGGCTCGAGCTTGAGCGGCGCCTCGTCGAGCGCCATCACCGCTTCCAGGTAGCTCTTCACGTCGGCCATGCGATCCCTCCCCGGTGACGGCGCCGCGCGACCCGGCGCGGGGGGATGTTACCTCGCGGCGGCGGCAGCCTCGTGTATCGTCTGCCCGAGCAGGATTGGAGGCCACCGTGCAGAGCACCCTGGTCGCGGGGCTCGGGACGAGTCCCACGGAGATCGCGGTCATCGTCTTCCGGACCGTCGTCGTCTACCTCTTCATCCTCGCGGTCTTCCGCTTCTCCGGGAAGCGCGAGGTCGGCCAGCTCGCCCCCTTCGACTTCGCCCTCGTCCTCCTCATCGCCAACGCCGTCCAGAACGCGATGGTGGGCCCGGGCGCATCCCTCGTCGGCGGCCTCGCCGCCGCTGCCGCACTGCTCGTGGCCAACCGCGTCCTGGGCCGCCTCGCGACGGGCAACCGCAAGGTCGAGCGTCTCCTTCGCGGCCAGGCCCGCATCCTGGCCTACCGGGGACACGTCCACCAGGACGCCCTTCACGCCGAGGGCATCAGCCACGAGGAGCTCCTCCAGGCCATCAGGGAGAACGGCTGCGCGACGGTCGGGGAGTGCCGCCTGGCCGTCCTCGAGGTGGACGGCCGGATCTCGGTCATCCCGGACAAGGCGTAGGGCCGCCAACCGCCCTCAGGCCGAAGGGGGCGCTTCGAGGGCCCTCTCGATGGTGCGGCGCAGCTCGCGCGCGTGCGCGAGGAGAGGGCGCACGGCCGGCCACTCGGCGCGCAGGTCCTCGACGGTGTCGACGTCGGCGAGCAGCTCCGTCTCCTGCACGGTGAGCCCCGTCGCGGCGGCCCGGGCCCGCGTCTGCTCGCAGACGCGCGGCGTGCTCCACTCGACGCCGGCGAACAGCTCCGGCCGAGGGGCGGCGAGCGCGATGAGGGAGTAGCCGCCGTCCCCCGAGGGCCCGAGCACGACGTCGGCCGCGTCGAGGGCCGACAGCGCCCGCGCGACGGCCTCTCGCGAGAGGCGGGGCGCGTCCGTGCCGACAAGCGCGACGCGCGAGGCGCCGCGGGCGAAGGCGCGCGCGAAAGCATCGGCCATGCGCTCACCGAGGTTCGTCCCCGACTGCGGCAGCAGGCGAATGCCGGGGAGCCACGTGCGCATGTCGTCCGCCGCCTCCGGGGGGCCGAAGAAGACGAGACGCTCGTACTCCCCCGCCCGGGGCGTCGTGGCCTCGAGCACGTGCTCGGCGAGGGCACGGTAGAGAAGGGCAGCCGCCTCGGGGCCGATGGCCGCGGCAAGGCGGGTCTTCGCCTCGCCCGGCGTCGGGTGCTTGACGAAGACGACGAGCGCGCTCCGGGACATCTACTGCGCCCGGCGCAGGTGGCGATCCGCGAAGTCGAGGTACTGCTCCCAGTCGTACGCGGTGATGTCGTGCGGCCCGCGCCGCAGGTGGTAGCCGATGCGCTCGCCGACCGGCGGTGTCGGGGGGGGCATATCCTCGACGCCGAGCCCGCCGAGGCCGAGGAGCCGGTAGACGGGCTCGGCTGCCTTCGCGGCGAGGAACTCGCCCCGCGGGTCGGCCCACCGGTCCTCGGTCGCGCTCGCGACGTAGACGGGCGCGGCGCGACGAGGGCCAGGAGCTCGTGCTGGTCGACCGGCAGCGTCCTCTTCCCGCCCGCTGTACTCGCTTGAAGTGCGCGCAGAACCAGTGCGGGAAGCGCGTCGTTGATGCCGTCGGACGGTCTCGCCGAACTTCGCGGCGAGCGAGCGCCGCCCCGCCGCAGCCCGGAGTCGTTGGAGATGACCATCGCGAAGCGCTCGTCCTGCGCGCCCGCCCACAGGGCGGTCTTGCCCAGGCGCGAGTGGCCGATGACCGCCACGCGCCGCGCCGTCCACGTCGGCGGTCGGTCTCCAGGGAGTCGAGGGCGCGGCTGAGGCCCCAGGCCCAGGCCCCGATCGCCCCCCAGTCGTCGGCTCCGGCCGCCCTGGCCGGGCCCGGTAGAAGAGCGGCGTGCACGCCGTTCTTGAAGCCGTCGTCGAAGTCGGGCTCGATGTCGCCGTAGTAGGCGGTGGCCAGCGCCGTAGCCGCGGGCGAGGATCTGCTCGACCGGCCCAGCGGCGGCGCGCCGTGCCCCGCGCGGCGTCCGTCGGATCGGCTGGTCCACGACCCCGTGCCCCTCGTCGCATCCAGACGGCGGCAGGCGGATGCCCGGGTCGGCGTGCACGGCGTGGTTGCCGTCGAAGTTCGGCCCGAGGAACGCGGGGACCGGCCGGGTGCGCGCCGTTCGGCAGGTAGAGCGAGGATGTCGAATCGGCGCCGTCTTCCGTTGCCGTCGAAGCAGACGTCACCTGCTTGCGGACCGCCTTGCCGCCGAGGGCCGTCGGGTCGACTCGATCGCCACGTACGGCTCGCATCCGCGCGGTCGGCCCGGGCTGCGGCCGTAGACGTGCTCCTCGAAGAGGCGGAGCACCTCGGGCCGGCGGCGCTCCGCCAGGCCTGGGCGTCGCGCACCTTGCGGCCGTCGGCCGCGACGCAGCGGGTCGGGCAGCGTGTAGGCCGGCACCTTCGCCTCGTCGTAGTTGGCGCCGGCGGGCTGGGCCGCCCGGCTCGGCCGCGAGCACGACCGCCGCCGCCAGCCCGACCGCCGGACCTCGGATCGCTCGTCGCATCGTCATTGGCGGATCATACCTTCCGTAGCTGCGGCCTCGAGCGCGGCGACACCCACGTCTGAAGCCGGCCGGTCGGCCTACAATGACCTCCGGCATGTCCGCCCGAACGTGGCCGTTCGCGCTCGCCTTCTC
The DNA here is from genome assembly GCA_963729875.1 of uncultured Acidobacteriota bacterium. Classification (GTDB taxonomy): domain Bacteria; phylum Acidobacteriota; class Vicinamibacteria; order Fen-336; family Fen-336; genus DATBSL01. The sequence continues at coordinate 120,918 of CAVSPR010000003.1, forward strand.
GCCGTCGCCCTCGCCGCCGACGACGGGCGGCGCCGCGCCTGCCCCGCCGCGCGTCCCCGTCATCCTCGACACCGACATCGGCGACGACATCGACGATACCTGGGCGCTGGCCCTGCTGCTGAAGTCGCCGGAGTTGGACCTGAAGCTGGTGGTCGGTGACTACGGCAAGCCGCGTACCGCGCCAGGCTGCTGGCGAAGTTGCTCGAACGCGCCGGGCGGACCGACGTCCCGTCGGGCTCGGGCCTCGACATCGCGGCGCACGGCGACGGCCGCCAGGGCGCCTGGGTGAAGGACTACGACCTGAAAGCCTATCCCGGCAAGGTCCACGCGGACGGCGTGCAGGCGCATGATCGACACGATCATGAAGTCGCCGCGAGCCGGTGACGTTGATTTGCATCGGCCCGGTGCCGAACATTGCGGCCGCGCTGGGGCGCGAGCCGCGCATCGCGCAGAGGGCCCGCTTCGTGGGCATGCACGGCAGCGTGCGCGAGGGCTACGGCGGAGCAAACCAACGCCCAGGCCGAATGGAACGTGAAGGCGCGATCGCGCAAGGCCTGCCAGCGCGCTCCTGGCGCGCGCCTGGGAGATCACCATCACCCCGCTCGACACCTGCGGGCTCGTGCGGCTTGAAGGGCGAGAGATACGCCGCGCGTCCGCGACTCGCAGGACCCGCTACGTCGCCGCCGTCATCGGGACTACCGGGCCTGGTGACCGCCCAGGAAGCGTTGCCGGCGGACCTGGCCGAACCGCGAAGAGCACGACCCTCTACGACACCGTGGCCGTCTACCTCGCGATCTCGCGCGATCTCGTGAAGACGGAGGCACTCGGGGGCGGGTCACGGACGAGGGGATGACGGTGCCGGACCCGGCGGCGCGCCCGCTGACGTGGGCCACGGAGTGGCGGGACCTCGACGCGTTCGAGGAGTGGCTGACGGCTCGGCTCACGGCACCGGCGCCGCCGCACTGAGCGCGACCCCAGGTCAGGCGGCGGGAGCCGCCGCGCGCAGGGTGAAGCAGAACGTCGAACCGTGCCCGGCGCCCTCCGACTCCACCCAGATCCGGCCACCGTGGACTTCGACGATGCGTTTGACAAGGGCGAGGCCGATGCCGGTGCCGTCGGAGTGGGGGTCGAGCTTGTTGAAGAGGCCGAAGATCTTCTGGTGGAACTGGGCTTCGATGCCGATGCCGTTGTCCTGGACGAAGAAAGCGGGCAGGCCTTCGGTGGAGGACAGGCCGATGTGGATGAGGGGGTCGGGCTGGTCGCCCATGAACTTGGCGGCGTTGTCGATCAGGTTCTGGAGGACTTCGGTCAGTCGGGAGGGGTCGCCGTGGACGGTGGGAGGGGTCGGGGTCGACCTGGACGGAGACGCCGCGTTCCTTGAGGCGGCCTTCGGTCAGGGCGAGGGCGTCACGGACGAGGGGGCGAAGGGGAGGTCGACGGGGGGGGTTCATCAGGCGGCCGATGCGGGAGAGCTCGAGCAGTTCGTTGAGCAGGCGCTGCATCTTTTCGGCGGCATTGTTGATGCGCTGGAGGTCCGGCGTGGAGGCGTTCGGGGTTGCCGGAGGCGGCATCCTGCTCGAGGTAGCCGAGGAAGCCCCGGATGGTGATGAGCGGGCTCTTGAGGTCATGGGAGACGGTGTAGGTGAAGCGCTCGAGCTCCGCGCTGCTCGCCTCGAGCTCCCGGTTCGCCGCCGCCAGCCGCGCGCCCCCCGCTCGCGCCTCGGCCATGCTGCGCACGACGTCGGCCACGAGCCGGTGCACCGCCACCGCGGTGACCACGAGGATGATCGTCAGGTCGACCACGGGCAGCCAGCCGAGTCGGCCCGCCCAGGGCGTTCGCAGGCCGCCCGACTGCTCGAGGCGGGCGATCACCACGGCCGACAGCACGCAGAGCGCCGTGGTCGCCACGAGCAGCCGCCGGTCGAGCAGCAGCGCCGCCACGAGAATGGCCGCGGGGTAGAGGAGCGCCGCCCGGTCGTGCACGCCCTGCCCGACGAGCAGCATGACGTGGATGCTGCCGACGAGCCCGCCCAGCAGCAACGCCGCGGCGGCCCGCACGTGTCCGCGGCGCAGGAGCCACCGGCCGAGGACGCACACGGCGCACAGCGCCATGAGGGGCACGGCGTTGCGGACCTTGCCGCTCAAGACGTTGGCCAGGGCGGCCAGGGCCGAGCCGACGATCGCGGCCACCAGGCACACCCCGAGGTTTGCCGTCGCCCCGGGCCCTCTCCGCGTCGCTCAGGGAGGGGGGAAAGGCAGCCCGGGCGGCCGGCGGTTGTACCCCGGCAGGCGGTCCCACGGGCGGAGCATACCCGATGGAAGGACCCTTGAGGGTGGACGCCCGGAGGCATAGGCTCGCCGAGGGAGACCTGGTGACCGACCACCCGCGGCGCGCGCTCGCCGTCGTGAACGCCCTGGCACCCATCCGCATCTGCGACTGCGGCGGCTGGACCGACACCTGGTTCGCGCGCCACGGGCAGGTGCTGAACGTCGCCGTCCACCCCTGCGCCGAGGTCCAGGTGAAGGTCCGCCGGCCCGGGGACGGAGGACCGGACGAGCGGGTCGTTCTCCACCCCGAGGACCTCGGCGCGCCCTACTCCGTGACGCGCGAGGGGCCTCCCTGGGGACCCCACCCCCTCCTCGAGGCCGCGATCGCCCTCATGCGGGTCCCGCGCGAGCTGCGCCTCGAGATCACGGTGCACTCCGAGGCGCCGGCGGGCGCGGGAACGGGCACCTCCGCGGCGGTGACCGTGGCCCTCCTCGGCGCCCTCGACGCGCTCACGCCCGGGCGCTTCTCGCCGCGCGAGGTGGCGGCCGCCGCGCACCGCGTCGAGACCGAGATGCTCGGCCGCCAGTGCGGCATCCAGGACCAGCTCGCCTCCGCCCACGGCGGGATCAACTTCATCGACATGCCGGACTACCCGCGCGCCACGGTCACGCCGGTCCCGCTGCCGGACCCGCTGTGGTGGGAGCTCGAGCGGCGCTTCGTCCTCGTCTACCTGGGCCGCTCGCACGACTCGTCCGCCCTCCACGAGACCGTGATCCGCTCGCTGGAGGACGAGGGTCCCGACTCCCCGCCCAAGTCGCGCTGCGACGCACCGCCGCGGACGCGAGGGACGCCCTCTCCGCCGGCGGCTTCGAGGCCCTCGGCCGGGCGATGTGCGACGCCACGCAGGGCCAGGAGCGCCTTCACCCGGCCCTGGTCGGGACGGGGGCCCGCCGCGTCATCGAGATCGCGAGGGACCACGGGGCGCTGGGCTGGAAGGTGAACGGCGCGGGCGGCGAGGGCGGGTCGCTCACGCTGCTGTGCGACGAGGACGCCTCCCGCCAGCGGGCCCTGGTCCGCGAGATCGAGCGGGACTCGCCGGCCTTCCGCCGCCTCCCCGTCCGGCTGAGCCGGCACGGCCTGCGCGTGTGGCGGCAGGACTTCCCGGACTGACCGGCCCCACGGCCCGCAGCCGGGCCGAGACGAACACGGCGGCGGGCCGTCCTCCCCGGCGCGCGGTTGCGGTACCCTTGGGCCGTGCGTGTCGTGGGTCGGAGCGTCCCGCGGCGGGAAGGCCTCGACAAGGCCAGGGGTGCCTCGCGGTACGTGGACGACCTGCGCTTCCCCGGCATGCTGCACGGGCGCACGATCCGCACGACCATCGCGCGCGGCGAGCTGACGGCGGTCCACCTCGACTTCGACCCGGCGGGCTTCACCGTCGTCGACCACCGCGACATCCCGGGCCGCAACGTCGTCGCCCTCATCCAGGACGACCAGCCCTTTCTCGTCGAGCGGGAGATCCGCCACGCCGAGGAGGCGGTCCTGCTCCTCGCCCACGAGGACCGCGAGGCGCTCCGCACGGCGGCGGTGCGGCTGGAGTGCCGTCCGAGGGAGCCCGTCCTCGACCCCGAGCGCTCGACCCACGCGTTCAAGGAGCTCACGATCGAGAAGGGCGACCTCGTCCGGGGCTTCGCCGAAGCCGACCTCGTGGTCGAGGGCGAGTACCGGACCGGCCGCCAGGAACACGTCTACATCGAGCCGAACGGCGTCATCGCGGTGCCGGGCGACGGCGCCGTGACCGTCTACGGCTCGCTGCAGTGCCCCTACTACGTCCACAAGGCGCTCGTGGGCCTGCTCGGCCTGCCCCACGAGAAGGTGCGCATCGTGCAGACGGAGACCGGGGGCGGGTTCGGAGGCAAGGAGGACTACCCCTCGATCATCGCCGGGCACGCGGCGCTCCTCGCCCTGAAGTCGAGCCGACCGGTCAAGGTCGTCTACGACCGCCTCGAGGACATGGCCGCGACCACCAAGCGCCACCCCTCGATCGTTCGCCACCGCACCGGCGTCACGCGCGACGGGCGGATCACGGCGATGGAGATCGACGTCCTCCTCGACGGCGGCGCCTACTGCACGCTGAGCCCGGTGGTGCTCTCCCGCGGCTGCCTCCACGCCACCGGCCCCTACCGCTGCGACAACGTCCGCGTCCACGGGCGCGTCGTGATGACGAACACGCCGCCCTCCGGCGCCTTTCGCGGCTTCGGGGCGCCGCAGACGGTCTTCGCCGCCGAGGTGCAGATGGACCGGGCCGCCGAGGCGCTGGGCCTCGACCCCGTGCGGCTGCGCGAGAGAAACGCGCTCCGGCCGGGCGACACGATGGCCACCGGCCAGAAGGTGGGCGAGGACGCGAGCGCTCTCGCCGTCCTGCAGGAGGCCGTGAGCCGGTCCGACTTCCACCGCAAGCGCCGGGCCTGGCGAGGCACGAGCCACGGGATCGGCCTGTCGCTCTTCTTCCACGGCGCCGGCTTCACAGGCTCCGGCGAGGTCTGGCTGGCCTCGAAGGCCTCCCTCGAGCTCTTGCCGCGCGGGGCCCGGGTCCTCGTCGGCAGCACGGAGATGGGCCAGGGCACGAGGACGACCCTGGCGCAGATCGTGGCCGAGGCCCTCGGCTGGCCGGTCGAGCGCGTCCTCGTGGCCGACCCCGACACTGCGCGCGTCCCCGACAGCGGCCCGACCGTCGCCTCCCGCACCTGCATGGTCGTGGGCGGGCTCCTGAAAGCCTGCGCCCTGGAGATGAAGGAGCGGCTCGCGGGCCTCTCCCCCGCGGCGTACCTGAAGCGCCACGGTCCCCTCGTGGTGACGAAGCAGTACGAGCCGCCGCCCGGGATCGTCTGGGACGACGCGACGTACCGCGGCGACGCCTACGCCACCTACGGCTGGGGCTGCGACGTGGTCGAGGTCGAGCTCGACCCCGTCACGTACGAGGTCCGGCCGACGCGGGTGACCGCGGTCGTCGAGATCGGCCGGGCGGTGAACCCCCTCATGGTCGCCGGCCAGGTCGAGGGCGGGACGGCCCAGGGTCTCGGCTACGCCCTCCTCGAAGACGTGGTCCTGCGCGAGGGGCGCATGGCCAACGCCCAGCTCACCAACTACATGATCCCGACCACCCTCGACACCCCGCCCATCGACGTGACCATCCTCGAGAGCCCGTACGCGCACGGGCCTTTCGGGGCGAAGGGCGTGGGCGAGATGCCGATGAGCGGGCCGGGCCCGGCGGTGGCGAACGCGGTTCGCCACCTCGGCCTCGACGTGCGGTCGCTCCCGATCACCCCGGAGAAGGTCCTCGAATGCGCTTCGTCCTCAACGGAAAACGCGCCGACGTCGAAGCGCCGCCGCTGAAGCGGCTGCTCGACGTCCTGCGCGAGGACTGCGGCCTCACCGGCACGAAGGAGGGGTGCGGCGAGGGCGAGTGCGGGGCGTGCACGGTGCTCGTGGACGGCCAGCCGGCCAACGCCTGCCTCGTGCCCCTGGCCCACGTGCGCGGGCGGAAGGTGACGACGATCGAGGGCCTGCGGAGCCGTCTGCCGGAAGCCCTCGTCCGCGAGGGTGGCTCGCAGTGCGGCATCTGCACCCCCGGCATCGTGATGGCCGCGGCGGCGCTCGGGGCAAAGCCCACGGCCGCGCGCGTCCGCGAGGCCCTGGCCGGGAACCTCTGCCGGTGCACCGGCTATGCGGGCATCGTGCGGGCGCTCGCCGGCGTCCGCGCGGTGCCGCGGCCGCGGGTCCGGGCCGTCCCGCGCCGGCCCGTGCGGAAGGCAAAGGCCAGGGGCTGACGCATGGCCACCGCGCTCTCTCGGCTCTCGCTCCTCACGCCCCGGACGCTCGACGAAGCCCTGCGGATGCTGCGCGACGCGGGGCCGCTCGTCCCGCTCGCCGGGTGCACGGACCTCTACGTCGGCCTCCACTTCGGCACCGTCCCCCAGCAGCGGTTCCTCGACCTCTCGGGCCTGCGCACGCTCGGCGGCATCCGCCTCCGCGGCGACACGCTGGTGGTGGGGGCGCTCGCGACCTACACCGACCTGATCCGCTCGCCCCTCGTCCGGCGGCGGCTGCCGATCCTGGCCGAAGCCGCGCGGTGGGTCGGCAGCCCGCAGATCCAGAACCGCGGGACGATCGGCGGGAACATCGCCAACGCCTCCCCCGCCGGCGACACGCTGCCGGTCCTGGCCGTGGCCGAGGCCGCCGTCGTCCTGCGGAGTGCCGACGGCGAGCGCCGCGTCCCGTTCAACGCCTTCTACACGGGCTACCGGCAGACGGTGATGCGCCCGGACGAGCTGATCGTGGCGGTCGAGGTCCCGCGCGTCGCGGGCCGGCAGTGGTTCCGCAAGGTCGGCACGCGAGCCGCCCAGGCGATCTCGAAGGTCGTGATGGCGGCCGTCCGCGCCCCCCACCCCCGTATCTCCCTCGGCAGCGTGGCCCCGACGGTCGTCCGCGTGCCGCGCACCGAGGCGGTCCTCGCGGGCGGCGGCACGGTCGCCGAGGCGCAGGCCGTCCTGGCCGACGAGATCCGGCCGATCGACGACCTGCGCTCGACCGCCGCCTACCGCCGCCGAGTGTCGGCGAACCTGCTGGCGCAGTTCTGGTCCGACACCCGGCGAGCCTGAGCCCCTCGACCGATCAGGGGACGTAGGCGATCGCGTCGATCTCGACGCGCAGCCCCGCGCCCGGCAGCGCGGCTGCCTGGATGGTCGTCCGCGCCGGCCGGTGATCGCCGAACACCTTTGCGTAGACCGCGTTCATCAGGGGGAACTCGGCCATGTCCACGAGGAAGACGCCGCAGCGCAGGACGCACTGCAGGCTCGACCCGCCCGCCTTCAGGATGCTCTCGACGTTCGCCAGGCACTGCGCGGTCTGCGTGGCGACGTCGGGTCCCGCGAGCTGGCCGGTGCGGGGGTCGGTGGCCCCCTGCCCCGAGACGAAGACGAGGCGCTCGAACTGCATCCCCGGGGAGTAGGGCCCGACGGGCGCGGGCAAGCCGGCGGCGGTGACGGGACGGTGTGACATGGCTAGCCTCCTTGGGCGTTGACGGGGTGGGCCCGGCGCGGGTCGAGGACGCCGTCGAGAAGGACGGCCATCCTCAGGTAGACCCCGAGGTCCAGAGTGTGTCCCTCGGGGGTGCCGGGGGCGACCGTCGCCCCGACCGGGACGCGTTCGCGGTGGCGCAGCTCGAGCGTGACGCGGCCGTCCGAGAAGACAGCCTGGTCGGCGCCCCGGTCGACCTCCAGGCGGTACACGACTCCGCCCAGGCGTCCCCACATCCGGTCGACGTCGTCCCCCCTCCTCACGTAGAAGCCGTCGCGGTCGGCCTGCCGCTGCCAGGCCTCGAGCGCGCCGAAGAAGCGCGGCTTCTCCAGGTACGGGCCGCCGTCCTCCGGGCAGAACGTGTCGCAGTTCCCGCAGTCGTTGCAGAAGTCCTGGAAGGTGCCGATCTGGTGGCGCTCGCGGACCTCGATCCGGCCCCCGGACACGGGAACGGCCCGGCCTCCCACGACCCGGTAGCTCTCGTACTCCCTCGCGAGCGGCTCCACCTCGTAGGCGAAGTTGGCGTCGTTCGGGCAGGCGGGCAGGCACTTGTCGCAGTTGATGCAGTCGAAGAGGGCGAGGTGCCGGCCGATCTTCCGGGGCGGGCGCAGGGCCCCGGCGCGGTAACGCGGGTCCGCCCTCGCGCGCGCCAGGACCGCCGCCGGGTCGAGGGCGGCCGCCACCACGTAGTCTCCAATCGTGCGGACGCCGAGGCTCCTCATGCGCTCCTCGAGGTTCTCGAGGTACTTCGGCAGGCGGCCGTACCCGCCCGGCTTGAGGAGGTCGGTGCAGACGGTGACGGGCGCGAGGCCGAGCGCCACGCAGTCGGCGAAGTTGCGGCTGTCGACGCCCGCGGAGAACGAGAGCGGCACGTCCGGCCGGGCCCGGCGGACGCGCTCGAGGAGGCTCAGAGTGACGACGTGCAGCGGCGCCCCCGAGAGGTACATGACGGGCTCGGCCGGCGGGAAGACGCGGCGGTGGTTCCGCACCACGAGCGTGTTCGACAGCTTCAGGCGGAGTTCCCGCCCGAGCGCCCGGGCGCGCTCGACGAGACGGTCGGTCATCTCCAGCGCCGGCTCCCACTGCAGGTCCTTCTCGAAGTCCTCCGCCCGCGTCTCGACGTCGTCGTAGCCCAGGTCGTCGTGCAGGAGGGCGTCCACCGCGTCTCTCCCGAGGAGCGTGGGGTTGAGCTTCACGGTGACGTGGAGGCCCATCTCCTCCATCAGGAAGGCGGCCATGGCCTCGATCTCGCCGGCCGGGCAGCCGTGGAAGGTCGAGAGCGTCACCTGGTCGGAGAGGGCGGTGCGGAAGTCGAGATCGCGCCAGCGGCCCAGGTCGTCCGGGATCTCGCGGCGCAGCGCCTCCACCTCGGCTCGCGCGTCCTTCATCGCGGCGATCCAGGACCGGACGGACGGCGAGCGGACGCCGGCGAGGTCGTAGCCCACGCTGAGGTCGAGGACGGGCTCGTCGCGGGCGGGGTCGTCCGGCCTCCCGAGGAGGCCCTCGGCTCGTGCCACCTCGATGAGCATCGAGCCCTTCACGTACTCGCGCAGGCTATCCGCGAGGCGCAGCTCCTGGCTCCACTCCACGTTGTAGCCCACGGTCTCCATGTCGATGCAGGGCCGCGGGACCGTGAGCTGGTCCTTGACCTGGACGGTCTTCAGCTCGATGAAGCGCCCGCCCCCGAGCCAGGAGAGCAGGATGTTCTGGGCCATCTGGCCGTGGGGTCCGGCCGCGGGCCCGGCCGGGTTCGCCACCCGGCGGCCGTGCACGACGACCGACGTGTCGAGATCGGCCGACCCGCGCCAGAAGCGCCGGGCCGGCAGGTCGAAGACCTTCTGCTCCCGCTCCGCCTCGAGCAGCATCCGCCGCAGCAGGTGCGGGAAGGGCGCTGGGATCAGCTCGGCCACGTGCGGACCTCCGCGCGGATGATAGCAACCCCTGGGCGGACGAGCGGGTAGAATGGCACATCACCGCTGATGCCATGAGCCTGCCCACCGGCACACGCCTCGGGCCGTACGAGATCCTCTCGCCGCTCGGGGTGGGAGGCATGGGCGAGGTCTACAAGGCACGCGACACCCGCCTCGATCGCTCGGTCGCGGTGAAGGTCCTGCCCTCGCACCGCTCCTCGTCGCCGGAAGCACGCCAGCGGTTCGAGCAGGAGGCGAGGACGATCTCCCGGCTCTCGCACCCGCACATCTGTGCGCTCTTCGATGTCGGTCGGCAGGACGAGACGGACTTCCTGGTGATGGAGCTGCTCGAGGGCGAGACGCTCCAGTATCGTCTCCGCAAGGGTCCCCTGCCCCTCGACCAGACGCTGCGCTGCGGCGTCGAGATTGCCGATGCCCTGGACAAGGCGCACCGCCAGGGAGTCGTTCACCGCGACCTGAAGCCCGGCAACGTGATGCTGACCCGGTCGGGCGTGAAGCTCCTCGACTTCGGCCTGGCGAAGGCGATCACTCCGCTGCTCGGCGGATTCGACGCGAGCGAGCTCGAGACCGCCCACGCCCCGTCCGACCTCACGCAGGAAGGGACACTGCTCGGCACGTTCCCGTACATGGCACCGGAGCAGATCGAGGGCAAGCCGGCCGACACCCGCACCGACATCTTCGCCCTCGGAGCGGTTCTCTACGAGATGGCCACTGGTCGGAGGGCGTTCGCGGGAACCACGCAGGCCGCGCTCGCCGCGGCCATCCTCACGGGCGAGCCGAAGGCGATGTCCTCGCTGCAGCCGACGACCCCGCCAGCGCTCGACCGGCTCGTTCGCACCTGCCTGGCCGGCGACCCGGCCGAGCGCTGGCAGACGGCCCACGACGTCGGGCTTCAGCTCGGGGCGATGGCCGCGGACGGATCGCTCGCAACTGCGACCGTGGCCTCGCGTCCTGCCTCCACGCTGCGAGGACGGCTCGTCCCCTGGGCCGTGGCCGCGCTCGCCGTTGCCGTCGCCCTCGGGGCCTTCCTGAGCCCACGGTCTTCCCCGCCTGCCCTGCCCCGGACGGTCCGGTTCTCGGTACCTCCGCCCCCGGGCCGCACCTTCCTGGACACGGTGGAGACGGTGCCGCTGTCCCTTTCGCCGGACGGCTCACAGCTCGCGTTCGTCGCCCGAGACCCGACCGGCATCACCCGGCTGTGGCTCCGGCCGCTCTCCAGCATGGAATCCCGGCCTCTCGAGGGAACCGAAGGTGCCCTGTCCTCCACGTGGTCGCCCGACGGGAGGTCCATCGCCTTCTTCGCGGGCGGCAAGCTGAAGCGGCTGGACCTGCCGGGAGGCCTCGCCCTCCCCCTGTGCGACGTGCGCCCGGGCGTCGGCTTCCATGGGACGTGGGGGCGGGACGGCCAGATCCTCTTCGCCTCGGCGGAGGGCGAGGCGATCTACCGGGTCTCGACCGCGGGCGGGGCACCGGTGGTGGCGGTCGAGGCGGATCCGTCCCAGGGAGACGCTCGGATCAACTGGCCCACGTTCCTGCCCGACGGAGAGCGGTTCCTCTATCTCACGCGGCTTCGGGACGGAGGCGGCCAGCTCATGCTGGGGCAGGCCGGGAAGGCCGCCCGCCCGGTCCTGCCGGCGATCTCGAGCGCGCAGTACGTCGATCCCGGATACCTCGTCTTCGCCCGGGAGGGAACCCTGCTCGGCCAGCGATTCGACCTGGCCACCGGCCGCGTGACGGGCGAGCCGTTCTCGATCGCCGAACCGGTGCGGTATTTCTTCTCCTCGGCCTGGGCGGCGTTCACGGCCTCGCCGAACGGTGCCCTCGCCTACGAGTCGAGCGCCGATCGGTCCCGACTCGCGTGGATCGACCGCTCCGGCCGGGAGCTCGGGAGCGTCGGTGTCCCCGCGAGTAACAACCGGGTCAGGATCTCGCCCGACGGCCGGAGTGCGCTCTTCGACCGGGCGCAGCCCGGAATCGGCTCGCTCGATCTGTGGACGGTCGACCTCGTCCGCGGGACCGAAACGCGCCTGACTTCCGACCCCCAGAGCGAGGTCGCGGGGGCCTGGGCCCCCGACGGGAGCGCCGTGGTGTTCTCCGCCGCCCGCGGGGGCCCGCCACACCTGTTCCGAAAGAACCTCGCCACGGGTGTCGAGGAAGAGCTGCTTCCGGCCGGACCCCTTCAGTTCGTCCAGGACGTGTCCCCCGACGGCAGGACCGTGGTGTTCCAGCAACGAATCCGGCGCGGCGACGTCGACGTCTTCGCCCTGCCCCTGTCCGGCAACCGTACTCCCTCGCCCGTCCTCCAGTCCCCGTTCGACGAATGGGACGCGTGCCTGTCGCCCGATGGCCGCCTCCTGGCTTTCGTGTCCAACGAGTCGGGTCGGCCTGAGGTCTACCTGACCCCGTTCCCAGGCGCCGGGGCGAGAACGCGCGTCTCGACCGGCGGGCTTCGCACGACGCCTTCCCGGCCCGGAGCGATGCGGTCCGTCGTCTGGAGCCGCGACGGCCGAGAGCTCTTCTACGTCTCCGCCGACCGGGAGCTCCTGGCCGTCCCCGTTCGCGCCACGGGAGCCCTCGAGGTGGGAGTGCCCGTGGCCCTCTTCACCCTGACGGGCCCGGCCTGGAACAGCTTCGACGTCTCCGCCGACGGGAAGAGGTTCCTGGCCGTCGTGCCCGAGGTGGTCGGCAGCGAGCAGCCGCTCACCGTCGTCCTCAACTGGACGGCCGAGATCGCGCGCTGAGGCCCGCGACGGGCGGACGAAGGACGGCCGACGGGTCTTGTTTCATAATGGCCGCCGTCATGGTTTCCCCGCTCGACGCCTCCTCCCTCGCCGCTCTCCACGGCCGCAGCCTCCTCCTGACCCAGGACTGGTCCGCCCGCGACCTCGACACGCTGCTCGCCCTCGCCACGCGCCTCGAGGCCCTCGACCGGTCGGGCAAGCCCACCGGCCCTCCTCCCCAACGAGCTCGCCTACGCGCTCTTCTTCGACAACTCGACGCGGACGAAGTCGGCGTGGGCGGGGGCGGCGGCGCGACTCGGCATGCAGCCGGTAATCGTGGACGGCTCCTCGACGCAGGTGGCCCACGGCGAGACCGCGGAGGAGACGGGGGCCATGCTCGGGATGAACGCCCACGCCCTCGGCGTCCGCCACGACCTCATCCTCGGCGAGGGCAACCGCTTCATGCGCGAGGTGAAGAAGGGGATCGACGACTACCTCGTCGCGACCGGCGACCGCCGCGTCGTCCCGGTCGTCAACCTGCAGTGCGACGTGGACCACCCCACCCAGACGCTGGCCGACCTCCTCTGGCTGCGCGAGCGCCTGGGAGACCTGGCCGGGAAGAAGATCGCCGTGTCCTGGGCCTACTCGCCGAGCTACGCGAAGCCGCTCTCGGTCCCCCAGGGGCTGATCACGCTGCTGACGCGCTTCGGGGCCCACGTCACGCTCGCCCAGCCCGAGGGCTACCGGCTGATGGACGAGCCGATGGCCGCGGCCGCCGCCAACGCCGCGGCCTCGGGCGGCTCGTTCCGGACCGTCGCCTCGATGGACGAGGCCTTCGCCGGGGCCCACGCCGTCTACCCGAAGTCCTGGGGCCCGTGGGACCTCATGCGGGAGCGGGTGGAGGCGAACCGCAAGGGCGACAAGCCGGCGATGGCCGACATCGAGAAGCGCGCCCTCGAGCGCAACGCCCGCCACCGCGACTGGATCTGCGACGAGCGGCGGATGGGCCTCACGAAGGACGCCCTCTACCTCCACTGCCTCCCCGCCGACATCGGGGCGGAGGTGAGCCCGCGCGTGATGGACCGCTTCCGGGTGGACGTCGCGCGCGAGGCCAACAAGAAGGTCTACGTGATCATGGCGCTCCTGGCCGCGGCCAAGGTCGAGGACCTGGCCGCCCGGCTCGCCTCCTAGGAGAACCGAATGTCCGCTCTCGACGACAAGGTCGCGGCCCTCGCCGCGCGCTACCGCCCGCTCGCCGCCCGCATCCTGGCCGAGGCCGTCCGGATCCCGGCCGACCACGTGGACCGGCCGGTCGAGGAAGGCGGCGACCCCCGGTGCGGCCTCAGCAACCACGAGGGGCCGCGGATGGAGTACCTGAAGCGGACCGTCGTCGAGGTGGGCGCGGTCCGCCGGCCCGAGGACGTGGGCTTCGACGCCTACGGCAACCTCGTGTGGTCCGTGCAGGACGAGGGGGACGGCGTCCCGGCCCGCGACAAGCGCGTCGTCTACATGGACGGCCACGCCGACACCGTCAACGCCCTGCGCCCGCAGTGGCGGGAGAAGACGAACGGAGGGATCGACGCCTACGACGGCCTCGTGGACCTCGCCCGCGTGGATCGGCCGGCCCTGCGCGGCCTCCTCGGGTACCTGCCTCCCGACGCCGAGTGGGGGCACCTCCTCTTCGGCCGGGGCTCGGCCGACCAGCTCGCGGGGGTCGTGGCGCAGGCCGTGGCCACGAAGATCCTGCTCGAGCTCGCGGCCGAGGGCGCGCTCCGGGGGGTGATCGTCCGCTCGTACGCCACGGCCGCCGAGGAGGACAACGACGGGGGCGGGCCGCTCCACCTGGTGGGCCACGTCCTGCCCGGCGCCCCCCCCGAGCTCGTCCCCGACGTCGTCATCCTCACCGAGGGCACGGGGGACTCGAAGAAGGGCGCCCTCGGCATCTACCGCGGCCAGCGCGGGCGGATGCAGATCGAGGTCGTGGTGACCGGCCGGTCGTGCCACGGCTCGATGCCGTGGGAGGGGCTCAACCCCCTCGAGCACGGGGGAGCGATCGTGGCCGAGGCGGCACGGCGCTACGACGCGCGCGAGGGCTTCCTCGACCACGAGTTCCTCGGCCACGGCACGCGCACCGCGTCCTGGGCGAGGCTCGACACGCCGAGCGACTGCGCCGTGCCCGAGCGGCTCACCTTCCGGTTCGACCGGCGGCTGACGGTCGGCGAGACCCCGGAGCAGGCGGTGCGCGACGTGGAGGCGCTCGACGGGGTGAAGGCCGCGCGCGCGGCCGGCCTGCAGGTCGAGGTGACGGTCCCCCGGTACCGCGAGAAGACCTGGCGCGGGTACCCGGCCGACAACCCGCAGATCTACCGGGGCTGGCTCACCCCCGAGGACCACCCGGCGATCCGGGCGGCCGTCCTCGCCTACCGCGGGGTCGTCACCCCCCACGTCGTCGAGCCCCCCGGCGGGGCGCAGGCGGGCGCCCTGCGCCGCGAGCCCCGCGTCGACCGCTGGATCTTCTCGACCGACGGCGTCGGTTTCCCCGTCCCCGTGGGCGACGCGTCCATCGCCGTCCCGGAGACGAAGCGCTGGGTCGTCTCGGGCGACGTCAAGCACCCCGCCATGTTCGGGATCGGCGCCGGGATCGAGCAGAACACCCACCGCGTCGGCGAGTGCGTGGACCTGCGCGAGCTGCAGCACGCGATCGCGGTGCTGGCCCGCTTCCCGAGCGTCTTCGCATCGAGCGCCGACGGCAGGGGCTGAGGAGCCCCGCGGGCGTCAGACCGGGCCCTTCCGGAACCACGGGCGCGGCCGGGAAGCGTCCCCCGCTCTGCCTGCTCCCCGGACCGGGGCCGTCTCCTCCGGGTCACCGCGGGCGAACAGGTACTCGTGGATTCCGCTGCGCAGCACGACGCTGCGCCTCACCGAGAAGCCGGCCATCATCCGCCCGAAGTCGTGCTGCGTGTGGCGTGGGCACGGCCGGACGGGCCTGTCCGGCCCCTCGCAGCCGATGTTCTCGGCGTCCAGGATCCGGTAGCGCAGGGGTGTCGCGGGGATCTCGCGCCGCGTCGAGGCCAGGACCAGCACGGGGGTCTCCGGCCGGCACGCCGGGGCCAGCCAGCCCACGAGGGCCGACACCTCGTGCGGCCGCATGTAGTCGAAGACGTCCCACGCGAGGACGGCGTCGAAGCGCTCGCCCGGCGCGAGGGGCAGCAGCCGATCGATCAGCGCGCCGATCGCCTCGGGCCGTCGCTGCTCGACGGGCTCGGCGGAGAGCGACCGGTGGAGATCCGCGATCCGCACGCGGCACGACCGGGCCGAGAGGAACTTGACGTTGGCCGAGAGCGGGGGGCCGAGGTCGAGCACGGCCGGGCGCTCCTCGGCCTGCAGGTGGCCGAGGAGCGCCTTCAGCGCCTGCGACCGCAGACCCGAGGGTCGAGGCGGCTCGGCCTCGGCCCGCGATGGGAGCCAGGCCACGGGCCGCTCAGGAGCGCGCGGGGGGCTCGGGCTTCGGCGCGGCGGCGCCGGCGGTCGCGGAGGCGCTCGCACCGGCCGCCGGCGTCGGCGTCGGCGTCACGGGCGAGGCCCGGCCTTTCGGCGGCGTCTCCATCTCGACGCTCCCCCTGAAGCAGCAGCCGTCCTCGAGCCCGACGCGGGGCGCCGCGAGGTTGCCCAGCATGGTCGCCGTCTTGCGGATCACGATCTGCTCGCTGGCCACGAGGTTCCCGTGCACTTCCCCGGCCACGCTGACCGCCTTCGCGTGGACGTCCGCCTTCACGCGCGCCCCCTGGCCGATCGTGACGCTGTGCTTCGGCAGGTCGATCTTCCCCTCGACCCGGCCGAGGATCGTGAGGTCCTCGTCGCCGGTCACGTCCCCGGTGATGGTGATCGAGGGACCGATGCCGGCCGCCTCGCGACGCTCGGTCACCGAGGCCGACGGCACGTTGCCCGTCGGGGCGGAGGGCGGACGAACGATTTCATCTTCGCGCTTGTTCCACATCTGGCTTTTCTCCCCCGGGATCGCGGCGATCCCGCCCCCGGACAGAACCCCACGGTATGTCCATCGTTCCCGGGCCGGATGTGCGCTTTCTCACTCCGGCATCGTCCGGGCCCGGCGCTGGAGGCGTCCCGGGAGGCCGTCGTCGTTCAGGATCGTGGCGCTGGCCTGGCCGTCGGCCAGGGAGGCGTTGGCCGGGTTCGAGAGCTGCAGCCGGAAGGTCTCGTCCGGCTCGACCCCCTTGTCCCCGTAGACCGGCACCGAGACGACGCGCTGCACGGTGCCGGGGGCGAAGATCAGCGTGCCCGATCGCGCGGCGTAGTCGCTGCCTTCGCCCGCCGTCCCGTCGGCGGTCGCGTACTCGACGCTGACGGTCAGCTCGCTCGCGGCCGAGAGGCGCACGCGGAAGCGGGCGAAGGCCGTCCCCCCCAGCCCTCGTGGACCGTCGTGTCCGTCACCCGGAGCGACGGGAGGCCGCTCGCCTCGACCGCCCCGACGTCCGGCGCGGTGCCGAGGAAGTCGTCGTTGATTCCCGGGATCGCCAGGGCGGCGTCGACGAGCGGGCTGTCGTCCCGGGGAGTGAAGTCCCCGCCCGCGGGGTCGACGAGCTGCGGCGGGGCCGAGAGGCCCGCCGGCTCCTGGCCAACCGCCAACCGGTACGCGGCCAGCGTCTCGTAGTGCATCCCCTCCCAGTAGATGAGACGCGAGCTGTCGGTCGTGAAGAGGCAGTTGCCGTCGCCGTCCCACGGGATGGGGTTGACCTTGTAGAGCGCGTACCCCGTCCCGGCGATCACGTTGTTGCGGGCGCGGATGAAGGTCCCGCTCCCGGGGTTCAGCAGCGCCACGGCGTCGGTGCCCGGCGCCTCGGTGAGGAAGGTGTTGTGGTAGACGAAGAGGGGTCCGACCGGGGTCGGGTAGCCGCTGTTGATCTTCAGCGCGCTCGCCATGTAGCCGTCCGTCTGGCTCGTGCGCGTGCTGCCGAAGCCCCAGGCCGCATTGCGGACCACCCACAGCGGGCCGGGTGCGGCGGGAGCGGCCGCCACCACCATGTGGACGTCCCGGACCCGGTTGCCCCACAGCCGCACGTTCGCGCAGTAGCCCTCCGGCTCGAAGGCGTCGTCGGTGTGGTCCCAGAGGACGTTCTCGTAGACGTCCACCTCGCTCGTCACCCCGGACGGCGGGGCCGCGGAGCCGCAGGGCGCGATGCCGTTGAACGTGCCGTGGACCTGGTTGCGGCGCAGGACGTGGCCGCGGCCGACGGCGTCGGTCAGGACGATCGCGTTGTTCTCGGCGCTGCTGCCCTTCGTTCTGTCCCAGGGCCAGCCGGCGATGGAGGTGTCCCAGATCTCGTTGGCCTCCACGAGGTGGCGCTCGCCGCCCTTGATCCACACGCCCGCCGCGCCGATCTCGTGGATCCGGCAGCCCTGGATCGCACAGTCCGAGGAGTAGCGGAGATAGACTCCCTTGCCGTAGTCGCCGGCGCCGTAGTGCCGGATCTCGAGGCCCTCCACCCGGACGAACGACCGGCCGTCCAGGACGAAGCCTTCCTCGAGGCGGGCCGCGTGCACCGCGTGGGCGGCGGGAGAGCTGCCGTCCGCCATCTTGAGGTGCAGCCGCACGCCGTCGAAGTGGAAGCCGCCGGGGGCGCCCGCCGCCAGCGCCTGCAGGTCGGCGACGGTGTCGTACCGGAAGAGCCGCCCGGCGTCGGTCACGACGTGGCCGGTGGCGAAGCCGGAGACGACCGACCACGTCCCGCCGGCCCCCGGCGTCCAGGCCACGCCGGCCGCGATCGCCGCGTCGGCCCCGTCGAGGACCACACCGGGGCCGCTTCCCCGGAAGACGATCGGCTGCTCCGCGGTGCCCGAGCGCGGCACGGCCACGCTCTCGCGGTAGACGCCCGGCTGGACGAGGACGAGGTCTCCGGCCTGGGCGAGGTTCGCCGCCCGCTGGATCGTGCGCAAGGGGGACGAGGGGCTCGTGCCCGGGTTCTGGTCGTTCCCCGAAGGCGAGACGTAGAGCGTGCGCAGGGTGGGCTCGCCCAGGGCGTCCGGGCGCGTCTGGAACGCGGTCACTGCCGTCGGCAGACCGGTGACGCCGTCGGGGTCGGCCAGGGTGACCCGGGCCTGGTAGCTGCGCCCGGGTTCCAGCCAGAACAGGCTTCCCGCGAAGTGCGTGGCGTCGATGCGCGCCAGGGGGTGGCCGGGGCGGAAAGTCGTCCCGGCGGCGCCCCACTCGAGGGCGACGGTGGCGTTGCGGTTCGCGTCGCCCGTGATCGTGACCACCACGCCGGCCGCGTGGAAGGTGCCGTAGCCGGACACCGACACGAGCCCCGCCGCGTCCTGGGCCCAGGCGGAGACGGGGAGGACGACGCCGAGGGCGAGGCCGAGGAATCCCTTCGACATGCAATCACCTCCGCCGCACGTAGACCGGGACCAGGAAGGTCGCCTCGAAGTCGAGCCCCGGGAGCTCGGTGCGCGCGTGGAGCTCCCACTTGCGGGCGGGGTCGGCCAGGAGCGTCGTGCCGAGGTCGCCGTCCGGGATGTCGAAACGGACCGGGATCACGGGCCGTGTCGCTCCGGTCGGCACCTCGACCGCACTGGCGCCCACGATCCGCTGCACCACTCCCGCCGGGCCCATCTCCTGGACCTGCTCGTGGATCGTCTCGCGCGTGACGCGGCGGCTGCGGCCCGACCCCGTCCAGCGCTCGCGCACGCAGCGCAGGGTCAGGGTGAGCCTCGTGAAGCCCTCGATCCTTTCGACCCCCTCGAGGTCTCCCTGGAGCCGTTCGCCCAGGAAGAACGGAAACGTCCCGTAGCGGAAGAAGGGCCCCCGGAACCGGACGACCTTCGCCAGGCCGTAGCCCCACCAGGCCCAGAAGCCCAGGGCGACGGCGTAGAAGGGCGTCAGCGCGAGCAGGAGGAAATCCGACTCGACGACGTAGCGGGCGATGAACGCCAGGCTGGCGGCCATCACGGTCAGGACGATGGCGAACGCCAGGGGTGCCCCCAGCCGGGCGGGCTCCTGCGACCGGGCACCGGCCCGGTCCCATGCGCGCTCCCACATCCAGGGCTCGCCGGGGAACGCCCTCTTCCGCCGGGCTTGCCACCAGGTGCGGGCCACCAACGGCAGCAGGCCGATCGCGAGAAACAGCGGCACGCCGAGAGACGGCATGTCGAAGAGGGCGTCGCCCGGGCTGCGCCGGCCGTCAAGGACCCCCAGCCGCAGGAGATCCACGAGGATCCACGCCGTCCAGGCGAGGAGCAGGATGAGGAGGCAGCCGCGAGGGGAGAGCTGTCGGGGGCCGCGCTGAGTGCCCTTCGGGGCCGGGGATGCCGGTGTCATGCCGCCAGTATCTCCTCAACGTCCAGGAGACCCGGCCGGCACTCCTGCGGCTGGATCGAACCCCGGCGTGCGGTTTTTCGCGTGCACTATTTGGCCGGAAATTGAAAGAGTCAAATGTCTCAAACGAAGCCCCTGGGCATGAACTAAATGTTGCTTCTGCGGTTCCCGGGCACTATACTTTTCCCCATTCCTGCCACGTGTAGCCGTGCTCACGGTAGCGCCGTCGAACCGTCTTTCTCCCGCCCGTCGTCGGTTCCCGTCATCGGATGGGCGACGGCCGGCAAGAGTCGCGCCGCGGAGTCTGCCCGCGGTCGCGGGGCGGAGCCGGGGCGCGCGGACGCCAGCGCCGTGCGCGGGAAGCATGTCGGCGCCCAGCTCGACCTGGGCTTTTGCGGGGCGCGTGGCGCCGCTGCACCGGAGATTTCGATGAGACTGACCTCGAGGCTGGCCCTGGCGCTCCTGCTCGCTCTTCCTGCGGCAGCGGGCGCCCAGTCGTCCGCGCCGGCGAACGTGGGCGACAACGCGAACATCATCCCGATCTACAAGAGCACGCCCCCGGGCGAGCCGCCCGCCGCGGACGACTACCTGAGGGGCAACCTCCTCGGGCAGCGCTGCAACGAGCCGTCGATCGGGATCTCCTCGATCAACCGCGACCACATGATGGTCTTCTGCAACGACTACCGCGCGACCTACGACTGGGACGACTCGCTCGTCCCGTCGGGCAAGACGACCCTCGTGGCCTCGGTCTGGAAGGGGATGAAGACCCTCTTCGCCCGGGTCACCGGCCGCAAGGAGCCGCGCGGGGAGTCGGAGGAGAACGAGAAGATCATCGCGAGCGCCGAGGCCGGCATCGGCGGCGGCGTCAGCTACGACGGCGGCCTCACGTGGCAGGGGTTCATGGTGCCGGGCGGCCCCAACGACGGCACGCCGGCCAGCCTCGCCCACCCCGGGAAGGCGCTCAACCTCCAGGGCTACAGCGACCCCTGGGCGGTCAGCCTGCCGCAGGGCCGGGTCGGGGTCACCTACATCGGCTTCACCCGCGACAAGGTCACCGGGCAGAGCACGCAGAGCGGGGTCTTCTTCACGCGGTACCGTGACCGCAACGCGAGCGACGTTCTCCACGACTGGGAGTACGAGTTCAGCTCGCAGGTGGCCCTCAGCAACAACCTGACCCAGGGACAGTTCCTCGACAAGGTCTCGGCCACGGTGGGACCGGCGACCGCCGCGCGGCCCCTGGGCACGCTGTACGTCGCCTACACGCGGTTCACCGGCAGCTCCGGCAGCTCGAACATCTTCCTCGCCCAGTCGTCGACGGCGGCGTCAAGTGGACGTCGGCCTCGATCGACAAGGACTCGAAGTACGGCCAGGGAACCGTCGCCCTCGTACACCCCACGGACGCCGCCGCCGCGCCCGGTGTCCTCTGGCGCACGTTCGTCAGCCGCACCCTGGTCTACAAGAGCACCGCCAAGGGCGCCAAGAACGTGGACCTGTTCCTACCGATCCGGGCGGTCCCTACAAGCCGTTCGACCAGTACCCCCAGCCGATCAACGGCGAACCCGGACCGGGTCGCCTTCCGAACGCTGGCCTTCCCGTCCGCGGCTTACACGCCCGACGGGTACCGCAGCTCGTGGTCGTCTTCACGGAGTGGATCGACCTCGTACACTGGGCGCCCCGGCACGACGGAACAGCCGCCCGATGCCGATGGTGGTGATGAAGGTCTCGGCCGACAAGCGGCGCGACGTGGTCGAACCGTTACGTCGTGAACTGGGTGAACCTCGAGAAGGGCGGCGTGCCGCCGTCTCCCGAGGGGCTGGGCTTCTTCAGCACCCTGAACCCGGACGGCACGAGGAGGGCGGTCGGCGCGCAGCTGATGCCGTCGGTGGCGTGCACCGCCGGCGGCCAGTGCATGGTCGTCTGGAAGCAGAGCTCACCTCCGCCATGGCCCAGGGCGGATCCGAGAACTCGGGATCGCCGGTGACGGCCGGCTTCACGCGCCGGTTCGACGTGCGCGCGGCGCTGCTCAGCTTCTCGACCACCGCCCCGTGGGCACGGTGAGCTTCCAGGGCGCCTGCCCCGACGCGACCGCGAGCTTCCAGGTGTCCCGCTACGGGTACCGGGAGCTGAAGGGCACGGAGAAGCCCAGCGACGTGCGCGGACAACGACGCGTGGGTGGCGAAGATGGAGCTGCCCAACGATCCGGACGGAAACGGGCCCCTCACCGGGACCCGGTACCCGATGTTCGACTGGGGCAACGTCAACCACACCGGGGCCGGCACGATGGCCTTCGGCGGCGACTACATCGGCGTCAAGGAGGTCGCGGCCCCCGGCGCCAGCCCCACGTTCATGGTCGCGTTCTCCGACAACCGCTACAACATCTGGCCGTGGCAGACGGAGCGGGCGGCAACGTCCGGTGGGCGAGGAGTCGGGAGTACTACCCGGTCTTCATGGCTCCCAACGATCCGGAGAACAGTCCCGGGCTGTCCTGCGTGAACTACGGGTCGCGCGTGCAAAGCGTGATGACGGCGAAGGTCGCCGCCTCGGGGCTGCTGCTCTCGGCGGCCGCCAACCGAAAGCCGTTCGACGGGGCGCAGCTCGCCTGCGAGAACGGCCGGCCGCGACGCCCTGCATCGAGTTCCCGGTGAACGTGCGCAACAACACGGCGTGAAGCGCGTGGTACGCTCAGCCTGCTCTCCGGCTCGGGCTCCTTCGCCAAGCGGCCGTTCGACTCCTCGATCGACCCGGGACGAGCTACGCCTACCCGCTCCAGTCTCGGGCCAGGTGACGATCTTCCCCTACTCCAGCTATTCCTGAACGTCTACGCCTTGAACGGCAACGCCGTGACCGTCAAGGCGACGTCGGGGACCGACCAGGCCCGGTCGACCTCAACGACCCCGCCGTCGAGGCCGTGTCCGCGCCACCGAGATTCACCTACGTGCCGAGCACAGTCAACTCGCGTCGGGCTCGGCCCGCAGCGGGTCGGCCCGCAGCGGGTCCGCGCGCAGCGGCTCGGCCCGCAGCGGCTCCGCCCGCAGCGGGTCGGCGCGGAGCTACCCGGTGCCGGAGGACCCGGTCCCCGGCCAGACCGTCTACGACGTGATCGATACACCTACGTCGTCACGCCGACCAGCCAGGACGACGCTGGCACGTACCTGTCGCTCTTCAACATCGACCCCGCTTACGAGGGCAGCTACATCTTCCAGGTGTTCGTGACCAAGCCGCTCACCTCCTTCATGACCGACAAGGACGACGCCTGCTATGCGTTCAACTGGACGGAGGGCGCGCTCGTCGGGCCACATCAGCGACCCGACGAATCCCCTGGTCAACGGCTCGGCCCGCAGCGGGTCGGCCCGCAGCGGGTCCGCGCGCAGCGGCTCGGCGCGCAGCGCCGTCCCCTCCGACGGCGATCCCCTGGTCCAGAACACGTCCTTCACGCTCGGTTCGAGCGTCGAGACCACGAGCGGCGGGGGCAGCGCGCTCTCGTCGGCGGAGCTGGCGTGCCCGGCCCCGAGCGGCGATCACTGCCGGATCGACTGTTGCACGCTGGCCGCCCCGCGGCTGCCGAACGAGGTGACGATCCTCGTGCGCGCCTACCAGGTCAAGCCGACATCGCCAGATCCCGGTCGTGTACGACCCGGAGGCAGCAAGTCGGGCGACCCGACGCCGCCGAGCGTCGCGGTGGCGGAGTACTCCTGCGACGACCCGAGCTGCACGGCGGCTCTGGGCCCGGACCTGGCCGTCCAGACGAGCCCGGCCGCCGACGCCCGCGCGAACCCCACCCGGGTCAAGGCCGGGGCGCAGGTCGTCGTTCCCGACCATCACGCTCAGCAACCTGGGCGTGGACGGGGAGTGCGGCACCGAGGTGCCCCGGCCCTGCGGCGACGCCCGGGCGCACCAGTGGACGGTCTACGCATCCACGGAACCGGACTTCGCCAAGGTGCCCCGCTGGAACTGCAGCGGGTCGGGGCCTGCCCGGGGGGAACGTCTCGGGCACGGTGAAGCTGAACAGTGACCCGGCGAGGGCGCCGTGACTGTCGCTGCTCAGCCTCCGGGAGCCACGCGACTCCGCTGCCGTGGGCGGGACCGAGGAGGCGGTCGTCGGGAGCCTCACCATCCCGTCCAACATCCCGAGGACCAACGGGCCGGCGGGACCGGCACGTACTACCTCCACTTCTACGACGACCGCCAGCGGATCGTGAACGAGCTCGACGAGACCAACAACGACTGGACGGAGAGGGCCCGATCATCGTCGAGGCGCCGGGCTACGGGTTCCTCGGCCTGCAGACGCCCTGCTCCGGGACGACGTGCGACAAGACGGGCACGATGCCCCTCGCCTGGCAGTTCACGAGCGGCTCGACGCCGGTGGACAGCGTCTCCACGCTTCCGCGCCTGAAGTTCTACAACGGCTGCCCGACGAGCGGCCTTCCCTCGGGCTATCCGGGCGACTGGGCGGCGAGCTCCTCGCCGAACGCGGCGGACCTCACGAGCGGCAGCAGCGGCTGGCAGTACTTCGCCAATGTCGGGATGAGCCGGCCGCAGTACTCGTGGCAGTTCAACTTCGACGCGACCGGCCTTCCCCGGGGAACCTGCTACTCGATGTACATCGAGGTCCCAGACACCGGTCAGGTGATCGGCAGCACGCAGCCGGGGCTTCAACCGTTCGGGCCGTTCCGGATCACGCCGCGCTGACGTAGCCCGCAGGGCTCGACGAAGACGGCCGCGGGGCAGCCCGCGGCCGTCTTCGTTTGCGGGTCCGGGCGGCGAGTCGGCGGCCCGGCCGCTACTTGCCGAGACGCCTCCGCGCGTCGGCGGCGAGCGGGTCGACGGGGTCGGCGCCGCCGCGCAGGTCGACGAAGCGCCGGTAGTTCGACTTGGCGTCGGTGCTGCCGAGCGACTCCTGCGCTCGGGCCAGGTAGTAGTAGAGGGGAGGCAGGTAGCGCGCCGTCGGGAAGTCGTAGAAGAAGACGTCGCCGGCCTCGCCGTGCCGCTTCATGCAGGCGTCGAGCTCGCCGATCGCCTCGGTGTACCGCTCGGTCTCGACGTAGAGCCGGCCCAGCATGAAGCGGCCGAGCCACGTGTCCCGCCGCTTCAGGCTGTCCCGGAACAGCTCGACGGCCGCGCCGAGGCGCTTGTCGCGCGCCGCGACCGCCGCCCGGACGAGCTGCGCGTACGCGGCCATGTGCGCCTGCAGAGTGTTCTCCATGCCGACGGCGATCTTCTCGGCCTCGGCGTCCCGACGAGCCTCGACCAGCACCAGCGCGGCGGGGAAGAGGACGCTCTCGTGCTCGCTCAGGGCGGCCGCCTTCTCCGCCGCCGCCACCGCCGGCCCCTTCTGGCCCAGGGCGAGGTGGGTCTCGGCCAGGGCGACGTACGTCGGCCCGAGCAGCCCCGTGTTCCCGGCCCTCTCGTCGAGGGCGGCGCCCTGCTGCAGGAGGCTCAGGGCCTCCCGGTGGTGCCCGCGGTAGAGCAGCATGTCCGCGCGGCCGAGGCGCCCCAGCGAGGCGCCGAACGGGCTCAGCGCCTCGACCTTCTCGTAGACCGCCCGGGCTCCGGCCTCGTCGCCCTGGAAGAGAGTCGCGAGGGCCGCGGGCAGGTAGGGCTGCTCGTAGTCCGGCGAGTCCTTGACCGCGCGGGCCGCCTCCTGGGCGGCGCCCTTGAAGTCGCCCGCGTAGACGGACTGGATCGCGAGGTTGTACCGGTCGGAGGTGGATCGCGGGTTGAGCTTGAGGACCTCGCGGACCTGCTCGATCGCGCGCGGCACGTCGCCCGTGTAGAGGTACGAGAGGCTGAGGTTCGCGTGGGCGACCTCGTCGGCGGGATAGAGCTTGATGAGGGCCTCGTAGGTCTCGACCGCCTTCTCGTAGTTGAGCGCGACGCCCAGGTAGTAGCTCCCGAGGGTGCGGTACTTCTCGCGGTCGCTCATGCGGTCGAGCAGCTTGAGCGCCTTGTCGAAGGCGGCCTGGGCGTTGGGGATGTCCTTGAGGTTGAAGTGCGTGACGCCCATGCCCGCGTACGCGCGGCCGAAGCTCGGGTCGAGCTTCACCGCCTCGCGAAAGGCCTCGAGGGCCTCCTGGTCCTTGCGGTCCGACGCCAGCCGCTGCGCACGCACGTAAGCCGCGAGCGCCTCCAGCGACGTCGTGGTCACCGTCTCCGCCGCGGCCACCCGGGCGCTCTCCGGCGTCGTGTCGCCGAGGGCGCCGCGGAGCCTCGCCCCCGCCGTGTTGACCGCCGCGAGGAGGCCCTCGGGGCTCGACGCCGTGGCCCGGGTGCTGCCGAGCACCTTGCCGTCGGCGGGGTCGATCGCCTCGACCCTCAAGGCGTAGCTCGACCCGTCGCGCTCGAGGGTGCCGCCGACGATGACCTTGATGCCCTCGCGGGCCGAGATGAGCCGGGCCATCGGCACGTCGAGGGGACGGCCGGGGTCGAGCTTCTCGATCAGGTCCTGGGCCGTGCCCCTCGAGTAGAGGTTGACGAAGGAGGCGCCTTCGAGCGCGGTCCCCATCGCGGTCTCGAGCGTGCCCGGGGCCACCAGCGAGCCGCCCTTGCCGCCGACCGACTCCATCCCCGTGCGGTCGGCGAAGTCCGCCACCAGCACCGACATCGCCGGCGGCGGCTCGGCCGGCACCAGCGAGCGCGCCAGCTGCCAGGTGCCGGCGAGGGCCGCGAGGATCGCCGCGGCGGCCAGGGTGAGGGAGGTCTTCGTGAACCGCTTCGGGACCGGCTTCAGGTTCCCGTGCTCGTCGAGACGATCGAGGGCCGCCTCCAGCTCCTCGGTCGTGGCGTACCGCGCGGCGGGATCGGGCTGGATGCAGCGGGTCACGATCCGCTCGAGGGGTGCGGGGACGTCGGGCTTCACCTCCGCGAGAGGGGGGAGGGGCTTCTTCGTTCGCCGGGCCGCCTCCTCGAAAGCCGTCCGGCCTTTTCCCCTCCGGGTCTTCCCGGTGAGCAGGTCGTAGAGGATCAGGCCGAAAGCGTAGATGTCGGCCCGGTGGTCCACGGCCTCCCCCCGGAACTGCTCGGGCGCCATGTACTCCAGGGTGCCGACGATGGCGCCGGCCATCGTGAGGCCGGCTTCGGCGGGATTCTGGGGGGCCGCCGCCCCGGGCGCGGCCGGGGCCTCGCCGGATCCCGCCGAGCGGGCGATCCCGAAGTCCATGATGAGGGCCTGGCCGGTGGCGTTCTCGACCATGATGTTGGCCGGCTTGAGGTCGCGGTGGACGACGCCCGCGCGGTGGGCGGCGATGAGCCCGGACACGACCCCGCGGGCCACGGTCAGGATCTGCTCGACGGGGAGCCCGCCCTCGCTCCTCTTCAGGATCACCGAGAGCTCGACCCCGTCCAGGTACGGCATCGTGATGAACTTGATCCCGTTGATCTCTCCCATGTCGTGGATGCGCACGACGTTGGGGTGGGTGACCTGCCGGGCGAGCAGGAGCTCGCGCTTGAATCGCTTCTCGAGGTCGCGCGCCAGCTCCGGGTCGGTGGCGATCTCCGGACGCACGATCTTGACCGCGACCCCGACCCCCAGCTCCTCGTCCCAGGCGCGGTAGACGGCACCCATCCCGCCGAGCCCGAGCAGCTTGATGATGATGTAGCGCCCGAACTTCTGGCCGACCTCCAGGGGACCCTCGTCACGGTGGGGACGGCTGGCTCCCCCGCTCGTCGAGGACGGCGAGTACTCGGTCGGGGTCTCGCCGTCGTCCGCGTCCGGCGCGCCCGGTGCCGTCTTGAACTCGGTCGGGGCCTCGCCCTCCTCTGCGCCCGGACGCCCAGGGGCCGTCCCGAACGCGGTGGGTTCCTCCGAATCGGGGAGCGGGAGCGCGTGCTTGCAGGTGGCGCACGAGACCGCATCCTGCGGATTGGACGCTCCGCAGTGGGGACACCGCTGGCTCGAGGAAGCGGGCTCGTTCATCCGGTGCGCCTGGCCTGAACGGTCAATTCGCACAGCCTAGCACAAGGGGCCAGGCGGGTCGCGAGCGAGTGGCCGGGTCGCGGACCATGCAACCTCCGCGATCAGAGCTTCGCCATCCGCTCCCAGAGCCGCCCGGCCACGACCCGCGCCCAGGAGAGGACGGCCGCCTCGTCCACGGAGGCGACCCGCCGGTCGCGCAGGACGAAGCGCCCGGCGACCATCGTCGAGCGGACGTGGCTGCGGTCGAGGCCGAAGAGGAGGTGGCCGGCGAGGTTGTCGGCCGTCAGGGGCGTCGGCGAGCTGTAGTCGAAGACGACGAGGTCGGCGGGCGCCCCGGCGTCGAGCCTCCCGAACGGCAGGCCGAAGAGCGCCGAGGCCAGGCGCTGGCCTCCGACGACCATGCCCAGCGCCGCGCCGACCGCATCGGGCCGCCCCGCGTCCCTCATCCCGAGGAAGGCGGCCCGGGCCTCGGCCAGGACGTCCTCGTCCATGCCGTCCGTGCCCAGGGCCGCGCGCCGGAAGGCGGCGGTCGGGGCGTGCCCCACGGCGTTGTTCATGTTCGAGCGCGGGCAGTGGACGACCCAGGCGCCCTCGGCCTGCGCGTCGTGCAGCTCGCGCTCGGACAGGTGCACGGCGTGCACGAGGAGCGTCCGCGGCCCGACGAGGCCGTGCCGCTTCAGCCGCTCGACGACGCCGGCGCCGCCGCGCCGCACGGCGTCCTCGACGTCGGCACGGTCCTCGGCGGCGTGGACGTGGAGGCTCGCGTCCTGCTCCCGGACGGTCTGCGCCAGGCGGTCGAGGCTCTCGTCCGACAGCGTGAAGCTGGCGTGAGCGCCGACCGTGCCGCGCGTGAGCGACGTCCCTCCGCCCTGGAGGAAGGCGCGGTTCTCGGCGATCCCCGCGTCGCGCCCGTCTCTGCCGTTCCGGTCGGTCGTCTCGTAGCAGAGGACGGACCGCACGCCGACCTCCTCGACTGCCCGCCGCAGCGTGGCGAGGGACCCCCGGATGAAGGACGGCGAGGCGTGGTGGTCCACGACCGCCGTCGTCCCCGATCGCGCGGCCTCGATGGCGCCGACCAAGCCCGAGAGGTACACGGCCTCCTCGTCGAGAGCGCGGTCGAGCCGCCACCAGACCCGCTCGAGGATCTCGACGAAGCTTCTCGGCGCCTCCGTCGGGCCCGGCATGCCGCGCGCGAGGGCGCTGTAGAGGTGCGTGTGGGCGTTGACGAGTCCGGGCAGGACGAGCGCGGCCTCGAGATCGACGACCTCCTCGCCCGCGGCCGGCTCCAGCGACGGGCCCCGCTCCGCGATCCGGTCGCCGGCGACCCGCAGGTCGGCCCGGGCCACGCCCGGCGGATCGAGGGCCGCGACGGTCGCGTCCTTGAGCAGCATCTCGCCCTCAGCCCAGCGGGTGCTCGCGCAGGTGGCCGTCGAGGGCCGCGTCGTCGGGCGGCAGGTCGACTGGCCGTCCCGCCGCCCGCAGCGCGGCGCGGACGTCCTTGAGCCCGCTGCCCGTCAGGACGGCCAGCGCGGACTGGCGCGGGCCCACGATGCCCTCCGCCGCCGCCTGTCGCAGGCCGGCCAGGGCCGCGGCCGCGGCCGGCTCGCCGAAGAGGCCGGCGCGCCGCCCCGTCTCGCGCTGCGCCTCGAGGATGGCCTCGTCGGGGACGGCCACGAAGTCCCCGCGGCATTGGCGGACGCGGGCGAGCGCCTTGCGCCAGTTGCGGGGGTGGCCGACGCAGATGCTGTCGGCCAGGGTCTCCGCGGGCCCCGGCACGAGGCCGCTCTCGGCACGGAAGGCCCGGACCAGGGGCTGCGCGCCTTCGGCCTGCACGCCGAGCAGCCTCGGCACGCGCGGGACGAAGCCGAGGGCCTTCATCTCGAGAAGCCCCTTGGCGATCCCCGCGATCGTGCAGCCGTCCCCGACCGACACCGCCACCCAGTCGGGCACCTCGTCCCCGCACTGCTCGGCGATCTCCAGTCCCCCGGTCTTCTTGCCCTCGACGAGCGTCGGGTTCACGGCCGCGTTCCGGTTGTACCAGCCGTGGCGGTCGCACGCCCGCTGGCACATCTCCCACGTCTCGTCGTACGAGCCCCGGACGCGGAAGACCCGGGCGCCGAAGACGAGGAGCTGCGCCACCTTCGGCTCGGGCGCGAACTCCGGCACGAAGATCACGCACGGCAGCCCCACGCTGGCCGCCGCCCCCGCGAGCGACGTCGCCGCGTTGCCGGTCGAGGCGCAGGCCACCACCTTCGCTCGGCGCGACAGGGCGCGGGCCACGCCCACGGCGCTGGCGCGGTCCTTGAAGGAGGCCGTGGGATTGCGGCCCTCGTCCTTGACGAGCAGCCTCCGGACGCCGACCCACTCCGCGAGACGGGGCGTGTCGACGATGGGCGTCCACCCGGGCTCGAGGGCGGGACGACGCGCGCCGGGCGCCACGGGCAGCAGCTCCTCGTAACGCCAGGCGTTGCGCGGACGCGACCGCAGCGCCCGCGGCGTGAGGGTGCGCCGGACCCGGGCGAGGTCGAACTCGATCTCCAGGACCCCCTCGGGGCCGCAGGCGGGACAGGGCCCGTCGAGGCCCCGGGCGTACCGCCGGCCGCACCGCACGCAGCCGAGGCCGCCGACGCAGCCGGGGAAGCTCACGCGCGCCGCTCCATGATGCGCCGGTCGATCGCGTGGGCCCGCTCCTGGTGCTCGGCCCACCACGCCGGGTCCTCCTGGGCCCGCAGCTCCTCGACCGTCTTTCCCTGCTGCTCCACCCAGGTGAAGTACTTCTGGTTGTGCCAGCGCCGGCGGTTCGCCGCCGTGCCCTCGAGCCACCCGCCGTCGTCCCGGACGCGGAAGATGTCGAGGCGGCGCCGCGCCCGCTCCGCGTCCACCGGTCCCTGCTCCTCGTCGAGCCGCCGCAGGACCGACGGGTAGCGGTCGAAGGCGTCCGTGGCGATGGTCACCACGGCCTGGCGGGGCCCCAGCCCGAAGTGGCGTGCGGCCTGGATCGCGCCCAGCACGTTGCAGACCCCGCTGACGCCGAAGAAGCCGACCCAGCTGCGGGCGAGCGCGGGGTCGATCCCTTCCGCCTCCAGCGTGGCCGTGCCCTCCTGCAGCAGCTGCAGGCCCTCGAGGCACTCAAGGTCGTCGATGCAGAGCAGGAGGTCGATGGCCCACACGTTGTGGATCCAGGTGACGTGCTTGTCCCCGATGCCCTCGATGCGGTGCCCCCCGAACCCGACGCTGTAGAGGGTCGGACACTGCACGGGCTCGAGGGCCACGATGCGCACATCGGCGTTTCTCCGGCGCAGGCCCTCCCCCGCCGCGATCGTCCCCGCCGAGCCCATCGCGGAGGCGAACGCCCCGACTTCGAGGGACAGGCCGTCCACGACCTCCTGCGCCGCCGCCGACGTGCAGTGGAAGTGGAAGCGGTAGTTCCCCATCTCCTCGAACTGGTTGAGGATCCGGTTCGAGGGCTCGGCGCGCAGCTCGCGGACCTTGTCGTAGATCTCCTTGACGTTCGACTCGCACCCCGGCGTCGCGATCACGTCCGCCCCGTAGCCGCGGATCTTCTCGAAGCGCTCCGCGCTCATCTCGGCGGGCAGGACCACGAGCGAGCGGTAGCCCATCCGCGGCCCCACCCACGCGCCTCCGATCCCGAAGTTACCGGTGGAGGGAAAGACCAGCGTCTCGTCGCCGGGCGTGCAGGCGCCGTCGAGCTGCTTCTCCACCAGGATGGAGTAGGCGGGGCCGACCTTGTGCGAGCCGGTCGGGAAGTGCCGGCCGGAGAGCACGACGATCGGGGCCCGGACGCCGGTCAGGGCCTCGGGCAGCACGGTGAAGGGCACCGTGCCCTCGGCCTTCCACGAGAGGTTCCAGAGGTTGAGGGGGTCGAGGGGACGCTGGCGGGCCTCTCTCGCCTTCGCCCGCAACGCGGGAGGGACGAGCCCCGGGTCCTTCATCTCCGCGAACGTCGGCCCGTAGATCACGGCTGGCCCGCCCCGAGGATGAAGTCCCGTGCCTTCGCGAGCGCCACGAGCGGAGACGTGCCCCCCGCGCGCCAGGTGTAGTTCTCGATGATCACGGGGCCCCGGAAGCCCGCGGCCTCGAGCTGGTACAGGCACTCGCGCACGTGCGCGCGCCCCTCGCCGAGGGGGACCTCGCGGCCGAGGCGTCGGGGGTCGTCCGGCAACAGCCCGTCCTTCACGTGGACGGAGGTCACTCGTCCCATCAGCCGCTCGAGCGCGCGCGGCGACTCGTCGAGCCCATAGAGAACGAGGTTGGCCGTGTCGAAGTTGACCCCGACGCGCGCGACGGTGATCGAGTCGAGGAAGCCGGCCAGCTCTTCCCCCGTCTCCTGTCCCGTCTCCAGGGAGAGAGTGACTCCCCGGGGGGCGCCGTAGGCCGCGAGCTGGGCGACCGCCTCGCGCATCTCCCCGTAGACGGGATCCGACGGGTTGCGGGGCAGGAAGCCCATGTGCAGCGTGACGATGTCGGTGCCGATCGCCTTCGCGAAGTCGATGCAGCGCTTCGCGTAGGCCATCCGCGCCGGGCGCAGCCCGGCCGGCCGCAGCCCCACGGTGCGCTTCACCGTCTCCTGGTCCTTGTAGCTCTCGCCCTCGAACACGACCACGACCGCGTCCGCTCGCACCGCGGCCTCCTTCAGCAGCGTGGCGAACTCGATCGCACCTTCCGCCGTGTAGAACCGGTCGGGGAGGCGGGACACCTGGACCCGGTCGAGACCGAGGGACTTCACGGCGGCGAGAGCCTTGCGGGGGTCCTCCTCCCCCGTGCACCGGAGGAAGACGCCGATGCGCTCGCGGGGCACGTCCGCCGAGGGCGCTCCCGCGGCCAGCACCAGGAGCAGGGTGATCGTCTTCAGGGTTCCCATGGCAGGCACGAGTCTACCCCGCCCCGCGCGACGGCGGGCCGGCCTGGCGTATAAACGGGACACGGGAGGGTGTCATGGGACGGCTTCTGGCGTGGGCGGCGGCAGGAATCCTGGCAGTGGTCGCGGTCGCCGTGCCCGCGGGCGGCGCCTCGACCGGCTTCGTCGAGCTCTTCAACGGGAAGGACCTGACCGGCTGGGTGAACGTCAACACGAGCCCGGACACCTGGACGGTCCGCGACGGGGTTCTCGTCTGCTCGGGTCGCCCCCTCGGCGTGATGCGCTCCGAGAAGCAGTACGAGAACTTCGTCCTGCACATCGAGTGGATGCACCTGGAGCCGGGCGGGAACTCCGGGGTCTTCCTCTGGAGCAACGCGCAGCCCCGGGAGGACGACCGCCTGCCCGACGGCGTCGAGGTGCAGATGCTGGAGCTCGACTGGGTGAAGCTCAACACCCGCGACGGCAAGGTGCCGCCGATCGCCTACGTCCACGGCGAGCTGTTCGGCGTGGGTGGCGTCACGATCGTGCCGGACAACCCCCGCGGCGAGCGCAGCAAGTCGACCGAGAACCTGTGCCGGGGCCGCGGCGAGTGGAACACGTACGACGTGGTCGCGGTGGACGGGGTCGTCAAGCTCGCCGTCAACGGGAAGTTCGTCAACGGGGTGAGCCGCTCGACCCGGAGGAAGGGCTACCTCTGCCTCGAGTCCGAGGGCGGCCTCATCCACTTCCGGAACATCCGCGTCCTGGAGCTCCCCCCGGGCGTGACCACGCCCGACCAGGTGGCCCCGACCCTGCCACGCTAGCCGCGATCCGGAGGTCCCATGCGACCCTCGCGTCTCTCCCTCTTGCTCCTCGCCCTCGCGGCGTCAGGTTGCCGGATGGTCACCTCCGAATCGCAAGCGCCTCCGGCGCGCCCGACCGACACGGAGGCCGTCGGGCGCCGCGGTGCGGACCGCACCGTCCTCCCGGTCAACCAGGTGGTCACGCCCGTCGGACGACAGGTGGAGCTGCCGGGCCTGCGTCCGCAGGCGCTGGCCCTGTCCCCGGACGGCCGGCTGCTCATCACGGCCGGCAAGTCGGCCGAGCTGGTCGTCGTGGACCCGGGGACCGGGGCCATCCGCCAGCGCGTCGCGCTGCCGAAGACGACGTACCCGCGGGCGCCATCCCAGAACGTCCTCCGGCCCGACAAGGAGGGGCAGATCAGCTACACCGGCCTCGCCTTCGCGCCGGACGGCCGGCGTGCGTTCCTGAGCGACGTCAACGGGTCCGTGGTCGTCTTCGACGTGGCCGCCGACGGCGGGCTGCGGGTCGCCCGCTCGATCCGCCTCCCCGACGCGAGCGCGCCCCGCCGCAAGGAGGAGATCCCGGCGGGCCTCGCCGTCTCCCCGGACGGCGCCCGCCTCTACGTCTGCGGCAACCTCTCGAACACGCTGCTGGAGCTGGCCGTCGCCGACGGCCGGGTCCGGCGGCGGTTCGACGTGGGTGTCGCGCCCTACGACGTCGTCCTCGCCGGCGGCAAGGCCTACGTCTCGAACTGGGGCGGGCGCCGGCCCGCGAAGGGCGATCTCACCGGCCCCGCCGGCCGGGGCACCGAGGTGAAGGTCGACCCCGTGCAGCACGTCGCCAGCGAGGGGTCGGTCACGGTGATCGACCTCGCGGCGAAGAGCCCGGCCGCCGAGATCGTCACCGGGCTGCACGCCAGTGCCCTCGCCGTGTCGCCCGACGGCCGGTACGTCGTCTGCGCGAACGCGGCGAGCGACACCCTGAGCGTGATCGACACGAGCACGGACACGGTCGTGGAGACGATCTGGGCGAGGCCGACCCCGGCCGACCTCTTCGGGGCCCAGCCCAACGCCCTCGCCTTCGACTCCTCGGGACGAACGCTCTACGTCGCGAACGGCACCCAGAACGCGGTCGCCGTCGTCGCCTTCGACCCGGCGAACCGCGAGTCGAAGCTCCGGGGCCTCATCCCCGTCGGCTGGTTCCCCGGCGCCCTCGCCTGCGACGCGCCGCGCCGCGCGCTGTACGTCGCGAACATCAAGGGCCACGCGAGCGAGCCGAAGCCGTACGGCGAGGACGGGGCCGCCCCCGGCGCCGAGGGCTTCAACTCGCACCACTACCACGGCTCGCTTGTCGCTCGTGCCCGTGCCCGACGACGCCGCCCTCCCCGCGCTCGGCGAGACCGTCTGGCGCAACCTGCGCCGCGAGCGCATCGCCGAGGCGCTCCTGCCGCCGCGGGCCGGCCAGCCGCCCCGGGCGATTCCCGAGCGGATCGGCGAGCCGAGCCTGATCAAGCACGTCGTCTACGTCATCAAGGAGAACCGCACCTACGACCAGGTGCTGGGCGACGTCGCGGCCGGCAACGGCGATCCGCGCCTGTGCATCTTCGGCGAGCGGGTCACCCCCAACCAGCACAAGCTGGTGCGCGAGTTCGTCCTCCTCGACAACACCTACTGCGCCGGCATCCTCAGCGCCGACGGCCACCAGTGGAGCACCACGGCCTTCGGCACCGACTACATGGAGAGCTCCTTCGCCGGCTTTCCGCGCAGCTATCCGGACGGCATGGGCGAGGACGAGGCCGACGCGCTGGCCTACTCCCCGGCCGGCTTCATCTGGGACAACGCCCTGCGCCACGGCATCCGATCCGCAACTACGGCGAGTTCATGGCGCCGGCGGTGCGGTGGCGCGACCGGACGAGGAAGGGCACGCCCGACTTCCTCGCCTGCTACCGGACGTGGAAGGGCGAGAGCCACGAGGTGGTCTTCGAGAGCGAGCCGATGATCGAGACGATCGGGCCCTTCTCGCCCACCGCGTACGTCGGCTGGGAGATGGCCGTGCCCGACCAGTACCGGGCGGACTTCATCCTCGCGGGAGCTCGAAGGAGTTCACGAAGCGCGGGCGAGTTCCCGCAGCTCGTGATCATCTGCCTGCCCAACGACCACACCAGCGGCACCAGCGAGGGATCGCCCACGCCCGCGGCCTCCGTGGCCGACAACGACCTGGCCTTCGGCCGCATCGTCGAGGCCCTCAGCCACTCGCCGTTCTGGAAGGAGATGGCGATCTTCGCCATCGAGGACGACCCGCAGGACGGCTGGGACCACGTGAGCGGCTATCGCACGACGGCCTACGTCGCGAGCCCGTACGCGAAGCGCGGCGCAGGTGGTGAGCACGCAGTACAACACCACCAGCCTCCTCCGCACGATCGAGCAGATCCTGGGCCTGCCGCCGATGAACCAGTTCGACGCGAGCGCCGTGCCGATGTTCGACGTGCTTCACCGACACGCCGGACTTCACGCCGTTCACCGCGCGTGCCGGCGAACGTCCCCCTGGACCAGATGAACCCGACCCGCGCAGGCGCTCGGCCGACCCCGCTGGCGCGGCGCGACGCGCTCGCCTCGCTCCGGATGAACTTCCGCGAGGTGGACAAGGCCCCGGAGGACGCGCTCAACCGCATCCTCTGGCGTGCCATGAAGGGCACGCCGAGCCGTACCCGGAGTGGGCGGTCACGCTCGTCGCGGACGACGACGACGATGGCGGTGACCGTTCGCTTCACCCTCAACGGCCGGCCGGTCGCAATCGAGCCGGCACGCGGCGAGTCGCTGCTCGACGCGCTGCGCGAGCGGTGCGGGGTCACGTCGATCAAGGACGGCTGCCAGCCGCAGGGCCAGTGCGGGTGCTGCCTGGCGCTGATCGACGGCCGGGCGCTCGTGACCTGCGCGTTCGACGCGGCGCGCGCGGAGGGGAGCGAGGTCCTCACCCTCGAGGGAGTCTCCGCCCGCGAGCGCGAGGTGATCTCGAAGGCCTGGCCGCTGCCGGCGGCGTGCAGTGCGGCTTCTGCATCCCCGGGATCGCGCTGCGCGCCAAGCACCTCCTCGACCGCCGGCCGGACCCGAGCCGGGAGGAGATCGCGCGGGCGATCGACGGCCACCTCTGCCGCTGCACGGGCTACACCCAGATCGTCGAGGCCGTCTCGCTCATGGCGGAGGCCTGGCGGGGCGGGGACCTCCCGGAGCCGGCCGGCGACGGCGGGGTCGGCCAGCCGCTCGCCCGGTACGGCGCCCTCGAGCAGGCCCTCGGCGCCCGGCCCTACGTGGCCGACCTGGAGCGGCCGGGCCTCCTTCACGGCGCGCTCGTCCTCTCGCCCCACGCCCGGGCCCGGGTCCTGCGAATCGACACGTCGAGGGCCCGCGTACTCCCCGGGGTCCACGCCGTGGTCACCGCCGCGGACGTCCCCGGCGAGCGCTGGTACGGCCTTCTCCACGACGACTGGCCCGGCCTCGTGGCGGAGGGCGAGGAGGTGCGCTGCGTCGGCGACGTCCTCGCCGCGGTGGCCGCCGACGACGCCCGGATCGCGCGCGAGGCCGCCGCTTTGGTCGCGGTCGAGTACGGGCCGCTGCCGCCCGTCCTCGACCCCGAGGCCGCCCTCGCCCCCGGCGCGCCGCAGGTCAACCCGAAGCACCCGAACCTCCTCTCCCGCTCGGTCATCCGCCGGGGCGACGCCGCCGCGGCTCTCGCGGCGAGCGCCCACGTCGTGACGGGCACGTGGCGCACCCAGCGCATCGAGCACCTCTTCCTCGAGCCCGAGGCGGCCCTCGCGGAGCCGCTCCCCGACGGGCGCCTCGCCCTGTACAGCCAGGGCCAGGGCGTCTTCGACGACCGCCGCCAGGTCGCGCGGTTCCTCGGCGTGCCGGAGGAGCAGGTCCACGTCGAGCTCGTCCCGAGCGGCGGGGCCTTCGGCGGAAAGGAGGACATGTCGGTCCAGGCGCAGACGGCGCTCCTCGCGCGCGTCACCGGCCGGCCGGTCAAGCTGGTCCTGTCCCGCGAGGAATCGGTCCGCCTCCACCCGAAGCGCCACCCCATCCGCCTCGACTACACGGTGGGTTGCGACGCCGAGGGACGGCTCACCGCGGTCGTGGCGCGCCTCGTCGGCGACTCCGGGGCCTACGCCTCGGTCGGAGGCAAGGTGCTCGAGCGCGCGGCCGGCCACGCCTGCGGCCCGTACCGCGTGAGCGCGGTGGACGTGGAGGCCCTCGCCGTCTACACGAACAACCCGCCCTGCGGGGCCATGCGCGGCTTCGGCGTGCCGCAGTCCGCCTTCGCCATCGAGGGCTGCCTGGACCTGCTCGCGAAGAAGGTCGGCCTCGACGGCTGGGAGATCCGCAGCCGGAACGCGGTGGGCGTCGGGGACACGGTCACCACCGGGCAGGTGCTCGAGAAGTCCGTCGGCCTGCGCAAGACGCTCGAGGCGGTGAAGGAGGCCTACTACGGTGCGCGCCGGCCGGGAAGGCGGTCGGGATCGCCTGCGGCCTCAAGAACAGCGGCATCGGCAACGGCGTCGCCGAGTGGGGCAAGTGCCGGCTCGTGGTCGAGGCGGACGGCACCGTCTCGCTCTACAACGGCTACACCGAGATGGGCCAGGGGCTGCTGACCGTCCTCGTCCAGTTCGCGGTCGAGGTGACCGGGCTGCCGGCCTCGGTCTTCCGCCCGAAGGTGGACTCGACGTTCGCCCTCGGCTGCGGCCAGACGACCGGCTCGCGGGCGACGCTCTTCGGCGGCCGTGCCGTCACGAGCGCGGCGCGGAAGCTGCGGGCCGACCTCGACGCGGGCCGGCGCCTCGCCGACCTCGTGGGCCGCGTCTATGCCGCCGACGAGGTCATCGACGACACGACCGCTCTCGGCGCCGACGTGCCGAAGATCAAGACCCACACCTCCTACGGCTTCGCCACGCAGGTGGTGATCCTCGACGCGGAGGGCCGGGTCGAGCGCGTCGTCGCCGCCCACGACGTGGGCCGGGTGGTGAACCCGCTCCTCTGCCGGGGGCAGATCGAGGGGGCGATCCACATGGGCCTCGGCTACGCGCTCACCGAGGAGCTGCCCTGCGAGAACGGCATGCCGGTGACGTCGAGCCTGCGCGAGATCGGGGTGCTGCGCGCGCGAGACATGCCGGCGACCGAGGTGATCCTCGTGGAGGAGCCGGAGCCCGAGGGCCCGTTCGGCGCCAAGGGGGTCGGCGAGATCGGCCTCGTGCCGACCGCCGCCGCGGTGGCCGGCGCGCTCGAGGCGTTCGACGGCATCCGGCGGACGACCCTCCCGATGAAGGACTCCCCCGCCGCCCGGGCCATGAGCGTCGGCCGCATCCGCCGCCCCCGCGGCGACTGGCGCTGAGGGCGCCGTTCCCGCTCGGCCGGACGCCCCCTACCTCGCCGCCTTCTCCAGCTCGGCGGCGGCCGCCTCGACGAGGGCGGCCTCGTCCTGGAGTGCCTGCGCGATCCGCGCGATCTCGCCGTCGGCCTCGGGGTAGCGCTTCAGCTCGATCGCCTCGCGGGCGCCGGGCATCGTCTTCGCCCCGTACCCCGCGTACGTCCCCGGCGCGTAGAGGAGGTGCCGGTACCACGGCCGGCGCGGCAGGCCCTCGGGCGACAGGAGCACGCGCTCGCTCCGGATGAGCATGGCGTTGACCCGCTGCCGGACCTCGGCCGGCAGGGCCCGGCCCTCGAGCCCCGCCCGCGCCTTGCCGTAGCGGTCGGCGCTGCTCTGGAGCGCGCCGAGCGCGTTCTCGAGCGGAGCGAAGTTCAGGTGGGGCGGGACGTCTTCCCTCGGCGGGGCCACCGTCGGTCGCCGGGGGTCGTTCGTCGCCTGGAAGACTCCCTCGTCGATCTGCCGGTTGCGCTCCGCGACCTCCTCCTG
This sequence comes from uncultured Acidobacteriota bacterium, assembly GCA_963729875.1. GTDB lineage: Bacteria > Acidobacteriota > Vicinamibacteria > Fen-336 > Fen-336 > DATBSL01. The sequence continues at coordinate 159,725 of CAVSPR010000003.1, forward strand.
CTTGCGCTCGAGGAGCTTCTCCAGGTCCTTCGCGTACTCCTGCATCGCCTCGGCGAGCCCCCCGAACTCGAAGGGCAGGATCTCGGCGCCCGCGAGGCGGAGGACGACGAGGCCGACCGTCTGCGCGAGCGCTTTCCCGTAGACGAAGCCGGTGTCCGAGAAGTGCGTGTACCAGTAGAAGCTGTCGTAGATCGAGTGGTAGATCCCGCCGTCGTCCTCGCCGCCGTAGCCGAGGTTCAGGCTGGCGACGCCGAGGTGGTCGATGAAGGCCGTGTAGTCGCTGCCCGAGCCCAGCGGGTCCATCCGCAGGTCCGCCCGCTGGCGGATCTCCTTCCGTCTCTCCGCGGACGAGGCATCGGCGAGCCGTCTCGCCTGCAACCGCTTCCAGACCGGGACGCCGGCCTCCGGGTCGGAGACGTCCCGCGCCACGTCGTTGACGAGGTGCTCGAGCGTGTGCGACCCGGACATGCCGAGAGTGCCGCGGCCGTTCGCGTCCGTGTTGACGTAGGCGACCGCTTTCTGCCGCAGCTCCTCGGCGTGGGCCTCCGCCCACTCGGTGGAACCGAGGAGCATCGGCTCCTCCCCGTCCCACGCGCAGTAGACGATCGTCCGCTTCGGCTTCCAGCCCTGCTTCAGCAGGAGGCCGAGGGCCCGCGCCTCCTCGAGGAGCGGCACGAGGCCGGCGACCGGGTCCTCGGCGCCGTTCACCCACGCGTCGTGGTGGTTGCCGCGCACGACCCACTCGTCCGGCCACTCGCTTCCGGGGATCCGCGCCACCACGTCGTGGACGGGCTTGACGTCCCAGCTGAACGCGACCTTCAGGTGGACCTTCGCCGGGCCCGGTCCCACGTGGTACGGGAGGGGAAGCGCGCCCCGCCACTCCTCGGGCGCGAGGGGCCCCTCGAGAGCGCCGAGAAGCGGCTGGGCGTCGCCGTACGAGACGGGCAGGACCGGGATCCGGGTGAGGCTCGGGGCGTCCTTCACCGCGAGCCGCTTCGCCTCCGGCGTGGCGCCCACGCCCGGGGTCAGGGGATCGCCGGGATACGAGGAGGGGAAGTCCATCACGCTGCCGCGCTGCACGCCGTCCCTCGGGCGCATCGGGCCCTTCGGGAAGACGTCGCCCCCGAAGTAGCCGTCGTCGCGCGGGTCGGAGTAGATGAGGCAGGCGACGGCCCCGTGCTCGGCCGCCACCTTCGGCTTGATGCCGCGCCAGGAGTGCCCGTAGCGCGCGAGGACGATGGCGCCCTTCACCGACACCCCCAGCCGCTCGAGCTGCTCGTAGTCCTCGGGCAGGCCGTAGTTGACGTAGACGAGGGGGCCCGTGGCCTCGCCGTCGATGGAGTAGGCGTTGTAGGTCGGGAGCTGCTCGCCCTTCTGGCCGCTCGTGGGATCGACCGCGACCGCCGGCTCGTCGAGGGCCAGCTTGAACCGGGTCGGCGCGACCATCTCGACGAGCCGCTCCTTCGGCGTCGGGAACAGCACGTCGAAGGTCTCGATCCGCGCGTCCCACCCCCACTCGCGGAAGCGCGCCAGGATCCACTCGGCGTTCTCGCGCCCGTAGGCCGAGCCGACGTGGTGCGGGCGGGCGCTCAGCCGCCGCATCGCCTCCCGCATGGCGTCGGGGCTCGGGAGGGCCAGGAACCGGCCCTCCCACTCGCCACCCTCGGCGCTCGTGGCGGAGAGGGCGGAAGGCAAGGCGAGCGAAAGGGCAAGGACGGCAGCGAGCAGCGTGCGCATGGCTCCCTCGATTCGATGGGACGTACCGGCTCGGGACGCGGTGGACGGCCGATTGTACGCGACGGCCGCCGGGCACGCCTCAGCGACCGGTCGCGTTCCCGCCGCCCGAGGCCACCGCGACGAGGAAGCGCACGACGTCGTCCCGCTCCCCGGGACGAAGACGCGCCTTTGCGGCCATTCCGTCCACCAGCCCCGGCCACTTCGCCGGGGGATGGGCTTCCGGCAGGACCAGCGTGTGGCAGGAGGAGCAGCGCCTGACGTACAGGGCTCGCCCGCGCTCGAGGTCCTCGATGGTGGTTCCCGGCCAGCGCGGGGCGAGGAGCTCGGCGTCCCGGGGTGTGGGGTACCGCAGGGCGGCCGCGCAGCCCACGGCGACGGCGAGGCCTGCGGCGAGGAGCACGTTGGCGAGGGGGAGCTTCGCGCCCACGTCAGAACTCCAGACCGAAGAGAACGCGGACTTCGACCCGCTCGTGCTCCTCGAGGTCCAGGCGACCGTCGCTCGCCCCCGCGAGGGCGCGGATCTGCGGCAGGACGGACGCCGCCACCCACCACCCCTCCCTCGCGTACGACACGGTGGGCCCGAGGAAGAGAGCCGAGCGTGTGGGCTCCCCCTCCGGCGGCAGGACCGTGTGGCTCCGGAGCTCGAGGCCGGCGGCGAGGCGGGGGGTCAGGAACCAGCAGGCGGCCGCATCCGCCTCGAACGTCGTCTCCCCCTCGGTCCCCGCCTCCTCGAACTCCCACTCGTGCTCGGCCACGAGGTTGAGGGCGCCGAGGAGGCGGCCCACCCGCTTGTCCAGGATCAGCTTCCCCTCGAGCTCGAGCTCCGTCGGGCCGGCGCTGACCTCCCCGTAGAGCGCGACGCCGGCGCGGTCGGCCACCGGGTCGGCGAGCTTCAGCTTCCACTCCGAGGAGACCCCCTCGAGCTGCGTCGAGGTCGACCGGCCGAAGGGCGTGTCCGCGGCCACCGCCTTCATGTTGAGGTAGAAGGCCGTCTGCAGACGGTCGGTGAGACCGAGCTCCGCCTCGATCCGGCTGTCGAAGCGGCTGTAGAAATCGCTTCTTCCCAGCCGGAACGTGCTCCACGGCTCGATCTCCCGCCCCCCGGGGCGCAGGACCCCCGACTCGTAGGTGTATGTGAAGTGCCTCTCGGAAGCGGCGGCCGCGGAGACGGACGTCGCGGTCACCAGCAGGGCCTGGAAAACCCGTTTCATGCAGAGCTCCTTCTCTCGTCCGAAGGGCTCTGGGTTCGCCGACCGCGGGCCTCGGTGGGTTGTCGACCCGGCCGCGAACGCGGCCGGGCACGGCGCCTCGCCGGCGATCAGCCGTCGGCGAGCGGCAGCACGACGGTCCTCTTGCACCGGCGGCACTTCAGCTCGACCCCGCCCTCGACGAGGCGCGCGAGCAGGTTCCCGCAGTCGCACCGAAGCTCCGCCCGGGGGGTGCCGCACCGGCACTGGGGCGTCGCCTGCCGCCAGTCCCCGGCGCGGGGGATCGGCGCGGGGGCGACGGCCTTCATGCCCGCCTCCTCGCGCGGCTTGCCGCGGGCCGGCGACGGGCCTCCCGGTCCCCCACGCCCCGCCGGCGGCGGCAGGCGGCGCAGTTCCCGACGAGCTCGTGGACGTGGCCGGTGAGCCGGTAGCCGTTGCGCGCGGCGATCTTGAGCTGCTCCTCCTCGATCGCGCTCGACCGGAACTCGACGACCCGGCCGCAACGGCGGCAGAGCAGGTGGTCGTGGTGCCGGCGGCCCAGGGCCAGCTCGAACCGCCGCGGCTCCTCGCTCACGAGCACGGGCTGGAGGATTCCCGCCTCGACGAGGATGGGCAGGCCGCGGTAGACGGTGGCCCGCGAGGCGCGCGTGTCGCGCCGCACCACGTCCTCCACGAGCTCCTCGAGGGTGAAGTGCCGGGGCCGGCCGAGCGCGGCGAGGACGAGCGCCTCGCGCTCCCCCGTCATCCGGAGCCCGCGGGTGCGCAGGAAAGCCCGCAGCCGCTCGGCCGCGGCGCGGGGGCTCGCCTTGATCGCGATCGTGTTCTTGCGACTTGATCTCATTAACAAACGGAGTCTAGAGGACGCCGGCCGGGGCTGTCAAGGAGAGCGGGGGCGGGCGACGCGGCCGCGCTCAGGCGGGGTGCGCGGGGCCGTGCCCGCGTTTCAGGAACTGCCCGCGGCCCGGAAGGCCTTTCCACTCCCCGTGGTCCATGACGACCTCACCGCGGGACATCACGACGACCGGGCCGCCGCGCACGACGCGGCCCTCGTACGGGTTGTAGTCCACTCGCATGTGGAGCGTCCCGGCCGAGAGGCACGTCTCGCGCTCCGGATCCCACACCACGAGGTCGGCGTCGGAGCCGACCGCGATCGTGCCCTTCCGGGGCCAGAGGCCGAAGATCCGCGCCGGCCCGGCCGCGGTCAGCTCGACGAAGCGCTGCGCGTCGATCCGCCCCGCGCGCACGCCCCCGTCCCACAGGAGCATCATCCGGGTCTCGATCCCGGGGGCGCCGTTCGGAATCCTCGAGAAGTCCCCCTCCCCGCGCTTCTTGTCGGCCAGGGTGAACGGGCAGTGGTCAGTCGAGACCACCTGCAGGTCGCCGCCCCGCAGGCCCCTCCACAGCGCCTCCTGGTCGGCCGCCTCCCGCAGGGGCGGCGACATCACGTACCGCGCCCCCTCGAACCCCGGCCGGTCGTAGTCCGCGATCGAGAGGAAGAGGTACTGCGGGCAGGTCTCGGCGAGGACCGGGAGCCCCCGGTCGCGGGCCACCGCCACGTGCGCGAGCGCGGCCGCGCACGAGAGGTGGACCACGTAGAGGGGCGTGCCGGCCAGGGAGGCCATCGCGATCGCCCGGGCCGTCGCCTCCGCCTCCGTCTCCGGGGGCCGCGTGAGCGCGTGGAACCGGGGGGCCGTCTCGCCGCGGGCGAGCGCCCGCTTCACGAGGACGTCGATCACGCCCCCGTTCTCGGCGTGCACCAGGGTGAGCGCCCCGCTGTCCCGGGCCCCGAGGAGCGCCCGGAAGAACGACGCGTCGTCCACCTGCAGCACGCCGGGGTAGGCCAGGTAGAGCTTGAACGAGGTGACGCCCTCGTCGCGGACGAGGCGGGCCATCTCGGCGAGGGTCGTCTCCCCGACCTCGCGAACGGCCATGTGGAAGCCGTAGTCGACGGAGGCCTTCCCCTCGGCCTTTCGCCTCCAGGTGTCGAGGGCTGCGAGGAGCGACTGGCCGGGCTGCGGGGTCGCGAAGTCGACGACCGTCGTGGTGCCGCCGAAGGCGGCGGCCCGGGTCCCCGTCTCGAAGTCGTCGGCCGAGGTGAGCTCCCCGGCGGGCATGTCGAGGTGCGTGTGGGCGTCGATCCCCCCGGGGAGAACGAGGCACCCGGAGGCGTCGACGACGGTGTCGGCGGGCAGGCTGAGCCCCTGCCCGATCAGGGCGACCCGTCCGCCGTCCACGAAGAGGTCAGCCTCGCCGCTCCCCGACGCGGTGACGACGAGGCCATTCCGGACGAGGACGGTCGGCATCTCGTTCTTCCCCCCGGAGGATGTTACATCCGGGGGGAAGGTCGAACCGTCCCTAGACTTCGACCTTGCGAGTGGTCTTGTTCCAGCGGACGGGCCTGCCGGACTTGTACGCCAGGTTGCACATGTGGCCCACGAGCGCGGCGTGGTGCCCGAACCGAACGTCCTCGATCGGCTTGCCGCCGGTGCGGATGGCCTCGATCCAGTTCCTCACGTGGGCCCGCGTCGAGTCCTCGTCGTTCGACTTGTACTCGACCGGGTCCGACGCGACGGGCCCGTCGAGCGGGGTCAGGTTCTCGGTGAGGTTCATCCGCTTGCGGAACTCTGCGACCGTGGCTTTCGGCCAGGAGTGGGTCGAGTAGCCGAAGCTCTCGGTCCGGGGCTGGTAGTAGTACTTGAACGAGCCGCCGGTGTACTCCATCGTCCCCTCGGTCCCGTAGACGGTGAGGATGGGGCCGGGGTGGCCGTTCTCGGCGGTGCTCGAGAGGCGCAGAACGAAGCCCTCCGGGTACTTCACCATCGCCGTCATCTGGTCGGGGACCTCGCGGTAGTTCTTCCAGTAGTAGATGTCGCCGAAGGAGAAGACACTCTCCGGCTCCTCCACCCCCATCAGCTGGTGCGTGGCCGTGATCAGGTGGACGAAGAGGTCGGTGGGAAGCCCTCCGGAGTAGTCCCAGAAGAGGCGCCACTGGAAGAAGCGGCGCAGGTCGAACTCGCGCGGGGTCGCCGATCCGAGGAAGCCCTTGAAGTCGACGGTCTCCGGCGAGGCGTCCGGCGGGATCGGGTAGTACCAGGCCCCGGTCGCCGTGTTGCGGTGGAACCGGCCCTCGACGAGCGTGACCTGCCCCAGCCGGCCGCTCTTGATGAAGTCGGCCGCCTTCTGCGCGGCGCCCATGCTCATGTACTGGCTGCCGACCTGCAGGACCTTCCCGCTCTTCTCCACCGCGGAGATGAAGGCCTCGCCCTCCTCCCAGCTGTGGGTCATCGGCTTCTCGACGTAAACGTGCTTCCCGGCGGCGAGGGCCTCCTGGGTCATCTTCAGGTGCCAGTGGTCGGGGGTGGCGATGACGACGGCGTCGACGTCGGGGCGCGACAGGATCGCCTTGTGGTCGCCGGTCGTCTCGGGAGCGGGGTTGATGAGCTCGCGGGCGGCGTCGAGGTGACCCTTGTAACAGTCGGCGGCCGCCTTGATCTCGACCCCGGCGATGCCGGCGGCGGCCTCCATCAGCAGCGTGCCGCGGATCCCGACGCCGATGAACCCGAGCCGCACCGGCTTCAGGTTGATCGCGGCCGCGTTGTTGATCTGCGCGCCAGCGTCGCGGGCGCCCCCCACGGCCGTGGCCGCGGCGGCGATGAGCGAGGACTTCTCGAGGAACTGCCTGCGGTTGATCGAATCGTTTCCGGACATGGGACGCTCCTGGGTTGACGAGGAATGCGGCACGGGCGTGGAGACGGGCTCCGCCCGCCCGGGCATGCTACGCAGCGCCCGGAGACGGTGTCAACGGTCCGTCGGGCCCAGGGGCGGCGCTCCGCCCTTCGCCAGCATCTCCCGCAGCCGCCCCTTCTCGACCTTGCCCATGGCGTTGCGGGGCAGGGCCTCAACCCGCACGAACGAGCGCGGCACCTTGAACGACGCGAGCAGGCGGCGGCAGGCCACCTCGAGCGCCGCCGGGTCGGCGTCGCCCGCGAAGGAGGCGACCGGCACCTCGCCCCGCCGCTCGTCGGGCAGGCCGACGACCGCGGCCTCGCGCACGCCCGGCTGCTCGAGGAGGACTTCCTCGATCTCGCGCGGGTAGACATTGAATCCGCCCGAGATGACGAGGTCGGAGGCGCGGCCGCGCAGCGTGACGTACCCGTCGGCGGAGCGCTCGCCGAGGTCCCCGGTGCGGAACCAGCCGTCCACGAAGGCGGCGGCCGTGGCCTCCGGCCGCCGCCAGTAGCCAGGGAAGACGGCCGGCCCGCGCACCCACAACTCCCCCGTCTCGCCGACCGGGCGGTCTGCGCCGTCCGGCGCCACGATCCGCACCTCGACGCCGGGCAGGGGCCGGCCCACCGTCCCCGGCCGCCTCTCGCCGTCGTACGGGTTGCCGATCGTCATCAGGGTCTCGGTCATGCCGTACCGCTCGAGGATGGCCCGGCCGAACTTCTCCCGGAAGGCCTCGAAGACGTGCGCGGGCAGCGGGGCGGAGCCGGAAACGAAGAGGCGCATCCGCCCGCCGATGGGCCGGGCCGCCTCGTCCGGCAGCTCGAGAAGCCGGACGTAGACGGTGGGCACGCCGAAGAACAGCGTGGGCCGGAACTCCTCGAAGAGGGCCGCGGCCTTCCCGTGCTCGAAGCGCTCCGCGAGCCGCATCCGGCAGCCGCTGGCCAGCCACGTGCAGACCCCGTTGCCGAGGCCGTGCACGTGGAAGAGCGGCAGCACCGCCAGGTAGCGGTCCCCGGCCGACATCTTCCAGGCCTCGATCAACGTGCGCGCGTTGGCCGCGAGGTTCCCGTGGGTGAGCACCGCCCCCTTGGCACGCCCGGTCGTCCCCGACGTGTACACGATGGCCGCGGGCGTCGACGCCGAGACTTCGCCCGCCGCGGCGCCGGCCGGTCTCGCGGGCGAGCGCCCGGCGTCCGCCGCGAGCCCGTCCACGTTCCAGACGGGCGTCCCCGGGGGGACGAGACGGGCATGCTCCCCCGTGGTGACCACGGCCCTCGGCTCGGCGTCAGTCACGATGTGCCCCACCTCGCGCTCGCGGTAGAGCACGTTGACGGGCACGAGGACGGCGCCCGAGCTCGAGGGACGCGAGAAAGAGGTCCAGGAACTCGAGGCGGTTGGGCAGCTGCACCGCGACCCGATCGCCGGCGCGCAGACCGCGCGCGGCGAGGACGCCCGCCATCCTCCCGGCGCGGGCGTCGAGCTCGGCAAAGGTCAGGGTCGTCATCGGCCCCCCGACGGGTCCGAGGTCGACGGCCGGCTCCGCCGCACGGCCGACGAGGGACGCCCGGAAGAGGTCGAGGAGCGGGCCGCGGGTCACCCGGAGAGCCTAACGCGTTCCCCGTGGGTCCTGGACCCCCGACGGTCTGCGAAGTGGCGCACCGCCACGAAGAGGCAGGGGCCGTACTCCAGGGCCCGCCAGCCCCAGCCGAGCCTCCACGGCTCGCCGGACTGCCAGTCGGGATAGACCACGTACGCGAGCGAGACCGTGCCGGTGAAGAGCAGAGCCGCCGGCTCGTCGCGCAGGACCAGGAGCGGCAGGAGCCACAGCGCGTACCACGGGAGGACGTTCGGCGCCAGGAGCAGCGAGGCGACGACGACGGCGCTCGCCGAGGCCGTGGGCTCGGTCCGACGCCACGCGAGGGCGAGAGCGAGGGCCAGCGTCACCAGCGCCCCGGCACGGACCGCCGCCGCGTGCGAGCCCAGGAGCGCGGCGAGCGGCGCGAACAGCGTCTCGTTGAAGCGCCAGAACTGCGCGTACTTCGAGAGGCTGAGCAGCATCGTCCGGCTCGAGCCCGGGTCGAGGTAGACGGCGACGAGCGCCGCCGCGAGGCCGAGGCCGGCGAGCGCGTGCCACCACCGGTACCGCCGCGCCCACGACACGGCCACGAGGCCGGGGAGGTACTTGGACATGAGCCCGGCCGTCGCGGCGAGAGCCGAGAGGAGCGGCCGGTCGCCGTCGAGCGCGAGGAGGGCCAGCACCATGAAGAGCATGCCGAAGGCCTCGTTGTGACCGCTGCCGGCGATCTCCACGAGCGCGAGCGGGCTCCACGCGAGAACGAGGAGCCGCTCCCGCGGGAGGCGCCGCCTCTTCAGCGCGAGGCCGAGGGCCGCGAGCGTCGCGAGCTCGCACGCGACCAGGAACGCCTTCATGGCGCTGAAGGAGTCGTGCACGGCCACGACCCCGCGGGTGGCGAGGACGAAGAGCGGCGGGTAGACCGCCGTGTAGTCCTTGTGGTTGAGGCCCAGGTACACGGCGTCGCGCAGGGCGATCCACCGCGGGGACTCCGGCCGGTCGCTCCAGCGGTAGGGGTTCCCGCCGTGGAGCTGCACCCGGCCCTCCCAGACGTAGCGGTTGATGTCGTTGCTGAGAAGGGGGGGCGCGGCGACGAGCAGCGCGCGCCAGGCAACGGCGACAACGATACAGAGGAGCAGCCCGCGCCGCGAGAGGCCGGCCGACGCGGCGAGGGCGAGGAGATAGGCGGCGAAGGCCGTCCCGAAGAGCAGCAGGTGCGGGCCGATCCTACCCGGTGGCGCGGGGCCGAGGCCCCAGGCGAGGACGCATCCCGTGAGGACGAGCGCGCAGGCGGCGAGAGCCGGGGGCCGCCAGGCGTGCCGGAGGATCGTGGCGACGATCTTCGTCCCCGCGCCGACCGTCCCGCGCACGGTCCCGCTCACCTTGCTGCGGCCGATTCGGGGGCGGTAGTCGACCGGCACCTCGACGACCCGCAGGCCCTTCGAGGCCGCCTTCACCTGCATCTCGACGGTCCACCCGTAGTTGCGGTCGCGCATCCCGAGGCGGGCGAGGGCGTCCCTCGTGATCGCGCGGAAGGGGCCGAGGTCGGTCGCTCGCGAGCCCGCGAGCAGGTTCATGAGAGTGACGCAGGCCCGCGTGCCGAGGACCGCGTGCCAGGGATGAGCCCCTTCCGCCCGCCGCCCCCGGGTGCGCGAGCCGATCACGAGGTCGGCCCGGCCCTCGAGGATCGGCGCCACGACGTCCGCGAGCTGGGCCGGGTAGTCGCTGTGGTCGCCGTCGAGGAAGACGATCACGTCCGCCCCTTCCGCCGCGGCGATCCCGGCCAGGCAGGCGTGGCCGTAGCCGCGGCGGGCCTCGCGCACGACCCGGGCCCCCGCCGCCCGGGCCGCCTCGGCCGTGCCGTCGCGCGAGCCGTTGTCGACGACGATCACGTCGGAGACGACCGGGGGGATCTCCCGGACGACGGCCCCGATCGCTTCCTCCTCGTCGAGGGCGGGGATGACGACGGCGATGCGCGGGGGGGGCACGGGAAGGGAGTTTAGACCAGGGCGCGCCCCGGGCCAGTTACAATCGAGCGACCGTACTGACAGAAGGAGACACCCCGGAATGAGACGAGACGCCCTCGCCGCCTCGATCGCGCTGATCGCCCTCGGCTCCCCCGCCGGCGCCCAGGACCAGGCGAACGTGTACCAGCCGCAGAAGAAGGGCTTCGCCTTCGCCGGGGACGTGCTCACCCGCTACGAGTGGACCCGGGACATCCCCACGGCCGACGGCCTCGTGGACGAGGACCGGTACTTCCTCCAGGCCCGCCCGCGGGTCGAGCTGAAGGTCGGGTCGTTCGAGCTGGGGGTGGGCGGCGCCTTCAACTACAGCGACGTCGAGAACGACGTCCCACCGGCTGGGCAGGAAGCCCTGCCCATCATCCGCGACAACTTCCGCTCCAAAGACGCGCGTCTCGATCTCGCCTACGGAAAGGTGAAGCTCGGACCCGTGATCGCCCAGGGCGGCCGCTTCTTCATGCCCATCCCCCTCACCGAGATGATCTGGGACCGCGACCTGAGGCCCCAGGGCGGGGCGGTGGCGCTCGAGTTCGGCTCGTCGACGAAGTTCGCGCTGCACGGGATCTACGCCACCGGAAGCCACGTGTTCGAGGACGAGTCGATCCTCTACGGGGGCGGCGTCGAGCTCAGCTTCGCGTCCGGGCAGGACTCGAGCCTGCAGCTCGCCGGCTCCTACCTCCAGTGGGAGGACCTCGACAAGCTGCAGCCGCAGATCCGGCGCCAGAACACCCACGTGGGAGGCCTCTTCGTCAACGACTACCGCGTGGTGGACCTCGTCGCCCGGATCACCCGGGGCGGCCAGGTCCCCCTGCAGCTCGTCGCGGACTACGCCTGGAACACGGCCGTGGACGAGAACGGGAAGGGCCTGTGGCTCGCGGCCGTCCTCGGCGACATCTCGACCTCCCGGGCCCGCCTGGAGTACACGTACGGGAAGGTGGACAGGGACGCGACCGTGGCCGCCTTCAGCACCGACGACTTCTTCTGGGGCACCGGCTGGGAGGGCCACCGCGTGGACCTCGGTACGGGCACGCCGAAGGGCAGCTCCATGCACGCCGTCGCGCAGTGGCAGCGCTTCAAGGACAGCCCCGACCCGGTGGTCGCCGAGCAGTGGGTGACGCGCTACCGCCTCGAGTGGCGCGCGAGCTTCTGACCGTCTACTTCGCGGGCGCGGGCTTCACCTTCGCCTGCAGCGCGTCGAGCATCTCGTAGGGGATCCGGGCGGACACGAGCACGCGGCTCTGCTCGGTGGCGACGGTGACCGCGGAGGCCAGCTGCGAAAGCTCGGGCTTCTGCTGCGCCTGCAGGCTCATCAGGGCCACCAGGCCGCGCACCACGTCCGCGAGGTTTTTCGCGGCCGGCTCGTCCTTCGCGTCCCCCGCGATCTGGAGCGAGACCTGCGGGTCGAGGTCGCCGGTGACGGTCAGGCTCTGGAGGGCGGGCAGGCTGATCGTCGCCCCCTCGGCCGACCCGCCCGGCGCCGGCACCGAGGTCGGCAGGCCGGCGAGAAGGCTCTGGTCCCCCACCATCCAGAACGTGAAGCCCGGGCGGACCTTCTCCACGAGGGCCATCAGCACGGTGTTCTTCCTGAACGGGGCCTCGCTCCGGGCGCGGCTCGACACGGCCGCCTCGACCTGCGCCTTCGGGCCGAACAGGAGGCTCGTGTCGTTCAGGAAGGCCACCGCCGTGGCCGGCTTGCCCTCGTCGCCGAAGGCGTACAGCGTCACGCCCTCGTGGCCGTACCCCTTCACCTTGCCCTCCGTCTCGAGGGCGCGGCCCAGCTTGTACAGGTCGAATCGGCCGGTCACGAGCGCGAGCCCGATCGAGCCCGGTCCCGTCCCCGCCACGACGATCCCGTCGACGTCCCGCGCAGGGTCGAGCCCGGTCTTCTCCTCGAGCTCCCGCAGGGCCTCCGGCTTCATTCCCCGCTGCGAGGCGTAGCGGGCGTAGAAGGGGCTCGCGGTGAAGCGCTTCACGTCGAAGCCCATGACGAAGCGGGCGTCGGCGGGCAGGACGAGCGCCTCCCCGGGCATGGGCCCGACCGCGGCGCGGGCGGGGTCGAGCCAGAGGGCGCCGAGGCCGGCCATCAGCCCCAGGACGACGACGACCGTGGACACGAGGACGGCGATGCGGCTGCGGGTCATGGGAGGCCTCCGGTGGGGCAGTCGAGTCCCTTCACTGCTCTAGAACGTACTCGCGGGTGGAAAAGATCCAGGCGCCGGCGGCCAGCAGGAGGACCGAGGCCCCGACGAGGACCGCCAGGGCCTGCCCGGCCGGGAGGACCTGCTGGAAGAGGCCGGCCAGCCCGGCTTCGGCCGGCCGGTGGTGGACGAGCGAGCGCAGCCAGGCGGTGAGCGTGAAGCGGGGCAGGTAGCCCGGCAGGTTGGCGAGCAGCTCCCACCCGTAGAGGAACATCAGCCCCGGGATGACCGGCCGCTTGAGCAGCACGCCGAGCACGGCGAAGAGGGCGCCGTAGGCGACGAGGGCGAGGGCCATCGCGCCGAGGTCGCGCAGGAGGTCGGAGGCCGCGGCCGAGACCCCGGAGGCACCCGGGGCGCTCAGGAGCAGGAAGAACGTGAGGACGCCCGCCGGGAGGGCGAGGGTGAGCGTCGTCGCCACGTACGCGGCGAACTTGCCGGCGAAGATCGACGGGCGGGTCAGGGGGCGGGTGACCAGGTAGGTGAGGGTCCGTCCCTCCACCTCGTCGGCGACGAGCGACGTGGCGAAGAAGAGGGCGGCGAGCGGGAGCACGTTCCGGATCCAGTAGACGGCGACGATCACGGCGTAGAGGTCGCCGGCGGGCGGCATCCGCGCCGCCGGCTGCGTGGCCTGCACCACGCGGTAGGCGACCGCGACGACGACGGGGAGCGCCACCAGGACGCCCATCAGGAGCGTGCGGCGCGCCCACACCATTCCCTCGAGCGAGAGGTCGAACACCGCCCGCGCGGCGGCCGGAAACGGGAGCGGCCGGGTCGTGTCCCTCACCGCGCCACCAGGTAGCGGAAGACCGACTCCAGGTTCTCGTCGGGCGAGTACATCTCGACGACGCCCGACTCGAGGGCGGCGGCGGCGAGGCCGCCGTAGAACTCGTCGGGGCGCGCCGTCTCGACCGTGACCCACTCCCCCTCCCCGCCGAAGGTCACCGAGAGGACGTTGGGCCAGCCCACGATGGCGGCGGCCAGCCGCCGGGGCTCCCGCGCCCGCAGCGCCACCGTGTGGGGGTGCTCGTCGAGGAGGTCGCGGATCTCGCGCACGTCGCCCTCGGCGAGGATCCGCCCGTTGTGGACGAGCATCACCCGCTTCGTCATGGCCTCGACCTCGTAGAGGATGTGGCTCGAGACCACGACCGTCTTCCCCTCGCGGCCGAGCGTGCGGACGAGGTCGATCACCCGGCGCCGGTTCACCGGGTCCATGCCGCTCACCGGCTCGTCGAGCAGCAGCACGTCGGGGTCGTGGGCGATCGCCTGGGCGAGCTTCACCCGCTGGCGCATGCCCTTGCTGTAGCCGCCGATCTTGCGGTCCTTCGCGTCGAGCAGCTCCACCTGGTACAGGGCGTTCTCCGCCCGGTGGCGGCACTCGGCCTCGTCGTACCCCGTGAGGCGCAGGAGCGTCGTCACGAACTGCAGCCCCGTGAGGTGCTCCCAGAAGGCGTCGGCCTCCGGGCACAGCCCCACCCGGTGGAACGCCTCGGGCGAGCCCCAGGCCGGCCGGCCCAGCAGCCGCACCTCGCCCTGGCTCGGCTGGAGCTGGCCGGACGCGAGCTTCAGGAACGTCGACTTGCCGGCCCCGTTCGGCCCCAGCAGCCCGGTCACGCCCGGCGGGATCGAGACGCTGACGTCGTTGAGGGCGATGACCGGCCCGTACCAGCGCGAGGCGCGGGTGAACTCGAGGGGGCTCGCGGCGGGGGAGCTCACGTCACGATCTCCACCGCGCGCACGCGGGAGCGGAGGATGGCCAGGCAGGCGAGGGTGACGGCGACGAGGACGCCGAGCGGCCAGACCCAGGCGACGTCCAGCTGGCGGTCCACGACGCCGAAGAGGGCCACCCCGAGGGACTGCAGGTCGGCCTGCAGCGAGAGCAGGACGGCCTCCTTCCGGTTGAAGCCGTTCTGCAGGACGAGCCGCACCATCTCGAGGCCGAGGAACAGGCCGGCGAAGCCGAGGCCGGCCACGCGCGCGCTGTGCGAGAGGGACGACACCGCGAGGATCAGCAGGCTGACGACGAGGCTGACCGTCACCGCGTGCACCACGATGGCGGGCGCGATCCACAACAGGTCCCACTTCAGGTACTGCTCGGGCGCGAGGGCGAGCCCGGCCAGGTAGAGCACCAGGGCGGGGACGAGGGTGACCGCGAGGTTCAGGAGGAGCGGCACCAGCAGCTTGCCCGCGACGTAGTCCCGCCGGGTCAGCGGGCGCGAGAGGTAGACGAGGATCGCGCCCGTCCGCAGGTCGTTGGCCACGAGGCCGGCGGCCCCGAATATCGAGAGCAGGATCGTGAAGCCGATCTGCTGGTTCAGGAACTCGCCGAAGAGCCGCCCGTCGATCGGGAGCAGGCGCCCGGCCTCGGGGAAGCGCGTCACCACGTAGATCTGGCCCAGGCGGACGATGAAGGGCACGAACGACACGGCGAGCAGGCCGAGGAACGCCCTCTTCGCGAGGACGAGCCGCAGGGCCTCGCGGGTGATCGGCCAGAAGCGGACCTGGTGCAGCGGCGAGCGCGCCTCGTACCGCCGGTAGCCCTGGTCGTAGATCGGCATCAGGCCTGGACCTCGTGGCCGAGGGCGCGCAGGAACACGTCCTCCAGGGTCTCGGCGCCCGGGCGGAGGTGGCGCACCTGCGCCCCGCACTCCTTCGCCAGGCGGAAGATCGTCTCCGGCCCGTGGCCCTCCGGCAGGAAGAGCCGCACCCCGTCCTCGCCCTCGCGCCACTCGGCGCCCAGGTCCTTGAGGTCGGTCAGGACGGCGCCCGCGTCGCCCTTGAAGCGCACGTCGAAGACCTGCCGGCGCGCGCCGGTGAGCTCGCGGATCGTGCCCTCCTTCGCCACCTTGCCCTGGTTGAAGACGATGACGTTCTCGCACACCCGCTCGACGTCGCGCAGGAGGTGCGAGCAGAGGATGAGGCTCATCCCCCGCCGGGTGGCGATGTCGTGGATGAGGGCGAGCATCTCCTCGCGGCCCTGGGGGTCGAGGCCGTTCGTGGGCTCGTCGAGGAGGAGAAGGTCGGGGTCGTGCACGAGCGCCTGGGCGAGCTTGACCCGCTGCTTCATGCCCGTCGAGTAGGTCTCCACGGCGCGGTAGCGCGCCTCGCCGAGGCCGACGTAGTAGAGCACCTCGTGGGACCGGCTGATGGCCTCGGCGCGGGGCAGGCCGGAGAGCTCCCCCGCGAAGGCCACGAACGCGGCGGCGGTCATGCCGCCGATGTGGCAGTCCTGCTCCGGCATGTAGCCGAGGCGGCGCCGCACCTCGAGGGGCTCCCTCGTCGGGTCGAGGCCGAAGGCGGTCAGCCGCCCCCGGTCGGGGGTCAGGAAGCCCAGGAGCGTCTTGAGCAGCGTCGTCTTGCCGGCGCCGTTCGGGCCGAGCAGGCCGGTCGGACCCGGTCGGAACGTGCCCGAGACGCCCGCCAGGGCCTGGACGAGGCCGTAGGACACCGCCAGGTCCTGGAACTCGACGAGGGGTGCCCCGTTGTCGCTCACTATCTCAACTCAACGTTCCCCGGACCCGTCCGGTTCCATTTCCGGCCTGAACACGCGCTTCCCCCCTCGACGCTGAGACTCGTCCGGCTGAACGCGACCGAGCGGCCGTCCCGGCCCCGGACCACATGGTACGGGACGAGGGGCAAGGAGACGAGCGCCCCCGTCGGCCGCAGGGCGAGCGGCGGCAGGCCCGGCGCCCTCAGGACGCCGCCCTGGCCTCCGACGGTCACCACCAGGCCGGGTGGCTGCTCCGTCGACCGCAGCAGCAGCTCGACGCGGCCCGGACCGACGATCGCTTCGCCCTCCCGGACCCACGCCGCACCGTCGAAGAACACGGCCGCCGGGCTCGCGCCGGCGACCGCCAGCCGTCCCGCGAACGACGGCGCTGACCTCGTCCCCGGCCAGCGCTCGAGGACGAGGCCCGCCGCCAGGCAGAAACCCGCCACCGCCGCGAGGGTGGCGAAAGGCGACCGGCCCGACCTTGCCTCCGAGTGCCGAAGTCCGGCCCGCGACCCGGAGCAGCCAGCGCCGCCACCGCGCCGAGGGCCGCGGCCCACGCCGCGATGCGGGCCCAGAGGCCGGGCGCCGCGTCCTCCCAGCGTCGGATGAAGAGGTCGGGGACGTACAGGTTGCCGTCGGCGTACGTGCTCTTCGCCAGCAGGAGGCCGGAGTCGTTCGCCGCGTGAGGGTCGTGCCAGAGCGCGAGGGCGAAGAGCGCGGTCCACGCCGCCAGGACGAGGACGAGGGCGACCGCCCCGCGCCTCTCCCGCTCGCCCCCGCGCGCCGCCGCGTCGATCGCGATCGCGACGAGAGCCACGGCCAGGGGCGCCACGGGCATGAAGTAGCGGCCGAGGTTGCACACGGCGCCGGCCCAGTTGTCGGCCGAGGCCACGGTCAGGTAGTAGACGGCGGCCGCCGGGATCACGACGGCGAACGCGCCGCGCCCCGCCGAGCACGAGCCCGGCCGCCGCGAGCGCCAGGACCGGCACGTAGGGCAGGATCCCGTACCGCGCGTCGAGCAGCAGGCCGAGGAACCCCTGGCCCACCCGCGCGCTCGTCACGCCGGCCGGTCCCCACGCCAGGAAGAGCGCGTCGGGCCGGACGCTGCCGGTGATCGCGAAGTTGTAGAGCGCGGTCAGGTAGAGGCTCAGGGCCGTCGGCACGAGCAGGCCCACCGCCCACCGCCGCCCCGCGGCGGCGGTCCGCTCCTGCCACGCGATCCACAGCGCCGTCGCCACGAGGACCAGCCAGACGGGCAGGAACTTCTGGTGCAGCCACGGCAGCGACGCGAGCACGGTGCCGAAGGACCACGGGTGCCGCCGCGAGCGCCCCGGGGCGGAGCGCGAGCGCGCGGAAGGCCAGGGCGAGCACCAGCGCCCCCACCATCTCCGGGTAGAACTGGAAGAAGTAGAAGAGGAAGGGCGGCGTCGGGCGAAGCCGAAGGCGACGGCGGCCGCGAGCCCGGCGCGGCCCGTCGCGTCCCGCACCAGGCGGAACAGCGCGGTCACGAGCGCCGCCGCGAGAGCGCACCACAGGAGAACCGCCACCGCCACGCGCCCCGGCGCCCCGCGCGCGCGGTTCATGGCGCGGTCGAGGCGCAGCGCCGGCGCCAGCATCAGCGAGGGCCCCGGCGCGAGCACGTAGTAGACGCCGCCGTCCTTCCCGCGGACCGTCTGGCGCGTGATGCGGGTGGCGCGGATCGCGCCCCGGCCGGCCTCGCCGCGGGCCAGGGCGACGGCCATGGCCCACGACTCGCGGCCGACCGCTCCCGCCGCCGCCGGGACCGTCTCGACGAGCGGCCGCACCGGCAGGTCCTCCATGCCCGTGCTCACGCCCTCGGCGTCGAAGCGTGAGGCCGTGGCCGAGGGCCACCGCCTGGCGCAGGTACTTCGGCTCGTTGCCGGGGTGGCCCTCCCAGCGCCACGCCCAGTCGGGCACGAGCACGGCGTAGACGAGGACGTCAGGAGGAACACCTCGCCCGACCGGGGGGCGGGGAGGCGGAGGGCCGGCAGCCGCATCGCGACGATCGCGGCGAGCGTGGCGGCGTCCTGGCCGATCGCCCAGTCCTGCGTCAGCGCCACGGGCAGCGTGAAGCCGTAGGGGTAGGAGGCGCGAACCGACAGGGAGACGAGGGCCAGCAGGGTGATCGCCGGCCGCAGCAGGAGCGGCGAGAAGGCGGCGGCCTCTCGGAGCAGGGCGTCCCTCCGGGGGATGCCGTCGCGGCGGCGGCGCCGCTCGGCGAGGCCGAGCCACAGGGCGGCTCCCGCGACGAGCCACAGGGCCACGCGGACCGCGGCCGCTCCGCCGTCGGCGGCCGCCGCGCGGGCGACCTCGCGGACGAGGCCCGCCGGCTCCACCTCGGCACGGAGCACGAGCCCGAGCCCCCGGTCCGCCTCGCGCGCGAGCGCGTGGAGCAGGACCGGCCCGAGCGCGAGGACTCCCGCGCGGGCGAGGGTCATGCGCTCACGCTGATCGAGAGGATCTCGCCGGGCCGGCAGCGCACGAAGACCTCCATCGGCCGGCAGCAGACCGGGCAGTCCTCGAAGTAGCTCTGCTCGGCGCCCCCGGTCGTGTCCACGTCGAGGGCGACGTGCTCCCCGCAGTACGGGCAGTCGACGACGATCTCCTCGATCATGCCCGGGGCGCCGGTCACCGCGTCAGTCTACCGCCACCGCGCGGCTCCCGCCCGCTCGCCAGCGGACCGGGCTAGAATCCGAGCTCGTGGAGCCCGCGGTCCTCTCGGCGCTCGACCTCGCCCTCGCCGGGCTCGCCGCCGTCGCCGCCGGGGCGGTCAACGCGCTCGCGGGTGGCGGCACGCTCATCACCTTCCCCACCCTGACCGCCCTCGGCCTGCCCGCGGTGGCCGCGAACGTGACGAACACGATCGCGCTGGCCCCCGGCCACCTGGGGGCGACCCTGGCCCAGAAGCGCGACCTCTCCGGCCAAGGAGCACGCGTGCGCCGGCTCGTCCCGGCCGCGCTCGCGGGCGGCCTCGCCGGGGGCCTGCTGCTCCTGTACACGACCGAGCGCCTCTTCCGGCACCTCGTGCCCTGGCTCATCCTGCTCGCCTCGGCTCTCCTCGCCGTGCAGGAGCCCGTGCGCCGCTGGCTGCAGCGGCGCCTCGCGCGCCAGGCGCCCCACGTCTCCCACGAGGCGCTCGTCGCCGTCCCCGTCTTCGCCGCCTCGATCTACGGCGGCTACTTCGGGGCGGGACTGAGCGTGATCGTCCTGGCCGCCCTCGGTCTCCTCGTCGACGACTCCCTCACCCGCCTCAACGCCGCCAAGCAGGCCGTCGGCTTCGCCGCGAACACCGCGGCGGCCGTGCTCTTCCTCTTCTCCGGCCAGGTCCACTGGCCGGCCGGGGTCGTCATGGCGGTGGGGGCGGTCGCGGGCGGCGCGCTCGGGGGCCGCCTGGCGGGCCGCATCCGGCCGGCCACGCTCCGCCTCGTGGTCGTGACCGTGGGCTTCGTCGTCGGTCTCGCCTACCTCGCTCGCGGCTGACCGCCGGGGCTCAGGCCGGGCGGCCGATCAGGAGCCGCCAGCTGACCAGCTCTCCCAGGCCGGGCGCCACGCTGGCGAGCGCGGCGAGCGCGAGCGACGCGAGCAGCGCCCACCGCCACCCGCGCAGGGGAACGAGGGTGCCGTCGCGCCACCCGATCACGGCCGCGGCCGCCACCATGAACACCACGGGCATCACGGGGAGCCGGAAGCGCGTCGTCGCGTAGGACACGACGTGAGCGGCGTTGTAGGCGGCGAGGACGAGGAGCAGCAGCCCGGCCCCCCCGCAGAAGCGGACGCGCGCGAGGCCGACGACGAAGAGAAAGACGGCCGCCAGGTACGGCGGGACGAGGACGAGCTCGAGCGGGGCGAGGCGCGCGGCCGGCAGGGGGCCGCAGGCCTCCCTTCCACCGTAGTGGTCGAGCACCTCGCTGCCGGGCTTCCAGAACTCGGGCATCTGCTCGGCGAGCTTCTCGAAGACCCAGGTCGGCTGCCGGGCGGCGATCGTCTGCCACGCCATGCGGCGGCAGTACCGGTCCTGCTCAACCGGCGACCCGATGCCGCCCAGCACCTCGTAGATCTGCAGGTGCCCGAGGGTGGCGTTCCCCTGCCAGAGGTTGAGCCCGCCCATGGTCGAGACGGGGATGAACGCACGGAACACGAGGGCGTTGCGCACCGTCCACGGGGCGATCGTCAGGACGGTGGCGAGGCCGAGGGCGGCCACTCGGGACGTCGAGCCAGCCGAGGGCCGGAATCGCGCCCACGCGGTCTCCCCCCCCTCTCTCGAGGGCCGCAGCATCCAGAGGCCGACGATCGGCACGAGGTAGAGCGCCAGCTCGCGCGTGAGGGCCGTCAGCCCCCACAGGAGGCCGGCGAGGGCCGCGGCGCGCGTCGAGCCGCGGGCGTCCGCGGCCAGCGAGCGCTCGATCGCCCACCAGAGCAGGACCAGGAAGACCGTCTCCGACCAGAAGTGCGTCGAGAACCAGACGAGCTCCGGCCAGAAGGCGGCTGCCGTCGCCGCGACCAGACCCGCCCGTCGGCCGAAGGCGAGAGCTCCGGCTCGACCCACCGCGGCCACGAGGAGCGCGCCGAGGAGCGCCTGGGCCCACAGCACCGCCTGCGACGAGCCGAACGCCCGGGTGAGCACGCCCACGAAGTACGGGTAGACCGGGGGGTAGAAGATGAGGTCGCTGCGGAAGGGGGAGAAGGCCACCGCCGGGCGCCCCAGCCGGCGGGCCAGCTCGATCCAGCTCGGCTCGTCGCCCACGAGAGCGCACCGTGGCTCGAGCAGCAGGAAGGCGACCCGCGCGGCGGCCGCGGCCAGGGTCAACAGGACGAGCGTCCGGCCCGGCAGAGCTTCCGGCGGCGGCGGGTGGCGGGCGTGCGCGGTCAAGGGGACGGCCGATTCTAGACCGCGCGGGGCCCCCGCTCTAGCTGCAGCCGCTCGTCGACCCGCAGTTGGCGCAGCGGTAGCACGACCCGTTGCGGATCATGATGCTGCCGCAGTAGTGGCACGGGGGCGCGTCCGACTGCGCGCGCATCGCGGCGCCGGGCGACGGGCCCTCGGGGGCCCGGTCCGTCTTCACCGAGACCGGCGTCACCGGGCCGGAGTGGGGCCGGAGCGATGTCTCGCTCGCCTGCACCCCCACCGCCTCCTGGCGCTCGGCCGAGAGGAACTTCGAGGCCAGCCACCGGAAGATGTAGTCGGTGATGCTCTTCGCGTAGGGGATCTCCGGGTTCTTGGTGAAGCCGGACGGCTCGAACCGCACGTGCGAGAACTTCTCGACGAGCGCCTCGAGCGGCACCCCGTACTGCAGGGCCATCGAGATCGAGGTCGCGAAGGCGTCCATGAGGCCCGAGATCGTCGAGCCCTCCTTGGCCATCACGAGGAAGATCTCGCCCGGCTTGCCGTCCTCGTACATCCCGACCGTGATGTATCCCTCGTGGCCGGCGATCGAGAACTTGTGGGTGATCGCGTGGCGCTCGTCGGGCAGCTTGCGGCGGGCGGGCCGGCCCTCGGCCGCGGGAGCGGCGGCGAGCGCGGCCACGACCGCCGGCGACTCGGTCGCGCCCTTGGCCTCCTCCCTGGAGGTGGAGAGCGGCTGGGAGCGCTTGCAGCCGTCGCGGTAGACCGCGATTGCCTTGAGGCCGAGCTTCCAGCCCTCGACGTACGCCTCCTGGATGTCCTCGGGCGTCGCGTCGGTCGGCATGTTGACCGTCTTGGAGATGGCCCCGGAGAGGAAGGGCTGCACCGCCGCCATCATCTTGATGTGGCCCATCCACTGGATGGAGCGCTTGCCGTCCCGCGGGGGGAAGGCGCAGTCGAAGATCGCGAGGTGCTCGTCCTTGAGGTGCGGCGCCACCTCGATCATCTCCTTCTCGTCGATGTAGCGGAGCATGTCCTCGACCTGGATCGGAGTGTAGCCGAGCTTCTTGAGGACGCCGGGCACCGACTGGTTGACGATCTTCATCACCCCGCCGCCCACGAGCTTCTTGTACTTGACGAGGGCGATGTCGGGCTCGATCCCGGTCGTGTCGCAGTCCATCATGAAGCCGATCGTCCCGGTCGGGGCGAGCACGGTCACCTGGCTGTTGCGGTAGCCGTGCTGCGCGCCGAGGGCGTAGGCCTCGTCCCACACGTCGAGCGAGGCCTGGAGGAGCTCCTTCGGCACCAGGGTCGAGTCGATCATGTGGGCGTGCTTGCGGTGCTTGTCGATCACCCGCAGCATCGGCTCCGCGTTCTTCGCGTGGCCGGCGAAGGGCCCCATGGCCGAGGCGACCCGCGCCGACTGCGCGTAGGCCTCGCCGTGCATGAGGGCGGTCACCGCGGCGGCGTAGGCGCGGCCCTCGTCGGAGTCGTAGGGCAGCCCGCGGTCCATGAGCAGCACGCCGAGGTTGGCGTAGCCGAGGCCGAGGGGCCGGAAGTCGTGGCTGTTGCGGTCGATCGCCGGGGTCGGATAGCTCGAGTTGTCGACCAGGATCTCCTGGGCGGTGATCACCGTCCGGCAGGCGGCGCGGAAGTCCTCGACGTCGAACTCCCCGTCCTCTCCCACGAACTTCATGAGGTTGAGGCTGGCCAGGTTGCAGGCGGTGTCGTCGAGGAACATGTACTCCGAGCAGGGGTTGGAGCCGTTGATGCGGGCCGTGCTCGGGCAGGTGTGCCAGTCGTTGACCGTGGTGTCGTACTGGATGCCGGGGTCGCCGCACTGCCACGCCGCCTCGGCCATCATCTTCATGAGGTCGCGGGCGCGGAAGCTCTCGCAGGTGTCGCCGGACAGCACGTACCTCGTGTGCCACTCGCGGTCGTCCACGACCGCCTGCATGAACTCGTCGGTCACGCGCACCGAGTGGTTCGCGTTCTGGAAGAAGACCGAGTCGTAGGCCCCCCCGCGCACGTTGAAGGCGCCGTCGTAGCCGGCGTCGATGAGGGCCCAGGCCTTCTTCTCCTCGTCCGCCTTGCAGTTGATGAACTCGACGACGTCCGGGTGGTCGGCGTTGAGGATCACCATCTTCGCGGCGCGGCGGGTCTTTCCCCCGCTCTTGATCACCCCGGCGAAGGCGTCGTAGCCGCGCATGAAGGAGACGGGGCCGGACGCGGTGCCGCCGCCGGCGAGGGGCTCCTTGGAGGAGCGGATGCCGGAGAGGTTCGAGCCCGTGCCCGAGCCGAACTTGAACAGCATCCCCTCGGTGCGGGCGAGGCCGAGGATCGACTCCATCGTGTCCTGCACCGCGTTGATGAAGCAGGCCGAGGACTGGGGGTGCTTCTCGATCCCGACGTTGAACCAGACCGGGCTGTTGAAGGCCGCCTTCTGCTGCACGAGCAGGTGGGCGAGCTCGTCGCTGAAGGCCTGGAGGTCCTCGGGCGTCGCGAAGTAGCCCTGCGCCTCGGCCCAGCCCCGGATCGTGTCCACCACGCGGGTGATGAGGCCGCGCACGCTCCTCTCGCGGTCGGGCGCGCCCAGCTGGCCGCGGAAGTACTTCGAGGCGACGATGTTGGTCGCCGTCTGGCTCCACGTGGTCGGCACCTCGACGCCGTGCTGCTCGAAGACCGGCTGGCCCCGCTCGTCGTTGATCACCGCGGAGCGCATCTCCCAGGTGACCTCGTCGTAGGGGTGCCGTCCCGCTCTCGTGAAGTGCCGCCGGAAACTCAGGCCCGCGCGCTTCTCCGCGTGCGGCGCGGTGCGGGACTCGCCTCTCGGGTTCTCCACGGGATGGGTCGACATCAGGCTACCTCTCACTGTTCGGTCCTGCGGGCTACTCGGGGCGACGGCTCTCCGGTGACCGGTGATGACTCACTCACCAGCCCACCCGGCGCGGTAACTGTGCCGAAGGCGGCGACGGCGATTATCGGGAAGCACCCCGAGGGGTGTCAAGGAAAAAACACAAGATCTTGTGGCATCAGCTTCTCACACACCATTATATTGCTGATCAGCGAGTTAGCGGCAGGACCGGAATCCCCCGGACTGGTCACTATGAGCGCTTCGCCGGATTTCAACCGGCGTATCCAAAACGATACGGACATCGTTTTTTCATTGTTCTGTGGTGAGTTACAAGTCACCATTTCGAACTCTTATCACTCGAGAAGAGTCAATTCTGCTTCGTCAAGCCAGGAATCGTCTATTCCGGCCAAGAGGCGCTTCAGGCTGGCAGGTCGATCTCGTACGTCTCCGTCCTGAAGACCCGGAAGCCACGACCGAGGTAGTTGGCGAGCGCGCCGGGGTGGTCGAGGGTGCAGGTGTGCAGCCACACCCGCGAGGCCGAGAGGGCCCAGGCCGCCTCCGCCGCCTCGGTGAGCAGGTACCTGCCCAGGCCGCGGCCGTGGAACTCGGGCAGAAGGCCGAAGTAGACGACCTCGACGGAGGCGTCGTGGTGCTTCTCGAGCTCGAAGTAGCCGGCGGGCGCACTCGCGACCGTCAGGAGGAAGAGCGAGACGGCGGGGTCGGAGAGCCGCTCGCGTATGCGCTCGTCCGACCAGTGGATCCGCTCGAGCCAGTAGTAGGCGCGGCCGATCTCCGCATAGAGGTAGCGGAAGAACGACGCCGGACAGCCCTCGACGCGCTCGACACGCGCGCGGGGATCCGGCCGGGGCGCGGGTCGCAGGGTTTCGCGGCCGGCGAGCTCGACGTGCGTGCGGGTCACCGTCACTCGGGGCACGGAAGGGAGTCTAGAATGGGCTCGACCCGAGGGCGAATGGCCGACCCCGAGACCCCCGACGGCTGGACGGACGAGCGGAAGCGAGCCTTCCGCGAGGCCCTTCGCGCCCGCGGCGAGCGCCAGGTGCGCGCCGGGCGGCTGTTCGGACTCGTCCTCGGGGCCATCGTGGCGGCGGGCGTGCTGCTGCGCCTGCCCGAGGCGTGGTGGGTCCCGGTGGTGGGCGCCGTCGCCCTCGCCGGCCTCGTCCACAGAATGGTGAACTGGAAGTGCCCGAACTGCGGCGAGCGCCTGCCCACGCGTCGGAGCGGCGAGCGCTGCCTGGGCTGCGGCGCCCCGCTCCAGTGAGCGCGCCGGCGCATCGAACCAGATGAGGAGACGATGATGAGCAACCCCCTCCGCACGGCCGCCGCGCTCGCGCTGGCCCTGGCGCTCCCGCTCCCCGCCCTCGCCCAGCCGGCCGGCGGGGCCGAAGCCGCCGTCAAGGCGGCGCACGACAGGCGCATCGCGCTCACGATCGCGGCCGACCAGGCGGGGCTCGGCGCGATGATGACCGACGACCTCACCTACACGCATGCCAACGCGGTCACGGAGACGAAGGCGGAGTTCCTGGCCGGGCTGAAGAGCGGCAAGTACCTCTATCGGGAGATCACGCCGCGCGAGCGACGGATCCGCGTGCACGGCGACGCCGC
Source organism: uncultured Acidobacteriota bacterium (assembly GCA_963729875.1). Taxonomy (GTDB): domain Bacteria; phylum Acidobacteriota; class Vicinamibacteria; order Fen-336; family Fen-336; genus DATBSL01. Next base: position 185,019 of record CAVSPR010000003.1, read on the forward strand.
CATCGTGTCGGGCCCCTGCCACATCGTGATCGAGCCCGGCGGCCAGCGCACCGAGATCGACCTCTACTTCACGGAGCTGTACGTGAAGGACGGCGGCGCGTGGAAGATGGCGCTCTGGCAGTCGACGCGGCTCCCCGCCACTCCCGCCCCACCGACGAAGTAGCGACATCCAATTCTTTGGTGAAACTCCGGCCCGCTGGACGTCGTCTGAAGCTCCGAGTGAGTTCGTCTGCCTTCTCCAAACCACCCTCTCCCGCAATTTGGAGGTCCTCGTATGCCTGACGACCGTGGAATGACCCGCCGCAGGGCGATCGGCCTGGGCGCGGGCGCGGCCGGCTCCCTGGCCCTGTACGACGTCCTGGCCGGGCCGGCGAACGCCCTCGCGGCGGCCGGGGCCGGCACCCGGGCTGGCGTCTCCTACTTCACCCGCTTCGGCATCACCGAGCTGCTGCTGCAGGACGCCCTGGCGGCCGCGCTCGCGAGCGGTGGCGACTTCGCCGACGTCTTCTGCCAGCACCAGGTGGGCAACACCTACGTGCTCGAGGACGGGGCGGTGAACCGCGCCTTCACCAGCGTCAACCTGGGCGTGGGCGTCCGGGTGGTGAAAGGCGACCAGACCGGGTACGGCTTCACGGAAGACATCACCCCGGAGGGCCTCGAGCTGGCCGCGAAGACCGCGGCCGCGATCGCGAGCGGCCCGAGCCGGCCGGGACCGCAGCGCTTCGACGCGATCGGCAACGTGCCGTCGCGCTACGCCGTCGGGACGCGCTGGGAGGACGTGCGGCCGGAGAAGAAGCTGCCGCTGCTGCGCACGGTCAACGAGCGGACGCTGGCGGCCGACCCGCGCATCCGCAAGGTGCGCGTGTTCTTCAACGACGAGTCGGGCGCGGTCCTGGTGGCCGACTCCGACGGCCGCATCGTCGAGGACCTGCAGCCGATGACCTCGATGACGCTCACCTGCGTCGCCGAGCAGGACGGCCGCCGCGAGGAGAACTACTACAACGTCGCCGCGCGCCACGACATCTCCTACTACTCGCCCGAGCGCGTCGACCGCATGGTGCGCGAGTGCGTGAAGAACACCGTGGTGCTCTTCGACGCGACGCCGGCGCCGGCCGGCGAGATGCCGGTGGTGCTCGCCGCCGGCTCTTCGGGCATCCTGCTCCACGAGGCGATCGGCCACGGCATGGAGGCCGACTTCAACCGCAAGAACGTCTCCATCTACTCCGACAAGATCGGCAAGCCGATCGCGAAGGACTTCGTGAACATCGTCGACGAGGGCACTCAGGAGCACGCTCGCGGCGCGATCAACGTCGACGACGAGGGGACCGTCGCCGGCAAGACGATGCTGGTCCAGGGCGGAATCCTGACCACGTATCTCCACGACCGGATCTCGGCGAAGCACTACGGCGTCGAGCCCACCGGCAACGGGCGCCGCCAGGGCTACCAGTACGCGCCCATCCCCCGCATGCGCTCGACCTACATGCTGCCGGGGCCGCACAAGAAGGACGAGATCCTCGCCTCGGTGAAGAAGGGCATCTACTGCACCCGCTTCACGAACGGGCAGGTCAACATCGGCGCCGGCGACTTCACGTTCTACGTGAAGAACGGCTTCCTGATCGAGGACGGGAAGCTCACGCGCCCGATCAAGGACGTCAACATCATCGGCAACGGGCCGAAGGTGCTCGAGCTCGTGGACATGGTCTCGGACGACCTCGTGATCGACGAGGGCGGCTGGACCTGCGGCAAGGACGGCCAGGGCGTCCCGGTCTCCCAGGGCCTGCCGACGGTGCGGGTCGCGTCGATCACCGTGGGCGGCAGCACGAAGAAGGGCTAGGGAGGGTGACATGAGCACGACCCAGAAGGACTACCAGGACGTCGCCCGCAACGCCATGAAGAGCGCCCTCGCCAGGGGGGCGAAGGAGGCGGCGGCCACCCTCAACCGCACGCGCGAGGTCAGCGTCGAGTGGCGAGACGGCAAGGTCGAGCGGATCAACGAGGCCACCCGCCGCTCCCTCGGCCTGCAGCTGTACGTCGACGGGCGCTACTCGGGGGTCTCGTCGTCCGACCTGCGGCCCGAGGCCCTCGAGACGTTCATCGGGGACTCGATCTCGATGACCCGGGTGCTGTCGGAGGACCCGTTCCGCACCCTCCCGGACCCCACGCTCTACCAGGGCCGCGCGAGCGTCGACCTGCAGCTCGAGGACCCGGCGTACGCGACGGTCACCCCCGAGCGGCGGCGCCAGGCGGCGAAGGAGATGGAGGACGCGGCGCGCGCGGTGAAGGGCGCCGAGGCCATCCTCTCGGTCAGCACCTCGTTCAGCGACACGCGCACCGAGAGCTTCCGGGTGGCCTCGAACGGCTTCGAGGGCGCGCGCGTCGACACCGTGTTCTTCGGCTCGGCGCAGGTGAGCGTGAAGGACGCGGACGGCCGCCGGCCCGAGGAGTACGACTTCGCGGGCGCCCGCTTCGTCGGCGAGGTGCCGGCCACGGCCGAGATCGGCCGCCGCGCGGCCGAGCGCGCGATCTCGCGCCTCGGCTCGAAGAAGGGCGACTCGGCGGTGATGACGCTCGTCCTCGACAACCGCGCGGCCGGGCGGCTGATCGGGGCGCTCGTCCAGCCGCTCACCGGCGCCGCGCTGCAGCAGAAGCGCTCGTTCCTCGAGGGCAAGGTGGGCCAGCCGATCGGCAGCGCCCTCTTCGACGTGGCCGACGACCCGCTCATCCCCCGCGCCTTCGGCTCGCGCCTGTGGGACGGCGAGGGGATCGCGGCCCGGCGCATGCCCGTCTTCGAGAAGGGCGTCCTGCGCAACTACTACCTCGACACCTACTACGCGAAGAAGCTGCAGCTCGCGCCCACGACGGGCGGCCCGTCGAACGCCACCTGGACGCTCGGCCCGAAGTCGCAGGCCGGGATCCTGAAGGACGTCGGCGAGGGGATTCTCGTGACCGGCTTCATCGGCGGCAACTCGAACGGCACCACCGGCGACTACTCGTTCGGCGTCCAGGGCTTCCGCGTCCGCGGCGGCCAGCGGGCCGAGCCGGTCTCCGAGATGAACATCGCCGGCAACATGCTGGAGCTGATGAAGAAGCTCACGGCGGTCGGCAACGACCCGTGGCCGTACTCGTCGCTGCGCACGCCGACACTCGTCTTCGACGCCGTCCAGTTCGCCGGCGTGTCTAGCGTCCCCTCGGGGAGCGGCCGGTCGCGCCGCTCCCCGAGGCTTTCGTTCCGCAGAGCCCTTCCCGAGAGCCAGTCCCTCCTCGTCTTCCCCGCCCCCTACCCTCGGAATTGACAAGGGCGGCGTCCTTGCTACAGTAAGGACATGGCCAAGGTCACGAGCAAGCTCCAGGTCACCGTGCCCAAGGTGATCGCCGAGCGCTTCGGGATCCGGCCCGGCGACGACATCGAGTGGCGCGCCGAGGGGAACGCCATCCGCGTGCTGCCCGGGTCCGGCAAGGACGCATCGCTCGACCGCGAGAGCCGGCTCCGCTCGTTCGACGAGGCCACGGCTCGGCAGGAGCGCCGCAACCGCGTCGGGCGCCGCGCGCCGCGTCGCGCCCGCGGCTGGACGCGCGAGGAGCTCTACGACCGTGCCCGCCCTCGTTGACACGAACGTCCTCGTCTACCGGTTCGACCCCCGCCATCCCGAGAAGCAGCGCCGCGCGACGGCTCTGCTGCGGGACGGGATCGACGAGCAGACCCTGTACCTCGCGCACCAGGCGATCGTCGAGTTCGTGGCCGCAGTCACCCGCCCCCTTTCCGGAGGCCGCCCTCTCCTGACCATGGCGGAAGCCGTGCGGGAGACGGAGGAGCTCTGTGACCAGTTCGTCGTCCTCCTGCCCGACGAGCAGCTGCTCAGAACCGCGCTTCGGGGCGCCGTCGCCTACCAGCTGGCCTGGTTCGACGCCCACATGTGGGCTTACGCCGAGCGGTACGGAATCCCGGAGATCCTCTCGGAGGACTTCCAGCACGGGCGCCGCTACGGGGGCGTGCGCGTGGTCAACCCGTTCTTGACGAGCTAGTCCCCGGCCTCGAGCACGCCGCCACGGGCCGGCAGGCGCGGGTCGAGACGCAGGAAGCGGACCGGCCGCGGGGCGAAGCGGACCTCACCTCTCCCGTGGCGGGGGTCGCGGTAGAGCGAGAGCGTCGCGTCACCGAGGCTGGCGGTCGCCTCGACCGCCTCCCAGGCACTCCCGTCGAGCGAGACCTCGACGCTCGGTCGCGCGACCCACGGCGCGTCGGACAGCTCGAACGCGACGCGCCCCACCGGGCGCGTCCCGGGCAGCACGACGAGAATCCCGCCCCGCGCGAACCACGTCGGCACCGGCTCGCCCTCCGGGACGACGGCGGAGGACGGCCCGGGCGTGACCGCGAGGACGCGCTCGCCCCCGGCGTCGGCCACGGGCGTCAGGCCGTCGAGGGCGAGCGGCCCCGACGGTCCTTCCCCCGATCCCGGCGCGACGACGTGCCGCACGCCGACCGCGCGCAGGAAGCGCAGGCCTTCCGCGTCGACCCCCCGCTCGAAGAGCTCCATCGCGCGGTCGAAGGGGCGGGGGATGAAGCCGGAATCGCCGTTGACGAGGGGAAGCCGGTGCGCGAGGCCGTCGAGCATCGCGCGCGTGTCGTCCGCGCCGAGGGGCAGGACGAGGACGGCTCCCTCCTGGCCGGCGAGCCGGCGCGCGGCCGGAGAGGGGCCGTCGTAGCGCTGGAGGCGGAGCGGGAGGTTCGCCGACTCGACCATCATCAGCCCCAGCGCGCCGAGGACGACGATCCGGCGGCGGCCGGAGAGGGCGAGGCCGGCGAGCACCGAGAGCGCCAGCACCGGGACCAGGGAGAAGCGCGCCAGCGCGCGCACCCCCCGGACGAGGACGACGTGCTCGTGCAGGAAGCGGTAGAGCGCGGTGTCGGGCCCGAGCGAGAAGGCGACGGCGACGACCGAGGCGGCCACCGCCACCGCGCGGTAGCGCCGTGGGGCGGCGCAGAGACCGGCGATGCCGAGGGCGAGCGCGGCGAGGCCCGGGAACAGCGTGTCGCGGACGTCGGCGGCGTCGAGCAGGCGCTGGGTCAGCGGTCCCCAGGCCGTGGTACCCGCGGCCGCGTAGGACGGGAGCGAGGCCGCGTACGTCGAGACCGTCTCGAGCGTGAACTCCTGGCCCTGGAACGCCCGCATGCGCAGGTACGGGCTCACGACGGGCCAGAGGATCGCCGCCGCCAGCAGGAAGGAGGCCGCGAGGCGGGCGAGGTCGCGGGGGCGCAGGCCGCCGAGGAGGGCCACCCCCAACGCCACCGCGAGCGCGGCGGCCGTTATCGCGCCGAGGTAGATCGAGGCGAGCCCCTGCAGGGCCAGCATCAGCCCGACCACGAGGGCCCGGCGCAGCGTGCGGCGCTCCCAGAAGCGGTCGAGGGCCAGCAGCGCGAGGGGGAGGAAGACCGTGACCTGCGCGTGCAGGTGGGACAGGCGCGTCCAGCGGTGCGGCCCGGCGGCGAAGTACGCCCCGGCCACGAAGGCGGCCAGCCGGTCCCCGCTCGCCCGGCGGACGAGAAGGTACGCGCCGAGGCCGGAGAGGAGAAGGCTCCCGAGCAGCGCCACGTTGTACGCGAGGACGGGCCCGCCGGCCGCCTGGAGCGGCGCGACGAGGGCGGCCGGCAGCAGCAGGTTCTCCGAGAACGCCAGAGCGTCGGGCAGCGGGTGGAAGGCCGGGGCCTGGAAGACCTGGGCGGGCTGCGACCACAGCGTGGGGCCCGCCCAGGCTAGGATCCACGCGTTCAGGCGCCCGTCGGGGCGGTCCATCGGCCCCGCGTTCGCGAGGTCGACCACCAGGGGCCAGCTCATCACGGCCAGGAGCACGGCGTACCCCGCGGTCGAGAGAGCGACCTCGACCGCGGTCACCGGCCTGGGCGACGGTGGGCGACGCGGCACGTCCCACGGGGCCGTCCACGCGAGGGCCGCGGCGAAGAAGGCCAAGGCGAGGGCGAGGGCGTCGGTGAGGAGCCAGACCCAGGCGGGGCGCGCCTCCCCGAGGTACCGCGACGGGATCACCTCGCGGCGGCCGTCGGGGCGCGTCCACCCGAGGCGCAGCCGCGGCCCCGGGCCGACGTGCTCCAGGCCCACCTCGAGGGCCGAGGCTCCCCGGGCGAGGCCGATGAGGACCGACGCGTGCAGGGGATCGCCCTCGCCCTCGAGGACTCGGTGACCGTCGAGGGTGACCGCGACCCGTCCTCTCCCCTCGGCCCACAGCTCGTAGCGCCCCGACGCGGGCACGCGCAGCTCTCCGGCCCAGCGCAGCGCGACCCGCCGGCCCGTGGCCAGCCCGCGCAAGTCTCGTCCCGTCACGTCGATCGCCCCGGGCGCCGTCCTCCCGGGCGGGCCCGTGGAACCCTCGACCTCGGCCCGCAGCCCCGCCGGTCCCCGCAGTGCAACGGCGGCGGCGAGCGCCACGAAGGCGCCGAGCAGCGCGGCCGCCCAGGGACGCCAGGGCCCCCGGCGCCTCCTCTCCCCGGCGAGCGCGGCCGTCACCGCGAGGGCGAGCGCCGGAAGGGCCAGCGGCAGCGCCCGCACGTCGAGGGGCGGCCGCGCCTCGATCGGCGACCAGCGGGACACGGCGAGCGCCAGCAGGCCGAGCGTAACCGCGAAGCCGAGTCGGGCGGCGAGGGAGACGAGGCGCACCGGTCCCGGCATTCTACGGCCGTTGACCATCCTCTCGGGCGGAGGCCATAATACCGGATCACTCGACCGGCCCGAAAAGGAGAGTCACAGATGAAGGCGATCTGCCTCGTCGCAGCCCTGGGTTTCGCCCTCGCCTGCGCGGCGGCCCGGGCGGCCGACCTGCAGCCCGGCGACCCCGCCCCGGAGTTCTCCCTCGTCGGCTCCGACGGGAAGACCCACAAGCTGTCCGACTACCGGGGCAAGCAGGCGGTCGTGCTGGCCTGGTTCCCGAAGGCGTTCACCGGGGGCTGAACGAAGGAGTGCAAGTCGCTCCGTGAGAGCGGCGACAAGATCCGCGAGTTCGACGTGGCGTACTTCGCGGCCAGCACCGACACCGCGCAGAAGAACAAGGAGTTCGCGGAGTCGCTGGGGGCCGACTTCCCCATCCTGGCCGACCCCGACAAGACGGCGGCCGAGCCCTACGGGGTCCTGATGCCGATGGTCGGCTACGCCAAGCGGTGGACGTTCTACATCGGCAAGGACGGCAAGGTCCTGCTCGTCGACAAGGACGTGAAGGTCGACACGTCCGGCGCCGACATCGCGGCCCGTCTGGCCGAGCTGGGGGTCGCGAGGCGGAAGTAGGCGGTCAGAACTTCACGTCGACGACCTTCCCCTTCTCGAAGACGACGCTCACCCCCGGGTAGGTCCAGCGCGTCTTCGCCCCGAAGACGACCTCGGCCTCTGGCTCGCCGAGGGCCGCGCGCACCTCGTCGGCGCTCATGCCCGTCCGGATCTCGGTGCGCTTCGTGCCGGCGAGGGCCTGGGTCCCGGCCGGCACGACCGCGGGCGCGGCGGCGGGCACGGCCTCGACCGTCACCGTCGTCGGCCCCGGGGCCCGACGCCCGGCCTGCCGCGCGGGGCCGTCCGGCTTCGGGCCGTCGGGATAGTTGAGGGCGATCTCCCTCTCCAGCTTCGCCGCCCGCGCCGCCGACTGCGAGTGGTCGCTGAAGAAGAAGTTGGCGACCTTGTTGCCTTCGCCGTACTTCCTGGCGAAGCGGTTCCACAGCCGCGGCCCCTTGGTGATGTCGTACCCCGCCTCGTACGCGTAGCGCAGGCCGACGCGGTCGGCCTGGTCCTCCATGCCGCGCCCGTAGCCGCTGCGGTAGGCGGAGGTCCCGGCCAGGAGGACGACGCCCACGATCGCCTGCTTCGTGTCGTCGTCGATCGTGGAGGCCGCCCCGAGCGCCCCGAGGGCGATCAGCTGGACCCACATGTCGCGCTTGACCTGCTTGCGCGAGTGCTCGTAGCTGGCGTGCACCAGCTCGTGGCCGAGCACGATCGCCACCTCGTCGTCGTCCATGTCGTCGAGGAGGCCGGTGAAGACGTAGATGGAGTAGTTGCCCATCGCGAAGGCGTTCCACTCCTTGTTCTCGATGACGTAGACCCGGACGTTCTCGGGGTGGAGGTACGGCGGGAGCAGGTTGTCCACGATCCGACGGACCCGCTCGACCCGAGGCCCGTCCTCGTACAGCCGGCCGACACTCGTCTCCTTTTTCCCGTCCCCCTCGGTGAAGCGTCCCTTCGCGCGCGCCTGCGCCTCGGCCTCGTCCGTGGCGGCGCGCACCTCGCCCTCGAACATCGCGGAGCCGTTGGGCTTCGCCTCCACCTCGCGGGCGAGGAGGCTGCCGTCGGCCCGCCGCTTGCCTTTGGCCTTGAGCTCGTAGCCGAGGGGGACCGTGGCGAAGCTCTTCGCCTCGCCTTCCCCCTTGAACTTGAGGCGCGGGTCGGGGCAGACCTTCTGGGCGTCTGCGATCAGGCACTGGCCGGTGCGCCACTCGGCGTAGCCGTCCACCTTCTCGCCGCGGCCGCCCTCCGCCTCTTCCTGCGCGGAGAGCCGGCCCGCGGCCAGACCCACCACCGTCGCCGCCAGCAGCGCCTCCCGAAAACCCCGAGTCATCGGTCTCTCTCCATCCCGGGGGACGGAACCCGCGCACCGGGGTTTCCCCCGGGGACAGGATACCTCCGCCGGTTCGTGAGGCGCCTCACGCTCCCGGCGTGGGCGGGCTCACGGGGCCTGAGGGGCGATGCTCTGGAGGGCCGCCTGCGCCTCGCGGGACACGATCACGTCCGGGTCGCGGCTCATCGCGGTCAGGGCGGGCACCGCCTCGCGCGCGGCCGGGCCGATGTGGCCGAGGGCGCGGGCGGCGTGCGCTCGGGCCGTCTTGTCCTTGTCCTTGAGGGCCTCGAGAAGCGCGCCCAGGGCCGGCTCGGCGCGGCGGCCGAGCCGCGCGAGGGCTTTCGCGGCCTCGCGGCGCACCGCCACGTCCGGGCTCGAGAGCGCGTCGCCGAGCGGTGCGGCGGCTGCCGCCGCGGCCTCGCCCATCAGCCCGAGGCTCTTCGCGGCCTCGGCGCGGACCATGGGGTCCGCGTCCCGCAGCGCCTGGGCGAGGGCGGGCACGGCGGTGCGGGCCGCGGGGCCGACCTGTCCCAGGGCCTCGGCGGCGCGCAGCCTCACGTCCGCGGTGCGGTCGCCGAGGGCGGCGGTGAGGGCCGGGAGGGCCGGGGCCGCGGCCGGGCCGAAGCCGGCGAGCTCCTGCGCGGCCTGCCGTCGCGTCGCGGGGTTTGTGTCCGCGAGGGCGACGGTGAGCCGCTGCACGTCGGGGTCGATCGCCGGGGTCGCGGGCGCGGCGGGGCGCGCGGGCACTGGCGTCGCCTCGGGAGTGGGGAGCGGCGCCGGCGCGGGCGTGCCCGGCACGGCCACGGCCGGGGTCGGCGTCGCGACGACCGGCCTTGGCGTGGGGGCGGGGGTGGCGTCGCGTTGGACCACCGCCGTCGGAGCCGGCGCGGATGGCGACGGGGCACCTGGGGTGGAACGCGCGGGGAACGGCTCCGGGAGCGGCGGGGCCGAGGCCACGGTGGGGCCGGACGACGGTGCCGTCCCCCCGGGGCCCCGCAGGAGGAGGACGGCCACGCCGATCGCGCCTCCGAGCACGAGCAGGCAGGCGAGGACGAGGCCGGCGAGCACTCCCGGCCCGAGCCCGGCACGAGAAGCGGGCGGGACCGTCGCCGGCGCCGCGACCGTGGGCGGAGCGGGAGCGGCGGGGCGCGGGTGTGCGACGACCGTGGGCGCAGCGGAAACGAGGCGCGCGGGCACGACGGTGGGAGCGCCCCCGCTCGGCACCGCCACGGTGGGCACGTCGGCGGGCGCCGGAACGGCCGGGGCCTCGAGCCCCTCCTCGAGCGCAGCCACGAACGCCCCGGCGCCCGGCCAGCGGTCCTCCGGCTTCTTGGCAGTGCACCGCAGGACCGCGCGCAGGAGCGGCTCCGGCACCGCCTGCAGGGGCGGGAGCGGCAGGGGCTCCTGGACCTGCTTCATCAGGACCGCCACCGGGGTGTCGGCCGAGAAAGGCACGCGGCCGGTGAACATCTCGTAGGCCATGATGCCCAGCGCGTAGACGTCGGCAGCGGGGCCGACCTTCGTCCCGGTGGCCTGCTCCGGGGCCATGTACTGCGGGGTCCCGGTGATCATGCCGGTGGCGGTGAGGCCGCCCGCGGACTCGAGGATCTTCGCGATCCCGAAGTCGGCCAGGTAGACGCGGCCGCCCTCGTCCAGGAGCACGTTCTGCGGCTTCACGTCTCGGTGGACGATCCCCTTGCCGTGCGCGTAGTCGAGCGCGTCGGCCACGCCGCGCAGGATCTCGACGGACCGGGTGAGCGACGGGCGGCCGTGCTTGAGCTGCTGGGAGAGCGAGCCGCCGGCGACGAGACGCATCGCCATCCAGGGGATGCCCTCCGGCTGGTCGATGTCGTAGGCGTAGATCGGGATGATGTTCGGGTGCTCGAGCCGCGCGATGACCTGCGCCTCGGTGCGGAACCGCTTGGCGAAGCTGGGGTCGTGCAGGAACTCGCGCGGCAGCACCTTCAGCGCCACGTGGCGGTCGAGCGCCGGCTCGTAGGCCCGGTAGACCGAGGCCATGCCACCCCGCCCGAGGGGCTCCTTGATCTGGTAGGGACCGGCGTGCGACCCGGGGACGAGGGCCAAGTCCATCTCCTCCGAGCCGAAAGCCTACCATCCCCCCGCCGCGCTGCGCCCGAGCGCGTGTGAGCGGCGGCCGGGCGTGTGATAATCGGTCCTTGACGGAGCGGCGCCGGGGGCGGCGCCTTGGACCATGGCGAAGATCCTGCTCGTCGAGGACAACGACATGAACCGCGACATGCTGTCGCGCCGGCTGCAGAGGAAGGGCCACGAGGTCCTCATGGCGGCCGACGGCATGCAGGCCATCCTCATGGCCGAGAGCGAGACCCCGGACCTCATCCTCCTCGACATGAGCCTGCCCGTGATCGACGGCTGGGAAGCGGCGCGGCGGCTGAAGGCCTCCCCGGCGACCGCCTCCGTGCCGATCGTGGCCCTCACCGCCCATGCGATGTCGGGCGACCGCGAGAAGGCGCTCGGAGCCGGCTGCGACGACTACGACACGAAGCCGGTCGACTTCCCGCAGCTGCTCGGCAAGATCGACGCCCTGCTGGCGCGCCGCCCCTGACCACGGCCCCTGCGGCCGGGGGCGTCAGCGGCGGGGGGCGGCGTCGAGGGCCCGCCGCAGCTCGGCGGTGAGCTCCTCCCGCGAGAACGAGCCCTTCTGGAAGATCCGGCGGACCTGGCCGCCGAGCCGCTCGCGGTCCTCCTCGGTGATCTCCTTCGCCGTGACCACCACCACCGGGACGCGCCGGCCCGCCTCGGTCCGGCGCAGCTCGTCCACGAACTCGAACCCGTCCATCTCGGGCATCATCAGGTCGAGGACGACGAGGTCCGGCACCGCCCGCGCCAGGCTCTCGAGGGCGCTGCGGCCGTTCTCCGCCTCCGAGACGATCCAGCCGTCCCGCTCCAGCGCGCGGCGGATCACCTCCCGCGTGGCCGGGTCGTCCTCGACCACGAGCACCGGCCGCGGCGAGGTGCCCTGGCGGAAGCGACGCAGGGAGGTGACGAGCCGGTCGCGGTCGAAAGGCTTGGTGAGGTAGTCGGCCGCCCCCAGCGCGTAGCCGATGTCCCGGTCGTCGAGCATCGAGACCATCACCACCGGGATCGGTGCGGTCAGCGGGTCGGCCTTGAGCGCCCGCAGCACGGTCCAGCCGTCCATGCCGGGCATGAGCACGTCGAGGCTGATCGCGTCCGGGCGCTGCTCGCGGGCCAGGCGGATCCCCTCCTCCCCCGACGCGGCGGCAACGGTGCGGAATCCCTCCTTCACCAGGCCGCGGGTGATGAGCTCGCGCGTGGCGTCGTCGTCGTCCACCACCAGCACCAGCGGCGAGACCGCGGGCACCGAGGACGGCTCCGCGGCGTGGCCGGGCGCGGGCCGCGCCGGGCCGGACACCCGCGGCAGGCGGACCGTGAACACCGAGCCCTTCCCGAACTCGCTCTGGAGCTGGATGTCCCCGCCCATCATCTGGGCGAACCGCCGGCTGATGATCAGCCCGAGGCCGGTGCCCCCGTACTTGCGCGAGGTCGAGGGGTCGGCCTGCGAGAACGACTGGAACAGCCTCCGCTGCTGCTCCTCGGTGAGCCCGATCCCCGTGTCGGCCACCGCGAACTCGAGCCAGTCCTCACCGGAGAGGCGCAGGGGGAAGATCTCGAGCCCCACCCGCCCCCGGTGGGTGAACTTGGCCGCGTTGCTGAGCAGGTTGAAGAGGATCTGCCGGACCCGGGTGAGGTCGGCGTGCATGGTGCCGATGTCGTCAGGGCAGCTCAGCTCGAGGACGTTCTGGTTCTTCTCGACCAGGGGCCGGATGGTGGACTCCACGTCCTGCACGAGGGCACGCACGTCGAAGTCCTCGAGGAAGAGCTCCATCTTGCCCGCCTCGATCTTCGAGAGGTCGAGCACGTCGTTGATGAGGGCGAGCAGGTGCTTCCCCGCCGCGTGGATCTTCGCGAGGTCGGGCCCGAGGTCATCGAGGCCGCGCTCCTGCGCCTCCTCCTCCAGCATCTCGCTGTAGCCGATGATCGCGTTGAGCGGCGTGCGCAGCTCGTGGCTCATGTTCGCGAGGAACGAGCTCTTGGTCCGGTTGGCCTGCTCCGCCACCTCCTTGGCCACCGTCAGCTCCGCGTCGCGGGACTGGATCTGGCCGAGCATGTCGTTGAAGCCGTCGATCAGGACGCCGAGCTCGTCCTCGGCCTCCTTCACCGCCCGCACGGAGTAGTCCTTCTCGCGCGAGACGCGCGTCTCGATGTCGGCGAGGTGGAGGATCGGCCGCGAGATCACCTCCTGCAGCCGCGAGGCGAGGAGCAGCGAGGCGAGGAGCGACACGAGCGTGACCCCGGCGAGGATGCCGAAGTACTGCCGCAGGCGCTCGGTGAGGTCGCGGGTGTTCGAGCGCAGGTAGATGACCCCCACCTGCAGCCCGTCCTGCGCGAACACGCCCTCGTAGAGGACGAGGCCCTCCGGCCGGAAGTCCGGCCGGCTGTCCTTCGAGAAAGCCGGCGGCGGCCGGTCGAAGTCGAGCCCGCGCGCCTGCCGCGCGACCACCTCGCCCTCCGTGTCGAAGACCGCGGCCTCCTCGAGGCTCTGGTAGGCCCGGAGCGAGTCGAGGAACTGGTTGAGGGCACGGTCCGCCTGCGCGGCCACCGCGGTCCCCGCGAGGCGGGGGTCGAGGGCGGGGGCGGCGAACAGGCCGATGTTCTTCGCGGTGGCCTCGAGGCCGGTGACCATCTGGCGGCGGAACGAGTAGTGGTCGAGGGCGAGGAAGCCGGCCGACGCGAGGACGACGGCAAACCCGCTCGTCACGGTGACGATGGCAGTGAGCTTTCGCCGGATGGACAGGTTGCGCAGCCGGCGGTAGAGCGAGGCGGGGATCAACCCCGGTCCTCCACCGGCTGGCGCGAGTCGAGCCGCCACAGGCCGGAGCGGCGGAAGGACTCGTGCGCCGCGTCCATCTCCCACGCCCGCGGACGGCGGTCGATCTCCGCGAAGAGGGGCCGCCCCGCGCGGTCGGGCTCGCCGACCCTCCACTCCGGCCGGTACTGCCCCATCACGTTGACGTACGTGTCCGGGGAGACCTCGCGGGCGAGCCACTCGAAGATGGCGGCCGACTCCGCGACGAGGCCGGGCAGGACGAGGTGCCGGACGAGGACGCCGCGCCGGGCGAGCCCGTCGGCCCCGAGCCGCAGCGGGCCCACCTGGCGGTGCATCTCGAGGACCGCCGCCCGCGCCCGGTCGGGGTAGTCGGGGGCGTCCGCGTAGCGCCCGGCCGTCTCGGGCCGCCAGAACTTGAAGTCGGGCATGTAGACGTCCACCACGCCCTCGAGGAGGCGCAGCGTTTCGACCGCGTCGTAGCCGCCCGAGTTGTACACGATGGGCAGGCGCAGGCCCCGCGCCGCCGCGATCGCCACCGCCTCGAGGACCTGCGGCACGACGTGGGACGGCGTCACGAGGTTGAGGTTGTGGCAGCCCTTCTCCTGCAGGCCCAGGAACACGGACGCGAGGTCCCCGGCGTCGTGCTCGTCGCCGACCCGCAGCCACGAGACGTCGCCGTTCTGGCAGAAGGTGCAGCGCAGCCCGCAGCCCGCGAAGAAGACGGTCCCGGAGCCGCGCCGGCCTCGCAGGCAGTCTTCCTCGCCGTGGTGCGGGAAGGCGCTGGAGACGACGGCGTTGCGCCCGACCCCGCAGGTGCCCGCGCGGCCCTCGAGGCGCCTCGCCTCGCACCCGCGGGGGCACAGGCGGCAGCTCTCGAGGGCGCTTCGGGCCTCCTCCGCGCGCGCGGCGAGCCGCTCGTCGCGGTGCAGCGCGAGGTAGGCCGGCTCGAACGCGTCCAACCGGAAGCGATCGTCACCCCGCGTCACCGCCATGGCCACGCGCATCCTAGGCCCGCCCGTCGAGCGAGGCAAGCCGCGGCGCGAGCGCTACTCCACCGCCGGGATCGCCCGCGGGTCGCCGAGCAGCAGCGCCGGATCGACGCGCGCCCCGCGCCAACGCACGCCGAAGTGCAGGTGCGGGCCGGTGGCGCGGCCGGTGCTCCCGGCGGCGCCGACCCGCGCGCCCCGGCGCACGGCCTCGCCCTCCTTCACCTCCGGGCGGACGAGGTGCATGTACATCGTGATCAGCCCGTCCCCGTGGTCGAGGAAGACCGCGTGGCCGCCGAAGAACTGGTCGGCCACCATTGCGACCGTCCCGTCGGCGGCGGCGAGCACGGGAGTGCCCTCCGCCACCGAGTAGTCGGCTCCCCCGTGGGGGCTGCGGATGCGGCCGTTGATGACCCGGCGGTGGCCGAAGCGGCCGCCCGCCGGCAGCGGCTCGAGGGGCGCGCCGAGGGGCAGGGCGAAGCGCCGCGGGCCCTCGCGGGTCCACAGCTTCGCCATCTCGCGGTTCTCGCGTTCGACGCGGGCGAGGTCCTCCGGCGATAGCTCGACCATTTGGCGCGGCAGGGTGAGCTTCTGGACGGGGTAGTCGAACTTCCCCACCTGGACGGCGGCGGTCTCCCGCCGTCCGCCCCGGCCGCGCGCCAGCTCCAGCGGCCCCGGCTTGCGGAGCAGGTCGACGGGAAAGTAGCAGGCGCCGCCGAGGGGCTCGAAGCGCCGGGCGCCGAGCTCGCACCACTCGATGCCCGGGCCCGGCCAGCGCACGAGCGTTCCCGGGCGGACCGGGGCACGAGGCTCCGCCCCGGAGCCCGGCGGGGCCGTGCCCAGGGCCGCCGCCGCGGCGAAAGCCGCGAGCCAGCCTCGCCTCCGGCTCAACGCGCTCCCGCGACGCGCTTCACGTCGAGGAGGAGGGCGACGAGGACCACGACGAGGATCACGAGAGCGGTTCCCGTGCCCGCCTGCGACCGGAGGAACAGCACCCGCGCCCCCACCACCCCGCCCAGGACCAGGGCCGAGACGAGCAGGCCCCACCAGGTGGCGACGTCGCCCCGACGGTACGGGCCGAAGACGACGGCGAGGAAGAGAGCCGCCCAGGCGGCGGCCCACGCGGCCGCCGTGCCGCGCGTGCCCCGCAGTCCCTCGAGCACCGCCTCCCGGCCCGACGCGATCTCGGCGATCGACACCCCGCCGACCGGGTAGTTCCCGCGGTAGGCCAGGTTGGCCGAGGTGAGCGCGATCAGGAACACCCCGACGCCGACCACTGCGAGCAGAATCCAACTCGCGGTCCGAAGCTTCGAACCCATGTTTCCTCCTCGGCGCAGCCCGAGAAGGGCTGCCTCTTCGTCGTGAGGGCTGATCCTACGCCAGAACGGACGTTTTCCGCCCCCGACGCCCTGAACTCCTGAACCGGCGTCAGGCCTCGAGCGTGATCAGCCGGTGACGGACGCGGCCGTCCTCGATCACCAGCCGTCCCACTGAAGCCGGCAGCCGGAAGCGGCGCGGCCCCGCGCTGCCGGGGTTGAACCAGAGCACGCCTCCCTCGTTCTCGGCCAGCGGCTGGTGCGAGTGGCCGAAGACCACGATCCCCAGGCCCTCCTGGGCGGGGTCGAGGCCGAGAAGCCCGCGGTCGTGGAGGATCAGGACGCTGACGCCCCCGAGGTCGAGCCGGCGGCGCTCCGGCAGCAGCCGGGCCCACCCGCCGTCGACGTTCCCGCGCACGGGGATGACCGGCGCAATCTCACCGAGCTCCTGAAGGACGTGGTTGCCGCCGATGTCGCCGGCGTGGAGGATCACGTCGGACCCCCGGAGCGCCTCGACGGCCTCGGGGCGCACGAGCCCGTGCGTGTCGGAGACGACGCCGACCGTCAGCCGCGACGCCACAGGGCCTGGCCGACGCGGACGAGGGCGCCGGCGCCGGTCGCGGGAGAGAGAGAGGGATCGGCGAGGAGGACCACCACCGTCGAGCCGAGGTGGAACGCCCCGATCTCGTCCCCTCGCTTCACCGCGACGGGCTCCGCCGGGACGGTTCGGCTCGCGGGCCGCCCGCGGTTCGTGACGATGTCGGCGAAGGCGAGGCTCATGCGCCCCACGTTGGCGGCCCCCACGAGGACGACCGCCACGGCGCCGTGGGCCTCGGTGTCCACGAAAAGGGCCACGCGCTCGTTGCGGGTGAAGAGGCCGGGCACGGAGCGCACCCCGGCTCCGTTCACGGGGAAAAGGCGCCCCGGCACGTAGCGCCACGCGACGACCCGGCCGTCCACGGGCGAGTGGACGCGGTGGTACATGGCCGGGCTCAGGTACAGCGTCGCCTGCGCTCCCTGGCGGAAGGGCCGGGCGTCCTCGGCGGAGCCGAGCAGCGCCTCGATCGAGTAGCTCGACCCCTTGACCTGCTCGAGAAGGCCGCCCGGCGGGACGGGGCCGATCGCGCTCAGCCTCGAGTCGCACGGGGAGACGACGACGCCCTCGCCCCCGGCGATCGGCCGCGCCCCCTCGCGGAGCCGGCGGGTGAAGAAGGCGTCGAACGAGGGATACGCCTCCGGGGGCAGCGCCGCCTCGGAGAGGTCGGCCCCGAAGACGCGCGCGTAGGCGCGGATCGCCGGGGCCAGGATCGCCGTCGGCAGCCGCAGGTCGGAGAGACGGCCGGTGACCCGGCTCAGCGGGGGCCACGACACGGCCGTCGCGGCCAGTCTCTCCAGGGTCGCGCGCGCGCCGCTCACGAGCCCATCGTAGTCGCTCCCGGCGCTCCCGTCGCGCCGGCGGACCTCGCGGGGCCGCCCCGCATGGGATGCTAGACTGCCGCGTTTGCGGCACGTGGAAGAGGGAGAGGCATTGGCGAAGGCGCAGGCGGCAACGAAGAAGGGCAAGGCGGGCCGTCCCCAGCTCGATCTCTTCGGCGAGGGCGCCCCGGTGGCGGTCGGGACGGGCGCCGCGGCGGAGAAGGCCCCTCCGCTCGCCGGGGAGGCGAAGGAGGCAGGGGCCGAGGCGGCGGCCCAGGTGGCCTCCCCGGCGACGCCGGAGCCGAAGGCCGCCCCGCGCGTCACCGCCGAGTCGCTCGCCCAGAAGCAGCGCGAGATCTCGGTGTCCGAGTTCTTCGTCAAGAACCGCCACCTGCTGGGCTTCGACAACCCTTCGAAGGCCCTGCTCACCACCATCAAGGAGGCCGTCGACAACTCGCTCGACGCCTGCGAGGAGGCTGGCATCCTCCCCGAGCTCACGATCGAGGTCCACGACCTCGCCCTGGAGGCCGGGGGGGCGGAGCTCACGAAGGGCGAGGGCCGCTTCCTCGTGGTCGTCCAGGACAACGGCCCCGGGATCGTCAAGCCCCAGGTGCCGAAGATCTTCGGCAAGCTGCTCTACGGCTCGAAGTTCCACCGGCTGAAGCAGGCCCGCGGCCAGCAGGGCATCGGGATCTCGGCGGCGGCGATGTACGGGCAGCTCACCACCGGCAAGCCGATCCGCGTCACGAGCCGCGTCGGCCGGCGCAAGGACGCCCACGTCTTCGACATCCGGCTCGACACCCGCAAGAACGAGCCGGTGGTGGTCCACGACGAGACCCTCCCGGGCTGGCACCAGGAGCACGGCACCCGGGTCGAGCTCGAGATCGTGGCCAACTGGCAGCAGGGCCAGCGCTTCGTCAACCGCTACGTCGAGCACACCGCCCTCGCGAACCCGCACGCGACGATCCGCTACACGCGGCCGGTCGGCGCGGCCCAGCGCGCGGGCGCCGACCGGCCCGGCAACGAGACGCTCGTCTTCCCCCGGGCCGCGGACCAGCTGCCCAAGGAGGCGATCGAGATCAAGCCCCACCCCCACGGCGTCGAGCTCGGCGCCCTCATGCTCGCGGCGAGCGAGTCGAAGAGCCACGACGTGCGCGGGTTCCTGCAGACGACCTTCAGCCGCGTCTCGGCCCAGGCCGCCGGCGAGATCCTGGCCAAGGTGTCCTGGGGCAAGAAGGCGGTGAGGCCGCGCGTCCTCGGCACGAACCGCGCGATGGCCGACGAGCTCCACAAGGCGATCGCCGCGACCCGGCTCATGAACCCGCCGACGAACTGCCTCAGCCCGATCGGCGACGACCTGATGCGGAAGGGGCTCGTCAGCTTCCTGAACGTGATCGAGAGCGAGGGAGAGAGCGTCGACGAGAACACCCAGCTCGACCTCGACGCCGTCGCCAGGAAGCCGGCGAAGAAGGCCGGGAAGGCCGGCGCGCCGGGAAAGGCGGAGCCGGCCCCGGCGCTCCCGGACGCGCCGCCCGAGGAGGGTGTCGAGAGGATCAAGGGCCACAGCTACTTCATCGCCACGGTGACCCGCCCGCCCAGGGTGTACCGCGGCAACCCGTTCCAGGTCGAGGTCGGACTCGCGTACGGCGGGAGCTGGCCCGCCGACAAGACGATCGAGCTGTTCCGCTTCGCCAACCGCGTGCCGCTGCTCTTCCAGCGGGGCGCCTGCGGCATCACCGAGGCCATCGTGCGCACCGACTGGCGCAACTACCAGCTGAGCCAGCCCAAGGGGTCGCTGCCGGTGGGACCGATGGCCCTGCTCGTCCACATCGCCTCGGTCTGGGTGCCGTTCACCAGCGAGTCCAAGGAGGCGGTGGCCCACTACCCGGACATCATCAAGGAGATCCAGCTCGCGGCGCAGGAGTGCGGCCGCAAGCTGGCCACCTTCATCCGCAAGAGGAAGGCGGCCGACTACCAGGCGCAGCGGCGCAGCATCTTCGAGCTCTACATCGAGGAGGTGGCGGCCGCGATCGGGAAGATCACGGGGCGCAAGCCCAACCCGATCAAGAGGGAGTTCCTGAAGGTCGCCCACAAGGTGACGGCGGCGGAGATGAAGGAGGAAGAGGCGGCGCTCGAGCTCGAGGCACGCGAGGCCCGACCGAAGGCGAAGGCCCGCTCCGAGGCGGAGGAGGAGTAGGCCATGCGCAAGGACGCGGTCTCGAAGAAGACGACGGCCAAGATCGAGAAGCTCGCCGAAGGGGTCCTGAAGGCGGTGGAGAGCGGGAAGAACCCCTTCCTCGACATCCCGGTGCGGTCTCTCGCCAACGTCAGCTGGAGCGAGAAGCGGCGCCTGGTGGAGCTCGGCAGCCAGAAGCAGAAGCGCTACTTCTTCAACGTGTCGATGGCGAAGAAGTTCATGCAGACCTTCCTGGTGAGCGAGGCCTGCAAGGAGCTCGTCGACTCCGGCAAGACGACGAGCATCCGCGACCTCTACTACGTCACCAAGCACACGATCGGCGACACCAGGCAGAACACGTTCGAGGAGCAGGACGAGTCCGACCCGATCATCGAGGACCTCGAGGTCACGGTGGACGCGCTGCGCGAGGAGCTGCACCTCTTCGCCGCGCGCAAGGGCTCGATGGTCGGCCCGATCACCATCACCGACTCCGGGGACACCATCGACCTGCGCCGGATGGGCTCCGGCGGCTGGGCCGTGCCCTCGATCGTCGAGGAGAACGTCATCGGCTTCCGCCGGCACGAGGCGAAGTACGTGCTCCTCATCGAGAAGGACGCGGTGTGGACGCGCTTCAACGAGGACAAGTTCTGGAAGCGCGAGGGCTGCATCATCGTCCAGGGCGGGGGCCAGCCCCCCCGGGGAGTGCGCCGGCTCGTGCAGCGGCTGCACCGCGAGCTCAAGCTGCCCGTCTACGTGCTGGTCGACAACGACCCCTGGGGCTTCTACATCTACAGCGTCATGAAGCAGGGCTCGATCAACCTCGCCTACGAGTCGATGCGCATGGCGGTGCCGGAGGCGCGCTTCATCGGCCTGTCGTCCTTCGACAAGGCCAAGTACCAGCTGCCGGCGAACGTCGCCATCAAGATGGACGACGGCGACAACAACCGGGCGAAGCAGATGCTGGCCTACCCATGGTTCAAGAAGGCCCACTGGCAGCGGGAGATCCAGGAGATGGTGCGCAGCGGCCTCAAGTTCGAGCTCGAGGCCCTGTCCCGGCGAGGGATCAGCTTCATCACCGAGGAGTACGTGCCGAGGAAGATGCGGGACCGGGATTGGCTGGAGTAGCTGTCTCACGCGCGGCCACCGCGCTGTCTCGAATGTTGCCGTTCCACCACGGCGCTTCGGCAGATTGGACACGCCGCTCCCGGACATTGGAGCGGCTCACGCTACCCACCGCGCGTTTTCGCGCGTTTTCGCGACTTCAGCGCCTCCCGGATTCCGCGCCGTGTCGGCATGCGAATTGCATAACCGGTGGCAGGAGGTCTTGAGGCAGTCATGACGAACGCTCGTCGGACGAGCACTTACGTCGGAGTCGCCCTCCTGGGCGGCATGGTCGGGGCCATCGTCGGGTTGCTTGTGGCCCCCGGATCGGGGGAGGAAACGCGGCGGCGCATGGCCCGCTACTCCATCGAGGACCAGGAGCGGCTTCTCCGGCTGGCCGAGATGGGTTCCGACCTGCTCAACGACGACATCGACCTCGCCGCGAGCGCCTGAGCCCTCCTTGACCCACCGGGGCCGCCTGGCCCTATGTGGTACACTCCTCAGGGTTTTCCGCCACCCGGGGGAGGAACGTCCCGTTGCCCGAGAGCGAAGGACCCATCGGGCCGGGTCGGGCGAAGCTGAAGCACCCCGAGAAGTTCCTTCCCTGACGCGCGAGGAGTCGAGACTGCCCATGGCCACCCACAAGAAGAAGCCCGCCAAGGCGAAGAGCACGAAGAAGCCCGCGGCGAGGGCGAAAGCCAGGCCGAAGACGAAGCCGAGCGCCAAGGCGCGGCCGGCCCTGAAAGCGAAGGCGGCGCCCCGGGCCAAGGCGAAGCCGCCGGTAAAGGGCAAGGCGGCCCCGCCGCCCAAGGCGAAGCCCGAGGTGAAGGGGAAGCCGGCGGCGCCGGAGAAGGCGCTGCCCCCGGCCAAGGGGAAGGGCCCCGAGGCCGGCAAGCCGGCCGCCCCGGCCCGGCCGGGCGGGCGCAAGTCCTCACGCCGGCCCTCGCTCCTCCGGCGCGGGCCCGACGGCGAGATCCTGGCCCCCGGCGATCTCCTGCTGCCAGGCGGCGCCCAGCGCCTCGAGGAGGTGCTCTATCTCTTCCGCGGCTGCATCGCGGCCGAGCACGCCGTGGGCGACGAGGCCGTCGCCGAGGTCATGGCGAAGCGGACGGTCCCCGAGGCCACCGGCGACCGCGACGAGCTGGGGCGGGTCCTGACCTGGGCCCGCGACCGCTTCGACCACGGCAACGTCGAGCCCTCGATCCCGCCCCGGCCGAACCTGCGCCGGACGTTCCAGGGCGTCGTGGAGCGGGCCAAGCTGCGGCGGCGGGAGATCGGGGCCTTCCTGCGCGGCCTCGACCTCGGCCACACCGAGACCTCTCACATGGACGCCCATGGCGAGGCGAGCCTCGTCAGCCTGATGAAGCTCGCGGCGGGCCTCGAGAACCTCGCCGAGGCCGAGGAGCCGGCCCAGACGGACGCCAACGAGCTGCACCGGGTCTTCGAGCAGCTCGAGGCGGCCACCGAGACGCTGATCGTGGACGTCGAGCAGACGCTGCGCAGGCTGCGGGACAGGGTGCGGACCTAGACGAGACGCGCCCCCCACGGGCGAGGAGGCGCCGTGACCGAGAGAAGCGCCGGGTTCCAGTACACCCTGGTGGTAGGCCCCGACTCCCCCGACCGGGCCTGGCTCGAGAGCGTCCTCATGCGCGGGGGCCTCGAGGTCGCCGCCTGCACCGAGGCGGAGCTGCTGGCCATGCCCGACATCGTGCCCCCCCGGATCGTGATCCTCGACGACTCCTCGGGGCGCGAGGAGCGGATGGCGAGCTTCGCCAACGTCCGCACGCACGCTCCGCTCTCGGGCGTCCCGGTGGTGGTCCTCGCCTACGACGCCGACATCGACAGCTTCTCGGCGGCGATCACCCGGGGGGCCGCCGCCTAC
This sequence comes from uncultured Acidobacteriota bacterium, assembly GCA_963729875.1. GTDB lineage: Bacteria > Acidobacteriota > Vicinamibacteria > Fen-336 > Fen-336 > DATBSL01. The sequence goes on from CAVSPR010000003.1 coordinate 207,388, forward strand.
CTCGTGAAGCCGGCCTCGGCGGAGGAGGTCGTGGCGGTGGCCCACAAGATCTCGGGCTGGCTGCGCTCGAGCGACCGCACCGAGAAGCGCCGCCGCCTGCGCCGGCCCCTCCTGCTGCGGGTGGACGTGGAGATCGCCGGCCGCGAGGGCGTCGTGCCGGGCCAGATCGTGGACGTGAGCGGCAGCGGCTGCCGGGTCGAGCTCAAGCAGGCCGTCGAGAAGGGCAACCCGGTGCGGCTCACCCTCTACGGCGTCGAGGGCTCGACCGACCTCTCGCTCGGGGCAGAGGTGCGCTGGCATCGCCAGGCCCCCGACGGCACGCACGTGGCGGGGGTGAAGTTCACCGGCACCGCCGCCGTGCTCGCGGGCCGGCTGCTCGGGACGCTCTCCGGCCGGGCCTGAAGGCTCGATCTACGGCCGGCGCAGGGCGACCTGGTTGGCCTGCTGGCGCGCCTGGCGGTGATCGCCGCCCTGCATCCGCACGATCAGGCACATCTCCATCAGCCGCGAGCGCAGCCGCTGGCCGATGCGCTCCACCAGGAACTCGCGCCGTCGCAGCGGGTCCGCGGCGAGCGCTTCCTCGCGCGTCACGTCCTGGTAGTTGGTCGTGATGAGGGTGGGCCGCTGGGCCATGTAGCGGCTGTTCAGGATGTAGAAGAGCGTGTCGTTCATCCAGTCCGTCATCTTCCAGGCCCCGAGGTCGTCGAGGAGCAGCACGTCCGCCTCCACCACCGGCTCGAGGACCATGAGCTCGGTGGTCTTCGTCTCGGGGTCGTAGGAGGACTTGATCTCCCGTATGAGCTCGTGGAAGTCCCAGAACTGGCCGCGCGCCCCCTTGTTCTCGACGAGCTCGCGCAGCACCGCCACCGCGAGGTGGGTCTTGCCGACGCCGTTGTCGCCGCAGAAGAGCACGCCCAGGCCCTCGTCGGCCCCCAGGTAAGGGTAGCCCGAGCAGAAGGCCATCGCCTTCTCGAGCGCGGCCGAGAGCGAGGAGTTGCCCGGCTCGAAGCTGCCGAGCGTGCAGTGCTCGTAGCGCGGCGGTATCCGGCAGCCGACCACGGCGGCGCCCGAGGGGTTGGCGGAGGCCCGGCGGCACGCGCAGGCCTGCGCGTACTCCCGCCCCTCCCGGGAGACGATCTCGAACCCGGTGCCGCCGCACGTCACGCAGGGGGTGCTGGTCACGCGTCCATCCTAGTTCAAGTAGCCGCGCAGGCCGTGGGCCTCGCGGCTCCGGCGCAGCTTCTCCTTCGCCCGGCTCTCGATCTGCCGGATCCGCTCGCGGCTGAGCCCCATGGTCTCGCCGATCTCCTGCAGGGTCTTCGGCTCCTCGCCGTCGAGACCGAACCGCATCCGCATCACGTCCCGTTCCTTCTCGTCGAGGCCCCCCACCATCTCCTGGATGCGGCGCTCGAAGGAGGTGCGGATCATCTCGACCTCCACCGAGGGGACGGTGTCCTGCTCGAGGGTGTCCCCGAGCTCGAGGCTGCCGTCGTCTCCCACCGCGGTCGAGAGCGACACGTCGTCGCCCGCCGCCAGCAGGAGCTGCTCGACCTCCTGCTTGGAGAGGGAGGTCCGCTCCGCCAGCTCCTCGGTGGTCGGGGCGCGCTCGAGCTCGGACTTCAGCCTCTCCCGGGCCGCCTCCAGCCGCGAGACCTGGCTGGAGAGCTTCTGCGGCAGGCGGAACACCCGCGCGTGCTCCGAGAGGGCGTGGAAGATGGCCTGGCGCACCCACCACACCGCATAGGAGATGAACTTGACGTTGCGCTCCGGGTCGAAGCGCTTGGCCGCCTCCATGAGGCCCAGGCTGCCCTCGTGGATGAGGTCCATGTAGGCGAGGCCGAGGCCGCGGTAGCGCTTCGCGTAGTGCACCACGAAGCGCAGGTTGGCTTCCACCAGGTGCTCGAGCGCCTCCTGGTCGCCCGCCCGGATCCGCCGGCCGAGCTCCTTCTCCTGCTCCGCCGGGAGGGGCTTGAACTTCGCGATGTCGCGGATGTAGACGTTCAGGCTGTCGAGCGAGGCCTCGCGCGGGCGGGGGCGGTCCTCCCCGCCCGAAGGGTCCTTCTCCTTCCGGCTCTTCCTCGGCTCTCCCATCACGCCCTTCGGGGAACGACCATTATAGTCCCGCTACTTCGGGGGCTCGGCCGGCGGTGGCGGCGAGGGTGGCCGTGGCCCGCCCTGCGCGGCCGCGCGCGCGAGAGGAGTGGGCGGCAGGCGCACGAGCGCCTGCTGGAGACGCTCCTGCCAGCCCTCCTCGGCGGCCCGCGCGAGCTCCTGGCGCACCCACGCCACGAACTCGCCCACCTCCAGCTGCATCTGCTCCATCTTGCGGCGCATGTTGAGGACGATCTCGACGCCGGCCAGGTTCACCCCGAGGTCCCGGGTGAGGTTGAGGATCACCTCGAGCTGGCGCAGGTCCTCGTCGGAGTACAGGCGCGTGTTCCCGTCGGTGCGGGAGGGCTTGAGCAGGCCCTCGCGCTCGTAGAGGCGCAGCGTCTGCGGGTGGATACCGTAGGCCTTCGACACCACGCTGATCATGTAGAACCGCCCGGCCGCGGGCTCGGCGGTGGGGGTGGGCGGCCCCGGCGTCGCTCGTCGTCCTCGCGGCATCGGCTCAGCTCCTCGGCAGCAGCGCCGCCAGCTCCCGCAGCAGCGACCGGGCCCGGTCGTCGGTGGCGGCGGGAATCACCACCCGCATCTCGACCCAGAGGTCCCCCCGGCCCCCGTCGCCGGGCCGGGGCACGCCGCGCTTTCGGAGGCGGAAGCGCTGGCCGTTCTGGGTGCCGGCCGGGACCTCGATCGTGACCGGGCCGTCCGGGGTGGGGACCTCGACGCGCCCGCCCATGGCCGCCTCGACCATGCCCACGTTCGCCACGCAGTGCAGGTCGTCGCCCTCGCGCCGGAAGGCCGGGTGCTCCTCCACCTCGACCGTGAGGACGAAGTCGCCCGGGGGGCCGCCGCGGCGGCCGGCGTTGCCGGCCCCGGGGAGCCGCACCTGGCTGCCGTTGCCCACCCCCGCGGGGATCCGCACCTCGAGCCACTCGCTGGCGACGGCCCGCCCCTCGCCGCCGCACCGCGCGCAGCGCTGAAAGCGCAGCTGCCCCTCACCGCCGCACTCGGCGCAGGGACGGGAGAAGATCATGTGCCCGCGGCTGCCGCGGACGGTGCCGCTGCCCTGGCAGCGCGGGCAGGGCACGGGCCGGAAGGGCACGTCGCCGCTGCCCTGGCAGGGCGCGCAGGGGTCGAAGCGCACGAGGTGGACGCGGCGCACGGCGCCCGCCATCGACTCCGCGAAGCTCACGCGCGTCGCCTGCTCGAGGTCCTCCCCGCGCTCGCCGCCGGCCCCACCCGCCGGCCGTCGCGCCTGCTCGAAGATCTCGCGGAAGCCGACCGTCTCGACGCGCACCCGGGCCGAGAAGTCGAAGCCCTCGAAGCGCCCCTCCGCCGCCGGCTCCACGGGCACCGCGGGCAGCTCACCCCGGTCGTAGGCGGCCCGGCGCTGGGGTTCGGACAGCACCTCGAAGGCGCGGGCCGCCTCGCGGTAGCGATCCGCCGCGACGGGGTCGCCGGGGTTGAGGGCCGGGTGGAGCGCCCGCGACACGCGCTGCCACGCGCGGCGGATCTCCGAAACCCCCGCGCCGCGCCTCACCCCGAGCCGTTCGTAGAGGTCCATGGCCCTACTTCTCGTCCACCACCTCGGCGTCGACCACGTCGCCTTCGGCCTTGCCCCCACCGGGCGGCGGAGGAGGCGCCTCGCCTCCCGGCCCGCCGGCCGACGCCTGGCGGTAGAGCGTTTCGGCCAGGCGGTGGGACGCCTTCGTCAGCTCGGCGGTCGCGGACTCGATCGCCTCGCGCCCGCCCTCCTGCACCGCCTTCTTCGCCGCAAGGAGCGCCTTCTCGGCCGCCTCGACGTCGGCGGCGGGGAGCTTCTCCTTGTTCTCCGCGAGCGTCTTCTCGGTCGTGTAGACGAGCGTGTCCGCGCGGTTCCTGGCCTCGATCTCCTCCCGGCGCTTCTTGTCCTCCTCGGTGTGGGACTGAGCGTCCGAGACCATCTTCTCGACCTCGTCCTTGGCGAGCCCGGAGGAGGCGGTGATGGTGATCGCCTGCGACTTCCCGGTGGCGCGGTCCTTCGCCGACACGTTGACGATGCCGTTGGCGTCGAGGTCGAACGTCACCTCGATCTGCGGCACGCCGCGCGGGGCGGGCGGAATGCCCACCAGGTTGAACTTGCCCAGCGTGCGGTTGTCGGAGGCCATCGGCCGCTCGCCCTGGAGGACGTGGATCTCGACCTGGGTCTGGCTGTCGGAGGCGGTCGAGAAGACCTCGCTCTTGCGGGTGGGGATCGTGGTGTTCCTCTCGATGAGCGTGGTCATCACCCCGCCCAGGGTCTCGATCCCGAGCGAGAGCGGGGTGACGTCGAGGAGCAGCAGGTCCTTCACCTCGCCGGAGAGGACGCCCGCCTGGAGGGCCGCCCCCATCGCCACCACCTCGTCGGGGTTCACCCCCTTGTGGGGATCCTTCCCGAAGAAGTCCTTGACGAGCTGCTGGACCTTCGGGATGCGGGTGGAGCCGCCCACGAGGACCACCTCGTCGATCTGGGCCTGCTGGATCCCGGCGTCTTTCAGGCACTGGCGAACTGGCCCCATGGTCTTCTCGAGCAGGTCCCCCACGAGCTGCTCGAGCTTCGCCCGCGTGAGCTTCAGCGACAGGTGCTTGGGGCCGGAGGCGTCGGCGGTGACGAAGGGGAGGTTGATCTCCGTCTCCATCGTCGTCGACAGCTCGCACTTGGCCTTCTCCGCCGCCTCCTTCAGCCGCTGCAGCGCCATCTTGTCCTTCGAGAGGTCGATCCCCTGGTCCTTCCTGAACTCGGCGACGATCCACTCGATCACCCGCTGGTCGAGATTGTCACCGCCGAGGTGGGTGTCGCCGTTGGTGGCCTTCACCTCCACGACTCCCTCGCCCACCTCGAGGATCGAGATGTCGAAGGTGCCGCCGCCGAAGTCGTAGACCGCGATCGTCTCGTCCTTCTTCTTGTCGAGGCCGTAGGCGAGGGCGGCGGCGGTGGGCTCGTTGACGATGCGCAGGACCTCGAGCCCGGCGATCTGGCCGGCGTCCTTCGTGGCCTGGCGCTGCGAGTCGTTGAAGTAGGCGGGCACCGTGATGACCGCCTTCGTCACCTTCTCCCCGAGGTGCTGCTCGGCGGCGTCCCGCATCTTCTGCAGGATCATCGCGGACACCTCGGGAGGCGGGTACAGCTTGCCCTCGATCGAGACCCGGGCATCGCCGTTGGGGGCCTCGACCACCTTGTAGGGGACCATCCTCTGCTCTTCGGAGACCTCGCCGTACTTGCGGCCCATGAAGCGCTTGATCGAGAAAACGGTGTTCTCGGGGTTCGTGACCGCCTGGCGTTTGGCCACCTGCCCGACGAGCCGCTCCCCGCTGCCCTTCGCGAAGGCCACGACCGACGGAGTCGTCCGTCCGCCCTCGGGGTTGGTGATGACGAGGGGGCTGTCCCCCTCCATGACGGCGACCACGGAGTTGGTCGTCCCGAGGTCGATTCCGATGATCTTGCTCACTCGCAGTCTCCCTGGCCACCGCCCCGGGCGGCACCGCCTTCATCTTGCTGACTTGAGCGTACCCTGTCAAGCCTGCTGAGCGCTAGCCTGTTTGTTATTGATCCAGAAGCCATTAGGCCAGTTCATCTTTCGACGCGGGATCTCGACTCGCGGTGCGGATGCCAGCCTATGGCCTAACCCGCATCGGGCCTGACCGGGCAGGTCGTGAGGCGAGAATCGCTCTTGGCCCGATGCCGGCGCTCTCCCTCGGCATGGGGCCGTCGCCGATCCCCCTTCACGGAGGGCATTCCCCGATGACCATCGATCCTCCAGGCGGTTCTGCCGTCGTCCTGCATCCGCGAGGGCACCGCCAGGCTCAGGTCGTGCCGGCCCAGCCGAAGCTCCTCGACCGGGTTCGCCAGGCGATTCGGGCGCGCCACTACAGCCAGCGAACCGAGCAAGCCTACGTGCACTGGATCCGGCGCTACATCTTCTTCCACGGGGTCCGCCACCCCGCCGACATGGGGAAGCAGGAGCTCAACGCGTTCCTGTCGCACCTCGCGGTGAAGGAGCGCGTCAGCGCCTCGACACAGACCCAGGCCCTGAGCGCCCTGGTCTTCCTGTACCGGCACGTCCTGGAGCGCGACATCGGCCTGCTCGAGGGGCTCGTGCGCGCCAAGCGGCCGGGCCGGGTGCCAGTCGTCCTGACCCGCGGCGAGGTGAGGCAGGTGCTGGCCCAGCTGGACGGCGTCGTGCTGCTCGTGTGCACCCTCCTGTACGGCGGCGGGCTGCGGCTCCTCGAGTGCCTGCACATGCGTGTCAAGGACATTGACTTCGAGCGCAACGAGATCACCGTGCGGGACGGCAAGGGGCAGAAGGATCGCGTTACGACGCTGCCCGCCTGCTGCAGGCCGCAGCTTCTCGAACACTTGAAGAAGGTCGGCCAGCTCCATGGAGACGACCTGCGCAACGGCCTCGGCCGCGCGCCCCTGCCGGACGCCGTCGCCCGCAAGTACCCGAGCGCCGACCGGCAGTGGGCCTGGCAATACGTCTTCCCGGCCTCCTCTCACTACACAGATCGTCTGACCGGCATCCGCCACCGGCATCATCTGCACGAGACGTTCCATCTCCGCCTGCGTCTTGAAGTACTGCTGCTCCGTGTAGCGGCGCGGCCGGCGCGGATCGGCGAGCGTGTAGCCCTCGGCGATGCACACGCGCGCTTCGTGCGGCCGGAAATCGTCCTTCTCGAGGAACTGGATCGGATGCGTGGCGACGACCGGCAGCTTCGTCTGGGCGCCGAGCGCGAGCGCAGCGCGCGTCTGCGCGGCATCGCGCTCGTGGCCGGTGCGGTGCAGCTCAAGGAAGTAGCGGCCCGGGAACGCGGCGGCCATCCGCTGCGCGGCGAGCTTCGCGGGCTCGATCTTGCCTGCGAGCAGCGAAGCGCCCACGTCGCCGTGACGGCCTCCCGACAACGCGATCAGGCCCTGCGCGAGGCGGCCGTCCCGTTCCTCGAACCACTCGAGCCGCACCTCGGCGCGATTGCGATGCTGGTTCTCGAGATACGCCCGCGTCAGCAGGTCGCAGAGGTTCAGGTAGCCCGCGCGGTCCTGGACCAGTACGGCCAGGCGGAACGGATTGTCGCGATCGGCGTCGTTCGTGATCCACAGGTCGCAGCCGATGATCGGCTTCACGCCCTTCTTGCGGGCGGCGGCGTAGAACCGCACGGCACCGAAGATGTTGGCGCTGTCCGTCAAGGCCAGCGCGCCCTGCCCGTCGCGCGCCGCCTTCTTGATCGCCTCGTCGATCCGAACGATGCCGTCGACGACGGAGAACTCGGAGTGGAGCCGGAGATGGACGAAACGCGTACTGCTCATCCATCGAATTCTGCCACCCGGTCGGTCTTCGGACTGTGGATAACCCGAAGGACGGGCCGTCTTCGCGGGTCTCATGCGCGAAATCATGGAGCCGATGAACGGGCAAGCTGGAACTGCGGTCGTCCGCCCGGGCTCCACGTGCGTTGATCAGGGCGGAAGACCCGCTATTGTTCGGCGAACAAGCAGGGAGACTGCGATGAATCGCACCGTCGTTGCCATATGCCTCGCCATCGCGCCGCTCGTCGCGTTCGCCACCATCTACAAGGTGCGGATGCCGGACGGCACGATCCTGTTCACGGACAGCCCGCCGGCCGGAGCGAAGGTGCTGGAACAGCGGGAGACCCTTCCGCCGCCGCCGCGCCCGCCGGCCAAGGCGGCACCGTCCCCTGGCGCGACGACACCCCGCACCAGCGACAAGGCCGCGTCCACGCCATCCGATCCGGCAGCAACGCCGAGCGGATCGCAGGCCATCGATGCCGCCATGGCGGAGATCAGCGACTCGGAGCGCGAACTCGCCATGGCGCGGCGCAAGCTCGAGGCCGGGCGGGAGCCATTGCCCGGCGAGCGCCTGGGCACCGCGGGCGGCCGATCGCGGTTGTTGCCCGAGTACGAGAGCCGGATCGCCGACCTCGAGCGCGAAGTCGCGGCCGCCGACGCCCGCGTGAAGCGGGCGTACGAGGCGAGGAACGCGCTGCGCTGAACTATGCCGGCGGCTCGGGCGGCTCGATGGGAGTCGCGGGCGGTGGCGAGGGGTACTGGAGCCGTTACGTCGGAGTCGCCGTCACCGGCTGGTTCTAGCGGGCAAGTCGGGCGTCAATCGACTGCGCGGCGAAGGTAGTGGTGCCGAAGGGAGGTATTGAGGGGTAGCGTGCGGGGCCAACCATCCCAACGCACCAACCCTCCGGCCTGACGAATCGTATGCAGGTCCGTCACGACCGTTCCCGAATACATCCGGTCGAATCCCACTCTTATTCGACGCTCGGCCAAAGAAACGGCCCGCACGTGGCGGGCCGTTTTGCGTTGGCGTCCCCTAGGGGATTCGAACCCCTGTTATCGCCGTGAAAGGGCGGTGTCCTAGGCCTCTAGACGAAGGGGACAGGTTGCAGCTTCCGTTGCCGTCTGCTGCTTCCGATGTCCTGTGGTGGAGGTAAGCGGGATCGAACCGCTGACCTCTTGCATGCCATGCAAGCGCTCTCCCAGCTGAGCTATACCCCCACGGAGAGCCGCGGAGTATAGCGGGTTTTCAGAGCCGGCTCCAACGCCTCTCAGCAAGCGAGCACAGCGTCGAGCCGCTGCAGCACGATGTCGCGGCCGATCAGTTCGAGCACGGCGTCGATCGATGGCGTCTGCGTCTGCCCCGTGACCGCCACCCGGATGGGCACCGCAACCTGCGGCATCTTGACGCGCAGTTCCGCCACGACCTGCTTGATCAGGCCGTTCAGCGCCGCCCTCTCCCACGCGACGGCGCCCGCGCGCTCCCGGAAGGCGGCGACCGCCGCGCGCCCGTTCGCGCCCAGGTGCTCTGCAACCGCTGCATCGTCGCGAACCGGCTCGCGGTAGAAGAGCAATGCGCCGTCCGCCAGCTCGTTCAGTGTGCGCGACCGATCCTTCAGGAGCGCCACCACCGCGTCGAGCGCAGGCCCGCTGCCCAGCACGCCGCCGCGGCTCTCGATGCGCGGCGCCACCAGCGCGGCGAGCCGTCCGCTGTCGGCCTCCTTCATGTACTCGCCGTTGAGCCACAGCAACTTGTCGAGGTTGTACTGCGCCGGCGCGCGATTCACGTGCTCGAGGTCGAACCACTCGACCAGTTGCTCGCGCGAGAACTTCTCGTGGTCGCCGTGGCTCCAGCCCAGGCGCGCGAGGTAGTTGAACAGCGCCTCGGGCAGGAAGCCGTCGTCGTCGTACTGCATCACGCTGACCGCGCCGTGCCGCTTCGACAGCTTCTGCCCGTCCGGCCCGAGGATCATCGGCAGGTGCCCGAACTGCGGCAGCGCGGCGCCGAGGGCGCGGTAGATGTTGATCTGCCGCGGCGTGTTGTTGATGTGGTCGTCGCCGCGCAGCACATGGGTGATCCGCATGTCGATGTCGTCGACGACGACCGCGAAGTTGTAAGTCGGCACGCCGTCGCCGCGCGCGATCACGAGGTCGTCCAGTTCGCGGTTCGAGATGCTGATCGGACCCTTGACCAGGTCGTTCCAGCCGACGTCGCCGTCGTCCGGGTTGCGGAAGCGGATCACCGGCGCCACGCCGGTGGGTGGCGTGCGGCCGACCGCGTTCTCGGGGCGCCACCGCCCGTCGTAGCGCGGCTTCTCGCCGCGCGCCATCTGCGCCTCGCGCAGCGTCTCCAGTTCTTCCTTGCTGGCGTAGCACCTGTAGGCCTTTCCTTCGGCCAGCAACTGCTCGATCGCCTTGCCGTAGCGCTCCAGCCGATGCGTCTGCCGGACCGGCCCCTCGTCGTAGTCGAGGCCAAGCCAGCGCATGCTGTCGAGGATGACCTGCACGGCCTCCTCGGTCGAGCGCTCCAGGTCGGTGTCCTCGATCCGCAGGATGAACGTGCCGCCGAAGTGGCGCGCGTAGGCCCAGCAGAAGAGCGCGGTGCGCGCGGTGCCGAGATGGAGCATGCCCGTCGGACTGGGCGCGATGCGGGTGCGTACCTGGGTCATCAATGACAGAGCCCGCACAGGGCGGGCTCGGGCGTGTAGCGACGGACGAAAGTCTACTGGAACGGGGCCGGCCGGCCGCGGAACGAAGCTCTCGTCGAGAGCACGAAGACGGCGGTCGAGACGGCGCCGATGACGATCAGGACCAGCAGCGTGCCGTCGTAGCCGCCGAGCCCCGCGAACAGCAGCGCCGCCACCAGGGGCCCAGCCGCCTTTGCGACCGTCACGGGAGCGGCCATCGCCCCGTTGATCGCGCCGTAGGCGTCGCGCCCAAAGAGTTCTGCCGGAATCGCCCCGCGCACGATGGTCATCGCGCCGTTGCCGATGCCGTAGATCACGGCAAACGCCACCAGCATGGGCCACTGCACCCCGGCGACGCTCAACACCCACAGCGCGATCGGCAGGAAAGCCATCGCCAGGATCCCGACCGCCGATGCGGACAGGCGCGAAGCAAACGCGAGTTCCAGCACGCGGCCGGTCACCTGCATGGGGCCGATCATCGCGCCGACCGCTGCGGCCGATGCCGGCGACAGGTCCTTGGCCTGCAGCATCGACATCAGGTGCACCTGCGTCGCGGAGAACACCAGCGCATTGCCGGTGAATGCGAGGGTGAGCAGGTAGAACACGGGCGTGCGCAGCGCCCTGCGGAACGCGCCGGAGGCCGAGGACTCGCCGGCGCGCGTGCGATTGCCGCGGCCGTCGCGCGGCAGCACCGACCAATGGAGGGGCGCGCATACGAAGAGGTTGAGCAGCGCCAGCAGCAGCAGTGCCTGGCGCCAGCCGAGTTCCGCGATCAGCCATTGGGTCAACGGCCAGAACACGGTGCTCGCGAAGCCACCGAACAGCGTAAGGGTCGTGATGGCGCGCCGATAGTTGGCCGCGAACAGCCGAGTGATCACGGCGAAGGCCGGGTCGTACAGAGTCGCCGCCATCACCGCCCCGAGCCCGGCCCACACCGCGTACAACGCGACGACGGACTGCACCTGGGACAGCAGGGCGAGCAGCGCCGCGGCGGCGATCGAGCCGGCCGTCATCACGCCCCGCCCGCCGACGCGATCGATCAGCCCGCCAACCGGCGCCGAAAGCAAGCCGCTGACCAGCAGGCCCAGCGAGAAGGCGGCGAACACGACGGGCTTGTCCCCGCCGCTCGCCTCCATCAATGGGGCGATCAGGAAGCTGAACGCGTAATAGAGGGAACCCCAGGAGATGATCTGCGCGATGCCGAGCGCGCAGAGAGTGCCGAAGGAGGCGGCGTCAACGGTCCGTGGTGCGCCTGTCTTCATGCCGCCACTCTACGTCGGTTACGGCGACGCCGACACGGCGAGGCGAACGGGAAACGCGAGGGTGACGGGGCTACAGGCCGCGCAACCGGCGGCGCTTGAATCTGGTGCCTTGAAACGCTGTTGCCTACAGGAACGTCGCAGCGTAGATCATGAGCCAGAGCGTGGCTCCGGTCAGTACGCCGAGAAGAATCCCGCGCATCGCGCTGATTTCTTCGTCCATCGTCTCCCCCGCGAGTGGAATGTCTCCGACGATCGAGTCCTGATCAACCCGGGAGGTGCATCCAATGGGCGAAATGGCGCTCCGATACCGCATTCGCGGGTAGCGGCGTCGCAGAATGGAAACGGAATTGGGCCAGCCGGCGCGCCGGCGCGCGCGGCCATTGCTGTGAGTCTTCGCGCCGGCCCGATCGACCGCTCGACCGCCACACCAGGGCGGACGGCATCGCATCCCAGGCGAACCTGCCCTGTTGCCCGCGGGCAACGCGCCCGTCGGGGATGACGGGGCCGACCAGGAGACATCGAAGTTCGGCGGTCCCCGGGCGCGGCGCACGACATGCGCGCGACCGAAAATCGGCCCGCCTCCCTCTGGGGGGCTCAATCGTCGGAACCCTTGTCGTTGCTTCCCGCGCGACATCGAGTGCGTCGGGTGCCGGGCACCTGCCGGTCGATTACCCCTTCCTTGTCTTATGCCCAGAACAATCGCCGCCTTATGGGCCCGATGCGGCGGTTGATGCGAGTCAACCGTGCCAAGGGGTGCCGACAAAGAATGCCATCGGGCCGTCGGCCAGGCGTTCGCGACCGACGTGAGATTCCAGGACGCACCAAGACAAAATGACTCGGGAGTTGAGAATGAGCAAGACCGCTGCCAAGACGCTGATCGCCGTCGCGATTTCCGCGGCCTCCGTGCCCGCCTTCGCGCAGGGCATCACCCTGTACGGCATCGCCGACGTCGGCGTGGCCGTGACCAATTTCGATGGCGACACCCTGACCTCGATTCGGGAGAACCGGACGGCGCGCTGGGGCATGCGGGGCGTCGAGAAGCTCGGCAACGGTCTGGAAGCGATATTCCGCCTCGAGGGCGAGATCGACATGGGCACCGGCCAGTATGGCGACGGCCTGTTCTACCGGCAGGCGTGGGCCGGCTTCCGCGGAGCGTGGGGCACGGTGCGCATGGGCCAGACCAAGGACCTGTTCGACGACCTCAGTGAAGAAATCGATCCGTTCCGCAACGACGGCATCTTCGGGGACTTCAGCAAGCGCGCGTGGCGCGTCGGCATCGTGAAGTCCCGGGTCAGCAACTCCGTCACGTACGAATCGCCGAAGATGTCGGGTCTGAGCCTCAAGGGCCAGTACTCGATGGACGAGACGGCCGACGGGACGGGCAACCCCGGGTGGTCGGTGTCGGGCATGTGGGACTGGAAGGACCTCGGCGTGTACGCGTCCTATGACCGTCCGACGCTGACGTCGGCCGGCCCGCAGCCCTCGGCCTGGTTCATCGGCGCCTCGTACCAGTTCGGCCCGGTGCGCCTGTCCGGTTCGTACAACTCCGGGGACCTGAACGACGGCACGGCCAAGACTTCGAACACCGAACTGACCTCGTACACGCTCGGCGTCGCATGGAACGTCGGTCCGGGCGTAGCCAAGCTGGCCTACTCGAGCATGGACAGTTCGGTCGGCAACAAGAACGCCAGCATCCGCGACCTGTCGGCCTGGGGCATCGGCTACGACTACGTGCTGTCGCGCCGGACGACGCTGTACATCATCGGCATGCTGGAGACCGAAGGCCAGTACAACTCGACCACGAAGAAATTCGTGACCGGGAACTCGAACGGCATCCAGTTCGGCATCACGCACCTGTTCTAGAGTCCCCCGGAGGGCGAACATGAAACGTACGTTGATCGCCCTGGTGCTCGCCGCCGCGCTGCCATTCGCAGCGCTGGCGGACGAGCCGATGTCGCGCGAATTCAAGCTGCCCCTGCAGGAGGCCCCTTTCGCGAAGGGCAGCGTGGACGGAGCCGCGAACGCCTGGGCCGGCGCCTTCGCTGCAATGGTCCAGAAGACCAATGGAGTCACGATCAAGGGAGCGGCGGAGTTCGACAAGGAGCGCGAGGTCCGCTTCCTCGACACGCCGGGCAACTGCACCCTGCGCGCGGGCGGGTACATCCTGCGGGAGCGGGTGATACGGCAGGACTACCGGCTGACGCTGAAGACGAGATCGAAGGACGAGGCATGGGTGCGCGCCACGTCGATCGACGCGCCGGGCGCCGCGACCAAGCTGGAAGAGGACGTGTCGCCGCCCGCCGACGGCAAGTTGTCCCGCGCGGCGACGTTGCGTCTTGTCCCGCGGCAGGCGCCGAAGACGCTGGCGCAGGCCGCTGAACTGTTCCCCGCCCTGAAGACGATGGCCGCGACCGACGCGCCGCTGCAAGTCGTCGAAGGCTTGCGGGTGAGGGAGGTGGTCTACCAGCTGCCGAGCTGGAAGGTCGGCGGCACCAAGATCGAACCGGGCCTCGCGCTCTGGTACGACGCGAAGGACGGCAAGCTGCTGTTCGTCGAAGCCGACTTCAGCTACGACGTGCCGCAGGATCCAGCCGCGGCGCGCGAAGTGGCCGACAAGGCGCAGGCCTTGTTTGCCGCCATGCAGGCCGACGCGGCATGGTCAGCCAACCGGTCGCAGACGAAGACCGACTTCACGTACACGGCTGCCGGCGGCGCGTTCTGCAAGAAGTGAGGAACCCCCGGCACGTTGACCGGGACGGAAGAACGAAAGGGCTGCTCAGGCAGCCCTTTCGCGCATCTGCTTCTGCAGGAACCGGATGAAGACCGTGGCGAGGTTGGAGAAGCGCCGTTCCTGGTGCCAGCACAGCAGCAGGTCGCGCTCCAGCGGCACGCCGGCGATGGTCAGGCTGACGAGGCTGCCCGCCTGCAATTCGCGCTCGACCGCAAGGCGGGAAATGACCGAGACGCCGAGACCCGATTCCACTGCGCGCTTGACCGCGCCGATGTTGCCCATCTCGATGACCGACTTCAGCATCACGCCTTCGGCGTGGAGCTGCTGGAACAGCGTTTCGGCGCTCGCCGAATCGGGCGCGGGCGACACGAAGGGCAGTTCGGCGAGCACCTCCGTGGTGACGACGCCGGTCTCGGCGAGCGGATGCTGCGGCGGAGCGATCAGCAAGAGGCGGTCGCGCGCGATCGCCTTCGTCGCGAGACGCTCGTCGGACTCCGGCGCGCCTTCGCCGATCACCGCGAGGTCGAGTTCGCCGCGCAGCACCATCTCGACCACCTTGTGCCGCGTGTCGACGCGAACGACGAGATCGGCGGCGGGATAACGGGTCCGGAATTCGGCGAGGATTCCCGGCAGCAGGTAGATGCCGACAACGTGGCTGGCGCCGATCTTCAGGCTGCCGGCGCCGGGTGTCAGCAGGTCCGCGAGTTCGCCTTCGAACTGGTCGATGCGCCGGAGGATGTCGTCGGCCGCGACCAGCGCGAGCCGCCCGGCGTCGGTGAGCGCGAGGCGGCGGCCCGACCGATCGAAGAGCCTGGTCTTCAGCGCGGTTTCGAGCGCGACGATCTGCGCGCTGACGGCGGGCTGGGTCAGGTGCAACTCCTCGGCCGCACGCGAGAAGCTCATGTGGCGCGCGGCAGCCAGGAAGGTTCGCAACTGGGCGAGGGTCATCATCGGTCATGGGCCGCTTGCCCCGAGAGGGGACGCAAACAGCCAAGCGAACCATCATTGACGGAACGGCAGGCCGGTTTGTCACGCATCAAACGCGGATCACAGCGCGCGCCTGCCGTGTCCGGACTTGACGTTCCGCAAACCTTTCGGCCGCCGGAACACGATGGCGGGGCTACAAGAGGAGCCACGCGACCGCGCAGACATATGCGATCCCTTATGACGACGATTCCAACGTTTGATTGGACGATCGAACTGCGCCGTTCCTAGACTTGCCGCGTGTTCTGGTTGCGCGGTCGTCGCACGTCGAAGCGCCTTCATTGCAGCACCGGAAGCGATCGAACACGAGTGGATTGCCAACGACTGAGCCGGCGGACCCGCCGAATGGAGACGAACGTGGGAAAGGAAATCGAACGCAAGTTCCTGGTGAACAGGAGCCTGTGGAAGCCGCAAGATGGCGGCACGCACTTCAAGCAGGGCTACCTGAACTCGCAGAAGGAACGCGTGGTCCGCGTCCGCATTGAAGGTGACCGCGCCAAGCTGACGATCAAGGGTCCGACCAACGGCGTGACGCGCGCCGAGTTCGAGTACCCGCTGCCGGTGGAAGACGCTGCGCTGCTGCTCGACAACCTGTGCGAGAAGCCGCTTATCGACAAGCACCGCCACAAGCAAACCATCGGCGGCAAGGTCTGGGAGATCGACGTGTTCCACGGCGAGAACGAAGGCCTCGTGATCGCCGAGATCGAGCTGGAGTCGGAAGACGAAGGGTTCGAACTGCCGGCGTGGGCCGTCAAGGAAGTCTCGTCCGATCCGCGCTACTTCAATTCCAACCTGCTGAAGAATCCGTACAGCGCCTGGAAAAGCCACTGAGTTCGCCGTACATGAGCGCCGTCGCCGTCGAAACCGCATCGACCCGGAACCAGAAGCTGATGGAGCTTCTGGCGATGGACAAGATGACCTTGTCGTCCAAGGTCAGGTCGGCGCAGAACGGCACGGAAGCCTGGATGCGCTATCTCGGCTTCCCGCTCGGCATCCTCGTGTTCCTGGGCATCTTCTACCTGCCGAGCGGCGCCGGGCTGAGCGGCGGTGCGCAGGCGGGCGCGGCCTGCTTCCTGCTCGCGCTGGTCTGGTGGGTGACCGAACCCTTCCCCACCTACGTCACCTCGCTCGTCCTGATGTTCCTTCTGCTGATCACGCGCGCGGCGGAACCAAAGGAGATCATGGACGTGCTGGGCATGGAGGTGATCTGGCTCAACCTCCTTGCCTTCATCCTCAGCTCGATGCTGGTGAAGGTGCGGCTGGCCAAGCGCATGGCGCTGTGGATGATCACGCGCTTCGGCCGCAAGGCGCCCTCCGCACTGCTGGCGTTCGTGATCATCCAGATGGTGCTCGCGCCGCTGATTCCCGCCACGGCCGCGCGCACCGTCATGACGCTGCCGCTGATGATCGTGGTCGCCGCCATTTACGGGGCGACGGAGGAGACCAACAACAACTTCGGCCGCAACCTCTTCCTGCTCAACCTGATGGGCATCTCCGTCCTGTCGTCGATGACGATGACGGGCTCGGCGGCCAACCTGATCGCGGTCGGACTGATCGAGACCATGGGCGGCGAGCGCGTCTACTACGTCGACTGGGCGCGCCTCGGCACGCCGATCGCGGTTACGACGATGCTGCTGATGTGGGTGATCGGGCGCAAGTGGCTGTTCCCGATCCCCGCGGCGGAGCAGGTGCCGCAACTCGACGGCGGCCTCGACGTCGTGCGCACGAAGTACGCCGAACTCGGACCGATGCGAGGCGAGGAAAAGAAGGCGCTCGCGATCTTCGGCCTCGTCCTCTTCCTCTGGATGACCGACGTCTTCCACATGAGCTGGTTCGGCGTGGAAATCGGCGCCGCCTTCGCCGCACTGCTCGGCGCCGTGATCGTGCTCTTCCCCCGCTACGGCGTGCTGCAGTGGTCCGAAGCAGAGATCCCGTGGCATCTGCTGATCTTCAGTGCCGGCGCCTACGCCGGCGGGCTGGCGCTCGACGACACCGGCGCGGCCGAATGGGCGGTCCGGCACCTGTTCCAGGGCATCGACCTGCGCGGCGTGCCCTTCGGCGTGTCGTACACCGTGGTGATCGCCGTGATGATGTACAGCCACTTGCTGACGACATCGAAGACGGTGCGCACGCTGATACTGATGCCGATCATCATCACGCTCGCCAAGACGCTCGGCTGGAGCCCGATCGCCTTCGCGCTGCCGGCCGCGCTGTGCATCGACTGGGTGGTGGGGCTGCCGATCAGCGGCAAGCCCAACGTCATCCTCTTCTCCACCAACCAGTACTCGGTCATCGACAACCTGAAGTACGGCCTCATCACCTGCACGATCGGCTTCGTGCTGCTGGTGGGCTCCGCCGCAACCTGGTTC
>CAVSPR010000004.1:0-1269529 GCA_963729875.1 uncultured Acidobacteriota bacterium
CCTGCCTGGCGCTGGCCGGCACGGCGCGGGCGCAGGGCGACGGGCCGCACAACCTGCCGCTCATCCCCAAGGACACGAACCTCCTGGTGGTGATGCCCATGGGGCTGTCCGGCAACTTCAACCCCTCGCAGACCGTCCTCATTCCCGGCGCCAGCGTGGACGTCTTCGCGTTCCCGGTCACCTACATCCGGACCTTCTCGCTCGGCGGCCGCTTCGGACGCCTCTTCCTCACGGCGCCGCTCGCCACGATGGATGCCGGCGGGACGATCGTCGATCCCCGGACGGGCAACGAGATCGAGGTCTCGCGCGGACGGTCGGGGTGGATGGATCCGATGGTGACGATGCACGTCGGCCTCGTCGGAGCCCCGGCCCTGGCTCCGGCGGAGTACGTCAAGCACGCGAGGTCGTTCCAGCTGTTCGCGATCGCGGGCACCGCCATCCCGATCGGGACCTACGACCCCACTCGGGCGATCAACCTGGGCACCAACCGGTGGACGTTCCGTCTGGGCCTCGGCATGGTGACGCCGTTCAGCAAGACGACGGCCTGGGAGTCGGCGAACTCCTTCATGCTGTACACCGACAACAACGACGTCTTCGGGGGGGCCGACACGAGGTCGCAGGACCCGCTGTTCATCAGCGAGAACCACGTCACCCACGCCTTCAACCCCAAGTGGTGGGGCTCGGTGGACCTGCGCTGGCAGTACGGCGGCGAGACGACGACCGACGGCTTCGCGGACGACAACCGCACGAACATCTTCGGCGGCGGGCTGACGCTCGGCCACACGTTCACCCCGCACTTCACGGGCTACCTCTCGTACGGCAACATCCTGGCCTCGAGCGGCAACGCGGACGAGTGGTTGGTCCGCGCCCAGATCGTCTACTCGTTCTGAACGGAAGCAGGTAAAGCCATGAAGAAAGCCATGACGAGAGTCCCCGCTGACCGTTCTCGGCCTCGCGCTGGGTGCGGTGTGCGCGACGACGGCGGGGGCGCAGGAGATCCTGCCCTTCCCGCCCACGCCGTCCGGATCCACGGCGGGGCTGACGATGAAGGACTCCACCTACAAGAAGCGCGTCGAGCCGAAGCGCCTCGCCGAGGGCGCTCCGAACATCCTGATCATCCTGATGGACGACGTGGGGCCGGCGACACCCTCGACCTACGGTGGCGAGATCAACACGCCGACGCTCGACCGCGTGGCGAAGATGGGCCTTTCCTTCAACCGCTTCCACTCGACCGCCATGTGCTCGCCCACGCGTGCCGCCCTGCTCACCGGGAGGAACCACACCCGGGTCGGCAACGGACAGATCTCGGCGATTGCCAACGACTTCGACGGCTTCAGCGGGACGATCCCGAAGTCCTCGGCGACCGTCGCGGAAGTGCTCAAGGCCTACGGATACAACACCGGGGCCTGGGGCAAGTGGCACAACACGCCCGAAGAGCAGATCACGAGCAAGGGACCGTTCGAGTACTGGCCGACCGGCTACGGCTTCGAGTACTTCTACGGATTCCTCGCGGGCGAGGCCTCGCAGTACGAGCCGACCCTGACCCGCAACACGACGCAGGTCACCGAGCATCTCCCCAAGGGCTACCACCTCACCGACGACATCGCATCGGACGCGATCACCTGGCTCCGGGAGCAGAAGGCCTACGCGCCGGACAAGCCCTTCTTCATGTACTGGGCGCCGGGCGCGTCGCACGGCCCGCACCAGATCATGAAGGAGTGGGCCGACAAGTACAAGCGGCAAGTTCAACGACGGCTGGGACAAGTACCGCGAGCGCGTCTTCGCGCGGGCCAAGGCGAAGGGTTGGATCCCCCAGAACGCCCAGCTCACGCCGCGTCCCGCGTCCATGGCGTCCTGGGACTCGATCCCCGAGGCCGAGAAGCCGTTCCAGCGCCGCCTGATGGAGGTCTTCGCCGGCTTCACCGAGCACGCCGACTACAACGCCGGCCGGGTCATCGACGAGATCGAGAAGCAGGGCAGGCTCGCCAACACGCTGATCTTCTACATCTGGGGCGACAACGGCTCCTCGTCCGAGGGCCTGAACGGCACCATCAGCGAGCAGCTGGCGCAGAACGGGATCCCGACCAAGATCTCGCAGCACATCGAGGCGCTGCAGGAGCTCGGCGGGCTCGACGCGCTCGGCGGCCCCAAGACCGACAACATGTACAACGCCGGATGGGCGTGGGCCGGCAGCACTCCGTACCAGGGCACCAAGCTCATGGGCGCCTACTTCGGCGGCATCCGCCAGCCGATGGCCGTCTCCTGGCCGGCCCGCATCAAGGCCGACCCGACGCCGCGGCCGCAGTTCCACCACGTGATCGACGTCGTGCCGACGATCTACGAGCTCGCGAAGATCACCCCGCCTCGCGTGGTGAACGGGTTCGAGCAGGACTCGATCGACGGCGTCAGCATGGTCTACACGTTCACCGATTCCAAGGCGCCCGGCACGCGGAAGACCCAGTTCTTCGACATCATGGCCAGCCGCGGCGTCTACAGCGACGGCTGGTTCGCGAGCGCCCCGGGCCCGCGTGAGCCGTGGGTGGGCGGCATGCCGAAGGGCATCAAGGAGTGGTCGCCGCTGACGGACAAGTGGGAGCTCTACAACATCGACGAGGACTGGAGCCAGGCGAACGACCTCGCCGCCGCGAATCCCCAGAAGCTCGAGGAGATGAAGGCCCTCTTCCTGCTCGAGTCGACGAGGAACAAGAACCTCCCGATCGGCGGCGGCCTGTGGTCGACGGCGCTCTTCCATCCGGAGGACGCCCCGGCGTCGGCCCTCACCGAGTGGACGTTCGACGGTCCGATGGTGCGAATGCCCGAGTCCGCGGCTCCCAAGCTCGGGAAGGTGGACAGCCTCGTGGTCATGGACCTGGACGTGCCGGCGAATGCCAACGGCGTGCTGTACGCGCTGGCCGGCTTCTCCGGGGGCGTCACCTGCTACGTCAAGGACGGCTTCCTGAAGTACGAGTTCAACCTGTTCGAGGTGCAGCGCACGAAGATCCAGTCCAAGGCGAAGCTGCCGGCGGGCAAGGTCAAGGTCGAGGTCGAATCGAAGCTGGCCGCCGCCATCGGGGGCCCGATGAACGTCACCTTGAAGGTGAATGGCGCCGTGGTCGGTCAGGGCCAGGTGCCCGCCGCCATGTCGCTCCACTTCACGTCCAACGCGACCTTCGATCTCGGCCGCGACCTGGATTCGCCCGTGTCGCTCGACTACTTCGACCAGGCGCCGTTCGCCTTCAACGGGACGATCGGCACGACGAAGATCTCGTATCTGAAGAAGTAGGAATCGAATCGCCAGCGCCCGCCGTCGCAAGGCGGCGGGCGCCGGCGCCAGCTGGGCGTCGTGGGGTTGTGACTCTGGAGGTCGAGAGATGACGAAGAGAATGATGTGGGGCCTCTGGGCCCTCGCGATCGTGGCCCTGGCCCTCGCCACCGCGTGCACGGCGCCGGCCCGCGAAGAGAAGGCCGCGGCGGCGGCGCCTGCTGTCGCGCAGACCGTCGAGCAGCTCGAGGCGGCCGTGCCGGACAATCCCCTGAAGGAGGCCTACTTCGGCGAGACGCACGTGCACACGTCGTACTCGCTGGACGCCTACATCGGCGGGGCGCGCCTCACGCCGGACGAGGCCTACAGGTTCGCGCAGGGCAAGGACGTCACCATCCAGGGGCAGACGCACAACATCAAGAAGCCGCTGGACTGGGCCGCGGTGTCCGACCACGCGGAGTTCATCGGCGAGATGTACTCCGCGCAGGTGCCGGGCGCCAAGGGCGGCGACAACCCGATGCTCGAGGAGCTGCGCGGGCTGAAGAACGTGGACGAGCAGCGGGCGTGGTTCCTGAAGTACGTGGTCGAAAACAACCGCGGCGCGAACCCCACTCACCCGCCGTTCTACGCGGGGCCGGAAACGACCATGAGCGCGTGGAAGGACGTCCACATCAAGGCCGTGATCGACAACTACCGGCCCGGCACGTTCACGACGCTGGCGGGCTACGAGTGGACCGCCGCGCCGAAGGCCGGCAACATGCACCGCAACGTCATCTTCCGCGACCTGAACGTCCCCGACATGCCGTTCTCGGCGCTCGACAGCGCCGACGAGGAGAAGCTCTGGGCCTGGATGGCCGAGCAGGAGAAGAAGGGCTCGAAGCTGCTGGCCATTCCGCACAACTCCAACGGCAGCAAGGGCTACATGTTCGAGCCGGTGGACAACGCCGGCAAACCCCTGACGGCGGAGTACGCGAAGCTGCGCAGCCACTTCGAGCGCCTGATCGAGATGATGCAGATCAAGGGCAACTCCGAGGTGCACCGCAAGTTCTGGCCCGCCGACGAGTTCGCGGACTTCGAGAACGCCGACAGCGTGGGGAGCTTCAGCGGGCGCGCGTTCAAGAAGGAGTACTTCGTGCGCTGGGCCGTGACCAAGGGGCTCGACTACCAGGCAAAGCTCGGCGCCAACCCCTATCAGCTCGGCTTCATCGGCGGCACCGACAACCACAACGGCGCGCCCGCGGACGTCGTCGAGGACAACTACATCGGCAGCCACGGTCCGGCGGACGGCACGCTGAAAGACCGCCGCGAAGGCGAGATCGACGGCTGGATCAAGGCCAAGGAATCGAACCCGGGGTCGCTGTCGGGGGTCTGGGCCACGAGGAACACCCGTGCGGCCATCTGGGATGCGATGGCGGCGCGGGAGAGCTTCGTGACGTCGGGCACGCGCATCAAGGTGCGCTTCTTCGCCGGGGCTGATCTGCCCGAGAAGCCCGCGGACCCGCGCGCACTGGTGAAGCAGGGCTACGAGAAGGGCGTGCCGATGGGAGGCACGATCAGCGCGGCGTCCAAGTCGCCCACCTTCACGGCCTGGGCGTCGAAGGACCCCGAGGGCGCGAACCTCGATCGGATCCAGATCATCAAGGGCTGGGTGGACGCGAAGGGCGAGCCGCAGGACAAGACGTTCGACGTCGCCTGGAGCGGCGATCGCAAGCCGGGCAAGCAACGGCAAGGTGCCCGCGGTGGGCAGCACGGTGGACCTGCAGAAGGCCACCTACACCAACGAGATCGGCAGCGGCGAGCTGATGGGCACCTGGACCGACCGCGAGTTCGATCCGAAGCAGCACGCGATCTACTACGTGCGCGTGCTCGAGATCCCGACGCCGCGCTTCACCACCTACGACGCGGTCCGGAACAACCTGCCGCTGCTCGAGGGCGTGCCGGCGACGATCCAGGAGCGGGCGTGGAGCTCGCCCATCTGGTACACGCCGGGGAGAAGACCATGATCGGAACGCGTGAACACGGCCGGAACGAGGTCGGACGTGACCGACGGCCATCGACAGGGGCCCTGCGACAGATGGAAGACAGGGCCGCGACGCGAAGGACAAGGCCATCCCAAGGGCGTGAAGAAGGCTTAGACCCGAGACAGACGATAGAAAAGGTGGGACGAATGAACATCGTGAGTCTGATCATCCAGCTCGTGAGCGGTGCCGCCGGCGGCAACATCGCCGGGAGCCTTCTGAAGAAGCTCGACCTGGGACCCGTCGGAAACTCGATCGCCGGCATCCTCGGCGGCGGGCTCGGCGGCCAGATCCTCGGCATGTTGACCGCGGGCGCTGCGCCCGCTGCCGGCGGCCTGGACATCGCCTCGATCATCGGCAGCGTGGCCAGCGGCGGCATCGGCGGCGGCGTGCTGATGGCCATCATCGGCGCCATCCGAAAGGCGATGAGCAAGTAGACGCAAGGAACGACCGCGCCGTGGCGCGCCCACCCGGCATGTGCCGCCGAGGTGGGCCGCCGCCGACGAGAGCGAAGAGAGCGAGTCACGAATCCATGAAGACGGTCGGACGATCGACAGCTGGATCCTGGCGGGAGCCGTCGCCGATGGCCGACGGCCGCGGGCGGGATCGCGCTCGCCGCGGAGGGGTTCGAGCCCGCCCCGACCTTGAAGGCGGCCGAGGTCGCCCCGCCGGCGCTCCTGAAGGGTCCGAAGCACACGCTCGCCCCGACGGCGAAGGGCGACGGCTTCCTGCTGAGCTTCGACGTGAAGTCGGAGTTCGGCACCTGGCACGCGATCGACCTCGAGATGCTGGACGTGCGGGTGAAGGAGGTCTACTCGCTCGCCCAGCTCTCGGACGTGAGCAAGACCGAGATCTTCGCCCAGGCCTTCGGGAAGGCGGCCGAGGAGAAGGCCAAGGCGGTCGGGCGTGCCGTGTCGGATCCGGTGGGCACGGCCAAGGCCATCCCCGGCGGCGTCGCCCGCTTCGCGAAGGGCGTGGCCCGGACGGCGAAGGGGACCGCCGACACCGTGGTCGCCAACCAGAAGGACGCGCCCGCGGACGACCGCACCACCACCGACAAGGCCGCAGGACGCGGCGGTCGCCGGCGCGAGCGCGGCCGGCGACGCGCTCGTCGCGGGCAAGCGGCGCGAGTGGGCGCAGAAGGTCGGGGCCGACCCGTACACCACCAACCAGCAGCTTTCCGACAAGCTCGACGAGGTGGCGTGGACGGCCTACGCCGGCGGCTTCGCCCTGAACTTCGCCGTGCCCTCGATCCCCGGCCTCGGCATGGTCGAGACCGCGGACAAGCTCGTCTACGACCTCCCGCCGGGCGAGCTGCAGAAGCGCAACGACGACAAGCTCAAGGCCGCGGGCATCACCGACGCCGCGCGCAAGGCGCTGTTCGTCAACCGCAACTTCACCCCGACGATCGAGACCGAGCTCATCGACGCGATCGCCGCGCTCGGCCCGGCCTCGGGCAAGTCCCTGCTCGTGTCGCTCGCAGCCGAATCGAAGACGGAGGGCGACGCGCGTTACATCCGCCGCTGCGTGCAGATGCTCGCGGCGGGCGCCAAGGACGTGGGCGGCTGGAGGGCGTTCACCACCAGCCGCAACGAGATCGAGGCGCTCACCCCCGACCTCAGGCTCGTACTGCCGTGGGCGGTCGGCTACATGACGTGGAACGCCGAGACCGTGCCGGTGATGACGGCCCCGGTCCAGGCGGCGACGGCGCGCGAGGTGTGGATCTCGGGCGTCGCGACGGACAAGGCGAAGCAGGAGCTGAAGGCGAAGGGCTTCGCGGTTCTCGAGAAGCGGCCCGTCAAGTGAGTCCAGCGCAGGGCGGCGGTTCGCGCCCAGACGGAATTGACACGTTGGAGGATGAAATGAACGTCGGACGTCGTCTCGCGGCGCTCGCCGCGGCGCTGCTGCTCCTCGTCGGTGCGGCCTCGTTTGCCGCAGCCCAAACCACGTGGCCCCAGGAGATCAGCGATCCCGAGGGGACGATCGTCGTCTACCAGCCGCAGCCGGAGAAGCTCACCGGCAACGTCCTGACCGGCCGTGCGGCGATGTCGTTCAAGCTGAAGGGGAAGACGGAGCCCACCTTCGGCGCCTTCTGGTTCACATCGATGATCGACTCGGACGCGGACGCCGGCATGACGACCCTGCGCGACATCAAGGTCACGAAGGTGCGCTGGCCCGAGTCGAAGGAGGCCGACGAGGCGCGCTTCACGAAGGTCGTGGAGGCGGCCGCCGCGCGCTCGACCCTGAGCGTCTCGACCGAGCGGCTCTCGGCGAGCCTGGCGAACGCGGAGCGCGAGCAGAAGAGCCTCGCCGAGCTCAAGAACGACCCGCCGAGGATCGTCTTCGCGAGCGAGCTGGCCGTCCTGCTCCTCTACGACGGGCACCCGGTGTGGAGCGACGTCGAGAAGAGCCCGTACGAACGCGCGCTCAACACGCCGTACCTGGTGGTGCGCGACAAGCGCTCGAAGGCCTGCTACTTGAGCAGCGGCAGTCTCTGGTACTCGGCGAAAGAGCCGCTCGGGCCCTGGGCGCCCATCACCAACCCGCCCGCCGACCTCGTCCAGATGCTGCCCAAGCCCGACGCGGACGACCCGGTGCCAAGCAAGCCGCCGGTGGTGGTGGTCGCGACCGAGCCGACCGAGCTCGTGGTGAGCGACGGCGAGCCGAAGTGGACGCCGGTGGGCGAGGGCGAGCTGCTGTACGTCTCGAACACCGAGACGCCCTGGGTGCGCGAGGTCGAGACGAACCAGGTCTACGTGCTGCTCTCCGGCCGCTGGTTCCGCGCGGCCGGCCCGAGCGGCCCCTGGACCTTCGTGCGGGCCGACCAGCTGCCGCCGACCTTCGCGAAGATCCCGGCCGCCTCCGACATCGGCGGGGTGCGCGTGTCGGTGGCGGGCACGGAGGAGGCCGAGGACGCGATCCTCGACGCCGCGATCCCGAAGACGACCGCCATCAACCGCAGCGAGGCGAAGCTCGACGTGCAGTACGAGGGCGAGCCGAAGTTCGAGAAGATCGCGGGCACGAGCGTTTCGCTGGCGGTGAACACGCCGGCCCAGGTCCTGCAGATCGGCTCCCAGTACTACGCCGTGGACAACGGCGTGTGGTTCGTGGCCGCGAGCGCGAAGGGGCCGTGGGCCGTGGCGGACTCCGTGCCCGAGGACCAGATCCAGCAGATCCCGCCGAGCTCGCCCGCCTACAACACGACCTACGTGCACGTCTACCAGTCGACGCCGCAGGTCGTGTACGTCGGCTACACGCCGGGCTACATGTGGTCCTACCCGTACTACGGCGCGCCCGTCTACGGGACGGGCTACTACTACCCGCCGTACGCGGGCTACTACTACCCGCGCCCCTACACCTACGGCTTCCACGTCGGCTACAACCCGTGGACGGGCTGGAACTTCGGGATGAGCTGGAACGTCGGCTTCATGCACTTCGGCATGGGCTGGGGCGGCGGCTACTACGGGCCCTACGGCGGGTACTACCGCGGCGGGTACTACCACGGCGGCTGCGGCGGCTGGTACGGCGGCTACCGGCCCGGCTGGGGCGGGGGCTACTACGGCGGCGGCTATCGCGGCGGCCGCAACGCGGTCAACGTCGGCAGCGTCAACATCGGCAACAACGTGAACTACGGCAACCGGCAGAAGACCGCGGCCAACCTCCGCAACAACCCGAACGCGGCGAAGCTGCGCCAGGACAGCGTCTACAACCGGACGGAGACGCGCGCGCGCAACGCCGACAAGGCAACGGTCCAGCGCAACGCGCAGCAGGCGAAGGCGACGCGGGGCCAGGCAAACAACGTGCTCGCCGACCGCGACGGCAACGTGGCGCGCAAGACGAAGGACGGCTGGGAGTCGCGCGAAGGCAACAAGTGGCAGAACGCCGACCGCTCCGCGGCCAAGGCCAAGGCGCAGGGCGTCGACCGTTCCGCCGCCCAGGCCAAGGCCCAGAACGTCGACCGGTCCCAGGCGCAGGCGAGGGCCCAGAACGTCGACCGCAGCACCGTTCAGCGCGACTACCAGGCCCGCCAGCGAGGCGCCCAGCGTGAAGCGACACAGCGCCAGGTGCCGCGGAGCAAGCCGACGAGCGCCCCGGCGGCCCGACCCTCGAGCCGCCCGACAAGCGCCCCGGCAACGCGCCCGGCGACCCGCCCCCCGAGCGGGGCCCGGCGCCCTTAGCCAGGCACCAAAGAACCGACGAGGAGCGATTGAAGTGACAGGGCTGTTCGCCGCGTGCGCGGTGGTGTTCCTGGGACTGACCGTCTCGATGGCCCTGGGCTGGAGCGAGCTGCGGGGAAGGGCGGGCCTCGACCGCTTCGCCGCCGGCTACGGGGTGGTGGTCGCGAGCGCCACTCTCCTCGCCGGGCGCGCACGGATCCCCGACTTCCTCACCGCCATCCTGGCCAATGTCCTCCTGGTCGTGGCCGCGGCGCTCATCCTCGAGGGCACGCGCCTCTTCTGCGGGTCCCCCGGGGCGCACGCGATCGGGCGCCTCGCCGTGGCGGTCTCCGTGGTCGGCTTTCCGTGGCTCACCTTCGTCCAGCCGAGCTTCCTTCACCGCACGATCCTCGCGAACGGGCTGGTCGCGGTGCTGCTCGGGGTCGCAGCCTGGACGGCCGCCCGCCACCACTCGCGCGGGGAGCGGCTCCTCGACGTCATCACCTCGGCGGCGCTCGCGTGCTGTGCCGCCGCCTTCGGCGTGCGTGCGGCCCTCAAGGCGACCGGCATCGGGGGAGTCGACCTCCCCGACGGTGACATCTCGGCCGGCGTCGCCGCGCTCGCGGGGACGCTCGCCGCGGTCATCTGGACGATGACGGTCCTCACGAGCGCCAACCGGCGGTTGACCCGCGTGGTCTCGCGCGAGAAGGACCGCCAGACGCTGCTCAACCGCGTCCTCGCGGTGTCGGCAGGCTCGCGCGACGCCGACGAGATCACGGCCGGGGCCGCCGACGCCATCGCGCAGACAAACGGCTGGTCGTCCGTCACGGTGGCGCTCCCCGGCGACGAAGAGGACCAGGGCGTCATCGGGCGCGCGTTCGCGACGGGGCTGTCGCAGCGGGTCACGGATGTGCACCGAAGCGAACTGGCGGTGCCCCTCCGGCGCAACGGGCGGACCCTTGGAGTCCTGAACCTGGAGAGCTCCGATCGGGGATCCCTCGGAGCCGAAGAGGTGCTCCTCGCCGAGTCCCTGGCGGAGGCGATCAGCCTCGGGCTCGAGAACGCCCGGCTCGAGCGGGCCCGGGACGAGGTGACGCACCTGATGGTCCACGACCTGCGCACCCCGATGGTCAGCATCACGGGTGCCCTCGACCTGCTCGGGGGAGCGGCCGGTCTCCCACCCAAGGACCAGGGCCTCCTGGAGATGGCGCGGCGGAACGCGGCGAGGCAGAACGCGCTCATCGACTCGATCCTGGACATCTGGCAGCTCGAGGAAGGGGTTCCCCCGGAGCGCCGGACGAGCGTCCCGGTGGAGACGCTCGTGGCCGATGCGCTGCGGCTGGCCGGGCCCCGGGCGGAGACTCGGAGGCTGGAGCTCGTGGGTGACGTGCCGGGTGATCTTCCCGCGGCGTGGGTGGACCCCGGACTGATCGAGCGGGTGCTGGCGAATCTGGTCGGCAACGCGATCAAGTTCAGCCCCGAAGGCAGCGCGGTCACGGTGAGCGCCCGGGCCGCCGGCGCGGAGGGGCTCCGCGTGTCCGTCTCCGATTCCGGGCCCGGGATCGAAGCCGCGCTCTTGCCGCGGCTCTTCTCGAAGTTCGCGCCGGGAGCCCACCCGGCGCGCGGCAACGGGCTGGGCCTCGCCTTCTGCCGCCTCGCCGTGGAGGCGAGCGGAGGGCGCATCTGGCTCGAGGAGCAGCCGAGGCCGGGGGCCCTGTTCGTCTTCACGATCCCGACCGCCGGGACCGCCGTGGCGGCCTCCACGGGCCCGGAGCCGGGCCGGACCAGCCCCGGTTTGACTGAGCCGGGCCGACATGGTCTGTTGACCCTCGCATGAAGTCCCGCATGAAGGCACTCCTCCGCGAGCCTCTCGTCCACTTCCTCCTCCTGGGAGGCCTGCTCTTCCTCTTCTTCGAGTGGCGGGGATCGGGGGGGCCAACCTCGAGCCGGATCGTCATCACGCCCGGCCTCGTCGAGCACCTGGCCTCCGGGTTCGGTCGCACCTGGCAGCGTCCTCCGACCGACGCCGAGCTCAAGGGGCTGATCGACGACTACGTGAAGGAGGAGATCGCCACCCGCGAGGCCGTGGGGATGGGCCTCGACCGCGACGACACGATCATCCGGCGGCGCCTGCGCCAGAAGCTCGAGTTCCTGGCCGAGGACGCGGCCTCCGCGGCCCCGGCCACGGACGCGGAGCTCAGGGCGTGGCTGGACGAGCACCCGCAGTCCTTCCGCGCCGAGCCTCGGCTGGCCTTCCGGCAGGTCTACGTGAGCCCCGAGCGCCGGGGGGCGTCGGCCGGGAGAGACGCCGAGAAGCTGCTCGCCCGGCTCCGCGCCAAGGGCAGGGACGACACGACCGACGGCCTGGGCGACCCGTCGATGCTCCCCGCGGAGCTGCCGCTCGGGCCCCTGCGCGACGTGAGCCGGTCCTTCGGGGAGGCCTTTGCCGAGGAGCTGATGAAGATCGAGCCCGGGCAGTGGACGGGCCCGGTGGAGTCCCCCTACGGCCTGCACCTCGTGCTCGTCCAGGAGCGCGTCGCCGGCACCGCACCCGAGCTCGCCGACATCCGGCCGATGGTCGAGCGCGAGGTCCTCGCCGAGCGGCGCAAGCGCGACCTCGACGCCCTCTACGAGCGGTTCCTCGAGAAGTACACGGTGACGATCGAGATGCCGAAGGAGGAGAAGAAGCAGGCCGCGGCGGCCCCGGCGGCGGGCGGCTCGCGGTGAGGCGGCGGGCCCTCGTCGCGATCGTGGCCCTCGTGCTGGGGGCGTCCGCCGCGCGCGCCCACGAGGCGCGCCCCGGCTTCCTCGAGCTGCGGGAGACGGGGCCGGAGACCTACTCCTTCCTCTGGAAGAAGCCGACCGGTGGGGAGGTCGAGATCCAGATCGCCCCGAAGGTCCCCGAGGGCTGCGGGCTCACGACGCCCGACCGCCAGGTGATGACCCCGGGAGCGATGATCGTGCGCGGGACGCTGACCTGCGCGGGGGGGCTGGCGGGGAAGACCATCTCGATCGTGGGCCTCGAGGCCACGATCACCGACGTGCTCGTGCGCCTGCACCACGCCGACGGGCGGCTCGAGAGCCACCTGCTGCGCCCCCAGACCCCTTCGGTGACGCTCGGCGGCATCACCACCGCCGGCGAGCGGGCCCTCGGCTACGTGCAGCTCGGCGTGCAGCACATCCTGCTGGGCGTCGACCACCTGCTCTTCGTCCTGGGCCTGATGCTGATCGTCTCCGACCGGTGGACCCTGGTGAAGACGATCACGTCCTTCACCGTGGCCCACAGCATCACGCTGGCGATCGCGACGCTCGGCTACGCGAGCGCGCCCCTGCCGCCCCTCAACGCCGCGATCGCGCTCTCGATCCTGTTCCTCGGCCCCGAGATCGTGCGGACCTGGCGGGGCGAGACGAGCTTCACGATCCGGCACCCCTGGGTGGTGGCCTTCGCCTTCGGCCTCCTCCACGGCTTCGGCTTCGCGAGCGGGCTCGCCGCGATGGGGCTGCCGAAGGCCGAGATCCCGCTCGCGCTGCTGCTGTTCAACGTGGGGGTGGAGATCGGGCAGGTCGCGTTCGTCCTGCTCGTCATCCTGCTCGAGCGCTCGTTCCGGGTCCTGGAGGTGCGCTGGCCGCGGCTCGTCGAGCACCTGCCGGGCTACGCGGTGGGGTCGCTCGGGGCCTACTGGACGATCCAGCGCACGCTCATGCTGCTCGGAGGGGCGCGATGATCCCTCGCCACCCGACTCGATCGACGCTTCTCACGGTGACGACCCTCCTCGCCGCGCTCTGGCCCTCGCTCGCCTGGGCGCACACGGAGCAGGGGCGAGCCGAGGGCTTCCTCGCAGGCCTGCACCACCCGGTCTCGGGGCTCGACCACGTGCTGGCGATGGTCTCGGTCGGCCTGTGGGGGGCGCAGCTCGGCGCGCCGGCCGTCTGGCTGCTGCCGGTGACGTTCCCGATGGTCATGGCGCTCGGCGGGATGCTGGGGCTCATGGGCGTCCCCCTGCCCGGCGTCGAGGTGGGCATCGCGCTCTCCGGCATCCTCCTCGGCCTCGCCGTCCTCACCGAGTGGCGGCCGCCGCTGCGGGCGGCGGCGGTCATCGTCGCCTTCTTCGCGATCTTCCACGGCCACGCGCACGGCACCGAGCTGCCGGCGGGGGCGAGCGGCCTGCTCTACAGCATCGGCTTCGTGGTGGCGACGGGGACGCTGCACGCCATCGGGATCGGCATCGGCGTCATCCACCGCTGGGGCTGGGGCCGGGTGGCCCTGCGGGTGGCGGGCGGTCTCGTGGCCTCGGCGGGCGCCTTCTTTCTCTGGCGGGCGTTCGCGTGACGGGGCGGGTCCTGCGTCGGGCAACGGGGGCGGCGGCCGCTCTCTGGCTGCTGCCGGCGACCTCCCACGCTCACCTCGTCAACACCGGCCTCGGGCCGTTCTACGACGGCGTCTCGCACTTCGCCCTCACGCCGGAGGACCTGCTGCCGGCGCTGGCGCTGGCCCTCCTCGCCGGCCAGCGGGGCTCGCGAGTGGGTCGGCTCGCCCTTTTCGCCCTGCCGATGGCCTGGCTCCTCGGCGGACTCGTCGGGCTGGCCTTCCCGACGATCGAGTCGGCCACCGCCCTCACCACCGTTTCCTTTCTCGCTCTGGGAGGCCTTGTCGCCGCCGAGGCGCAGCTGAAGCCGGAGTGGGTCACCGGCCTCGCGGTGGTCGTCGGCCTGCTCCACGGCTACCTGAACGGCGCGGCCATGGCGCAGGCGAAGCTCGGGGCCCTGGGCGTCGCCGGCATCGTCTCGACGCTCTTCGTGACGGTGGCCCTGGCCGCGGCGATGGTCGTGGCGATCCGCGTGCCGTGGGGCCGCATCGCCGTCCGCGTGGCCGGCAGCTGGATCGTCGCGATCGGCCTGCTGCTCCTCGGCTGGTCGCTGCGGGCCGCCTGACCGCCTAGAACGAGTCGCAGCTGCGGTACGCCGCGAGGAGCGCCTTCTCGCCCTCGAGCCCCGGCTTCGAGACCCCGTGCTCCATCCCGAGGACACCCGTGAACCCCTTGCCGTGAATGTGGCCGAAGATGGTGCGGTAGTTCATCTCGCCCGTGGTGGGCTCCTTGCGGCCCGGGTTGTCGCCCTGCTGGAAGTAGGCGATCTCCTCCCACGCGCGGTCGATGTTCGGGATGATGTTCCCCTCGGTGATCTGCTGGTGGTACAGGTCGAAGAGGATCTTGCAGGAGGGGCTCCCCACCGCCCGGCAGATCTGGAAGGCCTGGGGAATCTTCGTGAGGAAGAGGCCGGGGTGGTCCTTCCAGGGGTTGAGCGACTCGAGGACCATCACGAGCCCGGCCGGCTCGAAGACCTCGGCCAGGCGCTTCAGGTTGTCGATCACGTTCGCCGTCTGGTAGTCCCACTCGAGGCCCAGGTCGTAACGGCCGGGGACGACGGTCGTCCACTTCGCGTTCACCCGCTTCGCGACCTCGACCGCGGCCCTGCCCCTGGCGAGGATGTCTGCGCGGATCTCCGGCTTCGTCGAGGCGAAGGTGACGTTCTGGAAGTCGGCCATGGCCACGAAGACCCCCATGGTCAGGCCGAGCCGGGCCATCTCCCGCGCCACCCGCTCCTGCTCCGCGGCCGGGCGGCCCGGCATGCCGTTGTCCTCCCAGGCGGTGAAGCCCTGGTCGGCGCCGAACCTGAGCTGGTCGACGAGGTCCTTGCCCGCGTGGTGCTCGAACATGCCGAAGTGGGGGGCGTACTTGAGGCGGAACGGGGCGGCTGCCGGCGCCCCGAGCGCCGGGGCGCCCCGCAGGGACGCCGCGGCCCCCGCGGCCAGGGTCGCCTTCAGCAGCTCGCGTCGGTTCATCGGAGGACCTCCGCCGGCATCGTGCCCGGCCCGCCTCGCGGGGTCAACAGGGAGCCGCAGCCTCTGCGACGTCCGCGATATGATCCCGCCGCTCCCCGGGGGAGCAGGAGGGTCGGCGCATGAGGCGGCTCGTCGGGACGTTCGTCGCGGTCGCGCTTGCCACCGGGGCCTGGGCGTTCGGCCAGGAGCGGACGGGGGCGGTGCGCGTGTCGGTCGTGCCCGAGCGGGCGGACTGGTCCTACGCGATCGGCGCGCCCGCACGGTTCCGCGTCGACGCTGTGCGCGACGGGCACGCGCTCGCGGGGACGCCGGTCAAGGTCGCGTGCGGCCCGGAGCAGATGCCGCCGGTCCTGGAGAAGGCCCTGACCCTGGGCGCGGAAGGCCTCGTCGTGGACGGCGGGACGATGAAGGAGCCGGGCTTCCTGCGCTGCGTCGCCACCACGACCGTGGACGGCCGCGACTACCGATCTGTCGGCACCGCGGCCTACGCGCCGGAGAAGATCCAGCCGGCCGTCGAGGACCCCGCCGACTTCGACGCGTTCTGGGCGCAGGCGAAGGACGATCTCGCCAAGCTGCCGATCGACGCCCGACTCACGCCGAAGCCGGAGCTCTCGACCGGCAAGGTCGACGTCTGGCACGTGAGCCTCCAGAACGTGAGCCGCGAGACGAGAGGCGCGAGCCGCGTCTACGGGATCCTCGCCGTACCGAAGGCCGAGGGCCGCTTCCCCGCGCTCATGAACCCGCCGGGCGCCGGCGTGCGGCCGTACCGGGGCCTCGTGGACGTGGCCGAACGGGGATACATCGCGCTGCAGATCGGGATCCACGCGATCCCCGTGGACCTGCCCCAGGAGGTCTACGACGCCCTCCTCGGCGGGATGTTCGGCTCGGGGGGAAGCTACCCGGCCTTCAACCTCGACAACCGCGACCGCTACTACTACCGCCGCGTGTACCTCGGCTGCCTGCGCGCGAACGACTTCCTCGTTAGCCACCCCAAG
Source organism: uncultured Acidobacteriota bacterium (assembly GCA_963729875.1). Taxonomy (GTDB): domain Bacteria; phylum Acidobacteriota; class Vicinamibacteria; order Fen-336; family Fen-336; genus DATBSL01. Next base: position 16,275 of record CAVSPR010000004.1, read on the forward strand.
TGGGACGGGAAGAACCTGATCGTGACCGGCGGCAGCCAGGGCGGGGCGCTCACGATCACGACCGCCGGCCTCGACCCGCGGGTGACGGCGCTCGCCCCGTATTACCCGGCCCTCTCGGACATGGCCGGTTACCTGAAGGGCCGCGCCGGCGGCTGGCCCCACCTCTTCCGGGACGAGAAGGACGGCCACCGCACCGAGACCAAGATCCGCACCGCGTCCTACTACGACGTCGTGAACTTCGCCCGGCGGGTCAGGGCGAAGGGCCTGTACACCTGGGGCTGGAACGACGAGACCTGCCCGCCCACCTCGATGCACGCCGCCTACAACGTGGTCACCGCGCCCAAGGAGTTCCTCCTCGCCGCCGAGACCGGCCACAACACGGTGCCGGAGGAGACGGAGCGGGTGAACCGCTGGATCGACGGCCAGGTCGTGCGCTGACGGCCTATCGCTTCGCCGGGACCGGCCTCAGCGGGTGGGCCTCCGTCGTGAGGACGTGGGCGTCGAGGTCGAAGGCGGAGTCGGGGGCGAATAGGAGATAGAGGTACTTCAGGGTCTCGGCGAAGAGGAAGCTCTCCATCGAGTCCGCCGAGCGCCATGCCAATGCCCTCCTCGGTCCGGATGCTATATCGTCGGGGGTGTCGGAGTAGTTGACACTAAGTTCTATTTGGTACAGACTACCAACTAATGCGCACCCCCCCGACAGCGGACCCCCGTCTCACGGAGTTCGAGGCCGAGTGCCGGCGCCGCGGCCTGGCGGTGACCGTCCAGCGCCGGGCCGTGTTCGCGGAGCTGGCCGGCCGCCGGGACCACCCGACCGCCGACCAGATCTACGACTCGGTCCGGGGGCAGGTCCCCGGGCTGTCCCGGACGACCGTCTACCGCGTGCTCGACACCCTCGTGGGTGCCGGGCTCGCCCGGACGGTCCACCACGCCGGGGGCGTCGTCCGCTTCGACTCGATGACGGGCCGGCACCACCACCTCGTCTGCGAGGGCTGCTCGCGCCTCGTGGACCTCGAGGACTCGGTCGTGCCGCCGCTGCGCATCCCGGAGACGGCGGGGACGGGGTTCCGCATCAAGGACTACTCGGTGAGCTTCACCGGGCTCTGCCCGGCCTGCGCGAAGAAGAAGAGCTGAAACGAGAAGAAGGACCAGGAGGAGAAGAGAGAAAATGGCCAAGGACCTGAAGGGAACGAAGACGCACGGCAACCTCAAGGACGCGTTCGCCGGGGAGTCGCAGGCGAACCGCCGCTACCTGTACTTCGCAAAGGTCGCCGACATCGAGGGCTACCCCGAGATCGCGGGCAACTTCCGCGAGACGGCCGACGGCGAGACGGGCCACGCGCACGGGCACCTCGACTACATCAAGCAGGTGGGCGACCCCGCCACGGGGCTCCCCATCGGCGACACCGCGCTGAACCTCAAGGCGGCGGTGGCGGGCGAGACCCACGAGTACACCGACATGTACCCCGGCATGGCGAAGACGGCCCGCGAGGAGGGCTTCGCCGAGATCGCCGACTGGTTCGAGACCCTCGCCAAGGCCGAGAAGTCGCACGCCGGCCGCTTCCAGAAGCTGCTCGACACCGTCAGCTAGGCGTCTTCCCGTTCGCGCCGCGGGCGGCCCCGAAGGCCGCGCGACCGCCCGCGGCGTGCCCCTCGCTCTCCCGAAGACGCGGCCCCCGGCGACAACCATGGCTACCCCCCACAACATCTCGTACAAGCCGACCGACGGTCTCTCCTACGACCCCGACGAGCCGAAGTACTGGGAGAAGGGCGCGCTCGACAAGGAGGTCACGCGGGCCTTCGAGCTGTGCCACGGCTGCCGCATGTGCTTCAAGTACTGCGACAGCTTCCCGATCCTCTTCGACCTCATCGACAAGAAGCACGACGGGGACGTCGCGAAGATCACGGCGGCCGAGACCGACCGGGTGATGGACGCCTGCTTCCAGTGCAAGCTCTGCGAGGTGCAGTGCCCCTACACCCCCCGCGAGAAGCACGAGTTCCACTTCGACTTCCCGAAGCTCATCCACCGCTACAAGGCGCAGCGGGCGAAGGAGCGGGGGATCCCCCTCCGGGACCGGATCCTCGCGAACCCCGACGCCGCCGGGGCCATGGCCCGGATGAGCTTCGGCATGGCCAACGTGATGAACCGGGTGAGCCTGCACCGCGTGTTCATGCAGGCGGCGCTCGGCATCCACAAGGACAAGCTGCTGCCCGACTTCGCCCCCACCACGTTCGAGAAGTGGGCGGACCGCAACGGGCAAGATCCAGCCGCGGCCGGAGGGGGTCGAGGCCGTCCTCTTCCCGACCTGCTACGTGCAGAACAACGAGCCCCAGATCGGGCGCGACACCCTCGAGGTGATGGACCGCAACCAGGTCAAGATCGCCTGCGTGAAGGGCCTGCAGTGCTGCGGCATGCCTTCCTGGGAGACGGGCGACCTCGAGTCGGTGCGCCGGCAGGCGGCGAACAACCTGAAGGTCCTGAAGCCCTTCGTGGACGCGGGGGCGAAGGTGGTGGCCCTCAACCCCACCTGCGCGATGATGATGCGCCGCGAGTACCCCGAGCTGCTGCCGGAGGCGCTGCGGCCGGAGGCGCGCAAGCTCGCCGAGCTCGTCCGCGACCCCTCCGAGCTCCTCTGGGAGATCCGCGACCAGCCCCGCTTCAACACCGACTTCAAGTCGACGCCGGGCGGGCCGGTGGCCTACCACGCGCCCTGCCACCTGCGGGCGCAGGGGATCGGCTTCAAGGGGCGGGACCTCCTCCGGAAGATCCCGGGGGTGCAGCCGACAGATCACGATGGAGTGCTGCGGCCACGACGGGACGCACGCGATGAAGGTCGAGGGCTTCGAGAGCAGCATCAAGGTCGGGCAGAAGGCCTTCGACGGCATGAAGGGGGCGGGGGCCGAGGTCTGGGCCACCGACTGCCCGCTGGCCGCTCTCCAGTTCCAGCAGCACGCCGGGCGAAAGCCCCTGCACCCGATGTCGATCCTCGCCCGCGCCTACCGCGTGGACGGCTTCGCGACACCGGTCGAGACGAAGGCGGAGAAGAAGGAAGGAGAGAGATGACGAAGACGGTCCGGCGCGAGGAAATCGTGGACTACGTGACGTACGAGGAGGCCCGCCCCGGGGTGCGCGCGTCCGCCATGCGGGCCAAGGACGCCCGGCGCGTCCACGTCGGCCCCCACCTGACCTTCCTGTTCGAGAACCACGAGACGATCCGCTACCAGGTGCAGGAGATGATGCGGGCCGAGCGGATGGTGAAGGAGTCGGACATCCGCCACGAGATCGAAACCTACAACGAGGTGCTCGGCGCCCCCGGCGAGATCGGCTGCACGCTCCTCGTCGAGCTCGACGACCCCGCGGAGCGCGCGGTGAAGCTCACGCGCTGGCTCGCCCTCCCGAAGCACCTCTACGTCGTGCGGGCCGACGGGAAGAAGGCCTACGCCCGCTGCGACGAGCGCCAGGTGGGCGAGACGCGGGTGTCGTCCGTCCAGTACCTCAAGTTCGACGTGGGAGAGCAGGCCCCGCTCGCGGTCGGCTGCGACCACCCCGACCCGGAGCTGCGCCACGAGACGGCCCTGACCGACGCCCAGCGCGCGGCGCTGCAGCAGGACCTGGAGAGCTGACGTAAACTGGGCGCCGGACCCGGCGCTCATGATCCACGTCTCGGAAGTGCTCGATCTCCCGGTCGTCGACGCCGAGCGCAAACGGCTCGGGCGCGTGGACGACCTCGTGGTCGACTCCGCGCAGGGGACGGTCGAGCGTCTCCTCGTGCGGCGCGGGGCGGCGAGGACGATGCTGCCCTGGAGCCAGGTGGCGGGCTTCTCGCCCGAGCAGGGACGCGTCGTCCTGGTCGAGGGCGCCGTCCCGCAGCCGCTCGAGGGGAACGGAATCGAAGGCGAGACTCTCAGCCTGAGGCGCGACGTCCTCGACCGCCAGATCATCGACATCCACGGCCGGAAGGTCGTGCGCGTGAACGACATCGTGCTCGAGGCCCAGGCCGGCCGGCTCTACCTGCGCCGGGTCGAGGTCGGCCTCGCGGGAGCGGTGCGCCGGCTGCTGGCCGGCCTCGTCGCGCTGCGGCTCGTGCGCGGCCTGGCCGCGGGCCTCTCGCAGAACGACATCCCCTGGGACTACGTGGGGCTCGTGGACCCCCGCACCGCCACCATCCGGCTGAAGGTGCACCAGCAGCTGACCCGCATGCACCCGGCCGATCTCGCCGACATCATCGAGGACCTGGGGCGGGTGGAGCGCCGGGCGATCGTCTCCGCGCTCGACACCGAGACCGCGGCCCACGCCCTCTCCGAGACCGAGCCCGAGGTCCAGGCCTCGGTGGTGGAGGAGATCAACCCCGAGAAGGCCGCGGACCTCCTCGAGGAGATGCCGCCCGACGAGGCGGCCGACATCCTGGGCGACCTCTCCGAGGAGCGGTCGCAGGCGGTGCTCGAGGCGATGGAGGAAGAGGAAGCCGAGGACGTCCGGGAGTTGCTCGCCTTTTCCGAGAACTCGGCGGGCGGCCTCATGACCACCGAGTTCTTCAGGGCGAGCGAAACCTGGTGCGCGGGCGACGTGCTCGAGGCGCTCCGCGGGTTCGACGAGCAGCTCGCGCAGGAGCTCGACGAGGTGCCCGTGGTGACCGAGGAGGGCCGGCTGGTCGGGGTGGCTCCGCTGGTGCGCCTCCTCCGGGCGCCGGCGGCCCTGCCGGTGACCATTGCCTGCCGCGCCGAGTCCCCCTCGGTCGCCGCCTCGGCGCCGTTCGCCGAGGTGGTGGAGTGGTTCGAGAAGTACGCACCTGCGCAGCCTGCCGGTGGCCGACGAGCACGGGCGCCTCATCGGCCTCATCAGCGTCGAGGACGTCCTCCGCCGGCTGGCGAGGCGCGAGTAGGCCCATGGACCTGCGGCACCGCGTCCGGGCCCACTGGAGGCGGCTCGCCTGGCTCTTCGCCATCCTCGGTCCGGGCGTCATCACCAGCAACGTGGACAACGACGCGGGCGGGATCTACACCTACTCGCTGGCGGGGGCGCGCTACGGGTACACCCTGCTGTGGGTGCTCGTCCCGGTCACGGTCGCGCTCGTCGTGGTCCAGGAGATGTGCTCGCGCATGGGCACGGTCACCGGGAAGGGCCTGGCCGACCTCATCCGCGAGCACTTCGGCCTGCGGACGACCTTCCTGATCATGATGGCCGTCCTCGTGACCAACTTCGGCAACACGGTGGCCGAGTTCGCCGGCCTCGCCTCGAGCCTCGAGCTGTTCGGGGTGAGCCGCTACGTGTCGGTGCCCCTCGGCGCGGCCTTCGTGTGGTGGCTGGTCGTCTTCGGCAGCTACAAGTCGGTGGAGAAGGCCTTCCTGGTCGCCTGCCTCATCTACGTCGCCTACCCGTTCTCGGGCCTCCTCGCCCACCCCGACTGGAAGGCCGCGCTCGAAGGGTCCTTCATTCCCCGCATGCCCTTCGACCTGCCGGCCGTCTCGATGGTCGTGGGAATCGTCGGCACCACCATCGCCCCCTGGATGCAGTTCTACCTCCAGTCCTCGGTGGTCGAGAAGGAGAGCAAGATCTCCGACTACCCCGAGGTGCGCCTGGACGTGATCATCGGCTCGATCATGGCGGTGGTGGTGGCCTTCTTCATCGTGATCGCCTGCGCGGCGACGCTCCACCGCGAGGGCCTGCACGAGATCGCCACCGGCGCGGACGCCGCCCGCGCCCTCGCCCCCCTCGCCGGCCGCTACGCGAGCTGGCTCTTCGCCGTCGGCCTCGCCAACGCCTCGCTGTTCGCCGCCTCGATCCTGCCCCTGGCCACCGCCTACAGCGTGTGCGAGGGCCTCGGCCTCGAGGCCGGGGTGGACCGCTCCTTCGGCGAGGCGCCGGAGTTCTACTGGCTCTACACCGCCCTCATCGTGGGCGGGGGCGGGATGATCCTCCTCCCGGGCGCGCCGCTCCTGCGGATCATCCTCGTCTCCCAGATCATGAACGGCGTGCTCCTGCCCTTCGTGCTCGTCTTCATGCTCCTGCTGATCAACCGCGCGGGCATCATGGGCGAGTTCACGAACGGCCGGACCTACAACCTCGTGGCCTGGGCCACGGTCGCGGTGCTCGTCGTCCTCACCGTCCTCATGGTCGTCACCAGCCTGCTGCCGGGGGCGGCCGTCACGTAGCGCCCGGTGAGGGCGTGGGGCGCACTGCTGCTGGCGGCCGCCGCACTCGTCGGGTTGCCCGGGTCACTGCCGACGAGCTCGACCCCGGGGGATCGCGCGGGCGGGTAAGATCGCGCCCATGAGACTCGCGACTGCCCCTGTCCTGCTCGCCGCTCTGACGTCCTTGGCCGCTCCCGCCTCTCCGGTCGAGCGCCCGTTCGGCACGCTGCGCGAGCAGTCGGCGATGCAGCAGGACTGGCTCAAGAAGCGCCTGGACACGTTCCTGCCCGGCCTGATGCGCCAGCACGGCATCGACATGTGGGTCGTGCCGATGCGCGAGTACAACGAGGACCCTGTGTTCCTGGCGACCAGCGGGCCCAACAGCGTCTCCGCGCGCCGCCGCACGATCCTCGTGTTCTTCGACAAGTGCGCCGCGACCGGCGAGGCGCCGTCCGCCGCGTGCGTCGAGCGGATCGCGCTGGGGGGCTCGTCGCACGGGGGCGTCTTCGACGCGCGCCGGTCCACGAAGCCCGCCACCGGGGGGCCCGGCCAGCCGGCCGAGCTGTGGGGCGACGAGCAGTGGCAGGCGCTCCTCTCGGTCGTCCGGGAGCGCAACCCGAGGGTCATCGGCATCGACCGCTCCACGGTGTTCGCGTTCTCGGACGGGCTGTCGAGCGGAGAGTTGCAGGGGATGAGCGCCGCCCTCGGCGAGGCGTGGACGGCGAGGTACCGCAACGCCGAGGGCCTGCCGCTCGAGCTGCTCGGCGTCCGGCTGCCGGAGGAGGAGACGGTCTTCCGCCGCATGCAGGAGCTCGTCTGGTCGCTGTCGCAGGAGATGTTCTCGAGCCGGGTGGTCACGCCGGGGAAGACCTCGACTACCGATCTCGAGTGGTGGTGGCGCCAGCGGGTGAGCGACCTCGGCCTCGGCACCTGGTTCCATCCGACGGTGGACGTCCAGCGCAGGGGTGTCGCCCCCGAGAAGCTCGAGGGCGACGTCGTGATCGAGCGCGGGGACGTGCTGCACTCCGACCTCGGCCTGACCGTGGCCCGGCTCAACAGCGACACGCAGCACCTCGCCTACGTGCTCCTCCCGGGTGAGACGGGGGCGCCCGAGGGCCTGCGCCGCGCTCTCGCCCAGGCGAACGCCCTGCAGGACATCTGCATGGAGGAGCTGCGGCCGGGGCGGACGGGCAACGAGATCCTGGCCTCCACCCGCGCGCGCATGAAGGAGCGCGGGATCGACGGGACGGTCTACGCGCACCCGGTCGGTCTCCACGGCCACGGCGCGGGCCCGCTCATAGGGCTGTGGGACTACCAGGACGGCGTTCCCGGGCGCGGCGATGCCAGGGTGATCCCGAGCACCTGGTTCTCGATCGAGCTGCAGGCGACGACCCCCGTGGCCGAGTGGGGCGGTCAGCCGGTCCGGATGGCGCAGGAGGAGGACGTTGTCGTCGACGCGGACGGCAAGGTGCGGTGGGCGCTCCGCCGCCAGGACGAGCTGTTCCTCGTCCGGTAGGCGGGCCAGCCGGAGCTGATCGACCGTCACCCGGATCGTCGAGCTCGTGCGAAGGAGATCAGCGGATGAAGTAGGCCGCCACGCGCCAGCGGCCGTCCGGGCCGCGCACCGGCGTTATCGTCTCGGTCACCGGGCTCCGCCCCTCGAAGGCGGTTTCGAACCGGATGACGACGTAGGGTCCCCGCAGGTCGCCGGTCGGGCCCTCGACCGCGGCCCTCGACCGCAGCGCCCGCGACAGGCACCGGCCGAGGGGTGCCCGCACCGCGCGAAGCGCCGCGCTCCACCCGCTCGGTCCGACCTCCTCCTTCAGGAGGGAGGAGGCCGCCGCCCAGCTGGCGGTGTGTCGGCCCTCGTCGACCAGTCGAAGCCAGGACCGCGCGGCGCCGGCCGCCTCACGCTCCCAGTCGGGGTGGGCGCCCACGGGGCGACCGAGGCCCGCGAGGCTCAAGGCGGAAAGCCACGCCGCCAGGCCGGCCGGCGCCGGGTGGGTCGCCGGAATGCTCCACGCTCCCGTCGCCATGGGTCACCGTCCTTCTCTGATGTAGACGCGCGAAAGCGCCCGCCGGTTGCGTCGGGCAGACGTTTTTCGGCTGCCGGGGAAACGTCCAAACGCGTGGATGCGCGGGGGTGGCGACGGCTTCCGGCCTCAGGGGAGTCCGGGCACCCCCACCGCGATGACCGTCGCGTCGTCGTTCCGCGCTCCCGGTCCGCGGAAGGCGTCCACCGCGTCGTGCACGGCGGAGACCACTGCCTCGGCCGGCTGGCCGGCCGCCGAGCGCACGGCGTCCACGAGCCGTTCCTGCCCGAAGTCGGCCCCGGACTCGTTCTCGGCCTCGGTGATGCCGTCCGTGTAGAACACGAACAGGTCGCCCGGGCCGAAGCGCACCTCGACCGTCCCGAAGTGGACCTCGTCGTGGAGGAGGCCGACGGCGGGGCCCTCGGGCATGAGCCACGTGGCCTCCGAGCGCCGGCCTCTCAGGTGGAGGGCCGGGAGGTGGCCGGCGTTCGCGTAGGCGACGCGGCCGCCGGCCGGGTCGAAGACGGCGTAGATCAGGGTGAAGTACGACGCGGCCGGGAGGTTGTCGAGGAAGACGCGGTTGAGCTCGGCGAGGAGGTCGGACGTCGAGACGTTCCGGGCGGCGAGGGCGCGCAGTGCGATCTTCACCGCGGGCATGATGAGCGCGGCGGGGAGCCCCTTGCCGGAGACGTCGGCGACGACGACGGCGAAGCGCCCGTCGGCGAGGGGGACGAAGTCGTAGTAATCACCGCCCACGACCCTCGCGGGACGCGTACGGGCGACGACGTCCAGGGGGCCGGCCGGGGGCCGGTGCTGGTCGAGCAGGTGCTGCTGGACCCGGGCCGCCATCTCCACCTCGCGCACCAGCTCGTCCCTCTGCTCGCGCGCGATGCGGAAGAACTCGGCTCGGGCGCGGCCGAGGCGGCGCAGGGGGAGGACGACGGCGAGGAACGCGCCCACGAGGAGCCAGTCGACGGCGAGCCGCGGCCAGCCCTGGGTGGCGACCGGCGTGTCCCATTGCCGCAGGACGACGCACGTGCCGAGCAGGGCCAGAAACACCGGCCCGCGGTGGGCGAGGGCGCTGTAGCTCACGGGGATGAGGTAGAGGAAGCCCAGCGAGGCCGACGGTACGAGGAAGTGGTCGGCGACGGCGATCGCCGCGATCGAGAGGACGATCAGGGCGGACTCGACGCCCCGGATGCGCCTCTCGAGGTCGGTGATTCGTGTCGTCTCGCGCGGGATGACGGCCTCCGGCCGGAGCTTAACCCAGGTCGCGGGCGGGGCCGCTCGCTTGGCCGGCGGACCCACGGCTGGTATCTTCCCCGGTGAGGTACCCCTCGCACATGAGCCTGTCCCCCGGCCAGAGGCTCGGCCCCTACGAGATCGTCTCGCCGCTGGGTGCCGGAGGCATGGGCGAGGTCTTCCTGGCCCGGGACACCCGGCTCGACCGGGAGGTGGCGCTGAAGGTGCTCCCGCGCGAGCTCGCGTCCGACCCTGACCGGCGCGCGCGCTTCGAGCGGGAGGCGCGGGCCATCTCGGCGCTCAGCCACCCGAACGTGTGCGCGCTCTTCGACGTCGGCCGGGCCGAAGGGCCCGACGGCGACGTCGAGTACCTCGTCATGGAGAGGCTCGAGGGGGAGACTCTCGCCTCCCGCCTCCAGAAGGGGCCGCTGACGGTGCCGGAGGTGCTCGCCCTGGGGGGGCAGCTTGCCGCCGCGCTCGCCGCCGCCCACCGCCGCGGTATCGTGCACCGCGACCTCAAGCCCGGCAACGTCATGCTCACGCGGTCGGGAGCGAAGCTGCTCGACTTCGGCCTTGCGCGGCGGGACGAGGGCGAGGTCGCGGCGAGGGCGGGCGAGAAGACGACGGCGACCCTCGCGACGGACGAGGCCCCGCTGACGCGGGTGGGCACGCTCGTCGGGACCTGGCCCTACCTCGCCCCCGAGCAGGTCCGGGGCCGCCCCGCGGATGCCCGCAGCGACGTGTTCGCCCTCGGCTGCGTTCTGTTCGAGGCTCTCGCCGGCCGCCGCGCGTTCCCCGGGGCGACGGCGGTCGAGATCGCCGCAGAGATCCTGGGAGCCGAGCCGCCCGACCTGCGGGAGCCGGCGCCGGAAACGCCGCCGGCGCTCGCCGCGCTCGTCCGCCAGTGCCTCGCCAAGGACCCCGACGCCCGCTGGCAGTGTGCCGCGGACGTGGCGCGAGGCCTTCGCCTCGTCGAGGAGAGCCTCGGGCGTCCATTGGCAGTGACGGCGTCGCGAAGGTCGTCTTCACGGCGGGCGCTGGCGCTGGGCCTGCTGGGCCTCGCCGCGGCCGGCGCTGCCGCGGCCTTGCTCCCCGGGCGCCGTCCCCCGGAGGCCGCACCGCTGCGCTTCGCGGTCGCGCTTCCGACCGGAGTGCTCGTACCGCGGCCGACCCAGGGAACCCCCCTCGCGGTCTCGCCCGACGGCCGTCGGATCGTCTTCACGGCGAGCGCGGGCGGCGTGTCGAGCCTCTGGATCTGGTCGGCCGAGGACGGACAGGCACGCCCGCTCGAGGACACGACCGGCGGGATCTCGCCGTTCTTCTCGCCCGACGGGAGGGAGATCGCGTTCTTCGCAGGAGACGACCTCCGGCGCGTTCCGGTCGACGGCGGCCCGGCGACCACGGTCGCGTCGACCGCGCTCGCCAGCACGGGGACGTGGGGAAGCGACGGCACGATCCTCTTTGCCCGACCGGTCGGCTCGGACGCCGGCCTGTACTCGCTCCCGTCCCGCGGGGGCGAGCCTTCGAAGGTCTTCTCGGCCCCTTCCTTCCGCGAGCGCCGGGGGTTCCCTCGCTTCCTGCCCGACGGCCGCCACTACCTCTTCCTGAGTGGCTTCGGATCGCCCGTCGCCGAGCGGCGGCTGTGCGTCGCATCCCTCGACGGGGGCGAACCGGACTGCGTCGCCAGCTGCCACTCGCAGGCCGAGTACTCGGCCTCGGGGCACGTGCTCTGCGTGCGGGGCGGGACCCTCATCGCCATTCCGTTCGACGCGGGGAGCCGGAAACCGACCGGGGAAGCGATCACGGTCGCCCGCGACGTCCGGTGGTTCGGGCCTCCCGGGTCGGCGTCGTTCGCCGTCTCGGCCGATGGCCGAGCCCTCGTCTACGAGCCGCGTCCCGCGAGCTCGCGCCTCGCCTGGATCGACCGGACGGGTCGCGAGACGGCCGCCCTCGGCGAGCCCGGTCCCTTCGGCTGGTTGGCGCTCTCGCCCGACGGACGCCGGGTGGTGGTGGACCGCTGGGACGCGGAGCGCCGCGGCCGGGACCTGTGGAGCCTGGACACCGGCTCGGGCGTTGCCACCCGCCTGACCTCGGCCCTGATCGACGCCTGGGGGGGCACGTGGGCGCCGGACGGCCAGCGCCTCGCGTACGCGAAGGCCGAGAACGAGCCGCCCGACCTCGCCGTGCTCTACCTCGACGGGTCCGGCCGCGACGAGCCCCTCCTGCGGGCTCCGGGAGTCCAGGCCCCGAGGCACTGGTCTGCGGACGGTCGGACGATCGTCTACGAGGACAGCGCGCCGGGCCGGCGCAACCAGCGACAGCTCTGGCTGCTGTCCGTCGCCGACGGGAAGACGCGCCGGGTCACATCGATGCCGTTCAGCAGCTACAACGGCCGCTTCTCACCGGACGGACGGAGGCTGGCCTACGTCTCGGAGGAGTCGGGGCGCCCGGAGGTGTACCTCGTCGACCTCGAGGAGGGGCGACCCGCCCGCCGCGTCTCCCGCGCCGGCGGGGTCCTGCCGCGCTTTCGAGGCGACGGAGGCGAGCTCTACTACTTCCAGCCCGACGGCATGATGATGGCGGTTCCTCCGCTCAGCGACGCGGTGGCCCCGCGGTCGCTCTTCCACCTCGAGGGAGTCACCAGCTTCGACTTCGATTACGACGTGGCGCGCGACGGGCTGCGATTCCTGGTCCGGCTTGCGCCCGAAGCCGAGGGTGCGGCCGGCCTGCGCGTCGCGCTCGAGTGGTCGCGGCACCTCGGCCGTGCGGACGCCGGGACGCGCTGATCCGGATCAGCGCTCGGGCGGGACCAGGGCTCCCACCACGACCGTCCACGGCCGGATCCGCCAGCGCGTGACGACGCCGTTCCTCACGTAGGGGTCGCGGCGCACGAAGGCCTCGACGACCGACGGGTCGTCCGCCCGGAAGAGGAGAGCCGCTCCGTCCACCGGTTCCGCGAAGGCCCCGCCCATGAGAAGCTCGCCCCGTGCGACCGCCTCCCGCGCGAGGCCGAGGTGCTCCTGGCGGAACGGCGCCCGCCGCTCGACGGCGCCCTCGACGTAATCGTAGAAGAGCAGGTAGTGCATGGCGGTGGCTCCCGTGACGGCATCCTAAGCGATCGCACCCGGTGTGCGCACTCCGACCGGGCGACACCGGACAGGAAGTAGAATCCCAAGCACGGTGAGGGAGCCCGAGACCCCCGCGACGGAGCCCGGGACGCTGCCCCGGATGCTGCGGCCGGTCCTCGATCCCCCCGTCCCCGCCGCCGACCCGACCATCCGCCGCCGGTCGCGGCTCCTCGCGGCCTTCCTCCTCATCATGATCGTGGTCTTCGGGGCGGTGGACGTGACGGGGCTTCTGGCGGTGCCCGGGTACTCGCCTCCCTGGTATGGGTACGCGTTCCTGGCTGCGGCGTGGGTGCTCAACCGCCGGGGCCGCTACACCGCGGCCTCCGGCGTCGTCCTCGCCATGTTCCCGGCGGTGATCCTGGGCCAGATCCTGGTGGGGTCCTCGAACCGCTCGCCGCAGCAGCTCTCCTACCTCGTCCTGGGCGTGCTGCTGGCCAGCATCCTCCTCCGGGCGCGGGGGACCGCGCTCTTCGCCGTCGGCTGCGCCGCCACCGTGCTCCTCGCGCCCCTGCTGGCGCCGTCGACGGTCTCGCTGCGTGCGATCACCATCCCGCTCGCCCTCGTCACCGTCGCGGCGGGCCTGGCGATCGTCTCCATCCTCCACCGCGACCGGCTCGAGCGCGACCGACAGGCCGAGCGGGAGGAGCTGATCCGCGAGCTCGAGGCCAAGAACGCGGAGCTGGAGCGCTTCACCTACACGGTGTCCCACGACCTCAAGAGCCCCCTCGTCACGATCCGCGGCTTCCTGGGGCTCATCGATCGCGACGTGGCCGAGGGGCGGACCGACCGGCTCCGGGCCGACGTCGAGAGGATGAAGTCCGCCGCCGACAGCATGGGGCACCTCCTGCACGAGCTTCTGCGCCTCTCGCGGGTGGGGCGGGTCGTGAACGCGGCGGAGCGCGTCTCCCTCGGCGAGGTCGTGCGCGAGGCGGCGTCGCTCCTGCGGGCTCGCCTCGACGAGCGGCGGGTGCGCCTGGAGGTCGACCCGGACCTGCCGGAGGTCTACGGCGACCGGGTGAGGCTCGTCGAGGTGGTCCAGAACCTCCTCGAGAACGCCGTGAAGTTCCTCGGCGACCAGGCGACCCCGGTCGTCCGCATCGGCGCCCGCCCCGGGGACGGCTCGTCAGCCCCCGTGCTCTTCGTGCGGGACAACGGGGTCGGCATCGATCCTCGCTTCCACGAGAAGGTGTTCGGGCTCTTCGAGAAGCTCGATCCCCGCGCCGAGGGGAGCGGGGTGGGCCTCGCCCTGGTGAAGCGCATCGTCGAGGTGCACGGCGGCAGCGTCTGGATCGAGTCGGCGGGCGATGGGCAGGGAACCGCCGTGTGCTTCACGCTCCCCCCTCCGCCTCCCGGCCGCTGAGCGCCAGCTAGCGGTAGAGGCGGTGCAGGATCGGCGCCAGCAACAGGCCGCCGATCACCGACGCGGCGGCGATCGGGCGCAAGCCCGGGAACGCCATCAGGAAGATGACGACCGACCCCACGGCGAAGATGAGCCCCCCGAAGCCCTCGGCGGGGATGCGGTCGATGCGGATTTCGGCACGTGGCTGCATCATGGCCTTCACCTCACGCGTCCAGCGCGTTGAACGCGCCAGGCCTCCTGCCCCTTCGGCTGTGTTCTCTGTGAACACACTACGTCCCGGGCCCGCTGCCGGTTCCCCCGCGGCGCCGCCTTCACGGCTTATGACAGACGGTCACGTGCGGTCGGGTCTCCAGGATCCGACCCGATCGGCCCTCAGATGCGGATGAAGATCCGCCGCCGGTGCATCCAGAGCAGGACGAGCCACACCACGAGGAGGGCCGCCGCTCCGACCAGCGTCGCCTCGAAGCCCGGCCCCAGCAGGAGGAACGGCGCGCGGCCGAGGTGTCGCACGAGCGCCTCTCCCGCCGGCCTCACGAGCACCCAGTCCAGGCAGTAGGCGGCAATCGAGTTCATGCCGAGGATGGTGAGCGGGAACGCCCAGCGCACGTGGCCGCGCACGTCCATCACCCAGTAGAAGAAGGCGGTGAACAGGAAGCACCATCCCCCGCTGAAGAGGGTGAAGCTCGGCGTCCAGATGCGCTTCACGACCGGGCAGATCCCGAGCGCGCCCAGCAGCCAGCCCGAGGCGAGGAACGCGGCACCGGCCGTCACGAGCCACGCGAGCTTCTTCCGGTGGGAGCGCTCGCTGCGCACGACGCCGCCCGCGAGCAGGCCGAGGATCATCGTGCCCAGCGTGGGAATGAAGCTGAGCGTCTGGTAGCCGCCCCGGTTGAAGACGAACGGCTCCTGGCGCGGGAAGAGGTTCAGGAACCACCGGTCGAACTGCGCGGAGAAGTTCTCGCTCTTGTTCCAGTGCGCGGCGAAGCCGGTGAGGAGGTTCGGCCAGTCGGAGGGCACGCCGACCTGCTCCCACGCGAAATCGGGGCCGGGCGCGGGGTAGAGGGCGAATGCGGCCCAGAAGACCACGAGGATGACGGCGAGGGCGATCCACTGGTCCCGGCGCGGCCTCAGCCCGAGCAGGAAGAGGAAGCCGTACCCGAGGCCGATCTGGGTGAGCGTGTCCTCGAAGGTGAAGCGGGTCTGCGGGTACCCGAGCGAGCGAAGGAAGATCCCGAGGACCACGAGGATGAGCGCGCGGCGGAAGGCGTGGGCGATCATCGCGCCGCGCGACTGGCCGCGCGTCGAGCGCGCGGCCAGCGAGAACGGCAGCGCCGCGCCCACGAGGAACGAGAAGCCGGGCTGGATGAGGTCGTGGAGCGAGCAGCCGATCCACTCGACGTGGGACTGGTGGTGGCAGAGGAACGCCCAGAGGGCGCTCGCCGGAAAGGCGCCTGCGACCCCGCAGAAGTGGAGGGCCTCGCCCATCATCAGGGCCAGGACGAGGCCGCGGTAGGCGTCGAGGCCGGCGACGCGCGCGGAGACGGGGGCAACGCTCTGGGTCACGGTCGAACCTCCCTGGGGTGGGGCGCCGCGGCGAGCGAGCGGCGCAGGACGACGGCTTGGACGTTGTCGGGGTCGGCGTCGAGGGCCGACGCGAGAGCGGTGCGGGCCTCGGATTGCCGGCCGAGGCCGAGGAGGCCGAGGGCCTTCGCGTGAAGGTCCGCGCTCCGGCCCTCTGTCGCCTCCATCCGCACCTCGAGCGGCCGCGCGGGGTCCACCGCGCGGGGCTTCGTCGCCGCGAGCAGCTCGAAGTGGCGGCGGGCCTCGACGGCACGACCGAGCTTCTGGAGCGAGCGCCCGATCCAGTAGTGGCCCTCGGGCACGACCGGTGCCACGCCCGCCGACTGGCGGAAGGCCTCTGCGGCCTCCGCTTCCCGCCCGAGCCTCTCGAGGGCGAGGCCCACGTGGTGGTGCGTGGCGGCCAGGTGCGCGCCCACCCCCTGGCCCACCTCGACGTTCGCGGGGATCTCGAGCGCCGCCCGGAACTCCGCGAGGGCACCCTCCGCGTCCCCCCTCGCGAGCCGCCCCCGGCCGCGCTCGAGGCGCGCCGCCACGTAGACGGCGTGAATGCCGCGCTCGCCCTCCCAGACGTGGAACGAGGTCCGGGCGAGGGTCTCCATCGCCTCCTCGTTCCGTCCGAGCAGCAGCTGGACGCGCGCGAGCCGGCCCGCCGTGATCTCGCGGCTCGCGATCGTCTCGGGGCTCCCGGTCAGGTGCCGCAGGCGCGCGGCCAGCGGGGCGCGGGTCCAGGCCAGGTACTGGTCGAGCTCGTAGTAGAGGCGCGGCTCGCGCTTCTCGATCGCCACGGCCTTCTCCTGGCTGGCGACCGCCTTCGCCAGGGCGCCCTGGGCGCGGGCGTAGGCGAAGGCGAGGTTGCGATGGACCCGGGCGAAGGCGGGGTCGAGCGAGCGCGCTCGTTCCCAGGCGACGATCGCCCGCTCGGGCTGCAGGTCGTAGAGGAGGTTGCCGAGATAGTAGGGCGCCCGCGGATCCGAGGGGTCGGCCGCCATCGCGCGCTCGAGGACGAGGGCTTCCTCGAGGCGGAACGGGAAGCAGTAGTCCGGGGACAGCGCGCGGCCGCGCCGGTACCAGCTCGCGGCCGTCGTGGCGTCGCCCCTCCTCTCGTACAGCCAGCCGAGCGTGTAGGCGACCATGGGGTCGGCCTTCGCCGCCGCGTCCGGCAGGCGGCCGCCCAGGACCGCGATCCCGTCCTCGAGGAGCCCCGCCCGTGCGTAGTCGTGCGCTGCCTCGAGGGCGTAGGCGTCCTCGCCGAGGGCGGCGAACGCCGCCGCCTCGGTGGCGTCGGCCACCGGGTCCGCCCCTGGCTTCGCGCCGGCCTCGCGGGCGAGGCGGCGCTCTCGGGCGGCGAGCGGGTCGAGGGGGTCGATCGAGAGAGCCGACGAGGCGCGCGCGAGCGCGGCTTCCGGGCGACCGGAGCGGCGGAGGAGGGCCGAGGAGAGCGCGAGGGCGGCAGTCCCGCGGGGGTTCGCGTCGATCGAGCGGTCGAGGAGCTCGAGAGCCCGCCCGGCGTGCCCGCGGGCGGACTCGAGGCGGGCCTCCTCGAGGGCGGCCGCGGCGGTGAAGCCGATGTCCCAGCCCGCGGCGGCGAAGGCCTCGCGGGCCGCGTCCGCCTTGCCTTGCGCCGCGAGGACGAGACCGTGGGCATACTGGGCCGTGCCGTCCCCGGTGCGGGTGTGGTTGGCGGTGAGACGTGACACCGCGGCGGCGAGGTGCCGCTCGGCGTCCTCCAGGCGGCCGCGCCGGAGGAGCCGGAGACCCAGGGCCGTGTTCGTCCGCGCGTCGCCGGGGTCGCGCCGCAGCGCCTCGCGGTAGTAAGCCTCGGGATCGAGACGGGCGTTGTGGAACTGCTCGAGGCGCAGGCCGGCGAGGTACAGCTCCTCGACCGACCGGACCTGCCGGGGCGGGGGAGGCGGCGCGTAGCGCTCCGGCTCCTTCGTCTTCGGGCGGGGCCGGCTCTCGTAGGCGACGAGCTCCGAGCCGTCCGCGGCGAGCACTTCGAGGCGCAGGCCGTTCTCGCCCGTTCCGGCGGGCAGCGCGACCTCGCGCGCGAAGGGCGCGTCGGGGGCGATCGTGGCCGTCGTCTCGAAGAAGACCCGCTCGCCGGCAACGAGCCGCACGCGCGCGCCCGTCCGGGCGGCGGTCGTGTTGGCGGCGATCCGGGCCCGGCTGTCCCTCACCTCGAGGTTCACCGCCCCCTCGATCGTCGCCGCCTTCACCCCGCCGAGCTCGCGAACCGGGTACCAGCGGTGGACGAGCGTGCGCGTCTCGCCCGGCCGGATCCACGAGTAGTCCGGCTGATTGTCGGAGTAGCCGCCGGTCATGAGCTCGATGTACGGGCCGTCCTCGTCGGTCAGGATCCGGTCCCACATGCGGCCGTCAGGCCCGTTGCCCCACGTCCAGAGCTTCTTGCCCGGCATCGTGTCCCGGTCCGCCACGTGGACGACTCCCGCCCGCCGGCCGTGGTCGTAGCCGCCGAGGAAGTCGGAGGACGAGCGGTAGACGAAGAACGAGATCGGGTACTCGTGGTTCTTCCACCAGCCGAGGTCGGTGCCGGGCGGGTAGTCCCGGCCCACGAAGCGCCCGCGGGCGAGGGGCCAGGGGCTGAAGTCCGTCTTCGCGTGGAAGGTCGCCCAGTCGACGTCGGGCGGGAAGATCACCTGGTAGCTCTCGTTCGCGTGGACGGCGGGGTTCGAGAAGTAGAGCATCGAGTGGGGGAGCGGCGTGCGGTTCGTCATGCGCACGACGGCCTCGACGTACGAGCGGCCGGGGCGCAGCGTCACCGCCGCCACCCAGCGCATGCCCTGCCGCCACTCCGTCTCGCCCACGAAGACCGTGCGGCTGCCGTCGGGGTTCTCCGCGATCGCCGACTGCACCGGCATGAAGGACGTCGCCCGGTGGTGGTGGAAGACGTTCCACTCGACGCCGCCGGAGATCCAGGCGCCGAGCATGCCGATGAGAGCGGGCTTGATCACCCGCTGGCGGTAGAAGAAGTCGTAGCCGTTCGTCTTGTCCTGGGCGCTGAAGATCCGCCCGCCGATCTCGGGCAGGACCGAGAGCCGGACGTACTCGTTCTCGAGCCAGAGGGCCCTCCAGGCCCGGTCCTCGCGGCGGTCCGACAGCCGGTCGAGCAGCGGGTAGGGGTAGACGGGACCCGTTGCCCCCTGGTACTCGCGCCCGGCGTAGAACATCGGGTTCGGCTCGGGTGGCCCGACGGGGTAGGTCGGGACGCGCAGCGGCGCCTCCCAGGCCCGGACCGCGGGCTCCTGGGCCGCAGCCGTGGCGCCGAGGGCGAGAGCGAGGCCCGTGACGGCCAGGGCGCGTTTCATGGCGCATTCTGAACCGGGGAGCCGTCGAATGGAGTGAGCCGGACGGCTCACCCCGGGGGTAGACTGCCCCGTGCGCCACGCGGCCTTCCTGGCGGCCGGGCTCCTCGCCACCGCGGCCCAGGTGCTCCTCCTGCGCGAGCTGGTGGTGGACGTGGCCGGGGACGAGGCGGCGATCGGCATCGGCCTCGCCGCCTGGCTCCTCGGCATCGCCGCCGGCGCGTCGCTCGCGCGCCGCCGCGGGGCCGCGACCGCCGCCCCCTCCGCCGCGGCCGGCCTCTGCCTCCTCGCCCTCGTCCCGCCGCTCGGCATCCTGGCCGGCCGCTTCCTGAGGCTCGCCCTGGCGCCCGGCGCCGGCGAGCTGCCCGGCCTCGGCCTCGCCGCCGCCCTCTCGCTCGCGACGCTCGCCCCGCCGGGCGCGGCCGTCGGCTGGACGTTCACCGCGCTCGCCGCCTCGGCCTCGCGGCTGTGGGAGGCGGGCGAGGGCATCGCGCGTCTCTACGTGTTCGAGTCGCTGGGGTCGCTCCTCGGCGGGGTGGCCGTGACCCTGCTCGCGGGCGCGTGGCTCTCGCCGCTGCGCCTCTCCGCGCTCGTCGGCCTCGTCGCCGCCTCGCTCGCCTGGACCGCGGTGCCGAGTGGCCTCCTCGGCCGCCCCAGGCTGCTCCTCGGCACGACCCTCGCCTCGCTCGCCGTCCTCGCCCTGGCCCCGGCGCTCGACGCGAGGAGCGAGCGGGCGCGCTTCTCGGGGACGGCCCCCGGCATCCCCCTGAGAGCCTCGGCGGAGACGCCGTACCAGCACCTCGACCTCGGCGGGGACGACCCCTTCCACGTCTACGCGAGCGGCCAGTACTCGGGCAGCTTCCCGGACCCCTACGCCGCGGAGGGCCTCGGCCACCTCCTCGCGCTGCTCGCGCCCCGCCCGCGGAGCGTCCTGATGGTCGGGGGCGTCGAGCGGGGCCTCGTGCCGGTGCTGCTGCGCCACCCGGTCGGGAGGCTCGTCGTCATCGAGCCGGACGCGGCCGCTTACGCCTTCCTCCTCGAGCGGCTCCCCGCCGCCGACCGGGCGGCGCTGCGCGATCCCCGCGTCCGCGTCGTGCACGACGACCCGCGGCGCTTCGTGGCGCGCGGCCGGGGCGGGCGGTTCGACCTCGTGCTCCTCCTCGGCGGGGAGCCGACCACCCTCCTGCGCGCGCGCCTGGCCACGGTCGAGTTCCTGGCGAGCCTCGCCTCGCGCCTCCGCCCGGACGGCGCGATCGTGATCCCCGTGCGCACCGCGCCCCTCGGGATCACCGGGGAGACGGCGGCGCTCGCCGGCTCGCTCGTGCGCTCGCTCCAGGAGGCGGCGACGGTGGTGCGCGCGACGCCGGGGCCCGACACCCTTCTCGTCGCCGGGTGGAGCCCGGCCGCGGTGACGCTCGACCCCGCCGTGCTCGCCGCGCGCTGGCGCGAGAGGGGGGTGACGTCGCCGTCCTTCGACCCGGCCCTGCTCGGCGTCCTCCTCGCCCCGGAGCGTGTCGCGGCGCAGGAGGCGGCGCTCTTCGCCGCGGCTGCGCGCGCGGAGGCGAGCCGCGACGACCGGCCGGTATCGTTCCTCCACGCCCTCGCCCGGCGCCAGCAGACGACGGCGGGCCCCTGGGGACGGCTCGTCGCCGGCGCGAGCCGCATCCCACCGCCGCTCCTCGTGGTCCTGGCTTTCCTCCCGTCGCTCGCGGCGATCGCCCGGCTGTGGACCGCCGGCGCCTCCCGCGGACGCCGGGCGGCCGCCTGCTCCTCCCACGCGGTGGCGGTGGTCGGGGCCGCGGGCACGGGGTGGTGGCTGGTCGTGCTCTTCTCGTTCCAGACCCAGGCGGGGGCCCTCTACGGCCACCTGGGAGCCCTCACCGCGACCTTCATGCTGGGCCTCGCGATCGGCGCGACGCTCGCGCCTCGCGCCGCCTTCGAGGAGGGGGAGCGCGAGGCCGCGGAGCTTCCGTTCGCCGTGCGCGCGCTGCGGTTGTCCCTGGTCGCGGCGGCGCTGTTCGCCCTGACCCTGCCCGTCACGCTCGGCGCGGCCTCCCGCGCGTCGGCCGGCGGACCCTGGGCGGCGCTCCTGTCCCACGCGGCGCTCCTGCTCGCGGCGGGCGTCGTGACCGGCGGCGTCTTCCCGGTCGCGGCGCAGGTCCGCCTCGCCGCCGGCGACGGCCCGAGCGAGGCTGCGGGACGCCTCGAGACGGCCGACCACGTCGGCGCGGCCGGGTCGGCCCTCCTCGGGGCCGTGCTGTTCGTGCCGCTCCTCGGCATCGCCGGCTCGGTGTGGCTGCTCGCCGGCCTCGTGGCGGTCGCTCTGGCCGCTACCGTCCGACTCTGACCTTGCGCCCCCCCTCCCTGTTGTCCGATCATCCTGCAGTGAAGACGGAGCACGCGAACGGCCTCGACGGCTTCCTCGGCAAAGAGGAGCCGCACGCCACGTTCGACGATGCTCGGCTGGTCGCGGTCAACCTCGACTACCGCAACGACGAGGCCGTGACGACCTGGGAGATCTGCGTGGGAGACCCGGACGACTCGATGCGCGCGGCACGCGAGCGCCGGCGCACCGGCCGTCTCGTCTTCTCGGGAGTCACGTTCTGGGTCATCGACCCGCCCAACGCGCTCGATGCTCGGCCGGGCCTGCCGTGGCTGACCCAGAGCGGCCGTCTGATCGAAGCGCCGACGGAAACCGCGAAGCGGCTGGCCCGTCGCCTGCCTGCGGAAGCGTCGGGGTGGTACTTCTTCTTCGCGAGCTGGGACACGCACATGTACTGTGGAGCCAGGAGGCTCACGTACGAGTGGGTCCAGAGGCGGGACGAGGGATGAAGGCTCAGCGGTACGTGTGACGGGCCCGCCAGCGCACCTTGACCCTGACGCCGTCCTTTCGGGCGGGCTCGAAGCGCCAGGTGCGGACGGCCTTCAGCACGGCCTCGTCGAGGATCGGCCCCGCGGACTCGGCCACCTGCAGGTCGGTGGGCAGGCCCGTCTCGTCCACGATCATGTCGATCGTGATCGTGCCCTTCAGGCCACGGCGTCGGGCCGCGTCCGGGTAGGGTGCGGACTCCCCGGAGATGCGCACGGGCGCCGTCACGTCGGGGCCGAGCTCCACGAGCTGGCCCTCGACCGCCGGCGCGGGAGACGGCGCCGGGGCGGGGGTCGGCTGCCCGGTGGCCTTGACCTTCGGCGGCGGAACCGCGCGCGGGATGGCGGGCGGGGTCTCGGCCGGCGGGGGCGTCGGGGAGAGCGCCGGGGAGGGTGTCGGAGCGATCGCGACGAGCGTCGGCGGCGACGGGGCCTGCTCCCGGGGCGGCGCTTCCCGGTCGCCGCGCAGGCCCAGCCAGGCGAGCGCGCCGAGCGCGAGGGCCGCGATCCCCACGAGCGCCGGCCGGCGCCAGCCGGGCGCTCTTGGATCGGCCGCCGGTGCGGCCAGCGGGGCCGGCGCGAGCATCGTGGGCACGTCGTCCCCCGCGCCGCCCGGGACGGGGAGGGAGGGCGCCGTCGCGGGGAATGCGAGGTCCAGCTCCTTGAGGTCGAGGGCGGTGGCGAAATCCAGGGCCGTCTCGAACCGTTGGGCGGGGTCCTTGGCGAGGGCCCGGGCGAAGACCTCGTCGTAGCGCGCCGGCAGGGCGGCGTTCAGCCGGCGCGGCGGCGGGGGCGGGTCGTGCATCACCCGGTAGATGACCTGCGTGATCGTGTTGCCGGAGAACGGCGGCTGGCCGGTGAGCATCTCGAAGGCCACGACCGCCAGCGCGTAGACGTCGGCGCGGCTCGTGATCTTCTCGCCCGCGATCTGCTCGGGCGCCATGTAGGAGGGCGAGCCGAGGATCTGGCCGGCGGTGGTCAGGACCGAGGCCTCGATGCGCGCGACGCCGAAGTCCATCAGCTTCGGCAGGCCCTCGGGCTGGATCATGATGTTGGCGGGCTTGATGTCCCGGTGGACGATGCCGGCCGCGTGCGCGTGGTCCACCGCCTCGGCCAGGCCGGCGAGCAGCGGCAGCGCGCGCTGCGGGGCGAGGCGGCCCTCCTCGCGGATCAGCTGGCGCAGCGTGCGGCCCTCGACGTACTCCAGGACGAGGTAGTCGTCGCCGAGGTCGAACACCCGCACGATCGCCGGGTGGTTGAGGCCTCCGGCGGCCTGGGCCTCGCGCCGGAAGCGTTTCAGGAACTCGTCCCGGGTGTCGCTCGTCAGGTACTCGGTCTTGACCGTCTTGACCGCGACCACCCGGCTGACGGCCGGGTCCCACGCCCGGTAGACGCGGCCCATGGCCCCGTCGCCGATCTCGTCGATGACCTCGTAGCGGCCAAACCTCTCTGGAAGCATCACCCTTGGGCTCTCAGCGGTCCGCCGATGATAGTCGACTTCAGGCCCAGATGCCGGGGATCGCGCGCCGGCAGTCGGGGCAGGTCCCGGCCTTCAGCCGGTTCTCGACGACCGCCATGCCGACGCGGCGGACGAGGACCTTCCCGCAGCCGGGGCAGTACGTGCTCTCCGCGGGGTGGCCGGGCACGTTGCCGATGTACACGAACCGCAGGCCCTCGCCCATGGCCACGGCGCGGCAGCGCTCGAGGGTGGGCACCGGCGTCGAGGGCAGGTTCTGGAGCCGGTAGGACGGGTGGAACCGGGTGAAGTGGACCGGCGTCTCCTCCCCCACCTCGTCGCGGACGAATCGGGCGAGGGCGCGGATCTCGGCCTCGGCGTCGTTCTGGGTGGGGATGACGAGGGCCACGATCTCCGTCCAGGTGCCGTGCTTCCGGAGCCGCCGAAGCGTCTCGAGGACGTGCTTCAGCTCGCCGCCGGTGTGCTGCTTGAAGAAGGCCGGGTCGAAGCCCTTGAGGTCCACCTTGTACGCGGCGATCTCTCGGCAGAGGTCGGCGAGGGGCTGCTCCTGGACGTAGCCGTTCGAGATCATGACCGTGCGCACGCCGGCCTTGCGCCCGGCGATCGCGATGTCGAGCACGTACTCCGAGAAGACGACCGGCTCCGTGTAGGTGCACGCCACCAGCGAGGCCCCCTTCTGCCTCGCGAGGGCCACCACGTCCGCCGGGGTGAGGGTCAGGCTCGGCACCTGCTCGGGCCGCGCCTGGGCGATCTCCCAGTTCTGGCAGCACTTGCACTCGAGGTTGCAGCCGGCGGTGGCGAGCGAGAGCGCGGTCGCGCCCGGGAGAACGTGGAAGAAGGGCTTCTTCTCCACGGGGTCGATCGCGAGCGAGCAGGGGCGCGAGTGGACGAGCGTGTAGAGCTTCCCCTGCCGGTTCTCGCGGGTGCCGCACGTGCCGCGCTCGTCCTCGGAGATGCGGCAGGCGCGGGGGCAGACCCCGCACTCCGCCCAGCCGTCCGGCAGGGCCTTCCACCACCGCGCCGGGGTGGGATTGAGGCCCCCCGGCTCGGCGCCGAGGGCGCGGGCCCCCGCGAGCGCGCACCCGGCGCCCGAGGCGGCGAGGCGGGCGAGAAAGACCCGGCGCCCGCTCACGTCACACCTCGACCCGCTCGATGCGGGCGAGGTCGGCCACGCCGAGGCCCAGCTTTGCTGCCTCCGCGATCTGCAGGGGCTCGCGGCCCTCGGCGGCGAGGGGCCGCAGGCCGACCTCGCTTCTCCGCGCCTCGATCACCTGCCGCGCGACGGCGTCGACCGCCACCGGGTCCGTGGAGGCGAGGATGCCGCCGTACGGCCAGGCCCACCGCGGCGCGCGGCCGGGGCCGCCGTGGCACTGGGCGAGCGTCCCGTCCACCACGTTGAGGCGCAGCCGGTCGTGGATCACCGGGCAGGCCACGAGGTGGGGGACGAACGGCGCGCAGTGGTCGTCGTGCAGCTTGTTCGGGTTGTGGACGGCTCCGTACCAGTTCTTCATCGTCCCCGACATGCCGGCGAGCCCGTGGTCCTTGAGGATGGAGCACGAGACGACGGCCGTCAGCTCGCGCGCGAGCACGCGGTCGAAGCGCGAGGCGGACGGCCCCCACTCCACGAGCCGGTCGTCGAAGTCCTCGTTGGTGCCGAAGACGCGCACCCCGTGGCCGGCGCGGTTGAGGACGTATCCCGCCTCGCGCAGCTCGCGGTCCGTCCGGTCCCAGACGTAGATCCTCTCGGCGGGGACGCCCGCCGCCTGCAGGAACGCGGCGAGCTGCAGCGCGACTTCCGGCCGGGTGGCGACGCCGCGCCCGCCGAGGCAGTTGACCTTGATGCCGACGACGTCGGTCTTCTTGAAGAGCCGGCGCAGGGCCGCCACCGGGTCGGCCTCGCCGCCGGCCCGCGCCACGGCCGCGCCGAGCGCGGCCTCGAGCCGCTTCGGGTCGAGGCCGCCGGTCGGCGTGACGAGCCCCTCGCGCCGGGCGACGGCCACGACGGGGCGCGACGGGGCCGAGCGCGGCTCGGGTGCCGGGCCCGGCAGGAAGGCCTCGGCGGCGCGGGCGAGGGGCGCCGCCGCAGCGCTCGCCACGAGCCCGCGCAGGGTGAGCCGGCGCCCGCGGTCGATGCTCATGGGTGCTCCCCGAAGACCTGGCCGGTGAAGACGGAGAAGCTCGCCCCCTCCTTCCAGCCGTCGGGGGGCAGGCCGGCCTTCTCGGCGAGCGCGGTCAGCGTCTCCTCAAGGGTCCAGCCCTGCTCCGGCGCCACCTGGGGGAGGAAGAGGGCCGACCTCTCCCCCTTCTGCAGCACGATCCCGTGGGTGCCAACGCGGATCTCTCGCCAGGACGCCACCGGCCGGCGGGGCGAGAGGACGGTCACCTCGACCTCGAGGCGAGCGAGCTCGCCGGCGGTCACCGGCTCGAAGCGAGGGTCGCGCAGCGTCGCGTCGAGCGCGGCCTGCACGGTGCCGTAGTAGAGCGGGAACGTCGGCTCGGGCTGGCCGATGCAGCCGCGGAGGCGCCCGCGGGTGCGGATCTCCTCCGGCTCCTTCCGGTTGATCGTCACGAAGACCCCCTGCCGGCGCTCCCGCTCGGGCCCGGCCGGCCACGCCGCGAGCGCGCGGGAGAGGTCGTCCTTCTCGAAGAAGTGCGTGGTGAGGGCGGCGCGGGCGATCCGCACGAGCGAGGCGCCCTCGTCCGCCGGAAGGGCGGGCGTCTCGGGCGAAGCGTCCGCGAGCCGCGGCAGGGCCGCGAGCGGCGGGCCGACCTCCCCCGGCGACTCGCGCGGGAAGGCCAGCGCGACGTAGGAGACCGAGCTGTCGTCCTGCATCCCGGGCAGCTCCCCGGAAGCGTAGTGGGCGAGCACGACCCCCCGCGCCGAAGGCGCGATCCTCGGGAGCAGCTCCAGCATCGTGGCGAGGCCGTGGCGGCCGCAGATCGTGTTGCCCGTCTCGGCCAGGTACGCCCGGAAGCCCCGCGCGTCCACCCGGGCGAGGAGCGCCGCCCCCCGGTCGTCCATGTCGCGGATCTTCCCGAGAACCGCGGGCGAGACCGGCCCGAACGGCTGGAAGTCGAAGCGCGGGCCGTAGTGCGCGAAGTCGGACGTGAACACGAAGAGCGTCCGAGCGTCGTCGAGCGCGGCGAGGCGCGCGGCGAAGGCGCGCTCGAGGGCCTCGTCGGTGTCGCCGGCCAGGATCGGCACCAGGCAGAAGCGGCCGAGGGCCGCCTGGAGGAAGGGCAGCTCGACCTCGACCGCGTGCTCGCGCTCGGTCACCCCCGCCACCACCTGCGCCTCCGGGCCCCGCAGGCCCGCGAGCGGGCCGTCGCACAGGGGCACGTCGCCGATCGGCGTGCGGTAGGCCGTGGCGTCGTCGAGAGCGAAGCCGCGGAACGACCCGTAGTGGGAGGGGGCGAGGACGACGACGCGGTCGAACGCCCCCGGCTTCAGGAGGCGGAACGCCGCGGCCGCGGCGAGGCCGGAGTAGTTCCAGCCCGCGTGGGGCACCACGAGGGCGGCCGGCCGCGCGGCCGGGCCCGGCGCGCTCGCCGCGAGCCTCATGAGGAAGTGCGCGCCGGCCACGAGGTGGGCCCGCTCGTCGGGGTACCACGAGCCGGCCAGGGCCGACGGGCGCGTGCGAGCGGCGAGGGACGGCTCGGGGCCGAAGGTCACGGGGGCGGCGGCGAGGGCGGCCACGAGTGCCATGGCCAGCCCCCAGGAGCGCATCAGACGCGTCTTCATGACGGCCTCCCGAGGGTGAATCCGCCTTTCAGGTCGCGGGACTCGCCGGCCCGCGTCACGCGGATCGCGGCGGGGGAGGCGACCGGGCACTTCGCCTCGCACAGCCCGCAGCCGATGCAGCGGTCGGGGTCGAGGCGGGGCCGCTGGACGCGCACGACCCGACCGTCCGGGCGGACGGCGTCGGCGGGCTCGAGGAAGATGGCCTTCGGGCTCGTCGGACAGACCTCCTCGCAGACGACGCACGGTGTCGCCATCGCCCAGGGCAGGCAGCGCCCCCAGTCGAAGAAGGCGGTGCCGATCCTGACCCGCGCGCCGCTCCCGTCCGGCCCGCTGCGCGTCCAGCCCTTCGTCTCCGGGGTGAGCCGCGCGATGGCGCCGGTGGGACAGACCTGGCCGCAGCGCGTGCAGCTCGGCTCGCACCAGCCCCGGCGGGGGACCAGCACCGGCGTGTAGAGGCCTTCGAGGCCCGCGACCAGGAGGGACGGCTGCAGGGCCGAGGTCGGGCAGGCGTTGACGCAGGCCCCGCAGCGGACGCAGCGGGCGAGGAAGGCGTCCTCGGGCAGGGCGCCCGGGTGGCCGGATCGCCTCGGGCGCCGCCTCGGCCGAGGAGGCGCGCAGGAGCGGCAGGAGCGCCGCCCCGGCGAGCGCAGCGCCCACGAGCTGGCGCCGCGGCAGGTCGACCCCGCCGTTCGGCGCCGCGGCCGGGGCGAAGGCGCGGAACGCGATCGCGTCCTCCGGGCACACGGAGACGCAGTTGAGGCAGACGTGGCACTCGGAGACGCGGTGCTGCCCGAACGGCTCGTCCGCTCCCTGGCAGTCCCGCACGCAGCGGTGGCAGTCGTTGCACAGCTCGGGGTCCACGTGGATTCGGAAGACGGCGGCGCGGGCGGCGACGCCGAGCAGGGCGCCGAGCGGGCAGAGCGCGCGGCACCACCAGCGCGCGATCCAGCGGTTGGCCACGAGCAGGCCGAGGAAGATCGCGCCGGTGAGCCAGGCGCCACCGAACGTGCGCGGCCGCTGGCCCTCCGCGGCCGTCACGGAGGAGAGCGCGGGGAGGAGGGCGGAGGCGAACGAGCGGGTGGCGAGCGAGAGGGGGTCGAGGAGGCCGATCACGCCCGTACCCGCGAGGGCGGCGACGCCGAGGCCCACGAGCAGCAGGTACTTCAGGCGGAAGTGCGGGCGCCAGCGGTTGACGTGGTGGGGCGGGCCGCGCCGGAGCCGGCGGGTCAGCCAGGAGGCCGCGTGGTGCAGCGTGCCGAGCGGGCAGACCCAGCCGCAGAACGCGCGGCCGAAGAGGACGGTGAAGGCGACGACGACCAGGGCGACGGCGAGGCCGGCCGGCAGCAGCCAGGACGAGGCGAGGACGGCCGCGGCGGAGAGCGGGTCGAGCTCGAGAAGGAGCCGCACCGGGAAGCGCCGGATCCCCTCGTCGATCATGAGGCCGAGCGAGGCGAAGAAGAGGAGGAGGAAGAAGCCCTGGTACACGCGCCGGAAGACGCGCGGCAGGTAGACGGGCTCCCGCGGCCGCGCGCGCCCGCCGGCCGGCGCGACCGGCAGCGTCCTAGCCATTCGCCGGGACCTCCTCGACCGCCCCCGCGCCCGCGGCGAGGCTCCCGAGGCCCCGCCCGTCGGCCAGCACGACGTGGCCGACGTCGGCCGGGTCGAGGCCGAGCTGGCGCGCGGCCCAGGCGTCGCAGGCCACGGGGTCGGTGCCCGCGGCCACCGCGTTCCCGGGCACGACGTCCTCGAGCCGTCCGCCGGTCGGGCCGTTGCGCACCATCACGCGCGTGGCGTCCACGACGGTCAGGGTGGGGCGGAAGGCCGCCAGGAGGTCCACCAGCGCCGGGTGGATCTCCTGGTGCAGCCGCCCCCGGCTGCCGCCGAGGAGGCCCATGTGGTTCTTGAGCCCGCAGGTCAGGCGCGAGAGCGAGTGCTGCTTGACGACGGGCAGGTTGACGAGGCGGTCGGCCTGGAAGAGCACGGACAGCACGTCCCAGCTCGCGAGGACCGAGCCCCCGAGCGTCGTCCACTCGAAGCCCGAGGCGCCGGGCAGGACGAGTTCGCCTCCCGCCGCGTTCGCCGCCGCGCGGATGCCGGAACGCGCGGCCACCCGGTCGGCGTCGTGGACCGGGTTGTCGGCCACGATCACCCGGCGCGCCCCCGCGTCCCGGCACTGGCGCACGACCTCCGCCACCACGTCCGGGTGCGTGTTGGCCCCCTGCTCCGGCGTCCGGTCCCAGGCCATGTTCGGCTTGACGAGCACCGTCTCGCCCCGCTTCACGAAGCGGCCCATTCCGCCGATCGCGGCGAGGGCCGCGCGCACGAGCACGGGCGGGCTCGCTCCCGCGCGCGACCACGAGCGGGGGGCGGCCGGGCTCGTCGGGAACGCGCAGGTCGCGCGGGACCCGTCCCACCCCTCCCGCCTGGAACCGCCCGCGGCCGAGGAGCCCCAGCCCGGCCACGGCGCCCGCGGCGCCGAGCACGACGCCCGCTTGCCCGAGACGCCTCAGGACGAGACGACGGTCGGCCGTCCGTCCGCTCACGGGGGACCGCCTTGCTGCAAGGCGCGGTCGATCTCCCGCGCCCGGGCGACGAGCGCGTCCGGCGGGGGAGACGCCCCGGGGTCGAGGAAGACGCGCACCAGGACGCTCCCGCGCCGGAAGTACACGGCCTGTGGCGAGACCTGCGCCTCGTCGCCCGGCCCGGGGGTGCGCTCGGGCCCGGCCTCGCGCTCGAGGACCGCGCGGGCGCCCGTCGGCGCTGCGGAAGACGAGGGCCTCGGCGTCGGCGGGCGGGGCCTCGAAGCGCCAGTAGATGAGCCGCCGGCACCCGTCCGCGCGCAACGCGTCGGCCGCCCCGTCGACGCGCTCTTCCAGGCGATCGGCGGGCAGGTCCGCGCGGTGCTGGGGCAGGCCGGGCCAGACGCCGGCCGGCCCGTCCGGCCGCGGCTGCGGGAACTCCATCGACGCTTGAGGAGAGGACGTGACGGCTCCCCGGACGAGCCAGGCGGTGAGCCCGACGAGGGGCGTGGCGAGGAGCAAGGCGAGTAGCCAGGAGGGCAGGCGGCGTGTCATCGGGCCTCTCGCTCCGAAAGCGAGGCCTCCGCGCCCATTCTAGAGCCGCGCTTGGGCGATTCGACCTTCCTAATTCGGATGATGCATTTGATCCGGGCTCCTCGAATCAGCCGGGGAGCCCGGATCTCACGCCGTCGCAGCTAGGCCTTGGGGGCCGCGTTCTCCTTCGAGGTCTTGCGCGCGAAGTACAGCATCAGGCCGCCGAACACGGCCAGGACCGCTCCCCACCAGACGTTGACGTTGATCCCCAGCGAGCGCTGGTACATGGGGTCGGCGCCGGTGAAGAGGCCGTACGCGACCATGACGACGCCGATGATCCCGAACATCAGGCCGATCGGATAACGGATGTCGAGTCCCATTGAGGCCTCTCCTACCAGAAGATGACGTTCAGGACGACGCAGCACGCGAGCAGGATCGTGCCGAGCACGGCCGGGCGCAGGATCCAGTGCTTCTCGTCGTCGGCGAGCCGCGGGGTCATCGAGTAGACGAGGCCCTTCAGCTCCTCGTCGGTCTTCGTCCGCTTCGTGGCGAGGGAGATCCCCACCGTGAGGAAGAAGCAGGTGAGGAAGGCGAAGCTCGCGAGCCAGAAGTTCTGCGCCATCTCGCTCGGGAACGTGGACACGACGCCGAGGTAGCCGCCCTTGATGCCCGGGCGCGTTGCCCGTGGCGAGGGTCAGCGCGTGGAAGAGGGCCGAGGTGGCCGTCCCCCCGAGGAGGCCGAAGAAGGCGCCGTGGGCCGTGGCCCGGGCCCAGAACATCCCGAGCACGAACGTCGCGAACAGCGGCGCGTTCACGAAGCCGAAGACGAGCTGCACCGCGTCCATCGCGTTCGAGTAGTTGCTGGCGAAGTAGGCGCAGGCGATGCTCAGGAGTATGCCGACCACGGTGATCGCGCGCCCCATCCAGAGGTAGTGCTCGTCCGTCTTCTTGGGGGCGAGGTAGGCCTGGTAGAGGTCGTAGGTCCAGACCGTGTTGAAGGCGGTGACGTTGCCGGCCATGCCCGACATGAACGACGCGAGGAGGGCGGTGAGGGCGAGGCCGAGGAGCCCCGAGGGGCAGTACTTCTTGACGAGGGACAGGATCACGCCGTCGTAGTCGACCTCGGTCACGCTGTCCTGGATCCGGAGCTCGAGGGCGTGCGGGTCGAGCGTCGGCACGTCCCGGCAGCAGGCTCGCGACCTTGGCCTCGTCGAGCTTCATGCCCACCGCGTCGCTCACCCGGGCGAAGGCGGCCTGGGCGTCGAGGCTCTCGGTGGCCGTCGCCTTCACGACGGAGACGATGGACGAGTAGCTCGTGATGGGCTTCGGGGGCAGGCGATAGCCGTCCTTGCCCATCGAGGCGAGGCCGACCGCGAGCATCCCCGGCACGATCACGAGGGCGGGGAGCAGCATCTTCGGCACCGCGGCGATGAGCGGGGTCCGCCGCGCCGCGCCCATGTTCTTCGCGGCCATCGCGCGCTGGACGACCAGGAAGTTGGTGCACCAGTACCCGAAGGACAGCACGAAGCCGAGGCCGAACACCATCGAGAAGATGTCGACGCCCATCGGGTTGGCCGAGGGGCCGCCGAGGAGCGGCGTCCACGCGCTCGACCAGGCATCCGGGGCGAAGGTCTGGTCGTTGAGCCCGATCTTCGCGGGGGCGGTCGCCACCGTGGCGAGCTGCTCGTTCAGCCGGCCCCAGCCCCCCACGTCCTTGAGGCCGAGCCAGACGACGGGGGCGAAGCCGAGGACGATCATGAAGAACTGCAGCACCTCGGTGTAGATCGCCGAGGTGAGGCCGCCGCGCAGGACGTAGAGCAGGACGACGATGGAGCAGACCCACAGGTTCAGGTGGTAGTTCCACCCGAGCAGCTGGTTGAGCAGCTTCGCCAGGGCGTTCATGGAGATGCCCGAGGCGAAGACGGTCATGACCGCGAAGGTGATCGAGTTGAGGCCGCGGGTCCGCTCGTCGAACCGCATCTTCAGGTACTCGGGCACCGAGCGCGCCTTCGACCCGTAGTAGAACGGCATCATGAAGATGGCCAGGAAGACCATCGCCGGGATCGCGCCCACCCAGTAGAAGTGGGCGGTGGCGATCCCGTACTTGGCCCCGCTCGCGGCCATCCCCACGAGCTCGAGGGCGCCGAGGTTGGCCGACATGAACGCGAGGCCGGTCACCCAGGCCGGGATGGAGCCGCGGGCCGTGAGGAAGTCCGACGACGTCTTCATGTAGGCCTTCAGCACCCACCCGATCCCGATGACGAACACGACGTAGAGGGCGAGGACGAAGTAATCGACCCACCCCAGGGCGACGGTTTGCATGGGCTCTCTCTCCTGGCCGAGTGCGGCCGTTATCTCAAGCGACGATCTCGGCGCCGTTCGTGGCGCGGCAGACGTACACCTTCGGATCGAGCCCGGTGGCCCTGCGGTACCCGTCCTCCACCTGCCGGACGAAGGCCTCGCTCCGGTCGGCGGCCACGAGGGCCACGGCACAGCCCCCGAAGCCGGCCCCGGTCATGCGCGCCCCGAAGCACCCCGGTGCGCGGCGCGCCTCGTCCACCATCGCGTTGAGGCCGTCGTTGCAGACCTCGAAGTCGTGCCGGAGGCTCTCGTGGCTCTCGTTCATGAGGGCGCCGAGCCGCGCGGCGTCGTCCCCGCGCATGGCCTCGGCCGCGGCCAGCGTGCGCTCGTCCTCGGTGACGACGTGCCGGGCCCGCCGGAGGGTCACGGGCTCGAGCTCGTTCGCGCGGGCGGCGAGCTGGGCCGAGGTGACGTCGCGGAGGGCCTTCACCCCGAAGAGCTTCGCCGCGGCCTCGCACTGGGCGCGCCGCTCGTTGTAGGCCGAGTCCACGAGCCCGCGCCGGGTGGCGGTGTCGAGCACGACGACCACGGTCCCGTGGGGCAGCGGCACCGGCTGCGTCTCGAGCGAGCGGCAGTCGATGAGGAGGGCCTTGTCCGCGACGCCCGCCGCGGAGATCAGCTGGTCCATGATCCCGCAGTTGACGCCGACCCACTTGTTCTCGGCCTTCTGGCCGAGGAGGGCCATCGGCGCGGGCTTCCACGGGATGTCGGAGACGGCGGCGAACGCGCGGGCCGTCGCCATCTCGATCGACGCCGAGGAAGAGAGGCCGGCGCCCAGGGGCACGTCCCCGGCGACCACGCCTTCGAAGCCCTCGAGGGCGTGGCCCGCCTCCCGGAGCGCCCAGGCCGTGCCCTTCAGGTACTCGATCCAGCCGTCGGTCTCCTTCTTCCCGAGCTTCCCGAGGTCGAACTCGCGGGTCTCCTCGAAGTCGAGCGACGTGACCACCACGCGCCCGTCGGCGCGAGGTCGCAGCGCGATCCACGCCGCCCGGTCGATGGCCATCGGGAAGACGAAGCCGTCGTTGTAGTCCGTGTGCTCGCCGATCAGGTTCACGCGCCCCGGCGCACGGACGACGAAGGCGGGGTCGGAGCCGTACCGGCTCTGGAATGCGCCGGCGACTCGAGCCTGAACGGACATGCCTCCTCCTGGTTGAGGTGCGGGCGTGGCGACGCCAGAACGTGGCGTCGGAGACACTACTTCCGGGCATGAAGGGCCGTCAATGGTGCGCGTGCCCCCCGTTCGCCGGCGCCGACGTGGCCAAAGTAGTCGACCCTTGACTCGGATCGGCTTGAGAGCTCGCACGCACGTCGTATGCGAAATCCGACCCCGATCCGCGACACCAGAGCATTCGATTCGTGTGCATGAGCCGAAACATCCATTGACCCGTCGCGCACGGGCCCGCTACGCTGCGCCATTCCCGTTCGTGCCGTGCTTCCGCCCGGTCCCCTCGCGGGCACCGAGAGAGGAGTGAGCCATGAAGGCCATTCGCAGTTCCGGTCTCGCCGCGACGGCGGGACTCGCCGCGGCGTGCCTGGTCGCCGGGCCGCTCGCTGCCGCCGATCTCCGGATCCTCCATGCGTTCGACCGTCCTCCGTCGTTCAACTTGGCCGGCGTGACGCCCCTGAACGGCAAGGTCTACGGGGCGAGCCAGCGCGGGGGGGCGTTCGACAGCGGAGCATTCTTCGAGGTCGATGCCGAAGGGCGAGTGACGATCCTCCACTCGTTCGCCTACCTCGGCCATCGGCCCCGACGGTTCCCACCCGGAAGGGGCCCCCGTGTGGGTCCCCGACGCGCCCGGGGGGCCGGCGTTCTACGGAACGACCCTCTACGCAGGCGAACAACGGGAAGAGCACGCTGTACCGGATCGCGCTCGACGGTGCCCTCTCAACCGTGCACTCCTTCGGCGCCTCGTACGAGTCCCTGGCTGTGGTCCGATCCGGCCTGACCCGCGAAGGCGACTACCTCTACGGCGTGGCACAAGGCGGAGGGTCCCAGAACGTCGGTGGCGTGTTCCGCCTGCACATCCGACGGGCAATGTCGAGGAACTCCATTCCTTCGCGGGCGGGTCGGACCACGGACGCCCGTGGGCGAACTTGCGCCGGGGCCCGGCGGCCTCTACGGCATCACCGTGATGGGGAACACGGCGAACTACACTCTGGGATCCGTCTTTCGCGTCGCGACGGGAAGCCAGACTCCCACGGTCGAGACCGTGCTGGAGATCACCGAGAGCCTCGGGAAGCCTCCGACAGGCATCGTCTCCGTCGGGCCGTACGTGTACGTCGCCACCCAGAGCTACGGTGCCTTCGGCTACGGCACGGTGTCCCGGTTCCAGCCGCAGGCCGCCAACCCGGCGTCGACGGTCCAGATCGTGCACGAGTTCAAGGCCTGGCCTCCGCCTACGCCAGACGGTGGAAGCCCGATCGGTCTGGATCTCGACGCGCAGGGCAACGTCGTCGGAACGACCTCCTACGGCGGAGATCACTCCGGCGGCGTCATCTTCCGGATCTCGGACCCAGGCGGTGCCGCGCCGCAGTACTCCGTGGTCGCCCACCTGCGACGATCGGTTGAAGGGGCGGGAGCCGTCGCCTGGCGCTGGGCCCCGACGGATCCCTGTACGGCGCGTCCTCTGGCTCCGGGCCGGGCGACTGCGGGACCGTCTACCGCTTCGACGTCACGAGCGTCACGGTCCATCGCGAACCTACGATGGGGCTTCGTGGCGCTGAGGGCTGGTGGTACATCAGCGCGAACGAGCCCACCCGCACGTCTGCGAGCGTGGCGGACCGACGGAACCGCTGGGCGGGACCGCGCTGGGGCACGACCTCTACGCCGAGAGCCCGTCGTCCTCCGCCCGGGCTCGCCTCGATGGACTCCATCGTGCTCGGCCGGGACGTACGACAGGCGGGAGCTACGACGGTCAACGCCGGGCCGATCGCACGAAGCTCGTCAAGGACGGCAGGCTCTTCGAACTGCGCTCGGGCGCGACCGCGGGAACTGACGACGGCTTGGTCGTGAGCGCCTGAACTCTCGCCGTCCGATCCGGCATCGAAGGGAGTGAGCTCTGGACGAGCGACTGGCCGACGGCACGCGGGCACGAGAACGCTGCACGCCTCCGGGCCCGGGACGACTGGCTCTACGGGGACGCCCGCTCGCTGACGGGGCCTGACTGGGACGGGACCCTCTATCCGCTTCGACGCCGCACTGGATCGGCGGGAGCTCTGGAAGACCGACGGCTCCACTGCTGTCAAGGAACGCGGGGGACCGGCTCGGAACCGGGCAAGTATCCGATGGGCCGGCTCGTAGTCCGGTCGACCGACGGCTCCGCTACCACGGGACGGAGCCGAGTTCTGGACGGAGCCAACGGGACGGGCGAGCGGAACCTTCTGGTGAAGACATCCTCCAGCGGGTAGCGGCTCCTCGGCCCGGGACGCTCACCGACGGGCGGACTCGTTCGGCTCTTCTTCACGGCGCGGTGATCCCGCTACGGGCGCGAGCTGTGGCGACGCGACGGCACGCCGGCGGTACCCGGCTCGTCGGGACGACCTGTTCCCCGACGAGGCTCCGCCGTCGGCCGACCAGTGCGGCGGCGGATTCCGCTATCGACGAATCGGGCCCTGGGCCGCTCGCGCTGTTCACGGCCTGGGACCCGCCTCCTTCGAGCTCTGGACGAAGCGACGGCACGGCGGCGGGCACCCGGTCCGGGCCAACCCGACCGACGGGGGCGCTCTCTCGGCGTGACCTCGGGCTACAGCAGGCTGCGGCGTACCCCTCGGCGGCCGGCACGGTCTTCCGCGTCGACGCTGTGCCGCCGAGGGGACGCTCGAGACCCTCGCACGTCTTCACCGGGCCGGACGGCGCCTCGCCCGACCGGCCGATCGTCGTGACACGAGACGGCCGCGTCATTGGGGGCGACGCCGACGGGCAGGGACGGGCGGCGGCGGCGTGGTCTTCGAGCTCGTTCTGCCTGCCCCGGAGACGATCCGAGGCCTCATCGGACGAGATCGAGGGACTGATCGACGACGGGACGCTGAAGCTCGGGCAGGGCAAGAGCCTGGTCGGCAAGCTCGAGCTGGCGCTCTACATGCTCGAATGGGGCAACACGAAGAAGGCGATCACCATGCTGGAGGCGTTCATCCAGGAGGTGGAGGCCTTCGAGAGACGCCGGGATCCTGGAACCGGCGCCGCTGGCCGACCGAGCTCATCGCCACCGCCCAGGCCGCGATCGCGTCGCTCGCGGGCTGACGCGGCGGTCGGACGACGCAGGAGGGCCCTCGGCCCCGGCCAGCGGCCGGCGGTCGAGGGCCTTCGTCGTATGATCGCGCCGCATCGAGGAGGCGCCATGCGATCTCGCCGGCTGCGCCCGCTTTCCTTCGCGGTCGTGCTCCTGCCGTCCCTGCTCGTCCGCGGCCGCCGAGCTGCGCGGCCAGACCTTCCCGGGACCGCTCCCGGCCGGCACGCCGAACGGCTTCGACGTCCGCCGCGGGACGAACGTCTCGCACTGGCTCTCGCAGAGCCGCACGCGGGGCGAGGAGCGCCGGCGCTTCTTCACGCGGGAGGACGTCGCGCTCGCGGCGAAGCTCGGCTTCGACCACCTGCGGATCCCCGTGGACGAGGAGCAGCTCTTCGACGAGTCGGGCCGGCCCGTCGAGGAGGCCTTCTCCCTCCTCGACGCGGCGCTCGACTGGTGCGCGCGAGCACCGCCTGCGCGCGATCGTGGACCTCCACATCCTGCGCTCGCACCACTTCAACGCGCGGGAGAAGCCGCTGTGGACCGAGGCCGCGGCCCAGGAGCGCTTCCTCGACCTCTGGCGGCAGCTCTCGGCGCGGCTCTCGCGGCGCCCCGTCGACCAGGTGGCCTACGAGCTCATGAACGAGCCGGTGGCGGACGACCCGGAGGAGTGGAACCGCCTCCTCGCGCGCGCGGTGAAGGCGGTCCGTGCGCTCGAGCCGGAGCGCACCCTCGTGATCGGCTCCAACCGCTGGCAGAACGCGGACACGTTCGACCGGCTGCGGGTGCCCGAGGGCGACCGGAACATCCTCCTCAGCTTCCACTTCTACACGCCGATGCCGCTCACGCATTACGGGGCCGGCTGGACGAGGGTCGGGGAGTATGCGGGGCCGGTCCGCTACCCGGGCGAGGTCGTCGCCGAAGGCGACCTGGCGGGCCTGCCCGCGGACCTCGTCGGCGCGATCGGGCGGCACGACCGGTACTTCGATCGCTCGGTGCTCGAGGAGGGGATGGCGAAGCCCATCGCGCTCGCGCGGACGACCGGCCTGCCTCTCTACTGCGGCGAGTGGGGCGCCCTCCCGAGCGCTCCCACGGGCCGACCGCCTCCGCTGGTACGCCGACATGCGCCACGTCCTCGAGAAGTACGGCATCGGCTGGGCGACGTGGGACTGGAAGGCCGGCTTCGGAGTGGTGGACCGCCGTCTCGAGGTGGACGAAGGGATGGCCGCGGTCCTGCTCGGACTCGGGCCCGCCGTCGAGCCGATCCGCTCCGCGGGCCTGGGAGCGTTCGAGGGCGAGACCGAGGTGGGCGACGTCACGCTCGCGGGGGCGACGGTCTGGGACGCGGGCCGGGCCGAGTACCGTCTCACGGGCGCCGGCTTCAACGTCTGGGGCACGACCGACGGATTCCACTTCACGTGGAAGAAGGCGAGCCGGGACGCCGATCTCTCCGCCACCGTGCGGTTCGTCGGAGAAGGGAAGAACGCTCACCGCAAGGCCGGTCTCATGGTCCGCGCCTCCCTGGCGGCCGATGCCCCGTACGTCCACGCCGTCGTCCACGGGGACGGCCTCGTCTCGCTTCAGTACCGCGAGGCCCCGGCCGGCGAGACGAAGGAAGCCAAGGCGAGCCTGGCGGCGGTGCCCGTGCGCCTCCTGCTGAGCCGCCGCGGCGACGAGTTCACGCTGCTCGCGGGCCGCCCCGGCGAGCCGCCTCAGCGGGCCGCGTCCATTCGTCTGGCGCTGCCGGCCGAGACCCACGCGGGCTTGACGGTCTGCTCGCACGAGGCCGATCGCCTCGAGACGGCGGTCTTCTCCCTCGTCAGCGTCGTCGGCGGCCCACCCCGCTGACGGGAGGTGCGCCGACGGCGCGAGGGCCTATAGTATTGGCGGATCCCGCCGGGTTCGGATCGAGGAGACTCTCATGAAAGCCGCCGTCCTGTGCCGGGTGCTGCTGCCCGCCCTGGCGCTCGTCCTGCCGGCCTGCAACAGCAAGTTCAAAGGCGGGGGCGACCTGCGCGCCCAGAAGGTGATCCTCAAGCGCGAGGTCGACGGGCTGCGCGAGGCCGTGGCCCGGCTGGAGAAGGGCCAGCCCATCCTCCCGCTCGACGATGTCGCCATCGCGATCGACGACACCCTGCTGCGGGACCTGATCGCCGCGCAGCTCCCGTTCGAGATGGACGTGGACCGCTTCCACCTCAGCCTGACGGAGGCGGAGGCGCAGTTCCGCGGCAGCCCGATCGTCCGGCTGCGCGGGTCGCTCAACTCGAAGAAGAGGCCCGACCTCGCGGCGGCGGTCAACGTGATCGGGGCCCTCGAGGGCATCGAGGTCGAGCCGTCCACGTCCACCCTGCGGGCGAGGATCGCGGTGGACCACCTCGGGATCGAGAAGGCGGCGGGGATCGAGCAGCTACTGAGCGGGTCGGCCATGGACGAGGTGGCCCGCATGGTCCGTCTCCGGCTCAAGGACATGCTGCCCCCGATCCAGATCCCGGTGAAGGTGCAGCAGAGCATCGACCTTCCCGCCGTCACGACGGGTCCGGTCCGGATCGACGGCGCGAGGATGCCCCTCCAGGTGGCGGTCTCCCAGGTGCTCGCCGGGCAGGGGCGGCTCTGGATCGCCGTGCACTTCGAGCCCGGCGACCTCGTGAAGACGGCCGACGCGCCGGAGGCAGGCGACGCCAGCGCCGCCGACGCCGGGGTCAGCCTTGGTGGGGACGAGGACGCCGGCCCCGGCAAGCCGGCGGCCAAGGGCAAGGAGAAGTGACGATGCGCGCCCGTCCCGCCGTCGCTGCTCTCGCCGTCTCCGCGGCCCTCGCGGTCTCCCCGGCGTGTGGTCGAAAGGACCGGGAATCGCCCGACCAGATCCGGGCCGAGATCCAGGCCCTCGAGAAGGAACGCGACGCGCTCCGCGGGCGGGCGAACGAGCTGATGATCAAGGACCCGCGGGTGAAGACCATGCCCGAGACGCCCGTGAGGGTCGGGGTGCCGACGACCCTCGCCCGCGACCTGATCCAGCGGGTCGTGGCCGGCTTCGTGGACCAGGTGACGCTCGAGCTCAAGAACCTCAAGGTCAAGAAGAGCGGCAGGGTCAAGAAGGTCGTCACCCTCGGCCAGTACGACCTCCGGGTCGACATCCACCGCGTGGCCGGCAGGCTGAAGACCGGGAAGCCGGAGGTCACGTTCGGGGGCGACCAGGTCGCGCTGGCCCTCCCCGTGACCATCGCTTCCGGCACCGGGCGGGCCACCATCCACTTCAAGTGGGATGGGAGGGGTGCCGCCGGCGCCACCTGCGGCGACCTGGAGGTGACCCAGGAGGTCTCAGGCGGGGTCCGGCCGGACACCTACCCGGTGGCGGGCGGCCTCGTCCTGACCGCGACCGCGAAGGACATCCTGGCCCAGCCGCGCTTCCCCCTGATCAAGGTCAACCTGAAGGTGGTCCCCTCCAAGGAGTCGTGGGCGGCGGTGCAGAAGATCCTCGACGAGAAGACGGGTCTCTGCGGGTACGTCGTCGAGAAGGTCGACGTCCTCGGCATCGTCCAGAGGCTCGTCGACAAGGGCTTCAACGTGCGCCTGCCCACCGAGAAGATCAAGCCGATGGCGGTGCCCGTGGGCATCGAGCCGACCATGGTGGTGCGTGGCCAGCCGGTCGCCCTCGGGATCAAGCTCGGTGAGCTCGCCATCACCGAGGACGTGATCTGGCTCGGGGCCCGGGTCTCCGTGGCGGTGGGGGACGAGGCGGCGAAGCAGATCGAAGAAAAGAAGGCGGAAGAGAGGAAGGAGCAGGAGGAGAAGGCGCAGGGGAAGAAGGCTCCCGCAAGGAAGGTCCCCATGGCGAACCCGGCGGCGGCGAAACCGCCGGCGAGCTAGAGGTCCGCCAGCTCTTCGAGCACTGCCGCGACCGCGGGCTCCACGGCCGCGGCCACCGCCGGCGTCATGTCGTGCCGGAACTCGAGCACGCTCTCGGCCTCGATCGCCACGATGCGCACCTCGGCCGGCATCGGGTAGCCGAGCAGCCGGCCCAGGGCGAGGGCGCGGGGCAGGTCGATGCCGTGCGCGACGGCGGTGCGCTGGGTGGGCAGCTCGTCGGGCGACAGGCGGCGGATCTCCCCGGGCGTCCCGCCGGTGACCGCCGCGTCCACGAGGATGGCGCGATCGTAGCCGGTCATCCTGTCCATCAGGCGCAGGCCGCCGGCCTCCTCCTCCTCGACGTCCACGCCGGGCGTCCCGTCCAGCCGCTCGCGGACGAGCGCCGCCACCTTCAGCCCCACGGCGTCGTCGCCGAGGAGGGGGTTGCCGAGGCCGAGGACCAGCGTGCGCACGCCGCTCGATTATCCCCCGATGGGGACGGCCTCACCTCGACGTTGGAAAAGAGCCGTCCCGCGCCCGACCGACGTCGTCTCGCCCGGGGGATGGGCGGCGAGACCAGCGGCGGGGTCCGCTCGTCGGGCGCGGGACGGAAAGGGGAAAGAGAATGGGTATCACCGTTGGGGTCTTTCCCCGCCTCCCAGTCTCCATCCGGCGCGAGCCGACGGGAATAGTCTTGATGAGCCATCCGGCTGCGACCTCCGGACTAAGCCGGCCGCCGCCTCGTTCGGGTTGGTCGGATCGGGCGGGGAGCGGCCGCTATACTGGAGGTCTCATGCACAACGAGGCGAGTCCCGGCATCGCGGGCGACGCACCGCCGACGACCCGGACCCGCGCCCGCCGTCGGCTCCGGCTGCTCGCCGTGCTGCTGAATGCCGTCCTCTTCGGCGCCGGCGTGTACTTCCAGGCCCACCCCCGCGATCGCTACGACCTGTGGTCCGCGAGCGGAGTGGCCGCCGTGGCCATCCTCAACTCCGCCGCCCTCACCGTACCCACGCGCGACCGCGCCGGCGCCCGCTTCGTCACGCGCCTGCGCCGGATCGCTCTCCTCGCCAACACCCTGCTCCTCTTCACCGCCGGCGTCATCGTCGTGCTCGCCGCCCTGCGCGATTGGCGGCACGCCCTCCTCCAGGGGGTCGCCCTCGGCGTTCCCCCGCTGCTGACGATCGTCGCCCTGCGCCGCTACCCGCAGGGGTAGGCATGTCCCTCGCCGACAAGCTCGAGCAGCTCCCCGCCCGCCCCGGCGTCTACCTCTTCAAGGGGGCGGAGGGGGGCATCCTCTACGTCGGCAAGGCCCGCGTGCTGCGCGACCGCGTGCGCTCGTACTTCCAGGCCTCGCGCCCGGCCGAGCTCCACAAGACCCGGATGGTCGGGGAGATCGCCGACCTCGACCTCGTGGTCACCGACAGCGAGATGGAGGCGCTCGCCCTCGAGAACAACCTCATCAAGCGCCACAAGCCGCCGTACAACGTGCGGCTCCGCGACGACAAGAACCACCCCTACCTCAAGCTGACCCTCTCCGAGGAGTACCCGCGCCTGTACGTCGTGCGCCGGCCCTCGGAGGACGGCAACGCCTACGGCGGGCCGTACATCCCGGCCAGCCTCGGGAGGAAGACCGCCGGCCTGGTGCGCAAGCTCTTCGGCATCCGCTCCTGCAAGGAGACGCTCGACGGGCGGCGCCCGCGGCCGTGCCTGCAGCACCAGATCAAGCGCTGCCTCGCGCCCTGCGTGGCGGAGGTCTGCCGGCTCGACCGCTACCGCCGCTCCTGCGAGGACGCGCGGCTCTTCCTGGAGGGCCGCACCGAGGAGGTCGTGCGCCGCCTGCGGCTGCAGATGGAGGAGGCCGCGGGGGCGGAGCGCTTCGAGGAGGCCGGCTCGCTGCGCGACCAGGTCCAGGCGCTGCTGCGCCTCGAGGCCCCGCAGAAGATCACCACCACCGACATCGAGGAGCGCGACCTGTTCGCGGCCCACGTCGAGGGCGACCGCGCCGCGGTGCAGGCCTTCAGCGTGCGCGACGGGAGGGTGGTGGCCCGGGAGGGGTTCCTCCTCGACCGCCTGACCGAGCCCGAGAGCGTGCTCGCCTCGACCCTCCAGCAGTTCTACGCCGTCGGGGCGCTACGTGCCCCGCGAGGTCCTGCTGCCAGGCGAGATCCCGGACCGCGACCTGCTGGAGCAGTGGCTGGCCGCGCGGCGGGGGACGGCCGTCCGCATCCACGTCCCGCAGCGCGGCGAGAAGGTCCGCCTCCTCGAGCTCGTCGTCCGCAACGCGCGGTTGGCCTTCGATCTCGAGTGGAAGCACCCCCGCCGGCAGTCGCGAGGAGATCCTGCGAGCGCTGCGGGACCTCCTCGACCTCGAGGTCGAGCCCCAGCGCATCGAGTGCTTCGACATCTCGAACATCCAGGGCTCGGACGTCGTCGCCTCGATGGTCGGCATTCGAGGGCGGGCCTGCCGAAGAAGTCGGACTACCGGAAATTCCGGGTGAAGAGCGTCTCCGGCGCGCCCGACGACTTCGCCTCGATGCGCGAGGTGGTGGGCCGGCGCTACAAGAGGCTGCTCGAGGAGGGCAAGGACCTGCCCGACCTCGTGCTCATCGACGGCGGCAAGGGCCAGCTCGGAGCCGCGGTCGAGGCCCTCGAGGAGCTGGGCCTCGGGGACCAGCCCGTCGCCTCCCTGGCCAAGAAGGAGGAGCTGCTGTTCGTCCGCGGGGCGAGCGGGCCGATCGCGCTGCCGCGCTCGTCTCCCGTCCTGCAGCTCGTCCAGCGGGTCCGGGACGAGGCCCACCGCTTCGCCGTCGGCTTCCACCGGCAGGCCCGCTCGAGCCGGACCCTCCGGTCCGAGCTCGACGACATCGCCGGCGTCGGCCCCGCCACCCGCCGCAAGCTCCTCTCGTTCTTCGGCTCGGTGCGGGGCGTCCGGGGCGCCGCCGAGGCCGAGCTGGCGGCGGTGGTGGGGAAGGCCACGGCCGCCCGCGTCCGCGCCCACTTCGACGGGGCGGAGCCGACTGGTTCCTCGACCGCCCCTTCCTCGTCGCAGCGGTGAACCGGGTCGAGGCCTCCACCCACTGGGAGCAGCCCCGGCGATCGCCCGTCCGGACGTGTGGTAGGCTCGCCCGCTCTGCCGCGACCTGGCAAAGGAAGACAAGGAGTGAGAATGCACGTCGCATCCCGGGCTGTGCGCTGCCTGCCCCTGTTCGCGGGCCTCGCCGCCGTGCCGTCGGCTCACGGCCAGGAGCCCTCCGTCGCGCCTGCCGCCGCCGTCCTCTTCGAGAACGTCCGGGTCTTCGACGGGACCTCCGCGACGCTGTCCGCGCCGTCGAACGTGCTGGTCGTCGGGAACACCATCCAGGCGATCTCGACCGCGCCCATACCGGCCCCGGCCGGCGCTCCTCTCACTCGGATCGCGGCCGGCGGCCGGACCCTCATGCCGGGGCTCATCGACGCCCACACGCACCTGATGTTCGCGACCGTCCCCCAGATGCTGATCCTGA
Source organism: uncultured Acidobacteriota bacterium (assembly GCA_963729875.1). GTDB lineage: Bacteria > Acidobacteriota > Vicinamibacteria > Fen-336 > Fen-336 > DATBSL01. Next base: position 60,153 of record CAVSPR010000004.1, read on the forward strand.
CCGGCGACATCGGCTACGTCCACATCGCCGCCGCGAAGGGGGCGACGGACACGCTGATGCGCGGCTTCACGAGCGTCCGCGACCTGGGGGGGCCCGTCTTCGGGCTGAAGCGCGCCGTCGACGCCGGGCTCGTGGCCGGGCCGCGGATCTGGCCCTCGGGCGCCTTCATCTCGCAGAGCGGCGGCCACGGCGACTTCCGGCTGCCGACCGAGATCCCGGCCCGGCCGGGCGACTTCAGCTACGCCGAGCGCGTCGGTGCGGCGGCGATCGCCGACAGCCCCGACCTCGTGCGGCAGCGCACCCGCGAGCAGCTGCAGCTCGGGGCCTCGCAGATCAAGCTCATGGCCGGCGGCGGCGTCGCGTCGAGCTTCGACCCGCTCGACGTCACGCAGTACACGACCCCGGAGCTGCGGGCCGCCGTCGAGGCGGCCGAGAACTGGGGCACGTACGTCACGGTTCACGCCTACACGCCGCGGGCGGTGCGGCAGGCGATCGAGGCGGGGGTGAAGTGCATCGACCATGGGCAGCTGCTCGACGAGGCCACGGCGAGGCTCATGGCCGAGAAGGGCATCTGGTGGAGCCTGCAGCCGTTCGTGGACGACGGGCCGTCGGCCTTCCCGGAGGGTTCGCCGAACCGCAAGAAGCAGCTCGAGATGTTCGGCGGCACTGACACCGCCTACGGCCTCGCGAAGAGGCTCGGCATACGAACCGCGTGGGGGACCGACGTGCTGTTCGACGCGGCGGTCGCGGCCAGGCAGGGAGCGAAGCTCGCGGGGATGACGCGCTGGTACACGCCGCTCCAGGTGCTCAAGATGGCGACCGCGGACAACGCGGAGTTGCTGGCCCTGTCCGGCCTGCGCAGCCCCTACCCGGGCAAGCTCGGCGTCGTGCGGGAGGGCGCCCTCGCCGACCTCCTCCTCGTGGACGGCGACCCGATCGCGAACCTCGACCTCGTGGCCGACCCGGCGAGGACCTTCGTCGTGATCATGAAGGACGGCCGGGTCTACAAGAACACGCTGCGATGAGCCGGGGGCCGGTGCCGGCGGGGGTCGTCGCCCCCGACCCGGGCCGCTCGCGGCGGCCGAAGGCGTTGCTGCGGGGCGACCCTTGCGGCCGGGAGCGGGCGAAGCCGATCTGGTACAGCGTGGCGAGGACGTCCGGGCGGGCGCGCAGGCTCCAGGCCGGCTTCGCCGCCTCCCACTGGCTCTGATCCAGGGCCGGGTTCGTCTCGGCGTCCACGACGGCCCGGGCGACGACCTGCCGCCCGGCGGGCACGGGGATCACGCCCCGGCGATCTCGAGCCGAGCCTCCAACACGTCAGCCGCCGAAGCCCTGGTCCCAGCCGGAGGTCGTGGACGCCGCGCCGCCCCGCTGGTCGCGGGCGAGGGCCTGCTTGACGACGTCGAGGTCGATGCGCACCACCCCGTTGGCGCCGGCGGCCGCGTGGGGGTCGAACTCGAGCGGCCCCACGATCCGGCGGAAGACCTCCTTGAGCGCGCGCGCCCCGAGGCGGGGCTGGCGGGCCGCCTCCCGCACGATGCGCTCGACCGCGTCCTTCGTGATCTCGAGCCGGCACCCGAAGCTCGCGAAGTAGGCCTGGGCCTGGCGCAGGCCCGAGTCGGTGCCCTCGACGAAGATCTTCGTGAGGGCCTCCTCGCCGAGGGCCTCGAGGAGCACCACCGCGTCGAAGCGGGACAGGAACTGCGGGCTCACCCCGTACTCGAAGAGGTCCTCGGTCTTCAGCCAGTCGCGCAGCGAGAACTGCAGCTCCTCGCGGGCGCGGCCGTCCTCGTCCACCACCGTCACCGGCCGCAGGGCCCCCTGGTCCTTGCCCGCGGTGACGCGGTAGTACACGGCATCGTAGAGGCCCTCGAAGGCCCCGGCGCACACGAACAGAAGGCCGCTCGAGTCCACGCTCACCCTGGCTCCGCCCGCCCAGTCGGGCAGGGTGAAGGGCACCGCCTCGTTCTCGATCAGGGTGAGGAGGGCCTCCTGGGCCCGGATGCCGGCCACGTTCGGCTGGCCTCCGACCTGGCTGCGGATCTTGTCCACCTCGTCGACGAAGACGAGGCCGTGGCTGGCCTGCCCGACGAGCCGCTCGACCGTCGCCGCCTCCCCGAGCTGCTCGCGCGCCCGCTCGACGAGCCGCATCAGCAGCTTCTCCGCGGGGTGGCCCTGCTCGGCCTCCTCGCCCAGGACGTTCGCATGCACGCGCACCACGGTGGACCGCAGGGCGAGGGCGGGGCTCGCGGCGAGGAGGGCCTCCACCGCCTGCATGAGCGTCGTCTTCCCCGACCCGGAGGAGCCGATGAGGAGGATGTTGCCGACCTTGAGGCGGGCCAGCTTCTTCGCGAGCGCGACCGACATCTCGCGAACGGCCTCCTTCTGGCCGACGACCCTCTTCTCGAGCGCCTGGGCGATCTGTATGGGCGACGGGGTGGCGGGCACGGCCCGATTCTACGCCGCTCCCGCTCCCCGAGCGCTGTGCTAGCATGACGGTTTCGCCATGCCCCGACCCCGCATCCTCTCCGGCATGCGCCCCACCGGCGCGCTCCACCTCGGCAACTACATGGGCGCCCTCGAGAACTGGGTCACCCTCCAGGACCGGTACGACTGCTTCTTCTCCGTCGTCGACTGGCACTCGCTCACCACGGATTACGCCGACCCTTCGGCCATCCGCGAGAACGTGATCGAGGTGGCCACCGACTGGCTGGCCGCCGGCATCGACCCGGCGCGTTCGACCGTCTTCATCCAGAGCCTGGTCCCGCAGCACGCGGAGCTGCACCTGCTGCTCTCGATGATCGTGCCCGTGCCGTGGCTGGAGCGCGTGCCGACCTACAAGGAGCAGCAGCAGAACATCGAGGGGAAGGACCTCTCGACCTACGGCTTCCTCGGCTACCCCTTGCTGCAGACCGCCGACATCATCATCTACAAGGCGGACGCGGTGCCGGTGGGTGAGGACCAGGCGCCCCACATCGAGATCGCGCGGGAGATCGTGCGCCGCTTCAACAACCTCTACGGCGACGTCTTCCCGGAGCCGCAGACGCTGCTGACCGAGTCGAAGCGCATCCCCGGCACCGACGGGCGCAAGATGTCGAAGTCCTACGGCAACGCGATCTACCTCAAGGACGAGCCGGAGGTGGTGAGACAGAAGCTGCGGCCGATGGTCACCGACCCCGCGCGCAAGCGCCGCACCGACCCCGGCGACCCCGACGTGTGCCCCGTGTTCGACCTGCACCGCGCCTTCTCGCCTCTCGCGACGCGGGAGTGGGCGGCCGCGGGCTGTCGCTCCGCCGGGATCGGTTGCCTCGACTGCAAGGCGAAGCTGGCCGAGCACATGCTCGAGCGCCTGGCGGACGTCCACGCCCGGCGCCCCGAGTTCGCGAAGCGCCCCGACACCGTGTGGGACGTCCTCATCGAAGGCTCGAAGAAGGCCCGCGAGGTGGCCGAGGCCACCATGGAGGACGTGCGCGGGGCCATGAAGATCCGCTACTCGAGGCCGTGAGCGAAGAGAACGACACGCCGGCGGACCCGCCCGCCGGGACCGCCCCGCCGGAGGAGCACCGCCCCGACGAGGGGGCCGCGGCCCCCGCCGTCGCCGAGCGCGTCACCGTCCCCGAGGGCATGGAGTCGGTGCTCCCCGAGGACGCGCCGAGGATCCTGCTGCCCCTCTTCGAGGGCCCGCTCGACCTCCTCCTCTACCTCATCAAGCGGGAGAAGATCGACATCCACGACATCCCGATCGCCCCCATCACGCGCCAGTACATGGAGTACCTGGAAGTGATGCGCGAGCTGAACCTCGACGTGGCCGGCGAGTTCATGGTGATGGCGGCCACCCTCATCCACATCAAGTCGAAGATGCTGGTCCCGATCCAGCCCACGGAGGCCGAGGGGGACGAGGAGCACGTGGACCCCCGCGAGGAGCTCGTGCAGCGGCTGCTCGAGTTCCAGCGGTACAAGGAGGCGGCCGGGATCCTCCACCAGCAGGCCCAGATCCGGGCCGCCACGTGGACCCGGCCGGAGACGGTGCTGCCGAGGTTCGACGACGCGGGCGAGGAGATGCTCGAGGCGGGCCTCTACGACCTGATCGCCGCCTTCAGGGAGCTGCTCGAGCGGCGCAAGACCCTGCTCGCCCACGAGGTCGAGAGCGAGGGCCCGCCCGTCGAGCAGCGCATGGAGGAGCTCCTCGCGATGATCGCGGAGGGCGCCTCGCTCGAGTTCCTCGAGCTGTTCGCGACGCTCGAGACGAAGGCCGCGATGATCGTGACGTTCCTGGCCCTGCTGGAGCTCATCCGCCTCAAGCGGGTCCGCGTCTACCAGCGCGGGATGTTCGGGCCGATCCGGGTGTTCCGGCCGGTGGGGCCGCCGGGCGAGAGCGCGCCCGTGCCGGTGTCGTAGGGAGGAGAGGGCGCTTGGACGAGAGCGACGACCAGAAGGAGAAGGGAAAAGAGCCCGGCGAGGTGCCCGCGGTCGAGCCCGAGGAGGCGAGCGTCCTGCCGCCGCAGCTGGTGCGCGCCGTGCTCGAGGCGCTCGTCTTCGCCTCGCCCCAGCCCATCACCGCGAGGGAGATCTCCCGCGTCCTGCAGGGAGTGCCCCGGGAGGACTGGGAGAGGGAGCTCGAGGAGCTGCGCGAGAGACTACGCCCGCGACGATCGGGGCCTGCAGCTGGTCGAGGTCGCCGGCGGGCACCAGGTCACCACCCGCCCCGAGTACAACGACTGGGTGCGGGAGCTGCTCGACCCGCGGACGCCGACCCGGCTGTCGATCCAGGCCCTGGAGACGCTCGCCGTCATCGCCTACAAGCAGCCGGTCACCCTTCCGGAGATCATCGAGCTGCGCGGCGTCAAGTCGGGGGGCGTCGTGAAGACGCTCCTCGAGAAGCGTCTCATCCGGATCATGGGCCGCAAGGAAGTGGTGGGCCGGCCCATCCTCTACGGCACCACGAAGCAGTTCCTCCTCCACTTCGGGCTCCGGGACCTCGAGGAGCTGCCCAAGATCGAGGAGTTCGCCGAGGTGCTGGGCGAGGAGGTGGACGTGGCCGGGCTCAAGCGGGCGATCGAGTCGCCCCTGCCCGTGCAGGTCGGCCTGTCCGACCCCGAGGGTGAGCAGATCCCGCTCTTCGAGCCGCCGCCGGCGGAGGGCGGGGACGACGGAAGGCGGCACGACAGCGGACATGGCCGACGGCGAGACAATTGGCGACGAACCGTCGGCCGACGAGCCGTCCGCCGACGACCCGTCCGAGCCACCCGGCGACGAGCCGAACGAGCAATAAGCAATCACGGGGGGTCTGGGGGGTGCGAAGCACCCCCCAGAACAAAGAAAGCTGGGCGAAGTCGTAGGCGTATCCCGTCCCTAGTCCCCATGGTCTTGATCTACCTTGCCCTCGTGGCGGTCCCCGCAGCTCTAGTCCCCGCCTGATCAATCGGCATCGATCCGCCCTCGCCCTCGTGACGTCCGCCTCGCTCCAGTCCCCACCTGATCCATCCCCCTCACGGACTCGCCTGCCCGTCAAGTCCCCTTCTGGCGATATGATCCCCCCGTGCAGGAGCGGCTCCAGAAGATCCTCGCGCGGGCGGGCTTCGCGTCGCGGCGTGGCGCCGAGCAGCTGATGCTCGAGGGCCGGGTCACCGTCAACGGGGAGCCGGCCCGCGAGCTGGGCACCAAGGCCGACATCGCCGCGGACGACGTCCGGGTCGACGGGACCCGGGTGAAGGAGCCGAAGGGCCCGGTCTACCTGGTCCTCAACAAGCCCCGGGGCTACGTCACCACGCGCCGGGACCCCGAGGGCCGGCCCACGGTCATGGAGCTCGTGCCTGCCGTGGCCGGGCTCTTCCCGGTGGGGCGGCTCGACGTGACCACCGAGGGCCTGATCCTCCTGACGAACGACGGCGCCTTCGCCGAGCGGGTGTCGCACCCGCGCTACGAGGTGCCGCGCGTCTACCAGGCCAAGGTGCACCGGGTGCCCGACCCGGAGACGCTCCTTCGGCTCAGGCGCGGGGTGCGGGTGGGCGGCGACTTCATGGCCGTCGACCGCGCGCGGGTGCTCGAGGCCGACAACAACGCGTGGGTCGAGCTCGTCCTGCACGAGGGCAAGCAGCACGAGGTGAAGCGCCTGCTCGAGGCGGTCGGGCACCCCGTCTCGAAGCTGCGGCGGGTGGCCGTGGGGCCGGTGACCACGAAGGGCCTGGCCCCCGGCGAGTTCCGCTCCCTCACGCCCGGGGAGATCGCGGGGCTGCGGCGCGGAGCCGGGAGCCCCTCGGGCGCGGGCCGGCGCCCGCTCCGGCGCCGGCCGCGGTCCCGCCGCGAGGCGCCCTCGCGGGGGGGACATCGATGAGCGGCACCAAGCCGGGCTGGTTCGTCTTCCCGCCCCACCTCCAGGGGCTCGACAAGTTCGAGCCCGGCAAGCCGATCGGCGAGGTGCAGCGCGAGCTGGGCCTCTCCGACGTGATCAAGCTCGCCTCGAACGAGAACCCCCTCGGTCCCTCGCCGAAGGCGGTCGAGGCGGCCCACGCCGCCGTGGCCGACATGAACCGCTACCCCGACGGGCAGGCGACCGGGCTGCGCACCGCCCTCGCCGCCCACCTCGGGATGCCGGTCTCCCACGTCGTCGCCGGCAACGGCTCCGTCGAGATCATCGAGCTCATCGCCCGGGCCTTCCTCGCCCCCGGTGACAACGCGGTCATCTCCGAGCACGCCTTCGTCCGCTTCCGGCAGATCGTGGCCGCCCACAACCACGGCGTGCGGCACGTGCCCATGCGGGACTGGACGCACGACCTCGCCGCCATGGGCCGCGCCATCGACTCCCGCACGCGCCTCGTGTTCGTCGCCAACCCCAACAACCCGACCGGTACCTGGAACCGGCGGGCCGAGGTCGAGGCCCTCGTGGCGGCCCTGCCGAAGGGGTGCCTGCTCGTCCTCGACGAGGCCTACTTCGAGTACACCGACGACCCCGACTACCCGAACGGGATCGACCTCGTGCGCCGGGGGGCGCCGGTCGTCGTGACCCGCACCTTCTCCAAGGTGTACGGGCTGGGGGGGCTGCGGGCGGGCTACGCGATCGCCGCCCCCGAGGTGCTCGAGGCCCTGCTCATGATCCGGGAGGCCTTCGGCACCAACTCCGTGGCGCAGGCGGCGGCGACGGCCGCCCTCGGCGACGTCGAGCACGTCCGCCGCTCGGTCGAGATGAACCGCGCCGAGAAGGCCCGCCTCGCCGGGGCGCTGCGGGACCGCGGGTTCGCCGTCCTGCCGAGCCTCGGGAACTTCGTGACGTTCGACACGCGCGGCGAGGGCCGCGACGTCTTCCGGCGCCTGCTGGCCCGCGCCGTGATCGTGCGACCGCTCGATCCCTACGACATGAAGAGCTGGCTGCGCGTCTCCGTCGGGACGCCGCCGGAGAACGCGGCCTTCCTGGCCGCCCTCGACGCCGTCCTGCCCGGGAAGTGACGATGAGAAGCAACGGACTCGTGGTCGCCATCGACGGCCCCTCCGGGGCCGGGAAGTCCACCGCCGGCCGCGCGCTCGCCGCGCAGCTCGCCTACACCTACATCGACACCGGGGCCATGTACCGCGCGCTCGCCCTCAAGGCCAGCCGCGCCGGGGTCTCGCTCGACGCGGAGGAGGCGCTCGCGCAGCTCGTGCGCGCCTCGAGCATCCAGCTCACCGAGGGAGGCCGCCGGGTGCTCCTCGACGGCTACGACGTGACCGCGGACATCCGCTCCCGGGAGATCAGCCGCGCCTCCTCGCTCGTGTCCGTGCACCCCGGCGTGCGCGTCGAGATGGTCGCCCGCCAGCGCGAGATGGGGAAGGACGGCGGGGTGGTCCTCGACGGGCGGGACATCGGGACCGCCGTCTTCCCGGACGCCGAGGTGAAGTTCTTCCTCGACGCGAACCCGGGCGAGCGGGCCCAGCGGCGCCTCGGGGAGCTGCGCGCGGCGGGGAGCGACGTGTCCTTCGACGCCGTCGAGCAGGAGGTCCGCGAGCGGGACTACACCGACAGCCACCGCGCGGAGTCGCCGCTCGCCCGCGCCTGGGACGCGATCGCGCTCGACACCACGAGGCTCGGGCCCGAGGAGGTGGTGGAGCGGATGCTCGCGGCGGTGCGGGCGCGCGAGGGCCGGCCCGTGGACCTCGGGAGGCTGGCCCAGGCGCACCGCCGCTCGTCGCGCCAGTACCTCGAGGCGCTGCGCTCGGGGCGGCTGAGCGTGGGCCTGTACCGGGTGGCCCAGGGCGAGGGCGAGGAGCGGCCCCGGGGGGAGGAGGTGACCTGCCTCGTCCTCGAGGGGCGGGGCCGCCTCCGGATGGGGGACGAGGACTTCGCGGTGGAGCCCGGCTGCCTGTTCACGGTGCCCGCTCGCGTGGAGCACGGGTTCCGCGAGGTCGCGGAGGACCTGCTCCTGCTCGTCTTCTCGGCCCCGCCCGAGGGCAGCGTGGCGGAGGCTGCGAAGTAGGCCGGCCTCAGCGCGCGACGGCGTGCCCGGCCCGGGCGAGCGCGTCCTGCGCGCGCTCGAGGTCGCGCTCCTGGACCATCAGGTAGTCGGTGTCGTAGGTCGAGACGACGAAGATGCTGACGCCCGACGAGGCCAGGGGCCCCGCCAGGCTGGCCAGGATGCCGGTCACGCCGAAGCCGAGGGGCCCCACGACGCGCAGGCACCGCCAGCCCCGCTCCGCGCGGACGCCCGGGGGCACCGCGCCCTCGGGGCACACGACCGAGAGCTCCGCGTCGGTCCGGGTGAACGAGACGAACGGCTTCGTCCCCGCCCACTCCGGGAGCGGCTCCGCGGCCTCCAGCCGGCACACGGCGTAGCTCCCCTCGACGACCTCCAGCTTCAGCGCCAGGTGCTCCATGGCCTCGCCCTCCCCTACAGGCGGAGCCGGGAGAACTCGTCGAAGGTCGTGACCCCCGTCCGGACGAGCGCTATGACGCGCTCGCGGATCGTGATCATGCCGCTCTCCATCGCCGCGTCCGCGATCTCCTCCGCCGGGCGGCCCCGCTCCAGGGCGGAGCGCACCTCGGCGCTCGCGGGGACGACCTCGAAGACCGCCCGCCGGCCGCGGTAGCCGACGGTGTTGCAGCTGGGGCATCCCTTGCCCCGGAAGAAGGCGAGCGTCTGCGCCTCGTCGTGGTCGATGCCGTGGGCGGCGAGGGTCCGGGCCGCGGGGGGCTCGGCCGGGACCTGGCAGATCCGGCAGATCGTCCGCACGAGGCGCTGCCCGAGGACGAGCCCGAGCGAGCTCGCCAGCAGCTGGGGCGGCACCCCGAGCTCGCGCAGGACCACGAGGGCCCGGACCGCGGAGGCCGCCGTTGCCTGGCCGATCACCAGCAGGCTGGAGGCGAGCTGCGAGGCCACCACCGCCGTCCCCTGGTCGGGGACGGCGGACAGCATGAGGACGTCGGGCCGGACCGCCACCATCGCCCGCAGCGTCTCCTCGATCCGCGGCCCGTGGGGGCCCGCCTCGGCCTCGACCTGCCGCACGCCGTCCATGGCCCAGTGGATGGGCGACTCGATCGAGAGCACGTCGCGCTGCCCCTGTGCGAGGAAGCTCATGATCGAGTAGCCGGTGGTGATCGCGCCGTTGAAGGCCGGCGAGGTGACGAGGATGAGGCCGAGGCCGGAACGGATCTCCTCCACGAGGCGCACGCGGTCCTCGAGCTCCAGGCCGAGGCCGGCGAAGTCCTTGATGAACGTGGAGCGGTTGACCAGCTTGACGGTCGCGCTCACGCCCTGCGAGCCGGGGACCGTCTGGACGACGAGGTCGAACTCGTCCTCCCCGAGCCGTGCCTTCGCGCGGCCCGCCTGCGGCCGCCCCCGCCTGGCCGGGTCGAGGCCGAACATGGCGAACAAGGCGCGCTCGAGCGGGGCCTCGAACGACTTCGGTACGGGGTCGACCCGGAAGGAGAAGCCGTCGATCCGGTAGCGCACCGCCACCTGGTCCGGCTGGGGCTCCAGGCTCACGTCGGAGGCACGCTTGCGCGCGCCGAGGTCCAGCAGGTAGTCGAGCACGCTGTCGGGGTTGCTCTGCTGCCAGTAGACGGTGCCCGCGTCGCCCCCCCCGCGGGTGTCCGTGAGCCGGGTGACGCCCTGCGAGCGCAGCGCGGCGTCCACGTCCTCGCGGCTCACCAGGCCCTTGGCGGTCAGGATCTCCCCCAGCTTCGCCCCCGTGTCGCGCTGCTCGACGAGGGCCTCGAGCAGCTGCGGGGTCGTGATCCGCTTCATCCGGATCAGGATGTCGCCGAGGCGGTCCTGGCTCCGGCTGAGGGTCTGCACCTCCTCGACGAGCGGCGGGGGAGCGTGCCGCCAGAACTGCTGCTTGTACTCGGCGCTCGCGTCGCAGAAGCAGCGCAGGCAGAAGGGGCACAGCTTCGTCGGGTTCTTGGGGTCGTCGGAGCACCAGACCGCGCCCACTGCGTCGAACTCGCCGAGGCAGTTCCAGCACGTGACGAGGTAGGGGACGGCCACGAACCCGAGGCTAGACGACAACTCCTTCGGAATCAAGACGGTGGACGATCGTTGACCCCCTTCGCGGCCCTGTGATAGCGTGCCGTCTCGTCATGATGGCCGAGCTTCGCAAAACCCCTCTCCACGCCGTGCACCGCGAGAGCGGGGCGAAGATGGTGCCCTTCGGCGGGTGGGACATGCCCGTCGAGTACTCGGGCCTCATCGCCGAGCACAACGCGGTGCGCACCGCGGCGGGGCTCTTCGACGTCTCGCACATGGGCCAGTTCGAGGTCGAGGGCGAGGGCGCCCCGGCCTTCCTCCAGCGCGTGACCGCCAACAACGTGGCGAAGCTGGTCGACGGCCAGGCCCAGTACTCGGCGCTGCCCATGCCGACCGGCTGCCCGGTGGACGACATCATCGTCTACCGCCGCTCCGCCCGGCGCTTCCTCGTCGTCGTCAACGCCGCCAACATCGAGAAGGACTGGCAGTGGCTGCTCGCCCAGCACCCGTCGGGCTGCGGGCTGCACAACCTGAGCGACCAGTTCGCCCTCCTCGCCCTCCAGGGGCCGAAGGCGGAAGCCATCCTCCAGGGGCTGACCCCGATCGACCTCAAGACCGTCGCCTTCTACCACTTCGCCGAGGGGAAGGTCGAGGGCCGCGACGCGATCGTGGCCCGCACCGGGTACACCGGCGAGGACGGCTTCGAGGTCTTCGTCGCCCCGGGCGACGCGGCCGCGCTCTGGCGCCGCATCGCCTCGGAGGGCAAGGTCCATGGCCTCCTCCCGGCCGGCCTCGGCGCCCGGGACACCCTCCGACTCGAAGCCCGCATGATGCTGTACGGGAACGACATGGACGAGACGACCACCCTGATCGAGGCCGGGCTGGGCTGGATCGTCTCGCTCGACGAGGCGAAGGGCGACTTGAACGGCCGGGCCGTGCTCACGGAGCAGAAGGCGAGCGGGGCTCCCCGCAAGCTCGTCGGTTTCGAGATGGTCGAGCGGGGGATCCCGCGCCACGGCTACCCGGTCGTGCTCGACGGCGAGGTCGTCTCGGCGGTGACGTCGGGGACCTTCGCCCCGTTCCTCCAGAAGAGCATCGGCCTGTGCTACCTGCCCGCGGCCCGGGCGGCGGTGGGCACGGAGATCGCAGTCGAGATCCGTGGCCGCCGGACGGCAGCCCGGGTGGTGCCCACCCCCTTCTACAAGCGTCCGCGCTGAGCCAGGAGGCGCCATGTACCCCCAGGATTTTCGCTACTCGAAGGACCACGAGTGGATTCACGTCGAGGGTGAGCGCGGTCGGGTCGGGATCACCGACTACGCGCAGAAGCAGCTCGGCGACGTCGTCTTCCTCGAGCTGCCCGAGGTCGGGCGCGCCCTGAAGTCGGGCGAGCAATTCGGGACCGTCGAGTCGGTGAAGGCGGTCTCGGAGCTCTACTCCCCGGTGGCGGGAGAAGTCGTCGAGGTGAACGCGCCCCTGGCCGCGAAGCCCGAGACGATCAACAAGGACCCGCACGGCGCGGCGTGGATGATCGTGCTCAAGATCACCGACCCGGCCGGCGTCGGCGCGCTGCTGGACGCCGCCGCCTACCAGGCCCTCGTGGACAGCGAGGCGAAGTAGAACACGCGCCGTCCCCGGCCAAGCCGCAGCCGTTCCCGCCGCCCCAGAACGAGAGGAAACCCGTGTCCGATCCCCGTCCCCTGACCGCCACTCCGGCCGGCGCCCTGCTCGCGCCGCCCGCCGACTTCGTCCGCCGCCACGTCGGCCCCCGCGACGCCGAGATCGCCGAGATGCTGAAGACCCTCGGCCTCGCCTCGCTCGACGCCCTCGTGGCGCAGACCGTGCCGGCCGGGATCCGGCTCGGGCGCGCGCTCGACCTGCCGGCCCCGCTGAGCGAAGAGGAGGCCCTCGCCGAGCTGCGGCAGAAGGCGGGCGAGAACCGCGTCTGGCGCTCCTTCATCGGCATGGGCTACCAGGACTGCCACACGCCGGCGGTCATCCTGCGCAACGTCCTCGAGAACCCCGGCTGGTACACGCAGTACACGCCCTACCAGCCCGAGATCTCCCAGGGCCGCCTCGAGGCGCTGCTCAACTTCCAGACGATGGTGGTCGACCTCACGGGCCTGCCCCTCGCCAACGCGTCTCTCCTCGACGAGGCCACCGCCGCCGGCGAGGCCATGACCCTGTGCCACGCGGTGGCGAAGCCCGGGCTCGACGGCTTCTTCGTCGCCGAGGACTGCCACCCCCAGACGATCGCGGTCGTCCGCACGAAGGCGGAGCCGCACGGCATCCGCGTCCACGTGGGCCCGGTCGAGTCGATCGACTTCGCCGGCCAGAGGCTCTTCGGCGTCCTCGTCCAGTACCCGGCCACGGACGGCGTCGTTCACGACTTCGCGGGCCTCGCCGACCGGGCCCACGCCGCGGGCGCCCTCCTCGTGATGGCGACGGACCTCCTCGCGCTCACGCTCCTGCGCTCGCCCGGGGAGCTCGGGGCGGACGTGGCGCTCGGGTCGGCGCAGCGCTTCGGCGTGCCGATGGGCTACGGGGGACCTCACGCCGCCTTCTTCGCGACGAAGGACGAGCACAAGCGGCACATGCCCGGCCGGCTGATCGGCGTCTCGAAGGACGCCGAGGGCCGCCCGGCGTTCCGCCTGTCCCTCCAGACCCGCGAGCAGCACATCCGGCGCGACAAGGCCACGAGCAACATCTGCACCGCCCAGGCCCTGCTCGCGATCATGGCGTCGATGTACGCGGTCTGGCACGGCCCCGAGGGCCTGCGCGCGATCGCCCGCCGGGTCCACGCCCTCGCCCGCGTGCTGCAGCTGGGCCTGCGCCGGCTGGGCTTCGACGCCGGCCGCGCCCCCTTCTTCGACACCCTGCGCGTGCGGACCTCCCCCGCGCAGGGGAAGGAGATCCTGGGCCGCGCGCTCGCGCGGGGCATCAACCTGCGCGCCTACGACGACGGCTCGGTGGGCGTCGCCCTCGACGAGACGACGCTCCCCGCGGAGATCGCCGCGCTCCTCGCGTGCTTCGCCGGCAAGCCCGTCGCGTTCACGCCCGAGCAGCTGGCGGAGGAGCTGGAGGTGACCGTCCCCGCGCCGCACGCGCGGGCGAGCGCCTTCCTCACCCACCCCGTCTTCAACCGGTACCACGCGGAGCACGAGATGCTCCGCTACCTGCAGAGGCTGCAGTCTCGCGACCTCTCGCTCGCGCACTCGATGATCCCGCTCGGCTCGTGCACCATGAAGCTCAACGGGACGTCCGAGATGCTCCCGGTGACGTGGCCGGAGCTCGGGAAGCTCCACCCGTTCGCGCCGGCCGACCAGGCCCGCGGGTACCACGAGATGTTCGCCGACCTCGAGCGCTGGCTGGCGGAGGTGACGGGCTTCGCCGCGGTTTCGCTGCAGCCCAACTCCGGGGCCCAGGGCGAGTACGCGGGTCTCCTGACCATCCGCGCCTGGCACCGGAGCCGCGGCGACGCCCACCGCGACGTCTGCCTCATCCCGGTCTCGGCCCACGGCACGAACCCGGCGAGCGCGGTCATGGCCGGCTTCCGCGTGGTGGGGGTGGCCTGCGACGCCCAGGGGAACATCGACGTGGCCGACCTTCGGCAGAAGGCCGAGCAGAACAAGGCGGCCCTCGGCGGGCTGATGGTCACCTACCCCTCGACCCACGGCGTCTTCGAGGAGGCGATCCGCGAGATCTGCCGCGCGGTGCACGAGAACGGCGGGCAGGTCTACATGGACGGGGCCAACATGAACGCGCAGGTGGGCCTGACGCGGCCCGCCGACATCGGCGCCGACGTCTGCCACCTGAACCTGCACAAGACCTTCTGCATCCCGCACGGCGGGGGCGGCCCCGGCGTGGGCCCGATCGCGGTCGCGTCCCACCTGGCCCCGTTCCTCCCCGGCCACCCGGTCGTGAAGGTGGGCGGGGAGAGGAGCTACGGCTCGGTGGCGGCGGCGCCGTGGGGGAGTGCCGGCATCCTGTGCATCTCCTGGGTCTACATCCGTACGATGGGGGCCGAGGGGCTCCGCAAGGCCACCCAGGTGGCGATCCTCAACGCCAACTACATGGCGAAGCGGCTCGAGGCCCACTACCCGATCGTCTACACCGGCGCCTCGGGGCGCGTGGCGCACGAGTTCATCCTCGACGGGCGCGGCTTCAAGAAGGCCGGCATCGAGGTGGAGGACGTCGCGAAGCGGCTCATGGACTACGGCTTCCACGCCCCGACCATGTCGTGGCCGGTGGCGGGGACGCTCATGGTCGAGCCGACCGAGAGCGAGTCGAAGGCGGAGCTCGACCGCTTCTGCGACGCGATGATCGCGATCCGGCAGGAGATCCGCGACGTGGAGGAGAGCCGGGTGAGGGCGGAGGAGAGCCCCCTGCGCCGCGCGCCCCACACCGCCCGCGCGGTCACCGCCGAGGAGTGGGGCCGTCCCTACACGCGCGAGCAGGGGGCCTTTCCCGCGCCGTGGGTGAAGGAGGCGAAGTTCTGGCCGCCGGTGGCGCGGATCGACAACACCTGGGGCGACCGCAACCTCTTCTGCACCTGCCCGTCGGTCGAGGACTTCTCCCGGTAACCCCACCGTGGCCATCGACAGGCGCGACACCGTCACCGGTCGGCCGCTCAGGGGCGTGCCCACGATGCCCGTCGGCCCGAGGCCTTCGGCGCCGGGCCGGGGCGCCGCGGCTCCCTCCCGGAGCCGCCGGCCGGCCGCGGGCGCGCCGGCCCCGCCGACCGTGGGCCTCGTCCTGTGGCCGGCGCTCCTCACCCTCGCCGTCACGGCCCTGCGCCTCGTCGGCGAGCTGCGGGGCTGGTCGCCCGCGACCTTCAGCCGCCTGGCGGGCGGCGGGCTGTCGCCGCTCGGCATCACGTGGCTGGCCCCGATCGTCGGCGCGTACTTCGGCTGGCGGCTCGCGAGGGCCGGCGTCGCCTCGCCTCACCCGGCGCGGGCCTTCGGCGTCCCGGCGGGGGCGCTCGCCCTGGGCTTTCTCCTCGGGACCCTCGGCGAGCGGCTGATCCGCCCGTCGGTCACGTCCACCATGGCCCTCTGGGCCATCGTCGCGCTCGGCGTCGCCGTCGCCGCCCTCGCCGCCTGGCCGGCCCTGGGCCGGCCCCTGCTCGCCTACGCGTACGCCGCGCGGCTCCCGGTCGCGCTCGTCATGGCCCTCGCCATGTGGAAGGCCTGGGGGACCCACTACGACGCGCGGGCTCCCGGCTTCGGCACGATGCCGCCGCTGCGAGTCTGGCTGTGGACGGGCCTCCTCCCCCAGACGACGATCTGGGTGGCCTGGACGGTGGCCACCGGCGCCCTGGGGGGCGCCGCCGGCTCGCTCCTGAAGATCCGCCGGCCGCGCTGACTCCCCGGCCACGGCCGTCGCGGCTATAATGCCCCGATCGGCGGCCCTTCAACCGGTTGGAGAGGCGCGGCTTGTACTCAGAGATCCCGACCTACCACGAGCGGCTGAACCAGCTGACCGAGCAGCTCCGCGAGAACGGCCACCTGGGCCTCGTGCTGATCGACGCCTCGGACCTCGCCCAGGTCGAGCACGACTACGGCTCGCTCGCCTTCGAGCAGGTTCTCTCGGTCGTGAGCGGCCTCGTCCGCGAGCTCCAGGGCGCCGAGGTGCGCACCACCGACATGCTGGCGCTCAACGAGCGCGGGGGCAACGCCTTCCTGCTCTTCCTCTCGCCGCGCCGGGGCGAGAGGGTGAGCCGCCCGCGGATCGCCGACCTCGAGTCGATCTGCCAGCGCGTGGACGAGCAGCTCAACCGCAAGCTCGCCGCGTTCAAGTCCCCCTACCTGCGCGGCAAGCGCCGGGTCACCGCGGGCTTCGCCGTCGTCTTCCACAACCCCCTCATCATGGCCGAGCGGGTCGTGGCCCGGCTCGTGAACGAGGCGTGGGAGAGCGTCCGAATCCAGAGGAGGCAGGCCGACTTCCACACGCGCTGCCGGCTCCAGGACGTGCTGCTCGGGGACCAGATCACGACCGTCTTCCAGCCCATCGTGGACCTGCACGGGGGCGGCCTCCTCGGCTTCGAGGCCCTCTCGCGGGGCCCGGTCGGGACCCAGCAGCACAGCCCGGTCAACCTGTTCGAGGCCGCCGCCGCCTCCGACCTCGTCTTCGAGCTCGACCGGCACTGCCGGCGCCGCGCGCTGCGGACGGCCCAGGCCCTGCCCGCGCCGCACCACCTCTTCATCAACGTGGTACCGGCCTCGATGTACGACCCCGACTTCCAGGGGGCGAGCCTCATCCACCTGCTCGAGGGGCTGGGACTCTCGCCCGAGCGGATCGTGCTCGAGGTGAGCGAGCAGTACGCGATCGAGAACTACACCCTCTTCGTCGAGGCGCTGCAGAACTTCACGCAGATCGGGTTCTCGATCGCGGTGGACGACATCGGGGCCGGCTACTCCGGGCTCGAGAAGATCGCCCACCTCAACCCGCGGTACCTGAAGTTCGACATGCAGCTGGTGCGCGACATCGACCGCGTCCACGTCAAGCGCGAGATGGCGCGGGCGCTCAAGACGTTCGCGGACAAGATGGACTCCCTGATCATCGCCGAGGGCATCGAGCGCGAGGGCGAGCAACAGGCCTGCGTCGACCTCGGCCTGCACTACGGCCAGGGGTACCTGCTGGCCCGGCCCGCCCCCCTGGAGACGTTCAACCTCGGCCCGGTGGAGCCTTCTTCCGCTCGCGTATGAGCCGGGCGGCCTCGAGCCGGGCCGCGACGTCCTTCTCCCGGCCGCGGTCGGTCGGGCGGTAGTACCGCCTCCCGGCCAGCCCCTCCGGGAGGCACTCCATCCCCGCGACTCCCTCGCTCTCGTCGTGCGCGTAGCGGTAGCCCTTCCCGTAGCCCAGGTCCTTCATGAGCCCGGTGGGGGCGTTGCGGATCCACAGCGGCACCGGCTCTGCCCGCGTCTCGAGCGCGTCTCTCGCCGCCTCCCCGTAGGCCACGTAGAGGGCGTTGCTCTTCGGCGCCGCGGCGAGGTAGACGACCAGCTCGGCGAGGGCGAGAGCGCCCTCCGGCAGGCCGATGAAGTGAACGGCCTGCTGCGCCGCCATCGCCACCACGAGCGCCTGGGGGTCCGCCATGCCCACGTCCTCGGAAGCGAAGCGCACGAGGCGCCGGGCGACGTAGAGCGGGTCCTCGCCCGCCTCGATCATCCGCGCGAGCCAGTAGAGGCCGGCGTCGGAGTCGGAGTTGCGGATGGACTTGTGCAGGGCCGAGATGACGTTGAAGTGCTCCTCGCCGGCCTTGTCGTAGAGGAGCGCCTTGCGGGCGAAGGCCTGCTGCATCGCCGGGAGGTCCACCGGCCGCCGCCCGTCGGCGCCCGGGCGGCGCGGTCGTGACCGCCAGCTCGAGCACGTTGAGGGCGGTGCGGGCGTCGCCGTCCGAGGCCCCGGCGAGGAAGGCGAGGGCGTCCTCCGCGACCCCGGCCTGCCAGGAGCCGAGGCCGCGCTCCGGGTCGGCGAGCGCCTGGCGCAGGACCCGGACGAGCTCCTCCCCGCCGAGGGGCTTCAGCACCACGACCCGGGAGCGGGAGAGCAGCGCCGCGTTCACCTCGAAGGAGGGGTTCTCGGTCGTGGCCCCGATGAGGACGATGTCCCCGGACTCGACGTGGGCGAGGAGGGCGTCCTGCTGCGCCTTGTTGAAGCGGTGGATCTCGTCGATGAGGACGACGGTGCGCCGGCCCTCGCGGCGGCGCCGCTCCTCGGCCGCCCGCAGGACCTCGCGCACCTCCTTGACCCCGGAGAGCACGGCGCTCATCGCCTCGAAGTGCGCCTTCGTGAGGCGGCGGATCACGAACGCGAGGGTGGTCTTGCCCGAGCCCGGCGGGCCCCACAGGATCAGCGAGCGGAGCTGGTCCTGCTCGATCGCCCGCCGGAGCGGCCGGCCGGGGCCGAGCACCTCCTCCTGCCCCAGGATCTCGTCGAGGGTGCGTGGCCTCACCCGGTCGGCGAGCGGAGCGTCGGGCCGGGGCTCGCCGACCGGGACCTCCCGGTCCCGCCCCCTGGAGAGCCGGTCCTCGGGAAAGAGCGACCCCGTTCCTTCCTCTCGCGGTCGCGCCATCCTCATCCCCCCGCCCCGCGGAAACCGCGCTGGCGAGCCGCCTCGAACAGCACGAGCGCCGCCGCCACGCCGACGTTCAGGCTCTCGACCGGCCCCGCGAGGGGAACGCGCAGGCGGGCGGCGGCGCGCCGGCGCACCGCCGCCGGGAGGCCGGCGCCCTCGCTCCCGACCACGAGCGCCACCGGCCCCCGCAGGTCGGCCTCGTCGTAGCGACGCTCGCCGTCGGCGGCGGCGGCGAGCACCGCGACCCCGCGTGCCTCGAGCACGTCGAGCGCCTGCTCGATGGCGAGCCCGCGGAGGAGGGGGAGGCGGAACGCGCTTCCCATCGAGCCGCGCAGGGCCTTCCACGAGAAGGGGTCGGCGCACCCCGTGGTCAGGATCGCACCGCTCGACCCGGCGGCCTCGGCCGTGCGCAGCAGGCCGCCGAGGTTGCCCGGGTTCTGCACCCCGTCCGCCACGACCACGAGGGGTGTGCCGCGGAAGACCCGTTCCTCCTCGAGAGCGGGGCGGCGCGCCAGGGCGAGCACGCCCTGCGACGTCTCGGCTTCCGAGAGCGAGGCGAAGAGCTCCGCGGTGAGCCTCCGCACCGGCACCTCGCGACCGCGCAGGGCCGAGAGGGCGGCGGCTCCGGCGGGCGAGGCCTCGGCCCGTGGCGAGGTGGCGGCCTCCGCCACGACGATCCCGGCGGCGAGCGCCTCGAGGACGAGCTTGGGACCCTCGAGCAGGCAAAGCTCTCGGTCCCCCCCGCGCTCCTTGAGCGCGCGAAGCCGCTTGTAGAGCGGGTTGTCTCGGCTGCGGAGCGTCTCGTCGGCGGGCATCGGCGGGAAGAGGCGTGATAATATCACCGGACGTTCGCCCCGGCCGGGGCGACGCTACCCCGGGAAATCATGATCGATCTCAAGAAAAGGCTTCAGGACGAGATCCAGCAGCTCGACTACGAGCTCAGGGTGCACCTGCCCAAGGAGATCCTGAAGGCCCGCGAGCACGGAGACCTCCGCGAGAACGCCGAGTACAAGTCGGCCAAGGAGAGGCAGAGCTTTCTCCAGGCCCGGGTGGCGCAGCTGCACCGGCGGCTGGCCGCCCTCAACATGGTGAACCTCGACCGCATCCCGCGGGACAAGGTCGGCCTCGGCTCCACCGTCACGGTCCGCCAGGAGGACACCGGCGAGGAGGTCGTCTTCGAGATCGTGGTCCCCGAGGACGCCGACCCCACGATCGGCCGGATCTCGCCCTCCTCGCCCATCGGGAAGTGCCTCCTCGGGCACGAGGAGGGCGACTCGGTCGAGGTGCGCGTCCCCTCGGGGACGAAGTCGTACGAGATCACGAAGCTCGTCACCATCCACGAGCAGGCGAGCGAGCAGCCGTCGGCGTGAGCCCGCTCGCGCTCGCCTTCGTCCCCCTCGCCGGCGATGTCGCGGGGGCGCTCGCGAGGGTGCCCTCCGCCCCGGGCGTCGGCCAGATCCTCGGCCCCGAGGGCCGGAGCCTGCTCGTCGCCACCGCGTCCAACCTGCGGCGGTGGGCCGGCTCGCACCTCGGCCTCGGGAGGCCGGCCGCTCCCGGGCGGCGGCCCCGGACGAACCTCGCCGGGATCGCCACCGCGATCGGCTGGGTCGAAGCGGACGGGGCCTTTCGGCAACGGCTGCTCTACGAGCGGCTCGTGGCGCCCCTCGTCCCCGTCGCGTCGCGCCGAGACCTCAAGCCGCCGGCGTTCCTCCACCTCGACCCGTCCGAGCGCTTCCCCCGGGCGAGCGTGCGCGGCGCCGAGGGTGGCCCGCTCTTCGGCCCCTTCCGCGACCGGCGCGCGGCCGAGAAGGCGCGGGACGCCCTGCACCGCCTCTTCCCGCTGCGCCCGTGCGACTTCGCGTTCGAGCCCGACCCCGCCCTGCCGCTGGGCCTGGGCTGCCTCTACGCGCAGGTGCGCTCGTGCATGGCGCCCTGTCTCGCCCGCGTGGGCGAGGAGCAGTACCGCGCCCTGGCGGTGCGGGCGGCGGCGTGGCTCGGCGACCCGTCGGCGCGAGACGGCGCGCCCGCCGCCGTGCCCCCGGTCGTGTCGGCGGTGGACGCGGTGCGCGCGGTGATCGTCGACGCGGGGCGCCGCGAGGTCGGCCTCTTCCCGGTACGCCGGGGGCGCGTCCTCGAGGACGCGGCAGTGACGGTCCCGCCGGCCGAGCTCGAAGTGGCCGTGGCCCGGCTCGCCTGGCCGGAGGCCGACGGCCCCGACGACTGGCCGTGGCTCGGGGGGTGGCTGCGCGGCCCGCGGGGCCGCGCCTCCTGGGTGGCCCCGTGCGGGGAGGACCGCGACGCGCTGGTCGCGGCCGTCCGCGCGGCGCTGCCCCCGCGCTTCGCCGTCGCCGAGCGCGGTGATAACGTAGGGTCCACCCGGGGGGAGGCGTGAGGGACTATTCGCCGAAGCGGCGCACGGCGCTCGTCTTCACGGGCGCCGGCTCGACGGGGGCCTACCACGCGGGCGTGCTGAGCGCCCTCGACGAGACCGGCGTGAAGATCGACCTCGTGGTCGGCTCCGGGATCGGGGTCGTCTCCGCGGCCTACGCGGCGGTCGGGGGCGGGCCGAAGCTCCATGGCAAGGGCGGCTTCTGGGACGGCGTGCGCTGGAGCTCGTTCTACCGGGTGCGGCCCACCGTCCGCCTCGCGCTCGCTCTCGTCGGCACCTCCTTCGCCATCTTCGCGCTCCCCGTGCTGCTCGGCGTCCTGCTCGGCGTCCTCTTCCCGCTCCTGCTGATCGCCGACCGGGTCTCGCCCGGCGTCGCCTCGCGGGCGCTCTCCCTCCTGTGGGTCGCGCCCGAGGCCCTGAGCGGCCCCTACCTCGCGGCGCAGGCGGTGCCCGTGTTCGCCCTCGCCATGCTGGCGATCGGGACGGCGGCGGTCGCATACCTCCGCGACCGGCGGCGCTTCGCCGAGGCCTTCGAGTCGCTTCTCGACGCCGACCGCGGCCTGGACCGGCTCCGCCGGGGCCTGTGGGACATCGCCCGCGGCGCGGCGCTCTCGGGCGGTCCGCCGAGCGAGGCCGAGCTGGGCCGCCGCTACGTGGCGCTCCTCGCCGAGAACCTGGGGGAGCCCGGCTTCCGCGAGCTGGTGCTGCGCACGGCCGACCTGGACCGGGGGGAGGCGCTCTGCTTCACCGTGCTCCGGGACGGCCAGGAGCGGGCCCGGGCGACGGCGCTCGCGGGCTCCGTGGACCTGCGCGCGCCGGGCCACGGCGTGCTGCTCTTCGACGCCCTGGCCACCGGCCTCCTGTGCCCGATGGCGATGCCGCTGCGCCGGGTCGCCTTCCCGAGGGGTGCTCTGCACGGCGGCGAGACGCACCGCCTGACCGACGCCACGTTCGTGGGCGGGAGCGGGATCGCCGAGGCCCTCGCCGCCGGGGCGGAGCAGGTGATCGTCGTGACCGGGGTCCCCGAGGTGGCGGCCCCGCTCGCCCGCCGCCGGGGACCGCTCGCGCGGATCGACGCGACCGTGCGCGCGCTCGAGCGTCGGGCCGCGGACGAGATCGGCCTCCTCCACGACGAGGTCGACCTCTGGGTCATCCGGCCGGACCACCGGGCCCTCGGGCCGATGGAGCTCGACGGGACGTGCGACCCCGCGACCGAGGTCCTCCAGACGACGGACGACCTCCTGGAGCTCGGCTTCCGCGACGCCTACCGGCAGTTCGTGGAGCCGGTCGTGGGCCAGTCGCCGATCCCGCAGCGCGAGGAAGGGAAGTACCG
Source organism: uncultured Acidobacteriota bacterium (assembly GCA_963729875.1). Lineage (GTDB taxonomy): Bacteria > Acidobacteriota > Vicinamibacteria > Fen-336 > Fen-336 > DATBSL01. Next base: position 82,388 of record CAVSPR010000004.1, read on the forward strand.
CGACACGCAGCCGGTCGGGCTCTAGGCCCGGGGCCGCGGGCGTCCCGGGGGAGGGGAACTGTGAGCGATCGCGGGCCGGGGACGAGGGCGGTGCACGGGCGGCGCGCGGCGCGCCCCGGCCCGCTCGCCGTGCCCATCGTCCAGAGCTCCACCTTCGCGTTCGCCTCGGCGGCGCAGATGCGCCGCTACCTGGAGGGCGACGAGGAGCTCTTCCTCTACACGCGCTACGCCAACCCGACCGTGAGGGAGCTCGAGGAGGCGCTCGCCGCGGTCGAGACGGCGGAGGCCGCGCTCGCCCTCTCCTCCGGCATGGCGGCCATGACGACGGCGCTCCTGTCCCTGGTGGGCAGCGGCGAGGAGATCCTCGCGAGCGCCTCGCTGTACGGCGGGACCGTGAGGCTCCTCACCGGGTTCCTGCCGCGCCTCGGCGTCAGGGCGCGCTTCGTTCCGACGGCGCAGCTCGAGCGGGTCGACCGCGTGGCGGGCGAGAGCAGCCGGGTCCTCGTCCTCGAGAGCCCGACCAACCCGACCCTCGACGTGGTGGACCTCCAGGCGGTGTGCGCGTCGGCGCACGCGCGCGGCCTCGTGGTCGTGGTCGACAACACCTTCGCCACCCCGCACCTCCAGCAGCCGCTCGCGCTGGGCGCCGACCTCGTCATGCACAGCCTGACCAAGGCCCTGGCCGGCCACAGCGACGTGATCGGGGGGGCCCTGGCGGGGCCTTCGGCCCGGATCGAGGCCGCCCGGTCGGTCATGCGGGTCCTCGGCGGGTGCATGGACCCCCACGCCGCCTTCCTCGTCCTGCGGGGGATGAAGACCCTGCACCTGCGCGTCGAGCGGCAGTGTGAGAACGCCCTCGCGCTCGCCCGCCGGCTCGAGGGCCACCCGGCGCTCCGCCGCGTCCTGTACCCGGGCCTCGCCTCCCACCCCGGCCACACCGTCGCGCAACGCCAGATGCGCGCCTTCGGTGGGATGGTGACGCTCGTTCTCGAGGGCGGTCTCCCCGCGGCCGAGCGCTTCTACGACCGCCTCGGTGTCGTCGCCCGCGCGGCGAGCCTCGGGGGCGTCGAGTCGCTGGCGAGCCTGCCGGTCCACACGTCGCACCACGGCCTGCCCGAGGAGGCGCTGCGCGAGGCGGGCATCGACCCCGGCATGGTGCGGCTTTCGGTGGGGGTCGAGGACGCGGGCGACCTGGTGGCGGACGTCGAGCAGGCTCTGTCGGGGGAGTAGGGCGGCGCCTGCGTGCTGCCTCCCCTCCAGCAGCGGCTCGTGGACGTCGGCCTCGTGGGCCTCGGCCTCTACTTCGCGGTCCAGCTCGCGCGGGGGATCGCCGGCTACCTTCGCTACCGGCGCGTGGCCCCCACCGCCCTCATCACCTGGCCGGCACCGGCGCCGGCCCAGCTGCCCTGGCTGTTCCTGCTCGGCCTGCTGGGCGCGGCGACGGCCGCCTTCAACGCCTGGATGGGCCGGCCGCTCCTCCACGTGGTCGGGCTCGGCCTGATGGCGGTCTACTTCCTCGGCCTCGTGCCCCTGGCGCGGCGCATCCGCCTGGGCCTCTACCGCGACGGCGTCTGGGCGCACCGCGGCTTCCTGCGGTGGGGCGACGTGGCTCGGATCGCGTTCGTGGAGAGGCCGCAGATCGTCGTCCTGCTGCTGCAGCCGCGGCGGGGCCGCGCGTCCTTCAAGCTGCCGGTGCCGGGGGCGGAGTACGGCACGGTCCGAAAGCTCATCGAGGAGAAGGCCCGTGCCGGCGCCCTCCGCCTCGACCCGGGGATCCTGGGGCTCGCGTAGTTGGCCGCCCGCCCCCGCGGTTTTTGCCTTTCTTGACGGACCCGGGGATGGGGGTTGAGGTAGGCTCCCCTCGATGCCTCCCCTTCGCCGTCGTTGCGGACAGGTGTCGGCGGTCGCCGCGCTCGCCGCGACGCTCGCGGCGGGGGCGGCTCGTGCCGACGGGCCGGTCGGCTCGCACGTGAGGGCGTCCCTCGTCGCGGAGACGGACGCGGTCCGCCCCGGCCAGGCGCTCACCGTCGGCATCCGGCTCGAGATGGAGAAGGGGTGGCACACCTACTGGCGCAATCCCGGCGACTCCGGGCTGCCGACGCGCGTGCGGTGGCAGCTGCCGTCGGGGTTCGAGGCTGGAGACGTCGGCTGGCCCTACCCCATCCGCTTCGCGACCGGTCCCCTCGTCAGCTACGGCTACGAGCACGAGGTGCTGCTGCCCGTCGAGATCCGGGTGCCCCCGTCGATCGCCGGCCGCGAGGTGCGGATCGCGGGCCGCGTCGACTGGCTCGAGTGCCGCGAGACCTGCGTGCCGGGGAAGGCCGAGCTGTCGCTGACTCTGCCCGTGCGGGGTGAGGCCGTGCCCGGGCCGCACGCCGCACTCGTCGCCGAGGCCCGCCGGCGCCTGCCCGGGAAGGACCCGGCATGGCGGTTCTCGGCGTCGGCCAGCGGCCCGGTCTACCGTCTCGTGCTGCGCCCGCCCCGCTCGGCGGAGCTGACGGGAGCCTACTTCTACCCCGTGACGCAGGGGCTGCTCGACCACGCGAAGCCGCAGGAGCTGGTGCGCGATGGCGCCGGCCACCGCCTCACCCTCGCCCGCGACCCGAACGGCACGCCGGCGGCGCGTCTCGCCGGCGTCCTGGTCGCCGAGACGACCCGGGGGACCGTCGCGCTCGAGGTGGACGCTCCCCTCGTCCCCGGTGCCGCCCGAGCCTCGATCACACAGGAGACAGAGCCATGAGAAGACTCGCGTTCGTCCTCGCCCTCGCCGCCGCCGCTCCCGCCGCCGCCCAGGCCGTGGTGGGCCAGGCCGCCCCGGCCTTCACGCTCACCGACAGCAACGGCAAGGCCCGCTCGCTCGCCGACTTCGGGGGCAAGGTGGTCGTGCTCGAGTGGTGGAACTACGAGTGCCCGTTCGTGGGCAAGCACTACGGCAGCGGGAACATGCAGAAGCTGCAGAAGGAGTGGACGGCGAAGGGCGTCGTGTGGCTCACCGTCAGCTCCTCCGCCCCCGGCAAGCAGGGTTTCGTGGACGGGGCGAAGGCCAACGCGCTCGTCAAGGAGAAGGGGGGCGCGGCGACCGCGGTGCTGCTCGACCACGACGGCAAGGTGGGCAAGGTCTACGGCGCGAAGACCACCCCGCACATGTACGTGGTCGACGCGAAGGGCGCCCTCGCGTACGCCGGCGGGATCGACGACAAGCCCTCGACGGACCAGGCGGACATCGCCACCGCCCGCAACCACGTGGCGGCGGCGCTCGCCGAGATGACGGCGGGCAAGGCGGTCACCGTCGCGACCAGCCCGCCCTACGGCTGCGGCGTCAAGTACGTGCAGTAGCCTCGGCGAGCGCCCCCGCCAGCCGCTCCCACGGCGGCTCGGCGGGGGTCCACTCCATCCGGTAGACGGGCACACGCTGCACGAGCTCGGCGACGACCGAAAGGGCGCATGACCAGAGCGGCGTCGCGAGCGGGACGGGGGTCGAAGCCAGCACCCGGCCCGCGGCCTCCGCGGGGCGCAGTCGCGTGAGGCGGAAGGCCGTCCCCTTCGCGAGGTCGACGAGGGCGACGAGGGGCGCCGGTCCGCAGCGGCCGCTCTCGCGCCCCTCCCCCCAGAACCCCGAGCGCACCAGCGCGAAGGGTCTCCCCGGCGCCACCGCCACGAGCTCGTCCGAGAGAACCGCGGAGGGGGCGGTCGCGGCCAACGTCGACTTGCCGGCCCCGGACGGACCGAAGAACGCGATGGCCCGTCCGTCGGCGACGATGCCGGCCGCGTGAAGAGGCAGCCCGCCGATCACCGGCAGGCGCGCCATCATCGCGGTGCGGATCACGGCCCCGAGCGGATAGGCCCGCTCCTCGCGCCGGAACAGGCCCGCGCGGGGGGTGAAGGGGTCGATCTCCGCGGTGAACAGGGCGTGGCTGCAGAGGAGCCGGTCGCCCGCCCAGCGCTGGACGGCGGGCTCCCAGCGCGGGAACAGCGACGGGTCGTCGCTCGTCCAGGGCGGCGCGTCGAGGAGCTCGACGCGGACGGGAGGCGGGCCGTCGGAGTCGTCGGGGTCGAGAGGCGCCACCACCTCGCGCTCCGCCGGGACGATGGCAGCGTCCGGCCCGACGGAGAATCGGATGCCCCCCGCCCGGAACCTCACGCGGGCTCGAGGCGGAGGCGCGCCGCGATCTCGGCCCGCTGCCGGTGACCCTCTTCCACCGCCAGGGGATCGCCCGTCCGCTGGAGGGCGAGGGCGGGGCAGAAGGGGAGGGAGGCGAGGGCACCGCCGGCCGCGACCAGCCGGTCGTTCGCGGCGCGAGAGACCGACACGGCCTCGAGCCGCTCCGCCGAGCCCGCCCACATCGCCGGCAGCGGGGTCTCGCGGACGTTGCCGAGGGGCGCACGCCGCCACTGGATGCAGGGGTAGACGTTGCCCTCGGGGTCGACGGCGAGCGTCGTCAGCCCCACGCCGCAGTTCGTGCCCCCCTCCGCGCGCTCTTCGTGCGGCAGCCGGCCGACCTCCTTGAGCAGGCGGTAGAGCCGCTCGACCGCCTCCGCCGAGGCTCGGTAGGCGAGCGGCCCCGGGTCGCCGTCGTCGCGGGGCGTGATGACGGGGTCGAAGCGCCAGGGCACGCCCCTCTCCTCCGCGATCCGCCTCATGCCGCTCCGTCTCTCCCTCGCTGAAGCAGGAGAGCGGGCGTCTTGAGCACGACCCCGACCTTGCGGGCGAGGAGTCGGTCGAGGCCGCGGAGCATCGCGTCGAAGGAGCCGGGCGTCGCGGTGGCGCGGTCGTGGCTCTCGGCCCTCTCGCCGTGGAGGCTCATCTCGACGGCCATCGGTCGCAGCGCCGCCATCGCGTCGGCCATCGCCTCGGTGACGAGCGCGCCGTTGGTGAAGACGCGCAGGGCGAACGCGCGCTGCCGCACGCCGCGGGCGATCTCGAGGAACTGCGGGTGGGTGAGGGGCTCGCCCCCGGTGAGGGTCACGTAGAGCGTGCCGAGCTCGCGCAGGCCGTCGAGGACGGCCAGCCACTCGGCGGTGGAGAGGCCCGCGAACGTCGTGGTGGCGGGGGTTGTAGCAGAAGACGCACCGCCAGTTGCAGCGGTAGGTGAGCTCGAGGCTCGCCGAGATCGGCTGCGCCCGGTCGCGGGCCAGTCTGCTTCAGTCGCGCCGGAGGGCGTCCAGGTCGAGTGCCATCAGCCCTCGACCACGAGCCCACGCTCGCGCAGGAGCGCGAGGAAGTCGCGCACGTCCTGGCGGGCCCGCGCCTCGTCGATCGCGAATCGCTCGACCACCGCGGCCACGAGGCCGTCCTCGTCCTGCTCCTCGATCATCGACCACACGGCGGCGCCCGTCGGGTTGAGGCCGAGGACGCGGCCCTTCGGGGACGAGGTTCATCAGGACGACCTCGTCGCCGATCCTCTGCCAGGCGACGTCCGGGTGCCGGTGCAGGGCCACCCTCAGCTGCTGGCAATGCCGGCGAAGCACTGTCGGCTCGCCGCCGCCCTGCTTCTCGCAGCCGCTCATCAGGCTCGGCTGCAGCTTCGAGGGGCTGTTCCCAGGTGACGGCCGGCTTCTCGTACGGCCGCCGGCCGTCCTGCGGGCCCGCGGCCGGCTCGGCCGACGGGTCCCTGCCTTCGCTCATCCTGAACCCCTCCCGGGACGTCCCTGAGTGTACCCGGGCCGCGGGCGGCCGCCAGACCCGCGCCTCGCCATCAGAAGGGCACCTTCACGCCGTAGAGGACGCCCGACTTCGCTGCCGACCAGGAGGAAGCTGTCCGGGGACTCGACAGCCGTGTCGATCGAAGGCGCGCCGATGCGTCCCTTCCCGTCGCCCAGGACCAGCGACTTCGCAGCTCGGGGCGGGGCGTGGTCGAGGTGCGAGCTGCCAGAGCCGTGCCGTTGGCCCCCGACGTAGAGGTAGTTCGCTCCCGCCAGTACAGGACGAGGGACGGGTTCGTGTCGCCCAGGGTCGTCCACTCCCAGTTCTGGGTCATGGTGCTCGAGCCGTCGTCCGGACAGGCTCCAGACCTCGTGGTGGTGGCGAAGAAGAGATCGTTGTTGTCCCGGTCGGTGAACACGAAGCCCTCTCACCGGGCCGTCCGAGGGCGCGAACGTCCGGGCGTCGCCGCCGGTGCGCCGCGTCGAGCGAGTAGACGGCGTCGTTGGCGACGTAGAGCCTCCCGTTGCGCAGGTCGGGCTCGTGTCGAATTCCCCGAGGTCCTGGTGGGACCGTCCAGCCGGCGCACGGTGCGAACGGGGCGGCGACGAGGCGGTGACCTGGAGACACCACACCGTCGGGAGGCCGGTGGAGAGCCGCCTCGAGGCGAAGTAGATCCGGTCGGTCGCGTAGTCGACCGCGGGAGAGCCGAGGACGGGCCCGAGCGTCTCCGCTGCCGTCGAAATCGCCGTCGAACGCTGGGGGCGGTGCTGCCGTCGGACGGGCTCAGCGCGTAGAAGTGGCTCGCGAGGCGGGCGGTCTTGTTGGCCGAGCCCACGAGGACGAGGTCCTGCGGCCCGCCGTACTGCTGCAGGATGGCCCCCGGCGCCCCCGTGCATCCGCGCCGTGCCGGCCGAGGGGTCGACGCCGTCGAAGTCGGGAGATGTACCCCACAACCGCTGACCCGTCTCCGTGTCGATGGCCTGCGCCCATCCCTCGTCGTCGCCGACGAAGAGGACGGACTTGCTCCGAACGTGACGAGGCCGCTCCGAACGGCACGATGGGGGAGCGGGTGTGGACGACACCGCCCAGGGCCTGCGGCGTCCAGTCGTTGGGCCAGACGCCGCCGCTGCTAGCCGCGCTCCACGGAGTGCACCGTCCGGTCGTTCGACAACGCCACGACCCGAACTTGCCCAGGCTCGGCGGGACGACGGCCGTGGCGCCCGTCGAGTACGCCCACTTGACGGGACCCGTGGCGTCGAACGGCCGGGCCTTGACGAGCCGCCCCGGCGACCACTTCGCCGTCGGCGAGGCCTGGTGGACGAAGACCGCGTAGCAGTGGTCCCGGTCGAGGCCGAGGCCCGGGTGGTCCCAGAACGCGATGGCGCCTCCGCCCGGGCTCAGGATGCGTTGCCAGCCGGGACCGTCGGTGGCGCTGCCGTGGGGCAGTCCGGCACGAGGGGGAAGGAGCAGGTCGTCCGGTGGTGCTCGGCCGTGTTCCACCGGATGCAGATCTCGTCGACGGTGAAGGGGCCGGTCGCGTTCACCCACTGCAGCCGGTTGGTGGGCGGTCGCGCCGCCGCGGGCCGTCACGGCCAGGAACTGCACCTCGCCCTCGTCGACGAGGGCCGACACGGTGACCATCAACTCGTTGGAGATCGACGAGGCCGTCGACGGGCAGGTCGGCATCGAGGTGACCACGACCCAGTAGTCTCCCGGGCCCGGGGAAGTCGGTGCCCTTGAGGACGTACGTCGCCCCGGTCTCGCCCGGGATGTCAGTCACCGGCTCCGAGGCCCCGGACTTCGTCCGATAGCCCCACTGCCGGGACGTGATGGAGCCCCCGCCGTTCTCCTGCGCGGTGAGGGTGCCGCCGACGCAGTCCACGCACACGCCGAGCGGACCCGAGAACGAGACCGTCGTCGAGGCCCAGGATCCGGCGTTGACGGAGCGCGTGGCGGTGGCCGAGCAGGCGTCCACTCTCGTCGCCACGTCCAGCCTGTGCAGGCCCGACGTGAGGCTGTCGCCGGTGACGTTCAGGTAGAGGCTCGGCGTGAACGTGCGCGGCGCGAAGTCCAGCTTCCAGGCGTACTCGTCCCAGCTCCCTTCGGTCGTGTACGTGGCGGAGGTGCAGAACTCCGCCGGGCCCTGGATGGCGAGCTGCGGCCCGAGAGTGAAGCTGCGGCTCTCCACCGGGCGCAGGTCCGGAAGGTCCGGCACCGAGAACCCGAGCCGATAGCGCCGGCCGGCGGCGGCGATCGAAAGGCCCGTGAACGACGCCACCCCGCTCGTCAGCGGCACCGCGACGGGGCTGACGAGGCTCGCCGGAGGGTCGCCCCCGACGAGGGCCGGCGTGACCGTGCCGACGGCGCACGCGGCCACGCTGCCCCCGTCGTCGAGGGCCGTGACCTCCGCATTCAGAAGGTAGGGAGAGACGGGCACGCAGGCGGCCGGCTGCACGGTGACCTGGAGGCTCCGGGCCTGGCAGGCGGTGCTCAGGAGGATCGACACGTCGTCTGAGTTCTTGTTCACAACCGCGAGGTCCGGCCAGCCGTCGTGGTTCCAGTCCGCCGCCACGACGAAGCTCGGCGAGAGGCCGGCCACGAAGTCCTCCGACCCCTGGAAAGGATCGGTGAGAGCCAGCGAGCCCTTGCCTCGGAGCACCTTGAGGCCCGTGGCCGCCACCGCGAGGTCGGTCTTTCCGTCGCGGTTCAGGTCCGCGGCCGCGGCGAAGAGCGTGAGGTCGGGGGCGGGAATGCGATCTGGAGTGTCGAGGAAGCGGGGTGCGGGCAGTGCCGCGTGGTCCCACTCGAAGACGGCCACCGTGTCGCTGCCGAAGAGGCCCGCGGCGAGGTCGACGTCCCCGTCGCCGTCGAAGTCGGCCCCGGTCAGCGACACGGGTTCGTCCGCGGCGACCAGGGGGAGCGTGACCGAGGTCGGGAAGAGCCCCGAGCCGTCCCCGAAAAGGACGGTCAGGGTGTCCTGGGCGCTGCCGGCGTCGTTCGCGACGGCGAGGTCGAGGCGCCCGTCGCGGTTGAAGTCGGCCACGAAGACCGCCTCGGGCCTTTCCCCGACGGTGAAGACCTCGTCGGGGTTCGCGGCCAGCGGGTCGGTGAAGGCGATGCTGGGCGACACGCTGACGTTCCGCAGCAGCGTGACGGTGCCGTTCCCGGCGGGGTGGCGGTTGGTGACGAGGAGGTCGAGGTCGCCGTCCCGGTCCACGTCCGCCGCGGCCAGGTCATCGGAGTAGGGGCCGGCGTAGAACTCCTGGCGGCTGCCGTACGTGCCGTTGCCGAGGCCGCGCCAGATCGCCACGGTGGTGCCGGTGGACTGGGTGGCCGCCAGGTCGAGGATGCCGTCGCGGTCGAAGTCCGCGGCCACGACGGCGGTCGGGCCGCCGGGTGCCCCGAGAGCGGGGCCGAAGGGGAGGAATGTCCCGAGTCCGTCGTCGTTGGAGAGCAGCGACACCGAGTTGCCCGCCGTGTTCACCACCGCCAGGTCGAGATCGCCGTCCCGGTCGAGGTCTGCCGCGGCGGCGCCGAGGGGCTGTGCCCCGACCCCGACCCTCCTGGCCTGAAGAAGCGACGGGGTCCGCGTGAGGAGCACCACGACCGCGTCGGAGGTCTTGCAAGGGACAGCCACGTCGAGGAGACCGTCGGCGTCCGCATCCACGGGGACGACGGCCTGCGGGCTCGAGCGTACGGGGTGGCTGCTTCCCGGGGCGGGGAGCAGGAACCCGGTGCCGCCCGCGCCATCGTCGAGGAGCAGGTCGACGGTGTGGATTCCCGCGGTCGAGACCACGATGTCCGGTCGGGCGCTGCCTCCCACCGGCACGAGGGCCACCCCGGTGGGGAAGGAGTCCACGGCGTAGGCCTGCGCGGTGGCGAAGGTCCCGTTTCCGTTGCCCCTCAGGACCGACACGCGGTTCGCCCCGTGGTCCGCCGTCACGAGGTCCGTCGTGCCGTTGGCGTCGACGTCCCCGGCGGTGATGCCCCAGGGATCGGACCCGACCGACGGGCTCGAGCCGAAGGCGAACGTCCCGTCGCCGTTGCCGAGCAGCACCCAGACGTTCCCGCTTCCCGAGCAGGCGACGGCGAGGTCGAGACGGGTGTCCGCGTTGAAGAAGCCGGCCACGAGGGCGCGGGGAGCGGTGCCGACCGGAGGTGGCGATCGGCGTGCCGAGACCGCCCGCCCCGTTGCCGTGGAGGAAGAAGACCTGGTTCGAGCCTTCGCTCGCCACCGCCACGTCGGGGGCGCCGTTGCCGTCGAAGTCGCCTGCGGCCACGGCGGACAGGTTGTTGCCCACGGTGACGGAGACGCTGCCGGCACCGGTGTCGAGGACACCGGTGCCGTCGCCAGGGAGGAGCAGAACCTTGCCGCTCCCGGCGGCGCCGAGCGCCGCCACCACGTCGGCGTGGCCGTCGAAGTCGAAGTCGGCCGTGGCCACGCCGCGGGGAGTGGGGCTCACCGGGTAGGCCTGCGGCGGCCCGAACCCGCCGGGGGCGCCGAGCAGCACCGTGATCGTGCTGCCCGCGTAGCTCCCGACGACGAGGTCCTGGCGCCCGTCGCCGTCGAGGTGGACGGCCGCCGCCGCCTGCGGCCCGTCCCCGGCCGGGTAGGACCTGGGGGCGTCGCCGAAGGACGAGAGGGCGCAGGTCGAGCCGGAGGCATTGTGGACGACCAGGACCTGGTTCGAGGTCAACGCCGACCGCACGGTGACAAGGTCGGGCCGTCCGTCCGAGGTGAAGTCGCCGGTGGCGAGGCCACGGGGTGAAGCTGTCGGCCCGAGGGCCGCCGCGTAGGGCGTCGTCCCGAAGGCCGAGGGAAACGTCGCGTCGCCCTTGAACGCCACCAGGCGGGGGCTGGCCGGCGTCTCGTCGAGGACCACGAGGTCGAGAGCCCCGTCCCGGTCGAGGTCCACCGCCGAGACGCGAGCCAGCTGACCGGTCACCAGCACGGTGTTCTGGGGGGTGAAGCTCGCCCCGGTCCCGCCCTCGAGGACCGAGACGTCTCCGGTGCCGCCGTTCGAGGTCAGGAGGTCGAGCCAGCCGTCCCGGTCGAGGTCGGCGGCGAACACGTCGTCCGGGGCGTCGCCCACCGCGAGGACGGGCCCGGCCGTGAAGCTCCCGCCGCCGTTGAGGAACACCCGCACCTCGTCGGAGGCCTTCAGGGCCACGGCGAGGTCGAGGTCGCCGTCGTGATCGAAGTCACCGACCGCGGCCGCGGCGGGGTCCTTTCCGGCGAGGTCGATGTTCGCCAGCGCGGTGCCGAAGGTCAGGTCGCCCTGCCCCCGGACCACGAGGACGCGGTCGGCGTCGTCGCTGACGACGACGAGGTCGAGGCGGCCGTCGCGGTCGAGGTCGGCGAGGAGGATGCGGCTCTGCTTGACCCCCACCGAGAAGGACGAGCCGGTCGAGTAGGTCGCGGTTCCCGTGCCCTGGTGGATGGTGACCTGCGTCGTGGCCCCGCTCGCGACGACGATGTCGAGCTTGCCGTCGCGATCGAGGTCCCCGGTGACGACGTCCACCGGTCCCGTGGCCGAGGGCGCCGAGGACGGGCCGGAGAACCCGCCGTTCCCGCTTCCGGACAGCACGTTGATGGTGTTCGTGACCCCGTTGGCGGTCACCACGTCCAGCTTGCCGTTGCGGTCGAAGTCGCCGACCGCCACCGCCAGGGGGACGGTGTTGAAGAGCGTCGAGCCGGACGTCTGGCTGCCGAAGCTCAGGGTCGTGCAGCTGTCGGCGCCGGCGGGGCGGGGAGCGAGCAGCGCGGCGGCGCAAAGCGGCACCGCCAGGCGGCGCCAGGCAGTGAGGGGCCTGCAGGCGCGTGTCATCGGCACTTCTCCTCTTCGAAAGGGGGCCGCTTCGGCCCCCGCCTAGTTGCGAATCGTGAACCGGACGGCCGGGCCGCAAGGGCTCGACTGGTCGTCCAGGTACGGCCTGCACCGTCCATCTCCCGAACAGTCCGCCCAGGGTGATCGACGTGCCCGCCACCGGCAGGAGCGTCGTCACGCCGTACTGCGTGCGCGTCTCGGGTGTCGCCCACCACGGGGACGAGGCGCTGCACCGGCAGCGGCCGGGGGTAGCCCGGCACGTAGCGGGGCGGCGGGGACGCCGGCGCGCGCGTCGCGGCCCCCGAGCGGGTGCGGGCCGCCCGCTCCGAGGCGTCCGGCGGCGGCGCGCTGCTCACGAAGGGGACCGTGATCTCCTGGTAGAGGAAACCGCCCGGCGTGTACACCTTGAAGCGCAGCAGGTGGTCGCCCTGCAGGTCCTGGCGCAGGAGCGACTGGAACTGCAGGTCCAGCATCTCCCGACTCGAGAAGACCAGGTCCCGCGGCTGGGTCTTCAGGTTGGGGGCGGTCACGCGGATGCCCGCGCACAGCGGGTGGCTCCGGGTGACGGGCGCGCCGCCTCGGCGCCCGCCGCCACCGCCGGGAGGAGGACGAGGGTCATGAGAAGCCGCATGGAGCCTCCTAGAACGACAGGTCGACGGCGTAGAAGACGCCCCTGGACGCTGCCGACGTGGAGCAGCACTGGGTACTGCGGAGTCGAACGACGGCGCCCCGATGATCGGGGGCCTGGGTCTCGAGCGTTAGCGAACGTGACGGGATCGCCGTGGTCGAGCCGAACTCCAGAGGCCGCACTCCCGGCCGCGGTCGCCCGTGTCCACGTCCTGGGTCCCCGAAGTAGAGGCCGGCCACGCCTCGGACCGTCGACAGGAGCGGCACGAGGGGTTGAAAGCCGTGTTCTTCCACTTCTGCGAGGCTGGACGTGGGGCCGGGGCACACATCGTCGCCCATGTCGTGACGGCCCACACGTTGTCCGTGCCCGGCGGTCGTCGTGAAGTAGATGTCGCGGCCGCGGTACGGTCCGAGCACGGGAAGCCCTTGATGTCCCCGGTCGCCGTGAGCAGGCAGCTCAGGATGTGCCGTTCGCGGCGGTCGATCGCCCAGAGCCGGCCGGCCTTGTTCACCACGTAGAGCCTCTCGCCGCGCGGAGCACCGGGCTGCTGTCGAAGTTCCCGAGCCCGGGGACGGCCAGCTCGGGAGTGTCGTCGTACTTCTGGTGCGCCCAGCCGAACTGCAGCGCGTTGGACGGCGGCCCGAGCTTGAGGCACCACAGCGTGTGCTGCTGGCTGGCGTGTGCTGAACGTCGCGAAGTAGACCTGCCCGAGAGCGTAGTCCACGGTCGCCATCGAGGTGACGGCCCCGAGCTCGAGCGGGTCACCCACCTGGGGGTAGTAGTCGAAGACGGCGCCGGTGACGGGGTCGAGGGCGTAGAAGCGGTTGCCGGATGCCAGCCGGGTGCCGACGAGGATGTAGCTCCAGGCCCCGCCGTACGCCGTGAAGATGCCGCGGGCGCCGCGCCGCCGCCGGTGAACGCCACGTTCGCCGATCTGGGTGTCCCAGCCCGCGCGCCCGTGTCGGCGCGGATCGCGTGGACCCAGCCGTCCTGCGTCGTCAGGTACATCCGCGGCACGCCCCCGAGGGTCACGATCGGCGAGCGGGCCTGGGCCGCCGAGCCGAGGTTGGCCGAGCTCCAGTTCGCGGGCCAGGTGCCGCCCGCCGCGGGCCCGCGCGCCATCCCGTGCACGTGGTGGTCGTTCGACGGGGCGAGCACCTCCGCCCATGTGGAGCGCGGGCGGCGCGAGGGAGCGTCGCGCTGGTGGCCGGTGGAGTACTTCCACTTGACCGGGCCGCGGTGTGGGCGAATGGCGTTCCCTTGGCCGACACCCCCGCGGAGTACGGTCACCGGGGCTCGTCCCGGTAGTCCACGAAGACCGTGTAGCAGTACTGCGTGCCATTCGCCAGCGCGTGAGGTCCGCGTGGAGCTGTGCTCGTCTCGGGCGGCTCGGGCGTGACGCGAGAATCCCGCACGCCTTCCGTGGACGACGGTCGTCGGCAGCCGAGCAGCCGGCGCCCGAGCGCTTGAAGCGGACGAGGATCGGCTCGGCGTACGTGCTCCACAGCGGGTTGACCCACTGCGAGCCGGTTCGCGCGTTGTCGGAGACGACCGCGAGGCCGATCACGGGCGGGTTGGCCTCGTCGTCGTCGAGGATCAGGCCGTAGCCGGTGCCCCTCAGGAGCCCGGCCCCGCCCGTCGGGGCCGACAGGTCCACGCGGAACTCTCGCTGCCGTCGCCCTGGGTGGCGTCCTTGTTCACCGGCACGACGACCGGCTTCTGCGTCTCGCCGGGGTGAACACGACGATCGCCCTCGGCGATCCCAGGTCGCCGGCAGTCCGCGTGCCTGGTCCCGCCGGCAGCTCGTACGCGACCTTCCAGTGGACACCCACCGAGCTCGCGCTCGGGTTGGTCAGCGTCACGCGAACGGGAAGGGCGTCGTCCCGCTGGGGGGCGGGGTGCCCTCCGCCGCTTGCACGTCGTTGATCGAGATGAGGCGGCGGCGGATCGTCGTTCAGATCGTGCCCGTGGCCTGCGGGTCGGCGATCGTGGCGTTCGTCGGGGTGGAGAGCTCGACGACGACCGTCTCGTCGGGCTCGAGCTTGATGTCGCCCTTCACCGCGACCTCGATCGTCTCCAGCGTGTCGCCGGGGACGAAGGTCGAGGGTCCCGCTCGCCAGCGCGTAGTCCTCGGGCGTCGCCGCCGTGCTCAGGTCGGTCCGGATCGCCCAGCTCACCGTGACCGTCTGCGAAGTCGGGAGGGGCTGCGTGAGGCCGGCCCTCAGCTCCACGTCGAACTTCAGCGGCGTCGTGCCCGGAGTCGCCCTCGAAGAGACCGCAGCGTCCGCGATCGAGATCTCGCGGCGTGGGAGGATGCCCCACACGTGCCCCAGCGGTCCCTGAAGAAGCCGGTAGGGGCCGGAAGCGCCGCGTGCTCCTGGAGGGTCCACATCCGGACGTCGTCGGGGTCCACGACCGTGCTGCTGTAGGGGCCCCAGTAGTTCGTGGGGCCGCCCGAAGTCCTTGTAGTAGCAGGCCTTGCCGACCTCCACGGTGGCCTGCGCCCAGCTGTCCCGCCGCGCCCCCGGTGCGGAGGGAGAAGGCGGCCTCGGCGTACGCGCCGGCGTTGAAGCGCGAATAGCCGATCAGGAGGTCCTCGTTCGTGTTGACGGCGATGCTCGGGGTAGGCGAAGTGCGACTGCCCGCCTGCGTCGTCGACCAGGCCCTGCTGCGGGAGCCGGGACTCGTCGGGTCCGATCTGCCACCACTGCACGGAGGCGCGGTCGGGGGCGGGCGAGGAAGACCGTGTGGGCCGCCCAGACGGAGCCGTTCCGGTAGACGACGTTCTGGATGCGCGAGTCGCCGGCGTGATCCGGCACGTGCAGGGGGTCGGGACAGTCGCCGCACCCGTCGGTCCCTACGCCTGCGGCAGGAAGTCTGGGGTCGGACACGAGGGGGACGTCGGGCGCGACGTCCGACCAGGCGGGGCCCTGCGGCTCGCCGACCGGCTGCGAGGTCGGGGTCGAAGGCGGGGCCCGCTGATCTTGTACAGGCGGAGCTTCCGCGCTCGCGGGGTCCCAGGCCTGGAGGACGTAGATGTCGTCGACGGGCGTCGCGGTCTCGTAGTAGGTCGCCGCCGGCACCTGGGCTCCGCCGTAGCGTGGCGTCGCGATCGAGGTGCTGAAGCGTGCTGGTGGTCAGGTTGCCGCCGTACATCGCGGCCTTGTCGAAGACGTAGATCCGCGTGCCCAGAAGGCGTCGTGCCGGCTGGTAAAGGTTGATCTGGACGACGACCCGGTCCGCGCTGAAGCCGATGTCGGGTACTCGTCGCCCAGCACGAGCGTTCGCGGCGTCGAGGTCGATGGCCTTCATGTACCAGTGGTCCGACAGCGGCGTCTGCAGGTCCGGGACGCCGTCTTCGAGACGCCGACCAGGAGGACCGCGCGTTGCCCGAGTCCGGCTTGTCGCAGGCGGCAACGACCCAGCGCGCGGCGACCGGGTCGTAGACGACCCGGGGCGCGACGCGGCGGCACGGACGGACCCGAGCCGGTAGCCCGCCCAGAAGTACGACCGAGGTCCGTGGCCGGCTCCACCTGCGTGCCGCGCGAAGTCCTGGACGACATCTGGCTCTTCAGCATCACCACGAGCTGGTTCGGGCCGACGGCGCCGTTGGTGTGCGGCGGAGCGGTGTTGCCGTTGTCGGCGACGGCGACGGAACGGCGGCTCCCCGGCGCCCGCCCCCGCTGCGATCAGTCCGATGGCCAGACTCAGCCCCAGCCAGCGTGCCTTCCGCCTCATTTCAGCCCCTCCCCGACCCCCGCCGTCGCGGAAGCGTTCGGGCGCCATAAGTATAGCCCGAACAATGGCTTCCACATCTCCCCTTGAAGTTCCACTTCAGGCGTGGCACCGGGGCGACGCGACAGCGTGACCGCTCTTCAGACACGGCTGGCCTCATGGCCGGCCTCCGCCGGCGCTTACCGCAAGCCCCGTGCCGACTGGTGCCGAGGGACCATCGCGCCGCACCTCACACCCAGCCTCCCCCCGGTGGCAGTGAGCCGGGTCACACCCCGGTCGGCCGGGTTAAACTGGCCGGATGAGCGAGAAGCACGCGCCCGCCGGATCGAAGCCGTTCCTCGACCGGCTGGCCGAGGGCACCGTCGTGTTCGACGGGGCGATGGGCACGATGCTCTACGCCCGCGGGGTCTTCCTGAACCGCTGCTTCGACGAGCTCAACCTCTCGAGCCCCTCCCTCGTCCGACAGGTCCACACTGAGTACGTCGAGGCGGGCGCGGACGTGATCGAGACGAACACGTTCGGGGCCCACCGGTTCAAGCTCGGCCCGCACGGGCTCGAGTCCCAGACCCGGAAGATCAACCGCGAGGGGGCCCGGATCGCCGGCGAGGTCGCGAAGGGCCGCGCCCTCGTGGCCGGGGCCATCGGCCCCATCGGCAAGCCGCTCGCCCCGATCGGCAACGTGCGGCCGGAGGACGCCCAGGCGGCCTACCGTGAGCAGGCCGAGGGCCTGCTGGAGGGCGGAGTCGACCTCTTCCTGCTGGAGACGATGCCCTCGCTCGACCAGGCCCGGGCGGCGCTGGCCGCGGTCCGCTCCCTGACGACCGATGTGCCGGCGGCGGTCAGCCTGACCTTCAGCGAGGAGGGCAACACCATCCACGGCGACCGGCCCGAGGACGTCGTGCGCGAGCTGGAGGCGCTCGGGGTGCCCCTGATCGGCGCCAACTGCAGCCAGGGGCCGCAGGCGATGCTGGAGACCGTCCAGCGCATGGCGGCGGTCGCGCGCACGGCGAAGCTCTCCGCCATGCCGAACGCCGGCTCCGCCGCGCTCGTCGAAGGAAGATACGTCTATCTCTGCACGCCCGAGTACATGGCGACCTGGGCCCGGCGGTTCCTCGAGGCGGGCGTCAGCGTCGTGGGCGGCTGCTGCGGCACGACCCCGGCGCACATCAAGGACCTCGTCCGCTCGGTCCGCATGTACCAGCCGGCGCGGGCCGAGGTGAAGGTCCTCCCGCCGTCGAGGCCGAAGGAGGCGCCGGCCGCGCTCCCGCCCGAGGCGAAGTCCCCCCTCGGCCGAAAGCTGCGGCGCAAGTTCGTGGTCTCGGTCGAGCTCGACCCGCCTCGTGGCGCGGACCCGGGCGCCCTCATCGAGCGCGCGCAGCTGTGCAAGGAGAACGAGATCGACGCGATCAACGTCGCGGACGGGCCACGGGCCTCGGCGCGGATGAGCGCGCAGGCGCTGTGCATCCTCCTCCAGGAGAAGGTGGGGATCGACACCATCCTCCACTACACGTGCCGCGACCGGAACCTCCTCGGCATCCAGTCCGACCTGCTGGGCGCGCACGCCCTGGGCCTGCGGAACATCCTGGCGATCACCGGCGACCCACCCAAGCTCGGCGACTACCCGGACGCGACCGCCGTGTACGACGTGGACTCGATCGGCCTCATCCGGATCATGGACCACCTCAACCACGGGTGCGACCTGGCCGGCAACCTGATCGGTCCCGCCCTCGGCCTCCACGTGGGGTGCGGGGCCGACCCGAGCAAGCCGGACATGGAGAAGGAGGTCCGCCGGCTCGAGGAGAAGGTGAAGGCGGGGGCCGAGTACGTGATGACGCAGCCCGTCTACGACCCGAGGACGCTCGAGCGGTTCTTCTCGATGGTCCGCCACCTCGACCTGCCGCTGCTCGTCGGCATCCTGCCCCTCTACTCCCACCGCAACGCCGAGTTCCTCCACAACGAGGTCCCGGGGATGACCATCCCGGACGACATCCGCGAGCGGATGCGCCGGGCGGGCTCGGGGGAGAAGGCGCAGCTCGAGGGGGTCAAGGTCGCGCAGGAGGCGACGCTGTGCGCCCGCGAGATGGGGCAGGGCGTCTACGTCATGCCGCCCTTCAACAAAGTGGAGCTGGCCGTCCGCGTGATCGACGTCCTGCGCTAGACTGGGACTTTCCCGAGGTGCAGGCCGTGACGCGATGGGTGGCCGGAGGCCTTGCCGCGCTCGTGCTGGTCGCCGCCCCGGCGAGGGCCCAGCGGACTCCGGAGTTCAAGGCGGGCCTCGACCTCGTCGACGTCACGTTGTCCGTGCGGGACGGCAAGGGCGGGCTCGTGTCGGACCTCGCCGCCGGCGACTTCGTCGTCCGCGAGGACGGCCGGCCCCAGAAGCTCGAGCTGTTCGCCCCCGCGGCCCTCCCCGGGGAGCGCGAGGAGCTGGCCCTCAACCTCGGCATGCTGTTCGACACCAGCGGGAGCATGCGCAAGGACCTGCGGCTGAGCCAGGAGTCGGCCATCCGCTTCCTCGAGAACATCCCCCGCGCGCGCGACCTCGTCCTCATCTTCTTCGACCGGGACATCCGCCTCTCCCGCTACAGCTCGGAGAACCAGCAGGGCATCTTCGGGCGGATCCTGGAGACGCAGGGGGACGGCTTCACTGCCCTCTACGACGCGATCGCGGTCTACCTGTCCCGGGTGGGCGAGACGCCGGGCCGCAAGGTGCTGGTCGTCTTCACCGACGGCGACGACACCACCAGCCGGACCTCCCCGCAGGAGGTGCAGGCCTTCGTCCGCTCGAGCAGCGTGACGATCTACCCCGTCGCCTTCCCCGGGCAGAACCGGCCGGGCAGCACGGAGTCGCTGCGCGCCCGCTCCTTTCTCCACTCGCTCGCCGAGCTGAGCGGCGGCCGCGTCTTCCAGCCCTCGGCCTCGCGCGAGCTGGCCGGGATCTACCAGTCGATCCTCGACGAGCTCGGCACCCAGTACGTCCTCGGCTACGTCTCGGACAACCCGAAGCGCGACGGGAAGTTCCGCAAGATCGCGGTGGAGGTGAACCGGCCGGGCCTCAAGGTCCGGCACCGCACCGGCTACGACGCGCCGAAGGACGAGGCCCCGCGGCGGCCCGTCAGCGGCCGCTAGCGCGATCCCAGCCGCGACTCGACCTTGCGCTCCAGCTCCCGCAGCCGCCTCTGAAGCTCGGGCAGCTTCGCAAACACCGCGCTCGACTTGAGCCAGGCGCGGTTCGCGATGGCGGGAGAGCCGGAGACGACCGCGCCCTTCTCGACGTCCCCCGGGATGCCGCTCTGGGCGGTGGCGATCACGCCGTCGCCGATCGTGAGGTGGCCGGCTACGCCCACCTGCCCGGCCAGCGTCACGCCGTTCCCGACCCGGGTGCTGCCGGCGATGCCCACCTGCCCCGCGAGCACCGTGTCCTCGCCGACCGTGACGGAGTGGCCGATCTGCACGAGGTTGTCGAGCTTCGCTCCCCGTCCGATCCGGGTCTCGCCGAGCGCCGCCCGGTCGATCGCGGTGAGCGCCCCGATCTCGACGTCGTCCTCGACCACCACGGTCCCGACCTGGGGGAACTTGTGGTAGCGGCCCTCGCCGTCGCGGGCGAAGCCGAAGCCGTCGGAGCCGACGACGGCCCCGTTCTGGACGACGACCCGGTTCCCGAGCCGGCAGCGCTCGCGCACCTGCACCCCGGAGTGGAGGACGCAGTCCTCGCCGACCTCGACCCCGTCGTAGAGCACCACGTGAGGGTGGACGACGGTGCGGGCGCCGACGCGCGCCCCGGCCCCGACGACCGCGAGGGCGCCCACGTGGACGCCGGCCCCGAGCTCGGCGGTGGGGTGGATCCGGGCCGAGGGGTCGACGCCGGGAGCCGGGTGCTCCAGGGGACGCAGGAGCGCCACCGCGCGGGCGAAGGCGAGGTAGGGGTTCTCGGTGAAGAGGCAGGCCGTGGGGGCCTCGTGCCCCGGCGCCAGGATGACCGCCGCCGCGCGTGTCGTGTGGAGGTGGGCCGCGTACCGTGGGTTGGCGAGGAAGGTGACGTCGCCGGGGCCGGCGAGCTCGATGGGGGCCACCCCCGTGACCTCCCGCTCGCCGTCGCCGCGCAGCTCGCAGCCGAGTCGCTCGGCCAGCTCGCCGAGCTTCACGCGCCCGCCTTGTCCTGCTTCTCCGCCGGGGCCGGCGGGTCCCCGGGCCGCGGGGCCGCGGCGGGAGAGGCGGCCGGCGCGGGCTTCGACGCCCCCTCGCCCGCGGCCACCGAGCCGGACAGCCACGCGCCCTCGCGCACGACCAGGACCCGCGCGTCGACGGTGCCCTGCACGCGGGCCTTCTCCGCGAGGGTCACGCTGCGCGCGCGCACGTCGCCCTTGAGCTCGCCCGCGACCTCCACCGCGTCGGCCGAGACCACGGCCTCCACCCGCGCACTCTCCCCCAGCACCAGGCGCCCGGAGAGCGTGATCTCGCCGCGGAAGCGCCCCAGCACGACCGCGTCCTTCCCCTTGAGCTTCCCCTCGACGTCCGCCTGCGCGTCGACGACGGTGGCCTTCTCGTCCGCCATGCTTGCCTCGCTCCGCCGCGCATTCTATCAGGCCGGCGCCCACGCGCCCCCGTCCTCCCCCGCGGCCCGCTATGATGTCCGGATGGCCCCCGTCCCCGCGGTGCACCCGTGAGCCCCGTCCGCCCCGAGCCGGAGCGGCTCGCCCCCGCGGTGGCGGACACGCGGTTCGAGCTCGTCAGCGATTTCGAGCCCCGGGGCGACCAGCCCCGCGCGATCGGTGAGCTCATGGAGGGCCTCGAGCGCGGGGACGAGCACCAGGTCCTCCTCGGGGTCACCGGCTCGGGGAAGACCTTCACCGTCGCCTCCGTCGTCGCGCAGGTGAACCGGCCGACCCTCGTCCTCGCCCACAACAAGACGCTCGCCGCCCAGCTCTACCAGGAGTTCAAGGGCTTCTTCCCGACGAACGCGGTCGAGTACTTCGTCTCCTACTACGACTACTACCAGCCCGAGGCGTACGTCCCGCAGTCGGACACCTACATCGAGAAGGAGTCCACGATCAACGAGGAGATCGACCGCCTCCGCCTCTCCGCCACGCG
Source organism: uncultured Acidobacteriota bacterium (assembly GCA_963729875.1). GTDB lineage: Bacteria > Acidobacteriota > Vicinamibacteria > Fen-336 > Fen-336 > DATBSL01. The sequence goes on from CAVSPR010000004.1 coordinate 103,314, forward strand.
GAGCCTCTTCGAGCGCCGCGACGTCCTGATCGTGGCCTCGGTGTCGTGCATCTACGGCCTCGGCTCGCCCGAGGCCTACTACGGGATGCTGCTCTTCGTCAGGCAGGGGGACACCCTCGACCGCCGGGACCTTCTCTCCCGGCTCGTCGAGGCGCGCTACGACCGCAACGACTACGAGCTCAAGCGCGGGACCTTCCGCGTGCGGGGCGACGTGGTCGAGATCGTCCCCTCCTACGAGGAGAGCGGGGTGAGGATCGAGCTGTTCGGGGACGAGGTGGAGAGGATCAGCGGCTTCGACCCGCTCACCGGGAAGACCACTGGGAGGCTGGCCCAGGTCGCGATCTACCCGTCGAGCCACTACGTGACCCCCCAGCCCCGGCTCGCGGACGCGGTGAGGACGATCGAGGCGGAGCTCGTCGAGGAGAAGGCGAAGCTCGAGACCCAGGGCAAGCTCCTCGAGGCGCAGCGGCTCTTCCAGCGCACGATGTTCGACCTCGAGATGCTTCGCGAGACCGGCCACTGCCACGGCATCGAGAACTACTCGCGCCACCTGTCGGGGCGGAGGCCGGGGGAGCCGCCGCCCACCCTGCTCGACTACCTGCCGAAGGACGCGCTCATGGTGGTGGACGAGTCGCACCAGTCGATCCCGCAGGTGCGCGGCATGTTCCACGGCGACCGCCAGCGCAAGTCGACCCTCGTCGAGTACGGCTTCCGCCTCCCCTCCGCCCTCGACAACCGGCCGCTGAGCTTCGAGGAGTTCGAGGAGCGCCTCGGCCAGGTGCTCTACGTCTCCGCCACGCCCGGGCCCTACGAGCTGAAGAAGGCGGGGGGCGTGGTGGTCGAGCAGGTCATCCGCCCGACCGGCCTCATGGACCCGCGCCTCGAGGTGCGGCCGGTGAAGGGGCAGGTGGACGACCTGCTGGCGGAGATCCGGGCCCGGGCGGCGAAGGGGCAGCGCGTCCTCGTCACCACCCTGACCAAGCGGATGGCCGAGGACCTCACCGAGTACTACCACGACCTCGGGGTGAGGGTGCGCTACCTGCACTCCGACATCGAGACGCTCGAGCGGGTGAGGATCCTGCGCGACCTGCGCAAGGGGGAGTTCGACGTGCTCGTGGGCATCAACCTCCTGCGCGAGGGGCTCGACCTCCCCGAGGTGTCGCTGGTGGCGATCCTCGACGCGGACAAGGAGGGCTTCCTGCGCTCCGCGGGCTCACTGATCCAGACGATCGGGCGCGCCGCCCGCAACGTCGAGGGGATGGCCATCCTCTACGCCGACCAGGTCACGGACTCCATGAAGGCGGCGATCGACGAGACGACGCGGCGGCGCGTGCGGCAGGAGGAGTACAACCGCGAGAACGACATCACCCCGGAGACGATCCGCAAGAGCATCGGGGATCTGCTCTCCTCGGTCTACGAGCACGACTACGCGGCCGTGCCCGAGGTCGAGGAGGAGCCGGAGGCCCGCTACCGCTCCCTCGAGGACCTGGAGGGCGAGGTCAAGGCCCTCGAGAAGCAGATGCGAGAGGCGGCGAAGGCGCTCGAGTTCGAGAAGGCGGCCGAGCTGCGCGACCGCATCCGGCGGCTGCGGGCGCGCGAGTTCGGCCTCAAGTAGCCGGGCGCGCCGGTCAGGCTGTCTTGACGAGCGGCGGCCGCGGCGCGGGTTCGCCGAGGGCCTCGCCGAGCTTCAGCTGCTTCAGGTAGAGGCGGAAGCGCCGCTGCTGGGCGCGGGGCATGTGGATGATCTCCGTGCCGATCTCGAAGCCGCCCCGGGCCCCCACCACGCGCAGGACCCTCACCGCGGCCTCCACCGTCTCCCCGTTCGGGGGGAGCGACAGCTGGACCCTCACGAAGGCGCCCGTGGGCAGCGGCTCCGGCGCGTGGAAGAGGACGCCGCCCTCGCTCACGTTGATCGTGGTGAGGGCGTGGGAGCCCTTCTCGAGGGCGCTGTACCGGCCGGGGAGTGTCGCCTCGAGCCGCGAGTACTCGCGCCGCTCGTCGGAGAAGGGCTTGACGCAGTTCTTGCCCATGCTCTTCGCGATGTAGAGCGCCCGGTCCGCCCGGTCCACGAGCTCCTGCGCGGTCGTGGCGTCGCCGGGCAGGCCGGCCACCCCGATGCTGACGGTGAGCGGCCGGCCGCCGCGCTCCTCGTCCCGGCCGATCCCCGCGTCCTCGACGGCCGCGCGCAGCTTCTCCCCGATCTTGAGGGCGGCGAGCTTGGGGGTGCTCGGGAGCAGGATGGCGAACTCCTCGCCGCCGTAGCGCGCCACCACGTCCACCTCGCGCACGGTCTTCTTCAGTACGGAGGCCATGCGGCGCAGGGCCATGTTGCCGGCGAGGTGCCCCTTCGAGTCGTTGAGGGCCTTGAAGTCGTCGGCGTCGATCATGAGGAGGGTGAGCGGCGTGTCGTAGCGCTCCGCGCGCCGTACCTCGGAGACGACCCGGTCCTGGAAGTAGCGGAAATTGTAGAGGCGGGTGAGCTCGTCGTAGATGGCGGAGTCCTGGGCCTTGCGCAGGATCTTGATCTCGACGATCGCCGGGTTGTGGAGCTTGCGCTGGCTGCGCAGGAAGTACTGCAGCACCGCCACCCGCAGGTCCACCTTCTCGGGGACGAGCCGGTTCAGGTCCTCCCACTGGCGCAGCACGCGGAGCCAGTGCTCGTGGGCCCGGGCGGGGGCGAAGTCGAGCTGGGTGAGGACGAAGAGGAGCACCCCGTAGACCTCGGGGCCCTCCGCGGCCTCCAGGCGCTCCATCGCCTCGCGCCAGCCCGCGGGGGTCTTCGGCCCCGTCCCGAGCATGGCGATGATGCGGTCCGCGACCACGGTGTTGAGCCGGCTGTCCTGCTTCACCATCGTCCCGTTCTCCCGCGCGTCCCGGGCCACGCTCGCCCTCAGGCCATCTTCTCGACCGGCGCCGGCCGGCCGAAGTGGTAGCCCTGGGCGTGCGAGAAGCCCGCACGCATGCACGCCGCGGCCTCTTCCGGCGTCTCCACCCCCTCGGCCACGGTCTTCACGAGGAGCTCTCGGGCCGCCGCCACCAGCGAGGCCACCAGGCGCTGGCGCGACGTGGGCGCGTGGTCGAGGCCGGTGACGAAGCGGCGGTCGAACTTGAGGTAGTGGGGCGGGGCCTCGGCCAGCTCGAACAGGCGCGCCTGGCCGGCCCCGAAGTCGTCGTAGGCGAGCCCCACGTTGATCTCCATGAGGCGGCCGCGCAGCCAGGTGATGAACTCCGTCTGGGCGAGGGCGCTCTCGTGGATCTCGAGCACGAGGTCGACGTGGGGGGCGAAGGTCCGCAGGTCCTCGAGCGACTCGAGGAGCCCCGGGGTCTCGAGCTCGATCGGGTGCGTGTTCAGGAAGAGCAGGGGCGGCTCCGGGCGGTCGCGCACGAGCTCGACCGCCTTGCGGCGGAACAGCCGGCTCAGCTGGGCCTGGGCCTCCGCGCCCAGCGCCCCCGCGAGGTCGAACAGCTCCACCGGGCTCTCGGGCAGGCCCGCCATCCGACCCCGGCCGAGGGCCTCGTAGGCGGCCACCCGTCCGGAGGGGAGGGTCACGACCGGCTGGAAGAACATCGTGACCGCGCCCTCGTCGATGAGCTTGCGCACCTCGGCGCCGCCCGAGATGAAGTGGCGGCTGAGGGGCGCGGTGCGCACCAGCGTGCCCTCGTCGTCGGCCTCGTCCCTCTCCGGCACGTCGCGCGAGACGCGGAACTCGTAGTCCCCGAAGTGGAGGACGTCGCCCTCGTGGAGCGGGGCGTCCGTCACCGGCTCCCGGTTCAGGAACGTGCCGTTCCGGCTGCCGAGGTCGCGGACGCGCAGCGAGAGGCCGTCCGAGTAGATCTCGGCGTGGGTCTTCGACACGTGAGCGGAGGACAGGACGAGCTGGAGGCCGGGCGAGCGGCCCACCCGGAAGGGCAGGGGCTGGAGCGGGGTTCGTTGCAGGGAGCCGTCGTCTCCGACCGGGCTCTCGAGGACCCAGAGGCCGGCCGCGCCGGCGGCGGCCCTCGCCTCGAGCAGCCGGGCGCGCAGCTCGGCGGACTCGGGCGGGGCGAAGCGCAGCGTGTCGCGCTTCTTGCCGAAGGTCGGTGTCGTGGCCCGGTCAGCACTCATTCCCATTCTGCGCCCGCTCCCGTTTGTGCAATTCCCGGGCCGCTCTTACCGTGCTGATTCTGCGTGGCTTGTGGGGCACGAGGCCGCCGATGTCCGGAATCCGGTCGCCGGAACACGGCCGGCTCGGCGGGGCGGCGCGTGACCGATCGTCGACCGACACCGTAGTGTGTTGAAATGGGACGACTCCGATGACCACGTGCCCGGTCTGCTCCGCGCCGGTCGCCGATGAGCACCGGTTCTGTCCCGGGTGCGGGCTCAGCCGGGACATTGCCGACAGCCCCACCGGGACCGCCCCTCGCCGCGCCTCGTCTTCGACGGAGTCACCTTCCCGGTCGGCCGGCGCCACGGGCGCCCGCGCGGCCGAGCGCTTCGCCCCGGGCACGGTGCTCGCCGGGCGCTACCGCATCGGGGGCCTCGTCGGCCGCGGCGGCATGGGCGAGGTCTACCGGGCCGACGACCTGAAGCTCGAGCAGCCGGTGGCCCTCAAGTTCCTGCCGCGAGCCCTCGAGGGCGACCGCGACCGCCTCGAGCGGCTGTACGGAGAGGTGCGGATGGCGCGGCAGGTCTCGCACCCCGCCGTCTGCCGCGTCTGGGACGTGGGCGAGGCCGAGGGCCAGCACTTCCTCTCCATGGAGCTCGTCGACGGGGAGAACCTCTCCTCGCTCCTGCGCCGGATCGGGCGCTTCCCGCAGGACAAGGCGGTCGAGATCGCGAAGCAGGTGTCGGCCGGGCTCGCCGCCGCGCACGAGAAGGGCGTCCTGCACCGCGACCTCAAGCCCGCCAACGTCATGCTCGACGGCCAGGGCAAGGTGCGCATCACGGACTTCGGCCTCGCTGGCCTCGCCCACTCGCTCGGGAGCGGCGACGTCCGCTCCGGGACGCCCTCCTACATGTCGCCCGAGCAGCTCCTGGGGCGCGAGGTCACGGCCCGCAGCGACATCTACGCCCTCGGTCTGCTCATCTACGAGCTCGTGACGGGGCGGCGCGCCTTCGAGGGCAAGGGCCTCGCCGAGCTGACGCGCAAGCAGCGAGACGAGCGGCCGATCGAGCCCTCCGCGATCGTCCCCGACCTCGACCCCGCCATCGAGCGGACGATCTACGCCTGCCTGGAGAAGGACCCGAAGCGCCGGCCGCAGTCGGCCCTCGTCGTGTCCGCGATGCTCTCGGGCCGCGACCCGCTCGAGGCCGCCATCGCGGCCGGCGAGACCCCGTCGCCCGAGCTCGTGGCGGCGGCGGGCGAGTCGGAGGGGCTCCGCCCGAAGGCGGCCTGGGCGTGTCTCCTCGTCGCCGTGCTGGGCATCTTCCTGCTGCCCGCCCTGCAGACGCGGCGCCACCTCCTCAGCCTGGTCCCGGCGGAGAAGGGTCCCGAGGCGCTCGAGGACCGGGCCCGCGACTTCGTCGCCCGCGTCGCGCCGGGGGTGCAGGCCGTGGACCGGGCGGTGGGCACCTCCTTCGACGGCGAGTACGTCCTCTGGGCCCAGGAGCGGGACCGCTCGTCGCAGCGGTGGGCGTCGCTCGCCACGGGCGACCCGCCGCTCCTGTCGTTCTGGTACCGGCAGAGCCCGCGCCCCCTCGCCACTTCCTCGGTCAGCGGCATGGCGGGATGGAGCGACCCGCCGGCGCGCGTGACGGACATGGCCGGCGTCGAGTACGACCTCCAGGGGAGGCTCCTCTCGTTCTACCGGGTGCCCCCGCAGCGCGAGCGCGAGAGCGGGCCCGCGCCGGCCCCGGACTGGACGCCCCTCTTCGAGGAGGCCCGGCTCGACCCCTCGAAGCTCCGGGCGGTCGAGCCACGCTGGACGCCCGCGCTCTACTGCGACACGCGCGCGGCCTGGGAAGGGGCGTGGCCGCGGCGCCCGGACATCCCGATCCGCATCGAGGCGGCCGCGTACCGCGGGCGGCCGGTCTGGTTCGAGGTCGTCAACCCCTGGACCCGCCCCGCGCGGGACGAGGCCTTCCCCTTCACCGCGGGCCAGCGGGGGATGCAGGCGTTCTACGTCCTCGCGCTGGTCGCGCTGGCGGCCACCGGCGGGCTCCTGGCCTACCGCAACATCCGACTCGGCCGCGGCGACCGGCGGGGTGCCTTCCGCCTGGCCGTCGGCCTCACGGCGCTGGCCGTGGGCGCCTGGGCCCTGCGTGCCCACCACCTGGCCGACCCGGCGGCCGAGCTCGTCGGGGCGGCCCGCGGGATCGGGCTGGCGGTGGTCGTGGCGGCGTTGCTGTGGCTCTTCTACCTCGCCCTCGAGCCGTACGTGCGTCGCCTACGGCCCTGGACGCTCGTCTCCTGGGCCCGCCTGCTCGACGGCGGGTGGCGCGACGCCGTGGTGGGCCGCGACGTTCTCATCGGGGTGGCGGGGGGCACGGTCCTGGCGCTGCTCAGCATCCTCGCCCGCATGCTCCCCGGGTGGCTCGGCCGGCCGGCCCCCTCGCCCGAGCCCCTGGGGCTCGATGCCCTGCTCTCGACCCGGATGCTGCTGAGCTACGTGGTCGGCCTGCCGGTGAATGCGACGCTCCTCGGCCTGGGCCTGCTGCTGCTCTTCCTGGTCCTGCGGCTGCTCACGCGGAAGGACCTGGTGGCGGCGGCGCTCGTCGTGACATTCGTGGTGGCGGGGGACCTGGGCGGCGCGAAGGAGAACACCTGGCTGATCATGCCGATCGCGGTCGTCGTCTGGGGCTCGTTCGTCGCGGCGATGCTGCGCTTCGGCGTCCTCGCCGCGATCACGGCCGTGCTCATGGCCAATCTGCTCCTCGTTCCGCCGCTCCTCTACGCGCCAGGCAGCTGGACTGGCAGCGCCACGTTCGTGGTCCTGCCCCTGCTCGTCGCCCTCGCGGTCGTGGCGTTCCGCTCCGCCGTCGGGGGCCACTCCGGCCTGCGCCGCTACCTGGCCGGCGAGCCGCCCTCGTCCCGTCCCAGGTAGCCCGGCGACCGGGGGACGCGGCCATCCACGGCACCTTTCGCCCCCCGACTCCGTAGATAAGAGAGAATCACTCGGGGGAGACCGTGTACGCCTGCCCGACCTGTGCGGCGCCCGTGACGCCGGTGGAGACGACTTGCCCGGCCTGCGGGTCGGCGATCGACATTGCCGACAGCCCGACGGGCACGGCCCCCCGCCCGGCCGGGCCCCCGTGCCCGACCCCCTCGCCCGAGGGGGGCCGGACGCCGTCGAGCGGGTCCAGCCGCCACACCGGGGAGCGGTTCGTCCCCGGGACGGTCCTGGCCGGTCGGTACCGGATCGTCGGCCTTCTCGGCCGCGGCGGGATGGGCGAGGTCTACCGGGCGGACGACCTGAAGCTGGACCAGCCGGTCGCCCTGAAGTTCCTCCCCCACGGTCTCGACACCGACGAAGGGCGCCTCGCCCGCTTCTATCGCGAAGTCCGAGTCGCCCGACAGGTCTCACACCCCGCGGTGTGCCGGGTGTACGACGTGGGAGAGGCGGACGGCCATCTGTTCCTCTCCATGGAGATGGTCGACGGCGAGAACCTCGCCTCGCTCCTCCGGCGCATCGGCCGCCTGCCCGCCGACAAGGCCACCGACATCGCTCGCCAGCTCTGCGGCGGGCTCGCCGCCGCGCACGAGCGGGGGGTCCTGCACCGCGACCTCAAGCCCTCGAACCTGATGCTCGACGGCCAGGGGAACGTGCGCATCACCGACTTCGGCCTGGCCGGCCTCGCGGAGACCCTCGGCGAGGAGGACGTGCGGTCGGGGACGCCCGGCTACATGTCGCCGGAGCAGCTCCAGGGACGGGACGTGACCGTGAGGAGCGACATCTACGCGCTCGGCCTCGTCCTCTACGAGCTGTACACGGGCCGTCGCGCCTTCTCGGGCAAGTCGCTCGCGGAGTACGCGCGGAAGCACCGCGACGAGCGGCCGATCGAGCCCTCGGCCCTCGTGGCCGGGCTCGACCCCGCGGTCGAGCGGGCCATCCTCGCCTGCCTCGAGAAGGAACCCCGGCGCCGGCCGGCCTCGGCGCTCGTCGTCTCGGCGATGCTGACGGGCAGCGACCCCCTCGAGGCCGCGATCGCGGCCGGCGAGACGCCGTCGCCCGAGCTCGTGGCGGCGGCGGGGGAGGCGGAGGGCCTGCGGCCTCTGATCGCCTGGGGCCTCCTGGGGTTCGTCCTCGCGGGGATCGTGGCCATGCCGCTCCTGGCCCGCTCGTTCCAGCTCCTCCCGTGGCTCCCGGTGGAGAAGTCGCCCGCGGTGCTCGAGGACCGGGCCCGGGAGTTCCTGCGCGGGGCGGGCCTCGCCACCGCCCCGGTCGACGACGCCTGGGGCCTCGCTCTCGACTACGGGTTCATCCACCACCTCAAGGAGAAGGACCGGTCGGCCGGGCGGTGGGAGGCCCTCTCGACAGGGACGCCGCCCGTGATGCTGTTCTGGTACCGGCAGAGCCCGCGGCCGATCGTCTCCTGGCTTCCCGGCGGCGCCGTGTACTGGGCGAAGCCGGGCCTCGACGTCACCGACATGGCCGGCGTCACCTACGACATGGGCGGGCGCCTGCTGCGCTTCTACGCCATCCCACCCCAGGTCGAGAGCGACACGGCCGACCCTCCCGCGCCGCCCGACTGGTCGCGGCTCTTCGCCGAGGCGCAGATCGACCGCAGCACCTTCCGGGAGGTGAAGCCGCGGTGGACGCCGCTCTTCCACACCGACGCGCGGGTGGCGTGGGAGGGGGCGTGGCCCGGGCGGGAGGACCTGCCGATCCGGGTCGAGGCCGCCGCCTACCGGGGACGCCCGGTCTGGTTCGAGGTGATCGCGCCGTGGACGAAGGCCGAGCGGACGGGGGCCTGGACCTCGCCGAAGGGCAAGATCGTCCGGCAGCTCATCTACCTGGGGATGACCGTGCTCCTCATGGGTGCGGCCGGCTTCATGGCCCGGCGGAACACCGTCCTCGGCCGGGGCGACCGGAAGGGGGCCTTCAAGGTCGCGCTCCTGCTCTTCGCGGTCGGGGCCGCGGCGTGGGCCCTCGGGGCGCACCACGTGGCCGACTCGGGCGCCCAGATGAACCTGCTGGCCCGCGGGGCCGGTCTCGTGCTCCTCCAGTCCACCCTCGTCTGGCTCTTCTACCTCGCCGTCGAGCCGTACGCGCGCCGCCTGCGCCCCTGGACGCTCGTGTCCTGGACGCGCCTGCTCGGCGGCGGGCTCTCGGACCCCGTCGTGGGCCGCGACACCCTCGTCGGCCTCGCGTGGGCCGTCGCGCTCGCCGCGCTCATGGCGCTCTCGCGCCTGCTGCCGGGGTGGCTGGGCCAGGCCGGCCCCGAGCCGTCGATGGGCTGGTACGACGCCCTGCTGGGACCGGGCGCCCTCGCCTCGGCGCTCCTCCAGCTGGCGATGGGCGCCATCATCTTCACGATGGGCGCGCTGCTCCTGTTCGTCCTCACGCGGCTGCTGCTGCGGAGCGACCTCCTCGCGGTGGCCGCGATCGCCCTGCTGACGGCGGGACCGAACCTGCTCGTCGCCGGCGAGGTGCCCTGGACGGACACCGTCGTGATCCTGATCTGGGCCGGGTCGTGGATCGCGGTCCTGCTGCGCTTCGGCCTCCTGGCCGGGATGGTGGGCTTCTTCGCCCACGACCTTCTCGACAGCCTCCCGCTGACCACCGACCTGGGGTCGTGGACCGCCGGCCCGACGCTGGCCGCGGTGGCGCTCCTGGCGCTCCTGGCGTTCGGCTCGTTCCGCACCGCGGCGGGAGCGACCGGCCTGCGCCGGGCTCTCGCCGGGGAGCCGCCCTCGCGCCCCTGACCCGGCACCCCGGGCCGCGGCCCGGCGCGGCACCGCTGCGCGGGCTGGTATCATCCCCGCGCCATGTCCGCGGCCACCGTCGAGGAGGCCTTCGCGCACTGCGAGGCGCGCGCGAAGGCCCACTACGAGAACTTCCCGGTCGGGTTGTTCGTGCCCCGGGAGAGGCGCCCGTACGTGTACGCGCTCTACGCCTTCGCGCGGGCGGCCGACGACTTCGCCGACGAGCCGATCTACGAGGGGGTGCGCCGGGAGAAGATCGACCAGTGGGAGGCGCTCACCCACGCCGCGTACCGGGGCGAGGCCGAGGGGCCGATCTTCGTGGCCCTCGCGGAGACGGTGCGGCGGCTCTCGATTCCGAAGGAGCTCCTGCTCGACCTGCTCTCCGCCTTCCGGCAGGACACCGAGAAGACCGGCTACGCGAGCTGGGAGGAGCTGCTGGACTACTGCCGCCGCTCGGCCAACCCGGTGGGCCGGCTGGTGCTCCTCGTCTTCGAGCAGGAGGACAAGGACCTGCCCGCGCTCTCGGACTCGATCTGCACCGCGCTCCAGCTCGCGAACCACTGGCAGGACGCCGCGATCGACTACGCGCGCGGCCGCATCTACGTGCCCGAGGACCTGATGCGCCGCCACGGGGTCTCCACCTGGGACTTCAGCACCGGCCGGGTGAGCGACGGCTGGCGGGGGATGATGGCCGAGCTCATCGCCCGGACCCGCGCGCTCTTCGTGGCGGGGCGGCCCCTGTGCGACCGCGTGGGGCGCGAGCTGCGCTTCGAGATGCGCCTCACCTGGCTCGGGGGGAGCTCGATCCTCGACCGGGTCGAGGCGACGGGGGGCGACGTGTTCCGGCAGCGGCCGAGGCACGGGGCCCTCGACAAGGCCGCGCTCGCCTGGCGGGCGTGGCGGTGGCGGCCGGAGTGAGCGCGAGCGTCGGCGCGCGCCTGACCCGCCAGAGCGGGACGAACTTCTACTACGCCTTCCGCCTGCTGCCCGCGGAGAAGCGGCGGGCGATCTACGCGCTCTACGCCTTCTGCCGGGTCGTGGACGACTGCGTCGACGAGGCGGACGGCGAGGGGGAGGAGGGCCTCGCGCGCTGGCTGGCCGAGGTGCACCGGGCGTACGCGGGGCGGCCGGAGACGGAGCTGGGACGGGAGCTGGCGGAGACGGTCACCCGCTTCCCGGTCCCCCGGGGGTGCTTCGAGGACGTCGTGGCCGGCTGCCGGATGGACCTCGTCACCCGCCGCTACGCCACCTTCGCCGACCTGCGCGTCTACTGCGAGCGCGTGGCCTCGGCGGTGGGCCTCGCCTCGATCGAGATCTTCGGCTACGACGACCCGGGCACCCGCGAGTACGCGGTGGAGCTCGGCCTCGCCCTCCAGCTGACGAACATCCTTCGCGACGTCTCTCCCGACGCGGGGCGGGACCGGCTCTACCTCCCGCTCGAGGACCTCGCCCGCTTCGGGGTGGCGGAGGCGGAGCTCCTCGCGGCGGCCCGCGACCCCCGCGCCCCGCGCCCTTCGGGGCTCGCCCGCCTCCTGGCCTTCGAGGCGGACCGCGCCCGCTCGCACTACGCGGCCGCCGCCGGGCGCCTGCCCGCGCGCGACCGCCGCTCGATGCTGGCCGCCGAGATCATGGGCGCGATCTACCGGGCCGTCCTCGAGGAGTGGGCCGCGCGGGGGCATCCGGTCGGCGGGGATCGGGTCGCCCTCGGCAAGCCGCGGAAGATCTGGCTGGCCCTGCGGACCGTCCCGCGGGTCTACTGGGGCCGATGAAGGTCGTCGTCGTCGGCGGGGGATTCGCGGGTCTCGCCGCCGCCACCCTGCTCCAGGAGCGGCGGCACGACGTCGTGCTCCTCGAGAGGCGGGGCGTCCTCGGCGGGCGGGCCACGTCCTCGCGGGACGCCGTGACCGGAGAGGACGTGGACAACGGCACGCACCTGATGCTGGGCGCCTACTCCTCGACCCTCGACCTCGTCCGGCGCGCGGGGGCGGGGGACCTCCTGCTCCCGCAGGACAACCTGAAGATCGAGTGGATCGACGAGAGGGGAAGGGCCGCGCTCGAGTGCCCCCCGCTCGCCGCTCCGCTGCACCTCCTCGCCGGCCTCCTCGGCCTGCGCGTGCCCCTCGCGGTGAAGGTGCAGGCGATGCGCCTCGGCCTCGCGGTGCGCTTCGGCCGCCGGCCCTCGGGCCTCACCCTTGCCGAGTACTTCCGCCGCTGCGGCCAGGGCGAGGCGGCCCGCCGGCTGCTGTGGGACCCCCTCGCCCTCGCCGTGCTCAACGAGCCCGTCGAGCGGGCGGCGGCGGTGCTCTTCCACCGGGTGTACCAGGAGGCCTTCCTCCGCGACCACCGGGCCTCGCGCCTCTTGTTCCTGCGGTGCGGCTGGGGCGTCCTGTTCGAACGCCTCGGGCGCTACTTCGAGAGCCGCGGCGGCACCGTGCGTCGCGGGGCGCGGGCCGACGCGATCCTGGTCGAAGGCGGACGTGCGACGGGGGTCCGCCACGCGCAGCGCGCGGCGACGCGGGAGGAGGTGGCCGCGGGCCGCGCGCCCGAGCCCCGCGTGGAGAGGGCCGACGCCGTGGTCGCCGCCGTGCCCGCCCCCGCCTTGAAGGGCCTTCTGCCGGACGAGTGGCGGGGGCGCCCCCCGTTCGGAGCGCTCGAGCGCCTCTCGGGCTCGCCCATCGTGTCGGTCGAGATGTGGCTCGATCGCGTGGTCGTGGACCGGCCGATGCTCGGCCTGCGCGCGTGCGACATGGAGTGGGTGTTCGACAAGGGGCGGCTCTACGGCCGCGAGGGCGCACCGCAGCACCTCGCGTTCATCGTGAGCGCGGCCTACCGCAGCGCGGGGAAGACGAACGCGGAGCTGGTCGCGGCCGCCGAGGGCGCGCTGCGCCGCTACTTCCCGGCGATGGCGGGAGCGCGGGTCGAGCGCACTCTCGTCCTGCGCGAGCCCTCCGCCACGTTCGCCTCGAGCCCGCAGGTCGAGGCCCTCCGCCCCGGCCCCGACGCGCCGATCGCGGGCCTCTTCCTGGCCGGGGACTGGACCGACACCGGGCTGCCCGCGACGATCGAGGGAGCCGTGCGCAGCGGCCTGCGCGCGGCCCGGCACGCGCGGGCCTTCCTGCTGTCCCACGGCCGGCCGGCGGGGCCGTGAGACCACACTGCTTCCCTCGCCTGCGCTGGGCGGCCGCCCTGTGCCTGGCGGTGTACGTGCCCGCCTATGCGCTCGCCTACTCGCTCGGTCACCTGCTCCTGTCGAAGCTCTGCGCGGTGGCCGGGGCCGGGGTGCCGCCGAAGTAGCTCGCGCCGTCCTGCCAGGACGTCGTCGCGGGGCTGAAGACGACGAGCGGCCGGTCCGACCGGGCGGCCCACAGCGCCCACAGCTCGTCCCGCTCCAGCGGCCCGACGAGCTGGGCGTCGAGGACGCCGAGCACCCGCCCCCCGACCCGCTCCACGCGCTCGTCGACCGGCCACTGCTCCTCGCCGGCCCGGAGGGCGCGCCGGCCTCCCGGCCCCTCGTTGGTTGGCGCGAAGATCGCTTCGCCCGGGCCGAGCCCCGAGTCCGCCCACTCGCCGTGGGCGGCGTCGTAGAAGAGCCATCGCCCGGCGACGGGGTTCAGCACGAGCCGGTCCCCCGAGAGGTCCAGCGTCCATTCCCCCGTCGTCCCCGCGCAGTCCGGCAGGGCGCCCTCGGCCTGCCACCGCAGGAAGCGCCGCTCGATGTCGAGCTGGCTGGCGAGCCGGCCAGGGTCAGTCGAGGTCATTGAAGCGTCCCGCCCGGCGGTAGGACTGGACCATCGTGTCGATCTGCTTCAGTCGGGCGGCCTTCTCGGCCTCGGTCCCGGGTCCAGTGCGGACGCTCTCCGCCTCCTTCCGCCGGAAGGTCTCGAGGCCCTGGTCCTCGGTGCCGCCCGCTTTCGTCGCCGCGCGAACCTCGTCGTGCACCCGGCACTCGGCGGCCTCCTGCCCGAAGTCGCCGGAGCCCTTGAAGCGCATGTCCGCCCCCAGCCGCTCCTTCCAGCGGGCGCGCCACTCGGCCTCCGGCACCATCTGCCTCTGGCCCCCGCGCATCCCTTCCCAGTAGTCGAGCACGTAGCGGCGGCCGTCGGGCAGGATGACCCGTGTCGCCACGTGGTTGCAGGGCTTGATCCACGTGTCGTACGCGGCGAGCACCTGTCCGGGCACCGAGGAGTCCCGGACGACGTCCACGAGCGCGAGGTCGACGATCGCCGCGTCGGCGGCGTCGCCGAGGACCTCGCGCAGTCGCGCCTTCGTGTCCGCGACGCCGAGGTCTCCGGCCTGCTCGCAGCGGATGGGCTTGCTGGGCACGTGGCCTGCCGGGGGCAGGCCCGAGGCGTTGTTGCCCGGAGAATCGGAGGTGTAGACGGCCCACGCCACGGCGTCCACCACTCGCTGGACCGGGAGGACCTGGTCGTAGCCGGGGTTGACGACCCGGTAGCCCTGGTCGAGCAGCTGACGCTGCCCCTCTCGAAAGCCATCCTGGAGCCCGACCGCCACGGCATCGGCCCCGATGCGCTCGGCGTCCTGTTGGACCTCGTCTTCCAGCGACCGGATCTCGCCGTCCCGCCGGTCGATCGACTGCCGGCGCGCATCGATCCTCCGATCGCCCGCGGAGATGTCACGGGCCACGTCGCCGAGGTCGTCGGGACGGCACATGTCGGCCAGGTCTGTCTCCGCCTTGCGGTCGAGCCAGGCGTGCCGCTGCCGGTCCTGGGCGTAGAGGTTCGGCGAGACCCACCCGCCAACCTCGGCGCTCCACACCTCTCCGAGGTCGTTCGTGTCGCCGTCGGCGTGGGGCGGCTCGGCGAAGAGCACCTGCGGGGGAGGCGGCGGCTCCGGCGCGGTGGTGAGAAGGCCGCCGAGGCCGCCGAGAAGGTCTCCGAGGCCGGCCCCGTTGGCGCGCGCGAGCAACCAGGCGCCGAGGCCGGTGAGCAACCCGCTCCCGAAGGTCGCCGCGGCCGTCTCGCCCGCCGTCGGAGGTTCCGGCTCCCGCGATTCCGGTTCCTGCGGTATGTCCCCGTCGTTTCCCCCGGCGTTCGACCCCCGGCGCCCCCGGCGTCCGGGCTGGCGGCCGCCTCGCCGGGTGCCGCCGCCTCGACGCCCGTGGCCGGCTCGGGGACGGCCGTCGGTTCCGCCGTCGGCTCCGCCGTCGGCTCGCTCGGGCGGGTGGCGGGGGGCGAGAGCTTCTGCGACGACTGCAGCTCGCCGACGGGGAGCTGCAGCAGGCAGCCGTAGGACCAGGGATCGAAGGCCTGGTTTCGCTCCTTCCACTGGTCGTACATGACGAAGCGCCCCTTGGCGCCCTCTCCCACCCATTCCATCTTGCGGTCGACGATGTGGCCCTCGACCACGCTGACCGTCATCTGCAGCCGGCCGTCCGCGTCGGACTGACCGGTCACGACACCTTCGTAGTTCACGCGCATGTACTCGCCGTCGTCCCGGTCCTTGCAGCTGCGGTAGTAGTTGCGCGCCCGTGAGACCCATCGCCCCTCGAGGACCCCGCGGACGAAGGTGGCGCGGATCTCCTGCTGATAGTCGATGTCGACGATGCAGTCAGGAACACTGTGGTGATCCGTGTGCGTGTACGTCTGGGCGACCTCGGTTCCCCGGAACCGGAAGACGGCCTTGTCGCCTTCCAACTGCTCCGCGGTCAGCTTTCCGGAGCCTGTTTTGTCCCGATACCACCCGCTCGTGGGCCGGACGTCGAAGTCCCGCGGCAGCAGGAGCAGCACCTCCTCGGCCCACCCGGGACCGGCGAGCCCCGCCGCGAGGAGAGCGGCGATGCAAAGGGGCCGACCCGCGCGCCTCATGCCACGCCTCGGCGCAGGAGGGAAGCGCGTGCCAGGAGGGTGGCGCTCTGCCCGACCACGAGCCCGGTTCCGAAGAGCAGGAGCACCATCCCCGACGCCGGCACACGCCCCAGCGCGACGGCGAGGAGCTGCTGGAGGAGGAAGACGGCTCCCCAGATCGCGAGATGGGCAACGCCGCCTTGGCGTCGGACGAGCCCGCCCTCGAGCCGGAGCCGGGTGGCGAAGGACCAGGCGGCCCCGAGCAGCCCTCCGAACAGGAGCGCGGCGAGCCAGACGAGCGGCCCGACGCGCACGCCGAGCAGGCCCGCGAACACGAGGACGCTGAGCGCGCTGACCGCGATGGAGAGGAGCTGCGCCTTCGTCGACACCGTGGTCGAGCGCCGCGTCGTCCGCACCATCGCGACGACCGAGAGCACCGTCATCCCCACGCCGAGCAGGGCGAGCAGGCGGAAGAAGAGCGGCGGGCTGACCACGAGGACGACGAGCGCGACGACCGCCGCCAGGAAGGCCAGCACGAGCGCGCACCCGGCGAGCAGCCACCGCTTCGTGTCCATCAAGCCTCCGTCGTGCCGAGAGAGCAAGCCACGTGCCACCGCATTTCGAGCCCGGAGTGTGCGGGGCGCTGGGCCGCAGGGCTCATGCCGGTGAGCCGAACGATCCGGGGGTGTCTCGATTCCGGCGCCGCGCTACAGCCGGCGCGTGACGTTCGGGAAAGACCGCCAGACCGGCACGCCGCAGAAGTGCTCGCCCTCGGTGCACCGGGGCGTGACGTGGCCATTGCGCAGGACGCACGGCGGGCCCATGTGGCGGACGAGCCGGGGGTGGACGGCCCGCACCTGATCGAGCTCGTCCATCGAGGCCCGGTAGATCTCCTCCTGCGCGTTGAAGCAGGTGCGCAGGACCCACTTGTGGGAGAGGTACAGCAGGCTGCCGCTCTCGTGGAAGCGCAGGGCCTTCGCGTTCGGCAGCAGGTAGAGCGCCGCCTCGAGCGGGACGCCCATCTCGAGCAGGCGGTTCTTGGCCGCCCACGCCCGCGCCATCGCCTCCTCGTACTCCGCCCGCGCGGCGGGGTTCGCGGCGACGAGGGGAGGCGTCACGCAGTCGGGCCGGCGCGTGTCGGTGAGCGTCATGAGCGGCCGCGAGGCGGGGACCATCCGGTGCCGCTGGTCCTGGCTGTCCGCGGTGTGGGAGAGCTTCTTGAGGAAGGTATAGGTCGCGTGGTGCATGGCCCGGCCGAGGGGCGAGTGCACCGACAGCTGCAGCGTCTCCAGGCGGTAGCGGTTCAGGCCGGGGTCGAGGAGCCGCTCGAGGGCGTCGTCGTCACCGAGCTGGGCGGGGGAGGTCCCGAGGACGGCCCGCACCGCCTCGGCGGTCGTCTCCTCCGCCCGTGCCATGTGGTCCACGAGCAGGGAGACGCGGTCCCCGAGCCGCGCGTCGATCCGCGCCGCCTCGGAGTCGCCGTCCATCTCGACCCGGGGCAGGTGTGCCTCCACCACCCCGGTCTCTTCGAGCGGCCCCTGGCCGATACGCGCGAAGAAGGCGGGATCCCTCTCCTGCACGAGGCCGACCATCGCCTCCAGCACCGCGCGGGTCTCGGCCGGGGCGTCCCCCGTGCGCATCATCCGGTAGAGCCGGTGGAGCACGATGCCCGAGACCGTGTGCACCATCGACGTGAAGGCCGCCACCGGGATCACGTAGCGGGCGATCTCGATCGCCTTCTTCTCGGCCTCGCGCTCGACCTTCTTCCGGCGTTTCTCGGAGGCGTTCGGGGTGAGGTGCCTCAGCTCGGAGAGGATCCGCAGGGTGTCGGCCTTGAGCAGCAGCGTGAGACGTCGGTAGCTCTCCCAGGCCGCCTCGACGGCGCCCTCGTAGACGGAGCGCGCCTCCGGCGACAGGCCCTCCGGCACGTGGACCCGCGCCTCGTCGAGCCTGACGAAGCGCTGGGACGACTGCTCGGAGTTGTAGAAGGGGTGGGAGTGGAGGAAGGACCAGACGAACTGGCGGCTCACGTTCTCGAGGCCGAACTCGAAGTGGGCGTGCTGCCAGACCGTGTGGTGGCCGGCCTCGAAGGTGAGCGGGCCGATCGTCTCCCGCTGGGCGTCCGTCACCTCGTCGGCGCCGATCACCCGCGGGGCGTAGCAGGTTCGGGCGGCGGCGATCCCCCCGTCGTAGGGGCGCACGGAAGCATGGCGCAGGGTGACGACGGGGGAGCCGGAGAGGACGGGCATGGAGATGGAAAGACTAGCCGACCTCGCGGCCGGCCGGCAAACGGCGGCCCGAGCTCGCCGGGCTCAGGGAGTGTTCAGCTCGTCGAATCGCGCCTGGTAGGCCGCATTGCCGAACCGGAACCGGCCCTTCCCATCCGGCGATGCGGTGCCGCGGAGCACTCGGCAGGAAGGCGGATTGCAACACGAGGTTCCTCGCGTGCTCCCGAGGAGGGTTGATCCCCTGCTCGCGATGAGTGGCGGATTCTGCGGACCGAGGACGCTCCGAGTCATGGCCGGGGAGGCCTGCGCGTGAACGACTCGGCGACGTGGCGGAACGCCGGGACGTACTCGGCGGCCCGCGACGCCTCCACCATCCCGACGATCAGGACGTAGTTGCGTCCTTCCGAGAGGACCACCTGGTAGAGCCGCAGCGGCAGACCGGACTCCGAGTGCGTGGCGTCGGCCTCGAGCTCCCAGGCCTCGAGACCGTCGATGCGCAGGGGGCGTCCGCGGAGAACCTGGACCCCCCGGACCGTCACCGTGCGCCGCGCGCGCTCCTCCGCGAACGCCCGCAGGTCGGTGAGATCGGCCTCGGCCACCGAGAGCCCGACGAAGCAGCGGGGCACGCCGGGGGCGAGGGGCGCGGAGCCGCCGTCCGGCGTGAGCGAGACCATGTTCCCCATGCGGCTGCCGATCCTGAGCCCGGGACCCGGATCGACGCGGAACGGCAGGCCCTCGAAGGCGTCCGCTGGCCCCTCCCGTGCGAGCACGGTCGAGAGCACGGCCCGGCGCAAGGGCGCCTCGAGCGTCTCGGCGAGGGACTCGGGGAACGTGGCCGTCACGAGGACGCTCGCGGACTCGTCGCCGCAGACGACCATCCACTTGGCGAAGAGGACGTCGCCCGCCTGCTGATGGACGTGGGCGAGCAAACCCTCCGCGGCTCCCGGGATCGTCGCGGGCTCCGAGTGCAGGAGCGTCATGCCGCGGCCCGCCAGGCCCTCTCGGCTCATCCCGCCCCGGACCTTCGCGTAGGGCCCCGGGATCTCGGTGACCATGATCGAGGACGAGGTGTCGGGCTGCTGGAAGCCGGGAAAGCGATTGGCCGGCTCGAACCCGGCGGGTGGCTCGAGGGACACGCGCGTCCCCGGCACGCGCACCGCCCCTGCTTCGGCGACGGGCGCGAAGACAGAGAGAACGCCCAGAAGTCCGGCGAGAACGCGAAGGCTCCGCGCCGGGGTCACTTCCACTCCGAGCCGCAGCGCTTCAGCAACTCGGGCAGCTTCTTCGAGAGCCACTCCCACTGCGACTCCTCCTTGCCCTCCTCGAGGCTCTTCCAGAACGCCTGCCTCTCCGCAGGGGTGGTGGCGTCCACGAACGCGCGGCCGGTGCACTCGCAGCGCCGCACGGCGACGTGGTAGTCCATGTTCTCGTTCAGCGCCCGGTTGATGCATCCGAGGGCCGTTTCCCGCTCCGCCCACTCCGGCTCGGGAATCGGGTGCCCGGCCAGGTAGGCGAGGAGCACCCGCTCGGCCTCCGGCGCCCGGCGCCCAAGGCCCTGCTCGCCCGCGAAGACGCTCCTGGATTGCGTCACGCAGGCGTCGGAGGACAACTCCAACGACACCCGGGCGGGCTCCGGGGTCCGGCTCTTCGATGAGCCCTCCGCCGTGAGCGCGACCCACAGGGCGTCACGGTTCTCGACCCGCCAGAAGAACGCCGCCACCTCGTGGTAGCGGGCGTTCTCGGGGTCCTTCCCCGTGCAGAGCTCGCTGAGCGTCTCGATGCGCCACAGCTCGTCGCGGGCGACCGCGATCGCCTCCTCGAGGCTCATGGTCTTCCCGTCCCCCGGGCCGAGGGCGGGCACCGGCTTGCAGTCCTTCTTCTGCTCGCACAGCAGTGCGAGGTTGTGGGCCGCCTCCGCGGAGCCGTTCTCCGCGGCCCGCCTCAGCCAGCCCTCCGCCACCTTCAGGTCCTTCGCGATGCCATCGCCGGTGAAGTAGCGCAAGCCCACGGCGGCCTGGAGCGTCACGTTTCCGCCCTCCGCGCCCCTCGTGTACCACTCGAGGCCCTTCGCCGGGTCCTTCGCCGTGCCGTAGCCGTTGAAGCAGTAGTTCCCGACGAGGTGAAAACCCGTCGGGTCCCCGGCGGTCGCCGCGCCGAGCGCATACCGGAAGGCGAGCTCAGGCGGGTCGGTCACGCCGTCCCGCTGCTCGATCTGCTGCGCGGCCAGGACCATCGACGGCGCGTCGCCGTTGTCGGCCGCGCAGCGGATCCAGAACGCGGCCTCCTGCGGGTCGCGATCGGCGAGCTGACCCCCGAGGAGCTCGCGCCCGAGCCGGGCCTGGTACGTTACGACGCCGTTGTGGGCGAAGTGGCGGATCGTGGCCTCGTTCAGGACCGTGCGTGGGTCGACGACGAAGGCGGGGTTGGTCGGGGGGCAGGGGTTCCCGAGTTTCTGCTTCTCGTAGCGGGGGATCCGGGGGATGTGCACGCCCCGGTCGACACCGATGTGGACTCCCCCGGCGCCGGCACCGGGCTGCTGCTGTGCCAGCGTGGCCGGCGCCGCGAGCAGGAAACCCGCCAGGCTGACGTGTACCGCGAAGCGAAGCACCTGTGCTCTCCCTCGGCCCGTGCGGGGGCTCCTCCTCGTCCTCGTGGACGCGGTCATTGCTTCACGGCAAGGCGTGGCCGACGACTCCCTCCTGCGCCCAGCCGCGCGTGGCGAGCACCGTGTACTCGTTCAGGTCCGTCGTCCACAGGTGGAGGGGGAGCGCGACGTGAGCGAGGCGATAGAGCGGGACGGTCAATCCGGCGATGGCGGAGGGCAGGATGTAGCCGTCGACGTTCTCCTGGATCCAGCCGCGGGTCCCCAGCACGTCGTACTCGTTGCGATCCGTCGTCCACAGGTGCTGGCGGATGCCCGGGTGGTACAGCCGGTACAGGGGAACCGGGGTGACCCCGGAGACGGGCGTCGCGGCCAGGTAGACGCGGTGCGCCACCCCCTCCTGGATCCAGCCGCGGGTCCCGAGCACGAGGTACTCGTACGCGTCCGTGGTGTAGTGGTGCTCCTTCGTGATGTCGCTGTACAGGCGATAGCGGTCCGCCGTCTCCGAGGGCGCCCCCGGGCAGGCGCCGTCGCCCGTCCAGCAGTGGTAGGCGACGTTGAGGAAGCTCACGAGCTCCCCGGTGGCCTTGAGGTTCCCGGCGCGGCTGGGATGGGAGTCCGAGCTGCTGCTGCCGTAGGCCGAGTAGTTGAAGCTCACGGTCTGCATGTGCTCGACGGCCCCGTTCCGGTAGCGATGGTGGTTCCCGTCGGCCCACCCCAGGTCGTTAATGTTCGGGGCGTTGGTGCGGCTCGAGCCGCCGTTCGACGTCAGGACGTCGAAGAAGTCGAACACGACCACGTTGTGGTGCGGGTAGCCGTCCAGCCAGTCGTTGACGAGCCAGTCGTTGAACGCCCGCGCGTTGGCCGCCTGGGTGGCATCCGTGGCGTCGGCGACGAGCGGCGGGGCGGTGACCGCGACGAAGAGCTTGTCGGTCCGCGTGGCGAAGTAGGCGAGGAGATCGCTGTAGATGCCCTTCGCGTTCGCCACGGTCATGGCTTCGCTGTAGGAGTCCTGGCCCCGAAGCGGGTTGCTGCCGATCGGCGGCACCGGGTCCGAGGGGTTGCCGCCGAGGGCGGAGTTGGGGAAGCACGACTTGAAGAGGACGATCCGGTTCTCGCCCCCGGGGTTGGTGGCGAGCCGCGAGTAGTCGGAGTTCATGCCGCTCTCGGCGTACAGCGCGGGGAGATAGGTCGTGCGGTAGGGACCCCTGAACCAGCTGTACCAGTGCCCGATGTCGGTGTGGTCGCCGATGGCTCCCCCGGCCTCGCCGTCGTCGGGACCCCAGCCGTAGTTCGTGTCGCTGACGAAGTAGTTGCTGTCGCGCAGCGCGAGGCCCAGCGTCCCGTCCCAGTCGGCGAGCCAGTTCTGGCCCGTCGAGTGATGGATGAAGACGAGGCGCACGGGGGAGGAGGGCGGGTTGGGATTCAGCGACTGCGTCGCCGCTGGGGTGCCCAGCGCCAGCAGGAAGGCCAAGGACAGGGCGGCTCGCCCGAAGGTCGTCATGGGGCCTCGCTCGCGAGGCATGAGGGGTGCCCCGGCTTCAGTTGGTGGCGAGTCTAGGCGCGCCGGCACCCGGCATCTGTGTGCCCCGTCACCGGCGATCGCCCGACGTGGCTCGTGCGGATGGAACAGGCGTTTCGGTTCGCTTGTCATTGAGATTCACGGCAACGCGTGGCCGACGACGCCCTCCTGCGCCCACCCGCGCGTGGCGAGCACCGTGTATTCGTTCAAGTCCGTCGTCCACAGGTGGAGCGGGAGCGCGACGTGAGCGAGGCGATAGAGCGGGACGGTCAAGCCGGGGATGGCGGAGGGCAGGATGTAGCCGTCGACGTTCTCCTGGGTCCAGCCGCGGGTCCCCAGCACGTCGTACTCGTTGCGATCGGTCGTCCACAAGTGCTGCCGGATGCCCGGGTGGTACAGCCGGTACAGGGAAACGGGTGTGACCCCGGAGACGGGGGTCGCGGCCAGGTAGACGCGGTGCGCCACCCCCTCCTGGATCCAGCCGCGCGTCCCGAGCACGAAGTACTCGTAGGCGTCCGTGGTGTAGTGGTGCTCCTTCGTGATGTCGCTGAACAGGCGATAGCGGTCCGCCGTTTCCGGGGGCGCCACCCCGTCGTCGTCGACGATCGTCCCGACCCCCTGGCCCCTGGCGATCACGGCGTTCACGGGAGCGCTCAGGGTCACGAAGAACGTCTCGTCCGCTTCGATCTGGCTGTCGGGGGTGATGCTCACCGTGACCGTCTTGCCCGTCTCGCCGGGCGCGAACGTGAGCGAGCCGGAGGCGGCGACGTAGTCGCTGCCGGCGCTCGCCGAACCGTCTGACGTCGCGTAGCTCACGGTGACCGTCATCGGGTGTGCAGGCGAGAGGATGACTTCGAATGTCGCTGACGACGCCGGTGAAGGGTCGGGTTCGGTGACGCTCACGTCGATGATGCTGAGCCCCGGCAGCGTGGGCGTGAACACCTGCGTGCTCGTGGCGGTCCCGGAGGGTGTCGTCACCGTGATCGGTCCGGCACCCGCCCCCAGCGGTACGATCGCCGTCAGCTGCGTCGTAGAGACGACCGTGAAGTCGGCCGCCACCCCGGCGAACTCCACGCTCGTCGCGCCTGCGAAGCCCGTCCCGGTCACGGTGACCGTCGTCCCGATCGGTCCGGCGAGCGGGCTGATGTCCGTGATCGTCGGCGGCAGCGTGGGCGTGAACACCTGCGTGCTCGTGGCGGTCCCGGAGGGTGTCGTCACCGTGATCGGTCCGGCACCCGCCCCCAGCGGTACGATCGCCGTCAGCTGCGTCGTAGAGACGACCGTGAAGTCGGCCGCCACCCCGGCGAACTCCGTGCTCGTCACGCCCGCGAAGCCCGTCCCCGTCACGGTGACCGTCGTCCCGATCGGTCCGGCGAGCGGGCTGATGTCCGTGATCGTCGGCGGCGTGGGGGCCGGGGCACCCGGACAGCCGCCGTCACCTGTCCAGCAGTGGTAGGCGACGTTGAGGAAGCTCACGAGCTCCCCGGTGGCCTTGAGGTTCCCGGCGCGGCTGGGATGGGAGTCCGAGGTGCCGTAGGCCGAGTAGTCGAAGGTCACCGTCTGCATGTGCTCGATGGCGCCGTTCCGGTAGCGATGGTGGTTCCCGTCGGCCCACCCCAGGTCGTTGGTGTCCGGCGCGTTGGTGCGGTTCGAGCCGCCGTTCGACGTCAGGACGTCGAAGAAGTCGAACACGACCACGTTGTGGTGCGGGTAGCCGTCCAGCCAGTCGTTGACGAGCCAGTCGTTGAACGCCCGCGCGTTGCCCGCCTGGGTGGCATCCGTCGCGGCGGCGATGAGCGGCGGGGCGGTGATCGCGACGAAGAGCTTGTCGGTCCGCGTGGCGAAGTAGGCGAGGAGCTCGTTGTAGATGCCCTTGGCGTTCGCCACGGTCATGGCCTCGCTCCACGCGTCCTGCCCCCGTAGCGGGTTGCTGTCGATCGGCGGCACCGGGTCCGAGGGGCTGCCGCCGAGGGCGGAGTTGGGGAAGCACGACTTGAAGAGGACGATCCGGTTCTCGCCCCCGGGGTTGGTGGCGAGCCGCGAGTAGTCGGAGTTCATGCCGCTCTCGGCGTACAGCGCGGGGAGATAGGTCGTGCGGTAGGGACCCGAGAACCAGCTGTACCAGTGCCCGATGTCGGTGTGGTCGCCGATGGCTCCCCCGGCCTCGCCGTCGTCGGGACCCCAGCCGTAGTTCGTGTCGCTGACGAAGTAGTTGCTGTCGCGCAGCGCGAGGCCCAGCGTCCCGTCCCAGTCGGCGAGCCAGTTCTGGCCCGTCGAGTGATGGATGAAGACGAGGCGCACGGGGGAGGACGGCGGGTTGGGATTCAGCGACTGCGCCGCCGCTGGGGTGCCCAGCGCCAGCAGGAAGGCCAAGGACAGGGCGGCTCGCCCAAGGGTCGTCATGGGGCCTCGCTCGCGAGGCATGAGGGGTGCCTGACTCCAGTTGGTGGCGAGTCTACACCCGGCATTTCCGTGGGCCGTCACCGGCGGTCGCCCGCCGTGTTCCGTACGGATGGAACAGGCGTTTCGGTGCGCTTGTTCTACTCCTCGTCCTTGTGGGCGTAGTGCAGCGGAAACAGCGGAGCAGGGTCCGATAGGGCTGTCCCTCGCATGCGAACCGCAAGACGCCTCGGTGCCGCTGCCGGGCCGCCCGATCTTCCGACACGGTGTCGCCAAACTACCCTTCGGGGTCGCTCGGGCGGCGAGTCAGGGTGAGCGGTGTGCTCTGTGCCTGCCGGACCCGGGCCATCGCGGCCGCACCGTGCTCCTGCCACCAGGCGGACGCCTTCTCGGGCGTCCACTGACCGAAGCTGCTGCAGGCCTCGAGGCGACGGCACAGGTCAACGGCGGTCGTCGGTCGCTTCCCGGGCTGCTTGGCGAGGCAGTCGAGCAGCAGCGACTCCAGGTCCTCGGGAAGCCGGCGGCCGATCCGGCGTGACGGGAGCTCTGGAGTATCGTGGAGGTGCTTGGCGCAGACCTCGACCGTGGTCCTGCCGTCAAAGACGTGGGTGCCGGTCAGCGCGAAGTAGCCGACCGCCCCCAGCGAGTACAGGTCCGAACGGGCGTCCATCGTGTCGGGGGCGGTGATCGCCTCGGGCGAGAGATAGAGCGGCGTGCCCGCGATCACGTCGCCCTGGGTGAGCGAGACGTTCGTCCCGCGCTCGACGCCCTTCACCAAGCCGAAGTCGACGACCTTGGGGACGTCGTCGACACCTCCCTGCCGACACAGGATGATGTTGGCGGGCTTGATGTCGCGGTGGATCAACCCGACCTGGTGCGCCTCGGAAAGGGCGCTGGCCACGTGATAGACGATGTTCGTCACCCGCTCGGGTGGCAGCGGCGCCCGCCAAGGCCACCACCGCCTCGAGCGAGGCGCCATCGAGCAGCTCCATCGCGTAGTAGAAGATCCCGTCCACGGTGCGGCCGTAGTCGAAGACCGTGACGGTGTTGGGGTGGGTCAGGCTCGCGGTGAGCTGCACCTCGCGCTCGAAGCGCGCCAGACTGGCCGCGCCGGCGCGGTCGGGATGAAGCAACTTGACCGCCGTCGGCCGGCGCAGCATCGCGTGGCGTGCCCGATAGACGATGCCCATGCCGCCTTCGCCCAGCTTCTCCTCCAGCGTGTACTGGCCCAGCTTGCGCGCCTCGCGCGCCTCGCGCCTGAGCCCATAGATCACGTTGGAGGCCCCGGCGGCCAGCAGCACGGCCATCAGCCACGAGAACGCCACGGCGATGCTGCCGCCGGAGGCGAGCTGCTCCACGCTGGAGAGGCGGAGCGCCGGGGCCACCACCGCGAACAGTGCAGGCTCGATGCGCAGGAGCCGCACGTAGGTGCCGACAGCGAGCGGCAGCCCCACCATCAGCCCCAACAGGAGTGTTCGCAGCGGCGAGCTGGGCACGTAGACGGCCCGGCCGAAGACGACGAGGGACAGCACGAAGAGGACGAGCAGGTCCGGTCTGCCGATCAGCGGGATCGACCAGGCCATCGCCTCGTAGGCCAGGCAGCTGGCGCCAAAGCCCACAGTCTCGACGGTCTTCACGAAACCGAGGGAGCGCCGACCGCCGCGGCAGAGCAGCCACATTGCAGCCGAGGTCGCCGCCCCGGCAAGGTGGAACTGGAAGTTCGCCTCACGGATGTAGGCGAGGCCGCTGCGCCAGTTCTCGACCAGCCCGAAGACCAGGAACGCCGAGCTCAGGCCGGCTCCGACCAGGCCAAACAGGGCCACGCGCCGCTGGTAGAACGCCAGGGCCTCACGCGAGGCGTCCGACGTGGTGCGCCGGCTCGAGCGACGCGAAAGGTAGCGTGTCACTCGATCCATGGGTCCCGGCGCATCTTAGCAGCGACCAGGAGGCGACGCTCTGACTCGTGTGCGCCGAAGCCGAATCGACGCTTACCGCCGCTGGGCTAGTGATCCGGCAAGTTCCGTACATACTAATGAGCCGCTGGATCGCGTCGCCCGGCCATCTGCCGAGCGTCATGCGGAGTGTCGACCTCACGGGCCGGGCCTACCGGTAGCAGGTCAGGCCCAACCGGTACATCCGCCGCGGGCGGCTCCCGGAAGTCCTTGACCCGACGGCGAAAAGTAGCCGTCCTTGTTGTGCCTCTAGCCACCCGCTCGACGTTTGGGCCGGCTGATCCCGAGCTTCTTCATCCGGGACAGCAGGGTGCAGCGGTTGAGGCCCAGCCGCTCGGCCGCGTTGTCCTTTCCGCCGACCTTCCAGCCGCTCTGCTCGAGCACGTCGAGGATGTGCCGGCGCTCGACTTCGGAAAGCAGGCCGGGCGTGGGCGGCGACGCGTCCCGGCGTGTTCCCGGGAATGGAGCGTCGATCGTCAGGACGGAGCCGGTCGAGAGGATGAGGGCGCGCTCCACCACGTTCTCGAGCTCGCGGATGTTCCCCGGCCAGGAGTAGGTCCGGAACGCCCGCATCGCCCGGTCGGTCACGCGCTCGATGTTCCGGCCCAGGCGGACCTGCTTCCGCGCGATGACGTGCCACACGAGAAGCGGGATGTCCTCCGGGCGGCTTCGCAGGGGTGGGAGGCTGAGGGGGAAGACGCTCAGGCGGTAGAACAGGTCGGCGCGGAAGCGGCCTTCCCGCACCTCGCGCTCGAGGTCGCGGTTGGTGGCGGCGACGAGGCGGACGTCGGTGCGCAGGACCTTCGAGGAGCCGAGTCGCTCGAACTCGCCGGTCTGCAGGACGCGCAGCAGCTTGGCCTGCACCTCGAGGGGAAGCTCGCCGACCTCGTCGAGGAGGATCGTGCCCCCGTCAGCCACCTCGAAGCGGCCGGGCGTGCGGGTGATGGCGCCGGTGAAGGCTCCCTTCTCGTAGCCGAAGAGCTCGCTCTCGATGAGCGAGGGGGGCAGGGCCGCGCAGTTCACCGTGACGAGCGGCCGTCCCCGGCGGGGGCTCCGGTCGTGGACGGCGCGCGCGACGAGGTCCTTGCCCGTCCCCGTCTCCCCGAGGACGAGCACCGGCGCGTCCGTCGCCGCGACCAGCTGCACCTTGTCCAGCAACGCGACGAGCGCCGGGCTCCGGCCCACGATCTCCTCGAACTCGCCCGACCTCCGGGCCTCCTGTTGCAGGACCACGTTCTCGGCCTCCAGGCGCTCCTTCAGCTCGCTCACCTGGTGGAGGCTTTCCTCGAGGGCGGCCTTCGCCTGCTCCAGCTCGGTGACGTCCGTCCACGTGACGACGGCGCCACCGGCTTCCGTGATGAGCGGCGTCACGGTCACGAGGAAGAC
Source organism: uncultured Acidobacteriota bacterium (assembly GCA_963729875.1). Taxonomy (GTDB): domain Bacteria; phylum Acidobacteriota; class Vicinamibacteria; order Fen-336; family Fen-336; genus DATBSL01. Next base: position 131,053 of record CAVSPR010000004.1, read on the forward strand.
GCATTCAGCGCCCTCGGAGTGGCATCGAAGGGTCATCGGGTGGCGTGCGGACTGGCCGGACAGCACGGCCTGGACGCCGGCCAGGAGCTCAGCCAGGCTCGGCCCACCCGCCGTAGGCGAGCGGCAGGCCTCGAGGTAGTCCTCGCCCTTCGCGGCGCGGGCGGCGGGACTGTCGACGCGGGCTGCCGCCGCCGCCCAGGCCTCGTTCACGGCGATGACGCGCCCTTCCCGGTCCAGCACCGCGATCGCGCTCGAGATCGACCCGTGGACCGCGCGGTTGAGGGCTTGCGCCTCGCGCAAGCTCGCCTCCGCCCGCGTCCTGTAGATCGCGCTGGCGAGGACGCTGGCCACCAGCTCCAGGCGCGCGAGGAAGTCGGGCGGGAAGTCGCGGTGGCGGTGGAAGGTGCCAATCGCCAGGCTGCCGACGATATCGCGGTCGACCTCGAGGGGCAGAGTGATGTGGGACTTCATGCCCACGCTCGCCACGAAGGAAGCCTCGGCACGCGCTTCCTCTGGAAGGTCTTCGGGGAGGCGCTGGAGGATGACCTTTCGCCCGCGACGCGCCTGCTCCGTGTACCAGGGCAGGGCGGTTGCCAACTCGACGCCGAACTCCGGCGGCCGAATCCCCGGCCGCGAGTAGCCGTGCGTGGTCTTGTACGATGTCCCGCCCTCCGAGAGTTGGTTGACGCTGGTACGATCCACGTCGAGCGTCTCTACCAGCCCCTGAAGCGACTCGCCGATCGCTCCGTCCAGCTGATCTGCGGGCAGTCGCTGGAAGCGCAGGGCCAGGTCCGAGAGGAAGGTCTCGAAGCGGAGCCGCTCCCGAAGCTCTTGCTCGGCTTGCGACATCGATTCCGGCCCAGATGTTGACATATCAACGCTATCTGTTGAGAGCCTAACATGAGCAGGCGACGAGGTTCGCACGCTCGGGGCGGAGAACATCCCGTAACTATCTATTCTCTTGAGGGATGTGGTCCTTTCGCCCTCCTTCCTCAGTCGGGGCACGAAGTGTGCACCTGTCTCTGAGCGGAGGAAGCCCGTGACCATCCGCATCGAGCGCCGCGAAACGCAGGCCGGGGTCACGGTCGAGCTTCACGGCTGGCTCCGCGAGGACGTGCTCGGTGAGCTCGAGAGCGTCTGCGGGTCGGTTCCCGGCCCGCTCCTCCTGAACCTCTCGCACCTTGCGGGCGCCGACCAGGCCGGCCTGCGCGCCCTGCGCTCGCGGGTCGACGCCGGGGCCCGGCTCGAAGGAGTGTCGCCCTACATACGTCTCTTGTTGGAGGCGAGAACTGACTGTGAGTCAAGGAACAGATCGAGGAAAGCATGAAGAAGGCAAGGACGTCGACCTCCAGATGGCGCCAGGCGGGACCTTCTCCCGTCGCGAGTTCGTTGCTGGCTCGAGCGGTGGCCGGCGCGACGCTCCTCCTGCCCGGAGCGTTGTTCGCGGCAGCGGACGGGAAGAAGACCTTCACCATCCTGCACACCAACGACATGCACTCGGCTTTCATCGGCATGGGTCCGGCCGCGGACTACTCGCCGTTCACCCTGAACGACGACACGACCCGAGGCGGGTACGCACGTCTGGGCGCGTTGATCGCCAAGAGGAAGGAAGCCCGCCAAGGGCAGGGCCCCGTGCTGGTGCTCGACGCGGGCGACTACAGCATGGGGACCGCGTTCGCCGCCGCCAGCCGGGAGATCGGCGGCGAGCTGCAGCTCATGTCCCGGATGGGTTACGACGCCACCACCTTCGGCAACCACGAGACCGACCTCGGGCCGGACGGCCTGGGCCAGGCCATCAGCGTGGCCGCGAAGTCCGGCCACGTTCCGGCGGTGCTCGCCTCGAACACCAACTTCTCGAAGGACGACGCAACGCTGGCCGACCTCCAGCGCCTGGCCAAGGACGGGGTGATCCGCCGCCACATCGTGATCGAGCGCGGCGGCATTCGCTTCGGCCTCTTCGGGGTCCTCGGCAAGGAGGCCCAGATCTACACGAGTGGCGGTGCGGTCACGTTCGCCGATCCCATCGAGACGGCGAAGGAGATGGTGAAGGTCCTCCGCGAGACGGAAAAGGTGGACGTGATCATCGCGCTCAGCCACGGCGGCGTCGTCATGGGCAAGGACGGGCGCTACACCGGCGGCGAGGACGTCGAGCTGGCCAAGGTTCCGGGCGTCGACGTGGTGGTCGGTGGCCACAGCCACACGGAGTTGCACGAGGCGGTCATCGTCAACGGCCGCACGCCCGTGGTCCAGACGGGCAAGCAGGGCGAGAACCTCGGCGAGCTGGTGATCTCCCTCGACGGCGCCACGCTCACGGTCGAGTCCTCCCGGCTCTATCCGGTCGACGACACCATTGCCGGCGACCACGCCATCGCCGCCGAGATCGACACCTTCAAGAAGTCGGTCACAGGGGTCGTGTTCGCGTCGCGCGGCTACAGCGTCGATCAGCCGCTGGCGATCGCGCCGCGGGACCTGTCGAACAACTTCCCGGACATCGCCGCCACCACTCTGCTGGCCAACCTCGTCACCGACTCCTTGAGAAGAGGCGACGAAGGCCGACATCGGATTCACCGCCAACGGCATGATGCGCGCCGGCCTGAAGCGCGGGAAGTCCGGCGTCCAGACGGTCTACGACGTGTTTGCCCTGGCGCCGCTCGGCGCCGGTGTCGTCGACACCACGGCCGGCAGCGCCCTCGTGACCGGCTACTTCACGGGCCCGGAGCTGAAGAACCTGCTCGAGTTCTGGCTCGTGGACAACCCCGCCCACCCCGGCGAGTACTTTCCCCGCACCTCCGGCATGCGGTTCCGCTACGACCCGGCCCGGCCGAAGTTCGACGTCGTGACGGCCGTCGAGATCGGAGACCTCGATCGCGGCTACCGCGCGATCGACACGAGCGGCAAGGACGAGCGTTTGTACAGCCTCACGTGTCCCCTGATGGTCGCCAAGATCGTCGTGGCCATTCCCAAGTACACGAAGGGCACGCTGGCTCTCGTTCCGAAGAACAAGGCGGGTCAGCCCCTCAAGTCGAAGGTCGAGGCGCTCGACGACCCTCGCGGCAACACGCCGGACCTGCTGTCGCCTGCAGGTACCGCGGACGAGGGCAGCGTCGCCATGGGAGCGGGGAAGGACGCCGTCCGCGAGATCAAGGAGTGGCAGGCCATCATGGATCACCTCCGCAGCCTGCCGGTCAAGACCGAGGGCGAACTGCCCGTCATTCCCGTCGACGAACGCGCCGCCGAAGTCCGGGCGATCAAGGCGGGCTGAAGTCGGTGCGAGCGTGAACGTGAACCATACCAACGTACTGAAAGGACAAGACACATGAACTCAGGACACAAGCGCCGCAATTGCCGCTTGTCACTGCTGGCGGCTAGCGCGGCGCTCCTTTGCGTCGTTGCCCCAGCCCAGGCGGCGGACAAGAAGCCCAACATCCTCGTCATCTTCGGTGACGACATCGGGATGTGGAACGTCGGCGCCTACACGCACGGCATGATGGGTCGGACGCCGAACATCGACAGCATCGCCAAGGACGGGATGCTGTTCACCGATCACTACGGACAGCCGAGCTGCACCGCCGGTCGCGCGGCCTTCATCACGGGCCAGTTGCCGATCCGCACCGGCATGACCACCATCGGCATTCCGGGCTCAACCCTCGGCATCCAGAAGGAAGATCCGACCCTCGCGGAAGTCCTGAAGTCGGTCGGCTACAACACCGCGCAGTTTGGCAAGAACCACCTGGGCGACCGCAACGAGTTCCTGCCGACCGTGCACGGTTTCGACGAGTGGTACGGCAACCTCTACCATCTCAACTCCCAGGAAGAGCCGGAGCAGCTCGACTATCCGGGCCAGAAGAATCCGGCCTACAAGGAGAAGTTCGCTCCGCGCGACGTGCTGCACGCTTGGGCCACGGATAAGGACGACCCGACGGTGGAACCCAAGTGGGGCCGCGTGGGCAAGCAGAAGATCCAGAACGACGGACAGCTGACCCGCAAGCGCATGGAGACCTTCGACGGCGAGGTGCTCGCCAAGACGCTCGACTACCTCGACCGCAAGGGCAAGGACGGCAAGCCGTTCTTTCTCTGGTTCAACACGACCGCGATTCACATCTGGTCGCACTCCCCGAACAAGTACATCCAGATGGCGGTCGACGAGGGTCGCGCTGAATCCGATGTCGTTCGGGCCAAGATGCTCGAGCACGACGAGCAAGTGGGCGTGCTGCTCCAGAAGCTGAAGACCCTGGGCGTCGACGACAACACGATCGTCATCTACAGCACCGACAACGGCAACGAGCTCCTGCTCTGGCCGGACGGCGGCTACGCGCCCTTCCGCGGCGAGAAGGGAACCACATGGGAAGGCGGCCTGCGCGTTCCGTGTCTCGTCAAGTGGCCAGGCAAGATCAAGGCCGGCAGCGACAGCAACGGCCTCCAGAGCATGGAAGACCTCTTTGTCACTCTCGCGGCGGCGGCAGGCTTGCCGAACCTCAAGCAGGACCTGCTTACCGGCTACAAGATGGGCGACACGACCTACAAGGTTCACCTCGACGGCTATGACCAGCTCGACCTCTGGACGGGCAAGACGGAGAAATCGGCCCGCCGGGAGTTCTTCTACTACGACGAGACCGACCTGATGGCCATCCGAGTGGACGGCTGGAAGATGCACATCGGCTACAAGCCGGAAGGCATGTGGTTCGACGAGAAGGTCTATCCGAGCATTCCGTCCATCTTCAACCTGCTGATGGACCCGATGGAGAAGATGGATCCCCACTCGCACGAGTGGGGCTACGCCGGCCGCTATTTCTTTGCCCAGAAGATGTGGGCGCCGGCGGCGGCTTCTCCGTTCCTGGCCGCGCACCTGAAGAGCCTGCAGGAGTATCCGCCCCGCCAGGGCGCCGACTCGCTGAGCCTGAAGAAGGCCATCGAAGGCGCGATGAAGAAGATGGACAGCCCTAACGGCAGCAGCAACTGACGCCCAAGTCGAGAGACTGACGAATCTCGCCGGGCCACACCCGCACAGACGGGTGCGGCCCGGCATTGGAGCGCCGCGCGCGGGCTGACAGCCGTCCGCCGGGCCCCGCCCACGTCTCTCGCCCGGAACGGGAGCAACGATGCCCCGTACCGACGACGTCTCTTTCGAGAAGTCAGGGCGCGAACCAGGGCAAAGGCTTCCGCGAGGGCCGGACCTTCGACGAGCGTCAGAGAGTCTGCCTCCCCGGCCAACCCGAGGAGGTGTCGGGGGCGGTCGTGCAGCGCGAGGTCCAGCGGACCGCGCGGGCCACGCGTCGTGTTTTCAGGAAGGCCAGGCCGGACACGCCGACGTGGGTTTCACGGTCCGCGTCTACGGGTCGTGGTTCCCGGCGACGGCGCCGGGGGCGATGGACCGTCTGGCGAATCGAGTGCCGGGTCTACCGGTAACAAAACAGGCCCTACCGGTAACATCCGCCGCGGACGCATCCCCGGAAGTGCTTGACCCGACGGGGACTACTCCTCGTCCTTGTGGACGTGGTCCTCGAACTCCTTGATGAAGGTCAGGCTGCGCATGTCCCTCATGCGGTCGATGTAGACGTTGCCGTCGAGGTGGTCGCACTCGTGCTGGATCACGCGGGCGAAGAAGTCCCGGGCCTCGAGCGTGTAGGGCTTGCCGTGCCGGTCGAGGGCCTCGAGTTGGACGTGCTTGAGCCGGGGCACGACGCCGCGCAGGTCCGGGATGGAGAGGCAGCCCTCCCAGCCGTTCTCGCGCTCCTCGCCGAGCGGCGTGATCGAGGGGTTCACGAGGACCATGAACGGCACCTCCGCCTCGGTGCGCTCGTCCCCGCCCGGCACCTCGATCACGGCGAGGCGCAGGCCCTCGTGCACCTGCGGCGCGGCGAGGCCCACGCCCTCGTACTCGTACATGGTCTCCCGCATGTCGTCGACGAGCTTCTGGAAAAGGGGGTCCCGGAAGGCCGCCTTCGGGACGGGCTTTGCCGGCGAGCGCAGGACGGGGTGGGCGATCCGGGCGACCTTCAAGATGGACATGGGCTCCCTAGCGGTAGAACTCGTCTCGGTCGCCGGCCACGACCTCGACGACGTGGATGGACTCCTCGCGCAGCACCTGCATCCCCACGACCTCCCCCGGCCGCCTGCGCCACAGCGCGCGGTAGAGCGGGCGCAGGCTGTCGACCGCCTGGCCGTCCACGCTGAGGACGAGGTCGCCCCGCTGCAGGCCGGCGGCCTCGGCGGGCCCGCCGGGCACGATGCCCGAGAGGGCGATGCCGTCGTCGCTCGCCTGCGGGTAGAAGCCGATCCAGGCGCGGCGCTCGGCCTCGGGCACGGGCTCGCCGCTCTCGAGGCGGGCCCGCGTCCGCTCGAAGAGCGCGGTCGGGATGGCGAGGCTGTAGCGGCCGACCGCGGCGAGGCCCAGGGAGACGATCCCCGCGACGCGGCCCCTCGCGTCGAGCAGCGGTCCGCCGGCCAGGCCCGGGTTGACGATGGTCGTCATGATCGCCCGGTCGAGCATGTACTCCCAGAACGCCTCGAAGGGTCCGGCGAAGGAGACGTGCCCGCTCGCGCCGCGCCGCTCCTTCTCGCCGGTGCAGGTGAGCAGGAAGACGGGGTCCCCGGGACGCAGGTCCTCTCCGCGGAGCGCCGCGGGCTCGAAGCCGGCCCCCTCCACGCTCAGCAGGGCGAGGCCGCTGTCGTGATCGTGCGAGATGCGGTCGACGGCGTGCGAGCGGCCGTCCAGGCCGACCACTTCGGTCCGAGTGGCGCCGAGGACGAGGTAGTGCGCGGTCAGCACGCGCTCGGGCGCGACCGCGACCCCGGCCCCCGTCCGCTCCTGGCCCAGGATCGAGGCCGAGGGGTGCTCGGCGGGGATCTCGGCGCGCACGAAGGCCACCGAGGCGGCGGCGACACGCGGGATGAGAACGGGGGAGTCCGTGACCGCCTCCGAAGAACGGGGAGATTATAGGGCGCGCGTCGGGCCGCCGCCCCGTGCGCGCAGGCTCGCCTCTCAGGGCACCTCGACGTCCGCGGCCGCGGAGGCGAGGCGCCCGCCGCTGTGGCGGACCACGACCGCGACCTGGTAGCGGCCCTTCTTCGGCGCCGGCGCGTCCGCCGCGATCTCCACGTTGTCGCGCCTGCGCAGGTCCGCATAGCGCTCCGGGGGAAGCTTCATGTCGATCGTCTTCGTGAAGAGGTAGCGGTCGCCCACCGGCCGCCCCTGCTGGTCCCGCAGCAGGCCCTGCACCGCGAGCTCGTTGCGGTAGACGCCCCCTTCGTCCCGGAAGGCGAGGGCGGGCGTCGGCAGGATGACGGCCACGTGCAGCCGGCCCGCCTCGACCCAGGGGTCGAGGGCCAGGCCGTCCTCGGCGTAGAGGCCGGGGAAGCGCAGGGCCGCGGAGAGGGCTCGCTCGGCGCGCTGGGCCTCGCTCAGCCACTCGAAGCCCCGGCGGTATCGGGCCTGGACGCCGGGCCGCGCCACCTTCACCTCGATCGGGTAGTAGCGGCCTTCCTTGTGGCCCCCCGCGGGGGCATAGGCCAGCAGGTAGTACCCGCGCGCGTCCGAGGCCGCCGCCATCATCCCCCGGGCGAGCTCGTTGGTGTTGACCGAGGCGGTGCCCCCGGTGCCCTCCGCGATCGAGCGCAGGATCTCCTGGGGCTCGGTGACGCTCCGCTGCATGACCTGCGGTGCGACCCCGCCGGCGGCGAGGCGGGTCGTCACGCGGGTGCGGGCGGGGACCGTCGTACCCACGAGGCCCCGCGCGTCCACGGTGTACACCGACACCTGCGAGCGGTTCGCCTCGTCGACGAGGGCCCGGAGGAGCCCCGTCGAGTCGATCTGCGCTCCCACGCGCAGGGAGGTGTGGGTCTCGGACGGCCCCGCCTGCATGGCCGAGCGGCCCGATCCCCCCGACGGGGTCCCGCAGAGCGACTCCACGACCGCCGACGCGATGCCCGCCGGCTGCATCGGGTAGCCCGACGAGTAGAGGACGACGTGCTTGCGGCCCGGGACCGGGGCGAGGTAGCGGGCGAGCGCTCCCAGGCCCTCCGTCGCGTCGGTCAGGCCGAGGCGCACGTTCTCGACGAAGCCGCGGCCGAGCCCGATGGCGTTCTGCACCGCGCCCGGGGTGCCGTCGCAGGTGGCGGCCACGCGGTCGACGAGGTCGGAGAGCGACGAGTCGCCCTCGCCGGCCGACGGCTTGAGAGCCTCCACGGCGGCGGTGAAGCGGGCGACGTCGTCCGTGAACGCCTGGCGGACGTGCAGCCCGCGGTCCAGGACGACGAGCATGAGACGCGTGCCCGGCTCGAGCCCACCCTGCGCCATCTTCACGACCGCGTCGCGCGTGTGGGCGAGGATGTCGAAGGGCATGGTCCCGAGGTCCACGACGACGACGAGGCTCAACGCCGACCCTGCGGCCGGCGGCGGGGCGGGGGCCGCGCCGGGAGCGGCCGCCGGGGCCGCGGCCGCCGGTTCCGGTTCCTCGTCGCGCCGGCCCCCGGCCGTCACGTAGCGGGCGAACTCCAGGCGCTGCGTCTTGCCGTCCTCGAGGATCGTGACCTCCTCCGGCCGGAGGTCGGTGACGATCCGCCCGTCGTTCCCCGTGGCGACGAGGTCGATGACCACGAGGTCGGCGCTCGCGCCGAAGACCGGGACCTGCTGCGGGCGGGCGGAGGAGGCGGGCAGGAGGGCGGCGGCGATCGCGAAGGGAAGGAGCGTGGGTCTCTGCACGGCGCACCTGCGGGCGGGACGCCCGAGGGTAGCACCAACGAGCGGGCCCCGGCGTTCGGGGCGGCTACAGCAGCTCGGCCAGCTCGTACAGGCTGCTCACCCGCCGGGCCGGGCGGCGCCCGCGGACCGGCTGGCCGCGGTCCATCCAGACGAAGCGCACGCCCGCCGCGTGGGCGGCCGCCCCGTCCGTGGCCGGGTCGTCGCCGACATAGACCGCGTGCCGGGGGGCGACGCCGATCGCGTCGAGGGCGACGTGCAGGATGCGCGGGTCGGGCTTGGCGTAGCCGCAGCTCTGCGACGTGACGACGGTCTCGAAGAGCGGGGCCAGGCCGGAGACGGCGATGCGGGAGCGCTGCACGCGGTCGATTCCGTTCGTGACGACGCCGAGGCGGTAGCGCTTCCGCAGCGACCGCAGGACGCTCCGGCAGCCGGGGAGGCGGTCGCCGCGGCGCGAGAGGTGGTCGAGGTAGGTCTCGCCGAGCTGCCGGGCGCGCCGTGGGTCGGCCCCGATCGCGCGCAGTAGGCGGCGGAAGCGCTCGCGGGCGAGGGCGGGCTGGGTGGTCTCGCCGCGGCGGAAGGCCGCCCACAGCTCGTGGTTGATGCGCTGATAGGCCGCGACGGTTGCGGGGGGGCAGCCGAGGCCGAGCGAGCGAAGGGCCCCCTTCAGCGCGGAGCGCTCGGCCTTGTCGAAGTCGAGGAGCGTGTGATCGACGTCGAAGAGTACGGCGTGGAGGCGGTCCAGGCGGCTACTTGGCGCGGTAGGTGATGAGGCCGCGCTTCAAGTCGTAGGGGGAAACCCCCACCGTGACGCGGTCGCCCTGGATCACGCGGATGCGGTACTGGCGCATCTTCCCGTTCAGCCGCGCGAGCACCTCATGGTTTTCGCTGATCTTGATCTTGTAGTTGCCCCCGGCGAGCACTTCAACGACCGTTCCCTGCAGCTCGATCAGGTCTTCCTTGCTCATTCACCCTCCCTGGGGAGGTGCTCCCGCACCCGGGGCCTCCGCCAACCGAGCATTATCGGTTCAGCGGCCGGTGCGCGTCCAGTCCACGAGCCCCTTGCGGGTCGCCGGCTGGCAGCGGGGGCAGAACCAGGAGTCCATTCCCCTGACCCCCGCGGTGCGCAGCTTCGACCCGCAGCGGGGGCAGACCTCCTTCATCCGCACCTTCAGGAAGTCCCGGACTTTCACGTCGATCGGCTCCCCACGGCGGGCCACCTCGTCGACCGCCTCCCGCATCACATTCACGATCGCCTCGTGGAGGCGCACCCCGTCGTCGTGGGTGAGGGAGCGGCAGAAGGTCTTCGGGTGGATGCCCGCCTCGAACAGCACCTCGTCGGCGTAGGCGTTGCCCAGGCTGTCGAGGGCCTTCTTGTCGAGGAGGAAGACACGCACCTGGTCGCGCCGGTGCTTGAGGAGGCTCACGAAGCGCTCGCGGGTGAACTCGGGGGAGAGGATGTTGAGGCCCCCCGTCTGCATCCCGGGGATGGCTTTCCAGTCGTCGGTCGTGATCAGGTACGCCTTGCCCATCTTCTTGTCGTCGAGGTAGCGCAGCTCGACGTCGCCGAAGCCGAGGGCGAAGCCCAGCGACGCCTCGTCGGGCGTCCCCGGCTCGGACAGGCGGAAGCGGCCGGCCAGCATCGGGTTCACCGCGAGGTCGAGGCCCTCGAAGCGGAAGACCAGGAAGTGGGACCGGCGGAAGCCGTCGACGAGCCGGCGGCCGAGGAGGAGCGAGAGGTTCCCGCGGACGGTGAAGCGCAGGACCACCGGCTCGCGCACCCGGGCGGCGGTGACGTGCCGCCCGAGGAGCCGCTCGCGCAGGTGCGAGAGGATGTACAGCAGGTCCGGGAGCTCGGGCATGCTTTCCCCTCTTCAGGCCGCGGGCCTCACGAGCCGGCGGAGCTCCTCCTCGAGGAAGGGAGCGCAGATCACGGCGTTGCCGCCGTGGATGGACGAGCCGCCGTCGAAGTTGAAGAAGCGCGCCCCCGCCTCCTCGGCCAGCACCCGGAACGGGGCGAGGTCCCAGGCCATCGCCGCGAGCTCGATCCACGCCTCGGCGCGCCCCGACACCACGAGGCACGCGTCCACGCAGCCGCCCATGCTGCGCACGGCCCAGAAGCCCGACAGGTAGTCGAGGATCCGCGGCTCGAGCGGGGAGCCCTTGAGGTTGTTGAAGGCGGTGAGGGTGGCGATCGCGCGGTCGCGGCGGTCGATGGTCGAGACGCGGACGCGGCGGTCGTTTCTCCACGCCCCCTGGCCCCGCACCGCCCAGTAGAGCTCTCCCTGGGCGGGCAGGTTGCAGGTGCCCAGCACCACCTCGCCGTCCGCCTCCAGGGCGATGAGGTTGCTCCAGGTGGGCAGGCCCCTGAGGAAATCGCGCGTCCCGTCGATCGGGTCCACGATCCAGCGCCGGCCGCTCGTGCCCTCGTCGCTCGCCCCCTCCTCGCCGAGGAACCCGTCGCCGGGGAAGGCCCGGCGCAGCTCGGAGACGATGAGCCGCTCGCACTCCCGGTCGGCGACGGTCACCGGCGAGTCGTCCGACTTGTCCTCGCGCAGCACGCCCGCGGCCGCGTGCCGGAGGGCCAGCTCCCCCGCTCGCCGCGCCACGTCGCGGCACGCCTCGATCTCCCGTTCCCAGGCCATGGCCGGCATTCTCGCACCGATGGCCGCTTCTCCGGCCACCGGCCCGAGCGCCCTCCGCGGCCCGCGTGGCACGACGGCGAGCCTCGCGCGTGCCCGGTGCGGAGCGGCCCGGGGCCTCAGGGCGAGGCGGCGTTCCGGGCGGTGGGGGCCGCCGCCCGGCGAGTCGGCTGGCGGTGATCAAGAGCCATCGCCCTGGTTCCGTAGTCCACGTCGGCCAGGTAGCCGTTGTGTGCCCGGCACATCAGAAGGAGGTTCTGCGGCGAGTGATCGCCGCCGTGGCCGAAGGGATGCCGATGGTGGAACTCGAGCCCCTCGCGCGCAGTGCATCGCCGGCCCTCGTCGTCGACGTAGCGGCACCGGCCTCCGTCGCGCTCGTGCACGGCGCGCCTGACCGCAGCCGGGATGTGGCGCGTTCGAGGGGACGTCGCACTCGCCGCGAGCGCCTTTCGGGGGGCCTTCGTCAGGGCGAAGCGCCGGGCCTCGAGCCGCTCTAGCTTCTCCGTGACGGCCTGCTCAATGATGGCGGCGAGGTCGCCGTCGGGAACCGAGGGGCGCATGAGAGCCCGAAGCCGCTCGAGCTTGTCGTGGAGCGCGGCGCTGGCGGTGAACTGGACCTTGTAGAGGGCGGGGGCCAGGAGCTCGACCACTGCCGGCGGCGCAGCTGATGAGGCGACCAGCTCCAACTTCGCAACTCCGTCCGGACGCAGTTCAGGGCTCGCCGGATCCACCCGGTCCCGGCCGATTTCGCGGGGTGGCACCGCTCGGTCCGGACGCTGCCCCTTCGTCCGGCTCTCCGGCAGCTTCCGCATGAGCGACGGTGCGTCCGGCCGCGGCGCAAGCTCCGCAACCAGCTCCTCGATCTCGCGCTTGGACCGGTGGGCGGCCCGTGCCAGTAGCGTGTCGCGGTTGTCGCGGTTGTCGCGGGTGAGGTGGGGAGCCACCTTCGCGATCGCCGTCAGGTGCAGGCGACCGTCGGCCAGCATGGCGAGGAGCACCGGGTGTTCTCGCGAGGCGCGCGCCGCGGCGATGCGCAGGTAGGCCTCGGCCTCGGAGAGGCGGAGGACCTCCGTGCAGTAGGCGAACATCGAGGGCGAGGCCTCGCGGGCGTAGAGCCGGCGCTCGTCCACCTCGGCGATGTGCGCGACGAGGTCCGCTTCGACGCGACGCGACTGGCGCAGGAGGTCGGCGAGACGGCGGAGCAGCTCGTCGTCCGACATGGACTTCAGCTGGAGCGCGGGTTCCATACACCCAATATAGGCAGCCCATTTCGGACCGCCGTGAGGACCTCGTGCGCGGCTGGAGCAGCTGGGGGGTTCTTCGAAGAGGGCCGAGTCGAATGCGGAGCGCATGGTCCGATCCCGTGCCTTGAGACAGCACTGTAGCGAAGCTCGGGAGTGCCGCGCGACTCGGCCTTCGAAACCTGTCAAGGGGTAGATGAAAAGAAGTCGACCGACCGGCAGCCCTCCATGAGATACCGACGCCATCGAGCCGTGCCGTCGAAGCGCGACAACAGGCCACGATAAGCAGGCCACGACACCGAACCTGCGACAACAGGCCCGCGACAACCGCCCCGCGCTGACAGCGAGATCGACTGGGGCCCGCGGACACGGAGATTCCGGCCTGTCCAGCGGGGGTGAAGCTCGCGGAGAGAGCCCCGTGCTCCTGCGCTCGCGATGGCGGGCTACCGAACCCGCCCCGGCTCGCGCAGGCCGCGGCCGGTCCGGCCCGTCAGCGAGTCGCCGAGGTCCTCGCGGGCCTTCTCGGCGAGGGCCGACAGGCGCGCCACCACGTCGGGATGGGCGGCGGCCACGTCCGTCGTCTCCCCGACGTCGTCCACGAGGTCGTAGAGAGCGAGCGGGACCTCGGCCTGCCGGTACTTGCCGGGGATCCCGCCCGAGCCCGCCTTCCCGTCGAGGGTCTGGGACCGGTGGGGGAGCACCAGCTTGTAGCGACCGCCGCGCAGGGCCCGCAGCTCGGTGCCGTAGTAGAAGTAGAGCGCCTCGTGGGGCGAGCGGGCCCCCGGCTCGCCGAGCAGGAGCGGCGCGATGTCGAGGCCGTCGATCGGCAGCGGCGGCAGGGGCGCGCCGACCAGTCGCGCGATCGTGGGCAGGACGTCGATCGTCATGGCCGGCTCGCGCACGACCGACCCGGCCGGGATGCGCCCCGGCCAGCGGGCCACGAAGGGCACGCGCACCCCGCCCTCGAACGCCGTCCCCTTGCCCTCGCGCAGCGGCCCGGCCGAGCCCGCGTGGTCGCCGTAGGAGAGCCACGGCCCGTTGTCCGAGGCGAAGATCACGAGCGTGTCGCGCTCGAGGCCGAGGCGCCGGAGGGCGGCGAGCACCTGCCCCACCGAGTCGTCGATCTCCTCGATCACGTCGCCGTAGAGGCCCTGCTTCGATCGGCCGCGGAAGCGCTCGGACGCGAAAATCGGCACGTGCGGCATCGTGTGGGCGAGGTAGACGAAGAAGGGCCCCTCGCGGTGCGCCTCGATGAAGGCCACCGCCTGCCGCGCGTACTCCCCGGTGAGCTGCGACTGGTCCGGGTTGATGGTCAGCACGGCGTCCCGCGAGTAGAGCGGCAGGGGCGGGAAGCGCATCTTCTCCGGGTGGTTCGGCCACATGTCGTTCGAGTAGGGCAGGCCGAGGTAGTCGTCGAAGCCGTTGCGGGTCGGGAGGAACGGCGGCAGGTGCCCCAGGTGCCACTTGCCGTAGACGGCGGTGGCGTAGCCACGGGCCTTCAGCAGCTCGCCGAGCGTCGTCTCGGCCTCGGCGATGCCGTTCGTAGACTGGGGCATCAGGGCGCCGAGGATGCCGATGCGGTTCGGGTAGGTGCCGGTGAGCAGGGCTGCGCGCGAGGCCGAGCAGACGGCCTGCGCCACGTAGAAGTCCGTGAAGCGCACGCCCTCGCTCGCGAGCCGATCGACGTGCGGCGTGCGGATGCGCGGGGCACCGTAGGCGCCGATGTCGCCGTAGCCGAGATCGTCGGCGTAGACGATCACGACGTTGGGCGGCCGGCCGGGCGGCGGATTGGTGGCGTGCGCCGGTCGGGCGCCCCCGAGCAGCCCTACCGCCGTCGTCACGGCGCCCAGGAAGCCGCGAAGGCTGGATGCGTCCATAGTTCCTGGATTCTAGGCTCCTGCGGATTGTCCGGCCAAACAATCCATCCCGTTGGTTCTGCTCTCCAATGGAGTGGATTCCACGAGCAAGGTAGCTCTTGGAAAGTTGTTGGATCAGAAGCACTTCGCCGATCGTGAGGCGTGGCATGACCCCTGCACACCCTCTCGGCACTACGACGTGTCTCTGTCCGCAACCCGTTCTGATCAGGAGGTAAGAATATGAACCGAGTGCTCGCGAGGCTTCTGCTCCTCGCGCTCGTCGGGATCCTGGCCTTCCCGGCCCTGTCCGGGGCGCAGATCACCCGTACGGCCATCTCCGGCACCGTCCGGGACGCCACCGGGGCTCTCGTCCCCGGTGCCACCATCACCGTCAAGAACATGGACACCAACATCGCCCGCACGGCGGTGAGCGACGCCCAGGGCTTCTACCGCGTGCCGGCCCTCGAGCCGGGCCGCTACGAGATCAAGGCCGAGCTCAGCGGCTTCCAGACCGTCGAGTACAAGGACATCCGGCTGGTGTCGTCCATCGAGGGCACGCTGAACCCCGAGCTCAAGGTGGCCGGGGTCGGCGAGGCCATCACGGTCGTCGGCCGCGCCGAGGCGATCGAGCTCAACAAGACGAGCGCGACCGTCGGCACGACCACGATGGCCCGCCAGGTCGTCGAGCTGCCTCTCTCGGCCGACCGCAACGTCAACAACCTGATCGCCACCGGGCCGAACGTCAGCCGGGTCACCGGCCAGGGCACCTTCGCCGCCAACGGCCAGCGCTCGCGCAACAACAACTACATGATCGACGGCTCGGACAACAACGACGTCAGCGTCACGATCTCGACCACCCAGATCGTGCCCGAGTCGGTGGCCGAGTTCCAGGTGCAGACGAACGCCTACAGCGTCGAGTTCGGCCGCAACAGCGGCGCCCAGGTCAACGTCATCACCAAGTCCGGGACCAACCGGTTCCGCGGCGAGGTCTGGGACTACTTCCGCACGAACGACCTCGCGTCGCTGACCAACGTGGAGAAGGTGAACGGGCTCGAGAAGCCGGCCGACTACACGCGCCACCAGGCGGGGGCCAGCCTCGGCGGGCCGATCATCAAGGACCGGACCTTCTTCTTCCTGCTGTACCAGTACGACGCGGACGACCCCGCGGCCAACCCGGGCGGCACGGTTCGCATCCCGACCCAGGCCGGCTACGCCGCGCTCCAGAGCGTGCCCCTGCGGTCCGGGCAGCCGGCGTCGAGCCGCCAGGCGGTCCTGCAGCGCCTCGGGTTCCTGGAGGACGTGTACGCGCGGAACCCGGCGTTCCGCAACATCAACAACCAGCTCGTCAACGGGGTCAACATCGAGACCGGCCAGACGAACGTGGACATCGTCAACCCCAGCACCTACCACACGTTCATGGGCCGCGTCGACCACCGGCTGGGCGACAGCGACAACCTGACGCTGCGCTACTACCTCAACAAGCGCCTGGACGACAACGCGATCAGCAACTGCGCGTTCGGCGCCACCTTCTGCGGAAGCCAGGACCTGAAGGACCAGAACCGGCCCTCAGCGAGACCCACATCTTCGGCCCCAGCGTCGTGAACGAGTTCCGCTTCTCCTGGGTGCAGCGCGACCTGCTCTTCCCGGAGAACGACCCGACGAGTCCCACCGCCACGATCAGCGGCCTCTTCACGGTCGGGGGCGCGAACAACTTCCCGCAGTCACGGGTGACCGACTCCTACCAGTTCTCGAACACCACGACGTGGACGAAGGGCAAGCACACCCTGAAGTTCGGCGCGGACGTCCGCTACAACGTGGTGAAGAACGAGTCGGCCTTCGACTCGAAGGGCACGTTCACCTTCAACAACCTCCAGGACTTCATGAACAACAGCGCGTCCCAGCTCAACCAGCAGCTCGTGTCGGCGAGCTGGGAGGCGAAGCAGTGGCAGACCTACTTCTTCGCCCAGGACGACTTCCGGGTCACCCCTGACCTGACGGTGAACCTGGGCCTGCGCTACGAGCTGTCCGACGTGCCGTTCGGCATGTTCGGGCGCCCCGAGCCGGAGATCCAGGCCGCCCTGATCCCGGGTCCCGCGCAGAAGGACACCAACAACTGGGCACCGCGCATCGGCTTCAACTGGTCGCCCCGCTCGAGCAACAGCCTGCTGGGTGACGGCAAGACGGTCTTCCGCGGCGGCTTCGGGATGGGCTACGACGTGATCTTCTACAACCTGATGACGGTCAACTCGAACCCGAACTCGTTCACCGCGCAGCTCAACAACGTCGTCGACGTGTACCCGAACCTCCTCCCGGCCTCGGGCTCGGCCACCTTCGACCCGCTGGGGACGTACACCAACTCGCCCGAGGACCTCCAGAACCCGGGCTCGAAGTACTGGAGCTTCTCGATCGGGCGCGAGCTCGGCGAGTTCGTGCTCGAGCTGGGGTACACCGGGAGCAGGGGCGATCACGGCATCAACCAGATCCACGCCAACCCCGCCATCCTGACGGCCGCGCAGATCGCGCTCGTGAACGCCACGAAGAACGCCAACTCGATCCCCTCCGTCCAGGCGCGGCGGCTCTACCCGCAGTACGGCAACCGGACGCTCATCCCCGGCTACGTCGGGCCGGCGGGCAACGACGTCGAGGCGACGTCCAAGTACAACGGCGGGTACATCTGGCTGCAGAAGCGCCTCAGCCACGGCGTCCAGTTCTCCACCTCGTACACGTACAGCAAGTACGAGAGCAACAACGACGCCTCGCTCGGCGAGACCGGGACGGACGGCTCGAGCCAGCGCCCGCAGGACATGTTCGACTACGGGGCGGAGTGGAGCCTCTCGCAGTTCGACGTGCCCCACCGCTTCGTGGTCAGCTACCTCTGGGAGGTCCCCGGCCCCAAGTCCGGCATCCTGAAGCAGATCCTCGGCGGCTGGCAGTTCAGCGGCGTCACCGCGTTCCAGTCGGGACGGCCGTTCACGATCGTGACCGGCGTCGACTCGAACGGCGACGGCAACACGGGCTCCGACCGGCCGAACATCACCGGCAGCTGCGGCGTGACCTGGGACGACGCGCACAAGACGTTCACGAACAACGGCTGCTACACGACGCCGCTCGGGAACAACAACCTGCCGCTGCAGAACGCCCAGGGCAACGGGAGCGCTCCGCGCAACCCGGAGCGCACCGCGTCCTTCTGGAACACCGACCTGAGCCTGCTGAAGCGGTTCTACATGTTCGGCGACCGGCAGCTGATCATCCGTGCCGACGCGTTCAACGCTTTCAACCAGGACTCGTACGGCCTGCCGACGCTCAGCATGGCCAGCACCAGCTTCGGCCAGAACGGCAACAGCTGGGGCCGCCGGGTCGTCACGCTCAGCGCGAAGTTCGTGTTCTAGTCCGTCCGCGGCCCGCCTGAGGGCGGGCCCGGGCTCGAAGGGCGCTCCCGCACGCGCGGGGGCGCCCTTTTTCCTTGTGCGCAGGGTTACACTTCGGCCGCGCGCAGGCGCTTTCCCATGGCCGCCTCCCCCTCGATCGTCGTCGGCCTCAACGCGGTGATCGCGGCCGTCACCGACGAGGAGCCGCGCCTGCTCACCGTGGAGCGCTCCGACCACGGCATGGCCGGCCGCGGCGCGCACGAGCCGGCCCTGCCCTTCGGCCCCCTCGACCCGGCCGGCCACCGGACGCTCGAGCTGGGCCTGCGCACCTGGGTGCGGGAGCAGACGGGCCTCGACCTCGGGTACGTCGAGCAGCTCTACACCTTCGCCGACCGCCACCGCGACCCGCGCGAGCGCGCCGGTGGCCCCCGGATGGTCTCGATCGCGTACCTGGCCCTCGTCCGGGAGGGCCGGGTGGCGGGCGCGGGGCAGGCGCGCTGGCGGGGCTTCTACGAGTTCCTGCCGTGGGAGGACGCGCGGTCGGGTCGGCCGGCGCTGGTCGAGAAGGTGATCGCGCCGGCGCTCGCACGGTGGGTGGGGGAGGCCGCCGACGCCGAGACCCGTCGCGCGCGGCGCGAGAGGGCCGACATCACCTTCGGCCTCCGCGGGGCCGCCCTGGACCCCGTCCGCGTGCTGGAGCGCTACGAGCTGCTCTACGAAGCCGGACTCGTCGGCGAGTCCTGGCGTGACCGGGAGCAGGCTCCCAAGGCCGCGTTGCCGGACCTCGGGGAGCCGATGGCGCTCGACCACCGGCGCCTCCTGGCCACGGCGCTCGGGCGGCTGCGGGGGAAACTCAAGTACCGCCCGGTCGTCTTCGAGTTGCTGCCGGCCGCCTTCACGCTGCTGCGGCTGCAGCGGGTGGTGGAGGCGCTGGCGGGGGCTCGTCTCCACAAGCAGAACTTCCGCCGCCTCGTCGAGAAGGGCGGCCTCGTGGAAGGGACGGGCCTCATCGAACCCGGTGCCGTCGGCCGCCCGGCCGAGCTGTTCCGATTCCGCCGCGAGGTCCTTCGCGAGCGCCGCGCCCCGGGAGTGGGCCTGCCCGCGCAGGCCGAGGGCCTCAGCGAGGGTCTCCGGCTGCGCCTGCGTCGGGGGTCGCGCCAGGCGAGGAAGAGGCAAGGTCGCTTCGTCGTCTAGCCCTTGACTTTTATACTCTGAAGTAGCATATTGGGGGTGCAGGGCAGCTGGGCTGCCCTGTTCTTTGACCGTCATTATACTCCAATAGAGCATAATGGCGGTCGGAGGGGAGGGCGGCGATGACGACGGAACCCGTGGGACCCCTGGGAGGCGCCCGTCAGGCTCGGACGTTCCGCGAGCCCCGGTGGACGCCCGCGGTAGCGCGCCGCACGGCGGACGTGCTCGAGAAGGATGCGTCGCGTGGTGCCGGAGATGGAGTGGGCCGTCCACGCGCCCTACATCGACGCCATCCGCGAGTGGAAGGCGAAGCGCAACGCCGTCGTCCTCGCCCACAACTACCAGACCCCGGAGATCTTCCACGGGGTCGCCGACATCACGGGAGATTCGCTCGCCCTCGCGCAGAAGGCGGCGCGGGCGGACGCCGACGTGATCGTGATGGCCGGCGTCCACTTCATGGCGGAGACGGCCAAGGTCCTGAGCCCCGAGAAGACCGTCCTCATGCCGGACCTCGAGGCGGGGTGCTCCCTCGCGGCCTCCATCACGGCGGCTGACGTGAGGCTGCTCCGCGAGCGGTACCCGGACGCCCCGGTCGTGACCTACGTGAACACCTCGGCCGAGGTGAAGGCGGAATCCGACATCTGCTGCACCTCCGCGAACGCGGTAGAGGTGGTCGAGTCCCTGAACGTCCCGCGGGTGATCTTCCTGCCCGACGAGTACCTCGGAAAATACGTAGCGTCGCGGACGAGGACCGAGCTCGTCCTGTGGAAGGGGCACTGCGAGGTGCACGAGCGCTTCAGCGGGGACGAGATCCGGTCCTTCCGGCGCCAGCACCCGGACGTGACCGTCCTCGCGCACCCGGAGTGCCCGCCGGACGTGCTCGCGGCGTCCGACTACGTCGGGTCCACGGCCGGAATGGTGCAGCACATAGGTGCCGCGCGGCCCTCGCGGGTCGTCCTCGTCACCGAGTGCTCGATGGCCGACAACGTGGCGGTCGAGTTCCCGGGGACCGAGTTCGTCCGGCCCTGCAACCTCTGCCCGCACATGAAGCGGATCACCCTGCCGAAGATCCTCCATGCCCTGCAGGCGATGGAGCACCGGGTCGAGGTGGAGCCCGCGGTGGCCGGGCGGGCGCGGCGGGCGGTCGAGCGGATGCTCGCCGTCGGCCGGGGGGCCGGCCGATGACCGCCCGCCTCGACGCCACCCGCGAGGCCGACGTCGTCGTGATCGGCGCCGGGGCGGCGGGACTCTCGGCAGCCCTCGGCCTCGACGGCCGGCGCGTGGACCTCGTGGCCAAGGGCCCCCTGCGGCGCACCGGCAACACGCCGTGGGCGCAGGGCGGGATCGCGGGCGCCGTGGGCCCCGGCGACTCGCCGGCCCTGCACGCCGCGGACACGCTCGCGGTGGCGGGGGAGCTGGGCGACCCGGCAGCCGTGGCTCGCCTCACGAGCGAGGGCCCGGAGCGGCTGGCTCAGCTCCTCGCGCTCGGCGCCCGGTTCGACCGGGAGCCGAGCGGCCAGCTCGACCTCGCGCGCGAGGCGGCGCACTCCCGGGCCCGCGTCCTCCACGCTAGAGACGCCACGGGAGCCGAGGTCGCGCGCGCCCTGGTCCAGGCCCTCGCCGGGCGGAGCGGCCTCAGCGTGTTCGAGAGCGCCGTCGCCCTCGAGCTGGTGCGCGACGGCGGGCGGCTGGCCGGGGTCCTGGCCCGTCACGCGGACGGCGCCCTCGTGCTCCACCGCGCACGCGCCGTCGTGCTCGCCACCGGCGGCATCGGCCGCGTCTACGCCCGGACGACGAACCCGCCCGAGGCGACCGGCGATGGCCTCGCCCTCGCCTGGCGCGTCGGGGCGCGCCTCGCCGATCTCGAGCTCGTGCAGTTCCACCCGACCGCCCTCGACGTGGGCGCCGACCCCATGCCGCTCCTCACCGAGGCGCTCCGCGGGGCGGGGGCGACGCTCGTGGACGAGGAAGGCCGGCGGCTCCTGGCCGACGCCGGGCCCGGGGCAGAGCTGCTGCCCCGCGACGTGGTCGCCCGCGCCCTCTGGGCGGCTCTCGCCTCCGGCCGCCGCGCGCTCCTCGACGCGCGCGAGGCGGTGGGGGAGAGCTTCCCGGAGCGGTTCCCGACGGTCTTCGAGGCGTGCCGCCAGCACGGCCTCGACCCGCGCCGGACGCCGATGCCGGTGGCCCCGGCTGCGCACTACCACATGGGTGGGGTGGACGTGGACCTCGACGGGCGGACTTGCGTCCCCGGCCTCTGGGCGGCCGGCGAGGTGGCCTGCACCGGCGTCCACGGCGCGAACCGGCTGGCCAGCAACTCGCTGCTCGAGGCCCTCGTGTTCGGCGCGCGCGTGGCGCGCAGCGTGGGCGAGGCCCTCCCGCACCTGCGCCGCCCGTCCGGCGCGCTGTCCCTGCCCGCGATCGAGCCCTCCGCGACACCGGGCGAAGCGGATCCCGTGGAGGCGGCGCTGCGCCGCCTCATGTGGGAGAACGTCGGCCTCGTGCGCACGGGCAACGGCCTGCGGGAGGCGCTCCGGGGGATCGAGGCGATGGCCGCAATCGAGCCCCCCGGGGCCGCGGAGACGCGCAGCCTCGTCACGGTGGCGCGCCTCGTGACCAGGGCCGCGCTCGCCCGGCCCGAGAGCCGCGGCGCCCACTTCCGGGCGGATCACCCCCATGCCGACCCGGCCTGGCGCCGTCGTATCCTCCTGACGCCGGCGAGGGGCGGCGCCAGGCTCGACACCGGGCCGGTCGTCGCCCCGCCCGCCGCCGTGGAGGCCTACGCGTGAACGAGACGACGCCGCTTCTCCCCCTGCTGTACGAGGACGTCGTCCGGCGCGCGCTCCTGGAGGACCTCGGCCGCGCCGGGGACCTCACGACCGACGCGGTCGTCCCGCCCGGCCTCGTCGGCCAGGCGGCCGTCGTCGCGCGGGCGGCGGGACGCGTGGCCGGCCTCGAGCCGGCCCTCCACGCCTTCCGCCGGCTGGACCCGGGCTGCCGGGTGGACGTGCGCCGGCCCGACGGCAGCGACGTGGCGGCGGGGGACGTGATCGCCCGCGTCACGGCGGCGGCGCGCACGTTGCTCACGGCCGAGCGCACGGCCCTCAACCTGCTCGGCCACCTCAGCGGCATCGCCACCGCCACCCGCGACGTGGTGGCCCGGCTCGACGGCCTCGCGACGCGCGTCGCCTGCACGCGCAAGACGACGCCCGGCCTGCGCGCCCTCGAGAAGTACGCGGTGCGCGTCGGCGGGGGCAGCAGCCACCGCTACGGCCTCGACGACGCCGTGCTCGTCAAGGACAACCACGTGGCCCTCGCCGGCGGGGTCGCGGAGGCGGTGCGCCGCGTCCGCGAGAGGGTCGGGCACATGGTGAAGGTCGAGGTGGAGGTGGACACCCTCGCCCAGCTCGACGAGGCGCTGCTCGCCGGCGTGGACGCCGTTCTCCTCGACAACATGGACGTCCCGACGCTGCGCGAGGCGGTGGGCCGTGCCCGCGGGCGGGCGCTCACCGAGGCCTCCGGCGGCATCCGCCCCGAGAACGTGCGCGCCGTGGCCGAGACGGGGATCGACGTCGTCTCGCTCGGCTGGCTCACCCACAGCGCCCCCTCGCTCGACGTCGCCTTGGACGTCGAAACCTGATCGGATGGGGCCGGGAGGTGGGTGCTACTGTTCTCCCCGTGCGACGCCTTGCCTGGGCCGCGGTGCTCGTCTTCTCGTCGGGCGGGGCCGGCGCGGCCGAGGACGCCCCGGCCCCGGCGCCCGCCAACTACGTCGCCGGCTTCCTCGGCACGACGCTCGCCTACCGGCCCCCCGACGGCAGCTGGGACGGCTGGCAGCACGACGCCACCACGCTCGTCGGCTACGGCCGGCAGCTGACCCCGACCGTCGCCCTCGAGCTCGACGTGGGACCGACGTTCGTGAGCGGCTCCTACTCGAGCTTCTCCCTGACCCCCGGCCTCGTGTGGTCGGTCCACCCGAACGTGTACCTCGCCGCCCGCTTCATCGTCCCCGTGGACCCGGAGGCGAACTTCATCCTCTTCCCGGGCATCGGCCTTTGCCGGCCGTTCGGGCGGGTCATGCCGACCCTGGAGCTGAGCGTCTCGAGCGCCGTGGGCCGGGGCGAGCCCGACCTCGGCCTGTCGCTGACCGCGGGGATCCTGGTCTTCTTCTGAGCGCGGCGCCCTTCAGGCCTCGGCCCGGCGCCGCAGGTAGGCGACGTGGTCGACGACGAGGTGGCGGAACGGGCGCTCCGAGTTGCCCCTCGTGCTCGTGAAGCAGGCCGAGCAGTCGTTTCTCCGGGTGAACTTCCGCTTCAGCTCCCCGTGGGTGCGGTAGGAGCGCACGTGCAGGCCGCAGGGCGAGAGCGTGCCGTCTGGGTTCACGACAACCATCCGCTCGCCCGCCCGGCAGCGTCCGAGGCGCCCCCCGTTCGCGTAGAAGCGCACCATGCCGCTCAGCACCCAGTCCGAGGTCAGGACGACGCCGTGCTCCTTCTTGAACTCGAGGACCTGCTCGACGACGGCGGCGAACGCGGGGACGTCCTCCCCGGCGATCATGAGGCCGTGGTCGTTCGTGCGCAGCCAGGTGTACGCGCTGAAGTTGACGCTCACGCCCCAGTCGAGGGCGAGCCGGGCGACATTCAGCGCCTCGCGGAAGTTGTCGCTCTGGAGGACCGTGGTCAGGACCACCCGCCGCCGGTCGGGGGAGGGGAGCGCGGCCAGGAGGTCGCGGATCCGGCGGAAGAGGCCGGGGACGGCGCGGAAGCCGTCGTGCCGCTCGTCCGGGTAGTCGAGCGAGACGAGGACCTCGTCCACCCCCGCCGCGACCAGCTCGTCGAAGCGCTCGTGGGAGAGGAGGGCGCCGTTCGTGTTGACGAAGATCCGAATGGGGCCGCAGCCCTGCCTCAGCGTGCGGACGATCTCGAGGAGGTCCCGCCGGAGGAGCGGCTCGCCGCCGGACATGATCGCCACCACGGGCCGCAGCTTGCGGCACACCTCGAGCAGCCGCTGCGGCGTGGCCGGGGTCTCGGCCACCGGCTCGCCGCGGTGGCAGTGGCGGCAGCGAGCGTTGCAGTTGTGGGTGAGCTCGAACGAGGCGCACCACGGCCGACGGAGCACGTAGCTCGCGGCCCCGCGAGCCGCGAGCGGCCACGGGATGGCGTCCATGGTGCCCATCTACACCCCCTCCGGACCGGGCCTCGGTCCCAGCCGATCATAAGCCTCGACAGGGCGGCAGGGCCTGTATGATTGACCGATGCGTCTGCTGACCGTGCTCGCGACGGCTCTCGTCCTGCTGGCGCCCACGGTGTCGCCCGCCGCCGACGACTTCGTCGTGGTCGTCCACGCGTCGCTCGCCGGTTCCAACATCCGGCGGGCCGACCTGGCGGCGATCTTCCTGAAGAAGGCGACGCGGTGGGGCGGCGGGGGCACGGCGATCCCGGTCGATCAGTCGGGCACCTCGGCGGTCCGAGGGGCGTTCTCCCAGGCCGTCCTCGGTATGCCGGTCGGGACCGTCGTCCAGTACTGGCAGAAGCAGATGTTCGGGGCGACCCCTCTGCGCCCGCCGTTCGTCAAGGGATCGGACGCCGAGGTCCTTGCCTTCGTGGCGGAGACGCCGGGCGCGGTCGGCTACGTCTCGAGGGCGACGGCCCTGCCCGGCGGGGTCAAGGCGCTCGACGTCATCGACTGAACGTCGGGAGCCTCCGCACGACCCGGTTGTCCCGGCCCTCGTCCACGACGACGTCGTCCGGCCCCACGAAGGCGACGCAGCCGCTCGTCTCGGCTCCGAGCCGGAGGTCCGGCCCGGTGCCCGCCAGCTCCCAGTCGAAGGCGTTGCGCGACACGCGGCAGCCGGTGGCCTGGTCGACGGTGAGCCCGCTCAGGACGCGCCCGCCCAGCTGGTTGTCCCGGACGCGCAGGCGCGCGGCCCCGAGGACCTTCAGGCCGTCGGTGGCCGGCAGGCTCGCGTCGCCGATGGTCCAGCGGTTGCCCGTCACCCGGAGGGTCGTCCCGCCGGGCTCGTACGACGGCTCGAAGGGGTCGACGAAGGAGAGGCCGTCGCCGAGGTAGTAGGGGACGACGCGGCCCCGGTTCCCGGAGACCTCGATCGCGCTGTGCTGCGAGGGGAGGCCGTCGAGGTTCTGCTGCACCTGCACCCCGCGCACGTTGACGTCCCACTCGTTTCCGAGGATGGCGACGTGCGAGCGGTCCGCGTCGGCGACCTCCACCGCCTTCCCGGCGCGGTAGCGGTTGCCCGCGACGAGCACCTTCGCTCCGGCCAGCTCGGACAGCGAGGTGCCCCGCAGGACGCCGAGAAACGAGCTGTCGGTGATGCTGCAGGCGCCCCTGAACGGGAGGACCGGGTAGTCGGCCGGGTATCCCGCCGGCGGGTCGGGGTCGAAGAGCAGGCCCTCGCAGGACGCCCCGATGAACGTGGTCGTCCCCGCGTCGGCGCCGGTGTAGGCCGCGGCCTCGACGCGGACGTGGCGGACGGCGAAGCTCACCGGCTCGCGGCCGGTGAGCAGCAGACCGCCCCGCAGGCCGGAAAAGCGGAAGTCGAACATGTACCAGCCGGTCGTCGGTTGCGAGCCCTCCCCCGGGTCGGGGACCTCGATCGCGAGGTCGAGGATGCGGGCCCGGCCCTCGACGAGCTGGACGAGGTAGGGCCACGGGTCCGCGGCGGCGCTGAACGGGTCCTCCCGGTAGAAGTCCGGCGTCGTCTGGCTCGTGGGCAGGTCGGGCAGCGCGCGCAGGACCGTCTTCTCCGGCCCCGCCCCGCGCAGCGTGCCGCGGAAGTCCCGGACGCGCAGGATCCCGGTGGGGAAGACGCCCTCGCACAGGCTCACCGTGCAGGGCCGCCGGGCCCCCGAGCAGCGGTCGAGCGCCGCCTGCAGGAGCGCGGTGTCGTCCGCGCCCCCGCTCGGCGCCAGGCACCGCGGGGGCCGGGGCTCGTCGCACGCGCGGGCGGGAGCGGGGAGGACGAAGGAGAGGATGGCAGACACCAACACGACGGGTACGGTCCGGCGCAGGCAGGAACTCATGGAATCGCCCCTTGGGGTCGGAGGAGCCTCCGGAGGGGGGAGCCTCGGGAGGATGCTAGCACCGCCGAAAGGGGGCCGTCGATGGAGAAAGAGTGCCCGTTTTACGCTTCGTAGACCCTCGGGACGCGGTCGTTGATCGCCGTGAGGATCTCGTAGGGGATCGTCCCCGCCCAATCCGCGAGCTCCTCGACGCTCACCCGGCACTCCCCCTGCTCGCCGATCAGGACCACCTCGTCGCCGTTGTACGCCTCCCCCCACTCGATGTTGACCATCACCTGGTCCATGCAGATCCGGCCCACCTGCTGACGGCGTTGGCCGCGCAGGACGACCTCGGCGTGGTTCGACATGCTGCGGAAGTAGCCGTCGCCGTAGCCCACGGGCACGGTGACGACCCTCACGGGGTGGTCGCTCTTCCAGGTCGAGCCGTACGAGACGGGGCTGCCGGTCTCGACGACCTTGAAGTAGACGACCCGCGATCGCCAGGAGAGGGCCGGCTTCACCTCCACGGTGCGGGGCGCCCCCGGGAACGGGTAGACGCCGTAGAGAAGGATGCCGGGACGCACCATGTCGAGCCGCGCCTCGGGCATCCGCAGGAGAGCGGCCGAGTTCGCGACGTGGCGCAGGGGAAGGGGGAGCGAGCGGCGCTCGTAGAAGCGCAGCACCTCGTGGAAGCGCTCGAGCTGGAGACGCGCGTGGGAGAGGTCCTCCGCGTCGGCGTTGGCGAAGTGGGAGTAGATGCCCTCGACCTCGACGTGCGGCGAGCGCGCCGCGGCCTCGAGCAGGCCAAAGGCGCTGTAGTGGTGGACCCCGATGCGCTCCATCCCGGTGTCGATCTTCAGGTGCACCTTCGCCCGCGCCCCGTGCGCGGCCGCCGCCTCCTCGATGTCGCGCAGGCGCGCGATCGAGGGGACGGTGAAGGTCAGGCGGTGCTCGAGGAAGAGCGGGACCTGGCGGGTCCAGATCCCGCCCATCACGAGGACGGGGTTCTCGATCCCGAGCCGGCGCAGCGCGATGCCCTCCTCGACGAGGGCCACCCCGAACGCGTCGGCCTGCGGGGCGAGGCAGCGGGCCACCGCCTCGAGGCCGTGGCCGTAGGCGTTGGCCTTGAGGACGGCCATCACGCGCGCCGGCGCCGCGTGCCGCTTCACCGCGGCCAGGTTGGCGCGGAGGCGGCCCAGGCTGACGACCGCGTAGGTCGGCCGGAGCCGGGCCTCTTCGGGATCGCTCACGGCAGCAGGGCGCGGAGCCACCGGCCCCAGGCCGGGGCGAGGAGGAACTTGAGGAACCAGTCGGCGAGGATGCCGCTCATCGCGGCCACGATGTAGGCAGCGCGGGTGTTGGCCTTGAGCCTCTCCCTCGCGGAGGGGAAGACGACGGTGACGAGCGGCTCGGCCAGGAGCACCCCGAGGGTGGCGAAGGCGGCCACCCGGGCGATCGCCCACGGCTGCCAGCCGAGCAGCGTGACCGCCCATCCCGGCACGCCGGCCTTCGCCAGCGCGGCCACGTAGTACGACATGTAGTTCATGAGCGCGGCGCCCATCAGGATGGCGCCGGCGCTGCCGGTGCCGAGGCCCACGACGAGGAAGGCCCCCAGGTGGACGAGGTGCTCGGGCAGGAAGAGGCGGATGTTGCCCTCGCTGCCGCGGCCCGTGCGGATCCAGTTGAACATCTCGGTCTTGTACGCCGGGCCGTTGAGGACGATGCGGCCGATCGGCTCCGGCCACCACACGAAGGCGATCGTGCCGACGAGGGCGACGGTGGCCGCCCACCACAGCATCGCCCGCACCGCGCCCCCCCGCTCGCCCTTGCGCAGGCGGTGGACGAGCACGACGTAGGCCGGCAGCGCGTTGAGGACGGGCAGGAGCCAGGGCTGCCCGAGCGCCAGGCCGATCGGGTAGGACGCGATCGTCGCGAGGATCAGGACGATCAGGTCGTTTCTCATCGGGAACCTCACCGCAGCTGCTCCTCGACCGCGGCAAGGACCGCGGCACGCTCGGGCGAGCCGGGGGCGAACGGGTCGGGGTGGCGGTCTCCCGTGCAGCCGCCGCCGCCGACGTGCTCCCGGACCGCCGCCGCGAAGGTCCGCGTCGCCCCCGTGGCGACGGCGGCCGCCGTGCGGCAGTGGGCACAGTACCCGTGGCCGGCCATGAAGCCGGCCACCTCGCCGAGGTCGCGCAGGTCGCGCGGGCGGGACGTGCCCGCCTCGACCGCGCGGAGGATCCGGGCGAGGCTGCCCGTCCCCACGGCGCACGGCGGGCACTGCCCGCAGTTCTCCCGCTCGAAGAAGCCGGCCGCCGACGCCGCCACCGCGATCGGACAGGCCGAGGCGCCGACCACCAGCACCGACCCCGTGCCGAGGGCCGTCCCCGCCGCCCGCAGCGCGTCGGGGTCGAGCGGCGTGTCGAGCTGGTCGGCGGGCAGGGGCGCGCCCGCGGGACCGCCGGGGAAGACGAGGCCGACCTCTTCCGTCGCGCCCCCGGCGTGCTCGTCGACCACGCGCGCCAGGGGTGTCCCGAGGGGCACCTCGTGGACGCCGGGCCGGCGCACGTCGCCCCACACCGTGACGAGCGTCGTCTCGGCCTGCCGGTAGGCCTCCGGTTCGGCGACCGCCGTCGGGACACGCGCGAGGGTCTCGACGTTCTGCACGAGGGTCGGCCGTCCCAGCAGCCCGACCGCGGCGGGCAGGGGAGGCTTGGGGCGCGGCCACGCCCGGCGGCCCTCGAGCGCCTCGAGGAGCGCCGTCTCCTCGCCGGTGATGTAGCCGTCGTCGCCCCTGCGGATCGACACCGAGAGGCCGTCGAGCGAGGCCGCCGCGAGCGCTCCGGCGAGGGCCTCGGCGGGGCGGTCGAACGAGCCCTTGAGGAAGAGGATCGCCTCGCGGGCCCCCACGGCGCGGGCGGCGATCGCGAGGCCGGCCACGACGTGGGCCGGGCGCCGCTCCATCACGTACCGGTCCTTGAAGGAGCCCGGCTCGCCCTCGGCGCCGTTCGCGATCACGACCGGCTCGCCCCCCTCGGCCCGCACGGCCCTCCACTTGCGCGCGGCTGCGAACCAGCCCCCGCCCCGGCCGCGGAGGCCCGAGGCGGCCAGCCGCTCCAGGAGGTCGTCGGGCGCGAGGGATTGGAGGGCGCTCGTGGCCAAGGGGATCAGGCTCCGGAGAGGGGCGCCATTATAGAGGGTTCCCCGGGCCTCCGCCCGGGACAAGCCCCGGGCCTCCGCCCGGGACAAGCCCCGGCCGGGTCGCTCCGATCGCTCCGGCCCATACTTCACAAAATAGTCCAGATGGTCTAGGATGAAAGGACTACGGGCGCCGTCGCGCCCGGGGCCACCGTCAAGCAAGGAGAAGTCGCGCTCATGATCACGCTGACCACCAACGCCGCCGCCAAGGTGAAGGGCATCCTCGAGCAGGAGAAGGAGAGCCTTCCCCAGGGCGGGCTCCGCATCTACGTGCAGGGGGGCGGCTGCTCCGGCTTCCAGTACGGGATGGTCCTCGACGACGTCGCCGACGGCGACCAGGTGCTCGAGCTCGAGGGCGTCAAGGTCATCGTGGACCCGATGAGCCTGCGCTACCTCGAGGGCGCCGAGGTGGACTACAAGGAGGACCTGATGGGCGGGGGCTTCGCCATCAAGAACCCGAACGCCAAGTCCACCTGCGGCTGCGGCCACTCCTTCCAGGCCGGCGAGGGCGAGGGCGGCCCGCAGCACTGAGCGACCTCGTCGTACCGCTCTTCCCGCTCCCGGGCGTCGTCCTCTTCCCGGGCGTGCCGCTGCCCCTGCACGTCTTCGAGCCGCGCTACCGGGACATGGTGGAGGACGCGCTCGCGACGGACCGGACGATCGGCATGGTCCTCCTCAAGCCGGGCTACGAGGAGGACTACCACGGCCGCCCGCCGATCTACCCCGTCGGCTGCTCCGGGACGATCGTGGAGGACGAGCGGCTCGACGACGGCCGCTTCAACATCCTGCTCCTCGGGCGTAGCCGCTTCCGGGTGACGGGGGAGCAGGGCGGGCGACTCTACCGCCTCGCCGCCGTCGAGGAGCTCTCCGACCCGATCGGGGACACGGGGTCGCTCGACGTGCTCCGCGAGCGCCTCGTCGGCGCCCTCTCCCGCGCCGCGGACGGCCCGGTGGCGGTGCCGCCGCGGGCCGACGTCTCGCACGCCGCCCTCGTGAACGGCCTCGCGCAGGGGCTCGACCTGCCCGCCCTCGAGAAGCTCTCGCTCCTCGCCTGCGACACGCTCGAGGCCCGAGCGGCGCGGCTCGTCGAGATCCTCGAGTTCCACGCCCTCGAGCGCACCGCCGGGCGCAGCGGCACGCTGCACTGAGTCGGCCGCCTCAGGCCCCCGGGAGCCAGGGGAAGAAGGCGCTCGTCGTGCGCTGGTACTCGCGGTAGTCGTCGCCGCGGCTCCTCAAGGCCTGCTCCTCGGTGGCCGGGATGCCGGTGACGCGGAACAGGAACAACAACATGAGCGCGGGGCAGAAGACCGTGAGCGCACCCCACGGCGAGGCGAGGGCGAAGACGAAGTACGCCACCCACACCAGCCACTCGAAGAAGTAGTTCGGGTGGCGCGAGGTGCGCCAGAGGCCGGCGCGGCAGGTCTTCCCGCGGTTCGCGCGGATCGCGGCGGAAGGCGTCGAGCTGGCGGTCGGCCAGCGACTCGCCGGCGAGGGCGACCGCCCACAGGCCGAGGCCGGTCCACTCGAGCGGGTGGATCGCGGGGTCCGGGTTCGCGCACGCGAGGAGGAGGGGCGTGGCGAGAACCAGGTTGAGCGCCCCCTGCAGCTCGAAGAACCAGAAGAAGCGCCGGCTCGCGTGGGGCGCCCACTGCTGGCGGAGCCGGGCGTAGCGGCCGTCCTCGACCGGGTGATGGCCCATCACGCGGCGGTACAGATAGGAGGCGAGGCGCAGGCTCCACAGGACCGTCATCGCGCCGATCAGAAGCCGGCGGGGCAGGTGCCCGGGCAGCAGGGCCGCGTAGAGGACCGCGAGCAGGCTGAAGTTCGCGGACCAGGCGACGTCCACGATCCCGGCGTTGTGGATGCGGACGGCCACGAGCCACACCCCAGCCATGACGGCGAACATCAGCGCCGCGGCGGAGAGGACGGGGAGGGCGAGCGTCTCGATCACGGGTGCCGGCCGACGTCGAGCCGCCCCAGGAGCGGCCGCAACGCCAGGAAGGAAGCGAGGAGGAGCAGGGGGGCCACGACCGACCAGCCGAGGATCCCGTGGAGGCCGGTCAGGCCGAACTCGCGCAGGAAGCCGGCCGCGTCCCGCTCGAAGTGGCGGACCAGGGCGTGCGGGTCGAAGGGCACGGGCCGCGCCCCCACGACGCGCTCGCCGAGGCGAACGAAGGCTGGGATGAGCAGCAGCTGCAGCGGGTAGGCGAGGTGGTTCGCGAGCTGGAGGGCCACGTGGTTGAGGCGGAACGCGAAGCCCGCGGCCACACACAGGAGGGTCGTCGCGCCGATTATGGGGAACAGCCCCAGCGCCAGCCCCAGCGCGAGGGAGAGGGCGAGCCGCTCCGGGGTCAGCCCCTGGGCGAGCAGCGAAACCAGGGGGTCGCGGATCCTCCGGCGCCAGAAGCCGGGCTCGCCGCCGGGCTTCAATCCCTTGATCATGAGCCCTCATTAGCACCCCTGGCCGGGCCGCTGCAAATGGCGGGGCCGACTTTCGGCCCCGCCGGTGCGTCTCATGGGTGAAGACGGGTCAACCGAAGGAGGTTCCATGAAGCGTCTGGCTGTCCTGGCCCTGGCCGCACCCGCGATCCTGGTGGCGGGCCTCGCCCTCGAGCCCGGGTCCCTGCGGGCCCAGGGGAAGGACGATCAGGTCAAGAAGGTCGAGAAGAAGGTCGTCGTCCGCCACGCGGGCGGGGGACGGCTCGGCGTCGTCCTCGGGGAGGCGGAAGGCGACCTCCGCGGGGCCAAGGTCCGGTCGGTCGAGGAGGGCAGCCCCGCCGAGAAGGCCGGGATCAAGGAAGACGACCTGATCGTCCGCTTCGACGGCGAGGGCGTCCGGAGCGCGGGCCAGCTGGCTCGCCTCGTCGGCGAGACGCCGGCGGGCCGGACGGTGCCGATCGAGGTGACGCGGGGCGGCGCGACGCAGAAGCTGACCGCCACCCTGGCCGAAGGAGGGCGCAGCGTCCGCGTCTTCAGCGGCGACGGACTGCCCGGGATGCGCGAGCTCCACCTCGAGATGCCGGAGTTCGACGTCGAGGTGCCGGAGCCGCCGGAACCGCCGGCGCCCCCCGCGCCGCCGCGCGCCCCCCGCGCGCCGATGCCCCACGCGTGGAGCTGGAAGAGCGACGACGGGCACGACATGGTCTTCCGGATGCTGGGCGGCGGCCCGCGCCGGCTCGGCATCGAGTACATGGAGATCGGCGAGCAGCTGTCCGGCTACTTCAAGCTCGCCGGGAAGTCCGGCGTCCTGGTCAGCTCGGTGGACACGGACGGCCCGGCCGGCAAGGCCGGGATGAAGGCGGGCGACGTCATCCTGAAGCTCGACGGCAAGGCGATCGAGGACGGGGGCAACCTGCGCGAGGCCGTGTCCGAGGCCGAGGGCGGCAAGGAGGTCACGGTGAGCGTGCAGCGCGACGGCCGGCCCGTCGACCTGAAGGTCACCCTGGCGAAGCCGGAGACGAAGGTCCGGCAGCGTTCGACCGGCGTCAGCCTCTAGGCCGGCTGCCCCCGCGGAGCGCGAACAGGAAGTCGGCGTACCTCCCGGCGCCGCCCGCGAGGTGCGCCGCTTCGTCGGTGGTGAGGACCCGGGACAGGCCGGCCCGGCTCAGGTGCTGCGGCGCGTAGCCGAGGGCGGCGAGCCGCTCGAGCAGGTCCGTCGCGCTCGAGCCCTGCCGCCGCAGCCTGTCGTCGTCGATCTCCACGAGGAGGGTCGGCCGGAGCTGCCGGAGAGTCTCCGTCGCGCCGGTCAGCACGCGCGCCTCCGCACCCTGCACGTCGATCTTCACGAGGCAGAGGGGCCGCGGGTCCTGGCGATCGACCAGCCCGTCGAGAGTGACGCCCGGCACCGGCAGCCCTTCGCCCGCGAGCTGGTGGTCGCCGGGGTGGGTGGGATCGACACGGAGGTAGAAGCCCCCCGGCGCCTCGACCGCCGCCGCGTTCACCGCCTCGACCCGCGCGGCGAGGCCGGTGCGGCTCATCCGGCGGCGGAGCCGCCCGAAGTTGACCGGCTCGGGCTCGAGCGCGGTGACGCTCCCCTCGGCCCCGACCCACGTCGCGAAGCGCTGGGTGAAGAAGCCGACGTGCGCCCCCACGTCGACGACCCTCGACCCCGGCCGCACGTACGGGCTCACGTGACGGAGGAAAGCGGACTCGAACCGGTCCTTGTAGAGGTCGTAGGCCCGCTCGAACACCGCGTACCCCGCCCGCGTCTCGAGGAATCCGGTCCGCAGCAGCACGCGGTATGCGGCCAGGAGGAGGGACTGGAAGCGAGGGTTCATTCGGGGGCCAGGCGACTCTAGCGCGCCCCGCCCGGAGGGGCAATCTCGAGCACCTTCAGCCCGCGCGGCCGCGGCCCCCCGAGCAACCGGGACCGCGGGTCGTAGACCGCGCCGGGAGGGAGCGGGCCGAGCTCGTCCGGCCACGTCTCGAGGATGCGCAGGCGCCCGGTCTCGTCCTCGCGGAGGGCCACCACCGCGTGGTGCGGGAAGAGCGTCTCGTCCTCACCCCACGGCCCCCGCAGGACGGGGGCGGGAACGGAGCGGACGCCCCCCGGCTCGACCCGCGTCTCGTAGAGGAAGGCATCGCTGCCCACGACGTGACCCACCGCCCGGTCCTCGTAGAGGTAAAGGATCGCGTGGCGGAAGGTCAGGTCGTGCGGCCAGGCTCCGCGGCTTTGCCGCAGGACGACGAGCGTGCCCGGTTGCAGGCCGGGAGCCAGGGCCGTGAGCTCGAGCAGCGTCTGCCGCTGCCCGGGGTAGGCGCTCTGGGAGTCCCACCGTCCCTGCAGCACCGCCGTGCGCTGGACGCCCATCGCCACGATCCCGGCCCCGAGGAGGGCCGCGGCAGGGAGCCGCGCCCGCTTCGGCAGGAGGGAGGCGAGGGCGAACACGCCGGCGGCGAGGAGCACCGCCACTCCCGGTGCGGAGACGAACTGCGTGCGCGACGCCTGCCGGGTCGAGGTGGCGAGCGGCAGGTACGACGCGAGCGCCCAGAGGACGCCGATCCCCGCCGCGGCCAGGAGCCGGCGGACCGCCGCATCGCCCGCCCGTCCACGCCTCGACACGACGAGAAGGCCGATCGTCACCCACGCGAAGCCCGCGGCCACCGCCAGCCACGCCATCTCGCCCGGCAGCCTCTCGAAGACCGGAGAGAGGTGGCGGCGCAGCTGCGAGAAGCTGCCCGCCACGAGGCGCGCCGGCTGCAGCCCCCCGGCCGCGATCTCCGCCTGGTAGGCCACGCGGTCGGGGTGCAGCCAGATCGGGAGCACTGCCCGGAGCCCGAGCGCCCCGACCCCCGCGGCCACACCGAGCGTCCAGGCCGCGAGGCGGCGGGGCTCGCGCCAGCCCCCCGCCGCGAGGAGGAGCAGCGGGACGAGGGGCAGGGGGGCGAGGGCGGCCTCGGTGCTGAGGGCGGCCACCGCCGCCGCGGCGAAGGCGAGACCCGCCAGGGCGAGCTTCCGGCGCAGCCACGCCTCGAGCAGGAGCCACGTCGCGAGCAGGCCCCCGAACGTGCAGCCGCTGTAGACGATCATGTGCACGGGGACGAGGCGCGTCCCGTCGGTGGGGGCCCAGAAGACCGTGAGGGCCCCGGCGAGGAGGGCGAGAGGCGCGTCCCCCGGGGCGAGGCGGCGCACGACGAGGAAGACGAGCAGCCCGCTCAGCCCGATCCACAGGGCGTGAAAGACGAGGAAGCCGATCAGCTGGTCGGGCAGCAGCACCCACGCGGGCAGGCCCCAGACGAGGTTGAGCGGGCGGTTCGCGTAGGGGAAGTCGAGGACGCCCCGCGACAGCAGCGAGAGGCAGAGCCACTCGTCGGAGCCGCCGAAGTTCGTGGGGCGCACGATGTGGAAGAACAGCGCCGCGAGCCCCCCGAGGGTCGCGACGGCCATGGCCAGCTCGCGGCGGGACACGTCGCCCGAGGGGGAGCTCACGCGGCGGGGGAGGGAGGGAGCGGAGGGGGGAGGCGGCCGGAGTCCGCGTCCACGCTCTCGAGGTCGAGGACGAGGAGGGTCCCGCCCGCGACCAGCGCGGGGCCCAGCAGCAGGTTGGCGAAGGGCACGAGCAGGCCCACCATGCCGGCGAGGCCGAAGCCCACGCTCTCGGCCCGCCAGGCCCGGTGCCAGCGGCGCTTGTCCCGGAAGCCCAGACCGCGGCGCGTGAGGGCGGGGTCGGTCATCTGGAAGGCCACCGCCCGGCCTCCCCACGCGAGCGAGAGGAACGGGCCCACGATCGGGACGAGGCCGAAGAGGAAGACGACGGGGGCGGCGGCGAGGAAGTAGAGCGAGCCGCGGATCGCCTGGCCCGCCTCCCAGCGCAGCCCCCGGCCGCTGTCCCCCGCCCGGCCGCGCGCGCGGGCCTCGACCTGGCGCGACAGCTGGTCGAGGAGGGGCGAGGTCAGCACCAGCGCGATCCCGAGACCGAGAAAGACGCCGGAGCCCAGGGTGGCCGTCCAGAGCAGCAGGCTCACCGGCAGCTCGACCCACACCGGCGCGCTGCCCGGGGCCGGGGCCAGGCGGGCCTCGACGCGCGGGCCGATGAAGACGCCGAGCACGAGGCCGAGGAAGATCAGCACGACGGCGAGGGCGGCGGGCAGCGCGGCCATCGGCCAGAGGCCAGGGCGCCTCAGGATGAAGCCCAGGCCCGCCGGCACGTGCCAGGCCCCGGCCGCGGCGCGAACCGGCAGGCTCGGGCGGGGCTCCGGCATGGGGGCGAGCCTACCAGAGTCGTTCGCACCTTGACAGCGTCTCGCCGGCGCGTGGGAGAATGCCCGCGGCCATGAACGACTGCCTCGCCGTCATCCTCGGGGGTGGGCGCGGGACGAGGCTCTTCCCCCTCACCCACCAGCGCTCGAAGCCGGCGGTGCCGATCGCCGGGAAGTACCGGCTCATCGACATCCCGGTCAGCAACTGCCTCAACTCCAGCCTCCGGCGCATCTTCGTCCTGACCCAGTACAACTCGGAGAGCCTCAACAAGCACCTGTCGATGACGTACAAGTTCGACGTCTTCAGCTCGGCCTTCGTCACCGTGCTCGCCGCGGAGCAGACCGAGGACAGCCCCGAGTGGTTCCAGGGCACCGCCGACGCGGTCCGCCAGAGCCTGCGGCACCTGGGCTCCCACCCCAGTCGCGACGTGCTGATCCTCTCCGGGGACCAGCTCTACCAGATGGACTTCCGCAGGATGCTGGAGACCCACCGGCGCCACGTGGCCGACGCCACGGTGGCCGTGCTCCCGGTGAGCGCCGAGCAGACCTCCGGCCTCGGCATCCTGAAGGTCAACCGCCAGGGCCGGATCGTCCAGTTCGAGGAGAAGCCGAAGGCGGACCGCCTGCCGGAGCTCGAGTCGGACATCCCCGGCCACGGGCGCGGGTTCCTCGCCTCGATGGGGATCTACATGTTCTCGCGCGAGGCCCTCGAGAAGGCGATCGCGGAGGGGGATCTCGTGGACTTCGGCCGGAACGTGATCCCGAGGGCGATCGGCGAGATGAGGGTGCAGGCCCACTTCCACCGGGGCTACTGGGAGGACGTGGGGACGATCGGCTCGTACTTCGAGGCCAACCTGCAGCTGTGCGACCCCTTGCCTCCCTTCGACTTCTACGACGCCCTGCGCCCCGTCTACACGCACCCGCGCTTCCTGCCTGCGACCAAGGTGGAGGGGTGCACGCTGCAGCGCGCGCTCGTCTCCGAGGGCTGCATCCTCATGGGCGCGTCGATCGAGCGCTCGGTCATCGGGATCCGCAGCCGCATCGGGTCGGGGACGACGATCCGCAACAGCCTCGTCCTCGGCGCCGACTACTACGAGAGCCTGGAGGAGATGGACCGGGAGCGCGCCAAGGGGCTGCCCCCGCGGGGCATCGGCGACGGCTGCGTGATCGAGCGGGCGATCGTCGACAAGAACGCCCGCGTGGGGCACGGGGTCCGCATCGTCAACGAGGCCGGAGCGCAGGAGGCGGACGGCGACGGCTACTTCATCCGCGACGGCGTCGTCATCGTCCCCAAGGGCGGCGTCGTGCACGACGGTACGGTCATCTGACCCCGAGCCGGACGGCCGGGCCGGACCGCGCGTGGAGCCTCCTCTCCCTCTCCCTCCTCGGCCTCCTCGCGGCGGTGATGCTGGCGACCCTCGCCGACTACGGCATCTCGGCCGACGCGGGGGTGCACCACCGCTGGGGCAAGCGCCTCGTGCGCTGGTACGCCAGCCTCGGCAACGAGCCCCGGGTCACCGACGGGTCCGACATCACGAAGTACGGCGGCTTCTGCGAGGTGGTGACCCAGCTCGTGGTCGCCGCCTCCCCGCTCGAGCCCTACACGAGCCGCCACCTCGCCAACCTGGGCTTCGCGTTCGCGGGCTTCCTCGCGGTCCTGGCCATCGGACGTCGGCTCGGCGGCGCCGCCGCGGGCTTCCTCGCGCTCCTCTTCCTGGCCTTGACGCCGCCCTTCTACGGCCACGCCTTCTTCAACTCGAAGGACACGCCCTTCGCCGGGATGTACGCGCTCGCCGTGGCCGCGATCCTCGCGTGCGACGGCTGGCCCCGCGTTCACTGGGGGAGGGCCCTCGGCGCGGGCGCCCTCGTCGGCCTCGCCGCGGCCGTGCGAGTGGGCGGGATCGTCCTGTACGGCTTCGCCCTCGTCCTCTGGCTCGGGGTCCTCGTGCTGCACTCGGGGCCCTCCGGGGGCCCGGGCCGCCCCGCCGGGCGCGACCTGCTGCGCCTGCTCGCCGCCTGGGCGGGGGCGGTGGCCGCGGGATGGGTGGCCATGACGGCCTTCTGGCCCTGGGCGATGCTGGACCCCCTCCGCAACCCCTTCCGGGCGGCCCGGCGCTTCTCAAGCTTCTGGGAGACGGCGCTCGTCTTCTACGACGGGCGCCTCGTCCCGGCCGACGAGGTCTCGCGCTTCTACCTCCCGAACTGGTTCGCGCTGACCCTTCCCGAGCTCTACGGCGTCGCCCTCCTGATGGGGGTCGGGGCCAGCGCCCTGCTCTGGCGGGCCCGGCCCCTGTCTTCGCAAACCCGGCTGAGGCTCCTCCAGGCCGGCTGGCTCGCCGCCATCCCGCTCCTGCTGG
This sequence comes from uncultured Acidobacteriota bacterium, assembly GCA_963729875.1. GTDB lineage: Bacteria > Acidobacteriota > Vicinamibacteria > Fen-336 > Fen-336 > DATBSL01. The sequence goes on from CAVSPR010000004.1 coordinate 169,319, forward strand.
TGAGCGGGGTGGTGGTGAGGCGCATGCCCCTCTACGACGGGCTCCGCCACTTCCTGTTCCTCTTCCCGCTGCTGGCCGCGCTCGCCGGGGCCGGCGCGGCCGCCTTCCTCCGCTCACGGCTCGCCCGCGGCGTGAGGCTCGCCGGCGGGGGAGTGCTGGTCGCGGTCTGCCTCGTGACCCTGGTCGACATGGTCCGGCTGCACCCCTACCAGTCGATCTACTTCAACCGCCTCTGGGCGGGGGGGATGAAGGCGGGGATCGACCGGTACGAGGGCGACTACTTCTGCCTGTCCTACAAGGAAGGCTGCGAGTGGCTGATGCGCCGGTTCGAGGGCGCCCGCTGCCGCGAGCCCATCCGCGTGGCGGGGAACTCGGTGCGCGAGCAGACGGATCTCTACCTGAAGAGCACGGAGGAGGGGCGACGGCTGTTCCGGTCCGTGGAGGCCGGCACCGGCAACCCGCACTACGTCCTGGCCACGACCCGGTTCCAGGACCACCTCAAGACGCCCGGCCGGCTGGTCTACGCCGTGGAGCGGGAGGGGGCGAAGATCCTCTACCTGTTCGAGCAGCGCGCCCCGGAGTGCGAGGCTCAGGCGCGGCCCGAGCGCACCTCGTCCATCTTCCGCTCGCGCTCGGACGAGATGCGCTCCCGGTCGCGCCGGTACTCCTCCTCGAGCCGCTCGAGCTCCTCGAGGTCGCCCGCCTTGCGGCGGGCCGACTGGTAGAGAATCTCGCGCTCGGCGAGGCGCGCCTCGTAGACCCTGCGCAGCTCGGCGATGCGGGAACGCTGCTCGTCCGAGAGCGGCCGCTCCTCGACCCCGTCCTCCCGGTCCCTCTTCTTCAGGCGCTCGAGGATGATCTCGTAGGCGGTCTTCGGCGCTTCGTCGTCGGACAAGGACCCCTCCATCAGGGAGTCTAGCGAATTCCGCGGCGGTCCGGGATCCCGCCCGGGTCCCGCGCACGATTCGGTGGACCCGGGGCGAGAGCCCTCCGGAGCCGCCGCTCCCGTGACTCTCTGCCAGTAGCCTGTCGGTGGGTCGACGAATTCCGCGGCGGTCCGGGATCAGCGGCCGGTCCAGACGGGCTCGCCGGTCTTGTCGCGCAGGATGAGGCTCGTCTGCCCCCTGGTGATCTCGCGGGCCACGAGGACCCCGCCCCCCTGCGGGCGGGAGCCGACGACGGTCACCTCGTCGCCCTTGGCGATCGTGAACTCGAGCTCGGACATGAAGCGGACCGGGCAGGCGTGGACCTCGATCGTCTCGGTCTCCGTCTTGACGATCAGGTGGAGCCCCGGGTGGTCGACGCGGACCTTCGACTCGTGGAAGTCCTCGACGACGCCCTTGATCGTGACCTCGGTCTTGGGGTCGTACTCCGGCGCCTTGGCCACGGGGCCCTGGGCCGGCGGTGCCGGGGCGGCGGGCGCCTGCGCCCACGCCGGGGAGGCGAGCAGCAGACCGCCCCCGAGGATGACGGCCAACACTCTCATGAGTACACCCCCTGGGGCCTAGACTCGCGCCCCCGGCGCCCCGGCGCAATGGATCCGGTGATTCAAGGTGACCCCCCCGCCCGGGCGGGGGTAGACTTCCCAGCTTGACCCTGTCCAACCTCCTCGCCGCCGCTGGCCTGCTGGCGTGGGCCGCGCTGCTCGGGACGACGGTTCTGGAGCCGAACGCCCGCCTCCTCGGCGGTGCCGACGTGCTCGACATCCGCTCGGCCGAGGGAGCCTGGACGATGGCCCGGGGCTTGCTGGTCTCGGGCGCGCTGCTGGTGCTGCGCTTCGCCCCGTTGGGCCTGCTGGCGGTCCTCGCCCTCCCCGACCGGGACGGCCGCCTGGGCCGGGCCTTCCGGGTCGCGCTTCCGGCGGCGGCCCTGGCCCTCGGCCTGGCCTTCCTGGCCCTCACCGTCCGCGGGGGATTCACCCCGCCGGGGCCCTTTGAGCTCCTCGTCCCGGGTCTCGGCACCCTCCTCGGCGCCTGGACGGGCCTCGCCTGGCGGCGGGGCTGGTGGTCCCGGCTGCTGTTCCTCCCGAAGGTGGCTCTCCTCGCGGCCGCCCTGGCGATCGGGGGCCTCGGCCTCGCGGTGGCCGCCCTGGAGCGCGAGCCTGCGGCACCGCAGACGCCGCCGCTCTCCTCGGACGACCGGCGCCACCTCGTGGGCCTCTTCCGCGGGAACGACCCGCGAGAGATCCCGCCCGGCGAGACCCGGACGGTGCGCCTCACCGCGGCCGAGCTCGACCAGCTCGTCGCCTGGGCCGCCTCCGTCGGTGTCGGGGCGCGCACGGCCGTCCGCCTCGAGCCCGGCGGCGTGTCGGGCGTCGCCTCGTTCCGCGTCCCCCGCACCGGGCGCTGGCTCAACGTGGCCGCCTCGACGCGGGTGAGAATCGAGAAGGGACGGCTCTCGGCCGCCGAGCCGCGCTTGCGGGTGGGTCGGCTCACGGTCCCGCCGCTCCTGCTCGACACGCTCGCGCCTTTCGTCGTGGCCGGGCTGCGGGGCGACCGCGACCTCCGGCGGGTCCTGCCCGCCGTCGAACGGCTGGCCCTCGCCCCCGAAGGAGCGACGCTCTCCTACGGGCCCGTCGACATGCCCCGGGGCCTCGTCGCGCGCCTCGTCTGGGGGGAGGAGGCGAGCGGAACGCAACGGGATGCCCTTCACGCCTACGTCGACCGGCTGCTCGAGGTCCTGCCGGCCGCACCGCAAGGCGACGCGCGCTTCGCCCGCGCCCTCGAGGCGTCCTTTGCCCTCGCTCGGGCGCGCTCGGCCTCAGGGCTGGCGCTCGAGGAGAACCGGGCGGCCCTCCTCGCCCTCGGTATCGTTCTCGGGCACCCGCGGCTCGCCCGGGCGGTGGGCGAGAGGCTGGACGACCGGCGCTCCGACCTCGCGGAGCGCGTGCGCGCCGAGACGACGGTGCGCGGCCGGGCGGACTGGACCCGCCACTTCGCCGTCAGCTCCGCCCTCACCGTGCTCTCGGCGGTGGCGCCGAGCGACGCCGCCGGCCTGCTCAAGGAGGAGCTCGACGCGGACGGCGGCAGTGGCTTCTCCTTCGGCGACCTGCTCGCCGACCGCGCCGGCACGACCCTGGCGGAGGTGGCCACGCGCGACGAGGCCTCCGCCGCGGCGGTGCAGGCGCGGCTTTCCGCCGGTGTCCGCGTGGACGCCGTCTTCCCCCCCGCGGACGACCTGCCCGAGGGCATCCCCGACGCGGAGCTGCAGGCGCGCTACGGGGGGGTGGGGGGGCCGCTCTACCGGCAACTCGCCGAAGAGATCGAGCGCCGCGTCTCCGCGTGCGCCGCGTACCACGACTGAGCGGCGGCTACCGGAGGGGGTAGACCGGCGACACCAGGTCCGGCGTCGGCTCGTAGCGGCTGTCGCTCGCCCAGAGGATGCCGCGCTGGGCGATCGCGAGGGCCGGCGGGACGTCGAAGACGTCCGCGGTGTGGCCGAGCGAGGTGTAGAAGACGCGGCCGCGGCCGTGGACCTTCTTCCACACGACCGGCATGGTGGAGCCGTCGATCCACGGGTCCACCGCGCCCGAGAAGCGGGTCGTGGCGAGCACCTTGTTGTTCGGGTTCACGTGCATCAGGTACTGCTCGCTGCGCACCTTGAAGTCCGAGAGGCCGGCGGTGATCGGGTCCGCGTGGTCGGTGATCTTCACTTCGTGGTCGATGATGCCCCCGGGGTGCGCGACCCAGTCGCCCCCGACCATGTAGCGGAAGTCGGTCTCCTGGCGGTAGGCGTCGCCGAGGCCGCCGTGCCACCCGGCGAGCCCGGTGCCCGCCATCACCGCGTCGAGCAGGCCCCGGAGGGGCTCCTTCGCGATCGTGCCCATGGTCCAGACCTGGACGACGAGGTCGACCGTCTTCATCAGGGCGGCGTCGGCGTACGGGGCCTGGGTGTCGGCGACCACCACGTCGAAGCCGTTCGCTCGCATCCACGGCACGAAGAGGTCCCGGCACTTCGCCGGCTCGTGGCCCTCCCAGCCGCCGTAGACGAAGAGGGCCTTCTTCCGGGCCGGGCGCGGCGGGTACCCGGGCGCCTGCGCCGCGGCCCGGGCCGCGATGGCGGGGAGGACCAGGGCACCTCCCGCGGCGAGCCTCGCGAACTCACGCCGTCCCAGCCTTCCCTCCGACATGGCGGCCTCCTCGGTGTGTCGGCGACGGCGTGAGGATAACCCATGCCGCTTCAGCGCGGCGGGTCCTTCACCTCGTCCCAGTCGTCGGGGAGCGGCACGGGTGCCGTGGCCTCCCGCAGCGCCTTGCGCCACGCCGCGATCGCCTCGCACTCGCCCGAGTACGTCCCCAGGAGGGCGTAGCGGAAGTCGGGGTTGGTGGAGTAGTGCTCCGGGTCGAGCGGCTGCTCCGCCAGCAGCGGGCGCTCGCCCCGCGCGTCCCAGGTCCGGTAGAGGTAGAACGTCGTCCCGGCGTGCTTGCCGAAGAGCCTCTTCGCGGCGCACACGGGATCGAAGCCGGCACCGCCCGAGGCGGAGAGCGGTGCGCCGGAGAGGAAACCCCGCGTCTCCGCCGACGTCGGCGTCCCCGGTGCGACCCCGCTGGCCCGGTAGCGCCGGAGCGCTTCGGCCACGGAGAAGCGGGGCCCCTCCTGCTCCACGGTCACCGGGAAGCAGGGTACGCCCTGGCGGTCGGCCCGGTCGCACGGTTTCTCGTGGGCCCGCAGCACCGCGTCGACCGCGCGGTCGACCGAGTCCTGGACGGGGCGCCGGCGGGCCACCGCGGAGGGCTTCGGTGACAGGGCGGGGGACTCGGCCGTCGCCGGCCCGTCGACTCCCACGGATGCCAGCACGACGACGCCGGCCAGACGGATCGCCGAACGCACCCGGCTCCTCCCGGTCAGCCACGCCCCCGCCGCCATGGTATCAGGCGGGCCGGCCAGGCCCTCGCTGTAGAATGCGGCTTCCACAGGAGCCGATCACGATGAGCCTGCTCGCCGCCCTGCTGCTCGCCGCCGCGCCAGCCGCGCCGCCCCCCGCCTCGAAGGCCGACGTCCGCAAGAAGCAGGCGGCCGCGGCCTCGATCGACGCCCAGCGCCCGCAGCTTCTGTCCCTGGCCGACCAGGTGTGGGCCTTCGCGGAGACCGCCCTGCGCGAGACGCGCTCGGCCGCGCTCCTCGCCGACCACGCGGAGAAGCAGGGCTTCCGGGTCGAGCGCGGCGTCGCCGGGATGCCGACCGCCCTCGTCGCGAGCTACGGCCAGGGCCGGCCCGTGATCGCCGTCCTCGGCGAGTACGACGCCCTGCCTGGGCTGTCCCAGAGGGCCGTGCCGGGGCGGGACGTCCTCCAGGCGGGCGCTCCCGGTCACGGCTGCGGCCACAACCTGTTCGGTGCCGCCAGCCTCGGCGCCGCGGTCGCGGTGAAGGAGCTGATCGCGGCCGGGAGGCTCTCGGGCACCGTGCGCTTCTACGGCACGCCGGCGGAGGAGGCGGTCGGCGGCAAGGTCTACATGGCCCGGGACGGGCTCTTCCGCGACGTCGACGTGGCCCTCGCCTGGCACCCGGCCGACCGCACGCGCGCCGACATGCGGAGCGGGCAGGCCCTCGTCGACATGATCGTGGAGTGGAAGGGCCGCACCGCCCACGCCGCCTTCGACCCGTGGAACGGCCGCAGCGCGGTGGACGCCCTCGAGCTGTTCACCCACGGCGTCAACATGATGCGCGAGCACGTGAAGCCGACGGTGCGCATCCACTACGCGATCGAGGAGGGGGGCGACGTGCCGAACGTCGTGCCGGACCACGCGAAGCTGTGGATCTGGGCGCGCGACTTCGACCGCAAGGGGGTCGACGACGTGCTCGCCCGGCTGCGCCCGATGGCGCAGGGGGCAGCGCTCATGGCCGGCGTCGAGGGGACGCTCACCGTGCAGGCCGGCGACTACGAGGTCCTGGTCAACGAGACGGGCGAGCGGCTCCTCGACGCGAACCTGCGGTGGCTCGGGCCCATCGCCTACACGCCCGAGGAGGAGGCCTTCGCGCGCGAGCTGCAGAAGGCCGCGGGCGTCGAGCCGAAGGGCATGGACGGCTCGATCGGACCGTTCGAAGGGCAGGAGCAGCAGGGCGGCTCGACGGACGTCGGGGACGTGAGCTGGAACGTGCCGACCCTGCACGTGTCGGTCGCGACCGCCCCGAGCGGCGTGCCCTGGCACGCCTGGCCCGTGGTGGCGGCGGGGGGCATGTCGATCGGCCACAAGGGGCTGGTGCAGGCCGCGAAGACGCTCGCCGCCACCATGGTGGACCTCTTCGACGACCCCGCCGCGCGCGAGGCCGTGCGGGCCGAGTTCGCCCAGAAGACCCAGGGCTTCGTCTACAAGCCCTACGTCCCCGACGGCCCCCCGCCCGTGCCGAAAGAGTAGGCCGAGGCGGACGGGGTGAGCCTCACTCCACCTGCACCTGCCGCGGACTACTCCGCGTCGCGGTGCACGGTGCCCGGCGAGAACGCAGGCACGCAGACGGCGACGTATTCGGCGCCGCCCTCGTGCGGCGTGCTGTAGCGCACCCACTCGCCCTTCGGCGCGTGGACCGCCTGGCCGGCCGAAACTTCGACCGCCCCGGCCCGCGTCTCGACCCGCAGCGTGCCGCGCAGCACCAGCGTGTACTCGTCGAACTCGGGCGTCTGGCCGGGCTCGACCCAGCCCTGCGGGCTCGTCATGCGTGCGACACTCGTCTCCGGGGTCTCGGAGCTCACGCGGCCGATGAACTCCTCGATCCGCTTCGGCTTGTTGCCGGCGGCCTCCACGACCGTCGGCTTGTCGATCTTGCGTGCCATGGGCCGAGCATACATGATGGCGTCCCGTGGGCACCGACGACTGGGCGCGGACCGTCTGGGACTACCACCTCGTGCACCACGCGCTCCGGAAGTCGGACTGCATCGTCGCCCTCGGGAGCCACGACACGCGAGTGGCCGAGCGGGCGGCCGAGGTCTTCCTCGAGGGCTGGGCGCCGCTCCTCGTCTGCTCCGGCCACCTCGGGGCGTTGACCAGCGGGATGTGGTCCCGCTCGGAGGCCGAGGTCTTCGCCGAGATCGCCGAGGCCCGGGGCGTACCTCGCGAGCGCCTCCTGCTCGAGGACCGCTCCACGAACACGGGAGAGAACGTGGAGTTCACGCGCCGCCTGCTCTCGCAGAAAGGGCTCGAGCCCCGGACGGCGATCGCGGTGCAGAAGCCCTACATGGAGCGCCGCACGCTCGCGACCTTCGCGGCCCGCTGGCCCGAGCTGGACGTCCGCGTCACCTCCCCGCAGATCGCCTTCGACGACTACCCGGCGGGCGACATCCGCAAGGACGACGTCATCCACGTGATGGTCGGAGACCTGCAGCGCCTGCTCGTGTACGGGAAGAAGGGCTGGTCGGCTCCCCAGCCCGTCCCCGCCGGGGTGATGGAAGCCTACGAGCGCCTCGTCGCCGCCGGCTACACGCGGCGGATGCTCCGGGAGGAGTGACGCCCGTCACCCGCCCGGCAGAGGTCTTTTTTCGTTGACAGTGTCCGCCCGGCGGACTAGCGTCTTTACAGCTCTCCATTCGATCCGGACCGTGGCGGCGAGGCGAAGGTTCGCGCACGCGCAGGCGATCGACAGCGCTGGCGCGACACTGCGCCGGGCCGCACCCGTTGAGGGAGGTGGCTCATGGCGGACGACTTCCTGGCCGGGCGAGGCAACGCGTGGGACCACGACGCCGGCCCTCCGAGCGGAAGCGACTGGGCCCGCCTCTTCGCCGAGACCCCGAACTACCGCGGCCTGGGGAAGGCCGTGCTCGGCCGCGAGAAGTTCCGCTGGCACTTCGGCCCGATGTTCTACCGGGGGCGGCTGGCCGACGGCGGCGTCCGCGTTCTCGTCATCGGCCAGGAGGGCGCGCAGGACGAGTCCCTGGGCCACCGGTCCTTCGTCGGCGGGACGGGTGCCCGGATGCAGCACTTCCTCCACCACATCGGGATCACGAGGTCCTACCTCTTCCTCAACACCTTCGTGTACCCGATCAACGGCCAGTACGACGGGGCCACCCTGCGGTGGCTGGCGCAGAGCGAGGACTCGCCGATCGTCCAGCACCGGCACGCCATCCTGGACCACGTGCTGGCGCACAACGACCTGCGGCTGGTCGTGGCCGTCGGCGTCGCCGCGAAGGAGACGGTGGTCAGCTGGGTGAAGGCCCACGGCGGGACGTGCCCGGGGGGGGCGGAGGACGTGAGCCGGTGTGGCGGTGCGGCCCTCGAGCCGAAGGTGCGGCTCGTCGGCGTGCGTCACCCCGGTGGGGCCAGCAAGGGGGGATCGACGGCCGCGATCATCGCGGACTTCAAGAAGGCCATCAACCAGGTCGAAGGCTGGGCCTCGGCCGACGCCTCGTGGCTCCCGCCGGACCCCGGAGCCCAGCGCCTGCCCGCCGCCGCCTACAAGTACCGAAGCGTGCCCATCCCGTTGCGCGACCTGCCGTACGGGATCCCCTGGCGCGTGGGCCAGGGCGGCACGTCCAGCAACCGCAAGGACGGCCAACGGTCGATCCAGATGTTCTCGGAGGCGGGGAAGTACGGGGCCTCGGTGAAGTTCCCCTCGGACGCGAAAGGGAGCCAGGAGGGCTACAGCCAGCAGGCCGGCGACGTCCCCTACGAGCCGCCGAAGCACGAGTTCCTGGACTTCGACCCGGGCCCGGGCCCGCAGTTCGAGCGCTTGCTCATGGGCGGCGAGCCCGGCCTCGACTGGCCCGACTTCGGCGCCCTCGGTGTGAAGGTCCACCCCTCGTTCGGACACGGGCCGATCTACCGTGGCCGTCCGGGCCAGGCCAAGGTCCTCGTCCTGGCCGACCAGGATTCCCACGACGATCTCTTCACGGGCCGGGCCCTCTCGGGCGAAGGGGGCCAGCACCTGCAGGAGCTCCTTCGCGCGATGGGCATCAAGAAGAGCTACGTGGTCCTCCGGGTGCTGCCCGTGGACACGCTGGACCTGCCCACGGCGACGATCGACGCGGTCGTGGACCATGCCAGGGTGCGCGCGCTCCACGCGGCGATCGTGCAACGAGTGGTTGCCGCGAGCTCCACGGCCCTGGCGCTCGTCATCGGACCCCACGCGGCGCGGCTGGCGCCCCACGTCCTGCCGGCGGCTCTGCGCCGCGTGCCGATGAAAGCCTGGGGGCAGGCCGGGGCGCTGGCCGACTGGCAGCAGGCCCTCGCCACGATCAAGACGATCCCGTACACGAAGGACGTCGCTTCACCGTCCTTCCAGTACGGCGGGGCCCGGGGCCAGATCCCCCGGACCGATCTTCCCTACGGCACGCTGCGCTGGCAGGGGACGTCCGGCGATCGGGCGGTGCGCGCCCGCGCCGGCACCAAGCCCTCGGCCGACTACTTCAAGGTGTGCATGCCGCAGTGGGCCTTCGACCTGTCGCCGGAATCGCTCTCCGCCGCGGAGCTGGCGGCGGTCAAGAAAGCGCCGAAATAGGGCACTCGGCGACTCGGGTCAGTAGAGGTCGCGCAGTCCGGTCCGGACGGCTTCCGGCACGTTCGGCTGGGCCGCCACCTCGTCGAGGAAGTTCGCGTCGTCCACCACCGTGAGGGGATCGAGGACGATCGGCTGCAGGATCTCGGACAGCTTCGCCGAAGCGGTGGCTCGCGCGGCGCGGCGTGACAGGCGCTCCGGCCCGGTGAAGTCGCGGGGGCCCGAGAAGGGCAGCCGCGGTCGCAGCTCCAGACCGGTGTCGCGGATCTCGTCGAGCGCCAGTGACCAGACGACGGGCTCCGGGCCGTCGAGCGCTACGGCCCTTCGAGCCGCCAGTGCGTCCGGGGGCCGGTTCTCGAGGTCGCGGGCGAGCTTGCGGATGTCGCGGAACGCGCTCGCCAGCGCGCTTCGCGCGGCGCTCAGCCGGAGGGCGGCCATCTCCCCGGGGACGGTCTCCTGCTTCAGGAACAGCCGCCGGGCCTCGCCGCCGACGCGGACCGTCTGATCGCCGCCCCCGAGCGGATCGATCAGCTCCCGGACGCCGTAGCGGGGGACCCCGTTGATCACCACCAGCCGGACGGACGTCTCCGTGGCGCGAACGAGAGCCTGGTACGGATCGCCAGCGGCTCCGTCGATGACGAGCAGGTCGGCCCGCTTGCCGGACTCGATGCTCCCGACGACCGCGTCCCACTTGAGGATCCCTGCCGCGGTACGGGTGACCATGGCGACGAGGTCTCGAGGGCTGAAAAGCCCCTGCAGGAAATGCTGGCTGTAGAGCCAGGCCACCTTGAGCTCACCGAGGAGGTTCTTGCTCCCGGTCGGGGACCAGTCGCTGCCCAGGCCGATCTTCACGCCGGCCGCCCGGGCGGCCTTCACGCGAGAGGTCTGGCCGTAGAGCAGCAGGTTGCTGAGCGGCGACCACACGATGGAGCCCTGCTTCGCGGCCAGCCGGTCGAAGTCCGGGGGCAGGAGGCCGGCCGCGTGGATGCCGGCCAGGGCGTCCGTGATCGCCCAGTCGCCCGGGGCCACCTCCAGGGCGAGGAAGTGCCGGCGCGCCGGGGAGTCCGGCTGGCCCGGGTCCGTCAGCCCTTCGCTGAGGTGCAGCAGGCAGCAGCGCTTGCCCTCGCTCTCGAGCAGGTCCTCCTTGAACGACCGGGCATCCCGGGCGTCGACGTCCTGGATGCGCGTCTGGGCCTCGGGCAGCGCGGCTTCCTTCGTCTGCTCGACGTTTCGCACGATGCCGCGGTAGTAGCGGGAGACCCCGGCGTTGCTGCTCAGGCGGATGCCCTGGCTCGTCGTCACCCCGGCCAGCAGGCACTTGCACTCGACGTAGCGCACGAGCGCGGGCAGGAGCGCCGGCGTCCTCCCGATCACCGTCATGGGTCCGCTGACGAGCCGTCGGTAGTCGTCGTGGCCCGCCCACTGGTCGCGGTTCGTGAACAGCCTCGGCACCGGGGCCCACAGCGGCAGCGCGTTGTAGCTCAGGTGGTTGTGCAGCTCGATCAGGCCGGGGAAGATCGTGCCGCCGGTCTCGAGTACCGCCGTCGTTTCGAACCCCTCGGGTGCAGGCTGCTGCCGGTCGCGGACGGCCACGATCGCGCCCTTCTCGACGTACAGGATCGCGTCGGCCAGTACAGCGTTCTGCGGGTCCATCGTCACCACGCGCCCGGCGAGCGCGAGCTTCGGGCCGGCCAGCGGATCGATCGGGCCGGCTGAGGCCTTGGCGGCGGCCGAGCGTCTTCCGGCGGGTTGCGCGGGCGGCTGGAGCGGCCACCAGCGACGCTCAGGGGCTTCGATGTTCCCACTCCTCGACAGGCTCCGTTCCTTTTCCACGGCCATCCCCTCAAGGGCGTTCGTGCCCCGAATACCGATCGACGGCGAGCCACGGAATGCTTGACCTGGGATCAGGTAGTGACTATTGTCGGCTCAGAACGACCTGTTAGTCACACGTTTCTTGAGCGGAAGGAGGCCTTCCGATGAAGAGGCGGGCTTCGGCCACGAAGCGCTCTCCCGTGGCGGCGAGCCGGCGGACGGCGCGCCGGACGAAGGCGTGGACGGCCGCCCTGGAGCAGGGTCGGGAGCAGGCCGAGGCCGTGCTTCGGCGCCGGCGGGAGCGATCCGCACGGCGCGCACTCACCAGGGGCGCCAGCGCCGGCCTGCTCGTCGCCGAAGGGGATTCCTGGTTCGACTACCCCTTCTTCGACGTCCTCGAGGAGCTCGAGGAGGGTTTCAACTACTCGATCGAGTCCGTCGCCCACAAGGGCGACACGGTCGAAGAGATGGCCTACGATCCGAACCAGCTCGACAAGCTGGCGCGGACGCTCGAGAAGCTGGCCGCGGCGGGGCGCGCGCCGAAGGCCATTCTCCTCTCGGGCGGAGGGAACGACATCGCCGGCGACGAGTTCTCGGTCCTCCTCAATCACCGACGGTCCACGCTGCCGCCCCTCAGCGAGCAGGTCGTGGCCGGCCTCGTCGACGAGCGCCTTCGAGCCGCGGTCGTCACGCTCGCCAGCGCCGTCACTCGCCTCTGCCAGGCCTCGCTGGGACGCACGCTGCCGATCCTCATCCACGGGTACGACTACCCCGTGCCGGACGGCCGGGGCTACCTCGGCGGCTTCTGGGTCCTGCCCGGTCCGTGGCTCGCCCCCGGCTTCCGCAAGAAGGGCTACCCGGACGACGATCTCGGGTTGCGCTGCGAGGTCATGGTCACCCTCATCGACCGCTTCAACGCGCTCCTCGGGCAGATTGCCGGCGGCCCGGGCCTGGAGCACGTCCGGCACGTGGATCTGCGGGGCAATCTCTCGCAGGAGCTGCGATCAAGGGGCTATCGGGACTGGTGGAACGACGAGCTCCACCCCACGGAGCAGGGCTTCGCGAAGATCGCGGGACGGTTCGACCGGGTGCTTCGGGGTCTCTAGATCACTCTGTCAAAGGGGGCTTGGATGAACGCGAAGAAGAAGGACGGCGGCCACACCCCGCTGCGCCGCTCCTGCGGGACGATGGCGGCGCACATGATGCTGCTGGAGCGTCACCCGGCCTTCCGCGCGCGCCAGTTCCGGCTCGAGCAGGACTTCACGCGGCGGCGAGGAGCGGGTCTCAGCCTCGACAAGCTCGAGACGGTGACGGTCGGCGTCGTCGTGAACGTCGTGCACAAGACAGACGCTCAAGACGTCTCCGACGCGCAGGTCGCGAGCCAGATCGCCGTTCTCAATCGGGACTTCGGGGCGAAGAACCCGGACAAGGCCAAGGTGCCGACGCCCTGGAAGGGGCTGGTGACCGACTCGCGCATCCGCTTCCGCCTCCGGGAGATCACGCGCACGAAGACGAAGAAGGCCTCGTTCACGACCGACGACGCCGTCAAGCGGGCGTCGTCGGGCGGCGTCGCGCCGAAGGACCCCGGGAAGTACCTCAACCTGTGGGTCTGTCCGCTGGGAGGCGGACTGCTCGGCTATGCCCAGTTCCCGGGCGGGCCGGCCGCCACGGACGGCGTCGTCATCAACTATCGCGCGCTCGGCACGAAGGGGACCGCCCAGGCGCCGTTCGACCTCGGCCGGACCGCCACCCACGAAGTGGGCCACTACTTCAACCTGCGCCACATCTGGGGGGACACGGAGGACTGCAGCGGCACCGACTACGTTCCCGACACCCCGAACTGTGCCGGGCCCAACTACGGCACGCCCGCGTTTCCCACCGTGACCTGCAACAACGGCCCCAACGGCGACATGTTCGTGAACTACATGGACTACGTCGACGACGTGGCCATGTTCATGTTCACCGCACAGCAGGTGCTCCGGATGCGTGCCGCTCTGGATGGGCCACGCAGCGGGCTGATGTGACGAACGACGAGCGGCTCTTCGCGACCCGATGGGTGCACGCGTTCGAAGAGGACACCCCGGAGGCGGAGGTGTACCGCCCGGAAGCCGACGACCTGCCCCTGTCGCGCCGGCCGCGCCGGCGTATCTCGCTCTCGGCGGATGGGTCGGCTCGCATCCTCGTGCCCGGACCGGACGATCGGCTCGTCGAGTCGCGCGCCGCCTGGCAAAGGGAGGGCGGCGACCTCGTGGTTCGCGGTCGGGCGCGAGGCGGGCGAGGTCCGAACGTCCTGCACATCGTCTCGCAGTCCGCCACCCGTCTCCTGGTGCGGAAGGCGAAGCCGAGCAAGGGTCGGTAGCGGCCATCACCCGGGCCGAGGAGGTTCCGTGGCGCGAACGCCATCGACGATGATGATGCCCCTGGGGGCGAGGGCACCCTCGTTCGACCTGCGGGACCCGGAGGGCCGTGCGTGCTCGCTGGCGGGCTTCGACGGGGCGCCGGCGCTGCTGGTCGCGTTCATCTGCAACCACTGCCCGTTCGTGAAGCACGTCCGCACGGGCTTCGCCGCGCTCTGCGCGGAGTACCAGAAGCGCGGGGTCGCGGTGGTGGCGATCACCTCGAACGACGCGCAGGCCTACCCCGAGGACGGGCCCTCGGGCATGGCCGAGGAAGCGAAGGCGGCCGGCTACACGTTCCCCTATCTCTTCGACGAGACGCAGGAGGTCGCGAAGGCGTACGGGGCGGCCTGCACGCCGGATTTCTTCCTGTTCGACGGCGAGCGGCGTCTTCGTCTACCGGGGCCAGATGGACGGCAGCCGGCCCGGCAACGGTGTCCCGGTGACGGGGGGAGACCTGCGAGCGGCCCTCGACGCCCTCCTCGAGGGGCGGCCCGCGCCGGAGGTCCAGAGGCCGAGCCTGGGCTGCAACATCAAGTGGAAGCCCGGGAACGAGCCAGCCTACTTCGCGGGCTGATCCCGCCGCTGCATGTGGGGCCGGACCCCCGCGCGGCCCGCGTCCATGACCGTCTCGATCTCCTCCGGCCAGCGGGGGAGGCCACACGAGAGGCACTCGAGGCCGGTCGAACCCACCCAGTAGTCATGTAGTGGCCGAGGCGGTAGGGGTTGAACTGGTCCCCGGTGCTCCTGGCCCTCGAGGGCGAGGGCGTAGAGCTCGCGCTGGCGCGAGGTGAACCGGCCGCTCACCGGGACGGTCCGGGTCAGGTCGGAGGCCCAGCCCTCGCGCGAGGCGCCGATGTCCACGACGAGCAGGTCGCCGTCGGCGAGGACGCCGTCGTCGCCGGACCAGTGGGCGTCCACGGCGTGCGCCCCCGTCGCCGCGATGTGGGCGAAAGCCGTGCCGTCCGCCCCCTCGCGCTGGAACACGCGCTCGATGATGGCCTTCACGTCGCCCTCGCGCATCCCGGGCCGGACCGAACGCATGACTTCGAGCTGCGCGGCCGTGGTGATCCGCACCGCGTCGCGGACGGCCTGCTCGCGGGTCAGGGGAGTGGGGGTGGGGCTCGGGCGGGTGCCGCCGTCGCCTCCGCAGGCGCCGAGCGCCGCGGCCGCGAGGAGGGCGGTCGCGACACGAGACGGCCGGACGCCGATGCGAGGGGCCACGGGGCGCTCTCGGAACCCAAGGAAGACCGCGGCCACGGACGAAAGAGGCGCCCGCGCGGGCGCCGACCAACCGGGGAGCGGCACGAGCGTCGGGAGGGAGGCACACCGTGCCGACCGTGAACGTGAAGGGCCTGAACATGTACTACGAGGTCACCGGCGAGGGGGAGCCGGTGGTCCTGATCATGGGGCTCGGGGCGGACCACACGGCCTGGGGCATGCAGGTCCCGGACTTCGTCGCCGCCGGTTACTGCTGCATCGCTCTCGACAACCGGGACGTGGGCCAAACAGCGGAAAGCACGACGCCTGCGTACTCGATCCGGGACATGGCCGAGGACACGATCGGCCTCATGGACGCATTGAGGGTCGACTCCGCCCATGTGATGGGCGGTTCCATGGGCGGAGACATCGCCCAGGAGCTCGCCATCGCCCACCCCGAGCGCGTTCGCACGCTCGTCCTCGCCTGCACCACGCCGCACACCGATCCGTACCTGCGGCTCACTCTCGAGTCCTGGAGGGCCATGCGCAGGAGGCTCGACCCCGAGGACTTCGCTCGGGCCATGAGCGTGTGGGGCATGTCGCACACCTACCTGGCGGGGGAGAGCAACCTGCGCGCCTACATCGATCTCTTGTGGGCCAACCCCTTTCCCCAGTCGGACGCGGCCTTCCTCCGCCAGCTGGATGCCTGTCTGGGGCACGACACACTCGATCGTGTGCATCGGATACAGGCGCCCACCCTCGTCGTCACGGGCGACGAGGACATCATCACCCCGCCCCGACTCTCCCGGCTCCTGGCCGAGAGGATCCCGGGCGCGAAGGTGCTCTTCGTGCCTGGAACGGCGCACTGCTTCATCTGGGAGAAGCCGACGGAGTCGACTCGGATCTTCCTCGAGTTCCTCAGCGAGCACCGCCTCGAGCCGGTGGGTGCGGCGGCCGATCGCAGCGCGGGAGAGAAGGGAGGTGTGCGATGAAGCGACTGGCTCTCGCCGGAGGCCTGACGATTGCGGCCGCGATCGCCGGCGCGCAGGTGCCCGCGCCGACGGCCGAGCACGAGCCGCTCCTGACGCTCGCCGGCGACTGGACCGGCGGCGGTCCGTTCCTGGGTGGGGTCGTCAAAGGCGGGCTGATGTGCGAGAGGTTCGCGGGCGGCTTCCACGTCGTGTGCCGGGCCCGCTACGACTTCACGAAAGAGGGCGCCGTCCGGCCCTACGAGGAGATCGCACTGGTCGGGTACTCGCCGGAGGAGAAGGCCTACGTCTGGCAGGGCGTCAACTCCTTCGGGTGGACCCCGGTCGGGACCATCCGGGGACGGCGGGACCCGGACGGCTGGACGTGGGCCCAGGAGACGCGTGAGAACGGGCAGGCCGTTTCCTATCGCTGGGTCTTCGTCCAGTCGCAGGATCGGCTCGCCATCAAGGGCACGTCGACGGCCGCGGGCGCCGCCCCTTTCGTCTTCGCGGACCTCCTGTACACCAGGCCGTCGCCGCGCTGATCCCGGGGTCGTCGTCCCCCTTGAGCCGGGTGGTAGCCTTGAAAGGATCCACCCCCGGAGGGAACCATGCCCGCTGACAGCCTTGCCGCCGCCCTGCAATCCCTCCAGAGCGACCGGCCCGAGCGGATCGGGGAGGGGCTCGGGCACCTGCGCGCGAGCATGGGAGGCCTGCCCGAGGCGGAGTTCCGCCGGGCGGTGGAGGAGCTCTGCTCGCTGTTCTACGTGGACACGGCTGACCGGCCCGACCTGCAGCCGCTGCTCGACCGGGCGGTCGCCGTGCTGGCCGCGCAGGGGCCGCGCATCGTCCCCCAGCTGCTCGAGCTGATGAGAGGCTCCGACATCAAGAGCCACCTCTACCTCGCGCGCACCCTCGCCTACGTCGGGCAGGCGGCGCTGCCCGCCCTGCGCCGGGTGATCGCGACGGAGGACCCCTACAGCCGGTCGTTCGCCCTGTTCGCGGTGGGGAAGGTCAACGACCCGGCGGTGCGGGAAGCCCTGCCCGAGGTGATCGGCTCGCTCATGCACCCCGACAAGGAAGTCCGGGACAGCGCGGCCCGGACCCTCGGCAAGATCGCCGAGGCGGTCCCGGCGACGCAGCTGGCCGAGGACCGGCGGGCGGAGATCTTCGAGGTGCTCTTCCGGACGCTGTCGGACGCCCAGCCCGCGGTCCGGGCGAAGGCGGTACGCAGCCTGGGCAAGCTCGTGCGCGCGGCCTACCTGACACCCCCCCAGGAAGAACGGGTCCGCCTCGTGGTCCTCCGCATCCTGGGGCGCGACGATGCCCACGAGTGGGACCGCGCCTTCATCGTGCGCCGCGAGGCCGAGGAGGCCCTGCGGCACCTCGAGGCGCGCCTGTAGCGGGAGCTAGACCGGGACCGCCGCCGAGGCCCAGTCCTGGGGCTGCTGGTCCGAGCGGAGCAAACGGTTCAAGTCCACGACGACGCTGTCGCCCGCGCGCTTCACGGCGAAGCGATCCATGTTGCGGGTCGCCCGCCCCTGGATGAAGGTGCCGTCCGGCTGGTACTGCGACTCGTGGCGGGGGCACTGGAAGCGCACGTCGCGCTGGCGCCAGCGCAGCGCGGTGTTCTCGTGCGGGCACGCGAGGTTGAAGGCGTACACCTTCTCCTGGAACCGCACGAGGATGACCTGCGTGTCGCGGTCGATCGTGACGCCGTCGCCGGCGGGCAGCGGGTAGCTGCGCTCGTCGGGGCCCGTCTGGGAGCCAGCTGCGGCGACGACCGGAAGGGCCGCGGCCGTCCCCGGCCACAGCGCCACGCCGGCCATCGCGGCCAGGGCGGCCGCCGACATCTGGCCGAGGGCCTGGCGGCGGGTCTGCCGTCCGGCGCAGCCGGCGCAGGGGTCGGGTGCCGTCCCGGTCGCGCGATCGTTCGTCACGGGGTCGTTCCTCATGCCGCCGCCGTCAGCCACACGCCCGCGAAGAGGATCGCGAGCCAGAGCACCAGGCTCGCCGCCGAGGAGACACCCAGCCCCGTCCATCCCCTCCGCTTGCCCGCCGCGGCCGACCGCTCCGCGGCCTGGAGGCCCAGGCCGTTGAGGAGCAGGAGGGCCACGAGCCCCATCTTGGACCAGTAGAGCCGCGAGTTGAGGAACGTCTCTACGTCCGAGGCAGCCATGAGGACGCCGGTCGCCACGACGACGGCGAGGGCCGGCACGACCACGCGGTGGGCGGCGGCGAGGTCGGCCAGCGCGGCGTTTCGCTCTCCGCCGCCGGACCGCAGGGCCCGGAGGGTCCGGCGGTCGGTGACGAGCGCTGCGCCTCCGCCGAGCACGATGCCGGCGAGATGCAGGTAGCGGACCGCCACCGACACCATCCGGTGATCGCCGTAGAAGGCGGCCCAGGACTCGACGACGGGCGCGAGAAAGGAGGGAAGGGTCATGGCGGTCAGTGGATCAGCATCATCAGGTAAGCCACGGTGGCGACGGCCATCGACGTGATCGCCACCGTCCTGTGAGTCGAGCGGTCGCCCCCGCCCTCGCCCTCGTCGTCCGGGGCCAGCATTCCGGTCGCGACGAAACCCGCGTCGGCGGCCAGCATCAGGACGCCGTGGATCGTGCGCTTCGTGCTCTTGTGCGGGTCCTTCCGCGCCTCGACCAGGTTCCAGACGCCGGTCACGGTGTTGACGCCGAACAGGACCGCGGTCGAAGCCGCGAGTGCGCCGTGCCAGGAGCGAGTGCTGTCCGACGCGTTGCCGTCGTAGAGCTTCTGGCCGACCGCGTACTGGGAGACGAAGAGCGGCAGGGTGGCGAAGCTCGCGTACTTGTGGACCTTGAGGCGCTTGTAGTATCCGTCGCTGTACTCGAAGGCCACGGCCCGCGGGGCCGGTGCCGCCTGGGGGGCGGGCCCCGCGTCGGCCGCGGCGCTCGCGCTCGCGGCAAGGGTGAGCGGGACCGCGGACGCCGCTCGATCCGCGATCGCTGGATCGAGGCACGACCCCTCGGCGAGGGCGGCGGTCTCGAGGTCCCCGCCGTCGATGACGAGCCCTCCCTCCGGCACCGCGAACATCGCGGTGTCGGGGGTCAGCGCAGCCGCCCCGGCGGCCCCGTCCAGGAGCAGTGTCACGGACAGGAAGACGGCGCGACTCGTCATGGCAGCCTCCTCATTCCCGGTTGCCGGCCAATGTCGGCGCCTGGAACTGTGGTCAAGATGCATGGCGGCCGTCATGAGCCGAACGACTCATACGTTGATCGTCAGAACGTTGCCGGCGAACTGGGCGGGGTACGAGCGGAGCGCGCTGCGGGCGGGCCCTGCCACCACGCGACCGCTGCTGTCGAACTGGGCCCCGTGCGCCGGGCAGACGAAAATCTGGCCGGAGTAGGCCGTGATCTCGTTGCCCTCGTGGGTGCACACGGAGCTCAGCGCGGAGAACGCGTCCTGGGACGTGCGGGCGACCAGGAAGTCCCCCAGGGAGCTGCGGACGAGGGCCGAGGAGCCCGCCGCCGCCAGAGGCGATCCCGTGTCGACCGCGACGGTGACGGTGCGGCCGGCCACGCTGCCGGCCACCGTGGGGAGCGCCGTCGCGCTGCCGCCCGGCGACGTCGGGCTGCCGCCCCCGCCGCAGGCCTGCAGAACACCCGTGACCCCTCCCAGCGCCGCGAGCATCGCGGCCGAGCATGTCCTGTTGCAGAACTCCCTGCGCGTCTGCTTGTCGTCTTCCATCGGGCCTTTCCCGCCTCCCCTTGCTCTTCGTGGACCGTTGAAGGCCAGTACACCGTGCGCATCCGGCCAGGGTCAAGTCAAAGGGAGTGAACGACTGTGAGGCTCGGGCGCGTGTCGCGGAGCATGCGCTGCGCTCCTTCATCTCGTCGCCTCGATCAGTTGAACGTGACGGTGTGGGAATGGCTGGAGTTCGTCGACGAATCCTCGGACACGCGCTTGCCCTCCGCGATGTCCCGGATGTCCCCGGCGCTCAGCTGGACCGTGTGCGGATGGTCGGCATCGCCGGTGATGTCGAGCTGCAGCGCCCCTCCCGCCAGCTGCTGGGCGGCGGTGACGCGTGCGACGTGACCGTGGTTGGCCGAGATCGATCCGACCTTTTCGGTGACCGGGCTCGGCGAGGGGCTCGGTGAGGGTGAGGGTGAGGGTGAGGGTGAGGGTGAGGGTGAGGGTGAGGGTGAGGGTGAGGGTGAGGGTGAGGGCGAGGGTGAGGGTGAGGGTGAGGGTGAGGGTGAGGGTGAGGGCGTGGGCGTGGGCGTGGCCTGAGCTGTAGGGCTCGTCGGACTGGACCCGCCTCCACCACAGGCGGTGATCGTGATTGCGACACCGCTCAGCATCGCGAGCGCAGCCTCCACCGTGAACTCGCGACGATCCAGGCTTCGGGGTTCTCGAATTGTCGAACGCATGGCGCGCCTCCTGCGAGGCGCGACACTGCAGCCGCCGTGCCACGGCTCCCGGTCGAGGCGGGCCCGTGACTTACGGGAGGGTCAGCGCCCAGCCGCTTACGAGCGGCGAAAGCGCTTACCCACCGCGTTTCGGGAATGCTCCCGGCTCTGACGCCGCCTCAGGCCTTGCCGGCCGTCTCCATCACGCGCTTGCGGGTGTAGGCGATGAGGCCGCCCGCGTCGATGATGGCCTGGCGGGCCTTCGGGAGCGGGACGGTCGCGAACGTCTTCCCGGTCGTCTTGTTGACGACCTTGTCCCCCGCGATCTCCAGCTCGTCGCCCTCGCTCGCCTCGAAGTCCGGGGCGGTGACCAGGCTGAGGCCGAGGTTGATCGAGTTCTGGAGAAAGATCCGGGCGAAGTCCTTCGCCACGATCGTCAGCTCGTAGCCCTTGAGGCAGGACGTGGCCTGCTCGCGCGAGGAGCCGCAGCCGAAGTTCTTCCCGGCGACGATGAAGCTGCCCGGCGGGACCTGCTTCGACTTCAGCCGGCTGTTGAGCTCCGGGCTGTCCGCGAAGGCGAACTGCGGGGTCTCGGTGGCCAGCACGGTGGCCATGTACCGCCCGGGGTAGATGACGTCGGTCGAGATGTCGTCGCCCAGCTTCGCGATGACCTTGGCCATGGCTACGCCTCCTTCCGCGGGTCGGTGATGACGCCGGTGAGCGCCGAGGTGGCCGCCACCTCCGGGGAGCAGAGGTAGACCTCGGAGTTCGGGTTGCCCATGCGCCCCTTGAAGTTGCGGTTCGTGGTGGACAGCGCCACCTCGCCGTCGCCGAGCGCCCCCTCGTGGACGCCGAGGCAGGCGCCGCAGCCCGAGTTCATCACGACGGCCCCCGCCCGCATCAGGTCGAGCACGTAGCCCTTGTCGAGCGCCTCCTGGAAGATGCGGCCGGAGGCGGGGAAGACGAGCATGCGCGTGCCCCGCGCGACCTTCCTGCCCCGCAGGATGTCCGCGGCGGCCGCGATGTCGTCGAGGCGGCCGTTCGTGCACGAGCCGATGACGATCTGGTGGATCTTCGTGCCGACGACGGCGTCGATCGGCTTCACGTTGTCGACGGTGTGCGGGCACGAGATCTGGGGGCCGAGCGCGGAGGCGTCGATCTTGACCACCCGCTCGTAGACGGCGTCGGGGTCGGGGGTGACGAGGGTGATCTCGTCCTTGACCCCCGCGACCTCCCGGAGGTAGCGGACCGTCTCCTCGTCACCGGGGACGATGGCGGAGGTCGCGCCCGCCTCGGCCGTCATGTTGCAGAGGGTGAGGCGGCCCGAGGTGGACATCGTCCGGATCGTCTCGCCGTGGAACTCGATCACCCGGAAGTTCGCGCCCTGGGCGGTGAGGAGACCGACGATGTGGAGGATCAGGTCCTTGGGGCCCACCTTCGGGGCGAAGCGGCCGGAGACCTCGACTTTGAGGGTGGGCGGGACCTCGACGTTCAGGGCCACGCCGAGGGCCCACACGGCGGCCATCTCGGTGGCGCCGATGCCGAACGAGAAGGCATTGAGCGCCCCGTGGCTCGTCGTGTGGGAGTCGGTCCCGGCGACCACCGCGCCGGGGCGCACGTAGCCGTTCTCGGGGAGGATCTGGTGGCAGATGCCGCCCTCGTCCCCGCGCACGTCGTGGAAGCGGGCGATCCCGTGGCTCGCCACGAACTCGCGGACCTTCTTCTGGTTGCTCGCCGTCTTCGGCGACTCGGCCGGGACGCGGTGGTCGAAGATGATCGCGATCTTCGACGGGTCCCAGATCTTCGGCTCGAGCCCGGTGCCCTTGAAGACCTCGGTGAACTGGCTGAGGACGAGGGCCGCGTTCTCGTGGGACATGGCGAGGTCCACGCGGGGCTCGACCACGTCGCCCGCGCGGACCGCGTCACGCCCGGAGGCCCGGGCCAGGATCTTCTCGACGATCGTCATTCCCATGCTTGGCTCCAAAGGGGGTCAGGTCTTGAATTGTGACGTGGTCACAATTCAAGACCTGACCCCTTCCGTTAGACGACACCCTTCTCTTTCAAGCTCGCGACGTCGGCCTTCGTGTAGCCGAGGCCGAGGAGGACCTCCTCCGTGTGGGCGCCGAGGCGCGGCGGGGGGGAGGTGATCGCCCCCGGCGTCTTCGACAGCTGGGCGGTGAGGCCGAAGAGCTTTATCTCGCCGACCTCGTCGTCCACCTTCACCGGGTGGAGGACCTTCCGGTGCTCGACCTGGGGCTGGGCGAGGGCCGCCTTCAGGGAGAGGATGTCGCCCGAGGGGACGTCGCGGGCGTTGAGCGCCTCGACCCAGAACGCCGTCGGCTTCTGCCGCAGCTTCTCCTCGACGAGCGGGGTGAGGGCCTTGCGGTTCTTCTTCCGCTCGTCGCGCTCCTTGAAGCGGGGGTCCTCCTTGAGCTCCGGCGCGCCGATCACTTCGGCCATCGCCTCCCACTGCTCCTGCTTGTTGGCGGCGATGTTGATGTGGCCGTCCCGCGTCTCGAACGTGCCGGAGGGCGCGGCGGTGAAGTTGTCGTTGCCCAAGCGCGATGGGCTCCTGGCCGCCGATCAGCAGGTTGGCCGCCACCCAGCCCATGTGGGGCATGATCGAGTCGAGGAGGGCCACGTCGATCATCTGGCCCTCGCCCGTCTTCTCGCGGTGATACAGGGCGGCGAGGACGGCGAACGCGGCGTTCAGGCCGCCGACCGTGTCGCACACCGGGAAGCCGGCGCGCAGGGGATGCAGACGCTCGTCGCCGTTCACGTCCATCTCGCCCGACAGGCCCTGGATGATCTGGTCGTACGCCGGCTTGTCGGCGTCGGGGCCGGTCTGGCCGAAGCCCGAGATCCCGCAGTAGACGAGCCGCGGGTTGATCTGGGCCAGCACCGGGTAGCCGAGCCCGAGGCGCGTCATGACGTCGGGCCGGAAGTTCTCGACCACGACGTCGGCCTTCGCCACGAGCTTCCTGAAGACCTCCTTGCCCTCGGGCGCCTTGAGGTTGAGGGTCAGGGACTTCTTGTTGGCGTTCTGGGCGAGGAAGCTCGTCCCCATCAGCGCCTTGTTGAACTTCGGCACGTTGCCGAGGACGCGGGCGAGGTCGCCCGCCTTCGGGTTCTCGACCTTGACGACCTCGGCCCCGAGGAGGGCGAGGTGCAGCGTGCAGAAGGGCCCGGAGAGGACGTTGGTCAGGTCGAGGACGCGGACGCCGGTCAGGGCTCCCAAGTTGTCACCTCGCGGGGGCGGCGGCGGCCGCCGCCGGCTCGGGGACGGGGCCGGCCTTGTAGACCGACCCGGCCATGTCGCGGCCGAAGAAGCGGGCGACGTCGCGGGCCACGTCCACGAGCGCGCTCAGCTGGATGTCGTTGCGGAGGCCGTTTCGCTGCAGGGCGTGGACGAGGTCCTCGGTGCAGGTGTTCCCGCCCGCCACCTTGGTGAACGGGCAGCCGCCGAGGCCGGCCACCGAGGACTCGAGGACCTTCACGCCGGCCCGGCGGGCCGCGTAGCAGTTGGCGAGGGCGAGGCCGTAGGTGTTGTGGAAGTGGCAGGTCCACTCGGCGCCCTCGTCGAGGGCGCGGACGCGGGTGTACAGGTCCTCGACGTCGTCCGGCGTCGCATGGCCGGCGGTGTCGGCGAGGCTCAGGCCGCGCAGTCCCGCGTCGAGGAACGTCTTCGCGATCGCGACGACGCGCTCCTTCGGCACCGGGCCCTCGTAGCCGCAGCCGAAGGCCGACTGCACGGAGACCTGCACGCGCTTGCCCGCCGCGAGGGCGGCCCTCGCGATGCCGATGATCCGCTTGTTCGCCTCCTCGATGCTCATGCCGGTGTTCTTCCGGCTGTGGGTCTCGCTCGCGGAGACGCCCATGCAGAACATGTCGACGCCGCAGGCCATCCCGCGCTCGAGGCCCTTCTCGTTGAGGACGAGGCCGGAGAGCACGACGTTCTCGGGCTTGCGGCCGGGGGCGGAGAAGTGGGCGAACAGCTTGTCGGTGTCCGCCATCTGGGGGACCTTCTCGGGGTGGACGAAGGAGCCCAGCTGGAGGATGTCGACCCAGGAGCCGAGCAGCGCCTCGACCCAGGCGACCTTCTGCTCGGTGGGGACGACCTGCTTCTCCATCTGCAGGCCGTCGCGCAGCCCGACCTCGTGAATGACGACGACGTCCGCCATGGCCGGCTTCACCGGCGCCCGGCGCCGACCGGCCTCGTCTCGCCCACCGCGGCCGCGATGGCCTTGCCCAGCTCGAGGGTCGAGTTCCTGCCGCCCATGTCGTACGTGCGGACCCGGCCGTCCTTGATGACCTCGGCCACGCCCAGCTCCATGCGGGCCGCCTTCTCCTTCTCGCCCAGCCAGTCGAGCATCATCTTGGCGGCGAGGATCGTGGCGATCGGGTTCACCTTGTACTGCCCCGCGTACTTCGGGGCCGACGCCGTGGGTGGGCTCGAAGACGGCCAGACGCTCGCCGATGTTGCCGGAGCAGCCGAACCCGAGGCCGCCCACCATCTGCGCGCAGAGGTCCGAGATGATGTCGCCGTAGAGGTTCGGGGCCACCAGCACGTCGTAGGCGAAGGGGTTCTTGAGCAGCCACATGCACATGGCGTCGATGTTGGCGTCGTCCGCCTGGATGTCCGGGTAGTCCCTCGCGACCTTCTTCGCCTCCTCGAGGAAGAGGCCGTCGGTGGCGCGGACGACGTTCGCCTTGTGGACGATCGTCACCTTCTTGCGGCCGTGCTTCTTCGCGAACTCGAAGGCAGCGCGGACGATCCGCTCCGAGCCTTTCTTCGTGTTGATCTTGCAGGAAACCGCGTACTGGTCGCCCGGCAGGCCGGCGAAGGGAGCAAAGGGCTTGGAGAGCGCCTCGAGCGTGGCCGCGAGCTCCGGCGGCACCGGGCCAAACTCGACGCCCGAGTAGAGGTCCTCGGTGTTCTCCCGGAAGACCACGAGGTCGATCCCCTCCTTGTAGTTCAGGGGATTGCCCGGGTACGCCTTGATGGGCCGGAGGCAGACGTACAGGTCGAACAGCTGCCGCATCCTCACGATGGGGGAGCGGTAGACGAGCCCCTTGCCCCGCAGCTCGGGCACGAGCTCGGCCTCGGCCGCCTTCACGGGCTTCGACGTGATCGCCCCGAAGAGGGCCGCGTCCACGCCCTTCAGGAGCTCGACGGTGCGGGCGGGGAAGGCGTCCCCCTCCTTGCACCAGAAGTCCCAGCCGATGTCGCCGTGGATGTACTCGGCGTCCAGCTCGACCGCGTCCAGGACGAGCTTCGCCGCCTCCATCACGTCGATGCCGACGCCCTCCCCCGGCAGCCAGGCGATGCGGTACTTGCTCATGAGAATGCCTCCGGAGCGCAGGATTTTCCGATTCCCCGCCGTACCGATGGCGAAGAGCAGAAAGCCTGCCAGCTTTTTCGCCCCGAAGGGGCAAACCGGCTAAAGCGCTCATGCGCAGTACCTTCGGCGGATTCGTCGCTGGAGTCCGGGTGGGGAGCACGGGAAGTGAACTCTGGCGGGACCTCCGGTGGCGCGGTTATCCTTGGGCATGCGCAGAAAGGCACTCGTCGGTTTCTCGCTCCTTCTCGCCGTGGCCCTCGTCTCGCCCGCGGTCGCGCAGACCCAGCCGGACTTCAGCGGCACCTGGGTCTTCGTCAAGCAGAAGAGCGACAACATCCAGCAGAAGGTCGCGGCCGCGGTGGGGCCCGACTACACGGTCGGGAGCAAGAAGTCCGAGCAGGCCCGCGTGTGGATCCGCACCTGGCTCGAGGGCTTCGCGGACCCGGAGAAGCAAGTCCTGACGATCGAGCAGTCGGCGAAGGAGTTCCGGTCCGGCCTGGGCGACGAGATGAACATCTACTACTTCGGGCGCGAGGCGACGAGCATGGGCCCGGGCGGCGGCTCCAACAAGGTCACGGTCGCCTGGCAGGGCGACCAGGTCGTCACCGAGGAGAAGGTCACCAAGGGCAAGGGGCACATCCGGGCGGTCTACACGCTCCTTCCCGGGGGCCGGTCGCTCCAGGTGGACTGGCACCTCGAGCACGGCTCGTTCAAGGAGCCGCTCGACGTCCGCCTGGCCTTCGACCGGGCGGCGAAATAGAGCTGGAGGTCGGGGCATGAAGGAGAGGGAGCAGGGGAAGAAGACATCGGCCGGTTCCGGCCGGCAGAAGAGCTCCGCCGTGCGGTTGCCCCCATCCCAGGAGGAGATCGCGCAGCGCGCCCACGAGATCTCGGTGGCCCGCGGCGGCGAGCCGGGGCACGAGATGGAGGACTGGCTGCAGGCCGAAAGGGAGCTGCAAGAGGGCCGCGTCCGGCCCTAGTAGGCGAGCAGGTCCCGCAGGGCGGGGACGAGGCGGCCCTTCGGCGAGTAGAGGGCCTCGAGGGCCTTCGCGAAGGGGACCGGCGTGTCGAGGGCGCCGAGGCGCGCGACCGGCGCGTCGAGCCACTCGAAGGCCTCGCGGCCGACCGTGGCTGCGATCTCGCCGCCGAAGCCGCCGGTGAGGGGCGCCTCGTGCAGCACGAGGCAGCGGCCCGTCTTCGCCACCGAGCGCACCACGGCCTCGACGTCCCAGGGGACGAGGGACCGCAGGTCGATCACCTCGACCTCCCGGCCCGCGCGCGAGAGCTCCGCCGCGGCCTCGAGCGCCCACCCGACGCCGACGCCGTAGGTCACGACGGTCGCGTCCCGGCCCTCGCGGGCCACCCGGGCCTCGCCGAGCGGGATCGAGTAGTGCCCGGCCGGCACCGGGCCCTTCGCCGAGCGGTAGAGCAGCTTGTGCTCGAGGTAGAGGACGGGGTTGCCGTCCTCGAAGGCCGCGATCAGCAGGCCCTTGGCGTCGTGGGGGGTCGCCGGGGCCACCACCTTGATCCCGGCCACCGCCGTGAACCAGGACTCGACGCACTGCGAGTGGAAGGGGCCGGCCCCCGTCCCGCCCCCGACCGGGGCGCGGATCACCATCGGCACCCGCCCGCCCCAGCGCCAGTGGGTCTTCGCCACGTTGTTGACGATCTGGTTGAAGCCGCAGGTGATGAAGTCGCCGAACTGCATCTCGACCATCGGCACGTGGCCGCCCAGGGCGAGGCCGAGGGCGCAGCCCACCGCCCCGGACTCGATGATCGGCGTGTTGCGCACCCGCGCCTTGCCGAACTCGTCCACGAAGCCCTCGGTCACCTTGAAGACGCCGCCGTACTCGGCGATGTCCTGGCCGAGCAGGACCACCCGGTCGTCGCCGCGCATCGCCGTGCGCAGGCCGTCGCTGATCGCGTCGACGTAGCGCATCTCGCGCGCCTCGGCCCCGGCCGGGGGCGGCTTCGGCACGAGCAGGCTCGGGGCGAAGACGTCGGCGAGCTTCTCCTCGACGGTGGACCGCGGCTCCGGCGCCTCGAGGGCCTCGTCGGCCAGCGCGTCGATCCGGGCCTTGTACGCGGCGCGGATGGTGGCGAAGTCGGCCTCGGCGAAGAGGCCCTTCTCCACGAGGAAGGCCTCGTAGCGCCGCACCGGGTCCTTCTTCGCCCACCCCTCGATCTGCTCCTTCGGGACGTAGTCGGTGCCCGAGGCCTCCTCGTGGCCGCGCATGCGGAAGGTCTTGAACTCGAGGAGCGTGGGCCCGTCGCCGCGGCGGGCCCGGTCGGCGGCGCGGCGCACGGCGCGGTGGACGGCCAGCAGGTCGTTGCCGTCCACCACGAAGCCCGGCATCCCGTAGCCGATGCCCCGGTCGGCCAGGTGGCGGCAGGCGTACTGCTCGTTGGCGGGTGTCGAGAGGCCCCACTGGTTGTTCTCGACCACGAACAGCACCGGCAGCTTCCACACCGCGGCGAGGTTGAGCGCCTCGTGGAAGTCTCCCTCGCTCGTCGCCCCGTCGCCGGTGAAGGCGGCGGCCACCCGCCGGTCGCCCTTCAGCTGCGCCGCCAGGGCGAGGCCGCACGCCACCGGCAACATCGCGCCGAGGTGGCTGATCATCCCGACGATGCCCTTCTCGAGCGTGCCGAAGTGGAAGGTGCGGTCGCGGCCCTTCGTGAACCCGCCCTCGCGGCCGAGGAGCTGGCGGAAGAGCTGCGGCAGGTGCAGGTCGCGCCCGGTGAACACACCGAGGTTGCGGTGCATGGGGAGGACGTAGTCGTCCGGCTCGAGGGCGGTGACGACCCCGGTGGCGATCGCCTCCTGGCCGATCCCCGAGAACCACTTCGAGAGGCGGCCCTGGCGGAGCAGGACCAGCATCTTCTCCTCGATCATGCGGGGGAGGAGGAGCGAGCGGTAGAAGCGCCGGAGTGCCTCGGGTGTCAGGCCCTCGACGAGGCCCTCGGCGGCGGCCGCCCCGGTGGCCGTGGAGTCGTCCATTCCGACCATTGTCGGCAGAGGGCCGCGGCGAGGCAAACGCCGGCGACGGCTCAGCCGGCGTCCCGGGCTGCGAGCGGCGACACAAGCGCCAGGGCGGCGTAGTCGCGGTCGTGGTGCAGCACCGTCAGCCCGTGGCGCAGGGCGCAGGCGGCGATCAGGCAGTCGACGGAGGACCTCACGGTCAGGCCGGCGGCCCGGGCCCGGCGGTAGAGCCCGATCGCCTCCTCGAAGACGTCCTGGCCCAGCGGCGCTTCCACAATGGGCAGAGCCAGCATCGACTCCCGGGCCTGGGTGAACGCGGCCTGGTCGCGGAAGCCCTGGAGGACTTCCTGCACGACCGGCAGGCACGTGACCACCTCGTCGAGGTCGACGATGGCCCGGAGGTCGATCCGGGACGGACGGCGGAAGAACTCGATCCAGACCGACGTGTCAACGAGGACCACGGGCCGTCCTCGACCGCCGGCGGGGACGGTCCTGGCGCATCTCGGCGAGGTCGCCCTCCCACAGGCCGGATCCGCCGAGCGCGAGCACCCGGCCCGCCCGGATCCGACGGACGTAGTCGTCCAGCGCGCGCCGGACGACGCCGGAGTAGGTCCGCTCGCCGCTGAGGCGGACCGCCTCCTCGAGAAGCCTCTCGTCGAGCACGAGGTTCTTGCGCACCATACACAAAACTTTAGCATATCATGCGCATGCAGGCCCGAGCCCGACCGGGGTCGCCGGATGGGCGCCGCCCGGCCCGCGAATGGCGGTTACACTCCGGCACCGTCCCGCGGAGGTCCCGATGGCCCGTCTCTCTCGCCTGCTCGCGCCGGCTCGTCGTCGCGATCGCTCTTCCGGCCTTCGCCCTCCCCGAGGCTCCCTCGGGACCGTCCTCCGACGGCGCCCTCTTCCGCGAGCTGCGCTGGAGGCCGATCGGGCCCTTCCGCGGCGGGCGCACCAAGGCGGCGACCGGCGTTCCCGGCCGCCCCGGCCTCTTCTACATCGGCGTCGTCAACGGCGGCGTCTGGAGGACGACCGACTACGGCCGGACCTGGCAGCCGATCTTCGACGACCAGCCGACCGGCTCGATCGGCGCGATCGCCGTGGCTCCCACGAACCCCGACGTCATCTACGTCGGCAGCGGCGAGGGCATGCAGCGGCCCGACCTCTCGACCGGGCGACGGGGTCTACCGCTCGACCGACGGCGGGAGGACCTGGACGCACCTGGGCCTTCGGGACGGCCAGCAGATCCCGCAGATCGTCGTGGACCCGAGGGACGAGAAGCGGCTCTTCGTCGCCGTCCTCGGCCACCCGTACGGTCCGAACGAGGAGCGGGGGATCTACCGCTCGACCGACGGGGGCGAGAGCTTCCAGAAGGTCCTCTACCTCGACGAGAACACGGGCGGGGCCGACGTGGCCCTCGATCCCCGGGACCCGGACACGGTGTACGCGGTGCTCTGGGAATCCCGCCAGGGCCCGTGGGAGAACGGCCAGTTCGCCGGGCCGGGCAGCGGCCTCTTCAAGTCGGAGGACGGCGGGCGCAGCTGGCGGCCGATCAAGGCCGGCCTGCCCACCTTCGCCGAGGGCCTGGGTCGGATCGGGATCACGGTTGCGCCGAGCGACCCGCGGCGGCTCTACGCCACGGTCGAGGCCCGGGAGAAGGCCGGCATCTACCGCTCCGACGACGCCGGCGAGACCTGGTCGCGCGTCAACGCGGACCCGCGCGTGATCGCGCGGCCGGACGACGCCGCCGAGGTGCGCGTCCACCCGGCGGACCCCGACGTCGTCTTCGTCCCCACGATCGTCGCCTGGAAGTCCACGGACGGCGGGAAGACGTTCACGGCCTTCCGCGGGGCGCCGGGGGGCGACGACTACCAGCGCATCTGGATCGACCCCGACCGGCCGGACGTGATGATCCTCTCCGCGGACCAGGGGGCGATCGTCACCGTGAACGGCGGGGAGACGTGGAGCAGCTGGTACAACCAGCCGACCGCGCAGTTCTACCACGTGAGCACCGACAACTCCTTCCCGTACCGCGTCTGCGGCGGGCAGCAGGAGAGCGGCTCGGCCTGCGTCCAGAGCCGGGGCGACGACGGGCAGGTCACCTTCCGGGAGTGGCACCCGGTGGGCGTCGAGGAGTACGGCTACGTGGCCGCGGACCCCCTCGACCCGGACGTCGTCTACGGCGGGAAGATCAGCCGCTATGACCGGCGCACCGGGCAGACGCAGAACGTCTCGCCGCACCCGCTGCGCGGGCCGGGCTACCGCGTCGTTCGGACGCAGCCGGTCCTCTTCTCGCCGACCGACCCGAAGGTCCTCTACTTCGCCTCGAACACGCTGTGGAAGACGACCGACGGCGGCAGCACCTGGGACTCGATCAGCCCCGACCTGACGCGCAAGACCTGGGAAGCGCCTCCCAACGTGGGCAAGTACCGGGGCACGCCCGCGGCGGCGTCGAGCCAGCGCGGTGTCATCTACACCGTCGCCCCCTCGCCCGTGGACGCGGGCCTGCTCTGGGCCGGCACGGACGACGGCCTCGTCCACGTGACCCGCGACGGCGGGAAGACGTGGCAGGACGTGACGCCGCCCGCCCTCGTCGCCCTGGGCCAAGGTGTCGCTCCTGGAGGCCTCGCACTTCGACCGCGACACGGCGTGGGCGGCGGTCAACACCTTCCGCCTCGACGACACGCGGCCGCACGTCTACCGGACCCGCGACGGCGGGAAGACCTGGGCGCACGCGACGCAGGGGATCCCCGAGAACGAGGGCATCGTCAACGCCGTGCGGGAGGACCCGAAGCGACGCGACCTCCTCTACGCGGGGACCGAGCGACAGGTGTGGGTGTCGTTCGACGGCGGGGACCGCTGGCAGCCGCTGCGGGTGAACATGCCGGCGACCTCCGTGCGCGACCTCGTGGTGAAGGACGACGACCTCGTGGTGGGAACGCACGGGCGGGGCTTCTGGATCCTCGACGACGTGACGCCGCTGCGGCAGCTGACGCCCGAGGCCCTGGAGCCGTCGGCTCACCTCTTCGCCCCGGCCCGGGCGATCCGCTTCCGCTGGAACAAGAACACGGACACGCCGCTGCCTCCGGACGAGCCCGCCGCGCCGAACCCCCCGGACGGCGCCCCGATCGACTACCGCCTGAAGGCGGCGGCGAAAGAGGTGGCGCTCGAGGTGCTCGACGCGCAGGGCCGCCGGGTGAGGCGGTACACGAGCGCCGACCCGCCGGAGCCACCGGTCGAGGGCCGGAACATCCCCGACTACTGGATCCGCCCGGCGCAGAGGCTCTCGGCCGAGGCGGGTCTCCACCGCTTCGCCTGGGACCTGCGGCACGAGACCCCCGCGGCGTCGTCCTTCGGCTACCCGATCGCGGCCATCCGCGGGAACACGCCGCGCGAGCCGCGGGGGCCTTGGGTGGTCCCGGGGACCTACACGGTCCGGCTCACCGTGGACGGGCTGGCGACGACGCAGCCGATCACGGTCGTGATGGACCCGCGGGTGAAGGCACCGCCGGCCGACATCGAGGCCCAGCACGCGCTCTCGATGAGGCTCTGCGACGCGATGGGGCGGGCCCGCGCCGCGCTGGGGGCGGGCCGGCCGCCGGAGGGCGAGGCCGTAGGCTCGCTGCGGCGCTTGCACGCCCAGCTGACCCGGCTCCTCGACACCGTCGAGGACGTGGACGCCCTGCCCACCCCGGCCGTCCGGAAGGCCGCGGACGAGACGATCGCCGCGCTCGAGGTCGAGCTCGCGCGCGGGAAGGAGAGGACGCGATGACCGAGAGGGACATGCTGCGCCACACGCTGGCGACGCTCGCCTACCGCGGCGGAAAGGCCGTGCGGGGGGCGCCGGACCGCTTCGGCGATTTCAAGACCGAGGCGGCCATACGGACCGCCGGCCAGGTCCTCGCCCACGTCGGCGACCTCCTCGACTGGGCGCTCCAGCTCGCCGACGGCCGGCACACCTGGAACGACTCCGCCCCCCGGCCCTGGACGGAGGAGGTGGGCCGGTTCTTCGAGGCGCTCGCGCGACTCGACGCCCGCCTCGCCTCGGGGGCACCCCTCGGCTTCACCGAGAAGCAGCTCTTCCAGGGCCCGATCGCCGACGCCCTCACCCACGTCGGCCAGATCGCGATGCTCCGCCGGATGTTCGGTTCGCCCGTGCGGGGCGAGAACTACCTGAAGGCCGACATCGTGATGGGCCGGGTCGGCCCGGACCAGTCCGCCCCTCACCGCGAGTTCGAGTGAGTCAGGCGGCTGGTCGACTCAGGAACGAGCTTTGGCGTCCGCCAGCACGGGTGAGATCCGCAACCCCGCAACGCGCTTGAAGTGCCTGACGTTTCCGGTCACGAGCTCCAGGTCGTGGAGGAGGGCGGTCGCCGCGATCTGGAGATCGGCGTCCGCCAGGGGCCGGCCCGCCGATTCCAGCTCAGCCCGGATTCGCCCGTAGACGCGGGCGGCGGCCATGTCGTACGAGAGCACGGTCACGGCCGGAAGGACCCGCTTCTCGACGTTCTCCAGGTGACGCGCGACGGCGGACGAGCGGAATGCCCCCTTGTACAGCTCGCCGACCACCACGGCGCTCGTGAACTGCTCCTCTCGCGGGATGGCCGCTAGCCAACGCACGTAGGCTTTGGCCGGGCGCGGCTTGAGCAGCTCGGAGATCGCATCCGTGTCGAACAGGAATGCCATCGGCTCACCGGCCGAGCCGCGGCACGCGCCGCCCTTTCGACCGCGACGGTCCGGCGAGTAGCCGCACCAGCTCTTCCGACCCGCGCCACCCCCCCGCGACACCGGCCAGCCCGCCTTCGGGGCCCGCCGAACGCAGCCGCTCGAGCTGTTGCAGCCGATCGACGCGCACCAGGGCGACGACCGCCTTGCCGTGCCGGGTGATCACGACCGGGTCACCCGCCTCCGCCTTCCGCATGCACTCCGCGAACTCCGCCTTGGCCTTCGCCGCCGACACCGTGGTGGCCATGGTCCTTCCTCCGAATAGGTCATAATGACTATACTGACTCAATCGCGACCCGTCAACGGGCGAGCTTCCCGGGCCCCACGGTTCACGGCTTCACGGCGGGGGGAAGGATGATGTCCTCGACCTGGACCGCGGCGCGACGCCAGGCGGAGTACGTGGCGTGGGCCTCGACCCGGTCCTCGCCGACCCGGTTCCCGTAGGTCTCCCGCATGTCCGAGGGCAGCCGGAAGCCGAGGCGCTCGTCGAGGCGGTAGTCGGTCTCGATGACCACGGCGCCGACCCGGGGCGGGCTCATCTCCGCCCGGCTCGCGACGACCGCCCCGCGGCCGGCCTCGACCCAGAGGACGCCCCGCAGGGGCACGTCCTCGCCGCGCGACGTGCGGACGAGCGTCGGCTTCCGGTGCTCCCCGAAGCTCATCTTCCAGCACGGCACCCCGTTCCGGTCCTCGCTGCCCGCGAGGCGGTAGGTGAACCGGGGCTGGTTGCGCGGGTGGAGGCAGGTGAGGGCCACGGTCGGGCTGTTGACCGTGCGGCGCGCTCCCAGGTTGTAGCGCGAGCTCTCGTCCAGGATCGCCTGGGCGCGATCGCGGGCCGTGGCCGTCCAGCCCGGCGGAAACAGGGCCTCGAGCCGGGCGGTCCGGTCGCTAACGAGTTGCCCGTCCACGCTGCGCACGTCGCGGTAGAAGGCCCAGACCATCGGGTCGCCGGTCGGCACCCAGGCCACGTCCGAGTCGAGCGAGCGCCGAACGCGGGCCGTGATGTCGCGACCGAGATAGAGCGCCTGTCGATAGCTCTCCTCTCCAACCACGACGGCGAGCTCCTCCTCGAGGGCCGCCACGTAGCGGCCGGCCCGCTCGCGCAGCTCGTCGAGCGGGGGAGGTGGCGGCGCGGCGGCGACGTGCCGCGCGGCGAGCAGGACCGCGAGCGTCGCGAGACGGGAGGGGCGGCTCATCGTCCCGTCGTGGCAGGGCAGGGCGGAAAGGCCCCGCAGGTCGCGCCGCCGCCGACGCAGGTCGAGGAGGGGCCGACCACGATCGCGGGGCCCTCGGGCACAGGGTCGCGCAGCGGTCGCAGGACGAAGGGTCCCGGGACGTCCCAGGCCGCGAGGGCGAGGAGGTCGAGGGGCCGTCGGACGGCGACGACGGCGTCACCCGCGCGGCAGCGGGCCACCTCTCGGGCCACCGCGCGCGTGGGCGAGGTTTCGTAGTCGGGCC
Organism: uncultured Acidobacteriota bacterium; assembly: GCA_963729875.1. Classification (GTDB taxonomy): domain Bacteria; phylum Acidobacteriota; class Vicinamibacteria; order Fen-336; family Fen-336; genus DATBSL01. The sequence continues at coordinate 204,008 of CAVSPR010000004.1, forward strand.
GGGCGAGAGCCAGGGCCAGGAACGCGACGAGGACGCCGGTCACGGCCGCGCCGGCCGCCACGGCGCGCCCGCCGCGGAGCGACCCGAGCCCGGCGCCCACCAGGAGGGCGACGAAGGGCAGCGCGGCGAGGAGCCGCGTGGCCTGCAGGGGCAGGACGCGTCCCGTGGCGAGGGCCAGGACGGCGCCGAGGGCGAAGGGGAGAACGGCACCGGCGACGAGGGCCGCCCGCGCCCACCCCGGCAGGCGCAGAGCACCCCACGCCATCAGGCCCACGACGAGCGCGGTCAGCGGGATCACGTACCGCGCGTGGGAGACGGCGAGGTGGTACTCGAGCCCGGCGATTCGGGTGAAGGACGCCCCGGTGCATCGCGCGATCCCCGACAGCGACGACGCGGGGATCCAGCTCGGGATCTCCCCGAAGTCGAGCGGAGAGCGGGCGAGGCCGAGCAGGGCGAGGGCCGCGATCGCCCCGAGCGCGGCGACGGCCGCCCGGGCCGCCGCGTCGCGGCGGTCCGGCCGGAGGGCGAGCGAGAGGAGGGGCACGACCGAGACGGCGGCGAAGGCGGCGATGCCGGCCGAAGCCAGGAGCCCGAGGACGAGGCCGAGAGCGACGGCCGTTCCGGTTCGACCGGACAGCGACACCCGCACGAAGAGCGCGAGGGCCGAGAGCAGGAGAAGGACGAGCGGCGCCTCGGGCACGGCTTCGTCGGCTGGCCAGCGTGAGGATCGGGGAGAGGGCGACGAACGCACCGGCCCAGGCCGCGGCCGCCGTCCCTGCGATCCACCCGGCCACGAGGGCCGCGAGCGCCGAGGCCAGGATGCCGGCCAGGGCCGACGGCAGGCGCAGGGCGACCTCGGACGTGCCGGCCGCCCGGGTCCACAGGGCGAGGCCGGCCACCTGCAGGGGAGAAACGGAGGCGTGGCGCGCCGCGTCGAGAAGCCCGCTCCGTCGCGGCAGCGCATCCGCGGTGAACGGCGTCGCGGCGGGCAGGGCCGCGTGCGCCGAAAAGCCCTGGCCCTCGACGAACGCGGCCTGCTCGGCCTCCGCGAGGCCGGACGCGCCCAGCCGGGGCAGCCTCACCGCGGCCGCGAGGAGAGCGCACGCGACCAGCACGCCGGCCAGGGCTGGCCGGCGCGAGAGCGGGCTCGAGCGGGATCCGGACGGGGACACGCCGGCCTAGTCCGGCCCGTCGTAGTAGAAGCTGCCCGAGTAGACGAAGGGCGTCGTCTCGCCGGGAGCCGTCCCGAGACGGCACAGCGCTCGCCCGCCCGCCGTCTCGAGGATGCCGATGCCGCAGGCGCCACCGACCGGCTCCACGTACCAGGAGCGGCCGACGACCCGGCCGGTCCGACCGGCGGGCACCGGCGTCACGTAGCAGTTGGCGCCGTCGTCCCAGGGCACGATGTCGCGGGGGTGCGCGGGGTCCTCGAGCCACGTCACGAGGCCGAGGCACAGCTCCCGCGGCTCCGGCCGCCCGCAGGCGGTCCGGTAGAGAGCGGGTGGCGGCGGCTCGGTCGCGTCTCGGAACGCGGCGAGCTCGCGCACGACGAAGCCCACCGCGTCGTCCGTGATCTCGACGTGCCCGCGGTTGCACTTCTCCCAGAAGAAGGAGTCGAAAGGCACTCGGGAGGCGACCTGCGCGTCGGCCGAGGGGTTGTAGCGGCTGTCGCCCGTGGCGACGCCGAGGGCGCTGAACGTGGGGATGAAGGAGTGACGGTCGAGATCGGTCCGGAGCTTGCCCTCGAGGCCGAGGGCCGCGGCGGCGTCGAGCAGGTCGCGCGGGCTCTTCCGGTAGCCGCCGGGGGCGACGTCGAGCGAGTCCGCGGCGGTCAGGGCGACGCGCAGCTCGCGGATCCCCCCGGGGATGATGCCGAGGTCGATGAGGTTGAAGAGGATGCGGTCGTCGGCGATGCCGTAGAAGACGGCGGGCCGCAGCCAGGGAAACAGGTCGTAGAGCGGGGAGGAGACCGCGAAGTCGGTCTTCGCCCACGCCTTCACGCCGAACTGGGCCCCCAGGATGTTCTTCCAGAGGCTCGGGTCGGTGTAGACGAGGCGCTGCACCGAGCCGTCGTTCTGCAAGGAGCCGGTGCCGCTGCCGCTCGCGACCGCCACGTTGCGGCAGCGCCGCGGCAGGCCGAAGCCGGCCGCGCTCACCCGGGCGTAGTAGGCGACGCCGCGGGGGTGCTGCCGATACCAGACCGTGTGCCCGCTCGCGTCGAGGTACCGCGTCCGGCGCAGCTGCTCGACCGCCGCGTGGCTGTTCAGGCCGTCGAGGAACTCGTCGAGGCCGGCGAAGACCTCCGCCCCCCAGTCGAGCGCGGCGTGGAGGCTGATCGGGATGTTGGCGCCCCGGAAGGGGCCGTCGACGGCCACGAAGAGGCCGGTGTTGTGGTCCTCGCCGTCGATCTCGGCGGTGCGCAGGGCGAAGCGCGCGGTCTGGGAGCCCATGCTGCCCCCGACCACCACCACCTCGTCGCGGGCGAGCACCGCCGGGTCCACGAGGTCGTCGAGGCCCCGCGCGAGCAGCTCCCGCACCGCGTAGCCGTTCCTCTCGATCCAGTCGCGCCCGTCCGCGTAGTCCACGGTCACGACGTCGAAGCCCCACTGCAGGAACTCCAGGAAGCCCTTGCCGAAGTCGTTCCAGATCGACTCCTGCGTCCGCGTGTTCGAGTAGTCGAAGCCGTCCACGGCCACGAGAGGGTGGGCGAGGCGGAAGGCGCACTGCCCGCCGCCGAGCTCCTGGACGGTGTCGCCCGCCGGGTACACGCGGACGTTGATCGTGGCGCGGGCGGCCTCTCCCGGCGCGTCGAGGGGGTCGGTGAAGGGGATCGAGGCGGTGACGGGGGCGACGTCGTAGTAGCGAACCTCGCGCCCTCCGACGCGGATCACCCCCCGCGTGCAGGCCCGGGCGCCGGCCAGCGGCACGAGCGCGGCGGTGGCGCGCGGCAGGTCCCGCGGGGCGGCATCGGCGGCGGCGCCCTCCACCCGGACGACGGCCCGGGCGAGCTGGGGCCGGCCGTCGAGCGTGAACGCGACCTCGAGCACGTGCTCCCCGTTCTCGCGGGGCAGGCGGAGGGGCACGAACGGCACGTCGAGGCGGACGGCCTGGGGCGCGAAGCCGGCCAGGCGCACCCGCAGGTCGCCGAGGCGCGCGGCGGCCCCGGCGTTGGAAACGAGGAGGCTCGAGGGGACGACGAGCCGCGGGTTCCAGCGGTAGAGGGCCTCGGCCTGCACCGCGGCCGCGACGTACCGGCGCTGATCGCCCAGCCGGCCCCGCGGAAGCGCGAGCCGGCCGTCCGGCCGCGCGGCGACGCGGGTCCTCTCGGTGTCGGCCAGCGTGTCGTACTCGAGGACCACGAGGCTGACCGGCGTGGCGCCGCCCCGCTCCCGCCACTGCCGGGCCTTCTCGGCCAGCACGCGGCGGTCGGGCAGGGGGGACCGCAGGGCCGCCCGCGCGAGGTCGCCGTAGGCGTTCGTGAACTCCCAGCGCGTCATCGCGGCCGCGGTGCCGCCGCCGTCGTGGCCTCGAACGAGGCCGGCGGACCCGAGGGCCCCCCGCTCGAGCAGGATGCCCGTGGGCACCTGCTCGGGGCGCAGGTCGGAGAACGCCTGCCGCAGCCGCTCGCGGGGCGAGACACCGCGGCGCTCCACGGTCGCCTCGGGAGCCGTCTCCACGGCTGTCGCGGTCTGCGGCCCGAGCGCGGCGATCATGAGAGCGACGGACCCCGTGGAGAGGACCAGGGTTCTCGCGTTTCGCGTCATGGCGGCCCCCTTTGCGTCGGTGTGGCGCCTTTCTGACACGCGCGAGGGAGCGGGTCAAGGCCCTCGGCCCGAGCGCGACGTCGAGGAGTTGACCGTTTTCCGGGCAGTCAGGGCGCACCCGGAGTGCGCAGCGACCAACGCCTTGGCGTTTCCTCTTGACGGACGGCCATCGATCGTTCTACAAGCGAGCTAGCTGCTCTCCCCTCCGCGGCAGCGTCGACTCCAGCGCCTAGAGGATTCGAGGTTGCCCATGCACGCGCGAAGCGCTTTGGCTTTCGTTCTCGTCGCCGTTTCCGCCGGGAGCGTCGGCTCCGCACCGCCCGAGAAGACGAGCGGTGCCGTGTTCCCCGAGGGCTTCCTCGATTCTCTCGAGAACCACGCCGACCCGGCGACGGTTCTCCGCGTCATGGACCGCGAGCTGGCCGGGGCGACCACGGCGTCCATCCGCCGCTCCCTGCCGGGGCCGCGGACGGTCGCGAGCGGCGGCCCTCCGGCACACCGGCGTTCCGATCGCCCGTACGCCGACGTGCCGCTCGGCGCAGACCCCGGGTTCCTGGAGTACAGGCCGGCCGTGGCCCTCAGCCCGCGCCGTCAGAACGTCGTCGTCTCCGCGTACGTCGCCGCGTCCTTTCCCGTCCCAGAGACGCGGTGCCTCGTGACGCGCAGCCTGGACCGGGGCAGCACGTGGTCGGCGCCCGTCTTCCTGCCCATGCTGACCGGCACGAGCCTGTGCCCCGACGCCCCGGCGCTCGCGTACGCCGCGGACGGCCACACGCTCTTCGCCGCATATCGCGACTTCAAGGGCGGCCAGATACCTCTCGAGCCCCCGCCCGGAGGCGGAACGAGGAAACGATACTTCCAGGAAACCGACATCCTGCTGAGCCGGTCCGAGGACGACGGCCGGACCTGGTCGGCGCCCGTCCTCGCCATCGACGGCGACGGCTGGTCCTACGTGAAGGAGTGCGTGGGTGCCGTGTGCACTTTCCTCGACGAGGACCCCGGAGAGACGCTGGAGCGGCCGACGCTCGCCACGGGACCCGAGGCACGCGAAGCGGGCTGGGTCTACGCCACCGCGAACAGCCTCGGAATGCTGCAGCCCGCGGATGCCCCGCTCTATGCCGTCGCCTTCGCGCGCTCCGGCGACGGAGGACGGCACTGGAGCGCCCGCACGGCGATCGCAGAGGCCGCTGCGGGCACCCCGGTGACGGTGCAGGGCGGCCATGTCGCGGCGGGGGCCGGCGGCGAGGTCCTCGTCGCGTGGTACGACTCCGGGGCCGACGGCCCGCGGGTGGGGACCTTCGAGATCCGCACCAGGCGGTCGGGAGACCACGGAGACTCCTGGGACGACGCGGTCGACGCGGTCGTGAACGAGGGCGAGCTGGGGCCCAACCTCGGACCGACCCCCACCCTGAAGAGCTGGTGGCCCGGGATGTTCCCGGACGTCGCGGTCGACGACGTCGGCGGGGCGCACATCGTCTACACCCACGACCCCGAGCCGGGCAGCGCCACGGCGGAAGAGGGCGACATCCGCTACATCAGCAGCCCGCGCCAACCCTACCGCGCGTGGTCCTCGCCGGTCACCGTGAACGACGACGGGCCGGGCCGGGCCCAGGGCTTTCCGTCCCTCGCCGCGCGCCGAGCGGGCCGCTTCCCGATCGTCGAGGTCGTCTGGGAAGACTCCCGCCTCGCCCCCGTGGCCAACTTCGCCTACGACATCTTCCACTCTCGGCTCACGCCGGGCCGGTTGTTCTCGTGGTCCATCAACCGGCGCGTGACGGACGAGTCCTCGACCCAGGATGGGGGCTCGACCGGCGAGCGCACCGGTCTCGCGGCGAACCACAGCGGTCTCGTCTTCGCCGTGTGGACCGACCGCCGGGACAAGACGTCCACCGCCGACGGCGAGGACGACGTCTACGGGAGCCGGATCGCCTGGTAGACGGCGCCGCCCGCGATCAGCCGCACTGCTGGAAGCCGATGCACTTGTTCTGCGGGCACTCGCTGGTGGGGTTGACGTTGTAGCAGGGCTGCTGGGTGTTGCCGGGGCAGGCGTCGACGTTGATGCAGGTGTTGGCGGCCTCGGCGGGCGTGGGAACGAGGAGCGACGTGACCACGGGAAGGAGGGCGACCGCGCCGAGCCCGACCCGGCGGATCAGCTCCCGCCGCGACTCGTCTGCCGGACCGGCGCCGGAAGGCACCACCCCTTCCGACGTCGAGAGGACGCTCGTCGAGAAGGCGGGCCTCGGCGAGGTGCCTCAGCGCCAGTCGCACGACGCCTTCGTCGGCCGACGCTCCCGCGTCGGCGGCCAGCAGCCGGGCCAGCTCAGCCACCGTCCGCTGACCGTCCGCCGCCCGGAACACGAGAGCGGCCGTGCGGTTGAGGCAGTGGGCCTGGTGGCTGTCGCGGTCGTAGACGAGCACCTCGCCGGGCAGATCCCGCACGACGAGCCGCGACCGGCCCGGTCACGCGTGCCCCGCGGCCTTCACACCACCCCCCAGTGGCTCCACGCGGCCACCTGACCCACGGCCGGAAGGTTATCACGGAGGGCCATTTACCGGACCTTCAGTGCGGGGTCGCCGAAGAGGTGGTAGATGGCGAGGAGCTCGGGGAAGGCGCCGGTGGCGGTGTACTCGGCCTGGGCGTCGAGGACGAGGTCACCGAGTCGGTGGTGGGCTCCGGTCTCGAGCTGGGAGACGAGGGCGCGGTGGTAGAGGTGAGCGGCGTTGTCGAGGGAGAGGCCGGAGGGTGAGAAGGCGGCGACGGCGCCCCGCTCGGGGGTGAGGGTGAGGACCTCGGCGAGGGAGTTGGACGCGGGGTGGAGGAAGTTGCCGTTGGAGCAGGTCATGGTGAGGACGAGGGGCAGCTGGGCCTGGGGGCTGAGGCCGGGGATGTCGGTGAAGGAGAGGATGGAGGACCAGTTGCCCTGGTCGCCGTGGCCGACGTAGGAGACGAGCGCGGGAGCGGTATTGAAGGCGTCGAGGACGGCGGCCTTGGGGTCGGCGACGAGCTGGTGCGGAAGAGCTTCTGGGTGGGCCTCCCGGAGAGGAGCGAGGCGATGTCGTTGACGTTGGCCTCGAAGTCCCCGGCGGCGGGGTCGGGCTTGTCGGCGACGAGGACGGCCTTTCCGTCGAGGGTGAGGCCGGCGTGCTCGAAGTCGAGGATCTTCTGGACGGCGGCCTGGGCCTCGTCGAGTGAGTTGGCGGTGAGGCGCCCGATGGCGAGGTCGGGGAGGAGGTCCTCGCCGTTGACGGAGGCCAGGGCGGGGTCGGAGGCGGTCCAGAGGTAGGAGGTGCGGGCGAGGGCGGTGGGGAGGAGGTCCTTTCGGGGCCGCCCGGCGATGAACTCCTTGGGGTCGGAGGTGGCCTCTCCGAGGAGGAGGACGTAGCGGGGCGAGGGGGCCGTCCAGTGATGGTAGGCGAAGGAGAGGAAGTCGTGGATGGCCTCGGGGGAGACCTCACCGAAGCCGAAGGCGTCGTAGACCTCCTCGAGGGCGACGGCCATGGTGGCGAGGCCCTGGTCGTGCCGCAGGTCGACGAGGGGCTGGGCGGCGGGGAGGAAGTCCCTGGGGGCGATGAGGATCCAGTCGGCCTGGTTCGTCGTGTCGCGCAGCGAGGAGAGCGCGACGGGTCGGATCTCGGGACGGAGGAAGGCCTCGGGGGAGACGGCGAGGTAGCGGTGGTCCTGCTCGGCGGCGAAGGCGAGGGTGGAGCCGGAGCGACCGAGCCAGCGGGGCCCGCGTCCGGAGAGATCGATGAGGACGGATCCGGGGGCGAAGCCTGAGGCCTGGACGAGGCCGCCCTCGAGGGCCTGACCCTCGAGGGTGCCGGCCTCGGCGGCGAGGCCGTGGGGGTAGTCGAGGGAGAAGCGGTCGAGGTAGACGAAGGAGACCGAGGCGCCGGTGTCGTTGAGGCTCTCGATGCGGAGGGTGTTGGCCCCCTCGACGAGGAGCCGAGGCGGGGACGTCGACGGTGAGCGAGTGAGGCTTCATGCCGTCGAAGGAGGTCTCGGCAACAGGGAGAGAGCAGTGGGGCTCCCGATCGAGATGCGGAGGTGGTGATCGGGGTCGGCGGTGGTGTCGCTGCCGCCCTGGAGGTGGACGGTGAGGCGGGCGGGAGCGCCGGTGGTGACGACGGAGGCGAGAGAGAACGGGTAGTTGACGGTCTTCCCCAGGGCGATGCCCCAGTCCCAGAGCCAGAAGTCCTTCGCATCGAGGAGGGTGGGGAAGTAGGTGGCGTTCTTCTCGAACGAGCGCGGGGCGTAAAGGGACGCGAGGGGCTCGAGGGAGACGGGCGCGGAGGAGCGGCCGCGGGAGGAGGCGCCGATCCCCATGCGCTGTCCGTCGGAGTCGACGGCGAGCTCGAAGATGGCCTCGTTGTTGTGGGCGTCGCCCGAGCCCTCGGAGAGGAAGAAGAGGGTGGATCCGGGGCCGAAGCGGTCGGGCCGGGGCTCGACGTGGAAGGGGACGACGGTGCCCTTCCGGGAAAGCCGCATCGCCGAGGTGGGGAGCATGAGGGCGGAGGAGGCGATGTCTGGGGAGCCCGAGGTGGTGGCGGCGAGGAGGTCCTCCCAGGCGACGGCGTGGAGGCCACGGGAGCGGGAGACGAAGCGGGCGAGGAGCCGCTCGTCGGGTCGGGGCTGGCGGGAGGCCGCGAGGCGGCGTCCGATGGAGCCTCCGAGGCTGGTCTCGCCGGTGACGACACCGTCGAAGACGACGGTGACGAGCATCCTGCGGGCGAGGACGAGGCGGCCGCGGGAGGTGTCGAGGCGCAGGGGGAGCAGCTCGACGTAGGCCTTCTTGGTGTCGCCCTGGAAGGCGGTCTCGAGGACGCGGGCCTGGGCGCGGGGGTAAAGGCCGCGGGAGAGCGGGGCGGCGGCGACCGGGCGGAAGGCGGCGCGCAGCGAGCCGTCGCGCAGGGCCACGGCCTGGGGTGCCCCGGCGCGCGGGGGGACGAGGCCGTCGAAGGCGAGGAGGTCCTCGGCGGTGACGGAGGCGACGCGGGCGCCGAGGCCGACGACGGCGTTGGTCCAGGTGCGGCGGGTGGGCAGCGAGGGGTACCCGGGGTCGGCGAGGTCGAAGAAGCCGGGGACGAAGAGCCGAGCCGAGCCGTCCTCCTGGGCGAAGGAGTAGAAGCCGCCCGTCCGCAGCTCGAAGGTCACGGACGTGGCGGAGCGCGAGACCACGCGCAGCGAGACGTCGGCCGGGTCGCCGTGCTTCGTCCAGCCCTCGCCCGAGGTAGGAGAGCCTTCGCCAGGACGTCGTCTCACCACCGCCACCCTCCCCCGGAGGCGTCTCGCCGCCTCCGCCAGGTGTCCCGGCACTAACGAGAGGCGTCGCGGACACGGGCCCGTGCGACGTGACGACTCCGTGCCGGTCGATGTCCTCGAGCCGGTAGAAGTAGGTCGCCCCGTTGCGCAGGCCGGCGTCGCGGAAGCTGTAGCGCTGGCCGTTCGGCGAGGTTCCGAGCCCCGGAATGAGATCCGCCGTGAGCCGCACCCAGGGCCCGTCCATCGAAAGCCCCCGGTAGAGATGGAAGCCCAGGTTGTCCAGCTCCGACCCCGTCACCCACTCCACCAGCACCGCAGAGTCGAAACCCGTCGCGGTGAACGACGCCAGCCGCACCGCCGTCGACGCCGGGACGTACTCATCCGCCCCGACGTCCCAGGCGGAGCCGTAGTACCGCGTCTGGCCGTCGACGTCGTCCGTGAAGGAGAGGCTCTGGCCGGCGTTGAGGGCGTCCGCGCCGGTCTTGAGGTGCAGGTCCGGGGGACTCGACGAGGTCGAGACGAACTGGTTGGCAATCGCCTTGTTGACGAGGTTGCCGGAGCCACCAAAGTTGTCCGCACTGCTGTCCTGGGAGATGCAATTGTAGTTGGTGAGGCTGCCCCCGCTGTTCACCTCGAAGTCGGCGGTGAGCGAAGACCCCAGGGCGTTGACCATCGAGAGGACGTTCGTGGCCGTGGCCCTGCCGTCGCCCTGAAGCTGGATCCCCTCGCCCCCGTTGGTGATCCTGCGCGTGCGGAAGATCGTGCAGTTCTGCACCGTCACGTTCGAGGAGCTGACCTCGATGCCGTCCTCGTCGAAGTCGTAGATGATGGAGTTCCTGATCTGCTCGTAGCCGCCGCTGGAGTCGGTGTAGATGCCGATTCCGGTGCCAAGGTCGCCAGATGCGGCCGACAGATTGTGGATGATCAGATTCCGCAGCAGCGCGTGGTCGCCGTTGGTCGAGGTGACAAGGGCGACGGTCCCGGTACCTCCCTGGTCGTTGCCGTCGATTTCGAGAAACTCGACCCGGGTGTAGCTCTGGTTGACCTGTAGGGCCCCATCCGGGAATGCGGCCATGAGTTCGACCACCGTTCCCGTCCCGGCCTTCCCACGGTGACGCTGGCTCATGCCGCTTGCGACCTGCGAGGCGGCCGCGACCGTCAGGGTGATGTAGTAGGAGGCGTTCGTCGTGTAGCCGCTGATCGAGAGATCGGCCGAGAACTCGAACGCCGCGTCCTTGTAGCAGACCCAGGTCAGGGTGTAACCGCCGCTCACGAGGTTGGAGGTGTTCAGCTTGGTCGTGCCGGTGGAGTCGGATACGGCGCTGGCGATCGAGTTGAAGACGCGCTTGATGTGACCGACGTCGACGTCGGTGACGTTGCCGGGAACACCGCCGGTGGCGGTCTGGACCAAGAACTGCGTCTGGCTCGTGACGGACTTGATGTACATACGGGTCCCGCCCACCTGCGAATAGCAGGAAGCGCCGTAGCAGACCTCGTCGCCCACGCCCACGTTGCCGGTCTGGGCGACGCTGAACGTGGCGATGCCCGACGAGATCGTCATCGTGCCGGAGCCGGTCTCCAGGTTGTCGGTGGAAGTCCCGACGGAGTAGTAGATGTCGGCCGCCCCGGCGTCGGACGCGAGGCCGGCCAGGAGGGCCAGCGCCGCCCCCCGGACGAGGCGCCCGAGCACTGAGCCGAGCCGTTCCGGGGAACAGGCCACTCGGACTGGCACGAAACCGGCCATAACCTCCTCCACCCTCAGGACGAAGCAAGCGCCATACCGGGATCGACGGACGACCCCACTGGATCGGTGCCGATGTCCCGGGAGTAGCCTTGGCTATAACTGACTGTAAATATTGCGTTTACTTCCGAAGCATGCCGCAGGCGTGCGCTGAGTTCCCAACCTACCGGATCTTCAGTGCGGGGTCGCCGAAGAGGTGGTAGATGGCGAGGAGTTCTGGGAAGGCGCCGGTCTGTGTGTACTCGGCCTGTGCGGCGAGGACGAGGTCACCGAGTCTGTGGTGGGTACCGGTCTCGAGCTGGTGACGAGGGCGCGGTGGTAGAGGTGAGCGGCGGTGTCGAGGGAGAGGCCGGAGGGGGAGAAGGCGGCGATGGCGCCCCTGCTCGGGGGTGAGGGTGAGGACCTCGGCGAGGGAGTTGGACGCGGGGTGGAGGAAGTTGCCGTTGGAGCAGGTCATGGTGAGGACGAGGGGCAGCTGGGCCTGGGGGCTGAGGCGCGGGACGTCGTTGAAGGAGAGGATGGAGGACCAGTTGCCCTGGTCGCCGTGGCCGACGTAGGAGACGAGCGCGGGAGCGGTATTGAAGGCGTCGAGGACGGCGGCCTTGGGGTCGGCGACGAGCTGGGTGCGGAAGAGCTTCTGGGTGGGCCTCTCGGAGAGGAGCGAGGCGATGTCGTTGACGTTGGCCTCGAAGTCCCCGGCGTCGGGATCGGGCTTGTCGGCGACGAGGACGGCCTTTCCGTCGAGGGTGAGCCCGGCGTTCTCGAAGTCGAGGATCTTCTGGACGGCGGCCTGGGCCTCGTCGAGTGAGTTGGCGGTGAGGCGCCCGATGGCGAGGTCGGGGAGGAGGTCCTCGCCGTTGACGGAGGCCAGGGCGGGGTCGGAGGCGGTCCAGAGGTAGGAGGTGCGGGCGAGGGCGGTGGGGAGGAGGTCCTTTCGGGGCCGCCCGGCGATGAACTCCTTGGGATCGGAGGTGGCCTCTCCGAGGAGGAGGACGTAGCGGGGCGAGGGGGCCGTCCAGTGGTGGTAGGCGAAGGAGAGGAAGTCGTGGATGGCCTCGGGGGAGACCTCACCGAAGCCGAAGGCGTCGTAGACCTCCTCGAGGGCGACGGCCATGGTGGCGAGGCCCTGGTCGTGGCGCAGGTCGACGAGGGGCTGGGCGGCGGGGAGGAAGTCCCTGGGGGCGATGAGGATCCAGTCGGCCTGGTTCGTCGTGTCGCGCAGCGAGGAGAGCGCGACGGGGCGGATCTCGGGACGGAGGAAGGCCTCGGGGGAGACGGCGAGGTAGCGGTGGTCCTGCTCGGCGGCGAAGGCGAGGGTGGAGCGGGAGCGACCCAGCCAGCGGGGCCCGCGTCCGGAGAGATCGATGAGGACGGATCCGGGGGCGAAGCCTGCGGCCTGGACGAGGCCGTCCGCGAGGGCCTGCCCCTCGAGGGTGCCGGCCTCGGCGGCGAGGCCGTGGGGGTAGTCGAGGGAGAAGCGGTCGAGGTAGACGAAGGAGACCGAGGCGCCGGTGTCGTTGACGCTCTGGATCGAGAGGGTGTTGGCCCCCTCGAGGAGGAGCGAGGGGGGACGTCGACGGAGAGCGAGTGGGGCTTCATGCCGTCGAAGGAGGTCTCGCCGACGAAGGTGCCGTTGAGGGAGAAGCGGAGGTGGTGGTCGGGGTCGGCGGTGGTGTCGCTGCCGCCCTGGAGGTGGACGGTGAGGCGGGCGGGAGCGCCGGTGGTGACGACGGAGGCGAGAGAGAAGGGGTAGTTACGGTCTTCCCCAGGGCGATGCCCCAGTCCCAGAGCCAGAAGTCCTTCGCCTCGAGGAGGGTGGGGAAGTAGGTGGCGTTCTTCTCGAAGGAGCGCGGGGCGTGCAGAGAGGCGAGGGGCTCGAGGGGGGTGGGGGCGGAGGAGCGGCCGCGGGAGGAGGCGCCGATCCCCATGCGCTGTCCGTCGGAGTCGACGGCGAGCTCGAAGATGGCCTCGTTGTTGTGGGCGTCGCCCGAGCCCTCGGAGAGGAAGAAGAGGGTGGATCCGGGGCCGAAGCGCTCGGGCCGGGGCTCGACGTGGAAGGGGACGACGTGCCCTTCCGGGAAAGCCGCATCGCCGAGGTGGGGAGCATGAGAGCGGAGGAGGCGATGTCGGGGGAGCCCGAGGTGGTGGCGGCGAGGAGGTCCTCCCAGGCGACGGCGTGCAGGCCACGGGAGCGGGAGACGAAGCGGGCGAGGAGACGCTCGTCGGGGCGGGGCTGGCGGCCGAGGTGGAGACTGCGCCCGGTGGAGCCTCCGAGGCTGGTCTCGCCGGTGACGACACCGTCGAAGACGACGGTGACGAGCATCCTGCGGGCGAGGACGAGGCGACCGCGGGAGGCGTCGAGGCGCAGGGGGAGCAGCTCGACGTGGGCCTTCTTGGTGTCGCCCTGGAAGGCGGTCTCGAGGACGCGGGCCTGGGCGCGGGGGTAGAGGCCGCGGGAGAGCGGGGCGGCGGCGACCGGGCGGAAGGCGGTGCGCAGCGAGCCGTCGCGCAGGGCCACGGCCTGGGGGGCCCCGGCGCGCGGGGGGACGAGGCCGTCGAAGGCGAGGAGGTCCTCGGCGGTGACGGAGGCGACGCGGGCGCCAAGGCCGACGACGGCGTTGGTCCAGGTGCGGCGCGTGGGCAGCGAGGGGTACCCGGGGTCGGCGAGATCGAAGAAGCCGGGGACGAAGAGGCGCGCCGAGCCGTCCTCCTGGGCGTAGGAGTAGAAGCCGCCCGTCCGCAGCTCGAAGGTCACGGAGGTGGCGGAGCGAGAGACGACGCGCAGCGAGACGTCTTCCGGGTCCCCGTGCTTCGTCCAGCCCTCGCCGGGGCCCGGAGCGCTCCCTCAGGCTCGTTCTCGCCACCCTCGCCGGGCGCCGCGGCTCCTTCGAGAGGTGTTGCGGACACGGGCCCGTGCGACGTGACGACTGCCGTACCGGTCGATGTCCTCGAGCCGGTAGAAGTAGGTCGCCCCGTTGCGCAGGCCGGCGTCGCGGAAGCTGTAGCGCTGGCCGTTCGGCGACGTGCCGAGCCCGGGAATGAGGTCCGCCGTGAGCCGCACCCAGGGCCCGTCCATCGAAGCCCCCGGTAGAGATGGAAGCCCAGGTTGTCCAGCTCCGACCCCGTCACCCACTCCACCAGCACCGCCTCGTCCAGACCCACCGCCGGAACGACGCCAGACGAATCGCCGTCGTCCCGGAGTACTCGTCCGCCCCGATGTCCCACCCGAGGCCCACCGGCCGCCCGTTCTCCTGGAAGTCGAGCGACGGGATCTCACTGCTCACGTCGGCACTCATGTCGTAGGCCGGGCTACTCAGGTCGGCAGCCTTGTCGTAGCCGGCCATGTGCAGGTCGGCACCCTTGTCGATTGCAGGACACCCCGCGACGAGGACGACGTCGCCGATCCCGAAGCACGGCGAAGTGGAGCCAATGGCGTTTGGCGTTGCGAGCCATCCTCCCGGGCTGTGGCTCACGGAGCTAGTGTCGGCCGTGGACGACATGTTGTGGCTGCTGGCGGGATTGAGATGTTGGAGGGGTGGGGGAAGACGAACCCCGTTCCGAACGCCGGGTTGTTCCCGTTGTGGCCGATGTTGTTGCGGAGCAGCACGTTCCTGTTGTCTGACGCGGTGCTCGAGAACGCGAACCGCGTCGAGCTCGCGTTGTTGAAGTTGGCGCTGTTGTTGAGGATGCGGATCGTGGAGGTTCGTCGCCCACGGGCCGACGGGGTCCAGTCGTACACCGTCGCCGCCGAACTGCGCCATCCCGGTGTGGTAGATGTCCACACTGGCATTGGGCGACGCGACGCGGATCGCCGCCCCGGGAGCACGACGTGTCATGAAGGAACAGGTATCGAAGCACGACCTTGTTGTCGCTCGCGATCTGGCCGTCCACCCGGATGGCGTCCCCGGTTCCGTAGCCCACCTGCAGCCATTCCAGGGTCACGTGGTCGTCCTGCACGCGGATGGCGGGGGCGGAGTTGTTCGTGCCGCTCCAGGTGCCCACCGTGTTGTAGACAAACACGCCGTTGCTCACCGACCCGTTGTGGCGGTTCCCGCGCTCTGCGGTCAGGCGGATCGTGTGGGTCGCATCGGTCGTCGATCCGTCGATCACCAGGATCGGCGTGCCGTTCGCGCTGGCATAGTAAGACTACCGTCGGCGTAGACGACGCCCACCTCGGACCGGTTGTCGCTCACCAGGCTCGAGCTCTGGACCGGGAAGTAGGTGCACGACCCGCCGGAGATGCAGTTCTCCCAGGCCTGGAGCGATGGTGTACTGCCGCGCGATGCTGTAGCTGGTGCCCGTGTAGCTTGCGGCGGCCGCCGTCCTCAGCGTCAGCTGGGTGTCCGAGTCGACCGAGAAGATCATGTAGCGTCGTGCCGTTCACGGTGAGCACGTCACCCCGGCCACGCCGTGTCGGTCTTCCAGCCCGTCCCGCCGCTCTGGGTGACGGTCGTTGACCCGGCCGTCACGGTGATCGTTCCCGTGCCCGTGTGTGCCGCCCGGGTCCCGATGGAACGGAACTGTTCGGGGGCCAGCGTGGTCGCGGCGGCAAGCGCCTCGTCGGCCCCGATGTCCCAACCCATCGAGATGGGCCGGGTCTGCCCGTCGATGTCGGTGAGGAAGCTGGCGGAGAGGTCCTTGCCGACGTTGAGCGCGTCCGCGCCGGTCTTGAGGTGCAGGTTGAAAGGCGTGGTGATGACATTCTCGAACTGGTTGGCCGCCGTCTTGCCCGTCAGGTTCCCGCTGCCACTGCCAGGCTGCCAGCTCGTCGCGGTGGTGTCACCTGAGAGGTTGTTGTTGAAGGACGAAGGGGTCGACGACGACGAGAAGTCCGTCGCGTGCCCGGTCGAGATCACGTTCTCGACCACGAGGCCGGCCAGGCCGCTGCCGGCTTGGAGGCCGATGGCGCTGGCGGTGTCCTGGGGCCAGAGCGAGCAGTTCTGTACGCTAGCGTTGCTCACCGCGATGCCGATGCCGACCTTGTTTCGGTAGAGGAAGGAGTTCCGGATCGTGGCCGAGCCCTCGACACTGATCCCGCGCGATGACGTCCGGTTGAAGCCGTGGACCAGCAGGTTCGAGAGTCGCACGTTGCTGGCTGTGGGCTCGACGGAGATCGCGTACTGGCCATTCTGCGGAACCGAGGCCCCGTTCACGTCGAGCCACTCGATCCGGGTGTAAGGGACCCGGATCGTCAACGGCCTCGCATTGAGGGTGTTGACGGCGGGCGTGTAGGTGGCGCCAGTGTGGCCGTGCCCGTGTGGCGCTGACTCGTTCCGCTCGCGACCTGCGCGGCGCTCGCCACCGTCAGAGTGAGGTAGTAAGCGGCGCTCGTATTGGTGTAGGTCGTGGTCGTGATGTCGGTAGCCACGGTGTCCGTGAGGTCGGTGGCGTCTTTGTAGGCAACCCAGGTCAGCTTCACGCCCCGTGTGACCAGGTCTATGGTCGCCGAGTTGAAGAAGTACGTTCCCGTGGAACCCGTGACCGCGCCGCTGATCGAGTTGAAAGCGCGCTTGATGTAGATGCTTCCCTGAGTCGTTCCGCTGGGCACTCCTCCCGTCGGGGTTTGCACTCTGAAGGTCTTCGGACCCAGCACCTCTGCGATGTGGACCTTGCTGTTGGTGAGCGGGCAGGCGGAGTTCCAACAGATGGCGTCCCCCACTCCGACGTTGCCGGTCTGGGCGATGGTGAGGCTGGCGATGCCGTTTGTGATGGTGAGCGTGGGCGAGCCGGTCTTCAGGTCGGAGGAGTTCGTGCCGATGGAGTAGAACACCTCGCCTAGGGCCTCGTCGGCGCCGAGGTCCCAGGCGGTGCCGCTCGGCCGTGCGTCGGCGTCGATGTCGTTGCTGAAGATGCCCGAGACAGTGCTGCTCGTCCCTCCGTTCCAGGCGTTGCCGCCCTGCCGGATGTGGAGGTCGATCGGGGCGGTCGTGCTCGCGAAGTAGACCGTGCCGCCGTTGTAGTAGGTGCCGCCTGGCCGAAGCTCATTCCCGCCCGGGCTGTGGTTCTGGGCCGTGGAGTCGGAGGACAGGTTGTAGTTGCTGTCCCAGCTCCTGAGCGCTGCCGAGGCTGTACTTGGTGCAGTAGCAGGGGGATCCGACGTAGTAGGTCGCGTTCTGGATCGCGAAGTCGGCGGTGCGCATTGCCGGTCGCGATGTTGTTGATCAGGGTCGTGTAGGGCGTTCCGGCGGCGTTCGTGCTCGAGATGCCGGGTCCCGTATTGGAGCTGTACACAGTGTTGTTGAGGATCTGAGAGAGACCGGACGCATACGCGGTGGCGGTGTTCCGGATGCCGTACCCGTTATCGTAGAGGATGTTGTTGTAGGCGTAGAGGACGACGGTGGTGGAGACATTCAGGATGCCGGATCCCGTCAAGTCGTGGACGAGGAGGTTTCTCACGGTGACCGTATTCGAGGCGGCCACGTTGTTCGTCACGTAGAAGCCTGCAGTGCCGCCGCCAGAGGTGGCGGCTAGCTCCAGCCACTCGACGGTGACGAACTCGTCTTGGTTGGTGATGATGGATGTCAGACCCGAGGCTTCCTCGACCCGGGCGCCCGTTCCCGCGATCCCGCGGTGTCGCTGGCTCACGCCGTTGGCCACCTGCGAGGCGCTGGCGGCGGTCAGGGTGATCCCGTAGGTCGCATCGTCGTGTAGCCGTTGATGTCAACGCCCGCCGTGAAGGGCTGGTCTTTGTAGCAGACCCAGGTCAGGGTGTAGCGCGGGGCGGCCGTGAGGTCGGAGGTGTTCAGGTAGCTGGCATCGTCGGACTGGTCTTCGGCGGCCTGGAGCGTGTTGAAGACTCGCTTGATCGAGCTGACGGTGGCACCGGTGATGTCCGCCGGGTCGCTCCCGTCACCATCTGGACCCCGAACCGTGTCTGGCTGATGACGGACTTGATGTAGACCTTGCTCGTGCCGTTGTAGGTGATGACGTCGCCGACGCCGACGGGGCCGGTCTGGGAGACGCTCAGGGTGGCGCGTACCGCTCGCGATGGTGATCGTGGGCGAGCCGGTCTTGAGGTCGTCGGGGCTCATGCCGACCGAGTAGTAGATGTCGGCTGGTTGGGCATATGTAGAAGACCGCCACGCGGAGCATGTCGATCATTGAGCTCGGGGGTCGTGGAGACCTGTGGATCCGGAGCCAGAAGTTCGAGTTCGAGAAGTCTGGGGCGTCCAGGTGTGGCCGGTACCCCAGGTTTCGGTGGCACCGCCGAGCGTCAGCGTCGCATCGCTCGTGCGAACGGGTGAAGGTCGCCCGCTATGTGGTCGTCCAGGTCGAGCCCAGTCGGCCGAGAGAGACTCACGTTGAAGTCTTGCGGTGCTCGCACTCGACTTCCCTGTGACCTCGACCGTGATGCCCGTGATCGTCGCGTTCGGAAGGCACGGAGAGCCCGAACGTGCGAGAGGTACTCGTAGGCGGCCGTGCCCGCTGTCGGTGCTGGCGTAGACGTCGTCGTCCGACTGCAGCAGGGGAAGTCACGCGTAGCCGGTCGACCCAGAACTCCTGCCAGTGCGGTTGTTCCAGTAGCGCTGGCATATTTGAACGGCTGCCCGGCATCTGGTAGCCGGTCGTGCTCGGCGAGGGCAGGAGAAGCCAGGAGAAGAAAGCCAGGACGGGGAGTAGCGCGAGCGAGCCGCGTCCCGCACGGAGCGGCCGCTCTCTGCGCTGTGACAAGCCAGTCGCGTCACGATTCCGGACATCTCCCCTCCTGCTTGCCCTCTCATGTGCAACAGTCGGGCCGCCGCACTGCGTCCAGCCGAAGCATCTATTTGTCAAGTAGTTAGAGAAGAGGCCGAGGTCGCTCCCTCTACTGTCACACGTACGGGGCGCACGACCGCTCTCCAGGAATCAGACGGGAAACCTCAAGCATCACCTTATATTATCGACACAAGTAGCTGCCAGATTAGAAATATCGGTCAGTAATGACGTTGCGGAGGGCCGCCGAGGGTGGCTGGTCTTGGGTCGGGCGCTTAGAAGACGCCCTGCATCGAGGCGGCGTAGCCGGTCAGCTCGACGTAGCCCTGGCCGGAAGGGCCCCGGGGGGTGGCGGGCTGGACGCGGACGGCGCCCTCCCAGTAGACGAAGGAGGTCCGCATCTCCTGGTCGTCGAGCCAGGGCTCGATCCGGAGGTCGAGGCCTTCCCTGGGGACGGCGAGGCGCCAGCGGGAGGGGTAGCGGGCGCCGCTCTCGCGGGCTCGTCCAGTGGTCGAGGACGTCGAGGTGGACGTCGTCGCGAGCGAGGCGGCGGGTGCGGCCGTCGGGCTCGACGAGGGTGCCGCCCGAGACGGGCTCGACCGTGCCGTCCTCGCGGCGGATCTGGAAGTACATGAGCTCGCGGCCGTCGTCGAGCTGCAGCGAGAACCAGTCCCAGCCGACGGCTCCGGGGCCGAGGGCGCTCGTGCTCCACTCGTGGTCGAACCAGGCTTCACCGGTGACATCGACCGTGCCGGATGCGCCCGCGTGCGGCCATGCGCGTGTAGCCGACGTAGTACGACGCGTTGCCGGGCTCGTCGCTCTTCGGGGAGAGGCCGCGGTCGCCGTGGGCGACGAGGGGCTTCTTCGACCGGAGCTCGAGATCCAGGTCGAGGCCCGACGCCGCGTCGGCGCGGTCAGGCGCACGAGGCGGCAGCGGCGCTGCCGTCCGGGTTCAGGGAGTCGGCCCGCCAGTCCTCGAGCCAGACGGCGAAGGGCTCGCCGGTCGCGCCGGCCAGGCCGCCCGCGCCGCGCGAGAAGCGCTCGGCGCGCGTGGTGGCTTCGTGCGGCGACGTCGGTGATCGCGAAGTGGGCGAAGTAGACCTGGTGGCTCGCGAGGCCTCCGGACCTTCGGTCGGGCCCGGGCGCGAAGCCCCGTCGGAAGAACGTCAGCTGGAAGCCGAAGCGGCGGCCGTCCGTCGCGGCGAGGTTGCCGGTGTAGTACCACCACTCGGTCTGGTACTCGAGGTGCGGGCCGTGGTCCCTCGGGAGGACGAACGGGCGCGGCTCCGTGGCGCGGGCGAAGCCGGCGAGGTCGGGGCCGGGGCCGAGCTCGAGGCGCGGGCCGCGGGGCGGCGTCGACGCGCTGGGGTGCGGCACGAGGGGACGAACAGCGGCGAGCGCAAGCGCACGGCGACGACGCGAGCGCCGTGCCGGCGGAGCCCTCGGCGCCGGCCGGGAGCCGCCCTCGGGATGGCGTCACTCGGCCCTCAGCGCTTCGGCCAGCGACCGGCGGCGCAGGCGCAGCAGCGGGTAGACGGACGCGAGCATCGCGGCGCCGACGCTCACGAGGAGGGCCTGCGCGAAGAGCCACGGGTCGGCCTCGAGGCGCATGGTCCAGCCGAAGGAGCGCACGTTGATGACGTTCACGAGGATGAGGGCGAGCAGCCAGCCGAGGGGGAGGGCGAGGAGGCCGGCCACCGCGCCCATGAGGCCCGTCTCCAGGAGGCCGAGCGCCCACTGCCGCCGCTCGCCGAGGCCGAGGGTCGTGAGCGTCGCCAGCTCGCGCGTCCTCTCCACCTGCAGGGCCATGAGGGCGCTCCAGACGCCGATGAAGGCCACGATCACGGCGAGGAGCCGCAGCGACTGGGTCACCGCGAACGTGCGGTCGAAGATCCGCAGGGCCTGGGCGCGGAGCGAGCGGTTCGGCGTGACGCTGAGGGCCGTGCCCGCGAGGGCCGATCGCAGCGCGTGCGTCACCTCCTCGATCGACGCGCCCGGCGCGAGGTGCGCGCCGAGCGACGTGACCCCGCGGTCGTCCCAGTAGCGCTCGTAGACGTTGCGGGTCAGGAAGACCGTGCCCTGCTCGGTCGCGTAGTCGTAGAAGACGCCGGCCACCGGGAAGGTGTGCGGCCCGCGGTCGGTGAGGAGCGTGACCGTCGCGCCACGCGCCGGGAGGTTGTGGCGGAAGGCGAACGGCTCGGTGACGATCACGCCGCCCGCCTGCGCCTCGTCCCACACCCGCGCGGGGTCGCCCTCGGCGGAGCGGTAGAGGCGCGTGTCGCGCGGCCGGCGGGGGTCGGCGACGGCGAGGTTCACCTCGCCGAGGGGGCTCGCCACGCGGACCGAGCGGAACGTCTCGACCCACGCGACGCCGGGGATCGCCGCCACCTTCGCGGGGACGTCCGGGGAGAGGGTGGGGAAGTTCCGCGCGCCGCCGGCGGAAGGGGCGCCCACGAAGACGTCGGCCCGCAGCGTGAGGTCGAGCCAGTTCTCGACGGTCGAGCGGAAGCTCTGGATCATCAGGCCGACGCCGATCGTCACCGCGACTGCGACCGAGAGCGCGGCGACCGCGACGCCGGTGCGGCTGACCGAGCGCGTGACCGTCCGCGTCGCGAGCCGGCCGAGGGTGCCGGCGAGCCGTCCGGCGAGCGGCGTGGCGAGGGCCATCGCCACGACGGTGGCGAGCGGGGCCAGGAGCGCGAGGCCGAGGACGATGGCGAAGAGGCCGGCGAAGCTGGCGAGGAGCGAGCGGCCCGAGGCGAGGAGCAAGCAGGCCGCCGAGCCCGGCGAGGACGGCGCCGGCGGCGGCCACCTTCGGGATGAGGCGGCGGGCGCGGTCCTCGAAGGCGCTGCGCCGCAGGGCCTCGACGGGCTCGACGCGCGCGGCCTCGAGGGCGGGGGCCACGGCGGAGAGGACGCCGGCCCCCAGGCCGAGGGCGACCGCCTTCGCGACGGTGAGGGCGGTGAGCGGCGCGCCGGTGACGGAGAGCACGTAGTAGAGGTCGTTGATCGTCTGCGTCACGAGGCGGACGGCGCCCTGGCCGAGCAGCCAGCCGAGGCCGAGGCCGAGGAGCGTGCCCACCGCCGAGGCGGCCGCCGTCTCCAGGAGCACGAGGGCGAAGACCTGGCCCCCGGTCGCGCCGAGGAGGCGCAGCGTGCCGATCACCGCGCGCCGCTGCACGACGCTGAACATCACGGTGTTGTAGATGAGGAACATGCCGACGACGAGGGCGAGCAGGCTGAGCGCGGTCAGGTTCAGCTGGAAGGCCTCGGTGAACTGGCCCACGGTCGAGGCCTGCTCGGTCGCCGGCGCGACGCGCGAGCCCTCGGGCAGGAGCGGCCGGATCCGGGCGAGGTCGGCCTCGTCCGCGATGAGGTCCACCCTCGAGAGCCGGTCGCCGAGGCGGAAGAGCCGCTGGGCCGCGCCCACGTCGAGGATCGCCACCGACTCGAGGGCCGCCGCCTCTTCGGCGCTCGTCGCGTGGGCGATCCCCGCCACCTCGAGCGTCTCGATCCGGTCGTGGACCCGCAGGCGCAGCGGGCTGCCGATCCGGAGGCCGTAGCGCGCGGCGAGGGCGGAGCCCGACGACGGCGGCCCTCGGGTCCACGAAGATGCGGGCGATGCCGGGCTCGGCGAGGGAGCCGCCGCCCAGGTGGTCGCGGAAGGGGGCGTCCGAGAGCGCGTCGAGGCCGAGGACGTGCAGCGGCTGGCGGTCGAGGTCGAGCGCCACGGCGTAGGCCCTCGACGACCGGCGTGCTCTTGCGGAGGCCCGCCTCGACCCGGATCCGGCGGTAGACCTCCTGCGGCAGGCCCGAGGGCCCGCCGAGCACCTGGTGGGTGGCGCGGCCGGTCACCGCCTCGGTGCTGCGGACGAAGCCCCGCGTCGCGCTGGTGTTGGCGAGGTCGATGGCGATGACCACGGCCACGCCGAGGGCGACGCCGAGGACCATCAGGCCGGTGTGGAGCGGCCGGCGCACCAGGTCGCGCAGGCCGGTGAGGAGCAGGGTGCGCGTCACGAGCGGCTCAGGCGGCCGGGCGATCGAGCGGCACGACGTGGCCGTCGTCGATCGTGAAGACGCGGTCGGCCCTCTCGGCGACCTGCGGGCTGTGGGTGACCAGCACGAGGCTGCGCCCGGCGCGGCGCGTGACGCGGTCGAGGAGCTCCATCACCTGCCGGCCGGTCGCGTCGTCGAGGTTGCCGGTGGGCTCGTCGGCCAGGAGGAGCCGCGGGTCCTGCACGAGGGCGCGGGCGATCGCGACGCGCTGCTGCTCGCCGCCCGAGAGGCGGTCGGGGAAGGCCCGCTCGCGGTCCTCGAGGCCGACCTCGGCGAGGAGCGCGCGGGCCCGCGCCGCCGCGTCCTCCGGCGTGCGGCCCCCGAGCTCGGCCGGGAGCTGCACGTTCTCGAGGACGGTGAGGGTGGGGATGAGGTTGAAGAACTGGAAGACGAAGCCGAGGTGGTCGCGGCGGAAGAGCGTCCGCGCGCCGGGGGAGAGGCGGGAGAGGCAGGTCCCCGCCACCCAGACCTCGCCCGCGGTGGGCACGTCGATCCCCGCGACGAGGTTGAGCAGCGTGCTCTTCCCGCTGCCGCTGCGGCCCCGGATCGCCACGACCTCGCCTTCGGCGAACTCGGCCGAGGTCTCGCGCAGGACGTGGCGCAGACTCCTCGCCCTCGCGGTAGTCCTTGCTGACGCGGTCGAGGCGGACGATCGGGGTGCGCGACATGGAGGCAGGACGAGCTTACCGCGTGACTTTCGGATCGGCATTCTGCGGTGCGGGTAGAATATAGCTGAGTGCCCGAGATCAGTCGATGCCGGGGATCGTGATCGGCATGTTCTACAAGGATCAAATCCGGCCGCACTTGCACGGTCCTACGGTGACATGAGGCGGCATCGGAATCCTGACGTGTCATTCGTGGCAGCCTTCCGAGGCGAGCACTGGCCCATGTGCGGAGATGGCGCTCAGGTAACGTCGCGGATCTGGCGAGGACTGGGACCGCAGCATCAGCCCTGAAGCCGATTCCGAGGAGGACGCAGCCGCTATCTCGGACGCACAGTTCAGCCGGGAGTAGTCGATCTCGGCCGCTTTCCCTTTTCGGGCCGCTGCGCGCCTCCAATTTCCGCCTCTTACGCTGGATCCCGCTCCATACCACACGTGGCCGAACGGGGTGGATCTGGCACCCGAGTTCCTCTACGAGCGTGCGCGTCCCCGCATAGCACCTCCGTGGCGAGCGTCGAGACCATGAAGAGAGCCGCTAAGACTGCGGCGATTCCCCGGACGATCTCGAAGCCGAGTACGCCTTCGACTACGCCAAGGCGAGAAGAACCCGTACGCCGCGCCCTTGAAGGAGCCGCCTCGCCATCGTCCTGGATCCGGACGTCGCGGTCGCCTTCCAAGCCCCGGGCCGTCGAGACGACATGAGACCCAGCCGGGTGCGGGCCGTCGAGCCGCGCCCGTGACGTCGCTGTTCGCGGCGGTCGTCGGGCTCGGGGCGTTCCTGCTGTTCCAGGTGCAGCTGGTGCTCGGGAAGCAGCTGCTGCCCTGGTTCGGCGGGACCTCGGCGGTCTGGACGACGTGCCTGCTGTTCTTCCAGGCGGCGCTGCTCGCGGGGTACGCGTGGGCGCACCTCCTCGCCGACCGGCTGTCGCCGCGGCGGCAGCGCGACGCCCAGCTCTCGCTCCTCGGCGTCGCCGTCGCGCTGCTTCTCTGGCGGGCCTTCGCGTGGCCGTCGCCCCTGACGCCGGGGCCGTGGGCGAGGCCCGGCTCGCCCGACGCGCCGATCTTGTCGATCCTCGGGCTCCTGGCATCGACGATCGGGCTCCCGTTCATGGCGCTCGCGGCCACGAGCCCTCTGCTGCAGGCCTGGCTCGCCCGCCTGAGGCCCGGCGCCTCGCCGTTCTGGCTCTTCGCGCTCTCGAACGCGGGCTCGCTCGTCGGGCTCGTGAGCTACCCGCTCGTCGTCGAGCCGCTCCTCCCCGTGCGGGCGCAGGGCTGGCTCTGGGCGGCGGGCTTCGGGCTGTACGCCATCGGCCTCGCGTGGTGCGCGGTGGCGATGGGCCGAGCCGAGCCCCGTCGCGAAACGGAACCGGCGGCGACGGAGGAGGACGCGGGCCCCCGCACCGGCCTCGCCTGGCTCGCGCTCGCCTTCTTCCCCTCGGTGATGCTGGCGGCCGTGACGAGCCACCTCACCCAGGAGGTGGCGGCGGTCCCCTTCCTCTGGGTGCTGCCGCTCGCCCTCTACCTGCTGTCGTTCATCGTCTCGTTCGCGTGGCCGGATGCCTTCCGTCCCGCGTGGCGAGTGGCGCTCGCGGCGGCGGCCGTCCTCGCCGTCCTCGGCCTGTATGGCGAGCTGCCGATGAGGGCCCCGGCGCGCGTGGGGCTCTGGTCCGCTGGTCCTCTTCGTCTACGGCATGGCCGGCCACGGCGAGCTGGCGCGCCGGCGGCCCGCGGCCGGGCGGCTCACGGCGTATTACCTCACGATCGCGGCCGGCGGCGCCCTCGGGGGCGTGCTCACCGCGATCGTCGCCCCCACGCTGTTCTCCGGCTACTGGGAGCTGCACCTCGGCCTGCTGGCCGGCCCGCTGGCCGTGCTGGCCGCGGTCGGGGGGCGCTCCGACGCCGGCGGCCGACAGCTTCGGTCGCTCGCCGCCGTCGGGATCGCCGCGCTCGCCGTGGCCCTGGCCGCCGACGCCGTCGGGGAGAGACGAGGCGTCGAGCTTTCGTCCCGAGGCTTCTACGGCGTCCTCCGCGTCGAGCGGGAGAACGCGGGCGACCCGGACGAGTACGTGAAGCTGCTGCACGGCCGGATCACCCACGGCCTGCAGCTCACGGCGACGGGCCGCCGCGCCGAGCCCACGACCTACTACGGCCCCACGAGCGGGGTGGGCCTCGCCGTGCGGAGGCACCCGAAGCGGCTCGCCGGCAAGCCGATGCGCATCGGCGTGATCGGCCTCGGCGTCGGCACGCTCGCGGCGTGGAGCCGTCCCGGCGACGTCGTCCGGTTCTACGAGCTGGACCCGGAGGTGGCGCGGCTCTCGGAGGGGGAGCGGCCCGTCTTCACCTTCGTGCGCGACGCCGGGGGCCGCGCGAGCGTCACCCTGGGCGACGGGCGGCTCGCCCTCGAGGCCGAGGCGCCGCAGGGGTACGACGTGCTCGCCCTCGACGCCTTCAGCAGCGACGCCATCCCCACCCACCTCCTCACCCGCGAGGCCTTCGAGGTCTACCGGCGCCACCTCGCCCCGGGCGGCGTGCTCGCGGTCCACGTGACGAACCGCTACCTGGACCTCAAGCCCGTGGTTCGCGGCGCGGCCGCCGCCCTCGCGCTCGAGGCCGCGCACGTCCCGTCCTTCGAGAACAGCACGCAGTGGTCGTCCGACTGGATGCTGGTGGCGGCCGACCGCGCGCGGTTCGGTGACGAAGTCGTGAGCGCGGCGACGCTGCCCCCGCTCCGCAGCGCCGATGTCCTTTGGACGGACGATTGGAGCAATCTGCTCGAAGTGCTCAAACGCTGAGCCGGGTGGACCGACGGACCGCCGGGACCGTATTTCACATTCCACTTGACCGGATCGACCCGGGTTCTGGCAGAATGCGGGACGGTCGTGCCCCGGGGTCGCCGATGTGCCTGAGGCCCAGGCGGGGCGGCAAGGACATTTGAGACACGTCCAGGTGAAACCCGGGCTGTGCGCGATCGCCCTCTTTGCGGTCCTGTTGGGCGGCGCTGTGCCGGCCGCCGCGGACGATCCCGGCGCGTCGGCGGTTCCGGCTCCGCCCGCGCTCGACGACGCGGTGGCGACCACGGTTCCCGAGGGCGAGCTGCCCTCCGACCTGCCGGAGCCCGCCCCGACGGGGGACGAGGCGCTCCTCCTCGCCGCCCACACCGATCCCGCCGTCCTCGGGCCGCTCTCGATCGGGACGCCGGACGCGGGCCTCCTCGTCAACCCGATGCCCTTCCCCGAGGGCCCGTACTGGACGGTCCGCGACCCCGACGAGTCCTGGGCCACCGACGAGACGATCGGCTACATCGTGGCCGCGATCGAGACCGTGCAGGCGCGCTACCCCGACTCGCCGCGGCTGGTGATCGGCGACCTGAGCAACCCGAGCGGGGGCCGCCTCAACCGCCACAAGTCGCACCAGGCGGGCCGCGACGCCGACCTCGGTTTCTACTACCAGCGGGGCGAGGTGGACGGCTTCCGGACCGCGCGGAAGAAGGACCTCGACCTCGAGCGCACCTGGGCGCTCGTCCGCGCGCTCGTCACCGACACCGATATCGATCGCATCTTCGTCGACCGCTCGATCATCTCCGTGCTGTACGCGCACGCGGTCGAGCAGGGCGAGGACCGCGGCTGGCTCGACGACATCTTCGGCCGCACGGCGGAGAAGGGGATCATCCAGCACGAGAAGCGGCACAAGGACCACCTGCACGTCCGCTTCTACAACCCGCGCGCCCAGGAGCACGGCCGGGTCGTCTACCCGGCGCTGGTCGAGATGGGGGTCGCGCCGCCGCCGATGATCCGGCACAAGGTGCGGCCGGGCGAGACGCTCGGATACCTGGCCCGTCGCTTCGGGACGAGCACCTCCGCGATCCGCTCGGCCAACGGCCTGCGCAGCTCGCAGCTGCGCGCCGGCCGCAGCTACACCATCCCGATCCGGCGCACGCCGCCGGACCGCGGGCCCGTCGTGGTCCCGCCGCGCCGCTTGCCCCCGGACCTGCAGACGCTGGCCGCCGCCCCGACCCTCCCCGAGTCGGCGGGCGAGGCCCCGGCCCAGGAACACTGAGGCCTCTTCAGGCCTCCTCGGGCGTGATCCAGTTCGGCACGGGCGGGGGCTCGTGGGCCGCCATCCGGTCGAGCAGGCGCTCCGGGCTCTCGTCCACGATCACGCCTCGCCGGTTGTCCGCCGTGACGAAGCCCTCGGCGACCGCGTGCTCGAGCAGCGCCACCAGCGGGTCGTAGTAGCCCGCCACGTTCAGGACGCCGACCGGCTTGCGGTGGATGCCGAGCTGCCCCCACGTCACGATCTCGAACAGCTCCTCGAAGGTCCCGAATCCACCGGGCAGGGCCACGAAGCCGTCGGCCAGCTCGGCCATGAGGGCCTTGCGCGCGTGCATGTTCGGGACGACCCGCATGTCGGCGACGCCGCGGTGGGCGAGCTCGCGCGCGGCCAGGCCGTGGGGGATCACTCCGGTGACCGGCCCGCCGGCGGCCAGGGCGTGGTCGGCCAGGACGCCCATGAGGCCGACCGATCCGCCTCCGAACACGACCCCGATGCCGCGGGCGGCGAGGCCTCGCGCGAGTGCTTTCGCCGCTTCGGCGTAGCGGGGGTCGCGGCCGGGGCTCGAGCCGCAGAAGACGCAGACGCGGCGCACGGGCGGCTCAGCGCCCCTTGGGGAACATCGCCATCAGCAGGCCGAAGGCGGCGGCGACCGCGGAGCCGAAGCGGACCATCTGCCACCGGCCCGCGGGCTCCCTCAGGGTTTCCGTCATGGTGAGCCCGTCGGGCAGCGGCGGCATCTCGTCGACCTTCGACGAGGCGTAGAAGAACCCCAGGACACCGAGCAGCATCAGGACTGAGCCGAACTTCCGCATGGCCGGATCTTACCGCGGAGAAAGCTGTTCCGGGCCGCCTGTCCTCGAAAGGGCACACTGTCCGCCGCCGTGCGCCCGGGCCGAGCCTCCCCGCGCACGCGTTTTCCCTGTCGTGACAGCCCTTGCCGCTATCCCTCGCCGTGGCCCGTCGCTTGCACCAGACCCGAGCGGTCGCGCCGCCTTCGCTCGCGGCGAGCGGAGAACGACGAGCGCGCCAGGAGGATGAACGTGCTCGCACGCACGACGTGGGGCCGTGCGCTCGCCGTCTGGTTGAGCGTCGGCCTGGCCCAGGTGGCCCTGCCCGCGGCGGCGTCCGCGGCACCCGCGCCGGACGTCCCGGCCGGGCACCTCGTAGACCGCGGAGAGGTCGCGCGCCGCCTCCTCGAGCGCGCGAAGACGCGGGACGAGCAGGTGAAGCTGTTCCAGGACGCCCTCGGCACGCCCGAGGCGCGCCAGAAGGCCCGCGCGATGGGGGCCGACCCCGACCGCCTGCGCGCGGCGGTGCCGCACCTCACCGACCGCGAGCTCGCCGACCTCTCGGCCCGCGCGGCGCAGGTGAAGGACGTGGCGGCCGGCCACGGCGGCGGCGACACCGCCCTCGTGATGGTCGGCATCCTGCTGCTCGTGGCCGGGATCGTGGTTCTGGTCGCGGTCGGCGACGACTACTACGACGACTACTGGGACGACTGCTGGTGCTACTGAAGGCGAGCCAAGGTATGCTCCGCGCAACCGACAACCGACGGGAGCGTGCCCATGCGGTCCAACGGTGTCCGTGCCGCGCTGCTTCTCGCCGTGGTCGCGACCCCCTCCGCTCGACCCGCTCCCCTCCCGGCCTCAGAGGTGGAGGACCTCCTGCGCCGTGCGGGCGAGAGGGTGGCGGCTCTCGAGGGAGACCTCGCCTGGCGGTCGCCAGGGAGGACTACAGCCAGACGCTGACCCCGGCCACGCGCCGGTCGCCGCCGCAGGAGCGCGAGCGCGTGTCCGAGACCGCCTGGTTGCCCACGGGCGACGTCCTGGTCTGGGCATTCTTCCGTGACGTCCTCGCCGTGGACGGACGGGCGGTCGGGGATCGCACCGCCCGGCTCGAGAAGCTGTTCTCCGGGGGGCCGACCTCCGAGGCGCGAGGGCAGGCCGCGAGGATCCTCGAGGAGAGCTCGCGCTACAACATCGGCCCGCCGCGCACGATCAACAGCCCCACCGTCGTGCTGTCCTTCCTGCATCCTCGGAACCAGCCTCGCTTTCACTACGAGGCGAACGGCACGGAGACGGTCGAGGACCTGCGAACCTTAGGGTTCGCTTCACCGAGACCACCCGCCCGACCCTGATCGAGACACGCAAGGGGATCGCCGTCCCGGCCCGCGGCCTGGTGTGGATCGGGCTCGAGGGCGGCGTCCCCGTCCGGAGCGAGCTGAACCTCGACGTCCCAGATCTCGGCCCCGTCCGGGTCACGGTGATCTACGGCCTGCAGCCGCGCCTGCAGGCCTGGCTGCCGGCGGAAGATGCGGGAGCTGACAGGCGCGGGGGAGGGCCATGGCGCCTCGATGCCGTGGCGAAGTACTCCGACTACCGCAAGGCCGAGGTCGAGGTCCAGGAAATCGTGCCGATCCGCTAGGGCGGCGGCTTGAGGCGAGCCGTCTCGCGGTGCCACCCGCCCGCATATCATGAGCGGATGCCCGCTCGTCACGGACGGCTGATCCCCACCCTGGCCCTCGCTGCGGCTGCCGCGGCCGTCGCCGCCACCCTCGGGTCGCTGGCCCCCGCCCCGCGCGAGGACGGGCCGGTGGCCGTCGAAGTGAGCCCCGTCCCGCTCGACGCCTCCGACTCCTCGCGCGAGCGCGTCGGGCCGCTCCACTACCTCGGCGGCCTGTGGCTGCGCTCGGCCGACCCGCGCTTCGGCGGGCTGTCCGACCTGAGGGTGAGCCCGGACGGGGCCCGGCTCTTCGCGGTCTCGGACTGCGGGGACGGCTTCACGGCCTCGCTCTCGTACGACGCGGCGGGCCGGCTCGCCGGCCTCGCCGACTCGCGGCTCGTCCGCCTCACCGACTCGGCGGGCCAGCCCCTCGGTCCCGCCACGTCCGACTCCGAGAGCCTCGTCCTCGGCGACGGGCTCGAGGTGGGCTTCGAGGGGCGGGCGAGGATCCGGGCGTACGCGGCGGAACCCCCCTTCGCCGGCCCCTCGCGCACGCTGGGCCTCCCGGCCGGGGTCGGCACCTGCGGCCGCAACGGCGGCCTCGAGACGATGGCGGATGCGGGCGACGGGCGCCGGCTGCTCGTGTGCGAGACGCGGCGGGGGCCCTCGAGCACCGTGCCCGCCTGGATCGGCCGGGGCGACGCGTGGCAGGCCCGCGAGTACCCGCTCGCGTTCGAGGGCGGCTGGGCGGGGGAGCCCTTCCGGCCCACCGGCGCCGCTCTCCTCCCCGACGGCGACATGCTGGTCCTCGAGCGACGCTTCCCACCGGCGGGGGCGCGGCTCGTCCGGATCGCCCGCACGGACCTCGAGGGCGCGTCCTCGTTCGACCCCCGCGAGCTCGCCCTCATCGAGGCGCCCCTCACCATCGACAACTTCGAGGGGGTGGAAGCGCGGCGGGACGCCGCGGGGCGGACGCTCGTCTACTTGCT
Organism: uncultured Acidobacteriota bacterium; assembly: GCA_963729875.1. Taxonomy (GTDB): domain Bacteria; phylum Acidobacteriota; class Vicinamibacteria; order Fen-336; family Fen-336; genus DATBSL01. Next base: position 234,670 of record CAVSPR010000004.1, read on the forward strand.
GTCGGACGACAACGGCTGCGCGAAGTCGGGCAGCCTGGGGGCGCGCAACCTCCAGCGCACCCTGCTGCTGCTCTTCGCCCTGGAGGGCTGAAGCCTCAGCCGGCCAGCGCCATGGGCTGGCCGAGATCCTGCTCGACGCGGCGGATGAGGCCGAGGCGCTTCATCTTCTCGTGCAGGGTGGTGGGCAGGACGCCCAGCGCCCGGGCCGCCCGCCGCTGGTTGCCGCTCGTGGCCCGGAGGGCTTCCTCGATGACGTGCCGCTCGTAGGCCTCGCACAGGTCCTTGAGGGTCGGTCTCGACCCCGCCGAACGCAGCTCCTCCATCGGATCCCCCCGTAAAGGACGCCCGCGCGGCGTGCGTCGAAACCCCGCGGCCGAGCCTCCTCCTTTGCAGGAAGAGACGCTTCGACACGCAAAAAGGTTTCACGAAGACCCCCGGAAAAAGCCGAGGTAGCATTGTCGGGTCATGGCCACCACGACCGCGAACCGGGTCCACAACTTCGGGGCGGGGCCCGCCGTTCTGCCCCTGCCCGTCCTCGAGCGGGTCCAGGAGGAGCTCCTCGACTATGCCGGCACCGGCATGTCGGTGATGGAGATGAGCCACCGCTCGGCCGCCTTCGAGGGGATCATGCGGAATGCGGAGGCCGATCTGCGGGCGCTGCTCGAGCTGGGCGAGGACCACGCCGTCCTCTTCCTCCAGGGGGGGGCCTCGCTCGTGTTTGCCACGCTGCCGGCGAACCTGCGCCCCGCGGGGGCCTCGGCCGACTACGTGCTCTCCGGGCACTGGTCGAAGGCGGCGCTCAAGGAGGCGCAGAAGTCAGGACGGGCGCGGGTCGCGGGCTCGACCGAAGCAAGCGGCTTCGACCGCGTCCCCGCCCAGGGGGAGCTGGACCTCGACCCCGGGGCGGCCTACCTGCACTTCACGTCGAACAACACGATCTACGGCACCCAGTGGTCGATCGACCCCGCCCCGCCGCCCGGCGTCCCCCTCGTCTGCGACGCCTCGTCCGACGCGCTCAGCCGCCCGGTCGACGCGGGCCGCTACGGGCTGCTCTACGCGGGCGCGCAGAAGAACCTCGGTCCGGCGGGGGTGACGCTCGTGATCGTGCGCAAGGACCTGCTCGAGCGGGTGCCGGGCGGCCTGCCGGCGGTGCTCGACTACCGCCTGATGGCGGAGAGCCGCTCGCTCTACAACACTCCTCCCACCTTCGCGGTCTACGTGGTGGGGCTCGTGCTCGAGTGGATGCGGGGGCTCGGCGGGCTGGCGGAGATGGGAAGGCGCAACCAGGCGAAGGCGGCGCTCCTCTACGAGACGATCGACGCGAGCGGCGGCTTCTACCGCGGCCACGCGCAGGAGGACAGCCGCTCGCGCATGAACGTCACCTTCCGCCTGCCGTCCGAGGATCTCGAGAAGGCCTTCTTGAAGGATGCCCAGGCCCGGGGCCTGGACGGCCTCAAGGGTCACCGCTCGGTGGGCGGGCTGCGCGCGTCGATCTACAACGCCTGCCCGATCGAGTCGGTCCGGGCGCTCGCCGACTTCATGGGCGAGTTCCAGAGGCGGCGCGGCTGACCGGCCCGGCACGGGCGGCCCTGCGGGAGCTGGGCTTCGACGACGCCCTCGCGGAGGCCTTCGCTCCCTATGCCGGCCGGGGGCTCGTGCCCGCCCGCGTCGTCGGGGGCCACTCCCGGCTGCTGCACGTGCGCACGGGGGACGGGGAGGCGCTGGCCACGGTCGCGGGCAGCCTGAGGCACCAGGCCCGGGGGGCGGAGGACCTGCCCACGGTCGGGGACTGGGTGGCGCTGCTCCCGCGCGAGACGGGCCACCGCGCGGTCGTGGAGGCCGTGATGCCCCGGCGCACCGCCTTCGTGCGCCGCGCGCCCGGCGACCGGTCGGTGGCGCAGGTGCTCGCGGCCAACGTGGACACGGTCTTCCTCGTGATGGGGCTGGACAGGGACTACAACCCCCGGCGGCTCGAGCGCGCGCTGGTGCTCGCCTGGGAGAGCGCGGCCGCCCCCGTCGTGCTCCTCAACAAGACCGACGTGTGCGCGGACCTCCCCGCCCGCCGCGCCGAGATCGAGGCCGTCGCGGGCGGCGTCCCCGTGCTCGCGATCGCGGCGAAGCCGGGCGAGGGGCTCGACGCGCTCGCCCCCTGGCTGGGCCCCGGCCGCACCGTGGCGCTGCTCGGGTCCTCCGGCGTCGGCAAGTCCACGATCGTCAACCGGCTCCTGGGGCGAGAGAAGCAGAAGACGCGCGAGGTGCGCGCGTCGGACGACCGCGGCCGGCACACCACCACCCACCGCGAGCTCATCACCCTGCCGGGAGGGGCGCTCCTCCTCGACACGCCGGGGCTGCGCGAGATCCAGCTCTGGTCGGACGGGACGGGCCTCGACGCGGCGTTCGACGACGTGCAGGGGCTCGCCGCCACGTGCCGCTTCACGAACTGCACCCACGGGAGCGAGCCCGGCTGCGCCGTCCGGGCCGCGGTCGAGGCGGGCCGGCTCGACCGTGCCCGCCTCGGCAGCTTCCACAAGCTGCAGGCGGAGCTGCGCGCCCTCGAGGCCCGCGAGGACCCCTTCAAGCGGCGGGAGGAGAGGAGCCGCTGGAAGGCGATCCACAAGTCGCTGCGCCACGGCAAGCCGGGCCAGTAGGCCGCGGGCAGGGGGCTGCGCTGGAGTAGGATGGGCGCATGCCGGCGGCCCCGTACGACGCGCTGCTCGTCGTCTCCCCGGGAGGGCCCGAGGGGCCGGAGGACGAGGAGCGCCACGCGCACTTCGGCGGCCCCGTCGACGAGCCGGTGCGGGCCCTCCTCGCCGCGCTGCACGAGGAGCTCGAGCGGCACGGGCCGCGGCTATCCCTGTACTGGGGCACTCGTCGCGGGCAACCGGCCCTCGGCGACGCGCTGCGGCGCATGGCCGGGGACGGCGTGCGCCGCGCCCTCGCATTCGTGCCCTCGGCCCACGCCTCGCGGCCGGCCTGCCGGGAGGTCCTCGAGGACATCGCCCGCGCGCGGGCGGAGCTCGGCCCGGGCGCCCCGGAGGTGGACAAGCTCCGCCTCTTCTACAACCACCCCGGCTTCGTCGAGCCGCTGGTCGAGTCCGTGGCCGCCGCCCTCGACCGGGTGCCGGAGGCACGGCGGGCTGCCGTCCGGGTCGTCTTCACCGCACCGAGCCTCCCCCGCGCGCTGGCCGCGACGTGCGAGTACGAGGTGCAGCTGCGGGAGACGGCGGCGCTCGTGGCCTTCCCGCTCGGGCGGCCGCAGTGGAGCCTCGTCTACCACGGCCGGGGCGGGCTGCCGGGCCAGCCCTGGCTCGAGCCCGACATCGTGGACCACCTGCGCGCCCTCGCGGCCGAGGGCGTGAGAGACGTGGTGGTGGCGCCGCTCGCCTCCACCTCGGACGGCGCCGAGGTGCTCTACGACCTCGACCTCGAGGCGAGGAGCCGGGCGCTGGAGCTGGGGCTCAACATGGTGCGCGCGGCGACGGTGGGGACCCACCCCCGCTTCGTGCGCATGATCCGCGAGCTCGTGGAGGAGCGGCTGTCCGACGCGCCGGTGCGCCTGCACCTCGGCGCGCGCGGGCCCGCTCCGGACGTCTGTCCGCCGGACTGCTGTCCGGGGGGAAGGGGTTGATCATGAAGAAGGACGAGTCCGCCAGAGACCCGGACGCCCCCGCCATCCTCTTCACGGGCTTCCCGGGGTTCATCGGGATGCGCCTCCTGCCCCGCATCCTCGAGCTGCAGCCGGGGGCGCGGCTCGAGTGCCTCGTGCAGGAGAAGTTCATGGACGCCGCGCGCGGCGCGGTCGAGACGCTCGAGGCGAAGCACCCGCACGCGAGGGACCGCATCGGCCTCGTGACCGGGGACATCACGGTCCCGGGGCTCGGAATCGAGGGGAAGCGGGCGAAGGAGCTGCGCCGGTCGCTGCGGCAGGCCTGGCACCTCGCCGCCGTCTACGACCTCGCGGTCGCCCGAGACGTGGGGCGCCGCATCAATGTCGAGGGCACCAGGAACGTCCTCGACTTCGCGGGCCACGCCCCGCACTTCGAGCGGCTGCAGTACGTCTCGACCGCCTACGTCTCCGGGGCCGCCCGGGGGACTTTCCGCGAGACCGACCTCGACGTGGGCCAGGGCTTCAAGAACCACTACGAGGAGACCAAGTTCCAGGCCGAGGTCGAGGTCGTACGGTCGAAGGTGCCGCACACGACCTACCGGCCCGGGGTCGTGGTGGGGGACTCGAAGACCGGGGAGACCGCCAAGTTCGACGGGCCCTACTTCGTCCTGCGGGTGATGGAGAAGATGCCCTCGCCCGGGATCTTCTTCCGCATCGGCCTCGGCTTCGGCACGGTCAACATCGTGCCGGTGGACTTCGTGGTGGAGTCGATGGCGGCCCTGTCGGCCGCCCCGGGGAGCCTCGGGAAGACCTACCACCTCTGCGACCCGCAGCCGCACTCGCCGGGCGAGCTCGCCGAGATGTTCGCGGAGGCGATCGGGAAGAGCTTCGCCTACGTGCCGGTGCCGATGGCGCTGGCCAGGGCGTTCTTCTCCCCGAAGCCGGTCCAGCGCTTCTTCGGCATGCCCCTGCAGGCCCTCGACTACTTCGACGACCCCGTGCGCCACGACACCACGCAGGCGACGGCGGACCTCGGCGAGCTCGGCATCGAGTGCCCGCGCCTCGCCGACTACATCCCGCGGCTCGTCTCGTTCTACCGCACCCACCGCGAGACCGTGCGCAAGGAGGCGATGATCTAGCTGAGGCCTACTGCCTCAGCAGACGGTCCGGGGCCTGGCGGTCGAGGAAGCGGAGGTGGAGCCGGTCCACGGCCGGCTGCACCTTCGTGATCCCGCGCACCTCCGCCCGCGTGGCGAAGCCTCCCCCCGCCTCCTGCAGGAGGAGGACCTCCCCGACCTGGAAGGCGAGGGACGTCATGATCCGGGCGCCCCCCGGGGCGATGTTGTCGGCCACGGTCAGCTCTTCCTGGAGCACCGCGCCCCACTCGTCCACGAGCTGGAGGGTGAAGTTGACGAAGAGCTCGACGCGCGGGGCGCCGCGCCGGTCGAGGGGGACCTCGCTCGACGGCTCGAACGCGCGGGTGGGGGCGCCGGGAACCGGGGCGGGGGGCACGCCGGCGCGCCGCTTCGGGATCGTGGACGGTGCGGTGAGGGCGGGGGGCGTGTAGCCGTCGCCGGAGTCGTCCGGGAGCGGGGCCCTCAGGGGGCGGGGGGAGCCGGCACCGACCAGGGTGTCGAGAGACGGCGGCTCGCCGTCGGCCGGCCCCGGCGGGGCGGCGGCGGCCCGGTTGCCGCCATAGGGTGTCTCGCCGGGGCGCAGGCCCTGGGGTACCGGGGCGTTGACGATCGAGTCCGTGGGCAGCAGGTAGCGCGCGGCGGGCCGGTCCCGGAAGCCGCGCGGCGGGTGCTTGCCGAAGAACATCACCCCGACCCGCAACAGCTCGCCCTTGCGGCGCACCCCCCGCACCAGGGTGAAGACGTGGTAGCTGGCGTCGTTCACGTCGTACTGCCGTAGGCGCTTGGGCAGGGGCAGCGAGAGGTGCAGCACCTGGCCGAGCTCCGCCTCGCGGGTGAGGGAGAAGCAGGCCCCGCCGGCGGACACGTCCACCGTCGTGGTGAGCTCCTCCCAGGTCGAGCCGTCGGCGAAGAATCCCTGCACCCGCACCGGCAGCGCCAGGAGGTTCCGCAGGTTCTTGCGGCGCTCGGATGGCATGGCGACGAGCAAATCTTACAGCAGCCGGGCCCGGGGGCGGCCCGGGAAGGAATGGGGTGTCGTAAGATAGGCGTTTGTGTGGCGAGCCGCCGGGTTCGCCCGTGAACGACCGACCATGAAAGCCCTGGCCCGCCGCACCGTCATCGGAATGCTCGCCCGCATCGGCCGCACGTCCGAGACCGTCGCCCGCCACGCCGGCCAGATGACGCTCCTGACCTGGCAGGTGGCCCGGGCCACCCTCACGGGCCAGGTCGCCCTGCGCGACGTGCTGATCCAGCTCCAGTCGATCGGGGTGGGGAGCATCCCCCTCGTGACCGTCACCGCGATCCTCTCCGGGGTCGTCACCTCGCAGCAGGGGGGCTACCAGTTCACGAGCTCGATCCCCCTCTACGTGCTCGGCAGCGTCGTCACCTCGAGCATCGTCCTCGAGCTCGGCCCGGTCATGACCTCCTTCGTGCTCATCGGCCGGGTGGGGGCCCGCATCACGGCCGAGCTCGGCACCATGAAGGTCTCGGAGCAGATCGACGCGCTCTACTCGCTCGGCCGCGACCCCGTGTCCGTCCTCGCCGCCCCCCGCATCATCGCGGGCACGATCGCGACCCCGCTCCTCGTCGGCCTCGCGAACGGCATCGGGGTCTTCGCCGGGCTCATCGCCGCGCGCTTCGCGGTGGGCCTCGGGGCCGACTCCTTCCTCTACGGGGCGCGGCTCTACTGGCACAGCTGGGACCTGCTCTACTCGATCTCGAAGGGCCTCGTCTTCGGCTTCATCATCCCCCTCATCTCCGTCCACATGGGCTTCGGGACCCGGGGCGGGGCGGAGGGAGTGGGCCGTGCCACCACCGCGGCGGTGGTCTTCATGATCATCACCGTGCTGGTTCTCGACGCGACCTTCCCGCCGCTCTTCCTGAACTGAAGTGATCGAGTACATCGACGTCCACAAGGCCTTCGACGTGCCGGTCCTCAGCGGGGTGGACCTCACCGTCGAGACGCGCGAGACGCTGTCGATCGTGGGGCCCTCGGGCACGGGCAAGAGCGTCCTCCTCAAGACCACGAACGGGCTCCTCACCCCCGACCGGGGTGACGTCCGGATCGACGGGGAGTCGGTGCACCTCTCCGACCGGGACACCCTCGACCGCATCCGGCACAAGGTGGGCTACGTCTTCCAGTACGCGGCCCTCTTCGACTCGATGACGGTGTTCGAGAACGTGTGCACGGGGCTCTCCGACGGGGAGGCGAAGCGCGCCCGCTCCCCCGAGGTCCTGCGCAAGGTCTGCGACGCCCTCGAGGACGTGAACCTCGACCCCGCGCTCGTGCTCCACAAGCTGCCCTCGGAGCTCTCGGGCGGCATGAAGAAGAGGGTGGGGCTCGCCCGCGCCATCGTGGGCCGGCCGGAGATCCTCCTCTACGACGAGCCGGTGACCGGCCTCGACCCCATCAACACCGCCACGATCTCGCGGCTCATCCTGGAGATCCGCGAGCGCACCCAAGTCACGTCGATCGTGGTCACCCACGACATCGAGCAGGCCCTGGAGATCTCCGACCGGGTGGCCCTGCTCACCCACGGGAAGCTGCGCTTCGTCGGCACGCCCGCCGGCTTCCGCGCCAGCGAGGACCCCGTGGTCCGCGCCTTCGCCGACCGCCGGGCGGCGGCCGAGGCCGCCGTCCAGCTCGTCGAGGGCGGCGAAGAAGAGGAGACCGAGGAGGAGCCGTGAGCACCGAGAAGCCGCTTCCCCCCATGCCCGCGTCGCGCGGCCGGCACCGCGAGGCCTGGGTCGGCCTCTTCGTCGTGGCCGGTCTCGCCGCGACGCTCATCACCCTCGCGGTGATGACCGACGCCGCCCTCTTCCGCGGCCGCTACATCATCAGCACCAACGTCCCGAACGCCGGCGGCATCCGCAAGGGCGACCCGGTGCAGATGCGCGGGGTCAACATCGGCCGGATCATGGGCTTCACGATCTCGCAGCAGGGTGTCGACATGCGCCTCGAGATCGAGGGGGAGTACCCGATCGCGAAGGACTCCCGCGTGGAGGTCAAGGCGAGCGGGCTGCTCGGCGGGATGGTGGCCGACGTCATCCCCGGCGCCTCCGCCGAGAAGGTCGGCTGGGGCGACCGGATCCCCGGGGCGAGCGGGATCGGCCTCTTCGACAAGATGGACACCCTGGCCGGCGAGGCGGACAAGGTGGCGCTGAAGGTCCAGGGCCTGCTGTCGGACGAGATGGTCAAGGACCTGCAGGGCGGTGCCGCCGGGGCCCGCCGGTCCCTCGAGCAGCTCCAGGCCATCCTGAAGGAGCAGCGGGGGGAGCTGCGCACGCTGACCGCCAGCCTGCGCCGCTCGGCCGAGGGCATGGAGAAGGTCACGACGGGGCCCGAGCTCGAGCGCACGGTGAAGCGGGTGGACGAGCTCGTCCAGCGTCTCGACGGGACGCTCACGACGCTCGACCGCTCCTCCAGGTCGGTCGAGTCGATCCTCGGCCGCATGGACCGGGGGGAGGGGACCCTCGGCAAGCTCAGCACCGACGACACGCTCTACAAGAACGCGTCCGAGGCCACGGCCAACCTGAACAAGGCGACCGTGGAGCTCAACAAGCTCCTCGCCGACTTCCAGGCCCACCCGAGGAAGTACATCAACCTCAAGGTCTTCTGACGCACGACCCGCGCGAAGCGCGGGTCGACCTGGTCCGTTGTTTCGTTCCCCCCTGGAAGGCCTCCCGTAAAGCCCGTCCCACCCTCCCCCCCGCACGGCCTCGGCTCGGCGGGTGTCCCAAAAAACGCGTCCCAAAAAGCACTTGTCTCTGAGATTCTGAAGCGTTACCCTAGCTTCGCCTTGAGCGGATTGTCCGGCTCGTTACGGTCAACTCGCCCCCACCGCCCTCCGCTTTTCCCCGATTGCCGCCTTTGCTTCGACTTCGGCCGGCCAGCCGGGGCACCGCCGTCTTCGCCCCGCCGTGCCAGGGCCCGAGAGGGAAGATGAAGAAGCTCTTCGTGGTCGACACCAACGTCGTCCTCTTCGATCACACCTGCATCTACAACTTCAAGGAGCACGACGTCGCCCTGTCCATCGTCGTCCTCGAGGAGCTCGACCGCTTCAAGCGCGGCAACGACCTCATCAACCTCGAGGCCCGCCAGTTCATCCGCGAGCTCGACGAGCTGGCCGGGAGCGGCCCGATCACCGAGGGGCTCTCCCTCGGAGAGGGGCGGGGCCGCCTCTTCGTCGAGGTGGGGGACCCCACCCCGGCGCGGGTGAGCCAGGCCTTCGCCCTCAGCAAGCCCGACCACCGGATCCTGGCCCTGGCCGAGGAGCTGCGCCAGCGCCGGAAGGACCGGCAGGTGATCGTGGTCAGCAAGGACGTCAACCTGCGGATCAAGGCCAAGTCGCTCGGCCTGCTCGCCGAGGACTACACGACGGGCAAGGTCCGCCACGTGGACAAGCTCTACTCGGGCACCGCCTGCATCGAGGGCCTCTCGAGCGAGCTCATCGCCCGCCTCCACGCCGAGCCGCACGCGGTGCCCGTCGCCGAGGTGCCGATGGTGGCGCCGTCCATGCTGGCCCTCCTGCCCAACCAGTACCTGGTGATGAAGAACGGGAGCCTCAGCGCGCTCGCCCACCACAACCGGCCGGCCGGCACCCTCGAGCGGGTGACCAAGCGCACGGCCTACGGCATCGAGCCCCGCAACGCCGAGCAGATCTTCGCCCTCGACGCGCTCACGCGCCCGGAGGTCCAGCTCGTCACGATGACGGGGCGGGCGGGCACCGGCAAGACGCTCCTCGCCCTCGCCGCCGCCCTCGACCAGCGGCGGCTCTACCACCAGATCTACCTCGCGCGGCCGGTGGTGCCCCTCGGCAACCGGGACATCGGCTTCCTCCCCGGCGACGTGAAGAGCAAGCTCGACCCCTACATGCAGCCGCTGTGGGACAACATCTCGGTCATCCGCCACCGACTCTCGGCGGAGAGCCGCGAGACGAAGGCCCTCAACGAGATGATCGAGCACGAGAAGATCCAGATCGCCCCGCTCGCCTACATCCGGGGCCGCTCGCTCGACCACGTCTTCTTCATCGTGGACGAGGCCCAGAACCTGACCCCGCACGAGGTGAAGACGATCATCACCCGCGCCGGCGAGGGCTCGAAGGTCGTCTTCACCGGCGACATCCACCAGATCGACACGCCCTACCTCGACAGCCAGTCGAACGGGCTGACCGTGCTGATCGACCGGATGAAGGACCAGGACCTCTTCGCCCACGTCAACCTCGTGAAGGGCGAGCGCAGCCACCTGGCGGAGCTGGCGAGCACGCTTCTCTGACCCGGGAGGGGACGACCCGGCCAGGAGGCCGATGAGGGCCGGCCCGTGTCAGGATGGACGGGTGCATCGCGTCGCGGCCCTGCTCGCCCTTCTGGTGTCGCCGTGCACGGCCTGCCGGCCGCCCGCTCGCGAGCTGGCCGGGGGGCCGGCCGGCTTGGCCGGGCCGCGCGTCCTCGTGGAGGCCCTCGCCGACCGCTTCGGGCCGATCGAGCGGGAGCCGGAGTTCGACGAGCTGCGGCCGAAGATGGCGCGGGCCGCCCTCGTCCCCTCGCGGGTGTTCGACGACGCGGCGGCCTGGACGACGCGGGGTGACGACTGGCGTGCGTTCGGTCTCGCCGGGTACACCTCGGGGGGCGCGTACCGCATCGGCGTGCGCGGGGAGGCGCCCTGGCCCGTGGCCCCGGGGCAGTACCGGGGCCGCGTGCGGCTCCAGCGCGTCGCCGGCGGACGCTTCGAGTGGACGTTGAGCGAGGAGCTGTCCGTCGGCCCCGCGCGGCCGTCCGACCTCGCGAGGGCTCTCGACGCGCTCCTCCGCGGCGCCGAGCGCTCGACCGAGGCTTCGGCCCGCGCCGCGATCGCGGAGGCCCTCCCGCGGTCCTCGGCGAAGCTCGGCCTGCTCCTCCGCCTCGAGGTGCTGGCGCTGCAGCCGGATGCCCACGGCGCGACCTCCGTGCACCTCGCGGTGCGGCTCACCCCCGCCGGCATCCGCGGCTTCGCCCCTCGCTACGCCGCCTTCCTCGAGAAGTACGCGAGGCCGATGCGGACCTCCCTCGTCGTCGCCGACGCCGAAGGCGCCGCCTGGTGGACCCTCGAGGGCGCCGACCAACTGTGGAAGCTCCACCTGCGCGTCCGGGACGGGAGCCTCGTGCCCCTCGAAGGGCCCGCCGAACGCCGTCTCCCCGGCCGTCTTCGTGCCACGGCCGACTACGGGACCCGAATGGGCCGGTTCGACGTGGGCGCGCGACGCATCGCCGCCGACCTGACCCTCACACGGATGCCCGCCGAGAAGGGCCTCTCGGTCAGGTTCCCGGAGGAGCCCGACTGGCAGCTGCCGTTCCTCGTCGAGACGTTTCTCGACGACCCCCTCCGCTACCCGTTCGAACCACCGGGCTCGGAGATCGAATGGGCGGCCCGGGAGACGCCCGGCGGCACCCTCCTGGCCGGCCGCTACCGCGCCCGCGTGCGCGAGACCTGGATCCTGCGGTGGCTGGGCGGCATGGTGGGCAACGCGGTGGGGGAGTTCCGGCGCGAGGCGGAGCAGGAGGCGGACCGGTACAACCGCGAGTGCCTGCTGGCGTTGCGGGACGACCTCGTAGCGCTCGGGGCTTCTCCTTGAGCCCGCCGGGAGCGACCCCGTGCTAGCCTGAGGCCGTCTCCCGGAGCCGCCCCTTGGACCTCCAGCCCGGATCCGCATTCGGACCGTACCGCATCGTCGCCCCGCTCGGCCGCGGGGGCATGGCCACCGTCTACCGGGCCCACGACCAGGCACTCGACCGCGACGTGGCCCTCAAGGTCCTGCCGGCCGAGTTCCTGCACGACCCCGCCTTCGCCGAGCGGTTTCAGCAGGAGGCGCGGGTCGCGGCGAAGCTGGAGCACCCGCACATCGTCCCCGTCCACGCCTTCGGGATCGAGCAGGGGCGGCCGTGGATGGCCATGAGGCAGCTCACCGGCGGCTCGCTCGCGGAGCGCGTGAGGCGGGGGCCGCTGGCGCCGCGCGAGGCGGCGGGCCTGCTGCGGGAGGTGGCGGACGCCCTCGACTACGCCCACACCCGGGGTGTGGTGCACCGGGACGTCAAGCCCGCCAACGTGCTCCTGGACGGGGCCGGCCGGGCCTACCTCGCCGACTTCGGCATCGCGCGGATGCTCGAGGGCTCCCCGGTCGTCACCGCGACCGGCCTCATCCAGGGGAGCCCCAGCTACATGGCGCCAGAGCAGGCGATGGGGGCGAAGGTGGACCGCCTCGCCGACGTCTACGCCCTCGGCGTCATGGCCTTCGAGTGCCTCACCGGGCGAGTGCCCTACACGGGCACGACGCCGGTCGCGATCCTGATGAAGCACGTGCAGGAGCCGGTGCCGGAGCCGACGGCGGCCGAGGTGCCGCCCGCCCTCTGCGCCGTCCTGCGCCGGTGCCTGGCCAAGGCGCCGGCCGACCGCTGGCCCTCCGCCGGGGCCTTCGCGGCCGCCCTCGACGAGGCGGCGACCGGCGCGACCCCGCCCCGGGGGCTCGGCTCCCTGCCCACGATCGCGGTCACGCCCGTGCCGGGCACGCCGCGAACGGGAACGTTCGCCCCGAGCGCGGTCCGTCCCGCCCCGAAGCGGCCACGGACGCTGCTCTGGGTGGCGGGAGGCGCCGGCCTCGCCGTGGCCCTCCTCGTGCTCCTCGGCCGGGTCGTGCTCCCGCGCCTCGTCTGGATCCCGCAGTCACTGCCTTCCCCCGCGACATCGCCCGCGACCGCGGCCTCGGAGCCCGCTCCGACACCGGCTCGTCCGTCACCCACGCTGCGCCCCACCGCGCGCCCGTCGCCCCGACGTCCGGCGGCCACACCCGCCCCGACAGCCGCGCCGACCGCGACCGCCGTCACGACGCCCACGCCCGCGCCGACGGCCACGCCGGCACCCGAGCCGACCGCCACGCCGGCGCCGCCACCGAGCCCCCGCTCCGGCCCGATCCGCGTCTACTGCGAGGCGAAGCTCGAGCCCGCGCTCTTCCGGAAGTCCGATCGGCAGGACGTCGTCGACTCCCTGAAGGACCTCAAGGAAGCGATCGGGAAGCGCGGCGCTCTCGCGGTCGTGACGAGCCGTGCCGAGGCCGACGCCGTCGTGCAGGTGCTGGAGCGCGGCCGCGAGCCCGCGGTCATCGGGATGCGGAAGGTCCGGGTGCGGGTCCTGCTCGGGACGGGCACGGTCGAGCTCACCGGCCAGGACTCGCTGAAGGGCTTCAACACCTGGTCGGGCGCGGCGAACGGCGCGGCGAAGCAGGTGGAGTCCTGGCTGAGGAGCCGCCTCGCCGCGCCGGAGTGACGGGAATCAGTCTCCGTCGATGACGTTGCCGAGCCCGCCCACCACGTCGAGCACCGAGCCCTCGCCCTTGCGGCTGCGGCCGATGCCGGGGATGGCCTTGCTGATGCGGTCGGCCAGCCGGCTGAGCGGCAGCGACTGCAGCCAGACGTGCCCGGGGCCGGTGAGGGTCGCGAAGAAGAGGCCCTCCCCGCCGAAGAAGGCCGTCTTCACCCCGCCCACGAGCTGGATGTCGTAGCTCACCGACGGCTGGAGGGCCACGAGGCAGCCGGTGTCCACCCGGAGGGTCTCTCCGGGACCGAGCTGCATCTCGGTCAGCATCCCGCCGGCGTGGACGAACGCGTAGCCGTCGCCCTGCAGGCGCTGCATGATGAAGCCCTCGCCGCCGAAGAGCCCCACCCCGATCTTCTTCTGGAAGGCGATGCCGATCGAGATGCCCTTCGCGGCGCACAGGAACGAGTCTTTCTGGCAGATGAGCTCGCCCCCGAGCTTCCTGAGGTCCATCGGGAGGATTCGCCCGGGGAAGGGGGCGGCGAAGGCGACCCTCTCCTTCGAGCCGCCCTGCGCGGTGAACACCGTCATGAACAGGCTCTCGCCGGTGAGGATGCGCTTGCCCGCGCCGAGCAGCGCCCCCATGAGGCCCTTCGACTGGCCCTGCCCGCTGCCGTCGCCGAAGATCGTCTCCATCTGGATGCCGGCGGTCATGTACATGAGGGCGCCGGCCTCGGCCACGACGCTCTCCCCGGGGTCGAGCTCGACCTCGACGAACTGCAGGTCCTCGCCCTCGATCCGGTAGTCGATCTCGTGGGCGCGGGGCACGGAGGGCACCGCCGCCGCCGCCGCCGGCACCGCCTGCGGCGGCACGGCCGGAGGGGGCGCCGCCGGGAGGTGAGCCTGGAACTTCGGCACCTCCCGCAGCGGCGTCCAGTTCGCCATGCCCGAGACGAAGACGAGCGTCGTCCCGTCCGCGCTGCCGCTCCTGATCGCGTTCACCACGTCCTGCTCGTTGACGGGGCCGACCTGCTGGCCGCCGATCGCCATGTACCACTGGGGCGTCGAGGACATCCCTTGTCTCCTCCTTCAGTTCCCTTGCCGGGTCACTCGTGGGGCTCGCTCGTGCCCGTGGCGTCGACCCGGGCGGCCGCCTCCGCCTCCAGGCGCGAGACGGTGGCCGCGTCGAGGCCGAGCCGGTGCGCGAGCTGGGCGAGATAGATCCGCTCGCCGCCGGTCACCGACTCGTCGGCCCGGACGATGGCGAAGGCGAGCGTGTAGAGCTGCTCCTTGAGCTGGGGGTCGGCGACCCCGGCCACGATCTCACCGAGTGGCCGGGGCGAGTCGATCTCGCGCAGGACGAGCGCCTCGGCGCCCACCTCGCGGGCCTCCGCCAGGATGCGCTCGCGCTCGGCGGGACCCAGCTCGCCGTCCGCCCGGGCCGCGGAGATCATGAGGCGCATGAGCCGGAGCACGGGCGCGGGGAGGCCTGCCTCTGTCGCGCCCGGCAGCGGCGGCGGCGCGGTCCGCCCTCCCGGCGCGGGGGGCGTTCCCGCGGGCGGGGCCTGCGCCTGCTGGCTCTGCCACGTCTCGTAGAGGCCCCAGGCGACCCCCGCCGCGGCGAGGAGCGTCTTCGCGTTGACGAGGCCGCCTCCCCGCACGGCCCGGCCGGTGCGCTGCCACGACTTCCCGCGGCCGCTCAGCGCGCCCCGGATCAGGCCATTGACGATGTCCTCCGCGTCCAGCACGTGTCCCTCCCGCTCCAGCCCGCGAGGCGCGGCCCGCCGGCTACGGCTTCTCGAAGACGACCGGAGTGAAGGCCATCCCGTCCGGCTCCCGCCCGGCCTTCAAGGTGGCGGCGAGCGAGCCCGTCGCGAGGTCGAAGACCGCCACCGCGTCGGCGTTCGTGTGGGCGACGAAGGCCCGCGCCCCGGAGGGCTCGATCACGATCCCCACCGGGACGCTGCCGGTGAACCCGAGCATGTTCGCCGTGCCCGGCGGCGGGACGAGGCCCGAGCGCAGCCTCCGCAGCTCGCGACGGCCCGCGACGTCGAAGACCGCCACGTCGCCGGTGCGCGCGCAGCTGACGAGCGCGCGCCGGCCGTCCGGGGTGAAGGCGACCCGGATCGGGAACGACGCCGCCGGGAGCTCCGCCACCACCTTCAGGCTCGACGCGTCCACGACGCTGACGGTGTCGGCCTCCCGGTTGGTCGCCCACACCTCCGCGCCTCCCGGCGCCACGGCGATGCCCTCGGTGCCCTTGCCGGTGGCGATCCGGGCCAGGACCTTCCCGGCCGCGAGGTCGATCGCGGTCACGGTGCCGGAGCCGATGTTCGCCACGAAGGCGCGCGTCCCGTCGGGGGTTGCCGCGACCATGTGGGAGACCTCCTGCCCGGTCTCGACGACCTTCTCGACCGCTCCCTTCACGACGTTCACGACGAGCAGGGCCTTCGAGCCCTCCGCCGTGACAAGCACGCGCTCGCCGTCCACGAAGCGCACGCCGTGGGGACGGCGGCCGGGGCCGAGCTCGATCGTCCGGACCACCCGGGCCGCGGCCACCTCGATCACGGTCAGGCTGGACCCCGCCTCCTCGCGCGTGCCGTAGTTCGTGGCCACCGCGGTCCGGCCGTCGGGGGAGGCGGCCACCTCGTGGGGCCCGTGGCCGGTGGGCAGGGTGGCGACCGCGATGCCGCTCGCGAGGTCGATGAGCGAGGCCGTGGCCTCGGACTTGTTGAGGACGACGAGCGTGCCCGTCCCCCCGGTCGGCGCGGCGGCGGCCAGCACGCCGGCGAGAACGAGAACTCCCAGCCCCATCAGCCCTCCCGTCAAGCAACGTAGCACAGGCGCGGGATGTTCCGCCCGACGCCTACCCGGCCGTCCGCCGCACCACGACGAGCGTGAAGTCGTCGTCGTACTGGTCCTGGCCCGAGAAGGCGCGGGTGGTCTCGATGACGGAGCGCAGGGCCGCGGCCGCCGGCCGGCCCGAGGCCGAGCGGACGGCGGCCTCCAGCCGGTCGACCCCGAACTCGTCGTCGCGGCCGTCCGTGGGCTCCACGACCCCGTCCGTGTAGAGGACCAGGCTGTCCCCGCGGGCGAGCGTCGCCGTGTCGGCCTCGAAGGCCCCCTGCTCGAAGAGGCCCAGGGCGGGCCCGCCGCTCTTCAGGGCCTCCCGGCCGCCCGCGCCTCGAAGGACGAGCGGCGGGTTGTGGCCGCAGTTCACGTAGGTGAGCCGGCCGCTCGCCGGGTCCAGCACCCCGTACGCCGCGGTCACGAAGCGCGCGGCGTCGCGGGACTCGAGCACCACGCGGTTGAGCTGGGCGGCCACCGCGCACAGGTCCGCCTGGCGCCGCATCTCGGTGCGCAGCGCGGCGCGGAACGTGGCCATGATGAGGGCGGCGGGGATGCCCTTGCCCGACACGTCGGCCACCACCAGGCCGAGGCGGCCCCCCTCGAGCGGGACGTAGTCGTAGTAGTCCCCGCCGATGGCCCAGGTGGGCAGGTTCACCGCGGCGATGTCGTAGCCGGCCAGCTCGGGGGGCGCGACGGGGAGGAGGCCGGACTGCACCTCCCGCGCGACCCTGAGCTGGTCCTCGATCCGCTGCTTGTCGAGGACCTGGCGGTGGAGGAGCGCCTTCTCGATCGAGACGGCGGCGGCGCTCGCGAAGAACTCGAGCAGCTCCGCGTCGTCGGGCGAGAACGCGGCCGGCCGGTCGCTCTCCACGTTGAGGCAGCCGATGACCCCCGACTCGCTGACCACCGGCACGGCCAGCTCCGAGCGGGTCAGCTGCCGGCCCGCCACGTAGCGCGGGTCCTGGAGCACGTCGGGCACGTTCGCGGTGGCACCGGTGTGGATCACGTGGCCGATGATGCCCCGGCCGGAGCGGAGCATCGGGTCGTCCGCGCGCGGGTGGTCGAAGCCGACCTGGACCATGCCCGCGATCAGGTTGGGGTCGCCGCGGTGGAGGAGGGGCACCGCCCGGTTCAGCACGAAGACGCCCGCGGCGTCGTAGGCGATCGTGGAGCGGAGCACCCGCAGCAGGTCGTCCAGGACCCGCTGAAGGTCGAGCGTGCGGCTGATCCTCTGCGAGAGCTCGAGGAGGAGCCGGTACCTGCGCTCCGACGGAAGGGTCATGCCTCCAAGCTTACACTCCGCCCCCGGCGGGCGCGGACCTGCGGTCGCAACGCCACCTTCTCGGCCCGGCGCCCGCGGCCAGGCCGCCCGGGCTATGCTGGGGCCGATGCGGCTCCTGCACGTGGCCGACCGGCTCACCGACCGGGGCGGGGCCTACACGTGGATGCTCGGGATCCTCGACGGCCTCGCGCGCGACCACGAGCTGCGGCTGGTCGTGGGCGAGGACGACGGGTCGGCCCGAGCCCCGTGCGCGGTGGCGATCCGGCCGGGGCTCGAGGCCCGCGGGGAGGTGCCGGTCGAGCTCGAGGAGCTGGCGGCCGCCTTCGCCCCCGACGTGGTGCACGTCCACAACGTGACGAACCCCACCGTCCTCGACTGGGCGGCGAGGCGAGGGGGCGCGGTCCTCACCGTGCAGGACCACCGCTTCTTCTGCCCGACCCGCGGCAAGTGGACGCTCTCCGGCGAGGTGTGCCGGCGCCCCATGACGCGCGAGCTCTGCTCCTCGTGCTTCGTGGACCAGGCCTACTTCCACGAGGTCCACGCCCTCACCGAGCGGCGCCTCGCGGCCGCGCGCCGCCTCCCGCTCACCGTCCTCTCGCGCTACATGCGCGAGGAGCTCGTGGCGGCCGGGGTCCCGGCCCGCCAGGTGCACGTCGTCCCGCCGTTCGTGCACGGCCTCGACCCGCGGGCGAGCCCGAGCGGCCCGCCGGCCGTGCTGTTCGTGGGACGCCTGGCGGAGGCGAAGGGCGTGCGGGACGCCGTGGCGGCCTGGCGGCGCTCGGGCGTCGACCTGCCGCTCGTGATCGCCGGGACCGGGCCCCTCCGGGCCGAGCTCGCGGGGGCGGCAGGGAAGGACGGTTCCGGTCTCGAGGTCCTGGGCTGGGTGGACCGCGACCGCCTCTCGGGCGTGTACCGCAGGGCGCGGGCGCTCGTGATGCCGTCGCGCTGGCAGGAGCCCTTCGGCATCGTCGGCCTGGAGGCGTTGCGCTTCGGGGTGCCGGTCGCCTCGTGGGAGTCCGGCGGGGTCGCGGAGTGGCACCCGGGGCCGGGGCTCGTGCGCTGGGGGGACGTGGAGGCGCTGGCCCGCGCCCTCGGCGAGGCGGTGAGCCGGCGCGTCGAGTACCCGCCGCGCTTCGAGCGGGACGAGGCCATCGGAAGGCTGATGGCTCTCTACGGGCGGGTCAGGGCTTCGTAGTCCCTCATCCCGGGGACTGGACCAGGGGGACCGGCCTTCCCCGAGGCCTTCGAGAACTCGTGCCTCGAGCGGCCGGCGCCGGAGCCAGGTCGGGCGCCCGGCCGCTCGAGCGCACGAGGGACTAGCTCTTCTTCGGCTCTTCCATCTTGGTGGCGGAGATCCACTTCTTGCCGTCCTTCTCCGTCACCTTGCCCGTCACCACCGCCGGCTTCTCGCCCTCGCACTGCGTGGCCGAACGCCTTGGCGACGTCGTTCTTCTCGACGTAGTACTCGGCCGTCTTGTCGCCGTCCTTCACGACGAGCACGTCCTGGCACTCCTTCGCGTCCGCCTTCTTGAGCGTGCACTTCGCGCACATGATCTTGCCGGTCACCGTCGTCTCGTCACCGGCCGTGGCGCTGGCCACGAAGCCCACGATCAGGGCGAGGGCGAGGCCCAGCTTGGCAATCGTCTTCATTCAGTTCTCCTCCTGGATGCCGGTCCGGAACCCCGGGCCGGCCAGGCGGGCCAATAGACCCGCTTCGACTACTCTACCGGAAACGCGGCACGGCAGGTCAAGCGGACCGGCCGGGCAGACGCCGGCGCCTGGTCGTCCCGCACGTAGAGGACCCCGGGGCCGGACAGCAGGGCCTTCTCCTCCTGCGGCGTCACCTCCTCCCGGATCACCAGGGAGAAGGGATCGCCGAAGAACATGCTGGCGTTCACGGCGTCGAGGAGCGCGTTGGCGCGTACGTAGGTCTTCGCCTGCGCGCGGTCGGCCACGACGGTGAAGCGCATGCCGTCGAGGGCGACGAGCCGGACCTCGGGCAGCTTCTTCAGCTTGGCCACGAAGCGCCGGGCGAGCCGGAGCCGCCGGTTGCGGAAGCGGCGCCACACGAGGAGCGCGGCGACGACCGGGAACACGAGGCCGGAGCCGACGCTCCCGGCGGAGGGCCGGAAGAAGACGGACAGCAGCACGGCGAGGGCGACCACGAGGACGGCCGCGGGCAGGAGCCACTCGCCGAGCGGGCGGTCGCGCAGCGAGGCCCACTGCTCCTGGAGCCGCGCGCCGAGCGGGGCCTTGCTGGAGATGCCGCTCTCCACCTCGCGCTGGACGGCCTTGAGCTCGCCGACCAGCTCCTTCGCCTCCGGGTAGCGGTCCTGGGGACGCTTGCGGAGGCAGCGGGTCACCACCCGCTGGAGCGAGGGCGGCAGGTTCGGCCGCAGGGCCGTCACCGGCCGCGTCTCCTCGTAGGCGATCGCGTGGAGCGTGTCGAGGGCGGTGCCGCCGGAGAACGGCAGCTGCCCGGTCACCATCTCGTAGAGCACGATGCCGAGCGAGAAGATGTCGCTGCGGTGGTCCACGGCCTGGCCCCGCGCCTGCTCCGGGCTCATGTAGCGCAGGGTGCCGAGGACGAAGCCCGCCTGCGTCTTGGCGAGCGTCTCCATGTGGGAGATGCCCTCCGGCGCCTGCGGAGCCGTCGGCTCGAGCAGCTTGGCCAGGCCGAAGTCGAGGACCTTGGCGTGGCCGTCGGGGGTCACCACGATGTTCTCGGGCTTGATGTCGCGGTGGACGACGCCGGCCTCGTGGGCCTTCTGGAGCCCGGAGCCGACCTGCTGGGCGATCTCGAGCGCCCCGAGGAGGTCGAGCTCGCGCCCCTGGATGAGGGCCTTCACCGTCTTGCCCTCGACGAGCTCCATTGCGATGAAGAGGCCTTCCGGCCCCTCGTCGACGTCGTAGACCTGGGCGATCGCGGGGTGGGTCACGGCCGCCGCCGCCCGTGCCTCCCGGAGGAAGCGCCCCTTGCGCTCCTCGTCCCGCGTGAACTCGGGCGGGAGCACCTTGAGGGCCACCGCCCGTCCCAGGCGGGTGTCGCGGGCCTTGTAGACGACGCCCATGCCGCCTTCCCCCAGCAGCTCCTCCACCTGGTAGTGCTTGACGGCCTGGCCGATCATCGTCACCGATGGTAGCAGAGACAACAGGGCTTCCCCTGTGACCCCGAACGCAGGCACGGGCGCCGGGGTTCTGGAAATCGTCGCGCGCGGCCTTCTTCCGGCCGCCCGCCTCAGGCCAGCTGGGCGGTGCGCAGGAACCGCGGTGGGTGCCGGTGCCGGGTCGACTGCTCGAAGGCGAAGGCGAGCCGGACGAGAAGGGCCTCGCTCCAGGCCCGCCCGATGAACGACAGGCCGACCGGCAGGCCGAACACGAAGCCCATCGGGACGCTGAGGCTGGGGTAGCCGGAGACCGCGGCCGGCGTCGAGTTGCCGCCCACGAAGTGGTCGCCGCTCACGGGGTCGATGACCCAGGCGGGCGCGCCGGTCGGGGCGACGAGGGCGTCGAGGCGGTGCCGGTCGAGGACGGCGTCGAGCCCCTCCTTCCGCGAGAGGCGCCGGCACTTCTCCAGGGCTTCGAGATAGGCGGGGGTCGTGAGCGGCCCCTTCTCCTGGGCCTTCAGGAAGACCTCCTGGCCGAAGAAGGGCATCTCGCGCTCCCGGCTCCTCTCGTTGAACGCGATGGCGTCGGCGAGGGTCTTCACCGGGGCCTTCGGGCCGAGCGAGGCGAGGTACGCCTCGAGGCCGGCCTTGAACTCGTACAGCATGACCTCGAACTCGGGGTCGCCCAGCTCCTTGACGTTGGGCACGTCGGCCGGGTCCACGACCTCGGCCCCGCGCCGCTTCATCTCGGCGACCGCCTCCTCGAAGAGCCGGTCGGTGTCCGGGTGGAAGCCGGCCAGGTTGCGGGCGACGCCGATGCGGGCACCGCGCAGGCCGTCCGGATCGAGGGCCTCGAGGAAGTCCGCGCCACGACCCTGCGCTTGGGCGGTGGCCGGATCGCGGGGATCCACGCCGGCGAGCGCGGCGAGGAGCGCCGCCGCGTCGGCCACCGTCCGCGCCATCGGTCCCGCCGTGTCCTGCGTGTGCGAGATCGGGATGATCCCGGCCCGGCTCACGAGACCGACCGTCGGCTTGATCCCGACGATGCCGCAGTTCGTCGAGGGGCAGACGATCGACCCGTCCGTCTCCGTGCCCACCGCGAGGGGGACGAGGCTCGCGGAGACCGCCACGCCCGAGCCCGAGCTCGAGCCGCACGGGTTGCGATCGAGCGCGTAGGGGTTGCGGCACTGCCCGCCCCGCGCGCTCCAGCCGGAGACCGAGCGCGACGAGCGGAAGTTCGCCCACTCCGACAGGTTGGCCTTGCCGAGGAGGACCGCCCCCGCCTCGCGCAGGCGCGCGGCGACGCCGGAGTCGCGCGGCGGGACGGAGCCCTCGAGGGCGAGCGAGCCGGCCGTGGTGGTCATCCGGTCCGCCGTGTCCACGTTGTCCTTCACGAGGACGGGGATCCCGTGCAGAGGCCCCCGCGGGCCCTTCGCCCGGCGCTCCGCGTCGAGGGCGTCGGCGACCTCGAGCGCCTCGGGGTTCGTCTCGATCACGCTGCCGAGCTCGGGCCCCTGCCGGTCGAGGGCCGCGATCCTTGCGAGGTGGGCCTCCGTCAGGCGCCGGGCGGTCAGCTCGCCCGCGGCCATCCGCTTCTGGAGATCCGCGACCGTGGCCTCGTCGAACTCGAACGAGGGGACGGCCACCGGTTCCGCCGCCGCGCTCCCGGCCGCCGCTCCCGGCCGGACGAGCGCCGCCACCCCCGCCACCGCCCCGCAGCCCACGAAGGCCCGCCGCTTCATCGCTCCTCCCCCGCCGGGGCCGGCGTCGGCAGGCCCCGGCTCGCCTCTCCCTCGCCGTCGCGCCGCGACAGGAGCCGGCGCGCGTCCCAGTCCACGACGAGCAGCGTCCCCGTCGGCACGAAGTGGTCCTCGCCCACCTCGCGCGACAGCAGGCGCACGACGCCCCCGTGGGTGAAGACGAGGTGGCGCCCCGCGACGAGCCCGTCCAGGAACGAGAAGACGCGCGCGCGCAGCTCGTCGAAGCTCTCCCCGCCCGGTGCGGCGAAGCCCTCGAACCGGACGAGGCCCTCCTGGAGCCGAGGGTCCATGGTTTCCCACGGCCGCCCTTCGAGCGTCCCGAAGCTCATCTCGCGCAGGCGCGTGTCCTGGCGGGGCTCGCCCCAGGCGAGGCGGGCCGTGGAGACGGCGCGCCGCAGGTCGGAGGACCAGACCCCCTCGAACCGCTCGCCGGCCAGGACCGGCCGCAGGGCCGAGGCTTGCGTCTCGCCCCGGTCGGTGAGGGGCACGTCCGCCCACCCGGCCAGGCTGCGTCCCCGGCTGGCCGGGGTCTCGCCGTGGCGGACGAGCCACAGCTCCCGTCGACCGTCTCCCGTCATGGCGGCCAGTCTAAGGGAGCCGCGCCCGGGGAGGAAACACGAAGGGGACGGCCGCGGTGCGCGGTCCGTCCCCGGTCCGGCGGCGAAAAGCCGCTACTTGTTCGGCAGGACGAGCTTCTGGCCCGGCTTGATGAGGTCGGGGTTGGCGCCGATCGTGGCCTTGTTGGCCTCGTAGATCTTCATGTACTGACCGGCGTTGTCGTAGACGTCCTTGGCGATCTTCGAGAGGCTCTCGCCGGGCTTCACGGTCCAGTGGCCGTAGACGTCGGTCTTCTCGACCTTGATGTCGGCGACGACCTCCTTCTCCCAGCCGGTCTGCTTCTTGATGAGGTCCCAGAGGTGGTCCCGGTCGATCCCGTACTCCGCCAGGCCCTTGATGATCAGCTTTCCGCCCTCTTCCTTCACGTCGCTGCCCTTGACTTTCAACTCCTCGCCGAGCTTCAGCGCGGCGGCGTACTTCTCCTTGAGGGTCATTGCCTTCTCCTTTGTGATCGAGAGATCGCCCGTCCGGCAGGCGCACCGGAAGCATGGTCCGGGCCGGAGCCCGCCGTCAACCCGTCAGAACTGCCAGCCTCCAGCGAGCGCTCCGCGCGCCGGCGCGGCCCCAAGGCCCCGGAATCCAGTGGTTTGGACGCCAAGTTTCCAGAACCCCGGTTGCGGCTCGTGCGTAAGGGAGTGTGAAGGCGGCCGGCTGGATCCGGCCCGAGCGGAGGGCAAGTCCATGAGGAAGAGCATCCTGTCGGGCGTCGGCCTCCTGGCCCTCTCGGTCCTGCCCGCGGCCCAGGCCGCGGCCCAGACCGGGACGGCCTGGCTGCACGTCCGGGTCGAAGAGGCGAAGAAAGCGGAGAGGGTCGCCGTCAACCTGCCGATGACCGTGGTCGAGGCCGTCCTCAAGGCCTCGCCAGAGATGATCGAGAAGCACGGGAAGATCCACCTCGGCGAGGAGCACGGGATGAAGATGGCCGACCTGCGCAAGGCCTGGAAGGCCCTGGCCGAGGCCGGCGACGCCGAGCTCGTCACCGTCGAGTCCGAGGAGGAGAACGTCCGGGTGATGCGCAAGGGCGACCTCGTCCAGGTGTTCGTGGACAAGAAGGCGAAGACGGACAAGGAAGGCAAGCCGTCGAAGGGCGAGGAGGTGCGGGTCGAGGTGCCGGTGAGCCTCGTGGACGCGCTGCTCTCCGGCGAGGGCGAGGAGGCGAACATCCAGGCGGCGGTCGCGGAGCTGCAGAAGCGGCGCGGCGACATCGTGCGCGTCAAGGACGACGAGACGAGCGTGCGGGTCTGGATCGACGAGCAGAACGCGCCGGGTCCGGCGGGAAAGTAGGGCTTCATGACCAAGCTGGCCGTGATCCTGGGCATACCGATCGCGATCCTGGCCACCGTGGCCAGCCTGGGGATCGTGGTGGTGGACGTGCGCGAGGGGGGACCGGACGGCCACCGGATCGTGGTCCCGGTGCCCCTCGTCCTGGCGCAGGCCGCGCTGACCCTGGCCCCCGTCGTAGCCCCCGCGGACAAGCTGCGCATCCCGAACCACGAGGTGCTCGAGCACGTCGGCCTCGCGCGCGAGGTGCTCGAGGCGCTCGCCGCGGCTCCCGACTGCGAGCTCGTCCGCGTGGAGGAGCGCGACGAGCAGGTCGTGATCACCAAGGAGGGCCAGTCGCTCCGCGTCCACGTGTCGGGGAAGAAGGAGAACGTCTCCGTCAACGTCCCCCTGCACCTCGCGATGCAGGCGCTGCCCGACAAGGACGGGCGGATCCACACCGCCGCCCTCGCCGGCGCCCTCGGCGCGGTCCGCTTCACGGACCTCGTCGACGTGCAGGACGGGAAGGACCACGTGCGGGTCTATGTGTGGCTGACGCATCTCCGCCCCGGGGGAATGCTCCGCATTCCCCCCGGAACTGTCTGTGGCTGTTTCGTTGGCTTCAGCCCCGTTACGCAAGGCCGTCCCGTTCAGGGAAGGCCCTCCCGAAAGCCCCTGGTCGAGCCCGGTTGAGAGCCTCGTAGTCCTGCCCGCCGGGGAGTAGCAGCCATCAAAGCCGAACGGCCCGTTGCCAGCTTCCTCTTAGATGGGGGGGCTCCGCCCCCCCAAACCCCCGGCTGGCTGTGGTGCTGGACTACGGAGCCGTCCTGGCCTTCTGCTTGAAAGCCCCCCACGCCGCCTCGGACCGCTGCGCCATCTCGCCGATCGCGAGACGGACCCGGGCCTCGTTGGCGTCGAGCGATTTCAGGACCGCCCGTCGCGTCTTCTCCGGCGTGCTCCCGTCCGGTGCCTTCGGGTGGGCCCGACCCATTTGCAGGCCGGCGTCGTAAGCGACCTCGCGAAGGTCCCGCGGCGACTGGATCACCGAGCGGATGGACGCCTCCTGGTAGTCGTCGGTCCAGTCGTGCATCCAGAAGAACTTGCTCCCGTGGGGGACGACCGCCGCGTAGCCGAAGGGCTCGTAGGCGATGAGTCGCTCCCCGTCGAGGACGCGAGAGGCCCCCACGTCGGTGCGGACGCAGGGGTTGCCCGTGAGCTCGCGGATCTGCTTGGCCTCGACGATCAGGTCGTCCTCGGGGCCGGGGGAGAAGCCCTCGAAGAGGAGCAGGTACTTCTCGTCGAGCGCGCTCCCCACGCCCATGGTGAGGGCACCGACCCTCTTGACGGCGAAGAAGCTCGCGGGCAGCTCGCGCCCGAACCTCACGAGCTCGACGAACCGGGCGACGCCGTCCGCGAAGACGTCGTTCGGCAGCGGGGCCTGGTCGATGAGCGCGTGCGCCTGCCGCAGGGCCGGGGCGTGGTCCCACTTGAAGCCGGCCCGGGTCCGGGTGACGAGCTGGGGCGTGGGTACGGTGCGCAGCCCGCCGCGCAGCCCGTCCCGGTAGCCCCGGAGGAACTCGCGCACGAAGCGCCACTCCTCGGCCGACCAGCCTTTCTGACGGGCCGCGAGGAGGAGCGACGAGCCGAAGCGGACGAGGTCGATGACGGCCTCGCCGCGCGTGCAGTCGTCGAAGTCGCTGAGACCCCGGCCGAGGCTCGTCACCGCGTACTGCTCGACGTGGGCGTCGCCGTGCAGGTTGACCTCCGGCAGGGACGCCGCCACCTCCGCGAACAGGCGGCAGGTCTCGGCCGCGAAGCCCGCGTTCACGAACCGGAAGTACCCGTGCGCGGTCGCGGTCAGCGTCGCCACGAGGTCCGGCCGGGTCGCGAGGCGGGGGTCGGCGGGGTCCACCACGAGCGCGTCAGCGGCGATCGCACGGCTGCTCGCGACGGTGAGAAGCCCCAGGCACAGCGCGGCCAGGATCCGGCGGGAGGTCATTCACGGCCGATGTTATCAGAGCCCGCCGGACCCGAGGGGGACGGCCCTCGCGCTAGACTGCCGGGGGCATGGCGAACGGAACCACGCTGCGGATCGACCCCTGGGCGGCCGAGTACGAGGGCATGGTCCAGCTCATCGAGGAGGCCGAGCCGGCCGCGGTCGACATCCGGGTCGAGTCGTCGGCCTGGTCGGCGATCCGCCCGGCCCCGGCGGCCCGGCCCCGGATCATCGCTTTCGTGGACGGCGTGCGCCGGATCGAGCACCGGCTCCTCGTGGGGGACCGGGAGCGGACGGTGTTCGGCCTCTTCGGCTCCCTCGGCGTGGGCACCGTGCTCGTCGATGGCGTGGCCCGCGTCGCGCACGAGACGGTCGGCCGGGTCGCGGTCACGGGCGGGGGCCTGCGGCTCGAGGCGTTCCTCGCCCCGATCGACGGGGGGCAGCCGCTCGTGTTCGAGCCCCGCTCGGAGCCCGACAACACGCCGGTCGCGCCAGTGGACGGCCTGCAGAAGGCGATGCGGGAGACCGAGGCGGGCCTCGCCGAGCGGCTCTCGGCCGAGGTCGACGTGGTGGTCCTCGACGGGCCGCTCTCCTTCCTGACCGCCGCCGCGCGCGGCCGCGTGGTCGGCTTCGTGAAGCGCCTCCTGCGCAACTACCTCGACCCCGCCGCTCACGCGCTCCTCGCGCGGCTCGAGGTGGGAGAGCGCACGCCGGTCTTCCTGATCGAGGGCCGCGAGCCGCGCTACTCGTGGTACGTGAGGATCGCCCGGGGGCGGGCCATCGAGACGCCGCTCACCGGCGTCGCCCGGCTGGAGGCGCCGGCTTCCCGCGGCCTCGAGGAGTCACGGTGGCTGGCCGACCTCTCGGCCCGGGAGATGCCCCGCTTCGCGTCCGACCCCATGCGCGACCCGCGCGCTCCCCAGAACCTGTTCCCGATCGGCGGGCTCGAGGCCCGTCTCAAGCACCTCCTCGGCGACGCCGCGTTCGTGCGGCGCGCGATCGAGGCGCAGCTGCACAGCGAGGTGACGGCGTGAGCACGAGCGTCGGACGCGTCCTCGGCACCCTCGACGCGATGCCCCTCGAGTTCTGGGTGGCGGTCGAAGAGGGGCAATACCTCCAGCTCGACGACGTGGTCGAGGTGACGACACCGCTGCCGGACGGGACCGAGGTGCGCCTCTTCGGCGTGGTCGACCTCGTCCGCGCTCGCCACGAGGGCGCGCGGTTCGACTCCGACGTCTTCCTCGTCGAGAAGGGCGTCCTGCCCGCGACCGTGGCCCAGGCCGCCCACGTGAAGGTCACCCGCGTCGAGCCCGAGATCTTCGTGCCTCCGCGCCCCGGGCAGGAGGTGCGGCGGGCCACCGGCCTGCGGCGCGACCAGGCCCTCTTCTTCGACGGGATGGAGCGCAAGGTCCCGATCGGCCTCTCGCGCGACGGCGAGCCCGTCTTCGCCAACCTCGACTTCCTCGACGGCTCGCGCGGCGCCCACGTCAACATCTCGGGCATCTCCGGCGTCGCCACCAAGACGAGCTACGCGACCTTCCTCCTCCACAGCCTCTTGACGAGCGGGGCGCTCGGGGGCGAGACGGCCAATACCCACGCCCTCGTCTTCAACGTGAAGGGCGAGGACCTCCTCTTCCTCGACCAGGCGAACGCGAGGCTGAAGGGCGAGGACCGCCAGGCCTACGCGAGGATGGGCCTGCCCGCGGAGAGCTTCGGCAGCGTGCAGATCCTGGCCCCGGTGCGGAAGGGCTCGGCCGAGCGCCTGCCGGCCACGGGGAGCCGGGGCGAGGGGGTCCAGGCCTTCTTCTGGACGATCCGCGAGGTGGTGCAGGAGCGGCTCCTGCGGTTCCTCTTCGCCGAGGCCGACGACACGGCCAGCCAGCTCAGCTTCGTGGTGGACCGCATCGAGGCGAAGCTCGCGGCCGCGGCCGCCGCGAAGGGGGCCGCGAAGGACGCGTGGATCGAGATCGAGGGGCGGAGGATCGAGACCTTCGACGACCTGGTGGAGGCCCTCGCCGATCACCCCGACGGCGACGAGAGCCTCGCCGAGCGGTGGTCGCGGCCGGCGGCGGCAGGCACGGTCGCCGCCTTCGAACGGCGGCTCCACGCCGCGGCGAAGCACGTCGGGCACCTCGTCCGCGGCAAGGACGTGGGCAAGCGGGCGGAGCACGTCCTCGACTGGAAGCGGACGCAGCTCAGCGTCGTGGACATCCACTCGCTCCACGACCGGGCCAAGCGCTTCGTGGTCGGCGCCGTTCTCAAGCGCATGTTCGAGGAGAAGGAGGCGCTCGGCACGGCGCGGCCGCTCGTCTTCGTCGTCCTCGACGAGCTGAACAAGTACGCCCCCCGCGAGGGGAGCGGCCCGATCAAGGAGGTCCTCCTCGACATCTCCGAGCGCGGGCGGAGCCTCGGCATCGTGCTCATCGGCGCGCAGCAGACGGCCTCCGAGGTCGAGGGACGCATCGTGGCGAACGCGTCGCTGCGGGTCGTGGGCCGCCTCGACGCGGCCGAGGCCGAGCGGCCGGAGTACGGCTTCCTCACCGCCGCCGGCCGCGGGCGGGCCGGGATCCTCAAGCCGGGCACCATGATCGTCCTGCAGCCCGAGATCCCGACGCCCCTCCTCGTGCGCTTCCCGTTCCCGGCCTGGGCCACGCGCAAGAGCGAGGTGGCGGCGGAGGCCGGGGCCGACCCCTTCGCCGGGTTCCGGGAGATCTGACGTGCGCTTCCTCCATACCGCCGACTGGCACGTCGGGAAGCCGCTGCGGGGCCGGTCGCGGATGGACGAGCACGCGAAGGCACTCGAGCAGGTCGCCGCGGTTGCGATCGATCGGCGAGTGGACGCCGTCCTCGTGGCCGGGGACGTCTTCGACTCGCCGGCGCCGCCCCCGGAGGCCGAGAAGCTCGTCTACGATTTCTTCGCCCGCCTCGTCCCGGAGCGGATCTCCTGCGTCCTCATCGCCGGCAACCACGACCACCCGCGAAAGCTCGCCGCCCTCGCGAGCCTCCTCGAGGGCCTCCGGATCCACGTCCGCTCCGAGGTGCGGCCCCCGGAGCAGGGAGGCGTCGTGCGTCTCCCCTCGCGTGACGGGAAGGAGGAAGCGAGGGTTGCGGTCCTTCCGTTCGTCCCGGAGCGACGGGTCGTGGACGCCTGCACGGTGATGGACGCCGAGCGGAAGTGGTACGACAGCTACTCGAAGCGCATCGAGGACATCCTGGCCGCCCTGACGAAGGGCCTGCCGGCGGACACCGTCAACCTCGTCCTCGCCCACCTTCTCGTGGACGGCGCCCGCGTCGGGACGGGGGAGCGCGAGCTGCACCTCGGCGACACCTACGGCGTCAACCCCCAGCAGCTCCCCTCGGGCGTCCAGTACATCGGCCTCGGCCACCTTCACCGCCCCCAGGAGGTCCTGGCCCCCGCGAAGACCTTCTACCCCGGCTCCCTCATCGAGCTCGACTTCGGCGAGGAGCAGCAGGAGAAGAGCGTCGTCGTGATGGAGGCGCAGCCCCGGCAGGCGCCGAGGATCGAGATCGTCCCGATCGCCGCCGGCCGAAGGCTCAGGACGGTCGAAGCCACCTTCGACGAGCTGCAGCGCTCGGCCGACGCATGGGCCGACGACTACCTCCGCGTCAGGGTGAAGGCCGAAGCGCCCACGCCCGGCCTCGCCGACCGCGTCAAGGAGCTGCTCCCGAACGCCCTCGACGTCACGGTGGACCACCCCCGCGACGCAGGCACCGCGCAGCCGGAGCGCGGCAGGGGCCGGGTCAAGCTCGCCCCCGCCCAGCTCTTCGCCGCCTACTACGAGCACCGCCACCAGGCCCCGCCTCCGGCGGAGCTGCGGCAGCTCTTCGACCGGATCCACGAAGAGGCGACGAAGTGAGGCCGCTGAAGCTGAGCCTCGAGGGCTTCACCTCCTTCCGCGACAGGCTCGACATCGACTTCTCCGGCCTCGATCTGTTCGCCATCACCGGCCCCACCGGCGCCGGCAAGTCGTCCCTGATCGACGCCCTCGTCTTCGCCCTCTACGGCCAGGTCCCCCGCGTGGGCGACGACTACAAGCAGCTCATCAGCCACGGCAAGGAGCGCCTCTCGGTCATGCTCGAGTTCGCCGTCGGCAAGCAGAGCTACCGGGTCGTCCGCACCGCCCGCCCCGACAAGCCCTCCCAGCAGCGTCTCGAGCGCGTCACGGGGGGAACCGCCGAGCCCGTGGCCGACCGCGTCAAGGAGATACGGGCCGAGGTCGAGCGCATCCTCGGCCTCGACTACGACGGCTTCACGCGCTCCGTCGTCCTCCCTCAGGGCCAGTTCGACGCGTTCCTGAAGGGCGAGCCGAAGGAGCGGCGGAAGATCCTGGTCGCCCTCCTGAGCCTCGGCGTCTACGAGCGCATGCAGCAGCTCGCCAACCAGAGAAGCGCCTCCGCGAGGAGCGAAGCCGACTTCATCAAGCGCCAGCTCGAGATCGACTTCGCGAGCGCCAGGCAGGAGACGCTCGAGCAGAAGAAGGCGGAGCTGGAGGCGGCCGAGACCGGCGCAAGACGGGCCGAGGCGTCGCTCCAGTTCCTCGCCGAGGCCGCCACCCTCGCCCAGCAGGCGCGCGGCCTGAGGAGGGAGCAGGCGAGCCTCGCGAAGGACCACGAGGGCGAAGCGAGGGGCCTCGAGGCCGCGAAGGCCACCCTCGACAGCGCCGGCCAGTCGAGGAAGGCCCTCGACGCCGAGCTCGAGAAGCTCGAGGCCCGGAAGGACGCGCACGGCTTCGACGAGGGCCGCCACGCCGCCCTCCTGGCCGCGAAGCCCCGGGCCGAGCAGCTCGTCAACCTCGACCAGGGCCGGAAGAAGGCCGTGAGCGCCGTTGCCGACAAGCGAAGGGACCTCGACGAGGCCAGGAGCGCCGTCGCCGACGAGGAGAAGGCCCTCCCCGGACTGGAGAGAGCCGAAGCCGACGCCAGGGCAGCGGAGAGCGCCACGCGAGCCGAGAAGGAGGCGGCGCACCGCGAGCACGCCGCCCTCGCCCTCCGCCAGGGCCTCAAGCCCGGCGACCCTTGCCCCGTCTGCGCCCAGGAGGTGAAGACGGTCCCGAAGGGCAAGGAGCCCGCTCTCGACGCGGTCGAGACGAGGGTCCGGAAGGCCGAAGCCGCCGCACGAGCCGCGCAGGAGAAGCTCCAGCAGGCCCGCCTGACGAAGGAGCAGAAGAAGGCGAGAGCCGAGAGCCTGGAGCGCGAGCTCCGGCAGGCCGAGGCCCGGGAGAAGGAGGCCGGAACCCTCGCCACCGAAGCCCGAGCCGCCCTGACGAAGGCCGGTTTCGAAGCGGCGGAAGGCGCCGCCGCCGCGCTCGTCGACAGCATCGAGAAGGAGACCCAGGCGCTCGACGCCGCCAGGAGAGCCAGGGCCGAGACGGAAGCCAGGCAGAAGGAGATCGAGCAGAAGCGCACGAAGCTCGACCGGGAGGTTGCGGCCGCCACGGCCCAGCGCGACGTCCTGCAGGTCCGGATCGCGGAGCTCGAGAAGAAGCGAGCGGAAGCCGACCGGGCCCTGGAGCAGGCTCAGCACGCCCTGGGCCAGCTCGCGGCGAAGGACGGCTGGGGCCAGCTCCTCCCCCCCGGACCGGACGGGACGAAACCGACGTCGTCGAGCCCCTGAGATCCGAACGGCAGAAGGAGGCTACGTCGGCCCAGTCGAAGGTCGCCACGCTGCGCCACGGCGTCGAGGCGACCGAAAAGGCCCTCGTGCGCGCCGCCGAGCTCATGGAGAGGCGCACCGTCCTCGAAGCAGAGGCGGCCGTCGCCAAGGCCCTCGCCGACCACCTGAAGGCCCACGAGCTCATCGCCTGGGTCCAGGAAGAGGCCCTCTCACGCCTGGCCGAGGCCGGCTCCCGTCACCTCCGAAAGCTCTCCCAGGACCGCTACACCCTCCGGCTGGGCTCGGGCACGGAAGAGGCGGCCGCCCGCGCCGACCAGGACTTCTTCGTCGTCGACGCCTGGAACGGCGACGCCATCCGCTCCGTCCGCACCCTCTCGGGCGGCGAGACCTTCCTGGCATCGCTCGCCCTGGCCCTCGCCCTGGCCGAGAGCCTCACCGAGCTGGGGGCCGAGTCCAGGGCTGCCGACGCTCTCGAGTCGCTGTTCCTCGACGAGGGCTTCGGTACCCTGGACTCCGACACCCTCGACACGGTCGTCTCCGCCCTGGACACCCTCCACGGCGGCGAGCGCATGGTCGGCATCGTCACCCACGTGCGCGAGCTGGCCGAGCGGCTGCCGGCGCGGCTGGAGGTCGGCCGCAACGGGGCGGGCGCGGCGGTCAGGATCGTCTGACGTCCCCGTCCGGACCTGACCTGACCGGCCAGGCTGGTAGAACGGCTCATGCCGTACGAGATCCTCTGTTCGCTCCGGCACCTGACGGACGAGGAGCTGGAGACGCGGCTCAAGGGCCTGGTCGGGCGGGAGCGCGACGCGACGGCTCAGCTCGTGGCCCACCTGGCCGAGCTCGACACGCGCGACCTGCACCTGCGCGCCGGCTACGGGTCGCTCTTCGCCTACTGCCGCGACGCCCTCCACCTCTCCGAGCACGAGGCGTACAACCGCATCGAGGCGGCGCGCGCCGCGCGGCGCTTCCCGCTCGTCCTCGTCCTGCTCGGCTCGGGGGCCGTGAACCTCACGACCGTCCGCCTCCTCGCCCCCCACCTGACCTTCGAGAACCACCGCGTGATCCTCGATTCCGCCCGCGGCAAGCCCCGGGCGGACGTCGAGGCGATCGTCGCCCGGCTGTCGCCCCGGCCCGATGCGTCAGCGAGCCTGCGGAAGCTGCCCTCGCCGAGCCCTGGGCCGCCGGCCGGCCCGGCACCGGAAGGTCTCGTGCCGCCCGGGACAGGATCGGCCGACGCGGTGGCCAGGGGTAACCCGCCCCCCGGGACGAACCCGAACGGCGGGCTCGCGTCCGGCGCGACGCCGATGGAATCACCAGCTCCGAGCCCGGCGCCGACGGCCCCTTCCGGCACGGTCACCGTCGAGACGGTCCGCATCACGGGCCTGCCCCGGCACCCCTCGCCCGCGGTCGCCGCGCTCTCCCCCGACCGCTACCGGCTCCAGGTCACGATCGGCGGCGAGACTCTGGAGAAGCTGCGCCTGGCCCGGGACATGCTGCGCCACGCGATCCCCACCGGGGACGACGCGGCCATCCTCGACCGGGCGCTCGACGCGCTTCTCCTCGAGCTGGCGAAGGCGAAGTTCGCCGCAACCGAGACGCCCCGTGCCTCGCGAGGCGCCGCGGCGGGCTCGCGTCACGTCCCGGCGGAGGTGAGGAGGGCCGTCTGGCTGCGGGACCTCGGGCGCTGCGCGTTCGTGGGCACGGACGGTCGGCGCTGCAACGAGCGCGCCTTCGTCGAGTTCCACCACGTCCGTCCGTACGCGGTGGGCGGCGAGGCCACCGTCGGCAACATCCAGCTGCGCTGCCGGCGCCACAACGACTACGAGGCCCGGGCCTTCTTCGGGCGGACGGCCGCGCGGGGCGTGAGGTCCGGACCGACGGCCGCCGGGCCGCCCTGACGGGAGCCCAGGGACCCGCCACTCGTTTCGAAACGAGTTGCGGGCCCGACCTTCGCGCGGGCCGGCTGCCGCACGCGCGCCGCCGCCGCGAAGCCCGTCGCGGGCCGAGGCTCAGGCTTCCGGGCGCCCTCCCTCGCCGGAGGAGCGCGTGACGCTCGCGCGGCAGCGGACGCCGCGGGCGGCGAGGTCGGCGAGCACGCGGTCGAGCAGCCCGGCCGTCGCGCCCAGGGTCTCCGGCGGGTGGACGCCGGGGCGGCGGAAGGTGCCGGCCAGGAGCAGGCGTGCGACGGCCGTCGCCACGTATCCGGTCGAGCGGGACATGCTGCGAAGGCCGGTGCCCTCGTGGTACCGGTCGACGAAGTCCCAGGCGTACGTGGCGCGCTCGCCGTTCTCGACCCCCTCGACGCGGACCCGCATGACCGTGAGGTCCGCCTCCCCCTCCTCGAAGGTCCACTTCGGGAAGAGAAGGGCGGCGGTGAGGTCTCGCGGGCGGACCTTCTGCCCCTTGACCTCGACGGGGTCGAGCGAGAAGAAGCCGGTGTCCCGCAGGACGCGCATGAGCTCGGCGTGGCCGGGCCAGCGGAGCGTCTTCTCCTTCATGAACGGGGCCTTCAGGGTGTCGGCGAGGCTGCGCAGGCCGTCGGTGTTGAATGCCTCGAGGGTGCCGACGCCGGGGAACTCGATGAGCTCCGGCTCCGAGAGCGGCTCCTTGATCACGATGCGCCCGTGCTCGACGAGCCGTGCCGGCCGCGTGTACTCCTCGAGCACGTCCCAGGGAGAGAAGCCGGCCTTGTAGTCGAAGGGCCAGTGCCGGGCCACGGGCAGGCCGCCCACGTAGATCTCGAGGCGCTCGCAGGGGAGAAGGCGCGCCGCCGCCGCCCCGCACATCATGTTCGACAGGCCCGGCGCGACCCCGCAGTCCACGACCGCGGTCGTGCCGCGCTCGCGGGCGAGCGGGTCGAGCTCGAGCGCGTTCTCGGGCATGAAGCTGATGTCGACGCAGTCGCGCCCCGCCTCGATCACCGCGCGCAGGGTCTCCCGCCCGATGAAGCTGGGCAGGGCCCCCACCACGAGGTCGTAGCCGGCCACGAGGCGGCGCACCGCCGCCGGGTCGCCGAGGTCGGCCCGCACCTTGCCCACCGGGGCCCGCTGGGCCACGCGGTCGAGCGCGTCGGCCCGCACGTCGGCCACGTCCACCCGCAGCCCGGAGTCGTCGGCCAGGTCGCGCGCCATCGCCGCGCCCACCATGCCCGCCCCGAGCACGACCACCTTCCTCACGCTGTCGCTCATCGCTCCTCCGCCCTCGCACCGTATCGCCCCCCGAACGCCCCCGTCAAACGCGGGGTCGGCGTGCCACCGCAACGGGAGGGCGCCGGCCGGGTGAAAGCAGAGGCCGGTTCTGGTAGCTTCCCCCCGTGGTCACGTTCGACGACGTGCAGGCGGCGGCGGACAGGCTCCAGGGCGTCGCCCACCGGACCCCGGTCGCGACGTCGCGCACGCTCGACGCGCGGCTGGGGGCGCGGCTCTTCCTGAAGTGCGAGAACCTCCAGCGCGCGGGGGCCTTCAAGTTCCGGGGGGCCTACAACGCGATCGCCAGGCTCTCGCCCGACGAGCGGAAGCGGGGGATCCTGACCTACTCGTCCGGCAACCACGCGCAGGCGATCACCCTCGCCTGCCGGATCCTCGGCGCGCAGGCCACGATCGTCATGCCGGAGAACGCCCCCGCCGCGAAGCGGCGGGCCACCGAGGGGTACGGGGCGCGCATCGTCGCCTACGACCCCGCGACGGCGAACCGCGAGGAGATCGCAGAGGGGCTGCGGCGCGAGGGCGACCCCGTGCTCATCCCCCCCTACGACCACGAGGACGTCATCGCGGGCCAGGGGACCGCGTCGAAGGAGCTCATCGAGGAGGTGGGCGAGCTCGACGTCCTCCTCGTGTGCTGCGGCGGGGGAGGGCTGCTCTCCGGGTCCGCCCTCTCGGCGCGGGCGCTCGCCCCGCGCTGCCGCGTGATCGGCGTCGAGCCGGAGCTGGCCGACGACGCCACGCGCTCGTTCAAGACGGGGACGCTCCACACGGTCAGCAACCCCTCGACCATCGCCGACGGGGCCCGAACGCCCTCCCTGGGGCGGCTGACCTTCCCGCTCGTCCTGGAGAACGTGGACGACATGGTCACGGTCTCGGACGACGACCTCGTTCACGCGATGAAGTTCGTGTGGGAGCGGATGAAGCTCGTGGTGGAGCCGACCGGCGTCCTGGGCCTCGCCGCCGCCCTGCGGGGGAAGGTGGAGGTGGCCGGGCGCCGCGTGGGCGTCATCGTCTCCGGCGGGAACGTGGACCTCGCGTTCGCGCTCGAGCTGTTCCGACGCCTGCCTGCAGAGTAAAGGCGGTCAGGCGGCGGGGCGATGCGAGGTCAGGGCGCCGGGGACGGGGGCATCTGGAAGATCCAGCCCTTCAGGCTCGTCGCGTACAGGTAGTCGAAGCGGCGCTCGAACTCGTCCACGGTCACCTCGCCCCGCTCGTCCTTCGTCTCGCTGCGGATCCTGAAGCGGATCGTGCCGGCCCAGGGCCGGTCGGCGTCGCCGGGACGCTCCGTGACGTCGATCCCCTCGATCGTCCAGGTGGCCTTGACCCGGAGGACGGGGTCGAGCTGCTCGCCTCCCCGCTTCAGCGTGTCGGCCTCCTGCTGCAGGAGGGGCGTCACCACCTCGCGCCCGGGGACGTCCGGCGCCCGGCGTCCGCAGCCGGTCCCGGCCGCCAGCATCGCCAGCCCGAAGAGAGCCGCCGTCCCGAGCCTCGCGCGCCGGCCTCTGCCCTGCCTCATGAGCGTGCCTCCAGGCCAATGGTAGTCGTTTCGGCGCACGAGCGGCGCGACCCGTCTCAACGCGGAGCCAGGGTCCCCGCGGGGCCGTCGAGCACGAGGCGGACGACGGTGAGGGGGCTGCGGCGGTGCTCGGGCCTGACCCGGACCTCCGTTCCGCCGGTCCCTTGCCGCGCCTCCGCCGCTCCGCCGCCGACGACGTCGCCGGCGAGAACCCTCCGCTCGAGGGGAGGGAGAACGAGGGGACCCGCCGCCGGCCAGTCGAGGACGTGGAGGTAGAGGGTGCGGTCGCGGTGGGTGCTGACACCCCACGGTCCCGGCCGGAACGGCCCGCCGCGGGTGCCGCGGACGCTCTCGCCGTGGGCGCAGAGCCAGGTGCCGATCCCGCGCAGCCGCGCGGCCTGGCGGGGCTCGATCTCGCCGGTCGGCATCGGCCCCACGTTCAGCAGCAGGTTGCCGTCTCCGCCCGCGCACGTGACGAGCGCCCGCACGCACTCGTCGAGCGACTTCAGCGCCTCGTCGGGCTTCCACGCCCACTGCCGGCCGATCGTGATGCAGGACTCCCACGCACGGTCCGCCTGGAAGCGGCCGAGCCGCTGCTCGGGTGTGTCGTAGTCGCCCCCGAAGGCGCCGGCGGCCGTGGTGCCGGCCATGTCCTCCCGGCCCTTGGCCACGCGGTTGTTGACGATCAGCGAGGGCTGCAGCCCGCGGCAGAACCGGTAGAGGTCCCTTCCCCGCTCCTCCGTCCAGGGCTCCTCCCACTCCCCGTCGAACCAGAGGATTCCCAGCGGGCCGTAACCCTGGATGAGCTCCGCGAGCTGGCCCTTGAGGTAGGAGACGTAGCGGTCCATCTGGGGGCTCGGTTTGCGTGTCCTCCCGCCCGGGCTGCCGAGCGGGTAGTCGGGGTGTCGCCAGTCGCAGATCGAGTGGTAGGCGCAGAAGATGATCCCCTCGGCCCGGCAGGCGTCGGCGAGCTCGCGCACGACGTCGCGCCCGAACGGCGTGCTCGCGATGTCGTAGTCCGTGAGCGCGCTCGGCCACAGGCAGAACCCGTCGTGGTGCTTGGTCGTGAGCACCAGGTAGCCCATGCCCGCGTCCCTCGCGAGGCGCGCCCAGGCCCGCGCGTCGAACCGGCGCGGGTCGAATCGCCGGTAGAGGGCGTCGTACTCCTCGACCGGGACCTCCTTCCCGCGCGACCAGCCGATCTCCGTCCCGCGCAGGCTCACCGGTCCCCAGTGCACGAACATCCCGAAGCGCGCCGCGCGCCACCACCCGAGGTCGGCCGGCGGGGGCATCTGCGGCCCCGTCGCGGCCCGATCAAACCGGTCGAGGGCGCGGCCGGGAAGCGAGCTCCCCGCGAGGGCTCCCCCCGCCGCGGCGGGCAGCAGTCGGACGGCGTCGCGTCGCTGCATCGGCCCTACCGGTCCTTCCGGGTGAAGGCGCCCGCCTTCGCCCCCGCCTCGAGCACGGCCCGCACGTCCGCCGGGGTCACCCTCCCGTAGTACCACTCGCCGGCGGAGAGGGCCTCGGCCGCGACCGCCTCGAAGACCTCCCACGCGCTGCGCTTCCCGTCGGCGAAGTTCAGGACTTCGAATCGCATCATCGGGTGCAGGCTCCCCGCCTGCTCCATCCTGTCGATGGCGCCCTCGAAGGCGGCCGGGTCAGCCACCGGCACGTACGCGGTCGCGGCCATCGAGCGCGCGTCCGCGTCGAGGCCGAGGTTCGGCGGGTTCTTCCCCGCGAGGGCCGCGTACGCGCGCTCGAGGGCGTCGAGCTCTCCGCCGACCGAGTCCTCGAGGCGCCGGGACGCGGCGGCGACGAGCTCGGCCGATCGCCCCCGCCCGGCGAGGCGGTTCAGGGAGGCGAGCGCCCCCTGCTCCTTGAGGATCGACTGGCGGACGAGGTTCCACGCGTCCCGCCAGGCGGCCTCGCGGGAGGACGGCGCCGTCCGGGCGAGGTGGGCGACGGCGGTCGCGGCATCGGCGGCGACGCGCGCGCGGCCGCGGGCCGCCACGTAGGCGGCGAGGGCGGGCACGTCCTCGTCGCCGAGTGCGGCGAAGTAGGAGGCCACCGCCGCCACCACGACCGCGTTCCTCTCGAGCTGGGTGGCGTCGATGTTCTCGAGGTCGTCCCCGGTCGAGTGGATGAACTCGTCCGGCCAGTTGGTGAGGCTGGTGGCGGGGACCCCGACCTGGCGGGGGGTGAAGGCGTGGTGGTCCGTCGAGTCGAAGTACGGGACCATGCGCGCGTGGAAGGGCTCGCGCGAGCCCTTGACCGCGACGATCTCCCCCAGGAACGGCTGGGGCTGCCCCGTCCCGCGGTTCGTGAGGTAGGACGTGTTGCCGTCCCGCACGGCCCCGAGGATGCTCTCCATCACGTCGTCGAGGGCGTGGGGGAGGCTCCACGGCAGGCGCGAGGCGTACTGCACGCGCCCGCCCCAGCTCTGCCGGGCGCCGACCATGTCCTGGTTGACGGAGACGAGCATCTTCCGGCTCTCGCCGGGGTGGTCCCGGAAGTACCGAGGCTGGCTCGACAGCTCGTTGACCCACCAGAGGCGGATGTCGCGCCGCGGCCGCGGGAGGGTCCCCTCCTCGATCAGCTGCTCCAGGGCCCGGCCGATCTCGAGCAGGTTGGCGCAGCCGCTGCCGTCGTCGTTGGCCGAGGTCATCTCCTCCTGGATGTGGGCGGTCAGCACCACCTGCTGGTCGTGGATCTCGGTGCCGCGGATCCAGGCCTCGACCATCGCCTGCTCGGGCTTCGGCGGGAGCTCGGCCTCGATGTCGACCTTGACCGGGAGCGGCCGTCCCGCGGCGGCGAGCCGTGCCTGGATCCACCGCCCGCGGCGGGGCGAGACCATGAACGCGAAGCCTCCGGGTGTGCCGTCCTTGACGCCCTCGACTCCCTTCGCCTCGTAGGGCACGTGGCCCCACGCCACCTGGTCCGGCGCGTCGAAGGCCTCGGGGCGGTTCGTCTGGTACGAGACGACGCCGAGGGCGCCGCGCTTCCACACCGCTTCGCGCACGGCGGCCCCTACGCTCCCCGACGCGAGGACGACCCGGCCCTTCACCTCGCGTCCCTGGTAGTCGGCCTCCGCCGTGCCCGCCCCCACGTCCACGAGCTCGGCCGTGGCGTGGGTGGTGCGGCTGTTGTCGGCGACGCTCACCGCCACCTCGCCGTAGTCGGCGAGCTTGACGGGTTCCGGCTCGAGCAGCCACGCCACCCCCGACCGGCAGGACCAGCCCTTCCCGTCCCAGGCCTGGCGGACGAGCTGCACGTCCTCGAGGCCGGCCGCCACGGCGGCGGCGCGGATCGTCTCGGCGGCGGCGAAGAAGTCGCGGCTGCCGCCGGTGCGGTGGTACTGGCTGAGCCGTCGCACCTGCTCGAACGCCCGGTCGCCCGAGATCTCGTTCACGAGGGCCCGGTGGCGCGCCTCGGGGAGAAAGAGCGATGTCTGCGCCGGGGCGAAGGCGGGGACGGCCAGGGCCAGGGCGGCGAGCAGGGTGGTGGTCTTCGACAAGCGGTCCTCCTGGGAGTGTCCGGAACGAAGGAGCTGCCGGCCGGTCATCGTCGGGCCGGGAGCTCGAGGGCGGACAGGACGGTGCCGGGGCCGAGCGGCAGGTCTCGCAGGCGCACGCCGGCCGCCCTCGAGGCCGCGTTGACGATGGCAGCCAGGGCGGCCCGCGCCGCGGTGTCGCCGAGCACCCCCGCGCCGAAGCGCGAGAGCGGGTCGCCGGCCGGGACGAACGTGATCGACAGCGCCGGGGCGTCAATGGCGGCCACGAGCGGCCAGCGGCGCAGGGACCGGGCGAAGGGCCGGCCCTCCGCGTCGAAGCCGAGGCCTCCGGCGAGCGCCTGCTCCACCGCTCCCACGAGCGCACCTTCGACCCGGCCCTCCGGCGCCCGGGCGTCGGTGAAGGGCCCCCCGGCCAGCGAGGCCGTCAGCCGCACGACCCGGACGACACCGGTTTCCTCGTCCAGCTCCACCTCCGCCAGGACGGCGGCCAGGGAAGCGGGCGCCGACGCCGGCAGGGGGGCTGCCGTCGCGGCGAGAGGCCGGCCGGCGCGCAGGGCCGCGGATCCGATCTCGGCAAAGCTCACCACCCGCCCGGCGCCGGCCGCGGCACGCACGGTCCCGCTGCCGGCCGTCGCCTCCGCCGCCGGGACGCCGAGGAGGCCCGCCCCCGCCTCGCGGATCCGCTCCAGCAGGAGGTGCGCGGCCTGCTCCACGGCGCGGCCGGCCGCGAAGTCGGCCGGGGCCGGCTCGCCCGCCTCGAACGGGGCGGTGTCCGTGTCGGCCGCGGCGCAGACCACCGCGTGAGCCGGGACCCCGAGGATCGCGGCGGCCGCCTCCGTGTAGGCGGCCTCGTCGGCGCCGCCCGCCGCGGAGAG
Organism: uncultured Acidobacteriota bacterium; assembly: GCA_963729875.1. GTDB lineage: Bacteria > Acidobacteriota > Vicinamibacteria > Fen-336 > Fen-336 > DATBSL01. The sequence goes on from CAVSPR010000004.1 coordinate 275,313, forward strand.
GCCGGCGGCGAGGGTGAACGAGCCGTCGTCGAGGAGGCGCAGCATCGCGGCGGCCGCGGCGCTCCCCTCCGCTTCTGGCAGCCACCGGGCGAGGCCCAGCCCCGTGCCCCGCCGCAGCGGCCCGCTCCCGGAGGGCAGGGGCCAGCGGCGCCGTGCGCCGTTCCCGGGGCCAGGCTGGAGGAGCTCGGCGGCCGCGCGCGTGTCGTCCTGGCTGGGCGGCTCCCCGAGCGCGACGAGCGCCTGTCCGCCCGGGTCTCCCGGGGCCCGGAGGTGGCGGCGCCGGAAGGCCGACGGGTCGTCGCCGATGAGCGAAGAGGCCTCGTCCAGGGCACACTCGACGGCGAAGGCCGCCCCCGTGTCGGCGCCCCGCGGGGCGCTCGCCGGGGGCCGGTTCGTCCGCACCGCGACCGCCTCGAAGCGCGCGGCCGGCACGCGGTACAGTCCCAGCGCGTGGCGCCCGCTGGAGCGCAGCAGCTCTTCCGCTCCCACGCCGTCCGCGCCCAGGTCGACGCACAGCCGCACGTCGAGCGCGACGAGGCGACCTCCGCTCAGGCCCAGGCGCACCCGCACCTTCTGGGCCGGGCGCCCTGGCGCGGTGGTCAGCTCTTCCTCGGCGCTCAGGGCGAGCCGGGCCGGACGCCCGGTGCGCAGCGTGACCCTCGCGCACAGGTCCTCGGCCATGATCTCCGAGCGGCCGAAGGAGCCGCCCGCCACGTGGGGCCGCACCACGCGGATGCGCGCGGCGGGCAGGGAGAGCCGGTCGGCGAGTACCCCCCGCACGCGGAACGGGGAGTCGGCCGACGTCCGGACGACCAGGCGCCGGTCTTCGTCGAGCCAGGTCACGGCGAGGGGAGGCTCGAGGGGGATCGCCGGAGTGAAGGGCAGCGACCATTCGCCTTCGACGACGTGCTCCGCCCCCGAGAGGGCGCCGTCCACGTCGCCCTCCGCCGCGCAGACGCGCGCGGCGACCGCCGCCTCGTCGCGGACTGCGGTCTCGGCGTCGAGAACGGCGGGCAGCGGCTCGAGCTCGATCGGGACGGCCTCGACGGCGCGCCGGGCCAGCTCGAACTCCTCGGCGGCGGCCACCGCCAGGCGGTCGCCGACGAAGCGCAGGAGGGGAGGCAGGGCACTCTCCGGCTCGCCCGCGACGTGCACCGCGGCGATCCCCGGCAGGGCCCGAGCCGCCGAGGCGTCCGCCCGCACGACCCTGGCGTGGGCGAGGGGAGAGCGCCGGAGAGCCAGGTGGAGCAGGCCCGGCAGGGAGATGTCGCCGGCGAACGTCGCCTGGCCCGTCGCGCGTCGCAGGCTCACCGGGGGCCTCGCGCCGCCGCCGCGGCCAGGACCGCCGCCACCGGCTTCGCGTAGCCGCTGCAGCGGCACAGCCCGGCGAGCGCGTCGCGCACCTCCGCCTCGGTCGGGCCGGGGACGGCGTCGAGCAGGGCGCGCGCGGAGAGCACGAAGCCCGGCGCGCAGAAGCCACACGGCGTCGCGCCGGCCTCCGCGAACGCGGCCTGCAGCGGGTGCGGGCGCTCCGTCGTGCCGAGCCCCTCCACCGTCGTGACCGTCCGCCCCTGCGCCCGTACGGCGAGGGTCAGGCAGGAGAGGACGGGCCGCCCGTCGAGGAGGACCGTGCAGGAGCCGCAGCGGCCGCCGCTGCAGCCGGACTTGACCCCGAAGAGGCCGGCGCCGCGCAGGAGGTCCTGGAGAGTGGTGCGCGCCTCGGCCTCGCCGCGCAGGGGGCGGCCGTTGACGCTCACCTCGAGCCGCCCCGACGTGAAGTAGGGCATCGGGGCGGGCGCCCGGTGGGGCAGCAGGGGGCGCGGCCGCGGGCGCTCCGGGACCTCCCGGCGCCGGCCGCGGTCGAGCGCCGTGCGCAGGGCGCGCAGGACGAGCGTCCGGCTCATCCGTCGCCGGGTGGCGGCCGAGGCCCAGGGGTCGTCGCGGAAGGGAGCGTGGCTCGACACGAGGTCGGCCGCCCGCTCCAGCACGTCCTCCTCGCCCGCCGTCCGCTCGAGCTGGGCCTCGGCCTCGATGACCCGCGCGGGCCGGGTCGACAGGCCGGTGACGGCGAGCCGGACGCGGGCGAGCTTCTCGCCCGAGAAGGTCGTCGTGACCGCCACCGCGACGAGGGGAGGTGAGGAGGGCAGCTCGGCGGCCCGCTCGAGGGCGGCACCGTGGGGGGCCCCGGGGACCAGGACCGACCGCAGGATGCCGCCGCCCGCGAGGTCAGTCACGGGGTTCCGGAGGAACCTCAGGGCCGGGCTCTCCCGCGGCTCCTGCGGGTGCGCCACCGTGAAGACGGCATTGAGCGCCAGCAGGGCGGCCGCGATCTCCGAGTCCGGGTCGTCCTGGACCGCCTCGCCACCCAGCGTCGCCATGTTGCGCAGCAGACGGGACGGCACGGCGGCGCGGCAGGCGGCGGGGAGCAGCCCCGCCGTGGCCGTCCAGGTGACGGGCGAGTCCACGAGGTCCTGGAGGGCCGTCGTGGCCCCGATGACGAGGTCCTCGTCCTCGACCTTCAGGCCGCTCAGGCCGAGCCCGACGAGGTCCAGCACGTTCGGGACGCTAGTGTCGGAGGCCAGCAGGCGCGTGCCGCCGGCGAGCGGCGCCGCGCCCTGCGCGGCGAGCTGCTGCGCTTCCTCGAGGCGCGTGGGACGGTGGTAGCTGCGAATGCCGTGCGCGAGCAGTGGTGGCTCCCCCCTCCGGAGCAACACGCGATTCTAGCCGTTTCCGCCGCCGGCCACCGTCCGGCCGCCGTTTCTCTCCCGGCGGGAGGGGTCGCCCCGGCCAAACGTGCTACAACCGGGCCATGAGCGCGAATCGACGGACCTTCATCGGCCGGGCCTCGCTGGCGGCCGCCGGGATCGTGGCGGCGCGGACGCCCCGGGTCGAGGCCGCCCCCTCCTTCGACCTCGTGATCCGCGGCGGCACCGTTCTCGACGGGACGGGCGCTCCGGCCGCCCGGGCCGACGTCGGGGTCCTCGGGGACACGGTCGCGGCGCTGGGCGAGATCGCCCCCGGGCAGGGCCGGCGGGTGATCGACGCGACCGGCCTCCACGTCGCCCCCGGCTTCATCGACATCCACACGCACTCGGACCCGGACGTGCTCGCCTATCCCACCGCGGACAGCCGGGTCCGCCAGGGCGTGACGACGGAGCTGGCCGGCAACTGCGGCGGCTCCGCGGCCCCCCTCGTCGGCCGGGGCGTCGCCGAGCGACGCGAGGAGTGGAAGCGGGACGGGATCGACGCCGACTGGACGGACGTCGCGTCGTACCTCGCCCGCGTCGAGAAGGCGGGGCTCTCCGTGAACCACGCGCTTCTCGCCGGCCACGGCACGCTCCGCTCGAACGCCGTGGGGGACGTCGACCGGCCGCTGAGCGCGGAGGAGTCCCGCGCGGTGGCCCGCGCGCTCGATGAAGCGCTCGACCAGGGGGCCTTCGGCCTCTCCACGGGCCTCGAGTACGTGCCCGGCCGCTACACGCCGACCTCGGAGATCGTGGACCTCGCCCGCCTCGTCGCCCGTCGCGGCGGGCTCTACGCCTCGCACATCCGCAACGAGGAGGCGCGGCTCCTCGAGGCGGTGGCGGAGGCGATCGAGGTCGGCCGGGAGGCCGGCGTGCGGGTCGAGATCGCGCACCTCAAGGCGGCGGGCGAGTCCAACTGGGCGAAGCAGGGGGCGGCGCTCGACCTCGTGGAGTCGGCCCGTCGCGACGGGGTCGCGGTGCTGGCCGACGCCTACCCCTACACGGCCTACTCGACGACGCTCACGACGTTCATGGAGGGCTGGGCGCGCGAGGGCGGCACGGAGGCGATCCTCGCGCGGTTCCGCGACCGGGACGCCCGCGCCCGCATCCGGCGCGAGGTCGAGGCGCAGGTACGCGTCGACCCCGGCAGCTGGGAGCGCGTGGTCGTCAGCCGCGTGAAGACCGAGAAGAGCCGCGCGGTCGCGGTGGGCCGGAGCTTGGTCGAGATCGGCGCGACGTGGGGCCTCGACCCCGTGGACGCCTACCTCCGGCTCCTGGAGGAGGAGGAGACGGCCGTCTCGTTCGTCGGCCACGCCATGAGCCCCGACAACGTCGAGCGCGTGCTGCGCCACCCGCTGGTGATGGTCGGCTCGGACGGCTCGAGCATGGCCCCGGTGGGGGAGGCGGCGAAGGCTCGGCCGCACCCGCGCTCGTACGGCACGTTTCCCCGCGTCCTCGGCTTCTACGCGCGCGAGCGGGGGCTCTTCGGCCTCGAGACCGCGGTCCGGAAGATGACGAGCCTGCCCGCCGACCAGATCGGCCTCGCCGACCGCGGCCGCATTGCTCGGGGCAAGAGGGCCGACCTCGTGGTGTTCGACGCGGCCAGGGTGAGGGACACCGCCACCTTCGACGACCCCCATCGCTACCCCGAGGGGATCGGGCACGTCCTCGTGAACGGCGTGCCGGTGGTCGAGGCGGGAGTCCACACGGGCGCGCGCCCGGGGCGCGCGCTACGGAGGGCCTGAGAGTGGTCACCGGAGGCCCGCCGTGAGCTCGTTTACACCTCGCCGCCCGCTCGGGCGCACCGGGTTCGTCGCGACGCGCCTGGGCGTCGGGGACCTCGCCGACCGGAACGTCCCGACCGAGGCCTGCGTGGCGACGCTCACCCGCGCCCTCGACGCCGGCCTCAACGTCGTGGACACGGCCCCCGCCTACGAGGACGGCTACAGCGAGGAGATCGTGGGCCGCGCGCTCCGGGGGCGCCGCGAGTCGGTCTTTCTCATCGACAAGATCGACGCCCTGCGGGAGCCCGTGGCCCCCCAGGTCGCGGCGAGCCTCGAGCGTCTCTCCCTCCCGCGGGTCGACCTCTTCGTGTTCCACGCGTGCTCGACCGTCGAGGACTGGACGGCGATCGCCGCCCCCGGGGGCGGCTTCGACCAGCTGCGATACGAGATCGACGCCGGCCGGGCGCGCTTCGCCGGGGTCTCCTCGCACCACCCCGACGTGCTGCGCGCCGCGCTCGACACCGGGCGGTGCGACGTCGTGATGTTTCCCGTCGGTCCCTTCGTGGACCGGCGCTACGAGACCGAGACCCTCCCCCTCGCGCGGGCGAAGGGCGTCGGCACGGTCTGCTTCAAGACGTTCGGGGCCGGCAAGCTCCTCGGCGACACCGAGGGCTACAGCCGGCCGCTGCAGTCGCGGCCGCGGGGCAAGGTGAGCTCCGGGGGATCCGACGACGCCAGTGCGGTTCTCCCGCGCCTGGGCGTCGAGGAGTGCGTGCGGTACACGCTCACCCTCGACCCTGACGTGGCCCTCCTCGGCCTCAGCTTCGCGAACGAGCAGGACGCGGCCTTCGCCGCGGCCGCCGCCTTCGAACCGCTGACCGCCGAGGGCCTGGCCGGCGTGCGCCGTCGCGCCGCGGAGGCGATCCGCGGCAAGGGCGCGTGCTGGTGGAACCCTACCCAGGCCAGAGCCAGCCGAACGCGCCGGCGGTGAGCAGGGCGTAGACGAGGCCGTCCGCGATCTCGCGCAAGGCGTTGCCCCACGGCTTGCCCCACCAGATGGCCGCCGGCACCTGGGCGCCGGAGTAGCCGAGGAAGGCGGCCGTGCCCGCCACGCGGAAGACGCCCAGGTAGTGCGTCCCCGGTGCCAGGGTGCGGCCCGCGAGGTAGGCGACGAAGACGCTCATGACCAGGACGTAGACGGCCCACGATCCGAGGAACTTCCCCATGTCGATGGGGCCGCTCGGGCGGACCGTGAGGATTCCCACGGGGCCCTCGAGCTTCTTCAGGTGGGCCGGGTCCTTCATCTCGGCCATGGAGCCGGCGTACGGGAAGTGGTACTGCCCCGGCTTCAGGCCCTGCTTCGCGAGCGCCTCCACCGTCGCCGCTTCGTCGGGCAGCCGGCGCGTGTCGGACTTGTGGAAGGGCAGCACCGTCCAGACGAGGTTGCTCGCCACGAACACGAGCACGGTCGAGACGAGGATCGGGAGCCAGAGATCGACGATCGGCACCATGGACACCTCCGAGGCCAGGACAGCGGGGAAGTTGCCGAGAGTCTACAGCAGTTGGCTCCCCGCCGATGCGGGGGGCTTGGGGGGCGAAGCCCCCCAACTCAAAGGAAGCGGCGCTGAGCCGCAGGCCTCAGGGCAGGCCACTCCCCGGGATGTGGGATTACGAAGCCCAGTCATCGGCGGGAGGCCTTGCGGTAGTGGGTCTCGCTCTGGGCGCGCAGCCGGTCGGCCGCGTCCTCGGCGGTGAGGTCTCGCTGGGGCTCGGCGTTGAGCTCGAAGCCGACCAGGAACTTGCGCACGGTGGCCGAGCGGAGCAGGGGAGGGAAATAGACGGCGTGCAGCCGCCACCACGGGTGCGCAGCGCCGTCGGTGGGACGGCCGTGGAACCCCATCGAGTAGGGGAACGCGGTGCGGAACAGGTTGTCGTAGCGGACGCTGACGCGGCGGAGGAGGTCGGCGAGGGCGTCCTTCTCCTCCCCGGCGAGCGACGGCAGGTCGGGCACGCGCCGCACCGGAACGAGCATCAGCTCGAACGGCCACACCGCCCAGAACGGCACGAGCGCCACCCAGTGATCGTTGCGGCAGACGAGCCGCTCGCCCGCGGCGAGCTCCCGCTCGAGATAGTCGCCCAGGAGGTCGCGGCCGTGGCGCTCGAAGTACGCCCGCTGCGAGGCGAGCTTGCGCGCGGGGCCGAGCGGCACGTGGCCCGTGGCCCAGACCTGGCCGTGGGGGTGGGGGTTGCTGCACCCCATCATGGCGCCCTTGTTCTCGAAGGCCTGGACGTAGCGGATCCCGGGAAGGCCGCCGATCGTCTCGACCTCGCTCACCCAGGCATCGACGACCGACCGGAGGGCGGGCGCGGCCATCTCGGCGAGCGTCAGGTCGTGGCGGGGCGAGAAGCACAGGACTCGGCAGAGCCCGGTCGCGGGCTCGGCCACCAGGAGCCCGCCCTCGTTCAGCCGGGCGACCTTGCTTTGAGGCAGGAGTGCCGGGAAGTCGTTCTCGAAGGCGTACGTCGCCTCGTAGGAGGGGTTGCGCTGGCCGTTCGCCCGGGTGTTCCCGGGGCAGAGGTAGCAGGACGGGTCGTACCCGGGCCGCGTCGCGGGCGGCTCGTCCTCGACCTGCCCCTGCCAGGGCCTTTCCAGGCGGTGCGGCGAGCAGAGGACCCACTCGTCGAGGAGCGGGTTGTAACGACGGTGGGGCGACTTCAGCGGAGCCATCGTGGGCGGCGGCGAGCCGGGCGCCAAGGTTAGACGGTTTGGCGCGCCCGCGCCACAGGCCGGACGGCCGCCACGGCCGCCTTGCGAGCCTGTAACCTTTCGGGGGAAACTGCGTCTCAGGGATGTACAGGCCCCAGGAGGCCAGGAGGAATCGTCCGTGCCGCTCTACGAGTACCGTTGCGCCACCTGTGGAAGCCGCTTCGAGGTCCTGCGGCGCGTAGGCCAGGGACCCGAGGGGCTTTCCTGTCCGGAGTGCGGGCGGACGGAGGTCGAAAAGGAGTTCTCGACGTTCGCCGGCTCGGTTGCCGGCGGCGGGGGCGGCGGGGCCTGTTCCCCCTCGGGCCGCTTCACCTGAGCGTAGGATGCCGGCCGCCCGTCGGGCGGCCCCGATCCTGAAAAGGTCGCGCCCGCCCGCCTGCTATATTGGACGCGGATGGTCGTCGACTTCCACCTGCACACGAGCGTGAGCGACGGGGAGCTCGACCCCGTGGCGCTCGTGGCTCGCGCCGCCTCCCACGGTGTCCGGGCCCTCTCGATCACCGACCACGACGCGCTCGGCGCCTACCGCTGGCAGGCGGGGGCCGTCTTCGTGGCGGCCCGCCGCCTGGGCGTCGACCTCACCGTTGGCGTCGAGCTCGACGTCACCCACGCTGGGCGGGAGATCCACCTGCTCGGTCTCGGCCTCGACCTCGGAGCCCGGGACCTCGCCACCCATCTCGAGGCCGTCCGTGGAGCGCGCCACGAGCGCGCGCGGCGGGAGCTCGCCCTCGTGCGCGAGCGGCTCGGGCCGGAGGCCCTCGACGAGGCGGACGTCTTCGTCCCGGGACGCGAGACGCTGATGCGCCCGCACTTCATCCGGCCCCTCGTCGCGCGCGGCCGCTTCGCCAGCTACCAGGACGGCCGCGAGTGGTTCCACGCCCACGCCCGCGCCGGGGTCGTGGTCCCCAAGCCGACCCTGCCCCAGGCGATTCGCATGGTCCACGCGGCCGGCGGGCAGGCGGTCCTCGCCCACCCCGGCTACTACATGAAAGACGGCCTGCCAATCCTGGACGAGCTGCCGGCGCTCCGCGCGGCCGGTCTCGACGGGGTCGAGCTCGACTATCCGTACCGGTCCAGCTCGCCCGACCTGTTCGCCGAGGGGGACGCGGAGCGCTTCACGGCGGCGCTGCGCGCGGCGGGCGAGGCGCTCTCCCTGCGATTCACCCGGGGCAGCGACGCCCACTGCCCCGCTGACTTCGACCGCGTGTACGGCCCGCCGCCCTCCTGATCCCCGAAGGAGCGCCATGTCATTCCGAGTCTCGAATCGACCGCCGCTTCGGCTCGCGTGGGGCCTGGCGCGATGCGGCCAGCTCGCGGCCGTGGCCGCCGCGCTCACCGCCACCTCGACGGCATCCGCCCAGACCGTGAACGACGTCGTGCGCCGCTACCTCGACGCGCGGGGCGGCATCGTCAAGCTGCGCTCGGTCGAGACCCTGCGGCTCTCCGGCACGATGGAGCTGCCGGGGGTGTCGGCCCCCTTCGTCCTCGAGCTGAAGCGGCCGAACGAGATGCGGACGGAGTTCACCGTCGAGGGACGCAAGGGCGTCCGCGCGTGGGACGGCAGGACGGGCTGGGAGCAGCTGCCGCTCCCGGGCGAGCGCCCGCGCCCCATGCGGCCCGACGAGGCGGCCGAGGCACGAGCCCAGGCCGACGTGGACCTCTCGCCCCTCGTCGACTCGGCGGCCAAGGGCTACACGGTGGAGCTGGTCGGCAAGGACCGCCTGCCCAGCGGCGACACGTGGAAGCTCGTGGTTCGCGGGGGGGAGGACCCGCCGCGCACGATGCACCTCGACGCGCGCACCCACCTCGTGGTCCAGACCCTGGACCGGCGCCGCCTCGAGGGCCGGGAGGTCGAGTTCGTGACGGAGGTGGGGGACTACCGCACCGTGGGCGGGCTCGTCTTCCCCTTCCGGATCGAGGTGGGGCCGCAGGGGAGCACCGAGCGGCAGCGCCTCGTCGTCCGCACGGTCGAGGTGAACCCCCCGCTCGACGACGCCCGCTTCGCGATGCCGGGTGGCCCCGCCCCGCGCAAGGGCCCTGTGCTACCCTGACGCCCGCGGCGCGCGCATTCGTCCGCGAGGTGAGCCATGGCCTGGTGGATCTGGGTACTCGGCGGTCTCGTCCTGCTCGTGGCGGAGGTGACGACCCCCGGCGGCTTCTTCGCCATCTTCTTCGGGGCGGGAGCGATCCTGGTGGGAGGCCTGAAGGCCCTGGGCTGGGACGGCCCGTCCTGGGCAGAGTGGCTGGTGTTCACCGTCCTCTCCGTCGCCTCGCTCGCCTTCTTCCGCAAGCCCCTCATGCGGCGGTTCAGCCTGTCGGGCGGGAAGACGGTCGACCGGATGGAGGGCGAGAGGGCGCTGGTGACCGAGGAAGTGGCCCCCGGCGGCGTGGGCAAGGCCGAGATGCGGGGCGCGTCGTGGACCGCCCGCACCGCAGGCGAGGCGACCCTGGCGAAGGGCCGTCGCTGCCTCGTGGAGCGCGTCGAGGGGCTCACCCTCTGGCTGCGGGCCGAGTAGGAGCACCAGTAGGAGCAAGGGAGGCACCGTCATGTCCGGACTCACCGGGGCGTTCATGGTCTTCGTCTTTCTCGCGCTGTTCGTCTTCTACCTGGTCGCCAAGACCGCGGTCGTGGTCCCCCAGCAGCACGCCTTCGTCGTGGAGCGGCTCGGCCGCTTCGCCGGCGTCCTCGACGCGGGCTTCCACATCCTGGTGCCCTTCGTGGACGTGATCCGCTACCGTCACGTCCTCAAGGAGCAGGCCATGGACATCCCGGAGCAGGTCTGCATCACCAAGGACAACGTCCAGGTGGCAGTGGATGGCATCCTGTACCTGAAGGTGATGGACCCCGAGCGCGCCTCCTACGGGATCTCCAACTACAACTTCGCGATCACCCAGCTCGCCCAGACGACGCTGCGCAGCGAGATCGGCAAGATCGACCTCGACCGGACCTTCGAGGAGCGGACCTACGTCAACACCCAGGTCGTGACCGAGGTGGACAAGGCCTCGGAGGCCTGGGGCGTGAAGGTCCTGCGCTACGAGATCAAGAACATCACGCCGCCCGCCGACATCCTGGCCGCGATGGAGAAGCAGATGCGGGCCGAGCGCGAGAAGCGCGCCGTCATCCTGCAGTCCGAGGGCGAGCGCGACGCCGCGATCAACACCGCCGAGGGCGCGAAGCAGCAGGTGATCAAGGCCTCGGAGGCGACCAAGCAGCAGCGCATCAACGAGGCCGAGGGCCAGGCCGCGGCCATCCTCGCGGTGGCCAAGGCGACCGCCGAGGGCATCCGCTCCGTCGCCGCCTCCATCGAGGCCGATGGCGGCTTCGAGGCGGTGCAGCTACGCGTGGCCGAGCAGTACATCACGCAGTTCGGCCAGCTGGCGAAGACCGGGAACAGCCTGATCATCCCGTCCAACCTCGCCGACGTGGGGTCGATCATCGCGACCGCCATGAACGTCATCCAGTCGCGCGGGGCCGCCCCGGGCCGCCCGGCGGCCCCCGTCCGTTAGGTGCCCGCTTTCACGAGGGCCGAGCGGGCCCTCGTCGAGCGGCTGAGGACGCCGGTCGCGGTCCAGCGCTGGCTGCGCTCGCTGCCCTACAACTGGGAGAAGGGGGGCGAGACGCTGCGCTCGTTCCGTCGGGTCCTGCGCCTTCGGACCGCCCACTGCCTGGAGGCGGCCCTCGCGGCCGCGGCCGTCCTCGAGCCGCACGGCTACCCGCCGCTCCTGCTGAGCTTCGAGAGCGTGGACAAGCTCGACCACGTGCTCTTCGTGTTCCGGCAGGACGGCCGCTGGGGCTCGGTCGCCCGGTCGCGCGACCCCGCCCTCCACGGCCGCAAGCCCGTCTTCCGCAGCCCGCGTGCGCTCGCGCGCAGCTACATGGACGCCTACGTGGACCTGACCGGCCGCATCACCGGGTACGCGGTCGCCGACCTGCGCGACCTCGACGGCTACGACTGGCGTCTGTCGGAGCGCAACGTGTGGAAGGTCGAGAAGTGGCTGGTCGACTACCCGCACCGGCCCCTGCCCACCCCCGAGGCCCGCTACCGCCGGGCCCTCGCCCGGTACAAGCGGTTCCGGGCCCGGTACGAGGATCCGGCGGTCCGGCCCGCGTACTTCGAGGGGAAGGAGACGTGGCTCTAGGGGGCGGGACCGGCCTTGCGAGGGGCCTTGCGAAACGGACGCGGAAACGGAAAGATCCTTCGGGGTTCCGCTCCCCTGGGAACCCCGAAGGTGACCGGGTGACCAGCGAGAGATGGAACGTCGGCGTGCTGCTCTTCGACGGGGTGGCCCTGCTCGACGTGGCCGGGCCGTTCGAGGTCCTGAACCGGGCCCGCCTCGAGCCGGGCGTCGAGTCGCGCCACCGCGAGGACGAGGCGCTCTTCGACGTCTTCACGGTGGCGAAAACGAAGGACCCGGTGACTGCGACCGGCGGCATCGTCCTCGTCCCGGGACACTCGTTCGCCGACGCCCCGCGGATCGACCTCCTCCTCGTGCCGGGCGGGTTCGGCACGCGGCCGGTCCTGCAGGACACGGAGACGATCGACTGGATCCGCCGCACCGCCGCCTCCGCCCGGAGGACGGCCTCGGTGTGCACGGGCGCCCTCCTCCTCGCCCGCGCCGGGCTCCTCGACGGGCGGCGGGCCACGACCCACTGGGGCAGCTTCGGTCTCCTCGCCTCGCTCGCCCGGGACGTCAGGGTGGACCGCGAGGCGCGCTTCGTCGACGACGGCGTCATGACCTCGGCCGGGGTCGCCTCGGGAATGGACCTGGCCCTGCACATCGTCGAGACCCTGTTCGGCCGGGGGGTGGCCGACGAGACGGCGCGGTATATCGAGTACCGCCGGGGGTGAGTTGGGGCGGGCGAGCGGCTAGCTGCCGGACGGCGAGCGGCCCCCCCGGTCCACTCCGGCAACGGGTCGTGGGCCAGCCCCATCCGGTCGAGGACCCGGGCGACCGTGTGGCCGACGATGTCGTCCACGGTCTGCGGCCGGTGGTAGAAGGCCGGGACCGGCGGGAAGACGATCCCACCCATCTCCGCGAACGCCAGCATCTGGCGCAGGTGCCCGACGTGCAGCGGGGTCTCCCGCACCAGGGCGAGGAGCGGTCGACCCTCCTTGAGGGTCACGTCCCCCGCGCGGGCGATCAGGGTGTCGGCGTGGCAGGTTGCGAGCGCGGCCAGCGTCTTGATCGAGCAGGGCGCCACGATCATGCCGGCCGTGCGGAACGAGCCGCTGGCGAGCGACGCGCCGATGTCCCGGTCGTCGTAGACGACGTGGGCCAGCGCCTCGACCTGGCGCAGCGTCCAGCCGGTCTCCTCGACGAGCGTCCGCTTGCCGGAGGCGCTCGTCACGAGATGGATCTCGACGGCCGGGTCCTTCCGCAGCTGCTCGAGCAGCCGGATGCCGTAGATCGCCCCCGACGCCCCCGAGATCCCGAGCACCACCCGCTTCATCTCCCGAATCGTAAGCGATCCGGGGATGGAGCGGGTGGAGGGTCCCCGGTCCGTTCCCGCTTGCCCTAGAATGGTTGGTCGAGCCCATGCCGATCTACGAGTTCTACTGCCGCCACTGCCACCGCGTGATGAGCTTTCTCTCCCGCGCGGTGAACACCGAGAAGGCGCCGGCCTGCCCGCGCTGCGGCCGGGCGGACCTCACCCGGCGGGTGTCCGCCTTCGCCATCTCCAAGGGGCGCAAGGAGGAGCCGGGGCCGGAGAAGCCGCCCGGCCCCGACATCGACGAGGCGCGGCTCGAGAAGGCGATGGAGGCCCTCGCCGGAGACATGGACTCGATCGACGAGAACGACCCCAGGCAGGGCGCCCAGCTCATGCGCAAGCTCTTCTCGGCCACGGGCATGCCGGTCGGAGGCGGGATGGAGGAGGCCCTCCGGCGGATGGAGGCCGGCGAGGACCCCGAGAAGATCGAGGAGGAGATGGGGGACGTCTTCGAGGAGGATCCCTTCGGCGGGCTCCTCGGGGGCGAAGAGGGGGGCAAGGAGCCCGAGGAGGGGAAGAAGAACCTCGGGCGCCTGCGGCGGATGCTGCCGCCGGCCCACGACCCGGAGCTGTACGAAATGTAGCTCTAGGCAACCCCACGCACCGTCGCATGCCCCCGTCGAGCGGGCATGGCGAGGGATCTTCCAGAGCCCCGGGGAGGGCCTTCCCCGGGGCTCTCAGGCTCTCAACAGGCTCTGGAGATCGCTTGACGACGCTCGCTCGACGGGAGCGTCGTCAAGCGTGACAGTGCTCCCCGCAGCAGCGCTCCTCGAGCTGCACCGTCACGTGGCTGATCGGAAAGCCCCCGGTCACCCTCGCGTGGAGGGCCCCCAGCACGACCCCGTGGGCCGCGCCCTCCAGAAGGACGGCGTGGGCGGAGAGGGCGTGGATGCCCGAGGTCAGGGTCCACACGTGCAGGTCGTGCACCGCCTTCACGCCGGGCACTCCCTCCATCGCCGCTCGCAGGGCGGCGATGTCGACCTCCGGGGGCGTCCCCTCGAGCAGGACGTGAACCGCCTCCCGCAGCAGGGCCCAGGTGCGGGGCAGCACGAAGAGCGCGATCGCCACCGCGACGAAGGGGTCCACCCAGAGCCAGCCGGTGGCGGTGATCACCGCCGCCCCCGCGATCACCCCGACCGAGGACACGGCGTCGGCGAGGACCTCGTTGTAGGCACCGCGCACGTTCAGGCTCGCCCGCGAGCCGGCGTGGAGGAGGAAGGCGCTGAGGATGTTCACCAGCAGGCCGACGGCGGCCACCGCCAGGACCGGGAGGCCCGCCACCGGGCGCGGGCTGCGGAAGCGCTCCCAGGCCTCGGCGAGGATGTAGCCGGCCACCGCCGCCAGGACCAGGGCGTTGGTCAGGGCGGCCAGGATCTCGACGCGGTGGTACCCGTAGGTCCTCCGGGGCGACGGGCGGCGCTCGGCGAACTTCATCGCGGCCAGGGCCAGGACGAGGCCGGCCACGTCGGTCAGCATGTGCCCGGCGTCCGCGAGGAGCGAGAGGCTCCCCGTCAGGAGGCCGGCCGCCACCTCCACGACCAGGAAGGCGCAGGTCAGGCCCAGGACGAAGGCCAGCCGCCGCCGGCTGCCGTGGTGGTGGCGGTGAGAGTGCCCGTGGGACATCCGCCCCGAGGATAGCAGGCGCGGGCCCCGGCGGCTCCCGCATATGGATCAAACGGCCGGGGTGCCCTCTCGGGGCGCGGCGCTATACTGAGCGGGTTTGCTCGTACCCACGATTCCCGAGGTGTGTCCGTGAGCCATCAGAAGAGACTGGCGATTCTCGTGGGGGGCGGTCCCGCCCCCGGCATCAACAGCGTCATCGGCGCCGCCACGATCCGCGGCGTCCTCGAGGGGGTCGAGGTCCTGGGGGTCCGCGACGGCTTCGAGTGGATCATGCAGGGCAACGTGGACAAGGTGCGCCCGCTGACCATCGACGAGGTGAGCCGCATCCACTTCCGGGGCGGATCGCACATCGGGATCTCCCGCGCCAACCCCACGAAGAACCCGGAGCACCTCGAGAACACCGTCATCTCGCTGCTCCGCCTCAACGTCTCGCAGCTCATCACGATCGGCGGCGACGACACCGCCTTCTCGGCGATGAAGCTCGAGGAGAAGGCGCAGGGCCGGATCCAGGTCGTCCACGTCCCGAAGACGATCGACAACGACCTGGACCTGCCCGCCTACGTGGACACCTTCGGCTTCCAGACCGCGCGCCACATCGGCGTCGACATCGTCAAGAACCTGATGGTGGACGCGAAGACCACATCGCGGTGGTACTTCGTGATCGCGATGGGCCGCAAGGCGGGCCACCTCGCCCTCGGCATCGGCAAGGCCGCGGGTGCCACCCTCACGATGATCCCCGAGGAGTTCGGCGAGGGGAAGGTCCGCCTGAAGGCGCTCGTCGACATCCTCGTCGGGTCGATCCTCAAGCGGCTCTCCTACGGCCGCCGCGACGGCGTCGCGATCCTGGCCGAGGGCCTGGTCCTCGACATCCCGCCGGAAGACCTCGCGCAGCTCGACGACGTCGAGCGCGACGCCCACGGCAACGTGCGCATCGCCGAGGTCAACATCGGCGAGATCCTGAAGGCCCAGGTCCAGGCGAGGCTCAAGCAGTTCGACATCAAGACCACGATCGTGGCGAAGAACATCGGCTACGAGCTGCGCTGCGCCGACCCCATCCCCTTCGACATGGAGTACACGCGCGACCTCGGCTACTGCGCCACCAAGTACCTCCTCTCGGGCGGCAACGCGGCCATGGTCTCCTTGCAGGGCGGGCACTTCGTGCCCATCCCATTCAAGGAGCTGCTCGACCCGAAGACGGGCAAGGCGAGGGTCCGCCTGGTCGACATCCACTCCACCCGCTACGCCATCGCGCGCCGCTACATGATCCGGCTGCGCCGCGACGACTTCGAGGACCCGCACGAGCTCGCCAAGTTCGCGGCCACCTGCGGATCCACCTGCAGCAGTTCCGGGACGAGTTCGAGTACCTGATCCAGGACGAGCCGCCCCCGCTCGACCTCGAGGCGGACGCCGCCGCCGCCCGCCAGGAGGACGGGGCGCACCTGTAATCCCGAGGGCGGCCCCGCCGCCCTCGGGATAGTTGAGCCAATCCGTTGGAGCGCCGTTTCGCAAGGCCCTCCCCGTCAGAGCCCTGGCCTTTGGGCAGGCTCTTGGGCAGGCGTTCCGGGAAGGCCTTCGGAAGCCCTCCGAGAAACGACCGGAGCCGCCCACGGACCGTCCAGATAGGCCCGCCGCCGTGCGGCGGCTGGGGCTCTTGACATGCCTCCCGGCTCTGCCGCGATAGTGCTTCGGTTACCCACCGGTATCAGGGAGCCCCGGTTTTCCCGGGCAGGGAGGCGCTGATGGACGCCGACGTATCGGGCGTGGCACCCGATGTCCGCGGCCTGGTCGAGGCCGAGGTCGGGCGGCAGCTCCAGGCCCTCCGTGAGGAGATGGACGCGAAGATCGAGGAGGTCCGCGCGCGGACGGTCGACGACGCGGCCACGATCGTCGTCTTCAGCGGCGACCTGGACAAGGCCCTGACCGGGTTCGTGCTGGCGACCGGTGCCGCCGCCGCGGGTCTCGAAACCTCGATGTTCTTCACCTTCTGGGGGCTTTCGGTGCTCAAGAAGAAGGGCGCCCCCGGCGGGCGGAAGAGCCTGGTCGAGAGGATGTTCGCGATGATGACGCCGGCGAGCTCCGAGCGGCTCGGCACGTCGAAGATGAGCTACTTCGGCGTGGGCGCCGTCATGCTGAGGAAGATGCTCAGGGACAAGCAGATCGCGAGCCTCGAGGAGCTGATGGCGCTCGCCCGCGAGCTCGACATCAAGATGATCGCGTGCACGATGTCCATGGACGCGATGGGGGTGAGCAGGGACGAGCTCGTGGACGGCCTCACGTACGGGGGTGTCGCCACGTACATGGCCGACGCCGTGCGCTCCCGGGTCACACTCCTGATCTGAGGCTCCCGAGGAGGTCGAGACATGGTCGGCACCCCGACCGAGACGCCCGAATCCCCCGTTCCGACGGTTGCGGTGGGCGACATCCTCCCCCGGCTCGACCGCGGCGAGAGCGTCCTGCTCCTCGACGTGCGCAACCATGACGAGTACGAGACCTGGAAGCTCGAGGCCCGACGGCCCGTCGAGACCGTGCACGTCCCGTACTTCGACTTCATCGAGGACGCGGAGTCCGCGATGGCCCTGGTGCCGCGAGGCCGCGACGTCGTGGTGCTGTGCGCGCAGGGTGGCTCCTCGGAGATGGTCGCGGGGCTGCTCCTGGAGGCGGGGGTGCCCGCCGCCAACATCACGGGCGGCATGATCGCGTACGGCGTCTACCTCGAGCCGGTCAGGGTCCCGGTCACGGAGGCCCAGGCCGGCCGGCTCGAGCTCTGGCAGGTGAACCGGCGCGGCAAGGCGTGCCTCTCCTACGTCCTCGTCTCGGGCGGCGAGGCCGTGGTGGTCGACCCCAGCCGCCACGTCGAGTGGTACGAGGGCTTCGTCGCCGAGCGAAAGGCGCGGGTCGTCCGCGTCCTCGACACGCACGTCCACGCCGACCACGTGAGCGGGGGGCCGGCCCTCGCCCGGCGGCTCGGGGTCCCGTACTTCGTGGCGGCCGGCCCGGGGTTCGAGCTGAGGCAAAACGTCACGCCGCTCACCGACCGTGAGGTCATCCACCTCGGCGGGGAGGAAGGCGTTTCGATCGAGGTGCGGGTGATGAGCACCCCGGGCCACACCCCCGGCTCGACCTCCTACCTCGTCGACGGGGCCTATCTCCTGACCGGCGACACCCTCTTCGTGGCGAGCGTGGGCCGGCCCGACCTCGGCGGGCACGTCGTCGAATGGGGCCGCGCCCTCTTCGAAACGCTCAGCCGCAGGCTGGCCGACCTGCCCGACCGCACGGTCGTCCTGCCCGCCCACTACGGTGGCATGTCCGAGATCTCCCGTGAAGGCGTCGTCTGGGGGCATCTCGGCCACCTCCGCCGGACGGTGCCCGAGCTGGGGATCGCGACCGCGGAGGCGTTCGTCGAGGCCGTGCGGGGCGCGGTCAAGGACCCGCCGAAGGCCTACGCCGAGATCATCCGGGTGAACCTGGGCGCCCCCGCGAGTGTCGAGAAGATCGTCCGAGTGGGAGCTCGGCAAGAACCAGTGCGCCGTGTCCGCGAGGGATTCGGCGGGGACGTAGAATCCCGGCGGCACCGCGGAGGCGTTCCTCTTGGGGGAAGGAGAGACTGAATGGCCGTGAAGAAGCTCGACGTGCGGGGGGCGAAGTGCCCCATCCCGATCGTGAGGGCGAAGAAGGAGATCGACGCCATGGCCCCGGGCGAGCAGCTCGAGGTCACGTCCACCGACCCCGGGTCGGTCCCCGACTTCCAGGGGTGGGCGAAGACCGCCAAGCACGCGCTTCTCAAGGATCAGCGGACCGAGAAGGACGAGGCGGGCAAGGAGCTCTACATCCACCTGCTCGAGCGGACCTAGCGAGCCTTCATGGCCGCGACGGTCACCCTGCGCCACGCCGCTCCGTACTGGCTGCTGCGGCCGCTCAAGCCCGGCCGCGAGGCCTACGGGCTGCCGGGGTGGACGCCCCTCGGGTCCTGATTGCATGCCCAAGGATGATGCGATGCGGGCGGGTGCCATGAGCGCGGCGCTGGCCCCACGGAGCGCGGAGCCTGCGGCTCTTCTCGTGCGGGCCCTCGCCGTCGGCCTGCTCGGCGGTGGCGCCGCGCTCCTGCTGCGCTGGGCGGCGACCGAGGCCCCGCACCTCCTGTGGCCGGGGGCCGACCTCGTGCAGGGTGTGGCCCTGGCCTCGCCGGCGGCGCGCGTGTCGATCCCCGCCCTCGGGGGCCTGCTCGCCGGGCTCGTGCTCGCCCTCGGGCTCCGCTGGACAGGGGGCGCACGGGGCTGGGACATCCTCGAGGCCGTTGTCCTGCGCAACGGCGTCCTTCCCCTGCGCTCCGCTCTCGTCCGAGCCGCCTCGTCGATCGTGACCCAGGCGTCGGCGGGCGCGGTCGGCCGCGAAGGGCCGATCGTCCTCGTGGCAGCGGCGACCGCGTCGAGCCTCGGGCAGCACCTCGGGGTCCCCGCGCGTGAGCGGCGCGTCCTCGTCGGGTGCGGAATCGCCGCCGGTCTCGCCTGCGCCTACAACACGCCGATCGGGGCCGCCCTCTTCACGATGGAGATCATCTTCGGCAGCTTCTCCCTCGAGGCGTTCGCCCCTCTCGCGGTCTCGTCCGCGGTGGCCACGCTCCTGACCTGGGCCGCGTTCGGACACGACCCGGTGTTCCACGTGCCCGCCCTCGCGCTCTCCGGTCCCTGGGAGATCGGTCTCTACGCCGCGCTCGGCGCCCTCGGCGGCGCGGTGGCGGCCGCCTTTCTCTTCGCCCTCCGGGCGAGCGCGAGCCTCTACTCCCGCCTGCCCCTGCCGCGCCCGGTCGCCATGGCCACCGCCGGTCTCGTGCTCGGCCTCGTCACGCTGCGCTACCCGGAGATCGTGGGGAACGGGCGCGAGGCGATCGGCGCTCTCCTCGGCCGCCCGTGGGGCGCCGAGCACGTCCTGGCGCTCCTCGCCCTCCGCCTCGTCGTCACCCCCCTGGCCGTCGGGTCGGGGACGGTCGGCGGCGTCTTCACGCCCTCCCTCTTCATCGGGGCGATGCTCGGGCACGCCTTCGGCGCCGGCGTGCGGGCGCTCTTCCCGGCGCTCGGCGCCGAGCCGGGCGCCTACGCGCTGGCCGGTATGGGGTTCCTCCTCGCCGGGACGACGCACGCGCCCCTGACCGCGGTGGTGATGGTGTTCGAGATGACGCTCAACTACGGGATCGTGGTGCCCCTGCTGCTCGGCTCGGCCGTGGCCAGCCTGGTCGCCACGCGGCTGAGCGTGAACTCCGTCTACACCGAGGCGCTGCAGCGCAAGGCGGGAGAGCCGGAAGGCGGGGGCGCGATCGACGTCCTCCGCGTCGCCGACCTCGCGCGGGAGGAGCAGGTGACCGTGCCGCCCGACCTGCCGCTCCCGCGCCTCCTCGACGCCTTCGTCGCCTCGCGGCGCAACCACCTGTACGTGGTCGACGCGGCGGGCCGCTTCGTCGGGGCCGTGAACCTCCACGACGCGAGCGAGGCCCTGCGTGGCGCCGAGAACCCGGGAGCGGTCGTCGCCCTCGACGTGGTGCGCCCGCGGTTCGAGGCCACGGTCCCCGAGGAGGCCCTGCCTCGCGTGCTCGAGCGGTTCGCCGCCCAGGAGTGCGAGCGGCTGCCGGTCGTCGCTGACGCCGAGTCGCGCCGCCTGGTCGGCACCATCTCGAAGCGCGACATCCTCTCCGTCTACTCGCTGGAGCTGCTGCAGCGCGGCGGCGGTCGCCGGCCGGCGGGTCCCGTGGACCCGGCCGTCCACTCGCTCGTGGACGAGGTGCCGCTCCCCTCCGACCTCGACGGGCGCACGTTCGGCGAGTCGCGCTTCCGCGAGAGGTTCGCCCTCGCGCTGCTGCTGGTCCGCCGTGGTTCGGCCGGCTTGCTGCTGCCCGATGCCGCCCTGCGGTTCGCGGCGGGGGACCGTCTCGTGGTCTTCGGGCCCTCGGATCGTGTCGCCGCCCTCCGTGGCGGTGCCGTGAGCGCGCCGGAGGCGCCCCTGCGTAGGAGCGGGCTCAGGCGGCTCGTAGCGTCGAAACGGGGCCGCGAATGGGGGCAATACCGTGTCCGATGCCAACCGTTTCGATCAGGCCGCAGCCACCTGGGACGAGCAGCCGCGGCGGGTGAAGCTGGCCCGAGCCGTGGCGGAGGAGATCGCGCGTCAGATCCACCTCTCGCGTGACATGGACGTGCTCGATTTCGGGTGCGGCACTGGGCTTCTCACGCTCGCCCTGCAGCCCCTCGTTCGCAGCGTGACCGGCGCCGACGCCTCCTCGGGGATGCTCGATGTCCTCAGACAGAAGGTGCAAGCCCAGGGGCTGGCCAATGTCGAGACCATCCTGCTCGCCCCGGAGGTGCCCCTCGCGTTGGACGGACGCTTTCACCTGATCGTCAGCAGCATGACGCTTCATCATGTGGCCAGCCTCGCACCGCTGTTCAGCCGGTTTCACGGGCAGCTCCGAGCCGGCGGCCGGGTCGCACTCGCGGACCTCCATCGCGAGGATGGGTCATTCCACGAGGACGCGAGGGATGTCTTTCACCTCGGCTTCGAGCCGAGCGAGCTCCAGACGCTCCTCGCTGCGGCAGGGTTTGTCGATCTCGATGTCACGACGGCGAGCATCACGCGGAAGGAGACCCGCGACTACCCGGTCTTCCTGATCACCGGGCGCAGGCCCGGCTGAGCCTCAAATCCTCCGCTGCGCCTCCGCGCGCCCCGCACGACGGCGGTGGCCGGCCGCCGACGCCGGTGGCCGTTCAGCCTCTCGGTTCCTTCGCTCCCAGCCACTGGATCATCGCGACCTTCACGGCGTCGTTGACGACCAGGCACGCGACCATGGCATAGGCGAAGATCGCGAGCGTCTGCGACCACGGCAACGGCATGAGCCCCGGAAGACCCACGCGCGTCAGCACGGTGCCCGCGAGCGCATCCGCCACGAGGGCCGCCACGAGGGTCTTGCTGGGCATCGTCGCCCAGAACCACGCGGCGCTCGCGCGCGGACACGATGGAGAACGCGGCGAAGTAGAGCAGCGTCAGGAAGCTGAAGGTGTAGAGGGCGTTGTCGTTGGTCGCCAGACCGAAGCGCGACCAGCCGATCCACAGGAGGAAGAGCGCCTCCGCGACCATCGCGACGCCCAGCACCACGGACACGGTGATGAAGCCGCCGATGTTCCACGTCTCCGGTCTTCCTGGACGGTCGAACGTGGTCGGTGGCCAGGGCGATCTTGGCGAAGTCCGTCATGAAGGTCAGCAGCAGCATCGCGAAGGCGGAGACGACGAACTTGCCGGTCACCACGAACGCGATGGCCACGAAGGCCGCCTTCAGGATCGTCCGGCTGATCTTGTTGATGATCCAGGTCAGGATGCGCTGGTAGATCGTCCGCCCCTGCTCGACCAGCGCCACGATGTTCGTCAGCCCCGGCTCGGTCAGGACGACGCTCGCGGCGCCCTTGGCGACGTCGGTCGCGGTGCTGACGGCGATGCCGACTTCGGCCTGGCGCAGCGCGGGCGCATCGTTGACGCCGTCGCCCGTCATGCCGGTCACGTGCCCCGCGGCCTGCAGGTGCTGCACGACGATGTACTTGTCCTCGGGATACACCTCGGCGAAACCATCGGCGCCCGCCAACAGGTCGACCGCCTCGTTGCCGGCCTGCGCGTCCGCGGCCTTGAGATCCGCCACGCGCCGGATGTTGGGCAACCCGACGCCGCGCGCGATCTCACTCGCGACCGCCAGCGCGTCGCCGGTGAGCATCTTCACCGCCACGCCGAGGTCGCTGGAGCGCGGCGATGAGCTGCCTGGCGTCCGGTCGCGGCGGATCGTACAGCGACACCAATCCGACCAGGGCGGGGGCGCCCGTCTCGGGGCCGCGTGCGACCGCCAGCGTCCGATAGCCCTTCGCGGCCGATTCGCTCACCCGCGCCTCCAGCGCCTCGATGGCCGGAGGCTGCGAGTCCGCAGGCCTCGGCGATGGTGCGCACGGCGCCTTTCATCACGCGCAGCCGCTGCCCGTTCTGCTCGACCACGGCTTCCGTCCGCCGGTTCTTCGCATCGAACGGTGCGAAGGAGACGGGCACGATCTCGGGAAGCGTCGTCGAAGACGTGCCGCTCCTTTGCCGCGGCCAGGAACGCGAGGTCGATCGGATCCTGGTTGGCTTCCTGCGACGCGAGCGCGCCGGCGAACAGCACGTCGGCTTCCGTCGCGTGCTCCAGCGGGATCACGCCGGTGACGGCCAGCTGGTTCATCGTGATCGTGCCGGTCTTGTCCACGCAGAGCACGTCCATCGTCGCGGCATCCTCCGCGGCGCTGAGGCGGGTGACCAGCACGCCGCGCTTCGCCAGCTCCTTCGACCCGACGGCCATGCTGACCGTGAACATGACGGGGAGGGCGACCGGCACCGCGCTCATCAGCAGCACGAGCATGAGGGGAACCATCTCCAGGAGCGGCGCGCCGCGGATCAGCGACAGCACGACCACCACGCCCAGCAGCGCGCCGACGATGACGAAGAGCCAGCGGACGACCTTGCTCACCACCGCCTCGATGTGGAGCTTCGGTCGCGCCTGCTGCACGAGCTCGGTGGTGCGGCCGAAGTAGGTCTTCGCCCCGGTCAGCATGACCACACCGTTGCCCTCGCCTCGGCGGACGACGGACCCCGACGAAAGCACCTCGCCGGGCGCCTTGTCCGCGTCCTTCGATTCGCCGGTGAGGGCCGACTGGTCCACGGCCAACGCTCCCGTCAGGAGCTTCACGTCCGCCGGGATGATGTCGCCGGGCCGCACGCGAACGATGTCGCCGGGGACCAGCTCCCGGGCGGGGACGACCTGCCAGCTCGCCTCGCGCCGGACGCGCGCGCTGACCTGCAGCCGGCGCCGCAGCGTCTCGACGACGCCGGCGGCCCGATGCTCCTGCATGAAGCTCAGCACGGCGTTGACGACCAGCAGCGCGCTCACCACGGCGAGGTCCGAGTACTTCCCGAGCACGGCCGACAGGACCATGATCAGCTCGAGCATCCACGCCGACAGGCCCCAGAACTTGCCGAGGAACGTGAGGAACGGGTGCCCCTCTTCTCGGCCACTTCGTTGTAGCCGTGCTCCTTCCGGCGGGCGTCCACCTCCGCGAGCGTGAGCCCCGTCTCGGGGTCGACCTGGAGCGCGGCGAGCGTGTCGGCAACGGGCACGGAGGCGATGTCCGGCTCCTTTGCGGCTGGCGGCTTCAGGCGTGTCGGCGCGGCTTCGGGTTCGCCTGGCGTCGTTCGCATGATGACATCCTCTCCGGCGCCCGGTTCACGCCAAGTTGCCGGCGCTGGTCGGGCTCCAATTCGGACGGCGCACGTCCGGCGGGTTCGCGCGGCATCTGTCGATGTCTCCCTGTCGATCCCGCCTCACTCGTAGCGCAGCGCCTCGACGGGGTCGAGGAAGGCGGCGCGCCGGGCGGGCAGGTACCCGGCCACGATGCCGGTGAGGACCGACGCGCCGAGGCCCGACACGACCGCCCACGCCGGCGCCACCGCGGAGAAGCCCGGGGCGAAGAGCGTGATCAGGAAGCCGAGGAGCGAGGCCAGGAGGACGCCGGCGAGGCCGCCGGTCCCCGAGAGGAAGGCCGCCTCCAGCAGGAACTGCCGCAGGACCTCGGCGCGCCGCGCCCCGAGCGCCCTTCGCACGCCGATCTCGCGCGTCCTCTCGGTGACCGCGATGACCATCACGTTGGCGATCCCGATGCCGCCGATGAGAAGGCTCACCGCGGCCAGGGCGAACGTGGCGAGACCGATCGCCGCGCTCACCTGGTCCAGCGTGCGGATGATCTGGTCGGCGGTCGAGAGGTTGAAGTCGTCGTCCTCCTCCGGGCCGAGCCGCCGGAGCCGGCGCAGGATCGCCTCGGTCTCCAGCCGGGCGGCGTCGCGCTGCCCGGGCTTCGCCCGCACGTAGAGGACCGTGGCCTCGGCCTCGGAGAAGCGCCGCTCCGCGGCCCGCAGCGGGACGAAGATCATGTTGTCGTTGCGGTTCTCGCCGAAGAAGCCGCCCTTGCGGAGCGGCTGGACGCCCACCACCGACCAGGACTCGCCGGCGAGGACGAACGTCCGGCCGATCCCGGGGCCGCTCCCGAGGAGGGCCCGGGCCACGTTGGCCCCGAGGACGGCGACCCGTGCCCCGGCCCTCGACTCGAGCTCGGTGAACGGGCGCCCCTCCTCGAACTCGGCCCCGACCACGTCGAAGTAGCCGAAGGAGACGCCCTCGACGAAGACGCGGTCCGACTCGTTCCCCCCGGAACGGGCGACGAGGGCGCGCCCGTTGACGACGGTCGGCACGATCAGCTGCACGCCCACGTCCCGCACGTGCCGGCCCTCCCGCGCGATCACCTCGGCGAAGGACGGCTTCAGGGGCAGCCGCCGCGCCTCGCGCTCGGAGGGGGCCGCGTAGGGGTCCCCGGAGCGGTGGTACGCGAACACGTTCTCGGTGCCCAGCTCGCGGAAGAGCAGCGCCACCGAGTTGCGCACGTTCGTGAGGACCGAGGCCACGAGGACGACGGTGACGATGCCGATCACGACGCCGAGCACGGCGAGGATCGAGCGCAGCGGGTGCGCGGCCACGGAGTCGTGGGTGACCCGCACCGTCTCGAACAGGAGATCCCGCCACTCCTTGAGGCTGCGGTGGGCGCGGACGAGCGGGCTCACTCGGCCCTCACCGCGGCGATGATGTCGACCCGGGAGGCCTTCCGGGCGGGGTAGAGGCCGGCCAGCACGCCGGCCAGCGCGGCCGACGCGAAGCTCCACAAGGCCGTTGAGGCGGTGAGCTCCAGGGGCGCTGCGCTCACCGTCTGGACGACGGAGACGAGGGCCGTGACGGCGAGAAGGCCGGCCGCCCCGCCGACGAGGGCGATGATCGTCGACTCCAGCACCACCTCGCGGACGATCTGCCGGCGGGTCGCGCCCAGGGCCCGCCGCACCCCGATCTCGCGGGTGCGCTGGGTGACGGAGACGAGCGTGGTGTTGGTGACGACGACGATCGAAGCCAGGATGGCCATGGCCGACAGGGGGAAGGCGGCGGCGCCGACCCGCCCGGTCAGGTTCGAGACGAAGCTCCGGGCGGCGGTGGGGCTCAGGAGGTCGAAGGTGTCGGCGACGCCAGGCCGCAGGCGCCGCCGGGCCCGCATGGTCGCCCGGGTCCGGTCCTCGGCCTCCCCGGTGCGGGCGGTGTCGCGCGCCCGGGCGAACACCTGCAGCGTCTCGGGCGCCCCGAACACGCGCTCGTAGGTGGCGAGGGGCAGGAACACCTGACGGTCGAGCGACGTCCCCGCCGCGGTGCCGAGGCGCGACTGGACCCCCACCACCTCGAATCGCCGGCCTCCCACGCGGATCGGGCGCCCGACGGGGTCGAGGCCGGGATACAGGGCGTCGGCCACGTCGGCCCCGATGACCGCGACCGGGGCGGCGCGGGTCTCGTCCTCGTGGGAGAGGAAGCGGCCGCGCTCCACCCCGAGGTCGCGGATGTCGGCGAGCGCGGCGGAAGTGCCGGTGAGGGCGGCGTTCTCGAACTTCCGGCCCCCCGCCGTGGCGTCCCCGGCGCGCTGCGCCTGTGCGGCGTAGAGGACCTCGTCGCCCGCCCACCGGTCGAGGAACCGCAGGTCGGAGCGCCGGATCACCGGGTTGCGGGCGAGCTTCTCCTCGAGCTCACGCCGGCCGATGCTCCCGGGCGCGGCGATGCGGGCCAGCACGAACGTGTCGGACCCGAAGGTGCGGGCGGTGGTGGCGCGGGCGAAGGCAGAGACCCCGTCGAGGGCGGTGATGACGATCGCGACGGTGGCGACGCCCACCGCCATCGCCAGGGCCCCGAGACCGGAACGGAGGGGGTGGGCGGCGGCCGTGCGGGCGGCCTGCCCGAGCGCCTCGCGTGCCGCGCTGGCCGTGCGGGAGAGCGACATGGTCCGTGGGGAGCATAACGCGCCCGGCGGGGGGCCGTGTTAGATTCGCGTCCGTGCCGTTCGCGAACCGAAGGTCCCAGTGGCCGGCCGTCGCCCTCGCCATGACCGTCGCCGTCCTCCCGGCCTGCCGGGGCGGGGGCGCGGTCGACGTGGACGTCGCGCCGGTCGAGAAGAGGGCCGTCTTCCGCTCGACGGTCACCGCCTCCGGCGAGATCGTGGCCGAGCGCTACGCCGAGGTGGGCTCGTCGGTCATGGGCAAGCTGGTCTCGCTCCCCGTGCGCGAGGGCGACCGGGTGCGCCGGGGCCAGGTGGTGGCGCGGATCGACTCGGTGCCGGCCTCGAGCGAGCGCGACGCGGCGGCCGCCCTGGTGAGCGCCGTCGAGGCCGACCAGGCCGCGGCTCGCGCCCGCGCCGAGGACGCCGCCCGGGCCCTCGCCCGCGGGCGGGAGCTGCGGGGGCAGGGCCTGCTGCCCCAGGCCGACTTCGACGCGCTGCAGGCGGCAGCCGACGCCGCCTCCGCCCAGGCCGACGCGGCGGGGAGGCGGGCCGTCCAGGCCCGGGCCCAGCTGGCGCGGGCGACCGACCTCGTGGGCAAGACCGAGATCGTTTCCCCTCTCGACGGCGTCGTGACCCGCCTGCCCGTGCGGGAGGGCGAGATGGTCGTCATCGGCATCCAGAACATGCCGGGGACGACGATCATGACGATCTCCGACCTCGCGGTGATCAACGCCGAGGTCAAGGTGGCGGAGGCCGAGATCCTCAACGTGCGGGTGGGGCAGCCCGCGACCGTGACGCTCGAGGCGCTGCCCGGGCGGGAGTTCGCGGGCGAGGTGGTCGAGGTGGGGGCGAGTGCGTTGCCCGTGGTCGGCGCCGGGGCCGCCGCGCGCGAGTTCAAGGTCAAGGTGCGCGTCAAGGAGCCGCCCCCGTACGGGGACGAGCAGGGGGGCCTGCGGCCGGGCCTCACCTGCGACGCCGAGATCCTGGTCGGCGAGGCGAAGGACGCCCTCGCCGTGCCGCTGCAGGCGGTCGTCCTGCGCGGCGAGCCGGGGCAGGAGCGCTCCGGCGTCTTCGCCGTGGAAGGCAAGGTCGCCCGCTTCGTGCCGGTCGAGACCGGCATGATCGGCGGCCTCGAGATCGAGGTGAAGGGGCTTTCGGAGGGCCGGGAGATCGTGGCCGGCCCCTGGCAGTCCCTGAAGGACCTGCAGGACGGGGCCGCCATAAGGACGCCCCGCAAGTAGCCGGAGCGCCGGCCCGGCCCGGCCCGGTTCGAGGAGGAAGACAGCATGGACCCCGCCTTCCGCGAGTTCCTCGCGGGCGAGCTGAAGCAGATCCGGGAGCAGGGCCTCTTCAAGGAGGAATGGCCGATCCTCGGCGTGCAGGGCCCGCAGATCCGGGTCGAGGGCCGCCTGGAGCCGGTCCTCAACTTCTGCGCCAACAACTACCTCGGCCTCTCCAGCCACGAGGAGCTGCTCCACGCGGCCCACCGCGCGCTCGACGAGTGGGGCTTCGGGATGTCGAGCGTGCGCTTCATCTGCGGGACCCAGGCCCTGCACCTCGAGCTCGAGAAGAGGATCGCCGCCTTCCTCGGAATGGAGGACGCGATCCTCTACGCCGCGTGCTTCGACGCGAACGGCGGCGTCTTCGAGCCGCTGCTCGGCGCCGACGACGCCATCGTGACCGACCAGCTCAACCACGCCTCGATCATCGACGGGGTGCGCCTGTGCAAGGCGAAGCGTTTCGTCTACGCGAACGCCGACATGGCCGACCTCGAGGCGAAGCTCAGGGAGGCGCAGTCCTGCCGATTCCGCATGGTCGTCACCGACGGGGTGTTCTCGATGGACGGCACCGTCGCCCCGCTGCCGCAGATCTGCAACCTCACCGAGAAGTACCGCGCCACCCTGATGGTGGACGACTCCCACGCCACCGGCTTCATGGGGAAGACCGGGCGGGGAACCTGGGAGCACCACGGGGTGGGGGGGAGGGTCGACCTCATCACCACCACCTTCGGCAAGGCGCTCGGGGGGGCGCTGGGCGGCTGCACCGCCGGCTCGAGAGAGGTGATCGGGATGCTGCGCCAGCGCAGCCGGCCCTACCTCTTCTCGAACTCGCTCGCCCCCGCCGTGGTGGGAGCGACCCTGCGCGCGCTCGAGATCCTCACCGCCACCACCGAGCTGCGCGACCGGCTCGAGGCGAACACGAGGACTTTCCGCGAGCGCATGACCGCGGCCGGGTTCGAGATCAAGCCCGGCGTCCACCCCATCGTGCCGATCATGTTCTCGCGCTTCGCCCCTGACGACGCCCCGCTCGCCCAGCGCTTCGCCCGGAACCTCCTCGACGAGGGGGTCTACGTGAAGGGCTTCTTCTTCCCGGTGGTGCCGAAGGGCCTGTCCCGGATCCGGGTCCAGCTCTCGGCCGCGCACCGGCCGGAGCACATCGACCGGGCGGTCGAGGCCTTCACGAAGGTGGGGAAGGCCCTCGGCGTCCTGGGCGGCTGAGGCCAAGGCCGGCGCCGGCACCGGAGGAGGATCGATGTCCGGATTCCCACGCCTCGCTCTCGCGCTGCTCGCCGCCGCCCTGACCACCGCCCCGGCCCTCGCGAAGGCGAGGCCCGCGCCCCCCCTCGCCGGCCTCGACGCCTACGTCGACCGGGCCCTGCGGGAGTTCGGCGTGCCCGGGATGTCGGTGGCGGTGGTCAAGGACGGCCGGGTCGTGCTCGCGAAGGGATACGGCGTCCGACGGGCGGGGGAGCCCGCGCCGGTGGACGCCGACACCCTCTTCGGCATCGCGTCGAACACGAAGGCCTTCACCTGCGCGGCCCTCTCGCTCCTCGCGGAGGACGCGAAGCTCTCCTGGGACGACCCGGTGACGAAGCACCTCCCGCAGTTCCAGATGTGGGACCCCTGGGTGACGCGCGAGGTCACGGTGCGCGACCTCGTGACCCACCGTGCGGGGCTCGGCCTCGGGGGCGGCGACCTCATGTGGTGGCCGTCGACCACCTTCACCCGGGGCGAGATCGTCCGCGGCATCCGGTACGTCAGGCCGGCCTCGAGCTTGAGGAGCCGTTACGCCTACAACAACGTGGCGTTCGTCGCGGCCGGCGAGGTGGTGGCGGCGGTGTCGGGAAAGAGCTGGGACGAGGTCGTCCGCGAGCGGATCCTCTCGCCCCTCGGCATGTCGCGCACGACGACGAGCCTCGTGCCCGGGGCCGACAACCTGGCCGCGCCGCACCTGGAGCTGAACGGCGCGGTCGTGCCGGTCCCCCCGATGGACTTCGGGAACGCCGGGGCGGCGGCCGGCATCGTGTCGAGTGCCTCCGAAATGGCCCGGTGGGTCGGAATGCTGCTCGAGTGCGCCACCGCCCGGACGCCTCCCGCCGGGCGCACCTGCGTTCTGAGGCCGGAGTCGATCCGGCGGATGTGGTCGGCCCAGACGGTGCAGGGCACGCCGGACCCGCCCGCGGGGCTCGAGCCGCTGCGGGCGAGCTTCGCCGCCTACGGCCTCGGCTTCGGCCTGCGCGACTACCGGGGCCGCAAGATCGTCGCGCACAGCGGTGGCTTGCCGGGCTACGTCTCGCACGTCGCCCTCGTCCCGGAGGAGCGCCTGGGCCTCGTGCTCCTCACGAACCAGGAGGAGACCGGCGCCTACGAGGCGGTCAAGTACCGGGTCCTCGACGAGTACCTGGGGGCGCCCGTCCCCGCGGTGGATTGGATCGCCGCGTTCCGGAAGGTCGCGGAGGACGAGCGGAAGAAAGCCCGGGACACCGTGGCGAAGGCGGCGGCCGCGCGCGACGCGGCTTCACGTCCCTCGCTGGCGCTCGGGCGGTACGCGGGGCGCTACCGCGACGCCTGGTACGGGGACGCGCTGCTCGCCGAGGAGGGCGGCCACTTGGTGCTGACCATGACGAGGACGCCCGGCATGGTCGCCGACCTCGAGCACTGGCAGCACGACACGTTCGTGGCCCGCTGGCGCCGGGCGTTCATGTCCGACGAGGCCCCCGCCGAGGCCTATGTGAGCTTCGCGTTGAAGCCCGACGCCTCGATCGAGCGCATGACGATGGCTCCCGTCTCCCCGGCCATCGACTTCAGCTTCGACTACCAGGACCTCATCTTCGCGCCGGTCGCCGCGGAGCGCTAGCGGGTCTCCTCTAGTCCTTGTGCACCACCAGGACCGGGCACTTCGCACCCCGCACCACGTGGTGGGTCGTGGACCCGAAGAGCGCGAGGTCGACGGGGTTGCGTCCCCGCACGCCCATGACGACGAGATCCGCCTTCGTCTCCCCGGCGACGCGCAGGATCTCGCGCCAGGGCCGGCCGCCGATGACGGCCTCCCTCGGCCGGCACCAGTTCCGGGCTTCGGCGGGGACCAGCGTGAGCAGGCGCTCGCGGGCGTCCTTCTCGAGGTAACGCCGGAACTCGGGCACGTCGAACCCCGCGATCCGTGCCCCCGGCTCCTCCTCGATCAGCCACTCGAGGACGTGGAGGACCATGATCTCCGCACACGACTCCTCTGCGAGCTTGAGGGCGTAGCCCAGCGCGCCGAGCGACGCCTCCGAGAAGTCCACGGGGCACACGATGCTGCGGAAGAGCACCGGCCCGGCGGGATGCAGGCCGCCGGCGGGCGGGGGCACGGTGAGGACGGGGCAGCTGGCCTTGCGCAGGACCTTCTCCGTCACCGACCCGAGCACCCAGCGCTCGAAGCCCCCTCGGCCGTGGGTTCCCATGACCACGAGGTCGGCCGGCCAGCCGCGAGCGCGGTCGAGGATCTCCGCGACCACGCGGCCCTCGTAGACCCCGACGCTGACGGGGACGCCGTTCTCGCGCGCGGGAGCGGCGAGCGCCTCGAGGGCAGACCGCAGGCGCCCGCGGACCGCGGGATCCAGGATGGCCCAGGGTGGATTGGACGCCGGGGCCACCGGGCCGGGCAGGAGCGGCTCGCTGACGTACGCGAGCTCGACCTCGGCCTGGTGGAAGCGGGCCAGGGCCAGGGCGTGGTCGAAGGCCCGCGGGGCGATGTCCGACAGGTCGGTCGGACAGAGGATGCGGCGGATCTCGATCATGGCCGTCACCTCCTTCGGCGGAGGCCTCGGCCCGTGGGCCGTCAGTGGCGGCAGAACTCCGCCACCACGGGCCTCGCGAGCCGCTCGTACTCCGCGTACCGCATGCGGACGACCTCGTGGTGGTTCCCGGCCTGGAACGAGAACTCCCCGGCCTTCGGGAAGCAGGCGTCGACCCAGACCGGCAGACCGTACAGCTGTCCGAACGGGGGCATCGCCCCGGTCTCGCAGTCGGGGAAGATCGACTTCATCTCGCCTTCCGGCAGCAGGGTGACGCTCGGCTTCCCGAGCACCCGGGCCAGCGCGGAGAGGTCGAGCCGGCAGGAGGCGGGCAGCACGACCATGACCGGCCCCTCGCCCGGCGCGCGCACGACGAGCACCTTCGCGAGCATCCAGCCCGAGACGTGGGTGGCCGCGGCGACCCCCTGGGCCGTGTAGGCCTCGCGGTGGGGGAGGGTCTCGAAGGCGACGCCGCCGGTCTCGAGGAGGCGCCTCGCCCGCTCATTGAGCATGGTGCAACCTCCTTGTGGGTGGAACGAACGTTCCTCGAGTCCAATCTGGACCCCGGGTGCCCGCGGGGGAATAGATCTAATGGCCCAGGCGGCTCAGGACCAGTACGGGCGGTAGTAGTGGTCCTTGCCCGGGGCCTTCGGCGGCCGCGCTGGGCGGCGGAAGAGCGCCTCGACGCGCCTCTTCGCGGACTCGGGGGCGCGAAGCAGGAGGAAGACGACGGCCGCCAGGGCCAGGAGGAGCCCGGCTGCGATCAGGAGAGTCAGGGTCGAGAGGCTCATGGAGGTCCTCGGAAGCCGCCGGGCGCAAGGGCGGTGTGAGGAGTATACCTTGGACCGGCCGCGGGGCCGGTCTAGAATCCGGGGGTGGCCGAAGAGCGACTCCGACTCGTTTCGCTGACCGTCCTCGGAGGCGCCCTCCACGGCCGCCGCTACGACCCGGACGAGGTCGTCACCGAGATCCTGATCGGCGCCGACACGGACTGCCACCTCGTCGTCGACCAGCCGGGGGTCAGCCCCATCCACGCCCGAGTGTGGGCCGACCTCGACCAGTCGACGGTCCACGACACGCACGCCCCGCGCGGCCTCTACGTGAACGCGACGCGCGTGGAGGGCGAGGCGCCGATCGGCGAGGGCGACGTGCTGTGGCTGGGCCCGCCGCAGGAAGCCGACAGCGCCTGCATCCAGTGCCACTTCGAGCCGTGGGTCGAGGTGCTGCCGGCCACCCCCCTGGAGGGCGTCTCGCCCGAGCCCGGAGCGGACGAATCCGCCCCGGCCGGGCTCGAGACCGCCGGGCACCAGCCGAGCGGGGCCGAGTCGTCGGAGACCGAGCCGACCGAGGCCGAACCGTCCGGTCCGGCCACCGGCGGGAGCGTGCCCATCGAAGCGTACGAGCAGGTCCTCCTCGAGGAGGAGGTGTCGGCTCCGGAGCCGGAGCCGGCCGAGCCCGAACCGGTCGCGGAGCCGCCGGCACCGGGGCCCCTCGAGGAGGACGACCCGTTCTTCGTGGGCGAAGGGCAGGGGACGCTCGTCCTGCCCCCACCTCGTCCTGCCCCCGCAGTCGAAGAACCCTTCGTCGAAAACGAGACGGGGCCGTCCGACGTGCTGCCGGTCGAGGAGGTGTCCTTCGAGGAGGAGGAGGCCGAGCCGCCCCCGTCGCCCGAGGCGCTGGTGGCCGAGACGGTCGCCGACGACTGGCAGATCCGCGAGGGGGAATCCCCGGCGCCACTCGAGGCATCGCCCGAGGTGCCGGGACCCGCGGACGAGTTCTTCTTTGCCGAGGGGCCGGCGGAGCCGGAGGTCGGGGGGCTCCCCCTCGGAGCGGAGCCGGTGCCGGCGCCGTCCGCCCCCGCCCTCGACCTGCCACCCCTCGAGCCGCTCCCCGAGCCACCTCTCCTGCGCGCGCCGCTGCCGCCCACGCTGGCTCCGGCACCCGCGGTGGCCGAGCCGGTGCCTGCACCCGAGCCTGTGCCCGAACTGGAGCCGGCGGAACCTGTCCGCGAGCTGGAATCCGAGCCCGAGCCCGAGCCCGCGCTTGCGCCCGCGCTTGCGCCCGAGCCCGAACCTGCACCGACACCTGCACCCGTGCGTGTGCCCGAATCGGTGCTTCCACTCGAGCCCGCGGCGCCCGCGAGCGTGACGGGCGGCGCCCCTCGGCCGCGCCCTGAGCCCACGTCCGCCCGGCGCCCCCCGCCGGGTCCCTCGCCGAGGCCGGCCGCCGCGCGGCGGCCCGGCCTCTCCGCTCGCCCCGCCCGGCGGGCGTCGCGAAGCTTCCCCGGCTGGCTGCGCCCCGTCGGCCTCGGGGCCGGTCTGGCGCTGCTCGTCGCGATCGCTTTCGGGGCTCTCCGGCTCTTCGGCGGCGGCGTGCGGCTGAACGGCATCGAGCCCGCTCGTGTTCGCATGGGGCAGCGCGCGGCGTTGACGGGCTCGGGCTTTGGCCCCGCTACCGGCGACAACACCGTGCTGTTCGGCGACCGGGAGGCGAGGGTCCTGCTGGCCTCCCCGACGCGCCTCGAGGTCGAGGTGCCCGAGGTCGCGGGAGAGGCGGGCGTCGACAAGCGCGTCGGCGTCGTGGTGCGCACGGCTGGCCGCTCCTCGGCCGTGCTCGAGGCCACGGTCTTCCAGGGGCCCCGGCTCCACGGCATCTCCCCGGAGGCGGCGATGCCGGGCGAGGAGGTCCTTCTCCAGGGGACGGGCTGGGGGCCGGGGGCCACCGTCCGCTTCGGCGACATCCCCGCCCGGTTGAGCGAGCTCGCGGCCACGCGGATCCGAGCGATCGTCCCGGAGGGCGTCGGGCGGCCGGGCGCACCGGCGCCGGTCGTGGTGGCCGTTGGCGGAGTCGACTCGAACCCGGCGCCGTTCGTCGTCGGGCACCTCCCCGTCGTCTCCGCCGTCGCCCCCGCGACCGCGGCCGCTGGCGACGTCGTGGAGGTGTCCGGGAGGGGCTTCCACGGCGACCCGCTCCGCGACGACGTGCGGGTGGCGGGTGTGCCGGCGCTGGTCCTGTCGGCAGCCTCCGACGCGCTGAAGGTGGTGGTGCCTCGCGTCGGCCCTGGCGACGCCGCGCGCGTGCTGGAAGTCCGGGTGCCCGGCTCGGAGAACGTCGGCCAGGCCGTGCTCCAGGTGGCCGCCCCCGCGGATCCCGTCGAGTTCCGCTTCGTGGCCGAGCCGTTCCCTGCCGTCCCCGGCCGGCCGCACGCCGTCCTCGCCACCGGCCTCGGCCCCGCCTTCGTCGTCGCGGCCTCGGGTGGCAGGACCGCGGCCGCGCGCGCCGTCGAGGCGGCGGCCCGACTGAACGCCGTGGCCCAGCCCCTGCGCACCACGATGGGCCTGAACCTCGAGGCCCGAGGGCTCGACTCGACCCCGGTCATCGGCCTGCCCGGGAGCCCGGACGTGCTGCTCGAGGTCACCGAGCAGGACGCGGCTGCCTACGCCGGGGAAGAGAGCGGGTCGGGAAGCCGGGGTGGCGCCGTGACTCGCGCCCGCCTGGCGCGGTGGTGGGAGGCGGTGGGGCGCGACCTCGTGCTCCTCACGATCCGCGGCGAGCGTCCTCGGTTCGCGGCCGCGCTGGCCCCTGAGGGCCGCGCCCTCGGGCAGATCTTCGACGCCGCCCGGCGCACCGGCCGTCCAGGGGTGCCCCTCCAGGTGTTGGACGAGGCGCGTCCCGCCCTGCGCGAGGGCCTGAGGCTGCTGGCGCTGCGGGTGCCCGCATCGGTCGCCGCGCCGGCCGTGGCGGCCACGGTGACTCCCGCCTCCGTTGCGACCCCGCCGCCGGGCCGGCTGGTGCTCGAGGGGACGTGGACGGGCAGCCAGGTCGAGGAGGGCCAGCGCCAGTACCTGACCGTCGCCTTCCGCCGGGGCGGGGGGACGATCTCCTACGAGGGCGGCATCACCCTGACCCTTCCGCTCCTGAACCTCGAGCAGGATCGCCGGGACCAGGTCCGCTTCAGCGTGGAGATCCGCGGCGGCATCCGGCACTACAGCGCGGCCTGGAACGGCGCGAAGCTGGTGGGGACAGTCTCGCGGGACGTGGCCGGCCGCAACGTCGTGGCGACCTTCGAGCTGCGGCGGCAGTAGCTCAGCCGTCGAGGCGCAGGCCGCGGCGCAGCTTCTCCCTCTGCTCCGGCGTGAGGCGGGCGTGGTCGAGCGCTGCCCGCAGGCCCTCCGCGTTCGGTGGCATCGCCCGGTACCCGCAGCCGGGCAGGAGCTCCGGGTTGGGCTGCCACAGGAGCAGCCGCGGGTAGTCGCGGCACATGCCGGGCCGCGAGCCGTAGCTGTCGCAGGACCGAGTGGACCGATCGAAGTGCGAGCAGCGGAACACGAACAGCCCGGCTCGGGTGTCCGTGGAGACGATCTCGAAGCCGTTGACGTGCCGGTGCCAGGCGAGGAAGAGGCGGCAGGCGGCGGACACCCTGAAGACGGCCTTCCCGGCCGAGATCGCCGGCGCCTCGCAGCACCCGCCGGAGCGGCGGCAGCCCCCGCCCAGGGTCCAGGGGGTCTCGCCCCGCGAGCGGCGCAGGGTGCGCTCGGTGGCGAGGCTTGCGCGAAAGCCCCACCGCGCCACCCGCTTCACCGCCCGCCTGAGGACGCCGTCGCGCACGAGACAACGGTAGCAGCGCCCCGGGAAAAGGAAAGGGCCACGAGCTCGGGGGCTCGCGGCCCTTCGGGTACGACCTCAGCGATCGAAGGACGGGGTAGAGGAGCGGCCTGGGGACCGTCTTTCGAGGGGGCTCTCGAGATCCCTCGCTTGCCTGCGCGAGTGGGGCAGGCAAGCGAGGGGGCGGGACTACGCGACCGTGACGTCCTTGCAGAGGTAGACGTCCTGGATCGCGTTCAGGAGCTTCACGCCCTCGGCCATCGGCCTCTGGAAGGCCTTGCGCCCGGAGATGAGGCCCATGCCGCCGGCGCGCTTGTTGACGACCGCCGTCTTCACCGCATCGGCGAAGTCGTTCTCGCCCGAGGCGCCGCCGCTGTTGATGAGGCCGGCCCGGCCCATGTAGCAGTTGGCGACCTGGTAGCGGCAGAGGTCGATCGGGTGGTCGGTCGTCAGCTCGGAGTAGATCCGCTTGTCGGTCTTGCCGTACGGGTTCTCCTTGCTGCTGATCGCGTTGTAGCCGCCGTTGTTCTCGGGCAGCTTCTGCTTGATGATGTCCGCCTCGATCGTCACCCCGAGGTGGTTGGCCTGGCCGGTGAGGTCGGCCGAGACGTGGTAGTCCTTCTCCTTCGTCTTGAAGGCGGGGTTGCGCAGGTAGCACCACAGGACGGTCGCCATCCCCATCTCGTGCGCGGCCTGGAACGCCTGTGCGACCTCGATGATCTGCCGGGCGGAGTTGTCGGAGCCGAAGTAGATCGTGGCCCCCACCGCGACGGCGCCCATGTCCTTCGCCTGCTTGATCGAGGCAAAGAAGATCTGGTCGAACTTGTTCGGGAAGGTCAGGAACTCGTTGTGGTTGAACTTGAGCAGGAAGGGGATCTTGTGCGCGTACGTGCGCGCCACGCCGCCGAGCACGCCGAGCGTCGACGCGACCGCGTTGCACCCGCCCTCGATCGCGAGCTTCACGATGTTCTCGGGGTCGAAGTAGGCCGGGTTCTTGGCGAACGAGGCGCCCGCCGAGTGCTCGATGCCCTGGTCCACGGGGAGGATCGAGACGAAGCCGGTCCCGGCGAGGCGCCCGTGGTCGAGGAGCGCCTGCAGGGAGCGCAGCACCGGCGTGGGCCGGTCGGAGCCGGCGTGGATGTCGTCGACCCACCGGGGGCCGGGGAGGTGAAGGCTCGACTTCGGGATCCCCTTGCAGGTGTAGTCGAGCAGGTTCCGGGCCTCGGCGCCCAGGTACTCCTCGATCCGGCCGATCCCGGCGGCGGTTGTGACCGTGCTCATGATTGCTTGTCCTCCGATCAATTGAGACGCGACGCCTGGTGCCGGAGCATCGCCACCCGGGCCGCGAGGTCCTCCGCGTCCTTCGCCCCGGGGGCGAGGGCCAGGTAGGACTCGAGGTCGCGGGCGGCGAGGCCGTAGCAGTCGAGCGACGCGTAGAGAATGCCGCGGTCGCGCAGGTCCTCGGCGCTGCCGGGCTGGAGACGGACGATGAGGTCCACCACGCGAAGGGCGCGGTCGGTGTCCTGGTCGCGGATGTAGATGGCCTTGAGGTTGCGGAGCAGGCGCTCGAGCATGTCCTTGCGCTTGCAGGAACGGAGCATCTTGGGCTCGAGCTTCACCTTGCCGTTGAAGATCCGGTCGAGGCGGTCCTGGCAGTCCTTCTCGGTGAGCAGCGTGCCCCCGTGGAAGGGGTCGACGAGGAGCGCACGGGCCGGGGTCTGGATGCGCACGACGAAGTGGCCGGGAAGCCCCACTCCCTCGACATCCAGCCCGGCCCGCCGCGCCACCTCCATGTACACGGTGGACAGCGTGATCGGGATCCCGGTCCGGCGGTCGATCACCTCGTTGAGGTAGCTGTTCCGGGCGTCGTAGTACTGCTCGGCGTTGCCCCGGAAGCCCAGCTCCTGGAACATGTAGCGGTTGAGGGCCATGATCGCCCTCTCGGGGCGGGGCTCCTCCTCGAGCCGCTGGCGCAGGGCGTAGCCCATCTCGTCGAGGCGGACCAGGTAGCCCCGGACGTCGAGGTCGACGTACTCCTCGGCGGCCACGAGCAGCGCGGCCTCGGCGAGGTTCACCTCCCGGTCGGGCCGGGCGAGGATGTCCTCGAGCTTTCGTCGTGGCGTTACCGGGGTTGTCGAGCTCCGCATCTCGGGCACAATCCGACACGCGAAGTATATCAGGGCCCGACCGCGGGCCAGGGAGCGACGGCCGCCCCGGATCAGGCGGGCTGCGGCGTGGCGAGCGGGAGAAGGCCGAGGGCCTCGCGCACCCGCGCTTGGACGATCTCGCCGTCCCGCGTCAGCATGCTGTCGCGGACGATCTCGTCGTCGGCGTCGAGCTGCAGCTCGCCCTTCTTCACCATGTTGACCACGAAGTTGGCCACGTTCTTGGCGTAGAGCTGGCTCGCGTGGTAGGGAATGGTGGTCGCGAGGCTCAGCGGCGCCAGCACCTTCACCCCGTGCCGGACCACGTCCTTCCCGGCCTCGCTCGCCTCGCAGTTGCCGCCCTGCTCGGCCGCGAGGTCCACGATCACCGAGCCCGGCCGCATGCCCTTCAGCATCTCCTCGGTCACGAGGACGGGCGCCTTCTTGCCCGGCACGGCGGCGGCGGAGATGACGATGTCGCTGTCCGACACCACCTTCGCGAGCAGCTCCCGCTGGCGCTTGTAGAAGCCCTCGTCCTGGGCCTTCGCGTAGCCGCCCTTGTCCTCGGCGGCGGCCGTCTCGAGGGGCAGCTCCACGAACCTGGCCCCCAGGCTGTGGACCTGGTCCTTGACCGCGGGCCGCACGTCGTAGGCCTCGACCACGGCCCCCAGGCGGCGGGCGGTGGCGATCGCCTGGAGGCCGGCGACCCCGGCCCCGATCACGAAGACCCGGGCGGGCGCGACGGTGCCCGCCGCCGTCATCATCATCGGCATCATGCGGGGGAGCGCGTCGGCGGCGAGGATGACGGCCTTGTAGCCGACCATGGTGGCCGTGGACGACAGCGCGTCCATGCTCTGGGCGCGCGAGATCCGAGGCACGAGCTCGAGCGCGAAGGACGTGACCCCCCGCCCGGCGAGGGCCTTCGCCCCCTCGGGCCTCTGGAGCGGGTCGAGGAAGCCGACCACGACCTGACCCTTCCGCAGGCGGCCGAGCGCGTCTGCGTCCTGGCCGCCCGAGAGCGAGCGCACGGAGAGGATCATCGCGGCGTCGGCGAGCACCTGGTCGCGACTCGCCAGCACCGCGCCCTTCTCCGCGAACTGGGCGTCCGGGAAGCCGGCCTCGACGCCGGCCCCCGCCTCGACCAGGACCTCGAGCCCCGCCTTGACGAGCGCGGGCACGACGCCCGGCACCACCGCCACCCGCGTCTCGCCCGGCCAGGTCTCCTTCAGGACGCCTGCCTTCATGTCGCCTCTCCCTGATCGGGCCAAGAGTACGCGCTGCCGTGGCTCCTTGTCATCCGATCGTGTCGGACGGCTCCGGTGGCTTCGAACGGTTCGGCGGGGTGGGGTGAGAGGGGGTCCCGGTGATCCATGGACTCCGCGGTTCATTCGGAGCGAATGTCATGCGCCCCGGGGCTTGACACGGCATTCGTTTATAAGTATATTCGTATTCATGCATGGAGGCTGCCCCGTGATCGACGCGGAGCTCATTCCCCTGGTCGCCGCCCGCTTCAAGGCGCTCTCGGACGAGGGGCGGCTCGCCCTCCTCTCCGCCCTCCAGCGGGGGGAGAAGAGCGTGGGGGAGCTGGCGGAGGCGACCGGCCGCTCCCAGCCCAACGTGTCGCAGCACCTCGCGAGCCTCCTCCACGCGGGCCTCGTGGAGGCGCGGCGGGACGGCACCCGGGCCTACTACCGGATCGCCGACCCCACCGTGCTGCGCATCTGCGACGCCGTGTGCGACAGCCTGGCCGGCCGAGCGCGGGACGAGAAGCGGCAGACGAGCGAGGCCCGGCGTCGTCGCCGGGCGGGAGGAGAGAGATGAAGGTGACGAGCGTCGTCCTCGCGCTGGGCCTCGGGGCCGCCCTGGGCGGAGCCGCGGTGGCGCAGGCGGAGGACGTCCCGGTCACGCTGGCCGAGGCGCTCGCCCTCGCCGACCAGGCAAACCCCGAGCTGCAGGCGGCGGCCGCGCGCGTGGACGCGCAGCTCGCCCGGACCGAGTCGGTCGAGCGCCTGCGCTGGCCGCGGCTGGGGCTGCAGATGGCGTGGTCCCGCACCGACCTCCCGGCGGGGGTCTTCGCCAACAAGCTGAACTCGGGCGAGTTCACGCAGGCCGACTTCGCGACCTCGTCGCTCAACGACCCGAGCGGCCTCAACCACCTCGGGACGAGCCTCTCCCTCGAGGTGCCGATCGACGTCTTCGGCAAGGTGGGGACGATGGCGACCGCCATGGCCGCCTACGGCGACGCCGCCTCGGCCGGCACCCGGGACGCCACCCAGGAGATCCGGATGCGGGTGGTCGAGGCCTACCGGCAGGCCGAGATGGCCGGCCGCGCCGCCCTCGTCACCGAGCGGGTGGTGGGGGTCGCGAAGGCGCGCGAGGCCGAGATCCAGGCCCGCGTCGACACGGGAGGAGCCCTGCAGGCCGACCTGCTGCGGGCCCGTGCCCGGCGGCGCGAGCGCGAGGCCGACCTCGCGGAGCGCCGCAACCAGCGGCGCATGGCCCAGGCCGGCCTCGCCCGGCTGCTCGGGGCCCCGTCGGGCGTCGACTACGTTCCGACGGAGGGCCCGCCCGCGGTGGAACCGCTCGAAGGCGACGAGGTCGCCTGGGTGGAGCGGGCGCTGCGGCAGCGGCCGGTCCTCGAGGCGGCCCGCCGCAAGACCGACGCCGCCTCGGCGTTCGTGAAGAATGAGAAGAACGGCTTCCTGCCCGAGATCGGCGTCTTCGGCCAGCTCTGGGACAACCGGATCCAGGTCGACGACGGGAAGCAGTCGTGGGCCTTCGGCGTCGGTCTGCAAGTGGTCGCCCTTCGACCCCTCGCGCGCCAAGCGCGAGGCCGCGGCCACCGCCGAGCAGCGTGCGGCCGAGCTGGAGGTGCGGGCGGCAGCCGACCAGGTGCGCCTCGAGGTCGCCATGGCCTGGCGCCGGGCGGTGTCCGCCCGCGAGCGCCACGCCGCCGCGTCGGGCGGGTCCGAGGAGGGGCGCGAGGCCTTCCGGGTGGTCCAGGAGCGCCGCAAGGCGGGCATGGCCACCCTGACCGACGAGCTGGAAACGGAGACGGCCGCGCTGGGCGCGGCCCTCCAGGAGATCGGGGCCGCCGCGGAGGTGGCCATCGCGGACGCGGCGCTGCGGCGCGCCGCAGGGGAGATCTGACGATGAGACCTGTTCGTGCTGGGACGATCCTGACCATCCTGGGGCTCGGCCTCGCCGCCTGCGGCGGCCACGAGAAGCCGAAGGCGGCCGAGCCCGCCCCGGGTCCGGCGAAGGGCGTGACGACCGCCGAGGTGGTGCGCTCCGGAGGCACCGGCGAAGTCGCGGTGCCGGGTGCCGTCCAGGCCCGCGAGCGCGCGGCGCTCTCGGCCCGGATGCCTGCCTCGGTGACCGAGCTGCCGTACCAGGAGGGTCAGTGGGTGAAGGCGGGGGCGGTCGTGGTCCGGCTCGACGACGCGGCCGTGCGCGCGGCAGTGGCCGCGGCCGAAGCCGGCGTCAAGGCAGCCGAGTCCGACCTCGAGCGAACGAAGGCGCTGCTCGGGAAGGGCGCGGCCACCCCGCGCGAGCTCGAGCAGATGACCGCGGCGGCGAGCGGAGCGCAGGCCCAGCTGAGCGCGGCGAAGGACAACCTCTCCCACACCGCGCTGCGGGCCCCCTTCGCCGGGCGCGTGGCCTCGCGCCGCGTGAACCTCGGCGACGTCGTGAACCCCGGCATGCCCCTCATCGAGATCGAGGGGGAGGGCGGCCTCGAGCTGCGGGCCACGGTCGAGTCCGAGCTCGCCGCGACCCTGCGGCCCGGGTCGAAGCTGAGGGCCGTGGTGGACGGCCAAGCGGCCCCGCTCACCGCCACCGTGACCGCCGTCGCCCCCTCGGGCGACCCGACGACCCATCGATTCGAGGTGAAGGCCGACCTGCCCGGGGCCACCGGCCTGCGCGCCGGCCTCTTCGCGCGGCTGCTCGTGCCCGGGGTCGCCACCGATTCCCGCATCACGGTTCCCGCCGCGGCGCTCTTCGAGCGGGGCGGGCTCACCGGTCTGTTCGTGGTGGCGGACGGCAGGGCTCGCCTGCGCTGGGTGGCCGCGGGCGCCCGCGAGGGCGACGCGGTCGAAGTCCGCGCCGGCGTCGAGCCGGGCGAGCGAGTCGTCCTCGATCCCGCCGGGCTCGCGGACGGCGCGCCGGTCAAGGAGACGAGGTAGCCATGAAGGTCGGAATCGCGGGCAAGGTCGCCCACGCCTTCCTGGACAGCAAGCTCACGCCGCTGATCATCGCGGCCTCCCTCGGCCTCGGGGCCCTCGCCCTCCTCGCCACTCCCCGCGAGGAGGAGCCGCAGATCCGGGTGCCGATGGTCGACGTGATGGTAGCCTGGCCGGGCGCCGACCCCGCCGAGGTCGAGAACCGCATCGTCGTCCCCATCGAGCGGATCCTGTGGGGCGTCCCCGGCGTCGAGCACATCTACTCGGCGTCCCGGCCCGGCATGGGGATGGTCACCGTCCGCTTCAAGGTCAACGAGTCCAACGAGACGAGCCTCGTCAAGGTCTACGAGCGGCAGTCGGCCATGAGCTGGGTCATGCCGCGGGACATCATGCCACCGGTCGTCGAGCTGCACTCGATCGACGACGTGCCCTTCCTGAGCCTCACCCTGTGGGGCCAGGGCTGGTCGAGCGACCGCCTGCGGCCCCTGGCGGCCGAGCTCGCCCAGGAGCTCTCGGAGGTGTCCGAGGCGAGCCGCGCCCAGCTCATCGGCGGCCAGCCGCGGGTCGTGCGCGTGGAGCCGGACCCCGACCGCATGGCCGCCGCCGGCATCAGCTGGACGCAGCTCACGAGCGCTCTCCAGGCGGCCTCCGTCCGCCAGGCCGCGGGCACGGCCGTCCGCGACAACCGCGAGATCCGCGTCGAGGTGGGGCCGCTCTTCCGCAGCTCGGAGGAGGTCGGCCGCGTGGTGGTGGGCCTCGCCCAGGGGAGACCCGTCTACGTGTCAAAGGTCGCCCGGGTCGTCGACGGGCCCGACGAGGCGACGGACGCGGTCCTCTTCTCTCCGGGTCCGTTCGGGGCGACCGCAGGGAGCCCGGCCGGGAGCGAGCATCCCGCCGTCACCATCGCCCTCTCCAAGAGAACCGGGGCGAACGCGAGCGCGCTCGCGGACGCCGTCCTGAAGAAGCTCGAGGACCTGCGGCCACGCCTCCTGCCGGCCGAGGTCCGCGTGGACGTGACCCGGAACTACGGCGAGACGGCGCAGGAGAAGTCGAACGAGCTCGTCGACCACCTGCTCATCGCCACCCTGTCGGTGGTCGCGCTCATCTCGCTCGCCATGGGATGGCGGAGCGGCCTCGTGGTCGGCATCGCGGTGCCCGTCACCCTCGCCCTCACCCTCTTCATCTACTACGTGGCCGGCTACACCCTGAACCGGGTCACTCTCTTCGCCCTCATCTTCTCGATCGGGATACTGGTGGACGACGCGATCGTCGTCGTCGAGAACATCGAGCGCCACCACCGCGAGAAGAAGGGCCTGCCCTTCTCCCGGATCGCGGTCGAAGCCACCGACGAGGTGGGCAACCCCACCATCCTCGCGACCTTCACCGTCATCGCCGCCATCCTCCCGATGGCCTTCGTTCGCGGGATGATGGGCCCCTACATGAGCCCCATCCCGACCGGGGCCTCGGCGGCCATGCTCTTCTCGCTGGCGGTGGCCTTCATGGTCACTCCCTGGGCGGCCGCGCGCATCTTCCGCCACCGAGCGGCGAAGGCTCACGACGAGGGCCCAGAGGGCTGGTCGACGCGCCTCTACCGCCGGGTGATGACGTCCCTCGTGACGCGGGCCTCCGCGCGCTGGGCCTTCTTTGCCTTCGTGATGGCCCTCTTTGTCGCCTCGGCCGCTCTCGTGGGCGTGGGCCTCGTGAAGGTGAAGATGCTGCCGTTCGACAACAAGAGCGAGTTCCAGGTGATGGTCGACCACCCCGAGGGGACGCCGCTCGAGGTGACGCTCGAGACCGCGCGGCGGATGAAGGACTACCTGGCCACGGTCCCCGAGGTGCGGAACGTCCAGCTCTACGCCGGCAACGCCGCCCCCTTCAACTTCAACGGCCTCGTCCGACACTACTTCCTGCGCCGCTCGCCCCACTGGGCGGACCTGCAGGTGAACCTCTCGCCCAAGCACGACCGCGACGCGCAGAGCCACGACATCGCGAAGCGCGTGCGGCCGGCGCTCGTGGAGATCGCGAAGCATCGTGGCGCGAGCGTCAAGGTCGTGGAGATCCCCCCGGGGCCGCCCGTCCTCGACACGATGGTGGCGGAGATCTACGGGCCGACCCCGCAGGTCCGTCAGGAGGTGGCGAAGACCGTCCGCGGTCTCTTCGAGACGACGCCGGGCGTCGTCGACGTCCACGACTC
The DNA here is from genome assembly GCA_963729875.1 of uncultured Acidobacteriota bacterium. Taxonomy (GTDB): domain Bacteria; phylum Acidobacteriota; class Vicinamibacteria; order Fen-336; family Fen-336; genus DATBSL01. Next base: position 319,745 of record CAVSPR010000004.1, read on the forward strand.
GATGGAGGCGGAGCGCGAGCGCGTGCTCGTCAGCATCGACCGGGAGAAGGCCGGCCTCAAGGGCATCCCCGCGATGGCCGTGGTGGAGGCGCTGGCCGGGCCGGGCGCCGGCCGGGACGTGGCCCGCATCGACGCCCCTGCGTTGCGCGAGCCGGTGCCGGTCCGCGTGCGCCTCTCCGCCGCCGACCGGGCGAGCCGGGAGCGCCGCCTCGCCCTGAGGGTCGACTCCCCGGCGGGCGGGCAGGTCTCGATCGGCGAGCTCGCCCGCGTGGAGCGCGCCCCCGAGCCCCAGCCCCTCGTCCGCAAGGACCTGAAGCCCGTCGTCTACGTGATGGGGGACCTCGCGGGGGAGAAGGAGAGCCCCGTCTACGCGATCCTCGCCCTCGACGAGAAGCTCGACGCCCTGAAGCTGCCCGACGGGGCGGGGATCGAGCGGTACTCGACCGAGGCCCCCGAGACCTCCGACCGCGTGGCCATGAAGTGGGACGGTGAGTGGCAGATCACCTACGAGGTCTTCCGGGACCTCGGCATCGCCTTCGCAGTGGTGCTCGCCCTCATCGCCGTGCTCGTGGTGGGCTGGTTCCAGTCGTTCACCGTGCCCCTCGCGATCCTGCTGCCCATCCCGCTGTCGCTCATCGGCATCCTGCCCGGGCACTGGGGCTTCGGCGCGTTCTTCACCGCGACTTCGATGATCGGCTTCATCGCGGGGGCGGGGATCATCGTGCGCAACTCGATCATCCTCGTGGACTTCATCGAGCTGAAGCTGCGGCAGGGGATGGCGCTCGAGGAGGCGGTGGTGGAGGCGGGCGTCGTGCGATTCCGCCCGATGCTGCTCACCGCGGCGGCGGTCGTGGTGGGCTCGTCTGTGATGCTGTTCGACCCGATCTTCCAAGGACTCGCCATCAGCCTGATGACGGGCGAGGTGGCGGCGACGCTCCTCTCCCGCCTCGCGGTGCCGGTGGTGTACTACCTGATCGCGCGCCGGGGCCGGGCCGAGGAGCTGCGCGAGGAGGGGCTGGCGCCCACGGTGAGCGCTTGAGAGCGCTGCGGCCCTCGTCTCCGCGGTCCGCCGCCGTCGCTCGTGGCTTTCAGGATGACGACACAAGGAGTGGTTTGATGACGATCGAGAGAGCGCTGCGTGCCATGGCCGGGCTCTTCGTGATGCTGTCGGTGGCCCTCGGCCACTGGGTGCACCCCGGCTTCTTCCTGTTCACCGCCTTCGTGGGCGCGAACCTCTTCCAGTCGGCGTTCACGAACGCCTGCCCGGCGATGGCGATCTTCCGCAAGCTGGGCTTGCGGGAGTGCGAGCCGGCGCCGTCGAAGCGGTAGCGGCGATGAAGGCCCTGCTGATCGTCACCGACTCCGAGGCGGTCCCCGCGTTCGAGCGCGTGCTCGCCGAGGAGAAGGAGGGCTTCACGGTGGTGCCGGCGAGCGTCGGCTTCGGCCGCTCGGGCCTCAAGGCCGGCGATCGCGTTCACCCTGGCAGCTCGAGCCTCATCTTCACCGTCATGACCGAGGGTGAAGAGGAGCGGACGCTCCGCTTGCTGCGGGGGGCGCGGGACACGGCGGGCTACGCCGACCGCACCCGCATGTGGACCTTCGCGCTGGAGGAGGCCAGCTGATGTGCCACCAGGTCCGCTGCCCGCATTGCGGGAAGCCCACGTGGGCGGGGTGCGGGGCCCACGTCGAGCAGGCGCTCCGGGGCTTGCCTCCCGAGAAGCGCTGCCAGTGCCCCCGGCCGAAGTCACTCCTCGCCCGGCTCCTCGGTCGGTGAGGGGATCCCGGAGGGCGCCCGCTCCCGGGGCGCGGCCTATTTCACCTCGATCGCGCCGCAGCGCTCGCCCTTCTCCGCCAGCGGCCAGTTCGGGGAAGCGCAGGCGAGGTAGGTCCCCTTGGCCTTGGCGATCGCCATGAACTGCTCCGTGGAGTGATTGGCACAGGAGCCCGAGGCGCTGGAGCACAGCTCGTCGCCGAAGTACCAGGTGGGGCCCCAGCGACCCGTGTCTTCGGCCTTGCCGGTGACGAGGTAGTCGCAGGCCACCCGCTGGGGGTCGCCTTCCGGCCGCGTGTCGCAGTACTTCCAGTCGCCGAATCCGACCCGGTCGCAGTAGCGGTCCACGTTGATCACCAGCGGCTTGGAGTCGAGGACGAGGCGGTCGAGGTTGTCCTTCGAGTGGATCTTGGCGTGCATCCGGTAGAGCGGAGGGGGAGTGGGGTTGCAGACCATGCCCGCGGGCAACCCTGAGGACCCGCCGGGCGTCGGGGAGGGACTGGCCGTCGGGGCGGGCGAGGGGCTGGCCGTCGGCGGGGCTGAGTGACCACCGCGAGGGGCGTCGCGGCGCTCGTGGGCGTCGACGACGAGCTCCCGCACTGTGCGAGCGTGAGTCCCACGCCGACGCAAAGACCAACGAGGAGCAGCTTCCTTGCCTTCATGTGCCCTCCGGACACTGGACCTACAGGTTACTTTAAGATCTTAGTGCTAACTAGTCAACAGTTATAAGAAAACTGGCTCTCCGATGAACGATTCCACCTTTCGGCCACCGCCTCGACGTCAGCCAGGCGGACCGTGGTGCGTCCCTCGTCCAGCATGCGATTCACGGCGTGAAGGCAGAGCCCCTGGATCGGGTAGGGTCGCAATCCGCTGAGCTCCAGGATCCGCTCGACGGCGCGGGGCTCGTAGCGGAAGAAGCGCGCCACCGGCCGGCTCACCAGCTCCCTCGCCTCCTCCGGCGTCAAGGGCCGGAGCTCGAGCTCGACGAGAATGGCCGAAGAGACGGCCGGCGCGCCCGAGCCGACCCCTGCCGCCACCACGCGGAACTCCCGCGAGCCGGCGTCGAGAAGCGACTCGAGCCAGGGGGGGGCGACCCGCTCCGGCTCGTCGCGGACCGCGTCGACCTCGTCGATCAGCAGGACCAGCCTGACCGGTCGGTGCATGCGCTCGCGCAGTCCCTCGATGACCCGCCCCAGATCGTGTCTGAAGTCGCGCGGTTCGTACCTCTCGTCCCCGACCCTGAAGCGAAGCTCGGCTCTCGTCCGGGGCGCAGGGGAGGCCACCTCCAGCACCTCCTCCATGAATGCGGGGAAGAGCCCGGTCGGCGTCACGCTCTCGAGGTCCACGAAGACCGGGAAGCAGGCCAGCTCGCCGGAGGACGCCTCGGACAGGACTCCCCGGAGATAGTGGAGGAAGGTCGTCTTGCCGATGCGCCGCTCGCCGATCAGCCTCACGCTGTGCGAGCCGATCCATCCGATGACGCTGAGCGCCAGCTGCTCGCGACCGACGAAAAGGCGGCGGTCGAACACGGGTGCGCCGGCGACGTAGGGGTTGAAGCGCAGGCGCACGCCGCGTCTTTCCCTCAACCAGCCAGTGAGCTGTCTAGCGCGGATCACCCTGAGACTGACTCTAGAGACCTCACACTCTGGCGTCAAACCGTTGGAGATAAACGGTTTGCATGGACTGAACGTTCAGTGCCCTTGACTCCCAGGCCCCCGAAGCGGTGTCGTCGGTCCACGGAGGCTTAGAATGCGTACTCGCGGACCCGCACGGAGGAGGTGGCAGCGAATGGGCAGGCCGCTCGACCCGCAGATCATTGGCGACCACATCCGGCAGCTCCGGCTCAAGCGCCACGTCTCGGTGCGAACCTTCGCCGCGCAGACCGGCTTCTCCCCGAGCTTCATCTCACAGCTCGAGAACGGACAGGTCTCACCCTCGCTCGGGTCGCTGCAGAAGATCGCCGAGACCCTGGGGGTGACGCTCGGCGAGTTCTTCGCCGCCGCCACGAAGGGAGCGGAGGAAGACCTGATCGTGCGCCCGCCGGACCGCCGCCAGCTGGACAGCACGTGGACCGACACCCACCTCGAGGCGCTCGGCTCGATGGGCCGCAGCCGCCGGCTGGAGCCCGTGGTCGCCGTCTTCGGTCCCGGCGGCAAGAGCGGGAAGCACCTCCACTCCAACCCGCACGAGGAGTTCGCCTTCGTCCTGAAGGGCCGCGTCACGCTCACTCTCGGGGACGAGGAGCAGGTCCTGGGTCCAGGGGACGCGGTGACGCTGCCCGCTCACGCGCCGCGTCGGTGGGAGAACCGGGGCGACGAGGTCGCCGAGGTCCTGATGGTCGCGGCGCGCACGCGAGGCTGAAGACGACCCGTCGCTCTCAGGCTGCCGAGGTCCGCCAGGCCTCCGCGAACCGCCGGACGATCCCGCCGGTCGGCTCGACGCGGTCGATCCCGGCGACGCTCTTGCCGGCCTGCCAGAAGTCGCGCTCCGGGGCGTCGCGCATGAGACCGCGCTTCAGGGCCCACAGCGACCGCAGGGCGTAGATCGTCCGCATCCAGTGCTTGGTGCGGCGGCCGCGGAGCATCCACCGCGCCAGGGGGCCTGCCTTCGTGCCGAGCCTCCGGACCGACGGGGTGTCGATGACGGCGACGGGCACCCCGGTGAGCCGCTCGGTGAGGACGATGTCCTTCTCTCCCGCCCGGACGATGCCCTGCTTGTACGCTTCGCTCGCGCGGCACTCCGGGGTGGCGATGAAGCGCGTGCCGAGCTGCGCGCCCGCGTAGCCCATCCGGAGCACGCGGGCGAAGTCCTGCTCGTTCCCGACGCCCCCGGCGCAGACGACGGGCAGGCCGAGGGGCAGCAGCTCCTCGAGCAGCTGCTCCGCCGACCTCGCGCCCGCGTGGCCGCCGGCGCGGCAGTTGACGGCGACGAGGCCGTGCACCCCGCCGGCCACGCCCTTCTCGGCCCACTTCCGCTCGGTCACGTCGTGGTAGACGATGCCGCCGACGGCGGCCACGCGGTCGACCACCCACCGCGGGTTCCCGAGCGACGTGACGAAGAAGCGCACGCCCTCCTCGAGGGCGACGTCGATCCAGCGCTCCATCCTCTCGCGGTAGGCCCTCGAGGACTGCTCGATGAGGGCGTTCATGCCGATCGGCTTCGAGGTGAGACGCCGGATGAGCCTCAGCCCCTCGCGGAAGTCGTGGCCGTGGACGTAGGTGAGCGAGATGGGCTGGACGATCCCGATGCCACCCGCCTCGGACACCGCGGCCACGAGCTCGGGGTTGCTGCAGGGGTACATGGCGCCGCAGACGAGCGGCACCTCGATGCCGGCCGCCCGGGTGAGCGGGGTGGTGAAGCTCACTCGCTGGGCGAGAGGTACGTGTAGCCCTCGAGGGCCTCCTCGTACCGCTTCATGAACCGGCCCGACTCGGGGATGCTGAGGCGCTTCTCGCGCAGGGCGGCCTCGACCGCGCGGCGCACGCGCGAGATGAGATCCTCCTTGTTGTACTGCACGTAGGAGAGCACCTCGGCCACGGAGTCACCCTCGACCACGTGGTCCACGACGTAGTCGTCGCCGTCGATCCGCACGTGGACGGCGTCGGTGTCGCCGAAGAGGTTGTGCAGGTCGCCCAGGATCTCCTGGTAGGCGCCCACCAGGAACGACCCGATGAGGTACTCGCCGCCGTTCAGGCCGTGCAGCTCGAGGAAGTGCTTCACGTCGCGCAGGTCGATGAACTCGTCGATCTTCCCGTCGCTGTCGCAGGTGAGGTCGGCGATGATCCCGCGCCGCAGGGGCTGCTTGTTGAGGCGGTGGATCGGGATGGTGGGGAAGAGCTGCCGGACCGCCCAGTGGTCGGGCATCGACTGGAACAGCGAGAAGTTGCAGTAGTAGGTGTCGCTGAGCTGCTTCTCGAGGCCCTCGAGCTCGTCGGGCACGTACGGCAGCTCCCGGACGATCTTGAGGATCTTCTCGCAGGTCGCCCAGAACATCTCCTCGACCCTCGCCCGGGCCCTGAGGTCCAGGACGCCCAGGTTGAAGGCGGTGATCGCCTCCTCCTTGATCTGGAGGGCGTCGTGGTAGGCCTCCTGGAAGTTCTTGCGCGAGACGCCGGCCAGGGTCTCCCAGAGCTGGTTGATGACGGGGTGCTCGCCCTTGCCCGCAGGCTCCGGGCTCTGGCCGGCGAGGATCTCGTTCGTGGCGAGGACGTTGTAGACGAGCACCGAGTTGTGCGCGACCAGGGCTCGCCCCGACTCGGTGACGAGGTCGGGGTGGGGAACGCCCCGAGCGTTGCAGGCCTCGGCCACCTGGCTCACGATGTCCGCCGCGTACTCGGCGAGCGTGTAGTTCACCGACGAGTGGAAGTTCGTCTGGCTGCCGTCGTAGTCGACGCCGAGCCCGCCCCCGCAGTCGAGGTAGCGCATGTTCGCGCCGAGGCCGTGGAGCTCGACGTAGATGCGGCTCGCCTCGCGCAGCGCGTCCTTGACCGCCCGGATGTTGGTGATCTGCGAGCCGATGTGGAAGTGCAGGAGCTGAAGGCAGTCGAGCATCCCCACCGCGCGCAGCTTCTCGACCGCGGCCACGATCTCGGCGGTGGTGAGGCCGAACTTCGAGCGGTCCCCGGTCGACTCGACCCACTTGCCGGCGCCCTTCGTGGTGAGGCGGGCGCGGACCCCGATCACCGGCCGCAGGTCCAGCTCGGCCGCGGCGGCGAGGATCGCATCGAGCTCGCCCATGCGGTCCATCGTGATGACCACGCGCCGCCCCAGCTTCTGGGCGAACAGCGCCGTCTCGATGAACGCCCGGTCCTTGTAGCCGTTGCACAGGATGAGCGCCTCGGGGTTCTCCTGGAGGGCGAGGGCGACGAGCAGCTCCGGCTTGGAGCCGGCCTCGATGCCGAGGTTGTGGGGCCGGCCGTAGTCCATCAGCTCCTCGACGACGTGGCGCTGCTGGTTGACCTTGATCGGGTAGACCCCGCGGTAGGCGCCCTTGTAGTCGTTCTCGGCGATCGCCTGGGCGAACGCGCCGAAGAGCTGCCCGACCCGCGTGCGCAGGATGTCGGAGAAGCGGATCAGGACCGGCAGGTTGAGCCCGCGGCTGCGCAGGTCGTCCACGAGCTCCTTGAGGTCGATCGGGAGCGACCCGGGCCCGGCGGGCGTGACCTCGACGTTGCCGGCGTCGTTGATGGTGAAGAAGTCCCGACCCCACCCGCCGACGTTGTACAGCTCGATGGAGTCCTTGACGGTCCACGCCCGCAGCTCAGTCTGCAACTTGCCCGACCACCTCCTGCGCTTCTTTTCTCACGGCGCAGTCTCTGAGTGTATCGACACCGGCGGCGTTGTCCAGCGGGAAAACGGAGGCCGGCTTTCCCGGGGTTCTCGACGGGCCTTCGAAGGGGCTTTCGAGAAGATCCCTCGCGTGCCCGCTCAGCCGGGGCACGCTCGGGGGCGCGGGGCGAGCGAGGGATCAGCGGAGCTCAGCGTCTATGATCTCGGCGAAGCTCTCGATCGGGCGGGCGCCGGAGATCATCCGGCCGTTCACGAAGTAGGCGGGCGTGCCGCTGACGCCCAGCTCCTCGCCCTGCGCGAGAGCGGCCTGGATGGCGGCGTCGTGACGCCCCGACGACACGCAGGTGGCGAAGGCCGGCCCGTCCAGCCCCAGCTTGGAGGCGCGGCCCCGCAGGTCGGCGTCGTCGAGGGCTCCCGGCTCGGTCATCAGGCCGTGGTGGTACTCCCAGAACTTCCCCTGGTCGCCGGCGCAGCGGGCCGCCCGCGCGGCCGGGAACGCCCCCGGGTGGCCGTCGAGGGGGAAGTCCAGGTGGACGAGGCGGACCTTTCCGGAGTAGCGCTGCAGCACCTGGTCGATCGTGCCCTGGGCCCGGTGGCAGTACGGGCACTGGTAGTCCGTGAACTCCACGATCGTGATCGGTGCGCCGGCCGGGCCCGTGGCCGGGGCTCCGGCGGGGATCTCGACGGACGTCCGCGGCGCCTCGAGCCGCACCGCGACCCGTGCCGCGTCGCGCAGCCCCTTTTCGTACGCCGTCCGCCGCTCCGCCTTCGCCCGCTGGCCGAGGACCTCCCGGATTCGGGCGATCGCCTCGGCGTGCGTCTGCCCCGCGAAGCGGGCCTTGTTCTGCTCGTAGATCGACTCGACCTGTTCGCCGGGGAGCGCGGCCTTGGCGTCCACCTCCTGCTGGATGAGTTTCTCGACGCTCAGCTTCCGCCGGGCGGCCTCGGCGGCCACCAGCCGCTCGGCGATCAGCTCGTCGAGGGCCTGGCGGCGGATCTCGAACTCCTCCTGGCGAAGCCGCGCCAGGCGGCCGACGACCTTCTGCTCGAGCTCGGTGGCCATGATCGGCGCGCCGTTCACCTCGGCGACGACGCCGACGCCCGACACGGCCGGAGCGGCGGCCGCCGGGCTCGCTGCGGGCGTCGCCCCGCCGGCGGGGCCGCCCGCCGAGGAGGCCGGGGGCGCCTGGCGGGAGCAGGCGGCGAGGGCGAGCGGTGCAGCCAGCAGCAGGGCGAGGGCGCGTGTCTGGGTCATTGCGACAGGCTAAGCGCCCCGGCGGACCGCGTCAAACGCCGGCGTCAGCGGGTCGTCGCGGCCTCGACCAGTGGTGGCACTGGCATCTTCACGAGAGCCGCCCGGATCGTGCCGCACGCTCCGTCGATCCCGAGCACCGCCGTGTTCACGACCAGGTCGAACGTGCTGGGGTCCCCGAAGTCCGAGTGGAAGTGCTTCATGAGAAACGCCTTCCGGTCGGCCTCGACGGACACGATGCGGCGGCGCGCCTCCCGCTCGGCGAGCCCCTCCCGCTCCATCACCGCCCGGACCCGCTCTTCGAGCGGGGCGACGACGAGGACGCGCAGCGCCTCCCCCTGGCCGAGGACGAGGTGGGCCCCGCGGCCGAGGAGGACGGCCCCGCCGTGGTGCGCCAGGGCCCCCACCACGCGGGAGAGGTGATAGCGGAACTCCGCCGGGCTGAGGTAGCTGCGGCTGGCGATCGAGGCCAGCCAATCCGTGAGCACCTCCTGGTCCTTCTCGAGGGAGGACACCACCCGCTCGCTCAGGTGGGTGCTGTCGGCGATCCGCTGGATGATCTCGCGGTCGAAGAAGTCGTACCCCAGCTCGCTGGCCAGCCTCCGGGCGACCTCGCCGCCCCCGGCCCCGTGCAGCCGTGAGACGGTCACCACCGGCCGCCGCGACTCCGCCTGCCGCTCCTCGCGGCGGAGCTGCCACCGGTGGGCCTGCTCCTCGACGATCGCCTCGATCGATCGTGTCATGGCCTGTCCCTTGGACCAAGACGACACCCGGAGGGCGGTCCCTGTCAAGATACACTTGCACCCCGTGACTCCGACCGCGCGCCGCTCGCTGGCCACCCTCGCCCTGGCCGCGGCCTTCGTCGCGGCGCGGGGCCCGCTCCACCGGGCGACGTTCGCCCTGCCGGTCTCGAACGACGACGCCATCCTGCTCCTCATGGGGCGGCACGTGCTCCGGGGCGAGCTCGCCACGACCCTGTGGAACCAGCCCTACAACGGGGCCCTGGACGCCTATCTGCTGGCCCCGCTGCTGGCCGTCCTGCCGCACCACGCGGCGTACCGCCTGTACGAGCTCGCCTGCGCGCTGCTGCTGGTCGGCCTCGTCGCCCTGCTGGCGCGCCGCCTGGGAGGGGATGCCGCCGGCCTCGCCGCGGGCCTGCTTGCCGCCTGGGGAACCCCCTACATGGCGCTCATGACCGCGACGGGCCCGCCGCCCAACTTCCTCATGCCGCTCGTCACCGGCGTCCCGCTGCTCGTCGCCCTGGCGGGTGTCCCCGGCCGGGCCTCCGAGGGAGCCGGCGAAGCCGCCCGGCGCGCCCCGCTCGGCCTCGGCGCCGCCGTCGGCCTCGGGTGTCTGTGCGGCCTCGCGATCTGGAACTCGTCTCTCGCCGTCCCCGCCTTCGCCGGGATGGCCGCCGGCCTCGCCGTCGCGGGGCCTCTCCGGCCGCGGCGTGCCCCCGCTCTCGCCTTCGTGGGGGGGCTGGCCCTGGGGGCGGCGCCGCTCGCCGTCGCTCGGGCCATCGGGGCGTCGGGGGTGCGGGTGGTCACCGCCTCGAGCGCGGTGACGGCGATCCGGCCGCGGTGGCTCTGGGGCCAGGGCGCTCTCGACCTCGGCCACGCGCTGCTGGGCCTCCTGGGGCTGCAGGTGCCGCTGGTCGTGGATGGAAAGGAGCGTGCCCTGCTGCCCGCCGCCCTCGTCGTCCTCCTCGGCGCCGGCCTGCTCGTGACCGTGGCCGCCGGCGCCCGATCAAGGCGCGCCCTGCCGCTCCTCGGCTGGGCCGGAGCGCTCGCCGGTGCGTTCTGGCTCTCGCGGCGCACGGGTCCCGACGAGCTCCGCTACCTGTATGGCGTCAACGTGCCCCTCCTGGCCCTGGCCGGGGCCGGCCTCGCCGCCCTGTGGGCGTGGCGGCGGGAGACGGCCGTGGTGGCCGGGCTCGCTCTCGTCGTGCCGTGGGGGCAGGGCCAGCGGATCCTCGCCGAGCGCTGGCGCGACCCCGTCCACGCCGAGCGCGTGTGGGAGGTGCCCTCGCTCGTGCCCACCCGGGAGGCCCTGCGGAGGGCGGGCGGGCGCAGCGCGTACGCGAGCCTGCAGTTCGCGGGCCGCCTCACGCTCGAGACCCGCGGGGACGTCGTGGCGAGCCAGGCTTGGAACGAGCGCATCCCGGGAGACCCCCTGCGATTCCGGGACGAGGTGGACCTCGACCCGGCTCCCGCGTGGGTGCTCTCGACGCGCTTCTCACGCGGCATGCCGCGCGCCGGGGGCTTCCGCGACCTCGTGCGGGGGATGGGCGGCTCGTTCGGGGAGGTGGACGTCGGCGACTTCGTGGTGTTCCACGGCTTCCACGCGCCCTACGACGAGGCCCGGCCGGTCCCGGCCGCGCAGGTGTCCCTCTCGACGACCTCCGGCACGCCCGTGGGGCCGGAAGCCCTCGACCGGGACCCGGCGACCGCGTGGACGTCGAAGGAGGGAATCGGGCGGGGGAGCGGGCTCGTCGCGCAGGTCCTCCATCCGCGCCGCCTCTCGGCCCTCGTCCTTCTCGTCGACCTCGGAGCCTCGCCGCTCGCGGTCCCGTGGATCGCATCGATCGGCGGCGAGGTGGTGGCGCAGGGGCCCGGCCGCTCGGGGTTCCAGTGGGTGAACGGCGCGCCGCGCGCGGGCAAGCAGGCCGTCCTCGTCGTGCCGCTCGGGGACCGCGAGACGGGCGAGGTGCGTCTCGTGTTCCAGGGGCCGGGGCCCCGGCTGTGGATCGGCGAGGCGTTCCTGTACGGCCCGGGTGAGGAGCTGCGGCCGACGGCCGGGGCGGGTCCGGCCCGCGACGCCTTCGAGTCGGCGAGGACGGGGCGCTGGGAAGAGGCGGTGCGTCTCTACGCCCAGGCGGTCCGGCTCGACCCGGACCGCGCCTCGTACCACGCGGCGTGGGCCCGGGCTCGCTGGCGCGCCGCTTCCCGCCACTGGCTCGACGTCGAGAGCCTCGACGACGGCGGGCCCGAGCTGGTGGAGGCGAGGTAGCCTTCCGGAGCCGCCGCTCCCGTGGCTCGTCCTGCTGCGGCCTGAGCTAAGACCAGCGGAGCCGGTAGCGGCAGACGGAGCCGCCCTTCGCCCGGCACTCCTCCTCGACGACGCGGGGGGCCGTGGCCCCGCACATCTCGAGGGCGCGGCGGTACCAGCCGACGACCGTGAGGCAATCGGGGGCGGAGAAGGTCTCGGCGTCGCGGGTCGTCAGCACCGCCTCCTTCTCGCCCGTCCTCTCGCACTCCCGGCGGCCCTCGTTGTAGTAATACGAGTAGATGAGCGGCGTCTTCGCGAGGAAGGCGTGCGGGTCGCCCGCCACGAGGAAGCTCCGGTGCACGCCGCCCGCGCCCAGGTTCTTCTCGGCGGAGGCCTCGCCCAGCTTCTCGAAGAAGTCGGCCCGCCCTCCGCCCAGCTCCTGGACGATGGCCTCGTCCAGGTGCTTGCCGAGCTCGAACGGGTACCAGGCCGAGGCGAGGAGCGACTGCAGCGTTTCGCGCTCGCCCTCGGCGAGGCGGGAGAGGACGCGCTTGCGGCCGTCCCCGGGGGCGAGCTCCTCCACCAGGGACAGGCGGGACCGCAGGACGCTGCCCTTGACGCTGATCATGGGGGCCCCCTCAGCGCGTCTCCGTCACCTTGCTGAGGCCGCGCGGCTGGTCCGGGTCGAGGCCGCGCGTGCGGGCGAGGGCCACGGCGAACATCTGCCCGGGCACCACCGCCGCGATCGGGGACACCCACTCCTCCATCCCCGCCGGCAGGGGAAGGCCGACACGCGCGCGCCGCCTCACCGCCTCGTCGTCGGAGATGGCGATGATCTCGGCGCCCCGGCGCTCGAGCCCCTCGGCGAGCTGGGAGAGGTCACCGAGCACCCGGCCGGTCGGCGCCACCAGCACCACCGGGAAGCCGCGGTCGATCATCGCCACGGGCCCGTGCAGCAGGTCTGCGGGGGAGTACGGCTCGGCGACGAGGTAGCTCGTCTCCTTCACCTTGAGGGCCACCTCGAACGCCGTCCCGTAGTTGAAGCCGCGCCCGGCGACCACGAAGTGATCGGCGTAGCGGTACCGCTCGACCTGGGCGGCCACCGCCGCGTTCAGGCGGATCACCTCCTCGACGAAGCCGGGCACGCGCGCGAGCTCCTCGCGCCGAGCGGCCCCGCCCTCGAGCGCCGCGCTCAGCATGGCGAGGGCGCAGAGCTGGCTCGTGTAGGTCTTGGTGGCCGCCACCGCCTTCTCCTCGCCAGCCAGGAGGGGCAGGGTGTGCTCGGCGGCGAGGGAGAGCGGTGAGCCGGGCCGGTTGGTGATGGCGAGGGTCAGCGCCCCCTGCCGGCGGCCCGCCTCCACCACGGCCACGATGTCGGGCGACTGCCCCGACTGGCTCACCCCGATCACGAGGGCGCCGGCGAGGGAGGGGCCGGCGTCGTAGTAGGTGAAGAGCGATGGTGTCGCCAGGCAGACCGGAAGGCGGTTGTGGGCGCCGAACAGGTACTGCGCGTAGCGCGCCGCGTTGTCCGAGCTGCCGCGCGCGGCAATGACGAGGAAGCGGGGTGCGAACTCGCGCGCGCGGGCGGCGATCGTCTCCACCGTGTCGCGCCCCTCGCGGAGGAGGCGGGCGAGCGCCTCCGGCTGCTCGCGGATCTCGTCGTCCACCTGGCTCATGGGTCGAACCTCGCTGAAGCGACTGCATCTTGACACTCCACGAAGCCGTCCGCTAGCGTACCCGGCGGTCGCCTTCCGGGCGGCCCCCAGCGAGGAGGCTCACCATGACGCACGGTCTCGAGGTCCAGCCGCGGCACCGCCCCGTCCTCGACCCCACCTTCCGGCCCGCCGTCCTGTGGAACCGCGCCTACCAGACCCGCGTGCGCGCGACCGGAGGCAGCGTCGAGCTGGGAATCGCCCTCGTCCGCCGGGACGGGACCACGTTCACGCACCGCACGCGCATCCTGCCGCCGACCGCGGCCCACGCCGCTCTCAACCGCCGGTACGTCGAGCGGCTGGTCAAGCTCCTGCTGTGGCAGAAGGGCGGCTGCACGATCCTGGTCAAGGGCTGCGACCCGGTGGCCCGCGGGCTTGCCGCCGCCTACGCGGAGAAGGGCCTGCGTGCCTTCGACCGCGACCTGGTCGGCCGCCGGATGTTCGGCCAGCCGATCGAGGTGAAGGCGGTCCGCGGCAAGCTGCCGCCCGCCCGGGAGACCTCCCAGCCTCTCGGCCGCCACCTCGAGGGCTGCCGCATCGGCTTCGACCTCGGGGGCTCGGACCGCAAGTGCGCGGCGGTCGTGGACGGCAAGGTCGTCTTCTCCGACGAGGTGGTCTGGAACCCCTACTTCGAGAAGGACCCCTTCTACCACTTCCAGGGGATCAACGACACGCTGAAGCGGGCGGCCGCGCACCTGCCGCGCGTCGACGCCATCGGCGGCAGCGCGGCCGGCGTCTACGTGAACAGCGAGCCCCGCGTGGGCTCGCTCTACCGCGGGATCGCCGAGCCCGACTTCGACCGTCACATCCGGGGTCTCTTCCGGGCGCTGCAGTCCTGGTGGGGCGGGGTACCGTTCGACGTCGTGAACGACGGCGAGGTGACGGCGCTCGCCGGCTCCATGTCGCTGAAAGCGAACGCGGTCCTCGGCTACTCGATGGGGACGAGCGTCGCCGCCGGCTACGTGACGCCGGAAGGCAACATCACCCCCTGGCTCAACGAGCTCGCCTTCGTCCCGGTGGACTACCGGGACGACGCGCCGGCCGACGAGTGGTCGGGCGACGTCGGCTGCGGCGTGCAGTACTTCTCGCAGCAGGCGGTGAACCGCCTGATTCCCGCCGCCGGCATCGCGGTGCCGGCCGACATGCCGATCGCCGAGCGGCTCGTCGAGGTGCAGAAGCTCATGGCCCAGGGCGACCCGCGGGCCCGCCGCATCTACGAGACGATCGGCACCTGCTACGGCTACGCCATCGCCCACTACGCCGACTTCTACGACATCCAGAGCATGCTGGTGCTGGGCCGGGTGACCTCGGGGGAGGGCGGGGAGGTCATCCTCGCGGGGGCCCGGCAGGTTCTGAAGGACGAGTTCCCGGCGCTCGCGGACAAGATCCGCCTCCGGACGCCGGACGAGAAGGACAAGCGGCACGGCCAGGCGATCGCCGCCGCCAGCCTGCCGGTCGTGGCCCGTTCCGCCGCGAAGGCGGCCAGGACGAAGAAGAAGAGGTAGCCGATGAAGCTCTCGAGACCGGACGCGGACGTCTTCGTTCCCGACGCGACCCCCATGCCGGAGGCGCTTCGCCGGGCCACCCACGTGTGCGTGGGCGCCCACCAGGACGACCAGGAGTTCATGGCCCTCCACGGCATCATCGAGTGCTTCGGGCAGAAGGGCCGCGGCTTCGCCGGGGTCGTGGTGACGAACGGGGCGGGCAGCGCGCGGACCGACATCTACGCGAACTACTCGAACGAGGAGATGGTGCAGGTGCGGGTGAAGGAGCAACGCAAGGCGGCGATCGTGGGCGAGTACGCCTGCCAGATCCAGCTCATGCACTCGAGCTCCGACGTGAAGAAGGCCGGCCACCCCGGCGTGCTCGCGGACCTCACGGCCGTCTTCGAGATCGTCCGGCCGGAGGTGCTCTACCTCCACAACCCGGCCGACAAGCACGACACTCACGTGTCCTCCTGCCTCCGGACCCTGCAGGCGATCCGCTCGCTGCCGAAGGACCGGCGGCCGAAGCGGGTGCTCGGCTGCGAGATCTGGCGCGACCTCGACTGGCTGAACGACGGCGACAAGCAGGTCCTGCCGGTGGACAAGTTCAAGAACCTGGCCGCCTCGCTCTCCGGCGTCTACGACTCGCAGATCACGGGCGGCAAGCGCTACGACGTGGCGGTGGCCGGCCGCCGTACCGCCCACGCGAGCTTCTTCGAGTCGCACGCCACGGACAAGGCGGACGCGCTCAGCTTCGCGATGGACCTGACGCCGCTCGTGGTGGACGAGAAGCTCGACGTCCTCGACTACACGCTCGGCTTCCTCAGGCGCTTCGAGAACGAGGTCAGGGACCGCTTCGCTCGCCTCGGGTGAGAGGCCCTTCCCGGGGGCGTCGAGGTGCGGCCGGAGCGACCCTAGAACCGCGGCGCGATCTTCACCATCACGACGCCGTGGGGCTCGACCTTCGCTTCGTAGAGGCCGTCGAACGTGCCGGCGTCGGCCTTCGTCCACAGGTCGCGGACCTGGGCCTTCGTGGCGGGGGCGAGGCCGATGTCCTCCCACCGCGCGGAGAACTTCGTCGGCTCCGTCCCGCGGTTGAAGAGGATGACCGCCCTCGAGCCGTCGGCGAGCGGCTTCACCCAGACCTCGCGGGCGCCGTCGTCCCGCACCTTGCGGCCCTGCATTCCGAGCGGGTCCTGGTCCACCGCGATCACCTCGCGAGTTCGTGAGGATCTCGCGGATCTCCGGGGTCATCGCCGCGAGGTCGTTGCCGGCCATGAGCGGCGCCGCGAGCAGGGCCCAGAAGCTGAAGTGGGCGCGGTTCTCGGCCGGGGTCAGCCCGCCGTTGCCGACCTCCAGCATGTCGGGGTCGTTCCAGTGGCCGGGGCCCGCGTACGGGTGGAGGTCGGCGACCTGGTCGATGATGTGCGCGACGCCCATGCCGCCCCAGTCCCTGCTGCAGTCCCAGCAGTCCTGGATGTCGCCGGTCGCGCGCCACAGGTGCCCGACCCCCGGCGCCCACATC
The DNA here is from genome assembly GCA_963729875.1 of uncultured Acidobacteriota bacterium. GTDB lineage: Bacteria > Acidobacteriota > Vicinamibacteria > Fen-336 > Fen-336 > DATBSL01. The sequence continues at coordinate 335,766 of CAVSPR010000004.1, forward strand.
CAGGGGCTCGTGGAGCCCCACTCGCAGATCGAGAAGACGATCGGCCGGCCGCTGGCGCGGAGGGCCTGGCTCATCCGCGCGTAGGCGTCGCGGGTGACCTGGCCCGCGGTGTTGCACCAGTCGTACTTGAGGTAGTCGACGCCCCACTCCGCGTAGGTCTTCGCGTCCTGCGCCTCGTGGTCCTTCGACCCCGGCCGCCCCGCGCACGTCTTCGTGCCCGCGTCGGAGTAGATCCCGAACTCGAGGCCCTTCGAGTGGACGTAGTCGGCGACCGCCTTCATGCCGGACGGGAAGCGCTCCTTGTCGACCACGATCTTCCCCGTGGCGTCTCGGCTCACCTGCCAGCAGTCGTCGATCACCACGTACCGGTAGCCGGCGTCCTTCATCCCGCTCGCCACGACGGCGTCGGCCGCGCCCTTGATGAGCTTCTCCGACACGTCGCAGCCGAACTTGTTCCAGCTGTTCCAGCCCATGGGGGGCGTGAGGGCGAGAGCGTCGCCGGCCGCGGCGAGGGTCGAGCCGGCGAGCAGGAGCACGGAGGCGAGAGCGGGTCGGGCGAGCGGGCACATGGGTCCCTCCATCGTCGAGCGGTCGGACGGGAGTCTAGCCGAACAGGGGGAGCCGAGCTGGGCGGATTGTCATCTCAGTCCCAGCACTTTGCCGCCAGCCAGGAGGCGAATCGCCTCCTTCAGACGCCTGAGCTTCGTCTCCTCGCGCTTGGCGGACTCGATCCAGGCGAAATACCGCCGGCGTTGCGAGGGTGTGAGCGCTTCGAAGTGGCGGCGGGCGGTCGGGTGACCCCTCAGCGCAGCTTCGACGTACGCCGGAAGCTGTGTGGGCATCGGAACCCGCGGTTGCCGAGGACCATAGCCGCGGTCGGTAGGGGGGCGTTCGATTCCCGGCGGTTTCAATCGCCCCGCGGCCTTGAGTTCGGCGTAACGCCCCCGATTCACGACCGACCATCGGCTGTCCGCTCTCCGCGGCGTGAACTTTCGAGCGAATCGCCGGTCATCCAGGCGCTTGACGAGGCTGTCCACCCAGCCAAAGCAAAGTGCCTCGTCACGTGCGTCCTCGTAGTCGATCGAGGCAAGGCCCGTGTGTCGCTTGTAGGAGATCAGCCAGATCTCCGACTCCGACGAATGGTGCTCGGTGAGCCAGTCCCGCCACTGTTCGAGTGTCCGCACGAGCAATGTCTTCATGTCTCGCTGGGCAGCTGCGTGCGTGTGAGTCCAGTCCGACGTATCGCTGCGTCTGTACCCGCTACTTCGCAGGTTGTAGCGGGTGGGAGATGTGACCTTGAATGATGAGCCACTGGGCTCCCACCTTCCGCCACAACCAGGACACGCTACCCTCCTGCCGGATGTTGCCTGCGGCGCCTTCCATGGCGATTTCGCGCTTGAACGTTGCACTCGCCAGGGCGTACTCAGCGCCCAGTGGTGAGACCTCAAGGTCGGCATAGGTCACGTCCAGGGATCGCACCGCTGGAAAGGCCTTGCGCACGCCTGTAGCCATGACGTCATACGTCGCGCGCCGACCATCGTGGTAGAAGTAGAACTCGGGCACGGACGCGTAGTGGGCGACAAGCCCCTCGGCGTCGCGTGCACGCTCGGCAGCTTCGAACGATCGGACGCGGGCGGTTACCGCCGCAGTGACGGCCTCACGTTCTGGATTGCCCATTTCCCCGGCACCCCCCTCCGTCGCCATCGCGAGGATCAGAAGCGTAACGCCAAGGGCCCAATGCGTCACGGTCGCACCTCCTCTAGCCCGTCGAAAACCGGGGATGAGACCGTATGGAGCGACCGGCTCACGAACACCGGTCGCTCCATATCAGCCGCGAAGCTCCTTTATGCTCAACGCTCGTCTGCTTCATCCCCCTGTTGGGCCGCTCTCACGCTCGCCTCGCACGTCGGCTCCCTTGACCAGGAGCCACAGCATGATCGGGAACTCGCCGGCGGCGCGCGCCAACATCGTCACCCGCTCGTACAGGATGATGCGAGACCCATCCAGCAGCAGCGAGATGACGCTGTGCGCGACATAGGCCACGCCCGCGATGACGAGCAGGATGCCCAGCACGCGAGGAAGAAAACGCGACTTCATGACGAGCAGGCCGAACGGCACCAGCCACAGCCCCCAGAAGATCTCCACGGCCAGAACGCCGTGCGTGTGCAGGCGGAGGAAGAGCATCCCAAGCGCCTCGCGCTGCGCGCTGGCGAGGGCCGCGACCACGGGGGCGCCGCTGAGCAGCCATCGAGCCGCAACGTAGTTGAGCGCGACAACGAACGAGATGGGCATCGCGACCACCAGCAGCACGGCCATCAGCAACGCCTGCGTCTTGTGGACCGGCTTGAGCAACTGATAGAGCAGCAGGGCCAGGGGTACTGACAGAGCCGTGGACAGCACGTCGGTCACCACCCCGATGCGGAAGCGGAGATCGGACTTCGTCAACCCGTGGGCGATGGCGCTGAGGTCGCCCTGGACCAAGGGCGCGTGATAGAAGCCAAAGGCCGTCGCGAGCCCAAGCGATACATACACGGCGCCCGCGAGCCGCGCGAGCCGCTTGGTCTCCTCGGGGGAACGCTCCTCTAGCGTGGCTGCCATCTGCCCTCCCTGCCTCAAGTGGGCCTTCTCCGAAGCCGCCGTCCTCTTCATCGAAGCGACCGCTGGCGACCCTTCAGAATGAAACTGGCGACAGTCAGGTTGGTGGACACTCTGGAAGGCCCGCGTTGCTCCATGATGCAGGCGACTCGGGCTGACGAGCCCGATGGCTACCGTCTCGGCTCATACCGCATCGCCACCGCCCCCGAGCCGAACTCCAGCCGGCTCACGAGCTTCAAGTCGATACGCTTCGATAGCCCCGCGAACAACGTCGGCCCGTGGCCCACTAGCCTGGGCTGCACCACGAACTCGTACTCATCGATCAATCCCAGCTCCGCCAACGCCAGCGGGAGCTTTACGCCTCCCACGAACAGTCCCTTACCCGACTCCCGCTTGAGCTGCTGAACGGCCTGCACCAGATCCCCGCGCACGAGTTCCGCGTTCCAATCGACCCGCTCCAGGGTGCTCGACACGACGTACTTCTTTGCCGCGTCGATCGTCCGGGCGAAGGGTTCCATCCAATCAGGCCTCGCTCCCGTCCGCGCCGGCGGCCGAAACGCTGCCTCCATCATTTCGTAAGTCACCCGGCCAAGGAGGAGGGCATCGGCCTGATTGATGTTCTCGACCGCGTGACGATGCAAGTCTTCGTCCGCATCCGTTGCACGATGATCGCAGCACCCGTCCAATGTGACGTTGATGGAATACCGAAGGGGTCGCATTACTCGAGAGTACCGCCGATGGGTAGATGGGCAAGGTGAGCCCGCTCCAGGGCTTCCGCCTCGCGCCGCATCACCGCCCACAGCTCCTCGACGTCGTGGCGTTCGGTGGGGAGGGCGCCGATGCTGACCCGGACCATCCAGCGCCCGTCGAGCGTCGCCGGCGTGAGGTAGGCGGCGCCCGAGCGGTTGATGCGGTCGGCCCAGCCGAGGGTGTGGCGGTCGAGGGCCTCGCCCTCGAGGCCCTCGGGCTCGTGGCGGACGCAGAGGGTCTGCAGCGGGACCGGGGCGAGGACGCGCCAGTGCGGGGCACCTGCGACCTCGGCCGCGAGCCAGCGGGCGTTCTCGATGTCCCTCCGCAGCCGCGCCTGGAGGCCGGACACGCCCTGCTCCCGGACGAGGCACCACAGCTTGAGCGCGCGGAACCGGCGGCCGAGGGGGATGCCCCAGTCGCGCAGGTTCTTGACCTTCTCGTCCACGGCGCTGCGCAGGTAGCTCGGGTTCGTGCTCATGACGCGCACGAGGTGCTGCGGGTCGCGGACGTAGTAGACCGAACAGTCGAACGCCGCGCCCAGCCACTTGTGGGGGTTGAAGACGAGCGAGTCCGCGCCCTCGATCCCCTGCCACAGGTGCCGGCACTCGGGGAGGATCATCGCGGACCCGGCGAGCGCGGCGTCCACGTGGAGCCAGAGGCCATGCCGGTGGGCGACCTCGGCGATCTTCCCCACGGGGTCGAGCGCGGTCGTCCCCGTGGTGCCGGTGGTGGCCACGACGGCGCAGGGCTTGCGGCCGGCGGCGAGGTCGGCCCGCACCGCCTCCTCGAGCGCGTCCGGCCTCATGGCGTACGCCGTGTCGTGCGCGACCACGCGGAGGTTCGCCCGGCCGAACCCGGCGAGGAGCGCCGCCTTGTCCACCGAGCTGTGGCTGTGCGCGGAGACGTAGACGACGAGCGGCTTCTCCTCGCCCTGCAGGCCTCCCCGGGCGAGGGCGTACCCCGAGGACCTCTCCCTCGCGCAGATGAGAGCGACGAGCGTGCACGAGGAGGCCGTGTCCTGGATCACGCCGCTCCAGGCGTCGGAGAGGCCGATCATCTGGCGGACCCAGTCGGTCGTCACCTCCTCGATCTCGGTCAGCGCCGGGCTCGACTGCCACGAGAGGCCGAGGACGCCGAGGCCGGTGCTGAGGTAGTCGCCGAGGACGGACGAGAGCTCGCCGTTCGAGGGGAAGTAGCCGAAGAACCGCGGGTGCTGCCAGTGGGAGAGCCCGGGCAGGACGACGCGGTCGAGGTCGTCGAGGATCGCCTCGAAGCCCTCGGGCGCCTCCGGCGGGGAAGGCGGCAGCTGGGCCCGGACGGAGCCCGGCTCGACACGCGCCATGACCGGGTGCTGCGCCGCTCGGGAGCGGTAGTCGGCGATCCAGTCCACGACCCGGTATCCGAAGCGGCGGAACTCCTCGGGATTCATCCTCGCCTCCCCGGCGGCCTTGCTACGCCAGGCGGTCCCGCCGCAGCGTGAGGCCGCCGTCGATCGTGATCACCTGGCCCGTGACGTAGGAGTCGGGCTCGAGGAGAAAGCGCACCGCGCGCGCCACGTCCTCCGGCCGGCCGAAGCGCGGGATGACGCCGCGGTCGACGTAGGGGTCGTACTTGCCGCCGTCGATCGACGCGCGGGCCATGCCCACCACGGTCGCCCCCGGCGCCACCACGTTGACGCGGATGTCGGCCTTGCCCCCGTACTCCTTGGCCAGGATGCGCGCGGCGTGCTGCAAGGCGGCCTTCGGGGACGCGTAGGCGAGGCTGCCCTCGAACGGGAAGACGCCCTGCATGCTCGAGACGAGGACGATCGAGCCGTGGGTGTCGCGGCGGAGCATCTCCTCGGCCGCGGCCCGGGCGAGGAGCACCGGGGCCTCGAAGTTCGCGGTGAAGGAGGCGTGGAGCGCCGCCCCGTCGAGCTCGCCCCCCTTGACGCGCGCAGGGTCCCCGGTCAGGGCCACGACGCCGTAGATCTCGCCCTTCACGGCGAGGGCGGTCTCGATCTGGCGCTTGCGGACCTCGGGGTCGGTCACATCGCCCTCCACGAGGTGGACGAGGCCGCCGTAGAGGTCCTGCAGCTTCTGCTGGAACGCGAGGGCATTGCCCTTGTTCGAGCGGTAGCCGACCACGGGGATGGCGCCGTCCTGCACGAGGTGGGCGACGATCGCGGCGCCGAGGCCGCCCGCCCCGCCCGGGACGAGCACCACGCGCCCGGCCAGGGCCTTGTGGTTGAAGTCGTAGCGGTACTCGGCGTAGCGGCGGGACTGCTCGGGGTCGAGGTGTCGGGAGGGCATGTCAGGCGCTCGCGAAGAGGCCGCGCAGGCCGGGGGCATCGACGCCGACGAGGGAGTCCACCACGCGGTGCGCGGCCCGGAGCTTCTCCGCGGGGTAGCTGTGAGCGACGCCGAGGACCTTCATGCCGGCGCCGAGAGCGGCGGCGATGCCCGGCATCGAGTCCTCGAGAGCGAGGCAGTCGGCGGGGAGAAGGCCGGACGCTCGGGAGGCGAGCCGGCGCGCGGCCTCGAGGTAGGGGGCGGGGTCCGGCTTCGTCCGCGGGGCGTCCTCGGCGCCCACGATCGCGGCGAACGCGTCGCGCAGGCCGACGCCCCGCAGGATCGCGTCGACCTCGTCGTGCCGCGCGCCGGAGGCGATCGCCAGGGGGAGCTCGGCCTCGAGGGCGCGGACGAGGTCGCGTGCCCCCGCGAAGACCGGGATCTCGGGGATCAGGCGGGCGAAGATCTCGACCTTGCGCGCCTCGATCCGGTCCACGCGTACGGGGTCGGGCCTCTGGCCGTGGTGCTCGAGGGCCTTGCGGATGGCGACGCGGTCGTCGTGGGCGAGGTAGACGTGAAGGTACTCGTCCTCGGTGACCTCGATCCCCTCCGGAAGGAGCGCGTCGCGCAGCGAGCGGAAGTGCAGCGGCTCGCTGTCCACGATCACCCCGTCGAAGTCGAACACCACGGCGCGCAAGGGCATGGCCTACTTCCGGCGGACGGAGCCGACGAGGGCGTCGAACTCCGCCTGCGCCGCGGCCACGGTGGCGGCGGGGCCGGTCAGCTTGAAGAAGACGTTGCCCCCGGGGGCCTCGACGATCGCGCCGAGGAGGCGATAGCCCGCCTTCTTGCCGGTCGACTGCATCGCCGGCCCCCCGGGCGCGAGGTAGGTGCCGGCCACCTCCGCTCGCGTGACCCTCAGGCCCGCCGCCTGGAGGGTGCGGGTCGTCGCCTTCGGGGCGCCCTCGAACTGCCTCGCCCAGCGGGCCACGTTGTCCTCGACCCCGCCCCCCTGGCCGGGGCCGAAGAAGAAGACCGCGCACTCGCCCGCCTCGGCGCCCCGGGGCGCCGGGACCGCGTAGGTGGCCACCCGCATCGTGCTCCCCGGGCCGGCCGTCCAGCGCGCCGGCACGGTCCAGGAGATGCCCCCGGCCGACGAGGGCACGGGCGGCGCCGCGCCGGAGAGAGCGCCGGTAGAGAGCAACAGGCTGCCGGCCAAGGCGGCCGCGAGACGCAGGGTCATGGGGAGAGTCCTCCTCGGTGGGCCGCTGATCGGCCGGACGCCATTGTAGCAACGGTGCTCCTCCGCACAGTCCCCGAAGGCGCCCCGGCGGGCTATCATGCGAATGGGGCCGATGAACTGTCCATCCTGCCGCGCCGACAACGAGCCTTCCGTGAGCACCTGCTTCGCGTGCGGAGCCCCCCTCGACCCCGCCCTCGCCGGCCTCGCCGACGGGTCCCTCTTCGCCTCCCGCTTCGAGATCCTCGGCCCCCTCGGGCGGGGCGGGATGGGCATGGTCTACCGGGCCTTCGACCGCGAGCTGGGCGAGACGGTCGCGATCAAGGTCCTGCGCCCCGACGTGGCCCGCGAGTCGGGCCGGGTCGAGCAGCGCTTCCGCTCGGAGATCCGGCTCGCGCGGCGGGTCCGGCACCGCAACGTGTGCTCGGTGTACGGCGACGGCGAGGACCGCGGGCTCCTCTACATCTGCATGGAGTTCATCGAGGGCGAGAACCTGGCCCGCGTCGCGCGGGAGGAGGGAGGGCTCGCTCCCGCCGAGGCGTGGAGCGTGGCCCTGCAGGTGGCGGACGGGCTCCGGGCGGTCCACGAGGTCGGGATCGTCCACCGCGACCTCAAGACCGCCAACCTCATGCGCGACCGGGGCGGGGTCGTCCGGGTGATGGACTTCGGGATCGCCAAGCAACACGGCGCCACCCTGGACGGCGTGACCGTCACGGCGACCGGCAGCCTCATGGGCACTCCCGAGTACATGAGCCCGGAGCAGCTGCGCGGGGACGACGTGGATTTCCGCAGCGACCTCTACTCGCTCGGCATCGTGGTCTTCGAGCTGTTCACCGGCGCCCTGCCGTTCCGGGGCGACACCCCGGTCGCCACGATCGTCCGCCAGCTGCACGATGCGCCCAACCTGGACCTGCCGTCCCTTCCGGAGCCGCTGCGGCCGGTGCTCGACCGGGCGCTGGCCAAGGACCCGGCCGACCGCTACCCCACCGCGGAGGAGATGCACGACGCGCTCAAGAGGGCGTGCGAGGCGTCCCAGCCGGGCGTCGTGTGGCTCCACGACCGGGTGCACGCCGCCGACGCCCCCGACGACCGGACCCGGCCGGTCGTCCCGGGGACGCTGCCGGAGGGCGTTCCCCTCCTGCGAATGGCGGCGGGACAGGTCGCGGTCGCTGCGCTCGCCGTCCACCTCGTGGGCGCGGGCGGGGTCGGCTCGGCCCCGTCCCCTCCTCCTCCTCCCCACGTCGTCGCCCTCACGCCCGCGCCCGTTCCTTCGCCGGCCGGGCCCGCGCCGTCGGCGCCGGTCGCGGCACGGCCGGCGACACGGCGGCCCGCTCCGCAGCCGACGCCCGTTCCCACGCCGCTTCCGGTCCCGACGGCGGCCCAGGCCTCGGTCGAGGCCTCGGCCGCGCTACCTGTCCCGCCCCGTCCTTCCGTGGACACCACCCGCGTTTACAACGAGTTCGAAGTGGAGGCGAAGCCGCGCCGCATCGTCGGGATGAGCGCCCCCTACCCCGAGTGGGGCCCCAAGCTCGCGAAGGGCCAGTCCGTCTCGATCACCGCCAGCTATGTCGTCACCGAGGAGGGCCTCGTCACCGACATCCGGGTCGAGCGCGGGGGGGGCGTGCTCGAGGCGGTCCTCCTGGAGATCAGCCGCTGGAGGTACGAGCCGGGGACGATCGGGGGCGTGCCCGTGAAGGTGCGCCTCCGCTGGAAGCACACCTTCATCGGCGGCTGAGGAGCCGCCGCCCGGGAGGGCCGGAGGGTCTCGTGAGAGCGCACACCGTCCACCTGACGATGAACGTGCCGGCCCGGATGGACTTCGTGAACATCACGCGCGAAGTGGAGAAAGTGGTGGCCGCGAGCGGCGTGAAGGAGGGGCTCTGCCTCGTCAACGCGATGCACATCACGGCCTCGGTCTTCATCAACGACGACGAGCCGGGGCTGCACGAGGACTACAAGCGCTGGCTCGAGCAGCTCGCGCCGTTCGACCCGAGCCCGGCCCGCTACCACCACAACCGCACGGGCGAGGACAACGGCGACGCGCACCACAAGCGGCAGGTCATGGGCCGCGAGGTGGTGGTGGCGGTGACCGACGGCCGGCTCGACTTCGGCCCCTGGGAGCAGATCTTCTACGGCGAGTTCGACGGCCGGCGCCCCAAGCGCGTGCTGGTCAAGGTGATCGGCGAGTAGCTCCGCGCTCGCCGAGGGCGAGCAGGGCGAATCCGACCAGGATCCAGAAGAGGTCCTTGCCGCGTTTCAGGAGGACGAAGGCGGTGCCGACGGTCGTCGCGTCGGGCACGCCCAGCGCGCTCAGGCAGAGGAAGTAGCCCACGTCCTGCACGCCGAGGCCGGCCGGGACGGGCACCGCCACCGAGCGGACCACGATGATCGCGGTCTCGACCACCAGGGCCGTCGTGAAGGGCACGCCCGCGCCCAGCAGGCCGAGGAACAGGAACGTCTCCAACCCGCGGACGACCCACCCGGCGCTGTAGAGGACGAGCGGCGGCACGAGCGCGCCGCGTTCCTTCTCGAAGAACTGGAGGAGGTGCTCGTCGGCGCGCTGGAAGCGCAGGGCGTGGCGCTCCAGCCAGGGGCCGAGCCACCGGCCGCCGAGGCGCCCGAGGCCCTTCTGCGTGCGCTCCGCGAGGCGCGCGCGGCCGCTCATGGCCAGCCCGACCCCGAAGGTCGCGAACATGAACGCCGAGACGGCGAGGAGGAGCCAGGGGAGCCCGCCGCGCCGGATCGTGTCGCGCGAGATGCTCTCGAGGAGCGGCCAGGCGGAGAGCGTCGCTCCGGCGAGGACGAAGGCGTGGGACACGACGACGAAGAACTTCCGCCCCACGCTCGCCACCACCGCGGCCTCGAAGGGCACCCCGCAGCGGCGCTTGAGGAGCCAGGGCTGGAGCGACTCCGAGATGACGGCGCCCGAGGGCAGGCCGAGCATGACGGCCTCGACGACGAGGCGGACCCCGACGAGCGAGGCGAAGGGCGGGCGGCTCCTGAGGAGGCCGAACGAGCGCCACCACGCGACGGCCTCGATGATGGTGACAGCGAGGTTGGGCAGGAGCAGGAGCGGAAGCCACCACCCGAGCGAGCGCACGAGCTCGAGCACGCGTCCGAGGTCCGCCGTCCGGAGCACGAAGACGGCGAGGCCCATGGCCAGGAGGCCGGGGAGGACCTGCGAGAGGTGGCGAGCGAGCCTCTTCAAGGGCGGCGGTCCGGCGCGCGGGGGCGCTACCAGCGGTCCTCGGCGAGCCCGGCCCGGCGGTTCTCGAAGCGAGCCAGCACGAAGAGGAGGTCCGACAGCCGGTTCAGGTAGACGATGATCCTCGGGTCCACGTCCGCCTCGCGGGCCAGCGTCACCACCGAGCGCTCCGCTCGGCGGCACACCGTGCGCGCCTGGTGCAGGAGCGCCGCGGCCGGCGTCCCGCCGGGCAGGACGAACGAACGCAGCGGGGGCAGCTGGTCTTCGCGGGCGTCGATCGCCTTCTCCAGCCGGCGCACGTGGGCGGCGGTCACCGCCGCCTTCCTCCGCTTCGCGGCCACCTTGTGGGTCGGGTCGGCGAGCTGGGCCCCGATCGCGAAGAGGTCCTTCTGGATGGAGAAGAGGAGCGGCTCGAGCGGTGCCTCCGCGAGGGCCCGCACCGCGCCGAGAGAGGCGTTCGTCTCGTCCACGTCCCCGTAGGCCGCCACCCGCAGGTGGTCCTTGGGCACGCGCGCCCCCCCGAGCAGGCTCGTCTCGCCCAGGTCCCCCGTCTTCGTGTAGATCTTCACGGCTTCGCTCCCGGAAGGGCGCCGGATCCTTCCTCGAAGGACGTCACGATGGTGGCCCGGGCGCCGCCGACCTCGACGGCGGTACCCGGGGCGAAGTGGTTGCGGTGGACGTAGGCGAGGGCGATCGGGCCGAGGCGGGGCGAGACGGCCGCCGTCGTCACGCGGCCGACGTCGTGGCCCTCGGCGGTGACTGGCGTGCCCGCGACCGTGGGCTCGGAGAGGCGCATCCCGCGCAGGGCCTTGTTGACGTTGCCGCCCCGGGCCTCGAGGCGGGCCACGACCTCCTGGCCGAGGTAGCAGCCCTTGGCGGGGGAGTGCAACTCCGCGACGAGGCCGGTCTCGTAGAGGAGGTTCTCCTCGGTGACGTCGGACCCCCACCAGGGCCGCAGCTCCTCGATGCGCCGGGCGTCGAGGGCTTCGCGCCCGATCGCCCGCGCCCCGGCCGCCCGCAGGGCCTCCCCGACGGGCCCGGCCGTCTCGGCCGCGGCGTGGAGGACGAACCCGCCGCCGGGGAGGTCGCCGGCGCGCACGACGCGCACGGCGTGGCCGCCGAGTGCGACGCGGCCGTGAGCCTCAGCCTCGTCCGGCACGGGCTCGACGCCGGCCGCGCGCAGCACGGCGGCCGCCTGCGGGCCGAGGAGGCCGATCACCGCCGTCGGGCGGGCGGCGAAGCGGACCGGGGCCGCGACCCGGTGGTGCTCGAGGACCTTCTGCACGAGAGAGAGGCGCTCGACGTCGGTCTCCAGGACGACGACGTCGGTCTCGACCAGGACCCGCAGGAGGGCCTGCGTCGCCCCCTTGGTGGTCAGCAGGGCCGCGCGGCAGCCCTGGCCGGGCTGCCGGCCGGCGACGTCGTTCGTCAGCATGCCCTGCAGGAACTTGAGCCTCGAGGGCCCGGAGGCCTCGAGCAGCCCGCGTGCCGACAGGTCCACGACCGCCGCGCCCTCGCGGGCCGCCTCGTACTCGCCAGCTGGGTCACCGTGGGAGGAAGACATCACGCCAGTCTAACCCGCGAGGGCCCGGTCGGCCCTCGCGGTCAGGCGTGGAGGGTGGGTCGCGAGGCGGCGGGCTCCCGGCGGGCGCGCCGGTGCGCGAGGCCGGCGAGGTAGCGGTGGAGGCCGAGCGAGCGCGTCAGCTCCGGGTGGAAAGTCGCGGCGACGACACGGCCCTGCTGCACGAGCACCGGCTCCCCGGCGTAGCGGGCCAGCACCTGGACCTCCGGGAAGAGGGCCCGGAACCGCGGGGCGCGGATGAAGACGGCGTCCATCTCCCCCCCGAGGGCCGGGGCGTCGACCCGTGCCTCGAACGAGTCCACCTGCCGGCCCCAGGCGTTGCGCTCGATCACGGCGTCGAGGAGGGCGAGGCTCGGCTGGCGCGGGCGGACCTCGCGGGAGAGGAGGATGGCGCCGGCGCACGTGCCGGCCACGACGCCCCCCGACTCGTGCAGGCGGCGCAGGGCGTCGAACCACGGCTCGTCGCGCATGAGGTTGAGGAGCGCCGTGCTCTCGCCGCCGGGGATCACGATCCCGGCGAGGCCCTCGAGCTCGGCGACCCGGCGCACCTCGCGGACCGGCACGTCGAGGCGGCGGAACGCCGCGGCGTGGGCGGCGAAGTCGCCCTGGAGGGCGAGAACGCCGAACGGGGGGCGCATCACCACCCCCGTGCGGCGAGCCGCTCGCTCTGGGGGATCTGCGGGATCTCGAGGCCGTGCATGGCCTCGCCGAGGCCGCGGGAGACCTCGGCCACGACCTTCGCGTCCTGCCAGTGGGTGGTGGCACGCACGATCGCCTTCGCGCGCCGCGCCGGGTCCGAGGACTTGAAGATGCCGGACCCCACGAAGACCGACTCGGCGCCGAGGGCCATCATGAGCGCGGCGTCGGCGGGGGTGGCGATGCCGCCGGCGGCGAAGTTGGGGACGGGGAGCCGTCCCGTCTCGGCCACGAGCCTCACGAGCTCGTAGGGCGCGCCCAGGCCCTTCGCCTCGGCCATGCGCTCCTCGGGGAGCAGCGTCCCCAGCCGCCGGATGCCGGACGTGACCGCCCGCATGTGGCGCACGGCCTCGACGACGTTGCCGGTGCCGGCCTCGCCCTTCGTCCGCAGGAGCGCCGCGCCCTCGCCGATGCGCCGCAGCGCCTCGCCGAGGTCCCGGCACCCGCACACGAACGGGGCCTTGAAGGCCAGCTTGTCCACGTGGTGCTCCTCGTCGGCCGGCGTGAGGACCTCGCTCTCGTCGATGAAATCGACGCCGAGGGCCTCGAGGAGTCGCGCCTCGGCGAAGTGGCCGATGCGGCACTTGGCCATCACCGGAACCGAGACGACGTCCATGATGCGCGTGATGACCTCGGGGTCGGCCATGCGGGCGACGCCGCCCTCCTTGCGGATGTCGGCCGGCACGCGCTCGAGCGCCATCACCGCCACCGCGCCCGCGTCCTCGGCGATCTTTGCCTGCTCCGCCGTGGTGACGTCCATGATCACGCCGCCCTTGAGCATCTCGGCGAGGCCGGTCTTGAGGGTCAGGGTTCCCGTCTTCTTCTCTTCCATGGCTCGTTCCGCCTCACAAGGACCGATTGTATTGATACAATTCGGACGATTCTGCGCTTCTGAGTCAATCTAGACTTGGAAGATGCGGGTGTCAATTGCTATATTGTCACCATGACAAGTTGGGCTCCTCGTCTCACCGGACGCAAGGGACCGCGCTATCTCGCCATCGTCGAAGCCCTCGCGGAGGACTTCGCCGCGGGCGAGCTGCGGGACGGCAGCCGCCTCCCGACGCACCGCGAGCTCGCCGAGAGGCTCGGGGTCACGGTGGGGACGGTGAGTCGGGCCTACGCCGAGGCCGCACGCCGGGGGCTCGTCTCGGGCGAGGTGGGACGCGGCACGTTCGTCCGCACCTTCGCCGACCCCGACGACGAGGGGGTCGTCGACCTCGGCCAGAACCATCCGCCGGACCCTTCGACGCAGCCGCAGCGGGCCGCGCTCCTGGCCGCCCTCGCGAGCCTCACCGCGCGCGCCGACGTGGCGCGGCTCCTCGACTACCCGGCGGCGGGCGGCAACGCCGCCGACCGGGAGGCGGGGGCGTCGTGGATCGGCCGGGCCGGGGTCGAGGCGGCTCCCGACGCCACGCTCGTGTGCACCGGAAGCCAGCACGGGCTGACCGTCGTCCTCGCCACCCTGCTCGAGCCGGGCGACCTACTGCTCTCCGAGTCGCTCACCTACGCGGGCCTGAAGCCTGTGGCGGGCCTCCTTCACCTGCGGTTGCGAGGCCTGCCGCTCGACGCCCACGGCCTGCGCCCCGACGCGCTCGAAGACGCCTGCCGCGAAGGCGGGGCCCGGGCCCTCTACCTCATCCCGACCCACCACAACCCGACCACGGCGGTCATGCCCGAGGGGCGCCGCCGGGAGGTCGTGGCCGTGGCCCGGACCCACGGCCTCGCGATCGTCGAGGACGACGTGCACGGTCTTCTGCCCCCGCAGCGCCCGCTCCCGATCGCGGCCCTCGCCCCCGAGCGCACCTACTACCTGACCAGCACCTCGAAGACCCTCGCCCCCGGCCTGCGCATCGCCTACGTTCTTGCGCCCCGGGCCATGGTCCCCCGCCTCACGGCGAGCCTGCGTGCCACCACCTGGGCCGTGGCGCCGCTCACGGCCGCGGTGGCCTCGCTCTGGATCCGCGACGGCACGGCTGAGGCGCTCCTCGAGGCGCGGCGGCGGGAGGCGCGCGAGCGGCAGGCGATCGCGGTCGAGAAGCTGCGGGGCGCCGACCTCGAGACGAAGCCGGAGGCCTACTACGTCTGGCTGCGCCTGCCCGAGCGCTGGCGCGGCGACGCCTTCGCCGCCGAGGCGCGGGCCCGCGGCGTTCTGGTGACGCCGGCCGAGGCCTTCGCGGTCGGGCGAGAAGCCGCCCCGCACGCGGTGCGTCTCTGCCTCGGCGCGGCGCGGACGCGCGAGGCCCTCGGCCGCGGGCTCGACGTGGTGGCCGGCCTGCTGCAGGCCGAGGACGCCGCCGGGTCCGCCGTGGTGTGACCCCTCGCGCGTCCCTGCGGTGTGGATGCGCGAGGACCTCGAAGGCCCCCGGGAGGGCCGTCAGCGCTTCTCCTTCTCCTTCTCCTTCTCCTTCTCTGCTTCCTCCTCTCCGTCGGCCTCCCCTTCCTCGACGGGCCGCACGAAGGCGGCGCGGATGGGCGGCGGCATCACGGCGTCCGCCCCCTTCACCGACTTCCACAGGATCTCGTTGAGCTCGCGCTCGGGGGCGAGGTCCGCCTCGACCATGTTCATCCGCAGCGAGGCCTGGGCCCCCGGGGCGTCCTCGCGGTTCGTCTCCCGGATGTTCACGCGCGCCGGCCGGACGTCGTAGGGCGCCGGGTCGGCCTTCGCGGCGAAGGCGTTGAACAGGGGCGTCGCCGCCGCGTCGTACTGGCTCATCGGCGGCAGGCCGAGGATGAGCTCGATCGTCCGCAGGATGCCGGATGTCGTGTACAGGGTCGAGTCCACGGCCCCGCGCTTCGCCCAGGGGCTCGCCAGGAGCAGGACCGAGCGGTGGGCGTCCACGTGGTCCGGGCCGTTCTGGGCGTCGTCCTCGAGGACGAGGATCGCCGACTCCGCCCAGAAGCGGCTCTTCGAGATCGCCTCGACCACCCGGCCGAGGGCGATGTCGTTCTCGGCGACCATGGCCCGCGGGGTGAGCGCGCCCGGGCGCGTGCCCTCGGTATGGTCGCCCCCGAGGCGGATGATGTTGAGGCGGGGGAGGCCGTCCTCCTTCTCGAAGCGGCGAAACTCCTCGAGCCAGACGTCCACGCGCTCGTTGTCGGGGATCGAGAGGTCGTACGGCGGGTAGGAAGGGTGGACCTTGCCCTGGAGGCCGGGCACGGTCGCGGTGACGGGGCCGCCCTTCGTCTCCCACGAGGCGAACTCGCCGTAGCTGCGGACAGAGACGCCGGCGCGGTTCGCGAAGTCCCAGATGTAGCCGTCGGCGGGGGCGGCCAGGTTGCCGTAGTTGTTGCGGATCTCGTGGCCGCCCTCGCTCATGTAGATGCCCCCGCGGCCGCCGTACAGCGTCGGCCACAGCTTCTCGACGGCGTCGGTCGCGTACGCGGCGGTCGAGTAGGCGTGGCCGTCGTTGCTCACCTCGGCGTCCACGTAGAAGCTGTCGAAGAGGACGAACTCGGAGGCGATCGCGTGCGCGTTGGGAGTCACGTCCTCTCCGAAGAGGGTGAGGTTGGGGTCGCCGTTCCCCTTCGCCACGTCGCCCAGGACCTGGTCGTACGTCCGGTTCTCGCGGATCACGTAGAAGACGTGCTTGATCGGCGACGGCTCGCCCACCCGGCCGGGAATGGGCGACCCCTCCGGCCGTCCCGGGGGCTCGAGGCGCCGGCCCTCGTTGTAGGCGCTGATCGCGAAGACGCGCTCGGTCATGGCCGCGAGGGCCTTCGGGTCCGGCACCGGCAGGATCGACAGCGCGCCGTTCAGGAGGCGGGCGATGTACTGCTGGTCGGCCCCCGGGACGACCGGCGAAGGGCCGCGGGGGTTCGCGGCGCTCGAGAGACCCTTGCCGCTCAGGACGAGGATCCGCTCACTGCGGGGGTCGAAGGCGACCGCCGTCGGATACCAGCCGGTCGGGATGAAGCCCCGGAAGCGGCTCTCGCCGGGATGCGTGACGTCCACGACGGCCACGGTGTTGTTGTCGGCGTTGGCCACGAGGAGCGTCGCCCCGTCCCGGGAGAGGGCGAGGGCGTTCGGCGTCGAGCCCGGGGGGGCCTGGGGAGCGAGCGCGACGCCGATGCGCTCGATCGCCCGGCGTGCCGCGAGGTCGATCACCCACACGGCGTTCGTGTTGGCGCAGGCGACGAAGAGACGCTTCTGGTCCTTCGAGAAGGCCATCGCGTTCGGGTGCTCGCCCACCACGATCTCGGCGAGGGGCCGCAGCGTCCGGGGCTCGAAGACGGACACGCGCGAGCCGCCCCAGACCGAGACGTACACGGCCGAGCCGTCCGCGGGGACGGCCGTGGCGTAGGCCTCGGCCGGCAGGGTCGCACGGGCGAGCACGGAGCCGGTCTCGACGTCCACCGCCGCGACCGCCTTGCCGTAGACCTGCGCGGCGTAGAGAACGCGGGCATCGGGCGAGAGCGCGAGGCCGCCCACGAAGCCGGGGCTCTCCATCGCCCCGCCCCAGCCGCTCTTCTGCGGCGGGGCGAGCACGAGCGTGCGGCCGGGGACGAGCTTCTCGTTACGCCACTCGACCTCGCGGATCGAGTTGTCGGCGGCGCCCGAGGAGTACAGGCGCCGACCGTCCGGGTGCCAGGCGAGGCCGAGCCAGGCGTGGTCGAGCGGCATCCTCTGGACCACCTCCCCGAGCTCGAGGTCCACCACGCGGAGGCTCGGCTGGGACCAGCCGTTGTTCGTGATGACCAGGTGGCGGCCGTCGGGGTGAAGGGCCATCGCGAGCGGGAGGTCGCCCGCGTCGAGGTGCCGCCCGGCGGGGGCGATGCGCCAGCCGTTGGGGAGCAGAGTCACGCCCCGGCCCTCCGGGCCGGGGCGAGCTGGGCTTTCGGGGGGGGCTTGGCCGAGGCACACGCACGGTGCGAGGGAGAGGGGGAGTGCGAGGGAAGCGGCGAGGAGTAGAGAGGGAGCGCGAAGAGTCAAGGAGGAGCCTCCAGAATCGGCCGGGTCCGGTGACGATATCACTGGCCGGACCCGGCCGAAGCGTCAGTAGACAAACTCCCGAATGTCGTAGGTCGCGGAGCGTGGCGGCCGGGCGCCCGCCGCCGGCCGGTAGGCTTCCAGGATGGCTCGCCGCACCTCCGCGCTCCGCTCGGAGGACAGGGGCCGCAGGTCGGGGGCCCCGGCGGCGCGGCGGCCGTAGGCGAGGCCCGGCTCGTCCACGTACTCGGAGAAGTAGAGGAGGTCCTCCGGCCCGAGCCGCATCGCGGTGAGGACCTCGGCGGTCCGGGCTGCGTGGGCCTCGGCAAGCGCTCGCCGCCGGCGCCGAGGAGGACGATCACGCCCGCGGCGACGCCGGCCTCGCGCAGCGCCCCGACGAGGTCCACGGCGTCCTGCGGGGCCCCGGGCTTCTCGAGCCAGGCGAGGAGCGCCGGGTCGCCGGTCTCGAGCCCGACGTAAACACGCCGCAGGCCGAGGGCGGCGGCGTCGCGCCAGCCGGCCGAGCTCTTCCGCTGGCCGGTCCACGCGTCGACGAAGGAGAACAGCGGCGCCCCGGGGAGCTCCCGGGCCACGGTCTCGAGGAGGGGCAGGAGGAGGTCGGGAGCGAGGCAGAGGGCGTTGGCGTCGCCGAGGAACACGGAGCGGCGCAGGGCGATCGAGGGCCCAAAGTACGCGCGGAGCGCGTTGACGTGGGCCAGGAGCTCGTCGGGCCGCTTCCAGCGGAACGGAACGTCCCGGTAGAGGCGGCAGAACGTGCAGGCGTTCCAGGAGCAGCCCTCGGTGACTCGCACGACGAGAGACAGGTACTGGTCCGGGGGCAGGATGCCCACGGGCCCGCTCGCGGCGAGGAAGCGGGCAGCGTCTCTCCCGCAGGGCGGCGGCGTCCATGGCGACGACGGTGCGCAGCCGGCGCACGGCCTCGGCGTCGTCGAGGGCGAGGAGCGCCGCCTCCGCGTCCCGGCGGGCGGCCTCGACGACCGGCTCGCCCTCCGCCGCCGAGAGCCGCTCGCGGACCCGCGGGCCCTCGGCCGTGGCCTCGCGCTTGCGAAGCAGGCCGCCGTCGAGCCCGCGCCGGTAGGTGCCCGTCTCTCGGACGAGCGCGTAGGGGCGGCCGCACAGGTCCCAGGAGGACACCGAGCGCGTCATCGACCGAGAGGACGGTAGCGTCTTCGCGCAGCAGGAGCGTGGCCGGGCGTCCGTCCGGCAGCGCGAAGCGGAGAAGGGGAGCCTCGACCAAGGGCTACTCGGCGCGGAGGGCCTCGATGGGGTCGAGAGAGGCCGCGCGCCGCGCGGGGGCGACGCCGGAGACGAGGCCGGTCAGGACGCTGACGGCGAGGCCGGCCAGGACGAACCGCAGGGGCGTCTCGACGGGCAGGCCGGGGACGACGAGGCGCAGCGGCGCCGCCGACGCCGAGGCCGATCGCGACCCCCGCGATCCCGCCCAGGGTGGCGAGGGCCGCCGCCTCGACGAGGAAGAGGGCCTGCACCTGACCGCGGCTCGCCCCGAGGGCGCGCACGAGGCCGATCTCGCTCGTGCGCTCGCCCACCGCGATCCACATCATGGTGAGGATGCCCGTGGCCCCCACCAGGAGCGAGATGCCGGCGATCGCGCCCACCGCCATCGTCACGACGTCCATGACCTTGCCGAACACGTCGAGCATGGCCTCCTGGGAGGTGACGGTGAAGTCCTCGTCCCCGTGGCGCAGGGTGAGGACGCGCTTCACCTCCGCCTCAACGCGGGCGGTCTCCCGCACGTTCGCGTAGATGAGGTCGATCTCGAACAGCTCGTCCTGGTCGAACAGGTCCATCGCCGACGCCACCGGCACGTAGGCCACGTCGTCGATGTCGAAGCCCATCATCTGGCCCTTCGGCTCCATCACGCCGATCACGCGGAAGCGCCCGCCCGCGACGCGGACGAACTCCCCGAGGGCGCTGCGCTCGCCGAAGATCTCGCGGGCGAGCTTCGGGCCGAGCACGGCGAGGGGGGCGCCGCGGCGGGGGTCGCCCTTCGGCCAGAACGAGCCCTGCCGCGCCCCGAAGCGCCACAGGGTGGGCAGGTCGGGGGTGGCGCCGAGCACGGTGACGCTGCGGCCGCGCTCGCCGGCCTCGACGCGGGCGAGGCCCATCGTGACCGGCACGACGGTCTCGACCCCGGGGATGCGCGCGAGGGCCTCGGCGTCGTCGATGGTGAGCTTGCGCGTCGTGCCCCCGAGGACGCCCGGGATGCCGAGCGTCTTCGACTTGCCGGGGTTGATCGCGAGGATGTTCGTCCCGAACTGGGTGAACTGGGACACCATGTAGACGCGCGTGCCCTCGCCGATCGAGGTGAGGAGGATGACCGCGGCCACGCCGATGGCGATCCCCAGCATGGACAGGAAGGACCGCAGACGGTGGGCCCGCAGGGCCCCGGTGGCGAGGTGGAGGAGGTCGCGCACGGCTCACCTCCCCGCGAGCGCGGCCACGGGGTCGAGCCGCGTCGCGCGGCGGGCGGGCAGCACGCCGAACACGGCCCCCACCACCACGGAGAGGGAGAAGGCGGCCAGGACCGCCCACGCGGGGGGGAGGCGGGGAGGGCGGGATAGAGGAAGACCAGCCCGCGCACGGCGAGCCAGCCCACGGCGAGGCCGAGGAGCCCTCCGGCCGAGGAGATGAGCACCGCCTCGGCGAGGAAGGCGAGGAGGATCTGCCGCCGGTCCGCACCGAGGGCCTTCAGGAGGCCGATCTCGCGCGTCCGCTCGGAGACCGAGACGAGCATGACGTTCATGATCCCGACCCCGGCCACCGCGAGCGAGATGCTGGCGATGCCGGCGAGGGCGAGGGTGAGGGCGCCGAGGATCGACGTGAACGCCCCGAGGACCGCGTCCTGGGTGATGGCGGTGACGTCCTCCTCGCCGTGGCGCTCGGCGATCAGGCGGACGACTCGCTCCCGGGCGCGGTCGAGGTCGGCGTGGGAGCGGACCTGGAGGACCAGGCGGAAGAGCGATCGCCGGTTGAGCATCTTCATGGCGGTGGCCACCGGGACGATCACCACGTCGTCCATGTTGAGGCCGAGCTGCTGGCCCCGCGGCGCGAGCACCCCGACGACGCGCATCCGCCAGTCGCCGACCCTCACGACGCGGCCGACCGGGTCCTCGCCCGGGGAACAGCTCGCGCGCGGCGGTCTGGCCGAGCACCGCGACCGGCGAGCTGCGGTCCCACTCGAGGGGCGGGAGGAAGCGGCCGCGCGGCGACGCCGAGGCGCCGCACCTCGAGCGCCTCGTATGTGGCGCCGACCAGGCCCACCTGGCGCCGGCGCTCCCCGAACGCCACGGTCTCGGTGCCCATCGACCATCGGGGCGGCCTTGTCGATCTCGGGCACGCCGCGCAGGACCGCGCGCGCGTCCTCGAGGGTGAGGTCGTTCGGGGCCCCGCCCATCCCCGGCATGCCCCCGGTCGTCTCGGTCTTGCCGGGGACGACGATGACGAGGTTCGTCCCGACGCTGGCGAACTGGCCGACGACGTAGCGCCGGGCGCCCTCGCCGAGTGCGGTCAGGGTCACGACGGCGGCGACACCGATCGCCACGCCGAGGAGGCTCATGCCGGTGCGCAGGCGGTGGCCGCGCAGGGCGCGCGCCGCGAAGCCGAGGACGTCGCGAAGGCTCACTCGCCGTTCTCCGCGGCCGAGGATCTCGACCGCCTCGTGGATGTGCGCTCCGTCGCCCCGGTGGACGACCCGGCCGTCCTTGAGCACGAGGACGCGCCGGGCGCGCCGGGCGACCGCGGGGTCGTGGGTGACGACGATCAGCGTGAGGCCCGCCGCGTTCATCTGCTCGAGGATCTCCAGCACGTGTCGGCCGGAGGTCGTGTCGAGGTTCCCGGTCGGCTCGTCGGCGAGAAGGAGCTTCGGGTCGAGGACGGTGGCGCGGGCGATCGCCACCCGCTGGCGCTCCCCGCCCGAGAGCTGGTCGGGCCGGTGCGTGGCCCGCGGCTCGAGCCCCACGGCCTTCAGGCGGCCCATCGCCCGCGCGCGCCGCTCGCCCGCCTCGATCCCGGCGAAGACCATGGGCAGCTCCACGTTCTCGAGGGCGGTGAGCCGCGGCACGAGGTGGAAGAACTGGAACACGAAACCGATCGTGTGCCGGCGTACGAGGCTGAGCTCCGCCTCGTCGAGCCGGGCCACGTCGCGGCCGAGCAGCTCGTAGATGCCGCGGTCCGGGCGGTCGAGGCAGCCGAGAATGTGGAGGAGGGTCGACTTGCCCGAGCCCGAGGGACCCATGATCGCGAGGTGCTCGCCGGCGGCGATCGTCTCGTGGACGTCCACGAGGGCGTGGACGGGCTCCCCGCCCACTTCGAACGTACGCGAGAGGCCCTCGAGGCGGATCATGCCGGCCCCGGTCAGCGCGGCCCCGCCTCCTGGGCCCGGGCCTTCGCTCCCGCCTTGATCTCCGGCCGGTCGAGGGAGACGACCACGCGCGCGCCCTCCTCGAGCCCGCCCGCCACCTCGGTGAAGTCCCAGTTCCGCAGGCCGAGCCGAAGCGGCTTCTCGACGAGCCGGCCGCCCTCGAGGACGAGGGCCTTCCCTCCCTCGAGCAGCGCGGAGGTGGGAACACGGAGAACGCCGTCGCGCGCGCTCAGGATGACCTCGGCGTCGGCGGACGTGCCGGGGAGGAGCGAGGCGGCGACGGCGGCGTCGTCCAGCTCAAGCTCGATCTCTACCGTCCGGTTCTGCTCCAGGCGGTCCTCCACGTAGGGGGACACCTCGACGACACGCGCCGCGAAGTGCTCCCCGGGGTGCGAGTCGACCGTGAGCCGGGCCGGCTTGCCCGTCTGGATGCGGGCGGAGTCCACCTCGTCCATCGGCGCGCTGACGTAGATCGACCGCGTGTCGATGAGGTCGAGGACGGGCGGGACCGGGATGGCGGGGGGCGAGGGGGTCGTCCACTCGCCCTCCTCGATGAACGTGTCGGCCACGATGCCGTCGAAGGGGGCGAGGAGAGTCGTCTGCCGCAGCTGGGCCAGGGCCAGGGTGACCGCGGAGCCGGCCCTCTGCGCGGTTGCCCGCGCCGCGCGGCACGCGGCTTCCGCCCCGGTCGCCTGGCTGTCGACGGCGTCGATCTGGTCCGTGGACACGATGCCCTCTGCGGCGAGGCCCCGAGCCCGGTCGCGCTCGCGCCCGGCGCGGTCGGCGGCCAGGCAGGCCTGGTCGCTCTGGGCGAGCGCGGCCTTGCGCTCGTCCTCGGCGAGGCCGAGCTGGGCCCGCTGGAGCGAGTCCTGCACCTGCAGGAGCAGGTCCCCCTTGCGCACCCTCGCTCCCCGCCGGTGGGGCAGCGACAGGACCCGCCCCCCGGTCTCGGGTGCGAGCTTCGCGCGGCGCCGCGCTTTCACGGTGCCGGCCCGGGAGTTGGTGACCGTCTCCTCGACGCGGCCCTTCTCGGCGGCGACCACGCGCACGGTGACGGGCGCGGGGGCGAAGACGGTGAGCCGGAGGACGACGACGACAGCCACGACAACGGCGAGAACGGCGAGGCGGGGCCACAGGCGACGGGCAGTCATGATCGACAACCCCCGGGCCATTCTCTCGCAAAGTGCGACGCCCCGGGGAGGAGGAGTACGCCGGCCTTCCCCGGGGCTTTCGAGAACGGAACGGAGACGACGAATCGGTCAGATCCAGGACGTTCGGCGCCCGCGATCCGGCGCGCCGAACGTCCTACTGATTGTCCCGCCAGCTCTGCAGGACGAGCATGTAGTTCGCCCGGCTGTAGACCTGCGGGTCGGGGCAGGCCTCCAGGTTCATGCTGCCCTGGGCCTGGTGCAGCGAGTGGTACTCGTGCTCCTCGAGCCACTGGGCGAGCTCCTGGCGCAGCGTCGCGATGTGGGACGGGCCGCGCTTGAGGAGCGAGGACACGAGCTGGATCGCGTGGGCGCCGGCCATGACCGACTGGACGACGTCGGTCACGGTGTGGACGCCGCCGGTGCAGGCGAGCGAGGCCTTCACCTTCGGCGACAGCAGGGCGAGCCAGGTGAGGCGCAGCGGCAGCTCGGCCGAGCTCGAGAGGTGGACCTGCCGGCGGACCTGCAGCTCCTCGACGTCGATGTCGGGCTGGTAGAAGCGGTTGAAGAGCACGAGGCCGTCGGCGCCCGCCTCGTCGAGCTTGGAGGCGAAGTGGGCGAGCGAGGTGTAGTACGGGGAGAGCTTCACCGCCACCGGGATGCGGACGGCCTTGCGCACGGCCTGGACCATCTGGACCGTGCGCAGCTCCAGCTGGGCCCCCGACTCCTGGGGGTTGCTGCCGAGCGAGAAGACGTTGAGCTCGAGGGCGTCCGCCCCCGCCTGCTCGACGAGCTTCGCGTACTCGAGCCAGCCGCCCACCGTGTAGCCGTTGATCGAGCCGACGACCGGCACCGACACGGCCTGCTTCACCTTGCGGATGTGATCGAGGTACTCGTCGGGGCCGAGGTGGAAGGCGTCGGGGCTCGGGAAGTAGGTGAGGGCCTCGGCGAAGGACTGGCCGTGGGACTCGGTGTGGACGAAGTTCGCCACCTGCTCGCGGGTGATCTGCTCCTCGAAGACCGAGTGCATGGTGATGGCGGCCGCCCCCGCGTCCTCGAGCTTGCGGACGGTGTCGAGGTCGTCCACGAGAGGCGAGGCCCCGGGCATCAGGGGGTGGGGCAGCTTGAGGCCGAGGTAGGTCGTGCTGAGGTCCATCTTCGTCCCTCCTCCTTACTTCTTCGCCGTGGCCGGCTCGGCCTCGGCTTCGGCGTCGGACACCTGGGGAACCGTGATCCCCGCCATTTGCTTGTAGACGGCCACGTTCTGGCGGGTCTGCTTCTCGGCCATCAGCGCCAGCTTCTTGAAGCGCACGGGGTCGATCTTCTCGACCATCCGGAAGCGCGTCTCGTTGCGCATGTACTGCTTCGCGGAGATCTTCGGCTCGCCGGAGTCGAGGACGAGCGGCGGCTGGCCCTGGGCCACCCGGCGGGGGTCGTAGCGGTAGAGCGGCCAGACCCCCGAGTCGACCGCCAGCTTCTGCTGCTCGGCGCCGTAGGCCATGTCGTAGCCGTGGGCGATGCAGTGGCTGTAGGCGATGATGAGCGAGGGGCCGTCGTAGCTCTCCGCCTCCTGGAAGGCCTTCACGGTCTGCACGTCCTTGGCCCCGAAGGCCACGTGGGCGACGTAGACGTGGCGGTAGGCCATGGCCATCAGGCCGATGTCCTTCTTGGCCACCTCCTTGCCCGCCGAGGCGAACTTCGCGGAGGCGCCGATCGGGGTGGCCTTCGAGGCCTGCCCGCCGGTGTTGGAGTAGACCTCGGTGTCGAGGATCAGGACGTTGACGTCGCGCTTCATCGACAGCACGTGGTCGAGGCCGCCGTAGCCGATGTCGTAGGCCCAGCCGTCGCCGCCCAGGATCCAGACGTTCTTCTTCACGAGGTAGTCGGCGAGCAGCAGCAGCCGCTGCGACTCGGCGCCCGGTATCTTCTCGAGCGCCTGCTTGAGGGCGACGACGCGCTCGCGCTGCGCCGCGATGCCGGCCTCGCCGGTCTGGTCGGCCTCGAGGAGGCCCTTCACCAGGTTGTCGCCCAGCTTGCCGCCCAGGCCGTTCACCAGGCTGACCGCCTGCTCCAGGTGCTGGTCGAGGGCGAGCCGCATCCCGAGGCCGAACTCCGCGTTGTCCTCGAAGAGCGAGTTCGCCCAGGCCGGGCCGCGGCCGTTGCGGTCCTGCGTGTAGGGTGTGGTGGGGAGGTTGGCGCCGTAGATCGACGAGCAGCCGGTGGCGTTCGCGATGATCGCCCGGTCGCCGAAGAGCTGCGTCATCAGCTTGATGTAGGGGGTCTCGCCGCAGCCGGCGCAGGCACCCGAGTACTCGAAGAGCGGGGTCAGGAACTGCGTGCCCTTCAGGTCGAGCTTGACGTCCTCGCGCTTGGGCTCGGGCAGGGCGAGGAAGAACTCGTAGTTCTTCGCCTCGGCCTCGCGCAGCGGGGGCATCGGCGTCATGTCGATGGCCTTGTGCTTCGGGTTCGCCTTGTCCTTGGCCGGGCAGACCATCACGCACAGGTTGCAGCCGGTGCAGTCCTCGGGGGCCACCTGGATCGTGTACTTCTTCCCCTTGAACTCGGCGCCCTTGAAGTCGGTCGACTTGAAGGTCGCCGGGGCCTTCGAGAGGTCGGCGGGGTCGTACACCTTGGCGCGGATGGCCGCGTGGGGGCAGACGAACGCGCACTTGTTGCACTGGATGCAGATCTTGTCGTCCCAGACGGGGATCTCGAGCGCGATCGCGCGCTTCTCCCACTGGGCGGTGGCGGTGGGCCAGGTGCCGTCCACCGGGAAGGCGGAAACGGGCAGCAGGTCGCCCTTGCCTTCGATGATGACCGCTTGGACGCGCTTGACGAAGTCGGGCGCCGTCTGGGGCACGGTCGGCCGCATCTTCACGGTGCCGGTGGGCGAGCCCACCGTGACCTCGTGGAGGTTCTCCAGGGTGGCGTCCACCGAGGCGAAGTTGCGCTTGACGACCTCCGCGCCCTTCTTGCCGTAGGTCTTCTCGATCGCCTTCTTGATCTGGGCGATCGCCTCCTCGCGGGGCAGGACGCCCGAGATCGCGAAGAAGCAGGTCTGCATGATCGAGTTGATGCGTCCGCCCATGCCGGTCTTCTCGGCCACGTCGTAGGCGTCGATGGTGTAGACCTTCAGCTTCTTGTCGACGATCTGCTCCTGGACCTTGCGGGGCAGGTGCTTCCAGACCTCGTCCTTCGCGTAGGGCGAGTTGAGCAGGAAGGTGCCGCCCGGCACCGCGTACTCGAGCATGTCGTAGCGCTCGAGGAAGCCGAACTGGTGGCAGGCCACGAAGTTCGCCTTCTTGATGAGGTAGGAGGAGCGGATGAGGCCGGGGCCGAAGCGCAGGTGCGAGATCGTGATCGCGCCCGACTTCTTGGAGTCGTACACGAAGTAGCCCTGGGCGTCGTGCTCCGTCTCCTCGCCGATGATCTTGATCGAGTTCTTGTTGGCGCCCACCGTGCCGTCGGCGCCGAGGCCGAAGAAGACGGCGCGCACGCGATCGTCGGAGTCGATGTCGAAGTCGGGGTCGACCGGGATCGAGGTGTGGGTGACGTCGTCCACGATGCCGACCGTGAAGTGGTTGCGCGGGCCCTCGCGGCGGACGAGCTCGTCGAAGACCGCCTTCACCTGCGCGGGGTTGAAGTCCTTCGAGGAGAGGCCGTAGCGCCCGCCCACGAGCATCGGGTCGACGGCGAGGGTGCTGAGGCCGGCCTCGCGGGCCTCGCGGACCGCGGCGACCACGTCGAGGTAGAGCGGCTCGCCGACGGATCCCGGCTCCTTGGTGCGGTCGAGCACGGCGATCGCGCGGACGGTCTTGGGCAGGGCGGCGGCGAAGTGCTTGACCGAGAACGGACGGACGAGGCGCACCTTGAGGATCCCGACCTTCTCGCCCTGGGCCACGAGGTGGTCCACCGTCTCGTGCGCGACCTCTGCCCCCGAGCCCATGAGGACGATCACGCGCTCGGCCTGCGGGTGGCCGACGTAGTCGAAGAGCTTGTAGGCGCGGCCGGTGCGCTCGCCGAAGCGGGCCATCGTCTTCTCGACGATGTCGGGGCAGGCGATGTAGAAGCGGTTGCAGGCCTCGCGGGCCTGGAAGAAGACGTCGGGGTTCTGCGCGGTGCCGCGCAGCACGGGCCGGTCGGGAGTGAGCGCCCGCTGGCGGTTCGCGGCGATCAGGTCGTCGCGCATCATGAAGCGCAGGTCGTCGTCCTCGAGCAGCTCGATCTTCCGGACCTCGTGCGAAGTGCGGAAGCCGTCGAAGAAGTGGAGGAAGGGCACCCGGGCCTCGAGGGTGGCGGCGTGGGCCACGAGGGCGAGGTCGTGGGCCTCCTGGACGGAGCCGGACGAGAGCAGGGCGAAGCCGATCTGGCGGCAGGCCATGACGTCGGAGTGATCGCCGAAGATCGAGAGGGCGTGGGAGGCCACGGTGCGCGCCGCCACGTGCATCGCGAACGGGGTGAGCTCGCCCGCGATCTTGTACATGTTGGGGATCATGAGGAGGAGGCCCTGCGACGCGGTGAAGGTCGTGGTGAGCGCCCCGGCCTGCAGCGCCCCGTGGACGGCCCCGGCGGCCCCGCCCTCCGACTGCATCTCGATGACGTCGGGCACGATGCCCCAGATGTTCTTCTTGCCGTACGCCGACCACTCGTCGCTGAACTCGCCCATGTTCGACGACGGGGTGATCGGGTAGATGGCGATGACCTCGCTCACCCGATGGGCGACCGACGCCGCCGCTTCGTTTCCGTCTACCGCGATCATGTTCCTGGTGGCCATTTGAGCCGTTCCTCCCCGAGGTTACAGGTTGGTGCCACACCGAACTCTGCACGATGCGGGCCAGCCATGTTCGGCCGGGATGGCGGGTCTCCGCGGGCGGCGGGCCGCAACGTTTGCGGGAGGGGGGAGGGGGTGGAGATTTCTTGCGCAGCGTCCCGCGGGCGAACCTACGCCGGGGCCCTCCGGACGCGGGCAGAGCGGGAACGGCCCTTGCAAACGTCAGGAGTCATGGAGAACGGGCCGCACGCTCGGGAAGGGCACCGGCGGGTCCTCGTCGTCGACGACGACCCTCGCAGCCGCAACGCCGTGGCCCAGATCCTGACCGCAGAGGGCTACGACGCCACGGTCGCCGCGGACGGCGAGGAGGCCACACCCCTGCTCACCGAGTGGCGCCCGGACCTCGTCCTCACCGACCTCCACATGCCCCACCTCGACGGCCCAGGCCTCCTGCGCCGCGTCCAGAGCCTTCGACCGGGGACGCCGGTCATCGTCCTCTCCGCCCGCGGAGCGGCAGAGGCCGTCCAGCTGACGGCCGGGCTCGGCGCCTCGGACTGCCTGGCCAAGCCCGTCCAGGTCGACGAGCTCCTCGTCCGCATCCGCGACCTGATCGGGGACTGAGACCCCAAGGCTCCTTTTCTTGTTGTCCGCCCGCGCCGGGGGCGTATATTCGTTCCAGCGGGGAGTGTCTCTCCCGGCGGAGGTGAGCATGAGAGCCGTACTCGATGCTCCCATCCGGACCAGTGCCGTGGTCCTCGACCGCATCCTGGGGGCCGGCCCGCCCACGCTCGTCGTCTTCGAGACTCCCGGCTGTGGCCCCTGCGAGGCGCTCCGGCCGACGCTCGACGAGCTGGCCCGGGAGTTCCACGACCGCGTGCTGGTGGTGCGAGTGACCGACTCCGCCGAGGGCTGGCTGGCGGCCCGCTACCACCTCTCGTTCGTGCCGACGCTGCTCTTCTGGCGGGGCGGCACGGAGCACTGCCGCATCAAGGGCGACCCGGGGCGCGCGGCGATCCGCGCCCACCTCGAGTTCCTCTTGACCGGCGAGTGCCCGCCCGAGCCGGCCGAGGGGCCGCGCCACACGCTGGAGGCGTGGTTCGGCGGGTCACCCGCGGGGACCCACAGGTCCCCGCGGGCGTTGTTGTCCGTCCCGCACGGCCGGTAGGGAGGGCCTTCCCGAGAGCCTTCTGGGAAGGCCCTGCGTAACGGAAACTAAGAGCCCTCGGGCGCGTGTGCGCGCCCTCGGGTGACCGGCCCCTCCTGCTGGTACTCCTTCATCTTGTACTGGATCTTCCGGGCGCTGATGTCGAGGATCGCGGCGGCCTTCGAGGTGCTGCCGCCCACCGCCTCGAGCGTGCGGAGGATGGCCTCGCGCTCGAGGTCGGCCAGCGTGCTGCCCGGGATGCGGACGCCCAGGCTCGACCCCGTCCCCGTCGCCTTCGCGGGCTCGGCCCCCGCCGCCTTGCGCAGCGTGGGGAAGTGGGTGGGGGCGAGGGTCGGCCCGTCCGAGAGGACGACTGCGCGCTCCATGGCGTTCTCCAGCTCGCGCACGTTGCCGGGCCAGGAGTGGGACAGGAGCAGCGCCAGCACCTCGTCCGAGATGCCCTTGAGGTCCTTGCCGTTCGCGTCGGCGTACTTCCGGAGGAAGTGGTGGGCGAGCAGCGGGATGTCGCCGGGCCGCTCGCGCATGGGGGGGATGTGGATCTCGATGACGTTCAGGCGGTAGAAGAGGTCCTCCCGGAAGGTGCCCTCCTCCAGCCTCTTCTTCAGGTCGCGGTGGGTGGCGGCCACGATGCGCACGTCCACCTTGAAGGTCTTGTTCCCGCCCACCCGCTCGAACTCCCGCTCCTCCAGGAAGCGCAGCAGCTTCACCTGGACGGTGGGCGTGATGTCGCCGATCTCGTCGAGGAAGAGCGTGCCGCCGTCGGCGGCCTCGAAGCGGCCCGCGCGCGTGTAGACGGCGCCGGTGAACGAGCCCTTCTCGTGGCCGAAGAGCTCGCTCTCGAGCAGCGTCTCCGGCAGCGCGGCGCAGGCCACCTTGACGAAGGGCCGGCTCCGCCGCGGGCTGTGCTGGTGCAGGGCCTGGGCGAAGAGCTCCTTGCCGGTGCCGCTCTCGCCGAGGAGCAGGACCGACGCGGAGGAGGGCGCCACCTGGCGGATGGTCTTGAAGACCGAGAGCATCTCGGGGCTCTCGCCGACCAGGTTGTCGAGGCGGTACTTGTGCTCCAGCCGCTCGCGCAGCGAGCGCGCCTCCTCCATGAGGCCCTTCCGCTCCAGGGCCTTCTGGAGCACCACCTCCAGCTCCTCGACGTCGATGGGCTTGCCGAGGTAGTCCTCGGCGCCGAGCTTCATGGCCTTGACCGCGGTCTTGACCGTGCCGTAGGCGGTCATGACGATCACCATGGTCTCGGGCCGGATCTCCTTGATCTTCGCGAGCAGCTCGATCCCGTCCATGCCGGGCATGCGCAGGTCGGTGAGCACCACGTCGGGGTCGTGCTTCTCGAGCAGCTGCATGCCCCCCCGCGCGTCGTGCGCCCGCGCCACGTCGTAGCCGTCCTCCTTGAGGAGGGTCTCGAGCGCCGCCGCGGCGTTCACCTCGTCGTCGATGACCACGATCCGGCCCTTGACGCTCATGTTTCGTCTCCCCCGGCCTCGCCCGGCCGCTCGACCGGGAGGCTGACCGTGAACGTGGCGCCCCGGCCCGGCTCGCTCGCGCTCGCGATCTCGCCGCCGTGCTCGAGCACGATCTGCTGGGCGATGCTGAGGCCCAGCCCCGTCCCCTGGGCCTTGGTGGTCACGAAGAGCTGGAAGACGTCCAGGCCCTCCGGCAGCCCGGGCCCCGAGTCCCGCACGACCATGACCGCCCGGCCGTCCAGGAGGCCGCTCTCCACGGTCACGACCCCCCCGCCCGGCATGGCCTCGATGGCGTTCTGCACGAGGTTGATCACCACCTGCTTCATCTTCTCCGGGTCGACCCGCAGGTCGGGGATGGGCTCGCCGAGGCGCTGGCGACGCAGAGAGACGCCGGAGGCCCGCGCCTCGGGGCGCAGCAGGCGGATGACCTCGTCGACGAGCGCGTCGAGGCTGGCCGGGCGGTACTGGACGCGGTTGCTGCGCGAGAACTGGAGGAAGTCTCCCACGAGGTTGTCGAGCCGCTTGACCTCCTCGCGGATGACACCCACGAGCTCCTTGATCTCGCCGGCGATGCCGGCCGGGAGGGGGGCCACGCGGCGCTCGAGGATCGACAGCTGCAGCGCGATGGAGTTCAGCGGGTTGCGCACCTCGTGGGCGAGGCCCGAGGCGAAGGTCCCGACCACCGCCATCTTCTCGCTCTGGATGATGCGGGCCTGGGCCTCGTTGAGCTCGCGGTAGGCCCGCCGCGCCTTGTCGTACAGGCGGGCGTTCTCGAGGGCGACCGAGGCTTGCGTGGCGAGCGCCTCCGCCACGTCCACCTGGCCCTCGGTCCAGCGGTGGGGCGAGGCCGAGGTGAGGACGAGGAGCCCGAGTGTCGCCTTGCGCGCCACGAGCGGGAGGATGAGGGCGGCCGCCCCCGCCCAGCGCCTGGCGATGTCCTTGTTGACGCGGTCGTCGCGGCTCCAGTCCTCGGTGTCGAGGCGCACCTGCTCCTCGAGCGCGCGGCGGTGGAGGCTGTCGCCCATCGCGGCCAGGTCGAGGACCTGCCCCTTCCGGAGCTCCGGGTGGGGGAGCCCGGCCAGGTGGGCCACGCTCAGCTGCCGCGGGTCCGAGCCGAGCAGGATGTGGACGCGGTCCACCCGCAGGATCTCGAGGGCGGTGCGGCCGACGGCCGTGAGGACGGCCTCGACGTCGAGGGACTCCCCGATGCCCTTGTTGAGCGCGGCGAGGGCCCGGGCCTCCTGGTTGTAGAGCCTCTCCGCCTTGAGGTGCCGCGCGCCCTCCACCGCCAGGCACAGCTGCCGGCCGACCGTCTCCAGGAAGCGCAGCTCCGCGTCGTCGAACGTCTTCCCGGGCCGGGCCGCCACGTTGAGGACTCCCCGGCTCGTCCCCTCGAAGGCCAGCGGCACGGAGGCGTGGGCCGCCGGCTGCTCCAGCCCGGCGGCGATCATGGGCATGCGCGGGCACTCGGTGGTGTTGCGGGCCTGGAGGCCCCGGCCCGACTCGAAGACCTGCCGGCAGAGGCAATCCCCCAGGCCCCGCTCCTCCGTAGCCTCCAGGTACGCCGGCGAGATCCCCCGGTGGGCGACGAGGTGGAGCCGCCGGTCCTTCTCGTCCACGAGGAACACCCAGGCGGTCTCGAGGCCGAGCCCGCCCAGCAGGGCGTCGAGCGTCGTGTCCAGGATCGCCTGGGCGTCCTCCTCGCCGTGCAGCCGCACCGAGATGTCCTCGAGGATCGCGAGCTCGCGCTCGCGAAGCGCCACGGCCTCCTGCAGGTCACGCAGAGGTGAGGCTCCCTCGGCCATCGGAGGATCCTGCGGCAAGTCTTGCGCCACTTCCCGTCCATCTTGACACAACGCGCTGACCGAGTGCGAGTTGAGCGGACCATGAAACGGCGGGGTGCCGCGGACCTGGGCGAAGCGGCTGCGGGGATGGAAGGGGCGTGGGCGCAAAGGACGCGGAGCTCGGCTCGTTTTTTGCGGGGGGCTGGCGCGACCCCGGGGGGCGCGGTAGAGTGGAGCAACGGAGGCGACACGTGGAGGCCACCCTGGGACGAAACGACCCCTGCCACTGCGGATCGGGGAAGAAGTACAAGCAGTGCTGCCTCGGGAAGGACGAGGAGAAGGCGCGGGCCGCGCGGGCGAAGGCAGCGGCGGAGGCGCCCGTGGCCGCCGCGGAGGAGGAGGCCGCTCCCGCTTCCCGCGCGCCCAAGCACCAGACCCGGCAGCCCTGGAAGAAGACGGCGACGAACACGCACGGCTTCGGCAAGACGAGCCTCCCGCGCAAGGTCGGGGGCAGCTAGGGCGTGAGGCCGCGCCGGCTCGTCGCCGCCCTGCTCCTCGCGGCTTCGGGCCCCGGCTGCGCCGCGGTCAACTACCTCGACCCGGCGGGCCCGCTCCACGTCGTCGCGCGCGAAGGGCCGCCTCTCGCGGATCCGCCCTCGACGGCCTTCCGCGTCGTCAGCTTCAACATCGCCTACGCCGTCGAGATCGACCGCGCGATCGAGGTGCTGCGCGAGACCGAGGCCCTCCGCGAGCCGGACGTCCTGGCCCTGCAGGAGATGGACGCGCCGGGGACCGAGCGCATCGCGCGGGCCCTGGGCCTGAACTCGGTCTACTTCCCGAGCGGCGTCCACCCGAAGCACGACCGCGACTTCGGCTGCGCCGTCCTCTCCCCCTGGCCGCTCGAGGAGCCCCGCAAGGTGGTCCTGCCCCACGGGGCGCGCGGCAGCGGGCTGCGGCGGTCGGCCACCTCGGCCGTCGTCGTGCGCGGGAGCGAGCGCGTCCGCGTGTACTCGGTGCACCTGCCCTCGCCGCTCGCCGTGTCCGGGGGCTCGCGAAAGGACGAGCTGCGCGCTCTCGCCGCGGACGCGGCGTCGTCGGACCTGCCGGTCGTGATCGTGGGCGACTTCAACTCGCACGACAAGGTCGGGGAGCTGGCGAAGGCCGGGTTCGCGTGGGTGACCCGGGACGTCGGGGACACGACCCGCTTCAGCCTCTTCGGGCTCGGTCTGTTCGGCATGTCCTACGACCACGTCCTCGCGCGGGGCCTCGAGGCGGCCCCGGGGAAGGACTCCGTCGGGGTCGTCGCGGACAACCGGGGCGCGAGCGACCACCGGCCGATCTGGGCCGTGCTCGTCCCGGGGCCGGACCACGGCCCCGCGCGATGACGGCCCCGGCCCCGCCAAGCCATCAGGGAAGTACCCGGAGAGCCAGGGCGTCGACGAGGCCGTCGAATTGCGCGGGGTCGTCGAACTCGTCGGGCGAGATCTTCACGTCCAGCGTCATCGACCCGGAAACGAGGGCCGAGTGGCGCCACTCCACCACGATGGCGCCCTGGCGCAGGAAGACGGTGGCGGCGTCGCGGCGCCAGATCTGGTCCGTCGGGATCGGGGGCGACGCCTCCGTCGCGCTCCAGAGCGGGTGCGATTCTCCGCGCAGGACGCCCTTCACCAGCTGCCCCGGGCTGACGCAGTACACCACCTTGCGCGGGCCCTGCGTCCGGTAGCTCTTCCATGAATCCCAGAGCAAGAAGGGCCAGCCGAGGACGCCGAGGGCCAGTGTGACCTTGAAGAACCCCGCCGTCAGTCCTTCCCCCCGCGCACCCAACCAGAACCCGCCGAGGACGAGCGGCCCGAAGAACAGAACGCCGAGGAGCATGCCCAGATCGCTCGACGCGTCGGTCTGGGCTCGGCCGTGGAAGACCTTGAAGACCTCGGAAACCGGAGTCGCCACGACCGGTGCGGCCCTTGGCTCCAGAACCCCTTCCGGTGGTGGGGCGGTCGCCGCGGCCACGTCTCCCCGGACTGCGGCACGGATCAGGTGGCAGATCTCCCGGCCTCCCTTGACCGAGCAGCCGGGGAGGACCACCGTGCCGTTCTTGTGGTTGAGCCGCACGGGGTACGGGAACTTCTCGGTAAAGACGACGGACTCGAAGTCCTCGCGGGCGATCGTTCGGGCTCCATCCTTGTCGTAGCGAATGAGCCGTCGGTCGGTCACGACGAGCCCTTCCTTGAAGGCGCGGAGCGCGGCGGTGTCGATCGCGGCGATCATCGTCTCGCCGGCCTCCAGGTGGACGGCCGCCTCGACGACCTTGCGCACCTTCTCGTCCGAGAAGGGGGCGCGACGGAGGTTGGTGAGGTAGGTGGGCGACGGTTCGATCGCCGATGGGCTTGACATGCAATCCTCCTCAGCGCTGGGCGATCATGCGCGGACCGCGTGCGCTACGCAAGGGGTCGTATCGCGCTATCCAAGATGTAACCGAAGGGGGGTACGTCGAGCCATTTGAAATGTAACCCTCCGGACGGGGGGTACAGCTTGGGACGACAGGCTCGATGGGAGTACTTGTGCCAGATGTGGCCTCGGTACCGGGAGTCGCGGCGGGCGGAGAAGGGGCGGCTCCTGGACGAGGTGTGCCGGGTGACGGGGTACCACCGCAAGTACGCGGTGAGGTGCCTGAACGGGCCTCCGCCTGAGAGTCGGCCCCGTCGTCGTCGTTTGCGTGTTCCCAGTTATGGCAAGGCGGTCGATCACGCTCTACGGACGGTCTGGGAAGCGGCAAACTACCCCTGGTCCGTGAGACTCAAGGCGCTGCTGCCCCAGTGGCTGCCATGGCTGAAGAAGCGTCTGTCGATTTCGCCGCGGCTCGAGAGCCAGCTGCTTCGGATCTCCGCTCGTCAGATCGACCGCCGGCTCAAGCCCTACAAGGTGCGTGCGAAGAGGCGGCTCTACGGAAGGACCAAGCCGGGGACGCTACTCAAGCATCAGATCCCGATCAAGGCGGAGCGGTGGGAAGTAAGAGGGAGGAGATCGACCTGGTTTCACACTCCGGGGACCGGGCAGACGGGGAGTTTGCCTACTCCCTGACGCTGACCGACATCCACACGGCGTGGACCGAGACGCAAGCCGTGCTGGGCAAGAGCCAGGCCTTCGTGGTGGATGCGCTCGAGCAGATTCGCAAGCGGTTGCCCTTCGAGCTCCGGGCCATCGACTCGGACAACGGCTCCGAGTTCATCAATCACCACCTGCGTGGCTACTGCGAAACGCTCCGCGTTTCCCACAGCTCCCACAGCCCCCAGCGCCCAGTTACTTCTCTGATGGCGCGACGATGCCCTCTCCGGTTACTTCCTTAGATGGCTTGACGGGGGGGTCCGCCCGCGCTTGACGGCCTCGCCGCCGGCGGAATAGGGTGCACCGGCTCCGGGAGGCCCTCGATGCGACGCAGCGCCCTTCTCCTCGCTCTCGCCCTGGCCACGCCGGCCATGGCCTCGGACACCGCGATCCCCCTGCCGGAGCACCCGCGGCCGGACTTCGAGCGGGCCGAGTGGGTGAACCTCAACGGGGAATGGGCGTTCCGGTTCGACGGGGCCGGGGTGGGGGAGAGGGAGCGGTGGTTCGACTCGGCGCCCTCCGGCTTCCCCTTGCGGATCCGCGTGCCCTACCCGTGGGGCTCGAATCTCTCGGGCGTGCCCGACGAGGCCGAGGTAGCCTGGTACGCCCGCACGATCCGGGTGCCGGAGGGCTGGAAGGGAAAGCGCGTCTTCCTCGTCGTGGGCGCCTCGGACTGGAAGACCGACGGCTGGCTCGACGGCGTCCCCCTCGGGGGCCACCGGGGCGGGTACACGTCGTTCGAGCTGGAGCTGACGAAGACGGCGCGGCCGGGGACCGACCAGAGGCTCGTCCTGCGGGTCGACGACGCGGCGCGCGCGTTCAAGCTGGAGGGCAAGCAGGGCTACGGGAACGCGCGGGGGATCTGGCAGACCGTCTACCTCGAGGCGCGGCCGGCCGTGCACGTCCAGGCGATCGAGGTTCACCCGAGCCTCGGGCTGAAGCGGGTCGAGGTGCGCGTCGTCCTGTCCGACCCGGCGCCGGCCGGCGCCACCGTCGGCTTGAGCGTGCCCACGGGCGGGCCCTCCGGCCCCTCCCTGGCCGAGGGTCGAAAGCCACTCGCCGCCGGGGACCGCGAGGTCCGGCTGACGCTGCCCCTCGGCGAGACGGTCCGTCCCTGGTCGCTCGAGGACCCCTACGTCTACGACGCGACGGTGACCCTCGCCGCGGCCGGCGAGGAGGACCGGCTGAAGACGTACTTCGGCCTGCGGGAGATCGGGACGGCACCCCTGCCCGGCCTCGGCCACCCGTACGTCACCCTCAACGGCCGGCCGGTCTACCTCCAGATGACTCTCGACCAGTCCTGGAACCCGGACGGCTTCTGGAACTGGCCGAGCGACGAGGCGATCCGCGAGGAGATCCTGATCGCCCGCCGGCTGGGCCTCAACGCGATCCGCACCCACGTCAAGGTCGACGTCCCGCGCAAGCTCTACTGGGCGGACCGGCTGGGCGTGCTGGTGATGGCCGACGTGCCGAACAGCTGGGGCGAGCCGGACGCCGCGATGCGCGAGGACTGGGAGACGGCCCTGCGCGGCATGGTACGCCGCGACTTCAACCACCCCGCGATCTTCTCGTGGGTGCTCTTCAACGAGCAGTGGGGGCTCCTGTCGAAGGACCCGCAGGCCCCTGACAAGAAGACCGTCCTCCCCGAGACGCTCGACTGGGTGGAGTCGCGCTACGACCTCGCGAAGCGGCTCGACCCCACCCGCCTGGTTGAGGAGAACTCGCCCTGCTGTGGCGGCGGCCACGTCAGGACCGACCTCAACTCCTGGCACATGTACCTGCCGGGCTGGCGGTGGAAGCAGACGCTCGACGAGGCCGAGGCGAAGACCTTCGCCGGCTCGAGCTGGAACTTCGTGGGGGGGCGGAAGCAGGGGAGCCAGCCCATGCTCAACAGCGAGTGCGGCAACGTGTGGGGCTACGAGGGCTCGACCGGCGACGTGGACTGGAGCTTCGACTACCACGCGATGATGGACGAGCTCCGGCGCCACCCGAAGGTGGCGGGCTGGCTCTACACGGAGCACCACGACGTGATCAACGAGTGGAACGGGTACGTGCGCGCGGACCGCTCGGGGAAGGACGCGGGGCTCGAGGACCTGGTGCCGGGGATGACGCTCCGCGACTGGCACGCGCCGTTCTACGTGGCGGTGGGGACGTACCCGACCACGTCGGCGAGACCGGGGGAGACCGTCGCGGTCCCGCTCTGGGCGTCGTTCCTCACGGACGCCGCCCCCGGCCCCGAGCTGACCCTGAAGCTGGAGCTCGTCGGCCACGATGACCTCGGCCGGTTCCGCGAGTGGTGGAAGGGCGAGCGGAAGGTGCCCTTCGCACCCTGGGCGTCGCGGGCCCTCGACCCGGTCGCGGTGCCCATGCCGGGCCGCCGGGCGGTGGCCGTCCTGCGCGCGCGGCTCGAGGACGCGGCCGGCCGCGTCCTGCACCGCAACTTCACCGCCTTCGTCGTGGGGGACGGGCCGTCCCCCGCGACGAGCGGGTGAGCGCGGACGGAGCGTCGCTGCGCGTGCTGCGCGCCTCTCCCGCGTCGCGCTCGGACGCGCAGTGGAGCCTGCGGGCCTGGGACGCGATGGACGGCGGCAAGCAGAACGGCGCGGGCTCGGGCTTCTTCGAGTACCGCATCGCCTGGCCGAAGGACCTCCGGGCCGAGGACGTCGCGGGGGCCGGCTTCCTCGCCGAGCTCGGCGCCAAGCAGCTCCTCGGCAAGGACCGTCCCGAGGGGAGCGACGTCTCGGGGGACTTCATGCGCGGCAAGGGCACGCACGACCCCGGCCGCAACCCCAACGCCTACCCGATGACGGACGGCTTCCGCCACCCGAGCGCGGTGCGGGTGGTCGTGAACGGCCTCGCCGCCGGCGTCTTCGACCTGCCCGACGACCCGGCGGACCACCGCGGGCTCCTCTCGTGGCACGCGCAGAAGCGCGATGGCAAGCTCCGCGAGGCCGGCTCCTACGGCGAGCTCGTCTCCGCCAGCGTCCCGGCGGCGGCGCTGCGAGCGGCCGCGGCGGCGGGCGAGCTCGTGATTCGGCTGGAGGTGGACGCGTCGCTGCCGGGCGGGCTCGCCGTGTACGGCGAGGGAACCGGCCGTTACCCGCTCGACCCGAGCCTCGTCCTCACCCTGCGCCGCTGAGGGGCGTTCAGGGCTTCGGCGGCGGGTACTTCGCGATCAGCATCCGCACGGCGGAGGCGGTGTCGGCGTCGATCCGCTTCTTGTCGAGCGAGGCGTACTCGGTGCCCGCTCGCCAAACGGCCTTCCCGTCGGAAGCGCGCTGGAGCTCGAGGATCAGGGTCCCCTCGAGCACCCTCCGGAAGTCGACGGCGGTGGTGAGCTGCCCCGCGCCGCCGGGCAGGTACGACTCCCCCTGGCTCGGCGTTCCCTTCAGCCCCTCGCGCCCCTTGGCGTAGTACCACACGAGGAGGTCGCCCTGGCCCTCGGAGGCCTTCTTCAGCCCCTTCTTCTCGAGCTCCCGCTCCACGTACCACACGATGCGCGTGTGCATCTGGGGGTCCTTCGCGCCCTCCGTGGTGTCCTTCCAGCTGTACGTCTCGAAATTCGAGAAGTCGGTCTCCTTGTCGTAGTCGAGCTCGACCTTCGGCATCTTCAGCGCCTGGGCGAGCAGGGGCGCGCCGGCGGCGATGGCCGCGGCGAGGACGGAGGCAACGACCGGGAGTCGAGCGCGCATGGCGCCTCCTACGGCGCGACGGGCCTTTCGACCTAGCGCTTCTTGGCGGCCTTCTTCTTGGCGGTCTTCTTCTTTCCCTTGGCGGCCTCCGCCTTCGAGGTCTTCGCGAGGTCGGCGCGGTGGGCGCGCTCGTAGGTCTGGATGTCCTTGAAGCGGCCGCTCGCGTCGCGGACGGCGTAGAGCTTCTTCCCGGCGGTGCTGCGGTGCGTCGTTCGACGGGCCTTGGCCATTGGTCCTCCGTGTGAGATCGGCTTTGCCGGCATGATCCGCGATCCCGCCTCGTCGCGCAAGCTCAGTTGTTGAGGACGGTCTTCAGGATCTCGGGGTCCTTCTCCTCCTGGGCGAGCACCGAGTGGCAGGTCGTGCAGTCCTGGGAGATCGCCTTGCCGTCGGCGGTCTTGTGCTCCTCGTCGTGGCAGCGGAAGCAGCCCACCTCCGTGCTCATGTCGGGGTGGCCGAGGTGGCTCACGTACGTGCCCCACTTGATGTTCATCTTCGGGAACACGTTCCAGCACCAGACGTCGCCGAGGGCCTGGCCGGCGGCGGCAACCGCGTCTTTCCTCTCGGCCGCCACCTGGGGGTAGGACTCCTGGTAGAAGACGGCGATCGCCTTCGCGATGCCCTCGCGCGCCGCCTCGTGGCTCGGGTAGTCGGCCTGCAGCGCCTTCAGCCCCTCGCGTCGCACGAACGGCAGCGCGGGGTCGATCCGCCGGTCGAGGAGGGCGGCGTCGAGCTCGCGGGCCGGGTCGCGGTAGATGTGGGTGGGCCGGTTGTGGCAGTCGACGCAGTCCATCGTCCGCCACTCGGTGACCAAAGCCGCCTCCGGGGAGGACGCGGCCGGGCCCGCGAAGCGCTGCTTCGCCCCGTCCTTCGTCTCCACCTCGACCTCGTAGATCCTCTGGCGCTTCTCGTCGGAGCGGTACCGCACCACGTGGTCGGGGTCCACGTGCCAGTGGATGCCCTGGCTGCGCCCCGCCTGCCGCCCCCCGACCTTCACCACGAGGACCGTCTTCGTCTCGGTGTTCGCCTCGTCCTCGGTGTAGTGGGTGTTGACCCGGAAGCGGTCGCCCACGAACTTGTTGGGCCAGTGGCACTGCTCGCAGGTCTCGCGCGCCGGGCGGAGGTTGTGGACGGGCACCTCGATCGGCTTGTGGTAGAGGTCGAAGGTCACCGAGACGAGCTGCCACGAGCCCGAGAGCTTCGACTTCACGAACCAGTTCGCCCCCTCGCCGATGTGGCACTCCACGCACTTGACCCGCGCGTGGGGGGAGCGCTTGTAGGTCGTGAACTCCGGCTC
Organism: uncultured Acidobacteriota bacterium; assembly: GCA_963729875.1. Classification (GTDB taxonomy): domain Bacteria; phylum Acidobacteriota; class Vicinamibacteria; order Fen-336; family Fen-336; genus DATBSL01. Next base: position 375,864 of record CAVSPR010000004.1, read on the forward strand.
CATGACGGTGTGGCAGGTGGCGCCGCAGAACTGGGTGGACTCCATCACCTCGACGCCCTTGTACGTGCCGGTCCCGAGGATGAGCGCGTTGATCCCGGTCGCGGCGAGGAACACGAGGGCGGTCTTGCGGACCTGGGGCCGGTTGAAGTCGAGCACGGCGAACTCGACGGCGGGATCGTCCTCGGCCATGGCCTCCCGGCGGCGCTTGCGCGCCTGCCACAGGCCGACGGGGATGAGGGCGAGGCCCAGGACGAAGAGCGCGGGAAGGACCAGGAACGTGAGGATGCCCAGGTAGGGGCTGCCGCCGTGCTCGCTGACCAGGTGGATGGAGAAGAGAAGCAGGAACAGGAAGCCGGCGACCGTGGTGAGGGCCGAGCCGGCGAGGCTGATCGTGTTGGACGTCACGGTGGCCAGGAAGCGCGTCACGGCGTCCAGCAGTTTCTTCATCGGTCTCCTCGCGTGAGGGCCCAAGCTTAGGGGAAGCGCGCTCGGGGGTCCAGCCAGGAAGGAGGCCGTCTCTCGCGGCCCGCCCGGCGGGACGTCCGAGGTTTTGAGCCATTTGACTCGCGCCGATGAGCCGTTTGGCTCTTGGCTGCGAGGGGTGTTTCTTTCGAACATCACACCCGATTCGAGCCTCTTGATCCATCCGTCCTTTCTGCATCGTCCGGGTCAGCGCGGAGACAGCCGTCATCTCGGGAGGTGAGCGCATGGGAGATCTCTTCGGGCACAAGGGCCACCTCGTCCGGGTCGCGGCCCTGTTCGTGGCCGGGATCCTGGCGTTCTTCGTCCTGAGGGCCCTCTTCGTTCCGAAGGGGTTCGGCGTCTACGGCCACTACCGCGCGGGCGCGATCGAGGAGAACCGGGTCCGCCCGGCGTCCTTCGCGGGACGCGCCGCGTGCGTGGAGTGCCACTCCGACGTACCCGACGCGATGAAGGGAGGGCGGCACGAGGGGGTTCGATGCGAGGCCTGCCACGGCCCGCTCGCCGCTCACGCGGGCGACCCCGCCGAGAGCAAGGCGGTGCGCCCGGACAGCAAGGTCCTCTGCGCCCGCTGCCACGCCGCGAGCGTGGCGCGACCGGCGAGCTTCCCGCAGGTCGAGGTCGCGGACCACGCGGGCGGGGAGGCGTGCACCACCTGCCACACGCCCCACAACCCTGCGAAGCTGAAGGAGGCGACGAAGTGAGCGCCGACCGCCGGGAGTTCCTCGCCCGCTCGGGCAAGCTGCTGCTCCTGACCGGGGCCGCCGAGGTGGCCTTCGAGGCCGTCTTGCGGGGCGAGCCCGAGGCCGCCCCGAACTACAAGACGACCGAGCACTGGTGGGCGATGACGATCGACATCGAGAAGTGCATCGGCTGCGGCAACTGCGTGCGGGCGTGCAAGGAGGAGAACGACGTGCCCCGCGAGCCGTTCTACTTCCGGACGTGGGTCGAGCGGTACCACGTGCCGAACGGCGAGATGGAGCGCCCGCAGGTCGACTCCCCGAACGGCGGCTACGACGGCTTCCCCGAGAGGTACCGCGCCGGCGACGGGTCGAAGAACTTCTTCGTCCCCAAGCTCTGCAACCACTGCGCCCACTCCCCGTGCGTGCAGGTCTGCCCGGTGGGCGCGACGTTCGAGTCCCCGGACGGGGTCGTGCTCGTGGACAAGACGTACTGCCTCGGCTGCCGCTACTGCGTCCAGGCCTGCCCCTACGGCTGCCGGTTCATCGACCCCCGCACCGAGACGGTGGACAAGTGCTCGCTGTGCTACCACCGGATCACCAAGGGCCTCACCACCGCCTGCTGCGAGACGTGCCCCACCGAGGCCCGCGTGCTCGGCGACCTCAAGAACCCGAAGGACCCCATCCACGAGTTCCTGCGCACGCACAAGGTGCAGGTGCTGAAGCCGCAGATGGCCACCGGCTCCAAGACCTACTACAACGGACTCGACGGCTCGGTGCGCTAGCGTGCGCCAGCGGCCAAACGGAGGGCAGTGAGAATGCGACACTTCGCGCGAGTGGGGAAGAGCGGCCCGGCCGACCGGGGGCTCTCGGGACGGGCTTTCCTTCGGGGGGCTGAGCGCCCCCCGTGCCCCCGCTAGCATATGGAAAGCATCCTGCACGGCGTCGAGGGGTACATGTACCCCAACGAGATGGAGCTCCAGTGGAGCGTCCTCATCGTCCTGTACCCCTACATCACCGGGCTCGTGGCGGGCGCCTTCATCCTCGCCTCGCTCGAGCGCGTCTTCCGGGTGGAGTCCGTGAAGCCCACCTACCGGCTGGCGCTGCTCACCGCGCTCGCCTTCCTCCTCGTGGCCCCGCTGCCGCTCCAGCTCCACCTCGGCCACCCCGAGCGCTCGCTGGAGATGTACCTGACCCCCCACACCGCCTCGGCCATGGCGATGTTCGGCTTCGTGTACCTCTGGTACCTGATGGTGGTGCTCCTCCTCGAGATCTGGCTCGACTACCGGAAGGACATCGTGCGGCTGGCCCGGACGACGACGGGGCCGCTGCGCCTCGTCTACCGTCTGCTCACCCTGGGCTCGTACGACGTGAGCGAGCAGGCCCTGCGGGTGGACGACCGGACCGGCTACGTCCTCACCCTGATCGGCATCCCCTCGGCCTTCCTGCTCCACGGCTACGTGGGGTTCATCTTCGGGTCGGTGAAGGCCAACCCCTGGTGGTCGACGCCGCTCATGCCCATCGTCTTCCTCTTCTCCGCCATCGTGTCGGGGATCGCCGCGGTGATGCTCCTGTACATGGTCATCAGCTGGCTGCGCGGGGCGGAGATCGACATGGAGTGCGTTGACACCATCGCGCGCTACCTCTTCTACGCCTTCATCATCGACTTCTCGCTCGAGACGCTCGACCTCATCCACCGGATCTACGAGGCCGACGAGTCCTTCCACACCCTCGACTTCATGGTGAAGACGCGGCTCTACCTGCCGCACATCATCGTGCAGATCGTGCTCGGCACCCTGGTGCCGCTGGGGCTGCTCGCCCTCACCCAGCTGGTGAAGCTCACCGAGCGGGCGCGGCGGGGCACCTACGCGGTCGCCGGACTCCTCACCCTCATCGGCATCTTCGCCATGCGGTGGAACGTCGTGATCGGCGGACAGCTCTTCTCGAAGAGCTTCCTCGGCTACACGACCTACAAGATGGAGTTCGCGACCCGCGAGGGGCTGCTGCCCGCGATCCTCCTCATGATCCTGCCGTTCGTCATCCTGTGGGTGCTGGTGAAGCTGCTGCCGCCGTGGGTGGACGACAAGGCCGGGGCGCCGCCCGCGGCCTGAGGATCCGGCCTGCCGGCCGCGGCGAGAGCGGCCGGGCGGCGGAGGGATGGAGACGATGGCCGATCGACTGGAGGAGCTGCACTCGGCGGTCCTGGGTCTGGCCGCCGAGGTGCGCCGCCTGGACGCGCGCGTGCGCGAGCTCGAGGGACGAGGCGTCCCGGGCGCCGCGCGGGCCGCGGCGGCGGACGCCGAGCCGGAGCCCGCCGGTCCCGAGATCGCGATGCCGCAGGGGACCGTCGCGCTCATGGGCCGCACCCTCCTCGTCCTCGCCGGGGCCTACCTCGCCCGCGCCCTGACCGACGGGCGCGTCGTGCCCGCCGGCGTCGGGGTCGGGCTCGGCCTCGCGTACGCCGTGTTCTGGCAGCTGCGGGCGGACCGGGAGGCCCGGGCGGGCCGGCGGGAGAGTGCCGTCTTCCACGCGCTGGCGAGCAGCCTCATTGCCTTCCCGCTCGTGTGGGAAACGACCGCCCGCTTCGGGCTTCTCGGGCCGAGGGCGGCCGGCGCCGCCCTCGTCGCCTTCTTTGCGATCGGGCTCACGGTCGCCTGGCGCCAGGGCCTCGCCCTCGCCGCCTGGGTGACGACGGGCCTGACGCTGGCGACCGCGCTGGCCCTCCTCGTCGCGACCAAGGACCTGCTCGCGGTCTTCGTCGCGCTGCTGGCGGTCGCCGCCGGGCTCGAGTGGCTCGCCTACCACGAGCGCTGGCTCGCCCTGCGGTGGGGGGCGGCCCTCGTCCTCGACGCGGTGGCGTTCCTCCTCGTGGCCCTCGCCACACGAACGCAGGGGCTGCCGCCGGCCTACGTCGCGTTCTCCACGCCCGTGGCGGCGGCGGCCCTGCTCGCGCTCCCCGCGCTGTACGTCGCCGGCCTCGCCGCTCGGACGCTCAGCCGGGAGCGCCCCGTGACCCTGTTCGAGGTCGCCCAGGGCTTGCTCGCCGTCCTCCTGGGCTTCGGCGGCGCGTGGCGGGCCCTCTCCGCGCACGCCGGCTCGACCACGGGCCTCGGCGTTCTCGCCCTCCTCCTCGGGGCGCTGTGCTACGGGGCGGCCTTCGCCTTCGCGGAGCGGCGGCCCGGCCAGGGACGCAACTTCTATTTCTACTCGACGGCCGGCGGCCTGCTGGCGCTGGCGGGCGCGAACGCAGTGGCTTTCGGGCCGGCCCTCCCGTTCGTCCTCGGGGGCCTCGGCCTCCTGGCCGGCGTCTTCGGGCGTCGCTTCGACCGGATGACCCTCCGCGTCCACAGCGCGCTCTACCTCGTGGCCGGCGCGCTCGAGAGCGGACTCTTCGTCGCCTGCGCGCGCGCGATTGCCGGTCAGACGGCCGGGCCCTTGCCGCCGCTCGCCTGGGTGGCAGCGATCGCGGCGGCGGCGGGGTGGGTCGTCCTCGCGTCCGACCCCGCGGCCCCGCGCACCGGCGGGGCACGGGTCCCGCAGCTGCTGCTCGCGGTGCTCGTCGTCTTCGCCGTCGGCAAGGCGCTGCAGCTGGGGCTGTGGGCCGCCCTGGGCGAGAGGGTAGCCGCCGACGCCGGCGTCGCCGCCGTGCTCCGCACCGCGATCCTGGCCGTCCTCGCGACCGGCCTCGCCCTCGCCGCCCGGCGGTGGTCCTGGCGGGAGCTGGCCTGGCTCGTCTACCCCCTCGTGGCGCTGGGCGGGGTGAAGCTGCTCCTGCAGGACCTGCGCGAGGGGCGCCCCGCCACGCTCGTGCTGAGCCTCGCCCTGTATGGTGCCGTCCTCGTCCTCGCCCCGCGGCTCCTGAGGCCCGCGGGAGGCCGGGCGGGCTGAGAACGTCGGGGCCCGGGGTAGACTCGGGGCGCACGTGACGCCGGCCGCGCGAATCCACGTCCCCCTCGCCGTGGCGATCGCCCTCGCCGGCGCCCCGGGCTCCGCCCCGGCGGACCCCCTGCCTCCCCGCGCCGCCGTCGTCTTCTCGGGGCCGACCATGGGCACGCGCTACACGGTGCGCGTGGTGATGACACCGGGGGACCCGGGCGAGAACGACCGGGTTCGCGCCGCGATCGACCGCGCGCTCGCGCTGGCCGACCGCCTGTTCTCGCCCGGGAACCCCGCATCCGAGATCTCCCGGCTGAGCGCGCACGCCTCGACCGTGCCGTTCCCGGTCTCGGCCGAGACGCTGGCGGCCCTCGCCCTGGCCCAGCGAGCGGCGGGGTTGACGGGTGGGGCCTTCGACGTGACGGTGGCCCCGCTCGTCGAGGCCTGGGGGTTCGGGCCCTCCGGGAAGCCGCCGTCGGTCCCCTCGGCCGAGGCCCTTGCCGCCCTGCGCGCCCGCGTCGGCTACCGGCAGCTTTCGCTCGACCCGGCCCGCGGGACGGTGGCCAAGTCGCGACCCGACGTGGCGTGCGACCTCTCCGCCCTCGCCGGGGGCTGGGCGGCCGACCGGGTGGCCGCGGCCGTCGTGGCCCTGGGCCACCCCGACGTGCTGGCGGACATCGGCGGCGACGTGGCAGCCCGGGGCCGGCGGCCGGACGGCTCGCGCTGGCGGGTCGCGGTCGAGGCCCCGGAGGCGGCGAAGGTTGCGGCCGTCCTCGAGCTCGAGGACGCGGCGGTCGCCACGTCCGGCGACCATCGCGAGGCCTGGACCGACCCGCAGGGCCGGCGCCGCAGCCACGTCCTCGATCCTCGCACCGGCGAGCCGATCGCCCACGCCCTCGCCGTGGCCACCGTCGTCCACCCCGACGGGGCCTGGGCGGAGGCGTTGGCCACCGCCCTCCTGGTCCTCGGTCCCGACGCGGGGCGCGCCCTCGCCACGCGCGAGCGGCTCGCCGTCCGCCTCGTGCTCCGGCAGCCCGACGGGACGCACGCCGAGTGGTGGACGCCGGCCTTCGAGGCGGCCGTCTCGGCCGCCCGCTGAAGCCGGGCCCGTTTCCGGGTATCCTTGGCGCCATTTCCGGCCATGAAAGTCGACCGACTGCCGCACTTCGACTTCGACGGCGACGGCCTCGTCACGCGGGTTCGCATCCGGGTGCCGGGCCGCCTCGACGCGATCTCGCCTGCCGTCGACAAGCTGATGGACGAGGTCCGCGCGATGGAGTGCTCGAACGGCAAGGAGTTCGAGATCGAGACCTCGCTGCGCGAGGCGCTCTCGAACGCGATTCGCCACGGGTGCGCCAACGACGCCACGAAGAGCGTCGAGGTGTGGGCGGCGTGCGACGAGTCGAAGGGGATGCTGATCGTCGTCCGCGACCCCGGGCCGGGGTTCGATCCCGCCGCCATCCCGAGCCCCACCCTCGGCCACAACATCTACCGCCACCATGGCCGGGGGATCTACCTCATCAACCAGCTGATGGACGAGGTGTCGTTCGAGAAGGGCGGCACCGAGATCCGGATGCGGAAGCGTTGAGAGCCTTCGGGTAGACTCCGGCCCGCCCATGGAGCCCGCGGTGTCGGTCGTCATCCCCGCCTACGACGAGGCGGAGAACCTGCCCTCGCTGCTCGCGGAGCTCGCCCCCGCCCTGGAGTCGCTCGGCCGTCCCCACGAGATCGTCCTCGTGGACGACGGCAGCACCGACGCCACGCCGCAGGTGCTGGCCGGACTGCAGCCGCGGTACCCCGCCCTGCGCGTGGTCCGCTTCCGCCGCAACGCCGGCCAGTCGGCGGCCTTCCTCGCCGGGTTCGCGGCGGCCCGCGGGGAGGTGGTGGTGACCCTCGACGCCGACCTCCAGAACGACCCGGCCGACATCCCGGGGCTCGTGCGGCGGCTCGAGGGGCACGACGCCGTCCTCGGCGTCCGCGCGAAGCGCCGCGACTCCCTCCTGCGGCGGGCGTCGTCCCGGGTGGCCAACGCCTTGCGCCGCGCCGCCACCGGGGACGGCCTCACCGACGTCGGCTGCTCGCTCAAGGCCTTCCGGCGCGAGCACGTCCTCGACCTGCCCCGCTTCAACGGTGTCCACCGCTTCTTCGGGACCCTCCTCGTCTGGAAGGGCTGCCGCGTCGTCGAGGTCCCGGTGGACCACCGCCCGCGCCGGGCCGGCCGGGCCAAGTACAACCTGCGCAACCGCGCCTTGCGCACCCTCCTCGACCTGCTGGCGATGCGTTGGCTCCGCTCCCGGACGGTGCGCTACGAGATCGAAGAATGAACACGATGTGGCTGGTCGTGGGCTTCGCGGGGCAGCTCCTCTTCACCTCCCGCTTCCTGGTCCAGTGGATCGCGTCCGAGCGGCAACGGCAGAGCGTCGTGCCCACGGCCTTCTGGTGGCTGAGCCTGGGCGGCGCCGCGCTCCTCCTCGCCTACGCGATCTGGCGCCGGGACCCCGTCTTCATCCTCGGCCAGGCCTTCGGCTTCGTCGTGTACACCCGGAACCTGGTCCTCATCGCCCGTCATCACCCGGCGGTGCTGCCTCCGGCCGAGCGGCCCTGAGCCGCCAGAGGGCGAAGCCCCCGCTCTCGGCCACGAGCCGCGCTCGGGCCGGGACCTCCGTGCCGACCGGGCCGACGAGGTCGTAGGGCGGCTCCGGGGGACGCTCCACCGGGATCCGGTCCAGCCGGTGGGCGAGCGGCCAGGTGAACCTCCGGTCCGTGCCCTCGGCCACGACCAGCGGCACCTGGGGCCGCACCTTCGGTGCGAGAGCCTCGGCCGCGTCGACCGACGCCTGGTGTCGCCGGGCCGCGCTGGGCTCGGCCACGCCGGCGAACGCGAGGCCGTAGAGCAGCCCCGCGGCGAGCAGCGCCGCGGTGACGACCCCGAAGCGCCGCGCCACCTCGCGCCCGGCGGCGACCGCGAGCAGGCCGAGGGCGGTGACCACGGCGGTGAGGACCAGGCGGTCGGTGTCGGGGGCCTGACTCAGCGGGCGCCTCGCCGCGAGCGGCAGCGCGGCGGCCCAGGCCGCGGCCAGGCCCGCCCACGGTCCCGTCGCGCTCGACGGCCGGTCGACCCGGGCAAGGGCGGCGGCGGCCAGGACCGCGGCCGGCGGCAGCACCGGGATGAGATAGCGCGGGAGCGTGCCGGGGACGAGCGCGAAGACGAGGACGCCCCAGGCGACGGCGGCGCCGCACAGCGCGAGCCAGGGGTCCGCGAGGAGGCCGTGCAGCGCGGCGCGCCCCCGCCGCGTCGCGAGAGCGGCGGGCACGAGGGACCACGGGGCCGCGGCCGCGACGAGGACTAAGGGATAGAGGGCGAGGTGCCGGAGGGCGGCCCCCGCCCCCGCCCCGGTGGTGCGCTGGGCGACCTCCGAGGAGAGGCGCTCGCCGAGAGCCCGCACCGGCCCGGACAGCGAGTAGGGCACGACCCAGGCCGCCACGAGAGCCAGCATCAGCGCGCACCCCGCGCCGAGCGCGAGCGCTCGCAGCGGGAGGCGGCGGCGCCAGGTGACGAGGAGCGCCGGGGGGTGGAAGAAGAGCGGGGCAAAGCCCTTCGTCAGGATGCCTCCGGCCACGAGGCCTTGAGACGCGACCCACTGCAGCCCCCCCGACGCCCGCCGGCGGCCGAGCTCGAAGGCGGCGAGGGCCCCGGTCGTCCACAGCGTGAAGGGCAGGTCGATCTCGCCGGGCCGGCCGTACTGCGGGAGGATGCCGAGGGTGAGGAAGACGAGCGCGGGCAGCGGGTGGGGGCCGGTGCGCGACCCGGTCCCGAGCCCGGCGAGCAGCAGGGCGATCCCGGCCACGGCGAGGACGCTCGGCAGGCGCACGCTGAGCGCGCCCACGCGGCGCGCGTCGAAGCCGGAGAAGAGGACGATGAGCCAGCCGTGCATCGGCGGCTTGTTGAGGTAGGGCTCGCCCAGCAGGCGCGGCACGACGTAGTCGCCGCGCCGGATCATCTCCGCGGCCACCAGCGCGCGCCGGGGCTCCTCCCAGCGGAGCGGGTCGCCCGCGACGCCCCGGAGGTACACGAAGCCGAGCACGAGCGCGAGGGCCGCCCAACCCCAGGCGGGGAGACGCAGGGCGGGCGAGGCCGGTCCCGGCGGGGGAGTCGCCACGGCGCCTTTATAATGTCGCCGGCCGCCCGAAGCCAGCGCGGCGATCGCCCGGGGAGGACCATGAGATCTGCCACCGCCGCCGTCCCCGTCTCGCCGTCCGCGGCCCTCGCCCCGTGAAGCCCGCGACGCGCCGGCGGCTGCTGGGTTTGCTCGCCCTCGTCCTCGTGGGCGCCGCCGCCGCCCTCATCCTCTGGCTTCCCCCGCCGGGACAGGGGACGGCCACCGGCCCCGCGCCGCTCGCGTACGCCGGGGCGGCGACGTGTGCGCAGTGCCACGCCGACCAGGCGGGGCAGTGGCGCGGCTCGCAGCACGACCTCGCGATGCAGGAGCCGAGCGAGAGGACGGTCCTCGGCGACTTCGGGGCCGCGCGTTTCACGTACGAGGGCGTGACCAGCCGCTTCCTCCGCAAGGACGGAAAGTACGTCGTCAGGACCGACGGTCCCGACGGCCGCCTCGCCGACTACCCGGTGGTCTACGTCTTCGGCGTCACGCCCCTGCAGCAGTACCTCCTCGAGCTCCCGGGGGGACGCCTGCAGGCCCTCTCGATCGCCTGGGACAGCCGTCCGAAGGCGGAGGGGGGCCAGCGCTGGTTCCACCTCTACCCGGGCGAGAAGGTGAACCACCGCGACGTCCTGCACTGGACGAAGCTGTCGCAGAACTGGAACACGCAGTGCGCCGAGTGCCACTCGACGAACCTCCTCAAGGGCTACGTTCTCGCCGAGGACCGCTTCCACACCACCTTCTCCGAGGTGAACGTGGCCTGCGAGTCCTGCCACGGCCCCGGCTCGCGCCACGTGGAGCGGGCGCGGGAAGCCCGGGCGCGGAAGCTGCCGTCGGGCGGGGACCCCGGCCTCGTCGTCCGCTTCGGCGAGCGGAGCCGCAGGGTGTGGGAGATCGACCCGGAGCGCGGGATCGCGAAGCCCCGCAACTCCGTCGACGCCCGCCCCGAGGTGGAGACCTGCGCCCGCTGCCACGCGCGGCGCGGCCTCCTCACCGAGGACTACCGGCCGGGACGGCTGCTCGCCGACACTCACCGGCCCTCGCTCCTCGAGGAGGGGCTCTACTACGCGGACGGGCAGATGCGGGACGAGGTCTACAACTGGGGCTCGTTCCTCCAGAGCCGGATGTACGCGGCCGGCGTCACCTGCTCGGACTGCCACGACGCGCACGCGGCGAAGGTCCGGGTGAGCCGGGACGCCGTGTGCTCGTCGTGCCACCTGACCGATCGGTTCGCAACGCGCAAGCACCACTTCCACCGCGAGGGCGGCAAGGGGGCCTCGTGCGTGGCCTGCCACCTGCGGACCGAGACGTACATGGTGGTCGACCCCCGGCACGATCACTCGTTCCGCGTCCCGCGGCCGGACCTGACCGTGGCCCTCGGCCGGGAGAACGCCCCGAACGCCTGCAACGACTGCCACCGCGACCGCTCGGCGGAGTGGGCGGCTCGTGCGGTCCGGCGGTGGTACCCCGGCGGGCAGCAGGAGAAGCCCCACTACGCGACCGCCCTGCACGCGGGCCGCACCTTCCGGCCCGGGGCCGAGCCCCTCCTGCTCGAGGTGATCCGCGACGCGAAGCAGCCGGGAATCGTGAGGGGGACCGCCGTCTCGCTCCTGCCGGCGCACCTGGGGCCCCAGTCGCTGCCCGCCCTCGAGAAGGCGGCCCGGGATCCCGACCCCCTCGTGCGGCTCGGCGTGGCGACGACCCTCGACGCCCTGCCCCCCAAGGAGCGCGTGCGGATCGGGGTCCACCTGCTGTGGGACCCCGTGCGGGCCGTCCGCGTGGAGGCCGTCCCCTCCTTCGCCGACGTGCCGGACGCCGAGCTGGAGACGGAGCAGCGGGCGGCCTTCGACCGCTCGCTCGACGACTTCCTGCTCGCCCAGAGGTCGGTCGCGGAGCGGCCCGAGTCGCACGTCAACCTCGGCATCGTCCACGTGAAGCGGGGGCAGCTCGAGCTGGCGCGGCGGGACTACGACACGGCGCTGCGCCTCGCGCCGTGGTTCGTCCCCGCCTACGTCAACCTCGCCGACCTGCTGCGGGTCCAGGCACGCGACGACGAGGGCGAGAAGGTGCTCCGCCAGGCACTCCAGGTCGATCCGCAGAACGCCTCCGTCCACCACGCGCTGGGGCTCCTCCTCGTCCGGGCCAGGCGCCCGGGCGAGGCGCTCGCCGAGCTCGCCCGGGCGGCCGAGCTCGCCCCCGGGGTCCCCGACTTCGCCTACACCTACGCGATCGGCCTCCATTCGGCGGGCCGCCCCAACGAAGCGCTCGCCGTGCTGGCGGCGGCGCACAAGCGCAGCCCCGGCGCTCGCGGCCTGCTCGTGGCCCTCGTGACCATCAGCCGGGAGCGCGGGAAGGCGCGCGAGGCGCTCGCCTGGGCCCGGAAGCTGGCCGAAGCCGCGCCGGGAGACCCCTCGGCGCGCGCCCTGCTCGCCTCGCTCGAGCCGCAGGAGGCGGCCGCGGGCCCGTCGCGGTAGACTGCCGGCGGAGGCCACGATGGCGATCGACCTGGCCGAGTGCCGCACCTGGGCACAGCAGGCGAAGGCGGCCTGGGAGGTGACGCCCCTCATCGAGATGGAGAAGGGGGTTCAGGTCCAGGTGGGCTTCGAGCTGAACCTGTACGCGCGGGTGCCGACCGACATCCCCGAGGGCCCCGAGCGCCAAGCGGCCATCGAGGCGCTGTGGGACCGCATGCGGGAGATCGCCGAGTCGCTGCTGCCCCTGGGGGGGGCGGACGCCCGCGTCGAGGTCGACCCCTACGAGGCCGCCGCCCGCCTGCGCCCCGAGACCCAGTTCGCCCCGGAGATCCTGCTCTCGGCGCGCCTCTTCCACGGCTCGAACCTCCTCGCCCCGGTGAAGCCGGGCGACCGAGAGCTCCTCAAGCCGATCGAGGATCGCCTGCACGGGCTGGGGCTCAAGCCGCGAAGCTGGTAGCCCTCCCGGGGCCGCTCTTGGAGTAGGATTCGCTCGTCCGCTGCCCGCGGGGCGGCGGCGTCCCGACGCGAAAGGAGACGACCCGCATGTCCGATGCAACCGGGCTCAGGCTGGGGCAGAAGGTCCCCGACTTCGAGCTCGCCACCTACGACCCCGTGAAGGACGACTTCGGGAAGTTCTCGCTCGCCGACCAGATCGCCAACAAGCGCTGGACGATCCTCTTCTTCTACCCGGCCGACTTCACCTTCGTTTGAGCGACCGAGTTCGCTGCTCTGGCAGAGCAGCAGGACCGGTTCGTGAAGATGGGGTGCGACGTCGTGACCGTGAGCACCGACACCCAGTTCGTCCACCTGGCCTGGAAGAGGAGCGAGAAGGAGCTCGCGAACGTCAGGTACCCCATGGCCGCCGACCCCACCGGGAAGGCATCCCGGATGTTCGGCGTCTACGACGAGGGCTCGGGCCTCGCCCTGCGCGGCACCTTCGTGATCAACCCCGAGGGCGTCCTGCTCAACAGCGAGGTGAACTTCTACAACATGGGCCGCAACATCGACGAGCTCATGCGGAAGTTCAAGGCCAACATCTACATGGCGAAGAAGGCGAACGAGGTCTGCCCCTCGAAGTGGAAGGACGAGGGCGACAAGACGCTCGTCAACCCCGGCGCGAAGATGGTCGGGAAGGTGCACGAGGCCCTGCAGTAGGCTCCCGTCGGGCGGGCGGGGTGCGCGCTACCAGGCGTTGAGGATCTGGCGCCAGCCGTCCTTCGGGATCTCGGGGACCCGCTCGCGGAAGCGGGCCTGCACCTCGGCCTGCGCGGCCGCGGTGCCGCTGCAGCGGCCGTTGCGGACGACGTAGAGCGCCTCGGCGAGGGAAGCCTCCTGCGGGCTCGCGAGCGCGTGGTCGACGTCGTCCGCCGCCGCGCAGTCGGCGGGGATCCCGTCGAAGTAGTCCGCCTGGCCCCTCGCGTTCGTCACGAGGAACGCGACCGGGTAGAGCACCTTCTCGCAGAAGTCGAAACCGTACTGGCCCACCGGCTTGCCGTAGGTGGTGTCGCCCACCACCTTGACGTCCATGTACGGGCGGAGGCCGTTGATGATCGCCTCGCTGGCCGAGGCCGAGCCGCGGGTGGCGATCACCACGAGGCGGGTGACCGCGAGGGCCTGGGGCTTCGCCTCGAACTTGTAGGACGTGTTCCGGCTCGTCTGCTTGTCGTTGTGAGTGAACTGCACGAACACCTGGCCCACGAGGGGCGGCCCCGCGATGAGCCCGGCCAGGTGCTGCGCGACCGAGACGAGGCCTCCGCCGTTGTACCGGAGGTCGAGCACGAGCTCGTTGGCGCCCGCGTCACGGACCTGGGTGAAGGCCGTGTTGAGGGCCTCCACCGACGGCTGGACGAAGTTGCGGAAGTGGATGTAGCCGACCCGCGACGGGCCGGCGTTCAGCACCGCGGTCTGGGACACGGTGGGGATCGTGACCTTCCGCTTCACGAGGGTGGCGCCCTTCTCCCGGCCCTGGAGATCGCGCCAGGTGAACTCCACGGTCACCCCCTCCTGCTCGGCCCCGAAGATGGTGCCGATCTCTCCCGTCCGAATGAGGTCGGCGACCGCCTTGCCGGCGATCGTGAGGAGCGTGTCCCCGCGGTCCATCCCCGCGTCGGCGGCGGAGCTGCCCGGGAAGGTCTGGACGAGGCGCAGCTCGGTCGCGCTGGTCGCCTTGTACGAGAGGCCGAAGCCGATGAACTGGCTGTCCGAGTAGAAGGCGTCGCTCGAGGCCTTCGAAGTGATGTAGCTGAAGCTCGAGTCGAGCGCCCGGTAGCGCACGGAGTCCAGGTAGGCCTCGGGCGAGGAGAACGAGGCCGGGTCGGGGTTGGGCAGCTCCTTGTACCAGTAGTAGTAGGACTGCATGACGTCGCGGACGAACGTGCACTGCCCGGCCGTGGTGCAGTTGCTCGAGCCGGTGCCCCCGCCCGTGCTCGGGGAGGTGGGGGAGGAGCCCCCGCCCCCGCAGGAGAGGGCGAAAGCGGCGAGCAGGACGACGGCGGGACGTCGCAGGGCCATGGGCACGAGCCTCCGGCATCCAGTGTGAGGCCGGTCCGCCCGGCCCTGCAAGGGGGCGGTAGAATGCCGTCCCGCCACGACGAGGAGAGGCCATGACGCCACGCGAGCTCTGGGAGCGGTACAAGACGCAGCGGTTCGACGACCCCGGCCTCGGGGTGCGGCTCGACCTCAGCCGGCTCGGGCTCGGGGACGAGGCGTTCCGCGGGCGCGAGGCGGCCCTGCAGGAGGCCCTCTCGGCCATGGAGGCCCTCGAGGGCGGGGCCGTGGCCAACCCCGACGAGAAGCGCATGGTCGGGCACTACTGGCTGCGGGCCCCGGAGAAGGCCCCCTCGGCGGACATCGCGACCGCCATCCGCGAGACCCGGGACCGTGTCCTCGACTTCGCCGCGCGCGTCCACGACGGTCGGGTGAGGCCGCCGAAGGCAGAGCGCTTCCGGCACGTGCTGGTCGTCGGCATCGGCGGCTCGGCGCTCGGGCCCCAGCTCGTGGCCGACGCCCTCGGCGGTCCCGGCGACCGGCTGGCCCCGCACTTCCTCGACAACACGGACGCCGACGGCCTCGACCGCGTCCTCGGCGGCCTCGGCGACGCTCTCGGCGAGACGCTCGCCGTCGTCGTCTCGAAATCCGGGGGCACGGCGGAGACCCGCAACGGCATGCTGGAGGCGGCGGCCGCGTACCGGGCCCGCGGCCTCGACTTCGGCCCTCACGCGGTGGCGATCACCCAGGACGGGAGCGCCCTCGACCGGCAGGCCCGCGAGCGGGGCTTCCTCGCCCGCTTCCCGATGTGGGACTGGGTGGGCGGGCGCACGTCCGTGACGAGCACGGTGGGCCTCGTCCCCGCGGCCCTCCAGGGGATCGACGTGACCGCGCTCGTCGCCGGGGCGGCGGCGATGGACGAGGCCACCCGCCGTCGCGACACCCGCACGAACCCCGCCGCCCTCCTCGCCCTCGCGTGGCACGCGGTCGGCGAGGGCCGCGGGACGAAGGCGATGGTCGTGCTGCCCTACAAGGACCGGCTGCTCCTCTTCAGCCGCTACCTGCAGCAGCTGGTCATGGAGTCGCTCGGCAAGGAGAAAGACCTGGCCGGCCACGTCGTCCACCAGGGGCTGACCGTCTACGGGAACAAGGGCTCGACGGACCAGCACGCCTTCGTCCAGCAGCTGCGCGACGGGACGCCGGACTTCTTCGTGACCTTCGTGCGGGTCCTGAAGGACCGCGAGGGCGCGAGCCTGGAGGTCGAGCCGGGGGCGACGAGCGGGGACTTCCTCGACGGCTTCCTGCTCGGGACGCGGCGCGCCCTCTTCGAGAGCGGGCGCCCCTCGCTCACGCTCACCGTCCCGGATGTTTCCCCCCGGAGCCTCGGGATGCTGATCGCGCTCTACGAGCGCGCGGTGGGCCTCTACGCGAGCCTCGTCGGGATCAACGCCTACCACCAGCCAGGGGTCGAGGCCGGGAAGAAGGCGGCGGCCGCCGTCCTGGAGCTGCAGCGACGCGTCGCGGCCGCCCTGCGCGAGCGGGGTCCCGCGGGCGCGACCTGCGAGGAGCTCGCGGCGGCGGTGGGCGCGCCGGACGAGGTCGAGACGGTCTTCCTCGTCCTCGAGCGCCTGGCCGCGAACCCGGACCGCGGCGTCTCCCGCCGCGCCGGCTCGACCCCCGAAGGCGCGGTCTACTCGGTGCGGTAGGCTCGTGGGCGGCCCCGCTCTCGTCGTGCCCGTCGTCGTGGCCCTCTCCGCCGCCTTCGCCGGCCCGCAGGATCCCGCGCGGAACTCACGGATGCTCGGCGAGGATCCCGCGCGGACCCGGCGGTACCTCTCGATGGTGGAGCGCTACGCGGCGGGGGACCGGGCGGAAGCGCTGGCCGCCCTCGAGGGCTGGACGCCGAACGAGCTGCAGTTCGAGGTCGAGAAGCTGCGCGACCGGGGAGTCGCCGCAAGGGGCCTGCTGCTGCGGGCGGCGGTCATGCTCCACACCGACAGGGCCGGCATCGAGCGCGGGATGGTCCCCCTCGACGAAGGCGAGACGCGGTGCCGGAGCAACTCCCACATCGAGCTGGCCGCCGAGATCGTGCCGTTGCTGACGAGCTGGGAGGAAGGCCGCGCGTTTGCCCGCCGCTGGTACCTCGCGACGGCCTTCGGGGCCCACGGCCGTTTCTGCTTCACCGACGCCCGGCGCTGGGCACAAGCGGGTCTCAAGTGGTTCCCGAAGGACGCGGAGCTGCTGCTGGCCGCGGGCACGACCGACGAGGCGCTGGGATCGTTGCCCGGCTGGTCGCACGCCCGGCTCGAGGCACTCCCGTCGCAGCGGCGACTCCGCGAGTCCGTCCTCTCGGATCGGCGGAGCTACCTCGAACGCGCACGGCGTGCGTTCCAGCAGGCCCTCGCCGCGGACGGGAGCCTGGGTGAGGCCTGGCTGCGCCTGGGCCGGGTCGAGTGGGGGCTCGGGCACGCAGACGCGGCCCTCAGGGCACTGCGGGAAGGACTCGGGCGAGCCCGGGAGCCCTCCGTCCTCTACACCGGCCACCTCTTTCTCGGGCAGGTGCACGAGGACGCCGGCCGCCTCGGGAACGCCGAGCGCGAGTACCGCGCCGCGCTCGCGGTCGATCCCCAGGGCCAGGCCGCGGCGGTGGCTCTCTCCTGGGTGCTCCAGGTCGCGGGCGATGCCGCGGCGTCCCGGGAGGTGCTGGACGAGGCAGTGGCCAGCGCCGGCCGGCGCCGGAACGCAGACGCTTGGTGGGACTACCTCTTCGGCCGGTCGGCGGACGCCGAGCCGGTCCTCGAGAAGCTGCGGAGCGAGACACGGCAGTGAGTCCCCCGGACCCGATGCGACGGGGCCTCCTGTCGGTCGTCGTCGTCGTCCTCGCCGCGCTGCCCGCCCTGGCCGCGACGCAGGCGCCGCCTCCGCCGCCGGTCTTCGGCGTCCGCGTCGAGGCGGTCTACGTCGACGCTTTCGTCACCCGGGGAGGCCGCCCCGTCGCGGGTCTGGCCGCGTCGGACTTCGAGGTGAAGGACAACGGCGTCCTCCAGCGAGCCGAGCTCGTCGGGGTGGATTCGCTTCCGCTGCAGAGCGTGCTTGCCTTCGACACCAGCGGCAGCGTCGTCGGCGAGAAGCTCGCCGCGCTCCAGGTTGCGGGGCGGGCCTACCTCGAAGGCCTGCGCCCGGGCGACGAGGCCGGCCTGCTGGCCTTCTCCGAGGAGATACGCTGGCACGCCCGGCCCACGACCGACCGGGCCGCGCTGCGCAGAGCGCTCGAGGGCCTGCAGGGCGCGGGCGCGACGGCGGTCCGTGACGCCCTGTACGCCGCGCTCACGCTGCCGAAGACCCAGGCGCGCATCCTCGTCGTTCTGTTCACGGATGGCGAGGACAACATGAGCTGGCTGGGTGAGCGCCAGGTGCGCGCGGCGGCCGAGAGGAGCAACGCGCTCGTCCAGGTTGTCGGCGTGCAACGCGACGTCGCGCGACCGTACGACGGCACCGGTCAGCCGCCGTCGGAGCCCGACCACGTCCGCGCGCTCCGCCAGATCGCGGAGCTGACGGGAGGTCGCTTCTGGGAGGCGGAGTCCCCCGCCCGGCTGG
Source organism: uncultured Acidobacteriota bacterium (assembly GCA_963729875.1). Taxonomy (GTDB): domain Bacteria; phylum Acidobacteriota; class Vicinamibacteria; order Fen-336; family Fen-336; genus DATBSL01. The sequence goes on from CAVSPR010000004.1 coordinate 393,618, forward strand.
CGCGACGCCTTCTCGGCCATCATCGAGGCGATGAACTCGCGCTACGTGCTGCGCTACGAACCGCAGGGCGAGCGGCGTCCGGGTTGGCACCGTATCGATCTGCGCCTCCGGGGGCCCAAGGGCGACGTCCGCTCGCGGCGTGGCTACTGGGTGGGTGGGCGCTGAGTCCCCCGAGCGCGCCCCCGTCCAGGCGGGCGCGCGAGGGATCTCGAAAGCCCCGAGGAGAGCCGTCCTCCACGCCGGCCGCTAGGCCGGCGGTCTCGTGTCCCTCGCCCCCACCACGTGGACCGTCCGGGTGGGGAACGCAAAGCTCGTCCCCGCCTCCTCGACGATGCCGCATGATCCCGAGGAGGGCCTCCTGCCGCAGCTCCCGGAACTCGCCGTAGTCGTTCGTCTGGAACCAGCAGAGGACCTCGACGTCGAGCGAGGACGGGGAGAAGCCGGCGAGCTTCGCCACCACGGGCTCGGGCCAGACCTTCGGGTTGGCGCGCAGCATCGCCTCGATGCCCTCGAGCGACGCGCCGCACCTGCGCCTCGGTGGTGCCGTAGACGAGGGCCACCGTGGCGGCGAAGCGGATGCGGTCGCGGGAGGCGAAGTCCTCGATCCACATGTCGGCGAGCTTGCCGTTCGGGACGCTGACGAGGGTCCGGTCCAGCGTGCGGATCTGTGTCGACCGCATGCCGATCCGCTCGACGTTCCCGGTGAAGTCCTCGACCTTCACGAAGTCGCCGACGCGGAAGGGCTGGTCGGCGGCGAGCGAGATCGAGCCGAAGAGGTTCTCGATCGTCTTCTGGGCGCCGAAGGCGAGGGCGATGCCGCCGATGCCGAGGCCGGCGAGGACGGTCGCCACCGGGTATCCGAGCGCGGCGAGGGTCGCCACGAGCCCTCCGACGGCGACGAAGACCTTGCCCAGGTTGCGGGTCACGGAGAGGAGCGAGCGCGCGGAGGGGCTGTCGGCCGCCCAGGGCCTCTCCGCGAGGAACTGGGCCCACACGTCCACCGAGCGCCACAGGGCCCAGAAGACGGCGAGGGTGGCGAGGCCGCCGAGGAGCGAGCGGAGCAGAGCGGTGGGCCTCGGGCAGGAGCGCGACCCAGGGGAGGAGCGCCGCGGCCACGGCCACCGCCCACAGCAGGGTGAGGGCCGGGGAGGTTCGCCGGAGGAGCCGCTCGTCCCACTCGGTGGGCGTCTTCAGGAACAGGCGGTGGAGGAACGAGGAGGTGAGGACGCCGAGGATCCGCCCGAGGACGAGGGCCACCAGGAGGAGGGCGGGCAGGGCCATCCACTGCCACCACATGAGGCCGGCCGGCCCGTAGCGCTGGAGGCGCTCCGGCATCCAGTCGCGGACCCACCGGTCAGGCAGCGCGTCGTACCAGCCGTCGATGCGGGACACGGTCTGGCGCGAGAAGGCCCAGTACGTGCCGGCGGCGTCGCGCGAGCGGACGATGAAGACCGGGTCGTGCCCGCCGCGTCCGTCGGGCACGTCGCCGACCGTGTCGACCCCCGGGGGCAGCCCGTCCTGCGGGTTGCCCTCCGAGAACGGCGAGACGGCGTCGAGGTCGATGTCGAGGTGGCGCTCGAGGACGGCCCGGAGCCTCCGGGCCAGCTCCGGGCCACGCGCCTCCTCGCCCGGTGGTAGCTGGAGGTAGCGGGCCGCGGCCTTGAAGTCCCCCTTGCGTGACGCGAGCTCGATCATGGTGCGGGCGGAGGCGCGCGGCGAGTCGGCCGCCTCCGGGATCGGCTCCGGGGCCGGGGCGGGCGTGGGGAGCGGCGTCGCCGCCGCCTTTGCGCCGGGGAGGCCGGGCAGCGTCTGGGCCCCGGCCGCGGCGGCCAGGAGCAGGGTCGCGCCGAGGAAGAGGACCGCGGCGCGGGAGGAAGCGGGAACGTGTGCCTCGACAGGGCTCATGCCCGGCAATACAACACGGGGCCGCCGGGCGGTCAAGGAGAGCCGATTTCCGCGAGCCGCTTGACGGACTGCCGCTCGCGCGACGAGGATGGCGGCGTCGGCCCTCACCAAGGAGCGAAACCATGCGACGCGCGACGATTCTCGCCCTCCTGCTCGTCTTCCCGCTGGCCGTCGCCGCCGGCGCCGAGGAAGCCGCAAAGGCCCCCCTGACGGCCGAGACGCTCTGGCAGATCAAGCGGCTCGCGCCGCCCGCGATCTCGCCCGACGGACAGTGGGCCGTGGTGCCGGTGACGACCTGGGACGTGAAGGAGGACAAGGCCCTCACGGACCTGTGGGTCCTGAAGACCGACGGGACCGAGTCGCGCGCCCTCACCACCCACGAGGGGAGCGAGACCGGGCCGGCCTGGAGCCCCGACGGCAAGTGGATCGCCTTCGAGGCCAAGCGCGAGGGCGACGAGAACGCCCAGGTCTACCTGCTGCCGCTCGGCGGCGGCGAGGCCCGGCGGCTGACGAAGGTGCCGAGCCGGGGCGTCGGCGCCGAAGTGGTTCCCCGACAGCCGGCGGGTGGCTTTCATCAGCCGCGTCTGGCCGGACCTCAAGACCTGGGAGGAGCAGGAGAAGCGGCAGAAGGAGCGCAAGGACTCGAAGATGACCGCGCGCGTCTTCGACAAGCCGGAAGTCCGCTACTGGGACCACTGGCTCGACGACCGCCAGGCCCACGTCTACTCGATCGCCGTCGACGGCGGGGAGCCGACGGCGATCACTCTCGGCACGGGGCTCGAGCTCTCGCGGGCGGAGGCGGGTCCCTCCTCCTACGACATCGCCCCGGACGGGACGGAGGTCGCCTTCGCCGCCGACACCGACAAAACGGGTGTCGACTCCAACTTCGACGTTTACGTGGTGCCCGCCGGGGGCGGGGCCGCCCGCAACCTCACGCCCGACAACCCGGCCGGGGACACCTCTCCCGTCTACAGCCCCGACGGGCGCTTCCTCGCCTTCGGCCGGCAGGTGATCAAGGGCTTCTACGCCGACCGGACGCGGCTCGTCCTCCACGACCGTGCCATGAAGGCGAACCGCGTCCTCACCGAGGCCTGGGACCGCTCGGTCGGCACGCTCGCCTGGACGCCGGACTCGAAGGCGCTCGTGGGCGCGATCGACGACGCCGGCCACGGCCGCGTCTACCGCATCGACGCCGCCACGGGTGCGCCCGCGCCCCTCACGAAGGCCCTCACGTTCTCGGGCCTCGCCCTCTCCCGCGACGGCCGGACGCTCGTGGCGCTGCGCGAGGGCTTCTCCGAGCCGCCGACGCTCGTGCGGGTGGACCTCGCGACCGGGGAGCCGACGAAGCTCTCGACCTTCAACGACGAGCTGCTGGCGAAGGTCGAGTGGGGCCGCTACGAGTCCGTCACCTACAAGGGCTCGGGCGGCAAGGAAATCCAGATGTGGGTCGTCTACCCGCCGGGCTTCGACCCCGCGCAGAAGTACCCGCTCTTCCTGATCCTCCACGGCGGGCCGCACAATGGGGTCCAGGACGCGTTCACCTTCCGCTGGAACGCGCAGCTGTTCTCGGGCTGGGGCTACGTCAGCGCGTGGCACAACTTCCACGGCTCGTCGGGCTTCGGCCAGGCCTTCGCCGACGCGATCAACCCCGACTGGGCGACGAAGCCGTACGAGGACACGATCGCCGCCGCCGACTGGTTCGCGCGCCAGCCCTGGATTGACCGCGAGCGCATGGCGGCCGGCGGCGGCAGCTACGGCGGGTACCTCGCGTCGCTCGTCCTCGGCCGTTCGCACCCCTTCAAGGCCCTCGTGGCCCACGCCGCCGTCTACGACCTCTACACGCAGTATGGCGCCGACTACGGGGCCGAGAAGAAGCGCTTCGGCGAGTTCTGGGACGCGAAGCAGGACGCCCTCTACCGGAAGATGTCGCCCCACTTCGGGGCCCCGAGCTTCAAGACGCCCACCCTCGTCATCGCCGGGGCCCTCGACTACCGGGTGCCCGAGAACCACGGGCTCGAGCTCTTCAACACCCTGCAGAACCGGGGCGTTCGCAGCCGGCTCATCCAGTACCCCAACGAGAACCACTGGATCCTCAAGCCCCAGAACTCCCAGTTCTGGTACAAGTCCGTGCAGGACTGGCTCAAGGAGCTCGTCGGGGTGGGACCGCAATGAGGGCTTGCCGAGGGGGCCTTCCCGGGGCCACGGGTCACGGCCAGAACCGACCCGCGCTTCGCGCGGGTCGGGGCTAGTCGAGGCGCTTCCGGAAGCGCAGGGAGGCGACCGCCATGATGGTCAGGCCCATTCCCAGCAGCGCGAGGGCCTCGGGCCAAAGCACGCCGAGGCCCGAGCCGCGCAGGAAGACCCCGCGGATGATCTCGGCGTAGTAGCGGAGCGGGATGAGGTACGTCACGAGCTGGATCGCCCGCGGCATGTTCTCGATGGGGAAGATGAGGCCCGAGAGGTAGACCATCGGGATCATCCCGCCGAAGGCCGCCCCCATCATGGCCTGCTGCTGGTTCTGCACGATCGTCGAGACCAGCAGGCCGAGCCCCAGCGTGTTGAGGATGAAGAGCACGGTGAGAGCGAGCAGCAGGGGGAACGATCCCCGGAGCGGGACGCCGAAGCCGAAGACCGTGACCGCGGTGGCGACGCACATCTGGAACAGCCCGATCATCGCGAACGGCGCGAGCTTCCCGACGAGGAGCTGCCACGGCTGTATGGGCGTCACGATGATCTGCTCCAGGGTCCCGATCTCTTTCTCGCGCACGACGCCCATGGCGGAGAGGAGCATGGTCATCACCATCAGGATCATGGCGAGGACGGCGGGCACGTAGAACCAGCGGCTCCTCAGGTCGGGGTTGTAGAAGACCCGGGGCTGGAGATCGATCTGCCCGGGCCGGCGCGAAGGCACGCCGCCGGCGGCGGCGCGCAGCCGCGCGGTCTGTACCTCCGCTCCGAAGGCCTGGGCGAGGGCGCTCGCGTAGCCGAGGGCCACGTTGGCCGAGGCCGCGTCGCTGCCGTCCACGATCACCTGCAGGGCGGCGGTGCGGCCCGAGGCGAGCGCCGCCGCGAACCCCGGCGCGACCACGAGGCCCATCTGGGCGCGCGAGGTCACGAGCCAGCGGTCCACGTCCTCGGCCCGCTCCTCCGTCCCCACCACCTCGAAGTAGCCGGAGCGGACGAAGCGGGTCACGAGGTCCCGGCTGGCGACGCTGCGGTCCTGGTCGACGAGCACCAGCGGCACGTCGGTCACGTCGGTGTTCACGGCGAACCCGAAGACCACGACCATGACCACGGGCGAGACGAAGATGACGGGGAGCATGCGCCGGTCGCGCCGGATCTGCAGCAGCTCCTTCACGATCACGCGCCAGAGGACGTACATCGCGCTCACCCCTCTCGGCGCGCCAGGCGTGCCGAGGCCAGGGTCATCGCCGTGAGGCCGTACACGACGAGGGCGGCCACCTGGGGCCAGTAGGGAGAGAGCCCCTCGCCCTTGAGGATCACGCCGCGCAGGATCACCAGGAAGAAGCGGGCGGGGACGAGGTAGGTGATGACCTGCAGCCAGGGGGGCATGATCCGGATCTGGAAGATGAAGCCGGAGAGGAGGATCGAGGGCAGCAGCGACGAGATGAGCCCGACCTGGAAGGCGAAGGTCTGCGTGTCGGCGATCGTCGAGATGAACAGGCCGAAGGCCAGGGCGCCGAAGAGGTAGAGGAGCGTCGCGATCAGCAGGTCGACGTGCGGCCCTCGGATCACCACCCCGAAGAGCAGGCGGGCGGCGGCGAGGATGATGACCGTGGCGAGGAGCGAGATGCCGAGGTAGGGGACGGTCTTGCCCACGATGAGCTCCCACGTGCGCAGGGGCGCCACCCGCAGCTGCTCCATCGTGCCGCGCTCCTTCTCGCGCACCACCGACAGCGCGGTGGAGAGGACGGCGGTGAGCATGAGCAGGAAGCCGATGAGCCCGGGCACCAGGAACTGCGTGGACTCGAGCTCCGGGTTGTAGAGGACGCGTGGCTGGACGTCGAGGGGGGCTGCCGGGCGCCGCCCCGCGCCCGGCCCGGCCTCGACGACCAGCTCCGCGTTCGCCTCCGAGACGAGCGCCCGTGCGTACCCCAGGACGGTGGTCGCGGTGGTGGAGTCGGCCCCGTCGAGGAGCATCTGGACGGCGGTCCGGCGGCCGGCCGCGAGGTCGCGGCCGTAGCCCTCGGGGATGACGAGGACGGCCCTGGCCACGCGGCGCTCCAGGAGCGGCTCGAGGTCCTGGTCGGGCTGCGGCGTCGCCACGAGGTCGAAGTAGGTCGAGTGGGTGAAGGAGGCGACGAGCTCGCGGCTGCGGGCGGTGTGGTCGCGGTCCTGCACCGCGAGCCTCACGTGGCGCACGTCGAAGTTCAGCGCGTAGCCGTAGAGGACCAGCATGAAGGCGGGGAGACCGATGAGCATGATCAGGGAGTACGGGTCCCTCCGGATCTGGCGGAGCTCCTTCACGACGACCGCGCGCAGGCGCCTCACCGGGCCTCCCCCCGCCTGCCACGCTCGGCCTCGGCCGCCTCGACGTGGTGGATGAAGACGTCCTCGAGCGAGGGCAGGATCCGCTCGATCGAGGAGGCAGGGTTCGAGGAGCCGGCGAGGAGGCGCTCGACCGCGCGCCGGCCTTCTTCCGCGTCGCGGACGACGACGTGGATGCGGGTCCCGAACACGGAGGTCTCGGTCGCCCAGGGCTGCTCGCCGATCGCCTCGAGGGCCTCGCCGACCCGGGGCGCCGTGACCTCGAGGACGGCGTTGCCGGCGAAGACGTGCTTGAGCTCGGAGACCGTGCCGAGGGCCACGAGGCGTCCGGCGTGGATGAGGGCGAGGCGGTGGCAGTACTCGGCCTCGTCGAGGTAGTGCGTGGTCACGAAGACGGTCACCCCGGAGCCGGCCATCTCGTCGATGAGCCGCCAGAACCGGCGGCGCGAGATGGGGTCGACGCCGCTCGTGGGCTCGTCCAGGAACACCACGCGCGGGCGGTGGAGGACGGCGCACGCCAGGGCCAGCCGCTGCTTCCAGCCCCCGGGAAGCTCCCCGGTGAGCCGGTCCTCCTTGCCCTCGAGCCCCGACATGTGGACGGCCCAGGCCTCGCGCTCCCGCGCCGCCTTGCCCCGCAGGCCGTAGACGCCCCCGAAGAAGCGGAGGTTCTGCCCCACGGTCAGGTCGCCGTACAGGCTGAAGCGCTGGCTCATGTAGCCGATGCGCCGTTTAACGCCCTCGGGGTCCTTCGCGACGTCCACGCCCAGCACGAGACCGGTCCCGGACGTCGGTGCGAGCAGCCCGCACAGCATTCGGATCGTGGTGGACTTGCCGGCGCCGTTGGCGCCGAGGAAGCCGAAGATCTCCCCCTCGGCGACGCTGAGCGAGACGCGATCGACCGCGGTGAAGGCGCCGAAGCGCTTGGTCAGCTCGCGTGTCTCGACGGCGACGCTCATCGTCCCACCGCGCGGTCGAGGCCGGCCGCGGCGAGGCGCAGCACGGCCAGGGACTCCGTGCGCGTGAGGGCGGCCCGCTCGTGGGCGAGCTCGGCGTCGAGGAGCTCGGAGGAGGGGATGACGCCCTCGCGGTAGCGGTCCGAGGCCACCCGGCGGCTCTCCGCCGCGGAGACGATGCTGCGCTCGGCGACCGCGAGGCGGGCCTCGGCCGTCCGCAGCTCGAGCGCGCGCTGCGTGACCTCGAGCCGGATCGCGCGGTCGAGCTCGTCGAGCTGCGCGCGCACCGCGCCGGCCTGGGCGCGGGCGCGGGCCTCGTTGGCCGAGCGCTTCCCCCCGTCGAAGACGCTCCACGCGACACCCACCCCGACGTCCCACGTGTCGGTCCAGTCGCTGGTCGGGGGCACGATGTCGCGGTTGGGGCTCGAGTAGTTGTAGCCGCCGGTGAGCGCGAGCTGGGGGAGCCGTGCCCCGCGCTCGGCGCCGGCGGCGGCGTCCGCGGCGGCCACGCGGGCGGCGAGGGCCCGGCGCTCGGGCCGTCCCGCCTGCGCCTCGGCCACCAGGGCCTCGACCTCGGGCCGGGGAACGGCGGCGGCCTGGAGGGGCTCGGCCGGCTCGACGCGCGTCGCGGCCGGCAGCGCGAGCAGCCGCTGGAGGTTCGCCGCGGCCGCGTCGGCCGCGGCCTCGGCCTGCAGGCGATCGAGCTCGGAGCGGTCACGCTCGACCTCGACGGCCAGGACCTCGTTGCGCGCCGCCATCCCGAACCGCTCGCGATTGCGGGCGTCGCGGAGGTGTGAGTCATAGGCGCGGAGCGCCTCCTGCAGGACCCGCTGGGCCTCTCGCGCGGTCACGAGCGACCAGTAGGCGCTCTTGGCCTCGAGGACGAGGTCGGCCCGGCCGGCGCGGAGGTCCTCTCCCGCGGCCACACGGCCCTGCTCGGCCGCCTCGACCTGCCCCCCGATGCGCCCGCCGGTGTAGAGGGGCAGCGCGAGGCCGGCCCGCACTCGCCAGTTGTCCTGGATATTCGGGAACACGACGATGCGCTCGACCGGCTGCGCGGGGTTGTTGGTCGGGGCGAAGATGGCGAGCTCGGGGACCTCGGAGCGCCGGGTGTAGCCGGCCCCGACCTCCACCTGTGGCCAGCGCTCGGCGCGGGCTCCGCGGGCCTGGGCCTCGGCCGCCGTCTCGAGCGCGGACAGCCGGGCGAGGCGCGGCGAGGCCGCGATGGCCCTGGCCACGGCCTCGTCCACGGTCAGGCGGAGGCCGGCGGCCTCGGACCGGGCCGGAGGCGCGGGCGTCTCCTGGCCGGCGGCGAGGGCCACCGGCAGCAGCAGGGGGAGGAAGGCGGCGCGTCTCATGGGGTCACCTCGACGGGAGCGGCCGCCTCGCGGGCACGGATGCGGCCGATGAACACGTCCTCGAGCGACGGGGTGGCGGGCCGGGCGGAGTGGACGACGAGCCCCGCCCCGCGGAGCCGCGCCGCGAGCGCCTCGGCGGCGGCCGCGGCCCCCGCGGGCGCCTCGTCCGGAAGGCTCGCGTGGAGCCTCTCGCCGAAGACCTCGACCTCGGCCACGCCCGGCGCCTCCCGCAGGACGCCGGCCGCCTCCCGCCGCGGCTCGGCCACCACCTCGACCATCACGCCCCTCTCCGCCGCCCGCAGCGCGTCGGGGCTGTCCACGGTCAGGACGCGGCCCTGGTCGACGAGGGCGACGCGGGTGCAGCGCTCCGCCTCGTCGAGGTAGGGCGTCGTGAGGAGGAGGGTGAGCCCCTCGCGCTGGAGGCGGGCGAGGAGCTTCCAGAAGTCGCGCCGGGAGACGGGGTCGACCCCGGTGGTCGGCTCGTCGAGGACGAGCAGCTCCGGCGTGTGGACGAGCGTGCACACGAGTGCCAGCTTCTGCTTCATCCCGCCCGAGAGGCGGTCGGCCAGCCGGTCGCGGAACGGCGTCATCCGCACCATCTCGAGCAGCGCGTCGCGGCGGTCCGCGTAGTCCCGCACGTCGTGGATCTCGGCGAAGAAGGCCACGTTCTCGTCCACGGTCAGGTCGCCGTACAGCGAGAACCTCTGGGAAAGGTAGCCGACCCGGGACGAGAGCTTCCGCCGCTCGCGCAGGGGCGAAAGCCCGCAGGTGCGCACCTCCCCGGTGTCGGGCTTCAGAAGGCCCAGGACCATGCGCAGGGTGGTCGTCTTGCCCGCCCCGTCCGGGCCGATGAGGCCGAACATCTCGCCGCGGCGCACTTCGAAGCTCACCTCGGAGGCGGCGTGGACGGCGCCGAAGCGGCGGGTGAGGGCGCGGGCGCTCACGAGGGCCTCCGCGGCCGGCGTCGCGGCGGGAGAGGCCGTCACGGCCGTGCGGTCGCCGGCTGCAGGCGCGCCGTGGCCGGCATGCCGGGCTTGAAGAGGCCGTCGCCGTTGTCGAGCGCGACCTTGATGCGGTAGACGAGCTTCACCCGCTCGTCGCGGGTCTGCACGTTCTTCGGCGTGAACTCGGCGCGCGAGGCCACGAAGGACACGCGGCCCTTGCGCGACTGGCCGTCGTCGGTCACGACCTCGGCCTCCTGCCCCAGGCGCAGGCGGGCGAGGTCGGGCTCCGCGACGTAGGCGTTGAGCCAGGCGTTCGGCAGGTCGGTCACCACCACGACGCCGGTGCCGCGCGCGGCGAGCTCGCCCTTCTCCGCGAGCTTCTCGGTGACGACACCCGCCACCGGGCTCGCGATCAGGGCGTCCTTCAGCTGCTGCTCGAGCTGCGCGATGCGGGCGTCGGCCGCGGCGAGCCGGGCCCGGGCCGCGTCCTTCTCCTCGGGCCGGGAGCCGGCCTCGAGCCGCTTCAGCCGCTCGCGGGCGGCTTCGAGCGTGCCCTGCGCGAGGTCCGTGCGCGTGCGGGCGTCGTCGCGGGCCTTCGTGGTCCCGGAGCCGGCGTCGAGGAGGCCCTCCATCCGCTCGAGGTCCTTCCGGGCCCCGTCGAGGTCGGCCTCCGCGCGGTCGACCTGGGCCTTGGCCTCCCGCACCTCCTCGACGCGCGAGCCGGCCAGGCGGAGCCGGAGCTCGGCGTCGGCCTGCGCCCGATCGGCGCGGGCCGCTTCCAGGGCGAGGCGGGTGTCGGTGGTGTCGATCCGGGCCAGCTCCTGGCCGGCGGCGACGATCGAGCCCTCGTCCACCGCCAGGCTCTCGATCGTGCCCGCCACCTTGGTCGAGACGAGGACCTCCGTCGCCTCCACGTGGCCGGAGGCGACGATCAGGCCCGGGTCGGTGCCCTTGCGGCACGCGCCGCCCAGGGCGGAGAGGGCGAGGACAGCCGCAGCGAGGGAAATGGCTCTGACGGGGCGCTTCATGCTCGGGCTCCTTTGCGGCGAGGGCGGGGCGCACGGCGGGACGGGGTCTGCGGGGCGAGCCCCCTCAGGGTCAGTTCCTCGACGTAGCGAACGAATGCCGCCGGGTCCGGCATCGAGAACGGGAGTCGGCCCTCGGAGGCGGCCTTTCGCCGGGCCGGCTCGGTGGCGAAGAAGAAGACGAGGCTGCCCACGAGGGCGAAGTGCAGCAGGAGGGGGTCGACGCGCCGAAAGAGCCCCTCGCGAGCCCCGCGCTCGGCAAGCCGGCGGGAGATCCCGACGATCCGCAGCAGGTAGGGCACCACCGCGGGCTCGATGCCGGTCTCGAGGACCTCGCGCAGGAAGAGGACGGGGAAGCCGGGTCGTTCGCCGGCCGCCTGCTGGAAGGCCTGGAGGAAGGCGCGGAGGGCGTCGCGGGTGTTCTCGGCCCGCGCCTCGGCCCCCTCGATTCGCGCCGTCATCTCGGCGAAGCCGGACTCGAGGATCGCCACGTAGAGGCCGCGCTTGCCCCGGAAGTGGTAGCTGATGAGGGCCTTGTTGACGCCGGCCCGCGCCGCCACCTCCTCGATGCCCACCCCCTCGTACCCGCGCTCGGCGAACAGCGCGGCCCCCGCTTCGACGAGGGCCCTCCTCGTGGCCTCGGGATCCCGCTTCTCCCGCTCGCGGTGCTTCGTGGCGACGCCTCTCTCGGACGGATTAACCATTCAATTTAATCAACCGATTAAATAATAGATCCGTTCCCGCCTCCTGTCAAGGCCCTCCCGTGGCCGGCCGCGTGAAATACTCCGGCCCGATGGCGGACGCGACACTCCCGCACGGTCCTTCCCCCGGCGGCTTCCGGAGCCTGACGACGCGTCTCATCGTCTGGACGCTCCTGGCGGTAGGGGGCGTCTACGCCGCGACCGTGGTCGTCTCCAACAGCCTCGCGCGCCGGATGGCGATCGCCGCCGCCGGGCGCGAGGCGGCCAACGAGACCGAGGCGGCGGGGAGCCACGTCGAGGACCTCCTCCATTCGGTCGAGGAGAGGACCCTCGCGCTCGGCGAGGTGCTCTCGGCCCTCGGTCTGCGGGAGCCGGAGGCCGACCGCCTGCTGCGGCGCTTCGTCGAGGGCAACCGCGACGTCTTCGGCGCCGCGATCGCGTGGCGGCCGGGGCCCCGGGGCGAGCACCGCGCCCTCTACTACCACTGGAAGGCCGGGACGGAGGGCGGCCTCGACCGGGCCGATCTCGCGTCCGACTCCTACCGTTACTGGGAGCGGGAGTGGTTCGTCGAGCCGCTGAGGTCCGCCCGGCCGACGTGGACCGAGCCCTACGTGGACGCGGGAGGGGGCGACGCTCCCATGGTCACCTTCTCGGTGCCCTTCGGCGGGGCCGGGGGCTCGCCGGGCGGGGTCGTCACCGCGGACATCCGCCTCAGCCGGCTCGACGCGATCGTGAAGGACGTGGAGCTGGGACTGAGCGGGTTCGGGCTGGTTCTCTCCCGGAAGGGTGTCGTGATCGCCGCTTCGGAGCGCGATCCCGGGAGCCCGGCCGGCCGCGCCCTCGCGAGGGCCACGCCCGAGGCCCGGGAGCGCCTGGAGCCCATCGCGCGGCGGGTGCTGTCGGGCGAGACGGGCTTCATGCGCGTCGATTTCCGCGGGCGGGCCTACCGGCTCACGTTCCGGCCGCTCCGGCGCGCCGGCTGGTCGCTCGCTGCCCTCTACCCCGAGGACGAGCTCCTCGCGGACGTCGGGTGGCTGCGGACCGTCCAGGCCCTGCTCTCGCTCGGGGGGCTGGCGCTCCTGACCACGGTGGTGGTGCTGCTCTCCCGCCGCCTGACCCGCCCCCTCTCGGCCCTGGCCGCGAGCGCCGAGGGGATCGCGAAGGGCGACCTCGACACGCCGCTGCCCCCCGTCGAGTCGCGGGACGAGGTCGGGACCCTGGCCTCCGCCTTCCGCCACATGCGGGACTCGCTGAAGGAGTACATCCGGAACCTGCAGGAGACGACCGCGGCCAAGGAGAGGCTGGAGAGCGAGCTGAAGGTGGCCAAGCGCATCCAGGCGGACATGCTGCCGAGGCCGGTGGCCGGCGGCCGGGACGAGGGCTTCGAGCTCGGGGCCACCCTGGTGGCTGCTCGCTCGGTCGGGGGGGACCTGTTCGACCACTTCCGCGAGGGAGCGCGGGTCTTCTTCCTCGTCGGCGACGTGTCGGGCAAGGGCGTCCCCGCCGCGCTCTTCATGGCACGTACCAAGACCGTGTTCGAGGCCGTGGCCGCGCGCGAGGCGGACCCTGGCGTCCTCCTCGACCGCGTCAATCGCAGCCTGTGCCGCGACAACGCCGCCGGGATGTTCGTCACCGCCGTGGCCGGCGTCCTCGACCTCGCGAGCGGGGAGCTCGCCTTCGCCGTGGCCGGGCACGAGCCGCCGGTGCTGGTGACGGCCGAGGGCGCCCCGGAGCCGGTCGCCGTCGAGGGCGGCCGCGTCCTGGGCCTGATCGAAGCGTCGGAGTTCCCGGTCAACCGTCTGCGCCTCGGCCGGGGCGACGCTCTCGTCCTCTACACCGACGGCGTCTCGGAGGCCCAGGACGAGGGCGGCGGGTTCTTCGGCACCGACCGCATCGTCGCCGCCGCCGCGTCCTTGCGGCACGAGGCCCCGGCCGCCGTCACCGACGGGCTGCTGCGGGCGGTCCGCGCCTTCGCGGGCAGGGCCCCCCAGTCGGACGACATCACGATCCTGACCCTGCGCTACCTGGGCCCGCGCGCCTGAAGGGCGGCTCGCGCCTGCCGCACGGTCTCCCGCAGCAGCGGGTCCGGGTCGTCGTGCCACGCCTCGAGGTGCCCTTGCAGCTCCGCCAGGCCCAGCGCGCCGATCGCGTAGGCGGCGCAGGACCGAAGCCACGGGTCGCCGGTGGAGGCCAGGGCCTCGACCGCCTGCGCCGGCGAGTCGACCGGGGCCCCGACCAGGCGGTGGGCCATCCGCACGCGCTCGCTCTCCCCGACCTCGGGGTCCACGAGCGGCACGAGGAGCGCTCTCATCTCCGGGCGCAGCGCGCTCTCGAGGAGGTCCAGGGCCTGGTCGTGGACGATCGGGTTGCCCGACTGCAGGGCCACCCAGGCGGAGCGGAAGCCGCGCCGGTAGTGGAGAAGGTCGAGCAGGCGGAAGATCCGCTCGAGCTCCTCGCGCATGGCGGTGCGGAGGCCCCGCAGGATCGAGTCAGCGCCCTCGCCGGCCGCCGCGAGCGGGCCCAGGATCTGGTAAGAGCGGTAGTGGCCGAGGACCTCGGCGCCGAGCGCGGCCTCGAGGGGGCGGGAGTCGATCGCCACGCTGGGCCGCTCGTCCCTCATGCGGGCGAGCGAGACGAGGATCCGGAGGCGGAGGCCGGCGTCGCCGTCGAGCAGGTGGTCGGCCAGGAGGGCGGCGGCCTCGTCGGTGCCGATCCGCTCGAGCACCGGCGGGAGGGCGCGCCGCACGGCCGCCGCGGTCCCCGGGTCGGCGAGCAGCTCGCCAGCCGGGCCGAGGGTCACCTCTCCCGCCGCGACCAGCGCGTCCGCCGCGTCCGCCCCGAGCGCCGGGTCGGCGAGGCGGGACAGCAGGGAGCCGACGAACGGCCCCGCCCCGTGACGGGCGACGGCGCGGATCGCGGCACTCGCCACCGCCTCGTCCTCGTCCGCCACCAGCCGGCGCAGCGCCTCCGTGAAGGGCAGGGGCTGGCGCTCCGCGAGCCGGGCCGCCTCGAGGCGGGTCCGCCTGCCCTCCGGGCCCTCCTCCGCCACCATCGACTCGAAGAGAGGCCCGGCTCCCTCGAGGCGGTCGTTGCCGAGCCGGGCCAGCACTGCCACCACCGCGGCGCGGACCGAGAAGTCGGGGTAGTCCCCGAGGTCCTTCAGGCGGGCGAGCGGGTCCACGTCGGCGTGGCGCGAGAGGTACAGCAGGGCTTCCGTCCGCACCTCCGGGTGGGGGTCGTGGAGCAGGGACTCGGCCTGCGCGACCACCGACTGGTCGCCGGCCTCGCTCAGCATCGCGAGCGCACGGCGGCGCACCTCGGCGTCGGCGTGGCCGAGCAGGCCGCGCACGGCGGGGTGGGTGGCCGCCCCCTGCCGCCCCACCGACATGAGGTCCAGGGCGTAGAGGATCTCCCCCGGGTCCACCGCGTCCAGGCGGGAGGCGAGCATCTCCGTGGTCTCGCGGTCGAGCACCGCCGTCGAGGCCCGCTCGGCGTCGAGGCGGTGCTGCCGCAGGCCATCGCTGAGGGTGGTCACGTAGCGCCGGTGGGCGCGCGCGGCGAGAACGATCCAGAGGCCGATGAAGGGCACGTTGACGAGGGTGATCTGGACCGCGCTCAGCCCGCCCGCGGTGGCGAAGACCATCACCGCGAGGCCGGCGAGGCCGTCGCCCGCCCGCCAGGCCACGGTGTCGATGAAGGACTTGGCGGGCAGCTTGAGGGCCGGCGGCACGGGCAGGTAGAGCAGCTCCACCGCCGGCCGGTCGATCGAGTACCGCAGCACCTTGTCGGTCGCCTTGAGGGCGACCGCCGCCGCGAGGGTGCCGAGCAGGAGGAAGCCGGACGAGCTCGCGAGGAGGCCGAGGGGAAGGAGGAAGAGCGTCGAGCCGAGCCCGAGCCGCCGCAGGATGCCGGCGGCGAAGAGCAGCTGGGTGAGGACGCAGGCGAGCCCGACCCAGGCGTCGAAGGCCCCGAAGAACGCGGCCAGGGCGTCCTTGCCCGCGAGGCTCTGCTGGGCCATGGCCTTGAACTGCCAGCCGCAGACCGCGGTCACGAACGAGGAGAGGACCACGACACCGGCAATGCTGCGCAGGTGCGCCGAGCCGAGCACGAGGCGCAGGCTGCCCTGCAGGCTCCCGCGCCCGGTCGACGTGGTGGCGTGGCCGCGCGCCGACCCCACGCCCCCGGGCCGGCGGCGCCATAACCCCCCCACGAGGGGGACGGCGGCGAGCAGGAACGCGGAGACGAGGACGAGGAGGCTCTCCGCCCCGAAGCCGCGCGCGAGAGCGCTCGACAGGAACCCCCCGGCGGTCGCGCCGACCGTGGCCCCGGTGCCGACGAAGCCGAAGAGGCGCTTCGCCTCGCGCGGGGTGAGCACGTAGTTGGCGAGGGTCCAGACCTGGGCCGGGCACAGCACGCCGAAGATGCCCACCCAGATGTAGACGACGGGATACAGCCACGACGCGGAGGAGCGGTAGGCGAGCGCGGCGAGGACGAGGCCGGTCGTCCCGAACAGGAGGAGGCTTCCCGTGAGCAGACGCTCGAGCCCCCAGTGCCGTCCCGCGCGCAGGTACACGCCCACGGCGAAGGCGACGACCACGAAGAGCGAAACGTCCACGAACGGCAGCCGCGAGGCGGGGAAGCGGCCGAGGAAGAGCGCGTTGCGGGCCACCTGCCCGACGAGGTACGCCGCGATGACGAGGAACAGGTAGGCGAAGAGCAGCAGCCCGCGGGGGAGGTCTCCCCGCTGGAGGCGGAGCAGCCGTTCGAGGGCCCGCACCATGGAGTCGGCGCATTAAACCAGAGGCGGCCTGCGGTGTACACTCTCCCTCACGACTCTCCGAAAGGACGTCCCAGGATGAAGAGAACCCTGCTGTCGGCCGCGATTCTCCTCGTCGCACTGCCCCTCGCCGCCCAGGCGCCGGCGCCGACGGCGCCGGAGACGGTTCGCGCGGCGGCGGGAGCCAAGGTCTGGATCGATCATTACGCCGACTACGAGCAGTTCCTGCGCGAGGCCCACGTCGAGCGGATGGAGGACATCCCGGTGGGCGTGACGAAGCCGAAGCGGGTGTTCTTCACCCCCGGCGGTCTCGTGAGGAGCGCCGCGGTGAAGTACCTGCCGATGGGGCAGCGGGGGGGGTTCTGGGAGTCCCACCGGTCCGAGATCGCGGCGTACGAGCTGGACCGGCTGCTCGGCCTCGACATGGTCCCGGTGACGATCGAGCGAAGGGTGGGGAGCGACCTCGCCTCCGTCCAGATGTGGGTCGAGGACTGCAAGCTCGTCAAGGACGTGGACCAGAAGGCGTGCCCCCGGCCCATGGACTGGGCGAAGCAGGTGTGCCGCCAGAAGGCCTTCGACGACCTGATCTCGAACATCGACCGCAACGCGGGGAACCTGCTGGTGGACGGGGAGTGGAACCTCATCCTCATCGACCACACGCGCGCCTTCGCGTCCGACAAGTTTCCCTTCGAGCTGACCCGGATCGACCGGGAGTTCTTCGCCCGCCTGAAGACCCTCGACGAGGCGAGCGTGATGAAGAACGTGCGGCCGTGGCTGCTCGGCGACTCGCAGGCCAGGAACATCCTCAAGCGCCGCGACCGGATCGTCGCCCTCCTGGAGAAGCTCGCCCGGGAGAAGAGCGAAGCCGCCGTCTTCCCCTTCTGAGGCCCATCGAATGAAGCCCCCCCTGCTCCTCGTTCCCCTCGCCGCGATCCTCGTCCTCGCCGGGCCCGCGCGGGCCGCCGACGACCCGTGCCAGGTGCCGCCGGCGCCTCGCGTGATCGCGGTGGGCGACGTCCACGCCTCCTACGACGCCTTCACGACGATCCTGCGCTTCGCCGGGATCGTGGACGACAAGGCGCGGTGGTCGGGGGGGAAGGCCCACCTCGTGCAGACCGGCGACCTGCTCGACCGCGGCAAGGACACGCGCAAGGTGCTCGACCTGGTGATGCGCCTCGAGGGCGAGGCCCGCAAGGCCGGCGGACGCCTGCACGCCCTCCTCGGCAACCACGAGGTCATGAACATCCTCGGGGACCTCCGCTACGTGAACGCGGAGGAGTACGAGGCCTTCCGCACCCCGGACTCCGAGGCCCTCCGCGACCGCTTCGTGCGCTCCGCGACCGACCGGGCGAAGGCGAAGGCAAAGGAGGCCGGGCAGCCGTTCGACGAGGCCGCCCACCGCGCGAAGCTCCTCGAGCAGGCGCCCGTCGGGTTCGTGGAGCGGATGCAGGCGCTCTCGGCGGACGGCACCTACGGCAAGTGGCTGCGCGCGCGGCCGGTCGTGGCGAAGGTGAACGGCGTCGTCTTCATGCACGGCGGCCTCACCCCCGAGCTGGCGGCCCTCGGGTGCGAGGAGGTCAACGCGAGAGTGAAGCGGGAGCTCAACCAGGACGTCGAGAAGACGCTGCAGGACCCGCTCGCGACGCTGGCCGCGGGCGAGAACGGGCCGCTCTGGTACCGGGGGCTCACGAAGGACGACGAGTCGATCCTCGCCCCCCGCGTCGAGCAGGCGCTGCGCTCCCTCGGGGCCCGGGCGTTCGTGGTCGGCCACTCGGTGACCGGCAACGGGCGGATCCAGTCCCGCTTCGGGGGGAGGGTGGTCGGCATCGACGTCGGCATGGGGGACGTGTACGGGGGGAACCTCGCCGCGCTCGAGGTGGGAGCGGACGGCAGCCTGACCGCCCTCTACCCGGACCGGCGCGAGGAGCTGGCGCGGCCGGCCGCCGCCGCCCGCCGGGAGCCCGCCCTTCCCGCCCCCTACTCCAGGAGCCTCGCGAAGGCCTCGCGGTAGGAGCCGTCGGCGGCGACCTCGATCACCCCGAGCCGGCGCCGCCCGTCGCGCAGGAAGTCGATCCGCATGTACCCGGCCCGGGCGGCGCGGAAGAGCGACCCCTCGACGCCCCGCGTGTAGGTCTCGTGCCCGTAGATGCCGGCACCGCTCACGAGGACGCGGCCCCACGCCGCGCTCTCGATCACTTCCAGGACGTGCTCGTGCCCCGACGCCCAGGCGAGCGGCGGGCGACGCCGCACCGCCGTGCCGAGGGCGTCTCGCATCCGCCGGTACTCACCGCTCGTCGCGTCCTGCGGGCTGGTGCCCGCTCCTCTCGCGATGGGGTAGAGCGAGCCGATGAGGGGCAGGGGCACCCACAGCCCGCCCTTGAACTCGGTCAGGGGAAAGAGGTGCTGCTTCAGGCCGAACTTGCCCCCGTGCGGCCCGCTGCTGACGAGGGGATGGTGGGCCAGCACGACCACGTCGCGCGACCCGGCGGAGTCGAGCGCCGCGCTCAAGGCGGAGACCACTTCCTGCTCCGAATCCGCCGGGCACGAGGAGGCGGGATGGAGCGGGCGGGAGTGGTCGTGGAGCCACCACTGCGTGTCGAGAGCCACGAGGCGCAGCCGGTCGGAGACGTCCACCATCTCGGGGCCCGGGCAGCTGTCGCTCGGCAGGAAGGACACGCTCGCTCCCCCGCGCTCCTCGACCCGCCGCTCCTGGCGCCGCACGGCCTCCCAGCCGTCGCTCGCGCCCTTCGCCCAGTCGTGGTTGCCGGGGATGAAGATCGTCCGCGCCAGGGCATCCCGGACGGCGTCCACCTGGTCGTCGAGCCGCCGCTCCATCTCGGCGAGCTGGGGGTCGCCGGGAGCGGGGAGGCCCGCCGGGTAGAGGTTGTCGCCGAGGAAGGCGACGGTGGCTCGGCCCCCGGTCCGCTCGAGCTGCCGCCGCAGGGCGATCAGCACGGGCTCGCCCCCCTTGGCCGGCTTCCCGGCGTCGCCGATCAGGAACAGCGTCTCCGCGACGGCGTCCGGCGCGGGCGGCGGTGTCGGCGGAGGCGGAGGAGCGGGAGCCGCCGGGGCGGCGACGCGGGAGGCGAGCAGGGCGACGAGGAGGACGACACGTGCCATTTCGACGAGGCTACCATGCCGTCGCTCCCTGACGAGCCCGTGCGGACGGGCGCTCAGTCGGCGAAGCGGCGGTAGCTCACGAACGCGAAGCGCGAGGAGTCGGGGGACCAGGAGGGCACGTTGAGCGTGCCCTGGCCTCCGAGGAGGCGGGCGACGACCCTCGGCCCACCACCCTCGAGTGGCATGAGGCGCAGGACGACGTCCTTGTCCGGAGGGTGACCCTCGACCGACCGGTCGTAGGAGAGGAAGACGACCCGCTTGCCGTCCGGCGAGGGGTGGGGAAACCAGTCCGCGTACTCCTCGTTGCGCGTCATCTGCGTCTGGTTCCTCCCGTCGGCGTCCATCCGCCAGATCTTCATGACCCCCGTGCGCACGGAGTTGAACCAGATGCGCCCGTCGGCGGCGTAGTCCGGGCCGTCGTCGAGGCCGGGAACGGTGGTGAGCCGCGTCTCCTCGCCGCCCGCCACGGGGATCGTGTAGACGTCGTAGTCACCGGCGCGCTCGGCGCAGTAGGCGAGCGTCGTTCCGTCCGGCGACCAGCCGTGCCAGTAGGACGGCCCCTTCGGCGTGACGAGCCGGGGCTCGCCCCCCGCCGAGGGCAGCACGAAGACGAGCGAGCGGCCCTCCGGCGAGTGGCTGATCGCGAGCCAGCGGCCGTCGGGGGAGAGGCCGTGGTCGTTGTTGCAGCGGGTGGCGGCGCCGGTGTCGAGGAGCCGGGGCTGGCGCTCGCCGAGGGGCAGCACGTGAATCCGCCCCTCCTGGTTGAAGACGAGCGACCTCCCGTCCCGCGACCAGTTCGGGGCCTCGAAGCGGGCCCTCGCCTAGTGGACGATCTCCCGCTCGCCGGTGGCCACGGTCAGGATCTCGAGGCGGCTCTCGATCGTCGCGGGCTCCTGCGGCGCGACGACGGCGGAGGCGGCGAGCAGGAGAGCGAGGCCCGGGAGCACGTTCTTCATGCGGCATCCTCCGTGGCCGCCGGACGACGGGCGGCGGCGCGATCCTAGACTAGAATCCCACGTTCACGAAAGGAGCCGAGATGCCGGATGCCTGGGTGGTGGTCGGGCTCGACAACGGGGGCAACAAGAACAACGCGACGGTACTCGACGCCTCGGGCCGGTTCCTCGTGGAGGAGCTGCTGGAGACCCCGAGCCGGGTGACCGAGGGGCCGGAGGTCGCGATCGAGGCCCTCGTCGCCTCGTTCGAGGACGTGCTGCGCCGCACCGGCATCCCCCGGGACGGGGTGCGGGCGGTGGGCCTCGACACGCCCGGGCCGGCGAGCGCGGAAGGCGTCGTCTCGTCGCGCGGCTCGACGAACTTCGTCCACCCGGGCTGGCGCAGCTTCGACTTCCGGGGCGCCCTCGAGGCGCGCCTCGGCCTGCCCGTCGTGTACAACAACGACGGCAACGCGGCGGCGCTCTACGCGCACTACCAGCTCTTCGGGCCCCTCGCCTCCAAGCGCGCGTCGATCTCCGCCATCGTCGGAACCGGCCTCGGGGGAGGGGTGATCGAGAGGGGCCGGGTGATCAAGGGGGCGGCCGGCTTCGCCGGCGAGCTCGGCCACGTCCACATACCGATGCACGGCCTCCTCGAGCCGGGCCAGCCGCTGCCGCACTGCAACTGCGGCTTCGACGGGGACGCGGAGAGCGTCGCCTCGCTCACCGGCATCGAGAGGAACCTCCTCCCGTTCTGGCTGACCCGCTACCCCGGGCACGAGCTCGCCGGGGTGGGGTCCGTGGCCGCGGCGGCGAAGCGCGTGCGCGGCCACGCGGAGGACGGCGACCCGATGGCCCTCGCGGTGTTCGAGCAGCAGGCGAAGGCGCTGGGGCGGCTCTTCACGATCGCCGCCAACTTCACCGACCCCGACGCCTACTTCCTCGGGGGCGGCGTCGTCCAGGCCGCGCCGCACTTCCGGGAGTGGTTCCTGAAGACGGTCCGCGAGAACACGGCCCTCAAGGAGGAGCAGGCCCGCATCGCGCGCTTCGAGGTCGTGCCCGACCTCGACATGGCCGGGGCCCGGGGCGCCGCCATCGCCGCCCTCGAGCGCATCCACGAACGCTGAGCGCCGCCGCCGACCGGAGGGCGTAGGAAAAGTCACGGCCCGAGCGGCAGCTCCCTCAAACTCCCGCCCGGGCCGTGAGCCAGCCCCCTCTGGAGCCAGGCTACCCGGGGGAGTTGCAGCCCTCGTGCCAGCGCTGCTCCCGCTGAAAATCAAGCACTTGCGCCCGCGGTCGAGGTGACTGTCAGCGGTCCTGTCCGATTCAGTGCCGCACTGACGGATCGCAAGCCCGCGCGAGGTGCGGGTTGCTCACGCTGCCAAGGGAGGATTTGGTGGAGCTGGCCGGGATCGAACCGGCGACCTCGTGAATGCCATTCACGCGCGCTCCCAACTGCGCTACAGCCCCACCGAGGAGAAACAAAGGTTAGCAGCTCGGCCGCGGGCGGTCAACCACGGCGGGAGCGGCGGCTACCGTCGTCTCGAACGCCCGAACGGTCGCCTCGACGTCGGCCTCGCTCTCGCCGACCACGGCGAGGACGCGCCCGGCGGCGCGGAGCAGGCGCACGTGGAGCCTGCGCACGGTGCCGGCCCAGCCGTCCCCCACGCGGGCTGGGCCCGACAGCAGGAACACGGATACCGTCCCCTGTTCGCCGCCGTAATAGATGTGCGCGGCCACGCGGTCCTCGAGGGGGCAATAGCGCGCCCCCACGAGCTCGGCGGCGTGGGCGTGGGAGGGGAGCGGGGGCGTGGGAGTGCCGCGCGCCTCGAGCCAGGTGCGTACCTCGGACGGGTCGGCGCTCCACACGCGGGCGGGCAGGTGGCGGCGGGCGAAACAGCGCTGGTGGTCGCGGGCCACCTCCCACGCCACGAAAGCCGGACTCCCGCGCACCCAGGAGCCGAGCAGGACGAGCGCCACCACGACGAGCGCGAGGGCCGGTCCGGACCCGCCTCCGCGCGGCGGGCGAGGCTCCCTGGCGGCGACGATCTCGACGCTCATCCTCTCCATGGGGTCGACGCGCTGCTTTCTCGGGCGGATTGTAGTCGGGTCGCTCGCCGCGCGGAAGCGCCCCCGGCGTTGACGCCCGCGCCGGGGGCGGTGAGAATCGTCGCGGATGAAGTACCTCACGACCCTCGAGGTCGCCCGCGAGCTCAACGTCAGCAAGCAGACGCTGCTCAACTGGCTCTACGCGAAGAAGGTCCCGGAGCCGCCTCGCAACCGGGTCGGCTACCGGCTGTGGAGCCCGGCCCGGGTGAGCCTCATCCGCCAGCTCATCCGCGAGGGGCGACTCCATCGCCGCACCATCATTCACCGCGAGGTGATCGACGACCCCGTGGTCGTCCTGGAGGTCGCTCGCGAGGTCAGCCAGTTCCTGAAGGACGCCGGCATCACGGTCCGGCGCTTCGTCCGGGAGCTGAACCTGGTCCACCGGCGGGGGGAACGCCGCCGGCCCCGCGCCAAGGGCGCACGCTAGGCGCCGCCGGCCCTCACTCCCAGGGGATGTCGGGCATGAGGAGCCGCTCGACCGGCGTCCCGCCCTCGAGGTGAGAGGCGCAGATCTCGGCGAGGTCGGCGGCGGTCACGCCGGCGTACCACACGTTGTCGGGCTGGACCGCGAGGACGGGCCCGCGGCTGCAGTGCTTGAGGCAGTACGTGCGGTTCACCATGACCCGCCCCTCCAGCCCGCGCTCGCGCAGGAGGGCCTTCAGGCGGTCGAACAGATCCTGGCTTCCCTTCTCGGAGCACGAGCCCTTCGGGTTTCCCGGGGGCCGGGAGTTCACGCAGACGAGTACCTGTCGCTCCGGCTTCGGCACGCAGCCCCTCCTCGCGGTGTGGCGCCCCGCACACGGCGGCGCGTGCGGGGAGTATACGCTCCCGTGCTACGCTGGTTTCCAACGATCCCACGAAGGAGAGAGAAGAAACGATGATGACCACCCGCCGGACGCTGGCGGCCGCCTGCGCCGCCGCCCTCTTCGCCGTTCCCGCCCTCGCCGAGGACCTGACCATCGTCTTCAAGTCCACGGGCGGCGGCGGAGGCACCTCGACCAGCTACTACTCGAGCGAGAAGATGAGGACGGGCAACGCGGAGAACGAGACGATCATCGAGTACGGGGCCGGGAAGATCGTGTCGATCGACCACAAGAAGAAGGAGTACTCCGAAATCACCCTCGCCGAGATGGAGGCGGCCCTCAAGGCGGCCTCGGCCAGGATGGAGGAGACGAACGCGCAGATGCAGCAGCAGATGGCCAACATGCCGCCCGAGGTGCGAGCGAAGATGGAGCAGATGATGGGGGGCGTCGCCTCCTCCGTGACCGTCACCAAGGGCGCTACCCGCCAGGTCGCCGGCTACACCTGCCAGGACTACACGGTGGCGATGGGCCAGATGATGACCTCGAACGTCTGCGCGACGACCGCGCTCCAGCTCCCGGCCCCGAACGTGGACTACCGCAAGCTCGCCTCGTTCGCCGGGCCCGCCGCGGCCATGGCCAACAACCCGATGCTCAAGAACATGGACAAGCTCACCGCGGAGATGAAGAAGATCGAGGGATTCACGATCGCGGAGTCCACCTCCATGAAGGTCCTCGGCAAGAGCCTCGACTCCTCGAAGGAGGCGGTCGAGATCAAGAAGGGCCCCATCGACGCCTCGGCCTTCGACGTGGCCGCCCTCACCAAGGGGTACAAGAAGGTCGCCCACCCCGTGACGAAGATGAAGTAGCCCGGTGGACGCGCTCGTCACCACCGACTGGCTGCAGCGCCACCTCGGCGCCCCCGGCCTGGTCGTGGCCGACGTGCGCTGGTACCTCGATCCCGCCCGCCGGGGCCGCGACGCCTGGCGGGCGGGGCACGTCCCCGGGGCCGTGTTCCTCGACGTGGAGGAGGACCTTTCGGCCCCCGGGGGCGGGCGAGGCCTTCCGGCCGGCCGCCACCCCTGGCCGTCCGAGGGGCAGGTCGCCCGCGTGATGGGGGCGGCCGGCGTCGGACCGGGCGTGCGGGTCGTCGCCTACGACGACGCCTCCGGCTCCGTCGCGGCGCGGCTGTGGTACGTCCTCCGGGCCCACGGGCACGACGAGGTGGCCGTCCTCGACGGAGGCCTTCCGAAGTGGACGGCGGAGGGCCGACCGCTCTCGACCGACGAGCCGCGGGTGGGCCCGGTTGCCTTCACCGGCCGGCTGCGGCCGGGCTTCGTCGTCGACAAGGCGGGCTTCCTCTCCGCCCACCGCCATCGCCTCGTCCTCGACGCGCGGGCGGCCGAGCGCTACCGGGGCGAGGTCGAGCCGATCGATCCCCGGGCGGGCCACGTCCCGGGGGCGAAGAGCGCCCCGTGGACGGGTAACCTGACCTCCGACCCCGTGCCGGTGCTCCTCCCGCCGGACGCCCTGCGGCGGCGCTACGAGGCGCTCGGCGCGGCCCGCGAGGAGGCGATCGTCTACTGCGGCTCCGGCGTCAATGCCTGCCACGACCTCCTCGCCCTTCACCGGGCGGGGCTGCGCGGCACCCTCTACGCCGGCTCGTGGAGCGAGTGGTCGTCCGACCCGTCGCTGCCCGCCGCCGTCGGCGAGGAGTGAATGCGCCTGAGGACGTAGCGGGCACGCGGCCGCTCGCCGTCCCGCCCCGCGACGCAGTCCACGGCCCGGTAGCCGCGGGCGAAGAGGGTCTCGAGGGCGAGGCGCACGACGTCCTGCCACTCGCGGGCGAGCGAGGGGTCGGCCCGGCACACCGCGTCCCAGTCCTCCGGGATCTCGAGCAGGAGCTCCGGCGCGTCGAGCTCGAGGTCGGGCGCCGAGGAGACGAGGACCCCTCGGCGCTCCGTCACCTCGTTCAGCGTGGGGGTGGCGGCGGGCGGAGGCGAGGGCATGGCGCCCGCGGCCCGGCGCGCGACCCGGGGGGTGTCGAGCTCCCAGCGGACGAGCAGGCGGTCGGTGGCGAGGCCGTGGTGGAGCGCCGAGGTCGTGGTGCCGTAGAAGTCCACCAGCAGCTCGCCCGCCACCGCGCCGAGCCGGTGGAGATTGAGCCGGGCATTGGGGGCTCGCAGGGGGTCGAATGTCCAGGTCACGAGGTGCACGCCGCGGCGCCGGGCCTCCTCGCGCTGGGCCCACTTGAGGCGCAGGCCCACGCCGAAACCGCGGGCCCCCGGGAGCACGGCCAGCATGTCCGAGTGAAGGTGGGCCTCGCCCCCGGACAGGGCGGCGAAGGCGTAGGAGAACCCGACGACGCCCTCGCCGGGGGACTCGGCGACGAGCAGGAGGCCCCCGGCGTGCACGGTGGCGATCAGCTGGATGGCCGACGTGATCTCGAGGTCGCAGAGGCCCCAGACCTCGCGCTGCAGGCGCACGCAGGCGTCGAAGTCGCCCCGCTCGCGGGCGGGCCGGATGCTGACCTCCATGGCCGGGCAGTCTAGCACCGCGGCCGTCCCCGGCCAGCCGGGCGCCAGGTGCTAGAATCGCGCGCCGCCGCGATGGAAGAGCGCCAGCCGAGCCGCACGAGGGGAGCGAGGAGAGGGCGTGGCGCGCTCTAAGCGCGGACGCCCGAGGGGCCCCGGCGTCTTTGCGCGCCTGCGCCGGGCGGTGGGGCTGCTCGTCTCGCGCGAGGTGGCGGTCCTCATGAGCGCGATCGCCTTCAACGTCCTCCTGTGCCTCTTCCCGCTCCTGCTCGTAGTGGTGGCGGCGGGCCAGCGGCTCTCGCCGGGAGGCGGAACGGCCCACGTCCTCCGCCTCCTCCTCGCCGAGCTCATCCCCTTCGGCGGCGAGACGATCGCGGCGTCGCTGCGGCAGATGACCCGCCTCGCCCGCGGCTTCGAGGTGCTCTCCCTCGTGCTCGTGGTCTGGGGCTCCTCCGGCGTCTTCATGCCCGTCGAGCTCGTCCTCGACCGGGTCTGGGGCGGTGGAGCCCCCCGCAGCTTCTGGCAGAGCCGGCTGCTGGCCTTCGCCCTCACGATGGCGGGAGGCGCGCTCGCCGTCCTCTCGGTGGCGCTCACCCTCCTCGTCCGCGGCTTCGGGCGCGAGTGGCCGCTGGTGGCCGGGTCCGCGGCGAAAGCGGCGGCCCTGGGGCTGAGCTGGACACTCTTCCTGCTCGTCTACCGTGTCGTCCCCCAGGCCCGCATCGGCCTCCCGGTGGCGGCCCGGGCCGCGGTCTGGGCCGCCGTCCTGTGGGAGGCCTCGAAGTACGCGTTCGTGTGGAACCTGGGCCGGATGCAGCTCGCGACGTTCTACGGCCCGCTGGCCTTCGCGGTCTCGCTCGTGCTCTGGGCCTACGTCTCGAGCGTGGTGCTCGTCTTCGGCGCCGCCATGGCCCCCGGCGCGCCGGCGCGGGGCCGGTAGCCCTACGCCCCGCCCGCCATGTCCTCGAGCCGATCGAGCTGCTGGCGGTGACCGAGGGTGATCAGCACGTCGCCCGCGTCGATCAGGGTGTCCGGCGAGGGGTTGAAGGCCATCTTGGCGCTCGGCTTCTTGACCGCCACGACGATGATGCCGAGCTCGCTGCGGATGGGGCTCGCCTTGATCGAGCGGCCCACGAGGGGGCTGCCCGCGCGGACCTCGACCTCCTCGATCTGCAGCTCGAGGTGCCCGGTGCGCGTGGCGAGCTCGATGAAGTCCATCGCGTTCGGGCGCAGGACGGCCTGGGCCACGCGGTGCCCGCCGATGTTGTAGGGGGAGACGACCCGGCTCGCCCCCGCGCGGCGCAGCTTCACGTCCGCGCCCTCGCTCTCCGCGCGGGCCACGATGACGAGCCGCTCGTTGATCAGCCGCGCGCTCATCGTGATGAAGAGGTTGTCGGCGTCGGAGGCGGCGGCGGTGACGAGGGCGCGGGCCCGATCGACGCCGGCCCGGCGGAGCACGTCGTCCGCGGTGGCGTCGCCGACGAGGGGGATGCCGTGCGGGATGGCGAAGCCCTCGAGGACCTTCGCCTCCCGGTCCACCACCACGAAGGGCAGGCCGGCCGAGGAGAACTCCTCGGCCACGAGGCGGCCCATGCGGCCGAAGCCGCACACGACGAAGTGGCCGCTCAGCTTTTCGAGGCGACTCTCCATGCGCTGTCTCCCGAGGACGTCGAGGATCTCTCCGGTCACCACGGCCCGGATGAACTCCACCCCGGCGTAGAAGGCCGTGAACACGCCGCCCATGGCGAGCACCATCGTGAAGACGCGGCCCCCGGCGCTCACCGGGTGGACCTCCTGGAAGCCGACCGTGGTGATCGTGATGACCGTCATGTAAAGGGCGTCGAACCAGCTCCATCCCTCGACGAGCTGGTAGCCCACGGTGCCCGCCGCGAGCAGGGCGGCGACGACGGCGACGGGGAAGAGCAGGCGGTGGACGTGAGTGCGGGCGATCACTCCGGCCGCCCCCCGGCGGCGCCGACCGCCAGCGCCCAGGTTGTCACCGCGGCCGGCCAGGGCGGGGCGACGACCGCCTCGTCGCCGCCGCCGGCCACGAGGCGGGAGGCCTGCGGCTCCCGGGCCAGCCAGAGGGTCACGGCTTCGGCCTCGGCGGCGGGCCTCTCGCGCCCCTCGACGAGGAGCGTGGGGACGGCCAGGGGCGGCCGCTCGAAGGCGGCGGCGAGGGCCGCCCGCAGGGGCGCCGAGGGCTCGGGGCCCGCGCCGGCGAACGACGGGGCGAGGGCGAAGGCGCCCCTCACCCCCGGCAGGTCCGCGAGGGCCAGGGCCATCCACCCGCCGAGGCCGAGGCCGCCGGCCACGAGCGGAAGGGCGCCCCAGCGGGACCCGGCGACGGTGGCCAGCCGTCGCGCGTCCTCGAGCACCTCGGGGCCGAAGCGGCCGGCGCTCGCCCCCTGCCCGCGTGGCTCCCAGGCCACGACCTCCAGGCGTCCCGCGAGCGTCTCCAGCAGGGGCCCGAGCGGGCCGTCGTCGAGCGACTCGCCCGCGTCGACGTGGAACAGCACTCGGACCCGGGGTTCTTCCCAGGGGGCGAGCCGGAGGGCCCGCAGGCGCGGCTCCCAGCCGAGCCAGACGTCCTGCACCAGGCTGGCCATCGCGGCCATGATACGCCCGCCGGCTTAGAGCCCGATCTCGTCGGCGATGGGGACGAGTGCCTCGATCACGAAGGCGACGTGCTCTGCGAGGGGGCGCCCGAGGCCCTCGGCCCCGCCGTAGACGCAGGCGCGGTCCACCGAGCGCGCGAAGGCCTTGTCCTTGAGCTTCTTCGTCACCGACTCGACGGGCAGGTCGGCCACCTTCCTCGTCGGCCGCACCTTGACGCACGCCCCGATGAAGCCCACGAGCTCGTCGCACCCGTAGAGCGCCTTCTTGAGGGGGGTGTCGCGGGGCACGCCCATGTAGTCGGCGTGGGAGGCGATCGCGTCGACGATCTCCTCGGGCCACCCCCGCTCGCGCAGGACCCGGCACCCCACGTGGAGGTGGGTGTCCTCGGTGGGGTTCTGCTCGTAGTCGAAGTCGTGGAGGAGGCCGACGATGCCCCACTTCTCGATCCCGGCCGGGTCGGCGACCCCGAACCAGCGGGCGTAGGCCCGCATCGCCTCCTCGACGCCCCGCGCGTGCTTGCGCAGGGCGTCCGCCTGCGTGAACTCGAAGAGGACGGCCTCGGCGTCGGCGCGGTTCGGGATCATCTCAGGAAGGCCTCGGGTAGTGGACGTCGATCCAGGCGCGGACCTCCTGCTCGACCCGGTCGGGGGAGGCGGCGCGGATCTCGTGAACGGGCGCGTGCTCGTGGCCCGGCGCCAGGAGGTAGACGACGGCGCGCGCGGCCTCTCCCTCCAGGTAGAGGTAGACGTGCACGTCGCCGCCCGGCCGGTGGAACTTGAGGAGGCGGCCCGTCTTCATGGCGGGCCCATGATACGCCGCCCGCGCGGGGTCAGGAGCCGCTGGGCGGCTCGAAGAAGAAGGCGAGCGACCGGCTGGAGCCGGAGGCCGAGATCGGCTTCGTGATCGCGGCGAAGAAGGACTGCGCGATCACCCGGTACCCGGTGTCGTTCGGGTGCTTGTCGTCGGCGAAGAGTGCCGACACGCTCGGCTGCTTCAGGAAGTCGCCGTGCACCTCGGCGACGGCCGCCCGCTCCTGCTTCGCCATCGCGCGCACGAGGTCGTTCATCCGCTTCACCCACTCGTTGCGCTCGGCCGCGTTGCGGTCGACGTAGATCGGGTTCACGGGTGGGATCGTGCCCACCACGGGGAAGGCCCCCGCGTCCCGCGCCTGCTGCGCCATCGACCGCAGCGAGTCGATCGTGTAGCACGGCGGGGTCTCGCGGCACTCCGCGTCGTTCCAGTCGTTCGTCCCGTAGAGGATGAGCACGTACGCCGGACGCGCGATGCCGAGCGAGCTCCCGAGGCGGGAGGCGCCCTTGTTGCTCTTCGTGCCCGGTTCTCCGTCCTTCGCCACGCCGGCCTTGCCCCAGAAGGCCCGGAGGTCGGCCTGGAGCAAGTCGGAGTAGCCCGAGCCGTCGGTCGAGCCCTCGCCCCAGGTGATGCTGTCGCCGAAGGCCAGGTAGACGTTCGCCCGCGCGCGGGAGCCGAGGGCGAGCACGGCCGGCACCGCGACATCCGCGGTGGCGGGCACGGTCACCGACGGCGCCGTCCCGGCGGTGAAGTAGGCGGGCAGCGTGTCGGGCCGGGCCTGGGCGGTCTGGGTACCGTTCGGCACGCTCGCGATCGAGAAGCGGCCTCCCGCCGTCGTGGTCGCGGCGGCGCCCCCGACGGTCACGCCGACGCTCGGGAGGCGCACGATCTCGGCCGGGTCGGCGGTGCCGTTGCCGTTCTCGTCGTAGTAGACGAAGCCGCTGACCGCAGACCCCGGGGGCGGCGTGGGGGTCCCGGGGGTCGTGGGGCTCGAGGAGCCTCCGCCGCAGGCGGCCGCCGTCGCGGCCAGGAGGATCAGGATCTGTGCTCTCGTCGACATCAAGACTGCGCAGAATAGCACGGGATTTGCCACGGCGCCGAGGGGGGACTATACTGCCACTCCCTTCCGTTCCCGGGTGCTCTCTCTTTCAAAAAAGTATGGGTGAAACTCCAGTTCCGAGCCGGAACAACCGGCGTATCACGGCCCGCAAGGCCTGCCTGCTGACCGTCCGCTACCGCGCGAACGGCGACTGGCGCCCCGCCACCGCGATGGACCTCTCCCCGTACGGCTGTCGCCTGCGGGTGGGGGAGGACATCCCCCGGGGGGCCCAGGTGGCCGTGGTCTTCGAGGCCCCGATCCAGGACGGTTCTCGGACGGCGGCCGTCGAGGTCCCGGGCATTGCGATCTGGGCGCGGCTCGAGGGCCTGTCCCACCAGGTCGGCGTGCACTTCGCCGACTCCCCGATGGGGCTCCTCGAGATCCTGTCGGTCCTGTCCTAGGGCACCTGGCGGCGCCGGCGCAGGGCGGCGAGCGCCTTGCGGAAGTCCTCGGGCGCCGGGCTCTCGACCGCGACCCGCTCGCCCGTGACCGGGTGGGCGAACGCCAGCCGGAAGGCGTGGAGCATGGGCCGGAGGGCGAGCGGCCGCCCCGGCAGGGGCCGGCCGTAGACGGGATCCCCCAGGATCGGCAGCCCCACGTGGGCGAGGTGGACTCGGATCTGGTGCTGGCGGCCGGTCTCGAGCTCCACCTCGAGGAGCGCCGAGCCGGCGAGGCGCTCGCGGACGCGCCAGCGGGTGCGCGCGGGCTGGCTCGGCTCGCCCGGCCGCGCCACGCCGCGGCGGCCGCTCTTCCACGCCTCGCGGATCGGCGCGTCGATCGACCCGGTCTCCCCGCTCGGCTCGCCCTGGACGATCGCGAGGTAGCGCCGCTCGATGCGGTGGTGGCGGAAGGTGTCGATGAGCCCGGCCCGGGCCTCTCGCGAGAGCGCGAAGGCGACGGCGCCCGACGTGTCGCGGTCCAGGCGGTGCACGCGCTCGGCATACCCCACCCGCGGCTTGAGGCGCAGGGCGTACTCCTGCACGCGCCGCAGGGCCGTGTCCTCTTCGTGGGTGCCCGGGGCGGAGGGCACGGTCAGCAGGCCGGCCGGCTTCTCCACGACGAGGACGTGCTCGTCCTCGTGGAGAACGGCCAGCGAGCAGCGGGCGCGGGGGAGGGCCTTGCGGTTCGGGTCGAAGACGACGTCCGCTCCCTCGGCCACCTCCCGCCCGGCCTCGCGCACCGCCACGCCGCCGACGCTCACCTGCCCCTTCTCGATGACGTCCCGCGCCTTGCGGCGTGAGAGGTCCGGGTGGCGGCGGATGAGGGCGAGGTCGAGGCGCATGAGCGGACCCAGTGTGCGTCGCGGAGGGGGCGGCCGGCAAGTCCGTCCGGGGTGAGCTAGACTCGCACTCCCCGACCGGAGGCCGCCGATGACCGCTCCCTTCGCCCTCTCCCTGCTGCTCCTCCTCGCTCCGGCCCAGGAGCCGCGGCCGTCCACCGAGCCCGCGCCGCGTCCCCCTGAGGCGGCGGCGGAGAAGCCTGCCGCTCCCGCCGAGAAGCCGGCGGTGGCGCCGCCCGAGAAGCCCGCCGAGAAGGAGGAGCCGCCGGTCGTGACCCGGCACGAGCTCAAGCGGAAGGACGGCCGGTCTCTCCGCTACACCGTCACCACCGGTCTCATGCCCCTGAAGAACGAGAAGGGCGAGACCGAGGCGCGGGTCTTCTACATGGCCTACCAGCTCGAGCGCACCGGCGGCCCCGAGACGCGCCCGCTGATGTTCTCGTTCAACGGCGGGCCCGGCTCCTCCTCCGTCTGGCTCCACCTGGGAGCGCTCGGGCCGAAGCGGGTGAAGATGCAGGCGGACGGGGCCATGCCGCCCCCGCCGTACCGGCTGGTCGACAACGAGCACACCTGGCTCGACCTCACCGACCTCGTCTTCGTCGACCCCGTCGGCACCGGCTACAGCCGCCCGGCGAAGCCCGAGCTCGGCCCAAGGTACTGGAGCGTGCCGGGCGACATCGAGTCGGTGGGGGAGTTCATCCGCCTCTACCTCACCCGCCACGAGCGGTGGACGTCGCCGCTCTTCCTCGTCGGGGAGAGCTACGGCACGACGCGGGCGGCCGGCCTCGCCGGCCACCTCGTGGACCGCGGGATCGCGTTCAACGGCATCGTCCTCGTCTCCTCGATCCTCAACTTCCAGACGGCCGACTTCGCGAAGGGCAACGACCTCCCGTACGCGCTCTACCTGCCCACGTACACGGCGACGGCGTGGTACCACAAGCGCCTGCCGGCCGACCTGCAGGCGAAGCCCCTCGCCGAGGCGCTCGCCGAGTCGAAGGCCTTCGCCGGGGGCGAGTACCCGGTGCTGCTGCAGAAGGGCGACCAGCTGACCCCGCCCGAGCGGCAGCAGGCCGCGGCGCTCCTGTCGCGCCTCACCGGCCTCGACCCCGGCTGGATCGACGGGGCCGACCTGCGCATCGAGATCCAGCGTTTCTGCAAGGAGCTGCTGCGGCGCGAGCGGCGCACCGTGGGTCGGCTGGACAGCCGCTTCGAGGGCATCGACCAGGACGCGGTCGGGGAAACGCCGGAGTTCGACCCCTCGATGGCCGCCATCCGCCCGCCGTACACGGCGGCCTTCAACGACTACGTGCGGAGGGAGCTCGGGTACAAGACGGACCTCGCCTACTACATCCTCGGCGGCGGGGTGGGGCGCTGGGACTTCGGGCGCGCGGGGGACGGCTTCCCCGACACGAGCGAGGCGCTGCGGCGCGCCTTCTCGCGCAACCCGGACATGAGGGTCTTCGTGGCGAGCGGCCACTTCGACCTCGCGACGCCCTTCTTCGCCACCGACTACACGATCGCCCACCTCGGGCTCGACCCCTCGCAGCGGGGCCGCGTCGCCACCGCGGAGTACGAGGCCGGGCACATGATGTACATCCACGAGGGCGAGCTCGCCCGGCTGCGGAAGGACGTCGGCGACTTCCTCGCCGCGTCCCTGCCGAGGGCCGCCGCCCCTACTCCCTGAGGCCGCGGGCGTCGTCCCAGGCGGCGGGGTCCTGGCCGAAGTACTCGGAGAGGATCACGTAGACCTCGCGGTGGCGGCGGCGCACCACCTGGGGGATCTCGAAGAACGCCTCGACGGCGACGCCGAGGAACTCCACCGGGTCGTGGGCACCGTAGTCGTCGAAGGCCGAGCGGCCGTGGAGCAGGCGCTCCATCTCCTTCTCCGCGACCGCCACCCACTCCCGCCCCCTCGCCCCGTCGAGGCCGACCGGTATGCCTTCCGCGGCCTGCGCGTCGGCCTCGACGGGAGCGAGGAGATGGACGAACTCG
This sequence comes from uncultured Acidobacteriota bacterium, assembly GCA_963729875.1. Lineage (GTDB taxonomy): Bacteria > Acidobacteriota > Vicinamibacteria > Fen-336 > Fen-336 > DATBSL01. The sequence continues at coordinate 427,081 of CAVSPR010000004.1, forward strand.
TGGATGCCGACGTGGTAGGCGTCGTCGGGGACGTCGAAGCTCTCCCGGAGAGCCGGGACGGAGAGAATCACCGTGCCCCACCCGGGCGCCTCGCCCACGAAGTCGCTCTCGCGGTCGAACGTGTAGTGATCGCGCTCGAAGTTCTGCGCGTAGAGGAGCACCTCGCTCAGGTGGTCCCACTCGTACTCGGGCCAGCCCACGCTCAGGGTGACGGCGGAGGCGGCCACGAAGAGGCGCAGCTCGTCGGTCACCTCCACGCCGACGCCGGTGACGCGCTTCTCGGCGAGGAAGACCCGCAGGTCGTCCTCGAAGCGGGCGCGCCAGGCGGGGTCCATCCTCTCGTAGTGGTCGTAGCGCTCGAGCAGGAACGCGCGCCACCTCTGCGGGAAGGGCAGGGCGAGCGTGGCGCGGCGCCGGGCCGCACGGCGACCGAGGAGCCGGTGCACGGCGAGGCCGACGCCCGCGCCGGCGAGAAGGCCCGCGCCCGCCCCGCCCCAGCCTCCGGCCATCGCGCCGAGCGTCGCTCCCCCCCCGCGGCGACGACACCGGCCAACCGCGCGAAGCGCCCGTCGTGGGGCCTCTCGACCCTCACGGCTCCACTCCCGCCGGGCCGTAGCGCGCGGCGAGGAGGCGCGCCAGCACGGCGGCGTCCACGTTGCCGCCGGTGACCACGGCCACGACCGGCCCGCGTCCCGCGCTCCTCACCCTGCCGGCGCGCAGCGCGGCCACCCCGACCGCGCCGGAAGCCTCGGCCACCACCTGGTCGGCGGCGAGGAGGGCGACCATGGCGTCGGCGATCTCCTCCTCGCTCACCGTGACGACGTCGTCGACGAGGTCGCGGTGATCGAAGGCGATGGCACCGATGCCGCCGGCGAGGCCGTCGGCCATCGTGGGCCCGGCCGGGTAGGTGAGGAGCGGCCGGCCCAGGCGCAGCGACTCGCGAAGCGCCGGCGAGGCCTCCGGCTGGACGGCGACGATGCAGACGTCGGGCGCGCGCGACTTGACCGCGGTGGCCAGCCCCGCGAGGAGCCCTCCCCCTCCGACCGGCACGAGGACGGTCCCCACCTCGGGGCACTCGTCGAGGATCTCGAGGCCGACCGTGCCCTGGCCGGCCGCCGTGCGCGGGTCCTCGTAGGCGTGGACGAACGTCGCGCCCGTCTCGCGCTCGAAGGCGCGGGCCGCCTCGACCGCGTCGTCGTAGGTCTCGCCGGTCTCGCGGACCTCGACGGGGAAGCGCCGGAGCTTGTCGAGCTTCGCCCGCGGCGCCGTGCGCGGGACGAAGAGCGTGGCCCGGACCGAGCCGGCGAGGCGCGAGGCGGCGAAGGCCACGCCGAGGGCGTGGTTGCCGGCGGACGCGGCCACGACGCCGCGGCCGCGCTCGTCCTCGCCGAGCGACGCGAGGAGATGGACGGCGCCGCGCACCTTGAACGAGCCCGTGGGCTGCCAGCACTCGAGCTTGAGCAGGAGGTCCTCCCCGGGCGCGGCCAGGCTCGGCCGCAGCGGGGTGGGCCGGAGGTGCCTCGCGAGGGACGCCCGCGCCCTCTCGACGTCGGCGAGGCTCAAGCGCGCAGGGGTCAAGGTCGCCTCACGCGGGGCGCTCGGGCCCCGCCGCCACGAGGTCGAGCCGCGGCTCGCCGCAGTGGGCGGCGATCGCGTCGGCGACCCGCGTGCGCAGGCGGACGAGCGCGGCCATGTCGGTGCCCTCGGGGGCGATCGGCTCGCCCACCCAGAGGCAGACGCGCCCCGGGCGCGGCAGGCTCCAGTCGCCGCGCATCACGTGGCGGGTGCCGCGCAGGGCGAGGGGGACGACCGGCACCCCGGCGGTGGCTGCCGCCATGAAGGCACCCAGGCGGAAGGGGCGAAGGCCCGTGGCGGCCACGAACGTGCCCTCGGGGAAGAAGAGGACGGCCTCCCCGTCGCGCAGCGCCTGCGCGACGAGGTCCGCGTCGGCCACGCTCTGCAGCGCGTCCCAGCGGTCCACCGTGAGGTGGCGGCAGCGACGGACGAAGGCCCCGACGAGGGGGTAGGACAGCACCTCGCGCTTGGCCACGAACAGGAAGTCGGCGGGCAGCAGCGCGAGGAGCGCCGCCACGTCGGCGTACGAGGCGTGGTTCGAGGCGAGCACCAGGGGGCCGCGGCGGGGAAGGCGCTCGCGGCCCTCCACCTCGAGCCGGCACCCGAGGATCCGCAGGCCCGCCGCCGAGGCGAAGCGCCCGAGGGCGAAGGCGAAGCGGCGGCTCGGCACGAGCCGGACGAGAAGCCACGTGGGGAAGAGCAGCAGCGGGAGGGTGAGCGCGAGCCACGCGGCGTAGAGCCCGCGCCGGGCCCGCGCGACCGCCGGGCGGGCCGCCTCGCCGAGGACGGCGGCCGCGAGACGCGCCTTCTGCCGCATCGTGGTGCCCGGGGGGCGGCCCAGGACGCCGGCGAGGAACTGCTCCCTCGTCGCCGCGCGGCGCACCTTCCCGCTCGACGTCTTGGGCACCGTACCCGGGGGGACGAGGACGACCTGGTCGGGAGGCACCTCGACGGCCTCGGCCACGCGCTCCGTCACGGCCCCGATCAGCCGCTCCCGTTCCGACGCGTCCGTGGCCCGGGTCTCGGCCACGATGACGAGACTCTCGGTGCCGAGGGCCGCGTTCTCGACGCCGAAGGCCACGACGCAGCCGCGCCGGATCCCCTCGACCGCCGCCGCCTCCTCCTCGATCTCCTGCGGGACGAGGTTGCGGCCGCCCTTGATGATGAGGTCCTTGCGGCGGCCGCAGACGTGGATCTCGCCCGCGGCGCGGTAGGCGAGGTCGCCGCTGTCGAGCCAGCCGCCGGGGAGCGTGATCGCGGCGGTCGCCTCCGGCTTCCGGTAGTAGCCGGAGGTCATCGAGGGGCCGCGGAAGACGAGACGGCCCACCACGCGCTCGGCGACGTCGGTGCCCGCGTCGTCCACGATGCGGACCTCGTGCTCGGGCAGCTCGCGCCCCGCCGAGACGAACTCGAGGGCGCCTGCGTCCGCCGACGGCTCGGCCCTCCCCTCGCCCTGGAATGCCCCCCGGGCCACGCGGTCCACTCTCGGGCCCCGGCCCACCGGGGGGAAGGCGAGGCCCACCGAGCACTCGGCGAGGCCGTAGACCGGCATCATCGCCTCTCGCCGGAAGCCGAAGGGGGAGTAGCGGCGGACGAACCGGTCGATCGTCCCCGGGCTCACGGGCTCGGCGCCGTTCAGGGCCACGCGCCACGAGCCGAGGTCGAGCCCCTCGAGCGCGTCGTCCGGGATGCGCCGGGCGCAGAGCTCGTAGGCGAAGTTGGGCGCGGCGGACAGCGTCGCGCGGCGCTGGTGGACGGCCCAGAGCCAGCGCTCGGGGCGGGCGAGGAACGCGGTGGGCGAGAGGAGGGTGAGGGGCAGGCCGTGGTGCAGGCAGGTGAGCCAGGCCCCGATGAGCCCCATGTCGTGGTAGAGCGGCAGCCAGCTCACGCCGACGTCGTCGGGACGCGCCTCCAGCCCGGCTCCGATCGCCCGGATGTTGGCGAGGAGGTTGTCGTGGGTGAGCAGGACACCCTTGGGCCGGCCCGTGCTGCCCGAGGTGTACTGGATGAAGGCGGGGTCGGATCCCGCGCCCTCCGGGCCGGCGGCGGGCACGCCGGTGGCGGCCAGGTCGGCGGCGCTCACGACGTCGGCGAGCGTCGGCACGGCCGGCCTCAGAAGGGCGACCACGGGTCGCGCGCGCGGGATCGTGACGAGCAGGCGCACGCCCGCGTCGGCCAGGATGGCCGACTGGCGGGAGGCGTACTCCTCGAGCCGGTCGAGCCTCACCGGCGGGTAGATCGGCACGGGGACCGCCCGGGCCATCAGGATCCCGAAGAAGGAGCGCAGGAAGTCGAGGCCGGTCGGCAGCATGAGCGCGACCGTGTCGCCCCGGACCACGCCGCGCTCGCGCAGGCCGCCCGCGACGGCGGCCGCCTCGGCGCGCAGGCGGCCGTAGGTGAGCGGCTCCTCGGTGGCCTCCCCGGCGTCCTCGCCGCGCAGGAAGACGTGGACGCGGTGCGGGTCGAGCCGCGCGTGACGCCACAGCGACTCGTGCAGCGTGCGCACGCCGGAGCCGATGTCGGCGGCGGCGCCGAGGGCCTCCTCGCGGGCGGGCAGGCGCAGGGGCTCGCCGGGAGCGGCCTCGAGCAGCGCGCGGGCGAGGCCCTCGGGGGTGTCGAGGGCGAGACAGCGGTCGTCGAGCGCGCGGCCGAAGGCGCGCTCGAGCCGGGCGACGAGCTCCACCCGCTCGAGGCTGCCGAGGCCGACCTCGCGCTCGAGCGAGGCGGAGGGGGTGGCGGCGCGCTCCGCCCGCGGGCCGCCCGTCTCCCGGGCGAGGGCGCGGACCACCTCCAGGACGCGCTCCTGCACCTCCTCGGGCGCGGGCCCGGGGCCTCTCGTCCCCTCGCTTTCGGCCATCGGCGTCACTCTACGGGGGTCGGGCGAATGGCGCAAACCAACCGGCTTCGAGGGGAAAGAGAAAGGGCGCGGGACCTCGTCCCGCGCCCTTCTGACGTCCTGAAGAGAACGCTACTTCGCGCCCAGGACGCCGTCCTTGGCCGCCTTGGCCACGACGAACTTCAGCCGCTTCCGGGCCGGGATCTTGATCGCCTCGCCCGTCTGCGGGTTGCGGCCCATGCGGGCCTTGTAGCTGCGGACCACGAGCTTCCCGACGCCCGGGAACGTGAAGCCGTTCTTCGCTTCCTTGTACGACATCAGGGCCATGGTCTCGAGAACGAGAGCGGCCTGCTTCTTGGTGATGCCCGCCTTCTCGGCGACCGCGGCCACGATCTTCGACTTGGTCATCGGCTTTGCCATCGAGTTCAATCCTCCTAGGGTCGAGCTGGCTCTTGGAAACGACCGCGTTCAGTGAAGTTCGAAAACGCGCACCAATATAAGCCCTTTTCGCGCGCTCCTGTCAAGGGCGAAGCGCATTCCGAGCGCTCCCCTCATGGGCGTTTCGACTTTCCTCAGCGACGCCCCGCGAGGTCCTCCTCCCGGATGAGGAAGACGGTCTCGTCGGGGAGGGCGAGGCCCAGCTGCTCGCGCGCGAGGCGCTCGATCGCGCGCGGGCTCGTCCGCAGGGCCACGATCTCCGCGGTCAGGCGCGCGTTCTCGTCGCGCAGGCCCTCGAGCTCGGCCCGGAGCGCCTCCACCTGCCGGCGCTTGCTCACGAGGTTGAGGATGCCGCGGTCCCCGAAGACGGAGCCGACCGCGAGGGCGATGAGGGCGATCGCGGTCCCGAGCACCCAGGCCCTGATCCGGGCCCGGGGCTCGCTCCGACCGATCTCCTCGCGCTGGAGCAAGACTTGATCCTTTGCTTTAACGGCCAGCGTTAAGGGCCTATTATAACTCACTTTTCTAGATCTGGACCTGAGAGGGCAGGCCCACCCGCCGGCTGCCCTGCCGGGTGGTCGCCTCCTGATAGCGCCGCAGCAGGTCGACGAGCTGCTCGTTGACCTTCCGCAGCCGCCGCATCCCCGTCGCGGTAGTCCCGGTAGGCCCTCACCAGCTCGCGCGCCTCGCCCATCTGCGTGGCCTCGAGGTAGGCGAAGCCGCCCTTCCCCGCGCTGCGCGTCGAGAGGACGTAGTAAGGGCCGTGCTTCTGCCCGGTGCGGCAGACGCAGCCCTCCTTCCCGCACACCCCGTACCGGACGAAGAGGGAGCCGGCGAGCTGCGTCGCGCCGGCGGAGCAGGTCCTCCACCAGGACGCGCTGCTCCTGGAGCCTGGCCCTCACGCGCTGCCGGATCTCGTCGGGAGTCATTGGCGCTTCTTACAGTGCAATCTTGAAAAGCACTGTAAGACTACGGAAGAGCCGCGCCCGAGTCAAGGGCTTTCTCGCGGAGGCAGGGCGGCCGGCCCGGCGGGGCGGGGGCGCGCGTCGGTTAAGATTGCCGGCAGGGGGGGCGGGCGCGATGTGGCTGCTGAAGACGGAGCCGGGCGAGTACTCGTACGACGACCTGGAGCGCGAGAAGCGGGGGCGCTGGGACGGGGTGTCGAACCCCGCGGCCCTGCGGAACCTGCGCGCGATGGCGAAGGGCGACCCCGTGCTCGTCTACCACACGGGCGACGAGAAGGCGGTGGTGGGCACGGCCGAGGTGGTGCGGGAGGCCTATCCCGACCCGGGGGCGAAGAACGAGAGGCTCGTCGTCGTGGACGTCGAGCCGAAGGGCCGGCTCGCCCGGCCCGTCACCCTCGCCGAGATCAAGGCGATGGCCGAGTTCGCCGAGAGCCCGCTCGTGCGCCAGGGACGGCTGTCGGTCGTGCCGATCACCGCCACCCAGTGGAGGGCGATCGAGGCGAGGGGGCGCGGTTGAGCGACCGGGTCGTTGCGCTGAGCACGGTGGGCACGGCCGAGGACGCCGAACGGATCGCCCGCGCCCTCGTGGAGCGGCGCCTCGCCGCCTGCGTCAACGTCGTGCCCGGCGTCGTCTCGGTCTACCGGTGGAAGGGGGCCGTGGAGAGGGACGAGGAGCGGCTGCTCGTCATCAAGACCCGCACCGAGCGGCTCGACGCCCTGCGCCGGGCCCTCGTCGAGCTGCACCCCTACGAGGTGCCGGAGCTCTGGCCCTGGCCGTCGAGGCCGGCCACCCGCCGTACCTCGACTGGCTCGACGAGAGCGTGTCCTAGACAGACCGCGACCCACTCGTCTCGGAGCGAGCGCGCACGGTCCTCAGGGCGCTGTCGAGTCGACGAACTGTCGGATCCGGGCGAGGTACGCCGGCACGTCGGCGAGCGCCGAGCCGAGGGCGTCGTAGACGCGCCCGGGGTCGAGGTCGTCGTAGGCGTGCACGATCCGGTTGCGCAGCCCGGCGCACGGCGCGAGGCGCGCGGCGAAGTCGGCGGGAAGGACGCCGATCCTGGACAGGGCGAGGAAGGACTCGAAGTAGTCCCGCGGTGGCGCCTCGCCCGACTCGGTGAGGACGTGGTAGTTGACGTCGATCATCCGGCCGACCATGCGCTCGAGGTAGCGCTCCGCGAGCGTCTCGTCGATCTCGCTCGCGAGGTACTCCGCACGGCTCCGGGCGGCGAGCGCCTCGAGCCGCCGCAGGTCCTCGGCGATGAGGACCATCTTGCGGGTCACGAGCTCCCGGTCGATCATCGCCCGGCCCGCTCGGCGAGGAAGCGCTCGACGTGCTGCTCCTCCAGGCGCAGGAAGCGGCGGTGGTCCTGGTAGCGACGGAAGGCGTACAGGCGCAGGCTCGCCAGCTCCCGCGCCGAGCCCGCGAGCAGGCGGGCGTTCTCGAGGACCTTCTTGAGGAAGAGGGGGTCGGCGTGGTTCAACAGCCCGACGTCGACGTCGCGGCCGGGAAAGACGGCCTCGAGTTCGGCCAGCAGGCTCCCCAGCCGGGCGAACGAGGCCTCGCCCTCGAAGAGGACCGCGACGTCGAGGTCGCTCGCGGCGTGGGTCCGCCCGCGAACCGTGGAGCCGTGCTGCAGCAGCAGCCGCACCCCGTGGCGGCGGGCGATCTCGTCGAACGGCGGGCCGCTCATGCCGGCAGTATAGCGCCCCGGCCCGACCCGGGCGCCTAGACGGCGGCCAGGGCCTGGTCGAGGTCGGCCACGAGGTCGGCCGCGTCCTCGCAGCCCACGCTGATGCGGACGAGGCCGTCCGTGATGCCGAGGGCGATGCGTTCCTCCCGCGAGTACCCCGCGTGGGTCATCGTGGCCGGGTGGGAGATGAGCGTCTCGACCCCGCCCAGGCTCTCGCCGAGCGAGCACAGGCGCACGCGTCCGAGCACCCTCCGGGCCTCGTCGAGGCTCCCCAGCTCGAACGAGATCATGGCCCCGAAGCCGCTCGCCTGCCGCTTGTGGACCGCGTGGCCGGGGTGGTCGGGGAAGCCCGGCCAGAAGACCCGCTCCACCTTCGGGTGCTGGTAGAGAAAGGGCGCCACCGCGCACGCATTCTCCTCGTGTCGCGGCATCCGCAGGTGCAGCGTCTTCGTGCCGCGCAGCACCAGCCAGGAGTCGAATGGGGAGAGGATCGCGCCGACCGCGTTCTGCACGTACCGGAGCCACTCGGCGTGCTTCGGGTCCCGGACCACCGCCGCACCGCCCACGCTGTCGGAGTGGCCGTTCAGGAACTTCGTGGTCGAGTGAACGACGACGTCGGCCCCCAGGGAGAGCGGCCGCTGGAAGAAGGGGCTCATGAAGGTGTTGTCCACGACGAGGAGCGCCCCGTGCCGGTGGGCGACGTCGGCCAGGGCCCGGATGTCGCAGATCTTCATCAGCGGGTTCGTGGGCGTCTCGATCCACAGCAGGTCGAGGCGGCCCGCCTCCCTCTCGAGGGCCTCCGGGTCGGTGGCGTCGAGGAACGCGAAGTCGACCGCGTAGTTGGCGAGGATCTTCGTGAACAGGCGGTGGGTGCCCCCGTAGACGTTGTCGGAGACGACGACGCGCTGCCCGGCCTTCACGAAGGTCAGCACCGCCTGGGTGGCGGCCATGCCCGAGGCGAAGGCGTAGGCGTCCGTTCCCCCTTCGAGCGCGGCGAGGTTCCTCTCCAGCGAGCGGCGGGTGAGGTTGTGGGTGCGGGCGTACTCGTAGCCCTTGTGCTTGCCGAGCCCCTCCTGCACGTAGGTCGAGGTCTGGTAGATGGGGACGGTGACCGCACCGGTCGTGGGGTCCGGCTCCTGACCGGCGTGGATGCAGTCGGTGGCGAAACCCATGGTCACCTCGCGGAAGGGGGAGCGCCTAGCGCATCGAGACGAGGAGGGAGACGGGGTGGCCGTTGCGGACGACGGTCGCCCGCAGCTCGTTCGCGCTCTGGAGCCGCGGCCACAGGCCGATCAGCGTGCCCATGCCGTCGATGTCGGTGCCGTTGATCCGGGTGATCACGTCCCCCGCGCGCAGCCCGGCGTCGGTGAGGAGGCTGCCCTCGGGCAGCCGGGTCACCTGGACCCCCACCACGTGCCCCTCCTCCATCACCGGGACCACCGCCGTCTCCGCGAGGATCCGGGGGATCTCGTCGCCGAGCCGCCGCTGGACCTCGACGCGGTCCATCGAGCGGGCCGGCGTCTCCGGGTCCTCGGGCGGCGCCCCCGGCGGGACGACGGGACGCTCCGGGCGCGGCCGCGGCGCGCCGGCGAGAACGGTCGGCGTCGCCTGGAGGCGCAGCTCGACGCGCCGGCCGTCGAACTCGAGCGCGACCGCGTCCGCGCTCACCGCCAGGAGCCGGCCCCCGAAAGCGCTCTCGCCGACCGCGACGACCCGGGTCCTTCCCCCGGAGGTCAGGACGGCCGTGGACCGCTCGGGCGTGCGACCGACCACGACCCCGGCCACGGCCAGGTCCGCCGGTGCATCGGCGAGGGCGAGGAGAACGAGGAGGGTGAGCATGCGCGAGTTCACGCTAGCGGACGGCGGAGCGGCTGTCAACGGAAGCCCCGCGGTGCTAGATTGACGTCCTGCATGCGGCCGCTGCTGCCAGAGGGACCCCGCCCGCCGTCCGTCCGTCCGCTCGCCCGCGCCCGCGCCTTCTTCACCGGGCGCTGGACCGGCCGTGTCGTCGCGGTGGCCCTCGCGGTGTGGCTGGTCGACCTTCTCCTCTCGCTCGGGGGGTGGGCCGCGCCCGAGGTCCTGCGGGTGCCGGCGAAGATCGTCGTCGGCCTCTTCGCGCTGTGGCTCCTCTGGCGCGCGTCCCGCTGGGTCTCACACCGCCTGCTCTGGCGCATCCGGACCAAGCTCATCGTCTCGTACCTCTTCATCGCCCTCGTCCCCGTCGTCCTCCTGACGCTCTTCATGGCGGTCGCCGCGGTGCTGCTCCTGGGCCTCACCGCGTCGAGGGTGGTGACGGGCGAGATCGACCGCGCCGCCGAGGTCCTGCGCACCACCGCGCGCTCGGCGCTCGCGGGCCTGCCGGGCTCCGACGCGGACGCGGCGCGGGAGCTGCCCCGGCGCCTGGGTCCCGCGCGCGAGCTGCACCCCCGCCTGTCCTTCACGCTGCTGCGCGCGGGACGGGTGGTGGCGGCGGAGGGCGAGGCCCCCCGGGCCCTGCCGCCGTGGTGGAAGGGCCCGGGGTTCGCCGGCCTCGTGCGCCTGCGGCCCGACGAGAAGCTCTCCCCCGAGGGACTGCGCGGGGCCTGGGCGGAGGGCGACGAGGCGCTCCTCCTCGAGGTGCCGGCCGACGAGGTCTTCTTCGCCGAGGTCGAGCGGCGGACCGGCATCCACGTCCTCCAGCGCAGCGAGATGGACGTCTCGGAGGCGCCGGAGGGCGGGAGGACGGTGCGCTCGCGCGAGGGCCCGGGCCCGAAGCTGGTCATCGAGGAGGACGGGCGGCGCGTCACCGCCACCGCCCGCTCCGGGTTCCTGTTCGTCGCGCTGCCGGAGAAGACGAACTGGAAGACCGGCGAGCGCAGCGCCTTCGACGGCGTGCCGTACGCCTTCCAGTACGCGCCGCGTGACCTGGTGCGGCGGCTGTCCCCCATCCAGGTGCCGCGCGACGCCCGCGGGCGCAGCGTCCCGGACTACCTGATGTACGCCCTCGGCATCCTGGGCCTCGTCTTCGTCGTGATGTACGCGGTGGCGCTCGTCCTCGGCCTCCTCCTCGCGCGGTCGATCACCCGGGGCGTCCACGCGCTCTCGGTCGGGACCCAGAGGCTCCGGCAGGGCGACTTCAGCTACCAGATCCGGATCCGCTCGCGCGACCAGCTCGGCGAGCTGGCCGAGTCGTTCAACCTCATGTCGCGAGGCATCCAGCAGCTGATGGTCGAGCAGGTCGAGAAGGAGCGCCTGGAGGAGGAGCTTCGCATCGCCCGCCAGATCCAGATGAGCCTGCTGCCGGGGAAGGACCTCGCCTCGCTGCCCGGCCTCCGGGTGGCGGCGCTGTGCCTGCCCGCCGCCGAGGTGGGCGGCGACTACTTCGACCTCCTGCCCTTGAGCCCGACGCGGATGGGAGTCCTCGTGGCTGACGTCTCGGGCAAGGGCACCTCCGCCGCCCTCTACATGGCCGAGCTCAAGGGCCTCGTGCTCTCGCTCTCGCGCATCTACGAGTCGCCGGCGAAGCTGCTCTGCGAGGCCAACCGCATCCTGGCCGCGCACATGGACTCACGCTCGTTCGTGACCATGACCTACGCGGTGGTGGACACGGCGGCGCGGCGGATGCGCTACGCCCGGGCCGGCCACAACCCGCTCATCCACCTCGAGGCGCGGACGGGCCGCACCCGCGTCCTCACCCCGGCGGGGCTCGGGCTCGGCCTCGACGCCGGCGACCGCTTCGAGAAGATCCTCGAGGAGGACGAGGTGCCGCTCGAGCCCGGCGACTTCTTCCTCTTCTTCACCGACGGGCTGTCGGAGGCCATGAACCCCGGGTCCGAGCTCTTCGGCGAGAGCCGGCTCCGGCGGATCCTGGAGGACGGCCGCGGGCTGAGCAGCGAGGAGCTCAAGGAGCGGATCCTCGAGGAGGTCCGGGCGTTCGTGGGCGAGGCCCTGCCCCACGACGACATGACGCTCGTGGTGCTCAAGGTCGTCCCGGAGCCGGGTCCGGCGTGACGGGGGAGCGCGAGGAGGCGCTGCACGCGCTCGAGGAGAGAACCGGCCACCGCTTCGCCGACCTCGCGCTCCTCGACCGGGCGCTCACCCACGCCAGTCGGGCCAACGAGGCCGTCGCCCCGCGCCCCGCCGACAACGAGGCGCTCGAGTTCCTCGGCGACGCCGTGGTCGGGCTGGTCGTGACCGACCTCCTGCACCGTCGGGACCCCGAGGGGCCGGAGGGGACGAAGAGCCGGCGCCGCGCTCAGCTCGTGTCCGCCCCCAGCCTGGCCCGGCGCGCCGCCGAGCTGGGCCTGCCCGAGCTGATCCTCCTCGGGCGGGGCGAGGAGAAGACGGGCGGCCGGGAGAAAGCGGCGCTCTGGGCGGACGCGTACGAGGCCCTCGTCGGGGCCCTCTACCTGGACGGGGGCTTCGAGACCGCCCACCGCTTCGTGCGTGCCGAGTTCACACGGGGAGTCGAGGCGCCGGAGGAGGCGGGCGAGGACCCGAAGAGCCGGCTGCAGGAGCGCCTGCAGGGCGAGGGCCGGCCGGTGCCGCGCTACGTCGTGGTCGCGGAGGAGGGCCCGAGCCACCGCCGCCGCTTCGTCGTCGAGTGCCGCCTCGACGACGGCACCGTCACGTCGGGCGAGGGCACCTCGAAGAAGTCCGCCCAGCAGGAAGCGGCCCGAGAGGCTCTGCTGAACTTGGGCCGGAGGAGCGCCTAGCCTGGCCCAGCCTCGCGGCGCCCTCACTCGATGAAGCCGCCGCCTAGGCAGACCTCGCCGTCGTAGAAGACGACGGCCTGCCCCGGGGTGATCGCCCGCTGCGGCGCGTCGAAGCGCACCTCGGCGCGGCGGCCGGCCAGGGGGCGGACCCCGGCCTCCGCCTCCGCGTGGCGGTACCGGATGCGGGCGCGGGCCCGGAGGGGGCCCGGCGGCTCGGGAACGGACAGCCAGCTCACGTCCCGGGCCACGAGGCGGTCCGCGAGGAGCTCCTCCTCGTCCCCCACCACGACCGCGCGCGCCTCCGGCTCGACCCGGAGGACGTAGAGCGGCCGCACCGAGGTGAGGCCCAGCCCCCGCCGCTGCCCGACCGTGAAGCGGTGGACACCCCCGTGGCGCCCCAGCTCGCGCCCCGCCCGGTCGAGGACCGGGCCGGAGCGGTCCGCGGCGGGCGCCGCCCTCTCGACGAAGGCCGCGTAGTCGCCGTCGGGCACGAAGCAGATCTCCTGGCTCTCGGCCTTCCCGGCGACGGGCAGCCCCGCCTCGCGGGCGAGAGCCCGCACCTCCGCCTTCTCGAGGTGGCCCACCGGGAAGAGCGCGGCCGCGAGCTGCTCCTGGGTCAGGCCGAAGAGGAAGTACGACTGGTCCTTGGCGGCGTCCCGGCCCTTCCGCAACCGGAAGCGGCCGCCCTCGCCCTCGCGGTCCTTGCGCGCGTAGTGGCCCGTGGCCACCTGCGAGGCGCCGAAGCCCCGCGCCTTCTCGAGGAGGCTCGCGAACTTCACCTCCGTGTTGCACCGCGCGCAGGGCAGCGGCGTCCGCCCCGCGAGGTAGTCGCGCACGAAGGGCGTGACGACGCCGTCCTCGAAGCTCCGCTCGAGGTTCACGACGTAGTGGGGGATCCCGAGACGCGCGGCCACCGCCTTCGCGTCGTGGACGTCGTCGAGGGCGCAGCAGCGGCCGAAGGAGGGGCCCGCCCCTTCCGTCTGGTCGTGGAGCTGCATCGACACCCCGACGACCTCGTGGCCCTCCGCCTTCAGCAGGGCGGCGGCCACGGAGGAGTCGACCCCCCCGGACATGGCGACCACGATGCGCACGATCCCGCCAGTATAGCCGCGCGGGCGGGGCGACCCGGCCGCTCAGGGGGCCGGCGTGCGGCGCTTCGCGATGTCGTCCTTCAGGCCCGGGGGAACCTTGACGCCCGCCTTCTCCGCGAGCGCCACCTCCCGGTCGGCCTCGTCGAGCCGGCCGGTCAGCATGCAGACGACGGCCAGGTTGAGGTGGCCTTCCCCGAGATCCGGCTTCTGGGCGAGGGCGGCGCGGTACTCCTGCTCGGCCTTGGCGAGGTCGCCCGCGCGGAAGTAGGCGCTGCCGAGGGCGAAGGACAGCCAGTGCGGCACAGGCAGCGTCCCGTCGCTGCCCCGGTTGCGCAGGGACTGGAGCGTCTTGATCTGGTCCTCGTTGCGGACGATCGCGGCCTGGACCGACGCGGCACTCGAGCCGCCCGAGCGCCGGGCGGCGGCCACGTCGTCCTGGAGCGCCCGGATCTGGTTGTCGAGCCGGCGCTGCGTGGCCATCTCGTTGCCCGCCGCCTGCGCCTGGCCCCGCGTGAAGGCGTCCCGCGCGGCGAGGAACGCGTCGACGGCTTCCGGGTAGCGCTTCGTCACCATCAGGGTCTGCCCCAGGCCGTGGTGCGCGGCGACGAGAAGCGGGTCGAGCCTTGCCGCGAGCCGGAACTCGGCCTCGGCCTCGGCGTACTTCTCGTGGGCGAGGGCGTCCTTGCCCGCGCGATAGTGCTTGACGGCCTCCTGGGCGTCGCGCGGGTCGTCCACGGCCGGGGCCTGCAGGACGAGGGCGGCGGCGAGGGCGAGCAGCAAGGGCATCGCGGGGTCCTCCTTCCGAAGAGATCAGAGACGGCTCAGGAACTCCCTCACTCGAGGCTGCGCCGGGTCGAGCTGGAGCGAGCGCTCGAGGCTGCGCCGGGCCGCCGCGCGGTCCCCGAGGCAGAGGTGCGCGAGGCCCTCGGACGCGTACCCGGCGGCGCTCGCGGGGGCGAGGGCCGTCGCCTGCCGGAAGTCCGCGAGCGCCCCGCGGCAGTTGCCCGACTCGATGCGGTAGCGGCCGCGGAAGAGCCAGGCCTCGGGCTCGTCGTCGCGCGCCGAGAGGGCGGCGTCCAGCAGGCGCAGGCTGCGCGCCGCGTCGCCCGCCCGGTGGTACTCGATCGCTCGCTCGACGAGGAAGCGCCGGGCCTCGGGCAGGCCCGTCGCGAAGGCCTGCACCAGGAGGGCGTCCGAGCGGTCCGGCTCTCGTTTCAGCTGGCTCAGCACGTCGCTCAGGTTCCACAGCGCCGACGCGAGGTTCGGGTCGAGCTCCAGCGCCTTCTCGAACGCGGCGACCGAGGCTTCCTTTCGGCCCTCGGCGCGCAGCACGAGGCCCTCGTTGTTCCACGAGCCGGCCGTGCGCGTGCTGCCCGCCGCCCCGGCCGGGGCCGACGTGGCCTCGCCGGCGCCGATGTAGCCGAGGGCCTTGAGCTTCTCGATCGCTTCGGCGTCGCCCTCGGCGCTCGTCGTGGCCAATGGCGTCGCGGGCCGGTAGTGCTCCGCGTAGTGGACGGCCTTGCCGGCGGGGGCGGGGACGCCCGGCAGGACCGGCTCCGCCAGCCCCAGGCCGCGCGGGAGGCCGAGGAGGGCCAGGAGAGTGGCCGCGACCTGCGTCGCGCCGGCGCGGTGCGGGTGGCCGGGGGCGGGCGCGATGCCCGGCCCCCACGCGAGGTAGAGGCCGTCCTTGCGGTGCCACTTGCCGGCGGTCGCGTGGGCGAAGCTCGAGAGCTCCTTCGGCCGCCCCTCGCCCCAGAAGAACCCGTGGTCCGAGGCGAGGACGAGGACGGCTCCCCGCGCCTCCGCGAGGGCGCGGTAGGCGCCGAGGAGCGCGTCCACGTGCCGGAAGTAGAGCTCCGGCACCCCGGAGTAGCGCGCGTAGTCCTCCTCCGAGACGGTGGGCTGCCGCGGCGGCGCGAAAGGGGCGAAGGTGTGGCCGATGCTGTCGGTGCCCTCGAAGTACACGATCGCGAGATCGGGCTTCTCCTTCTCGATCCACTCCGTGGCGAGGCGGTGGTAGACCTCCGTCTGCACGAGGATCCGCCGCAGCGCGGTCACGGGGTGGGCGTACGGGTCGGCCTTCTTCTCCCTCTCGAGGCGGAGGTACTCCTCGCGGGAGAGCCAGGGCAGGTAGGCGCGCAGCGCCTCGTCGCCCGTGGCTTCCTCCACCGCGCGCAGGGTGTCCCGGGCCCAGCCTTCGCGCTCGGCGGGGAAGACGACGCCGGGCGGCGGTTCCTTCTCCGAGTACAGGAAGCCGCTGAACCGGTCCGAGACGAGGAGCCCGTTCACGTGCTCGGCGGGGTAGGTGGCCCACAGGCCGAACGTGGCGCTCGTCCGGCCGGCATAGCCGGCCATGTTCCAAACCGCGGGCGCGCGCCTCTCGTCGCTCGTGATCGGCTCCTTGAGGCCGCTGCCGGGCGAGAAGCGGGTGAAGTCGAGGACCCGGTGCTCGAGCGGCGAGACACCGGTCACCATGCTCGTCCAGACGATGGGGGAGAGCGGCGGGTGGATCGTCTCGAGCGCTCCGCCGGCCCCCTCCGCCACGAGCCGGGCGAGTTGCGGCATGGCTCCCTTCGCGACGTACTGGTCGAGGAGCTGCCAGTCGGCCCCGTCCAGCCCGACGAAGATCACCGGCCGGCCGTCCCGGGCCAGCCGCTCGATCGCGGGAACGACGCCCACGCCCCCATGCGCGGCGGGCTGCGACCGCCCGCCGCGCCACCAGGCGAGCGCGGCCAGGGCCGTGGCCACGCCGAGGGCGGCGATCAGCAGGACGCGCGTCTTCGGTCGGGTCATGGCCTCGGGTCGGCGGGAGCCGCGAGCATAAAGGGTGGCCCCCGAAAAGGGAAGGGGCCCCGCCGGAGCGGGGCCCCTTCCGTCACGACGTCGTGACGGCTAGAACGTGAAGCGAACGCCGAGCCGGAGGCTGAAGGGCTGGGTGAACGCGACGCCCTTGTCGAGATAGTCGGGGTTGGTGGCACTCGCCCGCGGGTTGGGGATGGCACCCACAGGGTCGGTCGTGTCCGGGATGTACGCGATGCCGCCGCCGGCGCCGCAGAGGCCGTCGGGGATGCCCGCGCAGGGATCGCCGTCGGACACCAGGTTGTACCGCTCGTCGTACTGCGCGATGGCCTGGCGGTTGAACAGGTTGAACACGTCCGCGATCAAGTTGATCCGGGCCTTCTGGCCGACCTTGATCGGGTAGCTCAGGTGCAGGTCGGCTTCCCAGTCGCTCGGGCCGCGGCCCAGCGAGCCGCGCGGCACGAGGTAGTACTCCCAGTTGGCGTACCCGAAGGAGTAGCCGTAGGCGTTGAGCGGCAGGCCCGAGTAGTAGTAGGTGCTGAAGCCGACGTTCAGGCCGTCGAGGGCGCCCGAGAACTGGTAGCTGCCGTCGAACTTGAACTGGTGCTTGCGCTCGGCGGAGAGCGGCCCCTGGGCGTTGATCAGGAAGTCGGCGTAGTCGAAGGCCGAGTTGATGTTCGGGTCGAGCTGGCCCGTCGAGTTCTGGAAGAGGCCGTCGTAGTTGCCCTCGAGCTTCGTCCAGACGTAGCTCGCCAGGAACTGCCAGTTGTTGGAGAAGCGCTTCCGGGCCGTGACCTCCCAGCTGTAGTTCTTGCGGTCGACCTTGGGCGCCGGCGCCGAGCCCACGTAGTCGTAGAAGTAGATGGTCTTGCCGAGGGTGCCTTCGCCCATGTTCGCGATCGCGTAGTTGCCATCCTGGTCGACGAGGAAGTCCTCGATCGCCCGGCCGAGGGTGCGGTAGGTGAACTTGGTGCCGAGGACGAAATTGGGCGCCACCTCGTACTCGAATCCCCCGAGGTACTCGTCGATGTACTGGCCCTTGAGCTCGGGGTCGACCGGCGTGGCGCCGCCGAGGGTGCTCGCGCGGGAGGGGGCGGAGGGGTCGTGGAAGATGTCGCTCGGGTTGGAGCTGAAGTTGTAGGCGAACGCCTGCACTTCCCCACCGAACGCGCGGATGTTGATGTCCTGCGGCACGTTCTCGTAGAACCGGCCGAAGTTGGCGTAGAGCTTGCTCTTGCCGTTCTTCGTGACGTCCCACATGAACCCGAGGCGCGGGGCCCAGTTCTGGTCGAGCTTGAACGCGCTCTCGCCGAACCGATCCTGCACGTCCTGCAGCTCGTAGCGCACGCCGAGGTTCAAGGTGATGTACGAGGTGACCTTCCAGCTGTCCTGGAAGTACGCGGAGTAGCTCTTCGAGCGGGGCTCGGAGGTGAGCGGGGCCGCGATCTGCCACGTGGTCGGGTCACTGCGCACGTAGCCCGAGGCCTGGTCGTTGATGTAGTAGCGGTGGCGGTAGTAGACGATGCCGGTCGACGCCTGCCGCAGCTGGTAGATGCGCTGGCCGCCGCCACCGTTCCAGTTGTTGTTGATCGTGTTGGTCAGCTCGTAGTCGCCGCCGATCTTGATCTCGTGCTTGCCCAGGAACTTC
The DNA here is from genome assembly GCA_963729875.1 of uncultured Acidobacteriota bacterium. Lineage (GTDB taxonomy): Bacteria > Acidobacteriota > Vicinamibacteria > Fen-336 > Fen-336 > DATBSL01. Next base: position 444,821 of record CAVSPR010000004.1, read on the forward strand.
GTGAGGTCGAGCTTGAAGACGTCACGGGTGAACTCCTGGTCCTGGTGGAAGCCGAAGCCGTTGGCGACGGAGGTCGGGCTGACCGTCTGGTTGATGAGCTGCGGGATCGACTTGCCCGCGCCGTCGATCGTGCTCTCCTCCTGGTGGCGGCCGTACATGGCGCGGATCAGGAAGGTGTTGCTGAATGTGCCGTCGTAACGGGCCACCATGTCGGTGCTCCCGATCTTGTTGACGCCGTCCCAGGTGATCGCGGGGCCGGCGACGGTGAAGACGGGGCCGGTGATCTCGCCGGGGTCGCCGAAGATCGAGCCCGTGATGTTGTGGTTCGGGCTGAGGCTCCAGGTCAGCTTGCCGGCGAAGAGGTCGCGCTTCGTGTCGCGGGCGATGACCGAGCCGGGGACCGGGCTGCCGGGCGTGCTCAGCTGCCGGATCACCGAGATGTCGTCGGTGCGGTTCGTCCGGTTGTAGGCGCCGAAGAACCAGAGCTTGTCCTTGACCAGGTAGCCGCCGAGGTCGCCGCCGAAGTCCCAACGGTTGTTGATGTCAGTGACGGTGGTCGTGGTCTCGGGACGGAGGTCGGCCGTGCTGTCGTCGCTCTGGAGAGAGCCGCCCTCGTAGAACCCGAAGACGTCGCCCTTGAACTGGTTGCCGCCCGACTTGGTGAGGACGTTGATGACGCCGCCCGTCATGCGGCCGTACTCGGCGGGGAGGCCGCCCGTCTTGACCTCGATCTCCTCGACGAAGTCGAAGTTGAGGGTCTTGCCCTGGTCGCCGACCTCGACGCCCGTCGTGTTGAGGCCGTCGATGATGTAGTTGTTCTCGGCGCCGGTGGAGCCGTAGACGACCATGCCGACGCCATCGTCCTGGGTGCCCGCGGCCACGCGCGCGATCGCGTAGATGTCGCGGCGGACCGGGAGGCGGTCGAAGAGGTCGGAGGTGGCGTTGACGCCCGTGGTCGTGCTCGTGGTGTCGATTACCGGCGACTCGCCGGTCACCTCGATCGTCTCGGACACCGTCGCGACCTCGAGCCTGACCGGGAGGGTCACGGTGCGGTCGAGGCCGACCACGACGCCGGTCTGGTTCACGGTCTTGAAGCCGGACAGCTCCACCCGGACCGTGTAGGTGCCCGGGGGCACCGACGGGAAGCGGAACTCACCGCTCTGGTCGGTGGTGGTCGTCTGGACCCCCTGGAGGCTGGGGCTGCTGGCCGTCACGACGACGCCGGGAATTCCCGCGGCGGAGTTGTCGGTGACGGTGCCCTGGATACGCCCCGACGTCTGGGCGAGCAGCGGGGAGGCGACCAGCAACAGGATCGCGATCGCCACGAACGCTCTTACGGATTGTCTCATCTCGGTTCAACTCCTCGTCAAAAGAACGATTTCTGGGACCGGCTGCATCGTGTCCTGGTCCCCTTTGACTCGTTTGAAAAAACGGGGTCGACAGTACTCTATGCAGGTCTCGTGCCACCCGTTCCGAGCCGTAAGTGCTGACGGATGAGAGGCCACCCCGTGCCCTACCGGAGAAGCCATCCAATCGACTGGATCGCCTTCAGTCGATTGGATCGGCCCGGCGCGCGCTCTCTCCCGACGGGGGCCGGCGCTATAGAATTGCGGCGTCGCCAGGAGACCGCCATGGATGCCACTCTCGCCTCCCTTCTCTCCGCGCGCGCCGGCGCGATCGCCTCGGGCCTCGAGGCCTCCCTGCTGGCCCAGGACGCCCCGCACTACCGGGACGCGCCGGTCGCGGCGCGGCGGGGGCGCGTCGAGCTCCTCGTCGCCGCGTTCCTCGAGGCGGCCCGCGCGGGCGGCCCCGCTCCCTTCGTCGCCCACGTCCGGGCAATCGCCGGGGAGCGCGCGGCCGAGGGGTACGACCTCCGCGAGGTCCAGCACGCGCTCGGCGCCCTGGAGGCGCAGGCCTGGCCGATCGTCGTCGAGGCGGGCGGCGAGACGGACGTCGTCGTGCGGCGCCTCGCCCTCGTCACCGGCATCGTCGGCCGGGGCAAGGACGAGCTGGCCCGCACCTTCCTCGACCACAAAGAAAGAGCCGAAGCCCGGGCCGCCCAGCTGGCCGACAGGCTCGACAAGCTGTTCAAGGGCACTGACTCGCCGCCTCAAGCGCAGTAGCCGTCACGCGGGTCGGGACCCCCCGCGCAGCCAGTGGGGGAGCCGCTCGGCGCAGGACGCGCAGAAGTGCTTTCCCCGCGTGTCCACCCGCTCGATGTTGCCGGCGAAGCTCATGAGGCAGCCGCGGTCCGGGCAGTGCTCGAGGGTCGCGAGGTGCCCGAGCTCGTGGAGGACCTCGGCGATCGCGCGCTCGTCCCGCAGCTCGGGGTCCGGCGGCAGGCCGTAGAACGAGGGGTCCGTGCGGAGCAGGGAGACGACGCAGGCGCGTCCCCCCTGCCGGGCGAGGCCGAACACGAACGTGAAGAGGGGGACCGCGATGTCGTCCCCGGCGACGCCGACCACGAGGCGGGTGTCGCTCGACGCCCGGGCCTCGACCGCCTCGAGGAGCGCGTTCGCGTCGAGCTGGTCGCGGTTGGGGATTCGCCGGAGGGGAAGCTCGGCGCCGGCCAGCACGTGGCAGGCGACCTCCACCTTGCGGCTCAGCCGCGAAGCCAGCCGCTCGAGCGTGCCCGGCGGCAGCTCCCCGATGGGCAGCAGGTCGACCGCCTCCGCGAGACGGGCCGCCTCGAACAAGGCCGCCTCAGCCCGCGCTCTCCGGCTTCTTGAGCTCGTACTTGCGGATCTTGTTGTAGAGCGTCACCCGGTCCACGTCGAGGATCCGCGCGGCCTTCGTGATGTTCCAGCCGCTCGCGTCGAGGACGGCCTGGACGTGGGCGCGCTCGGCCTCGGCGAGAGAGCCGGGGCCCGGCCCGGAGGACGGCGCCTGCGTGATCCGCAGCGGAAGGTCGGAAGCCTGCACGACGTCGCCGCGGCCGACCACCACCGCGCGCTCGATGGCGTTCTGCAGCTCGCGGACGTTGCCGGGCCAGGGGTAGGCGGCGAGGGCGTCGAGCGCCTCGGGGGAGAACCGCATGGGCTTGCGGCTCATCGACTGGGCGAACTTCGCGAGGAACTGCTCGGCGAGCACCGGCAGGTCCTCGGGCCGCTCGCGCAGCGGCGGGATGTGGACGTGGACGACGTTGAGCCGCCAGTAGAGGTCCTCGCGGAACGCCCCGGCCTTCACCGCCGCCTCGAGGTCGCGGTTGGTGGCCGAGATGATCCGGAAGTCGACGCTCACCGGGGTCGTGCCCCCGAGGCGGGTCACCACCTTCTCCTCGAGGACGCGGAGCAGCTCCACCTGCACCTTCGGGCTCACCTCGCCGATCTCGTCGAGGAAGACCGTCCCGCCCTCCGCCGCCTCGAACTTGCCCTTGTGGCGGGCGCGGGCCCCGGTGAAGGCGCCCGCCTCGTGGCCGAAGAGCTCGCTCTCGAGGATCCCCTCGGGCAGGGCCCCGCAGTTGACGACCACCATCGGGTTGTAGCGGCGGGGGGAGGCGCCGTGGATGGCCCGCGCCACCACCTCCTTGCCCGTGCCCGACTCGCCGGTGATGAGGACGGTCGCGTCCGAGAGGGAGACCGTCTCGACGAGCTCCTGCACGTGGCGCATGGCGGCCGACGTGCCGAGCAGCGGCGGTGCCTCGGCCTGGCTCTCGAGGCTCTTCTTGAGGCGCACGTTCTCGGCCCGCAGGGAGCGGTGCTCGGCCGCGCGCTTGACCAGCATCGAGAGGTCGTCGGGGTCGAAGGGCTTGACGATGTAGTCGTAGGCCCCGTTCTTCATGGCCTTGACCGCGGTGTCCACCGAGGCGTAGGCCGTCATGAGCACGATGCTCAGCTCGGGGTCGGCGGCGGCGAGCCGCGTCTGCAGCTCGAGGCCGTCCATCCCCGGCATCTTGATGTCGAGGAAGGCGATGTCGTAGCGGTTCGCGCTGACGAGGTGCAGGGCCTCCTTGCCGCTCTCCACCACGTCCACCCGGTGCCCGTCCTGGCGGAACCAGGCCCCGAGCGAGTCGCGCACGATCGTCTCGTCGTCGACGATCAGGATCCGCAGCGTGCCGGGGGCGATGCCGGTCGTCGCGCTCATGCCTGGTCTCCCGCGAGGGCCGGGGTGCCCTCGCCCTCTCCCCGGGTCGTCTCCGCCTTCTCCGGCTGGCGCGCCGGCAGGCGGACGGTGAAGGTGGTGCCGCGGCCCGGCTCCGACTGGACGTCGATCGTCCCGTGGTGCCCGGTGACGATCCCGTAGACGACGGCGAGACCGAGCCCCACGCCCTTGCCCGCTTCCTTGGTGGTGAAGAACGGCTCGAAGATGCGGTCGAGGTGCTCCTTCGGGATGCCCCAGCCCGTGTCGGCGATCACGATCCGGACGCCGTCGCCGTCGCCCGCGGCCTCGATCGAGACGCGGCCGTCGGAGGGCGTCGCCTCGAGAGCGTTCATCGCGAGGGCGAGGATCACCTGCTGGATCTGGGCCGCGTCGACGACGACCTTCGGGAGGTCCGGTGCCACCCGCGTCTCGAGCGTGACGCCGAGCATCTCGGCCTGGTGCTTGAGCAGCATGCGGCACCGCTCGATCACGGGGGCGAGGTCCTCCTCGGCCAGGCGCGCGCCGGACTGCCGGCTGAACGCGAGGAGGTTGCGCACGATGTCGCCGCAGCGGCCGGCCTCGGAGTCCACCATCTGCAGGATGCGGTCGGTCTCGGCCGCCTGCTCGGGGGTGGGGGGCGGCGCCGCCCCGGCCGCGAACTGCCGCCGGAGGAGCCGCGCGTAGGTCTTGATGCCGGCCAGCGGGTTGTTGATCTCGTGGGCCACGACCGCGGCCAGCTTGCCGAGCGAGGCCATCTTCTCGACCACCACCATCTGGCGGTGCGTCTGCTCGAGCTGGTGCGTCTTCTCCTCGACCCGCTGCTCGAGCGTGCGGTTCAGGCCCTCCAGCTCCTCGCGGGCCTGCTTGAGGTCGCCCGTCATGTCGTTCCAGGAGCGGGCGAGCCCGCCCATCTCGTCGCTCGAGCGCACGGGGACGCGCGCGGTGAGGTCCCCCTCGCCGGCCCGCTCCATGGCCTTGCGCAGCCGCTTCACCGGGCGCAGGACGAAGGCCCACAGCATCAGGAAGCTGAGCAGGAGCACCGCAATGCCGGTGGCGAAGAGCCCGTACTGCATCTGCCGCTCGGAGGTGGCGAGCACGGCGTCGGCCTGGGCCATCGAGAGCCGCACGTCGAGGATGCCGAGGACCCGCTGCGACGCCGGGTGCACGTGGCAGGCCGTGCACTTGGGCTCGTTGTAGATGGGGGTGATGATGCCGAGGACGCGCCCGCCGTTCGACCCCGGGAGCATCCGGATGCGGTCCTGGCGCTCGAGGCCCGCCTTGGGCTGCTCGCCCGCGTGGCAGGCGATGCACTCGTCGGAGCGCTTGTCGACGATCGTCCCTTCCTCGGCGGGGGCGGGAGGAGACGCGGACACGCCCCTCCTTGTTGTAGATGCGGACCCGGTCGACGCCCTCCTGGCCGGCGATGTTCTCGATGATGCGACGCACGCCGTCGGCGTCGTTGCTGAGCATGCCGTCGTGGGCGGCTCGGTGGACGGTCTCCGCCACGCGGTCGGCGGAGATGCCGACCAGGTCCTCGAGCTGCGCGCGCTGGCGGTCGAGGCTCAGCTGGTCGGCGACCCAGAGAATGGCCGCGGCCCCGAGCCCGAGGCCGAGGCCCATGCGGACCGCGAGGCGCCTCCAGGGCTGGAGGCGCCTCGCGACGGAGGTAGCGGTTCGCAGCGGCGTGGTCAGCTCCTCACGGGTACGGCGGCCAGCGTGCCGGCGGGCGCCTCCGACCGGGCCACGAGCTCGGGCTCCTCGACCTTCTCCATGATCGGGAGGAAGCGCACGGCGAGGCCGAAGACGGCCATGCCGATCCCCACCAGCATCAGCGTGATGATCCCCTCGGCGACACTCGGGACGTAGTGGCCTCCCTGGGTCCCCTCGAAGCCGGTGAGGCTCACGTTCAGGCGGTTCACCACGAGGCCGGCCACCACGAGGACGGACGCCCGGAACAGCCTCTCGGAGTTGCGGCGGACGGCCGGCAGCGAAAGGAGCACCATGGGGAGGATAACCCCGATCGCCATCTCGAGCTGGAAGAACCGGGCCTCGCGGCTCCCGGCGAAGATCTCGCCGAGGACCCCCAGGCGCGCCATGTCGGCGAGGCGCACCGTGGCGTAGAAGCCGAGGGCGACGACGAGTCCCTTGGCCAGCGACTGCAGGAGCGGCATCTCGAGCCCCCTTCCGAAGGCCCGGGAGGAGAGGCGCGACTCGACGATCATCATCGCGAGGCCGCCCGCGATCGCGGAGAAGTAGAACATCCAGGACAGGAAGGGCGTGTACCAGAGCGGGTGGAGCTTGCCCGGGGTGATCAGGTAGAACGTGCCGAGCGAGGACTGGTGCAGGGTCGAGATGATGACGCCCGCGATCACCAGGGGCACCGTCGCCGCGTGCTGCACGGCGATCGCCTTCCTCCAGCCGAGCTTCTCGAACACGACGCCCGAGAACTCGAGGGCGAGGACCGTGAGGTACAGCATCACGCACCAGCCCACCTCGAACATCGGCGAGCGCGGGTTCCACATGATGATCGGGTGCCAGATGTTCCAGGGCTTGCCGAGGTCGTACATGAGGCCGACCGCGACCAGGGTGTAGCCGAGGAATGCGGTGAGGACCGTCGGCCGCACGATCGGCTTGAAGCGCTTCAGGTTGAAGACGTAGACGGCGGCCGTGATCGTGAAGCCGCCGGCGGCGAGAGCCACCCCGCACAGCACGTCGAACCCGATCCACAGCCCCCAGGGGAACCGGTCGGAGAGGTTCGTGACCGCGCCGAGGCCCTTCCAGAAGCGCAGGACGGTGACGACCGCGCCGGCGGCGAGGATCACGCCGAAGAGGTACGTCCAGAAGCCGGGGCGGAAGCGGTCGTTGGGGTTGATGGGCGTGAGAAGAGGCTGGAAAGGCCTCAGCAGCTTGGGCAGTCGCATGGTGTCACTCCTTCTCGCCGTGCTCGGCGGCCGCAACTTCCTCGCGCCGGTGGGTGATCCAGTAGATCGCCGAGAGGCCCACGGCGCCGCCGGCCACGACCTTGGGGATCTTCGACAGCGCCGCCCAGGTGAGGTTCGGCATCGGGTCGTTGCCGAGGCCGACCTTCATCCCGAGCTGCTCGAAGGGGACGGGGGAGAGGACGAAGACGTTCGTGCCTCCCACCGTGTGCTCGCCGTAGATCACGGGGTGGTACGCGCCGGGGTTCTCGGCGAGGCGCTTCTTCGCCTCGGCCAGCATCTCCTCGCGGGTGCCGCCGACCGTCGCCTCGGCCGGGCAGGCCTCGGTGCACGCGGTCGGCTTGCCGTCCTTCTGCCGCTCGAAGCAGCCGTCGCACTTGCGGACGACGGGGATCGGCTTCGACCACTCGTAGCGCGGCACGTTGAAGGGGCAGGCGATCATGCAGTACCGGCAGCCCATGCACTTCGAGGCGTCGTAGACGACCGGGCCGAGCTCGGTTTTGGTGAAAGCGCCGACCGGGCACGCGCTCACGCAGCTCGGGTCGGCGCAGTGCATGCACATGCGGCGCAGGTAGCGGTCCTCGCCCTTGTCGAGGACCACGGTGTAGGTGGTCGCGTCGAGCTCCGTCTCCTCGCCGGTGCCGGGGAACTCGTGCGAGGCCTTGCAGGCCTTGGCGCACTCGTGGCAGCCGACGCAGCGGGTGACGTCGAAGAGCAGGGCCCGCGACTTCGGGTTGGGCATCATCAGGGCCATGGTTCCTTGTCTCCTCAGAGGGGTGGTGTCGGCGCCCTAGGTGAGCAGGAACTCGTGGACGAGGCGCTCCCAGTCCGCCGACGGCAGGTGGTCGCCCAGGTCGGAGGCGGGCTCGCCGCCGTCCTGCAGCACCGAGCCGGAGAACGCCATGAGCCGCACCTCGAGGGCCTCGCGGCTGTCCTCCATCCACTTGCGGGCGAGACGGCCCGAGAGGAGGTTCCGGAGGTTGTCGGCGAGGTTGGGGGCCTTCACCTTGAGCACCCAGCCGCGGCCGTAGGGGTCCTCGCCGGCGAGGTCCGGCTTGCCGCCGAGCTCGGGGTTGACCTCGACGACCTCGCCCTCGACCGGCGAGACGAGCGTGGCTGCCTTGCCGTTGACCTTCATGGCGAAGGCGCGCCCGCCCTGGTGGAGCCAGTCGCCGCGCGAGGGGGACTGGACGGTGGCGGCGGTCCCAATCAGGCGGCGGGCGAAGTCGTCGACGCCGATGAGGACGGTGTTGGCGTCCAGCGGGCGGGCCCAGGTGTGCCCGCGGTGGTAGTAGAGGGACTCCGGCATCTGGTAGCCGGCCACCCAGGCGGGCTCGACGGAGGGCATCGCCGCGGTGGCGAGGGCCCTGGACTCACGCGCGAGCCGGTGACGGGTCACCAGGTAGTCCATGGTGATGAGAGCAACGAAGAACGCAAGAACGAGCATGACAGTCATGACCGCACCTCCGACCACCCCCTATTGCAAGACCGAGTCCCACCGTTGGGTCGAGGTGTTGAGAAGCTCGCAATCGACTGAAAACAAAGGGGAACTGCAAGCGACAGGAAGTTCAACGCCTTCCCCGGATGGTGTTGAAGATCTCGTCGATCCCCGAGCGGCCCACGTGGAGTTCTTGTCCAAACCCATTCACAACAGTGGGTTGCCTTCCGCGTTGAGGAATTCAGCATGTCGATGAAAGACTCAACAGCCCTCCAGCGTGAGCGATCCGGGTCGATTTGGAGACCTGGGGGCCCTGGGATCTCGGGAGTGAGCGACCGACCCCGGGACGCACGCGACAAGGCCGCGGCGCCTTCGCTATCATGGGCGGCGTGAACGACTTGCGAGTGCCGCTCCTCTCGCGGCTCGAGCGCGCGCTCGAGGACCGGCGGCGCCTCGTGCTCGCGGTGTTCGTCGCCCTTCTCGTCCTCGCCCGTGCCCTGTACTTCGCAGAGCTGTCCGGCAGCCCTCACCTCGTCCAGCACCTCTGGGAGCAGTCGGACATGAGCTTCTTCGACCGCTGGGGCCGGGCGGTCGCCGAGGGCGACTGGCTCTCGCGGCGGGTCGCGCACCCGGTCCACCTCTGGCACGCCGACGTCGCGTTCGCGTGGCTGCGGGACCACCCGGCGGAGATCGCGAGGCTCGTGCCCCCCGGAGGGAGTCGCGAAATGGCGGCGGTGGCGCTCTGGGACCGCTGGTACGGGGGGCCGACCTTCCACCAGGAGCCGCTCTACCCCTATCTCGTCGGACTCACCTACCTTCTCTTCGGCCCCGACGTCCGGTACGTCTTCGCGTGGCAGCTCCTGGTCGGCGTCGGCACCGGCGTGCTCCTTCTGCTCCTCGCCCGGCGGCTCTTCGGCCACGTGGTGGGCGCGACGACCGCCTTCCTCACCGTCCTCTGCAGCCCGCTTCTCTACTACGAGCTCGTCCTCCTCCGCGAGACGTTGATCGTCGGCGCCGGGCTCCTGCTGGTGGCGGCCACGGTGTGGGCGCTCGAGCGGCGGGGCTTCGGGGCGTGGCTCCTCGTGGGCCTCGTCTGCGGCCTCGCCCTCCTGCTCAAGTCGAGCGTGGCCCTCATGCTGGCCGGGACGGGGCTCGGCCTCTTCCTCGTTCTCCGCCGCACTCCCCGGGACCTCCGGCGAGCGGCCGGCGGTCTCGCCCTCGGTCTCGCCATGGCCCTCGGTCCCGCCGTGGCCCGCAACCTGGCGGTCGGCGTCCGGCCCTTCGCGCTCTCGAGCGTCGGGACCATCACCTTCGTGAACGCCAACGCCGAGGACGCCCGGCCGGAGCGGGGCTTCTCCGTGAGCCGTCACGCCGCGGCCATCATGGGCGAATCCGGCGGCCGCTTCGCCCCGGCGGCCCTCGCCGCGCTGCGCACCCATCCCGACCTCTCGAGCTACCTGCGCCAGCTCGGGAGCAAGCTCGCCACCGCCTGGCACTGGTACGAGCTCCCGAACAACAGCAACTTCTACCAGTACCGCGCGGAGGCACCCGTCCTCCGCCTGCCCTTCACCTTCGCGCTCGCCGGGCCTCTCGGCCTCCTCGGCCTCGTCCTCGCCGCCTCCCGCTGGCGGTCGGTCTGGCCTCTCGTCCTGCTCGCGGCCACGAGCCTGCTCACCATGCTCGTCTTCTACCCGCTCTCGCGCTTCCGCGCACCGATGCTCGCGGCGCTCGTGCCGTTCGCCGCCTTTGCCGTCGTGCGGACCGCCGACCTGCTCGCCTCGGGGCGCATCCGGCACGGCGTGGCGGCCGTGCTCGCCTTCCTCGGCCTCGCCGCCTGGATGGGGCGCCCCCTCCCGCCGACGGAGTCGCTCGTGCGCGGCTCCGACTGCCGCGTCCCCGTCGAGTTCGTCTACCGCCCGGCCCTCGACCGCGCCGCGCGGCAGGAGGCGTGGGGGGCGGTCGCGAGGCTCGGCGAGCGCGCGCTCGAGGGCGAGCCGGCGGCGGTGCGGCGGATCGGCGCGGAGCCGGTGCCCCTGAACGACCACGACCGGCAGTGCGCCGTCGTCTTCGCCGAGCTCTCGGAGCGCACCGCCGATGCCCTGGACCGGCTCGGGCGCACCGAGGCGGCCGGTCGGCACCACGAGCGGGCCCGCGTTCTCGTGACCGCGGCCCGGAGCTACCCGCCGGTCGGCGGCTGAGCGTCCCCCACGACCAGGGCCACGATCTCGTGGACCGCGCGACCGACCTCCGGCGAGAGGCCCCCTCCCTCGCGCGAATGACCCGCCTCCACGGCGTAGATGACGAGCCGCGACGGGAGCGTGCCGAGCGCCCGCGCGAGGCCGATCGCGGCGGCGACGCCGAGCGAGTGAGTGGACGCGTGCTGCAGCCTCGCGATGCGCTCGACGTCGTCGGGGCCGATGCGGTGGACGCTGCCCGGGGGGCCGGCGCCGCGGCACGCGTCCACGAGGACGACGTCGTCGAAGCCGGTCCACGCGCTCATGAGGGCGGTCGTCTCGCCGCTGCACTCGCGCACCACGAGGCCGCTGCCGTCGAGGGAGGCGAGGTGGCGCGCGACCGCCCGCCCCGCGCCGTCGTCGCCCCGGTGCGGATTGCCCACGCCGATCACGAGGCGATGCCCGGCCCGCGCGGAGGGCGACCGCGGCGCCTCGGGAGGCATCACTCCCGGCGCAGGTCCAGCTTGAGGAAGTGCGTGGCGCAGGAGATGCACGGGTCGTAGTTGCGGATCGCCTGCTCGCACTTCCAGGTGAGCTCGTCCTTGGGCAGGTGGAGCACGGTGGGCACGAAGTGCCAGAGGTCGTTCTCGATCGTCTTCTGGTTCTGCGAGGTGGGAGGGACGATCTTCGCCGTCTGCACGAGCCCCGCCGCGTCGATGCGGTAGCGGTGGTAGAGCATCCCGCGGGGCGCCTCGGAGGCCCCGTGGCCGGTGCCCTCGCGGGGCGCCACCTCCACCGCCGGGAGCTCCGGCGGCTCCCAGGCGTCGACGAGGCGCAGCGCCTCGTGGCACGCGAAGACGAGCTCGACCGCCCGGACGACGATGCTCTTGAAGGGGTTGCGGCAGGTCGTGCCGAGCCCGGCCCCGCGCGCCGCCTCCTGCGCGAGCGCGGGCAGCCGTTCGAAGTTCAGGCTGTACCGCGCCAGCGGCCCGACGTGGAAGGCCCCGTGGCCCGTGTGGACCGAGTGGAGCGCGTTCGCGTGGGGGACGTGCTCCTCGACGAAGTGCTCCTCGTACTCGGAGACGGGGATGTCGAGGCCCTTGCTGGAGACGATCCGCCCCTCGTTGAACGGGTACTCGTCGGGGTGCCGCAGCGAGACGAACTCGTAGTCCTGCTCGAAGTCGGGGAACTCGAGGGACGCGGCGAAGCGGACCGCCTCGAGCGAGAGGTCGAGGGCCCGCTTGAGCCGCTCGGCGATCGGCGCGAGCTCCCTCCGCGTGGGAACGCGGTAGAAGCCGCCCACCTTCACGTTGATCGGGTGGATCTCGCGCCCGCCGACGAGAGTGACGAGGTCGTTGCCGACCTTCTTGAGCTCGAGCGCCTTTCTGACCACGTCGGGGTGGTCGGCCGCCATGTGGATGGCGCTCTCGTACCCGAGGAAGTCGGGGGCGTGGAGCATGTAGACGTGGAGCGCGTGGGACTCGATCCACTCCCCGCAGTAGAGGAGGCGCCGCAGGGCCCGCAGCGGTCCTCCCACGCTCACCCCGCACGCCGCCTCCATCGCGTGGACGGAGCTCATCTGGTAGGCGACCGGGCAGATCCCGCAGATGCGGGCGGTGACGTCCGGCACCTCGCGGAAGTCGCGCCCCCGCAGGAAGGCCTCGAAGAAGCGGGGCGGCTCGTAGATCCGGAGCTTGACGTCGGCGACCTTGCCCCCTCGCACCTGCACGGTGAGGCCGCCCTCGCCCTCCACGCGGGCGAGGGCGTCGACGACGATCGTCTTGCTACGTGCGCTCGTGCTCATAGGCATCACTCGCCATCCGGAAGGGGGCGGCCCAGGCGTTGTAGGTGCGGAAGGCCCGGACGAGGTCGGGGCGGGTCGCCCCGAGGTGCTGCTGCCACCAGCCGCCGAGGGAGGCGGTGTTCGGCGACTCGGACGGGCCGAAGCAGCCGTAGCAGCCGCGCTGGTACGACGGGCACAGCGCCCCGCAGCCGGCCTGGGTGACGGGCCCGAGGCAGGGCGTGCCGTGGGCGGCCATCACGCAGACCGTACCCCGGCGCTTGCACTCGAGGCAGACGGAGTAGGTCGGGATGTTGGGCCGCCGCCCCCGCAGGAAGGCCCCCAGCACCTCGACCAGCTGTCCCTTGCTGATCGGGCAGCCGCGCAGCTCGAAGTCCACCCGCACGTGCTGGGAGATCGGCGTCGATGCCCCGAGGGTGCTGATGTACTCGGGCGTCGCGTAGACCGCCGAGGTGAACTCGCGGACGTCCTTGAAGTTGCGGAGGGACTGGATGCCGCCGGCGGTGGCGCAGGCCCCGATCGTGACGAGGAAGCGGGACTGCTTGCGGACGTGCTGGATGCGCTCCGCGTCGTGCGACGTGGTGATCGAGCCCTCGACGAGGGTCAGGTCGTAGGGCCCCTTCACGACCTCGCGCGAGGCCTCGAGGAAGTTCGCGACCTGGATCTCCCCCACGACCGCCAGGAGCTCCTCCTCGCAGTCGAGGAGGGAGAGCTGGCAGCCGTCGCAGGATGCGAACTTGAAGATGGCCAGCTTCGGCTTCAGCTTCGGCTTCGGCTTCGCCGCCACCTCACACCTCCCGCAGGCCGAAGAAGCGCTGGATCCGGTCGTAGGGGAAGACCGGGCCGTCCTTGCAGACGAACCACGGCCCGAACTGGCAGTGGCCGCACACCCCCACCGCGCACTTCATGTTCCGCTCCATCGAGACGAAGATCCTCGACCCGGACGTGCCCCGCTGCTCGAGGGCCTGGGCGGCGTAGCGGATCATGACCTCGGGGCCGCAGATGAAGGCCATCGCGCTCGTGGGGTCGAAGGGGGAGCGCTGCACCATCTTGGTCACCACCCCCACCGCGCCCTGCCACTCCATGGTGGCGCGGTCCACGGTCACGTCCACCACCACGTCGAAGCGGCTGCGCCACTCGCGCAGCTCCTTCGGGTACAGCATGTCCCGCGGGGTCCGCGCGCCGTAGAGGATCACCACCCGGCCGTAGAGGGCGCGGTGGAGGAGCACGTGGTAGATCGCCGGCCGGATGGGGGCGAGGCCGATCCCGCCCGAGATCAGGATGACGTCGTGGCCGTGGGCCTGGTCCACCGGCCACGACGTGCCGAAGGGGCCGCGCACGCCCACCCAGTCGCCCTTCTCCAGCTTCTGCATGGCCCGGGTGGTGGCTCCCACGGACCGGATGGTGTGCACGAGGATCTCGGGCCTCGCGGGGTCGCCGCTGATCGAGATCGGGACCTCGCCCACCCCGAAGACGTAGAGCATGTTGAACTGGCCGGGGGCGAACGGGCGGAACTTCGCTCCCCCGACCGGGGCCAGGGTCAGGGTGAAGGTGTCGCCGGTCTCCTGCGTGACGTGACGCACCACGAACGGCTCCGGCCGCATCGGGTCGGAGGCGGAGACGGTGGCCGAGGAGGGCTCAGTCGTTGCCATAGAGGTCCAGGAGCTGCATGCGGGTCGCCTCGAGACGGGAGATCGCGAGCTGGGCGAAACGCTTCAGGAGCTCGTAGCCGAAGCCCGGGTCCTTCTCGCACTTCGTGCGCAGGCACGACCCGTCGAGCGAGAGCGCGCGGACGGCGTTCATGGCCCGCGCGTCGAAGAAGGTCTTGTAGGGGGGGAACATCCAGGACCAGCCGAGCACCTCGCCGCCCTCGATCGTCTCGATGGTGACCGGCCCCTTGTTGGGGACGAAGACCTCGACCGCGACCTTGCCCTCGCGGACGACGAAGAAGCGGTCGGCGGCCTCCCCCTCCCGGAAGACGAACTCCCCCGGCTGGAACACGACGTTCGCGACGCACCCCACGACCGTGTCCAGGTAGGGCGCGGGCAGGTCCTTGAAGAAGGGGTGCTCCCCGAGGATCTTCTCGAAGGTGTGGATCGTCACGGCCTGCTCCCTTGTGCTTCGCCCCGGCGAACCGCCCGGGCCTCCTCGGCGATGTCGATGCCCACCGGGCACCAGGTGATGCAGCGCCCGCAGCCGACGCAGCCCGAGACGCCGAACTGGTCGTGCCAGGTCGCCAGCTTGTGGGTGATCCACTGCCGGTAGCGCGCGCCCCCCGAGGTGCGCACGCTGCCGCCGTGGATGTAGGAGAACTCCTGCGAGAAGCAGGAGTCCCAGATCCGCCGCCTCTCGGTGGCGCCTCCCGTGAGGTCCGTCACGTCCTCGACCGTGGCGCAGAAGCAGGTCGGGCAGACCATCGTGCAGTTGGCGCAGGCGAGGCAGCGCTTCGCCACCTCGTCCCACCGGGGGTCCTCGTAGTGGCGGTAGAGGATCTCCTTGAGCCCGTCCGTCTCGAGCCCCTGGTTCATGCTCCCCTCCGCCGCCGCCAGCACGGCCCGGGCGGCGTAGAGGTCGCGGGCCTCGGCGGGACGGTGGGGCACGCCCGCGGCCACCTCCGCCCCGCGGTCGGAGCCGATCTCCACCACGAGGTCGTGCCGGCCCTCGTCGATCACCTCGGTGAGGGCGAGGTCGAAGCCCGGGCCGGCCTTCGGTCCCGTCCCCATCGACGAGCAGAAGCAGGTCCCGGCGGGGGAGCCGCAGGAGGCGGCGAGGAGGAAGGCCGACTCGCGGCGGGCGCGGTAGGCGGGGTCGACGAAGGGGCCGCCGAGGAACACGCGGTCCTGGACGAGGATGGCCGCGAGGTCGCACGGGCGCACGCCGACGAAGGCGTAGCGGGGAGGAGGCGACGTCTCCGGCTCGGCGGTGAAGCCGCGGCCCTCGTCGCGGCGCGCCCTCCAGCGGACGAGGGCCGGGGGGTGCAGGTAGCGCTTCCACGCGTGGGGCGAGGCCGCGTAGCCGAAGAGAGCGCCGTCCTGCCTCCGGAGCAGCCGGTAGCGTCCCGGGTCCTGCGCGTCGGTCCACCCCACGGGCAGGTCCGCGGCGCCCTCGATCTCGTCGAGGACGATCGCCCCGTCGCGCCGCGTCGGGCCGAGGAGGGTGTAGCCGAGACGGCGAAGCGAGCCGAGAAGCGAGTCGAGCTCGCCTGCCGCGACCACGAAGGAGTCGCCAGGGTTCATTCGGAGCCCCTCCTGTCCGAAGGGAGAGGTGTGCAAAGGGAACGCCACGCGTCCGGCCGTCCAAACCGAACGAAGCGAGCGTGCTACAGGGGTCCGCTCACGCCGTTTTTCCGCGCGGGGCCACTCGCCGCGAAAAACTGGCGATGAGGCGTTCGGCTCAGCCTCGGGTCGAGGCTCCCTACTCCACGTCGGTGACGATGAACATCAGGACGTGGCTCCCCACCCGGAACTCCTGCTGGTTGTTGAGCTGGTGCTGCTCGATCCGGTCGAGGTCGATCCAGGTCCCGTTGGTGGAGCCGAGGTCTCGCAAGAGGGCCACGTCACCCACGATCTCGACCGCCGCGTGCTGGCGGGAGGCCTCGGGGTCGTCGAGGTTGATGTCGGCCCCCGTGCGCCCGATGACCGTGCGGGTCTTCGAGATCGAGAAGATCTGCCCGGTCGCGGCGCCCTGGATGACGGCGAGGGAGAATCTCTTGTCCCTCGGCAGCTGGAGCAGGCCCATCCGGTGGGCGTCGCCGCCCGCGATCGTGGCCGATCCCGCTGCGGGCTGGTCCGCCGGCGGCTGGGTCGGCGTCTGGCGCGTGCGCAGGCTCTCGTCCGGTCCAGGTGCGGGCGTCGGTGGGGCGGCCGGGGGAGGCGCCGGCTCCTCGGCTGGCATGGTCAACGAGCCGAGCAGCGGGTTCTCGATCTCGATCGTGCTCCCGCACTTCGAGCAGCGCGTCTTCACCTTCGGCCGGTCTCCCAGCTTGGACTCGTCGAACTTGTACCTCGACTGGCAGCTGGGGCAGGCGACGATCATCGCGACTCTCCTCTGCCCGGGCCGCAGGCCGGGCTCCTGCTCCGAAACGACCGGGGATGAGGATAATACGAATCAGGCTGGCGCGGCACCCGGGGTAGAATGCCGGTCAGATTCCGAGGAGGCGACGTGGAGCGGAACGAGATCCTCTGGTTCGGCGAGGACGAGGACATCGAGGACGAGGACGTCGAGGATGACGACTTCGAGGACGATGACTTCGAAGACGACGACGACGAGGAGGAGGAAGACGAGGAGGAGGAAGAGGACGAGGACATCGAGGATGACGACTTCGAGGACGACGACGAGGAGGAAGACGACGAGGACCGGACGACGACGACGGGGACGGGTTCGACGACGACGAGGACTGGGACGACGACGAGGAGCTCGAGGACGAGGACCCGGAGGTAGAGTGAGCTCACGCGTCCCCCTTCCGCCTCCCCGGCGACCGGATTGGATCCGGGCGAGGGCTCCGCACGGCCCCGTCTACGAGGGCCTCAAGAGCCTCATGCGGGGTCTCGAGCTCCACACGGTCTGCGAGGAGGCCCACTGCCCGAACCTCGGCGAGTGCTGGGGGCGCGGCACCGCCACGTTCATGATCCTGGGGGAGACCTGCACGCGGGCGTGTGGCTTCTGCGCGGTCAAGACGGGACTGCCCGGGCAGCCGCCGGACCCTGACGAGCCCCGGCGCGTCGCCGACGCCGCCACCCGGATGGGGCTGCGCCACGTCGTGGTCACGTCCGTCAACCGCGACGACCAGCCGGACGGGGGGGCCGGGATCTTCGCCGCCACGGTCCGCGAGCTGCGGGCGCGGGTTCCCGCCTGTGCCATCGAGGTCCTGATCCCCGACTTCAAGGGACGGTGGGACGCGCTCCAGGTCGTGCTGGACGCACGTCCCGACGTCCTCAACCACAACGTCGAGACGGTTCCTCGCCTCTACCGCCAGGCGCGGGCGGGGGCGAGCTTCGCGCGCTCGCTCGAGCTGCTGAGCAGGTCGAAGCACGCAGGGCTCCTCACCAAGAGCGGGATCATGGTCGGCCTCGGCGAGGAGTGGGCCGAGGTCGAGGAGACGATCCGGGCCATTCGCTCCGCGGGCGCCGACATCCTGACGGTCGGACAGTACCTCAGGCCCTCGCCCCAGCACCTGCCGGTCCTTCGGTACTACCCCCCGGAGGAGTTCGAGCGGCTCCGGTCCTTCGCGCTGGGCCTGGGCTACGCCCACGTCGAGTCGGGCCCGCTCGTGCGCTCGAGCTACCACGCCGAGAGGCATGTGCCGGTGACGGCTCCGTAGTCCTGCATCCCGGGGACTGGCGGGCGCCACAACGAACACCGGTCATCCAGCATGGCGGGGACCAGCCAGCCGATACGGCTTCGCCTGTTGCCAGCTTCCTCTTTTCTGGGGGGACTTCGTCCCCCCAGACCCCCCTGAGAGGCGGGTGGACGACGAGGCTCGCAGCCCGGGCCGCTGCTACTTGCGCAGACGGGACACGACGGCGGCAACGACGTCGGCGGCGTGGGCGACGTCGGAAGCGGTGGTCGAGCGGCCGAGGGAGAGGCGCAGCGAGGACTGCACGCGCTGCGGGGGAAGGCCCATCGCGCGCAGGACGTGGGACGGCTCGACACCCCCGGCGGCGCAGGCGGCGCCGGTCGAGACCGCGATGCCCTCGAGGTCCAGGGCGATGACGAGGCCCTCGGCCTCGACGCCCTCGAACGACACGTTCGACGTGTTGGGCAGCCGGGGATCGGTGCCGTTGCGCCGGGCGCCGGGGATGGCGAGGAGCTTTTCCTCGAGGAGGTCCCGCAGGGCCGCCTGCCGCGCTCGCCTCCTCCGCGAGGCCCTCGCGGGCCAGGTGCGCGGCGGCGCCGAAGCCGGCGATGCCGGCCACGTTCTCCGTGCCCGCCCGGCGGTTGCGCTCCTGGCCGCCCCCGCGCACGAGCGGGGCCATGGGCGTGCCCCGGCGGACGTAGAGACAGCCCACGCCCTTGGGCCCGCAGAGCTTGTGGGCCGAGAGCGTGAGGAGGTCCACGTCGAGCTCCCGCACGTCGACGGGGACCTTGCCCGCGGCCTGCACCGCGTCGCAGTGGACGAGGGCGCCCCGCGCGCGGGCGAGGCGGGCCGCCTCGGCCACCGGCTGGAGGACGCCCGTCTCGTTGTTCGCC
The DNA here is from genome assembly GCA_963729875.1 of uncultured Acidobacteriota bacterium. Lineage (GTDB taxonomy): Bacteria > Acidobacteriota > Vicinamibacteria > Fen-336 > Fen-336 > DATBSL01. The sequence continues at coordinate 463,442 of CAVSPR010000004.1, forward strand.
AGCATGAGGGACACGAGCGCGGTCCCGTCCTGCACCTTCGCCGCCAGGTCGTCGAGATCGACGATCCCGCCCTCCGAGACCCGCGCGATCTCCACCGGGACGCCCTCCTCGCGCAGGGCCTTCCCCGTGTGGAGCACGGCGTGGTGCTCGACGGCGCTCGTGACGAGGCCGCGCCGCTCCGCGCGGCGCGCGGGCCAGCACCCCGCGCAGCGCCATGTTGTCGGACTCGCTGCCGCTCGCGGTGAAGACGATCTCGGCCGGCGAGGCTCCGACGAGGGCCGCCACCCTCGCGCGCGCGTCCTCGACCGCGGCGCGGGCCCGCTGGCCGAACCAGTGGAGGCTCGAGGGGTTGCCGTAGTCGTCGCGCAGGAAGGGCAGCATCGCCTCGAGCACGCGGGGGTCGACCGGCGTCGTGGCGTTGTGGTCGAGGTAGACGCGGCGGCTCACAGGCCCCTCGCCTCCAGGACGAGGCGCGTCTTCAGGTCGTGGAGCTCCACGGCGAGGCCCACGGGGTACTGGTGGGGGTTGACGAACCGCCGGATCCCGGAGTGGAGGCGGCCGATCTGCTGGCGGGCGCGCTCGCGCGTCGCCTCGAGCGGCGGCGGCTCGTAGATGGTCCGTCCCCCGCGCACCACCGGCACGAGCAGGTCCTCGCCGGGCGTGCCCGGCGGGACCCGCTTGCGGCGCGTGGGATCGAGCGGGTCCACGGCGAGCGGCGCGTCGGAAAGGCCCGTCTCCTCGTCGAAGATGACGTCGGCCAGGAAGCCCGCGGGAGAGGAGAACCGCCTCACCTGCTGGACGCCCGGGTTCGACGTCTTCGCCGCCTGCTCCGACACCTTGACCCGGTGCTGCCACGGCCGCCCCGGCTGGCGGACCGCCCCCAGCTTGTACACACCGCCGAGCGCGGCCTGGTCGCCTCCGGTGACGAGTCTCGTGCCCACGCCCCACAGGTCGATGCGCGCGCCCTGCTCCTTGAGGCTCGCGATGAGGTGCTCGTCGAGGTCGTTGCTGGCGAGGATGCGCACCGTCGCGAGGCCGGCGTCGTCGAGGATCTTGCGCGCCTCGATGCTGAGGTACGCCAGGTCGCCCGAGTCGAGCCGGATGCCGATCGGCTCGTGGCCGCGCTCGCGCAGGCGCAGGGCCGCCTCGGCCGCGTGGCGGACGCCGTCGAGGGTGTCGTAGGTGTCGACGAGGAAGACGCAGTTGTTCGGCTGCGCCCGCGCCCACGCCTCGAACGCCTCTGTCTCCGTGTCGAAGGCCATCACCCAGCTGTGGGCGTGGGTCCCCCGCACCGGGATGCCGAACAGGCACGCGGCGAGGACGTTCGAGGTGGCGGCGGCGCCGCCCACGTAGGCCGCGCGCGAGGCGCTGAGCCCGCCGTCGGGCCCCTGCGCCCGCCGCAGGCCGAAGTCGATCACCTCGTCGCCCCGCGCGGCGAGGCAGACCCGCGCCGCCTTCGTCGCGATGAGGGTCTCGAAGTTGACGAAGTTCAGCAGGGCGGTCTCGACGAGCTGCGCGTGGAGGATGGGGCCGCGCACGCGGACGAGCGGCTCGTAGGGGAAGGCGACGGTGCCCTCGGGCACGGCGTCCACGTCGCAGCGCAGGCGCAGCTCGCCGAGCTCGCGCAGGAAGGCGGGGTCGAAGAGGGGGCGCCCGTCGTTGCCCGAGAGTCCGCCGAGGTACGCGAGGTCCTCGGGCGTGTAGTGGAAGCCGGCCAGGTAGTCGAGCGCCCGGGCGAGGCCGCACGCCACCGCGAAGCCGCCCCCGAAGGGGTTGCTCCGAAAGAAGAGGTGGAAGACGGCCTCCTCCTCCGCGCGGCCCGAGTGGCGGTACGCCTGGGCCATGGTCAGCTGGTAGAGGTCCGTGGAGAGCGCGAGCGAAGGCCGGTAGACGTCCGCGAGGCGGGTCATGGGAGCATCATGCGACAAGAGCCGGCCCGCAGGCGAGGGGCTACAATCCGGCGTGCCTCCCCTGATCGCGCTGCTCACCGACTTCGGGCTCCGCGACGCCTACGTCGGGGCCATGAAGGGGGCGATCCTCTCGGTCTGCCCGGAGGCGACGCTCGTGGACGTGCTGCACGAGGTACCCGCCCACGACGTGGCGGCGGGGGCGCTCGCGCTCGAGGCCGCCTACCGGCACTTCCCGGGAGGCACGGTGTTCGTGGCGGTGGTGGACCCGGGCGTCGGCTCGCCGCGGCGGCCCCTCGCCGTGGGGGCGGGCCGCTGGCTCTTCGTCGGCCCCGACAACGGCCTCCTCACCCCCGTGCTCGACGCCCACCCGTCGGCTCGCGTGCACCTCGTCGCGAGCCCGCTGCTCTTCCGCGAGCCGCTCTCCCCGGTCTTTCACGGGCGCGACCTCTTCGGCCCCGTCGCCGGCCACCTGGCCCGTGGCCTCTCCCTGGAGGAGGTGGGGCCCCGGGTGGCGGACGCCGTCCGCCTCGCCGCGCCCCCGAAGACGCGGCTCGAGGACGGCTGGCAGGGAGTGGTCGTCCTCGTCGACCGCTTCGGCAACCTCACGACCAACCTCCTCGAGTCCGACCTCGAGCCGCTCGCCGGCCGCGGCTTCGAGGGGCTCGAGGTGAGCCTCGGCGGGCGGGCTCTCCCCCTCGTTCGCTCGTACTCGGACGTGGAGGCCGGCCAGCCCTGTGCGCTCGTCGGCTCGAGCGGCCGGCTCGAGATCGCCGTTCACCGCGGCCGTGCCGACGCGCTGCCGGGCGCCGGCCCCGGCGCGAGCGTGCGGGTGCGCCGGCGCACCTGAGCGTGCTAAACTCGGCTCCGCGTTAAGCTGCGGAAAACGTGCGGCTTGTCGCTCGAGCGAGGGCCGCTCGGCACCCAGAAAGGGGCACGACCCGCATGGCCGAGGAGTTCGACGATCCACACGACGAGGACGTCTTCGCCCCCGTCGGCGACCAGGCCTTCAAGCACGTCACCGTCGACACCGCGCAGGGGATCACCCGCATCACGCTGAACCGACCGCCCGCCAACGTGCTCTCGGTCGAGATGATGCAGGAGCTGGCGGCGGCCGTGGAGTCGCTCGAGTACCAGCGCGACGTCAAGCTCGTCACCCTGTTCGGCTCAGGCAAGTACTTCTCGGCGGGCTTCGAGCTCGGCGACCACCTGGGCGACCGCGCCTACATGATGCTCGAGGGGTTCCGGCGCATCTTCGAGGCGCTCGCCAAGGTGGACAAGCCGACGCTCGCGGTGGTGGCGGGGCCGGCCCTCGGGGCCGGCTGCATCCTCGCCGCGGGCTGCGACATGGTGCTCGCCGCCCAGAGCGCCAAGCTCGGCCATCCCGAGATCCGGGGGGGCGTCTTCAACACGGTGGCGGTGGCGCTCCTGCCCCGGCTGGTGGGGAGGCGGCGCGCCTTCGAGCTGCTGATGACGGGAGCGAGCCTGAGCGCCGCCGACGCCGAGCGGATCGGCCTCGTGTCGAGGGCGGTGCCCGACGAGCGGCTCGACGCGGAGGTGGCGGCGATCGTCCAGCGCTTCCAGGAGTCGAGCGCCCCGGTGATGCAGCTGACGCGGCGCGCGATCGCGGGCGGCCTCAACCTCCCCTTCGACGAGGCGGTGCGCCACGCCGAGGACGTGTACCTCAACCAGCTGCTCAACACCGAGGACGTCGAGGAGGGGCTGCGCGCGGTGTCGGAGAAGCGCAAGCCCGCCTGGAAGGACCGTTGAGCGCGGCCGGCCGACCCTCCCACGGCGACTGGGACTGCGTGCTCGAGGCCCGGCAGGTCTACGAGGCCGAGCTGGCGGCCGGGCGGCTGCGGGAGGCGGGGATCGAGGCGCGCGTGATCGACCAGAGCTACCGCCAGGAGCCGGTGCCCAGCGTGCGGTCGTTCTCGATCGTGCGGGTGCTGGTGCCGGCCGAGCGCGCCGCGGAGGCGCGCGAGATCCTGGCGGAGGCGGGCGGAGCCGCCCCCCGACGACGAGAGCGAGGAGACATGATCGACCTGGATCTGACCGAAGAGCACGAGGCGCTCGTCGCGACCGCTGAGCGAGTGGGGCCGGAAGGAGGTCCTCCCGCAGATCCACGACCTCGACCGGGCCCACCGGTTCAACCGCGACTTCCTCCGGCAGATGGCCGACCTGCAGCTGCTCGGCATCTGCATCCCCGAGGAGTGGGGGGGCGCGGGCATGGACTACGTGAGCCTCGGCCTCGCCTGCGAGGAGCTCGAGTACGTGGACACCCACCTGCGCGTGATCATGTCCGTGCACGTGGGGCTCAACTCGATGACCCTGTGGTGCTGGGGGACGGAGGAGCAGAAGAAGAAGTACCTCGTGCCCCAGGCGAAGGGCGAGAAGATCGCGACCTACGGCCTCACCGAGCCGAACGCGGGCTCCGACGCGGTCGGCATCCAGACGACCGCCGTGCGCCGGGGGGACCGCTACGTCCTCAACGGCGAGAAGATGTGGATCAGCCTCGCCGACGTGGCCGACCACTTCCTGGTGATCGCCTGGACCGACCAGGAAAAGAAGAAGAGGCGCGACCACTCGGGCATGTCGGCCTTCATCGTCGAGCGCGGCTTCGAGGGCTTCTCGTCCTTCTCGATCAAGGAGAAGTGGGGGATCCTCGCCGGGAACACCGGGGGCTTCTCGATGCAGGACGTCGAGGTCCCGGTCGAGAACCGGGTGGGGGAGGAGGGCGAGGGCTTCAAGGTCGCGATGTTCGCCCTCGAGAACGGCCGCTACACCGTGGCCTCCGGCGCGACCGGCCTCGTCCGGGCCTGCCGCGACGCCTCCGTGGCCTACGCGCAGACCCGCAAGACCTTCGGGGTGCCGATCGGCGAGCACCAGCTGGTCAAGGAGATGATCGCGCAGATGGTCTCCGACTACGACGCGTCGCGCCTGCTCTGGCTGCGCGCCGGCTGGCTCAAGAACGAGGGCCGGCGCAACACGCGCGAGACCTCGCTCGCGAAGTGGTTCGCGACGGTGGCGAGCGAGCGCGCAGCCGGCGACGCGGTGCAGATCCACGGCGCGAACGGCTACTCCGACGAGTACCCGGTCGGCCGCTTCTACCGCAACTGCAAGGCAGCGGTCATCTACGAGGGCAGCCGCGAGGTCCACAAGCTCATGCAGGCCGACTACGCACTCGGCTACCGCCAGGACAAGCCTCGGCGGGTCGAGCTGCCGGCGTACAAGGCGGCCGGCAGGTAGCCGGCGGCCAGACGCTGCGGCCGAGGGGCGCGGGCCTCGTCGTCCTGCATTCCGGGGAGTGAACGTCGAGAGGCCCTCGGCCGTCGCCTTCGTAATCCTACATTTCGGGGACTGGCCGGCATCGACGCCCACGGCTTCACCTGGCGTTCTTGTTCTGGGGGGTGCTGCTTGCCCTGGCCGGAGGGCCAGGGCGCACCCCGGACCCCCCGGGGCGACGGAGTATGATCGGCTCGTTCCGCGGAGGTGCTTGATGATTCCGGCTGATCTGCCTCTCGAGTTCGTACGCGTCGTCGAGCGTGCGGCGATCGCGGCGGCCCGCACGATGGGCCAGGGCGACCGCAAGGGCGCGGACCACGTCACGGTCGAGGCGATGCGCAAGGAGATGGAGACGGTCGACATCGAGGGCACCATCGTGATCGGCGAAGGCGAGCGCGACGAGGCCCCCATGCTCTACATCGGCGAGAAGGTCGGGACCCGGCACGGGCCCGCCGTAGACATCGCCGTCGACCCCCTCGAGGGCACCAACCTCTGCGCGACCGGCACCGCGGGCGCGATCGCGGTTCTCGCCGCCGCCGAGCAGGGGGGCCTCCTCCACGCGCCCGACATCTACATGGACAAGCTCGTCGTGCCCGGCCCCGCCCGGGGCAAGCTCGACATCCTGGCGCCCGTGGCCGACAACCTGAAGGCGCTCGCCGCCGCCCTCAACCGGGACGTCGAGGACCTGGTGGTCATCGTGCTCGACCGGCCGCGGCACGAGAAGCTGATCACGGAGATACGGCGGGCCGGGGCGCGCATCCGGCTGATCGGGGACGGCGACCTGTCCGCCGCCATCTCGGCCGCGGTGAGCGGGACCGGGGTCCACGCGGTGATGGGCATCGGCGGGGCCCCGGAGGGGGTGCTCGCGGCCGCCGCGATGCGCTGCCTGAACGGCGAGATCCAGGGACGGCTCGTCCTCACCCGGCCGGCGGACGCGGACCGCATGCGCAAGATGGGGATCACCGACCTCGGCCGGGTGTACCGGACGGAGGACCTCGCCCCCGGCCGGAACATCATCTTCGCCGCCGCCGGGGTCACCGAGGGCCCGCTGCTCGAGGCGGTCCGCTTCTTCCGCGACGGCATCAGGACGGAGTGCCTGGTCATGACGACCGCTCCACACCAGGTCCGGTTCATCGACACCATCCACGCCGAGGACCGCCCGGACCTGCTGATCCGTTTCTGAACACACCGCTGGCTCTATTGTGATCGCGGACACATTCTGAGGGCCCCCTCCGGGCGGTTAATGGCGCGCTGCGGAGAGGAGGGGCGGGTGTCTCGACGGCCATCGGGGCGCAGGGTGGGTCGGCAGTCTCGTTCTATCGAGGGGTTACGAGCCGAACCCTCAATTTACGCTTGACATGACAAGGTGCGTCTGTTAGCTTCACCCAGAACTTTAACTATTCTTGATAAGTGTGGATTTAAATTGAGTTCTAATTCGAAACAGCGCGGCGCCGGCAGGGGCCGTGAAACGACAGGCGAGGTCGGGAGCGAGAACGGTCAGTAGAGGAGACGCCCGTGGGCCTTTTCGGCAAGAAGAAGGGACTGGTCGGCGTCGACATCGGCTCCTCGGCTGTGAAGGCGGTGGAGCTGAAAGTTGGCGGCAAGGGCGGCGAAGAGTACCAGCTCCTGAACGTCGGGATCGAGTCGCTTCCGCCGGAGGCGATCGTGGACGGCGCGATCATGGACTCCGGTGCCGTGATCGACTCGATCCAGCGGCTGTTCCAGGAGAACAAGATCAAGACGAGCGACGTGGCCACGGGGGTCTCGGGCAACGCCGTCATCGTCAAGAAGATCAGCCTCCCGCAGATGAGCACCGAGGAGCTCGCCGAGTCCATCCACTGGGAGGCGGAGCAGTACATCCCGTTCGACATCCAGGACGTCGCCCTCGACTACGAGGTCATCGAGGGCGGGGGCTCGGGCGGGAACATGGACGTCCTGCTCGTCGCGGTGAAGAAGGACAAGATCAGCGAGTACACGTCGACGATCACGCAGGCCGGCCGTAACGCCTCGATCGTGGACGTGGACGTCTTCGCCCTCCAGAACTGCTACGAGCTCAACTACGGGGTGGACCCCGGCCGCGTGGTGGCGCTCCTGAACATCGGCGCCTCCATCATGAACGTGAACGTGGTGAAGGGCGGGGTCTCGGTCTTCAACCGCGACATCGCCGCCGGCGGCAACCAGTACACGGACGCGATACAGAAGGACCTCAACCTCTCCTTCGAGCAGGCCGAGGCGCTGAAGAAGGGCGAGCAGGTCGAGGGGGCGGCCCCGGAGAGCCTCCACCCGATTCTCCAGGCGGTGTCGGAGAACGTGGCGATGGAGGTCCAGAAGACCTTCGACTTCTTCCGGGCCACGAGCCAGGAGGACCGGATCGACCAGATCTTCCTCTCCGGCGGCACCGCCAAGATCCACGGCCTCCGGGACCTCCTCCAGGACCGGTTCGGAGCGCCGGTGGAGCTCCTGAACCCGTTCCTCAACGTTCGCTACAGCGAGAAGGACTTCAACCCGGACTACCTCGAGGACATCGGGCCCTCGGCGGCCATCGCCGTGGGCCTCGCCGCACGCAGGGTGGGTGACCGATGATCCGCATCAACCTCGTCGCACCCGAGCGGGCCGCCAAGGCGAAGCCCCGGGGCCCGGCCATGCCCGCAGGGGCTCTGCAGAGCTACCTGCTGCTCGCCCTCTTCGCGGGCGGCGCGCTCGTCCTCTGCGCCGGCGCGTGGTGGCTGCAGTCGGCGAAGCTCAAGGACCTCGAGACGCGGATCGCCGCCGACGAGAAGCGCCAGAGGGACCTGCAGGCGATCAAGCAGCAGGTCGATCAGTTCCAGCAGAAGAAGGCGATCCTGGAGAACAAGGTGCTCGTCATCGAGCAGCTCCGGCTCGCCCAGAAGAGCCCCGTGCACATGCTGGAGGAGATCTCCAAGGCCCTGCCCGACTTCGTCTGGCTCACCGGCATGGACGAAACCCAGGGTGCCGTCCGCTTCAACGGCCAGAGCAATACCCTGGCCGCGGTCGCCGACTTCATCAGCGGCCTCCAGCGCAGCGGCTGGTTTCCCCAGGTGGACCTCGTCTCCAGCCAGGATCAGGAAAACATCGTGAACTTCGTGGTCAGCGGGACGTTCAAGGACCCCGAGGTGGCGGCCAAGGAGAAGGCGGCGGCGGAGGCGAAAGCCGCGGCTGCACTCTCGGCCCAGCCCCAGGGCAGGAAGTAGGGAGGCGGAGATGGCCGAGAACCCCCTCACCAGACTCCCCCTGGCCGGCCAGCTGGGCGTGTCGGCTTTGATCGCCGCCGTCATCTGCGGAGGCTTCTACTGGTTCTGGTACTCGGATGCCCTCGCGACGCAGAAGGCGCAGGAGGCCAAGCTCTCCGACCTGCAGAAGCAGATCCGGGCCCTCGAGGCCACCGCCAACAAGCTGCCGGAGTTCCAGCGCGAGGTGCAGGCCCTCGAGGCGCGGCTCGAGACCCTCAAGCGGATCCTCCCGCCGGAGAAGGAGATGCCCGATCTCATGCGGCGCGTGCAGTACCTCGCCGCGCAGTCGAGCCTCCAGATTCGCCGGTTCAACCCGGCCACTCCGGCCCAGAAGGAGTTCTACCAGGAAGTCCCGATCCAGCTCGACCTCGCCGGCACCTACCACAACCTCGGGGCGTTCCTGGACCGGGTCAGCCGGATGTCGCGACTCGTGAGCATGGGCAACGTGAAGATCAGCGCCAACAGCACGCCCACGATCACGAACACGATCGCGGTCTCGGCGGTGGCCACCACGTACGTCTACCTGGACACCGCACCACCTGCCGCGGCCCAGAAGGGCAAGCGGCCCGGCCCTGGAGCCCAGCGATGAGGGGGCTCGTCATGACGACCGCGCTCCTGGCCGCCCTCGCCCTCGTGGCGGCGGGACCCGCCCTGGCGCAGCCAGCGGCCCCGGCACAGCAAGCGGCCCCGGCCGCGACCCCGCCTCCCGAGGCGGTGCCCGCGGGCGCGGCCGAGGCGGCCCGCCCCCCGCTCGACGTGGAGCTCGAGACCGGCGGCTACTCGTACAACTCGCAGGGTCGACGCGACCCGTTCGTCAGCCTCCAGCGCCCGGTTGCGGCGGACCGGGGCCCGAAGACGCGCAAGCCGGGCATGGAAGGCTTCCTGATCCAGGAGATCGCACTCAAGGGAATCGTCCGCACGACCGGAGGCGGGGTCGGCGCGGCCCAGAGGGGCGGGTTCATCGCCATGTTCCTGGGCGCCGACGGCAAGTCGTATTTCGTGACCACGGGGCAGCGGCTCTACGACGGTGTCATCACCGGCGTGGACGCGACCTCCGTGACCTTCCGGCAGGAGGTAACGGATCCCCTCTCGCCGGTCAAGACGCGCGAGGTCCGGAAGAGCCTGTATGCGTCGGAGGAGGCGAGGCAATGAGAGCGAAGCTCGCTGGGGTGGGCCTGTTCGCGGCCGTCCTGGCGCTGGCCACGTGGGTGCCGGCGCAGGAAGCGACCCCGACGACCATTACCGATATCCGCCAGGAGAGCACCGACCGGTCCACACGGCTCATCGTCGAGTGCACCGGTCCGCTCGCCTACACCTACTACAGCCCCGACCCGCTGACCCTCGTCGTGGACATCCCCGAGGTCGACGCCTCCCAGGTGCCCGCCAGGGTCAACGTCGGCACGAGGGAAGTCGAGTCCCTCCGGGTCACCAGCCTGGCGCGGGCCGACGGCCGCAACCTCGCGCGCGTCGAGGTGCGCCTGGCCAGCCTGGTCCCGTACCAGATCTTCACCCGGGACAAGTCCCTGAACCTCGTCTTCGAGAGGCCCGCGAGCCTGCCCGCGACGGCCGAGGCGGCACCCGCCCCGGCCCCGGCGGCCACCGCGGCGCTGCCGCCGGCGATGCCGGCGGCCCCGCCCGCGCCGATCGCGGCCGAGCCGGCCAGGGGCGCGCGGGCGACGCGGATCGTCGCCGTCACGCGTGACGCCGACGGGGGGCTGCTCGCATTCACGGTCAAGGCGGACGGCCGCCTCAAGTACCGCGACTTCGTCATCCCGAACCCGGACCGCCTCGTCGTGGACTTCGCCGACGTCACCGCCCGCGCGAGCGTGCGCTCGATCGACGTCGGGGAGAGCCCGGTCAAGAAGGTCCGGCTGGGCCAGTTCAGCGCCGAGTCGCCGAAGGTGGCGCGGCTGGTCCTGGACCTCACCCAGACCGCCCCCTACCGGATCATCGACGGTACCGACGGCGTGCGGATCGTGTTCGGCGAGTCCGCCGAACCGGCCGCCGCGGCTCCCGTGCCGCTCGCCGCGCTGCGGACGGCGGAGCCCGAGCCGGTCGAGCCCGCGGCGGCGACGGCGGCCCCGCGGCCCGTCGCGGTCGAACCACTCGCCCTCCCGGCCCTGCCCGAGCCGCAGGCCGCGGCCGCTCCGCCGGAATCCGCTCTCCCGGCCGACCAGAGCAACATCGGGACAGCCTGCGGAACCACCGGAAACCTCGGCACCCCGATCAGCCTCGACTTCAAGGACGGGGACCTGCAGGACATCTTCCGCCTGTTCTCCGACATCTCGGGCCTCAACGTCGTCGTGAACCCGGGCGTGGCCGGCAAGGTCACCCTCAAGCTGAACGAGGTCCCGTGGGGCCGCGCCCTCGAGCTGATCCTCAAGACGAACAACCTGGGCTGCGTCCTCGAGGGCAACGTGATCCGCATCGCGCGGATGGCCGACCTCCAGCGCGAGGAGTCCGACCGCCGCAAGCTGGAAGAGGAGAAGGCGCTGGCCGGCGACCTCACCGACTTCAGCCGGCGAATCTCCTACGCCAAGGCGGGCGAGCTGCAGGCGGTCCTGAAGCAGGCGGGCGCCCTGTCCTCGCGCGGCCAGATCAACGTCGACCCCCGCACGAACACGCTGATCATCAAGGACCTCCCGGCCTTCATCGAGAAGGCCAAGGTGCTCATCGCCGACCTCGACACCGCGACGCCGCAGGTCGAGATCGAGGCCCGGATCGTCGTGACCACGCGCAACTTCACCCGCGACATCGGGATCCAGTGGGGCTTCGGGGCGGAGGCGACCAGCCGGTACGGGAACACCACGAACAAGACCTTCCCGAACTCGATCGTGCTCAACGGCGGCGCGGTGCCGGGCGAGCTCGGGGTGCCCGCGGACATGATCGGTCCCGGCGGCCCCTCGTCCGCCGCTGGCATCGGCACCGCCGGCCGCGGCTACGCGGTCAACCTCCCCGCCAGCGCGTTCAACAGCGCGATCGGCGTCTCGATGGGCAACATCCTGGGCAGCTTCAACCTCGACGTGGCCCTCACCGCCCTCGAGCGGCAGGGCCGGGGGCGCCTGCTCTCGACGCCGAAGGTGACGACCCAGAACAACAAGCCGGCCGAGATCAAGCAGGGCGTGCAGATCCCGATCCAGACGCTCGCCAACAACACGGTCAGCGTCCAGTTCAAGGATGCCGTGCTGACCCTGAAGGTCACGCCCCAGATCACCGAGGCCGGCACCGTCATCCTCGAGCTCGAGGTGGAGAACAACTCGCCGGACTACGCGAACAAGGTCAACGGGATCCCGCCGATCAACACCCAGTCGGCGAAGACGATCGTCCTCGTCAAGGACGGCCAGACCGCGGTCGTCGGCGGCATCTACCAGAGCTCGGAGACCAGCACCCAGAACCAGACTCCCTTCCTCAGCAGGCTCCCGGTGCTCGGGTACCTGTTCAAGAGCAAGGCCGTTGACACGCGCAACAACGAGCTGCTCCTGTTCATCACGCCGCGCATCGTCAAGTCCTAGAGGTTGAGAAGAGCCATGTGTTTCCGAATGCTCGTTCGTGACGCGGGGGGGTGGACCATGAGGCTCGGCACAGCCGCGGCGCTGGCGGGGGCGCTCGCCCTGGCGGGCTGCAGTGCGGACTACGTGGAAGGGGACTCGTCCCAGGTGCTCGTGACGGTGGAGAGCATCAACGAGGGCGCTCCGATGCTGTCGGACGTGAGCGTCGAGGGCGTCGTCGTGAACTGCCAGACGATCGTCGGGGTTTCGGTCCGGGCGAAGAACCCGAGCGTGGCCCTGACGCCGGTCAACGACGTGCGTTTGACCCGCTACGAGGTGTCGTACCGGCGCTCGGACGGCCGGTCCGTCCAGGGCGTCGACGTGCCCTACACGATCAGCGGGAACATGACGGTCACGATTCAAGCCGGTGCGGGCCCGACGACGTTCGCGATGGATGTCGTGCGTCACCAGGCGAAGCTGGTTCCCCCGCTGAGCAACATCACGGGGCTCCAGATCGTGACGATGTTCGCCGACGTGACGCTCCACGGCGAGACGATCGCGAAGCAGGCGGTGTCCGCGCAGGGCTCGGTGCAGATCACCTTCGCCGACTTCGCGAGCGGGACGCAAACCTGCGAGTCCGGGAGCTAGGAGAGGAGCCATGCGAGTTCCCTTTGCCGAACGGGGCGTGCGTCCCCTCCTTCTGATGGCGGCGGCCCTCGGGCTGGCCGCGGGCGGGTGCAGCCTGGACAAGGTCGAGGAGCCGGGCCTCATCGGGCCGTCGGAGACGGGCATCTCGGTGGAGCTGCTGGCCCTGCCGGACACCCTGAACGCGGACGGGGTGAGCGCGTCCACGGTTCAGCTCGTCCTTCGCGACGCGAACGGGCAGCCGGTGAACGGGCTGGCCGTGTGGTTCGACCACGACGGGGACGGCACGCTGGTCCCGTCGCCGGTCTCCCGGTACGTCGGCCCCCTGCAGACCGGGTTCGTGATGGCCACCGACAGCAACGGGGTCGCCAACGTGGTGTACTTCGCGGGCACGGACCGGGGGCGGACGGTGACCGTGGTCGTCCGTCCCTACGGCCTCGACGCCGCCCGCGCCTTCGTCCGGACGGTCGAGATCGCCCAGCTCTGATCCGCCAGGGGTGAGGGCATGCCCAGGTACGGGGCCGGCCGGGTGCAGGCCGGCCCCGGCGCTTTGTGACCGTGGCTGACTCCCGCATCGACGAACTCCGCCGCCGGCTCGAGCGCGATCCGGGCTCGAGGCTCTTCGCCCAGCTGGCCGAGGAGTACCGGAAAGCGGGCGACCACGCCGAGGCGATCCGGGTGGCCCGGGCGGGGCTCGCGCAGCACCCGTCCTACCCGTCGGCGCGGCTGACCCTGGGGCGTGCGCTGCTCGGGTCGGGCGACGCGGCGGGGGCGCGGGTCGAGCTCGAGGCGGCCCTGCGCGAGGCCCCGGACAACATTCTCGCGAGTCGATTCCTCGGCCAGGCCCTCGAAGCGCTGGGGGAGCTGGGCCCGGCCCTGCTCCAGCTCCAGAAAACGCTCAAGATGGCGCCCGGCGACAGGCAGCTGGAGGGCCAGATCGTCTCGCTTCAGACGCGGCTGCGGGCACCGCAGCCTTCCGCAGCGCCGGGAGCGGCCGCGTGGGCCGCCCGGCCCCTGGTTCCGGCCGCCGAGGCGGAAGAGAGCGAGGGGGAGCCGCTCCCGCCAACGATCCGCATCCACATGCCGGGCGATCCCGGTCCGTGGGGGCGCACGCCGGCCAGCCCTCCACCCCTGCCGCCGAGGGCGGGGCCGCCGCCCGCTCTGGCGGAGGCGACGCTGGCGTCGCCGGTTCTCGAGGCGCTCGTCCCGCAAGTGCCGCCGGCTGCGGCCGCCGCCCCTGCCGCCGAGCTGCCGCCGGTGCCGCCGCCGGTGGCGGGCGCGGCGCGGGCACCGCTCTCGGCCGAGCCGTTCTGGGAGTCGGACGTTGCGCCGACGCTCCCCACGGCCCAGACTCCCGAGCTCGGGCGCGTGGACGAGGAGGCGGCGCCGACCCTGCGGCCGGGTGCCGTTGCCGCCGAGGAGACCGTGTTCGAAGCCGAGCCGGTCCCGGAGGCAGACGGTGGACCCGCGCCAGGCACCCTGCTCGAGGAGGCGACCCCCCCGCCGGCGCCCTTCACGTCCTCGACCCTGGCCGAGCTGTACGTGAAGCAGGGGCTCGCGAACCGGGCCGTAGAGGTCTACCGCCAGCTCGTGGTGGAAGAGCCGGGGAACGAGCGCGCCCGTGCCCGGCTCGCCGATCTCGAAGGCGGGCTTGGCGGGGGCGACGGGCGCACCGCCCGGCGCCGGGCTCTCCAGCGGACGATTGCCGGCCTGGAAGCCCTGCTGGCCGCCGTGCGGAGGCGATGACCATGGCTGCCTTTGCCGACGCTCTCAAGGGGGTTGCGAGCCGGGTTCCCGAGACCGAGGCCCTGATGGTCATCGGGACGGACGGGATCCCGATCGAGAAGCTCATGATCCGCCCGGACCCGAACATGGAAGCGGTGGCCGCCGAGTACACGACCCTTCTGCGGGCCAGCCTCGCCGCATCGGCGGATACCGGCCTCGGGTCGCTGCAGGAGCTCGCGATCACGACGGAGCGGATGGCGACCCTGCTCGTCGCGATCACTCCCGAGTACTTCCTCTTCGCCTCGCTCGCCCCCGGGGCGCTGATGGGCCGCGCCCGCTTCGCGCTGAGGCTGGCCGGGCTCGCCCTCCGCAGCGAGTTCGAGTAGCCCCCGGGCGGGGCGTCCTTGACTTTCCGTCTTTCCGTCCAAATAATCTCTATTCTGCGACATACGGGGATTTGCCCCGAGGAGAGCGCGTGGACATCTCGGATCTCAAGGAGATCCTCCGGATCCTGGAGGCCCAGGACATCACCGAGTTCGAGCTCGAACAGGACGGAGTGAAGCTCCGCGTGTGCCGTGCGTCGGCGGCCCCGCCGAGGGCCGACTTCGCCTCCCCCGCACCCGCGTCGGCAGCCCAGATGGCGGCCTCCGCGGCCGCCGCCGCCCTCGTGGTGGCTTCCCCGGCCCCCGAGGCGGCCGCCGATGGGACCCTCCTCAAGAGCCCGATCGTCGGCACCTTCTACCGGGCCCCCGACCCGAACAGCCCGCCCTTCGTGGGGGTGGGCGACCGGGTCAAGGTGGGGCAGGTGCTCTGCATCATCGAGGCCATGAAGCTCATGAACGAGATCGAGGCCGAGGTGGCGGGCGAGGTCACGCGGATCCACCCCGAGAACGGGCAGCCCGTCCAGTACGGGGACCCGCTCTTCACCATCCGGCCCGCCTGAGCGGGCGAGGGGCCCCTTCTACCCACGCCGATGTTCAAGAAGGTGCTGATCGCCAACCGCGGCGAGATCGCGCTGCGGGTGATGTGGGCCTGCAAGGAGCTCGGGCTCAAGACGGTCGCCGTCTACTCGGAGGCGGACGCCAACGGCCTCCACGTGCGCTTCGCCGACGAGGCGGTGTGCATCGGTCCGCCCCGCAACATCGAGTCGTACCTGAACATCCCGGCGATCATCAGCGCCGCCGAGATCACCGGCGCCGACGCGATCCACCCGGGCTACGGGTTCCTCTCCGAGTCCGCCTACCTCGCCGAGATCTGCGAGGCGTGCAACATCCGCTTCATCGGCCCCGGACCGCAGGCGATCCGCCTGATGGGAGACAAGAGCCGGGCGAAGAAGGCGATGATCAAGGCCGGGGTGCCGGTGGTCCCGGGGTCGAACGGCAACGTCGAGGACGAGGAGAAGGCCGTCCGGATCGCGAAGGACGTCGGCTTCCCGGTCATCCTCAAGGCCTCGGCCGGCGGGGGCGGGCGCGGGATGCGGATCGTGCGCCAGGCCGCCGACCTCGCCCAGAGCTACCGGGCGGCGCAGGCCGAGGCGCAGGCGGCGTTCGGCGTGCCCGACGTGTACATCGAGAAGTACGTCGAGGGCCCCCGTCACGTCGAGATCCAGGTGATGGCGGACAGCAAGGGCAACGTCGTGCACCTCGGCGAGCGCGAGTGCTCGATCCAGCGCCGGCACCAGAAGATCATCGAGGAGGCCCCGTCGGTCGTGATCACGGAGAAGCTGCGCCGCCGGATGGGCCGCACCTCGGTCGAGGCGGCGGCGGCCGTCCAGTACGTGAGCGCCGGCACCGTCGAGTTCCTCGTCGACAAGGACAACAACTACTACTTCATGGAGATGAACACGCGCATCCAGGTGGAGCACGGGGTGACCGAGCTCGTCACCGGCCGCGACCTCGTCAAGGAGCAGATCCACGTGGCGGCGGGGGCGCCCCTGTCGTTCTCCCAGAAGGACATCACCTTCTCCGGCCACGCCCTCGAGTGCCGGATCAACGCCGAGGACCCCGTGACCTTCGTTCCCTCCCCGGGCACCATCCGGCACTTCTTCGCGCCCGGGGGGCCGGGGGTGCGAGTGGACACGTTCGCCCACGAGGGCTGCGAGATCTCCCCCTACTACGACAGCATGATCGCCAAGCTGATGACGCACGGGCGCAACCGCGCGGAGGCGATCGCGAGGATGCGGCGCTGCCTCGACGTGATGGTGGTCGAGGGGATCAAGACGAACATCCCGCTCCACCGGCGGATCATGGACGACCCCGACTTCCAGGCGGGCCGCTTCGACACCCGCTTCATGGATCGGTTCGTGCCGCCGAAGAAGGCGGCCGGCGCCACCTCCTGACCCGCGCCCGCACCGGGCGGGAGAGCCAGTGTAAGATCCCGGCCATGACCGCCCGGCGCCTCGATGGCGTGGAGATCGCGCGGCAGATCAGGGACGAGGTGCGTCGGCGTCTGGCCCAGGCGATGGCGAGGGGAGTACGGCCGGGCCTCGGGGTGATCCTCGTGGGGGAGGACCCCGCCTCGGCCGTGTACGTGAGGAGCAAGACCCGCACGTGCGAGGAGCTGGGCCTCTTCCACGAGACGCGACATCTTCCGGCGAGCGCGACCACCGGGGACGTGCTGGCGGCCGTCGACGACTACAACCGGCGCCCCGAGGTCCACGGCATCCTCGTGCAGCTGCCCCTGCCTCGCCAGGTCGACGCCCAGAGCGTCCTCGACCACGTGGCCCCGGAGAAGGACGTGGACGGGTTCCACCCGGTCAACGTGGGGCGGCTGGTGCAGAAGCGCCCGCGCTTCGTTCCCTGCACGCCCGCCGGCATCATGGAGCTGCTCGCGCGCAGCGGGATCGAGGTGGCCGGCCGGCGGGCGGTCGTGCTGGGCCGCAGCGACATCGTCGGCAAGCCGATGGCCCTGCTCCTCATGCACGCGGACGCGACCGTCACCGTGTGCCACTCGCGCACCCGGGACCTGCCGGCCGTGACCCGCGAGGCGGACATCCTGGTCGCGGCGATCGGGCAAGGCGGGGCTGGTGCGCGCCGAGCACGTCAAGCCGGGGTCCGTGGTCGTGGACGTCGGGATGAACCGCGTCAGCGACCCGGCGGCGGCCAGGGACCTGCTCCTTCCCTCGCGCTTGGCGGAGTTCGAGAAGAAGGGGCACGCCCTGGTCGGCGACGTTCACGCGCCGTCCGTTCAGGCGGTGGCGGGGGCGCTCACGCCGGTGCCCGGCGGCGTCGGCCCGCTCACCATCGCCATGCTGGTCTCGAACACGGTGCGCGCCGCGGTCGAGCCCGCCTGAAGGGGCCCACGTGCTCCGGGTCGGCCTGACCGGTGGGATCGCCTGCGGGAAGTCCCACGTCCTGCGGCGGCTGGCCGCTCACGGCTTCCCGACCCTGGACCTCGACGCCGTCGCGCGGGAGGTCACGGCCCCGGGGAGCCCCGCCGTCGCCGAGATCGCCGAGGCCCTCGGCCCCGGCCTCGTGGGGAACGGACGGCGCGCTCGACCGGGCTTCTCTCGCGGCGGTGGTGTTCGCGGACCCCGCGGCACGGGCGCGGCTCAACGCCATCGTCCACCCCCGGGTGCGCGCCGCCGAGGCCCTCTGGGCGGGCCGGCTCGGCGGCCGGCCGGACGCGGTCCTGGTGACCGACGCCGCCCTCCTCGTCGAGGCGGGCGCTCACCTGCGGTTCGACCGCCTGGTCGTCGTGCACTGCGACCCGCGGCTGCAGCTCGAGCGATTGCAGGCCCGCGACGGGCTCGACGAGCGCGCCGCCCGCGCGCGGCTCGAGGCCCAGATGCCGCTCCCGGAGAAGCGGGCCTTCGCACACTTCGAGGTGGACACGTCCGGCTCCGTCGCGCAGACGGAGCAGTCGGCGGACGCGCTCGCGGAGGCCCTCGCCGGCCTCGTACGCGGGCGACGCCTCCCGCGCGAGGAGGGCCTGGCCACGCTGCTCGGAGGCCTCGTGCACGGCCCCGTGGAAGGCCCGCGCGGCCTCTCGCCGTCGTCCCTCCTCCTGGCCGCGGTCGAGGCGGGGGGCCTCGAGATGGAGGCCCTCGCGCGCCGGCTCTCGCCGCCGGCCGCCGGGCCGTGGTACCGGACGGCGGCCGAGGCGGAGCCCGGCGCCTCCGCGGCCGGCCTCGCCGTCGCCCTGGCCGCCTGGGCCCTGTGCCGCGGCCTCGCCGACCCGCCGTTCCTCGCGGCGGCCGCGGGCTCGGTCTCGCGCCTCACCCACGCCGACCCCGTGGCCCGGGCGGAGGCCTGCCTCGTGGCGCTCGTCGCGCAGGAGGTGGCGCTCGCCGGCGGGGCGACGGCCGGCGTCGAGGCGGACGCGGCGCGGCTGGGGTCGCTCGCCGCCCGCTTCGGGGGTGCTTTGCCGTCGCGACAGCTGGACCCGGTGTGGGCCGCGGTGCGGCGGCACCCCGCAGGCCCCGCCGCGGCCCGCGCCGACTGCGAGCGCGAGGGCGGCGACGGCGCGCTCGCGGGAGCCCTCGCCGGCCTCGGGGCCGCGGTCGAGCCGTCACCCCGCGCCGCGTCCTTGCGGGCGATGCTCGAGGCGCTGGCGCCGCCGGCGGCCTGAACGGTCGCCGGTCGCCGCCCCGTCCCTCTATCGCGCGCCCGCCGCCGGCCCCACCCGCTCCTCCACGAAGGTGTTCCACTCGTGGCAGTGGGGGCAGCGCCACAGCATGTCGTCGGCGCGGTAGCGGCAGACCGTGCAGATGTGGGGATCGACGTAGAGGGCCGACTCCTCGACGGTCGCCACGTAGCGCTGCTCCTCCGGCCCGAGCTCCCCGAGGGCGCGCAGCGTCCGCCAGACCTCGAGGTGGACGAGGAGCACGTGGGGGTTCGCCTCCAGTGCGCGCAGGAGGAGGCCGAGGGCCTCTCCCGCGCGCCCCTCGGCGCGCAGCTGCCGGGCGAGGGCGAGGCGGGCCCGCCAGTCCCGGGGGTCCTGGCCGACGAGACGCTCGCAGAGCACGGCGAAGCGGGAGGGCTCGTTGGCCGCGGCGTAGGCCTCCTGGAGGGCGGGGAAGGCGAGGTAGGCGCGCTCCGGCGCCGCCGCGATCGCGTCCTCGAGGATGTGGGCCGCCCGCCGCGGGTCCCGCTCGCGCCAGAGATCGGCGAGCGCGAGGTGGGCGGGGAAGACGCGCCGGTCCAGGGAGAGGGCGGTTCGGAAGGCCTCCTCCGCGTCCTCGCGGCGGCCGGCGCGCAGCGCGTCCCGTCCCATCTCCGCCTGCAGGAAGCCGAGCACGAGGGCGTCGTTCGACTTGCGCATCCGGGCGAGCCGGGTCTGGATCTCGTACGCCTCGCGCCACTGCCGCTGCTCCTCGTGCAGCTTCTGCTGTCCGGCGAGGGCGTGGAGGTTCCCCGGGTCCACGTCGAGGGCGTCGGAGTAGGCCTGGGCCGCCCGGTCGAGGAAGCCGGCCTTGCGGTAGTCGGTGCCGAGGTTGGCGAGGGCGTGGGCGCGCTCCGCCCGCGTGAGGTCGGTGCGGGCGAGCAGCCCGCGGTGGATCTCGATCGCGCGCTCCACCCGGCCGGCCTCCCGCTGGAGGTGGCCGAGGACCTGCTGCACCTCCACCGCCTCCGGGTAGTCGCGCAGGACCTTGCCGAGCTCGTGGACGGCCGTCTCGAGCTGGCCGGTGGCGAGACAGTGCAGGCCCTCCGTGTAGTGCGACGAGGAGCGGAAGGCCGGTCGCTGCCGGTCGGCCGCCTTCCGGCGGCCCGCCACCCACGCGCCGCCGGCGAGCGACCCCGCGGCCGCGGCCAGCAGGACGGCGAGGAGGGCCGTGTCCGTCACTAGATCATCTCGGTCTTCCAGAGGTCGTGCAGGTGCAGCACGCCCTCGATCCGGCCCTCCTCGTCCGTGACCAGGAGGGAGGTGATCTTGCGCGTCTCCAGGAGGTCGAGGGCGCGCGTGGCGAGCTCGCGGCGGCCCACCAGCACGGGGTCGCGGGTCATGCACTCGGCGGCGGTGCGGTCGAGGAGAGCGTAGCCGTGGCGCTCCATCTGCCGCCGCAGGTCGCCGTCCGAGATCACCCCGAGCAGCTTCCCGTCCTCCTCGGCGACGGTGGTGAGCCCGAGGCGCTTCCTGGTCATCTCGAACAGGACGTCCTTCATCCGTCGTGCCCGGGGCCACGCGGGGGACGGCGTCACCGGTGTGCATGAGGTCCTCGACCCGGAGCAGCTTCTTGCCGAGGCGGCCGCCGGGGTGCAGCACGGCGAAGTCGTCCACGGTGAAGCCCCGCCTCTCGAGCAGCGCCATGGCGAGCGCGTCGCCCATGGCGAGGGCGGCGGTGGTCGAGGCGGTGGGGGCGAGGCCGAGGGGGCACGCCTCGGCGCGGATGGACACGTCGAGGTGGACGTCGGCGGCCTGGGCGAGGGGCGAGCGGGGGTTGCCGGTGAGGGCGACGACGGCCGAGCCCAGCCGCTTGACCCAGGGCAGCGAGGGCCAGGATCTCCTCCGTGTCGCCGCTGTTCGAGACGGCGAGGAGCACGTCCCCCTTCACGATGCGGCCGAGGTCGCCGTGGATCGCCTCGGCGGGGTGGAGGAAGAGCGAGGGGCTGCCGGTCGAGGCGAGCGTGGCGGAGATCTTCTGGGCGATGATCCCGCTCTTGCCCATGCCGGTGGCCACCACGCGGCCGGTGCAGGCGAAGAGCGTCTCCACGGCCCGGTCGAAGCTCTCGTCGAGGCGCGGGATCAGCGCGCGGATCGCCTCCGCCTCGGTCTCCAGCACCTTGCGCGCGGTCTCGCGGGGCATCGGGCCCATCCTACCCCGGCCCGGGCGCGATCAGGTGCGGGGGGCGCGGGCGGCCTCCCGCACGCGCAGCAGGCGGGCGAGCAGGCCGCGCAGCCGGCCGAGCCGGTAGGCGTTGGGGCCGTCGGAGAGGGCCCGGGCGGGGTTCTCGTGGACCTCCATGAAGAGCCCGTCGACCCCGGCGGCCACGCCGGCCGGGGCCAGCGTGTCGATGAAGTGCGCGTCGCCCCCCGAGCGGTCGCCGAGGCCGCCGGGGCGCTGCACGCTGTGGGTCACGTCGAAGACCACGGGGAAGCCGAACGAGCGCAGCACCGGGAACGAGCGCATGTCGACGACCAGGTTGTTGTAGCCGAAGGTGAAGCCCCGCTCGGTGACCAGGATGCGTCGGTTGCCGGTGGAGGCGGCCTTCTCGAGGACGCCGCTCATGTCCCAGGGGGCCATGAACTGGCCCTTCTTGACGTTGACGATCTTCCCGGTGGCGGCGGCCGCGCTGCACGAGGTCGGTCTGGCGGCACAGGAAGGCGGGGATCTGGAGCACGTCGGCCACCGCGGCGGCCTTCTCCACCTGGGCCACCTCGTGGACGTCGGTCAGGATCGGGACGCCGATGCCGCTCGCGCACCGAGGCGAGGATCTCGAGGCCGCGCTCGAGGCCGGGTCCGCGGTAGGAGCCGAGCGCTCGAGCGGTTGGCCTTGTCGTAGCTCGCCTTGAAGACGAAGGGGATGCCGAGCTCGGCCGTGATCGCCTTCACGCGGGCCGCCACCCGGTGGGGGTGGGTCGGGCTCTCGATCACGCACGGCCCCGCGATGAGGAAGAGGCGGTCCCGCCGGGTGAGGGCCCGCCACAGCCCTTCGGTGGTGAGCAGGCTGGCGCCGCTCACTGGCGGGCGACCCCCGGCGCCGCCGCGGTGCCGCGGCGCGGCCCGGCCCCGGCGGTTCTCGACGCTCGCCCGGACGAAGTCGCGGAAGAGCGGGTGGGGCGCGAGCGGCTTGGACTTGAACTCGGGGTGGTACTGCACGGCCACGAACCACGGGTGGTCGGGCAGCTCCGCGATCTCCACGAACTTGCCGTCCGGCGTCTTGCCGGAGACGACGAGGCCGTGGTCCTCGACCGTCTTCAGGTAGGCCTGGTTGAACTCGTAGCGGTGGCGGTGGCGCTCGCGGATCTCGCTCGCGCCGTAGATCGCCGCCGCCCGCGAGCCCGGCTCGAGCTGGCAGGTGTAGGAGCCGAGGCGCATCGTGCCGCCCATCTCCTCGACTCCGAGCAGGTCCTGCAGCTTGTAGATGATCTTGTGCGGGGCATCGGGGTCGACCTCGGTCGAGCTCGCGCCGGCGAGGCCGCAGACGTTGCGGGCGAACTCGGTGACCGCCCACTGGAAGCCGTAGCAGATGCCGAAGTAGGGGGTGCCGCTCTTGCGGGCGTACTCGGCGGCGGCCACCATCCCGCCCGTCCCGCGGCTGCCGAAGCCGCCGGGCACGAGGATCCCGTCGACCTCGCCCAGCTTCTCGTGCGCGTTCGCCGAGTCGAGCTCGTCCGACTCCACCCAGCGCCGCACCACCTTCACGTCGTTGCCGAAGCCCCCGTGGGAGAGGGCCTCGTTGAGGCTCTTGTACGAGTCCTCGAAGGTGACGTACTTGCCGACGATGCCGATCACGACCTCGCCCTTCGGGTTCTTGATCCGGCGGACGAGGTCCTCCCAGGCCGCCATGTCGTGGCCGTGGCTGCGCAGGTCGAGCTGCTTCAGGATGATGGCGTCGAGGCCCTCCCGGGAGAGGGCGATCGGGACCTCGTAGATCGTCTCCACGTCCCTGCGCGGTGATGACCGCCTCCTCCGGGCACGTCGCAGAAGAGGGCGAGCTTCGCCTTGATGTCGGGGGGCAGGAGGCGGTCGGTGCGGCCGAGCAGCACGCTCGGGGAGATGCCGATCGCCCGCAGCTCGCGCACGCTGTGCTGCATGGGCTTCGTCTTCAGCTCGTGGGCGGTGGCGATGTACGGGACGAGGGCGAGGTGGACGAAGATCGCGTTCTCGCGCCCCACGTCCTGGCGGAACTGGCGGACCGCCTCGAGGAAGGGCTGGCTCTCGATGTCGCCGACCGTGCCCCCGATCTCGACGATGACCACGTCGGCGTCCCTGGCCACGGCCCGGATCGAGGCCTTGATCTCGTCGGTGATGTGCGGGATCACCTGCACGGTGCGGCCGAGGTAGTCCCCGCGGCGCTCCTTCGCGATGACCGAGCCGTAGATCTTGCCGGTGGTCACGTTCGAGGCCTTCGAGGTCTCGCAGTGCGTGAAGCGCTCGTAGTGCCCGAGGTCGAGGTCGGTCTCCGCGCCGTCCTCCGTGACGTACACCTCGCCGTGCTGGTAGGGGCTCATGGTGCCGGGGTCCACGTTGATGTAGGGGTCGCACTTCATCATCTGCGACCTTGAAGCCGTGCCCCTCGAGCAGGGCGCCGATCGAGGCGGAGGCGAGGCCCTTGCCGAGGGACGAGACGACCCCGCCCGTCACGAAGATGTACTTGGTCAAACGGTCCTTCCCTTCTCGGGGCGAAGGAGCGCGCGCACGCGCTCGAGGTCCTCGGGAGTGTCCACCGCGACGCCGCCCTCCCCGTCCAACGGCACGACGCGGATCCTCATGCCGTGGTGCAGGGCGCGGAGCTGCTCGAGCCCCTCGGCCTCCTCGAGCGGCGAGCGGGGGAGCGAGGCGAAGCGCAGGAGGGCCTCGCGCCGGTACGCGTAGAGGCCCACGTGCTTGCGCGCCAGGCCGCGCGCGACCGCCGCCTCCGCCGCCGCGCGCAGGTCGGCGCCCTTCCCGAGGCGCGCGTGGGGGATCGGGCTGCGCGAGAAGTAGAGGGCGTCGCCCCCGGCGTCGACCACCACCTTGACCACGGACGGGGCGAGCATCTCCTCGACCGAGCGGAGGGGAGCGAGAGCGTCGCCATCGGGAGCCCGGGCTCTTCGAGCGAGCGCCCCGGCCGCCGCGTCGATCCCCGCCGGGTCGAGCATCGGCTCGTCGCCCTGCACGTTCACCACGATCTCGGCCTCGAGGGCCCGGGCCACCTCGGCGAGGCGGTCGGTCCCGGTCGGGTGGTCGGGCGAGGTGAGGACCGCCTCCCCGCCGAAGCCGCGGACGACCGAGGCGATGCGCTCGTCGTCGGTCGCAACGACCACCCGGTCCGGCATCCGGGCCGCGCGCGCACGCTCGTACACCCGCTGGATCATGGTCTTCCCGTGGATCACCGAGAGGGGCTTCCCCGGCAGCCGTGTGGAGGCGAAGCGCGCGGGGATGATGGCGACGATGGCCAAGCTTGGTCGGGGCCCTCGTGAACATCGCATCCTACCAGATCGCCCCGCGCGAGGAAACGGGGACCGCCCTTGCGGCGCGGCTGCTATAGTCCCCGCGCGGGCATGACTCTCCCTCGCGTCGTCAGGCGGGACGCTGCGGTGGCCGGTCTCGTGCTCGCCCTCTGCCTCGTGCTCTTCCCGCGCGCGCTGCTGAGGGGCGAGATCTTCTTCGAGCGCGACCTCCACGTCGACTGGTACCCACGCATCGCCTCCATCTCCCGCAGCCTGGCCGCGGGGGCGTGGCCGCTGTGGGACCCGTTCATCGGCTTCGGGCAGCCGCTCCTCGCCGACCCCGGGGCGCAGGTGGCGTACCCGGCCACCTGGCTGGCGCTGCTTCTCCCCACCGGCGCGGGCTACACGGCCTTCGTCGTCTGCCACCTGGTGCTGACCGCGGTCGGGGCCGCGCGGCTCGCGCGCGCGGTCGGGGCCGGCCGGGTCGGGGCGGTCGCGGCGGCCGCATTCTGGACGCTGTCGGGCCCCCTGCAGTCGAGCGTGAACCTGTGGCACCACTTCGCGGGCGTCGCCTGGACGCCCTGGGTGCTGCTCGCCGTCGACCGGCTGGCACGGCGGCCGGGCGCCGCCGCCGCGGCGTGGCTCGCCGCGGCGCTCGGGGTCCAGATACTGGCCGGCTCGGCGGACGCGTGCGCGATGACGCTCCTCCTCGGGGCGGGGTGGGCCGGCCTCCGCCTCGCCGGGCGCTCGGCCCGGGGGCGCCGGGCGGGGCGGGCCGCCGGGGCGGCGGCCGGCGCGATCGTGGTCGCCGCCGCGGCGACCGCCGTCGTCTGGTGGCCCGCGGGCGACCTGCTGTCCCGCTCGCCCCGCCGGGACCTCCCGGAGGACGTCCGCACCGCCTGGTCGGTGCCGGCGGCGGGCCTGCTCCGGCTCGCCGTTCCGCTCGAGCCCTCGCGCGTGCCCTTCGCGTCGGGGACGTGGCCGTCGCTCTACGGCGGCCCGCAGCCGCCCTTTCTTCTCTCCCTGTACATGGGCCCGGTGCTGCTCGCGGGGGCCGTCGCCGGCCTCGCGTGGAGGAGGGTGCGGCGGCGCGCCGTGCTGCTGCTCGCGGGGGCGACGGGGGCCCTCGCGGTGGCGATGGGGCCGCAGGGCCTGGTCTACTCCCTGCTGGTCGCGCTCCTTCCCCCGCTGCGCATCTTCCGCTACCCGTCGAAGGCGACCCTGGTGGCGGCGCTCCTCCTCTCGCTCGCGGCGGGACTGGGCGTGGCCGCAATGCGGCGCGGCGCCTGTCGGCCGGCCCTCGCCGGGCTCCTGCTCGCGGGCGCGCTGCTGGCGGGCCTCGCGGGGCCCGGCTTCGGAGCCGCCTTCCCCGTGCTGGTGGTCGCCCTGGCCTGCGCCGCCGCGGTCCTGGTGACGCTGGTGGCGCGGGGCCGTGTCCGCCCGGGGCTCGCGGCCCCTGTTTTCGCCGCGCTGGCCGTCGCCGATCTGGTGGGCGTGCACGCGGGGATGAACCCGACGGCGCCCGCCTCGCTGCTGCTCGTCCCCCCTCCCCTCGTCTCGCACGTGGACCGCAGCGAGGGACGCCGCCTCTACGTCTACGACTACCACGGCCTCCCCGAGGCCTCGCGGAGCCACCTCGGCCGGGCCGCCCCCTATGCTCATCTCTCCGCGCCCGCCGGCTGGGACGAGCGCGCGTTCGTCATGGTGGCGCTGCGTCTGTACCTGGTGCCGCCCGCGGCCGGCTTCTACGGGCTGGAAGGCAGCTACGACCTCGACCTGCGCGGCCTCTACCCGCGGGAGCTCCGGGACCTGACCCTCTTCCTCCGCCAGGTGGAAGGGCAGCCGGCGCACGCGAAGCTCCTGCGCATGGGGGCGGTGGGAACCGTGGCCTCCCTCCACGACGGTGGCTTCGGAGTGCCCGTCGCGACCCTCGCGAGCCTCTTCCCCGAGCCGATCCGCGTGTGGCGCGTGCCGGAGGCGCTCCCCCGCTCGTGGGTCGCAGGGTGCGCGCGTCTCGCCGACCGGGGTCCCGCGTTCGAGGCGCTCCTCGACCCGGGTTTCGACCCGGCGGGAGAGGTCATTCTCGCCGGGCCGGTCAGCGGGGGCTCGACGTGCGGGCCCGCGGGAACGAGCCGCTACCTCAGCCCGCAGCCCGACCGGGTGCGGCTGGAGGTCGAGGCGGAGAGGGAAGGGTACGTCGTCGTGGCCGACGCCTTCGACCCCGGGTGGCAGGCGAGCGTCGACGGTGTGGCCGCGCCGTTGCTGCGGGCGAACGTGGCCTTCCGCGCCGTCCCCGTCCCCGCCGGCCGGCACGTCGTCGAGATGGTCTACCGGCCCCGGGCCGTGGCCCGCGGGCTCGCCCTCACGCTGCTCACGATCGCCCTGGCGGCCGTCGCCGCGGCCACAGCAGCCCTGCGGTCGCGGCGAGGGCGAGGGCGCTGAGCGCGAGGCCTCCGCGAAGGCGCGGGGGCCGGAAGCGCAGCTCCACCGAGCTGCGGCCCCGCGGCACCGGGACCGTCCACCCACCGGGGACGCGCCCCAGTGCCGCCGGCCGGCCGTCGACCGTCCCCTCCCATCCCCGCGCCCAACCCTCGCGCACGACGAGCGTGGCCGGGCGGTCCGACTCGACGATGGCCAGGATTCGCCCGGTCGAGCGGTGGGCCTCGACCACCCGCCCGGCGGGCGGATCACCGCCGGGCGGAACGGCCGTCACCTCGAGCAGCGGTGAGGGCCGCCTCGTCTCGTACACGCGCACCCGGAGCGGGGCCACGCGGGCCGGCGCGAGCGTCCGCTCGAGGGCGAGGTCCGGGTGGCGCAGCTCCGTGGCGCTGAGCACCCACCGGACGCCGGCGAGCTGCAGGCGCGGGGCGATCCGGTCGAGGTCCCGGCAGGAGGCCTCCTCCGGCGAAAGCACCTGCTCCTCGGGCACGAGCATGGTGAGGTCGGGGCTGAGCGCGGTGGCGACCCCGAAGCGCAGGTTCGAGAACGGCGTGAGGGTCTCCTGGAGGCCGGCGAAGGTCCACAGCTCGTGGTCCCCGCCGCGCGCGTGGCGGGCGGCCACGTAGGCGGGGCTTTCGTCGAGCGAGCAGGTGAAGACGCGGCCCTCGCGCAGGGACGGCAGCGCCGCGGAGAGCTCCCGGGAGACCCCGAAGAACGGGACCGGGACCATGGGGTTGAGCCCCGCCCCGGCGCGGAGCAGGTCGGCGGCGACCACGACCACGGCCAGTCCGACCCCGATGCGGGGGGCGAGCTTTCCGAGGAGGACGGCGAGCGCGGTCCCGCAGAGCAGGAGCGCGAGGAAGCCGCCGGCGGCCGCGTCGGCCAGGACCCGTTCCAGCATCCGCGCCCTCGCGGACGCGTCGAGGCCAGGGGGGAAGAACCGCGCGCCGAAGGCCGCCAGCGGTCCCGGCAGGAGGGCCGGGAGCGTCGCGGAGAGCGCGAGGACCGCTCCCAGCGCACCCGCCACGGCGCCGAGCCGCCTCCAGGCGGCGCGCGACGGCTCGCCGGCGAGCGCGGCGAGGCCCAGGGATGCCAGGAGGGACACGGCGAAGTGGACGGTGAAGAACGCCTTCACCGGGAAGCGCAGGACGCGCAGCGCCGGGACCGCGTCGACGAGCGGGGCGAGGCCCGCGAAGCGCCCGAGCGACAGGACGAGCGCGACCAGGGCCAGGGCCGCGAGCGGGCGGCTCATCCTCCGGCCCGACGTCGCCCCGACGAGGCACAGCGAGAGGGCCGCCGCGCCGAGGTAGAGGCTCAGCACGTAGGGGAAGCCCCGGGGAAGAAGTTCTGGCCCCACCACTCGTTGACGAGGTTGCTCGTGTTCCCGTACAGCCCGCCCACGACGACCTGGAGGAGCGTGAAGGGGTGGACGGAGTGGGCGAGGACCACGTCGGTGGGCAGCCCGCGCCCGCGGGCGCTGCCCTCCACCTGGCCCGCGACCAGGACGAGGACCGGCGCCGCGATCGCGGCGCCGAGCGCCAGCGAGCCCGCGAGCGCGAGCCGGTCCGCCGCCCGGGCCCGGGCGAGACGCCGCCAGCCCAGGACCAGCCCGATCGCCACGGCCTGTCCGACGACCTCGACGCCCGTCGTCGAGAGGCCGATCGCCAGGAGGAGAGCGGTGAGGGCCACGGCGCGGCGGTCGCTTCCCGGACCGTCCCGCGCGAGCACGAGGACCAGGAGCGGGGCCCAGGCCGCGGCCTCGACGTACACGTAGAGGTTCAGGCTCGAGAGCAGGAAGCCGCCGAGCGCGTAGACGAGCGCCCCCCCGGCCGCCGCGACGGCGGGGAGGCCCAGGCCGCGGGCCATCGCGAGGAAGGTGACCGCGGCGAGCGGGACGTGCAGGGCGAGTACCAGCGAGATGCCGACCTCGTCGGGTCGCACCAACTGGAGGAGGTCGAGGGGGTATCCCACGGCGGGCAGGGACAGGGGGACACCCTCGTGGACCAGGGGGTTCCACAGCCGCACCTCGCCCGCCCGCAGGCCCTCGAGCGCGTAGCGTCGCAGGGGCAGGAACTGCATCGCGAGATCGCGGAAGTAGAGGGACGCGCCGGAGAGGGCCCCGCGCAGGAAGGGCAGGAAGGCAACCAGCGCGACGAGGGCGGCGGGGAGCGCCCGGCGTCCTCGGGTCGGGCCCACTTCGACCCTCAGTCGAGGCGACGCAGGACGCGGGCGGGCACGCCGGCGACCAGCGTTCGCGGTGGCACGTCGGCGGTGACCACGCTGCCGGCGGCCACGAAAGAGCAGGACCCGACCCGCACCCCGGGCAGCAGCGTGACGTTCGCGCCGACGAAGGCGCCCGACTCCACCACGACCGGCGCCGCGACCGCGGGGAAGTGCGCCTGGAGGGGGTGGTCGGCGTAGCCGACGTTCGTGTGGGTGAGGACCAGGACCCGCTCGGCGAGCGTGACCTGGCGCTCGAGGCGGACGGACTCGGCGAGGTCGATCAGGCACTCGTCGCCGAGGAAGCAGTCCTCCCCGACGTCGAGCCCGCGCAGCCCGCGGCGGTAGAGGTTGAAGAAGCGCACGTCGTGCAGGATGGCGCGGCGGCCCACGCGGGCCCCGAGCAGGCGAAGCCAGGGCGCGCGCAGCTGGGGCACGAGCGCGAGGCGGTAGGGGACCATCGCGAGCGTGAAGAAGCCGAAGCGCACGGCGCGGCCCCAGCCGATCTCGCGGAGCGCCTTCATCGCCCCTCGGCCCGCAGCCGGCGCCGGAAGCGGAGGAGCTGGCGGAAGTAGCGCGCGGAGTCGCGGAGGCCGCGCACGGTCGACGCCTTGTCCTCGCGGCGCACGTAGGCCCCTGGGATCTCCGTGACCTCGAGGCCGCGGCGCGCCGCGCGCGCCATGAACTCGGTGTCCCAGAACCACCCGCCGTCCTCGATCTCGTCGAGGAGGGGCAGCACCCGCTCCCGCCGGAAGAACTTGTAGCCCGTCTCGGTGTCGCGGTAGGGCACCCCGAGCAGCCGGCGGACGAGGAAGGAGTAGCCCCGGCTCATGAGGTAGCGGTCGAGGGAGAGGACCTGGAAGGCGTAGATGCGGCGCAGGGTCGCCACGTCCGCCCCCTTCTCGATCGCCCGCACGAGGGACGGGATGTAGCGACAGTGGACCTCGAGGTCGACGTCGATGTAGCCGGCGATCGTCCCCCGCGCCGCCCGGAAGCCGTCGGTCACGGTCGCCCCCCGCCCGCGGTTGGCGTCGTGCAGGATGAGCCTCAGGTCCAGGCCGGGGTGCGCCGCCACGATCGCGTCGAGGATCTCCCGGGTCCGGTCGCGGCTCGCGTCGTCGACGAAGAGGACCTCGAAGGGCCAGGGGGCCTGCTCGAGCGTCTCGAGGATCTCGTCGACGCTCCCCGCGAGGTGCGGTGCTTCGTTGTAGCAGGCCAGCACGAGGCTGAGGTACGGCGCCGTCACCGCCCGGTCTCCCGGACCGCGTCCACGACCCGCTCGACGTCCTCGTCCGAGAGGAGCGGGTGGAGGGGGAGGCGCAGCAGCCTCGCTGCCACCCGGTCGGTGACCGGCAGATCGGTCTCGACGCCAATCGCGCGGGCGTGGGGAGACGAGTGCAACGGGACGTAGTGGAAGGTGGCGCCGATGCCCCCCGCGCGCAGGGCCGAAAGGGCCGCATCGCGGAGGCGACCCTCGGGGTAGATCAGGTGGAAGATGTGGTGGTTCGACGTCCGCTCCGGCAGCTCCGCCGGGAGCCGGACCCCGTGCTCGGCCGCCCAGGACGAGAGGCCCGTCCGGTAGCGGGCCACGACGGCCGCGCGCCGAGACTCGATGGCCTCGAGCTTCGCGAGCTGGGCGAGGAGGACGGCGGCCAGCAGGTCGGAGAGCACGTAGCTGCTGCCCTCCGCGATCCAGGTGTACTTGTCCACCTCTCCGCGGAAGAACGCGGCGCGGTTCGTGCCCTTCTCTCGGACGATCTCGGCCCGGCGCGCCACGGCCGGGTCGGAAACCACCAGGGCGCCGCCCTCGCCGCAGGTGACGTTCTTCGTCTCGTGGAAGCTCAGGCACCCCGCGTCCCCCAGGGTGCCGAGCGCGCGCGAGCGCCAGGTCGCCCCGAGGCCCTGGGCGGCGTCCTCGACCAGGAGCAGGCGGCTGCGTCGGGCCAGCCCGAGGAGGGCCTCCATGTCGGGCGCCACCCCGGCGTAGTGCACGGGCAGGATCGCGGCGGTGCGCGGAGTGATCCGGGACTCGACGTCCGCGGGGTCGAGCCCGAGCGTCGTCTCCTCGATCTCCGCGAAGACGGGGCGGGCCCCCACGCGCAGCACGGCGTTCGCGCTCGACACGAACGTGAACGAAGGGCAGATCACCTCCTGGCCCGGGCCAATCCCCAGGGCGAGCAGGCCGAGCTCGAGGGCGTGGGTGCCCGAGGTGGTGAGCAGCACTCGGGAGGCGCCGAGTCGCTCGGCGAGGAGCGCCTCGACCCGGCGGCCGATCGGGCCGTCGCCGGCCACGCGTCCCCCGAGCGCTTCGCGTACGGCCTCGACCTCGCGCTCGTCGAACCACGGCGCGTGGAAGGGAATCGGGTGGTCGTTCGGCGCGCGCCCCACGGCGCGGATGCTAACATGCCCCCGCGAATGAACGGGTGGCGCGGGGCGCTCGCGATCGGGCTGGCCGCGGTCGCGTGGCTTTTCTCGGGGCCGCTCTTTGCGGGTCGCGTCCTCTACTACCGCGACGTCGCCGTCACGTACTACCCGGACCTGGTCTTCGTCGAGCGCTCGCTGGGCCAGGGAGTCTGGCCCCTCTGGCACCCGGGAGCCGACGCCGGCGCGCCGTTCCTGCTCGCCTACCCGGTCCACCTCGTCCTCCTGCTCGCGGTCGGGGCCCGAGCGACACTCGCGCTCTCCCCACCGCTGCACCTCCTGCTCGCGATGGCGGGGACCGCCGCGCTCGCCCGACGGCTGGGGATCGGGCCGGCGGGTTCGGCCCTCGCGGGTGCGGTCTTCGGGCTCTCGGGCCAGATGCTGGGCTCGGTCCTCTACCCCGTGTTCCTCGCCGCCGCCTGGGCGCCCCTGGCCGTGGAGCGCTTCCTCGCGCTCGTCCAGTCCCCGAGCGGTCGCCGCGTCGCGCTCCTCGCCCTCGTGCTCGCGGCGCAGGTCTCGACCCTCGGTGCCGAGGCCGTCCTCGCCACCGCGGTGGCCGCGCTCTTTCTGATCGCGCGCCGGCCCGGTCGTCGCGCGGTGCTGTCCGCCGCCGCGGCCCTGGCCCTCGCCGCCTGCCTCGCCGCGCCCGCGCTGCTCGGGGCGTGGGCTCTGCTCGCCGGCACGGCGCGGGGAGCCGGCTTCCCGGCCGCCGAGCGCCTGGGTTTCTCGGCGCCGCTCCCCGTCCTCCTCGAGGCGGTGTGGCCGCGCTTCCTCGGGGACACCCACACCTTCACCGACGTCGGCTACTGGGGTCAGCCGTTCTTCCCTTCGGGCTCGCCCTTCTTCCTGAGCCTCTACCTGGGCCCGGTCGTCTTCCTCCTCGCGCTCGGCGCCCGGAGGGGGGCACGACGCCTTTGGGCGCTGGCGGGCCTCGGGGTGCTCCTGGCGCTCGGTGGGCACGGGCCCCTCGGCCTCGCACCGTGGCCCTTCCCGGGCTTCCTGCGCCACCCGGTGAAGCTGTTCCTCCTGGCGACACTCGCGGTCGCCCTGCTGGCCGGGCTGGGCCTCGAGCGCGCGCGGGCCGGGCCGGGCCGACTGCGCCGGTGGGCCTGGGTGCCGGGCCTGGCCCTGCTGGCCGCAGCGCTCGTCGCCCGGCTCGCGCCGGGCGCCCTGGCGGCCGGACTGTCTCTCGTGATTCCCGCGGCCGGGGGGCCGCAGGCCGGGGAAGTCATCCGTGGGCAGTGGCCGCTCGCGATGGCATCGACGGGGGCGCTCGCGCTCGGGGCGGGCCTCGCGGTCCTCGCCGGCCCGAGGCTGGCCGCGGTCGCGGGTCTCCTCGCGATCGTGGATCTTCTCGTGGTGAACGGCGGGCTCAACCCATCGGCGGACGGGACCTTCTTCACCCTGCGGCCGGAGGTTCGGGAAGCCGTCGAAAGGGCACGCGCGGAAGGACGGTACCGGTGGTTCTCCTACGGCATCGCCGGCTCACCCGGCCTGCGGTGGGATCCCGCGATCGTGCGGCGCGACTCGGACGTCTGGCTCTTCTACCTCGACCGGCAGTCGCTGCTGCCGCGCACGCACGTTCTCGACGGCCTCGAGGGGGCCTTCGACGTCGACCGCATGGGGCTCGCGCCGGCCGCGTCGACCCTGGGGGTGGCCGAGGCCCGGACGGCTCTGTTCCCTGAGCACTACCGCCGCCTGCGGCTCGCCGGGGTCCGCTGGGTGCTGGGCTTCGACGCGCTTCCCGAGGACCTCGTCCGCCTGCGGGCGTCGCTGCCCCTGCCGGGGCTGGTCGAGCCCCTGCGACTTCACGAGCTGCGCGACCCGCTCCCGCGCGCCTTCTGGGTCGGGGAGGCGGAAGTCGAGCCGGACCCCGCCCGCCGGGCGCGCCGGCTCGAGGACGCCCGGTTCGACCCGCGGCGGGCCGTGCTCCTCGACACCGCGCCGCCCCCCCTCCCGAGCGCTCCGGGCGGCCCCGGGTACGAGGCCCGTGTGTCGTATCGCCTGATCGACCCCCATACCGTGAGCCTGGAGGCTCGGACGCCGCCCGGCTTTCTCGTCGTCCTCGACGGCCATCATCCGGACTGGGTGGCCGAGGACGAGTCGGGTCCGGTCAGCGTCCTGCGGGCCCAGGGGCGCTACCGCGCTCTGCCGACCGCGGGGGGCGAGCGGCACATCACCTTGCGCTACCGGCCTCGATGGCGGGCGAGCGCGCTGACGCTGGCCGGCCTCGGTGCCCTCGCCGCGATGGCTCTCGCCTTCCGGCGGTGAGCCTGTGCGGTATTTCACCGTTCGGCGGGCATGCGACGTGCTATTCTCTGCCCGCAGAAGCGGAAATGGCCGGTATCCGGTCACGCGATGGCAGGAACGAGGCTTGACACCTCTAGACCTGGGCGTTAGCATCCGGTGACTAAATAGCTGTGGGTGCGTGATTTTTCTGGCTGAGTACTGAATGCCCGTCAAGCTCGGAGAACTGCTGCTGAAGGAGAACATGGTGTCTCCGCAGCAGCTCCAGGACGCGCTCAACCACCAGAAGATGAACGGGGGCAAGCTCGGCAAGGCCTTCGTCAGCCTGGGATTCGTGAAGGACGAGGAGATCACCAGCCTTCTGTCGCGCCAGTACGGTGTCCCGTCGATCAACCTCGACCACTTCGAGGTCGATCCCGCGATCATCAAGATCATCCCCGCCGAGACGGCCCGGAAGTACCAGGTCCTGCCGCTGTCGCGCTCCGGCGCGACCCTCACGATCGCCATGGCCGACCCCACGAACGTGTTCGCCATGGACGACATCAAGTTCATGACGGGCTACAACGTGGAGCCGGTCGTGGCCTCGGAGAGCGCGCTCGAGGACGCGATCGAGCGCTACTACGGGTCGACCCGCTCGCTGGAGCTTCGGCGGGGGCACGGCGCGCCCGGCGGGGCGGCACGGGAGCCGGGCGGCAGCCCGGCCGGCCTCAAGGAGGTCATGGAGGGGCCGACCCTGAGCGTCGACGACATGGCCGCGATCGGCGGCCTGTCCGAGATCGACCTCGACTCGATGGGCGAGGCGGAGGCCGACGTCGAGACCGTCAAGAGCGAAGACGACGAGATCGACCTCGGCAACCTGGCCAAGTCGGCCGACGCCGCGCCGGTCGTCAAGCTGACGAACGTGCTGCTCGTCGACTCGCTCAAGCGGGGGGCCTCGGACATCCACATCGAGCCCTACGAGAAGGAGTTCCGGGTCCGCTTCCGGATCGACGGCATCCTGTACAACGTGATGGCGCTGCCGCATGAAGCTGCGGGACCCGCTCATCTCGCGCATCAAGATCATGGCCAAGCTGGACATCGCCGAGAAGCGCCTGCCCCAGGACGGGCGCATCAAGATCAAGATGAAGGTCGAGGACCGCAGCCGCGACCTCGACTTCCGCGTCTCCTGCCTGCCCACCCTGTGGGGCGAGAAGATCGTCATGCGGCTGCTCGACAAGTCGAAGCTGATGCTCGACATGACGAAGCTGGGCTTCGAGCCGCACTCGCTCGAGCGGTTCAAGCTCGCGATCTCCAAGCCCTACGGCATCGTCCTGGTGACCGGGCCGACCGGGTCGGGCAAGACGAACACGCTCTACTCGGCGATCGCCGCGCTCAACAAGCCCGACACCAACATCATGACCGCCGAGGACCCGGTCGAGTTCAACCTGCCGGGGATCAACCAGGTCCAGATCAGGGACAACATCGGCCTCAACTTCGCGGCGGCGCTGCGCTCGTTCCTGCGCCAGGACCCGAACATCATCCTGGTCGGCGAGATCCGCGACTACGAGACCGCGGAGATCGCGGTCAAGGCGGCCCTCACCGGGCACCTCGTGCTCTCGACCCTGCACACCAACGACGCGCCCTCCACCGTGTCGCGCATGGTCAACATGGGCATCGAGCCGTTCCTGGTCGGCACCGCGGTGAACCTGATCCAGGCCCAGCGCCTGGTGCGCCGCGTCTGCTCCAAGTGCAAGGTCGACGTCGCCGCCGACGTGCCGGCCAAGACGCTGATCGACATCGGCTTCACGCCCGAGCAGATCGGCACCTTCAAGGTCATGAAGGGCAAGGGTTGCGGGACCTGCAACGGCACCGGCTACAAGGGCCGGGTGGGCCTCTACGAGGTGATGGAGATCACCGAGGGGATCCGCGACCTGATCATGGTCGGGGCCACCGCGGTCGAGATCAAGAGAAAGGCCCTCGAGGAGGGGATGCTCACCCTGCGCATGAGCGGCCTCGAGAAGATCAGAAACGGCGTGACGACCGTCGAGGAGGTCCTCCGGGAGACGGTTCTCTAGCGCGACCGGGGGCTCCGGCCGTCGCGTCGGGATAAGGGGGTAGGGCGTGGCCGTCAGCCTTCACCAGTTGCTCAAGACCATGACGGAGATGGGGGGGACCGACCTCCACGTCACCACCAACTCCGCGCCGCAGATCCGCGTCGACGGCAAGCTGCGCCCGCTCGACCTGCCGCCGCTGTCGCCGGTCGAGACCAAGCAGCTCGCCTACAGCGTGCTGACCGACGCGCAGAAGCACCGCTTCGAGGAGAACCTCGAGCTCGACTTCAGCTTCGGCATCAAGGGCCTGGCCCGCTTCCGCGCGAACGTCTTCATGCAGCGCGGCGCGGTGGCGGCGGTCTACCGCACGATCCCCTACGAGATCCGCGGCTTCCGGGAGCTGGGGCTGCCCCCGGTGGTGTCCACGATCTGCGACAAGCCGCGCGGGCTGGTCCTGGTGACCGGGCCCACCGGCTCCGGCAAGTCGACGACGCTCGCCGCCATGCTCGACAAGATCAACTCCGAGCGCCACGAGCACATGCTCACCATCGAGGACCCGATCGAGTACCTGCACCAGCACAAGAAGTGCGTGGTCAACCAGCGCGAGGTCCACGCCGACACCCACTCCTTCGCCAACGCGCTGCGTGCCGCGCTGCGCGAGGACCCCGACGTCGTGCTGATCGGTGAGATGCGCGACCTGGAGACGATCGAGTCCGCCCTGCGCATCGCGGAGACCGGCCACTTCACCTTCGCCACCCTGCACACGAACTCGGCCTCCCAGACCATCAACCGCATCATCGACGTCTTCCCCGCGCACCAGCAGTCGCAGGTCCGGGCGCAGCTGTCGCTCGTGCTGGAGGGCATCATGTGCCAGGCCCTCCTCCCGCGCGCGAGCGGCAGCGGGCGCGCGATGGCCATGGAGATCCTGGTCCCGAACCCCGCCATCCGCAACCTGATCCGGGAGGACAAGATCCACCAGATCTACTCCTCGATGCAGACCGGCCAGGAGAAGTACGGGATGCAGACCTTCAACCAGTCCCTGGCCAGCCTGTACTTCGCCAAGCAGATCACTCTGCAGACCGCCCTCGGCATCAGCTCGAACCCCGAGGAGCTGCAGGACATGATCAACCGCGGCGCCGGTCTCGCCACCCCGCAGACCGGGGGCCGCCGCCCGTGCGGCCGGCAGGCCGCTAGCTCCGGGAGGAAAAGATGCCTGCTTTCGTCTGGAAGGGCAAGACGCGCGACGGCAAGGTCGTCTCCGGCGAGCGGGTCGCCGACAACAAGGAAGCGGTGATGGCGCTGCTGCGGCGCGACCAGATCCTGGTCTCGTCGGTCAAGGAGAAGGGGCGCGAGATCGCCCTGCCGAAGTTCGGTGGGGGCGTGCCGGCCAAGGACCTCGCCATCTTCACCCGGCAGTTCTCGGTCATGATCGACGCCGGCCTGCCCCTCGTCCAGTGCCTCGAGATCCTGGGCGGCCAGCAGGAGAACAAGACCTTCGCCAAGGTCCTCCAGCAGACCCGCATGGACGTGGAGGGCGGGGCGAGCCTGGCCGACGCGATGCGCAAGCACCCCAAGGCCTTCGACGACCTCTTCACCAACATGATCGCGGCGGGCGAGGCGGGCGGCATCCTCGACACCATCCTCAAGCGCCTGGCGACCTACATCGAGAAGAACGTCAAGCTGAAGGCCCAGGTCAAGGGCGCCATGGTCTACCCGATCTCGGTCATCAGCATCGCCGGCATCGTCATCAGCGTCATCCTCTGGAAGGTCATCCCCACCTTCGCCGCGATGTTCGCGGGCCTCGGCGCCGAGCTGCCGCTGCCCACGCGGTTCGTGATCGCGCTCTCCAACTGGCTGATCCGGCTGCTGCCCTTCCTCGTCGTGGGCGGCATCCTGGGAGTGATGGGGTTCAGGCGGTACTACGCCACCTACTGGCGGCCGGCGCGTCGTCGACAAGGTGGTGATCAACGCGCCCATCTTCGGCACCCTGATGCGGAAGATCGCCGTGGCCCGCTTCTGCCGCACCCTCTCGACCCTCATCTCCTCCGGCGTGCCCATCCTCGACGGCCTGGAGATCACCGCGCGGACGGCCGGCAACGCGATCGTCGAGGACGCCATCATGGCCGTCCGCAAGGGGGTGGAGAGCGGCCTCACCATGGCCCAGCCCCTCAAGGAGACCGGGGTCTTCCCCGCGATGGTCGTCCAGATGATCGGGGTCGGCGAGCAGACGGGCGCCCTCGACGCGATGCTCAGCAAGATCGCCGACTTCTACGAGGAGGAGGTGGACCAGGCGGTGGCCAACCTGCTCACCCTGATGGAGCCGGTCATGATCCTGTTCCTCGGCGTCACCGTCGGCGGCATCATCATCGCGATGTACCTGCCGCTGTTCGACCTCATCAGCAAGCTCTCCTGATGCCCCGCCCGGCGCCACGGCGCCGGGCGGAAGGACGATGAACACGCTCTCACCGAGGCTCTGGGGCAGGGACGGCCGGAGTATGGTGCGCTCGCGGGGAAGCGGTCGAGAGGGGGCACCGTCCAGGTCCGCCCGCGCTTCGCGCGGGCGGTGCGTATGAACGTCGCCCTGGACGGTCGGCTCCGGCGGCTGATGCTGTTCCGGGTGGTCATGGTGACCACCCTGCTCTTCCTCGTCACCTACGTCGAGGCGGTGTCGGAGACGCTCTTCGACGTCAACCCCGTCTACTTCGTCGTCGTCGCGACCTACGCCCTCACCGTCGTCTACGCCCTCGCGCTGCGCTTCGTGCCGCAGGGGGTGCCGCAGGCCTACGCCCAGGTGGTGGGGGACCTCCTCATCATCACGGCCCTCGTGCAGGTCACCGGCGCCATCCGCACCGGCTTCCTGCTTCTGTACCCGCTCGCGGTGCTGGCCGCCGCCATGCTGGTGCCGAGGCGGGGCGCGCTCTACCTCGCGGGGCTGGCGACCGTGCTCTACGGGGGCCTGCTCCTGACCGTGCGCTCGGGGCTCCTGCTTCCCTACGGCCTGCGGGACGTGCTCGACGCCCCGCCGCGCGCGCTCGTCTACTCGGTCTTCGTGCTGGGGGTGGCCTGCGTGACGGTCGCCCTGCTGGGCACGTACCTGGCCGAGAGCCTGCAGCACGCCGGGAGGCAGCTGCGGGAGGCCGCGGTGGAGGTGGCCGACCTGCGCGGCCTCAACCAGGTCATCGTCGACAGCATCCAGAGCGGCCTGATGACGACGGACGGCGAGGGCCGGATCCTGTACGTCAACGCCTTCGGCGAGAAGATCCTCGGGCGGCCGGCGGCGGCCGCGATAGGGCGCACGGTGCGCGAGCTGCTCGCGACGCCGCTGCTCGGCGGCCCCGAGCTCCAGGTGCGGGTCGCACGCCGGTCGCTCGCCCGGCTGGAGCTGTCCTACCAGCATCCCGAGGGTCGGCAGCGGGAGCTCGGGGTGTCGGTGACCCCGCTGGCGACCGGCGCCAGCGACCGGGGCGGCTACCTCGTGGCCTTCCAGGACCTGACCGAGATCCGCCGGCTCGAGCAGGAGGTGCGGACCAAGGAGAAGCTCGCGGCGGTGGGGGAGATGGCGGCCCTGCTCGCCCACGAGATCCGCAACCCGCTGGGCTCCATCCGGGGCTCGGCGCAGGTGCTCATGGGCGAGCCGGGCATCGCCGGCGAGCAGCAGCGCCTGCTCGAGATCATCTCCCGCGAGTCCAAGCGCCTCTCCGACACGCTCAACCGCTTCCTCTACGAGGCCCGCTCGCCCGCCCGCCCGCGCGACCCGGTGGACCTCCGGCCGGTCCTGGAGTCGGCGGTCACGCTGCTACGCAACGCGGCCGAGGTGGGTCCGAGCCACGAGATTCGCTTCGAGGCGGACGAGGGCCCCCACGTGTGCCTGGCCGACCCGGACCAGATCGCG
Organism: uncultured Acidobacteriota bacterium; assembly: GCA_963729875.1. Taxonomy (GTDB): domain Bacteria; phylum Acidobacteriota; class Vicinamibacteria; order Fen-336; family Fen-336; genus DATBSL01. The sequence continues at coordinate 503,027 of CAVSPR010000004.1, forward strand.
CAGGTATTCTGGAACCTCGCCCGCAACGCCCTCGAGGCGATGCCGGAAGGAGGGCGTCTCGACGTGGCCCTGCGCCGCACGGAGGGGGACGTCGTGCTGAGCGTGCGCGACCAGGGCCGGGGCATGGGCCGCGACGAGCAGCGCCGCCTCTTCGAGCCCCTGCCCGCCTCGGGTCGGCTGGGCGCCGGCCTCGGGCTCGCCATCGTCTTCCAGATCGTCCGCCAGCACGAGGGGGACATCACCGTGAAGAGCGTGGCCGACCAGGGCACGCAGTTCGACGTTCGGCTTCCCCTCGTCTCCGCCGGAGCACCGGCGGCCGCCCCGGCATGACCGGACCCGCCCGGAAGGGTGCGCCACCCGCGCTTGAGGGATGCGCGACCGAGAGGGTAGCATTCGTGCGGTCACGGCACAGAGAGGAGGGGCGCGCGAGGTGAACCGGATCCTCATCGTCGACGACGAGCAGTCGATGAGGGACATGCTCGCCATCCTGCTCAGGAAGCAGGGGCTCGAGGTCCGCTCGGCGGGCAGCCGGGGTGAGGCGGCGGACGAGCTGGCCCGGGCGGCCTTCGACCTCGTGCTCACCGACGTCAAGCTCCCGGACGGGGACGGCCTCGAGATCCTGAGGCACGTCAAGGCGGCCTCGCCGGGTACCGCGGTCGTGGTCATGACCGCCTACGGCACCACCGAGACGGCCGTCGCCGCCCGCAAGCTGGGGGCCGAGGCCTACATCCTCAAGCCCTTCGACGTGGACGAGCTGCGCATCGTCGTGCGCGACGCGCTCGCCAACCGGAGCCTGCGGGAGGAGAACCTCCGCCTCCGGCGCGAGGTGGGCCAGGTCTACGGCCTCGACCGGGTGATCGGCGTCTCCCAGGTCATGGCGTCCCTGTTCGAGATGGTCCGCGCGATCGCGCCGACCAGCTCCACCGTGCTCGTCGAAGGGGAGAGCGGCACCGGGAAGGAGCTGGTCGCCAAGGCCATTCACGGCCTGTCCGGGCGGGCCGGCGGCCCCTTCGTGAGCGTGAACTGCGGAGCCCTGCCCGACACCCTGCTCGAGAGCGAGCTGTTCGGGTACATGAAGGGGGCCTTCACCGACGCGCGGCAGAGCCGCAAGGGACTCTTCGAGGCGGCGATCGGAGGGACGCTCTTCCTCGACGAGGTGGGGGAGACCTCTCCTCCGATGCAGGTCAAGCTGCTCCGGGCCTTGCAGGAGCGCCGCATCCGGCGGGTCGGGGGCACGGAGGAGATCGACGTGGACGTGAGGGTGATCGCGGCCACGAACGTCTCGCTCGAGAGCCTGGTCGAGCAGAAGCGGTTCCGCGAGGACCTCTTCTACCGCCTCCAGGTCATTCCCATCCGAACGCCCACGCTTCGCGAGCGCCGCGAGGACATCCCGCTCCTGGCCGAGCACTTCCTGGGACGCTTCGCCCGGCAGATGGGGAAGCGGGTCGCCAAGATCTCGGAGGAGGCGATGTCCCTCCTGCAGGACTTCACCTGGCCGGGAAACGTGCGCCAGCTCGAGAACGTGATCGAGCGGGCGGTCGCGTTGGAGACGACCGAGGCCGTGCTGCCGGAGCGGCTCCCCGAGGAGATCCGGCGCCCGACGCGCTCGGAGCCGTTGCCCGCGATGGGGGACGGCTTCAGCCTCGACGCGTACCTGCTGTCGGTCGAGGCCCGCCTCCTGGGCGAGGCCCTGGACCGCGCGCGCGGGGATCGGGCCGACGCGGCGCGGCTGCTGGGGGTCTCCCCGCGTTCGCTGCGCTACCTCCTGCAGAAGCACGGCGGGGTGGGCGACAAGAATTGACCCGTTGACAATTCTCGTCCGGGGCCGGCTCGATTCCGACACCAGTACACGTTGAAAAAGCTGGACTTATGCCCTGCGAGGCACATGGCAGGCGGATTGCTTGCAGTAAGGAATAAGGTATGAGTGCCTCCATTGAAAGGAAGGCTGAGCAGATGAAAAAGCAAAAGGGTTTCACCCTGATCGAGCTGCTGATCGTCGTGGCGATCATCGGCATCATCGCGGCGATCGCGATCCCGAGCCTCCTCCGGGCGCGCGTGTCGGCCAACGAATCGGCCACCATCGGCGACATCCGGACGGTCATTTCGGGGCAGGCTGCCTACCAGTCCGCCAACGGCGGCTGGTACGCGGGCAACTTCACGTGCTTGAGCGTCCCGAGCGGCGGCGGCTGCATTCCCAACTACCTCACCACCGCGCCGACGTTCCTCGACAGCGCGATCACCGGTCTGCAGGCCAAGTCCGGCTACAACCGCACCTTCTCCCCTGGCAACACCGTCACCGTGAACACCCTGGTTTCCGGCACCGCCAGCGTCGCGAGCTTCGCCTATGCCTCGACCCCGGTGACCTCCGGCCAGACGGGCGTCCGCGGGTTCGCCGGGGACGCGAGCGGCGTCCTCTGCTTCAACGCGAACGGCTCGGCGTTCCCGATCACCACCGGCGCGCTCGATCTCGCCGCCTGCAACATCCTGCAGTAAGCTGGCTCGCGCCGCACGTGGGGCCCGGGGGCGACCCCGGGCCTCCTTTTTTTGGGGACAGTTCCACGTTCGTCAGCGGGCAAGGTGCCGACGAGAATTGACGGCTTGACAATTCTTGTCAAGGGGCCGGCTCGATTCCGACACCAGTACACATTGAAAAAGCAGGACTTATGCCCTGTAAGGCACATGGCAGGCGGATTGCTTACCACACAGGCAGCCATGCGATGCTATGGCGAAAGGAAGGTTGAGCAGATGAAGAAGCAGAAGGGCTTCACCCTGATCGAGCTGCTGATCGTCGTGGCGATCATCGGCATCATCGCGGCGATCGCGATCCCGAGCCTCCTCCGGGCGCGCGTGTCGGCCAACGAGTCGGCCACCATCGGCGACATCCGGACGGTCATTTCGGGGCAGGCTGCCTACCAGTCCGCCAACGGCGGCTGGTACGCGGGCAACATCACGTGCCTGAGCGTCCCGAGCGGCGGGGGCTGCATTCCCAACTACCTCAACACCGCGCCGACGTTCCTCGACACCGCGATCACCGGTCTGCAGGCCAAGTCCGGCTACAACCGCACCTTCTCCCCCGGCAACACCGTCACCGTGAACACCCTGGTCTCCGGCACCGCCAGCGTCGCGAGCTACGCCTATGCCGCGACCCCGGTGACCTCGGGCCAGACGGGCGTCCGCGGGTTCGGCGGGGACGCGAGCGGCGTCCTCTGCTTCAACGCGAACGGCTCGGCGTTCCCGATCACCACCGGCGCGCTCGCTCTCACCACCTGCAACATCCTGCAGTAAGCTGGCTCGCGCCGCACGTGGGGCCCGGGGGCGACCCCGGGCCCCTTCTTATTGGAGAGACGAAGGGCTAGACTCGGACCGATGTCGGAGACCCCCGCCCTCGTGACGCGAGGGCTCAGCAAGAGCTACCGCACCGGGCACGTCTTCCAGGGCCGCCGGCCCGCCCTCCAGGACCTCGACCTCGAGGTGAGGAGGGGCGAGATCTTCGGCTACGTCGGCCCGAACGGCTCCGGCAAGACCACGACCCTCAAGCTCCTCACCGGCCTCCTCCGGCCGGACCGGGGCGAGGCCCGGGTGCTCGGCGAGCCCCTCGCCTCCCGCGCGTGGCGCTTCCGCACTGGCTACATGCCGGAGCATCCGTACCTCTACGACTACCTCACCCCCGCCGAGTACCTCGACTACGCGGGCCGCCTGTTCGGCATGCCGGCCGCCCGCCGGCACGAGCGTGCGCGGGAGCTCCTGGCGCTGGTGGGCCTCGAGCGGTCCGCCGGCCAGCCGCTTGCGCCGCTTCTCGAAGGGGATGGTGCAGCGGGCGGGCCTCGCCCAGGCGCTGGTCAACGACCCCGAGCTCGTGATCCTGGACGAGCCGATGTCGGGCCTCGACCCGATCGGGAGGCGTCTCGTCCGTGACCTCATCCTGAGCCTCCGCAAGGCGGGGAAGACGGTCTTCTTCTCGACGCACATCCTCTCCGACGCCGAGGCCCTGTGCGACCGGGTCGGCGTCCTGCGCGCCGGGCGGCTCGTCCGGGTCGGGGCGCTCGCCGAGCTCCTCCGGCTCGACGTGGAGCACGTGGAGGTGATCGTGTCCGGGATCGCGCCGAGCGCCCCGGGCCTCGGGGCGGTGGCTCGCGAGGTCGTGGGCGAGCGCCTGCGCCTCGAGGTGGAGGAGCAGCAGCTGGGCCGGGTCATCACCGCGGTCGAGGCCGGGGGCGGCCGGGTCCTCTCCGTGCAGCCTGTCCGGGAGACGCTGGAGGACTACTTCTTCCGCGAGATGGACGCGCCCCGGGCCGGGGGAGCGGACGCGTGGGGGGAGGGATGAGCCGGGTCCTGGCCGTCGCCGCCAACACGTTCCGGGAGACGGTCCGCGAGCGGGTGCTCTACAACCTCGTCTTCTTCGCCCTGCTCATGACGCTCTCCGGCCTCCTGCTCGGGCAGCTCTCGATCCGCCAGGACGAGAAGATCATCAAGGACGTGGGCCTCGCCGCGATGGACCTGTTCGGGACGCTCATCGCGGTGTTCATCGGCGTGGGCCTGGTGAGCAAGGAGATCGAGCGCCGCTCGCTGTACCCCCTGCTCGCCAAGCCGCTCTCGCGCGACGAGTTCTTCCTCGGGAAGTTCGCCGGCCTGGCGTTCACCCTGCTCGTGAACCTCTCGGTGATGGCGGCCGGGCTCTACCTCACGCTCTTTCTCACCGGCCGCCGGGTCGACCCTCTCCTGCTGGCCGCCATCTACCCGATCTTCCTCGGCCTGGCGCTGGTCGTGGCCTTCGCGATGCTGTTCTCGACGGTCAGCTCGTCCGCCGCCCTGGCCTCGGTCCTCACCGTGGGCGTCGTCGTGGCCGGCCGCTTCTCCGACGTGATCCGGAACATGCGCGAGGTGGCGCCCGGGGTCCCCGGGTGGGCGGTGACCCTGCTCTACGACCTCCTGCCCAACTTCCGCAACTTCGACTTCAAGGACCGCGTCGCCTACGGGGACCCGGTGCCCCCGGAGGCGCTCGCCTTCGTGACGGTCTACGGCCTGGCCTACACCGCGATCGTCCTGCTCGTCGGCCTCGCCGCCTTTCGCTCGCGCGACTTCCAGTGAAGACCCTCCGGGTCCTGGCCCTCGCCCTGCTCGTGCCGGTCGTCCCCTGGAGCCAGGCCCGGATCGACCGGAGGATCGGCACCTTCCGCTCGCAGGAGGAGGTGCTCTACCTCTGGTCGGGCGCCCACGTGAAGCGCCTCTTCCCGGGCTTCGAGACGCTCGCCGCCGACATCTACTGGCTGCGTACCGTACAGTACTTCGGGGGCGAGAAACGCTTCTCGAAGGAGAAGCGCTTCGAGCTGCTGCGGCCGCTCGTGGACATCACGACGACCCTCGACCCGCGGCTCGAGATCGCCTACCGCTACGGCGCCATCTTCCTGAGCGAGGGCTGGCCGGCGGGGGCGGGGCGGCCGCGCGAGGGGATCGAGCTGCTCGAGAAGGGAGTGCGAAGCCTCCCCCGCTCCTGGCGCCTGCGGCAGGACTACGGCTTCTTCCACGAGCTCTACCTCCACGACTCGAAGCGCGCCGCGGCCATCCTGGACGAGGCCGCCGCGCTGCCGGGGGCGCCCTTCTGGCTGCGGACCCTGGCCGCCGATCTGCTGCTGAAGGGCGGCGGTCGCGCCGAGGCCCGCCGGATGTGGCAGCAGATGTACGAGCAGGCGGAGGAGGGCGTGATCCGGGAGAACGCCCGGCTGCGGCTCGCCATCCTCGACTCCCTCGACGCCTCGGACCGGCTCTCCGCCCTGGCCACGGAATTCCAGCGCCGGTTCGGCCGGCTCCCCGCCCGGCTCGGGGAGCTGAGCGAGGCCGGCCTGTGGCGGGGTCCCCTGGCCGACGCCGAGGGGGTCCCCTTCGGCTATGATCCGGGGACGGGACGGGCGTTCATCTCGCGGGAGTCGCCGCTGTGGCGGCCGTAGCGAGACGACGGAGGAGCGACGCGTGATCCGACCGCGGAAGACAAACCCGTTGGCAATGGCCGCCATCGCATGGGCGCTGCTCCTGGCCTCCCGAGTGGAGGCCCAGGGCACGCCCCCCGCGGGCGGCCCTGCGCAGTCCCCCTCGAAGGGAGACGTGGTCCCGGCGTTCGAGACGCTCGGGGTCGACGGCAAGGCGGTCAAGGTCGACTTCCCGAAGGGCTCGAAGACGGTGCTGCTGTTCTTCCTGAGCGGGTGTCCGAGCTGCCACAAGATGATCCCCGAGTGGAGCCGGGCCTACGAGCGGCGGCCGAAGAGCCTGAAGATCCTCGGGGTCATCATGGACCAGGAGCCGCCGGGCTTCTGGGGCACCCTCGCGATCAGCTTCCCGGTGCTCCGGGCGCCGGGACAGACGTTCCTCCGGAGCCTGAACGTCAACCGCGCCCCGCTCACCCTCCGCGTGGGCGAGGGCGGCAGGATCGAGGACGTCGCGCTCGGCGTGGTCGACCCCATCCGGCTCGGCGAGCTGTTCAAGCCCTGAACCGGCCGGGGGGCGGCGCCTTCACGCCCGGTCCCACACGAGCTTCGCCCGCAGGGCCGTGACGGGAGCGAGCGGCGAGGTCAGCCGGTCCAGCCCCATCGCCGCCGGGGCGAGGGGCGCGGGCAGCAGTGATCCGGACCGGAAGCCGAGGCTCAGCAGGTAGGCGAAGGCGTTCACCCGGCGCACGCGGGGCGGCTCGAGCCCGAGGGCACGCCACCGCTCGGGGAGCGTCTGACGCACGAGGCGCCAGGGGACGGCGGCGTCGCCGTCGAAGCTGTCCTTGCCCGGCGGAAAGGGATGCCAGGGGTCCACCGACAGCCGGCAGCTCTCCTGGTGGAAGAAGCGGTACACGACCCAGGACAGGGGCGTGATCCAGGGCTCGACCAGCGCGAGCCGTCCGCCCTCCCGGAGAACGCGGGCGGCCTCACCCAGGAACTCCGCCGGCCGCTCGAGGTGGTGCAGCACGTCGAGCCCGACGACGGCGCTGACGCTGCCGTCGGCGACGGGAAGCCGGCCGGCGTCGGCGGCCACCGCGTTCCAGGGTGCCGGGTGAAGGTCGGAGGACGTCCAGCGCAGGTCGGGCCGCCTCACCCGCGCGCGAGCGGAGAGAAACCCGGGGCCCGCTCCCACCTCGAGCACTCGCGCGCCCCGGCCCGCCTCGTCGAGCAGCGCGTCGAACCACGGCTCGTACACGCGGGAGAGGACCGGCTTGCTCGCCCACAGCCGGCGGTGCTCCTGCAGCCGCTCGACGCTCACGGGGCGCTCCCCCCCGGCCCGACGGGGGAGGGCGGCCGGCGGCGGGCGAGAGCGAGCCCCACCGCGAGCGCGGACGCGACGGTCACGACGAGGCCGACGGTCACGCTGATCGGCCGGTAGGCCAGCTCCACGCGGTGCTCGCCCGCCTCGAGCGGCACGGAGAGGAAGATCGTGTTCGCCGGCCGCGGCGAAGCCTCGCGGCCGTCGACGCGAGCGCGCCAGCCGCGGTCGAAGCCCTCGAGCACCACGAGCTCCCCGGGCCGCGACAGGCGCGCCTCGACGAGGAGGCGGCCGGGGCGGTCCTCGAGCACGTGGACCTGGGAGGAGAAGCCCGGTGCCGCCGGCCGCTCCGCTCCCCAGGGCAGGACGACCTCGCGCTCGGGGTCGAAGGAATCCTCGATCAGCAGCGGATAGGCGGCGCGGCCGGCCGCCACCCGGACGCCCTCCACGGCGTACGCCCGGGGCAGGGGCGCGGGCACCCGGAACAGGAACGCCTCGCCCAGCTCACGGGTGCTCACCTCGGCGAGGAGAGAGAAGGCCTCGAGGCCGCCGCGGTGACGCGTCGCGAGGTGAGTGACGCCGCCGAGTCGAAGCAGGCGGGCGAGCCGCGCGCCGTCCTCCTGGTGGTAGCGCACGAGCAGGGTCAGGGCGAGCCGCGCGTGCGACTCGAGCCCGGCCACGTCGCTCGTCAGCCCGCCACGGAGGCCCCAGCGCGAGCCGTCGAGCGGGTACTCCCGCTCCCGCAGGGCCCCCCGGACCGCGCGCGGCAGCGCGCGGTAGGCCGGCGGGTCGTCGGCCTTCCAGTCCGGCCCGGTGCGGTCCGTGCGCCGGTACACGTAGTCGAACATCTGCAGCCGCCACGCTCCGTCGGCCTTCGCCGCCGCGACCAGGCCCGGTGTCGGGGCGAAGAAGCCCCGCGGCAGCGAGGGGGCGAGCCCCGATGGGCGAGCGCGAGGTCCGACACCGCGAGCAGGCCCGCGAGCGCCAGGGCGGGCGCGTCGCGAGGGCGGACCAGCAGGACCGTGGCGGTGGCCGCGGAGAGGATCGCGGCGAGGAGCAGGGGGGCCAGCACCGGGGCGAGGAGGGTGGCCGCGGGGCGGCCCAGCGGGTCCGGATCGAGCCAGCCGGTCGACCACACGGCGCCGCGGGCCCAGGTGAGCGCGAGGCCGGCGGCCACGGAGGCCGAGGCCGCGCACGCCACGGCCCGCACGCGGCCCGGCCGGTGTCGCCACGAGTCCGCGCCCAGCGCGGCCAGGAGCGCCCACGCCAGCGCGAGCAGCACGAGCGATCTTCACCGGGTAACGCAGGACGTCGAGGGCCGGCAGGACCCCGAGCGCCCAGGAATAGGCCGGGGCGTAGCGGCCCAGGGCCATCGTCGCCGCCGCGGCGGCCAGCACGGCGAGTAGCACCGGCACCCGGCGAGGCCGGTGGAAGACGCCCGCGAGCACGAGGGGCAGAGCCGCCGCGCCGAGGTAGATCGACGTGAGGAGCGGCTCGCGACCGTCGTAGAGGGCCTGCCGCGCCGGAGTGGAGAGAGGCAGGTCGTGGGGAAACACGGGAGCGATCGCCTGGAGCGCGAGCACGGGGTGGAGGGACCACAGGACCCGGGCGGACTCCCCGAGCGCCGCGCGCCGTGCCGAGAGCAGCAGCTCGAGCGCGGGCACCCACTGGGCGGCGGCCAGCCCGGCGGCGACCGCGGCCGCCCCGGCCGCGGCCGCGAGGCGCCGGGCGGCGCCGAGCGATCGCTCGCCGGGCGGGCCGACGTGCCGCAGGGCGAGCACCGCCTGTGCGCCGGCGCCGAGCAGCACGTAGTCGAGGGATCCCGTCAGCACCTGGAAGGCGACGGCGCCGCCCCAGACGATCGTCCTCCGCAGGGTCGGCTGGGCGAGAGCCGCGTCGCCCGCCGCGAGCACCCACGGCACCCACGCCGCCCCGGCGAGGTGCTGCCACAGGCTGGTGGTCGCGAGGATCGGGCCGGAGAGGAGGAACAGGGCGCCGGACAGCAGTCCTCCCCGGAAGGACGCTCCGAGCTGGCGCGCGAGCACGAAGGCGCCCAGCCCGGCGAACCAGACGTGCAAGACCACGTAGAGGTCGTAGCAGTCGTGGGGGGCGAGCACGAGGCTCAGCCACGTGAACGGATAGAGCACCTGCGAGCCGGGGTCCGCGAGCATGGGCCGGCCGACCCCGTCGAACGGGTTCCACAGCGGCCACGAGCCGGCACCGACGGTGCGGGCGAAGGCCTCGAGCCGCCCCCATCGCAGCGCCTGGATGTCCCGGTCGTACAGCACGTGTCCGGCGAGGATCACGTGCGCGAAGGGCAGGGCCGCCCACGGAGCGAGCAGCAGGGCGGCCCGCAGGAGAGAGGGGCGCGCCGGCCCGCCGGACGGCTTCACAGGCACTTGAGCTTGCGGGCGGCGAAGGCACTCATCTGCAGCAGCAGCCAGCCGTGGCGGAAGCGCGAGATGTTGGTCGTGCCGTACCGGCGCTCGTGGTAGCGCACCGCGAGGTCCACGATGCGGAGGTTGAGCCGGGCCGCCCCGAACAGCAGGTCGAAGTCGCCGAAGGGGTCGAAGTCCCCGAAGTAGGAGCGGTTCGCCGCGATCCGCTCGTAGTCCTCGCGCCACAGGGCCTTCGTCCCGCACAGGGTGTCCCGCACCTGCTGGCCCAGCAGCCACGAGAAGAGGAAGGCGAAGGACTTGTTCGCGAGCAGGTTCAGGAAGCGCATCGCCTGCCCCTCCATCGGGTAGACGAGGCGCGAGCCGTTCACCATCTCGCACTTCCCGCGGGCGAGGGCGTCCACGAACTTCGGCACGTCGCCCGGCGCCACGCCCATGTCCGAGTCGAGGATCAGGAGCACGTCGCCCGTGGCCGCAGCGAACCCGTGGCGCACGGCGTCTCCCTTGCCCCGGCCGGGCTGCTTCAGGAAGCGGAGGGGCTGACCGGGCCTCTGCGCGATCACCTTCTGGATGACCTCCGCGGTGTCGTCCGTGGAGTTCCCCTCGACGAAGAGGAACTCCGAGCCCGCCGGCACCTCGGGGAGGGCGTCGACCAGCGGGCGGATGTGGCCCGCCTCGTTGCGGCAGGGGATGACGACGCTCACCGAGGGCCGCGCCGGGCGGGACGCGGCCGAGCGGGAGGGAGCGGGGCGCGCCACGATCCCGAACACCAGGGAGAGCTGGTCGACGAGCGGCAGCCGGCCGAGGCAGCGGTTCACAAGATCGGCGAGGAGCGGCACCCGCACCGGGCACACGAGGTGCGCGTCGTCGCGCACGACCTCGAAGTCCGCCAGGGAGAGCATGTTCTTGATCTCCTCGGGCGGGAGCCACGCCTCGGGCGGCTGCCGGTACTTGAGCCCCAGCCACTCGGCGAGGCGGAGCAGCGGCTGCCACAGCCGGCTGTACGAGTAGATGAGGACGCGCGTGCGGGGGTGGCTCACCGCGTGCAGGGCCTCGAGGGTCGCCTGCACGTCCGTGAGGTGGGTGACCACGTTCACGAGGAGGATCGTGTCGAAGGGCCCCCCGGCCTGCGCCAGCACCGCGGGGTCCGAGGCGCTGCCCTCGACGAAGCGCAGCCGCTCGCCCCCGTACCGCGTGCGCGCCTCCCGGATCGCGGGCGCGGAAACGTCGATTCCCACTCCGAGCGACGGGCGGAGGGCCGCGAGCAGGTGGCCCGAGCCGCAACCGAGGTCGAGGACGCGCTGGCCCTCCGGGACTCGCACCCGGAGGATCCGGGTCAACGAGTCGTAGTAGTAGTGGTGCCGCTTCCGGGACCGCTCGATCCCGTCGTGGTGTGTCTCGTAGAAACGGCGCACCTCGTCGAGGATGGGATCGACCCCGGCGGGAGCCGCGGTGGACGCGCTCATGGCGGGCTCAAGGTAGCACGGCGCTCCGGGCCCGCCCAAGCCCGGGAGGCGCTACTGGTAGAACCAGTACTGGAAGGCCGCGTAGCGCCCGGCGAGCTCGAGCGCAGTCGAATCTGCGGTGACCGCGCCGGCGGGGATGCGCAGGACGTGCTCGTTCCAGCCCGGCCGGTTCGGCAGGGCCACGCGGAGCACCTCCCGCCCGTCCGCGCGCAGGACGAGGCCCGTCTCGGGGAGCTCCACCGGGACCGCGAGGCCGCCCTCCGCGCGCAGCGCCCGGGCGACGATCGACGACCGCGTGCGGAGGACGATCACGAGGCCGCGCCCCGCGCGCGTGCGCACGCGGAAGGACTCGCGCCCCAGGATGAGCCGGCCCGCGTCGGCGAGCGGGGCGGCGCCCTCCTCCAGCGCCGCCGGGCCGATCGCCACCGACCCCGCCAGGAGGATCTCGCCTCGGCGCGACTCGTAGCGGTAGCCGTGGGCCGCCTCGTCGCGCGCGTCACACACGTTCAGCTGGTCGACCGGCTCCAGCGAGGCAACCGCCTCGCGGGCCTCGGCGAGGACCGGCCAGCGGCCGACGTCGAGCAGCCCCCAGCGGGCCCGGAAGAGGAGCAGGTCGTCGCCGAAGCTCGCGGTCTCGAAGAGCGGGGGGTCCTCGGCGAGGGCGCGCAGGAGCTCCGATCCCTCGTGACCCGAGCGGGTGAGGAGCAGGAAGCCCGGGCGCTCGGCCGCCGGGAGGCGGCCCAGCGACTCGAAGACGCCGGCCTCCCGCTCGACCTTGCGGTTTCCCACGAAGCCGGGGCTCATGACGCCGTGCAGGTTCACGCTGCGGTGCCCGGTGAGGTACTCGACGCTGGTCGCCGCGTTGGCGATCGCGACGCCCGGCGGCAGGTTCGCGCGGATCCACGCCGCCGTCGGGATCTCGCGCCGCCAGGTCTCGCCGGCCATCTCCGCGTAGACCGCGGCGAAGCGCGCCGTGGAGAGCAGCCCGAGCAGCACGAAGAGGCCGGCCCCGGCGCGGAAGAGCCCGCGCTCGAGCGCCTCGTCGTCCCGGGCGGCGAGGCGGGTCGCGACCCCGAGCCCGGCCGCGGCGAAGGCGAGCAGGCCGGGGAAAGCCCACATGAGGTAGCGGTTGAAGTGGACGCCCATGAAGACGTTCGGCCCGGCGAGGGCGAAGACGGCAGCGACGAGCGCGAGCCACGTGCGCGTCGGGACGGCGAGGCCGGTGGGCGCCTTCACCGCCACGAGGAGGATCAGGAGGAGCGCGAGCGGCGGGAAGAAGAACGCCGCGTGGCCCTGCGAGAGGCCGATCGGCACCTCGGACGGGTAGAGGCCGAGGAGCAGGCCGCGCAGGACGTCCACCCCGTACTTCGAGGCGAGGGCGAGGGCCTCGACGGGGCCGTAGTTCGGCAGCAGCGACTTCTCGCCCACCGAGGTGGCGAGCCAGGAGCCCGTCAGCGCGCGCTGGAAGCCGAGCACGCAAAGGCCCGCGGCCACCGGCAGCCACGGCAGCAACTTCTCGCGCCGGGAGCCGGCCGGCGCCGGGCGAGCCCGGCTCGCGCCGGCGAGCACGAGGGCCATGGGCAGGCCCTCCGGTCGGGCCAGGGCCACGAGCGAGCCGGCGAGGGCGAGGCCCCGGGCGCTGCCCCCGCTCCAGTACACGAGCCAGCGGTCGAGCAGCAGCAGGGCGAGGAAGAGGAAGAGCGCGATGTCCGAGCCGTAGAGGTAGCCCCAGACCACGGGGCCGCCGAGGGCGACGAGGGCGCCGGCGAGAAGGCCCTCGCGCGGCCCGGCGAGCCGGGCCGCCACGCGCGAAGCGAGCGGGATCGACGCGAGGTAGAGCGCCGCCCCGAGGAGGACGGCGAAGGCGACGAGCCCTTCACCCCGCGCCCCGGCCGCGTGGGCGGCGGCGAGGATGGCGGTGTGGAGGAGGCTCGTGGCCCCGGTGGTCGGCGCTTCGCCCGCGTTGTACTGGAAGGGGTGGCCATCGGCCATCGCCTTCGCGTACTGGGCGACCACGTACAGGTCGCTGACCTGGGCCACGAAGTGCCCCTGCGTCGTCCACAGGAAGAGCCCGAGGAACGACGAGGCGACGGCCAGGCCCAGGAGGACGAGCGCGCGCACCTGCGGATCTTAGCGTGCCTTGACTCGCGGCGGGCCGGGCCCCAAGATGCGCCCGAGGCATGCCCGCTCCCGAATGGACGCCGCTGCTGCGGACGCCGGCCTTCGAGGTGACGGCCCTCCTTCTCGGCCTCGTCGTGGGCAGCTTCGCCAACGTCTGCATCTACCGGCTTCCCCGCCGCGAGTCGATCGTCTCGCCGCCCTCCCGGTGCCCGGGCTGCGGGGCGCTCATCCGGCCGCGCGACAACGTCCCCGTGCTGGGCTTCCTGCTCCTGCGGGGCCGGTGCCGCTCCTGCCGGTCGCCGATCTCGTGGCGCTACCCCGCGGTCGAGGCGGCGAACGGCCTGCTGTGGCTCGCGCTCGCGGCGCTGCGCGGGCCGCGGCCGCAGACCCTCGTGGCGATGGCCCTGGTCACGGCCCTGCTGGTGCTGAGCCTGATCGACCTGGACCACCAGCTCCTGCCCGACGCGATCACGCTGCCCGGGATCGCGGCCGGCCTCGCCGCGAGCGCGCTCCCGGGCGCGCCGGTGGCGCCGCTCCCCGCCGCCGCCGCCGCCGCGGGCGGCTGGCTGGCGTTCGCGGCCGTGGCCAAGCTGTACGAGCGCACGCGCGGCATCGAGGGCCTGGGACAGGGCGACTGGAAGATGGCGGCGATGCTCGGGGCCTTCCTCGGCTGGCAGAAGATGCTGCTCACGGTGCTCCTCGCGTCGATCGCCGGCACGGTCGTCGGGCTCGGGGCGGTCGCGCTGCGCGGGCGCGACATGCGCTACGCCCTGCCCCTCGGGACGTTCCTGGGCGCCGCCGGCATCGCGGTCGTGTTCCTCGGCGACGGCCTCCTGGCGTGGTACCGGGGGCTCTTCGGTGGCTGATCCCCGTCGGACGTCGATCCGCGTCGGGGTGACGCTCGCCCTGGCCGTGGTCGGCCTCTTCGAGGTCCTCTCGCTCCTGCAGGGGGTCCACTCGTTCCGCCGGCTGAGGGCGCGCGTCGCCCAGGAGGCGGAGCAGCGCGTGGCCGCCGCGCGACCCGCTCTCGAGGAGGCCCTCGCGCCCGGCGGGGAGGGGGCGTGGGACACCGCGGCCGCTCTCGCCCTCGCCCGGGGCCTCGCGAGCGAGGTCGAGGCGCTCGACTCCGCGGGCCGGGTCGTGTTCTCGCGCCCGACCGTCGCTCCCGTCGCCCACCGCCTGCGGCCCGAGCAGCGGACGAGCCTCGCCGACGGGTCCCTGCTGTGCGTCGTCGCCCAGGACGGCCCCGCCGTCCGGGCCCTCGTCTACCTGCCCCTGCCGGGGGGCGGGGCCCTGCGGCTCGCCTCGCCCGCCCCCGACCTCGAGGACGAGCTGCGCGAGCGGCAGCAGGTCTTCCTCGGCCACCTGGCCTCGCTGGCGGCCCTGCTCCTCGCCGCGGCCCTCGTTCTCCTGCCGCGTGAGGCGGAGCCCGGGACCCCGCCGGACGGCGCCCTGCAGGCCTACGAGCAGGCCATGGAGCGCCTCCGCGACCGCGGGGAGGAGATGACCCAACGCCACGAGGCGGAGCGGCGGCGCATGGAGGACGCGATCCGCGAGAAGGACGCCCTCGTGCGCGCCGGCGAGCTCACCGCGGGAATCGCCCACGAGGTGCGCAACGGCCTCGGGACGATCCTGGGCTACGCGCGGATGCTCGAGCGGGCCTCCCTCTCCGAGGACCCGGCCTCCGCCGCCCGGGCGATCCGGGAGGAGTGCGAGACCCTGGAGACGGTCGTGCGCCGCTTCACGGACTTCGTGAAGCTCGAGAGGCTGCAGCTCGGCCAGTCCGACCTCGCGCGGCTGCTGGCGAGGGTCGTCGCCCGGGAGCGCAGGGCCCACGAGGAGGTGCAGGCCCGGCTCGTCGGCCTCGACGCACCGCTCGTCGTCCACGCCGACGAAGAGCTGCTCGAGCGCGCCTTCGAGAACCTGGTGCGCAACGCCGTCGAGGCCGCCGCCGCCGCCGGCCGGCACGTCGAGGTGTCGGCGCGGGAGGCCGACGGCCAGGTCGAGATCCGCATCGAGGACGACGGCCCCGGCCTCGCCCCCGACCACCCCGGCGAGATCCGCCCCTTCTACACGACCCGGCCGGGCGGGCTCGGCCTGGGCCTCCCGCTCGCCCGCAAGATCGTGCTGCTCCACGGGGGGTCGCTCGAGCTCACCGGAAGGGCGCCGGCCGGGGTCTGCGTTCGGGTGTGCCTGCCCCCGGGTGGCCCCGCGTTCTGAACCGCACGTTACGAAAGGTAGCGAGAGCCGGGGCTCCCCGCCGATGGGGACAACACGCCTCTGGCACTTAAGATATTGAAAAAACAAGACTTGTCGATAAGCGAATCGGTTGGAACGTGCATTGCTGGAGTCAGGAGTGCCATGTCAAAAGACCCGCAGGCGCCCAGACGTTCCGATCGGGGCTTCAGCCTCATCGAGCTGCTCGTCGTGGCCGCGATCATCGCGATCATGGCAGCGGTCGGGTTCCCGGCCATCTCCCAGTACCTCCGCAACTACAAGATCAAGGGAGCGACCGCGGAGTTCACCGGCGAGCTGCAGTCCGCCCGCAGCAAGGCGATCACCTCGAACACCAACTCCGGCGTCTCGTTCGTGGTGGTCGATGCCGACAGCTACCGCTACGTCCAGGAGGACCTCACCGGGGACGCGCGCTTCTCTCCGCTCAAGGACCTCCCGTCGGGCGTCCGCTTCGTGGCCGTGACGGCCGACAACTCCGGCCAGACCCTCCGCTTCAACCGACTCGGCGGGTTCTGCAACCCGGCCCTCACGTCGTGCGGCGCGGCGGTCACCCCCGTGTGCACCTCCGGGGAGACCAGCCGGTGCGGCAACGGGAGCGACAAGAACTACGTCGCCCCGGACGCCAGCGGGACGCTCGTCATCACCCTGATCGAGCAGACCACTAACCTGCGGCGAGCGGTCCGCATCGCGCCCGGTGGCCGGGTCATGGCGTCGCAGGGCTGGGGGGGGTAGCGACATGGAGAGCCGCCATTCGAACGGTCCGTTCCCCGTCGCGCGCCGGGACGGGGGCGAGGCCGGCTTCACGCTGGTCGAGGCGCTCGTCGCCGTCGTCGTCCTGATCTTCGGGCTGATGGCGGTGACCAACCTCATGCTGGTCGCCGCGAGCTCGAACAGCGTGGGCAACCAGGGCACGGCGGCCGTCACCACGGCCTCGAGGGTGATGGACATGCTGAAGACGACGCCCTTCGCCACCCTGGTCGCGACGGGGACCGACTGGGAGCTGACACCCGGCCCGGACCCCAGCTGCGGCGCCACCGGCATCAAGCTGAGCGATCAGCACTGCACCGACGACATCCCCGGCGTGGGCCGCGTGCACGTGCACTGGTGGGTCGCGGCCACCACCGACAAGCGTCTCTTCCACATCATCGTACGGGCGGAGGGGCTGGGCGCCCTCTCCGGGGCCCGGTCGAGGGCGGAGTTCACCACCTTCCGGGCCTGCACCAACCTCGACGCGGGCTGCCCGGCCCCGTGAGAGCGGGGGAGCGCGACGATGGAGCGGGCGGTGTTTCACGGGCTGCAGGTGCAGCGAAAGACCAAGTGAGGGGCGAAGCGATGCGCGATGGGATTTCGGCGAGGCGGCGGGGAGAGCGGGGGTTCGCGCTGGTGCTGGCGATCCTCTCGCTGATGCTGCTGACGTTCCTGGGGCTGACGCTCGCGACGACGACCTCGACCGAGCTGCAGATCGCGACGAACTACCGGTGGAGCCAGCAGGCGCTGTACAACGCCGAGGCAGGGCTCGAGGCGGCGCGGGTGATCCTGGCGAACGGGGCGGACACCGCGAACGGCTGGCATGCCCTGCTCCCCCCGCTCAGGACGGGGACGTGGGCGGACGGGGCGGCCCCGAAGACGCCTTCGACGTCCGACCGGGAGTACTACCGCAGCGATTGCGACGGCCGGGGCGGAGTGGGGTACGGCCGCGTCCTCACGGTGGCGAGCGTGCGTTACGGCGACCAGTCGGCGTTCGGGGGCGCGACGCTGAACGGTGCCTTCACGCTGTGGGTCCGGCGTCCGCTCGTGGTGACGAACGCCGGGGAGTACGCCGACAGCCCCCGGGACGACACGCTGGTGATCGTGGCCGAGGGCGTCGCGCCGTACACGGGCCTGGCCACCGCGTTCACCGCCACGCGCCAGGCGAGGCGGATCCTGGAGACGCAGCTGACGCTGGGGATCGAGATGGAGAAGAACGCGTGCGAGTCGATGGCGGGCCAGGAGGGGATGGGCTCGACCGGCTCCAACTACAACCCGTGCGCGCCGCTGATGGCCGGCGCGGACGGAACGGTCAAGGGCCTCAGCGGCGTCTTCGGGCTCGGCACGAAGTCGGACCGGGGTGTGGAGTAGCGGCGATGGCGACGCCAACGGTCGTCCTGGGGAGCGGAGAGGGGGATGCCATGAAGCGGGGAGCCGTCGAGCGGATCGTGCGGGTGGTGGCGACGGGGGCGCTCGCCGCCCTGGCCTTCGCCCTCGTCGGGGACCGGGGGTCCGCGGCGGTGGTCCCCGCGACGATCGTCGGCCAGGACCCGCTCGAGATCCTGAACCTGAGGGTCCGGCCCAACGTCATCGTCGTCCTCGACAGCTCGGGCTCGATGGAGGGGGGGACCGGGCAGACTTCCGATGGGCCGCCGGTCGACACCGTTTCGAAGGACCCTTCGGGCGTCATCCACACCATCGGCGTCTGGCCGGACCACCCGCGCACGAAGCTCGCCCAGGCGAAGAAGGCGCTGCGGAACGTGATCAACCTCTACCAGGACCGGGTCAGCTTCCAGCTCGGGACGTACTCGCAGCTGGGGATGGAGTTCCTGTCCGACACCGAGCGTCATCGGCTCGGACTACTACCCGGTGTGGCTGTACGTGAGCGACAACGTGCCCGCCACCTCGGTACAGAAGATCGGGACCAACTCGCTACCGTACAGCCAGCTGAGCGCCGCCCGGGCCTTCGGCGACACCGTCGCCCTGCGCGGTCTCCAGGGCTGGCAGATCATCCGGCCCGAGTGGAACAAGCTCTACTTCGAGGAGAACGACGTCTCCGGGAACGTCGAGTGCGTGGCGACGATCTCCGGCACCCCGAGGTTCTTCAGGACGGGCAGCGAGTTTGCCACGGCGCTCAAGGACGCCATGAACAGCGCGACGTGCGGGGGCGACAGGACGAACAACTACACGGTCGTCTACAACCCTGGCGCCGACAACCCCGGCCCTCCGCTCATTCCAGGAGGCGCCTTCTGGATCACGCGCAGCGGCTTTGTGACGAAGCCCTTCCGGATCGGCTGGACCAGCTCCGGCTTCTTCGGCGGGGATCGGACGAACAACATCACGGGCGCCCTCGGGATGCTCTACGAGCCGGACACCGACTTCGGTGACGGGCACGCCACCAAGAACGTCCCGCAGCTCCTGTACAACACGCATGCGATCCGGGGGACCCGGGACAAGGTCAACGGGGTCGACACGTACTACTTCGACATGTTCGCGAACCGCATCTGGAACGGCGAGGTCATCACCGTGACGAAGGAGGACTGGACCGACGGCGATGCGGGCCCCGTCCAGGGCTTCATCTGCGGCATGACCTTCCCGACCGCCGCGGAGAAGACGAACCCGCCGTCCTTCAAGGTGCAGGCGGTGGCGGCGGGCTGTGGGGCTCCCATCGCGGGCGACGTGGCCACGTTCACGTTCGCCGGCGGGGAGTGGAAGAACTACGACAAGGGCGCGGACTTCTACTGCGGCGGCTTCCGGTCGAAGACCGACATGACCCCCTGCGACCTGGTGTCGCCCCCGTCGCCGCTCCAGTTCACCATGACCGCGCCGTACATCGACCTGGCCTCGCCCATCGACCCGGTCACCAAGTTCCCGAAGGGCCTGTTCGAGGCGATGGACGGGACCTGGCGGGTCGAGGCCTATGTCGTCCAGCCCAGCGCAAAGGGGAAGGGCGCGACACCGCTCGCGAACTCGCTGATCGACATCAAGGGGCTTCCCGAGACCGACGGCGCGAGATGCCTCGCCAACCCCGGACCGCCGCCCGCCGGCGGCTGGGACCGCAACGACGTGGGGGGCACCTGGGGCCAGTGCGCGAGGCGCGGCTTCGCGAAGCTGTGGTACGACGGCCAGGCGGGATCCACGGCCCTGGCCGGCCCCTGGCCCTGGCAGCTCACCCCCATCAAGGACCACAAGGACCCCAAGGAGAGGACGATCGTCGTGTTCGTGACGGACGGCGACGACACGTGCCCGATGCGCGGGTCGAGGGCGACGAACCCCGATGACTGGGGCTCGACCTACGACACGCGGGCCCTTCGGGCGGCTTACCACGCGGAGAGGCTCTACACGCCGCTCGACCCGGCCGAGCCCGCGTCGTCGGTCGAGACGTACGTCATCGGCTTCGGCGGCGCCTTCGAGGCCGGCGGCGCCACCCGGCTGAACTGGATCTCCTGGGGCGGCAGCGGCCTGGGCCAGGGCCCGGACGACCAACCGAACGTCCTTACCGATGGTACCAACTGCGAAGACGCCCCGGGGACGGCGGCCCTGACATCGCTTGGGGCGACCGGCAACTGCCGCTGGAAGTACCAGGGGACCCTGGCGGACACCCATTCCTGGCTGACGGGACTGCGGGCGCAGTGCAAGACCTGCCGGGACGCCTTCATCGCGCCGAGCGGGGAGGAGCTGGAGTCCTACATCGAGTCGATCATCGACCAGGGCGTGAACCAGGGCGAGTTCATCGCCGGCCACTCGGTGACCGAGACCGTCTTCGAGTACGCGGACCGGGCCGGGATCGGCTATGCCGCCGACGATCCCGAGACGCGCTTCAAGGGGATCGTCCCCACCCGCTTCGTCTCGAGCTTCACCATGCCCGGCTTCAAGGGCCAGCTGAAGGCCTACCAGTCCGACTCGACGGGGACGACGGCGATCGAGCGGTGGAGCGCCGGCGAGAAGCTCCTGAATCTCGTGAACTTCGGAGCCCCGAACGCCACCGCGTGCCTGTCGGGCAACGACGCGGGGATGTGTCTGTGCGCGGCCGACACCACCCTCGGCAGGGAGGACGGCGAGTGCCGCTTCTCCGACCTCACCGGCACGCTGCAGGACACGAACGCGAGCGCGGAGACCGCGGCCCTCGACTCGGCCCGGATCAAGAGGCGGATCTACACGACCAGCGGCAACGGGGTCTACCACCCCTCGACCGGCTTCGCCAACCTGGCCCAGGACCTCGTCTCCAGCGTGGCGACGAACCGCGTCCGCCTCTGGCCCCCGGAAAACACGACCCCTTTGATCGTCCCCGCGAGCTGGTCCACCCAGGGAAGGTTCGACGTGGCCTTCGGCCTGCCGTCGGACGGTGTGGCCAGTCCGGCCCAGCAGTTCGCCCAGCTGCAGAAGGACTTCGGCGCCTGCAAGGGAACGAACCCGCCGGCTGCGTGCACGGACGCCGACAGCCTGACCGCGATGAAGGCGGCCCGGCGCGAGGCCCGGGAGATCGGCCTCGCCTACCTGGCCGGAGCCGTGCCCGTGATGGAAGCGGGGCAAGGCTTCAAGCGAACGAGCGACGGCAGCTCCAGCCTGCTCTACAAGGCGAGGTCGTGGGTGCTCGCCGACTCGGTCGCCAGCGCGGCCGTCCAGACCTACCCGGTGGCGGCCATGCCGAAGGACTACCAGACCCCCTACACGGCGTACCTCGAAGGCATGGTTCTGACGAAGGCCGACGCCGGCCCGACCGCCTCGCACCTCGCCCAGGCGCAGGCGGGTTTCGGCCTGCGCAGCCCGGACGCAAAGCTGGCCAGCGCCGACGCGAAGTGCCGCTCCTGGCCCTCAAGCCGATGATGACGGCGGTGTACGTGCCGTCGGACGACATGCTCCACGCCTTCCGGGCGGGGCCGTGCTACAGCCCGAGCACGGCCACGGACGGCACCTGCCTCAACGGCTCGACGGGACAGGGTGAGCACGGCGGCGAGGAGCTGTGGGGCTTCCTCCCCTACGACCAGCTCAACGTCGTGTCCCTCCTCTACGTCCACCGCACCCAGACGCGCCGCAACCACCTGTACTCGATGGCGGGGTCCGTGAGGTTCGCGGACGTGTTCGTGCCGGGCGACGTGAGCTTGGCAGGTAGGGAACCTGTCGTACAACGCCACAGGCACCGGCGCCGGCGTCTGGAGGCGGCTCGTCGTCGTGGGCCGCGGGATCGGCGGCAAGTACCTCAGCGCCGTCGACGTCACGGGCATCGGACCCTACACGCTGCGGGCGAGAGACACCGGGGCACCCATTCCGCTGTGGAGCCGGGGCAACCCCGACACCGCGGACGGCATGCTGAACGGTGCGCGCAACAACACCGACGGCGACTACAACGCCTACCTCGGGATGGGGCAGACGTGGTCGGTGCCGACCGTCGCCTGGATCGGCAGCCTCTACAAGGACCCCGTCTACACCACGCCCCGCCGACCGAGCACCAACAAGGCGCTCGGGCCGGACTTCGTGCTGTTCGTGGGCTCGGGATTCGGGGACAACGCCAACGAGGGCCGCACCTTCTACACGCTCGACGCCTTGTCCGGCGACGTGATCGCCTCCTCGCCGCCGAATGCCGGGGACGGGGTCCTCGTGGCGAACCCGGCGGGCTTCAACCCGGAGGCGTACGCGCCCCTCAACCCCATACACCCGGCGGGCGACCCGGTGACCCGGGTCTACGTGGGCGACACCGCCGGGCGGGTGCACAAGTTCCTCACCGCGAACCCGGGCAAGAGGATCCTGTTCGCCGACCTCGGGGCGACGCAGCCGGTGGGCACGGCGGCCGCCCTCCTCGGGCTCGTCGAAAGCGACCCGACCACGTCGGTGCCCCACGTCTACATCACGACCGGGAACGACCTGCGCCTCACCACGGGCCCGTTCCAGGTGGCCGGCTACCGGGACGACGGCTCAGACACGGCGGACGTCAGCGGCGCCGTGCAGCTCTTCAAGAACAACTTCGACAACCCCGGCGAGGCTCTCTGCCCGAACCGGACGCTCGAGTCCTTCTTCCGGGGCACCGTGCAGCCCGCGACGGTCATCGAGTGCGGCCAGCTCACGGCCGGGAAGTGCACCGAGATGCTCGGCCGCGTGTTCTACGGCGGCACGCGGATCAGCCACATCAACGCCAGGTTCGCCCCGCCGAACCCGCTCGCGTGCAACGGCAACGGCGACTATCCCTGTCGGTCGTCGTTCGACTCGATCCTCTACGGCGTCGGAGCGACGACCGGCGAATCCGCCTACACCACGAGCGGCGGCGACGCGATACCCTACAAGCTCCTCGTCGACAGCCGGATCCAGGCCATCGGGATGCAGGCCGACCCGAGCCCGCTGCGGGGCGGGAGCAGCCTGAACGTGGACGTCGGGCGCCTCACGGGAGCGGTCACTCCGCCTCCCCCGCCCGGCACGCAGGCGTGGACCAGTCAGACCACGCCGAACGTGTTCATGAAGCGGGAGGAGGGGCAGCCGCCGCCGGCGGTGCGCTACGGATCGGTCGTCTGCCAGTAGCCGGGCCCGCGAGCCGCGAGGAGGGGTCCCGCCGAGGGCGGGACCCCTTCTCACGTCCGGGAGGAGCCCGGGGAGGGGCAGTTGGGGGTCGAAAGCTGAGGCTTCACTCGAGCTTGCGACGGGTGTACCCTTGAGGCCATGAAGGCGAGGCTCGCCGTCGTCTGCCCCTCTTGCGGGGCCCTGAACCGCACGAAGCGGGAGTACTGCGCCCGCTGCAACGCCTCCCTGGAGGGGGCCCGGCCCGCCGAGTCCGGGGCGGCCGAGAGCAGCGGGAGCGAGGCTCTGGCTTCGGCGCTGGCACCCCGTGTCATCGTGCTGGGCACGCTTCTGGCGCTCGTCGCCCTGGGCGCGGTGGCCTGGCGCTATGCCTCCTCCGCGCCGCCGCTCGCCGCCGCCGACCCCTCCCTCTTCACCATCCCCACCCGGCCCCCGCAGCCCCCCCCGGCCCCGACGCCGACGGGAGCCGGCGAGGCGGACTTCGACGCGGCAAGGCGCCTCCTGGTGGCGGGGGACGTGACCGGTGCGTTGGCGCGTCTGGCAGCGGCCGTCTCGGCCAACCCGGGCAACGCGGCCTACCGCGACCTCTTTGCCGACGTCCTGTGGAAAGCGGGACGGGGCGAGGAGGCGCTCGCCCAGCACGCGGAGGCAGCCCGTCTCGACCCTCGCCTGCGTTTGCGCTACGCCCGGGCGCTCGACATCCTCGGGCACCCCGCCGAGGCCCGGCGCGAGTACGAGGCCATCGTGGCGGCGGAACCGCAGGCGGCCCTGGCGCGGAAGGAGCTGGGGCGCCTCCTCTACCGGGCCGGCGACTACGCGAAGGCGGCACCCTACCTGCTGGGGGCGGTCAAGGAGCGCCCGAACGACCTCGTCCTGCAGCAGGAGCTCGGCTACGCGCTCGACCAGGCAGGTCAGCGGGAGCAGGCCGCGAGCGTCTACCGGGAGATCCTGCGCCGGGCCCCCGCGGCCGTGGCCACCCGGACGCTGCTGGCCGAGAGCCTCGTGCAGCTGGGGCGCCGGGACGAGGCCATGGCCCTCCTGCAGGAGGGGTTGGAGGCGAGCCCGAACACGCCGTCGCTGCACCGTCAGCTGGGCAGCGTGCTGGAGCGCTCCGGGCGCACGACGGAGGCCGTCGCCGAGTACCGCACTTACGCGCGCCTGGCCCCGAACGCCCCGGACGCGAAGGACCTCGCCGGACGCGCCGCCCGCCTGGAGGCGGCGGGGAGGAATCCATGACCGCGCGGACGATCACCGCCTCGCTGGCCCTGCTGCTCGCGCTGCCGGGCCTCGGGGCGGCGCAGGGCCTCGGAGACGCGGCGGCTCGGGAAGCGCAGAAGCGCGCCAAGGCCCCCGCGAAGAAGGAGCAGCCCGTCCCGACCCTGACCAACGAGGACCTCGAGCGGGGCCGTCCGGCCGGGAGCCCCGGGACGCCGGCGGCCTCTCCGGCCGCCGAGCCCTCGGAGGGCGAAGGTGGCGGGAGCGGCCGGGGCTCGCGCGCCGCCGATCCCGCCGCGCAGCTGCGCTCCTACGCCGACGCCCAGCAGAGGGCGCGGTCGCGGGTGGAGGGCCTCGAGGCCCGGGTCGCCGAGCTGGGCGGCAGGCTCAACCCGATGAGCACGACGTTCATCTACGGCGCCAACTCCGGGACCGGGGGCAACCTTCAGGCCGAGGAGACGCGGGTGCGGCAGGCCCTCACGCTGGCGGAGGCCGACCTGGCCAATGCGAGAGAAGCCTTGTCCCGCGCGGACCAGGACCTCGAGGACGCCCGCCGGGGCCGCATGCCCTCCCGTCCGCCGAACTGACCGGCCACGGCGTGGCCGACATCCTGATCGTCGAGGACAAGGACTCCCTCCGCACGATGCTGCGGAAGACGCTGGAGTCCCGCGGCTACGCGGTCGACGAGGCGGCGGACGCCTACGAGGCCCGCCGGCGGCTGTCGGCCTTCCGCTACCTGGTGGTGCTCTCCGACCTGAAGCTGCCCGCGGGGAGCGGGTTCGACGTCCTGCAGGCGGCGCGCGAGGCCGACCCGGAGACACCGGTCCTCGTGATGACCGCCTTCGGGACGGTCGAGGAGGCGGTGCGCGCGATGAAAGAAGGGGCGGCCGACTTCCTGACGAAGCCGGTCGACACCGACCACCTCCTGCTTCTCCTCGACCGCGCGGTCGAGAAGCGCCGGATGACCACGGAGCTCATCGTCCTCAAGGAGGAGTACCAGCGGCGCTTCGGCCTGCCCCGGGTGCTGGGGGAGGATCCCGCCCTCAAGGAGGCGATGCTGGCCCTTCAGCGGGCGGCCGCCACCGACACCACCGTGCTGCTGCAGGGCGAGAGCGGCACCGGCAAGGAGCTGATGAGCCGGGCTCTGCACCAGCTCTCCGCGCGGGCCAAGGGGCCCTTCGTGGCGATCAACTGCGCGGCCATCCCGGAGAACCTGCTCGAGAACGAGCTCTTCGGCCACGAGAAGGGGGCCTACACCGGGGCGACGGGGAGGAAGGTGGGCAAGGCCGAGCTCGCCCACAAGGGCACCCTCTTCCTCGACGAGATCGGCGACCTGCCCCTGCCGCTGCAGGGCAAGATCCTGCGCCTCGTGCAGGAGAGGCAGTTCGAGAGGGTGGGGGGGCTGCAGACGCTCACCGTGGACGTGCGCGTGGTGGCGGCCACGAACCGCGACCTGCGGACCCTGGTCGCGGAGAGGCTCTTCCGCGAGGACCTCTTCTTCCGCCTGTCCGTCATGCCCATCGAGATCCCGCCGCTGCGCCGCCGCCGCCGCGACGTGCCGCTGCTCGCGGAGGCATTCCTGCAGCGGCTGGCCCGCGAGCTGGGGCGCCGGGACCTCCGCCTCTCGGACGAGGCGAAGCGCGCCCTCGCGGAGCACTCCTGGCCGGGCAACGTGCGCGAGCTGCAGAACTGCCTGGAGCGGGCCGCCATCCTCAGCGACGGCCCCCTCATCGGGCCGGAGCACCTGCGGCTGGACCCGCCGATGCGGGAGGCCCCCTCCCTCGCCGACGTGCTCGACCTCACGGGAGCGCTGTCCGACGTCGTGAAGCGGGCCGCCCTGCGCGCCGAGGAGGAGGCCGTCGCCCTCGCCCTGCGGGAGGCCGGGGGCGACCACGCGGCGGCTGCCGCCCGCCTCGGGGTCAGCGTGTCGACGCTGAACCGACGGCTGCGACAGGGGGAGACGCCCGCCGCCGCCGAGAGCTAGCCGGGCCGCCTCACTCCTGCTTCTTCCACTTCGTGCGCTGGTTCGCGACGAGGGTCCGCTTCCGGAGGCGGATCGCGGCCGGGGTGACCTCGACGAGCTCGTCCTGCTCGATGAACTCGAGGGCCTGCTCGAGGTTGAGCTGGCGGTGGGGGGTGAGCCGGATGGCTTCGTCCGCGGTCGAGGCCCGCATGTTCGTGAGCTTCTTCTGCTTCGTGACGTTCACGTCCATGTCGTCGGGGCGGGCGTTCTCGCCCACGACCATCCCCTCGTAGACGGCGGTCCCGGGCCCGACGAACAGCTCGCCGCGGTCCTCGAGGTGAGAGAGGGCGTAGGGCGTCGTCTCGCCGGTCCGGTCCGCCACCAGGACACCCGTCTGGCGCCGCGCGATGTCGCCCTGCCACTCCACCCAGCCCTCGAGGAGGGCGTTCATCACCGCGGTGCCGCGGGTGTCGGTGAGGAGCTCCGTGCGGACGCCGATGAGGCCGCGGGTGGGCACCTGGAACTCGAGGCGCACCCGCCCCGAGCCGTGGTTCACCATCTTCGACATCTTCCCCTTCCGCAGCGCCATCTTCTCGAGCACCACCCCCATGTAGGTCTCGGGCAGGTCGATGTTGAACAGCTCCAGGGGCTCCTTGCGCACCCCGTCCTCCAGGTGGGTGATGACCTCGGGGTTGGAGACGCCGAGCTCGAAGCCCTCCCGCCGCATCGTCTCGATGAGGATCGCGAGCTGCAGCTCCCCGCGGCCGAGGACCTTGAAGGAGTCCGCCGAGTCCGTGGGCTCGACCCGGATCGAGACGTTCGTCAGCAGCTCCTTCTCCAGCCGGTCCTTGATGTTCCGCGACGTGACCCACCGGCCGTCGCGCCCGGCGAAGGGCGAGGTGTTGACGGAGAAGACCATCGAGATGGTCGGCTCGTCGATGTGGAGGGGTGGCAGGGGCGAGGGGGCGGTGGCCGAGGTGACCGTCTCCCCGATCTGGATGCCCTCGAAGCCGGCGAGGGCCACGATCTCGCCGCAGGCGGCCTCGTCGGCCTCGATGCGCTTGAGGCCGTCGAAGACGTAGAGCTTCGTGACCCGGGTCGTCTCGATCCGGCCGTCGCGCTTCGAGACGCCCACGGTGTCGCCCACCCGCACGCGGCCGGAGAAGACGCGGCCGATCGCGAGGCGGCCGAGGTAGTCGCTGTAGTCGAGGTTGGCGATGAGCAGCTGCAGGACGTCGTCCGCCGATCCGGGCGGCTCGGGCACCGCGGAGACGAGCGCGTCGAAGAGCGGCCGGAGGTCCTCCCCGGGGCCGTCGGGGGCGGTCCTCGCGATGCCCGCCTTCGCGTTCGTGTAGAGGACGGGAAAGTCGAGCTGGTCCTCGCTGGCATCGAGGTCGATGAAGAGGTCGTAGATCTCGTTCAGGACCTCGCCCGCTCGGGCGTCGGTGCGGTCGATCTTGTTGACCACGACCACCGGGGGGAGCCGGGCCTCGAGGGCCTTGCGCAGCACGTATCGGGTCTGGGGCAGCGGCCCCTCGGAGGCGTCGACGAGCAGGAGGACCCCGTCCACCATCTTGAGCGCCCGCTCCACCTCGCCCCCGAAGTCGGCGTGGCCCGGGGTGTCCACGATGTTGATCTTGGTGTCGTGGTAGTGGACGGCGGTGTTCTTGGCCAGGATGGTGATGCCACGCTCCCGCTCGAGCTCGTTCGAGTCCATGATGCGCTCGCGGTGCTCCTGGTTGGCGCGGAAGACGCCGCTCTGCTGCAGGAGGGCATCCACGAGGGTGGTCTTGCCGTGGTCGACGTGGGCGATGATGGCGACGTTCCGAATGCTCGAAGGCATCCGGCCATCATATCCGACCGGGACGACGGCCGCCGAGGGCCGCGAGGTCCGCCGCCGTGTCGATGTCGACGAGGCAGTCGGGTCCGGCCGGGACGTGGACGACGCGCTCGGGCTGCGCCGCCAGCACCGCGCGGGCCCCGCCGTCGAGCGGGGCGGCGCGCAGGGCGGGGAAGACCGCGCGGGCGAAGCCGGCCGGGTGGCCGCGGCGGCCCGCGTGAGCGGGCACCGCGATGGCGGCGCCGCGGGCCAGGGCGGCGAGGACCGCGTCGATCGTGGCGGCCTCGACGCAGGGATTGTCGACCGGGTGGAGGAGCACGGCGTCGGCCGAGAGCGCCTCGGCGGCGTCGAGACCGGTCCAGACCGAGGTGAGCATGCCTTCCCGCCACCGCTCGTTCACCACGACCGCGACGCCCTCGGGGATGGCCGCCCCGTCCCGGACGCGGGGGGCCTCGGCCCCGAGCACCGCCACCACGGCGCCGACGCCCGGCCGGTCGAAGAGCCGGCAGGCCGAGGCGAGGAACGTGCTCTCCCCCAGGGGCAGGAGGGCCTTCGGGCCGCCCATTCGGCGGCCCTCGCCGGCCGCCAGCACGACGGCCACCACCTGCGTCGGCTTCGATGGCATCCCCGCTCCATTGAACCACGGAAGGACCCATGGATCAGCCGGCTCGTTGACGCCCTTCGAAACGCCCCCTTATGATGCCGGCGTCGAAAGGAGCTCCTCTTGCCGACCCGCGTCATCATCATGGGGGCCGCCGGCCGCGACTTCCACAACTTCAATACCGTGTTCCGCGAGGATCCCGCGAGCCGGGTGGTCGCCTTCACCGCCACGCAGATCCCGAACATCGAGGGCCGGCGCTACCCGAAGGAGCTGGCCGGGCCACTCTACCCCGGCGGCATCCCGATCCACCCGGAGTCGGACCTGCCGGGCCTCATCCGCGACCTCGAGGCCGACCAGGTCGTCTTCGCGTACAGTGACGTCTCCCACGAGACCGTGATGCACAAGGCCTCGCTGGTCCTCGCCTGCGGCGCCGACTTCCGGCTCATCGGCCCGAAGGCGAGCATGCTGAAGGCGAAGGTCCCGGTCGTGTCGGTGTGCGCCGTGCGCACCGGCGCCGGCAAGAGCCAGACGAGCCGCCGGGTGGCCAGCCTCCTGCGTGCGAAGGGCCGGAGGGTCGTCTCCGTCCGCCACCCCATGCCGTACGGGGACCTCGTGAAGCAGAAGGTGCAGCGCTTCGCGGCCATGGAGGACCTCGACAGGCATCAGTGCACGATCGAGGAGCGCGAGGAGTACGAGCCGCACATCATGGCGGGCGGGGTCATCTACTCCGGGGTGGACTACGGGGCGATCCTCGCCCAGGCGCAGGAGGAGGCCGACGTCATCCTCTGGGACGGGGGCAACAACGACCTGCCCTTCTACCGCTCCGACCTCGAGATCGTGGTCGCGGACCCGCACCGGCCGGGCCACGAGAGGTCCTACCACCCGGGCGAGACGAACCTGCGCCGGGCCCACGTCGTCGTCATCAACAAGATCGACTCGGCCGGGCCCGAGGGCATCGAGGCGGTGCGCCGCTCGGTCCGGGAGACGAACCCGGGCGCGGTCGTGATCGACGCCGCCTCGCCCCTCTCGGTGGACGGGGCCGAGCAGATCCGGGGCAAGCGCGTCCTCGCGGTCGAGGACGGTCCCACCCTGACCCACGGCGAGATGAAGTTCGGGGCCGGCGTCCTCGCCGCCATCCGCCACGGCGCGGCCGAGATCGTGGACCCCCGCCCCTACACGGTCGGGACCATCACGCAGACGTTCGAGAAGTACCCCGGGATCGGCACCCTGCTGCCCGCGATGGGCTACGGCGAGGAGCAGACCAAGGACCTCGAGGCCACGATCGAGCGCACGCCGTGCGACGTCGTGCTCGTGGCGACCCCCATCGACCTGCGACGGGTCATCGAGATACGCAAGCCCGCCCTGCGAGTCGGCTACGAGCTGCAGGAGATCGGCAAGCCCGACCTCTCGGACGTCCTCGCGAGGTTCTGAAGGAGCCCCATGGCCCAGAGTCACTTCCTCTCTCTCAAGGACTGGTCGCGCGAGGAGATCGAGCTGCTGTTCGAGGAGTCCGCGGCGATCAAGGCGAACCCCGAGCACTACTCGGCGGCCCTCGCCGGCAAGTCGCTCGGGATGATCTTCCAGAAGCCGTCCACGAGGACCCGGGTCTCGTTCGAGGTGGGCATGTTCCAGCTCGGCGGGCAGGCGCTCTTCCTGGGCTCGAACGACATCCAGCTGCACCGCGGAGAGACGATCGCGGACACCGCGCGTGTGCTCTCGCGCTACGTGCACGGCGTCATGGCGCGCGTCTTCGCGCACCAGGACGTCCTGGACCTCGCCCGCCACGGCTCGGTGCCCGTGATCAACGGGCTCTCCGACCTGCTCCACCCCTGCCAGGCGCTGGCCGACTACTTCACCCTGCGCGAGCGGCGGGGCGACCTCGCCCGGCTGAAGATGGCCTACGTGGGCGACGGCAACAACGTCGCCCACGAGCTCATGTTCGGGGCGGTGAAGCTGGGCATGCAGTTCTCCATCGCGTGCCCGAAGGGCTACGAGCCCAACCCGCTCATCTACAAGAGCGCCGTCCGCGACGCGCAGAAGCTGGGCTCGCCCCTGCCCGAGGTCACCTCGGACCCCCTGGAGGCGGTGGGAGGCGCCGACGTCGTGTACACGGACGTCTGGACCTCGATGGGCCAGGAGGCGGAGTCGAGGAAGCGCCTCGCCGACTTCCACGGCTTCCAGGTCACGCCGGAGATGATGTCGCGGGCCGCCCCCGAGGTTGTCTTCATGCACTGCCTCCCCGCTCACCGGGGGGAGGAGGTGGCCGCCGACGTCATCGACGGGCCCCAGTCCGTGGTCTTCGACGAGGCGGAGAACCGCCTCCACGTCCAGAAGGCGGTCCTCGTCACCCTGATCGGCGACGGCACCGACGACTAGAGAGGTCCGCCCGGTCAGGGGCGGAGGAGGAGAGCGGTCAGCCCGAGCGCGAAGAGGGCGAGCGCCGCGCCCGCGACGTCTGCCACCTCGATCGGTCGGCCGAGGACGCGGACACGTCGGGACGGCAGGGAGGCGAGCCCCCCGAAGCCCAGCGCCACGAGGAAGGGGAGCTTGACGTAGTAGTACGTCATCTCCATGTGGGTGACGGCGTGTGCGGCCAGGAGGCAGGCCGCGACCGTGCAGGTCACCCACATCCACCCGGTGCGGTCCCTCAGGGCCCGCCACGCCCCGAGCACGGCAAGCGCGGTCAGCGCCAGGGCGAGGGCCCGAACGCCCGCG
Organism: uncultured Acidobacteriota bacterium; assembly: GCA_963729875.1. Lineage (GTDB taxonomy): Bacteria > Acidobacteriota > Vicinamibacteria > Fen-336 > Fen-336 > DATBSL01. The sequence continues at coordinate 534,072 of CAVSPR010000004.1, forward strand.
CGCAGCCCGGCCTCCCCCCAGTCCATGCCGCCGCCCGGGTCGAACCACTCGGCCCGGATCGTGACGCCCGGGCGCTGCGCGACGCGAAACGCCGGCAGGAGCACGGTGCTCGTGTCGAGCAGCAGCGTGCGAACGGTGCGTGCGCCGTTCGTGACGAACACGCCGGGCTGCCGCCGCAGGTTCTCCAGGGCCTCTCGGCCGAAGGCCTCCTCGAGCTCGGCGTTGAAGCGGACGTAGGTGAGAAGGTCGTACGTCGGCCGCCCGGTGACGCGGGACGTCACTCGCAGGATGTCGGCTCCGAGGGCCTGCCAGCGATAGCTGTCGGGGTCCGTCGGGAGGACGCGCAGGGTGGCCGCCCAGACGTTGGCCCTGCCCTGCAGGTTGACGGGGACGAGCCGTCCCGAGACGAGGGCGTTGCGCACCGTCCAGGGAGCGATCGCCACGGCCATTCCGGCGGCGAAGGTGGCCGCGGCCAGCGTCCCCTCGAGCAGGCGCGGTCGCGGCCGGCGCAGCGCGATGCCGAGCCAGACGAAGGGGGGCAGCAGGAGGGTCACCGGCCGGACGAGCGTGACCAGGCCCCAGACGAGCCCGGCCACGAAGAGCAGCCGGCGCCGGTCCACCCCGGCGGCCATCGCACGGTCGAGCGCCCAGACGCCCGCCACGATCCCCAGCACGTGGAGGGTCCCGTACTGGAACAGCCCGACAAGGACGAGGCTCAGGGGGTTCACGGCGAGGGTGAGGGCCGCGGCGAACGCCAGGGCCGGCCGCATCTTCCGGCCCAGCCAGAGAAACAGGAGCACTGCGGTCGCGGCGAGGGCGAGGCCCTGGGCCGTCGCGACCAGCCCCTCCACGCGGCCCAGGTAGTCCACGGTGACGGCGCGTGGGGGGCCGGCGAGCCGCAGCGGCAGGGCGACGAACGCGGGGTAACCCGGCGGACGGAGCAGCCAGGGCTCGTTCTCGAGCCCGATCGTCCCGTGGACGGCGAGGTTGGCGCCCAGCATGACCCACTCGTCGGTGAGCCCTCCCAGGAACCCGAGCTGCCGCTTCGTGCCGAGCGAAGCGGCCACCGCGGCCAGCACGAGCCCGGCGAGGGCCAGAGAGAGGAAGCGCGAGCTCAAGGCCGTGGAGCCTCCCGCCCCGCCATCTCCCGCAGCGCGCGGGTGACCTCGGTGCGGTCCACGTCGTCGAGCACCTCGACACGGCCGATCGCGACGGGCAGGACGAAGGGGACCCGGCCCGCCCTGGCCTTCTTGTCCCGGCCCAGGGCTTCCAGGACCGCGCGTGGCGGCAGGTCGGAGACGGGGGGGCGCGGACCCAGGCGGTCGACGGCGGAGGCGATCGCCTCGGCGTCGGCCTCGGGCAGGATGCCGCGGTGGCGGGCGATGCACGCCGCCCCGACGAGGCCCCAGCCGACCGCCTCCCCGTGGGTGAAGCGCCGGTAGCGGGCCGTCGCCTCCAGGGCGTGGCCGATCGTGTGGCCGAGGTTCAGCACGCGGCGCAGGCCCCCCTCGCGCTCGTCGCTCTCGACGACTCCCGCCTTGATCCGGCAGGCGGTGGCGATGGCACCCTCGACCGCCACGGGGTCCCAGCCCTGCAGGCCCGGGGGAGCCTGGCGGATCGAGTCGAAGAGGGCGGGATCGCCGAGGATCGCGCACTTCAGGATCTCGTAGGCCCCGGAGCGGAGCTCCCGCAACGGGAGCGTGGAGAGCAAGGCCGGGTCCACGACCACCGCCCGCGGCTGGTGGAATGCCCCGATCAGGTTCTTGCCCTTCGCGTGGTTGATCCCCACCTTGCCGCCGATCGAGCTGTCGACCATCGAGAGGAGGGTGGTGGGAAGGCCCACCCAGTCCACCCCGCGCATCCAGGTGGCGGCGGCGTAGCCGGCGAGGTCGCCCACGACGCCGCCCCCGAGGGCCGCCACGAGCCCGTCGCGCCCGAGCCGCGCCTCGAGGAAGGCGTCGTAGACGGCCTCGAGGGTCCGCCGGCTCTTGTGGCGCTCGCCGTCGGGCAGGGTGATGACGTGGACGGGGCCGAGGCCGCGCAGCGAGCGCAGGACCGCCCGGCCGTGGAGCGTGAGGACACGGCGGCTCGCCACGAGGACGATCCTGCGCCCCCGGAGGCCCGCGAGAGCCTCCGGGAGGCGTCGCGCGAGCCCGTGGCCCACCCAGACCGCGTAGCGGCGCCGCCCGAGCTCGACCGGGATCTCCAGCATCGACCCGGAGAATAGCACCGGGCCCCGCCGGCGCGCCTTTCCCCACGGCTACCGGAGCCAGCCGGGGAGGGCCCCGTCGCGGCGGGCGCGCTCCGACAGGTTCTCCTCCTCCTGGCGAATGCGACGCTCGATCCCGGCCAGCCTCGCCTGCAGCGTCGCGTCCGAGTCCCCGGAGGAGGAGCGGCGCCGCCGGGTCGGCACGCGGCTGGCCTCCTCGGAGCGCTCGGCGATCCGCGCCCTCAGCTCGCCGGCCTGGGCCTCGAGGGCCTGGATGCGCTCGCGCACGCGCGCGGCCTCGGCGCGCCAGTGGCTCTCCCCGCGACCCGCCGGGCGCGAGCGAGGCTCCGGGAGGGGTGCGGCCTCGCCCGGGGGCTCGGCCGGGACCGAGCGGACGCCCGTCTGGTCGCGGAACGGGTGCACGCGGTCCAGGTCGTCGTTCGTGTAGACGCGGACCGGGGGACGTGGGGGCGGGCCGGCCTCGGTTTCCGAGCCGCTCGCCGTCGCGCAGAGGATCACCGACAGGCCGAAGCCCAGCGGAAGGACCGTGTGGGGTGTCATGGAACGTCGCCTTTCCGGGAGAGGAGATGGAAAGGCGGCCCGCGAGGCCGGGTGGAGCCTAGCAGCACCCCGGATGGCCGGTCAAGGCCGGGGAAGGATCAAGACCCACGGTGTCGCGCCCCCGTGCGGCACGAGGACCGGGCGCGCGCTGTCGATCGCCGAGCCGGGCGGCGCGAGGAGCGCATCGAGCCCTCGGGAACGCATCAGTGACGAGGCGTCACGTGCCTCCGCCACGTCGTCGAGAGGCACGAACGTCACCCGGACGTCGTTGCCACCTCGGAAGAGGCCCGCGAGGACGGTGTTCCCGGGCAGGGCCGCCCCGAGCCTGGCTCCCGCGGGGAGCGCGCGCGTGACCGCGATCTCCGCGAGGTGATCGCCCCACCACGGCAGGAAGGCCCGCGAGGGCGGGGACAGCGTGCGCCAGCCGGCGTTGACGGTCCCTACGTAGACCTCGCCGCCTATCGCCACCCCCAGCCCGACGGCCAGCCACCAGGCCGGGCGCTGGGCGGGCGGGGGGACCGCCTGCAGGGCCCGCGCGGCCAGGACGGCGAGGGGTACCGCGACGAGCGAGAAGAAGCGCACGCTCGTGGGCCACCACTGGAAGAGGGCGCTGAACACGACACCGAAGGCGAGCGTGAAGGCGGCGAGCCCCGCGGCGAGCCGCTCTCCCTCCACGGACCGGGGCCCGCGGCGGAACGCGGACAGGGCGGCGGCCAGGGCGCCGGCGAGCGCGAGCAGCGGGACCACGGCGCCCGTCGAGAGGGTGTCGGCGTTGTGCAGGGGCAGCCGCGAGAACAAGAGGAGCGAGTCGCGCCGCGGGTAGACGGGGCCGGCGAACGGGTCGCGGTCGGGGAGCCAGGACACGAGCGCCTCCCACGCCGGACGCAGCGCGGGGGACAGCGCGGCGGCGTTGGAGGACGGGTCGATGGCCTGAGCGACGTAGGTGATCGCGTTGAGGGACGTCTTGGCGCCGATCGTCGCCGGGGCGACGTCGCCCTGGTGAACCGCGTACAGACCAGGCGGGGCGAAGGGGTCGCCCCAGGCCCGCAGGTTCTCCACGTACCGGGGGGCCGCGAGGGTCGCGGCGCACGCGGCCGCGCACGCGGCGTGACGCACCAGGGCCCGCAGGGTGACGTCGCGCGCCCGGGCCGTGGCCGCGACCAGGAGGACGACGCCCGGCCCGGCGTAGAAGACCGTCCCCTTCGCCCCGGCCGCCATCGCGATCGCGAGCCAGGCGGGAAAGGCGAGTCTCGGAGCGGCGAGGCTCTCCAGGAGGAGGACGAGCCCGGCCGAGAGCAGTCCCGCGGTGAGGAGATCGTTCTGGCTCGTCATGAACTGAACGAGGGTCGAGGGCATCCCGAGGACGAGGGCGAGGACGCCGAGGCGCTGGCCCCGCCCGAGCCCGGCGCGGCCGGCCAGCGCCCAGGCCGAGAGCAGCAGCAGTCCGCCCCCCCAGGCCTGGGCGAGGGTGGCGAGCGGGAAGCCCTCGGGGAAAGGGTGGGTGAGCCACAGCATCACCAAGTCGACGTTCACCGGCGAGTAGTCGTGGCGCGGCTCGTTGGTCGGGAAGTGACGGATGCTGCCCTCCTGCAGCCAGTAGCCGATCCGGCTGAGCCGGTAGGAGAGCGCGTCGTGCGTCGCGTGCCGCCCGAGGACGCCGGTCAGGGCGAGGAGGACGACGACCGCGGCGAGCCCTGCCGCCAGCCGCCGGTCGCGCGAGGACCACTGGCGCAGGGCCCCCGCGGTCCGGGCGGCCAGGGAGGCGGGGGCTTCGAGGCCGGCCGGGCGGCGGGCGAATCCCAGCACCGCGAGCAGGACGGCCAGGTGGGCGAGCAGGATCGTCGCCGTCCGGAGCCGTCCCGTGTAGCCCAGGGCCAGGGCGACGGCCACGATCTGCGCGAGCGCCAGCACCTGGACCGCGAGCCACCGGGACGCCAGGCCCGCCCGGGGGCCGGGGAGGAGCCTCTCGAGCCGCCGGGCGCTCTCGGCCACGAGCAGCGTCTGCAGCAGCAGGAGAGCGACGGGTCCCACGCGGTGCAGACTAGCAGATGCCGGCGGAGCCGGGGCCGGGCACCGTCGGCCCCCGCCGCTCTGCTAGACTACGCAATTCGAGCGTGACGACATGCCCCGTGTGAGCCTCTTCCCCTTTGCTGAGTACTGGCCCTTCTACCTGGGCTTCCTGCTGCTGGTCTTCGTGCTCCTGGCCCTGGACCTGGGCGTCTTCCACCGCAAGGCCCACGCGGTCTCCATCCGGGAGGCCGCCGGCTGGAGCGTCGTGTGGGTGAGCCTCGCCCTCCTCTTCAACGTGGGCTTCTTCCTCTACATGAGGTGGCACTTCCCCCTGGACGCCCGGCTCATGGCGATCCCCGGGTTCGACCCCCTCGTCGCCGCCCGGGAGACCGCCCTCGAGTTCCTCGCCGGCTACGTCGTCGAGTACTCGCTCTCGATCGACAACATCTTCGTGTTCGTCGTGGTCCTGACGTACTTCGGGGTGCCGGCCGCCTACCAGCACCGCGTCCTCTTCTTCGGCATCCTCGGCGCCCTCGTGTTCCGCGGGATCTTCATCGCCCTCGGGGCGGCGCTCCTGCAGTTCGAGTGGGTGGTGTGGCTCTTCGGCGCGTTCCTCGTCTTCACCGGCGTCAAGATGATGGGGGGCGAGGGCGGTCCGGTCGAGCCGCACGAGCGGTGGGTCATACGGCAGTTCCGGAAGCGCTTCCCGGTGACCGGTGGCTTCCACGGCCAGAGCTTCTTCGTCCGGCACGAGGGGCGCCTCCACGCGACCCCCCTGTTCATCTGCCTCCTCTTCCTGGAGATGACGGACATCCTGTTCGCCGTGGACTCGGTCCCCGCCATCTTCGGCCTCACCCGCGAGCCGTTCGTCGTGTTCACCTCGAACATCTTCGCGATCCTCGGCCTGCGGAACCTGTACTTCCTGCTCGCGGGGGCGGTCGACAAGTTCCACTTCCTGAAGTACGGCCTCGGGGTCGTGCTCGTCTTCGTCGGGCTGAAGATGACCGTCCTCAACCGCCTCTGGCACGGCCACTTCCCGATCACGTGGTCGCTCGCCTTCATCCTCGGGGTGATCGCGGTTTCGATCGCCCTGTCGCTCCTCTTTCCGAAGCAGGCCCAGGAGGGCCGGTAGCCGTCATGGAACAGGACCGCGTCTCCAAGGCGATCACCCCCAAGGGCCAGGACTACTCGCAGTGGTACCTGGACGTCGTGCTGAAGGCCGACATGGCCGACTACGGCCCGGTCAAGGGCTGCATGATCATCAAGCCCTACGGCTACGCGGTGTGGGAGAACATGCAGCGCGACATGGACCGGCGCATCAAGGAGACCGGCCACGTCAACGCCTACTTCCCGCTGTTCATCCCGAAGAGCCTCCTCGAGCGGGAGAAGGAGCACGTCGAGGGCTTCTCGCCCGAGTGCGCGTGGGTGACGATCGGGGGCGGGGAGGAGCTCGAGGAGCCGATCGCGGTGCGCCCGACCTCCGAGGCGATCATCTGCTCGATGTATGCGAAGTGGGTCGGCTCGTGGCGCGACCTGCCCGTGCTGATCAACCAGTGGGCGAACATCGTGCGCTGGGAAAAGGTCACGCGGCCGTTCCTGCGCACGACCGAGTTCCTCTGGCAGGAGGGCCACACGCTCCACGCCACCGAAGAGGAGGCGCAGGAAGAGACGCTCAAGATGCTCGACGTCTATAGCACCTTCTGCGAGGAGATGCTGGCCATGCCGGTGCTCTCCGGGCAGAAGACGGAGAGCGAGAAGTTCGCGGGCGCCCTGCGGACCTACTCGATCGAGGCGCTGATGGGGGACGGCAAGGCCCTGCAGGCCGGCACCAGCCACAACCTCGGCCAGCACTTCTCCGAGGCCTACGGCATCGAGTACCTCGACCGCAACCAGCAGCGCGTGAAGCCGTGGTCCACGTCGTGGGGGACCTCGACCCGCATGATCGGCGGGCTCATCATGACCCACGGCGACGACCAGGGGCTCATCCTGCCTCCGAAGGTCGCCCCCTACCAGGTCGTCGTCGTTCCCATCCCGCCGCGCAAGGGCGACTGGAGCGAGGCCGTGCTGCCGAAGGCGCGCGAGGTCGCCGCGATGCTGCGCGGTGCGGGCCTGCGCGTGCACCTCGACGACCGCGACCAGTTCCAGCCGGGCTACAAGTACGCGGACTGGGAGATGCGCGGGGTGCCGGTGAGGCTCGAGATCGGGCCCAAGGACATCGAGAAGGACCAGTGCGTCCTCGTCCGCCGCGACAGCCGCGCCAAGGAGTTCGTGCCCCTCGCGGGGACGCCCGCGCGCCTCGGCGAGATCCTGGACGGGATCCAGAAGGACCTGCTGGAGCGGGCGCGGACCTTCGTGGCCGCGAACACCACCCGGGTGAGGACGTACGACGAGTTCAAGCAGGTCATGGCCGAAAAGCGCGGCTTCATCGTGGCCGGCTGGAACGGCGACCCCGCCGTCGAGGCGAGGATCAAGGACGAGACGAAGGCCACGATCCGCGTGATCCCGATGGGGGAGCCGCTGGAGGCCCCCTGCGTCGTGACCGGTGAGAAGGGTCGCGAGGTCGTCTTCGCGCAGGCCTACTGATCCCTCGGCGCGCCGGTCAGACGAGCGGCGCCGAGGGATCTTCTGTCCGTCGCCGTTGCTCCGTTCTGGAAGGCCCCGTCGAGAGCCCTGGAAAGCCCCGTCGAAGGCCCCGGAAGGCCCCGGAAAGCCCCGGGGAAAGCCGGCCTCACCCCCGCCGCAGCACGTCGATCCGCCAAGGCGCGATCCGCGTCTCGCTGACCCAGGCGAACGGCTCGTCCTCGCGCCCGAGCGGCTCGTGGGAGGCGGCGAGCGCGAACCCCGCCTCGTCGTAGACACGCAGGTACGCCTCCCTCGAGCAGACGACGTCCTCCACCGGCCGACGGTCGCAGACGTCGGTCATCACGATCCGCACGAGGTCGCCGTCCCGCGCGTCCCCGTTCCCGAGGAAGTCCCGGGTGGAGAACGACGCCCACTCGTGGGTGTAGATCTGTGGGGTGGAGACGAGGTTGACGAGCCTCCCGTCGGCCGCGAGCCGTCTCCCGAGGGCGCGGAAGAGCGCGGCCTTCTCCGGTTGCGGGACGTTGTCGAACGTGAAAGCGGACAGGACGACGTCGAAGGCAGCCTCGGGGAGGATATCGAGTCCTGCCGAGACGACGAGCCGGTAGTCGCCTGCGGGGTCGATCTCCCGGGCCTTCCGGATCATCTCCCCCGAGACGTCCACTCCGGTCGGCTCGAAGCCCAGGCGTGCGAGAAAGCGCGTGGACCGGCCCGCTCCGCAGCCGAAGTCGAGTGCGCGCCGGCCCTTCACATGCTCGGTGACGAGCGCCGGCAGGTCGCGGTAGGCGAGGAAGTAGGTGCCCGGGAACTCCAACCGGGAGTACGCTTCGGCCCGCCCGGCGTCCGCGTAGACGTTCCTGAAGGCCATCATGGACCCCCTCCCTGTCGGCTACGACGGTCGAAGAGCCCAGGTTCCCCAGGAGGCGTGTCGCCCTCGGGCGGCGTTAGAATGGAGGCGTCGTGAGCCTCCTACCGCTATCCTGGCTGGTGGCCTTGACCGCTCTCGCCTGCAGCCCCGCCCCTGACGCCGCAGAGGAGGCGGCGCTCGCCCGCGCCCGCGAGGAGATGGTGGCGAGCCAGATCGCCGCCCGCGGCATCCGGGACCCGAAGACGCTCCAGGCGATGCGCAAGGTCCCGCGCCACCTGTTCGTCCCCGCGGCGTCCGTGTCCCAGGCCTACGAGGACTATCCCCTGCCGATCGGCCACGGGCAGACCATCTCCCAGCCCTACATCGTCGCCTTCATGACCGAGGCGCTCGGCCTGCGGGGGGGAGAGCGTCCTCGAGGTGGGTACCGGCTCGGGCTACCAGGCGGCCGTCCTCGCGGAGATCGCCGCTCGCGTCCACACGATCGAGATCGTGGCCCCGCTCGCGGAGTCGGCAGCCGCCATCCTCGCGAAACTCGGCTACGCGAACGTCGAGGTGCGGCCCGGCGACGGCTACCTGGGCTGGCCGGAGGCGGCGCCGTTCGACGCGATCATGGTCACGGCCGCCGCCCCCCGCATCCCCGAGCCCCTCAAGGACCAGCTCAAGGACGGGGGCCGGCTGGTGCTGCCCGTCGGCGACGACTGGCAGGAGCTGGTGGTCGTGACGCGGCGGGGGGAGCGCTTCGAGGAGAAGCGCGTCCTCCCCGTGCGATTCGTTCCGATGACAGGCAAGGTCCGGCAGTAGAGCCGGACGGCGGGGCAGGCCGGAGCACCAGGGAGGATGCGCGCATGGAGGCGTTGATCGGCCTGTTCGCCCTTGGCCTCGTCGGGATCCTGCTCGTCCTGCCGGTGGTGGCGCTGGTGGCCCTCACCCGCGCCAACCGGGCGCTGCGGGAGCTCGCGGAGATGCGAGGCCGGCTGGAGGGCGGCGGCGGGCCGGAGCGAGCGCGGCCGTCCCCGGAAGCGGCCCTGCCGGCCCGGCCGGCGACGCCTCCGCAGCCCCCCGCGCCGCCGCTCGCTCCCGCGCCTCCGGCCGCGCCCGCGCCTCCGGCCGCGCCCGCGCGGGAGCCGGCGGCCCTCCCCAGCGAGGTCGCGCCGCCGCTGGACTTCGCGACGAACCTCGGGCCGAAGATCCTCGTCGGCGCCGGTGGCCTCGCCGTCGTGGTGTTCCTCGCCTTCTTCGTCCGCTACGCCTGGGAGAACGACTGGGTCGGCCCCACCGGGCGCGTGCTGAGCGGCGCGGTCTTCAGCCTGGCCCTGCTGGCGGGGGGACTGCGGCTGATGGGGCGCGAGTACCGTCCCCTGGGCCAGGGGCTCGCCGCGGCGGGGTTCTCCGGGCTCTACGTCACGGCCTTCGCGGCCCACGCGGTCTACGGGCTCGTGCCGCGCGGGGCGGCGGCGGCCTTCATGATCGCCGTCACCGTCTGCGCCGTCCTCGTCGCCGAGCGGCTCGACGCGCGGCTTCTCGCCGGCCTGGCGTGGGTGGGCGGGTACCTCGCGCCCCTGCTGCTCTCGACCGGCGAAGACCGGGCCCTGGCCCTCTTCGCCTACCTCCTGCTGCTGGGCGCGGGCGCGGTCTGGCTGGACCGCCGGAAGCCCTGGTGGGAGACGCTGCCCCTGGCCCTGGCGGGCACCCTGCTCCTCTACGCCGGCTGGTACGCGGCCCACTTCCGGCCCGAGCGCTTCGAGGTCGCGGCCTCCGGGCTCGTGGGGCTCACCGCCCTCTTCGCCGCGGGCTCGGCGCGGAAGGAGAGGCCGGCCGGGCTCGCGGGGGTGCTCCTGCTGGCCGTGCTCGGCCTCGCGCAGCTGTCGGCCGGCGCCGACCGGCCGGAGGCGCTGCTCGTGATGTCTCTCGGCCTCGCGTTCGCGGCGCTCCGGACGGCCGCCGCCCTCGGCAAGGCGATGGCCGTCGCGGCGGCGGCGGCGGTGGCGCTGCCGTTCGTCGCCTGGGCCGGGGCGCACTACCGCCCGGAGAGCTTCGGTCTGGCCGCCGCGTGGCTCGTGGGCGGGGCGCTGCTCGTCGCGCTCGGCGGGCCAGCTGGCACTCTTCCCGCCGGCGTCCTGCCCGGCCTCGCGGTCGTCGCGGGCGGCGCGGCCTCGGTCGGGCTCGCCGCGCGGACCGATCGGCCCGCCGCCCTCCTCGCGCTCCTCGCGGCCCAGGCCTTGCTCGCCGCGCTGAGCGCGAAGCGCTGGGCGTGGACGACGGCCGCCTCCACCTCGCTCGGCGCCCTCGCCGTCCTCGCCTGGTACGACCGCTACTTCCGCCCGGAGCGCGGGGCGGAGGCGCTGGCGCTGGGCGTCGGGATCGCCGGCCTGTACGTTCTCGTCCTCGCCGTGGAAGGCTTCGCCACGCGCCGCGACCTGGGCGTCCCGGCCGCCGTCGCACACGTCGTGGCCGCCGGGCTCGCCTGGACGATCCTCGACCGCGTGCTCGGCGTGACGCGGCCGGGGCTGCTGGGCCCGGCCGCCGTCGGTCTCGCCGCCGTCCACCTGGCCCTCGGACTGGCTGCGCGCCAGCGCGGAAGCGAGGTGCTCCGGACGCGGGTCACCCTGGGTCTGGCGGCGGTGTTCCTCACCCTCGCGATCCCGGTCCAGCTGGGCCTGCACGGCATCACGCTCGCCTGGGCGATCGAGGGCGTCCTGCTGCTGTGGCTCGGGATCGGCCAGCGCTCGCCGCTCACACGGGCCTTCGGCTACGGGGTCCTGGCCCTGGCGGTCTGCCGCCTGTTCCTGCGCCACCTGCCGCTGCACACCGCGGCCGTCACGCCCTTCGTCAACCCCGCGTTCGGCCTCTGGCTGGCCGTGATCGCGGCGCTCGCGGCCGCGCACGCCCTCGCGCGCCGGGTGCCGGAGGAGAGCGAGGTGCCCTGGCTCGACGGGCCGGCGAAGCTCGTCCTCGGCCCGCTGGGCCTCGTCCTCCTCTTCGGCCTCCTGACGGGCGAGACGGACTCGGCCTTCTCTCGCGCCTCGCGCGCGGCGGCCCTCGCGGGCGACCCGGAGGGGGCCGTGCGGGCGGACCGCCAGGGGGGCCTCGCGGTCTCGGTGCTGTGGACCGTCCTGGCGACCGGCCTGCTGGCCGGGGGCCTCGGCCTGCGGAGCCGTCCGCTGTTCTACGCGGCCTACGGGCTCTTTGCCGTCACCGCCGGGAAGGTCGTGCTCGTGGACCTCGCCACCCTGCCGACCCTCTACCGGATGCTGTCCTTCCTCGCTCTCGGCGTCCTGCTCCTAGCCGGCGCGTGGCTGAACCTGCGCTTCCGCGAGAGGCTGCAGGTCCCGGGAGGCGCACGGTGAGCCGCCGGGCGAGGCGGCTGCTGGCGGGCGCGGCCGGCCTCGTCGGCCTCGCGGCCGCTTCCCCGCCGTCCCTGGAGCGTGCGGTCGCGGTGGACGCCGCCGGCCGGTTGGCGGCCCGTCTCGACCGCGACGTGTACGAGGGCGCGCGGGCCGACCTCGGCGACCTGCGCGTCGTGGACGGGCGCGGCGGCGAGGTGCCCTACCTCCTCGACCGCGGTCAGCCGGAGGGCGGCGCGCCGGAGACCCGCCCCGCCGCTCGCAACCGGGGCTGGCGGGCGGACGGGGCAGCGACGGCGGTCCTCGACTTCGGGGGCCGTTTTCCGAAGCGCCGGCTCGAGCTGCGCCTCTCCGGTGCGAACTTCCGCCGGCGGGTGGCCGTGGAGGGAAGCGACGACGCGGGGCGCTGGACGACGCTGGTGGACGAGGCCTGGGTCTTCGCGGTTCCGGGACCGGAGCCCGCGCGGTACGAGTCCGTGGAGCTGCCGGAGAACGACTTCCCCGTCCTGCGCGTCGTCGTCCACCCGGCACCGGACGAGAGAGGCCGCCCGGCGATCGAGGACGCGTGGGTGCCGGGGGAGGGGAGGGCGCCCCGACGCGAGGAGTCCATCGCCCCCCGGTGGAGCGAGGCGCAGGAGACGCGGGCCGGCGAGACCTGGCTGACGCTCGACCTGGGCGCGCGGCACCAGCCGTTCACGGCGATCGAGCTGGACGCCGCCGACGAGCGCTTCTTCCGCGAGGTGCGGGTCGAGGCGCGTCGCGAGCCCCCGCCGGGCGGCGGCGAGCGGTGGGACGAGGTCGGCCGCGGGCAGGTCCACCGCCTCGAGTACGGCGGCCGCCGCCGGGAGTGCCTGCGCATCGAGGCCACCGGCCGTTCGCGGGGCCTGCGGGTTCGCGTGCGCAACCGGGACGACCGGCCCCTGCGCGTCCGTGCGGTCACGGTGCGGGTCCCCGTGGAACGCCTCCTGTTCGAGGCGCTGCAACCCGGGACGTATCGGGTCACCTACGGCTCCGGCGACCGTCTCACGCCCGTCTACGACCTCACCCGCACCGCGGGCGACGTCGTCACCTGGGGTCGAGCGGCGCGCCCGGTCGCCCTCGGCCCGGTCCTTCGGCTCGCGGCGGGCGGCGAGGCCGCTCCCCCGTGGACGGAGCGGCACCCGGCGCTCCTCTGGGCGGGCCTCGTCGTCGTCGTCCTGTGCCTCGGCGCGCTGACCTGGCGGGCCCTGCGGCAGGCGGCCTGACGCCTCAGCGGGGCGTGCGGGCCTTCGCCCGGGCCCACAGGAGGTCGAAGGCAGTGCGGTGCTCCGGGCGGACGGCCCGCAGCATCGCGCCGGTCCGGCGCAGCCTCTCCCGCGCGACCATGGCGGCGAGGGCGTCGGCGCACGGCTCGAGCAGGGCCGTGTCCTCAGCCACCGCGCGCGCCAGCGCGGGGACGACCGACGCGTCCCCGACCCGTCCCGCCGCGCGCAGGAGCGCGGGCGTCGGCGGCCGGGCCCCGAGGGCCTCGCGCAGGTCGTAGAGGGCCGCGCGGCTGTCGAGGGCGGCCAGCGCCTCGTGGAGGGCCCCACGGGCCCGGAGCGAGGCGGCCTCCGCCCGGCCGGGGCGCAGAGGGCCCAGGCGCTCGAGGGCGCCGAGCAGGACGGGGATGGCGGGGGCGCCACGGCGAACGAGCGCCGCCGTGACCCGGGCGACAGTCTCCGGCGTGAGCTCCGGCAGCAGGAGCTCTGCGACGAGCCCCTCGTCGACCGAGGGCCGCGCCGGCCCGGGGCGTCCCGCGTCGGGGCGACGTCGACGGCGGAGTCCCGGGAGAGCCGCCGCCACGCGCAGTGCGAGCTCCGGCTCGGCCGTGGACGAGAGCCTCGCCAGCAGCGGGCGCATCGCGGCCCCGGCCAGGGGCGGGTCGAGCGCGAGGAGGTCCTCGAGGATCGCGACGCGGAGGGAGGGGTCCTCTGCCTCGTCGAGGAGCCGGCCGGCCAGCGGGTCGAGGGCCTCGACGAGCCCGGCCGCCTGGAGCCGCGCGAGGGCGACGGCGGCGGCGCGCCGGCGCGACCGGGTGGTCGGACCGGCGAGGACCCGGCCGAGGGCGGGGACCGCGCGCGGGTCGGGGCGGCTGGCGGCCGCCTCGATGGCACGCAGCGCGACGGTGTCGTTCTCGTCGCCCACGAGTGCGAGGACGTGCGGCAGCGCGGCCCGGTCGGCGAGCCGCTCGAGCACCTCGAGCGCGGCCCGCCGCGCCTCGGGGCCCGCGCCGGGGAGGAACGCCCCGATCGGCTCGATCACGCGGGGGCCGACGAGCGTGAGCCCGGCCACCGCGGAGTCGCGGTCGCCGTCGCCCGGCGAGGCGAGCCTCTCCAGCAGCTCCTGTATGCGGCGGGACCGGGATGGTACGATCGGCATGGATGCGGGTTCCCCGGCTCTATTGTCGCGCGGTCGTCGCCGCGGCGCTCGCCCTGGCCGCGGGCGGCGTCGCCGCGGCCCCCGCCGTCGTCCCCCTGACCCTGCCCTCGGGCAAGGTGCTGCAGGCCGAGGTCATGGTGAACGACCCGGACCGCGCCATGGGCCTGATGTTCCGGCCCTCGCTCCCCCTCGACCGGGGCATGATCTTCGTCTTCGAGACCTCGGACCACCACGCCATCTGGATGAAGAACTGCAGGTTCCCGATCGACATACTCTGGCTCGACGACGAGAGGCGCATCGTCCACGTAGAGGAGTCCGTTCCGCCCTGCAAGGCCGACCCCTGCCCGAGCTACAGTCCCCTGCGGCGCGCGTCGTACGTGATCGAGCTCAACGCGAAGCAGGCCCGCCGGGAGAAGGCCGTGGTCGGGGCCAGGGTCGGCTTCGTTCTGACGCCCGGGGTCGAGCGACCCTAGTCGTCGCCGCGGCGCTTCTTGCCGAAGAGGAACGCCACCAGGACCCCGAGGCCGTAGAGGCCGATCATCGGGCCGGCGAGGGCGGTCTGGGTCACCACGTCGGGAGTCGGCGTGATGATGGCCGACAGGATGAACGACGCCAGGATGGCGAACTTCCAGCCTCGGATCAGGAACCCCGGCGTGACGAGCCCGAGCCGCGCGAGAACGAAGATGATCACCGGGATCTGGAAGACGAGCCCCAGCCCCAGCAGGAACCAGGAGTAGAAGGACCAGTACTCGCCGATCCGGGGCAGGAAGCGCATGTCCGGGCCGCCGAAGCTGCCGAGGAACTGGAAGGTCATCGGGAACAGGAAGTAGTGCCCGAAGAGGGCGCCTCCGGTGAAGAAGATCGACCCCATGCCGATGAACGGGAACGCCCACGCCTTCTCGTTCTTGTACAGGCCGGGGGAGATGAAGCCCCAGATCTCCCAGAGGACGAGCGGGGCGGCCAGGAAGATCCCCACGAAGAAGGCCATCTTCATGTAGAGGAGCAGAGCCTCCGCCGGGCTCGTGAAGATGAAGGCCTCGGTGAAGCCCGCCTTGCGCATCGGCTGCACCATGAAGTGGAAGATCTGCTCGCGGAAGCCCCAGCACACGGCGAAGCCGCCGGCGAGGTAGAGGGCGGCGCGGACCAGCCGCTGGCGCAGCTCCTCGAGGTGCTCGAGGAACGTCATCTTGTCGGGGTGGGGACGCGTCATGGAGAGCCGGGCCCTACTGCGGCTCGATCGGGGCGTCGTCCGGCTGGCGGCTCACCGTCTCCTCGGCCGGCGGCGCCGCGGGGGCGGGCTCCGATGCCGCCGCCTCCGGCCCCGGCGGGTACTCCGTCGAGGGTGGGGCGCCGGCGGCGGGGCCCGCGGGCTCGACCTTGGGAGGCTCGATCCGCATCGCCTCGCGGATCTTCTCGGCCTCGACCTCGCTCTCGATGGTGCTGCGGAACTCGTTCGAGGCCCGGCGGAACTCGGCCATCATCTTGCCGAGGCTCTTGCCGATCTCCGGGAGCTTCCGCGGGCCGAAGACGATGAGCGCGACGACGAAGATCAGGAAGAGCTCGGGGCCGCCCAGTGTGCCGAACATGTCTGCCTTTCCCGCATCTTATCACCGGCCCCGCTGCAGTGGGCCCGGGGTTCCATTGACACCCGCGGGGTGCCCTCCTAGAGTTGGGCTATGCCCAAAAGGTGGCGGACGGCCGCGGTCGCGGCGCTGCTCCTGGGGGCGGGCGTCGCGGCGCGGGCCGACATCCCGGTGGTCGAGCTGGACGGGGTGGTCCACGCCGTCACCGCGGCCCACGTCGTGCAGGCGATCGACCGGGCCGACGCCTCGGGCGCCCCCCTCCTGGTGATCCGGATCGACACGCCGGGCGGCCTCGACAGCTCGATGCGGCAGATCGTGGACCGCATGCTCAACTGCCGGACACCGGTGGCCGTCTGGGTGGGGCCTTCCGGGGCCCGCGCGGCCTCGGCCGGCTTCATCATCGCGATTGCCGCCGACATCGCCGCCATGGCCCCCGGCACCAACATCGGTGCCGCCCACCCGGTCGCCGGGCTCGGCCAGATGGACGAGGTGATGTCCAAGAAGGTCACCTCGGACGCCGCCGCCTACATCCGCGGAAAGGCCGAGCGCCGCGGGCGCAACGTCGAGATGGCCGAGAAGGCCGTGGTCGAGAGCAAGTCCTTCACGGAGAACGAGGCCCTCGGGCTGAAGCTCATCGACCTCGTGGCGATGGACATCCCCGACCTCCTGAAGCTGCTGGACGGCCGGGAGCTGACGCGCTTCGACGGCACGAAGGTGACCCTGAAGCTCGCCGGCGAGAAGACCGTCGACGTGAAGATGGACTGGCGGCAGGCGATCCTCTCCGCCATCGCCCGGCCGGAGGTCCTCTTCCTGCTCCTCCTGGGGGCGCTCGCCGGGCTGGGGGCCGAGATCAGCCACCCCGGCCTCGTCTTCCCGGGGGTGCTGGGGGCCCTCTGCCTGATCCTGTTCCTCTTCGCGAGCCAGATCATCCCCGTGAACTGGGCGGGGGTGCTCCTCGTGCTCCTCGCGATCGGCCTGTTCGTCGCCGAGGTCAAGGTCGCCTCCTACGGCCTGTTGACGCTGGGCGGTCTGGTGGCCATGATCCTGGGCGCGATGATGCTCGTGGACTCTCCGCTGCCGGAGCTCCGGGTCAACCCGTGGAGGCTCGTCCCCGTCATCCTGGCCTTCGCCGCCTTCGCGATCGCCCTGGTCCGGCTGGTGCTCCAGGCGCAGCGGCGCCGGGCGCAGACGGGGGCCGAGGGGCTCCTGGGCCGGCGGGGGCAGGCGGAGAGCGACCTCGACCCCGAGGGCTGGGTGATCGTGCAGGGCGAGCGGTGGCGGGCCCGAGCGGGCGAGCGGATCGCCGGCGGGGAGTCGGTGGAAGTCTTGTCGGTCGAGGGGCTCCTGTTGCGGGTCCGAAAGGGGGCGTGATGTCACCGTTGATGTTCGTTCTCGGCGCCTTCGTGTTCTGGCTGCTGCTCTCGGTCAAGGTCCTCAACGAGTACGAGCGTGGCGTCATCTTCCGCCTCGGCAAGGTCCTGCCGCAGCCCAAGGGCCCGGGGCTCATCATCGTGGCCTGGCCCATAGACCGCATGGTGCGGGTGACCCTGCGGACGGTGGTCCTCGACGTGCCGCCGCAGGACGTGATCACCCGGGACAACGTCACCGTGAAGGTGAACGCGGTCGTCTACTTCCGGGTCATGGACCCGCTGAAGTCGGTGATCTCCGTCGAGAACTACCTCTACGCCACGAGCCAGGAAGCCCAGACGACCCTGCGCAGCATCCTCGGCCAGGCGCACCTCGACGAGCTGCTCTCCGAGCGCGAGCGGCTGGCGCTTCGGCTGCAGGAGGTCATCGACCTGCACACCGACCCGTGGGGGGTGAAGGTGACCCAGGTGGCGGTGAAGGCGGTCGACCTGCCGCAGGAGATGCAGCGGGCGATGGCGAAGCAGGCGGAGTCGGAGCGGGAGAAGCGGGCCAAGATCATCCACGCCTCGGGCGAGCTCGAGGCGAGCAAGCAGCTGGCCGAGGCGGCGAGCGAGCTCAACTCCCAGCCGGTTTCGCTGCACCTGCGCTACCTGCAGACGCTCGTCGAGATCGCCGCCGAGAAGAACTCGACGATCATCTTCCCGGTGCCCGTCGACTGGATGAAGGCGCTGATGGGCGAGAGGAAGAGCTAGGGGATGGTCGAGCCCGGGCAGGACCCGGAGGAGGGCGAGGGCCTCACCCTCCAGGGCAGCATCGAGGAAACCTCCGTCCCCGAGCTGCTCAAGTCCGTGCTGGGCAGCGGGGAAACGGGCGTCCTCACCTTCCGCAAGGGCGACGTCACCAAGAGCGTCCACCTGCACATGGGCCGCGTGGTGTACGCGCGGTCCAGCAACCCCGACGAGCGGCTCGGGGAGGACCTGCTGCTGCGCGGCAAGATCACCGCCCGCCAGTACCTCGACGCGAGCCGCCTCATCAGCCCGGGGCGGCGGCTGGGGACGATCCTCGTCGAGCTCGGGGCCCTCGAGCCCGAGGACCTCATCGCCGCGATCGAGCACCACGTGAAGGAGATCCTGCTCGACGTCTTCACCTGGGCGTCGGGGGAGTACGAGCTCGTGATGACCGAGCCGGGACGCGACGACGTCATCGCCCTCAACCTCTCCACCGAGATGCTCATCCTCGAGGGGATCCGCCGCACCCGGTCGTGGAGCCGCATCTTCCGCGGGATCGGGGGGGACCTCGACTCCGTGCCGATGCCGACCGGCAACACGGACGCGCTCATCCGGATCGAGCTCACCGAGGAGGAGCAGGAGGTGCTCGCCCACTTGAACGGGCGGGCCACGGTCGAGCAGATCTGCCAGGTGTCCTACCTCTCCAACATCGAGACCTGCCGCGTCCTGTGGGCCCTCATGGTGCTCGGCCTCGTGCGCCGCGGGCAGCCCAGCGAGGCGGCGGCCCGCGAGGAAGGGATCGCCCGCCAGGAGCGGGAGCTGGACCTCGAGAGCATCGTCGAGCGCTTCAACCAGATGCTGAACCGCATCTACTCCTTCCTCCAGGGGCGGGTGGGGCACGAGGCCGACGACTTCATGGACGAGGCCCTCGCCCGGATCGCCGGGCAGTACGAGCTGCTCTTCTACGGTGTCGACCTCAAGCAGTACGGCCGGGCCGACTACGACCAGCTGCTCGCCAACGTCGCGGACCTCCCGGCCGACGAGCGGCAGCGGCTGATGCTGGCCGGCCTCAACGAGCTCGTGGCCGCGATCCAGCTGGGGGTCCGCGAGAGGCTGGGCGCGCAGGAGATCGCGGTCGTCTCGGGCATAATCAAGGAGGCCTACCGCCGGCTCGGCGTCGGGTAGGCCGCTCGAGAAGGAAGGGTAAGGCTTGGCCCAGGACGATTACTACTACGAGATCCAGCTGACCAACAAGCAGCTGGTCTTCTACTTCATGGCCGGGGCGGCGGGGCTCATCCTGAGCTTCCTCGCCGGGGTCATGGTCGGCCGCGGCGTCGACGGCGGGGGAGAGACCCGCCCGATCGCGGAGGAGCGGGTCGTGGCGGAACAGTCTCCGGCTCCCGCCGCGGCGACACCGTCTCCCGACTACAGCTACCCGCAGCGGCTCGAGTCCGACCGCCCCGCGGAGGGCCTCGACCGACCTCGCCCGGCCGGCGCCGCTACCCCGGCCGCCACTCCGGCCGCGAGCCCGCCCCCGGTCCGGCCGGCGGCGTCGCCCGCCGCGACCCCGACTCCCGCTCCGTCCCTGCCGACGCCGCCTCCGCCATCGGCGACGACCTCGGCCGTCGCCACACCGCGGCCCTCGACCCCGGCCACCGGGCCCCTCCCGAAGGCGCTCGCGCCCTCGGCGGCCGGCTTCGCGATCCAGGTCGGCGCCTTCAAGGACCGGGCGAGCGCGGACGGTGTCGTCCGGAACCTGAAGGCGCGCGGCCTGCCCGCTTACACGATCGCCCCGGCCGGGCGAGGCGGAGGCCTGTTCACCGTCCGCGTCGGGGTCTACCGCGACCGGGCCGACGCCGAGGCCGTGCAGGGCCGCCTGCGCGACGACAAGTTCCAGCCCTACATCCTCAAGCAGTAGCGTGACGGCACCTTCCAGGGGGGCGGCGACGCCCCCGCCGGCTCGCCTGCCCGAGTGGGCCCGCAAGACGGGCCCCCTCGCCCCGGGGACCCGCGACGTGAAGGTCCTGCTGCGGCAGAAGGCGCTCCACACGGTGTGCGAGGAGGCGCGCTGTCCCAACCTCGGGGAGTGCTTCACCCGCGGCACCGCGACGTTCCTGCTGCTCGGCGACCGCTGCACCCGCCGGTGCGGCTACTGCTCCGTGTCCACCGCGCGTCCCCTGCCGCCCGATCCCGCCGAGCCCGAGCGCGTGGCGGAGGCCGCCCGCCGCATGGGCCTGCGCTACGTCGTGCTCACCTCCGTCGACCGCGACGACCTCGCCGACGGGGGCGCCTCCCACTTCGCCGCCACGGTGAGGGAGGTGAGGCGCTCGCTCCCCGGGGCCCGCGTCGAGGTCCTGACCCCGGACTTCAAGGGAGACCCCGACGCGCTCGCCGCCCTGCTGGAGTCGGAGCCGGACGTCTTCAACCACAACATCGAGACCGTGCCGCGCCTGTTCCCCCGGCTGCGGCCGCAGGGACGCTACCGGCTCAGCCTGGAGGTGCTGTCCGAGGCGAGGCGCATCCGCCCGGGGCAGGTGACCAAGAGCGGCCTCATGGTGGGGCTCGGCGAGACGGACGCGGAGATCGTGCCGGTGCTCTCGGACCTGCGTGCGGCGGGCGTCGACATCGTGACGATCGGCCAGTACCTGCGCCCGACGCGAGCGCACGAGCCCGTCGACCGGTACGTCACGCCCGAGAGGTTCCGGGACTTCGAGGGCGAGGCCCGGCGGATCGGGTTCCCGACCGTCTACGCGGGCGTCTTCGTCCGCTCGTCCTTCAACGCGGAAGAGGTCTACCGCGGCGGGGGGGCGAGCTGAGCGACTGGCGCCGGGAGGGGCTGGCCGCGCTCTCGGGCCTGCTCCTCTTCCTCTCCTTCCCGAAGTTCGGTCACGGGGCGGTCGCCTGGGTGGCGCTCGCGCCGCTGCTGACGGCCCTGCCGGGCACGTCGGGCTGGCGCGCGGCTCGCCTCGGCTACGTGACGGGAGCGGTTTCGTCGATCGGCCTCCTCTACTGGACGGCGCTGGTGGTCATCCAGTACGGGGGCCTGGCCCTCCCGGCCGGGATCCTGGTGATGGTCGCCCTCTGCCTCGCGTTCTCGCTCTTCCACGCGCTGTTCGGCTGGGCCGGGGCCCGCCTCGCCTCGGCCTTCGGGCCGGCCGGGCTCCTCGGTGCGCCCGTCGTCTGGGTGGGGCTCGAGTACGCCCGCACGCACACGTTCTTCTCGTTCCCCTGGGTGCTCCTCGGCTACAGCCAGCACGCGCTGCTGCCCTTCGCCCAGGTCGCCTCGATCACCGCGGTGTACGGCGTCTCCTTCCTCGTGTGTGCGGCCTCGGCCCTGCTCGCGTACGCCGCCGTCGAGGCGGGCCCGTCGAGGCGCCGCGTCGCGCTCGCCGGCATCGTGGTCCTGGTGGCCGCGGCCTGGGGCTGGGGCCGATGGGAGATGGAGAGGCCCGTCCCGCAGACGGGGCGGGTGAGGGTCGGCCTCGTGCAGGGGGGCGTTCGGCAGGAAGACAAGTGGGTGCCGGAGTACGCCTCGGCCAACGTCGGCCGGCACCTGGAGCTCACCGAGAGGGCGGCCGACGCGGGCGCCCGGCTCGTCGTCTGGCCGGAGTCCGCGGTGCCCTTCCTCTTCGACGAGGAGCCGGCTCTGGCGAGCCTCCTGAGGGAGCAAGCGCGCCGGCGGGGGATCTACCTCTTCTTCGGCAACGACGATCGCGAGGTCCTTCCCGGGGAGAGCCGCATCTACGTCGGGGCGAAGCTCCTCGACCCGTCGGGGGAGCTGGTGGCCCGCTACCACAAGATCCACCTCGTGCCCTTCGGCGAGTACGTGCCCCTCCAGCCGCTCTTCACGCTCGGAGGGCGCTTTGCCGCCAAGCTCGTCCAGGAGGTGTCGGACTTCTCGCCGGGGGAGGAGGCCAGCACCGGGGTGGTGGACGGCCACCGGATCGGCGGCTTCATCTGCTACGAGGCGATCTTCCCGTCCCTCGTGCGCCGCTTCGCCGCCGGCGGCGCCGAGCTGCTGGTGAACGTCACGAACGACGCGTGGTACGGCACGACCTCGGCGCCCCACCAGCACCTCGCCATGGCCGCCTTCCGCGCCATCGAGAACCGCCGCTATCTCGTCCGCGCGGCGAACACGGGGATCACCGCCGTCGTCGACCCGAGGGGGCGGGTGATCGCCCCGACCCGGCTCTTCGACACGACCGTCCTCGTCCGGGAGGTGCCGTTCGTCGCGGAGACCACCTTCTACACCCGCCACGGCAACCTCTTCGCGCAGGCCTGCTCCGCCCTCGCCCTGGCGCTCGTGGCCGCGACGCTAAGGCGCCGCGTCGGATAAGATGGGCGGGAGGAGAACGAGTTGAGTGCAGACCTGAGGCAGCGCTTCGAGTCGCTGCGAGCGAGGGCCGCGGACGTTCGCGGCTATCTTTGAGGAAGCGAGGCTGACGGTCGAGCTCGACTCGCTCGAGCAGAAGATGGCCGCCACCGGCTTCTGGAACGACCAGGGTGTGGCCCAGAAGGTCCTGCAGCGCCGGAAGCGCCTCGAGTCCGACCTCGACCTGCTGAAGCGCGTTCGCACCCAGGAGGACGACGCCAAGGTCCTGGCCGACTGGCTCGAGGGGGGCGAGGACGTCGCGGCGGACTTCGCCCCGGCGCTCGACGCGCTCGAGTCCACCCTCGAGGCCGCCGAGTTCCAGAAGATGCTGGGCGGCGAGCACGACCGCGCCAACGCGATCCTCACCATCAACGCGGGTGCCGGCGGCACGGACAGCCAGGACTGGGCGGAGATGCTGCTGCGCATGTACCTGCGCTGGTGCGACCGCCGCGGATTCAAGCGCGACATCACCGACATCCAGGCGGGCGAGGAGGCGGGGATCAAGAGCGCCACCGTGATGGTGCAGGGCGAGTACGCCTTCGGCTACCTGGCGGCGGAGGCCGGGGTCCACCGCCTGGTCCGGATCAGCCCCTTCGATTCGAACGCGCGGCGCCAGACCTCGTTCGCCTCGGTGTTCGCCTGGCCGGAGATCGACGAGGCGATCCAGATCGAGGTCCTGGACAAGGACTTGCGGATCGACACCTACCGCTCGAGCGGGGCGGGGGGCCAGCACGTCAACGTCACCGACTCGGCGGTGCGCCTCACCCACATCCCGACCGGGATCGTGGTCGCGTGCCAGAACGAGCGCAGCCAGATCCGCAACCGCGAGGTGGGGATGAAGATCCTCAAGGCCCGCCTGTACGAGCTCGAGCTGCAGAAGCGCCGGGAGAAGCTCGACGTGGTGGAGGCGGGCAAGAAGGACATCGCCTTCGGCAGCCAGATCCGCTCCTACGTGCTCCACCCCTACCGCATGGTGAAGGACCACCGGACGAAGCACGAGACCGGCAACCCGGACCGGGTCCTGGACGGCGACCTCGACGACTTCATCAAAGCGACGCTGGTGGCCAAGGCGAAGGGCACTCTTGGCCAGGCGGCCGCCGCCGAGGAGTAGGACGGCCGGGGCATGGGCTCGCGACCGGCATCGCTCGCGGGGGTCCTCCTGCTGGCGGCGGTCGCCGGCGGCTGCGAGGGACGGCCCTCCGCGGCCGGCACGGCCCCGGCGGCAGGCGGCCCGCCGACAGCCTGGGAGCTCGTGTTCGAGCGCGAGGTCGCCGGCAACGTCGACCTGTACGTCGTCCCCGCCGGCGGCGGCGCGGAGCGGCGGCTCACCGACGACCCGGGTGAGGACTTGCTCGCCCGCTGGAGCCCCGACGGCCGGCGCATCGTCTTCACCTCGAAGCGGACCGGCCACTATCAGCTCTGGGAGGTCCCGGCCGAGGGCGGCGCCGCGCGGCGCCTCCGCACGAACGGCGCGACCGAGTATCAGGCCGACCTCTCCCCGGACGGGCGCGAGCTCGCGTTCCTCTCCAACCTCGACGGGCCGGAGCGCCTGCTCGTGCAGGACCTGGGTTCCGGGGACGTACGCGAGGTCGTCCGACACGGCAACCGCACGATCTTCGGCAACCCCCACTGGAGCCCCGACGGCCGCTTCATCACCTACTCGTCGAACTGGAGGATCGGCCACCACATCTACGTGGTGGAGGTGGCCACGCGGAAGGAGCGCCGCATCTCCGGGCTCACGAGCGGCGGGTGCGAGCCCCACTTCAGCCGCGACGGGCGGAAGGTCGTCTACGTCAGCCGCCGGCACCTCGGGGACGAGTCGCGCCTGGTCGAGCAGGACCTCGCGACGGGGGAAGAGAAGGCGCTCGTGTCGTGGCCGGCCCTCAACTACGACCCCGTCTACTCCCCGGACGGCACCGAGCTCGCGTTCGCGTCGAACGTCACCGGCGAGTACGCCATCTACCGCCAGCGGCTCTCCGACGGGCAGGCCTGGCGCGTGACGTTCGGCCCGGGCGCCGCCCGCTGCCCCGACTACCGCCCGCTACGGTGAGGCCTCCGGGGCGTGCGGCTCGGTGCCGGCCACGAAGGTCTCCATGCGGACGCCCGGCGTCCCGGGCAGGCCGGGCCGTCCCATCTCGTCCACCGGCACGAACACAACGTTGCCGGGGATGATGTACTCCTCGACGGGCCGGTCGGCGGTGACTGCGCCCCAGAACTCCATCCAGATCGGTAGCGCCGCGTCGGCGCCCGTCTCTCCGCGGCCGAGGGAGTCCTTCTTCTCGTCGAAGCCCACCCACACGCCGGCGGCGAGCGAGGGCTCGTAGCCGATGAACCAGGCGTCCGTGAAGTCGTTCGTGGTGCCGGTCTTGCCGGCGATGGGACGACCGAGGCGCCGCGCCCGCGCCGCGGTGCCCCTCTCCGCCACCCCCCGCAGGAGCGAGGTGAGGACGAACGCGGTGTCGGCGCGCAGGGCGTCGCTCGCCCGGGGAGTCGCCTCTTCGATCACGTTGCCCTCGCGATCGGTGATCCGCTCGATGAGGACGGGCTTCATGCGGAGGCCCTGGTTGGCGAAGGTGGCGTAGGCTCCGACCATCTCGAGGAGCGTCGCCTCCCCGGCGCCGAGGGCGATCGGAAGATACGGTGGCAGCTCGCCGGCCAGGCCGAGCCGGCGCGCGTACTCGATGCCCTTCTCGATCCCCACCGCCTGCAGCGTCTTGACCGCGGGGATGTTGCGGCTCTGCTCCACCGCCCGGCGCAGGGGGATCGGGCCCATGTAGGCGCCGTCGTAGTTCTGCGGCGTCCACGCGGTGCCGTTCCAGGGGTTGGGGAAGCTGATCGGCGAGTCCACGATGATCGTGGAGGGGGTCCAGCCGAGTGTCTCCAGGGCGGCGGCGTAGACGATCGGCTTGAAGGCGGAGCCCACCTGCCGCATCGCCTGCGTGGCGCGGTTGAACTTGCTCTTCTCGAAATCGTACCCGCCGACCATGGCCCGCACCGCCCCCGAGCGCACCTCCATGGCGACGAGCGCCCCCTCGACCTTCGGCTCCTGCTCGAGCAGGACCGCGGCCTCCTTGCGCTCGGCGTCGAGGGAGACGATGCGGAAGGGGGCCACGACGCCGCGGGGCAGCACGTCGGCGAGGCTGGAGCGGCGCGTCCACGCGACGTCGGCGGGGAAGAGGCGCGCGCGGTAGTCGCCGATCTGCACGACCGCGATCATCCGGTCGGAGGCGATCACCACTCCCCGCACCACGTCGCCCGCGGCGAAAGGCCAGTCCCACTCCTCGAGGTGGAGGGGCTCCGGCATCAGCCCGTCGACGAGCAGGCTCGTCTCCGGCCTGACGAAGCCGCGGGCGCGGCGGTCGAGGGTCCGCAGGCCGTCGCCCACGGCGCGGGCCGCCGAGCGCTGCATCGCGGGGTCCAGGGTCGTGTACACCCGGAGGCCTCCCTGGTAGATGCGCTGGCTGCCGTACTCCTTCTCCAGGTACTTGCGCACTTCCTCGAGGAAGTGGGGCGCGATCGAGGGCGGCTCCTTCCGCAGGTGCAGGCCCAGCGGCGCGCCCTTGGCCGCGTCGGCCTCCTCCCGGCTGATGTACTTCTCCTCGGCCATGCGGTCGAGGACGTGGTTGCGGCGCTGGATGGCCCGCTCGGGGTGCTCGATCGGGCTCTGGCGGGCCGGGCTCTGGCCGATTCCCGCGATGAGGGCCGCCTCCGGCAGGGTCAGGTCCTTCACCGGCTTGCCGAAGAGGAAGCGGCTCGCCGCCTCCACCCCGTAGTTGCCGTTTCCGAAGTAGATCTGGTTGCAGTAGAGGGTGAGGATCTCCTCCTTCGTGAAGTTCTTCTCGATCTGGAAGGCGAGGATGCCCTCCTTGATCTTGCGCTCGTAGGTCTTCTCGGGGGTGAGGAAGAGGAGGCGGGTGAGCTGCATGGTCAGGGTCGAGAAGCCCTGCCCGCGGCGGCCGGAGCGGAGGTTCGCGAGGGCCGCCCCCGGTATCCGCCACGGGTTGATCCCGATGTGCTTCCAGAAGTCCGCGTCCTCGACCGCCACGATGGCGTTGCGCAGGACGGGCGGGATGTCCCGGAACTCGACGACCACCCGCTTCTCGATCGCGAACTCGCCGAGGACGCTGCCGTCGGCGGCGAAGACCTGGGTGATGATGTTCGGCTGGAAATCCTCGAGCGACGTGACCTGCGGCAGGTCGCTCTCCACGGCGAAGAACACGCCGACGAGCGCGCCCCCGAGGATGGCGGCCACGAACAGCGCGGTCACCACGACGCGGCGCAAGGTCAGGACGGGCGGCTCCGCCATCGAGAGCGATTATGACTGGCCGGCAAGCGAGCCGCCAATCGCGGCGGCTCCCGTGGTCGTCGTCCGGCCGGTCTACCGGTTTTCGCGCCGGGGCCTCGCCGCGGCGTGGCCGCCGCCCCGGGAGCCGCCGCCGTCTCCGCCCGAGGATCGGGCGCGGGAGCCGGATTCCCGCGCCGGCCGGGTGGCTGCGCCGTCCGAGCGGGAGCCGCTACCGCCACCGTCGCCACGAGGCCGATAGCCACCCGAGGGCGATCCGCCGTCGCCACGAGGCCGGTAGCTTCCCGTGGGCGATCCGCCCCCGTCGCGCGGCCGGTACTCGCCGGCACGCCCGCGGGCTCCGGAGTCGCTGCGAGGGCGGTCACTGCCGTTGCCCTCGGCGCGGGCTCCAGAAGCCTCGGACCGAGCGCCCCCAGGTCGCCGCGACAGGGTTTCCCAGAGGCTGGAGGGCGACCGGCGCTCCGACGACCCGGACCGGTCGACCGACCGTCGGCGTTCGGTCTGGCTGCCCTCGGCGCGATTCGATTCGCCGCCTCGAGCCGACACCGTCGGCGCGTACGACGGGGCCGGGCGCGGGCGTCGCGAGCTCGCGGACGCCGAGCCGGGGTCAGCGCCGTTTGCCGACTCGTCCGGGTCCCGTTTCGAGCCGTCACGCCGCTGTGCCCCGTACCGGGCCCCGTCCACCCCCGCCGGCGGCGAGCCGTAGCCGCGCGTCCAGGGGGCCGGGATCGTGGTCTTGTTGTCGACGCCCAGCTCGCGGACGAAGTCCCCCGGCGTCTGCCGGCGGCTGATCGCAAACGCCCGAGCGTCGCCCGCGCGGAGCTGCCGGCCGTCGCGAGTGGGCCGGAAGAGGGGCGAGTCCGCGACCCGGACCGCGTCCGGGTCGACCCGGTCGAGCCCGAGGTGCCGTCGCGCCACGTCACGACGCCCGAGGTCGCCCTGGCGCACGACGTTCCAGGCGTCCGCGCGGCCGTAGCCGCCCCGTGGCCCCGAGTGGCCCCGGTCGTAGTGCCAGGGCCGGACCGGCCGGTCGTACCGCCCGAGCGGACACCAGCCCACGTAGCCGCCGCCTGCCGCCCAGCTCACCCACCCCGGGCCCCACGCGCGGCCGGGCACCCAGTACCAGCCGAACGACGCCGAGACGCCCCACCGCCCGTAGTGGGAGGGGACCCAGCCCCAGCTCTCGTACGGCACCCAGGTCCAGCCGTAGGGCGTCCACGTCCACCGGCCGTTCGAATACGGGCGCCAGCCCACCGCGACGCGGGGCACCCACACGAAGCCCGCCTCGGCCTCGTACTGCCACTGGCCGTTCCGCTCGAACTCGCCGGCGTAGGGGTCGAGCTCCTGCGGCAGGTACTCGGAGGCGCGGGGGGCCCCGCGGTCCTCGGACTCCCGCAGGTCGTCCCAGCCCGCGAAGTCGTCCCCCCGCTCCTCGGCGGGGTCGAAGCGGCGAGGATCCTCGGCCGGGGCGCCCCAGCGCGCGAACGTGCGCTCGCCGGCCGCGAGGCGGACCGGCTGGCGGCCGTCGTCCAGCACCGCCTCGCCCGCGTACACGCTCAGGCGGAGCTCACCGGACTCGACGTCCGCCCGCACGATGCCGCGGTCGAGGACCCGCACCATGCCGGCCGGCGTCTCGATCTCGAAGCGCGCGAAGTCGCGGCTCCGGACGCGGACGAGGGCGCTTCCCGACCACAGGCGCAGGACGATGCGCTCCTCCTGGCCCTCCTCGTGCGCGGAGTAGTCGAGCTTGCTGCGCCGGTCGAGGCGGACCACCGTCCCGTCCGGGAACTCGAACTCGGCCCGGCCCGCCGAGTCCGTCCAGACGCGGTCGCCCGGCAGGAAGGGCAGGTTGACGACGGCCTCCTCCGCGCTCACCTCCGTGGCGCGCTGGAGGCTCACTCCGGGCTCGAGGAACCGGACCCGGCCGTGCCGGTAGCCGTCTTCGGCGAGGGCCACCGGCGCCGCCAGGGCCGCGAGGGCGAGGCCGACGGCAACGAGCTTTCGGGACCGCATGGCGTTCATCTCCTCCGGGAGCCTTGCCGCTCCTGCCCGGTTCGATTGCAAGCGACGTGCCGGTTGGGCCTCGGGGCAAGTCCATGCCTGCGAGAGGGTTAAGACCGTGGCCTCGGCGAGGGGGTGTACCAGGTGGAGGGCGGCGGCGTCCCCCGGGGTGATCACCGGCGCCTTGCTGCCTCCGAGCTTCGCTGCTATCATCCGTGACTGCTCCGGCGCCGGAGTGGCGGAATTGGCAGACGCGCACGGTTCAGGGCCGTGTTGGCTTCGGCTAGTGTGGGTTCAAGTCCCACCTCCGGCACCACCCATCCTCGCCCAACCGTCTGAGAGGGTCGTCCCGATCGGAAGGGGCTTGATCCCCCTGCAGCCCTTCCTTGACTTCTTCCGGGCATCTGGCACAAGCTCCGGCAAAATCTCCTGATCCTCCTAGGGAGGCGCGGCATACCCGGGTGTGCCGACGCGTCGTCGGAGACTGCCCGGGCCTTGGCGGAAAGGGAGTGACCGATGAGAACGAAGTGGTGCATGTCGTCCGTCTCACTGGCCATGACGGTGGCGTTGCTCTGTCTCGGAGCGCGAGGCGAGGCCCAGACGGCAAGACGGGTCTTGTCACCGACCGAGGTCGACCCCGTCGAGATCGAGGCGTTCCGGGCCGACCTGACGAGGTACGCCGAGGAGATGAAGGCCGTGGCCGTCGCGGCGCGGCTGCCTTCCGAGCTGGACTCGGCGCTACGAGAGGTCTCAGCCCTGAGCGACACGGACCTGAGCGCATTGCAGGCGGCATTCGCCAAGAGCCCGAATTGGAGGACGTACCCCCAGACCCTGAAGTCGCTGATACGCCGTGGGCGCCGGGGAGCGCCGCCTGAGGAGGGGTCGGTCGGGCCTCGGATCACCGCCGACGACTGCCCCACGGCCATCTCGTGGGGCTACACGCAGACGGACATCGAGATCGCCGCCGATGTCGCGCTGGCGGCCGACGTGATCCTGGAAGCCATCCCGAACGACGTTCTGGGGGCGATCGCCCGCGGCGTTGCGGTCGGCCTCTGGGCCATCCCCCAGGGTGTCCTGAGGGGCTTCGAGCACCTCTACAACATCGCGCAGGCCTGCGAATCGGCCGCGTTCGAGTCCGGCGTCAACACCCAGCTCGTCTCGATCGTCAACAACGACAACGCCAACAAGACCCAGATCATCACCAACGACAACAGCAACAGGAACACGATCATCAACAACGACAACGCGAACGCGGCCTCGCTCACGACCACGGTGAACGCGAACACGACGGCAATCCTGGCCAATTCCGACGCGAACCGCGCGGCGGTCGTCGCCGAGCTGCGGGCGCTCGGCTGCGAGATCGTACGGCTGCTGAACACGGCCGAAGGGCAGCGCGCCTCGTCGATCCTCGCGTGTCAGGCGCAACCCAACTTCCCCTACAAGTGGCCGGGCAAGTGATGGCAGCTCTGCGGGCCTGAGAGCTGGGCCGGGGCCCCGAGTGGGGTCCCGGCCGTCGGCCCCCGGACATCCTGCGCGGCACAGGTCGAACAAGGGCAAAGACATGGAGATTGTGGAACGCCAGGTCGGCAACGTCGTCATCCTCGACTTGCACGGGAAGCTCGTTCTGGGCGAGGGCGGCGAGGCGATCCCCAAAGCGATCACGAGGCTCGCGGACAGCGGCAAGGGAAAGGTCTTGCTCAACCTGGCGGATGTGCCATACGTCGACTCGGCGGGCCTGGGCGAGATCGTCCGCTGCTACACGACGGTGAGCCGCAAGGGTGGCAAGCTGAAGCTGCTGAACCTGAACACGAAGCTCCGGGACATGCTCTGCACCACGATGCTGAACAAGGTCTTCGAGACCTACGAATCCGAGGACGAAGCGGTCCAGAGTTTCTAGGGCAGCATGGCCGCGTCTTCTGCGCTCCGTCTCCAGGGTGGCCCCGTCGCAAGGCGCGGCGTCCACGCGCCCGGGGGCAACTCCGGTTGCCCCCCGTCAAGCCATCCACGGGAGCGACCGTGGTAGAGTCAGCGAAGTCGGTGCCCGTGGAGGCTGGAAATGCGTTCAAGTCCCACTCTCCGGCACCAGCCCCATAACGGATCTTCCATAGACAACGCAGCCAGCCTCGACCGCCGGGTGCTCGACATCGTGTCGGGCCTCGGCAAGCCGGTTTCCGTGCGCGAGCTCGCTCACCGGCTCGCCCTCGACGCTCCCGGGCGGCGGGAGCTGAAGTCGGTCCTGCGGCGGCTCATCGCGGACGGCGCCCTCGTCGAGATCCGCGGCGCCCGGGTCGGCCTCCCCGACCGCATGAACCTCGTCGTGGGTCGGCTCTCATGCAATCCCGCCGGGTACGGCTTCGTCGTGCCGGAGGCGCGCGGGGAGGGCCAGGTCGACCTCTTCGTGGCCGCTGCGAACATCCGGGAGGCCCTGCACGGGGACCGCGTCGTCGCGCGCGTCGAGCGGCGCGGCCCGAAGGGTCTCGAGGGGCGCATCATCCGCGTCCTCGAGCGGGCCACCCAGCGCATCGTCGGCCGCTACGAGGACGACGGCCGGTTCGGCGGCCACGTCGTGCCCTTCGACCGCCGCGTCCTGCACGAGGTCTTCATCCCTGCCGGAGAGGGCGGCGGCGCCGTCTCCGGGCAGATGGTCTCGGCCGAGATCACCCGGCCGCCGACGGCCACGCGCAACCCGGTGGGACGAGTCACCGGGGTCCTGGGGCGCCTCGAGGACCGCGGTGTCGACCTCGAGGTCATCGTCGCCAAGTACGGCCTCCCCGACGCCTTTCCCCCCGGTGTCGAGGAGGAGGCGGGTCGCGTCGCACGCCCGGTGGGTCCCGAGGAGACCCGGGGGCGCACGGACTTCCGGGGCTGGCTCACGGTCACCATCGACCCCGAGACGGCGCGCGACCACGACGACGCGGTGGGGATCGAGCGCCGGGCCGACGGGGGCTACCGCCTGGCGGTGCACATCGCCGACGTCGCCCACTACGTGCGCGAAGGGGGGGCGGTCGACGAGGAGGCCTACCTCCGCGGCACGTCCGTGTACTTCCCCGACCGGGTCGTGCCGATGCTGCCCCACGCCCTCTCGAGCGACGTGTGCAGCCTCGTCGAGGGCCAGGACCGGCTGACCCAGTCCGTGGTGATCGACCTCGACGAGGGCGGGCGGGTGGAGAAGACGGCCTTCCACGACGGCGTCATCCGCTCCGCGGCCAGGCTCTCCTACCAGCAGGCCCAGGCCATCGTGGACGGCGATGCTGAGCTGCGCGTACGCTTCGCCCCGCTCGTCCTCCCGCTCCTCGCGATGGACGAGCTCGCGAAGCGGATGCGCCGCGTTCGCTACGAGCGGGGGTCGCTCGACTTCGACGTGCCCGAGCCCAAGGTCGTTCTCGACGAGGCCGGCGAGATGACCGGCATCGTCCGCCACGAGCGGCTCGGCAGCATGCGGCTCGTCGAGGAGTTCATGCTGGCCGCCAACGAGGCGGTGGCCGAGGAGCTCTCCCGCGCCGGCGCCGGGGCCCTCTACCGCATCCACGAGCAGCCCGACCCCGAGAAGACCGAGGAGTTCGCCGAGCTCGTGGCCTCCCTCGGCTACCGGCTGCCCGGCGGCGTCGAGGGGATCCGCCCCGAGCACTTCCAGCGGATCCTGCGCCAGATCGAAGGCCGGCCCGAGGAGAAGCTCGTCTCCTACCTCCTCCTGCGCACGATGAAGCTCGCCCGCTACCACGAGGAGAACCTGGGGCACTTCGGCCTGGCCACCGAGATGTACGCGCACTTCACGAGCCCAATCCGCCGCTACCCGGACCTCGTCGTGCACCGCGCGCTGCGGGCCCTGAGGAAGGGGAGGGACGCGGAGCGCGAGGGGTGGCTCAAGGAGAAGCTGCCCGGGATGGGCCTCCACCTCTCGGAGATGGAGCGCCG
This sequence comes from uncultured Acidobacteriota bacterium, assembly GCA_963729875.1. Lineage (GTDB taxonomy): Bacteria > Acidobacteriota > Vicinamibacteria > Fen-336 > Fen-336 > DATBSL01. Next base: position 566,314 of record CAVSPR010000004.1, read on the forward strand.
GGCCTCCGAGGCCGAGCGCGAGCTCATCGAGTGGAAGAAGGTCCGCTTCATGGCCGGGCGGGTGGGGGAGGCCTTCCCGGGGTACGTGACCGGGGTGCAGCCCTTCGGCCTCTTCGTGGAGCTCGAGGAGATCTACGTGCAGGGGCTCGTTCACGTCTCCTCGATGACCGACGACTACTACCGCTTCGACGAGAAGGCTCACCTGCTCAAGGGGGAGAACGCCGGAGCCACCTACCGCCTGGGCGACCGGGTGCAGGTGCAGGTGGTGCGGGCGGACCTCGACCGGCGGCAGATCGACCTCGTCCTCGTGGACGTGCTGGAGCGGGCGCGGGGAGCGCGGCAGCCGCCGAAGCCGCGGCCCGGGCGGGCCGCGACCCCCGGGACGAGGGCCAAGGCGGGGGCACGCCAGCCCGGTCCCGGCCGGGCCGGCCGGCGCCGGAAGAGCTGACCGGTGGCTCCGGCGTCCGGGCCTGGACTAGAATAGCGCGAGCCTGACGCCTCTCTAACTGAAGACGGGAGCCGACCGTGAGCACTGGTGCCTCGAAACCCCCCGCCCGCAACTCCGAAGCCCGGATGGTCGCCCTCAACCTGTCCGCCAAGGAGCTGGTCTTCCTCCAGAAGGTGACGCGGCAGGAGTACCACTTCATCACCGACGACGAACAGCAGGCGCGCCTGCGGCTGCGGGACAAGCTCGTGGAGGCCGCCTTCGACCAGGAGCGCGGCCGGGTGGTCCTCAACCTGACCCGGGACGAGCTGCTCTTCCTGATCAAGGTCGCGCGCGAGAACTACTCCTTCATCGCCCGGGCGGAGAAGGAAGCCCGGCTCGCCCTCGCGGCCAAGCTGCACAAGACCGCGGAGTCGGTCTTCGGGGTGACCACCCGAGAGGACTGAAGCGCCACTGCGCTCCTTCATCGTCGGCACCGCCGGCCACATCGACCACGGCAAGAGCGCGCTCGTGTGCGCGCTCACCGGCACCGACCCGGACCGGCTCAAGGAGGAGAAGGAGCGGGGCATCACGATCGACCTCGGCTTCGCCCACGTCGAGCTGGGGGACGGAGTGGTCGCGTCGTTCGTGGACGTCCCGGGGCACGAGCGCTTCGTGCGCCACATGCTGGCCGGGGCCCACGGCATCGACGCGGTGGCCCTGGTGGTGGCGGCCGACGAGTCGGTGATGCCCCAGACCCGGGAGCACTTCCACATCTGCCGGCTCCTCGGCGTGCCGCGCGGCCTCGTCGTCCTGACGAAGTGCGACGTGGCCGACGCCGAGGCCCAGGCGGTCGCCGAGATGGAGGTTCGGGAGCTCGTGGCCGGCTCCTTCCTCGACGGCCGGCCCGTCGTGCGCGTCTCGGCCCGCACGGGCGCGGCGCTGCCGGCCCTGCGGGAGGCCCTGCTCGCCCTCGCCCGCGAGACGCCGCCGCGGGCCGCGGACGGCCTGCTGCGACTCCCGGTGGACCGCGTCTTCTCGATGAGGGGCTTCGGGACGGTGGTCACGGGCACGCTCGTGGCCGGCGACCTCGCCGCGGGCGAGGAGGTCGAGGCCCTGCCATCGGGACGGCGCGCCCGCGTGCGCGGCCTCCAGGTCCACGGCGAGTCGGTCGACCGGGCGTCCGCGGGGACCCGCACCGCGGTGAACCTCGCGGGGTTGGAGACGGAGGAGATCGCGCGGGGCGAGGTCCTGACCCGGCCCGGCACGCTGCGAGCGACCTCGATGGTGGACGCCGAGGTGTCGCTCCTGGCCGGGGCGCGCGCCCTCGAGGACGGGGCCCGCGTGCGGGTGCACGCGGCGAGCGCCGAGGTGCGGGCGCGGGTGCGCCTGCTCGGGATAGATCGGCTCGTGGGTGGGCAGAGCGCTCTCGCCCAGCTGCGGCTCGAGAGCCCGGCGGCCGTGGGGAGGGGCGACCACCTGGTCCTGCGCTCCTACTCGCCCGCGGAGACGATCGGCGGCGCGCTCGTCGTGGACCCCCTCCCGCCGCGCCGCCGGGCCGTGGACCGGCCCGCGGTCGAGCGGCTGCGCGATGCCACCGACCTCGTAGCCGCGGCGGAGGCGATGGCGACCGAGTCGGGCGCCGGAGGGATCGAGTCGCCCCTGCTCGCCGCGCGCCTGACCGTCCCGCTCCCCGCCCTCCTGGCGGCCCTCCCGGCTCGATCCTCCGTCGTGGTCCTCGGCCCGGACCCGGCGGTCGTCTTCTCGCGCGAGGCCCTCGTGCGCCTGGAGGAGCCGTTGCTCGCCGCTCTCGAGTCGTTCCACCGCGAGAACCCGCTCAGGGCCGGCATGCCCCGCGAGGAGCTGCGGGCGCGGGTGTTCGGGGCGGCGCCGGTGGTCGCGTTCGAGCGGGTCCTGGCCGACCTCGCGGCGGCGGGGAAGGTGCGCATCGCCCCGGACACCGTGTCGGCGGCGCGGCACGAGGTGCGCCTCTCCGCGGGGGAGGAGGAGGCGCGCCGGCTCCTCGTCGACGCCGCCCGGGCGGCCGGGCTGGCCGGCGTCGACGTCCCGCCGCTGGCCGCCCGGGAGGGCCGGGACCCGAAGCTCCTGGAGCGCGTCGCCCGGGTGCTCGTGACCGAGGGGACGCTGGCGCGGGTGGGGGACGATCTCCGCGTCCACCGGGAGCACCTCGAGGCGCTCAAGCTCCGCGTCCGGGAGCGGTGGGCGCCCGGGTCGAAGGTCGAGGTCGGGGCCTTCAAGGACCTGACCGGGCTCTCCCGGAAGTACGTCATCCCGCTCCTGGAGTACCTCGATCGCGAGAAGGTCACTCGGAGGGCCGGAAATGACCGCGTCGTGCTGTAGAATGCCAGCGCCATGACGGTCGCCAAGGACGACGAGAAGCGGCGGGCCGGCGGCGCCATCCGCGTGCCCTTCGTCCGGCGGTGCCAGCTCGACTACCCGGGTGGCCCATCGGACAGCGCGTTCATCGTGAACATCAACGTGCTCGGGGCCTACGTGGCCCACGAGGTCATGCCCGCGCTCGGCCGGACGCTGGTGTTTCGCTTCCACGTCCCGGGGAGCGAGCGCGAGGTGGTGGTGGACGGCGTCGTCGCCTGGACCAACCCGCAGCAGGAGCACCCGGTGCACAGCCTCCCGCCCGGCTTCGGAGTAGCGTTCCGCTCGCTCTCCGAGGACACGCGCGGCCGCATCGAGCAGATCGTCTTCGACTACCTCGCGCGCCAGTCGGGCGACTGAGACGTCTCAGCCAGACCCGCCGGCGCCTGGCGAACCGACCGCGTTTCGTGCCGCGACTACCCATGTGACGCGGCGCACTTCCAACGACCACCACTCGGCGCGATCCTCCTGCACTTTCGGTGCATCTGCGGGGCTTTGGCGGTCCCCAGGGGGCACGCATGGCGGTGTTCGATCCGCGCGGCGACGGGGTTCTCCGCGGGGCCGACGAGGCCCTCCGGCAGGCGCAGAGCCGCCGTGCGAGCGAGGTGGGCCGCGGTTCTGCGCTCGCGGGCGAGCTGCCGGCTCTCGCAGGCCCGCCCGACGCCGCCACCACCGCCTCGGTCGCCCGTGTTCTGAGTGAAGCCGAGGGCCTGACGCCCGAGGGCCGGATCGCGTTCCTCTCCGTCGCCTCCCTCGGGAAGGCCACGGCCTCGGCGAGCGATCCCGGCGCTCCGTTGCGAAAGCAGCTGGAGACGTGCTTCCCGCCCGAGAGCGAGTCGCGCGAAGAGCTCGGGGCGGCGATCGCGCGACAGCGGGGTGAAGAGGCGAGCGGTCCTGCGGCCGGGGCGCTTGCGGCGGAAACGATCCTGCGGGCGACGAGCGTGGAGGCCTTCGTGCGCCCGGCGCGACCCGCGGCCGACTTCGCGAGCGACGGGATGGAGCGCGTGCGGCCGGTGTCGTTCTTCGAGACGGCCTACGGCACGCGGGCCCGGGTTCCGACGCCCTCTGCCCCTTCGCTCCCGGTGACTCCCCTCCCCGTCTCATTGCCTTCCAAGTCCTCCCTTCTCGTCCAGGCGAGGGCGGCCTTCCCGGCCGTGGCCGACTCCCTGCTGGTGACGGGCCGCGGCCTCGAGTCCGTGGCGACCCACTTCGGGTCGATGCGGTCGAAGCTCGAAGCGGCGCGGGCGAGACTGGGGGACGGCTCCGGCGAGAACCTGCGTGTCGGCTACGGCCTGCGCGAGGCCGGGGAGGCCCTCGGGGCGATCGAGAGCCACGTCGGTGCCGCCGAGACGCGCCTCGTGCGCGAGGTGGTCCCGGGGCGCCCGACGAAGCTTCTCGTGGCGGGTCTCGGGGAGGCGCAGGGCGAGCTGCGGGCCGTCGCTCCCTGGGCCGAGAAAGCCCACGGCGAGCTCACCTCCGTCGAGGGGATGGTGCAGGACGCGGACGTGCCAGGCGCGATCCGGGATGTCGGCTCCCTGGCGCAGGAGGCGCTCCTCGCCGGGCGAGAGCTTGGCGTCGTCTCGGGCCAGGTCGAGCTGCTCGCGGACGGCACGGCCTTCGAGCCGGGCGCCGAGCCGGCTGCCGCATCCGAATCGCTCCCCTCCGAGGGCGAGCCCGGGGTCGGACTGACTGAAGAAGACCTCGCCCGGATCGGGAGCGGCCTCGACCCCTCTCGCCCCGCGCCCCAGATACTGTGGACCGAGGAGTCCGTCAACACGACCTGCGAGCGGGGTCGCGCCCAGGGCGGGGTCACGGATGCCGAGGGCCACGCCCACCTCCAGCTCGCCCAGGCGCTCCTCGAAGAGGCCTCTTCCCCCGTCGAGCTCGGCCCCGCCGACGTCGCCTTCCTCCTCAAGGAAGCGGGGGTCCCCCTCGAGAAGGTGGACCCCCAGCAGCTGACGGCCGCCGCCCGCTACGCGAGCTCGGCCGCGACCCCCGAGGAGCAGGCGGATCGGCTGCGCAAGACCCTCGACAGCTTCCAGACGCTGGCCCGGGTGGGGGCGCCGAAGCTCACGCGCCAGGAGATGGTCGCCGAGCTGGGGGCGACGGCGAAGGTGCCCACGAAGGCCCTCGAGAAGCTCTCCGAGGCCGACGTCGCAAAGACGTTGCAGCAGGTGCGCTCGGCGCTGAACGGTCCTCCCGGGGAGCAGCAGATCAAGGTGGGCTCGTACACGCTGAAGCTGGCGGTGGGGTCGGGGGGGACGGTCCGCTCGAGCTCGTGCAAGAAGCCGGGGTTCTTCTCGAAGCTGGGGAGCGTCCTGAAGAAGGCGGTGCCGGTCGCTCTGACGGTGCTGAGCTTCATCCCGGCGACGGCGGTGTTCGCGCGGGTGGCGCAGGGAGCGATCTCGCTGGTGAAGTCGATCCAGGCGAAGAGCGTCCTGGGGGCGGTGACCTCGGCGGCCTCGCTGGTGGCGGGTGGCGCGGCGGCGGTGGCGAAGCGGGCGGTGGGCGCCGCCGCCACCGTGGCGGGCAAGGCGGCCAGCATCGCCGGCACGACGGCCCAGAAGGTGGCGGACGTCGCGGGCGGGGTGTCACGGGCTCTTCAGGGGGTGTCGAGCATCCGCCAGGGGAGCGTTCTCGGAGGCCTCGCCGCGATCGGGAGCGGGGTGGCGGGAGGGATCGGGAGCTTCGCGAAGGGCGTGGGGGACGGCTTCTCTGGCCTGCAGAAGAGCCTCAACGCCGTCTCGGCGCGGCTGGCGCAGGCGGGCCAGGCGGTGTCGACGGTGGAGAGCTACCGCTCGGCGGGCCGGGCGGTGTCGGAGGCGAAGTCGGCGCTGCGGCAGGCGGAGGCGAGCGGGGACCGGGTGGCGATCGCAGCGGCGCGGGAAGGTCTCGCGCAGGCGGAGAGCGCGAAGACGAGCGCGGTGCTGGGGTCGGTCGCCTCCGCGGCGAGCCTGGCGGCGGACGTGCGGGCGGGTTACGCAAAGCAGCCGGGGGAGGCGGTGAAGACACCCGCGGCGAAGGTGACGCTCGACGTGGCGCTGCGCACGGCGTGGCGGGGGCTGAACGTCGCGCGAGGCATCCACGACCGCGACTACGCGGCGGCGGGGGTGAGTGCCCTGGGCTTCGCGGCGGTGGGCCTGCAGGCGGCGGGCAAGGAGCCTGCGAACAAGCTCGGCTTCACCGACGCGGCGAACCTCGCGGATGCGGCCCTGGGGGCGCACCAGGCGGGCCGGGGGGAGGCCTCGGCGAACGCGGCGGTGGAGGACGCGGAGCGCGCGCTGCGGGTGGCGCGCTACACGGGCGACCCCGCCGCGATCCGCCAGGCCGAGGCGACCCTCGCCCAGGCACGCAAGGCCGGCGAGGGTGCCCTCATGGGTGGCATCGCCGCCTCGGAGTCGCTCCTCGAGACGGCTGCGACCCTGGGCGAGAAGCGCCACGAGCTGGGTGAGGCCCGCGATCTGAGGCAGATCGCTTCGCAGCGGGGAGAGCAACTGCTGTCGGTGGTTCAGGATCCCCGGGCCACGACGGCCCAGAAGAAGGAGGCGCTCGCGGCTCTCCTGCGCCTCGCCGAGGCGGGCACGGCCTACGAGCAAGCGGTGGCCACCGGCGATCCGACGGCGATGCGCCTCGCGCGGGGCGATCTCGAGGCGATGAACGACTCGCTGCGGATGAACCCTCCGGGAAGCGTCCGGGTCGCCTCCCTGGGCGTGCGCGACGTCGAGCCTTTGCCGGGCCTCTCCGAATCCGCCACGACGAGCGAGCCGGCGACGGGGGCCTACCGCGTGTCCAAGGGCGACACCCTCTGGCGCCTGGCCCAGAACTACGGGATCACCGTCGACGAGCTTCTCGCCGTCAACCCCAACCTGGGGCCGGACGGGCGAATCCGGACCGGAGAAGTCATTCGCGTTCCGATGCCGGAGCGAACCGGAACAGGTCCCGGGGGCGACGAGATCGTCACGATCGTGATTCCGCCGCCCCAGGGCTCGAGCGCGCCGCCGGCAGGTGCTCCTTCGGCCGGTGCACAGGCCCGCTCCGAAGAGGGGTGGGGTTCGTTCCTCGAGGGAGCGATCAAGGGTGATTTCAGCGACAACGACTCGTGGAGCAAGACCGCGGGACAGGTGGTCGCGGGGGTTGTGCCCTTCGCCGGACAGGCGGCGGATGCGCGTGACACGCTGGCCGCTCTCAACCAAGTGCGCGAAGGGCGTCCGGGGGGTTGGCTCAGTCTGCTTGCGGCGGGCGTTGGGTGGTTCCCGGGGGCAGGCGATGCGCTGAAGGGAGCCATCCGCGGCGGCAAGAAGGTGGCCGGTGAGGTCGCTGAGGCGACCCTCGAGCAGGGGGCCCGGCGCGCCGGCTCTGAAGCCGCGGGAGAAGTGGGTGAGCGAGCCGCTCACCGGACCTCGGATGTCGGGGCAAGCAGTACAATCGCCGCAAAGACTACCGAGATTCGTCTCGGAGACGGAGACGTTGTCTACAGAGTCGATGAGGTTGGCCGAACAATTGAAGTGGACGCCAAGATCACCGGGCCTCATCGAGGGCGAGCGAAGGGGCACAGACCAGAGCCGCCAGGTGGCCTGATACCTGGAGAGCATCGCGGGCACTTGGCGCCCGAAGGGGGAGTAGACGATCCGCGACTCGTCAACGTCTCTCAGAACATCATCTCGGAGGCGCCAAGGTCGAACCTGGGGCCCAAGAAGGTCTTCGACAATCTGCTCTCGCGCATCGCGGCACAGAATCCCGGCGCCGTCGTGCGGGGAAGACACAAGCCCCTATTCAGGTCAGGTGAGACCAGACCTCACGCGGTGGAGCACAAGATCCTCGTGGACGGCAAAGAAGTTCACACGGTGGTCATACCAAATCGATGAACACTAGAAGGCGAGCATGGCTCTGAGCCTCCAAGAGGAAGAACGGCCCATCGACGAGGAGATCGCCAACGAACTCATCGCCTTGACGCCTGAGTCCTGGCAATCCGCCATTCTTGAGGTGACCTACGAAGCAGACGCGGGCGGCGACGAGGGCTACTCTCACGAGATCTACAGCCCGGAGAAGCGCCGTGAGCAGGTTGAGCCCAGCGATGAACTGTTCCTAGCAACGAGGCGGCTGGCGCTTCTGTTCCAGAAGCACGGTCACCAGTGGAAGCGGGTCAAGTACACGATCGTGCGACAGGATGATGGCACCTGGAAATGCGCGGCCGCGTTTGACTACTGACCCCGCGCCCCTGCCCAACCGGTTCTGGGAGAAGTTCTGATGTCCACCCAAGGGATCCCCACCCTCCTCTCAAGGGTACGGTCGCTGGGGTCTGTCCCACGCACATACACACATCGCGGAGAGCCGACGCCCTTTGCTCTCGCGTGTGCCATCGAGCCTCCTGTCGCCTGGGATCAGCCCGCGCTCGAAGTAGCGCTGGGGGGGAACTGCCCGATGACATCCGAATCCTATGGAACGAATCAGCGGGCCTCCGCTTGTTTGAGGATCGAGAATACGGGCAGTGGGGATTGGTACTCTGGCCGCCACAGACGGCCCTGGGACGCACTCTCGCCGAACGCTCTGACCGGCCGGATGCGGACGAAGCTGGGGACCTTGTGCTCGGTGAGTTTCTCGGCGACGCCGAGCGGCTCGTGGTGCGGTGCACTCGCACGGCGGAGGACTTCGGCCACGTGTACGTGACGCTTCCGATCGACCCGAGGACTGAGTGGGAGTCGCCAGCGGGTTCGCCGGCCGAGTCCATCGCGCGTTACCTCGATGCGCAAGGAGACAAGTTCTGGGAGGCGCGGTCACCCGACAGCGCGTCTTGAAGGAGTCGCCCGAGAACTCGAGCCCGCCTTCGAGACGGCCTTGGGCAAGCACCAGACGTCGGCGGAGCTGCTGGAGGCCTGCCGGGAGCGGCTCGACCCCGTCGCCCTGGCGAAGGCGCAGCTGGACCTGGCCGTGGACGTCGGCAAGGGGATGTTCGCGGAGTCGATCCGGCTGGTGCGGGAGGGCAAGTACTCGGAGGCTTTCGGGACCCTCATCGGCCAGAACCTCGACATGCCCCTTGCCGCGGGGATCCTCGGCAAGGGAGGGAAGTTCCGCGCCGCGGTGGAGGCCGCCGAGGCGACGGGCACGGTTCGGCGGGGTGTCGAGACGGCAGGCCGTGCCGCCGCGGGGGTGGGCGACGCGGCCCGGCTGGTCGCTCGAGGCCTGGACGACGAGCTTCTCGCCGTCAACCCCAACCTGGGGCCGGACGGGCGAATCCGGACCGGAGAAGTCATTCGCGTTCCGATGCCGGAGCGAACCGGAACAGGTCCCGGGGGCGACGAGATCGTCACGATCGTGATTCCGCCGCCCCAGGGCTCGAGCGCGCCGCCGGCAGGTGCTCCTTCGGCCGGTGCACAGGCCCGCTCCGAAGAGGGGTGGGGTTCGTTCCTCGAGGGAGCGATCAAGGGTGATTTCAGCGACAACGACTCGTGGAGCAAGACCGCGGGACAGGTGGTCGCGGGGGTTGTGCCCTTCGCCGGACAGGCGGCGGATGCGCGTGACACGCTGGCCGCTCTCAACCAAGTGCGCGAAGGGCGTCCGGGGGGTTGGCTCAGTCTGCTTGCGGCGGGCGTTGGGTGGTTCCCGGGGGCAGGCGACGCGCTCAAGGGGGCGGTCCGGGGCGGCCGGAAGGTGGCGGGCGAGGCCGCCGAGGCGGCGCTCGAACAGGGAGCCCGCCGCGTCGGCAAAGAAGCTGCGGGCGAGGTCGGCGAGCACGCCGCGCGCGGGGCCTCAGCCGCCGAAGGGGCGAGTGCTATTGCGCCGAGAAGGTCCGCGGGCCTTGGCGAGGCAGCGTCTATCGACTATCGGTCCACGTTCTTCGACGCCAACCCGGAGTGGCGAGGCCAAGTGGTCGTCCACCACGGAATTGAGCGACAGGTTCTGCAGCGGTATCCGGGGCTCTTAAGCGAAGCGGAGCTGCACTCGCTCGAGAATCTGCGGGGAATACCCAAGACCGGCAACCCGGAGCTGCATCTGAGCAGCATCAGGAGGCAGTGGAACGAGTTCTACAGGACGCACCCGAACCCGACGAAGCAACAGCTTCTTGACTTCGCGACGAAGATCGACGATGACTTTGGGCATCTATTCAGACCACCGGTGCGACCGTGACTGCGACCTACTACAACCTGTCTCCCGAAGTTGCAGGTGGCCTCGGCGAGCGGACCGTCATGGACACATCGGTCCATCCGCCCCGGGTGCAGCGACTCCACTACGAGATGGCCGGCTGGCTGGGCGATGAGCTTCTCGAGTCATTCCCGTGCTTCATCGTCACAGCCCGCGTGCGCGACGCGCTGTTGGGCCTCGGGGCCTCGGGATGCACCTTCGACACCGTGGAGATCTCGAGATCAGACACCTTCGAAGAGCTGTATCCGGACAGGATGCTCCCGCCCTTCTACTGGCTGAAGGTCCAGGGACGTGCAGGCGTGGACGACGTCGGCCTCTCGGATGACAATCGCCTCGTCGTTTCGAAGCGAGTCCTCGATCTCCTGCGGGCCTTTGACTTGGCGAATTGTGACATTCGTGAACGCCCGGTGACTGTCTGATCGAGGCTGTTCACGCTGCCTTGACGTGCCGAACGCCCCAGCGCAGAGGTCGACAATGACGGACGATTCCTGGGCACGTCTTGACGCCACTTTCGCTCGATTCCCGATGCTGAGGGCGGATGCGGTGCCTCCTACCGAGGTGGCCGCGGCCAGCGGGACCCTGCGGCTATCCTTCCCTGCAGACCATTGCGCGTTTCTGGATAGGTACGGAGCCGCAATCGTAGGCTCGTCCTCGTTGCCGGGAATTTTGAGGCTTTCCTCCGCAGGAAGTGCCTCGACCTTCGGTAGTTCACTCACGTCGCGATGCTGTTCCGGCCTGCGAGGTCCGCGCCCCCCCGCTGTCGACGTGCTGTCGCCTGCGAACGGTCCCTGAGAACGCAAGGACTTGGCCGGCGAGAAGCTGACCTGGCGTCTCGGGGCACGTCGCACCCGGGGGGACCGCGAGCGACGGCGCGCAGGCTCGCCTGACTACAGCAGCAGGCCGACCGGGTTCTCCAGGAGGCGGCGGACCTCGGCCAGGAACTGCGCGGCGAGGGCACCGTCTACCGCGCGGTGGTCCGAGCTGAGGGTCACGTTCATGCGGTGGCCCACCGCGAGAGAGTCGCCCTTCACGACCGGGACCTTGCGCACCGCGCCCACCGCGAGGATGCAGCTCTCCGGCGGGTTGATGATCGCGGTGAACTCGGTGACGTCGAACATGCCGAGGTTCGAGACCGTGAAGGTCGAGCCCGTGTACTCCTCGGGCTTGAGCTTCCGGTCGCGAGCCCGTGCGGCGAGCTCCTTCACCTCGCGCGAGATCTCGACGAGGTGCTTGCGGTCGGCGTTGCGCACGACGGGGGTGATGAGGCCCTCCGCCAGGGACACCGCGACGCCCAGGTGGACGTCAGCGTGGGTCTGGATGGCCTCGCCGGTCCACGACGCGTTGACGGTGGGGAAGCGGGTGAGGGCCCTCGCGCAGGCCTTCAGGACGAGGTCGTTGTAGGAGACCTTGACGTCCTCGGCGGCGAGGAGCTGCTCGCGGAGCGAGACCGCGGCGTCCATGTCGATCTCGACCGTGACGTAGAAGTGCGGCGCGGTGTACATGCTCTCGGCCAGCCGCTTCGCGATGGTCCGGCGCATGCTGGAGAGCGGGATCGCCGTGCCCGGGGCGACCGAGGGGACGGGAATTGCCGCTCGCGGCGGGGCGGCAGGCCGCGCCGCCGGTGCAACGGCCGGCGGGGGCGACGCGAGGTAGCCCTCGACGTCGCGCTTGACGATGCGGCCGCCGGGGCCGGTGCCGGCCACGGAGGTCAGCGGGACGCTCCTCTGTGCGGCGATGGCGCGGGCGAGCGGGCTCGCCTTGACGCGGCCGCCCGGTGCGGGGACGGCCGCGGGGGGCGCGACGGGCGGGGGGGTCACCGGAACCGGGCTCCCCGCGACGGCCGGTGCCGGGGCGGGCACGGCGGCGGGCGCCGGCGGCGCGGGGGCGGTGGCTGCGGCCGATGCCGCCTCGGCCAGTAGCGGGGCGATGTCCTCGCCGGGCTCCGCGATCACGCCGATGAGGGCGCCCACCGGGGCCTTGCCTCCCGCGGGGACGAGGACCTTGCGCAGGACGCCGACCCCGAGGGCCTCCATCTCCATGTTGGCCTTGTCCGTCTCGATCTCGGCGAGCACGTCGCCGACCTTGACCGCGTCGCCCTCCTGCTTCGTCCACTTGACGACGGTGCCCTCCTCCATCGTCGGGGAGAGCTTGGCGAGGACGACCTTCGTGATCATCGGTAGAGCACCTCGCGCACGGCCGCGACGACCTTCTCCGGCTGGGGCAGGTACGTCTTCTCGAGCATCCGGGAGTACGGCATCGGCACGTCGGCGGAGGTCACGCGGAGGACGGGGGCGTCGAGGTCGTCGAAGCACTCGCGCTGCACGCGGTCGGCGATCTCGGCGCCGAAGCCGGCGTAGCGCCAGCCTTCCTCGACCACCACGCAGCGGTTCGTCTTCCGCACCGACTCGAAGACGACGTCCTCGTCGAGCGGGCGCAGGGTGCGGGGGTCCACGACCTCCGCCTCGACCCCGTCCTTCGCCAGGAGCTCCGCCGCCTGCAGGGCGAGCTGGGTGGAGCGGCTCCAGGCCACGATGGTCACGTCCTTCCCGGCGCGCTTCACGTCGCCGAGGCCGAGGGGGATCGTGTACTCCTCCTCGGGCACCTCGCCCTTGAGGTTGTAGAGCACCTCGTTCTCCATGAAGATGACCGGGTTGTCGTCCCGGATCGCGCTCTTCAGGAGCCCCTTCGCGTCCTTCGGGGTGGACGGCATCACCACCACCAGGCCGGGCACGTGGGCGTACCAGCTCTCGAACGCCTGCGAGTGCTGGGCCGCCACCTGCGCCGCCGCTCCCGACGGCCCGCGCAGGACCAGGGGGCAGCGGATCTGGCCCCCCGACATGTAGCGGTACTTGGCGGCGTGGTTGACGATCTGGTCGAGGGCCAGGATCGAGAAGTTGAACGTCATCATCTCGGCGATCGGGCGCATGCCGACGAAGGCCGCGCCCACCGCGATGCCGGCGATCGCCTCCTCGGCGATCGGCGTGTCGCGCACGCGCCAGTCCCCGAACTCCTGGACCATCCCCTGGGTGATCTTGTAGGCGCCCTGGTACTGGCCCACCTCCTCGCCGAGGAGGAAGACCGACGGGTCGCGCCGCATCTCCTCCTTCATGGCCTGGTTGAGGGCTTCGCGCATCGTGATCAGCGCCATGGCGTCAGCCCTCCACCTTGGCCGGGGCGGCCGGCCGTGCCCAGGCGGGGAAGCTCACGGGGGTGCGGTCCTCGTTCGTGGCTGCGCGCCAGGCGGGGTCCTTGTCGGCCGTCTTCGCGTGGATGAAGGGCGAGCGGACGTAGACGTCCTCGTACAGCGTGTCCGGGGCCGGCCACGGGCTCTGGTCGGCGAAGCGGACGGCCTCGGCGACCTGGGCGAGCACGTCCTCGTCCATGGCCTCGAGGTCCTCCTCGGTCACCCCGTGCTGCTCCTTGAGGACCCTGGCGAAGCGCTGGATGGGGTCGTGGCGCATCATCTCCTCGACCTCCTCCTTGCTGCGGTACTTGCCGGGGTCGGACATCGAGTGGCCGCGGTAGCGATAGGTCTCGACCTCGAGGAGGGTGGGCCGCTTCTCCTTGCGCGCGCGGTCGATCGACTCCGCGAGCGCCTCGCGCACGGTGAGGAGGTCCATGCCGTCCACGTCGCGGCGGGGGATTCCGTAGGCGCTCCCGCGCTGGTAGAGGTCCTTCACCGAGGAGGCGCGGTCGAGGGAGGTGCCCATCCCGTAGCGGTTGTTCTCGATGACGTAGACGACGGGGAGGCCCCAGAGGGAGCTGACGTTCAGCGCCTCGTGGAAGGCGCCCTCGTTCACCGCGCCGTCTCCGAAGAAGCACAGCACGACCTGATCGGTCCCGCGGAGGCGGATGGCGTAGCCCATGCCCGCGGCCACCGGCAGGTGGCCGCCCACGATGCCGTCCCCGCCGAAGTTGCCGGTGGGCACGTCGTAGAAGTGCATGCTGCCGCCCTTGCCGCGGCTGATCCCGCCGACCTTGCCGCACAGCTCGGCCATCAGCGGGCGCGGGTCGGTGCCCCGGGCGAGGGCGTAGCCGTGGTCGCGGTAGGAGGTGATGAAGTAGTCGTCAGGGCGCAGCAGGCTCATCGCCCCCACCGCCACCGCCTCCTGGCCGATGTAGAGGTGGAGGAAGCCGCCGATCCTGCCCTCCACGTAGATCTGGGCGCAGCGCTCCTCGAACCGCCGGATGAGGAGCATGGCGCGGTACTGCGCGAGCGCGTCGTCTCTGGTCATTCCCGTGTCTGTCCGTCCCCCCGCCCGAGGACGCCGACGCCGAAGGAGTCGGAGGCGTAGCCTGCGAGCGAAACCCCATTTCTACAGTGGATTACGGCCGGCGTCAACGACCGCGGCGGGGCTTCGGTCCTCAGAGAAAGACGAGCACGGCCGTGGCCGCGAGAGCCAGTCCCAGCACGAGCATTCCCACGATGGAGACGGCGAAGGTGGCGTCGGCGGGGCCCGTCGCCGGCGGTCCCGGGGCGCCGCTCCCCTCGAACGCGGCTTTCACCTCGGGCCGGGCCATGTACAGGAGCACCGTGGCCGAGGCCAGCGTGAAGGGGCAGGCCAGGAGCCCGAGCGCGGCCAGGGCGACCTGGAGGTGGCGCGCCCAGGGGACGAGCGCCCGGAGCCCGACCGCCATCGCGACGGCGAGCCCGGCGCACGCGAGGCCGGCCGCGGCGGCGAGAGACCAGCCCAGCACCCCGCTGTGGAGCCGGCTCGCGGTGAGAGCGACGGCGGCGACCGAGGCCGGAGCGAAGAGGGCCCACAGGACGGCAGAGCACGCCGACGGTGGCGGGCCGGGCGGGGCCCCGCCGAGGGGCCGGGGAAGCGACCCGGCCCGGCGCGTCCGGGGGCCGGCGGAAGGGGGAGGTCGGCCTCGACCGGACGCGGCGTCCCGGGCCGGGTACGCAGGTCGAGGTCGTCCGGCGCGACCACCACGGTCTCGCCGACGTCCCCGAGCAGCTTCAGCTGCACTTCGCCCAGCCGCAGCGTGTCGCCCGGGCGCAGCCGCGCCTTGTCGACCCTGCGGCCGTTGACGTAGACGCCGTTGGCGCTGTCCGAGTCCCTGACGACGAGACCCTCCGGGCCGTCCTCGAGGACGGCGTGGCGGCGGGAGCACTTCGCGTCGTTGAGGACGACGTCGCAGCCGGGGTCGCGGCCGAGGACGCAGACGCTGCCCGGCACCTCCACCTCGTGGGTCGTGCCGCCGCGATACGAGATCTCGAGCCTCATGACCCACCGTCCCCGGGGACCGAGGGACGGGGGATTCTAGCAGCCCCGGGCGTCTCGACTTCGCCCGGGGGCGCGGTTAGGATCGCGAAAGCCGCTCGTCCCACTCAGGAGAAGCGTGACATGGTCCAAGGCGATCCCCAGCAGCGTTCCGCCCGGCTCGCGGAGGTGACGGAGATCCTGGCGCGGCAGGCCGCGCCGGAGGACCGCGACCTCCTGGCGACCCTCGCCCCGATCCTCTTCGAGGGGATGCCGGCCCGTCTCGCCCTCGACCTCCCCGCCCCGGTGATCGCCGCGCGCCTCGTCCACCACTTCCGCTTCGTGGTGCGCGAGATGCCGCCCGGCCACCAGCTCTACAAGGGCCTGCCCGGCATCCACGTCGCGGTGCGCAACCCCAGCGAGGAGGAGTCGCGTGCCCTCGGCGGCGGGGCGGGGCTGCCGCTCGAGTCCACGATCGTCGAGACGCACACCCCCGACCGGCCCTTCATCTTCGACAGCGTCAAGAACTACCTGCAGAAGTCCGGCCTGCGGGTCTACTCGGCGATCCACCCCATCTTCACGATCAAGCGGCAGTGGGAGCGGATCGTGTCCGTGGGGGACGCGCGGGAAGAGGGCAGCCGCGAGAGCTACTGCTTCTTCCAGATCGAGCCAGTCCCGTCGAAGGAGCGCCTGCGCCGGGTGGAGCACGAGGTCTTCTCGCTCCTCAAGGCGGTCTTCCTGGCCGTGGACGACTTCCAGGACATGAACCGCGCCTGCCGAGAGCTCTTGCCCCGCCTGCGCAGCCGCCGCGGGGACGCGGTCGAGCTCGCCTCCGTCCGCGCCTTCCTGGAGTGGCTGCTCGACGAGAACTACATCTTCATGGGCACGGTGTCCTACGCGGTGGGGCCGGACGGCAGGCCGGGCCGCGTGGACGAGACCGCGAACGGAGCCTTCACCGACCCCACCCTCCTCCCCGTCGTCTTCCCCGGCGTGGTGGAGCACGTCGAGTCGCACCTGCACCCCCAGCCGGGCGACGACCGCATCCTGGACCTCGACTTCTGCGCCAGCGCCTCGGCCATCTACCACCTCGAGCCGATCGAGGACCTCACGCTGCGCGAGTGGGGCGAGGACGGGAAGCTGAAGGGCCTCACCCTGCTCCTCGGCCGGTTCGCCCGCGGGGCCTTCGCCCAGCGCGCCGACCGGATCCCGATCCTCAAGGAGAAGGAGGACCGCCTCCTCGAGCGCTGCGGCGGGATCCCCAACGCGCACGTGTGGCGGGAGACCCGGGCCACCTTCAACCACTTCCCGAAGACGGACCTCTTCTATGCGGACACCGCCGACCTCGAGCGGATCATCCAGCGCATCGTCCACGTGGCGAGCGACGACGAGATCGTGGTCGAGGGTCGCCGGGGCGCGGGCTACGAGGCGCTCTACGTGGCCTTCTCACGACTGCGCTACGCGTACCAGATCGAGGCGGCGCTGCGCCGGGCCTTCGCGGACGCCTTCGGCCCGGTGGCGTTCGGCACCTCCGTCGACTGCGGGCCGGTGACCCTGCTCATCTTCTACTTCGACTCCCACCAGCTCGAGCACCCGGTGGACGTCGAGGAGGCGCGCCGGCTCACCGAGCCCCTCGTGACGGCCTGGGAGGACCGGGTGGCGGCGGCGCTCGAGGGCGAGTTCGGCGAGCGCGAGGGGCGGCGCCTCTTCCGCCGGTACGTGACGCACGAGTCGCGCAGCGGCCTCTACCGCGAGGTCACGGCGCCGGAGCAGGTGCCGAACGACCTGCGGCAGATGGAGGCGCTGGAGAGCCGGCTCGAGGCGAGCGTCTCCGCGAGGTCGGCGGAGGCGGCCTCCGTCCAGCTGTGCACGGTCCGCTCGCTGGACCTGACCGACATCCTCAAGACCCTGCAGAACCTCGGCCTCACCGTCACCGAGGAGCTGCGCATCCCGCTCACCCTCCCCGAGGGCCGCCGGTGCTTCCTGTACCGCTTCGACGTGGAGGCGTCGGCCGACCGCATCGCCGCCCTGCGGCAGGGGGAGCAGCGCTTCGTCGACGCCCTGCGCGCGCTCGACGAGGAGCGGGCGACCGACGATCCCGCTGAACGGTCTCATCCTCTCCGCGGGGCTCACCTGGCGGGACGTCGAGGTGCTGCGCACGCTGCGCAACCACCTGCTCCAGGTCCGCCCGCACTGGAACGCGGACACGGTGAACGGCGTCCTCGTGCGCAACAGCGCGGCGGCCGGGGCCCTCTACCGGGCGTTCGCGGCCCGCTTCGACCCGTCCCTGCCCGGCGACCGCGCGGAGGCGGTGGCCGCGGCCGACGAGGGCTTCGCCCGCGCCCTCGAGGCCGTGCGCAGCCTGGCCGAGGACGAGGTCCTGCGCGCACTCGACAACCTGCTGAGGTCCGCGCTGCGCACGAACGTCTTCCAGCGGCCCGAGCGGCCGGTGTTCTCGGTCAAGGTGGACTGTCGCAAGGTCGAGGGCATGCCCTCCCCGCGGCCGATGTTCGAGATCTACGTCCACTCGCGCCGCCTCGAGGGCATCCACCTGCGGGGCGGGAAGGTCGCCCGCGGCGGCATCCGCTGGTCCGACCGCCACGACGACTTCCGCACCGAGATCCTGGGCCTCATGAAGACCCAGATGGTCAAGAACTCGGTGATCGTGCCGGTGGGCTCGAAGGGCGGCTTCGTGCTGAAGGGCGAGGTCCCGCCGCGGCCGGCCCTCGACGAGTACCTGATCGACCGCTACCGCGAGTTCGTCTCCGGGCTCCTCGACGTGACCGACAACCGCGCGGACGGCCAGGTGCTCCACCCGCCGGAGGTCGTGCGGCAGGACGGGGACGACCCGTACCTCGTGGTCGCCGCGGACAAGGGGACCGCCCACCTCTCGGACACCGCCAACCGCGTCTCCGCGCAGTACGGCTTCTGGCTCGGCGACGCCTTCGCCTCCGGCGGCAGCGCGGGGTACGACCACAAGAAGATGGGCATCACCGCCCGCGGGGCCTGGGAGTGCGTGAAGCACCACTTCCGCAACCTGGGGACGGACATCCAGAAGGAGCCCTTCACGGTGGCCGGGGTCGGCGACATGTCGGGCGACGTGTTCGGCAACGGGGTCCTGCTCTCGCGGGCGATCAGGCTGGTGGCCGTCTTCGACCACCGCAACATCTTCATCGACCCCGACCCCGACCCCGAGACGAGCTACCGCGAGCGCGAGCGCGTGTTCGCGCTGCCGCGTTCGAGCTGGCGGGACTACGACCCCGCGCTCCTCAGCCGGGGCGGCGGCGTCTACGACCGCTCGGCCAAGGCGATCCCGCTGTCGCCCGAGGCGCGGAGGCTCCTCGACATCGAGGGCGGCGACCCCTCCGGCGAGGAGGTGATGCGCAAGATCCTGACCGCGCGGGTCGACCTCCTCTACAACGGGGGAATCGGGACCTACGTCAAGGCGGAGTCGGAGGAGCACGGCGAGGTCGGCGACCGCACCAACGACCGCGTGCGGGTGAACGGCCGCGAGGTCCGCGCCCGGGTGATCGGCGAGGGCGGCAACCTCGGCCTCACCCAGAAGGGCCGGCTCGAGTACTGGGCGGCGGGCGGCCGGCTCAACACCGACGCGGTGGACAACTCCGGCGGGGTGGACACCTCGGACCACGAGGTCAACATCAAGATCCTCCTCGACATGCTCGTGAAGAAGGGCGTCGTGAAGGGGCGCGAGGAGAGGAACCGGATCCTCGCGGAGATGACGGACGACGTGGCCGCCCTCGTCCTGGCCGACAACGCCGGGCAGGCCCTCGCCCTGAGCCTCGACGGCCACCGCAGCGCGCGCCGCTACGAGGAGTTCGTGGCGCTCGTGGACGACATGGCGGGGGCGGGCCTCCTCAACCGGGCCGACGAGTCGGTGCCGACGCGCGAGGAGCTGCTCGCGAGCCCGCACCGGGACCGCGGCCTGCCGCGGCCGCTGCTGTGCGTGCTGCTCGGCTACTCCAAGATGTCGGCCTTCCAGCTGCTGCTGGAGACGGACTTCCCGGACGGCGCGGCCGGCCGGCCCTTCCTCGACGGCTACTTCCCGCGCCTCGCTGCGGGAGCGGTTCGCCGAGCACTTCCAGGACCACGTCCTGCGCCGCGAGATCGTGGCGACCGGCGCCGTCAACTACCTCGTCAACCGGGGCGGCATCCTGCTCCTGCCGCGGCTCGAGCAGGGGGCGAAGAACGGCATCGGCGAGGCGGTGACCGCCTGGATCGAGGTCGACCGCGAGGCCGAGGCGCAGGCGCTGCGCGAGGCGGTGCTCGCCTCCGGCCGTCCCGCGGGCGAGGAGCAGGCGGCGCTCCTCGAGATCGAGGATGCGCTCGAGGCGGCCGCGCAGGAGCGGCTCGAGGGAAGGAAGGGCGCCGGTGCGAAGAAGGCCCTGCAGGAGATCCGGAAGCGGCTGAAGCTCTAGGCGGTGCCGGCGTGACCCGCTGCCACTTCGCCTCCGACCTGCACGGCCGAGCCTCCCGCTACGAGGCGTTGCTGGGCGCGGTGGCGGCAGAGCGCCCGACCGCGGTGTTCCTCGGCGGCGACCTCCTCCCGGCGGGCTCGGTGCGGCTGCCCGGGGTCGGGGATTTCCTCCTGGACTGGCTGGGGCCACGGCTGGAGCGCCTCCGCGAGCGTCTCGGCGCCGCCTACCCCGGGTCCTGGCCATCTTCGGCAACGACGACCCCCGGGCCGAGGAGGGCTCGCTCGCAGAGCTGGAGCGGCGCGGGCTGGCCAGGCACGCGCACGGGCGCCGCCTCGACGTCGCCGGGTTCCCCGCTACGGCTACGCCTGCGTCCCCCCCACGCCGTTCCTGCTCAAGGACTGGGAGCGCTACGACGTCTCGCGCTTCGTGGACCCCGGGTCCGTGTCGCCGGAGGACGGCCACCGCTCGGTGCCGGTTCCGGAGGCCGAGACGAAGTGGGGCACGATCGCCGGAGACCTCGAGGCGCTCGTTGGGAGCGACGACGTCTCGCGCGCGGTCTTCCTGCTTCCACGCGCCGCCCTACCGGATCGGCCCTCGACCGCGCGGCGCTCGACGGGAGGACGGTCGACCACGCCCCGGTCGACGTGCACGTCGGCAGCATCGCGGTCCGGCGCTTCATCGAGGCCCGCCAGCCGCTCGTGACCCTGCACGGCCACGTCCACGAGTCGGCGCGGCTCACCGGCGCCTGGCTGGACCGCATCGGCCGGACCGTGTGCCTCTCCGCCGCCCACGACGGCCCCGAGCTCGCGCTCGTGCGCTTCGACCTCGAGCGACCGGGCGAGGCCACCCGGGAGCTGGTCTAACTGCCGGTCGCGGCCGGCGCGGCGCCTCCGCCGAGCGGCAGCGGACGGGCCGCGTCGGTGACGGCCCCGATCTTGGCCGCGAACGGGTTCCCGCCGCCGGCGATGTCCGCGTCCGTGACGTAGTGGACGTCGAGCAGCCCCTCCGTCTGGTAGCCGGTGCGCAGGTAGTTCATCTCGGCGAGGGAGTGGCTCCAGCCGTCGAGCCACAGCGCCAGCTCGCGTTGGCGCGGCCCGTCGGGCTCGACGTGGAGCAGCAGGTCGAGGTCGCTCGCCGGGACCGGCCGTGCCGTTCTTCGTCGAGCCGAAGACGTAGGCCGCCTTCACGCCGAAGCGGGCGGGGTCGAGGAGGGCCGCGATCCGCTGGGCCATGCGCAGCCGCCAGCGCCAGTGGTCGTCGGGGCGGGGCTCGGTCGACGTCCCGGGCTCGACCGGCACCTCCCCGGCCACGGTGGGCGCCCCCAGGAGGCCGACCGCCTCGTCGAGGTCCCCGTTCATGAGCACGCGCAGGACACGCCCCCCGGTGGCGCGCGGCACGTCGATCACGCGCAGGACGTCCGAGAGCCCCTCGAACTCCGGGGCGAGGCTCGCGAGCGCGTTCGGCGAGCGCAGGAAGAAGGCCTCGTTGAAGACGACCTCGGGGTCGTCGGGGTAGAGGGGCAGGTAGCGGATGTTCGACTCGACGAGGTCCTGGAAGAAGTGGGTGCCGAAGGAGAGGTCGGGGACGTAGCCGCCCTTCTTCCGGGCGACCTCGACGAGCACCGCCGCGTTGGTGATGTCGGCGTAGGTGACGGGCACGCCGAGCCGGATGTCCCCGCGGGAGCCCCAGCGGCCCGGGCCCATCAGGATGAACTGGCGCTTCGGGCAGCAGCCGGTTGAGGCGGCCGACCGCGCGCCCGACCTCGCGGATCCGGTCGAGCTCCAGCCGGGCGTACTCCTCGGGGTCCACGTACACGACGTGGCTCACGTCGCTCACCTGCCCGTTCGAGACGTAGCGGCGGGCGGTGAAGAGCACGCGGTCCTGCGGCAGGTCGCGGGGGATGGGGACGGGGGCGGCGCCCTCGGTGGCGCCCTGGGGCCGGCACTGCAGCAGGTAGACGTGCCGCCCGTCCGAGGCGAACTCGATGTCCACCGGGCTCTTGAGCTTCTCCCGCAGCACCTGCAGGAGCGTCCGCATGCGGGTCATGAACGGGCTGTCCGAGATGAGCCCCTCGAACGAGAGGACGACGGCGTCCTTCGAGAAGTCCACGAGCCCCACCGGCCGCCGCAGGTGGTCGTGGTCGGCGATCGAGATCATCTGGCGCACGAGCGGGAACTCCTCGCCGTGCCGCTCCAGCAGCTCCCGCATGTCGACGGTCTCGAAGACGCCGGTCTCGAGGTTGATGACGTCCGCCTTCTTCGGCGAGTAGCGCAGGGCCTCCTCGGGGGTCTGGTTGACGCGGAGGCCGGGCTGGCCGGGGGCGACGAGGACGGGGTAGTCGTCGGCGAGGCGGTCCACCGCGCGCGTGCCGAGCCCGGGGACGATCCGCAGCAGGCCGTCCTCCCGCGCGATGCGGGAGGACCAGCGGAACTCGTTGTTCGAGAAGCCGACCCCGGAGAAGGCGGGCATCCAGTACGGCCCGACGCGCGTGCCGACCACCTCCTGGATCAGGATGCCCATCTCCTCGTGCAGGTCGAGCAGGCCCCGCAGCGCGCGGTACTCGATCGGGTCGGGGCTGAAGACCGACGCGTACACCTCGGCGATCGCGTCGGTGAGCGCGGCCAGGCGCTCGCGCTTCGTGCCGGTGTTGGCGAGGAAGAGGCTCTTGTACTTGCCGGAGAAGGCGGAGCCGAGGCGGTCCTCGAGGAGGCTCGAGCTGCGGACGATGATCGGCCGCCCGTCGAGGTCGTCGAGCACGTCCGACAGCCCGCGCAGGATGTCCGCGGAGAAGAAGGAGTTCTTGAACAGCTGGACGATGTAGGGGTAGTCGAGGCGGACCCGGTCGGGGTCGGTGTACTTGCGGTTGTAGACGTCCTCGAGGTCGTTGTGGTGGATGAAGTCGAGGATGCCGTCCGAGGGGATGTGCCAGCTGCGGGGGATGCGGATGTCGCCGAGCACGTCGTGGTACTCGGGGGACCGGGCCACGATCTTCGAGGCGAGGTAGAGGCCCGCCGCCTTGCCCCCGAGGCGCCCGTGGCTGCGGGGCGGGTAGACGATGTGCTGGCAGAGCTCGTGGAAGTCGGCGACCGTCAGGTAGTCCTTGGCGATGTTCACGAACTCGAGCTGGTCGGTCAGGAAGCGCCGCACGAGCGCCGCGCGGAGGCCGATCTGGGTGGCGGTCGAGAGGTCGCCCTCCTCGACCCCCCCGTGGCGGAAGCGCTGGAGCGCGTCGGCCAGCTCCGCGAGCGGCGTGTCCATGCGCTCGAGCGCGTTCTTGAGGAAGGTGGACTTGTCCTCCTTGATCCAGCTCTGGATGCAGTTGAGGATCTCGTCCTCGGGCAGGTTCTGCCCGGCGATCCGGAAGGCGGCCTCCGTCGTCTCGGGGTCGGCGGCCCGCGCGGTCCGGGGCTGCGGCCGGTTGTCGTCGAAGTTCTCGCCGTCGCTCGCCGTCGCGCGCGGGGACGGTCGAGCGCAGCAGCCGCTCCGCGTCGTCGAACCCGTTCCAGCAGAGGTGGTTGATCATCTTCCGGCCCAGCCGGCCGAGCAGGGCGCGGTCGGTCTGGCGGAGGAAGTCGAGGACCACCCACCACTCGGGCGTGGCCGCGCCCGGCTCGCCGTCGGCGCCAGGACGCGCCGCAGGCGCCGGCGCGAGACGAAGTGGCCGAGCCGCTCGGCGATCGCGTCGAGGAGCTTCCGCTCCTCGGCGAGGAAGGGGCCCTCGGCCGCGCGGGGCATCGCCTCCGTGTAGTAGACCTCGACCTGCCCGGCGATCTCGCCCTGCGCCTCGATGAGCGAGACGAGCTTGAACGGCGAGGGCGAGAAGCCCGCGGGCTCGAACGACCCGGTTGCCCGAGGACGACGCGGGCGACGCACACGTCCGGGAACTGCCAGCCGGCGGGGATCGTGCGGATCACCTCGCCGAGGACGTCGTCGAGGGGCGCCTCCTCCCGGCCGAGGAGCTCGTCCACGCGGTAGAGGCAGTTGAGCTCCTTGGCCCGCTCCTGCAGGTCGTGGAGGATCCGGTCGATCGGCTTGTCGTTGTGCGGGTTCATGTGCCCTCAGGACCTCTGGGCGACCCCGCGGCGCGAGCGGCCGTCCACCCGCAGGACGAGGGGCGCCTTCGTGCGGACGTGCCGGACGTGCTCCGTGCGGGCGACGGCCTCCTGGGCCCCCAGCCAGCCCCAGTCTACCGCCCGCCCGGTGTCGAAGGGCACCGTGAAGTAGAGGACGGAGAAGCTCGAGAGGTTGTGGAAGAAGTGCGAGCCCTGGCTGGGCTCGGGGTTCATCTGCGGCAGCGTCGCCTCCACGATCCCGCGCGCGCCGGAGATCTGGTCCCAGCGCACGGGGATGCCGAGCCAGGGGTCGGTCGAGCCCCACCGGCCGAAGCCGATCAGCAGGTAGGGTCGGCCGGCCTCCACGAGGCCGCGGTTGAGCGGCTCGATCTCGCCGGCGATCGCCGGGGTCAGCCGCGCCTCGAAGGACTCGGGTCCACGTAGACCACGTCCCGCACCTCGTGACGGCCGTTGCCCATCGCGGCGGCCGAGGCCACCACGACGCCGGCGGGCGAGGTCGTCCGGCGTCACCTCCACCGCCTCCCGCGAGACGAGCAGCGGCCGGACCTGCAGGAAGCCGAAGCGGGCGGGGCGGCCGGCGGCAGCGACACCGCGAACTCGATCTCGACCGGCGCGCCGAGCTCCTCCTCGCACACGGCCAGCAGCTTCCGCAGCGCCGGCACGAGGGGCAGCTCGTTCCAGGACGAGGATCGGGGCGAAGTCGAGGACCCGCGGCCCGGGGCGCCCGGTGCCGGGGACGAGGCGGTCGGACTCGGCGTCGTAGGTCGAGGCGGCGTGGCGCAGCGTCCCGTCCCCCTCGGCCTCGGCGAGGGCGGCGTGGACGAGGTACTCCGTCTCGGCCATCGGGTCGTAAGGCGGGGGCGGGCCGACGTTCACCGCCCAGAACGGCGACTGCGTGACGTCGACGAGGTCGCGGACGGAGCCGACCGGCGGCGGCCGCTTCGGGTGGGCGGGGGAGAACGACCAGCAGAGCCCGCCGTCCACGATCGTCTTGCCGAGGCCGAGGGCGAGGTCCACGACGCCCTCGCGCGGGCTGCGGCGGGGCCGACCGGGTAGAAGTTGTACGAGCGCGCGACGCCGGAGAGGTCGGGGTAGAAGCGGTCGCCGTGGCGGCGGCCGACCACCTCCTGCACCACGACCGCCATCTTCTCGGGCTCGGGCAGCTCCCCCGCCGCGCGGCGGTAGGCCCGGGCCTCGTGGAAGAAGGTGGTCGCGAAGACGAACTTGACGGCGTCGACGAGGCTCTTGAAGCGGCCCGCCACGTCGGCCTGGTTGCCGGGGATCATCTTCGTCCCGTAGACCCCGGCGAAGGGCCGGCCGAGCGCGTCCTCGAGCGCGCTCGAGGAGCGGCAGGCGAGGGGGCAGCGCGCGTCCTCGGCCAGCGAGCGCAGGTCGCCCAGCCACTCGGCGGGCAGCGTCGCCTTCTGGAAAGCCAGCGAGACGACGTCGTCGGAGGGCTCCTCGGCCAGGAATCCCGCAGGTCGTTGCGGTCGAGGAACGCGTCGAAGACGTCGGCGGCGACGACCACAGGGCGGGGACGTCGAGGTCGAGGCCCGGGACCTCGAGGTCGGCCCGCCGCTCCTTCAGGATCCGGGCGGCGGTGACGAGGCCCCGGGCCTTGCCGCCGAGCGGACCGTCCCCGATGCGGCTGATCCGGCGCGCCGGGTCGAAGAGCGACCGGTTGAAGGGGGGGATCTCGGGGAGAGTCATGGCCCGCACGGCGAGGATAGCCCAGGGCCGGGGCGCGGCGCGTGGATCATGAGGATCAAGCTCGAAGTCCAGCGATGCATACTACGAGGATCGAAAAGCGATTTAACGTCGCGGATGTTCTCCCCGATTGCAGCGCCCGTGCGGCCTCGAATCCTCCGAACGGCTTGAAATCAGACTCTTAATAGATATTGACCTGCTAGTTTAATGCAAAACTAGCAGGTCAATATTAAAGTTGCAGGTCTTGTTCTGGCATGCTATCGTTCCGGCGAACCTATGGATGGGCGTTCGCAGGTCCGATCCGTCACCGGCATCGATGCGATCCGTACTTTGCGGGCTGAGCTTCTGGCTCTCGTGGCGGCAGCGGATGAGGACCCGCAGGCTGTCCAGCTCCTGTGCCTGAGCGCCCCGAGGATGACGGAGGAGCGGATCGCGGAAGAGTGGGGCCTCCTGCAACGGTCCCTGCGCCCTGAGGTCGCCCGCCGCCTGGCGGTCCGCGTGCTCCACGCCGACGGACGGGCGCGTTCGTTCGGGATCGTCCCGGACTCGATCGCCGTGCCGCTCTGCCGCGAGTCCTCTCCGGTCGAACGGCAGTCGGGGACGCGTCTGCCTCGTCCGGACTACTCCTTCATCGTCCTGAAGCTCCTCGTGTACGGCTGGCTGACCCACAAGGGCCCGTTGACCACGCTCTGGATTGCCGAGGCCGCGGGCTGCAGCTACCCGACGGTGGCTGCGGCCTTGAGGCGGCTCGGCAGGGTCGTCCGGCGCCACAGTGATCGTCGGGTCGAGCTTCTCGACTTTCCGCGTGAGGAGTGGGGTCGGCTTCTGCTGACAGCCGACGAAGCGCGTTCGACCTTGCGATACGCCGATCGATCCGGCCAGCCACGCTCGGCGGCCAGCCTTGCCGACAGGCTCCGCGCGCTCCGTCCCGAGAACGTCGCGATCGGGGGCGTGCTCGCCGCCCGGCACCATCATCCGGGAGCTGGATCTGATGGGGCTGCCGAGACTCGACGTGTCCGTCCACAGCCCCGGCAGGTGGCCCGGATCTGTCGTTCGTCCGACGGCTGGATCCGGCTCTGGAAGCGACTTCAGATCCCACCGAACCAGCGCGACTGACCGTCCACTTCGTCCGTCACGCCAAGTCGCTGTTCCTGGAGAGCCCGGACGGGCCAGACTGGGTCGACCCGGTCGAGTGCCTGCTCGACCTGCACGAGGCCCGGCTCGAACCGCAGGCGGACGAGTTCGTCAACGCGTTTCGCGAGCGCAGCCAGGAGGAGCCCTGAGCACGGTCTCGCCGCGCGAGGTCCTCGCCCGCGTCGCGGCCGCAATCCCGCAGTCCGTGCGGGACAACATCGTGATCGTGGGCAGCCTCGCGGCGGGATATCACCTGCTCGGCGACCGGAAGGAGGCTCAGGTCCAGACGAAGGACATCGACTGCCTGCTCTTTCCGCGGGTCGAAGCCGTCAGGGCCGGTGGGCAGGTTGCAGGCGACTTGCTGGCCGCAGGCTGGCGCCCGAGAACCGAGGGTAAGCACGCGCCGCCCGGGGACGAAAGCACGCCCGACGGAGCACTCCCCGCCGTGCGGCTCTGGCCCCCGGACTCGAAGGAGTGGTTCATCGAGTTGCTGGCCGCGCACGAGCCTGCTGACAGCGACGACAAGCGCTGGCTGCGGCTGCCGCTGGCCGGTGGCCACTTCGGCCTGCCGAGCTACCGCTACCTCGACGTCGCGACTCACGGTGCTCCGATGACCGAGTTCGGCCTCCGCTGCGCGCGCCCCTCCTTGCTGGCTCTCTCGAACCTGCTGAGGAACCCGGCGATCAGGCCCGAGACCATGGACGCACTGGTGGAAGGGCGCAAGATCAGGCGCAGCAACAAGGACCTGGGCCGGGTGGTCGCCATCGCCAGGCTGTCGGGCGCGGACGGCGCGCGCGAATGGCCCGAGATCTGGATCGAAGCCCTCCGCGCGTGCCACGGTGATGTCTGGCGCTCTCTCGCTGGGCGCACCGGGAGCGGCCTGCGAGCGCTCCTGGCGAGTCGGGACCGACCTCGAAGAGGCCCGCAGTCACCAGCAACAGCCGGACTGCTGGCGAGAGGAGCCAGTGACTTCGAGCAGTACCGGTCGCGAGGTGGAACGCGTCCTCGTGGATGCGATCGAGCCGACGGAAGAGCTGGCGCAGGGCGGCGGCGACTCACACCCACCCCCGGTCGCGGCAGGCCTGGGCCACGCGGTTGATGGCGATCACGTAGGCCGCGTCGCGCATGAAGAGCTTGCGCTTCCTGGCGAGCTCGGCGACCGCGTGGAAGGCGGACGTCATCTTGGTGTCGAGGCGGGCCAGGACCTCGTCCTTCTCCCAGAAGAAGTTCATGTTGCTCTGGACCTGCTCGAAGTAGCTGCAGGTGACGCCGCCGGCGTTCGCGAGGAAGTCGGGGATCACGAAGATGCCCTTCTCCTGGAGGATGGTGTCGGCTTCCGGGGTCGTGGGGCCGTTGGCGCCCTCGGCGAGGACCTTGACCTTCGCGTGGATCTTCGGGGCGTTGTCGGCGCGGACCTGGTTCTCGAGGGCGGCGGGGATGAGGATCTCGACCGGCTGCTCGAGCCAGGCGTCGCCGGGGAGGATCTCGTAGCCCAGCGCCTTCGCCTTCGCCTTGTCGATGCCGCCGAAGCGGTCGGAGATCGAGACGAGCTGGTCCGCGTCGACGCCGGACTCGCGGCGGAAGGAGTAGGACGTCTGGTCGGCCTGGTCCCAGCAGGCGACGCAGGTGACGGTCCCGCCGATCTGCGTGTAGAGGCGGATCGCGTACTGGGCCACGTTGCCGAAGCCCTGGACGCTGGCGCGGGTCGCCTTGACGTCGATGCCCAGGTCCCGCAGGGCCTCGCGGATGGTGAAGACGACGCCGTAGCCGGTGGCCTCGGTGCGGCCCTCGGAGCCGCCCATGCCCACGGGCTTGCCGGTGATGAAGCCGGGGTAGTGGCCGCCGTGGATCGTCTCGAACTCGTCGAGCATCCACAGCATGTGCTGGCCGGAGGTCATGACGTCGGGGGCGGGGACGTCGGCCACGGGGCCGACGTTGCGCGCGAGCTGGCGCACCCAGCCGCGGCAGATCTGCTCCTGCTCGCGCTGCGAGAGGTGGTGGGGGTCGCAGATGACGCCGCCCTTGCCGCCGCCGAGCGGGATGTCCACGACCGCGCACTTCCAGGTCATCCAGGTGGCCAGCGCGCGGACGGTGTCGAGGGTCTCCTGCGGGTGGAAGCGGATGCCGCCCTTCGAGGGGCCGCGCGCGTCGTTGTGCTGCACGCGGAAGCCGCGGAAGACCTTGACGCGCCCGTCGTCCATGCGGACGGGGATCGCGAAGCTGTACTCCCGCAGCGGCCAGCGGAGGAGCTCGCGGGTGGCGGGGTCGAGGTCCAGGATCGCCGCCACCTTGTCGAACTGCGCCTGCGCCATCTCGAATGCATTCACGCCCTTGATCGCCATGATGCCGAGGCCTCCTGATGGCCCATGCTAGCCGCCCGGCGTGCCGCAGAAAAGATCAGCACGGACCGGATCTTTTGGCTCATTCGGTGCGGTCTGACCACTAGTGCCAACTGATCATGGCACGGGGCCCCTGCGGGCCGGATGATGGATGCCATCAAGGTCGCCGATCGCCCATGCCCCCTGGATCGGGCGGACGCGGCGGCGGCCGCCTGGGCGACCCGATGGCCGAATCGATGGCCGATCCGCTTCCTCGTCCCCGTCAGGGCCGCCCCATTTCACGGAGAGACAAATGAACGAATACGTCACCTCGCTGATGGCGGAGGTCAAGGCCAAGAACCCGGCCGAGCCCGAGTTTCACCAGGCCGTCCAGGAGGTCGCCGAGTCGCTCGCCCTCGTCCTCGACCGCCACCCGGAGTACCGCCACGCGAAGATCCTCGAGCGCATCATCGAGCCCGAGCGCGTCATCCTCTTCCGGGTCCCCTGGGTCGACGACCAGGGCCAGGTGCGGGTCAACCGCGGCTTCCGCATCGAGATGAACAGCGCGATCGGCCCCTACAAGGGCGGGCTGCGCTTCCACCCCTCGGTCAACCTCGGCATCCTGAAGTTCCTGGCCTTCGAGCAGGTCTTCAAGAACTCGCTGACCACGCTGCCCATGGGCGGCGGCAAGGGCGGGACCGACTTCGACCCCAAGGGCAAGAGCGACAACGAGGTCATGCGGTTCTGCCAGGCCTTCATGTCGGAGCTGTTCCGCCACATCGGGCCCGACACGGACGTGCCGGCCGGCGACATCGGCGTGGGCGGCCGCGAGATCGGCTACCTGTTCGGGATGTACAAGAAGCTGCGCAACGAGTTCACCGGCGTCCTCACCGGCAAGGGCCTCAACTGGGGCGGCTCGCTCATCCGGCCCGAGGCCACCGGCTACGGCTGCGTGTACTTCGCGCAGGAGATGCTGGGGACCCGCAAGGAGAGCCTGCAGGGCAAGACCTGCCTCGTCTCCGGCAGCGGCAACGTCTCGCAGTACACGGCCGAGAAGATCCTCGACCTCGGCGGCAAGGTGGTCACGGTCTCCGACTCGAGCGGCTACGTCTACGACGAGGCGGGGATCGACCGCGAGAAGCTCAAGTTCGTGATGGAGCTGAAGAACGTCAAGCGCGGGCGCATCAAGGAGTACGCGGACAAGTTCAAGACCGCGGTCTACACCCCGATCGACCCCAAGCTCGACTACAACCCGCTGTGGAACCACAAGGCCCACTGCGCGTTCCCGAGCGCCACCCAGAACGAGATCAACGGCAAGGACGCGGAGAACCTGCTCAAGAACGGCGTCTACGTGATCGGCGAGGGCGCCAACATGCCGAGCACGATCGACGCGGTCAACAAGTTCCTGGACGCGAAGATCCTCTACGGGCCGGGCAAGGCCGCCAACGCCGGCGGCGTCGCGACCTCGGGCCTCGAGATGTCGCAGAACAGCATGAGGCTCTCCTGGAGCCGCGAGGAGGTGGACCAGCGCCTCCACGGCATCATGAAGAGCATCCACAAGGCCTGCTGGGAGACCGCCGAGCGCTTCGGCACCCCGGGCAACTACGTCAACGGCGCCAACATCGCGGGCTTCCTCAAGGTCGCCAACGCGATGATGGACCAGGGGGTGGTGTAGCCCCGCCCGACGCGAGCGGAGCTCGCGTCGGACCTGAGCCGTCGTTTGCACCCCGGCGAGCGAAGCTCGCCGGGGTGCCTTCTTCTTTGTTGTTGTTCTTGTCTTCCCGAGGGCTTTCAGGAAGACCCGAGGAAGGCCTTCAGGAAGGCCTTCCCGAAGGCTTTGCGGAACGGAAGCCAACGACCGGCTCAGTCGACGCGCGCGGAGCGCGCGTCGACTAGAAGGGATTCACGACCTCGAGGGCCTCGAACCGGCGTCCGTGCTGCAGGTCCTCGGTGTAGAGGACGCGACAGCCCGAGACGAGCGCGGCTCTCACGACCAGCGCGTCCCAGATCGAGAGCGAGTGGAGACGGTGCAGGTCGATGGCCGCGAGGAGGTCCTCGACCCGCGGGGTGACGATCTCCAGCCGGCTCAGGGCCTCGACGCGGGCGCGGGCCGCTTCCGGCGGCAGGCCGAGACGCCGGGTCGCGACCGCGAAGTACTCCTGGAGGACCTGGAGCGAGAAGACCGCCTCACCGGTGGGGACGACCTGTCGCAGGAGCGCCCGGGCCGCCTCGCGCTTCGGCCCGGCGTCCAGGTCATCCGCGTAGACGAGTACGTTCGTGTCGACGAAGAACGGGCCGGTCATACACCTCTTCCCGGTTCCACTTCCAGCCGCCGGAACGACCCGACTGCTCGCTCCAGAGGCGCTCGAGCTGCTCCACCACGTCGGCGGGCCCCGACGTGCCGGTGAGGCGCTCGAGGTAGTCGCGGACGAGCTGGTTGACCGACGTCCCTCGCTCGTGCGCAAGCTCCCGCGCTCGGGCCAGAAGCTTCTCGTCGATCGAGAGCGTGACGTTCATTGGCACATAATACGTGCGCACGGGATAAGTGTCAAGACGCTTCGGTCGGCACGACCAGCGCTCAGATCGACCCCGCGCTTTCGCGCGGGTCGTGCGTCAGTACCGGTAGCGGTCGGTCTTGTAGGGGCCCTGCTTGTCGACGCCGATGTACGTGGCCTGCTGGTCGGTCAGCTCGGTGAGCTGGGCGTTCAGCTTCTTCAGCTGCAGCCGCGCCACCTTCTCGTCGAGGTGCTTGGGCAGGGTGTAGACGTTCACCGGGTACTTCCCGCTGTCCCTCTCGCGTCCACAGCTCGATCTGGGCGATCGTCTGGTTCGCGAAGGACGAGGACATGACGTAGGAGGGGTGGCCGGTCCCGCAGCCGAGGTTCACGAGCCGGCCCTTGGCGAGCAGGATGATCCGCTTGCCGTCGGGGAAGACCACGTGGTCGACCTGGGGCTTGATCTCCTCCCAGCGGTACTTCTCGAGCGAGGCGACGTCGATCTCGTTGTCGAAGTGGCCGATGTTGCAGAGGATCGCCTGGTCCTTCATCTTCGCCATGTGCTCGTGGGTGACCACGTGGTAGTTGCCGGTGGCGGTCACGAAGATGTCGGCCTTGTCGGCCGCGTAGTCCATCGTGACGACGCGGTAGCCCTCCATGGCCGCCTGCAGCGCGCAGATGGGGTCGATCTCGGTCACCCAGACCTGGGCGGAGAGGGCGCGCAGCGCCTGCGCCGAGCCCTTGCCCACGTCGCCGTAGCCGCACACGAGGGCGATCTTGCCCGCGATCATGACGTCGGTCGCGCGCTTGATGCCGTCCACCAGCGACTCGCGGCAGCCGTACAGGTTGTCGAACTTCGACTTGGTGACGGAGTCGTTGACGTTGATCGCGGGGACCTTCAGCTCGCCCTTCGCGTGCATCTGGTAGAGGCGGTGGACGCCGGTCGTCGTCTCCTCGGTCACGCCGCGCACCGACGCGAGCTGCTTCGAGTACCAGCCGGGCTTGCTCGGCGAGGCGCTTCTTGATGGCGGCGAAGAGGACGCGCTCCTCCTCGCTCTTCGGGCTCGGCGAGGACCGAGGGGTCCTTCT
This sequence comes from uncultured Acidobacteriota bacterium, assembly GCA_963729875.1. GTDB lineage: Bacteria > Acidobacteriota > Vicinamibacteria > Fen-336 > Fen-336 > DATBSL01. The sequence goes on from CAVSPR010000004.1 coordinate 598,728, forward strand.
CGGCCTTCGAGCCGAGGTGGAGGAGCAGGGTGGCGTCGCCGCCGTCGTCGAGGATCATGTTGGTCGAGCCGCCGTCCGGCCACTCGAAGATGCGGTGGGTGAAGTCCCAGTACTCCTCGAGCGACTCGCCCTTGTAGGCGAAGACCGCGGTGCCGCCCTTCGCGATCGCGGCCGCCGCGTGGTCCTGGGTCGAGAAGATGTTGCACGAGGCCCAGCGCACGTCGGCGCCGAGGGCCTTCAGCGTCTCGATGAGCACCGCGGTCTGGATCGTCATGTGCAGCGAGCCCGGAGATGCGCGCGCCCTTGAGGGGCTGCGCCTTCGCGTACTCCTCGCGGATCGCCATGAGGCCGGGCATCTCGGTCTCGGCGATCGCGATCTCCCGGCGGCCCCAGTCGGCCAGGGAGAGGTCGGCCACGTGGAAGTCGGCGGCTTTCGTCTGGACGGTTGCGGACATTTCTCGTCTCCTCGCTTTCGTTGGGGAGCGCCGGAAATGCATCGGCGCCCCAAACCGGTCCATTGGTTCGCGAGCGCCGTTTTTCGTCGCTGAGCCTGGCCCCGGAGGGTCGCAGCGCCCCTCAGCTGCCCTCAATTGTGCCAGAACCGCCCCGCCGCGCAACCGCCGGCGTCCCGCGGTCCCGCGGGTCCCGCGGGGGGGCTACCTCGGCGCCGCCTCCGGGGGCCCGAGCCGGAAGACGATCGAAGAGGGCCGGTCCTTCGACCGGAACACGCGCTGCGTCGCCGGCCGGAAGTCCTCGGGGCGCGCTCGGGGGATGTCGAGGAACGCCTGGGGATTCCGGTCGGTGAGAGGGAACCAGGAGCTCTGGACCTGGACCATCACGCGGTGGCCGCGCCGGAAGACGTGGGCCACGTCCGGCAGGTCGAACCGGAGGACGTCGGGCACGTCCGGCGTGAAGGGCTCCGGCCGCTCGAAGCTCCGGCGGAACTTGCCCCGGAAGGGCTCGCCCCGCACGAGCTGCTGGTAGCCCCCATCCGGACGTGGTTGGCCGGCCGGGGACCCTCGCCCTTCCACTCCGGCGTCGGGAGGTCGGGCGGGTAGACGTCGATCACCTTCACCACGAAGTCCGAGTCGGTCCCCGACGTGGCGACGTGCAGCTCGACCCCGATCGGGCCCGAGTACCGTCAGGTCCTCCTCGAGCGGAGGGGTCTCGTAGACGAGCACGTCGGGGCGCGTGGCGGCGAAGCGCTGGTCCTCGGTCATGTAGTCGCCCTGCATGCCCATCTGCACGTGGCCCACGTACGGCACCGGCCGCGCGGGGTCGCTCACGTACCGGTCGGAGGCGTCCCCCGGGTCCGGCGGGGGCTCCGTCGACAGCACCCCGCCGGCCCGCAGGTAGAAGCGTCCGCGGGGAGGTGCCGGCCGGCGGCCACGCGTCGAACGACCGCCAGCGGTTCGTGCCGGTCTCGAAAACCGTCGCCTCGGGGAGAGCGCGGCCCCTCCCGGCCCTCGAGGTGGCGGAGGAAGAACGGCAGCTCGACCTGTGTCCTGGAACCACTCGGAGGTGCCCTGACCGAAGTCGACGTTGCCGACGCGGCGGCCGTCCGTGAAGGCCCAGCCCCCGTGGGTCCACGGGCCCATCACCAGGTGGCGGGTCGGTCTGCGGGCTCTGCGCCGCGAGCGCCCGGTGGGTGCGCAGCGGGCCCATCAGGTCCTCGGCGTCGAACCAGCCCCCCACCGTGAGCACGGCGGGGGCGACGTCTTGCAGGTGCCGCCAGATCGAGCGCGCCTGCCAGAAGGCGTCGTAGGAGGTGTGCTCGAGGTTGGCGCGCCAGTCCGCCGGTCCAGGAGGCCGTGCCGCCGCTGCCGCTCCACAGCGGCCCGAGGTCGAGGTAGAAGCGGTAGCCGTCCGGCGTGCCGTATTCGAACGGGCGGAGCGCGCCGGGCGCTCCGGTCCCCCCGCGCGCGGCTTGAAGGCGGCGTAGAAGCCGAAGTTGGCGGCCAGCATGAAGGCGCCGTTGTGGAAGCGTCGTCCCCGAGGTAGACGTCGGTCACCGGGGCCTGGGGCGAGACCGCCTCGAGCGCGGGGTGAGCGCCGACGAGGCCGGCCGAGGGCGTAGAAGCCGGGGTAGGAAATGCCCCACATCCCGACCTTGCCGTTGTTGCAGGGCACGTTCTTCACGAGCCAGTCGACGGTGTCCCAGGTGTCGGTGCTCTCGTCGGTGCCGGCGGCCGCTGCCCGCCGGCCGGTGCGGCCGGACGTCGTCCCAGTCCCCGTCCGACAGGGCGCGCCCGCGGACGTCCTGGTAGGCGAAGATGAAGCCCTCCTTCATCGCCGCTCTCGAAGGCCCGAGCCGCTCCGGATAGCTGTCGACGCCGTAAGGGCGCGACGGAGTAGGGCGTGCGGGTCAGCAGGATGGGCCGGGCCGCCCCGCACGTCTTGGGGACGTAGACGGACGTGAAGAGCCTCACCCCGTCGCGCATCGGCACGCTGTGGTCGTGCTTGGTGTAGTGCTCGCGCACCCAGGCCTGTCCCGACACCGCCTTGGTCTCGGCGGGCGCGGCCGCCAGGGCGGGGGCGATCAGGGCCGCCGCCAGGGCCGCCCGCAGGGTCCGCAGTTCATGGCGTCCTCCGTGGGGTCCGTCGCGGTGGAAGCCTACACCGACCTCCCGTCGAGAGGGGCCGCGGCTTGCTCCGGGCCGGCACCGCCGCTATAACGACGGCATGCCGGAGGGGGTCGATCCTCGTCAGGGGCGGCCGCATCGACGCCGCCGAGCTGCGCCGCCTCGTGGACGAGGTCTTCGAGGACATGGTCAAGTACGTCGTTGACGTCGAGCGGGGGGTCGCCGCGGTGGGCGGCGAGATGCACGCCGACGGGGAGCAGGCGCTCCTCGAGGACGGCAGCCGGCAGGCGGACCTCTGGGGCGCGAACTACTACCCGGGCCGCGGCCCCGCGGAGTGCATCGAGTACACGTCGCTCATCAACATCCGGCCGGCGGCGGGCAACCGCAGCATGGAGATCCAGGGCCAGGGCGTCCGGGACCGGGTGCGCGAGCTGACCCTGGCCCTCATCGGCGAAGGCGAGCCCCTGCCGTGACCCAGCACGCGTCGCTGACGCTCGAGCGCTGGTCGGCCTTCAGCCGCGACCAGCAGGTCCTGATGATCGCGAACGAGATGAACCGGGCGGGGAAGCTCTTCGGGCCGGGGGACCGGGACCGGCTGAAGAACGCGTACGAGCGCGTGCTGCGGCTCGCCGACCTCACGACCGAGGCCCAGCCCTCGCGGTCGCTCCGCCGCGAGCTACGGCGCTGGCGGGAGCTCGCGGCGGCGGTGTACCTCGAGCCCGACGAGGCGCGGCACCGGGCGCTCTTCCGGGCGCTCCTCCTCCTGACGCCGCTGAGCGCGAAGCAGCTGCCGCTGCTGATGCCCGAGCGGCGGCCCTAGCGCGAGAGGGTCCTCGATGACGGCCAGCCCCACCGCACGCCGCCGCTTCCACGAGTACCAGGACCTGATGCGCCACCGCATCATGGACATCCTCCTGGTCTCGACGGCGTACGACTCGTTCATCCTGGAGGAGGCGGGGGAGCTGTCCGAGCGCATGCTCGGCGAGTTCCGCAACCTCGACCTGCACTACGCCCCCGGGCTGACCGGGATCTCGACGGGAACGGAAGCCCTGAAGGTCGCCCGCGAGGACAGCCGGGTCAACCTGATCGTCACGACGCCCCACCTCGCGGACATGGACGCGGCGGAGCTGGCCCGGCGCATCAAGGCCGAGGGCCTCGACGTGCCGGTGGTGCTGCTCGCCTGGGACACCCGCGAGCTGTCGGACTTCCAGGCCCGCAAGGACACGTCCGCCATCGAGCGGACGTTCCTCTGGCAGGGCGACGCGCGGGTGCTGGTGTCGATCGTCAAGTCCGTGGAGGACTGGAGGAACGCCGAGCACGACACCGGCGCGGTAGGGGTGCAGGTCATCATCCTCGTCGAGGACAACGTCCGCTACTACTCGTCCTTCCTGCCCGTCATGTACACGGAGCTGCTGCACCACTCGCAGCGGGTGATCGTCGAGGGGCTGAACCTCTCCCAGAAGATCCTGCGCATGCGGGCGAGGCCGAAGATCCTCCTGTGCACGACGTGGGAGGAGGCCGAGCAGGCCTTCGAGCGGTACGCCGACGAGGTGCTGGGCATCATCTCCGACGTCGAGTTCCCGCGGGCGGGGGAGAAGGTCCCTCGCGCGGGCGCCGACTTCGCCCGTCAGGTGCGGGCCGCGTACCCGGACGTGCCGATCGTGCTCCACTCCTCGCGGCCCGAGAACGAGGCCCTCGCCCGCAGCGTCGGGGCCGACTTCCTCCTCAAGGGCTCGCCGCTCCTCCTCCAGGAGCTGCGCGACGTCATGCTCGAGCACTTCGGCTTCGGCGACTTCGTCTTCCGGCTCGCCGACGGTACCGAGGTCGGCCGCGCGGCCGACCTGCGCGGCCTCGAGGAGAGGCTCGCGGAGGTGCCCGAGGCGTCGATCGTTCATCACGCCTCGCGCAACCACTTCTCGCGGTGGCTCAAGGCGCGCACGGAGTTCGCGCTCGCCCACGAGCTGCGCCCGCGCCGCCTCGGCGACTACGCGAGCCCGCAGGCCCTGCGGGAGAGCCTGATCCGGGCGATCGCCTCCTACCGCCTCGAGCAGGGTCGCACCCTGGTGACCGACTTCGACCGCGGCGACTTCGACCTTTCCGGCGACTTCTACCGCGTGGGCGGGCGGCTCTCTGGGAGGCAAGGCCCGCGGCCTCGCCTTCGTCCGGCGCCTGCTGGCCGAGCAGGGCCTGCGAGACCGCTTCCCGGGCGTCGAGATCGCGGTGCCGACCTCGGCGGTGCTCGGGACCGACGTCTTCGAGCGTTTCCTCGACGACAACGACCTGCGCTACTTCGCGATCGAGTGCGACGACGACGCCGAGATCCGGCGGCGCTTCGAGAGCGCGCCGTTCCCGGACGGAGCCGCGCAGGACGTCGGGGCCTTCCTGGAGCGAGCCACCTGGCCCCTGGCCGTGCGCTCCTCGAGCCTGCTCGAGGACTCGCAGCACCAGCCCTTCACCGGCGTCTACGACACGCTGATGCTGCCGAACAACTCCTGGAGCATCCGCGAGCGCGCCGAGCGGGCGCTGCGGGCGATCAGGCGGGTCTGGGCCTCGACCTTCTCGCAGCACGCCAAGGCCTACCTCAGGGCGACCCCGTACCGGCTGGAGGAGGAGAAGATGGCGGTCATCCTCCAGAGGATCGTGGGGGCGCCGCGGGGCGGGCGGTTCTACCCGGACTTCTCCGGGGTCGCCCGCTCGCACAACTTCTACCCCGCGCCGCCGATGGCCGCGGGGGACGGGGTCGTCGCCGTCGCGCTGGGCATGGGCCGCGCGATCGTCGAGGGTGGGGGGTGCATCCGCTTCTGTCCGGGCTACCCGCAGCACATCCTGCAGTTCTCGTCCGTCGAGGACATGCTGGACACGACGCAGCGCGAGTTCTGGGCCCTGCCCCTCGAGGGCGGCACCGCGGACGGCGGGATGCGCGAGGAGTCCTTCGACCTCGCCGTGGCCGAGGCGGACGGCACGCTCCACGCCGTGGCGTCCACCTACTCCCCGGAGAACGACGCCGTCTACGACGGACTGTCGCGCCCGGGGCCCCGCCTCGTGACCTTCGCCCCGATCCTGAAGCAGGGCCGGTTCCCGCTGGCCGAGGTGCTCGCGACCCTCATGGAGGAGGGGGAGCGCGGGATGGGCACGCCGGTCGAGATCGAGTTCGCGGTGAACCTCACCCCACCCGGGGGCCGCACCGAGTTCGGCTTCGTCCAGATGCGGCCCCTCGCCCTCATGCACGAGAGCGAGGCGGTGGAGATCGGGGAAGTCGACCCCGGCTCCGTGCTGTGCCGCAGCCAGCGGGTGCTCGGCAACGGTCGCATCGAGGGCATCCGCGACCTGGTGGTGGTGGACTTCCAGCGCTTCGAGCGCGCCCGCAGCCGCGAGGCGGCGGCCGAGGTGGGCCGGCTCAACGGCCTGCTGCTCGGTGAGCGGGTGCCCTACGCGCTCGTCGGCGTGGGCCGCTGGGGCTCGCGCGACCCCTGGCTGGGCATCCCCGTGACGTGGGACCAGGTGTCGGGGGCCCAGGTGATCGTCGAGGCGGGGCTGCGGGACCTCAAGGTGACCCCCTCGCAGGGCACCCACTTCTTCCAGAACCTGACGTCGTTCAACGTGGGCTACTTCACGGTCAACCCGGAGAGCGGGGACGGGGAGCTGGACTGGGCGTGGCTCGAGGCCCGGGGCGCCGTCTCGAGCGTGGCGCACGTGCGCTACATCCGGCTCGAGAAGCCCATCCTGGTGCTCATGAACGGCAAGAGCAACGAGGGCGTGATCCTCAAGCCCTGAACCCGGGGCCGGGCGTGCGCGTAACTCCATTTATTCCAGCAACATATCGGCCCTGTGATCCTGGGCGCCCCGGGGCCTTGCGCGGGCTGGTAACATACGAGGCCGCGCAGGGTTCGTCCTGCGGCCCCGGCTCGCCGTCGTCCGCGGCAGTGGCCGGGGGATCCCAAATTCGGACACTGGAGGCCGGCACCGCGATCGCGGGGCCAGTACCGTCACACTCTATGAAGAGGATTTCCGTTCTGTCCGTTCTCGCGTGCGTTGCACTTCTCTCCGTCGCCTGTGCCAAGGAGCCGACCGAGGCCCTGAACGCGGCCAACGCCGCTCTCGCCGCGGCCCAGACGGCCGAGGCCGCCGACTACGCGCCGGCCGCTCTCGCGGCCGCCGAGACCGCCCAGGCCGCCCTCACGGCCGAGCTCAAGGTGCAGAGCGAGAAGTTCGCCCTCACCCGCTCCTACACGAAGGCGGCCGAGCTCGCCGCGGCCGCGAAGGCGGCGGCGGACACGGCGGCGGCCGAAGCCGTCACCGGCAAGGAGCAGATGAAGACCGAGGCCACCACGCTGGTGGCCGGCGTGCGCTCGGGCGTCGAGGCTGCCATCGCGGCCCTCGCGAAGGCGCCGAAGGGCAAGGGCACCGCGGCCGACATCGAGGCCATGAAGTCGGACGTGGCCGGCGTCGGGGCCTCCCTCCCCGACCTGGACGCGGCCCTCGCCGCGGGCAAGTACAAGGACGCCAAGGCGAAGGCCGAGGCGGCCAAGGCGACCCTCGACAAGATCGTGGCCGACGTTCAGGCCGCGATCGACGCCAAGAAGGGCAAGTAGAAGCAAGCGCTTCGACGGGGCGCGGCCGTTCCCGGCCGCGCCTCGTGCCCCCGATCCGCACTTGAGACTCGTCCCCCGCCGCCGCTGGGCCCGGGTGCTGCTCGGCGCCTGCCTCCTGGGCGTCCTTCTCGCCGCCGCCAGCGTCGCGATCGAGATGCGCGTGAGCGGCCGCGCGCGGCCGCCGGTCGCGGCCCGCGCCTCGGCGGTGTCCGCCTTCGAGGCGGCGAAGGCCGGCCCCGCCTCCCGCTGGGCAAAGGAGTCCCTGCGAGCGGCCGAAGGCGCGCTCGGCGACGCCCTCGTCGAGTGGAGCCGCCAGGCGGACCGCCTCCTGCCGCTCCGTGACTTCCGGACGGTGGCCGGGCTGCTCGCGGCCGCCGATGCCCTCGCCCGCGAGGCGGCCCGGCTCGGCGACGAGCGCCGCGCCGACGCACGCGCGGTCGCCGCCGCGGCGGTGCAGGAGGCCCGCGCGGTCGAGGCCCACGCCACGACCCTGCTCTCGGTCACGGCCCTGCCGCACGCCGAGCGCATCCACGTGCAGCGGGCGCGCCTGCTCGTCCTCGAGGCCGAGGCCCTGCTGCGCGAGGGGGAGGTCGAGGCCGCACAGGAGCGCGCGGACCGCTCGCGCGAGGAGCTGCGCGAGGCGCTCGGCCCCGCGCTCGAGGCGGCGGAGCGCTACACGTCGCGCCGGCACGTCGCCACCTGGCGGCGCTGGATCGACGAGACCCGCGAGTGGTCGCGCGCCACGGGCCAGCCCGCGATCCTCGTCCTCAAGGAGAAGAACGTCCTCGTGCTGCTGTCGAAAGGCAAGCCCGCGCGCACCTACGACGCCGAGGTGGGCTCGAACGCGCTCGGGGTCAAGCAGCGCCAGGGCGACCGCGCGACCCCCGAGGGCCGCTACCGCGTCCTGAAGAAGAAGGACCGCGGCCAGAGCCGGTACCACCGCGCCCTGCTCCTCGACTACCCGAACGCCGCCGACCGCGAGCGCTTCGCGGCCGCCCAGAGGCGCGGGGAGATCCCGCCGGGGGCGCGGATCGGGGGCCTCATCGAGATCCACGGCGAGGGCGGCCGCGGGCAGAACTGGACCGAGGGCTGCGTGGCTCTCGCCAACCCGGACATGGACGACCTCTACGCCCGCGTGGGCGTCGGCACGCGGGTGACCATCGTGGGCGGAGACGGCAGCAACGGAGCGTTCTCGGACCTCCTCGCGCAGGTCGGCGGGGTCCGGGGGAACGGAAAGCCATGAGCACGAAGCCGCACGAGCCCCACGCCGACACCGGGCGGGCGGCCGCCATGAGGATCGCCGCGGCCGCCGCGGTCGGCCGCCTGCTCCACGGCGTGCGGGCCCTGCTGGACCGGCGCCTCGTCCAGGTCACGGCCGCCGCGCTGGCGCTCGCCGGCCTGGCCTTGGCCGGCACGGGCTGGGACTTCCGCAGCGTGCCGGCGCCGGCCGCGGATCTCACCGTCTCGCCGGAGCCGAAGCCGAAGACGAAGGAGGCGGCACGGCTCCTGGCCGAGGAGCGGCGCCTGGAGGCCACGCTGAAGCGCAAGGTCCCGCGCGGTCCGTGGATCGTCATCGACCAGACCCACAACCGTCTTCGCCTGATGCGGGGCGACGACCTCGTGCTCGAGGCCCCCTGCTCGGCGGGCTCGGGCATGGTGCTCAAGGAGGGCGGGGGCGGGCGCGTCTGGGTGTTCGACACGCCGCGCGGCCGCTTCGAGGTGCTCTCGAAGATGGAGAAGCCCATCTGGCGCCGGCCCGACTGGGCCTTCGTCGAGGAGGGGGAGCCGATCCCGAAGAACCCCGCGGACCGGCTCGAGTACGGCTCGCTCGGGGAGTACGCCCTCTATTTCGGCAACGGGTACATGATCCACGGGACGCTCTACGAGAGGCTGCTCGGGCGGCCCGTCAGCCACGGCTGCATCCGCCTCGGTAAGGAGCCCCTGCGCGAGGTCTTCCGCCAGGCCCCGATCGGCACGCCGGTGTACATCTACTGATGCGCGCCCCACGGCTGCTCTTTCCACCTGTTGCCGCGCTGCTGGCAGCCGCCGCGCTCGCGGCGGCGTCCCCCGCCGGAGCCGTCCAACGACCCCGAGACCGCCCGCCTGCGCCGCGAGGTCGCCCGCCTGCGCCGGGAGCGCGACCTCGCTTCCGGAAAAGGGTTCTACCTCCGGCTCGACGCCGGGGGGAGGCGGCTCGCCTTGACCCTCCAGGGCGTCGCCCTCGACGACTACCCGGCGGAGGCGGTCGAGTGGGGCGTCCCGGAGGTGCTGTTCGTCGACCGCACGCCGGGGCCCGACTGGGACCTCGAGGCGTTCTCGAAGGGGCGCCTCGAGCCCGAGCGCGAGCGCGACCGAGTCGAGGTGGTGGCGCCGGCACCGGCGCCGAGCGCCTCGCCCGCCGCGGAGGAGGCTTTGCCCCCGCCGCCCCCCGTGCCGAAAAGCGCGGAAGAGACCTACTCGGTCCCGTCGCCCTACCGGATCGTCTTCGCCGAGGGGGTCTCGCTCGAGGTGCGGGCGAAGGGCAGGGCGGCCGAAACCGCTCGGCCTTCCGCCGGTTCGCCGATGCCGTGAGCCTCCGCTGGGGGGACCTCGGCACGGCGCTCGGGCTCGGGGCGAAGGAGCGCGTGCGCCTGAGCGTCACGCTCGAGGCCGAGGACGCGGCCTCTCTCTACCGTTCGCTGCCACCGGACGTGGGCCTCATCGTGGTGGACCTGCCGGCGCACTGAGACGCCGCCGGGCGGCAAAGGCGCGGGCCGGGTTCAGGACGACGAGCGCCTCGATCTCTGCCTCACCGAGGCCGCGTGCGCGCAGGGCCGGTAGGAACGCGTCGAAGAGCAGCGTGTGAGGCCGGTAGCTGCCGCCGCCCTTCTCCCCGACGTGGTACCACCCGGCGTCCTGCGAGACGAGGACGCGGTGGACCTGATCGCGGCCGACGAGGTCGACGACCGCCGCCGCGTGCGCGTCCAGGCTCTTCGGCCCCACGCCGTCCAGCTCCACCCAGCCGCCCTCGTGGGCGACCCAGGACCGCGTGGCCGGGTCCGCGTTCTGGGCGTGGACCCACACCCAGGCCTCGGGCGAGACGCCCATCCGCCCCAGCGTGGCCGCGATCTCGAGGGCGGCCACGCCGTCGCCGGTGTGGATCGCGAGAGTCAAGCCGGTGTCGATGTGGCAGTGGGCTCCCGCTTCCACGAGCTTGCGGTCGACATCGCTGAGCGGCCCGGCGTCCACACCGATCTTGACGAAGCCCGGACGGATGCCCGTGCCCTCGATGCCGTCGCGGAACTCCGCCGTCCACCGCGCCCCGAGCTGGCGGGCCGTCTCGGTGTACGCGTGGCTCGGGACCGCGATGTCGCGCGCGGCCCCGTAGTAGCCGGTGTTCGTCACGATGTGCAGGCCGCTCGCCTCCGACAGGCGGTGAAGGAGGAGCGGGTCGCGCCCCAGGTACGCCGGGGTGCACTCGAAGAGCGTGTCGCAGCCCCGTTCCCGCAGCTCCCGGAGGCGGGGGAGGATCGTGGAGAACGCCTCGTCGGCGTCGTAGCGGGAGCGGGAGACGTTCTCCGCCCCCGCGAAGTCCACGAGCACGTGCTCGTGGACGAGAGTCGTCCCCATCCGGCCGCCGTCGATCGGCCCGCGGACGGTGTGGACGGTGCCGGCCGCGGGGGCGGGGGGAGGCGGGGCCGGCGACGCCCCCGCGACGATTCGCGAGGGCGTGCCGGCCGCACCGGCGGCGAGGGTGGCGAGGAACGCGCGCCGGTCCACGCTAAGCCTTCTTGACGACGTCCTTCTCGAAGTCCCAGGAGACCGGGGCCTGGCGCCGGATCGACTCGTTCACCATGTGGGCGACCGCCGCCGCGTGGTGCCCGGCCCGGCCGTCCTCGATCGACGGCTTGCGCGTCCGCACCGAGTCGAAGAAGCGAGAGAGATGGATGAAGGTCGCGTCCGGGCCGACCTCCGTCCACGATTCCTCGCGGCTCTGCATCTGCGACGGCCAGGTGTCCGGCTTCTCCCGCTTCTGCACCTCCGGGTCGGCCCAGTACGCTTTCTCGAGGTCAGAGGGCCAGGAGGCCACGATCCAGTCGTTGCCCTCCACCGGGCGTTCCGGCCGGAAGATCATCCGGGAACCCTCGAAGATGAGGGAGCCCTCGCTCCCCAGGATCGCGAAGCCGCTCTCGCCGGCAGACGAGTTGTTGAAGGTCCCACTCAGCGAGACGGAGAACTGCTCCTTCCCGTAGAGTGCGGCGGCGTTGAGCGTGTCCGGCACCTCGTGCGTCTTCTGGCGGCGGTAGTTGGCTCCGGTGGCCACTACCCGCTCCGGGACGGTCGCGCCCAGGACGTAGTGGATCGTCGTCATCAGGTGGACGAAGAGGTCGGTCGAGAGGCCGCCCGAGTAATCCCAGAAGCAGCGCCACCGGAAGAACCGCTCGAGGCTGAACGGCTTCTTCGGCGCGGGGCCCAGGAACATGTCCCAGTTGACCGACTTCGGGTCGGCGTCGGGCGGGATGGGGTACAGCCACGCGCCCGAGTCGGTGTTGCGGTTGTAGCTCGCGCGCACCATGGTGACCTGGCCCAGCTTGCCGGACTGGACCATCTGCCGCGCCGTCTCCTGGACCTTGGAGCTGATGCCCTGGGAGCCGATCTGCAGGATGCGGCCGGACTTCTCGGCCGCCGCGATCATCTCGGGCCCATCGTCGACCGAGTAGGTCATCGGCTTCTCGAGGTACACGTCCTTGCCCGCGGCGAGGGCCTCGATCGTCTGCTGCTTGTGCCAGTGGTCGGGGGTCCCGATCACGACGGCGTCGATCGACTTGTCGGCGAGCAGCGTGCGCCAGTCGCCGTAGTCCTTCCCCTGGCCGTTCAGGCGCTCGAGAGCGCGCGTCACCCGGCCCTTGTACGCGTCGCAAACGCCGACGATCTCGACCCCGGGTATCGCGCTCAGCTCCGGCCAGATCTGGCTCTGGACGCGCGCGCCCACCCCGATCACGCCCACCTGTATCCGGTCGTTGGGCGAGGCGGACTGGGCGAAGGCGTCGGTCTCGTGACCCAGCACGTGGGTGACGAGGGGGGCGGCGGCCGCGCCCACCAGGCTCTTCTGCATGAACTGCCGGCGGTTGATCCCTGACTTCATCTCTCTCTCCTCGATCTCATGGCGTGGCGCGCGGTCGGGCAGGCCCGGGGAGCGCCCCGGCGAGGACGGTATGCCGCCGGCGGGAAGCCGTCAAGAACCGAAGGGACGACGCGGCGCCTCAGCCGGCGGCGGCGCCCGCGGCCTTGAAGTACACGTCCCGGTGCATCTCGCGGATCTCGACCGTGAAATCGCACCGCCGCTCCGTGCTCGCCCGCGGGAAGGTCTCGCGCAGCACGGTGAGGAGCGCCGCCGCGGTCGCGCGCAGGACCTCCGTGTCGCGGCCGGCCAGCACCGCCGCCGTCAGGTGCACGAAGGCGCGGTCGGCGGCGCCGTCCGCCACCCGGAAGCGTTCCTGCCGTACCGCCCGGCTCTTCACGTTCGCGAGGTCGAAGGGGCCGGCCGTCGTCATCGCCTCGTGCAGGCGGCGGAGGGCGAGGTCGAGATCCGGCTCGTCGGGCACGTTGGCCGAGTACTCGAGGACGAGGTGGGGCATCGGTCATCTCCCCCGGCGAGCCGACGGGCGCACGCGGGCGGCGCGGCGCCGCCCTCGCGGGGACGTGGGCGTCGCGTGGCGGAAGTAGAGGTGAAAGGCCGTGTCGGGTCCGACGAGGCGGCGGGCCTCGGCCAGCCGGAGCCTCGCCTTGCCGAGGAGGACGAGGCGCCTGTACTGGCTCAGGATCCGCTGGACTTCGGCGTCCTCGTGCCGGGCCACGTGCCGATCATCCCCCGGCCCCGCCGCCGCGCACAAGGGAGGGGGTGGTCAGCGCTCCGGTACGGCCGGCGTCGCCACGGCGGTCTGGAGGCGAGAGGCGAGCCACGCCTCCATCCAGAGGTGGCGGTCGCGCAGCTGGCGGGGGTGGAGGGTCTCGGCCATGAGGCCGTCGGGAGAGTGGTCGACGCCGGCCAGGCTATGAGCAAGCTCGTGGGCGACGACCACGGCGACGGCGTGGGCGAGCTCGCGCCTTTGCCGGTCGCTCCACCGGGGGAGGCGCTCGAGGGGGAGCGCCAGGCCGCGCGCCACCGTGGACGGGAACACCCAGACCACGTGGGGGGCGCGGCGCTCGGCGGCGACGGCACCCGCGACAGGACGCCCGGCGTGCGCCGGATTCGGGTTCGATCCGGCGAGAATCACGATGGCGGTGCCGGGCCGGAAGCCGAATCGGGGGGCCTCGACCCTGGAGGCGACCGGGATGCCCAGAGACGCGAGCAGATCCTGGACCGCGAGAGCCATCTGCGTCAGGAGGGCGGGGTCGGTCCCGACGAGGTCCACCCACACCAGGTCGAGCCCGGTTGCCGGAGGGCCGGCCGCGATCGCCCGCGGCCCGCCGACGCACGCCGCGAGCACCACGAGAGCCTGGAGCCAGGAACGGACCTGGCCGCGGCCGGAACGGCAGGCCGCCATCGCACTTCCCCCCATGGATGAACGTAGTTTGCGACCGCGGTGTTTCGTTGTGTTCCCCTGGTATTTGCATTTGATTTGCCCGCCGGACGGCACCGCCTGCGCTTCTGCACCGTGCGCGGCGCCCGCCGCGGGCCGTCAGCGCTCCGGGCGTGGCGCGCTGTGTTCCCCGGCGGCTACCTCTCGCGGGTCCGGCCGAGGACATCGAGGGCGTCCTGGCCGTAGTAGCGGATCACGAGGCGATTCCACGAGCCCGAGCGCCGAGCCGCCGCCAGGTACTCGTCGAGGGCCCTGCGCAGGGCGTCGTCGGACACGCGCACGCCCCAGGCACCGCTGCCGGACGGTCCCACGAAGGCCCCGGCGCGAAGGGCGGCGTCGCGCCGCTTCGCCATCGTGTAGTCGACCACCGACATCACGGTCGCCGTGACGCTTCCCTCGCGCAGGCCCCGCAGGAGCGCGGGCACGTCCGCGAAGGGCACCGTCTTCCCGGGCGGTACGCCGGCGTCGGCCACCGCCTTCGCCCACGCGTTGCCGGGGATCACCCCCACCGTCTCTGTGGCGAGCCCCTCCACGTTAGCCATGGCCGGCCGCGGCTCCCGGGTCACCACCACGAGCCGGGCGGGGAGCACCTCGTCCGTGAAGGCGATCTCCCGTCGCCGCGCCTCGGTGGCGATGATCCCGGAGATCAGGTCCCCGTCGCCGGCCTTGAGGCGCGGGATGATGTCCGCGAACCGCTTGACCGTCACGGGCTCGAGCTTCAGGTCGTGGAGGCGGGCGAAGCCCTCGAGCAGCTCCCGGTCGAAGCCCGGGGGGCCCTCGGCCTTGAATGAGAACGCCTCGGGCGACTCGTCGGCGGAGACCAGGACGCGCAGCACGCCCTTCGCCTTGATCTGCGGCAGGTCGGCGGCACTCGTGGCCCCGCGAGGGACCCCGGCCACGACGATCGCGACCAGCAGGAGCCAACGCCTCATGTGAGCCTCCCTTCGGCGGTTCCCGACCCGGGCAGAACTCGCGCCCGACAAGAGGATGCCACGGATCACCGGGGCGGGTTGTGATCCTCCAGTCGCCACGGCATCATCAAGAGTTGGCCATGAGGGAGCGCGCCTTCGTTCTCGCCGTCGCCGCCATCGTCCTCGCGGGGACCGCCGCCGGGCTCCTGGGGCTCCGCACGCCCGGGGCGGTCCCCGGTCCCGCGGTTCTCCGTCTGGAGCCGCCGGACGGCCGGACGGAGATGCTGGGCGACGGCCACGCGACCCGGCTGCGCTCGATCGTCGCCGACCTCCCGTCGACGCTGTCGTGGCGCACCGCGGTGCCCGCCCGGGCCCGCATCACCACGGAGCTCGCGCTCGACCGGGCCTGGTCGGAGGCGCTCGGCGGTCGGACGTGCCGGGCGCGTGTCGAGTCCCGGCCCGAGGGCCGGGCGCCGAGGGTCCTCGTGGAGCGGGTGGTGGTGCCGGGGGCGCCGTGGGAGACCCTGGCCGCGGACCTCGTGCCGGTCCAGGCTCACACGACCGAGCTGCTCCTGACGGTCTCGTGCGATCCGGCACCCGAGCGCGGGGCCCTCGCCCGCGCGGCGCGGTGGAAAGTGCCGACCGTCTATCGCCCCGGTCCGGCCGGTCACACGAACGTCGTGGTGGTGACGGTGGACACCCTCCGTGCCGATCACCTCGGGGCCTACGGGTACCCTCGGCCCACGAGCCCGCGCATCGACGGCCTCGCCGGGAGGGGCCTGCTCTTCCGGCACGCCGAAACGGTCCAGAGCGCCACCTGGCCCGCCCTGACCTCCCTCCACACCTCCCTCTACCCCAGCGCGCACGGTGTGATCTGGAACGGCTGGCGCCCCCGCGGGCGGCTCGTGACGCTGGCGGACCTCCTCCACGCCAGGGGCTACAGCACCGCCGCGTTCCTCGCCAACATGACGCGCGCCGAGCACCCCGGCTTCTCCCGCGTCGTCCGCGCGCGGGGGGCCGACCAGGCCGCGCAGGACGAGACGGCGGTGGCGGCGGCCGTGCGCCACCTCGAGCAGGTGCGGGACCGGCCGTTCTTGCTGTGGCTCCACCTCGTCAGCCCCCACGCCGACTACGCGCCCCCGCCCGCTTACGACACCTTCAGGGCGCCGGGCGCCTCCGCCGTCCCGGCCACCATCGCCGGGCTGGAGGCGGTTCGCACGAAGGGCGTGGTGCTCAGCGAGGCGGACGTCGCCCGGGTCGTGGCGCTCTACGACGGCGAGGTGGCGTTCACGGACGCGCAGGTGGGGCGGCTCCTCGACGCCCTGCGCGACCTCGGCCTCGAGGGGCGGACCCTCGTCGTCTTCAGCGCGGACCACGGCGAGGACCTCTACGAGCACAACCGCTACTTCTTCCACTCGCCCTCGATGTACTCGTCCTCGCTGCGCGTCCCCCTGGTCCTCGCCCTCCCCGGCGTTATTCCGGCAGGGCGCCCTCACGGACCAGCCGGCGAGCCTCGTCGACGTCGCGCCGACCGTCCTGTCGCTGCTGGGCCTGCCCGCCCCGTCGAGCTTCCAGGGGCGCGACCTCCTCCCCGGGGGCCGGATCCCCGCGGAGCCCGTGCGCACGGTCGCCTACGCCGAGACCAGCGGAAGGATCTTCTCGGCGAGCACCGCGGAGTGGCGCCTCGTCTACAACCCCGAAAAGCTGCACCCGCCCGCCCCGGGCGGGCCCTATCCGATCGGGGAGATCGAGCTCTACGACCGGCGCGTCGACCCGAGGGAGCAGACGAACGTGGCCTCCCGGCGTCCCGACCTCGTCCAGGCCCTGACGGCCGAGATCGTCGCTTGGCGCCGCCGCGACGTGCGCTCCGGGCCCGGCGCCGCGCAGACCATCGACGCCGCCACGGCGGAGGAGCTGCGAGCCCTGGGCTACGTGATCAACTGACCGCCGCCCCGCCGGGCTTGCGCGCCGAGGCGAGCACGTACTCGACACCGTCCAGCCAGCGATCGGGCATCCCGCGCGCGGCCCCGCGGAGGAGGACGTTGAAGCGCCGCGCCGCCTCCGGGCGCCGGAGCATGCGCCGCAGGGCGGGCGCGAAGGGGAGGACGCGCTCGCGGACGGAGCGGACGTCGACGCCCTCGAAGCCCGGCGCGGCCAGCCTGCGGGCGTAGGAGTCGATCCCGTACCAGTTCTCCGTGGGCATCTGGAAGAACGACCGCGCCGCCCAGGAGAACAGCCGCGCGCCGAGGGGATGGCTCCCGGCGCGGGGGAGGACGTCGGCCGCGGCGATCCGGCCCCCGGGCCGGAGGACGCGGAAGGCCTCGCGGAAGAAGTCCTCGCGGGTGGAGAAGTGGAAGGCGCACTCGAGGGCCACCACGCGATCGACGCTCGCGTCGGGCACGTCCATGGCGGTGGCCGAGCCCAGCCGGAAGTCGAGCCGGGGGTCGGAAAACCGCCGCCGCGCCACCTCGACCTGAACCGGCGTGACGTTGAGCCCGACGATGCGGGAGGGTCGGAAGCGCCGGAGCCAGTACTCGTCCTGGTCCCCGAAGCCGAACCCCACGTCGAGGACCGAGTCGCCCTCGGCCATCCCCGCGGCGAGGCCCAGCTGCTCGGCCAGCGCGTCCGCGGCGTCGTCGAAGCTCGTCGCCCCGTCCCACCAGCCCAGGTTGAGGTAGCGGGTGCGCTCCCCGAAGAAGTAGCGCTGGTCGAGGAGCGTGTACAGCCGGGCGGACTGCCGGCGGTCGGACGTCAGCAGGAGCCCGAGCGCCCCCAGCATCTCCCGTGCGAACGAGCCGCGGCCGTCCGTCACGCCAGCTCCTCGACGAGGTGCTCGCGCAGCCCCATCACGCGGGCCGCCAGGAAGGGCAGCAGGCGCCAGTAGCCGATCGCCGCCGCGGCCAGCAGCAGCGACAGGCCGAGGGCCGGGCCCCACGGGCCGAGGGGGGCCGACGCCTTGTAGGCCAGGACCAACGCGGCAAGGGTCGGGAGCTGAACGGCAGGCGGGATCAGGAAGGCCGTGAGCGGCGACGCGCTCGAGCCCAGGAACGCCCCTTCCTGGACCCGGCGGGGGAGTCGCGCCGAGACGAGGTGGCCGCAGGCGGCCAGGACGAGAAAGACGGTGCCCGACGCCGCGAGTCCCCAGGCGATCTCGGCCAGCGCGGGCCGGCACAGGTAGAGGAGGGGCCCGATGCCGATGACGACCTTCAGGGCCAGGAGGCGCAGCATGCCGAGCGTGCGGCCGAGCAGGATCTGCTCGGGCTCGACCGGGAGCACGAGCAGGCCGCGGATCGAAGGGCCGTCCAGGCCGAACTGGTTCAGCCAGAGCTCGTCCATGCTCGGCAGGAGCGCCAGGAAGATCCCCACGAGCGGCAGCGCGGCCCAGAGCTCCACCAGGCTCATGGGCCAGGGCGACGGCCGGGTGGCGAGGCGCGCCCTCAGATCGCTCATCGCGACGATCGAGACGGCTAGGCAGACCGAGATCACGAGCGGAAGGAAGAGCGCGACCCGGCCCTCCCGGCTCGCGAGGACCTGGCCCTGGAAGACGCGGGCCAGCGCGGTGGCCGGGCCCCGGGAGGACCACAGGCGCTCGGGCTTGCGGGGGCGCGCTCCGGCCGAGCGCCCGGCGGCTCGGAAGTGAGCGCCGGCCACGAGCGCGAAGAGAACCGCGCTCCCCGCGAGCAGTACGAGCTGCCGCAGCCAGCCGGAGGCCGCCTGGCCCCGCAGCACCTCCTCGGCGCCGCGATAGGCCTGCGAGAAGGGGAGGAGCTGCAGCGCCGCGGTCAGGCTGCGCACGATCGCGCGCACGGTCTCCGGCAGGCCCTGGCCCGTCCCGGGCGCCAGACGGACCACCGCGACGGCCAGGGCCACGACCAGGCCGGCGACGGCCAGGCGGCTGCCCGCGAGAAGGCGCTTGGCGAGGCCGACGGCGTGCTGGACGAGGGCGATCCACAGGAGCGCCTGCAGGCCGATCAGGAGGAAGACCGGCGTCGCGCGCGGTGCGCCGAGGCTCAGCCCGAGGGCCAGCGCGACACAGCACACGCTGCCGAGGAGAGCGAGCAGGTTCAGGAGCCCCGCCACGAGCTCCGCCCAGAACAATTGAAGGCGTGGGATCGGGTAGAGGCGAAAGCCCGCGATCGAGAAGATGAACCGGTGCTCCAGGAGACCCGAGAGGACGGCCGAGCTCAGCACCAGCGCCTGGAAGGCGGTGACGCCCGCGGCGAGGCCCTCGCCGGCCGCGAGGCCGCGGCCGAAGGAGCGCCCGACCACGAAGCAGCCACCCACCGGCGGAGCCATCGCTGCCGCGGCGAGGAGGGCGACGAGGCCCGCGGCGACGACGCTCGCCTCGCCGCCCTCGCGCTGCAGGCGGTTCCAGGTGGACTGGGCCTGGGCCGCCAGCAGGGCGCGCAGCGGGCTCACAGCCACGACAGCTCCCCGCCCTTGGCCCCGCCCATCAGCGACACGAACAGCTCCTCCAGGCTGCCGGTGGTGCCGTGCTGCGCGCGCAGCTCGTCGAGCGTGCCGTGGCCGCGAAGCCGGCCCTCGTCGAGGATGGCCAACCGCGGGCAGAGCTTCTCGACGATCTCGAGGACGTGGGAGGTGAGGACCAGGGTCACGCCGCGCCGGCTGAGCCCCTCGAGGATCTGCCGGATGGTGCGGCTCGTCACCGGGTCGATGCCCTCGAACGGCTCGTCGAGGAAGACGAGCCGCGGCCCGTGGACGAGCGCGGCGCTGAGCGCGACCTTCTTCTTCATGCCGTAGCTGTAGTCGCAGATCAGGAGGCCCGGCTCCGGCTGCAGGTCGAGCCGCTCGAAGAGCTCCGCGCGGCGGGCGTCGATCACATCGTCAGGGAGCCCGTACATGCGGCCCACGAAGCGCAGGTACTGCGGGCCGGTGAGGCGGTCGAGCAGCGCGAGATCCTCGGGCATGACGCCGATCTGGCGTTTCACCGCGAGCAGGTTGGGTTCGAGGTCCAGGCCCAGCACCCGGATCGAGCCCTGCGTGGGCCGCAGCAGGCCGGTGGCGAGCTTGATGGTGGTGGACTTGCCCGCGCCGTTGCGTCCCAGCAGGCCCAGGAACGCACCGGGCTCGAGGCGCAAGGCTCAGCTCCGCCACGGCGGCCTTGCCGCCGAAGCGCTTCGTGACCGTGACGAGCTCGAGTGCGGCCTCGATGGCGCGCTCTCCTTTCCTGAACCCGCGCCATCCTACGCGCCTTTCCGGCGTTCCGGGGCTGTCCCGTGCCGCGATGCCGGGCTTCATGGCGCGGCAGCTCCGAGCGACACGCGACCTGTCCGGCTGTAACGTTTCGTGAAACGAAACGCGCAAGCTTGACAAGCGACTCGAGCGGCCTAAGTTCTGCGACCGGGGGCTGAGGTGCCGGTCGGCAAGGGCCCCCACCGGCTCGTGGGACCCCACCGGAGCCTCGTCGGATTCAGCGGGCACGCGGCTCGCTCATGAGAGGAGGCCGGTGACATGCACGGAACGGGCGAGGCGTGGGCGATCGTGCTCGCCGGAGGCGACGGCACTCGTGTCCGGGACCTCACGAGGGGGCCCAACGGGGCGAGCGCCCCGAAACAGTACTGCTCCTTCGGAGGAGGCCGGTCCCTGCTGGGCCTGGCCGTCGACCGGGCCCGAGGCGTGGTCGGCCCGGACCGCGTCGTGGCCGTGGTCGCCGAGCAGCATCGCCCCTGGTGGGAAGACGAGCTCGGTCGGGTTCCCGGGGGCCTTCCCGCCGAGAACGTGGTCGTCCAGCCGAGCAACCGCGGTACGGCGGTTGGCGTTCTCCTGGGGCTGCTGCACGTCGTCTCGCGCCAGGGCTCCCTCGCACGCGTGCTCGTGCTGCCGTCCGACCACGCCGTGGCCGACGAGGAGACGCTGCGCCGGCACCTCGAGCGGGGAATCCACGCCACGCGTCAGGACCCCGGCCGGGTGGTGCTGCTCGGGATGACGCCGGAGGGGCTCGACACCGAGTACGGCTGGATCCTCTCGTCCGACGCGGCCGACGGCCTCGCCCGGCCGGTCGTGGAGTTCGTGGAGAAGCCCGATGCGGCGCGCTCGCAGCGCCTGATGGACCGGGGAGCGCTGCTCAACACCTTCATCTTCACGGCCCGGGCGGCAACCCTGCTCAACCTGTACCAGCGTGTCATGCCCGAGCTCCTGTGGCGGTTCCTGCCCCGCCTGTCGAAGCCGGAGGCCTGGGCCCGCGACGTCCTGCGGAGGCTCTACCACGCCCTGCGGTCCCGTGATTTCTCGAAGGAACTGCTCGAGCGCTGCACCGAGTGTCTCTCGGTCGTCCCGGTGCCACCCTGCGGCTGGAGCGACCTCGGGACCCCGGCGAGGCTGCAGAGCTTCGAGGCGCAGCGCGGGCCCGGCGTCCGTCGGCGTGCTTCCTCGTTCGCGCGCCCGGCCCTGGCCTGACCGCGGGGCCGGTTCGCGGGGACGTGCGGTTGAATTCGGCCGGGTTCTGGTGTCTTCTCTGCGTGCGTGGCCCCGGCTCGACCCATCACGCGCCGCCAGTTCGCCGGGTCGCTCGCGGCCCTCACGGCCCTCGGGCTCGCGCCGGCCCGCCGCTGGCCGCTCGGGCTGAACACCTACTGTCTGCGGTTCCAGCGCTGGCCCGATCGCCGGCTGCTCGACTACTGTGCCGGCCAGCGGCTCGACGCGGTGTTCCTGCAGGACTCGCAGGATCCTGCCGCAATGGAACCGGCGCACTGGGCGGAGGTCCGCGCCTGGGCGCGCGACCTGGGCCTGCACCTCGAGACCGGTGGCGGGGCCATCCTTCCCGGGACCGCCGAGGCCTACCCGCAGGTCGTCGCGACGCTGCGTCGCAACATCGAGCGGGCCGCCGCGATGGGGTCGCCCGTCGTCCGCGCCCTCCTGGCGAGCGACCGGTACGCGATGCCGCCCGGTCCCGTCGAGCCGCACGTCGAGACCGTGGTGCGCCTCCTGCGCGAGGTCCGGAGCCAGGCGAAGGACGCGGGCCTGAAGATCGCGATCGAGAACCACAAGGAGCTGCAGGCCTGGCAGACGCGCCAGCTGATCGAGGCCGCCGGCCCCGACTTCGTCGGCTCGTACCTCGACACCGGCAACCCGGTGTTCGTGGCCGAGGACCCGATGACGACCCTCGAGGAGCTGGGCCCCCATGCCGTGACGTTCCACCTTCGCGACTCCGTCGTCTACGAGCACGCCGAGGGCGTCGCGGTCCAGTGGGTCCCGCTCGGAGAGGGTACCGTGGACTTCAAGGCGCTCGTCGCGCGTGCGGCCGAGCTGATCCCGCCGGGCGTCCGCATCTACTGCAAGCCGATAACGGCCCGTCCGCCCGTCGTGCTGCCCGTGTACTCCGAGGAGTGGTGGGGCCGGTGGTTCCCGCGCGCCCGGGCCCCGGACCTGGCCCGCTTCCTCGGGCTCGCGAGGCGAGGCCGGCCCTACGACAAGCCTCACCTGACCGCGGACGTGCCGGACCTGCGCGATCGCTACATGGACGCGCTCAAGGCGCAGCAGCTCGAGCACGTGGAGCGCAGCCTGGACTACTGCCGGGCGACGCTGGACCTCGGCGTCCGTTGGCGCAGGTGAGGAAGCGCTGACCGACCGCGACGGCAACGGTCCGAGCCGCGATCCACGCTCCCATGAAGGTCCTGCTCGTCACTCCGGAGAATCGCTTCATCCGGGCCTTCCGCCGGGGCCAGCTCAACAACTTCGCCCAGCTGACCATGGCCCACCTCGCCGCGTTCGTTCGCCCGCCGCACACGGTGGCGCTGGTAGACGAGTACGTGCGGGGCGTCGACCTCGATGCCCCCGCCGATCTCGTCGGGATCACGTGCAACACGCCCAACGCGAGCCACGTCTACCGCCTGGCGGACGCCCTGCGGGCGCGGGGCCGGATGGTGGTGCTGGGGGGGCCGCACCCGACCCTGGTGCCGGACGAGGCGCGCGCCCACGCCGACGCCCTGGTCCTCGGCGAGGCGGAGACCACCTGGCCGCGGCTGCTCGTCGACGCCGCTCGCGGCGACCTCGCACCGGAGTATCGCGCGGCCGAGCCGCCCTCGCTGGAGCACCTGCCGCGGCCGCGCCGCGACCTGATCGTCGGCCGCGGTCTGCTCGCCAACACCGTCATCGCCACCCGCGGCTGCCCGCATCGCTGCAGCTACTGCAACCTTCGCCAGATCTACGCCCCCGCGCTGCGCTTCCGGCCCGTGGAGGAGGTGGTCGCCGAGGTCCGCGGGATCCGATCGCCCCTGTTCGCGTTCTGGGACGACCAGCTCTTCATGGACCGGGATTACGCGCTCCGTCTCTTCGGGGCGCTCGAGGGCTCGAGCCGGCGATGGGCCGGGATGGTGACCCTGGCCAGCGCGCGCGACGAGCGCCTGCTCGCGGCGGCGGCACGCGCCGGATGCGTCTGCCTCTTCCTCGGCCTCGAGTCCTTCAGCGCGCGGAGCCTGGCGCTGGCCAACAAGTCCTTCAATGTCGTCGAGTCCTATGGCGAGGTCGTCGCGCGAATCCACGCACGCGGGATCACGGTCCAGGCCGGCATCGTCTTCGGGTTCGACGGTGACGACGAGGCCACCTTCGAGAGGACGCTCGTGCAGGCCACTCGTCTGGGACTGGACGGCGCGACCGTCAGCCTCCTGACGCCGTTCCCCGGCACGCCGCTCTTCCAGAAGCTCCAGCGCGACGGCCGTCTGCTCACGCAGGACTGGAGCTACTACAACGGAAAGACGGCGGTGACGTTCCGTCCGGCTCGCATGAGCCCGGAGGCACTCTGGAACGGCTACATGTGGTTCCGCCGGCGTTTCTTCTCCCGGCGCTGCATCCTCGAGCGGCTCGGGCGCTCGGGAGTCCGGCCGCTCCAGTCGCTCGCGCTGAACTGGGGGTATGGGCGGGCGATCGGGAACGCCCTGCCCGGTTGGCCGATCCCGGGCGGCGAGCGCGACCCGACGCTGGACTGGCCGGTGGGGCCTCGTCCGTCCCCGGCGGAGCGCCGCCCTGAGGGCGAGCTCTCAGGGCAGGGGATGGCCGGGGTCGGCGGACCGGAGGGGACCGGTCAGGCGAATGACTCGGCGGGCATGGGCCGGACCGGCCCGACGCGCGGAGCGAAGCCCATGTGCGGCAGGATGTCCCGGTCGATCTCGATGCCGGGGGCGACCTCGACGATCTCCAGCCCCCCTTCGGCCAACCGGAAGACCGCCCGCTCGGTGACGTACAGCACCTCCTGGCCACGGGCCCGGGCGAACGCGCCGCTGAAGGTGACGTGGTCGACGCGATTCACGAACTTCTTCACCTTGCCGGGCTGG
Organism: uncultured Acidobacteriota bacterium; assembly: GCA_963729875.1. Classification (GTDB taxonomy): domain Bacteria; phylum Acidobacteriota; class Vicinamibacteria; order Fen-336; family Fen-336; genus DATBSL01. The sequence continues at coordinate 622,666 of CAVSPR010000004.1, forward strand.
AGGATGCGCAGGCTTCCCCCGGCGTAGTCGATGCGGGTGCCCTGCGCGTCGAAGGTCCCGCAGAAGACGACCTTCTTCGCGTTCTGGGCGATCTCGATGAAGCCGCCCGGCCCGATGAGCGTGCCCCCGAGACGGGACACGTTGACGTTGCCCTCCGCGTCGGCCTCGCCCATGCCGAGAAAGGCGATGTCGACCCCGCCGCCGCTGTAGTAGTCGAACTGCTCGATCGAGGACACGATCGCATCCGCGTTGCGCGCGGCGCCGAACAGGGCGTCGTCGAGCATCCGGCCGTTGTGGACGCCCTGCTCGACGCTCATCCACAGCCGATCGCCGATCCCCTTCTCGGCGATCACCGCGAAGATGCCGCCGGGGATGCCGAAGCCGAAGTTCAGCGAGGCCCCCGGCACGAGCTCCAGGGCCGCCCGGCGCGCGATGATGCGCCGCTCGAGCTTCGCGGGCATGTCCACGGCGAGCCGGCCCAGGTGGGCGCGCCGCCCCCCGCTGACCGTGTCGTCGTAGCCCTTCCCGTAGAACTGCAGCTGGTCCGGCGCCGTCACCACGGCGTCGACCATGATCCCCGGGATCCGCACGTGCCGGGGGTGGAGGCTCCCCGCCTCGACCACCTGGCGCACCTGCACCAGGACACGGCCCCCGCTGTTGTGGGCGGCCAGAGCGATCGTCTGGACGTCCATGTCGATCGCTTCCTCCTCCGGGCTGACGTTGCCGCGGGCGTCGGCGTAGGTGCCGCGGACGATTGCCACGTCCACCTTGAACGGCTTGTAGTGCAGCACCTCCCGTCCGTCGATGTGCATCAGCTCGACCAGGGTGTCGCGGCTGCGGGCGTTGCAGCGGCCACCGCCCAGGCGGGGGTCCACGAAGGTGCCGAGCCCGCTGTGCGTGAAAAGGCCCGGGCGGCCGGCGCCGATCTCCCGCAGCAGGTGCTCCACGACCCCGCCGGGGAAGCAGTACGCCTCGATCTTCTCCTCGCCGACCAGCTGCTGCATCCGGGGCGACCAGGTGAAGTGCGCGGCGATCACCTTGCGCACCATGCCTTCGTGGGCGAGACGGTTCGTGCCCATGGCGTCGCGGTCGCCGAGCCCGAGCGAGTGCACGAGGGTCAGGTCGCGCGGGTGGCCGGTCCCGAGAAAACGCCGCTCCAGGGCCTCGAGAATGGCCTCGGCCGCGATCATGCCGGCCCCGTTCCCGCTGATGGCGACGGTGTCGGAGTCGTTGACCAGCTGCGCGGCCTCATCGGCGCTCAAGAACCTGGTGACGGCCATGGTCGTCTCGCCCCTCCTCCGGGCCGTGATCGGCGTCAGCTGTTACGGAAGACCGGCTTTCGCTTCTCGATGAAGGCGCGGACGCCTTCCCGGCAGTCCTCGGTACCGGCCGCCTGCGCCGCCGCGCTGGCGTGGTGCTGCCGCAGGTCCTGGTGCAGGGTGGCCAGCAACCCCTTGATCAGCGCCATGGCTCCCGGCGCGTTGGCCAGCAGGCGGTCGAGCCAAGCCTCGAGCTGGGCGTTCAGGTCGGCTTCGTCCTCGGCCACGGCGGTCACGAGCCCCCACTCGCACGCCTGGACGGCGGGAATCGGGCTCGCGAGCAGCAGGAGGTGCCGGGCCCTGGCGGGGCCGATCAGCTCGGCCAGCCGGCGCGTGCCCATCCAGCCCGGGATCACGCCCAGCGTGGCCTCGGGGCAGCCGAGCTTGGCCGCCTTGACCGCGATCCGCAGGTCCGCGGCCATGGCCAGCTCGAGCCCTCCGCCCAGCGCGTGGCCGGTGAGAGCGGCGATGACCGGCTGGGGCAGGGCCGCCAACCGCTCGAACACGTCGATCCCCCGCAGGATCCAGTCACGTCCCATGTCGTGGGGCGACAGGCGTCCCCACGCCTCGATGTCTCCGCCGGTGCAGAAGAAGCGGCCCGTGCCTCGCAGGACGACGGCCCGGGTGTCCCGATCGCGGGCGATCTCGTCGACGACCGCTCCCAATCGGTCGATCATCGCCATCGTCAGCGCGTTGCCCTTGTCCGGGCGGTTCAGCCGGATCTCGGCCCAGGCCAGGCCGCCGCGTTCCCGCCGCTCGAAGACGACTTCCTGCTCCATCATGCGTGGTCCTTCTCAGACGACCGTTTCGAGGCGTTCGCGACAGGTTCGAAGCACGACGTCCGGGTCTTCCCTCCACCACCGGTCGCGCGAGAAGATCTCGACCTCGACCGGGCCGTCGAACCCGGTCGCCTCGACCATCGCGCGAAGCCGCTTCAGATCGATGACCCCATCGCCCATCATCCCCCGGTCGAGGAGCGGCTCCTGCGTGTGCCGCAGCCAGTCGCAGACGTGGAACGCCCTGATCCGGGGACCGGCGCCGGCGATCGACGGCGCCAGGAGGGGATCCCACCAGACGTGATAGGCGTCGACCGCGACGCCGAAGTGCCGCCCCTCGGGATCCAGCGTCTCGCACCAGGCCTGGGCCTGAGCGATCGTGTTGAGCAGGGAGCGATCGGCCGCGTAGAACGGGTGCAGCGGCTCCAGCGCGATCCTGACTCCGGTCGTCTCGACGGCTGGCATGAGGGCCTCGAGCCCCCGCAGGATCCGGGCGCGCGAGCCGTCGATGTCGCGCGACCCATCCGCCAGTCCGCCCACCACCGCGATGAGCTCGCGCGCGCCGAGCGCCGCGGCCGCGTCGAGCGCCCGGCGATTGTCGTCGACCGCCTGCAGCCGCGCGGCCTCGGCATCGTGGGCGAGGTAGGACGTCCGGCAGTAGCTGTGCACGCGCAGCCCGGCGGCCCGGATCGCCGCGGCATCCCTGGAGGGCCGACTCTCGTCGATCTCCCTCCGCCAGGGCGTGATCCACCCGAAGCCGGCAGCGGCCGCGCGCTGCGCGGTCACCCCAATGGGCTCGCGGTACCCCAGGGTGGCCGTGTTGAGGCAGCACCGCTCCGGCCGGTCCGCCAGGTCACGCAGGGGCGCCGGCGTCATCGGTCAGAACCTCGTCAGCAGGAGGCCGCCATCGACGCGCACCTCCTGGGCCACCGTGTACGGCAGGAGCCCGGCGGCCATGCTCCGGACGGTCCGTGCCACGTCCTGCGGTGTCCCCCAGCGCGGCTCCACGAGCATCCCGTTCGCGATGAGGGCGTCGTACTTGGCCTTCGCCGGCGCGGTCATCTCGGTGAGGATGATCCCGGGCTGCACCTCGTAGACGCCCACGCCGTGGGGCGCCATCCGGATGGCAAACAGCCGGGCCGCCATCGAGAGCGCGGTCTTCGACATGCAGTATTCGCCGCGGTCGATCGATGCCGCCACGGCGTTCGAGGACGTCACGAACACGATGCTCCGGTGCCGGCCAGGCGGCGCTGGAGTGGCCGCCATCCCCCGGGCGACGGCCTGGGTCCAGAAGAACGTGCCGCGCGTGTTGACGGCGAAGCAGCGGTCGTAGCTGTCGAGCGACACGTCGAGCAGGTCCCCGCGTTGCCGCACCGAGACCCCGGCGTCGTTGACCAGGCAGTCGACCGCGCCCAGGTCGCGCGAGATCGCCTCGAGCACGGGCCCGTGGTCGCGCAGGCTCCCCAGGTCGAGGGCGTACGAGGCGAAGCGGCGCCCGAGCGCGGTGACCTCGCCGCCCAGCTCGGCCATGCGCTCGACGTCCGGCAGCGCCACCGCGGCGATGTCGAACCCCTCTTCCGCCAGGGCCAGCGCAACCGCGTGGCCTATGCCACGCGAGGCGCCGGTGACGACTGCGATCCGTGCCATAGGCCAGTGCCCGTGAGGCGTCAGGGCGATTCGGGGCGCATGATATCAGTCCACCTCGAAGGCGATGAACATCAGCTGGCCCTGTCGCTCGATCTGGACCACGACCGGATCGCCCTCCTTCAGGCCGGCGACGGCGTCGCGCAGGTCGACGAGGCGCAGCACGAACGTGCGGTTCACGGCGTGGATGACGTCCCCCGGCAGGAAGCGGTCGGGAGTCGAGGCGTCTTCCGACACGGCCGCCACCAGGATGCCGCCGTCGAGGCGGCGGCGCGGCTGGCCCGACGCGGCCTCGTCCGGGAGGTCGACTCCGAGGATGTCGAGCTCGGGCACGAGGTTCTTCTTCGGATCGACGAGAGAGAGATAGCGGTCGGGGTCGTCCGGACGTTCGATCACCTGCACCTTGAGCGCGAGCCGGTCCGCGCCACGCAGGAGCTCCAGGCTGACGGTGGCGTCGATGGCGTGCCGGAAGAGGTTGGCGCTGAGCTGGCGCACGCTCTCGACCGGCCGGCCGTCCAGGGACAGGATCACGTCCCCGACCTGCACGCCGGCGGGGCCGGCCGGACCGTCGTCGCTGACGTCGGCCACGATCACGCCCCACGGTTGAGGCAGCCCCAGGGCCTTCGCGATCACCGCGTCGACCGTCTGCAGCTGCACGCCGATCATGCCGCGGCGGACGCGGCCGTTGGCCCGGAGCTGGTCGGTGATGACGCGCACGACGTTGCTGGGTATCGCCAGGCCCACGCCCTCGCTGCCGCCGGAGTGCGAGAGGATCAGGGTGTTGATGCCGACGACCCGGCCCGTCGCGTCCACCAGGGGCCCTCCGCTGTTGCCGGGGTTCACCGGGGCGTCGGTCTGGACGTACACGGCGGGATCGTCCGGGTCGAGCTGCCGCGCCACGGCGCTCACGACGCCCATGGTGACGGTGTTCCGCAGGCCGAGCGGTGAGCCGAAGGCGAGGACGAGCTGGCCCTGCTTCAACCCGTCGGAGTCCCCCAGCGACAGGGTCCTCAGGTCCTTGCGCGCGATCTTCAGGAGCGCCAGGTCCGTGATGTCGTCGATGCCCACGACGTCCGCGTCGAGCTTGACGCCCTGGGGCCTGACCGCGACCGGCCGGGACGCCGTCTCCGACGGCTCGGCCAGCAGCACCTGGACCCGGCGCGCGCCGGAGACGACGTGGGCGTTCGTCACGATGTAGCCGTCGGGGTCGATGATGACGCCGGAGGCCGTCCCTTCCTGCCGCGTCAGCAGGGTCAGCTGTCGGCCGCCGCTCATGCGGAAGCCGCTGGTGAAGACCTGCACGACCGCGGGTGCGACGCGTTCCGAGATCTGCTCGAACGCCCCGCTGAGCGCCTGCAGCGCGTCGCCGGGCCGGGGTGCGGCCGGCTGGGCAGAGGCGGGTGCGGCGGCGGCCAGGGTGGCCAGGGCGGCGAGCGCGCGACCGAAAGTTCGCAGCTGCATACCACGCTCCCGGGAAGAATCCCCGGGGAACGATACACCCGGCCCCACCGGCGGGGGCGAGATCGTCTTCGGCCGGAGCGGCCCTCTCAGGCGAACCGGGCGGGCACGGTGTAGGGCTCGCGGTACTCGCGCGTCAGCATGCGGTCGGCCTCGGCGTCGCCCTTGAACCTCTCCTGGGCCGGGTCGAAGTGCAGCACGCGCCCCAGGCGGTAGGCGATGTTCCCGAGGTGCGCAAGGGCCGAGGAAAGGTGCCCCGTCTCGGGCGGGCCGTTGAGGACCTTTTCGTCGCGCTTGCGGACGGCCTCGACGAAGTTGGCGAAGTGGTTCCCGCCGGCGTCACCGCTCGGGCCCGGCTCGCGCTTCTGGCCCAGGAAGACCTCGTACTTGCCGTAGCCCTTCACGACCAGGTAGCCCTCGGAGCCGTAGAAGATGTTCCCGACGCCGGCGCCGTCCTCGAGGTTCGTGCACCAGGGCCGCACCTCGAACTGGATCAGCTTGCGTCTCCTCCGGGTAGTGGTAGAGCGTCGAGAGCGTCTCCGGCGTCTCCTTGTCGTCGTCGAACAGGAACTTTCCCCCCATCGCGGTGATCGTCTCCGGCAGGCCCACGCCCAGCCCCCACAGGCAGAGGTCGGTCTCGTGGATCCCCTGGTTGCCGACGTCGCCGTTGCCGAAATCCCAGTGCCAGTGCCAGTTGTAGTGGACGTGGTCGCGGCTGAAGGGCCGGAAGGGCGCCGGGCCGAGCCAGAGGTCGTAGTCGAGGGCGGCGGGGACGGGCTCGACCGCCTTGCGGCCGATGTCCGGGCGCCAGCGGTAGACGAGGCCGCGCGCCATGTAGACGTTGCCGATCGTCCCCTTCCGCAGGTGCTGGACGGCTTCCTGGATGGCCACCGAGCTGCGGAGCTGGACGCCGTGCTGCACGATGCGGCGGTAGTGCCGGGCCGCCTCGACGAGGCGCCGTCCCTCCCAGACGTTGTGCGAGCCGGCTTCTCGACGTAGACGTCCTTGCCCGCCTGGCAGGCCCAGATCGCGGCCAGGGCGTGCCAGTGGTTGGGGGTCGCGACCGAGACGACGTCGATCTCCTTGTCCTCGAAGACGCGCCGGAGGTCCTTCTCGGTCCTGACGGGCCGGGCGTACTTCTGCTGGAACTCCGCCGCGCGCTTCGCGAGGAGATCCCCGTCGGGGTCGCACAGCGTCGCCACCTCGACGCCCGGAAGCTCCATGAGCTCCTCGATGTGGCTCTTGCCGCGCCCGTTCACGCCGAGCACGGCGGCGCGGATGCGGTCGTTCGCGCCGAAGGCCGACCTCGGCACGAGGGTCGGCGCGGCGGCGACGACGGCCGCCCCGGCGGCGTTCCTGATGAAGTCTCTGCGCGTCACGTCGGGCTTCTCGTCCATGGGAGTCTCCTGGATCAGGGTGCGAGGCGCGCGGCGACGTCGTGGCCCATCTGCCGCAGCAGCATGAGGGACAGGGCCCGCTCGAAGTGGAAGAGCGGCTGGAAGACGGTCTGCATCACGACCGGGAGGAAGCCGAGGCAGCAGGTGAGGCAGCCGCCGATCACGACGACGAGCCCGGTCGCGACCACGACGAGCAGCTTGAGGAGCAGGTAGAGGACGAAAGCGCCGGGCTGCGCGACGACCAGCGACTCGAGCCGGCGAGCCGCGCCGCCGCAGGGCAAGCCCGTGGCGAGCTGGAGCGGAGCCACGAAGTCCCGCAAGGCGAGGCCGGCGAGCCCGAGCAGCGGGAGGGCGAGCGCGAGGAGGGCTAGCACCGGGACCATCGCGGCCACCATCAGCCAGCCGCCCGTCCCCTGCAACCGGCCGGCGACGAAGGCAAGCACCGTCACGACCACGAGGCCGCCGGCGAACAGCATCGTGAAGACGATGGCGAGCGTGATCCCGAGGCTCCAGCCGAAGTAGGAGGAGGCCGCGGCCGCGTGCTGCCGCCAAGGCCGGCTCACCTCCACCCGCCCCGTGGCGACCGCGTCCGCGTACATGAAGACCCCACGCGCGTTCACCCACAGCACGACCGCGGCCAGCAGGCCGAAGACGAGGAGCCCGAGCACCGCGCCGAGGGCGACGAGGGTGGCGTGGGCCGCGAGCCACTCGGAGGCGCGCTGCAGCCAGGCACCGACGTGGGCGAAGTCGGGGGGCCACCCGCCTGGGCCGCCCGGCCCGTGGCCGCCCCCACCGCCGCTCGAGCCTCCGCCGCCGCGGAACGTGCGGCCGCACTGGTCGAGGGAGGCCAGCAGGCCGAGCACGAGCCACTTCTCCGGCCGAACCGGGAACAGCTGGCTCCGGGTGTGGTGATAGGCAGCACGGGCCGCGTCGACCGGCGAAACCGTCACGGCGAGCGGCGGGGTGGCCATCGGGGCCTCCTGCGGGTCGGCGGCAGTCTACACCCGGCCCGGCGGGGTGGGGACTACGGTTGCCGCAGCTCGACCAGGACGTCGCTCGTCTCGCCCCTGACGACGTCGACCTCGCGGCGGGCAACCTCGAAGCCGGGCCGGACCAGCTCGATCGAGTGGCGGCCGGAACGCAGGGTGAGGAACTTCGTCTCGCGGCCGTTCCCCCAGAACTCGTCGTCCACGTACACCGAGGCATCCTCCGGCCTCACCTCGAGCCGGACCCGGCCCGTGTCGCGGTTCGAGTCGAGTGGACGGGGAGCGCGGTAGGCGCTGTCGTCGCCGTACCCCGGACCTGCCGCGGGAGCCTCGTCCCGATAGCCGTAGTACGAAACGTCGTAGCTCGGCGAGTAGTAGCCGTAGGGCCACCAACCGGAGGAGTAGTACGGCCAGCCGAGGTAGAGCGACGCGTTCCAGTAGGGACGGTAGTAGCCGTAACCGTAGCCGTAACCGTAGTGGCCGCGGTAAGCGGGCGCGTAATGGCCACCGTAGCGCGGCTGGTAGTAGTACCTGCCCGTACCGGCCCCGGGGTGGCGGGCCGCGGCGACACCGCCGCGAGGCGCGTACCCGGGATGAGCGGGCGCGCTGCCTCGGGGGACCGCGTAGGACCCCCCGGAGTGTCCTCCGACACCGGGACGCATCCCGCCCTGGGGGCGTCCTCCTCCCCCTCGATGTGAAGCCTGTGCTCGCAGAGGCTGTCCGGCGAGGGCCATCACCGCCGTCAGAGCCAGGATCAGCGCACGATTCGCGGACATGGACGCCTCCAGACGAGACTCGCTCCGTTCACAGTAGCGCCGAACCAGGGCCGGGACAAGAGCTTCGCGATCGATCTCGGCGACGCGCTACCAGCTCTTCATGATCTCCCCGAAGCACTCGAGCCCGCTCGGGATCACGGCACCGTATCCGTGGCCGGGCTTCGACCATGCGCCGGCCAGATAGAGGTTCTTGATCGGCGTGCCGTGGCCGACGCGCACCGACCCGGAGTTGTTCACCGTCTGGTCCCAGCCGTAGATCGCTCCCCGGTGGTGGCCCGTGTAGCGTACGTTCGTCAGGGGAGTCCCGATCTCCATGACCTCGATCGCCGACGAGAGGCCGGGGAGCAAGATCTTCTCGGCTCTCCGAATCAGGAGCTCGGCGATGCGCTCCTTCTCCTTGCGGTACTCCCGCTTCTCGCCGGCCTGGTAGTCTCTCGCGAACCTCTCCCAGTGGTCGTAACCCTGCAGGGCCATGATGTTGATGGTGTTCTTGCCGGCAGGAGAGTAGGTGTCGTAGATGTTGTCGTAGAGGGTCACGAACACCCCGCCGTTCTCGACGTCGGCGTTGAGGGCGCCCGCATAGCTCGAGTCCGGGTCGTACGAGGGCTCGTAGAAGACCTCGGAGTCGACGATGCCCAGCTTCTTGACGAGGTCCTGCTTGAGACCCAGGAACACCTGGAAGCTGGAGAGGCTCACGCTGTATTGACGGCACCGGGCCAGGTAGTCCGCCACGAGTGCCTGATCGTCGATCATCTGGCCGAGCGTGGCGAACGGGCTGGCATTGGAGACCACGACCCTCGCCGAGTACTTCCTGCCGTCGGCGGTGGCCACGCCGGATGCGACTCCGTTCGTCGCCAGTATCTTCTCGACCTTCGTGCGCAGGAGTATCTTGCCGCCCCGGCTCTCGACGAGCCGGGCGAAGGCGTCGCTGACGTCCTGGGAGCGTCCCCTCGGATAGAACCCGCCCCCGCTCAGGTATCCCAGGAAGGGCAGCGCGTAGTAGAAGCAGGAGAGCCTCGAGGGCGGGAGGCCGTAGTACCCCCACTGGCTCGACAGGACCGTCTTCAGCCTGGGGTCCTTGACCCGTGAGTCCATCATCTGTCCCCAGGTGGATTGATGGAACCTGGCGAGCTGCGGGAAGTCCACCGGGAACCGGCCCATGTCGACCTGCCCCTTCGCGTTCTGGAGGCGGTTGATGTCGCCGGCCAGGCGCGTCATGTCGTCGAAGAGCCCGGCGATCCCCGCCTTCTCCTCGGGGAAGAGGGAGCTCAGGGTGGCCACGAAGGCGGCGGGATCCCGCTGCCGGACCCGGATGTCGTGGTCAGGGTAGATGGCGCGGAACAGGTGCGGGTGCAGCTTGAACTCGACGTCCGTGATCTCGGCGAAGCCCGGGATCAGGTTGAAGACGCCATCGCGCTGGCCGACCGTCGTCGAGTGCAGGGAGACGTCGAAGGTGAAGCCGCCGGGACGCGAGAATGCCGTGGCGAAGCCGCCGACCTTGTCGTGCTGCTCGATCACGAGAGGCTTGAACCCCTGTCGCGCGAAGGCGGCGGCGCAGGACAACCCCCCGAGCCCGGAGCCGATGACGACGGCATCGTAGTCGCGTGCGCCTCGGGTGGAGGACGGGCCGGTCGGGAGCGCCTGCCAGTCGATCGCGGGCGCGGCAAACGCGCCGGCCAGCCTCTCGAGGAACTCTCGGCGGGGGAGCGTGGACGAGTTCATGGTCACCTCGCAGGCGGCTCCTCGGCGAGGCCCAGCCTCAGCTCGATGCGGGCCTCTCCCAGCAGGACCTCTCCGTACGCCCTGGAGTAGTCGCGGAAGACGAGGCGCGAGGCCGTCCGCGAGAGCGGCCGGATCTCGCGGGTCGAGGTGCGCCTCGACGTGCTCGAAGGCCCGGCGCGCCGTCGCGCCGTCGGCGTACGGCACGACGACGAGCGTGAAGCGGCGCCCCGCCGGACCCTGGTACCCGGCCGCGGCGGCGGTCACGCGCCCGCCGAGCTGCAGGATGTCGTCCTCGCCGAGCTGGATGAACGACTGCAGCGCGAGCGGCCCCCGGATCAGCCGTCTCGGAGCCCGGCACGCGGCCGTCCGTTCGGCAGCAGGTCGAGGGCGCCGACCGGCTCGGGCGCCGGCAGCCGCGGCGCGAGGGCGCGGGCGAAGGCCACGAGGTCCGCGGCCCGCTCCGCGCGTCCGGAGAGGTTCTCGATCACGACGTAGAACCCGCCCTGCACGCGCCAGCAGCTCGTGGCGACCGGCGGTGTGCCGGAGGTCGAGGCCGGGGGCCGGCGTCTCGTCGCCGCAACGCGCGAGGTAGATGCCGAGGGCCGCCGCGGCGTCGCGCATGGCGTAGAGGTCGACGACGATCTCGTCTGCGCCGAGCGCGTAGCTCTGGACCGTCACGCGCTCGAAGCCGTGCTCGAAGAAGATCTCGGCGCCCCCGTCGATCAGCTCGTACAGCTCGGGGCCCGAGTAGACGCGGCACGGGCTCGGCGCGCCTCCAGCCCGGGACGACCTCGTCGGCGGGCAGCAGCTCCTCGTCGCCGCGCCGCGCGTCGGACCCGGCTCGCGCGGCCGCTGCCGGCGCGACGACGGCCGCCAGCGCGGCGACCGTCGCGATGGCCCGCGCGAGGGCCGCGGCCGCCGCGGCCCGACGCTTCACGCCCGCACCTCCACGAGGTCGATCTTCTCCGGCGTCGCGACGCCGAGGCCGAGCTTCTCCGCGTAGTACAGGTACTCGGTGAAGCGCGGGTGCTCGTTCGTCGTCACGCCCATCGCCTTGCGCTTCGCGACCAGCTCGCGGTGGCCGGTCATGTCGAGGGCGAAGGGATCGGTCGCGAAGTAGAGCGACGCGTTCGGGTAGACGAACTTCTCGTTCTTGTCGGGCCCGCCCTCGTACTGGCCGCGGATCCCGTCGATCAAGCTCAGCACCAGCTTGTCGCGGACGACCGGCGCCGCGAGCACCTCCGTGCAGACCTTGAAGAAGAGGGGCTGGTGCAGGCGGCCGGTGTTGCAGATCGCGCCGTAGCCCAGGTTCTTCGTCGCCATCGAGACGCCGTTGCCCGTGTTCTTGAAGGCGGCCACGTTGACGATCTTCGTCAGCCGCTGCGTGAGGAGCTTCCCGAAGAAGGACTTCTCGCCGGTGAACACGTGCTGGTTGTGGTAGAACGCGTCGTCCGCGTAGCCGCGCACGCTCTTCCCCACGACGCCCTTCGCCAGGTAGAAGACCTCCTGGTCGAAGTTGGCGCTCCGAGACGTGGCTGCCGTCGGCGGCCCGCCAGCTCGTCCCTCCCTCCGACTCGTCCATCGTCTGCAGGCCCTCGATGCGGATGCCCGGGAAGCGCTCGGGCGTGTAGCCGGCCTCCTTCAGCATGTGCTCGAAGCGGTCCCAGATGACGATGTTCTTCTGCGGGAGCCCGCTCTCGGCGAGCCAGGCGACGAGCGCCTCCACCGTCTCGGGCTTCGTGTGGATGAGCGGCGGCCCGACCGGGTTGACCTTGATCCCGACCACGTCGTCGCGGCGAGAAGAAGAGGCGAGAAGCTGTCCTTCATCCTCTTGCCGGTCAGCGTGCGGATCCCCTTCTCGACCATCTCCGCGGCGACCTTCGCGTCCACCCGCTCGTCGCGCAGCACGCGCGCGTCCGTGACCTTGACGACACGGCCCGGGAAGAGGCCGGGAAGGGACAGGCGGGTGCGCGGGACCTTCAGGAAGTCGCCGATGTTCGTCTCGGTCGCGGCCGGCTTCTCTTCGCCGGAGGCCGGAACGCCCAGCACGAGGCCGCCGACCGCGGCCGCGCCGACGGCGGCGGCACGCACGAAACCACGGCGATCGATGCTCGAGGTCGTCGGCATCGTGCGGTAGCCATGACGCATGATGGCCCTCCTCTCGCGAGCGCGCGCGAGCGTTTGCCGGCACGCTACTCCCCGGGGCCGAGCCACGGTCAAGGACCGGCTCCCGCGGCGGCCCCTGGATGGCGCGATGGCGCGATCCGGGTTGTTGACACCCTGCGTCGCGGTTTGGCAGCATTCGCCCACTCGATCCCCAGCTGAGAAGCCTGGCCCAGCCGGTCCCCCGCGCTCCGTTCGAGAGGAAGTGAGGAGGTTGGCATGTCACGAGCCGGTCGTGTCGTGGTCGTCGGGTTGGCGGTGGGGCTCGGGTTGGCCGCCGATTCCACCGGCGGGGTCAAGGCTCGGCGGTGCAAGAGGGATTTCCCGACCTTCAGCAAGTGTCCGGTGCACACGGGAGAGGTGGCGAGCAGCGACTCCCTCGTGTTCACGGCCCAAAGGTCGAACGCCACCTTGACCTTCCTGGCCTGCGACGACAGGTTTGGGGCGCCCCCCGACGGGAGCAGCTCGATCGACCTCTCGATCGACGACCTCATCGTGGTCGACCGCGCGTTCTTCAACGCCAACCTCATCCCGTACCCCGGAGATCGCCCGGAGGACCTCGAGGCCTATCGGGTCGATCGCTCGACCGACGCCTGCTACAACAACAACCCCCCGGTCGCCGAGGTCTTCCGCCGGGAGGCCGCCACGGCGCCGTCGGCGACGATGCCTCTATACGAGCGCTTCGAGGGCTCGTCGAGGGGTTGGACGCTCGTCAATGCCACCTTCGGCCTCGAGGACCTCGACCCGCCGGACGATACGAACAACCCCGCACTGAATTCACGAAGCCGCTCGCTGATCCTCGCCCGCAGCCAGCGCGATGGCCAGCCAGGCAACTTGTGCTCCATGGCCAGCGTGAGGCTGAGCCGCCTGGTCCGCAATCGCGAGTACGTGATCGACTTCACGTGGTTCGCCGCCGGATTCGTCGACGACGGGCAGGACACCGGGCAGTACATCCTCACGGTCGCGGTCGACGACGAGTCCCCGGTGCCCAGCGGCCCGGCGACGCGCTCCCTTCCGCTCGGCGGCCGGTCACCAGTCCTTTCCACGCTGCCGTCACGGTCCCCGACGCGCTGAGGCCGACCCGTTTCCCGGACCTGAAGGTGCTCCCTCGAGGACGAAGGCCGCCCAGAAGAACGGGTCGGCCCACTCGGGCCGGCCGCGGACCTTCTGTTTCGCCCGGGCCAGGGCCCCCGTGTAGTCGACCGGCGTCTTCGTAGCCTCGCCCAGGGCCACCTCCCGGAAGAACTCGGCGAACAGGTGCGCCGTGGCGGCGTCCTCGACGGACCAGAGGCTCGCCACCACGCGCCGAGAGCCGGCGGCCAGGAACGCCCGGGACAGCGCGAGCGGCCCCTCGCCGGCCAGCACCTCGCCCACCCGGCTCGCGCAGGCCGACAGCACCGCCAGGTCGGCGTCGAGGCGCAGGTCGTAGATCTCGTGGAGCTGCAACAGGCCGTCGTCCTCCGGGCGTGCCGGCCCTGCCGGCGCGGCCAGGGCGAGGCTCGCGAAGAGCTCCGACCGGTTCTCGTCCACGAGCCCGTGGGTCGCGAGGTGGAGGTGACGGCCTTGCTGAACGGCGTCCCGCACCCGGGGCTCGCGGGCCTCGGGCCCAACGAGAGACGTGACGAGGCCATCGAGGCCCCTCGCCCGGAAGGCCGCGCCGACGGCTTCGGCCTCGCGCGCCGTCCCCGGCAGGCTCCCGGCCGGGTCTGCGACCGAGACGAGCCTGCGGTTGACGCTCTGGAGCGGGCGGCCCCCGAGGGCCAGCAACGCGGTCGCGGACGCGGCGTAGCGCACCGGCGGGCCCCCGTGCTCGTCGATCCAGAACCGGGCGCCGTCCGATCCACGGGAAACGACGAGGGCCTCGAAGGGAAGCCGGTGCAGGATCCCGTCGGGGATGATGACGACCTCCGTGCCGGCCTGAACGCGACTCCAGACCGCCTCGGGGAGGAGGACGCGCCACAGGGCGTGGAGGACGGGCTCGACGTCGCGCCGCGAGCCGACGGTCACGGGGCGGCGCCCCAGCCGGCCGAGCAACCCGACCGGCGCCTGGGGATCGAGGGACTCCGGGGCCAGGATCCGCCGGAGGCCGGCCGCGCGGAGCGGCCCCGGCTCCACACCCAGGTCCGAGGCCGCATCGTCCGCGACGACGAGGCGGACGACCTCTCCCCGGCCGGTCGCGGGGACGACGAACAACCGGACCTGATCCTCGTCGACCAGGTACGACAGGACGAGTCCGCCGCGGGGCACGAGGCGGGCCTGCGTCTCGGGAACCCCGGCCGTCTTTCCGCCCGCCCCGAGCCCTCGCCACAGCCGGCTGGCGTTCCGGATGTCCTCGTAGAGGCGCTGGTACTCCGTCTCCCGGGCGCTCACCCGGTCCTCGAGCGCTCGGCGCTCCGCCGACGTGCCCTGCTCCTGCGGTGCGGCGTCGAGGCGCCACAAGCGATCGCGTGCGACGGTGAGGTCGGAGAGGATCTGCGCCTCCCGCCCTTCGAGGGCCGCCCGCGCTTCCGGCTCGATTCCGCTCTTCAGGTCCACGTGACCGGCGGCGAGCTCGTCGAGGAACGCCCGGGCCCGGGCGCGCTCCACCACCGCGAAGGCGCCGTCCACGTCGCCGTCCTCGACCAGCCAGCCCGCGAGGCGTGCGTACTCTCCCGCATGGCCGGCGGCGAAGCGGGCGCGCGTCCTGACTCCGCCTCCGGCCTCGGGTCGCAGACGCTCGACGATCTCGAGCGCTCGCGAGAGGTCCTCCCGCGCCTTCTCCCTCTCGCCGGCCCGGCGGCGAAGGCGGGCGCGGAACGCCAGGGCTCGAGCCCGCGCGAGGCCCTCGGCCGGGGAACTCTCGAGGTCGGCGATGGCCGTGTCGAGCAGCGCGAGCGCCTCCGCCCGGCGCGTGGGGCTGCGGTCCAGCAGCTCCGCGAGCGCGAGCCGGGCCGAGGCCGAGTCGGGGTGGGGGGGGCCGAGGCGGAGCTCGCGGATTCGCAGGCACTCGCGCAGCGCCGCCTCCGCCTCCGTGTCGCGTCCGGTCGCCCCGAGCAGCCGCCCGAGGCCCTCGTGGGTGTGGGCGACGTCCGGGTGGTCGGGGCCCAGCGCGCGCAGCTTGACGGACAGCGCCTCGCGGTAGAGCGGCTCCGCTTCTCCCGGGCGTCCCGCCTCGCGCAGGAGCTCCGCGAGCTGGTTGAGAAGGGTGCCGTAGCGCGAGTGGTCGGAGCCGAAGGCCTCGCGGCCGCCGTCGACGGCCCGGCGGTAGTAGCGCTCGGCCTCGCGGAGGTCGCCCTGGAAGCGGTAGAGCTCCGCCATGTTGTTCCAGAGCGCCACCTCCTCGGCCAGGATCGGCGGGTTGCGCGCCTCCTCGATGGCGAGGGCTTGAGACAGGCGGTGGAGCGCGTCCGCGTAGCGGTTCTGGTCGCGGTACAGGCCAGCCAGGCCGTTCAGAACGGTCGAGGGATCGCCGGGTCCGAGGGCGAGAGCGCGGGTGAAGAGCGGCTCCGCCTCCCGGTAGCGTCCCTGGGCCCGCAGGTTCTCGGCGAGATACCCGAGAGCGTCGCCCGTCTGCTCCGGCTGGGGGGGCTCGAGGCCCTCGAAGGTCTTGACGGCAGCGCGCAGGAGCGGCTCCGCGTCCTTGAAGCGGTTGAGGCGGTAGAGGCCTAGGGCGAGGTTCTGTCGAACGCTTGCGACATCGACGTGGCGCTTGCCTTGCTCCGTGATCCGCAGGGCGAGGACGCGCCGGTCGAGGTCCGTGCTGCCGGCCCAGTCGCCCGCGTCGTACGCGAGGGCGGACAGCTGCTCGAGCGTCGGGACCAGAGAGAAGTGGTCAGCGCCGACCGCCTTCTCGCGCAGCGCGAGAGCTCGCCGGAGCAGCTCCCTCCCGAGGGCGGCGGCCTCGGGCTCCGTGAGCTCGAGGGCGCGTGCAGCGAGGCCCTCCAGGGCGTTCGCGAGCCCGAGGGAATCGGCCTCCCCGCGCGCCGCCAGGGCCTCCGCCTCGGCACGCAGCGCCGCGATCGCCGGGGCCGGGGAGGCCGGCGCCTCCTGGGCTGAGCCGGCACCGCGGCCGAAGACCGCGAAGGCGAGCAGGACGAAGACGGACCCCCGCACGACGGTCGTCAGAAGGACCGCAGCATCTCGGCGATCCAGGCCTCGTACTTCGAGACGCGGGTGTAGACGCCGAAGAGGCCGGGTCTCGCGCACCCGATGCCCCAGCTCACCACGCCGAGCTGGACGAACCTGCCGTCGCCGAGGGGAGCGCCGATGAAGCCTCCGCTGTCCCCCTGGCAGCTGTCCTTGCCGCCCGCCGGCTCTCCGGCGCAGAACATGTTCTCGGTGACCCGGCTGGCGGGCACCACGACCTTGTAGTTCGCCTGGCACGCCTCCCGCTTCTGGACCGTGACCTCGACCTCCATCAGCTTGGCCGTCGTGCGGCCGTCCTCGCGGGTCGCCCCCCACCCGATCACGGTCACCCTGGCCCCCGGCTCGCCCTTGCTCCTCTCCACCTCCGAACTCGCCAGCACCGCCGGAGCGAGCTGGTTCGGCGCGGGGTCGGTGAGCTTCAGCAGGGCGATGTCGTTGTCGTTCGTGTCGGGGTCGTAGGACTGGTGCGAGACGACGTTCGAGACGTGGCGCCGGACGCCGAGCGTCCCGCCGCCCGCGCCCTGGCCGGACGGGAGGACGGTGGAGCCGATGTAGACGTCGACCTCTTCGGGCCGGGTGTTGGGGACACAGTGGGCGGCCGTGAGCACCCAACGGGTGCTGACGAGGGATCCACCGCAGAACTGCCCCAGCTGCTCCCTGCCCTCCGGCGTCCGGGCCACGATCAGAGCCACTTGAAAGGGGTAGCGGCCCGGGGCGGCGGGACTCCCGCCGACGATCTTCTGGGTCGTGCCCGGCGCCGGCGCCTGGTCCAGCTGCACCGTGTCGACCGGACGCTGAGCGTCCACCGTCTGGGCCGGGATCGCGCTGGCTCCGAGGCCGAGCGCGAGCCCCAGGCACGCCATGGCACGAACCGCGGTGCGCGATGACCGCATGGCTGCCTCCTCCGTTGGTCCGGGCAGCGGCGCCCGGCGATCTGCCACGTCCTGGCCGGCTGCTGGTTGGAGAGAATGAGTATCATAGGTGTATCTGATCTCCACACAGGATTCCAGGATGGCGGGTCACGGGCCGTTCAGTCCGTGAACGGGAGGAGGAGGATCCATGCGTCACCGGCTGCCCCTGCGTCGGGTCCACTTCCTCGTGGTCCTGGCCCTGGCGCTCATGGCGCCACGGCCGTCCCCGGCTCAGGTGGAAGACGAGCGAAACCGGGCCCTGGAGCTGAAGGTGGCCCGGGACCGGCTCCGCCGCCTGCTCGTGTCCCAGGACGTCCCGGGTCGCCCGGCCGCGGGCTCCGTCGAGGGGCAGTTCGTCGAACGCGCCCGTGGCAGCTATGTGTTCGTGCCGGGCGACGTCGGCCTGCCCTCCGTGCCGGTGGGCAATCCCGAGAAGGTCGGCGCGCTCGCCGTCGGCCTGCCTCTCGAGGTCAAGGGACGGCTCGACGGCCAGGGACGACTCGCGGTCGAGAGCTACGGGCTGCGGCGTGAGCCGGCGACGCGGTGGGCCCCAGGATCCGCAGCCGCCGCAGGACGTGCAGAACGCCGTAGCTGCGATCCTCACGACGATCGACCAGGCCATCAAGCCCGGCGCGGCGAGAGTCACGGAGCGAACGCTTCGCGGACCGTCGGAGGCCGCGGAGGTCACCCGCGAGGCCGTCAACGCGATCGTCGCGGAATACCACCGGGCGACGACGGCCGGGGACCTCGTGGCGGCCACGGCGACGGCGAGGGAATGGACCCGGATTCGTCCCCGTATCGCCGAGGTCTTCACGAGCGACGTCCAATACAAGGCACTCTACGGGCCGTCGGACAACTACGCCCCCTGGCGCTACGGGCGGATCCACCAGCAGTCGCCGGCGGTGGTGGCCCTCGGCCTGCCCGGCCAGACGAGCGCCCTCTGCAGCGGGGTGTTGATCGCCGCCGACCTCGTGCTCACGGCCGGACACTGCTTCTCCGGACCGCCGCCGAGGCCGCCCACCGAGCTCGAGGTCTGGTTCGACTACGCGGAGCAGGAGAACGGGGTGCCGTCGCCCATCCGGCGCAGCCCCATTCTCGAACCCGTGGCGCCGGCCCCCACGCTGTGGCCCGACCTCCTGAACGGCGCCTTCAGCGAGGGCCTCCTCGACTTCGCGATCGTCCGCATCGGCCCTCCGCTCGGCGAGCTCCCGGCCCCGGCGCCGGACCATGCAAGGCCTCAGTGCCTGCGGTCCACGCCCATGGCGCGAGGCGAGGCCATCTACGTCGTCGGATACCCCCGAGGCGACCGGCTGACCGTCCACGACAACGCGCGCGTCTATCTTCCGTATCGCGTGATGGACCGCGATCAGTTCTACCAGTTGCGTCTGGATGTCGAAGCGGACTTCCTCGACAAGCCCGAGCGAGCGGAAGTGATGGAGCAATTCGACAAGAGCTACGTGCTCCAGGCCGACGCGAGCGGCATCCGTTGGCGGTTCTTCCGCAGCGTGCTCGACGGCTTCCAGCCGCGCATGGGCATCGTGGCGGACACCTTCCGCGGCAATTCCGGAGGTCCCGTCTACGACCACGAGGGCGACCAATGCGTGGCCGGCATCCTCATCGCCGGCGTCCCCGACACCGGGGTCCGGCGGACGCCGAGCTGGAGGGAGCACGAGCGCGTGCTCCCGGCCAGCGCCATCCTCGATGCCCTGCAGAAGGACCCCGCCACGCGGCCGATCGTCAGCCGCATCACGGTGAAGAACTGACACCGCGATGGACTCGTGGCCAGTCTCGTGCTCCGCCCCTTGGCGGCCCTCGGTCCTCTTGACATCCCCGGGCACTCTGGCACACTGAAGGCACTTCGATCCAGAGAGGACGTACTCCGGGGAGCACTGCGTCTCCCGGCCAGGTAGAAGCGGCCGGTGTCCGTCTGCTCGCTTGGAGGTTCTGGTGGACGCTCGGCCCCCGGGGACCGTGGGAGGAGCGAGGAAACGGGACGTAACCTGCGCCGTCGCTACGTCGAGTGGCAGGGAAAGACTGGAGGCCGAATTGAGTGGATCTGAGCGTCAGGGGCGGCATTCCTTGGCTCGCGGCGGAAGGAGCCCTCGACTGGCGCTTCTTCTCTCGCTCGGGGTGCTCGCGGCCTGGGCAGCCTCACTCCAGCTCCCGACGGCCCACGCGGCCACAGGTCTTGTCGCAGGCTACGGATTCCCCGAGGGAACCGGCTCGACGACGGCCGACTCCTCGGGGAACGGGATCACGGGCAACCTGATCAACGGCCCTGCCTGGGTGGTGGGCCGGAACGGCGCGGCGCTGTCGTTCAACGGGTCCAACACCTACGTCGACCTGGGCAATCCCACGGTACTGCAGATTCACGGGCAGCATGACCCTGTCGGCGTGGGTCTACGAGACGGCCAACGTGGGGGATGACGGGCAGATCGTCGCCAAGTCGGACGGCAGCTCGGGCTGGCAGCTGAAGTCCAGTCCCGACACGGGGGTGCGGACCTTCGCGGTGGCCATCACCAACTCCAGTGGTGGTGCCGATCCAGCGCTACAGCAATACCGTCCGCACGCTGAACACCTGGTACCACCTCACCGGCGTCTACGACGCCGTGGCGCGGACGCTGAACATCTACGTCAACGGAGTCCTCGACAACGGGGCGCTTTCGGGGACGGTTCCGGCCTCCCAGCGGGCCTCGAGCGTCAACGCCAACGTCGGCCGACGGACGGGCGGCTTCTACATCCGCGGGACCGTCGATGATGTCCGCGTCTACGGCCGTGCCCTCGACCTCGCCGAGATCCAGGCGGACATGAGCACGCCGGTTGGCGGCGGAGCCGGCGACACGACGCCGCCCTCGACCCCGACGAACCTCGCCGCCACGCCCGCCTCGGCGTCCCAGGTCAACCTCACCTGGACCGCGTCCACCGACGACGTCGCCGTCGCCGGCTACACGGTGTTCAGGAACGGAACGTCGGTCGGGACGACGGCCACCACCTCCTACTCCGACACGGGGCTGGCCGCGTCCACGACCTACTCCTATACGGTGGCCGCCTACGACGCCGCCGGCAACACGTCCACCCCGTCGGCCCCCGTGCCGGCCACCACGCCAGCGGCGGCCTTCGACTTCAGCCTTTCCAACGGCGGCAACAAGTCGGTCGTGCGCGGCTCCTCGGTGACGAACGCCATCAACGCCACCCTGGTGTCCGGGCCTACCCAGCCGGTGTCGTTCGCGGCCTCGGGATTGCCGGCGGGCACGACGGCGGCGTTCTCGCCGACCGGCTGCAGCCCCGCCTGCACGACCACCCTGACCCTCACCACCACCGCGTCCACGCCGGTCGGCACCTCCACGATCACCGTCACGGGGACCGCGGCGTCTCTGTCCCGCACGACGACCTTCTCCCTGAGCGTGACCAGCGGCTCGGACGCGACCCCTCCGACGGTCTCGGTCACCGCGCCCGCCGCCGGCGCCACCGTCCGTGGAACCGCGGTCACCGTCTCGGCCTCCGCATCGGACAACGTCGGCGTGTCGGGCGTCCAGTTCCTGCTGGACGGTGCGAACCTGGGCGCCGAGGACACGACGTCCCCGTACTCGGTGACGTGGAACACCACCGGCCACGACGAGCGGGCCGCACGTGATCGCCGCGCGAGCGAGGGACGCGGCCGGCAACTCGACGGTCAGCGCCAACGTCAACGTCGTCGTGGACAACCAGGCGCCGACGGGGAGCGTCGTCATCAACGGGGGGGCGGCGGCCACCAACAGCCGCGCCGCCACGCTGACCCTGACCGCGGTCGATGCGCTGAGCAGCGTGACCCAGATGCGCTTCTCGAACACCGGCACCTCCTACTCGGCGGCCGAGGCCTATGCCCCCACGAAGACGTGGACGCTGAGCAGCGGCGCGGGGACCAAGACCGTGTACGCCCAGTTCAAGGACGCCCCGGGCAACTGGTCGGCCGCGGCCACCGACACGATCGTCTACGACGCCACCGCGCCCACGATCTCGGGGGTGGGCTCCTCCAACATCACCGGCTCGTCGGCGACCATCGGCTGGACCACGAGCGAGCCCGCGACGTCGCAGGTGCAGTACGGGACCACCACGTCCTACGGGTCCTCCACCGCGCTCGACCCGGCACTGCTGACGTCCCACAGCGTCGCGTTGTCCGGCCTGGCCGCGCTGACGACCTACAACTACCGCGTGCGATCGCGCGACGCGGCGGGCAACGAGCGGGTCGGGTGCCAACAACACATTCAAGACGCTCGCGGGCGCGGATACGACGCCCCCGAGCCAGCCGGCGAATGTCGTAGCCACCGCGGTGTCCTCGACCGAGGTCAGCCCTGTCCTGGACGGCCTCCACCGACAATGTCGCGGTGACCGGCTACAACGTCTTCCGGGACGGAGCACAGGTCGGGCACTCCCACCGCTCCGTCCTTCCTGGACTCCGGCCTCGCCCCGGCCACGAGCCTACTCGTACACCGTGTCGGCCCGGGATGCGGCGGGGAACGTCTCGCCGCTGTCGACACCGGTTCCGGTGAGCACCCCTCCTTTCGTGATCAGCAACGTGGACGCCACCTCGATCACCGCGACTTCCGCGCTGGTGAGCTGGGACACCGATCAACCGTCGAACTCCCAGGTGGAGTACGGAACGACGCCCGACTACGGCTCCGTCACCCCGCTGGATGCCGGCGCCACGCTGAATCATGCTCGAGACCCTCTCCGGCTTGACCCCGAACACGACTTACCACTACCGGGTCCGGTCGGTCGACTCCGGCAGCCGCCTGGTCGTGTCCGACGATTTCGTGTTCACCACGAGCCCGGCGGGCTCCTCCGGAGTGTTCCAGAACGAGGTCCTCGTGTCGGGCCTGAACCTGCCCACGGCCATCAAGTTCCTGCCGAACGGCGATCTCCTCGTGCTGCAGCTGGGAGGCACGATCCGCAAGGTCCATCCCGGCACCTGGCAGGTCGACCCCACTCCGTTCCTGGTGCTCACGAACATCGGCACGCTGAACGGGCAGCAGGGACTGATGGACATGGTGCTCGATCCCGGCTTCGCGACCAATCACTACTACTACGTCTTCTACACGCTGGGCTCCCCCAACCGCGACCGGGTGTCCCGCTTCACGGCGACCGCGGATCTCTCCGGCACCGTCGCCGGAAGCGAGTTCGTGATCTACCAGGATCCGGTGGACGCCAACACCGAGCACCATGGGGGGGCGATGAACTTCGGCAACGACGGAAAGCTCTACGTCGACGACCGGCGAGCACTTCGACGCCGGATGCAGGCCCAGTTGCTGAGCAGCCCCCGAGGCAAGGTCTTGAGGTTCAACGCGGACGGCTCGGTGCCCACGGACAATCCCTTCTACGACGGCGCCGGCCCGAACTACGACGCCGTCTGGGCGCTCGGGTTGCGCAACCCCTACCGCGCTTCCTACGACGGCCCGACCGGGCGGCTCTACATCGGCGACGTGGGGGGCAACGTCTACTCCACGGCCGAGGAAGAGGTCAACGTCGGCGTCGCCGGCGCGAACTACGGCTGGCCCGTCTGCGAGGGCTTCTCGTGCGGGTCCGATCCGGCGTACACGAGTCCGATCTACGCCTACCCGCACAACGGAAGGGACGCCGCGATCACGGGCGGCTTCGTCTACCGGGGGAGCCAGTTCCCGGCCACGTATTACGGCAACTACTTCTTCGCCGACTACGCCCAGAACTGGATCAAGCGGCTGACCTTCGATGCCAGCGGCAATGTCACCGGGGTCTTCAACTTCGAGCCGCCCGACGGATCTCCCGACGGGCCCTACGGGGACATCGTCTACCTGAGCGAGGGACCCGACGGGGCGCTCTACTACGTGGACCTCGGCTACTCGGACACGACCGGGACAGACGGGGGTCAGCAAGATCCGGAGAATCCGGTTCATCCAGTCGCAACCAGCCGCCGGCGGCGGTGGCTTCGCGCCGACACGGCGGAAGGCCTCGCTCCGCTGACGGTGACCTTCTCGAGCGCCGGCACGTTCGGATCCCGGAAGGGGACCCTCTGTCCTATCTCATGGACGTTCGGCGACGGCCAGACCTCTACCGAGGCCAACCCGGTGCACGTCTACGCGAGCAACGGTCGCTACTCGGCCCGGCTCGCCGTGTCGGACGGCACCAGCACCACGCTCTCGACGTCGATCACGATCAGCGTCGGCAGCAAGCCCGTGCCCACCATCACCGCACCCGACAACGGGGCGCTGTTCCGGGCGGGAGACACGATCTACTTCAGCGGCGACGCCACCGATGCGGAAGACGGCGTGCTGGGCCCCGCCGCGTTCACCTGGAACATCGACTTCCTGCACGAGGGGCACGTGCACCCGGCGCTGCCGCAGACGGGGGTCAAGGCGGGGAGCTTCACGATTCCCACCAGCGGCCACGACTTCAGCGGGAACACCCGATACCAGATCACCCTCACCGTCACCGACTCGGACGGGCTGCAGGCCTCTCAGTCGGTCATCGTCTACCCGGACAAGGTCAACCTCTCGTTCGACGCTCTGCCGACCGGGCTGAAGCTGAGCCTGGACGGCATTCCTCACACCACGCCGTTCGTCTACGACACGCTGATCGGCTTCACCCACACGATCGAGCGCCCCGACCAGACCGTCGGCCAGAGCGCGTACACCTTCTCCTCGTGGTCCGACGGCGGCACGCAGCAGCACACGATCGTGGTGCCCAGCACTGCGCAATCGTACGTGGCGACCTACGACGTCAGCCAGAACCCGCTCCCGCCCGGCCTCGTCGCCGGCTACCGGTTGGGCGAGGGGTCCGGCACCACGACGGCCGACATCTCCGGGAACAACTACACCGGCACCCTGGTGAACGGACCGACCTGGACGGCCGGGCAGTACGGGAACGCCCTGGCCTTCAGCGGGTCCAGCCTACGTCGACCTGGGCAACCCGCCAGCGCTGCAGCTCACGGGGAGCATGACGCTCACCGCCTGGATCAAGATCTCGTCGAACCCGGCGGACGACGGCGCGATCGTCGCCAAGCTCGGCCCGGCGGGATGGCAACTGAAGACCAGCGCGGACACCGGAGTGCGCACGGCGGCCATCCAGATCAGCTCGAATGGCAGCAATGCCATACAGAGGTACGGCGGCACCGTCCTCACGACGGGCACCTGGTACCACGTCGCGGGTGTCTACGATGCCACCGCGAGGACTCTCTCGATCTACCTCAATGGTGTGCTCGACGACGGGGTTCTCGACGGGACGGTACCTTCTTCCCAGTACAACTCGACGTTCGGTGTGAACATCGCCCAGAGAACGGGAAACCCCGGGCTCGTTCAACTTCCTGGGTACCATCGACGAAGTCCACGTGTTCAATCGGGCCCTGACCGCATCGGAGATCCAGACGGACATGAACACTCCACGGTGACGTACGCGACCGGCGCAACCCGCTCGGCGGCGGCTCAGAAGAGCGGCAGCTGCTTTCCCGAGCCGGTGACGTCGGCGAAGTCCTGACCGAGAAGCGCCAGCACCGGCTCCGCGACCGCGCGCAGCTGCTTGTCCACGTAGTGCTCGTGGTCGACGGGGTGGCGCCGGTCGTCGGCGGGCTCCGGGCCGTCGGTGGTGATCACGTAGGCCACCCGGCCGCGTGGCTTTCGCCCCATCTTGCGGGCGGCGGCGACGTGGGGCGGGGTCGTGGCGGTGTAGGCTTCCGGGGCCTTTCGCAGTGACTTTCGGTAGACGAGCCGGTCGTCGAAGCGCCCTCGGCGCAGGTCGGCAACCACCTCGCGCAGGTACTCGAGGACGGGCCGGTCGGTGAAGAGCCGGGTGTAGATCTCGCGCTGCACGTCCTTGGCGAGATCGGTCCAGTCGCCGCGGACGGCCTCCATGCCGGTGAACACGACCCGCGTGCCGCCGGACGCGTCGACGAGGCCGGCATAGCGCTTTCGCGCCCCGGCCGTGCCGTGGCGCATGGCCGGCAGGCAGAGGCGCAGGTAGAGCCGGTCGAAGGCGAGGTCGAGGCGGCTCGTCACCCGCCAGCGGTCCGCGATGTGCCGCGCGAGGTCCCGGTTGAGGGCGGCGGCGAGCGTCTCGCCGAAAGCTCGCGCCGCCCCGGCGTCCGCGGCGCCGGTCTCCACGAAGAGGCTGTCGGTGTCGCCGTACAGCACCCGCACGCCCCCCGCTTCGATCCGGCGCTGGCACCAGACCAGCACCTCGCGCCCGAAGCTCGTGATGGCGTTGGCGAGGCGCGCGTCGTAGAAGCGACAAGCCGGCGTCCCGAGGACGCCGTAGAAGGAATTCATCAGGATCTTGATGGCGTGGCTCTTGACGGAGTCGCCGCCCCGTCGCGCCTCCTCGCGACGGGGCAGGAGCCCGTCGAGGATCTCGCTCAGGATCCCCTTCCGACGGGCGAAGGCCGCGCCGTTCGGAGCCACGATGGGATCGACGTCTCCCTGGCCGGCCTCGGGCCGCACCAGGTTCAGGGGGTCGATCTCGAAGGTGCGGATGAGGCTCGGGTAGAGGCTCCGGAAGTCGAGCACGACGACGTTCGTGTAGAGCCCGGGGAGGGGCTCGAGGACGTGTCCTCCGCCTTGAGCCTCCGCGACGTCGGTCTCCGCGGGGACGCTCGGGGCCACGACCCCTCGCCGTCCGAGCTCCGAGAGGTAGAGGAAGTCGAAGGCGGCGATCGAGGAGGCGACGCGATCGAGGGGTAGGCCGGTGAGTCGGCTGCGCTCGACCGCGAGGTCGACGAGGCGGAGCCGCTCGAGCACCTCGAGGGCGAGGCGGGCGTCGGTTCGGTTGTACTCCACGAGGCGCTCGCGGTCTTCGTCGAAGAGGCGCAGGATCTCCTCGGCGCGGCCGCGCCCGGCGAGCGTCTTGCCTTCGCCCAGGACGGTGCGGGCCACCGCGTCGAGGCCGTAGTCGCCCATCCGGACGAAAGCGCCGCGCAGGAGCTGGATCCCGTCGAGGATGACGCGGCCGGGGATCGTGGCCTGGCGCGCCCCCCGCGGCCCGCCCTGTGAGCGCAGGCGAAGGGTGCCCGGCCCCCGTCCCAGCTCGAGTGGCACCCGGTGCCGGGCCGCGAGCCGGTCGAGAACGGTGAGGTCGAAGTCGACCACGTTCCAGCCGGTGAGCACGTCGGGGTCCAGTGCGCGCACGCGGGCGCAGAAGGCGGCGAGCAGGTCCTTCTCGTTCGCGAAGGGACGCGCCCCGCTCGGGCACGCGCGGCCCGGAGGCGTCAGGAGGAGCACCTCGGACGCGCCGCACCCGTGAAGGCCGATCGCGAGCAGCCGTCGGGCCGCGGGATCGGTCTCGATGTCGAGGGAGAGGACGGAGAGCCGCGGCGTCCAGTCGGCGCGAGAGACCTCAGGGTCCTCGAAGACGAGGCCGAGACCGGGGACCGATCGCCCGTCACCGTGAATCGCGAGGGAGCCCCGGATCCCACGGTCGATGAGGTACCTCGTGGCGAAGCGGACGTCGGCCTCGTAGGTCGGGATGCCCGCTTTCGCCAGACGATCGCGCAGCGGGGGAGTGTCCGCGGGCTCTGCCACCTCGATGCGCACGGCGGGCCGCCCGAGCAGGGTGACCCGGTCGACCGAAGCCTGCCTCCGGGCCCCCAGCTCCCCCGCGCGCGCCGCGTCGTCTTTCGCGACGTAGAAGCGGGGGACCGGCCGGCGGTCGCGCACGAGGAACGAGCGCCCGTCCTCGAGTCGTCCGTAGAGGTGCACGACGGGGAGGCCCGACTCGACGCGGTAGGTCGGCTGCAGGATGAACCCGCGATGTGTGACCGGACCCGGAGCAGCTTCCATCACAGGTTCGTCCATCATTCCACCGACCGTCGGTCTGAACCAGGGGACCGTCGCGGGCCTTGCTCGGGAGCCGGCCGACGCGCCCGAGGCGAGGATCCATTACGCTCGCCTGGTTATGGTCGATGGCAGGGCATCGAGCCCGGTATGTCAGCGTTACCGCGCCGAACCGGATCCGGTCACTCTCCTCGAGTGCGACCGTTGCGTGAGGGCCCGTCCTCAGAAGCTGAGCTTGACGATGCGTCCCTGCGTGCCCACGAGCCACCCGGCCTGCGGGCTTGCGAACGCCACGGCCCAGAAGCCGGTGAGCCCCGGCACGCTGAACCACGTGTCGCCCTCGTTTGGCGTCCACGCCACGCCCGCGGGCCCGGTGGCGACCACGGTCCTCTGGAGTCCGCGCACGTAGGCCAGGCCGTAGATCGCCCCGGGGAACGTCGGGTGAGCGGCGAGTTGCCAGGTCTGGCCGCCGTCGCTCGAACGGGCGACGTTGTCGGTGAACGCGTCAGGTGCGATCAGGTCGCCACCGCCGACGATCCCGCGGAACGCGTCGCGGAAGTCGACGCTGAACGCGCCGGAGATCGGCGTGCCCTGGACGATGGGCAGGTCGTAGGCCTCCCACGTCTCGCCGCCGTCGACGGTCGCCAGGATGCGAGACCGCTCCGCGGCGCCGGTGGCGAGCCACGCGCGCTGTCCACCCTGCGTCGCGGCGCAGGTGCCGCTGGAAGCGAACGCGCCCTCGCCGGGCAGGGCCTCCGGCAACGCGTCGCCGATGTCCTCCCAGGCCGTCCCGTCCGTGGTGCGGACGATGGGGAAGCGGCCGTCGATGGCGTCGGCCATCGTGATGCCGCGCTTCTGCGTCCAGAACGCGAAGCAGTCGTAGAAGCCGAACGGGGCCTGGTTCTGGAACTGGAGCGTCCAGGTCACGCCACCGTCCTCGGTCTTGTAGACGCGGGAGTCGGTCCCGACGCCGGCCGAGAGGAGATACGCGACGCGCGCGTTCACGCCCTGCACGTCGCGGAACTGCAGCGTCTCGGCGCCGGGCACGACACCGGCGCGCCAGGTGGCGCCGCCGTCGGTGGTCACGGCGAAGGTACCGCCGAGGCCGCTGACCCACACGATGCGCGGCGTGACGGGGCTGACGGCTTGCAGGCGGTTGATGGTGCCGCTCTGCTGGACCGTGACGGACGGCCCGGCCGGGGCGGGCCCAGCCGAAGCGAGCGGCGTGACGAGCGCCAGCGCGACCAGCGACGACGGGACGACGAGTGCGCGCATGATTGACCTCCTACCTGATTCGGGAAGCGCGGTAGTCCGGATCGACACCTCACGACGTGACGTCGCGGCGGGCAGGATTCTGGGAGCGGATCGTGCTCGTCGAAAAGGAGCTGGCCCTAGTCTCTACGCCTCGCCCGTGGGTCTGTCAATGGCGAGGCGCGCTCGACGCGCTCGACTGGCGGTTTGCTGGTGGCGTGGGGCAGACCACGGGCCTACTCCGGCAGCCGGCCTCCGACCACGCGCTTGGCCAGCTCCCCGCCCGGGAGCATCTGGTTCGCGCCGACGCCGTTGATGAGGCCGATCGTCCCGAGCTCGACCGTCGAGGGGTAAGCGCGGCCGAACTCCGGCAGAGCCATCTGGCGCTCCAGGCTCACGAGCTCGAGCCGCTTGGGCTGGACGTTCAGGTAGCGCGAGTCCGTGAGGCGGGAGAAGCTGCGGAGGGATGCGTCGAACGCCCGCTGGTACGCCGAGAACCTCGCGGCCGGCGCGTAGCCCATGAGCTGGTAGACCTTGCCGTCGTAGGACACGAATGAGACCTCGCCCAGGAGAGCGCCCTGCTCGGTCGCCGCCTCGAAAAAGGACGTGTATGCGGGCAGGCCGCCGATCGTGTCGCGTCCGGAGCGACCGGCCTGGACTCCCTCCTGCGAGAAGAACTGGCGCGCCGCCTCTTCCGCCGACGCCGCCGCGGCGAGGGTGAGGGCGATCAGCGCGTCCTGCGCCTCGCTCACCCCCACCACGGCCTGCTTCTGGTTTTGCGTCTGGAAGCCGCGCGGGAACGAGACCTGGAAGCGGAGGTCGGGGTGGTAGAAGGCGTTCTCCCGGAAGAAGCCCTCCCGCGGGTTCTCGCCGAAGACCATCCCGTCGAGGCGGCGCAGGTACTCCGCGCGCTTGACGACCGTGCCCGAGGCCCCGGTGGCGGCGATCTGGCCCTGGATCCGCGTGAGGCGGTTCCCGGGGCTGGGGTGGGTGGACAGCCAGTCGGGCATGCGGGCGCCGCCGCCTTCCGCGCGTGTCACGCCGTCGAGGATGCCGAACACCCCGAGCATCTCCCGGGGGTCGTAGTCCACGCGGGTCATGTAGCGCAGGCCGAGCTCGTCGGCCTGGTTTTCGTCGTCGCGCCCGAACTTCAGGAACAGCAGGCCGAGGCCCTGCTGGGCGAGGCCGGCGAACTCCTGCAGCTCGGGCTTCACGGCCATGCCCAGGACGAGGCCGCCCATCGCGAGCGTCTGCTTGCTCATCTGGCTCGCCGAGTGGCGGCCGGTCACGTGGCCGATCTCGTGGCCCATGACCGCGACCAGCTCGGCCTCGGAGCGCAGGTGCGCCATGATGCCGCGGGTGACGTAGATGTACCCGCCGGGCAGGGCGAAGGCGTTGACGGCGGGATCGTCGACGACCTTGAAGCTCCAGGGCAGGCTGGGCCGCTCGGACTTCGCGGCCAGGCGCCGGCCGAGCCCGTTCACGTAGGCCTGGACCTCCGGGTCCGGGTAGAGGCCGTACGCGGCGACCGCTTCCTGGTCGGCCGCCTTGCCCATCGCGATCTCCTGGGCCTCGCTGATCAGCATCAGCTGCTTCTTGCCGGTGGCGGGGTTGGTGGCGCACGCGACGACGATCACCACGGCGGCGGCCGCCGCCGTCAGTCTCGAGCCGTGCACGGGACACCTCTCTTCACGGGCAACCGGATTCTCGTCACGATCGCCTCGTCGGCTGATTCTGCTCCCCGTGGGTGGACTCGACAAGGTCGGCCGAGCGACGAGATCCCGGGGCCGTGGTAGAAGGTCCCCGTGAAGGAGGTCCCCATGTCCGTCCGGCCGATCAAGGCATCCGATTCCTCCGGGTGTCGGGGAAGCCGCTCGCGGAGCCGGTCGCGTGGTACGGGCCGATCGTGATGAACACGCAGGCGGAGCTTCGACAGGCCTTCGAGGAGCTTCGGCAGGGCACGTTCCTGGGGGCGGGCGGGCCGCGGTAGCTCGCGGGCGTATGCTCGTGGGGTGACCGGCGCCGCTCTCGAGGCTTCCCCGCTGCTCCTCCCCGAGGCGGGCGCCGCCGTCGCCCCCCGGCTCATCTGGGCGGTCAACCGCTTTCGCATGGAGACGGAGAACCGCAAGTCGCGGCGGTACGGCGGCAAGGGCCCACACCACTGGTACGCCCTGCTCTTCCTCATGAGGACGCTCGATGTCCTGCTGAAGCTCACCCGCCAGCACGAGCGGGGCGTGCGCAACGCCTGGGACATCGCCGTCCGCGAAATGGACGTCGAGTTGCCGGGGCTGCCCGCCGCCTTCGATGGCTTCACCGTCCTGCACCTGTCCGACCTCCACCTCGACGGCATGCCGGGACTCGAGGAGGCCATCCTCGAGCGGGTCGGCGCGCGGGAGTTCGACCTGTGCGTCCTGACGGGGGACTACCGCACCGAGTTGCACGGCCCGATCCGCCCCACGATGGACCGGCTGCGGCCGCTCGTCTCGCGCGTGCGCAGCCGGCACGGGGTGCTCGGCATCCTCGGCAACCACGACGACTGCCACATGGTCGGGCCCATGGAGGCCATGGGCATCCGGATGCTGGTCAACGAGAGCGTGAGGCTCACCCGGGGACCGGACGTCCTGCAGGTCGTCGGCACGGACGACGTCCACTACTACTTCACCGACCAGGCGGTGCACGCGCTCGAGGCGGCGCGCACCCTGTTCACGATCGCGCTCGTGCACTCGCCAGAGGCCTTCGACATCGCCGCCGACCTCGGCGTCGACCTCTACCTGTGCGGGCACACGCACGCGGGACAGGTCTGCCTGCCGGGCGGCCGACCGCTCATCAAGCACCTCTCGCGGGGGCGGCGCTTCTACCGGGGGACCTGGAAGCACCGGGGCATGGTGGGCATCACCAACGCCGGGGCGGGCACGTCCGGGGTTCCCGTCCGATTCAACACCCGCGGCGAGATCCTGATCCTGACGCTCCGCCGCACTGCGGCCGGGTCGCTCGCGAATCCCGGAGACCCGGTGGCCGCGTCTGGTCCCGGCTGGTCAGGGGCGGTTTGACGGGACCGGTCCCGGGGACTACGCTCGGTCAGATTCGCCTTCCAGAACAGTCGTCTTGAAGAGGCCTTCGGCCGGGCTTCCCGGCCGCGAGCAGTTGGCTGTGTCCGGCGTCCCCCGCGTCTTGATGGGGCGGTGCCGCCAGGAGAAAGAGAACGATGAACCCGAGCAAGAAGATCCTCGCAGGGGTGGTGGCGCTCCTGATCGCAGTGACGAGCCTCTCCGTGTACGCGCAGGTACGGCGCCCGTTCCGTCCGGGCAGCGCGTGGTCCCTGGCGTTCATCCGCATGAAGCCGGGGATGGAGGTGGCCTACCTCAACTACATCGCCACCACGTGGAAGGCCAACCAGGAGGCGGCGAAGAAGGAGGGGCTGATCCTCTCCTACAAGGTGCTCACCACCGAGGGCCACGCCCCGGCCGACTACAACATCATCCTCATGACCGAGTACAAGGACCTGGCCACGATGGAGGCGAACGAGCCCAAGGCCGACGCCCTGGCCCAGAAGACGGAGGGCGACGACGCGAAGCAGATGCAGGGCTACAAGGAGCGAAGCGAGATCCGGGAGATCATCGGGGACCGGCTCGCGCGGGAGATCGTTCTCGAGCCGAGGCCGTAGGGGTGTTGCGGCCCGCCTGGAGCGCCTCCCCCGGGTCTCCAGGCGGGCCGGGCGTCGGACAGTATCTGTCCTTCCAGAGGTTGTTCCTGGTCGCGATCGTCGTGGTCTTTGTCGTGCGTTTCGCCCTTTCGCTTGCCGGCACGCCCAACGCGACCGCCAGGTGGTTCAGCGTCACCGTCGTGCTGCTGCTGGGCACGCTCTACTACGGTGTGGCCGTGCACACGCGCGGTTTCGGAAGCTACAAGCAGCTCTACCCCCTCTCGCTCTTCCAGAGCCTGCTCGGGGAGGGCCTGGTGGCCCTCGCCGTCGTGCTCGCCATCGTCACCGGCCAGGACAACATCTACGCCGCTCCCGAGTTCAGCGGCGGGGTCGATGGCAAGAACTGGCCGCACGTCTTCGCGCACCTGGTGATCGCGGCCGTGGTCCTGCCGCTCGTGAGCTGGGCGATCAGCTCGCTCGTCCTCCTGGTCACGAAGAAGGTGGCGCCGAGAGCGGCCTGAACCCCGCGGCGCGCACCCGCCGCGGAAGCCCTGACGGTGCCGCCGGCGGCTCCGTCGGCGCCGCGTTGACCGGAAGACCGACTCGGAGACCGAGTGGCTCGGCGAGGGCCGCCGCGTACTCCTCCTCGGTGAGCGCGTCGACGGAGCGCAGCTTCGCGAGGAGCGTGGCCACGAGACCCTCGAAGAACGGTGTCACCACGCCGCCCTCGAACGAGCGCTGGTACTTGATCGGCCCCGGCACGAGCGAGACGAGGAAGGCCATCTGCTTCGGGGTCAGCTGCGTCGGCTCGCGTGCGAAGTAGTGCCGGGAGGCGGGGCGCAGGCCGTAGACGCCGGGGCCCCACTCGATCACGTTCAGGTAGATCTCGAGCTCGCGCGACTTGCCGAGCGACGAGTCGAGGAGCAGCGCGAGCGAGGCCTCCTCGAGCTTCCGGCTGAGCGTCTTGCGACGCGAGAGAAAGAGGTTCTTGGCGAGCTGCTGCGGGATCGTGGAGGCGCCCCTCGAGAAGGTCCCGAGCGCGAGATTGGTGGCGATGGCGACCGGCAGCTCCGAGAGGTCGATGCCGGGGTGCCCGTAGAACCCGGCGTCCTCGCCGATCAGGAGCGCGCGTACGAAGAGCGGCGGCACCTCGAGGAGGCGTACGAAATCGGGCGACTCGGGGGACACGCGGATCTCGTGCGCCAGGCCGTCCCGCGACCACGCCGTGTGCACGAACGGCCCCTTGAGCCGCTCGATGGAGGGCAGCGGGCGCGCCGGGGGAGTGAAGTCGAGCTTCTGGGCGACCCGCAGCGCGGCGGGCTCGAGAAGCGGCCCCCTCACGTGTGCGGCGAGCGTCGCCGAGCCGAGGTCGTCCGCCGGCAGGTCGAGGCCCGCCGTCGCGAGGACGCGC
The DNA here is from genome assembly GCA_963729875.1 of uncultured Acidobacteriota bacterium. Classification (GTDB taxonomy): domain Bacteria; phylum Acidobacteriota; class Vicinamibacteria; order Fen-336; family Fen-336; genus DATBSL01. Next base: position 656,021 of record CAVSPR010000004.1, read on the forward strand.
GCGAAGTCGACCCGGGGGACGTCGAGCTGCAGATCGACTACCGGCCGCTCGAAGCCTCCGTCCACCGCGAGGCGCAGGGAGGCCTCGGCCCCGCCGGCCGCGACGCGGACCCGCTCGGCCCGCAGCGAGCCCGTGGCCGGACTGGCCACGGCCTCGGCCTGCAGCTCCGCGTCGGTCGGCGCCCCGAGCGCGGCTCCCGCGCAGCCGGCCACGACGTCGTCGAGCGACACGAGCGCCAGGCCGCGCGCCCGTGCGTCGAGCGCGACACGGACGTCGCCCGTGGCGCTCCGCTCGACCTGCGCTGCGCCGTCGACCGTGCCGAGGCTCGTCACCGGGCAGCCGTGGAGGAGGACGCGCAGCCGCTGCGACAGCCGGACGGCGGCCGCTCGCGTCTCCACGCGCAGCACGCCGGAGTCCCGCGCGACCGTGATCTCGAGCGCCTCGCCCCGGCTCAGGAGCGCGATGCGCCGGTTCCGCCAACGCGACTCGACGACCCAGTCGGCGGGCGCGAGGTCGAGCTGGATCCCCCCGGGCAGCTCGGCGAGGATCCGCGCGGTCGCGACGTGCGCTGCGCGCCCGGCGAGGCCGAGCGGTGAGAGGCGGGGCCCCACCACCACGGAGCGCGACAGGACGCGCACGCGGCCGGGGTTCTCGACGACCACGTCGCCGAGCTCCAGCGACAACCACGGCGTCAGGCGGACGGCACCGATCGTGGCGGACAGGCCCAGAGCCCGGGCCTCGCGCTCGATGCGCGTTCGCGCCGCCCGCTCGAGCGCCGGTCGGATGAGGAGGAAGCCGACGACCGACGCCGCCAGGGCGAGGGCCGCGGTCAGGAGCGTCCGACGGGCTGTGGTCGGGAGGCGCACGGTCGCCGTTCACGCTACATCGCGCTATTGTAGGGGCTCAAGCGACCGACATAGCATGGCGCCAATGGAGGGACTTGTTCATGAGCGCTGTACCGCTGACCCGTCGTGAGACTCTCAGGCTTGGCGGTGCTGCTGCCGCCTCGTTTCTGCTGGCACCCGTGACTCGTGCCACGGCTGCAGGGTGGAAGCCGATTCCGATCGGCACGCAGCTGTGGTGCGTGCGACTGCAGCTGGCCATGGACATTCCCGGGACGCTGAAGGCGCTCGGCGGACTGGGCTACCAGGCCGTCGAGCTCGAGAACGCGTTCGGCAAGTCCGGCGCGGAGTGGAAGGGCTATCTCGATGCCGCCAGGCTGAAGGCCTGCGGCTTTCATCATCGCCTCTCCGAGCTGCAGGGCGACAAGCTCGCGGCCAGCGTGGAGTTCAACCAGGCCATCGGGAATCGGAACCTGATCATCCGCTCGCTGGAACCGGCGGTCTACACATCGGCCGAGCTGCTGAAGAAGACGGCCGACGAGGTCAACGCCGTGGCTGAGCGGTTGAGGTCGCACAAGATGCGCGTCGGGTACCACAACCACACGACGGATTTCAACCGCATCGACGGCGAGTACTGGTGGAACCGCTTCGCCGACCAGACCTCGAAGGACGTCATCCTGCAGTTCGACACCGGCAACGCGTCGGAGATGGAAGGCGTGACGCCGCAGTCGCTCATCACGCGCAACGCCGGACGCATGGTCTCGATGCACGTCAAGCCGTTCTCGAAGAAGGACCCGAACGCGTACCTCGGCGCCGATGAGCTCGACTGGCCGGCGATCATGACGGCCGCCGAGGCCGTCGGCGGCATCGAGTGGTACATCATCGAGTACGAGAAGGAAGGCGTGCCGCCGCTCGAGTCGCTGAAGGCCAACCTGGACCTGTTCAAGAAGCTCCGGAGCTGACACAACGACCTCGGCGACAAGGGCCGCCCGCCGTCGTCGACGTTCGCCAGCGCGACCCAGAACCAGCTGATACGGCTCTTGCTGTACTGGGTCTCCGGCCATGAGCCGCCGCGCCGGTGAGCGGCACCGGCGGACGAGGGTGGCCCGCTGATCCGCTGATCCAGCCGCCGGCTCCGGCGACCCGATCAGGAGGGTGGCGCGAGCTAGGGAGCCACGCGGCTCGTGAGGGTGTCGGTGTGGTTACCGGCATGGTCGCGGATCTCGTACCAGCCTCCGGAACCCTTGGCGGTCTGCGCCACGCTGCTGGCCTCACTGGTGCCGAAGTCCTGCCAGGAGCCGTAGCGGGAGATGGCCAGGAAGTTCCAGGGTGCGCCCTCGAGATGCTGCATCAGGACCGCACCGGCCGCGGTATCGCCGGAACCGGGAGCAGTGCTGAGCATCTTCTCCAGCTGATCCCGGTGCCCGGGGACTGCGCGGTAGGTGGAGACGACGTAGACCGAGCCGGTGGTCTTGCCCGCGTCGTCGCCGAGGCCCATGGCCTTCACGAAGTCAGCCCAAGCAGGCCCATTGACGAAGCTGTCTCCGTGCCACGCGCTGAGATCACGGGCGCTGGCAGGCGGGGGATTGCCAGTGGCGGCTATCGTGGCCTTGGTGCCAAGATGCTCGATGACAACGTAGTCCCACTCGGCACCATCCTGGTGGCGGAGAACGAGGGAGTGGCCTGCGGGTGCAGAGGTTCTCAGGTATTCGCCGAGCTGGGCGGCTTTGCCGGGAGCGGCAGCCGTGAAATGGACGTGGTAGACATCCGTTCGCGCGGGAGCATTCTGGGGCGTAGCCACTGCCGGTACTGAGAGCAGGGCGAGGAACAACAAGCGGCGTCTTGTCACTGGTTCTCTCCTTGGCAAGTGAGACCTGGCGTACGAAGGGCCTGAGGGGCCTGGATTTGATCCTGATTGGTTGTGGGGCACAGCGTATCCCGCCACCCTGTTTTGTGCAACCTGGCTAGGGTGTTGGGGCGTGGCGGCTGGGAGTGATCCTCCGGGACGGCTCGCGCGCGCCCCGAGAAGGACCTTCCTTTCCCAAAGGGACCAGTCGCCCCGTTGCGGCTGCCGACTGAGAATTGGACACGCGCGGCCAGACGCGCGAGCATTCGTCGTCGTGCCGAGGAGGTTAGGAATGCCCGACGCCACACCGCAGTCGGTGAAGCGAGTCCTCTACTACTCGGCCCGCAGGGCTTTGGCCGCCGAGTTCTCGTGCGCGATGGCGGAAGTCGCCGAATGCCGCTCCCGGCGCGGTGCCGCGGGGCCCGTGGTGTGCTGTGGCCCGATCGCGTTCGAGTTCGTGGTGAAGCACGACGTGGGCTCGGCGCTCCAGGCGCTGCACGGGCAGTTCTTCAACCTGGTGCTGCTCGACCTGCGCGAGCCGGTCCGTCGCCGGCGGCGCCGCCGGACGAGCGCCGACTTCGAGCGCGGGCTCGAGCTGCTCGACGCGATGGACGGGGAGCCCGACATCGAGCGCCGCTACGGGTTCCACAAGATCGTGGCCCTCGTGTCGGGCGACGTGGCCCCCGAGGTGGATGCACGCATCGCGACACTCGGCTCGCGGGGTGTGGGCCGCGTGATGCGTGACATGGCGGTCTGCCACCTGAACCCCGCCTGCCACCACCTGCCGCCCAGGCACGCCTTCGCTCGCCACATCCTCGAGGAGATGGCGCAGATGGCACAGCACCGCGGGGGCGGGAAGACGGCGCTGTGCCTCTCCGGCGGGGGCCTCACCGGCCTCTATTTCGAGCTGGGCGCACTCAAGTGCTTCGAGGACTGTTGCGCCCCGGGCGCCCTGCGCGAGATGGACCTCTACTTCGGCATCAGCGCGGGAGCCGTGGTGGCCGGCATGCTCGCGAACGGCTTTGGTGTCAGCGAGTTCATGGCCGGTATCGCCGGACATCGCGGCGGCCGCATCCCGCCGCTGGATCTCAACCTGCTGGACGCCGCCCACCTGGACGTGCACGGGATCACGGCGCCGCTGCGCCAGCTGCTGACGATCGCCGGCAGCGGGCTCGTGGGGCTGCTGCGCGGCCGGCTGCCGTTCTCGCTCGAGTCGCTCGTGTTCGAGTACGGCGACCTCGTGCACGCGCCCTTCAACACCAAGGGATTCGAGTCCCTGCTCAGGCTGGCCTTCCGGGCGCCCGGCTGCAGCAACGACTTCCGCCGTCTGGGCCGCCGCCTCTACATCGGCGCCACGGACCAGGATCGCAAGGAGCACGTCCTGTTCGGCGACCCTCCCCACGACAAGGTGGCGATCAGCCGTGCCATCCAGGCATCGATGAGCCTCAACCCGGTGTTCGCGCCCACCCGCATCCGGGGCCGTTACTACGCGGACGGAGCCGTCACCCGGACGTCCAACTTCGTCGAGGCCATCCACAAGGGCGCCGACCTGATCCTCACCCTGGACCCCCTCGTGCCCTGGGTGCCGGGCCGGGCGGGGGCATCGCGCGAGCGCGGGATCTTCTACAACGCGGACCAGGACATCCGCACCGTCTCCTACACGCGCTTCGACACGACGCGCAAGTGGGTGCTGCGCCGGCACCCCGAGGTCAGCCTGTACACCTTCCTGCCGGCCAACAACGTGCGCCGGCTGCTGTCGGTCAACCCGATGGACCACCGGTCCTTCCTGCGCATCTGGAAGGGCGCGTACCTCGGCACGCTCAAGCGCATCCACGCCCTGGGCTACCGGATGCGCGGCGACCTTGCCTTCCACGGCATGCCGTTCGACACGGCGCGTGCCGACGCGGTCGCCGAGCGGCTGCGCGCCACGAGCGAGCCGCGCTTCGAGGACTTCTTCCCCGACGGCCACGTGGAGCTGGACCGCCGGCAGAAGCCGAGAGAGCCCGAGCGGGCGGGGCGTTCCGCCGCTCGACCGCGCCCGCGTCGTGCGCGTTCGCGCGTGGCGGCTGCCTGAGGGGCTCCCGCGAGGACGCTCCGGGCTCCCGCCCGCGACGGCCACCGATTCAACGAGCTATCGGTTGACTTCGGCCGGGGCCCTCTTAGACTGCCGGAACTGAGGTGCTGTCCGCACCGCAGAGGAGCACACCATGCTGTCGCGCTGCCGTCGTTCGAGCGTCTTCTTCGCCTTCGCTGCCTTTGTCTGTCTACTGCCGTCCCGTCCGGTGCTCGCGCAGGGGTCAGCGCCGGCTCCGTCGGTCGATTCGGCATGTGCGGCCGGCTGCCAGAGGGAGTACGACCGAGATGTGCTGATCGCGGCCGACAGGCTCAAGCGAAAGGCCTACTACCAGGGTCTTGCTTCGGCTCTGTGCGACACGCCGTGGGACAGCCCCTCGAAGAACGCATGTATCGAGGTCTACCGCGCGTGCTTTGACCCATGCGGTCTGTACTCCACCGCCTGCAAGGCCCCCTGCATAGAAGCCTTGCAGACATGCTGCAATGCCACCGAGTTGCGCAATGCGACGCACGGCTACGAAGGGTGCCTGCAGCGCTGCCCGAAGGCGGCCATGGGGCCGCCCGCAGCACAAGTAGGAACGAGGGAGGTACCCACTGGCGGAATCGACCCGCGAGGGACCATTCCCAGGCCAGTCACCTTCTACCCGCCGGCTCGGGATCCGTTGCCCCCTCTGGGTGCTCTCCCGGACGACGACCAGTGGTGGAGCGACTGGGGTGCCTACCAGATGAGGTGGATCGCTCCCGAATCGGTGCGGTCTGGGTCGAGCCTGGTCAAGGCCAAGTGGCTGTTCGACAAGCTCGCGAAGGACCTCGACCAGGTGGGCGTCCGGCAGGTAGCGGATCTGATGCCGGCCACACACGGCAAGTGCGGCGACCTGGCGAGCAAGCTCGACTTCGCACTGAGGGGTGCTGGCCTGCGATCGGAGACCTTCCAGCTCGAGACGAAGGCCGTGATCGACTCCCACGGGGCGTTCGTGATCGTGGACGATGACGGCAGCGCCTACGTGTTCGACATGTGGATCGCCGCGAACGGCATTCCCGACCACAGGTTCGGAGCGGCCGGCAGCAGCGCGTGGAACGCCATGCCGCTCGATACGTGGAAGGGGCGGATGCGCGACCTCGGCTACAGGTACATCGACGAGGCGACCGTGGAATCGATCAACAGAGCAAGCGAGCGCGCCAAGACGAGGCACAGTCCGCAACAGGAGCCGTGACCGAATCTGGAGTGTGACAACCTCTCGGACCGCGGACGCGTCAGTTGCCGCTGACCGGGCCGAGGTAGCGGTCCAACCACTCCAGCGTGGGCTTGACCGGCGCCAGCCGTCCCGGGATGTGGCCGCCGTCGAACAGGACGTGACGCTTGTCGTCTGCCTTTGTCCCGAGGAGCCGGAACATGGGCTTCTGGGACAGCTCGAGCGGGAAGCGGAAGTCGTCCCGGCCGCTGAGCATTAGCGTCGGAGTCCTGACCCGCGGGGCGAAGTTCAGATCGTCGATCTCCGGCATTCCCGCCGTGTCGGAGCTGTCGAGCCCACCGGCCATGAGGATGCTCGCCCTGAAGCGGTGGTCGAGGGCGGTGACCCGGAGCCCCATGTTGGCGCCCCAGCTGAAGCCGTAGTACGCCAGCCTGTCCTTGTCGATGTCCGAGCGGGCCTCCAGGTAGTCGACCGAGCGCTCGACGTCCTGGATCTGCTGGATCTCGAGATCGCGGTAGGCGCGTGACGGCCAGGGTGGCTCATCCTTGAGCCGCCTCTCGTAGGTGTTCTTGTAGATCGGGTTGAGGACTGCCCGACCGCTGCGGATCACGAAATCGAAGAAGTTGAGCTCGGGCTCCAGGAGCCGGGGCAGAGACTCCGCTCCCGAGCCCGGGAAGTAGATCACCGCCTGGAAGGGCGGCGACGCATTCGTGGGCAGGAAGAGGTACGCGATGAGCTTCTCGCCCCCGTAGGCGGCATTCATCGTGATCTTCTCCCTGGTCCAGTGAGGAGAGGCGCTCGGCAGCCGCTCGACCACCGGATCGAGAGGAGTACGGTCGTAGGCGTAGATGCTCCGGAAGACTTCGAATGCCGCCTCGTCGACGGGCTTCTCGCGCGAGTAGTCACGCCAGACCCTCAGGATCGGCGCGAGCAGGTCCGCGGCGGGCGGCTTCTCGTACCTCGCACAGCGGAAGCCGTCGTTCTCCCGTCGCTGGAAGGAGGGCTGGGCATGCTTCGACCGGTACATGTACACGGGTTCGTCCCAGCCGCCGCCGAGCGTGTAGCGCTTCGCGCCCGAGGCGTTCCAGCACCACTCCTTGACGTTTCCCGCCATGTCGTAGGTCCCAACGCGCCCGAGCCCCTGGCGGGTCCCGATCCGGGCCGGCCCTTTCCCGTCGAAGTTCGACAGGGTGAGCAGCGCGGGCGGCGGGAAGGGGTCCGTCGCGGCGAGCCAGTGGTGTACGGTCGGCAGGCTCTTTCCGGCGAACTCGGCATAGGCCGCTGCCTCGTACCAGCTCACGCCGCGCACGGGGTAGTCATCCTCCCCCGCGGGGTAGCCTCCCGCCTCCCACGTGGAAGGGCCGGGGCGCCCGGTCCGGTCGACCAGCCTCCGCATGGCCTCTTCCCAGGAGACCTCGCGGCCCTCGTCGAGGAAGGGCGGCTTCCAGTACTGGTGCTTCCGATAGCCGCCGGCGTCGACGAATGCCTGGAACTGCCGGTTGGTCACCTCGTATTGGTCGAGCCAGAATCCGTCCCGCTGGACGGTCTTGCCCTCGACGAGTGTCTCGCCGCCGGGAACCCAGACCATCCCCTTCGGCACGGAGCCCACGGGGTGCAGCTTGACCTTGACCGCCCAGCCACCCGGAGCCACCTCGACAGGCTCGAACCCCGGCTTCTGGATCCGCCATCGTGGCCGGAGCTTGGTGAGCCGGACGTTCTGGATCGGCGTCCGGCCGACGGCCTCCCACGCGCTCTCGGGCTCGCTGTAGCTCTTCCAGCTGACATCCGCGCCTTCGGGCTCGGTGTCCACGGAGTACTCGAACGTGAGCGACTCCCACAGGCGCTGGGCCTCGGCGTCTCCGGCCAGGTAAGGCAGGACCTGCCGCGCCAGCCGGAAGGCGGCCCCGTTGTCGTCTTCGGCATCGAGGCGTGCGATCTCCGGCAGAGCGCGCCTCGCTCGCTCGATCCGCGCGCCCCGCAACCAGACCCACGCCCCCGCGGCGATGAGGGCGACGAGGGCGAGTCCCGCGGGGACGGCCACGCGCGGCCGGCGCCAGACAGAGGGGCCGACCGCGGCTCGCTTGCGGGCCTCCTCGAGGTCGCGCAGCAGCTCGGCACCGGACGGATAGCGGTCCTCGGGCTCCTTCTGGAGGCACCGGAACACGATGCGTTCCACGTCGGGAGGGATCTCGGAGCGCGTCGCCCGCGGAGAAGGCGGTGTCGTGGTGATGACGGCCTTGCGCACCGAGACCTGTGAATCGCCCTGGAACGGACGGCGACCGGTGAGCATCTCGTACAGCACCGAGCCGAACGAGAAGACGTCGCTCCGGCCGTCCACCGGCCGCCCCTCGGCTTGCTCAGGCGACATGTAGGAGGGCGTGCCGAGAACTGTTCCCTGCTCGGTCCGGAGGCCCGCCGACACCGTCGGCGTCGAGTCGTCCCCGGACTGCGGCTCGGTCAGCTTGGCCAGGCCGAAGTCCACGAGCTTCGCCTCGCCGCTCTTCGAGAGCATGACGTTTGCCGGCTTGACGTCGCGGTGGACGATGCCGGCCGCGTGGGCCGCGCCGAGCGCGCTCGCGATCTGGCTCGCGTAGTCGAGCGCCTCGGGGACGGGGAGGAGCTCCTTCTCCAGGAGCCGGTCGAGGGAGGTGCCGTCGACGTACTCCATGACGATGAAGTCACGATCGTCCCCCTCGGAGGAGTCCCGGTCGATGTCGTGGATGGTGACGATGTGCGAGTGGTTGAGGGCCGAAGCGGCCTTGGCCTCGCGAGCGAAGCGCTCCCGGCGCTGGCGGTTCGCGGCGGCGTCCGGGTGCACGATCTTGATCGCCACCGTGCGATCGAGGCGCGTGTCGTGGGCACGATAGACGACCCCCATGCCTCCTTCGCCCAGCTTCTCGAGGATCTGGTAGTGGGAGACGTTCCGGCCGATCATGTCCAGCCTCCAGGGTGCGACTCGAACCTTCGTTCTCGTGACCGGCCAGCGGCCCCGGTAGACGGCCACCCCGAGCCGGGCGTTCCTCGTGCGGTGATTCTCTGTCTGGCCGGACTGGGGTGGGAGCATTCTAGCTCTCCTGCTAGCCGGGGTCACACGGGTGACACCGCCGCCCACAGCCCGCCCGCCGCGACGAGGGCTCTCGGCGCTCAGCGGCAGCAATCCAGCGCTCTTCCGTGCGGCACCCCATCCAGTCCGCGTGGTACTTTTCTCGAGATGGCGAGATCCGCGCCGCTCAGCCTCGGCCTGCTCGGCCCGTTCGTGGTCACCCGCGGCGGCCACCCGGTCGCCTTGCCGCAGTCGCAAAAGACCCGCGCGCTCCTCGCCTACCTCGCGGTAACCGGGCGGCCCCACCTGCGCGAGCGGCTGTGCGACATGCTCTGGAATGTCGCGGACGACCCGCGCGGGGCCCTGCGCTGGAGCCTGAGCAAGCTGCGCGCGCTCGATGACGAGGGCACCTCGCGGATTCGCGCCGATCGGGACACCGTCGCCTTCGATGCGACCGGCGCGCGCGTGGATGCGCTCGAGCTGCGCGAGGCGACCGCTGGAGGCCTGGACCTGCCCTCTCTCGAGCGGCTGCGTCAGCTCGCCGCGATGTTCCGTGGCCCGTTCCTCGAGGGGCTCGAGCTGCCCGACTTCCACGACTTCGAGGCCTGGCGCGTCGCCGAGCGCGAGGAGTTCCGACAGCTTCACCGGCGGCTCCTGCGCGAGCTGGTCTCGCGCCTCGACGCGACACCCGAGGAGGCGCTCGTGCCGGCGCGCGAGCTCGTGCGCCTCGCGCCGGAGGACGAGTCCAGCCGGGCGGCCCTGATCAGGCTCCTCGCCGCCGCCGGCCGCCGCGCGGAGGCTGAGGAGCACTACACCCTCGGCCGCCGGCAGATCGAGAAGGCGGGCGGGGATCTCGGGGAGCTCCACCGGGCGTGGCGGAGGGTTTCTGCCGAACCGGCGCGAGGGCCGTCCCCCGCCGAGACCGATGCGGCGCGCCAGGATGTCCGCTTCTGCACGGCCCCCGACGGGGTGCGGATCGCGTACGCGACGCTCGGCCAGGGGCCGGCCCTGGTCAAGACCGCCAACTGGATGAGCCACCTCGAGTACGACTGGAAGAGCCCGCTCTGGCGCCATCTGGCCCGCGAGCTGTCGCGCGAGTTCCGGCTCGTCCGCTACGACCAGCGAGGCAACGGCTTGTCGGACTGGAACGTCGACGACTTCTCGCTGGACGCCTGCGTCAGCGATCTCGAGACGGTGATCGACGCGGTCGGGCTGGAGCGGTTCGCGCTCCTGGGCGTGTCGCAGGGCTCCCGAGTTGCGATCGCTTACGCGGTCAGGCACCCGGAGCGTGTGAGCCGCCTCGTCCTCTATGGGGGCGCCGCGCGCGGCTGGAAGCACCGAAGCCAGGGCGCGCGTGATTCGCGAGCGGGCCTGCAGGCGCTGATCCGGGAGGGCTGGGGGCGCGACACCCCGGCCTTCCGGCAGGTCTTCACGACGCTGTTCATGCCGGGCGCGAGCCCGGAGCAGGCGGCCTGGTTCAACGAGCTCCAGCGGGCGTCCAGCTCGGCCGAGAACGCAGTCCGGCTGACCGAGGCAGCCGGCGAAGTGGATGTGACCGATCGGCTCGCGAGCGTGCGCGCGCCGACCCTGGTCATGCACGCGACCGAGGACGCGATGGTCGGCCTGGAGGAGGCGCGTCGCCTTGCGGCGGGCATTCCCGGCGCCCGGTTCGTCGCGCTGCAGAGCCAGAACCACCTGCTCCTCGAGGACGAGCCGGCATTCGCCCGGCTCCTGTCGGAGATCCGCAAGTTCGTGGCGGAGCCACGACCGCAGCCTTGAACGAAGCCACACCAAGACCCTGTCCGCCCTTCCGTCCTGACTTCGCTGTTGGAGTTGTGAGCGGCCCGATCAAGGCGCCGCCGGGTCGTCCAGCACCGCGGCGTCGATCTGGAACACGCCGCCTTCCGGCGTGTCGCGGCTGAAGAGCAGCAGGCGGCCGCCGGCGACGATCTGGGGACAGAACTCGTGGTCGGGACCGTTGACAGCGGGACCGAGGTTCCGGGCTGGCGACCAGCGGCCGTCCTTCCACCGGCTGACGTACAGATCGATCTTCCCGCAGCCGCCCGGCCGGTCGCTGCCGAACACCAGGATCGTCTGGTCGGGCGTGATGTAGCCGTCCAGGTCCATCTGCGGCGAATTGACGGCGGGGCCCAAGTTCTCGGGCTCCGCGTAGCCTTTCCCGCTGGGCCGGGCTCGATGGAGGTCGAGCCCGCCGCTGCCCGGGCGCACCGTGCCGAAGTAGAGGGTTCCATCTCCTGCAACCGCAGGGAACGGTTCGTTGACCTCGTTTTTCACGGGCGGATCCAGGCGCTTCGGCTCGCCCCCGCCCTCGGCGCGGCGCTCCACCACCCACAGATCGGTGTCCATCCCGGATGCGTCGTAGGCCGTCGCCCTCGCCGCCATCCTGATCGTGCGCGACGCCGGCGCAAAGGCCATCGCGGTCACCCGGACTTCGGCGAAGAGCGACGAGGGGGCCGACATAGACGCCTCGTGCCTCCTTGCCGCATCGCTCCGTTCGGTGGCCGTCGTCTACCAGGCGGCCATTGGTCTGTCCAATCCAGATTACAGATCCGACAGGAGTTTCTTTCCGAAGAACGACGACCTCACCGGGACACCCGTATCCCGCCGGCCGCTCGAGGGAAAGTCCGAGTGGATGGCTAGAAAGGTCTGACCAATCCGGGTTTGCTGCCCACTTTGGATTGTCCTCCTGGCCGAACGACAGGATTCCACAGCGAGGTGAGTTGTCGCAGGCGAAGCGGCTGCGCGCGCCGTGCAGCCCTTCGCGTCCAGTCCGCATTGCCGCATCCACGCATCCAGAAGGAGGCACTGGAGATGGACATGAGGAAATGCTTGACAGGGTTGGCCGCAGCCGTGCTGGCGTCCGCTCCATTGTTCGCCCAGGAGAGCCGCGGACGGGTCCAGGGTGCGGTCAGCGACGAGCAGGGAGGGATCATCCCGGGGGCCACGGTCACGCTGACAAACGGGGCCACCGGGATCAGCGCCTCTCGTGCCAGCAATCGGGATGGCCGCTATCTCTTCGACTACGTGGACCCCGGCCGCTACTCGATCACCGTCGAGTTGACCGGGTTCGTGACCGTCGTCCACGCGAACGTCGTGGTTCAGCAGCGGGGTGACGTCACGGTCGACGTCGGGCTGAAGATCGGCGCGATCCAGGAGGTCGTCACCGTCACCGAATCGCCCGTCGCCGTCCAGTTCAACACCGCCAGCCACGACCTGACCGTCGAGCAGCAGCTCGTGCAGGACCTCCCGTCCTCCACGCGCAACCCCCTCGGTCTCGCGATGCTCGACCCGTCGGCCGTGAACCGCGGGAGCACGATCGAGACACAGCCCTACCACCACCGCACGGCGAACGAGGTCGACCTCGGGGGCGGCGCCAAGTACCGCAACGACGTCGTCCTCGACGGCACGCCGCTCATCGCCGGCAACAAGCTCGGCTACACGCCTCCCATCGACGCGGTGACCGAGTACACCGTGCAGTCCAACGCCGTCGACGCGGAGTTCGGTCACAACTCGGGTGGCGTCTCCGTCGTCACCATGAAGTCCGGCAGCAACGAATACCACGGCTCTGCCTACTACTATGGCCGCGACGCCTCGCTGAACGCGATCAGCGATCGCACCGTTCATCAGCACAACGACAACCCCTATTGGAATGCGGGCGCGACGTTCGGCTTCCCGGTGATCAGGAACAAGCTGTTCGTGTTCTCCGTCTTCGAGAGGATCGAGAACACGCAGTCGACGGGCAGCTACTACTCGCTGCCGACGGAGCTCGAGCGCCAGGGCGACTTCTCCCAGTCCTACAACGCGGACGGCTCGCTGCGCGTCATCTACGACCCGCTGACGACCCGGCTGGTGAACGGCCGCTACGTCCGCGATCCGTTCCCCGGGAACAAGATCCCCCAGGCGCGCTGGGACGCCTTGAGCTCCACGGTCCTCGCCAACCTCTGGGACGCCAACAGCGCGCCGGACGACCTCACCGGCTTCCAGAACTTCAAGTACACGAACGAGAACAAGTTCCACTACTACAACTTCTCGACCCGGGTCGACTGGCAGGTCAACCAGAACTGGAAGGCCTGGGGGCGCGTCAGCCGGATCAATACCGACCAGGACGCCACCGACTTCACGAACGGCGCCGACCCCATGAAGATCCGCAACGTCGCCGGCAGCAAGCGCAACGGCTGGAACATCGCCGCCGACACGGTCTACACCTTCAACCCCTCGACCTCTCTCGACGTGCGCGGCTCCTTCTACCAGGTCGAGGACAAGCGCGACTACCCGGAGATGGACATCGGCGACTACTCGAGCTTCTGGTCCGACCCCTGGTGGCAGCCGTACATGGAAGGACGGCCCCTGGTCTACGCGCCCAGCTTCACCGTGGAGGGGGCGCGCAACACCTTCGGCGTCGCCAACTACTGGTACCAGGAGCCCAAGGGCTACAGCGTCCACGCCCGCTTCAACAGGTACTTCACGAAGCACGCGCTGAAGGTCGGCTCGGAGGTCCGCTGGAAGCGGGGCGAGGCCGCCCGTTTCCGCTACTTCAGCACGGCCTTCCGCTTCAACGAAACCGCCGGCTACAACGCCGCGGGCACCCAGGTGGCGACGACCGGCCACCCCTGGGCGAGCTTCCTGCTCGGGACCATGAACTCCTCGGCCACCGTCGCACAGTACACGCCGATGCAGACGGCCAACACCGAGATGTACGCCGTCTACGTTCAGGACGATTTCCGGATCACGCCGAAGCTCAGCGTCAACCTCGGTCTGCGCTACGAGTACGAGGGTGGGTTCTGGGACGACCAGTACCGGCTGCAGCAGCAGCTCGACATGACCGATCCCATCCCCGGGATGCAGGAAGCGATCGACCCACAGATCCCCGCCAACGTCAGGGCGATCATGGCGCAATCGGCGGGACAGAACAGCTACCTCTACAACGGCGCCTTCTACTTCACGGAGCCCGACAACAAGCGCAACACCAACGCCAGTCGCACGCAGCTCATGCCTCGCGTCGGCTTGTCCTGGCGGATCGGCGAGCGGATGGCGCTGCGCGCCGGCTACGGCCGCTTCTACACGCCGACGTCGCTCATCATGCCGGACCGCGACGCCAACGGCGAGCTGCCGATGGGCGCCTTCTCGCCCACCACCAGTGCCATGCCGGACGTCTCCAACATCCCGGTGGTCAGCTTCTCGAACCCCTTCCCCCAGGGCCTGATCGACGCCTACGGCAAGTCGCGCGGCCGCTACACCCAGCTCGGCGACAGCATCATCATCGACGAGCACCAGCAGAAGCCGCCGATCTCCGACCGGATCAACCTGTCGCTGCAGCGCGAGCTGCCCGGCCGGATCGTGGCCGACGTCACCTACCTGATCAACTTCGTGAGCCGCGACCAGTGGCCCCAGCAGCTCAACATCGTCGACCCGCGGCTCTTCTATCAGTACGGGGCGGCGCTCAACGCCTCGGTGGCGAACCCGTTCTACAACTACGAGACCGTCGAGACCTTCCCCGGACCGCTGCGCGACCGCAGGACCGTCGCCACCTGGGAGCTCCTCAAGCCCTATCCGCAGTACGGTCCCATCGTGCAGACGGCCACCGACCTGCGCAAGTCGCGCTTCCAGTCGTTCCAGGTGCGGCTGCAGCGGCCCTTCGCCAACGGCATCTCCGTGATGCTCACCTACGGCTACAACACGCAGCGCGCGCAGGTCTACTACGACATCCAGGACGAGTACGACGGCGCGCTGACCTGGGTGGACGGCAACTACTCGCCGGCCGGCGGCACGCCCGCGGTGCGCGCGGACGGCCTCAACAACTACGCCAACACCGGCACCGGCATGAACTACGCGGTCGACCCCATGCACGCCTTCCGTGCCGCCTTCACGGCGGACCTGCCCTTCGGGCGCGGGCGCGCGATCGGTGGCGACATGAACAAGGCCCTGGACGTCGTCGTCGGCGGCTGGAAGCTGTCCGGAACGTTCCGCTACGATTCGGGGTCGAAGCTCGTCTTCGGCGCCATGGCCGCTCCGGCCGAGGTCGAGAAGGTGGGGGGGACCGGCCGCGACACGTACTGGTTCGACACCACCGGGTTCGCCCAGCAGCCCGCGTACACGCGGCGCAGCAATCCCTGGTACTACGACTCCCTGACGGGGCCGAACTTCAAGAACCTCGACCTCAGCCTCGCGAAGCGGTTCCCGCTCAAGGATCGCTACAACCTGTGGCTCCGGCTCGAGGCCTACAACGCGCTCAACATGATGAACTGGGCGAACCCGACGTTGACGGTCACGTCGTCTGACTTCGGCAAGGTCACGGCGCAGGCGCCCGGCTACTATGGCCGCCAGCTCCAGTACTCCCTGAAGTTCGAGTTCTGAGCGGCCGACAGTGCTGGCGGCGATCAGGGGTGCGGCGGCAACGCCGCACCCCTTGATCGTCGGCGCGCCCTCACCCCGGGCCGGGACGGCTCCTGGCTCGTTGGGCGGAGATCACCAGCGACGTTCGGGGTCACGAAGGGATGGGGAGGGGACGGCAGCCGGACCCCTGCAACCCCGCGGATTCTGGAAGCGCTCGTAGTCCGCTCGCAAGTTGTTGATGGGTTGGTGGCCTGGGACGGAGTTGAACCGCCGACACGCGGATTTTCAGTCCGCTGCTCTACCAGCTGAGCTACCAGGCCAGCGGGCGAACACATATTCAAACACAACGGCCGCGCTTCCGTCAAAGACGAGAGCGCGGCCGTCGAGCGAGGGCCCGGCCTAGGCCTTCTTCTTCTCCGGCATCGGGACGACGGCGCCCTTCTCGCCCTTGCCGCCGGCGGCGGCCGCGGCCGGCGCCTCCACGACCGCTTCCAGGACGGGCAGACCCAGGCCCTGGCGCAGGCGGTTCTCGATCTCCTGCCGGATGTCCTTGTTGTCCTTCAGGAACTGCCGCGCGTTCTCGCGGCCCTGGCCCATGCGCTCGCCGTCGACGGCGTACCACGCGCCCGACTTCTCGATGATCTTGTGGTCGACGGCGAGGTCGAGGAGGTCGCCCTCCTTGCTGATGCCCTCGCCGTAGAGGATGTCGAACTCGGCCTCCCGGAACGGCGGGGCCACCTTGTTCTTCACCACCTTCACCTTCGCGCGGCTGCCCACGACCGCCTCGCCCTCCTTCAGGGAGGCGATGCGGCGGATGTCGAGGCGGACCGAGGAGTAGAACTTGAGGGCGCGGCCGCCGGTCGTGGTCTCGGGGTTGCCGAACATCACGCCGATCTTCTCGCGCAGCTGGTTGATGAAGATGAGGCAGGTCTTGCTCTTCGAGACGATGGCGGTGAGCTTGCGCAGCGCCTGGCTCATGAGGCGGGCCTGCAGGCCCATCTGCGCGTCGCCCATCTCGCCCTCGAGCTCGGCGCGGGGGACGAGGGCGGCCACCGAGTCGATGACCAGCACGTCCACGGCGCCGGAGCGGATGAGGACCTCGGCGATCTCGAGCGCCTGCTCGCCGCTGTCGGGCTGCGAGACGAGGAGGTTGTCGATGTCCACGCCCAGCTTGCCGGCGTAGACGGCGTCGAGCGCGTGCTCGGCGTCCACGAAGGCGGCCATGCCGCCGCGGCGCTGCGCCTCGGCGATCACGTGGAGGGAGAGGGTGGTCTTGCCCGAGGCCTCCGGGCCGAAGATCTCGATGACGCGGCCGCGGGGAAGGCCACCCACGCCGAGCGCGGCGTCGAGGGAGAGGGATCCCGTGGGGATGGCGGGGACGTCGACCTTGTCGCGGCTCCCGAGCCGCATGATCGAGCCCTTGCCGAACTGCTTGTCGATCTGCGCGAGAGCGGCCTCGATCGCCTTGGCCCGCTCCTGCTTGTCCTCAGCCATCGTCTCGTCTCCTTCATCCCCTCGGGAGAGCGGCGGGGACTTCCCGCCGTGTCGAGCGATCCTAGCCCGAAAACCGGCCCGGCGGGGTCCATACCGGGCGAAAAAGCGAAGAAAAGGCGATTGTCCTCGGAACAGGACAATGAGACGGTGAGGCCTCAGAGTCAAGTTATTGTAGATGAATAGGTTAGGCGACAGAGCGCCTTCGGCACGTCGCTTGAAGATCCCCTCGCCGTGCTGAGCGTGGTCGTGCTCGCCGCTGCCGTGCAGCTGCCGGTGCCTTTCGTGCCTCAGGAGAAGGACACCTGCGGAGCCGCGGCCCTCGCGATGGTGATGCGGTACTGGGGAGCCGAGGCTTCCCACGACGTGATCGCGGCCGCGCTCGTCGACGCGGAGGTGCGGGGGATCCAGGGCTCACGTCTCGCCGACTTCGCCCTCGAGCACGGGATGACCGCGATCGCCTTCGCCGCCGATCGCGGCGCCCTGCGCGACCACCTGGCGAGGGGCCGCCCGCTGATCGTGGCGATCGACGCCGGGCGCGGGCGGCTGCACGACGTCGTCGCGGTGGGCCTCGACGAGGCGGGCGGGCAGGTCGTCGTCCACGACCCGGCCCGCGGCCCCGGTCGGCACCTCGCGCTGTCGAGCTTCGAGCGCCGGTGGGCGAAAAGCGGGCGCTGGGCCCTCCTCGTGCAGCCGCTCGCCGAGGGGAGGACCGACGGGGACAGGGACCAACTTACGGGAGTCACGGACGGAGGCAAGGACGGGGACACGCCTTCGTCAGGAGTGGGCAGGGTCACCGGAGCGAGCGACTGCCACCAGCCGCGGGACGGAGCGAGCGGAGGTGAACCCTGCCCGCCCGGTGGGGGCGTGTCCCCCTCAGCCACACCGGCAGCCGAGGGCTACGAGGCCCTGGTGGCGGGCGGCCTCGCGGCGGGGCGGGCGGGGGAGTACGCCGATGCCGTCGCCGCGCTCGACCGGGCGATCGCCCACGAGCCCGCGCGGCCCGAGGCCTGGACCGAGCGGGGCGGGGTGCGGTTTCTGGAGGGCCGCTACGAGGACGCCGTGGGCGACCTGCGCCTCTCGCTGGCGCTGCGGGACGACGCGTATGCCCGCGAGCTCCTGGCCTCGGCGCTGCACCTCGCCGGGCGCGAGCTCGAGGCCCTGGCCGAGTGGAACACCCTCGGGCAGCCGACCCTGCTGGCCGTCGAGGTGGGCGGCCTTCGCCAGACGAACGATCGCGTGGCCCGGCGGGAGATCGGTCTCGGGGAGGGCGACACGCTCACGGTGGCCGCCCTGCGCGCCGCGCGGCGGCGCCTGGAGGAGACCGGCGTCTTCGAGCGGGTCACGCTGCGCCCGCAGCCGCGAGGCGACGGGACGGCCGTGCTGGACGTGGCCCTCGCCGAGCGGCACGGCCTCGCGCGCGGGCCGGTGGACTTCGTGGTCACCACCGGGATCAACCTCGCCTGGAAGCGGCTGCGGCTGCGCTACAGCAACCTCGGAGGCAGCGGGGTCAGCCTCGGCGCCTCCTACCGGTGGCAGGAGAACCGGCCGGAGGCGGCGCTGCAGGTGCAGTGGCCGAGGCCCCTGTCACTGCCGGCCACGCTGCGTCTCGCCGGCTTCCGCGGCGAGCAGGCCTACGACCTCGGGGGGGCCTTCGACATGCGCCGCCGCGGGGTCGACCTGGTCCTTCGCCACGTCCTGGGGGGTGGCAGCGTGACCGGCCTCGGCCTGCGGCTGCGCGACCGCGGCTTCTCCGTCGTGCGCGAGGACGCGCCGCCGGGCCTCCTGGCCGGAGTCGAGGCCAGCCTCGAGACGCGGCTCGTCGAGACGCGCCGCCACCGCCTCGACGCGACGGGGCGGTTGTTCGCGGCGGGCCCCGCCCTCGGCTCGGACGTGGGCTACGCGCAGGCCGACGCCGAGCTGCGCTACGAGGGGCTGCTCTCGACGCCGGAAGGGCGCAGCGTCGAGCGCTCGGTGCTCGCCGTGCGCGCCCGTGGCGGGTGGGGGAGCGGTGGCCTCCCGGTCGACGAGATGTACGCGCCGGGCGTCAGCCCGGAGTCCGACCTGCCGTTGCGCGCGCACCCGCTCACCCGGGACGGCATCCTCGGGGCGAACCCCATCGGTCGCTCGGTCCTCCTCCTCAACGCAGAGTGGCGGCGCCGGCTGGTGCACCGCACCTCGTGGGACTTCGGGGTCGTCGCGTTCTCCGACACGGCATGGGTGGGGCGGCCCGCTCAAGGGAGCGCCACGCGCTGGCTGGAGGACGTCGGCATAGGTTTGCGCATCTCGCTCCTCGCGGGCCCGACCGTGCGGGTGGACCACGCGTGGGGCCTGCTCGACGACCGCCGGACACTTTTCGTCGGGCTGAGCCAGGCATTTTGAGCCAAGTCAGGCAGAAAGCGGCTGCGCAAGAAATGCGGCGACGGATCCAATCATCCGACTTAGGCAGAACTCACTATTCGAGAACACCTTACAACTGGCACAAACCGGCAATCCAGTCCGCCGGATGGGTCAGCGAAAAAAGGGTTGGACGGCTTGGCACGCCCTGCTAGAATTCCGTCTCATAGGGGGCGCCAAAGTGGATCAATGGCTGCCCACATTCGCCGGGGCCACAATCCAAGCAAGGGGAAGCAGTTGAAGGCTGCAGCGTCACACCGGAAGGTCAAAGGCCGCGCGCGTCCGGCCAAGCGTCGGCCGGTCGTCAAGTCGAAGAGCCGCGTGAAAGCCAGGGCGACCCGGAGCAAGACCCCCGTCACCCGGGCGCGGGCCTCGACGCCGGCGCGCTCGACCCACACAAGCACGGCGGTGGTCATCCCCGTGAGGCGGGCCCCGATCCCGTCGCCGCTGCCGACGAGGCACGTCGCTCCCGTCCGCGTCGCGTTGACGGTGCCGGCTCGCTCGATGCCGCCCGCGCGCGACCAGCGAAGGCCGCTGTCGGTCGCCCCGCCCAAGCCGGCCGTGGTTCTCCCCGAGTTCGCCGAGGCGGGCGTCCTGCTCGCCATCACGTACTCGATCCGCGAGGGTCGCCGGGGCGAGTTCTTCGACCTGATGCGCGAGCTCAAGCCGCTGCTCCACACGATCGGCGGCGGCGACGTGGCGATCTACGAGGACCGCAGCCGGCCGAACTACCTCATGGAGGTTTTCCGCTTCAAGGACGAGGTGGAGTTCACCGCGTTCGACGACAAGTTCCACAAGGACCGGAAGATCGCCGCCATCTACACGCTGCTGGACGACATCGTCGAGTCCGAGAAGAGCGACTTCAAGATCTTCGAGCGACGGCTGTAGGCGATCTCCCTTCGCGCGTCGAGTGGCGCGCCCCGTGCCACTTTCGGCCGTTCGGGCGTACACTCACGCTGGCGTGACAGCTTGGAGGCTGCCCATGGCTCGAGGTTTCGAGAGCAAGGCCGTCGCGGACCAGCAGGAGGCCGCCCAGGGCGCCACGCCCCAGCGCGACGAGTCCCTCCCCGACCCCGCCCTGCTCGCGAAGAAGCGGCGCCTCGAGCTGTCCCGGGCCGACGTGCAGCGCAGGCTCCTCACCGCACAGGCCGAGGGCCACCGGCAGATGCTCGAGAGGGCGCTGCGCGCCCTCGACGACGAGATCGCTTCTCTCCGCTGAGAGGTCCCCGATGCGCCGACTCCCGGGCCGCCCCGGCCCTGCATTGGCGGTGTGTGCGCTTGCGAGCCTGCTGCTCCCGCGCGTCTCGGGCGCCGACGCCCTCCCCGCCCGCGCCGAGCTCTTCGCGGGCTACGACATCCGCGTGCGCCTCGACCCCGAGGCGAAGACGCTCGACGGCCAGGAGCGCATCGTCTGGCGCAACCCCTCGCCGGAGCCCGTCGCCGAGCTGTGGTTCCACCTGTACCTGAACGCCTTCAAGAACTCGAGGAGCACGTTCTTCGTCGAGTCCGGAGGGCAGCTGCGCGGCGACCGGATGCCGGAGGACGGGTGGGGGTGGACCGACGTCGTGTCGATTCGCCGGTCGGACGGTGTCGAGCTGCGCGGCGGCGCCACGTTCGAGCACCCCGACGACGACAATGCCGACGACCGCACGGCGTGGCGGGTGCCGCTGCCCGAGCCGGTGCCGCCCGGCGGTGAGATCGCGCTCGACGTCTCCTTCAAGGCGAAGCTGCCGCGGGTCTTCGCCCGCACCGGCTTCTTCCGCGACTACTTCCTCGTGGGCCAGTGGTTCCCCAAGCTCGGCGTCTACGAGCCGGCCGGCACGCACGGGCGCGCGAGCGGCGGCTGGAACTGCCACCAGTTCCACGCGAACTCCGAGTTCTACGCCAACTTCGGCCGCTACCGGGTCGAGATCACGCTGCCAAAGCGCTTCGTGGTGGGCGCCACCGGCCGCCGCACCGAGCGGCGGGAGAACCCGGATGGCACGTCCACCCACGTGTTCGAGCAGGCGGACGTGATCGACTTCGCCTGGACCGCCTCCCCGCGCTTCCTGGAGGTCAAGTCCACCTTCTCGGCCGAGAGGGACGTGACCCCGCAGGAGTACGCGGAGGCGGCGAAGCTCGTCGGCCGCAGCCTCGACGAGGTGCGGCTGTCGGACGTCGACGTCACGATCCTCCTCCAGCCGGAGCACGCGGCGCAGGCCGAGCGCCACGTGAAGGCGGCGAAGGCGGCGATCCGGTGGTTCGGCCTGTGGTACGGGCGGTACCCGTACCCGACCCTCACGGTCGTGGACCCCGCCTTCGGGGCCGGGGGCTCGGGCGGGATGGAGTACCCGACCTTCATCACCGCCGGGACGTCGGTGCTCTTCAACCGCTGGCCGCTCGACCGGGTCCTCGCCCCGGAGGGCGTCACCGTCCACGAGTTCGGCCACCAGTACTGGCAGAGCATGGTGGCGAGCAACGAGTTCGAGGAGTCGTGGCTCGACGAGGGGTTCAACAGCTACTCGACGGGGAAGGTGATGGACCGCGTCTACGGACCCTGGGTGGTCGAGGCGCTCGGGCTGCGGCTGGGAAGCCTCGAGTCCTCGCGCGCCCAGAACTCCGTCGACCGGATGTTCGACCGGATCCGGAGCCGCTCGTGGGCCTTCTCCTCGTCGAACAACTACGGCTTCAACTCGTACTCGCGCACCGAGCTGACCCTGCTGACCCTCGAGTCGCTCCTCGGTCCCGAGACGATGGCCCGCGCGATGCGGACCTACCACGAGCGCTGGCGCTACCGGCACCCGACGAGCGACGACTTCTACGCGGTCGTCTCGGAGGTGGCCGGGCGGGACTACCGCTCCTTCTTCGAGCAGACGGTCGAGCGGCCGGGCATCCTCGACGACGAGGTGGCGTCGGTGCGGAGCGAGCGAGTGCCGGAGCCGCGCGGCGTCTTCGGCGAGGGCGGCGAGAAGAAGACCGTCAGCGTGAAGGACGCGCGCAAGAAGGAGAGCGAGGCCGACAAGGCCGGGGGCCGTCCCTGGCGCTCCACCGTCCTCGTGCGCCGGCGGGGGGAGGTCGGGCTGCCGACCTCGCTGAAGCTCGAGTTCGAGGGCGGCACGACGCAGACGATCACGCTCCTGGAACGCGACACCCCCGGCGGGACGGTGGAGGCGCCGCCCCTCCTCGAGGGCGGCGCGGGCGGCGGCGCGTGGGTCGGGCGCTGGAAGCGCCTCGAGCTCACCGGAGACAGGCGCCTCGTCGCCGCCACCGTCGACCCGGAGGACCGCCTGGTCATCGACGTCAACCGGCTCAACAACTCGAGGCGCGTCGAGCCGGACGGGCGGGCCGCTGCGCACTGGGGCGTGCGCTGGGTCTTCTGGCTGCAGCAGCTTCTCGCCACGGTGGGGCTCTAGCCATGATCGCCACGGTCACCCGTGAAGGGTTCGCGGCCGCCCGCCGCAACTCCCGCCTCGCCGCCACCCTGTGGCTGCTCAACCTCGCACTCGCCCTCGCGGCCGGCGTGCCGGGCTGGCTCGCTCTCTCCTCGGTGATCGGCCCCCTCCCCGAGGCCGACGCCCTGCGTGAGCGCTTCAGCGTCGGCGTCCTCGTCGATCTCGTCGAGATGCGGCCGGGCCTCATCGGCGGCCTCGCCCTCGCGGCGATGGGCGTCGCCTTCCTCGGCCTCCTCGTGGGGGCGGCGGCCACGGGCGGCGCGCTGGAGGTGCTGACCAGCCGGGACGACCGGGCCTTCGCCCACCGATTCGGGCGGGGCGCCGGCCGCTTCTTCGTCCGCTTCCTCCGCGCCGGCCTCGCGGCCGTCGTGGTCGCCGGGCTCGGCGCCGCCCTCACGGCGGGGCCGCTCGTCGCCCTCAGCGGGCGCCTGCGCCGGGAGTCGGGCTCGGAGCTGGCCGCGAACGGTGTCTTCTTCGGGGCGCTCTTCGTCGGCGGGCTCGTGGTCCTGCTGTGCCTGCTCGCCCTCGACGCGGCCCGGGTCCGAGTCGTGCGCGAGGACGGCCGCCGCGTGCTGCCCCTGCTGCGCTCGGGGTTCGCCGTCGTTCTCGGCCACCCCCTGAAGTGGCTGGGCACCTGGGGGGTGAACGCGGCGGTGCTGCTCCTCGCGCTGGCCCTCTACCTCGCCTTCCGCAACGCCGTGCCGGCGAGCACCGGTCCCCTCGTCGCGCTCCTCTTCGTGGTGCAGCAGGCCTTCGTCCTCGTCCGCTCGTGGCTGCGCGTGGCGCTGCTGGGAAGCGAGAGGGCCCTCGTCGAGAGGCTTCGGCCGCTGCCAGCCGCCGCGCCGCCGCCTCAGCCCGTCGTCGAGCCCGAGACCGTCGTCGAGCCTGGTCCCGCGCCCGAGTTCTCGGTCTGAGGCCCGGCGAAGCGCGCGAGGTAGCGGGCTGCCGCCGCCTCGAACCGGGCACGGATCTCCGCGTCCGGGATCGAGCGGGCCGCCTCCGCCAGCGCGGGGGGCACGCGAGGGGGCGGCCCGGGTGGCGCCGGGGGAACCGGCTCGGGCCCCGGGGCAACCGGGCCCACGACGAAGCCCAGCGCGTAGGGCGCGGTTCCGCCCGCCACCCGTCGCAGTCGCGACAGGATGTCGGCCCGGATGCGCTGGAGGTTCTTCTGCCAGCCCGCGTCGGGGACTTTGATCCGCAGGAGGCCGCGGTCGAGGGCCACGACCTCGGTGCGGCGGGCCAGCTCCGGCCCCACCGCGGCCGGCCACGCCGCCCTCAGCAGCGCCAAAGCGTGCTCGGGGCGCGTGCCGAAGAGCCGGGCAGCGAAGTCGGGGTCGCGGGGGGTGTCCATGGCGCGTCCTGCTCCTACGTTATACTCGCCCTTCGGCCCGCGCGTCCCACGGCCTCCACGACATGAACTGCCCGCGCTGCAAGACCCCGATCGGCCCCCTCCCGGACCCGGACGGCATCATCACTTGCCCGGGGTGCGGGACGCGGCTCATGACCCGCTCGGCGGCGCAGCGCGCGCAGGCGAGGGCGCCGGTACCGCCGGCGCCACCGCCGGTCGCACCAGCGCCGCCGCCGGCGCCGCCGGCGCCACCACCCGAGGAGCCCGCGACGCTCGATCGCGTCCTGCGAGAGGTGCGGGCGGTGAGGGAGGCACAGCAGCAGGTCCTCGAGTCCCTCGAGAGGCTGCGCCGGGCCCTCCCCGCGGCCGGCGCCGCACCGCCGGCGTTCGACGACGAGCACGCTCTTTCGGTCTCGCCGATCCGGGCCCGGCGGCGCCGATCGGTGCTGCTCATCGACGACGACCCCACGACGTGCGAGGCGGCGCGGGCCGAGCTGGAGAAGGCCGACGTGCCGGTCCGGGCCTACGACGACGGCAACGCGGCGCTCGCCGGCATCGCCGAGCAGAAGCCCGACGTGATCGCCCTCGAGCTGGGCCTGGACGGCGACATGGGCGGCAAGGACCTCGTCAACCTGATCAAGGCCACGATGGAGTGGGTGGACATCCCCATCATCCTCTGGACGCGCGAGCCGATCGCCGGCCAGAAGGAGGCCCGGCAGCTCCACGGCGCCGACGAGCTGGTGGCGAAGACGGGCGGCGCCGCCGCTCTCGTGGCCCGGGTGATCACCCTGTTCCGGAACTCCTGACCGCCACGTGGAGCCCCGCCTCGTCCTCGCCTCCGCCTCTCCCCGCCGCGCGCGCATCCTGCGCGAGCTGGGGGTTCCCTTCCGCGTGGTCGTGTCGCACGAGGACGAGTCGCTGCGCCCGGGTGAGGACGGCGCTGCGGCGGTCGAGCGGCTGGCCCGGGCCAAGGCGCTCGCGGTCGCGCGCGGGGAGGTCCTGCCGGTCGTGGCCGCCGACACCGAGGTGCTGTGCGACGGGCACATCCTCGGCAAGCCCACGGACGAGCGGGACGCGGTCGCGATGCTGGGCCGGCTGGCCGGCCGGACGCACGAGGTCGTGACCGGGGTCTGCGTCGTGGCCGGGGGCACCACCGTCTCCGGGGTCGAGCGCAGCGTCGTGCGCCTCGCGCCGATGAGCCCGGGGGAGCTCGCCTGGTACGCCGCCACCGGCGAGCCGTTGGACAAGGCCGGGGGCTACCACGTGGACGGCAAGGGAGCCCTCTTCATCGAGAGTGTCGAGGGCTCGCCGTCGAACGTGGCCGGCCTCCCCGTGCGCCTGCTGCTGCGCCTCGCGCGCGAGGCCGGCCTCGACCTCGGGCTGCCGAGCGCATGAGCGCCCTCGCCCGCCCCGGCACGGTGGCGTCGGTCCTCACTGCCGCGGCCCTCGTCCTGCACCCGGGGCTGGGGGCCTCGCGCTGGCTGCCGTGGCACGAGCCCGTCCTCGCCGCGCTGCTTCTCCTCGTCGCGCTCGCCCTCGTCGGGCGCGCCGTCGCGGCGCGGGAGGTGAGGCTCGGCGCGTGGCTGACCGCTTCGGGGGTCATGCTGATCGTGGCGGCCCTCGGCGCGGACGGGCTGCGCGGCCACCACGGCACGCTGACGCTTGCGGCCGGCCAGTCGGGGGGGAACTTCGAGGAGGAGGGGCCGGACGGCCGCCCGCTCGGCCTGCGGCCCCTGGGCTTCGGGATCGGCGTGGAGGGCATCCTCGACGCCGGGCCGGGTGCGGAAGCCGCCCGCGGGCGCGTCGCCCTCGCCCTGCCCGGCCACAGCACGCCCATCGAGCTGACGCCGGAGCGCGCGGTGGCCTTCGGCGGCTACCGCTTCGGGCGGCCGCTCGTCACGGCCACGGGAGGGGCGGCGCGGCTGCGCGTCGCGGCCTCGGACGGGGTGAAGACGGTCGTCGCCGACGTGGCCCCCGGAGCCCCTGCCCGCGCCGGCGACCTCACGGTCGCGCTCGAGGAGTACTTCCCGGACTTCGCCCTCGACGAGAAGCAGCAGCCCTTCTCGCGCTCCCCGGAGCCGAGGAACCCGGCCGCGGTCCTGAGCGTCGCCAGGGGAGGGCAGGCGTACCGCGCCTTCGTTCTGCAGTCGATGCCGGGCGTCCACCGCGTGGAGGGGCTCGGCCTCGCCTTCTCGCTCCTCGAGGTCGAGGCCGAGAGAGCAGCCGAGATCGCGGTGCACCGGGAGCCCGGGGCGGCCGTCGCTCTCGCCGGCGCCCTTCTCCTGCTCGCCGGCGCCGCGCTGTCTTTCCGCCGGGTGTCCCTGGCGGCTCCGGCCGCCGACCCGCACTCGGTCCTGCTCGTCGCCTCGGGTGCGCTCGTCGGCTTCCTGCTGCTGTGGGACCGGGGTGCGCTGCTCGCCTGGACCTTCGCGGTGCCCGCGACCGCCGGGCGCGTGGCGCTGCCCGGCGTCGGAGTCGTGCTGGGCGGCGCGCTCCTGGCCGGCCTCGGCGGGAGCCTGCTCCTCGCGGCGGGACGGCTGGCGGGCGACGGAGCGCCCGTCCTCGGCGCGGCCCGCGCTGCCCTGTGGCTCTCGGTCGGTCTGACGGGGACGGGCCTGGCCCTCGCGGTGGCCCGCGTGGCGGCGCTGCCGGCGGCGGACGGTGCCGTCCCGCCCCTGGTCGCCCTCGCCGCCGCGGCCGTCGTGCTCGCGGGATCGCTCCTCCTGACCGGGCCGACGGCCGCGCCGGCTCTCCCGATCGCGATGCACCTCGCCCTGGCGCTGACCGTTCTCGGGGCCCTCGCCCTCGCCACCGCCGCGGCCGTGTCGGGGACGTGGCGCGACGGCACGTACGCGACGCCCTTCGCGACGGCGGCCGCCGCGACCGCGCTGCTCGGCCTCTCCGGGGCCGAGCCGACCCGTGCGCCGGCGCTGCGCGGGTTCCTGTTCCTCGTGGCCCTGCTCGCCCTCGCGGTCGCCTGAGCGACAGGGTCCGCCCGGCGAGGCCCCCGCTCAGCGCCCGAGGGCGAGACGATCGGCGAGCGGCCGGGGGAGCGCGGCGTCGAGGATCTTCCGCTGCGCCCGCTCGATCCGGTAGGGCACGCGGTGGATCGAAACCGTCCGCCTCTCGGTGTCGAACATCGCGAAGGAGGCGAGCGGGTTGCCGTCCCGCGGCTGGCCGATCGAGCCCGGGTTCACGAGGTACCGCACCCCCGGCTCCAGGCGGAAGCGGAAGTCCGGCGGCCGCGTGAGGACCGTCTGGATGGCCTCCGGGGAGAGGCCGAAGATGACGGGGAAATGCGAGTGGCCGAAGAAGCAGAGAGGGAACGTGGTCTGACGGAACACGTTCAGCGCCTCGATCTCGCCGAAGATGTAGGCGTCCTCGTCGATCGGGGTGCCGTGGGCGACGGCGAAGGCCCCGTCCACGACCACCGGGCCCTCGGGAAGCGACTGCAGCCATCGGAGGTTCGAGGGGCTGAGCTTGCGCCGGGTCCACATCGCCGCCTGCAGGGCGACGCGGTTGAACATCTCCCCGTCCTCGATGCCCGAGCAGACCTTGTCGTGGTTGCCGCGGATGGCGACGAGCGGCTTCAGCTTGCGGACCATGTCCACGGCCTGGTTGGGGTTGGCCCCGTAGCCCACCACGTCCCCGAGGACGATCGCCTTGTCCCAGCGCTTGCGGCGGACGTGGGCGAGGACGGCGGTGAGGGCCTCCTGGTTCGCGTGGATGTCCGAGAGGATCAGGTATCTCATCGCCGTGTGGCCGCTCTCGTTCGGATCCGTCCTTCGATCAGCCCCGCGATCCGGCCGGCCACCTCTCGGGCCGTGCCCGCCGAGGCGTCGACCGTGACGTCCGCCATGCGGTAGGAAGGCTCCCGCTCGACCAGCAAGGCCCGCATTATGTCACGGTTCCCGGCCAGGGGGCGGGAGCCGTCGGGGCGGATCCGCGACAGGATGCAGTCGAGGTCGCAGCGCAGCCAGACGGTGAGGGCCCCTTCCTGGAGGAGCGCCCGGGTCTCCGACCGGCTGAACGCGCCGCCCCCGGCCGCCACGACCCGCTCCGCGAGCCGGGAGACCTCCTCCGCCTCCCGCCGCTCCCTCTCCCGGAACGCCTCCTCGCCCTCCGCGCGGAAGATCTCGGCGATCCGTCGCCCGGCCCGCCGCTCGATCCGCCGGTCCATGTCCTCGAAGCGGTAGCCGAGGCGGCGGGCGAGCAGCCGGCCAACCGACGTCTTGCCCGAGCGCCATGAACCCCACCAGCACCACGCGGGCGGGACGCTCAGGCACGACCGGTGGCCCTTCCGAGGAGCGCGTAGAACTCGGGGAAGGAGACGGCGACGCAGTCGCTGCCCTCGATCTCGGTCGCCCCGTCGGCCGCGAGCGCGGCCACGGACAGCGCCATGGCGATCCGGTGGTCGCCGTGCGACTTGACCCTCGCGCCGCGCAGCCGGCTCCCGCCCTCGATCTCCAGGCCGTCGGGGAGCTCCCGCACGCGTGCCCCGAGGGCGGAGAGGCCCTCGGCCAGCGCCGCGATGCGGTCGCTCTCCTTGACCCGCAGCTCGGCGGCCCCCGAGACCGTGAAGGTCCCCTCCGCGAACGCGGCGGCGACGGCGAGGGCGGGCACCTCGTCGATCAGGGAGGGTACGAGGGCGGGGTCGACCGCCAGTGCCGCGCAGGCGGGACGAGGAGGCCACGATCGAGCCGACCGGCTCCGGGTCGGTCGATTCGACGCGGACCTCGACCCTCGCCCCCATGGCCCGGAGCACCTCGAGGAACGCCGTCCGCGTCGGGGCGAGGAGCACCCCGTCGAGACGCACCTCGGAGTCCGGGAGCACGAGGGCGGCGACGACGAGGAAGGCCGCGCTCGAGGCGTCGCCGGGCACCTCCACGTCCGTCCCCCGCAGCCGCGCGCCCCCGCGGACCGTGGCCGAAAGCGGTCCGCGGGCCACGCCGACGCCGAACGACGGCAGCATGCGCTCGGTGTGGTCGCGGCTGGGGCTCGGCTCGCGGACCGTCGTCTCTCCCTCGGCCTGGAGGCCGGCGAGCAGGACGGCCGTCTTCACCTGCGCGCTGGCCACGGGCATGTCGAAGTCGATCCCGGTGAGGCGCCCGCCCTCGACGGTCATCGGCGGCCGCCCGCCGCTCGTGAGCACGGTGGCGCCCATGAGGCGCAGGGGCGTGGCCACGCGCTCGACGGGCCGCCTCACGAGCGACTCGTCGCCGGTCAGGACCGCCCGGAACGGCCGGCCGGCGAGGGCCCCGGCCAGCATGCGCAGGGTCGAGCCCGAGTTACCGCAGTCGAGATCTCCGTTCGGCTCGCGCCACGCCTCGGGCCCGCCGCCGTCGATCACGACCTCCGTCCCCTCCCCCCGGACGGGGACGCCGAGCCCCCGGAGGCAGGCGAGGGTGGAGGCGCAGTCCGCGGCCGAGGAGTAGTTGCGCACGCGCGTCCGGCCCTCGGCCAGGGCCCCGAGGATCGCGGCCCGGTGCGAGATGGACTTGTCGCCGGGGAGCGTGAAGCGGCCGCGGAAGCTGGATGCGCGCTCGATCCTCAAGGCAGCGCGGGATGGTAGCACGGGGCCTACAATGCGCCCCATGGTCCTCGCTTGCTCCGAGTCGGACGGCCGCCGTCCTCGGCCTGCTGTGGCTCGGCCCGGCCGCCGCCCGTGCCGCCGACCCGGCCTCCCTCCCGGCCGTGCCGCGCTTCGCCGTGGCGGCGTCGCCGATCGGCCTCCGGGGGACGTGCGGCCGCGCCAGTACGTCGGTGTCGTGGGGCCGCGCTCGGCCTGGCTGGGCGTCGAGACCGGCGAGGCCGAGCTGTGGGTCCACCCGCTGAAGCTCGCGAGCGGGTTTCACCTCGACTTCCGCATCCCGGAGTACACGGAGCCCGTCCGCGGCGCCGACGTCGCCCGCACCGTCGAGGTGCGGCCCGAGGCCACGACGATCACCTACAGCCACGCGACGTTCACCGTCCGCCAGCACGTCCTCGCCCCGCTCGACGAGCCGGGGCTCCTGGTGCTGCTCGAGGTGGACACGTACCGGCCGCTCGAGATCGTCGCGAGCTTCCGCACCGTGCTGCAGTACGCGTGGCCGGGCGGGCTCGGGGGGCAGTACGCCTTCTGGAGCGACGAGGAGCGGGCCTTCGTTCTCTCGGAGAGCCTGCGCAAGCGCAACGCCTTCGTCGGCTCGCCCTGGGCGGCGTCCGCCTCGAGCCACCCCGCGCACGCCCTGCCGGACGCGCCGAGCACGTTCACGATCCCGGTCGACCCCGCCCGGGCCGCGCGCGAGATGGTGCCGATCGCGGTCGTCGCGGGCACCGGGCCGCGGGCCGAGACGGCCGCGGCCTACCGCCGGCTGCTCTCCCGCGCCGGCGACGTGTACGCCGAGCGCCGCCGCCACGCCGACGAGCTGCGCGAGGGGACGCTGCGCGATCGACACCCCCGACGACCGCCTCGACCTCGCCTTCGAGTGGGCCAAGGTGAACCTCGACGAGCAGCGCGTGTGCAACCCGGACCTCGGGTGCGGCCTCGTCGCCGGCTGGGGCCCCTCCGGGGACGGCGCGCGGCCCGGCTTCGGCTGGTTCTTCGGGGGCGACGCCGCCATCAACTCCCTCGCGATGGCGGCGACGGGGCAGTGGGCGCCGGCCGCCGAGGGCCTGCGCTTCCTCGCGAAGTACCAGCGCGCGGACGGCAAGATCCCGCACGAGGTGTCGCAGGCGGCCGGCGTCGTGCCGTGGTTCGCCGAGTTCCCCTACGCCTACTACCACGCGGACACGACGCCGTTCTGGCTGCTCGCTCTGTGGCGGCAGTGGCGGGCGAGCGGCGACGCGTCGCTGCTCGGCGGAGCTGTGGCCCGCGGCGAAGAAGGCGTGGGCCTGGTGCCTGCCCCACGACACCGACGGCGACGGCCTCATCGAGAACACGACCGCCGGCCTCGGGGCGATCGAGGTCGGGGCGATCGGCGAGGACATCCACCAGGACGTGTACCTCGCCGCGGTCTGGACGCGGGCGGCGGGGGCGATGGCCGGGATGGCCGCGGCGCGCGGCGAGGGCGCCCTCGCCGCCGAGGCGCTCTCTCGGAGGCGAAGGCCCGGGCCTCGCTCGAGTCGCGCTACTGGATCGAGGGCGCGGGCCACCACGCCTTCGGCGTCCTGCGCTCGGGGAAGACGAACGACACGCTCACGGTCTGGCCGGCCACCGCGGCGGCGTTCGGGCTCCTCGAGCCCGCCCACGCGCGGCGCACCCTCGAAGCGCTCGCGCGCCCACGCGCTCACCGCGGACTGGGGCGCGCGCATGATCACGACGGCGAGCCCGCTCTACGACCCCACCCACTACAACATGGGCGCGGTGTGGCCGTTCGTCACCGGCTTCGTCGCGCTCGGCCACTACGCGTACGACCGGCCCTGGTCCGGCTACCCGCTCCTCGACGCGCTGGCGCGGATGGGCTTCGACTGGGCCCGCGGCCGCCACCCGGAGCTGCTCTCGGGTGCCTGGTACCGCCCGCTCGACACCGCCGTCCCGCAGCAGTTCTTCGCGACGTCGATGCTCGCGAGCCCGGTGGCGTACGGGCTCCTCGGATGGGAGCCGGACGCTCCCGCCCACCGGGCCCGCCTCGCCCCGCAGCTGCCGCCGCAGTGGGGGAGGATGCGGGCCGCGGGCTTGAGGGCGGGTGCGGCCCGTCTCGACGTGACCGTGGAGCAGGCTCCCGGTCGCCTGGTCCTCAGGCTCGAGCCGTCGGGCTCTCCACTCTCGCTCGAGGTCCGGCCTTCGCCTCCTCCGGGAGCGCGGGGGAGCGGCGTTCTCGTGGACGGCGTCCCGGCCACGACGAGCCCGGGGGGCAGTGTGGTCGTCGATCTCGGTGGGCTCCCGCGCGTGGTGGAGGCGAGATGGACGGGTGGCCTCTCGGTCGAGCCGCCGCTCGCGGCGCTCGAGCCGGGCCAGGCTGACCGGGGCGTCCGCGTGCTCTCCTTCGACGTGGTGGCGGGGGGCTGGGCGCTCGCGCTCGAGGGACCGGCCGGGGAGAGCGCGACCGTGCGCCTCCACGGAGAGGCCCCGGCTTCCGCGGAGGGCGCGTCGCTCGCCACGCGGGGCGTCGTCACGGATGCGAAGGTGGACTTCCCGCCCTCGTCGGGCGGCCCCTTCTCCCGGTTGGACGTGCAGCTGAGGCGGCGCGCGGCCCCGACCCCCGGCGCGCCTTGACCGTCCGTCGAGCCCCGTGCTACGTTGCGCCGCAACGTACGGTCGTCCAAGGATTTGAAGGCACTCACCACCCCCAGATGACGAAGGCCTCCGACGACCGGGCGGTCACCCTCGACATCGCCAGCCGCTACGAGATGCTGGACCTCGTCCAGTCCGTTCTCACGCAGTGCTGCACCCTCGTCGGCTTCGAGGACGACGCCACGCACTACATGTCGGTGGCGTTGCGCGAGTCGGTCGTGAACGCGATCAAGCACGGCAACCGGCAGGACGAGTCGAAGCGCGTCCACCTGCGGTTCACGATCCGCGACCGCGCGCTCGAGATCGAGGTGAGAGACGAGGGTAGGGGCTTCGACCCGACCGCGGTGCCCGACCCGCTCGCGCCGGAGAACCTGCTGAAGGCCTACGGCCGGGGCATCTTCTTCATGCGGCAGTTCATGGACGAGGTCACCCACTCGTTCCCGGCGCAGGGTGGCACCGTCGTCCGCATGCTGAAGCGAAGTCACCCCGAGGCGCTCCCGTCCAACTGAAGCGCCGAGGGGTTTCTCCAAGGCCCTTTCGAAAGCCGGTCCGAGAGCCTCTTGGAAGGCCGTCAGCGCCGCTCCACCCGCAGCAGCGCGTTCTCCCTCGGCCCCAGCGAGAGCGTGTGCACCTCGAGCGAGCCCATGGCCTCGAGGCGGCGGCGCTCGGACGGGCCGGCGAGGACGAGCGTCGGCTCCCGCTCGACCGCGGACAGGACCTCGGTCGCCTGCTCGACCTCGCGCACCTTCCCGTCGTTGTAGAAGTAGCCTGCCATCCAGGCGGTCCGCCAGGCCCCCCAGGCCAGCACGGGGCGGCCCATGGCCGGCGCGAAGAGCCGTGCCCCGGACTCGCGCCGTGCGAGGATGGGCGGCGCGGCCATCGCGACCAGCAGCAGGAGGCCGGCCGCCCCGACCCGGAGAAGACGCAAGGCGCCGGCGGGGTCGGGCCCGACCCGGCGCGAGAAGAAGAAGGCCACCACGACGGCCCACACGCCGAGGGGAACGGCCGAGCGCCACAGCGGCTCCTGGAGCCGGAAGAGCGCCGCCGGCGCCGCGGCGAGGAGCGCGGCCAGCACGAGGCCGACGAGGGCCGCCACGCGGCCGGACAGCATCCGCTCGGGAGTGGCCTCCCCCGCGATCAGCCGGTCCGCGGCGCGGCCCGTGAGCAGGGCGAGGGGCGGGATGCAGGGGAGGACGTAGCCCGGCAGCTTGGAGCCGGCGAGCGAGAAGAAGGCGAGCGGCACCACCAGCCAGAGCAGCACGAGGAGGTCGGCGCGGGAGGAGCGTGGCGCGGCGCGGAAGAGGGCCGGCAAGGCGAGCCCCGACCAGGGGAACAGGCCGGCGAGGAGGACGGGCACGTAGTACCAGAAGGGGCCGGGGTGGTTGTGGACGGTCGACGTGAACCGCTGGACGTTGTGGCTCAGGATGAAGACGTCGATGAAGTGACGGCCCTGGTCGAGGAGGATCCCGACGTACCAGGGCAGGGAGACGAGGGCGAACGCGGCGAGCGCCGCCGGTGAGAGCGCTTCGCGCAGCCGGCGCCACTCCCGGGTGGCGGCGACGAAGCCGCCCAGGACGAGGGCCGGGAGGAGCAGGCCGAGCGGGCCCTTGGCCAGGGTGGCGAGGCCGACGGCGGCCGCCGCCGCCACGACCGAGAGGCGCCCGGCGAAGCCGAGCACGCGCAGGGCGGCCAGGCCGATCGCGAGCGTCACCGTGGCCGCGAGCAGCATGTCCATCGACGCGGCGCGGCCGTAGGCGAAGGGCAGGAGCGACGTGCCGGCCACGAACCCCGCGTGCAGCCCCGCCGCCGAGCCGTAGAGGCGGGCGCCGACGAGGGCGGTCGTCCCCACGAGCAGGAGCGCGGCCAGGACCGACGGCACGCGGGCCGCGGCCTCCGTCTCGCCGAGGACCGCGAAGGCCCCCCCGGCCAGCCAGTAGAAGAGCGGCGTCTTCTCGAGCCACGCCTCGCCCTGCAGCGTCGGCCTCACCCACTCGCCGGCGCGGTGCATCTCGACGGCGACCCGGGTGTAGCGGGGCTCGTCCGGACCGAGGAGCGGGGTCGCCCCCAGGCGGAATACCAGGAGGGCCAGCACGAGAGCGAGGAGCAGGGCGGTGGCGCGGGGCGGCAGGCCGTGCGGCATCAGCCGGATGCTAATCCCCCCGACAGGCGGCTACAATCGGGGCGTCCGGAGGGCGGAGAGCTTGAGCTGGCGGCACCTGGCGGTGGCGACCGAGGCGGTCCTGCGGGCGGGGCGCATCCAGAAAGATCGCTACGGGCGCGGCGTCGCCGTCGAGTACAAGGGCGAGATCGACCTCGTGACCGAGGTGGACCGCGCCTGCGAGCTCGCCATCCTCCAGACCATCCGCTCCCGCTACCCGGACCACGACATCGTCACCGAGGAGACCGACCTCGGGCGCACGGGCTCGCGCCACGTGTGGTTCGTCGACCCCCTCGACGGGACGACGAACTTCGCCCACGCCTACCCGATGTTCTGCGCGTCGGTCGCGCTCGCCGTCGACGGGAAGATCGTGGCCGGCGCCGTCTTCGACCCCGTGCGGGACGAGCTGTTCTCGGCGGAGAAGGGCTCGGGGGCCCACCTCAACGGCCGCCGGCTCAAGGTGACGGCCGCTCGCGCTCTCATCGAGAGCCTGCTCATCACCGGCTTTCCCTACGACCTGCACCAGAAGCTCGACGAGCGGTTGCGCCGGTTCAACCGGGTGATGGGCCTGGCCCGCGCCGTCCGCCGGGACGGCTCGGCCGCGCTCGACCTGTGCTACGTGGCGGCGGGGCGGGCCGACGGGTTCTGGGAAGAGATCCTGAAGCCCTGGGACATGCACGCCGGCCGCCTGATCGTGGAGGAGGCGGGCGGCCGGGCGACGCGCCTCGACGGGACCCCTCTCGGTCTCGGTCCCGACGGCATCGTCGCCACCAACGGCCGCATCCAGAAGGCGCTCGTGGGGGCGTTACGCGAGGAGAAAGCGTCGCTCGTGTAGGCGTGCCGTTCGCGCTGGTGTAGCCCAACTGGCAGAGGCAGCCGGCTTAAACCCGGCACAGTCTGGGTTCGAATCCCAGCACCAGCACCACCTCGCCACCCGACGTCGCGGTCGTCGGTGACGTGCTAGAGTCCGGGACGTTCGTCCATGGGCTCCTCGTTCATCCGACCGGGCGCCGACGCCTCGCGCGAGCGCCGCGAGCACGGCGCCGCTCCCCGCCGCGGCTGGCGCACGTGGCTCTTCGGCCGCCCGCTGCCCACGGCGGACGCCCCCCACGAGGCGATCGGCAAGGCCGTCGGGCTCGCCGTCTTCTCCTCCGACGCGCTCTCGTCGACCGCCTACGCCACCCAGGAGATCATGGTCATCCTGGCGATGGCGGGCACGGCCGCGCTCTCCTTCGTCGTGCCGATCTCCGTCGCCATCGTCCTGCTGCTCGCGATCGTCACGTTCTCCTACGAGCAGACCATCCACGCCTACCCGGACGGCGGCGGGGCGTACATCGTGGCGCGCGACAACCTCGGGGAGTTCCCGGCGCAGGTGGCGGGCGGGGCGCTCCTCATGGACTACATCCTGACCGTGGCCGTCTCGGTGTCCTCGGCGGTCGCGCAGGTGTCCTCGGCGTTCCCGGCCGCGCACGGCCACCGGGTGGCCCTGGCCGTGGCCCTCGTGGCCTTCGCGATGATGGTCAACCTCCGCGGCGTGAAAGAGTCGGGCGCCGTGTTCGCGGTGCCCACGTTCTTCTTCGTGGTCACGATGGCGCTCACGGTGGGCACCGCCCTCGCCCGGCACCTGCTCGGCACGCTCCAGCCGCTGCCGGACCCGCCGCCCCTCGAGATCGAGCCCACCCGCGCCATCGGCCTCTTCCTGGTGCTCCACGCCTTCTCGAGCGGGACGACCGCGCTCACCGGGGTCGAGGCGATCTCGAACGGCATCCCCGCCTTCAAGGAGCCGCGCAGCCGGAACGCCGGGATCACGCTCCTGTGGATGTCCGGCATCCTGGCCGTCCTGTTCCTCGGGATCAGCTTCCTGGCCGGCCCGATCGGCGCGGTGCCTTCCGAGCGGGAGACGGTGATCTCGCAGCTCGCGCGCGCGGCGTTCGGGGGGAGGGGCTCGCTCTACCTCGCCACGATCGGGGCGACCACCCTGATCCTGGCCATGGCCGCGAACACCGCCTACGCGGGCTTCCCGCGCCTCGCCGCGCTGCAGGCGGCCGACGGCTACCTGCCCCGCCAGCTCACGTACCGCGGCAGCCGGCTCGTCTTCTCGCGGGGCATCGCCCTGCTGGCCCTCGTCGCCTCGCGGCCTCATCTGGGTCTTCGACGCCAGCGTCACCGGCCTGATCCCGCTCTACGCGATCGGCGTCTTCCTGTCGTTCACGCTCTCGCAGGCGGGGATGGCGCGCCGCTGGTGGAAGGCGGGCCGGCTCCGGCCGGGCGAGGAGGCGAAGGAGCGCGGCGTCGGTCGCTGCGCCACGACCGGCGCTGGCTGGCTCAAGATGGTCGTCAACGGGCTCGGGGCCGGCCTCACTGCGATCGTCACGCTCGTCTTCGCGGTGACGAAGTTCCGCGACGGCGCCTGGGTGGTGCTGATCGTGATCCCCGCTCCTGGTCGTGCTCTTCTACACGATCCACCGCCACTACCGGGAGCTCGCCGGGCAGCTGTCGCTCGAGCGCTTCGGCCCCCCGCCGCGGGTGGACCGCCACCGGGTCATCCTGCCGGTCAGCGGGGTCCACCGCGGGGTGGTGGCGGGCCTCACCTACGCGCGGGCGCTCTCGGAGGACGTGACCGCCGTCTACGTCTCGACCGACCCGGCGCTGACCGAGGCGGTCGAGAAGAAGTGGGGGCAGTGGGGGGGCGGCGTGCGGCTGGTGGTCGTCAACTCGCCGTACCGGCTGCTGGTCGAGCCGCTCGTGGACTACATCCGGCAGGTGGCGGCCCGGCGCCAGCCGAACGAGGTCATCACGGTCGTGGTCCCGCAGTTCGTGCCGCGGCGACAGTGGCACAACGTCCTGCACGCCCAGACCGGGATGATGCTGCGCCTGGCCCTGGTGTTCGAGCCGGGCGTCGTGATCACCAGCGTGCCCTACCAGGTGGGCCGCGGGGAAGGGGAAGAGGGAGACTAGGGCGATGTACGTGATCATCGTCGGGTGCGGCCGCGTGGGGGCGGAGCTGGCCCTCCTCCTGAGCCGGCGCGGGACACGACGTGACCGTGATCGACCACGTGGGGTCGTCATTCGGCCACCTCGACCCGGCCTATCGCGGGCGCACCATCGAGGCGGAGCCGCTCGCCGAGGGCGTCCTCGAGAAGGCCGGGATCAGGGACGCGCAGGCGCTCGCCTCGGTGACGAACTCGGACGCGGTCAACGCCGTGGTCGGCCCACGTCGCGCGCACCGTCTACGGCGTGCCGAACGTCGTCGCCCGCAACTACGACCCCCGCTGGCGGGTCCTCCACGAGGCGATGGGCCTCACCTCGGTGAGCTCGACCGCCTGGGGCGCGCAGCGCATCGAGGAGCTGCTCGAGCGCCCGCGCCTGCGCGCGGTCTTCTCGGCCGGCAACGGCGAGGTGGAGCTCTACGAGCTCGCCGGTGCCGCCGGCGTGGGCGGGGCTGACCCTCGGCGCCCTGCTCGCGGGCGTTCCCTGCTCGCCGGTCTCGCTGACCCACGGCGGGCGGGCGAGCCTGCCCGACCTCGAGCGGGCGCTCGCAGGCGGGCGACATCGCTGCACGTCACGGCGACGCTCGAGGGGGCCGACCGGCTGGGCCGGCGCCTCGAGGGCGGGGAGGCCTGAGCATGTGCGTCCTGATCGCCGGGGGAGGCCGGACGGGGGCGACACTCGCGCTGACCCTGCACGCGCAGAAGCACGAGGTGCGGCTCATCGAGCACCGCCCGAGCGTCCTCGGCCACATCCACCGCGAGCTGCCCACCGAGCTCATCTACGAGGGCAACGCCGCCGATCCGCGCACGCTCGAGTTCGCCGGGCATCGCCGACGCGCAGGTGCTGGTGGCCTCGATGTCGAGCGACGCCGAGAACCTCTCGCTCTGCTTCATCGCGCGCGAGCGGTTCAAGGTCCCGCGCACCATCGCCACCATCAACGACCCCCGCTTCGCCTGGCTGTTCGGCCCGCGCTTCCACGTGGACGTGGCGGTGAACCAGGCCGACATCCTGGCCGGGATCATCGAGCAGGAGCTGTCGGTCGGCGACATGATGACGCTCCTGAAGCTGCGCAAGGGCAGCTACTCGCTGGTCAGCGAGACCCTGGCCCCGGCCGCGCCCGCGGTGGGGCACCTCCTGCGCGAGCTGGACTTTCCCCGCAACGCGGTCGTCTGCGCCGTCCTCCGCCGGAACGACGTCGTCATCCCCCGCGGCGACCTGCGCTTCGAGGCCGGGGACGAGGTCCTGGCCCTCGTCGACGAGGCGGCGGCGGGCGAGCTGGCGGCCCTGTTCGGCCCGCCCGCGACGTTGGAGAAGGCGTAGCCTCTCCGGACTCGAACCCGGCGTTTGTGGCATCATTCGCGCCAACCATGCTCGACAGGCTGCCCTCCGTGCTGCCGTCCCCGGCGCCGATCCGCCTCCTGGCCGCCTACCGCTCGGCGGGATCTCTCCTCCGCGAGCTGTCGCGCGCGCTCAACCAGGGCCAGACGCTGCTGAAGGCCGACAGCGGGCTGCCCGCGGGCACCCACCTCGTGCTCGTGATGACGACCGGCTCGCTCTCCGCGCCGATCGAGGTGCGGGGCGTCGTCACCGCCTGCCGTCCCCGGGGGCGCAAGATGGCGATGACCCTCCGCTACGACTTCGACCCGGAGCCCCACCGGAGCCGGCTCCGGGAGGCGCTGGCGGAGCTGCGCCGCGAGACCCGCAGGCCGCGCCGCGAGCCGCGCGTCCCGCTGGCGCTGCCCACGGACGCCACCGCGCTCCTGCGCGGGCTCTCCGCCACCGTGGCCAACGCCAGCCGCACCGGCGCGCGCCTCGAGCTCGTGGGCCGGCGCCTGCCCGCGGTCGCGTCCGGGGACCGTCTCGTGATGAGCCTCGCGGGCAGCCGGCCGGGCAGCCGTCGCCCCGCCCGCCTGCTGCTGGAGGCGATGTGGGTGGGGGCGCAGCGGCGCGCGGGGGGTGTGAGGCGGCAGGAGGTCGGCGGGCGGTTCCTCGGCCTTTCCCCGACCCTCAAGAAACGCATTCTCGCCATTCTCCGTTTCGACGACGCGCGGCCGGCCCTCAATCTGAACCGCATCGAAAAGGCGCGGCCCGATTCGCCCAAACAAGGCAAATGATCTATTGATGCGCGTTAGCCCTCGGCGATAGCCTTTCGGTTCGAGGGAGCAAGACCGATGCTGGGGGACAGGATGGACGCTCTCGCGGGACCGCGGCTCGTGGCCGTCGCGTGGGCCGCGGCGCTGGGGCTCGCGGCACTCGCCGGCGGGCCGGCCCTCGCGCAGGAGAACTCGGACTGCCTGGGCTGCCACGGCGAGAAGGGCTTCACGGCGGAGCGCAAGGGCCGGACCGTCTCGCTCTACGTGGGCGAGAAGGCATTCGCCGGCTCGATCCACGGCGGCCTTGCGTGCGTGAACTGCCACGCCGACCTCGAGGGCAAGGAGCTGCCGCACGACGCGCCCCTGAAGAAGGCGGACTGCAGCAGCCTGCCACGAGGCCGAGGTGAAGCAGCACGCGGCCTCGCTCCACGGCAAGGCCATGAAGCGCGGCGACTCGCTCGCGCCGACCTGTGCCGCCTGCCACGGGACGCACGACATCCGGGCGGTGAAGGACCCCGCCTCGCCCGTGTCGCCCCTGAAGGTGCCCTTCACCTGTGGCAAGTGCCACCAGGAGGGCTCGGTGGTGATGCGGCAGCGCAACATCCACCAGGACCACATCCTCGAGAACTACTCGGAGTCGATCCACGGCGAAGGGCTGCTCAAGAAGGGCCTGGTGGTGGCCGCCAACTGCGCCTCCTGCCACACCGCCCACAACATCCTGCCGCACACCGACCCGGCCTCCTCGATCGCCCGAGGCAACATCGCGAAGACCTGCACGCAGTGCCACGCCCAGATCGAAGCGGTCCACCGCAAGGTCATCAAGGGCGAGCTGTGGGAGAAGGAGGCCCACGTCCTGCCCGCCTGCATCGACTGCCACCAGCCGCACAAGGTGCGGAAGGTCTTCTACACGCAGGGCATGGCGGACGCGGACTGCCTGAAGTGCCACCGGGACACGACCTCAAGGCGCAGGACGGGCGGGCGATGTTCGTGGACGCGAAGGAGCACCAGGCCTCGCGGCACGCGAAGGTCGCGTGCTGCGCAGTGCCACTCCGGGGTGAACGTGTCCCTGGTCCGGCCCTGCGACGACGATCGCCCAGAAGGTGGACTGCGGCGCCTGCCACACCGCGGTCGCCCAGGAGTACGCGCAGAGCCAGCACGGGAAGCTCCTGATCAAGGGCGATCCGAACGCGCCCTCCTGCAAGGAGTGCCACGGGACCCACGGGACCCTGGGGCGGCTGCAGAGCTCCTCGCCCACCTTCGCCACCAACGTGCCGACGCTGTGCGCCCGCTGCCACCGGGAGGGCGAGAGGCGGCGGTGCGCTACCAGGGGCCCCAGCACCAGATCATCGAGTCCTACACGGAGAGCATCCACGGCAAGGGGCTGCTGAAGAGCGGCCTCACGGTGACCGCGACCTGCACCGGCTGCCACACCGCGCACGGCGTGCTGCCGCGCGACCGACCCGCTGTCGAGCGTGAACCGGGCGAACGTGCCCTCGACCTGCGGCCGCTGCCACCACGGCATCCAGGAGGAGTTCGAGAAGAGCGTCCACCACGAGATGCTGGGCAAGACCGACAAGGAGCTGCCGGTCTGCAACGACTGCCACAGCGCGCACACCATCCGGCGGGCCGACGCCGACGGCTTCAAGCTGGACATCATGCAGAAGTGCGGCCGCTGCCACGGCGAGATCGCGAAGACCTACTTCGACACCTACCACGGCAAGGTGAGCCAGCTCGGCTACACCAAGACCGCGAAGTGCTACGACTGCCACGGCGCGCACGACATCCACAAGATCGCCGACCCGCGCTCGCACCTCTCGCGGGAGAACGTCGTCGCGACGTGCCAGAAGTGCCACCCCGGGGCGACGCGGCGGTTCGCCGGCTACCTGAGCCACGCCACCCACCACGACCCGAAGAAGTACCCGTGGCTGTTCTGGACCTTCTGGGGCATGACCGGGCTGCTGGTCGGGACGTTCGTGATCGGCGGCGCCCACACGCTGCTCTGGCTCCCGCGGGCGTTCCAGATGCGCCGGGAGCTGAAGGAGGCCGAGGAGGCGGAGGAGCGGGAGCTCGCCGAGCAGGAGCGGGCG
Source organism: uncultured Acidobacteriota bacterium (assembly GCA_963729875.1). GTDB lineage: Bacteria > Acidobacteriota > Vicinamibacteria > Fen-336 > Fen-336 > DATBSL01. The sequence goes on from CAVSPR010000004.1 coordinate 697,583, forward strand.
CGCGCGGCGGCGGGCGAGCCCGCGACCGGCGAGGCGCCGGCCGAGGACAGGGGATAGCGAGATGGAAGGCAGCGTCAAGCCGAGGGCCCTGCAGTACCAGCGCTTCACCCGCCTCAACCGCGCCCTTCACGCCCTGATGATCGTGAGCTTCATCGCCCTCGCCATGACCGGGATGAGCCTGAAGTTCTCCTACACGGCCTGGGCGGCGTTCCTCTCGCGCCTGCTCGGCGGGTTCGAGAGCGCGGGCTTCATCCACCGGGCGGCGGCCACCCTGATGTTCGGCCTCTTCGCCACGCACCTGTGGGACGTGAACCGCAAGCGCAAGCAGGAGTACGGGGGCTCGTTCCTGAAGCTGATCCTGGGCCCCGACTCCATGCTCTTCAACAAGCGGGACCTCTCGGAGTTCGTCGGGAGCCTGAAGTGGTTCGTGGGCGCGGGGCCGCGGCCCGCACTACGGCCGCTGGACCTACTGGGAGAAGTTCGACTACTTCGCGGTCTTCTGGGGCATCTTCGTGATCGGCTCGACCGGGCTCATGCTCTGGTTCCCGGTGCTCTTCACCAAGTTCCTGCCCGGCTGGCTCATCAACGTCGCCACCATCGTCCACTCCGACGAGGCCCTCCTCGCCACCGGCTTCATCTTCACCGTCCACTTCTTCAACACCCACCTCCGGCCCGAGAAGTTCCCGATGGACACCGTGGTGTTCACGGGGCGCATGCCGGTGGCGGAGTTCAAGCGCGACAAGCCCGCGGAGTACGAAGCCCTGGTGGCGGCGGGCAAGCTCGAGGAGAACCTGGTCGAGGCCTACCAGCCGGTGGTGATCCGGACGATCCGCGCCTTCGCCTGGACGGCCCTCGCGATCGGCACGTTCATGGTGCTGTGGATCGTCTTCGCCATGGTCTTCGCCTACCGCTAGACGCGGCGACGGCCAGAGGCCCCGCTGGCCGGAGGGCTCCTCCGCCTACCGCGCCTGGGCGGAGCTCCTGGCGCGCACCTTCGCCGTGGACGTCCTCGCCTGCCCCAAGTGCCACGGGCAGATGAGGCTGCTCGCCATGGTGGAAGACCCGGCAAACGTCACCCGCTTCCTGGTCGCGGTGGGCGAGGCGACCGAGGTGCCCCGCCGCTCGCCGGGGCGCGGTCCCCCGTACTGGAAGAGCCGCGTGCTGCGCCGGCAGGCCCTCGGTGGGGAAGACGACCATCAGGGCGGCTGGGTGCAGGAGGCTCGGCGACATGCTGCTGGAGCCGTAGCGAAGGCCGGGAGATCCTAGATGCCTCCGCCGAGAGGCCTCAGTTCGTCCCGGCCTTCCTCGACGTTCTGCGCGACAATCCGCACTTCGACGGATGGGTCCTGTGCTGCCTTCCTGATCGCCTCTCGGACTCCGGCAACCTCCTGAAACCGCCCGAGCGCGGCGATCACGATGCGCCGCACATAAGCGTCGCTATCGACCGACATGTCGAGCAACCGGGGCACAACTTCGCTTTGGCACGAACTGCCAAGGCAGAGAACGGCGGCCCCTCGGACTCGAGCGTCCGAGTCCAGTGTCGCGGCCTGGAATGCCTGGACGGCGTCTGCACTCCAAAGAGGTCGCATCACGGCGAGCGCACTGGCGGCAGCGGCCCGCACGTGAGCCTTCTCGTCGCCGCGCATCGCAACGACGAGCGCCTGCGCCGCGCCTTGTCCGGCTAAGCCGCCCAGCTTCTTGAGTTGATCCGCCGCATAGCCGCGAACGACAACCGCGTCAGGATCACTGGCGCGACGATATGAAAGGCCGGCAATGAGCCGTTTCGTATCACGCGCGTGGAGGGCTTCAACCAAGTCACCGATGTCCATCTTCCGGAATGGCCACATTGCCTGTCTCCCATCACAGCCAGAATTGCCACCAGGCCTTTCCGGCAAGCACGCGGATGGCCCTCCGGAGTTCCTCTCGGGTTCGGTCGCGGATGTCCCCTCGTCGCGCGTTGGCACGAAGCGGCCCGACGGTCTCCACGTCCCCGGTCTGGGCCAACGCGCGGGCGAGCGCGGGCTGAAGGAGGTCGTAGAACGGCGCGATCTGTGATCGAGCCGCGAGGAGATCAAGGAGCTTCGGCGCCGCCGTCCGTGAGCGAGTTCTCCCGATGGCGTCTACGACCATCACCAGCTGAAGCCACTGGTTGTGGGCCATTTCGCCGGAGAAGCTCGTGCGGAGGATCCCGAGCCCTTCGACGCGAACGTCCCGATACAAACGCCGCAAGAGCACGTTCACGCCGTCTGGGCCGGTGGCGGCGATGGAGTCGAGAGCTTCGTTGACACGGTTGTCGAGCTCGTGGTCAACGCGCCCCAGATACGCCTCGTCCAGGACGGCTAGCATCCTGTCGTGGTCCATGGTGACTCCCTTCTCGAGTGGCACTGATCACGTGACCAGCACTCCAACGCTCTGGTCGGCTCCACTCCCATTCGTCCGCCGCGATCATCCGACAGAGCTGATCGGCTCGCAAGAGAATCGCCAGACCGAGGTGCGGGCGCTGGTGGTCCCGGGCTATCCGAGCACTTTGGATGCAGGGTGGACCCTCTCCTTCCCGACGTCGTGGAGCGACAAAGCGCTGTGCGCGTCGCTCGATGGGTTCACCTTGCACGCGGCGACGCGGGCGGGCGCTCTTCACCCGGCGGGCCGGAAGGCGTTGCTGCGCTACGTGCTGCGTCCTCCGATCGCCCAGGAGCGGGTGGAGCTGCGCCCCGACGGAGACGGCGCGCCGAGGGCACCCGCCGAGACACCCACGGACGGCCAGAGGCCCCGCCGGCCGGAGGGCTCCTCCGCCTACCGCCCTGGGCGGAGCTCCTGGCGCGCACCTTCGCCGTGGACGTCCTCGCCTGCCCCAAGTGCCACGGGCGGATGAGGTTGCTCGCCATGGTGGAAGACCCGGCAAACGTCACCCGCTTCCTGGCCGCGGTGGGCGAGGCGACCGAGGTGCCCCGCCGCTCGCCGGGGCGCGGTCCCCCGTACTGGAAGCCGCGACGCTCGTGCGTGCCTTCCGCGAAAGGCGCGGCCAGTCGGTCGCTCCGGCTCCCCGGGGTGACCCGCTCCTCGATCGCCCCGTGCGCCTCGTATAATCCCGCAGAAGAGGAGCGCCCTGTGACCGAGCCCGAGGAAGACTTCGCCACGCTGTTCGAGGCTTCGATCCAGGCGAAGCGCTTCGAGCGGGGCCAGACGATCGAGGGCACGATCGTGGCGATCGGCAGGGAGGTGGCGTTCGTCAACGTCGGCGGCAAGGGCGAGGCGCAGCTCGACATCGACGAGCTGAAGGACGCCGACGGCGCGCTCGAGGTGGCGGTCGGCGACCGCATCGAGGCGATGGTGGTGTCCACCGACGGCGGGCTCACCCTCTCCCGGAAGCTGGCGCGGGGCGCGGCCAGCCTTCGGCAGCTCGAGGACGCGTTCCGCGCCGGCCTTCCGGTGGAGGGCCGGATCGAGCGGGTCGTGAAGGGCGGCTACGAGGTGCGCATCGGCGGCCAGCGAGGCTTCTGCCCGATGTCCCAGATCGACACCGTGCGGACCGCGGCGCCGGAGGCGCACCAGGGTCAGGTCTACGCCTTCCGGATCATCGAGTTCAAGGAGGGTGGCAAGGAACTCGTGCGTCTCGCGGCGCGCGCTGCTGGAGGAAGAGCAGAAGGCCAATGCCGTCGAGGTCCGGCAGTCGATCGTGGTCGGTGCGGTGCTGACCGGTCGCGTGACCTCGGTCCGGGAGTTCGGCGCCTTCGTCGACCTGGGGGCCGGGGTGCAGGGGCTGCTCCACGTCTCCGAGATGGCGTGGTCCCGCGTGCGGATCCGTCGCAGCTTCTGTCGCCCGGCCAGGAGATCACCGTCAAGGTCCTGCGCGTCGACGAGGGCGGGCAGAGGGTCGCCCTCGGGCTGAAGCAGCTCAGCGCCGACCCGTGGTCGACCGTCGCAGGCTTCGTACGCCGTGGGCCAGGTGCGCGCGGGCCGCATCACGCGCGTCGCGGAGTTTGGCGCCTTCGTCGAGCTGGAGCCGGGGATCGAGGGCCTGGCGCACGCCTCCACGTTCGCGCCGACCGGGCGAGCGGACGCGCTGGTCCCGAACGGTCCCGGTGGGGATGACGGGGAGCTTCGAGATCCTGAGCATCGAGCCCGAGAAGAAGCGGATCGGCCTCGCGCTCGTCCAGGAGGGCGCCGCGCGCGGCGCCGGCACGACGGCCCCGCATCGTCGCGCGATCGTGCCCGGCGCACGCATCACGGGCAAGGTCGAGCGCCACGAGAGGTTCGGCGTGTTCGTGTTCCTGGCGCCCGGGCGCACCGGTCTCATGCCGTTGAGCGAGACCGGCCTGGCGTGGGGAGCCGACGTGGCGAAGGCCTTCCCCGTCGGCTCCGACGTCGAGGTCATCGTCCTCGAAGTCGACCCGTCGGGCCGCCGCATCCGCGTCAGCCGCAAGGCGGTCGAGCACGCGGCCGAGGCGGAAGAGCTGCGCGACTACACCGCCCGCACGGAGGTCGAGTCGTCGGCGGCCTTCGGGTCGCTCGCCGACAAGCTGCGCGGTGCGCTCGACACACGGCGGAAGTGAACCCCGAAGTGCCGCCGGCCCTGCGTCGATTGGCCCGCTTATTCTACGCACTGTGAGCGTTGAATAGGCTTGACATTGCGTCGAATACTGGTCCATAATCTACGCATAGAGTGCGTTGAATGGCTCGCTATATCCATCAGCTGCCGGACTGGCCGCGGTTCCACTGGGACCGGGAGGCCCTCGCCGTGCCTCTGGCCGAGATCCGCCACCGGCAGGGCCGGCTGCTGGGCCGGATGGAGGGGCTGGGCTTCGCCCTCCAGAAGGAGGCCGAGCTGGAGACGCTGACGCTGGACGTGCTCAAGTCCAGCGAGATCGAAGGCGAGAAGCTCGATCCGGAACAGGTGCGCTCGTCGATTGCCCGCCGCCTCGGCCTGGACGCCGGCGGCACGGAGCCGGCTGATCGCGACGTCGAGGGCGTGGTCGAGATGATGCTCGACGCCACGCAGAACTTCGCCGCGCCGCTGACCGACGAGCGCCTGTTCGGCTGGCACGCCGCGCTGTTCCCGACCGGCCGCAGCGGCATGCGCAAGATCATCGTCGGCGCGTGGCGCGACGATGCGAGCGGCCCGATGCAGGTGGTGTCCGGCCCGGTGGGCAGGGAGAAGGTGCACTACGAGGCGCCGGCAGCGCCGCTGCTGCCGGACGAGATGGCGCGTTTCCTGGCGTGGGTCAACGAGCGCGGACCGCACCGATGCGGTGCTGCGCGCGGCGCTCGCGCATCTGTGGTTCGTGACCATTCACCCGTTCGATGACGGCAATGGCCGCATCGCGCGCGCGATCGCCGACTGGCAGCTCGCGCGCTCGGAGAACAGCGCGCAGCGCTTCTACAGCATGTCGGCGCAGATCAGGCACGAGCGCAACGACTACTACGACATCCTGGAGCGCACGCAGAAGGGCACGCTCGACATCACGCCGTGGCTGGAGTGGTTCCTGGGCTGCCTGGGCCGCGCGTTCGACGGCACCGAGACGACGCTCGCGGCCGTGCTGCGCAAGGCGCGCTTCTGGGAGCGCGCCGCGCGGCTGACCATCAACGAGCGCCAGCGCGCCGTGCTCAACCGCCTGCTCGACGGCTTCACCGGCAAGCTCACGACGCAGAAGTGGGCGACGCTGGCGAAGTGCTCGCACGACACGGCGCTGCGCGACATCCAGGGCCTCATCGACCGGGGCCTGCTGAAGCAAGGACGCAGGCGGCGGGCGCAGCACGAGCTACAGTCTCGTCCTCGGATAGCATCCCTGGCCGAGCTGGAGCCGCATGTGGCGGCTGGCCAGGCTATGCCTCACCACCTGAGGCAGGAGCCGAGTGCGGTAGCACCGCGAGCTCGGATCTGTGCGGGGGGCACCGGGAACCGGTGCCCCACCGTGAAACAGGCTGGCCGTGAATGGCGGCTGTTTCCCGGGTAGCAGGATTTCGAAACGGACACCCGGTTTTCCCCGGGGCTTTCCAGGGACGACCCTCGGGCGCCGGCAAGGAACCGCCCTCGGGACGGCAGACGGATCAGAAAGTCCGAAGCGCGCTCGCGGGCGCTTCGGACTAGCGGAGGGTGTCTATCGCCGTCTGCTCGAAGGTGACGAACCAGTAGATGCCAGCCAGGAGCAGGGCGGCGACGACACCCGCCACCGGCAGGAAGACCTTCTGACGCTTCGCGAGGACGCCGGGGTCCAGCGCCGGCCGCGCGGCACCCGCCCTGATCCGCTCCAGCTCGAGCGGGTGCTCGTGCTCCATCTCGTGCTCGGTCAGCCGGCCGGTGAACATCGCCCGGTTGAAGCTCTTCAGGTGCACCGAGTAGAAGTGCCAGACGAGGACGGCCAGGATGGCGAGGACGGCCTCCCCGCCGTGGACGACCTGCGCGGCCGGGATCCACTGGCCGGGCAGGAAGCGGGCGGTGGCGATGGGGTTCCAGAGCATGAAGCCGGTCGCGATCATCACGACCGTTCCCCAGAGCAGGGACCAGTACTCGACCTTCTCCTCCCAGGTGTAGCGGTCGGTCCGGGGGCGCTCCTTCGCGAGGCCGAGGTTGTAGCTCACCGCCCGGAGCCCGTCCACCACGTCCTGGTAGCGGGGGAGCATGCTCAGCGAGACCCGCCGCACGAGGACGCGGTGGGCCGCGGCCAGCACGTGGTAGACCGTCGCCAGCATCAGCACCGTTGCCGCCCAGCGGTGGACGACGCGCACCCCCTCGATTCCGCCCATGAGGTCGATGAGGTCGTCCAGGTAGCGGTTGTTCAGGTAGATGTACTTCTGGGGGAGGCCGGTGACGGTCAGCACCAGGAAGGAGATCACCATCACCGCGTGCTGGACGCGGTCGGAGCGCGTGAAGCGCTCGTAGGTCGGCTGCGGGGCGAAGGGGTCCGGCTGCTCATACGGGCTCCACGTGGTGGCTGCGCTGCCGGCGCCGGTCGAGCCGTCGCCTCACGAAGTCGGACGCGACGAAGAGGGCCATGCCCCCCACCACGCCGGGGATGAGGATCTGGTAGGCGAGCCGTGCCCAGAAGACGAGAGGGGCGCGCTCGCGGGTCGGGATGTAGTGGCTGAGCCAGGAGTCCGGAAAGTTCTCCGTGGCGGCGGGGTGGCACTTCCGGCATGTCGGCAGGAGGTTGGCCTTCACCTGGAGGCTCTTCTTCGGGTCGCTCTTGCTCGCGATGTCGTGGACGCCGTGGCAGTCGTAGCAGACGGGCTTGTTGGTCACCTGGTCGGGGTGCCGCCTCTGGAAGAGGGTGACGGTGGAGCCGTGGAAGTCGGCCACGTAGGTCCGCAGCACCTGCGTGGAGAGCTTGTACTTCGCCATCTTCTGCGCGTCGGTGTGGCAGTCCGCGCACATCCTCGGCGAGGCGAGGCGGAACTCCGCGGTGCGGGGATCCGGGATGTCGTGGACGCCGTGGCAGTCGATGCAGGTCGGGACGTCGGGGTTGCCGTCGACGAGCGCATGGCCGTGGACGCTCTCCCGGTACTTCTTCTGGATCTCGCCGTGGCAGCGGGCGCAGGTCCGCGGGACGGCCACCCGTCCTTCCGGCAGGAGCTTCCCGTCCTCACCGGTGATCTTCCTCTGGGTATGCGGGTTGTGGCAGTCCGAGCAGACCGCCGCGTTCTTGTTGCCGGCGGCGATCGCCTTGATGTGGACCCCGTCCAGCTGCTTCTTGAACTGGTCCTCGTGGCACTGCTCGCACGACGTGTAGTGGGAGATCGTGTACTCGCGGGCCGAGCCCGCCTTCAGCTCGGGGTGCGGGTACTCCTTGTGCTCGGTGTGGCAGTCGGTGCAGCTCGCGCCCATCGAGCCGTGGACGGAGGCGGCCCAGACCTCGGGGTCGATCGTGATGTCCTTGGACGAGCCGTCCTTGAAGGTGACGGTGGAGCCCGCCTGGCCGTGGCAGTCGAGACACTCCTGGGCGGGGGCGGCCAGGCCCCAGCCGAGAAGGGCCGATCCCAGGAGGAGCGCGGCGAGATGGTGACGTTTCATGAGCGACCTCCTGGGATCGGCAAGGGGAGGGGAGCCGGGGCTACTTCATCGTGGCCATGTAGGCCACGAGGTTCTCGAGGTCGGCGTCGGAGATCTTGTCCGGGCCGTAGGCAGGCATGATCCCTTTCTTCGTCTTCTTGGCGATCATGTCCTTCGGCGTGCGGACCCACGCCTTGAGCTCGTCGACCGTGTTCTCGGCGCCCGTCTTGGCAAGGGGGTTCTTGGCGTCGCTGTGGCAGCCCTTGCAGGCAGGCTTGGCGCCGTCGTAGACGGCCTTTCCCGCGGCGGCGTCAGCGGCGAAGGCCGAGGCGGCCAGGCTCACGGCGAGGACGGCTACGGCGAGAACGAGGAAACGGCGCATCGTGCAACCTCCTGTGATCGTTCCGGACGATTCTCATCGACGTGACGGCCTTCATTCTCTTCAGCTCACCGCCACAGCGCAAGTGTCTCGAATGGCTTGGGATATGAGTCATTCGCCTCAGCTGGACGCTTCCGTGCGCTCCACCGCCTCACGCCGACCACCTCGTCCGCCCGGCGGCCCGCTCCTGGTCGGACCTATCCAACTATTCATGAATCAGTTACGGCCGTAAACCCCAGGTACTACGCAATTAAGGCATCCGACCCATTTGAACGTGAAGAACCGAAAAGTATCCTTGGGGCGTGAAGAACATGAGCGCGGCCTCTGCAGAGACCGTCGGGACGCAGTTCCTGACACGGTCGGAGGTTTCAAAGCTGCTGGGCGTCTCGCCGAACACGGTGACGCGCTGGGCACGAGAGGGCCGGCTGCCCTGCCAGGTGACCCTGGGCGGTCACCACCGGTTCGACCGGGAGTTGGTCGAGCAGCTCCGCAAGAGCCTCTACCGGGCCGGGGGCCGGACCGACTGAGTTCGCGGTGGCTAGAGACATGACGTAGGCGTTACGCCTACTTGTCCCTGAGCCGGTTGGCGCGAAGACCGGGGTTTCTTGGCGCCCCCTGGACGGATGGTCGTGAGACAGATGTGCCCGCTTGCGGGAACAGCCCAAGGGCTGGGGCGGCGGGAAGCGGCGCCGGGGTCGTGGCGCCAGGAGGATTGAATGCGCGATAGAGGGTGGGTGCAGCTGGCCGCAGTCGTCGGGCTAGCTCTTTCGCTGGGCTTCGCCAGCGTCGGGGGGGCCATCGCCGCCCCGCTCGGCCAGGCGGCCCAGCCGGCGCCGCCAGCGGCGTGGAGCGCGAGCGACTGCCAGACCTGTCACGACAAGGCGCTCAGCCCGGCCTTCGCCCGCAGCAAGCACGCCGGGCTGGACCAGAGCTGCGGGAACTGCCACGAGAACGTGGGCGACCACTTCCGCGCCCAGTCGAACGGCGACGCGAACGGGCCCGTGCCTTCGGTGAAGAAGCTCACGGCCAACCAGCTCAACACCGCGTGCCTGAAGTGCCACGAGAAGGCCGGCCAGGCCAACTACCTCACCAGTATGCACGCGCGCCGCAACGTGGCCTGCACCGAGTGCCACGGCATCCACGAGTACAAGTCGGTCCGGGCCCAGCTGAAGACCTACTCGGACACCGAGACCTGCACCGAGTGCCACAAGCCGGAGCGGGCCAAGTCGATGAAGACCTCGCACCACCCGGTGCGCGAGGGGAAGATGAGCTGCGCGAGCTGCCACAACCCCCACGACGGCGCCCAGCCCAAGATGATCAAGGCCGACTCGGTCAACGAGCTGTGCTACCAGTGCCACGCCGAGAAGCGCGGCCCGTTCCTCTTCGAGCACGCGCCGGTTCGCGAGGACTGCGTGTCCTGCCACGAGCCACACGGGACGAACCACAAGCGGCTCCTCGCGCAGAAGCTGCCGAACCTGTGCTGGAACTGCCATCTCACCGGCTCCGGCCACTTCGGTTCGGGCGACAACCTCTCGACCGAGCTGGGCGCGCGCGTCGCCCCGGCCGGCGCCCCGAGCGGCTACCCGACGGCGAACTCGCGGTTCGTCGAGAAGAGCTGCAAGAACTGCCACGTCAACCTGCACGGCTCCAACTCGCCCTCGGGCGCGTACTTCGTGAGGTAATCCATGAAGAGAGCATTGAACGTCACAGCGCTCCTCGCCGTGGGCTTCCTCATGGCGACTCCTCCCGCGGCCGCGCAGCTGGCGGGCACCGGCGCCAAGCCCTGCGTCACCACCGGCACCGGCACCACCGGCGGCCAGCTGACCGTCGGCCTGCTGGGTGCTTCCGACGTCGACTCGTCGAAGTTCAGGGAGTACCGGGACGTCCCGGAGGGCTTCTACGTCCCCTGCTTCAACCTGTTCTCGACCAGCAGCAAGATCGACTTCAACCTCTTCGGCTACAACGTCCGGCAGACGGACCAGCGCTACAACGGCTGGTTCAACACCTCGGCGTTCGACCTGTCGTTCGACTACAACCAGATCCCGCACAACATGGGCAACGGTGCCCACACGATCATGGCCGAGACGTCCGAAGGCGTCTGGGCCATGAGCGACACGCTTCAGCAGGCGCTGGGCACCGTCAACAATGCGACACCGACCGCGGGCCGGACCGTGACGTTCTACGACGCGCTCCTCGGTCCCACGTTCGCGTCGGCGGGCAGCGTGGACGTCACGAGCACGCGCAAGCGCGGGACGGCCAAGCTCGACCTCGGCAAGAAGCTCCCGTTGGATCTGACGCTCACGTACATGCGGGAGCTCAAGTCCGGCTATCGTGGAGAAGACGGCGGAGGAATCTACAGCGCCGTCCAGAGCGTGGTCGAGGTCCCCGGCCCGCTCAACGAGACCACGCAGGATTTCGGCGTCCAGGCCGCCTACAACTTCGCGAAGGGCAACATCCACGGCCGGTTCTCGCGCAACCTCTACGACAACGACGCCGAGACCCTGACGGTCGACAATCCCTTCCAGTGGTACGACACGCCGTACGTCACGACTCCCGCCCCCGCCGTGGGCGGGGGCACGAGCGCCCGGTGGATCAACGCGCCCGACAACGAGGCGAGCACCGGCAACCTCGGCTTCCTGCTCAAGTTCGGCCGGCAGACCCGCTTCGGCGGGGACGTGACGCTCGGGAGGTGGACGCAGAACGCGCCGTTCCACCCGTACACGATCAACACGGCGATCCTGACGCCGACCGGGGCCAACGCCTCCAGCCTGTCGGCGCTCCAGCAGCCGTCCTTCGACGGGAAGATCGACACGACGATGATCAACCTGACGTTCTCGTCGCGGCCGGTGGAGAACCTCGCCATTCGCGCGCAGTTCCGCAGCTACGACCTGAGCAACAAGACGGACCGTTTCGTCATCACCGGCGACGTGGCGGCATCGCCGGACCGCAGCTGGTCCGTCGTCACCCCCAGCGCGGCCGACCCGTACGGTCACGCCACGGCCAACGTCTACGACAACAAGACGACGCGGTTCACCGCGTCTGCCAGCTACGACATCGGCGCGCTCACCCTGGAGGGCCAGGTCCGGTTCGCCAGCCTCGAGCGGACGAGCCGCGAGGCGACGAAGGGCGACGACAACGGCTTCGCGCTCGCCGCGGTGTACCGCGCCAACGACTGGCTGGACTTGCGCGCCAGCTACGACCAGGCCAAGCGGACGGCCGAGGGCGAGACGCTCTACGGCTTCCAGTCCGACGAGGCCGAGCGCGAGACGAAGCGCACCAGCATCCAGGTCGAGGTGACGCCGGTCTCGGACCTCTCCCTGTCCCTCGCGTACTCCCGCCGTGACGTCGAGTACCCGAACCGGCCGGACCGGATCGCCGTGACGTCCGGGGCGCCGACGCCCGGCGCTCAGCCGATACCCGGCACGCCCAGCGGCCTGCTCGACGCGAAGTACGACTCGTTCACCGTGGAGGTCGGGTACTTCCCGAGCGACCGGGTCGAGCTCGGTGCCTACTACACCTACGAGAAGGACGCCACGACGAACCAGTGGTCCACGACCACCGGAGTCGCCCTGAACAACTTGCTCAATTACGCAGGCAGCGACAAGACCGACACGTTCGGCGTCGACGCGACGTTCCAGCTCAAGCCGGAGACCTGGAAGCTGTGGGTCAACGCCATGCGCCAGAAGGTCGACGGCCTGATGGACATCACGGCGAACGAGACGGGCACCTTCTACAATCCCGGCCGCACGACGCTCGTTCCTGCGGGGACGGGCGGGGCCCAGGACATCGTCGACTGGGACGACACCACGCGGACGACGTTCGCGGCGCAGCTCGACTACGCGCTGGCCAAGGCCTGGACGCTGTCGGCGGGCTACGTGTACGAGAAGTACGAGTTCAGCGACGCGTTTCAGGCCGGCAACCTGCTCATGCCGCAGTCGGTCATCCTCGTCCTGAAGTCGAACGACGGGGGGTACGACGCCAACGTGGTCTACGGCAGGGTGAGCTACCAGTTCTAGCCGAGGCTCCTCGGGAGCGCTCGACACGGCCCGCGCCTTCAGGGGCGCGGGCCGTGCCCTTTTTTGGGGTCCGGATCGCGATGGTCGGCCTCGCGGGGAGGTGATGAACTCCCGGCGGACTGAAACATCTGATCTATTTATCCAACCCAAAACGAACACGTATGCTTTCATCCCGTGAGACACGCTGTGGACGTTGTGGCGCCTGAATCGGTCGGGACCGACTTCCTGACCCGGTCGGACGTGTCGAAGCTGCTGGGCGTTTCGCCGAATACGGTGACGCGCTGGGCGCGCGAGGGACGGCTACCCTGCCAGGTCACACTGGGCGGGCACCATCGCTTCGATCGCGAGCTCGTCGAGCAGCTCCGCAAGAGCCTGTACCGGGCCGGGGGGCAGCTCGACTAGTCCGCGCGCCCCGGAATCTCAACACGACGTGACGGTCGCTTAGCGACATCGGACCCAAAGCGGGCCGCGGACCCGGTGCGAGGGTCAGTGTGCCGGTTCCGTTACGCCGATGGCGCTCAGCGGCCGGGTGCCGTTTCCCATCGGACACCGCGGTGGACGGCGCATCCTTGAAAGGCCTTGACGCTCGAGGGGCGCCGGGCGCAAGGTAATTCCCGAGGGAGCGCTCAGGTGGCGGCACGCAAGGGCCGGGCGAAAGGGGCCGGGGCCGGGGCTCACCGACGCCGCACGGGCCTGCGTTCCTCCGAGAGACACCTGCTCTCGGCCACTGCCGTCGCCGCCGAGGCCCTGCGCACCGGCGTCCCGCCGAACGGATTCAAGCGACGGATCGCGATCCCGCACGAGGACGAGAGGATCCGCGCCGGGGACCCCGACGACGACAGCCTCGCGAACGAGTACGTGGGCGAGGACCTCCCGGGGGGGAGCACGCCCACCCCCGACCAGGGCAACGTCGACGACATCGGCCGGGTCTATGGGCTGCAGGACGAGGACAACGGTCCGCTGCGGACGAGCCAGGAGGTGCTGGCCGGGCGCGACCGGCGGCGTGCCGAGCTGAGGCCTCCCGCGGGCCCGCGCTCCTAGGCATCCTTCCGCGTCCGGGGCCTTCGCCGCGCGGCGAGTCGTTGGACTCCTCCCGCGTCCCGTATCAGAATCCCCCGCCATGGCGATCGACCTCCGGCTGGCCCTCGAGCACGCGACCGTCGCCGCGCGAGAGGCCGGCGCGCTGCTCCGGGCCGACCTGCACCGCCCCGGGGGGCCGCGCGGGCACGTCGACAAGGCCGACGCCGACACCGAGGCGGAGCGCCTCATCCGCGGCCGCCTGCTCGATGCGTTCCCCGGCTGGGGCTTCGTGGGCGAGGAGACCGGGGAGGTGGCGGGAGACCCGGCGAACCCCATCTGGGTGGTGGACCCGAACGACGGGACGCGCGACTACCTGAAGGGCCGCCGCGGCAGCTCGGTGTCCATCGGCCTCCTGCTCGGCGAGCAGCCCCGCCTCGGCGTCGTCTACGCGTTCGCGTACCCGGACGACGAAGGGGACCTCTTTGCGTGGGCGGAGGGCTGCGGGCCGGTCCGGCGCAACGGTCGAGCGGTCGAGCCGTCCCTCCCGGACAGCCTCGGACCGTACGAGGTCGTGCTCGTCTCGAGCGCCGGGGACACCGACCCGAAGGGCAACCTGGCCTGCGTCACGCCGGCGCGCTTCCGCGCCGTGCCGAGCATCGCACACCGCCTGGCGCTCGTGGCCGCGGGCGAGGCGGCGGCCGCGGTCTCGCTCAACTGGCCGTCGGCCTGGGACTACGGGGCCGGGCACGCCCTGCTGCGGGGTGCGGGAGCCACGCTCATCGACGAGCAGGGCCGCGAGGTGACCTACGGGCCGAGCGGGTCGAGCCGGTGCGTGTGCGCGTTCGGAGGCCGCGAGGCCGTCGTCAGGAGCTTCGTCTCCCGGCCCTGGCACACGCTGGGGATGAACAGGGACGAGCCGGAGGGGGCCGAGTTCCCCTCGAGGCTGCAGCCGGGCCGCACGGTAGGCGACGCCGGCCGCCTGGCCCGAGCGCAGGGATGTCTCCTCGGGCAGGTGGCGGGCGACAACCTCGGCGCCCTCGTCGAGTTCGCCGACGCGTCAGAGGTCCTCCGGCTGTACCCGGACGGACCACGGCGCCTCGAGGACGGCGGGGTCTGGAACATCCTCGCGGGCCAGCCCACCGACGACTCGGAGATGGCGCTCGGCCTCGCGCGCTCCATCGTCGCGGCCGGAGGATTCGAGCGCGAGGCGGCCCTCGATGCCTACCGCGCCTGGCTGCGCTCGGAGCCGTTCGACGTGGGGGGGACGGTGGGGGCGGCGCTGCGGGACCGCCCGAACCCGGCCAGCCAGGCCAACGGCTCGCTCATGCGCGCGAGCCCGCTGGGTGTCTACGCCCATGCGCTCGAGCCGACCCTGGCCGCCGAGCTGGCGAGGCAGGACAGCAGCCTCACGCACCCGAGCCCGGTCTGCGGCGACGCGACGGCGGCCTTCGTCGTCGCGGTGGCGCACGCCGTGCGCGAGGGCGACGGGCCCGAGGCGGCGTGGCGTGCGGCGGCCGGGTGGGCGGAGCGCACGGGGTCGGCCCTTCTCGTGCGCGAGGCGCTCGAGGCGGCGCGGCAGCAGCCTCCGGCCTGCGACGCCCGCGGCTCGGAGGGGTGGGTCAGGAACGCGCTGCAGAACGCCTTCTTCGAGCTGCTCCACGCGCGGAGCCTCGAGGAGGGCGTGGTGGGGACGGTGCGCCGCGGCGGCGACACGGACACGAATGCCGCCGTCGCCGGTGCGCTGCTCGGCGCCGTGCACGGGCGCGACGCCGTGCCCGCGCAGTGGCGCTCGATGGTCCTGAGCTGCCGGCCGGTGCCGCCGCGGGCGAAGCAGCCCCGCCCGCGCGCGTGCTGGCCGGTCGACGTGATGGAGATCGCGGAGCGGCTGCTGCTGGCCGGAGAAGGCTCCCCTGGCCAGGGCGGCCGCGACCAAGGCGCCCGAGGGGGCGGGAGGGGACGATGAAGCGAGTGGTGACGATGGCGGGTGTCTTCCTGGCGGGCCTGGTCGTGGGCGCGGGTGCTCTCGGGGTGAAGGCGGCGCCGGTGCGCAAGTACATCAACCTGCCCGGGCGGGCGGTGAGCGCGCCCTTCAGCGACGCCGTGCTCGTGGGCGACACGCTCTACCTCGCGGGGCGGATCGGCCTCGTGCCCGGCACGCGAGAGGTGCCCGCCACCGCCGAGGAGGAAGCGAAGCTGGTGCTCGACCAGTACAAGACCGTCCTCGCCGAGGCCGGCATGACGATGGACGACCTCGTGTCGGTCCAGGTGTTCTGCTCGGACGTCAAGCTCTTCGATACCTGGAACAAGATCTACCCGACCTACTTCGGCAAGGACATGCCGGCGCGGGCGTTCATCGGCTCGGGGCCGCTGCTCTTCGGCGCCCGCTTCGAGATGCAGGCGATCGCGGTGCGGAGGTAGTCGGACTCCACTGCCGACGTTCCTCGGGGCTCTCGCGAAACAGGCAGCCCGCCAACGGACAGGTCCCTCGCCGTCCCGCCAGGGAGGGGACGGCGAGGGTGACCAGCAGGCCTACACGCTCGGCGGCTGCATGCCGTAGGCCGTCCACTCCTCGCGGGACGGGCCGTAGACGCCGGGGACCTTGAGGCCCGCCTGGCGCATCAGGACCGTCATCTGGCCGCGGTGGTGGGCCTGGTGGACGACCAGGACGTGCAGGGTGAGGCCGCGGGGCCACTTCTCGCCGTACATCTCGTCCTCGACGTCGAGGGTGGAGTCGCCCCACGCCGCGACGCCGGCCCGGACCGCCTTCCCGGCGGCCTCGTAGCCCGCGACGATCGCGGCCGCCGACGCCGGGGGAGGCGAGTCGTGCGCCGGGCCCGCGACGGCGAGGCCGGTGCGCTCCATCATCTCCCCCGGGGTGGTCGCGAGGTGCCAGGCCAGGCGCCCGAGCGTGCGGTCGTCGGTCGAGACCGCCTGGGCGAGCGACCCGTCCGTGAGCGCCCGCAGGACCTTGAGGGTCGAGTCACTCTCCTGGTCCCACGCTTTCAGGAAGTCCGCCACGCGCCGGAACATGCTCGACCTCCGATCGTCTGCCGTGAGGCGCGAGGGTAGCACGGACTCACCAGGCGGGCGGCGGGGCGAAGCCGGCCTCGGCGCGCTCCCGCTCGGCGAGACGGTCGCGGCCCGGCACCCGGCGAGGCAGGACGCCGAGGGCGACGAGGGCCGGGCGGTACTCGTAGCGCAGCGTCACCCGCTCGCCGGGCTCGCTCTCGGGGTCGAAGCTCACGAGGACCACCGGGTCGTGCCGGCGCTCGCCCCACCCCGTCCCCGGGTAGGCGCGGGCGCTCGCCCCTCCGAGCGGCGTCGGTGCGGTCGCCTCTGCGGCGTCCCGCGCGGGCTCGGGGGCCGACTCCCCCTTGCTGCGGGCCGCGTCACCCTCGGCCTCGACCCGCCCGGGCCGCGGCCGCTCGACCTGCGGGGCAGAGTGGACGAAGGGCCGCCTCTCGCGGTAGGCCGCGATCTCGATCCAGCCCATCTTGTCGTTGGCCTTCCCGGAACGGGCCGCGTAGGAGGCCTGCTCGTCCACGAACGTGAACTGCCGCACGTCCGCGAGCGAGCTCCGCCAGCCCCGGACGGTGGTGCGCTGCCAGGGGTCGAGCACGTACATCCGCCCCCGGCCCTCGTCGCGCTGGCCGCTGATGGCGTTGAGGCCGTCGACGGTCAGGACGACGCCGACCCGCTCGGCGGTGCGGTTGGCGAGGACGACGGCGTAGCGGCCGCCCCGGCGGGCCTCGACGTAGAACCGGCCCGACCCGTCGGCGGCGGGGTAGAGCGACGCCGGCCGTCCGTCCAGCTCGACCGACACCGCGACCAGGGAAGCAGGGGTCTCCGCGAGGCCCCGTGGGTGGGCGAGGGCCGGTCCGGCCAGGGCAGACCCCGCGATCAGGAACGGTACGATCCGAAATCGGTCCATGTTCTCACCTCGCTCGCTCGGGGCCGTCTCCGGCCTCTCGCTTCCGTTACGGGTGGGACTGGACCGTTATTCCCCCGCCTAGAAGGCGTACTCGATGCCGAAAAGCGGCGTCACGTTGTCGCGCAAGCCCGCGCTATCGAGCTTGAAGAGGACGTTGAAGTCGATGAGCAGGCGCCCGAAGGGGTTGATCTTCAGGCCCGCCGCCCCGCTGGCCAGGTTGTACGACTCGGTGACGAAGCCGATCTGGGGGAAGGACTGCCCGTTCGCCGCGGTGAAGACCTCCCGCACGAGGCGGGGCGAGTCGATCACGTAGGTGCCCAGGAAGTCGAAGGCCAGGGTAAGCCGCTTCGTCACGCCGACGTCGGCGCCCACGGCGTACTGGACCTGGTCGGGAAGGTCCTCCTTCGTGCCCGTGGCCACGTCGCCGGCGAGGACGCTCTTCCCGTTCCACAGGTAGGCCGCGTTCAGGTGAGGGGCGACGCGACCCTGGGAGAAGGAGAGCACGACGAAGGGCTTGACGCCCCAGGCGCCGAGGCCGAGCAGGTCCTCCTCGTCGCCGGTAGGGATGCGCCCGTCGACGCCGAGGGCGAGGGAGATCGAGTCGTTGTGGACGGGGTTCCCCTTGAGCCGCACGATGACGTCGCCGATCCCGCTGGCGTGCCCCGAGTTGCGGTAGGTCTCGGTGGCGCCGAAGCCGCCGCTGCCGTCGTCGTAGTAGTGGGTGGCCAGGCTCGCCGCGGTCCCGACCCGCTGCACCGTGGCGTCCGAGCGCGCGGCGAGGTCCACGGTCACGAACGGCACGGCGACGGACAAGTCCAGACGGCTCCCGAGGCCGTAGGAGAGGAACGCGACCGTCTGGTCGACGCTCGCGTCGATGGAGTTCGCGGTGGTGACGACGTCGGTGCGGCCGCCCCCGAGCTGGGCGTCGTCGTGGGTGAAGACCGCGGGCACGTCGCCGAGGCTCAGCCCCTCGAGGCTGTCGAAGCCGAAGTGCTGGTACGTGATGCCGAAGGTCACCTTGCGCTTGCCGATCGTCTCCGCGCGCTCGGTCAGGATCGGCCCGAAGCTCTGGGTCGAGCGCTGGAAGACGCCGAGCGAGGCGTCGAAGGTGTAGGTGAAGCCCGAGGCCGGGGTCGGCAGGGGGACGGCGGCGAGCTGGCTGGCCAGCGCGATGTTGAACTGCGTGAACTCGGCCTGGAAGGCGCTGTTGAAGTGGGCCGAGTGCGTGCTGCCGTCGGGGAGCCGCGCCTGGCTCTCCACCTTGAGCCCGGTCGGGCCGTACAGCGTGGGGATGAGCAGGGCCAGCTTGCCCGAGTCCTGGGCGAAGACCGGCGAGCCGGAGAACGTCAGCGCGACCACCAGCATCGGCGCCGCCTTACGCAGCATACAAACCCCTCCTGCGCGCCCGCGGCTCTTACCCCGCGGGCCCGCCAAAGACGACCCTCCCGAACCTGGGGCGGGGATCGCCGGACCTCCTCTTAGAAACCGGGAACCGTTGTCAAGATTATAGGGCGATTCGCGCGCCAGGGGTGTGAACGCCTCCTCGGCTACTGTCCGATCGACTGGATCAGCCAGGTGCCGCCGGACCGGCCCAGTCGGAAGGTCTGGGGGGCCGGCTTCATGGGGCGCCCGTTGACGACGTCCTGGCGGGTGACCCTCACTGTCGCGCGATCTCCCTCGACCTGGATCGAGTCCACGGTGATCCCCACGGCCTGGGACTTGATGGCCTTGAACGCCTCGCGGAGGCGCTTCTCCTCGTCCGCGGTGAGGTCGGGCTTCAGGGAGCGGAAGAGGGCCAGGTCCTGGCTTCCGATGGCTCGTCCGTACTCCGAGATCACACGGCGTACTGCCGCGTCGGCCCCTTCGGCGGGGGAGCCGGGCGCCGGGGCGAGGGTGGCCGAGGGCTGGGGCAGGGGCGCCGCGGTGGGAGGGGTGGTGGGCGCCGTGGCCACGGTCGGCGCGGGGACGGGCGCGCTCGCCGTCGCCGCCGGCACGGGCGCGGCGGTCGGGGTGGCCGTGGAGAACGGGGCGAGCGTCGGCGCCGCGGAGGGGGCGGGCCGGGCCGCGGCGAGACGGGCCTCGTCCGCCCCGCGCTTCGCGCGCTCGAAAGCGTCGCGCGACTCGAGGTACCTCTGCGCGGCCTTCGCAAAGTCCTGGCTGCGGAAGAGCGTGTCGGCCTCCGCTCCGAGCTGGCCGCCCTGCCGGAACCCGGTCGACGAGCCCGCCCCCGCCTCCACCGCTGTCCTTCGCGCGGCCTCCGCGGCTCTGCGCGCGTCGTCTGCCTGCGGGCGGAAGTGCTCCTTGAGCGCGGCCGACAGCTCGGCCACCACGGGGTGCCGGGGGGCGAGAGTCATCACCCGTCCGAGGGCCTGGGTCGCCCCGGCGACGTCTCCGCTCCTGAAGGCGGTCCGCGCCTGCGCGACCGCGCTCTCGATCTCGCGCTGCGCCCGCTGGGCCTGCTCGAGCACCTCCCGCGCGTCCGCGCTGCCGGGGTTGAGCTTCAGCGCCTCCTGGGCGCGGCGGGTGGCCGAATCGTAGTCCCGGTCGGCGAGGTCGGCCCGCGCCAGCTCGACCTGGTTCGTGACGAAGACGTCGGTCATCATGCCGGCCTGCTCGAGGCCGGAGGCGGCCGGCGACGGCGAGGTAGCCGGGCCCCGCGAGCGCAACCACACGACGCCAACCGCCACCGCCACCACGAGCGCGGCGGCTCCGCCGAGCGCGAGCGCGCGGTAGGGTCCGGCGGCGGGGGGGATCTGGGTGGCCTCGGGGCCGGCGACGGTCGGGTCGGGCCGGACGGTCCGGGGCAGGTGGCTCCGGCCTGCGGCGCCCGGCGCCCGCGCGAGGGCGGTCGCGCCGCGCACGGTGCCGTAGGCGGAGCCGAGATCTCGGGCCTGGACGACGGTCGCGTCCGCTTCTTGCAGTATCGTCGGGTCCGTGTCGGGCCGGCCGGGCTCGGTGACCGTCTCACCCTCGATCACGTTGCGGGCGGTGGCGAGGGCCCGTCCCATCTCGCCGGCGTCGGCGAAACGCCGGGCGGGGTCCTTCGCGAGGGCCCGCTCGACCACCGCGACGAGAGCGCCCGGCACGTCGGGGGCCCACTTGCGGATCGGCTCCGGCGGCCGCTCCGCGATCTGGATGCGCACGTCGTGGTCGGAGCCGGCCTCGAACGGGCGGTGGTAGGAGAGCAGCTCGTAGAAGACGGACCCGAGTGCGAAGATGTCGGACCGGGCGTCGACCTTCTGGCCCCGGATCTGCTCGGGCGACATGTAGTTCGGGGTGCCCATGACCGTGCCCGTGCGGGTGATGTCGGAGTCCCCCAGGCGGGCCAGTCCGAAGTCGAGGATCTTGACCTGGCCGTTCGGCTGGACGTGTATGTTGCCCGGCTTGAGGTCGCGGTGGACGATCCCCCTCGCGTGCGCGGACCCCACTCCGTCGCAGATCTGCTCCATGATCGCGAGCTTGTCGCCGAGGAGGACGCTGCGCGAGCGGATGAGCTCCCGGAGGTCGCGGCCCTCGAGCAGCTCCATCGCCATGTACACGATCCCGTCCTCCTCGCCGAAGTCGAAGATCGTGACGATGTTCGGGTGGCTGAGCGCGGCGGCGGACTGCGCCTCCTTCTTGAAGCGGTGCCGGAAGTCCGCGTCGGCGGCGAGGCCCGGGGCAATCGTCTTGATGGCCACGAACCGGTTCAAGAGTGGGTCCTTGGCCTTGTAGACCTCGCCCATCGCCCCCTTGCCGATCCGGGCGACGATCCTGTACTTCCCGATCCGGTCCAGGTTCATCATGGACCCGCAGCTCCTCGGACGGCCCTCGTCAGGCCTCCTCGCTCCATTGCTCTCCTTCGGGCGGATTGGTGAAATCGTACCACGCCTCGCGGGGCGAGCGCCTGCCGAAAAACGGCCGACCGGGGGAGCCTAGCGGGGCGTGCGCTGGGCCCGCTCGAAGCGGTTGCGGGCCTCGAGGAAGCGCCGGGTGGCGGTGACGGCGTAGCCGGAGGCGAGGGCCTGGTCCCCCTGCCGCTCGAGGTCGGCGCCCTCGTCGAAGGCGGAGAGCTGGCCGGCTCCCGCCTGCTCGGCCGCGCGGCGGGCCTGCTGCTCGAGCCGGCGGGCCTCGTCGGCGCGCGGGCGGAAGGCGCTGCCGGCTGCGGTGGCGGCCTTCTCCGCCTCGGGGTGTCCCGGGTCGAGGTTCATGAGGTCGAAGGCCGTGCGCGCCAGCCGGCCGCGGTCGGTCCCGGCCTCGCGGACCGCGCTCACGGCCGCGTCGATCCGTCTGAGGGTGGTCTCGGCCTCGTCCAGGACCTTGCGGGCCGGGACGTTCTGAGGGTCGAGCTTCAAGGCGCCCTCCGCCTGCCGCACGGCGTCCGCGTACTCGCCGGCCTCGAGCTTGCGGCGGGCGAGCTCGACCTGCGAGTCGATCGCCCGCTGCGCGAGCGGGCTGACCTGTGCGGGCGGCGGGGGAGTGGCGGCGGGCCCGCCGAGCAGGGAGCCGCGAAGGGCCCAGGTGCCGCCGAGCAGCGCGGCGAGGACGAGGCCGACGCCCAGGAAGAGCGGCCAGCGGCTCGCCCGGGGGCTCGCCGGGGGCACGGTGCTCCGCGCTCCCTTCGAGGAGTGGCTGCGCTCCCGCGCCGGCGGGCGTCCCGCGTCCCGGGCTCCCGGCCCGGCCGGCGCCCGGTCGGGGCCGGGGGCCTCGTGGCCCTTCCCCGTCGCCACCGCGTGGCGCGCGATGCGGATCCCGGCCAGCATCTCGCTGGCGTTCGAGAAGCGGTCGGCCGGGTTCTTCGAGAGCGCGCGCTCGACGACCTGCACGAGGGAGTCCGGGGTGCCGGGGGCGACCAGGCGGAGGGGGGGCGGCTCCTCCTGCATGATCTTGAACAGCACCGCGTGCATGGACTCGGCGTCGAAGGGCTTGCGCCCGGTGATCATCTCGTAAAGGACGCACCCGAGGGCGAACACGTCGGAGCGGGTGTCGGCCTTGGCGCCGCGCACCTGCTCCGGGGACATGTAGTGGGGGGTCCCCATGACCATACCCGTGGTCGTCATCTCCGAGCCGCTCAGGCGGGCGAGCCCGAAGTCCATGATCTTGACCTTGCCGCTCGGCAGGATGTGGATGTTGGCCGGCTTGAGGTCGCGGTGGACGATCTCGCGGGCGTGAGCGAAGGCCAGGCCCTCGCAGATCTGCTCCATCACGGACAGCTTCTCGTCGAGGCTCAGGCGGCGGTCGGCGAGGGCGTGCTTGAGGTCGACCCCGTCGAGGAGCTCCATCGCCATGAAGAGCTGCTCGCCCTCGAGGCCGAGCTCGAACACGGTGATGATGTTCGGGTGCATGAGCGTCGCCGCCGCCTCCGCCTCGCGCCGGAAGCGCTTGCGGACCGTCTCGTCGGAGTCGAGGCCGCCCGAGATCCGCTTGATCGCGACGTCCCGGTTGAGCACCGGGTCGTGGGCGAGGAACACCTCGCCCATGGCTCCCTGGCCGAGCTTGCCCTTGACGTCGTACTTTCCGATCTTCGCGGGGACCAAGACCGCGGAGATATTACCACGCCGCCCGCGACCGTCGGGCGCAGGGCGCCTTGGACTATGATGATGGGGTGTCCACTTCCTCCACCGACGCCTTCCTGGCCAGCCTGAAGCGCTGCCTCGCGACGCCGGGCTTCCTCGTCGCCTTCTACGACCGCTTTCTCGGCGCCTCCGCCGAGGTCCGCGAGAAGTTCCGGGGCGTCGACATGAAGCAGCAGGCCCGGGTGCTCGAGGACTCCCTCTACGTCGTCGCGAACGCGGTGCAGGGCCGGGAGGGCAGCCCGGCCCGCGGCGACCTCCCGCGGCTGGCCGAGCGCCACAGCCGCCGAAATCTCGACATCCGGCCGGAGCTCTACGACGTGTGGGCGGAGTGCCTCGTCGAGACGGCGCGCGCCCACGACCCGCAGTGGGCCGACGACGTGGCGGCGGCGTGGCGCGAGACGCTGGCCTTCGGCGTCGAGTACATGCGGCGGACCTACTAGGAGGTCCGGCTACGGCTGTCGCCGAAGGACCACGAAGGTGTGGTCGTCGGCCCGCCGGGCCCCCCCGAGGTCCTCCTCGACGGCCGACTGCAAGGCGGCGAGAAGGGCCGCGGCGGAGCCGCCGCCCGTCGAGCGCACGACGGCGATCAGCCGCGCGGGGTTGAGGTCGCTCGCCGCCGCGCGCGCGGCCTCCATGACCCCGTCGGAGAGGAGGACGAGCACGTCGCCGGGGCCGAGCGTCATCCGCCCCTCCCGCCACGCGGCGTCCGGGAAGGCCCCGAGGATCGTCCCCGTCGCATCCAGGACCTCGTGGGAGCCGTCCGCCCGGGCCACCAGCGGGCCCGCGTGGCCGGCGTTGACCCAGGCCAGCTCTCCGCTCGACGTGTCGAGGCGGGCGAGGAAGAGGGTGGCGAAGCGGTTGGGCGGAACGGTCTGGCGGAGGCTGTCGTTGATGCGGGACACGACGGAGGGCAGCGGCTCGCTCTCGCGCCACAGCGCGCGCACCGCGGCGCGGAGCGAGGCCATGAGGAGGGCCGCGGCCAGTCCCTTTCCCGCCACGTCCCCGAGCGCGAGGAGCAGCGATCCGTCGTCTGTGCTGAAGTCGTAGTAGTCGGCCCCCACCTCGCTGCACAGGCGGCTCGACCCGGCCAGCTCCCAGCCGGGAACCGCCGGCGTCTCCTCGGGCAGGAGGCTCGCCTGGATGCGCGCGGCCCCGCGCAGGTCCTCCTCGAACCGACGCTTGTCGGCGGTCTCCTCGCGCAGGCGCAGCGTCTCGAGGCGGCCGGCCGCGAGGTTGGCGACGGCGGTGACGACCCGCAGGTGCTCCTCGTCGAAGGGCGTCGGGCCGGCGGGGCCTTCGAGCGCCACGCACCCCCCGATGCGCTCGAGGGTCGGAAGCGCGCCGCTGAACCAGAGGGGCGCGCAGAGCATCGAGCGGACGCTGCCGTCCTCGGCGATCACGCGGGGAGCGAGAAAGGCCCCCTGGCTGCGGAGGAGGCGCTCGGCGAGGGCCGGGTCCATTGCGGCCGGCGGCGCGCCGCGGACGGCACGGGCGGCCGCGACGCGGGGCGCGGGGGGCTCGCCCTCGAAGAAGGCGACCAGGCCCCGGCTCGCGGGGACGGCCTCGAGCAGGTGGCCGAGGAGCGTGTCCAGGAGCACCTCGGCGGAGGGGGTGGCGACCACCGATGTCGCCGCGCGGGTGAGGACGCCGAGGATGCGGCTCTGCCGCGCGAGCGCCCCCGCCTCGATGTCGGTGCGGGTGGCGAGCTCGGTGACGTCGCGCAGCCGCGCCCCCGCCGCGAGAAGCGCGGGGTCGGACGGCGCGTCGAGGTCGTGGAAGGCGAGCCGCCAGTCGGACATCACGAACACGTCGCCGTCGTGGAGGGCCTGGTCGCCTGCGACCCGGACGCCGTTGAGGCGCGTGCCGTTGAGGCTGCCCAGGTCCCGCAGGACCCAGCCCCGGTCGGTCCGCTCGATCTCGGCATGGCGGCGGGAGAGCAGGACGTCGGGGAGGATGAGGTCGCAGTCGTGCGAGCGCCCCAGCACCACGCGGCCGGCGCGCAGGGCGAAGACCTCGCTCGGCCCTTCCGTCGACGAAAGACGCAGGTGGGGCACCCTCTCCCTCCGCCCGCTACCAGGCGATCCCGTAGTCCTCGCCGTGGTGGCTCGACCCGCCCCACATCGTGCCGTGCGCGCGGTCGAAGAAGATGGCGTTGATGGGACCCGATGTGATCGGCTCGAAGTCGAGCGTGTAGCCCATCGCCTCGAGCTGCTTGCGCACGGCCTCGGGGGTCGACGCGGCGAGGGTCAGGTGCCCGGGGCGCGACTCGTGGGCGCCGAAGGAGCTGCGCATCTGGTGCGAGTTCACGTTGGGGGCCTCCGCGGCCTGCTGGACGTTCATGCCGAACTCGACGACGTTCAGGAAGAACTGGAGGAGGTTCTGGTCCTGGGTGTCTCCGCCCTGGACGGCGAAGGCCAGGTGCGGCTCGCCGTCCTTCAGCGAGAGCGACGGGGTCAGGGTCACCCGCGGGCGCTTGCCGGGGGCGACGACGTTGAAGGGGTTCTCGGCCTCGTCGAGGACGAAGCTCTGCGCCCGCTGGCTGAGGCCGATCCCGGTCCGCCCGGCGATCACGGCGGGGTTCCACGCCCCGCTCGGCGTCATCGAGACGACCCAGCCCTCGGCGTCCGCGGCCACGACCGACGTCGTGCCCGCCCGGAAGGCCTCGTCGTACGTCATCCCGTCCCCGGTCCGGTCGTGGGCGGGCGGGCCGGTACGCGCGCCGGGCACCGTCCTCCACGCGTCGAGCAGCGCCGGGAACGGGTTCTTCCCGCCCTGGAACGGGTAGGGGTCGCCCGGGCGCACGTCGGGGTCGTTCCGGTCCGCGCGCATCCGGCCGAAGCGCTGCTTCGCGTACTCCTTCGAGAGGAGGCCGGCGACCGGCTCCTCGGGCGGGAAGGCCGGGTCGCCGTAGTAGAAGTCGCGGTCCGCGAAGGCCAGGCTCATCGCCTGGTAGAGGGTGTGGATGTAGCGCGGTGAGTTGTAGCCGAGAGCCCGGACGTCCGTGTTCTCGAGGAGGTTCAGGGCCTGGAGCATCGCGGGCCCCTGCGTCCAGACCGTGAGCTTGTACACGTCGATCCCCCGGTAGCTCGTCCGGACCGGCTCCTCGAGCTTGACCTGCCACCGGGCAAGGTCGTCCTTCGTGATGAGCCCGCCCTGCTCCTGCGTCGCCCGCGCGAGCTCGTCGGCGATGTCGCCCCGGTAGAAGCGGTCGTAGGCAGCCTGGAGGGCCTCCCGGCGGCTCTTGCCGGCGGCGAGGGCGCTCTGCTCGGCCTCGACGAGCTTGCGCAGCGTGGCGGCGAGGTCTTTCTGCACGAACACCTCGCCGGCCACGGGCGCCTCGCGCGCCTCGCCGGCGTGGGGGAGGAACACCGCCTTCGAGTACGGCCAGCCGGAGAGACGCTTCTTCTCGCGCTCGAGGGCGTTCGCCAGCTGGGCCTCGATGGGGTAGCCGTCCGCCATCTGGATCGCGGGCTCGAGGACGTCCTTCAGGCTCAGCCGCCCGTACTCGGCCAGCATGGCGATGAGGCCCCCCGGTGTACCCGGCGTCACCGCGGCGAGCGGCCCGTACTCGGGCGGGTAGGCGAGGCCCTTCGCCTTGAAGAACCCGGGAGTCGCCCCCGTCGGCGCCACGCCGAGGGCGTTCACGCCGATCACCTTCCGCGCGCGCGGGTCGAAGACGAGGGCCTGCGTCTCCCCGCCCCAGCCGAGGGTGTCCCACATCGTGCAGGTGGCGGCGAGCATGGCGCACGCGGCGTCCACCGCGTTTCCGCCCTTCGCGAAAGTGAGGGCGCCGGCGGTGGCGGCGAGCGGCTTGCCCGTGATGGCCACCCAGTGGCGCCCGTGCAGCACGGGCTTCACCGTGCGGGCGGACTGGGCGTGCAGGGTGGCGACGGCCGCCAGGCCCACCAGCGAGGCAGCCAGAAGGAGCAGCGTGCCCGATCGCATCTTCGACCTCCGTCCTGACGGCGCGGGAGGCCGCGCCGTCGCGTTCAAACGGTTGGACGAGGCTACCACGGCGCGGCTGCGCCTGCGCTTATGATGAACCCTTCTGGAGGAAAGGACGCCCATGACGACAAAACTCACCCGCGCCGCGACGCTCGTCGCCGCGGCCCTCGTCGCCCTGCCGGCCCTCGCCGACGAGGGCATGTTCACGTTCGACAACCCGCCGACGAAGGCCCTGAAGGAGCGGTACGGCTTCGACCCGACGAAGGACTGGCTCGACCGGGTCAGGCTCGGCTCGGTGCGCTTCATGGACGGGGGCTCCGGCTCCTTCGTCTCGCCCGACGGCCTCATGATCACGAACCACCACGTGGGCCTCGGCTGCATCCAGAACGTCTCGAGCGCCGAGAACGACTACGTGAAGAACGGCTTCTACGCGCCCGCGCGCGACAAGGAGGCCGCCTGCCCGGGCTACGAGGTGAACGTCCTCACCGGCATCGAGGACGTGTCGGCGAAAGTGCTCGGGTCGGTGAAGCCGGAGATGTCGGACAAGGACGCGCGCGAGGCGCGCAAAGCCGCGATCACGAAGATCGAGAACGAATGCAACGCGGCCACCGGGCTGCGCTGCAACGTGGTCACCCTCTACCAGGGCGGCGAGTTCCAGCTCTACCGCTACAAGAAGTACACGGACGTGCGCCTCGTCTTCGCGCCGGAGCAGGAGATCGCCTTCTTCGGGGGCGACCCCGACAACTTCACCTTCCCCCGCCACGACCTCGACATCTGCCTGGTGCGCGCCTACGAGAACGGCCAGCCGGCGAAGCCGGCGTCGTTCCTGCCGTTCTCGGCCACGGGCGTCGCCGACGGCGACCTCGTGTTCGTCTCCGGCAACCCCGGCTCCACCTCCCGGCTCGACACCATGGCCCAGCTGAAGACCGTCGGGGAGGGGCTCCTGCCCCTGCAGCTCGACTTCCTGAAGCGCCGGCTGGCCGTCCTGCGCGAGTACTCCGCGCGCGGCCCCGAGCAGGAGCGGAGGGCCAAGGCCCAGATCTTCGGCCTCGAGAACGGCTACAAGGCTCTCGCCGGCCGCCTGACCGCTCTGCAGGACGCGAAGGCGATGGCGGCCAAGGCGGAGGCCGAGAAGGCGCTGCGGGCGAAGGTGTCGGCCGACCCCGCCCTCGCCGCAGCGACCGGCGACCCCTGGGCGACGATCGAGGCGGCGGAGAAGAAGTCCGCGTCGCGCATCAACGACCAGTTCTTCGTGGGCTTCGGGGGCTCGCGGCTGCTGGGCATCGCCGGCCAGGTCGTCCGCTACGTGGAGGAGGTCAAGAAGCCCAACGAGCAGCGCCTCGAGGAGTACATCGACTCGAACCTCGAGCCGCTGAGGAACCGCCTCTACTCGAAGGCACCGATCTACGAGGACCTCGAGGAGGTCTCGTTCACGCACCAGCTCACCTGGGCGGCCGAGAAGCTGGGCGTCGGGCACCCGTACGTGAAGGCGGTCCTCGGGACCCAGGCCCCGGCGGACGCGGCGAAGGCGGCCATCGCGGGGACGAAGCTCAAGGACCCGGACGCGCGCAAGGCCCTCGTGGACGGCGGGGCGGCGGCCGTCGCCGCCTCCACGGACCCCATGATCGTGCTCGCCCGCAAGATCGATCCCCTCGCTCGCGAGATGCGCAAGTTCATGGAGGACGAGGTCGACGCGCCCGTCACTCGCGCCGGGGAGAGGATCGCCCAGGCGCGGTGGAAGGTCTACGGGAAGGCGATGCCCCCCGACGCGACCTTCACCCTCCGCCTCTCCTACGGGGCCGTGAAGGGCTTTCCCGCGGAGGGCACGACGGTCGCGCCTTTCACGACCTTCTACGGGATGCTCGACCGCTCGATCTCCAACGGAGGCAAGGCCCCCTGGGCCCTCCCGCCGCGCTGGCTGGAGAAGAAGGCGGCCCTGAAGCTCGAGACGCCGCTCAACTTCGCCTCCACGAACGACATCATCGGCGGCAACTCGGGCAGCCCCGTGGTGAACGCGAGGGGCGAGTTCGTGGGGATCGTCTTCGACGGGAACATCCAGAGCCTCGCCTGGGACTACTTCTTCACGGCCGAGCAGGCCCGGTGCGTGTCCGTCGACGTCCGGGGCATCGTGGAGGCCCTGCGCGGCATCTACGGCGCCGACGCTCTCGTCCGCGAGCTGACGGCCCGCTGACCAGGGCCTTCGTCGGGACTCGGGGGGGCGCTTGCGCGTCCCCCCGAGCGTGCCTACCGGCCGATCGCCTCGAAGCTCAGGTTGAGGATCGGGTACGCGTGCCAGTCGCGGTAGTCGAAGTGCCACCACTCGGACACGAAGACGCTGAAGCCCTCCCTCTCCATGGCCGAGCGCAGGAGGTCGCGGTGCGCGCGCTGCTCGGGAGTTCCGCCGGCGTAGGCGGGGTAGGCGCGCTCCGTCATCTCGTCGTACAGGCTCGGCATCTCGAGCGCCCGGCCGTCGGAGAGCCGGCAGAGGGTGAGGTCCACGGCGCACCCGCGGTTGTGGCGCGAGCCCTTCGCCGGGTCGGCCACGAACTCGCGCTTGTCGGGCGGGGTGGCGTCCCAGAAGACGCGGGTGACCCACCAGGGCCGGTAGGCGTCGTGGACGAGGAGGCCGTAGCCCTCCGGCCGCAGGGCCAGCTGGGCCCGCACCAGCGCCTCGGCCGCGGGGCGCTGGAGGAGCGCCCTCGCCTCCGTGTAGACGGGCGTCGAGAGGAAGTTGTCCGCGGTGGCGTAGCGGATGTCGAGGCGGATGGTCGGGTCGAGCGACGTGAGCTCGACGAGGTCGACGGGCCGGAAGGGCCCGGGCTCGGCCGGCGGCACGGCCGCGAGGGCGTCCGCGCGCAGCTCGGCCACCGGACGCAGCGGCGTGATGCGGAAGATGCCGGGCCCCTCGTCCGCCGCACCCCGGCCGAGTGCTGCCGCCAGCAGGACGGCCGCCGCCGTCGCCCGCCACGCCCCCTTCGATCGATGCCCCACCCTCACCTCCCCTCGCGACGAGGCTAAGATTGTGCCCGATGTCGCGCCGCTGGCTCTCGGCCTTCGAGTCGGACCTGCCGCGGCTCGTCCGCGACCTCGAGGCGCTCGTCCACCTCGAGAGCCCGAGCGACGACCCCGAGCGCGTCTCGGCGCTCGCGACGTGGGTGCGCGACCGCCTCCGCGAGCGCGGGGTGCCGGCCGAGCTGCGCCCCTGCCCCCCGCGGGGCGACGCCCTGCTCGCCTCGGTCTCGTTCCGGGAGGGGGGGACGCTCCTG
Source organism: uncultured Acidobacteriota bacterium (assembly GCA_963729875.1). Taxonomy (GTDB): domain Bacteria; phylum Acidobacteriota; class Vicinamibacteria; order Fen-336; family Fen-336; genus DATBSL01. The sequence continues at coordinate 727,682 of CAVSPR010000004.1, forward strand.
CTGGGCCACCTCGACACGGTCTGGCCCGCGGGCACCCTGGCACAGATGCCCTGGCGGTTCGACGGCGGCCGCGCCTGCGGGCCGGGCTGCTTCGACATGAAGGCCGGCATCGTGGTTGGCATGGCCGTCCTGACCGCGATGGTGCGGGAATCGCGGCCGCACCCGGTGTCGCTGCTCCTCGTCCCCGACGAAGAGGTGGGATCGGAGGCCTCGCGCGACCTCACGGTGAGCGTCGCCCGCCGCCACCGCCGCGTGCTCGTCCTCGAGCCCTCGCAGGACGGGGCGGCCAAGGTCGCCCGGAAGGGGTGCGGCACCTTCGTGGCCCGCTTCCAGGGCCGGGCGGCTCACGCCGGGCTGGAGCCGGAGAAGGGCGCCTCGGCCCTCTCGGAGATGGTCCGCTTCGTCCTCTTCCTGGAAGGGGTGGACTCCCGGGAGAAGGGCACGACGATGACCCCGAGTGTCGCCCGGGCCGGCGGCGCGACCAACGTCGTCCCCGAGACCGCGGAGCTCACCGTGGACGCGCGGGCCTGGACGCGGGAGGAGGCGGAGCGGGTCGCGGCCGCGATCCGCGGCTACCGGGTCTCGGATGCCGGGGTGAGCCTCTCGGTCGAGGGCGGCTTCGACCGGCCCCCCCTGGAGCCCACGCTCGCCTCGGAGGCCCTCTACGAGACGGCTCGGCGGCTGGCGGCGGAGGTCGGGATCGAGCTGGGGGCGGCCCGAGTGGGGGGGGCCTCGGACGGCAACTTCACCGCCGCAGCCGGACTGCCGACGCTCGACGGCCTCGGGCCGCGCGGCGGCGGCGCGCACGCCCGCGACGAGCACGTGCTCGTCGCGGACCTGCCGCGGCGGGCGGCGCTCGTCGCCGCCCTCGTCACCGAGCCCTAGCCGCGCCCCTCGAGCGCCGCGATCCGCTGCTCGAGCGGGGGGTGGGTCGAGAGCAGGACCATCAGGCGGCTGCCGCCGGCGATCTTGAGCGTCGCGTACTCGGGGACCGAGTTGTCCACGCGGCCCTGGTTGGCCAGCAGGCGGCGCAGGGCGGCCACCATGCTCCCTCGACCCGCGAGGTCGGCCGCGCCCGCGTCGGCCCGGAACTCGCGACGGCGCGAGAACCAGGCGGTGATCATCGAGCCGATGAGGCCGAAGGCGATCTGGGCGGCGATGAAGACGAGCTGGCTCGCGATCATCCCGAGGAACGACGGGCCGCGCTCGTCGTCGCGGGAGAGGACATTGCGCACGACGGCGGCCACGATGTGCGAGAGGTAGAGCACGAAGGCGTTCACCACGCCCTGGATGAGCGCCATGGTGACCATGTCGCCGTTCGCGATGTGGGAGACCTCGTGGGCGAGGACGCCCTCCACCTCGCGCTTGTCCATCTGGCGCAGGAGGCCGGTCGAAACCGCGACCAGGCTGCGCTTCTTGGACGGACCGGTGGCGAACGCGTTCACCTCGGGGGAGTCGTAGTAGCCGACCTCGGGCATCGGCAGGTTCGCCTGCTGGGCGAGCTGGCCGATCTTGTTGTAGAGCCAGTCGAGGTCGGCGTTGCCGGTGCGTCCGTCGACGAGGCGGACGCCCATGGCCCGCTTCGCCATCCAGCGGGAGATCAGCAGCGACACGAGGGACGCCCCGAAACCCCAGACGGCGCAGATGATGAGCAGCCCACCCTGGCCGCCGGCCAGGTCGAAGACGCCCAGCTGGCCGAGCACGGCCAGGACGAGGGACACCATCACCATGATGGCGATGTTCGTGGCGACGAAGAGGAAGACGCGCTTCAGCACTGCAGTTCCGCTCCTTGTCTCGGGAAACCCGGCCGGGCTCGACGCGTCGCGTCCGGCCCGCACTCCAAAATACGACATCCGGCGGCCGCTTGCACTGTCAAAACTTTCCGGAGAAGCGGGCGTTCAGGCCTCCGCGGCCTCTCCCTGGCCGGCGTGGGCGAAACCGCGCCTCGAGCCCCGGACGAACGCGATCACCTCGTCGACCAGGGGATCCCGGAGCGCCGCCATCCGCTCCAGGGCCGGCTCCAGCCGGAGGCCGGAGCGCACGAGGAGGCGGTAGGCCTCCTTGAGCGCCTGCAGCTGCGGCGGCGCGACCCCGGCCCGGCGAAGGCCGACGACGTTCAGGCCCCTCGCGCGCGCCGGGTGGCCGTCGGTGATCACGAAGGGAAGGCAGTCCTGGACGACCTTGGCGTTCCCGCCCACCATCGCCAGGCGGCCCACGCGGCAGAACTGGTGGACGCCCGCACCCCCGCCCACGAACGCCCGCTCGCCCACCTCGACGTGGCCGGCGAGCATGACGTTGTTGGCCATGATCACGCGGTCGCCGATGCGGTTGTCGTGCGCCAGGTGGACGTAGGCCATGAGGAAGCAGTCGGAGCCGACGACCGTGGCGCCGCCCGCCTTCGTCGAGCGGTGGATCGTGACGCCCTCGCGGATCACGTTGCGGTCGCCGATCACCAGGCGCGTCTCGAGGTCCCGGAACGAGAGGTCCTGGGGCTCCCCGCCGAGCACCGCGCCCTCGTGAACGCGGTTGCCGGCGCCGAGGGTGGTGAAGCGCTTCACCACCGCGTGGGCCCGGATCTCGGTCCCGTCTCCGATCACCACGTCGCTCTCGACGACCGCGCAGGGTCCGACGACGACGTCGCGGCCGAGCCGGGCGTCCGGGGAGACGATCGCCGTGGGGTGGACGCTCATGGGGGGGATTCTACGTCCGGGCGCGCGCGGGGCGGGAGGCGGTCCGGCGTTTGCCCGCGCGCGCCGTCGGTGATAGCAGTGCCCGCGTGAGCGTGCCCCGGGTCGCCGGAGTCCTCATCTTCCTGCCCGTGCCGATCGTGCTGTGGCTCTTCACCCGGCAGCCGCTCGGCCCGTGGGCCTCGCTGGGCCTGGGGACCGCCCTCATGCTGACCCACCGGCTCTACGCCCGGCCCTTCGCCCTCGCGTGGGCGGGGCGTCGGTGCCTGTGGTGCGGCGCTGCCGCCGGGGACGGGCCGCGCTTCGACCTCGAGGAGCCGCTCGGCCGCACGTCCTGGCGCGCGTGCGGCGAAGGGCACGCCGACCGTCTCGCCCGGACCCTCGGCTGGGCTGCGCGGCGGCGCCTCCTCCTCGCTGCGGGGATCCTCGGGACGCTCGCCGTCTTTCTCGCCGGAGCCGTCGCCGCCGCCCTCGGCCGGCCGGATTGGCTCGAGCCGGGTGACCCGGTAGCCCTCCTCCGCCTGGGTGTCGCCGTGACGGTGCTGCCCTTCGCGTGGCGCGGACCGAGGGGTCCCGTCTCGCCGCAAGAGCACCGCCTGCCCTTCCCGGTCCACATCCAGGCGCTCCTCGGCACGCTGTGGGTCCTGTGGCTCTTCCGGCTCGTGGGCCTGTGGTGGCTGGGGGCCGGCCTCCTGCACCTCGCCCGCCGCCTCGCCTGACCGGACCGCAGACGTGAGATGACCCGGCAGCGCCGCGCGCTGCCGGGTCATCGGGAGGGAACCGGATGGCGGGGTCGTCCCGCGTCAGCGGGCCTCGGCCGTCTGCTTTACCTTGTTCGCCTCGACCGAGATCTGCACCTTCACCTCGTCGCCGACGAGGACGCCGCCCTGGTCGAGGGCCTTGTTCCAGTTGACCCCGTAATCCTGGCGGTTGAGGGTGGTCGAGGTCTCGAAGCCCATCTTCTCGTTGCCCCAGGGGTCCTTCCCCTCGCCGAGGAACGTGACCTGGAGCGTGATCGGCTTCGTGACGCCCCGCATGGTGAGGTTGCCCGCCACCTGGTAGACGTCCTTCCCGGCGGGCTCGACCGAGGTGCTCTTGAACGTGATCGTGGGGTGGCTCGCCACGTCGAAGAAGTCGGGGGACTTCAGGTGCTCGTCGCGCTTCGTGTCGTTCGTGTAGATGCTGGCGGCCTGGATGGTGAACTCGACGGACGAGCTCTCCGGCTTCGCGCGGTCGATCTGGATCGACCCGGAGAAGTCCTGGAACTTGCCGCCGAGCATCGTGAAGATGTGGCGGACCTGGAAGCCGACGGTCGTGTGCGACTTGTCGAACTGGTAGGTCTCCGCGGCGAGGGCGGGGGAGGCGAGGGCCACCGCCGCGGCGAGCGCAACGCCGAGACGGACCGGGGCGGGGGAGGCGGATCGTGTCTTCATGAGCGGTTCTCCTTCCTTCTCTTGTTCTCGTTCTTTCGGATCGGTGTCGAGGCCGGGGCAGGATGGGTCGAGGCGGTCGCGCGCACCGCGTCGAGGGAGCGAATCAGCTCCTCGGTGCGCGGGGGATCGAGGGCCGCGAGCAGGGCGGGACCGGCCCCCGCCATGTCGTCGTCGAGGCCGGCCAGGAGGCGTCTTGCCGGGTCCGTGGCGTGGCACAGGACCTGGCGGCGGTCCTGCGGGCAGCGCACGCGGCGCACCAGGCGCCGCGCCTCGAGTCGGTCGAGAAGACGCGTGATCCCGGGGCTGCGCTCGATCATGCGCGACGCGATGTCGAGGGTGGGGAGGCCGTCGCCGGCCCCGCGCAGGATGCGGAGCACGTTGTACTGCTGCAGCGTGATGCCGTGCGCCTCGACGACCTGCGAGAGCGCCGTGCGCACGCGGTCGGCCGTGCCGAGCAGCGTCACCACCGCCTCTTCGGCGGCGGAACCGAACGGCCGTGTTTGCCTGATCTCGTCCCTGATCGAACCCATCATTACTTAACCCATCAACTAAGTTACGTCAGAGATACATGACTAGTCAAGTAAAAGACCGTGAAGCCCCTCCGTTGACGGGGGGTCTGGGGGTGCACCCTGGCCCTCCGGCCAGGGCGAGCCGCACCCCCCAGATCAAAGGAAGCCAGGCACAGCCTGGCCGTTACGGGTAGCTACACCCCAAGGCGCCCCGACTACGAAGCCGTCGTCACCGCACGCGCCCCCGCGCCGCCACCGGCAGCACCGCCTCGACGCGCCCGCCGCTCACGCCGACCAGGCTGTCGTGCAGGTTGGCCACGACGCAGGCGTGGTTGGGGAGGACGCGGACCCGCTCGCCGACCCGGAAGCTCTCGCCCTCCGCGACGGCGACGACCCCGTGCTCCTCGGACAGCTTGTCGATCCGGCTCGAGCGACCGAGCACGCGGCCGTAGCCGCCGGCGCGAGGCCGGAGCGGGTCGGAGGAGAGGGTCTTGCTGCCGGCGTCGAGGACGGCACGGCCGGGAGCGGGGACGCTCACGACGGTGGCGAGGACGGTGAGGGAGCAGTCCTCGACGCTGCAGGTGCCCAACTCGACCTGGGACGCGTCGTGGAACACGTAGTTCCCGGGGCGGCACTCGGTGACGCCCGCGATGCGCATCGCCCGTGCGGCGGTGGGCGTCGAGCCCACCGAGACCTCCTCGACCGGCAGGCCGGCGGCGCGCAGGTCGGCCGCCGCGGCCGTCAGCCGCTCTCCCTCGGCCCGGGCGATCTCGTCCACCGCCGCCTTCGTCCCGGCGAGGTAGCCGTGCCCGGCGTGGGTGAAGACGCCGCGAAGACGGAGTCCCGGCAGGTCGGCGATGCGCCGGCCGACCTCGACCGCCCGCTCCGGCGGCACGCCGACCCGGCCGTAGCCGACGTCCACTTTGAGCACCACGTCGAGCGTCGCGCCGGCGGCGCGGAACGGCGCGGCCAGGGTCGAGGCTCCCTCGACGCTGTCCGCTCCCACGGCGAGGCGCACGCGGTCGGCGAGGGCCACGAGGCGACGGCCCTTGTCCTCCCCGACGACCGGGTACGCCACGAAGAGGTCGTCGAAGCCCGCGTCGGCGAACACCTCGGCCTCGCCGACCTTGGCGACGGAGAGGCCCCAGGCCCCGGCAGTCCGCTGGAGCCGGGCGATCTCCGGGCACTTGTGGGTCTTCGCGTGGGGACGCAGTCGCACGCCGGCCTCGCGCGCTCTCTCGGCCATCCGCGCCACATTGCGCTCGAGCACGTCGAGATCGACGAGGACGGCGGGGGTGGAGAGATCTTCGAGCGTTCTTCCGATCACGGCGAGAAGGCTATCACGTGCAACTGAGCCCCCATCAATCGGTTGCGACGGCTGAAACGGTTACTTCCGGCGGATTTGCCGGATCGGCTGCCACAGACGAAATGGTGCATGTTGACCAGCCGACTGGATCATCGGGCGGATTTACGTGGTTCATGGGTTGCAGCAATCTTTCGCCCCAACGTGGGGCCCGCGGGGGCCCCGACTCAATCGACAGCGAGCCGGGCCCGGGTCGGGCCAGAGCAGGGAGGCGACGAGCATGAACGACCTCCGGTCTTTCGAGAGCCCCGTGGCGGAGGCCGACGGCCTCGACCGCCGCAGCTTCGTCAAGGCCGTCACGTTGGCCGCGGCCGCGGTGGGCCTGAACGCGACCGCCGCCGCCAAGATGGTGGAGGCGGCCGCCGCGGGCATCAAGCCCTCGGTGATCTGGCTCCACTTCCAGGAGTGCACCGGTTGCACGGAGTCGCTGCTGCGCACGTCGCACCCGGCCCTCGCCACGCTCATCCTCGACCTCGTCTCGCTCGACTACTGCGAGACGCTGATGGCCGGGGCCGGCGTGCAGGCCGAGGACGCGCTCCACGCTGCGATGGAGAAGAACGCCGGGAAGTACATCTGCGTCATCGAGGGCGCGATCCCGACGAAGGACGACGGGATCTACTGCATGATCGGGGGCAAGACCGCCCTCTCGATCGTGAACGAGGTGGCCGAGAAGGCCGGCGCCATCGTGGCGATCGGCTCCTGCGCCTCCTGGGGCGGGATCCCCTCCGCCGACCCCAACCCGACCGGGGCCACCGGCGCGCCCATGGTCCTCAAGGGCAAGACCGTCGTCACCCTGCCCGGCTGCCCGGCGAACCCGTACATCTTCCTCGGTACCGCCCTGCAGTTCGTGGCCCTCGGCAGCCTGCCCGCGCTCGACGACAAGGGCCGGCCGATGTTCGCCTACGGGCGCACGATCCACGAGCACTGCCCGCGGCGCGCGCACTTCGACGCCGGCCGCTTCGTCCAGCAGTTCGGCGACGAGGGCCACCGCCAGGGCTGGTGCCTCTACAAGACGGGATGCAAGGGCCCGGCCACCCACGCCAGCTGCTCCACGCTGCACTTCGGCGAGGTGGTGGACGCGTGGCCGATCGGCCTCGGCCATCCCTGCTTCGGCTGCACCGAGCAGACACTGGCGTTCCGCGTGCCGCTGCACGACACCGTCATGATCGAGCGGCCGACGCCTCCCGACACCTACCCGCCGATCCACGCGGAGCAGGGGAAGGTCGGCGCCATCGCGACCGGCATCGCCGGCCTCGCCGTGGGCGCGGCGCTCGGCGCCGGGTACCGCTTCGCGAAGAAGATGGGCGAGGAGCCCTCCGCCCCGTCCGGCGGGGACCCGGGGGTGAAGCCATGAACCCGGACCGCAGGCGGGCGCTTCGCGTGCTCGCCGGGACGGGAGCGGCGGCCGCCACCGCGGCCGCGGCCGCCCCGGCGCACGCCGCCCGCGCGCCGAAGCAGGCCCCGCCCGGGGCGATGGGCATGCTCTACGACACCACGAAGTGCATCGGCTGCAAGGCGTGCGTCACGGCCTGCAGCGTGGCGAACGACCTCCAGCCCGACCGCGGGCCGGACGGGCTCCACATGATGCCGGTCGACCTCGGCGGGAAGACGAAGAACGTCATCAAGCTCTACAAGGAGGGCGAGCGTGTCTCCTTCGTGAAGTCGCAGTGCATGCACTGCGTCGACCCCGCCTGCGCCAGCGCCTGCATGCTGCACTCGCTGCACAAGAACGAGACGACGGGGATCGTGGAGTACGACCCGCAGTACTGCGTGGGCTGCCGCTACTGCCAGATGGCGTGCCCGTTCAACGTCGCCAAGTTCGAGTTCGACAAGGCGGTGCCGAAGATCGTCAAGTGCGAGCTGTGCCGCCACCGCGTCGGGGAGGCGAAGCTCGAGAGGGACGGCGACTTCAGCCGCTACTCCCGCGGCCACGGCCCCGCCTGCTGCGAGGTCTGCCCTCGCGGGGCCGTCATCTACGGGAAGAGGGACGAGCTCCTCGCCGAGGCGAAGCGCCGTCTCGCCGCCAACCCCGGCGCCTACGTGCCTCACGTCTACGGCGAGACCGAGGCGGGCGGGACGCAGGTCTTCTACCTGTCCCACGTGCCCTTCGAGAAGCTGGGGCTGCCCGCCTACGGGCCGCAGGGGATCCCGACCACCGCGTACACGATCCAGGAGGGCCTCTACAAGGGGTTCATCGCGCCCGTGGTCCTCTACGGCGCGCTCGGGGCCGTCCTCTGGCGCAACCGCAAGCAGGCGGGGGAGGTGAAACCATGAGCAGCCACGCCCACGCTCACGCGCCGGTGGGTGGGGAGCTCTGGACCCGCCCGTTCAGGATCCTCGTCGCGATCGCCGCCCTCGGCGGCGTCATGGCCCTGTGGCGCTTCGCCTCCGGTCTCGCCGCGGTCAGCAACCTGAACGACGGCTACCCCTGGGGGCTCTGGATCGCCTTCGACGTCGTCACCGGCACCGCCCTCGGCTGCGGCGGCTACGCGGTGGCGCTGCTCGTCTACATCCTGAACAAGGGCCAGTACCACCCGCTGGTGCGGCCCGCCATCCTGACGAGCCTGCTCGGCTACGGCCTCGCGGTCGTGGCCGTCACGATCGACCTCGGGCGGTTCTGGGAGCTGTGGAAGGTGCCGGTCTACTTCTGGCGCTGGAGTCACTCCCCGCAGCTCGAGGTGGCCCTCTGCGTCGCCACCTACGTGGCGGTGCTGCTCGTCGAGCTCTCGCCCGCGTTCTTCGAGAAGTGGAGAAAGAGCAAAGACGCCGGCCTTCGCTCGTTCGCCGAGAAAGGGGCGGGGCTCGTCGACAAGGCGATGCTCTTCATCCTCGCCCTCGGCATCCTGCTGCCCACGATGCACCAGTCCTCGCTCGGCACGATGATGCTGCTGCCGGGGCCCAAGCTGCACCCCCTCTGGTTCACGGCCTGGCTGCCGTTCCTCTTCCTCGTCAACTGCATCATCATGGGCTTTGGGGTCGTGGTCCTCGAGAGCCACGGCTCGGCGAGCGCCTTCGGCGTGCGGCGCGAGACCGGCATGCTGGCCTCCCTCGCGAAGGTGGCGATGGGCGTCGCCTGGTTCTTCGTGGCCTTCCGCGTGGTGGACATCGCCCTCCACGGCCAGCTCGGGGCCCTCGCCTCCTGGTACGGCCTCGCCGTCCTCGTCGAGCTCGGCCTCCTGGTGGCGGGTGCCGTCATCCTGATGAGCGACGCCAGGCGTCGCCGCCCCCGCCAGCAGGTCCTGGCCGCCCTCCTCCTCGTCCTGGGGGGCACCGTCTACCGTTTCAACGTCTACCTCGTGGGCTTCCGGCCGGGTTCGCAGTGGAGCTACTTCCCGGCGGTGCCGGAGCTGTTGATCACCTTCGGGATCGTGGCGCTGGAGATCGCGCTGTACGTGGCCGCGGTCCGGACGTTCCCGATCCTCGCCGGCACGCCCGAGCCGGCCCGGGCGTAAAGGGGGAGAAGAAGATGGCCAGAATCGTCATCGACCCGATCACGCGAATCGAAGGTCACCTGCGCATCGACGTCGAGGTGGACGGCGGCTCCGTCAAGAACGCCTGGGCCTCGGGCCAGATGTGGCGCGGGATCGAGAACATCCTGCTCGGCCGCGACCCCCGGGAGGCGTGGATCTTCACCCAGCGCTTCTGCGGCGTGTGCACAACGGTGCACGCGATCGCCTCGGTGCGGGCGGTGGAGAACGCGCTGGGCCTCGAGATCCCCTTGAACGCCCAGTACATCCGCAACCTCATCGTGATCGCGCACGCGCTGCACGACCACGTCGTGCACTTCTACCACCTCTCCGCCCTCGACTGGGTGGACGTCGTCTCGGCCCTGCAGGGCGACGCGGCGAAGGCCTCGGCCCTCGCCGAGAGCCTGTCGCCGTGGCCGAACAACGGGCGGGTGGCGATCCAGGCCACGAAGGACAAGCTCGCCGGCTTCGTGGGTGCCGGGCAGCTCGGCATCTTCGCGAACGGCTACTGGGGACACCCGGCGATGCACCTGCCGCCGGACGTGAACCTGCTCGCCGTGCACCACTACCTGCAGGCCCTGGAGGTCCAGCGCAAGGCCAACCAGGTGGTGGCGATCCTCGGCAGCAAGACGCCGAACATCCAGAACCTGGCGGTCGGGGGCGTCGCCAACGCCATCAACCTCGACAACCAGGCCACCCTCAACATGGACAAGCTGTACATGGTGAAGAGCCTGCTCGACGAGGTGGTCGCCTTCGTGCAGCAGGTCTACGTGCCCGACGTCTGCGCGATCGGGGCCATGTACCCCGAGTGGTTGAAGTACGGCGCGGGCGTCACGAACTACCTCGCCGTCCCCGACCTCCCGCTCGACACGAAGGGCACGCAGTTCGACCTGCCCGGCGGGACGATCATGGGCGGCGACTTCTCTACGTTCAAGGCGATCAAGAGCTTCGACGACCCCTACTTCAAGGACAACGTCGAGGAGTCGATCGCGCACTCGTGGTACGACGGCAGCTGGCAGAAGCACCCCTTCGAGGAGACGACCGAGGCGAAGTACACGAAGTTCGAGGACGACGGGAAGTACTCCTGGGTCAAGGCCCCCCGCTTCCAGGGCAAGCCCATGCAGGTGGGGCCGCTGTCCCAGGTGCTGTGCGGGTACGTGGGCGGCCACGAGCCGACCAAGCGCTGGGCCGACCTCGCGCTCAAGACCGTCTCCAGCATCGCGAAGGTGCAGGTCACGCCCACCATGCTGCACTCCACGCTGGGCCGTCACGCGGCGCGGGCGATCCGCACCGCGGTGATCGCCGAGACGGCCCAGAAGCACTGGAAGCTGCTGGTCGAGAACATCGCGAAGGGCGACACCGCGATCTTCAACCCGCCGAAGTTCCCGTCGGGCGAGATCCGCGGCTTCGGCTTCCACGAGGCCCCGCGCGGGACGCTCTCCCACTGGGCGGTGATTCAGGGCGGCAAGATCAAGAACTACCAGGCGGTGGTGCCCACCACGTGGAACGCGAGCCCGCGCGACGGCAAGGACCAGAAGGGCCCCTACGAGGCGTCGCTCGTCGGAAACCCGATCGCCGACCCGAAGCAGCCCCTCGAGGTGCTGCGCACGATCCACTCGTTCGATCCCTGCCTGGCCTGCGCGGTCCACACCCTCGACCCCGAGGGCCAGGAGATCGCGCGGGTGAAGGTCCTCTAGCGTGGAGGCCGAGCACCAGGTCCAGCTGGGGCTCGTCCGCGCGCTGAAGGAAGCTCTGGAGGCGGGGCCGGACGATCCCGCCTCCGGGGCCGTGCCGGCGCTCCTGCGGCGGCTCGTCGACTACTCGGACGCCCACTTCCTGTCCGAGCAGCTGCTGATGCGCCTGTACGCGTACCCGGCCTATGCGGACCACGTCCTGGAGCACGACCGGCTGATGGGCGAGCTGAGGGCGATGACGGAGAGCTGGGAGAAGGGCGAAGGAGAGGCGGGCAGCCTCCTCCGCCGGGTCGAGGAGTGGCTGCTCACCCACATGGCGACGACCGACCGGGCCCTCCAGGCCTACCTCGCCGTGCAGGTCCCGGGGCCGTCGTGAGCGCCTCCCGCGTCGGCGTCATTGGCCTCGGGAACGTCCTCATGGGCGACGACGCGTTCGGCCCGTGGGTCGTCCAGACGCTGCTCGCGGAGTACGAGTTTCCCGAGGGCGTCTCGGTCGAGGACCTCGGGACGCCGGGACTCGACCTCATGCCGTACGTCACCGACCTCGAGGCCCTCGTCCTCGTCGACACGGTGCGTTCCTCGGCCGCGCCGGGGACGGTGCGCCTGTACCGACGGGACGAGCTGCTGAAGCACGCTCCCCAGGCCCGCCTCAGCCCTCACGACCCGGGGGTGAAGGAAGCGCTCCTGACCGCAGAGTTCGCCGGCCGGGGGCCCCGCGAGGTGCTGCTCGTGGGCGCCGTGCCGAAAGACTCCGCCATGGGCGTGCGCCTGAGTCCCCCGCTGCGGGAGGCCGTCCCCCTCGCCGTCGAGGAGGTTCTCCGGGAGCTCACGCGGCTGGGGCACCCGGCCACGCGGCGCCCCGAGCCGGGCGTCCCGAACATCTGGTGGGAAGAGAGGCCCGGAGCGGCGGACTTCTCCCGAGCCTGAGGCTGCCGATGTCGAGCTCACCCCGCGCCGCGGTGTCCCAGGACGGGCTTCGGGCGCTCGAGCGGACGCTCGTCGTCCTGATCGCGCTCCACAGCGTCGTGGTCGGCCTCTTCCTCACCCTCGCCACCGACTGGGGCGCCCGCTTCGGGGGGTTCCCGAGCCCGGTGCCGCTCTTCTTCCCCCGGCAGGCCGGGGCCTTCCACTTCGTCGTCGCCGCGATCTACCTCGTGGAGTGCTTCCACTACCGGGGGGTCGGCCTCCTGGTGATGACGAAGTCGATGGCCGTCGTCTTCCTCTTCCTGACCACGGCCCTCGACGACGTGCCGTGGCTCGTACCCCTCTCCGGCCTGGGCGACGGCCTCATGGCGGTCGCGGTCGTCCTGTTGCGCCGCGCCCGCGGGCTGCCGATCCTGGGGCCGGGGCGAAGAGGGGAGGGCTGAGCGTGCGGCCGCGAGCCGCCACGCGCCGTCGCGTCCTGGTCCTGTGCGGGGCTGGGCTGCCGGCCGCCGCCGCCGCGTGCGCCCGCGGAGAGCCGCCCGACCGCCGCACGCGGGTGTCCCTCGCGGGCCTCGAGGGCTCCGGCCGTGTCGAGCTGGAGGTCCTGGGCGAGCCGGCGGAGGTCGTACGCACGGAGGGAGGGATCGTGGCCCGCAGCCTCCTGTGCTCGCACTTCGGCTGTCGCCTGGAGTGGCAGCCGGAGCGGGGCCGCTACCACTGCCCGTGCCACCAGGGGGAGTTTGACCGGGACGGCCGGCCGGTGGCCGGGCCTCCGACTCAGCCCCTGCGCGTGATTCCCACGGAGATCTCCGGTCGGGATATCCTCGTCGGCGAACGATGACGCTGCCGCGGCTCGTGGTGACCGGCGCCTCCGGTTTCGTGGGGCGCCACCTCCTGGATGCGCTCAAAGAGGACCACCGGATCGTCGGCATCGCCCGGCGGTCGCAGGCGCGGTCGGGCGCGCCGGTCCACCCGAACATCGCCTGGCACCAGGCCGACATCGGCGACCGGGCGGCGATCGAATCGATCTTCGACGAGATCAGACGCGACGGCGGGGCCGACATCCTCATCCACCTCGCCGCGCACTACGACTTCACCGGGGAGGCGCACCCCGAGTACGAGCGCACGAACGTCCAGGGCCTCCGCAACGTGCTCGAGCTCTCGAAGCCCCTCGGCCTCAAGCGCTTCATCTTCTCGAGCTCCACCGCGGCGTGCGCCTTCCCGGCGGTGGGGGAGGCGCTCACCGAGGGCCACCCGCCGGACGGCGACCACATCTACGCGCGGACGAAGGCGGCGGGGGAGCGGATGCTCGCCGAGTACCGCGGCCACTTCCCGTCCACCATCGTGCGCTTCGCCGCCTTGTTCTCGGACTGGTGCGAGTACCCGCCGCTCTTCATGTTCCTCGAGACGTGGCTGTCGTCCGCGTGGAACGCCCGGATGCTCGGGGGCCGGGGGCAGTCGGCGATCCCCTACCTGCACGTGGACGACCTCGTGCTCTGCTTCCACGCCCTCCTAGACCGCCTGGACGAGGTGCCGCCCGGCCAGGTGCTGCAGGCGAGCCCGGACGGGGCGGTCTCGCACCACCAGCTCTACGACGAGGCGACGCTCGTCCACTTCGGGAACCGCCGGACCGCGGTGCACATGCCGCGCCCCCTCTGCGGCCCGGGGATGTGGGGCCTCGACCTCGTGGGGAGGCTCATCGGGAAGCGGCCGTTCGAGCGGCCCTGGATGGCGCGCTACATCGACCTCGCGATGACGATCGACTCGAGCCGCACGCGCGCGCTCCTCGGGTGGGAGCCGCGGGCGCGCCTCCAGGTCCTGCGGCGCCTGCCCTTCCTCCTCGAGAACCGGCGGACCGACCCCATCGAGTGGAACCGGGCGAACCGCGCCGCCATGAAGGAGGTCCACCTCGAGACGAACCTGCGGATCTTCGCCCTGCTCAAGAAGCACGCCCACGAGATCGCGGCCGAGTTCACGGAGCTCCTGACGGGGACCGAGGGTCGCCAGCGCTTCCCGAGCTACCAGGAGGTGAGCGAACAGGACCACCGCTGGAACCACACGCTCATCCTCCGGCACCTGATGAACGCGGTGAGGACGCGGGAGCGGTCGATCCTGGTGTCCTACTGCCGGGACCTGGCCGAACGCCGGTTCCAGGAGGGGTTCCAGAGCCGGGAGGTGTGCGACGCCCTGCGCGAGCTCAACCGGATCATCTACAAGAAGCTGCTCCACGACCCCGAGGCGCACGGCATGAAGGCGGACCTCTACGAGCACGTCACGATGACGCTCACGTGGGGCTGCGACGAGGCCCAGCAGGTCTTCGAGCACCTCGAGGCGCGGTTCCGGAAGTCCCGGCGGAGGGCGGCTGCGGCCGCTCCAGAACCGGGCGGGCTCGAAGTCTCCCAGACTCCTGGATCGTCCATTCCGCCTAAATCAAACGAACCAACGGAATAGGCCAAGGGGAGGGTGGACGCCTCTCGGATGAGCCGTCATGCTCAGGAGCGGCTCCAAACCCCCGAGGCAGGCGTGTCGGGTATCACGGACAGAGCGATCGAGGTCGAAGGGCGCCGGATCCTCGTGCGGGGCACCGTCCAGGGCGTGGGCTTCCGGCCGTGGGTCTACCGCCTCGCGGTCGAGTCCGGGCTCTCGGGGCGAGTGCGGAACGACCCCCAGGGCGTCACGATCGAAGCGTTCGGCAACCCGGCGGCGCTGGAGGCGTTCGAGCGGCGGCTGCGCCGGGAGGCGCCTCCCGCGGCCCGGCTGCGGGACGTCGTCCGGGAGGCCATCCCCGCCGAGGCCGCGCCGGGCTTCTCGATCGTCCCGAGCGATGACGCCGGCGCCCGCCGGGTCTCGATCCCACCCGACCTCGCCACGTGCCCGGAGTGCCTCGGCGAAACGCTCGACCCGTCCGACCGGCGGCACCTGTACCCCTTCACGAACTGCACGCACTGCGGTCCGCGCTACACGATCGCCTGCGACATCCCGTACGACCGGCCGGCGACCACGATGGCCGCGTTCGAGATGTGTCCCGCTTGCCGAAGGGAGTACGAGGATCCGCTCGACCGGCGCTTCCACGCCCAGCCCGTGGCCTGCCCGGCCTGCGGGCCGCGGGCGAGGCTCGTCGACCCGTCCGGCCGGGAAGTCGCCGGCCCCGGCAAGGCGGTCGAGGTGGCCGCCCGGTCGCTCGTCGAGGGGCGCACCGTCGCCGTGAAGGGCCTGGGCGGCTACCACCTGGCCTGCGACGCCACGTCGGGCGAGGCGGTCCTCCGCCTGCGAGCGCGCAAGAGGCGGGACGAGAAGCCGTTCGCGGTCATGGTCGAGGACCTCGAGGCGGCGCGGGCCCTGGCCGACCTGGACGAGGCCGAGGAGCGCCTGCTCGAGTCGGTCGAGCGGCCCATCGTCCTCGTGCGCCGGCACGCGTCGAGCGCCCTCGCTCCCGAGGTCGCCCCCGGCAACCCGCTCGTGGGTCTCCTGCTCGCGTACACGCCGCTGCATCACCTGCTGCTGCGGGCGGCGGGGCGCCCCCTCGTCATGACCTCCGGCAACCTCTCCGAGGAGCCGATGGCCGCGGGCGACGACGAGGCCCGGGATCGGCTCGTCGGCATCGCCGACCTATTCCTGGTCCACGACCGCGCGATCGAGAACCGCTGCGACGACTCGGTGGCCCGGGTGATCGCGGGGCGGCCCACGGTGATGAGGCGCTCCCGGGGCTACGTGCCGCGGCCGCTGTGCCTGCGGCGGCCGGTCCGGCGTCCCGATCCTCGCCTGCGGGGCTCACCTCAAGAACACGTTCTGCCTCGCCGCGGGCGACGAGGCCTGGCTCGGGCCGCACATCGGCGACCTCGACAACCTCGAGGCGGTGCGCGCGTTCGAGGAGCAGGTGGAGCGGCTGCAGCGTTTCCTGGGGATCCGGCCCGAGGTGGTCGCCCACGACCTGCACCCCGGGTACGCGTCCACCCGCTACGCGCTCGCCCGGCCGGAGACGCCGAAGGTTGCCGTGCAGCACCACCACGCCCACGTGGCGAGTGCCCTGGCCGAGCACGGCCTCGAGGGGCCGGTCCTCGGCCTGGCGTGGGACGGCACGGGCTACGGCACCGACGGGACGGCCTGGGGGGGCGAGCTGCTGCTCGTGCAACCCTCCGGCTTCGAGCGGCTGGCCACGCTGCGGCCGCTCCGGCTCGCGGGCAGCGACGAGGCGATCCGGCAGGTCTGGCGGATCGCCCTCGCGGCGCTCGACGACGCCTTCGACGGCCGGCCGCCCCTCGAGCGCCTGCCCCTCTTCGCCTCCGTCCTCGCGCGCGACGTGGCCGTGGTGCGGCAGATGGCGGCCAAGGGCCTCCACGCACCGCTCGCCCACGGGGCGGGGCGGTGGTTCGACGCGCTCGGGGCCCTCGGCCTCTCTCGCCCGCGGGCGACCTACGAGGGGCAGGTGGCCCTCGAGTGGAACCTGGTCGCGGGGGAGGCGGAGGCCGAGGGCTACCCGTTCGAGCTCGAGGCGGACGGCGGCCTCGCGCGGGCGGACCTGCGGCCGATGGTGCGGGCCGCGGTGACGGACCTCCTGGCGGGCGTCGGGCCAGGACGGGTCTCGGCCCGCTTCCACGAGACGATGGCCGACGTGGGGGCGGCACTCGTGCGGCGCGCCGTGGCCGAGCGCGGCCGGATGCCGGTCGTGCTCACCGGCGGCTGCTTCCAGAACGCGCGCCTCGTGGAGGGGCTCCTGCAGCGGCTGGGCGGGGAGCTGGACGTCTTCCGGCACGGCGAGGTCCCGCCGGGCGACGGCGGCGTCGCCCTCGGCCAGGCGCTCGTGGCCGACGCGGTGGCCGGGACGTGAGCGACGGGTGCATCGTCTGCGCGGCGCGCGTGGTCGAGGTGCGTGAGACGCCGGCGGGGCGCGTCGGGCGGGTCAGCGTGCGCGGGGCGCGCACGGAGGTGTCCTTGGAGCTCGTGCCCGAGGCGGCGGAGGGAGACACCGTCCTCGTCCACGCCGGGGTGGCCCTGTCGCTGGTGAGGGGTGCGGACGGGGTAGAGTGAGAGGGGCGGGAGGCGAGAGCATGTGCCTGGCGGTTCCGGGGAAGGTCGTGGAGATCACGGGCGACGGGGAGCTGCGCATGGGGAAGGTGGACTTCGCCGGCGTGCAGCGGCAGGCCTGCCTCGCCTACGTGCCGGAGGCGCGGCTCGGGGACTACGTGCTCGTGCACGTCGGCTTCGCGATCTCCCGCATCGACGAGCAGCAGGCGATGGAGACCCTCGAGGCGCTCCGTGAGATCGGCGAGCTGGGTGAGCTCGCCCCGCCTGACGGCCCGCCGCCCGGGCCCCGCGGGGAGAGCTGATGCGCCACGTCGACGAGTACCGCGACCCGGCGGCGGTGGAGGCGGTCGTCCGCCGGATCCGCGAGACGGTCACGCGGCCGTGGACGCTCATGGAGGTCTGCGGGGGGCAGACGCACTCCATCCTGAAGTTCGGGATGGACGAGCTGCTGCCGGAGGCGATTCGCCTCGTGCACGGGCCGGGCTGCCCGGTGTGCGTCACGCCCCTCGAGCTCATCGATCGCGCGATCGCGATCGCCTCGCGTCCCGACACGATCTTCTGCTCGTTCGGGGACATGCTCCGCGTGCCCGGCTCCCGCGACGACCTCCTGAAGGTCAAGGCCCGAGGCGGCGACGTCCGGGTCGTCTACTCGCCGCTCGACGCCGTGCGCCTCGCCCGGGAGCACCCGGAGCGAAAGGTCGTCTTCTTCGCGGTGGGCTTCGAGACGACCGCCCCCGCCAACGCCATGGCCGCCCACCGGGCGAAGGCCGAGGGCCTCTCGAACTTTTCCCTGCTCGTCGCCCACGTCCTCGTGCCTCCCGCCCTCGAGGCGCTCTTCTCGGCGGAGGGAGTCGAGATCCAGGGTCTTCTCGCCCCGGGTCACGTCTGCGCCGTCACGGGGTACCGTGATTACGAGCCGGTGGCCGCGAAGTACGGCGTGCCGATCGTGGTCACGGGGTTCGAGCCCCTCGACCTCCTGAAGGGGATCCTCGCCGCGGTCACCCAGCTCGAGCGGGGAGAGGCCCGGGTCGAAAACGGCTACCCGCGCGCGGTCGTGCGCGACGGGAACCCGGCGGCCCTCCGGATGATCGAGGACGTCTTCGTGGTGTCCGACCGCAGCTGGCGCGGCCTCGGGGAGATCCCGAAGAGCGGGTACGCGCTCTCGCCGCGCTACGCCGCGTTCGACGCCGAGAGGGTCTTCGACGTGGGGCACCTCTCGGTGAGGGAGCCCGAGGAGTGCCGCTCGGGCCTCGTCCTCCAGGGCCGCCTGCGCCCGCCGGACTGCCCGGAGTTCGGCACGCGCTGCACGCCCGAGCACCCGCTGGGGGCGACGATGGTGTCGTCCGAGGGAGCCTGCGCCGCCTACTTCCACTACCGCCGCCCCGAGGCGGCGGCGAGCTAGGCCATGCCCCGCACCATCGACGAGATGCTGAGCTGCCCGGCCCCGCTCGACCACCGGGACATCGTGGAGCTCGCCCACGGCGGCGGGGGCAGGAAGACGGCCCGCCTCATCGAGACGCTGTTCGCCCCCGCCTTCCGCAACCCCCACCTCGAGCCGCTCGGCGACGGCGCGATCGTGACCGTCGGGAGCGAGCGGCTCGCCTTCACCACCGACACGTTCGTGGTGAAGCCGGCCTTCTTCCCCGGCGGCGACATCGGCTCGCTGGCCGTGCACGGCACGGTCAACGACCTCGCGATGTGCGGGGCGGAGCCGCTGTTCCTGAGCGCGGGGTACCTCCTCGAGGAGGGCTTCCCGATGCGCGACCTCGAGCGGGTCGTGGCCTCGATGGCGGCGGCCTGCGCCGCGGCCGGGGTGCTCCTCGTCACCGGGGACACGAAGGTCGTGGACCGGGGCAAGGGCGACGGCATCTACGTGAACACGTCCGGGGTCGGCCGCGTGCGCGAGGGCGTCAGCGTGGGCCCGGGCCGGGCCGCGGCCGGCGACGCCGTGATCGTCTCGGGCCCGGTGGGGGACCACGGGATCGCGGTCATGGCCGCGCGCGAGGGGATCGACTTCGAAACCGCCCTCGTCTCCGACTCCGCCCCCGTGCTCGCCCCGGTGCGGGCTCTGCTCGACGCGGTCCCCGACACCCACGTCCTGCGCGATCCCACGCGCGGCGGGCTGGCGACCGCGCTGTGCGAGATCGCTCTTTCCTCGAAGGTGGGGATCCGGCTCGAGGATGCGGAGATCCCGGTGCGGCCGGAGGTACGCGGGGCCTGCGAGCTCCTCGGCTTCGACCCACTCTACGTGGCCTGCGAGGGCCGCTTCCTCGCGATCGTGCCGGGGGACCGCGCCGAGGCGGCGCTCGCGGCCGTCCGCTCGCAGCCCGGGGGCGAAGGTGCGCGGCGGATCGGCTCGGTCGTGGCCGACGACCCCGGCCGCCTCGTCCTGCGCACGCGCATCGGCACCCACCGCCTCCTCGAGCGGCTCACCGGCGAGCAGCTGCCGAGGATCTGCTGATGCACCCGCACCCCGAGGGACGCCAGCCCGACGCGTCCCGAGGGGATCTGTCCGTTGTCCGGAAAGCCCCCGTGAAGGCCGTTGTTCGGAAAGCCCCTCTGAAAGCCGGTCATTCGAAGGCCCCCCTGAAGGCCGGTATCCCCTGATGCACGAATACTCGTTGGTCCGCGCCATGGTCGACCGCGTCGAGCAGGAAGCCCGTGCGCGCAGCGCGACCGCCGTGAGCCGCCTGGCCGTCCGCATCGGCGCGATGTCCGGCGTCGAGCCGGAGCTGTTCGCCTCCGCCTTCACCCTTTGCCGCGAGGGGATCCTGGCCGCCGCCGAGCTCGACATCCGCCGCTCGGAGGCGTCCTGGGCCTGCCCGGCGTGCGCGTCGGCCATCCCCGCGGGGGCGGTGCTGCGCTGCACGGCCTGCGGTGTGCCGGCGAAGCTGGTGAGCGGCGACGAGATTCTCCTGGAGCAGATCGAGATGGAGGTGCCCTGATGTGCGACACCTGCGGCTGCGGCGACCCGAACAAGGTCTCGGTCGAGGTCCACGACAAGATCCTGTCCGTCAACGACCGGACCGCCGCGCACAACCGGGAGCACTTCGTGGGGGGAGGCGTCTTCGCCGTCAACCTCATGGGCTCGCCGGGGGCGGGGAAGACGGCGGTGCTGGAGGCGACCGCGCGGTCGCTGGCCGGGAAGGGCCGCATCGGCGTGATCGCCGGCGACCTCGAGACCGAGCGCGACGCCGAGCGCCTCCGCGCGGTGGGAGTGCCGGCCGCCGCCATCACCACGGGCTCCGCCTGCCACCTCGACGCGGAGATGGTCCACAAGTCCCTCCATGGCTTCCCGTGGCAGGAGCTCGACTACCTCTTCGTCGAGAACGTCGGGAACCTCGTCTGCCCGGCCATCTACGACCTCGGGCAGGCCGTGAACGTGGTGGCCCTGTCGGTCACGGAGGGGGAAGACAAGCCCCTCAAGTACCCGGTCATGTTCCGTCGGGCCGACCTCGTCCTGCTGACCAAGGTCGATCTTCTGCCCCACCTCGACTTCCGGGTCGAGGCCGTCCTCGACGCCCTGGCGCGTGTGATGCCGAAGCCCGAGGTCATCCACGTGTCCGCCCGGAAGGGACAGGGCGTCGAGGAATGGCTCTCCTGGCTCGACCGCCGCCGGGCGGTCCAGGCGCGGGTCGCCCCCGCTGGGGGCCGTCCGCACCACCATCACCACTCCTGAGGCCGCCCCGGGGGCCGGGAGGGCTAGAATAGGCCGGCCATGAGCGACCCGAAGGTCGATGCCCGGGCCCGCCTGCGGCACGACCTGCGCACGCCGTTGCACCAGATCATCGGCTACGCGGAGCTGCTGGAGGACGAGGTCCGCGACGCGGGCCAGGCGAACTACGTCGCCGACCTGACGAAGATCCGGGACGCGGCGCGCAGGGCCCTCGAGGTGGTGGACGAGGCCGTGCCGCCCACGGCGACGGCGGCCGAGCCGGTGGTCTTCCGCGAGCGCGAGTCGCCGCCGGCCCGTGTCGAGGACCCCCCCCGGCCCCGGGCGACGAGCCGACGATCCCTCTCGCCCCGGCGAGGGTGCCGGGAGCGCCGCTCGACCCCACGGGCGTCCGGCTCCTCGTCGTGGACGACAACGAGCTCAACCGCGACATGCTCTCTCGCCGGCTGGGGAGCCGGGGCTTCACGGTCGAGGTGGCGGAGAGCGGGGAGCGGGCCCTCGCCTGCCTCTCCCGGCAGGCGTTCGACCTCGTGCTGCTCGACGTCATGATGCCCGGCCTCTCGGGCATCGACGTGCTGAAGCGCGTGCGGGGGCAGGTCTCGGAGTCCGACCTCCCGGTCATCATGGCCACCGCCCGGGACACGACCGAGGACGTGGTGGAGGCGCTGCGCCTGGGGGCGAACGACTACGTGACGAAGCCGCTCGACTTCCCGGTGGTGCTCGCGCGGGTCGAGACCCAGCTCATCCTGCGGCGCCAGAAGCAGGAGATCCGCCGGCTGGCCGAGAACCTCGAGCTGCGCAACCGCTTCATCCGCTCGCTCTTCGGCCGCTACATCAGCGACGAAGTGGTGAGCGACCTCCTGTCCTCCCCGGGGGGCGAAGCTGGGCGGCGAGCAGCGCAAGGTGACCCTCCTCATGTCGGACCTCCGGGGCTTCACCCCCCTCACCGAGGGGCTGTCCCCCGAGCAGGTCCTGCGCCTGCTGAACTCCTATCTGGGGGGGATGGCGGACGTCATCCTCTCCCACCAGGGCACGATCGACGAGTTCGTGGGCGACGCGATCCTCGCCATCTTCGGGGCGCCGCTGGCGCGCCCGGACGATGCCCGCCGGGCGGTGTCGTGCGCGGTGGCGATGCAGGGCGCCATCGCGGAGCTCAACCGCCGGAACGAGGCCGAGGGCCTGCCGCGGCTCGAGATGGGCATCGCGGTCCACACCGGCGAGGTGATCGTCGGGAACATCGGGTCCGAGCGTCGGACGAAGTACGGGGTGGTGGGGAGTGCGGTGAACCACGCCGGCCGCATCGAGTCGTTCACGGTGGGCGGGCAGGTGCTCGTCTCCGACGCCACCCTGCGCGAGGCCGGCGACGGCGTGCGGGTGGGCGTCCGGCTCGCCATCGACGCCAAGGGCACCCGCGAGCGGATCGTCGTCTACGACCTGAGGGGCTTCGGCGAGGCGCGCCTGCCCGACGCGCCCGAGGAGGCGGTGACGCTCCCCGAGCCGCTCAACGTCCTGTGCCACGTCGTGGTGGGCAAGCGCGTCCAGGCGGAGGCCTTCGGCGGGCGCCTCGTCGAGCTGGCCCCGCGCGGCGGCACGCTGCTGACGCCCCGGCGGCTGCGGCCGCTCTCGAACCTGAAGCTCGAGATCCGCCCGGCCGGGCGGCCCTCCGTCGAGCTCTATGCCAAGGTGGTGCACGTCTCGCCGGACGGCTCGGTTGGCGTCCGCTTCACGTCGCTGCCCACCGAGGTGGAGGCCTGGCTGCGGGAGCGGGTCGAGTCGGCGCGGGTCGCCCGCGCCTAGCGGGCCGAGGCCCGGCGCAGGCGGTCCATGATCGCGTGGCCGAGGCCGGCCTCGTCGCACGGCTCGGCGAGGATCAGGTCGAGCCCGGACGCGTCCAGCCGCCGCAGGGCGGCGAAGAGGTTCGCGGCCGCCGTCTCCGGCGAGCCGTCGGGGGCGAGGACCTCGGCCGCCGCCCACCCCTCGCCGCCCGGTGCGCGCCAGGCCAGGAGCCCGACGCGGCGAGGCCTGGCCGGGGCGCCCTCCGCCGGCCCGGGCAGGATGCGTAGGGGCGTGCGGGTGGCGTAGTGCTTCGGGAGCTGGCCCGGGGCAAGCGGTCGCTCCGCCTTTCCCGCTGTCTCCAGCGCCCGCCCGAGGGCCTCCTCGAGGGCCTCTCTCGGCGTCCCCCCGGGCCGGAGGATCACGGGCGGCTCCTCCGCGAGCGAGAGGATCGTGGACTCGACACCGACGCGGCAGGGGCCGCCGTCGAGCACGAGGTCGACCGACGACCCGAGCAGCTCCGCCACGTGGGCGGCGGTCGTCGGGCTCACGTAGCCGAACGGGTTGGCGCTCGGCGCGGCGACCGGTGTCGCCGCTTCGGCGATGAGCGCCCGGGCGGCGGGATGGGCGGGGACGCGCACGCCCACCGTGTCGAGGCCGGACGTGACGAGGTCGGGCAGCTCGGGCCGGCGGGGCAGGACCAGCGTGAGCGGCCCCGGCCAGAAGCGCGCGGCGAGCAGGCGCACCCGCTCGCCCCCGGCCGTCGAGACCCGCGGCAGATCGGCCGCGTCCGCGAGGTGGACGATCAGGGGATCGAAGGAGGGGCGGGCCTTCGCCTCGAACACGCGGGCCACCGCGCGCGGGTTGAAGGCGTCGGCGCCGAGGCCGTAGACGGTCTCCGTCGGGAACGCGACGAGGCCGCCCCCGCGCAGGACGGAAGCCGCCTCGCGCACGGCCCGCGGGTCGGAGGCGGGGAGGACGCGCGCGCTCACGAGGGGGTGGCCGCGGGCGGCTCGTGGACCGCACCGCCGCGCGCTCGCGAGGCGAGCATCCCGCAGGCGGCGTCGATGTCGGGACCACCCGAGTAGCGCCGGACGAAGCCGAGGCCGTTCGCGGAGAGGGCGGAGAGGAAGCGGCCGCGCTCCTCGTCCGAGGCGCGAGCGAAGGTCCCAGCGTGGTCGTTCACGTCGATGACCGACAGGCGCACGCTCACGCCGCGGAAGAGGCGGGCGAGCTCCGCCGCCTCCTCGGGTCCCGTGTTGAAGCCGGCGATCAGGACCCAGGCGAGGTTCACGGGGCCCCCGCGCGCGACGGCGTGGCGGCGCATGGCGGAGGCGAGCTCGGGCACGCCGTAGCGCGACGTCAGCGGGACGAGCTGCGCCCGCTTCTCGGAGAAGGCCGAGGTGAGCGAGAGGATGAGGCGGTAGGGGTGGCCCTCCTCGGTGTAGCGCTCGATCTGCGGCAGCAGGCCCACCGTCGAGATCGTGATGCGATCCGAGCCGATGCGGGCCCCCGCGGGGTCGCGCAGGACTCGCGCTGCGCGGATCACGTTGTCGTAGTTCTGGAGCGGCTCGCCCTGGCCCTGGAAGACGGCCCCGGTGAGGGGCCGCTCGGGCGACTCGCGCCGAACCGTCAGGGCCTGCTCGACCATCTCCCACGGCTCGAGGTTGCGGAGAAAGCCGAGGCGTCCCGTCTCGCAGAAGGTGCAGCCGAGCGCGCAGCCGACCTGGGAGGAGAGGCAGACGCTCCACCGGGGCTTCTCGAGAGGGATGCGCACGGCCTCGAACACCCCTCCGTCCCCGGAGCGGAAGAGGTACTTGACGAATGGGTCGACCGCGCTCCTCCGCCGGTCCACGACCTCGAGACGGTCGAGGCGGCCCCGGGCCCCGATCTGCGCGGCGAGGGCCTTCGAGAGGCCGCGGACGCCCTCGAGATCGTCGCGATCCTCGCCCACCACGCGGTGGAGGATGCGGCGGGCCACGGGGAGGGGAAGCCCCGGGAAGGCGGCAGCCAGCGTCTCGGGCGTCTCGCCCCGCAGGTGCAGCACTAGAAGCGCAGGACGCGGCGCTGGCCGCGCACCTCGATCTCGACCTCGGCGGTGCCGATGCGCAGGACGGTCACGCCCTCGAAGCTGTCTCCCTCGCGGACGAGCCGGTCGTTGATCAGGGCGACGGGCCGCCCGTCGCGCTCGGCGATCGCCTGGAGCCGGAGATCGCCCGGCCGCGCGGGTGCCGGCGCGGCGGCGATCGGAGAGCCTTCCGTCGGGACGGAGGCGTCGGCCGCCGGGGACTCCGGTCCCCGCGTCGGCGCCGGCAGGGGGACTCGTCGCGGGGGCGGGGCGGCTTCCGCCGCGGCCGGCGCCGCGGGCGGCGACAGCGGCGAGAGGGACCTGCGATGGGCGCTGCGCGGGGGCCGCGGCGGGAGCAGCGACGCCGGGAGCCGCCGTCGGCGGAGCCGGGAATGCGGTGGGCCGCGGGTTGGGGCGCAGGAGCCACCACCCCCCCGCCGCGAGAGCGACGAGTCCGACCGCGAGGAGCGCGAGGCCCATCGGCCTTCGCGAGCGCTGCGGTCGTCCCCACGGCACCGTCCCCACCACGACGACGCCGGGCTCGCGCGCGTCCCTCTCCCGGTCGAGCTTGCGCAGCGCGTCGAGGATCAGGCTCACGGCCGGCCTCCGTCCGGGGCGAGGCGGGGCCGCTCTCCCGGCGAGCGCGCGAACAGCGCCATCCGGGTGCGGGAGCCGAGCAGGCCGTCGGGAACCAGGTCCGCGTCCTTCTGGAATCGGCTCACCGCCGTCCCCAGGTCCGGCTCCGTGTACCCGAGGGACTTGAGGGCCTGCCTCGCCCAGGCGTCCTGCCCCTCGGGCGTCGCCCGGGCGGCCGACGGCTCCGGCCAGAAGAGGACGGCGTCCCGCGTCCAGAGGGCGTCGATCTGCGAGAGCGGCACCTCGATTTCGGCGCCGCCCGCCGACACGACCGCCGCGCGCTCGTCGAGCCGGAGCAGGGTCACGAAGCACGTGTCCCGGCGCGAGGGGTGGAACATCTCGAGGACCGCGGGCAGGC
Organism: uncultured Acidobacteriota bacterium; assembly: GCA_963729875.1. GTDB lineage: Bacteria > Acidobacteriota > Vicinamibacteria > Fen-336 > Fen-336 > DATBSL01. Next base: position 753,292 of record CAVSPR010000004.1, read on the forward strand.
CGAGGGACCGCAGCTGGTCGAGGTGCGTGCGCAGGGTCGTGCGCGACAGCGTGCCTTCGCCCCAAGCGCGCCGCACCCGCGCGACGGCGGCCGCGAAGGAGTCCTGCCGCGGCATCGTCTGCAGGAGCTCGTCGAGCCGTGCGCTGCGTGGTGAGGGGGCGGGGTCGGCGTGGGGGCCGGGCTGGCGGCCGGAAGGGTGGAGGCGGGCTCCGCGGCGGGCGCCTCGGGGGCCTGGGCCAGGCGGGGGGCCACGGTGAAGGCCAGGAAGGCCAGGGCGGCGGTGAGCGCCGTCGCGATGAGGCCGTGATGCCAGCCGGAGGGCCTTCACCGGGCGGTCGCCGGCCACCTCCTCCGCCGCCTGGCCCACCATGCCGGCCGTGATGGTGCGCGAGCCCGCGACGTAACCGGCCAGCAGTGCGCGGTCGCAGATGAGGTTCACGATGCGGGGCACGCCCCCGGACAGGCTGTGCACGGCCGAGAGGGCCTCGCCCGTGAATCCCACCTTGCCCTCGCCGCCCGCGACCACGATCCGGTGACGGACGTACTCGGCGGTCTCTTCGAGAGAGAGCGGCGCGAGGTGGTAGCGCGCGGTCACGCGCTGGGCGAGCTGGCGCAGCTCGTGCCGGGCGAGCAGCTCGCGCAGCTCCGACTGGCCCATGAGGACGATCTGGATGAGCTTCTCGGTGTCGGTCTCCAGGTTGGAGATGAGGCGGATCTGCTCCAGGACCTCCGCCGAGAGGTCCTGCGCCTCGTCGATCAGGAGGACCACGTTGCGCCCGGCGGCCCGAGCCTCGAGGAGGAAGCGGTGGAGCGCGTCCACCAGGCTCTTCTTCGAAGAGCCCTCCGGCTTCACGTGCAGGTCGTCGAGGATCGTGCGGAGGAGCTCGTCGGCGGTCAGCGCGGGGTAGAGCACGAACGCGGTGTGGGTCTCGGGGCCGAGCTTCGAGAGGAAGTACCGCGCGAGCGTCGTCTTCCCGGTCCCCACCTCGCCGGTGATCAGGACGAACCCGCCGCGCTCGCGCCGGCCGAACTCCAGGTGGGCGAAGGCCTCCGCGTGCCTCTGCGAGAGGTAGAGGTACTTCGGGTCGGGCGTGAGATTGAAGGGCTTCTCGCGAAAGCCGTAGAAGGACTCGTACACGGTCGGGACCACGCGCCGGGGGTCGGCTCGACGAGTGTACCATCCGCCCGGGAGGCCGGCCGTTCGGGGTATGCTCCCGCGCGATGCTGGTGCTTCGCACCGACGAGCAGGAGCTGAAGGTGCCGGGCACCGAGGCCTTCGCCTCGCTCCGCGGCCGCGGGCGCACGGTGGTCGTCCTCGGCCACGGGGCCGGCGGGAACCGGAGGAACCCCATGCTCCGGGCCCTCGCCGAGGCCCTCGCCGGCTCCGGACGCGCCGCGCTCCTCTACGACTTCCCGTACGCCGCGAAGGGCCTCCGGCGACCCGACCCCCCGCCCGTCCTCGAGGCCACGACCCGCGCCGCCGCCGCCCTCGCCCTCGAGGCGACCGGCGCCGCCAGGTCGTCCACGGGGGACGGTCGATGGGCGGGCGGATCGCGTCGCAGGTGGTGGCCACGGGGGAGCGCGCGGACGGCCTCGCCTTCCTCGGCTACCCGCTCCACCCGCCCGGCCGGTTCGAGGAGCGCCGCGAGGCGCACCTGCCGGCCATCGCGGCGCCCATGCTCTTCGTCCAGGGCACGCGCGACGCCTTCGCCCGCGAGGACCTGCTGCTGGCCCTGCTGGAGAGGCTGGGCCCCCGCGCCGCGCTGCATCGCGTGCGGGACGCCGACCACTCGTTCGGAGTCCGGAAACGGTCCGGTCGCACGCCGGACGACGTTCTCGCCGAGGTGAGGTCCGCCCTCCTCGGCTGGCTCGATCGCCACGAGCTCTAGGAGACACCGAGAGGAGACGCCATGCTCGCCACCCTGACCCTGACCCTCGCCCTCGCCGTGCCCTCGCCCGTCCCCCCGGCACGCGCTACGACCCGAGCGTCCCGACGCTGAAGCAGGTCGTCGGCCACGACCTCGGCGAGGAGATCACGAGCCCGGACGGGATCGCCGCCTACCTGAAGGCGCTGGCCGCCGCCGCGCCCGACCGGGCGCGCGTCTTCGAGTACGCGCGGAGCGAGGAGGGACGCCCGCTGCACGTCATCGCGATCGGCACCCCGGAACGCATCGCGCGGCTCGACCAGGTCAAGGAGGGGCTCCGTCGACTCGCGGACCCGCGGGGCCTCGCGCCCGGCGAGGCCGAGCGGCTGGTGAAGGAGCTTCCCGCCGTCGTCTGGCTCCTTCACGGCGTGCACGGAAACGAGATCTCCTCGCCGGACGCCGCGATGGCCCTGGCCCACCACCTCCTCGCCGCGCAGGGCGGCGAGGCCGCGGACACGATCCGGCGCGAGGCGGTCGTCCTCGTCGACCCCCTGCAGAACCCCGACGGGCGCGCGCGCTTCCTGGCCACGAACCGCCTCGGCCGCGCCGCAACACCCGACCCCGAGCCCGCGGCGGCCGAGCACGACGAGGGCTGGCCGGGGGGCCGGTCGAACCACTACCTCTTCGACATGAACCGCGACTGGTTCGCTCAGTCCCAGCCCGAGACCCGCGGGCGGCTCCGGCTCTTCCTGGAGTGGTACCCGCACGTGGTCGCCGACCTGCACGAGATGGGGGGCGACTCGACCTACTACTTCGCCCCGCCCGCGAAGCCCCTCAACCCTTACGTCACGCGCGCGCAGCAGGACTGGCACGAGGCCTTCGGCCGGTCGATCGCCGCCCGCTTCGACGCCGCCGGCCAGGCCTACTTCTTGCGGGAGGTCTTCGACTCGTTCTACCCCGGCTACGGTGAGACCTGGCCCCTCATCCAGGGCTCGATCGGGATGACCTTCGAGCAGGCCTCCGCCCGCGGCCTGGTGTGGCGGCGCGAGGACGACAACCAGCTCACCTTCCTCGACGGCATCCACAACCACTTCCGGGCCGCCCTCGCCACCGTCGAGACGGCGGCCCGCGGGCGCGAGAAGCTGCTGCGCGACTTCCTCGACTTCCGGCGCTCCGCCGTCGCCGAGGGCGAGACGGGCGCGGTGAGGCAGTACGTTCTCGTGGCCGGCGGGGACCAGGCCCGGCTCCGGCGCCTCGCCGAGCTGCTCGTCGGACAGGGGATCGAGGTGCGGGTGGCCGCGGCGGAGCTCCGGGGCGGCACGCGCAGCTTCCCCGCGGGGTCGCTCGTGGTGCCGCTCGCGCAGCCCGCGGGCCGGCTCGTTCGCAACCTCCTCGACCCGAAGGTCTCGATGGACGAGGCGTTCGTGAAGGAGCAGGACCGGCGGCGGAAGAAGCGGCTACCGGACGAGATCTACGACGTCACCGGCTGGAGCCTGCCTTTCGTCTTCGACGTCGAGTGCGCGGGCACGAGCGCGCTGGCCGGGGAGACGCGGCCCTACGGCCCGGGTCCAGCCGCGGAGGAGCCGGACCTCGCGGCGGCGAAGGTCGCCTGGCTGCTGCCGTGGGGCTCGGGCGCCGCCGCGGCGGTAGCGGAGGCGGTCCAGGCGGGGCTCAAGGTGCGGGTCGCCGAGGGCGCCTTCCGGCTGGGTGGCCGTGCGTTTCCCTCGGGGACGGCCATCGTTCGGGTGGCGGAGAACCCGGATACGGCGCGCGAGACGCTGGGCCGGATCGCACGGAAGCACCGTGCCGAGGCAGTGGCCGTGGACACGGGCTACGTCGAGGAGGGCGTGTCGTTCGGCAGCGAGCGGGTGCACCTCGTCAAGAAGCCACGGGTCCTCCTCGCGTGGGACCGGCCCACGTCGAGCGTCTCCGCGGGCTGGGCACGCTGGGTCCTGGAGCGGCGCTTCGGCCAGCCGGTCACGGCCGTGCGCGTGTCCTCGCTCGGGCGCGTCGACCTCGCGCGCTACGACGTGCTCGTGCTGCCCTCGGGGGACTACTCCGACGCGCTGGGAGAGGGAGCGGTCAAGCGGCTGCGGGACTGGACCTCTGCCGGGGGGACGCTGGTGGCGCTCGGCGAGGCCTCGCGGTGGCTGACGCGCGAGAAGGTGGGTCTCCTCGACACGAAGACCGAGCTGCGCGACGGGCGACCCGAGGCCGAGCCCGGGCGCGACGAGAAGAAGGACGCCGAGACGCCGCCCGCGAAGGAGAAGGACGGCAAGCCCGAGCCGTTCGATCTCGAGAAGGCGATCCAGCCCGAGCGTGAGCGCCCGGACGCCGTGCCCGGGGCGATCCTCCGGGTCGTGCTCGACCCCGATCACTGGCTCTCGGCCGGGACCGACGGGGAGATCCAGGCGATCGTCGAGAGCCGCCGCGTGTTCACGCCGGTGAAGCTCGACAAGGGCACGAACGTCGGCGTCTACGCGAAGAAGGAGTCGGTGGTGGAGAGCGGCCTCGTCTGGGACGACCTGCGCGACCTGCTCGCGCAGAAGGCCTTCCTGATGCACCAGCCCACCGGGGAGGGCCACGTCATCGCCTTCGCCGAGGACCCGAACTACCGAGGCTACGCGGAAGCCACCGAGCTCGTCTTCATGAACGCGGTGCTCCTCGGCCCGGCGTACTGACCTACTTCAAGTTGTCCCGCAGCCACTGGACGATCGCCGCCCGGTGCTCCTCGGTCATGAACCCGTGCCCGCCGTCGGTCCAGATGATCTCCTTGGGCTGCCTCGCGAGCCTGTACAGCGGCTCGACGGAGCGCTCGCGGACCATGTCGGAATCCCGGGTTCCGTTCACCATGAGCAGGGGCCGGGGCGCGATGCGCCCGACGTAGTTCGCGGGACACGCGGCGGGAAGGTGGCTGGTCTCGAGGGCGTCGAAGTGCCCGCCGAACAGCAGCCCGACCGCGGCGAAGCGGCGGTCGCTCCCACCGACGATCGAGGCCATGATCGCGCCCCGGCTGAACCCGACGAGGACCACGCGACGCGCATCGGCGCTGCGTTGCTCGACCAGCAGATCGAAGCCCCGCTTCACGTCCTTGGCGGTCTGGGTGACCCACGCCAGGTAGACCGAGGGCTGATTGTAGAGCCGGTCGTGCTTCTCCTGCTCGGCGAACGTCGTGAGAAGGCTCGTCGAGCGTTCGCCGTAGTACTGCATGTCGATCGCGAGCACCATGAAGCCCGCGCGGGCGAGCAAAGTCGACATCGCGATCACGTTGGGGTTGTCCTTGCCTCTCGGGCCTCCGCCGTGGAGGAGGATGACGGCCGGCCTCCGGGCGGCGGTCTGGCCCGGCGGCTGCACGAGCAGAGCCGAGACACGGACGCCCGGCGTGCTCTGGTACGCGAGCCGCTCCGTTCTCAGCCCCTCGTCCTCGTCGGACCGGGTGACCTGCAGCTCGAACGGCAGCTGTCTGTCGTAGGCGAAGAACTCCAGGTAGGTCCCGAACGTCCGGTCGTCGACGGGCCGCGACAGCCACCGGTCTCCGTCGGACGGCGGCAGCGCCGGGACGGCTGTCGAACCGGACAAGATGAGGTTGACGAGCGCGACGAGAACGGGGCGGGTCATCCGACGACCTCCTTGCCGGGCGCCGGCCTCGCCAGGCGGAACCCGATCGCCTCGTTGGCATACGTCGGATCGAACCACTCGAGGTGTGTCGGCTCGAACATGTAGGCGGGATCCATCCAGGATCCGCCGGTAACACCGCGGCCACTGCTGTCCGTATGGGCGTCGGCGAGCCACTCGCGCACGTTTCCCGCCATGTCCGCGCACCCGTAAGGACTCAGGCCTGCGGGATAGGACCCGACTGGTCTCGTCCCCACGAGCCCGAAGTTCGCCCGAAGGTCGGCGGTCATCGCATCATCCCCCCAGGGGAAGCCCCCGGCCGAGGCCCCCACCGCGGCCCGCCGCCACTGGGCCATGGTCGGCAACGTCCCTCCGACCCAGCGCGCGTACGCGGCCGCCTCGTACCACGAGACGCCGACGACGGGATGATCCGCCCGGCCGTCCGGGAACGTTCCTCCCGACCAGAACCGCGGGCCGGGGATGCCGGTGCGGTCGACGAACTTGCGCACCGCGTCCGCGCGCGGTCTCGGTCGACCCTCCACCACCAGGATCTCGGGCCACAGGGAGGGATTGCCGTATCCACCCGCGGCCACGAACTCCTGGAAGCGCCGGTTGGTCACCTCGTCGCGGTCCAGGAGAAATGCGGCAACGCGAGTGCGCCCCGAGCCGAGCACGACCTCGCCCTCGTCGACGAGCACCATCCCCTGGTTCTCCGGCCGGGCCGGAAGCAGGCGCCGGGAGATCCGGACGGTCTGGCCCACCGCCAGGCGCACCAGCAGGCTCAGCGGGTTCATGCCGCTCGCCGTGAGCTCGACCACGTGCTCTCCGGCGACCAGATGGCGGCCGGACACGGGCGTCTGGCCAAGATCAGCCGCCACGGGGCTGGCGCCGGCGTCGTCCAGGCGCACGCGCGTCAGCCTCACCCGCGCCGACGCCGGCTCGGTCTCGATCGAGACGGTCGCTCCGATCTTCGGCGCCACCGCCGCCAGTCGCGAGTCGTCGAGGTCCAGCCCCGCTGCCTGCAGCTCGGCCGCCACGTCTTCGAGACGCCCGGCCCGCGCGGCCTGCTCGATGCGCGGCAGTGCGGCGTTGACGCGTGAGTCCGAGGTCCGGGCGACGTACACGCCGACCGCCACCACCCCGAGCCCGAGGCCCGCGGCCGCGGCCGTGGCCAGCCATCTCCCCTTCCCCGGCCTTCGCGCCGGGGCGGCACCCGTCGCCGTCCCGCTCGCGGCCGCGGCGGGTGCCCGACCCGAGTCGAGGTCGCGCTTGAGCCGCACCAGATCGGTTCGGATGTCCGAGGCGCTCTGGTAGCGCACGTCCCGGTCCTTCTCGAGCGCCTTGCCGATGATGTGCTCGAGCTCGTCGGGCAGGCCAGGGTTGATCTGCCGCGGAGAGGGGGGCATCCGGTTCAGGATCGCCTCGAACACCACGGCGGACGTGATGCCCTTGAAGGGGGCGACGCCCGTCGCCATCTCGTAGAGCACGACCCCGAAGGAGAAGAGATCGGTGCGCAGGTCGAGCTCCTCGCCGCGCGCCTGCTCCGGCGACATGTACGCGATGGTGCCGACCGCGACGCCGGGCTGTGTCAGCTGTTCTTCCCGAACCGCCGTGGGCAGATCCGACGCCTCGTCGCCTTCCCCGCGGACGCGACGCGCAGCGACGAGCTTGGCGAGCCCGAAGTCGAGGACCTTGGCCTGCCCCCGCGCGGTCACGAAGATGTTGGCCGGCTTGATGTCGCGGTGGACGATCCCCTTGGCGTGAGCCACGTCGAGGGCGTCGGCGATCTGGATGGCGAGAGGGAGGAGCGTTCCGAGCCCGAGCGGGCGGCCGGCCAGACGGTGCTTGAGGGTCGTCCCTTCGAGCAGCTCCATCGCGATGAAGGGGCGCCCCTCGTGCTCGTCGATGTCGTGGATCGTACAGATGTTCGGATGGTTCAGCGCGGATGCGGTGCGTGCCTCGCGGCGAAGACGATCGAGGGCATGGCGATCCACGAAGCCCTCCGCCAGGAACTTGAGCGCGACCTGGCGGCCCAGGCGAACGTCCTCGGCCTTGAAGACGACACCCATGCCGCCGCCGCCGAGCTCTTCCAGCACGCGGTAGTGGGAGACGGACTTGCCGATCATGAACCCGCCGATCGTACGTCGTGCTTGCGCGCCGAGCCGACAGCCACTCGACCTCCCTGGGGGTGCGGGATCAGCTCAGAAGGTACCATGCTCGCGCCGGTGTGGGACCCACATCCCGGGCCGATTCTGATCCAGGGCGAGGTCTGCTACGCTCTGGGCGCGAAGACGTCCCTCCAGGACAGGACCGGCCCCTGGCGCTCACTCTCGGCGCGCAACTCGGGCACTTCACGATCGTCCGCCTCCTCGGCACGGGCGGAATGGGTGAGGTCTACGAGGCCCAGGACGCGAAGCTCGGGCGCTCGGTCGCGGTCAAGGTCCTGTCCGACCCCTCTCTCCAGTCGCCCGACCGCATGGCCCGCTTCGAGCGGGAGGCCCGCCTCCTCGCCTCGCTCAACCACCCGAACATCGCCGCCATCTACGGGATCGAGGAGGCGGACGGCGTGCGCTTCCTGGTCCTCGAGCTCGTGCCGGGGGACACGATCGCCGATCTCCTGAAGAAGGGGCCGATGGACGTCGCCGAGGCCCTGTCGCTCTTCCGCCAGGTGGCGGAGGCGCTCGAGACCGCCCACGAGAGCGGTGTCGTCCACCGCGACCTCAAGCCGGCGAACGTCAAGGTCACCCCCGCCGGACAGGTGAAGGTGCTCGACTTCGGCCTGGCCAAGGCGTTCACGGACCCCGCCTTCTCCAGCCGAGGGACGCTCGAAACCCTCACCCGCCACGAGGACCCGACGCGCGAGGGCCTCATCATGGGCACGCCCGCTTACATGAGCCCCGAGCAGGCACGAGGCAAGGCGGTCGATCGCCGGACGGACGTGTGGGCCTTCGGCTGCTCCCTCTACGAGGCGCTCACCGCCCGGAAGGCCTTCGAGGGCGAGACCCACACGGACCGGATCGCGGCGATCCTGAGCCGGGACCCGGACTGGGACGCGTTGCCCGCGGGAACGCCGCCGCGGATCCGAGACCTGCTGCGCCACTGCCTGCAGCGCGACCCGCAACGCCGCCTGCGCCACATCGGCGACGCGCGGATCGAGATCGAGGAAGCTCTCGCCGAGCCCGCGGGCTCGGCCCCGTCTGCCGCTGCTCACGCCCCGAAGCGGGAGCCCCGCTGGCGCCGCATCCTGCCCTGGGGTCTGGCGGTCGCGCTGGGCGTGGTGGCCGTGGCTCTCTTCCAGGCCCGCGGCCGGAGCGCGCCTGCGGCGTCTCCTCTCATGCGCTTCGCGATCGCCCTGCCGCCCACGGCGCCCCTGGACCTGGGAGAGCACACGGCTCTCGTGTTCTCGCCCGACGGAAAGCAGCTCGTCTACCTCGCGAACGACCAGCTGGGCCGCTCTCCCGCAGGGGCGCCGCAGCTCTACGTGCGCGCGATGGACCAGCTCGAGGCGCGGCCGATCGCCGGCACGGAGGGGGCGGCGGGGCCGTTCTTCTCCCCCGACGGGCAGTGGATCGGCTTCTTCGCCATCGCGGACCGCGCGCTCAAGAAGGTGTCGATCGCGGGCGGGTCCCCCCTGACCGTGTGCGACGCCTCGCCGGTGGCACGGGGGGCGAGCTGGACCCCCGACGACACGATCGTCTTCGCTCCCACTCAGGCGAACGAGCTGTACCGCGTCCCCGCCTCGGGTGGGAAGCCCCAGCCTCTCACCTCCCTCGACAAGGCGTCCGGCGAGCAGGCGCACCTGTGGCCCGAGGTGCTCCCCGGAGGGAAGGCCGTGCTGTTCACGGTCAAGACCGCGGAGTCCTTCGACGAGGCCCGGATCGCGGTGCAGCCACTGGGCCAGCCGGGCAAGCCCAAGGTCCTGATCCAGGGGGGGACCCACGCCCGCTGGGCGCCGAGCGGCCACATCGTCTACGCGCGCGCGGGCGAGCTCCTGGCGGTCCCGTTCGATCTCGAGCGCCTCGAGGTACGCGGCGTCCCTCTCCAGGTGGCGCAGGGCGTCTCGATGGACCCCCGCACCGGCGCCTCCCACTTCGCCCTCTCCTCGTCCGGCACCCTGGCCTACGTCGCCGGGGGAGCGGGCGCGGTCGCGCGGTCGCTCCTGTGGGTGGATCGCCGCGGGAACGCGCGGCCGATCACCGAGACGCGCCGGGCGTACAACTCTCCCGCGCTCTCCCCGGACGGGAAGCGTCTCGCCGTCACGATCGAGGGAGCCAGCCAGGACATCTGGGTCGACGACCTCTCGCGCGGCACGCTCACGCGCCTCACCTTCGAGGCGGACGAGGAGATCAACCCGGTCTGGACCCGCGACGGCGCACGTCTGGCCCTCTCCATCATCCGACCCGGCCGGGATCCCGCCCTGTTCTGGACGCCGACGGACGGGAGCGGCCCCCCGGAGCCGCTCCTCGAAGCCGGGCCGGCCCGTTTCCCGACCTCGTTCTCGCCCCGCGACCGCGTGCTCGCCTACACCGAGGAGCAGGGGCGCGGCATCGCCGACATCTGGCTCCTCCCGCTCGACGACCGCGCCCACCCGCGGCCGTTCCTGCGCACGGCCTTCCAGGAATCGGCGGCCACGTTCTCCCCGGACGGGGCCTGGATCGCCTACGTCTCGAACGAGTCGGGCCGCAACGAGGTGTACGTCCAGCCCTACCCGGGGCCGGGGGGCAAGAGGCAGATCTCGACCGACGGGGGCACGAGCCCGGCGTGGGCCGCGAGCGGACGGGAGCTCTTCTACCGCAACGGCGACGCGATGATGGCCGTCGGCGTCATCACCCAGCCCCGCTTCTCGGCCGAATCCCCGCTTCTCCTCTTCCGGGGCTCCTACGAGGAGCCTGCGCGAACCGACTTGTCCCGCAACTACGACGTCGCTCCCGACGGCCAGCGGTTCGTCATGATCCGGGGCGAGGAGGCCGCCCCCACGCAGATCTACATCGTCCTGTCCTGGCCGGAGGAGCTGCGCCTCCGCTCGCTTCCGCGCTGAGTTTCCGGGAATTTTCCGGGGCGATCCCGGGGACTTCAGCGGGCCGCGTTCCTAGCTTGTGGGGAGACAGGGGGGCGGTCCATGCGAGGGGCCAGAGCCGTCGTCCGTGGGACGTACCTGGCGGTTCTTGCCGGTCTGCTGACCACGGCCAGGCCCGCCAGGAGCAGCGGGGGTCGATCGCCCGGGCCTTCGCGCGACGAGCGACGAGCTCCGACGCTCCGCCTGGTCGGCGACGGACTGGGAGCTCTACCTCGACGGCCGGCGGGTGGACCTCGCGGCGTTCGGCACCCTCGACGCGGACCTGGAGCCGCCCCTCGCGAAGCGGCGCGGCTGGGACGTGCAGCTGGAGAAGCCGACGCCCGGCTCCCACACCCTGCGCGCCGTGCTCGTGCGGAAGCAGGCCGTGAGCGACGGCCTGCGGACGGCGCCGGCGGGTCGCTACGAGCTGATCGTCAACTTCACCCTCGGGCAGTAGGTCCTGGATGTCGTCGGCCAGTGACACGGTGGCGTGCGCGGTGACCTACGCGGAGGCGGTCGCGGAGGCCGAGGCGATCGAGAGGGCGTCGTGCGGGAGCGCGGGCGGCGATAGCAGGCCGAAGGACGCGGAGCCTAACGCCGCGGCGCCGGGGTCGCGGCGGCGAGCTGCTCGGTCTTCTCGTCGACCTCGGCCTGGAGGGCCTCCCACTGGGCCATGAGGTCGCCCGTCTCCCACATCAGCTTCTGGTGCTCGTCGGCGGCCTGGGCGGCGCGCGTACGGTCGTCGTAGAAGCCGGGCGCGGCCATCTCGCGCCTCGAGCGCCTTGACCGCCTGCTCCTTCTCGGTGACACGCTTCTCGAGCTCGAGGAGGCGGGCCTTCGTCTTCTTCAGCTCCCGCTCGAGGGCCTGGCGCTCGGGCGGGGTGCCGCTGGGACGGAGGCGGGGGGCGAGAGGGTTCGCGGGGGGGGGCGGGCCCGCCGGGGCCGGCTTTCCTGGTTTCGGCGAGCCCTTGCCGTGGGCCGGAGCCTTCGGGGCGGGAACGGAGGGAACGGCCTTCGAGGGGGCTTTCAGGGGGGCTTGCCGGGGAGCCTCAACCGGGGGACCGCCGCCGTCGCCACCGAGGCGGTCCCGTCGTCCAGGTCCTCGCGTCGTCGCGCGGGGAGAGGCGACGACGCGAGGTGCGCTGCTCTTCCAATACAGGAAGTCCTCGTACCCGCCGGGGTAGAGGGGGGCCTCGCCGCTGCCGACCTCGATGACCTTCGTGGCCAGGTTGTCCACGAAGTAGCGGTCGTGGGAGACGAAGACGAGGGTGCCGCCGTAGTCCTCGAGGGCGTCGAGCAGGATCTCCTTCGAGTCGAGGTCGAGGTGGTTGGTGGGCTCGTCGAGGAGGAGAACGTTCGAGGCCTGGAGGAGCATCTTCGCGAGGGCGAGGCGGTTGCGCTCGCCGCCGGAGAGGACCGCCACCTTCTTGTAGACGTCGTCGCCCTCGAAGAGGAAGCCGCCGAGGATGGTGCGGATCATCGGGGCCATCGTGACCGAGCTGGCCGAGGACATCTCCTCGAGGGCGGTCCGGGCGGGGTTGAGGACGGCCGCCTGGTCCTGGGCGAAGTAGTCGAGGACGACCTTGTGCCCCTCGATCCGCACGCCCTCGTCGGCACGGTCGACCCCGGAGAGGATCCGCATGAGGGTCGACTTGCCCGCGCCGTTCGGGCCCACGAGGGCGATCCGGTCGCCGCGCTCGACCATGAGGTCGAGGTGGCGGAGGACGACGTTCTCGCCGTAGGCCTTGCGGACGCCCTTCAGCTCGAGGACGACCCGCCCCGGCCGGGGCGCCTCGGGGAACTTGAAGCGGATCTTCTTCCGCTCCGGCGGGATCTCGATCCGCTCGACCTTGTCGAGCTGCTTGATCCGGCTCTGGACCTGCTTCGCCTTGGTGGCCGTGTAGCGGAAGCGGTTGATGAAGACCTCGGCCTTCTCGATCTCCTCGCTCTGCCGGCGGTGCGCCTCGCGCAGCCGCTCCATCCGCGCCGTGTGCTCGGTGGCGTAGTGCGAGTAGTTGCCGTGGTAGTCGGTGAGGGTCTTGAGACCGACTTCGGTGATGCGCTTGACCGTCGCGTCGAGGAAGTAGCGGTCGTGGGAGACGAGGACGACCGAGCCCGGGTAGTCGGCGAGGTACTCCTCGAGCCAGTTGCGCGCCGGGAGATCGAGGTGGTTCGTGGGCTCGTCCATGAGCAGCAGGTTCGGGCGGGCGAGGAGGAGCTTGGCGAGGGCGATCCGCATCTGCCACCCGCCCGAGAACTCCTCGGTCTTGCGCTGCTGGTCGGCGGGCGAGAAGCCGAGGCCCTTCAGGACCTCGGCCACCCGGGCCTCGATCTCGTAGCCGCCGCCCTGCTTGAAGCGCTCGGTGACCTCCGCGTAGCGCTCGAGGAGCCGGTCATGGTCACCGTCCTCGGTGGCGTGAGCGAGGGCGTCCTCGATGCGGTGCTGCTCCTCCTTGAAGGCCAGCAGGTCCTCGAAGGCGAGGATCACCTCCTCGTGGACGGTGCGCCCGTGGTGGACGATGCCGTCCTGGGGCAGGTACCCGATGGTCGTGCCCGTGGCCATCCGGATGGAGCCGGAGTCCGGCTCCTGCAGGCCCGCGAGCATGCGGAGGAGCGTCGTCTTCCCGGAGCCGTTCGGACCGGACAGGCCGATGCGGTCCCGCTTCCGGACATGCCAGGAGACGTCCTCGAAGAGGACGCGCTCGCCGTATCTCTTGTTCAGGCCCTCGACGTGGATCATGCTTGGACGTTCAGGAACTCCAGGCAGGCCGCTGCAGCATCGCCCGGTGCTCGGGGTCGAGGAAGTTGAGCCGGTACTCGTTGATGACCTTCACCTCCATGTCCTCCCACTCCGTCCAGCAGGAGGAGCAGATGGACCCGAGGACCTTCGCCTTGGCCTCGGGGGTGAAGGGAACGCGGTGGGCGGGCGGCGCCTCGCCCGTCTTGCCGCAGCGGACGCACGTCAGGGGCATCAGGGTCTCCGTAAACTCCTCATTATAAGGCCTCGAGGCATGAGTTGCCGCGATCGTCCGGCGGCGCCCATAATGCCCCACCATGGAAACGCGCCGCCGCGAAGCGCAGCTTCTCCTCCCTCGCCGTGTCGCCCGAGACCCTCGGCAGCCTGGAGGCCATGGGCTACGAGGCTCCGACCCCCGTGCAGGAGGAGACGATCCCGCTGGCCCTCGCCGGAAAGGACCTCGTCGTGCAGTCGCGCACGGGCACGGGCAAGACCGCGGCCTTCGGGATCCCGATCGCGGACAAGATCGACGCGGCGCGCGGCGGCGTGCAGGCGGTCGTCCTCGCGCCCACGCGCGAGCTGGCCATCCAGGTCGCCCAGGAGGTAGCCGAGATCGGGCGCGGGCGGGGCGTCCTCGTCCAGTCGGTCTACGGCGGCGACTCGATGGAGCGCCAGATCGAGGGCATCCGCGCCGGGGCCCACGTGATCGCGGGCACGCCCGGGCGCGTGCTCGACCACCTCCGCCGCGGGACGCTCGACTTCTCGGGGGTCCACTTCCTCGTCCTCGACGAGGCGGACCGGATGCTCGACATGGGCTTCGCGGTCGAGATGGGCCAGATCATGGAGTTCGTCCCCGCCACCCGGCAGACGATGCTCTTCTCCGCCACGGTGCCGATCGGCATCCGCGGCCTCATCTACCACTACATGGCGGAGCCGGAGTGGGTGCTCCTCTCCGAGGACCAGATCTACGTCAAGGAGGTCGAGCACGTCTACTGCCTGACCTCGCGGCTGCACAAGGAGGCGACGCTCTACCGGCTCCTGGAGTACGAGAACGCCTCTTCCTCGATGATCTTCTGCAACACGCGCGAGGAGACGCGAGTGGTGGCCACCTTCCTACGGAACAAGGGCCTCGCGGTGGCCATGCTCTCCTCGGACCTGCCCCAGAAGAAGCGCGAGCAGGTGATGGACGGCTTCCGCTCCGGCGCGATCCGGCACCTCGTCACGACCGACGTCGCCTCGCGCGGGATCGACATCGAGGACCTCTCGCACGTCTTCATCTTCTCGACCCCCGACTCGCCCGAGCAGTACATCCACCGGGCGGGGCGCACCGGCCGGGTGGGCAAGAGCGGCCGCGCGATCAGCCTGATCGGGGCCTTCGACCTGATGAACTTCAACCGCCTGGTGAAGCGCTATCACGTCGAGGTCAAGGAGATCGCGGTCCCGACCGACGAGGAGGTGCAGGAGCGCAAGGCGGACCGCATCGTCGATTCGCTCGCCGAGGGAGGGCGGCGGCTGCCCCTCGAGGACTTCCTCGACCTCGGGCCGGCGGCGCGACGGATCGCGACCCACGAGCTGCGGGACCGGATCGTGGCCCTCCTGCTCAAGGGCCACCTGGCCGCGCCACCGCTGGCGGTGGAGGACGAGCGCCCCGAGGAGGGGCCCGAGCCGGCGCCGCGTCGCGACGGCGGACCGCGCCGACGGGGACGGGGCCGCCGCTAGGGCCGGCGCGGGCGGGTCAGGCGGAGGGCGCGGCGGACGCGACCCGCCGGCGGAGCCAGCGCTCGAAGAGCCAGTTTCCGATCCCCCAGCCTTCGTCCCGCCTCGCGAGGTAGCCGAGGGTCGTCAGGGCGTGGAGGGGGACCTCCAGCTCGTCCTCGGTCCGGCCTAGCCCTCGCGCGAGCTGGGCCCGCGTCCTCGTTCCTTCCCGCGCCACCTCGGAGAGCAGGGAGCGCTCGCCCTCGGCCAGGGCCGCGAAGTCCACCGCGAAGTAGTTCGCGATCATCTCGTCCGCCGCCAGCTGGTCGAGCGTCGCCGCCAGGTCCCGGTTCTCGAAGAGGCGGCTCGCGAGCAGCTGCAGGAGGAAGGGGTGGCAGGCGGTCCGCTGGACGGCGAGCTCGACGTCCTCTGGCGCGAAGCCGCCGCGGGCGAGGAGGGTCCGGCCCTCCTCCGGGGTCAGCGGGGTCAGGTAGACGGGCGGGATGAAGCCCTGCAGGAAGGGAGAGGTCTGGAGGGAGATCTCCTCGTCGATCCGCGCGAGGAGGCGCGTGGCGGTGAGCACGGTGCGAACGTCCGGCCCCCTCGACGTCACGCGGCGCAGCCGGGCGAGCACGGCCGGGTCGGCCCGACCCACGACGAGCAGCTCCTCGGCCTCGTCCATCAGCAGGAGCAGGCGCCAGCCGCTGCGGACCGTCCGGCGCACGAGCGTCGCCAGCATCTCGGCCACGGGCATGCTCTCGAGGTCCTCGACCCCGACGTCGGTGGCCCGGCAGAAGGCCTCGGAGTCCTCGACGCTCGAGAGCAGCGTCTCCCCGAGGCCCCGCGCGTCGCCGCTCCCCTGCAGGTCCCAGTAGAGGGCCACGAACGGAGTCTCGCGGCTGCGGAGCACCCGGTACTCGAGCTCCTTGAGCAGGCTCGTCTTGCCGAGGCGGCGCCCGCCGAGGACCCAGAGCGAGTGCCGATCGCCCTCGAGGGCCTCGCGGATGGTCTCCGCGCGCCCGAAGAAGTCGTCGCCGCGCACCCAGCTGCCGGCGATGAACGGGTTGCGGAGAGGAGGGGAGACCGGGCCCATGCGCGCCTAGTCTGCCACAGAGCCCGTCGTCTCGGGCACCGCGGGGGGAGGCATCGCGTCCTCGGCCTCGGCGGCGCCGCGCGCCGCCTCGACGTCCTCGAGGCGGATCGTGCTTCGCCCGGCCTCCAGCATGTGGTTGAGGGAGTGCACGCAGAGCTTCTGGACCAGGTAGGGACGCAGCCGCGAGAGCTCCAGCACCCGCTCGACCGCCTCGGGCTGCCAGCGAAACACCCCCGCCACCGGCTCCCGGACGAGGGCCTCGGCCTCCTCGCGCGAGAAGGGGAGCAGCTCGATCTCGTCGAAGAAGTTGTACCAGGGGCTGACCTCGCTCTTCCACCGCCGGCGGATGCCGACCCCGCTCATGACGGCCACGAGGTTCTCCGAGAAGCTCTTCATGAAGATCCCGCGCAGGCGCTGGTTGACGCTCTCGGAGTACTCGTTGAGCACGTCCACCTCGTCGATCAGCAGCGCCAGCTTCACCTTGCGGTCCGTCCGGGTCTTGAGCTCCGCGATCACCTGCTGCAGGTCGTGGCCGAAGTCGCGCGCCTGGTAGCCCTCCGGCTCCGGCGTGAAGCGCAGCGCCTCGCGCGTGGCGGGGAGAAGGCCGAGCGCGTCCACCGTCTCGGCCATCAGGGCGTGGAAGAAGGACTGCTCCGGCACCCCCTGGAGGTCCACGAAGACGGGGAAGAATTGCCACTCGCCCGCTTCGTCCTCGGCCAGGACGCGCATGAGGTGGTGGAGGAACGTGGTCTTCCCGATGCGGCGCTCGCCGGTGATCATCAGGCTGTTGCGGTGCAGCGTGCTCAGCATCCGGGCGGTGAGCTTCTCCCGGCCGTAGAACATGTCGTCGTCGAGGACGGGGGCCCCCGCGATGTAGGGGTTGAAGCGCCGGCGGCGGGCCCGGCGCCGGCGCAGGCGCTGCGCCCCGAACCCGATGCCGACCAGGGACACGGCTGCCGCCGCCGCGGAGGGCCAGAACCAGCGCGTCTCGTGGAAGCGCAGGCGCCGGCGGACCACGAAGCTGACCGAGCTGGTGAGACCGCCCGAGTCGACCGCCGTCACCTCGATGGTGTTGAGCCCGGGCTCGAGCGGCAGCTCGCGGACGAAGCGGGGGCTGCGGGCCGGCTGGACCGGGGAGCTGGGCGGGACGAACTCTCCCACCAGGCTCCCCCCCACTCGGAACTCCACCTTCTGGATGCCCCGGTCGTCGGTGGCGACGCCCTGCAGCACCAAAGCGGGCGACTCCAGCACCTCGCCCTCCGGCTCGAAGAGGGCCAGGGTCGGCTCCCGGTTGGGGAACCAGCGCGCGATCAAGGCCTCGCCCGTGCGCCGCTCCGCCTCCCCCAGGCGCTCGCGGGCGCGGGCGTGGCCCGCGTCGAGGCGCATGACGGCCTCGAAGGCCACCTGCGCCTCCGGGAACCGGCCCGCCTCCATCAGCGCCTCGCCCCGGGCCAGCAGGGCGTCGATCCGCGCCCGCAGCTCCTTCTGGACGCGCAGGCCCTCCAGGACCTGCCGGGCCCGCGCGAGCAGTGCGCGGGCCTCCGTGTCGGCGGGGTCGGCCGCCGCGTCGCTCAGGGGGCCGAGGGCGGCCTCGTACTGGCCGGCGTCGAACAGCGCCCTGCCGTCCGCGAGGGCCTTCTGGCGCGCGGCGCGCGTGGTCGAGGCGAGGATGCGCTCCTCGGCCGCCCGGCGCCCCTCGAGGGCGCGGGCGTTCCTGGGGTCCAGGCCGAGCGCCTCGTCGAAGGCCACCTTGGCCTCCGTGGCCCGGCCCTCCTCGAGGAGCCGCTCGCCGTCGGCCAGGCGCTGCTCGAGCCGCTGGAGCCGGGCCGCGGTGTCGAGGGCCTCCTGCTGCGCCGCGCGCTGACGCTCCTGCTCCCGGGTGACCGCGCGCAGCGAGTCCGCGTCGAGCCCGCGGGCGAGCTGCTCGGCCTGGGCGAGCAGCGGCAGCGACTCGTCCCAGGCGCGCCGGCGGCCCAGCTCCTGCGCCTCGCGGAGCAGGCGCTGGAACTCGGCGCGGGCGCGGCGGGTGAGGCGGGCGGCCTCGGCCGCCTGCGACTCGCCCCGTCGGCGGATGAGGTCGCCGTGCAGCGGCGTCTTCCGGACGGCGCCCTGCTGCTCGGAGAGGTTGAAGGCCTCGATCGCCGCCGCGTGCTCCACCTGGCCCTGGAGGCAGACCCCGAGGTAGTAGTACGGCAGGTAGTCCACGAACTGCAGGCCGTAGGTCTGGAGGTTGGTGGCCGAGCCGGGCCGCAGCTTGAGCGCCTGGCGCAGGTTGGAGACGCACTCCGCCCACTTCTGGTCCGGGATGTCCCGGTCGCGGGCCTGGAGGTAGTAGTCGTACCACTCGCGGGCGGCGAGCGCGGGAGAGGCCGCGGCGAGGCAGGCGAGGAGCGGGAGCAGGACCCGCGCGCTTCGGGCCACCTACTTCTCGAACATGGCGGCGATGTGGGCGCCCCGCGCGGTGGCGGTCAGCGGGTCCGTGGCCGTGCGCACCTCGGCCACCTCGATCGGGAAGCTCCGGCTGCGCAGCGTCCGCTCGAACAGCTCGCGGAAGCCCTTCGGCTTGACGGTCCCGCCCGCGAGCACGATCGGGAGCGCCCGCTCCGTCCGCGGCAGCTTCTCCGCCCGCGCGATCGTCCGGCGCAGGGAGTCCACGAGCGTCTCCACGAGGTCCTCGTAGTAGATGTGGAGGGCCTTCTCCATCTTGTCGTTGGGGCTCTTGGAAAGGTCGAGGCCCTCCTCCTTTATGACCTTCACCCGGGTGGCGTGCTCGCCCACCGCCTCGCCCACCGAGTGGTCGATGAAGTCGCCGGCCTTGGGCAGGGAGAACATGATCGAGGGGATGGACAGGAAGGCGAGGGTAGCGTTGCACATCCCGCCCCCGCAGGACACGCCGATCCCGGTGAAGTTGTGGTCCTCGAGCTCGGAGAAGATGACGGCGAGGCCCTCGTTGATGGCCATGGCCTTGTAGCCGAGGGAGGTGAAGTACTGGCGGAGGCTGGACTCGTGGTAGGTGAGCTGCGCCTCGCGCCCGGGAGCGGCGGCGGGCACCGAGAAGGCCAGCACCTCGCTCGAGGAGCGCGGCTTCGGGACGAGGCTCTGCACGATCGCCTCGAGCACGGGCCACGCCTGCTTCTCCTTCGGGTTCAGCATGCCGTCCGCCATGGGCCGGCGCGCTTCGGCGTTGAACATGTTGGCGAAGCGCTCGGTGGCGGAGCCGAAGATCACGATCTCGTCCCCGTCCCGGTAGTAGTGGATGTCGCTCTGCTGCTGGATGGTCCTCTCCGTCACCGGCGAGTAGGGGACGGGGATGAACGCGTTCAGCTGGGAGGCGCACGCCACGTCCTTGCCCCCTCGGCGCGAGACCACCACCTTGCTCGTGCCCACGTCGATGCCCACCGGGTGGGAGCCGCCCTTCACCAGGTCCTCGATCTTCTCCGCGGCATCCTCCGGCGCCTTCCAAAGGTGGTCCTTGTTCTCCGCCATGGGGCTATCCTCCGCTTGCGGCCGGCGTCGCGTGCGGCGCGGCCGCTCTGTCCACCAACTCCGCGTCCCTCGACTGCTCGTCCAGCCAGAGGTCGTAGGTCCGCGCCCTCTCCCGCCGCAGCTCGTCCGCCGGCCGGCCCGCGGCGGCGGCGTCGGCAAGAAGCTGCCGCTCCGCCTCCGCGACCCCGGGCCACGGCTCGCCCATCACGGCGAGGAAGCGCTCGTCGTAGCCGAAGCCGAACAGGGCCACCGCCGGCGAGGCCCGCCGGTACTGGTCGGGCAGGCCGAAGGCCTCGAACGGGAACCCGCGCGCCCAGTCCACGTGGTGGCCGATGAGGTGCTTCCTCGAGTTCACGCTCGCGAGCCCGTGGGTGACGCACATCTCCGCCTCGATCGACCACTTGTGGCGCAGGTAGTCGGTGACGCTGCGCCCCGCCTCGAACTGCGCGCGCGTGATGGGGAGCGCCCGCCCCCCCTCCCAGCGCGTCTCGAACGACACCCCGATCGTCGGCCCGTTCAGGTTGAGGTAGACACGGTTGCCGGCGCTCCACACCGACATCCCGGCGTGGTTGGCCTTGTCGGTCTCCTCGACCACTCGGAACACCTGGCCGAACCGGTCGATGAGGTAGTGGTAGACGTGGTTCTTCTTCAGGTAGCGCAGCAGGTTCTGGCTGGAGTCGCGGAGCTTCTCGTTGAAGGTCTCCTCGAGCGGCCAGATGTCGCTCTCGGAGGTGTGGTACACGATCCCGACCGGCCGATCGTGCACCTCGGCGCCCATGCCCCTCGCCGCGTCGAACACGCGGTAGCGCCTCGGATCGCCGGCCACCGCCCAGGTCGTGTCGACGCGTAGCCCGTTGCTGTACAGCTCGAAGCCGCGCCCGGAGTCCACCATCCAGATCCGCGCCGGCGCGACGCCGCGCGTCAGGGGGACGAAGGCCGCGGCCGCGGGGGTGGGCGCCACGGTCGAGGGGCCGGACCGGGGGGCGGCCGGAGGGGTCGGCTTTGACCGGGGATACGAGGCCAGCGCGAGACCGGCCGCCGCCACCACGATCAGGGCGGCGGCGTTGACCGTCCGACGAGCCCGCCGCGGGATGGCGGGCCGGGTCCGGAGCGGAGGGTCGAGCGCGCCCCAGGGATTCGCCGAGAAGAGGGGCCGCGCCTCCTCGATGCCCGTGAGGCGATAAGCGACCCAGCGAAGGGGGGCCCCCGGCACGGCCTGCAGCCGCTCGTCGAGCGCCTCGTATCTCTCGAGTGAGCGGCGCAGGAAGCGCAGCTTCTCGACGGGGCCCTGGAGGACCCGGCAGCCGGACTCGAGAGCGGCGATCGGGTGGCTGTGCAGCAAGGGGAGGCGCGGCGCCGGGCTCGGCCGGGGCGCAGCCGGACGTCGGGAGGGGGATCGGGCCGGGGTCGTCCGGACCGGGCTCGAGCGCCGCGCGGCCCCCGGCCCCGCCGTACCGACACCGCGACCATGCTCCACCCGCGCCAAGGCGTTCTCCGACCGGGAATTATAGGGGCCGGGCGCGGCCGGCCACAAGGCGGGCGGGGGCTGAGGCGTGCTTGAGCACGGCGGCGCGGGGGCCTAGAATCGGTCCCGAGATGTGCGCGGCAGCCCAGCCCGGTCGAGACGCGCGCCGGGTCCGGCGCGTCTCCGTGGACCTGGCGGCCACTCTAGGGGGGAGGCACGCACGCCCCGCGCGGGTGGCGGACCTGAGCCTCGCCGGGTGTCTCATCCGCGCTGGGGTTTCGCTCGCCGCGCGCGCGTTCGTGGACGTCAGCATCGAGCTGCCCGACGGGACCCTGAGGACGAAGGCGCGGGTGGTGGAGGCCTCGGTCGACGGGGACTCGCTTCCCGGCCCCTCGCAGGGCTTCCTGGTCGGCCTCGAGTTCCTCGCCCTCCCCGCTTCCGACGAGCTGCGCCTGCGCGCCTTCCTCGACCGGGAAGGGAAACGGAGCAGGGGTGCGCACGCGCCCCCTGCGTGAGGTCGCACCGCGCGAGCTCGCCTTCCTCCTCGACGAGGAGGCGGCGGCGTGGGACGCCCAGCTCGGCTGGGACTTCGGGGAGGTCCGCTCCGCGGTCGCGGGGGGCGTGGAGCGGGGAAACCTCTCCGGGCGCGCGCTCGTGGACGGCCCGCGGGCCCTGGCCTACTCCTACTACATGGTGGACGCCTCGCGCGTGATCGTGGGATCGATCTTCGCCGCGCGCGAGCACCGCGGGCGGGGGCTCGAGGACGAGCTCGTCGACGCGGTGATCGCCGACGCGCGCGCGGAGCGGGGGAGCGGCCGCGTCGAGTGCCAGACGCTGTTCTGCACGGCGCCCTCCGTGGACGGGCGCTTCGAGCGGGCCGGGTTCGCCTCGTGCGGTCGCCACTACATGAGGTGCGACCTCGGCTCCGAGCCCGAGGCGCCGGTGCCCCCCGGCGTCTGCCTCCGGCCGCTGCGGCGCGACGACCTCCCGCTGGCGGCGGAGATCGTCTTCCGGAGCCACCTCGGGAGCGTGGACGCCGCGCTCAACCTGACCTACTCCACGCCGGCCGCCTGCCGCGCCTTCGTCGAGACGCTGGTCGTCCGCGCGGGATGCGGCCGCTTCGACCCCGAGGCCTCGCGGCTCGCGGTGGGGCCGGGAGGGCCGCTCGGGGTCCTCATCGCGAGCCGCCTCGCCCGCGCCAACGGGCACGTCTGCCAGGTCTCCGTCGCCCCCGAGGGGCAGGGCCGCGGGGTCGGGGCGGCGCTCATGGGCACCGCGCTGCGGGCCTTCCGCGCCCAGGGGCTCGAGAGCGCCACGCTCTCCGTCACGGTCTTGAACGAGCGGGCCCATCACCTGTACGAGCGGCTGGGGTTCCGCGTGCACCGGGAGTTCGCCGCGCACGCCTGGGCACGGCCGCCCGCCCGCGTGGAGCTGCCGGCGTGATCCGGGCCGCCGCTCTCGCCGTGCTGCTCGCGGCCCCGGGCGAGGAGCCCGGTCCGGTCGTGGTCGCGGCTCCCGACGGACCCGGCGGCGCGCCCGCGGGGTGGATCGGGGCCGCGGTCGCGGAGACGCTGCCGCGTGCCCTGCAACGCGCGGGCGTGCCGGCCATCCCCGGGGCCGACCGCCGCCGCGCCCAGGAGGCGCTCGGCGTCCCGGGTGCGAGTGCCACCCGCGCCACCGCCATCCGGGTGGCGGAGGCCCTGGGAGCCCGCCATCTCGTGGTCGGCTCCTGGGAGCAGCGCGGCACCGAGATCACGCTTTCGCTGCGCCTGCTCGACGCGCGGCGGGGCTCGTTGAGCACGCCCCTCGTCTCCACGGCTCCTCTCGCCACCCTCGGCCGGGTGATCCACGCCCTCGCGTGGGACGTGGCGCTGGCGGGGACCCTGGCTCCCTCCGGGACCCGCGACGCTCTGCTGCGCGCGGCGGACGGGGTCCCTCCCGAGGCCCTGCAGGCCCTCGGCGAAGGCCTGGCTGGTCGCGACGCGGCCTCGAGGGTCGCGGGCCTCCGGCGAGCCCTCGCGCTCCACCCCGCCTACGACGAGGCCGCGCTGGCGCTCGCCCGGATCCTGGCGGACAACGGCCGATTCGACGAGGCTCGGCAGGCGCTGGCGGGCATCCCCGGGTCCTCCCCCTTTGCCCGCGAGGCACGCTTCCTCGAAGGCGTGGCCCTGCTCGGCGCCGGGCGGTACCGGGAGGCCGACGTGCTCTATGCCGGGCTCGTCTCCGAGCGGCAGACGGCGGCGGCCCTCGGAAACCGCGGACTCGCGCGACTGCGCCAGGGCGCGGCGGCATCCGGGGCGTCGGAGCTCCTGCATCAGGCCGTGGAGGCGGAGCCGGCTTCGGTCGACCTGCCCTTCGACCTGGGGTGGGCGCTCCTCGTCGAGGGTCACGCCGAGGCGGCGGCGTTCTGGCTGCGGGGAGCGGTGAGGCGCGACCCGGGCGACGCACAGGACCGCCTGGCCCTCGCGTGGGCGCTCGCCGCCGCCG
This sequence comes from uncultured Acidobacteriota bacterium, assembly GCA_963729875.1. Lineage (GTDB taxonomy): Bacteria > Acidobacteriota > Vicinamibacteria > Fen-336 > Fen-336 > DATBSL01. Next base: position 776,791 of record CAVSPR010000004.1, read on the forward strand.
GCCACGGCGAGGAGGCCGACGAGCAATTGCAGGCCGCCACCGCCGTCGCCCCCGCCCTCGAGCGGCTGAGCAGCCCCGACCTCTCGCGCCGCTTCGAGCGCGTGCTGCCCTCCGAGACGGGCCTCCTCCTCGACCCCGGGCGCGGCGCGGACGCGGGCGGCTCGAAGGAGCACCTGGCCCGGGGCGAGACGCTCCTCGCCTCCGACCACGTGGAGGCGGCGGTGTCGGAGCTGGCGCGGGCCGCGCTGCTCGACCCCTACGCGGTGCGCCCGCACCTCCTGCTGGGCCGCGCCCACCGCGCCCGGGGCGAGGACGAGAAGGCGCTCGCCGAGCTGCGGATGGCCCTGTGGTGCCGGGACGACCCCGCGCTGCGCCGGGAGATCGCCGACCTGCTGCGCGCGATGGGGCGCGCCGACGAGGCCCGTCGCCTGCTCGAGGCCCCCTGAGGGCGCCTGCTATCATCGAGCGATGAGCCTGCTGTCGCTCGCCCTCGCCGCGTTGCTCCTGCAGGCCGCGCCCCCCAAGGGGGACCCGGTCCGCCTCCCCGCGCCCGCCGGGCTGAGCTGGGAGGAATCGGACGTCGTCGCCCGCACCGTGGCCCGCGTGGAGCGGCGGCTTCGGTCGGGGCGGCCGGCGTCGGTCGAGACCATCGTGGTGACGGAGAAGCAGCTCAACTCGTACGTCAACCTCGCCCTCGCCGCGAAGATCCCGCCCGCGCTCTCGGGCCTCGAGCTCCGTCTCGAAAAGGACCGCCTCGGCGCGCGCGGCCTCGTCGACCTCGACCGTGTGAAGTCGAAGGTCCCCACGGGCGCCGGGGCCGGCTTCCTGGCCTTCCTGAGCGGCTCGGTCCCGGTGGAGCTGCGCGGCCGCTTCTCGAGCGCCGAGGGGCAGGGCCGACTCGAGGTCGAGGAGGCCCTGGTGGGAGGGATCAGCCTGCCCCCGTCTCTCGTGGCCCAGATCGTCAGCCAGTCCACGCGGTCGGAGAAGCGTCCGCAGGGCTTCGACATTCTCGCCCCCTTCCCGCTGCCCCTCACCGCCCGCCGCCTGCGCCTCGAGCCGGGCCGGGCCCTCGTCGACTTCTTCCGGTAGGACCCCGTCGCGCCGCCGGTCGTGGGAAGATCTCCCGCGGCACATGGACCTCCAGGCGCCGGTCCAGTTCGTCAAGGGCGTGGGCCCCCAGAGGGCGGCGGCGCTCGAGAAGCTCGGTGTGCGCACCGCCTTCGACCTCCTGCTCCACCTGCCGATGCGCTACGAGGACCGGCGCCGCTTCGCCCGGGTGTCCGACCTGCGCCCCGGCATGCGCGTCTCCGTCTCGGGCGAGATCGCGGTGGCGGGCCTGCGCCGGGCGCGCCGCATGACGCTCTACGAGCTGCGCCTCGACGACGGGAGCGGGCGGCTCAAGGCGGTCTTCTTCAACCAGCCCTATCTCCGGGGGACCCTGGCCCGCGGCCGGAAGGTCGTCCTCTACGGCCTCGTCGAGCGGGACGCCTTCGCTTCGAGGATGCTCGTGATGCGCTCGCCCCAGTACGAGCTCGTCGAGGGGGACGAGCACGGCGGGATCCACACGGGCCGGATCGTGCCGGTCTACGAGAAGCTGGGGCCGCTCACCGTCAAGCCCCTCCGGCGGGTGCTGGCCCACCTCGCGGTGCAGGTTCCTCCGGACACCGAGGACCCGCTGCCGGAGGAGCTCCGCCAGCGCCTCGGCGTGGTCGGCCGCGGCGAGGCCCTCCGGGGTGTGCACCTCCCGGGCGACGACGAAGAGCTCGAGCGGCTGAACGCCTTCCGCTCGCCGGGGCAGGTGCGCCTCATCCTGGAGGAGCTCTTCCTCTTCCAGCTCGGGCTCGCCCGGCGCCGGCGCGGCGTCCGCGCCGAGAGGAAGCGGGCCGCGTTCGAGATCACCGACGCCGCGCGCGGGAGCGTGAAGCGCATCCTGCCCTTCCCCCTGACCGGCGCGCAGAAGCGCGTGCTGCGCGAGATCGCCGACGACCTCCGCTCGCCCCACCCCATGAACCGGCTCGTCCAGGGCGACGTGGGCTCGGGCAAGACGGTCGTGGCGGTCCTGTCGATGGTCGTCGTCCTCGAGAACCGGCACCAGGCGGCCTTCATGGCGCCCACCGAGATCCTGGCCGAGCAGCACTTCCTGACCCTGCGGCGCCTCCTCTCGCGCTGCCCCTACCGCGTCGAGCTGCTGACCTCCGCCGTGAAGGGCAAGGACCGGGCGGGGGCGCTCGAGCGGATCGCGTCGGGCGAGTCGCACGTCGTCATCGGCACCCACGCCCTCATCCAGGAGGGCGTCGCCTTCCACCGCCTCGGCCTCGCGGTCGTGGACGAGCAGCACCGCTTCGGCGTCCTGCAGCGCGACGACCTCCGGAAGAAGGGCTACGACGCCGACGTGCTCGTGATGACCGCGACCCCGATCCCGCGCACGCTCGCCCTCACCGCGTACGGCGACCTCGACGTGTCGATCGTCGACGAGAAGCCGCCTGGCCGGAACCCCATCCGCACCGAGCTGCGGCCCGCCTCGGAGCGGCGCGGCGTGCTCGACCTCGTGCGGCGCGCCGCCGCGGAGGGCCGCCAGGCCTACGTGGTCTATCCCCTCGTCGAGGAGTCCGAGAAGCTGGAGGACGTGAAGGCGGCGACCGAGGCCTCGCAGGAGTGGGCGGCGGCCCTGCCCGGCGTGCGCGTGGCGCTCCTCCACGGGCGCATGAAGAGCGCCGAGAAAGAGGAGGTCATGGCGGCCTTCTCCCGCGGGGAGACCCAGGTCCTCGTCTCCACGACCGTGATCGAGGTCGGCGTGGACGTCCCGAACGCGACGGTCATGGTCGTCGAGCACGCGGAGCGGTTCGGCCTCGCGCAGCTGCACCAGCTGCGAGGCCGCGTGGGCCGGGGGGCCGCCTCCTCGACCTGCGTCCTCCTCGCCCACGGCCGGCTCTCCGACGTGGCCCGCGCCCGCCTCGACGTGATGGTCGCGACGGAGGACGGCTTCGCGATAGCCGAGCGTGACCTCGAGATCCGCGGCCCCGGCGACTTCTTCGGGACGCGGCAGTGGGGGATGCCGACCTTCCGCGTCGCCCACCTCATCCGCGACCGCGACCTGCTCGAGCGCGCGCGGGCCGAGGCCTTCCGGCGGGTGGACGAGGGCGGGGCGCTCGCGCCGTCGCTCGTCCGCTTCCTCGAGTCGGGAGGCTGGGAGCGCCGCTTCGGCCTCGCCCGGGTCGGCTGACGACCCCCGCGACCCGGCTCCGGCCCTGAGCGATTCAAACGCTTCATTCCCGCTGAGCCGATTGCCTCTTTGACCCTTCCACGCCCCGGCGTAGACTCCCCGGGGTCGGCGTGTCGGTGTCACGGAAAGGATGAAAGCCATGAGCGTCAGCCAGCTCGCGAGGTCCATCAAGCCCTCCGCCACCTTGAAGCTGAACGAGACGGCGGCGAAGCTGCGGGAGAAGGGCGAGCCGGTCATCCACCTCGGCGGTGGCGAGCCGAAGAGCAAGTCGCCGCTCGACGCGGTCCTGAACTGCGCCACCCAGCTCAACACGGGCGAGATCCGTTACGCCCCCGCGGACGGCCTGCCCGCCCTCAAGAAGGCCATCCTCCGCTACACCGAGGAGAACTACGGCCGGCTCCTCACCCCCTACAACGTGATCGCTTCGAGCGGGGCCAAGCAGGCGATCATGAACCTGCTCTACGCGATCCTCGAGCCGAAGGACGAGGTGATCTTCCCGGCGCCGTACTGGGTGAGCTACCCCGAGATGGTCAAGCTCGCCGGCGGCGTCCCGGTCGCGGTCACCCCGGAGGACGGCACCTTCATTCCGACCGTGCCCGACATCGCCGACAAGGTGGGCTCCTACACGAAGGTGATCATCCTCAACAGCCCGAACAACCCCTCCGGGATCATGTACCCGGCGGACTTCATCAGGGAGATGGTCGAGTTCTGCGAGAAGAAGGACCTCTGGCTGGTGATGGACGACCTGTACAACCGGCTCGTCTTCGACGGCCAGAAGGCGGCGAACGCCTACGACTACGCGAAGCTGCCGGTCGAGCAGTCGAAGCTCGTGGTGGTCCAGGGGGTCTCCAAGATGTACGCGATGACCGGCTTCCGCATCGGCTGGGCCCTCGCGAGCCGCGAGGTGGTGGAGGCGATGGCCAACATCCAGGTCCACCAGACCTCGGGCCCGGTGACCGTGTCCCAGTGGGCGGCGATCGGGGCCCTCTCCGGCGTCCAGACCCCGATCGAGTCGCTGCGGCTGACCCTCGAGAACCAGCGCAACGTGATGGTGGAGCGCCTGCAGACGATCTCCGGCCTGCACGTGACGAAGCCGAACGGCACGTTCTACTGCTTCCCGGACTTCAGCGCCTACATGAAGGACTCCGAGAAGCTGGCCGCGTTCCTGCTCGACCGGGTGCGGGTCGTGACCGTGCCGGGCAAGGAGTTCGGCATGGACGGCCACCTGCGCCTGAGCTACTGCGGGACGGTCAAGGAGATCATGGACGGCGTCGAGCGCATCAAGTGGGCCCTCGACCCGAACGCTCCCAACGAGCTGTTCCTCGGCGACCGCAAGCTGGTGAGGGACTGGGCATGAACATCTACATCGACGTCAGCTCGCCGGCGGTGGGGCAGGCGGGGGCCCTCGCCAGCCTCTACGGTGTCGAGAACCACGGCCTCACCAACCTGCGACGCGTCTACTGGAACCTGCCCGCGGCCGCACTCTACGAGGAGGCCGTCCACCGCTCGGAGGGCCAGCTCAGCGAGCACGGGACGTTCGTGGTCAACACCGGCAAGCACACCGCCCGCGCCGCCGCCGACAAGTTCGTGGTGCGCGAGCCGTCGACGGAGGAAGCGGTGTGGTGGGGCCAGTACAACCGGCCCTTCAACCCGGAGAGCTTCAGCTCCCTGCACGCGCGCCTGTGCGGCTACCTGCAGGGGCGGGACGTCTTCGTCCAGGACGTGTACGGCGGGGCCGACCCCGACCACCGGCTCGCCGTCCGCATCGTGACCCAGAAGGCGTGGCACAGCCTGTTCGCGCGGACGATGTTCCTCAAGAACCGGACGATCGAGGAGTTCCGCCGGCACGTGCCGGACTTCACGATCATCGCCGCCCCCGGGTTCCAGGCGAGCCCGATGGCCGACGGGACGCGGACGGAGACGTTCATCGTCCTCAACTTCCGCCAGAAGATCGGGATCATCGGAGGCACCGGCTACGCCGGCGAGATCAAGAAGACCGTCTTCACCGTCCTCAACTACCTGCTGCCGCTCGAGGGCGTGCTCTCCATGCACTGCTCGGCGAACGTGGGCGCCGCGGGGGACGCGGCCATCTTCTTCGGCCTCTCGGGCACGGGGAAGACGACCCTCAGCGCCGACCCCTCCCGCCAGCTCGTCGGCGACGACGAGCATGGCTGGGGCCCCTCCGGCGTCTTCAACTTCGAGGACGGCTGCTACGCCAAGGTGATCCGCCTCTCGGCCGACGCCGAGCCGCAGATCCACGCTACCACCCGCCGGTTCGGGACGATTCTCGAGAACGTCGTCTACGACCCCGTCTCGCGCATCCTCGACCTCAACGACGAGAAGCTGACCGAGAACACCCGCGGCGCCTACCCGCTCGACTTCATCGCGAACGCGGTGCCCGACAAGCGGGCGGGCCACCCGAAGAACGTCGTCTTCCTGACCTGCGACGCGAGCGGCGTCATGCCGCCGATCTCCCGTCTCAGCCCGGACCAGGCGATCTACCACTTCATCTCGGGCTACACGAGCAAGATCGCGGGAACGGAGATCGGCCTGGGCATCGAGCCGGAGATGACCTTCAGCGCCTGCTTCGGCGGGCCGTTCATGGTCCACCACCCGTACGTCTATGCCGACCTGCTCAAGAAGAAGATGCTCCAGCACGGCGCCACATGCTGGCTCGTCAACACCGGCTGGACGGGCGGGCCGTTCGGGATCGGCAAGCGGATCAGCATCGGCCACACGCGCCGGCTCCTGAACGCGGCCCTCTCGGGGGCGCTCGCGAACGTGAGCTACCGCAAGGACCCGGTCTTCGGCTTCGAGGTGCCGGAGAGCTGCGAGGGGGTGCCGACGGAGATCCTCGAGCCTGCCAACACCTGGGGCAGCCGCGAGGAGTACTTCAAGAAGTACGACGCGCTGGCCTGCCGCTTCATCGAGAACTTCAAGGTGATGGCCGCGGGCTGCCCGCCCGGCGTGGTCGATCACGGCCCCCGGCGGCTCACCGGAGTGCCGGTCAAGGCCTGACGCGTCAGAACGGCCGGCGCCAGCGAAGGCCCGGGAACCGGGCGAAGTCGCCGTCCGTCGTCACCCACTCGCACCCGGACTCGACCGCGAGGGCCGCGAGCCAGGCGTCCTGGACGAGGTTGCCGTTGGCCGAGGCCTTCCGGCAAAGGTCCTCGAAGATCGAGAAGTGGCGAGCCCCGGGGTGGACGACCGTGCAATGCGGCTGCTCCAGGAGCACGCGGGCGAATGCCATCGCGTCCTCGAGGCGGCTCGGTGAGACGTATATCCGGGGGTGGGTCGCGATGCGGGCGACGGAGCACAGCACCTGCGGCGACATCCCGTAAGCCTCGGCGCCGTTCACCACCCCGTCGAGCCACTCCCGGTAGCGGGCGTGGTCGTCGCTGTCCTCCCGGAAAGCGTAGATGAGAACGTTGACGTCCGGCAGGATCACCGCCGGCCTTCGATGATGTCGAGGAGGGCCGCGCTGTCGTCGAGGTCGACGCCGGGCAGGGTCCCTCCCCCCTCCCGACAGACGGGGATCTCGACGTGGCGCCGCCTGGGGCGCTTCTCGGGGTTGGCGAGCACCAGGCGAAGCCCGCGCTCGATCAACGACGTGAGGGTCACCCCCTGGCGCTCGGCCTCGCGTCTCGCCCGGTCGAGGAGGGCATCGTCGAGTCGCACCGTGGTCCTCATATGTCTAGACATACCACGGTGTCATTCGTGCGTCAAGACTTCCGCCGGGAGAGCACGCGGGATCATCCTGCCCTGCGGTATCGTGACCGCATGTCGCGGATCATCGGGGGGGCGGGGAAGGGGCGGCGGCTCAAGACCGCGGCGGGCGATTCCACGCGTCCGACCGGGGCGCGGGTCCGGCAGTCCCTCTTCGACATCCTGGCCCCCGTCGTCCCTGGCTGCCGGTTCCTCGACGCGTTCGCCGGGAACGGCGGGGTGGGGCTGGAGGCGCTGTCGCGCGGGGCGGCCCGGGTCGTGCTCGTGGACCGCAGCGCGGGGGCGGTCGACGCCGCGCAGCAGAACGCCCGCGCCCTCGTGCACGCGGGGGGCGACGTGCAGGTCTTCCGCCAGGACGCGCGGACGGCCATCGGTGCTCTCGCCGCCCGGGGGCTGCGCTTCGACGTGGTCTACCTCGACCCGCCCTACGACAGCGACCAGTACGAGCCGCTGCTCCTCCTCCTCGGCGGCGAGGGCTCGGCCCTCGCCGAGGATGGCGTCGTCGTTGCGGAGCATTTCCACAAGCGCCCGCTTCCGGAGACAATAGGCGGCCTCGAACGGACGCGGACGAAGCGCGTGGGCGACCACTGCCTGAGCTTCTACCGGCGCGCGCCAGGGACAGCCGGGCCGGGAGAGGGGGAGGAGGTGCTTTGAGGAAGAAGCGTCCGGACGGGTCGCTCGCCGTCTTCCCGGGCTCGTTCGACCCGATCACGAACGGCCACCTCGACATCGTGGACCGCGGCCTCGCCGTCTTCGACCGGGTGCGCATGGCGATCCTGATGAACCCCGAGAAGCAGCCACTGTTCTCGGTGGAGGAGAGGGTGGCCCTCATCCGCGAAGCGTACCGCGGCAACTCGCGCGTGGAGGTGGACACGTTCTCCGGCCTCCTCGTGGACTACGCGGAGAGGGTCGGGGCGAGTGTCATCATCCGCGGGATCCGGGCCATCTCGGACTTCGAGTACGAGTTCCAGATGGCCCTCATGAACCGGCGGCTCAACCCCCAGATCGAGACCGTGTTCATGATGCCCGCCGAGAGCTACTCCTACGTGTCGTCGCGCCTCGTGAAGGAGGTCTTCCAGCTCGGGGGGCGGGTGAGCGACCTCGTGCCCCCGATCGTGGAGAGGCGCCTGAGCGAGAAGTACGGCGCGCCCATCAAGCCCCGCCGGTCGCCCGTCCGCCGGAAGGCGTGAGGAAGGAGGGGGAGTGAGCAAGGCCGCGACGTCGCCCCGCCTCGCCGTGCGTGCGCGGCGGCTCGAGGTCTCGCCGACGGTCGCCATGGCCGCGCGGGCCCGCGCGCTGAAGGCGAAGGGCGTGCAGGTCCTCGACTTCACGGTGGGCGAGCCCGACCAGCCGACGCCCCGGCACGTCGTCGACGCCGGCGTGGCGGCGATCGAGGCCGGGAAGACCAAGTACGCGCCGGCCGCCGGCCTTCCCGAGCTGCGCGCCGCGATCACCCACCGCTACCGCGAGGACTTCAAGGTCGCGTTCACGCCCGAGGAGGTCACGGTCGCGGTGGGCGGCAAGCAGGCCCTGGCCCTGCTCTACCAGGCGATCCTGGACCGCGGCAGCGAGGTCGTGGTCCCCGTGCCGGCCTGGCCCACCTTCGCCGAGGCCGCCCGCGTGGCCGGGGCGACACCGGTGTTCCTCGCTCTCTCCGAGAGAAACGCCTTCCGTGTCACCGCGCGGGCGGTGGGGAAGGCGATCACCGCGAAGACTCGTGCCGTGGTGGTGAACAGCCCGTCGAATCCGACCGGGGCCGTGGTCGAGCCCGGCGAGCTCCTGAAGATCGCCCGCCTCGCGAGAAGGCACGGCTTCTGGCTCCTCTACGACGACACCTACGCCCACCTCGTCTTCCGGCCCGAGGGACCTCCCGCCCTCCAGGCGGTGAAGGACGCGGCCGGCGGCCACCTGGTCGTCGTGGGGACGGTGTCGAAGACCTACTGCATGACCGGCTGGCGGGTGGGGTGGGTCATGGGGCCCCGGGAGCTCGCCGAGGCCTGCACCGCCCTCAACTCGCACTCCGTCCAGGGGCCGGCGACGTTCGCCCAGATCGCGGCGGCCGAGGCGCTCACCGCGCCGCAGGACGTCGTGCGCGAGATGGCGGCGGAGTACCGTCGGCGCCGGGACTTCATCCACCCGGCGATCACGGCGATCCCCGGGGTCACCTGCCCCGAGCCCGAGGGCGGGTTCTACGTGTTCCCGGACGTGACGCGCTGCCTGTCGAAGGAGCTGCCCGACACGGTGGCGCTCGGGACGAAGCTTCTCGAGGAGAGAGGGGTGGCGGTCGTACCCGGCGAGGGCTTCCACGCCCCGGGCTTCTTCCGCCTCTCGTTCGCGACGCCCTTCGAGGACCTGCAGGAGGGCGCCCGCCGGATCGCCGGGTTCCTGTCGGAGCACCCGGGGCGGGGACGCCGATGAGAGCATCGGAGCTCGGCCCGGGCACACCGGTGCTCGTCTACCTCCACTCGCCCCGCGAGAAGGTGTTCGGGGTGCTCGTCTCGCTCCAGCCGTCCGGGGTGGCCGTCCGGGGCATCGAGCTCACGGCGTTCGAGGACTGGCTGCGCCAGGAGGCCCGGGGCGAGAGGGGCCTCGGCCTCGTGACGCTGTTCTACCCGATGAACCGGGTCGAGCGCGTGGAGAGGGACGAGACGGTGGGCGACATCGAGGGGATCGCCGACCGCTTCCGCCGGGCGACCGGCCGGTCGATCCAGAAGGCGGCCGGTCTCAGTAGCCGAGGAACGCGCCGCTGATCGGCCCGACGGGCGCGAGGAACGGCACGGCGAGGAAGAGGTCGCCGTTCTCGCCGATCGTGCGCCGGTAGGGGCGCATCGGGGCCGGCCGCGGCGCGCGATACCCGTTCGTCCAGAAGGCCGACCAGCCGTAGGCGCCACCCGGGTACCCGCCCTCATGCGAGCGGTAGAAATCGGCAATCCGGTAGGCGGGGTCCGCCGGCAGGCCCGCCCACGGGCCGAGCGGCGACTCCCCTGAGCGGTAGAACGACGAGATGTCGTAAGGGTTCTGGAGGACGCGGATGGCGGGCCGCGGGGCTTGCTGCTCCTCCGCCGGCTGGCTCTTCGCCTGTGCCTCTCCAGTCGCGGGCGCCTCCTGCGCGGCGGCGACCGTCGCGGCCAGGATCATCACTGCCAGGATCGCCTTCCTCGCTGCCATCTTTCCCTCCCTCGTGAGTGTAGTACGGCCGGCCGGCAACCTGCTCCTGTGACGGGGATTACATCTCGCCTCGTTCGGCCTCCCCAGGACGCAAATCGCGTGCCCCCGCCACGCTGCTGTCACAGAGTGCAAATTGGACCAACGTGCTCATCCTGAAGGGATTGCCGCGTCGACCCCCGGCTCTTTCCACAGGGTTTTCCACAGATTGTGTGGAACGCCGGCGCCCGCGCGCCCCAATCCGGATCGAACGCCCCGATGAACGCGGCGAGGGGCGCCGTGTGGCATCTCAAAGGGGGATAATCCCGGCCAGAGGGACCATGAGCCACCGCATTCTCGTTCTCGAGGGCATCACCGAGCGCGGCGCCGAGATCCTGCGGGCCGAGGGCTTTTCCGTGGACATGGAGAAGGCGCTGCCCCCCGCCGAGCTCGTCAAGGTCGTGCCGCCGTACGACGCCATCCTCATCCGCAGCGGCAGCCAGATGAGCGCCGATGTCATCGACGCGGCGAAGCGCCTCAAGGTCATCGGGCGGGCGGGGGTGGGGGTCGACAACGTGGACCTCGCCGCCGCCACCCGCCGCGGCGTGCTCGTCATGAACTCGCCGGGCGGGAACACCCTCTCCACCGCCGAGCTCGCGGTCGCGCTCATGCTCGCTCTCGCGCGGAACCTGGCCCCGGCCGACGCGGCGATGAAAGGCGAGAAGTGGGACCGGAAGTCCTTCGCGGGAGTGGAGCTCTTCGGCAAGCGCCTCGGGGTGATCGGCCTCGGCCGCATCGGCCGCGAGGTGGCCGCCCGCTGCCGGGCCTTCGGCATGGAAGTGCAGGCCTACGACCCCTTCGTGTCGCCCGGGGTGGCCGAGCAGGCCCACGTGAAGCTGCGGGGCCTGGACGAGGTGCTGCAGACCTCCGACTACCTGACGCTGCACACGACGCTCACCCCCGAGACGAGGCACCTGATCGGCAAGGAGGTCCTGGCGAAAGTGAAGCCCGGGGTCCGGATCGTCAACGCGGCCCGCGGGGAGCTGATCGACGACGAGGCCCTCCTCGCCGCCCTCGACGGCGGTCGGGTGGCCGCGGCCGGCCTCGACGTCCACGCCCACGAGCCGCCCCGGGATTGGCGCCTGGCCAAGCACCCGAGGGTGCTCGCGCTGCCGCACCTCGGGGCCTCCACGAAGGAGGCCCAGGAGCGGGTCGGGACCGACATCGCTCAGCAGGTACGCGACTACCTGAAGGGCGGTGTCATCCAGTCCGCCGTGAACTTCTACTCGCTCGCCGGCGACCTGTACGACCGGGTGCGCCCGGTCATGGACCTCGCCGAGCGGCTCGGGCTCTTCCTGGCCCAGGCCTGCCGCGGCTCGCTCGAGCGGATCGAGCTCGGCGTCTACGGGGACCTCCGGGAGCTGGACACCAAGCCCCTCCTGGCGGCGGCGGTCACGGGCATCCTCCGGCCCCACATGGCCGAGGGGCTGACGCTGGTGAACGCGACGGACGTCGCGCGGGAGCGGGGGATCGAGATCCTCGAGTCGACCTCGTCGGCGTCGATCGGCTTCTCCAACCTCGTGGCCCTCCGACTCAAGACCAGCGAGGAGGACCTGTCGGTCTCGGGGACCGTGTTCGGCGGCTCGCACCTGCGGCTCGTGGACGTGGACGGGGTCGAGGTCGACACGATCCCCCGGGGCAACGTGCTCATGGTGCGGAACGACGACACCCCCGGCACGGTCGGGCGGGTGGGCACCGTCCTCGGCACCCAGGGCGTCAACATCGCCCGCATGGGGCTCGGCCGCAAGCCGGGCAGCGGCCGGGCGATCATGCTCATCGAGGTCGACAGCGAGGTTTCCTCCGCCGCCCTCGCCGAGCTCGGGCGGCTGCCCGGCATCCGCGAGGCGCGCTTCCTCAAGCTCGGCTGACGAAAGGGCGGTCATGCGGGGCCGCGCGCGACTTGCTGCCGTCTTCGTGATCGCCGTCGGCTGCGGGCGGGGGAGCGAGCACAGGCTCGAGGGCCGGACGATGGGGACGACGTACCACGTCACCGTCGTCTCGCGAGCCGGCGTGGACGGCCTGCAGGCGAGGATCGACGGTCGGCTGGCCGAGGTCAACCGGGCCTTCTCGACGTACGTCGAGGACAGCGAGATCAACCGGTTCAGCCGGTTCTCGCGCGTGGGTGAGGAGTTCCCGGTCTCCCGCGACTTCGCCCGGGTGATGACGACCGCGGCCCGCGTCTTCGAGCTCTCCGGGGGAGCGTGGGACGGCACCGTCCGGCCTCTCGTCGACCTGTGGGGGTTCGGGCCCGCGCCGGCCGTGGGCGAGCCTCCCCCGGACGAGAAAATCGAGGCCCTCCGATCCGAGATCGGCTTCGACCGGATCGAGATCCGGCCGAACGGGTCGCTGGTGAAGCGCAAGGCCGGGGTGACGCTCGACCTGTCGTCGATCGCGAAGGGCTACGGGGTGGACGCGGTGGCACACGTGGTTCGCGACCAGGGGTTCCGCGACTTCCTCGTCGAGATCGGGGGAGAGGTCTTCGGCAAGGGGACCCGGCCCGACGGAGGGCCGTGGAGGGTCGGCATCAGCCGGCCCCGCTCCGATGCGGCCCCGGACGAGATCTACCGCGTCACGCCGCTGCGCGACGCCGCCCTCGCGACGAGCGGCGACTACCGCAGCTTCTTCGCGAGCGGCGGCGTGCGCTACTCGCACGTCCTCGACCCGCGGACCGGGCGCCCCGTCGCGAACGGTGTCGTGAGCGCCTCCGTCCTGGCGCCCGACTGCACGCTCGCCGACGGGCTCGCGACCGCCGTCATGGTGATGGGGAAGGACGCGGGGCTGGCCCTCCTGGAGCGCCTCCCCGACGTGGAGGGCCTCGTCGTCGTGGGGACGACGGACGGCCGGCTCGAGGACCACGCCACGAGCGGCTTCCGCTCGGCGCCGCGCCGCTAGGCGAGCCAGCGCCGCGGGCGCCCCTCCGCCCCGCCCAGGGCCACCAGAGCGACGTTCACGTCCTCGACGACCTGGAAGTCGTACATCCCGACGCAGATGAAGTCCGCCCCGTTACGGAACGCGTACTTGAAGCCCTCGTTCGGGTGGATCGCCCCTGCCGCGAGGACCTTGTAGGCGATCCACGGCTGGGGCAGGGCGCTCATGAACGCGGCCGTCTCCTCGGGGTTCAGGCACCAGATGTTGTCCTTCTCGACGTCCCGGCGGGCCGACCAGTAGTCGCAGTGGTGGAGCGTCTTCACCCAGAAGTCCGGCTCCAGGCCGGCGGAAACGCACGCCTGGACGGTCTCGAGCTTGTGGGCCCCGATCCCGGCCGGCAGGCCGTTTCTGCGGATGAGGTCGAGCGCGCGGCCGATCGTCTCGACCTTCCCCTCCTTTGCCAGGGTGTCGGCGATCCCCCCGTGCACGTAACAGGCATGCGCCCCGACGTCCACGGACAGCTTCACCCCCGCGATCACGTCGCCCTTGTAGCCGCAGTCGGAGACGAACTGGATCTTCCCGCCCTCGCGTCGCCAGTAGGCGTTGATCACGCGGGCGAGCTGGGGGTTCGTCAGGAACGTGTTGATGCCGCACTGCTCGGCGAGGCGCAGCGTCTCGAAGACCTTCCGGTCGGTGTGGTAGGCCTTGACGAGCGTGTCGGCGTAGAGGAGGTCGCGCGCGTGGGCCCAGCCCCCGATCAGGTTCCCGCCCATGATCACGCGGCTCACCTCGAGCGTACCGATGCGGGAGTGGGGGACCTGGCCCTTGAGCTCCTTGAGGCTCGCGTACTGGAAGGTCTTGAGGGTCGCGCTGCTCACCGCGTCCACCTCGGCCCCGGCCGCGCGGAGGAGCCTGGCCTCGTAGCTGTCGAACCCGCGCTTGCGGAGGACGGCGTAGACGAAGCCGCCGAGGACGGGGAGGCCGGTGGCGGCGGCGATGAGCTCGCGCCGCGAGCGGGCGGGCGGCGGCAGGCCGGGGGCGTCCGCGGCGGCCGGCTTCTCCCGGCGGGCGAGGAGCCCGCCCAGGCGCCTCTCGAGGCCGAAGAAGCCGTGCGCGGGGAATACCGCGACGACGCAGAGGGCGAGGATCTCCACGAGGTTCTTGTTGACGATCAGGTAGCTGCCCTCGGCGCCGTTCGTGGGCAGGCCGACGAGCGGGGGACTGGCCACGTAGTAGAGCGAGAGCAGCACGATCCCCGACACCGCGGCGAAGCGGGAGAACGCCCCGAGGACGAGGGCGAGGCCGATCAGCACCAGCCCCCAGACGTTCAGCAGGTCGACGACGCGCAGGACCGCCGGGTGGGCCGCGATCCAGTGGAAGAGGCCCGACAGCAGCCAGCGCGACTCGGCGAGGAAGGCCGCGGAGGTCCAGCCCGGGGTCGCGAGCTTCACCAGGCCCTCGTAGAGCAGGTGCCAGCCGATGCCGATCCGGAGCAGGACGAGGGCGGCCTCCTGCCAGATGCCGGGCGGCCGCGGACTCTCGATGTTCGCCATCAGACCTCCTCGCGACGTTGCCGCCTAGGGTCCGGCCGACGGGGGAGCGGCGTCAAGAGTCCCGATGAGCCAGGTGACGGCCGGGCGCCGTCGCGCCGGGCCGTATCGATTGCCGCCGGGCCCCGCCTGGGGTAGAAAAGCCAGCTGGAGGCGGCATGATCGTCAACGTCACGGAGCTGGGGCGCGGGGACATCCTGGAGATCGACGGCGACCCCTGGCAGGCGACCGAGGTGCAGTCGCAGACGCCGTCGGCGCGCGGGGCGAGCCTCCTCGTCAAGGCCAAGGTCAAGAACCTGCGCACGGGGCAGACCCTCGCGAAAACGTGGCGCGGGGGCGAGACCGTGACCACGGCGGAGGTGGACTACCGCCAGGCGCAGTACCTCTACCGCCAGGGGGACGACTTCGTCTTCATGGACCTCGGCAGCTTCGAGCAGACGACGCTCGACGTCTCGAGGGTCGGAGAGGCGGCCGGCTACCTGCTCGAGAACCTCGAGGTGAGGACGGTGCTCTTCCAGGACCGGGTCATCGCCCTCAACCTGCCGCTCACCGTGGACCTCGCGGTCGAGGACACCATGCCGGCCATCAAGGGGGCGACCGCCCAGGCCCAGCTGAAGCCGGCCCGGCTCGAGACCGGTATCACCGTGCTGGTCCCGCCCTACATCGAGACGGGCGAGAGGGTGAGGGTCGACACCCGCGACGGGCGGTTCGTGGAGCGGGCGAAGTGACGCATCCCCCGGAGCGCCCGTCCGGCGCGCTCCGAGGGAATCTCCACAGCCCCGGGGGAAGCCGGCTTTCGGGGTGACGCCCGCGGCGGGGCGGGGGTAGAATCCGCCCGACTTCGCGTTTTCCAGCATTCATCAGAACCGGGGGAGGCCATGAACAGGAAAGTCACCGTCGTGGGAGCGGGCAACGTGGGGGCGACGCTCGCGCAGAGGGTCGCCGACCGCGAGCTCGCAGACGTGGTGCTCATCGACATCATCGAGGGGATGCCCCAGGGCAAGGGCCTCGACATCATGGAGGCGACGCCGGTCGAGGGGGTCGACTCGCGCGTGGTCGGGACGAACGACTACAAGGACACCGCGGGCTCGGACATCGTCGTCATCACCGCCGGCATCGCCCGCAAGCCGGGGATGAGCCGGGACGACCTGCTCAACACGAACTACAAGATCGTCAGGGAGTGCACGGAGAACGCGGCGAAGCACTCCCCGAACGCGATCCTGATCATCGTCTCCAACCCGCTCGACGCCATGTGCCAGGTGGCCCACAAGGTCTCGCGGCTTCCCGAAGCATCGGGTGTTCGGGATGGCGGGCGTCCTCGACTCGGCGCGCATGCGCGCGTTCATCGCGATGGAGCTCGGCGTCTCGGTCGAGAACACGAGCGCCTTCGTCCTCGGTGGCCACGGCGACACGATGGTGCCCCTGCCCCGGTACTCGACGGTCTGCGGCATCCCGATCACCGAGCTGCTGCCGCCCGAGAGGGTGGAGGCGATCGTGAAGCGCACGGCTTCCGGCGGCGCCGAGATCGTGGGGCTGCTCAAGACGGGGTCCGCCTACTACGCGCCCTCCTCGTCCACGGTGGAGATGGTGGACGCGGTGCTCAAGGACAAGCACAAGGTCCTGCCCTGCTGCTGCTACCTCGAAGGCGAGTTCGGAATAAAGGGCATCTACGTCGGCGTGCCCGCCCAGCTCGGCGCGAAGGGCATCGAGAAGATCTGGGAGATCAAGCTCACCGACGCCGAGAAGGCCGCGCTGCACAAGTCGGCGGGCGCCGTCAAGGAGCTCGTCGACATCATGAAGCTGTAGCCGCACCGGGGGGGTCCGGGGGGCGAGGAGAGCCCCCCGGATCAGGAGGGCCGGTCCCGGTCGCAGAGCCGAGGTCGCCGCCAGTCCGGGCTGATTCGGCAGGGGCCCATCCCTCCACGCGGGCGAGGGCCCGGGTTCCCCGGACTCCGGCCACGACGGCGAGGAGCGCCAGGCCCCCGCTCGCGCACAGCCCGACGACGTCGAAGGCGAGCCACGACGATGCCCCCAGGGACAGCCGGGGCCGGAAGAGGACGAGCACGTTCAGCGCGGCCAGCAGGATTCGCAGCTCGGTGCCGCCGACCGGCCCCCACGAGATCTTGAACCGCCCGATCGCGTAGGTCGCGAGGTAGGTCTCGATCGAGAGCAGGAAGTACGCGACCAGGAATCCCAGGGCCACGAGGGGACTCATGAGCCCGGAGACGGCGAGGCCGCCGAGGACGAAGACGGCACCGAAAGCGTCCACGAGGTGGTCGACGTAGAAGCCGAACCGGGGCCGCTCGACGCGGCGGTGGCGGGCGAGCGTGCCGTCGAGGCTGTCCCCGAGCCAGTTCAGCGCGAGGGCGACGTTGACGAGCACCAGGAGCCAGGGCCACCGGCCGCTCGCCGCGTAGAGCAGGCCGCAGGCGGCCATGGACACGAGGCCCAGCAGGGTCAGGTGGTCCGAGGTGACGCGCCCCGGGACCCTCGGCGCGAGCCACAGGAGGGCGCGCTTCTCCGCGCGCGCGGTCAGACCCGCCAGGTGCCGCTCCGCCTCGTGAAACGCCCTCGCTTGCGCGGTGCCGTTCGTGGTCATGGCTCTCGCCTCCTGTCACCCTGGAAGGTCGGCCGGGTACGGCTCGAAGTCACAGGTGAGATCCGAGGGAGTTCCAAGGCTTCGTGAAGGCGGCAAAGGCGTTGAGCCCGTGCGAGATACAATCTCGCTCGTGACCGGGCGAGCAGCGATCCTCGAGTTCGGTCCGTTCCGCCTCGACGTCCCGCGACGGCTCGTCTACCGGGGCGACGACCTCCTCGATGTGCCCCCAAAGGCGGTCGACCTGCTGGCCGTCCTCGCCGCAGCCGCGGGCCAGGTCGTCCCCAAGGGGGAGCTGCTGCGGCGCGCCTGGCCCGACACGTTCGTCGAGGAGGCCAACCTCAGCGTCAACGTCTCGATCCTGCGCAGGGCCCTGGGCGACCAGCCCGACGGGCAGCCCTGGATCCAGACGGTGCCGCGTCGCGGCTACCGGTTCGTGGGGGCGGTGCGGGCGCCGGCCGCCGCCCCCCGCAGCCTCGCCGTCCTGCCGTTCCGCTCGCTCGCGGGGGACGAGGCCGACCACGCGCTGGGCCTCGGGATGGCCGACGCGCTCATCACGCGCCTGGCCGCTACCGGCCGCGTCGCCGTGCGTCCCACCGGCACCGTGCGCCGCTTCGCCGAGGCGGACACGGATCCCGTCGCGGCCGGCCGGCAGCTCGAGGTCGACGCGGTGCTCGACGGCCGGCTGCAGCGCGCCGGCACGCGCCTCCGCCTGACCCTCCAGCTCGTCCCCACGGCGGGGGGCCGCCCCTCTGGGCCGACCGCTTCGACGAGGAGTTCACGCACCTGTTCTCCGTCGAGGACGCGGTGGCCGAGCGCGTGGCGTCGGCCCTCGTGGCCGAGCTCACCGCGGAGGAGCGGCAGCGGCTGGGCCGGCGGCAGACGCAAAGCCTCGAGGCCTACCAGGCCTACTGCCGCGGCCGCTTCTTCTGGGGCCGCTTCTCGCGGCCGTGGGTCGAGAAGGCGATGCAGTGCTTCTACGAGGCCGCCGCCCTCGACCCCCGCTACGCGCTGCCCCACGCCGGCCTCGCCGACGCGTTCCTGGTGGCCGGCATCGCGGGGGCGCTGCCGCCGGGGGAGGCTTGGGCCCTCGCCTCGGAGCCCTCACGCCGGGCGCTCGCCCTCGGCGCGGGAATCCCCGAGCCGCACGTCTCCGCCGGCTTCCTGCGCCTCTTTCAGGGCTGGGACTGGACGGGCGCCGAGCGCGAGCTGCGCCTCGCGGTCGAGCTGGCCCCGGAGTCGACGGCCCCTCTCCAGTGGCTCGGCCTCCTGCTGGACCTGCGGGGACGGCGGGACGAGGCGGAGAGCATCCTGCGTCGCGCGGAAGCCCTGGACCCGCTCTCGACGGTGGTGTCGGCGCTGCTGGGCCTGCACCACGCCTTCAGCGGCGACCACGAGGGGGAGCTCGTCCACGCCCGGCGGACCCTCGAGCTCGACCCGCACCAGCTCCTCGGCCACTGGGCCGTGGGCGGCGCCCTGCAGAACCTCGGCCGGTACGAGGAAGCCGTGGGAGAGCACCGCCGGGCCCTGGAGCTCGCCGAGGGCAGCGGGTTCATGCGGCCCGTGCTCGCCCGGAGCCTCGCCCTCGCCGGGCGGGAGGACGAGGCACGGGCGCTCGTGGCCGGGAGCGAGCCGGCCGAGGCGGCGCCCTACCAGACGGCCACGGTGTACCTCGCCCTGGGCGAAACGGAGCACGCCCTCGAGCTCCTGGCCCTGGCCGCGGACCGGCGCGACCCGTGGGTCGTGATTCTGCCGGTCGACCCGATGCTGCGGCCGCTGCGCGGCCGGCCATCGTTCGAGGCGCTGGCCAGCCGGGTGCGGGCAGGCTGACGGACGGAATACGGGCCTTCACCGAGGCTTTCGAGATCCCTCGCGTGCTCCGCTCGACGGGGAGCACGCTCGGGGGCTACCCCGCCCCGCCCCCGCCCGTCACTTCCTCGGCGCCCATCAGGCTCGCCTTCAGGAAGTCGCGGTTCATCCGGGCGATCACGTCGAGCTTGATGCCCTTGGGGCAGGCGGCCTCGCACTCGCCGTGGTTCGTGCAGTTGCCGAAGCCGGCCTCGTCCATGGCCGCGACCATCTTCTTCACCCGGAGCCAGCGCTCCGGCTGGCCCTGGGGAAGGAGGGCCAGCTGCGAGACCTTGGCCGCGGTGAAGAGCATCGCGGAGGCGTTCGGGCAGGCGGCGACGCACGCCCCGCAGCCGATGCAGGCGGCTGCGTCCATCGAGAGCTCGGCGTCGGGCTTGGGGACGGGGATCGCGTTGCCGTCCGGGGCGCTGCCGGCCTGCATCGAGACGAAGCCGCCGGCGGCGATGATCCGGTCGAGGGCGCCGCGGTCCACGATCAGGTCCTTGACCACCTGGAAGGCGCGCGCCCGCCACGGCTCGATCACGAGCGCGTCGCCGTCCTTGAACGTCCGCATGTGCAGCTGGCAGGCGGTGGTGCGGGTCCGCGGCCCGTGGGGCCGGCCGTTGACCACGATGCTGCAGGTGCCGCAGATGCCCTCCCGGCAGTCGTGGTCGAACGCGATCGGCTCCTCCCCCTTCTGGGTGAGCTCCTCGTTGACCACGTCGAGCATCTCGAGGAAGGACATGTCGGGGCTGACGCTCTTCGCCTGGTACGTGACGAAGCGCCCGGGGTCCCTGGCGTTCTTCTGGCGCCAGACGTGCAGCGTGAGGTTCAGGCTCTGGCCGTGGCCGCTCATTTGTAGCTCCGGGTCTGGAGGAGCACGTCCTCGAAGACGAGTGGCTCGACGTTCCTTATGGGCTTCTTCCCTTCTCCCGCGTACTCCCAGGCCGCGACGTGGCAGAAGCGGTCGTCGTCGCGCAGCGCCTCGCCTTCGCTCGTCTGGTACTCCTCGCGGAAGTGGCCGCCGCAGGACTCCTCGCGCTCGAGGGCGTCCTGGCACATCAGCTCGCCGAGCTCGAGGAAGTCGGCCACCCGGCCGGCCATCTCGAGCGACTGGTTGAGGTCGTCGGCGCTCCCCGGGACGTTGAGGTTCTGCCAGAACTCCTCGCGCAGGGCGGGGATCTTCTGGAGGGCCTGCTCCAGGCCCGCCTTGTTGCGGCCCATGCCGCAGTGCTCCCACATGATCTTCCCGAGCTCGCGGTGGAAGGACGTGACCGTGCGCTTGCCCTTCATCGAGAGCAGGTGGCTTCAGGCGCTCCTCGACCGCGGCCACCGCCGCCCTCGCCTCGGGGTGGCTCTCGTCCACCTTCTCGAACTTGTTGGACGCGAGGTAGTGGCCCACGGTGTAGGGGAGGATGAAGTAGCCGTCGGCGAGGCCCTGCATGAGGGCCGAGGCCCCGAGCCGGTTGGCCCCGTGGTCGGAGAAGTTCGCCTCGCCGCCCACGAGGAGGCCGGGGATCGTGCTCATGAGGTCGTAGTCGACCCAGAGCCCGCCCATCGTGTAGTGCGAGGCGGGGAAGATGCGCATCGGGACCTTGTAGGGGTCCTCGTCGGTGATGCGCTCGTACATCTCGAAGAGGTTGCCGTACTTCTCCCCGATCTTCTCGGCCCCGAGCCGCTTGATGGAGTCGGCGAAGTCGAGGTAGACCCCGAGGCCGGTCGGCCCCACGCCCCGCCCCTCGTCGCAGACCTGCTTGGCCGCGCGCGAGGAGATGTCGCGGGGGGCGAGGTTCCCGTAGGTCGGGTACTTCCGCTCGAGGTAGTAGTCGCGCTCGTCCTCGGGGATCTGGTGGGCCGGGCGGGTCTCGTCCTTCTTCAGCGGCACCCAGATGCGCCCGTCGTTGCGGAGCGACTCGCTCATGAGGGTGAGCTTGCTCTGGTAGTCGCCGTGGACGGGGATGCAGGTCGGGTGGATCTGGGTGTAGCAGGGGTTGGCGAAGGCCGCGCCCTTCTTGTACGAGCGCCAGATCGCGGTGCCGTTGCAGCCCTTGGCGTAGGTCGCGAGGTAGAAGACGTTGCCGTAGCCGCCGGTGGCGAGGACCACCGCGTCGGCGAGGTGGGTCTCGAGCTTCCCGGTGACCATGTCGCGGGCCACGATGCCCCGGGCCCGGCCGTCGATCACGATCAGCTCGAGCATCTCGTGGCGGGGGAACATCTTGACCTGGCCGGCCCCCACCTGCCGCATGAGGGCGGAGTAGGCGCCGAGCAGGAGCTGCTGGCCGGTCTGGCCGCGGGCGTAGAACGTGCGGGAGACGAGGGCGCCGCCGAACGAGCGGTTGGCGAGGGTGCCGCCGTACTCGCGCGCGAACGGCACGCCCTGGGCCACGCACTGGTCGATGATGTTCACGGACAGCTCCGCGAGGCGGTAGACGTTCGCCTCGCGTGCCCGGAAGTCGCCGCCCTTCACCGTGTCGTAGAAGAGCCGCCAGACGCTGTCGCCGTCGTTCTGGTAGTTCTTCGCGGCGTTGATCCCGCCCTGGGCGGCGATCGAGTGGGCGCGGCGGGCGCTGTCCTGGTAGCAGAAGCACTTGACGTTGTAGCCGAGCTCCGCCAGCGAGGCGGCGCCGGCGCCGCCGGCGAGGCCGCTGCCGACCACGATCACGCTGTACTTGCGCTTGTTCGCGGGGTTGACGAGCTTCATGTCGAAGCGGTGCTTCGACCACTTCCGCTCGATCGGGCCCGAGGGGACGTTGGCTTTCAGTTCCATGGCGCTCCCCCTACAGGTGTACGAGCCCGGCGAGCACGGCCGCCGGGATCGAGACGTTGGCGAGCACCACGATCCCGGCCAGCACCGCCGACGCCGTGCGGCGCACCGGGTTCCAGCGCGGGTGGCTCAGGCCGAGGGTGTGCAGCATGCTCCAGAACCCGTGGTACATGTGCAGCCCCAGCGCGCACATCGCGAGGACGTAGAAGGCCGAGGCGAACGGGTTCTGGAACCCCACCACCACGTTGTGGAAGACGTCGCCTTTCACGAAGTCGGGGTGGACCGAGCCGAGGGTGAAGTGGGCGAGGTGGTAGAGAATGAAGGCGGCCAGGATGGGCCCGCTCCACACCATCGTGCGCGAGGCGTAGGTGGACTCGCTCGCCTGCCAGTCGCGGTAGCCGATGGGGCGGGCCGACCAGTTGGAGAGCGTGAGCGTCACCGCCGCCCAGACGTGGAGGCCCACCGCCACGAGCATCCCTCCCCGGACGAGCCAGATGCCCTGCCCGTGGAGGAAGTGCTGCAGGAACTCCGCGTAGTCGTTTATGGCCTTGGGGCCGAGGTAGATCTGGAGGTTGCCGACCATGTGCCCGAGGACGAACCCGTAGAGCACGAGCCCGGTCGCCGCCATCACCACCTTCTTCCCGATCGACGAGCCGAGGAAGGTCGCAGCGCGCTGCATTTTGTCTCCAGGGATGGTCGAGGCGTCCGCCGCAGCCCCCGCCTTCACCACGCGAAGGGCGCGGTCCGACGCGTCGACGAGACGTTCACGGGTCCGACTATATGCTCGGCCCCGGCGGATTGGCAATGATCCGTGCAACCCGGGTCGGCCCGGCTCAGGCGGGGCGGTCGGACCCGCCCTGGACCCGGCGGGCCAGCGTCTTCTCGATGATGCGGGCAGCCCGCGCCGCGGCGGACTCGAGCGCGTCGAGAGGCCCGAGCGGCCGGCCCGAGGGGGCGTTGTCGCCGTACAGGACGAACCGCACCTCGCCGCCGACGAGCAAGGGGATCGCCACCGCCTCGCGCACCTCCAGTCCGCCGAGCCGCTCCGCGAGGGCGAGGTTCACCCGGGTCGGCTCGAGGGGTCCGGCGTAGGTCCGTCCGCGCTCCACCGCCGTCCGGAGGACCGAGGGCTCGCGCAGGGAGAGGGAGGTCTTCCGGACCGCCTCGCTCC
The DNA here is from genome assembly GCA_963729875.1 of uncultured Acidobacteriota bacterium. Lineage (GTDB taxonomy): Bacteria > Acidobacteriota > Vicinamibacteria > Fen-336 > Fen-336 > DATBSL01. The sequence goes on from CAVSPR010000004.1 coordinate 799,741, forward strand.
CGGGCCGGCCGCCGGGCAGCTGCACGCCGAACTCACCGACCCCGGCGGCCGTCTCTCCCTCCACCGAGAACACGACCGCCCGCGAGAGGATCTGCGAGGCGAAGCGCAGGAGCGAGAGCACGGCCTCCCCGGTGAAATCGACGGCGTAGGACCCGGTGGGCGAAGGAGCGTTGGGGGACGGGGCGGCGGCCGCCTCGGGCCTCTGCCACGCGAGCGGCGGCAGGGTGTCGGCGGGGGTCGGCAGGTCCGCGAGGGCGTCGCGGTCGAGGGCGGTGACCGCCCGGATCAGCAGCTCCTGGGACGGGACGCCGGCGGGCAGCACGAAGTCCCCCAGGTCTACCTCCACGGCTGGTCCCGACGCGGGCTCGAAGCGGAAGAACCCGTCCTTCCAGGCGAGCAGCTCCCCGACCAGCTCCTCCATGCGACGGCGCACCACGGCCTGCAGCGTGCCCTCGGCGAGGAGGCCCATCTCGACGAGGACGTCTCCCAGCCGGTGGAAGCCGGTCCCGTCGTGCTGGCGCTCCAGGGCCGTCATCAGGTCCTTCTCGCCGACGAGCTCCTGGCGCAGGAGCCGCCCGGCCAGGGTTTCGCCCGCGCGCCCGCCGGCCGCGTACACGACCCGCCCGCCCCGCAGGACGAGGACGGCGTGCTGGTCGAGGCGGGTGAGGGTGAGCCGCCCGCTCGCGACGCCGACCGAGAGCGTCTGGAGCAGGGCGGAGAGGTCGAGCGTCTCCAGCCGCCCGCCGAAGCTCATCCCCGGGCTTTCTCGCGCGGCCCCGGCGGGCGGGCGCCGAGCTGGTCGGCCAGCGTCGACGGCGGCACCGGCGGCCCGAGGTGGAAGCCCTGGGCTTCGGCGCAGCCGAGCCGCTCGAGCAGCGCGAGCTGCGCCGCGGTCTCCACCCCCTGGGCCGAGATGCGGAGCTTCAGGCCGCGGGCCACCGCGGTGACGGCGGTGAGGAGGGAGACGTCCTCGGGGTGTGAGGAGGGGCTGCGCAGGAAGGCGAGGTCGAGCTTCACGCCGTCGAGGGGCAGCTCGGCCAGGCGGCCGAGCGAGGAGTAGCGCACGGCGAAGCGGTCGAGGACGAGGCTCACCCCGGTGTCCTTGAGGCGGTGGAGCATGTCGAGGGAGCGGGGGAGGTTCGAGACGACGTGGCCCTCGGGGACCTCGAGCTGGAGCAGGCGCGGGGGAAAACCGGTCTCCTCGAGCGCCGCCTTCACCTCGTCGGGCAGCGTCTTCTTCATGAGCTCGGGGGGGGAGAGGTTCACCGCGAGGCGCAGCGCGCGGAGGCGCCGCTGCCACTCGCGCACCTGGGTGGCGGACGTGCGCAGGATCCAGGGCCCGATGGCGAGGATGAGGCCCGTGAAGTCCGAGTTCGAGAGGAAGCTCTGGGGGAACACGAGGCCGAGCTGGGGGTGCTGCCAGCGCAGGAGCGCCTCGACCCCCACCACCCGCCTCGGGGAGAGCCCGTAGATGGGCTGGTAGTGGAGGATCCCGGCCGGGGTCGGCGCGCCGTTGAGGTCCATGCTCCCCCCGGCGAGCGCGGCTCGCAGCCCGGCCTCGAGCTCGAGATTGTCGTAGCCGTCGTCGAGGGGCGGGGGGACGCTCGACTCGAGGCGGTTGCCTCCCGCCTCGAACGCGCGCCGCGCCGAGTGCTCGGCGGAGGCGAGGAGGGCGGGCGCGTCCTCGCCGTCCTCCGGGAAGATGGCGACCCCGACGCTCGCCGTGAGGGGGACCGTCCCCTCCACGAGGGGAAAGGGCTTGCGCAGCGCGCGCAGGACCTTCTCCGCGATCCGCGCCGCGTCTTCCCGGTGGTGCAGCCCGGGCAGCACGAGGGCGAACGCGTCCGCCTCGAGCCGGGCCGCGGTGTCTCCCTGGCGCACGCAGTGGGAGAGGCGGCGCCCCACGGCCCGCAGGACGCGGTCCGCGAGCGGCCGGCCGAGGCGGGCGTCCAGAGCGCCGAAGCCGTCGAGGTCCACGTGGATGAGGCCCACGCGGGCCCGGTGCCGGTAGGCCTGCGAGATGGCGACGGACAGGCGGTCGGGCAGCAGGAGGGGGCTCGTGAGGCCGGTGAGGCCGTCCCGGTAGAGGTCGTCAGCCGCCGGGCGCTCGTCGACGACGTCCCGAAGGAGCACCTGCACCGCGGGGCGGCCGCGGTAGGTCACGGCGGTGGCGGTGCCCTCGACCTCCGCGGTCGAGCCGTCCGCTCTTCGGAGGCGGGTCGCGAGGCGCACCCCGGCGGGACCGGCGGACGCCGCACCCGCCAGCGCCTTCGCCACCTCGAGCCGCTCGTCCGGGTGGAGAAAGTCCGAAAGCGCGCGGCCGGCCACCGGTGCCGAAGGCTGGAGGCCGAGGAGCCTGCGCAGGGCGGGGTTGGCGAGCACCACGCGCCCGGAAGCCTCGATCACGAGGGCGTCGGGGGCCGAGGCGGCCAGCCGCTCGTACCGTTCCTCGCTCTCCCGCAGCGCGTCCGCGGCCCGCCGTCGCTCGGCCAAGTCCCGGAGGGCGAGCTGGAGGCGGCCGTCTCCGAGCCGGCGGGCGCTCAGCTCGATCTCGAGCGGGGCGGCGGCAGGCCGTCGGAAGCGGAAGGCGCGTGTGAGGCGGCGCCCCGCCGGCAGGACCAGCAGGGCGGCGGCGTTGTCCACGGCCTTGTCGGGCTCGACGAGGTCCCCCAGGGAGAGCTTGAGGATCTCCGCCCGCGGGCGACCGAGGAGCACGGCCGCGCCCGGGCTCGCGTCGGCGACCCGTCCCTCGGCGGCGACGATCAGGACACCGTCCGCCGCCTGCTCGGCGAGGAGGCGATACTGCTGGTCGCGCTGGCGCAGCGTGTCCATCACGGCACGCAGCTCGCCGGGGAGGCGTGTCTCGTCGCTCATGGCCGGGGACTCACCTGGCGCCTTTCGACGGGGGCGGGGCCGGGGCGCAGCCCTGGATCAGGTCCAGGGCGCAGCAGCAGGCGGAGCAGCAGGCTCTGGACGGCCGGGTCCGCGTAGAGACCGTGGTGGTCGGCGTCCCCGAAGAAGGACTGGCCGACCTCGGGGAGGCCGCTCCCGGAGGCGGCGCTCTCGGACCCCGGCAGGTGGGTCGCGAGGAGGCTGGCGCGGGTCACCCGCCCGTCTCCCGGCACGTAGAGCAGGTCCTGCTCGAGGGGCGTGCGGGCCTCGAAGCGCGGCGGAGAGCCGGGCGGCCCCTCGCCCGCCACCGCTCGGGAGAGGGTGAGAAGGCAGTCGCCGCCGAGCGCGTGGACGGGCACGGGGCAGGGGGTGGACGCCTCGCGGGCGAGGGCGGCGTGGAAGGACCGGGCCCGGTCGAGGGCCGCGACGAGGAACGCCCGCTCGGGTGCGAGGCTGTCGTCCGTGGCGGGGGAGAACGGCCCCCATCCGAAGCGCTCCCACGTGGCGGGGTCGTGCAGGTCCAGGTCCAGCAGCTTCCCTCGCGGGTCGACGAGCGGCCGGGTGCCCGCCGGGGGCAGCAGCTGGTAGATCGACGGCATCCGACTCACGACCGTCGAGGCGAGGGTCGTGTACGACAGCCCCACCCGCTCGCCGGTCAGCACGGCCCCGAGGGCCGGCATGCTGCCCGAGTTCGGGGTTGCCGCGAGGACGACACTCGCGAGGCGCCGCGCGCCCGCCCACGTCACCGGCGCCGCGGCCGATGGCTCCGCGGTGCCAAAGCGCAGGAAGTAGCGGACGAGGAGGCCGCCCATGCTGTGGCCGACGACGTGGAAGCGGGCCCCGGGGTCGCCGATCTCGCGGGCGAGCCCCTCGAGCCGCAGGGCGAGGCCCCTCGCGCTCTCCACGAGGTCGCGACGCCAGTCGTAGGCGTAGACGGCGTAGCGCAGCCCCCGCCCGCACCCGGGCTCGTACCCCGCGGAGTCCAGGAGGTCGAGGAGGTCGGCGTACTCGGTGAACCCGAAGGCGCGAGGCAGCACCGCGTCCGTCCCCACGAGGAAGCCGGGGTGCAGGTCGTCGCGGCTCTTGTCGAACGGGAGGCGGCACGGCAGCTTCAAGTCGTGGTGGCCGAGGGTGTTCCCGAGGTTCAGCCACGCCTCGCTGCCGTCCGGGCGCAGGAGCTGGCTGCCGAGGATCCCCGGCACGAAGACGACCATCGGGGGGTCCGCCGCCCGGGGCAAGGCCCGGAGGAGGCGGGGATCGAGCCGCCGGCGGCGCCAGGAAGCGGCCCACGCGGCGGCGCCCGCCGCGCCGAGCGCCATCCCGGCCAGCAACGGCCACGCGCTCGCGGATCGCCCCGCCCCTGCCATCGCCGCTCTCCCTCGCCGGGGCGATTGTACATTGGCCGTTTGCCTGACCGGGCGCGGGCGGATAGCATCGGGCGTTCGGCGTCAGGCCCCTTTGGTCCCCGGGGCGGGCCGGGCGGAAAGGCAATCGACCAAACATGACTCGCACGAAGGTATGCGCCCTGTTCCTCGGCGCGGTGGTGGCGGCCGCGGGATGCCAGAAGAAGGAAGCGGCCCCGGCCGCGGCGGCGTCCCCCGCGGCGACGGTGACCGAGGACGAGAAGGCCATTCTTGCCCTCGGGGCGGCGATGGGGCAGCAGGTCGCCCAGCAGGTGAAGCCGCTGAAACTCAGCCCGGCCGAGCTGGAGGTGCTGAAGAAGAGCCTCGCGGCGTCGCTGGCCGGCGAGAAGCCCCAGTACGACATCCAGCAGTACGGGTCGCTCCTCCAGGCCCGGGCCCAGAAGGAGTCCGCGGCGCTCGCGATGGGGGAGAAGCAGAAGTCGGCCGCCTTCCGTGACTCGGCGGCGGCGGAGGCGGGGGCGGTGAAAACGGCCTCCGGCCTCGTCTACAAGACGATCACGCCGGGCAAGGGACCCAGCCCCAAGGCCACCGACACCGTGCGCGTGCACTACCACGGCACGCTCCCGGACGGAAAGGTCTTCGACAGCTCGGTGCAGCGCGGCCAGCCCGCCGAGTTCCAGCTGAACCAGGTGATCCCGTGCTGGACCGAGGGCGTCCAGCACATGAAAGTCGGCGAGAAGGCGCGCCTCGTCTGCCCCTCCGAGATCGCCTACGGCGACCGCGGGGCAGGCCCCGACATCGGCCCCGGCGCGACCCTCGTCTTCGAGGTCGAGCTGCTGGCGATCAACCCACCCAAGGCCCAGGCGCAGGGCCGGTAGACCCCGGCGGGGAGAGCCAGCGAGGAGACGACTAAGGTGAAGATCCACGAGTACCAGGGCAAGGCGGTCCTCGCCCAGTACGGCGTGCCGGTCCCGAAGGGGAAGGTCGCCTACACCGTCGACGAGGCGGTGGAGGCGGCCAAGGGCCTGGGCTTCCCCGTGGTGGTGAAGGCCCAGATCCACGCCGGCGGCCGCGGCAAGGGCGGGGGCGTGAAGCTCGCGAGGACCCTCGACGAGTGCGAGGCGATCGCCAAGGCGATGCTGGGGATGACCCTGCGGACGCACCAGACGGGGCCCGAGGGGCGGCTGGTGAAGCGTCTCCTGATCGAGCAGGGGATGGACCTCTCCGGCTCGAGGGAGATGTACCTCGCGATCCTCGTGGACCGCGCCACCGGCGAGCCGGTGTTCATGGCCTCCGCCCAGGGCGGCATGGACATCGAGGAGGTGGCGGCGAAGGACCCGAAGGCGATCCTGAAGGAGAGCGTCGACCCGACGGTGGGCTTCCGTGCGTACCAGGCGCGCAAGCTCGCCTTCGGTCTCGGCCTCGAGCCGGAGGTCGTCAACAAGGCCGTGCCGCTCATGATCGCGCTCTACCGCGCGTTCGAGGGCTCGGACGCCTCGCTCGTCGAGATCAACCCCTTCCTGATCACGAAGGCGGGCGAGGTGCTGGCCCTCGACGCGAAGGTCAACTTCGACGACAACGCCCTCTTCCGTCACCCCGCCCTCGTCGAGCTGCGCGACTTCGACGAGGAGGAGCCGCTCGAGGTGGAGGCCTCGAAGCACAGCCTGAACTACATCAAGCTCGAGGGCGGCAACGTCGGCTGCATGGTGAACGGGGCGGGCCTCGCCATGGCCACCATGGACATCATCAAGCTGGCCGGCGGGTCGCCCGCGAACTTCCTCGACGTGGGGGGCGGCGCGACCGCCGACCAGATCAAGAACGCCTTCCGCATCCTGCTCGCCGACGCCGACGTCAAGGCGGTGCTCATCAACATCTTCGGGGGCATCCTCCGCTGCGACGTGCTGGCGGAGGGGGTCATCGCCGCGGTGAGGGACCTGTCCGTCAAGGTCCCCGTGGTCGTGCGCATGAAGGGCAACAACGAGGACAGGGGCCGGCAGATGCTGAAGGACTCCGGCCTCAACTTCGACACGGCCGACGGGATGACGCGAGGCGGCGCAGAAGGTCGTCGGCGCGCGGCGGGAGGTGCACGGTGAGCGTCCTCGTCGACCGCGACACCCGGCTCCTCGTCCAGGGAATGGGGAAGCACGGGACGTTCCACGCCGTGGGGTGCCGCGACTACGGCACGAACGTCGTCGGCGGCGTGACCCCGGGCAAGGGGGGCACCACGGTCGAGGGCTTCCCGATGTTCAACACCGTCGCAGCAGGCGGTGGAGAAGACCGGGGCGAACGCCTCGGTGATGTTCGTTCCTCCCGCCGGGCGCCGCCGACGCGATCCTGGAGGCCGCGGACGCGGGGATCGGCGCTGGTCGTGGCATCACCGAGGGCATCCCGTCCTCGACATGGTGCGCGTGTGGGCCCGGATCAAGGACGGCGGCGATCCGGCTCATCGGCCCCAACTGCCCCGGGATCATCTCGCCGGGCGAGAAGTGCAAGATCGGGATCATGCCCGGCCACATCCACATGGGCGGGCCGGTCGGCGTCGTCAGCCGCAGCGGGACGCTCACCTACGAGGCGGTGGGCCAGCTGACCGCCCTCGGCATCGGCCAGTCGACCTGCATCGGCATCGGCGGCGACCCCATCATCGGCACGAACCACATCGACGCGCTGCGGCTGTTCAACGAGGACCGGGCGACCGAGGCGATCGTGATGATCGGCGAGATCGGCGGCACCGCCGAAGAGGAGGCCGCGGCGTACGTCAAGGCCCACGTGAAGAAGCCCGTGGTCGGCTTCATCGCCGGGCAGACGGCGCCCCCGGGCCGCCGCATGGGCCACGCGGGCGCGATCATCTCCGGCGGCAAGGGCACCGCCGCCGAGAAGATGAAGGCAATGCGAGGCGGCGGGGATCCACGTCGTGAAGTCGCCCGGCCGACATCGGGCGCCGCCGTCCGCGAAGATCCTGAAGAAGTAATCCTGAGGGCAGGAGCATGGAGCGAGCGACGTTCTCCATCGTCAAGCCGGACGCGGTCGCAAGCCGGGAAGGCGGGCGCGATCCTGTCGCGCCTGGAGAAGGCGGGTTCCGCATCGTGGCGCTGCGGATGCGGTCAGCCTCCCGCGAAGGAGGCCGAGGGCTTCTACCACGTCCACAAGGCGAGCGGCCGTTCTTCGCCGAGCTTGTGCGCGTTCATGTCCTCGGGCCCCTGCATCACGATGGTGCTCGAGCGCGAGAACGCGATCGCTCACCTGCGCGAGGTCATGGGCGCCACCGACCCCGCGAAGGCCGCGCCGGGCACGATCCGGAAGGACTTCGCGGCCTCCATCGAGAGGAACGCGATCCACGGCTCGGATGCGCCGGAGACGGCGGCGTTCGAGATCTGCTACTTCTTCCCGGGCGTCGAGCTCGTCGCGTAGACACCCGGGGGATACGCCCCCGGAGAAGCGCCGCCGGAGCGCTCGATCGGGCGGGCGCGCACGATGTAGCGCAGGGGTGCCTTCCCGACGTACCCGAAGGGATAGCACGTCACGAGGGTCAGCCGGGGCTCGTCGGTCGGGGCCACGACGTCGGTGCGGCCGGGAGCCACGACCTCGAGCCGGTCCACGCGGTACTCGAAGGTCCCGTCGGGCGTGACGAGGCGCAAGAAGTCCTCCGGCTGGACCTCCGCGAGGATCCGGAAGACGGTGTCGCGATGGCCGGCCAGGGCCACGTTGCCCGGCTCGCCGGGAAAGGCCGTGCCGGGGAAGTGCCCGACGGCGACGCCGAGGGTGGCGTCGTCGACGCCCTCTGCCACGAGCGCGGAGAGGCCGAGGCGGGGCACGTCGAGACGTCCCCAGGCCCGCCCGGGACGCGCCTCCTCACGGGGTTCGACCCGCGGCGGGGGAGGGGCTCGATGCGTGGAGCCCCTCCCCGCGAGGACCGAGGCGAGCCGGTCCCCCTCGACCCGGGCGAAGCGAGCCGCCCGGGCGTAGGCGAGGGTGCAGGTGCCGCTGCAGGCCAGGGCCACGGCCAGGAGGCCGTGGCGCGCGGCCCGGAGGGGCCACCTTCGCACGTATCAGAGCCCGCGCTCGAGCCTGCGGACGAGGGCGCTGCCGAGGAACGCAGCGAGCCCCAGGAGGCCCACGAGAGGGATCGGGCTCGCCGTGCGTGGCAGCTCGGTGTTCTCGGGCTTCTCGGGCGTGGCCGGCGACGACTCCGGCGACGGGGCCTGCTGTGACGGAGCGGAGGCCTGCGGCCCGCTCGTGGCCTGGCCCAGGGCGGCCGAGGCGACACGGGGCCCGAGGAGCACGACCTCGGTCTGCCATCTGCCGATCGGTGCCGACGGGGTGGTAGTGGACGGTGACCTGGCTGCCGGGAGACAGGCCCGGGGGCATGTCGGTGGTCGTCCCGACCATGAAGGGGATCGAGTGCCCGTGGTCGTCGGTGCTCGAGCGACCAGCGAGGTGTTGCCCGTGGAGACGATCCGTCCGGTCGCGACGAGGTCGGGGGACCCTTGACCACCTCCGCGAGCACGCTCCCTCCCGACGCGAGGGCGACGAGCGTGGACAAGGCGGCAACTGAGATCTTCATCGTTTCCTCCTTCCGGCTCCGACGCTGGACGCCAGGTGAGAGCTTCGAGGGGGCACCAGAGAGATCCCGCGCCGGTCGGCTCCATCGAGTGCAACGCACGTGCCGACGGCCGGGCGCCCCGCCGTGCTCGACGGATCAGGAGCCTTAGGGGATTCGGACAGACGGTCCCGGTCGCGCGTGGCGTTGCAGACTGTACAAAGGTCGACCGGCACGGTTCCTGCTAGGCCTTCGTTGCCGTCGCCACGAACGGCAGGGGAGGCGCCTGATCGTGTCTCGAGTACTCGTCGTCGACGATGAGCCGGGCTTCCGCATCTCCCTCTCGGAGGTCCTCAGGCTCGAGGGCTACACGGCCGTCGGGGCCTCGACCTGCCAGGAGGCGCTCGTCCAGCTCGCGAGGGACTCCGTCGACCTGCTCTTCCTCGACGTGAACCTGCCCGACGGGAGCGGGCTCGACCTGCTTCCCCGTCCGGCGCCGCCGGTCGTCGTCGTCACGGGCGAGCCGAGCCTGTCGCTCGCGGACGAGGCGCTGAGCCTCGGCGCGCGGGACTTCCTTGCGAAACCCATCGACCGGCTGCGGGTCCGCATGACCCTCGCGAGCCTCGCTCGCGAGCTGCGGCTGCGGGACGAGATCGCCCGCCTGCAGGCGGAGATCGCCGCGCTCCGCTCGGGCGCACGGCGTTCTTGAAGCTTCTACAAGGCTCCGAGGCCGGGGGGCGTCGAGCCGCGGGGCTCAGGACACGTGGTACACGTTGAGACGGTTGTACAGGGTCTTCAGGCTGATCCCGAGAAGCTCCGCGGCCTTCTTCTTGTCGCCCGCGCAGTGCTCGAGGGTGGCGAGGACGAGGTGCTTCTCCGCGTCCGCGAGCCGAGGTGCCCACGCCGGACGACCAGGCTGTCGCCGCGCCCGCTCACTCCAGGGCCCCGAGCGGGATCGAGTCCTCGTCGATGTCGTTCGGAGCGAGGATGAAGGCGCGCTGCACCACGTTGCGGAGCTCCCGCACGTTGCCCGGCCAGGCGTGGGCCCGGAGCGGGCGAGGGCGGCCCGCGTGAAGCGCCTTCGGGTGCCCCTCGCGCTCGCGGTTGAGCTCGGCCAGGAAGTGCTCGGCGAGGAGCCCCACGTCGTCGCCCCGCTCGCGCAGCGGCGGCAGCTCGATCGGGAAGACGTTCAGCCGGTAGAAGAGGTCCTCGCGCAGGCTGCCCGTCGGCCACCGCCTGCCTCGGGGCCGCGGTTGGTGGCGGCGACCACCCGCACGTCCACCCGGACCGCCTCGTCGCCGCCCACCCGCTCGACGGCGCCGGTCTCGAGCACGCGCAGGAGCTTCACCTGCAGCTCGAGCGGCATCTCGCCGATCTCGTCGAGGAAGAGCGTGCCGCCGTGGGCCTGCTCGAAGTAGCCCCGGTGCGGTGCGCTCGCGCCGGTGAAGCTGCCCCGCTCGTGCCCGAAGAGCTCGCTCTCGATGAGCGTCGGGGGCGATCGCGCCGCAGTTCACGGCCACGAAGGGCTGCTCGCGGCGCCGGCTCATCGCGTGCACGGTCTCGGCGACCAGCTCCTTGCCGGTGCCGTCTCGCCGGTGACGAGCACCGCGGCGTCGGTGGGCGCCACCTTGCCCGATCGAGGTCGTAGACGACCTGCATGCGGGGGGGCGCCCCCACCAGGCTCCCGAAGCGGCCCAGCCGGCGCAGCTCGCCCCGGAGCGACCCGATCTCGCGGGAGAGCTCGCGCGTCCGGCCGAGGTTCGCGAGGGCCATCTTCACGCGGGCGAAGTCCAGCGGCTTGGTGAGGAAGTCGGCGGCGCCGAGGCGCAGGGCCTCCACCGCGAGGTCGACGCTGGCGTGGCCGGTGATGAAGATGACGCCCGGCGGCAGCCGGCCGTTGGCCGGGGGGACGAGGTCGAGCCCCGATCCGTCCGGCAGCTGCAGGTCGACGAGGAGCACGTCCGGCTCCTCGCGGGCCATCTCCTCCCGGCCCTGGGCGAGCGTCGTGGCCGTGCTCACGGTGAAGCCCTCGCGCTGGACCGCCTCGGCGAGGCCGAGCACGAAGCCGAGGTCGTCGTCGACGAGCAGGGCGTGGGGCACGGGCATGGGCTCACGCGGCTTTCGCGGCGAGGGGGACGACCACGCGGACGTCCGTGCCGCGGCCGAGCGCGCTCTCGACCCGGATCTCGCCGCCGTGAAGCTCCACGAGCGCCCGCGCCACGTTGAGACCGATGCCGCTGCCGCCGTCCTTGGTGCTGAAGTCCGGGTCGTAGACGCGGGCCAGGGACTCCGGGGAGATCCCCGGTCCGTTGTCGCGGAGGGCGACCCGGGCCCGGGTTCCCTCCCGTCGTGCCTCCAGGGTCAGCCGTCCCCCGCGCGGCATGGCCTCGAGCGCGTTCACCGCCACGTTCAGGAAGGCCTGCCGGAGACGGTCCGGGTAGCCGCGCACCAGCAGGGCCTCGTCCGGGAGGCGGGCTTCGACCTCCACCGCCTGGCGACGGGCCTGCGGGCCGAGGAGCGCCACGAGGTCCGCCAGCGAGCCGGTGAGGTCGAACGTCTCGGCCGGCGCCCCGGGCACGGTCTGGGCGAGGACCCCGGACAGCGACCGGTTGAGGCGGTGCAGCTCCTCGCGCAGAACGTCCACGTGACGCCGCGCCGGCACCGACGCCTCGCCTTCCCGCGAGAGGCTCTCGTGCAGCAGGTCCAGGCTCATCATCATGGCGCCGAGGGGGGCGCGCAGCTCGTGAGCGAGCGTGCGGTACACGCGGCCGAGCCCGTCGAGCTGGCGCTCGAGGCGGGCGTCGACCTCGATGGCCTCGAGGGCGCGCGGGTCGCTGAGGAGAACGAGGTGGTCCTCGGCCGGGCCCGCGAGACGGTGGAGCTCCGCCTGCACCGGGCGCCCCGGCGCCGCCTCGACGCGGGTCGTGCGAACCGCCTCCGGGCGCGAGGCCGTGCCGCCCAGGGCCCGCTGGAGCGAAGGAAGGATCTTCCGCCAGGCCGTGCGGAAGGCCGCCTCGTCCGCGCACCCGAAGAGCTCGAGGGCCCGGGCGCTCACGTAGTCGACCGCCAGGCCCGGGCCGGCCACCACCACACCGACCTGCAGGATCCGGGCGAGGGCCCCGACCTGGAGGCCGCGGCGCTCGCTCTCGCGCCGCGCCTCGTCCAGGTCACCCTTCACGCGGCTCGCACTGCGCAGCACGCCGGCGAACACGTCCGCCGGGGCGATCGACGCGGGCGGGGACGCCCCGTCGAGGACCGCGGCGATCGACGCGGCGCGCCGCGACAGCTGCACCTGCAGCAGCGCGGTCAGCGCGGCCACGCCGACGAGCCCGAGCCCGAAGATGGCTACCAGCCGGGACCGGCCCTGGTCGAAGAGGGTGGCCATCCGCTCGTCGTGCAGGCCCACGCGGAGGTACCCGGCCACCGTGCCCCCTTCGACGAGAGGGACCAGCACCACGTAGTCGCCGCCCCGCAGGAAGGACCGGCGGCCCACCGTCGTCTCCAGGCGCGAGAGCGGGGGGTCCCCGAACAGCTGCGACGGGGGGGCAAAGCGCCCGCCGCCTTCGGGCCTCTCGCTCGCCACCACCCGCCCCTCTGCGTCCACGACGGAGAGGGAGGTCACCACCTCGGACAGCATGGTCAGGTCCTCGATCCTCTCGTGCAGCCGGCGGCGGGAGTCCGCGTCCGGGTACTGCAGCGCCGCCACGCTGCGCTCGAAGACGAGGTTGGCCTGCTCCCCGGCGAGCAGGCGCACGGCGTCGGCGCTCAGCCGCTCCTCGAGGGACCGCAGCGTCCGCTCGAGGCCCACGGCCAGAGCGCCGACGAGCGCGAGATGCCCGACGGCCAGACCCAGCGCACTCTCGAGGCCGAGCTTCACCGCGTGCCTCCAGTCCCCGCACGGCAAGACCCTGCATACCCTGAGACGGTGTCGTTCTTCGTCGAAGATGGGCCTGCGGGGCCGCCGATGCTGTGACCGGCATCACCGACCGGGTGTCACCGGCCCGGGGAATCGCGAGGACGGCGGCTAGCGCCCGCGACCCAGCTCACTCGAGTACCCGGATCACGACCCGCCGGTTCTGGGCGCGGTCGTCGCGGGTCTTGTTGTCGGCAACCGGTTTCTCCTCGCCGTACGAGATCACGTTCAACCGATTGAGGGCGATGGCGTAGTGCTTCGCGATGTAGTCGCGCACCGCCTTGGCCCGCTCCTCGCCCAGCCAACGGTTGTACTTTCCGTCGCCCGTGCTGTCGGTGTGGCCCTCGATCTCGAGGTACACGCCGCGGTTGGCCTCCACCAGCGGCATCACGGCCTCGTCGATCGTGGACTTCGCCTCGTCGCTGATCTCGGCCTGGTTCACCGGGAAGCGGACCTTGTCGCTCGAGAGCGTGACCGTGTAGAGCAGCTTGCCCCGCGCGGCTTTCTCGGCCTCCCCGGCCTTCGCCATCGCGGCCTGGGCCGAGCCCTTGGCCTCGCTAATCCCGGACTGGGTCGACTTGTCGACGGCGTCGATGCGGGCCTCGTTCTGCACCACGCGCTGCTGCGTCCTCTCCACCTCGGAGGAGACGGCGTCTACCTTCTTGTTGACCTCACCGACCTCGCGCGCCACGTAGGACTTCTTGGCGCAGCCGCCCGCGGCCAGGGCCGCGGCGAGAAAGGGAACGACCAGCGTCTTCTTCACAGGCCACCTCCTCACAGGTTCGACTGGGAAGGGAGTCACGCTCCCGCGTGGACCTCCACCCCGTCGTCCACTCCGCCTCCTGCCGCCTCGCGGGCGAGCAGGACGGCCAGGTCCTTCTCGATCGGCTTGCTGACGGCGCCCCGCAGGACCAGCCGCTCGCCCTCCTCGCGCACCTGGAGGCTGAACGCCGCGAGGTGAGGGCTGGCGTTCACCGCGCGCTGGGCGGCGGCCGCCCGCTCGGCCCGGGACGCGCCGGGTCGCGCCGCCTGGGCACGGACCCGGATCTGGTCCACCACACCCGCCACCGAGGCCGTGTCGCGGGCGGTCTGCACCGCGCGCTCGCGCTGGGCCTGGCTCCCGACCTCTCCCCCGAGCGTGACCTCGCGGCGGTACGCCTGCACCGTGATGTCCGAGCCCCGGAGCTCGCGGTCGAGGGAGAGGGCGAGCCCGACCCGCGTCTCGACCGTCTGGTCCTCGAGGGTCTCGCCGAGGGTCCGGCCGGGCGCCGGCGCCTGGGCCGCCGACACCTGGATCTGGTTGACGACCCGGGCGACCCCGGGCACGGCGGCGGCCAGGGCCTCGGCCCGCGCGCGCTCCTCCTCGCCGTCGACGCGTCCGTCCAGGGTCACGACCCCCTCCTCGGTACCGACCTCGATCGACGAGGTGCGCAGGCTGCGGTTCAGCGAGAGAGCGGCCCTCACCGAGGCCGATACCCTGGCGTCGCGGAGCTCGTGTCCGATCTCGACCAGGCTCTCCCGGGCTTCTTCGCCGAAGGAGCGGGCCTGGCCCTCGACGGCCCGCAGTGCCGGGCCCGGAGGGGGAACCGACGCGGCGTGGCTTCTCCACGCGTACACGCCCGCGCCCATCGCCGCCACGAGCACGAGCCCGACGATCAACCGTCGCAGCATGGCCGCCTCCACCCGGCGTCCCGCCGGGAACGCCGTGCCGGCCCTCACTGCAAGGACCGTGCGCGTGGCTGGCCCTTCATCGGGTGGAAAGCCGCGGAGCCATCCGGACGAGGCACATGTGCCTCTTGCGTCCCCCGATCCGTCGCGGCCCGGGGTCGTCGTCGCCGTCCCTTTTGTAGAAAGCGGAACCAGCGGGGGCGCGAGGTGCTCGCGGCCGGCGCGGGGCTCAGATGTAGACGTGCAGCTGCGCGAGGAGGGCCTGGTAGGTGGAGCCGCTGCCGCGCGCCTTGTCGCGGTAGTACGAGAGCCGCAGGTTCCAGTGCGTCCGCGGGAGCATGTCGGCTTCCAACGCCAGGCGGACGATACCGGCCGACGTGTCGCCGTACTCGGTCCGGATCTGCGGTGAGAACTTGAGCCAGAGGCCCCGGAAGACCTCGAATGCCGTTTCATTGAGGACCACGTAAGCGGGGGCTCCCGAGCGGCCCTGCTGGAACTGCGCGTCCGCCTCGGTCCAGATGCTGAGGCGGCGCGTGGGGGCGATGCCGAAGGCGAGGCCGCTCGCGCCGCTGCGGGGATCGAGGGTCGTCTTGTCGCGGTAGAACCCGGAGAAGACGAGCGCCGTCCGGGGCCCGAGGTCCCACTGGAAGCGGCCGGTGGCGGTGAACGCGCGCGGGTCGCCGTGCACGATCGCGTCGGCGCGGCCGGGCCCGACCGAGACCTGCAGGAGGTGCCGCTCGCCACCGTGGCTCACCTCCACCGCGTAGTCCTGGTCGTAGTGATCGAACCCGAGCGTGAGGCGGGTGTATGCGGTGTGGTCGGCGAGGCGGACGCCGTACGCCGGGAAGAAGCGCCCGACACGGAACCCCAGGCCGCCGGGCGACTCGTAGCCGACCCAGTGCTCGTACGAGTAGACCCCCGCCGCGTCCTGCCCGTGCGCCGGCTTGCGGCCGACCTCGCCGTAGACCGTGAACCCGTGCGACCGCCACGTGGCGAGGAGGTCGGCGGTCATCAGGAAGTCCCGGCTGTCGCTCGTGGGGCCGCCGAGGTCGAGACTCAGGTGCGAGGGGCGCACGTCGACCCCGACGTCCAGGGGGCCGAGCTTGTCGCCGAGCGCCCCCCAGAGAAACGACTCTTCTCCCTTGCCTTTGGCCGGCGGAGGCGCAGAGGGGTCCGACCGGCCCGTCGTCGAGAGCTCCTGGCGCGAGAGCGAGCGGCCGTATGGGGTCAGCAGACCGCCCCCGGTGGGTGAATAGTGGCAGCTGGTGCACCGGTTGTACTGCTTCGACAGGAACATCGGCTCGGCCCCGACGCCCGTCGCGCCGAGGAGCAGCGTCGTGGCCGCAAGAACCCGCTGTCTCATCGTGCCGCCTCCGGCGTGTGGAAGGGCTCGGCCACGAGGGAGACCGTCACGTTCACCTGGTCCCTGATGCCCACCCCGAGGTACCGGGGCTTCTCAATGCCGAAGTCGGGAACGGTCACGGGGAAGCTGGCCTCCACCCGGACGGCTTCGCCTTCGCGGCGGATGGTGGCCTGGCCGGCGATGGGCTTCGTCACCCCGTGAAGGAGGAAGGTGCCCGTGAAGGTCGTCTTTCCCTCGAACCCCCGAGGGTCCGCGGCGCCCAGCCGGATCTCGGACAGGACGGCCCGGTCGAATCCCTGGCCCCGGCCGACCTCGAGATACTTGTCCCGGAGGTGCTCGTTGCGCAGGCCGATGCCGGTGTCCAGCGTGGCGAGGTCGACCGACAGGTCCCCCCCGAGACCGGCGCCGGGCGCACCGAGGGTCACCGTGCCCCGGATCGCGCCGGTCCTCGCCTCGAAGCTGCCTCCCACCGTCATCGGGCAGACGACCCGCACGTCGCCGCGCACGACGCTCCACGAGGAGTCGGCACCGAGCGTCCGTGCCGCCGTGAAGGCGACGAGCAGGGCGACGGCCCACGCCATTCGCCTCACGGGGGCCGCCGGTCCCGGCGTCGGGGTTCGGGGGCCCACGTCAGGCCGTGACCTCGAGGATGTCGTCGGCGAACTTCACCAGCGCCCATACGGCTGAGGAACCGACACGGCTGGACATGTGTCCTCCTGCTTTCGACCGGGGGGAAACCCCACTGGATCACCTTGCAGTTGGCGTGCCCGGAGGAGCGGGTCGAGATCGCCAGCCGGGCCAGCGACTTACGGGAACCGCAGCTCGCGGCGCAGGTCGGATCCCGAAAGTGCTTTCGCTTCCCGAAACTTCGGAGGCTCGCGGCGCGCTTGCGGCCGGCGCGGGGCCGTGGAATCCTACGCGAACCACGCCCACAGGTCTTCTGCCCGGAGGAGGTGCGATGGCGGTCAAGTCCGACCGGTGGATACGGCGAATGGCGCTCGAGCACCGCATGATCGAGCCCTTCAACGAGAAACAGGTCCGCGAGGGGGTGATCTCCTACGGCCTGTCGTCCTACGGCTACGACGCGCGGATCGCCGGCGAGTTCAAGATCTTCACGAACATCAATCACACGGTCGTGGACCCGAAGGCCTTCGACCCGCGCTCGTTCGTGGACGTGATGGCGGAGGAGTGCATCATCCCTCCCAACTCCTTCGCCCTCGCCCGGACCGTGGAGTACTTCCGCATCCCCCGTGACGTCATCGTGGTGTGCGTGGGCAAGTCGACCTACGCCCGCTGCGGGATCATCGTGAACGTCACCCCCCTCGAGCCGGAGTGGGAGGGGATCGTGACCCTCGAGGTCTCGAACACGACGCCGCTGCCCGCCCGCATCTACGCGAACGAGGGGATCGCGCAGTTCCTCTTCTTCGAGGGCGACGCGCCGTGCGAGACCTCGTATGCCGACCGGAAGGGGAAGTACCAGGCGCAGCAGGGGTTGACGCTGCCCCGGCTCTAGCCGCGGCGGGAGGGAAGGCGATGGTCCACGAGACGATCACGCTCGAAGGCCACCTCATCGACTCCGACATCATGCGCCGCGTGTTCGACCGCGTGGTGCAGGAGGGCGGGGAGTTCGAGGTCCTCGATTTCCGGGTCGGGCGCCGCAACGACGAGGCCTCGTTCGCCCGCGTCGAGATCCGGGCCGCCGACCCCCACATGCTCGACCGGATCGTGGAGGCGGTGCGCTACCTGGGGGCGACGACCGAGGTGGGCGACTGCGTCTTCGCCCCCGCCGAGGCCGACGGCATCCTGCCCGACGAGTTCTACTCCACGACCAACTTCGAAACGTACGCCCGCATCGACGGCCGCTGGGTCGAGGCCCGCGCCCAGAAGATGGACTCGGCGCTCGTGCTGCGGGGCGGCGCGCCCACCTGCGTCAAGCAGGGGCAGGTGAAGGGGGGCGAGCCCGTGGCCCTGCGCGGCCCGGGGATCAGGGTCCGTCCCCTCGAGCGCAGCCGCGACTACGCGGTCTTCGGCTTCATGTCGAACGACGTCTCCGCCGAGATCAACAAGGGCATCGTGATCCGGGCGGCGGCCAGCGAGATGCGGCGGGTGCGGGCCGCGGGGCAGCGGATCGTCGTGGTGCCGGGACCGGCCGTCGTGCATTCGGGCGGGGAGATCGCGCTCGCGGCGCTCGTGCGCGAGGGCTGGGTGGACGCCATCCTCACCGGCAACGCCTTCGCCGTCCACGACCTCGAGAAGGCGATCGTGGGCACCAGCCTCGGCGTCTGCCAGACGAGCGGGCGGGCGGTGGAGGGCGGCAGCCGGAACCACCTCTTCGCGATCAACGCGGTCAACCGGGAGGGCGGCGTGCGCCCGGCCGTCGAGAAGGGTCTCGTGAAGAGGGGCGTGATGTACGAGGCGGTGAGGAGGGGCGTCCCCTTCGTCCTCGCCGGCTCCATCCGCGACGACGGCCCGCTGCGGGACGTGATCACCGACACCGTGGAGGCCCAGAAAGCCTACCTCGGCGCGCTCGAGGGGGCCGGGTGCTGTCTCATGCTGGCCTCCGCCCTGCACTCGATCGCGATCGGCAACCTCCTGCCGGCCCGCGTGCGGACGATCTGCGTGGACATGGTCGAGTCGGTGCCCGTGAAGCTGGGCAACCGCGGCTCGATGCAGGCGATCGGCCTGGTCACGGACGTCGGCTATTTCCTGGAGAGGCTGCGCTCCGAGCTGCAGTGAGGGAAGGCCGCCCGGCTACTCCTCGGCCATGAACGGGTAGCGGAATTCGCGGGGCGGGCCGAACGTCTCCTTGACCGTCCGGGCGCTCACCCAGCGCACCAGGTTGAGCTTGGAGCCGGCCTTGTCGTTGGTGCCCGACCCGCGCGCGCCGCCGAAGGGCTGCTGGCCGACCACCGCCCCCGTCGGCTTGTCGTTGACGTAGAAGTTGCCGGCCGCGCCCCGCAGCGCCGCCGCCGCCTGCCGCACCGCCGCCCGGTCGTTCGCGAACACGGCGCCGGTGAGGGCGTAGGGGGAGGTCTCGTCCACCAGCCGCAGCGTCTCCTCCCACTTCGCGTCGTCGTACACGTAGGCGGTCACCACCGGCCCGAAGATCTCCTCGCAGAGCAGCTTGTAGCCGGGGTCCGCGGTCTCGACCAGGGTGGGCTGGATGAAGAAACCGGTGTCGCCGTCGACCCCTCCGCCGGCGACGACGTTCGCGGTGCGCTTCGCCTCGGCGAGGTACGCGGCGATCGTCTCGAAGGCCTTCTTGTCGATCACCGCGCCCATGAAGTTGCGGAAGTCCTGCACGTCGCCGACCCGGATCTCGCCGATCATGGCCACGATCCGGTCGCGGACGTCGTTCCACAGCGAGCGGGGGACGTAGATGCGGCTGGCCGCCGAGCACTTCTGCCCCTGGTACTCGTAGCCGCCGCGGACCACGGCCACCGCGAAGGCCTGCGGGTCGGCCGACGCGTGGGCCACGATGAAGTCCTTGCCCCCCGTCTCGCCCACGATGCGGGGGTAGGAGCGGTAGCGGGCCATGTCGGCGCCAATGGTCTTCCACATCGAGTTGAAGACCTCGGTCGAGCCCGTGAAGTGGACGCCGGCGAGGTCGCGGTGGTTGAGGACGACGTCGGAGATCGCGGAGGCGTTGCCCGGCACGAGGTTGATGACGCCCGGGGGCAGCCCGGCCGCCTCCAGGAGCTTCAGGATGGTCCACGCGCTCGGGACCGCCGAGGACGCCGGCTTCCACACGACGGTGTTGCCCATGAGGGCGGGTGAGGTCGGGAGGTTCCCCGCGATCGACGTGAAGTTGAAGGGCGTCACCGCGTAGACGAAGCCCTCGAGCGGCCGGTAGTCGAGCTGGTTCCACATCGCGGAGTTCGAGAGCGGCTGCTCGGCGTAGAGCTCCTGGGCGTAATGCGGGTTGAAGCGCCAGAAGTCGATGAGCTCGGCCGCGGAGTCGATCTCGGCCTGGAAGGCGGTCTTCGACTGGCCGAGCATGGTCGCGGCGTTGAGCGTCGCCCGCCAGGTGGTGGCGAGGAGCTCGGCGGCGCGGAGGAAGACGGCCGCCCGGTCCTCCCAGGGCCACCGCGCCCACTCCCGCCGGGCGGCGGCCGCGGCCTCGATCGCCTGGGCCACCTGCTCCCTCGAGGCCTTGTGCCAGTCGGCGAGGACGTGGGCGTGGTCGTGGGGCATCACTGCCTTCGCCGTCTCCGCGCCCCGGACCTCCTTCCCGCCGATGACGAGCGGGATCTCGATCCGCTCGGCGGCCATGGCCTCGAGGCGGGCCTTGAGCTCCGCCCGCTCGGGCGACCCGGGCGCGTAGGACTTGACGGGCTCGTTGACGGGCGGGGGAACCCGGCGGGTGCCGTTGAAGCCGAAGTCGCTGCTCATGGGAGATTCCTTTCTGCACGCAGTCTAGTCACCGCGCGGCGCGAGCGTCAACGGCGGGGCACGGTGTAGAATGCCGCCTCCTCGCATGACCTCAGGCGTGAGCGCGACGCCCGACTCCCGGCCGGGAGGCGCCTTCGTCCGGCGAGCCCTCGGCAGCCTCGCCCTCGGCATCGCGAGCCTCGCCGCCACCCTCCTCGTGCTGGAGGTCGGGTTCCGGCTGGCCGGGGTCAGCGTCGGCACCGTCCAGATCAACCGGGCCACCGTGCGCCGCAGCGACGACCCGCGCCTCGGCTTCGAGCTGCGGCCGGGGAGCGCGGTCCGGGCCGAGGTCGAGTACCGGGTGAACGCCGAAGGCCTCCGCGGCCCCGAGACCACCGTCGAGAAGCCGGCCGGGGTCCGCCGGGTGGTCGTGCTGGGCGACTCGATCGCCTTCGGCTACTGGGTGGCGGACGAGGACGCGTTCCCGCGCCAGCTCGAGGCGATGCTGAGAGGAGCGGGGCAGCCCGTCGAGGTGCTGAACTTCGGGGTGCCCGGCTACAACCTCGACCAGGAGATCGAGGCGCTGCGGGCGAAGGCGCTCGCCTTCGCCCCCGACCTGGTGGTGGTGGCTTTCTGCCTCAACGACCTCGAGGGCCTCTTCTCCTACGAGCTCGGGCTCGTGCAGGACCGCGCCGCGCGAGGCCGGTCGTGGCCCGGGCGCCTGCGCGAGGCCCTGGTGTCCCGCTCGGTGCTCTTCTCGTGGATCGAGTACCGCCTCTCCGAGCTCGACGCCCGGCGCCGCTTCGTGGGCGCCCGGAACCCGCTGGCGGGCCCGCTCTACGCCGAAGCCGTGAGCCAGCAGCGGGCGGCGCTGCTCGCCAGCCTGGGGGGCCTGCGCAACCTCCTCGCGCCCCGCGGCATCCCCGGCGTCGTGGTGGTGTTCCCGGTGCTCGGCGGCCGCTTCGAGCGCTACCCGCACCGAGAGCTGCACCGCGCAGTGGTCGAGGCCTCGGAGGCGGCGGGCTTCGCCGCGGTGGACCTCCTGGACTGCTACTCCGCCTATGACTTCCGGGAGCTGCGCGTGGACGTCGTGCACCCGAGCCCTCTCGGGCACCGAGTGGCCGCCCACGCGGTCCGGGATGCGCTGTGCGCCCGGGGCTGGCTGTGCTCCGGCGTGCCCCCCGGCCCGGGCTGCACGGCCTACCGCGCGTCCGATTTCCCGCGCGTGCGCGGCTACTGAGGATCGTCCCCCGCCCGGGCCCGCGCGCGAAGCCGTGCCGCCATCGCGGCGAGCCAGAAAGCCGCCATTCCCCCCACGGTCGCCCAGTTGACCGGCTGGTAGATGCTCATCCCCATCTCGGCCCACCTCTGGCCCCACCAGAAAAACGCCTGGAGCGCCACCACCGCGACCAGGACGGGACCGGCCGGCAGGCGCGTCTCCCCGAGGAACGCCCGCAGGCACCACAGGGCCGCGGGCACGAGGGCGGGCAGGGCGTACGCGAGCGGCCGCTCGTTGTTGTTCGAGATGGCGAGGGTGGCGTACACGGACAGGACGTAGAGGGCCCGGTCGAAGTGGCGGCGGGCGAGGGCCGGGAGCCTCTCCGGGAAGAGCAGCACCAGCGGAACGAGCACGCCGAAGGCCCCGACCGTGACGACGTAGAGCTGGTTGTCGAGCACGTGGTTCCAGCGGAACGTCAGGGAGTCCACGATCCCGGACACGAAGTCGTCGGGCTGGTTCGGCGCGACGAGTCGCCGGATGGCCACGAGCGCGGCGATGGGCAGGGCGGCGACGGCCGCCGTCCGCCCGACGGCCGGGAGGAGAGCCTTCCCCTTCCGCAGGTCACGCAGGAAGAGGTAGGGATAGACGAGGACGTACGTCTCGCGGACGAACGAGGCGACGACGCTCGCCGCGGCCAGGGTTCCCGTCTTCCCCCGCTCGGCGAGGAAGAAGGCCAGCATCACGAGGAAGAGCGCGGCGGGGTCGGTCATCCAGTACTGGTACTCGAACCAGCGCACCGCCCCCTGGGTGAGCCCGACCACGAGGAGGCCGGTGACGCGCAGCGGCGGGGAGAAGCCGAGGTCTCGCAGGTGGAGCCAGAGCAGGAGGAGGAAGCCGAAGAGCACGGCGTTCGTCACGAGGAAGAAGCCGGCGTTGATCGACAGGCCGACGCGCGCGAGGACCCGCACGAGGGCGGGCACGGCGAGCCGGAAGCAGTACGGCGGCTCCTGCTGCAGGGCCGGCCGTCCCTCGGGCCCCCGCGCCATCTCCACGTAGCGCCAGTGGTCGTACTCCTTGACCTGCTTGGGCTTGTGCAGGAACCCGAGTCCCGACGACACCGCGAGCACGTTGAGGAGCAGCAGGAGGACCGCCAGCATCGCCCCGAGGCGCGTGTCAGACGAACGAGTCACGGCAGGATCGTCTCACGAGCGACCCGGACACTCCTCGCCGGGCCGGCGGCCGGACGGCCCGTTGACGTGCCAGATGGCACAATGTAGTATGTCATATGGCCGAGGAGCCGGAGAAAGGGCGAGCCATGGAACGCGCGCGCGTGAGAGGAGGGGCGGCGATCGTGCGAGAAACGCCGGCTGCAGGCGGGGCCTACGGCGCGGGGGGGAGCACCGCCCATCCCGCCGTCATCCTGTTGGGACTCCGGCTGTCGGATCCGGTGGAGATCATCAAGAGGGTTGCGGAAGGCTTCAGCTTCCACACGCTCGAGCGCTTTCAGAAGATCACCCGGATTCCCACCGACGATCTGGCGGAGGTCGTCGCCATCAAGCTTCGCACCCTGCACCGCCGGAAGAAGGAGGGCCGGCTCGACCCCGAAGAGTCCGACCGCCTCCTGCGGGTGTCGAGAGTGTTCGCAAGGACCCTCGACCTCTTCGAGGGCGACGCGGAGGCCGCGAGGCGGTGGTTCTACACGCCCGCGAGGGCGCTCGGCGGGGAGAGGCCCATCGACTTCGCACGGACGGACCTCGGAACGAGAGAGATCGAGGCGCTGATAGACCGGCTGGAGCAGGGAGTCCTCACGTAGGTGCCGACTGGCTGGCGGCTCACCAAGACCAGGTACCTGGCGACGGCCTGGGACGGCGAGGGGGCGAGGCGGACCGGTGGGCGCTGGAACAGCGTCGGCACGGCCGTCGTCTATACGTCGGGTACGCTGTCGCTCGCGCTCGTCGAAACGCTCGTCCACCTGCCGGCCGGCGTGCTGCCCGCGTACTCGGCGCAACCCGTCGAGTTCGAGGAAGCCATGCTGACGGTCGTCGAGATCGCGAACCTCCCCGCCAATTGGCGAGCCGACCCGCCACCGGCCTCGACCCAAGCCATCGGAGACGAGTGGGCTCGGGCGACCAGGAGCGCAGTGCTGAGAGTCCCGAGCGTCGTCGTTCCCCTCGAGTTCAACTACGTCTTGAACCCCAGGCATCCGGACCTCGCGCGCGCGCGGATAGGGCCTCCGATCGCCTTCCCATTCGACCCGCGCCTATCGAACGTTGGTCCGGGCCCACGGCGGACGGCCGAGGCAGACCGACGCGGTGACCCATAGCGACCGAGCGGCTGCTTGCGGGCCCGTGGCGGTCCCCCGGCCCCTCTGCTAAACTGCCGGTTTTCGGAAGGCCTGCATGATCCGCGCCTACAAGGGGATCCGCCCGAGCCTGGGCCCGCGCGCCTGGGTGGACCCGTCCGCTCAGGTGATCGGGGACGTGGAACTCGGGGCGGACGCGAGCGTCTGGATGGCCAGCGTCGTCCGGGGGGACGTGAACCGGATCCGCATCGGGGCGCGGACGAGCGTGCAGGACGCCTGCGTGCTGCACGTGACGGCGCAGCACCCCACGACCCTGGCCGAGGACGTGACCGTGGGCCACTCCGTCACCCTCCACGGCTGTACGATCGAGCGGCTCTGCCTGATCGGCATCGGCGCGATCGTCCTGAACGGTGCTCTGGTGGGGGAGGAGTCGATCGTGGCCGCCGGCGCTCTCGTGCCCGAGGGCATGGCCGTGCCGCCGCGCAGCGTCGTGATGGGCTCGCCGGCAAAGGTGCGCCGCGCCGTGACCGAGGAGGAGCGAGCCGGCCTGCGGCGGTATGCCGAGAACTACGTGCGCTACAAGGATGACTACCGCTCGGCGGAGGAGGGCGCGTGAGGATACAGGCGGTCCGGGGCACCCGCGACATCCTGCCCGACGAGATCCCGGCCTGGCACCGGATCGAGGCCGCGGCGCGCGACCTGTTCGCCCGGTACGGCTACCGGGAGATCCGCACCCCGGTGTTCGAGGAGACGGAGCTCTTCGCCCGCGGCATCGGGGCGGAGACCGACATCGTCTCGAAGGAGATGTACACGTTCGCCGACCGGGACGGCGGCTCGCTCACCCTGCGCCCGGAGGCCACGGCGGGGATCGTGCGCTCGGTCATCGAGCACAACCTCATGAACACCGACGCCTCGCTCCGGGTCTACGCGATGGGGTCGATGTTCCGGCGCGAGCGGCCCCAGAAGGGCCGCTACCGCCAGTTCCACCAGGTCGACGTGGAGGCCTTCGGCTTCGAGAGCCCCACGATCGACGCCGAGGTCATCGAGCTGGCCCTCGCCTACCTCGAGGCGTGCGGGGTGGGCCGCTCCGAGCTGGTGCTCAACTCGGTCGGCGACCGCCACTGCCGGCCGGCCTACGTGGAGCGACTGCGGGGGGCGCTGCGGGACGTCGCCCCGTCGATGTGCGCGGACTGCCAGCGCCGGGCGGACTCGAACCCGCTGCGCGTCCTCGACTGCAAGGTGCCGGAGGACCAGGCCGCGATCGATACCCTGCCCCGCATCACCGACCACCTGTGCGCGGCGTGCGGCGACCACTTCGCCGAGGTGCGCCGGCAGCTCGACCTCCTCGCCATCCCGTACCGGCTGAGCCACCGCCTGGTGCGGGGACTCGACTACTACGTGCGGACGACCTTCGAGGTCACGAGCGACCGGCTCGGGGCCCAGAGCAGCGTCCTCGGCGGGGGGCGCTACGACGGCCTCGTGAAGGGCCTCGGCGGGCCCGACGTGGCCGGCATCGGCTTCGCGATCGGCATGGAGCGCCTCGTCCTCCTCGTGCCGCCCGGCGAGGGCGAGCCGCGCTGCGAGGTCTTCCTCATGCCCCTCTCCGCCGCCGCCCTCGACCGCGCGCTGAGGCTGCAGCGGGGGCTGCGGCAGGCGGGCGTGAGCGTCCTGCTCGACCCGGAGGGCCGCAGCTTCAAGTCGCGCATGAAGCAGGCGGACAAGCTGGGGGCGCGCTTCGTGGCGATCCTCGGCGACGACGAGATGGCGCGCGGCGCCTGGACGGTGCGTGACATGGCGCGCTCTTCGCAGCAGGACGTCCCGGAGGACGAGGTCCTCGATCACCTCAAGGAGAAGGCGAATGGCTGAGCCCCTGGGCGACCTCGTGCGGACCCACTACTGCGGGGAGCTGCGCGAGGAGCACGTCGGACGGACCGTCACCGTCATGGGATGGGCCGCCACCCGGCGCGACCTCGGCGGGGTGATCTTCATCGACCTGCGGGACCGCGAGGGCCTCTGCCAGGTCGTGGCGAGGCCGGAGGTGTCGAAGGACGCCCACGCCTGCGCCGACCGCGTCCGCTCGGAGTACGTGGTGGCCGTGGTGGGCGAGGTAAAGGCCCGCTCGGCGGAGACGGTGAACCCCGCGATGGAAACGGGCCGGGTCGAGGTCCTGGCCCGCGAGATCCGCGTCCTCTCCGAGGCGAAGACCCCCGTCTTCCCGATCGAGGACGAGGTGGACACCCACGAGGAGATCCGCCTCAAGCACCGCTACCTCGACCTGCGCCGGCCGCGCATGCAGCGGAACATCCGCCTGCGCCACCAGGCGGCCCTGGAGATCCGGCGGTACCTGGACGAGCAGGGGTTCTACGAGATCGAGACCCCCATGCTCGCCAAGTCGACCCCGGAGGGGGCGCGCGACTACCTCGTGCCCTCCCGCGTCCACCACGGCAGCTTCTTCGCGCTGCCGCAGTCGCCGCAGCTGTTCAAGCAGCTGCTCATGATCTCGGGCCTCGACCGGTACTTCCAGATCGTGCGCTGCTTCCGCGACGAGGACCTGCGCGCCGACCGCCAGCCCGAGTTCACGCAGGTGGACGTCGAGATGTCCTTCCCGCGGATGGAGACGGTCTTCGACCTCGTCGAGCCGCTCTTCCAGCGGGTGATGGCGATCATCGGGGTGAAGGTCGAGCGGCCCTTCCCGCGCCTGCGCTACGCCGAGGCCCTCGAGAGGTACGGCACCGACAAGCCCGACCTCCGCTTCGGGATGGAGATCGCCGACGTCAGCGACGAGCTGCGGGAGCTCGGCCTCGCCAACTACCCGGCTCTCCTCGATGCGGGGGCCCGGGCCCGGGCGATCGTGCTCCCCGCTGCCGCCGGCGTCTCCGGCATGCGCCTGCGGAAGATCAACGAGGAGCTGTGGCTCGGCCGCATCGTTCCCGACGCCCGCGCCGAGAAGCGCAACCTGCTGACGCTCAAGGCCACCGACGACCAGGTCGCGAAGCTGGCCGAGAAGGGCGCCTCGCCGGAGGTCGCCCGCCGGCTCCTCGCGAAGGCGGGGGCGCAGAAGGACGACACCGTCCTCGTGGGGGTCGACCAGCCGGGGCCGGTGGCCATGGCCATGGGTATCCTGCGCCTGGAGATGGGCCGGGAGCTCGAGCTCGTCGACGGGCGTGCCTTCCGCTTCCTCTGGGTCACCGACTTCCCGCTCTTCGAGATGGACCGGGAGCTCGGCCGCTACGTGAGCCTCCACCACCCGTTCACCGCCCCGGTGGACGAGGACGCGGACCGGCTCGACACCGACCCCGGGCGGGTGCGGGCCAAGGCCTACGACGTCGTGCTCAACGGCTACGAGGTGGGCGGGGGCAGCATCAGGATCCACGACTCGGCCATGCAGGCGAAGGTCTTCAAGCTCCTCGCCCTCTCCGACGAGGAAGCGAGGGACCGCTTCGGCTTCTTCCTCGAGGCGCTGCAGTACGGCACCCCGCCCCACGGTGGGATCGCCCTCGGTCTCGACCGCATGGTGATGATCATGGCCGGCGAGACGTCGCTGCGACAGGTCATCGCCTTCCCGAAGACGGCCAGCGCGACCGACCTCATGACCGGCTCGCCCGCCCCCGTGCGGGACGAGCAGGTGCGCGAGCTGGGCCTGTTCACGGTCCGCAAGTGAGCGCGCGCGGTGTGCTAAGCTGCCCCCGGACCAGCTGAAATGACGCGCGTCTCTGTGCCGGACAAGGGTCAGGAGACCCTCTTCGGCAACGCCGACGAGAACCTGCGCTTCCTCGAGGACACGTTCAAGGTCCGCATCAAGAGCCAGGGCAGCGAGCTCCTCATCGAGGGCGACGAGCGGGGGGCGGAGCTCGCCGGCCAGGTCTTCGAGCAGCTCTCGGGGCTGATGAAGGACGGCTACGCGGTGGCCTCCGCCGACGTCCGCCTCGCCGCGCAGCTGCTGGCCCGGGACGGCGAGACGCGGCTGCGGGACTACCTGCTCAAGGCGGCCGTGCGCGGGGGCAAGAAGGTCGTCGTGCCCCGCAGCCTCAACCAGAAGTCCTACCTCGACGAGATCGCGAAGAACGACATGGTCTTCGGGATCGGCCCCGCCGGGACCGGCAAGACCTACCTCGCGGTGGCGCAGGCCGTCTCCTACCTGCTGAGCAAGCAGGTCACCCGGGTGATCCTCGCCCGCCCCGCCGTCGAGGCCGGCGAGAAGCTCGGCTTCCTGCCCGGGGACCTGCAGCAGAAGGTCGACCCCTACCTGCGGCCGCTCTACGACGCCCTCTACGACCTCATCGAGTTCGAGAAGGTGGAGCGGCTGTTCGAGCGGAACCAGATCGAGGTCGCCCCGATCGCGTTCATGCGCGGGCGCACGCTCTCCGACGCCTTCGTGATCATCGACGAGGCCCAGAACACCACGACCGAGCAGATGAAGATGGTGCTGACCCGCATCGGCCTCGGCTCGAAGGTCGTGGTGACGGGCGACATCACCCAGATCGACCTCCCGCCGGGCCGGATCTCGGGCCTCGTGGAGGCGATCTCGGTGCTCTCCGGCACCCAGGGCATCGCCTTCTGCTACTTCGACGAGAAGGACGTCGTCCGCCACCGGCTCGTGCAGTCGATCATCAAGGCCTACGAGCGCTGGGGCACGGACAAGGGCGGGGGGCGTTGACGATGGCGAAGGCGGCCCCCCTCGACGTGGTGATCCTGGACCGGCTGCGGCGGCGCCGGGTGAGCCCGGCGCGGCTGCGCCGGGTGCTGCGGGGGGCGGCCGCCGCCCTGCGGGTGCGGGGCGAGGTGTCGCTGGTCCTGGCCGGGGACCGCCTGCTCCACCGCCTCAACCGCGACTACCGCGGCAAGGACCGCCCGACCGACGTGCTCTCCTTCCCCGGCGAGGGCGGGGAGGCCGGTCTCGGCGACATCGTGATCAGCGTGGAGACGGCCGAGCGCAACGCCCGGGGGCTCGGGCGCACCCTCGGGCAGGAGCTCGACGTGCTGGCGCTCCACGGTTTCCTGCACGTGCTGGGCCACGACCACGAGACGGACGACGGGGCCATGGACCGGCTGGAGGGGCGGCTGCGGAAGAGGCTCTGCGCGTGATCACCCTCCAGTCACTCCTGATCGTTCTCCTCGCCACTCTCTCGATCTTCCTGGCGACGGTCGAGGCCTCCTTCAACCTGCTCAAGCGGCGCCGGCTGACCCAGGTGGGGTTCCACGACGAGGCGCGCATCGAGCTCGCCCAGCACTACCTCGACGACCCGGCGCGGATGCTGATCCCGGTCCACCTCGGCACCTACACCGCGCACGTCGGCATGACCGTGATCATCACCTCGCTGGCGTTCCGCCTGGTCGATCACTGGGCGATGCTGACCGCCTTCGGGATCATGATGGCGTACATGCTGCTCTTCCGGGTCAGCATGCCGTACATCCTCGTCCGCCAGGACCCGGAGGCCACGTTCCTGCGCCTTCTCCCCGCCTTCCACCTCTGGGCCCAGGCCCTCGAGCCCGTCATCGCCCCCCTCCGGCGCCGGGCGAGGCCGGACGCCGAAGAGGCCGAGGAGGGCCCCCCGATGCCCGAGGTGCCGCCCCCGCCGGTGCAGGAGGCCGACGAGAAGAAGCTGGTGGACGCGCTCGACCGCTTCTCGGAGACGGCGGCCCGCGAGGTGATGACGCCGCGCCCGGACATCGTGGCGATCGCCGCCGCGGCGCCGGTCTCGGCGCTGCGGCGGCTGATGGGGGAGACCAAGTACAGCCGGATCCCGGTCTACGGGAAGGACCTCGACGACATCCAGGGAGTGGTGGAGGTGCGCGACCTCCTGGACTACCAGGGGGACCCCGACTCGCCGGTGGGTGGCCTCGTGCGCCCCGTGCACCTCGTACCCGAGACGAAGCGCATCCCCGACCTGCTGCGCGAGATGCAGGGCCGGCGGATCACCTTTGCCGTGGTGATCGACGAGTACGGCGGCACCGCCGGAATCGTGACGGTCGAGGACATCGTCGAGGAGCTCGTCGGGGAGATCAAGGACGAGTACGACGTCGAGGGGGATCCCCTGACCGTGGACACCGACGGCAGCGTCGTGGCCGACGGCCGGGCGAGCATCGAGCGTCTCGAGCAGGCGCTCGAGACCGAGCTGTCGCTCGACGAGGAGATCGACACGGTGGGCGGGCTCGTGACCTCGATCTTCGGGCAGATCCCGCGGGCGGGCGAGAAGAAGAGCTACCGCGGCTTCGAGGTCGAGGTGCTGGCCGCCGAGAGGAAGCGGGTCAGCCGCGTGCGGTTCCGGCGCGCGGCGGTCGAGAGCCCGGCGTGAGCGAGACCCCCGACCGCGCCCGGCTTCCGCGCCGGCTTCGTCACGGTCGTCGGCCGGCCCAACGTGGGCAAGTCGACGCTGGTCAACCGGCTGGTCGGCCAGAAGGTGGCGATCGTCTCCGACAAGCCCCAGACGACGCGCAACCGCATCCTCGCGGTCGTGAACCGCCCCGGCGCGCAGGTGGTGCTCTTCGACACGCCGGGCATCCACAAGCCGATGCACGAGATGAACCGGCGCATGGTGGAGACGGCCACGAGGAGCATCGGCCAGGGCGACGTCACGCTTTGGCTGACGGAGGTCACGGAGCCGCCGGGGCCGGGCGACCGCTTCATCGAGGGCCTGCTCCGGAAATCGCGGCTGAGCGTGATCCTCGCGCTCAACAAGATCGACCGCGTGCCGAAGCCGCGCATTCTCCCCGCGATCGAGGCCTGGCGGCACGTCGCCGACTTCGCGGAGATCGTCCCCGTCTCCGCCCTGAAGGGGGACAACGTGGACCGCCTCGAGAAGGTCCTCCTCGAGCGCCTGCCCGAGGGCCCTCCCCTCTACCCCGAGGACTTCCTCACCGACCTGCCCGAGCGCTTCTTCGTCGCGGAGATGATCCGCGAGCGGATCCTCCACCACACCCGGGAGGAGATCCCGTACGTGACCGGGGTGGTGATCGAGTCCTTCAAGGAGGAGGAGGGCCTCGTCCGCATCCAGGCCGCCGTCCTCGTCGAGCGGGACAACCAGAAGGGGATCCTGATCGGGCGGGGCGGTTCGATGCTGAAGACCGTCGGCACCGAGGCCCGGCTCCAGATCGAGGCCTTCCTCGGCGCGAAGGTCTTCCTCGGCCTCTTCGTCAAGGTGCGGGAGCACTGGCGCGAGAACGAGGGGATCCTGGGCGAGATGGGCCTCGGCGAGGCGGCCCGCCGGGACGACTGAGGCCCGGGCCGGGCGGCGTGCCGCCGACCGGGGCTACGATGGGGCGGTGAGTCCCGCCCTCGCCCGCCTCGCCGGCAGCTTCCGGGCCCTGCGGCACCGGAACTTCCGCCTCTTCCTCGGCGGGCAGGTCGTCTCGCTCACCGGGACGTGGATGCAGCAGGTCGCGCTGGGCTGGCTCGTCTACCGCCTGACGCACTCGGCCTTCCTGCTCGGTCTCGTCGGCTTCTGCGGCCAGATCCCCAGCCTCTTCGTCGCCCCGCTCGCCGGCGTCTGGACGGACCGCTGGAACCGCCACCGGATGATCGTCGCGACCCAGGCGCTCTCGATGCTCCAGGCGCTCGTCCTCGCCGGGCTCGTCCTCGCGGGGGCGGTCCAGGTCTGGCACGTCCTCGTCCTGAGCCTCTTCATCGGAGTCGTGAACGCGTTCGACATACCGGCGCGCCAGTCGTTCCTCGTCGAGATGGTCGGCGGGCGCGAGGACCTCGCCAACGCCATCGCCCTCAACTCCTCCACGTTCAACGCGGCCCGGCTCGTGGGCCCCTCCGTCGCGGGGGCGATCATCGCCGCCGCCGGCGAGGGGGTCGTGTTCCTCGTCAACGGGGTGAGCTACGTGGCGGTGATCGCCGCCCTGCTCGCGATGCGGCTTCCCCCGCGGCCGCCCCTCCCCGGCCCCGCCGCCCCGCCGTGGCGCAACCTCCACGAAGGTGTCACCTACGTGACGCGCTCCGCCCCCATCCGGGCCATCCTGCTCCTCCTCTCGCTCGTCAGCCTCGCCGGGGCCCCCTACGTCGTGCTCATGCCCGTCTTCGCCGCCGACGTCCTCCACGGCGACGCGCACACCCTCGGCTTCCTCACCGGCTCGATCGGGGTCGGTGCTCTCTGCGGTGCGCTGTTCCTCGCCGCGCGGCGAACGGTGCGGGGGCTCGGCCGCGTCATCGTGGCCGCGGTGACGGTGTTCGGCGCCGCCCTCGTCGGCTTCTCCCTCTCGCGCAGCGTCTGGCTGTCGCTCGCTCTCGCCTTCCTCTCCGGCTTCGGCTTCATGGTGCACATGGCCTCGAGCAACACGATCGTCCAGACCATCGTCGACGACGACAAGCGCGGCCGGGTCATGAGCCTCTACGCGGCGGCGTTCCAGGGGACGATGCCGCTCGGCAGCCTCCTCGCGGGGGGCCTCGCCGGGCTCGTCGGCGCGCCGCGCACGCTGCAGCTGGGGGAGCGGCCTGCGTGCTCGGGGCGCTCGCCTTCGCCCGCGCGCTCCCCGCCGTCCGGGCGCAGATGCGGCCGATCTACGTCCGCCTGGGCATCATCCCGGAGGTGGCGACGGGGTTGCAGACGGCCACGGAGCCCGAAGGCGCCGGTCACCCTTGAAGGAGCCGCCGGGACCCTCTCCCGGAAACTGGGGCCGGGTGTGGAGTCGACGGAGGCAGTCAGCGGGGTTCGGGATCCCGGAAGCGGAACGAGGCCCGCCAGCCGCGTCCCTCCCGGCTGCCGTCCGTCACGAACCAGACGAGGACCTGGCTTCGCCAGGTGGTGAACGCCGGCGGGAGAAGGGGGCCGCTGAAGGCCGCCATGAGGTCCGCGTTCGTCGCCGTCCCGTCGAAGAAGAGCACCTGGTCCACCTTCGCCTCGGTGTCGAACTCGCTGAACTCGAAGTGGACGACCTTGCCCTTCGGCGCGGTGATGAGCCACCTGCAGTCGCTGTTCGCCGCATACGGGTCGGGGCCGCTGCCGTCGGTCAGGGTTCCCTCCTCGTAGAGCTTGCGGGTGCCGCTGCAGTGGAGCCGACTGAGGTCGATCGGCTCCGCCCGGTACTCCATCAGCCAGCCCGGCCCGGCACCGTCGGCGCCGGGCTCGAAGACGACGTGGACGACGGGCCCCGTCACGAAGACGCTGTCGGGGAGCTCGCTCAGGGCGTGGCGGGCGACCAGGCGGGCTCCGGAGGGGCCCTCGGAGTAGAACCGCAGCGCGCCGCCGGCGTTCTCCGCCGGAGCCCGCCGCTCGAAGCGAAGGCCCTTGAGCGGGCCGACGGGCTGGACGGTCCAGGCGGCAGGGCGACCGCCGCCCGAGTAGCGCAGGTAGCCCTGCGGCTTGCTCGAGACGGATGGCGGCTCCCGCCCCTCGTCGAAGAGGCCACAAGCAACGGCGTCCCGGAGGTTCAGCGCTCCCGCGCCGAGCTGCGCAACGTACCGGGGGTTCTGCCCGTCGATGGCCTCGGCCGAGTCCTTCAGGCAGGCGGTCACCTGGTCCGGGGAGTAGGACGGATGCTGCACCCTGACGATGGCCGCCGCCGCCGCCACCATCGCCGAAGCGGGCGACGTTCCCTCCTTCTCCCGGTAGTCCGTGTCGGACAGCGCGCCCGCGCTCAGGATGCCGTTCCCCGGCGCCGAGAGGTCCACGAACGCGCCGTGGTTGGAGCGGTCGGCCTTCCGGCCGTCGTCGTCGAGGGCCGCCACCGCGAGGACGGACCCGTGGGCCGCCGGAAACTGCTCCTGCCCCCCGGGGAAGTTCCCGGCGGAGGCGACGACGAGAACCCCGCGCTCGTGCGCGTCACGGAGGATCGCCGATTCCACGGGAGAGACGTGGCCCGCGCTCCAGGCGCACAGGACGACGTCCGCCCCCGCCCCGACCGCGTACCGGATCCCGGCGTAGCCGTCCTTGATGTAGCTCCGGTCGGCGTCGTCGGCCAGAGCCTTGACCGGCATGATCTGGACGAGGCTCGGTGCCCGATCGCCGAAGGCGGTCGCGGCCAGCTGCGTCACGATGCCGGCGAGGTGCGTCCCGTGGCTGTACTCGGCCAGCCGGTCGTCCGGGGGAGCCACCCCGGCGTCTTCGTCCGAGACGTCCCACCCGTGCACGTCGTCGACGAAGCCGTTGCCGTCGTCGTCGACCCCGTTCCCCGGCAGCTCCTTCGGGTTCGTCCAGACCGAGGCGGCAAGGGCCTCGTGGGACAGGCGAAACCCGTCGTCCACGATCGCCACCACCACCGGACGGGGCCGCGGGCCGGGCACGAGCCCGGTGGGGGCGCGGACGGCCTCGACGTACCGCCGGGTCCCCGCGGAGGCGCCCTCGCGCGCCGCCAGCCCGTGCGTGGCCGGCGGCACGGCCAGAGCCAGCAGGAGGACCTTCGCCAGCGATTTCCAGGGAGGCATCCGGATACTCGAAGTCGGGTTCGTCGGCCCGGGCACCCGCCCGGGCCGACGCGGCCACCGACCTTCGGCGACCGGCTAGTGCCTCTCGACCCCGCCCTGCTCGCCGAGCGTCCGCGGCGTCAGCCCCAGGCCCTGGCCCGTGTGGATCGGAACCCGGCCGCGAAGGTCCGGGAGCGCGAACGTCGTCTGGCCGTTTCCTCCGTAGGTCGTCCCCAGGAGGGAGAAGAGAGCCGTGTTCTGGGAGATGGCCATCAGCTGCCCGTCGCAGGTGGCCCAGCCCTTTGGCGCGAAGTTGCCCGCGAACAGCATGATCTCGCCGATGAAGGGCTCGGCTGCGTTGCGGCTCGGGTAGATTCCCTGCAGGGCGATGACGTAGTTGACCGTCGTGAAGGGCTGCATGTTGTCCTTGTCGAGAGGGCCGAGCTGGCTCGGGGGGCGCGCGACCCAGTTGTTGCCGCTCCAGATCATGATGTCACCCGGGTTCCCCGCCACGGGCACGCCCGCGCCGGGGTCTCCCTTGGGTCCCGGTACCCCCGGCGCGCCCGGGGGGCCCGGCTGGCCCGGCGGTCCCGGCACGCCCGGATCCCCCTCGGGGCCCGGAGATCCCGGGGGCCCCGGTTCGCCCTGGGGACCCTCGGGTCCCATCGGGCCGGCGGGTCCGGCACCGCCTATCGTCAGGTCGAACTCGTCGAGCCGGCTCTGGCCGTGCCCGGTCACGAGCGTCAGGCGGTAGTCTCCGGGCGCGATCCCGTCGGGCAGCGTGGCTCCGATGACGGTGTCCGTGTCCAGGGTCACGACGAGCGGCTCGGATCCTCCCAGAGTGACCTTCAGGAATCTGCCGCCCGCGCGGAAGTTCTCGCCGAAGATCGTGAGAGTCCCGGCCTCCGGGTCCGCGACCGCAGCCGTGATCCGGGGCTCGTGCCGCGACATCGGGGCCGGCCGGTCGGCCGCCCTCGCCGCGGACGCCGCCAGCGAAGCCAGGCCGGCGGCAAGGCCAGCCGCGACGACGGCCCCTGTCCGTAGCTTCGTTCTCATCGGTCGTTCCTCCTCATTCGCCAGGACGCCCGGAGACGGCCGGCTCGGCCGCCTCTCGCGACGCGTCGGTAGCCGTCTCGCGCTTCAAGCTGGAGGGAGTGATTGGAGAGCGCCGAATCGTAGGCCCCAGCCGCCGGCGCTGTCAAACGACTCAGTGCGGCGAGCCGCGCATGCCGAAGGCGAGGACGAGCTTGCCGACGGCGTGGAAGCCGCCGATGTCGTCCTCGCCGTAGACCTTCGACACGCCGCCGACGCCGATCGCGCTCGCGACCGTCGTGTATCCCAGCTCCGCCCCGAAGCGGAAGAGGCCCCGCCCGATCTCGACGCCCGCGGCGCCGGTGAAGCCCGTCCTGGTGAGGCTCTCGTCGAAGCTCTCGCCGGCGACCTCGCTCGTCTCCTGGTACTTCGTGACGGCCGCTCCCGCCGCGACGTAGGGCACGACGAGGTGGCCGTCGCGGAAGCGGTAGCCGACGACGATGGGGAACGAGTCGATCTTGATCGAGAGCGGGAAGCCGAGCTCCTGGACGGGGCCGGTGCTCGACGCCACGAAGACCCGCTGCCCGTCCTTGGAGAAGGTGCGGAAGCCGGCGCTCGCGAAGGCCCCGCGCCAGAACGTGTAGCGCACCGCGCCGCCGAAGGTGCCGCCGCCGGTCGAGCCGAACAGCGCCGTGGCCGAGTCCTTGGCCGCCATCTCGAAGTAGCCGCCCTGGCCCTCGACCGCGAGCTCGCCGGCGGTGGAGGGGACGGCCAGGAGCGCGAGGAGCGCCGGGGTCGCGAGGAGGTTGCTCATCCGGGAGGTCATCTCGGGTCTCCCTACTTCTTCGGGCCGGTGTCGAGGCCGAGCCCGGGGAGCGCCGCCGCGGGCTGGACGAGGCCGTTCCCGAAGGTGTCGTTCCGGCCCCCGGCGGGTGCGCCTCCGAGCCGCTCGGCCGTCCTGCTCGAGGGCGGCGCGCACCGCCGCCGCGTCGGTGAAGCCCTGGGAGAACAGCAGCGCCGCCGCCGCCGCCACGTGGGGCGTCGCCATGCTCGTCCCGTCGAGGCCGCAGTAGCAGAACTGGTCGTGGCGGCCGAGCTCCACGAAGTCCGGGTCGGGCATCTGCTGGAACACGCAGTCCCCGAACCCGTCGGCGTTGTCGTCGCGGTCGCAGTTGCCCCCGGGGGCCACGAAGTCGAGGTCCGCGCCGGAGTTGGAGTAGGGGGCCTTCTCCTTGCGGGCGTCGAGGGCCCCCACGGCCAGGACGTTCGAGAGGTTGGCCGGGAACTCGACGATGCCCTTGGCGGAGTTGCCGGCCGCGGCCACGACGAGGACCCCGGCGGCGGTGGCGCGGTCCACCGCGGCCTTGACCGTCTGGCTGAAGCTCTCGGTGCCGAGGCTCATGTTGATCACCTTGACCGGCCTCGTCCCACCCTCGGCGTACGTGGTGGCGTAGTCGATGCCCTCGGCCACGTCGAAGAAGGTCCCCTCCCCGTCCTGGTCGAGCACCTTGATCGGCATGAGGGCGCAGCCGAAGGCGAGGCCCGCCACCCCGAGGCCGTTGTTCGTGGCCTCGGCGATCGTCGAGGCCACGTGCGTCCCGTGGTACTCGTCGTCGTTCGGGTGGGCGTCGTCGTTCACGAAGTCGTAGCCGGGCAGGAACCTCGTGTCCCCCCAGTCGGGAGCCTTGCGGAAGACCTGGCGTGTGCGCGGGTCGGTGTAGTCCTCGTAGGCGACGCCGCTGTCGAGAACGGCCACCGCCACCGAGGACTGGCCCTTCTGGATGCCCCACGTGCGCTCGGCGTTCACCTGGGTGAGGTTCCACTGGTACTGGTAGTAGCGGTCGTCGGGCTTGAAGGTGGTCCCCTGGGTCCGGCGCACGATCCCGTTCGGCTCGGCGTACTCCACCTCCGGCATGCGGGCGAACGCCGCCACGGCGTCGCCGACCTCGAGGCCGGGCTCGAGCGTCACCAGGAAGCGGCTCCCGGACCGGGACCGACGCACCTCGCCGGCCCCGCCCGCGCGCAGCGCCCGCTCGGCGTCCCTGTCCCCGGTTTCCGCCGAAAGGCGACGATCACCTGGCCCTCGCGCCAGGCGGAGGCGGGGACGGAGCCGTGGGCGGCGCGCACGGCCTTGACGACGTCTGCCGGCTGCGCCTGCAGGTGAGCAGAGGCGCCGGCGAGCGCGAGTGCGACGGTCACGACGACGCGAATCCGCATCCGGCGAGGATAGCAGGGCTGCCGGAAAGGGCAATCACGCCGGGCGGCCGTGCTCCCGCGGGAGGGCCCGCAGCAGCGGCCAGGCCACGGCGGCCCCGGCCAGGAGGCAAGCGAGGCCGAGCAGGGGCTGCGGCGTGTAGGGCTTCGAGGGGTCGTCGACGAGGGGGGCCACGGCGAAGGTCAGGGCGTTGAGGGTCAGGTGGACGATCACCGGCGGCCACAGCGACCCCGTGCGCAGCCGCAGGTGGCCGAGCACCAGGCCGAGGACGAACGTGAACAGGAGACGGATCGGGTCGAGGTGGATCAGGGCGAAAGCTCCCGCCGTCAGAGCGACGGCGGGGGCAGGAGAGGTGACGGCCGCCAGCGACGGCAGGAGGACGCCGCGCATCACGAGCTCCTCGCACAGCGCGGGCAGCAGGGCGATGACGGCGACGGAGACGAGGCCGTCCAGCACGCCGGAGGGGGCGAGGGCGGCGTGCAGCCGGCGGAACAGGTCGAGCGTCTCGGCCGAGGGCGGGAAGGCGAGCGACTGAGTCTCGATGAGGCCGAGGCTCGCGACCCAGAGCGCCGCGCCGAGAAGCGCCGAGATCGCGATCGCCCGGCGGGTCATGGGGCCGGTCCCGAGCGCCGCACGGGCGGCGGCGGGCCGGGCGGCCAGGACGGCGGCGGCGGGGAGGGCCAGCAGGAGGGTGCCGAGGGCCACCTGGGCCCGGATGCCGAAGCCCAGGGAGAGACGGTGCGCGAGGAGAGGGCCCCCCAGCATCGCCGCGACACCGAGGGCCGTGACGGCGAGGGCGACGGGGACCTCGACCGGACGCGGGGAACCGGACCCGGCAGTGCGCATGGGAGTGCCATTATGCGGTGTCGCCTCTCCCGTGTCCCGCCCGGCCCGCAGTGCCGGGCTTGGACGCCGTGCGGCTCGGGCCGTTAACATCTGGTGTTTCGGCGAAGGAAGAGGGGAGAGACCGTGAACCTTCAGGAACTGCCGCTCGAGGAGCGGCCGCGCGAGCGGCTGGCCCAGCTGGGCCCCTCCGCGCTCTCCAGCCGCGAGCTGCTCGCTGCCCTCCTGGGCACCGGCGCCCCGGGGGCCTCGGCCCTGGCCGTGGCCGAGGATCTCTCGGCTCGGGCCTCCACTCGCTCGCCTCGCGCAGCCTCCACGACCTCGAGCAGGTCCGGGGCCTGGGGCGCGCGAAAGCGGCGCGCCTCCTCGCCGCCCTCGAGCTCGGGGCCCGGCTGGCGTCCGACGGCGGCGCCGCCGCTCCCTCCTGCAGTCGCCGGGAGAGACCGCCCGCTATCTCCTTCCGCGCTACGCGTCGAAGCCGGTCGAGACCTTCGGCCTGCTGGCCCTCGACGCGCGCCACCGACTGCGGCGCGAGGCCGTCGTCTCCGTGGGCTGCCTGACCGCGAGCCTCGTCCACCCGCGCGAGGTGTTCCAGGAGGCGGTCGTCTCCCGGGCCGCCGCCCTCGTCCTCTTTCACAACCACCCCTCGGGGGACCCCGAGCCCTCGGCCGAGGACCTCGCGCTGACCCGCCGCCTCGCCGCCGCGGGCTCGCTCATGGGCATCGAGGTGCTCGACCACCTGGTGCTCGGCGCGGGGCGCTACGTCAGCCTGAAGGAGAGGGGCGTACTGTGAGGAGGATCCGGTGAGCCGCATCGTCTACTTCGACTGCGCGAGCGGGGCCTCGGGCGACATGGTCCTCGGCGCGGTCGTGGACCTCGGCCTGCCGATCGAGCGGCTGCGCGAGGAGGTGGCGAAGCTGCCCTTCGGGGGATACCGCCTGGAGGCGCGGCGCGTCAGCCGCAGCGGGCTCGCCGCGACCAAGGTCGACGTCGTCGTCGAGGACGCGCGGCCCAGCCCACCGGCACCTGCGCCACATCCTCGAGCTCCTCGACGCGCTCTCGCTCGACGGCCGACGTCAAGGAGCGGTGCGGCGGCGCTCTTCCGGCGGCTGGCCGAGGCGGAGGCGGCGGTCCACGGCACCGACGCCCGAGAAGGTCCACTTCCACGAGGTCGGCGCCATCGACTCGATCGTCGACATCGTGGGCGGGGTCTTCGCCCTCGGCTGGCTCGGCGCCGCGCGCTTCGTCGCCTCGCCGCTCAACGTCGGCACGGGGACGGTGACGATGTCCCACGGGACCTTCCCGGTGCCGCCTCCCGCCACCGCGCGGCTCGTGGCCGGCGTGCCCGTCTACGGGGAGGGGAGGGCGAGCTGCTGACGCCCACGGGCGCGCTGCTCGTCACCGCCCACGCCACCGCGTACGGCAGCCTGCCGCCGATGCGGATCGAGGCGACCGGCCACGGGGCGGGCGGGCGCGAGACGAAGGGCCGGCCGAACGTCCTGCGGCTCATCGTGGGAGAGGAGGCCGCCGCTCCCGCCGGCGACCGCGTCCTCGTGCTCGAGACCGAGGTCGACGACGCCGTCGCCCCAGCTGCTCGGGCCGCTCCTCGAGCGCCTTCTCGGCCGCGGGCGCGCTCGACGCCTACTTCACGCCCGTCCAGATGAAGAAGGGCCGGCCGGGCGTCCTCGTGACGGTCGTCGCCGCAGCCGGCGGAGCGGGAGGCGCTCGAGGAGCTGCTCTTCCGCGAGACGACGACCCTCGGCGTGCGCCGGCAGGAGTGGGACCGCACGCGTCCTCGAGCGCGAGAGCGGCCACCGTCGAGACGGCCTACGGGCCGATCCGTGTCAAGATCGGCCGCCGGGCGGCGGTCGTCTACAACGCCTGGCCCGAGTTCGACGACTGCCAGCGCGCGGCCGGCGAGAAGGGCGTCGCGGTGAAGGAGGTCCTCGCCGCCGCCCTCGCCGCCTGGCGCGCCGCGGCAAGAAAGCAGCCATGAGCGACCCCGAAGCGGACGCTCCTCGTCACGACGCCCATCTACTACGTCAACGACCTGCCCCACGTCGGGCACGCCTACACCACGATCGCGGCCGACACCCTGACCCGCGCGCGCCGGCTCGCCGGCCACGACGTCTTCTTCCTCACCGGCACCGACGAGCACGGCCAGAACATCGAGCGGATCGCCCGCGAGAAGGGCATCCCCGAGCAGGAGCACTGCGACCGGATCGCGGCCGCGTTCCGCGCGCTGTGGGAGCGGTACGACGTCCGCTACGACCGCTTCATCCGCACGACCGAGGAGGTCCACCGGCGCGGCGTGCTGAAGCTCTGGGGGCGGCTGCGCGCGGCGAAGACCCCCGACGGCCGCGAGGCGCGGTCTACCTCGGGCAGCTACGCGGGCTGGTACTGCCCGCGCTGCGAGGGCTTCAAGGACGAGGACGAGCTGCGCCAGCCCGGCAACGTGTGCCCCGACCACGAGCGGGCGTGCGAGTGGACGGAGGAGGAGAACTTCTTCTTCCGCCTCTCGGCGTACGAGGCGTGGCTGCGCGAGACGATCGAGAGCGACCGGCTGCTCATCCGCCCCGAGTCGCGGCGCAACGAGATCCTCGGGGTCATCAAGCAGGGCCTCAAGGACTTCAGCGTCAGCCGCGCGCGCGTGAAGTGGGGGATCCCGGTCCCCGAGCAGCCCGACCACGTCCTCTACGTCTGGGTGGACGCGCTCTCGAACTACATCACCGCCCTCGGCTACGCGGACGACGGCGAGGCGTACCGGCGCTACTGGGCGGGCGGCGACGAGCGGCTGCACCTGCTCGGCAAGGACATCATCCGCTTCCACTGCCTCTACTGGCCGGCGATCCTGCACGCCGCGGGCGTCGCTGCTGCCGAACCGCGAGTTCGCCCAGGGCTTCATCACCAAGGACGGCCGGAAGCTCTCGAAGACCACGGGCAACGTGATCGACCCCGTGGCCCTCGTCGAGCAGCTCGGCCCCGACGCCGCGCGCTACTTCCTGCTGCGCGAGGCCCCGTACGGCGCCGACTGGGACTTCACCGACGCCGCGTTCGTCGCCCGCTACAACGCCGACCTCGCCAACGACCTCGGCAACCTGGTCTCCCGCGCGCTCACGATGGCGGCGAGGTACTGCGACGGCAAGGTGCCGCCGCGCCCGGCGGCCGGGGGCGACGCCCGGGGTCGAGTCGGCCTCGAGCGGGATGCGGCCCCGGGACGGCAGGCGCCTCCGGGGCGGCGTGCTCGATCGCTACGAGCAGATCGAGTTCGCGGGGCGCTCGGCGAGTCTGTGGTCGTGGGTGTCGCAGCTCAACCAGAGCGATCGTGGCCGTGGAGCCGTGGTCGCTGGCGAAGGACCCCGCGCGCCGCGCCGAGCTCGACGCGTTCCTCTACCGGCTGCTCGAGGGCGTCCGGCTCGTCGCGGTGCTGGCCTCGCCGGTCATGCCGCGCGCCGCCGTGCGCATCCTCGCCATGCTCGGCCTCGGCGAGCGCGAGCCGGGCCCGGACGACCTCGCCTGGGGGCGCCTCGCGCCCGGCGCGCCGCTCGGGACGATCGCGCCCCTGTTCCCGCGCGTCGACAAGACCGAGCGACAAGAAGGAGACACCCGTGTCCGAGACGACCCC
The DNA here is from genome assembly GCA_963729875.1 of uncultured Acidobacteriota bacterium. Taxonomy (GTDB): domain Bacteria; phylum Acidobacteriota; class Vicinamibacteria; order Fen-336; family Fen-336; genus DATBSL01. The sequence continues at coordinate 841,430 of CAVSPR010000004.1, forward strand.
TCCCGCCGCCCCGAAGCCCGAGCCCCGCCGCCGCGCCCGCCGTGCCGGCGGCCGTGCCCGCTCCCGGCCGGCGACCGCATCGACATCTCCGAGTTCGCGAAGGTCGAGCTGCGGGCGGCGAAGGTCACCGCCGCCGAGAAGGTGAGCGGCTCGAAGAAGCTCGTGAAGCTGCAGGTGGACCTCGGCGACGAGACGCGGCAGGTGGTCGCGGGCATCGCCGAGTCCTACGAGCCCGAGGCGCTCGTGGGGCAAGACCGTCGTCCTCGTCGCGAACCTGAAGCCGGCGAAGCTCATGGGCGTCGAGTCGAACGGGATGGTCCTGGCCGGGTCGATCGACGGGAAGGCCATCTTGTGCACGTTCGACGCCGAGGTGGCGCCGGGAACGAAGGTGAAGTGAGCCGACGTGCGCCCTCGCCGGCGCTCGCGCTGGCGGCGTCCGCGCTCTGCGCCCGGCCTGCCCCGGCCGGCCGAAGGCGGTCGTGTACGACCTCGTCGCGCGCGTGCCCGTCGCGCGAGACCTGGTCGGCGGCCGACGTGCTGCGCTTCGGGACGCCGGCGGCCGAGCCGCGCCTCGCCGAGGGCTTCTACCGCGAGGCCGGCGGCGCCGAGGAGCCCTTCCTCTGGTCGAAGGGGGAGGCCGAGGTGGTCTTCCAGTGGGAGACGGTCCTCCGCGCCTCGCGATCCTCGACGCCGCCCCCTACCGCGGGGTGCGGGAGCAGTCGGTCGAGGTCCGCCTCAACGGCGCGAGGGTGGAGGCTTCCGGCTGAACGACGTCCGGCACCGCTACCGCATCGCCCTGCCTGCGTCGGCGCAGAGGCCGGGCGACAACCGCCTGCGCTTCGTCTTCGGGGCGACCGCCTCGCCGACCGACGCCGACCCGAAGAGCCTCGACAAGCGACAGCTCGCCGCGGCCTTCTACACGCTGGTCACGGGCCCCGCATCCGACCCCTCGCTCGAGGACCTCCTCGGGCGCGATGCTCCCCGGCCGTTTGCCGTCGGGGAGGAGAAGGGCGTGCCGAGCCTCGACCTGCTCGGGCCCGCCGTCGTCCGCTTCGCCCTGAAGCTGCCGCCCGCGGCGGAGCTGCGCTTCACGCCGGAGCTGCTCGCCGCCGCGCGGGCGGCGGCGGGGGCCGCGTCCTTCCGCGTCACCGTCGAGAGCGCGACCGGCGGCGAGCGGGAGCTGTGGAGCCGCGGTGCTCGACGCTCGGGCGAAGGCGGTGGGCGAGCAGGCCGTGCGCCTGCCCGGGAGCGCCGGTGACATCGTCCGCATCGGCCTCGCCGTGGGGGAGGCCGGCGCCCGCGCTTCGCCTGGGGCCGGTACGTGGCGCCGCGCGTCGTCGGGGCGGGCGGCAGCGACCCGCTGGAGCCGCGAGCCGCGTATCGGCCGAGGACGACGCCCGGGCCGACGCGCTCCGCGCAAGAGCCTGTCCGGCGCGAACGTGCTGCTGGTCATCCTCGACGCCGGCCGGGCGCAGGAGTTCGGAGCCTACGGGTACGGCCGGCCGACGACGCCCGAGATCGACCGGATCGCCGGCGCGAGGGCGTCGTCTTCGAGCGGGTCACGACGCCCGCCGTCTACACGCTGGGGGCGATGTCGTCGGTGTGGACCTCGCAGTACCCCGACCGGCACCACAGCGAGGTGTCCTTCTCGGCCCGGCTCCCGAAGGACCGCCTGACCCTCGCCGAGCTCCTCTCGGCCCAGGGCATCCACACCGCGGGCTTCGTGGCCAACGCCGTGGCCGGGGCCGGCTTCGGCTTCGACCGCGGCTTCGTCGAGTTCCACGAGGTGTTCCGCACGCTCGGCAGCCGCGGCGACGTCTTCCGCCAGGCGCTGCCGCCGTGGCTCGCCGCCAACCGCGACCGGCGCTTCTTCGCCTACGTCCACTTCCGCGAGCCCCACTTCCCGTACGACCCCGAGCCGCCGTTCGACACGAAGTTCGGGCCGGACGGCCCGATCCCGAAGGCCGCCCGGCGCGACGCCGCCTGGTTCACGGACGTCAACCAGGGCCGCCGCCCGTTCGGCGAGGCCGAGCGCGAGCACCTCGTGCGCCTGTTCGACGGGAACCTCGCCTTCGCCGACCAGGAGGTCGGGGCGCTGCGGCAGGCGATGGAGGAGCGAGGGCCTCTGGGAGAAGACGGTCGTGATCGTCGCCGCCGACCACGGCGAGGAGCTCTTCGAGCGCGGCTGGATCGGCCACAACGTCCACCTCTACGAGCCGAGCGTGCACGTCCCGCTCATCGTGCGCTTCCCGAAGGGGACCGGGCCGGCGGGCGAAGCGTGTCGCCGCTCTGGCCGACCTCCTCGACCTGGCCCCGACGATCGCCGACGTCTTCGGCGGCCCGGGGAAGGGCGGCTCGGACCGGGAGTTCCAGGGACGCAGCCTCCTGCCCGTGATCGAGGGCGCACCGGGCAAGCCCGCGGTCCTGTCGCGGACCGTCTGGGACCGCCCGCGCTACGCCCTGCGCGACGAGCGGTTCAAGTACCTCTACTACACGCAGACCGGCGAGGAGTGGCTGTACGACCTGCAGGAGGACCCGGGCGAGACGCGCGACCTCGTCGCGCGCGAGCCGCTGCGCACCGCGTACTACCGCCAGGCGCTGCACGCGTGGACGCTGCGGCTGGCCCGGCGGGGCCCCGCGGCGTCCGAGACGGCCGAGCTCTCCCGCGAGCAGTGCGAGAACCTGAAGTCCCTCGGCTACGTCCAGAGCGAGTGCCGGTAGGCGAATGATCGACAGCCACTGCCACATCGACATGCCGCAGTTCGACGCTGATCGGGAGGAGGTCGTGGCCCGGGCGCGCGAGGCCGGCCTCGCGGAGATGCTGGTGGTGGGCGGCGTGGACGGGAGCGGGGGCCAAAGGCGGGCGCTCGACGTGGCGGCGCGGTTCGGCCTTCCCGCCACCGCCGGGGTGCACCCCCACGAGGCGCGGGTCGCGGACGAGGCGGCGTACGACGAGCTGCGGGGGCTCGCCCGGGAGGGCCGCATCGTGGCGATCGGGGAGATCGGCCTCGACTTTCACTACGACCACTCGCCGCGGGACGCGCAGCGGGAGGCGTTCCGGCGGCAGATCCGGCTGGCCCGCGACGTGGGGCTGCCGATCGTGGTGCACACCCGGGAGGCGGACGACAGAGACCGCCGACATCCTGGAGCAGGAAGGCGCCGCCGAGGCCGGAGGCGTCATCCACTGCTTCACGGGCGGCCTGGAGCTGGCCCGGCGCTCTCTCGCCGTGGGCCTCTCGATCTCCTTCTCGGGGATCGTGGCGTTTCCGCGGGCGGAGGTCATCCAGGAGGTGGCCCGTGAAGTCCCCGAGGACCGTCTCCTGATCGAGACGGATGCGCCCTTCCTCGCCCCGCCCCCCCACCGCGGGAAGCGCAACGAGCCCGCGTTCGTGGTGGACGTGGCGCGCAAGGTGGCGGCCCTGCGGGGCTCGACCGCCGAGGCGGTCGGGAGCCTCGCCCAGCGCAACTACGCGCGTCTCTTCCGTCGCCTGGTGTAGCGCCCCGCGCGTTTGACAACGCGCCGCGAATCCGTCACTTTAGCTCTGGCGTCGCGGTGTGCGACGCGAGCCCCCAAGTCCAGAAGCGATCCCGATGGCCGATAGCTCGTTCGACATCGTGAGCAGCGTGGACCTCCAGGAGGTCAAGAACGCGATCGCCCAGGCCATGAAGGAGATCCAGACCCGCTTCGACCTGAAGGGGAGCGGCTCCTCGGTGGACCTCCAGGGGGAGGAGATCCTCCTCGCCTCGTCCGACGAGTTCAAGCTCAAGGCAGTGCGCGACGTGCTCGAGGGGCGACTAGTGAAGCGCAGCGTGCCCCTGAAGGCGCTCTCGTTCGAGACGATCGACCAGGCGCTCGGCGGCACGGTGCGGCAGCGGGTGACCCTCCAGAAGGGCATTCCCACCGAGAAGGCCCGGGAGATCGTCAAGCTCATCAAGGGCACGAAGCTCAAGGTCCAGGCCGCCATCCAGGGCGACCAGCTGCGCGTGTCCGGGAAGAGCAAGGACGACCTGCAGGCGGTCATGCAGATGCTCAAGGGCACCGACCTGGGCATCGACATGCAGTTCACGAACCGCAGGTAGCGCGTGGCCGCGGTGAACCCTCTCGGCCGGCAGAGCGTCCTGGGGCTCAAGGACATCGTGCGCCTCGTCGACGACGACCTCGACCGGGTGGAGGAGATCTTCCGCTCGCAGGTTCGCTCCGACGTCCGCCTGGTGGGCGAGATCGGCCGCTACATCCAGGAGGGCGGGGGCAAGCGGGTGCGGCCCGCCCTCCTCCTCCTGGCGAGCCGGCTCTGCGGCTACCGGGGCGAGCGCGCGGTGACCCTGGCCTCCACCGTGGAGTTCATCCACACCGCCAGCCTGCTGCACGACGACATCATCGACGAGGCCACCACGCGCCGCGGCCGCCGCAGCGTGAACAGCCGCTGGGGCAACGACATCACCGTGCTCCTCGGCGACTTCTTCTACACGAAGTCGATGGCCATGGTCCTCTCCCAGGACAACCTGCGGATCATGCGCCTGCTCTCCGACGTGACCCTCCGCCTCATCGAGGGGGAGATCCTCGAGATCGAGAGGAACGGGGACCTCCAGGTGGCGGAGGAGGACCACCTCGACACGATCCGCAGGAAGACGGCCGACCTCTTCGCCGCCTGCACCCGCATCGGGGCGATCCTCGGCGAGGTGGGAGAGGAGCGCGAGGGCGCCCTCGCGAGCTACGGCCTGAACCTCGGACTCTGCTTCCAGATGGTCGACGACCTTCTCGACTTCACGGCGGAGGAGAAGACGCTCGGCAAGCCCGTGGCGAACGACCTGCGCGAGGGGAAGGTCACCCTGCCCATGATCTACCTCCTCCGGCGGGGCGGGCGCGCGGCCACCGAGAAGGTCAAGGCCGTCCTCGACGACCGCAGCTTCTCCCGGGTGACCCGGGAGGAGCTCGTCCGCATGGCCCGGGAGGTGGGCGCCCTCGACGAGGCGCGCCGCCTCGCCGAGCGCTACGCCGACCTCGCCCGCCGCGACCTCCTCGCCTTCGAGGCCTCGCCGTACCGGGAGGCGCTCGAGGCGCTTCCCGCCTTCATCCTCGCCCGCGACCACTGAGGCCGGGGCGGTCCCGCCGCCGATGAGCTCCCGAGAGAAGGCCGAGAAGCGGGTCGCCGCGCTGCGAGACGAGATCCGGCGCCACGAGCACCTCTACTACGCGCTCAACCGGCCGGAGATCACCGACCAGGAGTACGACGCGCTCGAGCGCGAGCTGCGCGAGCTCGAGGGGCAGTTCCCCGACCTCGTGACCCCGGACAGCCCCACCCAGCGGGTGGGGGAGAAGCCCTCCGAGGAGTTCCCGGCCTTCGTCCACCGCGTCCCCATGCTCAGCCTCGACAACACGTACTCCGAGGAGGAGCTGCGGGAGTTCGAGGAGCGGATCTTCCGGGCGGTGGGCCCGCGCGAGATCGAGTACGTGGCGGAGCTCAAGATCGACGGGCTCTCGATGGCGCTCCACTACGAGGGGGGGCGGCTCGCGCGGGCGGTGACCCGCGGCGACGGCGTGCGCGGGGACGACGTGACGCCGAACGTGCGGGCCATCCGCGCGATCCCGCTGGTGCTTCGGGGCGAGGGCGTCCCCGAGGAGCTCGAGGTGCGCGGCGAGGTGTACCTGCCGCGCACCCGCTTCGAGGCGATCAACCTCGAGCGGGAGGAGGCGGAGGAGGAGCCGTTCGCCAACCCGAGGAACGCGGCGGCGGGGACGATGAAGAGCCTCGACGCCCGGGTGGTGGCGCGGCGGGGCCTCGACGCCTTCCTGTACGCGGTGGCCCACGTGAAGGGCGGGTGGCCCCCCCGCGGCCAGTGGGAGGCCCTCGAGAGGCTGCGCTCGTGGGGCCTGCGCACGAACCCGGCCTCGCGCCTGTGCCGGGGCCTCGGCGAGGTCCTCGCGTTCGTCGAGGAGTGGGGTGGGAAGCGCGGGAGCCTCGAGTACGAGATCGACGGGGTCGTGGTCAAGGTGAACGACTTCGCGCTGCAGCAGGAGCTCGGCTTCACCTCGAAGTTCCCCCGCTGGGCGATCGCCTACAAGTACCCCGCGGCCCAGGCGGCGACGGTGGTGCAGGCGATCGAGGTGCAGGTGGGACGGACGGGCAAGCTGACGCCGGTCGCCCACCTCCAGCCGGTCGCGCTCGCGGGGGCCACGGTGAGCCGGGCCACGCTCCACAACGAGGAGGAGATCGCCCGCAAGGACGTCCGCGTGGGCGACACCGTCCTCATCGAGCGCGGCGGGGAGGTCATCCCGAAGGTGGTCCGCGTGGTGGAGGAGAAGCGGCCGAAGGGCGCCCGGCCGTGGGCGCCGCCCGAGCGATGCCCGGCCTGCGGGACCCCCGCGGTGAAGCCCGAGGGGGAGGTGGACCGGCGCTGCCCGAACGCCTCCTGTCCCGCCCAGATCGAGGAGCGCCTCAAGCACTTCGCCCGCCGGGAGGCGATGGACATCGAGGGGCTCGGCGACGTGGTGGTCCACGAGCTCGCCGAGAGGGGCCTCGTGCGGGACTTCGCCGACCTCTACCACCTGAAGTTCGAGGACCTCGCCCCCCTCTTCGCCCCCAAGGCCAAGAAGGGGGAGTCCCTGGGGGCGAAGAACCTGCTCGCCGCCCTCGAGGCGAGCCGGTCGCGCGAGCTGCGCCGGCTCCTCTTCGGCCTCGGGATCCGGTTCGTGGGCGAGCGCGCGGCGATGCTCCTCGCCCGGCACTTCCGGAGCCTCGGCGCCCTCGCCGAGGCCTCCGTCGGGGCGATCGACGACATCTACGAGATCGGCCCCGCCGTGGCCGAGTCGGTGCACGCGTGGTTCCGCGACCCCGCGAACCGCCGGCTCCTGGAGCGTCTCGAAGCGGCGGGGCTGCGCCTCGCGGAGGCTGGGGCGGCCCCGGCATCGCTCGCCTTCCAGGGGATGCAGTTCGTGCTGACGGGCACGCTCGACACGATGACGCGCGAGGAGGCGAAGGCGGCCATCGAGGCGCGGGGGGGGCGGGTGACGTCCACGGTCTCGAAGAAGACCTCGGTCGTCGTCGCCGGCCGCGAGGCCGGCTCGAAGCTCGACAAGGCGCGAGAGCTCGGGGTGCGCACGATCGACGAGGCGGCCTTCCGGGCCCTGCTCGCGGAAGGGTGAAGGCTATACTGTTCTGATGACGCGCGTCGCATCGTTAACGGGCTTCCTGTTCGCGGCCGCCCTCGCCGCGGCGCTCTCCTGGCAGGCCGCCGGCGGCGGCCGCGTGAGGGCGCCCGAGGCTCCCCCGGGCTTCGGCGGGACCCCGCCCTCCCTCGCGGACGTGGTGGCGAGGGTCAACCCCGCCGTGGTGCACGTCGACGTCATCGAGGACGTGCGCGAGAACCCCCACGAGGGGATCCTCGACGCGCCGGCCCTCGACGTCCCCCGGCGGGGCGAGGGCTCGGGCTTCGTGATCGAACCCGACGGCTACATCCTCACGAACCACCACCTCGTGCCGGGGCCGGGCCGCGTGCGGGTGCGCTTCGCCGACGGCCGGGAGCTGCCCGCCCGGCGCGTGGGCTCCGACCCCAACACCGACCTCGCCTTGCTCAAGGTCGAGGCCAGGGGCCTGCCCACGGTGCGGCTGGGAGACTCCGACCGCCTGCGCGTCGGGGACTGGGTGGCCGCGATCGGCAACCCCCTCGAGTTCGACCACACGGTCACGGTGGGCGTCGTCTCGTCGAAGGGCCGGAAGATCTTCAACCAGTCCTTCGACGCCTACATCCAGACCGATGCCGCCATCAACCCCGGCAACTCCGGCGGTCCCCTCGTGAACCTCGAGGGAGAGGCGGTCGGCATCTCCGCCGCGGTCTCGAGCGAGGCGCAGGGCATCGGCTTCGCCGTCCCCGTCAACGTGGCCCGAGCCGTCATCGGTCAGCTGCGCGAGCACGGCCGCGTCCAGCGCGGGTACCTCGGGATCCAGCTCCAGGAGCTCGACCCCGACCTGGCGAAGATGGTGGGGCTGCCGGAGGCGCGGGGTGCGCTCGTCCTCGAGGTGGTGGAGGGCGAGCCGGCGGCGGCGGCAGGACTGCGGCGCTGGGACGTGATCACCTCGGTCTCGGGCACGGCGATCGAGGACGGGGACGCCCTCGTGAAGACGATCTCGTCCCTGCGACCGGGGACCGAGGTGAGCCTCGGGCTCGTACGCGACGGGCGACCCCTGGCCCTCAACGCGCGGCTCGAGGAGAGGTCCGCGGACGACGACGAGGCGGCGGACGGGGAGAAGCCCCCGGCCGCGCCCGCGAAGAAGGGTGACGCCCTGGGGCTCTCCGTCGCCGTGCTCCCCGCGGCCGCGCGCGCCGAGATGCGCGTGCCGCGCGACCGCGTGGGCGTGGTGGTCCGCGAGATCCTCGGGGCCGACCCGGGGACGGACGCCCTCGAGGAGGGCGACCTGGTCGTGGAGGTCAACCGCCAGCCGACTCCCGACGTCGCCTCGTACCGCCGGGTGGTGGGAGGGCTCGCCCCGGGGGACCCGGCCTGGCTCTACGTGTTCCGCCCCGGCGAGAAGACCTCGTTCCTCACCCGCATCGAGGTGGAGAAGCGGCCGTGAAGCCCAGGGTGCTCGTCGTGGACGACGACGAGGCGGTCCGCTCGTCCCTGAAGATGATCTTCGAGTACGACGGGTACGAGGTGCTGCTCGCCGCGAACGGCCCGGTGGGCCTGAAGATGGCGGAGCAGGAGGCGCCCGACCTCGTCCTGCTCGACATCAAGATGCCCCAGATGGACGGGCTCGAGGTCCTCCGGCGTCTGCGGGAGAGGGACGCCTCGCCCCCGGTGGTGATCCTCTCCGGCCACGGGACGGTGAAGACGGCGGTCGAGGCGGTCAAGCTCGGGGCCTTCGACTTCATCGAGAAGCCACCGGACGGCGAGCGGGTCCTGATCGCCGCCCGCAACGCCCTGGGGCAGCAGCGGCTCGCGGAGGAGAACCGGCGGCTGAAGCTGAGCTTCGACGACCGCTACCGGATGGTGGGACGCAGCCCCGCCCTCGAGAAGGCCTGGGACGCCGTCCGGCGCGCCGCCCCCACGAACGCCACCGTGCTGATCACGGGCGAGAGCGGAGTGGGCAAGGAGCTGGTGGCCCGCGCCATCCACCGCAACTCGAACCGGAGAGACGAGGCCTTCGTGCAGGTCAACTGCGCGGCGATCCCGGAGGAGCTCATCGAGAGCGAGCTCTTCGGCCACGAGAAGGGCTCGTTCACGGGGGCCACCGAGAAGCAGATCGGCAAGTTCGAGCTCGCCCACAAGGGCACGATCTTCCTCGACGAGGTGGGCGACATGAGCCTGCGCACCCAGGCCAAGGTGCTGCGGGTCCTGCAGGAGGGCGAGGTCGAGCGGATCGGCTCCCAGAAGACCATCCAGGTGGACGTGCGGGTGATCGCCGCGACCAACAAGGACCTCGACGAGGAGATCGCCCGGGACCGCTTCCGGGAGGACCTCTTCTTCCGCCTCTCCGTCGTGCCGGTGCGCGTCCCGCCGCTGCGGGAGCGCCTCGAGGACCTCCCGCCCCTCGTCGAGCACTTCGTCCGGCAGTTCTGCGCCGAGAACAACGTGAGGCCGCGGGGCTTCACCCCGGCGGCGATCGAGGCGCTCGCCCGGCACCCGTGGCGCGGCAACGTCCGCGAGCTCAAGAACGCCGTCGAGCGGCTGCTGATCATGGTCGAGGACGACCTCGTGCGGCCCGAGCACCTGAGCGAGGTGCTGCGGCGGCCGGCCGAGGAGCCGGCGCCGGCGGGCAACCCGGGCACGCTCCGGGACTTCAAGGAGGGCGCGGAGCGCGCCTTCCTCGTCCAGAAGCTGCGCGAGAACGGCTGGAACATCTCGGCCACGGCCGCGGCCATCGGAACGCCGCGCTCGAACCTCTACAAGAAGCTCGAGTCCTACCACATCAGCCAGGAGACGGACGGGTGACCGGGGCGCGCCCGCTCGCCTAGAACTTCAGGAACCAGCGTCGGCGGTACATGAGCCAGACGACCAGATAGACGGCCATCAGGACCGTGATCGCAAACAGCAGGGACGCATTCGGCGGGCTCGCCAGCCGCCGGGCGACGTCGGTGTATAGCGACTCTCCGAATACGTGGACCCGGAGAACGTGATCCAGGGGTCGGGAGGCCAGGTAGGCGGCAACCGCGTTCAATCCGAGGATCTCCAGCGGCTTGAACCCGCGTCCCCACTGCCGAACGTCAACCACCCAGTACAGGAGAGCCAGACCGATCGCCGCCAGTCCGGCCGTCAGGACGGCGTAGGACGTGGTCCAGAGCGGCTTGTTGACCGGTATCCACTTCGCCAACACTCCGGCTGCGGCGACCAGCCCGAGCCCCCCTCCGGCCAGCCACAGGAGTCGCGGCCGGGGGCGCGACTCGGCCAGCAGGAGCAGCCCGGCCAGCACTCCGAACAGCACCGTTGTGACGGCCGGGAGAACGGCCCCGAGCCCATCCGGATCCTGCATGGTCGGAACGCCCCACGTGTGGCCCCTGAGCACGATCCCGTCGAAGAAGCCCGGGAAGTTGCACTCCGGGGTGAGGATGCCGGCACCGCAGCCGGGCACCGGGTAGAAGAACAGGGCGCCGAGATAGATCAGGTTCAGGCCCACGATCCCGAGAATCACCCCTCGCCGGCCCGCCCAGAGGAAGATGAGGAAGGCCACGAGATAGCAGACGGCGATCTTCTGCAGTACGCCGGTGAGCTGGAGATGATCCCGGTAGGCAAAGTACGGGGACCGGCGATAGGGAAAGACCAGGAGATCGATGAACACGCCACAGCCGTAGAGCAGTAGCGACCTTCGCACGGCGTGCCAGACCAGGGAAGCGCGGTCGCCCCCGTGTTCCATCCGCGCCGACGTCGAAAGCGTGAGCGAGACGCCCACGATGAAGAGGAAGAAGGGGAAGATCGTGTCCGCGAACGTCCAGCCGTTCCACGCGGCGTGCTGAAGCTGCGGGTAGGCGTCCTCGTGCGCACCCTGGCTGTTCACGAGGATCATCGCGGCGATGGTTGCCCCACGCAAGACGTCGAGGGACTTGAGCCGCGCCGGTCGCGTTGAAGACATCTTGCGACACCCTCGCGAGGGGACGGGGGAACCCGCACCACTCCTTGAAGGTAGTGTAATCTAGAGCGTTCGCGGAGCGGGCCGGGTGATCGCCGCGGCAGCGGATCCGCCGGGGAGGAAAGTCCGGACTCCGAAGGGCAGCGTGCTGGTTAACCGCCAGCGGGGGCGACCCCAGGGAAAGTGCCACAGAAAACGATACCGCCGAACCCGCGGCGGAGACGCCGCGGGTGGCAAGGGTGAAAAGGTGCGGTAAGAGCGCACCGCCGTCCTGGTGACAGGGCGGGACAGGGAAAACCCCACGCGGAGCAAGGCCGAATAGGGGGGCGTTTGAGGCTGGCCCGGCCGAAGCCCCCGGGTAGGTTGCTGGACCCCGCGGGTAACCGCGGGGCTAGAGGAATGATCACCACCCGTCGCGCAGCCTCGCCGGCGAGAGCCGGCCGGGCGAGGCGGCGGGAACAGAATCCGGCTTACAGGCCCGCTCCGCGAACGCTTCTCAAGATGCGGGTGCCGTGTGGGAGCCCACCCCGGCGAGGTGGGCCTCCCACTCCCGCTGCAGGTCGGAGTAGCCGAGTGCGAAGGCCGCCTCCAGGGCCTGGCGGGTCGAGAGGCCCCGGCCCAGCGCGTCGACGAGAGCGCGCACGCCCGCCTCGCCGCCCCGTCTCAGCAGGTAGGCCACTGCCGAGAGGCTCTGCGCGTACGCCACCGTGGCGTCTGCCTCGGACAGCCCGACGAAGGGCGGCTCCAGCGACTCGAGAGAGCGCAAACGGGAGCGTCGGGCGCGGCGGGCGAGGGTCCCGTCCTCGCGCTCCGGGTCGCCGCCCTCGAGCCACTGCGCCAGCCCCTCGTGCAGCCACGTGGCGCACCCGGCGCCGACTCGAGAAGCCACGAACGAGTGGGCGAGCTCGTGGCGCAGCACCCGGACGAGCCCCGGCGTCGGCTGCTCGAGGCCCCTGACCGGCACCCGGATCGTCCCGTCGTTCCAGGCCGCCACCCACTCGGGCGCACGCGTCGTGTCCCTGAAGCTGGTGGCGGTCTGCAGGACCAGGTTGACCGGGAGGCCGGGCGCGAAGCCGAGCCGCCGCTCGTATTCCTCCCAGGCCCCGTCGAGCACGCGCAGGACGGAGAGGCCCAGGGGCTCGTCCGCGGCGCCGTCGTAGGAGATCCGGAACCGGGCGCTCGAGACGGAGGCCGCGGAGGTGCCGAGGGCGTCCAGCTTCCTCCGCACGCGCGGGTTCTCCGCCACCTCGAGGGAGAGGCGGTAGTTCTCCCTCCCCGAGGCGAAGTCACCGCCCTCGGCGAGGGCGTCTCCCATCAGCTCCAGCGAGACCGGGTTGCCCGGCTCGAGGCCGAGGGCGGTCGCGGCGCTCTCGCGGGCCCGCTCGGCGTCGCCGAGCGCGACCTGGGCGGCGCAGAGCGCCTGGAGGGCCGGCACGGAGGAGGGCTCGCGGAAGAGGGCGATCCGGGCGAAACGCAGGGCTTCCGCCGGGTCCCCCGCCGCGAGGCGCTCCCGGCTCCGGCGCGTGTCGGGGTCCTCGCCGGCCGCGCCGACGGCGGCGTCCACCCGGGCCACGAGGGACCGGGGGACGGCGAAGACCGCGCCGTTGCGGCGGTAGCGCAGCTCGGAGCCCTCGAACCAGGCCTGGTCGGCCTCGATCACCCGCCCGCTGGTGAGGACGACGGAGTCGGCCGCCGAAGTCGCGGCGAGGGCGGCGAGGACGGCGGGCAGCAGGACCCGGGCGGACACGCTCAGGGTAGCAGCTCGGCGAGCGGCGACAGGCGCGGTGCGGCTCCCTGCCGGAAGTAGGAGGGCAGGGCGGCGGCCGCCGCCTCTGCCGCGGGCCGACTATCGTAGACGCCCCAGCAAAGACGGTAGCAGGCGCGGCCCTTCAGGCTGACCGGCAAGATGAAGAGCTCGTCGGCGGGCACGGCGGTGATGGCCTTCTGCACGTTCTCCGGTGCGCAGGCCACGAGGAGCTGGAGGCTGAACCGGCCGTGCGCGGCGGGCGCCATCGAGGCCGCGAACGCCTGAGCGGCGTCCGGCAGGGAACCCTGTCGCAGCAGCGCTCGAGCGTCGGTCCCCACGGGCCTGGGAGGTGTCGCTCGCGGCGCGCTCGCGGGCGCCGGCGTGGGCGCCGGCGTGGGGGTGGACGTGGGTGAGGGGACCGGGAGGACTGCCGGGGTCGCGGTCGCGGCGGGCACGGCGGCGGGCGCGGCGGTCGGCTCAACCGTCGGCACGACGGTGGGCTCGGGCGCAGGGGCCGCCTGCGCCGTGGCAGCGGGGAGCGGCGCGGGTGCAGGCGTGCGGAGGAGGAAGTACCACGCGGCGACCGTGGCGAGAGCAACGCCACCGATGCCGGCCGCGATGACCGCGACGCGCGACGACGAGGGCGCCGGGGGACGGGCCGTGATCCGGCGCGGTGGGGTCGTGGGCGGGCGGAACTGTGGCTCCCACTTCTCCGAACGCGGCGGCTCGACGGTCGCCCTGCCCAGCTGTCCGGAAGCCGAGGGATTGAGCAGTGCGTCCAGAGCGGCGAGGTCCTCCTGGGTCGGGCGCGAGGACGGGGCGGGAGGCGGGAGGATCGCGGGCACCGGGCTCGCGGGGGAGGCCTCGACCGGAGGGACGTAGGCCGGAGCGACGAGGGGCGGAGGCTCGAAGGCGGGCTCCGGCGGAGGCTCGGGCACCGGCGGCACGTAGACCGGCTGGTCGCCCGGCACCGTGTCCGTCGGCCGGCGCGGCCACTCGCTCTCCATCGTGAAGCTCGGGGCGCCCGGGATCGCTTCCGGCTCGGCCGGAGCCGCGGCCGGGAACGGCTCGGCTGCGACCGGTGGCTCGGCGGCCTGGGGGACGGCGGCGAAGAGGACCGTGTCGGCCGAGCTGGCGGGCTCCGGCTGGACGACGGCAAGGGCCGGGGGCTCCGGCTCCGAGAGAGCGAAGCCCGTCGGCTCGGGCTCCGGGAGGAACCCGCTCCGGGCCTCCTGCGCGAGGTCGAGTTCCTCGCCGTCTCGCGCCCTGAGGCGCACGATGCCGAGGAACAGCATCGCCGCCGCGGTCTTGGCGGCTTCGAACTCGTCGAGGCGCGTGAGGGCCACCGCGTCCTTGAGGGTGCGCTGGCCGTCTAGCCGCTCGAGCAGCGGCCATACCTCGGCGCGCACCTCGGAGAGGGCGGCCTCGCCCTCGGGCATCCGCTCGAGCACGGTCGCCAGGTCGACGTGGCGCAGGGCGAAGGTCCGGTCCGGCACCCGCAGCACCGCTGCGAGCAGGAGGCGCTCGGTCGACAGCTTGAGGTCGACCGCCCCCTTCGGAAGGACCCCGTCCTCGAACTCGAACGTCCCGGCGTCCCAGGAGAGCACGTCGGCCAGGATCCGCTCGACCTTGACCCGGGCCGCGTCGCCCAGCTCGCGCTGGTTGACGAAGCCGCTCTCGGCCAGGACCTTGGCGAGGGGGTTACCGGGGCCGACCTTCGCGTTGACCTCGTCGAGCTGTTCGCGCGTGATGCGCCCGCTCTCGATGAGGATGGCGCCGAGCTGGTCTCGCGGGTCGTTCGAGGAGCCGAAGAGGATGCGGCCTCCCCGGAAGTAGAGAGCCTTGGGATGCAGCGCGCCGGTGACCTTGAGCGATCCCGTGGCCCCGTGGCGGTGCAGATCCACGAGGAGGTGAGGGAACGACGCCGGCTCGATGTTCCCGCTGACCGGGAACGCTTCCGCCATCCGCCCTCCGTTGCCCGCGTCGGCCCGGGACCGCCCCCGGCTGCGCGTGCCAGAATCTCCAAAAACTATAGCACGTTCGGCTACATTTGTTGACATGATTTCGAGGGCCCCGCTAGACTGATCGAGGAGGTGCCCTTGGACGAGCGGAGCCGCACACGGGAAGACGACTGGTTCCTGCTGAACGAGAAGAAACTGCTCGAGGATGCCCGCAAGGCGCGGGAGAAGCGGGAAAAGGAGCGCCAGGCCAAAGAGACGCAGGAGCAGCGCACGAAGCGCAAGCAGCTCCACTGGATGAAGTGCCCCAAGTGCGGCCACGACATGAAGACGGAGAAGCTCGAGGGCATCGAGATCGACCGCTGCTCCTTCTGCGAGGGCTTCTTCCTCGACCAGGGGGAGATCGAGGAGCTGTTCCTGAAGAAGGGGCTGCTGCAGCGCCAGAGCTTCATGCGGAGGCTGCTGCAGATCTGACGGCCGGCGCGCCCGCACCGGAGGCGGGCGGAACGTGCCTTATCTCATCGACGGCAACAACCTCCTCGGATCCTGGGGAGGCCCGGCGGTGCCGGGTGACGGCCGGGCCGAGGTCCTGAGGCGCGTCGCGGCGTTCTGCCGTGCCAAGGGCGCCCGTGCCGTGCTGGTCTTCGACGGGGCCCCCTTCCGGCCGGACCTCGACTCGCAGCAGCTCGGCGCGGTCTCGCTGCGCTTCCCAGCGGCCGGGCGGGATGCCGACTCGCTGATCCGCGAGATCGTGGACGGGGCGGACCGGCCCGGCGAGCTCGTGGTCGTAACCTCCGACCGGCCGCTCTACTCGTACGCCCGGACGCGCGGGGCGAAGGTCCTCCGCGCGCACGAGTGGAACGCCCTGGAGCGCGGGGCGAAGCCGCGCGCACCGAAGGGCGGCACGAGAGGCGAGAAGCCGGACCGCGAGACGGACGTCGCGGGGTGGCTCAAGCGGTTCTCGGGCGAGTAGTCGCGGCCGTTTCCTGCGTCAGCCGCCGTTGACACTGGCGCAAGCGCCTGAAGGGCGCGGGATTGCCTCCGTTCGCCTCCGGCCGGCGTCAGCTCCCGTTGACGTCCGGGGCCTCGAGCCGGCGGGCGTCGAATCCCGCTAATCCCCTTTCATTCAGTGAGTTGCCTCTTCGGCCGGCGCGCGGCATCGGGGTTGCCTTGATGAAGGACGTCGTGCGGCGGCACGGCGCCCGGTGGCCGGAAGGGAGAGTCGGCTCACCGGGCGCCGGGACGCCCCGGTCGCGAGACGGGAAGGCGGTCCGCGAGGCCGCGCGTCACCGGACCGGGGCTCCGCTGCACGGCGCGATTCGAGCTCCCTGTCGGATCTTTCAAGGAGGAATGCCATGACGCTTCGCCGCTTCGTCGCCGCCGGGCTGGCCCTCGCGATGGCCGCCCTGCTCGTGCCCGCGCCCGCGATGGCCGCGGGCAAGCCGAACCCGACCGCCAAGGTCAACATCAACACCGCCAGCGTCGAGCAGCTCACCGCGCTGCCCGGCGTGGGGCCCAAGCTCGCGGCCCGCATCGTCGAGTATCGCCAGAAGAGCGGGACGTTCCGCTCGACGCAGGAGCTGATGAACGTCAAGGGCGTGGGCGAGAAGAACTACGCCAGGATCGAGGCCTGGCTCACCGTCGGCGAGCCCCCGAAGACGGCCGCCAAGTAGGGAGGAGTGGGGCGGCCCGGTCCTCCCGGGCCGCCCCACGCTGCTGTCATCCATGCGCGCCCGCGGCTTCTCGCTCGTCGAAACCCTCCTCGCCACCTCCATCGTCCTCGTGATGGCGGCGGTGGCCTTCCCCGTCTTTCGAGCCCACTTCGCCGATGCCCACCTCGTCGGCGCGGGCCGGCAGTTCAAATCGCAGTTCCGCTCCGCCTGCTCGGAGGCCGTGCGATCGGGGGTCTACACCGCGATCCGCTTCGAGCGACGCGATGACGGCACGGTGTGGTACGCCGTCTACGCCGACGGCGACGAGGACGGGGTGCTCACGCAGGACATCGTCTCCGGCCGGGATCGCCTCGTCTCGGGCCCGTACCCCCTGTCGGGAGGTGCGCCGGGCGTCCGGGTGGGGATCAACCCCGGGGTGCCGGCCCCGCCACCGGACCGCGGGGAGCTCTCGGGCGACCCGGTCCGGTTCGGGCGCTCCGACATCCTGTCGTTCTCGCCCCTGGGCACGGCCACCCCCGGCACCTTCTACCTCGCGGGCGACGTCGCCCAGGCCGCGGTGCGGGTGACCGGCGGCAGCGCCCGTGTACGGCTCATGGTCTGGCGCGGCGGAGCATGGCGGGAGCGGTGAGGCTGGAAGGTCACGCAGACGTCAAACCTCGTGAGGACCCCGAAAAGAGACTTGCCGAAGCGGTCCGCCGGGAGGAAGATCTTTTCTTCGTTTCCCGGTGTCCGGTATCGGAAGGAAGGTCCAATGTTCGCGTGTCCCGCGCGGTCCCAGGTCGTGGCCTTCGCCGCGCTCGGTATCATGTTCCTGCTGACTCCGTCCTGCGGGGGGGGCAGCTCCCCGTCGTCCGCCACGCCCCCCACGACCCAGCCCTCCTCGACGCCGACTCCGCCGCCACCCGTGTCGACCGGGGACAGCTTCAGCCAGCTCAATTGCCCCTTCGGCAAGGGCAGCGCCAACGCCAGCTGTGATCGCAGCACTTCCCGGCTGGCCAACGACGTCGAGGAGGCGATGGACCTGCTGCTCAAGCAGAAGCCCCAGATCTTCGACCTGAACGACGAGTACGCCCCGGGGACCAGGGCCTACCGTGTCCTCGACAAGGCGGTCTACGCGGAGGGACTGGTCGCCAACCTGCGCGCCGCCGGGCTCTGCTCGGAGCGGGACGCGGACGACGCCCTCCTGGAAACCCTCAAGGTGAAGAACGCGAGCGACTTCTCCGAGGACTTCGACGTGCTCCTCTCGAGCGGGCACATGCGGCGCGGCAATGGGGCGTACCGCCAGACGTGCAGCCCGTCGTCGTTTCCGGTCGAGCGCTCGGCGGATTCGCCCCCCATCGGCAGCGGCTGCGGCCGGCCCTACCCGCCCCCGATCTCGCGCTTCAAGTGCAAGCTGCACCTCAAGGGCGACGAGCACTACACGCTCGACTCCACGCCGCTGGTGGGCCCCGACCTCGATTACTGCAGCTCGGTCGGCTTCACGGGCCAGACCATCTGTCCCGTCCGCCCCGAGGGCACCGTGGACCGGGTCGCGTGCGAGAACTGGCGGGTCGGCAAGGCCAAGGACACGGGCCGCTACGGCCCGACGTGGACGAAGCAGGACGGGGGCTTCTGCACGGGTCCCGAGAGCGGCTGCGCCAACTCCCACAACCAGTACCAGCTGTACACCTACCGGCCCGGGACCTACGTGGTCACCGCCGAGAACGGTGCAAGCTGCGAGGTCAGCTACTGAGAGCCGGCCGCCGAGTGGCCTCGGTGAGGGCGGCCGGCCACGCCGCCGACCAGGGGGCGTTCCCCGTCGACCGGAGCGGAGCTCGGAACCTACCTTCCATCGGCGATCCGGTCTAGACTCACCCGGTCCATGGTCCCGCCCCCGACGGCACCCAGCGAGGCGCCGCCCTCTCCGAGCGAGGCGGCGCGCCAGGCCCTGCATGCGAGAGCCGTCGCGCTGGCCCTGGTCTTCTTCGTCCTGAGCGGCGCCGCCGCCCTCGTCTACCAGGTCGCTTGGCAGCGCTTGCTCGCGCTGACGACCGGCGTGGCCGTGCACTCGGTCGCGATCATCACTGCCGCCTTCATGGCGGGGCTCGGCATCGGAAGCCACCTGGGAGGGACGCTGTCGGGCCGCCTCACTCCGCGCCGCTCGATGGTCACGTTCGGGCTGATCGAGGCCGGCGTGGCCGCCTTCGCCGTGGCGAGCGTACCCCTCTACTACTTCGTGCTCTACCGCCGAGCCGAGTGGCTGTACGACGGGATGCTCCGCGGTGCGATCACCCACTTCCTGTCGCTCCTGGTGCCGACGGCGCTCATGGGCATGTCGCTGCCGTTCCTGGTGCGCGGGCTCGTGTGGGACCGGGCGCGCGCCGCTCGCACCATCGGCGTGCTCTACGCCGCGAACGCCCTGGGCGCCGCCGCGGGAGCGCTGATCACGCCGTGGGTGCTGCTGCGGTTCCTGGGCCTGCACGGGGCGGTGCTCGCCGGGGCGTGTGGCAGCTTCGTGGCCGCGGCGGGCGCCCTGGCGATCGCGCGGCGGCTGCCGCCCGGCGAGATCGCCCGGCCCCGGGACGAGAAGGGGGCCGAGCCGCCGGCGGAGGAGCCGCCCCTGCCCTTCCGGAGCTGGGTGCTCCTCTACGCCCTCTCGGGCTTCGTCTCGCTCACGCTCGAGATGGTCTGGTTCCGCTTCCTCGACGTCGCGGCGAAGGGCGCCGCGTTCACTTTCGGGACCCTGCTCGCGGTCTACCTCACGGGCTTCGCGGGCGGGACGTTCGTGGCCGCGGTGCGGGCCCCCGCGATGCGCCGGCCGCTGACCGTGTTCCTGCTGTGCCAGGCCGGCACCGTGCTGGCCACCCTCGGCGGCCACGCGCTGCTCGTGTGGCTGCCCGCGGGCTGGCCCGGGCTGTCCGCGCTGGTCGAGTACGGCCACCGCACCTACGGCCCGCAGATGCACGCCTTCCGGTGGCCGGAGTTCCTGGCTATCTACGGGGTGCTTCCCGTGCTGCTCTTCGGCCCGTCGACGTTCCTGATGGGCTTCGGCTTCCCCGTCCTCCAGCGCGCCACTCAGGGCGACCCTGCCGTGAGCGGCCGCCGCGTGGGCCTGCTGCAGGCCGCCAACATCGCCGGCTGCACCGCCGGCTCCTTGTTCACCGGGCTCGTCCTGTTCGACCTGGTCGGCACCGCCGGCATCTTCAGGGGGCTGGCGCTCGTCGCCGCGGGCGTCGCCGGCTTCGGCCTGATCAGGCTGCGCGACCGGCGGTTCGCGGCCCTCGCCGTGCTCCTGGTCGCGGGCGCCGCCGCCTTTCCGGAGAACGAGCGCCTGTGGCGGCGGCTGCACGGCGACCCGCCACCCCACGACTCGTTCGTCGAGGAGGACGCGGCGACGGTCACGGCACTCACCCCGCGCCCGGGGGGAAACGGCTACAACATGGCGATCAACGGCCGGGGCGAGAGCTGGCTGCCCTACGGATGGCTGCACACGGTGATCGGGGGGGTCGCCGCGGTCGTGCATCCCCGGCCCGAGGAGGTCGCGGTGATCGGGCTCGGCTCGGGGGACACGACGTGGGCCGCCTCGTGCCGGAGCGAGACGCGGAGCACGGTGGCCTTCGAGATCGCCTCGAACCAGGTGCGCCTGCTCCACCGCGTCGCCGACCAGCGACGCATGGGGAAGCTGAGAGACTTCTTTGCCGACCCCCGCATCAGCGTCGTGAAGGACGACGCCCGGCGGCGCCTCCACGCGGACGGCCGGCGCTACGACCTCATCGTGACCGACTCGATCGATCCCGACCTGTCGATGAGCGTGTACGTCTACTCCCTCGAGCACTACACGCTGCTCAAGGACAGCCTCAAGCCGGGCGGGATGATCTGCGTCCTCGCCCGCACCCCGCGCATCCGCGCCGCGATCCAGCGCGCGTTCCCGCACGTGGTGGCGTTCGGGGAGGACCTGCGCGTGGCGAGCCTCGACCCGCTGCCGATCGACACCGCGTCGTGGCTCGAGCGGCTGCAGCAGCCGCACGTGGTCGACTACCTCGGCCGGGGGCGGACGCGGCTCGTGCAGGAGTTCGTCGAGAAGGCGGCGCCCCCACCCTCCGTGCCGGAGTGGGCCGAGGTGAACCACGACCTCGTTCCCTTCGACGAGTTCGCCCGGCCCCATCCCGTCCCGCCCACCTGGTGAGCGGGACGGCACGTGCCGCCCGCCCATCTTTCTTGACAGCATCCTACTGACTCGTTTAAGATTTCGTGTTTGGCCGACGATGCGTCGCGCGCCCCTCGGGGCGTCCGGCCTCGTCCCCAGCCGGACAAATCTCGAGATCTCGGAGGACCCGTCTCACTCATGCCGGACATCGACAAGACCGAAAAGCCCGTCGCCCCGATCGCACCCAAGAGCGCCACCCCCGTGGCGGCTCCACCGGAGGAGCCCGCCGAGGCCGCCTTCGACGCCGAGGAGTACGAGCGCCTGCTCGACATGTACGACGTCAGCTTCCGCAACTTCGCCGAGGGCGAGGTGGTGCGGGGTACCGTGCTGCGCGTCTCGGAGTCCGAGGTCATCGTGGACGTCGGCTACAAGTCCGAGGGGGTGATCGCCCTCGAGGAGTTCCGAGACGAGAACGGCCAGATCGTCGTCAAGCCCGGCGACTCCGTCGACGTCCTCATCGAGAAGACCGAGGACAAGGAGGGCTACGTCGTCCTCTCCAAGGAGAAGGCCGAGAAGATGAAGGTCTGGGACGACGTGGAGCGCGCCTACCAGGAGCGCCGCGTCGTCGTGGGCCGGGTCATCGAGCGGGTGAAGGGCGGGCTCGCCGTCGACATCGGCGTCCGCGCCTTCCTGCCCGGCAGCCAGGTGGACGTGCGCCCCGTCCGCAACCTCGACGCGCTCAAGGGGCAGGAGCTCCGCATGCGCGTCATCAAGGTCAACAAGAAGCGGGGCAACATCGTCCTGTCGCGCAAGGCGGTCCTCGAGGAGGAGAACGCCGAGCGAAAGACCCAGACCCTGGAGACGCTCGAGGAGGGCAAGGTCCTCACCGGCGTCGTCAAGAACATCACCGAGTACGGCGCGTTCGTGGACCTCGGCGGGATCGACGGGCTCCTGCACATCACCGACATGTCGTGGGGCCGGATCAACCACCCGAGCGAGGTGATCAACGTCGGCGACGAGCTCCGCGTGGTGGTGCTGAAGTTCGACCGCGAGAGCGAGCGGGTCTCGCTCGGCATGAAGCAGCTGCTCGCCGACCCCTGGACGACGGCCACCATCAAGTACCCGGTGGGGGCACGCGTGAAGGGCAAGGTGGTGAGCCTCACCGACTACGGCGCTTTCGTCGAGCTCGAGCAGGGCGTCGAGGGCCTCATCCACGTCTCCGAGATGTCCTGGTCCAAGAAGGTCAAGCACCCCTCGAAGCTGCTGACCGTGGGCCAGGAGGTCGAGTGCCAGGTGCTCGGCCTCGACCAGGAGGCCCACCGGATCAGCCTCGGCCTCAAGCAGGTCGAGAGCAACCCCTGGGAGCAGCTCACGGAGAAGTACCCCATCGGCTCGAAGCTCACCGGCAAGGTGCGCAACCTGACCGAGTTCGGCGCCTTCGTCGAGGTCGAGGAGGGGATCGACGGGCTGATCCACATCTCCGACCTCTCGTGGACGAAGCGGGTCAAGCACCCCTCGGAAGTCCTCAAGAAGGGCGACACCGTCGAGGCGGTGGTGCTGAACATCGACGCCGAGAACCAGCGCCTCTCGCTGGGCCTGAAGCAGCTGGCGACCGACGTCTGGGACGACTACTTCTCTCACCACAAGGTGGGCGACGTGGTCGAGGGCAAGATCGTGCGCCTGACGACCTTCGGCGCATTCGTGGAGCTCGCCGAGGGGGTCGAGGGCCTGGTCCACGTCTCCGAGCTCGACGAGAAGCGCATCGAGAAGCCCGAGGACAACTTCAAGCCCGGCGACGTCTTCCCCATGAAGATCATCAAGGTGCAGGAGGGGGAGAAGAAGATCGGTCTCTCCATCCGCGCGGTGAAGTCCGACGAGTTCCAGAAGGACTTCCAGACCTACCGCGAGTCGTCGGGCAGCGACCGCTCGACCCTCGGGGACGTGTTCCGAGCCGCGCAGGCGGCTGCAGCCGCCCGGGATAAGCAGGAGGAAGAGGAGTAGGCGGATGACCAAGGCCGAGCTGGTGGATGAGGTCGGGCGGCAGACCGCCCTCACCCGCAAGCACTCCGAGGTCATCGTCGACGCCGTCTTCTCGTCCATCGTCGATGCCCTGCAGCACGGTGACAAGATCGAGCTGCGGGGCTTCGGCAGCTTCCGCATCCGGCGCCGGGGCAGCCGCACGGGCCGCAACCCCAAGACCGGCCAGGGGGTGGTGGTGCCGCCCAAGCGGGTCCCTTACTTCAAGCCGGGCAAGGAGCTTCGGGAGCTGATCAACCGGGGGTAGCGGAGGATGTCCGCCTCCCTCTTTCTCAAGGACCCCTCCGCCGCCCGATACGCGGCCGGGGGAGTGGGCGAGGTCGAGGAGCTGTTCGGCTCCCCACTCCCCGACCTGCCGGCCGCGGAGCGCGACGGGGGCCGGGACGTCTTCCTCGTCCACGTCCACTCCCGCCTTCGCGTCCTCCACCAACGCTTTCTCGAGTCCCAGCTGGGCCAGATCGGCGCGCTCACGCTCCGCACCGGCGACCCCGCGCGCGACTTCGCCGAGTACGAGGCGGCCCTCGCGAGGGTCGTCCGCTCGGTGCGAAGGACGGACCGCAGGCAGGGGCTCCTGAACCTCTTCTGGCTGGCTCACAGCCTCGACGCGGCCGAGCACCTGCGCGGGCTCGAGCTGCGCAGCCAGTCGCTCCGCAAGGGCAAGCAGTCGCTCTTCCCGCTCCTCCAGTCCTTCTACCGGCGCATCGACCAGGACTGCCGCCGCCCCGTTCCCGGCGAGGACGACGTCGCCTGGGGGGAGAACCCCTCGCTCGTGGCCTCGATCATCGACGACGGCCTCGCATTCACCGAGGCGTCGGCCGCCCTGCTCGACCTCGGGACCTTCCTCGCGACCAACAAGCGCTTTCGCATCCCCCCCGAGGCCTTCTTCGAGATCCAGCAGGTCCTGGTCAGCGAGGCGGAGCGGCGCCTGCGCGAGGGCGACCGGGGGCTCCTCGCCCGGGTGGCGCGGCACCTGCCGGTCCTCCCCCGCGAGCACTACCTCAAGCCGGGGAGCCTCCTCCGGATCGTCCTGAGCGCCCCCGTCCAGGCCTACCTGCTGGGCGACCCCTGGACGACGGGCCCGCGGCTCCTGGCCTCGCCCGCGGTGCGCGTGGAGGCCGAGCGACGGCGGGGGCCGGAGATCCTCGACGCCTTCCTCGACCTCTCGGTCGCTCTGCGCCGCTTCGAGATCGTCTGCCACCTGCGCGAGCGCGTGGAGCTGCTCGGGGCGGAGCGCTCGATCGAGCTCGACGAGAAGACCCGCCAGGGGCTGCGGGTCTACGAGTTCGGCGAGTCGGCCGAGGTGCTGAACAACACGGTGGCGGCCACCGTCCTCTTCCTCGACCTGCGGGGCTTCACCCGCACCTCGGAGGGGCACATCTCGGAGCGCGACCTCGCCCGGGAGCTCTACGCCGTGTTCGACGACTTCGTGCCCGTGGTGGAGCGCTTCGGGGGCAGTGTGGACAAGTACATCGGGGATGGCATGATGGTGACCTGGGGGACCGAGCGGGCCGACCCCCTCGACCCCCTGAGCGCCCTGCGCACGGCGATCCTGTGCCAGGAGTCGCTGCGGCGGAAGCGAGAGGAGGGGCGGACCTTCTTCAAGATGGGCGTCGCCATCCACCACGGCCGGGTCCACCTCGCCCGGTTCATCGCCGGCCGGGGCGAGCTTCACTCGACCGTGATCGGGCGCAACGTGAACCTCGCGGGACGCCTGTCCTCCGCGGCCAAGCGACCGATCGAGGAGGACGAGGGTGTCTTCGGCGCCCTCGTCGAGGCGCTGCCCGTGACCGGCCGCGGCGTGAGCGTCGACGACGAGGGCACGATCTTCAACGAGGGCATCGCCCTGAGCCGGGACGCTCTCGTCCAGCTCGAGGCCCACCTCGCCCTCGTCCGCACCGAGGACGGCGTCCTCGAGTACGAGGACGAGGCGATCGATCGCCGGATCCTCCTCCGCTACGCCGGCGACGCGAAGTTCAAGGGGGTGCGCTCGAGCTTCCCCGTGTACGAGGCCGAGTACGCGGGGCGGGGCTAGGAAGGCATGGAACGGCTCTTCACGCCGTGGAGGATGGCCTACGTGACCACCGCGGACAAGACGCCGGGCTGCGTGCTCTGCCGCGCGCGCGACGGCGCCTCCGGCGCCGACCGGCTGATCGTGCACACCACCGGGCTCAGCGTCGTGCTGATGAACCTCTTCCCCTACAGCGGGGGCCACGTGATGGTGGCCCCCCGCCGGCACGTGGGGACCCTCGCGGAGGCGACCGTCGAGGAGCTGGCGGACATCATGACGCTGGCCCGCCGGCTCGAGGAGGTCTTTCGCGAGGAGTACCACCCCGACGGCCTCAACGTCGGGATGAACCTCGGGCGCCCGGCGGGGGCGGGGGTGGCCGACCACATCCACCTGCACATGGTCCCGCGCTGGACCGGCGACACCAACTTCATGACGGTCGTGGCGGGAACGCGCGTCATTCCCGAGGAGCCGGAGCAGGCCTGCCTTCGCCTGCGGCGGTACTTCGAGCGATGAGGCGGCGGCTCGGCGCCGTCGCGGTGATCGCCGCGGTCCTCGCGGCGGCCCCGGGCTCCGGGCAGCAGGGGGCCATCGTGACGAGCCTCACGCTCTTCGCGGGGACGCCGCAGGGCCTGTGGCGCTCGACCAACTGGGCCTCGTCGTGGCAGCGGGTCGAAGGCCGCACGTCGGGCGTGCGGCTCGACGCCCTCGGGGCGGCGCGGACGCTCCACCTCCTCGCCACTCAGGTCTGGGTGGGAGGGGACGGGGGCCTGTACTTCTCGGAGGACTTCGGCGAGACGTGGGCGCCGCTGTCGCTCGTCCCGGGGATCCGGGCGGCTCTCCCCTCGCTGTGGCCTCAAGCGGATCCCACCGTCTTCGTGGGGACCGGGCAGGGGCTCCTCCGCTCGGGCGACGGCGGCCGGACCTTCGAGCCCACCGCGCTCACGGGCACGGTCCACCGCCTCGAGTGGCCGGGGGGTGCGCTCGTCGTGGCCTGCGACCGCGGGCTGCTGATCACGAAGGACCTGGGCGGGCACTTCGAGGCGCCCGGGAAGGGACTGCCGGACGGGCCGGTCCGCGCGATGGTCCTCTCGTCGTTCTTCTTTCTGGACCCCGTGCTGTTTGCCGCTCCGGATTCCGGGGGCGTCTTCCGCTCGTCGGACGGCGGGGCGAACTGGGTGGCGTCGGGCCTCGCCGGCGAGCTCGTCGGGGACCTCGTCTGGCTGGGCCCGTTCCTCTACGCCGCCGGGGAGGCCGGCTTCTACCGCAGCCAGGACGCCGGGGCGACCTGGACCCGGCTGTCGGCCAGCCCGGGCCGGCCCTCCCGCCTGATGTTCCCGCTGGCCCCGGCCGCGGGGCTCGAGGCCTTCCTCGCCACGGACCGCGGCCTGTTCCGGACGATGGACGCGGGAGAGCACTGGGTGCCGGCGGGGTTCGCCGGCCAGGAGGTGATCACGGTGGCGACCTTCCCTCCGCCCAATCCTGCGCCGGGCAAGAAGCCGCGCAGGTGAGGTTCGCGAAGGCCCACGGCCTGGGCAACGACTTCATCCTGGTCGCCGAGGATCTCGCCCCCGCGGAGCTGTCGCCGTGGGCCGTGCGGCTGTGCGACCGCCACCGCGGGATCGGAGGCGACGGTGTCGTGCTCCACGCGCCTAGGGCGGACGGCGTGTCGTTCAAGCTGGTGAATGCCGACGGCCTCGTGGGCGAGATCTCCGGCAACGGCCTGCGGTGCCTCGCCGCGCTCGCCGTCCGGAACGGCTGGGCACCGTCCCGCCACGTCGTGAGCACCGTGGTGGGAAGGAAGTCGGTGGAGGTGAGCGCCGTCTCTCCATCCGTCTATCGGATCGTCACCGACCTGGGGCCGCCCGTGCTCGGGAGCCGGGACGTTCCGGTGGCCCTGGAGCCGCCGTCAGAGACGGTCATCGACCATCCCCTGGAGGCCGCGGACCGCACCGTGCGCGTGACCGCGACCTCGATGGGCAACCCTCACTGCGCCGTCTTCCTCGACGCGACGGCCGACGACGCGCTGCTGAGGTCCCTCGGCCCCGCCCTCGAGTTCCACCCGTTCTTCCCCCGGCGCACGAACGTGGAGTTCATCACGGTGGTCTCGCCCTCCGAGATCCGGGTGCGCTTCTGGGAGCGCGGCGTGGGCTACACCATGGCCTCTGGCACCGGCTCGGCGAGCGCGGTGGTGGCCTCGATCATCACCGGCCGCACCGGCCGCCGGGTCCGGGCCGTCTGTGACGGCGGCACCCTCGAGATCGAGTGGCCCGAGGGCGGGTCCGTCCGCCAGACGGGTGAGGCGGAGATCCTCTACGAGGGGGAGTGGCAGGTCTCCCCGGCGGCTGTTCAGTCGAACTAAACGGTTCACAGTCAATGGTTTGACGGCAAGGCCGCTGCCGGCTAGGATCGTCTTGAACCCTGGGGCGGCGGACTTCACTGGCCCGCTGGCTGCCTCGTGCCGGGAGATCCGGCCCGGTCGTCCCTGTCGAAGGAGGCCTTGATGTCGAACGCCCGTCTCGTCGGTGGGTTGTGTGTCCTTTCCGCTTCGGTGCTCGTGGCGTGCGGGGGAGGCTCGTCTCCCGCGCAACCGGCGCCGGTTCCCACCGCCACGCCGGTTCCGGTCCCGACGGCCCCGCCCCTGGCCCTGAGCGTCATCCCGCCTTGCTCGCTGCCCGCGAGCAACGCCGGCAACGCCGAGTGCTCGAAGAAGGAGCCGCAGAGGCTGACTGCAGACGTCCACGCGGCCATCGATCGCGTGCTCGCGCAGCGGCCCGACTTGTTCGACTTCAATGACGTCAACGGCGGCCCCGCGGTCGTCAAGTACGAGGGCTACATGACCGCAGTGGCCGCGGCCATCAACCAGACCGGACTGTGCGCCGTCATCGGTCCCGAAGGCGAGATCGGGGTCAAGACGACGAACTCGTACAGCGAGCAGTGGATCATCGTCTCTCGTATCGGCTGGGGCGCTCCGACGTCGCACTGGGTGTCGCGCAAGTACGTCTGCACCACCTACCCGGCGGGGTTTTGACACGACCCGCGCGAAGCGCGGGTCGATCTAGGCACTGAGTAGGCCTTCCTCGAGGGCCTTCCTGGGGAGCCTTCCCGAAGACCTACCCGGGAGAACCCGAGGGCGCCGTCCCGTTCGGACGCCCTCGGGATGGTTCAGATCCACCCGCGCTCCGCGCGGGTGGTGCGTCAATTGATCGCCGACGGCGCGGCGAGCGAGAACGGTGCGATCTCGGCGTCGAAGGCGGAGCCGCCCGCGGTCACCATCTGGTAGGTGCCGTGCATCGAGCCGAGCGGCGTCGGCAGCGGGCAGAAGCTCGTGTACTCGAAGGACTCCCCGGGCTCGAGCACCGGCTGCTCCCCGACGACGCCGGGACCTTGCACGTGCTCGACCTGCCCCTTCCCGTCGGTGATCACCCAGTGGCGGCTCACGAGCTGGACCGTCTCCTCGCCGACGTTCGAGATCCGGATGCGATAGGCGAAGAAGTAGTGGCCGTCGCGCGGGGAGCTGCGCTCGGGCACGTAGCCGGTCTCGACCTGGATGCGGACGCCGCGCGTC
Organism: uncultured Acidobacteriota bacterium; assembly: GCA_963729875.1. Lineage (GTDB taxonomy): Bacteria > Acidobacteriota > Vicinamibacteria > Fen-336 > Fen-336 > DATBSL01. Next base: position 869,607 of record CAVSPR010000004.1, read on the forward strand.
GTGGTGTCGTTCACGCCGGCCTCACGAGGCGGGGACCGCGGGGGAGAGACGGGAAGGCGCCACGAAGGCGAGGGCGAGGGCGGCACCCAGCAGGACCAGGTTGCGGGCGACGAGGAACCAGCCCACGCCCTTCGTCCACGCCGGCGGCCACGACGAGGGGGCGGCCGCCTTCGCCACCGACACGCAGCCGCAGTTCTGGATGTCGATGCCACGGGCCATGACCGAGGCCGCGGCCACGAGGAAGACGACGAGCAGCAGGGCGATGACGAGCGCCGACTCGCGCTTCCACACCCCCGCGACCAGGAGGAGGCCGGCGAGGAGCTCGATCCACGGCAGGGTCACCGCGGCGAGGTTCGAGGCCACCGGGCCCACGACCTGCCACTGGTAGACGATCCTCGCGAACGCCGCGGGGTCCCAGATCTTGTCGAGGCTCGCGTAGACGAAGAACCCGCCGAGGAGGAGGCGCAGCAGGAGGTGGACGCGCGGGCGGCGGAGGAGGCCGCTCACGGCCGGGGCTCCGAGTCGACGGCGTATCCCGAGTCCTGCCAGGCGGGGAGGCCCTCGTCGAGGATGGCGGCGATGAAGCCGCGCTCGCGCAGCTTGCGGGCGACGACGTGGGAGGCCTCGCAGCCGAAGCCGCTGCAGTAGACGACGATGCCGCTCGCCCGGCGCAGGTGCTTTTCGACCTCGGCGAGAGCCCGGTCGAAGTCGTCCTCGGGGAGGGGGAGGGCCCCGGGGATACGGTTCATGCGCCAGAAGTCCCGGGGGCGGGCGTCGAGGAAGAGGGCGCCCCGGTCGAGGAGGACCTTCGCGTCGGCGGCACGAACCAGCTCGTCGCCGGTCTGGACGAGGACGCTTCGCCCGAGGGCGAAGCCGCGGCCGCTCGCGGCGTTCCACGCCAGGCCCGCGGCGGTTCCTGTAACCAGTATCAGAATGAATCGCTTCCAGTTGACGGACATATCGCGAAATTAGCACGCACCCTCCCGATGCATCAAGAAATGCCGGGTGCGGTGTGCTAATTTAGCCGGGTTTGCGTAGCGGCGGCGTTCTCCCCATGGCCCTTCTCTCCACCGAGGCCCTGGTCCTCCGGGGTTACAAGCTGGGCGAAACGAGCAAGGTGGTCGTCCTGCTCACGCGGGAGCGGGGGAAGCTGCGTGCGGTCGCCCGCGGTGCCCGCGGCGCCCGGCCCCGCTACCAGTCGGCGCTGGAGCCGCTCTCCGAGGTGCGGGTGACCCTCTACGGCCGCCAGGGCGCGGAGCTCCTGCGCCTCGGCCAGGCGGAGCTGGTTCACTCCGCCTTCCGGGCGGGCACGCGCAGCCTGGATGCGGCCCTCTTTCTCTCCGGCTGTGCGGAGCTGCTCGACGCGTTCTCGCCCGAGGGGGAGGCCGAGGACAGGGTCTACCGGCTCGCCCTCGCCGTCGTGCGGGCCGCCGAGCAGGGCGCAAGCCCCGAGCTGCTCGGTCGCTACCTCGAGGCCTGGCTGCTGAAGCTGAACGGGCTCTACCCGCCCCTCGATCGCTGTGCCGCCTGCGGCGGAGAGCTGCCGACGACGGGCGGGCTCTCGTACCACCGCGCGGCCCACGGCTTCGTATGCCGGGGCTGCGGGCCGGCCTCCGGGCCGGACCTCCTGCCCGAGGCAAGGCGGATGCTCGCCGGGTTCTTCCTCCGGCCCCCCGATGCGCTCGGGGAGGAGACGGGCGCGGCGGCACGGGCGCTGGAGGCCCTCCACCGCGACCTGATCGCAGCCCACCTCGAGCGGGACCTGCGCTCGCCGCGCGTGATCCGCGATGTCGCCCGGGAGGCCGCGCGATGACCCTGCAGGAGATCATCTTCGCCCTCCAGCGGTTCTGGTCGGACCGGGGTTGCCTCGTCCACCAGCCGTGGGACGCCGAGGTCGGGGCGGGGACCATGCACCCGGAGACGTTCTTCCGCGTCCTCGGCCCGCGGCACTGGAAAGTCGGCTACGTGCAGCCCTCGCGACGGCCCGCCGACGGCCGCTACGGCGAGAACCCGAACCGCCTCTACAAGCACGAGCAGTTCCAGGTGATCCTGAAGCCGCCCCCGCCCGACATCCAGGACGTCTACCTCGCCTCGCTCGAGGCCATCGGCATCGACCCCTCGGCCCACGACGTGCGCTTCGAGGAGGACAACTGGGAGTCGCCCACCCTCGGGGCCTGGGGCATCGGCTGGCAGGTCCTCCTCGACGGCCAGGAGATCACCCAGTTCACGTACTTCCAGCAGGCGGGAGGTATCGACCTCGCGCCGATCTCCGGCGAGATCACCTACGGCCTCGAGCGCATCGCCATGTACCTGCAGGACGTCGAGGACGTCTACCGGCTCCGCTGGTCGCAGGACACGCTCTACCGCGACGTGCGCCACGAGGAGGAGTTCCAGCTCTCCCGGTACTCCTTCGAGCTGGCCGACGTGGACCTGCACCGCCGGACGTTCGACGCCGCTCTCGCCGAGGGCTGGCGCCTCCTGGAGACGGAGGGGGGACGGGCGTACCTGCCCGCCTACGACTGGACGCTCAAGAGCTCGCACGCATTCAACGTCCTCGACGCGCGGGGGGCCATCTCGGTCACGGAGCGGGCCGGCATGATCCTGAGGATCCGCAAGCTCGCCTGCGCGGTGGCGAGGGCCTACGTCGACGCGGTCGCCCCCCCTCCCGCGGACGGGAAGACGGAGGCCAGCCGTGGCTGAGCTGCTCCTCGAGATCGGCTTCGAGGAGATGCCGGCGCCGTGGCTGCCCGGCCTCGCCGAGCAGCTGCGGGCGCGGTTCCTGGAGGCCGCCGCCCGCGAGTTCCTCGAAGCGAAGGCCGCCCGCGTCCTCTACACACCGCGCCGCCTCGTGCTCACGGCCGACGTGCCGGCGCGCCAGCCCGACCGGGAAGAGCCGGTGTGGGGGCCCGCCCTCAAGGTCGCGAAGGACGCGGCGGGGAAGTGGACGGGCGCCGCGCAGGGCTTCGCGAAGAAGAACGCCGTCGCCCTGGAGGAGCTCCGCGAGGGGGCCAGGGACCCGTCGAAGCCGGCCGAGCTCTACCTCCTTCACGTGAAGAAGGTCGCGGGCCGGCCGACCACCGACGTCCTGCCCGGGCTCCTCGCCTCGGTCCTGCGCGCGCTCGCCTTCCCGAAGCGCATGAGCTGGGACGCCTGGCTCGACGACGGCCGGGGGGCCTTCCCGTTCGGCCGCCCGATCCGCTGGCTCGTCTTCCTGCTCGACGGCGAGGTCGTGCCGTTTGCCATCCACGAGCTGGTGGAGGGCGGCAAGGGACGGACCATCGTAGAGAGCGGACGCGCGACGCGGGGCCACCGCTTCCTGCCGAAGGGCGCGGGCGGGCGCCCGGTCGAGGTCCGGTCGTTCGGAGAGCTGCAGAAGGCCCTGCGGGACGCCTTCGTGATCGTCTCGCCCGGGGAACGTGCGGAACGGATCGAGACCCAGCTCCGTGCCGCCGCTCGCGGCGGCACGTGGCAGGACCACGGCCTGCGGCAGGAGTGGCGTGACCTCGTCGAGTACCCCACGGTGCTCGTCGGCGAGGTGCCCGCCGAGTTCCGCGCTCAGCCGCCCGAGGTGCTCGAGACGGTCCTCGTGCACCACCAGAAGTACGTCTCCCTCAGAGACGCGGAGGGCGCGATCGCCCGCTTCGCCGCGGTCGTGAACGGCGACGGTGCCTCGGGGGCTGCGATCGTGCGGGGGATGGAGCGGGTGGTCGTGGCCCGCCTGCGCGACGCCGCGTTCTTCCTCGCCGAGGACCGCAAGCGTCCCCTCGACGGCCGGGTGGCCGACCTCGCGGGGGTGACCTTCCACCAGGGCCTGGGCACCTACCGGGACAAGTCGGAGCGGACGGAGAGGCTGGTCGGGGAGATGGGCCGGCAGGGCCTCCTCGCCGGGAGCGCGCTCGACGCGGCCACGCGGGCGGCACGGCTCGCCAAGGCCGACCTCGTGACCCTCATGGTCCGGGAGTTCCCGGAGCTCCAGGGCGTGATGGGCGGTGTCTACCTCGCGGAGCAGGGCGCGCCGGTCGAGGTGCGGGACGCCGTGCGCTGGCACTACCACCCGATCGCGGTCGAGCCGGAGGCCGAGCCCGCCGCCGCCTTCGCCGGTCGCGACGGCGCCGCGCGCGTGTTTGCCGCGGTGGCGCTGGCCGACAAGCTCGACACGCTGGCCGGCTACTTCGGCCTCGGCGAGAGCCCGACCGGCAGCCGCGACCCGTACGGTCTGCGCCGCGCGGGGCAGGGCGCCGTCCGCGCCGTCCTCGACTTCTGGCGGCCGAAGCGAGGGCGAGCGGCCCCCGACCTCGAGGCGCTCGCGCGGCCGCGGTCGGCGGGCCACGGCGGCCCTGAAGCGGCCGGCGGAGAGAGGTCGCCGCGGCCGTCTCGGCCTTCCTGCTCGACCGACTCGCCTACGTCCTCGCCGCCCGCGGCTTCGCCGCAGACGAGGTGGCGGCGGTCGTCGGCGCCTCCCCTCGCGCCCGCCCTGTCGGACCCCGGCGACGCCCTGCGATGCGCGCGTGGCGGCCCTTCAGCGGTGCGAGGCGGGAGCGGCCGACGACTTCGCCGCCCTCGCCGAGGCCTTCAAGCGGGCGAAGAACATCCTCGCCCAGGCCCCGCCGGCGGCCTCGATCGACCCGACGCTCTTCGAGGCCGACGCGGAGCGCGCGCTCTTCGAGGCCGTGTCGGGCCTCGGGAAGGCGAAGGGCTCCGACGAGGACCGCCTGCGCGGCCTCGCCTCGCTGCGCGCCCCGGTCGGGCGCTTCTTCGACGACGTGCTCGTCATGGCCGAGGACGCGCGCGTGCGGGCAAACCGCCTGGCGCTCCTCAAAGCGACGCTCTCGCTCTTCTATCGCATCGCGGACATTTCCAGTCTCGGAGGTACCTCGTGACTCAATACGTCTTCTTCTTCGGCGGCGGCAAGGCGGACGGCAACAAGGACATGAAGGACACCCTCGGCGGCAAGGGCTCCGGCCTCGCCGAGATGACGAACGCCGGCGTGCCCGTCCCTCCCGGCTTCACGATCTCCACCCAGGCCTGCAACGCCTACTACGACAGCAAGGGCAAGCTCCCGGCCGAGGTGGACCAGCAGATGGACGCCGCCCTCGCGAAGCTCGAGGCCCTCGAGGGCAAGAAGCTCGGCGACCCGAAGGACCCGCTCCTCGTCTCCGTCCGCTCCGGCTCGAAGTTCTCGATGCCGGGCATGATGGACACCATCCTCAACCTGGGGATGAACGACAGGTCGGTGTTCGGGGTCGAGGCGAAGACGGGCAACCCCCGCTTCGCCCGGGACAGCTACCGCCGCTTCATCCAGATGTACGGGAACGTCGTGCTCGGGGTCGACAAGGACAAGTTCGAGCACGAGCTCTCCGCCGTCAAGAAGAAGTACAAGGCGAAGACCGACGTCGAGCTCGACGCGAAGGCCCTCGACGAGGTGATCGCGCGCTACAAGGCGGTGGTCGAGAAGAACACGAACCACCCCTTCCCGCAGGACCCCCGCGAGCAGCTCGTGGGCGCCCGCGATGCGGTGTTCGAGTCGTGGATGAACCCCCGCGCCATCACCTACCGCAAGCTGAACGACATCCCCCACAACCTGGGCACCGCGGTCAACGTGCAGACCATGGTGTTCGGCAACATGGGCGACACCTCGGCCACCGGCGTCGGCTTCACCCGCAACCCCTCGACCGGCGCCAGGGAGTTCTACGGCGAGTTCCTGCAGAACGCCCAGGGGGAGGACGTCGTGGCCGGCATCCGCACCCCGCACCCGATCGCCGACCTCGAGAAGGTGATGCCGGCGGCGTACAAGCAGCTGCGCGAGATCACGACCCGCCTGGAGCGGCACTACAAGGACGTGCAGGACTTCGAGTTCACCATCCAGGAGAACAAGCTCTACATGCTCCAGACCCGCAACGGCAAGCGGACGGGTCTCGCGGCCGTGCAGATCGCGGTGGACATGTGCGAGGAGGGGGTCCTCACGAAGAAGGAGGCCCTCCTGAAGGTCGAGCCGCAGGCACTCGACCAGCTGCTGCACCCGATCTTCGACCCCAAGGCGCGCCTGTCGGTCCCCGTGGCCGCCAAGGGGCTGCCCGCCTCGCCGGGCGCGGCCACCGGTGCCGTCGTCTTCACCGCCGACGACGCGGTGGCCTGGGCGCAGAAGGGCAAGAAGGTCCTGCTCGTCCGGATGGAGACGGTGCCCGACGACATCCACGGCATGTCGGTCGCGCAGGGCATCCTGACCGCCACCGGCGGCATGACGTCGCACGCGGCGGTGGTCGGCCGGCAGATGGGCAAGCCCTCCGTCGTCGGCTGCGGCGCGCTCGACATCAACGCCAAGGCCAAGACGATGAAGGTGGCCGGCAAGGTCATCAAGGAGGGGGATCCCGTCTCCATCGACGGCTCGACCGGCGAGGTCATGCTGGCCGCGGTGCCGACGAGCGCCTCCGAGGTCATCCAGGTCGTGGAGGGCAAGCTCAAGCCCGAGAAGTCCCTCCTCTACCAGAAGTTCGAGAAGCTCCTGAGCTGGGCCGACGAAGTCCGCCGGCTCGGCATCCGGGCCAACGCCGACGTGCCGAAGGACGCCAAGGTGGCGTTCGGCTTCGGCGCGCGGGGCATCGGCCTCTGCCGCACCGAGCACATGTTCTTCGGCGCGGACCGGCTTCCGTACGTCGTGAAGATGATCCTCGCCGCCGCCCGCGGGCAGCGGGGCATCGACGTCACGAAGCGGCTGAAGGAGCGGCTGAAGGAGGCGAAGGGCAGCCAGGCGGCCGAGATCCGGAAGGAGCTCGCCAAGGTCGACAAGGAGTACGGCAAGTACGTCAAGGACTACACGAGCGCCCTCAAGAAGCTCGAGCCGATGCAGAAGGCCGACTTCGCCGGGCTCTTCAAGGAGATGCACGGCTCCCCGGTCACCATCCGCACCCTCGACCCGCCGCTGCACGAGTTCCTGCCGAAGCGCGAGGAGCTGATGGTCGAGATTGCCATCCTCAAGACGAAGAGCGCCTCGAAGAACAAGAGGGCGATCGAGACGAAGGAGAAGCTGCTGCGGGCGGTGGAGGAGCTCCACGAGTTCAACCCGATGCTGGGCCACCGCGGCTGCCGCCTCGGCATCACCTACCCCGAGATCACCAAGATGCAGGCGAAGGCCATCTTCGAGGCGGCCCTCCAGGTCTCGAAGAAGGGCATCCCGGTGAAGCCCGAGGTCATGATCCCGCTGGTCGGCCACGTCGAGGAGCTGAAGCGCCAGAAGGCGATCGTCCTCGAGGCCGCCCACGAGGTCCTCGGCAAGGACGGCTCGGGCGTCGACTACCTGATCGGGACGATGATCGAGGTCCCGCGCGGGGCCGTGACCGCGGACGAGATCGCGAAGGAAGCCGAGTTCTTCTCGTTCGGCACCAACGACCTCACCCAGATGGGCTTCGGCCTCTCCCGCGACGACGCCGGGAAGTTCCTCCTCTACTACCAGGAGCACGGGCTCATCGAGAAGGACCCGTTCGTCACCCTCGACGCGTCCGGGGTCGGCCTCCTGGTCGAGATCGGCGTGAAGAAGGGCCGCAGCGTGAAGCCGAAGCTGAAGATCGGGGTCTGCGGCGAGCACGGCGGCGACCCCGCGTCGATCGCCTTCTTCCACAAGGTCGGCCTCGACTACGTCTCCTGCTCGCCCTACCGGGTGCCGATCGCCCGGCTCGCGGCGGCGCAGGCTCAGCTCGAGCAGAAGGCGAGCGACTAACTCACCCGAGGGGTCCCGGTCGTTTCGTCGGCCGGGACCCCGAAGGCTCTCCAGCGCCCCGAAGAAGGCCCTGGAGAGCCCCGTAGACGCGGCCACGCGCCCCCCCGACAAACGCGCGCGCGGGCGTGATCGGCGTCACAGGTCCCGCGGCCGGATCCGCACGTATGCTAGCGACAACGCCAGCAACCGCCAATCGAGGAGGTCTCGATGACCCGGTACGATGCGGCCCGAGAGCCCTTGAGCTTCTCCGACCGACGTTCGCGAGCCCCGCTCGTCCACGACCCGGAGCCGCCGCCCCCGCGCACCATCGTCATCCGCCAGGGGAGCGGCTGGCAGTCCCTCGCCTTCCTCCTCCTCTGCGCGCTCGTCATGGCCGCCGTCCTCCTCGGCCACTACGTGGTGCGTGGGCTCGACCGCCAGGGCCAGGAGACCGCCGCCGCCCTGGCGAGGGCCGAGCGCCGGGTGCAGCAGATCGAGTCCGGCCTCACCTTCGAGGCCCAGCGGCGGCACCTGCTTCTCGGCATGCGTAACCACATCCTGAAGGCGAACCCGCGGATCAGCCTGGCCGACGCCTACCGTTACGCGGACCTCGCGGTGGCCGCGTGCGAGAGGTACCCCACCGTCGACCCCCTCTTCCTGCTGGCCATCGGCCTCGTCGAGAGCGGCTACGACCCGCAGGCGAGGAGCCGGGCCGATGCGCGGGGCCTCTACCAGATCTGGCCCTCGACCGGTCGGCTGCTCGCCCACTCCCTCGGGTGGACCTACGACGACGCGATCCTCTTCGACCCGGAGAAGAACACCCTGGCTGCCGCCCTCTACCTGGAGGTTCTTTTCTCGACCTACAAGGACCCGCAGATGGTCCTGGCCGAGTACAACGGGGGGCCCCTCAACGCGGGCTACCTGCGGGCCGGAGCGGCGGCGCTCGCCAGCGAGACCCGCAGCTACGTCCCGCGGGTGCTGGAGCTCTACCAGCGCCTCAAGGCGGAGTTCGAGACGGGGACCGGCGTTCTGCTCGATCCCGCCCTCCAGGGCCCGCCGCGCCAGGGGACCACGCTCGGGGAGCGCTGACCGCCGCGACACGCGATCGAGGGCCCCGGCGTGCCATAGAATGCCGGCGGTGCTGACCTACTACCGCCACCTGAACGGGCACACCGAGAGGCTCTCCGAGTTCCGGCCCGAGCGGCTGGCCGAGCCGGGCTCGCTCCACTGGATCGACCTCGAGGACGCGAGCGAGGCGGAGGCGCGCCTCCTGACCGACGGCTTCCACTTCCACCCGCTCGCCGTCGAGGACTGTCTCACCGACGTGAACCTGCCCAAGGTGGACGACTACGCGGACTACGTCTTCCTCGTCGTGCACGGGATCCGATTCGACGCCCCCACCGACCAGTTCGAGACCCGGGAGCTCGACATCTTCCTCGGACCGAACTACATCGTGACCCACCACACGGGACCCATGCGCTCGATCGCGTTCGCGCAGGAGCTGTGCGGGAAGGACCTGCAGGTCGCGGTGTCCCGCGGGGTGGATTTCCTCCTTCACCAGATCCTCGACCGGATGTTCGAGAACTACTTCCCGAGCCTCGACGCCATCGAGGACAAGATGCAGCTCGTGCAGGTCGAGGTGTTCGAGAACCCGACCCCCGCCACCCTCGACCGGATCTTCACCCTGAAGCGCGACGTCATGCAGCTGCGCCGCATCTGCACGCCTGAGCGTGAGATCCTCAACCGGCTCTCGCGGGGGGAGTTCAAGGTGGTGAGCGCGAAGGCGGCCGTCTACTTCCGGGACATCTACGACAATCTCTACCGGATCGTGGACGCGTCCTACTCCTACCAGGACATGACCCAGGGCACGCTCGACGCCTACCTCTCCGCCATCAACAACCGGCTCAACGAGACCATGAAGCGGCTGACCGTGCTCACCGTGGTGCTGGCGTCGCTCACCGTGATCACCGGCGTCTACGGCATGAACTTCGAGCACATGCCGGAGCTGCGGTGGCGCTTCGGCTACCTGTGGGCCCTCGCGCTGATGGTCGCGGTGCCGAGCGCCATCGTGCTCTGGGCCCGCCGGAAGAAGTGGCTGTGAGCGCGGTCGAGCGGCTGCCGGACGACCTGGTCAACAAGATCGCCGCCGGCGAGGTGGTGGAGCGGCCGGCGTCCGTGGTCAAAGAGCTGGTGGAGAACGCCCTCGACGCCGGGGCCCGCTCCGTGCACGTCGAGATCGAGGACGGGGGCGCGCGCCTCGTACGGGTGAGGGACGACGGCCAGGGCATGGACCGCCGTGACGCGGAGATGGCCCTCGAGCGGCACGCGACGTCCAAGCTGCGCACTTTCGAGGACCTGCAGAGCGTGGCGAGCCACGGCTTCCGGGGAGAGGCGCTGCCCTCGATCGCGGCGGTGTCGGAGCTCGTGCTGCGGACGAGGGCCGAGGGCAGCCCCGCCGGGACCGAGGTGGCCGTCGCGAACGGCCGGAGGCAGCACGTCAGGGACGCCGGCCACCCCCGGGGCACGACGGTCGAGGTGAGAGACCTCTTCGGGGCCGTGCCGGCCCGCCGCAAGTTCCTGCGCGCCGCCTCGACCGAGGCGTCCCACGTCGCGGAGGCGCTGACGCTCCTCGCCCTCGCTCGCCCGGGGACCGGCTTCTCGCTGAAGTCCGGGGGGCGGACGATCCTCGAGACGCCCCCCGTCGACGGCCTGGCGGCGCGGCTCTTCCAGCTCTTCGGGGCGAAGCTCCTGGAGGACCTGGTGCCGGTCGAAGGGGGCACCGAGTGGGCGACGGTGCAGGGGTTCGTGTCCCGGCCGGACCGGCCGCGCCCGCCCCGGCCGAACCTGCGTCTCTTCGTGAACCGGCGGGCCGTGCGGGACCGCGCCCTGTCGAAGGCGGTGCTCGAGGCGTACCGGGCGGCCGGCGCCGGCGACCGGGGCTTCGAGGCGTTCCTGTTCGTGGAGGTGCCGCCCCACGTGGTCGATGTCAACGTGCATCCGGCGAAGACCGAGGTGAAGTTCGCCGACGGCCGGACGGTGTGGACGGCGGTCGAGCGTGCGGTGCGCGGGGCCCTCGCGGAGGGGGTGCGGGAGCCGCCGCGGGCCGAGCTCGGCGGGGCCACGTCCTCCGGCGAGGCGGTGCGGCGGGCGGAGGGGGCGGTCACCGCGCTCCTCGAACGGGGGAGGGAGCCCTCGACCCGGCCGCTGTGGGAGAAGGCCGGGGGCGCATCGCTCGCCGCCGAGGGAGCCGCCGCCCCTCTGGAGGCGCCGGCTCCGGTCGTGCTGGGCCAGCACCGGCTCGTCTACATCGTCGCGAGCGACGGGGACGAGCTGCTGCTCGTGGACCAGCACACGGCGCACGAGCGCGTGCGCTTCGAGCGGCTGCTCGAGCGCGCGGAACGCCACGCGGTCGAGTCGCAGGGCCTGCTCGAGGCGCTCGTCGTGGACCTGCCGCCCGACCTGCTGCCCGTGCTCGACGCCCACGGGGAGTCGCTGCGGGAGCTGGGCTACGACGTCGAGCCGTTCGGGGCCGGCGGGGCGACGCGCCTGCGGGCCGTCCCCGCGATCCTGGGCACCCGGGACCCCGGGCCCGCGCTCGGGCGGGTCCTGCGCGACCTCAAGGAGCGGGAGGCGTCCGACTGGGCGGTGGCGGGCACGCGGGATCGCCTGGCCGCGACGCTGGCGTGCCACTCCGCGGTGAGGGCCGGTCAGTCGCTCAACGTCGAGCAGATGGCCTCGATCGTCCGCGACGTCTTCCGAACCGTCCACCCGACCCTCTGCCCGCACGGGCGGCCGACGGTCGTGCGGGTGCCGCGCGAGGAGCTCAGCCGCTGGTTCGGGCGGACGGGATGGCGCCGGCAGTGAGAGCGGCTTCGCCGCAGTGCGAGGGCGCGTAGGCGCGGAAGGCCTCCATCACGCGGCGCGTGAGGGGACCCGGCCGACCGCCGCCGATCGGGGTCTCGTCGACCTGCTTGACGGGAACGACCTCGCGGGTCGTGCTGGTCATGAAGGCCTCGTCCGCAGCGAGGAGGTCGTCGAGGTGCAGGGGCTCCTCGCGGCAAGAGATCCCGAGCCCCTGCGCCAGCTCCAGGACGACCTCCCGGGTTATCCCGGCGAGAATGCCCGCCGACAGCGGGGGCGTGAGGAGGGTCCCCCCGCGGGCGAGGAAGACGTTGGTGCTCGCACCCTCGGCCACGAAGCCCTCCTGGTTGAGGAGCACCGGCTCCTCGGCGCCGCGGGACTGCGCCTCGCGCATCGCGAGGATGTTGTTCAGGAGGTTGCTCGACTTGATGGCGGGGTCGAGGGCCCGCGGGTGGTTGCGGCGAACGCCAACCGCCGCCACCTTGATCCCGTCCTCGTAGTGCCGGGCGGGGTAGGGCGGGAGGGGCTTCTGGATCATGACGACCGTCGGCCCCTGGACCTTCTCGAAGTTGTAGGAGCAGTCCCCGAGGCCGCGGCTGACCACGATTCGGATGTAGGATTCCACTTTCCCGGCGCGGGCGAGGAGGCCGCCCACCTGCTCGAGCAGGGAGACGTCCGAGGCGGGGACGGAGATGCCGAGGCGCGCGGCCGAGGCCCGGAGCCGGCGGAAGTGCCGTCCCGGCTCGAAGGCGCGACCCGCGTACGTGCGAAGCACCTCGTAGACGCTGTCACCGAAGGCGAAGCCGTTGTCGAGGACGCTGACGCGCGCCTCCTCGGCCGGCACGACGGTCCCGTTGACGGAGGCGAAACCCATATGGCTGTCACTCCTGGACGAGCGCCCGGAACGGGCGAGCCGAGGCTAACACCCGCCCTTCCGTGGCGTCAACGCGCGGAGGCCGTGTGACGACCGTCCGCGCGATCGTTCTCGGGATCCTGCAGGGGCTCGGGGAGTTCCTGCCCATCAGCAGCTCCGGCCACCTGATCGTCGTGCCGTGGCTCATGGGATGGCCGGACAGCGGCCTCGCCTTCGACGTGGCCCTGCACCTGGGAACGCTCGCGGCCGTGGCCTTTGCCTTCTGGCGCGACTGGGTGCGGCTCATCCGCGCCGGCCTGCGCGGGATCGCGGCGGGACGGCCGTTCGCCGACCCTGACGCCCGCCTCCTGTGGTACGTGGCGCTCGCCACGATCCCGGGCGCCGTGGCCGGCAAGCTGCTCGACGAGTGGGCGGAGACCACGTTCCGCTCGCCGGCTCTCGTCGCCTTCATGATGGCGCTCATGGGCGTCATTCTGTGGGCCGCCGACCGGCGCGCCGGGAAAGCCGGAGACGACCGCGAGATACCGCTGCGCGACGCCCTGCTCATCGGCCTCGCCCAGGCCCTGGCCATCGTGCCCGGCACCTCGCGCTCCGGGACCACGATCAGCATGGCCCTCTTCCTGGGCCAGCGGCGGGAGAGCGCGGCGCGCTTCAGCTTCCTGCTGGCCCTGCCCATCACCCTCGGCGCCTCCCTCGTCAAGGTGCCCGACCTTCTCCGCTCGACCGGCGACACCGGCCCGGTCGTGGCGGGCATGCTGGCCGCGGCGGTGTCCGGGTTCCTGGCCATCCGCCTTCTGCTCGCCTACGTCCGCGTGCGCGACTACCGGCCGTTCGTCCTGTACCGCTTCGCCTTCGCGCTCCTCGTCTGGAGCCTGCTCTTGGTCCGCTCCGCGCACCTGGGATAGAGTCGTCTCGTGATCCCCGTCCTGACCGCCGAGGAGATGCGGCGGGCCGACCGCCGCACGATCGAGGAAGTCGGTCTCCCCGGGTCCGTCCTCATGGAGAACGCCGGGGCAGCCGTGGCGCGGGTCGTGGACGAGCGCTTCCCGGCGGCCCGGCAGGTCCTGGTCCTCTGCGGGCGCGGCAACAACGGCGGCGACGGCTTCGTCGTCGCGCGTCGCCTCGGGCGCCGGGCGGAGGCGATCCTGCTCGGGGGCCGGGACGCCGTGCAGGGCGACGCGCGCACGCACCTCGTGGCGTGCGAGCGCTCGGGCGGCCGGGTCACCGTCATCGAGGACGAGGCCGGCTGGATCCGGGCGCAGGCCCGCCTGGAGGAAGCCGACGTCGTGGTCGACGCCGTCCTCGGCACGGGGCTGCGCGCCGAGCCCACCGGGTTCGCCGCGGAGGCGATCGCCGCGATCCTGGGACGGTTCGAGGCCGGAGTCCCGGTCGTGGCGGTGGACCTGCCCTCCGGGCTGCCCTCGGACGGCGGGCTCGTGGCCTGGCCCGCGGCGCGGGCGACGGTGACGGTCACGTTCGCGGCTCCGAAGCGGAGCCACGTGCTGCCGCCGGCCTGCCACCACGTGGGCCAGCTGGTGGTGGCAGACATCGGCATCTCCGCGCACAGCGTGGCGGCGGCCGGGCCTTCGCTCTTCATGCTCGAGGACGAAGACGCGGCCGAGGCCTTCCCGCTGCGACGCCGCGAGGCTCACAAGGGCGATTTCGGCCACGTGCTCGTGGTGGCGGGCTCGGTCGGCAAGGCGGGCGCCGCGGTGCTGGCCGCGGGCGGCGCGCTGCGCGCCGGGGCGGGCCTGGTCACCGTCGCGACGCCCGAGCCCTGCCTCACCGTCGTGGCGGCGGCGCGGCCGGAGGCGATGACGGAGCCCCTGCCCGCGACCCCGGGTGGCGGGATCGGCGAGGCCGCGCTCCCGAGGCTCCTCGAGCTGGCCGGCGAGCGCGACGCGGTGGTCCTCGGGCCGGGGATCGGACAGGACCCGGGCACTCAGGCGGTCGTCCGGGCGTTCGTGCGGGCGTGCCCCGTGCCCCTGGTCGTGGATGCCGACGGCCTCAACGCCCTCGCGCCGGCCGCCGGGGAGCCCGGAGCTCTCGAGGCGCTCCGCCGGGAGGCAGCCACGGTCCTCACGCCGCACCCGGGAGAGATGGCGAGGCTCGTCGGCCGGCCGACGAGCGAGGTCCAGCGGGATCGGCCCGCGGCCGCGGCCGCCCTCGCCCGCGAGACGGGCGCGGTCGTCGTCCTCAAGGGCGAGCGCACGGTCGTGGCCGAGCCGTCCGGCCGGGTAGCGGTGGTGGGGACCGGGAACCCGGGCATGGCGACCGGGGGCACGGGCGACGTGCTGGCCGGCATCGTCGGGTCGCTGCTGGCCCGCCACGGCGCCCTCCTCTCGGCCACCGCGGCGGCGTTCGTCCACGGCCGGGCCGGCGACATCGCGGCTCGGGAGCGGGGCGAGGAGGGCCTGACGGCGGGAGACGTGGTGGACGCGCTGCCCGCGGCGATCGGGTCGGTGCGCCGCACCCCCGGAGGTGACGCATCCGCGAGGTGACGAGCCGCAGCGAGGAGGAGACCATGGGGGTGGCGGCGCAGGTGGCGGCCGCCTTCCGGGGAGGAGAGGTGGTCCTGCTCTCGGGCGAGCTCGGGTCGGGCAAGACCGCCTTCGTGCGTGGCCTCGCACGCGGCCTCGGGGCCGACCCCGACGAGGTCGCGAGCCCCACTTTCGTCCTGCTGACCGCCTATCCCGGACGGCTCACCCTCCACCACGCGGACCTGTACCGGCTGCGGGGCGACGGCGACGAGGGGGAGCTCGGCCTCGAGGAGCTGCCCGGGCCCGCGGGCGTCCTGGCGGTCGAGTGGGCGGAGCGGCTCGCCGAGGTGCCCTGGCGGTCCCCTCTCCGGGTTCACCTGCACCACGCGGGGGGCGACGTCAGGCACATCGTCCTTGAGGCGGCGGCATGAGGCGTGCGGGGACGGTCGCGTTCCTGGCGACGGCTCTCCTCGCGTGCCGGGAGCCGGGGCCCGGCCAGGCGAAGGCGGCGCCGAGCGCGCACCCCGCCGCGGCCGGCAACGGGCTCAACGTCCTCCTGGTCACGATCGACACGCTGCGGGCGGACCACCTCGGGGCCTACGGCTACCGGCGCCCCACGAGCCCCCGCATGGACGCGCTGGCCCGGCGCGGCGTCGTCTTCGACCAGGCCTACACGTACTGGCCGAAGACGCGGGGCAGCTTCGTGGGCATCCTGACGGGGCGCCTCGCCGCCCAGACCGGCTACGGCAAGAGCCATCCCCTCCTCCTCGACTGGAACCCCACCCTCGCCGGCGTGCTGAAGGAGGCGGGCTACGAGACGGCGGCCACCGTCGACAACCCGAACATCGCGTCCTCGCTCGGTTACGCGAAGGGCTTCGGTCGCTACCGCGAGACGTGGGAGGAGGCGGCCCTCGCCACGGAGATGGACCGCACGCGGGCCATCACCGCGGACGGGGTGCGCCACCTCTCCGAGGCGCGGCCCGACCGCCCCTTCCTCCTCTGGCTGCACTACGTCAACCCTCACGCCCCCTACGAGCCCCCCGCCCCCTGGGACACGGCCTTCGTCGACGCCGGCGCCTCGCGGGGCAAGGCGCTGCCGCCGGTCGACGGCTTCCACGGCGGCGTCCCGAAGCAGTGGGCGAAGCCGGGGAAGAGCCTCGCCTGGTACGTCGCTCAGTACGACGGCGAGATCGCCGCCGTGGACGCCGAGGTGGGGGAGCTCCTCGACGCCCTCGACGCCTCTCCCGTCCGCGACCGCACGCTGGTCGTGCTCACCTCCGACCACGGCGAGAGCCTCGGCGAGCACGGCTACTACTTCGACCACGGCGAGGACCTGTTCGACCCGTCGGTGCGCATCCCGCTCGTCGTGGCGGGCCCCGGGGTGAGCGCGGGCACGAGAACCGACGTCCTCGCCACGACGCTCGACCTCGTGCCGACGGTCCTCGACGCGGTGAAGGTGTCCTACCCACCGGACCTCGCGGGGGAGAGCCTGCTGCCGGCGACGCGCGGCGAGCGCCGGCCGGCGCGGGTGCGCCTGCAGGGCCAGAACGACCGGAACCTCCTCGGCGCCTGGGACCGGCGCTTCAAGGTCGTGGCGACGCCGTCCGACGAGGGCGCGCGCTACGCCCTCTACGACCGCGAGCGCGACCCCGGCGAGACGAGGGACGCCTCGCGGGCGAGCCCGGAGAGGATGCGGGAGGAGCGGCGGGAGCTCGAGCTGTTCCGTGAGAGGATCGACGCGGTGATGGTGAAGACGCGCCGCCTGCTCGAGGGCCAGTCCGGGGAGGAGAGGCTCAGCCCGGAGGCGTGCGAGAAGCTGAAGGCGATGGGTTACGTCCAGCAGGGGTGCTCGTAGCACCCGGGGGAGTCGGCGTGGAGACCAACCCGGCGGTCCTCGACCTGGCCCAGGTGCTCGTGGGGGAGGAGATCCGGAGGGCGCGGGCGGAGGGCTGGTCCGGCGTCCTCGCCCTCAGCCAGGGCCAGGTGGCCAAGGGGCTGTACTTCGTGGAGGGGGAGATCGCCTTCGCGGCGTCGACCGTCGAGGAGGACCGGCTCGGCGCCGGCTTGTTCCGGGCCGGGAAGATCACGGAAGGCCAGTTCCGGGCGGCCATGCGCGAGTCCGAGTCCTCGGGCCGGCCCCTCGGTCACACCTTCGTCGAGATGGGGCTGCTGAAGGAGGAGGACCTCGCGGTCGCGGTCGCCACGCAGGTGGAGCGCATCGTCCTCTCCGTGCTGCGCTGGACGACGGGCTGCCTGCGGCGCGAGCCCATGGAGCGCCCGCTCCCCGCCGAGCTCGTGGTCGCGCTCGACCTCCACCGGCTCCTCCTCCTCGGGGCTCGCCAGTTCCCCGACGTGAGCCGGCTCGAGCGGGTGCTGGGGCCGGAGGAGCGCCGGCTGCGCCGGGTGAGCCCGGCTCCCTTCGACTACGAGGGGCTGGCGCCGCCGCCGGCCGAGCGGGCCGTGCTCACCGCGTGCGCCCGGTCCTTCCCCCTCGCCCGCCTGCTGGCCCTGCCGCACCCCCGGGCCGAGCTCGTGCGCGCGATCTACGCCCTTCTCTGCGGGGGCGCCCTCGAGGACGCACCCCCCGCGCGCGTGGCGACCTCGCTCGCGCCGTCCCCCGTGGCCGACGCCACGCCTCCGCCTCCTCCTCCGCAGACGCCGGAGGAGGCCGAGCGGGAAGCGCGCGGCTTCCTGGAGAGAGGCCAGAGACCGCGGGCGGTCGAGATCCTCAACGATGCCCTGGACCGCCATCCCGAGGCGATGGGGGTGAGGCGGCTGCTCGCGGTGACGCTGTCGCGCGAGGGCGGCTTCCGGCCCGCGGTCGAGAAGCAGTTCCTCGCCATCCTGGAGAGGGAGCCGCGGGACGCGGAGCTGCGCTACAGCCTCGCGTCCTACTACCGGCGGGCGGGGATGGCTGCGCGGGCCATTCTCCAGCTCCGGCTCGTGCTCTCCGCGGACTCCGCCCACGCCGCCGCGTGGCGAGACCTCGGGGAGCTGGAGGCGGCGGAGAGCCGGCGGGGACGCTGACGCCCGGCGCTCAGGGCGGGCCGGGCAGGCCCGCCACCGTCGTCACCCCGAGCGCCTGCACCGCGTCGAGGTCGGGGCCCTCCGTGACCGTGCCGCCCGGGCAGGGGAAGAGCTCTCCGTCCTCGACCCGCACGTAGCGGGCCTGGGTGAGTCCGACCGACGCGATGTCGAAATCGCAGTAGCCCTTCACCCGGTCGACCCGCAGGCCGCAGGGCTTGCGCGCCTCGACGAGCGTGAACGGCCCGCTGGGCGAGAGTGACACGTAGACCGAGAGAGGCTCGCTCGACACGGCCTGGAAGACCCGCAGGTCGGCTCCCGCCTGGTCCGTGATGCAGCCGCCGAAGTCGACCGTCACGTGCCCGCCGAAGCCCAGGCTGATGAAGCCGGTGTAGCTGGCCGGCCCCGTGCCGGCGGCGTTGGGCGCGCCGAGCGCCTCGTTCGGGTCGTTGTAGATGTTGTGCGCCAGGGAGCACGCGGGGATCCACCAGTCCGAAACCGCCTTCGCGTAGGCCGACGGGGCGGTGGCGCAGGCGTTGGGCGTCGCCGTCGGTGTGGGTGTCGGCGACGGGCTGGTCGAACCGCAGGCCGAGGCGAGGAGCAGGAGTGCGAGCGCCGGGAAGGTCCCCCGCTTCATCGGCTCTCCGCCCGGCCGCAGCGCTGGAAGGCCGCGTTGCCCTTCTCACCGGTGAGGAAGTCGAGGAACTCCCGGGCGGCGCCGGCGTGCGCGCTCGTCCGGACGCCCAGGGCACGCGCGATGAGGGGCGGGACGTCGAGGGACGTGACGGGGCCGGGGCCGGCGAGGCTCAGGGGCACGACGGCGACCTCTCCCTGCCCGAGGCGGAGCGGCGCCCGGCCGATCCGCTCGACGCGATCCGGGGCGAAGCCCTGGAGCGCGAGGTTGCGCCAGGCCTCGCGGGCGACGACTCCGTCGAGGGTGCGCACGACGCCGCCTGGCCGACCGAGGGCGCGCACGTCCGGCGCGGCCGGCCCGGGCGCACCGGCCAGCACCCACGGGATGCGGGCGACGTCCACGTCCAGCTCGGGGTCCGTAGCGCCCGACTCGATGACGCGGGTGAGCTCCTCGTCCGCGGCGACCACCACGTCGGCGCCCGCGGCCGAGGCCGGGCTCCCGATGGTCGCAGTGGCCACGCTCACCCGCCGGCCCGTGGCCCGCTCGTACTCGACGGCAGTCGCGGCGACGCAGGGCGCGACGGCCGGGCTGGCCACGACACGCAGGGCATCGGTCGCCGCCGAGACCGGAGCGGCGAGCACGGCGGCGAGCAGGAGGCTTCGGCGGCGCATCGGTCTCCTCAGATCGGTTCGAGCGACCACTGGTAGTCCGCCCCGTACTCGCATTCCGCGACCGGGTTCCCCTCGGGGTCGTTGGCGAGGGCGAGCACGAACTTGCCGAAGGCCGTCCCGCTGGCACGGGACCGCCCTCCCGTGGATGTCGCGGCGGTCCCGTCGTTCATGAGCTGCAACCAGACCCGATACGTTCCCTCGAGCGCGGGGAGGCCGATCTCGAGGGTCGAGGCCCCGAAGGCACCGTGCAGGCGGTCCCCCTGGCGCAGCAGGACGAAGCGGCCCCGGTCGGGGTTCTCGGAGGGCGATGTGGGCACGCCGGACACCTCGGAGCCCGCGCTGACCGCCGCCTCGGTCACGGTCATCGCGACGCTGAGCGGGCCCACGCGGGTCGAGGCCGGGCAGGTGGGCGCCGCCACCGCGGTGAAGCGGTACAGGCCCGAGAAGGCGGGCGCGGCCGAGGCCCGTGGCGGCTCGGTCGGAGACTGGGCGCCCGTCGCCACGGGCAGGGCGAGCGCCGCCGCGGCGGCGAGGAGCACGGGGAGGACCGGGCGCCTCATGCTACTTGACCCCCTGGCAGCGCGCGCAGACGTCGAGGAGCCTTCCCTCGAGCATGTCCTTGAGCCGGGCGCGGCGGGTCTCGCCCCGCCAGACCGCCTCGACCGAGCTCGCGAACACGTTGGCGGTCTTGGTGTGGCCCTCGTAGTCCGTGCAGCAGCTCACCACGTCGCCGTTCCACTGCACCACGAACTGGTCGTGCGGCGCCGGGCAGTAGGTGTCCACGACGCCTTCCGCCTTGTGGCCGCCGATCACGTTGCCCCAGCTGTGGCAGCGCTTCCAGACGAGGTGGACGCCCTCGAGGAGGGTGTAGCGGCTGCCGTTCTCGTCCTGGTCGAGGAAGCGCGCGCTGCGGATGCGGCCCTGGTCGTGGGCCCGGGGCGTGAGGCCGTACCGCTGCTCGAGCCCCTGGCAGAAGGCGATCCAGTCCGAGAGGAACGCCAGGGCCTGCTCCTCCTCGCTGACGATCCGGGTGCCGTCGGCCTGCTTGGTGTTCATGATGTCGATCTCGAGGCTCGTGCGCGCGCCGGTGGCCACCTTCCGCTCCACCGCCAGGCGGACCTTGTCGCGGTACTCGTCGAACACGAGCTTCGGGGCCTTGCGGGTCTTGAAGGTCTCGGGGTCCGGGGTCTGGTAAGAGAGGATCAGGTTCGTCAGTCCGGCCCGGTAGAGCGAGTCGAGACGCTCCTCGGTGATCAGCCCGCAGTTGGTGTTGAGCTCGATCCCGACCCCGCGGCTCTGCGCGTGGGCCACGATCTCCGGGAGATCCGGGTGGAGCATGGGCTCGCCCATCTGGTGCAGCTTCACCGGGTGGACCGGGCCGAGCCACGCCCTCTTCTCCGCCACCTCGTCGAGGATGCGGAAGACCCTCTCCTTCTTCATGAAGCCCCGCCGGCGCCCCATGATCTCGTCCGGGCACCAGGTGCACTTGAAGTTGCAGGCGTTGGTGATCTCGATGAAGAGATAGTCAATGGGGTAGAGGCGGCCGGGCAGCTTCTTCAGGTCGGGCCGCGGCGCCGTCGCCGGGAAGCGCTCGAGGTCCTCGGGGGGGGCGAGGCTCACCGCGACGCGGGAGACGAGGAGCTCGCGGCGGAACTCGAGGCGGAACGACGCGCCCAGGTTCTGCGTGCGGGAAGGGTCGAAGTCCGGCACGAGGAACACCGCCCGGCGGAAGCGGCGCAGGCCCACCGCCTCGGGCTGCCAGCGTTGCTCGGCGGGCTCGTACAGGCCGTCCCACGGCTGGGCGCGGTCGGTCGAGGCATACTGCAGCCGGAACTCGCCGTGGTGCGGCCCGTGGTACTCGACCTCGACCCAGAGGCCCCCGGCCGCTCGCCGGCGGAAGGCCTCGGGCAGCACGCAGTAGAGGTAGTACGAGGACTCGACCGGCCGCAGGCAGGGCCGTCCCTGGACGGTCGTCGTCTCCCACGTGCCGTCGCCCCCGGAGGGCACCGCGAAGTCGCCGGCCGGTCCCCCGGGGCCCACCTCCACCACGAGGCGGTCGGGGCCCCGGAGCAGGCGGCCGATGCCCTCGCCGAGGCGGGCGAGAGAGGCGTTCACCGTGCGGCTCCGGCGGCGCCGAAGCGCAGGGTAGAGGCGATGTAGTCGGCCCAGCGGGTGGCGCGGGGGAAGACGTCCTCGCGCGCCTCGAAGGTGAGCGAGCAGCCCCGGCCGGCCTCCGCGAAGTAGAAGCGCTTCACGTAGGAGATGGCCACCGGCGTCTCCGTGCGCATCACGTCCACGTAGCCGCCCTTGAAGACGGCGTGGCTCGTGACCTGGAAGTTCTCGCCGAGCTTGCGGCGGGTGGCCTCGTAGTACTGCGCGAGGCCGCCGCCCTCCGGCACCCCCTCGAAGGTGATCGAGAGCGAGGCGTGGACGGTCTGCCCTCCCTTGTCCACCGCCATGGCCGGGCTCACGTACTGGGCGAGGAGGGTCCCCCCGCCCGAGAACTGCCGGGTCTCGCGCCACGAGTCCGGGATTCCGACCGCGGCCTTCTGGCCCGCCCATTCCCTCACG
The DNA here is from genome assembly GCA_963729875.1 of uncultured Acidobacteriota bacterium. Lineage (GTDB taxonomy): Bacteria > Acidobacteriota > Vicinamibacteria > Fen-336 > Fen-336 > DATBSL01. The sequence goes on from CAVSPR010000004.1 coordinate 891,415, forward strand.
GGGTAGCGGTCGGGGCGCTCGACGGTGAGGCTTCTCCACATCTCGTCGAGGACGGCGGCGTGCTCGTCCGCGGCGTCCGACTGGGCGTAGAGGCCGACCACCCGGCCGCCGGGGGCCAGGAGGACCAGCCGGTAGCGCGTCTTCCCGTCCGGCGAGGCGAAGACCCAGGACCGGCCGGCGACGCCCTGCCGCTCCTCCGGCTGCGTGGAGCCGACGGTGTTGCCGGCGAGATAGGTCTGGGCGTACTGCTCCACGGGAACGGCCATGGCCGCGGCGAGGAGCGTCACGGACACCGGCGCCCGGCCCCCGGCGACCCGGGGGGGGGCGAGGAAGTAGCGGTACCAGACGCCGTCCTGCTCCGCCTGGTCGCTCCGCCAGCTCGCGGGGTGACGCAGGGAGACGGCGTGGTCGCCGTTGAAGTAGGTGACGAACGTCTCCTTCCCCCGGCCGCCGCAGCCGGCCGCGAGCCAGAACGAGGCGAGGAGGACCGCCGCCCGCCTACTCCAGGCGGTAGTTCGGGGCTTCCTTTGTGATGATGACGTCGTGGACATGGCTCTCCTTGAGCCCGGCCGGGGAGATCTTCACGAAGCGTGCGCGGGCCTGGAAGTCGCGGATGCTGGTGGCGCCGCAGTAGCCCATGCCGGCCCGCAGGCCGCCGACCAGCTGCTGGACCATGGCGGAGATCGACCCCTTGTAGGGCACCATCCCCTCGATGCCCTCGGGCACGAGCTTCTCCGTCGCCGCCTCGAACTCCTGGAAGTAGCGGTCGCGGGAGCCGGCCTTCATGGCGCCGATCGAGCCCATCCCGCGGTACGACTTGAAAGAGCGCCCCTGGCGCAGGATCAGCTCACCCGGGCTCTCGTCCGTGCCCGCGAAGAGCGAGCCGATCATGACGGACGCGGCGCCCGCGGCGATCGCCTTGCTGATGTCGCCGGAGAACTTGATCCCGCCGTCCGCGATGATCGGCGTGTCGGATCTCGCCGCCGCCCGGGCCGCCTCGGCGATCGCGGTGATCTGGGGCATGCCGGCCCCGGAGACGACGCGGGTGGTGCAGATGGACCCCGGCCCCATCCCGACCTTGACCGCGCTCACCCCCGCCGCGATGAGGTCGGCCGTCCCCTCGTAGGTGCCCACGTTGCCGGCGACGAGCTCGAGCCCGGGGTGCGCCGTCCGGATCCTCTCCACGGTGTCGCGGACGCCCTGGCTGTGGCCGTGCGCCGTGTCCACGACGACCACGTCCACCTTGGCCTCGACGACGGCGGCCACGCGCTCGAGGGTGTCCCCGGCGACGCCCACGGCGGCCCCCACCCGGAGGCGGCCCGAGGGAGTCCTTGCAGGCGTTCGGGTACTTGATCTGCTTCTGGATGTCCTTGACGGTGATGAGGCCCTTGAGGTTGAAGTCGCGGTCGACGACGAGGAGCTTCTCCACCTTGTGCTTGTGGAGGATCTCGCGCGCCTCCTCGAGGGTGGTGCCCACGGGGACGGTGATGAGGTTGTCCTTCGTCATCAGGTCGGAGACGGGCAGCGCGGTGCGCGTCTCGAAGCGCAGGTCGCGGTTGGTCAGGATGCCGACGAGCTTGGGCCGACCGTGACCGGCACGCCGCTGATGCGGAGCGTCGCCATGAGGGCGAGGGCCTCGGCCACCGGCGCGTCCGGGGAGACGGTCACGGGGTCGACGATCATTCCCGACTCGGAGCGCTTGACCTTGTCCACCTCGGCGGCCTGGGCCTCGATGGTCATGTTCTTGTGGATGAAGCCGATCCCGCCCTCCTGGGCGAGGGCGATGGCGAGGTGGGCCTCGGTCACGGTGTCCATGGCGGCCGACACGATGGGGATGCTGAGCGAGATCGTCCGCGTCAGGCGGGTGCCACGTCCACCTGCGAGGGCAGCACCTCCGACTACTGGGGCACCAGCAGGATGTCGTCGAAGGTGAGCGCCTCGCTGAGCTTGTCTTCGAGCATTCGTGACCTCTCAGCCTACATGGGAACTGGACCGCGCCGCGGAACCGGATCTCACTCCGCGTGGAGCGGCGGGGGGTATGGGGGGCGCGCCGCTAGCACCCGCCATCTTCAATTCCGTCCCGTGGCACTTCTTGTATTTCTTGCCGCTGCCGCAGGGGCAGGGGTCGTTGCGGCCGACCTTCGGCCCCTCGCGCCGGACGGTCTGCACGTCGTCCGTTCCGCCCGTGACGCCTCCGCGGCTGCGCCGCTCGCGCGAAGGCGGTCGGCGTCGCCGACGGTCGTTGAAGGTGAGGTTCCGCGGCACGGCGTCGTGCCCCGCCGAGGGCGAGCCGGGTCGGGCTGCGCTGCGGGCGGGCGCGGCGCGAGCGGCGCTTCGGTGTGTCGCTGCGCGGGCGGCGCTCGGGCGCCGGCGACCGGCTGGTAGAGGAAGATCCAGCGCAGGATCTCCTCGTCGATCCGGTCCATGAGGGCCTGGAAGATGTTGTAGGACTCCTTCTTGTACTCGACGAGGGGGTCGCGCTGGCCGTAGCACCGCAGGCCGATGCCTTCCTTCAGGTGGTCGAGCGAGTACAGGTGGTCCTTCCACTGGGCGTCCACGATCTGGAGCATCAGCATCCGCTGGTGGAAGTGCATGAGCTCGGGGCCGATCTGCTGCTCCTTCTCCTCGTAGCGGGCTGGGCACGCGCGCGGCGAGCGTCGGCACAACTCGCCGCGGCCCGTGCCGCCGCAGCTCCGGCAGGCGATCAGGCCGAAGGTGTCCTTGAGCGTGCCCTGCAGGCTCTCGTGGCGCCGTCCGACGGGAGTCCTTCTCGGAGCAGTAGTTCTCGAGGAACCACTCGACGATCTCGTCGGCGAGGTCGAGCACGTGCTCGCGGGTGTTCTTGCCCTCGAGGATCATGCGCCGCATGCCGTAGATGGCCTCGCGCTGCTTGTTCATGACGTCGTCGTACTCGAGCAGGTGCTTGCGGATGGCGAAGTTCTGCGCCTCCACCTGCTTCTGCGCGCGCTCGATCGACTTCGTGACCATGCCGTGCTCGATGGGCATGTCCTCCTCCATGCCCAGGCGCAGCATGAGGCCGCTGATGCGGTCGGAGCCGAAGATGCGCATCAGGTCGTCCTGGAGGGAGAGGTAGAAGCGCGAGGAGCCGGTGTCGCCCTGCCGGCCGGCGCGGCCGCGGAGCTGGTTGTCGATGCGCCGGGCCTCGTGGCGCTCGGTGCCGAGGATGTGGAGGCCGCCGAGCGCGACCACCCGCTCGCGCTCGCTCGTGTCGAGCAGCTCTGCGATGGCCGCGAACGTCCGGGTTCGCCGTCAGGGTCTTGAGCTAGGCCTTGAGGGGATGGACCTCGAGGAAGTCCATCGGCTTCTCGATCTGCGGGAAGAACGACTTGGCGATCTTGTCCTTGTCGGGCGGGGGAGGGCGCGGGCGGCGTCGAGGTAGGCGGCGAGGGGCTCGCCCTCGGGGGCGAGGGCGCGCACGGACTGGAAGGACGGGTGATCGGGGGGGAAGGAGGCGACGAGGCCGAGGTAGCGCGGGCGAGGTTCTCCGTACTTCGGGTCGAACTTGCGCTGTGCAGCTCCGTCTTGAACTCCGCCGCCATCTCCGACGGGCACCTGGGCGGCCGCCCCCTGCCTCTCGTCGGCGGTCGCGTGGTTCGGGTCGAGCTGCTTCCCGACGAGCAACGCCTTCGCCCGGAGGTCGGGGACGCCGCCGAGGATGATGTCGGTGCCGCGGCCGGCCATGTTGGTGGCGATGGTGACCGCGCCGAAGCGGCCGGCCTGGGCGACGATCTCGGCCTCGCGCTCGTGGTACTTGGCGTTCAGCACCACGTGCTTGATGCCGTCCCTCTTGAGCAGGCGCCGCGAGGCGCTCGGACTTCTCGATGGAGATGGTGCCGACCAGGACGGGCCGGCCCGCTGGCGCAGCTCCTTGATCTCGCGCACCACCGCCCCGTACTTCTCGGGCTCGGTCCGGTAGACGACGTCGGGGTTCTCGACGCGGATCAGGGGCCGGTTGGTCGGGGTGACCAGGACTTCGAGCTTGTAGATCTTCTCGAACTCGGGGGCCTCGGTCTCGGCGGTGCCGGTCATGCCGCAGAGCTTCCCGTACATGCGGAAGTAGTTCTGGAGGGTGATGGTGGCGAGGGTCTGGTTCTCGCGCTCGATCTTCACCTTCTCCTTGGCCTCGACCGCCTGGTGCAGGCCGTCGGACCAGCGCCGGCCCGGCATCAGGCGGCCCGGTGAACTCGTCGACGATGATGACCGCCCGTCCTTCACCACGTAGTCGACGTCGCGGGTGAAGAGGGTGTGCGCGCGCAGGCCCTGGTTCACGTGGTGCAGGACGTCCATGTTCGACGGGTCCCAGAGGTTGTTGACCGCCAGGAGCCGCTCCGCGTGGGACATGCCCTCTCGGTGAGGGTGACCTTCTTCGCCTTCTCGTCGACGATGTAGTCGCCGGTCTTCTCGAGCTCGGCCCGCTCCTCGGCCTTCTTGTCGCCCGTGATCCGCGCGCCCGGGATCAGCTTGGGGATGATCTGGTCGATCCGGTAGTACAGGTCGGTCGACTCCTCGGCGGGGCCGCTGATGATGAGCGGGGTCCGGGCCTCGTCGATGAGGATCGAGTCGACTTCGTCGACGATCGCGTAGTTGTGCCCGCGCTGGACGTACGACCCGAGCTCGAACTTCATGTTGTCGCGCAGGTAGTCGAAGCCGAACTCGTTGTTGGTCCCGTAGGTGATGTCGGCCCCGTAGGCGGCCTGGCGCTCGCGGTCGTCCATGTCGTGCTGGATGACGCCGACGGTCAGGCCGAGGAAGCGATAGAGCCGGCCCATCCACTCGGAGTCGCGCTTGGCCAGGTAGTCGTTGACGGTGACCACGTGGACGCCCTTGCCGGTGAGGGCGTTGAGGTAGGCGGCGAGGGTGGCGACGAGGGTCTTGCCCTCGCCGGTCTTCATCTCCGCGATCATCCCGCGGTGCAGCGCCATGCCGCCGATGAGCTGGACGTCGAAGTGGCGCATGTTGAGCACGCGCCGGCCGCCCTCGCGGCCGACCGCGAAGGCCTCGGGCAGGAGGTCGTCGAGGGTCGCCCCCTTCGCGATGCGCTCCTTGAGCTCCACCGTCTTCGCCGCGAGGGCGGCGTCGGTGAGCCCCCGCAGGGCCGGCTCGAAGGCGCCGATCTGGGCCACGACCGGGCGGATGCGCTTCAGCTCCCGCTCGTTCTTGGTGCCGACGATGCGGGTGAGGATGGAGTTGATCATGCTCGGCGATGGCCCCCCGGCGCGTGCGGTGGATGCGTCCCGAGACGTACACCGGCGGACGCCGGGGTCGGACGGGCTCTCACGATCCTGAAAGAATACCAACCCCTACCGGGGATTGCCACACGGAGGGGACGACCCACTAGGGCTGGGGGCACCGGGCCCCAGGGCCGCTACCCGAAGCTGCGGTACTCGTCGATGATGTACTCGATCGGGTTGCGGGACTGGTCGTTCACCCAGACCTCGTAGTGGAGGTGGGGCGCCGTGGAGCGGCCGGTGTTCCCGCTGAAGCCGATGACGTCACCGCGCTTGACCCTCTGACCCGGGCGGACGTTGAAGCCGTCCAGGTGGCCGTAGCGGGTGACCACCCCGAAGCCGTGGTCGATGACCAGGGCGTTGCCGTAACCCTTCTGGATCCCGCTGGAGACGACCACGCCGTCCGCCGGCGCGTGGACCTTCGTCCCGATCGGCACCGAGATGTCGATCCCCGGGTGGAAGTCCCGCAGGCCCGTGAACGGGTCCGGCCGGTTTCCGAAGCCCGCCGAGAGGTAACCCCGCAGGGGCCAGGTCGACGGGGTGGAGGCCAGGAGCTCCCGCTGGTCCTTGAAGTACACCTCGAGCCGGGTGGACTTCTCCGAGAGGGTCCCCACCTTGTCGTCGAGGCTCTTGAGGGTCGACGCGATGTCGACCGAGGGGGGCGTCGTCTCGCTCCGGCTGAGGCCGCCCACGCCGCCGATCGAGGCGTCGGGCAGGCTCTGCTCGACCCCCGCCATGATGCCCAGCTTGGTGACGATGTTCTGCAGCTGCAACACCTTGGCCTGGAGCTGGCCGGCGTTCTCCTCGTAGGCCCTCGCCTTCGTGGCGAGTGCGAGGTTCTCGACCCGAAGGCGTCGGACCTCGGCGACCTCGACCGCGATCCACGTGTAGTGGGCCAGGATGCCCACTAGGACCAGGCCCAGCACGCCGAAGGCCCCGAGGACCCAGCGGGTCAACCGGACCGAAACCTGGAACTTCCGGAAGCGGGCTTTTGCGTGGGGTACGACGATGAGCGTATAAAACTCGTTAGCCATCCATCGCTCCGAGCCGTCCGGGGCGCCCATGCGGGGCGCCTGAGCAGACCTGACGGGGCCCTCGCTCAAGGGCACCATCCACTGGTACCGCCAGAGATCGAAGGAGGCTAGCACGCGGGTCACGGGACCGTCAAGGGTTCCCTCCAATTTCTTGAAGCGGACGAGGGCTTTCCGTATCGGCGACGCAACTTCGGAAGCTGAGAGCCTCGGCGAGGTGCGACGCCATAATTTCATCTGAGTCAATGAGATCGGCGATCGTCCGGGCGACGCGAAGGAGCCGGTCGAGGCCTCGAGCGGAGAGGCCGAGCCGATCGACCGCGTGTCGGAGGAGGCGCTGCCCCTCGGCGCAGGGCCGTGCGGCCTGGCGGAGAGCAGAGGGGGTCAAGGTGGCATTGGACGCCGGCGGGCCGGAACCGTTGGGCCGGACGGCCTGGCGCTCCCGAGCGGCGGCCACCCGGTCCCGGACGGACGCGGAAGCTTCGCCGGGGGGCCCGCTGGCCTCGTCGAAGGCGAGGGCGGGGACCGGCACGTGCAGGTCGATCCGGTCCAGGAGGGGGCCGGACAAGCGGCCGAGGTACGACCGCACCTCACCCGGCGTGCACGAGCAGGACGCGACCGCCGACCCCCGCCGCCCGCAAGGACAGGGGTTCATGGCCCCGACCAGCTGGAAACGCGCCGGCATCCGGAACGTCCCCCGGTGCCGGGCGACGGTGACGTGTCCTTCTTCGAGCGGCTGGCGGAGGACCTCGAGCGTCGCCCGCCGGAACTCCGGGAGCTCGTCGAGAAAGAGGACGCCGTTGTGGGCGAGGCTGACCTCGCCGGGGCGGGGGCGCTGGCCGCCTCCCACCAGGGCGACCTCGCTGGCCGTGTGGTGGGGGCTGCGGAAGGGGCGGCCCCGGACCGCCTCCTCCGGCGGCAGGCCGGCGGCCGAGTGTATGGCGGCGGTCTCGACCGCCTCGTCCGGCGTCAGGGGGGGCAGGATCCCGGGCAGGCGCTGGGCGAGCATGGTCTTCCCGGAGCCCGGCGGTCCCACGAGGAGCAGGTTGTGCCCACCGGCGGCGGCGATCTCCAGGGCGCGGCGTGCCAGACCCTGCCCGCGCACGTCCGACAGGTCCGACTCCGCCCGCGGGCCCGCGTTGGACGGTGGGGGCGGCTCGGGCGGCGGGGGCAGCTCGTCACGGGCGAGCAGGCCGAGGGCCTCCGGCAGGGTGGCCACCGGGTGGACAGGCACGCCAGGAGCCAGCGCCGCCTCGCGGTGGTTCGCCGACGGCACCAGGGCGGCGGAGAGCCCCTCGCGGCGGGCGAGAAGGAGCATGGGGAGAACACCGGTGACCGGCCGCAGGGATCCGTCGAGGGCGAGCTCGCCCACCAGCATGACGCCGGCCAGGCGGGGGAACGAGAAGACGCCGTCCGCGGCCAGCAGCCCCACCGCCGTCGCGAGGTCGAACGAGGAGCCGTACTTGCGGAGGCTGGCCGGGGCGAGGTTGACCGTGATGCGCCGGTCCCACTTGAACGCGATCCCGCAGTTGCGCAGGGCGGCGCGGATCCGGGCCTCGCTCTCCTTCACCGCGGAGTCGGGAAGCCCGACGATCGTGAAGCGGGGGAAGCCCGGGGCCGAGTCCGCCTCGACCCGCACGAGGTGGGCGTCCACGGCGAGGACGGCGGCCGTGAGCGACGTCGCGAGCATGGCTCTCTCCTCTCGAGAACGGCGGGAGAGGGCCGTCCCGCGCAGGCTACACCCGGAAGGAGACGCGCGGGGTCCGGCTAGTCCTGGGGGGTGCCGGTGTAGATCGTGAGGACGGCGCCAGCCGCGATCTGCGTCCCCCGCAGGCCGTTCCAGGCCTGCAGCTCGCGGACGGTGGTGCCGTGCTCGGCCGCGATCGACCCCAGGGTATCGCCCGGCTGGATGCGGTAGCGCACGCGACCCCGCGCGTCCGGGTCCGGGGGCGCCTCGCGGCGGACGCTCGCGACCCTGGACTTCGCCGGGATCGGGATGATGAGCTCGGTGCCGGGGCGCAGCCGCTTCGAGGGCGGCAGGTTGTTCGCCTCCGCGATCTCCCGCGCGGTGGTGCCGTTGGCGCGCGCGATCCCGGCGAGCGTCTGCCCTCGCCGAACCACGTGCTTGCGGAAGTTGACCCGCTTCTCGGGGGGCAGGCTCGCCACGCAGTCGGCCACCGCCTCGGCGCGGCCCACGGGGACGCGCAGGCTGAAGGTGCGGTCGGCCGGCGTCGCGAGGCGTCGCAGCTCCGGGTTGAGGAGGCGGATGCTCTCGACCGGCTCGCCGGCGCACTCGGCGATGACGCGCAGGTCGATGGCCCCCTCGATGGGGACCCTCTCGAAGTCCGGCCGCGCCTCCGGCGTGACCGCGAAGCCGTACCGCTCGGGCGCCTTGGCGAGGACCACCGCCGCGTGGATGAGCGGGACGTAGTTCTTCGTCTCGCGGCGAAGCCCCCGGGTCTGGCGCAGCTTCCAGAAGTCGTCGGTCTTGTAACGCTTCATGGCCCGCAGGACCTTGCCCTCGCCGGCGTTGTAGCCGGCCAGTGCGAGGTTCCAGTCGCCGAACAGGGCGTAGAGGTCCTTGAGGTAGCGGGCGGCGGCGCGGGTGGCCTTGTCGGGGTCGCTCCGCTCGTCCACCCACCAGTCGACCTCGAGGCCGTAGCGCTTGCCGGTGGCGCTGATGAACTGCCAGACCCCCTTCGCCTTTGCCCGCGAGTAGGCGTTCGTCTTGAAGGCGCTCTCCACGAGGGCGACGTAGGCGAGGTCGCGGGGGATGCCCTCCTCGGCGAAGACCTCGCGGATGTGCGGCATGTACTGCTGGCCGCGCGAGAGCGACGCCTCGAACCACTCCCGCAAGCGCCCCTGGTAGAGGTCGATGCAGGAGAGGACCGCCTCGTTGAGCTCGACCGGGAGGTCGAGGCTCTCGGACTCCACGGCCGCCACCGCCCGGGCCAGGGTCTCGGGGCTCGAGGGCGTCTCGCCGACCGGCAGCGCCCCGACCGCGTCGATCGAGGCGGGCTCGGTGCCGGCCTCGGTGAAGCCGTCGCCGGCCGCCAGCGTCTCGATCTCGCGCAAGTGGACGGTGTCGAGGGTGCGACGGTAGGCCTCGGCGACCCGCGGGTCGGAGAAAGCACCTCCCGGGTAGCCGAGCAGCAGGTCTATCGCGCCGTCGAACTCGGCGCGGGCGCGGTCGAGATGACCCTCGTCCGCCGCGGCGAGACCCGCCGCGAGCCGGGTCTCGGCCTGGGCGACGACGGCGAGCGCCGGGTCGGGGGTCGGCGCGGGAGTCGGGATTTGGGACGGGGCGTCCACGCGGGCGGGGCCGCTTCCGCTCGCACACGCCACGGCCAGGGCCGCGAAGGCCGCCACGCAACCTCTCCCGATCCACGCTCTTGCGGCCAAGTCGTGCCCTCCGTCCCGCGGCGCAGGCCGGCGGAGCATAGCACGCCACCGCCCGGCTCCCGCGCGTCACCCGCGATACTTGCAATTTGCGCGCCCGGTCGCACCTCGGCTATTCTCTTGGGGTTTCGGCGGTGTCGAAGGCTCCTTCCTGACACGGCCGCGAGGAGAACACGCAGATGACATTCCGTCGCACCTGGGGGCTGGCGCTGGCCGCCGCCCTCGCCGGGGCCGCGCTGCTGCCCGCCTGCAACCGCCGCAAGGCCGCCGAGGTGAACCCGATCGTCCCCTCGATCAAGGTGAACCGCGTGAAGGCCCCGCTCGGAAGCGCTCTCGAGATCACCTACACGTGGACGGTCGAGCCCGGTGCCACGAAGCTCGACCAGAACTACTGGGCCCTCGTCCACTTCCTGGACAACCACCAGGTCATGCTCTTCTCGGACGACCACGAGCCCGAGCCGCCGCCCTCGACATGGGAGGCGGGAAAGACCTACAGCTACACCCGGACGCGCTTCGTGCCCGTGTACCCCTACGTGGGCGAGGTCGAGGTGCGGATGGGGCTCTACCCGCACCCGGGGCGCGGCGAGCGGCCCGCCCTGAAGGGCGAGGACCGCGGGTTCCGCGAGTACAAGGTCGCCACGATCGAGCTCCTTCCGCAGACCGAGAACGTCTTCCTCGTCTACAAGGAGGGCTGGCACAACCCCGAGACGCACCCGGACAACCCGAGCGTCGAGCGCACGTGGACGAAGAAGGACGCCCTCGTCTCCTTCAAGAACCCGAGGAAGGACGTGATCGTCTACCTCGAGGCGGACACCTGCGTGACGTGCTTCGCCACGGCGCCGGAGCTGACCCTGACCGTCGGAAACAACGTGGGCCTGCGCATCCCGTTCCAGGGGCCGCAGGTGCACCTCGACAAGGTCCGGGTGAAGGCGGCCGACCTCGGCACGGACGAGTGGGTCGACCTCCGCCTCTCCATGAGCGCGTCCTTCGTGCCGAAGAGCCTCACCCCGCCGCTCAACAACGACGACCGCGAGCTCGGGCTCAACGTCTACCACCTCTACGTGGCCGACGCCGAGGCGGCGGGGGCCGTGCCGGGCGTCGTCGACGCCGTCCCCCTCGCGCCGGCCGCACCGGCTCCCAAGGCCGCGACCGCCGCCCGCTGAGGGCGCCGTGCCCGCGCCGCCCGGCCCCTCGCGGGCCGGGGGGCGCGGAGCAGGGCTCGTATCCCCCGGCACTGCCGGGGACCCGCTTCGTCCACGCGATCGGCGACCCCTCCGCGGATAGAATGACCGGACGAGCGGGAGAAGGCGCATGAGCGAATCGACGACGGCGGACGGCCAGGTGGACGTGGCCGAGGTCATGGCCCGGATCCGCGAGAAGATCCGCGGCCGGCGGGACCTCGGCCTTTACACGGACGAGGAGGTCGAGGAGCTCACCGCGCTCAAGCTCCAGGCCTTCGCCGACGACGCGGGGATCGACCCCGAGCTGCTCGCTCGGCTCATGGCCCCCAACCACAACTGGAACATCTCGACCGACTACCGGATCGAGACGCACCGCCAGGGACTCGGGGCGCGGACCATCGTCTTCCTCAAGAAGCTGGTGCGGCCCTGGGTGCGCCTGTACACCGACCACCCGCTGAGCCGGCAGGCCCAGATCAACCTCTACCTCCACTACCTCGGCCACAACACCGTGCGCGAGCTCGTGCGGCTGCAGGTGGAGACGGCGGCGCTGCGCAACCGGCTCGACGCGCTTCAGAAGACGGAGGAGGGCGGCCGGTCTTGAAGGTCGCGTTCGTCGTCCAGCGCTACGGCACCGAGGTCGTGGGCGGGGCGGAGCTCCACTGCCGCTGGGTGGCGGAGCACGTTGCCGAGCGCCACCAGGTCGAGGTCCTCACCACCACCGCCACCGACTACCTGAGCTGGCAGAACGTCCTGCCCGCGGGCGTCACCGAAGTGAACGGGATCACGGTGCGGCGCTTCCCGGTCGTGCGCGAGCGCCGGGAGGACCGCTTCTTCCCGGTGGCGAACAAGGTCTGCTTCTTCGAGCACACGGACGAGGAGGAGCGGCAGTGGCTCGAGGAGCACGGGCCGGTGACGCCCGAGCTCGTCGAGCACCTGCGGCGGCACCAGGGTGACTACGACGCGATCGTCTTCTTCTCCTACCGCTACTGGACGAGCTACTTCGGGATGCAGGTGGCCCCCCGCAAGAGCCTCCTCGTCCCCACCGCCGAGCACGACCGGGTCCTCTACCTGCGCCTCTTCCGCCCCTTCTTCCGGCTCCCCGCGGCGGTCGTCTTCAACACGCCGGAGGAGAAGGACCTCATCGAGCGAGTGACCGGCAACGAGGGCCTGCCGGGCGAGGTCGTGGGCACCGGCATCAACCGCCCGGCGGCGGTGCCGGTGGACGAGGTGGCCCCCCGGCTCGACCTGCTGGGCGACTACCTCGTCTACGTGGGGCGCATCGAGCCCGAGAAGGGCTGCGCGGTCATGATCGACCAATTCCTGCGCTGGCAGCGGGAGACGCGCGCCACCACCACCCTCGCTCTCTTCGGCCGCTCGACGATGAGCTTCTCCGAGAACGCCCACGTGCGCCTGATGGGGGTCGTCCCCGACGGCGAGAAGCTCGCCGCGATCGCCCGGGCGCGCGCGCTCGTGATGCCGTCGCGCCACGAGAGCCTGTCGATGGTCGTCCTCGAGTCCTGGATGATGAACCGCCCCGTGCTCGTCAACGGCGACTGCGAGGTCCTGCGCGGGCAGGTCCTGCGGGCGAACGGGGGGCTCTACTACCGGCGCTACGAGGAGTTCGCGGCTGCGCTCGACCTGCTGGTGGGGGAGCCCGGCCTCGCCGACCGCCTCGGCGGGCAGGGTCACGCGTACTTCCAGCAGAACTACGCCTGGGAGCGGGTGATGGAGAAATACGAGCGGCTGCTCGCGCGCGCGGCGGGAGGGGGCGCCGGGCGGTGAGGCTCGCCTTCGTCATCCAGCGCTACGGCCTGGAGGTGAACGGGGGGGCCGAGCTGCACTGCCGGTGGCTGGCCGAGCGGCTGGCCCGGCGGCACGAGGTCGAGGTCTTCGCGACCCGCGCCCTCGACTACCTCGAATGGAAGAACCACTACCCGAGGGGCACCGAGGTCGTGAACGGCATCCCCGTCCACCGCTCGACCGTCAAGAGGACGCGCAACGCACGCGTCTTCGCCTCCCTCTCGAACATCTGCTTCCACGAGGCCCACACGCGGGAAGAGGAGGAGGCCTGGGTGCGGGAGAACGGGCCCTTCTCGCCCGACCTGGTGAAGGCCGTCGCGGCGGCGCGGGGTCGCTTCGACCGCTTCCTCTTCTACTGTTACCGCTACTACCACAGCTACCACGGCCTGCCGGCCGTACGGGACAAGGCCGTCCTGGTGCCGACCGCGGAGGAGGACCCGGCCATCCACCTCGGCATCTTCAAGTCGCTCTTCCACGCCCCTCGCGGCATCGTGTACCTGACCCCGGAAGAGCAGGCGCTCGTCGAGGACGCGAGCGGCAACCGCGCCGTCCCGAGCGTGGTGATCGGCAGCGGGCTCAACCTGCCCGAGCCCGAGGCGTCCCTCGACTTCCGGCGGAAGCACGGCCTCGAGCGGCCGTTCGTCCTCTACGTCGGGAGGATCGACCGCAACAAGGGCGCCGTCACCCTGTTCGCCTACTTCCAGAAGTTCCTGGCGGAGACGGGGCAGGACGTGGACCTCGTCCTCGCGGGGAGGTCGGTCGTCCCGATACCCGACAGCCCGCGGATCCGCCACGTGGGCTTCATCTCGGAGGAGGAGAAGGTCGCGGCCCTGCGCCAGTGCCGGCTCCTCGTGATTCCCTCACCGTACGAGAGCCTCTCGGTCATCACGCTCGAGGCCTGGAAGCTGGGCGTGCCGGTCCTCGCCAACGCGCGGTGCAAGGTCCTGATGGGGCAGTGCCTCCGCTCGAACGGGGGCCTCTTCTACGGCGGCTACGCCGAGTTCGCCGAAGCGCTGCGCCTGCTCCTCGAGGACCCGGGGCTGGCGGAGCGGATGGGCCGGCAGGGCCAGGCCTACGTCGACCGCGAGTACTCCTGGGAGACGATCGACGCGAAGATGGACGACCTCTTCCGCCGGACGGGTGAGGGGCGAACGATCCTCGGGGACGCGTCCTAGCCGCCGGCAAGCCGCGTGAGCGCCTGCAGGGCGGAGGCGCTCAGTGCCAGCGTGATCCAGGCGCCGACCTGAAAGGCAACCGCCTCCTGCCAGACGGCCAGGGCCCGGCGGGGTGCACCCGCAGCCGGCGAGGACGGGCCCGAGCCGTCGTCCACGCGGGAGGAGCGCCAGGCCCAGAAGCCGATCACGGCGAGCAGGAGCCCCGCGCGTGCCAGGTCGAGGGTGGCCCCCGCCGGGTCGAAGCGTCCCGCCGGCAGATCCCGCCTCAGGTCCGCCGCATCCGCCACGCCGCGGTAGGGGTTGATGGTGAGGCGCGGGTTTGCCGCCATCGACGTCACCACCGCGAGCGACACGAGCGTGGCCGCAGCCAGGCTCCAGCGGAACGCGAGGCGGCCGCGCAGACGCCGGACCGCGATCGCCAGCGGCACCGCCAGGAGCGGGGCGGCGGCGGACAGCAGCCGCCCCGGCGGACCGGGCGCGCCGCTCCCGTGGAGCGCCGCGGTCACCCACACGGCCGAGAACAGCGCGGCCAGAGCCAGCGTCGTCCGGCGGTCGAGCCGCCAGAGCCACGGAACGCCGAGCGCCGCGCAGGCGGCCACCGGCACCATGACGCCGATCCCGTCTCGGGCGCCGAACAGGCCGTTGGCCAGACCGCCCAGGAACCGCCACGCGAGGTCCGTCGACGCTCCGCCGCGCCACACCTGGCTGTCGAAGCGGACGTAGAGGGCATCCGGCCGGAGCAGGCCGGTGAGCCGGTACTGGAAGAGCAGCCACGCGGCGAGGGGGACGGCCGCGGTGGCCGCGAGCAGACCCAGGAGCCGGGACCGGCCCAGTCGAAGCGCGAGGAGGCCCGCCGCCGCCAGGCCGAGGAGCAGGAACTTCACGTGGAGCCAGACCAGGCCCCCCGCGACGAGCCCGAGGACGGCGACGCGACCGGGGGGGAGGCCCGGGCCACCGGGCCGGGCGTGGCGCGCCAGCCAGGGAACCGCGGCGACGGCGACCGCTTCCGGGTAGAGGTGGTATCCGCCGACGAAGACGGCGGGCGAGGCCATGATGAGGGCCGCGGCCAGGGCGCCCAGGGGGAGCGATGAGCCGCTCGCCTCGGCGGCGAGGCGAGCGGTCTGGACGAAGGCCACCGCGAGCACGAGGGCCATCAGCGTCAGTGCCCGGGGCGGGATGGTGGGGCCGGGCTCGTCCGGGGCCCCCGGACCGACCACGGGGGCCAGCAGGGCCGGAAGGCCAGGTCCCTGCACGTGGTAGTGCCCGCCGTACCAGGCGCTCACCGTCCAGTTCCCGAGGCTCCACACGTGGTCGAGGGGGGGGCGCAGCCCGCGGACGAGCGTCACGGTGGCCTCCGCCGTCGAGGCCGCGAGCCGGCGGACGTTTCGGGCGAGCCCGGCCCCCGTGAGTGGGCCGGCCTGGTTCGAGCTCACGTCCGCGTCCAGGTCGCGGTAGAGGCTCCTGGCGATCCTCAGGTACTTGGGCTCGTCGCCGGCAGCCGGTCCGATCTCGCGCCATGCGGGCAGGCTGAGGGCAGCCACCGCGAAGGCGGCCCCGAGCAGTGCCGGCCCGGCCCAGCGCCCTCCTGGCAGCGCGTCGGCGACCCGTGCGAGGCCCTTCCCGGGAGCCGGTCGTGGAACGGCGAGCGCGATCAGCGTGGACGCGATCCCCGCCGCCGCCAGCCACCACCCGTACGCCACGGCGAACACGAGCAGCCGAGGCTGCAGACCGGACGGGACCAGCCGGGCGATCAGGAGCGGGCCGGTCAGCGCCGCGACCTCGATGATCCGTCTTCCGGCCGGCCGCAGTCCGGTCACGGGCGGACGGCTAGCCCTTGCCCTTCAGCTCCAGGTCGAGGCGGAGGTGGAGCTGGTTGAGGTGGCGGGTTCGCACGAGGGTGACCCGCACCGCGTCGCGCAGGATCTCCTCGCGGCCGCTGCGGTCGAAGCCGAGGTGGATGCGCAGGTCGGTGAGCCCCTTGAGCAGGTGCTCCGGCACCTCGACCGAGGCCTTGCGCTCGATCTCCTGCCCCGGCGTGCCCCCGGTGGCCATCAGGTCCTTGAAGAGCTTGTCCACGTCGCGGTCACGAACCGCGGTGGGCGCCTTCATCTTGCTCTCGGCGGTCATGACCCGCAGCTTCTCGAGCTCCCGGCCGATGTCGAGCGAGCCCCGCGTGCGCACCGCTCGCACCTTCAGCTTGTCGGTGTCCTCCTCGGCGAACTCGACGGCGAGCGGCTCCATCAGGCTCGGGTCGGCCGGCGGGGGGGGCGTGGCGGGAGTGGCAGGGACGGCGGCGGGTGCGGCGGCGGGTGCTTTCCGGCCGAGCCCGGCGATCCCCGTCCGCCGGTCCTCGGCGATCTTCGTGCGGATGGAGTCGAGCGAGAGGCGCGAGATCTCCTTCAGCGTCTCGAAGACCCCGACGCCGTGGATGGCCGCCGCCTCGAAATGCGGGGCGCCGCCGGGGTTGAGGGCCTGCTGCAGCCTCTCGACGGAGAGGATGCTGCGCAGGTCGCGTTTGTTGTACTGGAAGACGAGCGGCGCCTCGCGCGGGTCGAGACCCAGCTCCTCGAGGTTCTGCCGAAGGTTGGAGAGCGACTCCTCGTTCGGCTCGGCGGCGGGGACCTGGCTGTCCGCCACGAACACGATGCCGTCGACGCCCTTCAGCACCAGCCGCCGGGTCGCGTTGTAGAAGACCTGCCCGGGCACGGTGTACAGCTGCAGGCGGACCTTCATCCCGCCGATGACGCCGACGTCGAGGGGGAGCAGGTCGAAGAAGAGGGTGCGGTCCGCCTCGGTCTCGAGGCTCACCATGTCGCCGCGGGACCGGGGAGCGGTCCGGCCGTGGATCCACTGGAGGTTCGTGGTCTTCCCGCAGAGGCCCGGACCGTAGTACACGATCTTGGCCGTCATCTGCATCGCGGTGTAGTTCACGAAGACCATGGCCGGGGAGAAGTGTACACCGCGGCCGCCGCGGTTCGGCGGCTCAGCTACGGCTCAGAAGCTCAGGCCGAGTGCGATCAGGTATCGGTTGTCGAGCTTCAGCAGCACGTCGTCGGGCAGGTCCAGCCACTGGTACTCGCCCCGGATCACGAGGCCGAACGGGAACTTGAGCTTCGCGCCGGCGAAGACCAGCCCGTACGTGCCCTGGTCGGACTTGGTGGGCAGGTTCTCGCGGTAGGCGCCGACACCGACGCCGGCGTAGGGGACGAAGCGGCCGATCGAGGGGCCGAGGTAGGCCTTGGCGGCGCCGGAGACGGCGCTCGTCTCGGCGAAGTCGCTGCCCTGATAGGCACCCTCGAGCTCGCCGCCCACGATGTTGAACAGCGTGATCGTCAGCATCCCGCCGTAGCCCGTCTTCCAGCTCTCGCCCGGGTCGGCGCCCGCGGCGAAGGCGGTGATCTCGGCGGCACGGGACTCGGCGGCGGTCGCGGCGAGGACGAGGGCGAAGAGGGCGGCGGGACGGGCGAGGCGGCGAAGCGAGCGGTTCATGTGTCGAGTTTTCCCCGTCGGGCGGGGCGCGTCAACCCCGTCCTACTCGACCTCGATCTTGCGCCCGCGGTGGCCGGGTGGCGTCGCCGCCCGGGTTTCCTCCATCCGCTGCAGCTGCCACTGGCACATGAGGATCACGCCCTCGAGGACCTGCCGCCGGATCTGGCGCGCGCGCTCGCGGTCGATGCCGGCCTCCTCGAGCATCTCGGACACCATGCAGCAGGCCTTCGGCGGCTCGCCCGCCGCGCGCTTCTCCCGCTTCACGAGGCCTCCTTGTCTCCGAACGCCACCCGCAGGCGCTGGTCGACGAACCCGGCGCCCGCCACCGAGCGCCCGGCCAGGGTGCGCGGCAGCACCAGGTGGCGGCGCTGGTTGTCCACCTGCACCACGAGCTCGTCCCCCCGCGCGTACACCTGGATGCGGTCCTTCTCGGCGAAGGGCAGCCGCATGTAGAGGGCGAAGGACCGGCCCTCCTTCTTGACCTCCACCGGCTTGCCGCGGTGCAGGACCGCCGCGGGGTCGGTCTTCCCGAACACCCGTTCGCCGAACTGCTCCAGCATCTCCGTCCCCACCATCTCCCGGTCGAAGAGGGGTGCTTCGAAGAAGGGCAGCGGGTCGAAGTTGGCCCTCGCGGTGGCGAGGTGCCCGGCCTGGATCGAGAGCCAGCGGTCGAAGTACTTCGACCGGGCCTCCTCCGGCAGCACCCGGTTGGCGACGATCGCGTCCACCGGGAACCCGAAGAGGCTCAGGTAGGTGTAGAGCCGCTGCGACTCGCTGATGACCATTCGCTCGGGGTTGAGGACGATGCGGATGGAGCTGCGCTTCGGGTCCTGGAGGAGGGGGCCCATGCCCTCGATCTGGTCGTAGACGCGCTTGACCGCCCCGAACACGTCGTCCGACGGGATCGGCATGTCGGTCATGCGCTGCGCCACCGGGCGCACCGTGCGCACCACCGTGCGCTGGATGGGGAAGATGCGCGAGAAGTAGAAGCCCAGGACCTCGGGCACCGCCAGCATCCGCACGGTGTCGCCGGTGGGGGCGCAGTCGATCACGATGAAGTCCCAGCGGCGGCTCTCCGACCAGGCCTTCACCCGGACGAGGCTGAACAGCTCCTCCATCCCGGGCAGGATGGCGATCTCCTCGGCGACCGTCTCGTCCACCCCCCGGAAGGTCATGAACCGGGTGAGGTACTCGTGGATGGTGCCCCAGTGGCTCGACAGCTCCTGGTTGACGTCCACCTCCACCGCGTCGAGGTTGGGCAGGATGGCGGTCGGCTCCGGGCCGACCGGCCGGTCGAGGGCGTCGGCCAGGCTGTGGGCCGAGTCGGTGGAGACGACGAGGGTGCGGTGGCCCAGCTTCGCCGCGCGGATCGCGGTGGCGGCGGAGAGGCTCGTCTTGCCGACGCCGCCCTTGCCGGAGTAGAGGACGAGCCGCACGTCAGTGCACCCCCGCCGCGCGCGGGCCGGCCGGGGGCGCGGGGCCGCCCCTGAAGACGAGGTCGCCGAACTCGGCGAGGCCGCGCAGGTCGTGGACGTCGTGCTCGAGCTCCGGCACGAGCACGGGCCGCTCGCGGGTGTCCACCTCCAGGCGGGCCAGCGCGCGCCGCTCCACGCGGGAGAGCACCTGCTGCTCGCGCAGCGTCTCGGCGAGCCGGGAGGCCAGGCCCGGGGCCACCGCCGCCCGGCCCCGCTGCCGCGAGCGGACCTCGCGGGCGGGGTCGACGTGCACGCGGTTGACCACGAAGCCCGCGAACCCCATCTGCTTCTCCCTCAGCCGCCGGTGGAAGTACAAGGCCTCCTCGAGCGCGAGCGCGGAAGGCCCCGCCACCAGCACGAAGCCCGAGGACGAATCGCGCAGGAGGGCGTGGACTTTCCCCGCGCGCTCCTTGAACCCATCGTACATGCTCTCGAACGCGAGGAAGAACTCCGAGAGGTCCTGGAGGAACTGCAGGCCGAGGAAGCGGTCGGCGAGGCGCAGGGCGACGGCCCCGGTCCGGGTGGCCACCCTGAGCGTGAGCTGCCCGGCCACGAAGTACGGGCGCAGGAACCAGCGCAGGATGCTCGTGTCGAGGAAGTCCAGGAGCCGGTCCGGGGCCTCGAGGAAGTCGAGGGCGTGGCGGGTGGGGGGGGTGTCGAGGACCACGAGGTCCCACCGCTCGTCCCCGCTCAGCTCGAGCACCTTCTCCATCGCCATGTACTCGTGGCTGCCGGCGAGGGCGGCCGAGATGTGGCGGTAGAACCGGTTACCCAGGATCCGGTCGCGGGCCGCGGCGTCCCGGGTGTAGCGGGTGACCAGGGCGTCGAAGGTGCTCTTCACGTCGAGCACCATCGCCCACAGGGCCCCGCCGCGGCCGGGGGGCGGGCTGAGGCGGGAGAGGTCGATCGCCCGTGGCTTGCCGGAAAGCTGGTTGAGGCCGAGGCTCGTGGCGAGGCGCCGCGAGGGGTCGATCGTGCAGACCAGCACGCGCCGGCCCGCGCGGGCCGCGCGCATCGCCAGGGCGGCCGCCGTCGTGGTCTTGCCCACCCCCCCGGAGCCGCACGCCACGAGGATGCGCCGCGTGGCGAGCGCCCGCTCGAGGGCGGCGGCAGGGGAGAGGCGGGGGGGCATCAGGCCGCCTCCAGCTTCTCCGCGAGCAGCCGCACGTCTTCGATCCCCAGCGCGTCCCGGAAGAGGAACGGCAGCGACACGAGAGGCACCTCGAGGGTGCGTCGCAGGCGGGCCTGGTAGAAGCGGGTGAGCTTGCGCCGGCGGATCTGGCGCCGGGCCGCGCGCAGGGCCGCGGGCAGCGGCACGCCGGCCCCCAGCTCTCCGTCGGCTCCCTCGGCCGTGAGGCGGAGGACCTCGGCCTCGTCCTCGTCGCTGAAGCGACGGTCGTGGCAGGCGTTGAGGACGAAGGCGGTCGGCGCGAGGCCGATCTCCTCCGCCGCCATCCGGTGGAACTGGACGGCCTCCACCACGGCCATCTCCTCCGGGACCGCGACCACCACGAGGGCGGTCCGCACGGGGTCGCGCAGGAGGGCGAGGACGCGGCGGGCGTTGTGGCCGATCGGGCCCACCGGGGCCGCCGCCGACGCGGCGACCGGGACCCTCAGGAAGGCCAGGCCGTGGCCGGTGGCCGGCGCGTCCACCACGATCAGGTCCCACAGGGGCTTGTGCGAGAAGCGGGCACGGGCCTCCTCGAGCACCATGATCTTGCCGAGCACCATGAGCTCCTTGAGCCCCGGCGCGGCCGCGAAGAACCGCCGGTAGATCGGGCTGTCGAGGATCCGGCGGACGAGCATCTCCAGCTTGACGACGTGCCGGACGTACTCGTCCATGACCGTCGCCGGGTCGAGGTTGACCGTGAACAGGCCCGGCAGGGCCTCGGTCTCGCGCCCCAGGGAGGGCCTCCCCCCGAGCAGGCGCCCCGCCTCGACGGGGGCCGCCACCTCGACCAGGAGGACGCGCTTGCCCCGCTCGCGGGCGGCGAGGGCGAGGGCCGCTCCCACGACACTCTTGCCCACCCCGCCCTTGCCGGTGAGCACAACGAGCCGGCGCGAGAAGAGGGAGTCGAGGAGCATCCGGGGCGAGACTAGCACACGGCCGGCAGGGCGAAAGCTATAGAATGGCGCCCGAAATGGCGGACAAGGTCGTCATCGTGATGCCCGCGTACAACGCGGCCCGGACCCTCGAGGACACCGTGCGCGCCATCCCGCGGGGGGACTACGACCAGATCGTGGTGGTGGACGACCACAGCCGCGACGACACGATGGAGCGGGCCCGCGCGCTCGGCCTCAAGGCCATCCGCCACCCGCACAACGTCGGCTACGGGGGCAATCAGAAGACCTGCTACATGGAGGCGCTGCGGGACGGGGCCGCCATCGTCGTCATGCTCCACCCGGACGGGCAGTACGACCCCTCGATCATCGGGGAGATGACCCGGCCGATCCGCGAGGGCCGGGCCGACATGGTGCTCGGCTCGCGCATGATGGTGCCTGGCGCGGCGAAGCAGGGCGGCATGCCGCGGTGGAAGCGTATCGCCAACCGCTTCCTGACCACCGCCGAGAACCTGGCCATGGGGCGGCAGTTCACGGAGTGCCACACCGGCTATCGCGCCTACAGCCGGCACTTCCTCGAGACGGTGCCGTTCCTGCGCAACTCCAACGGCTTCGTCTTCGACACGGAGGTCATCTTCCAGGCCGTGCACTTCGGCCTGCCGGTCGTCGAGGTCCCGGTCGCCAGCCGCTACTTCGACGACGCCTCGTCCGTCGGCTTCCGCCAGGGCGTCGTCTACGGTCTCGGGACCCTGTGGACGGCGGCGCGCTTCCTGCTGCACCGCTGGGGGCTCGCCCCCTGCGAGAAGTTCAAGCGATAGCCGCCGTCCGAATGGCCGCCTACCGGACCTGGACCTCCCGCGCCGTCAGCTTCCCGGAGTTGTCCAGGTACTTCACGGACACGTTCTGCTTCGCGGCGAGGAACTCGCCGATCGTCGGCGCCTTTCCGTCCGCCTTCAGCTGGTCCATCTTGTGGCTCGCGCCCTTGGCCAGGATCTGCGTGTTCTTGTCCACGGCGAAGAAGAGATCCCGGCCGCCGGAGTCGGCCACCGTGAAGCCGTTCGGCTGGACCGACTTGACGGTGCCACTCGCCTCCCGGGCCACGGGCGCGGCCACGCCCGTGGCCTCGCCGAAGCGCGCCACGACGCCCGCCTTGATGTCCGCCTGGATCGGCGTGGGCCCGACGTAGAGGCCGAAGAGCCGCTCCGCGAACGCCCGGTCGGCGATCGGCGGTTTGGCCTGGCCGGCCATGATCGACTCGAGCGTGCCACCCGGCGCCCAGCGCAGCACGCACTCCTGCCCCTCCTTCACCTCGGGGAAGTAGGCGACGAACTGGTCGAGGACCTTCGGCTCCGCCCCGGCCAGCGACTCGCGCATCGCCTCCTGGATGCGGTCCTGGCTCAGGTTCCGCATGAAGCGGAGGACGACCTCCTTCTTGAAGTCACCGGTCTGCAGCTCCTTGTAGAGCTCGGGCGACGCGCCCTTGTACGCGGCGAGCGGCCCGGCGAGCGCGGCATCGCTCACGTAGAAGCCGATCGCGTAGGCCTTGAACGTGAAGAGGATCTTCTTCACGCGCAGCCCGCCCCCGATCAGCGTCATGTCGTCTCTCTTGACGGGGAAGGCGATCCCGCTCTTCGGCTCCGTCCAGGTCTGGGCCTCGGCGACCCCGGTCATCCCCAGCGCGACGAGTGCGGCAGCGGCAATAGATCGGTTCATGGCGTCCCCCTCGACAAGCTGACGTGGCGGACTATAGCACCGGCCCTCACCCGAGGGTGCCCTCTCACCCGAAGGGTGCCCCGTCGAGCGGCACCCGAGGGATCCGTTGTTGCCGTTCTCACCCGAAAGCCCCGGGGAAAGCCGGTCCCCGCACCTTCCTGACGCCCCCCGCCCATGCTATATTTCAAGCTCGTCGATGCGCCCGTAGCTCAACTGGATAGAGCGTCGGCCTCCGGAGCCGAAGGTTATAGGTTCGAGCCCTATCGGGCGTACCAGCAGATCGACGACCGCGCGGCCACGTACGAGTCGGGACCATCTTCGCGCGCGCAGGACCGCACGGGGCTGGTCGCCGCGCAGCTGCGCTGCTCCGGACCCGCACCTTCCGGAGACCCTAAGTGATCCGGATCCAGCGGCCGACGGACGGGACTCGGCCCGGCGTCACGACGAACAGCAGGTAGTGGCCTGGCGGTGCCACGTTCCCGTCGGGCGGAGCCTGCACCCGCACTCCCGCGGGATCCACTCCGACGATCGTGCACTCGACCAGCCGCTGCGCCATGTTGAAGCCGTGGGTGACCGCTCCCGGGCGCAGCAGGACGACTTCGCCGATGCTGGCGGGAGTCGGCGTCTGGACGACGAAGACCGCGCCGTAGGCCGCTGACGCCGGCGCGCCCGTGATCACCGGTCGGGACAGGGTGAAGTACGACGGGTAGTAGCGCTCGTGCTGAGTCGCCTCCCCCGACTTCCACTGTGCCGGCTTGTCTCCGCCCATCAGGACGCTCCCGTCGGCCAGCAGGATGGCGGCGGAGTGATAGCCCCGCGGAGTCCCCATGGTCGCGCAGAGCTCCCAGCCGGCCTCCGGATTGCCGGGATCGAAGATCTCCACCGGTCCGCCATCGGCGCCGTCGATACCACCCGCAAGAAACACCCGGCCGTCGGGAAGCAGCACGGTGTTCACCTGGTGTGGCCGCGGGCTGTTCAGGTTGGGGAGCGGCGCCCAGGCCGGTGTGGCAGCCGAGAGGTCGATCCACTCCGACGTCTGCTGCGTGCCCGGGAAGTCGCCACCCGCGATGAGCACCCTCGGCTCGTAGCCGGGCGGGCGGAGCGGCAGGAGGACGGACGTTCCCTTCTCGCCGCCGGTGCTGCGGTCCCCGCCAGCGGTGGGGAACGACTCGAGGTTCGCGATGCCGGCCGGAGAGGCATTGAACCGCTGCGTGGGCACGTGCGGTCCCGCCATGAAGAACTTCCCGCCTGGCAGCAGGTAGGTCCACGGGTAGTACTGGTGATGGCCCATGGCCGGCGTGGGCGCGGCGACCGGCGCCGACCACGTGCCGGTCCCCGGATCGTAGATCTCGAACGACTTCGAGGCCGAGCCGAAGAACGTGATCAGCCTGCCGTCGGCGAGGGTGAGGGTCGTCGAGTAGAAGCGTTCGTCGGCGGTGGGCGGCTTGCGGGCCCAGGCGAGGACGCCGGGATCGGGGTCGAACTGGTACGTCTCGCGCGGGGTGAAGCCCCCGTGTACGACCACCGTGCCGTGCGCGTCGTTCAGGAAACCGTGCTCAGCGGACCAGATGTTGGCGAGCGGACGGCTGTTCGGCGGCTGGGTGACGTCGAACGGCTGGTTGGCCGGGGCCGAGACCACCGCCGGGTCCGCCGAGTAGTCGAAGATCCGGCTGAGATCGTCACGCGTGTCGCCGTAGCCGAAGTAGAGGACCTTCAGCGTGTTCGGGAGCAGGCAGGCGTGCATGAAGCACACCTCCGGCGCCGCGGCGACGCTTCTCCATTCCCCGCAGAGAAGCTGCTCGCAGCGATGGTGGTCGATCTCCGGGCACCGGTTGTCGCAGGTCTCCCGCGGAAGGCCGGTCGTCGCCTCGAGGCGCTCGGCCTGCTCGCGTGTGAGCCAGACGGTCTGCTTCGAGCGCACGAGCCCGGCCAGGCCCTGCATCATGTGCATCTCGACATGGCAGTGGAAGAGGAAGTCACCGCAGAGCACGTACTTCCTGGCGCCCTTGGGACGGTGCTCCGGGTCCTGGCACTTGGCGATGTCGGGCGGCAGCAGGAGGGCGGGCGGTGCCGTGGTCTCGACCATGAACGACTCCGCCGGGCCGATGCTACGGACGTCGATGTACTCGTCAGCGAACCGCCAGCGCTGTGCGTGGAGATGGAAGTTGTGCCAGCCCATCCCCAGATCGAGATTGAAGACGTACCAGCGGATGCGCTGGCCGGCCCGCGCCACGATCGTCGGCGTGTTACCCACGAAGGTTCGACCGTTGAAGCAGGGGCTCGGGATCCCGCCGCCGTCCTCGGTGACCGTATGAAGAATGGTCCCTGCCGTCCATCGGACGAGGCCACCCGGGCGCACACGCACCTCGGCCGGATTGAAGCGCATGTTCATGGGGTCGACGTCTTCGATGGCAACGGTCGCCTGGACGGGCTCGCCCGCGGCCACCACGACCTTGCCCTGCATCTGCTGGTGGATCTCGCAGTGGTAGGTGGACGTTCCCTCCACCCCGAACGTCACCTCGAAGGGCGGATCCGCGGGGGAGAGCGGCCCGCTGTTGAAGGCCGGGGTGCCGCGCCTTCGACTCATCACGTGGAAGAAGAGGGGGACGTGGAGGACCTTGTCCTCCTCGCACCGCGGATGGGCGTAGTCGAGCTGGAACCACTCTTCGAGGAAGTCGAGCACGCCCATGTGCTCGAAGTCGCGGGCCGTGCGCGGTCGGCGTCCGAGTGCCCCGCCGTGGTGTCCGCCCCCGGCCCCGTGGCCTCCCGCGTCGTGGCCCTGGCCGTCCCCGTGCCCGGGCCCAACGTGTCCAGCGGCCGGGCCGTGTGCCGCCGCGTGGGCGAGAGGGGAGAGGTGGTGGCCGATGGGTGACGCGTCGATCTCGTCATCGTCGCCCAGCTCGTGGCAGCAGCGCTTGATGAAGTCTTCGGCGAGCGGTGGAAGGGCGGCTCGTTGCGGTGGATCGCAATCCCCGGGCAACACGACGATGCCACCGAACAGGCCGCGGCTCACGCTCTCCGCGAGGTGGTGGGAATGATCGTGGAACGGCCAGACGCCCACCATCTCGTCCGTGATCTCGAAACGGTAGGTCCAGGTCTGACCCGGACAGATCTCGTCCGAGCGCCGCCCGTCGCTCGTCTGCGTACCGAACGGCCAGGACCCGTCGGAGTCGGCTCCGTACCGCAGGCCGTGTACGTGAAAGCTGTGCGGGATCGTATCGGCGTTGAGCACGTGGACGTGGAGCCGCTCGCCCGGATGCGCATAAACGACCGCGCTCGGTACGCGATGGGTATAGACGGGCTCGTTGACATCGGCCAGAACGAGCTTGTCGGGCTTCGGAATCAAGTAGTCGGGATCGAGATACTCGCGGTAGACGAGAGCATCGAGCCTCCGGGCGTTGACCTCCGACAGCGGGATCCTGGCGTCTTCGTGCCCGGTGTTCCGCATGCAGTCTCGGCGGTAGTTCGCGGCTGCGTGTGGACTTGGCTCGACGGGGCTGTAGCCGACGATCTCTTCTATCTTGAGATAGACGTGCCGCGTAGGCATGGAATCCTCCGAAGGCGTTGGCATTCGCCAGCCACTGGCGGACCGTCGGAGGGAGGTTGGCGAAAAGCTATACGGAAATTAGGTACCGAAACCCCGTCTGTCAACCAGAAAGTTGCGTCTCGACAGCACGGTGAGACGGGCGCCCTCGCCCTACTTCTTCCGGTTCTTGCCCTTCGGAACGGGCACCTTCTTGGTCGGAGCGTGCTCCTTCATGCTCTTCGGGACGAGCACGGTGGTCGTCGCCCTCGCTTGCCCGCCGGCCGAATCGGCGCAGGTGACCGCGACCGTGTAGACGCGGCCCCTGCCGAAGCCCGCGCGCTCGGCGCGGAGGCGGACCGTGTGCTCGTCGACCACGATCCAGTCGGGAGCCGTGTCGCCGTCACCGAGGCCGTTCACCGGCTCGTTGCTCGTCACGCCGAGCCGGCAGACGGGGACGCCGCACTGGTCCGTCGCCTCGTAGCCCACCCGGACATCGACCAGCTTGTGGTTGGGGGGCCACAGGAGCGACGGGGTGGCCGCGAGGCCCGTGATCACCGGAGTCGGGTTCGAGACGGTGACCGTCGCCGTGGCGGTGTTGTTGGCGGGGTTCGGGTCGTCCGTCTGGCCCGCGACGGTGGCGGTGTTCGAGACGAGCGTGCCGTTCGGAAAGTCGCACGCGACGTCGAGCTCGAGCGTGAACGTGGCGCTCGAGCTGGCGGCCAGGAGCGGGGTGGTGCAGGTGAAGCCGCCGGCGCCGCCCACGGGCGGGGTGGTGCAGGTCCAGCCCGCGGGCACGGCCAGCGACCGGAAGGTGGTGCGGGCCGGCGGGGTGTCGGTGAGCGCCACCCTGGCGGCCGCGTCGGGTCCGGCGTTGACGACACGGATCTCGAGGTGAGCGTGGAGCCCGAGGGCACCGGGGCCGGTGAGGCCGTCTTGGTCACCGCGAGGTCGGCCTGCGGGAAGCGGAAGTACGCGACCGGCGCGTCGTGGTCGGAGAGCCGCTCGGGCCGCGTGGGGTCGTTGAAGAGGACGGCCGGGAAGTCGGCGTTGGCCCGGGCGTACTCGAGGCCCCTCGCCAGCGGCAGGAGGCTCGACGAGACGAGCACCTGGTCGAAGGCCTCGGCGTTGCCGTCGAAGACGTAGGAGTACTGCTCGGCAGGGGGCAGGCGCGTCGAGGAGGTTCGTCAGGTCGGGGTTCACGAGGTCGGGGCTCGCGAGCACGACCTCGTCGGCCGGTGTCGGGTCGCCCAGGATCGATCCCCATGACGTCCACGTAGCCGTCGTTGAACGGGTAGGCGTTGTAGTCGCCGACCGAGACGATGCGCTCGGGTCGGCGGCCTGGCGGGCCTGGATCAGGTCGCCAGGTACTCCGCCTGGGCCTGGCGCTTGGCCCGGACGCGCGCGTCCCCTCGACGGGGTCGTCGATGCCGCCGAGCGAGCGCAGGTGGTTCACGATCACCGTGAGCGGGAACGCGACGCCGCCCGGGCTCGTGAAGCGGGCCCGGAGGACGAGGGGCGGACGGTCGTTCAGCGGCTCGGGCTGGCCGTTGAGCGGGTTGACGTACGTGGCGTCCTTGCCTTCCTGGGTGACGTCGACGACGGCGACGCGCGTCGGACTTCACGAGGAAGCCGACGTCGATCCCGCCGATGTCGTTCCCCTCCACGAGGTAGGCCGCGTAGCCCGGGTCGGCTCCGCCGGCGGCAACGGCGTCGGCGTTGAGCCTCGTCGCGAGGGCCTGGAGCGTCGGCAGGTTCTCGACCTCCTGCACGCCCAGGATATCGGGCGAGCGCAGGACGTTGCGGATCGCGAGCGAGGCCTTCTGCAGGCGGTTGGCGAACGCGGCCGGCGTCAGGACGGGGTCGCGATCGCGGGGTCGTCCACGGTGTCGAAGAAGCGGAGCAGGTTGAACGAGGCGACGGTGACCTCGTCGGAGGCCGCGTCGCGCACGGGCCGGCGGCGACGTCGCCCGTCACGACCGGCGCCGTCCCCGGGTCGGGCAGCAGCGTGTAGGTGCGGAAGCCGTAGTCGAGCGGGCCGACGAGGCCGGTGACGACCTCGCCCGCGGCCACCTCGAGCGTCGAGGGCCCCGACCTGGCCGTCGCTGTCGACGCGCAGGCGCTCGGGGTTGGCGTCGAAGGTCGGCACGCAGCAGGGCGCCCGGCGGGCAGGCGGAGTCGGGCGTCTCGATGCCCGGCTCGCGGAAGGGCCGCGCGATCCCCTCGACGACGCCGTAGAAGACGCCGTTCGAGGTCACGGTGGCGTTCGTCTCGTTCACCGTGCCCGCGGTCGGGCCCACGACGGTCAGCGAGTCGACCGCCACGCGCATCCCCTCGAGCTTCTCGAGCTGGTCGATGCCGCCCGTCGGGGGGGGTGTCGAGGCTGGTCAGCGACGACGGGCGCCGGCAGCGGGATTTCCCGTCGAGAGCGGACGTCACGGCGAGAGGCCCGCCAGCTCGGTCATCGGCGGGCTCGAGGGGTCGCTGGAAGGCACGAACTCCTGGACCGTGGCGGCGACGCGGACGCCATTCCCGACCGCGGCGCCGGCCGGGGGAGCGGCGCCGGTGAAGACGAAGATCCCCTCGGAAGTGGCCGGGTCCGCGTCCGCCTCCGCGTCCGGGGCCTGGAGGAAGAAGCCGTTCGACTTGCGGCCGGTGACGATGCCGGTCGTGGCCACGACCTGTCCGACCAGCGGCGAGGCCGTGCCCGGTCCCTGGATGTCGTGGATCGCGATGGCCGGCGGCTCGACGGTGAGGCTGATCGTCGTGCTGCCGGTGCGCGCCTGGGCGTCGACGATGGTGACGGGCAGGGTCTTCGGTCCTGCCGTCGTCACCGGCGAGACAGTGGCGAGGAACGTGAAGACGAGATCGCCCGCGACCACGTCGCCGCC
Source organism: uncultured Acidobacteriota bacterium (assembly GCA_963729875.1). Lineage (GTDB taxonomy): Bacteria > Acidobacteriota > Vicinamibacteria > Fen-336 > Fen-336 > DATBSL01. The sequence continues at coordinate 920,402 of CAVSPR010000004.1, forward strand.
CGTGCCGTCGTCGGAGAAGGGCTGTGCCGGCGATCCGCCGATCGCGCCGAGGTCCGCGGTGACGCCGAGGCCGGTGCTGGTCGGCGACTGGCCCGGAGTCACCGCCACGGTCAGCGCCGCGTTGCTCCCTGCCGGTACGGAGGCCGGCGAGGCGGCGCCCCCGCCGGGTTGGCGGCCGGCGGGCGCAGCGGGGAGCGTGCGGGGATTGGGCGCTCCCACCGTGAAGTCGGCCGCGTTGTTGTCGGTGTCGACGGAGCCGTCCCCGTTGCGGAGGGCGGCGGTCGTGTTGCTGAGGACGGCGGTGGGCGCGGTCTCGGAGCAGTTGGCGCCACCGTAACCGACGAAGTCGACGGTGCCGGCGGGCAGGTGCCGGTCAGGGTCGTCGAGTCGCTCGATGAGGGCGACCTTCTCCGGTGGTCGCCGCTCATGTCGATCGGAGCCGGTCGCGTCCGGCGTGGGCAGGTTGACGGAGCCGCCGGCGCCCGCGGCTTCCTGGACGAGGAAGTGGCTGTCCGGGCTGGATGACGTCCCGCAGCACGGTCTTCTGCCAGGTCGTCCCGGTGGCGAGGCGTACTGGACCGACCAGCCGGTGACGTCGACCGGCGGCGCCCCGGTTGAAGAGCTCGATGAAGTCGTTCTTGAAGGTGGCGCCGCTGTTGCCGCCGCCGCCGTAGACCTGGCTGATCACGACGTTCGGCGAGATCGCCCGGGCCGCGGGCAGCGGGATCAGGGAAGACGACGGCCACGGCGACGGCGAGAGACAGGACGATCCTGCGCGAGACTCTGGAGGCCGGGGAGAGGCATGGGAACACTCCTTGCTTCGAAGGAGGGAGTTCTTCCGGGATCCGACGGAACGACGGCAGCTTGGTTCACCTCGTTCGACGGTGTCAAGCCTTCTTTCGTCCCAGCCGGGTGCGCGCCCGGGCCGGCCGGGCCGCCGGTGACTCAGTAGCGGTTGTACTTCTCCAGGGCCTTGCCCATCGACTTGGTCTCGCGGATGAGCGGGACCATCTTCGTCTCCTTGTCGTCGTACTGGCCCAGGAGCTCCACGACGCGGGCGAGCGCCTCCTGGGGGACGACGACCACGCCCGTCCGGTCCCCGACCACCCAGTCGCCGGGACGCACCGCGACGCCGCCGCAGACGACGGGGACGTTCTTCGCGACCGGCACGTAGCGGCCGACGGAGGTCGCGGGGGTCAGGCTGCGGCTCCAGACGGGGAAGCCGATCGCCTCGAGCTCCTCGGCGTCGCGCGCGCCGCCGTCGATGACCATGCCGGCGAGGCCGCGCACCTTCGCGGTGGTCGCCATCAGGTTGCCGACGCCGGCGGTGTCGAGGCCGTCCTCGAGCACCTCGACGATGACGCTGCCGGGTGCCGCCTCGTCGAGCGCCTGGATCTGGAGGTTGGGGTAGTCGCGCTTGTCGGTGCGCAGCGCGCGTCGCATCAGGACCGTCACCGCCGGGCCGGCGACCTTGGCCTTGAAGACCGGCTTCATGTCGGCGGCCATGAAGCCGCGAACGCCGGTGGCCTCGTCCACCGCGTCGGCCACGTTGCCGGTGCTGGCGCGGGCGAACGCCTCGAGGACCTGCTGGGTGGTCGGCGTCGGCGGGGCGCCCGCGGCGGCCGTCTGTCCGGCGGATGGGACGACGGTCGCCAGGACGAGCAAGCCCGCCCCCACCGACCGTCCGACGGCGGCTCTGCGCATGTGTGTCTCCTCCTCGACGCGCTCGCGAGTCGCTCGCGCGGCGGCTACTGCTGGAGCTTCTTCGCCCGCGCGCACGCGGGGGCGTGCCCGCCGGAGCAGGCCTTCTCGTAGAACGGCAGGGCCTTCAGCGGATCGCGGGCCGCCTCCCACGCCGCGCCGATCTCGTGGCAGGCCGGGGCGACGTTGCCCGCGCACGCCTTGGAGTTCAGCTCGAAGGCGGTCTTGCGGTCCGCCGCGGACGGGCCGAGCGTCTTCGCCAGCGTGTGGCAGTCCGCGGCGAAGCCGGCGGCGCATGTCTTCTCGTAGAGGGTGCGGGCGCGGGCGGAATCGCGCGGGATCGTCTCTCCCTCCATGAGCATCGCCGCCAGAGCGCTGCAGCCGGCGAGGTCGCCCTTCGAGCACGCCTCGTCGAAGAGGGCGCTCGCCCGGCTGAGGTCGCGGACGACGCCGCGGCCCGCCAGGAAGAGCTGGCCGAGGGTGACGCAGCCGCGCGGGTCGCCGTCCGTGCAGGCCTGGCGGAACAGGGACGTCGCCTGGGCGAGGTCCAGGGGAACGCCGCGCCCGCGGCCGACGAGCTGGCCGAGCTCGTAGCAGCCGGCACCGACCTTCCCGTCGCACGCGCGGCGGAACAGCCCGGCCGCCCGCGCGGGGTCGCGCGCGGCGCCCCCCGCGCCGTCCCGGACGAGCTCGCCCTCGCCGAGGCACCCCCGCGGCTCGCCCCCCTCGCAGCCCTTGTGGAAGAGGGCGAGGGCCTGCGCCGGGTCGGGAGCGATGCCCTCCCCTTTCTGCAGGGCGATCCCGAGGGCCACGCAGGCCGCGCCGAGGCCGGCGTCGCAGCTCTTGCGGGCGAGCTGCGCGGCCCGGGCGATGTCGCGGGGCACTCCGTCGCCGATGCGCGCCATGGCCGCGAGGCGCCCGCAGCTGAGGGCGTCGCCGCCCGTGCATCCCCGCTCGTACAGCGCCGCGGCCTTCGCGGCATCCCGCGGCATCGGCGCGCCGTCCGCGACCATCGCGGCGAGGTGTCCGCAGGAGGCGGCAATGCCCCCGTCGCAGGCCTTCCCGTACAGCTCGGCGGCCCGGCCGAGGTGCTTCTCGATCTCCTGGCCGGACGACAACATCGCGGCGAGCTCGGCGCAGGCGGGGGTGGCCCCTCCGTCGCATGCCTTCTGGTAGAGAGCCGCCGCGCGGAGCGGGTCCTTCTTGACCCCCTCGCCGGCGCGGGTCGCGAGCGCGAACTGGAGGCAGGCCTCCCCGAGGCCCAGCTCGCAGCCCTTCTTGAGGAAGCCCGCCGCCTTCCCCGGGTCGCGGGGAACGCCCTCGCCGCGCGCGTGAAGGCCGGCGAGGCGCAGGCAGTCGGCGGCCGTCCCGGCGTCGCACGACTTCTTGAGCGCAGGCGCATCCCCGGCCGGGGCGGGCGCCTGGGCGGGGCCGAGGGCGAGGAGAGCCAGAAGGACGAGCACAGGCATGTCGCCTCCTTGCGAGGGCGGGACGAGTGTACTAGGGTTTGGGCTCCATGCCCCAGCTCCCGGACGTGCTGTCGCTCCAAGGCAGGGTGGTCGTGGTCACCGGAGCCGGCCGCGGCATCGGCTCGGCCACCGCGAGGATGCTGGCGCGCGCCGGCGCGCAGGTGGCGCTGCTCGACCGGGATGCGGCCTCCGTCACCCACACCGCCGAGCAGATCGGCCTCGACGGCGGGGAGGCGCTGCCCTTCACCAACGACGTGACCGACGCCTTCGCCATCGAGCGGACCTTCGACCGTGTCGCGGAGGAGTGGGGTCGCCTCGACGTGCTCGTCAACAACGCCGGCGCCCTCACCCGGTCCACCCTGGAGGAGCTGGCCGACGAGGACTTCCAGGAGACGCTCGACGTCAACCTGCGGGGGGCCATGGTCTGCGCGCGCGCGGCCGTTCCCCACATGATCCGGCAGGGCCGGGGCCGGATCCTCTCGGCGGCCTCGGGCTCGACGCGCCTCGGGGCCGGAGGGCTCACCGCCTACGCCGCGGCGAAGGCCGGGGTCGTCGGGATGACGCGGACCTGGGCCCGGGAGCTGGGCCCGAAGGGGATCACCGCGAACGCCGTCGCTCCCGGCCTCATCGACTCGGAGACCGTGCGGACGGTGCCGCCCGAGGAGCTCGAGGGCACTCTCGCCCGCATCCCCGCTCGCCGGCTGGGGACCCCCGACGAGGTGGCGGCCGTCTACCTGTTCCTCGCCTCCGACCTCGCGTCCTTCATCAACGGCGCGGTGGTGGGGGTCGACGGTGGGCTGTTGTTGTACTGACGCCCGTGCGGAATCCCCAGCTTGCGGGATTCCGATGGACCTCGAAAGCCCTGGTCGAGAGCCTCGTAGAGAAGCGCCCGGGCCCGAAGCCACCCGTAACGCCGACGGCTTCGCGCCGCTTCCTTTGATCTGGGGGGACTCCTCGCCCCCCCAGACCCCCCGCCGTGCTTCAGTTCCTTCGGCTGAGCGCCTGCCTGGCCTCTCGCTCCTGGTCTTTCTTCTTGATGGCGTCGCGCTTGTCGTGCGCGTGCTTGCCGCGGGCGAGGCCGATCTCCAGCTTGACCCGTCCGCTCTTCAGGTAGGCGCGAAGGGGGACGAGGGTGAGGCCCCGCTCGGTGACCCGGCCGCCCAGCTTCAGGATCTCGCGCTTGCGGAGGAGCAGCTTGCGGTCCCGGTCCGGGGCGTGGTTCATGAGGTTGCCGTGGCTGTAGGGGGCGATCCGGCAGCCGACCAGGAAGAGCTCGCCGCCGCGGAAGTCCACGTAGGAGTCGGAGAAGTTGAGCCCGCCCTCGCGGATGGACTTCACCTCGGTGCCCACGAGGGCCACCCCCGCCTCGACCCGCTCGAGGACCTCGTAGTGGAACAGCGCCTTGCGGTTGGTGGCGAGCGTGCGCTCGCCCGGCTCCACCCTGGTCATCGCCGCATGTTATCCCCTCACATCGTTTAACCGGGAGGCGCGGGCGGCCCCGGCGGGGCCCGGCCCGGCGATGGTACATTCGCCCTTGGCCATGACGGACATCCAGAAGCGCCTCGCCGCTGTCTCCGACACGCGCGGCCGCATCGTGGCGATATTCGTCGGGGCCGTCCTCCTGCCCTCCGTGGCGCTGAGCGTGCTGTCGTTCAACGCGGTCCCCAAGCACGCCGAGAACCTCAAGCTGAGCCTGCTGCGCCAGGCGTCCCAGCTGCTCTACTACGCGGAGCAGGACCTCGAGCAGGCGACGCGCAAGAGGGCGCTCGAGGCGGCCCGGGCGGTCGGGCCGGACCTGCTGCTCGAGGGCCGGCCCCGCGAGATCCGGGCGGCCCTCGCCAGGGCGGGGCTCGGCGACGTGGAGTTCGAGTCGTTGCGCCTCGAGGCCTGGTCGAAGCCGCGCGGGGCGTCGGGTCCGGGGAGTCGGGGAGCGCCGAGTTCCGCGCCCTCAGCGAGGCGCTCACCGGGCGGGCGCACCGCGGGACGCGCGAGGACGAGGACTCGGTCCCGCTCACCACCGCCGGGGGCGAGGACCTGGGGGTCGTGCGGTTCCGCTTCACGCCCGACTACGCGCACCGCCGCCTGGTGCGGGAGTTCTTCGAGAAGGACTTCCACAACCCCGAGGGCGCGTGGGTGGTCCGGGTGACGGAGCCCGGCGGCGAGGTGCTCTACGAGAACGCCCGCAGCCGGGGCGACGAGACGTTCGAGGTGGAGCGGACCATGGCCGTGTCCTCCTACGAGGGGGTGCGGCTCCAGCTGCGGCCCCGCGACCGCTCGATCGAGCAGGAGGTGCGCCGCCTGGCCCTCACCAAGACGGCGCTCATCGGCCTCATCGACCTCATGCTCCTGGCCGGGCTCGCCCTCGTGTGGGCGAACGTCCGCCGCGAGCTGCGGCTGTCCCGGCTCAAGAGCGACTTCGTGGCCAACGTGAGCCACGAGCTGAAGACTCCGCTCGCCCTCATCCGGCTCTTCGCGGAGACGCTCGAGCTCGGCCGGGTGCCGAACGAGGAGAAGAAGCGGCAGTACCACCAGATCATCAACAAGGAGAGCCGGCGTCTCACCCAGCTCATCAACAACATCCTGGACTTCTCGCGAATCGAGGCGGGGAGGAAGGAGTACCGTCTGCGACGCGGGGACGTCGGCGCGGTGGTGCGGGACGTGGTGGACGCCTACCGCTTCCCGATCGAGCAGCAGGGATTCGCCCTCGAGGTGGACGTGGCCGAGGACCTGCCGGAGATCGACCTCGATCCCGAGGCGATGTCCCAGGCGCTGATCAACCTCCTCAACAACGCGATCAAGTACAGCCCGGACAGCCGGAGCGTCCGGGTGTCGGCGCGGCCGGCCGGGGACCGGGTCCTCGTGTCGGTGAGCGACCGCGGGATCGGGATCCCGAGGACGGAGCACCGGCGGATATTCGAGAAGTTCTACCGGGTCGAGAGCAGCCTCGTGCACACCACGAAGGGCAGCGGGCTGGGCCTCGCCCTGGTGCAGCACATCACGGAGGCCCACGACGGGCGCGTCGAGCTGACGAGCGCCCCCGGGGAGGGGAGCACCTTCACGCTGTCGCTCCCGGTGCCGCAGGACGGTGCCCCAGACGGGGCGCGCCGGGGTACGATGAGGCGTCGAGAGATCGAAGAGCGACCATGAGCAAGATCCTGATCGTGGAAGACGAGCCGGACATGGCCCTCGGGCTGAAGGACAACTTCGAGTTCGAGGGGTACGAGGTCACGACCGCCACCGACGGCCAGTCGGGGCTGGAGAAGGCGCGGGCGCTCAAGCCCGACCTCCTCGTCCTCGACATCATGCTGCCGAAGCTCTCCGGCCTCGAGGTCTGCAAGACCCTTCGGGGGGAGGGCTACGAGGGCCCCATCCTGATGCTGACCGCCCGAGGCCAGGAGATCGACAAGGTCGTGGGCCTGGAGCTCGGGGCGGACGACTACGTCACCAAGCCCTTCTCCATCCGGGAGCTGCTCGCCCGGGTGCGGGCGGTGCTGCGGCGCACCGAGGGCAAGGCGAAGCGCCTCACGCGTTACGCCTTCGCCGACGTGGACCTCGACTTCGAGGCCTACAAGGCGACGCGGGGCGGCGAGGCGCTCGACCTCAGCCCGCGGGAGTTCGAGCTGCTGCGCTACCTGATCGAGCGCAAGGGCGACACCGTCACCCGCGACCAGCTGCTCGAGGACGTCTGGGGCTACGAGAGCTACCCGTCCACCCGGACGGTGGACACCCACATCGCCAAGCTGCGGGCGAAGATCGGCGACAGCGGGAGCGAGCCGCGCTGGATCCTGACCATCCACGGGATGGGCTACAAGTTCATCGACCCCGACACGACCCGCGCGTAGCGCGGGTCGATCCGGGTCGCGGTCGGCCCCGCCGTTGAAGGCCTCTCTCTCGCTGTCCCGCCCCGGGTCCCTGGAGGACGGGGAAGGCCGTTCCATCGCCCTTAAGTCCTTCAGGACTTGATGGATAAGGGCGCGGCTGCTACAGTCGGAGGGAAGCGGCTGCGATGGAGTACGTCTGCAGGGTCGGCACACCGTCGGGCGAGGTCGTCGAGCAGGCGTTCTCCGCGCCCGACGAGAGCGCGCTGCGCGCCGACCTGGAGCAGCAGGGCCTCTACCTCATCTCCGTGCGCCGCGGGCTCTCGCTCTCCGCGCTCCGGCTTCGCCGGCGCCGCGTGGACCCGGCTCTCCTCCTCGTGTTCTCCCAGGAGCTCGCCGCGCTCCTGAAGGCGGGGCTGCCGCTCTTCCAGTCCCTCGACGTCATGCTCGAGCGGCAGAGGGACCCGGTACTCCGGCAGTCCCTCGCCACCGTGCGCGAGAAGGTCAAGGCCGGGATCGCGCTTTCCGACGCCTTCCGGCAGGAGGGGGACCTCTACCCGGCGATCTTCTCCGCCAGCCTCGTGGCGGGGGAGCGCTCGGGCAACCTCGACCAGGTGCTCCGCCGCTTCGCCTCCCACCTCCGCCTCAACCAGGCCCTCAAGAAGAAGGCGGTCTCGGCCTCCGTCTACCCGCTCGTCCTCCTCACCATGATGCTCGGCCTCGTGACCCTCCTCCTCGTCTGGGTGATCCCCCAGTTCGCCAGCTTCTACGAGGGGCTCGGGGCCGAGCTGCCCCTCGCGACCCGGGTGCTGCTGGCCCTGGCCGCGGCGGTTCGCGGCAACCTGCTGTGGATCGTCCTCGGGACCGGAATGCTGGTGCTCTCCGGCCTGTACTGGCTCCGGAAGGAGGGCTCCGGGGTGACGCTCGACGGCGCCCTGCTGCGCCTGCCGTACTTCGGCGGCCTGATGCGGATGTACGCGACCAGCCAGCTCATGCGCACCCTGGCGACGCTGCTCGCGGGGGGGCTTCCCCTGCTGAACGCGCTCGAGGTGGCCGCGGCCTCGATCGGAAACCGGGCCATGGCGCGGGCGGTGGGCGCGGCCACCGGGCGGATCCGCGAGGGGGCGAGCCTCACCGCGGCGCTCGAGTCCACCGGCATGCTCGAGGCCCTGCCGCTCGAGATGGTGAAGGTGGGGGAGCAGACCGGCGCCCTCGGGGACATGCTGAACGCCATCGCGGAGTTCTACGACGAGGACCTCGACACCCAGATGGCCGCCCTGCTCTCCCTCGTGGAGCCCGTGCTCCTCGTCCTCATGGCGGTCGTCGTGGCGGCGATGCTCCTCGCCTTCTACCTGCCGATGTTCCAGGCCATCTCGGCCGTGCAGGGGAACGTGAGATGAGCGCCTCCGGCGACGCGAGGGCCCTCGCCGCCTCGGCGGAGGCGGCGCGGGAGCTCTCCTCCTCGACCGAGGAGGACGCCGCCCGCGGCCTCGCCGCCCGCTACGGCCTCGAGTTCGTGGACGTGGCCAGCTTCGCCCCCGACCCCGAGATCCTGAAGTCGGTCCCGGTCGAGCTCATGTTCCGCTACAACTTCCTCCCCTACCGCCGGGAGGGGGAGCGGCTGGTGCTCGTCATGGCCGACCCCACGGACATCCCGGTGGTGGACGAGCTCAGCCTCATCCTGCAGGCGCCGATCCAGCCCGCGGTGGGGACCCCCTCCGCCATCGGCGAGGCCCTCAAGCGCAGCCAGGGCACGCAGCGCGTGCTCGAGCAGGCTTCCGAGTCCTTCAAGATCCAGCTCCTGCGCGACGACGACAACGGCGACGAGGTCCTGTCGATCGACAAGATCCAGGCCGACCAGTCGCCGATCATCCGCCTCGTCGACTCGACGGTGTTCGACGCCCTCAACCGCCGGGCGTCGGACATCCACATCGAGACCCGCGACAGCGAGGTGGTGATCAAGTACCGGATCGACGGGGTGCTCCAGCCGGCCATGAAGCCGATCGCCAAGGAGCACCACGCCACGATCATCAGCCGCATCAAGGTCATGTCCGAGCTCGACATCGCCGAGAAGCGGGTACCGCAGGACGGCCGCTTCCGGGTGAAGATCGGCGGCCGCTCGATCGACTTCCGCGTCTCGATCATGCCGTCGGTCCACGGGGAGGACGCGGTCATCCGCATCCTCGACAAGGAGAGCCTCTCCAAGCAGTTCGCCTCGCTCCGGCTCGACGTGCTCGGCTTCGACGAGAAGGAGCTCTCCCGCTTCCGGCGCTTCATCCGCGAGCCGTACGGGATGGTGCTCGTCACGGGGCCCACCGGCTCGGGCAAGACGACCACCCTCTACGCCGCCCTCTCCGAGATCAAGACGGAGGAGGACAAGATCATCACGATCGAGGACCCCGTCGAGTACCAGCTCAAGGGGGTCACCCAGATCCCGGTCAACGAGAAGAAGGGCCTGACCTTCGCGCGGGGGCTGCGCTCCATCCTGCGCCACGACCCGGACAAGGTCATGGTGGGGGAGATCCGCGACCCCGAGACCGCCGACATCGCCATCCAGTCCGCCCTCACCGGGCACCTCGTGTTCACCACCGTGCACGCCAACAACGTGATCGACGTGCTCGGCCGCTTCCTGAACATGAAGATCGAGCCCTACAACTTCGTCTCCGCCCTCAACTGCGTGCAGGCGCAGCGCCTGGTGCGGACGATCTGCCTCCACTGCAAGCACGAGGTGCGGGCCCCGCGGGAGCTGCTCGTGGAGGCCGGGCTCGACCCCGGGCGCTACGCCGACGTGCCCTTCTACGAGGGCGCGGGGTGCATCGAGTGCGGAGGCACCGGCTACAAGGGCCGGACCGCGATCTGCGAGCTGCTCGACGTGACCGACAGCATCCGCGAGCTCATTCTCGCCCGCCGCTCGAGCGCCGACATCAAGCGGGCCGCGCGCGAGGAGGGGATGGTCTTCCTGCGCGAGTCCGCGGTGAACAAGGCGCTGGGGGGAAAGACGACCCTCCAGGAGATCAACAAGGTGACCTTCGTGGAGGTCTCTTGAGCGCGGCGGCGGGCGGCCTCGGCGCGGCGTTGCGGCGGACGGGCCGCCTCCTCGCCCGGGCGCTGGTGGATCCGCCGCTGCCGCTCGTCGCGGTCGAGGTGCGGCCGGGAGCGCTCGGGGCGGTGCGCCTGGAGCGGGAGGGCGGGCGGCTGTCCCTGGGGGCGGCGGCCACGGTGGACCTGCCGGAGGGGGCGCTCGAGATCTCCCTGGCCCGGCCCAACCTGGCGGACCCGGAGGCGTTCCGCGGCGCCCTGCGGGCCGTGCTGGAGCGGGCGGGCGCCCTGGCGGGCGGGGACGTCTCGCTGGTCCTGCCCGACCCGGTGGTGCGGCTCGCCCTGGTGCCGGCGGAGGGGCTGCGGGGACGGCGCAGCGACACCGAGGAGGTCATCCGCTTCCGGCTGCACAAGGCCCTGCCACCCGACTTCGACGCGCGCACGGCACGCCTTGCGTGGCAGCCCGCGGGCCCCGACCAGGTCCTGGTCGCGGTGGCCGCGGACGAGGTGGTCCGCGGCTACGAGGACGCCCTGGAAGCCCTGGGCTTCCACGTCGGCCTCGTGGAGCCCGCCAGCCTGTCCCTGGCCGCGCTCGAGGGGGCGGGGACGGCCGGCGACGACCTGCTGGTGAACTGGGACCGCGGCTACGTGTCCTTTCTGGTGCGTCGCGGAGCGCGCCCCCTCCTGCAGCGGACGCTCCCGCGCGAGGACTCGCGCGAGTCGGTCGTCCGGCAGGCCGGGCAGACCCTCCGGTTCTGCCGCGAGCAGCTCGGCGGCGACGGCTTCCACGAGGTCCTCGTGCGCTCGGCGGTCGTCCCCGGACCCGAGGCGGGCGAGCTGCTCGGGCAGGCCCTCGGCACGGCGCCGCGCCTCGTGCGGCCCTGGGCCGCGCTGGGCGTCTTCGAGGACGGGCCCGCGGCACAGGCCGTGGCCGGGGCGGCGGCCTGCGTCCTGCGGAGAGCGGCGTGAGCGCCCCCCTCAACCTCGCCCGCCGGCCGTTCCGCAACGAGCGGCTGCCCACCCTGGCCCTGGCCGTCGGCTGCGCGGCGCTGGCCGTGGTCAGCGTGCGCCACGCGGTGCTCGCGCGGGACCTGCTCCCCGGGCGGGCGCGGGACATGGAGGGCCGGGTGGCTTCCCTCGAGAAGGAGATCGCGACGCTGCGCGCCGAGTCGGCCGAGTTGCAGAGGCTCGCCGCCCCGCCCGAGGCGCTCAAGGAGTGGGCGGCGGTCAAGCGCCTCGTGGACCGGCGGGCGTTCTCCTGGACCGGCCTTTTCGCCGCCCTCGAGGAGGCGCTGCCCCCCGGGGTGAGGCTCGTCTCCGTCTCGCCCCGGGACGAGGAGGGAGGGATCGAGCTGGCCCTCGTCGCGGTGGGTCGCAGCGACGCGGACGCGCTCGCGCTCCTGCAGGAGCTCCAGGCCCACGGCGAGTTCGAGCAGGCCTTCCTCGAGCGGTGGAGCGACGGCCGCGAAGGCGTCGACATCGCGTGCACGGTGCGCTATGCGCCCAAGGCCGCGCGGGGGAGGCAGCCGTGAGGCCCGAGGGCCCCCGGTGGCGGACCCGGCTGCTCCCCGCCTTCCTCGCCCTCCTCGGCGTGAACCTCCTCGTCTTCGCGGCGTGGACGGGGCCGCGCTACTGGCGGCAGCGCAGCGCCGCCTCCCGCCTCGAGGCGGCGCAGGCGGAGGCCGCGCGCTGGCGCGAGACGACGGCGGCGCTGCGGGAGCGGGCGGGGGCCATTCGCGGCAACACGGCCGACGTCCAGCGCTTCTACGAGACCCTCGGGGGCACCGAGAGATCCGACCTCCTGCCCACGCTGCAGGCGATCGAGGAGATGGCGCGCACGCCCGGCCTGCGGCCGGGCACCCGGAGCTACCGGCGCGAGGACGCGGAGGGCGCGCGGGCGGAGAGGGTGGCGGTGACCCTGCCGCTCGAGGGCTCCTACTCCCAGCTGGTGGGGTTCCTTCGCGAGGTCGAGCGCTCGCCGCGCTTCCTGACCGTGGACAGCGTGGCCATGCGCGGGGGCCAGGAGGGCGAGACCGCCCTGCAGGTGGTGCTGAGCGCCTACCTGCGCCGGCCGGAGGCCGGCCGGAAGGGGGACGGCCCTGGGCGCTCGTGACCGCTCCCGCGGGGTGACCTATCTCGAGCTCATCGCGACGGCGACGATCATGATGATCCTCGCCGCCGCCATCCTGCCCATGGGGCGGGTGGCGGTGCAGCGCCAGCGCGAGATCGACCTGCGGCGCGAGCTGCGCACCCTGCGCCGGGCGATCGACCTGTACAAGCTGGCGGTGGACCAGGGCCAGATCGGGGGCACCGACGTCAAGCTGGGCAGCGAGGGCTACCCGCCCGACCTCGAGACGCTGGTGAAGGGCGTCAACCGCGTGGGGGCGCTCGACCGCAAGCTCAAGTTCCTGCGCCGCATCCCGGTGGACCCCATGACGCGCTCGGCGGAGTGGGGGCTGCGGTGCTACCAGGACGAGCCTGACAGCCGGTCCTGGTGCGGCGAGAATGTGTGGGACGTCTACTCGAAGAGCACGTCGAAGGGGCTCGATGGCACGAACTACAACACGTGGTGAGCGGGCGAGCGGGGCCCCGGGCTTCACCCTGATCGAGCTGATCACGGTAGTGGCCCTGGTCGCCATCCTGGCCGCGATCGCGCTGCCGAACTACCGCGTGGCCATCATCCAGTCGCGGGAGGCGGTCCTGAGCGAGAACCTCTACCGGCTGCGCGACCTGATCGACCAGTACTACGTGGACAAGGGCCAGTACCCCCCGTCGCTCGAGACGCTGGTGGAGGAGGGCTACCTGCGCAAGCTTCCCGATGACCCGTTCACCCGCTCGGCCGACTGGACGCCGGTCTACTCCGAGCCCGAACCCGACCGGCCGGGGGAGCCGCCCGGGGTCTACGACGTCAAGAGCGCCTCCGAGTTCGTCTCGCTCGCGGGCACGCCGTACAACGAGTGGTGATGCGGTGGGGTGCGGCATGAGGAGACGAAGGAGCGTGCGGCTGGTGGCGGCGGTGGCGGTCCTCGCCCTCGCGAGCGCCGGCTGCGCCGCGCATTGGGCGTACCGCCAGGGAAACGACGCGCTCGACAAGGGAGAGTGGGACCTCGCGGTGGCGCGCTACACCCGCGCCCTCGAGAAGGACCCGAAGAACATCCGCTACAAGATGTCGCTCGAGAACGCCCGCGTCCGGGCGAGCGCTTTCCACTACGAAGAGGCGAAGAAGCACCTCGCCGCGAACGACCTCCAGAAGGCGGCGGAGGAGCTGCAGGTCGCCTCCAACTACGACCCCGCCAATCGGTCCATCGCCGACGACCTCGCCCTCGTCCGCCAGCGCATCCGCAAGCGGGAGGAGGAGCAGCGCGAGCGGGCCGGGTTCGACCAGATGAAGGCCCGGGCCCAGGCGGCGGCGCGCACGCCGGTGCCCGTCCTCTCGCCCCGCAGCCCGGTGCCGATCACGATGCGCTTCGAGGCGGACAGCCTGCAGAAGATCTTCGAGAGCCTGGGGCGCATCGCGGGCGTCAACGTGCTCTTCGACGAGGGCTTCCGCGACAAGAAGACGTCGGTGAACCTGACCGGGGTGAGCTTCGAGGAGGCGCTCGACCGCCTCACCTTCGTGAACCGGCTCTTCTACAAGGTCCTCGACCAGAACACGCTCATCGTCGTGCCCGAGTCGCGCCAGAAGCGCGTGGCCTACGACGAGCTGGTGCTCCGCACCTTCTACGTGCAGAACGCGGAGGTCAACGACACCGTCAACCTGGTCAAGACGCTGGCCAAGGTCACGACCGCGGCCGGGAACCCGAGCCTGGGCGCGATCACGGTCCTCGGGACGGTGGACCAGGTCGCGATGGCCGAGCGCATCATCGACGCTAACGACAAGGCGCGGGGCGAGGTCCTGGTCGAGGTGCAGATCCTCGAGGTGAACCGGACCAACCTCAAGAAGTGGGGGATCGACCTCTCCAACTACTCGGCGGGCCTGACCCTCTCGCCCACGGGTAACAAGGACGACATCACGGCCGGCCTCCTGAGCCTGCGGGCGCCGCTGCTCTCCTCCCTGAACCAGGCCGACTGGATCGTGAGCATCCCGTCGAGCGTCTTCGCCCGCTTCCTGCAGACCGACTCGAACGTGCGCATCCTGGCGGCCCCGCGCCTGCGGGCGGCCGAGGGCAAGCCCGCCGAGCTGAAGATCGGCCAGGAGGTCCCCATCCCGGTCACGAGCTACACGGTCGGGCTGAGCGGCGGCGGCGCGGGCTCCGGCTACCTGCCCGCGACGAGCTTCCAGTACCGCAACGTGGGCGTGAACCTCAAGCTCACCCCGCGGGTGGCGGCGAGCGGGGACATCACGCTTGAGATGGCCGCGGAGTTCAGCCTCCTCGGCGACGACCGCAACGTGGGCAGCGAGAGCAACCCGATCCTGGTGCCCACCTTCCTCACGCGGAACGTGACCGGCGTGCTGCGGCTGCGCGACGGGGAGACGGGCCTCATCGGCGGACTGCTGCAGGGCCGCGACGCCTCGTCGTTCTCCGGCATGATCGGGATGAACAGCATCCCCATCGTCGGCAAGCTGTTCGGCGCCCGCCAGAAGCAGCAGGACGAGTCCGAGGTCCTCATCTCGATCACGCCGCGGATCGTCCGGGCCCCCAAGGTCACCGAGGAGGACATGGTGGCGCTCCGTGTGGGCACGCAGGAGGTCCCGAAGGTCGAGGGCGCGCGCCCCGGGCTGTTCGGCCCCGAGCCGGAGGCGGCCGGGGGCGGCGCCGTCTCGCCGCCCGCCGCCGCTCCCGGCGCAAAGGCGGCGCCCGCTCCGACCCGGCCCCCGGCCTCCGTGCCGGCCCCCGCGCAACCGGGCGCCGGTGCGCCCGTCGTTCCCCCGGGAGCGGGACCCGACGAGGCGACCGGGCCGCCCGCCACGGTCGTCTTCAGCCCTCCCGAGGTCGCGCTGCGGGTCGGCGAGGCGGGCGCCCTCGCGGTCGTCCTCGTGGGAGCGAGGGACGTGCGTTCGGTCGAGCTCACGGTGGCCTGGGACCCGGCCCTGGCGGAGGTGACGGACGTGGCGGCGGGCTCGCTGCTGACGCTCGATGGCAGCCCGGTGTCGGCCGAGCGTGCGCTCGAGTCGGGCCGGGCGCGAGTGAGGCTGTCGCGCGCCGCCGGCGCCTCGGGCTCGGGGGCGGTGGTCGCGATCACGCTGAAGGGACTGAAGCCCGGATCGGGCCTGATCGCGGTCGAGGCGCTGACGCTGGGGCACGGGGAGGGGACGGAGCGCCCCGCCCCGCCCGCTCCGGGGCGGTTGGTGGTGGCGCCGTGACGGCCGCGGTGCGGAGGACGGCGATGTCGAAGCTGAAGCTGGTGCCGGCGGTGCTCCTGGCGCTGTCGGCCGTGACCTGCGAGGAGGCCCCCCTGACGGCCCCCGTGGGCTCCACGATCTTCCTGATCGCCAACCCCCCGTTCGTGATCGCGAACGGGGGTCGGTCGATCGTGACCGCGGTCGTGACGGAGCCCGCCGGCACGTTCGTGGCCGACGGGACCAAGGTCTACTTCTTCACCGACCTCGGGCGCATCGACAGCCCGGGCGAGACGGTCGACGGCCAGGCGCGGGTCAACTTCGTGGCCGACTCCCGCTCCGGCACGGCCAACGTGACCGCGATGTCCGGGGGGCCGGTGGCGGCCACGACTGCCGGCGCCGGCAATGACTCGACGGGCTCGGGGACGAGCAGCGCGAAGGTGACCATCGCGATCGGCAGCACGCTGCCGGCGCGGCTCGTAGCGACCGCGAACCCACAGCGGATCACGACCTCGCGGCAGTCGACGATCACCGCCAACGTGTTCGACGAGTTCGGCAACCCGGTCCAGAACGTGCCGGTCGTGTTCTCGCTCAGCGGCAGCCTCATCGAGGAGACCCTCGACAGCGGCGGCGCACCCCGGTACACCGACTCGAGCGGGCAGGCCTTCGACGTGCTGCGCACGCGGGCCCCGGTCGGGCGGCATCCAGAAGACGGTGAGCGTCACCGCGACCACGGCGAACGGGATCGACGGGACGGTCACCGTCTTCGTCGACTGAGGGTCCCGTGCGGCGGGCGATCCTCCTCGGCGCGCTCCTCTGGGCCCCCGGTGCGACGGCCCGCGCCGAGATCGCCCTGCTGTCGAGCGGCCTCACGCTCAAGCTCGACGCGCACCGCGTGGAGGACGGGGTCGTCGTGATGGCCCTGCGGGGCGGGGGCGAGGTGGGCGTCCCCCCGGAGGCCGTGCGGGGCTTCGTGCCGGACGAGGTGCTGGACGAGGTCGGGAACCCCGCCACGGGCGACCTCCGGGAGCTGGCCGCGGCGGCCGCGCGCCGGCACGGCCTCGACCCGGAGCTGGTGATGGCGGTGGTGTCGGTCGAGTCCGCCTTCCGACCGCAGGCCGTCTCGCCGAAGGGGGCCCAGGGCCTCATGCAGCTCATGCCGGGGACGGCGCGCTCGCTCGGGGTCGAGGACCCGCTCGATCCCGCCCAGAACCTCGACGGCGGGGCGCGCCACCTGGGGCAGCTGCTCGACCTCTACGGCGGGGACCTGGTGCGTGCCCTCGCCGCGTACAACGCGGGCCAGGGCGCCGTGCAGCGGCACGGGGGCGTGCCCCCGTACCGGGAGACGCGGACCTACGTCAAGAAAGTCCTCGACCGGTACCAGGAGAAGAAGAAGCCGTGAGCGCGACGCGGCGCGGCGAGGCCGGCTACTCGCTCGTGGCCCTCCTGGCGGCGGTCGCGGTGATGATGGTCCTGATGGCGGCCGCCGCGCCGTCCTGGCGCTACGTGATGAAGAACGACGCCGAGGAGGAGCTCCTCTTCCGCGGCGGCGAGATCGCGGACGCGGTCGCGCGCTACCAGCGGCGCAACGGCAACGCGCTGCCCCCCTCGCTCGAGGTGCTGGTCAAGGGGAAGTTCCTGCGGCGGGCGTACAAGGACCCGATGGTGAAGCACGGGCGCTGGCGGTTCCTCCGCCCCGGCGAGGCCATGGGGCCGGTGACGCCGCCCGCGGGGGGACCGGGCAGCTCCACCCCGACGACCACCACGACCACGACGACGAGGCCCTCGGCCTTCCCCCAGCCGGAGACGACGCTCGGCGGCTTCCAGGGGGTGGCCAGCACGAGTACCGAGAAGAGCCTGCGCGTGTTCAACGGACGGACCCGCTACAACGAGTGGCTATTCCTGCCCGGCCAGCCCCGCATCGTGGGCCGGCCGACCGGCCCGCGCGTGCCCCAGCCGGGAGGTGCCTTCCCGACGGCACGGCCCCCCTCGACCGGGACCACCCGCCCGTAACCCTCAGGGCGGGGGCGGGACGGTGGGGACCGGGCCTTCCTGCGGCTGGCCGGTGGCGGGCGTCGGGACGGCCGGGACGGTAGGCTGCGGGAAGGGCTGGGGCTGCGGCGCGAACGGCGACGAGGGGAAGCTCGGCGTCGGAGCGGCCGGGATCATTCCCGCTCCCGGCGGAACCGCCGACGGAGGGGCCTGGCCCGGGTCCGCAGCAATCGGCACCCCGCTCGCGTCGACCCCCTCCGTCCCAGGGGGCAGCCCCGGGATGGTCGGATCCTCCGGCTCGGGCTCCTCCTCCGGCTCGTCGAACGCGGGCTCCACGGCCTCCGGACTCGCCCCGGGGGGCGGGCCGAAGGGCCGCCGGGAGCCCGCGGGCGTCGTGGGGCGGCTGGCCGCCGACGCGGAGGTGGACGAGGCGGAGGCCGTGCCGGTCAGCACCAGGGTCTGCACGCGGGCGCCGCTGGGGTCGGCCACGAAGGCGAAGTTGACACCCAGGCCCTCGAGCACGTCCAGGACGGCCTCCGTGGGCGTGCGGCCGTGCAGGCTGAGCGTCACCAGCTGGCGGGGCGCAGGCCCCTCGTACACGACCTTCATCCCGGTCTGGCGCGCAAGGCGGTCGAGGACGTCGGCCACCGGGGCGGCGGTGGCGGTCAGGTCCACCTGGCCCCCGGACACCCGCACCGTCACCTCGGCTCCGGCCGGAGCGGAGGCGAAGACCAGCACCAGCAGGACAGCGGCCCTCACGAGGCCAGTGTACGCCCCGGCGGCCGGGCCCGTAAAGATTCAGCGGGCTGCGGTGAGCGCCGGCGCCGCCTGATCCAGCAGCGGTGAGAAGCGACGGAGGGTCTCGGCGAAGTCCGCGCGCTCCCCGGTCGCGATCGGCTCGGCGGGCGGTGCCACGAGCCGGAGGGGATCCACGAGCTGGCCGTCCCGGCGCATGCGGTAGTCGAGGTGGGGGCCGGTGGAGAGGCCGGTCGAGCCCACGGCGCCGATGCGCGCCCCCTGGGCGACACGCTGGCCCGGCCGCACGTCGATCCGGGAGAGGTGGCCGTAGAGCGTCTCGTAGCCGTTGGCGTGCCGGATCCTCACTGTCCGGCCGTAGCCCCCCATCCAGCCGGACGCGGTCACGAGGCCGTCCGCCGCCGCGCTCACCGGCGTTCCCACCGGCGCCGCGTAGTCGACGCCGAGGTGCGCCCGGCGGACCTGGAGCACCGGGTGCAGGCGCGACCGGCTGAACCGCGACGAGATGCGGGTGAACCGCAGGGGCGAGCGGAGGAAGGCCTTGCGCAGCGGGCGCCCCTGCTCGTCGTAGTAGCCGCTGCCCGCCGCCCCCTCGTGGTGGAAGGCCCGCAGCACGCGGTCCCCCCGCACGAGCTCCGCGGCGAGGATGCGGCCGTAGCGCGCGAAGGCCCCGTCGAGGGACTGCTTCTCGACGACGACGCGGAACGAGTCGCCCCGCTGGATCTCCGTGTTGAAGTCCACGTCCCAGGCGTAGATGTCGGCGAGGTCTAGGGCGAGCTGGTCCTGCTCGCCGGCGGCCTCGATCGCGCCGAAGAGGCTCGTGGCGATCGTCCCCGCCACGACCTCGGTGCGCGTGTCGTAGGCTCGGGTCAGGACGTCGGCGCGCAGGTCCTCCCCCCGCCGGACGACCCGGAGCGTGCGCAGCTCGTCGATGCCGTAGGTGAAGGCGCGCACCAGGCCGTCGGGCCCGAGGGCCACGCCGAACGGCCGGCCCACCGAGATCCGCGCGAGGTCGTGCGCCGGGCGTGCCGCCGCGACGAGGCGCTCGATCCAGGCCGGGGTCAGCAGGCCCTCGAGGGCCGAGGCCAGCGTGTCGTTGCGGCCCACCGTCCCGCGGACGACGGTCAAGGGGGCGCTCGCGACAGGGCGGGCCATGTCGAGCCACCACGGGAGGTGGGTCGGGAGGAGCACGAGGAGGAAGGCGGCGAGGGCGGTCAGGCGCTTCATGACAAAGGCGTTAAGGCAAGCGCCAGTATAGCGGCCGAAGGGATCGGGTCAAGGGCGCTTCGAACGTTACGGATGAATTGCCCCCTCGAAGGCCCGGATGCTAACCTTGACGACTTCGGAGAGGTGGATGGCCACAGCGTCGATCGCCGCACGTTTGTCCGACCCTGCCCTCGAGCCCGTCCGCGAGAAGGTGCTCGCGGGGCGGCGGCTGTCGTTCGAGGACGGCCTCGCCCTCTACCGGACCCACGACCTGCTGGGCCTCGGCCGGCTCGCGAACCACGTGCGCGAGAGCCGGCACGGCGACGCGGCGTACTTCGTCTGGAACACCCACGTCAACCACACGAACGTGTGCGTGGCCACCTGCGAGTTCTGCGCTTTTGCCGCGAAGAAGGACGAGCCCCGGGCCTACACGATGGGGACGGACGAGGTGGTGCATACGATCGCGGCCCAGCCCCGCACCGTCCGCGAGGTCCACGTCGTCGGCGGCCTGCACCCCGACCTGCCCTTCTCCTACTTCACCGACATGCTGAGGGGCATCAAGCAGGTCCGGCCCGACATCCACGTGAAGGCCTTCACCGCGGTCGAGGTGTTCTTCTTCCACCGCCTGTACCGCAAGAGCGTCGAGCAGGTGCTCCTCGAGCTGAAGGAAGCCGGCCTCGATTCGATGCCCGGCGGGGGCGCCGAGATCTTCGCGAAGGACACGCGCGACCGCCTGATCAAGGGCAAGGCCGACGCGGCGCAGTGGCTCGACGTCATGCGCACCGCCCACCGGCTGGGCATCCCCACGAACGCGACGATGCTCTACGGGCACGTCGAGTCGCTCGAGGACCGGGTCGACCACCTGCTGCGCCTGCGCGAGCTGCAGGACGAGACCGGCGGCTTCGTGACCTTCATCCCGCTCGCCTTCCAGCCCTGGGAGGCGCCGCTGATGGACCTGCCGGAGACGACCGGCTTCGACGACCTCAAGGCGATCGCGGTGGCGCGGCTGGTGCTCGACAACGTGCCCCACGTCAAGTCGTACTGGATCATGATCACGCCGCGCCTCGCCCAGGTGGGCCTCTCCTTCGGCGCCGACGACATCGACGGCACCGTGACCGAGGAGAAGATCGCCCACGACGCGGGGGCAAGGACGCCGCAGGCCATGACGGTGCACGAGCTGGTGCGCCTCGTGCGCGAGGCGGGGCGGCGGCCGGTCGAGCGCGACACGGTCTTCAACGTGGTCCGGGAGTGGTGAGCGCGACCGCGGTCCGTTCGGCGGGCGGCCCGGCCGGGAGCGCGGCGCCGGGCCGCGCGGTGCGCCTCGGGGCCGTCTCGTACCTGAACGCGGCCCCCCACGTCCACGGCCTCGAACACGACTCCGGCTTCCGGCTCGAGCGCGAGGTGCCCTCGCGGGTGGCCCGCCGCCTCCACGCGGGGGAGGTGGACCTCGGCCTCATCCCGTCGATCGAGTACGCCTTCGGCGACTACGCGATCGTGCCCGGAGCCGCCATCGCGAGCCGGGGCGAGGTGCGCTCGGTCTGCCTCTTCCACCACGGCCCGCTCGAGCGGGTCCGGCGGGTGGCCCTCGACACCTCGAGCCGCACGAGCGCGGCCCTCGTCCGGGTCCTCCTGCACGAGCGCCTGGGACGCCACCCGCAGTACGTCCCGATGGGGCCGAGCCTCGTGGACATGCTGGCGGTGGCTGACGCGGCACTGCTCATCGGCGACCCCGCCCTCGACCACGAGGGCGACGCCGCCCGCCTCGACCTTGGGCAGGCGTGGCTCGAGCTCACCGGCCGGCCTTTCGTGTATGCCTTCTGGGCGGGTCGGCCGGGGGCGGTGGGCTCGGGCGGGGTGCGGCGGCTCCAGGAGGCGCTCGCCTCGGGCCTCGGGGCCCTGCCGGAGATCGCGGCCGCCCACGCCGCGGGCGACCCCCGCCGCGCGGCGAAGTACGAGGTGTACCTGCGCGACAACATCGTCTTCCGGCTGGGAGAGGAGGAGCAGGAGGGCCTGCGGGAGTTCTACCGCCGGGCCCACTCTCTCGCTCTCATCCCGGCCGTACCGGATCTGAGGTTCCATGCCGAAGTCTGACGACATCGCGAGAAAGGTGCGGGACGGGGTGCGGCTCACCCGCGACGAGGGCGTCGCCCTCCTCCGGGACGGCGACTTCCTCGAGCTCGGCGTGCTGGCCGACACCGTGCGCTGGAGGAAGCACCCGGAGCCGATCGTGACCTACATCATCGATCGCAACATCAACTACACGAACGTCTGCACGGCCCAGTGCGCCTTCTGCGCGTTCTACCGGGACCTGCCGTCGAAGGAGGGCTACGTCCTCACGAGGCAGGAGCTCGCGCAGAAGATCGAGGAGACGATCGCGCTCGGCGGCCGGCAGATCCTCCTGCAAGGCGGGCTGCACCCGGACCTCGGGATCGAGTTCTACGAGAAGCTGTTCGGCTGGATGAAGGCCACGTACCCGATCTGGATCCACGGCCTCTCTCCAGCCGAGGTGCAGCACATCGCGCGCGTCTCGAATCTCACGCTGGTGGACGCGCTGCGGCGGCTGATGGCCGCGGGCCTCGACTCGATCCCGGGCGGCGGGGCCGAGATCCTCTCCGACCGCGTGCGGAAGATCATCGGCATCGCCAAGGGCTCGACCGCGGAGTGGCTCGCGGTGATGGAGGCCGCGCACGGGCTCGGCATGAAGACCACGGCCACGATGATGTTCGGCCACGTCGAGACGCTCGAGGAGCGCGTCGAGCACCTCCTCCACCTGCGCGACCTGCAGGACCGCACGGGGGGATTCACCGCCTTCATCGGCTGGACGTTCCAGCCGGAGAACACCGCCCTCGCCGGAGACGAGCTGACCTCCTTCCAGTACCTGCGCACGCTGGCCGTCGCCCGCGTCTTCCTCGACAACTTCCCGAGCGTGCAGGCCTCCTGGGTGACGCAGGGGGCCAAGATCGGTCAGGTGTCGTTGCGCTTCGGCGCCAACGACTTCGGCTCGCTCATGATCGAGGAGAACGTCGTCTCGGCCGCGGGCGCCCACTTCCGACTGTCCGAGGCGCAGATCGCCCGGGCCATCCAGGAGGCGGGGTTCGTCCCGAAACGGCGGACGATGGACTACCGGATCGTCGGCGACCCGTACTGCTGGAGCCACGAGACCCCGGGCCTGCCCGAGGGCCACGCCGCGGCCGCGTCGATCGCGGGCTGACGCCCGCGCCGTCAGGCGGGGGCGCGGCCCGCCCGGCCCAGGCCCCACCACAGAAGGGCGTGCGACGCCACGATGCAGGCGGCGGCCACGGCGCCCATCGCCGCGAAGCCCGCCCGCTCGTAGACCGGCCCGAGGAGGGCCGAGCCGGAGGCGATCGCCACGTCGTAGGCGGCGAAGAAGAGCGCCAGGCCCGCGGCCCGCTCCTCCGGCGGGCAGCGGTCGACGGCGAGGGCCATGAGACCGGGGAACGACGCGCCCCCGATGCCGACGCCGTAGAGGAGGGCCGCCAGCGGCAGCACGAGCGGGTGGGCCGCGTGGCCGAGGAGGAGGGCGCCGACGGCGCCGAGGGCGAGGCCGGGGTGGATGACGGCGGCCCGCCCCAGCCGGTCCGACACGACGCCGGCGAGCGGGCGCGAGACGAGGATCGCGGCCGCGTAGATCGAGAAGAAGACGCCGGCGCGGCCGGGCTGGTCGGCCAGCTCCACGGGAAGGAAGGCGAGGACCGAGCCGTAGGAGAGGCTGGAGAGCAGGAGGACCGCCGAGGGCAGCCGCGCCCCGCGGGGAAGCGAGAAGGCCGGGTGGGCCCTCCCGGGGTCGGCCCGGGCGGGATCCGGCACGGGCAGGAGGAACGCGAGGGCGCCCAGGCCGAGGGCGGCGGCCGCGAAGAAGACCGGCGTGGCGCCGCGCGCGGCATAGAGCTCACTCGCCGCCCACGGTCCCACCGCCATGGCCAGCGTCGGGGCGAGACCCCAGTAGCCGATCGCCTCCCCGCGCCGCGCGGCCGGGGCGAGGTCGGCCACGATCGCGGCGACGCCGGTGACGGCGAGCCCCCAGCCGGCGCCCTGGACGACGCGGAGGGCCAGGAGCTCGGGGAAGCCGTGGACGGCGGCGTAGCCCGCGGCGGCGAGGGCGAAGACGACGACGCCGGCGAGGAGCAGGGGCTTGCGCCCGGGCCGGTCGAGCCGCGGGCCACTCCACAGGCGCACGACCATCGCCGCGATCGAGAAGATGCCGATGGCGACGCCGATGCCCACCTTGGACGCGCCGAGGCGGGCGGCGTGCGGGGGCAGGACGGGGAGGGGCAGGTACAGGGCGAGGAAAAGGGCCGTGGTGGCGAGGACCGACAGGAGAAAGGGGCGGGTCCAGAGCGGGGGTGGGTCGGAGCGTCCGCCGGGCCGGGGAGATGCCACGCGCGGTCCAGTATAGTGGGCAGCTGACCATGGAGATGCTGACGACATCATGGGTGCTTCCGATCGCGGGGCCGCCTCTGCGCGACGGGCGGGTGGCGCTCCACGAGGGGCGCGTGGCGTGGGTGGGTCGCGCGGGGTGGCCGGGAGAGGCAGCGGCCCCGGTGCGGGACCTGGGGCCCGGCGTCCTTCTTCCCGGCCTCGTGAACGCCCACTGCCACCTGGAGCTGTCGCACCTCGCGGGCCGGGTCCCTTTCGGGGGTGGATTCGTGGATTGGATCGAGGCCCTGGTCGCTGCCCGCGGCCCGGCGTCGGTCCTGACCTCGACGGTCCGCCCCGTCCCGGCGCCCGGCGGCGAGGACGCGCAACGGGTCGCCACGGGGGCCGCCATCCGGTTCCTGGAGGAGCGTGGCACGGCGGCGGTCGGCGACATCTCGAACCGCCTGGCTCATCTCGATCTACTCGCGTCCTCCCGTCTCTCGGCCGTCGTCTTCCTCGAGCTGCTCGCGTGGGACCCTGCGAAGGCGGCGGCCACTCTCGACTGGGCGGAAGAGCGAGCGTCCGCGCTCGCGGGGTCGCTCCGCCCGGGCCTCGAGGTGCGCCTCGCCGCCCACGCGCCGCACTCGGTGTCGCCCGCGCTCCTGCGGGCGCTGGGGGAGCGGGGTGGGCCGGCCGCGATCCACCTCGCGGAATCGCCCGACGAGGCGGCCTTCCTCCGCGACGGCAGCGGAGGGTGGCCGGCCTTCCTGGAGAGGCGCGGCCTGGGGCACGTCGCCTTCTCCCCGCCGGGGGCGAGCCCGGTCCGCTACCTGGACGACCTCAGGGCTCTGCACCCGCGGCTCGTCGCGGCCCACGGGGTCCAGGTGGACGCCGCCGATCGCGAGACGCTCGCCCGCCGTGGCGTTCACGTCGTCCTCTGCCCGCGCAGCAACCGCGATCTCGGGGTCGGCACCGCCGACGTGCCGGCGCTCCTCGCCGCGGGGGTCCGTCTCGCCCTCGGCACCGACAGCCTTGCCAGCGCCCCCACCCTCGACGTGCTCGACGACGCCGTCCTGCTGCACCGCCAGTTCCCGGGCCTCGACCCCGTGGCCATTCTGCGCATGGCGACCCTCGGCGGGGCCGAGGCGCTGGGCTTCGGCGAGCTGGGTACGATCGCCCCCGGGAAGCGGGCGGCGCTCGCCTTCGCGGTGGCGGACGCACCTCCCGCCGACCCCGCCGCCTTCCTGCTCTCGGGCGAGGCCCGGCTGCGCGCGGTGGAAGCTCGATGAGCACTCCCCTCGGGCGGGCCGCCGTCTACGGGCGGATGATCCGGTTCTCCCACTCGGTCTTCGCGCTGCCCTTCGCGCTCACGTCCGCCGTGCTGGCCGCGCGCGCGGGCGGCGTGACCGGCGGGCACGTCTTCTGGATCGTGGTGGCGATGGTGGCCGCGCGCAGCGCCGCGATGGGCTTCAACCGCCTCGTGGACCACGGCATCGACACCCGCAACCCGCGCACGGCGGGCCGCGAGCTGCCGCGGGGGGCCCTCTCCCGGCGCGAGGTCGGGGCGTTCGTGGCCGTGTCGGTGGCCGTCTTCGTCCTCGCCGCGTGGATGCTGAACCCGCTCTGCCTCGCCCTGTCGCCGGTGGCGCTCGTGGTCGTGTTCGGCTACTCGTACACGAAGCGCTTCACCGCCGCGTCGCAGCTCGTGCTGGGCCTGTCCCTCGCCGTCGCCCCGGTGGGGGCGTGGCTCGCCATCCGGGGGCGGTTCGACGTGGTCCCGCTCGTCCTCGCCCTGGCCGTGGTCCTCTGGGTGGCGGGCTTCGACACGATCTACGCGTGCCAGGACGTGGAGTTCGACCGGCGGGAGGGGCTGCACTCGATCCCCGCGCGGCTGGGGGTGAGGCGATCGCTTCTCCTCGCCCGGGGGCTTCACGTGGGGGCCGTGCTCCTGCTGCTGGCGCTCCAGCCGCTCGCCGGGCTGCACCCCTTCTACCTCGCGGGTGTCGCCACCGTGGCTTTGCTGCTCGCCTGGGAGCACACGCTCGTGTCCTCCGACGACCTCAGCCGCGTCATGCAGGCCTTCAACCTGAACGGCTGGGTGAGCCTCGGCTACTTCGCCTTCACCGCCGCCGCGGCGTGGCTGGCCTGAAGGCCGCGGGTTAGAATCGCGCCTGGCGGTGGGCGAGGCCATCCAGGTGAGCATGAACGTCGTGACCCCGACCCCCGGGGCCCCGGAAAAGGCGGCGGTCCGCTCGATGTTCGACCGCATCGCCCCCCGCTACGACCTGCTGAACCGACTCCTCTCCGCGGGGACGGACGTGCGCTGGCGCCGGCGCGCCGTGGACTTCCTGGACCTGCCGCCCGGGGGGCGCGTCCTCGACTTCTGCACGGGCACGGCCGACCTGCTGATCGAGGCGCTCTCGCGGGATGCCCGCCGCCGGGGGCTCGGGGTCGACCTCTCGCACGGCATGCTCGTGCGCGGGGCGGCCAAGCTCGAGCGGGGGGGCTACGGCGGGCGCGCGCGCCTGGTGAGCGGGGACAGCGAGCGCCTCCCGGTCCGGAGCGGCCTCTTCGACGGGGCGCTCGTGGCCTTCGGCATCCGCAACGTGGGGGACCCGCTCGCGGCCCTGCGCGAGACGGCCCGGGCCCTGCGACCCGGGGGGCGACTCGTGGTGCTCGAGTTCTCGATGCCGAAGGGTCTTCTCGGTGTGGCGTACCGCTTCTACTTCCGGAAGGTCCTGCCGCGGCTGGGGGGCCTCGTGAGCGGGGACGGCTCGGCCTACGCCTACCTCCCCGCGTCGGTCGCGGCGTTCCCGGCGCCGGAGGCCTTCGGCGCGCTGATGGAGGAGGCGGGCTTGCGGGACGTCCGCTGGCGGCTGCTGAACGGGGGCATCGCGTGCCTCCACCGCGGGGAGACACCGTGGTGAGCCGCCTGGCGCCGGTCCTGCGGCGGGCGGCGGAGTGGCTCGAGCCGCACCGCAGCGCCGTGCTCGCCGACTGGGTGCGGGCGGTCGCGGCCGTGAGGGGCGTCCCCGAGGCCGCGGCCCGCGAGCGGTGCGAGCGGGAGCTCGGCCTCCTGCTCGAGCGGCTCTCGGCGGGGGACGTAGAGGGGCTGCTGGCGGAGGAGGCGCGCCGGGCCGAGCGGGAGGCGCGCCGCGGCGCGAGCCTGCTCGACGCCGCCCGCGACGTGCGCGTGCTGGACCGCTGCCTCGCGTCGGTCCTCGCCTCGGCGTGCCCCGATCGCGAGTCGCTCGCGGAGACGCTCGTGGCGCTCGACGAGCTGGGGGACCGGCGCCTGGAGGCGCTCCTCGCCGCGCAGGAGGAGGAGTCGGCGCGGCGGCTGGTCGAGGCGCAGGAGCAGGCCGCGCAGGCCGCCGAGAGGGCGCGCGAGGTGCAGCGGGCGAACGAGGCCCTGCGCCGCGCGGAGTCGCAGAGCCACCACCGCGCGGAGCAGATCGGCCTCCTGTCCTCCGTGGCCCACCGCATCGCGGCCATCCGCGAGCCCGAGGAGCTCATGCAGCAGGCCGCAGACCAGATCCGCGCCCGCATGAACCACGCGTACGTGGCGGTCGTCGTCTTGGACGACGAGGGCGTGCTGGTGGGCCGCTGGGCGGGACGGCCCGGCCTCGGCCGCAAGAGCGCCGGGCGAGCCCAGGGCCCGCCGGGCGGCGTCATCGGCCGCGCCCTCCGGCTGCGGGCCCCGCAGGTCGTGGGCGACGTCGCCGGCGACCCCGACTACCACGCCGACGTGAAGGACGCGCGCTCGGAGATGGTGATCCCGCTCCTCGAGGGCTCGGAGGTGCTGGGGGCCCTGGACTTCCAGAGCGACGAGCCGTTCGCGTTCGCTCTCGACGACGTGGCGGCGGGAGAAACGCTCGCCGAGTTCCTCGTGATCGCGCTCCGCAACGCGCGTCTCTACCAGGAAGCCCGTCGCAAGTAGCCGCCCGGCGCGCCCCCGGGGAGGGGCGCGCCGTCCGGACGACCTACTTCATCGGGGGAGCGGGGATCACGGCGGCGTTGGACGAGAGCACCCACGCGCCGTTTTTCTTCACCATCGTGTTGAGATAGCGGCCCTTGACCGGCGGCATGGCCTTTCCGTCGGGCCCCTTCGGCGTGACCTCGTACGTGCCCTCGGCGGCCGAGGTGTCGGAGCCGAGCGGCTGAACGGAGCCGACCAGGATCTTGATCGTGGCGCCCTTCCAGGGCCCGGCGAAGTAGCCGGCGAACTCCTTCTCGATCGCGGCGCGGCCCAGCACCGTCCCGCCATCCGGGGAGACCCGGATCGCGTTGTCGGTGTAGAAACTCGCCAGGGCCTTGGCGTCGCCGCGGCCGAACGCGGCGCTCCAGTCCGCCACCAGCTTGTCGAGGGCGGGGTCCCTGGTCTGCGCCGTCGCGGACGTGAGGCCGGTGGCCAGCACGGCGGTCGCAACGGCGAGCACGAGGCGTGTCATTCTCATCACGAACCTCCTGAACGGCTATGGTTGTCCGGCTTGGGTTGGAAGGAGCCTATGGGCGACGGGCCCGCGAGTCAAGCCGCGGCGCCCGGCGAGGGTGGTCAGCCCGCGGGCGCCAGATCGGACACGGCCCGTTCGAAGACGGCCGCGAAATGGAGGGTCAGCCGATCCATGACCTCGGCCACCTCGACGGGATGGCCGAGAAGCCGCTCGAGGCTGGTCACGCCGCGGCCGCGGATCCCGCAGGGGACGATGAGGTCGAAGGCCGCGAGGTCGGTCGCGACGTTGAAGGCGAAGCCGTGGGAGGTGACCCAGCGGGCGATCCGGACCCCGATGGCGCCGACCTTGTCGCGGCCGACCCAGGTGCCGGTGAGACCCTCGACCCGCCCGGCCTCGATCCCGTAGCCGGCGCAGGCGCGGATCATGACCTCCTCGAGGTCGCGCACGTAGCGGTGGACGTCGCGCCGGTCGGGGGAGAGGTCGAGGATCGGGTACCCCACCAGCTGGCCCGGGCCGTGGTAGGTCACGTCGCCCCCGCGGCCGGTCTCGAAGACGTCGAAGCCCCGCGCGCGCAGGGCCTCGGCGGGGAAGAGCACGTTCTCGTGGCGGGCGTTGCGGCCGAGCGTGAAGACGGGGTCGTGCTCGAGGAGCAGCAGGTGGTCCGGCACGCGGCCCGCCTGCCGCTCGGCGACGAGCGCCTCCTGGATCTCGAGGCCGCGGGCGTAAGGCACGCGCCCGAGGCGCTTCACCACGAGGGGGCGGGCCACGGTCCTACAGGGCGGCCTCGTCGAACTCCTGGAGCGTCTTCTTGACGTGGGCCATGAAGCGGTCGGCGTCCGCCCCGTCCACCAGCCGGTGGTCGAAGGTCAGGCAGAAGTAGCTCATGGTGCGGATGGCGATCGCGTCGTCCCTGACTACCGGCCGCTTCTCGATCGTGCCGGTGGCGAGGATGGCCACCTGCGGCTGGTTGATGATCGGCGTCCCGAAGAGGCTGCCGAAGACTCCGGGGTTCGTGACGGTGAACGTCCCCCCCTGGACCTCGTCGACCTTGAGCTTCTTGGTGCGGGCGCGGTCGGCGAGGTCGTTCACGGCCCGGGCAAGGCCCAGGACGTTCTTCTCGTCGGCGTGGTGGATGACCGGCACGATGAGCCCCCAGTCGAGGGCCACCGCGAGGCCGAGGTTGATGTCCTTGTGGTAGACGATCGTCTCGCCGTCGATGCTGGCGTTGAGGGCGGGAAACGCCTTGAGGGCGTCGACCACGGCCTTGAGGAGGAACGGCGTGTAGGTGAGCCGGACACCCCGGTCCTCGAAGGCCGCCTTGTGCCTGTGCCGGAGATGGTCGACCCGCGTCATGTCGATCTCGAAGACGGTGGACACGTGGGCCGAGGTGCGCTTCGAGAGGACCATGTGCTCGGCGGTCTTCCGGCGGATCGGCGACATCGGGACGATCTCGACCCGGCTGCCCGCGGCGGTGGGCGCGTGCCGCGCCGCGGCCCCGGGGGCCGGGGTGGGCGGGCCGGGGGGTGCAGTGGGAGGGGACGTCTCCCCGCGAGACTCGAGCGCGCCGACGATGTCCTGCTTGGTGACCCGGCCCCCGATCCCGGTGCCCGGAATCGAGCGGATGTCGACCTGATGCTCGGCGGCGATCTTGCGCACGACCGGCGAGGAGCGGGTGAGGCGGAGCTCCTCCGCCGTCATCTCGGAGCGCGGCTTCTCCGGGATGGCGGAAGGCAGAGCTGGAGCGGGCCGCTCGCCCTCGATCCGGAACTCGACCGGCGGGGCGGCGGGAGGCAGAGCCGGGGCGGGGGCGGGGAGGGGGAGGGGCGGCGGGGAAGAGACCGCGGGTGCCGCCGCCTGGACCGCCTCGCCCTCGCCGGCGATCACGGCCACGACCGTGTTGATGGGCACCGTGGTCCCCGGCGCGACGCGGATCTCCCGCAGGACGCCCGCGGCGGGGGAGGGGATCTCTGCGTCCACCTTGTCGGTCGAGATCTCGAAGAGGGGCTCGTCCCGCTCGACGCGGTCGCCCACGTTCTTGAGCCACTTGGTGACCGTGCCCTCGGCGATCGATTCCCCCATCTGGGGCATGATGACGTCGGCCATGTCGTTCCCTCGCTCGCGGCCTACGCGTCGATCGCGCGGCCGTACACGGCCTCCGCCGCCTGCATGAGCGCCTCGGGCAGCGTCGGGTGCGGGTGGATGGTGCGGAAGATCTCCTCCGTGGTGGCCTCGAGGCGGAGGGCCACGCAGGCCTCGGAGATGAGGTCGGTCGCGTGCGGGCCCACCATGTGGACACCCAGCACCTCGTCGTACTTCGCCTCCGAGACGACCTTCACGAGGCCCTCGGGGTGGCCGAGGATCCGGGGTTTGGCCAGGCTGCCGAAGCTGAAGCGGCCGACCTTGACGTCGTAGCCGCGTTTCTTCGCCTCGGCCTCGGTCAGGCCCACCCCGGCCGTCTCCGGCCGGCAGTAGGTGGCGGAGGGCACGCGGTCGTAGTTGATGGCCTCTACCGCGTGCCCGGCCAGCCGCTCGGCGACGCCGATCCCCTCGGCCGAGGCCACGTGGGCGAGCTGAGGGTGCAGGCGGTCGGGAAGCGCGACCACGTCCCCGATCGCGTAGACGCCGGGCTCGTCGGTGGCCATCAGGTGGCTCGTCTTGACGTACCCCCGGTCGACCTGGACCCGGGTGGACTCGAGGTTCAGGCCGTCGGTCACCGGCCCGCGGCCCACGGCGAGCAGGAGCAGGTCCGCGGTCACCGTCTTCGACTCGCCCTGGGCGGTGTGGAAGCCGACCTCGACGCCGCCCGAGGTCTTGAGCGCAGCCTCGGTCTTGGCCCCGGTGTGGATGGTCATCTGCCTGGCCAGCACCTTGTGAGCCTCGGCCGAGATCTCCTCGTCCTCGAGAGGCAGGATGCGGGGCAGCATCTCGATCACCGTCACCGTCGAGCCGAAGCGCGCGAACATCGAGGCGAACTCGATCCCCACCGCGCCGGCGCCGATGACGATGAGGCTCTTCGGGACCTCCCGGAGCTGGAGGATCTCGTCGGAAGTGATGATGGCCTTCCCGTCGGGTGTGATGCCGGGGAGACCCTTGGGCCGGGAGCCGGTGGCGAGGATGACGCTCTTCGTGTCGACCCTCGTCTCGCCCGACTCGCCCTTGACCACCACCGCCTTCGCCCCCTCGAGGCGGCCGTGGCCCTTGAAGAGCGTGATCTTGTTCTTCTTGAAGAGGTAGGTCTCGATGCCCTTGCTGAGCCGCAGGACGATGCGGTCCTTGCGGGTCATCACGGCGGGGAAGTCGAGAGAGACGTTCTCCGCCAGGATCCCGTACTCCTTGCGGTGCTGAAGGTCCTCGTAGAGGTCCGCGGTGTGGAGCAGGGCCTTCGTGGGGATGCAGCCTCGCTGGAGGCAGGTCCCGCCGCAGCCGGCCGGGTCGCGCTCCACGATCGCGGTCTTGAGGCCCATCTGGGCCGCCCGGATGGCGGCCACGTAGCCGCCGGGGCCGGTGCCGATGACGGTGACGTCGAAGATCTCGCCGTTGGCCAAGGCTTCCTCCCCGCCCCGCGCGTGCATCCGCCTTCCGCGCCGGGAGCGCGACAGGGCACGCTACCAGACGCCCGGGGCGGGAGCAAGGCACCGTGGGGCCGCCGCCTTTTGGTAACATGATCGGATCGAGACCATGTCGGAGCCCCTCTTCATCGCCGCCTCGATCGTGCTGCTGCTCCTCGGGAACGGGTTCTTCTCGGGGAGCGAGATCGCCATCATCTCCGCCCGGCGGAGCCGCATCGAGGGCCTCGTCGAGGACGGCAACCGCGCCGCCTCCCGGGTCAAGGAGCTCCAGGACAACATGGACCACTTCCTGGCCACCGTCCAGATCGGGGTGACGGTGTGCGGGACCCTGGCCGGCGTCCTCGGCGGCGTCCTCGCGTCGCGCTACATCGAGCCGTCCCTGGCCGGCGGCGGGCTCTCGCGCGTCATGCCCCCCGCGCTCGTGGCGAGCGCCCTCGTCGGCTTCGCGATCGTGTACGTCGAGCTCGTCCTCGGCGAGCTCGTGCCCAAGGCGCTCGCCCTGCGGTACACGGAGTCGATCGCGCTCCTCGTTTCCGCCCCCTTCCGCTTCATGGCCCGCGCGTCGCGATGGGTCGTCGAGTTCCTGGCCGCCTCCACCCGCCTGGTCCTGCGCGTCTTCGGCATCAAGGACGCGGGGCTGCGCACGTTCGTGTCGGAGGAGGAGATCAAGCACCTCGTCCGGGAGGGCCGGCAGCAGGGCGTCCTCGACCAGACCGAGATGGAGATCATCCACAGCGTGTTCGAGTTCACGGACACGCCGGTCCGGAAGGTCATGGTGCCGCGGCCCAAGATCTTCGCCCTCGACGCCGACACCCCCCCCGGCGAGGTCGGCTCCCTGATCGTGGAGAGCGGCTTCTCCCGGATCCCCGCCTACGAGGGCTCGCTCGACAACGTGGTGGGCGTCTTGTACGGGAAGGACGCCCTGCGCCTGCTCGAGAAGCGCCAGCCGGTCGTCATCCGCAAGGTCCTCCACCCCGTGCACCTCGTGCCGGAGACGAAGAAGGTGGGGGAGCTCCTCAAGGAGCTGCAGAAGCGGCGCAGCCACATGGCCGTGGTCGTGGACGAGCACGGCTCGGTGAGCGGCCTCGTCACCCTCGAGGACCTGATCGAGCAGATCGTGGGCGAGATCCAGGACGAGTACGACTGGGAGGAGCGCCCGGTCGAGAAGATGCGCGACGGCTCGTTCGTCGTCGAGGGCACCGTGTCCGCCGCGGAGCTGCGCGAGAACTACGAGTTCCCCGTTCCCGAGTCGGGGGAGTTCGAGACGGTCGCCGGCTTCATGCTGGAGCAGCTGGGGTCGGTGCCCAAGGGCGGCGAGGTCGTATCCGTGGGCGACTGGCGCTTCACCGTCGTCGACGTGGAGCGGAACCGGATCAGCAAGGTCCGGATCGAGAAGCTGCCCGCCGTCGCCCCCGCCAAGGCCTGACGCCTCGGCCGGCGGCGTGATCGGACTACGGGTTCTGGGGCGGGGGTGTGGCCGAGGGCGGGCGGATCGGCTCGATGCGGGGCTGATCGGCGGGGCGCGTCGGCGTTGCCCCCGGCGTCGACGCGGGCGGGACCTCGAACAGGAACGGCGAGGCCTCGCCCCCGACCAGGAACGAGCGGAGGTCGGCCTCGGTGATCTCGGTCCGCCGGATGATGTGGGGGGTCAGGGTCATGACCACGTCGGTCTGCTGGATCTGGTCCTCGTTGCGCGCGAAGAGCCGGCCGATGAAGGGGATGCTCGCGATGCCGGGCAGGCCGGTCAGCCCCCGGCGCTCGTTGTCGAGGATGAGGCCGGCGAGGAGGTTCGTCTCGCCGTCCCGCAGCCGGATCGTGGAGTTCACGACGCGGCTGTTGAAGGTCGGCAGGCCCTGGTAGCCCGGGGTGCCGACGGCGGAGATGTCGACCTTGAGCTGCAGGCTGACGTCGCCGTCCTGGTGGACCCGCGGCGTGATGTCGATGTTCACGCCCACGTTCTTGTACTCGAACGAGGTGATGGGCTGCTGGTTGAGGCCGCCGGTGGCGATCGCGGTGAAGGTCGTGACCGGCACCGGGACCTGGTCGCCGAAGCGGGCCTGCGCGGTCTGGCCCTCGGAGACCCGCAGCTGCGGGTTCGCGAGGATCCGCGTCGAGGCGTCGGTCTCGAGCAGGCGCACGACCGCGCCGGGCAGGGACGTCACCACGAGGTTGTCCTTGTCGTAGGGCCCCTGGGTGGGGTTGGTGATCCTCGGGTCGGGGAAGATGCCGGAGGCGATGCCCTCGATCCCCTGGGCGTCGAGGCCGGAGGTGAGGTAGATCCCGTACTCCTTGAGCGTGTTGCGCCCGACCTCGAGGATCTGGACCTCGACCACCACCTCGGCCCGGCGCTTGTCGACGATCTCGACGATGCGCTCGGCCGCGGCCACGCGGTCCGGCGTGTCGTTGATGGTGAGGGCGTTCGTGCCGGGCAGGGGAGCGACCTTTCGGGTCCCGAGCACCACGCGCAGGAGGTCGATCGTCTCCTTGAGGTCGGCGTTCGAGAGGAAGAGGGTCTTGATCACCTGCTGCTCGAACTCGCGCCGCTTGGTGGGGGTGTCGGGCACGACGTTCAGCACCTTCGAGTCCACGACCCGGTGGAAGGTGCGCCCGGCCGCGGCCAGGGCGTTCAGGGCCTGGTCGAAGCCGACGTCCTTGAGGTCGAGGCTGATCGTCGAGTCCTGGAAGGACGGGTCGAAGGTGACGTTGATCCCGGCGGCCCGCCCGAGGGCCAGGTAGGCCTCGCGCAGGCTGGCCCCGCGGAACACGAGGCCGAGGGGCTGCTGCGCCTCCGGTTCGAGGTCGAGGCCCGGCAGCGCCCGCTCCCGGCTCCGGGCCTTCGCCTCCTGCAGGCTGAGCGTGCTCTGCCGGCGGCGCACGTCGAGGTCGCGGATCTCCTCGGTGACCCCCGGGGCGTTGGGGTTGAGCTCGAGGGCCAGCTGGTACTCCGCGAGCGCCTCGTTGTAGAGCCCCCGCCCGGCCAGCCGGCGGCCCATGTTGGTGTGGTCGGTCGACGCCCGCATGCGGGCGCGCTCGAGGGAGCGCCGGTACTGCACGTTGTCGGGGGAGCCCTTGACCGCGCGCTGGTACTCGAGCACGGCGCGGTCGTAGTCCTGGAGGCGCTCGGCCTTTTCGCCGGCCCGGAAGGCGCCCGACGTCGCGCAGCCGGTGGCGAGGAGGAGGAAGAGGAGCGGGAGGATCAGGCGCTTCATCCGCGGATCACCTCGACCCCGGGGGGGACATCGAAGCGGAAGAGCTTGTCGGGCAGGCCGGTGTTCTCGCGCACCCCCTCGAAGCGGAACCGGGTGCGGTTGCCCTGCACGTCCACGAGCAGGATCGAGCGGATGCGGCCCGAGGGCTCCACGTCCACGAGCGCCTGCGCCACCTCGGGCTGCTCGCGGCGGGGGACGAGCTTGACCCGAAGGACCCCCTCCTCGAGCGGCTCCTCCAGGGAGGCGTCGAACTCGTCGAGCAGCCCGCCCCGGCCCGAGAGGAGCCGCGCGGCCAGGGAGCGCTCGGCGTCCTGCTCGCTCACGACGACCTGCTTGTCCTCCGGGACGTAGAAGTAGAAGGTCCGGCCGTCCGAGACGAACAGCTTCGCCTCGGGGTCCTTGTACTCCCAGCGCATGCGGCCGGGCCGCTTGATCGAGACGAGCCCGCGCTCGACGACCTCGCGCCCGAGCATTCCCGAGCGATAGCTCTGCGTGAAGCGGGCGACGAGGTCGGCCGTCCGGCCCTGCCGCTGCTCCATCCGCCGGACGAGGCTGCGCGCGAGGTCGGCGTCGGAGCCCGCGGCCGGGAGCGCCGGCCGGGGCGCGAGGACGGCGAGGGCGGTCAGGAGCAGGACAGCACGCATGGCGTCGTAGGGTCGATCATAGCGCAAAGCGTTGGGCGGCGGGAGGTTCCGCTTGCCCGCGGCGAGGCCGGCCTGCTACCATCGCGCGATGCGGACGGCTCGGGCGCACGCCCTCCTGGCTCTCGGTCTGCTCGCGCCGGCTCTCCCGGCGACAGCTGGACCGCCGCCCGGCGAGCTCCGAGGCCTCTGGGTGGTGCGCACCGCCCTCGTCTCGCCCCAGGCGGTGGACAAGGCGGTGGACGACGCCGCGCAGGCCGGCATCAACGCCCTGTTCGTCCAGGTTCGTGGGCGCGGCGACGCCTTCTACCGCTCGAGCCTCGCCCCCCGCAGCCCGCTCCTCGAGCGCCAGCCGCGTGACTTCGACCCGTTCGCCCGCCTCATCGCCCGGGCCCGCGCGAAGGGGATCGAGGTCCACGCCTGGGTGAACGTCCTGCTGGCCGCGCACTTCGGCCAGCCCCTCCCGCGGGGGCACGTCCTCGAGAAGCACCCCGACTGGGCGATGGTCCCGAAGTCCGCGGCCACCGCCGCCCTCGTGGCGTCGGGGCCCCGGCGGCTGCGGCTGATCATGGAAGCCGGCCGCGCCGAGGGCGACGTCGAGGGCTACTACCTGTCGCCCGCGATCCCGGCCGTCGGAGACCACCTCGAGGCCGTCGTCCGCGAGCTCGTCCGGGCCTACCGGGTGGACGGGCTGCACCTCGACTTCGTCCGCTATCCCGGGCCCAGCTTCGACTACTCCCAGCCGGCCCTCGAGGCGTTCCGGCGGGCGACCGGCGGGACCGACCTCCTCGGCGGGCCCGCGCGCGGCCCGAGGGAGTGGGACGCCTGGCGCCGGCAGGTCCTCACCGCCCTCGCCACCCGCCTCTCCGACGCGGCGCGGGTCGAGCGGCCGGGCATCCTGCTCTCGGCGGCGGTGGCGCCCGACGAGGCGCAGGCCGTCAGCCAGAAGTTCCAGGACTGGCCCCGGTGGCTGGCGAGCGGCCTGCTCGGCGCCCTGTGCCCGATGACCTACACCCCCGACAACGAGCTCTTCCGGCAGCAGGTCGAGACGGCGCGGGAGCGCGCGGGCGGCACGCAGCCCGTCTGGGCGGGGATCGCCGCCTACCGGCTCGACGTCGCCGGCATCGTCGAGAAGGTCGCCCTCGCGCGGCAGTCCGGGGCGAGGGGCGTCGTTCTCTTCTCGCACGAGTCGCTGGCCCCGGCGGACCTGCGCCGCCTGCGCGACGAGGCCTTCCCGAGGCACCTCGCCTCGGGGGCGGGCGCCGCCCCGGGCGGCCGCGCTGCCGGCTCGCGCTGATGCGGCCCGCGGCCGGCCCCAGGCGCCGCGACGTGATCCGGGGAGGACTGGCGGTGGCCGCGGTGGCCGCCGGGAGGTATGCAGTGGGAACCGTGTCCGCCGAAGAGACGTCCGCGAGCGCCGTGCCGAGGGGCTTCCGCCCCGGGGGCCTCGAGGCCGTGGACGCCGTCGTCCAGGCCGGTGTCGACGACCGCGCGTTCCCCGGCGGCGTCCTGGCCTTGGGCAAGGGCGGCGCCCTCGTGCACCTCCGTGCGTTCGGGAAGCTCTCGTACGACGCGGACGCGCCCCCGGTCGCGACCGACACCCTCTACGATCTCGCCAGCCTCACCAAGGTCGTCGTGACGACCACCCTGTCCATGATCCTCGTGGACGAGGGCCGGCTCGACATCGACGCCCGCGTGCAGTCCTTCTTCCCGGCCTTCGCCGGCGGGGCGAAGGGGGAGGTGACCGTCCGCCACCTCCTCACGCACTCCGGGGGGCTGCTGTGGTGGGCGCCGCTCTACAAGGAGGTGCAGGGCAAGGCGGCCTACCTCGAGAAGATCGTCGCCCTCGACCTCGCCTACGAGCCGGGGACGAAGTCGGTCTACAGCGACCTCGGCATCGTCCTGCTCGGCGACATCCTGGAGCGCGTGAGCGGGGCGGGCTTCGAGGAGATGGCCCGCCGGCGCGTCATCGAGGCGCTGGGCATGAAGGACGCGGGCTACCGGCCGGCGGCGGCGCTCGTGCCGCGCATCGCGCCCACCGAGATGGACCCCTGGCGGGGCCGCGTCGTCCGGGGCGAGGTGCACGACGAAAACGCCTTCGCCCTCGGCGGCGTGGCGCCCCACGCCGGCCTCTTCGGCACCGCCCCCGACCTCGCTCACCTGGCCCAGATGCTGCTCGACCGCGGCGTCTTCACGGGGCGGCGGATCGTCTCCCGCGCCACGGTGGAGCTCTTCACGGAGCGCGCCGGCGTCGCCGCCTCCTCCCGCGCCCTCGGCTGGGACACGCCCGCGGACGAGTCGGGGCTCCGCAGCTCCACCGCGGGGCAACCGGGCTATTCCTCGGCGGGGTCGCTCTTCTCGGCCCGGTCGTTCGGCCACACGGGCTTCACCGGCACGTCGATGTGGATGGACCCGGAGCGGGGTCTCTACGTGATCCTGCTGACGAACCGGGTGCACCCGACGCGCGAGAACAACAAGATCCGCGACGTGCGGTCGCAGGTGGCCGACGCGGCCGTACGCGCCCTGGAGCAGCCATGAGACGCAGGACCTTCCTCGCCGCGACACCGCTCTCGTTAGCCGCCCGTCGGGCGCTCGCCGACGGCACCCCGGTCGTGGTGGGCCTCGAGCGGGTCGAGGCCGACAAGGGCGCCCCCCTGCGAAACCGCCGGGTGGGCCTCCTCGGCCACGGGGTGTCGGTGACCGCCGACGGACGGCACGCCATCGACGTGCTGCGCGGGTGCGGGGTCGACGTCGTGCGCCTCTTCGGGCCCGAGCACGGGCTGCGTGGACGGGCGGCCGCCGGGGAGAAGGTCACGAGCGGCGTCGATGCCGAGAGCGGCCTCCCCGTCGTGAGCCTCTACGGCGAGAAGACGAGACCGGCCGCCGAGGACCTGCGCGGCCTCGACGTCCTCGTGGTCGACCTCCAGGACGCGGGGGTCCGCTTCTACACGTACGCGAGCACGATGCTGCTCTGCCTCGAGGCCGCGGCCGAGGCAGGCCTCGAGGTCGTGGTCCTCGACCGGCCGAATCCCCTCGGGGGAGAGCGGGTGGAGGGCCCGGAGCGAGACTCCGCGATGCCGTTCAGCCTCGTCTCGAAGGCGCCCGGGCCGCTCGTCCACGGCCTGAGCCTCGGGGAGATGGCGCGCCTCGCCAACCGGCGGCTGCCGAAGCCCGGCCGCGTGAGCGTCGTCCCGATGACCGGCTGGGCGCGCCCGCTGAGCTGGGCGGACACGGGCCGTCCCTGGCGCGACCCCTCCCCGAACCTGCGCAGCGCCGAGGCCGCGATGGCCTACCCGGGCACCTGCCTCGTCGAGGCGACGAACGCCTCCGAGGGCCGCGGCACCGAGGAGCCCTTCCTGATGGTCGGGGCGCCGTGGGCCAAGGCTGAAGAGATAGCCCGGGAGGCGGCCACCCCCGGCTTCGCGCTGGAACCCACCACGTTCACGCCGACGGCTTCGCCGGCGGCACCCGAGCCGAAGCTGCTCGGGGTGCCGTGTCGCGGGGTGCGCGTGCGGGTAACGGACCCGCCCGCGGCCCGCCCGTTCGCCCTCGGCCTGCGCCTCCTCGTGGCCCTGCGCCGCCACAAGGAGTGCGCCTGGGTCCGCGAGGGGGCCGGGCTCGACACGCTCTGCGGGACGAAGGCCGTGCGGACGGCGCTCGAGCGCGGCGACGGCGTGGAGGCGATCCTCGAGGCTCAGGCGCCGGCGATCGCCGCCTGGCGCCGTGAGCGCGCCCCCGACCTGATCTACTGAGTCCCGCCCCGAGTCCCGCCCCGCGCGCCAGCGCGGGGCGATCTGGTCCGTTCCTGGAAGGCCCCGAGGAAGGCCGGCGAGGAAAACCCCGAGGAGAGCCGGCCCCTACGTCGCCCCCTTGGCCCCCTCCGGCCAGGCGAAGCTCGCGAGCAGCCCGAACGCGAAGGTCGACAGCGATCCCACCAGCGTGTACCAGGGCCAGGCAAGCCTCGTCCCGAAGGCCACGGCGCTGATCGTGGCCAGCCCCATCAGCAGGCCCGCGAACGCAGCCCGCGGGCCGACCCGCCTCGTGAAGATCCCGAGGAAGAAGATCCCCAGGATGATGCCGGTGGTGAAGCCGGCGATGGTGAGCACGGACTCCACGACCGTGGCGCTGAGCCGCGGACCCCCGAGGGCGACGGCGATCTGCACGAAGCCGAAGAACAGGGTGAGCGCCTGCGTCACCCGGAGCAGGTGCCCGGAGCTGGCCTGCGGCCGCACGAGCGGGCGGTAGAAGTCGGTCACGGCGGCGGTGGCGGAGGAGTTCAGCGAGCCGGAGAGCGTCGACATCGCCGCCGCGAAGATGGCGCCGATCACGAGGCCGACCATCCCGGTCGGGAGCCGCTCGACGATGAAGCGGACGAACACGCGGTCCGGCCGGTCGAAGGCGACGGCCGGCGGGAATGCCTGGTAGAAGACGTAGAGGCCGACCCCGATCAGGAGGAAGAGAGCGAACTGGAGGAAGACGACGATCCCGCTCATCCAGACCGCCCGCCCGGCCTCGCGCTGGCTGCGGGCGCACAGATACCGCTGGACCGTGAGCTGGTCGGCGCCGTGGGACCCGATGGTCAGGAACATCCCTCCGATGAGGCCGGCCCAGAGGGTGTAGGGGTTGTCGAGGGCGGGGGAGAAGTCGATCCAGCGCAGCTTGCCGGCGGCGCCGGCGTCGGCCAGGAGCTGCCCCCAGCCCCCGGGCAGCTGGCCGAGGAGGAGGAAGAACGCGACCACCGCGCCCACGTTGTAGATCACGAACTGGGCCACGTCCGTCCACACCACCGCCTTCATGCCCCCGACGAACGTGTAGACGATCGTCGTCACCCCCACGAGGGCGACGGAGACGGGCAGGCTGAGCCCCGCCATCTCCTGGACCACGATCGCGGTCAGGAAGAGCCGCAGGCCGTCGGCGAGGCTGCGGGTGAGGATGAAGAGGGCCGAGGCGGCCTGGCCCACCGGCCCCCCGAAGCGCTTGCGCAGCACCTCGTAGGCGGTGAAGTACTCGCCCGAGAAGTAGTGGGGCAGGAGCAGGGCCACCACGAGGAAGCGGCCGACGATGTAGCCCAGCGGCAGCTGGATGAAGGTGAAGTCCCGGCTCCAGGCGAACCCCGGGATGCTCAGGAACGTGACGGTACTCGTCTCGGTGGCCACGATCGAGAACAGCAGCCCCCACCAGGCGATGTTGCGGTCGCCCACCATGTAGTCGGCGGCGCCCTTCTGCTCGCGGCCGATCCACAGGCCGAAGAGGACGACGCCGACGAGGTAGACGGCGAGGACGACGAAGTCGAGGGGAGAGCTGGCCAAGGGGGCTCCTTCAGCGCGAGTAGATCTGGTTGTTGACGACCTGCAGGGCCGAGGTGAGGCGCCCGATCTTGTGGTTGCGGGCCTGCTGGGCGAGCGCGTCGTCCTGGGGCGGCACCTCGGCCCGCGCGTTGCGCAGCTGCTTCTCGAGCTCGAGCTTGAGCGCCGTGAGCTCGGCGGGCAGGTAGCCCTTCAGGGTCCCCGCGGTCACGCTGCAGAACCCGCCGGCGATCTGGTTCGCCATGGCCGGGCAGCTGCCGCCCATCCAGTTCGCCATCGCTCCCTCCCTACTTGATGCAGACGGCGCGGACCTGCTTGAAGTCGGTGCTCCCGCGGAGCACCTTGAGGATGCCGTCCTGGAGCAGGGTGGTCATGCCTTCCCGGACCGCCTGCTGGCGGAGCTCCTCGACCGGCTTCCTCTTCTGGATCATCCGCTTGATCTCGTCCGAGGCCACGAGCAGCTCGTGGATGCCCATCCGCCCCTTGTAGCCCGTGCCGCCGCACTTCGGACAGCCCTTCGGACGGAAGAGGCGCAGCGAGGGGGAGTACGCGATACCCACCTTCTCCCAGTGCTCGGCCCCGTACTCGGAGACGAGCTCGGCGAACTCCTCGGGCGTGGGCGCGTACTCCTCCTTGCAGGCCCCGCACAGGGTGCGCACGAGGCGCTGGGCCATGATGCCGAGCAGGGCGTCGGCGAAGTTGAAGGGGTCGATGTCCATGTCCAGGAGGCGGATGATCGTCTCCGGGGCGGAGTTGGTGTGCAGCGTCGAGAACACCAGGTGGCCGGTGAGCGACGCCTCGACGCCGATCGCCGCCGTCTCGTGGTCGCGCATCTCGCCGACCATGATCACGTCGGGGTCGGCGCGCAGGAACGAGCGCATGGCGGCGGCGAAGGTGAAGTCGATCTTGGGGTGGACCTGGCACCTGCCGCAGCCCGGGCTGGGTGATCTCGACCGGGTCCTCGGCCGTCCAGATCTTCATGTCCTCGGTGTTGATGAAGCCGAGGGCCGAGTGCAGGGTCGTGGTCTTGCCCGAGCCGGTGGGGCCGACCACGAGGCAGATGCCGTAGGGCTTCTTGAGGATCGCCTTGAACTCGGCCAGGTTCCGCTCGAGGAAGCCCATCTTGTCGAGGGGCAGGGGCTTGGAGGCGGCGAGGATGCGCATGACCACGTCCTCGTTGCCCCCGGACGTCGGGATCGTGGCGACGCGCAGCTCGATCGTGCCCTTCGGGCCGCGGAAGCGGATCTTGCCGTCCTGGGGCTTGCGCCGCTCCGCGATGTCGAGCCTGGCCATGATCTTGAGGCGCTGGACGAGGGCGCTGCGGTGCGGCGCCGGCACCTCGAGGTACTTCTGGCAGTCGCCGTCGATGCGGAGGCGCACGATCGTGGGAGCGGTCTTGCCGTAGGGCTCGACGTGGATGTCGGAGGCGCCCCGGTTGTAGCCGTCGATGATGATCTGGTTGCACAGCTTGACGATGCCGCTGTCGGTCTCGTCGATCTCCGGTGGCTTCTCCTCGGCCTCGCCGTCGACCTCGCCCTCCTCGCCGGAGCCGAGGTCGTTGATGATCCGGCCGAGGTCGGCCTCCTCGACGGCGGGGCCGGTCTCGCCGTAGCTCGCCCGCACCCAGGCCAGGATGTCGTCGCGCAGGGCGACCAGGAACTCGCAGCGGGGAGCGAGGTTCATCGCCTTGATCGCGTCGAGCCGGGTGAGGTCGTAGGGGTCCTCGACCGCGACCCGCACCGTGCCCTCGCGCCTCTCGATCGGGGCGCAGGCGTTCTTCTTGAGGAAGTCGGCGGACAGGCGCTTCTTGAGGTCCTCGGGCATGGTCGCCGCGCCCGGCTCCCAGGACGCGCAGCTGTAGAACTGGGCGAGGGCCCGCAGCACCTCCTCCTTCGGGACCTTCATCTCCTCGATCAGGATCCTCGCGACGTCGATCTGGTTGACGCGGGCGGCGGAGACGGCCTTCTCGATGTCCTTCTCCGACACGAGGCCCTTGTCCACGAGCGCCCCGAACTTCGACGGCTTGTTTGTGCGGGCGGCCCGGTGCTGGTTGTAGAAGGCGATGCCGAGGATCTTGGCCAGCTCCTCCGCCGCCTCCGCGTCCCGGGCCGAGAACGAGGTGCCGCCCGCGCTTGTTGACGAGCTGCAGGACGCCCAGGAGGTACTTGTCGAAGAGGACGGGCGTCGAGAGGACCTGCGTGGTCTTGAAACCGGAGGCCTTGTCCCAGCGGGCGTCGAAGCGCAGGCTCGGGTGCAGCTTCGTCAGCTCGGTCGCGTCGTAGGCGTTCGCGATGTTGGCGGTGCGGCGCGAGAGCGCGGTGAAGCCGGCGATCGAGGCGAAGGTCTTGGGGACTCGGATCTCCCGGACCTCCTGGCCGGCCTTGAACAGCGAGAAGAGCTCCTGGTTCTTGGTGTCGAGGGCGAAGATCGTCACCCGCTCCGCGGACACCAGGTCCAGCATCTCGTCCTTGATGTCGACCAGGATGTCCTGGATGCTGGCGGCGGCGTTGATCTGGTTGGCGATCTCGATCAGGCGCTTCCTGTAGCTGAGCTCCCGCTGCGTGGCGTCGGGCGTGGCCATGCGCCCGAGGATAGCCCACTTCCACGGTGTTTTCGCGTAACCTCTGGGGCCCAGGAGGGAACGGGAATGAGGCGTAGGGCGGCTCTGGCGGCGGCGGCTCTGGTGGCGGGGCTGGCGGCTCCCGCGTGGACGGACGAGGCCTACAAGGCCGAGGTGCGCAAGTGGCGCGAGGAGCGCGAGGCGCGCCTGAAGGCCGACGGCGGGTGGCTGACGCTCGCCGGCCTCTTCTGGCTCAAGGACGGCCCGAACCGGTTCGGAACGGACCCGGCCGGCGACATCGTCCTCCCCGAGGGCTCGGCGCCGGCGAAGGCCGGCGTCTTCGAGCTGAAGGACGGCCAGGTGACCGTCACCCTCCTCGCGGGCGCGAGCGCGCGCATCGGCACGAAGCCGGTGGCGGGCCCGACCGCCCTGCGCCCGGACACCTCGGGCTCGCCCGACGTGCTCGAGATGGGCGCGCTCAGCCTGAACGTCATCGAGCGGGCCGGGAAGCTCGGGATCCGGCTCAAGGACAAGAACAGCGCCATCCGGAAGGGCTTCACGGGCCTGCGGTGGTTCGAGATCGACGAGGCCTACCGGGTGGAGGCGAAGTGGAACTCGTACCCGCAGCCCAAGCCGGTCAAGGTGCCGAACGTCCTCGGCCAGAGCGAGGCGATGCCGAGCCCCGGCTACGCGGAGTTCACGCTCAACGGCAAGCTCGTCCGCCTCGACGGCGTCCTCGAGGACCCGCACGCCGAGCAGCTCTTCTTCATCCTGCGCGACCAGACGAGCGGGAAGGAGACCTACGGCGCCGGCCGCTTCCTCTACTCCGACCTGCCGAAGGCCGGAAAGGTGGTGCTGGACTTCAACAAGGCCTACAACCCGCCCTGCGCCTTCACCCCCTACGCCACCTGCCCCCTGCCCCCGCCCCAGAACTGGATGCCGGTGCGGGTGGAGGCGGGCGAGATGGGCTACGGGAAGGGGCATTAGCCCCCTCGGGATCCCCAGCGAGCGGGATCCCGAGGGACCTCCAAAGCCCCGACGAAGGCTTCCTCTGGAAGGCCGGTCCCTGAAGGCCGCTCCCTGCCTCTCTGCCTCCGCGGCCGTCAGCGCGCGGTGAACA
This sequence comes from uncultured Acidobacteriota bacterium, assembly GCA_963729875.1. Taxonomy (GTDB): domain Bacteria; phylum Acidobacteriota; class Vicinamibacteria; order Fen-336; family Fen-336; genus DATBSL01. The sequence goes on from CAVSPR010000004.1 coordinate 964,900, forward strand.
CCAGGAAGTACTGGTACGGCAGGAAGTCGTGCTCGGCGGCGAGGCGGAAGCCGGCGGATTCCATCTGCTTCACGAGGTCCTCGCGGGCGATCTTCATGCCCTCGGGAGGGCCGATCGGCAGGGCGCGCTTCTGGAAGTCGATGTGGACGACCTGCCCGCCGGGCTTGAGCATGCGCTTGAGGAGGCCGAGGTACTTCGGCTGGTCCTCGATGTGGTGCCAGGTGTCCACGATCACGAAGCGGTCGACGGAGGCGTCGGGCAGCAGCGGGTCGTCGGGCTCCGAGAGCACCGTGACGACGTTGCGCAGGCCCGCCTCCCGAAGGCGCCGGTTGAGGTGCCGGATCATGTCGGGGCTCACGTCCACGGCGTACACGCGGCCGGCGTCGCCCACGGCCCGGGCGAAGCGGACGGTGAAGTAGCCCGAGCCGGCCCCGATGTCGGCCACCACCTCGCCCGGCTTCAGGGCCAGCGCCTTCAGCACCTCGTCCGGCTTCTGGTAGGCGTCCCGGGCGGGGTCGTCGAGCGACGCGATGTACGCCGCCGGGTCCCCGTGCCGCTGGTGCATCTCGTGCGGCGTGGCCGCGGCCTGCGCGTGGAGGGAGGCAGGGGCGAGGGCCGCCGCGAGAACGACCGCCAGCCGCTTCATCGGCGGGCGATCTCCGCGGCGCCGGCGAGGAGGCGGTCGACCTCCTCCGGCGTCGTGTAGCAGGCGCAGCCGGCCCGGACGACGCCGTCCTCGGCGTGCCCGAGGCGGCGGACGACCGTCGTGGCGTAGAAGTCCCCGTTCGAGACGAACACGGCGCGGTCGGCGAGGGCCTTCGCGACGTCCTCGGAGACGACGCCCCGCACGGTGAAGGCGACCGTCGGGGTCCGCGGCTCGGTGGGCGGGGGGCCGTACAGGGTCACGCCGGGGATGGCGCGCAGGCCGGTCCAGAGCCGCTCGACGAGCTGCTGGCCCCGCGCGTGCAGGCCGGCCATCGACGCGGCCAGGCGCGAGCGGCGGTCGTGGCCCTCGGCCAGCGAGGCCAGGAAGTCGACCGCCGCCGCGGCCCCCACGATGCCCTCGTGGTTCTGGGTGCCGGTCTCGAGGCGGTCCGGGGCGTTCTCGGGGGCCGGCTCGAGCTTGGGCAGGTCCAGCTGCTCGAGCAGGGCCTGCCGTCCCCACAGCACGCCGACGTGCGGCCCGTAGAACTTGTAGGCCGAGCACGCCAGGAAGTCGGCGCCGAGAGCGGACACGTCCACGAAAGCGTGGGGCGCGTAGTGGACGGCGTCCACGAAGACGAGCGCCCCCGCGGCGTGGGCGAGAGCAGCCGCCCGCCGCACGTCGCTCTTCGTCCCGAGGGCGTTCGAGGCGGCGCCGATCGCGAGGAGGCGGGTCCTCGGCCCGACGGCGGCGGCGAGGTCGTCGAGATCGAGCTGGCCGGTCTCCACTCGGAAGCGGACGGTGCGCACGACGAACCCCCGCTCTCTCGCGACCTGCCGCCAGGGGTCCACGTTCGCGTGGTGGTCGAGCTCGGTCACCACAACCTCGTCGCCCGGTGCCCAGCGCCGGCCGAGGGCGCGGCTCAGGTGGAACGTCAGCGTCGTCATGTTCGCGCCGAAGGCGATCTCGGACGGCGCTCCTCCGAGGAAGTCGGCGAGAGCCGACTCGCGCCGCGGCGAGGGCGGCGTCCGTCTCGACGCTCGTCGGGTACGCCCAGTGCGTGTTGGCGTTGTGGTGCAGGAGGTAGTCGGCCATCGCGTCGACGACCGGCTGCGGCACCTGGGTGCCGCCCGGCCCGTCGAAGTAGGCGACGGGGAGGCCGTTGTGGCGGCGCTCGAGGGCGGGGAAGCGCGTCCTCATCGTCTCGACGTCCAGGACCGGCGCGGGAGAGGCGGCCGTCGTGGTCATTGCGGTGTCACCTCCTCGCGCAGCATACCGCAGCTGAGCACGGCCGCCGCCGCGATGCCGGCCTGGCCCAGCCAGTAGAGGATCATGATCGGCCAGCGGGCGCCGGGTATCGGGGCGGAGAAGCGGTCGAAGGCGATCAGGGTGTCGCTCGCTCCGAAGGCGACGGCGCCGGCGAGGCCGAGGAGGCCGGCGAGGGCGGGCGTGCCGGGGCTTCCGATCCGCGCCGCCGCGCGCCACATCATCGTGCAGATGACCGCGACGTAGACGCCGACCGGCACGGCCATCGGCCCGAGGCCGGGCCGGAGGAGGAGGAAGGCCGTCAGCCCCCAGGCCAGGAACGGTAGCGAGCGCCCGGGGACCAGCCGTCGGTCGACGGAGAGGAACGCCGCAACATAGGCGACGTGAGCGGCCAGGAAGGCGAGAAGGCCGGGCAGGAAGAGGCCCCGCTCCAGCTGCAGGTCTCCGATGGCCGAAAGGACGAGCCCCGCCGACGTGAAGCGGGCCTGAGGCTCGCGGCAGCGGGTCGCGACCCAGGCCGCGAGGGCCAGGGCGGGGACGGGCTTCACGGCGAGGCGGAGTGCCGGGAGGCCGGTCCCGAGGCCGACGAAGTAGAGGGCCGCCGTCGCGAGAAAGACGCCGGCGAGGATCGGACCCGTCGCGGGCCGCCTCACGCGGCGCCCGGGCCGCGCAGGAGACGGGCGGGCAGGAAGATGACCGCCTTCACCAGCGCGAGGACGCCCCCGACCGCGATGCCGAGCAGCCGGAAGGGCAGGAGCAGCAGCCAGACGAGCGGGTAGAGGACGAGGGCGAGCAGAGCCAGCGGCCAGCACACGACGAGCAGGATCAACCAGAGCAGGAACTTGGCCACGGCACACCTCCGCAGAGTTGCACCAGAGTCTACGTCGGGCGTACCCCGGGCGTTCCCGGGCGCCGTCCGGTAGCATCGGGGCGTGCGGCCCGAGCTTCGCGCGATCGACAGCCTGCGACGTCTCGCGATCGACGCCCACGTCGCCGCGTGCACGCCCTCGCGGCGCGCGCGGCGGTCCTCGTCGCTCCCCCCGGCTCGGGCAAGACGACGCGCGTGCCCCCGGCTCTCGTGGCCGACGGTCCGGTCTTCCTTCTGCAGCCCCGGCGCGTGGCCGCGCGCTCGATCGCGCGGCGGATCGCGGACGAGCAGGGCTGGACCCTCGGCGGCGAGGTGGGCTGGCAGGTGCGCTTCGAGCGGCGCTTCGGGGCGACGACGCGGCTCCTGGTGGCGACGGAAGGGGTTCTCACGCGCCGGCTGCAGTCGCGACCCGCTGCTCGGGGCCTTCCGCACGATCGTCCTCGACGAGTTCCACGAGAGGAGCCTCCACGCCGACCTGGCGCTGGCCTTCGCCCGCCAGGCCTGGCGGGCGCGCGACGACCTGCGGCTCCTCGTGATGTCGGCGACGCTCGACGCCGGGCCCGTCGCCCGGTTCCTGGACGACTGCCCGGTGATCGACGTGCCGGGTCGGCCGCTACCCGATCGAGGTGCGGTACGAGCCCCGGACGTCGCTGCCCGATGCGGTCCGATCGTAGTCGCGAGACCGGGCGGGCACGTTCTCTGCTTCCTGCCCGGTGCGCCCGAGATCCGGCGGGCGCAGGCGGAGCTGGCCGGCCTCGCCGGCGTGCGGGTGCTGCCGCTGCACGGGACGCTTCCGTCGGACGAGCAGGACCTCGCCCTCGCGCCGTCGCACGGAGCGCAAGGTCATTCTCGCGACCAACGTGGCCGAGACGTCGCTCACCGTGGAGGGGGTGACCGACGTGATCGACACGGGCCAGCACAAGGTGCTGCGGTACGACGCGGCGCGGGGCCTCGACCGCCTGGAGCTCGAGCGCATCCCGGCGGACTCGGCCGAGCAGCGGAAGGGGCGAGCGGGGCGGACGGGTCCGGGCCGGGTGCTGCGACTCTGGGACGAGCGCGACCGGCTCCGCCCGCGGCGCGAGCCGGAGATCGACCGGGTGGATCTGGCCGGGCCGCTGCTCGAGGTGATCGCGTGGGGCGGGGACCCCTCGGCCTTCGAGTGGTTCGAGACGCCCCCGGCCGACCGGCTCGAGGCCGCCATGGCCCTCCTCGAGCGACTGGGGGCGGTCTCCGGCGGCCGCCTCGAGCCCGAGGGCGAGGCCATGCACCGCCTTCCGCTCCACCCGCGCCTCGCCCGCGTCCTGCTGTCCGCCGGGGGCGGGGCCCGGGCCGCGGCGGCGTGCGCCGTCCTCGGCGAGGGCTGGCGACCGGGCGTCGCGGCCGACGTGCCGACCACCGACTCGGACGTCCTCTCGGCCGCGGACCGCCTGCGCGAGGCGCCACCCGGGGTCCGCGCGGCGGCGCGGGACCTCGAGGTCCTGGTCGATGAGCTGGAGGTGCCGGACGAGGCGGACGACGAGCGCCTCCTCCGCGCGCTGCTCGCGGGCTTCCCGGACCGCGTTGCCCGACGGCGCGAGCCGGGCGCGTCGCGCCTCGTCCTCGCCTCGGGGCAGGGGGCGATCCTGGGCCGCGAGAGCGGCGTGCGCGAGGGCGAGCTTCTCGTCGCGCTGGAGCTGACCGGCGGGGTCGCCGGCGCGGCCTCGGAGCCGCTCGTGCGAGTTGCGAGCCGGGTCGAGAGGGAGTGGCTCGAGGGTGTGCGGAGCGAGGTCGTTCACCGGTTCGACGAGGTGTCGGGGGCGGTGAGGGCGTTCGCGCAGGACTGGTACGAACGACTGCTCCTCGGCGAGCGGCCCGTCCCCCCGGACCCGGAGGTGGCGGCCGGGCTGCTGGCCGACGCCCTCGAGCGGAGGGGCCTCGGGGAGGCGGCCGAGCGGCTGAAGCGGCGCCTGCGTGTCGCCGGCCTCGAAGCGGACCTGCACGCCGCCGTCCTCGCCGCGTGCCGGGGGCGGACGCGCCTGCCGCCGCTGGAGGAGCCCGAGCGCTGGCTCGAGCCCGGCACGCGAGACCGGCTCGACCGGCTCGCGCCGGAGCGACTCCCGCTCCCGAGCGGCCGGACGGCGGCGCTCGACTACCGGGAGGACGGCTCGGTGGTGGCGGCGGCGAAGCTGCAGGAGCTGTTCGGCCTCGCGGAGACCCCGCGGGTCGGACCCCGGCAGGAGCCGGTCGTCTTCGAGCTGCTCGCGCCGAACGGCCGCCCGGTCCAGACGACGCGCGACCTGCGCAGCTTCTGGCAGCGCACCTACCCCGAGGTCCGCAAGGAGCTCCGGGGCCGCTACCCGAGGCACCCGTGGCCCGAGGACCCCTGGACGGCCGAGCCGACGCACCGCACGACGAGACGGCCCCGCTGAGGAGGAGGACTCGCCGCCCGCGGGGAACGGGGATATCCTCTAGGACCATGTGGCGGGACGCGACGGCGCGGGGTCGCCGGAGCGAGCGCAGCAGAGGCACTACGGGGCGACGGAGAACATGAGCAACGACCTCGTCATCGGCATGGCCGGATCCGGGGGAGACGGCATCGTCTCCGCCGGCGACGCAATGATCACCGCCGCCGCCCTGGAGGGGTACCACGCGGTCCTCACCAAGAGCTTCGGCCCGCAGATCCGGGGTGGCGAGTCTTCCTGCCGGGTCCGGCTCTCGATCCGCCCCGTCCTGAGCTCCGGCGGGACCCTGGACGTGGCCGTGGCCCTCAACTGGGAGGACTTCCTCAAGTTCGGGGCGGAGCTGCCGGTCGGGGGCCGCACGACCGTCATCTACGAGAGCGCGACCAACGTGCCGGCGGACCGGCTGCCGCTGCCCGGGGTCACGCCCTGGGAGGCCATCGCCGTCCCGATCGCGGCGATGGCGAAGACGCACGCGGGGACGGAGAAGGCGAAGAACTCCGTGGTCCTCGGGCTCCTCGCCGGCTGGCTCGGCGTCGGCCGCGACTCCCTCCTCGCCGGGATCCGCCGGAAGTTCGGCAAGAAGGGCGCCGAGGTCGTGCAGGGCAACGAGAACGCGTTCGCGGCCGGCGTGCAGTACGCGGAGCAGCACCCCCTGCGCGAGCCGCGAACCCTCGAGGCCGCGGCCGCGGCGATGACGGAGGGCAAGCTGGTCGTGGACGGCAACGACATGTGCGCGGCCGCCGCCCTCTTCGCCGGTTGCGAGTTCTTCGGCGGCTACCCGATCACACCCTCCTCCGAGATCATGCAGTTCTTCGGCCGCGAGGTCTGGAAGTACGGCGGCGCGATGATCCAGTGCGAGGACGAGATCGCCGGGATCGGGGCCGTGGTGGGAGCGTCCTTCGCGGGCAAGAAGGCCATGACCGCGACCTCGGGCCCCGGCATGTCGCTCAAGACCGAGATGCTCGGCCTCGCCACGATCGCCGAGCTGCCCCTCGTCTGCGTCAACGTGCAGCGGGGCGGGCCATCGACCGGCATCCCCACGAAGAGCGAGCAGTCCGACCTCTTCCAGGCGTGCTTCTCGGCCCACGGCGACGTCGTGCGGCCCGTCCTGGCGCCGATCTCGGTGGCCGACACGTTCGCGATGACGGTCGAGGCCTTCAACGTCGCCGAGCACTACCAGACGCCGGTGATCATCCTCTCCGACCAGGAGATCGCCCAGCGCAAGGAGACGGTCGACCCGATCGACGCGAAGGCGTTCACGATCGTCGACCGCCGCCGGCCCACGGGGGCGGAGCTCGAGAGGTACGAGCGCTTCAAGGCCACCGACTCGGGCATCAGCCCGATCAGCCACCCGGGGATGCCGGGGGGCAACTACCTGGCCTCGGGGATCGAGCACAACGAGAGAGGGGCCCCGACCGCGAGCGGCGAGGTCCACGCGCGGATGAACGACAAGCGGATCCACAAGCTGGACCCGCTGAAGCGCCGAAAGGACCTCTTCGTGATCGAGGGCGACGCCCACGCGCCGCTGGCGCTCGTCTCGTGGGGGAGCGTCGCGGGCACCACCCGCGAGGCGCTGGAGATCGCGCGCCGCGAGGGCATCCAGGCCAAGCTCCTCGTGCCGAAGCTCCTCTTCCCGGTGGCCGAGGAGATCTACGCGGACTTCTTCCGGAGCGTCCAGGCGGGGCTCGTGGTGGAGCAGTCGCACCAGGGGCAGCTCTACCGCATTCTTCGGATGTACGTGAACGTGCCGGCGGGGATGCAGCCCCTGGCGCGCAGCGGCTCGAACCCGATCCTTCCCATGTCGATCGTGGAGCGGCTGCGCAAGATCGTCCTCGGCCTCCAGCGGCAGCGGGTGGCCGAGGTGGAGCCGGCGGGCTAGCGGGGCCGCGGGGAGACAAAGGAACATGACCACCGCCACGCGCCCTGTCGAGCCGTACCAGGCGAAGGACTACAAGAGTGACCTCAAGCCCATCTGGTGCCCGGCCTGCGGCGACTACGGGGTCGTCCAGGCGATCTACCGGGCCCTGGCCAACGTGGGGCGGCCGCCCCACGAGATCGCGTTCATCTCGGGCATCGGCTGCTCGAGCCGCATCCCGGGCTACACCACGGCCTACGGCTTCAACAGCGTGCACGGGCGGGCGCTCCCCATCGCCCAGGGGATCAAGCTCGCCAACCCGGGCCTGCTCGTCCTCGTGGCCGGGGGCGACGGCGACGGCTTCTCGATCGGCGGCGGCCACGTGGCCCACGCGGTCAGGCGCAACATGGACCTCACCTACATCGTGATGGACAACCAGATCTACGGCCTCACCAAGGGCCAGCTGTCGCCGACGTCGCCGCGCGGCCTCAAGACCGCGTCCTCGACCTGGGGCAGCCTCGAGGCCCCGGTGAACCCGCTCCTCTACGTCCTCGGGTACGGCGCGAGCTTCGTGGCCCAGGGCACCCCGGCGGACATGCAGGCCCTCGCCTCGGTGATCGAGGAGGGCATCCGCTACCCGGGCTTCGCGTTCGTCAACATCCAGTCGCCCTGCGTGACCTACGGCCAGGAGGAGCAGCAGCTCAAGGCCCACAAGACGGCGATGCAGTCCCTGGCCAGCGTCGGCCACGACCCGGCCGACCGCCTGAAGGCCATGGCCCTCGCCTCCGAGTACGGCCACAAGCTCTACACCGGCGTCTTCTACCGCAACCCGGACCCGCCCCCGACCTACGAGGCGGAGGCCCGGAGGCGGCAGGAGGAGACGAAGGCCCAGGCCCGCCCGAAGGACCGCATCTTCGAGATGTTCCGGCCGCAGTAGGCGCTTCGCGCATGATCGACCCGCACCCGATCGTCCTCGTGGCCATGGGTGGCCACGCGTTCATGCAGAAGGGCGAGAGGGGCACGATCGAGGACCACGAGAGGAACGCGGCCCAGATCGCGGCCCTCCTCATGACGCTCGTCGAGCGCAACTACTACATCTGCGTGACCCACGGCAACGGCCCGCAGGTGGGGAACCTGCTGCTCCAGCAGGAGCACGCGCGGGACGAGGTGCCCTCGCTGCCCCTCGACGTGCTCGTGGCCATGACCGAGGGCAGCCTCGGCTACATCCTCCAGCAGGGGCTGCTCAACGAGCTGCGCAAGCGCCAGGCGAAGCGCTACGTGGTCACCGTGGTGACGCAGGTCGTGGTGGACGAGAACGACCCCGCCTTCCAGGCGCCGAGCAAGCCGATCGGGCCGTTCCTGTCGCGGGAGGAGGCCGAGAGGCGGCGCGACCAGCTGGGCTGGAAGATCAAGGAGGACGCGGGGCGGGGCTGGCGCCGGCTCGTGCCCTCGCCGGTGCCGCTGCGGGTCATCCAGCGCCACATGATCCGCGACGCGGTCCGGCAGGGCCACATCGTGGTCGCCTGCGGCGGGGGAGGCATCCCCGTGAAGCGCCAGGCCGACGGGCAGTTCGCCGGCCTCGAGGCGGTGATCGACAAGGACCTGACCTCGAGCGTCCTCGCCACGGACGTGGGGGCAGCGCTCCTGGTGATCCTGACCGCGGTGCCGCAGGTCTACGTGAAGTACGGCACCCCCGAGCAGCGTGCGCTCGGGGCGGTGACCCTCGAGGAGATCGAGAGCCTCCAGGCGGAAGGCCACTTCCCGTCCGGCAGCATGGGGCCGAAGATCGAGGCGGTGATCCGCTTCCTCCGGGCGGGCGGCCGCCGCGCCCTCATCACCAACCCCGAGAGCCTGCCCCAGGCCATCGAGGGCCGGGCCGGCACGCACTTCGTGGGCGGGATCTAGGAGGCCTCGATGGCGGAACGCGTCCTGCGCTGGGGTCTCCTCGGCACGGCCCGCATCAACCGGGTGCTCATCCCCCCGCTGCGGGTGTCCGCCGGGAACCGGCTGCTGGCCGTGGCCAGCCGCGATCTCGCGCGGGCCGAGGCCTACGCGAGGGAGTGGGGGATCGAGCGCGCCCACGGCTCATACGAGGCCCTCCTCGCCGACCCGGAGATCGACGCCGTCTACGTCCCCCTGCCGAACCACCTCCACGCCGAGTGGACGATCCGCGCCGCCCGCGCCGGCAAGCACGTGCTGTGCGAGAAGCCGCTCGCGCTCACCGTGGCCGAGGTGGACGCGATGGAGGCGGCCGCCCGCGAGGCCGGGGTGGTGCTGGCCGAGGCCTTCATGTACCGCCACCACCCTCAGACGCTGAAGGTCAAGGAGCTGCTGGAGGCGGGGGCGATCGGGGCGGTCCGCTTCGTCAGGGGGACCTTCAGCTTCCCCCTGACCCGCGAGAACGACGTGCGCCTGCGGCCGGAGTGGGGCGGCGGGTGCCTGTGGGACGTGGGGTGCTACCCGCTGAGCTTCACGCGCTTCCTGCTGGGCGCGGAGCCGGTCGAGGTGTTCGGCTCGCAGGTGCTCGGCCCGAGCGGGATCGACGAGACGTTCGCCGGCCAGCTCGTGTTCCCGGGCGGCATCCCGGCGCAGCTCGACGCCGGCTTCCGCAGCCCCGTTCGGGCCGAGCTGGAGATCGCGGGCACCGAGGGCACGATCCGGGTGCGCCACCCGTGGAGGCCGGACCCCGGCCAGCCGGTCCTTCTCACCCGGGGCGAGACCACGGAGACGGAGACGGTGGCGGTGGGCGAGGCGGACCGCTACCTCCTCGAGATCGAGGACCTGGAGCAGGCCGTGCGGACCGGCCGGCCGCCGCGCGTGAGTCTCGAGGAGAGCCGCGGCAACGTCGCCACGATCGTGGCCCTCCTCGAGTCGGCCCGCTCCGGCCATCCGGTCAGGCTGTAGCCACTGGCCGTGACGGGCGGGCGGGGTGCGCACTCCGCTCGCTCCCCGTTCGCGCCTCGCAGGCGAACGACAGCCGGGCGCTCGCTCATCGTCGCGCCGCACGGCCAGCGAGGGGCGGCGCTCCTCAGTCGCTCGCTCCGGCGACCCCGCCCGCCTGGCCACGCTAAAGCCGTCAGCCGTAACCGAGGCCGAGGCCCGTCACTCGCTTGCCTCCCGCTCGCGCCTCATCGGCCAACGGAATTTCGAGGCGCTCACTGATCGTCGCGGCGCACGCGCCACAGACGGGCGCCGCTCTTCAGCCGCGGACGCTGGCCTTCGGGATGCGGACGAGCAGGTCCTCGAGCTGCTGGCGGCTCTCGGCCCCGATCGTGAAGCAGTCGAGGACGGGGGAGGCGAGGGCGTACTGGAGGGCGTCGTCGATCCGGTCGCGGAGGCGGCCGGCCCCCAGGATCTTCATCCCGATGACGCCCTTGCCCTTCCGCTTCATCTCGGAGAGGACCGGCAGGACCTCGGCGACGGGGCCGTCCATGCTCGCCCCCGCGGGGTTGAGGCGGGCGAGGTCCACGTCCACCCAGTCGCTGGCGGCGGCCGCCTTCAGGGCGCCGAGGTCGTGGCAGGAGACGCCGTGGGCCCGGACGATGCCCTTCGCCTTGGCCTCGGCGAGGACGGCCATCGCGCCCTCCCGCTCCTTCGGCCAGTCGGCCGACAGCATGCAGTGCAGGAGCACGATGTCGATCCGGTCCGTGCCGATCTCCCGGCGGAACCGGTCGAGGTCGGCCTTCATCTCGGCCTCCGTGCGGGCGTGGGTCTTGGTCATGATGGTGACCCGGTCGCGTGGCACGGTCGAGAGCGCTCGCTTCGCGTGCGGGTGGGTGCCGTACTGGTCGGCGAGGTCCCAGACGGTGACGCCCTGGTCGACCCCGGCACGGAGGAGATCCGCCAGGCCGTCGAGGCCGAGGCCGCGGGTCTGGTTCGAGGCCTGGTTGATCCCGTTCGTGCCGGTGCCCTGGAAGAGGCGGGACACCCGGATGCCGGTCCGGCCGAGGGTCACGACGTCCTGGGCGGTCTTCTCCGTCGCCCTGGCGTAGAGGTGGCGGGGGAAGGCGCGGGCGCCGAGGACGGCGGCGCCGCCGGCGATCGAGCTGCGGCGGAGGAAATCACGACGGTTCATCGAGAACCTCCCGGGACGGGGGACGCAGGGTCGTCGGCCTGCCGGCGGCAGTGCCAGTAGACGCCGAGGCCCAGTGCGAGGAAGACGGCGAAGCCGGTCCAGTTGCCCCAGGCGGCGATCCAGGCGCCGGGCCCGGGCAGCCGGGTCAGGTCGGGGACGAGGGCGGTGCCGGTCGAGTCCTCGACGAAGCGGAGGAGAGCCGCGAGCACGCCCACGAGCGCTCCCCCCGCGATGAAGCCGGAGGCGACGAGCGTTCCCTCCTCGTGCCGTGCCGCCGCGACGGCCTCGTCCTTCGACGAGCGGCGCAGGAGCCAGGCCACCGCGGCGCCGAGGACCAGGGGAGAGTTGAGCTCCATGGGCAGGTACATCCCGAGGGCGAACGCGAGCCCCGAGACGCCGCACATCTCCGTGGCCACCGCGAAGACGCCGCCCGTGCCGTAGAGGAACCAGGGCGCGCCGCCGTCGCCCATCACGCCCCGCAGCACGGCGGCCATCGCATTCGGCTGCGGCGCCGGCAGTGGGTTCGGGTGAGCCGGCCGAGGGCGAGAAGCCGTAGACCCGGGCCATCAGGAGGATCACCGCGGTCGTGGCGGCGGAGGCGAGCACCGCCCCGGCCAGGTTGGCGAGCTCGACCCGCCGCGGGGTCGCCCCCAGCCAGTAGGCGATCTTGTACTGGGTCACGAGCGACCCCGACATCGACAGCGCGGTGCAGACGACCCCCCCGATGAGCAGCACCTGGAGCATCCCGCTCTCGCCCCGCAGGCCGAGGGCGGACAGGGCGACCGCGGTCACGATGAGCGTGGTGAGGGTCATGCCCGAGATCGGGGTGATCGAGATCATGGCGATCGCCCAGGCGGAGACGGCGGCGAAGAGGAAGGCGATCACGAGGGCGAGGGCGGTCGAGGCCGCGGCGAGCGAGGTCGCGGAGGGCTCCCCGGCGAGGACGGAGAAGCGGAAGTACACGAAGACGGCGAGGCCGGTCAGCGCGATGCCGAAGAGCACGACCGACATCGGCAGCCCCTGGTCGGTCCGCTCGCCCGCCGCTCCTCCCGTCCGGCCCCGGACGAGCCGGGCGAGCTCGCCCACGGCCTGCCGCGTCGCCTCGAGGATCACCGGCGACATCTTGAGGATGGAGAGGATCCCGGCCGCGAAGATGCCGCCGATGCCGATCGGCCGGACGTAGAGGAAGAAGATCTCCTCCGGGGGCAGGGCGGCGAGGGGCTCCGTGCCCGGGGGGATCGCCGCCGCCACGTGGGGGGCGAACCACGCGAAGAGGGGCACCAGGACGAAGAACGACACCATCGAGCCGGCCATGATGATCGCGGCGTAGTCGAGGCCCATGATGTAGCCGAGGCCGAAGACCGCGGCCGAGGTGTTCATGGTGAACACGGCCTTCGTCCGCGCGGTGAAGCCGGACAGCGCCCCGATCGCGGCCGTCGAGAAGTTCTCGGCCCAGCCCTTCATGGACGGGCCCACGAAGTCGAAGACGGCCGCGAAGAGGGCGGACCAGGTGAGCACGAGCGCGCTGTGGCCGCCGCGCTTGCCGGCCACGAGGATCTCCGTGGTGGCCCGGGCCTCGGGGTAGGGGAGCCGGCCGTGGAGGTCGCGCACGAAGTAGCGGCGGAAGGGGGCCAGGAGGAAGACCCCGAGGACGGCCCCGAGGAGAGGTACGAGGAAGATCTGGAAGAACGACGAGCGGCCCTCGAGGCCCAGGATGTAGACGGCGGGCATGGTGAAGACGGAGCCCCCGGCCACGATGCCCGAGGTGGCGCCGATCGCGAGGACGTTCACGTTCTCGAGGAGCGTCGAGGCGCGGCGCGCCAGGACCCGGACGACCAGGGCGGAGAAGCCGACGGCGAGGATGGAGATGGGGATCGCCGACTCGATCCCCTGGCCGAGCTTGAGGGCGATGTAGGTGGCGGCGGCCGAGAAGACGACCGCCCAGAAAGCACCCTGGAGGACCGACCGCAGGGTCGCCTCCGGGACCTGCGCGGAGGGCGCCACGACGGGCTCGTAGCGCTCGCCGGGGGCGAGCGGGCGGAAGGCGTTGTCGGGGAGGCGCACGTCCGAAGCACCGGCGGGGTCGGGTCGTTCGCTCATCCAGGAAGTCCCATCAATCTCCCTCCGCTCGGCAAGCATAAGGGCAAATCCCTCTCCGATGTTCCCGACCGCGTCCTACCGCGAAGCACTGGCGCCGCGACGGGACAACGGGTCTCGAGAAGCGATACGCTCCCGGCGTGACGAGCCCGCCCCTCCCGGATGGCGCCGGAGCGCACCACGTGCGTCGCGCCGCCCTCGCCTGGGTGCTCGTCCTCGCCGCCGGCTGGGGCCTGCTCGGCGCCCTCGCCTATGGCTCCCGCGACGCGGACTCGCGCCTGTACGCGACGATCGCGGCACGGATGTCCGTGGCCGCCGCCCCCGGCTGGATCGCCCCCGAGTGCCCTCCCGGCTGGTACATGGGCAACCTCTTCCGCGAGCACCCCGTGGGGCTCTTCGTGCCGGCCGCGCTGCTCGGGCGCCTCGGCTATCCCGCGGGCCAGGCGGCGTACGCGCTCAACGCCCTCTACCAGGTCCTGACGATCGTCCTCCTGCAGCGGCTGGCCGTGAGCCTCGTCGCCGGCTTCGAGGCTCGCTACCTGGGGTGGCTGATCCAGCTCCTGCCGATCGCCTTCACCTTCCGCATCCGCGCCAACCAGGAGCAGGCGGTCGTCCTGTGCCTCGTCGTCGCGCTCCTCGGCGTCGAGCGGTCGCGGGATAGCGCTCGATGGGCCGCCCTCACCGTCGCGGGACTCGTAGGCGTGCTGCTGGTCAAGGGCGTGCTCGCCGTGCTCGGCCCCGTTCTGTGCGCGTCGTGGCTTCTCTCGCGCCGCCTGTCGTCGGGGCGTCCGGCGTCCCCGGACCGGGCGGCCTGGGCCGGCCTCGCCGGGGCCGTCGTGGCCATGGCCGGCACGGCCGTCGCCTACGAGCTGCTCTACCGCCAGGCGACCGGCGAGCCGTTCTGGTCGTTCTACCTGTCGCGGCAGCTCGGCGTGGCCGCCGTGTCGCAAACCGCCGGGGGCGTCGCGCAGAAGGCCTACAACCTGGTCTGGTACCTCGGCCGCGTCCTGTGGTTCGCGTTCCCCTGGAGCCTGATCCTGCTGGCCGAGGGCTGGCACGGCTGGCGGTCGCGAACGCCCGTCGCCGGGCCTCGGGACGCCGGGGCTCGGGCCGGGGCGCTCTTCGCCGCGGTCGCGGTCCTGCTCTACGTCGGCCTCTTCAGCCTGTCGGACCGCCGCGCCGACCGCTACATCTTCCCCGTGTACTACGCCGTGGGCGCGGCGGGAGCGGTGGCGGCGCTGCGGTCCCTGCCCCGCTTGCGCCGCTTTGCCGAGCGACTCGACCGGCCGTGGGTCCCGGCGGTGGCGTGGTTCCTGTTGTTCGTCCTGCACGCGTTCGCCGGCCGCGTCGGCGTGCCGACCGTGAAGTTCTGGCCGCCGGACTCATAGCGCAGCCGCCCGCCCGTGCGAACCTACTTCTCCTCTCCCCGGTCCCTGTCCCCGTACTTGTCGATCACCGACGCGGCCACGCGCCGGGACAGGGCGTGGTATCGGGGAGCGGCCGCGGCGAAGACCTCCCGGGCGAGCGCCCGGGTGCGGGGGTGGCGTCCCAGGGCGGCGTAGAGCGGCCGCAGGTACTTCATCCGGCCCACCCGCGTCAGGACCTCGCGCAGCCTCGGGAACGAGGGCTCGTAGTCGGAGCCCGCGGCCACCGTCAGCCACTCGACGAGGATCTCGTGGTTGCCACGGCCGGAGAGGCCCAGGGCGGCGTCGAGCCAGGCGCAGCCGGCGTGGTCGAGCTCGCGGGGCAGGTTCTGGAGGTAGACGAGCGTTTCGGACGGGGTCCACGCGGCGATTGCCCCCGCGTCGGGCCGCTCGCCGCGCGGGAACGCCGCGGCCAGGCCGACCAGGCCCTCGAGCCTCTCCGAGCGGAACGCGGGGGCGTTCGCCGGCAGGCCCGGCTCGTAGAGCCACTCCCTCGCGCCCACCGAGGCGGCGAGGCCGGGCAGCCGCTCCTCGAGGAAGGCGAGGAACTCCTCGGTGGTGATCGAGGTGAAGCGGAAGCGCGCCACGTACTCGCGCATGAAGCGGTCGAACCGCGGCCGCCCCGCCGTCCGCTCGAGGAGGACGACGAAGCGCGCGCCCTTCTCGTACGGCACCGAGGAGTATCCGTCGTCCGGGTCCATGCCGACGAGCTCGGTGCGCAGGCGCGTGAGGGGAGAGCCGGAGCCGAAGCGCTCCAGCGATTCCTCGAGCGCCTTCTCGCCGATGGCCCAGGCGAGCACCGTGGCCTCCTCGCCGTGGAGCGCCTCGAGCAGGCGCCGCTCGGCCCAGACCGTGAAGCCCTCGTTCAGCCAGAAGTGCTCCATGTCGGCGTTCGTGACGAGGTTGCCGGTCCAGGAGTGCGCGAGCTCGTGGGCGACCACGTCCACGAGCGAGCGGTCCCCGGCGAGGAGCGTGGGCGTCAGGAACGTCATCCGGGGGTTCTCCATCCCCCCGTAGGGGAAGGAGGGCGGCAGGACCAGCATGTCGTACCGGTCCCACTCGTACGGACCGAAGAGCTCCTCCGCCCGAGCGATCATGCCTTCCGTCTCGGCGAACTCGTGCGCCGCCGCATCCACCGTCTCGGGCTCGGCGTAGACGCGGCACCGTGGCCCCAGCTCCCGCGACTCGAGCCGCCCGACCGCGAGGGCCAGGAGGTAGGGCGGGATCGGCTGCGGCATCCGGAAGCGGAGAAGGCGGGTGCCGGGGCGGCTCCCGGGGCCCTCTCCGGCGGGCCCCGCCGACATCACGGCGGACAGCGGCTCGGGGACCTCCACCTCGGCCTCGTAGGTGAGCCGCTGGCGCGGCGTGTCGGGCAGCGGGGCGAGGCTGCGCGCGTGGATCGCCTGGCACTGGCTGAAGAGGAAGGGGTGCACCCCGCCCGCGGTCTGCTCCGGGGCGAGCCACTGCAGGGCCGGGGCGTCGGGCGAGGTCCGGTAGCGCAGGCGCACCGCGCGCGTCCCCTCGGGCAGCGCGAGCCGGACCCGGCGGCCCAGGATCGCCTCCTCGGGGAAGACGTCGAAGGGCACCGTCTCCCCGGACGTGGTGGTCGCCTCCAGCACCTCCAGCGCCTTGCTGTCGAGGTCGAAGGCGCCCCCCGCGGCCTCGGCGAGCTCGAGCTCCGCCTCTCCCTCGATGCGGGAAGCCGCGAAGTCGACGCGGAGCCGCAGGCGCAGGTGGCGGGCGCGCGGCTGGGCGGAGTCGGCGTACGAGTGGGGGTCCAGTCGGGCCATCAGCCTTTCTCTCCTCCCCGGTGCGCTTCCCGCCCAGCGACGACGGCGCGGCTAGGCGCCGGCGCCCCGGAGGATCTCGCTGTCGATCGCCGGGCGAGCCTCGGCGCGCACCGGGGCCTCACCGATGAAGGCGGCCGTCAGCAAGCCCTCGGCGATCGGCACCCTCCAGGCCGTGAGGTGCTGCCCGTGGAGGGGCGCCGAGATCGAGCGGGTTGGGGCGTCCTTCAGGGTCCGCTCCATCGTGGAGACGAGCTTCGAGGCGATCGCGTCCGGGCCCGGGTCGGGCCACTCCCCGCGCGCCGCGAACACCTGGCCGGCGGGGTCCACGAGCATGGCGCCGGTCGCCTGGGCCATGGCCAGGCAGGCATCCACGATCTCGTCCCAGGACGGGGCCGGCGACTCGTAGACCTGCTCGATCGGGGCCTCGCCCTCGCCCGGCTCCCCGTCGAACGGGGATGGCCCGCCATACCTGGACTCCTCGGGCAGCTCCTCGAACGGGGACGGCTCGGGGGCGCCGACCATCTCCTCCGGGGAGATCCCGCCTTCCTCCACGTCCACGGGGGGCAGGGAGCCCTCGCCCGCCAGCTCCTGGTCGGCGGGCTCGCCGAAACCCGACAGGGACCCGAGGTCGTCCGGGGCCGGCTCAGCGCCCTCGGTGGGCTCGTCCCAGGAGGGCGGCTCGGGCGGCTCGTGGACCTCGAAGGAGGGGGGCGGCGGGCCCGGGGGTGCCGCGGCCGGCTTGGGCCGGGACCCGGGCACCGCGCCCGCCGGGGAGGGGGGCCGGAAGGGGGGCGGCGGCGCGATCGCCTGGCGGGGAGGCTCGCCCGGGCGGTCCTCGCGCCGCCGGCGCTGGTGGAGCCGGCGCGCGATCTCGCGGGCGGCGTCGAGGTCAGAGGAGGTGGCGGGTGGGTTCAGCTTCATGGACCCTCTCCATCCCGTCGAGCTGGTTCATCCGGCCCTCGATCTCGTCGGCGAGCAGGTCGAAGCGCCGTGACTCCGGCCCGCCCGCCTCGCCGCCCAGGAAGCCGACGGGCACCCCCAGGGCGCTCGCCCTCGCGAACGCCTCCGTGCGGGGCACGATGGTCTCGAGCGCGTCCGGGAACCCGTTCCAGACCTCGCTCAGCACGGCGTGGCTGCCGTGCCGCTCCCGCTCGACGAGGGTCGGCAGGATCCCGACGAGGCGCAGCCGGGGGTTGCGCGTGGCCTGAACGTGCTCGACTACCTTCAGGGCCTGGCCGATCGAGCGCAGGGCGAGGCTCTCGGTCTGGAAGGCCAGCAGCACGAAGTCGGCGCAGCCCATGGCCGCGGTGGTGACCCGCCCCAGGCCGGAGGGCGTGTCGATGACCACCAGGTCGCACTCCTTCTCGCAGGCGCCGAAGGCCTTCTCGAGGGCGCCGGGGCGGGCGACCTCCGTCTCGAAGGAGTCAACGTCCGTCGGGTCGAGCCGGCCCCGCGGCAGCAAGCTGAGCCCCGGCAGCTTCGTGGCGACGACCGCGCGCGCCGGCGCGCTCGTCCCCGAGAGGAGCTCCGCGAGGCCGGCGAGCTCGGTGTCTCCCTTTGCGAGGGAGAGGCCGACCGCCCCTTGTGGGTCGAGGTCAGCGAGCAGCGTCCGCCGGCCTCGCTCCGCGAGCGCCACGGCCAGGTTGAGAGCGACCGTCGTCTTGCCCACGCCGCCCTTCTGGCTCGCGATCACCACGCGCCGTGCCATCCGCACCTCCACGGTGTGGGGGCAAGTGTAGCACCACGAGCGAGGTGCGAGGCCTCCGGGGCTCGCTTCAGGCCGCGGGCGGCCTCGCGGCGGCGCGGATCGTGGCCAGACGGCCCACGAGGGTCTCGCGCAGGCCGCCGATGAACCGTGGCAGCTGCGCCTCGTCCGCGGGCGGCTCGAAGGGGCCCATGACCTCGGAGCGTGCGTCGATCAGGTGCACCCGGAAGAGCAGGTCCGTGAGGCGGCGCACCCGCCACACCCCCTCGTTCAGCACGAGGTAGACCGGCATGCGGCGCTCCGTCAGGATGGTCAGGATCCCTGCCGGCCGGAAGGGACGGATCTCGCCGTCGTGGCTGCGGTGGCCTTCGGGGAAGATGACGAGGCCGTGGGGAAGCTGCCGCACCCCCTGCCGGATCTCCGCCACCGACCCCTGGGGGTCGCGCTTCGGGTCCACGATCGGCGAGCCGAGGAGGCGAATGCACGCCGAGACGAGCGGCACGAACCGCGCGTAGCGGCGGCGGGTCACGAAGGCGGGGACTCCCGGCCGGGCCAAGAGAGTGATCTGGCAGATGTCCAGCAGGGCCTGGTGGTTGGCGACGACGAGGATGGGCGAGGCGGTGGGCACGACCCCCGCCCGGCGCACGTGCGCGCCGCCCAGCCGGAGCACGTCCAGGATGCCGGCGCTCATCCACTTCATGAACCAGCTGACCAGCCGGAAGCGATGGCGGGGGAAGAGCCAGGCGCCCGGCAGGACGAAGAGCCGGAGCACGGGGCTGTTGACCAGGAACCACAGGCCGACGAGCAGGACGGAGGTGAGGCTTCGTGCGCCCCGGATCACGCTGAGCATGCGACCGCCGATCTTAGCAGGGGGCGGTGGCCGATGTCCGTCGGGCGAGGAGGGCCTCGTCGAGGGCCCGCCCGGCCCGCTCCACGAACCCGGCCAGCGGGTCGATCGGCGGCAGCGCCCCGCCCTCGGGGGCATCGCCGTAGAGCACCGCGATCGTCTCGCGCTGGGCGCGGACGGGCAGGATCGCGGCGTGCGCGGCGCCCAGCGGGCCGATCCGGTCGAGGAGCCCCCGGAGGGGACCGCCGGCGGGGAGGCGGCCCGTCCACGGGCGACCCGTGGCGACGGCGTCGGAGAAGGCGGAGGGCGGGTCGAGCGGCACGGAGATCCCCCGGGCCAGGAGGTCCAGGCTGTCGGCGCTGTCGACCGGCCCGAACCCGGAGAGGCCGCGGAGCCGGTCGTCCTTCACCACGAGGAGCAGCACGCGGGGGAAGAAGGCGCGGGCCGCCCGCAGCAGCAGGAACGCGACGAGGTCGGGGTCGGGGCCGCGGCGCATCTCGTCGAGGGCGGAGCTCAGCACCGACTCGCGCGTGGCGTCGGCCGGGCTCTGCGCCGGCGGGGCGGCCGGCCGCTCCCGCCGCGGGGCGCGGCGGCCCTCGAGCCGCGGGAGCAGGTCGCGCCCGAGCTTGTCGCCGAAGGCGCGCAGGTCCGCCTCGTACTGCAGCGGGTCGAGCTTCGACAGGCCCGGCTTGAAGGCGAGGAGCGAGACGCCGACCCGCTTCGCGCGCCCGCGCAGCTTCTCGTCGAACGCTTCCGCCATCAGGAGGACGGGCGGCGGGGCGGGCAGGCCGGCGGCGACCCGGGCCACGTCGAGGCCCCCGCGGAAGGAAGCGCCGGACTCGGAGGGGAGCCCCAGGTCGGCCACCAGCAGGAACGGGGTGCGCGCCGAGGCGAGCCGGTCCATCTCGCGCCGTGCGGCGGCGGGGCTCGCGGCGGTGACGACGGCGAAGCCGCCGGCCGCGAGCCTCTCGCCCACGACGCGCCGGATGTCGGGCTCGTCGTCGACGAGGAGGACGGCCGGCCCCCTCGGGGGCGCCGGCGCCTCCTCGGGGGGCAGCTCCTCGAGGACCACCTCGTCTTCCTCGGGGGCTTGGGGGGCGGCCCCGCCTCCGCGGGAGCCGCGAAAGATGCCTCGATCGCGGCCGACGCGTCGCGCCGGTCCTCGTCCAGCTTGCGGGCGAGGTCGAGCATGAGCTCCTCGGGGTTGAGGCCGTAAGGGAGCGTCTCGCCCCCGAGGTCCCGCCCGCCGAGCTCGGTCGGCACGGTGTCCGTCAGGTTGAAGGCGAAGTCGCCCTCGCGCAGGCGGACCACCCTCTCGAGGATCGAGGCGAGGCGCTGGCGCAGGACGAGCTCGCGCTCGGGGCCGTCGGTGGGCTGGTCGCGCGGCAGCCCCGGGACGTCCCAGATGTACCCGGCGACGACGCGTCCGCCCTCGAAGACGACCGCGGCCTCCCCCGCAGGGGCGCGGACCGTCAGGTGGCCGGTCTTCTGGGTGAAGGAGACGACCTGCAGGATCTCGAGAAGCGGAAGGTCCTCTACGGACCCGCTCAGGCTCACGCCTTCTTCATCGCACGGAGCGTGGCGTCGCGCAAGCGCGCGAGGGGAGCGGGCTTGACGACCACCTCGTCGGCGCCGCGGCGGAGGGCCTCCTCGCGGACGACGTGGCCGGTGTCCCCGGTGAACAGGAGCACGGCGGAGCGAGGCCTCCGGCGGCGGGCGCGGCTGACGATGTCGAAGCCCTCCCCGAGGTGGGCGTCCGTGAAGTGCAGGTCGCAGATGACGGCGTCGAAGGGCGAGTCCGAGTCGGCGAGGCGCATGGCCTCCGGCGCCTCCGAGCAGGCCTCGACGTGCCAGCCCAGCCCGCCGAAGTAGGTCCGCAGCAGCGTGAGGACACCGTGGTCGTCGTCGAGCAGGAGCAGCCGCACGCTCACGGCAGCACCGACGCCGACGGCGGGCCGGGGAGGTAGCCCCCGGCGAGCAGCTCGGCGCGGGGGAGCGGGCGGGCGAAGAGGAACCCCTGCACCAGGTCGATGCCCGCCGCCTCGACCGCGACCAGCTCGTGCTCGTCCTCGACACCCTCCGCCACGGCGCGCGCCTCGAGCCGCCGCACCATCCGGGCGAGCGAGTCGAGGATGACCTGCCGGTAGGGGTCGGACCAGGCGCCGGCGACGAGGTAGCGGTCGAGCTTGTAGATCTCGGGCCGCACGTCGAGGATCATCTTGTAGTTCGACTGGCCGAGGCCCACGTCGTCCAGCGCGATGGCGATCCCGCACTCCCGCAGCTCGGCGAGCGACCGGCGGAAGCTGGGCACGTCGAGGGGCGGGGCGTGCTCGACGATCTCGACCACGAGGCGGTGCCGGTCGACGCGGGCCCGCCGCGCGTGGTCCAGCAGGAATGCGAGGAAGCCGGGGTCCCGGCCGAGGGTCGAGGCGTGGACGTTCAGGGAGAGCCGCGGCTCGCCGGGGAGCAGCCCGGCTTCGGCGAGCGCGGTGGCGACGCACGCGCGGTCGACCGCAGCCTCGGCCCGCTTGCGGCGGACGTACTCGAAGAGCACGATCGGACGCTCGACGTTGGTGCGCCGCGGGCCTCGGATGAGGCACTCGAGCGCGAAGAGCTGGGGGCCGGACGGGCCGACCTCGTAGATGGGCTGGAACACGACGGAGAGCTGACCCGGCTCGAGAAGCTGATCGAGGAGCGTCGGGTCGCTTGGCACGGTCTGCGCTTTTGCACCTGACATGCCACGGGAACCCAAGAGGGGGCCGGAAGCCGTCCGCGGCAGGATCATACTGAATAGATGAGACTTACGGTCTTCGGTAACGACTCCTCGGGACGCCAGGCGTCTCGGGGCGGGACGCGGGGCTTCTCGAATCGGGACGGGGAGGAGCGGCCGTGAGCGCCGGTCCCCTCAGGGTCCTGCTCGTCGAGGACGAGCCGGGGCACGCCGAGCTCGCGCGGCGCGCCTTCGAGAGACACCCGGCGGGCTTCGAGGTCTCCGTGTCCGAGACGGTCGCCGCGGCGCGCGCCGTCCTGTACGGCGCGACTCCGCCGGACCTGGTGATCGCCGACTGGCTGCTGCCGGACGGTGAAGGCCTCGACCTGCTGCGCAGCGCACCCGCCCGGGCCATGCCTCCCGTCGTGATCATGACCAGCCACGGCAGCGAGAAGGTCGCGGTCGAGGCGATCCGCGTCGGCGCGGTGGACTACGTCGTGAAGAGCGAGGTCACCCTCGCCGACCTTCCCCACGTGGCGCAGCGCGCCGTGCGGCACCGGAGGGTCGAGGAAGCCCTCGGCGACCTCGTGGCGGGCACCGCCGCGTCGGGAGGCGAGGCCCTCTTCGGAGAGCTCGTCCTGCGGCTGGGGAGGGCGCTGCGGGTCAAGTACGCCTCGGTCGCCGAGCTCGCGGGCGAGGGCCGGCTCCGGACGCTCGCGCGCTGCGTCGACGGCCGGCTGGCCGCCAACGTGGAGTACGGGCTCGAGGGGACGCCCTGCGCCGGAGTCATCGACGGGACCGTCTGCCACGTCCGGGACGGGGTCGCCGACCGCTTCCCCCGGGACTTGGGCCTGCGCCGCATGGACGCGCAGAGCTACGTCGGCACCGCGCTGCGCTCCTCGACCGGGGAGGTCCTGGGCCTCGTCAACGCCATCCACGACCGGCCGCTCGACGAGGTGGTCCGCCCCGAGGGCGTGCTGCAGGTGTTCGCGGCGCGGGCGGCGGCGGAGATCCAGCGGCTGCGCGCCGAGCAGGAGGTCGAGCGGCAGCGCGTGTTCGCGGACAGCCTGCTCGACATGGTGGCCTCGCTCGTCATCGTGGTGGATCCCCGCGGCCGCATCGTGCGCTTCAACCGCGCCTGCGAGCAGGCGAGCGGGTGGACGGAGCCGGAGGTGCGGGGACGGCCGTTCTGGGAGGCCCTGCGTCCGGTGGAGACGCGGGCGCAGGCCGCCCGCGACTTCCAGGACGCGCTTCGCAACCTGTCCACCGCCTACGAGGCCGAGTGGCAGACCCGCTCGGGAGAGATTCGCGTGATCTCGTGGGTCAACCGCAAGGTGTTCGACGCAGCGGGAGAGCTGACCTACGTGCTCGGGACCGGGACGGACGTGACGGAGACGAGAAAGCTCGAGGCCGACCTGGGCCGCGCCGCGTTCGAGTGGCGCGAGGCCTTCGACGGGCTGCCCCTCGGGGTCGTGGTCGTCGACGCCGGGGGACGGGTCGTCCGCGCGAACCGGACGGCGGTCGACCACTCCGGCCGGGACCGATGGTCCGACCTCATCGAGACGCCGCTCGCGGCGCTCGGGCCGGGCGAGCCGTGGGCGACCCTCGGGGTCCTCGTGGCGTCGCTGCGCGGGGGCGGGGCCCCCGCGGCGCGCGAGGTCTTCGACCCCCTGACCCACGTGACCTGGGTGGTGAGCGCGCGGGCCCTGGCGTCCGAGGGCGGCGGCGCGGGGCGCGCGGTCCTGAACTTCCAGGACGTCACGGAGACCGTACGCCTCAAGGAGCAGCTGCGCCAGAGCGAGACCATGGCCGAGATCGGCTCGATCGTGGCCGGCGTGGCCCACGAGGTCCGCAACCCCCTCTTCAGCATCTCGGCGACGCTCGACGCCTTCGAGTCGCGGTTCGGCCGGACCGAGGGGTTCGAGCGCTACTTCTCCGTGCTGCGGGGCGAGATCGCCCGCCTGACGGCGCTCATGCGCGATCTCCTCGACTTCGGGCGTCCCACTCGCCCCGACCTCTCCGAGTGCCGCATGGAGGAGGTGGTGGAGGCCGCGGTGTCCGCCTGCGCCCCCCTGGCGCGCCGCAAGTCGGTGCAGGTCGTCTGGCCGCAGGGGACCGCCGCCCCGCTCGTCCTCGCGGACCGGGCGCGCGTCTCCCAGGTGCTCCGGAACCTGATCGAGAACGCGGTCCACTTCTCGCCCCCGGGCGGTCGCGTGGAGGTCTCGCTCGGGCCGGTGGAGGCGGGCGACGACGCCTGGGTCGAGTGCGCGGTGAAGGACTCCGGCCCGGGCTTCGATGCGGCCGACCTCCCGCGCCTGTTCGAGCCCTTCTTCACCCGGCGGCGGGGGGGCACGGGGCTCGGCCTCTCGATCGTCAAGCGGATCGTCTACGACCATGGCGGCGAGGTCTCGGCCGAGAACCACGAGCGGGGCGGGGCGGTGGTGCGGGTCCGCTTCCGGGCGGTGCGGTCGTGAGGGAGTGGATGGCACGCCGCCTCGCCGGCCTCGGGTGCGCCCTCAAGCGCGCCGTTCGTCGCCTGCTGCCCGGCCACGCGGCCGAGAAGCGCGCCGAGCGGAGCGAGGAGCGGCTGTCCCTGGCGCTGGAGGCCGCGGGGATGGCCATCTGGGAGATGGACGCCGAGACCGGGGCCATGTGGTGTTCCAACGAGGCCCGCCGGCTCTTCGGCCTGGGCGAGAGCGCGCCGGGGCCGCGGCACCGGCTGCCGCACGTCCTGCAGTATCTCCACCCCGAGGACCGGGCGGCGTTCCAGGCGGCCGTGGCGAGGGCGGTGGCGCGCCCCGGCGAGATGCACCGGGTGCAGTCGCGCGTCGTGCGGCCCGACGGCACGGTGCGCTGGGTCGAGGCGCGTGGCCAGGGGTGGGTGGACGGGAGCGGGCGCCCCCTGGGGCTGCGGGGCACCCTGGCGGACGTCACCGAGCTGAAGCGGGTCGAGGAGGACCTGAGGCGCGGCTTCGACGAGCAGCGGGTGATCACATCGGTGGCCGAGGCCGCGGCCGCGGCCACGGACGAGCAGGCGCTCCTGGAGCGCGCCACGGACCTTCTCCGCGAGGCCTTCTTCCCGGACAACTGCGGCTTCATCCTCTCGGACGCCGGGGGCGGCCACCTGCGGCACGCGCGGTCGTTCCACACCCGGCGCCCGCCCGGGGAGGTGGTGCCGATCGCCTTCGGCTCGGGGATCGTGGGCGGCGTGGCGGCGAGCGGCCTCGCCCGACGGGTCGAGGACGTCTCGCGCGAGCCCGCCTACCTGCCCGGCGACCCGGACATGCGCTCGGAGATCTGCGTGCCGCTCAAGGTCGGCTCGCGGGTGCTGGGCGTCTTCGACGCCGAGAGCGCGCGGCCCGGGGCCTTCACCGAGACCGACGAGCGCCTCCTCACCGTGCTGGCCGCCCACGTGGCGAGCGCCGTCGAGCGGCTCCGCTCGGCGGAGGCGCTACGGCAGGGCAGCGAGCTCTACCGCGCCTACTTCACCGCCTCGCCCATCGCCCTCTTCGTCTCCGACACCCGGGGCCGGTACCTCGAGGTGAACGGGGCGGCGTGCGCGCTCACCGGGTACGCCCGCGAGGAGCTCGTGGGGCTGTCCATCGCCGACCTGCTCGCCGGCGAGGACCCCCGGGGCCTCGGCGAGAGGCTCGTGGGGCTCCTCGCGCTCGGGGGAGCGCGCAGCGAGGTCCGCATCCTCCGCAAGGACCGCACGGTTCGCCACTGCCTCGTCCACGCCTCGACGGTCGGCCCCGACCGCATGCTGGGAATGCTCCTCGACATCACCGACCGTCGGGAGGCGGAGGAGAAGCTGCGGGACAGCGAGGAGCGCTTCCGCGGCCTCTCGGAGGCCGCCTTCGAGGCCATCCTCGTGCACGACGGCGGGCGGATCGTGGACGTGAACCAGGCGCTGTGCGACCTCGGCGGCTACTCCTGGCACGAGCTCGTCGGGCGTGACGGGTTCGACCTCATCGACCCCGAGCACCGCGAGGCCGTCTACCGCAACCTCCTGGCCGAGCACGCCGGGCCGTACGAGGTCGAGTGCCTCCGGCGGGACGGGTCGAGGATCCCGGTCGAGGTGCAGGGGCGGTCGTTCCCGTACCGTGGGCAGGTCCACCGGGTGGTCGCGGTCCGGGACGTGTCGGAGCGCAAGAAGGCGGAGCGCGTGCGCGAGTCGCTGATCCGGGAGCTGGAGGCCAAGAACGCCGAGCTCGAGCGATTCGGCTACACCGTGACCCACGACCTCAAGGCGCCGCTCGTGACGATCCGCGGGTTCGCCGACTACCTCGAGAGGGACGCCCGCGCCGGCCGGACTGACCGCCTGGCCAGCGACGCCGCGCGAGTCACGGAGGCGGTGGCGAAGCTGCAGCGCCTGCTCGACGAGCTGTTCGAGCTGTCCCGGGCCGGTCGGGCGGTGGGTCCCCCGGTGGCGGTGCCGGCCGAGGAGCTCGTCCAGGAAGCCCTCCGGCTGGTGCGGGGAAGGAGCGAGGCCACCGGGGCCCGCGTCGAGGTGGTGGGCCCGCTGCCGGTGGTCTTCGGGGACCGTGCCCGGCTCGTGCAGGTCTTCCAGAACCTCCTCGACAACGCGATGAAGTTCGCCGGCGGGTCGGCCCCGCCCGTCATCACGGTGGAGACCCGCCCGGAGGAAGGAGAGCAGGCCGTGCTCGTGGTCCGGGACAACGGGATCGGGGTCGACACGCGGCACCGCGACCGGGTCTTCGAGCTCTTCGAGAAGCTCGACCCGAGGGCCGAGGGCTCGGGCGTGGGCCTCGCGCTGGTCAGGCGGATCGTCGAGTCCCACGGCGGGCGGGTGTGGATCGAGTCCGAGGGAGAGGGCGCGGGGACCGCGGCCGTCGTGAGCCTGCCCCTCGCGGCCCCCGTGGCCGCCGGGCCTACGAAAGCGGCCGCGCGTCCTCGGGGATGAGCGACTCGGGCAGGGGGGCGTCGAGGAACTTCAGGCCCAGTCTCTGGATCCCGTCCATCCCGGCCCCGGAGCCCATCGCGACGTACGTCACCTCGGCCCGGGTCTCGTAGTCCTTCCCGACGCAGAACCGGAGCATCTCGCCCTTCTCGATCGCCATCAGGCTGCGGACGAGCGCGCCGCCCGCGGCGATCACGTCGGCGACGGTCTCCTCGGTCTGGGTGGAGGGGTCGCGCCAGGTGGCGAGCCGCTCGAGGCGGACCCGCATCGCCACCTCGTAGCGCTGGAACTCCCGCCGCTCGCCGCTGTCGAGGCGCGCCTGGGCCTCCTCGAGTGCCTCCACGTTGCCCGGCTTGCCGAGCTGGCGCCACTCCGTGATCCCCAGCACGAGCTTCTTCGCGGTCGCGGCCGGCTCGCCGGAGCAGGGCGACTCCAGGGTCGCGTCGAGGAGCACCCAGGCCCCCCCGCGGCAGGAGCAGGACTGGCTGTGAAGCTCGATGCGGGACTCGTCGCTCATCGGCACTCCGCAGCCAGCAGGACGGCGGCGCGCGTCTGCTCGGCCAGGCACTCCGGGCAGATCCCGTGCGTGGCCGCGGCCGCGGCCGGGTCCGCCAGGTCCAGGTCCTCCCAGCGGCCGGCGTCCGAGCGGATGCGGGCGCACCAGGCGCAGACGACCGGGAGAGGCTCCGCGCTCACGGCGCAGCCCCGAGCAGGGAGTCCACCACGGCCTCGAGCTGGGGCAGGGGCAGCGGCTTCTGGAGGAACGCGTCCGCGCCGCGGCGGCGGGCCTCGGCTTCGATCTCCGGCGTCCCGTTTCCCGTGAGGAGGACGACGCGCGTCTCCGGGCGCAGGTGGCGTGACCACTGGATGATGTCGAGCCCCTCGACGCCGTAGATCCCGGTGAGGCGGAGGTCCGCGATCACCACCTCGTACTCGGTGCAGGCGAGAAGGGCCTCGGCCTCCTCCTTCTCCGCCGCCGCGTCCACCTTCCAGCCGTTCTGGCGGAAGTACTCGGACAGGGCGAAGCGGATGGCGGCTTCGTCGTCGACGATCAGCAGGCGCCCGGCTCTTGGCTCCACGGGAGCCGACGGAAGCACGGCCCGTGCCACGGCGACGCCGCCCGGATGTCGGGCCCGCCGGCCGCCACAACTCAAGATGTTGCGGTCACTTGCAGTGAGCGGCCGACGAACGGACCCGGGAGGACTTCCAGCCGGTGGACGACCTTCCAGACCCCGGACGGACGCTCAGGAGCTGCGGGGGAGCTGAATCGAGAACTTCTTGATCTTCTGGTAAAGCGTGCTGCGGGGGATCCCGAGCCGCAGGGAGGCCTCGGCCACGCGTCCGCCGAGCTCGCGCAGGACCCGCTCGATGTGGACCTTCTCCAGCTCCTCGAGGGTCAGGAGCCTCTCCGTGGCCGGCCCCTCGATGGGCTCCGGGCACGCCGTCGCCCCCGGGCCGTCGAAGTGCAGGTCCGCCGTCTCGAGGACGTCCCGCCCGCACAGCAACAGCGCCCGCTCCAGCACGTTGCGCAGCTCCCGGACGTTGCCCGGCCACGAGTAGCCGCACATGGCCCGCTCGGCCGCCGGCGAGAGGCGGACCCCGCGCCGGCCGACGTCGCTCGCGAAGCCCTCGAGGAGCTGGTGGGCGAGCACCGGGATGTCCTCGGGCCGCTCGCGCAGGGGCGGGACGCGCAGGGGAATCGTGCTGATGCGGAAGTAGAGGTCGGAGCGGAACTTCTTCTCCTGGACCAGCTGGGGGAGGTTCTGGTGGGACGCGGCGAGCAGCTGCACGTCCACCTGGCGGTCGCGCACCTCGCCGAGCCGGCGGAACCGCTTCTCTTCGAGCACCTTCAGCAGCTTCGGCTGCACCTGCGGGTCGAGGTCGCCGATCTCGTCGAGGAACATGACGCCGCGGTGAGCCACCTCGAGGAGCCCCTGCTTGCTCGAGACGGCCCCGGTGTAAGCACCCTTCTCGTGGCCGAAGAGCTCGGTCTCGAGAAACTCGCGGCTGAGCCCCGCGCAGTTCATGTCCACGAACGGCTCGTCGCCCCGCGGGCCGTTGCGGTGGATCCAGCGGGCGAGGACGCCCTTGCCGGTGCCGGTCTCGCCCTCGATCAGGATCGGGCTGCTCGTGCCCACGACCCGGCGGGCCTGCTCGGCCACGTCCCGGATCGCGGCCGAGCTTCCGGTGAAGGGGTCGACGGCCTCGCGCGCCTGGCGGGCGCGCCCGGCGATCTGCCGTCGCTTCTCCCGCTGGCTCTCCAGGAGCCGCTGGAGCATCACGAGCAGCGCCGGCAGCTCGACCGGCTTCGCGAGGAACTGGTCGGCGCCTTCCTTGACCGCGCGCACGGCCAGGTCGATCGTCGCGTGGCCGGTCAGCACCACCACCGGCACCGACGCGTCGATCTCCCGGATCCGCGGGAGCAGGTCGAGGGCCGTCCCGTCGGGCAGCATGTGGTCGAGGACCACCACGTCCGGGTGGGCCTCGCGCACGGCCTTCTCGGCGGTGGCGACCGACTCGGCCTCCTCGACCTCGAGGCC
Organism: uncultured Acidobacteriota bacterium; assembly: GCA_963729875.1. GTDB lineage: Bacteria > Acidobacteriota > Vicinamibacteria > Fen-336 > Fen-336 > DATBSL01. The sequence goes on from CAVSPR010000004.1 coordinate 994,082, forward strand.
CGCGCTCTCGAGGAAGTCGCGGACCCCGAACCGGATGCCGGGCTCGTCGTCGACGATCAGGATCCTCGGCACTCTTGTCCGCCCCCGTGGTGCGATTGTCGCACGAGGGCGGGGGCGGTGCGCGCCCCGCGGCTACTTCTGGGCAGCGGCGGCCTTGGCCCGGACGACGTCGGCGGCGAACGAGAAGTGCATCTGGACGATGATCCACCGGCCCTCGCGCTTCTCGACGACCCCGGTCCAGCGCGTGTCCTTCCACCCGATCGGCTTGCCCTCCCACTCCCCGAGGTCGTCGAGGATGCACGACCACCACGCGACGTCACCCGAGCGGGACAGGTCGATCCGCAGGTCCCGGACGTCGAGCAGGGTGGCCTTGAACCGCGGGTCCATCCAGAAGTCGAACCCCTTCACGAACTCGTTCCAGCCGACCACCGTGCCCGTCGAATCGGGCTGGAACAGGAAGAGGCGCTCGTCCTGGGCCATCACGCTCTCGAGCGAGAGGTCGGTCCTTGGTCAAGGCCCAGCCGATGGAGGCGCGGATGTTCTTCTCGATGAGGGCGATCTCGTCCCCCCGGGAGCCCCGGCCGGATGCCACGGCGCCCCCTGAGGCGCCCCACACGAGACATGCGGCCACGACGGCGCTCGCCGATCGGCTCATGGCTGAACCTCCGAAGACGCCTCGACCCTCTCGGGTCGTTCTCCGGGGACTACGCTCGCCGGAGCGCGGGGTTCCCTCGGAGTTTCGCCGTGCGAGGGGCGTCCGTCACATCGAGGGCACCGGAATTGCATCGCGTGGCGCCGGGCAGGCGGGGTGTCCTGCCCCCGGACAGGGGGTTGCACATGGGCGACGGGGACCGTCAGCGTCGCGCACCGGACGAGGTCGAAGCCGTGGACTTCGGCCCGTACTTCAACGACTGGCTCCGGCAGTCGACCGTCAAGGTCGCACGCCTGGAAATGCAGCTCGACGAGGCCGCGCTCGTCGTCATGGCGGAAGGCGACGACAACGCCCGCAACGGCTAGAGAGATCGGATCCGTGCTCGTTCGGGGCCGCCCGGGCGCGGAGGATCGCCAAGGCGGGAGGTCCGGGCCGAGATCGTCGAAGGCCCGATGGACCTCCCGCCCCGTCCGCCGACTCGTCGCCTCAGTGGCGCGGCCCGGGACGAGCCTACCAGTTGAAGGGGCCCGCCTGGCTCGCCACGAGCGCCGGCACCTTGAAGGCCGGATGGATGGACACGAACAGCGTTGGCGTCCAGCCGACCGCGCCTGCGAGGTCGGGATCGTTCACCGCGTTCCACTCGCCGCGCACGTCCACCGCGTGGTTCGCCGACGCCGCATCGAGCTGCGTGGCCAGCGTGACGATCGCCGTGCCGCCCAACCCGTCGATCAGGTCGGCCGGCTCGACGTCGCCGTCGGTCCGGAAGAAGTTCTGCTCGGCGTAGATCGCCGATTCCTTCCCCACGCCCCAGCTGTAGCCGTAGCTCGGCACTTTCTTGATCCGATAGTAGTTGTCGAAGACGTGGACCTGGCCGTAGCGGACCCGCGGCGCGCGCTGGCCGACCCCGTCGAAGGCGTTGTGGTGCAGCGTCACCTTCAGCTTTCCGCGGTCGGCGGTCGCCCCGTCGGACGATCCGATCAGCATGGTCTTGTCGTGGTTCATGAAGCGGTTCCACGACACGGTCACGTAGTTGGCGGCGTTGGTGATGTCCACCAGGCCGTCGTGGACCTGATAGAGCCGGTCGAAGTAGGTGGGCAGGGTGGCGTCCTCGGTCTCCACGTCCGCGAAGTCGTTGTGGTCGAGCCAGACGTGATCGCCGTCCCGGATCGAGATGCTGTCGTAGAGCGCGTTCCAGTTGCCGGCGCTCCCGTCCATTGGATCCCAGGCCGGGAAGCAGTCGAAGGTGTCCTCGAAGCGCAGGTTGCGGATGATGATGTTGGTCCGGCCGGTGCCGCGGATGTCGAACCACGCGCCCTTGATCACCGCGCGGCGATCGACGCCGACGATCGTCGTGTTCGAACCGACGCGGATACGGATGCGCGACTGCTGCGCCGACACCGAGGCCAGGCGGGCGTTCTCGAGCGGGCCCGAGGGCGGCACGCGTCCCCAGACCGCCGGGTCGTAGGCCGCGAGGTACGCTTCCAGCGTGTAGCCGTTGCGCTCGTAGTCCGCGCAGGTCAGCGGCACGCCGTTGTCGTCGGTGTTCGCGTCGATCGTGCCGTCGACGTAGATGATCTTCGGCACGCTCGACGGGGTGCTCGAGGGCGGGGGGTAGACGCCGTTGTTCAGGGCGGCGATGAGCTCCTGCCGGGTCTGAACGACGTAGGTCTGCTCCGGCCCCGCGGCGGCCCCGCCGGTCGTGCCGGTGCCGAACGACGCCCAGCCGTCGTTCGGCGCCAGCACCTCGCGACCGAGGTCACGCGGTGCCGCTCCCAGGCCCAAGGCGGTCGCGCCGAGGACCAGCATGGCCGCGGCCAGAGTGCCGGCGGCCGCACGGAACGATCCACCACCGTTGTGGCGCATGGCAAACCCTCCTGATTGGGGGCTGGAGTGCCCAAGCGGGCAGCCCGCTTCAGCGTGAATCGAAGTCCGCTGAGGAAGCAAGCCAAATCGGCGCCTCACCGGGCCGCCGGCGGCGCTGCCTGCCGGCGGGCGCTCACTTCTGCAGATCTTCACTGGCTCGCTCGTGCGTTCCACGTGAGCGTCGTGATCGAGACGGGAGGCAGCACCACGCGAAGGCTCCTGCCCTCGAATTGCAGCGCGACGGCCGCGTCCAGGTCCCGGCTGTTGACCAGCTGCGCGACGATCTCGCCCTTGGGACTCCTGAAGGACACGCAGCGCACCCTGTCGAGGTCCCCGGAGGTCCCTATCCTCACGGAACCCGGGCGCACGAACTTGCTGAAGTGGGCCAGGTAGTAGTAGACGCCCATGTGAGTCACCCGGTAGCGTCTTGCGGTTCACGTGCACGACCGCGTGCTGGACGTTCAGGTCCGGGTTCTTGTGGGGCAGGGACACCAGCCAGGGCCCGCCGTTCTCGTCGAGGATCATGTTCCAGTAGATCCACGCGGAGGCGTTGCTCTCCATGTCGGTGACGATCTGGTTCGCCCAGTAGTCGCCGTCCTCGAAGTGCCACTGGGGCACCGGTACGCTGCGGGGCGTCCCGGCGTAGTAGCAGTGGCAGACCTCCGTCTGCCACAGGGGCAGGTCCGGGTACTTCCGCGCGAGCTTGTCGAGCCCCTCGAGCTCCGCCTCCGTCGGTCGGTAGCCGTGGTAGGCCATGGCCGCGACGTAGCCGCGAGCCGCGGGGTCGTCCAGCACGACGGGAAAGTGCTGGTAGGCGTCGGCGCGGTCCATCGCCTCGCTCGCGATGAGCTTCGTCCTGACCCGCTCCTGCCGAAAGAGCGGTCCCACGTGGTTCTTGAGCAGCTCGCGGATTCTCTCGTACGGGATCGTCGTGTAGACGCCCGGCTCGTTGAAGAGGCTGAGGTAATCGACGAAGACCCCGTTCCTCTCGTACTCCTGGAGGTAGCGCAGGTAGTACCGGGCGAGAGCCGGGTAGTACTTCGGGTCGACGTCCTGGTTGGCGTCGACGTCGTAGAGCATCCAGTCCGGGGGATAGTCCATGACCGACTGGAGCAGGAACGATCCGTGCTTGCGCGCGCGCTCGATGAAGGTCAGCACGCCGTTCGGGCCCAGGTCCCGCGCGATGGTGAAGTGCTTCATCTCCAGGTCGCCGGGCGTGTCGTCGTACGAGTACCAGCCGCCGGCCGACATGAAGTCCGTCCCCGCGATGGGTGTCTTCATCGCCGAGAAGCCGGCGCCCTTCTCGGGATCGAACAAGGACACGAGGAGCGATTCCTGGCGGTCCGGCGGCAGGCTGTTCAGGCAGATCGAGCCCGCCTCCATGAAGGAGGCTCCGAAGCCGGCGATGGTCTGGTGCGTGATCGAGGAGTCCAGGCGGAAGTCCGCCTTCCGGTCCGGGGATGCCGGCTCGAAACGGAGGAGAGGCCTGGACTGCAACCGCTCTCCGGACTTCGACGAAACCACCACTCGGACCGGCTGCCCCTCGGATGCGAGCGGAGCGCCCCAGAATCCGAGGGCGATGCCGGCCACGACCCGGATTCCCGGCCCGACCCGCGTTCTCGGCATTCCGGTCTCCCGTCACCCGGCGCAGGCCGCACGGAACGATTGCGCCTTGCGCTCGATGTCCTCGTCGGTGGACCCGATGTGGATGCCGAAGGCCGCCCCGAGACCGGCATCGACGACCCCGACGCTCAGGTTGATCGAGCGGCTGAGGATGTCGTCGGTTCGCGGATAGGCCCCCTTGCCCGCAGGCCGGCCATGCTCCGAGAGCCAGCGCGTCACGTGCTCCATGTTCGCGTAGACGTGCCAGCCGCTCCGGTCCACCGTCATCGTTCCCAACCGATCGGCAACGCGGGCCGCGCGCGCGGCGTCGTCGAAGATCACCGTGCAGAGCGTCGCGCAGTCGCCCGCGGGGTCGGGAAGGGTCCGGAAGCGCATCCCGGGGACGCCGTCGATCCCACGCTTGAACCTGGCCTTCTTCTCCCGCAGGGTGGCCAGGATGGCGTCCAGCTTTCGCAGCTGGGCCAGGGCCACGGCCCCCGTCAGCTCGTTCATTCGGAAGTTCAGGCCGAGGATGCTGCGGGCCCCGACCTCGACGCCCGTTCGGTGCGGCAGGTGGCCCTGGTCGTGGATCGCGAAGGCACGGTGGTAAAGATCGGTGTCGTCGGTGACGACGGCGCCGCCGTCTCCGGCGGTGATGGTCTTGAAGACGTTCAGCGAGAAGGCGCCGATCCGGCCCATAGTGCCGAGCCGCCGGCCACGGTACGACCCCCCGACCGCCTGGCAGGCGTCCTCGATCACCGCGAGCCCGTGCCTCCCCGCGATCGACTGGATGGCGTCCATGTCGCAAGGGTTTCCGAGCATGTGGACGGGCATGACGGCTCTCGTCTTCGCGGTGATCCGCCTCTCGACGTCGTGGGGGTCGAGGTTCAGGCTCTCGTCGATCTCGGCCAGGACCGGCACTGCCCCGCAGAAGATGATCGAGCTGTAGGTCGCCACGAACGTGTAGGCGGGAACGATGACCTCGTCCCCGGCGGTGATACCGAGAGCCAGGAGCGACGTGACGAGCGAGGCGCTGCCCGAGGTCGTGGCGAGCGCGTGCCGTACACCGCAGGCCGTGGCCAGCTCCCGCTCGAAGGTGTGGACCTTCTTCCGGAAGGCAGGATCGTCCGGGCTCCCGTACCGAAAGAGGTGACCGGACTCGACGACCTCGAGAACCCCGTCGCGCTCCTCCTGGCCGATCCACTCGTGACCCGGTCCTGGCATCGCCTCTCCCGCCCGATCTGGACGCCGATTCTCCCCGTTCTGGGTCGCGCGAGCGGCGAGCAAGGAGTCGAATCCCAGACCCAGACCCCAGACATGAAGGGCGATCGACTCTCGGCCGCCTGCTGGCCAGTCCGGATCGAGTCCCCTGACCCGGGCGACGAGCACGCCTTCAGTTCTCAGCGCCGCAATCGGTAATGCGAGTCACCAGATCTGCAGCTTGAAGGCGCGATTCGACCCAGTGGCATTTGAGCCTCGTCCCACGAGGGCGCCCCCGTCCATTCCCATGACAAATCCCAGATACCATCCCGAATCGGACGGAACGTAGGCGTTCAGGTCGGTCATCAGGCCACTCTGCCAGATGAACGGCGTGATCTTGCCGGTTCCCTGGAGCGCGAGGTAGCCGGCTACCTCGCCGCGATCGTTGATCGACCTGGCAAAACACTTGTCGTGACCGGGCAGCATTCCGAGGTCAATCGTCACACCGTTGTTCCAGAGGACGCAGCGTAGCTCCTCACCGACCCAGGCACCCCCGACTACCTGACCCCGGCTGTTGATGTCAGCGGGTGAGCCGTTGTCGTACCCCGTGGGCAGGCCCAGCGCGGTCGGAACACCACGACGCCAGGTCACGGGGCTCCCGTATGAATGGGTCGGATCTGAGCTATAGACCAGGCCGACGATCTCGCCGAAGCCGTTGATTGCGATGGCTGCGCTAAGCGCGTACCCGGGAAGCCCGGGCAGGAGTTCCACGACGCCTCGCTGCCAGAGAGCCGCTTGAGGCGCAGACTCCTCGGGGCTCAACAACCCGACCACCTGGCCTCGCGCACTGATGTCAGACGCCCAGGACCTCGGCAGCCCAGGTAGGGTGGGCAAGGCCTTCAACTGACCGCCCTCCCAGATGAAGGCACGCGTAGTGTAGGCGCCGGTGGAGCCCGTGCCGGTGGCGTTGCCGACGACCTGGTCGCGGTCATTCACGGCCTGGGCCACGCTGTTGGGCAGGCCGGGTAGCGTCCCCAGATCAGTCATTTCGCCAACGGGCGTAGGATCCCACGGCAACCGCTGCTCGCGTTCCCGTTCCTGCCAGAGGAACGCTCGATACGACCCATCGGTGGTCCCGGCCTGTCCAACGACATGTCCCCGGCTGTTGACCGCGAAAGCGGAGGCGTAGACGCCGCCCAGCGTACCAAGATCGACGGCATCTGCTTTCGACGACGGCGTCGCGCCGAGCTGCACCAGGCCCATTCCTGCGACGAGACTGACGCCGGCAAGGCCCACCCATGTACGCCTCGACGTAATCATGTGATTTTCTCCTTGTCCGCCCTCAGTCTCCCGCCTTGTTGAGACGACACGCCAAGAACCCATCCCGTGGATGGGCCTGACGGCACCGTTGGAGGGAGTGGAGCGAATCGTCAGGCGGTCAACGTCACGAAGATATAGTGCAGATGATCCGGTCGGCGGCAGCAAACGACCCAGATGACCTCGGGTGGCCCAGCCGCCTTGATCGGTGTCGGGTCATTCGCCGGCCACGCTGTTCTACTCGCTGAAGAAGCGTACTCTGTAGAGGCCATGCGGCCCGCCGTACGGATCATCTTCGCGCCGATCATGCGCCGCTCGAAGGGGGACCGGGACCGTGGCCTGTTCGTCCACGGGACCTCCCAGAACCGCACCATCACCATCGACCCCAGGTCGAGCGAGATCGGCAAGACGCTGCTGCACGAGATGATCCACCTCCGACATCCCGACTGGTCCGAGGAGGCGGTCGTCTCCGAGACGAGGCTGCGGTGGGGCAAGATGTCCTGGAAGGAGAAGGCCCGGCTGCTCCGGCTCCTCGGCGCCGCGCACCTCGAAGGCGAAGAACCCTGAACGCGAGCCCGGTCAGGCCGGGAGCGGGATGTCGAACGCGGTGGCCATGCCGTCAGCGACCGCCAGCCCGGACAGCGTCGGCACCAGCCACTGGCCACCGCCAGGGCCGGCCCGCACGACGAGGCGGCCCTCGGCCACGAGGCGGCCGACGAGGGCGTCGTTCGCGGACAGCAGGTCGACACCGTAGCGCGCCGTGAAGCCGTCGAGGTCGATCCCGGCCGTGGTGCGCAGGCCCAGCATGACCGCCTCGGTCGCCAGCGCCTTCGGGCCGAGGGACTCCTCGCCCTCGACGGGCCGCTCGCCCGCCGCCACGCGGCCCTCCCAGCGCGGCGTGCGCAGCTCGTTCCACCAGCGGCGGGCCGCCGGCACGGCACTCGCGTCCCCGAACGCGAGCGAGTGCGCCGAGGGGCCGAGCCCGAGGTAGGGCGTGTGGTCCCAGTACTTGCGGTTGTGGCGCGACTCGTGGTCGCGGCTGCGCGCGAAGTTCGAGACCTCGTACGCGGAGTAGCCCGCGCCGGCGAGGAAGCGGTGCGTGAGATCGAAGAGGACGGCCTGCTCTCCCTCGGGCATCTCGGAGAGCTGGCCCCGCTTGGCGGCGACACCGAAGCGCGTGCGCGCGTGGATCGTGAGCTGATAGCACGACAGGTGCCCCGGTCCGAGCGCCGCGGCCGTCTCCAGCTCGCGCCGCCAGGCCTCCGGGGTCTGGCCGGGCAGGCCGAAGATGAGGTCGACCGAGACGGTGTCGAAGCCGGCGGCCTGCGCGGTCTCGACCGCGGCCCGCGCCTGCATCTCGCGTGTGGCGTCGGCCCAGGAAGCGGAGCGCCTCGTCGGAGAAGGACTGCACCCCGAGAGAGAGGGTTCGCACCCCGAGCCCTCGCCACGCGGTGCAAGCGTCTGGCGTCACGTCCTCGGGGTTCGCCTCCAGGAAGATCCAGGGCGTCGCGAGCGCCAGGTGCGCGCGGCAGGCCCCGAGCACGCGCTCGAGGTCCTCGGGCGGCAGCAGCGAGGGCGTTCCCCCGCCGAAGTACACCGTGTCGAAGGGCCGCGGGTCGCTCCACCCTCGCGCGGCGAGGGCCGCCTCGGCCACCAGGTGCTCGACGAAGCGCTTCCGCGCCGGCGGGCCTGCCTTCAGCACCGAGAAGTCGCAATACGGGCAGATCGCCGAGCAGAACGGGACGTGAAGGTAGAGGCCGGGAGCCGCCATCTCCTCGTGACCATAGCACCTGCTCCGCCGTCCGGCTGTACGCTTGGGGGCATGCTGCCCTGGATCACCGTCGACGAGACGCGGACCGCCGACGGCACCGTCCTGCGGCTGGCGCGGCGCGGCACCGAGTGGGAGGTGCTCTACGACGGCTTCGTCCTGATGTCCAGCCGCACCCACGGCTCCGAGGACGAGCTGGCCCGCCTCGCCCTCGCGAAGGTGCCAGCACGCGAGGAAGGTGTTGATCGGGGGGCTCGGGCTCGGGTTCTCCCTGCGCGCGACCCTGGACCTCCTCGGTCCGCAGGGGAGGGTGGTGGTGGCCGAGCAGTCCTCCTCGGTGGTGGACTGGAACCGTGTCCACGTGGGCGGCCTGGCGGGGAGGCCCCTGGAGGACCCGCGCGTCACGGTGCTCGTGGGCGACGTCCGGGAGCGCATCGGGGCGGCGCGCGCCGCCTACGACGTGATCCTGCTGGACGTGGACAACGGGCCCGCGGCGCTGATCCACGACGCGAACGCCGGCCTGTACGACGCCACGGGCATCGTCGCGTGCCACGTCGCCCTGAAGGAGGGCGGCGCGCTCGCGGTCTGGGCAACGGGACCGGACGAGCGCTACCTGCGCCGTCTCCAGCGCAGCGGGTTCGACGCCTCCGCCGTGCCGGTCGCCCCGCGCCCCGGCGCGGGCGGGCGCAAGCACGTCGTCTTCGTGGCCGTGAAGGCGGTCACTCGAGGCGGACGCTAGTCGTCGTCCTCGTCCTCGGTCCGGAGCACCGACACGAAGGCCTCCTGCGGGATCTCCACCGCCCCCACCATCTTCATCTTCTTCTTGCCTTCCTTCTGCTTCTCGAGGAGCTTCCGCTTGCGGGAGATGTCGCCCCCGTAGCACTTCGCCGTCACGTCCTTGCGGAAGGGGTTGATGGTGGTGCGGGCGATGATCTGGCCCCCGATCGCGCCCTGGATCGCGATCTTGAACTGCTGGCGGGGGATCGTCTTGGCCAGCCGCTCGCAGTAGCGCAGCGCCCGCGGGCGCGAGAACTCGCGGTGGACGAGCTGCGACAGGGCGTCGACCTTCTCCCCGTTCACGAGGATGTCGACCTTGACCATGTCGCCCAGGCGGTAGTCCAGGAGCTCGTAGTCGAACGACCCGTAGCCCTGGGTGATCGACTTCAGGCGGTCGTAGAAGTCGAAGAGGACCTCGGCCAGCGGCAGCTGGCTGACGACCTCCATGCGGCCGGCGGAGAGGTAGTGGAAGGTGGTGTCCACCCCGCGCCGCTCGCGGCACAGCTCCATCACCGTCCCGAGGTAGCGCTCGGGGGTCATGATCGTCGCCTTGATGTACGGCTCGTAGGCCTCCTTGATCGTGGCCGGGTCCGGATAGAAGGTCGGGTTGTCGATCCAGACCTCGGAGTCGTCGTTCTTCACGATCCGGTAGCGGACCGAGGGCGCGGAGAGGATCAGCGACAGGTCGTACTCGCGCTCGAGCCGCTCCTGGACCACGTCGAGGTGGAGGAGCCCCAGGAACCCGCAGCGGAAGCCGAAGCCGAGGGCGGCCGAGCTGTCCTTCTCGTAGATGAGGGACGCGTCGTTGAGCTTCAGCTTCTCGAGGGCCTTCGTCAGGTCCTCGTAGTCGTCCGTGGCCATCGGGTAGATCGAGGAGAAGACGACCGGCTTCGCCTCGCGGTAGCCGGGCACCGGCTCCGCGGCAGGGCGCTCGGCCTCCGTGAGCGTGTCCCCGATGGCGAGGCCCGAGAGGCTCTTCACCCCGGCCAGCACGTAGCCCACCTCTCCCGCGGACAGCTCGGGGGCGGGGACGTGCTTGAGCCGCTGGTAGCCCACCTCCTCGACCTTGTGCTCCTGGCCCGAGTGCATGAAGCGGACCCGGGTGCCGGCGCGCAGGGCGCCGTCGAAGAGGCGCACCTGCAGGACGGCGCCGCGGTAGGCGTCGTACTGGGCGTCGAAGAGCAGCGCCCGCAGCGGCGCCGCCGGGTCGCCCTTGGGCGGGGGCAGGTGCTGGACGATCGCCTCCAGCAGGTCGTCGACGCCCGTGCCCAGCTTGGCCGAGACCTGGATCGAGGCGAACGGGTCGAGCCCGAGGTCGCGGTCGATCTCCTCCATCACCCGCTCGACGTCGGCGGACGGGAGGTCGATCTTGTTGATCACCGGCACCACCTCCAGCCCGAACTCCGTGGCCAGGTAGAGGTTGGCGACGGTCTGCGCCTCGACGCCCTGCGAGGCGTCGATCACGAGGAGAGCACCCTCGCAGCTCATCAGCGAGCGGCGCACCTCGTGCGAGAAGTCGACGTGCCCGGGCGTGTCGATCAGGTTGAGCTCGTAGGTCCTCCCGTCCCGCGCGGTGTACGGCAGGCTGACGGTGTTGGCCTTGATCGTGATCCCGCGCTCGCGCTCGAGGTCCATGGAGTCGAGGATCTGGTCGCGGAACTCCCGCGCCTCCACCGCCCCGCAGCGCTGGATGAGACGGTCGGCGAGCGTCGACTTGCCGTGGTCGATGTGGGCGATGATGCAGAAGTTCCGGATGTGGTCCATGGTCCCCCGTGCGGCCCGTTCAGCCCGGCCCGGACACGCCAGTTTATCCGCAGCACGGGCTCGGGATCCAAGGTGCGCCGATCGAGTGGATTCGCGGCCACCGCCCGTCTACCATGTCCCGCACCGCATCCCGATCCAGAGCACGAGCGAGGGACCGCATGTCGCTGTTCGAAGTCCTGCCCTACCTGTCCCGGGCGTCGATCGTGTCCCTGCTGGCCGTCTGTGCGGTTGGCCTCGTCGCGGCGCTGACCGTGCTCGGCCTGAGATTCGCCCGCCGGGGCCCCTCACGCTTCTGGCTGGCCCCGGCCTTCCTCACCCTGGCCTGGCTGCCCCTCGTGGCCGGGGCCGGCCTCGCGGCGCTCGGCGTCGTGCGCGTGGCCGAGGCGGTCACGCTCGTCGGCACGGGCAGCGTCGCGGCCGTCCAGGCCGGACTCCTGGAGGCGCAGCTGCCGCTCCTGCTCGGGCTCGTCGGCACCGCCGGGGTTGCTGGCCTCGCTCTGCTCCTTCTCGCCTTCGGGCTGAGCACTCGGGTCGACCCGTCCGATCCGGAGGGCCCGCGGGTCGGCCCGCCCGCCGTGGCCGCCGCCGCGTCCGCGATCGCCCTGGGCCTGGGACTCGCGGTTCCGGCGGCCGGCCACTGGCTTTCGACGAGCCCGACCAGTGCAGCCACCTTCGCCCGAGCGGTGGCCCCGCTCGCGGTTGCCTTCGCCCTCCTGATTCCCATCGGGGCGCTCCTGCTGGCGCTGGGAGCGCCGCGCGGCTCGGCGCCCCCAGTTTGGCGTGTCGTGGCGCTCGGGGCCCCGGGCGCGCTCGTCGTGTGCGCGCTGGCAGCAGCCGCGGTGGGAGTTGTGTGGCTCCAGCGGGCCCCGCTCAGCGATGGCCCTGCTCCCGCCGCTGCAACCCCCGCCGAGGACCGGCTCTTGTCGGGGCCGCTCGCGACCGCTCCCGCGGACGTCGCCCCGACTCCGGCCCCCCCGGCGCCTCACCCCAGCGCGGCGGACGCGCCCTCAAAACCGCTTCGAGTCGGCGGCACGATTCGAGAGCCGAAGAAGCTGCGGAACGTGCCCCCCGTGTACCCGGCCGGGGCTTTGCAGTCGCGCGTGCAGGGCACGGTGATCCTCGAGTGTCTGATCGGCACGGACGGCCGGATCGCCCGGGTGAAAGTCCTCAAGGGCGTGCCACTCCTCGACGAGGCGGCGACGGAGGCTGTTCGGCAGTGGCAGTACGAGCCGACGCTCGTCAACGGCGTCCCCGTTTCCGTGATCCTGACGGTGACCGTGAGCTTCAAGCTCAGCTGAGGGAAGCACGAGGCCTCCCGCCAGGGCGGCGACGCACCAGGAAGGGGCGACGCTCAGAGGGCGGCCTGACTCTCACGGGACTATCCCAGCTGTCGCAGGACGCGCTGCGAGATCTCGGCGCCAATCGCCAGGGCCGCCGTCGCGGCGGGGGAGGGCGCATTGACGACGTGCAGGATGCCAGGCTGCTCCTCGAAGTGAAAATCCTCGACCATCTTTCCGTCCGGTGTCATGGCCTGCGCCCGTATTCCGGCGCCGCCGGTCTCGAGATCCTCCGCGCGGATGTCCGGCACCAGCTTCTGGAGCGACCGGCAGAACTCGGCCCGGGAAAGCGAGCGCCAGACTTCGTAGCTGCACATGCTTGGGTACTTGACCAGGAACTTCCACAGGCCGGGGAAGCAGACGGATTCGGCCAGGTCGCGCAGGTTGATGGTCGTCCAGCGGTAGCCTTCGCGGGCAAAGGCCAGCACCGCGTTGGGTCCGGCCTCGCGGCCACCATTGATGAGCCGGGTGAAATGGACTCCCAGGAAGGGGAACTTCGGATCGGGCACCGGGTAGATGAGATTCCGAACGAGGTGCTCGCGCTCCTTCTTGATCTTGAAGTACTCGCCCCGGAAGGGGACGATCTTGGCCGAAGGCCTCTGGCCGGCAGCCTTGACGAGCCGGTCGGAGTGCAGGCCGCCGCAGGTGACGATGAAGCGGGCGCGCAAGGCGCCGGCCGAGGTCTCCGCCACCCATTCGCCGGCTTCCTGGACCATCTTCAGCACGCGGGTGTTCAGGCGGATTTCGCTGCCGCGCTCCCGGATGAGCTCGGCCAGCTTCTCGCAGACCGCCGGGTAATCCACGATCCCCTCCTGCGGCACGTGGATGGCAGCGATGCCGGCGGCGTGGGGCTCGATCTCCCGGATCTGCTCCGGCGTCAGCCGGCGCAGGCCCTGCAGGCCGTTGGCGTTGCCGCGCTCCCAGAGGCTCTCGAGGCGGGGCAGCTCCTCGGGGGAGGTGGCGACGACGATCTTGCCGCACTGCTCGTGCTTGACGCCGTGCTCGCGGCAGAAGGCGATCATCTGCTGGAGGCCGCTGACGCTGAGCTTCGCCTTCTCCGAACCGGGCTTGTAGTACAGGCCCGAGTGCAGAACGCCGCTGTTGTTGCCGGTCTGGTGCGCGGCCAGCTTCGGCTCCTTTTCCAGCAACAGCAGCCGCAGGCCGGGTCGGTGTTCGAGCAAGCGATGTGCGGTGGCCAGGCCGACGATCCCGCCGCCGACGACAATCACATCGTGTTTCATGGGATGTTCCTCGTCGCCAGCTCAGTTCTCTCTGCCTTGGGATGATAGTCGATCAGCCGTTCTCGACCGGACGCGAAGGGCGGCGGCGAGCCCGAGGGGCATCAGCAGCATGAACCAGCCCAGGGCCCCGGCCGGGGTTCCGCCGCGGGCGGGATCGGCGAGGACGCCCGCGACGACCGGGCCCAGGGCGGCGACGCACCAGGGCAGCCCCATGAGCAGCGCGCTCACGGCGCTGGCCTGACCCGGCAGGAGCCGATTGCCCTCGGCCACGGCGGCGATGTTGTTGATGCCGTTGAACGCGCCGACCGCCGTCACGACGAGGAGATCGAGCGTGGACGTGCTGTCGCGCAGCAGCAGGACCCCCAGCGCCAGCGCCGTGGTCAGGTTGGCGAACACGAGCATGCGCCGCGCGCTCCAGCGATCCGAGGCCTGGCCCGCCGGGACGAGCGACAGGCAACCGCCCGCGATCAATGCGAAGTGGCCGCCGCCGCGGACCATCCACGGCGCGGCGTGACGCGAGACCATCAGGTCGGGCAGCAGGAAGATGAGCGAGATGTTGACCGCGCTCGCGAACGTCTGGACGGCGAAGAGCGGGACGAGAGAGCCCAGGTGGCTGCGCAACGTCCGCCACTCGACACCGGGCTGCCGGCGCGTCTCGGCCGGGGCCGGCAGGCCGAAGGCGATGGCGGCGGCCATGGCGAGGGGCAGGAGGGCGATGACCGGCGTGAGGGTGTGTGCCGACTCGTAGACGGCGGAGAACAGGAACTGCGACAGGGAATAGCCGAGGTAGCCACCCGCCAGGAACACGGCGATCATGAAGCCGACGCGCCGGCGCGAGAGGTTGGCCGCGGCTCCCGTGGCGGAGGGGTGGAAGGCCGCCGAGCCGACGGCCGACACCAGGACCAGGGCGCCCATGATCGGGTAGGAGCGCACCGCCCACGGAACCAGGGTGACGGTGCCCGCGACCGCGACGCCCGTGACGATCAGTCGCTTGCGCCAGCCGCGGTCGGCGAGCACGCCGAAGGCGAGCTGGAGGCCGTTGCCGGTCATGCTGCCGATCGTCGCGATCAGGCCGGCGGTGGCGATGTCGAGGTGCGCCAGCGTCTTGAACACCGGCCAGATGCCCGAGCAGCAGTCCACGGCGCAGTGCCCGCCGGCGAGTGCCAGCAGGGTCCACCATGCGGTGGTGGCCGTGTGCGGTGAAGCCGAGGGCGAGGGCGTCGCCACGACCACCCCGGGCTCGACGGCCGCGGCCGCCGTGAAGACCTTCATCGAGCGAGGAGTATGCCCCAGGATCGGCACGCTGGGCGTCCTCACCGCCTGGCGCCACCTGAAGCGGCTGGACGCCCTCTGGACGACGCCCAACGGATACGCGCTCATGTACTGGCTCGGCCTGTGGCATGAAGGCGACGGTAGAGCCCTCGGGATCATTGACTCACTTCCCGGGTTCATCTCGCATGGGAACGAACAGTCGATACCGCATCCGCGGCGAGCGGCATCCATCCCCGACCGCATGAACCGGCCAGCCACTGGAGGGAACGAAGATGTCTTTCCTGGATCAGCTCTCCGAGTCCGAATCGAAAGAGGTGCAGGCGTATTTCCATCCCGTCCGATTTGCCAGGGGGGAATGCGTGCTGCATGCAGCCGAGCCGCCGCTCGGCTGCTATCTCATCGATCAAGGCGAGGTCCGAGTCGAAGTTCACTGCCTTGAAACCGATTCCGACAGCGTGTTGGACTACATGGGACCGGGGATGTTCCTGGGCGACGTCTTTCTGCTCGACGGCAGCCCCTTCCCGGCCAGCGCCTACGCGCACACCGACGTCGCCGCGCGCTGGTTTGCCAAGGCGGATTTCGAGCGCCTCTGCGAACAGCACCCGGCCATCGGCCTCACCATTCTGCAAGCCGTGGGCCGGGATCTGTCGGCCAAGCTGCGCCATGGGGCGGCCAAAGTGGCGGAATACCTCTTTGCCGACGAGATCGACGCCGATACGCATGCGATGGTGGCGCGCGCCGCGGCGGCGCAGCGCGAGCTGGCGGATTGGCCGGAGGAACGGATCGATGCGCTGCTGCACGCGATAGCCGACGCGGTCGCGGCTGCGGCCCCGGCCCTGGCCGAAGCCTGCGTGCAGGAGACCGGCATCGGCGTAGCCGCCGACAAAGTGATCAAGATCCGCTTTGCCTGCCACAACGTCTGGCGGTCCTTGGTCGACCGGCCGGCGGCCGGCAAGATCGACGTAGATGAAGCCCGCCGGGTGACCGAGATCGCCAGCCCCATGGGGGTCGTGTTCGGCATGGTCCCGCTGACCAATCCAGTCTCCACCTTCGTCTTCAAGACCTTGATCTGTCTCAAGGCGCGCAATGCCCTGATCGTGAGCTGCCACCGCAACGCGCTGGGGGTTGGGAACCAGACGGGCGAGATCATCCAGGCGGTGCTGCAGCAGCACGGCGCACCCGTCGAGCTGGTGCAGTGGGTCCGCGAGCGAGGCAGCCGGCGCAAGACGGCGATGTTCATGAAGCATCCGGGGGTCGCGTTCATCCTGGCCACCGGGGGACCGAGCATGGTCAAGGCCGCCTATAGCTCGGGCACCCCGGCCATCGGCGTCGGGGCCGGCAATGCGCCGGTCCTGATCTGCGCCGACGCCGACCTCGGCCGCCGCGGCGCAGATGATCGTGCAGAGCAAGGCGTTCGACAACGGCGTCATCTGCGGCTCGGAGAACAACCTGGTGGTGGACGCCTCGGTCCGTGCGGCCTTCGTGGAGCAGCTGGAAGCCTGCGGCGCCCGTGTGCTGACGCCGCAGGAAAAGGAAGGCTGCGCACAGAAGATCTTCGACTTCGACAACCACACCGTTCAGCGCGCATTGGTGGGCAAGTCGGCGCAGTTCATCGCGCAACAGGCGGGGCTCTCATTCGACAAGACGCTGCGGCTGCTGGTCATTCCGGCCGCGGCCGATGAGATGTCCGGCCCATACGGTCACGAGAAGCTGGCGCCCGTGTTGCCCCTCTTCACCGTGCACGGTGAAGCAGAGGGCTTCGAGATGTGCCGGGCCATCCTGGCCCAGGAGGGCAGCGGGCACACGGCCATCATCCACAGCCGCAGCCAGGCGTCAGCGGAGCAGTTCAGCCTCCAAATGCCGGTCAGCCGGATACTGGTCAATACGCCGGGGACGCAGGGCTGCATCGGCCTGGGCAATGGCCTGACCCCTTCGCTGACACTGGGCTGCGGTACGTATGGCCGGAATTCCATCACCGACAACGTCACCTATACGCATCTGCTGAACATCAAGCGCATGGCGTTGAGTCTGGGATGATGTCCAGCGCCGTCTGTAAGTGCGTGCGCCGGGCAAGGAAGCTCGACGAGGGCGAGACCGGCTGAGACCGGCCCGACCGGATGAAATAGAGGCTGGATGACGATCCGCAGCCTCGCGGAGTCTGCAGCCCTGCTTTGTGCCCGTGTGAGGGCTGGGTTCCTACTGGGCTCTATGAGTCAGCATTTGACTCTCTTTGTTCCGTAATATAGCCTGTTCCGCATGTCGTGGAACAGGCGAAGTTCCGGAACGATGCTCGACGAGTTACTGAAGGCGATCGTGGTTCGTTTGCCGGCGGGTTGGCGGGCGGCTCAACGGGCGGCGAGCTCGGAGCTGGACCAGATCCTGGAGATCGGCTCGCCGGACGGCTCCTCTTCCGCCTTCGCCGTGGAGGGCGCGGGATCTCTGGACCCGAGGGATGTTCCAAGGGCCGTGCTCCGGCTGCAGAAGGTGGCAGAAGGGAGACCACTTCTATTCCTCGCCCCGTTCTTCAGTCTCCGGACGCGCGAACTGCTTCGGGACGCTGGGGCGAGCTACGCCGACGCGACCGGCAACATCCGCTTGGTGCTGGAGCGACCGGGTCTGTTCATCGAGGGCCAGGGGAGTGACAAGGACCCAGGCGCCGTCGCCCGCCCGCTCCGGTCGCTCAAGGGTCGAACGGCCGGTCGTGTGGTCCGTTCGCTCTGCGATCTCGAGCCCCCTTACGGTGTCCGCGAGCTGGCGGAGAGGGCCTCGACGTCTCTCGGCTCGGTGGCGCGGGTCGCCGGGCTCCTTGATCGAGAGGCCCTCATCGAGCGCGGCGAGGCGGGGCGCATCGAACGGGTGCGCCGCCCCGGAC
The DNA here is from genome assembly GCA_963729875.1 of uncultured Acidobacteriota bacterium. GTDB lineage: Bacteria > Acidobacteriota > Vicinamibacteria > Fen-336 > Fen-336 > DATBSL01. Next base: position 1,011,747 of record CAVSPR010000004.1, read on the forward strand.
TCGTTCGCCGGTGGGTGCAGGACTACGGCCTGCAGCGGTCGAACGAATCGATCAGCTACCTGGCACCGCGAGGCCTTTCATCGGTGCTGGACGGTCTGCGGGGGCTCAGCGGCTACAGCATCACGGGTTCTCTGGCCGCCTCGCGCCACCGTGCCCCGGCGCCGCCGCGCCTCGCCACCGTCTATGCCGAGAAGCCCGAGGAACTCGCCGAGGCGCTCGGCGTCCGCCCTGCGGATGCGGGGGCCAATCTCCTGCTGCTCCGCCCGTACGATCCCGTGGTGTTCGAGCGGACGCGGGCCGAGGAGGGCCTCGTCTTTGCCGCCCTCAGCCAGGTGGCTGCGGACCTGCTGACGAGCCCCGGCCGGGGACCGTCAGAGGGCGAGGAGCTGCTTCGCTGGATGCAGGAGAACGTCCGTGGCTGGGAAGCCTGATCGCGAATACGTCGAGGCGCGCCGAGTGCTGCTGGATGCTCTCGTCGCCCTCGCGCCTCACGGGGAGGCTCTCGTGCTGGTGGGGGCGCAGGCAGTCTACCTGCACGTTGGAGAGGGAGACCTGGCGGTCGCTCCCTACACGAAGGACGGAGATCTCGTCATCCGGCCGACGGAGCTGGGCGACGCGCCCCTGCTCGAGGACGCTCTCCGAGACGCGGGCTTCGCTGCAACCGAACAGCCCGGCATCTGGACGCGTGACGACGTCGAGCTCGACCTCCTCGTGCCGGAGGCGGTCGGAGGAGAGGGTCGCCGGGGAGCGCGTCTCGGGGCTCATGGCAACAGGGTGGCCCGGAAGGTCAAGGGACTCGAGGGCGCCCTCGTCGACAGCAGCTTCATGGAGTTGGGCAGCCTGGACGATGACCCCCGGCGCCTGAGAGTCCGGGTCGCCGGGCCGGCCGCGCTGCTCGTGAGCAAGCTCCACAAGATCGGGGAGCGTGAGGATCAGCCCGACCGCCTTGGCGACAAGGATGCTCTCGACATCTTTCGGTTACTGCGGGGCATCGACACGGCGCCCCTCGTGGAGTCGATTCGTCGCCTCCAGGACCAGGATGTCTCCCGGGCGGTCACCGGGGAGGCGCTCGAACTCCTGCGTCACCTCTTCGGCAGGCCGGACGCGAACGGCGTGGAGATGGTGGTGCGTGCCACCGAGGGCCTGGAGGACCCCGCGACGATCCGGGCCTCGTGCGTCGCGCTCGCGTCGGAACTGCTGGACGCGATCGGTTGAGGGCAAGGTCGGCGCGGATCCGAGGCGCCCACGATGACTCAGGCTCGCGACCTCATCGACCTGCCGGAGCAGGTTCATCGGGGCGAGCGGTCCACCCAACAGCAGCAGCCGCGCGGAGCGATTTGGCCGCCCCTGACTGGTTTGGTGGACCGCGCGGGGCTCGAACCCGCGACCTCCTGATTGCGAAGGAGCCTGGGGGGGAGTCTGAGCGGGGCCCAGAGGGTCCAAGTGGGCCGCAGACCAAGAAACCGAACGAGGACGAGACCGGCTGAGACCCGCCCAGACCCGATGGAATGGTAGCAGAACGGTAGCAGCGGTCCGTCAGGTCGTGCCCCGTCGAGTGGTGGAGGGGGTAGGGGCCGCCGCCCGAGGTGTTTCGAGAGGGGCCTGGGTCTTCTGAACCTTGCCGTCCGGCCCGTACCGGCAGGAGTTGACCGTGGTGTTCTTGACCTCGCCCTTGAGGCTGATCTCGGCCTTCTCGAGCCACGTGTACGAGCGCAGCGCCTGCTGGTTCTGCGCGGCCGACTGCTTCGCTGCCGCGACCTTTTCTTGGAGGTCCTGGGCCTCGGCCGGCCGACCGGTGACCAGGGCGACGGCGATGGCTGCCAGCGCGCATCCCATCACGGCTCGTTTCACCTCTGCCTTCCTTACTCGTGAGGGGCGCGACCGGAAAGCAAGAGCCGCGACACTGGGGCTCCGATCCGAGGCATGTAGCGGTGCGATGGAAAGACAGGATAGCGTCCGTGAGTCGCCATTCCGTCCGTCTGGTGCATACTCTGCCTGAATGTCCGCGGACGATCCGTCGCAGCGCCCCGCCGCGCAGCCCGAGAGTCTTCTCGAGCTCAAGACGCTGGTTTCCGACCTCTCCTCCCGGTTCATCAACCTGCCCCCGGGCGAGGTGGACCGCGAGATCCAAGACGCGCTGCGCCGCGTCTCCGAGCCTCTCGGCATCGATCTGGCCGCGCTTTGGCAATGGTCGGGTGCGGCCCCGGGTGCCATCACGCCAACCCACGCCTACTACGCCCAGGAAGGTCTGCTACCTCCTGAGCCGCTGCGCCAGGAGTTCTTCCCTTGGGTCTTCCAGCAGATGCGGGCCGGCCGCATGGTCGCCCTTTCTTCGCTGGAGGAGATGCCGGCGGAGGCCGCCGTCGACCGGGAGAACGCCCGCCGTCTCGGCATCAAGTCGAACCTGACGCTCCCGCTTGCGGTGGGGGGCGAGCCGCCCGTTGGTGCCCTGGCCTTCAACACCCTGCGGGCGAAGCGCCGCTGGCCGGACGGGCTGGTGAAGCGGCTGCAACTGGTCGCACAAGTCCTCACCAACGCGCTCGCTCCGAGGCGCCACGAGCTGAGCCTGCGGGAGAGCGAGGAGCTCGGCCGGGCCACGTTCGAACAGGCGGCGGTAGGCATCGCCCATGTCGGAACCGACGGGCGCTGGCTGCGAGTCAACGACAAGTTCTGCACCATCGTCGGCTACCCGCGCGAGGAGCTGCTGCGGATGACCTTCCAGGACATCACTCACCCCGAGGACCTGGAGGCAGACCTGAGTCACGTGGGCCAGGTTCTGGCCGGCGGGATCAAAACCTACTCGATGGAGAAGCGCTACATCCGCAAGGATCGTTCCCTGGTGTGGGTCAACTTGACCGTCTCGCTCGTGCGGACCGCCGCGGGCGAACCCCGGCAATTCATCTCCGTGGTGGAAGACATCACCGAGCGGAAGCGTGTCGAAGAGGAACTTCGCACGAGCGAGGCTCGCCTGAAGGCGGGTGCCGACCTCGCCGGCCTTGGGTTCTACGAGGTGGACCTCAGCGAACGCATCATGTTCACGGACGACCGGTTTCACGACCTCTGCGGTGTCCCCCCGGAACGGGAGGAGGGCGTCGGGCCCTTGGAGTTCTGGATGGAGCATCTGCACCCTGACGACCGCCAGCGCGTGTTGGACGAGCGCCAGCGGTTGCACGACGGGACTCTGGAGCAGCCCTCCACCGAGTATCGCTTCCTGCATCCGGCCCGTGGGGAGAGGTGGATTCATCACCTGGCCCGCATAGCCACGCGCGACGCCACCGGACGGACGGTCAAGACGTACGGTGTCCTCCGCGACATCACGGAGAGACGGCAACGCGAGGAGGCCCTGAGGCAGTCGTACGCGGAGATCGGGCGACTGAAGGACCGGCTCCAGGCCGAGAGCGACTACCTCAAGGCTGAGATCAAGGTCGTGCACGCGCACGGCGAGGTCACCGGGCAGAGCCCCGCGATCCAGAAGGTCCTCCGCCTGGTGGAGCAGGTCGCGCCCACGAACTCCTCGGTGCTCGTGCGCGGCGAGACCGGCTCCGGCAAGGAGCTCGTCGCCCAGGCCATCCACCGGCTCAGCCCTCGCCGGAGCCATCTGATGGTGAGGGTCAACTGCGCCGCGCTGCCGTCCGGGCTCATTGAAAGTGAGCTGTTCGGCCGCGAGAAGGGCGCCTTCACCGGGGCCCTGACTCGGCAGATCGGGCGCTTCGAGGTCGCGGACGGCTCGACGCTCTTCCTCGACGAGATCGGCGAGCTGTCGCTCGAGGTGCAGGCCAAGCTGCTGCGCGTCCTGGAGACGGGCGAGTTCGAGCGGCTGGGTAGCCCCACGACGATCAAGGTCGACGTGCGCCTGATCGCGGCCACCAATCGCGACCTCTTGGAGGACATCCGACAAGGGACGCTTCCGGGAGGACCTCTACTACCGCCTCAACGTCTTCCCGATCCGCGTGCCGCCGCTGCGCGAGCGGGCGGAGGACATCCCGCTGCTGGTCTGGACGTTCCTCGAGGAGTTCTCCTCCCGCATGGGCAAGAAGATCACCCAGGTGCCGCGCAAGACGATGGAGGCGCTCCAGCGCCATCCCTGGCCGGGAACGTCCGCGAGCTGAAGAACGTGATCGAGCACGGCGCCATCCTCACCACCGGCGACACGCTGCGGGTGCCGATGGTCGACGCCGCCGCGGCCGGTGGCGCCGTCGCGGACGCTGGCCGACTGCCGAGCGCGAGCACGATCCTCCGGGCGCTCGAGACGACAGGTGGGCGGATCAAGGGACCCAAGGGCGCAGCCGCGATGCTGGGGCTCAACGCGTCGACCCTCTACAGTCGCATGAAGAAGCTGGGGATCCGGCCGCCCGGCCTGGGAGAGGCGGGCTCGGCGTAGGCGCTCTCGCCCGCCTGCGGACAACAAAGGACGGACCAAATACGGACCCCGGGACCTCCCCCGGTCCCTTCCCCCTCTGATCGTTCTCGAGGCGAGGCCCCTGAACGGCCCTTGCGCCCGACCAGCCAATGAGTTAGCCGGATCGCCTCGACGCGACCGACCCCGGCACGAAACGAGCAATGCAACGACGGGCATGGTCGTCGGAACGGTCACGATCCTGCCGGCGCCGGATCGGCGTGCGGAGGTACTGAGGGTCTTCCGGACGGTTCAAGGGCCTCTGCTGGCCCAGCCCGGCTGCGTCGCCTGCCACATCTACGAGGAGCAGGGCCCGGAGCAGGCGGTCGTGCTCGTCGAGAGGTGGGAGTCCCAGGAGGCGCTCGAGGCCCACCTGCGCTCGGAGTCCTACCGCCGGATTCTCGGAGCGATCGAGCTCTCGGACGGTCCTCCCGAGGTGCGTTTCGACTACGTGTCCGCCACGAACGGGATGGAGCTGATCGAGCGGTCGCGCAGGTCGGGGGGGCAGCCCGCTGGCCGCTGAGCGCAAACCAGCCGTCGGCTCCCGCTTCCGGGAGGCGTCGTGGCCAGGGGCCATTTCCGAGGCTCGGCCATCAGCCGAAGGAGGAGTGCGATGACGTCCCCGAAAGAGCGAGGCCGAACGTGGGCGGAGCGGTACGCGGCGGGAAAGGCGCTCCGGGCGAGGTGCCCTCGAGAGTCGCATGCGGACTGGAAGGCCCCCGCGAAACGGCGGGACGCCGTCGAGCTGGTCCTCGCGGCGGAGAAGGGACGCCTGCCCGAGCTGCTCCCGCTTCGACACGGTCGCATGGTGCGCTCCGCGTTCACGTTCTACCGGGGGTCGGCCCTCACGATGGCGGCCGACCTGGCGTCGACACCGTCCAGCGGGGTCCGCGTCCAGTGCTGCGGGGACGCGCACCTGTGCAACTTCGGAGGCTTCGCCACCCCGGAGCGCAGGGTCATCTTCTCCATCAACGACCTCGACGAGACCCTCCCGGCTCCGTGGGAGTGGGACGTCAAGCGGCTCGCCGCGAGCTTCGTCGTCGCGTCCCGGGACAACGGCCTGAAAGGCGCCACGGCCAGGGACGTGGCCACGACCTGCGTCCGCACCTACCGGGAGAGCATGGCCGGGTTCAGCCGGATGAAGACGCTGGAGCTGTGGTACCAGGCGCTGGGGGCGGACGAGCTGGTGGCGGGCATCAAGAGCCCCGAGTTCCGCCAGCGGGCCCTCAAGCGACTGCAGAAGGAGCGGGCGAAGAGCGTCGCCGAGGACATCTTCCCGAAGCTCGTCGAGCACAAGGGGGAGATGCCGGTCATCAAGGACCAGCTCCCCACCATCTTCCACGACGTGGACTCTCCCCCGGGCGAGATCCACAAGACCGTCCTCGACGCACTGGCCGGGTACCGTGACACCCTCCAGCCGGCCTACCAGTCCGTGCTGGACCGCTTCGAGCTCCGGGATGCCGCGATCAAGGTGGTGGGAATCGGGAGCGTCGGGACCGCCTGCTGGGTGTTCCTCTTGATGGCCGGCGAGGGCGACCCCCTGTTCCTCCAGGTCAAGGAGGCGCGCGCCTCGGTCCTGGAGCCGTACGCCGGCGCGACCGTGTTCCCGAACCACGGCCAGCGTGTCGTTCACGGCTACCGGCTCATGCAGCCCGCCAGCGACATGTTCCTCGGGTGGAGCCGGGGCCCCCGGGGGCGCCACTTCTTCATCCGCCAGCTGCGGGACATCAAGATCAGCGTCCGCGTGGAGAGCTTCGGGCCCGCCGAGATGGACCTCTACGCCACGTGGTGCGGAAGGGCCCTCGCCCTCGCCCACGCCCGGTCCGGGAGCTCCGCCACGCTCAGCGGCTACATGGGCAAGAGCGACGTGTTCGACAAGGCCATCGCGGCCTTCGGGGCGGCCTACGCCGACCAGAACGAGAAGGACCACGACGCCCTCGAGCGCGCGGTCCGCAGGGGCAGGGTGAAGGCGGTCTTCGAAGAAGTGAAGTAGCGACGCTTCGTCACAGCAGGAGGCGAGTCATGAAGGTCATCATCGTCGGCGGAGTGGCGGGCGGGGCGTCCTGCGCGGCGCGCCTGCGCCGGCTGGACGAGAAGGCCGAGATCCTCATGGTGGAGCGCGGCCCGTACGTCTCGTACGCGAACTGCGGGCTGCCCTACCACGTCTCGGGTGTCATCCCGGAGGAGTCGAGCCTGCTGGTGGCGACGGAGCAGATGTTCCGCGCCATGTTCAACATCGAGGTGCCGCACCGGCTGCGAGGCGGTCGCCATCGTCGCCGAAGAAGAAGACCGTGGACCTGCGCGACGTCAAGACCGGCGAGGTGACCACCGAGCCCTACGACAAGCTGGTGCTCTCGCCCGGCGCGGCCCCGATCCGCCCGCCGCTGCCCGGCATCGACCTCCCGGGGATCTTCTCCGTGAGGACCGTCCCGGACGCCCGGACCATCCGCGAGTGGCTGCACCGCGGCGAGGAGACGAAGACCGGGATGGACTCGTACACCGGGCACCAGGTCGTGACGAAGCCGAAGCGCGCGGTGGTGGTCGGCGGCGGGTTCATCGGCCTCGAGATGGTGGAGAACTTCGCCCACCTCGGGCTCGAGGTGACCCTCGTCGAGAAGCTCGAACCAGGTCATGCCGCCGCTCGACCCGGAGATGTCGCGCCTCGTCGAGCGCTACCTCGTCAAGCACGGCGTGAATCTCCAGCTCGAGCGACGGCGTCGCCGGGTTCCGTCAGGCCGCGGACGGCGCGCTCGAGGTCCTCACGGAGTCCGGCAAGGCCCACCCGGCGGACGTCGTGATCCTCGCGATCGGCGTGCGGCCGGAGACGGCGCTCGCGAAGGCCGCCGGCCTCGAGATCGGCCAGCGCGGGCGGCATCCGCGTCGACGAGCACATGACGACGAGCGACCCCGACATCCTCGCCGTCGGCGACGCGGTCGAGGTGAAGGACTTCGTCACCGGCCAGTGGACGCTCATCCCGCTCGCCGGGCCGGCCAACCGCCAGGGCCGCATCGCCGCCGACGTGATCGCCGGCCGCAAGTCGCGCTACCGCGGCACGCAGGGCACCTCGATCTGCAAGATCTTCGAGGGCGAGATCGGCCAGACCGGCCCCAGCGAGAAGGTCCTCCGGCAGGCTGGGGGAGACGGACTTCGAGAAGCTCTACATCTACCAGAACTCCCACGCCGGCTACTACCCGGGCGCCAAGATGATGGCGATGAAGGTCCTCTTCCGGAAGAAGGACGGGCGCCTCCTCGGCGCGCAGCTGCTCTCCGAGGACGGCGTCGCCAAGCGGGTCGACGCCTTCGCGATGGCGATCCAGATGAAGGCGACCGTCTACGACCTCGAGGAGGCCGAGCTGTGCTACGCGCCGCCGTTCGGCAGCGCGAAGGACCCCGTCAACTTCGCGGGGATGGTCGCCGGCGAACCTGCTCCGTGGCGACATGCCGATCGTCCACTGGGACGGCGTCGGGGACGGCTTCCTGCTCGACGTGCGCAACCCCCCGGAGCTCGCCGTCGAGTCGGTCCCGGGCGCCGTCAACATCCCGCTGCCGCAGCTGCGCGCCCGCCTCGGCGAGCTGCCCCGCGACAAGGAGATCCTGGTCATCTGCCGCTCCGCCGTGCGCGCCTACTACGCGACGCGCATCCTGCTCCAGAACGGCTTCAAGGCCCGGAGCATCTCGGGCGGCATGCTCGCCCGCTCGCACCGCGCCGTGGTGTGACGCGAGGCGGGTGAGCCATGGACGCGATCCTGGACTTTCTGAGGTACCTGGTCGACCAGCTCATCGGCCGGTTCAGCGGACCGTTGAACTTCCGGCTGGTGGTCATGCCCACGGTGGTCACCCTCCTCGCGCTCCGAGCCGACTGGAAGGACGCCCGCGAAGGGCGGCCGGCGTTCCTCGGGGCGTTCATCACGGACCCGGTCGAGCGGCGTCGGCTCTTCCGCAGCGCGATGAAGGACGTCGGCCGGGTCTTCCTCATGGCCATCGTGCTCGACACCGCGTACCAGCTGATGGTCTTCCGCTGGGTCTACCCCGGGCAGGTGCTGATCGTGGCGGTCGTCTGCGCCGTCGTGCCGTACGTCCTGGTGCGAGGGCCCATCACGCGCACCGCGCGCCTGCTGTACCGCAAGTGGGCCGGTCCGGCGCCCGCGCCGGCGGCGAAGACGAACACGCAGGCCGAAGCCCCGAGGAGTCTGAAGCCATGAGTGACTCTGCCCCCGGCGTGCTCGCCAGGATCCGCTGGCCTCGGCCCTTCGCGGGGCTCAAAGGCGTCAGGCTGGCCGACGTCCCCCGGGAGGTCTCGGCGGGCATCACCCTGGCCGCCCTGATGATCCCGCTCAACATCGGCTACGCGCAGGTGGCCGGCCTGCCCCCCGTGGCCGGCCTCTATGCGGCCATCATCCCGCTGGCGGTGTTCGCCCTGCTCACGAGCTCGCGCCACCTGGTGACCAGCCCGGATGCCTCCATGGCCGGGCTGGTCGGCGCCGCCCTGGTCGCCTTCGCCGCGCCCGGGGACCCGCTGCGCCTGCAGTACGCCCTCGCCCTGGCCGTGGTCTGCGGCCTGCTGTTCCTCGTCTTCTGGGCTCTTCCGGCTGGCGTTCCTCGCCAACTTCCTGTCGCGCGCCGTGATGGCGGGCTTCATCACCGGCCTCGGCATCGAGGTGCTCACCAACCAGGTGCGGAAGATCCTCGCGGCCCCCCACGTGGCCGACGCGGGCGCGGGCGTGCTGATGGCGGCGGAGCGGATCAAGGAGGCCATGGCGAGCTCGGTCGAGACCGAGGGCTACTTCGTCGAGGTCATCGCCCTCGTCCAATCCATCCCCCGCGCCAACCTGTACTCGGTGGCGATCGGGGTCAGCGCCTTCCTGATCGTCCGGCTGCTCAAGCGGTATGCGCCGAAGATCCCCGGGGCGCTCGTGGCCCTGGCGCTGCTGACGGTCATCGTGGCGGTGTTCGACCTCGCGGCCAAGGGCGTCGGCGTGCTCGGCGCGATGCCCTCGGGCCCCCCGACGCTGACCCTGCCCGCCATCCCGGCGGCCGACTACCTGCGGCTGCTGCCGAGCGCCCTGGCGATCGTGGCCATTCTCCTCTGCGAAGGCCTGCTCGTCGTCCGCAGCTACAGCAGCAAGTACGGCTACAAGGCGGACGGCGATCAGATGCTCTTCGCCTACGGCGCGGCCAACATCGCGGCCGGCTTCACCGGCTCGCTGCTCACCGGCAACAGCCCCTCCCGCTCGGCGGCGATGGACGCCTCGGGCGCGAAGAGCCAGCTGCCCAGCCTGGTGGCGGCCGGGACGATCGCGGTGGTGATGCTCTTCTTCACCGACGTGCTGGCGTTTCTCCCCAACGCGGCCCTGGCCGGGATCGTCGCCAACGCGGTGCTGTCGCTGATCGAGGTCCACGAGCTGCGCGAGCTGTGGCGGATGCGCCGCTCGGACTTCTGGATCGCCGCCACCTGCCTGGTGAGCGTGCTGGCCCTGGGTCCGCTGCGCGCCGTCGCCATCGCCTTCCTGCTGTCGCTCGTCGACGTGATCCGGCGGGCGTCCCGTCCGGAGACGTCGGCGCTCGAGGAGGCGCCCGACGGCAGTCACTTCGTTCCCGTGGACGCCGGGCAGGCCTCCGGCTCGTCGGGCCTGGTCGTGTACCGGTTCGGCGCCCCGCTCTACTTCGCCAACGCGACCCTCTTCCTCGACGAGGTCGAGCAGCTTCTCGCCCGGGCGCGCAGCCCCGTGCGCTGGTTCGTGCTGGACGCAGAGGCGATGGTCGACGTCGACACCACCGGCGCGCAGGTCCTGCGGCAGGCGATCACCATGGTGGCCAAACGCGGCGTCACCTTCGCCGTCAGCCGCGCCGACCGGTCCTTCCGCTCCTGGCTGGAGAAGTACGAGCTGATGGAGCTGATCGAGCCGGGCCGTTTCTTCCCGACCAACCGGCACGCCGCGGCGGCGTTCCGCGAGGATCAGGCGAGAGCCGTCAAAGGAGGGAAGTGTGACGACGATGAAGGCGATCACCGTCGAGCCCAAGAAGCCCGGGAGCGCCCGGCTCGAGGACGTTCCCGAGCCCGACGCCCGCGAGGGGTCGGTGCTGGTGGAGGCCGTGGCCGTCGGCGTCTGCGGGACGGACGTCGAGATCGCCGAGGGCAAGTACGGCTGGGCTCCGCCGGGGCAGACGCGCCTCGTGCTCGGCCACGAGTCTCTCGGACGGGTGATCGACCCGGGCCCGAGCGGCGGGCTCAAGAAGGGCGATCTCGTGGTCGGCATCGTTCGCCGCCCGGATCCCGTCCCCTGCCCCAACTGCGCGGTGGGCGAGTGGGACATGTGCCGGAACGGCCAGTACACCGAGCGCGGGATCAAGGAGATCCACGGGTACATGTCCGAGCGCTGGCGCATCGAGCCCGAGTACGCGGTCAGGGTGGACCCCTCCCTCGGGATCCTCGGCGTGCTGCTCGAGCCGATGACCGTGATCGCCAAGGCGCTCGAGCAGGTCGTCATGGTCGGCCGGCGCTCCTTCTGGGAGGCGGAGACGATGCTCGTGACCGGCGCGGGCCCGATCGGCCTGCTGGCGGCGTGCGCGGCGCGCCTGCACGGGAAGGAGGTCCACGTCCTCGACCGCGTCGAGAGCGGCCCGAAGCCGGACCTCGTGCGGGCGCTCGGCGCGACCTACCACTCCGGGAGCGTCCTGGACCTGCCGTTCGAGCCGGACGCGATCATCGAGTGCACCGGTGTCGGCGCGTTGATCGCCGACTCGTTCCAGAAGATCGGCTCGGGCGGGGTCGTGTGCCTGACGGGCGTCGGACAGGGCGGGCGGACCGGCTACGCCGTCGCCGACGTGTCGGCGAAGGTCGTCCTCCGGAACAACGTCATCGTCGGGAGCGTGAACGCGAACAAGCGCCACTGGTACAAGGCGTCCCAGGCCCTGGCGCGGGCGGACCGCGCGTGGCTCTCGCGCCTGATCACCCGCCGGGAGAAGCCGGAGGACTTCAAGAAGGCCCTGGAGAGGACGCCCGACGACATCAAGGTCGTCATCCAGTTCTCGGAGATGTGAGGATGAACGAGCTCATGGAGACGAAGACGATCATCAAGGCCGACGAGAGCCTCTGCATCGGCTGCGGCGGCTGCATCCGTGCCTGTCCCGGAGGCCTGATCACCAAGGGGGAGGAGTTCCCCGTTCCGATCAAGAACGGCTGGGACCTCTGCATCGACTGCGGCCACTGCGTGGCCATCTGCCCGACCGAGGCCATGCACCAGCGCTCGATGGGGCCCGAGGACTGCGAGCCGATCGACATCCACCTGATCCCGAAGTGGGACCGGGTGAGGCAGTACCTGATCTCGAGGCGCTCCGTCCGCGCTACATCAAGAAGCCGGTCGAGAAGGACAAGATCCTGCAGCTGCTGGACGTGGCCCGCTGGGCGCCCAACGGGGCCAACCGCCAGGTCGTCCGCTGGCTCGTGGTCAACGATCCGGCCGAGGTCCACCGGATCGCCCAGATGACCATCGACTGGATGAAGGCGGTCAAGGAGAAGAACCCAGCTCTTTACCAGGAGGCCAACCTGGAGGTGTTCGTCGAAGCGTGGGACGGCGGCGAGGACCGCATTTCCCGGGGGGCTCCCTGCGTCATCCAGGCGCTGGCCCCGAAGGACGAGAGGACGGCGCCTCCCGCTGCCATGATCGCCATTCACCAGATTCAGCTGGCGGCACCCGGACTCGGCCTGGGAACGACCTTCACCGGCAGCATCAACACCGCCGCGCAAGCCTACCCGCCGCTGATCGAGGCGCTGAAGATACCGCAAGGACACGTGCCCTACGGGACGTTCGTGATCGGCTATCCCGCCGAGAAGTACCAGCGGGTTCCGGCGCGAAAGCCGGTCGACGTGACCTGGCACCAGGCGTAGCCGCCACCGACGGGAGGACGAGGACCGGACGCAATCATAGCGAGCACGCGCAAGAAGGACGAAGAAGGCATTCCGCTGCGCCTGCGGGCCAGGGGATATTTTCAGGGGAGATGATGCACATGGCCGAAAGCAAGAAGCTCAGCACGGTGCCGTTGAACTGGAAAGAGGTGTACTTCACCAACTGCCCGATGGTGTCGGCCAACAACATCGACCAGGAGCTGGGGTGGTGCAAGACGGACTTCAAGAAGATCGGCGTCGACTACTCGTTCTTCCGGAGCCGCCGCGAGAACGACTTCTACCCGCACTACATCCACAACCTCGACAACCTGATCCGCTTCGGCGGCCTCTATCCGCCGATTCAGGTGAACGCCGACATCCGTCGGACGCGGCTCCTGGGCGCGACCTGGGTCTCCGAGGGCGGCTGCATGATGGTGCGGGCCGCGGATCCGATCTTCCGGATGAAGGACCTGAAGGGCAAGAAGATCGGCCTCTCGAAGAGCCTGAACACGATCAAGAACGACTGGTGGCGCATCACGGAGCACAAGGGCATCGAGAGCATGCTCCGCCTGAACGACATGACCATGGACGACGTGCAGATCGTGGAGTTCCCCTACCCGGACGACTGGTACGGCGACCCCAGGATGCTCGAGCCCATGATCAACCCGACCGATCTCTGGGCCACACGCGACCACAAGCACGACCTGGCCTTCCGCCCGCTGGAGACGGCCCTGCTGAAGGGTGCGGTGGACGCGATCTACACCCTGAGCAAGCAGTTCCAGCACCTCCAGGAGGCGACGGGGAAGATCAAGGCGATCGAGGACCTCTCTCGGTACCCGGACTGGACCCTGCAGGTCGCCAACACCCCCGCCGTCATCACCTGCACCGACGTGATGGCGAAGGAGCACCCCGAGCTCGTCGTCACGTACCTGAAGAGCATGATCAAGGTCGGGCGCTGGGCCAACGAGCACAAGCGCGCCGCGGCGGTGATCCTCGACCGGCAGACGTACTACCGCGACGCCGAGGACACCTATCAGGGCATCAAGGACGTGGACATGGTGCCCAACCTGTCGCCCCAGAACCTGGCCGGCATCAAGCTCGGCAAGGACTTCATGCTGAGCCATGGCTACATGAAGAACGACGTCGACGTGGAGAAGTGGGCGGCGCCGGAGTTCCTCGAGCAGGCCGCGAAGGAACTGGTCGAGGAGCGTTGGAAGAAGGTCACCTCGGAGAAGCTCCCCGAGCCGTCTGAGCTGCAGGCGTCCACGCGGCTTCTCGGATAGTCGGGAGGAAGCTCGCAGCAGTCCGAAGGGATCGGCGAGCCTCGCTGCGTCGGTCGCAGCGAGGCCCGCCGCTTCGAGTCGTCCCCACAGGAGGCCACGCACATGAAAGCGACTACGGTCGAGCCGAGGAGCATCGTGGAGCCGCTCGAGAGTGAACCCACCCGACGCGAGGCGCTGCTGGCAGCCGGGAAGATCGCTGCCGGTACGGCGCTTCTTTCCGTCAGCGCATCGGGGCGCGCGGACGCGACCGTCGCTCCCCCTCGCCAGGTGCCCGAGACGAATCGAACGACCCTGGGCCTGTACGTGACCCCCGTGGAGGCCTATGAGATGTGGAAGGCCAACCCGGACCAGGTCCACATCATCGACGTCCGCACGTTCGAGGAGTACATCTTCGTCGGGCACGCGGAGATGGCGAGGAACATTCCCCTGCTCTTTCCGAAGTTCGAGCTGCCCCCGGACACCAAGGGGCAGCCGGCCGCTCCCTCCGGCGGAAGACCGGCAGGCTGCTCCGGGGTGCCCAATCCCGAGTTCCTCTCCACCGTGAAAGGCCGGTTCGCTCCCACCGACACGCTCTTGATGATGTGCGCGACCGGGGGCCGTGGGGCCATGGCGGTGAACCAGCTCGCCAAGGCCGGGTTCGTGAAGGTCTACAACATCGTCAACGGCCTGGAAGGGGACAAGGTCAACGACCCGGGAAGCGTCTACCACGGGAAGCCCATGCGGAACGGCTGGAAGAACTGCGGGCTTCCCTGGACGTACTCCTTCGATCCGGACCTGATGTGGGTGTCCTCGCGCCCTTAGAAGGGCCGCGGCGGACGCGATCACGACGAGCAAGGGGAAGAAGGCTGATAGAGCATTCCGCTGCGCCGCCGGGCCAGTCGGGAGGACGCTCGCTCGTCTTCCCAAGGTCCCGTTGGATAGTCCGGACAGGCGCCCCGCTGAACCCAGGGGGCAGGAGGCCATCGTGAAGCGAGAGATTCTTCTGTGGGCCATAGTCGTGCTCGTCGCGGCCGGCGCGTGGACGCCGGCGGCCGCGCAGGCCCCGAGCGACGAGTGGGACGTCACGGTGGTGCCCTACTTCATGGGGGCCTCGATGAGCGGCACCACGGCGGTCCGTGGCCGGGAGGTCGACGTCGACGTGTCCGCGTCCGACATCTTCTCGAACCTCCAGTTCGGCGCCATGGGGCTCGTGGTCGCGCGGAAGGGCAAGTGGGGCCTCGGGGGGGACGCGATCTGGATGGCGCTCGGCACCACCGTGCGCAACACGAACGTCGACTTCAACCAGGGAGCGTTCGCCTTCTACGGGCTGCGCCGCCTGGGCGCCGCCGCCGACCTCACGCTCGGGATGCGCGTGAACACGCTGCAGGGCAAGCTGACCTTCAATGCGCTCGGCGTGAGCGTGAGCCAGGACAAGACCTGGGTCGATCCGCTCGTCGGCCTGACGCTGCGTTCGCCCGGGGAGCACCGCGTGCACCTGCAGGTCTACACGGAGATCGGCGGGTTCGGGGTGGGGTCCGACTTCACGTGGCAGATCTTCCCGACCCTCGGGTTCAAGTTCACCGACCACTTCTCGCTGGAAGCCGGATACCGCTGGCTCGACCTGGACTACGAGACGGGCGACGGGAACGAGCGGTTCGCCTACGACGTGCTGACCCAGGGGCCCGTCGGCGGGCTCGCCTTCCGGTTCTGAGCGGCGGGGCGCTCGACTGATGGTCTCCGAACGGTGCGATGGCAGCGGTCCTCCTGACCGCGCTGGCCCTGGCGGCGGGCAGCGCCGCACAGGAGGAGGCGCCGGCACAGGCGCCGGCGCCGGTGCAGGACACCGTCAGCCCCGCGGAGCCGACGAAGGACCTCTTCGACCTGCTGCGCGAGCTGCGTCACAAGCCGGCGCCGCCGCCGCCGGGGCCCGAGGACTACAAGAAGTGGATGGTCGCCGCCGCGCCGGTGCTCACCTACGGCCCGACGAGCGGCTTCGGCCTCGGCGTCGCGGGGAACATGGCCGTCTACCGGGGCTTCCCCGACACGACCCGCATCTCCTCGATCGTCGCCAGCGTGACGGCCACGACCAAGGAGCAGGTGCTCGTCAACGCGAAGATCAACGCGTCCGCGCTCGAACAACCGCTGGCACTTCGAGGGCGACAACCGCCTGTACTGGACGTCGCAGAAGACCTACGGCCTCGGCACGGACACGGCGGAAGGCGCCGCGGTCGACCAGAAGTACGACTACTTCCGGTTCTACGAGACGCTCTACCGCCAGGTCGCGCGCAACACCTACCTCGGCGCGGGCTTCCTCTACAGCAATCACCGGGACGTCCGTCCGGCGGACGACGAGGCGGAGGCGGCGTGGCCCTCCTCGCCGTACGTCCTGTACTCCGAGCAGCACGGGTTCGACCCGGAGTCGCAGACCTCGGCCGGCCTCAGCCTGAACGCGCTCGTCGACAGCCGCGACGGGCCGATCAACCCGAGCCGGGGCTGGTACGCGAGGCTCACCTACCGCGCGCTTCTTCGAGGGCTTCCTGGGCGGCGCGTCCAGCTGGCAGCAGCTCAGCTACGACGGCCGGACCTACGTCCGGCTGACCCGGGACGCGCGCCACCGGCTGGCGTTCTGGCTCGCCGGGGACTTCGTGGTCGCGGGCACGGCGCCGTACCTCGACCTGCCGGCGACGGGAATGGACACCTACGGCCGCGCCGGCCGAGGCTATCCGCAGGGCCGCTTCCGCGGGGAGAGCCTGGTGTACGGCGAGGCGGAGTACCGCTGGACCGCGACGAAGAACGGCCTGTTCGGGATGGTGGCGTTCCTCAACACGCAGACGTTCGGCAGCGACGAGACCGGGGAGAAGCTGTTCGACTCGTTCGCGACGGGAGCCGGGTTCGGGGTCCGGCTGATGCTCAACAAGCGCTCGCAGACCAACCTGTGCTTCGACGTCGGCTGGGGCAAGGGCGGCTCGCGCGCCGTGTACTTCGCCGTCCAGGAGGCGTTCTGAGAGGAGAGACGATGACTCGAAAGGCTCGTGAAGCGGCCCTCGTCGGGCTGGCGCTGGCGCTCGCGGCGGGAACCCCCGCCGCCGCGCAGGACCTGCAGCAGAAGCTCGCGGCGGCGAAGCAGAACGCCGCGCAGAACCAGCAGGCGCTGCGCTCGTACGGCTGGATCGAGAAGGTGGAGCTCAGCCTCAAGGGGGAGGTCAAGAACACCGCCGTCAACTCCTGCCGCTACGGCGCCGACGGCAAGGTGCAGAAGACCGCGGTCGTGGAGCCGCCCCCGCCCGAGAAGAAGCGCGGCCTGCGGGGAAAGGTGATCGAGAAGAAGAAGGGCGAGATGAAGGCGGAGCTCGAGGCGGCCACCGCCCTCGTCCACCAGTACGTGCCGCCCGACCCGGGGATGATGCAGGTCGTGATGAACGCGGGCACGGCCTCGCTGGCCCAGGCGGGGCCGGGCGTCCTGGTGCTCAAGTTCCCCGGGTACGTGAAGCCGGGCGACGCGCTGTCGCTGACGTTCGATTCGGCGGTGAAGTCGCTCCGGCAGCTGGACGTGTCCACGTACCTCGACACCCCGGAGAGCCCGGTGACGCTGAAGGTCGCCATGCAGTCGCTGCCCGGCGGGACGCGCTACCCGGGCAGCGTCGTCCTCGGGATGCCGGCCAGCCAGGTCGAGGTCCGGGTCACGAACAGCTCCTACCAGAAGCTCGCTCCGTAAATGGCGGGCGGGTCGCCGCACACCCGCCGAGTGCTGCGCGGGCTCGCGGTCCTGTGCGCGTGCCTGGCCTCGGCGGCACCGCGTCGCCGACGATCCCTGGGAGTTCTGGCCCGAGGGCCAGCTCTACGTCGGGCTGAACCCGAGGACGCGGGTGTTCCTGAACGCGGCCTACGCGAAGGGCAAGGAGTCCGACGAGAGGTCGCTGGACACGGCCGCGTACCTCGACATCTCGTTTCTGCCGATCGGGCCGCGGCGGCGGCACGCCTTCAAGACCGAGGACTGGCAGCGCGGCCGCTACTTCTGGGCGCGGGTGGGGTACGACCGCATCTTCAAGGTCACCGAGGCCGAAGGCACGCGTCGGTGGCGGAGGACCGGGGCATCCTCTCGCTCTGGGGCAAGGTTCCGCTGCCGGCAACGTCTGGCTCGAGAGCCGCGCGAGGGTCGACTTGCGGTGGATCGGCGACGAGTACTCGAACCGCTACCGCTTGCGGGTGGAGGCCACGCGGGAGTTCACCGTGGCCGGTCATGCGGTCGTTCCGTACGTCAACGTCGAGTGGTTCTACGACACGCGCTACGACGGGTGGGCCCGGACGCTCTACCAGGCGGGCCCCGAGGTCACCGTGAACAAGCACTTGCGGTTCGAGCTCTTCCTGGCTCAGCAGACGGACCGACTCCCGGGCGTCTCGCGCCTGAACGCGTTCGGCGTCGTGGCCAAGGGCTACTTCTGAGGTTCGCCGGTGTCTCCGCTCCAGCGCCGGGCGCGCGACGCTCCCTCAGCGCAGCCGCGCGCGCTGGGCCTTCGGCTTGGTGCCGTTCGCGAAGTGGAAGTGGAAGCCGTAGTCGGGGCTCCAGCTCATTGCCCAGATCGGTGACGCCGTACGGCGCGTGGCCGGCACCCACCTTCGCAGGTCGAGGGTGGCCGCCCACCAGTCCCCGTCGGTCCCCTGGGCGTATGTCGAGAAGGTGCTGCCCCACGTCGACGAGACCTTCCCCGACGTCGTCTCCATCGCCCGTACGCCTCTCATCCCCGGCAGCAACGCCGACGAGGAGCACATCCGGGCGGTCCTGGCCTTCATCCGCCCGCCTTCGGGCGGGGCGGAGACGCGAAGTGACACCACACGACGACGTCTACGAGCGCCTCTGGCCGCGCCCGCGGACCGCGGAAGGCAAGGAGTAGAGGGACCGGCGCGATCAGGTCCGCCCGCGCTCCGTCAGCAGCCACTCGTAAGCCGGCAGCATGTCGACGCCCGGCATCCGCAAGGGCGCCAGCGCGTCGCGGCTGAGAACCAGGAGCTTGCGCTCCGCGCGCGGATGAACGGCGGCGGCAGCGGACAACGCGCGCACCGCGCGCTGCAGCGTCTCGGGGCGCGACGGGTCGGCGCACAGGCTGGTGCGTCAGTGCCTGCGAAACCCCGCGGGGAGCTTCAGCGTCCACCGGCTGCACCGGGTCCTGAAGTCGCAAGGGCACGTCGTCCACCGTCGGGCCGGTGGGCGGGGTCATTTGGGCTTGTCGATCCACGAATACTGCCACGCCGCCGAGGCGATCTTGTAGTCGCCCCCGAACCGGATGTAGGCGCCGCGTTCAGCTCCCGCAAGTTGTTGTTGGGGTTGGTGGACCGCGCGGGGCTCGAACCCGCGACCTCCTGATTGCGAACCAGGCGCTCTCCCAGCTGAGCTAGCGGCCCTCGAAGGGACAAAAAGAATAGCAGACGGGCGGGCGGCGAGGCAAACGTGCGGCCGCTCCGATTCTGCTACAGTTTGCGGGCTCGGCCCTGGCGTTCCGGGGCCGGCGTGCGGAGGGGCCCGGGATGGTCGAGTTCAACCGGCAAGACCGGACGATCAAGGTCAAGATCGCCTACTACGGGCCGGCGGTCGGGGGGAAGACCACCAACCTGAAGGTCCTCTACGACCGGGCTCGGGGGGGGCGGCGCGGGGAGTTCGTCTCCGTGAACTCCCAGCAGGACCGCACGATCCTGTGCGACCTGCTGCCCCTGAAGTCCGGGGGGTTCCGCGGCTTCGACCTGCGCTTCCAGCTGGCGGCGGTGCCCGGGCAGGCGATCTACGCGCCGGCCCGGCGCGTGGTGCTGCGGGGGTCGGACGGGATCGTGTTCGTGGCCAACTCCGCGACCGACCGCTTCCACGAGAACGTGCAGGCGTTCCGGGAGCTGCAGGGGCACCTCGTCGCGCACCACCTCGACCCCCACACGATCCCGATGGTCTTCCAGTACAACAAGCGGGACCTGCCGGACGTGCTCGATCTGTCGGCGCTCGAGCGGGCGCTCAACGCCCGGCGGCTGCCCGCGTTTCCGGCGGTGGCCACGCGGGGCGAGGGGGTCCTCGAGACGTTCGCCGCGATCGTCGAGGCGACGCTCGAGGAGCTGTCGCGGCGCTACCCGGTGCTCACGCCGCCCGTGGGGCAGAGGATCTCCGACTGGACGGAGCAGTCGATCCACTCGATGTTCGGGACGGCCCAGCTCGCCGGCGGCGTCGTCGAGGAGGAGGAGGAGGTCGTCACCGTCGACATGCCGGACGAGGCCCTCTACAGCGAGGAGTCCTCGGCCCGGCACCTGCTGCGGCTCGCGATGCCGGAAGAGGCCGGCACGACGGCGGCCTCGGCGCCCGACGGAGGAGCGGGCGCGCTGCTCGCCGAGTCCTACGCCCAGGCCTCCACCGAGCTGGGGCTGCGGGTCACCGACCTGCGCGAGGAGCGCGACCTCGCCCGCGCGCGGCTCGCCGAGCTGAAGGCGGCCCTTGAGCTCGCGGAGCAGAAGGCGGGGGAAGGGGAAGTCGAGGACCGCGCGCAGCGCATCCTCGGCATCCTGATGCGCTCCGCCGACGCCGCGGCGGCCAGCCTGCTCCTCACGACGACGGACCCGCCGCAGATCCTGGTGCTGCCGCCGCTCGTGACCGACCCGCTGGCCCGCACGCGCTGGGGCGCCCTGCACCTGCACGAGCTGCGCGACCTCGCGGAGGCGCGCCTCGAGGAGGGCAGCGCCCTGCCCGCGCTGGCCGAGGCGCTCGGCGACAGCGAGCCCGCCTTCGAGTCCGTGGCCCTGGTGCCCCTGCGCTCGGCCGACCGCGGCCTGGCCCTGGCGCTGCTCTACTACCCGCCGCACCTGACGCTGCCCAACCCCGGCACGCTCGACCACGTCGGCTTCCTGGGCCGCGTGCTGGCCGGCCCGCTGGAGGCCGCGGCGGCGCGCGAGGCCACCGCCAGCGCCGATCGCATGCGGGCGCTCTCCCGCGCCTCGGCCTCGGCCATGGCCTCGCTCCTGACCCGGCTGCCCGCCGAGGCCGTCCGACGCTCCGCCCTGTCGCTCGAGGACGTCCTCGCCCCGCTGAGGGTGCCGGGGGTGACGGTGACGGTGGCGCCGGGCACCCCGCCGATCCTGGGCGACGCGTCGCTCCTCCGCTGCGCGGTGGCGACGCTCGTCGGCCGCTGCGAGACGGCGGCGCTCGAGAAGTCGATGATCCCGGTCATCGGCGTCTACGCGGGGCCGGAGGAGGGCTTCGTGCGCGTCCACGTCTGGCTCGGCGAGGGGGCGGCGGTGGTGGGGGCCCCGGTCGTGACCCAGGCCTTCACCGGGGACGCGGACGCCGAGATGACGGCCGTCTACTCGATCATGGGCCTCCACGAGGGCTACCTGGTGACGCCCGAGTCGCCGGGCGCCGTCGTCCACTACGTCCTCCAGTTCGGTCCGGCCCCCGCCTGAGGTCGCCCGCGGGTAGACTGGGGCGCGGGAGGTCGTGATGTTCCTCGTCGACCGTCGGGTGCAGGAGGAGCGGGAGGCCGGGCTGCTCGCCCCCTGGGGGATGAAGAGCGCCGAGAGCCGCGGGCGCCGCTACCCGGAGCCCGAGCACGCGCTGCGGACCTGCTTCCAGCGCGACCGCGACCGGATCGTCCACAGCTCCTCGTTCCGGCGGCTCGAGTACAAGACGCAGGTGTTCGTCAACCACGAGGGGGACAACTACCGCACTCGCCTCACCCACAGCCTCGAGGGCGCGCAGATCGGGCGCACCGTGGCCCGGGCGATGGGGCTCAACGAGGAGCTGACCGAGTGCCTCGTCCTGGGCCACGACCTCGGCCACACGCCCTTCGGCCACTCCGGCGAGCGCGTCATGAACGAGCTGATGCAGGACCACGGCGGCTTCGAGCACAACCGCCAGACGCTGCGCATCCTCGAGGTCCTGGAGCGGCGCTACCCGGACTTCCCGGGGCTCAACCTCACCTGGGAGGTGCGCGAGGGGATCGCGAAGCACCGCCCCGACACGGACGCCACCGCCCCTCCGGATTACGCGCCCGGCGAGGCCCCGACCCTCGAGGCCCAGCTCGTCGACTACGTGGACGAGATCGCCTACAACAACCACGACGTGGACGACGGGCTCACCTCGGGCATGTTCACGGTCGAGCAGATCAGGGAGGTCACGCTCTTCCGCGAGGCGCACGACGACGCCCAGCGCCGGGGCCTCGGCGACGAGCGGGTGGCCCGGCACCACGTGGTGCGCTGGATCATCGACCACTGCGTGAGGGACCTGATCGACGTGAGCCAGGCCAACCTGCAGGCCGCGGGGGTGAAGTCCGTGGCGGACGTGCGGCGTGCGGGGCGGCGGCTCGTGGCCTACGGGCCGGAGATGGCGGCGAGGGTCCGGGAGCTCAAGGACTTCCTCCTGCGGAACATGTACCGTCACTACCGCGTGGTGCGGATGGGGGACAAGGCGGGGCGCCTCCTGCGCGGCCTGTTCGCGTCCTACGTGGCCGAGCCGCGGCAGCTGCCCCCGCACTTCCAGGAGCAGATCGAGCGGGACGGTGTCCACCGGGTGGTCTGCGACTACATCGCGGGCATGACCGACCGCTTCGCGGTGGACGAGCACCAGAAGCTCTTCGACCCGACCGTGCGGGTGTGAGGCCGGCCGGGAACCCGTGACCGCGACCCTCGCCCTCCTCCTCGTCTACGCCGGGCTGATGGTGGGCGCGGGGGCCTGGGTCGCGCGCCGCGTCCGGGGCTCGGGGGACTTCTTCGTGGCCTCGCGAGCCCTGCCCGGGTCGATGGTGCTCGTGACGATGCTGGCCGCGAACATCGGGGCGGGCTCGACGGTGGGGGCGACGGGCCTCGCCTACCGGCACGGGCTGTCGGCGTGGTGGTGGTCCGGCTCCGCCGCGATCGGGTGCCTCGTGCTCGGCCTGCTCGTGGCCCCGCGGATGCACCGCCTCGCCTCCGAGCACGGCTTCTTCACGGTCGGGGACTTCCTCGAGTGGCGGTTCGACCGCTCGGTGCGCGTGCTGATCTCGGCGGTGCTCTGGCTGGGGACGCTCGCCCTCCTCGCCGGCCAGCTCCTCGCGATGGCGTGGGCGTTCGAGGTGATCGCGGGGCTGCCCCGCGTGGCCGGCGCGCTGATCGCGTCGCTCGTCCTCGTCCTCTACTTCAGCGGCGGAGGCCTGCTCGCCTCCTCCTGGGTCAACCTGCTCCAGCTGGTCACGCTGCTCGTGGGCTTCCTCCTGGCCCTGCCGTTCGCGTGGTCGGCGGCGGGAGGCTGGCCGGGGATGCGGGCCGCGGCCGGGGACGGGGCGGCGGGCAGCTACGGGAGCCTCACCGGGATGGGGGTGGCCGGGATACTCGGCCTCGCGGTCGTGTTCGTGCCGTCCTTCTTCGTCTCGCCCGGCCTCATCCAGAAGACGTTCGGCGCCCGCTCGCCGTCGGCCGCGCGCTGGGCCGCGTTGGGCAACGCCGCGGCGCTCGCCGCCTTCGCGTTCGTCCCCGCGATCTTCGGGATGGCGATGCGCGCGGTCGAGCCAGGCCTCTCGAACCCCGAGCTGGCCCTCCCGCGCCTGACCATGGACGTGCTGCCCCCGTGGGTGGGCGGCCTGGCGCTGGCCGCGCTCTTCGCCGCCGAGATCTCGACCGCCGACGCGGTGCTGTTCATGCTGGCGACGTCGCTCAGCCGCGATCTCTTCCAGGCGGTGCTGCGGCCGAACGCCACGGACGCGGAGCTGCTGCGGGTGGGGCGGCTCGCCGCCGCACTGGGGGGCGGGCTGGGCGTGCTGCTGGCGCTCGGGCTGCCGTCCGTGGCGTCGGCCTTGAGGCTGTTCTACGGGGTGATGACGGCGGCGCTCTTCATGCCGCTCATGGTCGGGCTGCTCTCGCGTCGCCCGGGGGCCGTCCACGCGCGCGTGGCCGTCGCCGTCTCGATCCTGACGACGGGAGGGCTGCTCGCGCTCCTGAAGGGCACGCCCCACGGCGAGTGGCTTCCGTCGGTCGCCGGGGTGGCCCTGGCCGGGCTCGTGTTCGCCACGGCCTGGATGCGGCCGGGTGCTAGCATCGGGAAGGAGGCCTCATGAGCGGGATCGACCGGCGCACCTTCTCGGCGGCCCTGGCGGCGGGGCTCCCCCTGGCCTGGTCTTCGCGGGCACGGGCAGGGGACGGGGGAGGCGGGGCCGGCTCGCCTTCCGGCGGCCTGACGGACGTCGGCGGCCTGCGCGTCGGCCACTTCACCGACACCCGACGGCCGACCGGCTGCACCGTCGTGCTGGCCGAGGGCGGAGCCGTGTGCGGCGTCGACGTGCGCGGCGGGGCGCCGGGCACGCGCGAGACCGACCTCCTGGACCCGGTGAACTCGGTGCAGCAGGTCCACGCGATCCTGCTGTCCGGAGGCTCGGCCTTCGGCCTCGATGCGGCGGGGGGCGTGGTGCGCTACCTCGAGGAGAAGGGGATCGGCTTCCCGGTGGGCGTGGGCAAGGTGCCCATCGTCCCCGCGGCGATCCTGTTCGACCTGAAGGTCGGCGACTGGACGATCCGTCCCGACGCGAAGGCGGGATACGAGGCCGCACGCGCCGCCTCGGCCGGGCCGGTGCCGGAGGGCAGCGTGGGCGCCGGTGCCGGCGCCACGGTCGGGAAGATGTTCGGCATGGGCACCGCGATGAAGGGCGGCGTGGGGACGGCCTCGCTCCGCCTTCCCGGCGGTGCCGTCGTGGCGGCGCTGGTCGCGGTGAACGCCAACGGTGACGTGGTCGATCCGCAGACCGGGCGGGCGCTGGCGGGCGCGCGCTCGCCGGACGGGAAGGGCCTGCGGGGGGCGGTCGACGCCCTGCTCGCCGGAGAGACGCCGGGCCAGCCGCTCGCCGGCCAGAACACCTCGATCGGTGTCGTGGCCACGAACGTCGCGCTCACGAAGGCCGAGGCCACGAAGGTCGCGCAGATGGCGCACGACGGCCTCGCCCGCGCCATCCGGCCGGTTCACACGCCGTGGGACGGGGACACGCTCTTCGCCCTGTCGACCGGCGCGTTGAAGATCGACCAGCCGTCGCTGGTCGTGGGGGTGCTGGCCGCGGAGGCCGTCGCCCGGGCGGTGGTCCGGGGCGTGACCGCGGCCACGGGCCTGCCGGGGTTTCCGTCCGCCTCCGACCTCGCCCCGGGCCGCTGATCCACAGCCGGCTGTGGAGAGCCTGTGGGAAGCCTGCGGACGGGCGGTGCGCCGCGTGCGGATCGGCTGAGGATCTCCTGTGGAGAAGCCGCCCGCCGCCGTGGAAAAATGCGCCGCCGACTTGTGCATCGGCTGTGGAGCCGGCTG
Source organism: uncultured Acidobacteriota bacterium (assembly GCA_963729875.1). Lineage (GTDB taxonomy): Bacteria > Acidobacteriota > Vicinamibacteria > Fen-336 > Fen-336 > DATBSL01. The sequence goes on from CAVSPR010000004.1 coordinate 1,036,572, forward strand.
TGGAAAAGAGGCCTGAGGCTGTGGACGTCCTGTGGATGGTCGGAGCCGTGACCGGCGCCTCCGCGGCCATCGGGTGGGCCGCTCTCCTGGCGTGGACGACGGGCTCCCTCGGTGCGGCAGTCTCGGCTTCCGCACTCCTGGCCGGAGGAGCGGCCGGCTGGCTCGCGGTGCGCAGCGTCCGTGGGACCGGCGGCGCGCCGGCCGGGGGCGCCTTCCACCTCGCGGACGTCCTCGCCTTCGCCGCCTTCGCGGCCGTCTCGATCCGGCAGTTCGGGTGGATCGTGTTCGAGAGCGGCGGGGCCCTTCTCGCGCTCCTGCCCTACAACTACGGCGACCTGCCGCTGCACTGGACCTACGTGGCCCACCTGGCCGGCGGCGCTTCGTTCTGGCCCGAGAACCCGGTCCTGGCGGGCGAGCGGCTGCGCTACCCGTTCGGGGTGGACCTGCTGACCGCCGCCTTCGTCCAGCTCGGCGTCGGCCTGCCGGTGCTCCTCCGGGTCATGGGCCTCGCGGGGGCCGCCGTCGCCGCGCTCGCCCTGCGGCGCTGGGGCGGGCCGCTCGCGGTCGCCGGCTTCCTCTTCTCGGGAGGGCTCGCCGGGTTCCAGGTCCTCTGGACGGGCCGCGTGGAGGACTACCAGTCCGCGGTGGCGTGGAAGAACCTCTTCCTGGCGCTCCTGGTCCCGCAGCGCGGCTTCCTCCTCGCGCTGCCGGCGGGCCTGCTCCTCCTGTGGTCGTGGCGGCGGAGGCTGCTGCGCGGCGAGCCCGGCCTTCCGGCCTGGGTCGAGGGCCTCGTGTGGGGGGCGCTGCCCCTCGTTCACCTACACACGTTCCTGTTCGTTTCGCTGCTCTACGCCACGTGGGCGATCGGCGCCCGCCGCGTGGCCGCCGCGCGGTCCGCCCTCGTGTGGGCTGTCGTCCCGGCCGCCTGGTCGGTGTGGCAGGTCACCGACGGCTTCCGCGCCGCGTCGCTCGTGGGCTGGGCGCCGGGCTGGGTGATGGGGACGATGGGCTCGGCGAACCCCGTCGTCTTCCTCCTCGTGAACTTCGGCCTCTTCCTGCCGCTGGCCCTCCTCGCTGTCGCCCTGGCCCTGCGCGAGAGGCGCCGCGAGGAGCTCCTGGTGCTGGCCCCGGCCCTCGCGATCTTCTCGGGCCTGTTCCTCGTGCGCCTCGCGCCGTGGGCGTGGGACAACACGAAGGTGCTGCTCTGGTGCTACGTGGTGGCCCTGGGGCCGATCGGCACGGTCGTGCTGGGTCGGCTCGCCCGGCCGTGGAGGGCGGTCCTCGTGGCCGGCCTGCTGCTTCTCGGGGGCGGTGAGCGTCCTCGGTGCGTCGCTCGGGCGCGGTCCCCGCCTCGAGGTCCTGGACGTGGCCGAGTACGACGGCGTGTGCCGCGCCCTCGCGGGCGTCCCGACGGGCCGGGTGGCAACCGCGCAGACCTTCAACCACCCCGTCGCGCTGTGCGGCCGGCCGATCGTGGCCGGCTACGCGGGGCACCTCTGGAGCCACGGCCTCGACGCGTCGGTCGTCGAGGGGCGCCTCGGCCGGCTGATGGGGGGCGAGCCGGGCTGGAGGGAAGAGGCGAAGGCCCTCGGCGCGACCCACGTGTTCTGGGGCGCCCGCGAGCGCGCCGCCTTTCGCGGGTCGAAGGAACCCTGGCGCGCGGCGGCCCCGCCCGTGGCGGCGGGGACGTGGGGCGCGCTCTACCGGGTCAACTGAGAGGCGCCTTCGGCGAAGAGGTGCCGCAGCTCCTCGAGGTCCGACGTGACGCCGAGCGCGACCATGAGCCGGATCCGCGCCTTCGGCCCGCCGAGGTCGCCGCCGAGGATCACGCCCATCTCGTCCAGCCGCTGCCCGCCGCCCTCGAACCCGTAGAGCGGGGCGACGCGGCCCTCGGCGCAGCGGGAGACCACGACGACCGGCACGCGGGCGCGCAGCGCGGCCCGGATCCCGGGGAGAACGCCCGGCGGCACGTTCCCCGCTCCCGTCCCCTCCAGGACCAGACCCCGCGCCCCGCCGTCGAGCGACGCGCGGACGAGGCGGTCGTCGGAGCCGGCGGCGAGGACGTGGAGGTCGACGGCGGTCACCAGCCGGCGCGGCTGCAGCCCCGGGCCGCGGAAGGGAGGATCGTGAAAAGAACGCGCCCGCGGTCGAGCACGCCCACCGGCCCGAGGGCGCTGTGGAAGGCGTCGAGGCGCTGCGTGTGCCGCTTGCGGACGCGGGCGGCGGCGTGGATCTCCTCGCCGACGACGACCAGCGTGCCGCGGCCGGCCGAGCCGGGGTGGGCGGCAGTCCTCACGGCGGCCGTCAGGTTCGCCGGGCCGTCCCAGCCGGGGTCGGAGAACGTGCGCATCGCGCCGCACAGGACCACCGGCTTCGGGCTCGCGACCGTGAGGTCGAGGAGGTACGCCGTCTCCTCGAGCGTGTCGGTGCCGTGGGTGACGACGACGCCGTCGACCTTCGGGTCGGCGAGGAGAGAGACGACGTGCGCGCGCAGCCGCCACATCCAGGCCGGCGTCACGTGCGGCCCGGGCAGCCGAGCCAGGTCCTCGAGGCGGAGCCGGGCCTCGCGGCGCAGGCCGGGGACGCGCGCCACGATCTCCCGACCGGAGAGGGCCGGGAGGGCCGCCCCGGTCGCGGGGTCGCGGCGCATGGAGATCGTCCCGCCGGTGAAGAGGACGTCGACGCGCGCCTGCGGCGTCACCCGCGCCTCGCGAGGACGAAGGAGAGCGCGCCGAGCACGACGGCCCCGCCGGCGAGCGTTCGCGGGCCCGGCGTCTCCTGGAAGAGGAGCCAGGCGAGGATCGAGGCGATCACGGGCTCGCCGAGGAGGAAGAGGCCCACCGTGGGGGCGGGGAGCGAGCGCAGGGACTTGTTCGCGAGGCCGTGGCCGCCGATCGTGGGGACGACGGCGAGGGCGAGGAAGAGGAGCCACGTCCGCGCGGAGTACCCGCCGAAGGGGACGCCGAAGGAGAGCGTGAGGGCGGCGAGGACGACCGCGGAGGTCGCCCAGACCCCGAGGACGTAGGCGTTGAGGGGCAGGGCGTGGCGCAGGCCGCGGCCAATGACCTGGTAGGCGGCGAGAGCGACGGCACCGACGAGCGCGAGGCCGTTCCCGAGGAGCGAGGAGGACGACCCGCCCGGCTCGCCGACGGCGATGAGGGCGGCGCCCGCGAACGCGACCGGGGTCGCCACCTGGATCGTCACGGACGGCTTCTCTCGCAGGAAGAGGCTCGAGAGGACGATCGCGAAGAGGGGCGCCGTGTTCACGAGGAGCACGGACGCGGCCACGGTCGTGTAGGAGAGGCTCGCGATCCAGGTGGCGAAGTGGACCGCGAGGGCGACCCCGGAGACGACCAGGAGGAGCTGCCGGCGGCCGTCGAGCGTCGGCCAGGACCGCCGCGTCTCCCCGGCGGCGAAGGGGACGAGGAGGAGCGACGCGAACGCCAGCCGGTAGAACGAGACGGCGAGGGCCGGGGCCGCGGCCAGCCGCACGAGGATCGACCCGAACGAGACGAAGAGGACGGCGACCGACAGGGTGACCCAGGGGGACATGGCGGTCAGGCCCGGGACCGAACGGCACCGGCCGCGCGGGCCAGGGCCTCGTCGAGGAGATCGATGCGCTCGCCGCCGCCCTGGGCGACGTTGCCGCGGCCCCCGCCCTTCCCGCCGAGAGACTCGAGCGCCGAGCGGAGAAGGGCCGGCACGTCGTGGGGGAGGCCGTCGGACTGGGCGAAGACGAGGTGGGCCTTGTCGGCGCGGCTCCCCAGGAGGGCCACGCACGGGGCCAGCGAGACGAGGCGCGTCGCGAGGACGCGCAGGTCGCCCGGGGCCCAGCCGTCGTAGCTGGCGACCACGACGGCGGGGGAGCTGAGGGTGGGCGCCGGGCCGTCGCCGCGGGTGTCGGCGAGGAGCTTCCGCGCCTCGCCCTCGAGGGCGCGGTCGAGCAGGTCCTTCGCCCGCTTCTCCCCCTCGGCGAGGTCGTCCTTCGCCTTGCGCGCCGTGGCCACGAGCTCGTCGAGGGGGGCCGACAGCGTGGAGACGAGGCCGTCGAGGACCGCCTGCCGCCGGGCGACGGCGTCGAGCGCGCGGTGGCCGCAGACGAAGGACACGCGGGTCCCGACCTTGTACTTCTCGAGGGCCGTGATGACGATGGGACCGACCTCGGCCGTCGTCCGCGGGTGCGTCCCGCCGCACGGCTGGCGGTCGTAGCCCTCGGCCTCGACCACGCGCACGTCGGCCTCGACGCCCTCGGGCGGCTCCAGGCCCTGGGCCCGGGCCTCCGGCGCGGAGAGCGTCTCGACCCGGACCGGCCGCGCCTCCCAGACCACCTCGTTCGCCCGGCAGCTCGGCCGCGCGCGCCTGGTCCGCGGTGACGGGCCGGTCGAGGTCGACGGTCGTCGTTTCGCGGCCGAGGTGGAAGGCGATGGTCTCGGCCCGGGCGAGCTCCACGAAGGCCTTCGACAGGAGGTGCTGGCCGTGGTGCTGCTGCACGTGGTCGCGCCGCCTCTGGCCGTCGACGACGCCCTGCACCCGGTCGGCGGCGAGGGGCCGGTCGAGGACGTGGAGGATCTCGCCGCCGTGCTCGAGGACGGCGATCACGCTCGCCTCCCCGAGACGGCCGGTGTCGCAGGGCTGCCCCCCGCTCTCGGCGTAGAACGCGGTCCGGTCGAGCACGACGGCGGGGCGGCCCTCGTGCTCGTGGCGGGCGACGACGGTGGCATCGAACTCGAGCAGGCGCGAGTCGGCGAGGAAGAGGCGTTCGGTCATGTCGTCGGCACGGGCCGCAGCTCCGCGCCCTCCAGCCGGTAGCGCAGCGCCGGCACGCCGTAGGGGAGAAAGCCGCCGGTCGCGGGATCGGGCTCGATCCGGACACGGCCGGCGGGGAGCCCGGCCACCACGCGGGCCGCGACGTCCACCAGGGTCCCGAAGGTGTTCGCGAGGTGGACCCGCTGGCCGGGGTCGTCGGCGAGGACGAGGATGGACCCGCGCCGCAGCTCGCGCTTGTGCTGCCGGATCAGGGACACGACGCGCGCGGACAGCTCGCCGTGTCTCACCATCCGGACGTTGCGGCTGCGCTGGACGGGCAGCATCAGGAGCGGCGCCACGACGGCGGCGACGGCCAGCCGCCGGCGGACGGCGGGCGTCGCGTCCCGCCACAGCGCCCCCAGGACCGCTCCGGCGGCGAGGGCAACCCCCGCGGACGGGTAGACGGCGTACAGGCTCGACCGGACCGGCAGCGCGATCGTGGTGGCGAGGCCCCCCGCCATCCAGACGAGGCCGAGGAGCAGCCACTGCCGCTCCCGGCGCGTCAGGCGGGGCCGGGCCCACGCGACGGCCATCGCCACCAGGACGCACGCGACCATGAAGGTGCTCGTGCGGTCGAGGTACTCGAGCGCGTTGCGCACGAGCGCCGCGGCCGAGGTCGTCGGGGCGTAGTAGTCCGGCGCATTCCACGGCAGGAAGGCGGGCGTCCGGATCCGCAGGGCCGCGTAGGCCGCGAGCGCGGGGCTGAAGGCGAGGAGAGTGAGCGCGAAGCGGCGGGCCTTGGCGGCCCGCGGCTCCTCGCCCAGGACCGCCCCCCAGACCGCGAGGACCAGGGGGAGAAGCGCCGCCTCCTCCTTCGACAGCAGGGCCAGGGCGTAAGCCGGGACGGCCGGCAACCACTGCCCCCGGCTCCAGGCCCAGGTGGCCAGGAGGGCGAAGAGGAGGGCCAGGAGCGAGGTCCGGCCGCTGATCCACATCACGGCGCCACCGATGCCGTGCGGGTTGAAGGCCCACAGCATCGAGGCCACGAGCGCGGCCGGGGTCGCAAGGCCCAGGGAGCGCAGGGCGAGGCCGAGGGCCGCGGCGCAGAGCAGGACGAGCAGGAGGTTCGTGGTGCCGAACCAGAAGGGGTCGAGGCCGAAGAGCCGCTCGTCGAGGCCGAAGCTCAGGGCGACGATCGGCCGGTAGAACCCCTGGTCGCGGCCAAACAGGTCGAGGAGGCCTCCCAGCCCCGAGAACCGACCAGCCTCGATCCAGGCGAAGTCGTCCTTGATGAAGCCGCGCCCGAGGTCTGCCAGGTACGAGGCCGCCAGGCAGAGGAGCCACGCGGCCGGCAGCGCCGCGAGGAGGGCGCTATTCCGTTTTTCGCTGAGCGTGGGCACGGGTGCGCAGACTACCAGAGCGCCGCCGGTTCCGCGAGACGTCGAGGGTATGATGCCGCGCGTCGACCGACCCGGAGGGCAACGTGGTGAGAGAGAAGCGGACGGGTGCGATCGTGGTCATGGCTCTCGCGCTGACGGCGTTCGGCCTCGTGCCGGCCTTCGCGGGCGCGGCGGAGCCAGCCTCGAAGGCGCCGGCCCCGAAGGCGAAGCCGGACGACCCCTACGCCGCGCTCGCCTACCGGTTCATCGGGCCGCCGGGCAACCGCGTGAGCGCGGTCGTCGGCGTGCCCGGCGATCCCGACACCTACTACGTCGGCGCCGCGTCCGGCGGGGTCTGGAAGTCGACCGATGGCGGCGTCCACTGGAAGCCGATCTTCGACGAGCAGCCCGCCCAGTCGATCGGCGCCATTGCCATCGCCCCCTCGGACCCGAACGTCGTGTGGGTGGGGACGGGGGAGAGCTTCATCCGCAGCAATGTCTCCCTCGGCAACGGGGTCTACCGCTCGACCGACGCCGGCAAGACGTGGACGCAGGTGGGCCTGGAGAAGACCGGCCGCATCGCGCGCATCGTCGTGGACCCGCGCGACCCCGACGTCGCCTTCGTGGCCGCCCTCGGCACCTGCTACGGCCCCCAGCCCGAGCGCGGGGTCTTCCGCACGAAGGACGGCGGGAAGACCTGGGAGAAGGTGCTCTTCGTCGACGAGAGCACCGGCGCCTCCGACCTCTCCATGGACGCGAGGAACCCCCGGGTCCTCTTCGCGGGGATGTGGCCCGTCGAGATCAAGACGTGGGGCCGCACGAGCGGCGGACCGGGGGGCGGCGTCTACGTGTCGCGCGACGGCGGCACCACCTGGAAGCCGGTCAAGGGGCACGGCCTGCCCGATGCGCCGATCGGCAAGGTCGCGGTGGCGGTGGCCCCTTCCGACCCGCAGCGGGTCTACGCGCTCATCGAGACGGGCCAGCGCGGGTCGCTGTGGCGCTCCGACGACGGCGGGGAGAAGTGGAAGCGCGTGAACGCGAGCCGGCTCCTGAACGAGCGGCCCCACTACTACACCCGGATGCTGGTCATGCCGGACGACGCGAACGAGGTGTACTTCCCCTCGAACGGCATGGGCGCGACCTACGACGGGGGCGAGACCGCCGAGCCCATCCGCTGGGGCGGCGACAACCACGACATGTGGGCGGACCCCCTGGACCCGCGCCGGATGATGATCGGCAACGACGGCGGCGTGCAGATCTCCACCACGCGGGGCCGGCAGTGGAGCTTCACCCGCCTGCCGATCGGGCAGATGTACCACGTGGCCACCGACAACCGGGTCCCGTACATGGTCTACGGCCAGATGCAGGACGACGGCTCGATGCGCGGCCCGAGCAACAGCCGCGGCGGCGGCCGCATCCACCCCGGCCTGTGGACCTCGACCGCGGGCTGCGAGACGGGCTGGGCCACCCCCGACCCCGTGGACCCCGACATCGTCTGGGGCGGCTGCTACGCCGGGGTCGTCGAGCGCTTCGACGCACGCACCGGGATGTCGCGCAGCGTCAGCGTGTGGCCGGAGCGGACGATGGGGGCGCCCGCCGCCGACGTCAAGCTCCGCATGAACTGGACGTTCCCGATCGCGATCTCGCCGCACGACCACGAGACGGTCTACGTGGGCAGCCAGTACGTCCATGCCACCTCGGACGGGGGCGTGACGTGGCGGACGATCAGCCCGGACCTCACCTTGAACGACAAGGGCATGATGGGGGACTCGGGCGGGCTCACCCTCGACAACCTCTCCGTGGAGTACGCGGGCGTCGTGTTCGCGATCGCGGAGTCGCCGGTCGAGAAGGGCCTCATCTGGGCGGGGACGAACGATGGCGTCGTGCAGGTTACGCGGGACGGGGGGGAGCACTGGACGAACGTCACCGCGAGCATCCCCGGCCTGCCACCCCGGGGCACCGTGAGCAGCGTCGAGCCCTCGCGCTTCGACCCCGGCGCCTGCTACGTCGCGGTCGACCTCCACCAGGTCGACAACCGCGACCCCTTCCTCTACAAGACGACCGACTACGGCCGGACCTGGAGGTCGATCAGCGCGAACATCGAGAAGAGCCCCCTGAGCTACGCGCACGTGGTGCGGGAGAGCCCGCACCGCAGGGGGCTCCTCTTCGCGGGGACGGAGAACGCGCTCTACGTCTCCTTCGACGACGGCGGGCGCTGGGAGCCGCTGCAGAGCAAGCTGCCGCGCGCCCCCGTCCACTGGCTCACCGTGCAGGAGCACTTCCACGACCTGGTGGTGGGCACCTACGGGCGCGGCTTCTACATCCTCGACGACCTCAGCGGGCTCGAGCAGCTCACCGATGCGGTCCGGGCGCAGGACGCACACCTGTTCGATCCCCGGGACGCCTATCGCTTCCGGGAGGTCGCCCAGCCCAACCTCGCTCCCTCCGGCGCGGCGGCCGGCAAGAACCCCCCGTACGGCGCCTCGATCCAGTACTGGCTCAAGGAGAAGGTGAAGGACCCCTCCGAGCCGGAACCGGGCGAGGAGGCGGCGCCGGCCGGAGAAGGCGCTGCCGCCCGTGTCACCGAGGCAGAACGGGAGGAGCAGGAGAGGGAGAAGGCGAAGAAGAAGCTCGTCGAGGTGACGATCCTCGACGGCGACGGCCACACGATCAGGAGCCTGCGCGGGACGAACCGGACGGGGGTGAACCGCGTGTACTGGGACCTGCGGCACGAGCCGACGCTCGAGGTCCGGATCCGCACGACGCCGGAGGACAACCCCCACGTCTGGGAGGAGAAGCGCTTCCGGGGGAGGAAGCACCGCCCGGTCCTCTACTACGGGATCTGGGACACCAAGAGTGGACCGCTCGTGGCCCCCGGCACCTACACGGTGAAGCTCACCGTGAACGGCCGGGAGGTCGCGACCCGCGGCCTCGTCGTGAGGAAAGACCCGAACTCGGCGGGCACCGGGCCGGACGTCGCGGCGTCGACGAAGCTCTCGATGGCGGTCTACGCCGACACCAACGCGGTCGTCCGGATGGTCAACCAGGTCGAGTGGACCCGAAAGCAGCTCGAGGAGCTGCGCGCGATGCTGAAGGCGCGCAAGGCCGACGCCGGAGAGCTCGAGGAGGTGGACGCCCTGGAGCGGAGCGCACGGGCGGTCGAGGACCGCCTCATGCAGCGCACCCTCGCCGAGGCGGACGAGAAGTCCTTCCGCGGGCCGCTGCAGCTCTATCTGAAGCTGCTGTGGCTTCAGGCCGAGGTGGGCGCGGGCGGGGCCGACGTGTCGGGCAACGCCGACTTCGCCCCGACCCGGTCCGAGGAGGAGGTGTACACCCTCCTCGCGGACACGCTCGGGGCCGTCCGCAAGGACTTCGACGCGCTCTACGAGACGACGATACCCGCCTTCAACGAGAAGATGAGGGCCCGGGGCCTCGCCCAGCTCATGACCGTCCAGGAGCCCGACGAGCGCGACTCCCCGCCGGACGAGGAAGAGGACGAGGGCGACGGCGACTGGAGCAGCTGAGGCCGCTCGTCAAGATCACGGCCGCCCTCACCAGAGCGGCTGCTTCTGGCCGGCTACGCCAGCATTGCCTGGGCGTGCATCAGCCTGTCTCGGACCGCCACACCATATGCGCATCGGAAGGAACAGGAGGTGCAGTCGCTGCACCGGACGTCTCTGGCCGGATGAGGCATCTCCAGGAACCGTTCGCGGGCGAGCGCGAACTGGCCATAACCCTCGGCATAGGTCAGGAACCGGAGGACGTCGGGAACCGGAACGCCCTTTTCGCAGGCTCCCCCGCAGGAACCGCACATCCGGCAGTAGCCTGGGCCGATGGTCGCGAGTTGGGCCGTGAGCAGGTCCCCGTCCTTATCCGTGTACGGCTCTGCCATCGCCCGGAGGTTCTCGTCGAGCTCCTCGTGGTTGGTCATGCACACGATGGCGGTGTCGACCGATTCGTTCTTGAGCGCCCACTTGATCGCGGCCACGGGGACCCCCGTCTGGCCGAGCCGCTGGCTCAGCGCCTGCGGATTGGCCCCGTAGAGCCGGTCTCCTCGCTGCACGCGGCTGACGCCGCCGGCCATGACCTTCATCGCCACGATCCCGAGGCCGGCCTTCCGGGCCGACCGGATCGCCTCCGTCATGTCGGTCTTCGGCGCATCGGGGTTCGCGTTCATGGCCGCGTCGACCGATTGCATGGCGAAGTTGTAGGTGGTCAGCACGACATCGACCTCGCCCAGCCTTGCCAGGTGCGCCAGCATCTTGTCCATGTTGAAGTGGGTGCTGACCCCGGCAAAGCGGATCTTCCCGCTCTCCTTGGCAATCCGCTGCGCTTCGAGCAGGTCCGCGTTCACCTGTTCCGGCTCGTTCCGGTTGTGGAGGTACCAGATGTCGAGGTAGTCGGTCCCCAGTTCGCGCAGGCTCGTGTCCAGGTCCGCAAGGAGCTCCGCCTTGGTCTTGCCGCCGCTCTTGCTCGAGATGATCACTTTCTGACGCACGTCTTTGAGAGCCACGCCGACCATTCGCTCGTTGTTGCCGTTCTGATAGCCGCGGGCGGTGTCGAAATGGTTGATTCCAAGATCCGCCGCGCGTTTGATCACGGAAGGGTCCGGAGTCGTCATGCAGCCAAACGCGAGCGATGTGACCTTCAGGCCGGTCTTGCCCAACGTGCGGTAGGTCAGCTCGACGGATTCGGGCTTTGCGCTGGCTGACCTCTGGCGGGAGGGGCAGGTGTTGGTGGCGCGAAGGCCGGCCGCTGGAAGCACCAGGCCTGCCGTCAGAAAGTCGCGACGTGAAAAATCAGGCTTCATTCACGTTCTCCAGTCAGCCCGAGTCAGCCCGAGGCTTTGGGCTTCATGATGGCCACGACGGGAGCGCCCAACAGGGTGCTCACGAGCACCGTATACGCGATCCAGACGGTCAGCTGGGGAACAAAGCCGCCGAAGAACCACAGCTCGAGCGGACCCATGGCGAGCAGGGCTGGCGGCGAGTCCGGGGGAAGAAAGTCGTAGTGGGTGCCCCACTTCCCGTAGATGGCGAAGAGCATCACGATCACGACGGGCATCCGGGCGGCCAGGGCGTAGGGGAAGAGCGTCCGTCCGAGCTCGGGCCAGGTGCGATAGGGCAGGAAGGACACCGCCAGGGAAAGCAGAAAGGCCGGGAGGGCGGCCACCACCCCGAGCTTCAGCGCCCCGACCACACCGAAGCCGCCCATGGCGATGAGCAGGCCGAGGAAGGCCAGCCCCGCGGCCTTCCAAGGGCTCGCGGGCCCTCTTCCGCTCTTCGCCAGCTTGACCGCGAAGTAGGGGCCCAGCACGAAGGGCAGCCACGAGATGCCCACGATGGCGCCCCCTCCTCCGGGGGCGCGGCTGAAGAACGCCGGCGCCCAGCCTTGGACCTCTCCGAAGAGGCGTAGCAAGGTGATCCCCAGGGTGATGACGGCAGGCCAAAGAACGAGCTGCATGGGTCCGTCCTTTCTGTGGTCGAGGCGCTCCATCTCGTAGATGCGCTTCGTGACCTGCGCGTGGGAGCGCAAGGCCCATCGGCCCGGAGCTGTCGTGCTTCGAGTCTTCTGAATCAGCGCTCGCCCCAGAGCGGTGCCATGTTCTCCACGGACATTCGGGGGGAGTCCCTGAAAGTCACCGACGAAGTCTGACAGTCACTTGCAGGCTCAGCAAGGTCACCGAGGGGCACCGAGGGACTCCGAAGGTGGACACCACGATGGACACCTGTTGAGCGAGAGTCACGAGGTCGAGAGGCTGTCACCGGGGACGTGGTCACGGTGTCAGGCACGCGAGCTTGGCCTCCGTCGCAGCGTATCCGACGGCAGCTCGCCGAAGCAGTCCTTGTAGGCGCGCGAGAACTCCCCGAAGTGCCAGAAACCCCAGTCGAGCGCCACGGCCGAGACCGTGGTCGATCCGTGAGTCGCGGCCAGGAGCGCCTGGCGCACTCGATGCAGTCTGAGCCGGATCAGATAAGCCACCGGCGTCAATCCCATGACTTCCTTGAACGCGTACTCCAGGGCTCGCTCACTCACCGCGGCGGCTCGGCACAGGTCGGTCACGTAGACGCGATCGTCGGCGTGCGACAGGGCGTAGTCCTCGGCGGTCTTCACGACGAGGGTCTGGGACTGACGCACATGGTCGGCGCGGGCAGGCTCAAGATCCTTGGTCGCGCCGAGGGTCGCCAGAAGCGTCTCGACCATCTCGACCCGGGCGGCGGCCCGCTCGCCCTTCCGCTCATTGAATAGCTGGGGCTGGCGTTCGGCCGTGTCCACCAGTCGCTTCCCCCAGTCGAAGAGCCGGCGGACCATGGCCGCTTTCGCCCGCAGCGTCTCCACGCCGTGCGGCAGCCGGAAGTCTCCCTCCCGGCCCCGGACCTGGAGATGCGCGCGGATGTCCGCCGGCGGGAGCAGAAGCGTGATGCTCTCGTACCCGGCGTCGGTGACGAACACCACCTGCGTCTCCGGCTCGACGGCCAGCATCAGCTCGGGGTGGATGGGCAGCCCGTTCACCGTGCCCTTGGCCCGCGGGTCGAAGGTGACGTAGGCCAGCAGGCCGCGCTGTGCCTTCGTGCGCGTCCGAATGCGGTGGTTGGTCGAATGATAGACGACCACGCCGCCCTCGAGCCGCACGACCACCCGCCTGGCCCGAAAAGGGGTCGCCGTCAGCTGCACGGCATCCTGGTCGATGAGCTCGATGCCCTGACCGGCGATCGCGGGATCGCTGATCTCGACGACCGTGACCGCGGGCTGGTCGATGCTGACGCCCCGCTCCGGCACCTTCGGCTCCATCTTCTGCGGAATTCCGATAGACGGCCCGCCTGACCCGCCGGAAACTACAGCCTGACCCGCCCGCGCATGCGCGGGCGGACGTCACGCCGACGGGAATCTTGGCCGAATCGTATCACTCGTGACGGCCAAGGCCTTGGGCGTACGTCTGCGGACGCGCCGACCCCGAGTTCATCAAACTGCAGCAGGTCAGCGAAAACTGCTTTGCGACCCTGAACGAGGGGAGTCGGGTATGCGACGCGAGCTCGGGGCTGATCCACGAGGTGGGGCAGGCGCGCACGTGCCAGGTCGAGTTCTGAGCCGCTCCAGCCCGACGCCACGGGACAGGCTCGGAGCTCGAGCGACGGGAAGGGAGTGGGCAATGGAGAGCGTGAGGCCGGGCATCCTGGGACGGCTGCTGAAGACGCTGGGCGTCCTCGGAATCGCCGGACTGATCGCCGCACCTGTCGCCGCGGCACCCGGGCGTCGGCCAAACATCGTCGTCATCCTCGGCGACGACTTGGGCTACGCCGACATGGGCTCGTTCGGCAGCGAGATCCGGACGCCGAGCCTCGACTCCCTGGCGAAGGATGGCGTGCGCTTCACGACCTTCTACACGCACGCGAGCTGCTCGCCCACCCGGTCGATGCTGCTGAGCGGCGTCGACACGCACCTGAACGGTCTCGGCAACATGGACGAGTGGACGGCACCCAACCAGATGGGCGTGGACGGGTACGAGGGCTATCTCAACGATCGCGTGGTGACGCTGCCGCAGCTCCTCAAGGACGCCGGCTACCACACCTACATGGTCGGCAAGTGGCACATGGGCAAGGCGCCCAGCCAGATCCCGGCCGCCCGCGGGTTCGAGCGCGACTTTTCGATGCTCGACGGGGCGGGCAGCTACTGGGACATGACGAACTTCACGGCCGCGTCGCCGCTGTCGGTGTTCACCGAGGACGGGCGCTATCTGACGCGGCTTCCCAAGGGCTACTACGCGACGAGGACGTACACCGACAAGCTGATCAGCTTCATCGACGAGAGCCGCGGCGACGGCAAGCCCTTCTTCGCCTACGTCTCCCACCAGGCGCCGCACGACCCGTATCACCTGCCGCGGGAGTGGCGCTCCCGACACGTCGGCGAGTACGACAAGGGCTGGGACGCGGTGCGCCAGGAGCGGCTGAAGCGGCAGGTCGAGCTCGGCATCACGCCCCCGGGCACGCGGCTCGCCGAGCGCATGTGGTTCGTGCCCGATCCCGTCCTCCTCGCCCCGGCGACGAGGGCCTTCTTCGGAAAGAAGATGGAGCTCTACGCCGGCATGATGGAGAACCTGGATTTCCACGTCGGCCGGCTGATCGACCACCTCAAGAGGATCGGCGAGTACGAGAACACGGTCTTCATCGTGTTCGGCGACAACGGCGCCGAGGGGGCCGACCTGTTCGGAATGATCGCGGGCACGTCCGGCTCGCGCGACTTCCTCTTCGCGGCGGTGAAGTGGTCGCAGACCGATCCCAACGCGTGGGGCGACCCGGGCACGTACGTCGCCTACGGCCCGATGTGGGCACAGGCCTCGATGACGCCCTTCAGCCAGTACAAGGGCTTTCTCGCGGAAGGCGGCATCCGGAACGCGCTCGTCGTCAGCGGCCCGGCCGTCAAGCGGCCCCGGGGAAGCGTCAACCACGGCGTCATGCATGTGGCGGACATCATGCCGACGCTGCTCGAGATGGCCGGCGCCGCCTACCCCAGGACCTGGCAGGGCCGCGACCTGCCACCGCTCCTGGGCAAGTCCTGGGTCCCGATGCTCGCGGGCCAGGCCGAGTCGCCGCGGACGAAGGAGGACGTGCTCGCCTGGGAGATCTTCGGCAACCGCGCGGTCCGGCGGGGCGACTGGAAGGTGCGCTGGCAGGTCAAGCCCTACGGCAAGAGTGACTGGGAGCTCTTCGACCTCGCCACGGACCCCGCGGAGCGGAAGGACGTCGCCGCGGAGCAACCCGACACGCTCAGAGAGATGGTCGCGCTCTGGGACGAGTACGTCCGGACGAACCACGTGGTCCTGCCCAGCCGCACGCCGTTCGAGACCGCGGAGAAGCAGCTTCCGCAGCGCGTCCAGGACGACCCGGGCTTCCCGCCGATGACCACCAAGCGGCAGTTCGTGCCGCCCAAGGACATGCTGGCCGAGCCGAAGAAGTGACCGCCATGTCTCCCTGCATTCTTCGTGAAGGAGCCGAGGTCATGAACGAGAGCAGCTCGAGGAGAATCGGCACGCGGTGGTGGCCCGCGCTGGCGTCGGTGCTCGCCCTGGTCGCGCTCGGACCGCCGGTGGCGTCGGCCCAAGTACCCCCACGCTTCTACTGGAAGACCCTGTCGGGGGCGAATGCCGTCCCGATCATCGTCAACTCGCTGAGCGGCAACACGAACCCGTTCGATCCCGCCCACACGGTGTCGCCCGGAGCCAACATAGACGCCACCCTGTTCCTGGCGGGCTACGCACGCACGTTCACCCTGGGAGGTCGCGCGGCCCTCCTCGCGGTGATCGAGCCGATGGGGCGACTCTCGGGCCAGGTCACGGCGGCGGGCCAGACGATCACCGAGTCGGCTCGGGGGTTTGGCGACCCGATGGTCGAGCTCGATGTCAACCTGATCGGTCGAAAGGCGCAGAAGAACCTGGTCGACGCATTGCGCTACACGCCGGGGTTCTCTCTCGACCTGATCGCCGACCTCGCGGTGCCGATCGGCGAGTACGACAACACGCGGTCGCTCAACCTCGGCCAGAACCGCTGGTACGGGCGCGTGGGCGCGCCCATCGTCTGGCAGCTCGGCCCGTGGGTGCCGGGCCGGCGCACGACCCTGGAACTCTTGCCCGCGGTCTGGCTCTTCGGGGCCAACGACGACTTCGTCGGGCAGACGCTCACGACCGACCCGATGTTCCAGGTGGACGGGCACCTGACGCGCGACTTCACCGAGCGCATCTGGGGGTCGCTCGACGGCACCTGGTACACGGGCGGCCAGGCGACGATCGGCGGGGTGCCGGGCGAGAAGATGAACAACCTGGGATTCGGGCTCACCCTCGGTTACCAGATCAACGACAACCTAGGCCTCACCGTCGGCTACAAGTCGACCGTCAACGACAGCGCCCCCGGGGACCTTCAGATGGACGGGTTCATGGTCTCGCTGGTGGCGGGGTGGCACCCGCTCGTCGAAGGCGCTCGACGGCTGAAGGGCGAGAAGTAGTCATGACTGCGTCGGAGCCGAGCCCCGGGGCGGTGGCGCTCGAGGCAGTGGTGGTGGTCGGGTGCCCCCTCGGTGCGAGCTACGAACCTGCAGGTCGGTCGCCCCAGAGCGGCGCCATGTTCTCGACGTACTTGTAGCCGGTCCCGGTGTCGAACAGGACCACCGTGTCGTCGGGGGAGAGGTGCCCCGAGACCTTCAGCTTGCGGGCGGCGGCCACGGTGGCGCCGCCCTCGGGCGCCATGAACAGGCCCTCGGAGGCCGCGCCCTCCTTCACCCCGTCCACGATCTCCTGCTCTGAGACGGCGATGGCCGCCCCGTGGCTCTCGCGCAGCCCCCGCAGGATCAGGAAGTCGCCGAGGGCCTTCGGGACGCGGAGGCCGTGGGCGTGGGTGGTGGCGTTCTCCCAGTACGGGGCGTCCTCGCGGCCCTCCTGGAACGCCTTCACGATCGGCGCGCAGCCCTCCGCCTGCACGGCGTACATGCGCGGGCGCTTCGCGCCGACGAAGCCCATGGCCTCCATCTCGGCGAAGGCCTTCCACATCCCCACGAGGCCGGTGCCCCCGCCGGTCGGGTACAGGATCGCGTCGGGCAGCGCCCAGTCCAGCTGCTCGGCGATCTCGTAGCCCATCGTCTTCTTGCCCTCGACGCGGTAGGGCTCCTTGAGGGTGGCGCACTCGTACCAGCCGTGCGCCTTCGCCTGCACGGCGCACACCCGCCCGGCGTCGGTGATGAGCCCGTCCACCATCTCCACGTGGGCGCCGTAGGCCTCCGTCTCCATGACGAACAGACGCGCGATGTCCTTCGGGAGGAAGACGTGGGCCTTCAGGCCGGCCGCCGCCGCGTAGGCGGCGAGGGCGCTCCCCGCGTTGCCGGCCGAGGGGAGGCAGAGGTCGGTGGCGCCGAGGGCCTTCGCCATCGACACGGCCATGGAGAGGCCCCGCGCCTTGAACGAGCCCGTCGGGTTGCCGCCCTCCTCCTTGACCAGGAGCTTCGGCAGGCCGAGCCGCGCGCCGAGGCGGGGGGCGGGGAGGAGCGGCGTCATGCCCTCGCCGAGGCTCACGCGCTCGGCGCCCTCGGGAAGAGGCAGGACCTCGCGGTAGCGCCACATCGTGGGCTCGCGCAGGGCGAGGTGCCCCGGGCGCATCTCGCGCGCGGCGCGGGCGAGGTCGTACCGGGGGTAGAGCGGCGCGCCGCACTCGCACACGGTGTAGACGTGGCCGGGCGCGTAGTGCTTCTCGCACTTCGTGCAGTCGAGATGGGTGAGCATGGGCGCTCCCTCCGGCAGTGGCCGGATTATAGCTTCAGCGCGCGGAGGCGAGCGCCCACATCTCGAAGCCCCGGCCGAAGAGGTCCTCCTCCTCGAACTCCCACACGACCGTGTCGCCGGTGACGCACGCGTTCGCGCGCAGGATGGGAGCCGGCATGACGAGCGTCGCGCGGAAGCGGACGGGCTCCGAGCCCGGGGGCGTGAGGAGCGGCAGCCCGGCCTGGTCGAGCTGCTCGAGGAGCGCCTCCCCCAGCCGGTTGAAGGAGGCCTCGGCGGCGGCCGCGACGTCCTCGGGCGGGGTCCCGGGGGCCAGGGCCACGAGCCGGGCCTCGAGGTCCTCCTGCTTCTCGTCGAGGCGGTCGAAGAGGGTCTCGAGGTCGCGCCTCTCGCGCGGGCCGTACAGCGGCCGCTCCGCGAGGAGTGCGATCTCCCGCGCGAAGGGCTCGGCGAGCCGCTCCCGGTAGGCGCGGCGCACGTCGGACTCGCGCGGCCCGGCGCCGACGCCCGAGCGGGCGAGCTCCTTCGCGAAGCCGTCGGCGAAGTCCTCGTCCCGCTTGATCGCCGCCCGAGAGAGGGTCCGCGCCGCGGCGAGGGGGGAGGAGGGGTCGCGGAAGACCTCCTTGTACTCGTAGGTCTCGTGCTCCACGTCCACGAAGGCGGACACGGCGTTGCGCGCCGGCTGGGCCCGGGGGGCGCGCGCGCGGAAGAAGTCGCCGTCGGCCTCGTTCGGCGAGGGCAGGGTGGCCTCGAGGACGACGAGGTGGAGGCCCGTCTCGGTCTCCTCCCGCACCTGCCAGGGCTCGCCCGAGGGGAAGCGGTGCCACGTGCGCAGCGGGTCGTCCTCCGGGCGGATGGGGACGCGGGCCCCGGCCTTGTTCGTGTCGACGCGCTCGAGGCGGTACTCGACGCGCCGCGTGCAGGTGCCGTCGCCGTGGATCTGCGTGAAGAGGTCGACGCTGAGCCGGTTCTCGATGCATCCCACGAGGGGTGACGCGAGCAGGAGCGTCACCCCGAGTCTTGCCGTTGGGAGCGGCGGGAGGAAGGCCATCATCGAGAGCCTACCAGACGGCTTTCACCGGGGCTTTCCGGAACGGAGAAGAGAGAGAACGGAACGGAAACAGAGGGCCAACGGCACGGCCCAGAAATCACTCGGATGCCGCAGGAGCAGGCATCCGAGTGATGTCAGACCTCCATGATCTCCGCTTCCTTCTTCTTCAGGGCCGCGTTGATCTCCTCGATGGACTGGTCGGTCAGCTTCTGGACCTCGGCGAGGGCGTGCTTCTCGTCGTCCTCGCTGAGCTCGTGCTCCTTGAGCAGCTTCTTCAGGTGCTCGTTCGCGTCGCGGCGCACGTTGCGGACGGCGATGCGGCCCTCCTCGGAGTGCTTGTGGGCGACCTTCACGAGGTTCTTGCGGCGCTCCTCGGTGAGGGAGGGGATGGGGATGCGGATGATCTTGCCGTCGTTCTGCGGGTTGAGGTCGAGGTCGGAGGTGCGGATGGCCTTCTCGATCACGGGGAGCAGCGAGGGGTCCCAGGGCTGGAGGGTGATGAGCGTCGGGTCGGGGACGGCCAGGTTGCCGACCTGGCTGAGGGGGGTGGGCGTCCCGTAGTAGTCCACGCGGATGGTGTCGAGCATCGCGAGCGACGCGCGGCCGGTCCGCATGGTCCCGAGCTCGCGGAGCAGGGTGTCCACGGCATTCCGCATGCGGCCCTTGGCGTCGGCGACCATCTGCTTGAGAGGCATCGCTACTCCTTGACGAGGGTCCCGATCGTCTCGCCCAGCACGACCCGGCGCAGGTTTCCCTTGCGCTTGAGGTCGTAGACGATGATCGGGAGGTGGTTGTCCATGCAGAGGGAGATGGCGGTCGTGTCCATCACCCGGAGCCCTTTCTGCAGCACCTCGAGGTAGGTCAGGCGGTCGAACTTCTTCGCTTTCGGGTTCTTCATCGGGTCGGCGTCGTAGATGCCGTCGACCTTCGTGGCCTTCAGGATGACCTCGGCCTTGATCTCCATCGCCCGCAGGGCGGCGGCGGTGTCGGTCGAGAAGTAGGGGTTGCCGGTGCCGGCGGCGAAGACGGTGACCCGGCCCTTCTCCATGTGGCGCATGGCGCGACGGCGGATGAAGGGCTCGCAGACCTCCTGCATCTCGATCGCCGAGAGGACGCGGGTGAAGACGCCGGCGCGCTCGAGGGCGTCCTGGAGAGCGAGGGCGTTGATCACGGTGGCCAGCATGCCCATGTGGTCCGCCGTGACGCGGTCCATGCCCTGGGCGTTGTCGGAGACCCCGCGGAAGATGTTCCCCCCGCCCACCACCGCCGCGATCTCGAGGCCCATGTCGTGGACGCCCCGGATCTCGGTGGCCAGGTAGTCGGTGAAGTTGCGGTCGATCCCGAAGGTCTTCTCGCCGAGAAGGGCTTCCCCGGACAGCTTGAGGAGGACGCGCTTGTAGGCGAGGGGCTTCTTGGTGCCGGGCATCGAGTCCTACCCCCAGGGGCTCGCCCGGCCCCGTGGGGCCGGGCGGGAGCCAATCGTACTACTACTCGGCCTTCGTCCCGGATTCCTCGCCCAGGCGGAAGCGGGCGAAGCGGCGCACCGCGGCCTTGCCCTCGAGCAGGTGGCCGACCGTCGTCTTCGGCTCGCGGATGTAGGGCTGCTCGAGGAGGCAGAAGGTACCGTAGTACTCCCTGACCTTGCCCTCGGCGATCTTGTCGACGACGTTCGGCGGCTTGCCCGAGGCCGCCGCCTGCGCCCGGTAGATCTCCTTCTCCTTCTCCAGCACGTCGGCCGGCACCGCTTCCTTCGCCACGTAGAGCGCGGCGGCGGGGGAGGCGGCGGCCACGTGCATGGCCACGTCCTTGGCCAGGCCGGCGAGCGTCGCCGCGTCCGCGGACTCGGCCGCGAGCTCCACCAAGACCCCGACCTTGGCCGCGGGCGGGTGGATGTACGCGGCGACCACGCCCGCCGAGCCGGCCGGCAGCTCGAAGCGGGCGAAGCGGCGCACCACGATGTTCTCCTTGATGAAGGCGATCTTCTCCTGGACGAGCTCGGCGACCGTCTTGTCCGCCTGCTTCAGGAAGGGCTGGTCGGCGAGGGCGGTGGTGTCGGCCGGGGCCTTCGCCGCGATGTGCTCGGCGACGTCCTTGACCAGGGCCTGGAAATCGGGCGTCTTGGCGACGAAGTCCGTCTCGCAGTTGACCTCGACGATGACGCCCGCCTTCCCCCCGTCCGCGATGTAGGAGCCGACGGCCCCGTCGGCGGCGGTGCGGCCGGCCTTCTTGGCGGCGGTGGCGAGCCCCTTCTTGCGCAGGATCTCGCGGGCGGACTCCATCTCGCCGCTCGCCTCGACGAGGGCCGACTTGCAGTCCATCATCCCGGCCCCGGTCTCCTCGCGGAGCTTGCGCACGGCCTCGGCAGTGATGCTCATGAGTCCTTCTTCCTCGGAATGTCCGTTCGTAGTAAGCCCCGGGGGCCGTTCGCCGGCTCCCGGGGCGGGGACGTCGCCCGGCCCCGGGGGCCGGGCCGCACGTCAGGCCGTGGGCGTGGACGGGGCCGGGAGGGGCCGCGCGGGCCGCCGGGCGGGCTCGCCGGCGCCGCCGGCCACCACCTCGGCCAGCTGCGCCTCGCGCAGGCCGCGGCCGGCGAGCACGGCGTCCGCGACCTTGCCGGCGAAGAGCCGGATGGCGCGCAGCGCGTCGTCGTTGCCCGGGATGGGCACGTCCACCTCGTCGGGGTCGGCGTTGGTGTCGAGGACGCCGATCACCGGGACCTTGAGCTTGCGGGCCTCGGCGACGGCGATGGCCTCCCGGCGGGTGTCGATGACGAAGACGGCGTCGGGCACAGACTTCATGCCCTTGATGCCGGTGAGGTTCTTCTCGAGCTTGGCCCGCTCCTTGTCAAGGTGGGCCAGCTCCTTCTTGGTCAGCCGCTCGCGCTGGGTCTCCTGCGGCCCGGTGAGCGTCATTTCCAGCTCGCGCAGCCGCTCGAGGCTGCGGCGGACGGTGATGAAGTTGGTGAGCAGCCCGCCCAGCCACCGCTCGGTGACGAACGGCATGCCGCAGCGCTTCGCCTCCTCGGCGATGGACTCCTGGGCCTGGCGCTTCGTGCCGATGAAGAGGACGGTCTTGCCCTGCGCCGCCAGGTCCTGCACGAACTGCAGCGCGTCCTGGAGCAGGCGGTGGGTCTTCTGCAGGTCGATGATGTAGATCCCGTTGCGCTCGCCGAAGATGTACTGCTTCATCTTCGGGTTCCAGCGCCGGGTCTGATGGCCGAAATGGACACCCGCCTCCAGAAGATCCTTGATGCCGACGCTGACGGCAACGCCCGTCGTGTCGGGGGCGGGGGTGGGAACGGTGGTCTGGGACAACACGGCCTCCTTCGTAGCAGCCCCGGGCCGCACCGTGGCGCCCGGGGCTTTCCGGCCCCTCGCGGGGCTCGAAGTGAAACGGCTTAACGCTTGCTGAACTGGAACCGGCGGCGGGCGCCCTTCTGCCCGTACTTCTTGCGCTCCTTGATCCGCGCGTCGCGGGTCAGGAAGCCGGCCTTCTTGAGCTTGCCGCGCAGCTCCAGGTTGAACTCGCACAGCGCCCGCGAGATGCCGTGGCGGATGGCGCCCGCCTGGGAGTTGACCCCGCCGCCGTGGATGGTGGCCACCACGTCGAAACGGTCGTTCGTCTCCGTGACCGAGAAGGGCTGCTTGACGACCTGCTTCAGGGCTTCGATGCCGCCGAAGTACTCGTCGAGGCCGCGGTCGTTCAGCTGGAACTCGCCCGTTCCGGGGCGAAGGTGGACGCGGGCGACCGAGGTCTTGCGCTTCCCGGTGCCGTAGTACTCGAGGGGGGAGTCGTGCTCAAGGCTTCTATCGCTCCTGCTACAGGGTGAGCGGCTGCGGCTTCTGCGCCTGGTGCGGGTGCTTGGCCCCGCCGTAGACCTTCAGCTTGAGGAACATCGCGCGCCCCAGCTTGGTCTTGGGCAGCATGCCCCGCACCGCCTCCTCGACGAGGCGCTTGGGGTGCTCCGCGCGTACGGAGCGGGCGGCGCGGCTCTTCATCCCGCCCATGAACCCGGAGTGCTTGTGGTAGACCTTGTCGGTCTCCTTCTTCCCGGTCAGGACGACCTGGTCGGCGTTGATCACCACCACGTGGTCCCCCGTGTCGAGGAAGGGGGTGTAGGTCGGCTTCCGCTTGCCGGTGAGGACGGTCGCGGCCGCGGTCGCGACCTTCCCGAGCACCTTGCCGCTCGCGTCGATCACGAACCACCGGCGATCAAGGCTCGTCGCCTTGGGAATGTAGGTCGGCATCCAGTTCAGTACCTTTCGCCCCACGCGCGACTTGGCGCAGGGTCGCAAACCTTGAATTTTTAAGGCATTTCGGCCCGGCTGTCAAGGCCCGTCGCCCTGGCCCCACTGGCCGCGGCGGCACCTAGCTGCCCTTCACTGCCTCCACGCTATCGATCTTGATCACGTTCGTCTTCGGGTCGAGCGTGCCGGTCACCTTGACCTTCTGCCCGGTGAAGGGGCGCAGCTTGGCCGGGTCGTCGACCCCGAAGCCCTTGTCCGCCTTCTCGTCCCAGACCTGCCACGTCGCCCCGCCCTTCACGCACATCTCGACCTGGGCGGCGGTGGCGCCCGGCTTCGCCTTGCTCTTTCCGCAGTGGGAATCCGTGATGTAGCCGGTCCACGAGTCGGCGGCGGCGAGCGAGGCGACGAGCGACAGGGCGAGGGCAGCCACGAGCTTCTTCATCAGTAGGCCTCCTTGGGGGACGACACTCCATCCTACCGGATGAGGGGCCCTCAGCGGAGCCGGGCGTGCGAGAGCGCCGGCAACTCGCGCCTCAGGCGCTCGAGGCGGTCGAAGTCGAGCTCGGCCACGGCGACGCCCTCGCCGTCGGGAACCTGGGCGAGGACCGCGCCCCAGGGGTCCACGATCATCGCGTGCCCGTGGGAGGCCCGCCCGCCGCCGTGGTGGCCGACCTGGGCCGGGGCGAGGACGTAGGCGAGGTTCTCGATCGCACGCGCCCGGAGCAGGACCTCCCAGTGGGCCTTTCCCGTCCGCTCAGTGAAGGCGGACGGGACGCACAGGACGCGCGCGCCCCGGCGGACGAGCTCGCGGTAGAGCTCCGGAAAGCGCAGGTCGTAGCAGATGGAGAGGCCGACGGGGCCGATCGCCGTCCCCGCCACCACGACCTCGTCGCCGGGCACCACCGCCTGCGACTCCTTCAGGTGCTCCATGCCCGGCAGGTCGATGTCGAAGAGGTGGACCTTGCGATAGGCCGCGACCGTCTCGCCCGCGGGGCCGAGGAGGACGGCGGTGTTGCGCACCCGGGTGTCCCCCGGGACGCGCTCGGGCAGGCTGCCGAGGAGGAGGGTGACGCGGAGGCGCCTCGCGAGCGCGGCCATCCGGCGAACCCAGGTGCCGTCGAGGTCCTGGGGCTCCGGCACGGGCTGGCCCTCGGAGCGCAGGAACGCGAAGTTCTCGGGGAGCCCCACGAAGGCGGCGCCCCGGCGGGCGGCCTGCTCGACGAGGGCCTCGGCCGCGGCCAGGTTGCGCTCGACCTCGGTCGTCGAGGTCATCTGCACGACGGCAGCGAGGGTACGGGCGCTCATGCCTTGCGCCGGCGCGGCCGGGCCGTCGGCGAGGGGCGCCGGCGCGGGGGCTCGCCCTGGGCCCACGCCTGCCGGCTCTCCCAGGCGCACCGTGCGAAGAGCGGGCAGACGCCACAGGCCGGCCGCCGCGCGTCGCAGACCTTCCGCCCGTGGAAGATGACGAGGTCGGTCGTGCGCGTCCAGCGCTCGCGGGGGACGAGGGCCATCAGCTGCTGCTCGACCTTCAGCGGGTCGTCGCCCTCCACGAGGCCGAGGCGGTTCGCGACGCGCAGCACGTGCGTGTCGACGGCGATCCCCTCGTTGATGCCGTACGCGTGGCCGAGGACGACGTTGGCGGTCTTGCGCCCGATCCCCGGGAGCGGGACGAGGTCGGCCATCGTCCGGGGCACATCGCCCCCGTGGCGCTCGACGACGCCCCGGGCGAAGCCGGTGATGCTGCGCGCCTTGGCCCGGAAGAAGCCGGTGGAGCGGATGACCTCCTCGACGTCCGCGAGGGGCGCCGCGGCCAGGCCGGGGGCGTCGGGGTAGCGCTCGAAGAGCCGGGGCGTCACGATGTTGACCCGCTCGTCGGTGCACTGCGCGGAGAGGATCGTCGCCACGGCGAGCTCGAAGGCGTTGCGGTAGGAGAGGGCGCACCGGGCCTCGGGGTGGGCCTTCTCCAGGATGTCGAGGATGCGGCGGGCCGTCTCCGGCGTCCCGCGTGGCTTCGTGCGTCGGGGAGGCACGCGCGGATTCTAACAGCCCGTGCCCGCCGGAATCGCCTTTCGTCAGGGGGCGAGGTGGTCGCGGAGGAAATCGAGGGTGCGGCGGATGACCTGCCTCGAGCGCGCGTCGTCGTCCAGGATGTCGAAGCCGTGTCGTCCTCCGGGATGGTTCAGCAGGTCGAGCGTGGCGCCCCCGGCGGTGGCGGCGTGCACGAAGCGGTCGATCCCGTCGTTCAGCCAGGAGCTGTCGAGGCCCGCTCGGGCGACCAGGATGGGCGGCGCGCTCCGCGCGTCGTCGAGCAAGGCGGAGATCGCGGAGAAGCGGCGTCGCACCTCGGCGTCGAGACCGCTCTCGGCCCCCGGGGGGGGCGGCTGGAGGTCCAGGACCGCGTAGTACGCCACCACGGTCCGGAGCCATGTCGGCCGCTCCCGGAGCGGAGCGGCGAGGAAGGGCCCGCCGCCGGAGAAGGCCCACAGCGCCAGCCGTTCCGGGTCGACGCCCAGTGAGGCGGAGGTCGAACGGACGTGCGATACCAGGTCGGCCACGTCCTCGCCGGCTTCGACCAGTCTCTGCGGTGCGAGGAACCGATGGTCGAACGCCACGGCGACGAATCCCGACGCGGCGAGCATCTCCCCGTACGAGACGAAGACGCCCATGTTCTTGGCGCCGATCCGGGGTGTCGGGCCCCCGTGGATGAGGACCACCGCCGGGCGAGGTCGCAAAGATCCGGGAGGAGAGTACAGATCCAGGTGAAGTGGTTGCCCATCGGCAGTCTTGTAGACGAGGTCGCGACGGACGCTGACCGCCTCCATCCCGGGCACGCTCAGGACGGCGCGCATGCGCACGATCTCCGCGAGCGACGGATGCTCCTTCTCCATGGCCTTCCCTTTCCGGACCCCCGAAGTAGAGCGCAAACCGGCCCGCAGAGTCGAGCGGTGGGTGCCCGGGAAGGGGCGCGGGTGCTACCGCGCGCGGCGAAGGGCGGGGCTCGCGGGGAACAGCGGCGCCTGGGAGGTCGGCGGGTCGAGCCGGGCGAGGCGCACCTGCAGCCCGCGCACTCCGTCGGCCGGGCCGAGGAGTGGCTCGAAGAGGGCGCGGACCCGCGCGGCGATCGCGTCCTCGTCGGACAGGCCGGGGCTGAAGGTCTGGCTGCGGCGTGCCGAGTCGGCCGCGCGGCGGACCTCCACTCCGATCGCCCGGGTGGCCAGGCGGAAGGGCTTCAGCCGCCGCGCGGCGCGGCGCGCGAGGGAGTCGGCGATCTCGTCGAGGGCCAGCCGGTCGGAGCGGCGGTCGCGGACCGTCGTCTCCTCCTGGACGAGGCACGGGGGGGCGGCGACCGCGATGGGGGACTCCTGCTCGCCTCGAGCGGCCGCCCGAAGGCGGGGCGCCGCGGCGGCCCCGACGACGGCCGCCAGGGCCGTCTCTTCGCACTCGGCCACCCCGCCGACGGTCGGGAAGCCGGCCCGCTCGAGGGCCGAGACGAGGTGCGGCGGCAGCCCGAGCGCCGACACCGGCTTGCCCGCCAGGAAGGAGTGCTCGTAGCCGGGGAGGACGACCAGCAGGCCGCGGGGCTTGGCCCAGCCCGAGGCGACCCGCGCAGCGAGACGCGAGGAGGCGAGGCCCAGGGAGGCGTCGAGGCCGAGCCGTCGCTGCAGCTCGTCCCGGATGACCTCGGCGGCCCGGACCGGAGGCGGGTCGGCGGGGCCGTCCGCGGTGAGGTCCACGAAAGCCTCGTCGGCGGAGGGCCGTTCGACGCGGGGGCTCGCGGCGAGCAGCACCGCGGTCACCTCGTCGCTGTGGCGCCCGTAGGCGTCGAGGTCGCCGCGGCGGAAGGCGGCGGCGGGGCACGCGAGGCGCGCCTGCGCGAGCGGCATTCCGACCCGCACGCCGGCCGCCCGGGCCTCTTCGCTGACGGCCGCCACGATTCCGATGCCGCTGCCGTCGCCCCCGATCACGACGGGCTGCCCGCGCAGGGAGGCGTCGAGGGCCCGCTCCACGGAAACGAAGAACGGGTCGAGGTCGACGTGCAGGATGCTGCGGCGACGCTCCCTCACGCCTGCAGGATAAGGGGCGGCCGGGGCGGGGAAGGTCCGGAAGCCGCCGGCTAGTTGACCGGGCCCTTGGTGGGGCCGAAGGACTCCTGGTAGAGGCGGAAGTTGTCCTGGAGGGCGGCGATGAGCCCGGGGACCATCTGGACGGGGACCACCAGCCGGGCCCGCACGGGAGCCTTGACCACGTGGGTCGCCTGGGCCTCCCTCACCTGCCTCTCGCCGAGGGGCAGCATCTCGCAGAACGTCAGGGTGAAGTCGAACGGGGAGTTCTGGATCGCACAGAAGTTGCTGTAAACCCTCGGGACGGTCGTCTCCTCGTCCGGGACCACCGTGAAGTTCAGCTGCGCCTTGTCCTCGGCCATCGCTCAGCCTCCGGCGCCGAGTGTAGCGCGCCACGGCGGTCAGTACTTGCGGAGCACCCCGATGACGACGCCCTGGACGCGCAGGCGGTCCTGGTCGACGACCATCGGCTGGAGCCGCGCGTTCGCCGGCTGGAGCCGCACCTTCCCGCCCCCCTCCCGGTACATCTTCTTGAGGGTCACGCTCTCCCCGTCGAGCAGGGCGATCACCATCTCGCCGTCGCGGGTGGAGCGGCGGTTCTCGACGATCACGTAGTCGCCGTCCCGGATCTGCTCCTCGATCATCGAGTCGCCCTTGACCTGCAGCACGTAGGTCTCGCGCCGCCCGACCATGTCCTCGGGCACGAAGATCGTCTCGCTCGCGCTGATCGCCTCGATGGGGGAGCCGGCGGCCACCCGGCCGAGCAGCGGCAGCTCGACGGCCCGCACCTTGACCTCGGTGGGCACGAGCTCGAGGGCGCGGCTGCGATTCCAGTCGCGCTTGACGAGCCCTTTCTTCTGAAGGTTCGTGAGGTGCTTGTGAACGGTGGCGAGCGAGCGCAGGCCGAAGTGCCCGGCCGTTTCCTCGATCGTGGGGGCGTAGCCGTTGTCTTCGATGTACCGGTTCAGGAAGTCCAGGATCTCCTTCTGCCGGCGGGTCATGTACATGACCTCCTCCTCACTCGGAGAAGGTAGGCGAAGATCAGGCGAAAGTCAATCCTCGCGCGGCTTCGGGAACGGCGGGACCGGGACTCCCGCGTGCGTCATCGGCGGCTTGGGCCGGGGAGTCGGCTGGGCGGTGGGCTTCGGGGCCGGCGT
Source organism: uncultured Acidobacteriota bacterium (assembly GCA_963729875.1). Lineage (GTDB taxonomy): Bacteria > Acidobacteriota > Vicinamibacteria > Fen-336 > Fen-336 > DATBSL01. The sequence goes on from CAVSPR010000004.1 coordinate 1,064,473, forward strand.
GGGCCGGGCGCCGCCCCCGCCGCGACCGCCGCGACCGCCGCCGCGACCGCCCTCGCCCCGGACGCCGCCCTTGCCCCAGATGCCGCCCCCGCCCCCGTACCAGCCGCCGCCCCCGTACCAGCCGCTACCCCCGTACCAGCCGCCGCCCCAGCCGCCGTCCCCGGTCCACCAGACGGGAGTGCCTTCGTCCACGCGCTGCGTCGCGGCCTCGGCCTCGCGGGCTCGGGCCTCGGCCTCGCGGGCCCGGGCCTCGGCCTCGTGCTGCTCGCGCCTGGCCTGCTCCTCGACGGCGTGCTCGCGCAACCGGGCCTCGTGCTCGGCGGGGGTGACCCACCGTCCCTCGTACTCCACGTACCCGCGCGCGCGGTAGGCGTCGTCGTTCGCCATCCACACGCCGTTCAACTGGACCCGGCCGAGGGCGGCATTCGCCTCGGGCTGCGACGGGTCCGCGTACAGCACCCTCTGCCACGCCTGGCGGGACTGGGTCAGGAGGTCGCGCTCGGCGGCCCAGCGGGCGAGCATGGCCCAGCCCTCCGCGTCGGTTGGCGCGAGGTCGGCGGCCCGCTCGCGGTACCCCTCGAGGGCCGAGAGGCTCTCGACGATCCGCTCGACCCGCGACATCGGCATCGTCACGAGCCCCGGACCGGTCTCGACGACGACCTTGTCCTTCGTCCGCTCGACGACGACACCGGTGATGCGCCCGCCCCCTCGCAGGAAGACCTCGTCGGCGGCGGATGCCCCGGCGAGGGCAACGGCCAGCAGGGTGATCGCGGCTCGTCCAGCCGGGTGGCCCATGGGACCCTCCTCCACTCATTCTCCTGCAGCAAGGCTCGTACCGGCCAGCGGTTCCCGCAACTCCCGCAGCAGCAACAACCCGCCCCCGGAGCTGTCCCCGCGAAACCACACCGCCTGCCCACTGGCGAGGGCACCGCCCCGCGAGGGCACCGCCCCGATGGACTTGCGCCGCGGTGCGGCACAGAATCCCGTTCCGTCCATGCCCCCTCGAAGAGCCCTCGCGACGGTCGCCGGCGCAACCGGGGTCGCCGTGCCCGCGCTCCTGGCGGCGGGGGGGGCGGCGGCCCGCCCCGGAGGGGTGTGGCTGGGTTTCCCGACGTCCGAGGCGGGCCTCGCGATCGTGGCCGGCACCCTGGCGATCGCGGCGCTCGCCTGGCGGGGCCGCGCGCTTCCAGCCTGTGGCGGCCTGCTGGCGCCGGTGGTCCTGCTCGCGGCGGCCGTTCCCCTCGCCGGCGTGCGCGCGCTGTCCGGGCCGCCCCTCGTAGCCCTCGCCCTCGCCGGCGTCGCCCTCGCGCTCGCCGGCTCCGGGTGGAGGCCGTCCCGCGCGCTCTTCCTTCCGCTCGTCTTCGCGGTGCTCGTCGCGGCGGCAGGGCGGACGCTCGCGCACGTCGGGCCCGAAGGGGACGAGCCCCACTACCTGATGGTCGCCGAGAGCATCCTGCGCGACGGGGACCTGTCGCTCGAGCGGGACTACGCGGAGGGTCGCTACGCCGGGTTCCACGACGCGCCGCTCGAGCCGCACTACCGCGTGCGGGGGCGCGGCGGGGCCATCTACTCCCTGCACGCCGTGGGGCTGTCCGTCCTCGTCCTGCCGGCGTGGGCGCTGGGCGGACTGCCGGCCGTGGCCGTCTTCATGGCGCTCCTCGCGGCCCTCGTCGCGCTCGAGGTGCGGGAGTGGGTGCGGGACCTGACCGGCCGTGCGGGCCTTGCCGAGGCGGCGGGGTGGGCGGCGGCGCTGTCTCCCCCCCTCGTCCACTACGCCGGCCTCGTCTTCACCGAGGTGCCGGCGGCGCTCGCCCTGTCCTTCGGGCTCCGCCGGGCGCGGCGTCCCGACCTGGGAGGTGGCGGCCTGGTGGTCGTCGGCCTCGCCGCCGCGGCGCTGCCCTGGCTGAACGTACGCTACGCGCCGCTCGCCGTCCTCGTCGTCGCCCACGCGGTCTGGCGCCACCCGCGCTCTCGCGCGGCTTTGGCGGCACTCGCGCCGGCCCTGGTGTCCGCGGCGGGGCTGCTTGTCTACCACCGGGTGCTCTACGGCTTCTGGGACCCGCGGCACGTGTACGGGCGCCGGCCCGAGTTCGCGCCGTCCACCCTCGCAGAGGGCCTGCCCGGCCTTCTTCTCGACCAGGAGTTCGGCCTTCTCGCGTACGCCCCCGCGCTCGCGCTCGCCTCGTTGGGGCTCGTGCTGCTCTGGCGGCGCGACCGGAAGCTGGCCCTGACCGCCGGCGCCGCCGTCCTCGCCGTGATGCTGACGGCGGGGAGCTGGCACATGTGGCGCGGCGGCTTCAACCCGCCCGGCCGCTTCCTGGTGCCGATCGTCCCTCTCCTCTGGGTGGCCGGCGCGATGGCGTGGGAGCGGCGCGGCCTCACGGCCGGGGCTTCGCTCCTCCTCGGCTGGACGCTCTTCACCGGTCTCGCCGGCGCCTGGCGCCCGGAGCTCGTCCACCGCGACCGCGACGGCACGGCGCCCCTCTTCCGCGAGCTTTCCGGGGCGCGGGAGTGGACCGCGCTGCTGCCGGGCTACGTGCTGGCCGACCCGGACCGGCACCGGCTCGCGGCCCTCTGGGCCGTGGCGATCCTGGCCGCGGTCCCGTGGCGCGCGCGCGCGGCCACGGCGGGGCGAGTCGCGGTCGCCGGCCTCGGCCTCGTCCTGGCCGGGCAGTCCGCGGCCCGCCTGTCCCGCGCCCGCACCGACGACCGCGACGCCGTCCGCCTGGTCGGGCGACGAGCCGTGGCGTTGCCGGGCTGGCGCCTCTCTGCACAGGGGTTCGGGGAGTGGCCGGCGGAGGCGCTCGGCTGGGGTCCGGTCTACGAGGCGCACCGCTTCCCGGACGGGGCCGAGATCGGCCGCCGGCTGCCCCTGCCGGCGGGTCGGTACCGGATCTCGTTGATCGGCGAGGGCCTGGGCGGCGCGGTGGCGGCGCCGACCCTCGTGGTCGCGCCGGACCGCCCGGGCTCGGTCCCGCGCTTCGCCCTGGCGTCGCCGTCTCCCGTGGGCTGGGAGGCGGGGCTCGAGGTCCGCCCGGGGGAGCGGGCGGTCGGCTTGCGCCTCCGGGGGGGAGGGCCGATCCTGTTGAGGGGTCTGAGGCTCTCGGCTCAACCGTAGGCCCCGGGAAGCGGTCCAATCCGTACGAGGAGGACACAAACATGCGGATGCGGATGTGGGTGGCAGCGGGAGTGGTGGTGATGGCCGGCACGGTCCTGGCCGTGGCGCAGGAGCGAGGCCCGGCGCGGGCGGCGGGGCGGCCCGACCTCGCGACGATCCAGGCCGACCTGGGGCTGAGCGCGGAGCAGGCGGCGCAGCTGAAGAAGATGAAGACCGACGGGCGCAAGCAGGCCATCCGGCAGCGGGCCGACCTGGCGATCGCCCGCATCGAGCTCGAGGAGCTGATGGACGCGCCCGTGGTCGACCAGAAGGCGATCGACGCCAAGGTCAAGGCGATCTCCGACCTGCAGGCCGCGGAGCTGAAGGCGCGCACCGACCAGCAGATGGCCCTGAAGCGCATCCTGACCCCCGAGCAGCAGGAGAAGATGAAGCAGCTGAGGCAGACGCGACGCGCGGAGCGGCGGGGTGCGCGGCCGGCGCGGGCGTGGCGAGGCCGGGGCCCGCAAGGGCAGGGGACCCTGGGAGCGCCGCCGCCCCCGCCGGGGCCGGGCGGACCGTGGGACGACGAGGACGCGGACCCGCCGTCGCCCGAGCGGTGACGAGCTCTTCGCTCGCGCTGCCGCTCGGCCTCGCCGCGGCCGAACCCTCCGCCGAAGGGGGTGTGCTGCCCCGCGAGGCCGAGCGGGAGGCGATCGAGGCCTGCCGGCGTGGCGAGCGGGAGGCCTTCGACCAGCTCGTGCTGCGCTACCAGCGCGACGTCTACCGGCTGTGCTACCGCTACGTGAACTCGCACGAGGACGCGAACGACCTGGCCCAGGAGGCGTTCCTCAAGGCCTGGCGGGCGATCGGCCGATTCCGGGGCGACAGCTCGTTCGCGACGTGGCTCTACCGGATCGCGGTGAACGCGTGTTTGAACTTCCGCGCCCTGAAGCGCCCGCAGACCCAGGAGCTGCCGGAGACGCTGGCCGACCCCGTACCGGGCGCCGCGGCCCGGGTGGAGCGCGACGACGAGGCCCGGCGCGTGAGGGCGGCGGTGTGCCGCCTGCCCGAGAAGCAGCGGGCGACGCTCATCCTGAAGCTCTACCACGAGCTCACGCACGAGGAGGTGGCGGAGATCCTCGGCTCGACGGTGGGCACGGTGAAGGCCAACCTCTTTCACGCTCTCGGCAATCTCCGCCGGCTGATGGCGGAAGAGGGGAGATGAGGCCATGACGAGGCACCCGTCGGAGGAGTCGCGGCTCGCGGTGGCCGAGGGCGGCGGAGGCGAGGCGGACCGCGCGCACGTGGCGGCCTGCCCGGAGTGCGCGGCGCAGGTCGAGGCGGCGCGCGCCGGGCTCGCCCTCGCGCGGCGCGCCGAGGTGCCCGAGCCCTCGCCGCTCTACTGGCGGGCGATGCGCCGCGGCATCGGGCGCCGGATCGAGGAGGATCACGCCCGGGCGCGGTGGTGGGCCTGGCTCGCGCCGCTCGCGGCGACCGCGGCTGCGGTCGTGGTGGTGGCCCTCGCCAGCGGGCGGGCGCCGGCTCCCGCCGCGCGCCCCGCGCCCGTGCTGCCCGCGTGGTCGGCCCTGCCGCCGGTGGAGGAGGACGCGTCGCTCGAGGTACTCGAGGGCGTGGCCGTGGCGGACGCGGGCCTCGAGGCGCTCGACGAGGAGGTCGGGGTGGGGGCGCTGCTGGCCGATCTTTCCGACGAGGAATCCCGCGCGCTCGCGGACTCGCTCCGGGGCGCGGGGCAGGGGGGTGAGTCGTGATGTCGAGGCTTCTGCTGACGCTCGTGCTCGTGGTCGGGGGGTGGGGTACCCGCGCCCTCGCCCAGGAGGAGCCGCTCGCCGCCCCGGACCGGCCCGCCCGCGACGAGGCGTTCAAGATGGTCGACGCCTACCTCGTGAGCAACCTGCAGGAGAGCCTGGGGCTCACGGACGAGCAGTTCGCTCGGGCGATCCCGCTCGTCAAGAAACTCCAGGGCGACCGGCGGCAGCTCCTGGCGGAGCGGGCGCGCACGATGCGCGAGATGCGTCGGCTGCTCCGGCAGGGAGGGGCGACCGAGGCCCAGGTGCTGGAGCTGCTGGGGCAGCTCAAGACGCTGGATGCCGATGGCCCCATCCAGAACCGCAAGAACGTCGAGGCCCTGGACGCGGCCCTGACCCCGATCCAGCAGGCGAAGTTCCGCGTGCTCGAGCTCGAGGTCGAGCAGCGCATCCGGGAAGTCATGGGCCGCGCCCGTCCCCGGCAGGGGCCCCGGACGCCGCGCGAGTAGCGCTGGCGGTCTCGTCGTATACTGGCCACCTATGGCCAGCAGCAAGAAGAAGGCAGGCTCCGGGGAGCCGTCCGCTCCCTCCTCCGGACGGGCTCGCGGCCTGAAGAAGGCGGGGGCGGCCCGGGCCGCGAAGGCGGCCACGGCGAAGGCGGCCACGCCTCCGGCCCGCAAGAAGAAGAAGGCGTCGGCTCCCGCGCGGGCGAAGGCCGTCGCGAAGAAGAAGGCCGCCGTCAAGGCCGCCCCCGCCAGAGCGGGGGCCAGCAAGGCGGCGAAGAAGACGGCGAAGGCCCCGGTCCCGAAGACCGGTGCCGCCTCCCGGCGCCCGGCTCCCAGCCGCGGGCGGCGCCGCGCGGCTGTCGTCGCGGAGCCCGGCCCCGGGGTGGTGCCCGGGCTGAACGAAGAGGACCAGATCCGGGCGGCGAAGTACCTCCCGCGCGAGCTGCCGAAGCGGCTCTTCGAGGAGGACCGCTTCCTGTTCCCGGAGACCTACGGGGTCAACCGGGTCCGGCTTGCTCGTGCGCGATCCGGAGTGGATCTTCGCCTACTGGGACGTCAACCCCTCGGCGATGAAGGACCTCGGGAAGAGCCTGGGGGAGCGCGGCCTCGCCCTGTCGCGGCTGACCCTGCGCGTGCTGGACCCCGTGAGCGGGGGATCGAGCGACATCCTGATGCCGCCCGGCGCCCGCTGGTGGTACATCCGCACCGACTCCGCGCGAAGAAGCTACCGGGCGGAGCTCGGGGTGACGCTGCCGTCGGGCGAGTTCCGGCGGCTGGCGGAGAGCAACACGGTCGTGACGCCGCGGGTGGGCCCCTCGGCGGAGCGCGCGCGGCGCCGCATGAGCTACCGCGACGCCCGCGAGCTGCCGCCCTCGGCCGCCGAGGCGGCCGGGGAGGCGGAGAAGCGGGCGGGCACGACCCGCGAGCCCTGGAACGGCACCTCGGTCGACGGCGCCGCCGCCCCGGCGGAGGCGGGCCGCCCCCGCGGGGGGGCGAGCGACACCTTCCGCCCCGGCGGCGCGAGCGATACCTTCCGGCGGTAGGCCACCATGCCCGTCGGGTACTGGTGTCCCGTCCTTCACGCGCACCTCCCCTACGTCCGGCACCCGGAGTACCCCTCCTTCCTCGAGGAGGACTGGTTCTTCGAGGCGCTCACCGAGACCTACGTCCCGATCGTCCGCGTCCTCGACGGCCTCCTGAACGACGGCGTCGAGTACCGGCTCACGATGACGCTCTCGCCGCCGCTCGTCTCGATGATGACGGACGAGCTGCTCATCGGGCGCTACCACCGCCACCTCGACGGCCTGGTCGAGCTGGCGCGGCGCGAGCTGGGCCGCACGAAGCGGTGGCAGCCGCACCTCCACGACCTCGCGTGGTTCTACCTGCACGAGCTCACGGACGTGCGGCGCATCTTCCGCGAGGTGTACGGCTCGAACCTGGTGAACGCCTTCCGCAAGCACCGGGACGCCGGGAAGCTCGAGATCATCACCTGCGGCGCCACCCACGGCTTCTTCCCGCTGATGGACCCGGTGCCGCAGGCGGTGCGCGCGCAGGTGCAGGTCGGGGTGCAGCACTACCGCAAGCACTTCGGCCGCAGCCCCGAGGGGATCTGGCTCCCCGAGTGCGCGCTACATGCCGGGCCACGACGTGTTCCTGAAGGAGGCGGGCCTCCGGTACAGCTTCCTCGAGTCGCACGGGCTGACCGACGCCTTCCCGCGCCCGAGCTTCGGCGTCCACGCCCCCATCGTCTCCCCCGGCGGCATCGTCTTCTTCGGCCGCGACATGGAGTCCTCGCGCCAGGTCTGGAGCGCGGAGTCGGGCTACCCGGGCGACTTCGACTACCGGGAGTTCTACAAGGACGTGGGCTGGGAGCTCCCGATGAAGGACCTCGAGGACTTCCTCCCCGACGGGCAGCGGAAGAACCTCGGCATCAAGTACTACCGTGTCACCGGGCGCGGCACGGACCTCGGCCACAAGCAGCCCTACGTCCGGGCCTGGGCGATGGAGAAGGCGGCCAGCCACGCCGGGAACTTCCTCGGGAACCGCCAGAAGCAGGTGGAGCACCACGCGGGGGCGATGGGGCGCACCCCGATCGTGGTGAGCCCCTATGACGCGGAGCTCTACGGCCACTGGTGGTACGAGGGGCCGCAGTTCCTCGACTTCCTCTTCCGCAAGATGCACTTCGACCAGGACGTGGTGAAGCCCACGACGCCCTCGGAGTACCTCCACCGCTTCGGCGAGCTCGAGGTGTGCCAGCCGCCCATGTGCACCTGGGGCGCCTCGGGCTACGCCGAGGTGTGGCTCAACGGCTCGAACGACTGGATCTACCCGCACCTCGACATGGCGGCCGAGCGCATGGTCGAGCTCGCGCGGCGGTACGAGCACCCGAACGACCTGGAGCGCCGCGCGCTCGACCAGGCCGCCCGCGAGCTCCTGCTGGCGCAGTCGTCCGACTGGGCCTTCATCATGAAGACCAACACCACGGTGGAGTACGCGAAGAAGAGGACGCGCGACCACGTCGCGCGGCTCGACTACCTCTACCGGGCGCTCACCGGGCAGTGCATGCTGGAGGAGCCGATCCTCCGCGAGTTCGAGGAGCCGCGACAACGTCTTCCCGGAGATCGACTACCGGGTCTACCGATGAACATCAGATACGCGTGGCTCGTCTCGTGGTCCTTCGTTGCCCTGCTCGCCGCGGGGTGTGCCGCACGTCCGGTGGAGCGGCAGAACCTCCCGTCCGAGCTGCTCTCCGGTCATGTGACTGCCTCCACGACCGGGACCTGGTACACGCCCTGTGCGGCTGCGGCTGATGCGTCGAGGATGTGGGTGACGTTCACCGGTGATTCCGTTCAGCAGGCGGAGCGTGCGAGGGCTTCGGGTCTACTCGCGAACGGGACACCGGCGTTCGTCCGCCTGACGGCATCACGGACGGGCGGGTCGGCGTTGGTGGTCCGTGACATCGCGGAGATCCGCGCTCCGCGCGCCGACGATTGCGCCGGCAACTAGCGCGCCGACGCTCACGCCTACGAGGGCGGCACATCCCTCCAGCCGCGGAACGGGCCGAGCAACTCGTCTCCCGTGTTGGACCGGCCGCTAGCGCGGCGCGATCGCCCACCTCGTGTCGCCGAAGCGGCTGGGGCTCAGGTAGCCGGCCGACCGGGCGGTGATGCCGTCCATGTACCAGACGTAGAGCTCTCCCGTCTTCGGGTGGTGCCAGAGCAGGTCCGGCTTGCGGTCTCCGTCGAAGTCGGCGACCTGGGCGAGGCGCCACAGCGCGCTCCCGGAGCTGTACGGGCTCAGGGTGCTCGCCTTGCCGAGGGCGAGGCCGTTCATGAGCCAGGCGTAGAGCGCGCCCGTCGACTGGTTGTGCCACAGCACGTCCGGCCGTCCGTCCGCGTTCAGGTCGGCGAGGCCCCGGATCTGCCAGCTCGTGTCTGCGAGCTCGTCAGGCCCAGCTTCACGCTCCGGCGCATCCGCAGGCCGTCCATCAACCAGACGTGCAGCTCGCGCGTGGCCGGGTCGTTCCAGAGGATGTCCGGTCCGCCGTCGCCGTCGAAGTCGGCCGTTCCGCGGACCTCCCAGCCCGGGAAGGGCGCGGTGGCGGGCGAGAGGTGGGCACCGCCGACGGGCACCGCCTGCTCGAGGAGCCAGGCGTAGAGCTCGCGCGTGCCGCGGTGGTGCCACAGGACGTCCGTGGAGCCGTCGCGGTCGAAGTCTCCGAAGCCGCAGATGCGCCACTGCGGGTCGGCGAAGCTCTCGGGGCGCAGGGCGGTCGTTCGCCTGACCGCCGCGTCCTGCAGGAACCACACCGAGAGGGCCCCGGTCGACTGGTTCTGCCACAGCAGGTCCGCCCGCCCGTCGCCGTCGATGTCGGTCGGTGGGGGCGCCAGGCGGCCGGCGACGACCAGGCCCGCGAGGGCGAAGGGCTCCACCGCGTGGGACCCGCCCGTCTCGAGGTTGGACGAAACCGCCGAAGCCGTGGTCGACGCCCAGGAGGAGCCGTTCCAGGACCACCCGCGCAGATCGTCCGCCGCGTCCTGGACCGCGAGCTGGACGACCCCGTCCGGCTGGCGCTCGAGCTGCACCCACCAGGCGGGCGCCGCCCCGGGGACCCGCGAGGGGCTGTCGAAGCTCGCGCCCCCGTCCAGGGAGCGCGCGGACCAGAGTCCCTCGGCGTCGGCGAAGACGAGGAGGGCCCCGCGAGGTCCCGCGGCCGGGTCCCACGCGACGTCGAAGGGCCGGTTGAGCCGCAGGTCGCCGAACGCCCCCACGACGTGGGCGGGGGAGAGGTTTCCCCACGTGCGCGTCTCGCCGTCGTACGGAACTGTCGTGATCCGGCCGGTCGAGCCCTCGACGTCGCCGATCGCGAGCACCATGTCGTCGCTGCCGGGGTCGGCGGCGAGGCGCAACCAGCGGACGGTGGCTCCGCTCCCGAGGTCGACGGCGACGCGCGGCGCGGACCAGACGGCTCCGGCGCGCCAAGTGCTCGCGTACACCTTCTGCCCGTTGCCCCAGACCGCGAGCGCCTCGCCCGCGTTCGTCCCGGCGAGGGTGAACTTCAGGTCGATGGCCTCGGTGGAGTGGTACGTCTGACCGTTCGGGAAGCTCAGGACGTAGAACGAGCCCCACGTGTTCGTGTCGCCGTCCCAGACCATGGCCTCGACCGCCGCGGAGTCCTTGTTCACGGGATCGTTGGCGACGCCGAGGAAGGCGATCCGGTTGGTGGCCGGCATCGGCGCCAGCCGGACCCAGTCGAACACGTTGGCGGGGTCCTGGGCGGTGTTGAGGACCGACCGGAGGAGAGGCGTGGTGTTCCAGGCGGTCCCCCCGTGGAGCCAGTACTTGACCGTCACGTGGGTGTTGACGCCGGCGACGACGAGGAGCTCCCCGCTCTTCTGCTCGTAGGCGGCGTCGAAGTTCCGGCTCGCCATCCCGGTGGTGCCGATGGAGCCGAGCGCCTTCGCGTCCCCCCAGGGCTCCCCGGTCCCGTCGTCCCAGCGCGTGCCGTCCCAGAACACGGCGTGCAGGGCGTCGCGGTTCCCCCCATCGTCCTCCTGGAAGAGCACGACCTGCCGTGCGCGATCGGGCCGCGTGCGCGCCACCTTCCCGTGCAAGGCCCCACCCGCGGTCGTGAAGGGACCGGGCGCGGCCACCATCGCCGGCGCCAGCCATCCGCCGCTCGCGAGGAGAGAGGCGCGCAGGGGTCGGATGCCCGAGGCCGCCGGCTCGCTGAACGCCAGGAGCGGCGGGAGGGGCGCGAACACCGCGGGAGCGGGCGCCGGGGGAGCGTCGGCCCGATGGATCGGCGCACGGAAGACGCCCAGGCGGGCGGGGGGACGACGTGCAGCAGCGACACGCAAACTGCCAACCCGGCCTTGCGGAGCAGCGAGCACCGCCGCGCAGTCATGTCACACCTCCAGCACCGTCGCTGGAAGGAGCAAGCGGCGCGCCACACGGCTGCGGTCTTCGCAGGGACTTGCCGGTCAGGGACTTGGCCCGCGGGCCGGGCGCCGGCGAGCCATGGCGTCCGCAGTCCGGAAGCCCGCGCGCGGGCAACTGTCAGCTTTCCGGCGATGACCCGTTCTGTCTTGTCGGGGCGGTCCCGCGGGTGTATAGCTCGACGCGGGGCGTCGCCGTCGCCCCCGGGAGGTTGCCATGATCGCCGTCCTGCGCCGGTCCGCCGTCGCCGGCAGCTGGTACCCGGGAACGGCGGCGGCGATCGCCGAGGAAGTGGACCGCTACCTCGAGGCGGCCGGAGCGGTGTCCGCGCCGGGCCGGCTCGTCGGGCTCGTCTGCCCCCACGCGGGGCTGCACTACTCCGGTCCCGTGGCCGCCCACGGCTACGCGCTCCTGCGTGCCCTGGCGGAAGCGCCAGGGCGTGCCCTGGCGGAAGCGCCAGGGCGTGCCCTGGGCGGGCGGCCCGTGACGGTCGTCCTCGTCGGACCGTCGCATCGCGCTGCGTTCGACGGCGTGGCGCTCCACGCGCGGGGAGCGTGGGAGACCCCGCTCGGCCGCACTCCGATCGACGAGGAGGTCTCGCAGGCGCTGCTCGACGCCGACCCGGTCGTCTTCGACGACCCGGACGTGCACCGCGACGAGCACTCTCTCGAGATGCAGATGCCCTTCCTGCAGCGGGTGCTGCCGGGGCTGCGGATCGTGCCGGTCCTGATGGGCAGCCAGTCGCGCGAGGAGGTCGAGGCGCTGGCCGCTGCTCTCGCGAAGGCCGTCGCCGGCCGCCCGGCCCTCCTCGTGGCGTCGAGCGATCTCTCCCACTACCAGCCGGCCGACGTGGCCATCCGGGTGGACGCCGCCGTCGTCGGGGAGGTCGGAGCGTACGACCCGGACGGCCTCATGGCGCGGCTGGAGACGCACCACAACGTGGCGTGCGGGGGCGGGCCCGTGGTGGCGGTCATGAAGGCGGCGCGCGTCCTCGGCGCCGAGCGGGCGACGGTGCTGAAGTACGGGCACAGCGGGGACGTGGGGGAGCGGGACCGGAGCCACGTGGTGGGCTACCTGTCCGCGGCTCTCACGGAAGGCGCGTGAGGGCTCCGGCCCCGAGCGCCGGCGCACCCGCCGCCGAGCCGACGCCGGAGGAACGCCGCGTGCTGCTCGCGGCGGCGCGCGAGTCGATCGCGGCCCACCTCGGCGGACGGGCCGCCCGCCTGCCGACCGCGTCGGGAGCCCTCGCGCGAAGGCAGGGTGCCTTCGTCACCCTGCACCGCCTCGAGGACGGAGGGCTGCGGGGCTGCGTGGGCACGATGCGCGCGGAGGAGTCTCTTCTCGGCACGGTGGCCCGGATGGCCGTCGTCGCCGCGACCGAGGACGGGCGCTTCGACCCGGTGACCGGGGGCGAGCTCGACGGGCTGCGGATCGAGATCTCGGCCCTCTCGCCCCTCGAGCCGATCCGCCCCGAGGACGTCGTGGTGGGACGGCACGGGCTGCTGATTGGCTACGGCGGTCGCCGCGGGGTGCTGCTGCCGCAGGTGCCGGTCGAGCACGGGTGGGACCGCGAGACCTTCCTTGCCCACACGTGCCGGAAGGCCGGGCTTCCCGAGGACACGTGGCGCCGGCCGGGGGTGGAGCTGCTCGGCTTCACCGCCACCGTCTTCGGCGAGGAGGGCTAGCGGGTCAAGGCCGGCTGCCGCCTGCCACCTCGACCACCTGGCCGGTGACGAAGTCGGCGGCGGGGGAGGCGAAGAACAGGACGGCCCGGACCACGTCGGCGGCGCGGCCGGGGTGGCCGACGGGGACGCGCTCGCCGAGCAGGGCGTCCGCCGCCGCCGCCGCCTTGTTCCCGCTCTCGTCCTTCAGGAGCCCGGGGGACACCACGTTGACCGTGATCCCGCAGCGGGCCTCCTCCAGGGCGAGGGCGCGCGAGAGGGCCACGACGCCCGCCTTGGCCGCGCAATAGGCGGCCATCTGAGGCTCGCCTTGCGTCGCCGCCGCGCCCACCGCGGCGAAGTTCACGATGCGGCCGAAGCGCCTCTCCCGCATGTGCGGCACGACCAGGCGGCACATGTGGAAGACCGAGTCGAGGTTGGTGGCGACGATGCGGCGCCACTCCTGCGGCTCGACCTCCACGAGGGGGTTCCAGTTGAAGCTGCCCACCGTGTTGACCAGCACGTCGACCCGGCCCCACTTCGCGATCGCCCCCTCGACGAGGCCGCGCGCCCCCTCGAAGTCGGCGACGTCGGCGCGCAGGGCGAGGGCCTCGCCCCCGGCCCGCTCGACCTCGGCGGCCACCGCCTCGGCCGCCCTCGCGTCCCGCCGGCAGTTGACCACCACCCGCGCCTTCTCGGCGCCGGCCGCGCGGGCCAGGGCGGCCCCGAGGCCGCGCCCGCTGCCGGTCACCAGGAACACCTTCCCGCGGAGGCCGTCGTCGTTCATTTCCCGGTCACCCGGACCATCTCCGTGGTCGTGGTCACGCCCCGGAACACCTTCTCGATCGCGGCCTCCTTCAGGGTGCGCAGCCCCTCCTCGCGCGCCGCCTTGAAGATCTCGAGCGAGCCGGCCTGCTGCGACACGAGCCGGCGGATCTTCTCCGTCATGGGAAGGATCTCGTAGATCCCCGTCCGGCCGAGGTAGCCCGTCTCGCGGCAGTGCAGGCAGCCCCTTCCCCGCCGGAAGTGGTAGGGCTTCAGCTTCTCGAAGGGGATCTTCATCGCCGCCGCCTCGCCCTCCGTGGGCTCGTACTCCTCGGAGCAGTGGTGGCAGTTCTCGCGGACGAGCCGCTGGGCCACCACGCCGATGAGGGTCGAGGTGATCAGGAAGTGGGGGACGCCGAGGTCGAGGAGGCGGGTGATCGAGGAGGGCGCGTCGTTGGTGTGGAGGGTCGAGAGGACGAGGTGGCCGGTGAGGGCGGCCTGGACCGCGTGGTCCGCCGTCTCCCCGTCGCGGACCTCGCCCACCATGATGATGTCGGGGTCCTGGCGCAGGACGGTGCGAAGCGTGCTCGCGAAGGTCACGTCGATCTGCGGCCGCACCTGGACCTGGTTGAAGTCCTCGAAGACCATCTCGATCGGGTCCTCGATGGTGACGATGTTCACCTCCGGCTTCGAGAGGTGCTTGAGGACGGAGTAGAGGGTCGTGGTCTTGCCGCTGCCGGTGGGGCCGGTGACGAGGATGATCCCGGTGGGCCGGGCGATGAACTCGTTGAACTTCGGGGCGTCGTGGGGCGAGAGCCCGAGCTCGTCGATGCTCTTGAGGAGGATGTCGGGGTCGAAGATCCGGAGCACTGCCTTCTCCCCGAAGGCGGTGGGCATCGTGCTCACCCGCAGCTCCACCTCGCGCCCGCCCTGGTCGCGCTTGATGCGCCCGTCCTGCGGCCGGCGCTTCTCGGCGAGGTTCGCCCCCGAGAGCAGCTTGACGCGCGAGACCACGGCCTCGTACACGATCTTCGGGATGACGTGCACGTCGTGGAGCACCCCGTCGATCCGGAGGCGGACGAGGGTCAGGTTGCGCTTGGGCTCGAAGTGGATGTCGGAGGCCCGCTGCTCGAACGCGTAGCCGAGGATGTGGTCGAGTGCCTTGACCACGGGGGCGGCCGCGGGGTCGAGGTCGGTGGCCGCCCTCGAGAGGAACTCCTGGTTGCCGAGGTCCACGGTGGAGATGCGGCTCTCGGTGAGCTGCTTCTCCGCGTGCTGCAGGCTCGACTTGAGGTCGTAGAAGCCCTTGTTGACGGCTTCCACGTCGGAGCGCGTCGCCACCACCCTCTGGACGTCGAGGCCGGTCACCCGCTTGATGTCCTCGGCGGGGAAGGGCGCGAACGGGTCGTGCACGGCCACCGTAATGACCTCGGCGGTCTTGGCGATGGCCACGATCCCGTGCCGCCGGGCGAAGGGGCCGGCGATCGCCTTGGTGACGACGTCGAGGTCGAGGTCGAGCGGGTTGATCTTGACGTAGGGCAGGCCGGCGTGGGCGGCGAGGGCCTGGGCGATCTGCGCGTCGCTCGCGAGCCCGAGCGTCAGCACCGCCTGCTCGGCGGCCATGCCGTTCACCTTCCGGGCGCGCCTGACGCGCTCGGCCTGCTCGGCGCCGAGCACCTTCTGCGCGACGAGCACCGTGAGGAGGTCCGGGGCGTCGGATCCCGTCGCGGGCGCGGATTTCCTCGTCGTCGGAATCGCCATGGGCCGCTCCGCAGGATTATCGGAGCCGCACACAGGGGCGTCAACTGAGGCGAGTCCACTCGGCCGCGTTGAGCCCGGTGCGCGGCCGTGCTAGCTTCGTCGGAGTCTCCCGCGAAGAAGAAGAGGGGAGCATGGCGAAGCGACGCGTGACCCTCATCGGCGTGCCCCTGGACCTCGGTGCCGGCCGCCGTGGTGTCGACATGGGCCCCTCCGCCTTCCGCGTCGCGGACGTGGACTCGAAGATCGCCGAGCTCGGTCACGACGTGGACGACCGCGGCGACCTGCACGTGAAGATCCCGGAGACGCAGGGACCCGGTGACCCCCGCCTCAAGTACCTGAAGGAGATCCTCGAGGTCTGCGAGACGCTGCGTGACCGCGTGGGCGAGGCGCTCGATGCGGGAGGGACGCCGGTCGTGCTCGGCGGCGACCACTCGGTCGCGATGGGGACGATCGCGGGCCTCGCGCGGCACTTCCACCGGAAGAAGGAGAAGCTCGGCCTCGTCTGGTTCGACGCGCACGCCGACGCGAACACCGCCGAGACGAGCCCCACCGGCAACATCCACGGCATGCCGCTCGCGGTGGCGCTCGGCCTCGGCGCGCCCCCGCTGGTCCACCTGGCCGGCTTCTCGCCGATGGTGGACGGCTCGCGCGCGGCGCTCGTGGGCATCCGCGACGTGGACGTCCCGGAGCGGGCGAACGTCCGGGCCTCGGGCATCGGCGCCTTCACCATGCGCGACATCGACGAGAGGGGGATGCGGTCGGTGATGGAGGAGGCGATCAAGCGGGCCTCCGCGGGAACCGCCGGCATCCACGTCAGCTTCGACATGGACGGCATGGACCCCGACTACGCGCCCGGAGTCGGCACCCCGTCGCCGGGGGGGCTGTCCTACCGCGAGGCCCACCTGGCGATGGAGATGCTGGCCGACACCCACAAGGTCGTCTCGGCCGAGTTCGTCGAGACCAACCCCATCCTCGACCACCGGAACGGCACGGCGACGCTCGGGGTCGAGCTGCTGTGCTCGCTGCTCGGGAAGAAGATCCTCTCAGGACCGGGCCCGTCCTGTGACGAAGCGCACTTCTCTCTTCGCAGCGTCCTGCGGTACTCTTGGGGGGCCTGCTCCCCGGGGGGCGCGGCGAGTCCGGTCACAGACAGGGCCTGTCCCCTCGCAGGCGCGGGTTGGATTGAGAGGACGGTGAGCGCCATGCGATCGCACTCCAGCCGGGGCTTCAGCCTCGTCGAGCTGCTCGTCGCGATGACCGTCACCCTGATCGTCAGCGGGGCGGTGTACGGGCTGTTGACGGCGGGGAACACGGCGTTCCGGCGCGAGCCGGCGCTGACCGATCGCCAGCAGAACATCCGGGTGGCGATGGACCTGATCTCCCGGGACGTCCTCCGGGCGGGCTACGGCGTGCCGCAGTTCGCGCAGGTCTTCACCAACCTGCTGGACGGGACGGGGATCCTCGGGTCGGGGGGCTACAATACCGACGAGCTCGAGCTCCTCGCCGCCTCGGACTGTCCCCCGCTCCACGTGTGCAAGCAGGACGGCTCGTCGGTCGACACCAAGGAGATGCCGTCGACCTGCTACGCGCTGCCGGCGCTCGTCCTGGCGGGCAACGGCAAGGGGGATTCGGGCATCTTCTGGGCCGAGGCCCCGGGCAACACCAGCAACAACGCTTGCGGCGGCATACCGGGCAAGAATGGTCACCTGACGTTCCCCCACGGTCAGGGCAAGGACTGGAACCCGGGCGGGGGCATACCCTTCCAGGCCGAGTGGCTTCAGCTGGGAAGCCTCGTGCGCTACCGCATCAACCCCGACGCGGAGGGGGTCCCCAACCTGGAGCGGAGCGTCCTCGGCGGCTACGCCGACAACGCGGGCAACAGCAGCTGGGAGATCGTGGCCCGCGGCATCGAGGACCTGCAGGTGCAGTACCTGAAGGGGTCGGGGACGACACAGGTGTGGAAGGAGATACCCGAGATCGTCAGCTGTGGCACGAAGTGCACGACCCCGGGCCAGGCCGAGTACGACACGCTCGTCCATCGCGTGCGGATCCACCTGTCCGCGCGGGCCCTCGAGCCCAACCTGCAGGGGCAGACGACGAGCGCCGTCGGCAGCGCGGCGCGGGGCCAGCTGACGACGGAGGTGGCTCCCCGGGCCGCCGTGGTGACGCTGGGGATCGGCGCCGGCGAGCTCTGAGCCACCGCCCGGTCCGATCGACACCCCGCCGCCGCGGCGAGGCCTCCCTCGGGAGGCGAGGTCGCATTGACACCTCCCGTATCTCTCTGGTAATTTTCGTACTTCCGGCCGGAAGGCGCGTGGCTCAGTGGTAGAGCGCTTCCTTGACACGGAAGAGGTCGGTGGTTCAATTCCACCCGCGCCTACCAGCCCCGGGGGCTGGTATCGTCGGCCAGAGGAGAGACGCGGACCTGTCATGCTGATTCAATCCTGATGTCGTCGCCGAGCGAGCCCCTCGACACGACAGGTCCCTCCGGCGAGAGCAAGCCGGCCGATTCCCCGATCGAGATCTACCGCCACTCGTCCGCCCACCTGCTGGCGGCGGCGGTGACCGAGCTGTTCCCGGACGCGCAGTGCGGCATCGGCCCGCCGACCGACGACGGCTTCTTCTACGACTTCCTGGTGAGCAAGCCGTTCACGCCCGAGGACCTCGTCGCCATCGAGAAGAAGATGGCGCACATCGTGAAGCAGAACCGGCCGATCGAGAGGAAGCTGCTCCCGAAGGCCGAGGCGCTCGAGCTGTTCGCGAGGAAGGGCCAGACGCTGAAGTGCGAGCTCATCGCGGAGAAGTCGGGCGACCCCGTCCAGTGCTACACGATGGGGGAGTTCGTCGACTTCTGCCTCGGGCCGCACCTGCCGTCGACGAAGGAGATCAAGGCCTTCAAGCTCAAGGCCGAGCCCGCCGCCGCCTACTGGAAGGGCAAGGAGGGCAACCCGTCGATGCAGCGCATCTACGGGTACGCCTTCTTCACGAAGGAGGAGCTGGACCAGCACCTCTTCCGCATCGAGGAGGCGAAGCGCCGCGACCACCGGAAGCTGGGGCGCGAGCTCGACCTGTTCTCGATCGCGGACGAGACGGGGGCCGGCCTCGTGCTGTGGCACCCCAAGGGCGGCTTCATCCGCAAGCAGATCGAGGACTACTGGCGCGACGAGCACTACGCGGGCGGCTACGACATCGTCTACACGCCCCACATCGCGCGGCTCGACCTGTGGAAGACGAGCGGGCACACCGAGTACTACAAGGCGAACATGTACTCGCCGATCGAGATCGAGAACGTCGAGTACCAGCTGAAGCCGATGAACTGCCCGTTCCACCTGACGATCTACAAGTCGCGGCTGCGCAGCTACCGCGACCTGCCGTATCGCTGGGCGGAGCTCGGCACGGTGTACCGCTTCGAGCGCTCGGGCGTCCTGCACGGCCTCATGCGCGTGCGGGGCTTCACCCAGGACGACGCGCACATCTTCTGCCGCCCCGACCAGCTCGAGGACGAGATCCTGCGGGTCCTCGACTTCACCACGAACATCCTCCGCACCTTCGGCTTCGACCGCTACGACATCTTCCTCTCCACGAAACCGGAGAAGGCGAGCGGGTCGGACGAGCAGTGGGACGTCGCCACGGCGGCGCTGCGCAAGGCCCTCGAGACCCGGGGCCTCCGGTACCAGGTGGACCCCGGAGAAGGCGTCTTCTACGGGCCCAAGATCGACATCAAGATCAAGGACGCGCTCGACCGCTCGTGGCAGTGCTCGACCATCCAGGTGGACTTCCACAACCCGACCCGGTTCGCCCTCGAGTACATCGCCGAGGACGGCAAGGCCCACCAGCCGGTCATGGTCCACCGCGCGCTCCTCGGCAGCCTGGAGCGGTTCTTCGGGGTGCTGGTCGAGCACTACGCGGGGGCTTTCCCCCTCTGGCTCGCCCCCGTGCAGGCGGTGGTCGTCCCGGTGACGGAGAAGCACCAGGCCTACGCGCGCGAGGTCGGCGAGGCCCTGCGGGCCCAGGGCGTCCGCGTCCACGTGGACGACCGCAACGAGAAGCTGGGCTACCGCATCCGCGAGGCCCAGGTGCAGAAGGTCCCCTACATGCTGGTGGTGGGAGACAAGGAAGTCGAGGCGAAGAGCGTTTCCGTGCGCCACCGCCACGCGGGCGACCTCGGACCGCAGGACGTGGTGTCTTTCGGGGCCCGTGTCGTCCGCCTCTCGGCGGAGCGCGCGACCCGGGAGGAAGCGCCCGCCCAGAGCGCAGGAGGTGTCCAATAGACAGCAAGACGGTCCGCATCAACGACCGTATCCGGGCGAAGGAAGTCCGGGTGATCGACGAGGACGGCTCGCAGCTCGGGATCATGCCCCCCGGCCAGGCCCTGATGCTGGCCGAGGAGAAGGGCCTCGACCTCGTGGAGATCGCGGCCGCCGCCACCCCGCCGGTCTGCCGGATCATGAACTCCGGCAAGTTCTTCTACCAGCAGGGCAAGCGCGAGGCCGAGGCGCGAAAGCACCAGCGGCACATCAAGATCAAGGAAGTGAAGTTCCGCCCGAAGGTCGACGAGCACGACTTCGCCTTCAAGCGGCGCAACGTGGAGCGCTTCCTCCTGGACGGCAACAAGGTGAAGTCGCTCGTGATCTTCCGCGGCCGCGAGATCGTGCACAGCGAGATCGGGCGGGAGATCCTGAACCGCCTGGCGCAGGAGCTCGGCGACACCGTCCTCGTGGAGTCGCCCCCGCGCCAGGAGGGCAACACCATGGTGCAGATCCTCGCCCCCAAGAAGGAGGTCGCGCCGGCCAAGCCGAAGCCCAAGGCGAAGAAGCCGGCGGCCGAGGCGGCGGCGGCCGCCCCGGAGAAGATCGAGTAGAGACATGAGAAAGCCCAAGGCGAAGCTGAAGCTGAAGACGAAGAGGGCCGCGGCCAAGCGGTTCAAGGTGACCGCGACCGGCAAGATCCTGCGGCACAAGTCGATGAAGCGCCACATCCTCACCAAGAAGGCGCCCGGCCGCAAGCGCGCCCTCGGCAAGGCCGTGCTCGTGTCGGACGCCGACGTCGAGCAGGTGAAGAGGATGCTGCTGGCCTAGAATGCCAGAGACGGCGGGCGCGAGAGCCCCGCCCGGCGCCCCCGGGCGCCGAACTCCAAGCCTCGCAAAGAGGGGTCGCGGTCGAGCGGCCCGGGCCGGCGTCGCCGCCTGGAAGAGCGACGGGACGGGCCGATGGGGGCCCGGGCCAGACGAAGGGACGTCCGTCATGCCGAGAGTCAAGCGGGGAAGCAAGCGCCGCGACAAGCGCAAGAAGCTGCTGTCGCGGGCCAAGGGCTACTTCCTCGGCAAGAGCAAGCTCTACAAGTTCGCGAAGGAGTCGGTGGACCGCGCGGGCAACTTCGCCTACGTGGGCCGCAAGCGGAAGAAGCGGGACTTCCGCCGCCTCTGGATCATCCGCATCAACGCGGCCGCCCGACTGCACGAGATGACCTACAGCCAGCTCATGGCGGGGCTCAAGGGCGCGGGCGTCGCCCTCGACCGCAAGTCGCTCGCGGAGATCGCGGCCACCGACGCCGCGGCCTTCTCGAAGCTCGTCGCTTCCGCGAAGGCGGCCCGGGCGAGCGCCTGAGGCCCGGCCCGCGCCCGCGCCCTTCGGGGGCGCGGGCGCGGAGGGCGGCCATGTCCGAAACGCTCCTCCAGATCCGAGAGAGGTCCCGGGCCCTGCGGGCCGAGTTCGACGCCGCGCAGAGCGCGGCCGCGGACGCGGCCTCCCTGCAGGCGCTGCGAGACCGCTTCCTCGGCCGCAAGTCCGGGGCCGCTCTCGGCCCTGCTCAAGTCGCTCGGGCAGCTGCCCGAGGCCGAGCGACGCGAGGCGGGGCAGGAGCTGAACGCGCTCAAGGCGGAGATCGAGCGGCGGCTGGACGACGCGGAGCAGGGTCTCGAGCGGCGCGGGCGCGAGGAGCGGCTGCGCCGCGACCGCCTCGACGCGACCCTGCCCGGGCGGCGGACGTTCGTGGGCCGCCGCCACCCCCTCACCGTCGTCCGCGAGGAGCTCGAGGACATCTTCGTGGCGATGGGGTACGAGGTCTACGACGGCCCCGAGGTGGAGGACGACTACCACTGCTTCGAGGCCCTCAACATGCCGCCGGACCACCCGGCCCGCGACATGCAGGACACGTTCTACCTCGAGGGCCCGGGCGGTTTCCTGCTCCGCACCCACACCTCGTCCGCGCAGATCCACTACATGCTGGAGAACGAGCACCCGCCGGACGTTCGGATCATCTGCCCCGGCAAGGTGTTCCGCCGCGACAGCGACGTGACCCACACGCCGATGTTCCAGCAGATCGAGGGGCTGGTCGTGGGAAGGGGTATCCACCTCGGGCACCTCAAGGGGACGATCGAAGCGTTCCTCCACGCTCTGTTCGGGGGGCAGTACCCGGTGCGCTTCCGCGCCTCCTACTTCCCCTACACCGAGCCGTCGGTCGAGGCCGACCTCGGGTGCATCGTGTGCGGAGGCTCCGGGCGGCTGTCCTCCGGCCCCTGCCGGGTGTGCAAGACGACCGGCTGGCTCGAGATCCTGGGCTCGGGCATGGTGAACCCCGCGGTGTTCGAGGCGGTCAACGCGCGGCTGGGCCGGGTGGTCTACGACCCCGAGGAGATCACCGGCTTCGCGTTCGGCCTCGGGATCGAGCGGGTCGCGATGGTACGCCACGGCATCGACGACATCCGGCTGTTCTACGAGAACGACCTGCGCTTCCTGGAGCAGTTCGTCGGATGAAGATCCTCCTGTCCTGGCTCCGCGAGCACGTCCCGGTCGAGGTCGAGCCGCGCCTGCTCGCCGACGACCTCACCGCCGCCGGCCTCGCGGTGGACGCGGTCGACACGGTGGGCGGGGAGACCGTCCTCGACCTGGACATCACGACCAACCGCGTCGACTGCATGAACGTCCACGGCGTGGCGCGGGAGGTGGCGGCGCTCTACGGCCTGCCGCTGCGCCCGCCCGACACCTCCGTGACGGCGTCGGGGCCGCCGGCCGGCGAGGCGCTGGGCGTCGAGATCGAGGCCCCCGACCTGTGCGGGCGTTTCTGCGCACGCCTGCTCGACGTGAAGGTGGGCCCGTCGCCCGCCTGGCTGCGCGACCGGCTGGAGCTCGTGGGCGTCCGCTCGATCAACAACGTGGTCGACCTCACCAACTACGTGATGATGGAGATGGGCCAGCCGAGCCACGCGTTCGATCTCGCACGCGTGCCGGGCGGCGCCCTCGCGGTGCGCTGGTCGCGACCGGGCGAGAGGCTCACCACCCTCGACGGGTTCGAGCGCGCCCTCCCGAAAGGCGTCGGCGTCATCGCCGGGCGGGGCGGCGAGCCCGCCCTCGCGCTCGCCGGGATCATGGGAGGGGCGTCGAGCGAGATCCAGGAGGACACGCGGACGGTCGCCCTCGAGGCGGCGTGGTGGGACCCGCTGGCCGTGCGCCGGGGCGCGCGCTCCCTCGGGGTGCACACCGAGGCCTCCCACCGCTTCGAGCGGGGGGCGGACGTGGTGGCCGGCCCCGCCGCCATCGACCGCCTGGCCCACCTCCTCGCGAAGATCGGGGCCGGGACGGTGCGACCGGGCCTCGTCGAGCGCCGGGGGCACGAGCGCCCGGCCCGCTCGGTCCGTTTCCGCCCGGCCCGGGTGAGCGCGCTGCTCGGCGTGGAGGTGCCGCGCCTGCAGCAGGTCCGCACGCTGGAGTCGCTCGGCTTCCTCGTCTCCGGGTCGACGCCGGAGGGCGTGGCCCACGTGCCGTCATGGCGGCTCGACGTGGGCGGGGAGGCGGACCTCGCGGAGGAGGTGGGTCGCCACTTCGGCCTCCAGCGGATCCCGGCCGCCCTGCCGCCCGCGTCGCGCGTGGGCTGGCTGCGCCGCTCCCAGCGCCGCGAGCGCCGCATCCGGGAGATCCTGACCGGAGTGGGGCTCGCCGAGGTGATCAGCTACGCCTTCGTGGCGGGCTCGCACGTGGACCCCGCGGCGGTCACCCGGCTCGCCAACCCCCTCACGGAGGACCAGGACACGCTGCGCGCCTCGCTCGTCATGCCGGGGCTGCTGGAGACCCTGCGCTCGAACCAGCGCCTCGGCCGGCGGGACGTGGCCGTCTTCGAGCTCGGCCGTGTCTTCGCGCGGGCAGACGCCGCTCCCCGCGAGGAGCGGCGCCTGGCGGTGCTGCTGTCGGGGAGCACGAATCCCCATCACTGGTCGATGCGGTCCCGGCCATTCGACCTGTTCGACATCAAGGGCGTCGTCGAGCTGCTGTTCGCCCGGCTGGGCGAGCCGGCGCCGGAAATAGACCGGGAGAGCACACCCCCCGTCTTCCTCCACCCCGGTCGGGCTTTGAGCCTTCGCCGGGAGGGCGGCTCCATCGGCTACGCGGGGGCCGTGCACCCCGACGTCCGGGCCAGCTGGGAGCTCAAGGACGAGGCCGTGGTGCTGGAGATCGGCCTCGACGCGCTGCTGGAGGCCGCCCCCCGGGTGGCGCGCTTCAGCGCCCTCGACCGCTTCCCGGCCGTGCAGCGCGACCTCTCGATCCTCTGCGACGAGACGACGTCGGCGGCCGAGATCGACGCGCGGGTGCGGGCGGCGGCGGGGGCGCTCCTGCGTTCGGCGAGCCTCCTCGACCGCTACACCGGCAACCAGGTGCCGCCGGGCAGGGTCAGCCTGACGGTGAGCCTGCGCTTCCAGGACCCCGAGCGCACCCTCACCAGCGAAGAGGTGCAGGAGGCGGTGGACGGGGTCGTCCGGGAGCTGCGATCCGCGGGCTTCGAGATCCGGGGCGAGTGAGGGAGGGCCAGGGTGGAAGACAGCTTCAAGCTCCTCGAGGACAGGGTTCACCGGGCGGCCGAGCGGCTGAAAGCGCTCTCGGCCGAGGCCCAGTCGCTTCGCGCCGAGCTGGCGAAGGCGCAGGCTCGCGCCGCGAAGGCCGAGCAGGCGCTGGCGGCGGCCTCCGAGCGCGACGGCGCGGAGGAGTCGACGAAGTCGGAGGCCCTCGGCCGCGAGGTGAAAACCCTGCGCCGGGAGCGCGAGGAGATCCGCGAGCGAATCGGGAAGCTCCTGGGGCTCCTCGAGCGCCTATAATCCGGCCATGGCGGACAAGGCCAAGCTGGTCCACGTCGAGATCTTCGGCCAGACCTACGCGGTGAAGGCCGGCAGCGACCCGGGCTACGTCGAGGCGCTGGCCCGCTCGGTGGACGAGCGGATGAAGGAGGTCAGCCGCGCGAGCGGCGCGGTGGACAGCCTGCGGGTGGCGGTCCTGGCCGCCCTGAACCTGGCCGACGAGTGCCAGGGGCTGCGCCGCGAGGTCGAGGACGCGCGGCGCGAGACGCGCACGGCGGACACCCAGGCCGACGACCGGCTCGCCGGCCTCGCGAGGACGCTCGACGCGGTGCTCGGGCGATAGCGCCCGGGCCATTTGCCCCCGGGGGGGGCGGCGGCTATCATGTTGGCGAGGCTCTCTGCCTTGCCCGTGATGGATACGGAAACCTCGAACCAACGTTATTAATGAGGGGGTCCGATTCGCCTCGCGGTGAGCATGCCTCCGCGTCGAGGAAGCCTGAAGCGCGGCTCAGGGCTCCCACCTGGTGACCCGGTTCAGGGCACCTGCCACACGACAATGCGGAGAGCCTCCTTTTGACCCTTCCCCTGTCGACCCCGCTCGGTGAGATCGGCGAGAAGGCCCTGCTGCGCCTCATCCAGGGACGGGTCCCGTCCGCGGCGGGGGTGGTGGTCGGGCTCGGCGACGACGCGGCGGCGGTCGAGACGTCCCCCTTCACGGTGGTGACGACGGACAGCCTGGTCGAGGGCGTCCACTTCCAGCGCGACGCGGCCCCCGCCCGCCTCCTCGGCCGCAAGGCCCTGACCGTCAACCTCTCCGACGTCGCGGCGATGGGCGGCATCGCCCGCTACGCCACGGTGAGCCTGTGCCTGCCCTCGGCGGTCACGCTGGGCTGGGTCGACGCGCTCTACGACGGGCTGCTGGAGCGGGCGGCGGAGGCCGGGGTGGCCCTCATCGGCGGCAACGTGAGCCGCAGCCGCGAGTCGATCGTGGTGGACGTGACGCTGCTGGGCGACGCGGGGCGCCTGATGCTGCGCGCCGGCGCCCGTCCCGGGGACCGCGTGGTCGTCACCGGCACGCTCGGCGCGGCGGCCCAGGGCGTGCGGCTGCTCGCCGAGGGGGCGCGCCTCGACGAGGACGCGGACCTCGTCGCCACGGGCGTCTGGACGGAGTCCTCCTCTCCGGCGGTGCTCGCCTGCCTGCGGGCCCAGCTCGACCCCCGTCCCCCCTGGCCCTCGCGCGCTCGATCGCCGAGCGCGGCCTCGCCCGCGCGGGGATGGACCTCTCGGACGGCCTCTCCCTCGACCTCGTCGACCTCTGCTCGCGCAGCGGGGTCGGCGCCACGGTCGAGGCGTCGGCGGTGCCCGTCGACCCGAGGGCGGCCGGCCTCGAGCGTGCACGGGGCGGCGACCCCCTGTCCCTCGCCCTGCACGGCGGGGAGGACTACCAGCTCCTGCTCGCCGTGGGCCCGGACGACATGGAGGAGCTCGGCGAGCTGGCGCGGGTGTGGGGCGTGCCCGTCGCCGCCGTGGGCACGTTCGTGGAGGGGGAGCCCGTGGTGCAGCTGCGGGACGCCACGGGGGAGCGGCCCCTCGTCCCCGGCGGTCACGACCACTTCCGCTCGGGACGGGCCCAGCCGTAGGAGACGCCCATGCGGTGGCTCGACCGGACGGGGCGCGTCCTGCTCCACGTCGAGGACACGCCCTCGCGCGTGGCGGCCGCATTCGCGACCGGCGTGTTCATCGCCTTCTTCCCGGTCCTCGGGATCCACACGGGGATGGCCCTCCTCATCGCGATCGCCCTGCGCCTCAACAAGGCCGCGATCCTCGTCGGCGCCTGGATCAACAACCCGTGGACCCTCGCGCCCATGTACACGGCGGGCACGCTCCTGGGCTGCGCCGTCCTGGGGGTGTCGCCGGCGAGCCTCGGGGCGGTGGACTGGGGCCTGAGCGGCCGGGCCTTCTTCGCGTCGCTCCTCGCGGGCCTCCGGCCCCTGATCCTGCCCTTCGTCCTCGGCAACCTGCTCCTCGGAGCCGCGGCCGCGGGGGTCGCGTTCCTGGGGCTGCGGTCCCTCCTGGCGAGGCGCGCGTCGTCGAGGCGAAAGCCCCCTCCCGAGCCCTAGCCGGGCGGGGCGAGCTCGTGGTGGCGGGTGGCCCCCTGGAAGGCCGCGCCCGCGCGCAGCAGGGTCCCCTCGTCGAAGGGCCGGCCGAGGAGCTGCAGCCCCACGGGCAGCCCGCCGGCCAGTCCGCAAGGGAGCGACAGGGCGGGCAGGCCGGCCAGGTTGGCGGGCACGGTGAAGATGTCGGCGAGGTACATCTGAAGAGGGTCGCCGGTCTTCTCCCCGAGGCGGAAGGCCGGGGTGGGCGTCGTCGGCGTCGCGATCACGTCGCAGCCCCCGAGGGCCGCGTCGAAGTCGCGGCGGAGGAGCGTGCGGACCTTCTGCGCGCGGAGGTAGTAGGCGTCGTAGTAGCCGGAGGAGAGCGCGAAGGTGCCGAGGAGGATCCGTCGCTTGACCTCTGCCCCGAAGCCGAGATCGCGGGTGCCCCCGTACAGGGCGGCCAGGTCGCGGGACCCGGGAGCACGCAGGCCGTACCGCACGCCGTCGTAGCGGGCGAGGTTGCTCGAGGCCTCGGCCGTGGCGACGAGGTAGTACGCGGCGACGGCGTGGGGCAGGTGCGGGAGCGACACCTCCACGGCCGTGGCGCCGGCCGACTGCAGCGAGCCGATCGCCTCGCGGAACCGGGCCATCGTCTCCGGCTCGACGCCCTCGGCGAGGAACTCCCAGGGCACGCCCACGCGGAGGCCGCCGGCCCCGGCGGCCAGGGAGGCGGCGAAGTCGGGAGGGGGCGCTTCGGCGCTGGTGGCGTCGAGCGGGTCGCGACCGAAGAGGCTGGCGCAGGCGAGGGCGGCGTCCTCGACGGTGCGGGCGAAGGGGCCGACCTGGTCGAGCGACGAGGCAAAAGCCACCAGGCCGTACCGGCTCACCCGGCCCCACGTGGGCTTGAGCCCGACGACGCCGCAGAGGGCCGCGGGCTGCCGGATCGACCCGCCCGTGTCGCTGCCCAGGGCGAGAGGGGCCATCCGGGCGGCCACCGCCGCCGCGGACCCTCCGGAGGAGCCCCCGGGAACTCGCTCAGGGTCCCACGGGTTCCGGGTGGGCCCGAACGCGCTCGTCTCGGTGGACGAGCCCATCGCGAACTCGTCCATGTTCGTCTTGCCCACCACGATCGCCCCCGCCGCCTCGAGCCGCGCCACCGCGGTGGCGGCGAAGGGGGGGCGGTACCCGGCCAGGATCCGCGAGGCGCACGTGGTGGGGAGGCCCTCGACGTGGAGCGCGTCCTTGACCGCGAGGGGCACGCCGGCGAGGGGCGGTGCCGTCTCGCCGCGGCCCAGCGAAGCGTCCAGGCGGCGGGCCCGCTCGAGGGCCCGGTCCGCCGAGACCAGGAGAAAGGCGCGGAGCCCGCCGTCCGCGGCCGCGATGCGGTCGAGGTGGGCCCGCGCCACCTCCTCGCACGAGACCTCGCGCTGCGCCACGCGGCGGCGGATCTCCGTGGCCGAGAGGGCCAGGAGACCGCTCATCCCCCGAGGACCCTCGGCACGCGAAAGAGCCCCTCGGCGGGGTCGGGAGCGCCCTCGAGAGCCGTCTCCCGGCTGAGCCCGGCGCGAGGCTCGTCCTCCCGCGGGAGCGACGCGTGGCCCGGGTGGGTCATGGGCGGCACGCCCGAGATGTCGAGCGCCCGAAGCGACTCCGCCCAGGCGAGGATCTCCTCGAGCTGCCGCGCGAACAGGCGCCTCTCCTCCTCTTCGAGGGACAGCCGGGCCAGCCGGGCCACGGCGTCGACGGCCTCGGGAGTGACCCGTTGCATGCCTGGCTACTCTATACTCGTCGCGCCGCACGCGCACCGCGAGGAGGCGCTCCATGGCTCTCTGTCCGCACTGCCATCACTCCCTTCCCGATCCGCCGGCCGCCCTGTGCCCCAACTGCGGCGGGGATCCCCGGGTCTCGATACCACCGCCCCTCCCGCCGGCCGCGCCGCCGGCGGCCCCGGCCGCGGCCCGCCCCTCCATCCCGTGGGACGAGCGCGAGCGGATCGGGCTCTTCAGCGCGGCGGTCGAGACCACGCGGGACGTCCTGATGCATCCCGGCGCGTTCTTCCGGGCGATGCCGCGGACGGGCGGGCTCGGCTCGCCCCTGCTCTACGCGGTGCTGATCGGGTGGGTGGGACTCGTGGCCTCCGCGTTCTACCAGGCGATCTTCCGCTCCGTCGTGGGCTCGAGCTGGGCGGCGCTGGGCACGGACCGCCCCGAGGTCGCCGCGCTCCTGGGCTGGGTCGAGGGGTGGGCCGGGTTTGTCGTGCAGGCCGTCTTCGGCGGGGTCGCCGTGGTCATCGGCGTGTTCGTCGCGGCCGGCGTGCTCCACCTGATGCTGCTCCTCCTCGGCGGCGCCCGGCGGGACTTCGAGGCGACGTTCCGGGTGGTGAGCTTCTCGGAGGCGACGAGCATCCTGTTCCTCGTCCCGTTCTGCGGGCAGGTGGTCGGCGGCATCTGGTGCCTGGTGCTCTACGTGCTCGGCCTCGCCGAGGCCCACCAGATCGGCCACGGGAAGGCGGCGGCGGCCGTGCTCCTGCCCATCGTCGTCCTGTGCTGCTGCTGCGGGGGCCTCGCGCTCCTCTTCGCGAGCGCGATCGCCGGCCTCGTGAGCCAGGTGCAGTGACCGGGCAGGCGGGCGAGGCCGCGGCGGGCCCGAGGGCGCTGCGCGTCCGGGGCCGCCCGGGCGCGCCGCCCCTCGGGGCCCTCTTCGCCGCCATCGGCCTCGTCGCGGCGGCGGCCGTGTGGACGCTGCGGCTCGACCGCCTCCCCCTCACCCTGTGCGTCTTCAAGGGCCTCACCGGCCTGCCGTGCCCCACCTGCGGCTCCACCCGCGCGCTGGGGCGGCTCTTCGCCCTCGACTTCGCGGGGGCGCTGGCCATGAACCCTTTCACCACCCTCCTGGCGCTCGTGGTGGCCGCCTGGGCTCTCGCCGACCTCGCCCTCCTCCCGACGCGAAGGGCCCTGGAGCTCGACGCCTCGCCCCGCGTCGGCTTCGCCCTGCGGGTGGGAGCCCTCGTCCTGTTTCTCGCGAACTGGGTGTACCTCCTCGCCGCCGGCCGCTGACGGCCGGGCCGGACCGTCGCATATACTCGGCTCCTGATGAGCGGAGAAGAGCGCCCCGGGATTTCCGTGGTCGTCCCCCTCTACAACGAGGTGGACAACGTCGAGGACCTCCACCGGCAGGTCACCGCCGCCCTCGAGCCGACCGGGCGGACGTTCGAGCTCGTGCTGGTCGACGACGGCAGCACCGACGGGACGCAGGAGAGGCTGCTGGAGCTGGAGGCGCGCGACGCGCGGGTGCGGGCCGTGGTCCTGCGCCGGAACTTCGGCCAGACGGCCGCGTTCTCGGCCGGCTTCGACCGCTCGCGCGGGGACGTGGTGGTGACCTCCGACGGGGACCTCCAGAACGACCCTGCCGACATCCCCGCCCTCGTGGAGAAGCTCGAGAAGGACGACCTCGACATGGTGTGCGGCTGGCGGCGGAAGCGCCAGGACCCGCTGTCCAAGCGCATCCCCTCCTTCTTCGCGAACCGGCTCATCTCCTGGGCCACGGGCGTGCGCCTGCACGACTACGGCTGCTCGCTCAAGGCCATGCGCGGCGAGGTGGCACGGGGCATCCGCCTCTACGGGGAGATGCACCGCTTCATCCCGGCGGTGGCGTCGTGGATGGGGGTGCGCCTGGAGGAGCTGCCCGTGAACCACCGCCCGCGGACGCGGGGGAGCAGCAAGTACGGGCTGGGGCGGACGGTCCGTGTCCTCCTCGACCTGTTCACCGTCAGGTTCCTCCACTCGTACGGCACGCGCCCGGCGCACCTCTTCGGCCTCGTCGGGCTCCTGTTCGGCTCTCTCGGCTCCGCGATCCTGGCCTACCTCGCGGTCCTGAAGCTCGTCTTCGACGAGGCGATCGGCGGCCGGCCGCTGCTGCTGCTGGGTGCGCTGCTCTTCCTCACCGGAGTCATCCTCGTCTCGTTCGGGCTGCTGGGCGAGCTCCTGGTGCGCACCTGGCACGAGAGCCAGGGCAAGCCCATCTACGTGGAGAAGGAGCGGCGGCGGTCCCGTTGACCCGCGTCCTCTTCCTCGCCGAGTCGTTCCACCCCGTCCTCGGCGGGGGCGAGACCCACGTGCGGCGGCTGGGCTCGGCCCTGGTCGCGGCGGGGGACTCGGCCACGGTGGTGACGCGCCGGGGGGAGCCGGCCTGGCCGGCCGAAGAGGTCGTGGACGGGATTCGCATCGTGCGCGTGCCGCCCCCGGGGCCGGGCCGGACGGGCAAGTTCCTGATGGTCCCGGCGGCGCTGCAGGCGGTCCGGCGAGAGGCGTCCCGCCACGACGTGCTCGTCGTCCGGGGCACGCGGGTGCTGGGCCTGCCGGGGCTGGCCGCGGGCCGGGCGGCCGGCCTCGGCGTCGTCCTGCAGCCCGAGACGAACGGCGAGCTGAGCGGAGAGGCGTACACGTGGGGGAAGGCGTGGGGCGCCGGTCCCCTCGGGCGGCTGGTGCGCGGGGTGACGGCCGTGCGCAACCGCTGGCTCCGCGACGCCGACGCGTTCGTCGCCATGTCCCGGGCGATCCGCGCCGAGATGCTCGCGGCCGGGGTGCCGGAAGGCCGCATCGCGCTCCAGCCGCACGGGGTCGACACCGGGCGCTTCCGGCCCGTCGACCCGGGCGAGCGCGCGGCGATGCGGGAGCGGCTCTCTCTGCCCCCCGGTGTCCTTGCCCTCTACTCGGGCCGGCTCCTGCGGGGCAAGGGCCTCGAGACCCTCCTCGAGGCCTTCTCGGCCGTCGCGGCCGAGGTGAGCGACCTCCGCCTCGTGCTGGTCGGCTCGGGCGAGGGGCAGGCGCTCTCGGTCGAGGAGGACCTGCGGCGGCGGGCTGGCGAGGGCGGGCTCGGCGACCGGGTCGTCTTCGCCGGCCGCGTGGAGCGCGTCGAGGACTACGTCGCCGCCGCGGACTTCTTCGTCTTCCCCTCGGTCTTCGAGGCGCTCGGGATCGCTCTCGTCGAGGCGGCGGCGGGCGGCCTTCCGGCCCTGGCCTCGCGCACGGGGGGAATCGTGGACGTCGTCGAGGCGGACCGCTCGGGGCTCCTGGTGGAGCCCGGGGACACAGCGGCGTTCGGCCGCGGGCTCCTCGCCCTCGCCCGGGACCCGGACCGGCGGGCGGCGATGGGCGCACAGGCCCGTCGCATCGCGCTCGAGCGCTTCGACGAGAGCGACTCCCTCGACGGCTACCGGGCCCTCTTCCGGGAGGTCAGCTCGAGGTCGAGCTCCTCGCGCTCGAGGGGATGTGCTCCTCGTGGAGGTGGAGGTCGTCCTCCATCACCGGCCGCTCGAGCTTGAAGGAGAAGTAGAGGGCCAGCAGGATCACGGTGGCGAAGACCCCGATGAAGTGGATCCACAGGTAGCGGGTCACGCTGTCGATCGGGGAGAGAGCCTCGGAGAGGTCCTGCTCGACCGTCACCAGCCACTGGACGTCGGGTATCTGGTCGACGGGCGAGAAGCCGACGAGCCGGGGCGGCTCGGCGACGATCTCGCGGCCGGACTCGTCCTGGCTCCGCACCTCCGGCATCGACCAGTAGCCGCGGTGCGGGCCGCTGCGCGCGAAGATCTGCTCGGCGGACTCGCCCAGCGGGAAGCCCTCGACGGCGTTGCGGAGGGCCTCGAATCCCGGCATCGGCGTCTTCAGGATCCGCTCGCTCTCGTCCGAGGCGAGCACCATGCCGTCGGTCGAGCGCAGGAGCGAGGCGTGACCGGTTCGGCCGATCCGGACCGGTGCGAGCACGGTGTACAGCTCGCCTGCGTCGAGGACGGCGCGGACCGCCCCCAGCCAGACGTCCTCCGCGCTGCGGACGGGGAAGGCGATCTCGAGGAGGCTCATCGTGGAGCCGGTGGGCCTGTACAGGTCGCCCACGTGGACCTCGGGCTCTCCCTCCTGCGCCGCCAGGTCCTTGAACCACGTGCTCTGCCCGTGGAACAGGCGCCCGCCCGGGGTCGAGGCGGCCAGCACGTGTCCGGTGGTGTCGACGAGCTGGACTCGCTTGACGGAGGGCCGGACCACGGGCAGCAGCCTGAGGCGGGCCGCCGCCGGGTTGTCGAGGACCGAAGCGTTGATCTTCGCGTCCTTTCCGGCGGCCCAGGCCTGCTCGATCTGGCGGACGTCTGCCTCGGGCGTGGCCTTCGCGGGCGCGGCGAGCGCTTTCTGCACCTCGGGCTCGAGGGCGAGCAGGCGCAGGTGGACGATCTGGTCGCCGATGTACTGCTCGAGGGCGAGCTTCGTCTGGACGGCCCGTTGCTCCAGGCTGATGCCGACCGACTCGCGCAGGTGGTTCCGGGCCTGGTTGACGACGATGAACGAGCCGAAGGCGACGAAGGGCATCGCGGCGAAGAAGAACGCGGTCAGGACCCGGGTGTCCAGGAAGTAGTGCTTCTTGGCCATGGCCACCTCCACGTGCCAGCGACGGCGTGTGTGCCTGAAGGGTAGGCTCCGGCAATTTGCGCCGTCAAGAGAATCCGGCGGCTCAGGGCATGGTCCGATCGGCTCACGGCCGACGCGCGGGTGCCGTTACACTTCCTCCCGTGCGCGTGGCTTTGACCGGCGCGTCCGGCTACACAGGGGGCCGCCTCCTGGAAGCCCTGAGGGCCCGGGGCGACGAGGTGGCGGCGCTCGTCCGCCCGGCGTCCGTCTCCGATGCCCTCCGCGGGCGGGCGTCGCGGATCGTCGAGGGCAGCCTCGGCGACGCGGAGGCGGCCTCTCGGCTGCTGGAGGGGGCCGACGCCGTCGTCCACGTCGCGGCGGTCTACCGCACGGCGGGGCACCCCGACGCGTACTACCGCGAGGTCAACGTCGTGGGAACCGAGCGGCTCCTGGAGGCGGCGGCCCGCGTCGGCGTGCGCCGCTTCGTCCACACCTCGACCGTGGGCGTGCACGGTCACGTCGAGCGGCCGCCGGCCGACGAGACGGCTCCGATCGCGCCCGGGGACATCTACCAGGAGACGAAGGCGGAGGCCGAGGCGCTGGCTCTCGAGTACCACCGGCGCCGCGGCGTGCCGGTGGCGGTGGTGCGGCCGGGTGCGATCTACGGGCCGGGTGAGACGCGCTTTCTGAAGCTGTTCCGTGCGATCGCGCGGGGCCGCTACGCGATCGTCGGAACCGGCCGCACGTTCTACCACCCCGTGTACATCGACGACCTCGTGGCCGGCTTCCTCCTCGCCCTCGACCGGAAGGAGGCGGTGGGGGAGGCCTTCCTCGTCTGCGGGCCCTCCTACGTCACCCAGCAGGAGCTGGCCGAGCTCATCGCGACGCACACCGGCGGCCGCGTCCTTCCCTTCCGCATCCCGGCCCGGCCCCTCCAGTGGGCGGGCGACCTCGTCGAGGCGATCTGCGTGCCGCTCGGGGTCGAGCCGCCGCTGCACCGCCGGAGGGTCGACTTCTGGACGAAGAGCCGAGCCTTCACGATCGAGAAGGCCCGCCGGCTGCTCGGTTACGAGCCGAAGGTGGGCCTCGACGAGGGCATCGCGCGCACCGCGGCCTGGTACAGGGAGGCCGGGTGGCTCTAGGGATCCCGCCGACATCCGGACGGAGGGCGCGAGCGCCCCTCGTCGTGCTGTCGCTCGTGACCGCCCTGCTGGTGGTCGCCACGGTGACCCTCGACCTGCCGCGCGCCTCGCGCGGCGAGCTCTGGGGCGACGCGGCGACCTATCACGGGATGGCCTGGAGCCTGGCCCGCGACCTCGACCTGCGCTTCGACGCGGGGGACCTCGCGCGCTCGCGCGAGGAGTACCCGGGCGGGCCGCAGGGCGTCTTCCTGAAGCGGGCGAGCGGCGGCCTGACCGTGGACGGCGCCGGGGGCTTCCCCTGGGTCCGCCGCGTACGACCCGACGAGGCGCGCCTGTACTACGCGAAGGCCTTCGTCCACCCGCTCGTGGCCGCGCCGCTCGTGGCCGTTCTCGGCACGCGGGGCCTCCTCCTGACGAACGGCCTGCTGCTCTCGGTCGCCCTGTGGCTCGCGTTCGCGCTTCTGCGGCGGCGCGGGCTCGCGCCGTGGCCGGCGGTGGCCGTCGCGAGCGGGCTCTTCCTGCTCACGGTCGTCCCGCTCTACCTCGTCTGGCCGACGCCGGAGATCCTCGGCCTCGCCCTGATCGCGGCCGCCTTCGCGGCGTGGGCGGCCGGCCGGCCGCTCCTCGCGGCGGCCCTCTTCGGGGTCGCCGGCTACATGAAGCCCCCGAACGTCCTCCTCGCCGCCCCCCTCGGCCTCGAGCCGCTCCTGCCCGCGGCCGGCGGGAGGCTCCTCGGGCCGGACGCTCGCCGCCGGCTCGGCGAGTCGCTCCGACGCGGGGCGGTCCTCGCTCTCGTCTCGGCGAGCCTGTACGGGCTGAACACCGCGGCCACGGGCGAGCTCAACTACCAGGGCGGGGAGCGCAAGACCTTCTATGGGCGGTTCCCGTTCGACGAGACAGGGGCCACATTCGACGACAGCGGGACCTGGATGACGACCAACCGGGTGGGCCCGCTCGTGGCCGGCCGCGACGAGGAGAAGGTGACGGCGCAGAGCGGGCCCGCCCGCAACCCCGCCGAGATCCGCGAGTCGTTCGTGTGGAACCTGCCGTACTTCTGGGTCGGCCGCTTCGGCGGCGCGCTGGCCTACTTCTTCCCGGCGGTGGCGGCGGCGCTCCTCTTCCTCCTGCGCGGTCCCCGGGACCGGGCGGGCTGGCTGGCGCTCGTCGCGATCGTCCTGTCCTGGATCGCGTACGTCGGGATCATCCCGGACAACTGGTACGGCGGCGGCGGCACGGTGGGCAACCGCTACTTCCTGAACCTGCTGCCGGCCTTCCTCTTCCTCGTCCCGGCCCGCCGGGCGTGGGCGATCGCGGCAGGGGCGCTGGTGGCGGCCGCCGTCTTCCTCGCGCCCCTCCTGGCCTCGCCCGTGCACCACTCGCTTCGGCCCGGCGACCACGCGACGCGGGGGGCCTTCCGCTACCTCCCGGCCGAGCTGACGATGCTCAACGACCTCTCGGTCTTCACCGAGACCTGGCGCAAGAAGCGACCCTTCGGCTTCGTCGGCAACCCGCAGCGCCCGGCCGACCCCGACGCCTACTTCCTCTACTTCATGGACGACGGGACGTTCGGGAAGGAGGAGTGGGCGGGCCGCGCCGGCTTCTGGCTCCGCGGGCGGCGCCGAGGCGGAGGTGGTGCTGCGGGCGTTCGACCTCGCGCCCGTCGAGCGCGTCGTCCTGCGTGTCACGGGGGGACCGCTGGGCGACGCGGTGACGGCCCGGCTCGGCTGGGGCTGGCATTCCGAGCGGGTGAGCGTGGGGCCAGGCGCGTCGCTCGAGATCGAGCTTCCGGCGGGCCGGGGCCTGCGGTACTACGACACGTACCTGCACACCCTGCACCTGCGCTCGCGCCGGGGCGCGCGGCTGCCCGACGGCCGCCCGGTCGGGGCGTTCGTCGACGTGCGGCTCGAGATGGGCCCCCGGTTCGAGGCGCGATGAGCGAGCGCGTGGCGCGCGTCGTCCTCGGCGTCGTGGCCGGCCTCGCGCTGGTGGCCGCCGTCGTGGTCGACCTGCCCCGGGCCTCGGACGGGCGTTTCTGGAGCGACGGCGCGACGTACCACGCGATGGCGGGCAGCCTCGCCTTCGATCACGACCTCGACTTCGGCCCCGCGGACCTCGCCCGCGTCCGCGCGGCCTATCCCTCCGGTCCCCAGGGCGTCTTCCTGAAGCGGGTCGGTGGGTCTGGAGGCGAGCGGCTCGCCTACGCGAAGGCCCTCGCCTATCCGGCGGCGGCCGCCCCCCTCGTCCGCGTCCTCGGCGTCGACCGCGGCCTTCTCGTGCTCAACGCCCTCCTCTTCGGCGCGGCCCTGTGGGCGGGCTACGCCGAGCTGCGGCGGTCGACGGGGGCGGGACGGGCGGCCGCGGGCGCGCTCGCGGTGGTCGCCGGCGGCGTCGTCCCCGTGTTCCTGCTCTGGGAGACGCCGGAGATCTTCAACCTCGCCGTGGTGACGCTGGGCCTCGTCGCGTGGCGCCGCGGTTGGCCCCTCGCATCGGCCGTGCTCCTCGGGCTCGCGGCCTACTCCAAGCCCACCAACCTCGCCCTCGCCCTGCCGATTCTCCTCGAGCCTCTCCTGGGCGGGCGCGCCGCGCCCGCCTGGGGGAGCCGGCTCGTCGAAGCCGGGCGCCGGGGCGCGGTGGTGGCGGCGGTGGTCGCCGCCGGGTTCGGCCTGACCTGGCTCGCGACGGGCGAGGCGAACTACCAGGGCGGGGAGCGCAAGACCTTCTACGACGTCTACCCGTTCGACCCCGGCGTGACGTTCGACACGTCCGGTGTGTGGATGACGACCGACCACCTGGGCCCGCTGGTCGCCGGCCGCGACGAGGACAAGCAGACGGAGCGGATCGCGCCCGCGCGGGCGGCGGAGGAGCTGCGCCAGTCCTTCCGGCTGAACCTCGGCTACTTCTGGGCCGGCCGCTTCGGAGGCGCCCTCCCGTACTTCCCGGGCGTTGTTCTCGCGGCGGTCCTCTTCGTGCTCCTCGGGCCGCGGGAGCGGCAGGGCTGGCTGGCTCTCGTGGCACTCATCGTGTCCTGGCTCGGGTACATCCTGGTGATCCCGGACAACTGGTACGGCGGGGCCGGCACGATCGGGAACCGCTATTTCGTGAGCCTCGTGCCCGTGGGCCTCTTCCTCCTCCCGCGCGGGCGTGGCGCGATCGCGGCCGCGGGGACGGCGATCGTCACCGGCTCGCTCCTGCTCCCGGTGCTGGCCTCGCCCGTGCGCCACTCGCTCCAGCCCGGGGCGCACGCGCTGCGGGGCACCTTCCGCGTCCTTCCCCCCGAGCTGACCATGCTCGGCGACCTCTCGGTCTTCACGGACGTGTGGCGCAAGCGCCGGCCGTACAACGCCCCCGGAGGAGACCCGTCCCGGAGGCCGCCCGGGGCGCCGCCGTCCTTCTTCCTGTGGTTCCTCGACGACGGGACGTACGGGCAGGAGTCGTCCTTCGGGAAGGAGGGATTCTGGCTGAAGGGCGGCGCGAGCGCCGACGTCGTCTTGCAGTCGCTCGCCCCTCCCGCCCGCGTGAGGCTCGCCGTCACCGCGGGACCGGGCGGCGACATCGTGACGGCGCGGCTGGGGCGGAACCGTCAACGCCTCGTTCTCGCGCCGCTGCGGTCGGGCGAGATCGTCTTCGAGTCTCCGAGCGCTGGCCTCGGCTATTACGGGACGCGCGTCCACCTGCTGCGGCTCGGGTCGCGCTACGGCGGGACGACCGACCGGGACGGGCGCACGCTCGGCTCGTTCGTGTACGTGGAGCTGGGGGAGGGGAAGTGAGGGCTCCCGAGGGCCCCCGGGTTCCTCGGACGCCCCTCGTACCCTGCGAAACGTCTTAACTCGTCTGTTCTTTTCTCAGGAGGGCGTCGAGGCCGCGGCTGATCCGGTGGCAGCGCTCCCGGGCGTCGGCCTCGAGGAGCTTCTGCCGGGCCGAGGTCGTGATCGGGAGGTGCTGGCAGGCGAGGTTGACCCACGCCATGGCCTCGGTCGAGCGGCGCTGGCTCTCGAGGAAGGCCCGCAGGTCCGGGTGGCTGTGGAGGTAGCGGGCGAGGGCCTCGACCGCGGGGCCCCACTCGTCGCCCTCGTCGCTCTCTTCGAGGGGTGTCGCCTCGGCGACGAGCAGGTCGGCGCCAAGGAGCAGCTCCGCCCGCGCGCGGGAGAGGCCGTCGAGCTCGACCCGGTGCTCGAGCGGGCGACAGGGCCTGGACCTGCCGGACCGCGGCCACGGTGCCCACGACCTGCAGGTCGCGCGGCCCCGTCGCGCTCTCGCGCCAGGGGAGGGCGAGGACGTGGCCGCCCGAGCGTGACGCGAGCTGGACCGCGGACACCGAGGCGGGGCGGTCGAGGACGAGAGCGAGAGAGGCGCCCGGGAAGAGGCAGACGTCCCGCAGGGGCAGGACGGGGAGCAGCCGCGAGCCGGCCTTGTCCACGGGGCGAATGTTAGCGCAGAGGGCCCCCGAAGCGGCGGGCCCACTTGCGACGGAGCACCTCGGCGAGGGTCGAGCGGCCCTCGCCCGGAAGAAGCTCGACGTAGTCCTCCCCGAGGCGGGCGATCTCCCTCGGGTCGTCGCCGCGGCGCGAGATCGGGGTGCCGGAGACCTTCCCGAGGTAGGCCGTGTGGTAGCCGACCTCCGCGGCCAGGCGGCGGGCCGTGGGGCCCGCGGCGTGCCACGGGTAGCAGAGGTGGCGGACGGGCCGACCGGTGCGCTCTTCGATCAGGCGGCGGGACTCCGCGAGGTCGCGGCGGATCGCCTCCTCGCGCTCGGCGGGCGTTTCCGTCCGGCCGCGGACCGGCACGCGGCGGAGGAGCCCCCGCAGGCGCGCCTCCCAGTCCGCTCGGAGGAAGAAACCCTCGCCGCCGGCGGCAGCGACCTCGGCCACGCAGCGCTCGCGGACCGTGGCGTCCTCGAAGAAGCGCAGCTCCTCGGACATGCGCGGCGCGGAGCGGAAGAGCGGCGCGCCGAGGGGCGCCTCCTCGCCGAGGAGGTCCCGCTCGCCCTCGCGGAGGATGGGCTGGTCGAACGCGTCGTAGCCGCGGCGCGAGCGTGGCGTGACGAAGCCGGCGACCTGCGGGCCGGTGTGGACGCGCGCGTGGAGGTGGGTGTGGCTCTGGAAGTCGAAGAGGCCGGTGGCGGCGAGCGCCTCGATCTCCTCCCACGAGAGAAGGGCGCCCCCCGGCGTCGACGGGATCCGCCCGGGGACGAGGAAGACCACGGCCTTCATTCCGTGCTGCCGGAGGATCGGCGTCGCAACCGTCCCCACGGAGGCGCGGCCGTCGTCGAAGGTCAGGACGACGGCGCGCTCCGGGGCGTCCTGCTCGCCGCGGATGACGGCAAGGTGCGCGTCGGCCGAGAGCGTCGCGTAGCCGTTGCGGGCGATGTGCTCGACCTTCCGTTCGAACGACGGGGACTCGGCCTCGTGGAAGACGAAGACGGGGATGTCGCCGGGGGGCAGGTCCCCGCCCGTGACGAACGGCGGGTAGCGCCGGAGGAGCAGGTCGCGCGGGACCTCCCACGCCTCGCGCGCGCTGCGGCCGAACGACCGGAGCGGCACGCCTCAGCTCTCCCCGTCCGCGAGGAGCTCGTCGTAGAGCCGCTGCATCTCGTCGACGCACGTCCTCACGTCGTAGCGCCTCGAGGCCTCGAGGGCGCGCCGGCCGAGCCCGTCGCGCAGCGCCGCATCGGCCGTGACGCGATCGAGGGCCCCGGCGAGCGCCCCCGCGTCTCCCGGCGGGACGAGCAGGCCGCTCACGCCGTCCTCGAGCACCTCGCGGCAGCCGTCGACCCAGGTCGAGACGACCGCCTTGCCCGCGGCCATCGCCTCGAAGAGCGCCAGGGGCGTGCCCTCGTAGAGCGAGGAGATGCAGAAGACGTCGAGGGCTCCGAGCACGTCCGGCACGTCGGTGCGGTGGCCGGCGAAGACGACGCGGTCGGCGACGCCGAGGTCCGCCGCCTGCCGGCGCAGGTCGCCCATGAGGTCGCCGTCGCCGGCCACGAGCACGCGGACCTCGGGCCGCCGGGGCAGGAGGATCGCGGCGGCGTCGAGCAGGAAGCGGTGCCCCTTCTGGGCGTTGAGGCGTCCGATCGTGCCGACGACGAGGGCGTCCTCGGGCAGAGCGAGCTCGCGGCGCAGCCGCAGGGCGCGCTCGCGGGGCACCGGGGCGAACTCGTCGAGCGGGGCGCCGTTCCAGATGACCCGCACGCGCTCCGCGGGGACGGAGCGCTCGTTCACGAGGAAGTCGCGGGTCGAGCGGCTGACCGCGATGGCCGCGTCCGTGCGGCCGCGGAGGAGGCGGTCGGCGAGGGCCTGGTAGGCGGGCATCCGCGGGTCGGCGAAGTGCTCGTGGAGGACGAGCTTCGCACCCGCCGCGCGCGCGGCGAGCCGGCCGAAGTCGGCGGCGGCGTAGCCGTGCACGTGGAGAATGCGCGCCTTTCGCGCTCGGGCGAGGGCGACGAGGTCGCCCAGGATCCGGGGGTCGAACCGCCCGCGCCCGAGGTGGTGCACGGGAATGCCCTGCCGGCCGAGCCACTCGGTGGCCGGCTCGGCGTGCTTGAGGCCGCAGAGGGAGACCTCGAATCGCGAGGGGTCGTACCGGGGGAACCACCACGAGAACAGGCGCGAGACCCCGTGGATGCTCGATCCCCGGACGCCGAACTTGTCGCAGACGTGGAGGACGGGGACGGCCATCTCTCCCCTCAGGCGTCGCCGGGGTCCGGGGAGCCGGCGTTGCCCCGGGCCATCCAGACGAACGCGCCCGAGAGCGAGAGCAGCACCATGAGCCCGGCGCCGACGAGCGAGAAGGCGAGAGCGCTCGGCCGCGACAGGCCGACCTGCGAGAAGTAGAGGCTGAACAGGCCCTCGCGCAACCCCCACCCGTTGAAGGAGACCGGCACCGCCTGGAGCAGCGTGCACAGCGGCACCATGAGGAACGCGGCACTCGCGGGCAGGGGGATGCGGAGACCCCGGGCCACGGCCAGGTAGTACAGGACGACGAGCGCCTGGAGGGCGACGCTCGCGGCACCGGCCAGCCAGATCGTGCCGACCTGGGCGCGGTAGGCGTGCACGGCGCCCTGGACCACCTCGAACTGCTCCCGCGCCCACCCGATCTTGCTGAGCCGCGTGACGGCCATGATCCACCGCGCGGTGCCCGGCCGGAAGAACACGTAGGCGAGGAAGCCGAAGAGCAGGGCGAGGCCGACCAGGACCACCCGGGCACCGGCCAGGCCGCGGACGACCGGCGGGGCCACGACGAAGGCGAGGGCGGCGAGGAAGTAGAGGGCGCCGAAGCCGAGGATGCGGTCGATGCCGACGACGGCGAGCGAGGTCGCCACCGAGCCGGTGAGACGCGAGCTGTCCCGCACGCGCACGATGTCGCCGCCGATGTTGCTGGGCAGGAAGTTGTTGAAGAAGGTGGCCACGAGGTACGAGGCGGTGAGCCGCCGGAGTGGCGCCGGGGCGCCGAGGGCGCCGAGGAGCAGCTGCCAGCGCCAGGTGGCGAGGGCGAGCATGAGGACGAAGCAGACGACCGCGCCCAGCATGTCGACGAGGTCCGCCGACCGCACCCGGTCGTTGAGGGCGGAGAGGTCGGTGGTGGACAGGAGGTAGGCCAGCAGGGCCAGGGAGACGCCGATCTTGACGGCGACGAGCGCGGTGCGCTTCATGGGCTAAGGCGCCATGCTACAGTACGTTCCGCGGAGCGACAAAACGGGAGCGGGGCACTCCAGAGTGGACGACGTCGGGCTCGAGCCGAAGGGGCGGCAGGTCGGCATCCAGGAGGCCATGGGAGCCGGAGCCTCGCCGCTGCGCAAGTACCAGGACCTCGTGATCGGGAGCCGGGGCCTCGGCCGGCTCGTCCTGTACGAGCTCGTGCTGCTGACGAGTTCCTGGGTGCCCGGCGCCCTGGGCCTCCTCCTGCGCAAGCTCCTCTACCCGCTCCTCCTCGGGTCGGTCGGCAAGGGCGTCGTTTTCGGCCAGGGGGTCGTGCTGAGGCACCCCCACAAGATCCGCCTCGGCGACGGGGTGACGGTCGACGACCTGGTCGTCCTCGACGCCAAGGGGACCGCCAACCGCGGGATCGACGTGGGCCGCGGGGTCTTCCTCGGCCGCGGCACCATCCTCTCGTGCAAGGACGGGGACATCTCGATCGGCGATCATGGGAACTTCGGCTTCCACTGCGAGGTCTTCTCGGGCTCGAGCGTGACCGTCGGCCGCCACGGCCTCTTCGCCGCGCAGTCCTACCTCGTCGGCGGGGGGCACGAGTTCGACCGGCCGGAGGTCGCGGTGATCGACCAGCCCCGCTCCTCGAGGGGGATCGTCCTCGGGGACAACGTCTGGCTGGGGACCGGGGCGAAAGTCCTCGACGGGGTCCGGATCGGCAGCCACGTCGTCGTCGGTGCGAACGCCGTGGTGAACGAGGACTTGCCCGACCGTGCGATCGCGGCCGGCGTCCCGGCGCGGGTGCTGCGCTCGCGGGGCGCCCCGGACCCGCCGGCCCCGAGCTAGAATCGACGTGCAGCCGTTCCCTCTGAGGTGCCCATGAAGAAGGTCCTGGAAGAGAGGGCGTCCGCGTCGGAAGGCGCGCTTCACGACGATCTCGGGACGTCCCGTCCGCCCCGTGTACCGCCCGCAGGACGTGCCGGGGCTGGACTACGACCGCGATCTCGGCGACCCCGGCCAATTCCCCTACACGCGGGGCATCCACGAGACGATGTACCGGGGCCGGGTCTGGACGATGAGGCAGTTCGCCGGCTACGGCACGGCCGCCCAGACGAACGCGCGTTTCAAGTACCTGCTCGAGCACGGCGGGGGCGGGCTCTCCGTGGCCTTCGACCTGCCGACCCTGATGGGGCGGGACCCGGACCACCCGCTCTCGCTCGGGGAGGTGGGCAAGTGCGGGGTGGCCGTCTCCTCGCTCCGGGACATGGAGACGCTCTTCGAGGGCATCCCGCTCGACCGGGTCACGACCTCGATGACCATCAACTCGCCGGCCGCCATGCTCCTCGCGTTCTACGTCCTCGTCGGCGAGAAGCAGGGGGTTGGCCCGCAGGCCCTCGCGGGGACGCTCCAGGCCGACATCCTCAAGGAGTTCATCGCCCAGAAGGAGTACATCTACCCGCCACGGCCGAGCATGCGGATCATCGTGGACATGATCCGCTGGTGCACCGAGCGGATGCCGAAGTGGAACTCGATCTCGATCTCCGGGTACCACATCCGGGAAGCGGGGGCGACCGCGGCGCAGGAGCTGGCCTTCACGCTGCGCGACGGGATCGAGTACGTGCGGTGGTGCGTCGATGCCGGGATGGACGTCGACAGCTTCGCCCCGCGCCTGTCGTTCTTCTTCAACTCGCACTCCGACTTCTTCGAGGAGATCGCCAAGTTCCGCGCGGCCCGGCGGATCTGGGCCCGGACGATGCGCGAAGGGTTCGGCGCGAAGAACCCGCGCTCGTGGATGCTCCGCTTCCACACCCAGACGGCGGGGGTGAGCCTCACCGCGCAGCAGCCGTACAACAACGTGGTGCGCACGGCCCTGCAGGCCCTGGCCGGCGTCCTCGGCGGCACCCAGTCGCTCCACACGAACTCGCTCGACGAGGCGCTGGCCCTGCCTACCGAGGAGGCGGTCACGATCGCGCTGCGGACGCAGCAGGTCATCGCCCACGAGTCGGGGGTGGCGAACGTGGCCGACCCCCTCGGGGGCTCGTGGCTCGTGGAGAAGCTGACGAACGACATCGAGGCGGAGGCCCTCGAGTACTTCCGGAAGATCGACGCGATGGGGGGCATGGTGGCTGCAGTCGAGCGGGGGTTCCCCCAGCGGGAGATCCAGGAGTCGGCCTTCCGCTTCCAGCGGGCGGTGGAGCGGAAGGAGAAGGTGATCGTCGGCGTCAACGAGCACCTGATGGACGAGAAGCCGCACCCGATCCTCTACATCGACGAGACGACCGGGGGACGAGCAGGTGGCGCGGGTGCGGGCGCTGCGCGCGAGCCGGGACGGCGCGCGAGTCCTCCGGGCCCTCGAGGGGCTGAAGGACGCCGCCCGCGGCACCGACAACCTGATGGCGCCGATCCTCGAGGCCGCCCGCGCGTACGCGACGGTGGGCGAGATGTGCGACGCGCTTCGCGACGTCTTCGGCGAGTACGAGGAGCAGCCGATCTTCTGAAGACCGGGGTTATGATCTCGCCCATGAGCGACAGCGTCGTCCGCCGCACCAGGGTCGTCATCGCCAAGCCGGGACTCGACGGTCACGACCGGGGGGCCAAGGTGATCGCACGCGCGCTGCGCGACGCGGGCATGGAGGTCATCTACACGGGCCTGCGGCAGAGCCCGGAGCAGATCGTGGCGGCGGCCGCCCAGGAGGACGCGGACGTGATCGGCCTCAGCATCCTCTCGGGCGCGCACCTTCCGATCTGCCGGCGGGTGGTGGAGCTGCTTCGGGAGCGGGCGATGGGCTCGGTGCGCGTCTTCGTGGGCGGGATCATCCCGAGCCAGGACATCCCGGAGCTCAAGCGCCTCGGCGTGGCCGAGGTCTTCGTCCCCGGCACCTCCACGGAAGAGGTCATCCGGGCCATCGCCGAGGGTGCCCCCGCTTCGGCCTGAGCGGCGGCCGTGCCGCTAACTCGTTGACAGGCGGGAGGGAAGGGTCTATCTTGAGCCGAATCGCACCAGCGCCCCGCCCAGCGGGGACGCGGGGGAGCGGCGTGCGCGGCTGAGGCAGCCCGGGGGGCCAAGAGGGGATGGGCAAGAAGATCCTGCTCGCGGACGACAGCATCACGATCCAGAAGGTCATCGAGCTCACCTTCTCGGACGAGGACTTCGACGTGATCACCGTGGGCAACGGGCGTCTCGCTCTCGAGAGGCTCCCCGACGTGCGCCCGGACATCGTGCTCTGCGACATCATCATGCCCGAGAAGGACGGGTACGAGGTCTGCGAGCAGATCAAGACGAACCCCTC
Organism: uncultured Acidobacteriota bacterium; assembly: GCA_963729875.1. GTDB lineage: Bacteria > Acidobacteriota > Vicinamibacteria > Fen-336 > Fen-336 > DATBSL01. The sequence goes on from CAVSPR010000004.1 coordinate 1,109,102, forward strand.
GTTCGCCCACATCCCGGTCCTCCTGCTCACGGGTGCCTTCGAGCCGTTCGACCAGGAGCGCGCCGCGCGGGCCGGCTACGATGGGTCGCTCGCGAAGCCGTTCGAACCGGAAACCCTCATCGCGAAGGTCAAGGACCTTCTCGCGCGGGCCCCGGTGCGCACGCTGGCCGCGCCGGCCCCGCGCCCCGCGCCGCCGCCCGCCGTGGCGGCGCCGTCTCCAGTGCTGCCGTTCCAGCGACCGGCACCTCCGCCGATTCCGCCTCCGCCGATCCCGGTGCCCGCGCCCTTGGCCGCACCGTCGGTGCCAGCCTTCATCCCTGATGAGCCGTTCGGCGCCCTGGACGATTCTGCCTTCGGTGAAGAGGCCCCGGGGGGAGCGGACACCTTTGCGCCGATGACCGAGGAGGAGTCGGCGACCCTGCTCGCCCCGCCGCGGGCCGAGGACGCCGCCTCGACGGTGATGTTCCGGGCGGAGGACCTCCCCTGGGGTGTGCCGCCCGCGACCCCCCCTGCCGAGGTGCCTCACCCGGCCGCACCGCAGGCCGCCCCCGAGCCGGCCCCGGTCGCAGCTCCCGCGCCGATGACGCTCCGCCCGCCCGCGCCCGAGACCGGGCCGGTCTTCGTGCCCGAGGCCGTCGAGGCAACGGAGGTGGTGGAAGAGGCGGTGTTCGAGGAGGTCCTGGAGGAGGACCTGGAGTTCGGGGGAACGGCCTTCGAGCCGGAGCCCGCGGCCGCGGACGACGCGCAGGCGGTCGCCTTCGCGCCGGAAGAGACGACCTTGGCGTCGATTCCGCCGGAGGAGGGCGGCGGCTTCACGGGAGCTTTCGCCGCACTGACGATCGAAGAGGCGGCCCTGCCCCCGGTGGAGCCTGTCTTCGAGCCCCCGCCGGCCGAGGAGGCGCCTTCGGTGACCGCCGCCTTCGAGCGGACCGCCGCTCTCGCCGCAGAGCCGGAGCCCGCCGCGGCCGAGACGACGCTCGAGTCCGGACCGGCGGCCGAGCTGGAGGCCGAGTTCGAGCCGGAGCCCGCGGCCGTCTTCGAGCCCGAGCCCGAGTTCGAGCCGGGGCCCCCGCCCGCTTTCGAGGCGGAGCCCGCACCTGTCTTCGAGCCGGAGCCCGCACCTGTCTTCGAGCCGGAACCCGCACCTGTCTTCGAGCCGGAACCCGCACCCGCTTTCGAGCCGCAGCTGGAGAGCATCGTCACCGCGCCGCCGCAGGTCGTCGTAGAGGCCGGTCCGGCTCGAGCGCCGATGCCCCCGACGGCTCCACCTCTCGCGCCGGAGTCGTTCGCCGACGTGGCGGCGGCGGTTGCCGAGCCGGCCCCCGTGCCCCCGGCGCCCTCAGAGGCGGCGGCGGTATCGGTGCCGGTCGAGATGGTCGAGAAGATCGCCCAGCGCGTGGTGGCGCAGATCTCCGAGAAGGTCGTGCGCGAGATCGCATGGGAGGTCATCCCGGACCTCGCGGAGGCACTGATCAAGCAGGAGATCGAGCGCCTCAAGGCCGAGCTGCAGAAGACCTGAGGCGAGGCGGCCGCCGCGCCCGCGAGCCGCCACCCCCGCGGCCGCGTGTTACTCTGCGCGCTCGGCCCGGCCGGACACCGGCGCCGAGGACCCGCGACAGGAGGCGAGACGTTGACCATCACCATCGATCCGACCACCCTGGCCAGCCACTTCGAGCCGAAGGAGGCCGAGGAGGCCTGGGGCCGGCGCTGGCACGAGTGGGGCGTGCACCGTTTCGACGAGGCTTCCAACGGGCCGGCTTACGTCATCGACACCCCGCCGCCCACGGTCTCCGGGTCGCTCCACGTGGGTCACGTGTTCAGCTACACGCAGACGGACGTGCTCGCCCGCTTCCAGCGGATGCGCGGGAGAAATGTCTTCTACCCGATGGGCTGGGACGACAACGGCCTTCCGACGGAGCGGCGCGTCCAGAACTACTACCACGTTCGCTGCGAGGCGCACCTGCGCCACGAGCCAGGCCTCGAGCTCGCGATGGCGGACGACGCCGCACGCAAGCAGCCGCCACGCCGCGTCTCGAGGAAGAACTTCATCGAGCTGTGCCTGGCCCTGACCGCCGAGGACGAGAAGGCCTTCAAGGCGCTCTGGCAACGGCTCGGCCTGTCGGTGGACTGGGCGCTCGAGTACTCGACGATCGACGCGGGGGCCCGGCGCGCCGCGCAGTGGAGCTTCCTCGACCTGTTCCGCAAGGGCCAGGTCTACCAGGTGGAGGCGCCCACCCTGTGGGACGTGGACTTCCGGACCGCGGTGGCCCAGGCCGAGGTCGAGGACCGGCCGCAGAAGGGGGCCTTCCACGACGTGCGGTTCGGGGTGGAGGGCGGCGGCAGCTTCGTGGTCGCGACCACGAGGCCCGAGCTGCTGGCGGCCTGCGTGGGCGTGGCCGCGCACCCGGAGGACGAGCGGTACCGGTCGCTCCTCGGGAAGCGGGCGATCACGCCCGTGTTCCGCGTCCCGGTGCCGATCTTCCCGAGCGAGCTGGTGGACAGGGAGAAGGGCACGGGCATCCTCATGGTGTGCACGTTCGGCGACGCGACCGACGTGCAGTGGTGGCGGGAGCGCGGGCTGCCCCTGCGTCAGGTCGTGGGCCGCGACGGGCACCTCGTCCCCCTCGAGTTCGGAAGCGAGGCATTCCCGAGCCTGGACCCCGCGAAGGCCAGTGCCGCCTATTCCCAGATCGCGGGCAAGACCGTGAAGGAGGCGCAGAAGGCGGTCGTGGAGCTGCTCCGCGACCCCGCAGGCTGCGCGACGGGGGAGGGAAAGGCGCCCCTCGTCTCGGAGCCCCGGCCGATCGAGCACCCGGTGAAGTTCTTCGAGAAGGGCGACCGCCCGCTCGAGTTCATCACGACCCGGCAGTGGTTCGTGCGGATCCTCGAGCAGAAGCAGGCCCTGATCGAGGCGGGCGACAACGTCGCGTGGCACCCCGACTTCATGCGCCTGCGCTTCCGGAACTGGACGGAGAACCTGAACCTCGACTGGTGCATCAGCCGCCAGCGATACTTCGGCGTGCCGTTCCCGGTGTGGTACCGGCTGAAGGAGGACGGCAGCACGGATTTCTCGGCCCCTCTCCTCCCGGAGGCGGCCGCGCTGCCCATCGACCCCATGACCGACGTGCCTCCCGCCTACGCGGAGGAGCAGCGCGACCGGCCGGGCGGGTTCACCGCCGAGGCCGACGTGTTCGACACGTGGTTCACCTCGTCGCTCACGCCCCAGGTCGCCACGGGGTGGACGGAGAAGCCCGAGCGCCACCGGCGGCTGTTCCCGATGGACCTGCGCCCGCAGAGCCACGAGATCATCCGCACCTGGGCCTTCTACACGATCGTCAAGGCATGGCTCCACGAGGGCACGATCCCCTGGAGGAACGTGGCGATCTCCGGCTGGGTGCTCGACCCCGACCGCAAGAAGATGTCGAAGAGCAAGGGCAACGTGGTGACGCCCATGCACCTGCTCGACCAGTACGGGGCCGACGCGGTGCGCTACTGGTCGCTCGCCGCGCGGCTCGGCACGGACACCGCGTTCGACGAGAAGGTGTTCGCGGTGGGGCGCCGGCTGGTGATGAAGGTCTGGAACGCCTCGAAGTACGCGCTCTCCCAGAGCGCCCCCGAGGGGCCGGTGACGCACCCGCTGGACCTCGCCTTCCTCGCGCGGCTGCGCGACACGGTCGAGAAGGCCACGGCGGCCTTCGAGGACCTCGACTACGCGGGGGCCCTCGACACGGTCGAGCGGTTCTTCTGGGCGGGCTACACCGACAACTACCTGGAGCTCGTGAAGGCGCGGGCGCGCTCGGAGTCGGACCCGACCGGCCGGGCCTCGGCGGTGGCGGCCGTCCAGCAGGGGCTCAGCGTCCTCCTGCGGCTGCTCGCGCCCTACCTGCCCTACGTGACCGAGGAGGTCTGGTCCTGGGGCTTCGCGCGGGCCACGGGGACCGAGAGCGTCCACCGCGCGGCCTGGCCCTCGGCCGCGGAGTTCGGCGCCGTGCCCCCGGATGCCGGGGCGGCCTTCGACGCGGCGTGTGGGTTCCTCGACGCCGTCCGGCGCGCCAAGAGCGCGGCGGGGGCGACGGTGGGACGGCACCTCGTGACGCTTCGAGTGATTGCGAGCCCGGGGACCGCGGCCCTGCTCGGGCCGTGCCTCGCCGACGTCGCGGCTGCGGCGCGCGCGGAGGGCGACGTCCTCGTGCCCCGCGAGGGGATGGAGGACGGCGCCTTCGAGGTGGCGGAGATCGTGGTGGCGGAGAAGCCGCCGAAGCCGGCCGAGGCCTGATGGACCGGGCCGGCGCCCTTGCGAGGGCTCTCGCCGCCCGGGGCGGACCCCGGCTGCCGGCCGTCGAGTGGCCGGAGTCGCTGGTGTCGACCAACGACCGGCTGAAGGCGCTCGCACGGGGAGGCGCGCCCGAGTGGACCGCGGTGCTGGCCGACCGCCAGACCGGCGGGCGGGGCCGGGAGAGCCGCACGTGGGTCTCGCCGCCCGGCGGTCTCTACCTCTCGGTCCTCCTTCGTCCGCGCTTCGAGCGGGTGGGGCTGCTGCCGCTCGCCGCGGGAGTGGCGGTGGCCGAGGCGGCCGGGGAGCTCGGCGTGGCGACCGCGCTCAAGTGGCCCAACGACGTGCTCGCCTCGGGCCGCAAGCTGGCCGGCGTCCTCGCGGAAGCGGCCTCGGGCCCGTCGGGAGTGGAGTGGGTGGTCCTCGGCATCGGGGTGAACGTGTCGCCGGAGTTCGGGGGTCTCCCCGTCGAGATCCAGGCGACCGTCACGTCCCTGCTGGCCGAGGGTGCGGGGGACGTGGACCCGGCGGCGGTGGCGGCGCCGGTGCTGGCTCACCTCGCCGTTTGCTACGATGCCCTGCGCTCGCGCCCCGGCGACGTGCTCGCCTCCTGGCGCGCGCGGGCGGTGCCGTGGTGGGGCAGTGAGGTGGAGGCGAGGACGGGGGGGATCCAGGTGCGGGGACGGCTCGTGGACCTGGACGAGGAGGGGGCGCTCGTGATCGAGCTCGAGGGCGGCGAGAAGCGTCGGCTGCTCTCCGGCGAGGTCGCGCGGCTCCGGCCGGCGGCGGGGGCGTGAGCCGATGCTGCTGACGATCGACGTCGGCAACACCCACACGGTCCTGGGCGTCCACGAGGGGGCCATGCTCCTCGCCCACTGGCGCCTGACGACGCGGCGCGAGCAGACGGCCGACGAGTACGGGATCCTGGTCCGAAGCCTCTTCTCGACCTCAGGTCTCGACCCGGCGCGCATCGACGCGGTGGCCCTCGCGAGCGTCGTGCCCCCGCTCACGCCGGTGCTGGTGGACCTGGCGCGCCAGTACCTCGGCCACGACCCGCTGGTGGTGGGCCCCGGGGTGGAGACGGGGATGCCGATCCTCTACGAGCCTCCCGGGGACGTCGGGGCGGACCGCATCGTGAACGCGGTGGCCGCGTTCGCGGCGTACGGCGGGCCCCTGGTCGTGGTCGACTTCGGCACCGCGACCACCTTCGACGTGATCACCCGCCGGGGGGAGTACCTCGGCGGGGTGATCTGCCCGGGGATCGGGATCAGCGCGGACGCACTGTTCCAGAGGGCGGCGCGTCTGCCCCGCGTCGACGTGAGGCGCCCGGCGGGCGTCGTGGGCCGCAGCACCGTGGGCTCCATCCAGTCCGGGCTGTACTTCGGCTACGCCGCCATGTGCGAGGGGCTCATCGGGCGGATCCGTGCCGAGCTCGGCGAGCCAGCCCGGGTCGTCGCCACCGGGGGTCTCGCCGAGACGCTGGCCGCGGACATCCCTTCGATCGAGGCCGTGGACCCCGTCCTGACCCTGACCGGGCTGCGGCTGATCTGGGAGCGCAACCGGCAGGCCGCGCCGTGACCGCGCCCGCCCCGGCGGACCCCGAGGCGGCCTACTACCAGGCGGTCGAGGAGTACTTCGTCTCGCGACGGGGCGACCCGCTCTTCCTCTCGAACGCCGAGTGGAACATCGTGCGCCGGTGGCGCCTCGCCGGGCTCCCCCTGCGCGTCGTCCTGCGGGGCATCCGGGACGCGCTCGACGCGCACGCCCACGGCTGGAGCCGGGAGCGGAAGGTGCGCAGCCTCTCCTACTGCGCCGGCGAGGTGGACGCGGCGCGCGAGCGATGGGAGCGGGCCCTCGCCATCGGACGGGACGAGGGCGAGGGCGCTGCCGGGGCGATGCGGGGTTTCGCCGCCGCGCTCGAGGGAGCCCTCGGGCTGGGGCCTCGCGCTCGCCCGGTGGCGCAGCGGGTGGCCGGGGAGATCCGCGAGCGGGCGGAGGCGGGGCGGCTCGAGGACGTCTCCGCCTGGCTCCTGGAGCGCGAGGCCCGCCTCGTCGAGGCGATCGGCGCCGACGACGGAGAGGAGCGGTGCGTGGCCCTCGAGGCCGAGGTGGACGCCGGGCTCGAGCGCTGGCGGGACCGCATGCCGGCCCGAGTCGTCGAGCAGCTCCGCCGCGAGCAGGTGGCGCGCCGACGGCTGGAGGCGCACGGCCTGCCGCGCCTGAGCCTGTTCCATCTCGAGGGCGGGGGAGCGGTGTGAAGCCGGCGGCGCCGGGTGGCCTGCGGCAGGGCGAGCTGGTCGAGACCGTGATCGAGAAGGGGGTCTACCGCGGCCGGGGCCTCGGGCGCGTCGAGGGCCGCGTCGTCTTCGTTCCGCGGGCCCACCCCGGCGACCGCGTGCGGGCGCGGGTCACGGAGGTGCACGCCGGCTGGGCGGAGGGGACCCTGCTGCAGGTCGTCGACGCGGCCGCGGGCCGTCGCCCGTCGCCTTGCCCGTACGTGCCGCGCTGCGGCGGCTGTGCCTACCAGGACCTCGGCTACGAGGAGCAGCTGCGGATCAAGGAGGGGATCCTCCGCGAGTCGCTGGCCCGTGCGGGGGCGGCGTGGGAAGGGGCGGTTCTCGCGCACCCTTCGCCGGAGACCGGCTGGCGCGCGCGGGCGTCGCTGCACTTCGCGGCCGGTGCAGCCGGGCCGGTGCTGGGCCTGCGGCAGGAGGGCACGCGACGGGTGGTGGACCTCGAGGCGTGCCTGCAGCTCTCGGACCGCATGAACCGGGCGGCGCGCACGCTGCGGGACGCGCTCGCGGAGCGGCCGGCGCTGTGGGCGGGACTCCGCGGCCTCGACCTGCTGGAGGCGCCCGACGGGAGCGCGCTCGTCGCCTCGCTCGAGACGGCGCTCCCTCCGGACGAGGCGCCCGCGCTCGCCCCGCTCGCTCGCGTCGCGGGGCTGGACGGCTTCGGGGTGGCCGCGGGGCCGCGGCTCCACTGGCTGCACGGAGAGCCCTTCGTCGGGGCGACGGTTCTCGGCGTCCGCCTGCGGTCTCACGTGAGGTCCTTCTTCCAGGCCAACCGGTTTCTCCTCGAGCCGCTGGTGCGCACGGTGGTGGACCTCGTACCGCCAGGCGCCGGCCGCGTGATCGACCTGTACGCCGGGGTCGGCCTGTTCGCCCTCCCCATTGCTGCCAGGGGAGAGGGCGACGTGCTCGCCGTCGAGTGGTCGGTGACCGCGGCCGAAGACGCCCGCTGGGCGGCGGAAAGCAACGGCCTGCGCTGCGTCCGTGTCGTCGGCGGTGAGGTGGCCGGGGCCCTCGCCGGCCTGCCGCCGGGGCAGGGTGAGCGCGTGGTGCTCGACCCTCCGCGCACCGGCGCCGGGCGGGACGTGGTCTCGCTCCTGGCCGACCGCCGGCCGGAGGCGATCGTGTACGTGTCCTGCGACCCCCCCACGCTCGGCCGGGACCTCGCGGCCTTCGCCGCCCGCGGCTACCGGCCGGACGCCGTCCACCTTTTCGACCTCTTCCCCGACACCTTCCACCTGGAGACCGTCGTCCGCCTCCGCCCCGCCTGATCGGGGTTGTGACGGTTCACGAACCGTCCCGTTCGGGCCTCGCAGACAGGTCCGTCGTCAGTACGCTCCGGCCCCATGCGTCGGCCTCTCCTCGGGATCGCGGCCCTCGTCGGGGGCGGCAGCCTCCTCGTCGACGGGGAGGGGGGGAGCCTCGAGGCCCTGATCCTCGCGGGGCTCGCCGCCGCGCTGCTGGGGCTGGCCCTCGCGGCCGGCGGCGGGCGGGCGGCGGCCACGGCGCTGGGCGCGGCCGCGCTCGCCCTGGGAGCGGCCGGCGCCCTCACCGAGGCCCTTCGGTTCGAGGCCGGTGGGCTGCGGCGCTTCGTGGTGGGGGGTGAGGCCGAGGGGCGGGCGGTCCGCCTCGCGGGGGTGGTGCGCGGCGACGCGATCGAGCGGGACGGCCGCCTCGCGTTCGTCCTCGACGTCGATGCCGTCGAGACCGGGGGACGGACCGAGCGGTGGGGCGGTCGGGTGCGAGTCGACGTAGGCGGGGACGGGCCGTGGCCGCACCTGCTCGACGGGGACCCCCTGGCCGTGTGGGTCGTGTTGCGGACCGTGCCGCGTGGCGAGGGAGTGCGCGAGGGGCTCGCGGCGCGCGGCCACTGCAAGTCTGCGCGCCTCGTGGAGCGGCGCGCTCCCGGAGGCCCGGGCCGGTTGCGCCGGGTCGCCGCGGTCGCTCGCGACGCGGCGCGCTCGGCGATCGTCCGCTCCATGCCGGCGGGGACCGAGCGCGGCCTCGTGAGGGCCATGGTCCTCGGCGACCGGTCCGAGGTCGACGAGGGGACGGCGGAGGCGTTCCGCGCGTCGGGGACGTACCACGTGCTGGCCCTCTCGGGCGCCCAGGTCGCCCTGCTCGCCGGCCTCATCGTCGTGGCGCTCCGCTGGCTGAGAGGGGGGCCCTGGACCCAGGCCGCGGTCACCGTCGTCTCGATCGGCTTCTACTCGCTGCTCGTCGGGGGGGACGTGCCTGTCGTGAGGGCGGCCCTCATGGCGGCGGCCGTGCTCGCGGGGCGGGCGCTGGAGCTCGACGCCGACGCCGCCAACCTCCTCGGCCTCGCCGCGCTCGTCCTGCTCGCCGACCGGCCCGCCGTGGCCGGGGACGTGGGGTTCCAGCTCTCGTTCGGCGCCACGCTCGGCATCCTCGCCCTCGCCGGGCCGCTCACCCGCGGTGTACCGCGGCTGCCGCTGCGGGTGGACCTCGCCGTGGCGGCCTCGGTCGCGGCCCAGGGCGCCCTGGCGCCGATCCTGGCGGGCTGGTTCCATCGGCTCGCGCCGGCGGCGGTCCTCCTGAACGTTGCGGCCGTTCCCCTCTCCGGGGCGGTCCTGCTGGCGGGGATCGGCGTCCTCGCGGCCGCCCCACTGGGCCCGGGACCGGCCGGTCTCGCGGGCGACGTCGCGTGGGTCGCGGCGCACGCGCTTCGCCGATCGGGGGATCTCGGTCCCCTTTCCCGGTGGGTGGACCTGCGGGTCGCCTCGCCGTCCTTCCCGGCCCTCGCGCTTCACGCGGCGGGCCTCGGGCTCCTCTACCGAGGGCGGAGGCGCCTCGGCCTCGGCCTTCTCGTGGCGTGCCACGTCGCCCTCGTGCTCGGGCAGGCCCCGGGGCGGGCGGACGGGCGGCTTCACCTCACGGTGATCGACGTGGGGCAGGGCGACAGCCTGCTCCTGCGCTCGCCGTCGGGCCGCGCGCTGCTCGTCGACGCGGGAGGGGCGAGGGACCCGCGCATCGACCCGGGTGAGAGGCGGGTCGCCCCGGAGCTGTGGCGCCTGGGCGTCCATCGCCTCGACGCCCTCGTCGTGACCCACGCCCACCCCGACCACGTCGGGGGGGCGCCGTTCGTGTGGCGCGCCTTCCGCCTGCGGCAGCTGTGGGAGGGGCCGGCACCGCTCCGCGACCCGGCCTGGCAGGCGGTCGCCTCGCGGCTCGAGGGCGCCGGCGCGACGCGTCTCACGGTGGCCGAGGGGATGGGTCTCGACTGGGACGGTGTCCGCCTGTCGGTGCTGGGGCCGCTGCGCCCGCAGCGGCCGCCCTCCCGCGTCCGCAACGAGGACTCCATCGTGCTCGACGTGGCGTACTCGGAGGTCCACCTTCTGCTGACCGGGGACGTGGCGGGCGACGCGGAGCGGTCGCTCCGCGCGGGGCCCTCGATCGTCCTGAAGGTGCCGCACCACGGGAGCCGCTCGAGCAGCGGGAGCGAGCTCGTCGCGCGGGTCGGCCCGCGGCTGGCCGTCGTGTCGGCCGGGGCCCACAATCCGTTTGGCCACCCCCATCCCGAGGTCCTCGAGCGGTACCGGCGCGCCGGGGCGCTCGTCCTGAGGACCGACCGAGACGGCACCGTGGAGATCGCCACGGACGGTCGCGCGTGTGTGGGTGCGGACGGCACGCGAGGGCGAGGAGCGTCGCATCCGCTGAAGGCACAGCAACTTGTGCTAAGATCTCGCCGCTGCGCGACCGGCGCAGGAGGGCCGGCAGGTGGAGCGGTGTCCGCCCCCGCGCGGAGTCGGCAAGCGCTGATGAGCGAAACCGAGAAGCCCTTCACCGTCAGCGACCGGAGACACTTCACGCCGGAGGGCCGTCCGCGTGACGAGGCTGACGACGAGCCGGCCGGGCCGGCGCCCCCTCGCGGGAGCCCGGCCGGAGCCCGATCCGGCGGGGCCGCGTGCCGATTTCTCCCGGTTCCTCCTGGGCCTGGCCGCGCAGGCGGGAGCGCTCCTGTCCGGCGAAGGCCTCCCCGAGAACATCGATCCCGCGGAGGCGCTCGAGGAGGCGAGGTCCGTGATCGGCATCCTCGAGATGCTGAAGGAGAAGACCGAGGGGCGACGGACGGCACCCGAGGAGGCGCTGCTCGACGAGCTCCTCTTCCAACTGCGCATGGCCTACGTCGAGAAGACGCGGGCGGGGGGCGCGTGAGCGCCCCGCTCCTCGCCGGCCTCCTGCTGCTCCTGGCGCAGCCGGTCGAACCCGTCGCCGGGCCCCCGCCCTCCGCGAAGCCCGATTCGTCGCCTCCCGGCGCGGCGGCCCCGGCCGCGAGCGCGAGGTTCGAGAACCTCTGGTCGGCGTACGTGAAGGCCGATGCCTCCGGTGACGCCCCGGCAGCGGAGCAGGCCCTGCGCGCGATGCGACGTGCCCGGATCGAGCGCAACGTCGAGAGCCTCGACACCGCGGGCCTCGGCCTCGTCGAGCGGGGCGTGTCCAGGCTCGACGAGGGCCGACGGGAGGAGGCCGAGGGCGCCTTCCAGGCCGCGGTGGACCTCGCCCCGAGGGTGCCCGACGCGTACGCCGGGCTCGCCGTGGCGCGGTTGAAGAAGGGACTCCTCGGGGTCATGCCGAGCATCGAGGCCACGACGTCCGGCCTGTCCGCCTTCCTGGCGAGCGGCCGCGGCTCCCTGGCCGGGCGCAACCTGGGAACGGTCGCCGCTCTCCTGGCGGCGTTCGGTGGCGTCTGGGCCCTCGGTGTGGCCCTCCTCCTCAGGCGGGGCGGCCTGCTGCGCCACGACGTCGAGGAGTGGCTCGGCCCCGGCCAGAGCCGGTCGACGTCGCTCGCGCTCGTGCTGCTGCTCTTCCTGCTGCCGGTGGCGACCTTCCAGGGGTGGGGCTGGCTGCCCCTGTGGTGGCTCGCGCTGCTCTTCGCCTACCTCGACGCCCGCGAGAGGGGGCTCGTGGTGGTGGCGCTCGTCGCGGCGCTCGCGGTGGGACCGGCGGTCGCCGCCCTCGACCTGCGCCTCCGGGCGGCGCGCAACCCGCTCTTCGACGCGGCCCTCGCGGCGGTGGAGTCCGTCCCCGACGACGCCCGGCGGGCGGCGCTCGAGGAGGCGGTGCGTGCGGACCCCGCGGACCGCGACCTCGTCTACCTGCTGGCCGCCGCCTGCCGTCGCGCGGGCCGCTACCAGGAGGCGGCCGGGATCTACCAGCTGCTGCTGTCGGCCGATCCCGCGGACCCGATCGCGCAGAACAACCTCGCGAACATCGAGTTCGTGCGCGGCAGCTACGACTCGGCGCGCGCCCGCTATCGCGCCGGAACCCAGGCGGGGGGGCGGCGGAGGTCGTCGCGACCTCCTACTACAACCTCTCCCTCGCGTACTTGCAGAAGTTCGAGTACCAGGCCTACAACGAGGCCAAGTCGAACGCCGACCGCCTCGCCCCGGGGCTCGTGGCCGACTACGACCGCTGGAAGTACGACTCGCGCGACTACGCGGTGGTCGACCTCGGCCTCACGCGCGAGCAGGTCTGGGACAAGTTCGCCGGGGCGGAGAAGGGGGTCGCGGCGCGAAACGTCACCGCGCCCGGGCGCCGGGCGCCGCGGCCCGGCGTCCCTCTCCGCTCCCTGGCCAACCGCTTCGCGGCCGCGGTGGCCGTCCTCGTGCTGGCGGCCGTCCTCGTCACGCGCTGGAGGGGGCCGAGGGCATTCACGCTGCACTGTGCCCGCTGCGGGACGCCCTTCTGTCGCCAGTGCCACCTGGGGGTGGTGAGCGGCGGTCTCTGCTCGCAGTGCTACCACCTCTTCGTGGTGCGTGACGGCGTGTCGGGCCCCGCCCGCAGCCGGAAGATGGCCGAGCTTCAGCGCGCGGCGGGCCACGGCCACCGGCTGTTCCGCGTGCTCTCGGTGCTCTCCCCCGGGGCGGGCCAGGTCTACCGGGGCTGGACGCTGCGCGGTGGGGCGCTCCTCGCCCTCTGGTACGGAGTCTTGTCCTTGTTCGTGGTCGGCCGGCTGATGCCCTTCGCGGAGGTCCCGCGACGGCTCTCCCCCCCGTGGCTGCCACTCGCCGGCGGCGTGGTCCTGGCGGTGGTTTGGCTCGTGGCGAACCGGTTCCGCCCCGAGCCGGAGCCGGGGCTCCCCGCGCGCCCGGCCCGCCGCGTCCGGGCCGCACAGGTCGAGGGGTAGCGCGCGATGGCTCTCGAGGGGACGATCCGGGACTTCGGGCTGCCCGACATCTTTCAGCTCATCGGGCTGCAGCGGAAGACCGGCCTGCTGACGCTCACCAACGAGAAGGACCAGGAGAGCGTCATCGTCACCTTCGAGGGCGGGATGGTGGTGATGGCCGACTCCTCGGCCCGCCGGCTCGAGGACCGCCTCGGCAACGTCCTCGTCAAGCAGGGGAAGATCACCCGCGACCGCCTGGAAGAGGCGCTCGGCGTGCAGAAGCAGACCCTGCAGCGGCTGGGCCACATCCTGGCGAACGGGAGCGCGATCACCACCAAGGACCTGCGCGACGCCCTGCAGGTGCAGATCTCCCAGATCGTCTTCCGCGTGTTCCGCTGGCGCGACGGTCGCTACCACTTCGCCCCTGCCGAGTCGGTGGACTACGACCGCGAGAACTTCGTGCCCATGAGCACGGACTTCATCCTGATGGAAGGGATCCGGATGGTGGACGAGTGGCCCATCATCGAGAAGAAGATCCCCTCCTTCGACATCGTGTTCCGCCCGGTGGTGGACCCGTCCATGATCGAGGTGGGGGCTGGCGCCGGCCCGGACGCGAGCGGGTCCGAGCGCCGGGGGGCGGCGGCGATCGCCACCGGGCGCATCCGCCTCGCTCCCGAGGAGGAGCGCGTCTTCCGCAAGGTGGACGGCGTCCGCACGGTGCAGGCCATCATCGACGGCACCGGGGCCGGGGAATTCGAGGTGTGCCGCACCCTGTTCGACTTCCTGAACCGGAACCTCGTCGCACCCGCGGGCAAGGGGGCCACGCCCTCCGTCGAGCAAGGCGAAGCGGAGACCGCGGTGTCGCCGGTACCCGGGTACGTGGTGGTGGTCCTCGTGGTGGCCCTCGCCGTGGCCGGAGTGGCGGTGCAGCGCCGCTCGCCGTTTGCCGTGACCGCGCTGCCCCCCCTGCTGCGGAGCTCCTGGGAGACCGTGCTCGACGACACGACGCGCTCGCGCCTCGCCCGCCTCGAGCGCGCGCTCGAGGCCTGGCGCGCCACCCGCGGCGCCCCCCCGGACACCCTGGAGCCGCTCGTGCGCGCCGGCCTGGTGGACGGCTCGTCCCTGCGCGATCCGTGGGACCGCCCGTTCCGCTACGAGCGGGGGCCGGGGGGCTATCTGCTGGCGGCGGTGGACGCGTCGGGGCGAAACCGTGCCGACGCCACGCTGGACCGCCGGAGCGGCCGTTAGCCCCGACTCATCCACCATGGAGCGGGCCCGGATCGAGAGGTTGGTTCCCGTCGGGTGGCCGTCGCCCGCGGTCACCATCGGGAACTTCGACGGCGTGCACCGCGGGCACCAGGCGCTCGTCGAGGCCATCGTGGCGCGCTCGCGCGAAGCCGGGGGCGTGGCGGTGGTCCTCAGCTTCGATCCGCACCCTGCCGCCGTACTCAGCCCGGACCGGGCCCCGGCCGCCTTGACCACCCTGGCCCAGAAGGAGGAGCTCCTCGCCGGCCTCGGCGTCGACCGGCTGGCCCTGCTTCCCTTCGACACGGAGTTGGCGGCCCTCTCGCCAGAGGCGTTCGCCCGGGACGTGCTCCAGCGAGCGCTCGGCGCCCGCCACGTCGTCGTGGGGGAGTCCTTCCGCTTCGGCCACCGGCGGCAGGGGGACGCGGGGCGGCTGGCCACGCTCGGGAGGGAGCTCGGCTTCGCGGTGCGAGCCCTGTCGCCCGTGCTGGAGCACGGGAGCCCCGTGAGCAGCAGCCGCGTGCGGGACGCCCTCGTCCGCGGAGAGGTGGGCACGGCGCGGGCGCTGCTGGGTCGGCCCTACTTCGTGGACGCGCCGGTGGTGCGAGGCGACGGACGCGGGCGCACGATCGGCGTGCCGACCGCGAACGTCGCTCCCGAGAACGAGGTCGTCCCCGCGGTGGGCGTCTACGCCGCGCGGTGCCGACTGCCCGGGGGGGAGTGGCAGCCCGCGGTGGTCAACATCGGCCGCCGACCCACGTTCGGCGGGCAGCACGTGAGCGTCGAGGCGCACCTCATCGACTTCGAGGGGGACCTGTACGGCGCCCGGGTGCGGCTCGAGTTCCACGAGCGGCTGCGCGGCGAGGAGCGCTTCGACGGACCGGACGCCCTGGTGGCCCGCATCCGCGAGGACGTCGCCCGGGCGCGTGGCATGTTTTCGGGCCCCGGCGGCCGCGGGGTATAGTTCCCCGACGCAGGCCCATCGATGACAGAGCTCTCCGTCGACAGCCGTGAGCTGGAAGGGATCGTCCTCCTCTACCCGCGCGGCTTCATCAACGCGCACACCGTGCGCCTCTTCGAGTCGGAGATCCAGAAGGCGCTCGACCAGGGGCGGTACCGGATCGTGGTGAGCGGCGCGGGCCTCAAGTACATCGCCAGCGCCGGCCTCGGGGCGATCATGGGGGTGATCGAGGAGGTCCGCACGAACGGCGGCGACATCCGGATCGCCGAGCTCAACGAGACCGTGCGCAACATCTTCGACATCCTGGGCTTCAACCACCTCTACCGGATCTTCCCCTCCGAGGTGGAGGCAGTCCTCAGCTTCCGCGAGGGCGGGGGGCCGGGAAGCCCTTCCGCGTGAGCGCGAGGCGTCCCGCGCTCGTCCTCCGGGTCCCGAGCCGGACGGAGTTCCTCGCCACCGTCCGCGACGTCACGCGACACCTGGCTCAGGGGGCGGGCTTCGACGGCGCGCAGGCGGACCAGCTGGCCCTCGCGGTGGACGAGGCGTCCACGAACGTGATCGAGCACGCGTACCGGGGGGCGGCCGACCGCACGATCGAGCTGCGCTTCGACGACCGGGGCGACTCGCTGCGCGTCGAGGTCGTGGACGACGGCGAGGCCGTCGACCCCGGCTCCGTGCCGGAGGTGGACCTGCGGCGCTACGCCAGCGAGCGCCGCACGGGGGGCCTCGGGATGCACCTCATGGGCCGGATCATGGACTCGGTGACCTTCCGCCGGTCGGCCGGTCGCAACGTCTGCTGCATGGTGAAGAGGAGACCAGGGAGGGGAGGCGGGGCGCAGCCGTGAGCACGCCGGTCGTCTTCCAGTACCAGCAGGCGCTCGACGCGTTCCGGCGGGAGGGACGCGAGCCTCCCCTGCTGAAGCGGATGTCGGAGCTCATCTCGCTCCTCGACCTGAGCACGACCCTCGGATCGACCCTCAGCGGGGCCGAGATCCTCGATGCGGCGCTCCTCATCGTGATGGGCGAGCTCCAGGTCTCGCGCGGCGCGCTCTTCGTCGCGGAGGAGGGAGGGCGCTACCGCCGTCGGGCCGCCCGGGGCCTCGGGCCCGGGGTGCCCGAGGAGATCGAGCGAGCGGAGGTGCCCGAGGGGCCGTTCGCCCCGGGACCCGGCGATGACAGCCTTGCCGACGCGGGCTTCGCCCTCGTGTGCCCGGTGCGCAAGGCCGGCCGGCCGATCGCCCTCCTCGGGCTCGGCCCCCGGGCCGAGGGCCGCCCGTTCGGCCCGGAGGAGACGGGCTTTCTCGAGAGCCTGGCCGCCTGCGCGGCGACGCCGATCGAGAACGGACTCATCTACGAGGAGCTGCGGCGGGTCAACCGCACGCTGTCCATCAAGGTCTACCAGCTCCACAGCCTCTTCGACATCGGGCGCGAGCTGACGGCCAGCCTGGACGAGGAGTCGATCGAGCGCCTCGTGACCACCACCGTCATGGGCCACTTCCTCGTCTCACGCTGCGCGCTCTTCCGCCTCGGTCCCGAGGGCCTCGACCTCGCCCACGCCCGGGGCCTGAAGCCAGGAGAGGTGCCGGCGCGGGTGCCCGGCGCACCGGACACGCTGGTCCACGGCCTCACCGGGGCTCGACGCGTGGCCGACCTTCCGGAGGGCGTCCTGAAGGACGCCCTCTCGCGCTCGCGCTTCGCGCTGGCCGCGCCGCTGGCGGCCGGGGACCGGTTGAGCGGCCTCCTCGCGGTGGGCGAGCGGCCGGGCTCCCGGGCCTTCGGCGAAGAGGACCTCGACTTCGCGACGGCACTGGCCCGGCAGACCCAGGCGGCGCTCGACGGCGCGCGGGCCCACCGCGTGCGCCTCGAGAAGGAGCGGCAGGACCGCGACCTGCAGATCGCCCGCGGGATCCAGCAGAGCCTCTTCCCGAAGGGGGCGCCGCGGGTCGAGGGCTTCGAGCTGACCGCGCAGAGCCGCTCGTGCTTCGAGGTCGGGGGCGACTACTACGACTTCATCCCGCTGGAGGGCGGGCGGGTCGGGCTGGTGACCGCCGACGTGTCGGGAAAGGGGACCCCGGCGAGCCTCATGATGGCCTCCGTCCACGCGTGGCTCCAGGCCACGGCCGGCACCGCGCGGCCCACCCAGGTGCTCGAGCGGCTGAACCGCTTCCTGTACGCCAACACCCAGACGAGCCGATACGTGACGCTGTTCTACGGCGAGCTCGACCCGGCCCACCGACGGCTCGTCTACGTCAACGCCGGCCACGTGCCTCCGTACCTGAGGCGCGCGGACGGGCGCGACGAGCGCCTGACCGCCGGCGGCCCCGTGATCGGCCTGCTCGAGGACGTGACCCTCGAGGCGGCCGAGCTCGTCCTCGACCCGGGGGACCTCCTCGCCGTGGTGACCGACGGCGTGACGGAGGCCCTCGACCCTTCCGGCGACGAGTTCGGGGACGAGCGGGTGCGCCGGACCCTGGCCGCCTCCGCGGAGCGCGGGGCCGCGGCCGCGCTCGACGCCCTGGTGGCGGCCGTGGACGGCTGGACCGGGCCCGCCGGTTGCACGGACGACCTCACCGCGCTCATCCTGAGGGCCACATGACCCACGAGCTGAGGCTGTTCAACACGCTGAGCGGGCGCGTCGAGACGCTCGTCCCCGTCGCCCCCCCCGAGGTGGGCTTCTACGCGTGCGGGCCGACGGTCTACAACCGCGCCCACGTCGGAAACTTCCGGACGCTGGTCGCCACGGACGTGCTGCGCCGCGCGCTGCGGCACCTCGGCTACCGCGTCCGCGAGGTCATGAACGTGACCGACGTGGACGACCGGATCATCCAGAAGGCGCAGGAAGCGGGGAAGGACCTGCGGGAGTTCACCGCGCAGTACATCCGCGCCTTCGAGGAGGACATGGCGACGCTGCGCCTCGAGCGCCCGGAGCACATGCCCCGGGCGACCGAGCACATCGCGGAGATGATCCAGCTCATCGAGAGGCTCCAGGCGCGCGGCCACACCTACACCGCGGAGGGCAGCGTCTACTTCCGGATCGCCTCGTTCCCGGACTACGGGCGGCTCGCGCGGCTCGACGTCGCGGGCATCCAGGCGGGGGCGCGGGTCGACACGGACAAGTACGACAAGGAGAACGCCCGCGACTTCGTGCTGTGGAAGTTCAAGAGCGACGAGCCGGAGTGGGCGCAGTGGGACGCCCCGTTCGGGAAGGGGCGGCCCGGCTGGCACATCGAGTGCTCCGCCATGAGCATGAAGTATCTCGGCGAGACCTTCGACCTGCACGCCGGGGGGGAGGACCTCATCTTCCCCCACCACGAGAACGAGATCGCCCAGAGCACGTGCGGCACGGGCCGTCTCTTCGCACGGCACTGGATGCACGTGAAGCACCTGCTGATCGACAACGAGACGATGTCGAAGAGCAAGGGCAACTTCTTCACCATCCCCGACCTTCTGGAGAGAGGGCACTCGGCGGAGTCGATCCGCTACCTGCTCGCGGGCTCGCACTACCGCAAGCCGCTCAACTTCGGCTTCGAGGGCCTGCACCACGCGAAGGCGGCCCTCGAGCGCGTCCACGGCCTCGCGGCTCGGCTCGGCGAGGTCGAGGAGGGGGGCGGGGCGGGGCCGGCCGCCGCGGCCTGCGAGGAGGCCCGGCGTGCGTTCGACGCGGCCCTGGCCGACGACCTCAACACCCCCGAGGCGCTGGCCGCGGTCCACGGCCTCGTGGGACGCGCGAACGGGCTGCTGGCCGACCGCGCCCTGACCGGGGCCGGCGCGCGGCGTGTCAGGGCCGAGCTCGAGGCCATGGACGCCGTGTTCGGGGTGCTGCTGCCCGCGGCGGAGCCGGACCGCCTTTCGGCCGAGGAGCAGGCTCTCTTCGACGAGCGGCAGGAGTCCCGGCGCCGGCGGGAGTTCGCGCGCGCGGACGAGGCGCGGGCCCGGCTGGAGGCGCTTGGCGTGGTGCTCGAGGACACCGCGAAGGGCACGCGCTGGCGGCGGAAGAAGTGACGCCGTCGCGTCCCCGCGGCCCGCACCGCGGGGACCCCGGCGAGGACCTCGCCTGCGAGCACCTGAAGTCCGCGGGCCTGCGGATCCTCGCTCGCAACTACCGCTGTCGGGCCGGCGAGGTCGACGTGGTGGCCGAGGACCGCGGCACCGTGGTCTTCGTCGAGGTCAAGGAGCGGGGGGGCGACTCGCACGGGTCGGCGGTCGAGGCGGTCACTGCGTCCAAGCGCCGAAAGGTGCTCCGGGCGGCCCGCCTGTACGCCGCACAGCACGGCCTCTCGGACTCGCCGACACGGTTCGACGTCGTGGCGATCGACTGGGGGCAGGACGGCCCCCGCGTGCGCCACTTCGCGGGGGCCTTTGCCGACGATTGAACTCCGAGCCCGGGTCAGGGGGAGGTCATGGAGCGGGAAACGGGATTCGAACCCGCGACTTCGACCTTGGCAAGGTCGCACTCTACCACTGAGTTATTCCCGCCCTCAGTGCCTCCAAAATACCCACGCCGCGATCGTTCGTCAAGCCGCTACCCGCCTTGCCGGGGAGGCCCCGCTCCGATATAGTCGCCGCAGGGCGGCGTAGCCAAGTGGCTAAGGCGGAGGTCTGCAAAACCTCTATTCACCGGTTCGACTCCGGTCGCCGCCTCCAGCCTCTCCTCTTCGGCCGAAAGCCACGATGTCCCCGGCAGAGGACATTGCTCCCGTCGAGCCAAAGCGCGAATGCGCTGATTTGAAGGGACTTGTGAGCAGGTTTCCGCTGGCATCCATTCTGCACAGCCCTCGGCCGGACAGCCCGAGAGGCTCCCGGCGGGGCCGGGAGCCGAGGCGGGCTCGAAAGGAGATGACCCCGTGAGACGAGCAACTCTGAGCCTGGCCGTGATGGCCGTCCTGCTCGCCGGCGCGAACCCCGCGGGCGCGTCCGGATTCGACGTGCGGATTGGCGGCTTCTTTCCCCGCGGCCGGGACTGTGGCATTCCTTCCAGCCGCCCGGCCGAGTACACCCTGTTCCAGGACGTGTGCGAGCTCTACGTGCCGGAGGGACGGGGCCTGGGCGACCTGGACTGGAAGAGCGAGTTCGACGGGCTGTACGGTGGCGTCGAGTTCAACCAGGTGCTGACGGACTACGTGGAGGTCGGAGTGCACTTCGACTACTACAGCAAGACCGTCGACACCTATTACCGCGACTACACGTGGGACGACGGCTCGGAGATCCGCCAGCAGCTGCGGCTGCGGGCGGCGCCGCTCGGCCTCTCGATCCGCATCCTGCCGACGGGCAAGAACACGAAGCTCGTCCCCTTCGTGGGGGGCGGCGTCGACGCGATCTTCTACCAGTACGACGAGCACGGGGACTTCGTGTGCTTCCCTCCCTCGAGCGGCACCTGCCGGTTCGACTACGACGTGGTCCCCGACGCCTTCGTGTCCGAGAGCACGGCCTTCGGCTTCCACGCCCTGGGCGGCCTGCGGGTGTACCTGAACCGGGATTTCGCGATCGTCGGAGAGGGCCGCTACCAGTGGGCCAAGGACGACATGGGGGACGACTTCGCGCCGAACGAGCCGGGGCTCGTGAACCGGATCGACCTGTCGGGGTGGACGTTCACGGTCGGCCTCCACACGAGGTTCTGACCGGGGCGTCGCCGCCCGCCCGCCCCACTCCGGCGGATCGGCCTGATATCATGGTCACATGAAGCTCTCCCGCCTGGGTGCGGTTTCCGTGGGTCTTCTCGTCGGATCGACGCTGGCCGGAGGCCTGCTCGGCGAACGCGCGCTGGCCGGCGGGGGGCGCCTGACCGAGCAGATGCGCCTCTACACCGCGATGATGGACGTGGTGCAGCGCGAGTACGTGGAGGAGGTGCCGAGCGACCGCCTCGTGTCCGCGTCCGTCCGGGAGCTGCTCCGAACGCTGGATCCCCACTCGAACTTCTTCGAGCAGAAGGATTACCAGACGATGCAGGAGCGGCAGCGGGGCCAGTACTACGGCCTCGGGATCACCGTGCAGTCGATCGACGGGAACATCACGGTGGTCGCCCTGTTCGAGGGGACGCCGGCCCACCGCCTCGGCATCCGCCCCGGGGACGTCATCAGCCGCATCGAGGGCGAGGACGCGCGGGGGATGGCGATCGACGACGCGGTCAAGCGGCTCCGGGGGCCCAAGGGCACGCCGGTGCGCGTGACCATCGCCCGGCAGGGCTACGAGGAGCCCCTCGAGTTCACGGTGATCCGCGACGTGATCCCGCTGCACTCGGTGCCCTACGCGTTCATGGCCAGCCGGAGCGTGGGTTACATCCGTCTCACGGACTTCAACGAGACCACCGCCTGCCGGCCGGGAGAAGGAGAAGGCTGCGAGCGGGAGCTGGAGAAGGCCCTGCGCGACCTCAAGCGCGAGGGCGCGACATCGTTCATCCTCGACATCCGCGACAACCCCGGCGGGCTGCTGGACCAGGCCTTCAACGTGTCGAACATCTTCTTGAAGAAGGGCCAGCTCGTGGTCTTCACGCGGGGTCGGTCTCGCCGGGACGAGTCGAACTACATCACGGAGGAGCAGACCCCGTGGTCGGACGTGCCGCTCGTGGTGCTGACCTCGAGGCACAGCGCGAGCGCGAGCGAGATCGTGGCGGGGGCGCTGCAGGACCACGACCGGGCCCTCATCGTGGGCGAGACGACGTTCGGCAAGGGCCTCGTCCAGACGATCATGCCGCTGCGCAACGTGCGCGGCTACGCGCTCGCGCTCACCACCGCGCGGTACTACACGCCCTCGGGGCGCTCCATCCAGCGCGACTACGCCACGACGGCGCTCGAGGAGTACTACGCGCCGCACGACCGCAAGCCCTGCGACCAGGGCAGCGGCGAGGTGAAGCTGACGGACGCGGGGAGGAAGGTCTACGGGGGAGACGGCATCACCCCCGACTACTGCGTGGAGCCCGAGGCCCCCTCCAAGTTCGTCTCCTACCTCATCGCCCGCCAGGCGTTCGCCGGCTTCGCCCGCGGCTTCGATGCCGTGGCGGCCCAGGACCAGGCCGCGATCGCGGGGACGGGGACCCGCTCGCGCTCGACGGGCAAGATGAAGCCGGTCTCGAAGGACTTCGTGGCGGATGACACCGTGCTCGCTGACTTCCGGAGCTACCTCGACTCCCGGAAGCTGCGCTACACCGTGGCCGACCTCGATTCCAGCCGGGCGGCCCTCGTCCAGCAGATCGAGGAGGAGGTCCTGCGGCAGGTGATCGGCGAAGGGGAGGCGCGCCGGCGCAGCCTGGCCTGGGACCCCCAGGTTCGCAAGGCGCTCGACCTCGTGTCGCGGGCCGAGATGCTCCTCCGCGACCCCAAGGCGTACGTGGCCGAGCGGGAGCGTGACCGCCGGCTCGCGGACGCGGCGGGCGGCCCCGGCCCCACCGCCCGGCCGTAGCCGAGCCGGCGGTCGCCGCCCCGGGCCCGCGGGGCGTGCTAGCATGAAGTTTTGCCATGCCCGCCGACATCGTCCTCAAGGGAGTCCGCGTCCACAACCTGAAGGGGGTCGACGTCGTGATCCCGACCCGCCGCCTGGTCGTGATCACCGGCGTGTCCGGCTCCGGCAAGAGCAGCCTGGCCTTCGACACGCTGTACGCGGAGGGCCAGCGGCGCTACGTGGAGAGCCTCTCCTCGTACGCGCGCCAGTTCCTGGAGCGCATGGAGAAGCCGCGGGTGGACGAGGTGGACGGGATCTGTCCCGCCATCGCCATACGGCAGCGGGCGCTCTCCCGCAGCCCGCGGTCGACGGTGGCCACGGCCACCGAGGTCCACGACCACCTGCGCCTCCTGTTCGCCCGGGCCGGACGGACGGTGTGCGACGGTTGCGGGAACGAGGTACGCCGCGACTCGGCGGCGAGCGTCGCGGAGCGGCTCCTGTCCGAGCCCGCCGGCACCCGGGTGCTCGTCGCATTCGACCCGCCGGAGCCTCTCGACGCCGAGTCGCTCGCCGGCCTGCGCAAGCGGGGGTACACGCGCCTGCTCGCGGGGGACGCCGTGGTCGAGGTCGGGGAGGACGCCGGCTTCGTACCGCCGCCCGGCGCGCGGGTGCTGGTCGACCGTGTGGTCGTCCGGGAGGGCGAGCTCGGCCGCCTCGTCGACTCGCTCGAGGCCGCGCTGCGGGAGGGGAGCGGCCGCGCGGTCGTCGTCGCGCCGGGGCGCGAGCCGCTGCCCGTCTCGGAGCGGTTCGAGTGCCTCGGCTGCGGCCGGGCGTTCGTCGAGCCGCAGCCGCGCCTGTTTTCCTTCAACAACCCCTTCGGGGCCTGTCCCACCTGCCACGGCTTCGGCAACCTGATCGAGGTCGACCTCGACCTGGTGGTGCCCGACAAGCGCAAGAGCCTGGCGGAGGGTGCGATCGAGCCCTGGAACCGGCCGCACTACCGCACCTTCCTGACACAGCTGCGACGCTTCGCGCGTCGCCGGGGGATTCCCCTCGACGTGCCCTGGTCCTTCCTCGACGAGGGCCACCGCCGGCTGGTGCTCGAGGGCGACGAGGACTTCCCCGGCATCCTGGGCTTCTTCCGCTGGCTCGAGGGGCGCAAGTACCGCGTACAGGTGAGGGCGTTCCTCGCACGGTACCGCGGCTACCAGGGCTGTCCCGCCTGCGGTGGCAGGCGCCTGCGCCCCGAGGCCCTGCAGGTGCGGCTGGGAGGGCTCTCGATCTGCGACGTGGCCGCGCTGCCCGTTCGCTCGGCGCGCCGGTTCCTGACCGGGCTCGCGCTCTCACCGCAGGAGGAGGCGATCGCGGGGCGGGTGCGGCGGGAGGTGGACCGGCGGCTGTCGTTCCTCGAGGACGTGGGGCTCGACTACCTGGGCCTCGACCGGCCCTCGGCGACGCTCTCGGGAGGGGAGTCGCAGCGCATCGCCCTGGCGGCCGCCCTCGGCACCGGGCTCGTGGGCACGCTCTTCGTCCTCGACGAGCCGTCGGTCGGCCTGCATCCACGGGACACGGACCGGCTCATCGGCATCCTGAAGGCGCTTCGCGACCAGGGGAACACCGTCGTCGTGGTGGAGCACGACCCGGCGATCATCGCCGCCGCCGACCACGTGATCGACCTCGGGCCGGGCGCCGGGGACCAGGGCGGCCGCGTGGTGTACCAGGGGCCGGCGGAGTCGCTGGGCGGCGAGCCGCGGAGCCTCACCGCGAAGTACCTGCGCGGGGACCTCCGCATCCCGGTGCCCGCCAGGCGCCGCCGGGGCAGCGGACTGTTCCTGCACGTGCGGGACGCCTCGGTGCACAACCTGAAGGGGGTGGACGTGCGCTTCCCCCTCGGGGCCTTCACGGTGGTCACGGGCGTCTCCGGCTCCGGCAAGTCCACCCTCGTCCACGACGTGCTCTGCTCGCGGCTGGGGCGTCGCCGCGGAGGGGGGACGCGCGGAGCGAGCCGGTCGTGGACGGCACCGAGTACGTGGAGGAGCTCGAGGTCGTGGACCAGTCGCCCCTCGGCCGCAGCCCCCGCTCGAATCCCGTGACCTACATGAAGGCCTTCGACGCGATCCGCGACCTGTTCGCGGCCACGCCCGAGGCGCGCCGCCGCGGGCTCGGGGCGGCGGAGTTCTCCTTCAACATGCCGGGCGGCCGCTGCGAGGCCTGCGGCGGCGACGGCCGCGTGCGCGTGGACCTGCAGTTCCTGGCGGACGCCTGGCTCGTGTGCGAGACGTGCGGCGGGCGGCGCTACCGGGCGCCGGTCCTGCAGGTCCGCTGGCGGGGACGGTCGATCGACCAGGTGCTGGACCTCACGGTGCGCGAGGCGCTGCACGCCTTCGCCGGGCAGCCCCGGGTCACGCGGCGCCTCAAGGTCCTGGAGCAGATCGGGCTGGGCTACCTGCGCCTGGGCCAGCCGGCGAGCACGCTCTCGGGCGGCGAGGCGCAGCGGGTCAAGCTGGCCGCCCACCTGCTCAGGCGCCCCGGTCCCCGGGTGCTCTACGTGCTCGACGAGCCCACGACGGGGCTGCACATGGGCGACGTGGACGAGCTCCTGAACGCCTTGCAGCGGCTGCTGGACGGGGGGGCGACGCTCGTCGTCATCGAGCACAACCTGCACGTGATCAAGCAGGCCGACTGGGTCGTCGACCTCGGCCCCGAGGGCGGAGAGGCGGGGGGAAGGGTCGTCTTCGAGGGCACGCCGGAGGCCCTCGCCGCCCGCGGGGAGGGCCACACGGCCGGCTACCTCCGGTCGGTGCTGGGCCGTGTCGAGGGCGCGACCGCCTGACCGCGGGGCCGCCCGGCGTCTCGCCGTCCTTCTGCTATGATTTCGAGATCATGGCAACGCTGCGATCGTCCGTGCCCACGATCTTCCACCGCGTGCGCCGAGGGGCGCTCGTGGCCCTCGGTCTCGGCCTCGCGCTCGGGCTCGTCCCCGTGGCGGGGGCCGAGGAGTCGTTCGAGGACCTCGTCGCGAACCTGAAGAGCCCGACCTGGCGCACCCGCCAGAAGGCGGCACAGGAGCTCGGCAAGAGCCGTCGGCGTGAGGCGGTGGCCCCGCTCTCGGCCCTCGTCCGAGACCCGGAGGTCCGGGTGCGCCTGGTGGTCGTCGACGCCCTGCGGGACCTGCGCGACCTGTCCGCGGTGCCCGCCCTCGTGACCTCGCTCCAGGACGGGGAGCCCGACATCCGCGAGGAGGCCATCGGGGCCATCGTGGAGATCTACGCCGAGCGCGACCGGACCGGGCCGCTCGTCAAGTTCCTGGAGACTTTCTCGGACGAGTACGATCGGCAGTCGGTGCCGCCCTACACGCGGGTGGACGCGGCCGTCTGGCGGGGCCTCGTCGGGACCCTGAAGGACGAGAAGAAGGGGATCCGCGAGGCGTCGGCCTACGCCATCGGGATCCTGGGCGGCAGCGTCGTCGCTCGCGACCTCGTGGCCGCGTTCCAGGACCCGGAGTCCGACGTCCGTGCCGCCGCCGCGACAGCCCTCGGGAAGGTGGGGACGGCCGAGGAGGGCAAGGCCCTCATCCCGCTGCTGGCCGACAGCTCGACCACCGTCCGGAACCGGGCGCTCCAGGCGATCGGCGTCTTGCGGGTCCGGGAGGCGGGGCCCGCGCTGCGGGAGATGTTCGAGCAGAACAAGCGCCGCGAGCTCGGGACGCGGGTGCTCGCCTCCTTGAGCCGGATCGGCGACCCGGCGCAGGCCGACCTGTTCCGCGAGCTGCTGTACTCGAACGACCCGGACCAGCGCCGCCTGGCCGTGGAGGGGCTCGGGCGCATCTCCGACCCGTCGACGCTGGCCTCGTTCAAGAAGGACTACCAGCGCGAGGGCAACGGCGACGTCCGGCTCGCCTACAACTTCGCGATCGTCCTGCTGGGAGACCGCGCCTTCCTGGACGCGATCGTGCTCGCGCTCGGCTCCACGAACGCGAAGCAGGCGCGCGGCTACATCCTGGAGCTCGGCCCCGGGTTCGCGCCGGACCTCTACCCGTACCTGAACGACAAGGACCCCGAGGTGCGAGGATCGCTGTGCGACCTGCTCGCGCAGCTCGGCGATCCCTCCGCCACGGCGAAGCTGACCCCGCTGCTCTCCGATCCCAGCTCGAAGGTGGTGGACCGCGCGAACCGCGCGATCGAGAAGCTCCGCCGGGCGGGAGCCGTGCCGTCACCGTGAGGGCGAGGCGGCTCGCGGTCACCGCGGCCGCGCTCGCCCTCCTCGTCGCGCCCGGGTGCCGGCGGGAGGGCGGCGGGGCGGGAGCGAGCGGCGGCCAGCCGCTCGCCGGGCCCCGGTCGCTCGTGGAGCAGGGGCGCTTCGACGAGGCCATCGCCCAGATCGGGAGCGCCTCCGATGCCGACGCGCAGTACCTGCTGGGCCGTGCGTGGGCGGGCAAGGCCCTGGGCGCCGCCGTTCCCACGCCCGCTCCCGGCTCGCCCCCGGGTGGCGTGCGGCTCAAGCCGGAAGAGACGCGCGCCCTGGAGTGCTTCGAGCACGCGGTCGCGGAGCGGCCCGACCACGCCGGAGCGCACCTCGCGATCGCGGAGCTCCTCGCGCCGCACGCCCTGGCCGCAGAGGCCGGAGGGAAGGCCGGGGAAGGCATGGCGGACACCGGAGTCGGCCGGGTGCTGCGCAGCTACGGCGAGGCCGTCCAGGCGGACCCGGCGGGGACGGCAGCCCTCGAGGCGCTGGTCCGGTTCGCCACGAGGGCGGGGCGGCTGCCCGACGCGGACGGGGCCTTCCAGGAGCTCGTCCGGCGCCGGCCTGAGGACCCGGGCCTGCTGGTGCGGTACGGGGACTTCCTGGCGGGCCCGAGGAACGACGCCGACGCGGCCCTCGCCCGGTACGGGCAGGCGCTGATCTGGCGGCCGGACGACGCCGCCACGCGCCTCAAGGTCGCGGAGATCCACCTGGCCGCGGCGTCCGCCCTGCTCTCGCAGAGGCAGTACGCGCTGGCCGAAGCGCGGCTGCGCGAAGCCCGCCGCCTCGCCCTGGACCCGGCGTCGGCTCAGGCAAGGCACCTCTCGGAGCTCGAGGCGCGGCTGAGGGAGATCCGGGGCCGCTAGGCGAGCCGCCCGGCCGGCGGGCAGCCTAGTTCGGGTTGCGGCCGACCCCGTTGTCGTCGACGTAGATCAGGCCGCTCTCCTGGGGCGTGCCGGGAGAGTCGTAGTAGACGATGCTCTGCCCCCCGACGACGAGCCGGGCGGCGGTCAGGCCCTGGTTCGGCGTGTCCAGGAGGTGGGGGTCGTACACGCGCACGTAGTGGGGCTCGTCGTTCGGCGGCCAGTTGACGGGCACGTTGTAGACGGTGCCCGTCCAGAAGTTGGGACCGGCGGGGGTGCTGAGGATGACCTCGTCGCCCGGCCCCATCCAGCTCGCGAAGAAGACCGGGAGCACCGCGCAGGTGCCGGCGGAGTTGACGCACGCGGCCGGCTGCCGGTACTGGATGGTCACGCTGACGAAGCGGCCCGGGGGGAGGGCCGAGGGACCTTCCGGCGGGTCGGGCTGGAAGTCACAGCCGCTGGCCGCCGCGAGGGCGAGCAGCGCGAGCGCGAGCCGTCTGCCTTGCCGCTCCATGACCCGGATGATAGCATCCCGGCCACTCATCATGGGGGACGCCGAGCACCCGCTCGTCCTCGTCATCGACGACGACCGCGACCTGCGCCAGGTCTGCCTCGCGATGCTGGCGGCCCGCGGCTACCGCGGCCTGGGGGCGGCCTCGGTCGGCGAGGGACTGCGCGAGTTCGGGGAGAGGCGGCCGTCCGCGGTGCTGCTCGACATGAGGCTGCCCGACGGCACCGGTCTCGACGTGCTGCGCGAGCTCCAGCGTCGCTCCCCGGTGACCCCGGTGGTCGTGGTCTCCGGCTACGGCAGCGTGCCGGACGCGGTGGAGGCGATGCGCCTGGGCGCCTCGGAATACGTCGAGAAGCCGGTCACGAAGGAGCGCCTCTACGAGGTGCTGGAGCGGGTGCTCGCCCCCGCCGCGCCCAGCGAGGAAGCCCGCGCCGACCGGCCGGCCGGCGGGGCCCGGTACGGGATGGTGGGTCGCTCCGAGGCCATCCAGCGCGTCTACCAGCTGGTGGACATGGTGGCCCCCACCCGGGCGCGGGTCATGATCTCCGGGGAGAGGGGCACGGGCAAGGAGCTGGTGGCCCGCGCGATCCACGCCCTCTCCCCGCGCCGGGACCGGCCCTTCGTGCAGCTGAACTGCGCCGCGGTGCCGGCGGAGCTCATCGAGAGCGAGATGTTCGGCCACGTGAAGGGCGCGTTCACGGGGGCGGTGTCGGACCGGCGGGGGACCTTCGAGAGCGCCGACGGGGGGACGCTCTTCCTGGACGAGATCGGCGACATGAGCCTCGTCATGCAGGCGAAGCTGCTGCGCGTGCTGCAGGAGGGCCAGGTGACGCCGGTGGGAAGCTCGCGCAGCCGCTCGGTGGACGTGAGGATCTTCGCCGCCACGAGCAAGAACCTCCTGGAGGAGATCGAGAAGGGCCGCTTCCGCGACGACCTCTACGACCGGCTCAACGTGGTCAACATCGCGCTGCCGCCCCTGCGCCTGCGCCGGGAGGACGTGCCGCTCCTCGCCGAGCACTACCTGCGCCTCGCCTCGGTCGAGAACGGCTTCAAGCCGAAGCGGCTGACTCCCCGCGCCACCGAGTTCCTGTCTCAGCTGCCCTGGCGCGGCAACGTCCGCGAGCTGCGCAACCTCATGGAGCGCCTCGCGGTCATCGTGTCGAGAGACGGGGTCACCCACCGCGACGTGATGGAGGCGCTGCACATGACGGCCCCGCCCTCGGGTGACGACGGCATGCCGCTGCCGCTGCGGATCGCCCGCTCGCGCTTCGAGCGCCAGTACATCCTGGAGCGGCTGTCCGCGAACCGGGGCAACCTGGGGCAGACCGCGAAGGAGCTCGGGATCGAGCGCACGAACCTCTACCGCAAGATGAAACAGCTCGGGATCGGCCAGGATCGCGCCAAGCGCTGAGTCGTTGCGCCTGAGATAAGATTCCGTTGCGTTGTCGCAACGTCGCATTCGGATGCGGGCGGCGGCGTGCTCGCCATAAGCTGGTCCATCTCAATGTGATCCGACCGATTCGGTCGGTGTGGCGCGGGCTGTGCATATAGCCCCGGCAAGGAGGGATCGCCTCCTCGACCGAGACGCTGCAGCGCTTTGAGTGGCGTCCCGGCAGCCAGGCAGGGTTTGGAGGGAGCCCAGCCCGGTGGCCCGGGACGGCGCGTCGAAACGAGGCCCCGGTCGAGTGAGTCGGTCCCTCTTCCTTTTCCCCCTTCCAATCACCCTCCCTTTTGACCCCCGCGCGAAGCGCGGTGTAGATTGAGGCCCCCTCTGGAGGCGAAAGTGGCCGCGAAGAAAGCGCTCATCACCGGGATCACGGGCCAGGATGGCAGCTACCTCGCCGAGCTGTTGCTCGAGAAGGGCTACGAGGTGCACGGCCTCGTGCGCCGGAGCAGCTCCTTCAACACGTGGCGGATCGACCACGTCCGCGACCGGCTGGTCCTGCACTACGGCGACATGGTGGATCAGAACAGCCTCGTCCGCGCCCTCGAGGCACTCCAGCCCGACGAGGTCTACAACCTGGCCGCCCAGAGCCACGTCAAGGTCTCGTTCGACATGCCGGAGTACACCACGGACGTCGCCGCCATCGGGGTCCTTCGCCTTCTCGACGGCGTGCGCGACCTCGGGATCCCGGCGAAGGTGTACCAGGCCGGCAGCTCGGAGATGTTCGGCCTCGTCCAGGAGACGCCGCAGACGGAGAGAACACCCTTCCACCCCCGCTCGCCCTACGCCGTCTCCAAGGTCTACGGCCACTGGATGGCGGTGAACTACCGCGAGAGCTACGGGATGTACGTCTCGAACGGCATCCTGTTCAACCACGAGTCCCCCCGCCGGGGCGAGAACTTCGTCACGCGCAAGATCACGATGGGCGTCGCCGCGATCAAGCAGGGACGGGAGAAGGAGCTCAGGCTCGGCAACCTCGACGCCAAGCGCGACTGGGGCTACGCGAAGGACTACGTCGAGGCCATGTGGCGGATCCTCCAGCGGGACGGGCCCGGCGACTACGTCATCGCCACCGGCGAGACGCACTCGGTGCGGGAGTTCTGCGAGGAGGCCTTCGGCTGCGTGGGGCTCGACTGGAAGGACTTCGTGAAGGTCGACTCCAGGTACTTCCGGCCGGCCGAGGTGGACCTGCTCCTCGGCGACGCGAGCAAGGCCCGGCGCGATCTCGGCTGGACGCCCCGGGTCACGTTCAAGGAGCTCGCGAAGCTGATGGTCGAGGCCGACCTGGAGTCGGCCGGGAAGCACCTCGACCGGCCCCGGTAGCGCTTCCAGACCAGTCGAAGCCGGGGTCGGGGGCCCCCCGCGCGAGCCGCCGCTCACCGCCTCGAGATCGCTGCGGGCGGCCGGCGCCTGTACGCTATCGACCGGTGCGGGCGTCGATGAGGGAGTCCAGCTCCTCGCGCAGCCGGTCGAGGATCTCGTCGTACGTGAAGGCCCCGAGCGACTGCGTCTTCTTCTTGAGGTTGACGTGGGTCGGGCCGCACCACAGGCCGAGGTCGGCGTCGTCCGTCTCGCCCGGGCCGTTGACCCGGCATCCCATGACCGCGATGGTCAGGGCGTGCCTCTCGGCGTAGGCCGTCATCTCCTTCACCCTCTGCGCCAGCTCCACGAACCGCTCGTTCTCGACCCGCGAGCAGGAGGGGCAGGAGATGATGTTCAGCTTGTCGTCGTCGAAGACGGGCACCGACCGGTAGCGGCCGGCGGCGACGTCGGCCAGGATCTGCAGGCCGACCGTCACCTCCTCGTGCTTGCGCGGATTGGGGAGAGTGAGGCTGACCCGCAGCGTGTCCCCGATCCCACGCGAGAGGAGCTGCTCGAAGGCGACCCGGGTCTTGACGACGCCTTCCGGCGGGATGCCGGCCTCGGTCACGCCGAGGTGGAGAGGCACGTCCGGGCGCGCTTCGGCGAAGCGGCGATTGGCCTCGATCACCTTGCGGGGGTGCGAGTCCTTGAGGCTGACCACGTAGCGGCCGAACCCGAGCTCGTCCATGGTGCGGCAGTGCTCGAGGGCGGACTCGACCATGGCGGCGACGTCGTCCTCGGGGAAGCGCGCCTTCATCTCGGGGTCGACGCTGCCGCAGTTGACCCCGATGCGGACGGCGAGGTCGTGCTCCCGCGCTGCGTCCACCAGGAAGGCCACCTTCTCCCGGACCGGCTTCGCCTTCTCGTGGTGCCAGAGGTGGCCGGGGTTGTAGCGGACCTTGTCGACGTGCGGGCCGACGCTCTCGGCGAGGCGGTAGCTCTCCTGGAGGTCCACGACGAGGTTGGCCTTCGTCTGGCGCCGCACCTCGGCGAGCGCCTCGACGTCCTTCGGGCTGTCCACCGCGACGCGCACGAGCGCCCCGCCGGCCCTGCGGATGGCCTCGGCCTGCTCCACGGTGGCGTCGACGTCCTGGGTCCGGGTGGCGCACATGCTCTGGACGGCCACCGGGTGCGGGCTTCCCAGGAACACGGAGCCGACGCGGACGCTGCGGGTGGGGTTTCTCTGCATCACGTCCCTCGATCGTAGCAGGGTTTCGCCCGGCCCCTAGCCGAGCTCCTCGAGGGCGCGGACCCCACGCTTCATCGAGGTCGCGAACGTGACGAGGCTCAACCCGGCGGCCGCGCCCACCGACAGCGCCATGAAGACCTGGCGGCGGGGCGCGATCGGCAGGCCGCGGTACTCGTGCCAGAGGTAGACGGACGCGGGCCAGCCGAGCAGCGCCACCGTGACCAGGATGTACAGGACGGCCAGGACCATGAAGGCGACGCCGCCGTAGGACCCCGCGACCTGGGTCAGGTTCTCGGCGTCGAAGCGGGGGTGCCGCGCGCCCATGCCGCAGGCGAGGCCGACGAGGGCGAGTGCCATGAAGGCGATCGCCCCGGCACAGAGCGCCTGCAAGAAGGGGGAGACGCCGAGGAGGCGGTTGGAGGTGACGGTGAGGGCCTCGGCGAGGATGAGGATGGGCAGGAGGCCGGACCACAGCTTCGACCAGAGGAACGTGGAGAGGTGCACGGGTGCCGTGCGCACGATCCAGAACGCCGGCCCCTCCGCGGAAACGGCGGGGAAGACGAAGCGCACCGCCACCGCCGAGGTCACGAAGGCGGCCATCGCGAGGTTCACGAAGGCGTAGGCGTTCTTGATGACCCGGCTCATGTAGGGGATGCGGTCGAGGTCGAGGACGCGGAAGTTGTACACGTAGACGAGGGCGAGGGCGAGGAGGAGCAGCAGCTGCGACCACTGCGTGGTGTCCCGGAGAAAGACCTTGACGTCCTTGACGAGGAGCGCCCGGCGCGGCGGGGAGAGGGAGAGCCGGCGCAGGGAAGGCTCGAGGAAGGCGAGCCGGGTGAAGCGGGCCTTGCGGGCCTCCTGGGCCTTGCTCCACGCCGAGAAGTACTGGCGGCCGTACGCGGCGCGGGCGAGGACCGTGAAGGCGAGCGCGGTCGTCCACAGGGCCCCGAGGTGGAGGCCATCGGCTCTGCCGCGAAGGGCGGAGAAGAGGCTCTCTCCGGCCCAGAACGAGGGCAGGAACGGGGTGAGCGGGGACTGCAGGGTCGCGAAGAAGGCCGTGACGTCGGGGAGCGATTGCACGTCGAGGAGGCGCTCCGGGCGGATGAAGCGCAGGAGGAGCACGACGGCGATGGCGAACAGCAGCCCCATGAGCATGAGCACGTCGCGGGCGCGACGGGCGGGGAAGACGCTCACGAGGCCGAGGGTGACCACGGCCCCGAGGGCGGAGGGGATCACCACGAACGGGACGAGGGTCGCGACCGCCACGAGGTAGTAGCCGGGGGGCGCGCAGCGGGCGAGGCCGAGGGCGAGGAGAACCGGAAGCAGGAAAGCGACGACCATCCACGCGGACTGGCCGACCGTCCGGGCGAATCGCGAGTGGAAGAGGCGTTCCCGGGGGACGGGGGCGGCGAGGAGGAGGCGCAGGTCCTCGGAGAGGAAGAACGTGGACAGCGCGCTCACCACGGCGCTGAACGCGACGAAGGAGAGGAAGGTCAGGAAGAGCCACCCCAGGCCGAGGCGCACGAGGTAGTCGCCGAGCTCTTCGTAGTCGAGGAGCTGCCAGGTGAGCCAGAAGGTCACGGCGAAGATGGCGCCGGCTACGGCGACGCCGACGCCGCCGAAGAGCGCGGCCCGCAGGCCGTCCCCCCTCTGGCGCCGGCGGGCCCGGTTGCGAGCACCCCAGAAGAGGGGGAGCAGCAGCCAGGGGAAGGCCTGGGTCACAGCTCGATCTCCTGCAGGCCGCTGCCGCCGGTGAGCTTGAGGAAGACGGGGGTGAGTTGCGGGTCGTCGGTGCCGGCGAGGCCGTGCAGCTCGGGCACGGTGCCGCGGGCGATGATCCGCCCGCCGAGGATGATGCTGATCCGGTCGCACATCTCCTCGGCCACCTCGAGGGTGTGCGTGCTCATGAGGATGGCGACACCCTTGTGGCTCATGACCCGGAAGATCTGCTTGATGAGGCGCGCGCCGCGGGGGTCGAGGCCCACCATCGGCTCGTCCACGAGCACCGCCTTCGGGCGGTGGAGGAACGCCGCGCACATCACGAGGCGCTGCTTCATGCCGTGCGAGAAGCTCTCCACGAGCTCGTCCTTCCAGGCGGTCAGCTC
This sequence comes from uncultured Acidobacteriota bacterium, assembly GCA_963729875.1. Lineage (GTDB taxonomy): Bacteria > Acidobacteriota > Vicinamibacteria > Fen-336 > Fen-336 > DATBSL01. The sequence goes on from CAVSPR010000004.1 coordinate 1,143,089, forward strand.
GAACAGGTCGAGCAGCTCGCCCGCCCGCCCTTCGGCCGCCTCGCCCTCGATGCCGTAGAGCCCGCCGTGGAAGCGGAGGAACTCGGCGGCGGTGAGCTTCTCGTAGAGGAAGGGCCGGTCGGGGATGAACCCGAGGGCGCCCTTGGCCGCCTCGGGCTCGCGCGCGAGGTCGTGGCCGTCGATCGTGACGCGCCCGCGGTCCGGCTTGAGCAGGCCCGCGATGATGCGGATCGTCGTGGTCTTGCCCGCGCCGTTCGGGCCGAGGAAGCCGTGGATCTCGCCGGGGGCGACCTCCAGGCTCACGCCGTCTACCGCCCGGAAGCCGCCGAAGGTCTTGACGAGGGCGTCGACGTGGATCACGGGCGACTCCGCCGCGGAGAGGACCAGCAGCCGCCGCCGTCCCGGCGCGGCAGCGGCAGGTCGAGGGGGCGCAGGTCGCTCGCCGCCCGACCCACGAGGACCGGGGTGGACCCGGGTCGCAGCTCGACGTCGAGGACGTCGAGGCGCGCCCGCCCGACGAGGCCGAGGATCGCGGCCTGCCGGTCGAGGCCCCCGCGGGCGAGGCGCACGTGGGTCGCGTCCGCGGGGAACTGGTTGAGGGTCGGGTCCACCGGCAGCCACAGCCCGCGCCCGCGGGACTCCTCGACCCAGACCTCGGCCCACGCGTGGTAGTAGAAGGCGCCGCGCAGGTAGACGAGGCCCACCGCGATGCGCGCCGGCAGCCCCAGGGAGCGGGCCATCGCGACGTATAAGGCGGTGTGCTCGTTGCAGTCTCCGATGCGCGTCTTCAGGACCTCGAGGGCCGAGGGGAGGCTGAGGGTGGGCTTCTTCTCGACGATCGCGTGGACGTGGCGGACGAGCCGCTCGGCGCGCAGACGGGGCGCCGCGGCATCGCTCACCGCCCGCAGGGCCTCGGTGCGGATCTGCGGGGCGTCGCTCTCGAGGAACGGCTCCGGGCGGAGGAAGGTCTCGAGATCCCCCGGGGCCGGCCCGGGCCGGAGGTCGCGGGGGTCGCGCACCTCGATCGTGCTGCCTCTCGCGGACTGCCCCGCGCCCTCGAGGCCGGCCGGGTCGAAGCCCGAAAGCCCGTCGATGCGCACGGTCAGCCGGGCGACGGTCGTCGGGTCGTCGATCCGCCGGGGGGTGACCGGCACGAGAGCCGATGCCTCGAGGAGGTCGGCCTGGATGCTCCCCGGCACCGCCAGCGCGCGGGCCTGCTGGGGCGTCTCGCGGACGACCAGGAGGCCCATCGGGCTCTCCTCGCGGACGACCTCCCCGACGTCGGTGATCCAGCTGCGCGTGGTGAGGCCGGCGAGGCGCCCCTCGACGCGGAAGGCCGGCACGGGCCGGCCCGCCGAGCGCACGACTTCGCGCGCCTGGACCTCGAGGGTCATCGGGGTGTTGCTCAGCGTGGCCGGGTCGAAGACGGACACCTGCAGCGTCTGGCCGGGCCGGAGGCCGGCGGCCGCGAGCGTGCGCGGCAGGTTGAGCGCGAGCGCCGGCGGCTCGGCGAGCTCCCGCGTCTCCTTGCGCTCACCGGAGGGGGTTCGCACGGTGAGGTGGAGGAGCCGGCCCTCGAGGCGGCCCTCGACCTCGGTCGGGCCGGTGCCGGGATCGAGCGCGAACGAGAAGCGCTCGAGGCTGAATCGTCGGTCCACGAACGCGCGGCTCGTCATCCTCACCGAGGCGGTGGAGCCGAGGAGCGTCATCTGCAGCCGGCCGTCCTCGCGGATCTCGTAGCCCGTGTCGGTCGGGGTCGTCTGGCCCACGGAGAAGCCGATCTTGTCGCCGCGGTAGTAGATGCCGCGCCACTGCGCCGAGGAGCCGTACGGGCCAGATCGGCGGCGAGGGCCACCGGGGAGGAGGACCACGCTTGCCGGGCCAGCACCCCCATCTGGACGAGCCAGGCCACGAGCACGAGGACTGAGAGCGGCCGCGCGGCGGCGCGGGGCAGGGGGCGCAGAGCGATCAAGGCTCGCACGCCCCGGGGCTCATGGATCGATTATAGACTCGCGTTGCATTGGACCTGTCGCGCGTCGAGATCGTGCTCGTCCGGCCCAGCCGCCCGGCCAACGTCGCCTCGGCCTGCCGGGCCATGAAGAACATGGGGCTGCGGGCGCTGTGCCTCGTCGACCCGCCCGAGGGGCTCGGCTCCAGGGAGGCGCGCGCCCTCGCCTACGGGGCGTGGGACGTCCTCGACGGGGCGCGCCGCGCGGGGAGCCTCCTCGAGGCGGTCTGCGCGAGCGTGGCGGTGGTCGGCACCACGGGGCGCGAGACGCCGGGAGCGTGGAGGCCGCGGCAGCTGGCCGCGGAGGCGGCCCGGCTGGCCGCGGGCGGCCGGCTGAGCCTCGTCTTCGGGCCCGAGGCGTCCGGCCTCACGGGCTCCGAGCTGGACCTGTGTCCCGTCCTCGTCCACGTCCCCACCGACCCGGCGCAGCCTTCGCTGAACCTCGCGCAGGCCGTCCTCCTGCTGTGCTACGAGCTGCGCCTCGCGGGGCTCGAGGGCGAGGGGCGCCTCGCCGGGGACCCCGGCGAGGGCCCGGCCCCGGCCGGCGAGGTCGAGCAGGCCGTCGCCGAGCTCCGGGGGGCGCTGCTCGACGTCGGCTACCTGGACGCCGCGAACCCGGACCGCATCCTCGCCGAGCTGCGGCGGCTGGTCGCCCGCGCTCAGCCCACCCCGCGCGAGGTCAGCCTGCTGCGCGGGCTGGCCCGGCAGGTGGCCTGGGCCGGCCGCGTTGCACGGGGAGGCCCAGGGGTCGGATAATCCGCGGGGAGCGCGAATGGCGACAGGGGAGAGCTTCGGATCGGGAGACGTTCACGAGTTTCACGTGCCGCGCCTGCTGCGGTCCGCGGAAGTGCTCTCGGCCGACGGGCGGGTCCTGCGCGGCCGGGTCTTCCTCCCCGCGGCGGCCGAGTCGCACGCCGGGGCGATGCGGGCCGAGGAGTGGATGAACGACCCGGCCTCGTTCTTCCCCTTCCTGCCCGACGGCGAGGGGCGCCCCGTGATCCTGAACAAGCAGCAGCTCGTGGTGATCACGGTGGCGGCCTCGGCCGACCGCGACGACGCGCTCGACCAGGTCGGCGCGCCGCGGCGCCGCGTCCGCGTCGAGTGCGGGGCGCTGCGGCTCGAGGGCGAGGTGGTCGTCGACATGCCCGCCAACCACTCCCGCATCCTCGACCTCCTCAACCGGCCGGGGGCGTTCCTCAACGTTCGCGAGGGCGAGCGTCACCACCTGGTCCGCAAGTCGCGGATCACCCGCGTGAGCGAGCTCGGCGACAGCTCGCCGTCCGAGCCCGCGAGGCCTCGGCCATAGCCCCCGGCGCCAGCGCGGGCGGGGGAGAGCGAGCGCTGCTCGTGGGCCTCTCGCTGGGCGCGCGGGACCGCGCGCACACCGAGTCCTCGCTCGAGGAGCTGGCCCTGCTCGCGAGGAGCGCCGGCGCGCGCGTGGTGGGCACGCTCCTGCAGGAGCGGGCGCGGCGCGACCCCGCGACGCTGATCGGCCGGGGCAAGGTCGAGGAGGTGAAGCGGCGCGCCGAGGAGGGCGAGGCCGACGTCATCCTGTTCGACGAGGACCTCACGCCGGCGCAGCAGCGCAACCTGGAGCGGGAGGTGGGCGGCAAGACGCTCGACCGCACGCAGGTCATCCTCGACATCTTCGCCCGCCGCGCGCGGACGCGGGAGGGGCGCCTGCAGGTGGAGCTCGCCCAGCTCGACTACATGCTGCCGCGCCTCGCCGGAAAGGGCGTGCTGCTCTCGCGGCTCGGGGGCGGGATCGGTACGAGGGGCCCGGGGGAGACCAAGCTCGAGACCGACCGCCGGCGCATCCGCCAGCGCATCCAGTCGATCAAGCGGGAGATCGAGCACGTGCGCCGCGAGCGGCACGTCCGGCGCGAGGCCCGCGGCCGGCGCGAGGCGCCGGTGGTGGCCCTGGTGGGCTACACGAACGCGGGGAAGTCGACGCTGTTCAACGCGCTCACCCACGGCGCGGCCGTGGTCTCGGACCAGCTCTTCATGACCCTCGACCCGCTGGTGCGGAAAGTCCGGCTCGGCCCCGGGCGCGAGCTGCTGCTCGTGGACACCGTGGGCTTCATCCAGAAGCTGCCGCACGCGCTGGTGGCCGCCTTCCGGGCCACCCTCGAGGAGGTGAAGGAGGCGGACCTCCTTCTCCACGTCGTGGACGCGTCGGCCGACGGGGTCGGGGAGCGCGAGGCGGCCGTCGAAGCCGTCCTGAGCGAGATCGGGGCGGCGAACCGCCCGCGGGTGCTCGTGCTCAACAAGGCGGACCGGACCCCGGCCGAGCGGCTGCGCGCGCTGGCCGACGCCCGGGCGGGCGTCGTCGTCTCCGCGCTCACGGGCGAGGGCCTCGGCGATCTCCTCCTCGCCGCGGCCTCCCGCCTCGACCTCGAGCCGCGGCGGGTCCGCCTGCGCTTCGACGGAAGCGACCGCCGGGGGGTCTCCGGCGTGTACGCCGCCGGGCGCGTGCTGGGCCACGAAGTCGAGGACGGGCACGTCGTGCTCGAGGCCGAGATGTCCGGGCGGGCGCTCCAGCGGTACCGGGAGCACCTCCAGTGAGGCGGGTGGCGGGGCTGCTCGCGGTCGCCCTGCTCGCGGGGGCCTGTGCCAAGCGCGTGGTGCCCCCCGTGCCGGAGGGGGAGGACTACGTGCAGCCCACCGCCGGCTCCGGCGAGGTCTCGGCGTCCGAGGCGAAGGAGCTGCGGGCGGCCTGGACCGGCGTCCTGGCCGGAGACACGGCCGCGGCTGCGCGCCGCTACGAGAAGCTGCTCAAGCGGCGCCCCGCGCTGACTCCCGCGCAGACCGGGCTCGCCTACGCCCGTCTCCGCTCCGGGCAGGCAGAGGCGGCGGGCGCGATCTTCGCAGCCGTCCTCGAGCGCGAGCCCGAGTACGTTTCCGCCCTGGTTGGTGCGGGGTCCGCGGCGTTCCGGCAGGGCGACCTGGCCGCCGCCCTCGGGCTCTACCGCCGGGCACAAGCCGTGGCGCCCGCGGACGCGCTCGTGCGCAAGCGGCTCGCCGCGCTGAAAATGCAGGCCACCGAGCGGAGCATCGGCCTGGCCCAGGACGCGGCCGCCCGGGGCGACGCCGGCGCGGCCGAGCGCCAGTACGAGGCTGCACTCGATGTGGCACCCGAGGTCGCGCCCGTCCGACTGGCCCTGGCCGAGCTGATGGCGGCGCGGGGAGACTGGCAGGGGGCGGTGGCTCTGCTGGAGGCGGATCCGTCTGGCGACCGGCAGGTGTCCCTGCGTCGGGCGGCGATTCTCCTCGAGGAGCAGGAGTTCGCGCGCGCGGAGGAGGTCTACCGGGGCCTCCTGGCCCGGGACCCCGGGGACGGGGCGGCCCGGGCCGGGGAGAAGTCGGCGCGCGAGGCCCTGGAGCTGGCCTCGATGCCCGCGGAGTACCGCGCGATCCCGGGAGCGCCGCGCCTCACGCGAGCCGACCTCGCCGCGCTCGTCGCGGTACGGGTCCACGCGCTGCGGCGCGTCGCCCCGGGGGAGCCGACGGTGGCGCTGGACATCGGGGGCTCGTGGGCCCGGGAGCACGTGGCCCGCCTGCTCGAGCTCGGGATCATGGACGTCTACCCCAACCACACCTTCCAGCCCGGTGCCACCGTGCGCCGGGCCGACGTGGCCCGGGTCGTGGAGCGCACGCTGGACCGCCTGGGGTGGCCGCGAGCGGCCGCCGCCCCCCTCCCACCGACATGTCTCCTTCCCACCTCGACTTCGGGGCGGTCGAGCGCGCGGTGGGAGCCGGGCTGATGGATCTGACCCCCACGGGGGCGTTCGAGCCCTGGCGCCCGGTGTCGGGGCCGGAGGCGATCTCGGTGGTCGACGCGCTCGCCCGTCTCGTCGGGCCGTAGCGAGGGAGTGTATTTGCGGTACCATCGCGGTGGGGGGGCTTGAGATGGACGATCGAGAGCTGCTGCGATCCGTGCCACTCTTCTCCGAGCTCTCCGAGGCCGACATCGCGAGCCTGAGCCGCCTCGCGTCCCGCCGTCGCTACCCGAAGGACACGGTGGTGTTCTTCGAGAACGAGGAAGGGGACTTCTTCTTCACGATCGTCGAGGGCCGGATCAAGGTGACGATCCTCGGCGACGACGGCCGCGAGATCATCCTCACCATGCTCGGGCCCGGCGACTTCTTCGGCGAGATGGCGCTGCTCGACAACGAGCCCCGCTCGGCGACGGCGATCGCGGTGGAGGAGAGCGAGCTGCTCTCGGTGCACCGGACGGACTTCCAGGGCGTGATCGGGGACAACGCCTCGATCTCGGCCGCGCTCATCAAGGTGCTCTCCTCCCGGCTGCGACGCGCGAACCACCAGATCTCGACCCTCGCCCTCCTCGACGTGTACGGCCGGGTGGCCCGGGTCATCCTCGACATGGCCCGCGAGGAGGGGCGCCGGCTCAAGGACGGCCGGATCGCCTTCCGGCGCGCCACGCACCAGGAGATCGCCAACCGCATCGGGACCACGCGCGAGACCGTGACGCGCATGCTCAAGGACCTGGAGCGCCAGGGCCTGGTCAGGATCGAGGGGCGCGAGCTCGTCCTGCAGCCCGGCTTCGAGAAGGCGTTCGACTAGTCCGGGTCGGGGCGCTCCACCCGCACCCGGGTGAGGGCCCGCGGGCGGGCCTTGGGAACCACGAGCCGGAGCAGCCCGTCCTCGAACTCGGCCTGGATCTGCCCGGGGTCGACGTCCTGCGAGAAGCGGAAGCCGCGCGCGAAGGGCCCGTACCGCCGCTCGAGGCGGAGGAAGGACTCGGGCCGGGCGGAGAGGTCGGGACGGCGCTCCCCGCGGACCACGAGCTCGTCGCCCTGGGCCTGGACGACGACGTCGTCGCGGCCGAGGCCGGGAACCTCCACCTCCAGCACGTAGGCCTCGGCGGTCTCGATCACGTCGGCGAGGGGCACCCAGCTCCCGTGCAGCAGGGGCGGCTCGTCGATCCCCTCGCGCGTCAGCGTCTCGTCGAAGAGGCGGTTCATCCGCTCCTGAAGGTCCAGCAGCTCCTGGAGGGGGTCGCGGCGCCGGGGCATGGGGAGAGTCTAGCTCACCGCGAGAGCCGCTTCTTGAGCTCGCCGAGGAGGGCCAGGGCCTGGAGGGGGGTGATCTGGTCGGGCTCGACGCGGCGCAGCTCCTGGAGGACCAGCTCGTCCTGGCCGGAGAACAGCGAGAGCTGGCGGGCGACGCCGGGGGCGGCCTCGTCCGAGTGCGCGAGCCGGGGCGCCCCTCCCGGTCGAACTCGGTGCTCTCGAGGTTCCTGAGGATCTCCTGGGCCCGCACGACCACGGGGGCGGGAAGACCGGCCAGCCGGGCCACCTGGATGCCGAAGGAGCGGTCGGAGCCGCCGGCCTCGATCTTCCGCAGGAAGACCACGTCGTCGTGCCACTCCCGCGCCGAGACGTGGAGGTTGCCGACCCCCGGGATGTCGGCGGAGAGGTCGACGAGCTCGTGGTAGTGGGTGGCGAAGATCGTCTTCGGTCCCTCCGGGCTGCGGGCGATGTGCTCGGCCACCGCCCACGCGATGGAGAGCCCGTCGAAGGTCGCGGTGCCCCGGCCGATCTCGTCGAGCAGCACCAGGCTGCGTCCCGTGGCGTGGCGCAGGATGTGGGCGGTCTCCTGCATCTCCACCATGAACGTGCTCTGCCCGCGCAGGATCTGGTCGCTCGCCCCCACCCGCGTGAAGACGCGGTCCACGAGGGCGATCTTGGCCTCGCGGGCGGGGACGAAGCTGCCCACCTGGGCCATGACGACCACGAGCGCGGTCTGGCGCAGGAAGGTGGACTTGCCGCCCATGTTGGGCCCGGTGAGGACGAACAGGCGCGGCGCCCCGTCCCCCATGGCCAGGTCGTTCGCCACGAACGGCTCGGCGAGGACGCGCTCCATGACCGGGTGGCGGCCCTCGACGTAGGCGAGCTCGTCCCCGCGCCCGAGGCGGGGCTTCACGTAGTCGAAGCGGGTGGCCGCCTCGGCGAGGGAGGCGAGCACGTCGATCGCGGCCGCGGCCCGCGAGGTCTGCTGGATGCGCTTTGCCGCGGCCGCGACGTGGCCACGCACCTCCTCGAAGATCCGCAGCTCCCGCTCGACGATGAGCTCGTCCGCGCGCAGGACGCGGTCCTCGTACTCCTTGAGCTCGGGCGTGACGAAGCGCTCACCGCCGGCGATCGTCTGCTTGCGGACGTAGTCGGGGGGGACGAGGCCGAGGTTCGACCTGCTGATCTCGATGTAGTAGCCGAAGACGCGGTTGAAGCGCACCTTGAGCGAGGAGATGCCAGTGCGCTGCCGCTCCCGCTCCTCGATGGCGGCGATGGTGGCGCGGCCGCCGCGGCTCGTGGAGCGCAGCTCGTCGAGCTCCGCGTCGACCCCGTCCCGGACGAAGCCGCCCTCCCGCGCGAGGGCGGGGGGGTCGTCGACGAGGGTGCGGGCGACCTCGTCCGCCAGGTCGAGGGGCGGGTCGAGCTCCTTTGCCTGGACGCGCAGCAGGGGGGCCACGCACTCGGCGAGCGCCTCGCCCGCCGCGGGCAGGGCCTGCAGGGACTGCCCGAGGGCGACGAGGTCGCGCGGTCCGGCGGTGCCCAGGGTGACGCGGCCGAGGAGGCGGTCGAGGTCCTGGACCCTGGCGAGCGTCTCCCGGATCCTCCCGCGGTCGAGGGCGCGGAAGGCCAGCTCCTCGACTGCGTCCAGCCGGTCCTGGATGCGCTCCAGCTCGACGAGCGGGCGGAGGATCCACTCGCGCAGGAGCCGGCCGCCCATGGCGGTGCGGGTGTGATCGAGGACGTCGAGCAGGGTGCCCCGGCGGCCGCCATCGGCGAGGCTCTCCACGAGCTCCAGGTTGCGGCGCGTGACCGAGTCGAGGACGAGGGCGTCCTTGGGGCCGCGGGTGACCAGGCTCGTGACGTGCCCGAGGTCCCGCTTCTGGGTCTCCCGCACGTAGCGCAGGGCGGCGCCCGCGGCGGCGGCCGCCCGGGGGAGGCCCTCGCAGCCGAAGGCCTCGAGCGTCGCCACGCCGAAGTGGGCCTGGAGCTCGCGGCGGGCCCGCTCCGGCTCGAAGGCGCGGTCGTCGACGGGGGCGCGCGGGATGGCGCCCTCCGGCTGCGCGGGGTCGGACAGCCACCCGGGCAGCTCGGCCTCGCGGCGGGCGAGGATCTCGCGGGGGCGGGTGGCGCCGATCTCGTCCCGCAGGCGCTCCATCTGCGCCGGGCCGTCCCACTCGGCGGCGAAGAACTCGCCGGTCGTGGGCTCGAGCCAGGCGACGCCGACGCTCGACGGGCCCGGCTCGATCGCCATGACGTAGGACGTCTCGCCCGCCTCGAGGGCCGAGGCCTCGAGCTGGGTGCCGGGGGTGATGACCCGGACCACCTCGCGCTTGACGACGCCCTTGGCGGCTCGCGGGTCCTCCATCTGCTCGCACAGGGCCACCCGGTGGCCCTGGCGGACGAGCCGGGCGATGTAGGCGGAAGCGGCGTGGTAGGGCACCCCGCACATCGGCACGGGGTTGCCGTCGAGGTCCTTCGAGCGCGAGGTGAGCGCGATCTCGAGGTCGCGGGCGGCCACGACCGCGTCCTCGAAGAAGAGCTCGTAGAAGTCGCCCATGCGGAAGAAGAGCAGCGACTCGGGGTGCTCCGCCTTCATGCGCTGGTACTGCTGCATGGCGGGCGTCTGGGGGACGGCTCGGCCCCGGGAATCGAGGGACCAGCCGGCGGGGTCGGGCGACGTCATGAGGGAAGGTGGAGTATAAGCTAGCTCGTGCGCGTGCTCGCGGTGGACACCACCTCTCCACGGGGGAGTCTGGCCGTGGCCGGGGATGAGGGGATCCTGGCCGAGGTCCGGGTGGTCACCGAGGCCGGCCACTCGCGATGGCTCCTGCCGGCGGTGGCGGCCGTCCTCCAGGGCCTCGGCCTGTCGGTGGGGGCCCTCGACGCCCTCGCCGTGACGACCGGCCCCGGCTCGTTCACCGGCCTGCGCGTGGGGCTCGGCAGCGTGCAGGGCCTCGCCCTCGCGAGCGGGCGCCCCTGCGTGGGCCTTTCGACGCTCGACGTGCTGGCGCTGGCCGCGGCGGGTTCGTCCGACACGGTCGTGGCGCTGGTGGACGCGTTCCGGGGAGAGGTGTTCTCGGGCGTCTACGACGCGGCGGGGACGCCGCGAGGGGAGCCGAGGGTCGGGCCGCTGTCGGCCGTGCTCGCGGGTCTTGCGCCGGGGACGGCGTTCGTGGGGGGGCGGGCCGGGGCGAGCCGCGACGCCATCCGGGCGGCCGTGCCGGGGGCCGTCTTCCCCGAAACGCCGGGCTTTCTCGCGGAGACGCTGGCCAGGGCCGCGCTGGGGCTGGTGAGGACCGGGGCGGCGGTCCGGCCGGCTGAGCTGCGTCCCGTCTACCTGCGGGCCGCCGACATCCGTCCCTCACGCCCGTGAGGCCGGGTGTCTTCCTCCGGCGGGCGGTCGCCGCCGACGTCGGGGCCCTGGTCGCGCTCGAGGCGGCCTGCTTCACGCACCCCTGGACCGCGACCCAGGTCGCAGGCGAGATCGGGGGTGTCGAGGGGGGCCTCGTGCTCGTTCTCGAGGGTCGACGCCTCGCCGGCGATCCCCTGGCCGGGATCCGGGCCTACGCCTCGTTCCGGCTGGTCGTGGACGAGCTGCACGTGATGAACGTGGCGGTGGCCCCGGGCCACCGGCGCCGCGGCCTGGCGCGCTTCCTCCTTCGCATCGCCCTGAGGCGGGCCGCGCGGGCGGGAGCTCTCCTCGCCCTCCTCGAGGTGAGGGCGGGCAACCGCGAGGCGCTCGCCCTGTATGCATCCATGGGCTTTGCCCGCTGCGGCCTGCGCCGCGACTACTATCGCGACCCGATCGAGGACGCCGTCGTGTTGGCGCTCGAGGGGCGCGGCGGGGCGCCCTTCACTGAATGACTCGGGGAGCCCGGCGAGCCCGGCGAGCCCGGCCCGGATCCTTGAACTCGCCGGCGAGGCCGTGATACCGTGCCTTTCGGGGGTGCGGGTGCCCTCGCGCCCCCCGCTATGCACGATTGACCCCATCAACGAGGGTCTTCCTCAGACCCGGCAGGAGGAGCCGATGCAGGAACCGGTTTCGCCCATCACCGCCCAGGGCGACGACGAGTACCGTCGACTGGAGGCGCAGCATCACGAGTACGAGAGCCGATTGGGCGAGCTTGCCGGAAAGGCCATGCTGAGCGACGACGAGCAGGTCGAGGAGATCACCCTCAAGAAGAAGAAGCTGCAGCTCAAGGACCGGATGCAGGAGATCGCCCGGCGCCACCGGGGGGACTCGGCCCACCCCTGAGCCCCGGGTCGCCCGCGCCTTCCGCCACCGGCGGAGACGCCGGCGGCGGAGGAGCACCATTGGAACGGTCGCAGCGTTTCCGGCGGGGGGCCTCGATCCTCCCTAGCCTCTTCACGACGGGGAACCTCTTCCTCGGGTTCTGGTCCATGGTGAAGACGCTCGACGGCCGCTTCGGGGAGGCGGCTCCGCTGATCGGGGCCGCCGTGATCCTCGACATGCTGGACGGTCGCATCGCGCGGCTCACGAACACCCAGACGGAGTTCGGGGCGCAGTTCGACAGCCTGGCCGACGCGGTGTCGTTCGGGGTGGCGCCCGCGCTGCTCGCGTACTGCTGGGCCCTCCAGTCCTTCCCCCGCGCGGGCTGGCCGGCGGCCTTCCTCTTCCTCGCGTGCGGGGTGATGCGGCTCGCGCGCTTCAACGTCCAGCGACACGTGGTCGACGCGCGTTTCTTCGTGGGGCTCCCGATCCCCGCCGGGGCGGCGCAGCTGGCGGCGATCGTCTTCGTCCTCCCGGAGCGGCCCTCGGAGCGCTGGGTGGCGGTGGCGATGCTGGCCCTCGTGGTCGTGCTGGGCTTCCTCATGGTGAGCACATTCCGCTACCGCTCGTTCAAGGGGATCGACCTGCGGCGCCGGCGGAGCTACATCAGCGTTCTCGGGATCGCCCTCCTCTTCCTGCTGGTGGCAGCCCACCCGGAAGCGTCGCTGCTGGCCGTGACCAGCCTGTACACCGTGTCCGGCCCGCTCGCCTGGGCCGTCTCGGCACTGCGCCGCCGGGACGACCGCACGGAGCCGGAGCCCCAGCCGATCCCGTGAGCCTGCTTCTCCCCGTGGTCGGGGTGGGCGGGGTCGTCGTCCGGGACGGACGCGTGCTCCTCATCCGGCGGGGCAAGGAGCCTCTCTTCGGCCGCTGGGTCGTGCCCGGGGGGACCGTCGAGCTCGGCGAGACCCTGGAGGAGGCCCTCGTCCGCGAGATGCAGGAAGAGACCGGCCTGCGAGTGGAGCCGCTCGAGGTCCTGACCGTCTTCGATCGCATCCAGCGCGACGGCGCCCGGGTCGTCTACCACTACGTGATCGTGGACTACCTGTGCCGCTGGCGGGAGGGCGTGGCGAAGGCGGCCTCGGATGCCCTCGACGTCGCCTGGGCGAGCCCAGCGGAGTTTCCCGCCTACGACCTGCCCGCGAAGGCGCTCGAGGTGGTCACCGACGCGCTGCGGAAGGGCGCCCACCTGTAGCCGGGCCTGGCCCGTCGGCGCGCCCTCTCCTTGCCGGCGGGACGAGAGGCGAGTATTCTCGAGTCGTCGACGCCGTGCCCCGAGCCCTGGAGGGACAGATGAAGCGCCTCGCCGCCCTCGCATTCCTGATCGTCGCTGCGACCGCCTCGCCGGCCGGGGCGGGGTCGCTTCCCAACCCGGCGTTGCTCGTGAACCGGAACCGGCCGGCCAACCTCACGCACATCGTCCGGCAGGACGCCCGTCCAAAGCTCCCGTCGCCGGCCCTGTCCACGCGCGAGAACAGGCAAAGCTCCTACCGCCTGTCGCACATCGTACGGGGGAGATGACTCGGCTGGTCGGCAGCCGCTAGGGCCTGAAGGGCGCGCCGCCGTCGAGGGCTTCGATGCGCTCGCGGTGCTGTCGCACGAACCACTCTGCCAGGAGAGGGCGGTATTCTCGCTGCCGCTGCGTGGGCAGACGAAAGAAGTCGCCGACCACCTCGCCCTGGCACCGGGCGGCGCCACACCGGCACGGCCAGGCCGTCCCGTTGGCGATGTTGATGTTGTAGTCGCAGGTGATCTCGGCGCCAGCCGCGATCTCGCGTCGTGCCACCAGGTAGGTCACGCCTTCCTCGAACACCTCGTAGGCGTTTGGGTCGCAGCTGTGATTGAGGTGACGGTCTGGCCGGCCGTACAGAACGACCTTCCCGTCGGGGTAGTTGCAGTGGTCTGTGCGCTCGCCAAGGTCCTCCCGGATAGGTGCCTCCGCGGTGACCTCTCGAACGACGTTCACCCGCCTGATCCGATCGCCGGCCCGGAACGAATGCGTCGCAAACACGCCCAGGCCCTCGATCCCGGACGACCTCACTTCTACTCCGTTCATCGAGTCGTCGTGACCAGGCCTCGTCATCTTGATCTCCTCGTCCTCTACGCCCCTCGTCTCGTGCCCGCGCCGCTACGACATTCGGGAGCCGCACGAACGGCAGTACTTGAGGGCAATGACCGGCCCGAGGCGCCTGCCGCACTGCGGGCATCGGATGGCCCACACGGCGACGACAACGCCGAGCAGAATGATCGCCGCAGCCGCAAAGCCCAGCGGTGTGGGTGCCAGGAAGCTCACGGCGAGCGCCACGAGAGTGCCGAGCATGGCCAGTCCTGCGCGGCGACGGTTCGCTTCGAGGCTGCCGCGCGCCAGTCCTCCCTTCACGGTCTCATCTCGGATGTCCGCTGGACGACCCCGAGTACCCGCTCGTCACGAGTCGGCATGGCAGCCTCACACGGCCACTAGCACCAATCCACCCCACCCTGCCTCGGCAATAGTTGTGTGGCTTCGCCATTTCGAGCCACTTCCGTTGGCTCACCTGCGGCCTGCCTCGTACTGCGCGATGAACGCATCCACAGAATTGCCGGCAACGAGCTTTCCGATTGCGTCGAGTGGCAGATCCCCTGCCGTGCGGAAGCGAATGCAGGACACGGCCGCTGTCCCGCGTCAACATGCTTGCTCCTTCCACGTGCAACCTCCGCCCCTGGCCGCGGCTCGAATCCGGGTCTCGCCTCGCGCGCCTTCTGCCCTTCAGAATGACAGCACCACTTCGGCCCGCACGCCTCGCCCGCAAGGCCACATCCGGAGCGACGCCGCCGAGGTGGAAACACGCTCCCAACGCTCGGTCTTGATCAGGGTCCCCACAAGACCACCAACGGCCACCATGCCACCGATGAACAGCGGCTCAGTCATGCCGGACTCGTCCAGCGTGTCGAACGCTGCAGTGAGGCCGACGACAGCGCCCCAGGCAAGCGCACCCCCAACCAGACCTCGCACGGTGTGTCGTCGGGAACCACGACTCACCTCGAGGCCCAGGACGTCCTCGCGGGGCACACGAGTGACACCACCCTGGGAGCCGATCTGGATCATGAGCGCGTGTGCGTCAGCGGCGGCCAGCACTCCGACGAGCCGAGTGGACCCGGGTGTCTTCACCCGAACCCGCGCCCCCTGGAGTTCGGCCTGGTCCTCTGCCGAGACCTCTACGGTGCTCAGCAGCACAGCGGACATCAGCAGGATCGCGCGTCTCATGCTCGCGGCCCCCTTCCCCCTCTCGCGCTCCCCCCAAGGCGGCCCGACACTGGAGTCACGCTGCAAAGCTCCGATCTCGCCAGGCCTCGTCAGCTCACCCGCTCGTTCGGTGCCGCCGCTAGCCTCGCCCTACGCAACACTACTACGACGGCCCACACTCCAATTGCTGCCAGCGACAAGCGCCGCGATGCTCAGAATCGGCGCGAGCAGCACGACCGCTACGTACGCAAGGAAGCCTTCCTCGTCTGGATGGGGGTACCGGTCGTAGAGCGCCCAGGCGGCAGTGGCAAGAAGCCAGATGTTGCAGAAGACTGCGATCCGACTCGCACGTCGCATAGCCGGCGAAGAGTCCGTCACACCATCTCTGCGATGAGGTCCCCTCTGCACTAGCAGAGCTGCGCTGAGCGTTGGCACCGCCAGCAGTAGGAAGGTGAAGACGACATATGGCACCTCTCGCGAGACCCCGTCGGTGGCCATAACGAGGCAAGTGAACGCGACGAGCACGACGTTGCACACGACAGCCGCAGTTCCCACGTTCTTCCTCCTCTCCAAACCCTCGCCCTTTCCAGGGCGCCGAACACTGCGGATCAGCTGCGAAGCGGTGCCCCCGTCCGTCTCGCCGGCGGGGGCACAGGGCGGCACCTCAGCTCGCCGTTCGGGTGCCGCCCTGAGCTTCGTCAGCTGCATCCGCTTGTTCGGCGGCTCTTGGATTGACCTCCCCTCTACCGCCAGGAAACCGCGATCGCCAGCCCTCTCGAGTGCACCAGCGAGGGGCGGAGGCTGAGCTGGACGCGGTCTCCTGGTCGGATCCGGGCGGCAGCGGACAAGATCTGGTCTGTCGGCACTTCGGCCCACCGCTCTCCGGAAGCCACGACCGCACCGATCGCTGCAGCTGGGAGGGCCATGATCGCTCCAGCCGCAACGTACTTCCCGGGTCCGAAATCACCGCCCGAAGTCCCCTCCCACTCGGTTATCGCCCCTCCAATGAGGAACCCGGCTACGAAACCGATTGCCGAACCGATGAGCGCTCCCCTCCGCTTATGGCTTGGCCGAACGCTCTGCTCCAAACTGACCACATCCGAGCGTGTCAGCACAAGCGGATCACGGCGACCACTGACGATCACGGTCAGACTCTCGTCATCAACTGCCGCCAGCGTACCTACAACGGGCTTCGATCCACTGCTTGTGACGAACAGGCGAACTCGGCTCCCCACTAGCGGGGCAGCAAGCGCGTGTTCTTCCGCGACCGCACAGTCTGGAAGTCCCATCACCCAGAAACCGGCGACGATGATCCCGAGCCATCTGGTCACGGCGCCACTTCCTTTCGTCCAGTCTCCCCAGTGAGCCCTGATGCGGGCTCAGTCCGCCGAACACCGGGGATAAGCTGCGAGCGTCCAATATGCTCAGCGCTCGTCAGCTTCATCCCCTTGTTCGGCGGCCCCGGCTACCATTCGATGCCGCCTTCTGCACGCTCCTCTGGATGCTCGCCGAGGCCCGCTCCTGACGCCGCTGCCACACGCGTCTCAAGCATATGGTCAGTCCGGTGACTTGGCCGGACACTCACTGGCTCGTCAACTACGGTGCCGGCGTCGCCTTCCGCCCCCGGGTGACTGCCGCGCCGATCGCTGCCCCCAGAACCACACCCACTCCTGCACCCAACGGGATACTGCCAAGAGCAACCCCTGCTCCTGCGCCGACGGCAAGACCGATTCCTACCCACACAGCCATGGAACGCCCGCGGCCCGCCGGCTGTGGCGTCTGCTCGCCCATCGTTGGCATCTCCTTGGTTAGGTCACGACATACATACGGCCCGCCGTTCGGCCTTCATTCACCTGCCAGATTCTTCGCGCCATCGGGTCCGCCGAACACTGAGTATGCGGCCTGAGAATCGATTATCGGACGCTGGGATAGGGAATGGAACACGCAGACGCCTCGCGACCGGAAGTCCATGGATGTGGCGGATCGTACGCTTCCGCCGGTCGGACCCTGGCGCTCGATAGCGCTGCCCGGCGCGTCTATCCGAGATCCAGCCTGTAGAGCATCCAGTAGACGGCGACGCCGGAGACGGAGACCCAGAGCCACAGCGGCAGCGCGTAGCGGGCCACGGCGCGGTGTGCCTCGAAGCGGCCTCGCAGGGCGCGAGCCAGGGCTACGAGCACGAGCGGGACGATGGCGACGGCCAGCACCGTGTGGCTGAGGAGGACCGCGAAGTAGACCGCGCGGATGGGTCCCTGTCCGGAGAAGCGCACCGACCCCACCTCGAAGTGGTACACGAGGTAGGAGACGAGGAAGAGCGCCGACACGGAGAAGGCGCCCAGCATCGCCAGGCGATGGGCGTCGCGCCGGCCGTGCCGGATGAGCCGCCACCCGGCCAGGAGCAGCAACGCGGCGGTGGCGTTGAGGGCGGCGTTGAGGGTGGGCAGGTCGCGCAGGGTCACAGGCGAGCGGCCAGCAGGAGGGACGACAGCGCGGGCAGGTAGAGCAACGAGGCCAGGAACAGGCCGCGGGCGGAGGCCAGGTCGCGAGCCCGCGCGAGGCGGAGGGCGAAGACGGTGAGGGCCACGCCCAGCAGGAACGAGCCGGCGAGGTACGCGGGGCCGGCGAGGCCCGCGAGCGGGGGAGCGAGGCTCACGAGGAGCAGGGCCAGGCTGTGCACGACGGCCTGGCGGCCGGTGAAGGTGCCCTCCCGGTCCAGGACGGGGAGCATCGGGAAGCCGGCGCGCGCGTAGTCGTCGCGGTACAGCCAGGCGATGGCGAGGAAGTGCGGGATCTGCCACAGGAAGAGGATGGCGAACAGGATGTACGCCCCCGCCTCCAGGCGGTCGGTGGCGGCCGCCCAGCCGATGACGGGCGGCAGCGCTCCGGGCACCGCGCCGACGAGGGTCGCGAGGGGCGTGCGGCGCTTCAGGGGCGTGTAGGCGAACAGGTAGCTCGACCAGGTGACGAGGGCTACGGCCGCGGACAGCGCCCCGCACCGGCTGATGAGCAACGCCAGCCCGGCCACGGTGATCAGCCCGCCGAAGGCCCTCGCCTCGGGGGGCCGGATGCGCCCCGAGGGGATGGGCCGCATGCGGGTGCGCAGCATCAACGCGTCCGTGTCCCGCTCCATCACCTGGTTGAGGACGCTCGCCCCTGCGGCCACGAGACCCGTCCCTGCGAGAGCCGCCGTGAGAACGGCGGTCCACGGGGACCCGGGCGAGGCGGCGACGAAGCCGACCAGCGCCGTGAACACGACCATCGTCGTGATCCGGGGCTTGGTCAGCTCGAGCCAGTCCGCAGCCGTGGCCCGGGAGAGCGGTACGGTGGGGGAACTCATGGACGTTCGGGGAGTCTATCGGCCGGGTGGGGGAGGGGCAACCGGGGCGGCTGGCGGCTCCGGCGGCGCCTCGGACGGCGAGGCCGTGCCCGGCAGCGCGTAGGCGATCACGGAGCGGTCCCGGAGCCCGAGCACGACGTAGCCGCCGGCGAGCACGGGAGGCGTCCGGATCTCCGCGGTCGTTCGGAGGGCTCCAGCCCTGGCGCCGGTGTCGGGGTCGAGGGCGACGAGCTCGTTCTCGAGGCAGGCGAGCAGGAGGTAGCGCTCCGCCACCAGGGGGGCGGACAGGGGCCGCGAGGGCAGGCTCCCGCGCCAGGCGAGGTTGCCGCCCCGGTGGAGGGCATAGACCACGGCGTCGAACGAGGCGAAGAGCACCCGGTCGGGGAGAAGGAGCCCGGCGTTGCCGACGTCGGCGCCCACGCGCCAGGCCCAGCCCGGCTTGCCCTTCTCGAGCGACACCTCGAGGATGCGCTTGTCGGTGGTGCCCAGGTAGAGGCGGCGCCGGCCCGGGTCCACCAGCGGGGGGGCGAGGAGCGCTCCCCCGGTCCGAAGCGTCCAGAGGGTGAGCCCCGTGGCGCGGTCACGGCAGCGCAGCAGGCCCTCGGCATCGCCCGTCAGCAGCCGGGAGCCGGCGGCGACGGGTGGGGCAGTGGTCTCGGCGCCGGAGCGGTCGGTCCACAGGACGCGTCCGCTGGACAGCTCGACGGCGGCGAGGCCCCGGCCGGCCACGAAGGCGAGGTCCTGGTCGAAGACGGCGGGCAGCGTGCCGGCGACGCCGGTCGGCGCCTGCCAGCGGACGGCCCCGGTGCGGGGCTGCAGGCACCACAGCGTGCCGTCCTCGCCCCTCACGAGGACGGACCCGTCGGCGGCGCTCACCCGGCCCGGGACGCCCTCCGCCTTCCAGGTCACCGCGCCCGTGGGCGGCTCGAGGGCACGCAGGGCCCCGTCCCGGGTGGCCACGTAGAGGCGACGGCTGTCGGCGGCGAGGGGCGGGACCACGAAGTCGCCGAGCAGCGTCTTCCAGGCAGGGGCCAGGGGAAGCAGCGGCGGCTTCGGGGCCGGGACGTTCCCTCCGCAACCGGTGAGAAAGAGGCACCCGACCAGGATTCCGAGGCGTCTTCGCAAGGTGCTTCGCACTATACACCGAGGCCAGCGCCGTCCCGGGCGGCGCCGTCGCGGGGGGTATAATCCGGTTTTCCAGGGAGCCCATGGAGAGAGAGACGATCCTCATCCTCGACTTCGGCTCGCAGTACACCCAGCTCATCGCCCGGCGGCTGCGGGAGATGCAGGTCTACTCCGAGATCCTGCCGCCCGGCACTCTCGCCGACTCCCTGGCCGCGCGGCGCCCGAAGGGGATCGTGCTGTCCGGGGGGCCGGACAGCGTCCACCAGAGGGGCGCCCCGCGGTGCGACCCCCGGATCTTCCGGCTGGGCGTGCCGGTGGTGGGCATCTGCTACGGCATGCAGCTCATGAGCCACGTGCTCGGGGGCGAGGTGAAGCGGTCGGGTCACCGCGAGTACGGCCAGGCGCTGTTCTCACCGAAGCCCGGCGGCCGGCTGTTCCGGGGCCTTCCCCCGCGCAGCCGGGTCTGGATGAGCCACGGCGACGACGTGCGCCGTGCGCCGGAGGGCTTCCGGGTGGTGGGGGCGACCGAGACGAACGCGATCGCCGCGCTCGAGGACCCCGCCCGCCGGCTGTTCGGGATGCTCTTCCACCCGGAGGTCGTCCACTCCGAGGAGGGCTCGCAGGTCCTCGCAAACTTCCTCGACGTGTGCGCCTGCCGCCGCGACTGGAACGCCCGCTCGTTCGTCGAGGAGGCGACCGACCGGGTGCGGGAGCAGGTGGGGCCGAAGGGGCGGGTGATCTGCGCCCTCTCCGGGGGCGTCGACTCGGCGGTGGCCGCCCTCATCGTCCACCGGGCGATCGGCGCCCGGCTCACCTGCGTGTTCGTGGACAACGGCCTCCTGCGCAAGGAGGAGGCGGTGCAGGTGCGGCGGCGCTTCGCGGAGCGGCTGCACCTCAAGGTCGTCTTCGTCGACGCCTCGAGGCGCTTCCTGAAGAAGCTCGAGCGGGTCGCGGACCCGGAGCGCAAGCGCAAGATCATCGGCCGCGAGTTCATCGAGGTCTTCCGGGGCTCGACGCGCAAGGCGGGCCGGGCCGGGTTCCTCGCCCAGGGGACGCTCTACCCCGACGTGATCGAGTCCACCTCGGTCCGGGGGCCTTCGGCCGTGATCAAGAGCCACCACAACGTGGGCGGCCTGCCGAGATCGATGAAGTTCAAGCTCGTCGAGCCGCTGCGCTGGCTCTTCAAGGACGAGGTCCGCAAGGCGGGCCTCGAGCTCGGCCTCGACGAGGAGTTCGTCTATCGGCAGCCCTTCCCGGGGCCGGGGCTCGCCGTGCGCTGCGTGGGGCCGGTCACGAAGGACCGCCTCGGCCTGCTGCGGGAGGCGGACGCCGTCTTCGTCGAGGAGATCAAGGCGGCGGGCCTCTACCGCAAGCTGTGGCAGTCGTTCGCCGTCCTCCTGCCCGTGCGCTCGGTGGGCGTCATGGGTGACGACCGCACGTACCAGTACACGATCGCTCTTCGGGCGGTGGAGTCGCTCGACGGGATGACCGCGGACTGGGTCCGCCTCCCCTACGACCTCCTGGCCCGGGTGTCGAGCCGCATCGTCAACGAGGTGCGCGGCATCAACCGCGTGGTTTACGACGTGAGCAGCAAGCCGCCGTCGACGATCGAGTGGGAATGAGCACCAAGCCGGACTTCGTCCACCTCCACCTCCATACCGAGTACAGCCTGCTCGACGGGGCCTGCCGGCTCGACGAGCTGGTCGACGAGGGAGTGCGCCTCGGCATGAAGGCCATGGCCATCACGGACCACGGCAACATGTTCGGGGCGGTGGCCTTTCACGACGCCTGCCGCGAGAGGGGCCTGAAGCCCATCCTCGGCTGCGAGGTCTACGTGGCCCCGGCCAGCCGGTTCGAGCGGGGGGCGCAGAGCGCCTCGGACGCCTACAACCACTTCACGCTGCTCGCGACGAGCGACGCGGGCTACCACAACCTGGTGAAGCTGGTCTCCGCCGGGTACCTCGAGGGCTTCTACCACCGCCCCCGCATCGACAAGGACCTGCTGGCGAAGCACAGCGAGGGCCTCGTGGGCCTCTCGGGGTGCCTCTCCGGCGAGATCGCCCAGCACATCCTGGCCGGGGCCGAGGACGCGGCGCTTCAGAGCGTGGGGCTGTTCTCCGAGATCCTCGGGAAGGACCGCTTCTTCCTCGAGGTGATGGAGCACGGCATCCCGGACCAGCGCCGGGTGAACCAGGGGCTGCTGCGCCTCCGCGAGAAGACCGGCCTGCGGCTCGCGGCCACGAACGACGCGCATTACCTCCACCGGGACGACTACCAGGCCCACGACGTGCTCCTGTGCATCGGCTCCGGCAAGAAGGTGGGAGACGCCGAGCGGCTGCGCTTCGACACGAACCACTTCTACCTGAAGTCGCCGGAGGAGATGGCCGCTCTCTTCCCGGACCACCCGGAGGCGCTCCTCTCCACCGTCCAGATCGCGGAGATGTGCGACTTCACGCTGAAGGGCGTGTCGACCCTGCCCGCCTTCGACGTGCCCCCGGGCTTCACCATCGAGACCTACTTCGAGAAGGTGACCCGCGGCGGCTTCGCCGACCGCCGGCGCGTGCTCGACCCCCTCGCTGCCGCCGGCCGGCTGCGGCACCCGCTCCCCGACTACGAGGCGCGCCTCGACAAGGAGATCGCGGTCATCCGGCGGGTCGGCTTCGCCGGCTACTTCCTGATCGTCTGGGACTTCATCCGCTACGCGAGGGAGCAGAGGATCCCGGTAGGTCCGGGACGGGGGTCCGCCGCCGGCAGCCTGGTGGCCTGGGCGTTGCGGATCACCGACATCGACCCCATCGAGAACGGCCTCATCTTCGAGCGCTTCCTCAACGAGGAGCGGATCAGCCCTCCCGACATCGACATCGACTTCTGCGAGGCGCGCCGGGGCGAGGTCATCGAGTACGTCACGAAGAAGTACGGCCGGGAGAACGTGGCCCAGATCATCACCTTCGGGACCATGAAGGCGAAGGCGGTGGTGCGCGACGTCGGGCGGGTCATGGACATGACCTACGCCGAGGTCGACAAGATCGCCAAGATGATCCCGTTCGACCTCAAGATGACCCTCGACAAGGCGCTCGAGGAGTCTCCGCCCCTCCAGGACGCCTACCAGAAGGAGCCACGGGTCAAGGAACTCATCGACATCTCGCGCCGGCTCGAGGGCACGACCCGGCACGCCTCGACCCACGCCGCGGGAGTCGTCATCTCCCCCGTCCCTCTCACCGACCTGGTGCCGCTCTTCAAGGGCAACACCGCGGACGTCACCACCCAGTTCGACATGAAGGGGGTCGAGCGCATCGGGCTCCTGAAGATGGACTTCCTGGGCCTGCGCACCCTCACCCTCATCGACAACTGCGTGAAGATGATCGAGGCGCAGCGGGGCGTGTGCATCGACCCGGCCCTCATTCCCCTCGACGACGCGAGGACGTACGAGCTGTTCACGGCGGGGCGGACGAGCGGGCTCTTCCAGTTCGAGTCGGACGGCATGCGGGACATCCTCAAGCGTTTCCGCCCCGACCGCCTCGAGCACCTGACCGCGCTCAACGCCCTGTACCGGCCCGGGCCGATGCAGATGATCGACGACTTCATCCGCCGCCGGCACGGCCAGACGCGGGTCACCTACGAGCACCCCGCCCTCGAGCCGATCCTGAAAGAGACCTACGGGGTCATGGTCTACCAGGAGCAGGTGATGCAGATCGCCTCGGCGCTGGCCGGGTTCACGATGGGCGAGGCCGACCTGCTGCGCAAGGCCATGGGCAAGAAGAGGGTCGAGGTCATGGCCGCGCAGATGGACACGTTCCTCAAGGGCTGCGCGGGGCGGGGCGTCCCCGAGAGGAAGGCGAAGAAGATCTGGGACGCGATGGAGCAGTTCGCCGGGTACGGCTTCAACAAGTCGCACTCGGCGGCCTACGCCTGGCTCGCCTACCAGACCGGCTACCTCAAGGCGAACTACCCGGCCTTCTTCATGGCCGCGCTGCTCACCTCGGAGCGGGCGAACACCGACAAGATGGTCCAGTACATCGGCGAGTGCCGCGAGATGGGCATCCGCGTGCTCCCGCCGGACGTCAACGAGTCGGAGATCTTCTTCTCCGTCATTCCCGACCCGGGCATCTCGGGGGTCGGGAATGACGGAGACTCTGGACAGGGCCTCCCCGAAAGCCTTCCCCGGGGCCTTCCTGCGGGTACGACCACAAGCGGAGGGGTCACGAAGGGCGGCGCCGGGGCCGAGGGAGAGGGACCGGCAACGGACCAGAACCGCGCGCACCCCGTCCCGGACGACGGTGCGCGAGGGGAGTCAATCCGTTTCGGCCTGGCCGCCATCAAGAACGTCGGCGAAGGGGCGGTGGAAGCCGTCCTCGCCGCGCGTCGGGAGGCCGGCCCCTTCCGCTCGCTGTTCGAGTTCTGCGACAGGGTGGACCTGCGCGCGGTGAACCGGCGGGTGGTGGAGAGCTTCGTCAAGAGCGGGTCGTTCGACTCCGTGGACGGCCGGCGCTCGGCGCTGTTCGCCGCGATCGACCGGGCCATGGAGGCGGGGCAGAAGCGGCAGCGGGACCGCGAGGCGGGCCAGTCCAGCCTCTTCGGGATGCTGGGCGGGGCGGAGGTGGACCGCGCGGAGCCCCAGCGCATCCCCGACGCGCCCCCCTGGCCCGAGGCCGAGCGCCTCGCCTTCGAGAAGGAGTCGCTCGGCTTCTTCATCTCCGGCCACCCGCTCGAGCGCTTCCGCTCCGAGATCGCGCAGTGGACGAGCGCCACCACCGGGACCCTGGCCGTCGCGGCCGCCGCCGCGAACGGCGAGGTGACGGTGGGCGGCATCGTCACCGCGCTGCGGCTCATCAAGACCAAGAAGGGCGATCGCATGGCGAGCTTCTTCCTGGAGGACATCGAGGGAAGCGTCGAGACGCTCGTCTTCCCCGAGGCCTACAAGAAGGCGGCGGGCCGTCTGGCCGACGACCAGATCGTCCTCGTCAAGGGGAGGGCCGAGGTCCAGGACGACGGGCGGGCCAAGCTGCTCGCCTCCGAGGTGCTGCCCCTCGAGCAGGCGAAGCTCGCCGAGGCCCGCTACGTGACGATCCGCGTGGCGGTCGCCGCCTGGGACCGCGAGAAGGGCGAGCGGCTCCGGGATATACTCGGCGCGCACCGGGGCGACTGCCCCGTGACGCTCGAGCTGGTGCGTCCCGGCTCCTGGTCGGTTTCCCTGGCGCCGAGCGCCTACTACCGCGTTCGTCCCGACGCGTCTTTGCGGGACGAGGTCGAGGGCCTGCTGGGGCCGGGGACGCTTCAGCTGGCGCGCACCAACGGACCCCGCCGGGACGCCTGAGAGGGGGGCGGAGGAGGACGATGGCCGAGGCCGACTTCGAAGCGCCGCTCACCGCCTTGCAGAAGCGGATCGACGAGCTCGCGCAGTGGCCGGGGGACCGTGCGAAGGAGCAGGAGGCCCGGAGGCTCCGCCGGGAGCTGGACGAGCGCCGCCGCGAGGTCTACGCAAAGCTGACTCCGTGGCAGAAGACGCTGGTGGCGCGACACCCGAACCGGCCCTACACCCTGGACTACGTGCAGGCCCTCTTCACGGAGTGGACCGAGCTGCACGGGGACCGACGCTACGCCGACGACCCCGCTCTGCTCTGCGGCTTCGCGCTCTACCGCGACGTCCCGGTGTGCGTGATCGGGCACCAGAAGGGGCGAGACACGAAGCAGAAGATCCACCGCAACTTCGGCATGCCGAAGCCCGAGGGGTACCGCAAGGCCATGCGGGTGATGGGGCTCGCGGCCAAGTTCTCCCGGCCCATCCTCACCCTCGTGGACACGCCGGGCGCCTACCCCGGCCTCGACGCCGAGGAGCGGGGGCAAGCGGAGGCGATCGCCTGGAACCTGCGGGAGATGGCGAGCCTGCGCACGCCGATCATCGTCACGGTGACGGGGGAGGGGGGCAGCGGGGGCGCCCTCGCCATCGCGGTGGGCAACCGGGTCAACATGCTCGAGCACGCCGTGTACTCGGTGATCTCCCCCGAGGGGTGCGCCTCCATCCTCTTCCGGGACGCCTCCCGGGCGGAGGAGGCCGCGATCGCCATGAAGATCACGGCGCAGGACCTCGCCGGCATGGGCCTCGTGGACGAGGTGATCCCCGAGCCGCCCGGCGGCGCGCACGTGAACCACGAGGCGCTGTTCAAGTCCGTGGACGAGGTGCTCTGGCGGCAGCTGCAGGACCTGCGCCGGGTCCCCGTCGAGCGGCTGCCCGAGGAGCGCTACCGCAAGTTCCGCGACATGGGGCGGCTGGGACGGGAGTTCCGGGAGGTGACGCCGTGACGATCCGCACCGTCGGCCTGGTCGGGGGCGGCACCATGGGGCAGGGCATCGCGATCACGAGCGCGGCGGCGGGACTGGACGTGCTCCTCCTGGAGAAGAGCCCGGAACGGGCGCGGGAGAGTGTCGAGGAGATCGGCCACGCCCTCGACCGGGACATCGCCAAGTGGCGGCGGACCGAGTCGGAGAAGAAGGCCATCCTCGGGCGTGTCCGCACCGTGGAGACCCTCGAGGCGCTCGAGGCGGCGGACATCGTCATCGAGTGCGTGGTCGAAGACCTCGAGCTGAAGGCCTCGATCTTCCAGAAGCTCGACCAGGTCTGCCCCCCGGGGGACATCCTGGCCACCAACACCTCGTCGCTCTCGGTCACGGAGATCGCGGCGAGGACCCGCCGCTCGGACCGCGTCATCGGGCTGCACTTCCTCCAGCCGGTCCCGAAGGTCCCGCTGGTCGAGGTGGTGCGGGGGCTCGGCACGTCGGACGAGACGTTCCGCCAGGCCATGGCGTTCGTGCGGCTGCTCGGCAAGACCGGCGTCGAGGTCTTCGAGTACCCGGGCTACGTGACCACGCGCGTGATCCTGCCCTTCCTGAACGAGGCGATGCACGTCGTCATGGAGGGGGTGGCGACGCCGAAGGCGGTCGACACCTCGATGAAGCTGGGCTACGGCCTGCAGGTGGGCCCCCTCGCCCTCGCGGACCGGATCGGCCTCGACGAGGTCAACCGCTGGATGCAGTACCTCTTCGAGGAGCTGGGCGACCTCAAGTACCGGCCTTGCCCCCTCCTGCGCAAGATGATCCGGGCCGGGCACCTCGGGGTGAAGTCCGGCAAGGGCTTCTTCGAGTACGACGAGGACGGCAACCCGAGCCCGAGCTAGGCCGAGTCGGGCCGAAGCGGGACCGGGGAGTAGAATGGCCCAATGAAGGTCCTCGTCCTCAACTGCGGCAGCTCCTCGGTCAAGTTCCAGCTGGTCGAAACGGACGAGGCCTCGTCCGTCGCCGGCACCGACCGCGCCCTCGCCCGGGGCCTCGTGGAGAACATCGGTGGCACCGCGATCCTGCGCTACGAGGCCGAGGGCAGGGGAGAGGTACGTGAGACCGCGGAGATCCTCGAGCACAAGGTCGCCGTCGAGCGCTGCCTGGCCCTGCTGACGCGCGAGGAGACGGGGGTCATCCGCGACCGCTCGGAGATCGAGGCGGTCGGCCACCGGATGGTCCACGGCGCCGAGCACTTCAAGGCCTCGGTCCTGATCGACGACACCGTGCTGCGGGCGATCGAGGAGTGCTTCGACATCGCCCCCCTCCACAACCCGCCCAACGTGAAGGGGTACCGGGCGGCGCGCGACCTGCTGCGGGAGGTCCCCCACGTGGCGGTGTTCGACACCTCGTTCCACCAGACGATGGAGCCGGTGGCCTTCCTCTACGCCCTGCCCTACGTGCTCTACCAGCGTCACTCGATCCGGCGCTACGGCTTCCACGGCACGTCGCACCGCTTCGTGTCCCGGCGCTCCGCGGAGCTGCTGGGCCGGGCGGAGGACCCGGCCCTGCGGGTGATCACCTGCCACCTCGGAAACGGCTGCTCGATCGCGGCGATACGGGGCGGCCGCTCCGTCGACACCTCCATGGGCTTCACCCCTCTCGAGGGGCTCGTCATGGGCAGCCGCAGCGGCGACATCGACGCCGCGATCCTGCTGCACGTGGCGGCCAAGGAGGAGCTCGGCGCGGCGGAGCTCAACGCCCTGCTCAACAAGCACTCCGGCCTCATCGGCCTCTCGGGGCTCAGCAACGACATGCGCAAGCTCCTGGAGGCCGAGGCGGCGGGCAACGAGCGGGCCCGGCTGGCGATCGACGTGTTCTGCTACCGGCTGCGCAAGTACATCGCGGCGTACGTGGGGGTCCTGGGAGGCCTCGACGCGCTGGTGTTCACCGGCGGGATCGGAGAGAACGCGCCGCCGGTGCGGGCCCGGTCCCTGGAGGGCCTGGGCGCCATGGGGATCACGCTAGACGCGGAGAAGAACCAGGCCGCACGGGGGCGCGAGGCGGACGTGGCGCCCACGGGCCAGGCCTGCCGGGTCCAGGTCATCCCGACGAACGAGGAGCTCCTGATCGGCGCGCGACACCTTCCGGATCGTGAGGGGGCTCCCGCTCGCATGAGGAGAGACCGCACCCGCCTCGCCCGGCGCGCGCTGCTGGCGCTGCTCGTCGTGGTGGGCGGGGCGGTGGCGTGGAGCCTGCGGCGGCCGTCCCCGGGGCCGGGGCCGGGCGAGCCCCAGGCCTCCGCGGCCCCCCAGGGGACGACGGTGGGCGACATGTCCTTCCTCCGCTTCCGCGAGGGGGAGCGCAAGGTGGAGGTGAAGGCCCGGGCCATGGTCGGGAAGGAGGGCGACGCCATGCGGCTGCAGGGCGTCGAGGTCACCCTCCCGTTCGTCGCGGAGGGGCGGGCCTCGACGGCGACGATCACGGCGGACGAGTGCCTCTACCAGTCCTCGCCGCAGCGGGCCTCGTTCAAGGGCAACGTGCGGGTGAGGACGGACGACGGCTTCGAGCTCGAGAGCGACACCCTGAAGTACTGGGGGGACGAGGATCGGGTCTTCAGCCGGGACGACGTGCGCTTCCGCCGCGGGCGGACGTCGGGCAGCGCGAAGGGGTTGGAGTACCAGGCGGGGGCGGGGCTGGCCCTCCACGGGGACGTGAAGCTGCGGATCGAGGGCGAGAGCGGAGCGCCGGCGGAAGTGGAGGCGGCGAGTGCCCACGCCTCGAGGGAGGAGCGGCTGGTCACGTTCGAGGGCGGCGTGCTCGTGCGCGAGGCGGGGCGGGAGCTGCGCTCGCAGCGGCTGCAGCTGATCCTCACGGAGGACCTCGGGGCGGTCGAGCGGGCGGCGGCGATCGAGGACGTGGACCTGCTGACCGCCCCCGGGGCCGGGCTGCCGGGCTCCGCGGCTTCCGCGGGCGGGACCAAGCGCCTGCGGTGCCGGCGGCTCAACGTGGCTTTCCGCTCGAAGGGCGTGCTGCAGGAGGCAATCGCGGTGAACGAGGCCTCGCTGGAGATCGAACCGGGGCCGGGCGACCCGAGGGAGAAGCGGCGGCTGCAGGCGCACCAGATCCGCTTCGGCTTCGACGAGCAGGGGCGCCTCGACTCCCTGCAGAGCCGGCCGGCCCGGCCAGCCGAGGAGAAGGGCTCGCGCGAGACGGTGCTCACCACCGAGCCCCTGCCCCCGAGCGCGCCCGGCCCGCGCACCGTGAGAAGCGAGCGATTCTCTGCGACCCTCGACCCGGCGAGCGGGCAGGTGAAGGGGGCGCAGTTCGACGGAGCGGTGACGGCGGTCGAGCCGGGCCGAAAGGCGTGGGCGGGGCGGGCCGTCTACGACGAGGGACCGGGCCTGGTCACGCTCACCGTCGACCCCCGCATCGTGGACGAGGGCGACGGCTCCGAGCTGAAGGGCAGGAGGATCGAGCTCTCCACGCGGTCGCGCGGCGTCAAGGCGAGCGAGAGCGTGCGCCACACGCTGGGGCGCCGGGGACGCGCGAGTCGTGCGGGGATGCTGGGAGGAGAGGAGCCGGCCGTCATCACCTGCCGCGACTTCGACTACGACGCGGCGGCCCGGACCGCGCGCTACCGGGGAAACGCCCTTCTCCGGTCGGGCCGGGACGAGGTCCGCGCCCCCACGATCGTCCTCGAGGAGAAGGGGGAGGTCCGCCGCATGGTGGCGAGCGGGGGCACCCACTCGGTCCTCCACCCGCGCCCGCAGAAGGGGAAGCAGGCCGAGCCCGTCCCCGTGGAGGCGCGCAGCCGCGACATGGTCTACGAGGAGGCCGCGGGCCGGATCGTCTACACCGGCGAGGTCGAGATCCGGCAGGGGGACATCCTGACCCTGAGCCCGGAGGCGATCGTCGTCCTCACGAAGGACGGCGGCGACGTGGACCGCCTCCTGGCCGGCGAGCCGGTCGAGGTGCAGCAGGGCCGGCGGCGGGCCACCGGCCAGCGGGGGACCTACACGCCCTCGAACGAGACCTTCGTCCTGGTGGGGGAGAAGGTGGTGCTCCTCGACGTCGACCGCCGCCTCGAGGGCCGCGTCCTGACCTTCGAGGTGGGCAGTGATAGGATCCGCGTGGACGGCCGGGAGGAGGTTCGCACCGAGGCCGTGTTCAAGCGGAAGGAGCCCCCCAAGCCTTGAGCGACCCCGCGCGCGTCCTCCGGGCCCTCTCCCTCACGAAGTCGTACGGCCGCCGGGTCGTCGTTCGAGAGGTGGCCCTCGAGATCCGCCAGGGTGAGGTCGTCGGCCTCCTCGGGCCGAACGGGGCGGGGAAGACGACCACGTTCTACATGGTGGTCGGGCTCACCCGCCCGGACAGCGGCCAGGTGTTCCTCGCCGACGAGGACATCACCGCGCTGCCCATGTACCAGCGGGCGCGGGCCGGCATCGGCTACCTCCCCCAGGAGGCGAGCGTCTTTCGCAAGCTGACCGCCGAGGAGAACGTGCTCGCGATCCTCGAGACGCGGGGCCTTCCCGCCGGGGAGCAGCGGGCCCACGCGCGGCAGCTCCTCGAGGAGCTCGGCATCGAGTCGATGGCGCGCCAGCCGGCCTACACGCTCTCGGGCGGGGAGAGGCGGAGGCTCGAGATCTGCCGGGCCCTCGCGGCGGAGCCCTCGTTCATCCTGCTCGACGAGCCGTTCGCCGGCATCGACCCGCTCGCGGTGCTCGACATCCAGAGGATCATCGCGCACCTTCGCGACCGGGGCATCGGCATCCTCATCACCGACCACAACGTCCGTGAGACCTTGAAAATCACGGACCGCGCCTATATTCTCAGGGACGGCAATGTGTTCCGCTCCGGCACCCCCCATGAGCTCGCCTCCGACCCCGAGGTGCGCCGCGTCTACCTCGGAGAGGGCTTCCGCCTCGACGGGCGCGAGGCCTGAGCCGGGTCCCGTGCACGGAGCCTAGCCCTTGGCGCTGCACCAGAAGCTCGGCCTCTCCGCGCGGCTGTCGCAGAGGCTGATCCTCACCCCCTCGCTCCAGCAGGCGATCAAGCTCCTGCCCCTGACCACCCTCGAGCTCGCCGAGGTGCTCGAGCAGGAGGTGATGGAGAACCCGCTGCTCGAGGAGGTCCCGGTCGAGGAGACGAAGGCCGAGGAGATGGCCACGGAGGAGCCGCCCGCCGAGCGCGAGCGCACCGAGGACCCGCTCAAGGACCTGGACGTCGAGCGCTTCTTCGAGGACTACTTCGACGACGGGGGCGAGCGCCGCATGCGGCCGTCGGAGGTGCCCGAGGTCCCTCCGATCGAGAACACGCTCACCGAGTCGCTGGACCTCTACGACCACCTGCTGTGGCAGCTGCGGATGACGGAGGCGGACGAGGCCGCCGTCGAGATCGGCGAGGCCATCATCCAGAACCTCGACGAGGACGGCCTCCTGCGGGTCTCGCTCGAGGACGTGGCGGCGATGGGACCCTGGCCGATGGAGGCGGTGGAGCAAGCGCTCGCCCTGGTGCAGGCGCTCGACCCGCCCGGGGTGGCGGCGCGCACCCTGACCGAGTGCCTGCGCATCCAGCTTCGGGTGCTCGGCCTCGAGGGCTCGCCGGCCGACGTCATGGTCCGCGACCACATGAAGCAGCTCCAGAGCCACCAGTACCCGGAGATCTCGCGCCAGATGGGCCTCAGCGCGGACGAGGTGGCGCACCACCTCGAGATCATCCAGGGGCTCTCCCCGCGTCCCGGGAACCGCTACAGCCCCAAGCGGTCCGACTACATCCTGCCCGACGTGTTCGTGGTCAAGGAGGGCGACGAGTACAAGATCGTCCTCAACGACGACGGCCTGCCCCGGCTGCGGATCAGCCCCACCTACCGCCGCATGCTGGACGTGAAGGAGGCGGAGTCGGAGGAGACGCGGGCCTACGTGAAGGACAAGCTGCGCAGCGCGCTGTGGCTGCTCAAGAGCGTCGACCAGCGGCAGCGCACCATCTACAAGGTCGCGGAGTCGATCGTCCGGCACCAGCGCGCGTTCCTCGACCACGGCATCTCGCACCTGCGGCCCCTCGTCCTGCGCGACGTGGCGAGCGACATCGGGATGCACGAGTCCACGGTGTCGCGGGTGGTGGCCAACAAGTACATGCACACCCCGCGCGGCGTCTACGAGATGCGGTTCTTCTTCCACAGCGGGATCACCTCCACGATGGGCGAGTCGATCAGCTCGGTGACGATCAAGGACCGGATCAAGAAGATGATCGAGGAGGAGGACGCCTCGCGGCCCCTCTCCGACTCGCGAATCGCCGACGTGCTCGGCGCGGAGGGGCTGCCCCTCGCGCGACGGACGGTGGCCAAGTACCGGGAGGAGCTCCGCATCCCGCCCTCGAACCTGCGCAAGACGGTCCACTGAGGGCCGGGCCGTCCGCCCGGCCGGGAGAAGGACGGATGAAGATCGAGTTCACCGGGCGGCAGACCGACATACCGGACGAGGTCCGCCGTCTCGCCGAGCGCAAGCTGCAGAAGCTGGGGAAGCTGCTGCCCTCGGTCACCCGGGCTCACGTCATCCTGGCCGCGGACAAGCACCGGCAGGTGGCGGAGGTGAGCGTCCACTCCCGCCAGCTCGACCTGACCGCGGTGGAGACCACCACCAACCCGCGGCTGTCGGTGGCCGGGGCCATCGACAAGCTCGTGCGCCAGGCCCAGAGGCAGCGGGCAAAGCGGCGCGAGCGCAAGGGCAGCGTCTCGCCGCGCCTCGTCCCGGGGGCGGCGGAGCGCGGCGCGGACGGCAGCGCGCCGCGCGTCGTCCGCTCGCGCCGCGGCGCGGTGAAGCCCATGACCCTCGAGGAGGCGGCCCTCGAGATGGATGGGCGTCAGGAAGGAGTCCTGGTGTTCCGCGACGCCGCGACCGAGCGGGTGAGCGTCCTTTTCCGGCGAAAGGACGGGAACCTGGGGTTGATCGAGCCCGAGGCCTGAT
The DNA here is from genome assembly GCA_963729875.1 of uncultured Acidobacteriota bacterium. Lineage (GTDB taxonomy): Bacteria > Acidobacteriota > Vicinamibacteria > Fen-336 > Fen-336 > DATBSL01. The sequence continues at coordinate 1,175,344 of CAVSPR010000004.1, forward strand.
GCCAGCCCGCTCGGCGCGCCGCGGCCCTCCCGTCGCCCCCCCGAGGGGCGAGGGACCCGGGGTGGCGGTCGCGGAGCTCCTCGACGCCGCCGCGCAGCCGCTGAAGCTCGACCTGGCGGCGGGGCGCGCCGGCCTCGGACACCTGGTGCACCTGCCGCGCGTCCAGCGGCCCGGCCTGGCCCTCACCGGCTACACCGACTACATCCGGTACGGCCGGGTGCAGATCGTGGGCAGCAGCGAGGTGGGCTACCTGCGGAAGCTCCCCCCGCGGCGCCGGACGGCCATCCTCGCCGAGCTGTGCCGCTGCCGCATCACCTGCTTCGTGGTGACGAAGGGCCTGGTGCCTCCGACGGAGCTGCTCTCCGCGGCCGAGGCGCGGGGCATCCCCGTCCTGACCACCCCGCTCGAGTCCACGGTCCTCATCAAGCTCCTCTCCGGCTTCCTCGAGGAGAGGCTCGCCACCCGGCTGCACCTGCACGCGGTCCTGCTCGACGTCTTCGGCCTCGGGGTCCTCATCCTGGGGGAGAGCGGCATCGGCAAGTCCGAGTGCGCCCTCGACCTGATCGACCGCGGCCACCGGCTGGTGGCCGACGACGTGGTCGAGATCAAGCGGATGGGGGACGTGCTGGTGGGGGTGTCGCCCGACCTCACCCGCTTCCACATGGAGCTGCGGGGCCTCGGGGTCCTCAACATCAAGGACCTCTACGGGGTCTCGTCCATGCGCCTCTCGAAGCGCGTGGAGCTGGTCATCCAGCTCGAGCGGTGGGAGGCGGGCAAGGAGTACGACCGGCTGGGGCTCCGCGACGAGACGTTCCTCATCCTCGGGGTCGAGGTGCCCCTCGTCCGCATGCCGGTGGGGCCCGGGCGCAACATCGCGCTCCTCGTCGAGGTGGCCGCCCGGAACCAGCTCCTGCGCGAGGGGGGCTACGACGCGGCGAAGCGGTTCGTGGAGCGGGTGGACGAGCTGGTGGGCTCGCCGCCGAAGCCGCGGCGCCGGCGGGCGAGGGCCGGCCGGTGAGGGCGCCGCGGCGGAAGACGCCCCAGCTCCTCGTCATCACCGGGCTGTCGGGCTCGGGCAAGACACACGTGTCGCGCGCTCTCGAGGACGCGGGGTGGTTCTGCGTCGACAACCTGCCCACCGCCCTCGTCCCCTCCTTCGCCGACCTCATCCGCCGGTCGCGGGAGCTGCACCGCTCGGTCCTCGTGGTGGACGTGCGCGAGCGGGGGTTCCCGGACAGGTTCCCGCGCGTCTACCGCGACCTCAAGCGCCGGAGCGGGCTGGCGCCGAGCCTCGTCTTCCTCGAGGCGGACGAGAAGACCCTGCTGCGGCGCTTCAGCGAGACGCGGCGCCCGCACCCCCTGGCCGGGCCGGAGCCGGCGATCGAGGGCATCCGGGCCGAGCGCGAGGCGCTCGCGCCGATACGGAAGATGGCGGACGTGATCCTCGACACCTCCCGGTTCACCGTCCACGAGCTGCGCGACTACGTCCGCGAGCGCTACGACGTGCGGTCGGAGAAGCGGAGGATGGCGGTGTCGGTCCTGTCCTTCGGCTACAAGCACGGCATCCCGCCGGAGGCGGACCTCGTGTTCGACGTGCGCTTCCTGCCGAACCCGAATTTCGTCCCGCGGCTGCGGCGGCTGAGCGGTGCGGACGCGGCGGTCGTGGCCTACCTCCGGCGGCAGCCGGAGACGGCGGCGCTGCTGCGGCGAGTCGGCTCGCTCCTCCGCTTCGTGCTGCCGCGGCACGAGCGCGAGGGGCGCAGCTACCTCACGATCGCGGTGGGCTGCACGGGGGGCCGCCACCGCTCGGTGATGCTCGCGAACGCGGTGGGGGCGGCGGTGCGCAAGAGGGGTTTCCCGGTGCGGGTCTACCACCGGGACCTGAAGCTGGGGTGAGGTCATGATCGGCATCGTGGTGGTGACGCACGGGCGGATCGCGGAAGAGCTGGTGAGCGCGGCGCGGACGATCGTGGGTGAGGTGCCGGCCATCGCCGCGGTGTCGATCGGGTGGGGCGACGACCCCGGCGCCGCCAACGACGCCATCCAGAGGGGGCTGGCGGAGGCGGGGGGGGCCGAGACCCTGGTGCTGACCGACATGTTCGGGGGCACGCCGACCAACCTGAGCCTGCCCAGCCTCTCGGAGAAGGTCGAGATCGTGACCGGCGTGAACCTGCCGATGATCATCAAGGCCTGCTCGCTGCGGGAGGGGGCGCTCGTGGAGGTCGCGCGGGCGGTCCGCGAGCAGGGCAAGGGGGCGATCTACGTGGCGAGCGAGGTCCTCGCCCGGAAGCCGGCATGATCCGCCGCCAGATCGCCATCCGCAATCGACTGGGGCTGCACGCGCGAGCGGCGGCCCGCTTCGTTCACACCGCGAGCCGCTTCCGCTCGCGGGTCACGGCGGGACGGGACGGCCGGGTGATGGACGGCAAGTCGATCCTCGGCATCCTGCTGCTCTCCGCCTCCCAGGGGACGGCGATCGAGGTGACCGCCGAGGGAGAGGACGAGGAGCAGGCGATCGAGGCGCTCGCCGCGCTCGTCGAGGGCGGGTTCGGGGAGGAGCCGTGAGCAGCCTGTACGGAACGGGCGTCTCGCCCGGCATCGCGGTGGGACGCGCCCTCGTCATGGAGCGCGACGCGGCCCCGGTCTTCCGGCTCGGCGTTCCCGGCGAGCGGGTCGAGGCCGAGGTGAGGCGGCTCGAGGAGGCGATCACGGCCTCGCGCGAGCAGCTCCGGGCGATCAAGGACCGGCTGTCCCGCGAGGTCGGGGCCCCGCACGCCTACATCTTCGACGCCCACCTCCTCATGCTCGAGGACCCGCTCCTGCGGGACCAGGCCGCCGAGATCGTGCGCGCCGAGGCGGTCAACGCCGAGTGGGCCCTGCGCAGCGTGTCCGAGAGCCTCCACGCTCTCTTCAGCCAGTTCACCGACGCCTACCTGCGCGAGCGGAGCACGGACCTCGACGACGTGATCGGCCGCATCCAGCTGAACCTGCGCGGGTCGTCGGACGCGCCGTCGCTCAGCCGGCTGCCCGGCCCGGTGGTCCTGGTCGCGGGGGACCTCACGCCCTCGGAGGCGGCGGAGCTGGACTGGGACAGGGTCCTGGCGATCGTGACGGACATCGGGTCCTCCACGTACCACACCGCGATCATCGCGCGCTCGCTCGGCATCCCCGCGGTCGCGGGACTGAAGGACGCCACCCGGCAGATCCCGCCCGGCGGCCTGGTCGCGGTGGACGGCACGCGGGGGGAAGTGGTCGTGGAGCCCTCGGGCGCCGTGCTCGAGGCCTTCGGGGAGGCGCAGGAGGTCTATCGGCGGGAGGAGGAGCGGCTGCGGGGCACGCGAGCGCTCGCCGCCCGCACGCTGGACGGCGTCGAGGTGCGCCTCGAGGCGAACGTGGAGTTCCCGGAGGAGGCGGCGACGGCGCAGCTCCACGGGGCGGAGGGCATCGGCCTCTTCCGCTCGGAGTACCTGCTCGGGCGGGGCCTCCGCTTCCCGACCGAGGAGCAGCAGCTCGACGTCTACCGCCGGCTGGTCGAGCAGATGCACCCGCACCCGGTGACGGTTCGCACGTGGGACGTGGGCCTGGAGGCTCTGGGGCCCCTGGGCCCCTCGAGTCCCAACCCCGCTCTGGGCGAGCGGGCCCTGCGGCTGCTGCCCCGGGCGCCGGACCCGTTCCGGGTGCAGCTGCGGGCCCTGTTGCGGGCCGGCCAGCACGGCCCGGTCCGGATCATGTTCCCGTTCGTGAGCGGGCCGGGGGACCTGCGGCGCGCCCTCGACCTGCTGGACCAGGCGAAGGCCGAGCTGCGGGCGGAGGGGGTCGCCTTCCGCGAGGACGTGCCGGTGGGCGTGAACCTCGAGGTCCCGAGCGCGGCCGTCGTGGCCGACCTGCTCGCGCCCGACGTGGATTTCTTCAGCGTGGGGACGAACGACCTCATCCAGTACCTGCTGGCGGTGGACCGGACGGACCCCCGCGTAGCGTCGCTGTACGAGCCGCTCCACCCCGCGGTGCTGCGCACCCTGGACCGGATCGCGGCCGCGGCCCGGGCGCACGGCCGGCCGCTCTCGGTCTGCGGGGAGATGGCGGGCCAGCCGCTCGAGGCGGTCCTGCTGGTGGGCCTCGGCTTCCGCTCGCTCTCGATGGCCCCGTCGGCCATCCCGCGCGTCAAGGAGGCGCTGCGCGCGGTCCGGGCGACGGAAGCCCGCGCCCTCGTGGAGCGGTGCCTCGCTCTTTCGACCGCCGGGGAGATCGAGTCCCTCGTGCGGGCCACGTTGGCCGCGGCCGTGGCGGAGCCGCCCGTCGCCCGGGAGGCGGCTCAGTAGCGCGCGGTCTCGCGCAGGGCGGCCACGATCGTCGACACCTGGGGGAGGATGGCGTCCTCCAGCGACGGGTTGTAGCCCACGAAGGTGTCGAGCGCCCCCACGCGGCGGACGGGGGCGTCGAGGTGCTCGAACAGCTCGCCGGCCACCCGGGCCGCGATCTCCGCCCCGTAGCCCCAGGACAGGCTGTCCTCGTGGGCCACGACCACGCGGCCGGTCTTCCGCACGCTCTTCGCGATCGCCTCCCAGTCGTACGGGCTCAGGGTGCGCAGGTCGAGGATCTCGGCCTCGATGCCGTCGAGGGCGACCTGCTTGGCCGCCACGAGCGAGCGGTGCACGAGGGCCCCGAAGGTCACGATCGTGACGTCGCGACCCTCCCGGACCCGGGCCGCTCGGCCGAAGGGGATCGTGTAGTCCGGGCCCGGGTAGACGCCCTTGTTGTGGGTCTGGCGGTAGAGGTGCTTGTGCTCGAGAAAGAGCACGGGGTCGTCGCCACGGATGGCGGTGCGGAGGAGGCCGTTCGCGTCCTGCGCGTTCGAGGGGAGGACGACCCGCAGCCCGGGCACGTGGGTGAAGATCACCTCGCCGCACTGGCTGTGGTAGACGGCGCCGCCCTGCAGGTAGCCCCCGTAGGTGACCCGGATGACCACCGGGCACTTGAAGCCGCCGTTCGAGCGCCAGCGGATGAGGGCGAGCTCGTTGCGGATCTGCATGTAGGCCGGCCAGATGTAGTCGAGGAACTGGATCTCGACCACCGGCTTGAGCCCCCGGGTCGCCATCCCGATGGCGCGGCCCACGATGTTGGCCTCGGCGAGCGGCGTGTTGTAGACGCGGTGGGACCCGTGCCGGCGCTGGAGGTTGTGGGTGACCTTGAAGACCCCGCCCTTGCCCTTGACCTCGAGGAGGCTCGCCTCCCGCGAGCAGTCGGCCACGTCCTGCCCGAACACCACGATCCGGGGGTCCCGCGCCATCTCGTCGTTGAGGCAGGCGTTCAGCAGGTCGACCATCGTCTTGGGCCCGCCCTGGGAGAGGGGCGGGACGGCGAGGGACGCCGCGGTGGGATCGAACTCGGGGGAGTAGACGTGCGCCGTCGCGCTCTCGGGCGCGGGCGCCGGCGCCTGCAGGGCGGCATCGGCGGCCGCCGCGACCTCGCGCTCGACCTCCTGGCCCACGGCGGCGAGCTCGTCCGCGGTGGCGACGCCCTCCTCGAGGAGGCGCTGGGCGAAAACGACGATCGGGTCCCGGCGGGCGTCGGCCTCGCGCTCGGCGGCGGGGCGGTAGAGCGCCTCGTCGTCGGAGAGCGAGTGCGAGTAGGGCCGGATCACCCGGGCGTGGACGAGGGCCGGGCCCTGGCGGGCGCGGCACCAGGCGACGGCCTCGCTGAGGACCGAGAGGCTGGCCAGCGGGTCGCAGCCGTCCACCTCGCGGACGAGGAGGTTGGGGAAGGCCCCGACGAGCTTCGAGATGCTGCCTCCCGCCGTCTGCACCTCGACCGGCGTCGAGATCGCGTAGCCGTTGTCCTCGATCAGGTAGAGCACCGGCAGCCTCAGGTTGGAGGCGGTGTTGAGGCTCTCCCAGAACTCGCCTTCCGAGGTCGTGCCGTCCCCGGCTGAGCAGTAGACGACCTCGTCGGAGGCGAAACGCCCCGGGGCGGGCCCCGGCACGTGCCCCGCCGCGAGGTAGAGCCCGGCCTCGGCGCAGCCGACCGCCTGCAGGAACTGCGTGCCGGTGGGCGAAGACCTGGTGACCACGTTCAGCCGGGGGTGGCCCCAGTGGGAGGGCATCTGCCGCCCGCCCGAGCTGGGGTCGTCCTTCGCCCCGACCGCGCCGAGCATCATCTCGTAGGGGGTCATGCCGAGCTGGAGCACGAGGGCGCGGTCGCGGTAGTAGGCGTAGAACCAGTCGTGGCCCGGCTTCAGCACCATGCCGGCGGCCACCAGCACGGCCTCGTGGCCGGCGCCGCTGATCTGGAAGAAGACGCGGTTCTGCCGCTTGAGCTGGATCTCCCGGTCGTCGATCCGACGCGACAGGAGCATGGTCCGGTACATCGCGAGGAGGGTCTCGCCGTGGACGCGAAGCCGGCGGTCGAGCGTCGCTGTCACCAGGTTCCTCTCCTCTTCGTGGAAGCCGCCCCACCCGCGGGGTGGAGCGCAGTTCGTCGATTCTACCGCAGGGACGGCGGGGCGCTCAGCCGGCCAGGAGATCCCACAGGAAGCGGGGCCCGAAGGCGGTGCGGGCGGGGACGAAGTCGCCGGCGATGCCCACCAGGCGGTCGGCGAGGTCGGGCCGGCGGCGGAGGCGCCGCGCGATCGCGTTCGCAGCGGCGGGCCGGCCGACCGCCACCTGGAGCATCCGGTTGAAGCGGAACTTGTCGCGGGTGGCGGCGTCGCGGGCCCGCTCGTAGCCGACGAGGCGCAGGGGGGGCGCCGCGGCCGGCCGACGGAGGGCGGGCTCGAGGGCAAGAGCGGCGAGCTCCGCGGACCGCAGGGCGAGGGTCACACCCTCCCCGGTGAAGGGGTCGTAGAAGCCCGCGGCGTCGCCCAGGAGCAGGGCCCCCGGCGCGGCGACGGCGGAGCACTCGAGGGCGAGGGGGCCGATCGCCCGCGGTCGCGCGACGAGCCGGGCCGCCTCGAGCCGCTCGGCGAGCGCAGGCCAGCGACCGCGGAGGCTGCGCCGGTAGAATCCCTCGAGGTCGCCGGCCGCCGGGCCCATGTCGCGCCGATCGAGGACGAAGGTGACGTTGGCGAGGGTCGGCGAGAGCGGGGCGACGCCGCAGTAGGCCCCGGCCGCGACGTGCATCTCGCCGAAGTCCTCGAGGGCCTGCATGCCCTCCCAGTACCCGCGCACCGCGAAGCGCCTCATCGACCGGTGCTCCCGCAGGAGGCCGAGGCTTCGTCCCACGACGCTGCGCCGTCCGTCGGCCCCGGCCACGAACCGGGCCCGCACGACCCGACTCTCGCCCGCGGACTCGGCCTCCACGCCGACGACCGACCCGCCCTCGCGGACGAGGCGGGTGACCCTCGTCCCCTGACGGACCTCGGCCCCCGCCGCGCCGGCGGAATCGAGGAGCACGGCGTCGAGGGCGAGCCGGCGGACCGCGAAGCCGGCCCGCTCCCGGCCCCGGTACTCCCCGCGGAACGCCGTGCCGTCGGGGGAGACGAGCCGCATGCCGCGCAGGGGGCGGGGCGAGAGGGCTCGGACGCCAGCGGCGGCGCCCATCCTCTCGAGCAGCCCCCACGCCTCGGGGGAGAGGCCCTCGCCGCAGATCTTGTCCCGGGGGAAGTGCTCCGCGTCGAGGAGGAGAACGTCGTGCCCGCGCCGCGCGAGCAGGGCGGCGAGCGCGGAGCCGGCCGGCCCGCCGCCGACCACGACCACGTCGCGCCTCTCGAGCGTCACGGGAGGCCGGCCCGCGCCGCCACCGCGAGGAGCCGGTAGGGGAAGCGGCGGCGGATCGTGACGCCGGCAATGCCGGCCCGGGCGAAGGCGGCGCGGAGCTCGGGCTCGCGGAAGCCGCGGCGGATCGAGACGAGCCCGTCCGCGACGCTGACCGGGCTGCGGAAGAGGAGTGGGAAAGCCAGGCGCCCGAAGAGATAGGGGACGTGCGCCCGGTGGAGGTCGTTGACGACCAGCGCGCGGCGGGCCAGGCGGTGGAGGCCGGCGAGGAGGGCCGGCAGCTCCTCCGCGTCGAAGTGGTGGAGGAAGAGCGAGGCCGTGACGACGTCGAAGGACCCGTCCGCGAAGGGCAGGCGCCGCACGTCGGCCACCACCTTGCGCACGCACGGGGGGGCGGCCCGCAGGTGCAGCGTCTTGACGTCGAGGCCGGCGGCCAGGAGGGGCCCGGGCAGCCGCTCGAGCAGGAACGCCGGCACGTCGCCCGAGCCGCAGCCGACGTCGAGCAGCCTCCCGCCCGGCGGCAGGTGCGGGCGCACGGCACGCAGGAGGCTCCCGCGATTGCCCAGCCACCGGTTCACGAGGCGCAGGTCGGCGAGGCTGCGCAGCGCCTCCGCCTCCGGCACGCCCTCGTCGAGCTGCTCGGGCTCGGTCGCCCGGGCGACGAGCCGGGGGCTCACGTGAACTCGAGCAGGGCGAGCTCGGCGGAGAAGCCGGGCCCGAAGGCGCCGAGGAGGCCGAGCGATCCGGGCTCCGGGCGGTCCCGGCGGAGGACCTCGTCGAGGACGAAGAGCACCGTGACCGAGCTCATGTTGCCGTGCTCGGAGAGGACGGCCTCGGTGGCGGCGAGGTCCGCGGGCCCGAGGCCCAGCCGCTCGCTCATCACCTCGATCACCCGGCGCCCGCCGGGGTGGAGGATGAAGCGCCGGATGTCGGCGCGCGAGAGGCCTCGCGGGCCGAGGAAGCCCTCCACCGTCGGGACGATGTGGCGGCGCACGAAGGGAGCGAGCTCCTTGTCGAGGAGGATCTGCAGGCCCTGGTTGCGCAGGTCGAAGCCCATGAGGTGCGTGGTGCCCGGGAAGAAGACGCTCTCGGCGTCCCGGACGCGGACGGGCCCGTCCCCGGCGCGGGGGTGGGCCGCGCCCACGAGGACGGCGGCCGCCCCGCCGTCCCCGAAGATCGCGGTGGAGACGACGTTCGCGGGGGAGCGGTCCCAGCGCTGGAAGGTGAGGCTCGAGAACTCGAGCGCGAGGAGGAGGACCGCGCGCTCGGGGTGGGCGGCGAGGTAGTCCGCGGCCCGCGCGAGGCCCACGACGCCGCCGGCGCAGCCCGACTCGGTGATCGGGAGCCGGGCGAGACGGGGCCCGAGGCCGAGCGCGTTCGCGACGTAGGCGTCCACCGCGGGGATCATGAAGCCCGTGCAGGACACGCTCACGACCATGTCGATCTCGCCGGGGAGAAGACCTGCGGCCTCGAGGGCCCGCCGGGCCACCTCGGACCCGGCCCGGCAGGCGACCTCGCGGTACTTGCGGTTCTGCGCCTCGAAGTCGGCGGGGCGGAAGACCTCTTCGATGGGGACGACGCTCGCCCTCGTCTTGACCCCGGCCGAGGCGTAGACGGAGAGCAGCCGCGTGGGTCGCCGCTCCCGCCCGGCGTCGGCCGCCGGGCTCTCGGGCGGCGGCGGGTCGAGGAGCCAGTCCCGGACCCACGACGTCACGACGTCCTGGGGATAGCGATGCGGGGGCAGGAAGCGCTCGAGCGAGAGGAGCGTCGTCATGTCCGCGGGCACTTGCTCGGGAGCCGTCGCGCGCCGCCCGGGGGCTAGAACGGGACGTCGTCGTCGGTCGCGTGGAACTCGTCGCCGCCCTCGGCCGCCGGCTCGGCGGGCAGCGCTCGTCCGCGCACCTCCGCCTCCGCCCCCGCCCTCTCCGCGCCCGCCGAGCAGGACGAGCCGCGACCCGGGCCCGCTCACGCGGATGCGGGTGGTGTTGCGCTTGTTGCCGTCCTTGTCCGTCCACTCCTCGTAGCGGATGCTCCCCTCGATGTAGACGGGGCGTCCCTTCGTCACGTAGTCGCGGACCACCTGGGCGGTCTTGCCGAAGACCTCCACGCGGTGCCACTCCGTCCGCTCCTGCTTCTGGCCGCTCTTGTCGTTCCAGACCTCGTTCGTGGCCAGGGTGAAGTTGGCGATGGGCTCGCCGGACTGGGTGTAGCGGATCTCGGGGTCGCGGCCCACGTTGCCGATGAGGATCACCTTGTTTACGGATGCCATGTCCCTCTCTCCCTCTTCACGGGGTGAGCCGCTCGCGGGCGAGGCGCGCCGCCTGCGAGTTCGGGAAGCGGTCCACCACGTAGCGGTACTCGACGAGCGCCTGGCTCTTGCGACCGAGCCTCTCCAGCGCCATGCCCTTCTTCACGCGGGCGTCCGGCAGCTTGTCGCTCGCCGGGTAGTCCTTGAAGAGGGTGTTCCAGGCCTCGATGGCCTCGGGGTACATCTTCTTCCCGTAGAGGCACTCGCCGATCCAGTACTGGGCGTTGTCGGTGAAGTCCGTTCCGGGGTAGCTGCGGATGTACTCCTCGAAGCCCTGGATCGCGAGGTCGTAGTTGCCCCGCGCGTAGTCGGCATAGGCCTGGCTGTAGAGCTCGCGCGGCGCCGGCGGGGGGGCCGCGGGGGCGACGGTGCCGCCCGCGGGCGCGCCCGCAGTCGCCGCCCCCCCGGCCGGCCCGCCCGGGGTCGCCTCACCGCTCGGCGTGGCCGGAGGCATCGGCGGGAACTGCGCCTTGATCCCCTCGAGGGCCTCGGCGAGCTCGGCCACGCGGTCGGTCAGGTCCTTGAAGCCGGCCGCGACCGCCTCGTCCTGCTGCCGGCGGTCGGCGACGCTCTTCTGGAGCAAGGCGTTCTGCTCCGCGATCAGCTGGGTGAGGCGCCGCAGCTCGGCGCGGCTCTCCTCGGCCGCGCGCTGGACCTCGGCGAGCTGCCCCTGCAGCGTGGCGATCTGCACCGCCAGGCGCTCGATGTCCTTGTTCGCCGCGGCGAGGGGAGAGGCGGCGGCGAGGGCGGCCGCGGCCAGGACGGCGGTGGCGATGGGGCGGATCACGTTCTCCTCCGGGTCGTCCGCTTCGAGAGACGAACGACCATCATATAGCAGCCGCCGGGCCCGGGAGGGCTACTGCGTCACCGCGAAGTGGGCGCGCCGGTTCCTCGCCCAGGCCGCCTCGCCGCTGCCGGCGTCGAGGGGGCGCTCCTTCCCGTACGAGACCACGCGAAGCCGCGAGGCGGCGACGCCGAGGCTCACGAGGTAGTCGCGGGCGGCGCGGGCGCGCTGCTCGCCGAGGGCGAGGTTGTACTCGACGGTCCCGCGGTCGTCGCAGTGGCCCTCGACCGTGACCCGCACGTCCCGGTGGCCCTGCAGCCACAGCGCGTGCTTCTCCAGGGTGGCCCGGGCCTCGTCGGTGAGGGCCGGGCTGTCGTACTCGTAGTGGATGTCGGCGAGGGGGCTGCTCTCCGCTCCGCCCGGGGCGCCCCCGGCGATGTCGACGCCCGAGGCGCCCTCGCCCTGCATCGGGCGGATGTCCGGCCCCTCGTCGAGCGGCTGGGTGGGGTAGGCCGGGGTCTCGGCGGGTGCTTGTGCTTTCTCTCCGCCGGGCGTGGTGGCGAGAACCGGCGGGCGCTTCCCCCCGCACGCGGCGAGGGCGGCGACGAGGGCCAGCGCCAGGACGAAGCCGGTCGGTCGGCGATCGAGACGAAACGGCATGAGACCTCCTCGAATGGGCCCCTTCGTCAGGGGCCCCAGTCCGGCTGGACGTTGTTGCCCGGCCCGGTGGGCAGCGTCTGCAGAGAGCGGCCCTCCCGGTCGGCGATCGTGATCTCCCACCGTCCGCCCCGTTCGCAGGAGAAGACCAGGTGGCGGCCGTTCGGCGCCCACGCGGGGTACTCGCAGGAGCCGCGGCCCTGGGTGATCCGACGGACCTGCCGGGTGGCCAGGTCGATGACGGCGATGTCGAAGCCCCCCGCCTCGAGCCGGGAGGTGTAGGCGATCTCGCTGTACTGCTTCGCCGGGTTCCAGGCGCAGCCGTCGTTGTAGTTGCCGATCGTGGTGAGCCGGCGCACGTTGAGGCCCTCGGAGTCCATGGCCCAGACCTGCGGGGTCCCCGTGCGGCTCGACGTGAAGGCGATCTCCTGCCCGGTGGGGCTCCAGCAGGGCGCGGTGTCGCTGGCCTGGGTGGTCGTGAGCCGCCGGGCCCCGCCGCCGTCCGCGCTCGACACCCAGATGTCGGCGTTCCCCGCCCGGTTGCTCGCGAAGGCGAGGCTCTTCCCGTCGGGGCTGAAGGCGGTGCCCAGGACCTGGCTGTCGCCCTTCTCGCCGCTGAGGTTGGCGATGCTCTGGCCCTCGAAGATCTTGGCGAGGTAGAGGAGGGGAGCGCCCTGGCGGTAGGAGACGTAGGCGAGGGCTTTCCCGTCGGGACGCCACGCGGGCAGGATGTTCAGAGAGCCGTTCATCGTCACGCGGCGCGGGTTGAAGCCGTCGTAGTCGACGATGTAGAGCTCCTTCGAGCGGCGCTCCTTCCCGGCGTCGCGGTCCGAGACGAACGCGATCCGCGTGCGCGCGACGCCCTTGTACTGGGTGAGGGTCATGATGTCGTCGGAGGCCTGGTGGGCGAAGACGCGGGGGTTCTCGGACCGGCCCGAGTAGCGCCGGGCGAGCATCGTGGCCCCGGAGTCCACGAAGAACACGCGCACCTCGACGGTGAGCTCGCCCCCGCTCACGTCGGCGCGCGTGGCCACGAGGATCCGCGCCCCGATGCCCTTCCAGTCCTCGAAGCTCGGGGCGTCGGGATTGATCGGGGGGATGGCGCTCACCAGGGAGTCCGGCACGAACTGGAAGAGCCCCTCGAAGCGCAGGTCGCTGCGCAGCACCTGGGTGAGCGTCCGGCAGGCGGCCTGGCTCGCCTCGTCCGGGCGGCGGGGCACGCACTCGGGCACCGCGAAGCGCGGGGTCACGCCGCCGATGACGATCTGCTCGACCGGCGGCGGCTCCTGGGGTGCGCCGCCCGCTCTCGTCGCTCGAGCCGCGGCTCCGCTGACCAGGAGCACGGCCGGGATCGACAACGCGAGACGGACGAGGGCACGGCGCGACGGGGCGGGCGCCGTCTCTACCAGGGGCCTTCATGAGGCGCCTCCGAGGGGAGGAAACCCCGCACCAGAGATGAACGACGGGACCGACCAGGTAGTGACGCTCCACCACTGCCAACCGGGCGGAGCGTCACTGGACCGGGGCGGAGCGTCACTGGGCTGGCTTGAAGAGCGCCTGGATCGTTCGGGGGTTCTGACCATGCTCCCTCGGAAGCGGGCCGAAAGGCGCCGCGTTGAGGATGGCCCGCTGGGCCGCCATGTCGAGGAGGGACACGCCGCTCGGCTGGGTGACGCGCACGGCCGTCACGTTGCCGTCCGGCAGGATGGTGAAGGTCACGCCGACGCCCTGCGTGTAGCCCGCCTTGATCTGCTGGTTCCACAGCATCCAGATCTTCTGCTGGACGCCGGCGAGGTACCAGTCGCCGCCGGTGTCGGTCCCGTCGGGCACGCCGGGGCCGGGCGGACCGAACTCGAGCCCTGGCGTGGCGGACGAGGTCCCGCGCCCCCCGGGCAGGCCGCCCGGCGTGACTCCCGGCTTCGCGCTCGGCGCGGCGCGGCTGGACGGCGCGGGGAGCGGCGGGGGTGTGAGCGCCCGCTTCGGCGAGCGGCGCGCGTCGGGAAGCGGAAGCGCCCGCGGCTTCGGGGCCTCGGTCGGCGGCTTCAGGACCTGCGGCGGGGCGGGGGGGGCCGTCGACACCGCGGGCGCCGGCTGGGGGGCGGGACCCGCGGCCGGGGGAACGGCGGCGAGGGGAGAGCCTCCGCCCCCGCGGGGCAGGACGACCGCGAAGCCGTCGGCCACCCGTAGCGGGGGCTCGCGGGGCAGGAGCATCGGGGCGAGGACGGCGAGGCCGGCGACCGCGAAGTGGGCGGCGAGGGAGACGAGCACGGTCGCGGGGAGGCCCTGGTCGAGGCGCTGCCGCTCGCTGATCAGCCGGTCGATGGCCTCGTTCACCGGGGCTTCTCCTCCGGCAGCGCGTACACGAAGCCGATACGGTCTATTCCGGCGCGCTTGATCACGTCCACCACGCGGATGACGTCCCCGTAGCGCAGGCCTTCGTCCGCGCGGAGGTAGACGACGCTGTCGGGGCTGCCCGACGTCAGGCCGCGCAGGCGGTCTTCGAGCAGCGCCACGTTGACCGGCTGGTCGGCGACGAACACGCGCCCGTCGGCGCGGATCGAGACGGTGATGCGGTCCTCCTGCGGGATCTGGGGCTGGTTGGCGACCGGCAGCGAGACGTCGATGCCCCGGCTCATCATCGGCGCGGTGACCATGAAGACGAGGAGCAGCACCAGCACGACGTCCACGAGGGGCGTCACGTTGATCTCGCCCAGCATGGAGCCGGTGCGTCGCGACCGCAGGCCCCGGTAGACCGAGCCCGCGCTGCCCTCGCCGCCGCTCTGCGCCTGCATCCCTACGTGAAGTTCCGCTCGACGATGTTCAGGAACTCGAGGGCGAAGTCGTCCACCATCGACGAGAGGACCTTGACCCGGCTGCTGAAGAAGTTGAAGAACACCGCGGCCGGGATCGCGGCGAAGAGCCCCATCGCGGTGGTGATGAGCGCCTCCGAGATCCCGGGCGCCACCACCGCCAGGTTCGCCGAGCCCATGCGCCCGATGTCCGCGAAGGCGTCCATGATCCCCCACACGGTGCCGAAGAGGCCGATGAAGGGGGTGACGCTCGCGGTCGTGGCGAGGAAGCTCAGGCGGCGCTCGATGCGCGTCACCTCGACCCCCGCCGCGCGCGCGAGCGAGCGCGAGAGCGAGTCGAGGCTGCGCACGGTCGGGCGAGCCCCGCTGGCCGGCCCCGTGCCCGTGCCTCGCACCTGCTGGTTGACCTCGAGGTAGCCCGCCTGGAAGACGCCGACGAGAGGGCTCGCCTTGAGCTGCCCGCAGACGGCGTTCACCTCGGAGAACTTCGAGCTCTTGCGGAAGATGTCGAGGAACGTGGCGGACTGCGCGTGGGCGCGGTGCAGGACGAGTCCCTTGTAGAGAATGATGGCCCAGGACAGCAGCGAGAAGACGAGCAGCAGGGCGAGGACGAAGCGAGCCATCGGGCCGCTGCTGGCGATCAACCCGGCCGCGCCCCCGGTGAAGGCGGGCTCCTGGGCCGTGGCCAGAAGGGGGAGAAGAAGCAAGGCCACCTCTCTAAATTGCGCTAACAATTGAGGATGCCACAACAGCTTGTGGCTGTCAATTTTCCCGCCACGCTCGGCTCCGCGCGGTCCCCGTGCGTCCTTGTGACGGCCCATCATGCGTTTACAGCCGATCGAGCGCTGTGATATCCTGCACGCAGTCGCACCGCAAATGCTTAAACTGCTACGGATCAACAACATCGCCCTCATTCCGACGATGGAGGTCGAGTTCGGCCCGGGCCTGACCCTTCTGACGGGCGAGACCGGGGCCGGCAAGTCGATCCTCATCGACGCCCTCGGGCTCCTTCTGGGCGACCGGGCCTCCCCGGAGCTCATCCGTTCCGGGGAAGAGCGGGCGTCGGTCGAGGCCGTGTTCGACCTGCCCGAGGCGGCGGCGCTTCTCGAGGAGCGCGGGTTGAGCGCGGACGGCGACGAGGTCGTCCTCCGGCGGGAGCTGCAGTCGAGCGGGAAGGGTCGCGCCACGGTCAACGGTGCCTTGGTCCCCGTCAGCCTTCTCCGGGACCTCGCTCCCCGGCTCGCGGTCATCCACGGACAGCACGAGCCCCAGGGCCTCCTCGACCCTTCCACCCACATCGACCTGCTCGACCACTTCGCCGGGGCTGATGACGGGCGCCCGCTGGCCGAGTTCTACCGGGACCTCCGGGCGGCCGAGGCCGCGCTCGACCGCCTGCGCGGCGACCGGCGCGAGACCGAGCGCCGGAGGGAGATGCTGGAGTTCCAGGCGGGCGAGATCGAGCGCGCGGGGCTGGGCTCGGGCGAGGAGGAGTCGCTGCGCGTCGAGAAGGCCCGGCAGGCCAACGCCGGGCGCCTGGCCAGCCTGAGCGGCGAGGCCTACGGCCTGCTCTACGACGACGAGGCGGCGGCCCTCGCCCGCCTCGGCCAGGTCTTCCGCCGGGTCGAGGACCTCGCCGCGATCGACCCGTCCTTCCGTCCCTTCCTGGACGGGCGGGCGGCCGCCCTGGCCCCCCTCGAGGACCTGGCCTTGCGGCTGCGGGACTACCGCGAGCAGCTCGAGGTGAGCCCCGGGCGCCTCGACGAGATCGAAGGCCGCCTCGCGGTGATCGAGCGCCTCAAGAAGAAGTACGGGGCGACGGCGGAGGAGGTCCTCGCGTTCGGCGAGCGGTGCCGGCGTGAGCTCGACGCCCTCGCCTCGCCGGAGGAGCAGGAGAGGACGCTGGAGGCGCGCCGGGAGCGCCTGGCCGCGACGTACCTGGAGCGGGCCCGTGCGCGGTCGAGGCGTCGGCGGGCGGCCGCGTTGGACCTGCGCAAGCGCGTGCAGGCCGAGCTCGCCCAGCTCGCGATGGAGAAGACGAGCTTCGAGGTCGCGTTTCACCCCGCGGAGGCGGAGGCGGCCGTCGACCCCGCGCAGTGGACCGAGCGGGGGCTCGAGCAGGCCGAGTTCCTCCTGTCGCCGAACCCGGGCGAGGAGCTCCGGCCCCTCGCCCGGATCGCCTCCGGTGGGGAGCTCTCCCGCATCATGCTCGGCCTCAAGTCCGTCGTGCGGTCCGACGCCCGGGGGCTGACGCTGGTCTTCGACGAGGTGGACGCCGGGATTGGAGGCCGGGTCGCCGAGGTCGTCGGGCGCAAGCTGAAGGCCGTGGCCGGGCGCCAGCAGGTCCTCTGCGTCACGCACCTCCCGCAGATCGCGGCGCTGGCCGACCGCCACTTTGCCGTGCGCAAGCAGGTGGAGCGCGGCCGCACCGTGACCCTGGTGGAGAGCCTCGAGGACGAGGCCCGCGTCGAGGAGATCGCGCGGATGCTCGGGGGGAGACGATCACGCCCACCGCCCGCCGGCACGCCCGCGAGATGCTCGAGCAGGGCCTGCGGGACTAGGGTCTATCTGTTGGAAAATAAACGAAAAACTCGCTTCTTCATCCGGACGTTCGGCTGCCAGATGAACGTCAATGACTCGGAGAAGGTCGCGGGGCTGCTCCAGTCGAAGGGCTTCGAGGCCACCGCGAGCGCGGCGGAGGCGGACTTCGTCTTCCTGAACACGTGCGCGGTGAGGGAGAAGGCGACCGTGAAGTTCCGGCACGCGCTCGGCCGGCTGCGTCGAGCCAAGGAACGGCGCCCGGAGCTGCGGATCGGCGTCGGCGGCTGCGTGGCCCAGCTCGAGGGCCCCGGGCTCCTCGACCGCGCTCACCACGTGGACGTCCTCGTCGGAACGCACAACCTTCACCGCGTCGCGGAGCTGCTCGACGAGGCGACAGTGACCGGGAGGGCGGCCATCGACCTGGACCGCAAGGCGGACGCGTTCGCCTTGCCCGAGGACGTCGCCGCCCACGGCAACCCCGTGCGAGCGTACGTGACGGCGATGGAGGGCTGCAACCACGTTTGCAGCTTCTGCGTGGTGCCGCGGACCCGGGGCCCCGAGATCAACCGCCCCCCCGACGACATCGTGCGCGAGGTCGAGAGCCTCGTCGGGCGCGGCTTCGTGGAGGTCATGCTCCTGGGGCAGACCGTCAACGCGTACCGGCACGGCGGGACCGACTTCGCCGGCCTCCTGGCCCGCGTGAACGACGTCGCGGGCCTCCGCCGCCTCCGCTTCACCACGTCCCACCCCGAGCACGTCGACGCGCGGATGGCGGACGCCCTCGGCACGCTGCCCCTCGTCTGCCCCTATCTCCACCTGCCGTTCCAGTCCGGCTCCGACCGAGTGCTGGCGTCGATGCGACGCGGATACACCCGGCAGCAGTACCTCGACACCGTGGCCCTCCTCCGGGATCGCGTGGGCGACCTCGCCCTGTCGACCGACGTGATCGTCGGTTACCCGGGCGAGACGGAAGCCGAGTTCGAGGAGTCCTTGCGGGTCCTCGAGACCGTGGGCTTCGACGCCCTGTTTGCGTTCACCTTCTCGCCGCGGCCGGGCACCGCCGCCCTGCGGCTCGCCGACGACGTGCTCGAGGACGAGAAGCGGCGCCGCCTCCATGTCCTGAACGCCCACCAGCAGCAGTGGCAGCGGCGGCGGCACGAGGCCCGCATCGGGCTCACCGAAGAAGTCCTCGTCGAGACGGTGGACGGCGACGGGCGCATCTCGGGCCGGAGCCGGCAATTCCGGATCGTGCACTTCGACGGCCCGGCCGAGCTCGTGGGCCGGCTCGTCGATGTCGAGATCACGGGGGCCGGCCCCAACGCCCTGCAGGGCCGCCTTTCGCAACCGATTCATTGACAGGCAGTTCCACGGTTCCTATATTCTCCACAGCAGGGAGGACGATCGCGTGGAGATCGAGATGGAAATCAAGGGGTACCTTCCGGACCCCATCACGAACATGCCGATCATCGTCCTGCGTGAGCTCCACGGGCAGCGCGTCCTCCCGATCTGGGTGGGTGTTTTCGAGGCGAATGCCATTCACCTCCAGATGGAGGGCATCCAGCCACCGCGGCCGATGACGCACGATCTCCTCAAGACCATGATCCAGGAGCTCGGCGCTCAGGTGGAACGCATCGTGGTCTGCGACCTCAAGGAAAACACGTTCTACGCCACGCTCCACGTGCGATCGGAGAGGGGTCCGCTGGCCGTCGATGCCCGACCCTCCGACGCGATCGCTCTCGCCCTGCGCACCGGGGCGCACATCTTCGTCGAGGAGGCGGTCATCCAGAACGCACGCAGCGTCGAGGTGAGCCGCGAGACGATGGACATCGGACGCCTCCAGAAGTGGCTGGAGAACCTGTCGGACGAGGACCTCGGCCGATACAAGATGTAGCGCGGGGAGCCGACCCTGCCCACAAGGCGTTTGAACTTGACCCGTCCGCCCGCCTTCCTCTAACATCCGCGCACCGTCGCATCCGCGACCCTTCCCCGGAGCTGACACTTTGATCGTCATCGCGATCGCAAACCAGAAAGGTGGCGTGGGAAAGACGACGACCGCCATCAATCTCTCGGCCGCGCTCGCCATGCGCGGCCGGAGCGTGTTGCTGGTGGATCTCGACCCGCAGTCCAACTCGTCGATGACGTTCCTCGACATCCGAACGTTGCAGAAGTCGATGTACGACGTCTTCACCGGCCAGGCGACCCTGGCGGACATCATCCAGCCCTCGCCCGTCCCGCGGCTGGACATCGCTCCCGCGCGCATCGGTCTGGCGAAGCTCGAGGGGCAGCTGGTGGGGGAGCTGGACGCACACTATCGCCTCAAGGACCGCCTGATGGCGATACAGGACCGGTACGAGTTCGTCATCGTGGACACCCCGCCGGCGCTGGGGTTGATCACGGTGAACGCGCTCGTGGCGGCGACTCACCTGTTGATTCCCGTCCAGTCGAGCTACTTCGCCCTCGAGGGGACGGACGACCTGCTGGAGACCGTCGATCGTATCCGGGCCCGGCCGAACCCGGACCTCAAGCTGCTCGGTGCGGTCATCACCCTTCACGACAAGCGGACGACGCTGGCCCGGGACGTCCACAAGGCGGTCACCGAGGTGTTCGGCGGCCGCGTCTTCGACACGACCATCTCCAAGAGCATCCGTCTCGAGGAGAGCCCGGCCCACCGGGAGTCGATCTTCACGTTCGCGCCGCAGTCGAGCGGCGCTTACGAGTACTACAAGCTCTGCGAGGAGGTCATCGAACGTGTCTAGCCCTCGGCGCATCGGCCTGCCCGACACCATCCGCATGCGGCACGACACGCACTTCGTCGATCAGCTGGCGCGTCCCGGCGGCGAGGCCATCGGCCGGCTGATTCCCATCGAGGACATCGAGCCGAATCCTCACCAGCCTCGTCAGGCTCTCGGGGACCTTTCGGAGCTCACGGCCTCGGTCCGGGAGAAGGGGATCCTCGAGCCGCTCCTCGTGCGCAAGGTGGGCGGGCGATTCGAGATCATCGCTGGCGAGCGGCGCTACCGCGCTGCGATCGAGGCTGGCCTCGGCGAGCTCCCGTGCGTCGTTCGGGAAAGCTCCGACGCCGAGGCGATGGAGCTCGCTCTCGTCGAGAACCTGCAGCGCAAGGACCTGACGGCGTTCGAAGAGGCGGACGGGCTGAAGGTGCTGGCCGACAAGTATGGCTACACCCACGAGGCGATGGCCGAGAAGCTGGGCAAGAGCCGCTCCTCGATCACGGAGACACTCTCGCTAGGCGCCATGCCGGAGGATATCCGCCAGCTCTGTCGGCTGGCCGACATTCAGTCTAAGTCCGTGCTTTTGCAGGTAGTTAGACAGGGAGATCGAGACAAAATGGTCGCCCTCGTCGAGCGTCTGGGCCGG
Organism: uncultured Acidobacteriota bacterium; assembly: GCA_963729875.1. Classification (GTDB taxonomy): domain Bacteria; phylum Acidobacteriota; class Vicinamibacteria; order Fen-336; family Fen-336; genus DATBSL01. The sequence continues at coordinate 1,195,528 of CAVSPR010000004.1, forward strand.
GAGGGATCGACCCGGGCGGAGGCACGTCGCCTGGTGCAAAAGGCGGATTCGAAACGCGGCCGCGGTCGGCCTCGTCACTTCGTGTTCCGCTTCAATCCCAAGGGCGGAGACTTCGCCCTGAACCTCCAGTTCAAGCGTGCTCAGATCGGCCGGGAGGAGATCATTCGCACTCTCGAGGCGATCCTGGAGACGCTCCGGAGAGAGGGCTGACGCCCATCCGGTACTTCAAGTGTTACTTTAGGTTCGGCTCTCCAATCGACAGCTGACGGCGATGACCCACACCCCGGACCTGCGTGCTCTCGTCACCGGTGCCTCGAGCGGCATTGGCGCCGCCTACGCGCGGGGCCTCCGTGCGCGCGGTGAACGTGTCGTGCTGGTGGCGCGCCGGGCCGATCGCCTGGATTCCCTCGCGCGCGAGCTGGGGGGCGAGCCGCACGGGCTCGCGTGGGCGACGGATCTCGCCGAGCCGCGGGCGGCCGAAGCCCTGCGCGGTGGGCTCGAGGCCCGCGGCATCGCCGTCGACACCCTCGTGAACTGCGCCGGCCTCGGCCACACGGCGCCGTTCGAGGAGCAGCGCGAGGAGGCGATCCGGGCGATGCTCGACGTCAACGTGCGGGCGCTGGTGGAGCTCACCCGCGCCTTCCTCCCGGGCATGCGGGCGCGGGGCGGCGGCCGGATCGTGAACGTCGCTTCGAACGCCGCGTTCCAGCCGGTCCCGTACCTGACGGTGTACGCGGCCACCAAGGCGTTCGTGCTGTCCTTCACCGAGGGTCTCGCGGAAGAGCTGCGCGGGACTGGCATCCGGGTGCAGGCGCTCTGCCCGGGGATCACGGCCACGGAGTTCCTGGACGTGGCCGGGACGCACCCGGGGCAGCTGGTGATGCGCATGCCGATGCTGAGCGCCGACCAGGTGGTGCAGGCGTCCTTCCGGGGCCTCGACCGGGGCCGGGTGCGCGTCGTGGCCGGGTGGTCGAACCGCCTCCTGGGGTTCGTGGTGCAGCGCCTGGCCCCTCGCGGCCTCGCGCGGCGGGTGGCGGGGGAGCTCTACCGGCCCCGCGGGACGACGGGTCGCAACCCCGCGGGCTCCTGATATGATGGCGCGTCCGCCGTCGCGGTCGACGGCCTCGCGCTCCCCGCGTGGCGGGGGTGAAGGTCCATGACAAGAGAGGGAAGTGACACGATGGAGGCGGCCCAGAAGACGGCAGCCGAGAAGCCGGAGTTCTCGGAGTACGACTACAGCAACTTCTACTATGGCGCCGGCGACGACCCCGTCAACCTCCTGAGGCCGTACGCCGACTGGTACCGCGATGCGCGGCCGAACGGGTACTACCTGTACCAGGAGGCCCTGGGCTCGGCCCCCACCACCCACGTGCGGGTGAAGAACGGGAAGACCGGCCAGTGGCAGGACCTGCTGAACCTGGCCTCCTACAACTACCTCGGCATCTCGTACCGGCCGGAGGTGAAGGCGGCGGCGGCCGAGGCCCTCGACAAGTACGGGCTGGGCGCCTCGGGCTCGCCGATCCTGTCCGGGACGTTCGACGTGCACGAGGAGTTCGCGGCCGAGCTCGCGCGGTTCAAGGGCAAGGAAGCCTGCATCATCTTCCCGACGGGCTACAGCGCGAACGTCGGCTTCATCTCCGCGCTGATGCGGTCGGGCGACACCATCCTCCTCGACCAGTACTCGCACGCGTCGATCGTGGACGGGGCCATCCTCGCCAAGTCGAAGACCGTCTTCTTCCGGCACAACAACCCGCTCGACCTCGAGCGCAAGATCGCCGGGGTGAAGGGCAAGAAGCTGGTCGTGGTCGAGGGCGTCTACTCGATGGACGGGGACATGTGCGCCCTCCCGGAGATCCTGGAGGTGACGAAGCGCCACGGGGCGCGCATGCTGATCGACGAGGCCCACTCGACCTTCCTCTTCGGGCCCAACGGGCGGGGCGTGGCCGAGCACTTCGGCCTCGACAAGGAGGTGGACTTCCACCTCGGCACCTTCTCGAAGAGCCTGGGCGGGCAGGGCGGCTTCGTGGCCGGGACCCGCGAGCTCATCGACTACGTGAACGCGTTCGCGCGCTCGCGCTTCTTCTCGTGCAACCTCTCCCCGGTCCTCACCGCGGGCCTCCTCGCCGCCCTGCGCATCGCGGCCTCCGAGCCGCAGCTGCGGGCGAAGCTCTGGAGCAACGTCGCGTTCCTGCGCCGGCGGTTCGCGGAGGAGGGCGTCGACATCGGCAAGTCCAACTCGCAGGTCATGCCGGTGATGGTCAACAACGACGCCAAGGTTCTCTCGGTGGCGGAGAAGATCCAGGACCGCGGCCTCTTCCTGAACCCGGTGACCTACCCGGCGGTGCCGAAGCACAAGTCGCGCCTGCGGATCTCCGTCTCCGCGGCGCACAGCGAGGCGGACCTCGAGACGGCGCTGCAGACGATTGCCGGCGTTCTGCGCGAGGAGGGGATTTGCCAGGGATAACGCGATACGGCTACCGCGACGCGATCAACGGCTTCTTCGAGTTCCCGACCGACAACGCGCGGCGGATCCTCCCGAAGGGGATGGAGCCCATCGAGCCCCACCACGGGACGAGCGTACTTGCCGTCACGGTCTTCGACTTCGACGAGAGCGAGGTGGGGGAGTACGGCGAGGTCGTGTACGCGGTGCTCGTCGCCCCGCTCATCCGCGACGGCCGGCTGCCCAAGGGGGCGTTCTACCCCTGGCAGGTGGCGACCACCACGAAGGCCGCCCGCGAGCACGCGATCGAGCGGTGGCACCTCCCGCACTGGATGGAGGACGTGGGGGTCGAGCTCGTCCGCGAGAAGGGACGGTGCACGGCGAAGGTGACCGCCGAGGGCGTCCCGGCGATGGAGATGACGATCACCGACCACTCGTGGCAGACGGTGTCGCACCTCTACCAGTCCTTCCAGAAGGACGAGTCCGGGAGCTACCTCGCGAACATCCTCTTCGAGGGCGAGAAGAGCGAGCACGAGGAGGAGACGGGCCGGATCGTGCTCCTCGACAACGCGTTCAACAAGGACATCGTGCTCTCCGAGGTCTACGAGACGCCCTTCCGCGAGATGTGGATGCGGAACGGCTGCCAGCTCTTCGACCCCCTGGCCAAGCTGTAGCGAAGGGCCGCTCGGCCCCTCCCTCCCCGGTGGACGACTCCATCTACGTCGTCTTCAACCCGCACTCCGGCAAGGGCCGGGGGGCGCAGTTCGTGGCTCCCGTGCTGCGGGCGCTCTCCCCGGCGAAACGGCTCGAGCACGGCCTCACCCAGGGGCCGGGGGACGAGGGGCGTCTCGCCGAGGAGGCGGTCCGCCGCGGCTTCCGGCGCATCGTGGCGGTGGGCGGCGACGGGACCTGGAGCAACGTCGGCAACGCCATCCTGCGCACCGGGGTACCGGCGTCGCTCGGCCTCGTGCCCGGCGGCACGGGGTGCGACCTCGCGAAGACGCTCGGCATCCCGCCCCGCGACGTCGACGCGTGCTGCCGCATCGTCCTCGACGGGGTGACGCGCACGATCGACGTGGGGCGGATCGAGGACAGGCACTTCCTGAACATCGCCGGGTTCGGCTACGACGTGGCCGTGCTCGAGGACTCCTGGCACGTGGCCTACCTCGAGGGCGGGGTGCTCTATCTGTACTGCGCCCTGCGCCAGCTGGGCTCGTACCGCGGCTTCGCGCTCGAGGGGGAGGCCGACGGCCGACCGATCGGCAGGAGCGACCTGCTGATGCTCATCGTGGCGAACGCCCGCATCTTCGGTGGGGGATTCCACGTGGCTCCGCACGCCGACCTCGAGGACGGGAAGCTCGAGGCCGTGGCCTTCGGCAACATGGGCCTCGGGGGGCGGGTGAAAGCGCTCGTCCGGCTCCTCCGGGGCACGCACCTGAAGCACCCGCGGGTCAGCGCGGTGTCGGCAAGGCGCCTCGTGTACCGCTTCGCCGCCCCGCCCGCCTACGAGACGGACGGCGAGTGGAACCAGGCCCGCTCGGCCGAGGTCGTCATCGAGGCGGTGCCGAAGGCCCTCTCCGTCCTGGTCCCCGGGCGATGAGCGCGGCGGAGCGAGCGGCGGACGCCGCACTCGAGCTCGCGGTCGCCGAGCGGGCCCTGTCCCCGTCCGACGACCCGGCCCTGGACGGCGCGGTGGACAGGCTGCGCGCCGCCGCGGGGGAGGCGCTCGTCGGCCTCGTGTTCTTCGGCTCCCGCCGCACCGGGGCCGCGCGGGCCAACACGTGGAGCGCCTACGACGTGTTCGTTCTCGTCGACGCGTATCGGCCCTTCTACGAGGCGATCCGACGGGCCGGGCTCACGGGCAAGCGGCCGGGGCTCGTCGCCCCGGTGAGCCGCTGGCTGCCGCCCACGCAGCTCTCGCTCCGCTTCGAGCCCGGGGACGTGCACGTCAAGGCCTCGGTCATCCGGTACGACACCTTCCGCCGCGAGACCTCGGCGCACCGGCACGACCACTTCTGCATCGGCCGCCTCTTCCAACCCACGCGCATCCTCCATTCCCGCGACCGGGATGCGCGTGGGCTCCTTCTGGAAGGCCTCGTCTCGTCTCACCGCGAGACCTGGCGCTGGTCCCGGCCCTGGCTCCCCGCGCGCTTCGACGCGAAGGCCTACGGCCAGTCCGCCCTGCGGACGTCCATGCGGTGGGAGGTCCGGCCCGAGCCGGCCGGACGTGCCCACGCGCTCTGGCAGGCCCAGGAGAGCGAGCAGGTCCCGGTGTTCGAGGCTCTTCTGCAGGAGCTGGCGGCGCGCGGAGACCTCGTGCCCGTGCCGGGCCACCCCGGCTCCTTCGCCCCCGTCCGACCGGTGGGCGCCCTCGAGCGGTTCCGCCTCGAGCTGTACTTCCGGCGCTCGATCGTGCGGGCCACCGCGCGCTGGCTCAAGCACGTCGTGACGTTCGAGGGCTGGCTCGACTACATCGTTCGCAAGGCGAGCCGCCACGGCGGCGAGCCGATCGTGCTGACCGAGCGGGAGCGCCGCTGGCCCTGGATATTCCTCTGGGGCCGCGTCTTCCGCTACCTGCGCGACAGGGACCGCAAGGGGAGCCCGTCATGAGCCCGACCCTCCTGGTGCTGGTGATCGTCCTCGGCGCGGCGCTTCTCTCGATGCCCGCCTTCGCCCTCCGGCGCCGCGGCCGGCGCGACGCCGACGCGGAGCGGAAGGGCTCGAGCTTCCTGCTGGGCGTCGGCGACTTCCTCGTGCACTGGTTCATGTGGGCGATCGGGCCGGTCGAGCGGGCGCTTCTCCGCCTCGGGGCGGGGCCGGACCTGATGAACGCCGGCGGGCTCCTCTTCGGCGTCGCGAGCGGTGTCCTCATCGGCCTCGGCCGCCTCGAGGCCGGGGGCTGGACGATCGCGCTCGCCGGCGTCTGCGACATCCTCGACGGCCGGCTGGCACGGGCGCGGAAGCTGGCGTCCCCCTATGGCAAGTTCATCGACTCCACCCTCGATCGCTTCGTCGAGACGGCCGCGTTCCTCGGCTTCGCCGTCTACTTCGCCGGGCGCCCCGGAGGGCCGCTCGTCGTGGCCGCCGGCCTCGGCGGGTCGCTCCTCGTGAGCTATGCCCAGGCCCGGGGCGAGACGGTCGGCGTCTCCGGTTCCGGCGGGCTCATGCAGCGGGCCGAGCGGCTGGTCCTCCAGATCCTGGGGTGCCTCTTCGACCCGGTCACGAGCCGCGCCCTCGGCCAGCCCGAGGGGACCGTGCTCTTCTGGGTGCTGGTGGTCACGGCGGTGGGCGCCCTCGGCACCGCCGTCCACCGGACCGTCTGGATCGCGCGCCGGCTGCGGGGCTGAGATCCGTGCCTCCGCCCCGGGAGGCCGACGCCTTGCGCACAGCCGCCGGGGAGGGCAGAATCTCGCCTCACCCGGTCAGTTGTCGATACAAGGAGGCGTCCGGTGTCCGACCTGTATCCCGTCAAGCCCGAAGTCGCCGCGCGCTCGCACCTGAGCAGCAAGGCGGAGTACGAGCGGCTCTATCGACTCTCGCTCGACAACCCCGCGTGGTTCTGGGCCGAGCAGGCGAAGGCGATCAGCTGGTTCCACCCCTGGCAGAACGTCTTCGACGCGGACTACGACGAGGTCGACTTCGCGTGGTTCTCCGCCGGGCGGCTCAACGCGTCCTTCAACTGCGTCGACCGGCACCTCGACGCCCTCGGCGACCGCACCGCGATCATCTGGGCCCAGGACGAGCCGGGGGCCTACCGCCACGTCTCCTACCGCGAGCTGAAGCACAACGTCTGCCGCATCGCGAACGTGCTCCTCTCGCACGGGATCCGCCGCGGGGACCGCGTCTGCATCTACATGGGCATGATGCCCGAGCTCGTCTACACGATGCTCGCCTGCGCGCGCATCGGCGCCGTGCACTCCGTCGTGTTCGGCGGCTTCAGCGCCGAGGCGCTGCGCGACCGGATCGTGGACGCGCGCTGCCGCATGGTGGTCACCGCGAACGAGGGGCTCCGGGGCGGCAAGCGCATCCCTCTGAAGAAGACCGTGGACCGGGCGGTCGAGGGCATGTCGATGGTGGAGACGGTGCTGGTGGCGCGCCGCACCGACCACGAGGTGCCCATGCTGCCCGGGCGCGACCTCTGGCTCGACGAGGAGTGCCGCAAGCAGCGCTCGACCTGCACGAACGAGTGGATGGGAGCGGAGGACCCGCTCTTCATCCTGTACACCTCGGGCAGCACGGGCAAGCCGAAGGGCCTCATGCACACGACCGGGGGCTTCCTCGTCTACGCCGCCTACACCCACAAGATGGTCTTCGACTACCACCCGGGCGACGTCTTCTTCTGCGCCGCCGACGTGGGCTGGATCACCGGCCACACCTACATCGTCTACGGCCCGCTCGCGAACGGGGCGACCACGGTGATGTTCGAGTCGACACCCGGCTACCCGGACCCGGGCCGCTACTGGCGCATCGTCGACGACCTCGGGGTCAACATCCTGTACACCGCCCCCACCGCGCTTCGCGCCCTGGCCCACGGCGGCGACGAGTGGGTGAAGCGCTACCGGCGCGACTCGCTGCGCGTCCTCGGCAGCGTCGGCGAGCCGATCAACCCCGAGATCTGGCGCTGGTACCACGACGTGGTGGGGGAGAGCCGCTGCGCGGTGGTCGACACGTGGTGGCAGACCGAGACCGGCGGCATCCTGATCACGCCCCTCCCCGGGGTCACGCCCACGAAGCCGGGCTCGGCGACCCTGCCCTTCTTCGGCATCAAGCCGGTGGTGCTGGACACGAACGACGGGAAGGTGCTCGAGGGCAACGGCGTCAGCGGCGCCCTCTGCCTGGCGACGCCGTGGCCGGGGCAGGCCCGCACCGTGTGGGGCGACCACCACCGCTTCAAGGAAACGTACTTCACACAGTATCCCGGCTACTACTTCACCGGCGACGGCGTGCGTCGCGACGAGGACGGGTACTACTGGATCACGGGCCGCATCGACGACGTGCTGAACGTCTCCGGGCACCGCCTGGGCACGGCGGAGATCGAGAGCGCCCTCGTGGCCCACGAGGCGGTGGCGGAGGCAGCGGTGGTCGGCTTCCCGCACCCGATCAAGGGGCAGGCCATCTACGCCTACGTGCTGCCCACCGCGGACTACGCCTCGGCCGACCGTGACCAGCTTCAAGGGGCGCTCAAGGAGCAGGTCCGCCACGTGATCGGCGCCTTCGCCGCGCCCGAGGTCATCCACATCGCCTCCGGCCTTCCGAAGACCCGCAGCGGCAAGATCATGCGCCGCATCCTGCGCAAGATCGCGGCCTCCGAGTACGACGGCCTCGGGGACCTGACCACCCTGGCCGAGCCCGAGGTCGTAGAGCGCCTCATCGAGGAGCACAAGACGGGCATCCGCTAACCAGCCCTCGAGCGGGCCAGGCACGCGCATTCCGTCCCGCCAGGAGGGACCGGCCCCCACCGAGGCCTTCGAGATCCCTCGCGCGCGGGGCGCGCTCGGGTGCTAGTCGCCCACCCCGTCCGACCCGTCGAGCGTGCGGGTGAGGAGGTCGGCCTCCCGGGACTCGTGGCCGTTCATGTCCGCGAGGAACGCCCGTACCTCGCGGGCCCAGGTCTCTCTCCGCCGGTCCTCCGGACGGGCCGCGCGGAGGAAGTCGAGCCGGCGGAGCAGCGCCGCGTGCTCCGCCCGCAGCCGGGCGCAGGCGGGGGCCTGGTCGGGAGCGCGTTCCTCGATGTCCTCGAAGAGGTGGGAGCGCTCCTCCTCTTCGAAGTGGGCCCCGAGGGGGCCGCGCAGGGTGTCGAGGCGGGCGGCCACCACGTCGGGGCCGCTGCCGGCGCGGGGGGCGCTGCGGGTGAAGGCCGACTCGACCTGGGCGAGGAGGGAGCGCAGCGTACGGTGCTCGTCGAAGGCGTTGCGCGCGGCCCGAGGGACGACAGGCGCGTTGATCATGGCGCTCTCCGCGAAGTGCGACCGCCCGGTCGGCGCCTTCGCCCCCCTCGGCCGCGGCGGCCGGGACGGCGCGAATCGCCCCCGATTCTAAGGTACGCACCCGGGCGGGCTCGCGTCAACAGATTTGACACACATTTCGCACGGGGGGGGGTGGGTTTGATCGATTCGGAGTCGGCTCCGGGCTTGGCGTCACCCGCTAGAATCGGGAGGGGATGCCCTTCGCCTACTACGACCGCCTGTCGGAGCGCGACCGGGCGATCTACCGCCGGAGCGACGCCGTGACGACCTTCGACCTGCCGCACCCCGCGCTCCTGCACGGGCTCGTGGCGGAGCTGAGGGCGGCGCTCGAGAGCGAGGAGCGGCGCGGAGTCGAGGCGGCGGCCGCGCGCCTCGCCAACGGCCTCGCGACCCAGCTCGGGCTGCCCGCGGTGAAGGTCGAGGTCCTGGCGGCCCGGCCCTCGTCCGGCTGGGGCGAGCTGCACGGGCTCTACACCCGGGAGGAGCGCGGGCCGGCGAGGATCCAGCTGTGGATGCGCACGGCGCGGCACCGCCGGGTGGTCGCCTTCCGCACGTTCCTGAGGACGCTGCTCCACGAGGTCGGCCACCACGTCGACTACGAGGGCCTGCGCCTCGCCGACTCCTTCCACACCGAGGGCTTCTTCAAGCGCGAGTCGAGCCTCTTCCGGCAGCTGGTGCCGGATGCGCCGGCTCAGGACTCCGGCTTGTTGCCCGGCTTGAAGTAGGGAACCGGGAAGGCGGCCACGTTGGCGCCCTTCGCCGCGTCGCTGATGCGGCTCGGGCCCGGCTTCTCGACCTCGTCCACCCGGACGACCGAGTGCATGGGCAGGTAGCAGCGCTTCACGCCGTCGAACTCCCGCTGCAGCCGCTCCTCGGTGGGATCGACGACGACCGTGGTCTTCTGGCCGAAGACGAGGCCCTCGACCTCGATGAAGCCCAGCAGGCCGCCCTGGCTCACCCGCTTCGCGTAGACCTCGTACACCTGCCCCTGGTTGAGGAAGGTGACCTTGTAGAGCTTCTGGCTCGCCATCGGCCCGATCATAGTGCCAAACCGGCCCCGGGGGCCTTCGCCGCCGGAGGTGGTAGCCTCCGGGCGTGGACACGCGGCGCGGCGAGGCAGGCCGAACCCTCCGCCGGCGGGTGGCGCCCGGGGAGGCCGGGAGTCGCCTGGGTGACCTGCTCGCGGAGTGGCTGGACGCGGCCCTTTCCCGGCCCGTCCCCCGGGCGCGAGTTCGTGCGCTGGTGGCGTCCGGCGCGGTGCGGGTGAACGGGGAGGCGTGGACGAGCGCGGGGCGCCCGCTGCGCACGGGGCAGCTCGTGGAGGCGGCGGTCCGCCCCGAGCGGCTGGCGCCGCGGGCGACGGAGACCGACCGGCCGTTCGTGCTCACCGCGAAGGCGATCCTGTATCGCGACGACTCGCTGCTTGCCGTCGACAAGCCGCCGGGGCTGCCGACCCATCCGACGGCCGACTCCTCGCGCCCCAGCCTCGTGTCCCACGTCGAGCGCACCCTGCGGGAGTCGGGCCGCGGCGGCTACCTCGCCGTGCACCAGCGGCTGGACCGGGACACCTCCGGGGTCGTGCTGTTCGCGACGGACCCGCGGGCGAACGAGGGGCTCTCTCGCGCTTTCGCCGGCCGCGAGGTCGAGAAGACGTACCTCGCCCTGACCGCCCGGCCCCGGCCGCTGCCGTCGCGCGTTTTCCGAGTCGCAGCTCCGCTGGGGCCCCCGGGGGCCTCGCGCCGCGTCGTGGTGGGAGGCGAGGGGGCGAAGCCGGCCGAGACGGAGGTGATCGTGCGGGAGGTCCTGCCGGGGGGCCTTCTCGTGGAGGTGCGTCCCCTCACCGGCCGCAAGCACCAGGTGCGGGCCCATCTCGCGCACGCCGGGATGCCGGTGCTCGGGGACCGCACCTACGGTGGTGGGGCCGACGTCCCGCGGCTCATGCTCCACGCCTGGCGGCTCCGCCTGAGGCACCCGCTCGGCGGCCGCCCCCTCGCGATCGAGAGCCCGTGGCCGGCGGACTTCGAGACGGCACTCGGCCGGCTGCGCTCGGGGCGCTACTAGGCCCCGTCGAAGCGCCAGGGCCCGAGGCGCGTCGGCCGGTCGAGCGCGGCGTGCAGCGCGGCGAGGAACTCGCGCCGGGGCCACTCTCTCGCGCCGAGGGACGCGAGGTGGTCGGTGTGGACCTGGCAGTCGACGAGGGGGATCCCCCAGCGCCCCAGCTGCTCGACGAGGGTGACGAAAGCCACCTTCGAGGCGTCCGTCCGGTGGGCGAACATCGACTCGCCGAAGAAGGCCGCGCCGAGCGACAGGCCGTAGAGGCCGCCGGCGAGCACGTCCCCCTCCCAGGCCTCGACCGAGTGGGCGACGCCCCGGCGGTGGAGCTCCGTGTAGGACTCCACCATGCCGGGCGTGATCCACGTGCCGTCCTGGCCGGGCCGGGGCACGGTGGCGCAGGCGATCATCACATCGGTGAAGGCGCTGTCCACGGTCAGGCGGAAGGTCCCGCGCTTCATCGTCCGGCGCAGGCTGCGCGACACGCGCACCTCGTCGGCGAGGAGGACCATCCGGGGGTCGGGCGAGTGCCAGTGTAGCGGCTCTCCCTGCCAGGGGAAGATGCCCATCGAGTAGGCGAGGAGCAGCCGCTCCGGGCGGAGGTCGCCGCCGACCGCGATCGGGCCGCGGCGGGGCCCGCGCTCCGGGGGCGGGAACAGCAGGCGCTCGTCGAGGCGGTAGACGGGCATGGCGTCAGGCCCGGGTGGGGCCTTCGGTCTCCCGGCCGCTCCACGCGCGCAGGGCGGCGTGGCAGGCGAGGCCGTCGGTCGCGCGGTCCGTGGCGAGGGCCGACCAGGCGAGGGCGGCCCGGTAGCCGGCACCTCGCGCGAGGTCGAGGATCGCCCGCGGCCCGATCGAGGCGCCCCGGGTCGGGAACTCGCCGAGGATCACGGGGCGGGGGCCCCCGATCAGCTCGACGGGTCGGGCGAGGGCCGTGACGGAGTCGAGGCTCTCGTACCAGTGCACCTGCAGCTGGTCGAGGTCGAGTCCGTCCACGAGCCCCACCCACCGGGCGCTGGCGAGGCCGACGGTGAGCGGCTGGGTGGCGCGGGCGCGGAAGACCGCGAGGAGCTCGGCCAGGAACGCGCGCATCTCGCGGCGCGAGATCGAGCGCCGTGGGTCGAACGTTCCCACGCCGAGCGTCGCCCACTCCGGCTCGTTGAGGAGGTCCCAGCCGGCGATCGCGCCTTCCCGGCCGAAGCGCTCGGCGAGCGGCGCGAAGACGTGCTCGAGCACGCCGGCGCGCCGGGGCAGGTCGCGGACGAGGTGACGGCGGCCGCCCAGCTGGACGCCGTCCACTCGCCGGGGCGCGTCGAACCACAGGAAGTCGGTGAGGACGAAGAGGGCCCGCAGGCCGGTCTCCCGGAGGGCCTCGAGCGCGGCCTCGAGGTCCGGGACGACCCGGTCGTCGAGGGTCACTCGCCCGCCCGCGTCCTCGCGGAGCCCGGCCCGGCCGTCGCCGAGGAGCCACCAGCGCACGAGCCTCGCCCCGCTCTCCGCGAGCTCCCCCAGGGCGCGCCGGAGCCGCTCCCGGCGCTCGGGGCGGGCGAGCCCCCCTTCCGGCCGCCAGGCGCTCGCGCCGAAGTCCTGCCCGTAGTCGAGCCAGGGCAGGTTCGCCCCGACGACCAGCTCAGGCATTGCGCTTCAGGGCAGCGACGATCTCGGTGATCCGTGCGTCGGCGGTCGCGGCCGGCAGGTGGCAGGCGCCGGCGCCGACGTGTCCCCCGCCCCCGTAGAGGGACATGAGGACGCCGACGTTGGCGTGGGAGGTGCGGTTGAAGATCGACCTCCCGGTCGAGACGGCCACCGTCTCGCGTCCCGGTGCCCACTGGACGCGCACGGCCACGTTCGCCTGCGGGAAGAGGGTGAAGACGAGGAAGCGGTTGCCGATCGGGAGGGGGTCGAGGGGGCGGAAGTCGGTGAGGACCACGTTGCCGTCGAGGCGGGAGTGGGCGAGGGCGGCCTCGCGGAACGCGTGGTCCTGCTCGCGCATGCGCGCGGTCCGCTCGCGCACCTCGGGCAGCGCGAGCACCTCCTCGACCGGGTGGTCGCGGACGACGGGCAGCAGGAGGTCGAAGTACTCGCGCAGGCTGCCGAGGCCGGTCCGGGAGTCCAGCGTGAGGCCGACGAGGATGTACCCCGAGGGCGCCACGACGTCGTGCAGCGAGAGCTGGGCCGAGTCCAGGCGATCGGTCTCCGCCAGGAGCGTCTCGTGCCGGGCGAGCTCGGGGTGGGCGGGAGCGTAGTGCTCGTAGACGAGCCGGGCCGCGCTCGGGGCCTTGCCGTAGCGTCCCCGGAACCCGGTCGGGGGCATCGCCCTGGCGTCCGTGAGGAGGTGGTTGTCGAACCACATCCCACAGGACGGGTGGTAGGGCAGGTTCGCCAGGATGTCGCCTTGCCCGATGGCGACCCGCCGGTCGGTGACGTCCTGGGGATGGACGAGCTCGATCGAGTCGAGATGCTCGCACTGCGAGAGCAGCACGGCGCAGGTGAGCCCGTCGAGGTCGGGGCGCGTGACGAGTCTCATGGCGGGAGTGAAGCACACGCGAAGCGGCGAGACAAGACGCGCACTACAATGGGCCGTGCCCGACGACCCGCTCGACTACGCCCGCCTGGTGCGCGAGGCGCTCCGCGACGTGCCCCGCCAGGCGCTGCGCGTCGCCGCGAGCGACGGCCTGCCGGGCGAGCACCACTTCTACCTGACCTTCCGGACCTCGTACGCCGGGGTCGCGATCCCGCGGGCGCTCCATGCGCTGCACCCGGAGGAGATGACGATCGTCCTCCAGCACCAGTTCTGGGACCTCGCGGTGGGCGAGGACGCCTTCTCCGTGAGCCTGCGCTTCGGGGGAGCCCCGGAGCGGCTGCACGTCCCGTTCGCGGCGCTCGTCGCGTTCGCCGACCCCGCGGCCGGCTTCGGCCTGCGCTTCGAGGCGGAGGGCGCGCCGGAGGCCGAGCCGGTCCCGGCCCCGGTGTCGGCCGGGGAGACGCCGGCCGGGAACGTGGTGGACATCCGGGCCTTCCGCCGCCCGGGCCGCGAGGACTAGGCGGGCCCGCCCTCCGCGGCGGGAGGGGCGGCAGGCAGGGCCTCGCTCCGGCGGCGGCCCAGCCCCATCAGGACGAAGCCGAGCACGACCCAGAAGAGGTCCTTGCCCCGCTTGAGCAGGACGAACGCCGTGCCAACCGTGGTCGCGTCCGGGACGGCGAGGGCGCGCAGGCACAGCACGTAGCCCGCGTCCTGGACGCCGAGGCCACCGGGCACCGGCACCGCCAGCGCGCGGACCAGGATGAGCGCCGTCTCGATGACCATCGCCGCGGGGAGAGGCACGTCGACCCCCAGCAGGCGCAGGAACAGCCAGGTCTCCAGCGAGCGGACGAGCCAGCCCGCGAGGTAGAGGGCAATCGAGGGGACGAGGCCGGCCGGCTCGCGGCGGAAGAAGGCGGAAAGGACGTCGTCCGTGTGCCGGAACCGCAGGGCGTTGCGCTCGAGCCACGCGCCCATCCAGCGCCCGCCGAGGCGGTCGAGGCCGCGGTGCAGGCGGTGGGCGAGGCGGCCGTGGGCGGTGGCGAGGACGCCGGCCAGGGAGGCCGCCACGAGCGCGGCCGAGGTGGCGAGGAGGAGCCAGGGCAGGCCGGCCCGGCCGATCGTCGCGTTCGAGTCGGCGTCGAGCAGCGGCCAGGCGAGCAGCGTGGCGACGGCGAGGAACAGGCCGTGCGAGACGACCACGAAGAACTTCCTGGCCACGGTGGCGACGATGCCGAGCTCGGTCGGAACGCCGCAGTGCTGCTTGAGGAGGTAGGGCTGCAGGGTCTCCGACACGACGGAGCCGGAGGGCAGGCCGAGCATGAGGGCGTCGACCATCACCCGCACCGCGAGCAGCCCGCGGAAGCGGGGCCGCCCGTCGAGCCGGCCGAAGGAGATCCACCAGCCGAGCGCCTCCGAGAGGACGGCCAGCAGGTTGGGGAGCAGGAGCAGCGGCAGGCGCCAGCCGAGCGAGTTCACGAGCCCGAGGGCTCGGCCGAGGTCGGCGGAGCGGACCACGTAGGCGAGCAGGCCCAGGGACACCAGGGCGGGCACGAGACGCGAGACGTGTCGGAGGAGCCGCCTCATGGCCGGACGGGCGGAGTGTATGCGCATTCGGGACGGGGGCGCCAGCCTCGTTGCCCGTCCGGACCGACGCGCTTACACTGCAACGAGGAGGTTGCGATCCCGGAACCGCCCGCCAAGGAAACGTTCGACCCGGCCTTCCTGTCGGAGCTCGAGGGGCTGGTCGCGGACTCTGGGATGGCGGTGTCCTCCGCCGCGCAGGGCGCGGCGGACGCGCGCGGGTACCGGGAGACGCTGGCGGCCTTCCTCGCCCCGCTCTCGGCGGGAGGGCCGCCGCTCACGGAGCAGGCGTTCCAGGGGCTCGGACCGCACGCGCTCGCCGAGCGCTGCAACGGCCTCATCGAGGCCGCGCGCCGCAGCCCGCGCCGGGACGCGGCGCAGGCGGTCGAGAGCTTCGTCGTCTTCTTCCAGGCCCTCGTCCCGACCCTGGCCGAGGGGTCCTCGCGGGAGATCAAGGCCACGTTCTTCCGCCTCGTGCCCACGCTCGTGCAGACGGCCTGGGAGGACCTCGGCGACGCGGTCGACCGCCGGCGCGAGAGCCGCGACTCGCTCGGCCTGCTGGAGACGATCCTGCTCGAGGTCTCGAGCGTGCGGCTCGCCCCCGTGGAGAGCGGGATGCTCTTCAAGAGCCTGGACCAGCTGGCGACGCTCATCGCGGCCGGCGAGTACGCGCTCGCCCGCGACCTGGTCGCGGTGCCGCTGCTGCGCATCCTTCGCAAGAACCGCGTGGCCCGCTCGCTGTTCCGGCTCATGGAGGTCGAAGTCGCCCTGCAGAACTACATCAAGGAGCGGCTGGGGCACCCGACGCCGCGCATCCGGGTCCCCGAGGACGTGCCGGGGCTGGCCGACTTCGGGCCGCTGCGCGTCTTCGACGAGGAGGGGCCGGACGGCGTCCGCCACTCGTACCTGCAGGTCCAGCTGCCGGACATCCCCAACCTCAGCGACATCGTCGTGCACCTCTCGCGCGACGGCGGAGACGAGCGACGCCTGCGGCTCGACGGCCTCGGGAGCGTGCGCTTCGACCTGCCCCCCGGCCTCTACGAGATCGGCCTGCTCTACGAGCCCGACCCCTCCCGCGGCGGCTGAGCCGGGGGAGTAAGGGCCGGGGGAGGCGGGGCGGCTCGGCCCCGGGTCGCGATCACCACGGCGAGCGTCCAGCTGGGGACGAGGTCGACGAACGGCACGAGCTCGGCCAGGAACGTGGGAAGGAACGCCCAGTGCCAGCCCACGAGAGCGACCATGGCGGCGGCGGTGGCCACGTCGATCACGTTGTTCAGCGGTGTGAGCTCGGCGGGCAGAAGGGCCACCTGGGAGAGGTCCACCAGGACGGCGAGTGCGCGGGCGATCCAGACGCGGCGGGGTGTCAGGGGCGGAGCCATCGGACGGAGGCTACCAGAGTGAGGCCGCGGCGCGAAGGGGGCGCACGGCGTGCTACCCTCGCCGCGCCCTCACGCGGGAGGCGGAGAATGCAGAACCGGATGCGGGCAGTACTGGCGCTCGCGCTGGCCGCGGTTGCCGGCCGGGCCGAGGCGCAGCTCGGCATGTTCTCGACGGAGCAGCGCGTGGCGCTGAGCTCGGAGTGGAAGGGGGAGCGCTTCGCAGACGGGCGGCCGAAGGTGCCCGACGGGCTCCTGGAGCGGATGAAGGCCGTGACCGCCGAGGAGGCGTGGGGCGTCCTGAACGGCGCCGGCTACCGGCAGCAGTTCGAGAGCGGCTGGAAGGAGATCAACGCGGGGCCCGCGGGGCGGAGGCTGGTCGGGCGCGTGGTCACCGCCGCCTACGTGCCCCTGCGCCCGGATCTCCAGGGCGCGATCGACCGGGCCGGCGCCGCCGAGGGGCGCCAGGGCATGAGGCACAACTCCTGGGTGATCGACACCCTGCTGCCCGGCGACGTCCTCGTGGTCGACCTCTACGGGAAGATCGAGAGGGGAACGTTCGTCGGGGACAACCTCGGCACGTCGGTCTTCGCCAAGACGGGGAAGGGCCTGGTGGTCGACGGCTCGGTGCGCGACCTCTCGGGCCTCCTCGAGATCGAGGGCTTCCAGGGCTTCGTGCGCGGCTTCCACCCCAGCGCTCTGGCGGACGTGACGCTCGTCGGCCTCAACGTGCCGATCCGCATCGGGGGCGTCACCGTGCTGCCGGGCGACGTCGTGCTGAGCGACCCCGAGGGGCTGACCTTCGTCCCGCCCCAGCTCGTCGAGCGCGTCGTCGCGAGCTCCGAGGACGTCCGCCGGCGCGACGAGTGGGGCCACGCGATGCTCCGGGCGGGCAGGTACACGCCCGGCCAGATCGACTCGAGGTGGACGGAGGCGATGGAGGCCGAGTTCCAGGCCTGGGCGGCCGCCCGCCGCCCGAAGTAGCGTGGCGAGCGGCGGCGGCCCGAGCTTCAGGCTACGCAGGCACTCGCGCGCGGCACACCCGCCCCTCGCCCTCGATCCCGTAGGAGGGGACCGAGGCGGGAACGAGGACCGCGCGGCCCTGGCCGAGCGGGGTGGGCGTGCCGTCGACGCGGACCGCCGTGTCGCCGGACAGGCCGAGGAGGATCTCGACGCCGCGCCCCGGGCTCGGGGCGAAGGGGCGCGCGGCGGAGACTTCGAGGAGCCCGAGCTCGAACTCCCGCGCCGGCGCGCGGTAGGCCTTCTCGCCGGGGCCCGCGTCGACGGGCCTCAGCACCTCGGGCGGCCGTCCCTGGAAGACGAGCGTGGCCAGCAGCTCCGGCACGTCCACGTGCTTCGGGGTGAGGCCGCCCCGCAGGACGTTGTCGGAGTTGGCCATGATCTCGAGCGCCGTCCCCTCGAGGTAGGCGTGGAGCTCGCCGGCGGGGAGGAAGAGCGCGTCGCCGGCGCAGAGCGCCAGCAGGTTGAGGTAGAGCGGGCTGAGGACGGAGACGTCCCCGGGGTAGTGGGTCATGAGGCGGGCGACCCACTCCCACGCGGGGTCGGTCTTGCGGCGGCGGGTCGCCTCGACGGTGGACCGCTTGAGGACCGGCGCCTGCTCCTCCGGGTCGAGGGTCATGAGGCGCGCGAAGAGGGCCCGCAGCGCGAGCGGCGAGGCCTCGCGCGCGAGGCGTCCCAGCTCCGGCGCCAGCTCGGGGCGCACCACCGGCTCCAGGTTGCGGGCGATCTCGTCGGGGGGCCGGAAGCCGCGCAGGGCGGTGAAGGGCCCCAGCGCGCACACGAGCTCGGGCTTGTGGTTGGGGTCGCGGTAGTTGCGGCGGGGGGCGTCGACGGGGATGCCCTCCGCGTTCTCCCGCGCCCAGCCGCGGCGGGCCTGCTCCTGGCTGGGGTGGGCCTGGATCGAGAGGGGCTGGGCTGCCGCGAGCACCTTGAGGAGGAACGGCAGCTCGTTCCCGAACCGGTCGCAGACCTCGGGGCCGAGGATGTTCACGGGGTCGCCCTGGACCACGAGGTCCAGCGTTCCGAGCCCGGCCGGCGACACGACCCGGGAGGGGGCCTTGGGGTGGGCCCCGATCCACAGCTCGGCCTCGGGCGCGTCGCCGGGAGAGGGCCGGCCGAGGAAGTCGGCGATCGCGTGGCGTGAGCCCCACGCGTAGTTCATCACCGGGTTGTCGAGCACGAAGACCGGCTGGGCCATGAGCCGCCCCGACTATATGCCGTTGATAAATAAGGAGTTTGGCGCGAACGCTCGCAAACGCCCTTGGATGCGTGCGGCGCGTGAGTCTACCACGGGCCACGAGGCTCCGGAACGTGTGAATGGGCGCTAGGGGCTGCTTTCGCGCTTGGTGCGGCTGCCGACAATGGGCTCTGTGGCCTCCTCCTGGAGTCGCTCGGCCCAATCGCAGTCCAACCCGGAGCAGACCAGAAGCCTGGAGCCGTACAACGGCCCATCCTGGAGCACCAGGGGTGAGCGGCACGTCGGACACTCGGGGTGGGTCGGTCCGCTGGTCCTTCTCCACTCAGCTTCCGCGTGAGCCATGTAGCGAGCCCGCTCCCGCTCTCGGTCGTTTGCGTCCTCCCAGAGTCGTCGGGCCTTCCGATCCCGGATCTTCACGAGGACGAAGCCCAGCGACCACAGAAGTACAAGCCCGCCCGCGCAGATGCCGGCCACGTAAAGCGTGATGTCGATTGCATCGGTCGGCTGATCCATTTTCAGTC
Organism: uncultured Acidobacteriota bacterium; assembly: GCA_963729875.1. Lineage (GTDB taxonomy): Bacteria > Acidobacteriota > Vicinamibacteria > Fen-336 > Fen-336 > DATBSL01. The sequence continues at coordinate 1,214,206 of CAVSPR010000004.1, forward strand.
CCAGCCTCGACGGGGTCTTCCGTGGCGTTGGCTTTCTGTTGGTTTCTTATCACAAGATGCGGAAAGATGAGCGCCCGTGGCGCCGTGGCCTTCGCCCTCGCCCTCCTTCTCGGGGGAGCCGTCACGCCCTCGCCGCAGGTCACGGCGTCGCCGGCGTGGCGCGTCGTGCCGGCGGAGCGGATCCTCGCGGCGATGGAGAACGTGCGGGCCTACGAGCTCACGGCTACCGCCAATGGACCGCGGCTGCAGGCCGACGTGGTCATCGAGCTCCTGCACGAGGCCGCCGGGGAGGACGCCCAGCGTCGCCCGCTCTTCATCGGCCACCGCGAGTGGTACGAGGCCTTCCTCCGCCGGACCGGCCTGCCGCCCTCGAAGGTGCCGGTCTACGTCCGCCGGCCGTACGAGGTCGGGCAGGACCTCGTCGTGGACTACCGGCGCGAGCTCGTGGTCGACTCGGTGGTGCAGGGGCCGGTGCCTCGGCTCGCCGCGAACGTGCGCATCTTCTGGGCGAAGGCCCCGGGCCGGCCGGACGAGTACTCGTACGACGACACGCTGTCGCGCCCCACGCTGCGCGTCACGCAGAAGCGGCTCATCGCCTACCGGCTGGTGGACTACGCGGACCGCCTCTGGTACGCGGAGATCTCCGGCCTGCACGGCCGCCCCACGAGCGGCGCCCTGGGCCTCCTGTTCGACGTCATCGGCGAGGCCCGCGTCGAGGAGAGCCGCAGCGCCTTCGCCCCGGACGGGGTCCAGGTGGTCCTCGGGCGGGCGAGCAAGTGGGGCATGGGGCGGACCGAGACGGTGACGGTCTGGCCGGACGGCCACGCGGACCCGGGCGTCCCCCCCGGCCGGCCCGACCTCGCGGCCCTCGACGCGCGGCTGCGCGAGCCGCTGGCCATCCGCTTTCGTCCGCTCCCGAAGGAGCCCTACTAGCGGGGCGAAGGAGGCGGGGCGGCGAGTGCTCCCTGCAGCTCGCGCAGCTTGCCCTGGACGAGCCGGACGTTGCGCGGGCCGGTCCTGAGGAACTGCTTCTGCGCCGGCGTGAGGCCCTCCAGCTTCGGGTCGGCGTAGCGGAAGCCGATCGCGTGCGGGACGAGCTCGACGTCGGCCGGCAGGACCGGGACCGCGAGAAGCGCGCGGATCGCCCGGTCGAGGGCGCTTCCGAAGCCGCCCTCGGGGTGCCCGAGCTCGACGTAGGCCGCCTCGAACAGGGGAGCGAGGGTGCGGTAGGCGGTGGCCGCGGCGGCCGCGTCGACCGACGCCACGACGTCGCCGAAGAGGTCGTAGCCGGCGAAGCCGGCGGGGTCGGGCACGATCAGCCGGGCGGGACGGCGCGCGGGCTTGAAGCGCTGCTTCGGGGCGAGGAACTCGAGGTGCGGCCGCGGGGTCTCTCCGTCCGCGATGTTCACCACGACGACGGCCAGCGTCCGGACGAGGGCGGTGCGCGCGAGCCAGCGGGCGAGCTCGGGGTGGGCCGAGAGCGCCGCCGCCAGCTGGCGCACGAAGGCGTCGCTGTCGTCGAGCGGGGGAAGCGGGACGGCCGGCGTCGCGGAGGCCCGGGCGGCCGGTGCGGTGGTCGCGAGGGCGACGGGGCTCGGGGTCGGCTTCGGCTTCGCCGGGTTGCGGAAGACGAGGAACAGGACGCCCAGCAGGCCGATGGCCACCACCGCGCCCAGGGCGAGCAGGGCCGGGAAGCCGAGGCCTCCTCTTCCCGGCTCGGGCTCGGGCCGGTACGGCCGGACGGTGTCGTCCTCGACCTGCCGCCGGGTCGGCTCGATCTCGAAATCGTCCAGGTCGTCGGGCATCGGACCCTCCCGCTCCCAAGCGTACCGCCAGCGGGGCGGCGTGAGGGAGTGGTGGACGCGTTTTCACCGATGTGCGGGCGCGCGAGGGGAGTAACATGCCGGGTCGCGGGCCGTCCTTCCGCACAGGAGCACTTTGATGCGTTTCGTGGTTTTCAACCAGAAGGGCGGCGTGGGCAAGTCCACGATCGCGGCCAACCTCGCGGCGGTCGCGGCTTCGCGTGGCGAGCGCACGCTGCTCGTCGACCTCGACCCCCAGGCGAACGCCTCCCAGTACGTCCTCGGCCCGGTGGCCGCGGAGGCGAAGCCGAACCTCCTCGACCTCTTCGAGGAGTGCCTCTCTTTCCACCTGTTCAAGACGGACCCCAGGGTGTTCGTCCACCCCTCGTCCTTCCCGAAGCTCGACCTCCTCCCGTCGCACCCGTCGGTCGAAGGGCTCCTCTCGAAGCTCGAGTCCCGGCACAAGATCTTCCGCATCCGGGAGGTGGTGGACGCGCTCGGATACGGGACGGTCTTCTTCGACACGCCCCCGGCCTACAACGTGCTGACCCTCTCCGCCCTCGTGGCCGCCGACCGCGTGCTCATCCCGTTCGACTGCGACGACTTCGCGCGGCGCGCCATCACGCCGCTGCTCGAGCGCATCGAGGAGGTGCGACAGGACCACAACCCGCGCCTGAAGGTCGAGGGGATCGTGGTGAACCAGTTCCAGGGGCGGGCCAACTTCCCCCAGCAGGCCGTGGACGAGCTCGTCGCGGCGGGCCTGCCCGTCCTGGAGCCGTACATCTCGGCGTCGGTGCGCATCCGGGAGTCGCACCACGCGGCGCGCCCCATGGTCTACTTCGAGGCCTCGCACAAGGTGTCGGGGGAGTTCGAGGGCCTCTACGACCGCCTGCGGTTGCCGCGCAAGGAGCGGCGCAAGGCGAGCTAGAATCTCCCGGTCGGCCGCCCGCGGACGCGGCGTGGGACAAGGAGCGGAGGATGGCGCACACCTACGAGGAGCTGAAGAAGAAGACGGTCGAGGACCTGCGCGAGATCGCCAAGGGGATCGATCACGAGGCGGTCAAGGGCTTCACGCAGATGAACAAGGAGCACCTGCTCCCCGCCATCTGCAAGGCTCTCGGCATCGAGTTCCACAAGCACCCGCACCACGAGGCGCGAGGCATCGACAAGGCGAAGCTGAAGGCCCGGATGCACGCGCTGAAGGCCGAGAAGCAGAAGGCGATCGAGGCCCGCGACGAGGCGAGGCTCAAGGCCATTCGCCGCGAGTACCACCACCTCAACCGGAAGATCCGCGGGGCAACCGTCTAGGTAGGCGGCTTCGGCTCACTCCTCGCCGCAGAGGCAGTGGGCGTAGACGCCGCGCGGGTCGTTCCACCGCGAGAGCCGCTCGACGTCCGCCTGCAGCGCACGCACCCGGCCGGCCAGGGACGCGGCGGCCGCGGGCGCCGAGGCCTCCCGCGTCCAGCCCGCCCCCGCCACCAGCTCGAGCGCCTGCGCGGACAGCATCGAGGCGATCCTCTCGCGCAGCGTCTTCTCCTTCTCCACGTACCACACGCGGTAGCCCTTCTCGAGCTTCGCCCGCTTCGCCGCCGACTCGATCGCCTGGTCGAGGCCGCCCAGCTGGTCGACGAGGCCGATCCGCTTCGCGTCCTCGCCGCTCCAGACCCGGCCGCGGGCGATCCGGTCCACCTGCTCGCGGGGCATCTTCCGGGCCTTGGACACGCGGTCGAGGAAGTCCTGGTAGCCCTCGTCGATGAACTGCTGCACCACGTCCGCGACGGCGGGGTCCATCGGCCGGTCGGGCCGCAGGGCATCGCTGAAGCGCGTGGTGCCCACCCCGTCCGTGTGGACGCCGAGGTATCTCGCGAGGGCCTTGTCGACGGTGGGGAAGACGCCGAAGATCCCGATCGAGCCGGTGATCGTCTCCGGGGCCGCCCAGACCTCGTCCGACTCGGTGGTGATCCAGTAGCCACCCGACGCGGCGACGCTGCCCATCGACGCCACGAGGGGCTTGCCGGCCTGGCGCACGAGCGCGCACTCGCGGCGGATGATCTCGGAGGCGAACGCGCTGCCGCCCCCGCTGTCGACCCGGAGGACGACGGCCTTCACCGAGTCGTCCTCCCGCGCCCGGCGCAGGAGGCGGGCGGTGGAGTCGCCCCCGATCGCCCCCGCGGGCTGGCTCCCGTCGAGGATGTCCCCCTTGGCCACCACCACCGCGACCGCGGCGCCCTTGCCCGTGGCGCCCGAGCGGTCGCCGCCGCGAGCCTGGAGGTACGTCCCCACCCCGACCTGCCGGAACGACTTCTTCTCCTCGTCCTCGCCCACCAGCTCGATCAGGCGCTTGCGGACCTCGTCCCGCTGGGCGAGCTTGTCGACGAGCTTCGCGTCGAGCGCCATCTTCCCCACGTCCCCGGAGGCGGCGCGGAGCCGGTCGGGCATGGCGTCGACGAGGCCCGTGATGTCCTCGGGCCGCAGCTTGCGGGCGGCGGCGACGTCCTCGAGGTACGTCCGCCACAGGTCGCCGTAGAAGTCGAGGGACATCTCCTTCGACTCGGGCGACATGCCGTCGCGGAGGTAGGGCTCGACGGCCGACTTGTACTCGCCGACGCGGAAGACGTGCACGTCGATGCCGTAGCGGTCGAGGCCCTCCTTGTAGTAGTTGCGCCAGCGGCCGTATCCCTCGAGGAGGAGGAGGCCGTCGGGGTGCATGTAGACCTCGTCGGCCTGGGCCGCGAGGTAGTAGGACGGCTGCATGTAGCCGTCGGCGTACGCCACGACCTTCTTGCCGCTCTTCCTGAAGTCGGCGATGGCCGCGCGCAGGTCGCGCAGCTTGGTGAGACCCGCCCCCGACATGTCGTTCAGGTCGAGGTACAGGGCCTTGATCCTCGTGTCGTCCTTGGCCGCCCGGATCGCGTCGAGGAGGTCCTTGAGGAGCGTCTCCTTCGCCATCGACCCCACGCCGGCGGAGTCCGCCACGAGCCGCTGCAGGGGATCGCCCCCGGAGAGCTGCTCGACGATCGTGCCCTGGGGCTTCACCACCAGGGCGGCTCCGTCGGGAACCCTTGGCCGGGCGCGCCAGGCGCCGATCGCCAGGGCCGCGAGCAGGCCGAAGAAGAGCACGTTGACCAGGAAGCGCCGCAGGCCGTCGAAGCCCCGCAGGAGCCGGGTGAGGAAGGAAGGGGAGCGATCGTCGCGCATTTCTTGGTCTCCTCTGTCGCTCTGGAACCGTCTAGACGTCGATCAGCCTGGCCGCGGCGGCGCCGTAGCGCTCGCCGCGGGCCGCGCCCACCGGGAAGAGGGCGTCGAGGCGTGCCACCTCGTCGGCGGTCAGGACGACGGACGCGGCGGCCACGTTCTGCTCGAGGTACCGGCTGCTCTTCGTTCCGGGGATGGGCACGACGTCCTCGCCCTTCGCCAGCATCCAGGCGAGGGCGAGCTGGGCTGCCGCGCAGCCCTTCGCCTCCGCCATCTCGAAGACGGGCCGGGCCAGCGCGACGTTCGCCTCGATGTTCCCGGCCTGGAAGCGGGACGACGAGTGCCGCCAGTCGTCGGCGGCGAGGTCGCCCGGGCGGCGGAAGCGCCCGGTGAGGAGGCCGCGGCCGAGCGGGCTGTAGGCCACGAAGCCGATGCCGAGCTGGCGGCAGGCGGCGAGCGACCCCGCCTCGTGGTCGCGCGTGAACAGCGAGTACTCGCTCTGGAGCGCGGTGATCGGGTGCACCGCGTGGGCCCGGCGCAGCGTGGCGGGGGAGGCCTCCGAGAGGCCGAGGAAGCGGACCTTCCCGTCGCGAACGAGACCGGCCATGGCCCCCACCGTCTCCTCGATCGGCGTCTCGGGGTCCACCCGGTGCTGGTAGTAGAGGTCGATCGTGTCGAGCCCGAGCCGCTTGAGGCTGGCGTCGCAGCAGGCCCGGACGTACTCCGGCCGCCCGTTCACGCCCCGGGCGAGGGGGTCGCTCCCGCGCACGATCCCGAACTTGGTGGCCAGCACGAACGACTCCCGCGGCCGTCCCCGCAGCGCTCTTCCCACCAGCTCCTCGTTGGTGTGGGGGCCGTAGGCGTCGGAGGTGTCGAGCATCGTGACGCCGAGCTCGAGGGCGCGGTGGATGGTCGCGATCGCCTCGGCCTCGTCCCGCGGGCCGTAGAAGTCCGACATCCCCATGCAGCCGAGGCCGATCGCCCCGACCTCGAGCCCCTGCCGGCCCAGCCGCCGCTTCTCCATCGAATCCTCCGACGCCCATCTTATGCCGCCCCCCGCCGGGACTAGAATGCGGCCGCCCCGCGGAGGTCCGAGATGAGCGCGAGAACGCCCTTCCCGAAGGTCTTCTGGATCGCGAACCTGATCGAGGTCCTCGAGCGGTTCGCCTACTACGGCATCTACTTCGGCTTCGGGATCTACATGGCCTCGCTCGGCTACTCCCGCAGCCAGCTCGGCATCGTGCAGAGCCTGTTCCTGCTCCTCTCCTACGTGACGCCGGTCATCTCCGGCACCTTCGCCGACCGCTACGGCTTCAAGAAGGTGCTGATCGTCTCCTACCTCGCGTACCTGCCCTCGATCCTGCTGCTCATCTTCACGAAGTCGTACTCGGGCATCGTCCTGACGATGCTCTCGATCGGCCTCGCCGCCGGCATCTTCAAGCCGCTCGTCTCGGGCACCGTTCGCTCGGTGACGGACAAGACCAACAAGACCCTCGGCTTCGGCATCTTCTACGCCATGGTGAACGTCGGCGGGTCGTTCGGCCCGATGGTGGCCGGGCAGCTGCGCGCGATCTCCTGGGACTACGCCTTCATCGCCGCGGCGGTGGCGATCGTCGTCATGCTGCTCATCACGGTCTTCTTCTACGAGGAGCCCCCTCGCGAGATCGAGGGCAAGACGCTCGGCCAGAAGCTGGGGGAGATCGGCGAGGCCCTGTCCGACCCCAAGTTCACCGCCTTCCTCGTGCTCCTCGGCCTGTTCTTCTGGCTCCCGTTCTGGTCCTTCTTCAACCTCTGCGCCCTCTACGTGGACAGCGACCTCGACACGGTCCGCCTCTACCAGGTGCTGGCCGGGGTCTTCGGGACGGGGGTCGCCGGGTTCCTCTCCCACGCGGGGGAGGACGGCGTGCGCCGGGTCCTGGGGGAGTCGATCTCGCACACCGGCTACGTCATCATGGCGCTGCAGGTGTTCGTGTCGGGCTTCCTGGAGAAGAGGAAGGCCCTGCCCTCCTTCATGGCCGGCCTCGCGGTGGCCGCCGCCGGGTTCTTCGTGATCGGCTCCGCCCGGGCCACGGCGGCCCCCCTCGTCTTCCTCGGCATCTTCCTCTTCGGGGTGGGGGAGATGGTGGCCTCGCCGCGCATCCAGGAGTACATCACCTGGCTCGCCCCGAAGGAGAAGGCGGGCCTCTACATGGGCTCGAACTTCCTCGCGGTCGGCATCGGCGGCTTCGCGAGCGGGATCACCTACACGACGCTGTACGGCCACGTGAAGGACCTCGGCCACCCGGAGTGGGTCTGGTATGCCCTCGCCGCGCACTTCGTGCTGGCGATCGTCGTGCTGAACGTGTTCGTGAAGCTCTTCGGGGAGTTCCGCGAGCGGGAGGCCTGATCCCTCAGCGCCCGGGCGCGTGCGGCGCCGGGGGTGCCTCGGGGAGCGGGGGCGTACCCTCGGGCCGCGGGGGGGCGGGAGGCGGCGGTGCCTCGGGCGGCGGGCCGCCGTGGCGGTTGTCGACCGTGACCGCGGTGAACACGCCTTCGACCCTGACGTCGTAGCCCGGCGCCCCGGCGTCGCCCGGCGTCTGGCGCCGGACCGCGTTGAAGGGCAGGCCGGCCCCGTGCACGCGGACGGGCGTGCCGCGCGGGACGCTGATCCGGGTCGCGTTGAAGACGCCCTTCAGGCGGAGGGTGACGGGCTGCTCCGGGCGCGGCAGCCGGAGGTCGAGGGCGAGGAACACGCCCTGGATCTCACCGTCGGTCACGCGCCCGCGCGAGAGATCGAGGCGGCCGCGCACGCCCACCGCGTTCACGTCGAGGCGGACCGGGAGATCGGTCGGAAGGGCGACCTCCCACCGCTCCTTCCGGCCGGGGAGAAAGACCACTCCGTCCCGCCGCCCGGCCACCAGCCGCACGCGGGCCTCGTCGCCCTCCATCGTCGTCTCCAGTCGGGAGCGGTCGTGGCGGCCCGCGGCGCGACCGTCGGCCAGGACGCCCGCGGGCAGCGCGCGCGACTCGACGTCGAGCCACGCGCCGGCCACGCGAGCGTCGAGGCGGACGCTCCGGGCCTCGCCGGGGCGGGCGGCCGACTCCGCGGCCCACGGTCCGGCCGTGGTCTCGGGCCGGGCACCGGCGGCGACCCAGCCGAGGCCACCGAGGACGATCGCCGGCCCGAGGAGGACGAGCCACGGGGCGCGACTCTTCTCGAACGCGATCTTGATGCCGGCCGACATGATGAGGAGCGGCCAGAGGACGATCGCGTCGAACCAGAAGGACCAGGGCAGGACCCCGGTGGTGCACAGGAGGAGGAGGAAGGCGAAGCCGATGAGCCCGATCCCGTCAGCCGCGCGGCCCCAGTCGGCCCTCGGCCTCTCCTCGCTCGGCGTGGCCGCCCCCTGGGTCATGGCTCTTCCCCCTGTCCCACAAGACTTTACGGGAAGCCGGGAGCGCCCGTTCCGTCACCCACCGACCGCCGCCGGCCGTTGGCCGATTAGGGGGAAGGCTCAGCGGCTCGCTGGCGCGGGGACGGCCTCGGCGGGGGGCTTGGACGCCACCGCCGAGAGCCCTCGGTCGACGTGCACGGAGCCGTTCACCGTCCGCAGCTCGAACCGCGCGCCACCGCTGCCGATGCGCCCCTCGATCTTGCGCCGGCTCCGGGTGGCCTCCGCGAGGTCGAAGTCGCAGCCCACGCTCCCGTTCACCGTGCGCGCCTCGACGTCGGCGCTCGCGTCGCGGGGGAGAGTGAGGCGGACCGTGCCGTTGGTCGTCTTCAGCCGGCTGCGGCCGGTCGGGTCCACCCGGGCGAGGGCCACCTCCACGCCGCCGTTCACGGACGAGGCCTCCACCTCGCCCGCGGCCCCGTCCACGTGCACCGAGCCGTTCACCGTCGAGGCCTCGAGCGCGCCCTCGACCCCCTTGATCTCGACCGGACCGTTCACGTTGCCCACGCGGACGCGGGCGGTGCGGGGCACGCTCACCCGGTAGTCCACGCGACCGGCGCGTCCCATCCAGCGGACCCGGGGGGCGCGGGTGCGGACCGAGAGCCGGTCGCCCTCGCCGACGATCTCGACCTGCAGCTCCTCGAGTGCGTGCTCGCTTCCGGCGTGCTTGACGGCCTCGATCCGGACGCGCGCCTCGTCCCACGGCGGCCACCTCGATCCGGCCGTTGGTGTTCTCGAGGGAGAGCGTGCCGCCCGCGGCGAGGGGGCGGCTCTCGTCCACCCTGGACTCGAACCGCATGCCGAAGTCGCCGCCGACGCACCCGCTCAGGGCGAGTGCGGCGAACAGACCGAGGCCCGCGAGGATCCCGCGCTTCATGTCGTCTCCTCCGCTTCGCACGTGTCTACGCAGGCCGGGCCCCGAGGGTTCGGGAAAACCGGGGGAGGCTCAGGCTTCCAGGGCGTCGCGGAGGCGGTCGAGCTCGTCCGGCGCCGGCGCTTCGCCGCCGAAACGGGCCCGGTAATAGGTCGACACGAGAAGGACGCCCTCGGGGTGGGCGAGGGCCCGGGCGTGCTCGAGGAGCCCCCGCCCCTGCAGGCCGGGGCCGCCCCGCCGCGCGCCAGCGGCGCTCGAGCGCGCGCACGAGGTCCGCCAGCTCCGCGGGGACGAGCGTCTCGTCCACCCGCGCGGCCTCCCGCCGTCGCCGCCGCAGGAACCGGGCGAGGCGGGGAGCGATCAGCAGGAGAGCGGCCGCCGTCCAGGCGAGAGGCGCGCGGGCGGTCCGCGCGAGGAACGGAAGGACGCCCTGGCCGAGCCGGCGCAGGAGAGCGAGGGGACCCCTGACGGTCAGGAAGGCCCAGGCGGCCGCGAGCGCCGCCCGCGCGCGCTGGAGCGCCCGCTCCAGGGAGCTCGGCCGGCCGTGGGCGGCCAGGAGGGAACCGGGTGGCGTGGGGTCGGCCTCGACCCATCCCTCGCCGGGCAGATACGCCTCGACCCACGCGTGGGCGTCGGACTCGCGGACCACGTGGAGGCCGCCCCCCTGGTCGGTCTGCGGCCCGACGCTGAGGCCCTTCACGAAACGCGCCGGGACACCCTGCAGGCGCAGGAGGACGACGGCCGCGCTCGCGAAGTACTCGCAGTAGGCCGCCTTCTTCTCGAACAGGAACTCGGCGAGGGCGTCCCCGGTGCGGAAGCGGCCCGGGAGCGAGCGTGTACCGGTAGCCCGCGTGCAGGTGAGCGACCGTGGCGGCCAGCCGGTCCCGCGGCGGTGCGTCCGAGGGCGCGAGCGAGCGGGCGAGGGCCCGCACGCGCTCGTCGACGCGGTCGGGCAGGGCGAGGCTCTCTGCGAGCTCGTCCTCGGACGGGGGCGGCGTCACCGCCGGGACGGAAGCGGTCGGCAGCACCGCTCCGTAGAGACTCACGGGCACGCCCGCGGGCCGCCGGAAGGTCCCGAACCGATCGACCTCGAGGAAGGAGGCGTCCGCCGTCACCGCCGTCACGCCGCGTGGCAGGAGGAGCGGCCAGCTGGACACGTCGGTCTGGACGAACCGGAGCTCGAGGTGTGCGCGGTGCCGTCGGTCCGACGGCGCCCGGTCCCGCGAACCACGCCCCCGTGTCGGCGAGGAGCGGACCGACGGCGACGGTCGGGGCCGAGGGGCTGAGGGCCCTGGCAGGTCCCGGCGCCGGGCGTTCGTCCAGCGCCGGCCGTCGAACGCCGTGAAGACCTCGGACCGGAGCAGCCACGGCCCTGCGTCGGCCGCCGAGGTCTCGAGGTCGAGCACACGGCGGCGCGACGCGGACAGCTCGGCGAAATCCCCGAGGGTGGACTCGCCCGAGAGCCCGGTCGTGCCCGCGTCGAGGGCCTCGGCGAACGCCCTCTCCACGCGGGGCTGGAGGAGCGGCAGCCCCACGATGCCGGTGGCGGCGAGCGAGACGGCGAGGACGGCCGTGAGGCCGACCCACACGGCCTCGCGACGGTGCCAGCGCGGCCCCGACTCGACGAGGGCGGCGGTCCAGAGCGACGCGAGCGCGACGACGGCGAGGGCGAGGTAGACCTCGGCGAAAGAGCTGTGGTCGGCGCCCCTGAGAAACGGCAGCGCCGACGAGCCGTAGCCGGACGGGGAGGGGTCGAGGCCGGCGAGCGCCAGCAGGCCGATCGTGGCCGGGACGAGGGTGCGACCGGACGGGAAGGCGGCCGGGGCGAGGGCGAACGCGAGCGCGACGGGGACGACGAGCAGGCCGCCCGCGGAGGGGACGACCGCCGGGTCGAGGACGAGCACGCCGAGGGTGCGGCTGGACCAGGCGAGCAGGGCGACGATCAGGAGGAGGAGGCCGTGCACGCGCGGCAACACGCGCACGAGCCGGTCGGGCACCGGCGTCCACTCCAGGAAGGGCGTGGCGAGGGCGCCCGCGGCGAGGGCCGCGAAGGGGAGCAGGAGAGACGAGGCCCGGAGCGAGAGGGCGAGGGCGGCGATCGCCGCGGAGAGGGCGACCGCCCGGGCGATGCGGGCCCGCGTCGGCCTCGCGCGCCTCACGGGGCCTCCTCCGCGGCGAGGCGGGACGCGACCTGCGCCGGCGTGAAGAGGGCGATCTCGCCGAGGTCGGCCGAGACCGAGGCCCACGGCTTGCGCGTCTCGCCCTCGTGCACGAGCAGGACGCGCACGGCCACCCCCATCGCGCGCACGCGGCGCAGGAAGGCCTCGCGGGCCTCGTCCCACTCGAGCATCACGGCCACGACGGTGGTGAGCCGCTCGAGCCTCTCGAACAGCGGCGGGCCGATCGTCTCGAACGGCGGCGCGGGCGAGGGCTCGAGGCAGGCGAGCACGTCGAGCACGTTGTCGAGGTAGCCGAGGCTTCGGCCGGTGCTGACCTCGTAGAGGTCGGGCCCGGCGGCCAGGATGTCCACCACCTCGTCGCTCCGGCTGAAGTGCTCGGCCACCGAGGCCAGCATCGAGATCGCGGCCTCGAAGCGCTCGCGCTCGCGGGGCCTCGGCTTCCTGGGAAGGAACGTGTCGAGGATGAGCGCGATCCTCGAGAAGTACTCCTCCTGGTACTCCTTCACGACCGGCTTGCCGAGCCGCCCCCACGAGCGCCAGTGGATCTTGCGCAGGGGGTCGCCCTCCCGGTACTCGCGCGTGCCGATGAACTCGAGCGAGTCCCCGACCTCCGAGGCGAGCGGGATGCCCCCGGGCTGGTAGCGCCGCCCCATCGGCAGCGGCAGCTCGTCGAGCGTGTAGTAGCGCGGGTACGCGAGGAGCACCTGCTCGGGGAGCCAGGCCGCCTTCGAGCGGACGAGGCCGAAGAGGTCGGTGCGGGCGAGGCCGAGGCGGGGCAGCAGGTAGCGCCCGCGCCGCCGCGGGTGGAGCTCGACGCGCACCCGCGCGGGCCGGCCCGCCTCCGCCTCGACCGTGCGCTCCTCGGGGAGGACGCCGAGGGACGACGGGTCGGGGAGTGCGCCGTCCCAGAACAGCGAGAGCGGTCCCGTGGCCCGTCCGTCCACGGGGGCGACGTCCACCGTCGCCGACACGGGCCGCCCCGCGGTGAGACGCGCGGGCAGCCGGCCCCCGAAGCGGGCCGCGGGAGACCGGCCGGCGAGCCGGCCGAGGGCGAGGAGGAGCGGGGGCGCGGACAGCGAGAACAGCGCGAAGACGAGGGCGCGGCGCGTGTCCATCCCCACGAAGGCCAGCGCGAGCGACGCCCACAGCACGAACCGGCCCCGCGCGGTCAGGCGACGCCGGTAGAAGGCGCGCAGGTAACGCAGGAGATAGGAGCGGTCCAGCGGGCGGGCGAGCGGGCTCGTGGCCATGGTCGTGCCGAGGGTGACCCGGGGCGTCAGGCCGGGACCGGCACGGCCTCGAGGATCTCGCGCACCACGTCCTCCTTGGAGACCCCGGTGTAGCGGGCCTTCGTCTCGAGGCCGAGGCGGTGGGCGAGGACGGGCACGGCCTGCGTCTTCACGTCCTCGGGCACCGCGAAGGCGCGCCCCTCGAGGAGCGCGCGCGCCTGGGTCGAGCGGAAGAGCATGAGGCTGCCGCGGGGCGAGCAGCCGAGGCGCACGGAGGGGTGCCGTCGCGTGGCCTCGGCGAGCGCGACCACGTACCGCCCGAGACTGCGCTCCATCCGTACGCGACGGGCTTCAGCCTGCAGCGCCACCACGTCGTCGGCCGAGAGCACCGGCTCGACGGACTCGAGCGGGTGGCGCTCGGCCTGGCTGAACAGCACGTCCACCTCGTGGTCCGCGGCCGGGTAGCCGATGGCGATCCGGACGCCGAACCGGTCGAGCTGCGCCTCGGGCAGCGGGTAGGTCCCGTGGAACTCGACCGGGTTCTGCGTGGCCAGGACCAGGAACGGCGCGGGCAGGAGGCGGGTCGTCCCCTCGCTCGAGACCTGGCCCTCGCTCATGGCCTCGAGGAGGGCGGACTGCGTGCGCGGCGAGGCGCGGTTGATCTCGTCCGCGAGGAGGACGTGGGCGAAGACCGGGCCCTCCTTGAACGTGAAGCTGCCGTCGCGCGGGCTGTAGACGGAGGAGCCCAGGATGTCGGCGGGCAGGAGGTCCGGCGTGAACTGCACCCGCCGGAACTCCCCGGAGAAGCAGCGGGCGAGCGCCTTGGCGAGGGTCGTCTTCCCGACCCCGGGCACGTCCTCCATCAGGAGGTGGTGGCCCCCGAGGAGCGCGACGAGGACGTGGTCGAGCGCCTCGGGCTTGCCGAGGATCACGCGGCCCAGCTGGTCCTTCACGGCGCGGAGCTTCTCGATCGGCGGTGTGGTCATGGCTTTTCCACTTCGTAGAAGAGGTCGACGAGGGTGAGGCGAGAGGCGAGCCGGTCGGCATCGCTCGCGACGAGGTCGAGGCCGACGGGGGCGGCCACCAGCCGCAGCCGGTGCGCGCCGGGCACGGAGGAGGCGGTCAGGGACAGCCTGCGGACGGCCGGTCCGCCCGGCGGGGGCGCGGCGACGAGGGCCGGAGGCGAGGCCGGCTCGGGCCAGGCCTGGGCGACGGTCCCGTCCGGCCGCGACGCGAGGACGAGCACCCGCGCGGGAGCGCGCACCGTGAGGCGCAGGGCGAGTGTCTCGCCCGGCCGCACGCGAAGCGGAGCCGCTCGCCCCTCGATCTCCAGGCCGCCGGGGAAGGCCTCGCGCGCGGGCAGGGCGGCGAGGCGGGCCAGGACGGCCGGCGCGAGCGCTCGTTGCGCGGGCCGCGACGCGGCCGGGCCCCCGTCGGTCGGGGCGGAGGCCCGGTACACGAGCACGCTGCCGACGGCCACGAAGACGACCCCCGCCACGGCGACGAGGTCGGCGATCGTCGCCGGGCGGAAGAAGAAGGAGCGCAACCGCTCGCGCAGGCCCGGCCGCTCGATCGCGTCGAGCACCCGCTGGCGCGCCGCGGGGTCCGCCAGCAGCTCGCGCAGGCCCTCCTCCTCGACGAGGCGCGTCGAAGGTCTCCTGGTCGTCGAGTGCCGCGCGCAGCAGGTCGCGGCGCTCGGCCTCGGTGAGCGTGTCGGTCGCGTGGCCGCCGAGGAGCTCCTTCGCCTTCCCGCTCATCGCTCCTCCTCCCCGGACACGAAGCTCCAGCGGGGGCCGAGGATCTTCCGGAGCCGCTCGTGGCAGCGGAAGTCCCAGCTGTAGACCGTGTTCACCGGGCGGCCGAGCTCGCGGGCGATCTCGACGAAGCTCATCCCCTCGAGCTTGCGCCGCAGGATCTGGCGGCAGCGGCCGTCGAGCCGCGCCGCCGCCTCGGCGAAGAGGCGCAGGCGCTCGCGGTCGCGGGCGAGGGTGTCGGGCGAAGGCCCGCCGTCGGCCAGGACACGGCCGTCGGGCTCCTCGGCGCTCGTCTCGCCCCGGCGCGCGGCCTTGCGCCAGAGGTCGGCCCGCTTCTTCCTCAGGATCCCGATCCCGAGCGCGACCCGCTCCGACGCCTCGCGGACGTGCGCGTACTTGGTGGCGAGCAGGAGCAGGGTCTCCTGCGTCAGGTCCTCGGCGTCGGCGGGGGAGAGCCGCCGGCGCGCGGCGGCGAGGATGCGCAGCCGCAGCGCTTCGAGGGCGGCGTCCCGCGAGAGCGGCTCGTCCCCCGTGGCCATTCGCGCCGGACTATAGCGCACCACCGGGGGAAGGAAGGGCCGCTCGAGCGCCCGGGAGTCATGCACCGCGCCTCCGACCGGGGAATGGTCCCGGGCTCGGCGATCCTTGCAGTTTCAGCGGCGGATGAGGAGGACGTGGGTCCCGGCGACGATCCCGGGCAGGGCCTTCAGGCTCTCGACCTCGATCGAGTCGAAGTCGCGCTCGCCTTCCCCCGGCAGCAGCAGGAGCGAGCGGCCCTTGAAGAGGACGCGCGAGAGCACGATCCCGTCGGGAGTGCGGACGACGCAGATCCGGTCGGGACCCACGCGGCCGCCCCGGCGGAACACGACGCGGTCGCCGGGCGAGGCCACGCCCCGCAGGTGCTTCATCTCCCGCTCGGTGACGTCGTAGGCGAAGAGCCGCTCCGGCGGGTGGTCGGAGACCAGCCGCCGGTCCACCACGAGGTAGCTCTCGACGGATACGGGGGAGGGCGCGACCTTTCCGGGGTCCGCGCCGGGGGCGAGGACCGGGACGCGGAAGATCTCGGGCTCGGATGATGGTGGAGGGGAGTCGGGCGCGGCCGAAACGCTCGCGCGGGGCAATGCGCTCATGAGCAACTCGCGCTGCTCCTCCGCCTCGAACCGCCTGGCCTCCATGGCCCTGATCTCCGTGAGCGGTTCCCGGGCATCGTCGGGCAGCGTCTCGCCACGCTCGACGAGGTTGAGGTAGGCGGGGCTCCGGCTGATCGCCTCCATCCGGCTGAGCAGGTTGATCTTCTGCAGGCCCACCCGCGAGGCCCGGGCCCAGGCGCGGTAGAGGTCCTCGTCGTCCCGCAGGGCGCGGGCGATGCGGGCGGCCACCTCCTCGTCGGGGACTTTCGCCCCTTTCTCGATGAGGGAGACGTAGGAGGGGGAGATGTCGGCGCGCTGCGCGAGCTCCGCCCCCGTGAGGCCGAGCTGGCTCCTCTTCGTGCGGATGCGCGCGTTCAGGCTCGGGAGCCGCTGTCGTGCCATCGGTCGAGTCCGGAATCCGTGACCAGTATACCCGCTTTGACTGTGGCTTGAATCCTTGACGTCGACTTTACTGACGAGTATACTGTACCAAGGGGGCGGGCCGACAGACAGCGCGAAATCAGCATCTTGAGAATGGACCCGGCTTGGCGTGTCGTCGTGATATTGATTGACCAGTAAATAGCGGAGGAGCGACTGGATGACGAGCGACGAGCGGATGAAGAGGGCGTACAGGGTGAGCGCGCGGGTGGTGCGCGAGAGCCTGAGGGCGAGTCGCCCCGAGGACGCCCGGTTCCTCGAGGCCGTGCAGCCGGCCGAGGTCGTGGCCATCCGGGGCAGCTACGACCGCTGCGAGCAGGTCCTGCGGGCGACGGGCGTGCCGTTCGTCGCGGTGACACCGGCGGAGGCCGAGCGGATCGACTGGGACCGGCTGGAGGTCCTACTGGTCAGCTGCCCGGGCCACCTGCCCCAGGCAGTGCTCGACCGCATCGGTCCCTGGGTCCGGGCCGGGGGCTACCTCCTGACGACCGACTGGGCGCTCAAGCACGTCGTGGAGCCGCTCTTCCCGAACACGGTCCGCCACAACGGGCGGCAGACGAGCGACTGCGTCGTCCGGGTGGAGAGCGAGGCGGCGGCCGACGACCCGCTGCTGGCCGGCTTTCTCGAGGGCGACCGCGACCCCCTGTGGTGGCTCGAGGGGTCCTCGTACCCGATCGAGGTGCTGGATCCCGCGCGGGTGCGCGTCCTGGTGAGCAGCCGGGAGGTCGAGGAGAGCTGGGGCGCAGCACCGGTCGTGGTGACGTTCGAGGAGGGGCAGGGGACGGTGCTGCACCTCCTGAGCCACCTCTACCTGCAGCGCAGCGACGTGCGGGGAGCCCGGGACGCGCGGCCGGCGTCCGCGTACTTCGCCGAGTCCGGCCTGAGCGCCGACACGGCGGCGTGCCTTTCCGTGGCCTCGGGGGACCTGAACGTGGCGGAGCTGCGCAGCGCGCTCACCACGTCGCACCTGCTCACGAACGCGATCCTGACGCAGAAGCGGAAGGCGGCCAGCCGAAAGGGAGGGTCGGTCTAGCGACATACACGGGTGGAGGCCGTCAGGTCGGGAGCCGAAAGGCGTCTCGCCCAGGGAGGGGCGAAGAAGATGACGAGCAAGAACGGGAGCGGTAAGGCGTGGGCGACGTCGCACCTCTTCGACAAGAAGAAGGAGGAGGGGGGGTTCCTGCGGCGGCTGCGGGCGGGCGAGCCCTTCCGGGAGGGACGCCTCGAGATCGTGCCGCTCCTCCTCGACGGCGATGGCGAAACCGCCCCCGTCGTCCTCACCCGTCCGGCCGTCGAGGCCGGGGTCCTCGAGATCGTCGAGCGGGACCAGGGCGTCGTCCAGGAGCTGCTGGCCTGGAACAAGGGGAGCGCGCCGGTGGCGATCCTCGAGGGCGACACCCTCGTGGGGTGCAAGCAGAACCGGGTGGTGGCGCACTCCGTGATCGTGGCCCCGGGCACGAGCGTCGTCGTGCCGGTCGGCTGCATGGAGCACGGCCGCTGGCACCACGAGAGCCGCCACTTCTCGGTGGGCGACGTGAAGATGGCCCCGCACGTGCGGCGCCACACCGTGGTGGACGTCAAGGAGGCCACCCGGGCCGGCCACGCGCCCACCCTGGACCAGGGCCGGCTCTGGCGCGACGTCGCGCAGGAGATCGCGGCGTGCGGCGCCCGCTCCGACACCTCCGACTACTACAAGGTCGTGGAGCAAGAGGGACGCGACGCCCGGCAGCGCGCCCGCGCCCTCGAGCCGAGGCCCGGGCAGGTCGGCGCGCTGGTCGTCGCCGACGGGGTCCTCGTCGGCCTCGAGGCGTCGGGCCACCACGGCTTGTGGTCGGCGCTCTCGGAGCCCACGCTGGCCAGCTACCTGATGGGGTGGCACCGGGGCAGCGAGTCCCTCCGCGATGCGCGCGCGTCCGCGGCCGAGTGGCTCTCGCGCGCCCAGGAGGCGCAGGTCCTCGCGAGGCCGGGGCTCGGCATCGGCGTGGACCTCGACGTGCGCGGGAGCTCTCTCTCCGGCGTCGGCCTCGCGCTCGACGCGTTCACCGTCCACGTCGCGGTGTTCCCCGCGTGAGCGAGAACGGACCCGCCGTGGCAGTGACGTGGGACACACTCGTCACCGTGATGAAGGACCCGGGCCTCGAACGTCGCTCCCTCGCGCCGAACGGCCCCGCCACCGTACGAAGAAGGTGCAACCGCGCGAGGGAGCGAGATGACGGGACACGCGAGCGCCGCTGAGAGCGCCCCTGCCCGTCCCGCGCTCCCCCGCGCCTCGAGCGGGAGGAGACGCGCATGACGATCCGGATCGGTGACCTCGCCCTGTCCGCCGGGCTCGTGAGCCCCGCGCAGCTGCAGGAGGCGCAGGCGCACCAGAAGGCGAACGGGGGCCGCATCGGGGTCGCGCTCGTCGCGCTCGGCCACCTGACCGAGCTCCAGATCACCGGCCTCGTGGCCCGGCAGTACGGCCTGCCCTCGGTCGAGAACCTCGACTCCGTCGAGGTGTCCCCCGCGGTCCTCGCCCTCGTGCCCCGCGAGCACGCTCTCGCGCACTGCGTGCTCCCGCTCTCGCGCAGCGGGGCCCAGCTGCAGATGGCCATGCCCGACCCCACGAACGTCTTCGCGGTGGACCCGATCCAGTTCCGGACCGGGCTCAAGGTGAAGCCGGTGGTGGCGGCGGAGAGCGCGATCGCGCGGGCCGTGCTCCGCCTCTACGGCGAGGAGAAGGGCCTCGTGCCCGCGGGCCGGGCGACGAGGCCGCCGTCGGCCGCCAACGCCCCGGAGGCCGAGCTCAACCCCAACGACATCGCGACCGGGAGCGTCGAGATCGACCCCGACGCCTTCGCCGCCGACGACGCCGAGGTCGAGCAGGTCCAGGTGGGGCCCGAGGAGATCGACGTCGCGTCGCTCAGCCGTGGCGGCAGCGACCGCCCGGTCGTGGCCCAGGTCAACCGCATCCTCCTCGAGGCCTACCGCCGCGGCGCCTCCGACATCCACATCGAGCCCTACGAGAAGGAGGTCTCGGTCCGCTTCCGCGTGGACGGGGTCCTCACGCAGTTCGGGACGCTCCCGCTGCGGGCGCGCGAGACCGTCACCGCGCGCCTCAAGATCATGGCGAACCTCGACATCGCGGAGCGCCGCGTCCCGCAGAGCGGCCGGATCCAGATCCGCTTCCGCCTCGACGAGCGGGTGCGCGACCTCGACTTCCGCGTCTCGTGCCTGCCCACCCTGTGGGGCGAGAAGATCGTCCTGCGGCTGCTCGACAAGACCCGGCTCATGCTCGACATGACGAAGCTGGGCTTCGAGGAGCACTCGCTGCGCCGCTTCCAGGCGGCGATCGCGAAGCCGTACGGGATCGTGCTCGTGACCGGCCCCACGGGCTCGGGGAAGACGAACACCCTCTACTCGGCCCTCTCCACCCTCAACAAGCGCGACACCAACATCATGACCGCCGAGGACCCGGTGGAGTTCAACCTCGCGGGGCTGAACCAGGTGCAGATCCGCGACGCGGTCGGGCTCACCTTCGCCGCGGTCCTGCGGGAGTTCCTGCGGCAGGACCCGAACATCATCCTCGTCGGCGAGATCCGGGACTACGAGACGGCCGAGATCGCGGTGAAGGCGTCGCTCACCGGCCACCTCGTCCTCTCGACGCTCCACACGAACGACGCCCCCTCCACGGTATCGCGCCTCGTGAACATGGGGATCGAGCCGTTCCTCGTGGGGACGGCGGTGAACCTCATCCAGGCGCAGCGCCTCGTGCGGCGGGTCTGCACCGCCTGCAAGGCGGACGTCACGGGGGAGATCCACGCGGAGAGCCTGGTCGACGCCGGCTTCGACCCCGCCGAGCTCGCCTCGCTGCGGGTGTTCCGCGGAAGGGGCTGCTCCGCCTGCAGCGGCACCGGCCTCAAGGGCCGGGTGGGGCTCTACGAGGTGATGGAGATGACCGAGTCGATCCGCGACCTCGTGATGGTCGGGGCCACGGCGGTCGAGATCAAGAGGAAGGCGCTCGACGAGGGAATGCTGACCCTCCGCATGAGCGGGCTCGAGAAGATCCGGCAGGGGATGACGAGCCTCGAAGAGGTCCTGCGCGAGACCGTGCGATGAGCACCAACCCCGAGCGGTCGAGGCCGGCGCGGATCGCCGTCCTCCTGCGTCAGGCCAGGGAGGCCGAGGAGAGAGGCCGGGTCGCCGAGGCGGCGTCGCTCCTCCAGGACGTGGTGCGCCTGGACCCGCGCGACTACAAGACGCTGCACCGGCTGGGGGAGCTCTTCCGGGTCCGCCTCAACCGCTTCCGCGAGGCGGCCGCGTGGTACGCCCGCGAGGCCCGGGTCCAGGAGGAGGAGGGGTTCCACGGCCGCGCGATCGGGCTGTGGCGCCTCGTCCTGCGCTGCGACCCGGCCCGCGTCGAGGCGCACGAGCGCGTCGGCGCGCTGTACGTCGAGATGGGCCGCGTCGCGGACGCGCGGCTTCACTACGAGCGCGCGGCCCTCGAGCTCAGGGAGGCGGGCCTCGTCCGCGAGGCGGCCGTGCTGCGGGCGCACCTCGCGGCGCTGCCGCCGGGGCCGGAGGCCGCGATCGCGCCGGAGGCCGCGGTCGAACCGGACTCGGCGGTACGCGTCGAGCGCGGGGAGGTGGGCGCGCCCGCGGGGATCGCGGAGCCCGCGCCGGAGCCGCCGCCCGACGCCGACGCGGTCGAGTTCGCGGCCGACCGCCTCCAGAACGGACGCCTCTTCCACCACTACGGCCTCCACCAGCAGGCCCGCCAGCAGCTCGAGGAGCTGCTGGCGAGCCTCCCGGAGCACGTCGGCGGGCGGCAGCTGCTGGTGGAGGTGTGCCGCGCGCTCGGCGACCACGATGCGGCGGCGCAGCACCTGCGCGTGGCCACGCGGGTGATGAGAGGCCAGGGGGAGGCGCCCGCGACGAGCGAGGCGTGGGCGCCCCCCGTGGAGGAGTGGGACGGGGAGCCGACGGTCGAGGAGCGCGCGGCGGAGGACCCGCTGGCCTCCCTGATGGGCGAGATCCGGGACGACGTGGAGCGTCTCGTCGACGCGCTCCACCGCCGGGAGGGGAAACGATGAGCGGCACGTGTGCGGAAAGCGACGCGGAGCGATTCGCGAGGCTGGAGGCGGCGGTCCAGAAGGCCCCGGCCGGGGGGAGGCGTGGGCGAACCTGGGATTCGCCTATCGGGTGGCGGGGCACACCGAGCTCGCCGCCTTCGCCCTGGGCCGCGCGACCGAGCTCGCGCCGCAGAACCACTGGGCGTGGCACTACCTCTCGGTCAGCCAGGCCCGGCTCGAGGAGGGGGAGCAGGCGCTCGCTTCCGCACGAAAGGCGGTCGGGGCGGCACCCGGGTGGGCCACGGCGCTCCTGAACCTCGGGCGGCGACTCCTGGACGCCGGCCGGCCGCGGGAGGCGCGGGTCTTCCTCGAAGACGCGGCGCGGCGTGTCCCGTGCGGCGAGACGGCGGGCGCCCTGGGCGTGGCCCTCTTCCGTTCGGAGGACTACGCGGGGGCGGCCCCCTGGCTCGAAGAGAGCCTGCGCGAGGACCCGGAGGAGCCCGTCCTGTGGGCCTACCTCGGCGTGTGCCTCGACGAGGTAGGCCGCACGGAGGCGTCGGCCTGGGCCCTCGAGACGGCCGTGCGCGGCCTGCCCGACTACGGCTGGGCGTGGGGGCGACTGGGCAAGGCCCTGCGCGCCCTCGGCCGCCACGAGGAGGCCGTGCGGGCCTACGAGAAGTCGGTCGAGCACGGGTTCGCTCCGCCGGTGCTGTGGTCCGACTTCGGACACTCCGCCGCGGAGGTGAAGGACCTCGAGCGGCTGAAGCGGGCCTGCCGCGAGCTGGGCAAGCTGGACGCCGAGATGGCGAAGCCGCTCCGCCGGCGGCTGCGGAGATTGAGAGCGGAAGGGCGCGCGAGTGCGCGGCCCGTCGAGGCGCACGAGGCGAGAGCCGAGGAGGGGCGATGTCGGGCTCGATGGCGGGGGACCCGATCCGCGAGCTGAACGAGGGTCTCAAGGCCTTCCGCGACGCGCTGGTGGCCGCCGAGCTCGCCGCGAAGCGCGTCGAGGTGGGCTGCGTGACCTTCGGCCCCGTGAACGTCACCACGGAGTTCGAGTCGGCGTCCGTCTTCGCGCCCCCGTGGCTCTCGAACTCCATGAAGAGCGTCTCCCGCTCGATGCCCGGCGACCAGGTCCAGCTCGAGAATCCGAAGGACGGGCCCGAGGGATGGGCGCAGATCTGACGGCCGGGGCACCGGTCACCTGGAGGACCGTCGCGGCCTCGGTGGCGGGGACGTCCCACGTGGCGGCGGGCCAGCCGTGCGCCGACGCGTGGGCCATCCACGATCTGCCCCTGGCCGGGGGCGGGAGCCTCCTCTTCGCCGCCGTCGCGGACGGGGCGGGCTCGGCGGAGCGAGCCGCCCTCGGGGCCCGCCTCGCCTGCGACGCGGCCGCCGACGTCGCCGGCCTCTGGGCCGTGGAGAACGCGGGCCTCGACGCATTCACGCCCGACACCGCGCGGGCGTGGGTCGAGAGCGTGGGCGGCCTGCTCGGCGAGGTGGCCGCCCTGGAGGGCCGGGAGCGGCGCGACTTCGCCGCGACCCTCCTCGTCGCCCTCGTGGACGGGGCGAGCGCCGTCTTCCTTCAGGTCGGGGACGGCGCGATCGTCTACCGGGAGGCCGGGGGCGACTTCACTCCGGCCCTCTGGCCGCAGAACGGCGAGTACGCCAACACCACGTGGTTCGTGACCGACGACGAGGCGGCCGACCTCGTCCAGCTCGCCCGCGTGCGGGGCGTCGACGAGGTCGCGCTTCTCACCGACGGACTTCAGTCGCTCGCCCTGCGCTTTGCCAGCCGCGAGGCGCACGGCCCGTTCTTCGAGCCGATGTTCCGAAGGCTCCGGGCGCCCGCGCCGGAGACGGGCGAGGCCGGAGCCGGAGCCGGCGCGACGGCGGTCGGCCTCGACGCCGAGCTGAAGGCCTTCCTGGCATCCGGCCCGGTCAACGCGCGCACGGACGACGACAAGACGCTCGTCCTCGCCACGCGGCTCCGCGGCGGGGAGTAGGCCCGTGCGGACCTACTTCGACCTGCACGGGAGGGAGGTGGCCCTCGGGCGCTGCCTGGGGCGCGGGGGAGAGGGCGCCGTCTACGCGATCCCGCACCGGCCTCGCCTGATCGCGATCGGCGCGGCGTCGCCGAGCGAAACGCTGGCCTGGCCCGGCCGGCCTCAGAGGCCGGAGCCCTACGGTCGCAGCCCGCAGGTCGAGCCCGAGCTCGTGACCGCACTGCTCGCGTGGCGGCAGCGCGTGGAGCGGGACTTCGTCTTCGACCTGGCGAAGGGGGTGCGGCCGGCCGAGCTCGCGCAGCTGCGCCGGGCCATCCTCGCGCGGCGGCAGGAGCTGCTTCCCGACATGGACGCAGCGCACCGGCGCCTGGCCCAGGCGAGGGCCGACCTGGCCGCGCTTTGAGGCTCCCGGGCTCGTTCGCTCGAGCTCGCGGCGGCCGCGAGCAGTGGCGGTATGCTGTGCACCGATGGGCCAGACGCGGGTCGACCTCCAGCACCTCCTCGAGGACCTGCGCGACGCGTACCCCGGCGCCATCGAGGAGACGATCCTCTCCGAGGTGGTGGCGAACGCGCTCGACTCGGGCGCCACGACCCTCAGGGTGCTGACCGACCCCGCGGAGCGGACGATCGTGTTCGTGGACGACGGGTGCGGGATGAGCCGGCGTGAGCTCGCGAGGTACCACGACCTCGCGGCCAGCGGCAAGACGCGGGGCGAGGGGATCGGCTTCGCCGGGGTGGGGATCAAGCTGGGCCTGCTCGTGGCGGAGGACGTTCGAACCGAGACGCGGCGGGCGGGGAAGTCGGCGTCCACGCGGTGGCGGCTCGCCTCCCGGCACAAGGCCCCGTGGAAGTGGGAGCCGGTGCCGGGGTGGGTGGTCGAGCACGGCACGGCGGTCGGCCTCCACCTGCGCAACCCCCTTTCGCCTCTCCTCGACGCCGGGTACATCGAGCGCAGCCTTCGACTCCACTACGAGACGCTCTTCGAGGCCGAGTTCGACGAGCTCCTCGCCGAGCACTACCCGAAGGGTGTCGCCTTCTTCGTGAACGGGCGTGCGATCGAGCGCGTGCCCGGACGGGCCGGGGACCGAGCGGCGCTCGTGGTCCGGCTGTCCCGGAAGCGAAAGCCCGCGGCCGTGGGCTACCTCGAGCGGGGGACCGCGCCCCGCCCGGAGGACCTGCAGGGCCTCGCGGTGAGCACCCTCGGCAAGGTGATCCGGAGGGGCTGGGACTGGCTCGGCCTCGCCTCGGCCTCTCCGGGCCTCGTCGGCGGCCTCATCGAGGCCCCGGGCCTCGCCGCCGCGCTCACCCTCAACAAGGGCGACTTCGTCCGGGCGGGCCGCCGCGGGATCACGTACCTCGCCTACCGCAAGGCCATCCAGGAGGCGGTGCAGGCCCAGCTCGCCGCCTGGGGCGAGGCGCGGGACCGCGAGGACTCGGCGCGACGCCGAGCCGCGCGACCCCTCGAGAGGGACCTCGAGGCCGTGCTCGTGGGCCTCGCGGACGAGTTCCCCGCCCTGGCCGCGCTCGTCGAGAGGCGGCCGGGCGGCCAGAAGCGCCTGCCCACGGGCCGCGAGCCGCTGGGCGACTCCGGCCCGGCCGTCGCGACGACGGCCGGGTCTGCGGCGGAGGGCGCGGACGTGGAGCCCTCTCTCGCCGGTGCGGCCGAGCGGACCACCCTTCCGGGGGAGGATCCGGAGGCGGCCGGCTCTCCCGCGACGCCGACGGAGCCGTCACGGGCGGAGGCCCCGGCCCCGGGACACGTCGCCGGCGAGGCCAGGGTCGCCGCGTCCGGCGTCGGAACCGGGGGCGTCCGGCGCCCCACCCGCTACGGGCTCGCGATCGACTTCGAGGAACGCCCCGACTCGCCCGAGCTCGGCCGGCTCGTCGAGTCGACCGTCCTCGTCAACACCGCGCACCCCGCGTACCTCCGGGCCGTCGCGTCGCACTCGGAGGGCTACCACGCCGCGCTCACCGTGGGCATGGCCCTGGCGGCGGTGGCCGTCGAGCCGGCGGGCGCGCAGGCGTTCCTCACGACGTTTCTCGCCCGATGGGGCGCGGCCGTGGCCCGCGACCGGCGGCGGCGCCAGCCGCGCGCCGCGCGCGGGGCCGGGCCGGGGGAGGACGAGTGACGAGCGACGAGCCGGAGGGGCCCGACGAGATTGCCGACGAGGCGATGGCGCAGGCGACGACCGAGCTGTTCGCCCGCGCCGTCCTCGAAGCGGTGCGCGTCCAGAGCTTCTCCGGCGTCCGGGATTTCGTGGACCGCGAGGTCGACGCCCGGCTGGGCGGAGGGCTGGACCCGAAGGGCCGTCGAGCGCTCGTGTGGGGCCTGGCCCGAGCCGCGTGGAGCAGCGCGCCGCTGCCCGGCAGCGGCTATCGCCAGGTGCGGCTCCAGGAGCCGGGTCGAAACGACCCCTGCCCTTGCGGCTCGGGGGACAAGTACAAGAAGTGCTGCGCCGGGATCGGCGGCGGCTTCCCGCCTCTCCCGGAAGAAGAGGCCTGGGCCGTCGTGGCGCCGCAGCTGACCGTGGAGGAGGCGGTCGAAGCCCTCAAGGATCGGCGCCTGCCCCCCGAGGGGCTCGCGCCCCTCGCCGAGCGGCTGCGCGAGCTCGGCCTCGCCCGGAAGGCCTCCCGGCTGCTCGACAAGGCCATCTGGCAGGAGCCGCGGCCCGGCCGCCGCCTCGTGCCGGCGATCCGGATGTCGATCGACCTCGACGCCGACCGGCGCGGTCCCGCGGCCGCCCTCGAGCGCGCCCTCGGGATCCTCCCCGACCTGGGACGCGAGGCCCGGCCCGGCGTCGAACGGCTGCTCGTCCTCGTCGCCGTGGACGCCGGGCGAATGAAAGTGGCCGCGGATCTCGTTCAGAGCGCCGCGCGCAGCGACCCGCGCCACCCGGAGCTGGCGTTCGTGGAGGTCGTGGTGCGGCTCGTGGAGAACCGGCTGGACGAGGCCGCGCGGCGGGCGCGGCTCTGGCTCGAGCGACTGCTGGAGGCCGGCCCCGACGAGGAGAGCGAGGGCCTCGTGGAGTTCCTCGAGCGGGCCGCGGACGACCCCGCCCGCGCGAGGGAAGAGCTGAAGGCGGAGGCGGACCGGCTGGAGAGCCCCGGGGACGACGAGCGGGAAGGACAGTCGGACGACGACGCGGCGGACGCGGACGACGATTGGCTGCCGCAGCTCGACTGGATCGGGGAGCTCTCGTCTCTCGTGAAGGGCGTGCTCGACCGGCCGATCGTGAGCCATCCCCTGGAGGCGCGGGGCGGCGAGAGCGCCCTGGGCGTCCCCGAAGCGCTCGCCGAGGCCCTCGCCGAGTGGCGGGCGGCCTGGCCGTGCCCCAAGCCCCGCCTCACGAGCCTCGAGGTCGACGCCTGGAGAACCATCAAGAGGGCAGACCGGTGGCTGGATGTCCTGCGTCGCCGCCCGGGGGCCTTCGACCTCGTCGAGGTGCTCGACGACATCGCTGTGGCGGCGGGCATGGCCTCGGACGAAGGGGAGCCGGGGGCGGATGAGGCCCTCTACGCCCCCCTCGTGTCGCGCGGCGCGGCGACCGTCGAGCACTCGCTCGCGGCGGGCGGGGCCGCCCGGCTGCCGTGGTCGGTCGCGGCCAACCGCCCGGCACTGCGGCTGCTCACCCTCCAGGCGCTCGAGGCCTGCGCCGAGGGGCCCCCGGAGCCCGCGATCGTCCTTCTCGCGCGAATCCTCGCCCTCAACCCCTCCGACAACCACGGCCACCGCGAGCGCCTGGCCACGCTCTGCCTTCGCGCCGGCCAGCCGGAGCGCGTCCTGGAGATCGCCGCGCTCTTCCCCGGAGACGCACTTCCCGGCCTCCTCTTCGGCCGCGGGCTGGCGCTGCTGCGCCTCGGAAGGGAGGAGGAGGCCCGCGCGGCCCTGCGCGAAGCGGCCGAGCAGCGGCCACGGGTGGCGTGGGCCCTCCTGGCTCCCCCCGAGGAGATCGAGGCGGCGTGGGACAGGGTCTTCCTCGGGGGGGTCGGAACCGGGGGAATGCGGGTCGGCGGCGAGGAGGAGGCCCTGGAGTACCGCGACGACGCGATCGGGGAGTGGGAGAAGACCCCGGCTGCGCTTGACGTCCTCCGCGAGTCGACCGCGCCCTGACCCGCCTCCTACCAGATCGTCTCGACGACCCCGCTCTCCCGGATCCGCTAGTCCGCGGTGACGAGAGGGAGCCGCTCGACGATGGCGGTGGCCGCGATGAGGCGGTCGAAGGGGTCGGCGGGGAAGCCGGGCGGGAGGTGCGCGGCGACGACGGCGACGTCCGTGGTGATGTCGCGGACGCGCAGCTCCGCCTCCCGAACGAGGTCCCGGAGCCACTCGGCCGGTGGTCGAGCCGGGCGGATCTCCCCCGAGGCCGCCATCTGCGACAGCTCGAACAGGGTGGCGGACGCGACGGCGAGGCCGGAAGAGAGCCGCGCCTTCTCGATCGACCGGTGGGCAGCCGTGGAGAGCCGCCGGGGGTGCCGGACCAGCCACGCCACGACCTGCGTGTCGAGGAGGATCACCGCCCGCCCCTGCCGGCTGGCCGTGCCCGCGGGGCGGCGCGCTTCTTGAGGGCCGGGGGCTGACCCAGGGTCCTCTTGCCGGAGATCGTTCCGTGCGTGCGCCACTCCCGCTCCCACGCCCGGCGCTGGGCGGCGCGCTGGCGCTCGAGCGCCTTCCACTCCTCCTCGCTCAGCGCCGGCTTCTCGAGGTCTCCGACGATCTCCATCTGGTCGGCCATGCAGCCGAAGACGCTGCGGGGAGCCGGGGGATCGGCGGGCACGAGCTTGGCGACGGGCTTGCCTCGCTTCGTGATCACGTAGGTCTCCCGCCGCTCCGCCACCCGGTCCATGAGGTGGAGGCACTTCGCCTTGAACTCGGTGGCTGCGACCCTGGTCATGACCGCCTCCTCGAACTGGTCAGATTGTAATGACCAGTTCGCCTTCGAGTCAACGTCCAGGGCCCGCTCGCCCCGGGGTGCCGCCGGGGAGCGCGGTTTTCGACCCTCGCCGGGGCTGACGGGGCCGGACCCGGCCTGGCGCCGTCTTGAGCTAAACTCGTTTCCGACATCCGGAGAGGGCCGGTCGCGCGTGCGGCCGGCCCCGGCAACCTGGGCGGACAACCCAAGGTGCCTTTCCGGACCCGGGAGGCGTGAGCGCCCGGGCCTGGGAGATGTGGCCCCGACGGCCGAGAGGCCGAACGGGGCAACGAAGTGTCCGGCGCGGAAGCCCCGCGCTTCCGGGTGTCTTCTCGAGGAGAGAAGACGCCCATGACCCGAACCCCCGTCGCCCCGGCTCCCGGCGGTCTCCTGCGCGCCCTCGGCATCGCCGGGTGGGGCGCCCTCGAGCCGGCGATCCTGGCCGCGCTGGCCACCGAGTCGCCGATCCTCCTGATCGGGCCCCACGGCAGCGCGAAGACGCTGCTGCTCCAGCGCCTGGCGGAAGCCCTCGACCTCGCCTTTCGCCACTACAACGCCTCCACCCTCAGCTTCGACGACCTGCTGGGCTACCCGGTCCCGCAGGACGGGCGCCTCGTCTACCTCCAGACCCCGGCCACCATCTGGGAGGCGGAGGCGGTCCTCTTCGACGAGGTCTCCCGCTGCCGCCCCGAGCTCCAGAACAAGCTGTTCTCCCTCGTCCACGAGCGCGTGGCCCAGGGCCTGCCGCTCACACGGCTGCGGCACCGCTGGGCGGCGATGAACCCGCCGCCGGGCGAGGGCGCGGGCTCGCGCGACGCCGTCTCGTACGAGGGGGCCGAGCCGCTCGACGTCGCCCTCGCCGACCGCTTCGCCTTCGTCCTCGAGGTGCCGGCGCTGGGGCAGCTGGGTGAAGAGGACCGGCGCTCGGTGCTGCTCGGCGGTGGGCGCCCGTCGCCCGACGGGGCGGAGAGGCTGCGCGGGGCCGTCGATCGCTGCCGGGCCCTCCTGTCCACGACCGGATCCGAGCTGAAGGCGCGAGCCGCGGACTACGTGGACGTCCTGGCCGCGAAGCTCGCGGCCGCCGGACACCCGCTCTCCACCCGGCGGGCGGTGGCCCTCGTCGGCAACATCGCGTCGCTCCGGGCGGCGCAGCAGGCCGTCGGAGAGGACGTCGACCTCGAGGACGTGTTCTATTCGGCCGCGCGCTTCTCGCTGCCCGACGCGGCGTGGGGCCGCCCGGTCGAGGGCCACGTCCTCCTGGCCGCCCACCGCGCCGCGTGGGAGGCCGCGCGGCTCGCCGCGGGGTCGCCCGAGCGGGCGCTCCTCGCCGAGACCGACCCCCTGCGGCGCATCGCGCTCGCACTGACGCTCGACCTGCCGGCCTCCGAGGCCGGCGCCGTCATCGCCGACGGCTTCTCGTCCCTGCCGCGCGGCGAGCGGCTCGTCACCTCGGCCGTCCTCTTCCCGCGCCTGGCGAAGCGGAAGGACCTGCCGGCCAGCGCGCTGGAGGCCGTGGCCGAGGCCTACGCCGCCGTGGCCCGCGGCGGCCGCGCGCACGTGACCGTCCGCCAGGGCGGCCGCGACTGGAAGCGCGAGATCCTCGGGACCCGCCTCGCGACCCTCGACCCGAAGTCCGCGCGTGACCGCGTCTTGCAGAACGCCGCCGCCGTCCTGATGGCCGACGACGAGCGCTTCGACCTCGACGCCCTCGTTGGCGCCTGGGAGAAGGCCCGCGCCGTCCTGTCGCGGGAGGGGGTGGCGGCATGAGGATGTTCGTCCTCAACAACATGTCCGTGCCGTCGACGTCGCGGATCGCGGTGGCGAGGGTTTTCCACCCCGGCCTGCGATTCCGCGTGGGCCTCTCGTGGCAGGCGAGCCGCGCCCGCGTCTCGCTGCGCGAGCGGCTGGGGCGGCGGGGCTGGCGCGCCGCCTGGGACATCCTCGCGGCGGTCGGCGACGCGCCGGCGCGGGCGGGCCGGGCGCGGCGAGAGCCCGAGGCCCTGGAGCAGCACCTCGAGGAGGCGCTCGGAAGGGCCGGCGTCCCCGACCGCGTCGGCGTTTTCCTCGAGGAGGACATCGGCGAGGAGACGAGCCCGCTCCTGCCGCCGGCCGCGGCCCTCGCCGTCCTCGCGCGACGGTCGGGGCCCCTCTACCTCCCGACCCGCCGCCTCGAGCCGTCGCTCGTGGACCCGCACGCGCTCGTCCTTTTCTTCCCGGAGGAAGCCGAATGACCACCACCGCCGGAGCCGACGGCCTCGTCCGCCGCGTCCTCGACGCCGTGCCCGCGCGCAGCCACGCGCTGGGCGCCCTTCTCTCGCTCTTCCGTGTCGAGGCGAGCGAGGACGTGCCGACCGCCTGCGTGACCTGCGAGCGCCGGCCCACCCTGCGCGTCAACCCGCGCTTCGTGGAGGAGCACTGCCGGACGGACGCGCACCTCTTCCTCCTCGTGATGCACGAGCTGCACCACGTGCTGCTCGGGCACACCCGCCTGTTCCCGCGGGCGACGCCCGCCCACAACATCGCCTTCGACGCCGTGATCAACGCGCTTCTCTGCGCGCGGTTCCCCGAGGAGGCCTACACGTCGTTCTTCACGCAGCAGTACGGGCAGGCGACAGGGGCGCTCCGCCTCCTCGCGCCGCCGGGCCGCCCGCAGGTCGAGCCCCCGCGCCTCGCCGCGCTGCACGAGGCGCTGTACGAGGGCCGCGCGACGGCCGACGAGGTCTTCCACGCGATCGTGAAGGAGGTCGAGGTGACGCCGGAGTCGCTGGCCGCGCTCCTGGGCTCGCACGGGGGCTGGGGGGACGCCTGGGGCGGAGAGTGGGGCACCGAGGGTCCGGCGGACCCCGCGGTCGTGGACGCCATCCGCCGCATCGTCGAGAAGTGGCCCCCGCCCGACAAGGCGGTACGCGGGCGGAGCCTGGCCGACCTCATGAGGGCCTTGACGGTCGCAAGGTCGTGCGAAGTGAACCCCGCCGTCCTCGCTGCGACCCGACGGGCGCTTCTGGGTGCGGCCGACCGCCGGTGGAAGGAGGCGCGGCGCGTCGCAGGGCCGAGGCCGGCCCTTCTCCCGCTGCCGGACGCCGGGGACCGTCGGGCCGGCGTCGCGCGTGCGCTGGGAACGACCCCGCTGCTCTATCGGTCGATGCTGTGGGACAGGCGCGGCGGCCGCGAGGGCGCGGCCCACGTGTACCTCGACGTCAGCGGCTCGATGGACCCGTGGATCGAAGACCTGTACGGGGCGCTCGCGACGCTGCGGCGCCACGTCGCGAGGGACGTGCACCTCTTCTCGACGCGCGTGGAGACGGTCCCACTGAGAGCCCTTCTCGAGGGCCGGCGGCCCACGACCGGAGGTACCGACCTCGCGTGTGCCCTGGACCACGCGATCGCGGGGCGCGCGCGGCGCGTCCTGCTCGTCACCGACGGCTACCTCGGGCAGCCCGCCCCCGAGCTTCTCCGCGCCGTCGAGCGGCGCGGTCTCGAGGTCCGCGCGCTCCTGACCCCCGGCGGCTGGCGGCGAGACATTGAGCCCCTGGCCGTCCGCATCGAAGAGCTGCCCCCGCGCCACGCGGGCGGACAGCAGAGGAGGAATGCATGAGCGACCGACTCCGTTTCGCCGAGGCCGTGTGCGCGGGCCACCCCGACCGCCTGGCCGACACCATCGCCGACCGCATCGTGAGGCTGGCCACGTCGCGCGACCCCGATGCCCTCGTCGGCGTCGAGGTCGCTCTCCACCGGAACGCCGTGTTCGTGGACGGCCGCGTGGCGGCGGGGAGGGAGCGCGCCCTCGTCGAGGAAGGCGAGATCGTGGCCCTCGTGCGCCAGGCGTTCGCCGACGCCGGCTACGGCACGACCCCGTCCGGGGTGTTCCTGCCGGACCCCGCGTCCCTCGAGGTGCGGACCGACCTCTGCCTCGGCCCGCTGCCGGAGGACGAGCGCGCGATCCGCGACGTGAGCGACGACCAGGCCATCTGCGTCGGCCACGCGGTGTGGGGCCGGCGCGCCGGCCACCGTCCCCTCGAGCAGGCCCTGGCGACCGACTTCGCGAAGGCTCTGGAGAGGCTGCGGGTCGAGCGGCCCGAGCTGGGCCTGGGCCCCGACGGCAAGACGCTCGTGACCGTGAGGGGCCGCCGGCTCGTCGGCGTCTCGCTCTCGATCCACCACGCTCCTGGGACCGACTGGGTGGCCCTCACCCGCGAGGCGCGGGCCGCGTGCGAGGCGGTGGCGTGGGAGTACGTCGACGCGGGGGAGCTCGCGCTGCTTGGGCCGGAGGTCGACTGGCTCGTCAACGGGGCCGGGGCGTTCGAGATCGGTGGGCCCGGCGGCGACAACGGCCTCTCGGGCAAGAAGCTCGTCGCGCAGGCGTACGGCAGCGCGGTGCCCATCGGCGGGGGAGCGACCTTCGGGAAGGACCCGCACAAGGTGGACCCGCGGGGTCAGGCCCTCGCGCAACAGATGGCCTACGAGGCGGTCTGCCGGGGATCGGCCAGGGAGGCGACGGTGTGGCTCGCCTACCGGCCGGGCGACCTCACGCCGCGCTGGATCGAGGTCGCGACGGTCCCCTCCGCCGCCTTCAGGGCGTCGGGGACCAGGCGGGCGCCTCGCGCGCGATGCGGGCCCGCCAGTTGCCGACCCACGGCCACAGCGCCGGCTCGCCGAGGTCGACCGTGGCCAGGACGACCTCCGGGTCGGCCTTCGCGTCGGCGATCCGCTCGCCCTTGCGGTCGAAGATGCCGGTCCGGAAGTCGTAGCCGCTCGCCACCACGTGGACCTGGTTCTCGATCGCCCGCGCCTGCACCAGCGCCTCGACCCCGCCCGCGATCGGCATGAGGATCACCTCGGCGCCGCGCGCGGCGAGCGAGTGCGCGACCTCGGGGTAGCTCGAGTCCCAGCAGATCATCAGGCCCACGCGGCCGAAGTCGGTGTCGAAGACCGGCGTGTCCGAGCCGGGGGTGAGCCCGCCCTCGATCTCCTCGTCGGGCAGGCTCATCTTGCGGTAGCGCCCGGCGAGCGAGCCGTCGCGGGCGACGAGCACGGCCGTGTTGTAGACCCGGGCGCCCTCGCGCTCGTAGATCCCCGCCACGATCCAGACCTTCAGCCGCTGAGCGAGCGCGCCGAGGAAGGCGGTGGTCGGGCCCGGGACGGTTTCGGCTGCCTGGACGTACGCGAGCCCGTTGCCGGCGGTCGTGATCCCCTCCGGCAGGCACACGATGTCGGCCCCCTTCGCGGCGGCCTCCTCGACGAGGCGGACGAAGCGCTCGCGGCTCTCGGCGACGGACGCGGTGCCCCGCGGGCGGTGGTTGACCGCGGCGAGGGTCACGCGTCGCGGCCCGGGCAGGGGCGCCTCTCGCAGGGCCGCGTCCCGCCACAGCACCTCGCCGGTCGCGGTCCAGCGCAGGTGCAGCTCGAGGCGCGCTCCCGCCGCCGTCTCGGGCGCACGGTAGACGCCCGCGACGGTCGTCCAGCCGTCTGCCCCGACGGGGCCGACGAGCGGGTACTCCATCGGCCGCATCGCCTGGCCCGACGCATCGAGCCACGCGAGCCGCGCGAGCACGCTCCGGGCGGGGGAGGCGACGCCCTGCGCGCGGTAGGCGGCGGAGAACGCGTAGGTCCTCTCCGGGACGACGCGCACCTCGCGGACCCACCGGCCATCCACTGCGTCGTCCCCGCGCCCGGCGAGCCCCAGGCGCAGCCCGCCGTCGGCGTCGCGCTCCGAGAAGGTGCGCGGGGCGATCTCCTCGCGCGCGGCGTAGGGCCGCCAGCCGTCCGTGGTTACGTCCTGGCCGGCTGCGGAGGCGGCCAGGGAGAGAAGGATGAGGGAACCGAAGCGCGGTCGCATGGCTCAGTCCGCGTTGGAGACGAATGGGCTGACGACGCGGACGGAGTCGTAGACCTGCCCGTGGCCCAGGTCCTCTGAGTAGAGCGTTTCGGCCCCACTGGCGTGCGCGGACTGGATGATCAGGGCGTCCCAGAACGAGATCTCGTGCCGCTCCGCAATCGCGATGGCATCGAGAATCGACTCTCCGGTGTTCACCACGACGTCCCACCGGAGATAGTCCGCCACGACGGCGCGCGCCTCGTCCACGGGGAGCGGGCGTCCCGCCTTGCGTCGCAGCGACACGTAGAGCTCCTGGAGGACCTGGGTGCTGATCGCAGCGCTGCGCTCTTCCCAGAGTCGCTCCACCAGAGACTGCGCAGCCTGGTGCTTCGCTCCCGTCGAGACGTCGTGGGCGTAGACCAGGACGTTCGTGTCGACGAAGAACCTAACGCTCATGGAGCTCGTCCCTGGTGCGGGGCGGAGTCCACTGCAGGTCGAAACCCTTGCGCAGGCGGGCGACAGCACGACGTCGCGCGACGTCGTAGGCCCTGTGGCCGCGCACGAGCTCCTCCAGGCGGCCGCGAAGCAGCGCACTGACAGACGTGCCTTCCGCTGCGGCGAGGATACGCGCCTCCCGAAGAAGGCCGGCGTCTATCGTCAACGTGACATTGGCCTTGGCAGCCATCGGAGATCCTCCTGGCTCACGCAAGACCAGTGTAGCACGTAAACCTGTGTTGCCCGGGTCTCGATCCAAAGCTCGACCTCCGATGGGAAGATCCGCTTTGGCCGTCACGGTCCAGCCGTGGGCGCCGACGCGTCCGCCCACAGGCGCTCCAGCTCCAGCTCGATGGCTTCGAAGGGCTTGATGCGGACGACGTCGGAGCCGCTGCAGACGCCGACGATCGTCCAGGCGCCGTCCTTCAGGACCAGGACCTCGAGCGTGCGCTCGATGGGGTTGAGGAGCCACGCGTGCGCCACTCCCGCCGCGGCATACGCGCGCAGCTTGCGGCCGCGGTCGATTCTCTCGGTCGAGGGCGAGAGCACCTCGCACACCCAGTCCGGGGCGAGATCGAGCCAGGGACGGTCGGGCAACGAGGGGAGTCGCTCGCGCCGCCAGGCGGCCACGTCGGGGACGACGATGGCCTCGCCCAGGTGCAGCTCGGGCTCGGTCAGGACGATCCAGCCGGTCGGGCCGCGCTCCCCGTCGTCAAAGCGCGTCCAGAGCTTCGCGTGCACGGCGGCCTGTGCGCCCGCGTGGCGCAAGGCCGGCCGGGGGCTGAGGAACAGCTCCCCGTCGAGGATCTCCGCCACCTTGTTCTCCGGGGCGTTCAGCACGTCCTCGTACGTCGCGCGCTTCATCGGCTCAGGCTCCGCGGGGCTCGACTGCGACCAGTCTATGCCCCCGCTCGAAGCTGCCGCAAGGTTGCCGCCGCCCGCCATGTCTCACCTCCGATGAGACGGATGCTCGCACGGCGAATGGACAGCGAAGGTCCGGCCGGCGCGAGCCAGTCGCGATGGAACGCAGCCGCACGAGCCCGTGGCCAACAGCAAGGCAACGGCAGTAGCAGTAGCTGAAGCCAACCGGACCCGCCGGGACACCGACGCCGGCGACACTGACGCCGGCGTAGAAGGCAGGGCACCGACGTTCCCTCGCGCCGGCCGGCCCGATCGACCGTCGGTGAAGCACAGGGGGAGACATGGACGACGACAAGGATCGAGGAGGGCTCTTGAGCTTGACCCTTCGTGCCGACCGGGCGCTCGTCCGCGCCCACGCCCGCAGCCGCCGCTTCCTGTGCGCCACCGTCCAGGCGCCCGAGGCCCCGGCCCGTCCCGGCCGCCTCCCCGTGAGCCTCGCCTTCGTCCTCGACCGCTCGGGCTCGATGCACGGCGAGAAGATCGCGCGGGCCCGCGAGGCCGTCCTGCAGGGCATCCGGTCGCTCCGCGACGAGGACCGCTTCGCCGTCGTCGCCTACGACGACCACGTCGATCTCGTCGTCCCCTCGACCCCGGCCACGGCCGCGGCGCGCGACGCGGCGTCCCGGGCCGTCGCCCGGATCGACGCCCGGGGCCAGACCGACCTCGCCGGAGGGCTGGCAGCGCGGCTGCGAGCAGGTGAAGGAGGCCCTCGCGAGCGACGCCGTGGGCCGTGCGATCCTCCTCACCGACGGCCTCGCCAACCACGGCCTCACCGACCACGACGAGATCGTCCGCAAGTGCGCGGAGTGGCGGGACCGGGCGGTCGTGACCACCGCCTTCGGCGTGGGGGCCGACTTCGACGAGACGCTGCTGCGGCGCATGGCCGACGCCGGCGGCGGCAGCTTCCAGTTCATCGAGTCCGCCGTCCAGATCCCCGACTTCGTGGCGAGCGAGGTCGGCGAGGCCCTCGCCGTCACCGCCCGGGACGCCGTCCTCGTCGTGGACGCCGGCCCCGGCGCCGTGGTCGAGTCGGTGAACGAGTTCCCCTGCCGCGCCGACGGCGCCGCGTGGCGCGTCGAGCTCGGCTCGCTCTTCGGCGGCCAGTCCCTCGACGTCCTGGTGAGGGTCACCTTCCCCGAGGGCGAGCCCGGGAGCCACCGCGACGTCGCGGCCCACGTGGAGGACGCCGACGGTGCCCTCGGCCGGCCGGGCGCGAGCGTGCGCTTCACGTGGGCCGGCCACGAGGAGAACGACCGCCAGCCCCGCGACCGCGAGGTGGACCGCCGCGTGGCCGCCGCCTACGCGGCCCGGGCCGAGCGCGACGCCCTCGAGAGGAACCGCGCCCGCGACTACCGGCAAGCGCGCGAGCTCCTCGAGCGCTGCGCCTGGAAGATCCAGGCCTACGCCGGGGACGACGGGGAGCTGCGGGCGATCGTCGAGGACCTGCTGGACAAGGCCTCGCGGTACGGTCGCGACATGGACGCGGTGACGCGGAAGACCCTGCACTCCGTTTCGAGCCGCACCCTGAAGGGGCGCACCGTCGAGAGGCAGCGCCGGACGGGACCGCCCCCGAAGGTGTCGATCGTCACGGGCCCGCACGTCGGCGGGCGGCTGAAGGCGGTCACGGACGAGCTCGCGCGGGCGGACCACGCCCTCTTCGGAGACCTCTTCCTCGACGCCGGCGCCGCCGTCCTCGAGCGCCCGGGGCCGCCCCTGGAGCCGGACGAGGAAGAGGCGCTGCTGACCCACGTGCTCGTCGGCGCGCTGCCCGCGGAGATCCACGTCGTCTTCACGACGCGCGCCCTCTCCAACAACTGGTTCTCCCACTGGCGCCCGGACTGGCGCGTCGCCCTCGTGTCGCTCGCCGGCTGGGACGGGGACTTCCGCGCGCCGGTCGAGGCCTTCCTCGCGTACGAGCTCGTCCTGCACGGCCTGCGCCTCCTCGGCGACGCGTGGGTGCCGGAGGACCTCCTCCACGAGGAGACGCGGGGCTGCCTCTTCGACGCCTGCTTCCACCGCGCCGACATCGAGCTGAAGCTGCAGGCCGGCGACCTCTGCCCCTCGTGCCGGCAGTCGCTGGAGGCGGCGGGCGCGCCCCTCGACCGCGTCGAGCGCCTGGCCCGGGTCGTCCGCCTACTGGCCGCCCCGTCGGGCGTCGTCCACTAGACGGCGGGGGAGCCGGCTCGACCCAGAGCCGCCCGAGCTCGAGCTCGACCGCTTCGAAGGGCTCGGCCCGGACGAGGGCGGCGTCCTCCCACGTCCCGACGATCGTCCACGAGCCCTCGCGCAGGCGCAGCACCTCGAGCGTGCGATCCGACGGCTTGACGAGCCAGGCGTGGGCGACGCCGGCCGCCGCGTAGATCCGGAGCTTGCGGGTGCGATCGATGCGCTCGGTCGAGGGGGAGAGCACCTCGCAGACCCAGTCGGGCGCGAGGGAGAAGAACGTCGTCGGGGATGGTGGGCATACGCTCCCGCCGCCACCCTCCGGATCGGGCACGGACCTGGTCGCCGAGATGGAGCTCGGGCTCGTCGAGGATCCACCAGCCACCGGGGCCCCCGGATCTGTAGCCCGTGGACATTCCGACCTCGGATGACGCCACCGAATGTCGTGGCGCGGGCCGGGGGCTCAGGAAGAGCTCCCGCCGAGGATCTCCGCCACCTTGTTCTCCGGGGCGTTCAGCACGTCTTCGTACGTCGCGCGCTTCATCTGTTCAGGCTCCGCGGGGCTCGACTGCGACCAGTCTAAGCCTCCGCTCGAAGCCGCCGCAAGGTTCCCGCGCCCGCCATGCCTCACCTCCGATGGGACGGATCCTCGCATGGCGAATGGACAGCGAAGGTCCGACTCGCCATGACGCGCGATCTCCAGCAAGGGCGTGATGGCTGGCAGCATGGCAGTAGCAGTTGCAGTTGCAGTAGCAGTAGCTGAAGCCAACTGGACCCACAGCGACACAGCCATCGGTGACACTGCCGCGGACGCGAACGACCCGGGCACCGACGTTCCCTCGCGCCGGCCGGCCCGATCGACGAGCAACCGAAGAACGCGCGAGGGGGCGACAGATTGCTCGAACGGACGCACCGGCCGATCCGGACGAGGGGTCTCGAAACGAGACAGGCTCGAGCGACGAGCCCCTCGCAAGGGCGCAAACCCTTCAAAGAGCCGGTTCTTGGATTTCCTTCGGGCAGCCGACCGTGGCACGCCGCTGGCTAATAGACGAACGCATGGCGGTGCGTGTCTTCTCAGTGGCCGAGAGCGCCAAATGACGCAAGTCGCCCAAGACACCATCTGGCGACGGCCCATCGGCGGGGGAGCCAGGAGGGCTGATGCACGAGCCTCGAGGACCGCCTGATCGTCAGCGCGCACGATCTCGTGGGGTTCCTCGGGTGCGAGCACCTGACCGTGCTCGACAAGGAAGTGGTCGACGGCCGCCGGGGAAAGCCCGACTACGTCCAGGACCCGCAGCTCGCGCTCCTGCAGAAGCGGGGCCTCGAGCACGAGGCGAACTGCCTGGCGAAGGCTGAGAGCGGAGGGCCGCACCGTCCGCGAGATCCAGAAGGCCGGCTTCGCCCTCGACACGTTCGAGAAGGCCGAGCGGGAGACGCTCGACGCCATGCGCGAGGGCGTCGGCGTCGTCTACCAGGGCACCCTGCTCGGGGACGGCCGCTGGCGCGGCCACCCCGACTTCCTCGTCCGGGTCGAGCGGCCGAGCGCCCTCGGCCCGTGGAGCTACGAGCCCGCCGACGCCAAGCTCGCGCAGCGGGTGAAGGCGGCCGCGCTCCTCCAGCTCTGCGTCTACGCCGAGCGGCTGGAGGCCCTGCAGGGCGTGGCGCCGGAGCACCTGCACGTCGTCACCGGCGACGGCGAGATGCACCCGCACCGCCTGGCCGACTACGGCGCCTACTACCGGATGGTCAAGGGCCGCTTCGAGGCCCGGGTCTTCGGCGACGAGGACCCGCCCGAGACCTACCCCGACCCCGTCGAGCACTGCAGCGTCTGCGACTGGTGGTCGCACTGCGCCGACCGCCGCCGCGCCGACGACCACCTCTGCCGCGTGGCCGGCATCAGCCGCCTCCAGACGAAGCGCCTCGTGGCCGCGAGCGTGCCCACGCTGACGGCCCTCGCCGCCCTCCCGCCCGGCGAGCGCAAGCCCGAGCTCGCCCCGCGGACCCTCGGGAAGCTGCGCGAGCAGGCCCGCCTCCAGCAGGAGCAGTACCGCGACGGCCGGGTCCGCTACGAGCTCATCCCCCCCGACCCCGAGGACCCCGGCCAGGGCCTGGCCGCCCTGCCCGAGCCCTCGCCCGGCGACCTCTTCCTCGACTTCGAGTCCGACCCGTGGGCCCTCGAGGGCGGCCTCGAGTTCCTGATCGGCACGGTCGTCGAGGAGAACGGCGCGCCCGTCTACTCCGCCCTGTGGGCCCACGATCGCGACCAGGAGAAGCGGGCCTTCGAGAGCCTGATCGACACGATCACGGCGCGCCTCGAAGACGCACCCGGGCGCGCACGTCTACCACTACGGCGGCTACGAGGCCGGCGCCATCAAGCGGCTCATGGGCCGCTACGCCACCCGCGAGGACGAGGTGGACCGCTTCCTGCGCGGCGGCGTTCTCGTGGACCTGTTCTCGATCGTCCGCCAGGGCGTGCGCGTCTCGCAGGAGTCGTACTCGCTGAAGAAGGTCGAGAAGCTCTACATGCCGCAGCGCGAGGGCCCGAAGACCCGGCCCGGCTTCGCCCTCGTCGAGTACGAGAAGTGGATGGAGCACCCGGACCAGCAGTCGATCCTGGACGGCCTCGCCGCCTACAACCGGGACGACTGCGTGTCGACCTGGATGATGCGCACCTGGCTCGAGGGCCTGCGGACGGAGGCCGAGGCGGCGTTCGGGATCGCGCTCGGCCGGCCGGAGCCCGAGGAGGCCGAGCCGAGCGACGAGCTCGCCGCGCAGATCGAGGAGACAAGGAAGCGCGTCGAGGCCCTCACGAAGGACGTCCCCGCGGACGTCGCCCTGCGCACGAAGGAGCAGCACGCCCGCTGGATCCTCGCCCAGCTCCTCGACTGGCACCGGCGCGAGGCCAAGCCGCAGTGGTGGCTCCACTTCTCCCTGCTGAACGCCCCGGTCGAGGACCTCGTCGCCTCGTCCGACGCGATCGGCGAGCTCCGGTTCGACCGGGAGGTGGGGACGGTCGACCAGTCGATCCTCTACCGCTACCGCCACGACCCCGAGCAGGAGCACAAGTTCCACGAGGGGGACGCCCCGTACGACCCGGCCACGGGCAAGTCCGCCGGCACCGTGTGGGCCGTCGACCCCGCCGCCGGCACGATCGACCTCAAGCGCGGGAAGAGGAGCGACGCGCCCCACCCGGCCGCCCTGATCCCCGGCCCGCCGCTCCGGACGAACGTCCTGCGCGACGCGCTCCGGCGCGTGGCCGACGCCGTGATCGAAGGCGGGATCGACGGCAACGGCCCCTACCGCGCCGCGCGCGACCTGCTCCTCGGCCAGCCCCCGAGGCTCCGGGGCGCGACCGACGGCGTCCCGCTGGCGAATCCCGGCGAGAAGCCCCTGGACGCCGGCTGCCGCCTGGCCCTCGCCCTCGACCACGGCTGCCTCGCCGTCCAGGGCCCGCCCGGCTCGGGCAAGACCTACGTGGGCGCCCGGATGATCGTCGAGCTCGTGAAGAAGGGGAAGAAGGTCGGCATCTGCGCCACCGCCCACAAGGCCATCACCAACCTCGTCGACGAGGTCTGCACGGCCGCGGCCCAGGCGAAGGTCCGCGTGTCCATCGTCCAGAAGGGCGACGACGGCGACGGCTCCAGGCGGGCCGAGGTCGAGCTCACCAGCAAGAACGAGGAGGTCGAGTCGGGCCTCGCCGAGGGCCGCTTCCAGGTCGCCGCGGGAACCCAGTGGCTCTTCGCGCGCGACACGATGCAGGGCAGCGTCGACGTCCTCTTCGTGGACGAGGCGGGCCAGATGTCCCTCGCCAACGTCGTCGCCATCAGCGGCGCCGCGAAGTCCCTCGTCCTCCTCGGCGACCCGAACCAGCTCCCGCAGGTCACCCAGGGCACGCACCCGGAGGGCGCCGGCGTCTCGGCCCTCGAGCACGTCCTCGCGGGCGCCCAGACCATCCCGCCCGACCGCGGCCTCTTCCTCGAGAGCACCTGGCGCCTCCACCCCGACGTCTGCGCCTTCACCTCGGAGGTCTTCTACGAGGGCCGGCTGAAGCCGGAGCCCCAGAACGCGAAGCAGCGGGTCGGCGGCCCGCCGCCCCTGGCCGGCTCCGGCCTGAGGTACGGCCCGGTGGCCCACCAGCGCAACGCCGCCCGCTCCTCCGAGGAGGCGCGGCAGATAGCCCGGGCGGTGGAAGCCCTGCTCGGCGCAGCCGTGGACCGACGCGAAGGGCGAGACGCGTCCCCTGAAGCTCTCCGACATCCTGGTGGTGGCCCCGTACAACGCCCAGGTGGGGGAGATCTCGCGCCTCCTCCGCGACCGGTTCGGCGAGGGCGAGCGCGTCGGCACCGTGGACAAGTTCCAGGGCCAGGAGGGCGCCGTCGTCCTCTACTCGATGGCCACCTCGTCCCCGGAGGACGCCCCCCGCGGGATGGACTTCCTCTACTCCGGCAACCGCTTCAACGTCGCCGTCTCACGCGCCCGCGGCCTCGCCGTCCTCGTCTGCAGCCCGGACCTCCTGAAGGTCCGCTGCCGCACCCCGGAGGAGATGCGCCTCGCCAACGCCCTGTGCCGGTTCGTGGAGCTGTCAGAGCCGGTCGACTGGGAGGCTCTGGCCGTGGGGAATCCGGAAGCCGAGCGGGAGCTGACCCGTGCTTGAAAGACCCCTACGAAGCGACCTCGACGTAAGCGGCCGTCGCCGAGGGCTCGGGGACCGGCAAGCGGTCCTCCTTGAGGCCCCTGATGTGGAGGTCGATGGCCTCGTGCATACGCACCCGCGTCTCCTCGACGGTGGCGCCTGTGGCCACGCAGCCCGGCAAGTCCGGCGAGTAAGCCGAGAAGTTGTGGCTCGCCCGTTCGACTACGATCAGAAAGCGCCGCATCAGGGTTCCTTCAAGCCTGCCTGTACAAGAATACTCTTCAGCGTACCGGGCGCAAGGTCGTCGTTTGGATGCCCAGCCACGGTCACCCGCCCTGGTTTGGTCGGGTGCTTGAGCTGGAGATGGCTGCCCTTCGTGGCGACGCCGACCCAGCCGTCGTCGCGAAGCATCCGCAAGACCTCTCGAACCTTCATTCCGAAGCGAAGCCTATGTCCGCCACCCTCCGCGACCTCGTCTTGAAGCGCCTCGACGCCGACACCAAGCCGGAAGACGCATGGTCGGCTCTGGTCCTCGCCGCCCTCGTGGACGCGCAGAACGCACTCCAGCAGGCGCGCAGCGCGCGGGACAAGGCGGTGAAGGACGCCGACCAGGAGCGGAAGACGATACTGGCCCGGCTCGATGAGGTGAGCGACGAGCGGCGCGGGCGCGGGTCAATCGACGGCGCTCGGAAAGAAGGGCGATTGGGCGCCTGGCCTGTCCGTGGATCTTCTGGGCAGGAGGAATGTCCGTCGAGGACTGCGGGCTCAGGCTATGCTGGTCGGTTGACGCGGATCAAGGCGCTCGCCAGCGTGGTCGCGCTTCGCACCGCGACATCGATCGCGGTCGCCAGCCGATCGGCGTCGGGGTCCTGGGAGCAGACGACGATCCCGGCATGTCGTGCGACGCGGCCGTGCAGGCCCACGAAGTCCCACCGGTTCAGGGTCAGGATCGCCCGGTCCGAGCGCGCGGCGAACTCCAGGACGGCATCGTCCGGGACCCGCTGGTTGGCCTGGCCAGCCTCGAAGCGCCGTCAGCACATCGTGCCCCAGCCGGCGGAGCGTCTCGACGACCTGCAGGGGGAAACTCTCGTCCGCATAGAACGCGGCCACGGCCTACGCGGCCTCGTTCTGCCTGATCTCCTCGTCGATTTCCTGCCGGTGCGCGTCCACGTATGCCCACGCGTGGACGAGGTCCGCGGCTCGGAGAGTCGGGTAGCTGGCCAGGATCTTCGCCTCGTTCCAACCGAGGCGTCGGAAGCCCTCGAGCACCCAGACGGAGATGCGCGTGCGGACGATGCAGGCGCTACCTCCGCAGACTCCCGGGGTCTTCTCGATCCCCGGCCAGGTGTCGCCGATCTCCTGGGCGAGGCGCTCCACGACCTCGGCCTTCTCCGCCTTGCTCAGGGCGGCCAGCTCCGCAATCAGATCGCTGGGCGTCATGCTCTCACCGAATCCTTGACTTGCCATAGTGTACCCCCGGCCCGTCGCCCAAGGGCGACGCTGAATGGCCCGAAGGTACCGCCGGCCCCGGACAGGGTAGGTCCGGAAGGAAGCAGGCCCATGTCTGACACCACCCTCCGCGACCTCGTCCTGAAGCGCCTCGACGCCGACACCAAGCCCGAGGACGAGTGGTCGGCCCTCGTCCTCGCCGCCCTCGAAGGCCCGGACGAGCTGGCAAGCTCCTGGAAGGCCCGTCCTGTCACCCCGAGCCCCGTCGGCTGAGACGGGGGGCGAGGGGTCCGCCGTCCCCGCAGGGCCCCCCGGCAAAGCCCAAGATCGCCTTCCTGAAAGCCATCGCCGTCGAAGGCTTCCGCGGCATCGGCCCGAAGGCCACCCTCGACCTCACCCCCGGCCCCGGCCTCACCCTCGTCGTCGGCCGCAACGGCTCCGGCAAGTCCAGCTTCGCCGAGGCCCTCGAGCTCCTCCTCACCGGCGAGACCTACCGCTGGGAGAACCGCAGCAAGGTCTGGAAGGACGGCTGGAGGAACCTCCACCACCCCAAGGCCGCGATCGCCGCCGAGTTCGCCCTGGAGGGGGAGAAGGGCACCTGCACCGTCGCCCGCGAGTGGCAGGACGGCCCCGACCTCGACGCCGCCACCACCTGGGCGCAGGTCCACGGCAAGCCGCGCACGGGCAAGGAGGCGCTCGGCTGGGACACCCCGCTCGCCGCCTACCGCCCCTTCCTCTCCTACAACGAGCTCGGCTCCATGCTCGACGAGGGCCCGTCGAAGCTCTACGACGCCCTCTCGAAGGTCCTCGGCCTCGACGCCCTCGTGGACGCGCAGGCCACCCTCCAGCAGGCCCGCACCACGCGCGACAAGGCGCAGAAGGACGCGGACCAGGACCGCAAGGCCCTCCTCGCGAAGCTCGAAGGCACGACCGACGAGCGCGCCGCGAAGGTCCAGAGAGGCGCTCGGCAAGAAGGACTGGGGCCTCGACGCCCTCGAAGCCGTCCTCGCCGGCTCCCCGACGACCCGCGAGGCGGACAGCGCGACCTCTCTCCTCCAGCGCCTGTCCGTCCTCCAGCCCCCCGACCCCGCGCAGGTGAAGGAGGCCACGAAAGCCCTGAGGGACGCCGAGAAGCGCCAGCAAGCCGCCGCCCAGACCGTGGCGGGGAAGTCCGAGCAGCTCGCCACCCTCCTCGACCACGCCCTCCTCTTCCACAAAGCCCACGGCGACGGCCCCTGCCCCGTCTGCGGGAGGGAGAAGGCGCTCGACAGCGACTGGCACCAGAGGAAGGCCCAGGAAGCCGCCGA
The DNA here is from genome assembly GCA_963729875.1 of uncultured Acidobacteriota bacterium. Lineage (GTDB taxonomy): Bacteria > Acidobacteriota > Vicinamibacteria > Fen-336 > Fen-336 > DATBSL01. The sequence goes on from CAVSPR010000004.1 coordinate 1,258,986, forward strand.
CCTGAGACAGGCCGCGAAAGAAGCCACCGAAGCCAGAAAGGCCGTCGACGCGGCACAGGCCGAGATCCGCAGGCTGATGACCGTCGACTGGGACCTCGTGAAGAGAGCCGAGGAGGCCGGTCGTCCGTCACCCCGAGGGCGCCGCCTGGCCGACGCCCGAGGGGTCCGCAACCGCGAAGCCATCGACCAGTTGGTCGCCTCACTTGACCAACTCCGTCAGGCCGCCGTTGAAGTCCCTCCAGGCCCGCGAAGACACCTGGCGCCCCCACGCCCTCGCCCTGGCCGAATGGCTCCCGAAGGCCATCAAGCGCCCGCAAGGCCGGCGAATCCCTCCCCCTCCTCAAGAAGGCGGAGAAGTGGATGAAGGACGCGGCGGACGACATCCGCAACGAGCGCTTCGCCCCCATCGCCGACGAGACCCGCCGCATCTGGGAGAAGCTCCGCCTCCAGAGCAACGTCTCCCTCGACGACGTCCACCTCGGCGGCGCCGGCAAGGCCCGCAAAGTCGAGCTCAAGGTCACCGTCGACGGCCAGGAAGGCGCCGCCCTCGGCGTCATGAGCCAGGGCGAGCTCCACTCCCTCGCCCTCAGCCTCTTCATCCCGCGAGCCACCCTCGAGGAGAGCCCCTTCCGCTTCGTCGTCATCGACGACCCCGTCCAGTCCATGGACCCCGCCAGAGTGGACGGCCTCGCCAAAGTCCTCCAGTCCGCGAGCAAGAACCGCCAGGTCGTCGTCTTCACCCACGACGACCGCCTCCCGGAAGCCATCCGCCGCCTCGACATCGCCGCCACCGTCATCGAAGTCACCCGCAGGGAAGGCTCCGTCGTCGAGCCCCGCCGCTCGAAGGACCCCGTCTCCCGCTACATCGAAGACGCGATGGCCCTCGCCTACACGGACGACCTCCCCCCGGAGGTCGCCAGGCGAGTCGTCCCCGGCCTCTGCCGCGAAGCCCTGGAAGCCGCCTGCATGGAAGCGATCCGCCGCCGGCGCATCGGCAGGGGAGAGCCCCACGCCGAGGTGGAGGCGCTGCTCGCTGAGGCATCAGCGGCACGAAGTCCCTCGCCGCGCTGGCCCTCTTCGACGACAAGGACCGCGCCGGCGAAGTCCTGCCGCGCCTGAACAGGGAGAGCAAGGCCTCCGCCGACACCTTCCGCGCGGTCAACGAAGGCGCCCACGAAGCCCTGGACGGCGACATCGTGACCGTCGTCAAGAACTCCGAGAAGCTCGCCCGCTTTCTGGAGTTCCAGAAGTGACCACCCCCGCCCAGCTGCTGGCGCGTGCCCTCTGTCACGCGCACGGACTGCGAGACCGCCGGCCTCGGCGCCGCCGCCCTCCTGGCCCGCCAGGCCCTCGAATCCGCCATGGCCGACTTCTGGCGTCGAAAGCGCCTGCCGCTCGACGCCTGCCCGACCCGGCCCAGCTCATCTGCCTGCGCGAGTACCTGAAGGAAGCCGCCCTGGCCGCCCACGCGCAACACCTCTGGTCGGCTCTCAGCCGTGCGTGCCATCATCACGGCTAGGAGCCGCGCCAACGGCGGGGGAGGTGTTGGGATGGACGGGGGGGAGTTGCCGCTCTTGTGATGCACATAGACACCACGGGCGCCGGGGCGCAGAGGAGGGCCGAGCGCCCGGGAGCGCAGGGTCCCCCTAACACGACGGAGTGGCCACTATGCCGACGGACTGGTCGCAGCACTTGCCGTATGGGATGCTTCCTCAAGGAGTGGCCGATCGAGCGCTCCGCCGGATGACGCTCCGGGAGTACTCGCCGGCGGCGACGGACGCACCTTCATCGCCTGGATCGAGTCCGGCTCGACAAGATGGGGAGCATCTGGGGCGGCTCGTCCTTCAAGTTCGGCATCTACTCCCGAAAGGACAAGACCGAGAAGGCCGGCCGCGCGGGGCCGTCTACTCGAGGACTACGCCTGGTACACGAAGTACGGCGCGAGCCCCGAGGAGGCTTTCGGAAGGTGAAGGCGCTCGTCGTGCAGGTGGCGGAGGCGGCGGCCCGCGGCGACTACGGCCCGCAATCAGACGCGATGGATCTAGGTGAAGCCTACAAGTGGAAGATCGCATTCCACTACCAGGACCGGAAGAACCCCGGAGTCGTCGCCTCTTCAAGCGCGACCGGCTCCAGGCGTGGCTGAAGGGTCGGGTCAGCCCGAATCCCGAGCAGACGTCAGAGATGTACATCGGCAGATCCTGCAGCTCGACGAAGGGGAAGGACCTCCTCGCGCTCTCCCGCGAGGTGTGGAGGAGCGGCGACGGCGTCGAGCCGGTGAAGAAGGCCGACGCCGAGGCCGGGGGGAGGAGGCCGAGGTCGACGCCGAGTCTGACGTCTCCCGAGGACCGCCCCCTGAACCTCATCCTCTACGGCCCCCCGACGGGAAAGACGTACGAGACGGCCGAGCTCGCGGTGAGGATCTGCGACGGGGTGGTCCCCGGGAGCCGCGAGGCGCTCATGTTCGCGCTACCGGGAGCTGCGAAGTCTCACGGCGAATCCGCTTCGTCACGTTTCACCCGTCGTTCAGCTTACGAGGAGTTCGTCGAGGGCATCCGCCCCTCCACCGAGGGCGGCGCCGTGCGGTACGACGTACGGCCCGGCGTGTTCAAGCAGGCTGGCACACGTACGCCCGCGAGCTGTACGAGCGGGTCGGGGAACGCCGCGACCTCGGTCGACCTCGAGCGGGCGGAAGCTCTTCAAGATGTCGCTCGGCGACTCCACGCGAGAAGGAGAACGTGGATCTACGCGACTGCATCGAGCACAACTACGTCTGCAACGGTTCGGCTGCGGAGACGACTTCGCGGGCTGCGATTCACTGCCGGCGGTGCGGGAGCCGCTAGCCGGGCAAAACCCCGACGCAAGGACACCGACTACCCGATCGCGGCCGCCCACTACATCAAGAACGAGCTTCGGCAAGGCGACTCGTCCTCGTCTCCGACGGCAACACCCGTTTCCGGGCTATCGGCGAGGTGGTCGGCGCCTACCAGTACCAGCCGCGCGAGGAGGGACGACCCGCACTCGGCGGCCGGTCCGGTGGCTCTGGTCCTCCGCCGAGAGCCTCCCGTCGACACCGTCTTCGAGAAGCGGCTCTCGCAGATGAGCATTCTACGTCATGGACCAGGGCGCGGTGAAATGGGCGGCCCTCGCGGAGCTCGGCATCGCTCCGAAGCGGGCCTCCGGCGGGCAGGCCCCAACTGCGTTCTCGTCATCGACGAGATCAACCGGGCGAACCTGCGAAGACCCTCGGCGAGCTGATCACGCTCCTCGAGCCGAGCAAGCGGCTTGGGGGCACGGACGAGCAGGCGACTGAGCCGCCCTACAGCGGCGACGCTCTCGCGGCGCGCCGCCGCAACCTCTCGGTCGTCGGGACGATGAACACGGCGGACCGGTCGATCGCCCTCATGGACACCGCGCTGCGGCGGCGATTCGTTCCGGAGGTGGTGCCGCGGCCCGAACTCTTCACCGAGACCTTGACGGGAATCGATCTGCAGGCGTCCTGAAGGCCATGAACGCGCGGATCGAGGCTCTGTTCGACCGGGATCACGTCCTCGGGCATAGCTACCTCATGGGAGTGAGTTCGCGGAGGATCTCGTAGTCCGGCGTTCGAGAGCCAGATCATCCCGCTGCTGCAGGAGTACTTCTTCGAGGACTGGCGGCGAATCCAGCAGGTGTTCAACGATGTCGAGCAGCCGGCTGAGCACCAGATCATCCAGGATCTGGGACCGTGCCGACGAGCGAGGCGCTCGCTGGCGAACGGAAAGCCGCGGTTCAAGGTGAACCCGGTGATCTCGCCCGCGGCGATCAAGAAGATCTACGTGTGAGGCTCACTCTCGAGCAGAGCGAGTCCCGTCGTCCGACGTCCCGACGCAAGGCCGATCAGCGTGAGCCGGGAGACGCATCGGCGCTCGTCGACCTGGCGAGAGCATGGGGCCCGCATCGCGTCGTGGCACGGACGCCAACGCCGTGCACATCCACCAGTTCGTGGGCGCCGTCCGCGCCGGAGATCTCCACCTGAGATCCTCCCGAAGATCGACGGCCTCGACGGCGCCCGCAGCGATACCGGCGGAACCTCCTCTCGATGCTGGCGAAGACGCAGGACCTCGAGGTCCGGGACTCCGAGGCAGCCGCCTTCCGCGAGAGCTCCGAGCCGTTCATCTGCGCCCTCGCCCGGCTCTACTGCCGTCGGCTCCTCGAGGCGGTCCGTCGGGCTCCGGCAGGAGTACGTCGCGCACGAGAGCTCCTTCCCGTCATCCGCGGCAAGGTCGACTGGCCCTCCCAGGCGAGGCTCCAGGCGACAGCGCCTCGAGTTCAGCTGCCTCTTCGACGAGCGTTCGGCGGACACGCCAATGAACCGGACCCTGAAGGCCGCGCTCCTCGTCGCCGAGAGCATGCTCGAGGGAGCAGCGGCAGACGAGCGCCGTCACCGAGCTCCGGCACGTGCTCGAACGGCGTCTCGGACTCTTGTCCGTCCCGCGAGGTCGTTCGGCGGCTCCGGACCGACCGGATGAGCCGTCGGCTCGAGCCCCTGCTCGCGCTGGCGAAGCTCATCCTCGGCGGACCGGAACCCGGACCTCGGCCGCGCATCCACTGGCGACCGAAGCACCTACGCCGTCGTCTGGGACATGAACGTCCTCTTCGAGGAGTACGTGGGGCGCGTCTGCCAGGAAGTGTTCGAGCCGAAGGGCCTCGACGTGGACCTCCAGGAGACCGGCTCCGAGCCACCTCGCCGAGGAGGCCGCCACGGAAGCGAAAGGCGTTCGTCCTGAAGCCAGACATCCTCGTTCGGGAGGGGCGCGCCCCCGTCGCCGTGGCGGACACGAAGTGGAAGCGACTCGACCCGACAAGGCAGACCTCTGGCGTCTCGGGGGCAGGACGTGTACCAGGTGCTCGCGTACGCGCACCGTACGCGACCGATAGCGCCGTGCTCGTCTACCCGCACCATCCGGCCCTTGGGCCTCCCGGGCCACAGCTGGAGTTCCTCACCCACGGGCCGAGCTTCCCACCGCAGTCGTGCGGGTGGTGACCGTCGACTTGGCACACTTGGAGAGCGTACCCAGTCAGATCAAGCGGACTTGGCCGGCGCAACGGTCGCCGCTCGTAGGCTTGGGCCGATGCGGAGTTGGCCTTCAGCGGGCCGCCCCCCAACAGAGGTCTTGTGGCTGAGAGGGGACCCGACTCGGCCGCAGCCCTGAGACCGCGTCACTCGATCGATCTCGCGGCGTTACGGTCCGAGTCGCAAGGAGATCCATCGATCCGCGGAAGGTCCTCAGCGCTTGGAGAGGTCGACATCCTCGGTTGTCCAGCACCGACCATCGTTTCGGATGCCGCCTGTTCCGCGGGCGCCCCACCGGTCAATGCCGTCGATGCCGTCGCCAGAAGGCGGAGGTACGGATCGATCGGAAGCGTTGATGACCCATGGGCGGAGCTGGCCCTGGCCCGCCATTCGTTCGATTAGCGCGCTCGTCCAGGAGCACGGAGAGAGGGTGGACAGACCGGTGTACGAACCCGCTCCGGCGGATCCGAACAGGCCCTCGGAGCCAAACAGAGCGCACGCCGCGCACTCGTACCCTGATGGCGTGACGACCTTCTTGCCGAATTCGGCGGTGTCTTGTCCGGGTGGAGATTGCCCTGCCTCCATGGGCAACGCTATGACTCCGTGGACTACGCGAACCTGCCACCCGACAGAGTCGACCTCGATGCCTTGAGCAAGGCCGCAATGAGAGCGACACCAGTCCGCCGACGCCAAAGACGTGGAGTGACCCATCGGTCACCTTGTCCCACGCGGCCAAGGGCATGGATCAGGTAGCGTCAGCGCCATGCAAGTGGCGGAGATACGGGAAAGCCACCGACAGCAAGCCTCGGCACGGGTCGGTCTCGCAAGTGCTTGAACTGCGCGTGGACGAGCGGCCCGGCGTGGACCACAGGAACATATCCTCAAGGTCCGTGCTCTCGGTCTAGTAGGTTGGTCTGCCTGATCTTGCGGCTCCGCGTGGCCCGGGAGTCCGCGGGCGTCGGCATGTAGTCGAAAGGCACTGGGTACCACTGCGGGCGGGCGCGCGACGAACGCAACGTAGCCCTCGATGTCGGGTCGAGACCCAGTCGGTTCAACCGGAAGGCCCCGTTGTCAAGAACATCCCGGTCACGCCGAACTGCCGCCGGAGGCCCAATCGAAGACAGCCGGTATGTCAGTGGCCGTTGCTGGAGCTCGCAGAACAACACCATCACGAAATTCGCCCCGCGGACCCGGAGCGGATGGCCCCTCGCCACACGGGGATCGGCCATCGCAAGGGAAACCCGACGACGATTTCATGGGCGTGAAGGTGATGCCCCTCAGGCGAGAGAGGGGCAGGGGTCCCCGGCATGCGAACCCCCCCGGGTGTCGACTGCACGTGGAAGGTCTGCGTCCGAACCCGCAGCCTCCGCAGATCGCCGATGAGGCCTTCCCTCTGCACGATGCGAAGCAGGTCAGAGCACGGCTCAACTGCAGGCGATCGACCACGGTGTCGTACCGATGGACTGTGAAGAACGAGCGCGCAAGCCGCAGGAGACGATAGATGTCCGGGCACGTCGTGCAACTTGCGGCTCCTCCCATACCGCCTCGGGAAGGACGCCAAGGGAGGTAATGACGACCTTCTCGGCGTCTGCCGGAACGTTCTGGACGCCAGGAATTAGATCTTCCTGTGTGTGTGGAGCGTGGTAGGGAGCCGGTGGGCGCACGGCAGGGCTATAGCGAAGAGGACTGTCGGTGCCGTACGGCCGCGTCTTCAAGCGCCCGCAGGCACGTGCGGCCTGACGACTGCCAACCGTTCAGGAGCAGGGCTTCCGCCCCTCGCTCCAGGCGCGCTGAGCTTCTGCGAGGTCCCGCGTCACGCCAGGCGTCAATCCGCCGCCGATGGTAAACGATCGAGAGGCAGTCGGCGAGCACCGCATCATGCAGCGTGGCTGACTCTACGAGAGCCCGCAACGTCGCCTTCTGGACACTCTTGCCATGATAGACGCAAGGTCGGCTCGCTCACTTCGGAGTAGAACGGGATATAGGTCAGTGGCGGTACGCTGTCCCGCCGGCCAGCCGAACCACGCGAACAAGGGTAGCCACTACCTAGGAAAGCCGACGAACTCGCGAGGGTTGGTGCCATCAAGGGAACGCAGGACCGCACGAGGGACGGTGCTGTTCGTAACGGACCAGTCGCCGGTGTCGGCGAAACGGAAGGCACGTCGCGTCGGACCGTCATGAGTCCTTGGCGAATACGAGCTTCCCCTCAACGGGTTTCCATCGTGCCGAGTCGAGCATCCGATAGCATGCTGCGGTATCTACCTCAGTGGGCAACCAACCGAGGCACCCTGGCCGCTGGGAGCGTTCGCGCGTACTCCTTCGTGTGAGCGAACATCCAAAGTGACGTAGTCGCTGAGCGCCCACCGACTTCTCGCAGCGGGGGCTGCCCGAAGGCCTGCTCGGTGAGGGTGGCCGATTCCGGTTCGGCGGCAGTAGTAAGGAGCATCTTGTGCAGTCCGCAACAACCGCGATCCTGGCCCTCGGCCACGATCGCCGCGAATTCATCGCTTCGCTCTATGAACTTGGTGTCGGCGGCGACAACGAGGACGCCGTAGCGGAGCAGACTGCCAATCGAGAGGTTAAATGGGAAGAGGAACGGACCTGGAATCATCTGGGCCAGATCTTCATCCGCACGCTGAGCTTGAGGAAAAGCCGGGTGATCGACTCAGATTCCCGAAAAGAATCGATTCGCCGGAGCCGCCGCAGGAGGCGGCCGTGCGGCCCGCTTCCAGAGCGGCCAGCCCTCGGCTAGCGCCATCCCTGCCCCCCGGAACCGCGCCAGCAAATGCCGCATGAGGGAGTTCACCGAGTCTTCGATCAGCGGCGAGTTGGGCAGTGCGATCCCGGGACGGTAGCACGCAATGAACCGTAAACACCCGCGCCGTAGCCGCGAGTCGGCTGAGAGAGCTGGGTGCGAGCGGCGCGACGGTTCGCAGGCCACCTGTTCCAGCGCCTGCCACGCCAGATCCAAGCGCGGGCGGTTCTGGTGAGGCAGCTTTCAAACGCCGCTCGATCGCGCACCCAACGAGGAGGTAATTCGTCAGCTCGTCCCGGTGAGGCCCGAGGCCTCGGAGCCTGGTAGGGCAAGACGAGAGCCGCTTGGTCCTGATGTCGAGAAAGATCTGATGGGCCAGTCGCTCGCTTCGCTCCGTGTCTAGGTTCACGCGAAAGGCCGGTGATGTCGGATTTGCCCCCGTGCGTTCACCCAGCCGACCTTGAACCTTATGGCATCGAAGCGTCTCGAAATCCCAAGCCACGGGATCGCGTCGAGGTGTACGAGGACGGCGAGGATCGCGTACGCGACGAGGAGCAACGGCGACAGAGAGAAGAGCCTCTTCAGGGAGGCGGGCCATCAAGCCCTGCGCGAGCGCCGAACCGACGGCAGAGAGAGGCTGGCGAGGAAGATCAGCGATAGCAGCAGGAAGGCTGTGTAGAGAGGCACTACGATGATGGCTCGATACCAGGAGCCAAGATCACTACTCGGCGTAGGCGTGGCGTTCCAGGATCGTGTGCGGATCTGGGTCGCGATCTGTAGCAGGCTGCCCACCAGGGAGCCGAGGGGGAACAAGAGACGAAGGACGTCGTCGGTGTTCATGTAGTCACCCAGAATGAAGCGGATCGTCCAGCCGCCGTCGCACTGCGTTGGCATGATATACACCTTCCCCTCCGTCCGGGAGCAGCGCGCCGCACTCATGGGCCTCCCGTGTCCGATCCGCACGGACCGGCGGAACGAGGCTCACGCAGTCGGCGCTCAGCGACTGTGCCTGCGGCCCGCGCTCCGGCATCGCATTCGTTGCTCCGCCGGGTGACACGGCTCCTGGCAGGCCGGACGGAAGGACGCTGCCGGGCGTTGGACGTCTCGTCCTGCGCGGATCGCCTCAAGCGGGCCCTGACCGGCGACCCGACCCGGGGCGAGATCGGCCTCTTGGCCGTCCTGATCGCGAACAAGCTCGACGACGTCCAGAGCCGCCTCGCGAGAGACGCAACCCTGGGTGCCGACCTCCGCGAACTCGTCGCCGAGCACCTCCAGAAGGCCCGCGCACGCTGGGAGACCCGCAAGGCCTGGTCCGTCACGCTGCCGCTGCCAGTGTGGGACGAGTACGCCAGGGAGTCGCGGATCACGGGCCGTTCGATCACCGAATGCCTCGTGTCCGCGATCAGGCGCGACTACGAGCGGAGGAAGGGGACTGTGGAGCCGATGCGAGACCCTCGACCAGAACGTCCGCGCCTTCCACGCGGCCGCCGCCGAGTGCTGAGCGAGGCCCGTGGGCTGATGGAGCGCGTGGGTCCCGCTGCCAAGACATCGGCATGCGTCTCTCGCGAATCGAGGGTGCTCTTGGCCGGAGAGTAGCGTGTAGATGAAATGCAGCTCTACGAAGTGCGAGCACGTCCGGGGCACAAGGTCTGGGGAGGCCGTGCCTTGCCCCCGGGCGGCGCAAGGCCGTTGGCATGACGGCAATCAACCCTGGATCCCGAGTAGGGGACTGGGGTTCGCCCTGGAAACGACCAGCAACAGGCTGTTTCTCGCTCGGCTGAGGGCGACATCGAGGAGGCACCGCGCTTCTTCCGTGTCGGGGAACGTCCTTCCGTCGCACGGGAGAATGACTACGCTGTCACACTCAAGACCCTTGGCCTTGTGGATTGTGCTGATCGCCTTCGCAGGCGGCTTGGGCCGCGAGTACGTGCGGCGGTGTGTGATCTCCGCGAGGCCCGTGTCGGTCGTCTCGAACTCCCCGAGATGCACCGCATCCCAGAACTCCCTGGAGCAATCCACCTCTATGCCGCCAAAGGCCGCGTCGCTCTTTCTCAGTTCCGAAAGCCGCTCCAGCATTCTCGCGACACCGCGATGGTTCGGCTCCAAGACGAGATGTCGCGCGAGTTCCTGAACCCTCGCCGCCTTTCCCTTGCGGCTCCGCGTGCAGCCTTCCCGCACCTCCTGCTCGAACAGGTCTCCAAACGCCGAGGGGCTGAAGCCCTTGCCCACATCGTTCATGAACGTCACCACGGCGCTCGCGAGGGCGCTAGGGTCGCCGGCTGCGGCACCGATCGCGTCAACCAACCCTTCGAGGCCGGGCCGGGTGTGGCCTTCCCATAGCGGAATCCTGCGGTTGAAGAAGCTGCGGAGGGAACGGGTCGTCTGGTTATGGCGGGTCAAGATCAGGAGAGACGACTGCCCGCGCTCGAAGGCATCCACTCCCCTCCGGTCCTCCTTCGATAGCTGATACTCGAGATTCTTGTGCGCTTGATTCTCAGCGTACACGATGACCACGCTGGGCGGGATGCCGCTGCGCAGATCCACTGTCCGCCCGCCTTCAGCGCGGTTCGTGCCGAGAGGGTCCAGTGTCCAAGGGCTGGACAGCCCTTCTGCCACCGGTGGGGGTATGCCAACTCTTCAAAGGCGTCCGCCCTCCGCTTTAGCGTCTCCCAGTCCCACCGGGGGGAGGCGGCCGCGGCCTTCTTCTCGCCGAAGATCCTCTGCATCGGATCAGCG
>CAVSPR010000005.1:5000-389033 GCA_963729875.1 uncultured Acidobacteriota bacterium
CGTTGAGGTTGAAGAGCTGGTCGGTGCCCCCGAGCTCGACGTCCGCCTTCAACGCGACGGAGTCGTAGGCCTGGGCGAGCGGATAGAGGAACTCGTGGATGGAGATGGGCTGCCCGCCCTCGTAGCGCTGCCGGAAGTCCCGGCGCTCGAGCATGCGCGCTACGTTGTAGGTGGCGGCGAGGCGGATGAAGCCCTCGGACCCGAGGGCTCCCAGCCACTCGCTGTTGAAGCGGACCTCGGTCTTGACCGGGTCGAGGATCTTGAAGGCCTGCTTCTTGTACGTCTCGGCGTTCTTCTCGATCTCCTCGCGGGAGAGAGGCGGGCGGGTCTTCGACTTGCCGGTGGGGTCGCCGATCATCCCCGTGAAGTCCCCGATCAGGAAGACGACCCGGTGGCCGAGGTCCTGGAAGTGCTTCATCTTCCGCATGAGGACCGTGTGGCCGAGGTGGATGTCGGGGGCGGTCGGGTCGAAGCCGACCTTGACGGTGAGGGGGCGGCCCAGGGCGAGCTTCGCCTTGAGCGCGTCCGCGGTCACCACGTCCACGGCACCCTTGGTCAAGCTGGCGAAGGCGTCGGCGCTCGTCACTCTCCCTCCACGATCACACGGCGGCCCTCGACCCGGCAGCGGCCTTCGAGCAGGAGACGCACGGCCCGCGGGTAGAGGCGGTGCTCCACCTCGAGGATGCGGGCGGCCAGGGTCTCGGGGGTGTCGCCCGAGAGGACTGGCACCGCCTCCTGGGCCACGATCGGCCCCGAGTCGAGCCCCTCGTCCACGAGGTGCACGGTGGCCCCGCTCACCTTCGCCCCGTGCTCCCAGGCCTGGTGCTGCGCGTCCTTGCCGGGGAAGGCGGGCAGCAGCGCGGGGTGGATGTTGACGATCCGCCCGGGGAAGGCCCGGACGAAGCCGGGGGACAGCAAGCGCATGAAGCCCGCCAGGCAGACGAGGTCGACCTGGTGCGCGCGCAGGCACTCGACGATCTCGCCGTCGAAGTCCTCGCGCTTCTTGCCCCGGTGGTCGCGGAAGACCGCGGGGATCCCGGCCTCTCGCGCGCGCTCGAGGCCGAGGGCGCCCTCGACGTTCGAGACGACGACCGCGATCTCGCCGCCGAGCTCGCCACGCCGCTGCGCGTCGATCAGGGCCTGGAGGTTCGTCCCCCGGCCGCTGACGAGCACGCCGACCCTCTTCACCGCCGCCCTCACTCCCAGGAGACGCCGGAGCCGGACACGACGCTGCCGATCACGAAGCTCGTCTCCCCCCGCCGCTCGAGCGAGTGCTCGACCTCGTGGAGATCGCCCGGCGACACCACGACCACCATGCCGACACCCATGTTGAAGGTGCGCCCCATCTCCTCGTCGCAGATCCCGCCGCCGTTCTGGATCAACCGGAAGAGGGCCGGCACCTCCCAGGAGCCCCGGACGAGGCGCGCCCCGAGCCCGTCGGGGAGGACCCGGGGGATGTTGCCGGGGAAGCCGCCCCCGGTGATGTGGGCGAGGGCCCGCACCTTGTCGCGCTCGAGGAGCGGCTCGAGGGCGGCGAGGTAGCTGCGGTGGGGGGCGAGAAGCGCCGCGCCCACCGTCGTCCCGAGCTCCGGAAGGTGGGTGTCCACCCGGTGGCCGAGGGTCTCGAAGAGCACCTTGCGGGCGAGCGAGTAGCCGTTCGTGTGGAGTCCCGCCGAGGGCAGGCCGAGGAGCACGTCGCCCTCGCGCACGCCACGGGGGAGGGCCCGGTCCTTCTCCACCACCCCGACGATGAAGCCGGCGAGGTCGTAGTCGTCCTCGGCGTAGGTGCCCGGCATCTCCGCGGTCTCTCCGCCGATGAGCGGGCAGCCGAGCTCGGCGCAGGCGCGGGAGAAGCCGGAGACGATTCTCTCGACCTTCTGGGGGTCCATCTTCCCGAGGGCCACGTAGTCGAGGAAGAAGAGCGGCACCGCCCCCTGGACGAGGATGTCGTCGACGCAGTGGGCGACGAGGTCGTAGCCGACGGTGTCGTGGACGCCGGCGAGGATCGCCACCTTGATCTTGGTCCCGACCCCGTCGGTCGAGGCCACGAGGACGGGCTCGCGGTAGCGGGAGAGGTCGGGGCGGAACATGCCGCCGAAGGAGCCGATCTCGGTGAGGACGGAGGCGTTGAAGGTGGCCTTCGCCAGGCCCTTGATGCGGGCCTTGGCCGCGTCCGCCGCGCTGATGTCGACGCCGGCCTCGCGGTAGTCCATGGGAGCTCGCAGTGTAGCGCCAAAGCGCCGCCCCGCGGGAAGTCCCGAAGCGCCCGTATGGCTTAAGATGGCGGGGCCGAGCCATGGACGCCATCGCACCCGCATCCGAGTTCGAGGACCTCGAGAGGACCCTCGAGAGCCGCCGCCGGCAGGTGGAGGCGGCGCTGCGCCGCCTGGCCGTACGCGGTCGCGCCCCGGCGGTGGAGGCCGCGGTCGAGGACAGCCTCTTTGCCCCCGCCAAGCGCCTGCGGCCCATCCTCTCGCTCCTGGTGGCCGAGGTGCTGAAGGGCAACCCGGAGACGGTGCTGCCGGCCGGCTGCGCGATCGAGATGGTGCACACGGCCAGCCTCATCCTCGACGACCTGCCGTCGATGGACGACGCGCAGGCCCGGCGTGGGCGGCCCACCTGCCACGTGGCCCACGGCGAGGCGACGGCGGTGCTCGCCGCCTTCGCCCTCGTGAACCGGGCCTTCGAGATCCTGGCCGAGGGCTGGGACGGCGGCCCCGACGCCGCCGCCCGGGGCACGATCGCCCGGGAGCTGGCACACGCGATCGGGCTGGACGGGATGATCGCCGGCCAGTCGGTCGACCTGCTGATGACGGACCGGGCGATCGACTTCCCGACCCTCGAGTTCATCCACAGCCGCAAGACGGGCGCCCTCTTCATGGCCTCGGCCGCCCTCGGGGCCATGGCCGCCCGCGCACGGCCGGCCGAGCTTGCCTCGGTGGTCGCCTACGCCAAGAACCTGGGCCTCGCCTTCCAGATCGTCGACGACCTCATCGACGTGACGGGGGGTGAGGAGGCCGGCAAGGACGTGGGCAAGGACCTCAAGAAGACGACGTTCGTTTCGTTCTCCGGCGTCGAGGGGGCTCACGCCCTCGCGCGGGAGCTCATCGCGGCGAGCCGCGCCGCGCTTTCGACGTTCGGGCCGCGGGCCGACCCGCTGCGGGATCTCGCCCGCTACGTGGTGACGCGCAGGAGGTGAGTGCCATGAGCCGCTGCCCCGAGTGCGAGATAGACCTGGAGCTCGACGGCTACGACCTCGACGTGGGGGAGACGATCAACTGCCCCGGGTGTGCGATCGAGCTGCGGGTGGTGAGCCTCGATCCCATCGGCGTGGCGCTGATCGAGGAGGACGAGTAGGGGGGAACGGCCTTCCCGGGGGGCTTTGCCGGGGCTTTCCTCGGGGCCTTCCCAGGAGAAACGGCCAACGGAACGACCAGATCGACCCGCGCTTCGCGCGGGTCGGGGATCACCCGAACGACCGGACCGCTTCCGTCTCGTCCTGGAAGGTCTCGAAGGTGGGCAGCAGGCGCGCCATGTCGAGGGTGCTGTAGACGCGGTCGCCCAGGTTCAGCAGCTTGAGCTCGGCGCCGAAGCGGCGCGCGGTCTTGAGGCCGGCCACGAGCTCGCCCACCCCGGCGCTGTCGACGAACGCCAGGTCGGAGAGGTTGAGGAGGATCTTCCGCCGGTTCTCGGCGAGCAGCTCGTCGATCGCCTCGCGGAGGATCTGGTCGCCGAGGCCGGCGGTGAGCCGGCCCTTCAGGTCGAGGATGACGACGTCCTTCGTCTGCCGTACTTCGACGTGCATGGCGAGTCCCCCGGCCCCGTTCCTTACTGCTCCTGCCCGAGCGCCCGGCGGTAGGCGGTCGCGTCCCGGTGCACCTCGTACCGGTCGCGCGCGGCGACCACGAAGGCGCGGAACAGCTCCGACTGCTCCTGCTGTCTCAGCGAGGCGGCGACCTGTCCCTTCTGCCTCGCCAGCTCCGCCGGGTCGAAGGGCTTCTTCTCGAGCACCCGCAGCACCGCCCAGCCGCCGGAGGTCCGGACGGGATCGCTCAGCGTCTTCTCGGCGATCGAGAAGGCCGCCTCCTCGAGGGCAGCGCCGGTCCCGAGGTCGCCGAGCGCCTGCCCGCGGCCGGTGAGGGCGGGGGTCTCCTTGCGCACGAGCCCCGCCGCGGTGGCCGCCTTGTCGAGCCCGCTCTTCTCCGCCTGCGCCTTGACCGCCGCCGCTGCCGCCCGCGCCCTGTCGAAGGCGCCTTCGTCGACGAGATCGGCCCGCACCTTGTCCTCCACGTCCTTGAGCTCCGGGGCTCGCGCCGGCAGGACCTCGGCGAGCGCGACGAAGGCCGCGCCCTGCGGGAGGCCGAAGCCCTCCTTCTCGGTCTGGCTCGGCTTCATCTCGAAGACGCGGGCCACGAGGGTGGGCGAGGCGAGCACGGGCGGGGTCTCGCCCCGGGCGAAGGGCGCGCTCTTCTGCACCGTGAGCCCCTGCTCCCGGGCCGCTTCCTCGAGGGACTTGCCGCGCCCGAGGGCGTCGGCCAGGGCCTGCGACTTCTGCTCGCCGAGGTCGCGCATCTTGCGCTCGGTGACGGCCCCCCGGATGCGCTCCTTGACCTGCGCGAGGGGCAGCACCGTCGCCTCGCGCTTGCTGACGAGGCGGATGACGTGGAAGCCGAACGAGGTCTTGACGAGGTCGGAGACCTGGCCGGGCTGGAGGGCGAAGACGGCGTCGTCGAACTCGGGCACCATGCGCCCGGGTGGGAAGCAGCCGAGGTCGCCGCCGTTCGCGGCCGACCCGGTGTCCTCCGAGGAGGCCTTCGCGAGAGCGGCGAAGTCGCCGCCCGCCTTCACCTTCTCGAGCAGGCCCTGGGCGATCGACTGCGCCTCGGCCTCGGGGTGGCCTTCGCCGGTGTCTCCCGCCTTCACCTTGACCAGGATGTGGCTGGCGCAGGCCTCCTCCTCCTGGCGGAACTCCTCCCGGTGGTCCTGGTAGTAGAGCTCGATGTCGCGGTCGGTCACCGCCACCAGCGGCTGCAGGGTCGGCCGGTCGAGGAGGACGTAGGAGACGACGCGCTTCTCCGGGATGCGGTAGGCGTCCTTCTTCGCCTCGAAGCGGGCCCTGATCTCCTCCGCGGTCGGCTGGATCTCGGTGCGGAACCGCGCCGCATCGGCGAGCACGTACTCGAGCTTCACCTGCTCGGTCCGGCGGCGGAACTCGCGCTCCACCTCGGCGTCGCTGACGGACACGGAGGCGCCGACCAGGCTCTCCAGGCTCTGGCGCAGCAGCTGGCGCCGCAGCGAGTGCTCGAAGTCCTCCTCCGAGAGTCCCTGCAGCTCGAGGCGGCGCCTGATCTCCTGCGTCCCGATGAACTGCCCGCCGTCCTGGAACTCGGGGGAGGTCGCGATCGCACGGGCCACGGCCTCGTCGGACACGGTCACCCCGAGGCGCCGGCTCTCGAGCTCGACCAGGCGGTCGGTGACCAGGGCCTCGAGGACCTGCTCCTCGAGGCCGAGCTGGCGGAGCATGTTCTCATCGAGGCGGCCCTGGTAGAGGCGGTCGTAGACCTGGCGCTGGCGGTAGAAGGCGCGCTGGAACTCGCCGACCGAAACCGGCAGCCCTCCCACGCTCACCACGGTCTCGCCCGGCGTGCCTTGCCCCTCGGTCGTCAGGGCGGGGATGTAGAGGATGATGAACGCGGCGATCACCAGCCACAGGAAGATATAGAGCCACCGCCGGTGGCGGCGCATCAGGGCGAGAGCCATGCTGTCTCCATCGAGGAAGGTCGCAAAGGCGGGATTTTATGCCCCCCACCCCCCGCCCGCAAGCCGGGGGTCCCGTCGCTTGGGCGGGGCCCCGAGTTGTTCTATACTCGCTGGCCCGGCTAAGTTGCGCGGGCTCAGGGGATTTGGCCTGGATGGCGTCTGAGAAGCAGCCGCCGCGCGTGAGCGGCGACCGGATCGAGTGGTTCACGGTCAGCTACAGGACTCTCGCCCTCTTGGGGGTTGCCCTCGTTCTGCTCGCTGCGCTCGGCTGGTTCGTCCTCGGCCGCCGAGCGCCCCCGCCGCCGCCTCCCGCCGCGCAGGTCGAGACCGGGGCCCGCTTCGCCTCGATCGACGGGTCCGTGCAGGTGAAGCGCTCGGGGACCCTCGAGTGGGTTCCCGCCACGCGCGCGGTCGTCCTGCGGCAGAACGACCTCGTGCGCACCGGCGCCGGGGCGAGCGCCGAGATCCTCTTCGCGGACGGGACCGTCTTCAACGTGCGCCCCGACAGCCTGATCACGGTCGAGGAGAGCTCGCAGAACCCCGTCTCGCGGCAGCAGCGGGTCGCCCTCACGATCCAGTCCGGGGAGGCCAACTTCCAGACCGCGGCCCGCAACGTCCCGGGCAGCACCACGATCTCGACGCCCACCGTGCGCACGACCGCCGAGCGCGACACCTCGGGCAACATCCAGGTGGCCGAGGGGGGCGCGACCGGCCTGCGCATCTTCCGCGGGCAGGGCGCGGCCGAGACCAGCACCGGCCAGAAGATCGCCCTCGGCACGAACGAGGGCGTGCGCGTCGACGCGAGCGGCACGGCCGGCCCGAAGGTGGCCCTGCCGTCGGTCCCCCAGCTCACCGCGCCCTCGAACGGGACCGACATCGCCTACCCGGATCTCGCGCAGGGCATCACCCTCCTGCTGTGGAACGCGGTGCCGGCGGCGTCCGGCTACCGGGTGATGGTGGACTACAGCCCCTCCTTCGCGCGGCCGCTGTTCGACCGGCGGGCGGAGCGGCCCACGCAGATGGAGCTGCGGGCTCTCGAAGCGGGGTCGTACTTCTGGAAGGTGGCGGCGGTCGGAACCGACGGCACCGAGGGGAGCTTCTCGGACGTCTGGCGCTTCACGCTGGCGAAGGCCCTGCAGAGCGCGGCTTCTCCCCCGCCGCTCGTGTTCGAGGCCGCCGAGCTCAAGGGCAACGTCCTGCACGTGCGCGGGCGCACGGAGCCGGGAGCGAGCCTCACCCTGAACGGGGAGCGGCTCGAGGTACAGGCGGACGGGTCGTTCAACGAGTTCCTGACCTTCGAGGGCGCCGGCGGCGCCACGCTGGTCCTGAAGGCCACCGGGCTCAAGGGCGGCAGCGCCGAGCTGCGCCGCCGGGTCACGGTCGCGAACTGAAGTGGCCCCAGTGACCCGGATCGCCGTCTTCCTCGACCCGCGGACGCCCGGCGGCGCCGCGCTGCGGCGCCGCCTCCGGGGCGCGCCGGGTGTGCTCGAGTACGAGTTCCTGCCCGACGCCGATGCTCGCAAGGCCCTCGACCCGGCGCGCTTCGCCGGCGCGCTCGTCCCGCTGGGAACCGGGAGCCGGGCGACGGCCGTCCGCGCGGCACGGCGCGCCCTCGGAAGGCGCCCCCTCGGCGGCCTCGCGGTGGCCCCCGGCGCGGACGTCCTGCGCCAGACCGAGAGCCTCGGCCTCGACTTCGTGGTCGAGGCGTGGGGGCCCGCCGATCCCCGCCCGGCGGCCGTGCTCGCCCACCTCGCGGCGGCGGGCCGGCCCGCCGGCCGCGGGCGCGGGTCGCGTGTGTCCGGGCCCGAGACCACCGCCCGACGGCTGGCCATCCTCACCGACGTGGTGAAGACCGCCAACTCCATCCTGGAGCCGCGCAAGGTCATCGAGCTCGTCGTCGAGAAGATCCGGCAGCTCATCCCTTCCGAGGCCTGGTCGCTGCTGATGGTGGACGAGGAGAAGCAGGAGCTGGTGTTCGAGGCCGCTCTGGGCGCGAAGGGCCGCGACGTCACCTCCTTCCGCCTGAAGATCGGGGAGGGGGTCGCCGGCTGGGTGGCCCAGACCGGGAAGCCCGCGATCGTGAACGACGCCGCGCGCGACCCCCGCTTCACGCCGCGGGTGGACACCCGCACCCAGTTCGAGACGCGCTCGATCCTGTGCGCGCCGCTCGTCTCGCGGGGGCGCACCATCGGGGTGCTGGAGATCATCAACAAGCGCGGGGGCCGCTTCACCCGGCACGACCTCGCCCTCGTGCTGACCCTCGTCGAGCCCTGCGCCATCGCGATCGAGAACGCGATACTCTTCCAGCGCACCGAGCAGCTCACGATCACCGACGACCTCACGCGGCTGTTCAACTCGCGCTACCTCAACCTCTACCTGGGGCGGGAGATCAAGCGCTGCAAGCGGCACGGCATCCCCCTCTCCGTGATCTTCCTGGACCTCGACGGCTTCAAGGGGATCAACGACCAGTTCGGCCACCTCGCGGGATCGGGGACGCTCACCGAGGTGGGCACGATCCTCGCCCAGGGAGTGCGCGAGTCGGACATCCTGGCCCGCTACGGGGGCGACGAGTTCGTGGTGGTGCTGCCGGAGACGCCCGCGTCGGGCGCTCTCGTCATCGCCGAGCGCCTCCGCCGGGCGATCGAGGAGCACCGCTTCCTCGAGCCCCAGGGCATCGCCGCCCGAATCTCGGCGTCGTTCGGGATCTCCACCTACCCGGACCACGCTCTCTCACCGGAGGGGCTCATCCAGAAGGCCGACCAGGCCATGTACCGCGTCAAGGAGCGGGAGAAGAACGGGATCGAGGTCGCGGTCTAGGCCGCGGCCGGACGAGTCATCCTCTTTTCGGGAGTAAGGACCCTGGCCTCATGAACCTGCGTTCCGTCATCAATCTGAGCTTCCTGTCGAGCGACCTCGCCATCGACCTCGGCACCGCGAACACCCTCGTCTACGCCAAGGGCAAGGGGATCGTCGTCTCCGAGCCCTCGATCGTGGCCGTCAACCGCGTGACCGGCAAGGTCGAGGCGGTGGGCCGCGACGCGAAGGACATGCTGGGGCGCACCCCCGGCAACATCGTGGCCATCCGCCCGATGAAGGACGGGGTCATCGCCGACTTCGAGATCACCGAGAAGATGCTGTCGCACTTCATCCACCGCGCGCACAACCGCTCGACGCTCGTGCGGCCCCGCATCGTGATCGGGATCCCCTCCGAGGTGACCCAGGTCGAGAAGCGCGCGGTCAAGGACTCGGCGCTCAAGGCCAAGGCCTCCGAGGTCTACCTCGTGGACCAGGCCATGGCGGCCGCGATCGGGGCGGGGCTGCCCATCACCGAGCCCTCCGGCAACATGGTGGTGGACATCGGGGGCGGCACCACCGACATCGCCGTCATCTCCATGGCGGGGATCGTCTACTCGAAGTCCGTGCGCGTCGCCGGAAACGAGATGGACGAGGCGATCATCCAGTACATCAAGAAGAAGTACAACCTGCTCATCGGCGAGCGCAGCGCCGAGCAGGTCAAGTTCGAGGTCGGCAGCGCCTTCCCCCTCGACGAGCCCATCACCATGGAGATCAAGGGCCGAGACCTCATCGAGGGCATCCCCAAGACCCTCACCGTCACCGACGCCGAGATCCGCGAGGCGCTGCAGGAGCCGGTCTCTATCATCGTCAACGCGGTGCGGGTCGCGCTCGAGCGCACCCCGCCCGAGCTCTCGGCGGACATCGTGGACCGCGGCATCGTCCTCACCGGCGGGGGGTCGCTGCTCAAGAACATCGACCGACTGCTGCGCGAGGAGACGGGGCTGCCGGTGTCGGTGGCGGAAGACCCCCTGAGCTCGGTGGTGCTCGGGACGGGCAAGATGCTCTCCGACTTCGACCTCCTGCGGAAGATCAGCCTCGACTAGGCGCGCTTCGATGGCCCTCGCCGTCCCAGCTCGGCGAAGCCGGCTGCTCCTCGCGGGCCTCGTCCTCGTGCACCTCGCCGTGATCAGCCACCAGGTGGACGGGGGCGGGGGCCTGTCGTTGCTGCAGCGGGGGCTCCTCACGGTGCTGTCGCCCCTGCAGCGCGCCGTGGGCGCGATCGTGGGGGGAGTGGACGAGGCCTGGCGGGGCTGGGGCTTCCACCGCGAGACCTACGTGGAGAACCGGCGCCTGGCCGAGCGCGTCCGGCTGCTCGAGACCGAGATGCAGGCGCGGTCGGTGCTGGCGCAGGAGGGGGAGCGCCTGCGCGAGCTGCTCGGCCTGAGGCAGGTAGTCCCGATGGAGACCGTCGCCGCCGAGGTGGTGGGCCGGGACGGCGTTCCCTGGTTTCGCGCCCTCACGATCGACAAGGGCGAGTCGGACGGGGTCACCCTCGACGCGCCCGTCATGAGCCCGACCGGGGTGGTGGGGCGCGTGTTCGCGACCGGACCCCGAGCCGCGCGCGTGCAGGTGCTCCTCGACCGCGACAGCGGGGCGGGGGTCCTCGTCGAGCGCAGCCGCGTGAACGGGGTGGTCTCCGGACAGGTGTCGGGGCCCACCGCCGGGGCCGACGACCTCGTGCTGAAGTACGTGCCGGACCGCTCGGACGTGGTGGTGGGCGACGTCGTGGTCACCTCCGGCCTGGACGGCATCTACCCCAAGGGCCTGGTGGTCGGGCGCGTGAGGGTCGTGGGGGCCACCTCCGGCCTCTTCCGCGACATCCGGGTGGAGCCCTCCGCCCGCTTCGACCGGCTCGAAGAGGTGCTGGTCGTGCGGCGGGCGAGAGAGACCTTCGACACGCCGAGGTCGGTCGAGTGAGCCGCGCGTTCTGGACGGGCCTCGCCGTCGCGGGGGCGGTCCTCGTCGAGACCGCCCTCGGCTACCTCGTGCCGGCCCCCGGCCGCTACCTCGACCCGTTCCTCCTCGTGGCCGTCTACTGCGCGCTCGCCGGCGGCGAGACGCACGGCATGCTGGCGGGTGCTCTCGCCGGCTGGGTCCAGGACGCCCTCTTCGGGGGCCGCGTCCTCGGGATCTCGGCGCTGTCGAAGCTGCTCGTCGGCTTCGTGGTGGGCCTCGGGGCCGGGCGCTTCCTGATCGCCGGCGTCGCCGCCCGCACCCTGGTCGTGCTCCTGGCGACGGCCGCGGACGCGCTGGTCGTCCAGTGGCTCGCCTCGGTCTTCGCGGTGCAGGCGGCGGGGCTCTCGCCTCTCGCCTTCGCCTCTCGCGCCACCCTGAACGCGCTCGTCGGGGGGCTGCTGTTCGCTCTGGTGGACCGCCAGCGGGAGCGCTCGGCGTCATGAGGGCCGCGCTGGGGTGGGGGCGGTGAGGATCTACGAGGACCTCCGGGTCGTCCAGTCCCGTCTCGCGGTCCTGCAGGCCCTGGCGGTCGTGCTCGTCGCGCTGCTGATCGGCCAGTTCTGGACCCTCCAGGTGCTCCGGGCGCGCCACTTCCGCGACCTGGCGGAGAACAACCGGTCCCGCCTGGTGACCCTCGCCGCGCCCCGGGGGGCTCTGCTCGACCGCGAGGGCCGGGTCCTCGTGGGCAACCGCCCCTCGTTCAACGTGCTGCTCAGCGCGGAGCACACGAGCGACCACGACCGCGTGGTCGCCCGGCTCGCCTCCGCGCTCGGCATGGGAGAGGCGGCGATCCGCGAGCGCCTCGCCCGCCGCCAGCCCTACCGGCCGGTGGTGGTGAAGACCGACGCCACCCTCGCGGACGTGGCCGCGGTGGAGGCACGGCGCAAGGAGCTGCCGGAGGTGACGGTCGAGGTGGTGCCCCTGCGCTCCTATCCCCTCGCCTCCGCGGCCGCGCACGCGCTCGGGCGGGTGGGCGAGATCACGGAAAGGCAGCTGCAGCTCGCGGAGTACAGGGGCCTCGCCCCGGGCTCGCTGGTCGGGCAGGCGGGGATCGAGGCGCGCTACAACCGCGAGCTGATGGGCCAGGACGGCTTCCGGCGCGTCATCGTGAACAGCCACGGCCTCGAGGTCACGGAGGCGGAGCGCCAGCTCCCGACGGACGGGCCCAGCCTCACCCTCAGCATCGACGCCTCGCTGCAGGCGGCGATGGAGAAGGCCTTCGAGGGCCGGGCGGGGTCGGCCGTGGCCCTCGACCCGCGCACCGGCGAGATCCTCGCCATGGCCTCGACGCCCGCCTACGACCCGAACGAGTTCACGACCGGGATCGACGCCTCGCTCTGGGCGAGCCTGGCCAGCGACCCCCGGACCCCGCTCATGAACCGTGTCATCCAGGGCGCGTACTCGCCGGGCAGCACGTTCAAGATCATCGCCGCGACCGCGGCCCTCGAGGAAGGCGTCATCACCCCCGCCACGACCTTCTACTGCCCCGGCTACCTCAACGTCTACAACACGACCTTCCACTGCACGCACGGGCACGGCGTCATGGACCTGCGCCGCGCGATCGCGAACTCGTGCAACGTCTACTTCTACAACGTGGGCATCCGCCTCGAGATCGGCCGCCTCGCGAAGTGGGCGAAGCTCATGGGGCTCGGCGTCCCCACGGGCATCGACCTGCCGGCCGAGGCGAGCGGGCTCATGCCGAGCCCGGAGTGGAAGATGCGCGTGTTCAAGACGCCCTGGTACGCGGGGGAGACGGTCTCGGTCGCCATCGGCCAGGGGCAGGTGAACGCGACACCGCTGCAGATGGCCCGGGTCGCCGCGGTGATCGCGAACGGGGGCCGCCTCGTCTCTCCCCACCTCGTCAAGGCGGCGGCCGGCGGGCCCCGCGCGGAGGCGCCGCGCCCGCTCGGGATACGTCCCGAGACGATCGCCGCGGTCAAGGAGGGCATGCGCGCGGTGGTGGCGGAAGGCACCGGGTGGCGGGCACGGCTGCAGACGGTCGAGGTGTGCGGCAAGACGGGCTCGGCGCAGGTGGTGGCGAAGTCGCGGCTGGCGGCGTCGCCGAACGCCTTCGAGATGCTGCCGCACGGCTGGTTCCTGGCTTTCGCCCCCGCCGACGACCCCACGATCGTGCTCGCGGTCCTCGTCGAGCACGGGCGCAGCGGCGGCGAGTCCGCGGCGCCGGTGGCGCGGCAGATCCTCGCCCACTACTTCGGCCTCGACCAGCCGACGCGGCCGGGCGCCACCGGCGCCGCCGACTCCGAGGCGGAGGACTAGTGGCCGTCGGGGTCGACCGCCGCGTACTGCTCAACGTGGACTGGGTCCTCGTCGCGGCGACGCTCGCGCTCGCGCTCATCGGGGTGGCGATGGTGTACTCCGCCACCCAGTCCGGCCGGCAGCCCGACCTCTATCTCAAGCAGCTCGCCCTCGTCGGGGTGGGGATGGTGGGGCTCGTCCTGACCGCGAGCCTCGACTACCGCCGCCTCGCCGACCGATCGACGCTCCTCTACGCCCTCTCGGTGGTCGCGCTCCTGTACGTCCTGCGCTTCGCGCCGGTCATCGCGGGGACGCGCCGCTGGATCCTCGTCGGGGGCTTCCAGCTGCAGCCTTCGGAGCTCGTCAAGCTGGCCGCGGCCGTCTTCGTGGCCAAGGTGTTCTCCGAATACCGCCAGGAGACCCTCGGCCTGCGGGACGTGGTCCTTCCCGGTGCCGCGGTCGCCCTGCTCGCCCTGCTCATCGCCCGGGAGCCGGACCTCGGCACCGCGGCCTGCCTCGTGCCGCTCTTCCTGGCCGTGGCCTTCCTGGCCGGCTTGCGCATGCGCGCGGTGGCCGGCCTCGCCGCGGTGATGCTCCTCCTCGCCGCGCTCACCTGGCCCGTCCTGAAGGACTACCAGAAGACCCGCATCTACACGTTCCTCGACCCCTCGCTCGACCCCCGCGGGGCCGGCTACCAGAAGATCCAGTCCCAGATCGCGGTGGGCTCGGGCGGGCTGACCGGGCGGGGCTTCCTCGAGGGCAGCCAGGCCCAGCTCGGCTACCTCCCCGCGCGCCACACCGACTTCGTCTTCTCCGTGCTCGCCGAGGAGGCCGGGTTCCTGGGGGTGGTGGCGGCGCTCGCTCTCTACCTGCTCGTCCTGTGGCGCATGCTCGAGACGGCACGGCTCGCCCGGGACCGGCTGGGGGCGTTCGTGGTGGCCGGCTTCGCCGGGAGCTTCGCCTTCCAGGTCGTGTACAATGTCGCCATGGTCGCGGGGCTCGTGCCCGTCAAGGGGCTCCCGCTGCCCCTCATGAGCTACGGTGGCTCTTCCATCCTCTCGACGCTCATGGGAGTTGGCCTCGTCCTCAGCGTCCGGACGCGGCGCTTCGCGAACTGAACTTGGTCCCGCCGCGTCCCGGATCCTGAATGCCGAGAGACCTCATCGTCAGCACCACGCCGCGCGAGACGCGGGTCGCCCTCCTCGAGGACGGCGTCGTCTGCGAGCTGTTCCTCGAGCGTGAGGCCCACCGCGGCATCGTGGGCAGCATCTACAAGGGGCGGGTGACCCGCGTGCTTCCCGGGATGCAGTCGGCGTTCGTGGACCTCGGCCTCGAGCGCGACGCCTTCCTCCACGCCGCCGACGTGTTCGAGGAGCTGCCGGAGAACCTCCTCACCGCCGAGGAGACGGAGGCCGCGCGCAGCGCCCCCATCGAGGACAGGCTGCACGAGGGGGAAGAGGTGGTCGTCCAGGTCCTCAAGGAGCCCATGGGCACCAAGGGGGCGCGGATCACCTCCCACGTCTCCCTGCCCGGCCGCTACCTCGTCCTCATGCCGACCGTGGAGCACGTCGGGGTCTCCCGGAAGATCGTCGACGAGGAGGAGCGGCGCCGGCTCAAGACGATCCTGAAGGAGTTCCGCCAGGAGCGGGGCGGGGGCGGGCTGATCGCGCGCACCGCGGGCCAGGGGAGGGAGGCCGAGGCCTTCCTGCGCGACGGGCGCTACCTCTCCCGCACCTGGGACGAGGTGCGGGCCCTCGCCTCGCGCCAGCGCGCGCCTGTCCTCCTCTACCGCGAGCCGTCGCTCGTCGAGCGGCTGCTGCGCGACCTGCTCTCGGACGAGGTCGCCTCCATCCGGCTCGACGGGGAGCGCGAGTTCCAGCGAACGCTGGAGCTCGTCCAGGCCCTCGAGCCCGCGCTCGCCCCGCGGGTGCGCCTGCACCAGGGGCCGGGCGGGATCATGGAGGAGCACGGCGTCTCCGCCGAGCTCGAGCGGGCCCTTCGGTCGAAGGTCTGGCTTCCCGCCGGCGGCTACATCGTGATCAACCAGACCGAGGCCCTGGTCGCCATCGACGTCAACACCGGGCGCTTCGTCGGCAAGAACCAGCTCGAGGAGACGCTCCTCAAGGCGAACCTCGACGCGGTGCGGGAGATCGCGCGGCAGATCCGCCTGCGCGACCTCGGCGGGATCATCGTGGTCGACTTCATCGACATGGAGGAGCGCAAGAGCCGCCGCGAGGTGATGCGGGCCCTCGAGCAGGAGCTGCGCAAGGACCGCTCGCCCACGAAGCTGCTCTCGGTGAACGAGTTCGGCCTCGTGATCCTGACCCGCAAGCGCGTGAAGCAGTCGCTCGAGCGGCTCCTCATGCAGCCCTGCCCCTACTGCTCCGGCAGCGGCCAGGTGAAGAGCGTCTCCACCGTCTGCTCGGAGATCTACGACGAGGTGCGATCGCTCGCCTCGGACATGCGGGGCCGCAAGCTCGTCCTGCGGGTGAACCCCGAGGTGGCCCGCGGGCTCTCGGGCGAGGAGGCGCCGGTCCTGAAGAGCCTCGCCGCGCTGGTGGGCGGAGAGGTCTCCGTGCAGGCGGACCCGCTCCTGCACCAGGAGCAGTTCGACCTGGTGACGGTGTGAGCGACGCCGAGGAGCGCGACGCCGGCCTCGAGGCCTTCGTGCAGGCCATCGAGGCGACGCTGCGCGCGCACCGGGGTAGAGAGCACGTGCTCTCCCCGCGGGACTTCGCGCTCGTCCGGGGCTGGCACGAGGCGGGGGTGCCTCTCGCCACCGTCCTCGTGGCGATCGATGCCGCCTTCGTGGCCGACCCCGCGACCGCGAGCCTCGCCCCGTGCCGGCGCCGGGTCGAGGAGCTCGCCGCCGGGACGACCCGGACGGGCGTGGCGCCCCGCGAGACCACCCGGGCGAGCCTGCCCGAGGTGGCGGAGCGGCTCGACGAGCTGCGCGAGCGGCTCGAGCAGCTGCCCGGCCGCGCGTCGGCCCTGCCTCTCGCGGAGCTGACCGAGGTGAGCGACCTCGTGGCCGTGGCCTCCCGCCCCAACTGGGACTACCTCCGCGGGCGGCTCCGGCGGCTCGACGAGCTCGTGGCCGGCGCCGCGGTCGAGGCCCTCGCTCCCGAGGCGGCGGCGGCGCTGCGGGACGAGGCGGGGCGGGCGGCCGCGCGCCACAAGGGCGCGGTGGACGAGCGCGCTCTCGCCGAGGCTGCCGAGCGCCTGCTCCGGCAGCGCGCCCGGGAGACGCTGCGCCTGCCGCGCGTGTCGATCGACTAGAACTAGACCGGGCGGGGGGCGAGGACCCCGTGACGGGCGATGTCGACGCGGCCATCCCGGAAGCGGACGCCTTCGGCCCGCAGGCGGCGGCGCTGGACGTCGGGCCCCGGGCCGCGGCGGGGCGAGATGCGCCCCCCCGCCCCCACGACGCGGTGCCACGGGACGCGCGCGGCCGCGGCCACGGGGAGCGCCCGCAGCGCCCAGCCCACCGCCCGCGCTCCCCGGGGCACGCCGAGCATCACCGCGACCTGGCCGTAGGTCGCGACGCGGCCGCGGGGGATCTCGCGCACGAGCGCGTACACCCGCGCGAAGAAGCGGTCGGCGTCCCCGCTCATCGGCCCGGAGGCTTGGGCTCCGTGGGGGGCGGTGTGGAGGGTGGCGGGGGCGGGGCGACCTTCTGGGGCGCCGCCTGCGGGGTCGTCGTGATCTCCTCGTCCGCCGCCGGTGGCGACGCCGGCTGCTCGCTCGCGGCGGGGGTGGCCGGCTCCGCCGGCGCCCCGCCGCCGGCGAGCGGCTCGAGAGCCTCCATGAGGCTGCTCTCCGGGATGGGCCCGGTGAGCTGCACGGGCACCTCGCGGACCCGCAGCTCGACGGAGGCGTTCTTGCGCAGCTCCTGCATGTAGGCCTCGCGCTCCTTGTCGAAACGCGCGTACATGAGCCGCTCGCGGATCTGGGCCTTGGCGGTCTCGAAGGGCACCGTGCTACCGGAGGTCTTGGCCGTGACCCGGAGGATGCGGTAGCCGCCCTCGACGGGGATGGGGTCGGAGACGGACCCGACCGGGAGGGCGAAGGCCGCCTTCTCGAGGTCGGGGTTGAGCTCTCCCTGGGTCAGCTGGCCGAGGTCGCCTCCGTGGCTGCGCGAGGGCGCCGAGGAGTTGGCGCTCGCGAGCGCTCCGAAGTCTTCGCCCGCCCTCGCCTTCTCCACGAGCTCCCGCGCGCGGGGGGCACCGCCGGCGGCCTCCGGGACCAGGATCTCCTGCAGCGAGATCGTCGGGGGCTTCGTGAACTCGGCCGCCTTCAGCTTGTCGTACTCCGCCTGGAGCTCGGCCTCGCTGATCGCGACCTTGGGCTCGACGTCGCGCTGGATCACCATGCGCACGACCATCGAGCGCTCGATGTTCCGCCGCAGCTCCTCGAGGGTGATCCCCTCGCGGGCGAGCGCGTCCTGCATCTGCTCGTCGGAGGTGATCTTGTTTTCCTTCTTGATGTTGTCGATCACCTCGTCCACGTACTCGGGGCGCATCTTGAGCCCCGCGTCCTCCGCGCGCTGGAGGACCAGGATCTCGTCGATCGCCTCCTGGAGGATGCGCGCGTTGTTCTGGCGCAGGAACGCCCCGACCGCCGAGGGGTCGACACGAGCCCCCTGGGCGGCCGCGACCTGGCGCGCCTGGAACTCCGAGAGGGTCAGTATCTGGCCGTTCACCTTGGCCACGACCTTCTCGATGATCTCCGCCCCCGTCCCCGCCGGAACGACGAGCAGGCTAGCGAGAACGAGCTTCCCGAAGTGCCGCCTCATGGTCCACCTTGGCCCGGGCCAGGACCTCCGCCACGAAGGCCCGCTCCGCCTCCGCCCGCCTGGCGCGGGCGAGCCGGTCTCGGATCCGCTCCCGAGCCTCCTCGAGGGCGGGCTCGCGGGCCGGCTGGCGGGATTCGACCCTGAGAACATGATACCCGAGGGCGGTCTGCACCGGGTCGCTCGTCCCCCCCTCGGGCAGGGCGAAGGCGACTGCCTCGAGCTCCGGCGGCAGCTGCCCGCGCGCAAAGGCACCCATGTAGCCACCGGCCGCGGCCTCCACCCCCACCGACAGGCTGCGGGCGACCGTGTCGAACACCTTGGGGTCGCGGCCCACGCGCCGCTTCACCTCGCGCGCCTCGCTGGGCGTCGCCACCAGGACCTGCCGGAGAGTGACGGTCTCGGGGATCGCCAGCTCGGCCGCGTGGTCGCGGAAGAACGCCGCGATCTCCTCCTCCGTGACCTCGGCAACGCGCACGGAGACGGCCAGGAGGTGCGCGACGGCCCGCGCCTCGTCCTCGGCGCCGGCGGCCGCCGGGAGCTCGCCGCGGCGGGCCTCGATCACTAGCGCGCGCTCCTCGAGGAAAGCGTCGAGCAGCCCCCGCCGGGCCTCGGGGGGAACGGGACCCAGGCCCCGCGCCTCGACGCTCGCCAGGTAGCGCTCGAAGTCGCTGCGGCGCACGCGCACCCCGTGGAGCTCGAGCACGACGGGGTCCGGGCTTTCGCAGGCGGCGAGGCCCAGCGCCGCCGCTACGAGGAGTGCCGCGAGGGGGCGCCGGGGCATGGGGGGGCCGATCATAGCGCGGCCCTCAGGCGGCCGAGGAGGCCCTCGAGGGCGTCCATCGGCGCCTCGCCTCCCGTGGGCCACCGCAGCCCGTCCGGCCGCAGCGTGGCCCCCGGCCGCTCCCGGGCGACGCGCACGAGCCCGTCCGCCGGGAGCGGGGTCCGGGCGTCGAAGCGCACGGCGAGCTCCCTCGCCGTGGCGTCCACCTGGGTGACCGCCAGCGCCTCGGCCCGCACGCGCAGCCCCGCGTAGCGGAGCAGGCCCTCCACCTCGGGCGGGGGCGGCCCGTAGCGGTCGCGCAGCTCCGCCCGCAGCCGGTCGATTTCGTCCTCCTTCCTCGCCTGGCTGACCCTCTTGTAGATCGACAGCCGCTGGTGCGTCTCCGGGACGTAGGCGGGCGGGATCCGCATCTCCACCCCGAGGTGGAGGGCGGCGCGGGGGGCCTCGCGCGGTGGCTCGCCCCGCAGCTCCAGGATCGCCTGCTCGAGGAGCTTGACGTAGAGATCGAGCCCCACCGCCTGGATGTGCCCGCTCTGCTGGCCGCCGAGGAGGTTCCCCGCCCCGCGCAGCTCCAGGTCGAGGGCGGCGATGCGGAAGCCGGCGCCGAGGTCGGAGAACTCGCGGATGGCGGCGAGGCGCTTCCTGGCGATCTCGGAGAGCACGGTGTCGGGGGGGACGAGGAGGTAGGCGAAGGCCCGGCGGTCGGAGCGGCCGACCCGGCCCCTCAGCTGGTAGAGCTGGGCGAGGCCGTAGCGGTCCGCGCGGTTGACGAGGAGCGTGTTGGCCCGCGGGATGTCGAGGCCGTTCTCGACGATCGTGGTGGCGACGAGGACGTCCGCGCGCCCCTCCACGAAGGCGAGCATGACACGCTCGAGCTCCGCCTCCGGCATCTGGCCGTGGGCGACGACGACGCGGGCCTCCGGCACGAGGCGCTGGACGAGGGCGGCCAGGGAGTAGATCGACTCCACCCGGTTGTGGACGAAGAAGACCTGGCCCTCGCGGCCGAGCTCCTGCCGGATCGCGGCCGCGATCACGTCCGTGGAGAAGTTCACGATCCCGGTCTGGATCGCGAGGCGGTCGCGGGGCGGGGTCTCGATGACCGACATGTCGCGGATACCGCTGAGGCCCATCTGCAGGGTTCGGGGGATGGGGGTCGCGGAGAGGGTCAGGCAGTCCACCGTCGTCTTGAGGTGCTTGAGCTTCTCCTTGGCGGCGACGCCGAAGCGCTGCTCCTCGTCCACCACGACGAGGCCGAGGTCGCGGAAGACGACGTCCTTCGAGAGGAGGCGGTGGGTGCCGACGAGCACGTCGACGCCTCCCGCCGCCACCCGGGCGAGGACGGCCTTGATCTCCCGCGGGGTGCGGAAGCGCGAGACCATCTCGATCGTGACCGGGAAGGGGGCGAAGCGCTTGCGGAACGTCTTCCAGTGCTGGAACGCGAGCACGGTGGTGGGGGCGAGGACCGCGACCTGCTTGCCGTCGAGGACCGCCCGCATCGACGCGCGCATGGCCACCTCGGTCTTGCCGTAGCCCACGTCGCCGCAGACCAGGCGGTCCATGGGCGACGGCGAGGCCATGTCGGCGGCGACGTCGACGATGGCCTGCGCCTGGTCCGGCGTCTCCTCGTACTCGAAGGCCTCCTCGAACTCCCGCTGCCACGGGCTCTCCCCGGCGAAGGCGTGGCCGGGGCGCGCCTTCCTCTCCGCGTAGAGGCGGAGCAGCTCCTGGGCCATGTCGCGCATGGCCTTCCGGACCCGGGTCTTCGTCTTCTCCCAGGTCCCGCTGCCGAGCCGGTCGACCAGGGGCCGGGCCCCCTCTGCGCTCGCGTACTTCTGGATGCGGTCGAAGCTCTCGACGGGGACCTTGAGCTTGTCTCCCGCCTGGTAGCCGAGGACCATGAACTCGCGGGGGTGGCCCGCCACCTCGAGGGTCTCGAGGCCGAGGAAGCGGCCGATGCCGTGCTCCTCGTGAACCACGAGGTCGCCGGTCTTGAGGTCGCGGAAGTCCGAGAGGAAGCTCCGCAGGCCGCGTCGCCGACCTCTCGCATGGAGGTGGACCTCCTCGGGAAAGACGTCCCCGTCGGCGAGGATCGATAGCCCGACGTCGGGCAGCTCGAATCCGCGGGAGAGAGCTCCGACCCGGGTCAGGACGCGCCCCCCCTCACCCACCGCGAGGCCCTCCTCGCGCAGCACGTCGGCGAGGCGGTCGGCGCGGCCGGTGTTCCCGAGGAGGACGACCGTGGTGAGCGTCGTGCGACGGAGGTCTTCGGCGAGGCGGCGGACGTCGCCGGCGTAGATGGGCGCGGGCCGGCAGGCGACGTGGATCGCGCCGCCGCCGGTGTCGACCTCCCGCACCTCCAGGAGGGGGCTCGCGACCAGCCGCCCGGCGAGTGCTTCGAGAGGGACGAGGGCCTCCTCGGGCGATGGCACGAGCCCCTCCGCGCGGCGCTGGTGGTCCTCGATCGCGCGCGACCAGAAGCCCTCCGCCTCCTCCCGGACCGCCTCGGGCTCGATGACCGCCACCGGCCCCGGTGGCAGGTGCGCCCAGGGCGGCACGGTTGCCCCGGGCACGAGGGCGACGAGGTCGGCGAGCCCCTCCGGCGAGAGGCCCCGCTCGAGCGACTCGAGGAACGGGGCGAGCTCGCGCCGCCCCGCGAACCGCCCGGTCAGCAGATCGGGCAGGGCGGCGAGGACCGACCGCGTCGCGAAGACGTCGGCGAGCGGGAGGGTGACGAGGGCCTCGACCGGCCCCGTGGCGCGCTGGGTGTCGGGGTCGAAGCGGCGCAGGCTCTCCACGGTGTCACCGAAGAACTCGACCCGCACGGGCTCCGCCCGGTCGGAGGGAAAGACGTCGAGGATCCCCCCCCGCCGCGCCACCTGCCCGGGGGCGGTGACGGGGTCCTCGCGGACGTAGCCGCCCTCGTCGAGGGCCTCCAGCAGGATCTCCGGCGTCATCTCGTCGCCGACGCGCAGGCTCACCACGCGCGTCTCGAGGAGGTGCTTTGCGAGGCTCGGCCGCAGGAGGCTCGCCGGCGAGGCCACGAGGGCGCGGGCCGAGCGGGCCTGGAGGAGCGCGGCCGCGCGCCGCGCCGAGGCGTCGGCGTGGCGCGGCAGGCCGCGGAAGGGCGGCGGCCCGGGCGCGGGCAGCGCGAGCACCGGGCCCTCGAGACCGGCCTCCCCGGCGAGGGTCCGGAGGTCCTGCGCCATCTCTTCCACGTCGCGCTCGCGGGGCACGACCACGAGAAGGGGCGGCTCGGCGAGCAGCAGGGGGACGAGGCCGCGGGCGGGCCCGACGAGGCCGGCGAGGGCGACGCGCCCCGAGGACGCGAGCCGGCGGCCGGCCTCGGCGGTTGCCTGCTCCAGCCGCGGTGCCAGCCAGGCGCGGACGGGGTCGCTCACGGCCGGCGGATGCGCTCGACCAGGGCGGAGGTCGAGCGGCCGGGCACGAGGGCGACCCTGGCCACCCGCCCCCCGGCCTCCTCGACCTCGGCGCGCCCGACGATCTCGTCCGCCGCCCAGTCGGCGCCCTTCACCAGGACGTCGGGCCGCACGGCGCGGATCACCTCGATGGGCGTGGGCTCGTCGTAGAGGACGACGCGCTCGACCGCTTCCAAGGCGAGCAACGTTTCGGCCCGCTCGGCCTCGGGCACGACCGGACGGCCCTCGCCTTTGAGGCCACGCACGGAGACGTCCGAGTTGAGCGCCACCACGAGCAGGTCGCCCTCGCGCCGGGCGGCCTCGAGCAGGGCGACGTGGCCCGGGTGGAGGAGGTCGAAGCACCCGTTGGTGAGGACGACGCGCCGGCCCGCCTCCCGCCACCCGCGCCGCTCGGCCAGAATAGAGGCGAGCGGGGACGGACCCTGCGTCCGCGCGGAGCTCATCGGTCCAGCATACGCCGCGGCCGCGTCAGGTGCCCGGCTCGTCGCCGAGCTCCAGCTCGGCGCGGGGCTCGGGGGACACGACCTCGGCGCCGCCCGCGAAGGACCAGCGGTGGAGGGGCCGGTAGACGCCGACGTCCTTCGTCCGGCTCTTCACGCGGAAGGAGTGCTGCCCGCGCAGGTAGTCGTAGGGGGTGCCGTCGCGGCGGTGGGCGGCGACGTCCACGAGGTAGGTCCCCTCCACGAGGCTCAGCCCCTCGAGGTCGAGCCGCACCTCCGCGTCCCCGGCGATCCGCTCGGGGACGAACCCCTCGATGTCGGTGTTCGTGCCGTAGATGTGGGTGCCCTCGGCGGAGAAGAGGCCCACCCCGAACACGAAGTCGGTCACCGGCGCCCCCGCGTGCACGGAGAGCGCGAGGGTCACGGTCTCCCCCGGCACGAAGACGTGGCGCTCGCGGCCCCGGGAGTCCAGGAGGCGCACGGCCCGGATCTCGACATCGCGCCCCCCCCAGCGGCCGGGGCGGTAGCCGCCGGCGAGGGGCGCCTCGTCGCCCTCGGCGGAGCCCGCCGCCGAGCCGGCGCCGTCCGCCGCCGTGGCCTCGCGCGCGCGCAGGAGGGCCTCCTCCCCGCCGGCCACGTAGGTGAGGTAGGCATCCACGACCCGCTTCGGGTCCCCGCGCCCGGCGGTCTTCCCGTGCCGCAGCCACAGGACGTCGTCGCACATCTTCTCGACGAGCCCCAGGCTGTGGGTCACGAACAGGATCGTCTTGCCCCGGCGGTGGAACTCCGCGATCTTGTCGAGACACTTGCGGGTGAAGGCCTCGTCGCCCACCGCCAGGACCTCGTCGATGAGCAGCACGTCGGGGTCGACGTGGATCGCCACCGCGAAGCCGAGGCGCATGTACATGCCGGACGAATAGGTCTTCACCGGGGCGTCGATGAACTCCCGCAGCTCGGCGAAGTCCACGATCTCGTCGAAACGCCGCTCGACCTCCCGCCGGGTGAGCCCGAGCATGATCCCGTTGATCGAGACGTTCTCCCGACCGGAGATCTCGGGGTGGAAGCCCGCGCCGAGCTCGATGAGGGCGGAGACCCGCCCGTCCACCACGAGGCGGCCGCGGGTGGGCTTGGTGATGCCGGACACCAGCTTCAGCAGGGTCGACTTGCCGGAGCCGTTCTCGCCGATGACCCCGAACGTCGCCCCCTTCGGCACCTCGAACGACACGGCGTCGAGCGCGGTGAACATCTCCTCCGGCCGCAGGTCGGAGAGGACGCTGCCGGTGAGGAGCGCGCTCTTCAGGGTCCGGAGCTGGTTCCGGTGGGCGTGGCGCCGGTAGACCTTCGTCACCTCGCGCCCGAGGATGGCCGGCTCCGTCACACTTCCTCCGGCAGCGTGTCGCGGAGCCGGTCGAAGAGGAGGGCCCCCGCGGCGAAGGCGAGCAGCCCCACGAGGAGGGCGAGGAAGAGGCCCCGCCAGTGGTCCACGTTGCCGTGGAAGAGCATCTGCTGGTAGGTCACGATGACGTGGGTCATCGGGTTGAGGCGCAGGGCCCGCCGCAGCAGGGTGGTCTCCCCGATCGCGGCGTAGCTGTAGATGACGGGGGTCGCGAAGAACCACAGGTGCAGCACGTGGGTCAGGATGCTCTGCAGGTCGCGGAAGTGCACGGTGAGCGCCGAGAGAAAGAGGGCGAGGCCGACCGTGAGGACGAGCTGGACGAGCATCGGCAGTGGGAGGAGGAGAGCCGTCCACGCGAGCCGGCCCTCCCAGGCGAGGAAGCCGAGCAGGATGGGCAGGCCGAGGAGGAAGTGCACGAGGTTCGCGAGGACGCTCACCGTGGGCAGGACCTCGGCCGGGAAGAGGACCTTCTTGATCAGGTTGCCGCTCGCGATGATGACGCCCGAGGACTCCGCGAGGGAGGCGGAGAACCAGGTCCAGGGCAGGATGCCGCAGAAGAGGAACACGTAGTAGGGCTGGATATCGGGCTGGCGGTTCGGCAGGATGACGCTGAAGACGAGCGTGTAGGTGAGGAGGAGCAGCAGCGGGTTGACGAAGCTCCAGAGGAAGCCGAGCACGCTGCCCCGGTAGCGGGCCTTGAGCTCGCGGGAGACGAGGCTCCGGACGAGGGCCCGGTAGCGGACCAGGGCCCGGACCGCCCCGATCATGTGCGGGCGGGGGCCCCGATCAGGCCCCGCCCCGCTCCTTGCGGGCGACGGCGAGCCGGGTCACGGCGCGCACGTAGGCGAGGTGGGCGTCCTCGTAGCCCGCCTCGTCCCGGATGGCCTTCATGCGCCCCGCCGCCGCCTTCAGCGCCTGCTCGGCCCGGCCGAGGTCGATGTCCTCGGCCCGCTCGCCGATGTCGGCGAGGACGTTGACCCGGTCGGGGAGCACCTCGCACCAGCCCGAGAAGCAGGTCAGGCGGTGCCACGTGCTCTCCTTGCGGTAGGAGAGCTCGCCCATGCCGAGGGTCGCCATCAGGGGGGTGTGGCCGGGCCGTACGCCGAAGTAGCCCAGCTCGCCCGGGGCGATCACCTCGTCCACCTCGTCGCGGAGGAGCAGTCCCTCGGGGGTCACGATCTCGAGCGCGAGCTTCACCGGGAGGGCCACGGCGTCCTACGCCTCCATCTTCTTCGCCTGCTCGACGACGTCCTCGATGGCGCCGGCCATGAAGAAGGCCTGCTCGGGCAGGTGGTCGAACTCCCCGTCCACGATCATCTTGAAGCTGCGCACCGTGTCCTTG
Organism: uncultured Acidobacteriota bacterium; assembly: GCA_963729875.1. GTDB lineage: Bacteria > Acidobacteriota > Vicinamibacteria > Fen-336 > Fen-336 > DATBSL01. The sequence continues at coordinate 30,020 of CAVSPR010000005.1, forward strand.
AGCGGCACGTACGTGCCGGGGATGCCGGTGAACTGCTCGCCCACGTGCATGGGCTGGGAGAGGAACTTCTGGATCTTGCGGGCCCGGGCCACGATGAGCTTGTCGTCCTCGGAGAGCTCGTCGATGCCGAGGATGGCGATGATGTCCTGCAGGTCCTTGTAGCGCTGGAGGATCTGCTTCACCGCGCGGGCGACGTTGTAGTGCTCCTCCCCGATGACGCGCGGGTCGAGGATGCGCGAGGAGGAGGCGAGGGGGTCGACCGCGGGGTAGATGCCGAGCTCGACGATCTGGCGCGAGAGGTTGGTGGTGGCGTCGAGGTGGGCGAAGGTGGTGGCGGGGGCGGGGTCGGTGTAGTCGTCGGCGGGCACGTAGATGGCCTGCACCGACGTGATCGACCCCTTCTTCGTCGAGGTGATCCGCTCCTGCAGCTCGCCCATCTCGGTCTGCAGGGTGGGCTGGTAGCCGACGGCGGAGGGCATGCGGCCGAGCAGCGCCGACACCTCGGACCCCGCCTGCGTGAAGCGGAAGATGTTGTCGATGAACAGCAGCACGTCCTTGCCCTCGTCGTCGCGGAAGTACTCGGCGACGGTGAGCCCGGTGAGGGCGACGCGCAAGCGTGCCCCGGGCGGCTCGGTCATCTGCCCGAAGATGAGCGCGGCCTTGCTCTTCGCGAAGTCCTTGGTGTCGATGACGCCTGACTCCTGGAACTCGAGCCAGAGGTCGTTGCCCTCGCGGGTGCGCTCGCCGACGCCGGCGAACACCGAGACGCCCCCGTGCTTCTTCGCGAGGTTGTAGATCAGCTCCTGGATGATGACGGTCTTGCCGACCCCGGCGCCGCCGAACAGACCGATCTTGCCGCCGCGCAGGTAGGGCTCGAGGAGGTCGATGACCTTGATCCCGGTCTCGAACATCTCGAGGCCGGTCGACTGGTCGACGAGGGTGGGGGCGGGCCGGTGGATCGGGTAGCGTTTCTCGCCCTTCACCGGGCCGAGCTCGTCCACGGGCTCGCCGATGACGTTGAGGACGCGGCCGAGCGTGCCCGGGCCCACCGGCACCGTGATCGGGCCGCCGGTGTCGACCGCCGGGGTGCCGCGCACCATGCCGTCGGTCGCCTGCATGCTGACGCAGCGCACGCGGTTCTCGCCGAGGTGCTGCTGCACCTCGGCGATCACGTCGATCGCGGCGGCGCCGTCCTTGCCCTCGTCCTTGATGTGCAGCGCCTGGTAGATGGGCGGCACGCCCTCGTCGAACTCGACGTCCACCACCGGACCGATGACCTGGACGACGCGGCCGACCTTCGCTGAAGCCATGGCTTTATTTCCCGCTCTCCTACGAGGGCGCGCCGGCGCCCGAGACGACCTCGATGATCTCCTTGGTGATCGCGGCCTGCCGCACCTTGTTCATGTACAGGGTGAGCCGGTCGATCATCTCCGCCGCGTTGTTGGTGGCGGCGTCCATCGACGTCATGCGCGCGCCGTGCTCGGCCGCCTGTGACTCGAGGAGCGCCTTCCACACCTGGACCTCGACGTGCTTGGGGAGGATCGTGGCGAAGATCCCGGCGGGCTCCGGCTCGTAGAGGTAGTCGAGCCCCGGCTCCTGGGGCCGCAGCGCGTGCCGCTCGATGGGCAGGAGGCGGTCGATCACCAGCCGCTGCTGGATGACGCTCTTGAACTCGTTGTAGACGAGGAAGACCTGGTCCGCCTCCCCGCTGGTGAACGCCTCCATGAGCTCCTGGGCCAGCTCCCGTGCCGTCTGGTAGCGCAGGGCCTGGAAGGCCCCGATCCGCTCCGAGCGCACCCGGACGTTGCGGCGCCGGAAGAAGTCCCGGGCCTTCCGGCCCACGAGGGCGAGGCTCACGTCGCCCTCCCCGCGGTCGGCGAGGAATCGGGTCGCGGTGCGGATGATGTTCGCGTTGAACGCGCCGCACAGGCCCTTGTCCGCGGTGATCACGACGAGGAGGACCTTCTCGTGGCCCCGCTCCTGGAGCAGCGGGTGCGCGTCTGGCGTCGCCCGGGAGGCCACCCCGTTGAGGACCTCCATCATCTTGCGGGCGTAGGGACGCGCCGCGAACATGGCCTCCTGCGCCCGGCGCAGCTTGGCCGCGGAGACCATCTTCATGGCCTTGGTGATCTGCTGCGTGCTCTTGACGCTGCGGATCCGGCGCCTTATGTCGATGAGGGCGGGCATGGGGCCTTCGCTTTTCGCGCCCCCTAGGCCTTCGCGGTGGGCTGGAAAGTGGACGAGAACTCGGTGAGGGCGGCCCTGAGCTTGTCGGTGAGCTCGCCCTTGATGTCCTTCTTCTCCGCGATCGCGGCGAGGAGCTCTCCGTGGCTCCGGTCGAGCCAGGCCAGCAGCTCCTTCTCGTAGCGACGGCCGTCGGGGACGCCCAGCGCGTCGAGGAAGCCACCCGTGGCCGCGAAGATGATGGCGATCTGCTTCTCGACCGCCATCGGCTGGTACTGGTCCTGCTTCAGGATCTCGGTCATGCGCTGGCCGCGGGCGAGCAGCGCCTGCGTCGACTTGTCGAGGTCGGAGGCGAACATCGCGAAGGCCGCCATCTCGCGGTACTGGGCGAGGTCGAGGCGCAGGCGGCCGGCCACCGCCTTCATCGCCTTCACCTGCGCGGAGCCGCCCACGCGGGAGACCGAGTTGCCGACGTTGATCGCCGGGCGGATGCCGGAGTTGAACAGGTCGGACTCGAGGAAGATCTGACCGTCCGTGATCGAGATGACGTTCGTGGGGATGTAGGCGGAGAGGTCGCCGGCCTGGGTCTCGATGACCGGCAGCGCGGTGAGCGAGCCCCCGCCCTTCTTGTCGTTGAGCTTGGCCGCCCGCTCGAGGAGGCGACTGTGGAGGTAGAAGACGTCCCCGGGGAACGCCTCGCGCCCGGGCGGGCGGCGGAGGAGGAGCGAGATCTCGCGGTAGGCGGCCGCCTGCTTCGAGAGATCGTCGTAGAAGCAGACCGCGTGCTTGCCGTTGTCGCGGAAGAACTCGCCCATCGCGCAGCCGGCATAGGGGGCGATGTAGAGGAGGGGGGCCGGGTCGGAGGCGGTGGCGGCGACCACGATCGTGTAGTCCATCGCCCCGAACTCCTCGAGGGTGTGGACCACCTGCGCGACCGTGGACTGCTTCTGGCCGATGGCGACGTAGATGCAGACGACGTCCTTGCCCTTCTGGTTGATGATCGTGTCGACGACGAGGGCGGTCTTCCCGGTCTGGCGGTCGCCGATGATGAGCTCGCGCTGGCCGCGGCCGATCGGCACCATCGCGTCGATCGACTTGATCCCGGTCTGGAGCGGCTCCTTGACGGGCTGGCGGTCGACGACGCCGGGGGCGATCCTCTCGACCGGGTTGAAGCCGGTCGTCTTGATGGGACCCTTGCCGTCGATGGGCTGGCCGAGCGCGTTCACCACGCGGCCCACGAGGGCGTCGCCCACCGGGACCGACATGATCCGCTTCGTGCGCTTGACCTGGTCGCCCTCGCAGACCTTGTGCGACTCCCCGAAGAGCACCGCGCCGACCGAGTCCTCCTCGAGGTTGAGCGCGAGCCCCATGACGCCGTGGGGCAATTCCAGGAGCTCCCCCGCCATGCACCGCTCGAGGCCGTGGATGCGTGCGATGCCGTCGCCCACGCTCAGCACGGTGCCGACCTCGGCCACGTCGATCTCGGCGGTGAAGCCCCCGAGCTGCTCGCGCAGGATTCTCGTGATCTCGTCGGCCCGAATCTCCATGCCGCGTCCTTCCCGCTAGGTTCTTCTCGTCAGCTCTCCCTGGCCGATGGGCCAGGGCTCGAGGCACCGAGCCGCCGCCGCAGGGCGGCGAGCCGGGCGCGAACTGTCCCGTCGTACGTCTTTCCGCCCACCCGCACGAGGAGCCCCCCCAGCAGCTCCGGCTGCACGCGGGCTCTCAGCTCCACGGTCTCCCCGAGGGCACCGGCCAGCGACCTCTGCTGCGGCTCGGCGAGGGCCACCGCGGACCCGACCTCGGCCGAGACGACACCGTGGGCGGCGTTTGCCGCCTCGGCGTAGGCCTCCGCCACGTCGGGCAGGAGAGAGAGGCGATCGCGGACGGCGAGGAGGTCGACGAGCCGCCGCAGGAGGTCGGAGGTCCCCGCCTTCTCGGCGACGGCCGAGAGGACCCGGCGCCGCTCCTCGGCGCCGAGCCCGGGATGCACGAGCGCCCGGCGCAGCTCGGCGTGCCCGGACACGAGAGCGGCAAAGCCTCGCAGCTCGTCGCGCAGCGCGAGAGCGGCCTCCCGGCCCTGGCGGCCGCCGACGTCGAGGAGCGCCCGGGCGTAGCGCCGGGCGAGCGGGCGGGAGGTGCCGGTCACGCGCCGGCCCTCGTGCGGGGAGCGGCCGCGGACGCGTGGCGAGGAGTGGCTCTATCTGTGGCGTTCATGGCGGGCTGACGGGCGCGGCGGGAGATGCCCCCCGCGCCGTCGGCGAAAGTGCGGCAGGATACCACGGCCGAGAAGCGGGGGTCAAAGACGGCCCGGCCCGTCTCAGGCCCGCACGATCAACGGCTTGGCGCCCGGCGGGAGGGCCCGGCCGACGAGCGTCGCCCCCGGAAGCTCACCGAGGAGAACCTCGGTTTCCGCCTCCGGCACCAGGAGGAAGAGGCCCCCCGAGGTCTGCGGGTCGAAGAGGAGGGCGCGGAGCGCCTCGGTCGGCCGGCCCTGGTACTCGACGAGCGGCTCGAACTCGCGCCGGTTGGCGTGGAGGCCCGCGGCCTGGAAGCGCCCGGCGAGGTCGAGGGCCCCGGGCAGGATTGGCAGGGCCCCGGCCTCGATCTCGAGGCAGATCCGACTCTCCCGGGCAAGCCTCGCGGCGTGGCCGAGGAGGCCGAAACCGGTGATGTCGGTCGCCCCCCGGACGCCGTGCGCGAGCGCCGCCTCCGCGGCCGCGCGGTTGAGGGCCGCCATCACGCGGGTCGCCTCCGCCACCACGTCCGGCGGGGCCTGGCCCGCCTTGAGCGCCGTCGCCACGACGCCGGTGCCGAGCGGCTTCGTCAGGACGACGCGCTCGCCGGGCCGCCCCCCCGCGTTCGTCAGGATGCGGCCGGGGTCCACGAGCCCGGTCACCGCGTAGCCGAACTTGATCTCGGGGTCGCGCACCGTATGTCCGCCCAGCAGCGCGCAGCCGGCCGCCCGCAGCGCCTCCGCCCCCCCGGCCAGGATCTCGGCCGCCCACTCCACCGGGAAGTCCCGCTCCGGGAAGGCGGCGATCGACAGCGCGGTCAGGGGGCGCCCACCCATGGCGTAGATGTCGGAGAGGGCGTTCGCGGCGGCGATCCTCCCGTAGGCGCGCGGGTCGTCCACCACCGGGGTGAAGAAGTCCACGGTCTGCACGAGGGCCGTCGTGTCGTCGAGACGGAAGACCCCGGCGTCGTCGCCGGTCGAGTGGTCGACCAGCACCCGGGGGTCGTCGCTCTTCGGGAGTGCGCCCAGGACCTGGGCGAGCTCGGAGGGGCCGAGCTTGCTCGCTCAACCGGCGCAGCTCACCCGCTCGGTCAGGCGGCGAATGCGCTCGCGCTCGTCCATCACCGCGCGCCGCGGCCGGGGCGGTCCCGATCTTCTATACAAGAAACCATACTAGACCGGCCCCTCCCCCGGCCCCCGCGGGGACCGGGCCTCCTCCTCCGGCAGGCTCCCCATGCGGCAGTCCCCCTGGAAGAAGGCCCCGTCCTCTATGACCAGCTTCGGGGAGACGAGCGTCGCCTGCACCCGGCAGCCGGAGAGCAGCTCGATGCGCTGCCGGCCGTGCACCTGGCCGCTCACTCGGCCGCGGATGGAGACCACCCCGCAGTCGATCTCCGCGTCCACCTGCCCGGTCTCGCCGATGATCAGGGTGTTGTCGGAGACGATCCGCCCCTTGACCCGGCCGTCCACCCGCAGCACGTCCCGGAAGCGCAACTCGCCCGAGAACTCGGTCCCCTCATCGAGGAAGCCGTTCAGCTCCTCGGCGGCGAAACCCTTGATCTTGAGCATCCCGGGAAGCCTAGCACGCTAGCGCCCCCGGCCCGCCCTCACGAGGAGCTCGAAGAGCCGGTTGAGCTCGGCCTCCCCCGAGAAGAGGACGCGGATCTGCCCCCCCCGCCCGCGGCGCGCGATCTCGACCCGCGCCCCGAGTGCCGCGCGCAGGCGCTCCTCGGCGGCCCGCGTGTTGGCGTCCTTGCGATGCCGGGCCCCGTCCTTGCGGGGGGCGCGCAGGTGGGCCACCCGCCGCTCGACCTCGCGGACGGACATCCCCCGCCGGGCGGCCTCCCGGCCGAGGGCCAGCTGGTCGTCGGCACGGTCGAGGGCGAGGAGGGCCCGGGCGTGCCCCGCGTCGAGCCGGGAGCCGGCCACCATCTCCCGCAGCTCGCGGGGCAGGCGCAGGAGCCGCAGCGTGTTCGCGACGGTCGTCCGGTCGCGCCCCACCCGGCGCGCGATCTCCTCCTGGGTGAGGGCGAACTCCTCCTGCAGGCGCGAGAACGCCTGGGCCTCCTCGATCGCGTTGAGCTCCTCCCTCTGGATGTTCTCCACGAGGGCGATCTCGAGCATGTGCTCGTCGGCCACCTCGCGGACCATCACCGGCACGGTGGCGAGGCCCAGGGCCTGCGCGGCGCGGAAGCGTCGCTCCCCGGCGATGATCTGGAAGCGGTCCCCTCGCCGCCGCACGAGGATCGGCTGGACGATGCCGGTCTCCCGGATGGAGGCGGTGAGCTCCGCCAGGCGGGCGGGATCGATCGTCGCCCGCGGCTGGAAGGGGTTCGGCTCGAGGGCGCCCGTCGGGACCTCGGCGCCCGAGGGCGCGGGGACGTGCGCCTCCGGCTCGGGGATGAGGGCCGAGAGCCCGCGGCCGAGTGCTTTCCGCTTCACGGGGCCGCTCACCGCGCGAACAGGGCCATCTGGCCCTGCGAGAGCAGCTCGCGGGCGAGCTGCAGGTAGGCCTCCGCCCCCCGGGAGCGGATATCGTACAGGATCACGGGCAGGCCGAAGCTCGGGGCCTCGGCGAGGCGGACGCTGCGAGGCACCTGGGTCTTGAACACCTTGTCCTTGAAGTGCGAGCGCACCTCGGCGATCACCTGCTGGGTGAGGTTCGTGCGCTCGTCCACCATGGTCAGGAGGACGCCCTCGACCTCGAGCCCGGGGTTGAGCGCCCGCTTGATTCGCTCCAGGGTGGCGGTGAGCTCCGAGATGCCCTCGAGGGCGTAGTACTCGCACTGGAGCGGGATGAGGACGCTGTCCGCCGCCGCCAGCGCGTTCACCGTCAGGAGGCCCAGGCTCGGCGGGCAGTCAACGATCACGTAGTCGTACCGGCCCCGCACGGGGGCCAGGGCCTCCTTGAGCCGGTACTCGCGGGCGAGCAGGCCCACGAGCTCGACCTCGGCCCCGGTCAGGTTCCGGTCCGAGGGGACGAGGGTGAGGTGCTCGAGGTCGGTCGGCACCATGAGCTCCTCGATCGGCCGCTGGTCGATGAGCGCCTCGTAGAGGCTCGGCCGGCTCTGCGGGGTCTTGCGCCCGAGGCCCGAGGTGAGGTTGCCCTGCGGGTCGGCGTCCACCGCGAGCACCCGCCGCTCCGCCGCGGCGAGGCTCGCCGCGAGGTTCACCGCGGTCGTGGTCTTTCCCACCCCGCCCTTCTGGTTGGCGATTGCGATCGTGCGTCCCAAGGCCTTCCTCGTTTCCGCCGGAGGGCCGGCAGGATAGCACGAGAGCCCGCCGGCTCCCGGTGTGCCACGTGGAACACCTCGCGGGGCCCACTGTGCCACGTGAAACACCCCCGCGGGGGGTCCGGAACCGGCCCTCTCAGCCCTCGCGCCGGAAGACCGAAATCCCCCCGGGGAGACCCTCCCCTTCCGCCGTCGGCGCGAAGCCGCCCCCGGCCTGCGGTCGACCGCCGAAGACGACCACCCGGCCCCCCGGAACGACCAGCGGGGCGAGCTCCGCGACGGGCACGGCCAGGGCGCGCAGCGTGACCGTCCGCGCCGGGGCCCCCCCGTAGCCGTCGTGGCGCAGCCGCAGGACGCGCACGCTTCGGCCGGCCGCCCGGGCCGCCTCCCGCAGGAACGCCCACCGCCGGGCCCGGGGCTCGAGCAGCGTCACCTCGAGGTCGTCGCGGACGAGCGCGAGGACGAGCCCCGGCGAGCCGTTCCCCGAGCCCACGTCGATGAGGCTCCCCGCCTCCGGCAGCGGGGCGGCGGGCAGGACGTCGGCCACGAGGAGGCGCACGCGCTCCTGGGGGGTGCGGGCGCCGGTGAGGTTCACGCGGCGGCTCCAGGCGGCCAGCGTGTCGAGGTAGACGGCGAGGCGGGACGCCGCCCCGTCCGGAAGGCCGAGCGCCTCCAGGGCGCCGCGGTGCTCACTCGCCGCCGTCGCCTCTCCCCCTCTCGCCGGCCGGGGCCACCGTGACCCGCCGGCCCGCCCCCTCCCCCACGCTGTAGGTCGTCACCCCGGGCTCGTCCTGCAGCGCGACGTGGACGACGCGCCGCTCGTAGGCGTTCTGCGGCTCGAGAGCCCGCGGCTGCCCGTCGCCGCGCACCAGCTCGGCCACCCGGCGCGCCTCCTCGGCGAGCGCCTGGTCCCGGCCCGCGCGGAAGCCCTCGCTGGTCAGGCGCAGCCCGCGGGGGTGGAGGGCGGTCCCGTACATCCGCTGGAGCAGGTGCTCGGTGGCGCGCAGGACTTCTCCCCGCCCTCCCGGGGCCAGGAAGAACGCCTCGTCCGGGCCGGTGACGTGCACGACGACGGCCTCGTCGGTCTCCTGGACCTGCGCGCTGACATCGAGCCCGCCCGCCCGGGCCACCGCGCGGAGCGTCTCGCGCAGGCCGGCCAAGGGGTCCATGGGCTCCAACGGTTCCGCGGGGGCCGCCGGAGAGGCCGCCCGGACCGGGCCGGACCGGGCCGACCCGACCCGCTCCTCCACGAGCACCGCGATGCGCGCTGGCGTGGGCTTGAGACCGCGCCCCGCCGCCGCTCCCGCATCCAGGACGACGTAGCGCAGCTCGGCCCTCGGAAGCCCCAGGCTCGCGGCCGCCAGGGCGACCGCCTCCTCCACGTCCGGCCCGCTGAACAGAAGGTCCTTCACTTCGTCCTCTTCTCCCGCACGGGGGCCAGGGCCGGGTGCAGGAGCTTCATCGAGACGCCCTGCTGGAGGATCGACCACACGTTCGAGGTGAGCCAGTACAGGTTGAGCCCCGCCGGGGCCCACAGGAACATGCCGGCCAGCATGAGCGGCATGAGCATCATGATCCGCTGCTGCGCGGGGTCGAGGGTGCTCGGCGTCATCTTCTGCATCGCGAACATCGACACCCCCATGAGGACCGGGGTGAGGAACAGCGGGTCCTTTTGCGCGAGGTCGGGGATCCACAGGAAGTCCGCCCCGCGCAGCTCCACCGAGACGCTGAGCACCCGGTAGAACGCGAAGAGGAACGGCATCGTGAGCAGGAGCGGCAGGCAGCCGACCATCATCTGCGAGCTCATGCTCATCCCGTGCTTCGCGTAGAGCGCCGCCACCTCCTCCTGCATCTGCTGGCGCTTCGGGTCCATGAGCGGCACCTTGCGGTAGCGCTCCTGGATCGCCTTCATCTCCGGCGAGAGCTTCGCCATCTTGAGGCCGTTCACGATGCTGTAGTGGCGGAAGGGGGCCATCGCGAGGTTGATGAGCACGGTCAGGACCACGATCGACCAGCCCCAGTTGCCGACGTGCGACTGCACCCAGCGCAGCAGCGACATGAGGACGACCACGATGGGGCCGATCCAGTCCCCGACCGGCACGACCCGTTCCAGCCGGTGTCCGAGCTTCGCCAGGGCCTGGTGGTCCTTCGCCCCGACGAAGAGCTGGACCGGCTCGGCCCCGCTCGCGTCGATCCCGGCGACCGGCGCGACCGACGGCTTCTCGTCGGGCTTCGCCGGGGCCGCCTGCGGCCGCACCTCGGCTGCGGCCCCGCCCGCCGGGGCCACGAAGATCGCGGCGAAGTAGTGGCTCTCGACACCCACCCAGCCCACGCCGGCGAGGGGCCGGCCGGACGGCGGCAGCTTCGCCGCCTCGATGTGCTCGACGGAGCCCCCGGCGAGGGCCACGCCCCGCGGGGGCTGGTAGCCCTGCACCTCGGCCTCCTCGGGCGAGGGGTTCCCGACCCCCGGGCCCCAGAGGAGCCGACGCGGCACCGGACGGCCCTGGCGCTCCACGGAGACGCTGACCGCCACGAGGCCCGTCGCGCCGAAGCGGAGCGTCTTCGTGGCGACGAGGTCCCCGTCGGCGTAGTCGAAGCGGAGCGTCTGCGGCGCCTCCGGCGACACCGAGAGGGTCTCCGCCGACGGCCGGAAGAGCGCCTCGCGCAGCCGCGCGTCGAGCGCGGGGTCGCCGGTCTCGACGTCGAGCGGCCGCACGGCCGCGCCCTGGGCGGGGACCATCTCCTCGGGGCGCCCGCCGGCGTCCCGGTAGCGGGAGAGCGTCCACGAGACGACCCGGGCCCCGCGGTTCGTGAAAGCCACGGTGTACTCGGGAGCCACGACCTCCACGCGACGCTCGCGCTCGTCGGCCACGGCGGGTGCGGGCGCGGCGGCCGGGGCCGCCGGCGACGGCAGAGCGGCCGGCACCTCCGGCGAGCCTGCGGCGGGCTCGGGGCTTGCCGCGGGAGCCGGCGCCGGCGGGGCCGGGGCCGGGGCCGGGGCGAAGAGGAGGCTGTAGGCCGTCAGCACGACGAGCGAGAGGGCGACGGCGAGGAGCAGGCGGCGTTCTTCCATCACGGCATCCTAGCAGGCCGGGTTACCTACGGGACCGGGTCGATTCCCCCGGCGTGGAACGGATGACAGCGGAGCACGCGGCGCACGGCGAGGGCCGCCCCGCGGCGCGCCCCGTGCCTCCGGATCGCCTCCTCCGCGTACGCGCTGCAGCTCGGCCAGAAGCGGCAGTGTCCGCCCAGGAGCGGCGAGAGGGCCACACGATACGCCTCAACGAGCCCGAGAAGCAGGCGCGCCGCCCGGGCCGGGTGCGCGCTTGAGTCTCCGGACGCGTTCTCGAAGCTCAAGATCCACCTCTGACTGCCTGCAGCCGGCGAGCTCGGCCCGGGCCACCACGACGAGGTCGACGCCGTCGCCGGGTGGCGCCTCCAGGCGCCGGAAGCTCTCCCGGAGGAGGCGGCGGGTCCGGTTCCTCTCGACCGCGCCACCGACGCGGCGGCTCACGGCGAGGCCGAGGCGGTCGAACGGGCGGCCGTTGGGCGCCGCCAGGAGCAGGAACAAGCGCCCGGCCAGGCGCGCGCCCCGCTTGAAGACGGCATCGAACTCCGCCCCGGTGCGGAGGCGCTGGCGGGGACGGAGGCGCATGCGCCGGCTCCCTGCCGCACGAGCCTCAGGCGGCGATCCGCTTCCGACCCTTCTGGCGACGGCGCTTCAGCACCAGCTGCCCGCCCTTCGTCCTCATGCGGACGAGGAAGCCGTGGGTGCGCTTGCGCTTGCGGTTGTTCGGCTGGAACGTCCTCTTCATCGATGAACCCCATGGGCCGGAAGGTCCGGCGTTGCCCCCCGGCAGGACAAACCACGTAAGTTAGCGCACAGACGGCGGGGAAGTCAATTTGGGCCCTCCGTCGGACGGGTTCGCGGGTTGTGCGCCCCCCGCGCGTGTGGTACCTTTCCGGGGTCACGGACAGCCCACAGCTACGGCCCCCTCAATGGTCCCCATGCCCCACTTTTCCACAACTGTTGAAATCTCTGTGCAAAAGGACGGCGGTATGAGGGGCCGGGTACTCGCACGCTCGGCTTTGTCTGTATCTTGTTGATTTAAGGGGCGTTATCTGGGCGTTGCCGCACGGGTGGCGGCCGGGGATATGGGCGCGATGTCGGACACTCTCTGGGACGACGTTCTGGTGCGGGTCGAGAGCAAGGTCAACCGCCACAGCTTTGCCACGTGGTTCCGACCGACGAGCTTCCTCTCCCTGGACGGCAGCACCCTTCGTGTCGGGGTGCCGAACGCGCAGTTCCGCGAGTGGTTGACCAAGAACTACCTCGGCGTGCTCCAAGAGGCCCTCTCCGAGGTCGGCCAGCCCGGGCTGCGCGTCGTCTTCGAGGAGATGGCAGACGAAGCCGGCCTCCTGCCGCCGTCGTCGGCTCCCCCGGAGCGCGACGTTTCGCCCCTCAACCCGAAATACACGTTCGAGAGCTTCGTGGTCGGCTCGTCGAACCAGTTCGCCCACGCGGCCGCGCGAGCGGTCGCCGAGATCCCCTCGAAGTCGTACAACCCCCTGTTCATCTACGGGGGGGTCGGTCTCGGCAAGACCCACCTGATGCACGCGATCGGCCACTACATCATGGCGCGAGAGCGGCGCCTCAACGTCCTCTACATCTCGACCGACCGCTTCATCAACGAGATGATCAACGCGATCCGCTTCGATCGCCTGCCCTCGTTCCGCCAGAAGTACCGCTCGATCGACGTCCTCCTGATCGACGACATCCAGTTCATCGCCGGCAAGGACCGCACGCAGGAGGAGTTCTTCCACATCTTCAACGCGCTGCACGACGCCCAGAAGCAGATCGTGGTGAGCTCCGACTGCCCGCCCCGACAGATCCCGACGATCGAGGAGCGCCTCCACAGCCGCTTCGAGTGGGGCCTCATCGCCGACATCCAGTCCCCGGACATCGAGACGAAGGTGGCCATCCTCCGCAAGAAGGCGGAGGCCGAGCGCGTGGAGCTGCCCGAGAACGTCGCCCTCTTCATCGCCAGCAAGGTCCGCACCAACATCCGCGAGCTCGAGGGAAGCCTCATCCGGCTCATCGCCTACGCCAGCCTGACCGGCCGCGACATCGACCTGCCTCTCGCCCAGGAGACGCTGCGGGACCTTCTCCACACCGAGGACAAGCCGATCTCGATCGAGATGATCCAGAAGTTCGTGGCCGATCACTACAGCCTGAAGATCAGCGAGATCAAGGCGAAGAACAACTCCAAGTCGATCGCCATGCCCCGCCAGATCGCCATGTACCTCACCAAGAGCCTCACCGGCGCGTCCCTGCCCGAGATCGGCAAGGAGTTCGGCGGCAAGCACCACTCCACCGTGATCCACTCCATCCGCAAGATCGACGACCTCCGGAAGCAGGACCCGGAGTTCGACAGGCTCATCCACAGCTTCGTGCAAGCGTTCCGATGAGCTTCCGCCTTTTTCCACAGGACTCCTCGCTGGGTGGCCGGCGGCCGGCCGCTGAAAATCCCCTTTCCGCCGCCGCCAGCCTCTTCACTCCCGTCCCGTCCACAGCCTGCCCCGATCACAACCACCGACGCGCGAAGGCCTTCGGGGGTTTTCCACAGACGCACAGGCTCTATCTCCAATTCAAGGGATCTCTATTCCCTTTGATTGAATGAGTAGAAGAGGAAAGGATCATGGAAATCCTCGTCCGCCGGAACGACCTCGTGAAGGAACTCCAGCTCGTCCAGGGCATCGTGGAGAGGAAGAACTCCATTCCCATCCTCTCCAACGTCCTCGCGGAGGCGCGCTCCGGTGAGCTGCGCATCTCGGCCACGGACCTCGACGTGTCGCTGCGCTGCGGCTGCGCCGCGCAGGTGGTCGAGGAGGGGGCGGTGACCCTGGGCGCGAAGAAGCTCTACGAGATCGTCCGCTCCCTTCCGGAGAGCGACGTGCGGGTGAAGGTCGAGGACGACTCCTGGGCGAGGATCCGGTGCGAGCGGGTCGAGTTCAAGATGGCGGGACTCCCGCGGGAGGACTTCCCCAGCCTCCCGGAGGCGAAGGCAGGCCGGTCGGTCGACATCCCCGCCGCCACGCTGCGGGGCCTGATCCAGAGGACGGGCTTCGCGATCACCGCCGAGGACGCGCGCTACTACCTGGCGGGTGCCCTGCTGGTGCTCGACAAGGACGCGATCTCGATGGTCGCGACCGACGGCCATAGACTGGCGTGGGCCCAGACGAAGACGCCCCTCAATATCACGGAGACGAGCCGGATCCTCGTTCCCCGCAAGGCCATAAACGAGCTCGCGCGCCTCATCGAGGAGGTTGGCGGCGAGGAAGCGGTCTCCTTCCAGCAGGGCGACGGCCACCTGATCTTCGCCACGGGGGGAAGGACCCTGGCGTCGAAGATGGTCGAGGCCCAGTTCCCCGCCTACGAGAAGGTCGTGGGTGTGACCGGCGACCGGAAGGTGTCGGTCGGCCGCGAGGCCCTCCAGAGCGCGATCCGGCGGGTGAGCCTGCTCTCCTCCGAGCGCGGGCGCGCGGTCAGGCTGAGCCTCGAGGAAGGGAGTCTGGAGGTGAGCGCCTCCTCGCCCGAGCTCGGCGAGGCCCGCGAGTCGCTGCCGGTCGAGTACGCCGGCGAAGGGGTCCAGATCGGGTTCAACGCCCAGTACCTGCTCGAGTTTCTCGCCGTCGTCGGTACCGAACAGGTGGCGCTGGAGGTCAGGGACGCGGAGAGCCAGGGCCTGCTGCGGCCAGTGGGCGAGGACGGCGGGGAGTACCGCTACGTCGTCATGCCGATGCGGTTCTAGCCGGCCGGTGGTGCGGTGGCTGAAGCAGCGCGGTAGGGGACGGCGGGTGGCCTGGGTCCGACGGCTCCGCGTCCGGGACCTGCGCAACATCCGCGACGAGGTCGTGGAGCTTCACCCGGGCCTGAACGTGTTCTTCGGGAGAAACGCCCAGGGCAAGACGTCGCTCCTCGAGGCGGTGGGTGTCGTGGCCCGCGGACGCTCCTTCCGCACGGAGGACGCCCCCGCCATGATTCGCCACGGCGCCACGGCGCTGATCACGCGCGGGGAGGCGGGGGAGGACGACGCGACCGCGACGCTGGAGGTCGAGTTGCGCGCGGGAGGGAGGGAGTTCCGCGTCGACGGACGCGCCGTGCCGCCGCGGGAGTACCACGGCCGGCTGGAGGTCGCCGTGTACTCGACCGACCGCCTGCGGGTGGTGCGCGGCACCATGCGCGAGCGGCGCCAGTACCTCGACCGCTCGGCGGCGGCGCTGTGGCCGGCGTACCGGGCGGAGATGCGCCAGTTCGAGCGGATCCTGGCGCAGCGCAACGCCGCGCTCGAGGCGCGGAGCCGCGACGAGGCGGTGTGGACGGAACGGCTGCTCGAGAGCGGCTCGCGCCTGCGCCACCGCCGTGCCGCCTACGCGGCGCGGCTCACGGCAGCCCTGGCTGAAGGGTTCCGGCCCGCCGGAGAGGCCTACGAAGTCCGCCCGCGAGCCGCGGCGTCGAGCGAGGGCGAGGCCCGGGCGGCACTGGCCGAGGAGATCGCAGCCGCGCTCCCGCGCGAGCGGGCTGCGGGGCGCAGCCTCGCCGGCCCCCACCGCGACGGCGTCGACCTCCTCGTGGACGGCCGCGACGCGGGCGAAGCCGCCTCGTCGGGGCAGGCCCGCAGCCTCCTGCTGGCCCTCACCCTGGCCAGCCTGCGGGTCTACCGCGAGGAGACCGGACGCGCGGCGGTGGCGCTCCTCGACGATCTCGACTCCGAGCTCGACGAGGAGCGCGCGGGCGCCCTTTGCGCGGAGGTTGCGCGACGGGGACAGGCCCTGGTGACGAGCGCGCACCCGCGCTGGGCGGAGAGCCTTCGCCCGCTGGGGAGCGTCTACCACGTGTCGGGCGGCGCGGTGCGTGCCGCCTGAAAGCGAACGGAAGAAACGACGGGGGACATGAGCGAGACGACGAACAAGCCGGACCACACGGCGGAAGAGTACGGGGCGGAGGCCATTCGCATCCTCGAGGGGCTGGAGGCCGTCCGCGTCCGCCCGGCCATGTACATCGGCTCCACCGGCGAGGCGGGGCTCCACCACCTCGTCTACGAGGTCGTGGACAACTCGGTCGACGAGGCGCTCGCCGGGTACTGCAGCGAGATCACCGTGACCATCCACATCGACAACTCGGTCACGGTGATCGACAACGGTCGCGGCATCCCGGTCGGGCCCCACGAGTCGGGGCTCGACGCGGCGGAGGTGGTCCTCACCAAGCTCCACGCCGGCGGCAAGTTCGACAAGGGCGCCTACAAGGTGTCGGGCGGGCTCCACGGCGTCGGCATCTCGGTGGTGAACGCGCTCGCCGAGACCCTCGAGGTCGAGATCTGGCGCGAGGGCAAGGTCTACCGCCAGTCGTACTCGCGGGGCGAGCCCCGCACCCGCCTGGAGCAGACGGGCGTCACCGACCGGCGCGGCACGAAGGTCACCTTCAAGCCCGACACCCAGATCTTCGAGACGATCACCTTCAGCTTCGACACCCTGTCGCAGCGGCTGCGCGAGCTGAGCTTCCTCAACCGCGGCATCCTGATCAGCCTCGAGGACGAGCGCGACAACAAGAAGCACCGATTCCAGTACGAGGGAGGCATCAGCTCGTTCGTCGAGCACCTCAACCGCAACAAGGAGACGCTGCCGGCGCGGCCGATCGAGATCGGTGGCGAGCGCGACGGGGTCGGGGTCGAGGTCGCGATGCAGTGGAACGACGGCTACGCCGAGAACATCCACTGCTACGCGAACAACATCAACACCCACGACGGGGGAAGCCACCTGGCCGGGTTCCGCGGGGCGCTGACGCGCAGCCTCAACGGCTACGGGCTCGCCGCGGGCCTCCTCAAGGAGGGGGACAGCTTCGAGGGGGACGACACCCGGGAGGGCCTGACCGCGGTCGTCAGCGTCAAGGTCCCCAATCCCCAGTTCGAGGGGCAGACGAAGGGCAAGCTCGGCAACTCCGAGGTGAAGGGCATCGTCGAAAGCCTGGTCAACGAGCGGCTCTCCGCGTTCCTGGAGGAGAACCCCCAGGAGGCCAAGCGGATCACGGGGAAGATCCTCGACGCCGCCCGGGCCCGGGAGGCCGCGCGCAAGGCGCGCGACCTCACCCGGCGGAAGGGCGCCCTCGACGGCGCGGGGCTCCCCGGCAAGCTCGCCGAGTGCCAGGAGAGGAACCCCGAGAAGTGCGAGCTCTACCTCGTGGAGGGAGACTCGGCGGGCGGCTCCGCCAAGCAGGGGCGCGACCGCGCCTTCCAGGCCGTCCTGCCCCTGCGCGGGAAGATCCTCAACGTGGAGAAGGCCCGGCTCGACAAGACGCTCTCCTCCGAGGAGATCCGCAACATCATCGCGGCGCTGGGGACGGGCGTGGGGGCGGACGACTTCGACGTCTCCAGGCTCCGGTACCACCGGATCATCATCATGTGCGACGCCGACGTCGACGGCAGCCACATCCGCACGCTGCTACTGACGTTCTTCTACCGGCAGATGAAGGAGCTCATCGAGCGCGGCCACCTCCACATCGCGCAGCCCCCGCTTTACAAGGTCAAGCACGGCAAGGCGGTGACCTACCTCAAGGACGAGCACGCCCTCGACACGTTCCTCCTCTCGCGTGCGGCGGAGAACCGCAAGGTGCGCCTCGCCGGCGGGCAGGAGATCGAGGGCGCCCGCCTCGCCCACGTGGTGGGGCGCATGGTCACCGTGATGAAGCTCCTCGAGCGCACGGCGCGGCGCGGCGTGCCCCGGGAGCTCGCCGAGATCCTGCTCCGGGGGAAGATCCGGGACGCCGAGGTCTTCCGCGACAAGCCGCGGCTGCTCGAGCTGATCCGCCCGCTGCGCGAGAGCGGGGCCGAGGTCTTCCTGGAGGAGGACGTGGAGCACGGCAACTACGACATCCGCCTCCGGACGTCCGGCAACGGGCACGCCCGCGAGGTGGTGGTCGACGACGAGTTCCTGACCTCCGCCGAGTACCGGGCGCTGTACTCCGCCTACGAGGAGATCCGCGAGGTCGACCAGCCGCCGCTCACCGTGGTGGACGGGGGCGAGACCACGGTCGCGCACCGCGACGCCCTCGTGGCCCACATCCTGGCCGAGGGCAAGAAGGGCATGACCATCTCCCGCTACAAGGGGCTCGGCGAGATGAACGCGGACGAGCTGTGGGAGACGACCATGGACCCCGCCACCCGCACGCTCCTGCAGGTGCGCCTCGAGGACGACGAGGTGGCGGAGAACATCTTCACCACCCTCATGGGCGACGCGGTCGAGCCGCGGCGCCAGTTCATCGAGGAGAACGCCCTCAACGTGAGGAACCTCGACATCTGACATGGCCGAAGAAACGCCTCAAGTCGCCCAGAACCGCATTCCCACCAACATCGCGGACGAGATGCGCCAGTCCTACATGGACTACGCGATGTCCGTGATCATCGGCCGCGCGCTGCCCGACATCCGCGACGGCCTCAAGCCGGCCAACCGCCGCGTGCTGTACGGCATGCAGCAGATGGGCCTGCAGCCGGGGCGGCCCTCCCGCAAGAGCGCCAAGATCGTCGGCGAGGTGATGGGCAACTACCACCCGCACGGCGACCAGGCGATCTACGACACGCTCGTGCGGATGGCCCAGCCGTTCAACATGAGAGCCCCTCTCGTCGACGGGCAGGGCAACTTCGGCTCGGTCGACGGCGACCCCGCCGCCGCCCAGCGCTACACCGAAGCGCGCCTCACCCGGCTCGGCGCCTCCATGATGGAGGACATCGAGAAGGACACCGTCGACTTCCAGCCCACCTACGACGACAGCTCGGTCGAGCCCACCGTGCTGCCCACCGTGCTCCCGAACCTCCTCGTCAACGGGGCGGCCGGCATCGCGGTGGGGATGGCCACCAACATCCCCCCCCACAACCTCGGCGAGGTGGTGGACGGGCTCCTCTTCCTCATCGAGAACCAGAACCTCACCCCCGAGGAGCAGCTCGAGGGCCTGATCGCCCGCATCCACGGTCCCGACTTCCCGACCGCCGGCTTCATCATGGGCCGCGAGGGCGTCCGCCAGGCCTACCGCACCGGCCGCGGCTCCGTCGTGATGCGGGCCCGCTGCGAGATCGAGGCGCGCAAGGGCGACCGGGAGTCGATCGTCGTCACCGAGATTCCCTACCAGGTCAACAAGGCGCGCCTCATCGAGAAGATCGCCGAGCTCGCGCGCGA
Source organism: uncultured Acidobacteriota bacterium (assembly GCA_963729875.1). Taxonomy (GTDB): domain Bacteria; phylum Acidobacteriota; class Vicinamibacteria; order Fen-336; family Fen-336; genus DATBSL01. Next base: position 48,896 of record CAVSPR010000005.1, read on the forward strand.
GGAGCGGATCAAGGGCATCCAGGACGTCCGCGACGAGAGCGACCGCCAGGGCATGCGGATCGTGGTGGACGTCAAGAGGGGCGAGCCCGCCCAGGTCATCCTCAACAACCTCTACAAGCACACGCCGCTGCAGGACACGTTCGGGACGATCTTCCTCGCGATCGTCGACCAGCGCCCCCGCGTGCTGAACCTGCAGCAGGCCTGCGAGCTGTTCCTAGACTTCCGCCGCGACGTGGTGCGCCGGCGGGCCGCCTACGAGCTGCGCAAGGCCGAGGCCCGGGCCCACGTCCTCGAGGGCTACGTCATCGCCCTCGACCACCTCGACGAGGTCATCGCCCTCATCCGGGGGTCGAAGACGCCCGAGGTCGCGAAGGAGGGCCTCGTCGCGCGCTTCGCCCTCAGCGAGATCCAGGCCGAGGAGATCCTCAAGCTCCAGCTGCAGCGGCTCACCGGCCTCGAGCGACAGAAGATCGTGGACGAGCTCGCGGAGCTCAAGGAGAGGATCGCCGACCTGCGGGACATCCTCGCCTCGCCGAAGCGGATCGACGAGATCATTGGGAGCGAGCTCAAGGCGATCCGCGACGCTCACGGAAACGCGCGGCGCACGGAGATCCTCGACGCGGCCGACGAGATCGACGTCGAGGACCTGATCGCAGACGAGGACGTCGCGATCTCGATCACCCACACCGGCTACATCAAGCGCACCTCGATCACGAGCTACCGGGCGCAGAAGCGCGGGGGCCGCGGGCGGGTGGGCATGAAGACGAAGGACGAGGACTTCGTCTCGGACCTCTTCATCGCCTCCACCCACTCCTACATCCTCATCTTCACGAACCGGGGCCGGATCTACTGGCTCAAGGTCCACGAGATCCCGGACGTGGGGCCGCAGGGCAAGGGCAAGGCGGTGGTGAACCTCGTATCCTTGCAGGCGGGGGAGAAGATCGCCGCGTTCTGCGCGGTGCGGGACTTCGGCGCCGGGGGGTACGTCCTCCTCGTCACGCGCCGGGGGATCGTCAAGAAGACCGACCTCGCCGCCTTCTCGAACCCGCGGCCCTCGGGCATCATTGCCCTCTCCGTCGAGGAGGAGGACCAGCTGATCGCCGCCGTCCTCACCTCCGGCGAGGACGAGATCCTGCTCGGGACAGGGGGCGGCATGGCCATCCACTTCTCCGAGGAGGACGTGCGGCCCATGGGCCGTACCGCCTACGGGGTCAAGGGGATAGAGCTCGAGGAGGGGGAGGCGGTGGTGAGCCTGGAGGTGGTCCGCCCGGGCGGGACGGTGCTCACCGTCACCGGTAACGGCTACGGCAAGCGGACCCTCCTCGAGGAGTACCGCCTCCAGAGCCGGGGGGGCAAAGGGCTCATCAACATCAAGGCGTCCGAGCGGAACGGTCCGGTGGTGGGGGTGAACTTCCTCCGGGGCGAAGAACAGGTGATGCTGATCACCGAAAAGGGTATGATCATCCGGCTGAACACGGCGGAGATCTCGACGATCGGCCGCAACACCCAGGGCGTCCGCCTGATCCAGCTCGAGGAGGGCGACCATCTCGTCTCGGTCGCCCGGCTGGCCGATCGCGAAGACGACGACGAAAGCCTGGGGGACCCGGCGGGCGGGGGTCCCGGAGCGTCCAAGGAGGATTCATGAGGGAGCGCGCAACAGCACTCTTGGTGGCGCTGGGCCTGGCGGTCGCGGGCCTCGCCTGCAGCAGCCCGGAAAAGAACGTGGTCAACCAGTACTTTGGTGCCCTCAGGGCCAACGACCAGGGTACGCTCACCAGCTTCGCCATGGTCGCTTTCGACCAGACGGTGGACGACTTCAGCGTCGTCGCGGTCAGTCCCGGGACGAGGACCCCGGCCACCCTGCCCGACCTCGTGAAGAAGCAGAACGAGCTCGAGGCCGAGCTCGCCAAGAACACCCGCGACGCGCGCGCGTGGGGCAACGACCTCGCCATCTACCCGAAGCTCGACCAGGTGCGATCGCTCGAGCAGAAGGGCGCCAAGATCCCGGCCAGCCTCGAATCGATCCACCAGAAGTGGAGCGAGTTCAACGGAAAGGACCGCGAGCTCAAGAAGGCGGTGGCCGAGGCCAAGGCCGCGGTCGAGCGCGAGCGGCGCAACGTGGGGCTGTCCGTCGGCCAGACCGAGGACATCGACACCCTCACCGGGGAGGTCCTGTCGAAGGACGTGGACCTGAACCTCACGATCAAGGGCGAGGTGAAGCCCTACGTCATGACGCTCCGCAAGTACGAGCTCACCGGAGGCAGTGGCCCCCGGATGGTCTCGCGCTGGGTCGTCCAGAGCCTCGTTCCGAAGGGATAGACCCTCTTCGCGGCACGTCTGCGGCGCCCGGGGCGAACGCCCCGGGCGCCCCGTCATCTCTAGACGGGTTCCAGCCCGGCGAAGCGGGCGACCAGCTTCTTCGCACCCACGCCGGGGAACGACACCGTGACCTTCAGGTCGTCCCCCTCCCCCTCGCGCCGCAGGACGGTGCCAACCCCGAAGAGCGGGTGCCGGACCCTCGCGCCGGGACGCATTCCATCGGCCCCGGGGGCCGGCGCGGCGGTCACGGGCCCGGGGGGCGGGGCCCAGCCGGGTCTGTGGTCGCCGGACCAGGAGGGTAGCCGGAGCGCTCCGCCGCTGCGCTCGAGAGTCTCCACCGGGATCTCCGAGAGGAACCGGCTCGGCTCCGTCAGTCGGCGCTGGCCGAACACCTGTCGGCTGCGCGCCCAGGAGAAGTGGAGCCGCTCCATCGCGCGGGTCATGCCCACGTAGCACAGCCGCCGCTCCTCCTCGAGGGCGTCCTCCCCCCCGAGGCTGCGCGAGTGGGGCAGCAGGCCCTCCTCCAGCCCCACCAGGAACACCGACTCGAACTCCAGGCCCTTGGCCGCGTGGAGCGTCATGAGCAGCACGGGCACGTCGTCGCGGAGGCGGTCGGTCTCCGAGAGGAGCGCCGCGCGGTCGAGGAAGCCGGCCAGGCTCGGCTGCTCGTCGCGCACCTCGTAGTCCGCAGCCGCGGCGAGGAGCTCGGCCAGGTTCTCGAGTCGCTCCTGGCTCTCGCCCGAGTCCTCGCGGGCGAGGGCGGCCCCGTAGCCCGAGAGCTCGAGAGCGCGTTCCATCAGCGACCGCAGGCCCCGCGTCGCGGCCTCCTCCCGCAGGGTCTCGACAGTCTCCCGGAACTGCCGCAGCGGCACGAGGGCCCGCGACGGGAGGGCGGCCTCGTCGACGAGACGCAAGGTCGCCTCCCACGGGCTCTCCCCGCGCGCGGCGGCGGCGGCCTCGATCCCCTCGAGGGCCTTCGCCCCGAGGCCGCGGGGAGGGACGTTGACCACCCGGCGGAAGGCCACCGCGTCGCGGGGGTTGTGGGCGAGCCGCAGGTAGGCGAGGAGGTCCTTGACCTCCTTGCGCTCGTAGAAGCCGACGCCCCCCACCACCAGGTAGGGCAGGCGCAGGCGGAGGAGTCCCTCTTCGAACAGGCGGCTCTGCGCGTTCATGCGGAACAGCACCGCCACCCGTCCCTTCGCCCGCAGCGCGGCGATCCGCTCCGTGACCCAAGAGGCCTCCTGGAACTCGTCCATGGCCTCGTGGAGGCGCACGGGCTCACCCGCGCCCCGGCTCGCCCGCAGCGCCTTGCCCTTGCGGCGCACGTTGCGGGAGACGAGGGCGGCCGCCACGTCCAGGATCCGCTGGCTCGAGCGGTAGTTCTCCTCGAGGCGGAAGACGCGCGCACCCGGGAAGTCGTGCTCGAAGTCGAGGATGTTCGAGATGTCGGCCCCCCGCCAGGAGTAGATCGACTGGTCCTCGTCGCCCACCACCGTCAGGTTGCCGCCCTCGCCGGCGAGCAGGCGCACGAGCTCGTACTGCGCGCGGTTCGTGTCCTGGTACTCGTCCACCAGGAGGTAGGGGAAGCGCTCGCGCCACCGCGCCCGCACTCCCTCGCTCCGGTCGAGCAGGTCGACGGCGCGCAGGAGGAGGTCGTCGAAGTCCAGGGCCCCCGCCGCCCGCAGCGTCTCGCGGTAGCGCTCCATCAAGCGGTCGACGAGGCCCGACCCGTCGTCCTCGTCCCGGCGGGCCGCGTTCTTGCGGGCGGAGATCCGGGAGAGCATCCGCCGGGGGGGGTGCAGCTTCTCCGAGAGGTCGAGCGAGCGCAGCGCCTCGCGCACCGCCGCGAGCTGATCGTCCTCGTCGTAGATCAGGAAGCCCGGGGGCAGGCCCGCGGCCGCCGCCTCGCGCCGCAGCAGCCGCACGCAGAACGCGTGGAAAGTGGACATCCACGCGTGCAGCGGCCGCGCGCCCAGCAGCGCCGCGGCCCGCGAGCGCATCTCCTCCGCCGCCTTGTTGGTGAAGGTGACGGCGAGGATGCGGGCGGAGTCCACCCCGTGGTCGAGGACGAGGTGGGCGATGCGGTGCGTGATGACCCGCGTCTTGCCGCTCCCGGCGCCGGCCAGGATGAGCACGGGACCGGTGATCGCGCCGACCGCCTCGCGCTGCTGCGGGTTGAGGGGGGCGAGGGTGGGGGAGGCGATGGACAAGGCCGCTCCCTATTCCACCGTCACCGACTTGGCGAGGTTGCGGGGCTGGTCGACGTCCCGTCCCGCCCGCAGCGCCACGTGGTAGGCGAGGAGCTGGAGGGGGAGGACCGTGAGGAACGGGGACCACAGCTCCGGGCTCGGCGGGATCTCGAGAAGCGTGTCGCCGTCGCCGAGCATCTCGTGCAGCGCGGGATCGCCGGCAGCGGCGACCGCGATCACCCGCCCGCCCCGCGCCTTCGCCTCCTGAACGTTCGACAGCATCTTCTCGTAGACCCGGCCGGCCGGGCAGAGGGCCACCACGGGGAGATCCTCGTCCACGAGGGCGATGGGGCCGTGCTTCATCTCCCCCGCCGGGTAGCCCTCGGCGTGCAGGTACGAGATCTCCTTCAGCTTGAGGGCTCCCTCGAGTGCGATCGGGTAGTTCAGCCCCCGCCCGAGGAACAGGAAATCCCGGGCGTGGGAGAGGGTGCGCGAGAGCTCCTCGACCGCGGCCTCACGCTCCAGCACGATCTCCATGAGGTGCGGGATCCGCGTGAGCTGGGCGAGGTGCTCCCGGCAGGCCTGCGGGGAGAGCGTGCCCCGCAGCCGGCCGAGGTGAAGGGCGAGAAGGGAGATCGCCACGAGCTGGCCGGTGAAGGCCTTGGTCGAGGCCACCCCGATCTCGGGGCCGGCGTGGGTGAGGAGCGAGCCCGCCGCCTCGCGGGTGAGCATCGAGCCCTGCACGTTGCAGATCGCGAGGGGGACCGCCCCCCGCGAGCGCGCCTCGCGGAAGGCGGCGAGGGTGTCGGCGGTCTCCCCGCTCTGGCTGATCGCCACCGCCACCGTGCCGGGGCCCACGAGCGGCTCGCGGTAGCGGAACTCGCTGCCGTAGTCCACCTCGGAGGGGAGGCCCGCGAGGTGCTCGATCAGGAACTTCCCCACGAGTGCGGCGTGCCAGCTCGTTCCGCACGCGAGCAGCACCACCCGCGACGCCTCGCGCAGGCCCGCCGCGGCGGGGCCGAGCTCCTCGAGGTGGACCTCTCCCTCCTCGAGGCTGAAGCGGCCGAGGAGCGTGTCGCGCATGGCGCGGGGCTGCTCGTGGATCTCCTTGTGCATGAAGTGGCGGTAGCCGCCCTTCTCCGCCTGCACGGGGTCCCAGGCGATGCGCTGCGGCGTGCGCTCGACGGCGATGCCGGCCAGGGTGGTGACCCGGTGGCCCCCGGGGGTGACGACCACGAGGTCGCCGTCCTCGAGGAACACCACGTCCCGGGTGTGCGGGAGGAGGGCGGGCACGTCGGAGGCCACGTAGCGCTCGCCGTCCCCGAGACCCACGACGAGCGGAGGCCCCATGCGGGCCGCGACCAGGCGGAGGGGCTCGTCCCGGTGGAGAAGGACGAGCGCGTAGACGCCCTGGAGCTCGGCGAGCGCCGCTCGCGCCGCCTCCTCGAGCGAGCCCCGGTACAGCGACTCCACGAGGTGGGCCACGACCTCGGTGTCGGTCTGGGTCACGAAGCGGTGGCCGGCGGCGGTGAGACGCGCCTTGAGGTCGAGGTGGTTCTCGATGATGCCGTTGTGGACGACCACGATGCGCCCGGAGCAGTCCTGGTGGGGGTGGGCGTTCTCCTCGGTGGGTCGGCCGTGGGTCGCCCAGCGGGTGTGCCCGACTCCCCAGTCGCCCCGGAGCGGCTCCGCCTGCAGGCTCGCGACCAGGTTGCCGAGCTTGCCCGCCGAGCGGCGTCGATGCAGCACGCCATCGCGGACGACCGCAATCCCCGCCGAGTCGTAGCCGCGGTACTCCAGGCGCCGGAGGCCGTCCAGGATCACCGGGACCGCGTCACGACCGCCCACGTATCCGACGATGCCGCACATCCTCGTCGACCCTCCTCTCCCCCGTCGCCTTCGGCCCGGAGGGCCCGGGAGACCGGCCCGCCCGCGCGATCGGCCCGAGAGGGAGCGGGCCCTTCGTGTCCGTTTCGGGGTGCGCGACCGCGGCTAGGCGCCGTCCTTCGCGGTCCCCAGCCGTGCCCGCCGCTGCGCCGCCCACCCCGGCTTCGTCACCTGGCGCGCGCGCCCCAGCGCGAGTGCGTCTTTCGGGACGTCCTCGGTGATGGTGCTGCCCGCGGCGACGTAGGAGCCCTCGCCCACGGTGACGGGGGCCACCAGCGTCGTGTCGCTCCCCACGAACGCGCCCGCCTCGATGCGGGTGGGGCTCTTCTTCTCGCCGTCGTAGTTGCAGGTGATCGTGCCGGCGCCGATGTTGACGCCCGGGCCCACCGTCGCATCGCCGAGGTAGGAGAGGTGCTGGGCCTTCGTGCCCTCCCCGAGGTGCGTCTTCTTGAGCTCGACGAAGTTGCCGACCTTCGCCCGGGCGCCGACCCGGCACTGCGGCCGGAAGTGGGCGAACGGGCCCACGCTCGCCCCCTCCTCGACGACCGACTCGCGCAGCAGGCAGTGGTCGAGAATCTGGGCCCCGGGCCCCACCTCGACGTCCACGAGGCGCACGAACGGCCCCACCACCGCCCCCGCCCGGACGATCGTTCGGCCCTCGAGGATCGTGAACGGGCGCAGCACGGCGCCGGGCTCGACCACCACGTCCTCGCCCACGAGCGTGCTGGCGGGGTCCTCCACGCGCACCCCGGCCGCGACGAGGGCGGAAGCGCGCCCGGAGCCGCTCACGGGAGCGTGGGCGCCACGAGCGCCTGGAACTCAGCCGCGCTCCGCAGCGGGCCGAAGTCGTCGTCCCGGCGTGCCTGGGAGCGACTCGCCGGGTTGGCGTGGATCGCCGACTTCAGCGCCTTGAGTGCGGCCGGGGCGTCGCCCGCGCGGGCGTGGGCGGCGGCGAGGCAGTACAGGGCGCCCTCGTTTCGGGGGTGGATCTCCAGGGCCTGCTGGAAGTGGCGGACCGCCTGGGCGAAGTCCCCGCGGTTGTGGAGGACGACGCCGTAGTTGAGCAACTCCTCGAACGTCTTCGGGCGGGCCGGACGCCGCCCGCGGTCGCACATGGCCCGATAGGCCCGTGCCCGCTCGACGAGCTCCTTCTGGTCCCCGTGGTCGTCCACGAGCTGGTCCAGGAGGTCTCGCGCGCGGTCGAAGTCTTTTCGACCCAACGCTTTGACAGCCCTCTCGAAGAGGTCGAGAGCCTGCTGGTAGTGCCGGTCCACGACCGGTGCCGCCGCTACTTTCTTCGCCAAGCGTCGCGCTCCCTGGCTCATTTGGGGGGTGTGCCGAATCGCAGCACCTTAGCACGGGGCCACCGGGGCGGCAAAGCGGGCGATCTTCGGTAAAATGGGGTTTTGGCCCAATCGTGAAAGACGACGGCAGAGACGAACCGATCGCTATCCGGGGGGCGCGGGTCCACAACCTCAAGGGCCTGGACTGCGACATCCCCCGCAACCGGCTGGTCGTGGTGACCGGCCCCTCGGGCTCAGGCAAGAGCAGCCTGGCGTTCGACACCCTCTACGCGGAGGGCCAGAGGCGGTACGTCGAGAGCCTCTCGCCGTGGGCCCGGCAGTTCCTCGAGCAGATGGAGCGGCCGGAGGTCGAGTCGGTCAGCGGGCTGTCCCCCGCGATCGCGATCGAGCAGCGCACGACCGTCGCCCACCCGCGCTCCACGGTGGGGACGGTGACCGAGATCTACGACCACCTCCGGGTGCTGTTCGCGACACTCGGCCGCCCCCACTGTCCCCGCTGCGGCGAGCCCGTCGCGGCCCAGAGCGCGGACGAGATGGCCGCCCACCTCGTCGAGCAGTCGCCCGGCGCGGTGGCCGTGATCGCCGCCCCCGTCGCCCGGGGCCGAAAAGGGACGTACCGCAAGGAGCTCGCGGCCGCCCGCGCCGCCGGCCTGCAGCGCGCGCGTGTCGACGGCCGGGCGGCGAACCTCTCCGACCGGCTCGCCCTCGACCCCCGCCGCGGACACCGGATCGACGTCCTCGTGGACCGCCTCGCGCTGCGGCCGGGCTGCGAGGACCGCCTGCGGGCGAGCCTCGAGAAGGCGCTCCTCCTCGCGCGCGGGGTGGTTCTCGTGTCGGTCGAGGGTCGCGGCGAGAGGCTGCTCGGCAGCCAGCACGCGTGCGCGCGCTGCGACGTCTCGGTGCCCGAGCTCAGCCCCCGCGCGTTCTCCTTCAACAGTCCCCTCGGGGCGTGCCCCGCCTGCGACGGCCTCGGCCAGCGGTGGGTGGTCGATGCCGCGCGGATAATGCCCGACGAGAGGAAGAGCGTCCTCGACGGCGCCATCCGACCCTGGCACCGGCACGGGCCGCGCCTGCTGCGCGAGGCCCTCTTCGAAGTGGCGGAGCGGCACGGCTTCTCGCTCGAGGTGCCGGTGGGGGGTCTCTCGGCCGCGGCGCGCGAGGTCCTGCTCTTCGGCGACGAGCAGGGCTTCCCCGGCGTCGTGCCCTACATGCGCCGTCGCGTGGAGAACCTCCTCCGGCTCGACCCCTCTCCCGCCGACGAGGAGGGCCAGGAGGGCGGCGAGGCCTTCGAGGACCTGCGCCCCTACCTCTCGGAGGAGGCCTGCCGGGCGTGCCGCGGGACCCGGCTGCGGGCGGAGAGCCTCGCCGTGCGCGTGGGCGGCCTCACCGTGGCCGACATCGTGCGGCTGCCGCTGGGCCGGGCCCGCGAGGTGGCGGCCGCCCTGCGCTTCGGCGAGCGCGAGCGCCCGGTCGGCGACCGGCTCGTCGGCGAGATCCTCGCCCGGCTGGACGTGCTCGTCTCGCTCGGGCTGGGCTATCTCACCCTCGACCGCGCGACCACGACGCTCTCGGGCGGGGAGGCGCACCGGCTGCGCCTCGCCACCCAGATCGGCGCGCGGATGCAGGGGCTCCTCTACGTCCTCGACGAGCCCTCGGTGGGGCTGCACCAGCGGGACAACGCGCGGCTCATCGAGACCCTCGTCTCCATCCGCGACGCGGGCAACACCGTGGTCGTGGTCGAGCACGACGAGGAGACGATCCGCGCTGCGGACTGGGTGATCGACCTCGGCGAGGGAGCGGGCATCCACGGTGGCCGGCTCATGTACGCCGGCCCTCCCGCGGCGATCGACGGCAGCCTGACCGGCCGCTACCTCCGGGGCGAGCTGGCGGTGCCCGTTCCCGCCGCGCGGCGGGCCCCGCGAGGCTGGCTCCGCGTCCTGGGGGCGCGGGCGAACAACCTCCACGACGTGGACGCCGCCATCCCCCTCGGCGCCCTCACCGCGGTCACCGGGGTCTCGGGCTCGGGCAAGTCGACGCTCGTCGAGGACGTGCTGCACCGGGCCCTCGCCCGGCGCCTCTACCGGGCGGTGGCCGAGCCGGGCCGGCACCGCGCGATCGACGGGACGGAAGAGATCGACAAGGTGATCGCGATCGACCAGAGCCCCATCGGCCGGACCCCGCGATCGAACCCCGCGACCTCCACGGGGGCCTTCGCCCTCATCCGCGATCTCTTCAGCCTCGTGCCCGAGGCGCGGGCCCGCGGCTACCGCCCTGGCCGGTTCTCCTTCAACGTGAAGGGGGGCCGGTGCGAGGCGTGCCAGGGCGACGGGGTCCGCCGGGTGGAGATGCACTTCCTGCCCGACGTCTTCGTGCAGTGCGAGACGTGCCACGGGCGCCGGTACAACCGCGAGACGCTCGAGGTGCGCTACCAGGGACACAGCATCGCGGACGTGCTCGACCTGAGTGTCGATGCCGCGCGCGAGATCCTCGGGGCCCATCCCCGCCTCGCGCGCCTGCTGGGGACCCTGGGCGAGGTCGGCCTGGGCTACCTGCGGCTCGGGCAGAGCGCGGCGACCCTCTCGGGTGGCGAGGCGCAACGGGTCCGCCTCGCCCGCGAGCTGGGGCGCCGGGAGACCGGCCGCACGCTGTACCTCCTCGACGAGCCCACGACGGGTCTCCACTTCGACGACGTCAGGCGACTGCTGGACGTGCTCGGACGGCTCGTCGACGCGGGGAATACCGTCGTGATCATCGAGCACAACCTCGACGTCATCAAGTGTGCGGACTGGGTGATCGACCTCGGCCCGGAGGCCGGCGAGAAGGGCGGCCGGATCGTCGCCAGCGGCACCCCCGAGCAGGTCGCCCGGTCCCGCCGGAGCCACACGGCGCGCTACCTGCGCCCGCTGCTGCGCCGCCGCGCCCGCCCCGCCTGACGGGGAGGGAAAGGGGTGTGTCCCGGCCGCAACGCCCACGGGCGGACACCGTGGTGGCCGAGCCACGCACATGTCGTAAGTCGTTGATCAGCAGGGGCAGAAGCTGCTCCCTTCCGCGGCATCAGGCTTGCAGGGCTCCTGGAGGGCGTCTTGCGTCTGCGCCGCCCCGGACAACATGGTCTACCGACGAACACTGAGGCGCGAGGTCGCGTGCACCGGGATCGGGCTCCACTCCGGCCGGCCCGTCCGCCTTCGCCTCCTGCCCGCCCCCGCCGAGCACGGCATCCGATTCGCGCGCACCGACGTGGGCGTCGAGGTTCCGGCCACCCTCGGCCACATCGGGGGGCAGGACCACGCGACCACGCTCAGCTCCGACGCGGTCTCGATCGGCACCGTCGAGCACCTCCTGGCGGCTCTTTATGGCCTGGGTGTCGACGACGTGAGGGTCGAGGTGGACGGCCCCGAGGTGCCGGTCCTCGACGGCAGCGCGGCCCCCTTCGTGATCCTGCTGCACGAGGCGGGCCTCCGACCCCTCGCCGTGCCGCGCCTGCACATCCGGGTCAAGGAGGCAGTGGAGGTCGTCCGGGGCGGGAAAAGCGCCCGCCTCGTGCCCTGCGACCACTTCGAGATCGCCTACTCGATCGGCTTCGACCACCCGCTCCTCCGTCACCAGGCCCTTTCGCTCCGGGTCACGCCCCGCACCTTCACCGAGGCCCTCGCCCCCGCCCGGACGTTCGGCTTCCTGCGCGAGGTGGAGATGCTGCGCAAGAGCGGCCTCGCGCTCGGCGGCAGCCTGGAGAACGCCGTCGTCATCGGCGAGACCGGCGTCCTCAACAACAAGCTGCGCTTCGACGACGAGTTCGTCCGGCACAAGATCCTGGACGCGGTGGGGGACCTCGCACTGCTCGGCCACCCGCTGCTCGGGCGGCTGGAGGCCACGAAGGCCGGGCACACACTGCACGCGGCCGTGGCCCAGAAGCTCCTGGCGACCACGGACGCCTGGGATCTCGTGCCGGGTGGCGTCCCCGTCGCCTCTGCGGTGGCCGCCCCAGCCCTCCAGCCCTCCAGCGCCTAGCGGGCCTTCGCCTCCACCGTCGCGCTCAGCTTGATCTCGACGACCGGCGTCTTCGCGTCGTTCGTCCGCACGGCGACCTGCCTCTCGAGCCGTCCGGAGTAACGGCGGGTCCGGAGCACGACGCTCAGCGACGTCGACCTCCCGGGCGCGACCAGGGTGGCCTCGGGCTGGGCCGCCGCGCAGTCGCAGCTGCTCGACACGCCCTCGATCGCGAGGTCGGTGTCGCCGAAGTTGCGGATGGTGAACGTCTTGCGGAGGGTCTTGTCCTGGAGGACCCGGCCGAAGTCGAAGCCCTCCGGCTCGATGCGGATGCGGGGGCCGGCGGCCGGCCGCTCCTCGGCCCCGGCCAGGACCGACAACAGAACGGCGGCGGTGAAGGCCGCGAGGCGGCGGCTCACCGGGCGCTCCCGGCCGGGCGCCCCCGGCCCTTCCTCTTGGCGGTGAGCCGCCGCGCGTAGGCGTCGAGCATCTCGCTCTCGAAGGTGTTGTAGTTCAGGAAGAGGCTCTCGACGAGGTAGCGGCGCCGGTCGGCGGCGCTCATCTGGTCGACGAGGCCCTCGATCTCCCGCATCATGTCCTCGAAGGAGCCCTTGAACTGCCGCTTCAGGGCCACCTCGTGGTAGAGGCCCTCGAGCACGGCGAGGAGGTCCCCGTCGAGCGGGATCTCGAGCCCGGTGGAAAGGCGGATCGCGTTCATCGCCCGCCGTCCCGCGGCGCGCCGAACGCGGCGAGGGCGTCCTCCTCGTCGCGGTGCAGGGGGACGATCTTGTGGACGCCGGTCATGGAGATCATCGTCTCCACCCGCGGCTGCAGGCCCGACAGGCGCAGCGCCCCGCCCTTCTCCTGGAGCAGGCGGTGCACGTCCATGAGGCACCCGATGGAAGCGCTGTCCAGGTAGCCGACCGCCCCGAGGTCGATCAGGACGAGCCGAGCCCCCCCTCGACCCGCTGGCGCACCTCGGAGAAGAACGCGGAGAGGACCGGATAGGTCAGCTTGGCCTCCAGCACGCGGACGACGGTCACGTCGCCCTTCTCCTCGAAAGCGAGCTGCATCACCTCACCTCCCGACGCCGGCCGAACCGTGGTCCGCCGCCCCGCCGCGCCGGCTGCTGGGCGCGGAGCAGAAGCCGCGCGAGCTCCTCGCGGCCGCGATTGATGCGGCTCTTCACCGTTCCCTCCGGGAGGGCGAGCCGCGACGCCATCTCCTGGTAGCTGAGGCCCTGCAGGTCGCGCAGGATCACCGCCTCGCGCAGCTTCCCCGGGAGCTGCTCGAGCCCCCGGCGCACGAGGCTCCGGCGGTCCTGGTCCTCGAGCGCCCGGTAGGGGTTGCCGGAGGACGCCGGGGCGAGGTCGTACGCGAGGGCGTCCTCGACCAGGACCTCCTTCTCGCGCTTGCTCGCCCGGTAGCGGTCGATGCAGTAGTTGCGCGCGACGCTGGAGAGCCAAGTGGAGAAGTCGGCGTCACGGTTGAACTTGTCGAGGCTGCGGAACACCTTCAAGAAGATCTCCTGGGTGAGGTCCTCGGCCTCGTCGTGCTTGCCCGTGAACTTGTAGGAGATGTGGAACACCCTCCGCCGGAAGCGTGCGATCACCAGCTCCCACGCCGCGTTGTCCTTCCGCAGGCATCGCTCGATGAGCTCCGCATCGGAAGGGGAGAGCGTCCCCTCGTCCAAAGGCTCGTTCCTGCGGCCAGTGCCGCGTCCCAGTGACGGTCGCCAGACCCCCGATCATAGGGGCCGCCCGCGCGAGGGTCAAACCACGAAGGCGGTCACTTCAGCTCGGGCCGGCCCGCGACCGTCCACGCCGTGTACCAGTAGCTGCCCGCGTCCTCGGCCGCCCGGGACAGGTGCATCTGCAGGATCGGCCCCACCTTGCGCGCGAGGTCCTCGAAGTAGGGATCGCCGTATCCGTTCTTGCCGCGGCGGGCCAGCTCCTCGAGGTAGAGGACGTTGTCGACCCAGACGTAGGTGCCCAGCATCATGGAGAAGACGTACTCCTTCGGGGTGTCGAGGTAGTTCGCGGCGTCGGGCGAGGCCTTGAGCTCCCGGCCCATGGCCTGGGGGAGCTTCTCCACCAGGCGGACCCACAGGCCGTGCTGCCCGGTCTTCTGCCCGTCGTAGTTGTCGGTGAGGTTGAGCGGGGAGTGGATGTCCACCACGAGCCCGGCGAGGACGTCCGACTCGGCGAGGATCTTCTCCTTGTCACCCGCCTTCATGTTCTCCACCAGCCGGGCGTAGGACTCCTGGATCAGCCAGGGCAGCCGCCCGATCCCCTCCGCCTTCTCGCCGAACCGTGACTTGATCTCCGCCTCCGACCGCGGCAGGTCACGGAAGGGAAACGGCATCAGCCGATCCACCAGGAAGCGCCGCTCCGGCCCGCGGACCGGGAACTCCGGCTCCAGCGCGAGCGACGGCATCTCCGCCCGGTGCGCCTTGTAGAAGGCCTTCAGCGGCTTCGGCAGGGAGTCGATGGCGGCGAGGGCGGTGACCTGGTGGGCGAGCTCGACGACGCGCGCCCGCGCCCCCTCGGGTCCGGCCGGCTGCGCGAACCCTGCCGCGGCACCGGCGAGAACGAGAGCGATTGTGGCGGCGACCCCGGCGATGCTGCGTGCGTTCATGTTTCCTCGTCTTTCTTTCGAAGCCCCCGCCGCGGCCTCACGCCACCCGCGCGACCGTGAGCAGCCGCACCTCGCCCGATCCCGCCTCGGCGAGGCGCCGGGCGCAGGCGCGGACCGTGGCCCCGGTGGTGAACACGTCGTCCACCAGGGTGACCGTCTTCCCCGCCACCGACGCCCGGCGGCGCACCGCGAAGGCGTCCTGGACATTCAGGCGCCGCGCCGCTGCGGTGAGGCCGGCCTGGGGCACGGTGTCGACGCGCCGCACGAGGGCGTCGGAGCAGGTCGGCCGGCCGGTGCGCCGGGCAATCTCCTCGGCGAGCAGCGCGGCCTGGTTGAACCCGCGCTCGCGGAGCCGCCGCGGGTGCAGGGGAACGGGCACCAGCACGTCGCTCGTGGTCACGAGCGCGCGCACGGCGGGCTCCTCGAGCAGGGCCTCGGCCAGCCGGGCGGCGGCCCGCCGGCGCCCGGCGTATTTGAGCTGGTGAAGGACCACGCGCAGCGACCCCTCGTATGGCCCGAGGCTCGCCCCCGAGGCGAACGGCTGGCGCCCCCGCCGGCAGCGGCCGCAGGCGGGGAGCCCGGGAGGCAGCGGCAAGCCGCAGCCGCACACGATCGCGCGGTGGCGGGGCAGGCCGGCCCAGCAGGGCTCGCACAGCGGCCCCCGGCCCGGGTGAGCGAGCAGCCTCCCGCAGGCCGGGCAGTCCGAGGGGAAGACGACGGCCAGGACGGGGTCGAAGAGGCGCCCGAGGGCAGCGGAGGCGAGGTCCATGCGGCGGGCCTTCAGAGCTGGCCCGACTCCTGCTTCTCCTGGCAGGAGCGGCACAGGCGCGCCCAGGGAACCGCCTCGAGCCGCTTCATGTTCATCTCCTCCTCGCACGAGGCACAGACGCCGAAGCGCCGGCTCTCGATCCGGGAGAGCGCGTCGTCCACCTGCTGCACGAGGTCACGCTCGGTGTTCGAGAGGCTGAAGAGGAACTCCTTGGTGTACGAGTTCGATGCCTTGTCGGCGATGTCCTGGGTGGCCTCCCCGTCGGCCTCCTTGCCGTAGCTCTTGTTCTTGTTGTAGGCCTCGAGGATCTCCCGCTTCTTGAGGAGCAGCCGTTCCCGGAAAGCCTTGAGCTTCTTCTGGTCCATGACCCGTCCTTCCCCCCTAACTCATACCGTGGCGGCGCCGCTTCTCCCACAGCGCCTTGCGCGAGATGCCCAGCACGGAAGCCGCGCGGGTCTGGTTGCCCCCGACCGCGTCGAGCACCCAGCGAATGTAGGCCAGCTCGACGTCGCGCAGCGTGGGCCGGCGGTCGCGGCCCGCCCACAGTGTCGCCGGCTGCTCGCCGAGCTGAGGGGGCAGCGCCGCCGCCGGAACCTCTCCCGAGGGTACGGCGAGAGCGGCGCGCTCCACCACCGAGCGCAGCTCCCGCACGTTCCCGGGCCAGAGATACCCCTTCAGGATCTCCGCCGCCTCCGGGGCGAAGCCGGCGGCGGCGGTCGTCCCGCGGCCTCTCTCGCGCGCGAGAAAGGCCGCGGCGAGCGGCAGCACGTCCTCTCGCCGGTTGCGCAGCGGGGCGATCCGCAGGGGTACCACGTTCAGGCGGTGGAAGAGGTCCTCCCGGAAGCGTCCCGCGCGCACCGCGTCCGCGAGGTCCACGTTCGTCGAGGCCACGAAGCGCACGTCCACCTCTATCGTCCGGGTCCCCCCGACACGCTCGAACCGGCGCTCCTCGACCACCCGGAGGAGCTTCGCCTGCAGCGGCGGCGCGAGGTCCTGCACCTGGTCGAAGTACAGGGTCCCTCCCGCGGCCATCTCGATCTTGCCGGCCTTGGCCTGACGGGCGTCGGTGAAGGCGCCCTTCTCGTGGCCAAAGAGCTCCGACTCCAGGAGGTCCTCCGGGATCGAGGGGCAGTGGACCATGATGAACGGCCCCTCCCGGCGCGGCCCGCCGTAATGCAGCCAGTGCGCGACGAGGTCCTTGCCGGTGCCGGTCTCACCCTGGAGGAGCACTGGGCTGCGCGTCTCCGCGAGGCGAAGCACGAGCGGCAGCAGCTCGCGCATGGCCCGCGACTCCGCCACGACACCGGCCAGGGCCTCGCGCGTGGCGGTCGTCATCCGGCGACCTCGAGCCGCCTCGCCCCGCCCCACAGGCGCTCCAGGTCGTAGAACGAGCGCGAGCGGGGAGTCATGAGGTGGACCACGAAGTCGCCGTAGTCGAGGAGAATCCACTCCTGTCGCGGGTAGCCCTCGACGTGGGAGGGCCGCCGCCCGAGCGGGCGCAGCGCTTCGAGAATGGCGTCCGCCATGGCTACGAGCTGCCGCTGGTTCTGCCCGGTGAGCAGCAGGAAGAAGTCGGTGAAGTCCGCGCAGCTGCGCAAGTCGAGCGCGACCGCGTCCTCGGCCTTCTTGGCCAGGGCGGCGCGCGCCGCGGTCGAGACGGGGACGGGCAGCGTCATGAGTAGAGCCCCCGGCGCGCGATGTACTCGGCGACGGCGTCGGGCACGAGGAAGCGCACGCTGCGCCCCCCGCGGGCCCGTGCCCGTATGTCCGAGGCCGATATCGGAAGCGACGGGCCCTCGACCCGCCTCACCCCCCGCGCGCGCGGATAGGGGGGCCGTGGCGCGGCGGCGGCCGGGTAGCCCGGCCGGTCGACGATCGCCACCTCCACGAGCGACAGCAGCCGCTCCGGCTCGCGCCACGTCGCCATCTCCGGCCAGGTGTCGGCGCCGACCACGAGCGCGAAGTGGTCGTTCGGGCGCTCGGCGAGAAGCGAGGCCACCGTCTCGACGGTGTAGCTCGGTCCCGGCCGGCGCAGCTCGGTGTCCCACGCCTCGAAGGCGGGGTAGGGCTCCGTGGCGAGACGGGCCATGGCGAGACGGTCCTCCGCGGTGCTGAGGGGCGTGTCGCGGTGGGGGGGAACGCCGCGGGCAGGAAGGCCACGAGGTCGAGGCCGAGCTCCTCCCGCGCCGTCTCCGCGGCGCGCAGGTGCCCGAGGTGGATGGGGTCGAAGGTGCCACCGTAGAGGCCGATCCTCATGCCCCCTCCTCCAGCGTCTCCGCCGCGCGGGTCGCGGCGATCATGCCGAGGAGACGGCGCTTCAGCATGACGAGCCCCTCGCCGGTGACGGCCGAGACCGGCACCACCTCGAGCCCCCGCTCGGCGGCGGCGCGGCGCAGCGCCGGCAGGGGGTCTTCCGCCCCCCCGGCGAGGTCCCGCTTCGAGGCCGCCACGACCTGCGGCCGCGT
The DNA here is from genome assembly GCA_963729875.1 of uncultured Acidobacteriota bacterium. Classification (GTDB taxonomy): domain Bacteria; phylum Acidobacteriota; class Vicinamibacteria; order Fen-336; family Fen-336; genus DATBSL01. The sequence goes on from CAVSPR010000005.1 coordinate 66,453, forward strand.
GGCGAGGTCCGGGGAGTGACGGCGCACCTCGTCCCGGACGAGGTCGAGGTCTCCCACGGGATCCCGGTCGCTCGTCCCCGAGGCGTCGACGACGTGGAGCAGCACCCGGGTGCGCTCGACGTGGCGGAGGAACTGGAGGCCGAGGCCGGCGCCCCGGTGGGCCCCCTCGATGATCCCGGGGATGTCCGCGGTGACGAACGAGCGCTCGTCGATCTCGACGACGCCCAGCACGGGGCTGAGAGTGGTGAAGGGGTAGTCGGCCACCTTCGGCCGGGCCGCGGAGAGGCGGGAGAGCAGCGTGGACTTGCCCGCGTTCGGGAGGCCCAGGAGCCCTACGTCGGCGATGAGCCGCAGGTCGAGCCGGAGCCAGCGCTCGTCGCCCGGCTGGCCCGGCTCGCTCTCGCGGGGGGCCCGGTTGCGGTTGGACAGGAACGAGCGGTTTCCCCGGCCACCCCTGCCCCCGCGGGCCACCACCAGCCGGTCGCCCTCGTGCAGCACCTCCCCGAGGATCTCGCCCGTCGTCTCGTCGCGGGCCGAGGTCCCCGGTGGAACGGGGATGGGCCGGTCGGCGCCGTCGCGGCCGGTGCGGTTGCCCGGGCCGCCGTGCGTCCCGCGGTCGGCCCGGTGCTCCGCCTGGTAGCGCAGGGGAAGGAGGGTGTTCTGGTGGGAGACGGCCACGAGCACGACGTCGCCACCCTTGCCGCCCACCCCACCGTCAGGCCCGCCACGGGGAACGTGTGCCTCGCGGCGGAAGCTCACACAGCCGTTCCCGCCGTCGCCGCCCTTGACGAGAATCTTGACCTGGTCGACGAACATCCGCAGCCGTCCGGCCGCAGGCGGGGGGAGGACTCCGCGCTAGCTCGCGGCCGGCACAACGGTGACGCGCTTCTCTCTCGCGCCGTGGTCTTCGAATCGGACCGAGCCGTCCACGAGGGCGTAGAGCGAATGGTCCCGCGCGAGGCCGACGTTTCGCCCCGCCTTCCAGCGCGTCCCGTGCTGGCGGAGGATGATCGCCCCGCCGCGGACCACCTGCCCGCCGAACACCTTGACCCCGAGCCGCTGGGAGTTGCTGTCACGGCCGTTACGGCTCGAACCCTGGCCCTTCTTGTGCGCCATATCGATCGGCTCCTGTCAGGCCCGGACCGCGTCGATCCGCAGCGCGGTGAACGACTGGCGGTGACCCCGGGTACGGCGGTAGTGCTTGCGCTTCTTGTACTTGAAGACGCGGATCTTCGCGTCCCGGTCCTGCTCGACCACCGTGCCCACGACCGAAGCCCCTTCGACACGGGGACTCCCCACCCGGGGCTCGCCCTCGCCGCCGACGAAGAGCACGTCGTCGAGGGTCACCGCGGTGCCGACCGCGCTCTCGAGCTTCTCGATCCGCACGACGGCGCCCTTCTCGACCCGGTACTGCTTGCCACCCGTCCTGACGATCGCGTACACCGCCATCTCCTTCCGGCCTTCAGTCCACGAAACCCCAATTCTATGCGGGCGTTGGGCGCCGAGTCAAGATGCACCCTCGCCCCTCCCCGCGCGAAGCGCGGGGAGGATCTGGACCGTTCGGGTCAAGAGGAAGGCCCCGGGGAGGGCCACCGATGGCCTTCGGTGGGGCCCTGCGGAACGGACCTAGATCCCTCGGGTTGTCCCCCAACGAACCACGGGACAACCCGAGGGTGCGTCAGAAATCGTACCCCATCCAGAAGTTGAAGTCCCAGCCCGGGCTGGTCGTCGCGAAGTCCGTGTACTTCGTCCAGTCGAAGTGGAGCGGGTAGCCGAGGAAGAACAGCTGCAGGCCGAATCCCCACGAGGCCCGTCCGTCCACGAGGCGCCACTCCGTCGTCGGCTCGCCGAAGATGGGGTCGCTCACGTAGGAGTAGCCCGGATCGGACGTCGAGAACTTGTAGTCCTGGCCCTTGAACCTCGCTCCCGCGATCCCGAAGTACATCGTGCCCCGCAGCGGCCCCAGGAGCCCGATCGGGGTCGCGGCGAGGTGGATGAGCGGCGTCCGGAACTCGGCGTTCGCGAAGAAACCCTGGTTCCCGGCGAAGCCCAGGTACGGGTAGCCGCGCATCTCCATGTTGCCCCCGAAGTAGAAGTAGTCGGGGTTGTCGCCGGTCGAGTAGAAGCCGCGGCCCCGGAAGGCCAGCAGCGCGGTCGAGCTCCCCAGCCGCACGTACTTGCGCAGGTCGGCGTCGACGGTGGTGCGCTGGAGGAAGCTGCCGATGCCCGGGGCGGCGGTCACGCCGACGCTGAAGGTGCTCCCGGAGAGCGGGCCGAACTCGGCGAAGCGGGTCGTCTCCTGCACGAAGCGGAGTGAGACCGGCGCCTGCCAGCCGTTGTTGATGAAGCAGGGGAGACCCAGGGCGGCGTTCTCCTGGCAGATCGTCTCCTCGACCGCGGCGTCGCCGAACTGCTCCGCGACCTTGATCAGGCCCACCCCCACGTCCAGGCGGCGGAAGGTGTCGAGGGGGTACTCCGCGAACACCTGGCCCCCGGTGAATCGCTGGGTGGCGATCGCGAGGTCCCGCACGTCGTACCCGTAGTACTGGGAGTACTGGGCGTAGTACGGGTAGAAGAAGTAGGTCTGGTCGAAGAAGTTGACCCCGTAGTGCACGCGCGAGGCTAGGTTCGTGTAGCGCCCGTCGTAGATCCGGTACGAGGAGACGGAGAGGACGGTGAAGGAGAAGAGCTGGTCGCCGAGCACGTCGGTGAGGGCGACCGCCGTGCCCCCGTAGAAGTTGCCGCTCGAGGTGACGCCCACGTTGATCGGCGGCCGTCCCTCGAGGTACAGCCCCTCGAACAGCTTCTTGCGGCGCTTGTTCTCCGGCACCACCTCGTGGGTGACGTCGGGCTGGAAGTCGACGAGCCCCTCCGCCGCGGTCTGCACCTCCTGCTCCACCTCCTTGATCGGCTCCGCCGTGTCCTTCGTGTGGAGGAGGTACTCGCCCTTGTAGTACGTGATGAAGGCGAGGCGGTCGCCGCGCGAGGTGTTGAGGGGCGCCGGGGCCATCGCCCCCCCGAAGACGTCGGTGTACTGGGCGATCGCCCCCGTCTGCAGGTCCAGGCTGCGCAGGTTGGGGATGTCGTCGTCCTCGTTCGAGGAGTAGTAGATCCTCTTGCCGTCGGTCGAGAAGGCGGGCGCCGAGTCGTCGAAGGGGCCGAACGTCAGCTGCGTCTTGCGCGCGGGGTCGGCGAGGGGGAAGGCGTAGACCTTGTTGTTGCCGCTGATGCGGCGCTCGTAGACGACCAGCTTGCCGTCGGGCGAGACCTGGGGGTTGTTGTCCGCGTACTCGTCCTTGGTGAGGTTCGTGACGGCGCCCGTCTCGAGGTCCAGGCTCCAGATGTCGGAGACGCCGTCCTTGAGCGCGGCGAAGAGGACGGTACGCCCGTCCGGGAGGATGCAGGGGGCCTGGGTCTCGTCGAGGGCGATCGGGACCTTCTTTTGCACCTTGCCGTCGAGAGCGGAGACGAGGAAGAAGCTGCGGCCCTTGCCGGTGCGGCCGAAGAAGCCGACGTGGTCGCCGTTCGGCGAGAAGGCCACCGACCGACCCGCCACGAACTCGCTGTTGATCGCGAAGCTCTCCCAGTGCTTGTCGAAGCCCTTCGTGAGGTTCTGGATGACCGTCCCGTCCTTCAGGGAGACGAGCACCACGTCCGCCTCGCCGTCGGAGCGGTTGGCGGTGATGACCGCCGCGACCTCTCCCGAGGGGCTGGGGGCGAAGCCGAAGGCCTGGGTGAAGCTCGTCTTCTCCGGGTCGGGGGAGAGGTTGCGGCCGAAGTCGTCCGGCCGCTGCCGGTCGCGGAAGGGTTTGAAGCGCTCCTTCAGCCACTTGTCGAAGGCGGCGTCGAACTCCTCCGGGGTGGTGCGGAAGGCCTGCTTGAACAGCTCCTCGGTCGAGCCGCCGAGGATGCCCTTGCGCAGCGTGTAGAGGAACTGCCGGATCCCCTCCTTGCCGTAGCGCGCCTCCATGAACTCGTAGCAGGCGTGGCCCATGTTGTAGACGAGGCGCCCGGAGAAGGCCTCGAACTCCGCCCTCGACAGCTTGGGCACCTGGTCGGTGAGGGCCGCGTCCCGGATCATCATGAGGTCGAGCGGCTCCCAGATGCCCCGGAAGTAGTCGGCGAGGCCCTCGTCCACCCAGAGCGGGATCGCCCGCTGCTGGATCCCGTACCCGATCCCCCGTGGGATGAGGTCGAAGGCGAAGGCGTGGACCATCTCGTGGGTGATGAGCCCCTGGAGCTGGTCGGGGGGCTCGTCGATCGGGATCACCATCCGGTTGAGGAGCGGCTCGGTGAAGGCGGCGACCCCCTCCGGGATGAAGGCGGGGTAGAGGTTCGTCTGCTCGAACTCGGAGTGGGTCTTGTAGAAGATGACCGGGATGGCCTTCGGCATCTCGTGCTTGAGGCCGGTCGAGATCTTGAGGTAGCCGCTCTCCAGGTACGAGGTGAGCCGCTCGAGGCGCGGCTCGAACTCCGGGTAGTAGAAGACCTCGAAGTGCGGGCTCTTGTAGACCCGCCACGCGAAGTTGTCGTACTTGACCTTGTTCTTGCCGTAGTAGGGGATGAACTGGGCCGAGGCGGGAGGGGCGGCGGCGAGGATGGCGGCGGCCACGAGGAGAAGGGGGAGAAGCCTGCGCATGGGGGTCCCTACCGAAGGAGCACGCGCGTCCCGCGGATCCTCTGCGGGGTGATGACCCCGAGGAAGTTCGGCAGGAGCCGGTCCATCAGCTCGAAGTAGGAGGAAAGAGCGGAGACGCGCTGGTCCTCCGAGTAGAGCACCTCCTCGGAGAAGCGTTCCTTGTGGAGCGTCTCGCCGGTCTTGCTGTCGATGAAGAGAAAGTCCGCGCTCAAGGTGAAGCCTTTCCTCTCCATGTACCGGTTGCCGCGGACGAGGCGGGGCTGGTTCGAGGCGTCGCGCACCACCCGCTCGTCCGGCTGGAAGCCGGAGCGGTTCTCGCTATCGAAGGCGAGCTTCCCGGCCACGATGAGGGGCTGCTGGTACTCCTCGCCCATCTTGCGCCAGAACTCCGGGTCCTGGAGGATGCGGTCCGCCTCGAGGCGGTACTGGTCCTTCTCCTCCTTGTTGTAGCTGCCGCCCTCCCCGATCTTCGCGAGCGCCTTCTCGAGGGCGTCCTGCAGCGGGGGGCGGTCCGGCTCGAGGACCTGGAGGCGCGTGTTGGAGCGGAGCTGGTTCTGGAGAAGGCGCGAGGTCTCGGCCGAGAGGTCTACGTCGGAGTCCTCGAGGTCGGTCACGAAGCCGGCGATGAGGATGCGGCGGAACGAGGTCACGTCGAGCTTGGACTGCAGGGGGGTCTCGACCGGCACCTCGATCTGCGACGAGCAGCCGAGCCCGGCGAGGAGGACGAGGGGCACCGCGCAGCGATGCAGGGCTCTCATGGCTGTGGCCTCTTCTTCCGGGTCTTGCGGTTCCGCTTGTCGTCGGCCTCCCGGAAGAGGTCGTAGTTCTGCTGGATGTAGACGTCTCCCGGCTTGATCTGCAGGGCCTTCTCGTAGGCCTGGCGCGCCCCGTCGAAGTCGCCCATCTGCTCGAGCGCCACGGCGAGGTCGTTGAGCGCGGCGGCGTTTCCCGGATCGATCGCGACGGCCCGCTCGAAGCGGAAGCGGGCCTCCTGCCAGAGGCCCTTCTGGGCCACCTTGAGGCCAAAGTCCACCTGACGGCCCGAGGATTCCTCGGCCACCAGCAGAGGGCCGGGGGCGAGGAGCAGGAGCAAGAGTACCGCCCGCATGACCGTGAGCCTCCTCTCGAGGGGAGTCGGAGTTCGATGGTAGCCGTCGGTCCAGGGCAACGCAAGGACGAGAGCCCGGCCCATCGCGCGAGTCACTCCTTTTCACAGATCGGGCGAGCGGACCCGGCGCGTCCCGGTACCCGGCCTACAATCGGGGCCTCTCCCTCCAGGCCCGTCCCATGGACTCGACGTTCGACCTCCTGACGCTCGCCTTGCTGCCGGGGCTGTCGCCCCGCACCCGGCACGAGATCGCCTCTCGCGGAGCGCTGGCGGATGCCCTGGAGCGCCCCGGCGCGCACGCCGACATCCTGGGAGGGCCGGCGGTCGAGGCGCTGCGCACGGGGGCGGCCCGGAGCCGGGCGGCGGCCGAGGAGCTTCGGGCCGGGGCCCTCGGGGTCCGACTCGTGGGGCGGGACGAGGGCGGATACCCCACGTGGCTGCGACGCATCTACGACCCTCCGCCCGTCCTCTGGGTCCGGGGGACGCTCGTCGGGCAAGAGGGCGAGCCGGCGGTGGCCGTGGTGGGCGCTCGGGCGGCCACGGGCCTCGGCCTCGCCCTGGCCGGCACGCTCGCCCGCGACCTCGCGCGCGCGGGAGTCACGGTCGTCTCCGGCCTCGCGCGCGGCATCGACACCGCGGCGCACCGGGGCGCTCTCGACGGCCGTGGGCGCACGATCGCCGTCCTCGGGTCCGGCCTCGACACGCCCTACCCGCCGGAGAACGCGCCCCTCGCCCGCGCGATCGCGGTGGAAGGCGCGGTCGTGAGCGAGTTCCCGCTCGGCACGCCCCCCCTCAAGCAGAACTTCCCACGCCGCAACCGGACGATCGCCGGCTGGGGTCGGGCCACCGTCGTGGTCGAGGCGGGCGGCCGCAGCGGCGCGCTCTCGACCGCGAGGGCCGCCCTCGACGAGGGGCGCGAGGTCATGGCGGTCCCCGGCCACCCCTCCCAGGCCACGGCGGAGGGGACGAACGCCCTCATCCGCGACGGCGCCGCGCTCGTCCGCGGGGCGGGCGACGTGCTCGGTGAGCTCGGCCTCGCCCCGCCCGCGGGGGAGGCGGCCCCGCGGGACGAGGTTCTCGCCGCCCTCGCCCGCGGTGTGCCCGCGGGCGTCGACGAGATCCAGGCCCGCTGCGGCCTCGCCCTCCCCGTCCTGCTCGCCCGGCTCACCGAGCTCGAGCTCGCCGCGGCCGTCGTCCGCCTGCCCGGGGCCCTGTTCCTGAGGCAGTGACCCCGGCGGCTATACTCACCAGACGGCCATGCCCAACCGCGTCACCGTCGTCGGTGGCGGCCTCGCCGGCTGCGAGGCCGCCTGGCAGATCTCCCGCCGCGGGGTCGGCGTCGACCTCTTCGAGATGCGGCCGGAGCGGAAGACCCCGGTGCACCAGACCGGCGATCTCGCCGAGCTCGTCTGCTCGAACAGCCTCCGCGGTAACGCTCTCGACCAGGCGGCGGGCCTGCTCAAGGAAGAGATGCGCCGGCTCGGTTCGCTCGTCGTCCGGGTTGCGGACGAGGTGAAAGTGCCGGCGGGGAGCGCCCTCGCCGTGGACCGGGGGCTCTTCGCCCGCCGCATGACCGAGGCCGTCCTCTCCCTGCCCGGCGTCACGGTGCACCGCCGGGAGGTCCTGCGCATCCCGGACGACCCCGTCGCGATCGTGGCCACCGGGCCCCTCACCTCGGACCCGCTCGCCGCCGACGTCGCCGCGTTCGTGGGCGAGACGCACCTGCACTTCTTCGACGCGGTGAGCCCGGTGGTCGAGGCCGACTCGATCGACTTCGAGAAGGCCTTCCGGGCCTCGCGCTACGGAAAAGGGGGCGACGACTACGTCAACTGCCCCCTCGACGAAGCCGAGTACCAGGCCTTCCACGGCACGCTCACCACCGCCGAGAGCGCGAGCGTCCACGACTTCGAGAAGGAGCTCTTCTTCGAGGGCTGCCTGCCGGTCGAGGTCATCGCCTCACGAGGCGCGGACACGCTGCGCTTCGGGCCCATGAAGCCGGTGGGGCTCGCGGACCCGCGCACGGGCCGCCGGCCCCACGCGGTCGTGCAGCTGCGCCAGGACAACCTCGCCGCCAGCCACTGGTCGATCGTCGGCTTCCAGACGCAGCTCAAGTGGGGGGAGCAGAAGCGGGTCTTCCGGATGATCCCCGGCCTGGAGAACGCCGAGTTTGTGCGCTTCGGCATGATCCACCGCAACACCTACGTGAACGCGCCGCGCGTTCTCGAGCCGACGTTCGAGACCCGTCGGAGGAAGGGGCTCTTCTTCGCCGGGCAGATGTCGGGGGTCGAGGGCTACGTCGAGTCGGCGGCCTCCGGCCTCGTCGCCGGGATCGCCGCCGCCTTCCGCACCCGGGGCGAGGAGGCGCCCGCGCTCCCCGAGGACACCGCCCTCGGCGCCCTCGGCCGCTACATCGCCCGCAGCGACCCCGCACACTACCAGCCCACCAACATCGCCTTCGGACTGCTGCCGGAACTGCCGCAGCGCCTGCGGGACAAGGCGAGAAGGCGCCTCGCCCTCGCCGAGCGCGCCCTCGCGAGCCTCGAGCGATTCCGCTCCGGCCTCGAGCCCGGCCTTCCCGCGGGGCCGGCCGTGGCCACCGGCCGGTAGGCCCCACGATGCGGGCCTCGGTCGCGGCCTTCCTCCGCCACCTCGAGCGGGAGAGGAACGCCTCGCCGCACACGATCCGGGCCTACGGCGAGGACCTCGCCCAGTTCACCGACCACCTCGGGCGCGAGCTCGGGCGCGAGCCCCGCCCCGAGGACGCCGACCACCTCTCTATCCGCGGCTTCCTGGCCGAGCTCCACCGCCGGGGGCTCGCCCGCTCGTCCGCGGCCCGCAAGCTGGCGGGGCTGCGGACCTTCTTCCGCTACCTGTGCCGCGAGGGGCGGCTGGAAGCGAACCCGGCCCGCCTCCTGGCCACCCCGCGTCGGGACAAGCGCATCCCGGCCGTCCTCGACGAGGCGCAGGTCGAATCGCTTCTCGCCATGCCCGGAGACGCCATCTCTGCCGTGCGCGGCCGCGCCATCCTGGAGCTGCTGTACGCGACCGGGATGCGCTGCGCCGAGCTCACCGCGCTCGACGCGGGCGAGGTGGATCTCGACGCGCGGATGGTGCGTGTCCTGGGCAAGGGACGCAAGGAGCGGGTCGTGCTGTTCGGGCGCCGGGCGCAGGAGGCGCTGCGCGCCTGGCTCGAGTGCCGGGCGCGCGTGCGGCCCCGCGGCGACGCCCTCTTCCTCAACGCCCGGGGCGGTCGGCTCAGCGGCCGCAGCGTGCGCGCGCTCGTGGCGCGGCGGGTCGAGCAGACGGCCCTCGCCCGCCGGTGCAGCCCCCACACCCTGCGGCACAGCTTCGCCACCCACCTGCTGACCCGGGGGGCGGACCTGAGGGCGATCCAGGAGCTGCTCGGCCACGCGAGCCTCAGCACCACGCAGCGCTACACCCACGTGGACACGCGGCACCTGCTCGAGGTGTACAAGAAGGCGCACCCGCGGGCGTGACGCCCGGGGGGCCGGGGGGCGCGTAGCCCCCCGGAGTGGGAGAGCCTGCGCCACGGCGAACACCGGTCATCCATCAGGGTGGGGACTGGCGGCGGGATACGGCTTCGCCTGTCCCCAGCTTCCTTTGGATTGAGGGGGTTCCACCCCCTCAAACACCCCCGGGTTGCCGTGGCGGGGTTCGGCTGAAGCCTTTTGGGGCCCGGTTTCGTCAGAATGGGTGACAGGCAGCATGGGCCGGAGCGATGAGGAGCTGGTCGAGGCGTGCCAGGCCGGGGAGGCGTCCGCCTTCGACGTGCTGGTCGCCCGCTGGGAGAGCCGGATCCGGGGCGCGGCCTACCGCTTCCTCGGCTCCGAGGAGGAGGCGGCCGACGTGGCCCAGGAGGCCTTCCTCAAGGCCTACCGGGCCTTGGGCGGCTTCAAGCGGGAGGCCCGCTTCTCCTCCTGGCTCTACCAGATCGCGACCAACCTCTGCCGCGACCGGCTGCGCCGGCGGCGGACGAGGGGAACGGTGAGCCTCGAGGAGATGGAGGAGACGGGAGGGGCGATCGTCGAGACGCGGCCGGGGGCCCACGACCAGCTGATCCAGGAGGACCTGGCCCGCGCGGTGAGGCGGGCCATCCACACCCTCGCCGAGGAGCAGCGCGAGGTGGTGATCCTCAAGGAGTACGAGGGGCTCACCTTCCTCGAGATCGCGCAGGCCCTCGACGTGCCGGTCTCGACGGTGAAGACACGGCTGTACCGCGGGCTCGGGCAGCTGCGGCTGCGACTCGAGCGGGAGGGGATCCGGGGGACGGTGCCGGTCGTGGTGCCGGCGCCGTGAGCGGATCCAGGGGAGACGTGAGAATGGACTGCGACAAGGTCGAGGACGAGGCGCTCCAGGCGGACAAGCTGGACGTCCTCTACGGGGAGGCGGACGTCGAATCGCGCGGGCGGCTCGACGCACACCTCCTGGTCTGCGCCGCGTGCCGGGAGGAGATGGCGGCCCTGCGGGGGCTGCGGCGGGATCTGCGGGCCTGGCGGGTGCCCGCGGCCCGGCCGGCCTTCACGCCCCGCGGCGTCGTGGTGCCACGCTGGCTCGCGGCCGCTGCGGTCCTGCTCGTGGGGTTCACCGTCGCCCTGGGGGCCACCGGCTACGCCTCCGTGCGCCGCTCGCTCGCCGCCCAGGAGGCGCGCGCGGCGGAGACGGACCGCCACCACCTCGAGGCCGTCCGCGCCCTGCAGGCCGCCCTCGAGCGCCCGCGCGGCGCCGGGCCCGACGCGGCCGCCCTCCTGGCGGGCCTCGACGCCCGGATCGACGAGAGGCTGCGCGCGAGCGAGACGAAGCAGGCGGAGCGTCTCGACCTGCGGCTCGCCGACTGGGAGGAGCGCGCCGAGGCGCAGCGGAGGATGGACATGGCCCGCGTGGCCGCGGGCCTGAGCTACCTCGACGGACGTCACGGGCAGCAGCTCGCCCGCACGAACGAGCTCGTGGGCTACGTCCTCGAGGCGTCCCAGAAGAGGTGAGGACCATGGGACCTTTTCGTGCACTGTCCGTCGTCGTCGTCGCCGGGGCCACGCTCCTCGCCCCCGCGGCCGGGGAGGAGCCGTCCAAGGCCCGGACCGCTCCCCGCGACAGCATCGAGGCCGTAGAGGCCCAGCTCGCCCGGGCCGCGGACCAGGTGAGCCTGCCCCACGCCGCGCTCCTCCTCGGCCGCACGGCCTCCGCGCAGGGCTACCGCATTCCCGGCTACGGCGTCGTCTTCGTCCTCACGCCGCGGGCCCTTCCCGGAGGCGGGGGCCAGCTTTACGTCGTCCGCAGGGGGGGAGCCGTTCCGAAGGTCCAGCGGATGCGGATCGAGGCCCGCCACCCCGTGCCGCCCGACGTGTCAGACGCGCCCGAAGCCCCCGAGGTGGAGGCCCTCGAGCGGCAGGTCCTCGTCCTCCAGCACGAGACGGAAGAGGTGCGCCGGGCGGCCGAGGAGGAGATGGACCGCCTGATGGAGCACGTCCGCGTCCGGGGGACGTCGCCCTCCGAGGTGCACGTCGAGGTCGTCACGCCCGCCGATGCCCCCGCGCCTCCGCCCCCTCCCCTGGTACCGGCAAAGCCCGGGACACCGGGGGCACCCAGGGCGCCGGACCCCCCCCCGCCGCCGCCCTGGAAGTACTGGTTCGAGACGGGGACGCCCAGGGACGAGCGCGACCCGGCGACGGTGGTCGGCGACGTCCGCGCGGCCCTCGTCGACGCCCTGGCGACCCAGGCGGTCCGCCTGGACGGCCTCGCCGGCGACGAGCGGGTGACGGTGGCCGTCGACTTCGTGGGGGGAGGGGTCTTCGCCGCGCAGGCGCGGCCGGAGAAGACGCTCGTCCTGAGCGCCCGCGTGCGGGACCTCGCCGCCCGAGCCCGCGGCGCGATCGGGGCCGACGAGCTCCGCAAGCGCGTCGAGGTGACCGAGTACTAGCGGCGCCGGAGGAGAGCGAGCGTCAGCAGGGCGAGCGTGCCGTCGCTGAGGGCGAAGAGCAGGAACGCGGCCGGCGAGCCGTTCAGCAGGTGGTCGAGGACGAAGACGAGGCACCCGAGCCCCTTCGCGAACACCCCCGCCACCCAGAGATAGCCCCGCCGCGCCTCGGCGTCCGCGGCCGCCCAGAAGTAGCCCAGGGCCAGGGCCAGGGTGAAGACCCCGTTGAGCCAGGCGTTCACGATCGGCACGGGGGCGGGCGCCCCGAAGAGCCGCGCCACGTGGGGCGCAGCCAGCAGCAGGGGAAGGCCGAGGAGGAGGTCGTAGATGCCGGAGAGAAGGGCCAGGGTGCGGAGGCTCATGGCGCTATACTAGCCTTCCGGCCCCTCGTCGGAAGGCCTTCCCCCATGCGCCATTCTGCCCCTCTCCACGGGACCACGATCATCGCCGTGCGCCAGGGGGGAACGGTCGCCCTCGCCGGCGATGGCCAGGTGACCCTCGGCCAGACGGTGGTGAAGCACAAGGCGAAGAAGATCCAGCGCCTGCACAACGGCCAGGTCCTGGCCGGCTTCGCCGGCTCGACCGCCGACGCAATGGCCCTCATCCACCGCTTCGAGGCGCGCCTCGAGGAGTTCCGCGGCAACCTCCAGCGCGCCGCGGTCGAGCTCGCCAAGGAGTGGCGCACCGACCGCAGCCTTCGGCGCCTGGAGGCGTTCCTGGTGGTGGCCGACCGCGAGGCCACGTTCCTCCTCTCCGGGGCGGGCGACGTCATCGCACCCGACGACGGGATCGTGGCGGTCGGCAGCGGCGGCCCCATGGCCCTCGCCGCCGCGAGGGCCCTCGCCCGACACACCGCCCTCGACGCCGCCTCGGTCGCGCGCGAGGCGATGCGCCTCGCCGCCGAGATCTGCGTCTACACGAACGACCAGATCGAGGTGGAGACGCTCGAGGGATGACGACCGCTTCCCCCGTCCCGCGCGAGGAGCGCCGGGGCCTGGACACCCTCTCCCCGCGCGAGATCGTGGCCGAGCTCGACCGCTGGGTGGTCGGGCAGGCTGCCGCCAAGAGGGCGGTCGCGATCGCCCTGCGCAGCCGCATCCGTCGCCGTCGCCTGCCCGCCGCCGTCGCCGCCGACATCACCCCGAAGAACATCCTGATGATCGGGCCCACCGGGGTGGGCAAGACGGAGATCGCCCGCCGCCTCGCCCAGCTCGCGGGGAGCCCGTTCGTGAAGGTCGAGGCCTCCAAGTTCACCGAGGTGGGCTACGTGGGCCGGGACGTGGACGCCATCGTGCGGGACCTCGTGGCGGCGGCGGTGGACATGGTCCGCCGCGAGAAGCAGGACGAGGTGCGCGGGCGGGCGGAGGAGCGCGTCGAGGAGCGCTTGCTCGACCTGCTGCTGCCGCCCCCCCGCCCGGTCCCCGGCGAGGGGCCGGAGGCGATGGCCGCCCAGCGCGACGGGCTCCTCGCCACCCGCGAGAAGCTGCGGGCCCAGCTCCGGTCCGGCCAGCTCGACGGTCGCAGCGTGGAGGTCGAGGTGCCCGAGCGCACCGTGCCCACGTTCCAGATCCTTGGCAACCAGGGTGCGGAGGAGATGGACGTCGCCATCCGCGACATGCTCCCGGGGCTCTTCGGCCAGCGGACGAAGCGGCGGACGGTGAAGGTCGAGGAGGCGCGCGAGATCCTGCGCCAGGAGGAGGAGTCGCGCCTCGTGGACCAGGACCAGGTCGCGCGCGAGGCGGTCGAGCGGGCGGAGTCGTCGGGTATCGTCTTCCTCGACGAGGTCGACAAGATCGCCGGGCGCGAGCGGGGCACGGGGCCGGACGTCTCGCGCGAGGGCGTCCAGCGCGACCTCCTGCCGATCGTCGAGGGCACGACCGTCTCCACGAAGTACGGCCCGGTGCGGACCGACCACATCCTGTTCATCGCGGCGGGTGCCTTCCACGTGAGCAAGCCCACCGACCTCATCCCCGAGCTGCAGGGCCGGTTCCCGATCCGGGTGGAGCTCGGGGCCCTCGACGAGGCGGATCTCCTCCGGATCCTGACCGAGCCGCAGAACGCGCTCGTCCGGCAGTACCGCGCTCTGCTCGGGACCGAGGGCGTCTCGCTCTCCTTCACCGACGACGCGATCGCCGAGATGGCCCGCTTCGCCGCCCGCGTGAACGACACCACCGAGAACATCGGCGCCCGTCGACTCGCCACCATCCTCGAGACCGTCCTCGACGAGGTCTCCTTCGAGGCGGGGGGCACCTCTCCCTTCGCGGTCACGGTCGACGCCGCCTACGTGCGGCGCCGCCTGGAGCCGCTCGTGAAGGGCCAGGACCTCTCCCGGTTCATCCTGTAATGGAACACCGCACCCCACTCCTCCTCGCCGCCCTGGCCCTCCTCGGCCCCGCGTGCGGTCACAAGGGGGATCCGCAGCCGCCGCTGCGCCGCACCCCGCCCGCGCCGCAGGGTTTCCGTCTCGCCCAGCGTGGCGAAGCCCTCGAGGTCCGCGCGACGGCGCCGGCCGCGTCCATGGACGGGGTGGCGTACGAGACGCTCACGGTCGAGTTCCTGTACACGGAGGGGACGAAGGATCTCGAGAAGGCCGGCCTCCGCCGCGCGGTGCCGGCCGTTCCTGGAGCGCCGGTCGCCGCGACGCTGCCGCTGCCGTCAGCCGGGACCACCGTCCGCGCGGCCGCACGCGGGGTCGCGGGCAGGCACAAGGGGCAGCGGACGCTGACCCAGGCGCTCGTGGCCCAGGCTCCGCTGGAAGCACCCAACGAGCTCGCCGCCGTTCTCGCCGAGAGCGGCGTCCGGCTCTCGTGGCGCGGGGTACGGCCGAAAGCCGCCGCCCCGCCCGCGCTCGCGCCGGCCCCGGCCCCGGCGTCGCCCGCGCCGGCGCCGGTACCGGGGGCGCCGGCGCCGGGGGCAGTCGCGCCAGCCGCGGAGGCGAAGAGCACCGGTGCCGGGACCGAGGACTCCCCGCTGGGCCGCCGGCAGGGGGGATTCTTCATGTACCGCCGCGTCGGCGGGGCCGCCTACGACGAGCCGCTCGTGGGCGAGCCGCTCGAGCAGCGTAGCCTCGAGGACACGGGGGCGCCGCCGGGCACCACCGTCTGCTACGTCGTGCGCGCGGTGGCGTCCACCGAGCCCCTGGTGGAGAGCGCGCCCTCGAACGAGGCGTGTGTCGCGGTGCGCGACATCGCCGCCCCCGCGACCCCGGCGGGCCTGGCCGTGCTCTCCCGAGAGAGCGGCCTCGAGGTCCTCTGGAGCCCCTCTCCGGAGCCCGACCTGGCCGGCTACCGGGTCTACCGCACGGCTCCCGGCGGCCAGCCGGAGCGGGTGGCGGAGCTCGCGGCGAACCAGGCGTCCTGGCTCGACGAGAGGGCGCAGCGCGGCGTCGAGTACCGCTACGCGGTCACCGCCCTCGACGCCGCCGGCAACGAGAGCGCGCCCAGCGAGCCGGTGGAAGCGAGCCTCCCGTGAGCGGGGCCCGTTACTACCGCGTCCTCACCGGGGCCGGTCCCCGCTGGGCCGTCCAGGAGGGCGAGCACCTCCGCCTCCTCGAGGGCGCGCCCTGGGACGCGCCGCGCGCGGGGTCCGAGACGGTCTCGCTGGCCTCGGCGCGCCTCCTCGCCCCCGCCGCGCCCTCGAAGATCGTGGCCGTCGGCCGCAACTACGCCGACCACGCGAAGGAGCGCGGCAAGCCGGTGCCGAAGGAGCCACTCCTCTTCCTGAAGCCCCCCTCCGCCGTCGTCGGTCCGGGCGCGCCCATTCGCGTCCCGGCGTGGGCGGGCCGCGTGGAGCACGAGGCCGAGCTCGCGGTCGTGATCGGCCGGGCGGCGGCGGACCTCCCCGGTCCCGAGCGCGCCCTCGACCACGTCTTCGCCGCCACCTGTGCGAACGACGTCACCGCGCGCGAGCTGCAGGAGAGAGACGTGCAGTTCACCCGGGCCAAGGGCTTCGACACCTTCTGTCCCCTCGGGCCCTGCCTCGCGACCGGCCTCGACCTCGGCCGGCTCCGCGTGAGCGCCCGCGTCAACGGGGACCTCCGCCAGGACGGGACGACGGAGGACTTGATCTTCCCCGTCGCCTACGTCGTCTGGTACGTCTCCCGCGTGATGACCCTCCTGCCCGGCGATATCATCTGCACAGGCACCCCCGCCGGGGTCGGTCCCCTCCGCCCGGGCGACGAAGCGGAGGTCGAGGTCGAGGGGGTGGGCGTGCTGCGCAATCCCGTGGTGGAGAGGTAGGTAGCAATCATGAAGATCTTTCTGGACACCGCCAGCCTCAAGGAGATCCGAGAGGCGGCCAAGCTGGGCGTCGTGGACGGCATCACCACCAACCCGAGCCTCCTCGCGAAGGAGACGGGCGACCCCGAGCAGATCCTCGTCGAGATCTGCAACATCATCGACGGGCCGATCTCCGGCGAGGTCGTGGCGACCGACGCCGAGGGCATGGTCCGCGAGGGCCGCCACCTCGCGTCGCTGCACAAGAACATCGTGGTGAAGGTGCCCTGCATCCCCGAGGGCCTCAAGGCCACGAAGGTGCTCGCCGGCGAGGGCAAGCGGGTCAACATGACCCTCATCTTCAGCCCGACCCAGGCCCTCCTCGCGGCCAAGGCAGGGGCGCGCTACGTCTCGCCCTTCGTGGGCCGCCTCGACGACATCGCGACCCCGGGCATGGAGCTCGTCGCCGACATCATCGAGATCTTCGACCACTACGACTTCGACTGCGAGGTCCTCGCCGCGAGCCTGCGCCACCCGATGCACGTGGTCGAGGCCGCGCGCCTGGGGGCCGACATCTGCACGATGCCCACGAGCGTCTTCAACGTCCTCCTCAAGCACCCGCTGACCGACAGCGGCCTCAAGCGTTTCCTCGAGGACTGGGAGAAGGTGAAGGCGCAGATGGCCGGGAAGAAGGGCTAGCCGGGAATGCCGATCTACGAGTACGCCTGCCCCGGCTGCGGGGCCCGCTTCGAGAAGCTGGTGCGGCGGTTCGGGGAGGCGGTTTCCTGCCCGACGTGCGCGCGCACCGACGTCGAGAAGCAGCTGTCGGTCTTCGCGGTGGCCACCTCCAGCCCCGCGCCCGCGTTCGCCGGGTGCGGGGCGGGGGCGTGCTCGCCCGCCGCCGGAGGCTGCGACGCGGGCCCCTGCGGCGGCGGGACCTGCGGGCTCAACTAGAGGAGAAGGCATGTCCCGGCCCCCCGTCGAGGACCTCAAGGAGCGCATCCGGCGAGCCGAGGAGGGGGGCGGCGCCGAGAGGCGCGAGCGCCAGCACCGCGACGGCAAGCTCACTGCGCGGGAGCGGGTCGAGATGCTGCTCGACGAGGGAACGTTCGAGGAGCTCGACAAGCTGGTCGAGCACCGCTGTCTCGACTTCGGCATGGCCGAGCAGAAGGTGCCGGGAGACGGGGTCGTCTCCGGCTACGGGCGTGTAGACGGCCGCCTCGTGTGCGTGTTCGCCCAGGACTTCACGGTCTTCGGGGGCAGCCTCTCCGAGACGAACGCCCGCAAGATCTGCAAGGTCATGGACCTCGCCATGAAGATGGGGGCGCCGGTCGTGGGCCTCAACGACTCGGGAGGGGCCCGCATCCAGGAGGGCGTCGCCTCGCTCGGCGGCTACGCCGACATCTTCCTGCGCAACACGCTGGCCTCCGGCGTCGTCCCCCAGATCTCCGCCATCATGGGCCCCTGCGCCGGGGGTGCCGTCTACAGCCCCGCCATCACCGACTTCAACGTGATGGTGAGGGACACCTCGTACATGTTCGTGACGGGGCCGGACGTCATCAAGACCGTCACCCACGAGGAGGTGACCAAGGAGGAGCTCGGGGGGGCGATGACCCACAACGCGCGCTCCGGGGTCGCCCACTTCGCGGTGGACGACGACCGGGCCTGCGTCTCCCTCATCCGCGAGCTGCTCTCCTACCTCCCCTCGAACAACCTCGAGGAGCCGCCGCTCCATGGCACCGACGACCCCTCCGATCGGGAGGACGAGGGCCTCGATGCGCTCGTGCCCGCCGAACCCGCGAAGCCCTACGACATGAAGCGGCTCATCCGGGCCGTGGTGGACGAAGGCCGCTTCCTCGAGGTCCACGAGCACTACGCCCCCAACATCGTGGTCGGCTTCGCCCGCTTCGCCGGCCGGCCGGCGGGAATCGTGGCCAACCAGCCCGCCCATCTCGCCGGCTGCCTCGACATCGACGCCTCGGTGAAGGCGGCGCGTTTCGTGCGCTTCTGCGACGCCTTCAACATCCCGCTCGTGACGTTCGAGGACGTGCCCGGGTTCCTGCCCGGCACCGGCCAGGAGTACGGGGGCATCATCCGGCACGGGGCGAAGCTGCTCTACGCCTTTGCCGAGGCGACCGTGCCGAAGGTCACGGTCATCACCCGCAAGGCCTACGGTGGGGCCTACTGCGTCATGTCGAGCAAGCACATCCGCACCGACCTCAACTACGCCTGGCCGCAGGCGGAGATCGCGGTCATGGGCCCGGAGGGGGCGGTGAACGTCCTCTACCGCCGCGAGATCACGGCCGCGGGGGACCCGGCGGCGCTCCGGCAACAGAAGGTCGAGGAGTTCCGGGAGAAGTTCGCGAACCCCTACGTCGCGGCGGACCGCGGCTTCGTGGACGAGGTGATCCTCCCGCGCCAGACGCGGCGGAAGATCGTGGCCGGACTCGAGATGGCCCGCAGCAAGCGGGACAAGAACCCCCCGAAGAAGCACGGGAACATCCCCCTGTGAGCGCGCAGGGGCTGCGCAAGGTCCTCGTCGCCAACCGCGGGGAGATCGCGGTGAGGGTGATCCGCGCCTGCCGGGAGATGGGGATCCGCTCGGTGGCGGTGTTCTCCGAGGCGGACCGGACGGCCCTCCACGTGCGCCTGGCCGACGAGGCGGTCCCGATCGGCCCCGCCCCCTCCCGCGAGAGCTACCTGCGCATCGACCGCATCCTCGACGCCGCCCGGGCGAGCGGGGCGGAGGCCATCCACCCCGGCTACGGGTTCCTCGCCGAGAACGCGGACCTCGCGCGCTCGTGCGAGGAGGCGGGGATCGTCTTCATCGGACCGCGGAGCGGGACGATCGCCCTCATGGGCGAGAAGACCTCGGCCCGGCGCGAGGCGGTGGCGGCGGGGGTCCCGGTGGTGCCGGGGACGCTCGAGCCCATCGCCGACGAGGGCGTCCTCGCCCGCGAGGCGGAGAGGATCGGCTACCCCGTCATGCTCAAGGCCGCGGCCGGGGGCGGAGGCAAGGGCCTGCGCCTCGTGGCGACCCCGGCCGAGCTCCTGCCCGCCCTCGCCCGGGCGCGCTCGGAGGCGAAGGGGGCCTTCGGCGACGAGAGCGTCTACCTCGAGAAGGCGATCGAGCGGCCGCGGCACGTCGAGATCCAGGTCTTGGCCGACCAACACGGCCACGCCGTCCACCTCTTCGAGCGCGAGTGCTCGATCCAGCGACGCCACCAGAAGGTGATCGAGGAGAGCCCGTCCCCGCTCCTCACTCCCGAGCTGCGCGAGCGCATGGGGTCTCTCGCGGTCGCGCTCGTGCGCCGGGTGGGCTACGTCAACGCGGGGACGCTCGAGTTCCTGGTGGACGCGCAGAGGAACCCGTGGTTCCTCGAGATGAACACCCGCCTCCAGGTCGAGCACCCCGTCACCGAGATGGTGACGGGTGTCGACCTCGTGAAGCTGCAAATCCGAGTCGCGCAGGGCGAGCCGCTGCCGCTGCGGCAGGAGGACCTCGTCCAGCGGGGCCACGCGATCGAGTGCCGGGTCTACGCGGAGGACCCGGACGCGGGCTTTCTCCCGAGCCCGGGCCGGATCCTCGCGCTGCGGCCCCCGGGGGGCCCGGGCGTGCGCAACGACTCCGGGTTCGACGAGGGCGGCGAGGTGCCGATCCACTACGACCCGCTCGTCTCCAAGCTCGTCGTGTGGGCGCAGAGCCGCGACGAGGCCATTGCGAGGATGCGCCGCGCCGTCGGCGAGTACCGCATCCTCGGGATCAAGACGACGCTGCCGTTCTTCGAGAGGGTCCTCGCCCACCCCGACTTCGTCGCCGGGGACTTCGACACCGGCTTCGTCGACACCGTGCTCGCGGCGCGCAACGGCCGGCCGGCCCGATCGGTCGAGATCGCGGTGGCCGCGGCCGCGATCCGCGCGTTCGAGGAGCGCCGGTCGTCGCGCGTGATCCCCCCGGAGGCGAGCCCCGGGCTTCCCCCCTGGCGGGCGGCCGGCCTGCGCGAGGCTCACGGCACGCGCGGGGAGGGTGCTTGATCTACGACGCGACGGTCGACGGTCGAACGCTGCGCGTCGAGGTGCGCGGAAAGGGCGGGCGCTACACGGTGAGCCTCGACGGCTCGCCGCTCGAGGTCGAGATGGCTCCCCGGGGCCCCCACCTCGCGAGCCTCCTCGTAGGAGGGGAGAGCCACGAGGTGGGCCTCGAGGCACGCCCCGGCGGCTTCACCGTCGTCCTCCCCGGCGAGACCGTGGTCGTGGACCTCGCCGCGACCGCGCGGGGCACCTCCGCTCCCGTTCACCGGGCCCAGGGGCCGGCCCGCCTGGCCTCTCCCATGCCGGGACGCGTGGTGCGCGTCCTCTCCGCCGTGGGCGCCGACGTCGCGGCCGGGCAGGGCCTCGTCGTGATCGAGGCCATGAAGATGGAGAACGAGATCCGCGCGCCCCGCCCGGGACGCGTCCTGGAGGTGGCGGTCCGCGAGGGCCAGGCCGTCGAGTCCGGGGCGCTGCTGGTGGTCGTGGGCTAGGAAGGCACCCCCTTGTCCCGGCGGCGCCGGCTGTTCCTCTTCGCCCTGGTCACCCTCGCCACGGTCGCCTACGCGCTGTGGCGCGCGCCGGAGTGGGGTGCCCGGCTCGTGGAGCACGCCCTCTCCCGCTACTTCAAGCGGCCGGTCCGGGTGGAGTCGCTCGGCCTGCGGCCGGCCACGGCGGAGCTGGAGCTGCGCGGGCTGCGGGTGGGGGGGATCAGCCCCGACGCGCCGCCCTTCCTCGAGGTGCCGCTCGCGCGCGTGCGGCCGAGCTTCGCGCCGCTGCGCGGGAACCGTCTCGTGCTCTCCCGCGTTCGCGTCGAGGGCCTGCGCCTGCGCATACACGCCTTCCCCGGCCCGCCCCTCGGTCCGGGCGGCGACGACATCCCGAAGATCGGAGGCGGTAGCGGCAGCGGGGGGCTCCAGGTCTCGATCCAGCGCCTGGTGATCGTCGGGGGCGAGTTCCAGCTCAACCACGAGCGTGTCCCCCTCGACCTCGACCTGCCCGACTTCCGCGGCCGCCTGGCCGGACGGCCGGAAGGCGGGCTCGCCGGCCACGTCTCCTTCGGCCCCGGACGGCTGAAGATGGGCGCCGCCCCCGAGCTCCCGGTCGGCACGGAGATCGACGTCGTCGTCCACCGCGGCGTAGTGGACGTGCCGGGAGCCCGGCTCGTGGCCGAGAACACGAACCTCGCCTACCACGGCCGCCTCCGCCTCGCCGGCCGGCCGCAGGGCCAGTTCAGCCTCGAGGGCCCGGTCGACCTCGCCGTCCTCGAGCGGCACGTGTTCCGCTCCGGCCTCGGCCTCGAGGGAAAGGCCCGGTGGGACGGCCTGCTTTCGATCGACGGGTCGCGTCTCCGGATCGAGGGGCGCATGGAGGGGGCGGGCGGGTCCTTCATGGGGGTGGCGATCCCCCGCTTCGCGAGCGGACTCGCCTACGACGGCACCGACGGACTCTTGCTGCGGGACCTCGACGTGGACGCGCTCGGCGGCTCGGCCCGCCTCGCGGTCGACGTGCCGCCGACCGCCACCGGCCGGCCCGTCCACATCCGGGGTCCCGTGCGGGAGGCGGACGGGGAGGGCGTCTTGCGCATGATCTTCGGCTGGGGCGAGATGCGCCTCGGCACCGCCGTCACCGGCGAGGTCGACGTGGGCTGGCCGAAGGGGAAGACCCGTCTCGTGAGCGGGACGATCGGGGTGGACCTCGCCGAGCGGGCGGACGGTCGGTACCCCCTCTCCGGGCGGCTCGACTGGCGCGCCGAGGACGGGCGGCAGACCTACGAGCGGGCCGTGCTGCAGGGCCCCGGGATGGCGGGGCGCGTGAGCGGAGAGGTCGACGCGGAAGACCACGCCCGCCTCGAGGTCGAGGGGGAGACCGGGGACCTTGCCGCCACGGAGACGGTGCTCACCCGCGTCCGTCGCGCCCTCGGCAACGCCGAGGCGCAGCCGGCCGGCTTCACCGGGCGCGGGGCCTTCCGCGGCCGGTGGCGCGGCACGGTCGACTGGCCCGTGATCGAGGGGCGCTTCGACGGCCAGGACGTCGGGTACGCCGGGGTCGACTGGGGGCGGGCGGAGTGGACGGGAGTGTTCGACACCGCGGCCGAGGCGGTCGACTCGCGCCCCCTCGTCCTGCGCAAGGGCCAGGGGGAGATCGCCTGGAACGGGCGGGCCGAGATCGGCTGGTTCGGCCTGCGCGACGCGATCGACGGCCGGGCCCGGGCCTCTGCGTGGCCCGTCGAGGACCTCGTGACGTTCATGGAGTGGGACGTCGTCGCGTCCGGGCTCATCACCGGGGAGGCCACGGTCCGGGGCCGGCGCAGCGCCCCCGAAGGCGAGGCGAAGGGAGCGGCACGCGGGGGACGCTGGTACAGCGTCCCCTACGACGAGGCGACCGTCGAGTCGCGATGGAAGGGCCGGCTCGCCGAGGTCACTCGCGGCGAGGCCCATCTCGGAGGCGGTCGCATCCTGTTCCGGGGCAGCGTGACCGACGATGGCGTCTACGACGGCTCCGGCGAGATGGAGGGCGTGGATCTCGGCGCCTTCGCTCCTCCGCCGGCCGAGGGGGTGACCTACGGTGGCCGGCTGTCGGGCCACCTCGAGATGCAGGGCACCCTCACCCGGCCCCGGCTGCGCGCGGTGCTGCGCTCCCCGCGGTTGTTTCTCGGCGACGAGGGGATCGGGGCCCTCGACGCGCGCCTGGTCGGCACGGGCGACGGGCTCGTGGCGATCGACGGACGTTGCCGCTCGGCGCGCGTCGACATGGCCCTCGTCGGCTCCGTGGGCGCCCTCCCTCCGTACGCGGCGGACCTCACGCTGAGCGCTCGCGACACGAGCCTCGACCCCTTCCTGCGCGCGGTGCAGCCGGCCCTCCCCGCCGCCCTCATTCTCCTCGCCTCGGGCGATGTGCGGCTGCGCGGGCCCCTGGAGACGCCCGCGGAGATCCGAGCGGAGGCGACCGTTCCCGACCTGCAGCTCCTCTTGCCGGAATTCCCCGTCCGGGCCAGCGAGCCCGTGCGCCTCAGGTTCTCGGGGGGTCGCCTCGAGCTCGCCGACTTCCACCTCACCGGGGAGGGGACCGATCTCGTCGTCACGGGCGGGATGGACGCGCTAGGCGAAGGGCCGCTCGCGGTCTCCGTGCAGGGGCGCGCGGACCTGCGGGCGCTCTCCCTGCTGACCCGGCGCCTGCGGGGCATGGGCGCGGCCCGCCTCGCGGTGGACGTCTCCGGCACCCGGGCGTCTCCCCGCGTCCTCGGGACCCTCGCCCTCGAGGGGGCGGGGCTTCGGGTTCGGGGCTTCCCGCACGGCGTCGAGGGGCTCCGGGGCCGCGTGCGCTTCACCGAACGCGCGGCCGAGCTGGAGGAGGTGGCGGGGACCCTCGCGGGCGGGCGGCTCACGATCGAGGGCCAGGCCGCGTACACCGGCGGGAAGCTCACGTCGTACGACATCCGTCCCACGGCGCGGGGTCTCGCCCTGCGCTACCCGGAAGGCCTGCGCAGCCTCGTCGATGCCGAACTGCGCCTCTTCGGCGACGCGGCCAAGCAGTGGATCACGGGCACCGTCGACGTGCGGCAGGCTCTCTACACCCGCCGGTACGACGTGGCCTCGGAGATCCTCGCGGCCCGCCGAGCCCTTCCCACCCCCGAGGCCTCCTTCGCCGAGGAGGGAGCGCAGCTCGACCTCCACGTGCGCGCGCCGGGCACGGTGCGCATCGACAACAACCTCGCCACCCTCGCCGCGAGCGCCGACGTCGCCCTGCAGGGGACGACCCGGGCGCCGGTGGTCACGGGCCGGGCCCAGATCGAGCGCGGGAGGCTCTACTTCCAGGGCCGGACCTACGTCGTGCAGCGGGGCGTCCTCGACTTCGTCAACCCGCAGAGGCTCGATCCCCTCTTCGACATCGAGGCCGAGACCCGCATCCGCTCGTACCGCGTGACGCTGCGCGTCTCGGGCACGCTCGAGCGGGTGACCCCCACCCTGACCTCCGACCCGCCGCTCTCGTCGCTCCAGATCCTGGCCCTCCTCGCCGGCCAGGACGAGAGCGAGGTCGCGAACCTGACCCAGACCCAGGCGCGCCAGAGCCAGGCGGAGCTCGCCAAGGCGGGTGCCGCCACGCTCGCGGCCGGCCGGATCTCCGAATCGATGGGCCTCGAGCGCGAGGCGGAACGCCTCTTCGGCCTCAACCGCTTCTCGATCGACCCCTCGCTCCTGCGGGGGGCGGGGAGCACCCCCACCGCGCGCATCACGGTCGGAAAGCGCCTCACCCCCGACCTCAACGTCCTCTACTCGCAGGACCTGCGCGGTACGGAGGAGCGCATCCTCGCCCTGGAGTACACCCTCACCGACCGCTTCTCGCTCCTCCTCACCCAGACGGACCCCGGCCAGGCGAAGACGGGCGTCGAGCGCGGCTGGGCCTTCGACGTCCGCATCCGCCAGTCCCGCTGATGCCCACCGGCGCCCTCCTCGTCTTCGCCCTCCTTCCCGTCCCGCAGACGGATGCCCCCGCCCCGGCCGCGGCCGAGTTCGTCCGTGCCGTGCAGATCGAGTCCCCCGACCGGGAGCGTCTCCTGCCGTTCGTCGGCCTCGTTCCGGGGCGGCCCCTCGACCCCGAGGCGGTGCGGCGGGCGGTCGAGCTGATGTTCGCAACCGGTCGCTTCGAGGACGTCGTGGTCGAGACCCGGCGCGAGACGGGGCAGGGGGGCGTCCTCGTCGTGTTCCGCCCCGTGCCCGCCCCCCTCCTCGCCGCGGTCCGCGTCGAGGGGGACCGCGTCCTCGAGCCGGGCGCCGCGGCCCGCCTCGCGCGACTGCGCGCGGGCGATCCGCTCTGGCCGGCGACGCTCGAGCGCGCCGCGCGCGACATCGGACTCGCCCTCGCCCAGCGCGGCCACCTCGAGGCCCTCGTCGAGCCCCGTACGGTGCAGGTCGTGGGCGGGTCGGACGCCGTGTTCCGCATCCGCGCCGGGCCCCGGGTGCGGGTGAGCCGTGCCGTCGTGGAGGGCGGGGCCGACGTGGCGGCGCTGCAGCTCGACCTGCTGGCGGCCCCCCGCGGCGGAGAGGTCTTCCGCCGGGAGCGGGCGGAAAGCGCGCGGGAGAAGATGCGGCGTCGCCTCTCGGACGCCGGCCACTGGCGGGCCTCGGTGGAGCTGCGCGAGACCTACGACCCCGGGCCCGGCACCATGGACCTCGCCTTCCGGGTGGCTCCCGGGCCCCCGGTGAGCCTCGAGGTGCGCGGCGCGGCGCTGCCCGCCCGTCTCACCTCCGAGGTGCGCGGCCTCGTGCGCGAGGGCGGCGCGACGAGCGACAGCCTCGAGGCAGGGGCCGAGCGGATCGAGGCGTACCTCCGCGAGCAGGGCCACCGCGAGGCCGTCGTGCGCGCGACCACCGAGCCGGTGGCCGCGGGCGCAGCGGTGGTGTACGACCTGCAGCCCGGACCGCGGGCGACGGTGGCCCGCGTCGACCTGCGGGACGCCGACCCTCTTCTCCTCGAGGGCTTCCGCACCCAGCCGGGCCGGCCCCTCGTGGACGCGGCCCTCGAGGAGGACGCCCGGCTCCTCGTCTCCCGTCTCGAGGAGCGCGGGCACTTCGAGGCCAAGGTCGATGCCGAGGTCGCGGAGGGAGGGGGCGCTCTCCCCGTCGTCTTCCTCGCCCGGCCCGGGCCCCGCGCGGTCGTGAGCGGGGTCGAGATCGAGGGGCCGGCGCTGCCGAAGGCGGGGGGGCCGGAGGAAGCCCCGGAGATCTCCCTGCGACCCGGGCTCCCCTACCGCCTGCGGGACGTGGCCCGCAGCCGCGACGCCCTCCTCGCCGCCTGGCGGAGGGCCGGCCACCTCGAGGCCCGCGTTCGGCCCGACGTCACCTTCTCGGAGGCCCGCGACGCGGCCTCGGTCAGGCTGCTGGTCGAGCCCGGGCCCCGCACGGTCGTCGAGCACCTGGTGCTCGCCGGGCTCGGGCACACCCGGCCCACGACCATCGAGCGGGAGATGGTCCTCCAGCCGGGAGAGCCCTTCTCCTTCGAGCGACTCCTCGAGAGCCAGCGCCGACTCTCGGGACTCGGCATCTTCGAGAGGGTGTCGATCGCCGAGCTCGACCCCGAGCGGGCGAGGCGCAGGGACGTCGTGGTGAGCGTGCAGGAGGCCCCGCGCACGACCTGGTCCTGGGGCGTCGGCTACTCCGAGCAGGACCGGGTGCGCGGGAGCATCGAGCTCACCCGGCGCAACCTCGGCGGCGCCGGCCGCACCGCCTCGGTCTTCGCCCGCGCGAGCGTCCGCGGCACGCGCTTCCTCCTCAACCTGCGCGAGCCCTGGCTGTTCGGGCGGCGGCTCGACTCGTTCGCCACCGCCTTCTGGGAGGAGGAGGACCGCACGACCTTCGACTACAACCGCAAGGGTGGGATCGTGCAGGCCGGGCGAACGATCGACCGGCGCACGAGCCTCATCCTGCGCTACTTCTACCAGGATACGAACGTCTACAACGTCGAGGTGCCGATCGACGAGCTCGACCGGCAGTACCGCACCTACGCCGTGTCGGGACCCTCCGCCTCCGTGTTGTTCGACACCCGTGACGACCCCCTCGAGCCGAAGCGGGGGGTCTTCCTCGGCGCCGACCTGCAGCTGTCGCTCGAGGCCCTGGGGGGGGTGAGCTACCTCCGGGGCTTCCTCCAGGCCGCGAGCGTTCGCCGGCTGCGCACCGACCTCGTGTCCGTCGTCTCCGCGAGGGTCGGCCTCGCCGAGACGTTCGGCAACGAGGGGCCGCTCCTGCCGCTGCCCGAGCGCTTCTTCGCCGGCGGCGACTACGGCCCCCGGGGCTTCCCCGTCGACGGGGTTGGCCCGAAGGTCGAAGGCACGAACGGCGAGCTGTACCCGACCGGGGGCAACGCGGTCGTGCTCGGAGGCGTGGAGCTGCGCTACAACATGACCCGCGCGTTCCAGCTCGCGAGCTTCCTCGACACCGGCAACGTCTACCTTCGGACGGGCGACGTCGACCTCTCGGCACTGCGCTGGAGCGCGGGGGTGGGCCTGCGGTACCGCACGCCCATCGGCCCCGTCCGCCTCGACTGGGGCTACGTTCTCGATCCGCAGCCGGGCGACGACGGACGCTCGCGCTTCCACCTGAGCATCGGCCATGCGTTCTAGCCTCGCCGCCGCCCTCGTGCTCGTCCCCGGGCTGGCCCTCGGCCAGCCGGCCCTTCCCCCGCCGCGCGTCGAGGTCGTCGAGCGCATCGTCGCCGTGGTGGACGAGCGCCCGCTCCTCCTGAGCGACGTGCGCGCGCTGCGGGCCGTGCGAGGCCTCGGCGAGGAGGCGGCGCGGGAGGCCGCCATCGACGAGAGGCTGATGCACGGCGAGGCGGCACGGCTGCCGCAGGCGGAGGTCACCCGCGAAGAAGAGGATCTGGCGCTCGCGGACCTCCTCGAGGCGCGGCCGGCCCTGCGGGAGGAGGTGCCGGAGACGGAGCGGCGGCGGCTCTTGTCGAGGCAGATCGCCATCCTGAAGTACGTGGAATTCCGCTTCCGGCCGCAGGTGCGGGTGAGCGACGACGAGGTGCGCAAGGCCTGGGAGGAGGAGCGGGCGGGGCAGCCCGCCGGGCCCGCCTTCGAGGACGAGCAGGAGGCGCTGCGCGCGCGCCTCGAGCGCCGCGCGCTCGACGAGCGGATCGAGACGTGGGTGCGAGAGCTCCGCGCGCGGGCGGACGTGCGCTACGTCGGTGCTCCACCGCCCGCCGAGGCCCCGTAGGCCCCCCGCCACGCGCGCAGCCGGATGCGGACGAGGTCGGCGAAGGCGGCCGCCCCTCCCCCGAGGCCGACGCGGGTGGCCGCGTCGTTGCGCCAGGTGACCGCCACCTCCGCGATGCGCAGACCCCGCAGGCGCGCCAGGTAGAGCGCCTCGACGTCGAAGGAGAAGCCGTCGAGGACGGCGGTCGCGAAGGACGCCTCGGCCGCCCGGGCCGAGAAGAGCTTGAAGCCGCACTGGGTGTCGTGGAGACCGGGCAGGAGCAGGGCCTGGACGAGCCGGTTGAAGACGCGTCCCATGGCCTCCCGGTAGGCCGGCTGGTGCACCTCGATGCGCGCGCCCGGGATCGCGCGCGAGCCGATCGCGACGTCGCAGCCCTCGTCGAGCGCGGCCTGCAGCTTCGCGAGCTCCTCGATGGGCGTCGAGAGGTCCGCGTCGGTCAGGAGCCGCCGCTCGCCGGTGGCGGCGAGCATCCCGCGGCGCACCGCGTAGCCCTTGCCGCGGTTCGGCTCGTGGCGCAGGACCCGCACCCGCCCGCCGGACGCCCGGGCCAGCTCCGCCGTGCCGTCCGTCGAGCCGTCGTCCACCACGATGATCTCGTAGGGGACGCTCAGCCCGCCGAGGTGCTCCCCCACGCGGGCCAGGGTGACGCCCAGGCGGAGGGCCTCGTTGTAGGCGGGGACGACGACGGACAGCGCCAGCGGCCTCACCGGCCCTCCGGGAAGAGGCCCGCCACGAGCGGCCGCACGTCGGCGGGGATGCCGGGGAGGCCGATCCCGTGCGCCGCCGGCCGCAGCTCGTCGAGGGCGAAGGCGAGCAGCGTCCCTTCCGGAGCGCAGTCGGCCGCCGCCTCGCGGCGAAGCCGCTCCTCGTCCGCCCGAACGGCGCGGGCCAGGGCGGCCAGGGCCACGGCGGCGGCCCCGGGGCTATCCGAGGGCAGCAGGACCGCGGGGCGTCCGGCAAGGCGCGGCGCGGCCCGGCGCAGCAGCGCCCCGTCCGAAGTGGCGAAGCCGAGGCTCGCCTCGAGCACGCGTGCGTTGAGGGGGAGCAGGGCGGGAAGCGCTCCGCCCCGGCCCGCGAGGACCTGCTCTGCCACGAACTCCCCCCGCGCCCCGAGCTCTCGTCGCGCCTCACGACGGTAGCCCCCGGCATCCCCGCGTCCCGCGGTCTCGGCCTGGACCAGGCGGTGGAGGTTCCAGTCCTGCAGCAGCACGACGCCCGGCTCGCGCCGCAGCGCGCGATACACGAACCCGTGGCCGGGCTCGTCGGCCACGTCGTAGGCGTGGACGTCCGCGGAAACCGCCGTCGCGGGCTCCCCCTCCACCACCACGAGGTCGGCCTCCCGCGCGAGATGCGACACGAGCGCTCCCACCCACCCGCCCCGGCCGCGCGGCGTCCACAGCGCGAGCCTCACCGCAGCGTCTCCGTCAGCCGCTCGACGACCGCGTCCCAGGAGATGTGGGCCACGCGGAGGAGGGCGTTCTCGCCCATCTCCCGCAGGCGCCCCTCGGGCAGGGCGAAGAGCCGATCGATCGCGTCACCGAGGGCTTCTGGCTCAGGCCTCGCGACGAAGCCGCTCACCCCCTCCTCCACGAACTCGAGCGGCCCGCCCGCGTCCGAGGTCGTGATGACCGGCTTGCGGGAAAGGAAGGCCTCGACCGTGACGTAGCCGTAGTCCTCGTCGAAGGGCGTGTAGAGGGCGGCGCGGCACGCCGCGTAGAGGTCGACGAGATCCTCCTCGGAGACGAAGCCCAGGAAATCCACCCGGGAGGCGATACCCAGCTCGGAGGCGAGCCGCTCGAGGTCGCGTCGCCCCGGGCCTTCGCCCGCGACCTTCAGCCGGGCCGGGGACCCCGCGCGCGCCAGCGCCCGCAGGACGAGATCCAGACGCTTGGTCCGGTCCAGCCGCCCGGGACAGAGCAGGAAATCGGCGTAGCCGTCGCGGCGATAGCGCCCGAGCTGCTGCGGGGGCGGGTAGAGGGGTGTCGCGGGAAGGCCGCAGAAGCGGGCGAGGCGGCCCGCCACGTTCTTCGAGATCGAGAAGATCGCCCGGCACTCCCCGAGAGCCTCCTGGTCCATGGCCCGGATCGCCGCGACGAGCCGGCGGTCCTCCGGGCTGTCGGTGAGCGGGCTGTGCTCGGTGCCCAGGAGGTCGCAGGCCTCGCGGTACTGGTGGAAGACCCACGCCACCTTGCGGTGGTGGCGAACGAGGTAGCTCGGGAACTTCGTCGGGATCACGAGGTCGACCGCCTCGCCCGTCACGTGCCGCAGCTCGACGAGCCGCCACGCGAGGGCCTGGCGCGGGACCTCGGCCGGCGGGTAGCCGTGGAAGGGCACGCCGACGACGTCTACCCGATAGCCGTGGCGCTGCAGGGCTCGCGCCAGCTCGCGCACGCTGATCTCGGCGCCGCCGGTCACGAAGGGCGCCTGCGCGGCGCAGACGAGGACCGACTTCATCCGTCCCGCCGCCGACCCTCTTCGAGCCGGAGGAGGCGCGAGCGCAGGTCCTCGAGCGCCCCGTCCTGCGCGAGCTGCCCCCTCGTCGACTCCTCCAGCACGAGGTCGATCCGGCGGACGAGGTCGCGCACGTGCGCCTGGACCTCGGCCTCCAGCCGCCGGTGCCGCTCGTCGACCTCGTCGAGGCGCCGGCCCAGCGAGCCGAGCAGGTGGTCGTAGCTCTCGTGGGTGACGGCGAAGCGCTCGCCCACGTAGCGGAGCACCGCGTTGTCGAGCTGCACCTGTCTGGCGTTGAAGTCCCGCTGGGCGGCAAAGCGGGAGGCGAGCAGCCGGTCGATGGCGCGGAAGACGAGGCCGGCCAGGCCGCGCGGACCTTCCGCCTCGGCCGCCCACGCCGCGTTCACCGCGGCCGGGTCGGGTGGCTCCGGGAGCGGCCGGGGCTTTGGGTCCTCGCTCATCGCAGGTCCATGCTGGGCGACCGCATTGTACCCGCCCCACGGGAGCGGACGTTACAATACGTCCCGTGCCCGGCCCCACCGAGCATCCGGATCTCGAACCGCTGCGGCGCCGTCTCGAGGAAGAGGAGGAAGCCTACGCGCGGGCGCTGGCCGCCGTCGACCGGCTCGCCGCCCTCCCGCTCGCCGAGGACAGGGACACCACGATCCGCACCGAGCTCGCCGAGCTCAACGCACTCTGGCCGGTGCCGGAGCGGCCGGCGGGCGGGGGGCTTTCCGGCGCCCTTCGCGCTCGCGCCTGGGACGCGCTCGCGCCCGTGGTGGAGAGGCAGGAGCGGTTCAACGCCGCTCTCGTGCGGCTGCTCAACGCGCACCTCGAGGGCACCGCCGACCTTCGCGCCCGCCTGAGCCAGCTCGGCGGCGTGGTCGTCGAGTACGCCCAGCGCGTCGAGCCGGTCATGGACGCCCGAGACCAGGCGCGGGTGGCAACGGCTCCGACCGACGCCCAGCTGCTCCTCCAGGCCTTCGAGCACCGTCTCGAGGCGATGCGGGACCGGGTGGACGCCCTGCTCGCGCTGCGGGACCGCCTGGAGGTCGTGTCGGAGGAGGTGCGAGCGGTCCGAGCCAGCCTGGCCGCGGCCGCGCCCCCCCCCGAGGTGGCGCGGACGGCGTGGCGCGCGGCCGGAGATTCCGTCTACACCGCCTTCGAGAACCAGTTTCGGGGCAGCCGCGAGGCGATCCGCGAGCGGCAGGCGAGCTACGTGGCTCTGTTCTCCGGGCTCTCCCCGGTGGTGGACCTGGGCTGCGGACGCGGCGAGTTCCTGGAGCTCCTGCGCGCGGCCGGCGTCGAGAGCCGCGGGGTCGAGGGAAACGCCCGGGCCGTCGGCGAGTGCCGGGAGCAGGGCCTCGACGTCGTCGCCGGCGACATCGTGGACTTCCTGCGGGCGCAGGCCCCGGGGTCCCTCGGGGGGGTCTTCTCCGCCCAGGTCGCCGAGCACCTGCCGCCCCCGGTGCTGGCGGCGCTCCTCGCCGAGGCCCACCGCGCGCTGCGCCCGGGCGGCCGGCTCGTGCTGGAGACCATCAATGCCGCCTCCGCGCTGGCCTTCCACGAGGTGTACATCCGCGACCTCACCCACGAGCGCCCGCTTCACCCCGAAACCCTGCGCTTCATGGTCGCGGCCGCCGGCTTCGGGGAAGTGCTCGTCGAGATGCACTCGCCCGTGCCCGAGGACGTACGGCTCTCCCTCCTGCCGAGCGGGGCGCTCCCGCCCCCCGCCACGAAGGTGCTGAACGAGAACGCGGAGCGCCTGAACGCGCTTCTCTTCGCGCCTCTCGACTACGCGGTCGTCGCCCGTCGGTAGCGTTCTCGCCCCGCGGCTACGGCTTGCGGGCGACCGCCACCACGCTCGCACCGAGCGGGAAGGAGAGGCCGCGTCCCACGAGCGCGGCCTCGACCAGCAGCGCGCGCCGGAAGGCCCACTCGAGGGGGGCGGGCAGGAAGCCCACGTCCGAGCCCTCGCGGCGGAGCAGCCGGTCGAGGGTCCGGCGGGCGAAGAGCAGCGGGAAGAGGATCGAGTTGCAGTAGGTCGCCCGCTCGACCCGCAGGCCGCTGCCCGCGAGGAGCGCCACGAGCTCACCCCGCGTGTAGCGGTGGCGCGACTGGACCTCGACGTCGTGAGCGCCCCACAGGGCCCGCAGCGCCGGGACGCGAACCAGGAGGACGCCTCCCGGACGCACGACGCGCGCCATCTCCGCCACCGCCGCGCGGTCGTCGGTCACCCAGGCGTGGTAGAGGACGTCGAACGAGGTCACGGCGTCGAAGACGGCGTCCGGGAAGGGGAGGCCGAGCAGGCTCGCCCGCAGGGCCCGCACGCCGCGCTCGCGGCAGAAGGCGAGCGCCTCCGGCGCGAGGTCGACCCCCACGGCGTCGCCGAGCCGGGAGAGGGTGAGCAGGTTGAAACCCGTGCCGCAGCCGGCGTCGAGCAGGCGCCGCCGCTCCGCCGCCGGGTCCCCGAGGGCCCGCTCGAGCAGCGCGGCGGCGATCGCCCTCTGGCCGGCGTACCACCACTGCGCCTCCTCCGCCGCGTACATCCGGCGGTACTCGGCCGGCTTCACAGCCGGGTGGCGTCGGATGTGAAGTGGGCGATGACGCGGTCGAGGATCTCGTCGAGCTGCACCCTCGGCTCGTAGCCAGTCAGCGCCCGCAGCTTGGAGAGGTCGGGCACCCGCCGCAGCATGTCCTCGAAGCCCTCCTCGTAGGCCCGGTCGTAGGGCACGAGCTCGACCGGGCTCTTCGAGCCGGCGCGGGCCACCACCCGGCGCGCGAGGTCGAGGATCGTGATCTCCTCCCGGTCGTTGCCCACGTTCCACACCTCGCCGACCGCCCGCGGCTCCTCGGCGAGCGCGATGAGCTGTCCGACCACGTCGGCCACGTACGTGAAGCAGCGGGTCTGGGTGCCGTCCCCGTACACCGTGAGCGGGTGGCCGAGGAGGGCCTGCTTGACGAAGCTCGGGATGACCATGCCGTAGCGGCCGGTCTGGCGGGGACCCACCGTGTTGAACAGGCGCGCCACCACGACGGGGAGCCGCCTTTCCTTGTGGTAGGCGAGGGCGAGGAACTCGTCGATGGCCTTGCTGCAGGCGTAGCTCCACCGCCCCTTCGAGGTCGGGCCCATCACGAGGTCCCCGTCCTCGCGGAAGGGCACCGTGTTCGCCTTTCCGTAGACCTCGGAGGTGGACGTGATCAGCACCTTCTTGCGCTTCTTGTTGGCGAGCTTGAGGACCATCTCGGTGCCGTGAACGTTCGTCTCGATGGTGTTGACGGGGCTCTCGACGATGAGGCGTACCCCCACCGCCGCCGCGAGGTGGAAGACGACGTCCACCCGGTCCACGAGCTCGGCGAGCACCGGCTCGTTGAGCACGGTGTCGATCGTGTAGCGGAAGCGGGGGTTCGCCTTCAGGTGCTCGATGTTCTCGATGGAGCCGGTCGAGAGGTTGTCGATGACGTGGACCTCGTGGCCTCCCGCGACGAGCGCCTCGGCGAGGTGGCTCCCCAGGAACCCGGCGCCGCCCGTGACGAGCGTCTTCATTCGAGCATGTCCTCCCTGATCGTCTCGTCGGCTTGGATGGGACGGCTGGCCCGCCGGCCGATGACCCGGTGCGCCTCGGCCGGGGAGAGGCCCCGGTCGAAGCGCTCGTCGGTGCGCTTGAAGCGCAGCATCTCCGCGATGAGGACGTCGCCGCGGCCGATGAGCGCGGCGGCCACGATCGAGCGTCCCCGCGAGCACGCCCGCGCGGCGCGCGCCTCCCCGTCGCCCCGGGCCCGCTCGGCCTGCCGCAGCAGCTCCACCATCCGGTAGAAGTCCTCCGGGGAGAGGGCCGCCGCCCAGTCCCGCCCCTTGCGGCTGCGGTCGAGGGTGAGGCGCTTCTCGACGAAGTCGGCGCCGTGGGCGACGGCGAGGGAGGGCACGAGCAGCGCGAAAGCCGACCCGCCCTCCGTCGGGTCGAGGAAGCCCACCGGCACCCGGTGGCGCTCGCGGAGGCCGCCCAGCTCGCCGAGCCGCAGCTCCTCGGCGGCGGCGGGGGCCGCCGCCGGCCCCACGAGGAGCGCGGCCAGGGCGCCCGCCGCGGCCAGGGCGTCGCGCAGGAGAGGCTCCTCTGCGCCGCTCGCCCCGACGACGACGGGGCGAGCGGTCGCGGCGAGCGCACGCAGGAGCTCGGGATGGTCCAGGTCCGTCGGGTGGACCTGGAAGGCGTCCACCCCGGACTCCGCCGCGAGGTCCCGCGACGCGAGGTCGAAGGCCTCGGCGACCACGGCGAGGCCGGAGGCCTTGGCCGACCCGAGTACCTTCTTCCACTCCCGGCCGGAGAGCTCCGCGGCCTCGAGCCCCTTGCGCTCCGGGTGGCGCCGCGCGAGGAGGTCCGTGGCGCGGAACACGGGGAAGGCGATCGCGTCGGCGCCCGCCTGGAAGGCCGCCTCGATGAGGCGCAGCGCGGCGTCGGCGTCGCCCTCGTGGGCGGTGCCGACGTGGGCTACCACCAGGCACGGCTGGCCCTCGCCGATCAACCGGTCGCCGAGCGCGAGGGTGGCGGTCTTCATCCGGCATCCACCCTACCACGCACGACCTCGTGCGGCCGAGCCCGCACGAGACCGGGGTCAACCCCCGGTTCCGTCGCCTCAGGCGTGGCCGGGCCCTCCCTCCCGCCGGCGCGGCCGCCAGCCGTAGCGGAAGCGCAGCAGCGCGAAGTTGACGAGCGCCGTGTAGATCTCCTCGCCGGTGAGCTTCGAGGCCTCCCGCGCGCGGTTCTTGAAGTGGATGGGCACCTCGCCCAGGCGGAACCCGTGCACCCAGGCCTGGTAGGCCATCTCCCCGTGCACGACGTAGCCGCGGATCCGGATGCGGTCGAACTCCGTCTCCTCGAGGACCTCGCGCCGGTAGGCACGGTAGCCGCTCGTGGTGTCCCGGATGGGGACGCCGGCCACGAGGGCGATGTACCGGTTGGCGAGCCCCGAGAGCAGCGGCCGCCAGAAGCCCCACTCGGAAGTCCCGCCGCCCTCCACGTAGCGCGAGCCCACCACCATGTCGCAGGACTCGAGCCGGGCGAGGAACTTCGGCACCTCGCGCGGGTGGTGGGAGAAGTCGGCGTCCATCTCGAAGAAGACGCCGTAACCCTTAGGGTCGGCGAGGCCCCGGCGGAACGCGGCGATCACCGCCGCCCCGCGCCCCGCCTTCTCCGCGCGCAGCCGCAGGTCCACCCGCCCCGGGCGCTCGGCCATCATCTCGCGCACCACGTCGGCGGTGCCGTCGGGGCTCCCGTCGTCGGCCACCCAGACGTCGACGCCATCCCCCAGCGCGAGCAGCTCGCTCACCAGCGGGCGGACGTTCTCGCGCTCGTTGTAGGTGGGCACGACGACCAGGACGCGGCTCCTCTCCATGCTCAAGCCTCCCGGAAGGTCCGCAGCGTCTCGAGGTAGTGCTCCGGCAGGCCGATGTCGAAGCGGCGACCCCGGACCACGAGGCCCTGGAAGCCGTCCTCCTGGCGCAGCCGGTCGAGGGCGGAGGTGAGCTGGAACTCGCCCCGCTCGCGCACGTTGTGGCGGATGTGCTCCTCGAGGTAGGAGAACAGCTGGGGCTTGACGACGTACTGGCCGAAGACGGTCAGGTACTCCCCGTCGGGGAGGCCGGGAACCCGGAGGCGGCTGCGGGCGTAGTCGACGGTCGGTTTCTCCGCGAACTCGGTGATGTTGAGGAGCCGCTCGGGCTCGAGCCACACGCCGGTGGCGGCGCCGAAGGCGGCGATCTCCCCCTCCGGCGTACGGCGCAGGCCCACGACGCTCGTCCCCGAGGCCTGGTAGGCCTCCAGCACCTGCCGGGCGCAGGAGGCCTCGACCGTCGATCGGTACAGGTGGTCCCCCAGCATCAGCAGGAACGGCTCCTCGCCGAGCGCCTTGCGGGCGCAGAGGACCGCGTGTCCGAACCCCTCCTGGGCCGACTGGGTCACGAAGGTGACCCGCCGGCCGATCTCCAGGAGGCGCCGAGCGTAGTCCTGGAAGTGCCGGGGCAGCTTGTTGTAGTTCTCGATCGAGACCTGCTGGTTGAAGAACGAGCGGAAGTCCTGAAGGTCGTCCTCCTGGACGACGACCACCACGTCCTCGATCCCCGCCTCGAGGGCCTCCTCCACGATGAGGAGGATCGCGGGCTTGGCGATGCCGTCGCGGTCGACGACCGGGAAGAGCTCCTTCTTCGTGGCCTTGCTGGCCGGGAACAGCCGCGTCCCGAAGCCCGCCGCCGGGATGAGGGCCTTGCGCACCCGCGGGCCGGTGCCGAGGGTGAGCGGCAGGGCCGCGAGGCCCAGGTCCCGCTCGAGGATCTCGATCGCCGCCCGCTGGTCCGCCGTCGAGCGGGCCACGAACTGGGCCGACCCGTCGCCCTGCGAGCCGACGCCCTTGCCTCCCCAGACGTGCGGCCGCAGCGCCTCGTGCGCGAGCACGCGGTGCAGCGCCGGGGCCCCGAGCTCCTCGGGGCAGGCAGGGGCGGCGTAGCGGTCGAAGAACGCCTGGGCCTCGCCCATCAGGGCCCCGAGACGCTCGGCGTCGCCCTTCGCGAGAGCCTCCCTGGCCTGGTGGACGATCCTACGGTTGATCGGCCCGAGCAGCTCCTGGACCCCCTTCTCCAGCGGCCCCTCGGCGTACGGGTACGAGCGGTTGAGCCGCTTGAGGATCTCGACGGTGTCCTTCCGGGCCTTGAGGTCCACGACGACGAAGTGCAGCTCCCGCGCGGGACGGACCTCCTCCGTCGAGAGGCGCTCGCCGTCGAACTCCATGAGCACGGCGCGGTCGCCGAAGGCGCAGCCCTGGTCCATCCTCCCGCAGCGGGAGGGGGTCGTGATCTCGCCCTGGTAGGCGAGCTCCATCTCGCCCCGGACGGTCAGCCGCAGGTCGTAGACGCGGTTGAAGGCCCGCGCCGTCAGCACGCTGATCGCGGCGCTCGACGACAGGCCCTTCTTGATGGGGAGGTCCGTCCGGAAGTTGCGGACGACGAGGCCGCGCACCCGGTAGTTCGTCAGCACCTGGTAGGCGACGCCGGCCGCGTAGGAGAAGAAGCCGCCCCCCTGCGCCTCTTCGAGCAGGGCCTGGGGCTCGAACGGGATCTCGTGCGGCCCGTGGGTCTCCCCGTCCGGCGTCGTGGACGTGAGGACGAGCGCCGTCGGGTGGGGCTCCACTTCGGCGTGGATGCCCTGGTTGGTGCCGCAGATGAGGGTGTAGCCTCTCTCGATCTCCCCGTTGATGCGCCGGTAGCCCCCCGCCCAGTCCGAGTGCTCCCCGAACAGGCAGATCCGCCCGGGGACGAAGATCTTCATGGGTAGCTCACGCCCGGAAGACCTCCGGGCCCGGCCCGCCCTCTCGCCCCAGGCCGAGCGGCGCCGTCAGGTTGCGGGTGTCGACCACGAGCTTCGCCCCGGAGAAGAGCCGCGCGTCCTTGAAGTCGGAGTGGGCGGTGGAAACGACGAGCGCGTCGTGGCGGGCGAACTCCTCCGCCGTGCAGGGGACCGACGAGAGGCGGATGTCGTGCTCGCGGCCGGGCCGGGCCACCGGGATGTAGGGGTCGCAGTAGGCCACCTCGGTCCCCGCCGCCCGGAGCCGCTCGATGATCTCGAACGAGGGCGACTCGCGGTCGTCGTCGATGTCGGCCTTGTAGCTCAGGCCCAGGACCAGCACCTTCGATCCCCGGAGGCTCTTGCCGTGGCGGTTCAGCGCGCGGGCGGTGCGCTCGACCACGTGCTGCGGCATGGCGGCGTTGATCTCGCCGGCGAGCTCGATGAAGCGCGCCCACGTCCCGTGCTCGGCCGCCTTCCACGCGAGGTAGAAGGGGTCGAGCGGGATGCAGTGCCCGCCGAGGCCCGGGCCCGGGTAGAAGGGCATGAAGCCGAACGGCTTCGTCTTCGCCGCCTCGATGACCTCCCAGACGTTGATCCCCATCCGGTCGAGGACGAGCTTCATCTCGTTGGCGAGGGCGATGTTCACCGCCCGGAAGACGTTCTCCAGGATCTTGGCCGCCTCCGCCACCTCCGGCGAGGAGACGGGGACCACCCTCGCGATGGCGGCCCCGTAGAGGGCGACCGCCGCCTCGTTCGAAGCGGCGTCGATCCCGCCCACGACCTTCGGGATGTTCTGGGTGTGGAAGCTCTTGTTCCCGGGGTCCTCGCGCTCCGGCGAGAAGGCCAGGAAGTAGTCCCGCCCGCACTCGAGGCCCCGGGCGGCGAAGCGCGGGAGCAGCTCCTCGCGGGTCGTCCCGGGGTAGGTCGTCGACTCGAGAACCACCAGCTGGCCCGGCCGCAGGCGCCGGGCGACCTCGTCCGCCGTCATCCGGATGTACGAGAGGTCCGGCTCCCGGTGGCGGCCGAGCGGGGTGGGGACGCAGATGAGCATGGCGTCGCACTCGCCGAGGCGGTCGAAGTCCGTGGTGGCGACGATCCGGCCCCGGGCGAACGCCCCCGCCACCCGCTCCGCCCCGATGTGGCGGATGTAGGACTCGCCGCGGTGGAGGGCGTCCGGCTTGGCGGGGTCGACGTCGAAGCCGACGACCGGGAAGCCCGACTCCTCGAAGAGGAGCGCGAGGGGCAGGCCGACGTAGCCGAGGCCGATGACGCCGACGCGGGCCGAACGGTCGGCGATCCGGCGGAGCAGCTCAGCGAGGAGGTCGCTCATTCGACGACGATCCTAGCACTGGACGCGCCTCGTGGCGGCGCGCACGGCCTCGACCACCGCCCCCGCCTGCTCGTCGGTGAGCTCCGGGTAGAGGGGCAGGGAGAGGATCTCGCCGGTGGCCGTCTCGGCCACCGGCAGGTCCCCAGGCTTCCCGCCGAGCGCGGCGAAGGCGGGCTGCAGGTGGAGGGGGATCGGGTAGTGGATGAGCGTTCCCACCCCGAGCTCGGCCAGGGCGGCCATGAGCGCGTCGCGCCGCGGGTGGCGCACCACGAAGAGGTGGTGGACGGCGCGCGCGTACGGCTGCTCCCGCAGCGGCTCGACGCCCGAGCCCGCGAGCTCCCGCCGGTAGAAGGCCGCGAGCGCCCGGCGCCTATCGGTCCAGGCGGGAAGGTGGCGCAGGCCGACCCGCAGGAGGGCCGCCTGCAGCTCGTCGAGACGGCTGTTGACCCCCGGGACCTCGTGCCGGTAGCGGTCGCTCTGCCCGCCGTTGCGCAGCCGGCGCAGGCGGGACGCGACCGCGGGGTCGTTCACCAGGACCGCGCCCCCGTCGCCGAGGCCGCCGAGGTTCTTGGTGGGATAGAAGGACAGCGCGCCGATGCCGCGCTCCCCGGCGAGCGTCCCGACCGGCCGGCCCTCGTAGAGGGCGCCGTGGGCCTGGCAGGCGTCCTCGAGGACGGCGATCCCCCGCTCGGCGGCGAGGGCGAGGAGGGGCGCCATGTCCGCGGGGTGGCCGTAGAGGTGGACGGGGAGGAGGGCCTTCGTGCGGGGCGTGACGCGCGCGCGCGACGGCCGTCGGGGTCGAGGTTCAGCGTCAGCGGGTCGACGTCCACGAAGACGGGCGTCGCCCCCGCCTGGAGCACCGCGAGGGCGGTGAAGGCGGCGGAGATCGAGGTGGTGACGACCTCGTCCCCGGGCCCGACGCCGAGCGCGCGCAGGGCGAGGTGCAGCGCGTCGGTGCCGTTCCCCACCGCCACCGCCTCGCGCGCGCCGAGCGCTTCGGCCAGCTCGCGCTCGAAGGCCTCGCCCTCGGGCCCGAGGACGAACCAGCCGGAGTCGAGGACCCGCGCCGACCGCCTCGTCGAGCTCCCGCGCGGTGCGCGGCCACGTGGGCCTTGAAGTCCACGAAGGGGACGGGAGCTCGCGCGCTCACAGGTAGTGCTCCCGGTGGCGGCGGTAGTAGTCGACCGTCTCGCGCAGCCCCTCGCGCAGGGGGACCGTGGGCGACCAGCCGAGCACCGCCCTCGCCTTCGAGATGTCGGCGTAGAAGTCGCCGATGTCGATCCGCTTCCGCTCCTCGGGGAACGGCACGAGGGAGAAGGAGCCGCCCCCGGCCACGTCGAGGAGCAACTCCACCAGCTCGAGCAGCGACACCGGCCTCTCGTCGCCGAGGTTCAGCACCTGCCCGTCCACCGCGTCCATCGGCCCCCGCCCGGAGGAAGGCGTCCACCACGTCCGCCACGTGGTTGAAGTCGCGCTTCTGCCTCCCGTCGCCGAAGATCTGGATCGGCTCCCCCAGCGCCGCCCGGCGCACGAACCAGCCGATGAAGCCCTGGCGGTTGTGGCGGATGAGCTGGCGCGGCCCGTAGGTGTTCGTGAGGCGCAGCGAGGAGGCGCGGATCCCGTACACCTGGTGGTAGACGAGGTGGTAGAACTCGCCCGAGATCTTGTTGATGCCGTTGACGTCCACCGGCTGGAGCAGGTGCTTCTCGTCGACCGGGAGGTAGAGGGGCTTGCCGTAGACCTGCCGCGTGCCCGCGTAGACGACCTTCAGCTCCGGGTTGCCCCGGCGCACCGCCTCGAGGACACGGAGCTGGCTCGTGCAGTTGATCTCGAGGTCGGTCACCGGGTCGGTCATGGAGTCGATGTGGCTCACCTGGCCGGCCAGGTTGAACAGCACCTCCTGGCCGCGCACCAGGTACTCCATCCCGTGCCCGCGCACGTCGGCGATGTTGATGCGGACCTTCTCCTCGTAGCCGTCGAGGTTGAAGAGGTTCCCCCCGTAGTCGGGGAGCAGGCTGTCCACCGCGGTCACCTGCGCGCCGAGGTCGGCCAGGGTGCGGCAGAGGTTCGAGCCGATGAAGCCGAGGCCGCCGGTCACCAGCACCCGGCGGCCGCGGTAGAAGTCGCGGTGGTCGCTCACGGCCGCGCCTCCTGCGCGGCGTGCTCGGAGCCGGCCTTCAGGTGCAGCCGCCGCACGACGAGCTCCCACCACAGCCGCGCGAGGTCGGCGAGCGTGCGGGCGACCCGGCGGAAGTTGAAGAACTGGCTCTTGCCGTAGCTGCGGTGGAAGTGGTGCACCGGCACCTCGGCGATGCGGAAGCCGTGGTCCTGCACCTTCTTCATGAGCTCGACGCAGATGACCCCCGAGGAGCGCGTGAGGCGGACCTTCTCGAAGACGCTGCGGCGCATGAGGCGGAAGTCGCAGTCCACGTCGCGCAGGCGCAGGCCGAACGCGAGCTTCACGAACCAGTGGTAGACGCGGCCGATGACGACCCGGTGGAGGGGGTCGTTGCGGGAGATCTTGTAGCCGTTGACGAAGTCGACGGCCGGGGAGAACGCCTCCCACAGCCGCGTCATCTCCCGCGGGTCGTACTGGGCGTCCCCGTCCGTGTAGAAGACGAGCTCCTTCGACGCCGTGGCGAAGCCGGTGCGCAGCGCCCCGCCGTAGCCGCGGTTCCTCTCGTGGTGGACGACCTTCAGCCACGGGAAGTGGCGGGCCATCTCGTCGAGGAGCTCGCCGGTGTGGTCGGGGCTGCCGTCCTCGACCACGATCACCTCGTAGTCGTCGGTGAGGCGGCGCGCGGTCATGTGCGCGACGACGGCCAGGCTCGCGATGGTGCCCGCGTCGTTGTAGGCCGGGAAGAAGATGCTGAGGCCGGGCTTCTCTGCGCTCATCGCTCGCTCGACGCGGAAACGAAGGAAGCTAGCACGCGCCCTCTTCGAGGGTCAAACCGGGCGGCGGCGGCGGACGAGACCGGCGGCGAGCCCGATCGCGGCCAGGGCGGCGAGGGCGAGGCCCGCTCCGACACCCCGCGCGCGGTGGGTGAGCACGACGCGGTGGGTGCCCTCGGGGAGCACGACGCCCATGCGGTCCCCGTTCACGCGCAGGACGCTCGCCTCCCGGCCGTCCACCCGGGCCGAGAACCCGGGGTCGAAGCCTTCGGCCACCACGAGAAGCCCGGGGCCGGCCGCCCGGACGACGATCCGGCCCGCGGTCGCGCGCGCGAGATCGGCGGGCGAGGAGCGGCTGCCCGCCGGCAGGGCCAAGCCCCGGGCGTCCGCCTCGGTCGCGAGCGCCTCGCGCCTCGCGTCGACGCCGAGCCGGGTGGGGGCGCGCAGGACGTCGAGGAGCCGGGCCTCGTCGGGCAGCCGCCGCAGCGACTCGACCACCCAGGCCTCGCCGATCCCCCGGCGCACCTCGAAGAGGCTCGCCCACGGAGTGCCCGCCGTCTCCGCGAGCCGCACCTCGTCGCTCACGTAGGCGGAGGCCGTCGAGAGGCCCACCCCGCGGCCGGACTCCGCGTCGCGCAGCCCCGCCCGCAGGAGCCACAGGGGCGGGGCCCCGGGCCAGGCGCGCATGCGCAGCGAGGCGACCGCGAAGCGCCCGGGCAGCCGCAGGACGCCGAGGTACTGGTGCCCGGTGAACCCCTCGCGCGCGGGGAAGCTCGCGTGGACGGTCGCCTTGTCGTGGCGGACCGCCGCGCGCACGTCCGGGCGCTCCCAGGCCCACTCGGCGGTCTCCACCCCGGCGCGGATCGGGTGCCAGATCTCGCGCCCCGACGCGAGGCGCACCACGCACTCCGCCACCACCTGGCCCTGCTCGGCCAGCACCGCCC
The DNA here is from genome assembly GCA_963729875.1 of uncultured Acidobacteriota bacterium. Taxonomy (GTDB): domain Bacteria; phylum Acidobacteriota; class Vicinamibacteria; order Fen-336; family Fen-336; genus DATBSL01. The sequence goes on from CAVSPR010000005.1 coordinate 109,047, forward strand.
CGGCGAGGAAGGAGACGACCCGCACCTCGGTGGCGACGGTGATGGGCAGCGGGAACAGGTGCGGCCGGTCGGGCTCCAGCACCACGTCGAGCGGCTGGCCGAGGCCGTCCGGACCCGCCGGCAGCGCGAGCGCCGCGGTGGGGACCTGGACCCACCGCACGCCGAGCAGCTCGAGGCGTCCCGGGTCCGTCTCGAGGAAGCGAGCGGGGAAGCGTGCCGTCCGCTCCCATGCCGTCCAGGACTGCCCGGCGCGAGGCGGGCACCAGGGGGTCGTAGCCGTTCACGTTCCGGCGCCCGGCGAAGCTCGCGAGGTTGGCCCAGGCGAGATCCCGCTCCCCGGCCCTCGGCCACGCGGTCGAGAGGGTCAGCGTGCGCTCCAGGCGCCGGGGGCCCATGGCCCGGTCCACCGCCGCGCGGGTGGGGGTCGGCTCCTCGATCTCCCCCGCCGTGGGCGCGCCCGCCCAGGCGTGCCGGCCCCAGGGCTGCATCAGGAACGAGGCCAGCAGCGGCAGCAGGAAGACGTTGCGCAGCACCGCGTCACCGCTCTCCGCAAGGACGAAGTAGAGGATGAGGCCGAGCGCGAGCAGGCCCACCGGCGCCGCCAGCTCCGGGGAGAGGGGACCGGTGACGGTGGTGGCGATCGAGAGGGACGCCGCGGCGCACAGCGCGACGAAGAGGGCGAGCCGCCGCAGGAGACGCTCGCGCGGCTCGCCGCCCCGCTGGGCGGACAGCGAGATCCCGCCGAGGACGGCCAGCGCGAGGTCGAAGGCGAGCGCCAGCGCGCCCCCGTCGGCAGGAACCCCCCGAGCGACGAGGACGGCGAGGGTCAGGCCCGCCGCGAGCGACGGGAAGCGCAGGGCGGGGAGGCTCGCGAGGAGGGGCACGGCGGCCAGGGCGAAGACGGCGGCCGGGGCGTGGGAGACGTAGCGCACCACGAGCCCGCTGAGGCCGGCGAGAACCGGGGCCTCGGGCGCGCTCGCTCCCGTCACACCGCCCGGGCCCGCCTCCCGCAGGGCGATGAAGGTGGGGACGAGCTGGGGGGCGGCGAGCAGGACCCCGGCGAGGACGGCCGCCGCCGCGGACGCCGAGCCCGCCGCGTCCCCGGCCGGGGAGCGCGAGGAGCGCCCGCGTGCCGGCGAGCAGCGCCCCGGCGCCCACGGCCTCGGGTGAGCCGGCGAGGACGAGGAGGGCGACGGCGAGGGCGAGGCCGGTCGCGGTCGTCGCGCGGGGGCGCGCGAGGTGCGCCTCGAGGGCGAGAAGGACGAGCGGCAGCGCCGGGGCCGCCACCACGCACGCGGTGTCGCCGAGGTGGGCGACGAGGTGGGGGCCGAGGGCGAAGCCCAGCGCGGCGACCAGCGCCCCGCCCCGGTCCGCGCCCAGCCGGCGGACGTAGAGGAAGACGAGCGGGCCCGCCAGCGCCAGCGAGGCGAGCACGAGGGCCTGGAAGGCGGCGAACGGGGCGAGGGGGGTGAGGGCGACCAGGAGCGGGTGCAGGACCCCCGGACGGTAGGAGGCGAGCAGGGGTGCGCCCGAGAACGCGGAGCCGTTCCAGGTGGGCAGCTCGCCACGGCCCCAGGCCCGCCAGGCCTCCGCGCGCAGCGGCAGGTGGAAGGCGGCGCCGTCACCGGGCGCGAGGAGGCGTCCCTCCAGCCAGGCGGGGGCGTAGGCCAGGAGGGGGGCGGCGGCGAGCAGGAGAACCAGCGAGCAGGTCGCGGCGCGCTCCCATGGCCGGGCCCCTAGCGGCGCCGCTCGACGGCCGCGCGCCAGCCGGAGTAGAAGCGGAACTGCTCCACGTTGTCGAGGATGAGCGGACCTTCGTCGCCCGCGTCCTGCCGCCGGCGGGACGCGAGGCCGAGCGAGCCGGCGGCGGAGAGCGCACCCTTGGCCTCCGGCTCGGCGGGCCCCAGCGCGGGCGGCAGGCGACGGAAGCCGTCGTCGCGCGGGGCGCCCGCCCGCGACGTCGTCGAGCCAGGCGTTTCGATCTCGAGCCGCGCCGAGCCCGGGGCCTTGGCGCCGAACTCGAAGTTGGCGGCGTCGATCTCGACCGGTCGCGGCTCGCTCCGCCGATGCACGTGCACCCGGTATCCCTCCTCGAGCCGGGCGGTGTCGACGCGCCGGCGCTTGAAGGAGGTCTGGTACTCCCGCGTGATCGACCCTTGCACCAGGAGCAGGGCGTCGCCCCGCCGGAGTGTCGCCGGGCCCTCCTCCGTGCGCAGGGTCAGCGCGTCCTCGCCGCGCGTGCCGCCGGTGCGCCCTCAGGGGGCGGACGCGGGCCTCCGCCTCGGGGACCAGCGACCACCGTGACGCCGCGCGCGCCGAGTCGCTCCGCTTCCGTCTCGGCCTCGGCCGGGTCGAGCACGCGGTGCGAGGTGGAACCCGCCCCGCTTCGCGAAGAGCCCCGCCTCGTAGCGCGGGAGGCCGAGGGCGCGGGCGAGGGTGTCCGGGTTCGCGTCGGCGAGGTCGAGCACGACGAGCGACCGGTCGGCCGCCGCCGCCCGCGCCGCGGGCGGGTCTTGCTCCCTCGCGGCGGCCGCGAGGGCGGCCGTCAGGTGCTCGGGGGGAAGCGCCGCCCCGCAGTAGAGGCAGGTCGCGCGCGCTACCGCCACCGGGCGCTGGCACGAGAGGCAGTTCGCCATGGCTGGGGCCGGGCTTCAGACGTTGAACTTGAACTCGATCACGTCGCCGTCCTTGACCTCGTAGTCGCGCCCCTCCAGCCGCAGGGTGCCGCGCTCGCGGCAGGCCGCGATCGAGCCCGCCGCCACGAGGTCCTCGAACGCGACGACCTGGGCGCGGATGAAGCCGCGCTCCAGGTCGGAGTGGATCGCGCCCGCCGCCGGCTGCGCCCGCGTCCCCCGCTTAATGGTCCAGGCCCTGCACTCGTCCTCCCCCGCGGTCAGGAACGAGACGAGCCCCAGCAGCTCGTACGTGGAGCGGATGACCCGCTCGAGGCCCGGCTCGGCGAGCGACAGGTCGTCGCGGAAGGCCTTCGCGTCCTCGGGCGTCAGCTCGGCCATCTCGGCCTCGATCGGGGCGGACACGCGCGCACAGCGCGACCCCGGGCCGGCGCGCGTGGGCGGCGAGGCCGGAACGCTCGAGGTAGGCCCCGCGTCCCGGATCTGCGCCTCCCCGAGGTTGGCGACGAGGAGCAGCGGCTTCTCCGACAAGAGGGCGTAGCCTCGCAGGCGGTGGCGCTCCTCGTCGGCGAGGCCCGCCTCCCGCAGCGGCTTCTCCGCCTCCAGCGCCTCCTTCAGGCGCAGGAAGAGGGCCCGCTCGGCCACGTCCTCGGCCTTGTGCGCCTTCTTGATGTTGGCTTCCAGGCGCTCGAGCCGCCGCTCCACGGTGCCGAGGTCGGCGAGGATCAGCTCGAGCTCCAGCATCTTCGCGTCGCGCAGGGGGTCGACCGACCCCTCGGGGTGGGGAGCGGTCTCGGAGTCGAAGCCCCGCACCACGTGGACGAGCGCGTCCACGCCGCGCAGGGCCGGCAGGTCCACCAGGGCGGCGCCCTCGCCCTTCGCGACGCCGGGCACGTCCACGTACTCGACGGTGGCGAGCGTCCTCTTCTTCGGCTGGAAGATCGCGGCCAGCCGGTCGACGCGCGGGTCGGGGACCCGGGCGACGGCCACGCGCGCCTCCGGCCGCCCGCCGGCGAGCGGAGCGGGGCTTCCCGTCAGGAGCTGGAAAAGCGTGCTCTTCCCCGCGAGGGAGAGCCCCAGGATCCCGGCCTTCATGTGGCGATTATACGGGCCGGCTCCGACCGCGGGGCGCGCCGGCGGGCGCGGTGTAGAATCGGCGCGTCGGCATGCTGCCCGCCCTGCTCGCGCTCGCGCTCCAGGCGGGCCCCGCACAGCCGGGCGAAGGCGCCCCCTCCCCGCCGCCCCCGGGCGAGGGGCCCGTGGCTCTCGGGAGCTGACCGCGATGGAGGGCCGGATCCTCGCGGCGGGCCTCGACGGACGCGAGCTGCAGCTCGAGGTGCGCTTCCTGCAGCGGGACCCGGAGCTCGTGACGGAGGTGGCGTCCGCGCGGGAGCTGTTCGACGCGGTAGGACGCGACAGGCGCATCCCTCGTCGTCCTCGGCCCGCGCCTGGGCGAGCTGTCCGTGGCGGAGGCGGTGCGCCGGATCCGCGGGGGCCCGGCGGGGCAGCGGATCTCGATCCTGGTCGTGATCCCCGCCACCGATCCGGTGGGCACGGAGGGCGTCGTGCTGGGCGCGGGGGCCAACGCCGCCCTGCGCCGCCCGCTGGGGCGTTTCGTCCTCGAGAGCTGGGTGGCCAAGCTCCTCGAGGTACCGCAGCGCGTCCAGGCGCGCATCCCGGTCCGCGTGCAGGTGGTGGGCAGCCGGACGAGCGCGCCCGGCGAGCACTTCTACGGGCTCAGCCGCAACCTCAGCGCGCACGGCATGCTCCTGGCGAGCCCGGTGCGTGTCGAGGCCGAGAACGTCGACATCGAGATCGACCTGCCGGAGCCCGAGGGCCGCGTCCGCGTGCTCGGCCGGATCGTGCGGGACGCCCCCGAGGTGGGCTGGCCCTACGTGGGGTACGGCATCGAGTTCCTCTTCCTCCCCGAGGCGGGGCAGCGCGCGATCGACCGCATGGTGCGGCGGGAGGCCCCTCCGGAGCCGGTTCGGAGCCTCTGGGCCCCCGGCGCCATCCACTCCACGCTGCGGCGCGACGAGTGGATCTACGAGATCACCGACCCCGCGCGCACGGAGAGCGGGTTCCTCGTCGAGATCCGCCGGGCCGCCCGCCAGGGCTGGCGGCCCGGGCGCACGAGCCCCTTCTGCGTCGTGCAGGCGGACACCGCGCCCGAGGCCCTCGACGCGGCCCGCGAGTTCGTGCGCCGCAACGGCTGAGGGCCCGTGCCCCGCGTCTCGGTGCTCCTCCCCGTACGCGACGCGGCCCGGACGCTCGACGCCTGCCTCGACTCGCTGGCCGCGCAGACGCTCGGCGACCACGAGATCGTCGCCGTGGACGACGGCTCGCGCGACGGCAGCGGCGAGAGCCTCCTCGCCCGCGCCCGCGCCGACCGGCGCCTGCGCGTCCTGCGCACACCGCCGCGCGGCCTGGTGGCCGCCCTCCGGCTCGCTCTCGAGGAGGCGCGCGCCCCCCTCGTGGCGAGAATGGACGCGGACGACGTAGCGCGCGGCGAGCGCCTCGCCCGCCAGGCGGAGCGGCTCGAGCGCGACGCGTCGGTCGGCGTGCTCGGGTGCCGGGTGGCCCTCGTCTCGCCCCCGGGTGCCCCGGCCGGGGAGGGAATGCGCGCCTACGTGGAGTGGCAGAACACGCTCCTCGATCACGACGCGATCGCCCGCGACCGCTTCGTGGAGTCCCCGCTCGTGCACCCGTCGGTGGCGATGAGGACGGCGGCGCTGCGGGCCCTCGGGGGCTGGCGCGAGCTCGACGGCCCCGAGGACTACGACCTCTGGCTCCGGGCCTTCGACGCGGGGTTGCGCTTCGCCAAGGTCGCCGAGACGCTCCTCGATTGGCGCGACTCGCCCGGTCGCCTCACCCGCACCGACCCGCGCTACGCGCCGGCGCGCTTTCTCGCCCTCAAGGTCGAAGCCCTCGCCCGGGGGCCTCTCTCGCCCGCCCGTCCCGTCGTCGTCTGGGGGGCGGGCCCGGTCGGGAAGGCCTGGTCGCGCGCCCTGCGCGCGGCGGGCCACGAGCTGCGAGCCTTCGTCGAGGTCGACCCCCGCAAGCTGGGGCGGCGCCTGCACGGCGTGCCGGTCGTGGCGGTGGGCGAGGCGGGGGCGCTGCGCGGGCCGCTGCACCTCGCCGCGGTCGGGCAGAAGGGGGCCCGGGAGCGCATCCGAGCCGAGGCGGCGCGGCTCGGGCTGGCCGACGGAGACGACCTGATCGCGGTCGCGTAGACCCCCGCGCGACCAATAGCCCGGGGGTCCCCGGCGGCGCGGTCGTTATAATCCCCGAGATGGTTCGTCGGGTCCTGACGCTCGCGCTCGTCCTCCTCGTCCCCGCGGTGCCGGACGCGCGGGCGGCGAAGAAGATCGTCGTTCCCCCGCTCCCGCCGCGCGAGGAGAAGCTCACCCGCCTGCTCGAGCTGGAGGACCGCCGCTCGGCCGGCGGTGGCGAGCTTGCGCAGCTGCTCCGCGATCCCGACCGTGGCGTGCGGCGGCGGGCCGCCCTCGCCGCGGGGCGCGTGGCCGACCCCGCCCTCGTCCCGGGCCTCGTCGAGCTGATGGACGACGCCGAGGTGGAGGTCCGGCGCATGGCCGCCTTCGCCCTGGGCCTCGCCGGCGATCGGGCCGGGGTCGACCGCCTCCTCTCCGCTCTCGCCGACCCCGACGCCGGCATGCGTGCTCGCGCGACGGAGGCCCTGGGGAGGATCGGCGACCCGCGCGCGGCGGCGCCGATCGCCCGCCTCGTCGTGGACGCGCTGCCGAAGACCATCAGCCGCATGACGGTGCGGGGCGACGACCCGGGAAGCGCGAGCGATGCGTGGGCGGAGCAGCGCCTCGCCCTCTTCGCCCTGGCCCGTCTCAAGGACCTGCCCGCGGCCCGCCAGGCGCTCCTCGACGACGGCCGGCCCCGCTTCGACTGGTGGGCCGCGACCTGGGTGGCCGCGCGCCTCGAGAGCCCGGAGCTCCGACCGGTCCTCCTCGCCGCCGCGGCCTCGAACGACCCGCGCTCGCGGGCCCTCGCCGCCCGGGGCCTCGGCGCCCTGAAGGACGCGTCGGCGGTCGAGCTGCTGCTCGGGCTCGTGCGCGACGCCGACGAGACGGTGGCGTTCCAGGCCCTGCGGGCCCTCGGCACGATCGGCGACGCACGGGGCACCACGGCGGCGGCGGCCATGCTCGCCTCCGCGAGCGACGTCGTGCGCGGGGAGGCGCTGCGCGCGCTCGCCGTCCTGCCCCCGGACCCCTCCCTGCGGCAGAGACTGGTGGCGCTCGTCGCGGAGCGTGACCCCTGGATCCGGGCCTCCGCCCTCGGCGCCCTCGCCCGCACCGACCGCGCGGACTTCGCCCTCGTGCTCTCCGGGATGGACCCGGACCCCGTCTGGTGGGTGCGCGCAGCCCTCGCCTCCGCCCTGGGCGGCCTCGGCGACGAGATGAGCGTCGGCATCCTCCACGCGATGCTGCGGGACGAGGACCCGCGCGTCCTGCCCGCGGTCCTGGACGCCTTGCGTCGCGCCCGCGGAATGGACGCGCTCACCACCCTGCTCGGGTACCTCGAGCACCCCGACCTCGGCGTGCGGGTGGCCGCGGCCGAGGGCCTCGCTTCGCTCGGCCCGACGGGCTCGTCCGCGAAGCTGCTCGAGGCCTGGCGGCGCGGCCTGGGCGATGGGGCGGGCGAGCTCGAGGCGCGCCTCGCCGCGGCCTCTGCCCTCGCCGTCCAGAAGGACGAGGCGACGCGGTCGGCGCTCTCCGCCGTGGTGGCCGGCGACCCCTCGCGGGCGGTGCGCGCCCGTGCGGCGGCGGCCCTCGCCGGGCCGGGCGCCCCCGGGCCGGACCCCGGCCCGCAGGAGGTGCGGCGGCCCGCCCTCGACTACCGCGAGGCGATGGTCCCGTACGCCCCGCGCGCGGGGGTCCCCCTCTACACGCCGCGCGCCTTCCTGCACACGAGGCACGGCACGATCGAGGTGCACCTCGACGTCGTCGAGGCCCCCCTGACCACTGCGTCCTTCGTCGACCTCGCGCGGGCGGGCTTCTACGACGGGCTCGTCTTCCACCGGGTCGAGCCCGGGTTCGTGGTGCAGGGGGGCTGTCCCCGGGGCGACGGCAACGGCGGGCCCGGCTACTCCCTGCGCTGCGAGATCACGCGCCGGCCCTACGGCCGCGGCGCCGTCGGGATGGCCCTCTCCGGCAAGGACACCGGGGGCAGCCAGTTCTTCATCACGCTCTCCCCGCAGCCCCACCTCGACGGCGGCTACACGCTCTTCGGCCAGGTGGTGGCGGGCATGGAGGCGGTGGACCGGATCCGGCCCGGGGACGTGATCGAGCGGGTCGAGGTCTGGACGGGAGAGTAGGACGACGGTGGCCCGACCACGGGTTCGCCTCCTCGCGCTCGACATCGACGGGACTCTCCTGCGCAGCGACCGGACGATCTCCCCGCGGACGCGGCTCGCGATCGACCGCGCGCGCCGGGACGGCGTCCGCCTGGTCCTCGTCACCGGGCGGCGCCACCCGTCGGCCCGCCGGGTGGCCGAGGACCTGGGCGGGGTCGTTCCCCTCGTGCTCCACAACGGCGCTCTCGTCGTGGAGGACGGCGCCGTGCTGCGCTGCCGCCCTCTCCCCGGTGCAGTGGCCCGGCGGGCCATCCGTGCAGGGAGGGCGAGCCGGATCGAGCCGGTCCTGCACTGCGGATCGGCAGGGGAGGGCTGGCTCGTGGTGGAGGCGCCCGTGCGATCCGGAGGCCTCGTCGGCTCCTACCTCGACCGGTCCCGGGCCGAGGTGCGGGTCGTGCCCGACCTCGAGGCCGCGCTGGAGAAGGAGGAGCCGATCCAGGTCATGTTCGGAGGCACGTGCGAGGAGATGGGCGCGCTCCTGGGCGTCCTTGGGCGGGAGCTCGGGGCCGGGGCGCGCGTCGAGCGCACGGTGTACCCGGCGACCGGCCTCGTGCTCCTCGACGTCCTCGCGCCCTCGGTCGGCAAGGCGGAGGCCCTCGGCTTCCTGCAGGAGCGCTGGGGCATCGCCCCGGCGGAGACCCTCGCGATCGGCGACAACTGGAACGACCGGGAGATGGTGGAGAAATCCGGCTACGGCTTCGTCATGGGCAACGCCGACCCGGACCTGCTCGCGCTGGGACTGGCCGCGCTGCCCACGAACGACGAGGACGGCGTCGCGAGCGCGATCGAACAGTACGTGCTCGGCTGAGGACGACGCGAGGGAGCGACGACGGGCCCCCTCGTGGACGACCGGCTCGGGCTCCTTCGGTGGCGGGCCGTTCCCTGGCCCGCCACCCAAAAAAAGTGGGGGGCGAGATCTCTCTCGACCCCCCCAACTTACCCGGGGCTCTTACTTCTTCTTCTTGGCAGCCTTCTTCTTGGCAGCCTTCTTCTTCGCCGGCATTGAGGTAATCCCCCCTTTCAGTCCAAGTCTGGACGGCGGATGCTCTCTTTCAACCTACGGGGTCTCAAAGAGCCTCGCATACTACGGGTAGGGTAGGAACGCCCCGGAACCTTGTCAAGCATTTTTTCCCCCGGCCGCGTCCGATGCCTCTCGAATGGAGTGGCTTAGGCTGTGCATGGTCGTGTGGAAATCGCCGGAATAGGCTCTGGGAGCCACTTTGAGCGATCGCATCCCGCAAAACCGCTGTGCTTCAGGGCCTTGTGTCGCGGGCGACGAAAATGTGGGGGACCGAGCGGGACGCTCGCTTCTTGTATGGTATTTTGAATACTCGAAGTCAACGCTCGAGGGCTGGGGCCTCCGGCAGGCGGACGCCCGGCTCGAGGCGGCGGATCGCGGCGGCCGCCTCCGCACGCAGGTCCTCGCGGCCAAGGGGCTCGTCCCACACGCGGCGGAACATGTCGAGCGCACGCGAAGGGTCGCCTTCGCCCTCGAGAGCGCGGGCGAGGACGAGCCGGGCGGAGGGGCGAAGCCAGGGCTCGGCGTCCCCGTCGAGCACCGCCCGGGCGAGTGCTTCCGCCGCGGCGAGACGCCCCGAGCGCAGGCTCTCCCGCGCGGCACACAGCCGGGCCTCGCCGCCGCGGGCGTCGAGCTGGAAGGCCTGGAGACAGGTGGCCTCCGCCCCGGCCCCCTCGCCCCTCTCGCGCTGCCGTCGCGACCGGGCGAGGAGATCGAGCGATCGCGCCCCCGGCGAGTCCTCGCTGCTCCCGAGGGTGTGGCAACGGGCGAGCACGCGCGCTCTCCGCTCGGCCACCCACGGTGCCCCCGGCACGGCGGACGCGGCGAGCGCCGCGCGTTCCGCCTCGTCGAAGCGCAGGTCGCCGAGGAGCGCCTCCGCCAGGATGACCCGCGCCATGTCCGTCACCACCGGCTGGTAGTTGGGGTGCCGGCCGCCCTCGGCGGTGGCGAGGATCTCCCGGGCGACCGCGGCGCTCTCGGCCCACCGGCCCATCGGCGCCGCGAGCAGCTGGGCGAGCTTCATTCCCCACAGCGGCCAGCCCGGGTGCAGGCGCCACTGCTCGCGGATCCAGTGGATCGCGCGGTCGGGGCGGCCCTCGAAGTACGAGTGGATGTCGTACATCTGCACCCGCGCCTCGTCGTCGTGGAAGAGGCTCCCCCCGCGTGCGACCCGCGCGATCGCCGCGAGCCCGCGCTCGCGGTCCCCACGGGGGACGCGGAGCACGAAGGCGACCAGCTTGAAGAAGCGCGGCAGGGTGTCCGCGTAGTAGCCGTAGAGACCGAGGCCGAAGTCGAGGTCGAGGACGTCCTCCCCCAGCGTCCGCGCGGCGGCGAGCGACTCGCGCATCCGCACCGCCTCGCGCGAGGCCGGGCCCTTCTCCCAGCGGAACAGGTGCAGCCGGCTCTTCACCCCGTGGGCCGCGCCGCGGGCGAGGAGAGCCCGGCCGTCCGCGGGGTCGCGCGCGAGGGAGGAACCGGCGAGGGCGAGCGCGCGATCGGCGAGGGCGAGCACGTCGTCGTCGTGGGCACGGCTCGCCGGGTCCTGCTCCAGCCGCCACTCGAGGGCGAGGGCCTGGAGGTAGGGCAGCACGGGGTCGTCCGCGTGCCCCCGCGCGAGAGCGGCGAGGCGAGCCTCGGCCCGGTGGAAGTCACCGTCGTAGACGAGAGACAGCGCGGCCCGGGCCTCCCCGTCCTGAGGGCGTTCGACACGCGCTTGCGCCGCGGCGGCGGCCGCGGGGAGCGCGAGGAAGGCGACGAGGACGACGCGCGCCGCCCGCGGGGCCCGCACCCTCTCCTCGCTCAGGCGCGGTAGTCGGTGCGCAGCCGCGCGCGCTCGGCGTGGCGTTCCATCCCCAGCGAGACGAGCCGCGCGAGCAGGTCCGGGTAGACGACGCCGCTCGCCTCCCACAGCTTCGGGTACATCGAGATCGACGTGAAGCCGGGGATGGTGTTGATCTCGTTCACGAGCAGCCGCCCCGTCTCCCGGTCGAGGAAGAAGTCGACCCGCGCGAAGCCCGAAGCGTCGACCGCCTGGAACGCGGCAACCCCGAGGCGGCGCACCTCCTCCGCGGTCTTCACGTCGATCCGCGCCGGGATGTGGAGCTCGGTGCGGCTCTCGGCGGAGTACTTGGAGTCGTAGTCGTAGAACTCGCGGTCGGGGACGATCTCGCCCGGGACGGACGCCTCGGGCGCGTCGTTGCCGAGGATCGCGACCTCGATCTCCCGGGCGGCGACCCCCGCCTCGACCACGACCTTGCGGTCGTAGGCGAAGGCCGCGTCGAGGGCGACCCCCAGTTCACCCGGCGACTTCACCTTGGCCACCGCCACGCTCGAGCCGAGGTTCGCGGGCTTCACGAAGACGGGGAGGCCCAGCTCCCCGAGGCAGCGGGCCTCGGCCGCGGCGTCCCGCCCGAGCCGCACGCGGTAGTCGACCTGGGGCAGCCCCGCCCGCGCGAACAGGGCCTTCATCATGGCCTTGTCCATCGAGGCGGCCGAGGCGGCGACCCCGGCGCCCACGTAGGGCACGGCGGCGAGCTCGAAGAGTCCCTGCACCGTGCCGTCCTCCCCGTAGGTGCCGTGGAGCACGGGAAAGAAGATGTCCGGCCGCGCGAGCTCCCGCGCGTCCGAGAGGCGGCGCAGCCGCCCGCCGTCCTCCGGCACCGGGGCCAGGAACGCGCTCTCGCCACCCGAGGGCCGGGGGTCCTCGTCCTCCTGCAGCAGCCACCGCCCGGCCTTGTCGACGAGGACACAGAGGACGTCGTATCGGGGGCGCAGGCCCGCCGCCACCGACGCGGCCGAGCGCAGGCTCACCTCGTGCTCGCCCGAGCGCCCGCCGAAGAGAAGGGCCACCTTGAGCCGCGCGGTCATGGACGAGAGTCTATACTCGCTTCCCCATGGCCGGCTTCTCCTTCACGGTGGAATCCCGCGACGGCCGCGCCCGAGCCGGGCGGCTCGTAACGCCCCACGGCGAGGTCGAGACGCCCGTCTTCATGCCGGTCGGCACCGCGGGCGCGGTGAAAGCAGTCCTTCACCGGGACCTGCGGGAGATGGGGGCGCGGGTCCTCCTCGCCAACACCTATCACCTGATGCTCCGCCCGGGCGACGTCCTCGTGGCCGGGCTCGGCGGCCTCCACGGCTTCACCGGCTGGGACGGCCCCTTCCTCACCGACAGCGGCGGCTACCAGGTCTTCTCGCTCGCCGCCCTGCGCCGGCTCGACGAGGAGGGGGTGCGGTTCCAGAGCCACCTCGACGGCACGGCGTACCTGCTCTCCCCCGAGCGGTCGATGGAGGTCCAGCAGAACCTGGGGGCGGACATCGCGATGGCCTTCGACGAGTGTCCCCCGGGCGACGCCCCCCGCGAGGCGGTGGCAGAGGCCACCGCCCGCACCACGCGCTGGGCGCAGCGGAGCCGGGCGGCCCACCGCCGCCCCGACCAGTGGCTCTTCGGCATCGTCCAGGGCGGGGTCCACCTCGACCTGCGGGAGAGAAGCGCCCGCGAGCTCCTGGAGCTCGAGTTCCCGGGGTACGCGGTGGGGGGGCTCTCCGTGGGCGAGCCCAAGCCGGGGCGGGACCGGGTCCTCGAGCACCTCGAGGCGATCCTCCCCGCGGAGCGGCCCCGCTACCTGATGGGGGTGGGAACCCCGCAGGACCTCATCGACTCGGTGGCGCGGGGCATCGACATGTTCGACTGCGTCCTCCCCACTCGCAACGCCAGAAACGGCCAGCTCTTCACGAGCCGCGGGCGCCTTTCCATCCGCAACGCGAGGTACCGCGACGACCCGCGCCCCCCCGACCCGGACTGCCCCTGCCCGACCTGCCGCACCGCGAGCCGGGCCTACCTCCGCCACCTCCACCTCGCCGGGGAGATGACGGCGGCGACCCTCATGACCGTCCACAACCTCTTCCATTACCTTGACATGATGAGGGCGATGCGGCAGAGTATCCGTTTGTGCCGCTTCGAGGAGTGGCGGGGGGAGACCCTGAGCCGCCTCGCGGCCGCCGAAGGGGACGGGTCGTCGCGCGAACGGTCCACGTGAGCCCCCGCCGCCCGTCCGGATAGCGAGAGAAACAGGAAAGAGCGGACCGCCCGGAGACATGACCGCCATGGCCGACCCCCGCCTGCTGCTCGCCCTCACCGGCTCCCCCCGCCAGGGCGAGCCCAACCCCTCTCGCCAGCCTCGTCATGATGGGGCTGATCTTCGCGATCTTCTACTTCGTGCTCATCCTCCCGATGCGGCGCAAGCAGAAGAAGCTCGAGGGGCTCGTCAAGCAACTCAAGACCGGAGACCGCGTCGTCCTCAACGCGGGCATCTTCGGCACCATCGTCGGCGTCGAGGACGACGCCTTCCTCGTCCGCGTGGACGACAAGACCAGGATCAAGGTCCTCAAGAGCGCCGTGGCCGGACTGGCGCCCGGGGCCGACAAGACGGAGTAGCGATGCCTCCCGCCCTGCAGAACCCCATCACCCTGTGGCTGCTGCTCACCGCGGCCCTCGCCGGGCTCGTGTACGCCTTCATGCGGCCGGAGCTGCGCTGGAAGGCGATCGGCTACGGCTCGTTCCTGCTCGCCTGCGCGGTCGCCATCTGGCCGCCCTACGAGAAGGAGGGCGTCCCCGGCCGGATCAAGCTCGGTCTCGACCTGCGAGGGGGGATCCACCTCGTCCTCCAGGTGGTGGTCGAGGACGCCCTCAACGCCACCGTGGACGACGCGGTCACGACCGCGCGCGACCAGGCGACGCGCAAGGGGATCCAGTTCGGCACCGTGCAGCGCGTCTCCCCCACCTCCTTCTCCCTGGAGGGCACCGAGCCCGCCCGGGTGAAGGACATGCGGGACCTCCTCCGCGACTTCTTCCGCGGCAGCTGGGAGGTCAGGGAGGCGGGCGAGGGGAAGTTCGCGGTCGAGATGACCGATCTCTACCAGCGGCAGGTGAAGGAGCAGACCGTCCAGGAGGCGATCCGCACCCTCGAGCGCCGCGTCAACGCGCTCGGCGTGGCCGAGCCCGTGATCGCCGCCCAGGGCAGCCGCGGGGACCAGATCCTGGTGCAGCTGCCGGGCGTCACCGACGTCGAGCAGGCCAAGCGCGTCATCAAGACGACCGCCCAGCTCTCGCTCAAGCTCGTCGAGACCTCGGCGGCCACCCAGGAGACGCTCCTCCAGGGCGTGGGTGGGAAGGTGCCGGACAACATGGAGCTGACGTCCGGGCCCAGCGACACCCCCGGCCAGCCCACCTACTACCTCCTGCGCAAGGAGGCGATGATCACCGGCCGCGATCTCAAGAGCGCCCGCGTCGGGGTCGACGAGAACAACCGCCCCCAGATCAACTTCGCCCTCAACGCCCTCGCCACCGACAAGTTCGCCCGCGAGACGGGGCGGAACATCGGCCGCCAGCTCGCGATCGTGCTCGACGGGACCGTCTACTCCGCCCCCGTCATCCAGAGCAAGCTCGGCTCCGACAACCGCATCACCGGCCGCTTCACCACCCAGGAGGCGGACGAGCTCTCCAAGATCCTCAAGGCGGGGGCGCTGCCCGCCACCCTCAGGTACCTCCATCAGCTCACGGTCGGCGCCTCGCTCGGGCGCGACTCGATCCGGGACGGGGTGCGGGCCTCGATCGCGGCCATGGCCTTCATCACGATCTTCATGCTCGTCTACTACCGCCTCGCGGGCCTGAACGCGATCGTGGCCCTCGCCGGGAACATGCTGATCGTGCTCGCGGCCATGGCCTACACGAACGCCACCCTGACCCTGCCCGGCATCGCCGGCATCATCCTCACCGTCGGGGTGGGGGTCGACACCAACGTCCTCGTGTTCGAGCGCATCCGCGAGGAGCTGCGCAACGGCAAGACCGTGCGCGCCGCCGTCCAGAACGGCTTCGAGCGGGTCTGGATCACGATCCTCGACACCCACGCGACCGCCCTCATCGCCGCCGCCTTCCTCTTCCAGTTCGGGACCGGCCCCATCAAGGGCTTCGCCGTCACCCTCGTGATCGGCCTCGTGTCGAACGTGTTCGCCTCCTACTTCGTCAGCAAGTTCATCTTCGAGTGGGTGCTCGGCAAGCGCCACGTCGAGAGCCTGAGCATCTAGGGGGCGGCCATGGAGATCATCAAGAACCCGAACTTCGACTTCATCGGCAAGGCGAAGTACTTCGTCGCCCTCTCGCTCGCCCTCATCCTGGGGAGCCTCGCCTGGATGGCGACGGGCCACCTGCGCTACGGCGTCGAGTTCTCCGGCGGCACGCAGCTCATCGTGCACTTCCAGAGTGCGCCCGACGTGGACAAGATCCGCGACGCGGTGACGAAGGTCTCGCCGGGCGCGGTCATCCAGACCTACGGCGAGGCGAAGGACAACCAGGTGCTGGTGCGCATCGGACAGGAGGCGCCGGAGGCCGATCTCGACGCCCCCGCCCGCGCCGTGCGCCAGGTCCTGGCCGACAGCTACGCCCAGAACCCGGTCCTCGAGTCGTCCTCCGAGATCGTGGGTCCCATCGTGGGCGCCGAGCTGCGGCAGAAGGCGATCCTCCTCACCGTCCTCGGCCTCCTCTTCCAGCTCATCTACATCGCCGCCCGGTTCAAGGGCGGGATCTGGGGGGTGGGGGCGACGATCGCCGCCCTCCACGACGTCCTCATCGCCCTCGGCGTCCTCGCGTTCTTCCGCTTCGAGATCACGCTCAACGTGATCGCGGCGCTGCTCACCCTCGTCGGCTACAGCGTCAACGACACGATCGTCATCTTCGACCGCGCGCGGGAGAACCTGCTCCACCGGCGCAAGGACTCGATGGCGAAGATCCTCAACGACTCGCTCAACCAGACCCTCACCCGCACGATCATCTCGAACGGGACGACCTTCCTCACCGTCCTGGGCCTCTTCCTCTTCGGGGGCGAGGTCCTGCGCGGGTTCGGCCTGGCGATGGTGGTCGGGATCATCGTGGGGACCTACTCGACCCTGTTCATCGCCGTGCCCCTCGTGAACTGGTGGTACGCGCGGCAGGAGCGGGTGGGGTCCCCGGTCAAGGCGAACGCCTGAGCGGGGGCGGCTTGACGTCGTTTCACCCCGGGCGGGGAACTCCGCGGCAGAGCTGAGCGTCCTCCGCGGGGGAGAGGTGCCGGCGCCCGGGGCGGCGTCGCCCGTCTCCGGGTCGCCTGGGGGTCGGGTGCTAAGATGACGGTGATGGCGGGCGCCACCGAGAAGCCGGCCCCGAGCCGGAACCTGGGTGCAATCGACGAGGACCACCTCTTCGCCACGGGGCTCGTCGCGTCCGAGCCCCGGTCCCGGACGCGCTGGCAGCGCATCGGCGGGCGGCTATCCTTCTTCGCCCACGTCCTGGTCGTGGCCCTCATCGTCTTCGTGCCGATCTTCCTGCCGGAGGAGCTGCCCGAGCAGGGAGACCGCCGGGTCGTCTTCTTCGACGCGCCGCCCCCGCCCCCCCCGCCGCTGCCCAGGGGGAGCCAGCTCAAGCCGCAGGAGGCCAAGCCGGAGCCCGCGAAGCCGGTCAGCGAGACGAAGCCCAAACCCGAGTTCACCGCCCCCATCGAGATGCCCCAGCCGCAGGAGGCGAGGCTCGAGCCGGAGGCCGGCGTCCGCGCCGAGGACCAGTTCGGGAGCCCGACCGGGAGCGACTTCGGGGACCCGCTCGGCATGGAGGAGGGAGTCGAGGGCGGAATCGTCGGCGGCGTTCCGGGTGGCGTCCTCGGCGGCATGCTCGGCGGCACCGGCACCGGTGCCGTCATGGACTACGACTCGCCTCCGAGGCCCATCAAGCAGACCCGGCCCCAGTACCCCCAGGAGGCCTTCATCAAGAAGATCGAGGGCACCGTCCTCGTCGAGATCCTGATCGACTCGCAGGGACGGGTCGTCCGGGCCCGGGTGATCCAGTCCGTGCCTCTCCTCGACGCCGCCGCTCTCCAGACCGTCTACCAGTGGGTCTTCCAGCCCGCGGTGAAGCACGGACGGCCCGTGGCGACGATCGCCCACATCCCGGTGAGCTTCCGGATCTACTGAGCGGCCGGCCCGCCTCCCAAGGGGCGCTCGAGGAAGCGCCCTGCCCGGAGAAGCCCTGAAGGCACAGCGCCTTGACACCCTGCGAAGGCCGGGGATAAAATCCGCCTTTCTTGCCGACGAGGCGAAATCACGGGCATGGTGTAGAGGGTCGGGGATGGAAAAGAGGCTGTTCGAAGATCTGATCGATTCGGATCGCGTCGCGCACAGGACCCAGCAGTCGAAGACCCTGCCCGTGTCTCTCCTGCTCCACCTGATCGCGGCGGCGGTCATCGTGATCGTGCCGCTCCTCGCGGCGGATCAGCTCCCCGACCCGGCGTCGGCGGTGAAGGCCTTCTTCGTGGAGCCCATGGCCGCGCCCCCGCCCCCGCCCCCGCCTCCGCCCCCCGCCCCGAGGGCCGCCTCGGCCCCGAAGGTGACGGCCAGGCCGATCGTCCAGAACAACGCTTTCGTGGCCCCGGTCGAGGTGCCCCAGGAGATCAAGCCGGAAGAGGGCCTGGATCTCGGCGTCGAGGGCGGCGTGGCGGGCGGCGTCGAGGGTGGGGTTCCCGGCGGCGTCGTGGGCGGTGTCGTGGGGGGCCTTCCGGACGCGCCGCCGCCACCTCCGCAGCAGGCGGTCCGTGTCGGGGGGCAGATCAAGGAGCCCAAAAAGCTCAAGAGCGTCAATCCGGTCTATCCCGACATCGCGAGGCAGGCCCGGGTGCAGGGGGTCGTCATCCTCGAGTGCACCATCTCCCCGCAGGGCAAGGTGACCGACGTCAAGCTCCTGCGCGGCATCCCGCTGCTCGACCAGGCGGCGACCGAGGCCGTGAGACAATGGGTCTATACGCCGACACTATTGAACGGCGTGCCGGTTCCCGTCATCATGACGGTTACGGTCAACTTCAAGCTCTCCTAGGCCTCGGCCCGAAGAGCGCGACTACAGTCCAGGAGGACGCGAAATGCAGTTCGATTTGAGGACCATGGCCGAGCACATGGGCGCCGTCGCGTGGGGCGTCGTCATACTGCTCTTCATCATGTCCATGTACTCCATCGCCGTCATGATCGAGCGGTACTGGACCTTCCGCCAGGCGACGCAGCAGTCGCGCAAGTACGCGCCCGAGGTGGCCCGCTTCCTGAAGCAGGGAAAGATCAAGGAAGCGATCGACGTCTCCGACGGCAAGCAGTACAAGCTGTCTCACCTGGCCAAGGTGCTGAAGCCGGGCCTCCAGGAGTGGCAGTACCAGGTCGAGACCGGTGAGGCCGAGAAGGACCGCGACGGCGCCGTCGAGGCGGCCAAGCGGGCCATCCAGCGCGCCACCGCGGTGAACCTCGCCGACCTCAAGCGCGGCCTGTCGGGCCTCGCCACGATCGGCGCCACCGCCCCCTTCGTGGGCCTCTTCGGGACCACCTTCGGCATCATCAACGCCTTCTCGGGCATGGCCCTCACGGGCTCGGGCGGCATCGCGGCCATCTCCGCGGGTATCGCCGAGGCGCTGATCACCACCGCGTTCGGCCTCTTCGTGGCCGTCCCCGCAGTCTGGGCGTTCAACTACTTCAACGGGAAGGTCGAGGGCTTCAACGTGGAGATGGACAACTCCAGCTCCGAGCTGCTCGACTACTTCATCAAGAAGGGCGCCTAGCCGCGCCGGGTCCGGTGAGACCGGGGTCCCGCCGGGGCCCCGGTCCCGGGTGACAAGGAGTACTTCCCATGTCAATGGCAGTCGGCGGCAAGAAGGGCGGGCCGATGGCGGACATCAACGTCACGCCCATGGCCGACATCATGATCGTGCTGCTCATCATCTTCATGGTCATCACGCCCATGCTCCAGAAGGGCGTCGACGTGAGGCTGCCGCAGGCGGGCAACACCAAGGAGCGCAAGGACGAGCCCAAGTCGATCGTGGTGGCCATCAAGAAGGACTCCACCACGTACCTCGGCGCGACCAAGCTCGAGAGCCAGGCGGAGCTCCTCCCGCAGGTCAAGGAGCGCCTCCAGGACCTGCCGGAGGGCGCGCGGATCATCTTCCTCAAGGCCGACGAGGGGCTCCCGTACTCCGAGGTGATGAAGGTGATGGATCTCTGCCGCGAGGCCGGGGTCGAGGAAGTCGCGCTCATCTCCGAGCGCAAGGTGCAGGGGTAGGACCATGACGCACACGAACGACCCCCAGGCCCAGCATCACCAGAAGATGCAGCGCAAGCGCCGGTTCGGCGAGCACGAGGACGCGCACGCCGCCTCCGGCGCGATGTCCGACATCAACATCACGCCCCTCATCGACGTGATGCTGGTGCTGCTCATCATCTTCATGGTCGTGACCCCGCTCGCGCAGAAGGGCCTCGACATCTCGCTCCCGCAGCCCCCGCCGCCCAACCAGCCCGAGCAGAAGACCCCCTCCAACCAGGTCGTCCTGGCCCTGGAGGAGGGCGCGATGACGGTCAACAAGAATCCCGTCACCGTCGAGGAGCTGGCGTCGAGGCTCCGCGACATCTACCAGGCGCGCTCGGACAAGACGATCTTCGTCCGGGCCGCCGGGGCGGTCCCCTACGGCCGCGTCGTGCAGGCGATGGACATCGCCAAGGGTGCGGGCGTCGAGAGGATCGGGATCATCTCCGACAAGATGATCGAGGAGGCGGGAGGCGTCGTCGGCGGGCAGCCGTAGACGGCCGCGCCGCGAAGCCGGTGAAGGGGCCCCGCGAGGGGCCCTTTCCATTTGTGGGGCGCCCCTCGACCCGAAGGCGCCGCGCGGGCGTGCCGTGCCGGGTCCCCGCTCACTCGGCCTCCGGCACCAGGATCCACAGCACGACGTAGACGAGAATGCCGGGGAAGGCGGCCGAGCACACCGAGACCGCCACGTAGCCGATGCGCACCAGCGTGGGGTTCCAGCCGAGCCGGTCGGCGAGGCCCCCGCAGACTCCGCCCAGGATCCGGTGGCGGCGGGAGCGGCGCAGGGGGTTGGCTGTCGCGGCCATGGGCTCTCCTTGCTCGGAGAGGCTGCGGCTCTCCTGAACGGAGAGACGAGGGAGCCGGCCTTCGGGATCCCTCGAGAACGGAAGAAGAGACGAGAAAGGGCGCCTTCCCGGGGGGAAGGCGCCCTGGCCGGCCTATGACTTGGGGGCCTCGGTGGCCGCCGCGGCCTCGGGCGGGACATCCGTGGTGGCGCCCGCGCTCGCCGCAGCCTGCTGCTCCTTCCGCAGGTCCATCGCCTGCTTCTGGAGCAGGACGGCCTGGTCGAGGTACTGCTTGCGGGCGGCGGGGCTCGGGGCCACCTGGGCCTTGACGCGGTAGAGCAGGCCCTTCGTGATGATGGCCTCCCAGTAGTCGGGCTTCGTCTGGAGGGAGATGTCGACCGCCTCGATGCCCTTGTCGGCGAACTCGTTCTTCTCCTTGTCGCCGAGCATCGGGTCCCGGTAGGCCTTGTCCCAGTAGAACATCGCGAGCTTGTAGTGGCCGCTCGGGTCGGCGGCGTCGATGTCGGCGCACTTGTCGAGCGTGGAGATGGCGAGGTCGAACTTCGCCCGCCGCGCGCCCTGGCTCGTGCCCTCCACCCAGACCTCGCCCTTGTCGTCCCACAGGGGCTTGTTGTAGAAGGCGGCGAGGGCCCCGCAGGCCTTGGCGTCGTTCGGGTTCTGCTGCACCACCTTCTCGTAGGTCCCCTGGGCCTCCGGAATCCGGTTGAACTTCTCGTAGAGGTTCGCCATCGCGTAGAGGTTCTTGGTGTCGTTCGGGTTGTCCTTGACGAGCGCCTCCGCGTAGCCGAGCGCCTTCTCGTAGTTCGAAAGCGGCGGCTCGGAGTAGATCGAGGTCAGCGCCCCGAGCGTGTTCAGGCGGAGCTGCTGGAGGTTGGGCGTGTTCGCCTTGTTGACCTCCAGCGACTTCTCGTAGTGCTCGATGGCCTTGTCGAGGCGCATCCGGTTGTCGTCCCCCTCCTTGCCCGGCCGGTAGAGGGACTGCTGGGAGCTGGCCAGGTAGAAGTGCGCCTCCGCGAAGTCGGGCTTGAGCTGGACCGCCCTCTCGTACTCCTCGATGGCCTTGCGGTAGTTCTCTTCCTTGTAAAGCCTGTTGCCGTCCTTGAACGCGGCCTTGGACTGGACCAGGTCGCATCCAGCAACCGCCAGAATGAGCGGCAGAATGGTGGCGAGCACGGGCGCACGATATCGGGTTCTCATCGGCCGTCTCCCGGGAAAGTCGTTGAATACAAAAGGGCTCCGAGGAATGGGATTATAGGCACGCGGCGAAACCCGAGTCAAGGAAGCGGACGGCTCATTTGACCGCGTAATCCCTGCTCCCTAGACTCGCGATGGAAGCCATGATTCGCTTCGAAGACATCCAGGACACCGTCCAGCGTCACCACCCCGACGCCGACCTCGACATCCTCCGGAAGGCGTACATCTTCTCGGCGGTCGAGCACAAGGGGCAGGTCCGGGCCTCGGGCGAGCCGTACCTCGTGCACCCCCTCGAGGTGGCCGCGATCCTGGCCGAGATGCGGATGGACCCCATCTGCGTCGCGGTCGGCCTCCTCCACGACGTCCTCGAGGACACGCTGACGACCCCGGAGCGGCTGCAGGAGTACTTCGGACCCGACGTGCTCCACATCGTGGAGGGGGTCACCAAGATCTCGAAGATCCCCTTCGCCACAACCGAGGAGAGGCAGGCCGAGACGTACCGGAAGATGCTCCTCGCCATGGTCGACGACATCCGGGTCATCCTGGTGAAGCTCGCCGACCGGCTCCACAACATGCGGACGCTGCAGCACCTCCCGGAGGACCGCCGCCAGCGGATCTCGCGCGAGACGCTGGACATCTACGCTCCCATCGCCGGGCGGCTCGGGATGGCCAAGGTCAAGAACGAGCTCGAGGACCTCGCCTTCCGCCACCTCGACACCGCCGCCTACGAGGCCCTGGCCGCGAAGGTCGAGGAGCGCCGGAAGCGCGCGTCCGCCTTCGTGGAGAAGATCCGGACCACCGTCGCGGACAAGCTCCGCTCGGCCGGGGTCGAGGCCCAGATCGAGGGACGCATCAAGCGCCTCCACTCGATCCAGCAGAAGCTGAAGAGGCAACGGATCGACCTCGAGCAGGTCTACGACTTCGTCGCCCTGCGCGTCCTGGTGCAGAGCGTACCCGACTGCTACGCCGCCCTCGGCGTTCTCCACAACACCTGGCGGCCGGTGCCGGGCCGGATCAAGGACTTCATCGCGATGCCCCGGCCGAACGGCTACCAGTCCTTGCACACCTCGGTGATCTCGGAGGACGGGCACCCGTTCGAGGTTCAGATCCGCACGCACGAGATGCACCGCATCGCCGAGGAGGGCATCGCCGCGCACTGGAAGTACAAGGAGGGCCGCACCGGGGTCGACAAGGACGACCACGCCTTCTCCTGGCTGCGGCAGCTGCTCGAGTGGCAGCAGGAGGTCAAGGACCCTCACGAGTTCCTGAACTCGCTGAAGCTCGACCTCTACCCGGAGGAGGTGTACTGCTTCACCCCGAAGGGCGAGGTCAAGATGCTGCCCCGCGGCGCCTCGCCCATCGACTTCGCCTACGCCATCCACACCGAGGTCGGCCACCAGTGCGTGGGGGCCAGGGTGAACGGCAAGATGGTGCCGCTGCGCTACAAGCTCAAGAACGGGGACATCGTCGAGATCCTCACCTCCCCCGGCCACAAGCCGAGCCGCGACTGGCTGGCCTTCACCGTCACCAACAAGGCGAAGGCCAGGGTCCGCCACTACCTCAACACCACGGAGAAGCTCCAGGCCCTCGAGATCGGCCGCAAGCACCTCGAGCGGGAGCTGCGGCGCTACGACCTCTCGCTGAAGAAGGTGATCTCGGAGCCCTCGCCCCTCGAGTCGCTCGCCCAGGAGCTCGGGGTCGGCTCCCGCCTCGACGACCTCTTCGTCGCCCTCGGGTACGGCAAGGTCTCGTCCCGCCAGGTGCTCGCCCGTCTCCTGCCCCCGGAGAAGCTCGACCTGCCTCCGGAGAAGCCGCGGCCGATGGTCGAGGCGGTCAAGCGCCTCCTGCGCCGCGGGGAGGAGCGCATCAAGGTGAAGGGCACCGACGACCTCCTCGTCTACCGCGCCAAGTGCTGCAACCCCATCATGGGCGAGCCGATCGTCGGCTACATCACCCGGGGCAAGGGGGTCTCGGTGCACTCGGTGAACTGCCCGAACGTCACCAACCTCGTCTTCGACTCCGACCGTCGCATCGCGGTGGAGTGGGAGGAGGGCTCGGAGGGCGGCTACGAGGTCCGGCTCGCGGTGGGCCTCGAGGACCGCCCGGGCGCCCTCGCGGCGGTGACCGCCGCCCTCGCGGCGGTCAAGACCGACGTGCGCGACGCCCAGGTCCGGACCTTCGACGACAAGACGGCGTCCATCGAGCTCACCGTCCGCATCAACGACCTCAAGCACCTCGACCGGGTGCTCAAGTCGGTCCGCGGCGTATCCGGGGTCATCGACGTCTCGCGGCAGGCCGTGCCCGCTGACCCGCGTGGTGTTGATGACAAGTGAATTGTCCGGTCTGTTTTGACAAGTGATCGGTCCGCTTTCGCTATGCCTTCGATGCCATCTGTGAGGAGGGAGTGCTGGCCGGAGGGAGCCGGAGGCGACCAGAGGCCAGCACTCCGGCGCCGCCCCCGCCTCCCGAGGGCCTGTAACTGCTGATACCGGGGACGACCCGGGAGTCGACCCGAGTCGCTAGCGTCGATCCTGAGGCCTCCTGTTTCGTCGCTGTTGCCGCCGTGGCCTTGCGAAGGCGCCCTTGGGCATCGTAGGCGCCCAGGAGTTGGGCACCGCGACGAACGGTGTAGCCGCCGTCAAGATGCCGGCGGACCTGCACGGCCAGCCCTGCGCACGTGCGCCGTCCGGCCTGCTTCTCGATCTGAAGCAGTACCCCGTCGAAGCTGACTGTGTTGTCCTTGCCCACCTTGTGGACGAGCTGCTCGAAGAAGATCTCGTCCAGATCGACGTCGCCGAGTACCACGAAAGCGGGTGTAGGATCCGTGGGCTCCTGGGCGAATTCCTCGTTGTGGGTGGGGAGGTACCGCGCGCGGAGGTAGTCATTGGCTGCCTCGGGCGTGGTGACCCCCGCTGCCTTGAGCTCGTTGACGAGCCGGTCCTGCAAGGTGCGGTTCATCCGCTCGGAGCGCCCTCGAGCCTGCGGCGAGTAGGAGGGGATGTGCTCCACTCCCAGTCGAGCCAGAGCCTCCCCGACCTGAGTCAGATGCGTCGTGCTGACCTTGCCCCCAGCCTTCGGCGTCTCGAAGGCCCATCCCGCCCGGTCCGTGTAGAAGGCCTCCGGAATGCCGTGCGCGCTCACCACCTCCCACATCGCTCTCATCACCGCCCGCGTCGTCTCTGCCGGCCACAGCTGCGCGTACAGCAGCCGAGACGTCGCATCGTCGACCACCTGGATCAGCGTCTGCTTCTCTTCAGGCCTGAGGGCAAGCCAAACGTGACGGCTGCCGTCCAGGTGCAGCATCTCCCCAAACCGCGCCCGCCTCTCCCGCTTCCTCCGGTGCCGTCCCCGCGATCGGCGCTTCTGGATCAGCCCCGCCCCCTGCAGGATCTGCTTCACACAGCTGTAGGACAGCTTCACCCCATGCTCCCGCTTCACCGTGGAGAAGAAGTGCCGCGCGTTGAAGCCCGAGTAACTCTCCCGGTACAGCTCGAGGATCCGCTCGATCTCGGCCACAGGCGTCCGGCGCGGCGATGGCCGGCCCCGCCGCATGTCCACCAGCCCCTGGTAGCCGAACTGCTCCATCCGCTGGCGCAGCCGCCTCAGCCCCCGAGGCGTGATCCCCAGGATGTCCGCCGCCCGAAGCCAGCTGTACTCCTTGTTCATCGCTCGAAGCAGCACTTCCTTGACTCTGCATCGCCCGCTCCACGGCCGAGGGCGGAATGAGCATCGGCGCCTCCCAAGACGCCTTCTACCCGCCAGCCCCAGACCCCAAAAGCGGACAATTCACTTGTCAATTCGAGCGGACAGATCATGTGCTCTCTACACCGCTGACCCGCGTGGTTGCGCCCGTCGGCCACACCGGATAGGCTGGCCGTCGCTCCCTCCAAGGAGGTCCCGTCCGTGCCCAGCAAGTACGTCTCCACGCCCCAGGCACCCCGACCCATCGGGCCCTACTCCCAGGGCGTGATCTCGGGCGGCTTTCTCTTCTGCTCCGGGCAGATAGCCCTCGACCCCGAGACCGGCGAGCTCGTCGACGGGGACGTCGTGGCCCAGACCGAACGGGTTCTCCAGAACCTCCTGGCGGTGCTGCGGGAGGCGAAGATGGGGCCGGAGAACGTGGTCAAGACCACGGTCTACCTGGCCGACATGGCCGACTTCCCCAGGATGAACGAGGTCTACGGGCGCTACCTCGGGGCCAAGCCGCCCGCCCGATCCACCATCGCCGCGGCGGGCCTGCCGCGCGGGGTCAGGGTCGAGATCGACGTGGTGGCCGCGTACTGACGGATCAGGCGGCGGCGGCCTTGCCCTTCGCCTGCGGCGCCGGCTTGGCGACCTTGCCCGAGCGCAGGCAGCGGGTGCAGACCTTCACCTTCCGGTGGGTTCCCTTGCCGACGATCGCCCGCACGGACTGCAGGTTCGGGTTGAAGCGCCGGTGGGTCACGTTGTGGGCGTGGCTGACCCGATTCCCGAACTGCGGGCCCTTGCCGCAGATGTCGCACCGCTGAGCCATGACGAACGTCCTCCCGTAAGGGCCCGATACCGGCCCGAAAGCCAAAAGCCAAGTATATTGAACGGCTTCCACCTCGTCAAGACCCAGGCCACCTCCCCCGCCCGCCGGGCGTGCTATATTCGCCGCGCCCGGCCATGGTCCAGTTCAATTTCAGCGAGCGGACCATCAAAGCGAAGGTGGTCTACTACGGGCCGCCCCAGTCCGGAAAGACCACGAACCTCGAGCAGATCCACCGCATCACCGACCCCGAGGGCTCGAACCGTCTCATTTCCCTGAACACGGCGCAGGACCGCACGCTCTTCTTCGACCTGCTGCCCTTCAGTCTGGGAACGGTTTCCGGGTACGACTTCAAGATCCAGCTCTACACCGTCCCCGGGCAGGTCCAGTACAACGCCACGCGCCGGGTCGTGCTGGCGGGGGCGGACGCGGTCGTCTTCGTGGCGGACAGCCAGAGGGCGACGGCGCGGGAGAACGTCGCGGCCTTCGAGAACATGAAGGTCAACCTCCTCGCCAACCGCCTGGTGCCGGAGAAGGTGCCGCTCGTCCTCCAGTACAACAAGCAGGACCTCGAGGGCCTCGTCCCGCGGCCCGAGCTCGACCGCGCCCTGAACGCCTGGGGCCGCAAGGCCTTCCCCGCCGTCGCCTCCCGGGGCGAGGGCGTCATGGAGACCTTCGTGGCGGTGGTGCAGGACATGCTCGCCGCCATCGCGGTCAAGTACAACCTCAAGGAGAAGGGCCTCGATCCCCAGGCCGTTCCCGAGATCGTCGCCGAGGCCTTCGCCGCCCTGCTCCGCAAGGCCCCGGCCCCGCCGCCCTCGACCCCGCTCCCCCCGCCCCCGCGCGTCGTCATCGCCCAGCCCGAGGGTGCGGAGCCGGCCTACCCCGGCCAGGTCGGGCCCGAGGTGAGCCCCGTCTCGGAAGAGCTCCTCCACCGCGCCATCCGCTCGAACGTCGAGCTCGCCGAGGCGCTCGGGCAGGTGGTCCGGGATCTCAACCAGGGCCTCGGGGCGATCCAGCTCCAGGTGAACCAGCTCGTCGCGGCCCACGAGGACGCCGCACGGGTCGCGGCGGCCGGCGCGATCCAGCGGGAGCTCCGCCATCTCCAGCACGTCCTGCGCGACGTAGGCCAGGCCGCGGGCGGCAGCCGGGCGGCCGTCCCCGGCCGCGCCCCGGCGCCTCCGCAGACCCCGCCGCATCCTTCTCGCGTCACCACCCTCCCGCCCTCCCGCCCGGCGCCCGCCCCTCACGCGCCCCCGGTCCGGCCCGCCGCACCGGCCGTGCCCCCGGCCGCTGCCGCTGCCCCGGCGCCGACCGCCCCCCCGGTTCCGCGGCCCGTGCCGCTGCCCCCCCCGCTGCCGCCGCGCCCGGCCGCGCCCGCGGCCCCCGCCGCGACCCTCGATGCCCTCGTGGCCGAGGTGCTGCCCGCGGTTCGCGCCGCGCTCGCGGCACGGGCGGTCAGCGTCGATAGCCGCGTCGCCCCCGGGGCGCCCCTCCCACGCTGCTCCCCTGCTGGCCTGCGCCGCGCGGTCGCGGGGCTCCTGCAGGGGCTGGCGGCCGTCGTCAGCCCCGCCACCGCCATTCTGATGAGGGCGGAGAGGAAGCCCGTTCTGCTTCGCGGCCGCGACGGCAGCGAGGTGAAGCGGGACTTCCTGATGATCGCCCTGACCCACGCGGCCGGTCTCGCCGAGGCCGACCAGCAGCGCGTCCTGAAGGGGGCCGACCCCGGACCTCTCGGCGAGGCGCAGCGCCTCGTTCGCGAGATGGGCGGCTTCACTCGCTTCGCCCCTCTCCCGGGTGGCGCGCTCGAGACGCGGGTGTTCCTGCCTACATGACCCCCGAGCGCGCCCCGGGCGAGAGGGCGCGCGAGGGATTTCGAAGGCCCCGAGGAAAGCTGTTCCCGGCTCCTCTACACGCCCTTCTCCCGCAGCTCGCGCCTCGCGGACGCGCCTCGCTCACAGGACCTCCGGGCCGGGGCCTCCCGCCTCGCCCGGGGCGAGGTCGAAGGCCTCGCCGAGTGCCGGCACGCGGGTCGGGAAGCCGCGCTCCCGGCCGATCCGCGCGGCGAGAGCCTCCGCCGCCTCCGCCTCGCCGTGGGTGACGAAGACCGCCCGGGGCGGGGTCCTGCACGGCGGAGAGCCAGCGCATCATCTCGCCGCCGTCGGCGTGGCCGGAGAGTCCCTTGAGGTCGCGGACCTCGGCGAGGACCGGCACGTCGCCCTTGTGGATCCGCACCGAGGTCGCGCCGTCGAGGAGCGCCCGGCCGAGCGTCCCCGCCGCCTGGTAGCCGGTGATCAGGAGCGTGTTCTCGGGGTGGGGGAGCCGCACGCGGCAGTGGTGCAGGATCCGGCCCCCCGACAGCATCCCGCTCGAGGAGAGGATCACCGCCGGCCCCCTCATCTTGTTGAGCTCCTCCGACTCCTGCCCGCGTCCGGTGGAGATGGACCCATTTGCCGTGGAGGAGGCTGCGGCCGCCGATGTTGTTGAGGCTCACCTTGGAGGCGTCCGGGTACGAGGCGTAGATGCGGGTGGCGTCGACCGCCATCGGGCTGTCGACGTGGATGGGGAAGGCGCGGCATCCGGCCCTCGGTCACCAGCTGGTCCATGAGGTAGACCATCTGCTGGGCCCGGCCCACCGCGAAGGCGGGGATCGAGCAGGACGCCGCCCCGCGCGAAGGTGTTCTTGAGGACGCCCTCCAGCTGGTCGAGCGACCGAGAGCGGCGGGTGGGTGCGGTTGCCGTAGGTGCTCTCCACGACCAGGTAGTCGGCCTCGGGGGCGGGGGCGGGGTCCTTCGTGAGCACCGCCTCGAAGCGGCCCACGTCGCCGCTGAACAGGATGCGGGTCTCGCGTCCCTCCTCCCGCACCGTCACGTCCGCGGACGCGGCGCCCAGGAGGTGCCCGGCGTCGCGGTAGGTGAAAGAGAAGGCCGTGGCTCACTTCCTGGGGCCGGCCGAGGGGCACCGTCCGGAAGAGCTTCATCGCCTCCTGCACGTCCGCCTCGTCGAAGAGCGGCAGCGCCGGCGCGTGCTTGGTGAGGCCCTTGCGGTTCAGGTAGCCGGCGTCTTCCTTCTGGAGGTGCGCGGCGTCGAGGAGCAGGATCTCGGCCAGGTCCAGCGTGGGCGGCGTGCAGTAGACGGGCCCGCGGAAGCCCTGCTTGACGAGGCGGGGCACCCGGCCGATGTGGTCGAGGTGGGTGTGAGTGAGGACGACCGCGTCCACCTTCGCCGGCGTCGAACTCCGGCTCCGCCCAGTTGCGCAGCCGCAGCGCCTTCTCCCCCTGGAACATGCCGGAGTCGACGAGAAGGCGCCGCCCCCCGGCCTCCAGCAGGTACTGCGAGCCGGTGACCGTCTGCGCGGCGCCGAGGAAGGTGAGCCGGGCCATCAGGCCAGCATCTTGCGCAGCACGGTCTGCAG
Source organism: uncultured Acidobacteriota bacterium (assembly GCA_963729875.1). GTDB lineage: Bacteria > Acidobacteriota > Vicinamibacteria > Fen-336 > Fen-336 > DATBSL01. Next base: position 138,145 of record CAVSPR010000005.1, read on the forward strand.
GATGCCGCCGTTCTTGTAGTAGTTGATGTCCACCGGCGTGTCGAGCCGCGCGGTGACGGTGAAGGACCCCTTCCCCCCGTCCTTCCGCTCCACTTCGACCGTCACGTCCTGGCGTGGCCGGAGCTGCCCGGCGAGGCCGCGGATGGTCAGCGTCTCGTGGCCGGTGAGGCCCAGCGACTCGGCGTTCTGCCCCGCCTTGAACTGCAGCGGGCAGGACGCCCATGCCGACGAGGTTCGCCCGGTGGATGCGCTCGTAGCTCTCCGCGACGACCGCGCGCACGCCGAGGAGGAGCGTCCCCTTGGCCGCCCAGTCGCGCGAGGAGCCGCTGCCGTACTCCTTGCCCGCGACCACGACGAGCGGGGTCTTCTCCGCCCGGTAGCGCTCGGCCGCGTCGTAGATGTCCATCCGCTCGCCGGAGGGGACGTGGACGGTCACCCCGCCCTCCACGCCCGGCACCATCGCGTTCTTGAGGCGGATGTTCGCGAAGGTGCCGCGCACCATGACGCGGTCGTTCCCTCGCCGCGAGCCGTAGGAGTTGAAGTCCTTCTTCTCCACGCCCTTCGCCACGAGGAAGCGGCCGGCGGGGGACGCCAGCGCGATGTCGCCCGGCGGGGGAGATGTGGTCGGTGGTCACCGAGTCGCCGAGGACGGCGAGGACGCGGGCGCCCACGATGTCGGTGAGCGGCGTCGGCTGCTTGGTGAGCCCCTGGAAGAAGGGCGGCTCCTGGATGTAGGTCGAGTCCTCGCGGAAGCCGAAGAGGTCGCCCTCTGCCACCGGGATCGCGTTCCAGTCGGGGTTGCCGTCGAAGACGTTGCCGTAGCTCGCCTGGAACATCTCGGCCCCGATCTCGGCCTCGAGCTCGGCCACCTCCTTCTGGCTCGGCCAGATGTCGGCGAGCGTGACCGCGCGCCCCGTCCACGGCCGTCCCGATCGGCTCCGTCGCGAGGTCGATGTCGGTCGTGCCGGCGAGAGCGTAGGCCACCACGAGCGGGGGCGAGGCGAGGTAGTTGGCCTTCACGTCCGGGTTGACCCGGCCCTCGAAGTTGCGGTTGCCGGAGAGGACGGCCGCGGCCACGAGCTTGCCGTCGTTGACGGCCTTCGACACCGCGGGCGGCAGCGGGCCGCTGTTGCCGATGCAGGTCGTGCAGCCGTAGCCGACGACGTGGAAGCCGAGGGCCTCGAGGTCGGGCAGCAGCCCCGAGCGGCGCAGGTACTCGGTGACCACCTTCGAGCCGGGGGCGAGGCTCGTCTTGACGTGGGCGGGGACGCGCAGGCCGCGGCGCGACGGCCTTGCGCGCGAGGAGGCCCGCGCCGAGCATGACCGAGGGGTTGGACGTGTTCGTGCAGCTGGTGATCGCCGCGATCACGACCGCGCCGTGCTCGAGCGTCTCCGCTCTGCGCCCCGCACCTCGACCGGGACCGACTGGCCGAGGGCCTCGGGCGCGAGGCCGAAGCCGCGCTCCTTCACCGGCGCGGTGAGGGCCTTGCGGAACGACTCCTTCATCGCGGCGAGCGCCACCCGGTCCTGCGGCCGCTTCGGCCCGGCGAGGCTCGGCTCGACCGTCGCGAGGTCGAGCTCCAGCGTGTCGGTGAACACGGGATCGGGCGTCGCCGCGGTCCGGAAGAGGCCCTGCTCCTTGCTGTAGCGCTCGACGAGGTCCACCTCGGCCGGGCTGCGGCCGGTGCTTGCGCAGGTAGGCGAGCGTCTCGTCGTCCACCGGGAAGAAGCCGCAGGTGGCCCCGTACTCGGGGGCCATGTTGGCGATCGTGGCCCGGTCGGCGAGGCTCATCTCGGCGAGGCCCGGGCCGTAGAACTCCACGAACTTCTCGACGACGCCCTTCTTGCGGAGCATCTGGGTCACGGTGAGGACGAGGTCGGTCGCGGTCGTCCCCTCGCGCAGGCGCCCGACGAGGCGGAAGCCCACGACCTGCGGGGTGACCATGTAGAGCGGCTGGCCGAGCATGACCGCCTCGGCCTCGATCCCGCCCACGCCCCAGCCGAGGACGCCGAGGCCGTTGACCATCGTGGTGTGCGAGTCGGTGCCGACGAGAGTGTCGGGCATGGCCACCGACTCTGCCGCCCTCGGACTTCAGGAGGACGCCCTTCGCCAGGTACTCGAGGTTCACCTGGTGGACGATGCCGGTCGCGGGCGGCACCACCCGGAAGTTGGCGAACGCCTTCTGCCCCCAGCGCAGGAACTCGTAGCGCTCGCGGTTCCGCTCGAACTCGAGCGCGGCGTTCTTCGCGCAGCGCGTCCGCCGAGCCGAACTCGTCCACCTGCACCGAGTGGTCGATGACGAGGTCCACCGGCACGAGGGGGTTGATCTTCTTCGGGTCGGCGCCCAGCCGCTTCACGGCCGCGCGCATCGAGGCGAGGTCCACCACCGCGGGGACGCCGGTGAAGTCCTGGAGGATGACCCGCGCGGGCATGAACGGCAGCTCGACGTCCTTCGGGGCGGGAGCGTTCCAGGCGCCGAGGTTCTTCACGTCCTCGGCCGTCACGACCTCCCCGTCGACGCTGCGCAGGACGGCCTCGAGCAGCACCTTGATCGAGAACGGGAGGCGGGCGAGCCCGGGGGCCACCCCCGCCTTCTCGAGGATGTCGAGCCGGTGGATCGCGGCCCGGCCGAAGCCGGTGTCGAGGGTGGAGCGGGCGCCGAACGCATCGGTTTTCATGGTCTTCCTCTCTGCCGTGCAGCCCTGAAGCTTATACCAGCGGGAGGATGGGCCGAGACCGCGGGGCTCGCGGGATCGTAGAAGCGCAGGCGGCGCGAAGCCGCCTGGCGGATGCCCACGCGTCGCGACACCGCGACCCGTCGCGGTGGCTTTCCCTCCCGCAGCGTCAAGGGCGCGGCTGTCTCGAAGAGGTGGCGGCCCGAGAGCCGCGCGTCGATCCCGAGGGCGCGGCACAGCTTCCCCGGGCCCCGACAGGCGTCGGCGGGCAGGCCGCTGCCCGGGAGCGGCTCCGCCGCCCGGATGAGCACGCAGCCGGGGGTGTCGGGGCCGTCCACCGCCACGTTGAGGCAGTGGTGCATGCCGTAGACGAAGTAGACGTAGAGGGTGCCGGGCGGCCCGAAGAGCGGTGCCGTCCGCGGCGTCCGGCCGCGGAAGACGTGGGCGGCGGGGTCGCCCGCGCCGAGGTAGGCCTCAGCCTCGACGATGCGCGCCGCCCGCGTGCGCCCACGCGTGCGGCGCACGAGGACGCAGCCGATCAGGCCGCGAGCGGCTTCCTCGGCCGGCCGTGAGAGCAGGGCCCGGAGCCGGACCCTCGCACCCCGCTCGGGTCGGGCCGAGCGGGACAAGCGAGGAGAGGGCACGCGGCGCAGTATAGCCGCGTGCCTCTCAGGCTATCTTGTCGTCCAAGTGGTGGACGTCGGCCTCGCGCCAGACGATCCGGACGGAGATCGCCCGGATCACGTACCACGCGAGCGTGACCACGGCCGCGATGGGCAACAGGGACAACACCAGATAGACGAATCGCATCCGTCACGCCTCCTCTTCGTCCTCGCGCACCCCGAGCGCCCCACGCGAAGCCGTCACCCGCCCCTCGCGAGGAAACGCCGCCGCGAGTGCGGACGCCACCGGTCAGCCTGGAGGAGGGACAGCACCGGGGCCATGACGGCCCCGAGCTCAGCTAGGGAGCTTCAGGGTGCGAGACTGAGAAAACCATAGCATGGGTCGCCGCCCGCCGACAACCCTTTCTGTGGTGGTTTTGCGGGTTTGGCTGGGAGACAGGGATTCGAACCCCGATTCCATGGTCCAGAGCCATGTGTCCTACCGTTGGACGATCTCCCAAGGCAGGTCCCCTGATCCTAGCCAAAGGGGCGGAGGATTTCAACGGCGGGCCAAAAAGGGGTCGGTGCCCGCACCCTATAATCCGCCATGCTCCGCGACACCGGACGTGAAGCCGCGGCCGAGTTCCTCGGCACGTTCCTCGATCCTCGTCTTCGGCACCGCGTCCGTCGCGCAGAAGGTCCTGAGCGACGGCGCCGCCGGCTCCGCCCTCTCGATCCATCTCTCGTGGGGCCTCGGCGTCGCGATGGGCGTCTACGCGTCGGCCGGGGTGTCGGGCGCCCACCTCAACCCCGCGGTGACCGTCGCGCTCGCCGCCTTCCGCGGCTTCCCCTGGCGGAAGGTGCCGGCGTACGTCCTCGCCCAGACGGCGGGTGCGTTCGCCGGGGCCGCGGTCACGTACCTCACGTACCGCGAGGCCTTCGCCGCGTTCGACGGAGGCGTGCGGCAGGTCGTGGGGGAGAAGGCCACCGCCGGGATCTTCGCCACCTACCCGCAGCCGTTCCTGAGCGCCTTCCCGGGCGGGTTCGTGGACCAGGTCGTGGGCACCGCGCTCCTGATGCTCGGCATCTTCGCGATCCTGGACCGGCGCAACGCCGGGCCCGCGACCGGCGTCCCCGTCCTCGTGGGGGCGCTCGTCGTCGGCATCGGGATGACCTTTGGATTCAACGCGGGCTACGCCATCAACCCCGCGCGGGACCTCGGGCCGCGGATCTTCACCGCGATGGCCGGGTGGGGGAGCGAGGTCTTCCGGGCCGGCGGCGGCTGGTGGTGGGTGCCGATCGTGGCTCCCTGCCTCGGCGCGCTCCTCGGCGCCTTCGTCTACGACGTGCTGATCACCCGGCACCACCCGCCCGAGAAAGCCTGACCTCATGTTGAGCCTCGTCCTGCTGCTCGCCGCCGCCTCGCCCGTGCCCGCCGAGAGCCGGCAGATGGTCCTCTCGGTGAGCGCGGGCTGGGAGCAGACCCGCTCGCTCCTGCAGGCCTACGAGCGGCCCTCGGCGAACACCCCGTGGCAGGCGGTCGGCGCGCCCATCGAGGGCGCGCTCGGTCGTTCCGGCATCGCATGGGGGCGCGCCCTCCACCCGCAGGGGCTCGAGGGTCCGCTGAAGCGCGAGGGCGACGGCAAGTCGCCGGCCGGCGTCTTCGACCTGCGCTTCGTGACCGGCTACGGGAAGACGGCGCCGGCCGGCGCGCGCCTGCCGTACCGCGAGGCAACGACGACCCTGCGCTGTGTCGATGACGTGAAGTCGGCGCACTACAACCAGCTCGCGGACGAGGCGAAGACGAAGAAGGACTGGTCCTCGGCCGAGGACATGCGGCGGAAGGACGATCTCTACCGCCTCGTCGTCTGGGTGGGGCACAACGACGCGCCGGTCGTTCCCGGCGGGGGCAGCTGCATCTTCCTGCACCTGCGCGCGGGGCCGGAGTCCACGACCTCCGGCTGCACCGCTTTCGAGCCCGAGCCGATGGAGCGGCTCCTGCGCTGGCTCGATCCCAGCGCCCGGCCGGTCCTCGTCCAGCTGCCCGACGCCGAGTACCGTGCGCGGGCCGCCACATGGGGCCTGCCCGAGCCACGCCCCCGGGCCCGCGACCTCGGCCTCGCCCCCGGCGTCTTTCCCCCCGGTCCGCTCGACGCGATCACCGACGTGGCCGGCGTGCGCGTGGGCCAGGCGACGCTCGTCGCGGGCGAAACCGTCCGCACCGGTGTCACCGCCGTCCTGCCCCACGGGGGGAACCTCTTCCGGGAGAAGGTGCCGGGGGCCGTTTTCGTCGGAAATGCCTTCGGCAAGCTGGCCGGCTCGACCCAGGTCCGCGAGCTCGGCACGATCGAGACGCCGATCGTCCTCACGAACACGCTCGCGGTCGGGACGGCGGTCGAAGCAGTGGTCGGCTGGACCCTCGCCCAGCCGGGCAACGAGACCGTGCGCTCGGTGAACGCGCTCGTGGGCGAGACGAACGACGGCTCCCTCGACGACATCCGCTCGTTGCCGGTGCGAAGCGAGCACGTCGTCGCCGCGATCCGGTCGGCCACGGAGGGGCCCGTGGCCGAGGGCTCGGTCGGCGCGGGGACGGGCACGGTCGCCTTCGGCTGGAAGGGCGGGATCGGGACGGCCTCGCGCCGGCTGCCGGAGCGCTTCGGCGGCCACACGCTCGGCGTCCTCGTCCAGGCGAATTTCGGCGGCGTGCTGACGATGGACGGCGTGCCGGTGGGGCGCGAGCTGGGGCGCTACGCGTTTGCCCCGGGCGACGCCATGGCCGGCGTCTCACGCCCCGTCGACCGCGCCGACGGCTCCTGCATGATCGTCGTGGCCACCGACGCGCCCCTCGCCGCGCGCGACCTCGAGCGCCTCGCCGCCCGCGCCCTCTTCGGCCTCGCGCGCACGGGGTCGTCCTTCAGCAACGGCAGCGGCGACTACGCGATCGCGTTCTCGACGGCAAGGGACCTGCGGGTCGGCCACCGCGAGGAGGCGCCCCGCGCGCAGGCCGTCCTGCCGACCGATGTGCTGTCACCCCTCTTCGAGGCCGCCCTGGAGGCCACGGAGGAGGCCGTGCTCAACGCGCTCCTGCGGGCCACGACCGTGACGGGCGCGGGCCACACCGTGGAGGCGATCCCGCTCGACCCTCTGCGCGCCGTGCTCGCGAAGCACGGGCGCGCGGTCCCTCAGGGCTCGGCGGCGGAGAGGTAGAGGGCGTTCAGGAGGGCCGCGTAGGTCACGCGGCTCTGCGCCCGGTACTGCGGCCGGAAGCCGAACAGGACGACCCGCCCCTTCCCGAGCGGGACCTCGACGAGGGCCGCACGCCCCTTGAGCTTCGCGCCCCCGAGGAGCCAGCCGGAGAGAAGCGGGTCCTCCTCTTCGTAGCGCAGGACGACCTGGCCCGCCTCGGCCTCGAACGCAGGGGAGCCCTCGAACCAGACGGGGGTCGTCTCCGGGAGGCCCTGGGCCAGCGGGTGGGTCGTGTCGGCGCGCGTTCCCAGGATCGAGCCGGGGCAGTAGAAGGCCGACGGCTCGACCCCGGCGAGGGCATTCTTCACGGGCAGGGCGAGCTGCTCGATCGCGAAGCCGGTGGCCGAGTCGAGGGCCACGAGCGTGCCTCCGTCTTCGACGAAGGCGGTCAGGGCGGCGACCCCCTCGCTGCCGAGGCCCCCCACGTACTCCTCGGGCATCGAGCCCTTCGCGTGGCCGTTCAACAGGGCGGCCGGCGCCTGGTCGGGGAGAACGATGGCGTCGAACCGCTCGCGCAGCCGTCCCGCCCGGACCTCGCGATCGTGCAGCTCCTGATACGCGACGCCCATCTCCTTCTCGAAGACGAAGCGGGTCCAGCCCTCGTCCATCGAGGGGACCCAGGAGCGATAGAGCCCGACGCGGGGCCGACGGAGCGGAAGGGCCCGCGGCTCCGTGCGCACCGCCCGCGCGACGAAGCCCAGCTCGCTCGCGAGGGACGAGACCTGGCGCCGCGCGGAGCCGGGCACGAGCAGTGTCCCCGCGGGGAAGGAGCGACCCGAGTCGGTGAACGGCTCGAGGGCCCAGCGGACCTTCACGCCCTGCTCCAGCAGGCGGCCGAGGGCCACGAGCTCGCCGCTCGCGTGTCCGAGGGCGAGCTGCTTCCCCCCGTCCTCGACGCGGCCGGGGGGCACAGCCCGTTCCCCGGCGGGCTCGAGGTCCGCGTCGAAGGGGGTCTCCACCTTCTCCACGTCCACGCCGAGGAGCAGCGGCAGCGTGTGGGCGGTCACGTCGTAGGGCCGCCTCGGCGGCCCGCCCTCGTACTCCCGCAGGTCGGGGTAGCGCTGCCGCTCGAGGACGGTCTTGGCAAAGGCGCTCGCCGGCTGCTGCATCCGGACGACCAGCGAGCCCGCCTCGTACGCCCGGCCCGCCGCCTCGAACGGTGCCCGAGCGCGGTGGACCTCCACCTCCCCCAGGCGCAGCACCTCGGCCAGCCTGGCCACCGCCGACGGGTCGCGCTGGTCCGCGGGCACCACGAAGGCGAGCGGCTCCCGTCGCGCGCTCGCCCGGCGGTTTGACTCGAGCGCGGTGCGGAGCCAGAGATCGCGGTTCGAGGCGGCGTGCTCGAGGATGGCGAGCGAAGCCTGGAGCTGCGTCTCCACGATGTCGGCGAGCCGCCAGGTCCCGGCCGGCCACGGCATGGGGAAGTTCGCCGACGCGGTGCGCGGGTCGTAGCCGGAGCCCCGCCGCTCGAGCTCCTCGGGCTTCACCTCGATGGGCGTGGCGAGACGCGCGGAGGCCGTCTCCGAGAGGAGGCGCACGCCGCCGTGGGTGTGAGGGTAGGCGCGGCCGGGCGTCCAGGCGTCGAAGATCGCCCCGGTCACGACGCCGCTGCGCCCGGCGGTGGTGAGGCGCGAGGCGACGTGGGACCCGAGAGCGTTCGCGGCGGCCACGAGGGCGCCGTCCACGTTCGGCTCCCAGGGGTCGGCGTAGGGGGGAACGAAGATGCGGGCCCCCCGCGGGCCCATCTGGTGCACGTCGTGGACGATCTGCGGGTGCCAGCGGTGGTAGAGGTGCCGGACGGTCAGCCGCGTCTCCGCCTGCGTGAACATGTACCAGTCGCGGTTGTTGTCGTGCCCGACGTAGGGGTGGTAGAGGACCGGCGGTGCCGTGCCCTCGAAGGGCGTCCCGAGCTGGCGGCGGTACCACTCGGCCACGAGGTCGGTGCCGTCCGGGTTGTGCGAGGGGAGGACGAGCAGCACCGTGGCGTCGAGCATCGCCCGCACCCGCTGGTCGTCGCTCGAGGCGAGGTGGTGCAGCAGGCGCAGGGAGGCGAGCGTGCCGCCCACCTCGGTCGAGTGGATCGAGTAGGCCATGGCGACGATCGCCCTGCCGTCGCGCACGAGCCGCTCCGCCTCCTCGTCGGAGAGGCCGCGGGGGTCGGCGAGCCGCGCGTTCGCCTGGCGGATCTCCTCGAGCCGGGCGTGGTTGGCCTCCGAGGTCACGGTCACGATGACGAACGGGCGGCCCCCGGTCGTCTTCCCGACCTCTTCGACACTCACCCGGTCCGAGGCCTCGTCGAGCGCTTTGAGGTCGGCGAGGACCTGCCCCCAGTCGGCGAGCCTTCGGTCCTCACCCGGACCGAACCCGAGGACCGACTCCGGCTCCGGGACGGCCGGGGCCGCCGGGGCCGAGGGTCCGAGGAGGACCGCCGCCGAGAGGGCGAGCGAACCCGAGACGAGGAGGAGGAGCCGCTTCACGGCGAGGCGAGGAGCGCCTGCAGCTTGCCGGCGAGGTCCTCGTACGTGGTCGTCCCCGACTGCCGGGACACCTCGCGGCCGCCCTTGAAGAAGACGAACGTGGGGACCGACGTGACGCCGTAGTTGCGGGACAGAGTGCCCTGGGTATTCACGTCGACCGTGCCCACGAGGGCCCGGCCGTCGAAGTCGGAGGCGAGCTGCGTGACGATGGGAACCATCGCCTGGCAGTACGGTCAGGTGGGCGACTGGAACTTGACGAGGCTCGGCCGCGGCGCGGCCAGGACCAGGGAGTCGAAGCTGCCGGAGTCGAGGACGACCAGCTTCGAGGCGCTTCCGCCCGAGGCCGGGGGTGTCGTGGGCGAGGAGGAGCCGCCTCCGCCGCAGCCCGCCGCCATCAGCCCCGCCATCGCCGCCGCCATCGCCCCGCGCCTCACGTACGGTCCTCCATGCCGAAGGGTGAGGTTAGCACGAAGGCCCGCCCCGCCATTGACTCGGCCGCGCCCGCGGGCGTAGCGTCGCCGGCATGCTGAACGCCATCTGGGCGGCCTTCTTTCTCGCGGCGTTCCTCGCCGGCCTGCACCAGTGGCTCGTGCTCGGCAACTCCCAGGTCTGGGCCCAGATGGTGGCCTCGGCCTTCGACATGGCGAAGACCGGCTTCGAGGTCGCTCTCGGCCTCACCGGGGTCATGTGCCTGTGGCTGGGCTTCATGAAGCTCGGCGAGCGCGGGGGGGCGGTGGCCATCCTCGGCCGCGCCGTCGACCCCCTCTTCCGGCGGCTGTTCCCGGGGATCCCGCCCGGCCACCCGGCGGGCCCCTCCATCGTCATGAACATGGCCGCGAACATGCTCGGCCTCGACAACGCGGCGACGCCCCTCGGGCTCAAGGCGATGAAGGAGCTCCAGCAGCTCAACCCGAAGGAGGACACCGCGACCGACGACATGATCCTCTTCCTGGTGATCAACACCTCGGCGGTCACCGTCATCCCCGTCGCGATCTTCACCTACCGCACGCAGATGGGGGCGAAGGACCCGACGGACGTCTTCCTCCCGCTCCTCATCGCCACCTACTGCAGCACCATCACCGGGCTCCTCGTCACCGCCTGGAAGCAGCGGCTGCGGCTGCTCGACCCGGTGGTGCTCGCCTACCTCGGCGGCCTCACCGCCCTCGTCGGCGGGGTGGTCGCCTACTGCGCGCAGCTCGACCGGGCGACGCTCGAGGCGCAGTCCGCCTTCTTCAGCAACTTCGTGATCTTCGCCCTCATCCTCTCCTTCGTGGCTCTCGCGGCCTGGCGCCGGGTGGCGCTCTACGAGGTCTTCGTGGAGGGGGCGAAGGAGGGCTTCCAGGTGGCGGTGGCGATCATCCCGTACCTCGTGGCGATGCTGGTGGCGATCGGCGTCCTGCGCGCGAGCGGCGCCCTCGACCGCGTCCTCGACGTCGTGCGCTGGGGCGTCACCTCGCTCGGCCTCGACACGCGCTGGGTGGACGCGCTCCCCGTCGGACTCGTGCGCCCGCTCTCCGGCAGCGGCTCGCGCGGCCTCGTCATCGAGACCATGAAGACGCTCGGCGCGGACTCCTTCGCCGGCCGCCTCGCCTGCGTCATCCAGGGCAGCACCGAGACGACCTTCTACATCCTGACCGTCTACTTCGGCTCGGTGGGCATCCGGAAGTGGCGCCACGCCGTCGTCTGCGGGCTCACCGCCGAGCTCGCGGGCTTCGTGGCCGCCGTGCTGGTCAGCTACCTCTTCTTCGGCTAGGCCCGGCTGACGTTCAGGAAGTCGACGCCCGCCTTCCTCAGGGCGTACCCGCACTCGCGCAGGTAGCTGCCGTAGGACATCATCCAGTGGAAGCCCTTCATCTCCTGCAGCAACGCGTCCCCGTCGCCGCGGATTCCCGGCCGCTCGCGCCCGCGCCATCCTCCTGCGAGGAAGGCGGCAGGAGGGAAGTGATGCGCGACGCGCGTGTGGCCGCCGTGCAGATGGAGTGCGCGGCCGGAGACAAGGGTGCGAACTTCGCGAGGCTGGAGCACCTCGCGCGCGAGGCCGTCGGGCGGGGTGCCGCGCTGGCCTTGTTCCCCGAGTGCTGCCTGACGGGCTACTGGTTCCTGCGCCGGCTGAGCGTCGAGCAGATCGACGCGCTCGCCGAGCCGGTGCCGGGCGGCCCGAGCTGCGAGCGGCTGCTCGCTCTCTCCGCCCAGCTGGGGGCGAGCCTGGGCGCGGGGCTCGTCGAGTCGGCGGGCGGCGGTGTCTTCCACAACACGTACATCGTCGCGATGCCCGACGGGCGGATCGCGCGCCACCGCAAGCTCCACGCCTTCGAGCACCCCGCCATCCACGCCGGCGACGAGCACACCGTCTTCGACACGCCGCACGGCTTCCGGGCGGGCCTGCTCATCTGCTACGACAACAACATCGTCGAGAACGTGCGCATCGCGGCGCTGAGGGGCGCCGAGGTCCTGCTGGCCCCGCACCAGACCGGCGGCTGCCGCACCACGAACCCGCACCTCATGGGCGCGATCGAGCGCCGCGTGTGGGACGAGCGGCTCTCCAACCCGGAGGCGATCGAGCGGGAGCTGCGGGGCGAGAAGGGCCGTGGCTGGCTGATGCGCTGGCTGCCCAGCCGCGCGCACGACAACGGCCTGTTCCTCGTCTTCAGCAACGGCATCGGCGTCGACGACGACGAGATCCGCACCGGGAACGCCGCCGTCTTCGACCCGTACGGCCGCATCCTCGCCGAGACCGGGAAGGCGGGCGACGACGTCGTGGTCGCCGACCTCAACGCCTCGCTCCTGGAGAAGGCCACCGGCCGGCTGTGGATGAAGGCGCGCCGCCCGGACCTCTACGCCGAGCTCGCGCGGCCGACCGGCCTCGAGCGCGACGTGCACCAGCTCAAGTACGAGGAGTAGTCCCTCGTGTCGTTGGCCCCAGGGGCCTCCCAACCTCTTAAACCCCCCCTCCCCCCCCCCCCCCCCCCCCCCCCCCCCCCCCCCCCCCGACGGGTACTAGCCCCAGCCTGTCCGTCCCGTCTTCTATGATGGGCGGGTGAGGGCCCGCCCCCAGGAGCTGCCGTTCCGACCCTCGGTCCGGGAGTGGTTCGCCGACACGTTCGCGGCGCCCACGAAGGCGCAGCGGCTCGGCTGGGCCGCGATCGCGAGGGGGGAGAGCGCCCTCGTCTTCGCGCCGACCGGGTCGGGGAAGACGCTCGCCGCCTTCCTCGCCGCGATCGACCGGCTCCTGTTCGCGCCGGTGCCGCCGAAGGCCGAGCGCTGCCGCGTCGTCTACGTCTCGCCGCTCAAGGCGCTGGCGGTGGACGTCGAGAGGAACCTCCGGACGCCGATCGCCGGCATCGCGCGGGTGGCCGGCCGGCGCGGCGAGACGGTCCACCTGCCGGACGTCGCGATCCGCACCGGGGACACGCCGTCCGAGGAGCGGGCGCGCATGCTGCGCCACCCCCCGGACATCCTCATCACGACGCCGGAGTCGCTCTTCCTCGTCCTCACGTCGCGCGCCCGGGAGTTCCTGGCGCCGGTCGAGACCGTGATCGTGGACGAGATCCACGCGCTCGTGGGGACGAAGCGCGGGGCCCACCTCGCCCTCACCCTCGAGCGGCTCGAGGAGGCGACGCGCCGGCCGCTCCAGCGGATCGGCCTCTCCGCGACGCAGCGGCCGCTCGAGGAGGTGGCCCGCTACCTCGGCGGGGGCGAGGGCCTGCGGAAGTGGAAGCCGCGGCCGGTGACGATCGTCGACGCCGGGGCGAAGAAGGCCTTCGACCTGCGGGTCGAGGTGCCGGTCGAGGACATGGCGCGCCTCGGGGAAGAGGTCGTCCCTTCCGGCGACGAGATCCCCGAGGGCCCGGCGAGCCTCGTGCAGAGGCGGTCCATCTGGCCCGCCATCCACCCGCGGCTCCTCGAGCTCGTGCGGGCGCACCGCTCGACCATCCTCTTCGTCAACTCCCGCCGCCTCGCCGAGCGCCTCGCCGCCGCCCTCAACGAGCTCGCCGGTGAGGAGATCGCCCGCGCCCACCATGGCTCGATCGCCCGCGACCAGCGCCTCCTGATCGAGGACGCGCTCAAGGCCGGCCGCCTGCCCGCCCTCGTCGCCACCTCCTCGCTCGAGCTCGGGATCGACATGGGCGCCGTCGACCTCGTGATCCAGATCGAGACCCCGACCTCGGTCGCGAGCGGGATGCAGCGGATCGGCCGGGCGAGCCACCAGGTGGAGGCCGTCTCGCGCGGGATCATCTTCCCCAAGTACCGGGGAGACCTCCTCGCGAGCGCCGCGATCACCCGGGCGATGAAGGACGGCGCGGTCGAGGAGACCCGCATCCCCCAGAACCCGCTCGACGTCCTCGCCCAGCACCTCGCCGGCGCGGTGGCCCTCGGTGAGCGGAAGGCGGACGACCTCTACGCCCTCGTGCGCCGGGCCGCGCCCTGGTCCTCTCTCGCTCGGGCCCAGTTCGAGGGTGTCCTCGACATGCTGTCGGGCCGCTACCCGTCGGACGAGTTCGCCGAGCTCCGACCGCGGCTCGTGTGGGACCGCCTGCGCGGGGTCGTGAAGCCCCGCGAGGGCACGCAGCGCCTCGTCGTGCAGAACGCGGGCACCATCCCCGACCGGGGGCTCTACGGCGTCTTCCTCGCCGAGGGAGACGGCGGGGGCAAGCGAGTGGGCGAGCTCGACGAGGAGATGGTCTTCGAGAGCCGGGCGGGCGAGGTCTTCGTCCTCGGGGCCACGAGCTGGAGGATCACGGAGATCACCCGCGACCGCGTCCTCGTCGTGCCCGCCCCCGGCGAGCCGGGGAAGATGCCGTTCTGGAAGGCCGACCGCGGGGGGCGCCCGGTCGAGATGGGACGTGCCATCGGCCGGCTCACCCGCGAGCTCGGCGCGATGGCGCCCGACGAGGCCGACGCGCGGCTGCAGCGCGACCACGACCTCGACCCGCGCGCCTCGCGGAACCTCCTCGCCTACCTCGAGGAGCAGCGCGAGGCCACCGGCGTCCTCCCCGACGACCGGACGATCGTCCTCGAGCGAACGCGCGACGAGATGGGCGACTGGCGGCTGTGCCTCCTCTCACCGTGGGGCGGGCGGGTCCACGCGCCGTGGGCGACGGCGCTCGAGGCGCGGCTGCGGCAGTCGGGCGAAGCCGAGGTCGAGTCGATCTGGAGCGACGACGGGATCGTGCTGCGCTTGCCGGAGCGCGAGCGCCCCCCCGAGGCGGCGGACCTCATGCCGGAACCCGAGGAGATCGAGGACCTCGTGGTGCGCGAGCTGGGGGGGACGAGCCTCTTCGCCGCGCGCTTCCGCGAGGCGGCCGCGAGGGCGCTTCTCCTGCCCCGCCGCCGGCCGGGCCAGCGGACGCCGCTGTGGATGCAGAGGAAGCGTGCGCACGACCTCCTGCAGGTGGCCGCGCGCTACCCGTCGTTCCCGATCGTCCTCGAGGCCTACCGCGAGTGCCTGCGCGACGTCTTCGACCTGCCCGGCCTCGTGGACCTCGCCCGCCGCGTGCGCCGCCGCGAGATCCGCCTGGTCACGGTGGACACGCAGGCGCCCTCCCCGTTCTCGGCCGCACTCCTCTTCGGCTATGTCGCCAACTACCTCTACGAGGGCGATGCGCCCCTCGCCGAGCGGCGCGCCCAGGCCCTGGCCGTGGACCAGGCGCAGCTGCGGGAGCTGCTCGGCGAGGCCGAGCTGCGCGAGCTCGTCGACCGCCACGCCCTCGGCGAGCTGGAGACGACGCTGCAGTGCCTCGATCCGGCGCGCCAGGCCACGAGCCCCGAGCGGCTGCACGACCTGCTGCTCCGCCTCGGCGACATCTCGAAGGACGAGGCGACGGCCCGCGTCCGGCCGCTGCCGGACGGCGACGCGGCGGCCGCCGCTTCGGCGTGGCTGGCCGCCCTCGAGCGGGAACGCCGGGCGATCCGCATCCACGTGGCTGGCGAGGAGCGCTTCGCCGCCGCCGAGGACGCGGGGCGGCTGCGCGACGCGCTCGGCGTGGCCCCGCCGCCGGGCCTTCCCGGGGCTTTCCTCGATCGTCAAGCTCACGCCCTCCGCGACGTCGTGGCGCGCTATGCCCGCACCCACGGCCCGTTCACGTCGACCGAAGTCGCCCGTCGCTACGCGACGGGCGAGGCATCCGTCCTCGCCGCCCTCGCGGAGCTCGAGAAGGACGGCCGCGTCCTCGAGGGCGAGTTCCGTCCCGGAGGCCACGGGCGCGAGTGGTGCTCGTCCGACGTGCTCGCGACGCTGCGGCGCCGCTCCCTCGCCGCGCTGCGCAAGCAGGTCGAGCCGGCCGAGCCGAGCGCCCTCGGGCGGCTCCTCGTAGACTGGCAGGGGATCGCGCTCTCCCCGTCTTCGCGGCGCGGTCCCGACGCCCTCCTCGACGTCGTCGAGCAGCTCCAGGGCGCGGCACTGCCCGCGTCGATCCTCGAGCGCGACGTTCTGCCCGCGCGCATTCCCGGTTACCAGCCGGAGGACCTCGACACGCTCTGCGCGGCGGGCGAGGTGATCTGGGTCGGTCTCGGCCCGCTCGGCGACCGTGACGGGCGTCTCGCGTTCTTCCTGGCCGACGACCTGCCGCTCCTTCTCCCGCCCCGTCCCGAGCCGCCCCGGGGCGACGCCCACGACCGCATCCGCGAGCATCTCTCCGGGCAGGGGGCCTCGTTCTTCGGCGAGCTCCTGGACGCGGCCGGAGGCGGGCTGGCGCGGCCGGTGCTGGACGCGCTGTGGGACCTCGCGTGGTCGGGCGAGGTCACGAACGACACGCCCGGGGCGCTGCGGGCCTTCCTGTCCGCGCACGCGGTCCGGTCCGAGCGCCGTCACCGCGTGTCGAGCTTCCGCTCGCGTCGGCAGGTCCCGCCCTCGGCGGTGGGGCGCTGGAGCCGGGTGCCCCTGCCGCGGCGGGCGCCGAGCCCCACCGAGAGGATGAAAGCCCTCGCCGAGCAGCTCCTGAAGCGCCACGGCGTCCTCACCCGCGACGCGGTGGCGTTCGAGGAGGTGCCCGGCGGGTTTTCCGCCGTCTACCCCGTCCTGAAGGCGCTCGAGGAGGCGGGTCGCATCCGCCGGGGCTACTTCGTGGCCGGCCTCGGCGGCCTGCAGTTCGCCGACCCCGGCGCCCTCGACCGGCTGCGCGCGCGGCGCGAGGCCGACCCCGATGCGCCCCAGGCGGTCGTCCTCGCCGCGGCCGATCCCGCGAACCCGTACGGTGCCGCGCTCGGGTGGCCGAAGACGGAGGACGCCCGCCTCGCCCGCGCGGCGGGCCCGCACGTCGTCCTCGTGGACGGTGCCGTGGCCGGCCTCGTCGCCCGAGGCGGCCGGCAGGTGACCCCGCTCCTGCCGGACGAGGAACCAGCCCGGTCGCACACCGCCGGCGCGGCGGCGCAGGCCCTGCGCCGCTGGTGCGAGCGAGGCGGCGGCCCCGCCCTCGGCTGGGCCGTCGGCGAGGGCCCGGCCCTCGCCGAAAGCCCGCTCGCCCCCTACCTCGTCGAGGCCGGCTTCGTCCGCTCGGGGCCGGGCTTCCGCACCCCTCGGGACCCCAGTCTGGCGGGTCCCGAGGGGTCCTTTGTTCCAGAGCCCTGAGGAAGGCCGGCCCCATGCCCCTCGAGTCCCCCCACCCCGTCGTCTCTTCCGCCCAGCGCCTGACCCGTCACCTCAGCGAGGACCTTCTCGGCGGGCCGCGCCCGCTCCGTATGGCCGACGTCATCAACTTCCAGAAGGGCCTCACGGCGCCGTTCGTCCTCGCCCTGATGGCCCTCTACGGCAACTTCTCGACGACCGCGTGGGTGTACCTCGCCCTCCACGGCTCGTACGGCCTCCTCTGGCTGATGAAACACGCCGCCTTCCCCGACCCGCGCTGGGAGAGACGGATCACCCTCGGGGGCGCTGTTGTGTCCTTCCTCCTGGTGCTCGGCCCCTACTGGGTGCTGCCCTGGCTCCTCGTCTCGCGCGGCACGCAGGCCGCCGCCCCACTCCTCGCCGCCGCCATTGCCCTCCACACCGTGGGCGTTGCCGTCATGCTGACCGCCGACGCGCAGAAGCACTTCACGCTCCATGTCCGCCCGGGCCTCATCACGGACGGCCTGCACGCGCGCACCCGCCACCCCAACTACCTCGGCGAGATGATGCTCTACGGCGCCTACGCGCTCCTCGTGCAGCACTGGCTCGCGTGGGCGATCCTCGCCTGGGTGTGGACGGCCATCTTCCTCGTCAACATCCTCGCCCAGGAGGCCTCGCTCGCCCGCCACCCCGGCTTCGCCGAGTGGCGCTCGCGCACCGGGTTGTTGCTGCCAAGGCTGCGGTCCCCCGAGGCATCAGGGCCGTCGCCGTCCGCGCGCTGAGGCCGCGGGTCTCATGCCCGAGGGCGACACGATCTGGCGCACCGCGCGGGCGCTCCACGCGGCGCTCGCGGGAAAGACGGTCGTCGCCTTCGTCTCCTCGTTGCCGGCAGTGGCCGCCGCCGCCCAGCGGCTGGCCGTGGTCGGGCAGACGATCGAGGCGGTCGAGGCCCACGGCAAGCACCTGCTCGTGCGCTTCCAGACGGGAGCGGTGCTCCACACGCACCAGGGCATGCGGGGGAGCTGGCGCCTGTCCCGCACGCCCGCAGTGGCGCGCTCCTCTCCCCCCGCTCGCGCCGTGATCGAGACGGCCGACACGGTGGCCGTCTGCTCCCTCTCGCCCGTCGTCGAGATGCTGTCGGCGCCCCAGGCCCGGGCCCACCCTGCCCTGGCGCGGCTCGGGCCGGACCTGCTGAAGCCCGACTTCGATCCCGCCACGGCGCGCCGCCGCCTGCGCGAGCGGGGCGTCCTCGCGATCGGCGTCGCCCTCATGGACCAGACGGCGCTCGCCGGCATCGGCAACGTCTACAAGTCCGAGGTCCTCTTCCTCTGCGGCGTGTCGCCCCTCGCCCGGGTGCGCGACCTCGACGACGGGACGATCGACCGCCTGGTCGCGAAGGCGGGAGGGCTCCTGCGCCGCAACCTGGGCGCGGGGATGCGCCGCACGACCTCGCCGCTCGCGCCCGGGCGGCTCTGGGTCTACCGGCGGGCCGGTCAGCCCTGCCGCAGGTGCGGGACGGCGATCGCGCGCGTCGTCCAGGGCGAGCAGGCCCGATCGACGTACTTCTGCCCGGCCTGCCAGCGCTGAACACGGTCCGGCTGCGCTTCGGCTGGCCCCTACTTCCCGCGCAGGGCCGCCACGCTACCGCTCACCCCGGGAGGCGGCTGCTCGTCGGCGAAGCGGTCGTCGTCCTGCAGCTCCTTCCGCAGGCGGGCGAGCGTCGCCTTGAGCTCCGCCGTGACTGCCCCCTGGCCGGCCTGGCCGTAGAGGTTGCGCAGCTCCGCGGGGTCGCTCCGCAGGTCGAAGAGCTCCCACTGGTCCTTCTTCCAGAAGCAGACGAGCTTGTGGGTTGCCGTCCGGACGCCGTAGTGGGCGCGCGTGTTGTGATCACCGGGGTCGTGGTAGTAGCGGTAGTACATCGCCGTCCGCCAGTCGCGGGGAGTGTCGCCGCGCAGGATCGGCAGCAGGCTTCGGCCCTGCATCGACGCGGGCACCGCCACCCCGGCCGCCTCGAGGAAGGTGGGGGCGAAGTCCACGTTCAGGGCCATGGCCTCGGCGGTCGACCCGGGACGCACCGCCGCCGGCCAGCGCACGAGCAGCGGCATCCGCAGGCTCTCCTCGTACATGAAGCGCTTGTCGTAGAGGCCGTGGTCGCCGAGGAAGAAGCCCTGGTCGGAGGTGTACACGACGATCGTGTTCTCCTCGAGGCCGCTCTCCTTCAGGAAGTCGAGGAGCCGGCCGACGTTGTCGTCGACCGACTGCACGCAGGCGAGGTAGTCCTGCATGTACCGCTGGTACTTCCAGCGGGTGAGCGCCTCGCCGGTGAGGGTCGTCGTCTTCCCGTCCACGGCCAGGGTGACCTCGGCCGGTTTCGTGGAGAGCCAGGCGTCGCGCTCCTTCCCTTCGAGCCCCGGCGGCGGCACGAGCTTCAGATCCCGCCGCGTCAGATCGTCGGCCACCCGCTGCTGGTTCTCGCGGAGGGCGTCGGTGCGGGTGGCGTAGTCGTCCCACAGCGTCGGCGCCTCGGGGATCGTCCGGCCCTCGAACATCCGCCGGTGCTTCTCGTCGGGCGTCCACTCCCGGTGCGGCGCCTTGTGGTGGAGCATCAGGAAGAAAGGCCGGCCCTTCGGGCGGTCGCGGATGAAGTCGATCCCGAGGTCGGTGATCACGTCGGTCACGTAGCGTCCCGTGTAGGCTTTCTCGCCGGTCGCGGTGTAGAGCAAGGGGTCGTTGTAGACGCCCTGGCCGGGCAGGATCTCCCAGCGGTCGAAGCCCGTCGGGTCGCTCCCGAGGTGCCACTTGCCGACCATCCCGGTGTGGTAGCCGGCCGCCTGCAGCAGCTTCGCCACGGTCGCCTGCGAGCCGTCGAACCGATTGAAGACGGGGACGCCATTCTTGTGGGAGTAGAGCCCGGTCAGGATGGCCGCCCGGCTCGGCGTGCAGATCGAGTTCGTGGCGAACGTGTTCCGGAAGAGCATCCCCTCGCGGGCGATACGGTCGAGGTGCGGGGTCTCGTTGACCCGGGAGCCGTAGGCGGAGATCGCGTGGGCGGCGTGGTCGTCCGACATGACGAAGACGACGTTGGGGCGGGCGGGCGCGGCGGCGGCCGCGAGGAGGGCGACAGCGAGGGTGGCGAGCATGGCTGCAGCCTACGGCTTCGGCTCGCCCTCGGCGAGGTGGCCGACGAAGGCGAGCGGCTCGCCCTCGCTCACCGGGGGTGTGGCGACCACGTAGAGGACCTCGCCCGCGAACGGGGCCCGCACCTCGTGGGTCACGTTCCCGAAGGGGTCGGTGAGGCGGCCGAGGAGAGCGCCCGTCCCGACGTTGTCCTTCTGGTCCACCGCCGGGTGCCAGACCCCGGTCGCGGGCGACGTGACGACCTGGGCCCGGTCGATCCAGAGCGGCTTCTCCACGCGGACGGAGGGCGCCTCGAGCATGCCGAGGTGGGCCATCAGGGAGAGCGCCCCCGCCTCGAGCCGGCGGACGGCGGCCTCGTCGGTCGTCCCCATGCCCCCGGACTCCACGGTGATCGCGGGCTTGCCCCGCCTCACGGCCGTGTTCGAGGTGTACATCGTGCGCGCGGGGTCGGCCGGCCGCTCGCGGTCGATCACGATATGGTCGAGGCCGAAGGCGAGGACCATCTGCTTGCCGGCCTCGTCCAGGGCCGTGTCGCCGGTGACCTGCCAGTAGGAGTAGGGGCGCAGCGACTCGTTGCCGTCCCCGCAGTGCACGTCCACGAGGTGCGTCGCCCGGTCGATGACCTCGGCGGTGATCGCGAAGGCGATGCGGTCGGAGATCGTGCCGTCCGCCTTCCCCGGGAAGACGCGGTTCAGGTTCTTCCCGTCCGGCGAGGTGTAGATCCGCCGCCCGTAGAAGGTCGTGGGGTTCGCGAGGTGGACGAGGACGACGGCGCCCTTCAGGGCGGCGGGGTCGAGCCGCGCGCGCAGCCGCTGCAGGGCCAGGATCGGCGGGTACTCGTAGCCGTGCGTCCCCGCCACGAGAGCCAGCACGGGGCCCGGCTTCGCCCCGTTCACGACCGTCACCGGGATCCTCGTCCCCGGGTCGACCCCGTCGGGGACGGCGATGTGGCCGGAGGCCTTCTCCCCGGGCCGGGCCGCGACGTCGCCTACCCGCAGGGCCTCCTCCCCGGCGCGAGCGGGCGGGGCGAGGACGGTCGCCAGCCCGAGGGCGAGGGTCACCGAGGCGAGCACGCGCTCACGCGCGGACAAGGGAGGCCCCCCAGGTCATGCCGGCGCCGAAGGCGACCATCAGCACGAGGTCGCCCGGCTGCAGCCGCCCGTCGCGCACGCACTCGTCCCAGAGGAGCGGGATGGTGGCGGCGGTCGTGTTGCCGTACCTTTCGATGTTGTGGGGGACCTGCTCCTCACGGAGCCCCAGGGCCTTGGCGCAGTACTCGTTGATGCGCAGGTTGGCCTGGTGCATGAGCACGAGCTTGAGGTCGCCGGGGGCGACGCCGTTTCTCTGCAGGACCGAGCGCGCGACCTCGGCCATGTGCGTGGTCGCCATCTTGAAGACGTGGCGGCCGTCCATCACCGGGATGTGGTCGCCGCGCCGGAACTGCTCGGGGTCGGTGTACGGCCGGTGCTTGAAGCCGGTGCCGGGGACGCAGAGCTTCTCGTAGTCGGCCCCCGCACCGTGCAGCTCCTGGTCGAGAACGCCGCGGTCGCCGTCCGCCGCGCGCAGCACGACGGCCGAGCCCGCGTCGCCGAAGAGGACCGCGAGGTGCCGGAAGCGGGTGTTCCATTCCCACTCCTCCTTCGTGGGCGGCACGTCCGACTCGCCGAGCGCGTAGGCGTAGTTTTCTCGCGTCCAGGGCCCGAAGCCGCAGTGCACCTCGGCCCCGACGAGGAGAACGGTCCTCGCCAGGCCCGCCCGCAGGTGCGCGTCCGCGAGCTGCAGCCCGTAGAGGAAGCCCGAGCACTGCTGTCGGATGTCGAAGCACGGTACCGGCCGCAGGCCCAGCTTGTGCTGGAGGATCGTGCCGCAGCCCGGGAAGTAGTGGTCGGGGGTCATGGTGGCGAACACCACCAGGTCCACCTCGTCCTTCGCGACGCCGGCCGACTCGAGGGCCTTCGCGGCCGCGGCCACCCCGAGGTCGGACGTGGCGACCTCCGAGGTGGCGAAGTAGCGCTGCTCGACCCCGCTCCTCTCCCGGATCCACTCGTCGCTCGTGTCCATCATCCGGGCCATCTGGGCGTTGGTGACCCGGGTGGGGGCGATCTCGCTCCCGCTGCCGACGATGACGGACCGCGTCATGAAGACCTCCTGGCGTGCGCCGGGTCACGCTCCCGGCCTCCGCGGCGATGATACCCTCCCTCAGGCGTCGCCCGGAGGGCGCCTTGCCGCCCGGGCGACGACGTGGACAATAGGGCAGCCGATGCTGACCGACGTCGCCAAGAGCCCGATCGCCGAGACCGTGCGGGCGCTCTCCGCCCAGCGGCGGAGCGGCGACCTGCAGGTGCGCTCCGGCCGCATGGTCAAGATCGCGTTCTTCGACCACGGCCGGCTGGTCTTCGCCGCGAGCAACCTCCGGCGGGACCGCCTGGGCGAGGCCCTCGTGGCCGACGGCCGCATCACCCAGCAGGACTTCGACCGGGTCTCCGCGCTGATGCGCGCGGACCGCGGCCGGCGGTTCGGCGAGGCCCTCGTGCAGGCGGGGGTCATGGACCGCTACGAGGTGGGCACCGCCGTCGCCCGCCAGGTGCGGCGGGTGGCGCTGTCGCTGTTCGATCTCGCCGACGGGGCGGCGCTGTTCGAGGAGCGGGCCTGCTCCATCCCCCTCGAGTACATGGTCAGTCTCTCCGTGCACCGCCTCCTCTACGACGGGATCCGGTCCATGAAGAGCCAGGAGCTCGTTCTCAAGGGCCTCGGTCACCTCGACCGCGCCGCCGTCCTGGCCGAGGTCCCGCCCTTCCCGTACGAGCCCCGGGGCCGGTCGAACGAAGAGCTCGAGATCCTCGACCTCGCCCAGCGGCGGGTCACCGTCAGGCGGCTCGCATGGGCCGAGGGGGGACTGGCCTTCCCGCGCCTGCGAGCCGTCTACGCGCTGCTCGCCGCCGGCATCCTGCGTGAGGCGGACGCCGCCCCCGCGCCGCAGCCGGTGGTCCAGACCGAGACCGGCATGTTCCTGCTCTCGGCGCTGCACAACCGGCCCGACCCCTCGCTGCGCGAGGCCATCCGCCGCGAGGTCCAGCAGGAGCTGGAGCACTCGGCGCGCCTCGACCGGCAGGGCTGGCTCAAGCTCGCGCGCACGGCCCCGCGCGACGAGCTCGCCCGCGCCCTCGAGGAGAAGATGGAGCGCTACCACGCCCTGAGGGAAGGGGTGTCGGAGGACGACTCGCTGCGAACGGACATCGACGTGATCCTCGGCCGCGCCTCCTCCGCGCTGCGCCTGGCTCGACAGGCGCCAGAGACGGCGAGCGCCGAGGCCGTGCTCGCCCGCCACGCGGTCGAGGCGGCCGCCGCCGTGCGCCAGGCGCCGCCGCCGCGCCCGCTCGCCGAGCCGCCGCCCGCGACCGTGCCCCCCGGCGCCGGCTTCGAGGTCGTCGCCCTTCGGCCGGTGGACGAGACTCGCCCGCCCGTCCGTCCTCCCGACCAGACCCACCCCCCGATCGGCCACCCCGACGACTCGCTGCGCACCGCGCCGCCCGGGTCGAGCGCCTTCGAGGGCCAGGCCCAGATCGAGCACCTCCTCATGGAGGGCGAGGTCCGGATGACGGTCGCCGACTACGCCAACGCGGTGAAGGTCTACGAGAAGCTGGTGAACGCCGCGCCCCGCGTGGCCGCCTTCCACCTGCGCCTCGCGGTGGCCATGGCCTGCTACCCGCGGAGCTCGAAGCTCGCCGAGCGCGAGTTCTACGAGGCGGCGCGGCTCGAGCCCGACAACGCCGAGATCCACTACCAGTGGGGGCTCTACTACAAGGTGATGAAAGTCAGGAGCCGCTCCATCGCCGAGATGCGCACGGCGGTGCGCCTCAGCCCCCGACACAAGGCCGCCCGCGCCGAGCTCGAGGCGATGTCCCCCAAGGACTCGGCTCTCACCAGCCTCAAGAAGCTGTTCCGTTAGCCGTAGGCCCTGGCAGCGGCTCGCAACAGCCATTCCGGGGGGCCTGGGGGGGCGTAGCACCCCCCAGTTCAAAGAACGCAAGACTGAGCCGTAGGCGTTGGCGCAGGGATGTCCCCGCCCTGTGGGATGACGGAGCTCCCACGCCGCTGGGACAACGGAACGCCGGCTTTCGAGGGGGGCCTTCCCGGGACAACGGACAAGGGACAACGAAACAACGGGCCAACGGACCGTCCAAGACCCTCGGGGAGCCCGCTCGACTGGGGCTCCCCGAGGGGGCGTGGGTGAGTCACCACGCCCGCGTGACGAACTCGTACAAGAAGACCACCGTCACGAACACCAGCGCCAGCTGCGCCTCGTGGGGTGCGCGGTGCTTCGCGGTCCGCCACAGCCACGCGGCCCCGAGAAGGACCGGCAGCATGAGGAGCAGCACCCAGGAAGAGCCCGCGAAGCCGAGCCCGCCGTGCCACGGGGTGAGCAGCGAGTTCCCGAAGAAACCCCCGAACAGCAGGTAGAGGTGCAGCACGTACACGAGCAGCGTCTCGTGCCCGAGGAGGGCGAGGGCGGGGATTCCCGGGACCCCCGCGCGGGCGGCCACCTCGACGAGGCGCAGCAGGAGCAGGAGGCCTCCGAGTCGCACGACGGCGTAGGCCGGCGAGGCGCCCCAGAACTCCACCCGCCCGGACAGCGCCCAGGCCAGGAGGGCACCCAGCCCGACGAGGCCGAGCCCCCAGGCCACCTCGCGGCGGTGGCGTTGCCGTGGCTCGGCGCGGCCGAGCGTCGCCCCCGCGAGCGTCCCCGCCAGGACGAAGGCCGAGAACGGGAACAGCGGGAAGCGCGACCCCGTTCGCTCGTCGAGCCAGGGGGCCAGGGCCTCCGGCAGCCGGGCAGAGAGGCCCGAGGCCCAGACGAACGGGCTGGCTGCGATGACCGCCACGCCGAGCGCGCCGGCCCATCCGGTCCACTGCCGGCCCGCGACCCACTGCAGGACGAGAACGAGGAGCTGGGTCGCCGCGATGACCTGCAGAGCGTCGCAGGCGAAGAACAGCGCGCGCTCGTCGGGCGTCGCTGCCGCGATCGTCTTCCACAGCGAGGAGTACGGCAGGTGCAGGAGGTAACCGACGCCGAGGACGAAGAAGAGACGGCGGGCGCGGCGCGAACCCGCCTGGGGCGACAGCGGCGCGCGGGGCAGCCCCGCCACGAAGCCCGAGGCGAAGAGGAAGCCCGGCGCCGTCGAGCCGTGGAACACCTGCTGGAACACGTACCAGGGCCGGGCCAGCGCCTCCGGGGTGAGGAGCGTGTCCATCACGTGGCCCTGCACCATCGCGAGGGCCATCAGCCCTCGGAAGACGTCGATGTAGAGCTCCCTTCGAGAAGGGGGATGCGACGCGCGGGGCATCGCTCCTAGACCCAGGTCGGGAACCAGGTCCAGATCCCCCCGCCGCCCGGGAAGCGGAAGCCCCACAGGGAGGCGGGCACGCTCATGGCGGTCAGGAAGGGGAGGAACAGGAGGAACAGCGCGGCCACGAGCAGGACGTAGGCCCTCGGCAGGAGAGGGTGGCGGCCGTCCCAGGCGCGGTCGAGGAGGAGGCCCAGGCTGAGGCACGCGTAGGGGACGGCCTCGAAGAGGTAGTGGCTGAAGTTGAGGGTGCGCGGCGAGACGCCCCAGGGAAGGTACAGCAGGAAGAAGCCCGCCCCGGCGAACACGCGCCGGGGATCGCGCCAGCGCACGCCCGTGCCAACCGCCCACGCCGAGACGGGGACCGACACCCACCAGATCGCGGGGTTGCCGAGGGCCACGATGCCCCGTACGAGCGCCCCCCCCGACCACCAGAAGTACCAGGTGGGGCGGTAGAGCCAGGGCCAGGTCCACCAGGGGCTGAAGTAGGTATGGGTGGCGTCGAGCTTTGCGTGATAGGTCCAGATCGCTCTCTGCAGGCCGACCACCTCGCCGACGGTGTGTCCCTGGCGCATCCAGGGCACGTAGCTCAGCAGGTAGACGGCCACGGGGATGACCCCGAAGGCGAAGGCGCCGAGGACGAGCTCGCGGGCACGCCACACCCTCTCCCCGCGCACGGCGAGGAAGACGAGGCCGAGGAAGCCCCAGGCGAAGAGGCTCGTCCAGCGCGTCGAGAGCGCGAGCCCGAGGGCGAGCCCCGCCGCCGCCATCGCCCCCACGCCCAGCCGCTCCGCGGTCGCCGCGCGCAGGAGGAGCAGGGCGGAGAGCAGCTGGAAGAGGACGGCGAAGACGTTGGTCATCGCGACGCGGCTCTGGACCAGGTAGACGCCGTCCATGAGCAGGATCAGGGTGGCGAGGGCCGCCGCGCGCTCGGTGGCGAGCACGCGCCGGGCGAGCAGGAAGAAGACGGGGGCGAGGAGGGTTCCCGCGAGGGCCGGCGCGAGCCTCCAGGCCCACGGCTCGTAGCCGAAGAGAGCGACCATGAACGCGATCAGGAGCTTGGCGGTCGGCGGGTGGACCCACTCCGTCGGCGGCTCTCCGCGCAGGTACTGGAGGGCCGTCTTCGCGTGGTAGACCTCGTCGAAGTACTCCTCCGCGGGGTAGCCGAGCCCCGGGAAGCGGAAGAGCGCGGCCACGACCGCGATCACCGCGAGGAGGACGAGGGTGCGCCGGGGCTCGGGCGGCAGTCGCTCCAGGAAACGCTCGAGCACGGGGGGATCAGTGGCCGGCGACGAGTTCCTGCACGCCGGGCGCCCCGATCCGCCGCGCCACCGGGGCCTCGGCCAGCATCGCCCAGTTCGAGGAGCCGATGCGCACGAAGATCTGGACCCGGTGATCCTCGTACGCGGGCGAGCGCAGGATCTCCTCGGGCTCGGCCGCCGCGTGGTACCGGCCCGCCGAGCGCACGGTGACCACGGCCTCGCGCCCCGGCTCGAGGGGCTTGCTCCAGGTGCTCACCTGCTCCTGGATCGAGCCCCAGACCTCCTCGCCCTGGTCGGGGGCGGGAAAGCGGGCGCGGGCCTGGACCGAGCCAATCGTCGCGGGGCCGACGTTCTTGAGCCGGAAGCGCACCGCCGGCGCGACGTAGTTCTGCCCCTGCTGCGGCGAGTCGACGATCCAGAAGGCCTCGACGTCGCTCACCGCGAGCTCCTTCGCCGCGTCGTGGCTCGTGCACGCGGGCGCGGCGAGGAGGAGGGCGGCAGCGAGGGCGGCGCCGCGCGGGGAGCTCATGACCGGATTCTACCGCGCGGCGGCGGGAGCGAGGGGGAGGGCGATGCGGAAGCCCGCGCCCGGGGTGGGCGAGGAGACGAGCAGCTCGATGCGCCCCCCGTGGTCCTCGACGAAGCGGCGGGCCACCGCCAGGCCGAGGCCGGTACCCCGCCTCTTGCCCAGGGTCACGAAGGGCTCGAAGACCCGTCCCCGGATCTCGGGGGCGACGCCCGGCCCGTCGTCGGCCAGGACGAGGACGAGGTGCTCGGCGGGGCCGGCGGCGGAGGACATCGCCTCGACCCGGGCGGAAAGGAGGAGCCGCCCGCTCCCGCCCATGGCGTCGCGGGCGTTGGCGGCGACGTTGGTGACCGCCCGGCGGATCTTGTCGACGTCGAGGGAGCTCCGCCGGCTCCCCGGCACGTCGAAGTCGCGCTCGACCAGGAGCCCGGGCAGGTCGACCTCGATCCCGGCCGCGAGCTCGGCGAGGAGGATGCCCAGGGGAACCGACCGGCGGACCAGCCGGTCCGCCCCCCGCGCGAAGTCGAGCGTCTCGCTGGTCATCCGCTCGAGGCGGTCCACCGCGTCTACGATCGCCCGCGCCCGCGTGGCCGCCTCGGCCGAGGGCACGTCGCCCTCGAGGAGGGTCTCCGCCCAGCCCCGGATGAGGGTCATGGGGCCGCGGAAGTCGTGAACGAGCATCCCCGCCATCGTCCCGAGGGCGGCGAGGCGCTCCGAGGCGATGAGCTCCCTCTGGTAGGCGTGGTTCTCGACGGCGAGGGCGGCGCGGGCGGCGACGATCGAGACGAGGCGGGCCTCGGAGTCGGAAGCGGGCCGCTCCCGTCCCGGCGCCTCGCCCAGGACCAGCATCCCCGCGAGGCCGCTGCGCGCGAGCAGCGGCACGAGAGTCCCCTGCCGTGCCCCGGGCGACGTCTCGATGAGATGGCCGTCGGAGAGCAGCCACCGGGTCCGTGGCCCCCCGGGCCCCGTCGGCTCGGGCGCGAAGGTCAGGAGGCGCCCGTCCTCGGCGAGGGCGATGCCCTCGAAGCTCTCGAGCTTCCGGTCCCAGAGGAGGAGGGTCGCATGGCGCGCCCCGAGGGCCTTCGGCAGATCCACGGTCAGCAGCTGCGTGAGCGAGGGGAGGTCCGGGGCCTCGAGGACCCGCTCCGCGATCTCGCCGAGGGCCGAACGGCGCTTCGAGCGAAGGGAAGAGAAAATCCGCATGGCGCGCGCGTTGACACCTCGAAAGGGCCGTCGCTATGATACTTGGACCGGTGGGGAGACCGTGCACCGGGCACGGTGCTCCACGGGCCGGGCGTTCCCGACACGCCCTCTTGGCCCCACCGGCCTCAGGCTGCGGATCGCGCCGACGTCGTGCCCGCCGGGGCATATCCCGGCCGGCGCGGGAGCCGGCGCGTCCAGAGGCCAGAAAACGGGAGAAGCGATCGGATGATCGAGGTCGAGAGCCTCACCAAGAGGTACGGCCGTGCGACGGCGGTGGACGGGGTGTCGTTCCGCGTCGAGAAGGGCGAGATCCTCGGCTTCCTGGGCCCGAACGGGGCGGGGAAGACGACGACCATGCGCATCCTCACCTGCTACCTGCCCCCCACCGAGGGCACGGCGCGGGTGGCCGGCTACGACGTCTTCGCCCAGCCGATGGAGGTCAAGAAGCGGGTGGGCTACCTGCCGGAGACCCCGCCGCTCTACCCGGACATGAGCGTGCGGGACTACCTGGAGTTCTGCGCCCGGATCAAGGGCGTCCCCGGCAAGGAGCGGAAGACCCGCGTCGCATACGCGATCGAAACGTGCCGCGTCGGCGACGTGCGGGACAAGCTGATCGCCAAGCTCTCCAAGGGCTACCGGCAGCGCGTGGGCCTCGCCCAGGCGATCCTGCACAACCCCGACGTGCTCATCCTCGACGAGCCCACCGCCGGCCTCGACCCCAAGCAGATCATCGAGACCCGCGAGCTCATCCGCTCGCTGGCCGGCAGCCACACCGTCGTCCTCTCGACCCACATCCTGCCCGAGGTCTCGATGACGTGCGGCCGGGTCTTGATCATCAACAAGGGCCGGGTGGTCGCCGAGGACACCCCGGACAACCTGACCCGCCGACTGAAGGGCGCCGGCACCATCCGCGTCGAGGCGCGCGGGGACGCGGCCTCGGTGCTGGAGGCGGTGAAGGCCGTCCCCTTCGTCCTCGCCGCGCACCCGCGCGGCGGCCACGACGGGTCCGTGATCGTGGACGTCGAGGCGGAGGCGGGCAAGGACGTCCGGGCCGATCTCGCGTGGGCGGTGGTCACGAAGGGCCACGCCCTCCTCGGCCTGCAGCAGATGGGCATGAGCCTGGAGGAGATCTTCCTCCACCTCACCACGACGGACGCCGCCGACCCGGCGAGCGCCGCCTGACGCGAAGGAGAGAGACAAACGTGACCGCGCTTCGCAACGTCGCCGCGATCGTAGGCAAGGAGTGGCGCCACTACTTCGGCAGCCCCATCGCCTGGGTGGCGCTGTTCGTGTGGACGCTCCTCTTCGGCATCTTCTACTACTTCGCCTTCACCTTCTTCCTCGAGCAGTCGATGCGCGTGGCGCAGCAGGGGATGGAGTACGGCGGGGGGATGAAGCTGTCGCTCAACGAGTACCTGATCCGCCCGCTCTTCCACAACATGGCGGTGGTGGCCCTCTTCCTCGCGCCCATGCTCACCATGCGCCTCTTCGCCGAGGAGAAGCGGCAGGGCACGATCGAGCTCCTCGCCACCTCGCCCCTGAGCGACCTGCAGGTGGTGATGGGCAAGTTCCTGGCCGCGGCCGGGCTCTACGCGCTCATGATCCTGGCCGGCCTCGTGAACGTGGCCCTCATCTGGACCTACGCGGGGAACCCGCCGGAGTGGAAGCCGGTCCTCACCGGGACCCTCGGCCTCTTCCTCCTCGGCGCCTGCTTCCTGGCGATGGGCACCTTCGTCTCGACGCTCACGAGAAACCAGATCGTGGCCGGCATCCTCTCCTTCTGCCTCTTCCTCGGGATGTGGACGCTCGGCTGGGCGGACGACCCCATGGGGGGGCCGGTGATGAAGACGGTGGCCTACCTCGGCGTCACCACCCACCTCGAGGACCTCGTGAAGGGCGTGGTGGACCTGAAGGACGTCGTCTTCTACCTCAGCGCCATCACCTTCGGCCTCTTCCTGGCTCACCAGTCGGTGCAGAGCCAGCGGTGGAGGGCGTAGCGCCATGGGCTTCCCGAAGAGACTCGTCGACCTTCTCGCCCCCCTCGGCTTCCTCGTGGCCGTCGGTGCCCTCGGCTGGACGCGCTACGGCAAGACGCTTCCCGGCGGGCTGCGGCCGTACCTGATCGCCGCCCTCGCCCTCGTGCTCCTGCACCTCGTCCTGCGCTGGGAGGACGTGACGCGGGGTCTCGGCCGGCGCCAGCTGAAGTACGGCACCAACACCCTGGTCCTCGTCGTCGTGACGCTGGGGCTCCTGGGCGGGGCCAACTACCTCGCCTCCCGCCACACGAAGCGGTTCGACCTCACGAAGGACCAGCGCTACAGCCTCTCCGACCAGACGCGGAAGGTGATGGCCGGCCTCAAGGACGACGTGAAGATCACCTACTTCCAGCGCCAGCGCGACATGGCGCGGGGCCAGGACCGGCTGAAGGAGTACCAGGCGCTCTCCCCGAAGCTGAAGCTCGAGTTCGTCGACCCGATCCAGAGCCCGGCCAAGGCGCAGGCCTACGACGTGCGCGCCCCCTGGCCGGTCCTCGTCGTGGAGAAGGCCGACAAGCGCGAGCGGCTCTCTAACGACGACGAGCAGGACATCACGAACGCCTTCATCAAGGTCACCCGCGAGGGCAAGAAGACGGTGTGCCTGCTCGAGGGGGAGGGTGAGCGGAGCGGGGAGGAGGCCGGCGATCGCGGCTTCTCCGGGGTCAAGTCCTCGCTCACCAAGAGCCTCTACGACGTGAAGAACGTCTTCCTGATGCGCGAGAAGACCGTGCCCGCCGACTGCACGGTGCTGATCGTGGGCGGCCCCGAGAAGGACCTCCTGCCCGAGACCACCGGGGCCATCCGCGACTTCGTGAAGAAGGGCGGCAAGGCCTTCGTCCTGGTCGAGCCCGAGCTCAAGGAGCACTACCCCAACCTGGTGGCCCTCCTCAAGGACTGGAACATCGAGGCCGGGAACGACGTCGTGGTGGACGTCTCGGGGATGGGCCAGCTCTTCGGCGTCTCCGAGCTCGCCCCGATGGCCATGGACTACCCCTGGCACCCGATCACCAAGGACTTCCGCCTCCCCACGGTCTACGGCGGGGCGCGCAGCGTCCAGGCCGGGAAGGGCACGGTCGAGGGCGTCACTGCCCAGGACCTCGTGAAGACCTCCGCCCAGTCGTGGGCGGAGACCGACCTCGGGCTGCAAGGCGCGATCAAGTTCGACGAGGGGAGGGACCGGATGGGCCCGGTCTCCCTCGCCGCGGTGGCGACGGTCAAGGGTCCGTCCCCCACGCCCACCCCCGCGCCGTCCCCCGCCCCCTCGCCGGCACCGGAGGAGCCGAAGGCCAAGGAGGGCCGGGTGGTCGCGGTCGGCGACGCCGACTTCGCCTCCAACTCGCTCCTCGGATTCCAGGGCAACCAGGACTTCTTCCTGAACGCGGTGGCGTGGCTCGCGGAGGACGCCGACCTCATCTCGATCCGGCCGAAGGAGCCGGAGAACCAGGCCCTCTTCCTGAGCCGGCAGGTGCAGCAGAACGTGGCCTGGATCGCGCTCGTGCTGCTCCCCGGGCTCTTCGTCGTCCTGGGGGTCGTCAGCTGGTGGCGGAGGCGATAGGACCGTGAAGCTCCCCGAGTTCTGGAAAACGGGCGTCCTCGTCCTCGTCCTCGCCGGCCTCGGCTCCTGGATCTGGTTCGTCGAGCGCAAGCAGGAGCCGAAGCCCGAGGGCGAGCGGGCCAAGGTGACGGTCCTCGCCGTCGACAAGGCCAAGGCGAAGGAGATCTCCCTCGCCGCGGCCGGGGCGGAGACGATCCGGCTGGTGAAGGAGGGGTCGGGCTGGAAGGTCGCGGCCCCCTTCTCCGCCCCCGCCGACGCCTCCGCCGTCGAGTCGATGCTCACCAGCCTCGAGAAGCTCGAGGCGGACGAGGTCGTGGTCGAGCAGGCCGCGAACCCCGCCGAGTACGGGCTCGACAAGGCGAGCCGCACCGTGACCGCGGTCGTGGAGGGAGCACCGGCGCCGCTGGCCGTCGAGTTCGGGGCCAAGTCCCCGGACGGCTCCAGCGTCTACGCCCGGACCGCCGGGTCGGCGAAGGTGTACCTCGTTCCCCAGTGGGTGGAGGGCACCTTCGACAAGAAGCCGTTCGACCTGCGCGACCGGGACCTCCTGCACGTCAAGCGGGACGACGTGCGCTCGCTGGAGGTTTCCGGCCCGGAAGGCAGCTACACCCTCGCCCGGACGGACGCCGGGGAGTGGGCCTTCACGAAGCCCGTGCCCACGCGGGCCGGCCGGTGGTCGGTGGACGGCCTCCTCGGCACCGTCGAGAACCTCCGCATGGACTCCGTCGCGGCGGAGGCGGCGACCGACCTCGAGCCGTTCGGCCTCGACGCGCCCGCCCGCAGCGTGAGCCTCGTCCTCAAGGACGGGTCCACCCGGGCGCTCGAGATCGGCGCCCCCGCCCCCGATCCCACGGCCACGCCCGCTCCCTCGCCCTCCCCGGCGAAGACGGGCGAGCGTCCCGAGCCGCCGAAGCCGACGAAGTACTACGCGCGACAGGCCGGCACCGGCCTGGTGGCGGTGGTCCCGGCGTCGCTCGCCGACGACCTCGCCAAGGGGATGGGCGAGCTGCGGGCGAAGCGGCTCCTCGAGGTCGCGACGTACGAGACCGAGGGCTTCGAGGTGGTGGCCGGGGGGGCGAAGAAGACCTACGCGAAGAGCACGACCAGGGACAAGGACGGGCTCGACAAGACGCAGTGGAAGCGCACCGCGCCCGACGCGAAGGAGCTCGAGACCACGAAGGTCGAGGACGCGCTGTTCAAGATGGGCGGGGTCGAGGCGTCGGAGTTCGTGGACCAGCCCGCCGCCCTCGCCGCCTACGGCCTCGACGCCCCCGTCCTCAAGGTGACGGTGAAGGCGAAGGGGGAGAGCTGGATCGAGGTCGGGAAGAAGGACGCCGCCTGCTACGCCCGCCGCAGCGGCGACGCGGCCGTCCTCAAGCTGGACCCGGCCAAGGCCGAGGAGCTGATCAAGGCGTTCTCGGAGCTGTAGCCACCTACGGCATCACCGGCTCCGCCGGCTTGGGCGCCGCCGGAGGGGCCGGGGCTTTCACCTCCCGCGCCTTCCGGATGACGACCGCCATCAGGGGAACGTTCTGGTGGCCCCCCCGGCTGGCGGTGGGCACCGTCGCGATGCGGGCTACCACGTCCATCCCCTCGACCACCTCGCCGAAGACGGCGTAGCCCGCCCCCCCGATCCCGAAGTCCAGCATGTGGTTGTCCTTCAGGTTGATGAAGAACTGGCTGGTGGCGCTGTTGGGGTCGGTCAGGCGGGCCATGGCGACGGTTCCCCGGGAGTTGCGCAGGCCGTTCCTCGCCTCGTTGCGGATGGGGGCCTGGGTCGGCTTCTCCTCGAGCTCGGCGGTGTAGCCGCCCCCCTGGATCATGAAGTTCCCCATGACGCGGTGGAAGACGGTCCCGTCGTAGTGGCCGGAGCGCACGTAGTCGAGGAAGTTCTTCACCGACACCGGCGCCTTCTCCGCGTTGAGCGCGATCGTGATCGTGCCGAAGACGGTCCGTCCCTGCGCGACGTCGAGGGCCACGAAGGGCCCCGTGGGGGCCGGCCTCGGGGTGGGCTCCTGCGCCGGGGGGATGGCCGGCGTCGCCGCCTGGGCGAGAAACAGGGCGAGGGCGAGCATCTGCATGGGAAACGGGCCTCCGGACACGATTCTAGCAGCCCCGTTGCGCCCCCACGGGAGGGGGCCATAGAATGCCCGTAACCGTATGGTCCTCTTCAACTACTCGACCAAGGAGCTGACCGCCAAGGTCGTGTATTACGGGCCGGGGTTGTGCGGGAAGACGACCAACCTCCAGTGGGTCCACGAGAAGCTGCCCATCAAGAACAAGGGCAAGATGCTCTCGCTGGCCACCGAGACGGACCGCACCCTCTTCTTCGACTTCCTGCCCATCGAGATCGGGACGATCCGGGGCATGAAGACCCGGATTCAGCTCTACACGGTCCCCGGCCAGGTCTTCTACAACGCCACCCGCCGCATGGTGCTGAAGGGCGCCGACGCGGTCTGCTTCGTGTGCGACTCGCAGGAGGCGATGCTCGACGCCAACCTCGAGAGCTTCGAGAACATGCGGCAGAACCTCGAGGCGAACGAGATCGACCCCGACGAGATCCCGGTCGTGCTGCAATACAACAAGCGGGACCTGCCGAACGCGCTGCCGATCGAGATCCTCAACGAG
Source organism: uncultured Acidobacteriota bacterium (assembly GCA_963729875.1). Taxonomy (GTDB): domain Bacteria; phylum Acidobacteriota; class Vicinamibacteria; order Fen-336; family Fen-336; genus DATBSL01. Next base: position 172,382 of record CAVSPR010000005.1, read on the forward strand.
CGGATGAACCCCCGCAACTACCCCTTCTACGAGGCGATCGCGGTGAAGGGGATCGGGGTCGAGGACACTCTCAAGGCCGTCACCAAGCTCGTCTTCAAGGCGCTGTCCGTGAAGTACGGCGACGGCGCCGCCGCGCCCTCGCCGCCCGGCCGCGCCCCCGGACCGCCCCGCTCGGCGCCCGCGCCGGTCGCACCCACTCCGGCACCGCCGCTGGCCCTCTCCACCGACGACCTGCTCGGGGAGCTCGATTTCGGCGGGCCGGAGTTCGAGCCCGCACCTGCGCCCGCGCCCCCGGCCGTGCCCGTGCCCGTGCCCGCCCCGGCAGTTGCCGCGCCCGCAGGCGACGGCGCGCTGCCGCCGATCGAGATCGACGAGAGCACGCCTGTCGGGTCCCTCTACCCCTCCGCCGCGCCCGCCCGGCCGGCGACGCCCCCGCCCGCGGAGCCCACGCGACCCCCGCTTGCCGCCCACCGCCCGCAGACGACACTCGTCTCGAACCGGGACGAGGCGGACGAGCTCCGCCGGCGCATCTTGTCGCCCGGGACGCCTTCCGACGACGAGGAGATGCAGCTGGAGGAGATCGAGGACTACGACCGCCCCACGCGGGAAAAGCTCATCCCGCCCCCGTCCGCGGCCGCCGCGCCGGAGCGATCGCGCCCGTCCGGGGCAGCGGCCGCCACCGAGGTCGAGGTGCCGATCGACATCGAGGTGGGCTCCGGCACCAGCCGGATCAGCCTGAACATCAAGCTGGTCCTGAACCTGCGTCGGCGCTAGCCCCCTCGCGAGCTCCCGGTCGGGCGGAGCTCACGAGGGATCTCGAAGACCCCGGTGAAGGACGGCCTCCGCAAGGCCCCGGGGAAGGCCGTTTCCCCCTCACTCCCCCCCTGGCGCCGCGAACACCGCCGCCCTCTGGATGTCCTCGTAGCGCACCTTCGCGACGTCGAACCCCTCGATCGCGGCGACCAGCCTCGAGAAGGCCTGGTCGAAGGACGGCACCGTCTTGCGAGCGCGGGTGAGCGGGCTCGTGCGCGCGAGCACGTAGTTCTTCACGTAGGGATGATTGATGCCGCGCTTCTTGAGCGCGGCGACCGCACCCGCCAGCGCCTCGTCGGCGGCCTTCACCTTCGCCGCGCGCTCGGCTCGCTCCTCCAGCGTGTCGGGCAGCTTCCCCTTCAGGAACTTGTCCACCCGCCTGAGGATCGGGGCGAAAGCACCCCCGGCGAAGCGCTTGTTCTCCTCGTAGAGGAGACCGAGAGTGATGAAGTGCGGTGCTTCGAACTGGAACGCCCAGTCCTCCTCGCCCGTCTTCGGCTGCTCCTCGGCGAGGCCGCGGTACATGCGGATCACCTCGAGGGACTTCTCCTTGAGGTTGTGGGCCTTCTCGGTGTTGAGGGCGAGGATCTGGAAGGCCACGTCGGCCTCGGGGATCAGGATGGCGGGCACGAGCTCCGCCTTCAGCTTCTCGAGGGCGGCGCGGCGGTGGTGGCCGTTCGGGGTCCAGTAGACCCCGGGCTTCGGGGAGACGACCACGATCGGGTCCACGAAGCGGTCGATCTTCTTCATCACCTCGGTGAGCCGCTTCGCGTGGGTCGGCGAGAGATCGCGCTGGTAGGGGGTGGGGGCGACGACGCCGAGGGGGAGCAGGCAGAAGGCCTGCCAGTTGGCTCCGACCGGCTCGCGGTAGACGGCGAGCACGCGGCCGCCGTCCGCCTCCACCTGCTCGAGCAGCGCCCTCAGCGCCTTCGGGGGCTCCTTGTCGTCGGGGTGCTGGCCAAAGGGCTTCATGCCATCGAGGCTACTACAATGCTCGTCGTTCCCGAGGAATCCCCATGACCATTCGTTGCGCCGTTCTCGCCCTCGTCGCCCTTCTCGCGACCCTCGCGCCCCTGGCCCCCGCGGAGGCGCCTCTCGTCCCCCTGGACCTCGACCGCGGGGCGGGCGGCCTCGCCCTCGCGCTGCGCCGGGTCGGAGTCGCCGGGCGCGTTCTCTCCGTGACCGCCCACCCCGACGACGAGCACAACGGCGTCCTCGTGCGGCTCTCCCGCGGGCTGGGCCTGCGCACCGCGCTCCTCAGCGTCACCCGCGGCGAGGGCGGCCAGAACGCGATCGGGCCGGAGCTGTTCGACGCCCTGGGGGTGCTGAGGACGGGCGAGCTCATGGCGCTCCACCGCTACGACGGGGCGGAGCAGTACTTCGGCCGGGCCTACGAGTTCGGCTACTCGTTCAGCGTCGAGGAGACCTTCGCGAAGTGGGGACGCGAGGAGACCCTGGGGGACATCGTCCGCGTCGTCCGGGCCTTCCGCCCCGACGTGATCCTGTCCCTTCCCCTCGAGGGCGAGGGCGGGGGCCAGCACCACCAGGCGGTTGGGCGTCTCACCCGCGAGGCCTTCCGCGCCGCGGCCGACCCTGCGCGTTTCCCGGAGCAGCTCGGCGATGGCCTGCGGCCGTGGCAGGCCCGCAAGATCTACGTCGGGGGCGTCGGCGGCTCCGGCGAGGTGCCGGGGACGGCCGTCCGCGTGCCGACCGGCGTCTACGACCCCGTGCTGGGCCAGACGTGGCAGCAGCTCGGCAGCCGCGCGCGCGCGATGCACCGCTGCCAGGGGGCGGGCCAGCTCGTGGCGGAGCCGGGCCCGGCGGAGGCCGCGTACAGCCGGCTCGACGCGGAGCCCGCCGTGTCGTCTCCCGAGTCCGATCTCCTCGACGGCATCGACACGTCCCTCCAGGGCCTCGGGCGCTTCGCTCCGGGCCTCGGGGGCGACCTCGAGGCCCTCCAGGCCCGGGCCGACGCGGCGCGGGCCGCGTTCGACGCCCAAGCGCCCGAGAGGGCCGTGCCGGCGCTGGCCGAGGCGCTGGCGGCGGTGCGTGCCCTCGCGGCCCGGCTCGACGGCCGGTTGGCCGAAGCCTCCGCTCTCGCCGAGGTGAGAGAGCGGCTTCGCGACGAGGACGCGGACGTCGAGGCGGCCCTCGCTCTCGCCCAGGGCCTCGTCCTCGAAGCCCGGGCCGACGACGGCCTCGTGACGCCGGGCCAGGAGCTGGGCGTCGCGGTCTCGCTCGCCAGCGGCGCCTCTCTGCCGGTCGGCGTCGAGGCGATCGAGCTCGACGCGCCGGCCGGCTGGACGGTCGTGCGGCAGGAAGCGGCCGCCGGGGCGCTCCCCGGGGGGACGGTGCGCCGGGCCCGCTTCGCCGTGACGGTGGCGGGAGACGCCCGCCCCACCCAGCCCTACTGGCGGCGGGAGAAGGACCGCGACCGGAACGAGCTCCTCGTCCCCGCGGACGAGACGCGGCCGTGGAGCCCGCCCACCCTCGTCGCTCGGGCCCGCTGCCGCGTCGCCGGTGTCGAGACCACGCTGCGCACCCCGGTCGCCTGGCGCTACGAGGGGCCCTTCGTCGGGGGTGAGCGGCGGTACGAGGTCCAGGTCGTGCCGGCGCTTTCCGTGCGCGTGTCTCCCGAGACGACCGCGGTCCCGCTCGCCTCGTCCCGCCGGCCGATCGAGGTGCGGGTCTTCGCCCGCAGCCTCGCCCGGGAGGCCGGCAACGCCGACGTGCGCCTCGAGGCGCCGCCGGGGTGGTCGATCGAGCCGCGGTCCGCGGTCCTGCGCTTCTCGTACGAGGGAGAGGAGGCCGGGACCCGCTTCCGCGTGAAGCCCCCGGCCGATCTTCGGGCCGGTGTGTTCGCCGTGCGCGCGGTGGCCGTCCGCGAGGGCCGCGAGTACCGCGAGGGCGTGCAGGTCGTCGAGTACGACCACGTCGAGCGGCGTCCGCTCCTCCGGCCGGCGGAGACGCGCCTCCTCGCCCTCGATCTGCGCGCTCTTCCCGGCGCCTCGGTCGGATACGTCATGGGCTCGGGCGACGCGCTCGCCGACGCCGTCCGTGAGATGGGCGTCCCCCTGACGCTCCTCTCGGCCGACGACCTCCTGTTCGGCGACCTCTCTCGCTTCACCACGATCGTGACGGGGATCCGCGCCTACGAGACGCGACCGGACCTGCGCTCGTCGCACGGCCGGCTCCTGGGCTGGGTCGAGGCCGGGGGCCACCTGGTGGTCCAGTACAACCGCGACGCCTTCAACCGCCTCGCCCCCGGCGCGCCCGCTCCTCGAGCCGACGCCCCGAGCCCATACGTTCCATTGCCCGCCGTCGTCACCGCCGAGCGGATCAGCGACGAGACGGCGTCCCTGCGCGTCCTCGTCCCCGGACACCCGCTGCTCACGGCGCCGAACCGGATCGGCCCCTCCGACTGGGAGGGCTGGGTCCAGGAGCGTGGCATCCAGCTCCTCGCCGCGCGCGACCCCGGCTATGCGGAGCTGCTGGCCGCGACCGACCCGTTCCCGTACAACCCCGGCGAGAAGCGGGGCCTGCTGGTCGAGGCGAAGCTGGGGAGGGGCACCTGGACGTACGTGGGCCTCGCTCTCTTCCGACAGGTCCCGGCGGGCGTCCCCGGGGGCTGGCGCCTCCTGGCGAACCTGGTCAGCCGCCCGCCAGGGTGAGGGCCGGCACAGGGCAGCCAGCCGCGGTTGGCGCCCCGGGCTTGGCCTGACGGAAAAAATATGTGATCCAATAGTCACATATCTTCGCTCGACCACCCGTTTGGAAGACTCAGTCGATACCCGGGTTCCAGTCTCCCGCAGGTGCTTCGGCCGAGGCCGGCCGCTCGCGCTCCCTCCACGTCTCCCGAAGCGTCGGCCCGTGCCCGGGCCGCTGCCCGAGATGGGGTCCGATCCACCGCTCGATCAGGCGGAGCGGAGCGGGGTCCAGGTGGTTCCAGCGCTCGCGGCCGCGGCGTTCGGCCACGACGAGACCGGCCGCGGCCAGGACGTCCAGGTGCTTCATGACGGCGAAGCGCGAGGTCTGGAAGAAGCGGCAGAGGTCCCCCGTCGTCCGGGGTCCGTCCTGGAGCCTGTCGAGGATAGTGCGGCGGGTCGGGTCCGCGAGCGCCTTCCAGGCTCGATCCACAGCATCGCTCATGTGTGACTCTATGGTCACAGATGGGCGAGACGCCGTCAAGCCCTCTGCCGGGCGTCTCGTCTACCAGCGTGTCCCTGGCTTCTCGTAGAGGAGCTTGCCCCCCACGATCGTGGCGAGGACCTCGGTCTTCATGAGAGCGTCGTCGGGAACGGAGAGGATGTCCTGCGAAAGGACGACGAAGTCGGCGAGCTTCCCGGCCTCGATCGAGCCCTTCTCCTTCTCCGCGAAGCTGCCGTAGGCGGCGTCGAGCGTCATGGTGCGGAGCGCCTCTTCGCGGGTCAGCTTCTGGTCGGGGTCGAAGCCCCCGGGGGGCTGGCCGTTCGCATCCTGCCGGGTGACCGTCGCGTGGAAGTTCTGGATCGGCGAAACGTCCTCCACCGGCGCGTCCGTGCCGTTGAGGATCCGGGCGCCCGCGTCCAGCAGCTTGCGCCACACGTAGGCCCCCTCGGCCACGCGCGCCTCGCCGAGGCGCTTCGGGGCCCAGGGGCGGTCGGAGGGGCAGTGGATCCCCTGCATCGCGGCGAGGACACCGAGCCGGCCGAAGCGGGGGATGTCGGCCGCGTCGAGGATCTGCGCGTGCTCGATCCGCAGGCGGGGGTCCCGGGCCCCGGAGTGCTCCGCCATCGCCTTCTCGTAGGCGTCGAGGGCGATCCGATTGGCCCGGTCGCCGATCGCGTGGGTGCCGACCTGGAACCCGTGGGCGAGGGCGAAGCGCGTGGCCTCGAGTATCCCCTCGGGCGGGGTGACGAGGAGGCCCGAGTTCCCGGGGTCGTCCGCGTACGGCTCGAGGAGCGCGGCGCCCCGCGACCCCAGCGCGCCGTCCGCGTAGAGCTTCACCGCGCGCACGGCCAGCATGCCGTTCCCGGGGTCCGGCTGCCCCAGGGCCCTCATCGTCGGGAGCCCCGCCGCCATGACATAGAGGCGCGTGCGCAGCCTCCCGGCGGCGGCCACCTCCCGGTAGAGGCCGATGACCTCGGTGTCGGCCCCGGCGTCGGTCAGGCTCGTAATCCCCTTGGCCAGGCACTCGTTCATCGCGAGCTCGAGCGCGCGACGCACCTCGTCCGGGGAGCGCTCGGGCGCCGCGACGAGCCCCTCGGCGTTGTCCACGAAGACGCCGGTGGCCTCGCCGGCTGCGTCGCGGATGATCTCGCCGCCCGCCGGGGCCGGGGTGCCGCGCGAGATCCCCTTGAGCACCATCGCCCTCGCGTTGGCGAGGACGGCGTGCCCGTCGGCACGCTCGAGGACCACGGGGTTCTCAGGGGAAACCGCGGTCAGGGTCGGGTGCGTCGGGAATCCCCGCACCGCCCCCGGCGCCGGCGCGTCCCACTTGTCCTCGTGCCACCCGCGCCCGCGCACCCACTCTCCCGCCGGGCGGCCCTTCACGGCCGCCGCCACGCGCCCGACCACGTCCGCAAAGCTCGTCGTGCCCGTGAGGTCCACGTCGAGCCGAGCGAAGCCAATCCCGAGCATGTGCGCGTGCGAGTCGTCGAAGCCGGGGACGACGGTGCGGCCGGCGAGGTCGAGCACGCGCGTCCCCGGGCCCACGAGCTTCTGCACGCTGGCGGCCGAGCCCACCGCGACGATCCGATCACCGCGCACCGCCACCGCCTCCGCGCGCGGTGCCTTCGCGTTCACGGTGTGGACGACCGCGTTCTTCAGCACGAGGTCGGCCGTCTCGGCTGCCCGAGCCCCGCGAGGGTCGGCGGCGAGGGCGGCGGATATGGCGAGGCAGAGGGCAGCCCGGCGGGTCATGTCGGTCCTCCTTGGCGGCGAGGCGGCCAGTATATCCTCGCGAGGTGAGGCGTCACCGCGGCGCCCCGGCGGCGCCGTCTTGACACCCGGTCGCGTCGCTCCTAGTGTTCGCCAGATCCCCCGGAGGCCTTCCATGCCCGCGACCATTCTGGACATCCTCGAAGCGACGGCCCGCGCCCAGGCGGAGCGGCCGGCGCTGGCCCGCAAGCGCGGCGGGACCTGGGAGAAGACCTCCTGGCGCGAGTTCCGTGACGCAGTGCGCCAGGCGGCCCGGGCGATGGTCGCGACGGGCGTCGAGCCCGGCCAGGGCGTCGTGATCCTGGCCTTCAACCGCCCGGAGTGGTTCGTCGCGAACCTGGCCGCGATCGCGGCCGGGGCGCGCCCGGCCGGGATCTACACGAACAGCACGCCCGAGCAGTGCCGCTACATCACCGAGCACGCCGAGGCGGCGGTCGCCGTCGTGGAGAACCACGAGGCGCTCGAGAGGCTGCAGGGGGCGGGGGGGCGCCCCGCCGGCCTCAAGGCGATCGTTCTGATGGACGGGCCGGCCACCGAGCCGGGCGTCGTCACCTGGGCCGACTTCCTCGGCCGGGGCGAGGCCGCCCACGACCCCGAGGTGGACCGCCGCACCGCCGCCGCGGGAGCCGACGACGTGGCGACCCTCATCTACACCTCGGGCACCACGGGCGCCCCGAAGGGGGTCATGCTGACCCACCGCAACCTCGCCTTCATCGCCGAAGCGGCCCAGAAGCTCCTTCCCATCCGGGCCGAAGACCGGCTCATCAGCTACCTGCCGCTCTCGCACATCGCGGAGCAGGTCGTCTCGCACCTTCTCTCGATCGCCACCGGGGCCTGCGTCCACTTCGCGGAGAGCCTCGAGAAGCTCCCGGAGAACCTGCGCGAGGTCCGCCCCCACATATTCCTCGGCGTGCCCCGCGTGTGGGAGAAGATCCAGGCCGGGATGCAGGCGGTCGGCGCCCAGGCGAGCCCCCTGCGGCGCCGGATCGCGAGCTGGGCGAGGGGGGTGGGCCTCGCCGGCGGCTACGCCGACCAGCAGGGACGCCCGCGGCCCTGGAGCCACGGCCTCGCCGACCGCCTCGTCTTCTCGAAGGTGCGCGAGAAGCTCGGCTTCGACGAGGCGCGCATGCTGGTCGTCTCCGCCGCCCCCATCGCCAAGGAGACGCTCGACTACTTCCAGAGCCTGGGCCTGCCCATCATGGAGGTCTACGGCATGAGCGAGTGCACGGGGCCCACCACGATGTCGCTCCCCGCGCGCTACAAGCTCGGCCGCGCCGGGTGCGCCATCCCCGGCACCGAGCTGCGGATCGCGGAGGACGGCGAGATCCTGATGCGGGGCCCCCACGTCTTCAAGGGCTACTACAAGAACGAGGAGGCCACCCGGGAGGCGCTCGACGCCGACGGCTGGATCCACTCGGGCGACGTGGGCGAGCTCGACGCCGACGGCTTCGTTCGCGTGACCGACCGCAAGAAGGAGCTGCTCATCACCTCGGGCGGGAAGAACATCGCCCCGCAGCACCTCGAGGGCAAGCTCAAGCAGATCCCGGCGGTGTCGCAGGCGGTGGCGATAGGCGACCGCCGCCACTACGTCGTGGCCCTGCTCGCCCTCGACCCCGCCCGGGTGGCGGCGGAGGCGGAGAAGGCGGGCAGCCCGGCCCGCACCCCCGACGAGGCCGTCCGCTGCCCCGTCTTCAAGGCCTACGTCGAGAAGCAGGTCGAGGAGGTCAACCGGAGCCTCGCCCGGTACGAGTCGATCAAGAAGATCGCCCTGCTCCCGAGGGAGCTGTCGGTCGAGACCGGCGAGCTCACCCCGACCCTGAAGCTGAAGCGCCGCGTGATCCTGGAGCGCCACCGGGAGACGATCGAAGCCCTCTACGCCTGAGGGGCGGTCTCCGCGGTCTCCCCACCGTCTTGACCGGGCCCGAAGGCGGGGCTAGTCTCGACCCGGCCGTCACCGATCAGATCGAGGTTCCTCGCCATGCCCCCTTCGGTTGGCATGCGGTTCTCTCGCTACGAGCTTCTCTCCAGGCTGGGCGCGGGAGGGATGGGGGAGGTCTGGCACGCGCACGACCACGACCTGCACCGCGACGTCGCGGTCAAGTTCCTGCCCGAGCAGTTCGCCGCCGACCCCAACCGCATGGGCCGATTCGCCCAGGAGGCGCGCGCCGCATCCTCCCTCAACCACCCGAACATCGTCACCATTCACGACATCGGCGAGGGCTCCGGCCTCCACTACATCGTCATGGAGCTGGTCGAGGGCCAGACGCTCCGCGAGCTGATCCTGGGCCAGGAGGGCCGGGCGGTCTCGACGCGGAAGCTGCTGGAGATCGGCGCCCAGCTCGCCGACGGCCTCGCCAAGGCCCACGCCGCCGGCATCGTCCACCGCGACCTCAAGCCCGAGAACGTGATGGTGACGTCCGACGGCTTCGTGAAGATCCTGGACTTCGGCCTGGCCAAGCTCCGCGCCGACGGCTCGGGCGAGAAGGAGCGCGGGTTCGACTCGGCGGCACCCACCTGGCCACAGTCGCCCTCGCCGCAGACCGCGATCGGCGCCGTGCTGGGCACGGCCGGGTACATGTCGCCGGAGCAGGCCCGCGGCCGTGCGGTCGACTACCGCTCCGACCAGTTCACCCTGGGGTCGATCCTCTACGAGATGGCCACGGGCCGCCAGGCCTTCCGCCGGGAGACGCCGGCCCAGACGATCGCGGCCATCATCGAGGACCCGCCGGAGCCGCTCGCCGCGCTGAGCCCGCAGCTGCCCCCGCCGGTGCGCTGGATCGTCGAGCGCTGCCTCGCGAAGGAGCCCGCCGAGCGTTACGCCTCGACCCTCGACCTCGCCCGCGAGCTGCGCAGCCTGCGCGAGCGCCTCCCCGAGGTCGACTCGTCCGCGCCCGGCCGCGCCGCCCTCCCGGGCCTCAGGCTCCGCGTCTTTGCCCGGCCGCTGCGGGCCGGGGCGGCGGTCCTCGCGGTCCTCGCCCTCGCCTGGGCGGTGTCGGAGTCGTGGAAGCGCCTCGCGCCCGGCACCCGGACCGCCGACGCCCGTCCCCCGTCGTGGCCGTGCTGCCCCTGACGAACCTCACCGGAGACGCCGAGCAGGACGCCACCGTGGTGGGCATCACCGAGGTCGTGGTGGGCGCCCTCACCCAGATCGAGGGCGTGCAGGTGCTCTCGCGGACCGCCACCCTCCCGTACCGCGACCGCAAGCAGGACCTCCCCGCGATCGCCCGGGAGCTGGACGCGAGCTACCTTCTCGACGGCGTCCTGCAGCGCTCGCGGGACCAGCTCCGCGTCAGCCTCAGCCTCGTCTACGTCCCGACCCGCGTCGTCGCCTGGAGCGCCACCTTCGACGGGGCGTTCCCCGCGATCTTCGACCTGCAGTCGCGCGCCGCGGAGGGCGTCGCCCGGGCGCTCCAGCGCAGCCTCGTCCCCGAGGCCCTGCGCCCCGCCGCCGCCCCCACCCCGACTCCCGACGCGTGGCACGACTACAGCGTGGCCCTCGGCCTCCTCGACGCGGCCGACCGGCCGGCGAACGTCGACCAGGCCATCCGCCTGCTGGAGGCAACGGTGAAGCAGGCCCCGGGCTTCGCCCGCGCCCACGCCGCCCTCGGCCGGGCCTGCCTCGCGCGCTTCGAGCACACCTCCGAGCCGGCCTGGGCCGAGCGCGCCCGCGACGAGATGACGGAAGCGCTGCGCCTCGACCCCCGGGACGCCGAGGTCCGCGACTCCCTCGCTCGCCTGTACATGAACACCGGGCGGATCCCCGAGGCGCTCGACGAGGTCCGCCGGGCGCTCGGGACCCGCCCACAGGCGGACCACCTCCGCCGCCTGATGGCCAATCTCCTCGTCGACGCCGGGGACTTCGAGGGGGCGATCCGCGAGGCGCGCCAGGCCGTCGCCCTGCGTGACTGGCACCAGAACCACTACACGCTCGGCTACGTGCTCTACCGCGCCGGCCGTCCCCGGGAAGCCGCCGCCGCCTTCCGGCGGGTCACCGAGCTTCGCCCGGACGACGCCTGGGCCTTCCAGGCGCTCGGCGAGGCCCTCCGCGACACGGGGCAGGACGGCGGGGCCGAGGCGGCGTTCCGCAAGGCCGTCGCCGCCGATCCATCCGCCGCGTCCCTGGCCTTTACGAGCCTCGGCACCCTCTACTTCGAGACGGGACGCGTGCCGGACGCCGCGGAGGCGTACCGCCAGGCCCTCGCTCTCGAGCCGGCGTCGCCCCTCATCCACCGCAACCTCGCCGATGCCCTCGCCCGACAGGGCCAGGCCGACCGCGCGCGAGCGGAGTGGAAACGCTGTGCCGAGCTCGGCACGGATGCCCTGCGCGTCAACGCGCGGGACCTCTCCGTGCTGGCGAGCCTCGCGATCTGCCAGGCCAAGCTCGGGGACCGCGACGCGGCCCTCGGCACGGCGGCGACGGCGCTGCAGGTGGCGCCGGCGGATCGCGAGCCCCTGTACGCGGCCGCGACCGTCCACGCGCTCGCCGGCGACCCGTCCCGGGGCCTGGGCTACCTGGAGCAGGCCCTCCAGAAGGGCGCGAGCGCGATCCGCGCGTCCCGGGACGACGACCTCGCGAGGCTCCGGGACCTGCCCGGATACCCCGCCCTCATCGCCCGTTTCGCCCCTCGACAAGGAGGCTGATCATGCGTCTCATCCCCGCCGTCCCCCTGGCCGTGATCGCTCTCGCCGCCTGCGCCCCTCCGCCCGAGACGCCGCGCGACCTCACGATCGACATCGTGCTCGCCATGGAGCGCGACAAGTGCGTGGTGCGTTTCGTGGACACCCGGCTCAAGGAGCCGAAGAACGCGGTCGCCTGGACGAACCACCAGGTGATCTGGCGGGTCCTCCGCAACGCCTGCGGCGAGAAGGTCGGGCAGAAGGGCGGGAAGGCGCTGGGGCTCCGGCACCTCAAGCGCAAGGCCAACGGCAAGTCGGCGCTCTGGTTCGAACGGTGCGAGCAGCTGCACGTCGTGCCCGCCGTGTTCAAGACTCCCCCCGAGATCCGGTGCTACATCCCGTCGGCGAAGGCCTGGCCGGAGGGCGAGCTGCTCGAGGACCACAACGAGTACGAGTACGAGATCGACGGGGACTCGGTCGAGCCCGTCGACCCCGGCACCGACATCCGCCGGAACGGCTGAGGCCCCCCCTTCAGCGGGGCGGCTTGTCGGACGGGTTGCGCCGCTCGCGGCGGCCGAGGAGGCTCGCCCGCGTGATCGACTCGTCGCCGAAGCGCTTGCGGACCTCGTCGCGTACCCGGTCCGCCGGCGTGGGGGCCTTCGGCTCGTCGAACAGGCCGAGCTGAGGCGTCCTTTCTCCAAACTGCGAGGCGTAGACCCCGAGAAGGCGCACCTTCTTCCCGCGGTGCACCTCGAAGAACAGCTCGGAGGCCACGCGGAACAGCGCGTTGCCGGAGTCGGTCGCCTCGGGCAGCGTCCGGGCGTGAGTCGTGGTGTGGAAGTCCTCGTCCCGGTACTTGAGCGTCACCGTGCGGGCCCGCAGGCGGTGGGAGCGCAGTCGCCCGGCCACCGCGTCGGCGAGCTGGAGGAGGGTGGCCCGCAGGCGCTCGCGGTCGGCCGTGTCCCGGCCGTAGGTGTGCTCCTGCCCGAGGCTCTTCGCTCCCGGCCCCTCCGAGATCACGTCCCGCTGGTCCTCGCCTCGGGCCAGCTTCTGCAGGTCGTGGCCGTGGGTCCCGAGCCGCCGCCCGAGCCGCGCCGGGTCGAGCGCGGCGAGGTCGCCGATCGTGACGACGCCCAGCTTCGCGAGGGTCTCCTCCATCCTCGGTCCCACGCCCCACAGGCGCCGCACGGGCAGGGGAGCGAGGAAGGCCGCTTCCTCTCCGGGCGGCACGACCACGAGCCCGTCGGGCTTTTGCAGGTCGGACGCGATCTTGGCCACGAGCTTCGAGGGCGCCACCCCCACCGAGGCGGTGAGCTGCGTTTCCTCGCGAATCCCGGCCTTGAGCTTTCGGGCGATCTCCTCGCCCGTGCCCATCGCCCGGGCGCTGCCGGTCACGTCCAGGAACGCCTCGTCGATCGAGATGGGCTCCACCAGGTCGGTGAAGCGGTGGAAGACCTCCATGATCCGGTCGGACTCCCGCGCGTACTTCTCCATGTCCGGGTGGAGGTAGACGCCGTGCGGGCAGCGGCGAAAGGCCTCGGAGATCGGCATCGCGGACCCCACGCCGAAGCGCCGCGCCTCGTACGAGGCGGTGGAGACGACGCCGCGCCCGCGTCCTCCCTTGGGGTCGGCACCGATGATGACGGGCTTGCCCCGCAGCTCCGGGCGGTCGCGCTGCTCGACCGCGGCGAAGAACGCGTCCATGTCCACGTGCAGGATCGTGCGGGAGCGAGGGGGGCCGGGGGTCGACATGAGCGGGCCGGGGTCCAGCATACCGGGGGCGGGGGGCGTCCGGGGTCCGGGAAACCCGAGCAGACCGGGGATCCGGGGGCCAAGGACTCGGGCAACCCAACGCCTGCCGCGGGACCCGGGGGGCCCAAGGGGGGCGGAGCCCCCCTTTTCAAAGAACGCAAGAAACAGCCGGGGCGTATCGGGCTGCCATTCCCCTGGATGCAGGATGACGCGCCGGGGACTGGCCTTCCGCGGGGTCTTCCCGGGAAAGAAAGGGATAGAGAGAAACGGACAACGGACAACGAGCCAACGGAGCGGCTCAGATACTCTTCGGAGCCCCCCTCAGCGACTCGCGGGCTCCGAAGAGTGGGCTAGCTGCTTGACGAGGTCGCCCACCACCGCCTTCGCGTCCCCGAACAGCATGTAGGTGTGGTCGGCGAAGTAGAGCTCGTTCTCGATGCCGGCGAAGCCCGGGTTCATCGAGCGCTTGATGGCGAGGCACATGTGCGCCTTGTCCGCGTCGATGATCGGCATCCCGAAGATCGGGCTCGACTTGTCGTGCCGCGCCGCGGGGTTCACCACGTCGTTCGCCCCTATCACTAGCACCACGTCCGTCTGCGGCATCTCCGGGTTGATGTCGTCCATCTCGATGAGCCTGTCGTAGGGGATGTCCGCCTCGGCGAGGAGCACGTTCATGTGTCCCGGCATGCGCCCGGCCACCGGGTGGATCGCGAACTTGACGTCGATCCCCCGCCGGGTGAGCTCGTCGTAGAGCTCGCGCACGCGCTGCTGGGCCTGGGCGACCGCCATCCCGTAGCCGGGGACGATCACCACCCGGCTCGCCATCTCCAGCACCTGGGCCGCGCCCTCCGCCGTCTCCCTCTTGGCGGTCCGGGTCTCGACCGCGCCCGCCTTCTGCTGCACCTGCCCGAAGGCCCCGAACAGCACGTTCGCGAACGAGCGGTTCATGGCCCGGCACATGATGACCGACAGGATGAGCCCGGAGCTGCCGTCGAGGGCCCCCGCGATCACCAGCAGCTTGTTGTCGAGCACGAAGCCCATCGCCACCGCGGAGAGGCCGGCGTAGGAGTTGAGGAGCGAGATGACGGTGGGCATGTCCGCGCCGCCGATCGGGATGATGAGGAGGATCCCGAAGAGCAGGGCGAGCACGACGATCAGGGGGAAGAGGTACGCGAGCTCGACCGGCTTCCAGACGAGGCCGAAGCCGCAGGCCACGGCGAGGAGCAGGAGGCCGATGTTGCCCTGGTTCTGGAAGGGGTAGGTCACCGGCCGCTGCGGGATCCACCTCACCTCCTGCAGCTTTCCCGCCGCCATGAGGCTGCCGGTGAAGGTCAGGAAGCCCAGGATGACCTCGGCCACGAGGGCGGAGGTGCGGAAGGCAGTGAAGCTCTCCGGCTCCCCCTGCCACAGGTAGAACTCCGCCACGCCCACGAGGCCGGCCGCGAGGCCGCCGAACGCGTGCGAGACCGCGGTCCGCTGGGGCACCGCGGTGAGCGGCACCCAGGACAGCGGCACCCCGAGGAGGAACCCGACCGCGACCGCCCCCGCGATTGCGCCCCAGTTCACGATCCCCGGGTTGAATAGAGTGCCCGCGACGGCGAGCACCATCGCCGCGACGCCCGCCCCCACCGCCCGGCGCGCGGTCTTCGGGTCGTTCATCCAGAAGAGCGACATCACGAAGAGCGCGGAGGCGACGAGGTACGCCCCCTCGATGACCCAGAACGTCACGGCCGCTTCTCCTCGCCCGGCCGCTTGAACATCTTGAGCATCCGGTCGGTGATGAGGAAGCCGCTCACGATGTTGGTCATGGAAGCGGCCAGCGCGACCGCGCCGAGGAAGGTGATCACGGGCGGGTGGTCCTGACCCGCGATGACGATCGAGGCCACCACGGCGATCGCCGAGATCGCGTTGGTGAGGGACATGAGCGGGGTGTGCAGCAGGCGCGAGACGCGCGTGATGACCCCCAGCCCGATGAAGGTGGCGAGGAGGAAGACGAACAGCAGGGAGGCGAAGGTGGCGGGCCCGGCCTCCGCCGCCCCCGCCGTGAGGAGGAGCGGACCTGTGAGCATCATGGTTCTCCCGTCCGGCCCGCCGACGGCGGCGAGCCGGACTGCAGGCGACGCGGCGATTCTAGCCCCGGCGAGGCTCCCCGGGGGGCGGGGGATAGCCGGCGGGGACGCGGAGGGCCTCGAGCAGCGCGACGTCCTCCCGGCTCAGCTCCCTCTGGCCGCCGAGGAGCTGGGCGACGAGGGTGATCCTCGCGTACTGCTCGAGCGTCTCCATGCGCTCCCACGCCCGCCAGAGCGTCTCGCCCACGGTGAGGGCCCCGTGGTTGGCGAGCAGCAGGGCGTGGGCCGTGCCGATCGCGGCGGCGACCCGGTCGGCGAGGTCGGCGGTCGAGGGCGTGCCGAAGGGCACCACGGGGACGGGACCGAGAGTGACCACCGGCTCGGCGAGCACGGGCCGGTCGAGGGCCCGGCCGCTCACGGCGAAGCCGGTCGCGACCGGCGGGTGGGCGTGCACGACCGCCGTCACGTCGGGCCGCCGGCGGTAGACGGCCGCGTGCATCAGGATCTCGCTCGTGGCCCGCGCGCCCCGGATCCGCCCGCCCTCGAGGTCGGTGACGACCACGTCCTCCGGCCGCAGGAACCCCTTGCAGGCCCCTCCCGGGGTCACGTAGATGCGGTCGCCGTCGCGGACGGACACGTTGCCCTCGCCGCCGGCGATGAAGCCCTTCGCGTAGAGGCGGCGTCCGACCTCGACGATGTCGTCCCGGAGCGCCGTCTCGCCGCCGGGCCGGAACGGCCTCGTCCACTCGCTCACGAGGCGCGGGCCACCGCGGCGAGGGCCTTGTCCCGGCAGGCCGTCGAGCAGAAGTGCTCCTCGCGGCCGTCCACTCTCGCGGAGAGGGCGCGCGAGCGGGGGACGTGGGTGCGGCACACGGGGTCGAGCACCAGGTCCTCGGGCGGGCGCACCTGCGCCGGTCCCGGCGCGGGCGGGGTTCGGGGCCGCTCGCGTCCGGCCGCCACCGCTCGGGCCACCGTGCGCACGACGAAGCGCACGACGAGCAGGAGCAGGAGGAAGCGCAGGACGTTGAGGAGCACGCGGATCACGGCGCAGTGCCGGCCGTCGCCCGGACCTGGTCGATCCGGCCGCGCAGGCCCTGGATCCGGGGGTCGCCCGGATGGCGATTGAGCAGGTCCTCCCAGACCGCCGCGGCCTCCTTCGGGCGGCCCAGCTCCAGCAGCGCCACGCCCTTGTTGTAGAGGGCGTTGCGGTGGCCCGGGTCTCCCGACAGGACCTTCTCGAACTCCGCGAGGCCCTCCGCCGGCCGGCCCGAGCTGACCAGGCAGGCCCCCATGTCGGTGATCACGTCGGGGAGGGCCGGGTTGAGGGCCAGCGCCTCGCGGTACCAGCGAGCGGCCTCGTCCCACCGCTCGGCGTCCATGTAGAGGTTGCCAAGCTCCACCCGGGGGGCCGGGTCGCCGGGCTGCCGGGCGGCGAGGGACTCGAGCGCCTTCGCCTCGTCTGGGTTGATGCGGGGGGCGGCCGGCGCCCCCGCGGGGGCCGCGGCCGGGGCGGGAGCGGCCGCGGGGGCGGGGACGGGCCGCGGGACCACGTCCCAGCTCGCCGCCATGTAGCCGGCCACGAAGCCGAAAACGATGCCGGCGAGCGAGTGGGCGAGCGTGTCGCGTCTCATGGGGCGATCAGGATAACACCTTCACGCGGGCCTCGGTCCGGGACTAGAATCCCCCGAAGAGCCTCTCGCGGAGGTGGGTCGTGATCAAGATGAAGAAGCTCCTCGTCCCCACCGATTTCTCGGACAGCGCCCGGCACGCCCTCACCTACGGCCTCTCCTTTGCCAGGGAGTACGGGGCCGAGCTCGTGCTCCTGCACGTGGTCGAGAACCTCACCGTGGGCTACGCGAGCGATCTGTTCCCGGTGCCCATGGCCGAGGTCTTCCAGGAGATCTCCGGCTACGCGAAGACCGAGCTCGCCAAGCTCGCGGCGGAGGCCAAGGAGAAGGGCGTCGCGGTCACGGAGGTCGTCGCCCAGGGCAAGCCGTCGGCCGAGATCATCCGCTACGCCGCCGGGAACGACGTGGACATGATCGTCCTCGGCACCCACGGCAAGGGCATGCTCGACCAGGCCCTCTTCGGCTCCACGACCGAGAGGGTCGTGCGCCGCGCGCCCTGCCCGGTGCTCACCGTGCGGATGGCGGAGCACGAGTTCGTCGAGGGCGACGCCTGACGCTAGTCCCAGCTCACCCCGGACCAGCGCAGCAGCACCGAGCCGACGGTGAAGCCCGCCCCCACCGCGGCGATGAGCACGAGGTTCCCCTTCTCGAGCTTCTTCTGGTCGAGGGCCGTCTTCAGTGCCAGGGGGATGGTGGCGGTGGTGGTGTTGCCGTACTCGTGGATGTTCTTGACGACCTTCGCGTCGGGCAGGCCCATGCGGTGCTGGGCGGCCTCGATGATCCGGATGTTCGCCTGGTGGGCCACGAAGAGGTCCACGTCGGTGCCGGTGAAGTCGTTCCTCAGCAGGATCTGCTCGCTCGTGTCGGCGAACTTCCGGACCGCGTACTTGAAGACGTGCTGCCCCTGCTGCTTGATGAAGTGCATCCGCTTGTCGACCGTCTCGTGGGTCGCGGGGTGGAGGCTCCCGCCGGCGGGCATGTTGAGGTAGCAGGCGCCCGAGCCGTCCACCTCGTGCGAGAAGTCGAGGATGCCGGTCCCGTCCTCGCGGGGCTCCAGGATCACCGCTCCCGCGGCGTCGCCGAACAGGATGCAGGTCGTGCGGTCCTGGTAATCGAGGATCGACGTCATCACGTCGGCCCCGATGACCATCACCTTCCGGTGGCGCCCGGTCTCCACGAACTGCGCCCCCACGGTGAGGGCGTAGACGAAGCCCGAGCACGCGGCCGAGAGGTCGAAGCCCCAGGCCTTCTTCGCGCCGATCCGGTCCTGGACGAGGCAGGCGGTGGCGGGGAAAAGCATGTCCGGCGTCGCGGTGGAGACGACGATGAGGTCGAGCTCCTCCGCCCCGATCCCGCGCCGGCGCAGGGCGTCCTGGGCCGCCAGGGCCCCGATCACGCTCGTCGCGGTCCCCGGCTCGACGACGTGGCGCCTCTGGATGCCCGTGCGCGTCCGGATCCATTCGTCCGTGGTGTCGACGATCTTCTCGAGGTCGGCGTTGGTGACCACGCGCTCGGGCACGTGGGTCCCGAGCGCGGTGATCGCGGCCCGTCTCTGGCTCATGCGGCTTCCTGTCCTCCTGGCGATCCGGCTATTAGATCCATCCCCTCCGAAGGGGTCAAGCCGCCCAGCAAGGGCCTGACCGGACGGGGGGCCGTCTCCGAGGCTCACGGCCGCCCGGCGGATGCCGCAGATCATCCCGTCGAAGACGAAGCCGTGAACGGGGAGGACGGCGTACCAGTAGGCGAGCCCGGCCAGCCCCCTCGGGAGGAAGCGCGCCGTCTGGGTGAGGCGGGTGCCGCCCCCCTCCCGGGCGACGGTGAACTCGAGGAGGGCCTCACCCGGGAGCTTCATCTCGGCCCGGAGCGAGAGGCGTCGCTCCCGCTCGAGGCCGGTCACCCGCCAGAAGTCGAGGGCCTCGCCGTAGCCCACCTCGTCGGGATCGCGCCGGCCCCGGCGTAGCCCCGGCCCGCCGACCAGCCGGTCCATCCACCCGCGCAGTCGCCAGAGCCCGTCCGCCGCGTACCAGCCCTGCCCGCCCCCGATGCGCACGACCGCCCGCCACACCGCCTCGACGGGCGCCTCGACGAGCAGCGAGCGGCGGTCCGTGAAGACGGTGCCCCCCGCCCAGTCGGGGTCGCCGGGAATCGGGCCCGCCATCGACCAGCTCGTCTCGACCTCGTCGTGGGCCATCCGCTCGAGGGCGGCGCGGATCGCTTCCCGCACGCCAAGGAGCTCCTGCGGCATCAGGCGCCGGGCGTCGTCGTTCCGGCACACGACGCGGTTTCGCAGGCCCTCGGCGAGGGGTCGCGCGATCCGATGCGAGATCGGAGTGACGAGGTGGATCCATAGCGAACTCAGCTTCGGGGTCAGGACCGGGACCGGGATCACGAGGCGCCGGCGCAGGCCCCGCTCCTCGGCCATGATCCGCATCAGCTCGCGGTAGGAGAGGACGTCGGGCCCGCCGATGTCGAGGGTGCGCCCCACCGTCTCCGGGACGGCGAGGCAGTCCACGAGGTACTGCACGACGTTGCGCACCGCGATGGGCTGCGACTCGGTGGTGACCCAGCGCGGGGTGACCATGACGGGCAGGCGCTCCACCAGGTAGCGGAGGATCTCGAAGGACGCCGAGCCCGACCCGATGATCATCGCCGCCCGCAGGACGGTGACCGGCGTCTGCCCCGAGGCGAGGAGCGCCTCGACCTCGCGGCGCGAGGCGAGGTGCTCGGAGAGGCCCGCGCCGAGCTCCCCCAGGCCGCCGAGGTAAACGATGCGCTCGAGGCCGGTGTCCTCGGCCGCGCGGGCGAAGGCCTTCGCCATGGCCCGGTCGCGCGAGGCGTACTCGTGGCCGGCGGCCACCATGGAGTGCACGAGGTAGAACGCCGCCCCGCAGCCTTCCAGGGCGCGCCGCAGGGAGGCGACGTCGGCCGTGTCGCCGGCCACGACCTCCACGCGAGCGTCGCTCGCCCACGGCCGCCCGTCCAGCTTGCGCGGCTCGCGGGCGAGGCAGCGGACGCGGTAGCCGGCCTCGAGCAGGCGGGGAACGAGCCGACCGCCGATGTAGCCGGTGGCCCCCGTGACGAGGACGGGCTTCCCGGCCGCGGCAGGGACCATGCCTCACCGTAGCACGACCTCCTGAAAGGGGCGGTTCGTCCGCACGGCACCCGTCCAGACCGCCGTCCCATGGTAGAAGAGGAGTGGCCGTACCACCTCGAAAGGGGCACCGATGAAGACCCGCATCGCCGTTCTCGCTGTGATCCTCCTGCCTGCCGCCGCATTCGCCGCACCCGGCGACAAGCCCGGCTGCGCCGACCACCCGCTCTTCCCGACGCGCCTGCCTGACTACAAGATCACCGACTGCAAGGTCACCGAGTACGACTCGGTCCGGTTCCTCAAGATGAAGCAGCCGGAGCGCACGGAGGAAGGAAGGGTCACCTACCTCTTCTACCAGAGACCGCCGAACCAGGGCGCCGCGGCCCTCGAGATCGTGCGCAACTACCAGAACGCGCTCGCGAAGATCGGCGCCACCGTCGTCGACATCGACGAGCGCCACTTCGTCTACGGGAAGGTCGTGCAGGACGGCCGCGAGACCTGGGCGCAGGCCGAAGCGCGGCCCGGCGGCATGATCCGCCTCTACATCGTCGAGAAGAAGCCGATGGAGCAGCACGTCGTGGCCGACGCGGCCGCGTTCGGGAACGACCTGAAGGCCACCGGACACGCCGCGGTCTACGGCATCTACTTCGACACCGCGAAGGCCGAGCTCAAGGCCGAGTCGACCCCGGCGCTGCAGGAGGTGGCCAGGCTGCTCGCCTCCGACCCGTCGCTGAAGCTGTGGGTCGTGGGGCACACGGACAGCGTCGGCGCGGTCGACGGGAACATGCGGCTGTCGCAGGCGCGCGCCGAGGCCGTGGTCGCGGCGCTCACCACGGCGCACGCCGTCGCCCCCGCCCGCCTCAAGGGCTACGGCGTCGGCCCCCTGGCGCCCGTCGCGTCGAATGCCACCGAGGACGGCCGGTCGAAAAACCGCCGCGTCGAGCTCGTGAAGCAGTAGCGGCCCGAGTCGCGCTACTTCGGCTCCAGATCGTCACGCTTGGGCAGGGCCGGGAAGGCCGCGTGGGGCTCGGCCTGGTACCAGTAGGCGACCGAGGCGATGTCGTCCCGCAGCGGGAGATAGCGCCCGTCGGAGCGCCAGCCGAGGGCCTGGATCGTCACCCGGAGGTCCGACTCGAAGCGGACCGGGTCCATGATGTGCCAGCGATAGAGCGAGAAGCGCTGCTGCGACGAGTAGAGGCCGTCGGGGCGGATGACCTGCGAGAGGCCCGAGTAGGGGGTGGTGAACTCCTGGTAGCGCTTCTCGGCCTTGTTCTCGAAGTTGTAGGAGCCCCCGAAGTAGTCCTCGGTGCCGGTCCCGGCGATGGTGGGGAAGTCGCGGTCCCCGTCCATGTAGAACTTGATCTCGCCCTCGCCCCACCAGCCGTTGCTGTTCACGCCCCACGCGAGGTACGTCCCCACGTAGTGGCCCACGCCCCGCACCCCGTCGAGGATCGTGTAGACCTCCTTCTCGGGGAGCGGATTCACCCGGCGGAATTGCGCGTGGAAGTAGGCCGCGTCCTTCGGCACCTCCGTGAGCGTGTAGTCGACCTGGTAGTAGAGCGTCATCTCGTCGTCGCCGAGGTTCTCGGCGGTGACGCGGAAGCCCTTGCGGAACGGCATCTCCCAGTAGCTGTTGAAGGCGCTGCCGGGGTTCACGCACACGGCCAGGGACGAGATCTGCGCGTACCCGCCCCAGCCCGAGGCGAAGAAGTCCCCGGCCGGCACCTCGACCGAGGGCGTCGTCTCGCCGTCCCAGTAGAAGCGCAGGATCAGGTAGCGCCAGGGGCCGGTCGGGGTCATCCAGATGTGCTGGATCGCCCCCTGACCGGCCACGTCCGCGAGCGTGAAGGTCGTCTTCGGCTTGATCCTCACGGACGGCGAGACCTTCCAGCCCTGGCCGAGCTCGCGCGCGGCCCGGGAGCCGGTTCCCTCGGTGGCCATGCCGGCCTTGCCCTTCTCGCCGGTGAAGCTCTCGGGGCTGATCGAGCGGGTCTTTGCCGGGGAGAGCCGCGACAGGGTGCCCAGGGACAGGCCCAGGCCGTCGAAGGCGGCTTGGGCGGCGACCTCGGTGGCGCCGAGGGCGAGGGCCGCGGCGACGATGAGCGCCGGGCGAGGTGAGCGCATGGTGGAGCCTCCTTCGGGCCAGCCTCGTGGCCCGGAGCGGAGCTTACTCGCATCCGCCGTTTTGCTATCCTGACAGTTCGCGGCCATGAGCTCGGTGCGGGTCGGGGACGTCGCCGACGGGAGGATCGAGGCATGAAGGACGGCCACCTCGACGTGCTGCGCCTCATGGCGGAGCACGCCCCCTTCAACCGCTTTCTCGGCATGAAGGGTGAGGCCATCGAGCCGGGCCACGCCGTGATCGAGCTGCCGGTGCGGGAGGATTTCGTGGGCGACCCGCGCCGGCCCGCGCTGCACGGTGGCGTCGTCTCCTCTCTCATCGACACGACGGGGGGAGCGGCGGCGTGGTCGGCGCTGGGGCCGGGAGAGTCCGTCTCGACCGTCGACCTCCGGGTCGACTTCCTCGAGCCGGCGCAGCTCGCCGGCCCGCTGCGGGCGGAGGGGCGGCTGCTGCGCAAGGGCAACCGCGTCTGCCACGTGCGCGTGAGCGTGACCCAGGACGGCGTCCTCGTGGCCGAGGGCTCCGCCGTCTACAACATCCACCGGCGGAGGCCCGAGGCGTGAGCCGTGTTCCCCTTCCCGTGATCCAGCTCGAGCGGCCGCTCGTCGAGTGCACCGACTGCGGCCGCTGCTGCACCTACGTGGGGGTGGGGATCAACGCCCCCACGAGCCCCCGCCACGCGACCGACATCCTCTGGTACCTCTACCACGAGAGCGTCTACATCTACGCGGACGGCGAGGGCGAGTGGTCGGTGCACTTCGAGACGCGCTGCCGCAACCTCGGCCCGGACCTGCGCTGCGGCGTCTACCTCGACCGGCCGCACATCTGCCGCACCTTCGACAACCGCACCTGCGAGGTGAACGACCCCGTTCACGGCACGCTCACCTTCCGCGACCCGGCGGAGTTCCTCGAGTGGCTGCGCGAGACGAAGCCGCGGCTCTTCGCGAAGATCGAGAAGGGTTTCGTGCCGAGGGCGCTGCGCCCGGTGCGCAAGGCGACCGCGTCCACCGCGCGGGCCGCCCGGCGCCGGGCGGTGGCGCGCCAGGCGAGGAGCTGAGCCATGGCCGAAGAGAAGCCCCTCGTGGGCATCCTGATGGGCAGCAAGTCCGACTGGGAGACGATGAAGAGCGCGAGCGACACCCTCGCCCGCTTCGGCGTCCCCCACGAGTGCCGGGTCCTCTCCGCCCACCGCACCCCGGGCGCGACGGTCGAGTACGTGGGCGCGGCGGAGGCACGGGGCATCGAGGTGCTGATCGCGGCGGCGGGCGGCGCGGCGCACCTCGCCGGCGTCGTGGCCGCCCACACCCTGCTGCCGGTGCTGGGGGTCCCGATGGAGTCCGCCTCGCTCAAGGGGCTCGACTCGCTTCTCTCCACCGTCCAGATGCCGGGCGGCATCCCCGTGGGCACGCTCGCGATCGGCAAGCCGGGGGCCACGAACGCGGCACTCCTGGCCGTGGCCATCCTCGCCGGCAAGCGGCCGGAACTGCGGGGAAAGCTCCGGGCCTTCCGCGAGGAGCAGACGGCGAAGGTGCTGAAGGAGACGCTCCCCTGAAGGTCCTCGTCATCGGCGGGACGCGCTTCCTCGGGCACGAGCTGGCCTGGAGGCTGCTCGCCGCCGGCCACGCGGTCACGCTCTTCAACCGGGGGACGCTGGCCGACGCGTTCGGCGACCGGCTGGAGCGTCTCCGGGGCGACCGGACGACGGCCGACTTCGAGCGCCTGCTCACCAGCCGCTCGTTCGACGCGGCGGTGGACTTCGCCGCCTACGACGGGGCGGACGGCCGCCGCGCGGCGCAGGTGCTGTCCGGGCGGGTGAGCCACTACGTCGCGATCAGCACGGGCCAGGTATACCTCGTGCGCGAGGGATGCAAGCCCCCGGCGCGCGAGAGCGACTACGACGGCCCCGTCATGCCGGAGCCCGCCGACGCCTTCGACCGGGGCCAGTGGGACTACGGGGTGAAGAAGCGCGCGCTCGAGGACGCGCTCTGCGAGGCATGGGAGAAAGACGGCTTCCCCGCGACCCGCCTCCGCATCCCCATGGTGAACGGGGAACGCGACCACTTCCGCCGGCTCGAGCGCTACCTCTGGCGCATGATGGACGGCGGGTCGGTCGTCCTTCCGGACGGAGGCGGCCGGCCGACGCGCCACGTCTACGCGGGCTCCGTGGTGAAGGCGATCCTCGCGATGCTGGGCCGCCCCGAGACGTTCGGGCAGGCCTACAACCTCGCCCAGGACGAGACGCCGACGCTCGGCGAGCTGCTCGTCCTCGTGGCCGAGCGGCTGGGAGCGCCCGCCCGGCTCGTCGACGTGCCGACCGAGCGCGTGCGCGCCGCGGGCCTCGACCCGCTGCGGCTGTCGCCCTTCAGCGGGACCTGGATGTCGTTCCTCGACCCCGCGCGCGCGAAGGCCGAGCTCGGCTTCCGCCACGAGCCGCTCGGCTCGTACCTCGACAAGATCGTGACCACGTTCCTGGCCCACCCCCGCGCGGACCCGCCCCCCGGCTACGAGCACCGCGCCGCGGAGCGGAAGCTCGCCGCTGGCTGAGCCGGCCCCGGCGGCCGTTGACGAGCCGCGGCCGACGGAGCAGGATCACGGCACCATGACCGACACGGCCCCCTTTCTCCGCCCCGTACTCCTGCTGGCCTTCGCCGCCCTCGCCGTCTCCGCGATCGCCGCGCCCGCGACGAAACCCGGCCCCCTGACCGTCTACGTCGGCACCTACACCGACGGGACGAGCCGCGGGATCTACCGCTTCGACTTCGACCCCGCCACCGGCGCGACGACAGAGCCCGTCCTCGCCGTGGAGACGAAGAACCCCTCGTTCCTCGCCCTTCACCCGAGCGGCCGCTTCCTCTACGCGGTAGGGGAGATCTCGAGCTTCGAGGGCCAGAAGACGGGGGCGGTCAGCGCGTTCGCGGTCGACCCGAAGACGGGCGACCTGACGCTCCTCAACCAGCAGTCGTCGGAGGGCGGGGGCCCCTGCCACCTCGTCGTGGACAAGACGGGCCGGAGCGTCCTCGTCGCCAACTATGGCGGCGGCACCGTGGCCGTCCTGCCGATCGGCGAGGACGGGCGCCTGAAGCCGGCCTCGGCCGTCCGAGTCCACGAGGGCTCGGGGCCGACGAAGGGCCGCCAGGAGAAGCCGCACGCCCACGGCATCTACCTCGACGCCGTCGAGCGCTTCGCCTTTTCCCCCGACCTCGGGGCCGACCGCATCTTCGTCTACCGCTTCGACGCGGCGAAGGGCACGCTCGAGTCCCACGGGGCGGCGCCGGTCGACCCGGGCTCGGGTCCCCGCCACTTCGCCTTCCACCCCGGCGGGAAGTACGCCTACTCGATCAACGAGCTCCTCTCCACGGTGACCGTGTTCTCGTACGACGCCGAGAAGGGCGCCCTCGCAAAGGTCCAGGCGCTCTCGGCGCTCCCCGCCGGCTTCACCGGGACGAGCTGGACGGCCGAGGTCGAGGTGTCGCGGGACGGCCGGTTCGCCTACGGATCGAACCGCGGCGACGACAGCCTCGCCGTCTTCCGCGTCGACCCGGCGACCGGCCGCCTCGCGGTGGCGGGCCACGTGCCGGTGGGCGGGAAGTACCCGCGCCACTTCACGATCGACCCGACCGGCCGGTGGCTGCTCGCCGCTCACCAGAACTCGGGGACGATCGCCGTCTTCAAGCTCGACCCCGCGACCGGCATGCCCTCGCCGGTCGGCGGGATGGTGAAGGTCGACAAGCCCGTCTGCGTCCTGCCGGTCGCCCGGCGCTGACGAGCGAGCGGGCCATGCACACGACACTCGACCCCCGGCTCGTGTGGGGCCTTGCCTCGGCCCTCATCATCGGCTCTCTCGTGGGGATCGAGCGGGAGCGGAGCAAGGCCCTTTCCGGCAACGTCGGCATCGGGGGCGTCCGCACGTTCATCCTCTTCTCCCTGATCGGCGCGGTCGCGGCCTGGCTCTCGCAGACCCTCGGCAACGGCTGGGTCTTCGTGGCCGCGGTGGGGGCGGTGGCCGCCCTCACCGTCGCCGGCTACGTGGTCCAGGCGCGGGTGAAGCCGAACTCGGTCGGGCTCACCACCGAGGCGGCCGCCATCGGCGTGTGCCTGCTGGGCGGGGCCTGCACCGCCGGCTACCCCCAGATGGCGCTCGCGGTCGGGATCGCCGTGTCCGCCGTCCTCGCCTACAAGGAGCCGATGCACGGCCTCGTGGCCAAGCTCGGCTCCGACGACATCTCGGCCGGGGTCAAGCTCCTCGCCGCGACGTTCATCGTCCTCCCGCTCCTGCCCACGACGTCGATCGACCCCTGGGGTGCCCTCAAGCCGCGGTCGCTGTGGACCCTCGTGATCCTCATCGCCGCCCTCTCCCTCGTCGGCTACGTTGCGACCCGCGCCCTCGGCCCGCAGCGGGGCACGGCGGTCACTGGCCTCTCGGGGGGCCTCGTCTCCTCGACCGCGGTGACGCTCGCCTTCGCCAAGCAGAGCCGGGAGGAGGGCGGGAAGACCGACGACGCGCTCGCCGGGGGGCTGCTGCTCGCCTGGGCCGTGATGGGCGTCCGAATCATCGTCCTGGCCGCGATCCTCTTCACGCCCCTCGTCCGGCCGTTGCTGCTGCCCTTCGGGGCGATGACCGCGGTCACCCTCGGGGCGGCCGTCCTGTTCCTGCGCCGCGGTCGGGCGGAGGCGCCGGCGGCGGCCGGCGAGGTCGTGCTCAAGAACCCGTTCAGCCTGACCGCCGCCATCAAGTTCGGCCTCATGTTCGCGGCCGTTCTGGTCGTGGTGGCCGCCGTCGAGCGCTACTTCCCCGGCCAGGGTTACTACCTGGTCGCCGCCCTGGCCGGCCTCACCGACGTGGACGCGATCACCCTCTCGATGGCGGGCCTCGCTCGCAGCGGGGGAGCCCCCCTCGCCACCGTCGTGGGGGCGCTGGTCGTGGCCGCCCTCGCGAACACGCTCGTGAAGTGTGGGCTGGTCGTGGCCACGGCCGGGGCGAGGCTGCGACGGTCGATCGTCGTGGTCACCGCCGTCCTCGTCGTGGTCGGCGTGGCCGCGATCCTGATGGCCTGAGAAGCGCTTCAGTCTACCCGGTAGCCGACGAGGACGAAGCGGCCCTCGCTCTGCTTCTCCTTGACCGGGCACGAGGCTACCGACTGCCCGCTCGCCCCGTCGCGGAGCACGAGGTTGTAGACGTGGCCCTCCGAGGTCGCCCACTCCACGATGTAGAGGGCGCCGCTCTGGTCGATCGGGAGGTCTACCCCGCTCGCGTCCGGGGTCAGCTCCACCTCGGCCACGGTGCGCACCGCCGCCGCTTCGACCCGCCGGAGCTTCAGCACGACCGTGTCGTGGCGCAAGAACGAATCGACCTCGACGCGCGGGGCGAGGACGGCGCCCTTCGCCACGCCGAGCTTGTCCGACCCCACCGGCGGCGAGGCGAGGAAGGGGGCGGCGACGGGCTGGGGGCGGTCTTTGAGCTCGCGCAGGTCCTCGCGTGCGCCGGCCAGCTCCTCGCGGACGGTGCCGAGGAGCGCGTCCCGCTCGCGCAGGGACCCCTGGAGCCGGGCGACGTCGCCCTGGAGGCGCGTGAGCTCGGAGCGCAGCGCATCCGCGTCCTGCTGGGGGGAGAGGAGGAGGAGTGAGAGGGCGAGCGTAGGGGCGACCATGCAGGAATTCTAGACCCGCTCCGCGGCGCGCCGTCTACCTCAGGAGGAGCGCCTTCCAGTCGGGGCTCTTTGGAGTGCCCTCCTTCGAGAGGGCCTTCTCGATGGCGAAGGTCGCCATCTTCTCCACCGCCCAGGGGAAGTGCGCGTCCTTGAGGCTGCGGTAGTCGAGGTCGGGGGTGTAGTTGGTGAGGTCGATGCCGTAGAAGGTCCCGTCCTTCACCGCGAACTCGAGGGCGTTCATGTCGTAGCCGAGGGCCTGGTTGTACCCGAGGGAGAGCTCCTCGGCCTTGTCCCGCAGGGCCCTCGGCAGGATGTCGTAGTCCTGGTTGTAGCCGCCCATGCCGCCGGGGGCGGGGTCGTACCGGATCGCGCGCGCCCAGCGGCGACCGATGGTGGGGACCCGGATGTAGGTGTCCCAGGAGATGAACTCCTGCAGCATCAGGGTGAGCGTCCCCGACTCGTTGTAGTGGTGCATCAGCTCGTCGAGGGAGTGGATCTTGTTCACGTTCTTCCAGCCCCCGCCGAAGGCCGGCTTCATGATGCAGGGGCAGCCCACGTAGTCGAGGTACATCGAGAAGTCGGTCGGCCACAGGTTGCGCAGGCTCTCCGCGGTGACGTCGTCCACGTAGGAGCGGTTGGGGAGGATGACCGTCTTCGGCTCGGCGATGCCCAGCTTCTCCGCGGCCGCGTAGCCGAAGAACTTGTCGTCGGCGGTGCGCCAGAAGACGTTGTTGATGCAGTAGGTCCCCTGCAGGGCCGCCATCTTGAGGTAGACCGAGTAGTACGGCACCTCGTGGCTCATCCGGTCGAGGATCACCCGGTAGGGCACGGGCTCGTTGAGCTTGGTGCCCCCGAGGTGGACGAACTCCGCGGTCACTCCCTTGCCCACGGAGTTGACCTTCGCGATGAACGCGTCGGGGAAGGAGTTCTCCCGTCCTCGCAGGACGCCGATGCGCACGTCGCTCTCCGCCATGGGCCTCACCTCGCTCGCGCGGGATTCTAGCACCCGCTAGCCGAACAGCTTCCGGCGCGCCGCCTCCGAGATCGCGAGAACGGCCGGGTGCTTGATCTTCCTCTCCACCGAGAGGGCGTAGAAGCGCTCCTTGACCGCATCCACCCGGCCCACGAGCTTCACCCCGAACTGGGCCCGGATCTCCGCCTCGATGGCCAGGGGCGCGGGGAAGAGGCCGAGGCCGGCCTGGCCGAAGGTCTTGAGGAGCGCGCTGTCCTCGAACTCGCCCACGACCCGGGGCCGTATCCCCTCCGCGTCGAGCCACTGGTCGAGCGAGCGGCGGAGCGCGCTCGACTCGGTGGGGACGAGCAGCGGCGCCCCCTCGAGCGAGCGCGGGAAGCCCCGGCGGTGGGCGGCGGCGAGCGCGTCGGCGCCGAAGATGGCCACCGGTGTCTCGCCGAGGAGGTGGCTGTAGGCCTTCACCCTCGTGCCCGCGCCCAGCGGGCTGTCCGAGATCACGAGGTCGAGGGAGTGGGCGCCGAGCTCGGCGAGCAGCCGCTCCGGCTTGTCCTCGCGGCAGACGACGTGGACCGGCTCGGGCAGCGAGAGCGCCGGCAGCAGGAGACGGTAGGCGACGAGCTTGGGCACGGCGTCGGCCACCCCCACGGTGAAGCGGACCGGGCGTCCGGTAGGCCGCCCCTTGAGGGTGTCCTGCAGCTCCCGCCCGAGGGAGAAGATCTCGTCGGCGTAGCGGAAGACGACGCGCCCCACGTCGGTCAGCACCAGCCGGCGGCCGGTGCGCTCGAAGAGCTTCTCGCCCAGCGCGTCCTCGAGCGACTTGAGCTGGCCGCTGACCGTGGGCTGGGCGAGGCGCAGCTGCTGGCTCGCCTTCGTCACGCTGCCCTCGCGGGCCACCGCCCAGAAGTAGAGAAGGTGGTGGTAGTTGAGCCACTCCATGGTGCGATCGTATATCGCCACCCTCGCCGAGATCAGGCGGACAGGCGGGCGAGGCGATCGAGAAGCGGGCGGTAAGCCGCGGCCGCCTCCGGCCGGGGCCGGACCTCCGAGCCCGGGACGGGGTCGCAGAACCCGCGCACCACGTCCTCCCAGCCGAGCGGCTGCGCGCGTCCGAGGTGCCACGCGTGGGCCGCGCCGAGAGCCGCGCCGAGAGCCGCGCTGTTCGTGACCTCGAAGCGGAACACGGGGCACTCGTGGACGTCCGCCATGACCTGGAGGATCTCCGGGTTGCCTGACGCACCCCCGGTGGCGAAGATCTGCTCGGGGCGCACGCCCATCCAGGCGGAGTGCCGGCGCATCGAGAGCATCTGCGCCTCGACGACCGCTCGGCAGTTGCCGGCCACGTCGTCCTCGCGCAGGTCGAAACGCCGCACGCCGGGCTCCAGCACGCGCGGGACGATCTCCGGCTCGAAGTAGGGGAGCATGAGCTTGCCCCCGTTGCCCGGACGGTGTGGCGGCGAGTGCCCGCGAGAAGCCGGCCCAGTCGAGCCCGTAGGCGTCGCGGACCCGCTCGCGGGCCAGCGAGCCGTTCTTGAAGCAGATCAGGGCCATGTAGCCGCCGGTGGGCGCGACGAAGGCGTGACCCTCGCCCGCCGGGTCGGTGCGGCACTCGGCCATCGTGCCGAAGTAGGTGTCGCTCGTGCCGAGCGAGATCGCCACCTGGCCCGGCCGCACCAGGCCGAGGCCCACGACGCTGCACGGGTTGTCGCCGGACCACGCGCAGGCGAGCGCCGAGGGGTTGACGCCGTGCCGCTCGACCCAGTACCGGGCGACGGGGGAGACGACCTGCCCAGGGCGGGGCCAGGGGCGAGAGCTTGGGCAGGAGGAATGGCGCGGTCGCCTCGACGGCGCGGGGGTGCCAGCGCCGATGCCGTATGTCCATGATGTTCGTGCCGCCGCCGTCCCCGTGGTCGATCGGCGCGAGGCGACCGGCGACCAGCGAGGCCATGAACGAGCTGACGAGGCCGATGCGGGCGGTCCGCGCGTAGCCGTCGGGGTCCGTCTTCGCGAAGCGCCGGATCTGCGGGCCGGTGAAGCGCTCGAAGGCGGCGGAGCCCGTGGCCTCGGCGGTGGCGCGTGGCCCACCGAGGGCCGCCTCGATCTCGCGGCACTCCTCGGTGGTGGACGAGTCCATCCACACGGGCGCCGTCGGCCGCGAGAACGCCGGGGCCAGCTGCACCGCGAGGGGCGAGGACGGGTCGAGGCTCTCCAGGATCCGCTCGGCGTCGGCGTTCAGGTAGACGGACCCGTGCTGCTGCCCGGAGCCCGATATCGCGAGGACCTCGGCGAGCGGAAGGCCCTGCCCGCGCAGGGTTTCGAAGAGGAGATCGAGGGCCTCGACCCACATGAGAGGCGGCGCGTGGACGACTCGCGGGTCCTCGCTGCGCAGGACGCCGTTGCGGGTGCCGTAGCCGGGAAGCGCGGCGTCGAAGGCGAGGCTCGCCCCGCCGACGACGCGGTGCGCGTCGAGGTCGATCAGGACCGCGCTGAGGCTCTGCGTGCTCGAGTCGAGGCCGAGGAAGAGACGGGCCATCGTGCCGGTCTCAGTCGTCGGTGCCGAGGACGTAGCCGTTCAGGACGTTCTCGAGCAGCTCCTGGCGTCCGCTGACGCGCTCGGGCTCGCCGTGAGCGTGCGCCCACGCCTCGAGGGCGCGCAGCGACGCCTTGCCCCCGAGGATGCGCTTCCCGAGCGCCTTCCGCCAGCCCGCGTAGCGCCGGGCTCGGGGCAGTCGGAGGGCCCCGTCCCGCCGCATGCGGTCGGCGATCACGAGGCCCCGGGCGAAGGTGTCCATGCCGCCGATGTGGGCGTGGAAGAGGTCCGCCGTGTCGAAGGACCCGCGCCGCACCTTCGCGTCGAAGTTGAGGCCGCCGTTCGGCAGGCCGCCCTGCTCGAGGACGATGCTCATCGCCCACACGGCGTCGTAGACGTCGGTCGGGAACTGGTCGGTGTCCCAGCCGCAGCTCGGGTCGCCGCGGTTGACGTCGAGGCTGCCCAGCTTGCCCGCGGCGGAGGCCACCGTGAGGTCGTGGGCGAACGAGTGGGTGGCGAGGGTCGCGTGGTTGGCCTCGACGTTCAGCATGAAGCGGTCGAGCAGCGCGAACTCGCGCAGGAAGCCGAGCGTCGTCGCCGCGTCGAAGTCGTACTGGTGCGTGGAGGGCTCGCTGCGGCTTGGGCTCGATGAGGAACGTGCCCTCGAAGCCCGCCGCGTCCGCGTGCTCCACCGCCAGGTGGAGGAAGCGCGCGAGCTGCTCGCGCTCCTGCCGCAGGTCGGTGTTGAGCAGCGAGGAGTAGCCCTCGCGCCCGCCCCAGAACACGTAGCCGGTGCCGCCCAGCTCGACCGTGGCGTCGATCGCCGCCGCGACCTGCGCGGCGGCGTGGGCGAAGACGCGCCGGGTCGGGGTTGGTCGCAGCGCCGTGGGTGTAGCGCGGGTGCGAGAACAGGTTGGCCGTCCCCCAGAGCAGCCTGATGCCCGTTTCCTTCTGCAGCGCCGCCGCGCGCTTCACCAGCCGCTCGAGGTTCTTCCGGCTCTCCGCGACGCTCGCGCCCTCGGGGGCGAGGTCGCGATCGTGGAAGCAGTAGTAGCGCGACGCCCAGCTTGGTGAAGAACTCGAAGGCCGCCTCGAGCGTCTTCTCCGCTATGTCCATCGGGTCGCGGCCGCGAAGCCAGGGCCGCTCGAGGCTGGCTCCCCGAAGGGGTCCGACCCGTCGCCCTGGAAGGTGTGCCAGTAGGCCACCGCGAACTTCAGGTGCTGCTCCATGGTCCGGCCCCCGACCTTCCGGCGGGCGTCGTAGTGCTTGAACGCGAGCGGGTTCCGGGAGTCGGGGCCTTCGTACGGGATGCTCTTCCGAACCTCCGGAAAGTACGTCGTCATGGCATTGCCTCCGTTCTCACCGCCGTCGCAGCGCGTCCACGACGCCGTAGTGGGCCGGCTTGGCCCGGTACTGCCCGTTTACCCGAGCGCGGCCTGAACCAGGGCATCGATGCTCTCCGCGGGGGTGCCCGGCGAGAGACCGCCGCCGGCCGAGAGGATCAGGCCGCCGCCTCGGCGATGTCCATCTCGTGGCTGAAGTTCCACACTTCGCAGTGTAGCTGGCCGATGCGGGGGAGGAGCGCGTCGAAGACGCGCTGCAGGTAGGGCAGGGCGATCCGGTCGAAGCCCCCGGGGGACAGCATCCCCGGGATGTCGTCGAGCAGGAGGACACCCACCGGCTCGCGCAGCCGCCCGAGCTGGGCACGCAGGAAGGCGATCACCGTGTCGGTGAACACGTCGAGCGCCGCGTGGGCGGCCGCGGGCTCCGCCGCGGTCGCCTCCAGGGGACCTCGTGACGCCCAGGACGTGGGCGGCCACCGCCAGTGGCCCCCTGGCGGCGGCGAAGCGGTTCGTCTCCGGGTCGCGCCGCTCCAGCTTCTCCCAGTCCGCGAACGGGAGGCTCAGGGGTCGCATGGCCGGGGGGCTGTCCGCGCTCCACACGACCGGCACGCGCTCCGGCGCTCCGCCGCGGGCCGCGACCACGAAGTCCCGCCAGGCCGAGGGTGTCATGGGGTGTCCCTCAGATGCCGCTGTCCGCGCTGAAGCCCCCGTCGACGGAGTGCGACGTGTTCATCTCATTCGTCCGTCCCTCTTGGGGCCAAAAAATCGGGTACCACGATGGCGCTCGGTCTGTCAAGAAGTGTCAAGGGGCCCGGAGGCCCCGTCGAATAGAATGAACCGCGCGAGAAACGGGGCCCCTGATCGTCGGATGAGTTCCACCGCCTTCAGGATCGCCAGGCGCGGGACGTCCCGCGAGATCAACGAGGACCCATGGCTGACACCGCACACAAGCTCGCCCGGAAGGAGAAGATCGGCTACGCGATGAGCGACATCGCGACCAACTTCTTCTTCCAGTCGATGATCCTCTACCAGACCCGCTTCTACACGGACACGGCCGGGCTGTCGGCGGTGGCGGTCGGCACCATGTTCCTCGTGCTCCGGCTCGCCGACGCCGTCTTCGACCCGGTCATCGGTGCCCTGTCCGACCGCACGCGCACGCGCTGGGGCAGCTTCCGTCCCTGGCTGCTCTGGACCGCGGTCCCCTTCGGCGTCGTCTTCTGGCTGGTCTACGTCACGCCCGACGTCGGGCCCCAGGGGAAGCTCATCTACGCCTACCTGACCTACACCCTCGTGATGATGCTGTACTCCGCCAACAACACGCCCTACTCCGCGCTCATGGGCGTGATGACGCCCGACGCCGGCGAGCGCAGCAGCCTGGCCAGCTACCGCTTCGTGGGCGCCCTGGTCGGCCAGTTCGTCATCCAGGCGTTGCCCCTGCCCCTCGTGGCCAAGCTCGGGGGCGGCGACTCCGCGAGGGGCTGGGCCCTCACCATGGCGATATTCGGCGTCCTGATCGTCGTCCTCAACCTCGTCACCTTCGCGAGCACGCGGGAGCGCGTGCTGCCCCCGCCCGGGGAGAAGCACCCGCTGAGCGCCGACCTGAAGGACGTCTTCACCTGCCGGCCGTGGCTCGTGATGTTCGTCCTGACGCTCCTCGTCTTCACGATGCTCGTGGTGCGCGGCAGCTCGTCGAATTACCTCTTCGCCTACTACCTCGACCAGGACCAGCTCAAGGAGTTCCTGGGCAAGGTCGGCCTGGTGGGCCTCGGCGCCGGACCGGTGACGGGATGGAAGGCCGCGCTCGACGGCCTCGGCCTGCTCGTGAAGCCGGACAGCTCGAACGCCGCGGCCGTGGGCCTGAGCCTGTTCTTCGTCCTCGGGAGCATCGTGCAGATCGTCGGCATCGTCCTCTCCAAGCCCCTCGCCGACCGCTTCGGCAAGAAGGCGGTGTTCATCGCGGGCGTGTCGGTCACGACCTTCGCGACGCTGGGCGTCTTCCTGGTGGGCCCGGCGTCGGTCGGCCTGCTCTTCTGGCTGGGCATCGTGTGGGCGGCCGGGTGGGGTCCCACCGTGCCCCTGCTGTGGGTGATGATCGCCGACGTCGCCGACTACTCGGAGTGGAAGACCCACCGCCGCGCCACGGGCTTCATGTACGCGGGCATCCTCTTCGCGCTGAAGGCCGGCCTGAGCCTCGGCGGAGCCCTGAGCGCGTGGGTGATCGACGCCTACGGCTACGTTCCCAACGTCGCGCAGACGGAGCACGCGCTCCTGGGGATCCGCCTGGGCGCGAGCGTCTACCCCGGCATCGCCCTCGGGCTCGTCCTGTTGTGCCTGGCCGCCTATCCGATCGGCAAGAGGTTGAACCTGAGGATTCAGGACGACCTTGTTGAGCGCCGGAGGCGGTATGCCACCGCGTGAGGAAGGTCGCCTGAGGCTCGACCGACCGGTCGTGGCCGCCGTGCCCCTCGTCCTCGCGAGCTGGGCCGTCGCCGCCGCGCAGGGGACGGTGGCGACGAGTGCCCTCAAGGAGTTGGTGCCCCCGGGACTCCTGGTCGGCGTGGCCGTCAACGCCGACCAGAGCGACGGGCGGGACGAGCGGGCGGTCGCGATCGTGACCCGGCAGTTCAACAGCATCAGCCCGGAGAACCTGCTCAAGTGGGAGAAGGTCCACCCCGAGCCCGACCGCTACGACTTCGAGCCGGCGGACCGGTACGTGGACTTCGGCCGGCAGCGGGGCATTTCCGTGATCGGCCACGTGCTCCTGTGGCACCAGCAGACGCCGGCCTGGGTCTTCGCCGGCGACGAAGGGGCCCCGGCGGACCGCGAGACGCTGCTCGGCCGGCTGAAGGCCCACATCGAAACGGTGGTAGGCCGCTACCGGGGCCGCATCCACGGCTGGGACGTGGTGAACGAGGCGCTCGAGGACGACGGAACCTGGCGCCGCACGCCCTGGCTCGAGGCGATCGGCCGGGACTACGTGGCGAAGGCCTTCGAGTACGCCCACGCGGCCGACCCGGGGGCGGAGCTCTACTACAACGACTACAACCTCTGGAAGCCCGCGAAGCGCCGGGCGGCCCTCGCGCTCGTGAAGGAGCTCCGCGGGCGCGGCCTGCGCGTCGACGCGATCGGCGAGCAGGCGCACTGGGGGCTGGCCGACCCGCCGCTGGCGGAGATCGACGCCACCCTGGCGGACGTCGGCGCCGCCGGGCTCAAGGCCATGCTCACCGAGCTGGACGTCGACGTCCTGCCCCGCGACCCGGAGATGTGGGGCGCCGACCTCGCGAAGAAGATGAAGATCCGGGCCGTGAGCAACATCTACCCCGACGCGCTTCCCGCCGTGAAGCAGCAGGAGCTGGCCCGACGCTACGCGGACGTCTTCGCCCTCGTCCTGAAGCACCGGGCCGCGGTGTCCCGCGTGACCGTCTGGGGAGTCACCGACGCGCAGTCGTGGCTCCATGACTTCCCGATCCCGGGCCGGATCAACTACCCGCTTCTCTTCGACCGGGAGGGGCGCCCCAAGCCCGCCTTCCAGGCGGTCGTCGCCGTTCTTCGGGGAGGGGCGACCGAGCCACCCCGGTGAGCCGATCCGGGGCGGCTCGGCTTCACGCGGAGTGGCGGGCTCAGCGGCTTGCCGGGTAGGCGCCGGGCGGGCGCGGCTCCCGCCACCCGAGCAGCCGGAGGATCTCGGCCGGGAGCCGAACCGAGGCCTCCGCCACGCCCCCGACGAGCTCGTACCGGCGCAACTCCGGGCTCTTGAACAAGGCCCCGAACCAGTCGCCGACGGAGCGGCCGTGGGCCTCTAAGCCTGGCTGGAGCGTTCGCAGCTCCTCGAGGGTGGCCAGCTCCACCTGGCAGCTCTCGCCGGGCGCCGGGCTCCACACGAGGAGCGGCCCCCCCGAGCCCCGCCGCACATAGAGGTTGCCGTCGAGCTCGCTGACCTGCGGCCGGGTGAGCCGCTCGCACAGGGTCTTCGGCTGCTCGAACCGCAGCAGCGGCTTGCGGAAGGACTCGCTCGCCACCAGCAGGTTGCCTACGAAGGCGTGCCCCTCGCGCTGGTCCACGTCGGGACCGGTGCGGGGGTGCCAGCCGAAGTGGTCGCCGACCGCGCTGCGCTCGTCGCGCTCGAAGGAGGCGACGCTGTCCACCAGGGTGTTGTGGTAGACGCGGACGTTCGAGCTGTTGAGCACGCGGATGCCCTTGTCGCAGCCGACGAACACGTTCCCGGCGCAGATCGCCCCCTTGGAGATCTCGAAGAAGAACCCGTCGATCGCCCCCTCGACCCAGTTGTCCACGAACACGCCGTCCACGTTGCCGACGTCGTACCAGATGCCGTTCGAGTGCGGGTTCTCGATCACGAGGTTGTCGCGGCAGGTCACGCGGTGGGACTGGTTGAAGATCTTGACCGCGGCCGGATAGTAGCCGGTGAGCTCCTCGACGTTGTTCCGCCTGAAGATGTTCCTCTCCAGGAGGACGTCGGCCGACCCGATCACGTAGACGCCTTCGGTGCTCGTGTCGCTGACGAGCGATTGCCGGATGACCAGCCCGTCCCCGCGGAAGTACCCGGCCACCCGGGAGCAGAACGAGATGGTGACGTTCTCGAGAGTCGTGCCCACGACCTCCTTCCCGAACGTCGCGGGATCGGCCGGTCCCACCGGGTCGTCCGTCGGCTCCTCGGAGACGGGGACCGCCGGCCTCTTCCCCTCGATCTCGATCGCCCGGTACGCGTACTGCGTGAACGTGAGACCGCGGATGGTCGGGCCCTTCCGGTCCGACGTCTTGCCGTGACACGGGCCGCTGGTGCGGACGAAGGCGCTGTCGAAGGCGGTGATCTCGACCAGCCGGTCCTTCGGGTCGACGCCGATGTAGACCTGGCCCGCCTCGTAGTCGACGTAGAAGGAGTGCTCGTCGAGCTCGCCCTCCCAGCCGGCCGACCTCAGCATCTCGCCGTCGACGAAGACCATGTCGTTGTTGAACCGGTGGAGCGGCGTCCGCACGCCCTCGCGGTCGCGCCGCCACCAGTCCCGCGGCCGGGCCGGGAAGAGCGTCGTCCAGGCGGTCCGCCACACGCCGTTGCGCAGGGCCTCCCACTGCGCCGCCACCCGGGTCCCCTTGAGCACCGGTCGCTCGTCCGCGTACGGCTGCCACGTGATCCCCTGGTTGAGGCGCAGGCCGCCGGTCCGGTAGGTCCCGCCGCGCATCACGATCGCGTCGCCGCTCACCACCCGCTCGAAGGCGGCCTCGAGGGTCGTGGGCTCGGCGAGGGTCGACCCTGCGGCCTCGGCCTTCCCGCCGGGCGCCACGTAGTAGACGTGGGCGGCCTTCGGCAGCTCGTAGCTCTGTGGGATCGGACCGTAAGGCCCGCCCGTGGGCTGGGCCCGCCCGGGCCGCGGGCCGACGACGAGCAGGAGGAGGACGAGGCCACACCTCGTGGCGGGCCGAAGCCGGGTTCCGGGGACGGGCGTATCGTTCACATCGCGTCCTTTCGGGCCTTGCTGGCGGTCGCGCGTCACGCCGACAGTAGCACGGTGCCTCGGCCGTTTGACCCAGGTTGGGACATACTGCGTCGTCCGGTCACCGGAGGTTTCGCCATGTCGCTTCCCTACCAGGAACCCGGCCGCTCCGTCGCCGAGCGAGTGAGCGACCTCCTCCCACGAATGACGCTCGAGGAGAAGACGGCGCAGATGCACGCGCTCTGGCTGATCCTCTCCGAGGACGGCGAGCACCGCCCGCGCCAGGACGACTTCACCGGGGGAACGGACCCGGCAGCCGTGAAGAAGGCGCTGGGGAACGGCCTGGGCCAGATCTCCCGCCCGCTGGGAAGCCACGGGGTCGATCCGCGCACGGGCGTCCGCGCCCTCAACCGGCTGCAGAAGTTCCTGCGCGAGCGAGACCCGGCTCGGAATCCCCGTGATGTCGCACGAGGAGTGCCTGGTGGGGCTGATGGCCCGCGGCGCGACGATGTTCCCGTCGGCGCTCGCGTACGGCGCGACCTGGAACCCTGTCCTCATCGAGCAGGCGGCGCAGGCCATCGGGCGAGAGGCCCGCAGCGTCGGCTGCCACCAGGGGCTGGCGCCGGTCCTCGACGTCTCGCGAGACGTCCGCTGGGGCCGCACCGAGGAGACGCTGGGCGAGGACCCCTACCTGGTCGGCGTCCTGGGCACTCGCTTCGTCCGCGGGTTGCAGGGGGAGAAACGCGATCTCCTCGCGACGCTCAAGCACTTCGCGGGCCACTCCTGGAGCGAGGGGGCGCGCAACCACGGGCCCGTGCACCTGGGCTGGCGCGAGCTCAACGACGTCTTCCTGCTCCCGTTCGAGATGGCGGTGAAGCAGGCGCGCGCCGGGTCCGTCATGCCGGCCTACCACGACATCGACAACGAGTCCTGCCACGCCTCGCGCCACCTCCTCACCGAGGTGCTCCGCGACCTGTGGGGCTTCGACGGGCTGATCGTGGCCGACTACATCGGCATCAGCCTCCTGTACCAGCACCACAACCTCGCCGCGGATCGCGCCGAGGCGGCGGCGATGGCGTTTGGCGCCGGGCTCGACATCGAGCTGCCCGCGGACGACTGCGCCGCCCACCTGGGCGAGGCGGTGCGGCGCGGCCTCGTCTCCATGGAGACGATCGATGCCGTCGTGAGGCGGATCCTCGCCGAGAAGATCCGCCTGGGCCTCTTCGAGAGGCCGTACGTGGACGAGGGGGCCATCGAGCTGCAGGCGCCGGCCACCGTCGCGCTGGCCCGCGAGGTGGCGCGCCAGGCGGTGGTGGTACTCGAGAACGACGGCGTCCTGCCCCTCGATCCCGGGCGGGGCCAGCGCATCGCCGTGATCGGACCCACCGCGGACGACCCGCTGGGGCTCCTGTGCGGCTACAGCTTCCCGGTGCACCTCATCCTGAACGACGCGGGTGAGGCCGCCGCCCAGGTCGTGACCCCGAGGGCCGCGTTCGAGAGGGCCTTCGGCGCCGACCGGGTAGCCTACGCGCAGGGCTGCTTCATCATCGAGGAGCGCAAGTACGGCTCCCCGGTGTTCCCGGGCGACGTCGAGAAGAGCACCTTCCTCGACCAGGCCTCGCCGGTCTCGCGCCGGACGGACCTCGTCCCCGCGGCGGTGGCGTGCGCGCAGGCGGCGGACGTCGCGGTGGTGTGCGTCGGGGACCTGGCGGGCCTGTTCAACACCGGTACCGTGGGCGAGGGCTCCGATGCCGATTCGCTCGATCTCCCCGGCGTCCAGCCGCAGCTCCTCGACGCGGTGGTCGCGACCGGGAAGCCGGTGGTGATCGTGCTCACGAGCGGTCGCCCGTACAACCTGGGCGGGCTGGAGGAGAAGGTCGCCGCGCTCGTGATGGCGTTCGCGGGCGGCCAGGAGGGCGGTGCGGCGCTGGTCGACGTGCTGACCGGCAAGGTCGAGCCTTCCGGCCGGCTTTCGCTCTCCGTGCCGAAGAACGTCGGCGCCGTTCCCTACTACTACAACCACAAGATGAAGAGCGCCGGCACCCCGATCGCCATCCACTTCGGCAGCCGCTACCCGTTCGGCCACGGCCTCGGCTACACCTCGTTCGACTTCGCCGACCTGGCTCTCGACGCGACCGAATTGGACGCTCGCACCGGCGCGATCCGCCTCCGATTCACCGTGCGCAACACCGGACCGCGCGCGGGTGTGGCGGTGCCGCAGCTCTACGTGCGGGATCGGCTGGCGTCGGTGGTGCGGCCGGTGAAGGAGCTCAAGGCTTTCGGCCGGGTCGAGCTGCGGGCGGGCGCCTCCGCGCGGGTCGCCTTCGAGGTGCCGACCGACATGTTGTGCTTCACGGGCATGGATGGGGGGCGCATCGTCGAGCCGGGAGAGTTCGAACTGCAGGTGGGCGCCTCGAGCGCGGACATCCGCCTGCGCACCCCGGTCAGGCTGACGGGAGCCGTCCACACGCTCGGCCGGGAATGGCGGATGGAGAGCCGCTGCACGATCGATTGAGGCCGAGGCCTTCGGGTGTCGGCTTCGGATCTCCGAGGACGAGGTCCCGACGGTGATCGGTCGTC
Organism: uncultured Acidobacteriota bacterium; assembly: GCA_963729875.1. Lineage (GTDB taxonomy): Bacteria > Acidobacteriota > Vicinamibacteria > Fen-336 > Fen-336 > DATBSL01. The sequence goes on from CAVSPR010000005.1 coordinate 212,915, forward strand.
GGGTGACGAGCGGTTCTACGAGACGGTCCGGCGGTAGCCTCAGGCGCGCACGAAGAGCTCATCCCGGTGCCTCACGGGCACGTCCGCCCACCAGTACCAGGGCGAGACGCCGGTTGGCCGCGACCAGCCCGTCGACGAGGCGCCTGCTCCCCAGCGTGCCCACGACCACGACGTCGGCTGTCTTCGCCGGCAGGGTGTCCGCCACGACGGGCCGGATCCCGGTGATGCGCTCGATGTCCTGCTCCAGGTCGGATGCGGCGCGCCTCACCCCGGCCCCCCGGGTTCGCTAGAGGTGTCTCAGGCCGTCCTCGTCCTCCGGTCCCCGCCGGCGCAGCAGGCGCTCGAGCGACTCGCGGGCGATCTCCTTGCCGGCGAGGCCGAACGCGAGGGCGAGGGCCAGCACGATCCCGCCGAAGAAGATCGCGAAGGCGGTGAGGACGACGCGCTGCCCGAGCCCCACCTGCTCGAGGGCCATGGCCGCGAAGAGAACGAGGAGCGCGGCGTGGACCCCGGAGGAGAGAAGGCGCGCCGACGGCAGGCCGGCGTTGACGGAGGCGATGAGGACGCTCCGGCGCGCGAAGCCGGCGACGAGGCCGCCGGCGACGAGAAGCGCGAGCGCCACGAGGAGGTGGGGCAGCCAGGCGAAGGTCCGCGAGACGAGGTCGACCGCCACCTGCAGGTTGAGGGCGGCCACCGCCAGCAGTACGAACACCGCGAGCACGATCCAGGCCCCGGCGAGGGCGATCGTCCGCGAGGGTCGCCGTGTGAGGCCGGCCCGGCGGGCGACGTCCCCGATCCCGCTGCGCTCGGCGAAGCGGTCCACCCCGAGGCGGGGAAGGACGAAAGCGAGAGCGAGGTTGGCGACGCCCGCCACCACCACCCCCGCGACGAGGAGCACCAGCATGGCCAGGAGATTGGGCGCGAACGCCTGGACGCGCGCACCGAACTCCCCGAACGTCGTCCGCAGAACGTCGCTCAGCATGGCTCAGGTCCTCCTCTTCTCCAGCTCACGTCACGACGTCCATCGCTCGCGCAGGCGCGGCTTCTGTCTCACGAACTCGTCGGCGAGGGTGCCGATCGCCCGCTCCACCGCCTCGGAGCCCGCCTCCTCGTTCTGGAGGACGAAGGAGGCGGTGCGGCCCAGGTAGAGCGGCACGAGCGACCGCAGCAGCTGCTCGCGGGGCAGCGTGCGCCGGTGGTAGGCGACGGCGAACTCGTGGACCACCTGCACCCAGAGCGGGTCCGGAAAGCGGAACTCGCGCTCGCCCACCCCGGAGAGGGCGGCCACCCCGCGCAGGGTGTCCTCCTCGAGGGCCCGACCCCAGATCTCTCCGAGGTCGCGCACGCCCTGGTCGAAGATCCCCACCATGCGGCCCACGTTGACGCTCACGGGATCCAGCCCGACCCCGTAGGGGAAGCCGAAGAGGGGGACCGCCTCCGCGCCCACCACGGCCATCCAGCGCTCGGCGTAGGTGTCCATCAGGTCGAACACCGCCGAGACCACCTGAACCAGCATGGCCGCGAGGTCCGCCCCGGGGTCCTTCGCGTCGTGGATCTTCGCCCCCAGGAAGGACTCGCAGACCCGGAACTCCCCAGCCAGCGCCGTCGTGGTCATCCACACGTCGATCCCGAAGCGGGCGACGTCGGTCTCCCACACCGGCTGGCGGAGGTAGTGCGAGGCGAGGCGGCCCGAGAAGCCGAACTCCCCCCCGATCGGCTGGCGCACCTCCCGCCCGTAGAGCGCGCGGGTGAGCGGGTAGACGATCGAGTTGGTGATCGTGCCGTCGAACTTGTGGCGCAGGTAGAGGGGGGCCACGTAGTCGAAGCCGTGGTCGACGACGGGCCCGAGCAGCAGCTCGACCCACCCCGGGGTGATGCTGCGGAGGTCGGAATCGACGACCGCGCACCCCCGGGCCCCCAGCTGCTCCGCGATCGCGAAGATCGTCCGCAGCGCGCTGCCCTTTCCGGGGACCCCGTGGTACGGCGTCACGATCCTCTGGGCAGGCGAGACCGGGTGCGACGCGAGGATGGCCTGTGGCGATCCGAGCTCCGCCCGGGCCACGACGTCGGGCGTCCCGTCCCCGGAGCCGCCGTCGGAGTTGACGATCACCGCCCGTCGCCCCGCGAAGTGCTTCGCCAGGCCCCAGGCCACTGCTCGCACGACGTGGCCGATCGTGGCGGCGTTGTTGTAGCTCGGGATGCCGACCACGAGCTCCGCCTCCCCGAGCTCCTTCACGCGCTCGGCGACCCGCGGCTCGAGGGGAACGCCGCTCACGCTCCCACCCGCGAGAGCGGCTCGCCCGCCAGGACGGCGAGCACCGCGCTCGCCCAGCCGGCCGGCCCCGGGCCGGGGGCCCTCTCCGCGGCCGGCAGCCGCGTGGCGAGGGCCGGGTCGACCGAGCCGTCGGGGCGCGGTACGACGACCGGGCGGTCGACGGCCAGGAGCAGGGCGAGGTCGTTGGCGGCGTCGCCGAGGCCCACGACGTCGCCGGCGACGCCCCCGGGCCAGGCGTGGATGATCGCCCGCAGCGCCTGCCCCTTGTCGACGGGGCCGGTGAGGTGGTGCACGCGCCCCCCGTGCGTGACGCGCAGGCCGCGTGCGCGCGCCGCGCGGTCGAGGCGCGCGCCCACTCCGGGGTCGTGCCCGCGCGGGTCCTCGACCACGAACGGCTCGTCGTACTCGCGCCGCATCGCGAGCGCCGCCTGCTCGGCGCTCAGGCCGGTGAGTGCGGCGACCTCGGCCACGGACATGGAAGCGAACGGCCTCGCCCGCACGCCGGCCTCGGCCGTCACCGCCGGGAGCTCCGCGAGGAGCCGGTCCCGGCGCACCCCGAGGGCGAGGACGGCGCCGCCCGGCATGACCAGGGCGCCCCCGTTCTCGGCGACGAGCGGGCCCGTGGCCCCGATCGCGTCGGCGAGCGGCTCCATCTCCGCCCGCGTCTTGCTGCTCACGAGGACGAGCGGCACGCCCCTCTCCCGCAGCGCCTCGAGCGCCGGGCGGGCCGGCGCGAAGTCGTAGGTCTCCCGGTCGAGGAGGGTCCCGTCGAGGTCGGTCGCGACGAGCCCGATCCTCCTCATCGCCACTCCCGCCGCACCGACGCGTCGCCCTTCGCCACCGCGGCCAGCAGCCTCGCGCCGGCGTCTGGGACACCGGCCCAGACGCGGGCCCAGTTGGGGACGAGAGAAGGGCCGAGGGGGTCGGCCAGGAACTCGTCGATCGCCGAGCGCAGGGCCTGCGTGAAGACCTGGACGTTGCGCTCCTCCGAGTGCCGGTCGAAGACGAGCCCGTTGATGTTCGCCACCGCGTAGCTGTCGGCGACCGCGTCCTCGGCCTCGCGCTGGTAGGCGGCCAGCAGGCTCATCAGGAGGCCGGGGTCGAGCCTGACCCCGGCCGCGGCCAGGGTCCGCAGCAGGTGCTTCACCACGTCGCGGGCCATCCGGTTGAGGCCGCGCGAGGGGTCGTCGCCCGGAGAGGGCCTGGTGCTTGTGGTCGTAGCGGTCGGCGATCTCCACCTGGCAGATGCGGCCGGCGTCGCGGTGGCGCAGGGCCTCGAAGAGCGTGACGATCTCCAGGCCCCAGTCGCAGGGCAGGCGCATGCGCTCCGCGAGGTCCGACTTGATCGCGAACTCGCCGGAGAGCGCGTAGCGGAAGGAGGACAGGTACCGGATGTAGGGGTCCTGCCCGATGAGGCGGGTGAAGGCGGCGAGGAGGGGGGTCAGGAGGAGCCGCGTCACCCGGCCGTGGAGCCGGTCGGAGACGCGGGCGTAGTAGGCCTTCACGAAGTCGAAGTCCACGGTCGGCTCCACCGCGGGCAGCACGAGGCGCGCCAGCATCTGCCGCTGGAAGTTCGTCACGTCGGCGTCCTGGAAGGCGACGTAGGCCGCGCGCTCCTCGGCCAGCACGTGGCCGATGGCCAGCCAGCAGGCGCGACCCTTGCCGGGGTCCCCGGTGTTGAGCCCGGCCGCGCCCATCTCCTCGACGAACCCCTCGACCGCCGGGGCCTCGTTCCACAGGACGACCTTGCGCCCGGGGTAGCGCTCGAAGTACCCGAGGGCGCGGTGGTACTCGTCGAACGAGGCGTGGTTGAGCGAGAGCACCAGCGAGTCCAGGTAGCGCACCCGGCACAGCTCGTCGAGGATCCCGCCGAGCGCGGGCCGCTCCATCTCGGACGGCACGAGCGGGATGACGAGCGAGACCGGGAAGCGCGCGGCGAGCGCCTGGAGCCGCCGCTCCATCTCCTCCACGTCCCGGGCGGCGAGCAGGGGAAGGGCGGTGACCGGACCGAACTGGTGGAAGTCGCTCACGTTCACCTCCCGGAGAGGGGGCGGGGGGGGTGCGACCGGGACCGGGCCGCTGATGCTTAGACTTCATCCTAGCTCGCACCCTGCCGATGCTCAACCCAACGAGGCTGGTACACTTCAATCCCGATGGGCGTCCAGGTCCTCCTCCTCTCCGCCGCCTCCGGCCAGGACGAGCACGCGCGCATCCTGCTCGCGTTCGCCTTCGTCCTCGTGGGCGCCAAGCTCTTCGGCGCCGTCGTCGAGAGGCTCGGCCAGCCCGCCGTCCTCGGCGAGCTGCTGTTCGGCGTCCTCCTGGGGAACCTCGCCCTCTTCGGCGGTCCCAGCCTTGCCGCCCTCGAGGCGAGCGAGACCTTCGCGATCCTGGCCGAGCTCGGGGCGATCCTGCTCCTCTTCGAAGTCGGCCTCGAGTCCACCCCGCGCGACATGATGGCGGTGGGGCTTCCCGCGACCCTGGTGGCCGTGGTGGGGGTCGTGACGCCGATGCTCCTCGGCTACGGCGTCGACCAGCTGATGCACGGCCAGGACTCCTGGATGGCCCACGCCTTCGTGGGGGCGATGCTCGCCGCGACCTCGGTCGGGATCACCGCCCGCGTCCTGCAGGGCGCGAAGGCCATCAAGACGCCGTCCGCCCGGATCATCCTCGGGGCCGCGGTCATCGACGACGTGCTCGGCCTCGTGGTCCTCGCCATCATCGCCGGCGTGATCAAGGCCGCGGCCGCCGGCACCACCCTCGATGCGATGGGCATCGGGGCCATCATGGTGAAGGCCTTCGGCTTCCTCTTCGGAGCGATCGTGATCGGGTCGTTTCTCTCCCGCGACTCTTCCGCCAGGCCCTCGCCATCCGCTCGACCGGGGTCGTGCAGGCCCTGTCGCTGAGCTTGTGCTTCGGCCTGGCCTGGCTCGCCATGCAGGCGGGCCTCGCCGGGATCGTGGGGGCGTTCGCCGCCGGCCTCGTGCTCGAGGACGTCCACTTCGTGGACCACGTGAAGCGGGGCGAGAAGCCGCTCCACGAGGGCCTGCACGCGATCACCGCCCTTCTCGTCCCCGTCTTCTTCGTCCGGATGGGCATGCTCGTCCACGTGGACAACTTCCTCAAGCCGGGCGTGATGGGGTTCGCCGTCCTCCTCACCGCGGCGGCGATGATCGGCAAGTGGGCCTGCGGCCTCGCCGTGCCCCGTGCCGTCTCCCGCGTGACCGTCGCGCTGGGCATGATGCCGCGCGGGGAGGTTGGCCTCATCTTCGCCGGCATCGGGGCGAGCCTGATGATCCAGGGCCACCCGGTGGTCAGCCCCGAGACCTACGCCGCCGCGGTCTTCATGGTCGTGGTCACGACCATGGCCACGCCGCCGCTCCTGCTCTGGTCGTTGAGGCGTGACGGGGCCGTTTGATCGTCGCCCGGGGCGAGCGTAACGTGAGCCCGGGCGAGAACGGGCGAGACGCAGGGGCCCGCGGAGACGGCATGGTCCAGCGCTACAACGTCCGGCTCGGCGACGGCACCGTCCTGAAGGTCGACCAGGACGGGCTCCACGCCTGGCTCGAGGACCGCGAGGCCGCGGTGCAGATCGCCGGGGCCCAGGAGTGGCGCCCCCTCCGGGAGTTCCTGGCGGAGCAGGAGTCCGCGGCGCGGCTGGCGCAGGCGCTCGTCCCCCCCGAGCCGCGGCGGGCGTCGGCGCCCTCGCCTCCCGAGGTCTTGCCGCCGGGCTCGGGGAACGACCCGAGCACGAACCCGTGGGCTCCGGCGCCGCCGTGGCGCGAGCCGCCGGGGGCCGCCGCCGAGGCCGACGACCTCCCGGTCCTCCGGTTGAAGCCACTCGACGACGAGCCGCCCGCCGGGGACGTCTTTCGGGGAGATCGGACGTCCGACGAAGGCGACGAGGAGGAGGAAGGCGAGCGGCACGACCGTCTGGAGGGGCCGCTCCTCCGGGCGATCTCCGCGTTCGGGAATCTCCTCAGCCGGTGCCTGGATCCCCTGGCGCCGCTGGTGCGCGGCGGGCCCTCGACGACCGCCGGCGAGACTGCGCCGGGGCGTGCCGCTCCCACTGCACGGAGCGGGGCACGGAAGGCACTCCCCACCGCGGCCCCTCCGCCGCGGGCGCCGGTCGCGGCCCCCGTCCCGATCCGGGAGCTGCCCGTCCTGCGTTTCGCCGACGTCCCCGAGCCGCGGGTGGTGGAAGACGTCTACCAGGGCGAGGAGGACCGCCGCCCCCTCCCCGCCTTCTGGCTCTGGACGAAGCGCGTCGTGCTGGTGGGAGTCCTCGTGGTGGGCGGCGCGCTCGCCGCCCTCCGCTGGGAAACCTGGCTCCCGCGAGCGGCCGAGCTCGGGCAGGAGGTCTTCACCGGGATCGACCGGTGGGCGCGGTCCGGCCAGACGACCCAGGAGCAGCAGCGGGCGCTCAGCGAGGCCACCGGGCGGCTCCCGCACCTCGCGCCGGAGACGATCCGCCTCGTCCTCTCCACCAGCGACACCGGCGTCCTCGATCCACCCGAGGTGTTCCAGCTCGCCACCGAGGCGGCGGACCGGGGTCTGCGCGCGCTCACCCCGGCGGAAGCGGCGGAGCTGCGGGAGCTGCAGAGCGAGCTCCTGGGGAACCTGCGACCGCCGGAGCGAGCGCGCCTCGCGGAGTACGACCGGGCCCGCTCCCGCCGGGTCGTGTTCCCGTTCGAGAACCCCCACGCGCTCGAGCTGGTCGCGCGCGGCGCTCGCGCGATGTCTCCCCCGAGCCGCGAGCGGCTGCAGGCGCTCCTCGGCAAGGCCGTCGCCGCGGGGCTCGCCAGTCGCTGAGCGACGCTACCCCGCGCCGAGGAGCGCCAGCAGCACGCCGCCGGCCACGACGCTCGCCACCTGGCCGGCCGTGTTCGCCCCCATGGCGTGCATGAGGAGGAAGTTCTCGAAGTCCTCCTCGAGCCCCACGCGGTTGACGACCCGCGCCGCCATCGGGAAGGCGCTGATGCCGGCCGCGCCGAGCAGCGGGTTGAAGTGGCCGCGGCTCACCGCGTTGAGAACCTTGGCGAAGAGGATCCCGGCCGCGGTGTCGAGGGCGAAGGCGAGGATGCCGAGGACCAGGATCTTCAGCGTGGCCAGGCGCAGGAAGGTGTCCGCCCGCATCGTGGAGCCCACCGCGAGGCCGAGGAAGAGCGTCACCACGTTGGCGAGCTCCTTCGAGGAGGCGCTGGTCAGCCGCTCGACGACGCCCGACTCCTTCAGGAGGTTCCCCAGCATGAGCATGCCGATGAGCGGGATCGCCATCGGCACGAGGATGCCCACCACCACCGTGACCACCAGCGGGAAGAGCACCCGCGTCCGCCTCGAGATCGTGCGCTGCGTGTACGGCATGCGGATGCGGCGCTCGCGCCTCGTGGTCAGCCAGCGCATGATGGGCGGCTGGATGAGGGGCACGAGCGACATGTAGCTGTAAGCGCAGACGGTGATCGGCCCGAGCAGGTGCGGCGCGAGCAGGTTCGAGACGTAGATCGAGGTCGGCCCGTCGATCGCCCCGATGATGCCGATGGAGGCCGCCTCGTTCAGCTGGAAGCCGAGGGCGAGGGCGAGCATCAGCGTCCCGAAGATCCCGAACTGCCCGGCCGCCCCGAGCAGCATCATCCGCGGGTTCTCGAGGAGCGGGCCGAAGTCGGTCATGGCCCCGATCCCCACGAAGATGAGCAGCGGGAACATCTCGTTGTCGACCCCCATCCGGCGGAGGACGCTGAGGGCGCCGTCCTCCGCGATCATCGGCGAGAGCGGGAGGTTCGCGAGAAGGCAGCCCGCCCCGATGGGGAGGAGCAGCATCGGCTCGTACTCCTTCGCCACCGCCAGGTAGATGAGCACGAGCCCGGCCCCGAGCATGACGATCGTGCCCGAAGTCAGGTGGAGGACGCCCTGGAGGAGCTGCGCGAGGGTTTCGCCGCCCAATCAGGCCTCCTTCAGGACGACCAGGACGTCGCCGTAGGAGACCGCCTGCCCGGCGGCCACGCGCACCTCCACCACCTCCGCCGCCTGCGGGGCCTTGATCGCGTTCGTCATCTTCATCGCCTCGAGCTTGACCACGACCTGGCCGGCGGCGACGCGATCGCCCGCCGCGACGTGCACGGAGACGATCGTGCCCGGCATCGGCGCCGCGAGCTCCGGGCGGAAGCCGTCCTCGGGCAGCTGGGGCTGGCTCGCGAGGGCGGGCGGGCTCGCGGGGACGAGCGGCGGCAGGGTCTCCGGGGACACGGGGCGGTAGGGCGCGGGCACGGGGGGCGGCTCGCCCTCGGGCTCGGCGTGAGTCATCTCCGGGCTGATCACGGCCTCCGCCAGGTCGTGGGCGGAGACGACGCGGACCCTGTACTCCTTCCCCCCGACGTGGACCTCGAAGGCGTCCCGGGCGGTCTCTTCGACGTCGATCACGTGGGTCTTCCCGCCCACCTCGACCGTGTAGCGCCTCACACGTACCTCCCCCGGGGGGCCCAGCTGTTGTTCTGGCGGGTGCGGCCGGTCGCCACCCAGCGGCTGGGCAGGGTGCCGGGCTGGTGGCTGCGCATGGCCGGGGCCGCCTGCTTGCGGCGCACGCGGACGTGCAGGGCGACGGCCGCCGCGATCGCGGCGACGACCTCGGGGTCGAGCGTGGACGCGGCCGCGGCGGGCCGAACCCCCGCCCCCTTCGCCTGCGCGGTCCGCGGCCGGTCGAGCCGCACGAGGCCGCCGATGATCAGGGCGAGCACGCCGAGGAGCAGGAAGACGATCCCCATCCCGTAGACGGTGAGGCGAAGGCCGGTGGCCAGGTTCTCCATGGCTACACCGGCATCAGCCCGTGCTTGCGGGGCGGGTTCTGCTGGACCTTGGTGCGCAGTACCTCGAGGGCCCGCACGAGGCGGGGCCGGGTCTCGTGCGGCTCGATGACCTCGTCGATCTGGCCCACGTCCGCGGCCCGGTAGGGGTTCATGAAGGCCTCCCGGTACTCGTCGACGAAGCGCTTCTCGAGATGGGCCGGGTCCTTCGCCCCCGCGAGCTCCCGCCGGCGCAGGACGCGTACCGCTCCCTCCGCCCCCATCACCGCGATCTGGCCGGTGGGCCAGGCGAAGGCGAGGTCGCTCCGCATCTGCTTCGAGCTCATGGCGAGATACGCCCCTCCCATCGCCTTGCGGGTCACGATCGAGATCTTGGGGACGGTGGCCTCGCAGTAGGCGTAGATCACCTTGGCCCCGTGGCGGATGACCCCGTAGTGCTCCTGGTCGACGCCCGGCAGGTAGCCGGGAGTGTCCACGAAGGTCACCACCGGGATGTTGAAGGCGTCGCAGATCCGGACGTGGCGCGCGATCTTGTCGGAGGAGTCGATGTCGAGGGCCCCCGCGAGGTGGGCGGGCTGGTTGGCCACGACCCCCACGCACCAGCCGTCGAGCCGGGCGAAGCCCACCACGCAGTTGCGCGCGTAGTAAGGGTGGATCTCGAGGAAGCTGTCGCGGTCGAAGACGGCGTCCAGCATCATGTGCACGTCGTAGGGCTCGGACTCGTCGGCGGGGATCACCGCGTTCAGCGAGTCGTCCATCCGGTCGGCCGGGTCGTAGGGGCGCAGCTGCGGCGGGTCCTCGGTGTTGTTCTGCGGCAGGTAGCTCAGGAGCAGCTTCACGAGCTCGAGGGCCTGCCCCTCCGACTCCGCGAGGAGCTGGGCGACGCCGCTGCGGCTGTTGTGGACCAGGCTGCCCCCGAGGTCGCGGGCGGTCACGTCCTCGCCGGTCACCGCCTTGATGACGTCGGGCCCGGTGATGAACATCGAGCTCGTCGGGCGGGCCATGATCACGAAGTCGGTGAGGGCGGGCGAGTAGGCCGCCCCGCCCGCGCAGGGCCCGAGCACGACCGAGATCTGGGGAATGATCCCGGAGGCGAGGACGTTGCGGGTGAAGACCTCGCCGTAGGCGGCGAGGCTGCGCACGCCCTCCTGGATGCGGGCCCCCCCCGAGTCGTTGAGGCCGACGAGGGGGATGCCGCTCTCGAGGGCGAGGTCCTGGAGGCGGCAGATCTTCTGCGACTGCACCGCGGAGAAGGACCCCCCGAGCACCGTGAAGTCGTGGGCGAAGACGGCGACCCGGCGGCCGTTGATCTTCCCGAAGCCGCAGACGACGCCGTCCCCCGGGAAGCGCTTCTCCGCCATCCCGAAGTCCGTGCAGTCGTGGGTGGCGAGGGCCCCGATCTCCTGGAACGAGCCCTCGTCGAGGAGGAACGAGAGCCGCTCGCGCGCGGTGCCCTTGCCCTTGGCCTTCTGGTCGGCCACGCGCTCGGGGCCTCCGCCGGCGAGGGCGAGCTCGCGCATGTCGCGCAGCTTGGCGAGGTGGTCGGTCATGGTCCCATCCTGCGCCAGCAGGGGGATCCAGTTTCAATGAGGCGAGAGGCTCAGGGGCCCGGGGTGGACAGGACGGCGTCGAGCGCCTCATAGCGCGTGCGCAGGAAGTCAGGACGGGCCGCGCTCGTCACGTCGAGGTTCATGACCTGGGGCCCGGGCCCGCCGGTGTAGAGCGGCCACGGCGGGAGCCCCGGTCCGTTCGGGTCGCCGCTGCGCGCGAAGCGCGTCCAGTAGCTCATCATGAGCTCCGAGAGATCCCGATCGGCTGCCGGCCACGCCACGTCCGGGACCGAGTCGAGCGCCCCGAAGACGTACTCGATCTCTCCCGCGTGGCGGGCCCCGATGTCCTCGGCCGTCGCCGGCTTCCCGTCCACCTTCGTCCCCGGCGCCACCGGGATCTTCCGGTCGAAGCGGTAGCGGTAGACCGGGGCGCCGCTCGTCCGGCGGTGGACCTCGATCCACTTCCAGGTGGCCTGGACGAGGAAGAGGTCCCCGGCGAGGGCCGCCGCGGACTCGACCGCCTCGGCGTCGGTAGCGGCCGGGTAGACGGCGAGGAGCGCGTCGGCCGCGGGGCCGAAGCGCGCGCGCACCTGCTCGGCGAAGCCCTTCGCGCTCGGCGGCTCCTTGGCGAGGACGACGTCCCCCCGCACCTCGTCCGCGTTCCAGCCGGCGAGCAGCGGCACGCGGGCCTGCTCGCCGGCCGCGTAGAGCGCGTCCACGCTCCTCGGCAGCACGTACCCGTCGATCGTCGGGCGGAACTCGGGCCGGACCTCGAGTGCGGCCCGCAGGATCTCGTCCCCCGTCCGGGCGCGCATCTCGGACAGGGAGGCCGCCCCGAGCGCGGTCGCGAACGCCGTCCCCCGCTCCTCGCTCGCGGCGAGGCTCGCGGTAGGCAGGACGTGGTACCCCAGGAAGGCCCCGCTCTCGCCGATGGCCCGCGCGACGAGGCCCCGGGCGAGGGGCGAGGCGAGGAGCCCGCTCACCGCGAACGAGCCCGCGGACTCGCCGAAGATCGTCACGTTCCCCGAGTCCCCTCCGAACGCGGCGACGTTGTCGCGGACCCAGCCCAGGGCCGCTACCTGGTCCATGAGGCCGTAGTTGCCGGAGGCGCCGCGACCCGACTCCGCGGTCAAGGCGGGGTGGGCGAGGAAGCCGAAGACGCCGAGGCGGTAGTTGACGCCCACGACGACGACGCCCCGGCGGGCGAGGCGCTCGCCGTCCTGCCGGGGCTCCGAGGCCGAGCCGGCCTGGAAGCCGCCGCCGTAGATCCAGACCATGACCGGGAGCTTCTCCGTCGCCGCCTTCGCCGGCGTCCACACGTTGAGGGTGAGGCAGTCCTCGCTCATCGTGTCGCGAAAGACCATGTCGTCGAAGATGCGGCCCTGCATGCAGCGGGGGCCGAACTCCGTCGCCTTGCGTACCCCGTCCCACGGGGCGGCCGGCTGCGGCTCCTTCCAGCGGAGCCCGTCCACGGGCGGCGCGGCGTAGGGGATGCCGCGGAACGTGCGCACCGACCCGTCGGCGCTCGCGAAGCCGTCGACGAGCCCCTGCCTCGTGCGCACCGGCCCTGCCAGGGCGGCGGCCGAGGCCGCCACCAGCAGCAACGCCCCTCCTCCCACGAGTCCGCCGCACGCGGTCATCTCCCGCTCCTTCCGGCGCCGGGCGCTGCGGCCGGCGCCGGGGAGGCAGACTACGTCCGGCCGCGGGCGCCGACAAGAGGCGCCGAGCCGGCGCGCCCGCGGTGCCCTGAGCCGTTTGATCCTGTCGGCGGGCCCGCCCGGCCGGCTAGCATGTCGAGGCGGGGCCGTCCCGGCCCCGCTCGACGAGGAGCCACCGTGCGGACCCCCCCGGGGTCGCTGACCCAGAAGCTCGTTCTCCCGCTCATCGCGCTCGTGGTACTCCTCGCGGTGGTGTCGGGCTTCGTGCGCGTGGGCGCGGTCGAGCGGGGCTACCACGAGACGATGATCCTGGGCGCCGACCAGCTCTCGCGCAGCCTGGCCTCGGCCACCTGGCACGCGATGCTCGCCGACGACCGCCAGGCGGCCTACGCCACCATGCAGACGGTCGCCCGCGAGCAGGGCATCAACCGGATCCGGATCTTCAACAAGGAGGGGCGGATCATGTTCTCGACCGCCCCCGAGGCCGGGGGGATGGTCGACAAGAACGCCGAGGCCTGCGTCCTCTGCCACGCGAGCGCCGAGCCGCTCGTCCGGGTGGAGACCCCCTCGCGCGCGCGGGTGTTCTCGGCGGACGGGCACCGGCGGCTCGGCATGATCACCCCCATCTACAACGAGCCCTCGTGCAGCACCGCCGCCTGCCACGCCCACCCGAGGCGGCAGAACGTCCTCGGCGTCCTCGACGTGACCCTCGACCTCGACCCCGTCGACCGCCGGGTGCAGGAGACCCGCGGGCGCATCCTCCTCACCACCGCGGTCGAGGCCCTGCTGGTGTCGGTCTTCGTCGCGGTCTTCATCGGCTTTCTCGTGACCCGCCCGATCCACCGGCTGATCGAGGCGAACGCGGCGCTCGGCCGGATGGACCTCGAGCACCCGGTCGAGATCGGGTCCAGCCGCGAGCTGTGGGACCTCGAGAACTCGTTCCACGCCATGCGCGACCGGCTCGGGGAGGCGATGGCCGGGCTCAACCGCGCCTCGCAGGAGCTCGAGGCCAAGGTGGAGGAGCGCACGGAGCAGCTGCGCCAGGCGCACCAGCGCCTCATGCAGGCGGACCGGCTCGCCTCGCTGGGGCAGCTCGCGGCGAGCGTCGCCCACGAGATCAACAACCCGCTCTCCGGGGTGCTCAACTACTCGGCCCTCATGGGCCGGATCCTGAAGGAGGACGGCGTCCCGCCGGAGCGGGTGGCCGAGTTCCGTGCCTACCTCGAGCGGGTGAGCGAGCAGACGGCGCGGGCGGGGCGCATCGTCTCCGACCTCCTGTCCTTCTCGCGCCGCTCGAAGCCGCAGCGCACCCCCGCCGACCTCGCCGCGATCGTGCGCGGCACCGTCTCCCTCGTCTCCCACAAGCTGCGCCTCTCCGGCGTCGAGGCCGAGATGCGGCTCGACCCGGCCCTGCCCGCCCTCTCCTGCGACGCCTCGCAGATCCAGCAGGTCGTGCTGAACCTCGTGATGAACGCCGCCGACGCGACGCGCGGCCGCGGCCACGGGCGCGTGGTGGTCACCGCCCGCCGCTCCGAGGGCGAGCAGACCGTGCTCCTCGAGGTGGCGGACGACGGGGAAGGCATCCCCCGGGAGAACCTCGACCGCATCTTCGATCCCTTCTTCACCACGAAGGAGGAGGGCAAGAGCCTCGGCCTCGGCCTGGCCGTCGTGTACGGCATCGTCGAGGCCCACGGCGGGACGATCGACGTGCACAGCGTCGTGGGCCAGGGGACGACATTCTCGGTGAGGCTGCCCCTCGCGGCGGACAACGGCTTCCCGGCGACGGGGGACGGGCCCGGTGGCGCGCCCGCCGCATGAGCGGGATCGTCGTGGCGGCGGTCGGGCCCGCCCCGGAGGCCGTCCTCGAGCGGATGGCGGACGAGCTCCGGCGCGCCTACGGCCTGGGCGTCGAGCGGCGCGCCGCGGTCCCGGAGCCCGAGGGTGCCTACTCGCCGCGGCGCGGCCAGTGGCTGGCCGCGGAGTTCCTGAAGCGGTTGCTGCCCCACGCCGCCACCGGCGAGCGCGTGCTCGGCATCACCGAGCGGGACCTCTTCGTCCCCGTCCTGAGCTTCGTGTACGGGCAGGCGCAGCTCGAGGGACAGGCGGCGGTCGTCTCGCTCGCCCGCCTGCGCCCGGAGTTCCACGGGCTGCCGCCGGACGACGCCGTCCTTCTGCGGCGCGCGGCCACGGAGGCCGTGCACGAGGTCGGGCACACGTTCGGCCTCGTCCACTGCCTCGACCGGCGCTGCCCGATGTCGCTGTCGATCGACCTTCCCGACCTGGACGGCAAGACCCCCGAGCTTTGCCCCGGCTGCTCGGCCCTCGTCCGGGGGGGCCTTGAGATGAAGCGCGCGATCGCTCGCGCGGAAGGAGGACAGAGGTGAGGTCCCGCTGGCACATCCTCGTCGTCGACGACGAGGAGACGATGACCGAGTCCCTCGCGGCCTGGCTCCGCGAGGACGGCTACTCCGTGGACACCGCCTCCTCCGGGCGCGAGGCGATCGAGCGGGCCCGCGCCCGCGAGTACGCGATCTACTTCGTGGACCTCAAGATGCCGGGCGGCCTCGACGGCATCGAGACCATGATGGAGATCCGCAAGCTCCAGGCCGACGCCTCCGTCATCATCATCACCGCCTACGCCACCGTGGACACCGCGATCACGGCGATGAAGGAGGGGGCCCAGGAGTACGTGGTCAAGCCCTGCCACCCGCAGGAGATCTCGCTCCTCGTCGAGCGGATCATCCGGGTCAAGAACCTCCAGCGCGAGAACGCGATCCTGCGCCGCAAGCTCTCCCGCCAGTACCGCTTCCACGACCTCGTCAGCAAGAGCCCGCGCATGGTCGATATCTTCGACCTGGTGCGCGACGTGGCCTCGCAGCGCTCGACCGTCCTCATCCAGGGCGAGAGCGGCACCGGCAAGGAGCTCGTGGCCCGGGCCATCCACTTCTCCGGCGACCGCGGCGCCGGGCCGTTCGTGGCCGTCTCCTGCGCCGCCCTCGCCGAGACCCTCCTCGAGTCGGAGCTCTTCGGGCACGAGAAGGGCTCGTTCACGGGGGCGGTGGCGCAGAGAAAGGGCAAGTTCGAGCTGGCCGAAGGCGGGACCATCTTCCTCGACGAGATCGGCGACGTGTCGCCCAAGCTGCAGGCCGACCTCCTCCGAGTCCTCCAGGAGCGGCGCTTCTTCCGCGTCGGGGGCACCACCGAGATCGAGGTCGACGTGCGAGTGATCGCGGCCACCCACCGCGACCTCGCGGCGGAGGTCCACGAGGGTCGGTTCCGCGACGACCTCTACTACCGCCTCAACGTCATCAACATCCGCATTCCCCCCCTGCGCGAGCGCCGCGAGGACATCCCGCTGCTCGCCCAGGAGTTCCTGGACCGCCTCTCCCACGAGCTGGGGCGGGCGGTCTCGGGGATCTCCGATGAGGCCCTGCGCCTGCTGATGGACCACGACTGGCCGGGGAACGTCCGCGAGCTCGAGAACGCGGTCGAGCGCGCCCTCGTCACCTGCAAGTCGGGGGTGCTCACGGCGGACGACCTCGCCTTCCTGCGCGCCGCGCCCGCCCCGGCGGCCGGCCTGTCGATGCCGGCCGGCCTCTCCCTGCAGGAGCTCGAGAAGCAGTACATCGCGGCCACGCTGCAGCGCCTGGAGGGCAACGTGAAGGCGACGGCCGACGCCCTCGGAATCGACCGCTCGACCCTCTACGAGAAGATCAAGCGCTACGAGATCCCGCGCTAGGCGGGCTCAGCCAGAAGGGCCCGGTCGTGCTCGATGCGCGCCCCAATGTGCGGGGACCCTCGGCAACCACGGCACGCCTGTCGGCCGGGTAAGGCTTCAGTCCGCCGCTCACGCGCCGTCGGATCCCAGAGGCTCGTCGAAGAGGCGGACGTACGGGTCGTAGCGGAAGCGGCGGTGGCGGCGCCGGCCGGTCAACTCGGTGAGAATGCCGTGTGCGACGAGCCGGCGGACGAGGGCGTTGGCGGCCGCGTACGTGATGCCGGTGATCTCGCGCACGTCCTCGACGGAGACGATGGGCCGCTCGTAGAGGTGCTCCAGCACCCGATGCCCCGTACCCGCGCCGCGGCCGAGTTGCCCGGCGACCAGAGCGCGGTGGTGTTCGCGCAGGCGGAGGACGCGCCGTGCGGTCTCGGCCGCCTCGGCGCTCACCTCGGCCACGCCGAGCAGGAAGAAGCCGAGCCAGGACTCCCAGTCTCCCGTGTCGCGCACCGCCTGCAGGTGGCCGTAGTACGCGGCACGGTGGCGCTTGAAGTAGTGCGAGAGGTAGAGCACGGGCTTGTGCAGGATCCCACGCTCGCAGAGCAGGAACGTGATCAGGAGCCGGCCGATGCGGCCGTTCCCGTCCAGGAACGGATGGATCGTCTCGAACTGCGCGTGGGCGAGGCCGATGCGCACGAGCATCGGCAGATGGGATTCGGAGTGCAGAAAGCGCTCGAGGTCACCGAGGGCCTGCGGCACCTCTTCCGGCGGCGGCGGGACGAACGTGGCCTCGGCCAGCGTGCAGCCACCCGGCCCGATCCAGTTCTGGGTGCGCCGCAGCTCTCCGGGTGCCAGGCGGGAGCCGCGCACGCCGTGAAGCAGCTTGGCGTGGATCTCGCGGATGAGCCGGACCGAAACGGGCAGTTCCGCGAGACGACCGAGGCCGTGGTTCATCGCTCCGACGTAGTTCACGACCTCGTCGACATCCCCCGGCCGCTCGGACGCCAGTACGCGAGCCTCGGCCGCGAGCAGGTCCTGCAGCGAGCTCTGGGTACCTTCGATTTGGCTCGAGAGCACGGCTTCCTTGCGCACGTACATGTAGACGAAGAGGTCGGGGTTTGGGAGCGTCTGAATGGAGCCGTCGAGACGGCCGAGCGCGAGGTCGGCCCGTGAGAGTAGTCCGTGCAGCTCGCCCCCGAGACGCACCGTCGGCGAGGGGGAGCGGAGCCGGCACGAAGGCCCTATATCCCGCAGGTTGTGCAATATAGCGCCCTGCACGGCCCGTCTCGGCTCTAGCCATCGGCGTTGGTATTCAGACCTGACTGACTAACATAAGGGGGCTGGAGCGCCGCCTTACTAAAGTCAGACTTTAGTATACGAGCCCCTGCCCGTCCATACTAAAGTCAGGCTCACCTGTCGGGGTCGAACCCCAGAGCCAGGATCTCGTCCAGAAGGGGCGCTCGACGGTGGGCAGCGTGATGCCCTTTGCAATACATAGTGGTGCAATGTATAATGCTTCTATGTACCGAGTGCAACGATCTCCGACCGCTCGACGCGCCGGGCCATGATCGTCGGCAAGGACCTCGTCGCCGCCTCGGCCACCCCGCTCGTCCTGGGCATCCTCAGCGAGGGCGAGAGCTACGGCTACGCCATCATCAAGCGCGTGGCCGAGCTGTCGGGCGGCGAGCTCCAGTGGACGGACGGCATGCTGTACCCCGTGCTCCACCGCCTCGAGCGCAACGGCCTCGTGAAGGCCGTCTGGGGACAGTCGGAGTCCGGGCGGCAGCGCAAGTACTACCGGCTGACGGACAGTGGCAAGGAAGAGCTGGCGAACCAACGGCGACAGTGGCAGGTGGTGGACGCCACGCTGCGGCGGACGCTCTTCCGCTCGTTCCATCTGGTGCTCCAGGGAGGCTGACTCGTGTCTCAGGAAACCGACCGCCCCAAGGCAGGGGTACGCGAGTCGCTGGAAGAAGGCATCGCCGAGTGGCGCTCCTACCTCCGGCGACGGCAGGCGATCCACTCCGTGGACGCGGACGAGCTGGAGGACCACCTTCGCAGCCAGACGAGCGCGCTCGTGAAGGCGGGGCTCACGGAGGACGAGGCCTTTCTCATCGCCGTGAAGCGCATCGGCGACCTCGATGCGCTCTCCCGCGAGTTCGCCCGGGAGCACTCGGAGCGGCTCTGGAAGCGGCTCGTCGTCGCGCCCGACGCCTCCTTAGAGAGCGGCGGCGGCGTCAGGGAAGCCCTGGTGGCGGTCGCCCTGGCCGCCGGCGCCGCCGTGGCCATCAAGGTCCCGGAGCTGTTCGGCGTGAGGATGCACCCCAACCAGGAGCTGCCGGCGTTCTACGTCCGCAACCTGAGCCTGTTCGTCTTCCCCTTCCTGGCCGCGTTCTTCGCCCTGAAGCGGTCTCTCGCGCCGGCCCTCCGGCCCTGGCTGGCCGCGCCGTTCGCGGTCGGGGCCGTGGTGATCAACCTCATGCCGTTCGCGCCCGGCGGGAGCACCTATAGACTCTCGGCGCTGCACCTGCCCATCGCGCTCTGGCTGGCCGTGGGCTACGCGTACGCCGCCGGCCGCTGGCGCGATCACGACCAGCGCATGAACTACGTGCGCTTCTCCGGCGAGTGGTTCATCTACTACGCCCTCATCGCCTTCGGCGGCGGCGTGCTGATGGGGCTCACCGCGTTCGTCTTCAGCTCCATCGGCCTCGCGCCCGAGTGGCTCGTGGCGACCTGGATCCTGCCCTGCGGCGCGGTCGGGGCCGTGATCGTCGCCGCGTGGCTCGTGGAGGCCAAGCAGAGCGTCGTCGAGAACATGGCGCCGGTGCTGACGCTCCTCTTCACGCCGCTCTTCACCCTTCTGCTGCTGGCGTTCCTCGCGACCATGGCGTGGACCGGCAGCGGCATCGCCGTCGGGCGGGAGGTGCTGATCGGCTTCGACCTGCTCCTCGTGCTGGTGGTGGGCCTCGTCCTCTACGCGATCTCGGCCCGGGACCCGCAGAAAGGGCCGGGGCTCTTCGATGCCCTGCAGCTCCTCCTCGTCGTCTGCGCCCTGCTCGTCGACGCGCTCGCGCTGTGGGCCATCGCCGCCCGCATCTCCGCGTTCGGCTTCAGCCCCAACAAGGTCGCGGCCCTCGGGGAGAACCTCATCCTGCTGGTGAGCCTCGGCTGGTCCGCCGTGCTCTACGCGCGGTTCCTCGCCGGGCGGGTGGCGTTCGCGCAGCTGGAAAGGTGGCAGACGGCGTACCTCCCCGTCTACGCGCTGTGGGCGTGGGTGGTGGTCGTGCTCTTCCCGCCGGTGTTCGGGTTCAGGTAGGCAGGAAGCCGACCGCAGGCCGGGGGGCGGCTACCGGCGGAAACAGGCCGATCCCAGCGCCACCGCGAGGGGGTCGGCATCGGGGGCACAGAAGCCGAGCGCCAGCCGGCGACGCCAGCCCTCCGCGTGCTCGAAGCGGCCGGACCAGCCGCCGACCTCGCGCACGAGAGCGCGCATCGCCTCCAGGTGCGACGCGAGGCCCTGGCTCTCGTCGAGCCACCCCTGCTGCGAGCGGTGGCAGGCCAGCATCGCCGTCTTCCGCTCCAGGATCTCGCCCCCCACGTCCACGAAGTGCGTCGGCCGCACCTCGGCCCCGAGCGGGTCGCGGTTGCCGTGCGGCTGCGCGTGGTAGACGGTGACCGGTCCGTCCACCGCGGCGGTCGGCGGCTCGGTCGGCAGGTTGCGCATCCCGCGGCAGAAGGCGGCGGAGACCGCGAGACGGCCGGCATTCTCGTGGTCTTCCATGTAGTCGCTCGGCGAGTGGGTCAGCAGGACACTCGGCGCGACCCGGCGCACGAGGGCGGCCACCCGGGCCAGGGTGGCCCGCTCGTAGAAGACCTCGACGTCGTTCACCAGGCTCTCGTGGAGGGTGAACCCCGCGAGGCGGCAGGCCTCCTCGGCCTCCGCCCGGCGCACCCGGGCCGTCTCCTCCGGGCCGTGAGCGCTCGACCCGCAGCTGCCGTTCGCAACGGCGAGGCAGTGGACCTCGTACCCGACGCGCTGCAGGCGCAGCAGGGTGCCCGCGGCCAGGAACTCCATGTCGTCGGGGTGCGCGAAGACGGCGAGCGCCACAGGCATGGAAGGGAGAAGACACCAGAACCGGCCCCGGTTCAAGGGTCGTCGGGTCCCGGCGCGGGCTTGCCGGCCGGTCGCGGTCGCGGGTAGTGTGGGGGCCCTGGAGAAGCCCATGGAACGCCCCCTTCGCGTGCTCGTGGCCGGCTGCGGGAACATGGGCGCGAGCCACGCCCGCGCCTACCACCGGATGCCGGAGTTCGAGATCGTCGGCCTCGTGAGCCGCGGAGACAAGTCGCGCGGCGCTCTCTCGAAGGAGCTCGGCGGCCGGCCGGAGTTCGGCGACTTCCACGAGGCGCTCCGGGCCACCCGGCCCGACGTGGTGAGCGTCAACACCTACCCCGAGACACACGGCCCGTTCGCCCGGGCCGCGATCGAGGCCGGCTGCCACGTCTTCTGCGAGAAGCCGCTCGGCACCACCGTGGCCGAGGCCCAGGCCGTCGTCGACGCCGCTCGCGCGCGCCGCCTCAAGCTGGTGGTCGGCTACATCCTGCGCGTCCACCCCGCCTGGACGCGGTTCATCGAGATCGCCCGCACCCTCGGCAAGCCCCTCGTCATGCGGATGAACCTGAACCAGCAGAGCCACGGGCCCGCCTGGAACTGGCACCGCAACCTCATGGACTCGATGAGCCCCATCGTCGACTGCGGTGTCCACTACGTGGACGTCATGTGCCAGATGACCGGGGCCCGGCCGGTGCGCGTGTCGGCGATCGGGGCGCGCCTCACCGACGAGCTCAAGCCCGGTATGTACAACTACGGCCAGCTCCAGGTGACCTTCGACGACGGCTCCGTGGGCTGGTACGAGGCGGGCTGGGGCCCGATGATGAGCGAGGTGGCGTTCTTCGTGAAGGACGTGGTCGGCCCGAAGGGCAGCGTCTCGATCGTCAAGGACCCGAACGAGGCGGCCGCCGGCGGGTCCGACGACATCGACAGCCACACGAAGACGAATTGCCTGCGCGTCCACCACGCCGCCATCGACGCGAGCAACGAGTTCGTGCGGAAGGACGAGCTCATCACCACCGAGGACGAGCCCGACCACCAGGCCCTCTGCGAGCGCGAGCAGGCCTATCTCCTGCGCGCCATCCGGGAGGACCTGGACCTCTCCGACCACATGGCCGACGCGGTGAACAGCCTGCGCATCGTCCTCGCCGCCGACGAGAGCTTCCGCAGAGGTGAGGTCGTCGCCCTGTAGCTCGACCCGGGACCCTACTTCAGCCCCCCTCGACGAGGAGGCCGGGATCGCGGGCGAGAACAAAGCGGCTCGAGCGACGGGCCGGGAATGTAAGATAGCCGCGCCGTCCAGCCCAACTGGGTCCGAGCCATGGCCCACTGCCCGGTCTGCGCGCGCGAGCTTCCGAACGGAGTCGACAGCTGCCCGGACCACGCCGGGGCCGTCTCCTCGGAGACGCCGACGCTCGAGGCCCGGGGCCGGCCGGCCGAGGCGCTCGTCCAGGAGCGCCCGCGGGGCCGCTTCGTGCCGGGCACCCTGCTGGGCGGGCGCTACCGCGTCGTGGCGCTGCTCGGGGCCGGCGGCATGGGCGAGGTCTACCGGGCGGACGACCTGCGCCTCGGGCAGACCGTGGCGCTGAAGCTGCTGCCGCCCGACGTGGCCGGCGATCCGGCCCGCCTCGCGCGGTTTCGGGACGAGGTCCGCCTGGCCCGGGAGGTCACGCATCCCGGCGTCTGCCGCGTCCACGACCTAGGCGAGACCGAGGGCCTGACGTTCCTCACCATGGAGTTCGTGGACGGCGAGGACCTGGCCTCGCTGCTGCGGCGGATCGGCCGCCTGCCTCCGGACAAGGCCCTCGACATCGCCCGGCAGCTCTGCGCGGCCCTCGCGGCCGCGCACGGCCGCGGCATCCTCCACCGCGACCTCAAGCCCGCCAACGTCATGCTCGACGGCCGCGGCCGGGTGCGCGTCATGGACTTCGGACTCGCCGGGGTCGCCCACGCGATCGAGCGGGGCGACGTCGCCTCGGGGACGCCCGCGTACATGGCGCCCGAGCAGTCGCTCGGCCGCGAGGTCACCGCGCGCAGCGACCTGTACGCGCTCGGCCTCATCCTCTACGAGGTCTTCACCGGCCGGCCCGCCTTCCCCGCCACCACGCGCGCCGCCGTGCTCCGGGCCCACCTCGAGTCGAGCCCGCTGCCGCCGTCGCAGCTCGTCCCGGGGCTCGAGCCCGCCGTCGAGGAGGCGATCCTCCGGTGCCTGGAGAAGGACCCGCGCGGGCGGCCGGCCTCGGCCGCCGCGCTGGGCGCGTCGCTGCCCGGGGGCGATCCGCTGCAGGCGGCCCTCGCCGCCGGCGAGACCCCGTCCCCGGAGATGGTGGCCGCGGCCGGCGAGGAAGGCTCGCTGAGGCCGGCGATCGCCCTGTCGTGGCTGGTGGCCACGATTGCCGGCCTTGCGCTGCTCTACGGCCTGTACCTCTTCGTCCGCCCCAACCTGGTTCAGTGGGTGCCGATGCCGCTCGCCCCCGACGTGCTGGCCGATCGCGCGCAGCAGACGCTGCGGCGCCTCGGCGTCGACGCCGCTCCCCGGGACCGGGCGTGGGGCTTCGACTACGATACGGGCATCGTCCACCAGCTCGCCCGGAGCGGGAACCCCGCCGCGCTCCGGGCCGGGATCGAGCGTGGACAGCCGGCCGCGATCTACTTCTGGTACCGCGAGGGCCCCCGGGACCTCGTTCCCGCGCGACGCAGCGGCATGGTGCGGGAGGACGACCCGCCGCCGCTCGCGCCCGGGATGGTGGACGTCCGGACCGACACGCAGGGACGGCTCCTCGCGCTACGGGCCGTGCCGCCCGTCGCGGGAGAGGCCCCCCGCGAAGGCGCCGTGATCGCTCCCTGGTCCCGGCTCTTCACCGAGGCCGGGCTCGACCCCGGGAGCTTCCGCGAGACGGCGCCGGACGGCGTGCCTCCCGTCTTCGCGGACGCCCGCGCCGCATGGGAGGGCGCCTTCCCGGAAGCCCCCGACATCCCGGTACGCGTGGAGGCCGCGGCCCTTTCGGGACGTCCGGTGTTCTTCCGGATCAGCGGACCGTGGGAGACGGATCGGCCGGCCGAGGGATCCGGGTTCGGTGCCATGGCCGTGGTCGAGGCCCTGGTGCTGGTGGCCGGAGCGGTGCTGGCGCGCCGCAACCTCCACCGGGGCCGGGGGGACGCCCGCGGCGCCGGCCGGCTCGCCGCTTTCGTTGTCGTGCTCTCGATGGCGGTCTGGCTGCTCGAGGCGAGCCACGTGGGGGACCTCCTCGCCGAGTGGAGGCTCTTCAGCCGGGCGCTGGCCTGGTCGCTCTACGACGGCGCGACGCTCTGGCTGTACTACGTGGCGATCGAGCCGTACGTGCGGCGGTTCTGGCCCGAGACGATCGTCTCCTGGAGCCGCCTGCTGGCCGGCCGCGTGCGCGACCCGCTGGTCGGGCGCGACGTCCTGATTGGGCTGGCGGTGTGCTCCTGGGTCAACGGCGCCGCGAACTACCTGCTCGGCCTCCCCGACGCGATCGGCGGCTCGGGACGCATGATGGCCGCGACGATCCTCGACGGGCTCCTCGGCCCCGGGGCGCTGGCCGGCCAGACCCTGGGAGCGGTGGGCTTCGCCCTCCAGGTCGCCTTCCTCTACCTCGTCCTGCTGCTCGTGCTGCGCGTGGTCCTGCGGAGGACGTGGCTGGTCGTGCTCGTCTTCATGGCCTCGACGGTCCTGTCGGGCCTGGGGATCTTCGCTGCCTGGTTCGGGGCCTCACGCCCGGCCGACGCGCTCGTCCTCGCCGCCACCGCGGCCGTGATCGTCGGCCTGCTGACGCGGGTCGGGCTGCTGGCGGTCGTGGCCGCGATGCTGCCCATGAGCCTGTACCTGTACGTTCCCGCGATCGGCTCGGAGCCGTCGGCCTGGCACGCGCCCAGCTTCTACGTTCCGCTGCTGGCGGTGCTGGCCCTCTGCGTCTTCGCCTTCAAGCTGGCGCTCGGGCCGCGGAGGCTCTGGGACGAGGAGCCGGCCGGCTAGGGCCGCGGGGCCCCGCAGGCGGCCGCGGGTCCTCGGGGGCGAGGCTTGCACGAGACGCGTCACGGTGTCAGCCTCGCCGCCATGGGTCAACGGGCGGCTCCGGCGGTCCTGCTGGTGGCGGCCCTCGCGTCGCCGCCCTCCTCGTGGGCGCAAACCCGGGCCGCCGAGCCGGAGGCCTTCTCAGCGGCCGAGAGGCGCGGCCAGCCCTTCTGGCTCGCGCTCGCCAGGGACTGCGCCGTACCTCCCGGCGAGACGGCGTACGGGCTGGTAGGGGAAGCGGTCTCTCTCCTCGGGTCGCCCGACACCGTGTGGCGCGACGACGTCGGGTACGGCGTCGTGGCCGCCTGCGTCTACCAGAAGAAGCGGCTCCAGCCCGAGGAGCGGCGGGAAATCGTTGCCCGGTTGTCGGCCAACCTCCGCCGGGGCCTCGGCGAGACGGGCACCGATTCCGTGCTCCGGCGCTCCTTCTCGGCACTGGACCTCTCCGTCCTCGCCGCCCTCGAGAACGTCGACCCCGCGCTCGACGAGGCCGGCTACCGGCAGCTCCTCCACGACGCGCTCGGCTACCTGCGCGACGAGCGCGACCTGCGGGGGCTCGAGCCGCGGGTGGGCTGGATCCACGCGACCGCGCACACGGCCGACCTGCTCAAGTTCCTCGCCCGGGACCCCCGCTTCACTCCGGCCGACCAGGCGCGGCTCCTCGACGCGGCGTGGTCGAAGCTGACGGCGGACGGGACGCCGGTGTTCACCCACGCCGAGGACGAGCGGCTCGCGGCGGCGCTCGCGTCGGTCGCCCGCCGGGCCGACTTCGACCCGGCGAGCCTCGAACCCTGGCTCGTGCGGTTCCCGGCCCTCGAGAAGCAGGTGTGGGAGAAGTCGCCGCCCGACCCGGCCCGGCTCGCCGCGTCGCAGAACGCCCGAAACCTGCTGCGCAGCTTCTACGTCCAGCTGTCGCTGCCCGAGCCCGCGCCGACGCCGGGGCAGAGCGCCGCCCGCGACCGTGTGCTGGCGACCCTCCAGCAGATCCGGCGCTGAGATCGGGCCCGGCCTACGGCTCGAGGAGCATGTCGCCGAGCAGCGCGTCGTAGCGCTCGCGGGGAAGGACGGCGCCCACGTCCGCCACCAGCTCGCCGCCGTCGGCGAGCGCGGCTCCCGCCCCGGCCGCGCCGAACGCGCCCTGCAGCCGCTCCAGCTCGCGCAGCCCCCAGACCTGGGCCTCGCGCCCGTACAGGAGGTGCCGCAGGTCGGCCGGTCCGCCGGGGTCGACGCGCAGCGTGAATCCCGCTCCCTCGCCGGACGCGGCGAGCACGGTCCCGTCGACGGGCGACAGCAAGCGCACCTCCGCTCCCCGCGTCCGCAGGCGGACCGCCGGTGCGTTCGTCTCGAGGCGGGTGCCGGGCGGCGGAAGGACGACCGCGTCCGGCGTTCCCACCAGGCGCCGCGCGACGTCGTCGAGGCCCACGGTCACCGTCCCGTCGACCTCGGGCCGGGCCCAGGTGTGCCCGCGGTGGTAGAAGCGGTCGAGGGACAGGTCGAAGCCGAAGCGCCCGGCCTCGGCCGGCGTCCGCGGAACCCGGAGCCTCTCGAGGGCCGCGTGCTCGCGGCAGCCCCGGCAGTCGAAGCCGCTCTCGCACGTGCGGCCCGGGGCCTCGCCGGTCAGCTGGTGCCGGCAGGCCCGCGCCGAGCGGGGCAGCTCCTCGAACTCCGCGTGCCACGCGACGGCGGCGAGCCGCCCGCCGCGGGCGTCGCGGTAGGCGCGCCAGGCGGCGAGCCCCAGCCCGCCCGCGATCGCGGCGAGGACCGAGTAGAAGGCCCCGAAGAAGACGACGTGGGTGGCGTCCCAGGCGAACTCGGGTGACCAGGGGAACATCGCGAAGCCTCCTAGGACGCGAGGAGCTCCCGCTCCTGCGGGAACAGGTTGAGGTACCGGAACGACAGGGAGTACAGGATCACGCCGTAGGCGAGGACGGCGGCGAAGCTCGCCGTCTCCTGCCAGCTCGGCGTGTACGAGAGGAACGGGTCGAAGGCGAGGGTGGGCAGGGCGAGCGTCTGCACCGTCATGACGAAGCGGTTCATGACGACGCCGGCGCAGGCGAGCGCGGCGCCGGTCAGGAGCAACGCCGGGTGCCGGCGGGTGCGGGGGGAGGCGAGCAGCAGCGCGGGCACGAGGCCGAGGAGCACGATCTCCGTGAAGAGCACCCACGTGCCGAACGGGTCGAAGGCGTAGAACCGCGCGGGGTGGACGCCGAGCCGGGGCGACGTGTGGTTGATCCACACCAGGGTGTCCACCGCCTTGGCGAGCACGTAAACCAGGAGGAGCGAGCCCGACACCTTCGCCAGCAGCTGGTAGACCTCCGGCTTCACGAGGGGCCTCCCGGCGGCCTTCGAGACGAGCCAGGTGGTGACGGCCACGAAGCTCGGCCCCACCGCCGCCGCGGAGAGGATGAACAGGAAGAAGGTCGAGGGCCACACGGCGAGCGACTCGCGGAAGGCGAAGGGCCGGCCCTGCAGGACGCCGTAGAGGCCGCCCAGCGAGCCCTGGTGGAAGAAGGACAGGAACGTCCCCACGAGGGCGAACACGGCCATGACCTTGTGCAGCTCGAACTCGAACACGAGCATCGACGGCCGCTTGCGCAGCTGCCGGTTCCTGCAGGACGAGCGGCAGGTACTCGATCGCGAGGACGGTCAGGTAGCAGGTCAGGCAGAACGTCACCTCGGTCAGCATCGAGTGGACGTTCGGGTGCCAGAACGTGAACCAGGCCCGCAGCGGCTGGCCCACGTCGATCATCAGGATCCCGATGGCCCCCGAGTAGCAGATGAAGCCGATCACCACCGCGGAGTTGATGACGGCCTTCAGCTCCTTCTTCTTCATCACGTAGAGGAGGAACCCCGTGAAGAAGGCCCCCGCCCCGAGCGCGATCACCGTGAGGTCGAGGTAGATCCACAGCCCGAAGGCGAAGCGGTTGTCCATGTTCGTCTGGTTCAGGCCGAGGGCCAGGCAGAGCTAGGAGGCGTAGAGCCCGACCGCGAGGAGCGCCGCCCAGGGCACGAGCCACAGCAGGAAGCGGCCGAGGGGGGCGCGGGTGAGGCCGCGCGCGACGAGTCGTTCATCCATGGGTCCTCCCGTCGGTGGTCGCCGCGCGGCCGTCGGCCAGGCGGCGCACCCAGTCGCGCTGGGTGCGGTAGTAGACCTTCGCTCCCGTGTGCAGGGACTCCAGCAGCCGGAAGGAGCCCGGCTCCCGGGCGAGCCGCGCCGCCTCGCCCTCGCCGTCGAGGTTGCCGAAGGTGATGGCCCCCGCGGGGCAGGCCTCGGCGCACGCCGGCGTGTACTCGACCGGCGTCTTCGCGTCCCCGCCCTCGGCCGCCTGCGCGCTGCCGCGCCTCCTGCAGCCGGTGGCTGCAGAAGGTGCACTTCTCGACGACCCCGCGCGTGCGGGTCGAGACCGCGGGGTTGAGCGTCTCGGTGAGGCGCCCGGGCCAGTCCGGGTCCCACCAGTTGAACGAGCGCGCGTGGTAGGGGCAGGCGACCATGCAGTAGCGGCAGCCGAGGCAGCGCACCGGGACCTGGGCCACGATCCCCGATTCCGGGTCCGTCTCGACCGCGTTCTGCGGGCACACCGACGCGCACGGCGTCTTGTCCCCGCACTGCTGGCACATCAGCGGCACGAAGGCGGCCCGCGCCTCGCCCGGGGCCTCGACCCGCTGCACGCGCAGCCAGGAGATCCCGTTGCGCTCGTTGGCCTTCTCGTCCGCGGGAGGGACGTTGTTCTCGACGGCGCAGGCCACGACGCACGCGCCGCAGCCGTTGCAGCGGTCGAGGTCGACGACCATCCCGTAGCGCGCGCCGGTGTCGGTCTTCGGGGCTTCCATGGCGTCAGGCCTCCTCGACCCGCACGCGGGTCCCGCGCCAGGTCCCGTCGCCCCCGGTCACGGCCAGGGGGAGGGCGCCCGCGGCAGCGGGGCGCGCCGCCGGGTGCATCTCCTGTGGGTCCGGCCCCGCGGCGAGCGCGAGGCGCCCGTCGGGCAGCGTCTGGTCGTGGCGCAGCCGCGCCATCACCGACCCCGTCTCGCTCTCGATCCGCACCCGCCGGCCGTCGCCGATGCCGAGCTCCCGGGCGGTGCCCGGGCTCACCGCGGCGACCGCGGTGGGTGTCCGCAGGTCGGACTCCTGGTAGAGCTTCGTCAGCAGCGGCGAGACCGGCGTGCCGCCGGCCGTCCCGCGCGCGGCGAACGCCACCAGCGCGAGGCCGTCCGCGGGAGGCTCGGCGTCGGCCCAGCGGCGGAGCGTGTCGGCCGACGGCAGCGGGACGCGGGCGGAGGGCTTCGGGATGGGCGCCGGGTCGTCGATCCACAGGCCTCCCCGCGCGAGCGTCTCCCACGCCGCGTCGGGGCCGGCGACGGCCGCGGGGGCCCACTCCTTCTCCCCCCGCGCCACGAGGCGGCCCCGGCCACAGGCCAGGACGGCGGCCACGCGGCCCTTCAGGCGCTCCTCGAGCGAGGGCGCGGGCACACTCACGCCGAGGGCGGCCGCAAGCTCCCGGGCGAGGCGGACGGCGTCCACCGCCCCTGCCGGCGCCGGCAGAAGCGCCGGGGCGACCGAGTAACTCGCCACCGCCGCGTCGGGGCTCGGCAGCACCTCGTCCCAGGCCTCGAGCGGAGCGGGGCCGGGGACGAGCAGGGCGGCGTGCCGGGCGAGCCCGCTGTCGAAGGGCGAGAGTGAGACCACGAGAGCGCCCGGCGCGAGCGTTCGCGCGACCATCGGCCAGGGCAGCGCGCGACCGTCGTCGGCGCCGTCGAGGAGGGCGAGGCCGACGGAGCCCGCGGGCACCGCGGCGAGCGACGCGGGCGTCGCTCCGCTCACCTCCCCCGCCTCCGGCACCGGCCGCCGCGCGACGATCCCGCCGGGGCGCGCCGACGCTGCCGAGGACGAGGTCGAGCAGCGCCACCGCGCGCTCGGCATCGAGGCCGAGCGGCCCCCCGCCCGGGTCGCCGCCGCCGACCGCGACCGCCGGCCCCTGCGCGAGGAGCGCGCGCGCGAGCGCCTCGACGCGGGCGGGCGCGACGCCGGTTCTTGCGGCGGCACGCTCGGGCGCGAACGGCGCGACCGCCGCACGCGCCTCTTCTGGGGCGCGTCGCGGGTCGTCGCGCAGGATCACGTGGGCGAGGGCCAGGGCGAGGGGGCCCTCGGCCCCCGGGCGGACCGGCACCCACTCGTCGGCCAGGGCCGCGCTCGGCGAGCGCCACGCGTCGACCTGAACGACCCTCATCCCGCTCCGGAGGGCGAGCATGCGGCCCGGGCGGCCCCACCCCTCGAGCACCGGCGCCCCGAACGAGAGGAGCATCCTCGTGCGCTCGAGGTCGATTCCCAGGGGAGCCGGGTCCACGAGCGCGCCGCCCAGGGCGTCGAGCGTCCCTCCCTCGTCGGCCGGCCGCGCGTAGACGCCGCCCGGCAGCACCGCGACGAGCTCGCGCCAGGCGGTCGAGGCCACTCGACCCGGGCGCCGGTCGAGGACCATCACCGCCTGGCCCTGCCGCGCCGCCAGCTTCGCCGCCGTCGCGATCTCCGCCACCGCCCCTCGAGCGACACGGCCTGGAGCCGGCCGTCCACGCGGTGGTGAGGGGACGCGAGGCGCAGCGGGTGGTAGGCGAGGTGGTGCAGCGTGAGGCCGAGCGCGCAGGCGCCGCTCCCGAGCGGGTGGCCGGAGGCGGGTACCAAGGCCACCGGGCGGGCGCCCACGCAGCGCACGCGCAGGGCGCAGCCGCCGGGGCACAGCGTGCACGACGCGGCCCGGAACGAGACCGGCCCCGCCGGCGGGACCGGCAGGGCGCGCCGGTGCTGCGTCCAGATCGAGACGTCGTCGAGCAGCTTCCAGGGCGCGGGCGTCAGGGCCACGCCGACGGCGCCGCCGCCGAGGCCGAAGAGAAGGTCGCGTCGAGTCATGGCCATCGGCGTTCTCCTACTTGTGGCAGGCCAGGCAGGCCGTGCGGCCCCGGCCGCGCTGCGCGTGGCAGCTCTCGCAGTCGCTCATCTTCATGCCCTGCCACGGCTCCCGGCCGACGCGGGAGAGCGAAGGCCCCCAGACGTCGCGGCTGTAGCCGCTGAGCCGGTTCTCCTCGTACGGGCGCAGCGAGTCGCTCGTCCCGTGCGGGCCGTGGCAGCGCTCGCAGGCGATCTTTTCCCGCGTGACGTGCACCGCGTGCGGGAAGTGCACGTTGTCGGGCTGCCGCGCGTAGACGCGCCACGGGATCTCGCGGCCCGGCTTCACGTACTCCTCGACGAGGCGCTTCTCCTCGTCCGACGTGCCCTGCGGCTCTGCGTGGCAGGTCGAGCAGCTCTCGATCCCCGGGATGCCCGCGAACCGGCCGTCCGAGTCGAACGCGTGGCAGTCCGCGCAGGCGGAGCCGATCGCCTCCGAGGTGTGGGTCTTGTGGCTGAAGCGGAGCGGCTGCTCGCTTCGCGCGTAGAGGAGGCGGGGAAGCCCCAGCCAGCCGGCGGCGAGCGCGAGAGCGAGGCCGGCGGAGAAGGCGACGAGGGCGCGACGGCTCATGGGTTCCTCCGGGTGTCGAGGATGGGGAAGAAGTCGGCGAGGAGGCGCAGGGCCTCCTCGCGCTCGAGGTGGGCCAGCAGGTCGGGGGCGAAGCGGCCGCCGTCGGCGGCGACCCGCCCCGCGCCCGGGGCGGCAAGCTGGGCGTGGACGAGCTCGCTGAGGCGGCGGACCTCGCCCGCCATCCAGTCCCGTGCGGCGGCGCCGCGGCGCAGGCCGGCCAACGAGGGGGCGGCGGGGGCCCGGACGGCGAAGAGCCAGCCGAGGCCGTACGGGTCGGCGGTGAGGTGCTCCAGGCTCGACCGCAGCCGCGTGTTGGCGGCCACGATCGTCTCGCCCCGGGGGAACACGAGGGTCAGGTCGATGCCGTGGACGGTGAGCACCACCGCCGGGCGCGCCGCGCCCTTGACCGCGAGGAAGGCGAGCCGCTCGACGCGCCCCACGACCTGAGCGAGGAAGGCGTCGATACCGAGGTGCCACAGCCCGTCGTCGCCGGAGTCGAGCCAGGTGTGGTTCTCGGCGTAGGAGAGCCAGCCCGGCACCGGGACGCCCTCCACGACCTCGACCCGCGCGTCCGCGGCGTCGGCGGGAGCGAGGGCGGGCCCTCGCCCGGCCTCGCCCGCCGCCGCCCGGAACAGCTCGCAGAACCGGTGGCCGTCGTGAGCGCACCGCGAGTCGGGACCCGAGCTCCACGGCACGTAGGTCGGGGCCGGCGTCGCCGCGCAGAACTGGACGAGCGTTTCCCGCAGGAACGGGCAGTGGGACGCGCTCGGGTGCGCCTCGTGGCTGCGGGGCGCCACGGGGCAGCTCGCGTGGTCGGGCGAGGAGCACAGCTCCCCGTCTCCCCGGGCGGCGGCGCGGGACAGGATCTTGCGGAAGGGCGCGGCCTCGCAGGCCTTGACCTGCTCGTCGCGCAGGAAAGGGCAGCGCATCGCGGGCCTCCGCCTCTCCGCGCCTACTCCTTCTTCTTCTTCTTGTCGATGCGCTCGCCGCCGTCCGCCATCGTCAGGCCGAGCTCGGGCGTCTCGAACGCGTGGTCGTCGGCGAGGTTCTTGCCGTGAGCGAGGCGGTAGCCCAGCTCGCGCACCACTCCCGCCGCCACCGCGATCACGCAGACCAGCGTGACGAGGCCGAGGGCGATGTTCGTGAAGTTCAACCAGAAGGTGTCTGCTCCGTCCGGCGCGTACATGGCGTCACCGTCCTTCCCGCGGGGCCCGAGGAGAAGCCCTCGAGTGGAACACCCGCACCATCCATCAAGGCAAGGACGATGCCGCTTCCGCCGACGACCGTCGGAGAAGCCCGCAGGGCCTTCCCCGGCCTGGGGATCGGGGGAGGCAGCGGAGCCGGTCCGCCTTCGCTCGGGGGCGGTCGCGTGTGGGATGTGCCGACGAGGGTGTGGGCAATCCCCACACGCCGCCGCCGCGCGTGAGGCGTTCGGCTCAGCCGTGCCGCGGCGCCCGCTGTCTCCACGTCCGCCAGCCGACGACGGCCAGCGTGACCGCGGTGAGGGGCAGGACGAAGGCCTCCTTGAAGACCACGAGCGCGTCGCCGTAGCCGAACGCCTGCCCCGCCTGCGCGCGCAACAGCGCCGCCGCCGTGCACGGCGGCGCGGGCTGGGGCAGAATGAGTGGCCTCGATGCCGAGCCGGTGCCCCACCACGGCCGCCCGCTCTCGCTAGCGCTCACCCTGCCGCCGCTCGGCGCCGTGTTCCGCAAGCCCCAGGTTGTGGGTGGGTGGCTTGCATGCCTTGATCTTCGGCTGATTGCCCGGAAACGACAGCATGCAAATCAATGGAGGCAGGGCGTGAGAAACAAGTTCCTGGGTACCGGCGAGCCGGGTTATCACCCGCTGCGAAAGCTCCGCACCATTCTTGCCGGCTTGCGCTACGCGGTTGTCTACGACTTCAGCGTTGCCTGGAAGCTGCTCATCTCGCTGGTGGTGCTTGCGGGAGCCCTGTTCGCCCGCGACTGGGTTGACGTTGCGCTGATCATCGTCGTCACCGCCCTGGTGCTGGTCGCGGAGATCATGAACAGTGCCATCGAGGCCCTGTGCGATTTCGTCGAAACGCGCCACAACGAGAAGATCGGCATCATCAAGGACATCGCCGCCGCCGGGGTCGGCATCGCGATGCTCGCCTGGTTGCTGGTGCTCGGATTCGAGGCGGGAGAGATACTGCGCAAGCTCCCCTGAGAGGCTACGACGCCGGGCGCCTCCAGGCCCGCCAGCCCACGACGGCCAGGGTGACCGCGGTGAGCGGCAGCACGAAGGCCTGCATCACGGCCGAGAAGGCAGGCAGCGCGTCGTGCTGCTGGGCGGCGAGGACGAGGTAGGCGGTGTAGGCGACGTAGAAGAGCAGGAAGAGGGCTCCCTCCCAACGCGCGATCGTCGCCCCGCTCGCGAAGATCGGAAGGCACGCGACCGCCACCGCGATCATCACCGGGATGTCGAAGGTCACGAGCGCGCCCGACACCGGGAGGCCGGCCGGGGCCACGAGCCCCGACAGCCCGAGAACGGCGACGACGTTGAAGATGTTGCTGCCCACGACGTTCCCGACCGCGATGTCCCGCTCCCCTCGGATCGTGGCCAGGATCGAGGTCGCCACCTCGGGAAGCGAGGTGCCGGCGGCCACGATCGTGAGGCCGATGACGAGCTCGCTCACCCCAAGGGCCTGGGCGAAGGCCACGGCGCCGTTCACGAGCCAGCGTGACCCGAGGACGAGGAGGACGAGCCCGGCCGCGACGAGCGCCACGTTCACGGCCGTGGAGGCCGGCTTCGGTCCATACTCCTTCCCGTACTCCTCCCGGATCGCGGCCGACTCCTTCCGGCTCTGGAGGACCTGGAAGACGGTGTAGGCGACGGCGCCGGCGAAGAGGAGCGCCGCGTCGAGCCGCCCGACCGACCCGTCCGCGGCCAGGAGGAGCGTGAGGGCGGAGACACCGATCATGATCGGGACGTCGAGGCGAATGAGCTGCGAGGACACGACGAGCGGCGTGATGATCGCCGAGGCGCCGAGGATGAAGAGGACGTTGAAGATGTTGCTCCCCACGACGTTTCCCAGGGCGAGATCGGGCTGGCCGGCCCAGGCCGACTTCACGCTGACCGCCATCTCGGGGGCGCTCGTCCCGTAGGCGACCACGGTCAGGCCGATCACGAGAGGCGAGATCCCCAGGGCGGCGGCGAGGCGGGAGGCCCCCTTCACGAGCCACTCCGCCCCCAGGACCAGCAGCCCCAGCCCGGCCACGAACAGCACCACGGTCGTCGCGTCCATGCGTTCCTCCATCGGTCGGCCCGAGGGCCGTCCCCTCCCCGTACGAATCCGGTAAGACGATGCTCCTCATTAGTCCATCGCTCTTCTCGACGCTTCTTCCGCGCCGGCGAGCTCGTCGGCGACGGTGCCCTCCCACAGCGGGCTCCTCCTCCTGTAGCCCGCGCGGCCGATCGCGTGCGCCGCGACCGGTGCCGTCAGGAAGAGGAACGCCACGATCACGACCGCCTGCCCGGCCACGGCCGCCGTGCCGAAGTGAATGGCCGCCCCGAGAAGCACGAGGGACGCGCCGAGCGTCGCCGCCTTGGACGTCGCCGACATGCGCGTGTAGAGGTCGGGGAGCCGCACGAGGCCGACGCCGGCGAGCAGCATGAACGCCGACCCCGCGACGAGGAGAACGGCGACAAGGAGGCTCACTCGTCTCCTCCCTGCTCCGCGTACCGCGCGAAGGCCACCGTCCCCAGGAACGCGACGAGGGCGAGGACGAGGGCGACGTCGAGGTAGACGGCGTCGCCGGAGACCACCGCCGCCGCGCCCGCGATCCCGACCCCGAGCGCGCTCAGGAGGTCGACGGCCACGACCCGGTTCGCGAGGTCGGGGCCGCGCACGAGGCGGACGAAGGCGAGGAGGACCGCGAGCCCCACGAGGAAAAGCGCGGTCGTCGCCCCGAGGACGGCCGGGCTCACCGGAACACCTCCCGGATCCGCCGCTCGAAGCCGTCCCGGATCTCCCGGCGCAGGTCGTCGGGGCTCGTCACCGCCATCGCGTGCACGTAGAGCGTGCGCCGGTCGGGCGAGACGTCGAGGCTCAGCGTGCCCGGGGTCAGCGTGATCAGGTTGGCGAGGAGCGCGATCTCCGCGTCGCGGTCGAGCGTCAGGGGGACCGCGACGATCGCCGGGCGCAGGCGGCCGGCGGGGGCGATGACCGCCGCCGCGACCCTGAGGTTCGCGACCACGACCTCCTTCAGGACGTAGGCGAGGAACCCGGGGAGGCGGGCCAGGCGGACGCGGCGGAAGCCCTCTCCGCCGAGGGGGCGGACGAGCCGCAGGAGGAACCACGCCAGCGCACACGAGAACACGAGCGCGGGGAGCGACCAATCCCCGGTGAGGGCCATCCAGGCGAGCGCGAGGAGCGAGACCTCGAGAATCACGGCCGCGCCCCCTCTCCGAGCACGGCCCGGATGTACTGGGAGGGATCGGCGAGCTGCGCCGCCGCCCGGCTCGCGAGGTCGAACACGGGGCCGGCGCCGAGGCCCAGGGCCAGGGTCAGCAGGACGAGGGCTGCGATCGGCCCCACCACCAGCGCGCTCAGCCGCGTCGGCCCGGCCGGCGCGTCGGGGGCGCGTCCTTCCAGTAGGTCTCGCTCCAGATCTTGACCATCGAGAACAGGGTCAGCAGGCTCACCGCGAGGGCGACGCCGGTCACGACCCACTCCCGCTCGTCGAGGGCTGCCTTGACGAGCGCGAGCTTCGCCCAGAAGCCCGACAGCGGAGGGATCCCGGCCAGCGAGAAGGCCGGCAGAGGAAGAGCAAGCGCGAGCCCCGGGTGCGATCGCCACAGCCCCCCGAGCCGGCGGACGTCGTAGCTGCCCCCGAGCTGCCGCGCCGCGCCCCCGATCAAGAAGAGGCTCGTCTTGACGAGTGTGGTGGACGAGGAAGAGGACCGACCCGGCCAGGCCGAGCGGGGTGAGCAGCCCCAGGCCGAGCAGCATGTAGCCGACCTGGCTGACGCTGTGGAAGGCGAGCAGCCGCCGCAATTCGTACTGGGCCGCGGCCCCGAGCACGCCGGTCGCCATGGTCAGTGCGGCCACGACCAGGATCACGGAGTGGGTGAACCGGTCTCGGCGGTGAAGACGAGGGTGAACGCCCGCAGGAGCGCGTAGACGCCCACCTTGGTGAGGAGCCCCGCGAAGATCGCGGACACCGCGACCGGCGGGGTGTGGTACGAGGCGGGCAGCCAGAAGAAGAGGGGGAAGACCGCGGCCTTGATGCCGAACGCGACGAGGAACAGGCAGGCGAGAGTCGTGACGAGGCCGGGGGCCGTGCCCCGCTGCACCGCGAGGCCGAGGTCGGCCATGTTGAGCGTGCCCGCGACGCCGTAGAGCACGCCCACCGCGGCGAGGAACACCGCCGAGGAGAGGAGGTTGAGCGACACGTACTTGACCGCGCCCTCGAGCTGGGCCCGCTCGCCGCCGAGGGCGAGGAGGACGAACGAGGCCATGAGCATGACCTCGAACGCCACGTAGAGATTGAAGAGGTCGCCGGTCAGGAACGCCATGCTCACGCCCATCAGCAAGACGTGGAAGAGCGGGTGGTAGCCGTGGCGCTCGCGCGCCGCGTCGATCGACCCGACCGAGTAGACGGCGACCGTGACGCCGATGATCCCCGTAAGGAGCACCATGATCGCGGCGAGGAGGTCGGCGACGAGGCTGATCCCGAACGGGGCGGGCCAGGCGCCCATCTGCATGACCTGGATGCCCGACCCGTCCACGCGCGCGAGCAGCGCGGCCGCGACGGCCAGGAGGGCGAGCGCCCCGAGGACGCTCGTCGCGCGCTGGGCGGTCCGCCACGGCCGCAGCGCCAGGCAGGCGATCGCCGTGGCGAGGGGCACGAGGACGGGGAGGACGACGAGGGCCTTCACGAGTCGGTGGACCGCAGCGAGTCGAGATCGTCGGTGCCCGTTTCCCGGTGGGCGCGCTTGACGAGCACCAGGGCGAAGGCCTGGACGCCGAAGCCGATGACGATGGCGGTGAGGACGAGGGCCTGGGGCACGGGGTCGGCGTGGGGCGGGATGAGCCTCTCCGCCCCCGGGGGGACGATCGGGGCGGCGGCCCGGGAGAGCCGGCCCACGGTGAAGATGAGGAGGTTCGCGGCGTGGCCGAGGAGGGCGAGGCCGAGTACGAGCTTCACCACGCTGCGGCGCATCACGAGATACAAGCCGGCCGCGTAGAGGATGCCGATCACGATGGCGAGAAGCGTCGTCACGGCTCCTCCTCGGCCAGCGCGAACAGGATCGCGAGGACGATCCCGAGGACGACGAGGTAGACCCCCGCGTCGAACACCACCGGGGAGCCGACCTTGCCCAGCACCGGCAGGGGCGCCTTCAGCCACAGCCCGGTCATGTACGGCCAGGAGCGCAGGAGGGGAGGGACCCCGGAGGCGAGCGCCACGAAGAGGCCCGCCGCCACGAGCCCGAGGGGATCGAGGCGCAGGAGCCGTCGCGCCTCGGCGAGGCCCTCCGAGAGCAGGACGAGGGCGAAGGCGGTCGCCGCGACGAGACCGCCCACGAATCCGCCCCCCGGCTCGTTGTGCCCGCGAACGAGGAGGAACACGGAGAACAGCAGCATCAGGGGCACGAGGAAGCGGGCGCCGGAGCGCAGGATCAGGGAGTCCACTAGCGGGCCTCCTCCCCCTTCGCCGGCGCCCGCAGGCGCAGGAGCGCGACGACGCCGATCGCGGCCACCGCGAGCACGGTGATCTCCCCGAGCGTGTCGAAGCCCCGGAAGTCGACGAGGATCACGTTCACGACGTTCCTCCCGTTGGCCAGGGCGAGGCTCGTGGCGGCGAAGTAATCCCGCAGCGGGGTCGGGTGGGGCGCGGCGGTCGCGGCGAGAGTCAGGGCGGCCATGAAGACGCCGCCCGCCGCCGCGACGGCCCCGTCGCGGATCCGCTCGGACGGCGGCGACAGCGTGCGCAGCCGCGGGAGGCGGCGCAGCACGAGCACGAACAGCAGGACGGAGAGCGTCTCGATCGCGAGCTGGGTGAGGGCGAGGTCGGGGCCGCCGAAGAGGAGGAAGACGAGGGCGACGCCGTAGCCCACGACCCCGAGGGCGGCCACCGCGACCAGGAGCGACCGGGCGCGGACCACCGCCCCGCCCCCGCCACCATCGCGAGCGACGACGAGCGCCTCCCCGGGACGGACGGCCTCGAGGGCGGGGGTCGCGAGGCCCACCCGCGTCGCGAGGGCGTAGCCGCCGAGGGCGACGGTCGTCCCGATCGTCACCACGAGGTACCAGCCCGAGCACCCCGCTCTGGAGGAAGCGGGTCTGGGCCTTCGCGAGCGCGACGAGGCCGGCCATCGCCGCCTCGTGGGCGCGCGCCGGCCCCCAGGAGGCGAGGCGGCGGAGCGGCTCGAGGCGCAGGAGCGCGCGGTCGTGGGCCAGGTAGAGCAGGGCGCCGAGCGCGAGCATCAAGAGGCTCTGGACGAAGGCCGGGCTCATCCCGGCCCACGGGCTGCAGGATGACCTCGGTCGTGCTCGCCGCGCATCGCGGCTCGCCGCGGGCTGGACGAGCGGGACCGCGAGGACGTCGGGGAGGAGGCCCGAGGAGCGACGCTCAGCGAGGCGAGGAGCACGGGCCCGAGCCACAGCGCGGGCGGCGCCTCGTGGGCGCGCTTCGGCGTCCCGCGGTCCCGGCCGAAGAACGGCCGCCAGGCCACGAGCCCGGCCGCCGCCGCGACCAGCGCGCTGCCGACGAAGCTCGCGACCACGAGGAGGTCGCCGGCGCGCGGGGCCTCGTACTTCGCCTCGTAGAAGAGCTCCTTCGCGACGAAGCCGAAAAGCGGGGGCAGCCCCGCCATCGAGAGGGCGGAGGCGATCACCGCGAAGGCGGTGAGGGGCATGCGCCCGGGCGAGGCCGCCGAGGAGGCGCACGTCGCGCGTGCCCGCCTCGTGGTCGATCGCCCCCACCCCGAGGAAGAGGGCGGCTTTGTAGAGGGCGTGGACGAGCAGGAACACCATCGCCGCCCGGGCCGAGAGCTCGGTCGAGATGCCCACGAGCAGCGTCAGCGTCCCGAGGGCGCTCACCGTCGTGAAGGCGAGCAGGCGCTTGAGGTCGGTCTGGCCGTAGGCGAGGACGGCGCCGGTGACGAGCGTCGCGGTGCCGGCGAGGATGACGAGGTAGTGCCAGGCGTCCGTCCCGCCGAGGGCGGGGTTGAGGCGGGCGAGGAGGTAGATCCCCGCCTTCACCATCGTGGCCGAGTGCAGGTAGGCGCTCACCGGGCTCGGGGCGGCCATCGCCCCCGGCAGCCAGAAGTGGAAGGGGAACTGGGCCGACTTCGTGAAGGCCCCGAGCAGCACGAGGAGGAGCGCGGGGAGGTAGAGCGGGTGGGCCTGGATCGCGGCCGCCTGCGCGCCGAGGGCCGACAGCTGCAGCGTGCCCGCGATCTGGCCCGAGGAGGAGGAGGCCGGCGAGGAGGGCGAGCCCGCCCGCGCCGGTCACGAAGAGGGCCTGGAGGGCGCTCTTGCGCGCCTTCTCCTGCTCGTGGTCGAAGCCGATGAGGAGGTAGGAGCTCACGCTCGTCAGCTCCCAGAAGACGAAGAGCGCGATCGCGTCGTCGGCCAGCACCAGGCCGAGCATCGCCGCCATGAAGAAGAGGATCGCGGCGTAGAAGCGCGGGAGCCGCGGGTCGCCCTTGAGGTAGCCCCCGCCGTAGACGAGAACGAGGGCGCCGATGCCGGTGACGAGGAGGGCGAAGAGGAGCGACAGCCCGTCGAGGCGGAACGCCAGGCGGATCCCGAGACCGGCCACCCACGGCCAGGACTCCTCGAGGGCGTGCCCCGAGGCGGAGGGGGCGAGGAAGCGGGCGAAGTGGGCGAAGAGGAGGGCCGGGGCCGCGGCGAGGAAGACCCCCGCGCGCTTCCCGAGGGCGCGGTGCGCCAGGGGGGCGAGGGCCGAGGCCAGGAAGAGGATCAGGACGGGGGTCAGCATGGGGTCGCGGGTCCCGGCGGAGGCCTCAGGCTACCATAAGGTCCGATGATCGACTTCTGTCGCCGGACCGCGGCGAGCCCCCGGTTCCAGAACGCCATCCTCGCCGTCATCGTCGCGAACGCCGCCCTCATCGGCCTCGAGACCTCGCCCGCCCTCTGGGAGCGCCACGGCGGGCTCTTTCACGCCCTCAACTTCGCCGTGCAGGCGATCTTCGCCGCCGAGATCGCGGTGCGGCTCCTCGCCCACGCCCCCCGGCTCCACCGCTTCTTCCTCGACGGCTGGAACGTCTTCGACTTCACGATCGTCGCGCTCTCGCTGCTCCCCGCCGCCGGCCCGTTCGCCACCGTGGCCCGCCTCGCCCGGCTCCTGCGCGCCCTGCGGATCGTCTCCGCCCTGCCCGAGCTGCGCCTCATCGTGGCCACGATGCTGCGGTCGATCCCGTCGCTCGCGAACGTGATCGTCCTCCTCGGCCTCATCCTCTACGTCTACGCGGTCGTGGGCGTGCACCTCTTCGCGGGCGTCGACCCCCCGCACTGGGGGTCGCTTCCCCGCGCGGGGCTCACCCTCTTCGAGATCCTGACCCTCGAGGGCTGGGTGGACCTCATGGACGCCTCGCTCGGCGCGACGCGGTGGGCCTGGGTCTACTACGTGAGCTTCGTGGTCCTCGCCGTCTTCGTGGTCATCAACCTCTTCATCGCGATCGTGATCAACAACCTCGAGGCGGCGAAGAGGGAGCACGAGCCGGCCTCGGAGAAGGGCGCTCTCGCGGCGCGCCTCGCCCGCCTGCGGGAGGAGATCGAGGGGATCGAGTCCGAGCTGCGATCCCCCGAGCGGGAGCGGGGCTAGGCTCAATGCCGTTCACTTTAGCCCGTCCCGTTTCAGCGGGTAGTTGCTCATTTTGATCTTGACGGCACGGGGATAGCGACGCTCTCGTCGGGGCGGGAGGACATGTAGGCCGACGTCCTCATGCAGGATCTCGAGGCGGCGTGGGACGTTACCAGTAGCGACCTGCCATGTGGCGAGCCAGAAGGTTCGCACCAAGAGCAGCGTGGATCTGTAGCTGATGCGATTTGGCGGCAGTCCGATACGCTGAGCGGCATGCTCCATCTCGAGACGCACGAGGTTGTAGGCGAGGGCGAGGCCCCAGAGTTCCTGGCGAATGCGCTCTGGCGCGCGGCTTCGGAGCGCCTCTTCGCGCTCCAGGGTATGGGTCTTGATCTCGTCGAAGACGACCTCCATTTCCCAGCGTTCGTGGTACAGCGCGACGATCTCGTGTGCCGGGTAGGTCTTGGCGTCGAGCAGGGAGGTGAGCAACCTCTGGGGACGAAAGCCGCGGCGGCGATAGCGGATTGCGCGAGCGGTGAGCGTTTCCGGCAGGTGAGGATGGGCTCTGCGCAGGTTGCGATTGATCGGGATCTCGACGAGGTGATCACCGCGTCCCAGCGACTTGACCTCGCGGAAGTGGAGGTTGACCTTGGCTCGGGTCAGCCAGTGACGCTGCTGGCCGCCAGTCTGGATGGCGTGGAACACCCTGTAGGAAATGAAGCCACGATCGACGATGGTGATGGAGTGGTCCGGGAGAGTGGGCCAGATCCGCTCGGCGAGCTTGACCTCGGAATCTGACGAGGGCCCGAACACGACTCGCGCTAAGAGGTGCGAGCGGAGCACCATGATAGCGACGAGTCGCGCCTGAGGGTAGGCAGCGCCTCCGCGCCCGCTGTGGGGACGGCCAAAGGCGGCTTCGTTCTCCTCGGTATCGGGCACACGAAGGGTCGATCCATCGACTCCATAGACGGCCAGGCCCCGCCAACGATATTGGTCGGCCGACCGGGTGGCCCAGTTATCGGCGGTATCGGCAAAGAGCACCGCCAATGGTTCGGCACCCAGTCGATCGCGGGCCTGCACGATGGCGCCACCGCTCACCCGTCCGCGAGCTGTGGGCTGCTCGGCATCGGGCAGAACGAGGTTGAGGTGTCGCACGACATCCTGAATGGGACGATCGCGTAGCAGCCCCATTCCGACAACGATCCACACCACGTGTTCTGCCGGCAGTTTGCGCCGCCTGATTGTGGCGGTCCCCGTGACCTCCAAGGCACGTTGGATCCAATCGACATCGAGTTCACGGGAGAAGACGTCGAAGGTCGCTTCGGGCTCGAACGAGGTCGCCAGTAATGCGCGTCCGAGTTCCATGGGATCACCCGCTCAAGATCTTCGGCGTTTACGCCTTACTCGTCGCGGCGTTGAAGTCTCCTGACGGCGTTGCCGTAAGACTTGGCGGTTGATGGCAGACAGTTCTTCGATGGCGCGCCACCAGGCCCTATAGTTGTCGACCCATCGCCGCGCAAGGGTGACAAGCTCGGTGGGAAGCGAGATCTGTTCGGTGCGGCCGCCCGAATGGGTCACGCTCAGATAGGCGACGCGGTGGCCGTCTCCTGAGGTACACCGGCACCCGTCCTTTCCGCAGCGAAGTGACCGCACGTAAACGCTGCCACGGAGGACCTCCTCCAGAGGCGGCAGTGCGGCAACCAGTCGCTGACGGCGGGCTCGGAGAGCTTGGTCGTTCATGTCTTACACTGTTATAGCTGTAAGATGCTGAATCCGCAAGCCCCAGCAGGTCCAAAACCCGGATCTGAGGATGTGGGCGGGGAGGCTATCTAAACGGCATTGCGGCTAGGCTAGAAGGGCCGACGGCCGCAGGCGACATATTTACAGCTCGTCCCGGAAGATCCCGTAGCCAGTCGGCGAGCAAGTCGAGAGCGGACCACCGTCGAAGGCCGGCGCGGCGCACGCCCCAGCCTAGCGCGATCGCCCGTCGGGCCGGTCCGGGGCCCCGGTCGCCCCGCTCCGCCACACCGGCTCCGGCAGGGTTTGCGCCGTCAGCACCGTCGCCTCACCGGCAGCGCTCACCCGGATCCCCGCGAAGCGCAGGTGGTCGAAGTCCATCGACGCGGCCGCTCGCGCGAGCGCCAGGGCAGGATCCGGCACGGCCCTGCCCGAGAACGCCACCTTCCCGTCGACCTCGATCGTCAGGGGACGATCCCAGTCGATCGTGCGCTCGCCGAGCCAGACGACGACGTCGCCGATGTGACGCCGCGTGACGCGGAAGGTCTGCCCGTCGCGGACGCCGGTGAGCCGGCCGAGCAGCGGCTCGAGCGTTCGCGCCAGCGCCGCCGCCTCCGTCTCGCCCGGGCGCACCGGCTCCGGACGCGGCGAGGGGTTCCCCCACGCCGCGCCCACCCACGTCAGCCCCTCGAGCCAATAGCACGACGCCTGGTGCAGGTGGCGGAACGCGTGGTCGATGTGGTCGGGATCGACTCTCCTGCGCCCCGTGACGATCTCCACGATCGCCGCGCCGGGCGGCGTGAGCTGGTTGTGCACGCCGCCCGGGACCTCGAGATTTGTGATCGGCAGGCCCATCCCGCGGATCTCCCGCTGGAAGCGCCGGTTGGACTCGGCGAAGGTCGCCAACGGCTTCTCCGCGAGGTCCTGGATCATCAGCGGGTCGCGCTCGCCCCAGGCGTTCAGGACGGGCACGTGGGCCACATTCCGGAGCAGCAGCTTCCAGAAGCCGTCGTCGGCCGGTGCCACGTCGAAGCCCGCCGCCAGGGAAACCGCTCCCGCGAGGCGGTCGGGGTAGTACAGCGCGACGAACCAGGCGCCGAAGCCGCCCTTCGAGTAGCCGAAGGCGTACACCCGTCCGGCGTCCACGTGCACGCGCCGCGCCACCGCGTCGAGGATCGCCGCGTGCTCCGCCACGAAGGGCGGCTTCGCCGCGATGTAGTTCTGTCCGTACTCCGGAGAGGCCACCACGAAGTCGCGCGCCATCCGCCCGAACATGCGCTGCACCGCGCGACCCCAATCGTCCGCCGGCATCCCGGACGGGTGCAGCGCGTACACGAGCGGCCACGCCCGGTCCGGGCGGTAGCCCTCGGGGACGAGCAGGAACACGCGGCGCGACTCAGCGGCCCCGACGTCGACGACGACCTCCTGGGAACCGGGCGCCAGGTCGGCGAACGGCGCGCCGCGGTGCAGCCAGTCGCGCAGCCGCGCCGGGCGGTAGTCGCGATGCGAGGCGATGCGCGCCGCGGCCGCCGCGCGAGAGGCCGGGCCCTCCGCCTGGAAGTACTCGCGGACGAGCGCGACGGGGTCGTCCGGCGGAGGCGCGACGGCGTCGATCGCGACCGCCGCCGGGCACGCGCACGAGAGGAGGGCAGTCAGCAGGGCGCGCATGGGGCCTCCGTGCCCGGCGATGTTACCGCGGCCGCGCCCCGGCCACCCGCTCTTGGCCCTCCGCCGTCCGGGGTAAGCTCAGGAGCGCGGCGCCGGCGGGCGCCCCACTCGAAGCGAGGCCGACCGTGGACGACAACAAGAAGAAGCAGGCGCAGTTCTCCGGCGCCTATCTCCTCCTCGCCTTCGCCGCGCTCCTCTTCGTCCAGGGCGTGATCGCGAAGCGCACCGCGCCGACGGCGGTGCCGATGAGCGAGCTGCTGCAGCAGGTGCAGGGCGGAAAGGTCGCCGAGGTCCTCATCCGCGACGCCGAGATCGTGGCCGAGCTCAAG
Organism: uncultured Acidobacteriota bacterium; assembly: GCA_963729875.1. GTDB lineage: Bacteria > Acidobacteriota > Vicinamibacteria > Fen-336 > Fen-336 > DATBSL01. Next base: position 257,091 of record CAVSPR010000005.1, read on the forward strand.
GCGGAGGGTGACCAGAAGGCCCAGCGCATCGCGGCCACCCGGCTTCCCGGGATCGACGAGACGGCTCTCGTCAAGGAGCTGCAGGAGAAGGGCGTGAAGTTCACCGGCTTCATCGAGCGGACCTCGTGGCTCGAGACCTTCTTCCTGGCCTGGCTGCTGCCGATCGCGCTGCTCGGCGGGATCTGGTTCTTCCTGATGCGGAGGATGCAGGGCGGGCGCGGCGGGCCGCTCTCGATCGGCAAGAACAAGGCCGTCATCTACGACGCGACGCGGCACGGAAAGGTCACCTTCGACGACGTGGCGGGAGTGGACGAGGCCGAGGCCGAGCTAGTCGAGGTGGTGGACTTCCTGAAGAACCCGCAGAAGTACACGGCCCTCGGCGCTCGCATCCCCAAGGGGGTGCTCCTGGTGGGCCCCCCCGGCACCGGCAAGACCCTTCTCGCCAAGGCGGTCGCGGGCGAGGCGGGGGTGCCGTTCTTCTCGCTCTCCGGGTCCGAGTTCGTGGAGATGTTCGTGGGCCTCGGGGCGGCGCGGATGCGCGACCTCTTCGAGGAGGCGCGCAAGCGCGCCCCCTGCATCGTCTTCATCGACGAGCTCGACGCGATCGGCAAGTCGCGCGGCGGCGTCGCCGCCATGTCCACCCACGACGAGCGCGAGCAGACCTTGAACCAGCTCCTCGTCGAGATGGACGGCTTCGAGGCCACCGCCGGCGTCATGATCATGGCCGCCACCAACCGCCCGGAGGTGCTCGACCAGGCGCTGCTGCGCGCCGGGCGCTTCGACCGCCAGGTGGTGGTGGACCGGCCCGACCTGCGGGGCCGGGAGGAGATCCTGAAGGTCCACGTCCGCAAGGTGAAGCTGGCGGACGACGCGGACCTCCGGGTGCTCGCCCAGCGCACGCCGGGCATGGTCGGGGCCGACCTCGCCAAGGTGGTCAACGAGGCCGCTCTCGCCGCCGCCCGCCGCGGCTCCGCCCTCGTCGGGCAGCAGGACTTCGAGATCGCGATCGACCGCATCCAGCTCGGCCTCGAGAAGAAGGGCCGGGTGATGAGCGAGGACGAGAAGCGCCGCGTGGCCTACCACGAGTCGGGACACGCCCTCGTGGCCCTCTCGGTGGACCGCGCGAACCCCGTCCACCGCGTCACGATCATCCCCCGCTCGATCGGCGCGCTCGGGGTCACGCTCCAGCTGCCCACCGAGGATCGCTACCTGGTGACGAAGGAGGATCTCCTCGACCGCATCTGCGTGATGTTCGGCGGCCGTGCGGCGGAGGAGCTCGTCTGCGGCGACATCTCGACGGGCGCCCACGACGACCTCACCCGCGCCACCGAGACCGCCCGGCAGATGGTCACCCGCCTCGGGATGAGCGAGAGGCTCGGGGCAATGACGTTCGGGCGGCAGCAGTCCTTCCGCTTCCTCGACGGGCAGGGGATGGAGGAGCGGAACTACTCCGAGGAGACCGCCCGCGCCATCGACGCCGAGGTGCGGGCGATCCTCGAGGGCCAGCACCGGCGTGCCACGGAGATCCTCACCCGGGAGCGCGACGTGCTCGAGCGCATGACGCGCCGGCTGATCGAGATCGAGACCCTCGACCGGGCCGAGCTCGAGTCGATCCTGGGCGGGCCGGTGGGCGCGGCCGTCGCGGCGGCGAAGGCCTGAAGTGGAGTTCCGCGCCCTCGATCCCGCCCGCCAGGCCCTCCTCGACGAGACCCGGCACCTCGTCGGCGAGGTCGCCTCCCGCCTCGAGAGCCTCGGCGTCGACGAGGCGACCCGCAAGGCCCTCGCCGACTCGCAGGAGCAGCTCGCGCTGCCCTTCCTGCTCGTGGTGGTGGGGGAGTTCAACGCCGGCAAGAGCGCCTTCATCAACGCGCTCCTCGGCGCGCGCGTCCTGGAGGAGGGGGTGACGCCGACCACCTCGCGGGTGGGCATCCTCCGGCACGGGGACGAGGTCACGCGGCGGACCCGCCCCGACGGGATCGAGGAGGCGACCGCTTCCGCCGGGATCCTGCGCGCGCTGGCGATCGTGGACACGCCGGGCACGAACGCGGTCCTGCGCGAGCACGAGGCGCTCACGCGCGACTTCCTGCCCAGGGCCGACCTCGTGCTCTTCGTGACCTCGGCCGACCGCCCCTACACCGAGAGCGAGCGGGCCTTCCTCGAGGCGATCCGGCAGTGGGGCAAGAAGGTCGTGCTCGTCCTCAACAAGGCCGACCTCCTGGAGACGCCGGAGGACGTAGCGAAGGTCGTGGCGTTCGTGCGGGAGCAGGCGGAGAGGACCCTCGGGGTGGGCCCCGAGGTCTTCGCGCTCTCGGCGCGGGAGGCGCTGCGGGCGCGAGAGCAGGGCGATGCCGCCGCGCTCGAGCGAAGCGGCCTGTCCGCCTTCGAGGCGAAGGTCACGGCGACCCTCGACGAGAAGGAGCGCTTCCGCCTCAAGCTCCGGAACCCGCTCGGCGTCGCGCGCCGGGCGCATCGGGAAGCGGCGGGGCTCGTGTCCCGGCGCCTCGACGTGCTGCAGGGCGACCTCGCCGCCCTCGAGGCGATCGAGGCACGCCTCACCGAGCAGTCCGCCGAGCTCACCCGCGACTTCCGCTTCCGCCTCTCCGACGTCGAGAAGGCGCTCCTCGAGTTCGAGCGGCGCGGCAACGCCTTCTTCGACGAGCGGCTGCGGCTCGGCCGCTTCCGGGAGCTCTTCGATCGCGAGCGGCTCCGGCGCGACTTCGAGGCGGAGGCGGTGGCCGGACTGCCGTACGAGGTGGAGCGGCGTGTCGACGGCATCGTCGACTGGATGGTCGAGGCGGAGCTGGGGCAGTGGCAGGACGTGATGGCTCTCCTCGCCGAGCGCCCGGCGGCGCGGCCGGGCTCGGAGGGCCGGGTGGACGACCGCTTCGCCTGGGACCGGGCCCGGCTCCTCGAGAGCGTCCGCGAGGCGGCCCGGGCGGCGGTGGAGCACTACGACGCGCCGTCCGAGGCGCGGCGGCTCGCCGAGAAGGTGCGCGAGTCGGTGGCCCAGGCGGCGCTCCTGCAGGTCTCGGCCCTCGGCCTCGGCACGATCGTGGCCGTGCTCGCCAGCACCACCGCCGCCGACGTCACCGGCATCCTCGCCGCGAGCCTGCTCTCGCTCATCGGCCTGTTCCTTCTTCCCGCGCGGCGGGAGAAGGCCCGCCGCGAGCTCGCGGCCAAGGTGTCGGCGGTGCGCGAGAAGCTGATGGCCGCGCTCACCGTCAGCTTCGAGGCCGAGCGCGACCGCGCCGCCGCCCGCGTGCGGGAGGCCGTCTCGCCCTACGCCGCCTTCGTGCGGCGCGAGAAGGAGCGCCTCCTTGAGGCGCGGGCCGGGCTCGGGCGGCTGAGCGCCGCCCTCGACGACCTCGCCACGCGGGTCGACGCGCCCGGCCGCTGAATCGAAAGGAGGCCTCGTGCGCTCGTGCGGACGTGACGTCCTGCTGGTACTCGCGCTCGCCGCGCCGGCCGCGGCGGGTCCCTCGCCCGACACTCAGCTCGACGCGGTGCGCGCCCACGTGCGCTCGCGGCAGGCCGACATCGTGCGCGAGTACGCCGCGCTGCTGGCCATCCCCAACGTCCCGGCCGACCCCGAGGGGGTGCGCCGCAACGCCGAGCACATCGCGGGGATGCTGCGCCGGAGGGGGCTCGAGGCGCGGCTTCTGGACGGCGCGGGCGGGCCGCCCCTCGTCTACGGGACCCTCGACGTGGGCGCCCCCCGGACCCTCGCCCTCTACGCCCACTACGACGGCCAGCCGGTGCGGCCCGAGCAGTGGTCGAGCCCGCCGTTCACGCCCGTCCTGCGCGACGGGCCGTCGTCAACGGCAAAGGCGCTCGACATCACCTCGCTGCGCGGGCCGCTCGGGCCGGAGGCTCGGCTCTACGCTCGCTCGGTGTCCGACGACAAGGCGCCCATCATCGCCATCGCCGCCGCCCTCGACGCCCTGGCCGCCGCCGGCGCTCGCCCTTCGGTGAACCTCAAGCTCGTCTTCGAGGGGGAGGAGGAGGCCGGGTCGCCCCACCTCGCCGCCGCGTTCGCTCTCCACCGTGCGCTCCTGCGCGCGGACGCCTGGCTCGTCTGCGACGGCCCCGTGCACCAGAGCGGGAGGATGCAGGTCTACTTCGGGGCGCGCGGCACGCTCGGCCTCGAGCTCACCGTGTACGGCCCGGCCCGGGCGCTGCACAGCGGGCACTACGGCAACTGGGCGCCGAACCCCGCGGTCGAGCTCGCCCACCTCGTGGCCGGCCTGCGCGACCGCGACGGGCGGATCGCGATCGCGGGCTGGTCGGACGAGGTCCGCCCGTGGACGGCGGAGGAGACAGAGGCGCTCGCCGCGGTGCCGGACGTCGACGCCGCGCTGCGGGACGAGCTGTCGCTCGCCGGGACCGAGGCCGGGGACGCCCGGCTCGTCGAGCGGATCATGCTGCCCGCCCTCAACGTGCGAGGGCTCGCGGCGGGCGCGGTGGGCGAGAGCGCCGCGAACGCCATCCCCACCGAGGCGCGGGCCTCGTTCGACTTCCGGCTCGTGCCCGATCAGAGCCCGGCCGTCCTGCGCGAGCGCTTCGAGGCGCACCTGCGGGCCGCAGGGTACACGGTCGTCCACGAGGCGCCCACCCTCGACGAGCGGCGCGCGCACGCCGCGGCTCGTGCGCCTCGAGTGGGAGGACGGCTACCCGGCGGCGCGGACGCCCCTCGGTCTCCCCTTCTCCCGCGCCCTCGTCCGCGCGGTGGCCGCGGCCGGGGACGGGACCGTGGTCTCTCTGCCCACCCTCGGCGGCAGCGTCCCCATCCACGTCTTCGCCGAGGCGTTCGGCGTGCCCGTGGTCGGTCTCCCGATCGTGAACCACGACAACGCCCAGCACGCGGCCGACGAGAACCTGCGGCTGTCGAACCTGTGGGACGGGATCGCCGTCTTCGCCTCCGTTTTGACGGGGCTGGGTACGGGCTGGTAGCCGGGCGCTACCGCGTCAGGGTGACGTTCAGCACGCCCGACTCGGCGGCCTGCGTGAAGTTGTAGACCCAGATGCGGATCGTCGCCGCGGCGGTCAGCGAGAAGTTGACGGTCGCCCGCGTGCCAGGGGGGTCCGCCCGGTCCGCGCCGTGCACCGTGCACTGGCTGTTGTAAGCGGCAAAGAGGTCCGTGCACGTGGTGGGCGTCACCACGAGGTCGATGTCGGAGCTCGAGAACGTCCAGTCGAAGGTGACCTGCACCTGGCCGGAGTTCGGGACGGGGACGTCCTGGTACCCGTAGACGACGTCGCCCGCGGGTGCCCCGGCCACGCTGAACGGACGGCTGAAGACGCTGGTCGCGACCGGTGCGGGCGTCGGAGTCGGCTGGGGCGCCGTCGGGGAGCCTCCTCCTCCCCCTCCGCAGGCCGGCAACAGGAGACACGACGCCACCACGACGCCGCAAGCTCTTCGCATGCGCCACCTCCTCCGGTTACCTGGAGGGATCAAAGATTTTGGCGAGTGTGGTCCCGATCGCAGCGAGCCGTCAAGCGTTTTTCGACGGGCGAACGAGGAACGCGCGCAGGGCGGCGTTCACGGCACCCGGGTTCTCGAGGTTCGCCAGGTGGCCCGCTCCGGGAATCACGTCGAGGCGCCCCCCCGGATGGCGGCCGCCATCGTCGTGGCCTCGGACGGCGGGGTGAGGACGTCCTCCGCACCCACCAGCACCAGGGTGGGCACCGCGATCGTCGGGAGTGTCTCGCGCGAGTCCGCGCGCGCGGCGAGGCCGTGGAGGGCATTCGCGATGCCCTGGGGGGAGGTGGCGAGGATGCGCTCGCGCAGGCGGGCCGCCAGTTCCGGCCGCTCCCTGTGCGTCGTCTCGCCGAGGAGCTTCGGCAGGAAGGCCTCGACCGCCGCCCCCGGGCCCTCGGCCCGCACCTTCGCGGCGAGCGTGGCCCGGTTGGCTTTCGCCTCCACCGTGTCGGCCCCCGCCCGCGTGTCCTGCAGGACGAGTCCGGTGAGCCGCTGCGGGTGGCGGCGGACGAAGGCGAGGGCGGCGTAGCCCCCCATCGAGCAGCCGGCGACGGTCGCCCGCTCGATCCCGAGGTGGTCGAGGAGGGCCGCCCCGTCGTCGGCGATCGCCTCCATCGTGAGCGGCCCGTTGCCGGCGGCGCTGCCGCCGAAGCCGCGCGCGTCGAAGCGCACCACGCGGTGTGTCGCCGCGAGGGCCTCTGCCTGCGGCTCCCACATGAAGAGGCCAAGCGGGAAGGCATGGAGGAGGAGCAGGGCCGGCCCCGCGCCGGTCGCCTCGTACTCGATCTCGACACCGCCGATGCGCGCCTTCATTCGACCCCCTCCAGGACCGCCGTGCGGATCTCGCCCGGCGTTCCGGGCGCCGTCCACGCCACCACCACCTCGTCGCCCACCCGCTCGAGCTGCGGGAAGCCGCTGGCCCGCACCGCGCTCGTCCGAGCGACGACGCCGGGCGGCCCCGGCGTCCCGTCCCGTCCGAGGACGCGGGTGCGGATCTCGGCGCCTCCGCTGACCCCCGCCAGCCAGCTGACCAGCGCCCCCCGGGCGACGAGGACGACGTCGACGCGGCCGGCGGGCCCCGCGTCGTCGATCGTCGCCGGCGGCGACCACGTGGCGCCGGCGTCCTCCGAGAGCGCGGCCCGCACCGCCGGTTTCTCACCCGCCATCGTGAACCAGGCGAGCGCGACGCGATCCCCGTGGGCGGCGATCGCCGGGCCGTTCACGGGACAGGCGGCGATCGTCCAGCCCTCGGCCCCCGGGTAGACCGGCTCCGACCACGAGCCGTCCACGAGCCGTCGCACCGCGACGTCGCGCGTCTCCGTCTCGGACCGGTCGCGGTAGGCCGCAACGAGCCCCCATGCGGTGCGCGCCATCGCCGTCTGGCAGCAGTCGCACACGCGCGGGTCGACGAGGACGTCGGCCGAGGGCTCGCCCGCCCGACCCCAGGTCGCGAAGCGCAGCTCCATCGCCCCGCCCTCCCGGGTCGTCGCCCGCCCGTCGAGGAAGAGGACGCCCATCCGGTCCTCGGCGGTAGGGGCGAAGGAGACGAAGCCGTGCTCGGACGGGGTGCCGTCGCGGTAGGGGGTGACCGGGGCGCTCCACGTGGTTCCCCCGTCCGTCGACCGCGCGAGCCGCACGTCGTACTGGTAGGGCCCGCCCCGGGGGTTCTTCTCCAGCCAGTGCGCGAGCAGGGTCCCGTCGGGCAGCGCCCCCACCCGGGGGAAGTCGGCCCAGTTCACGAACCAGGACGGCCCCTCGGCCACGGTTCGCGGAGCGGACCACAGCTCGCCCGGGCGGCGGGCGGAGAAGCGCAAGGCGTGACGCCCACCGGGCCGGGTCTCGATCCAGCTCAGGAGGAATCGGCCGTCGTCGCTCGCGGCGAGGTTCGGCTCGGCGGCTCCGGGTGCGGCCGGAGGGTCCATTCCCCGCACGGCGAAGCCCGCCCGGACCTCGCCCGCTGCCGGGGGCGCCTTCGCATCCCGGCAGGCGCCGGCGGACGCGAGGGCGAGAAGGGCCGCGCCTCCCGCCGCCCCGCGCTGCCGCCCCGCCCTCACCGCTTCGTCCAGCGGTCGAGCCAGCCGATGACCTCGTCGTACCAGCGCACGGAGTTGGCGGGCTTCAGCACCCAGTGGTTCTCGTCGGGGAAGACGAGGAGGCGGGCGGGGACACCCTGGCGGCGGAGCGCCGTGAACATCGCGAGCCCCTGCTCGACCGGCACGCGGTAGTCCTTCTCGCCGTGGACGACGAGCGTCGGGGTCTTGAAGCCCTTCACGAAGTCGCGAGGGTTGTAGCGGGTGTAACCCTCGGGGTTCGCCCAGTAGGGCCCGCCGAACTCCCACTCGGGGAACCAGAGCTCCTCGGTCGAGCCGTACATGGACACGAGGTCGAAGACGCCGTCGTGGCTGACGAGGGCCCGGAAGCGGTCGGTCTGGCCCGCGATCCAGTTGATCATGTAGCCGCCGTAGCTCGCGCCGGCGGCCGCGGTCCGGCCCTTCTCCACGTACGGGAGCGCCTCTGCGAAGTCGGTTCCCTTCATGACGTCCTCGAAGGCCCGGCCGCCCCAGTCCCGGTTGATGTCGTCGGTGAGCTCCTGTCCCCAGCCGGTCGAGCCGCGCGGGTTGGGCATGAAGACCACGTACCCGGCGCTCGCGAAGACCTGCGCGTTCCAGCGGTAGGTCCAGCCGTCGGTCCAGGCGCCCTGCGGGCCGCCGTGGACGAGGACGAGGAGGGGGTACTTCCGGGTCGGGTCGAAGTCCGGCGGCTTCACCAGCCAGGCCTGGACGCTCTTCCCGGCCGCGCCCGTGTACGTCACGCTCTCCGCCGGGCGCAGGCCGAAGGCGGCGAGGAAGGCGTCGTTCGCGCGCGTCACCCGCGCGAGGCCCTTCCCGTCGGCGCCGAAGCGGACGACCTCGGTGGGGTGGGTGAGGGCGACCTGCGTCGCGACGAGCGTCTTCCCGTCGGGGAGGACGGAGAGGTCCCCGAAGGTGCCGCCCGCGAGCACCGTCGTGATCGCGCCGCCCGCCGCGGGCACGGAGAAGACGTGCGAGCGGCCGGCCTCGTCGGCAGTGAAGTAGACCGTTCTCGAGTCGGGCGAGAACGCGAAGGAGTCGACGTGCCGGTCGAACGCCTCCGTCAGCGTGCGCTTCGCGCCGCTCCTGCGGTCCATGACCACGAGCCGCCAGCGGTCGGCCTCGTAGCCGGCGCGCCGCTGCGAGCGCCACGCGAGGAGCGTCCCGTCCGGGCTGTACCGGCAGCCCCCGTCGTAGCCGGCCGCGTCGGACACGCGCCGGGCGGCGCCGCCCGCCGTGGGCACGACGAACACGTCGGCATTCGTGCTCCAGGCCTCGTCCGTCGCGTCCTTCCTCGAGAAGCAGGCCTCCTGGCCGTCGGGCGATGCCGACCAGTCCTCGCCCCCGAGGCTGAAGGGCGGGGCGTCGCCGCCGCCCGGCGTCAGGTCGAGGGCGGCCCCGCCCTCGACCGGCACCGCGAGCAGGTGGTTGCGGCGGCCGTCGTCCCAGGTGTCCCAGTGCCGGAAGAGCAGCTCGTCGTAGGCGCGGGCGGAGGAGGGCTTGCCGAGCTCGCCGAGGCGCTTCGCGTTGCACGCGTCGTCGGCACCGCACTCGGGGAAGACCTCGGTCAGCACGAGCAGCCGCTTCGCGTCGATCCACTCGAACCCGTCGACCCCCGTCGCGAGCGACGTGACCTTGTGCGCCTCGCCGCCCCCGAGATCCAGAACCCACGCCTGGGACCCCCCCTCGCGGGTCGAGAGGAACGCGAGCCGCTTGCCGTCCGCGCTCCACCGCGGGCGCGAGTCGGAGGCGGGGCTCGAGGTCACCCGGCGCGGCTCGCCGCCGGAGACGGGGACGAGCCACAGGTCGGTCTCCCGCTTTCCGCCGGCGAGGTCGATCGCGGTCGCGGCGTAGGCCACCCGCGACCCGTCGGGCGAGACCTGCGGGTCGGCCAGGCGCTGGAGCTTGATCATCTCGGTCGCGGTGAAGCGCGACGGCGCCGCGGCGAGGGGCACGGGCAGGGCGAGGCCGGCGGCGAGAAGGGCGGCGAGGCGGCTCATGGGTTCCTCCGGGCACGGCGGGCGCTCGAGAGAGCGCGTTTCGAGTTTCGGCGGTCGGTGCTCAGGCGACGGGCCGCTTCATGAACGCGGCGGTCGACGGGCAGCCGATGCGGAACTCCCACGACTCGCGGATCGCCTCCGGCGCGTCCTCGCGGGCGCAGTCGGCGAAGCCACGGCGCGCGAAGTAGTCCCGGGCGCCCGTGGTGAGGAGGTAGACCGCGCGCAGTCTCACCCGCTTCGCGCGCTCCATGGCGCCCTCCACCAGCGAGGCGGCGAGGCCCTGGCCCCGGTATTCCGGGTCCACGGCCACGCTGCGCAGGAGGCCGTCCTCGCCGTGGATCTCGAGGCCAGCGACCCCCACCACCCGCCCGTCGTCCTCCCGGACGACGAAGTAGTGGCCCCAGCCCGCGGCCACGTCCTGGTCGGTCAGCTCGGAGCGGCCCAGCAGGTCGAGGGCCCCCCGCAGGTCGTGCGGTCGTGCGGGCTCGGCAACCAGCGTCATGGGTTCATTCTAGCGCCACTGGCCGTCGTCACCGAGCACCTGGTGCGGGCGAAAGCGGGCCTTGTAGTCCATGCTCGGGCTCCCCGCCACCTGGTAGCCGAGGTAGAGCCAGGGCAGGCCGAGGCGTCGGCACTCCTCGACGAGCCACAAGACGTTGAGGGTGCCCGGGGAGCGGGAGGCGAGGTCGGGATCGAAGTAGAAATAGACGGCGGAAAGGGCTTCGGGCAGGGCGTCGTAGATCCCCGCCCCGACGAGGCGCCCGTCCACGCGGAGCACCACTTCCCGCGTGATGGCCGGCGCTTCGTGCAGGAAGTCCCGGAACTCCTCCCACGACCCGCTCATCTGCCCGTCGTGCCGCGTCTCGAGGTAGCGGCGGTAGACCTCGTGCTTCTCCGCCGTGGCCTCGGGCCGCCCGGCCGCGGCCGCCAGGTCGGCGTTGCGCTTCCAGCAGCGGCGCTGGGCGCGGGTGGGGCGGAAGCGCCGGGCGTCCACGCGGAGCTGGCGACACTCGCGGCAGCCCTCGCAGGTCGGGCGATAGACGACCGTCCCGAGGCGGCGGAAGTTGAGGTCGAGGAACAGGCCGTAGAGCCCCGGGGAGAACCGCTCGGGGCGAAGAGCCACGAGGCGCGAATCGCGGCCGGGCAGGTACGGGCACGGCGAAGGCGGGGAGGGCTCGAGGGACAGCGAGTCCACGAGCGCGGCGAGCCGCGCCCGGGCCTCGTCCGGAGGGAGCCCTTCCGTCACCTCCGCCGCAGCACGAGGGCGAGGAAGAACATCGCTCCCAGGGTCAGGATGATCGTGGCGCCCGTGGCCACGTTGAGGTGGTAGGAGGCGAAGAGGCCGAATGCCGTCCCCAGCAGGGAGAGCGTCACCGCGAGAAGGGCGATGCCGCCCAGCGTCCGGCCCACGAGGCTCGCGGTCGCGGCCGGGATCACGACGAAAGCGGAGACCAGCACGACGCCCACCGTCTTCACGCCCACGACCACGACCAGGGCGGTTAGGGCGAGCAGCAGGTACTCGAGCGCGGCCACCGGCACCCCGGACAGGGTGGCGAGCTCGGCGTCGAACGTGGCGTAGGCGAGGCGCGGGCCGACGAAGGCCAGCACCACGACCACCAGGGCCGCGACCGCGAGGATGACGAAGAGCGCCTCCGGGGAGACGGCGAGCAGGCTGCCGAAGAGGAGTCCCTCCACGTTCACCGGGGCGGAGCGGGCCGGGCGCAAGCCGAGGAACAGGATGCCGGCGGCGAACGAGACGGCGAAGAAGACGCCGGTCGCCACGTCGCCGCCGAGCGACGTGCGCCGCCGCACGTACTGGATGCCGAGGGCGATCGCCACCGTGAAGGGCAGCGCCACCCAGATCGCGCGGTCCACCGTCGCGCCGAGCAGGAGGCCCAGGGCGAGGCCGCCGAATGTGGCGTGGGCGAGGCCGTCGGAGAGCAGCCCCAGGCCGCGCTGCACGATGAAGACGCCGAGGAGCGCCCCGGCCGCGCCGAGGGCGAGCCCGGCCCCGAGGGCACGGCGCACGAACCCCTGCGCGAAGGGGGAGACGAGGCCTTCGAGCAGCTCGCCCATCACTCGTCCTCGCAAAGGGGGCTCGCCGGGGCCTCGTGGTCGTGGCCGCCGAAGGCGGCCCGGTCCCACTCGCGGTCGAGCACCTCGGCGGGCGGTCCCCACGCCCGCACCCGCCCGTCCAGGTAGACGGCCCGGTTCGCCAGCCGGCGCACGGCGGCCGCGTTGTGCGTGACGAGCACGGCGGCGAGGTCCGCGTGGGCGGCCACCCCGGCCAGGAGGTCCAGGAACTCCGTGCGCCCGCGCGCGTCGACCCCGGCGGTCGGCTCGTCGAGCAGCAGGAGAGCGGGCTCGTTCACCAGGGCCCGCGCGAGGTAGACACGCTGCATCTCTCCGCCCGAGAGCCCGCGCAGGCGCTCGTCGAGGAGCCGCTCGCCGCCGACCCGGGCGAGGGCGGCTCGCGCCGCCTCCCGGTCGGCGGGAGATACCCGCACCGGCCACGCGCCGCGGCGGTTGGCCACGATCACGTCCACCACCCGCGCGGGGAAGCCGGGGTTGAAGGTCTTCGCCTGCGGCAGGTAGCCGACCGCGCTCCCGGACGCTCCCGGACGCGCCCCGAGCACCTCGATCTCGCCGGCGGCGAGCGGCACGAGGCCGAGCGCGGCCTTGAGGAACGTGGTCTTGCCGCCGCCGTTGGGGCCGCACAGGCAGGCGAACTCGCCCCGCGCGACCTCGAAGCTCACGTCGTCGAGGATGCGCCGGCCGCCGATCTCGACGGTGGCCCCTCGCGCGCGCAGAGCGACGCTCACCGCAGCGCCCCGTCCATCGCCCGCGCGATCCCCCGCACGAGCTCCTCGTAGCTCAGGGCCCGCGGTCCCCCGCCGAGCGCGTCCACCTCGTGGACCCCCACCCCCGCCTCGCGGGCGAGGGCCCGGGCGAGCTGCGACTCCATCTGCGGCTCGGTGAAGAGCGCGGCCCCCGGCGACCCACCGAGCTCGGCCACGAGCGCGGCCATGTGCTGGGCGGTCGGCTCGGTGCCCGGCACCGGCTGCACGACCCCCACGACCTGCAGGCCGTATCGCGCGGCGAAGTAGAAGAGCGAGCCGTGGAAGGTCACCACCCGCCGCCGGGTCCACGTCTCCGAGTCCCGGGCGACCTCCTCGTGCAGGGCCTGGATCTGCCGCCTCAACGTCCCGGCGTGCTCCCGGTAGAACGGCCCCCCCTCGGGGTCGAGGCTGGAGAGCGCGTCGACGATGACGTCCACCGCGCGCAGCGCGCGCAGGGGATCGGTCCAGAAGTGCGGGTCGATGAGGGGCTCGGTGCGGATGATCCCGGGCGGGGCGAGGATCGGGTCCATGAGGGGCCCGAGCTCGAAGACGCGGGCCTCGCCGGCGCCCGCGCTGCGGGCGAGAGCGAGGGCCCACGGGTCGAGGCCGAGCCCCACCGCGAAGATGAGGCTCGCGTCCTGCAGCCCGGCCACGTCCTTGGGGCGGGGCTCGTAGTCGTGGGGGTCGAGCCCGGGGGCGAGGACGAGCCGCACGTCGAGCCGGTCGCCCGCCACGCGTCGAGTCAGGTCGTGGAGGGGGAACACGGTGGCCGCCACCATGCGCCGAGCGGGCGCGCCGCGCGTGCAGCCGACCGCCGGGAGCGAGGCGACGATCGCTCCCGCGGCCACGGCGGCGGCGATGCGACGGACCCGCCCGGTCGTGCTGCCCGGCTCTCGCACGTGGTCAGGCCTCCCGAAGGGGCGAATGATAGCATCCGTCCCGATGATCGCCGCGCTAGCGCAGGAGCGCCTCGACCTTCTCGTACTGCGCGTGGACGGCCTCGACGGCGTCGGCCGTTGCCTTGCGGTCGGACCCCGCCGCCGCCGCCTTCAGCCCGTCGGTCTTCCCGCACAGCGCGGTGATCTCCGGCCGCACCTGGGCCTCGCGCTCGGCGAAGCGCTTCGGCAGGGGAGCGCCGGCGAGCGCGCCGCAGGCCTTGGCCATCTCGCCTGCGGACGCCACGACGGCGGGCCAGTCCTTCGCCGCGAGGGCGTGGTGGTAGACGTCGTAGAGCGGCACGTGAAAGGCGTCCAGCTCCTTCATCGCCGGCCGCGTGAGGCGGACCATCCCCTCGTAGCGGGAGTGCAGGGCCTCGACCGCGTCGAGCAGCCCCGGCTCCGAGCCCGAGGCCGCCGCGGCCTCGTAGCGAGCGACCGCCTCCTTCAGGCCGGCGAGCCCCTGGTCCCAGGCCGCCTGCTTGTCGCGCAGGATGCCGGGCAGCCGGGCCTCGGTCACCTTCGCGACGCCGGTGCGGACCTGCGGCAGCAGGTCCTTCATCATCTTGTAGTCCTTCTTCGGCCAGGCCTCGTGCCACAGCGGCACGACCACCTCGTGCAGCTCGGTGAGCGCCGGGACCTCGGAGCGCGTCTCCGCGACGAGCTCCTGGGACAGGAGCTGGGGTCCCGCCACCGCCGCGATGACGACCGCGGTCCCGACCGCCATCGGGAATGAAGCCTTGCGCATGAATGAGCCTCCTCGTCGAAGGCCGGAAGGGTCGGCCCGCCGCGCACGATACCGCAACTCACGGGTGGCCGTGGCGCGCCTGCGGGTGCAGCCGGACGACCCCGGACCGCCCGCCGTCGCAGGGGATCGAACGATCCATGGCGGGACGTCCCGGGGTCGGGGCACACTCGGGTCGATACGCACCGATCGGAGGAGTTGAGCCATGTCCAGTTCCCGCTCTCGACGCGAGTTCCTGACCGCCTCCGCCCTCGGCGGCCTCGCCCTGCCCGCCGCGGCCCACGCGTCCTTCGACACGCCGAAGCCCGCGCCGCCCGCGGCCGCGCCCGCCTCCTCCGGCGCCCCGGTCCTCCGCAAGCGCAAGCTCGGCAAGACGGGCCTCGAGGTCACCGAGGTCGCCTTCGGCTGCATGATCACGTCCGACCAGAGCGTCATCGAGCGAGCGGCCGACCTCGGCGTGAACCTCTTCGACACCGCGCGCGGCTACCAGGGCGGCAACAACGAGCGCCTCGTGGGCGCGGCCCTCAAGGGCCGGCGGGACAAGCTCTACATCTCGACCAAGACGGGCGGCGGGACGAAGGCGGAGGCCCTCGCCCACCTCGAGGAGAGCCTGCGGCAGCTCGGCACCGACCACGTGGACATCTGGTATCTCCACGGCAAGCGCTCGGCCGCCGACCTCACCGACGAGCTCCTCGACGCCCAGCGCACGGCCAAGGAGCAGGGCAAGGCCCGCTTCGCGGGGGTGAGCCTGCACTCCGGGCACTCGGAGGTCATCCCCGCCGCCATCGAGAAGAAGATGGACGTCGTCCTCGTGACCTACAACTTCACGATGGGCGACCGCAACGACGCGCTGATGAAGTCGCTCCACGACGCGGGGGTCGGGGTCGTAGCCATGAAGGTGATGGCGGGGGGGCGGGGGCCCGAGGCGGCGGCCATGCGCGAGAAGCGGGCGGCGAAGGGCGGGATGCTGGCCGCCCTCAAGTGGACGCTGCGGGACCCCTTCGTCCACACGACCATCCCCAGCATCACCGACATGGCCCAGCTCGACGAGAACCTGCGCGCCATGGCCGAGCCGTGGACGAAGGAGGACGAGCAGAAGCTCGTCGCCTGGGGCGAGCGGATCCGGCCTGACTACTGCTCGATGTGCGGCCAGTGCGAGGGGACGTGCCCCAAGGGCCTGCCGGTGGCGGACGTGCTGCGCTACCTGACCTACGCCGAGGGCTACGGGCAGTTCGCGCTCGGCCGCGAGCAGTTCCTCGCCCTGCCGGCGGCGCAGCGCGACGTGCGGTGCGGCGACTGCGCCGGGTGCGCCGTGCGCTGCCCGCACGGCGTCGAGGTGGCGCGGCGTCTCACCCGCGCCCAGTCGCTCTTCGCCTGAGGACCCAGGGGAGGCGGCCGGTACCGGTCCTGCGCCGAGAAGGCCTCGCCGGGCCGGCGATCGGCGGCGGCCGCCCGCGCCGCCGCGCCGGCGACTGAGCTCGCGGTCGGACCCCTCCCGGCCGCCTACTTCGCGCCGAGACCCAGCGAGGAGACGTCCATCAGGTAGGTCTTGAGCATCCGCTCGCCGGGCTTCGCGCCCCGGCTCGAGGCGAAGGCCATGGTCCTGCCGTCGGGCGACAGGGCCGGGAAGCCGTCGAACCCGGGGAAGCTCGTGAGTCGCCGCTTCTCCTTCGTCTTCATGTCGAACAGGAAGATCTCGAAGTTCTGGGGCGGCAGGTTCCGCACGTAGACGAAGTGAATCCCGTCGGGGGCCGGGTAGGGGGCCCAGTTCATGTCCGGATCGGTGGTGATCGGCTCGAGGCTCGTCCCGTCGTGACGGATCGTGAAGACCGTCATCGGACGGCCGCGCTGGGCCTCGTCCGCTCGCTTCCACGCCCGCAGGAGGACCGTCTCGCTGTCCGGCATGTAGAAGGAGCCGCCTTCCTGCCACTCGTCGGTCCTCGTGATCTGCGTCTCGCCCGTCCCGTCCGGCCGCATGCGCCACAGATCGAGCTTGCCGTCGACCTGCCGCGTGAAGAGCAGCCACTTGCCGTCGGGCGAGACGCTCACCTCGGCGTCGTAGTAGCGGTTGCTGGTGAGCCGCTTCACGTCGGTGCCGTCGGCGTTCGAGAGGTAGAGCTCGGCGCCCCGGGGATAGTCACGCGGGTCCGACCAGTTGCCTTTCGGCATGTCGAGGTTGTCGCGCGTCGAGGTCCACACGATTCGCCTGCCGTCCGGGAAGAAGTGCGAGCAGGCGTCCTCGCCCCTGTCGTTGATCCGCCGGATCTCGCGGCCGTCGAGGCTCGCGACGTAGACCATGTGGGCGGCGTCGCCGTCGCGCTTCGCGTTGCCGATCAGCCGCGCGCCATCCGGCGAGAAGTACCACTCGGCCGCCTCGCCGAGGTTCGGGATCTCCTTCACCGGCAGCTCCCCCTCCTGCGCGAGAGCGAGGGACGTCAAGCCGAAAGCCGCGGTCGCGAGCGCCGCGAGGCGGAAAGGGCCTAGCTTCGTCATCGGTCGTCTCCCCCCTCGTCGGCCTCGTCCACCGAGACCCGTCACGACGGCGGATCTTACCAGCGCGTCGCAGGAGTTGGAGCGCGAGCGCGGCCGACGGGGCCGCTAGCGGACCCGGAAATCGGCAACTCGGCGATTGCGCTGAGCCCGGTACCGAGCGCCGCCGACTGGGTCACGCCGCCCGACAGCAGCCCCAGGGCCAGTCCCTCGTTGAAGCGGAAGACCGCGCTGACGGCGATCAAGGTGGCAACACCGCCAAGAACAGGCACAGGGCCCGAGAGTCGTGAAGGAATGCCCCGAGCCGTGCCATGTTCAGGACGCGTTCTCACTCCGTGTGCGGCACGGGCCGGCCGCCGCGAACAGTCGCTCGAAGAGGGAGAAAGCCAACCGCGACAAAGAGGGTCGGGGTCATCGGTGACAGACCGTCGGAAGCGCGCTTGCGCGCGGGCTCGCGACCGCGCGGGCCGCGCGCTGACCGCGGGCGCGACGAACGACTACGGCAGGCTGGCGGCCAGGGCCTTCGCCAGGGCCGCCGCGTCGGCGTCCGTGGCGGCGTTCGAGGCCCCGGCCACGCGCGCGCCCTTGCGGAAGACGAGCAGGCGGCCGAGGTACTGGTCCTGCGCCGAGAAGGCCTCGTCGGCGAGACCGGGAACCGCCGCCGCTCCCGCGAAGCGGGTGCGCAGCGCCTGCATCGTGGCCCCGGCCGCCTCCGGGCTCGCCTCCAGCACGACGAAGGCCCGGCCCGCGGCGTACTGCCCGAGGAAGCCCTCCTTGAGCGAACGAAGGCCGAGAACGCTCTCCGGCACGAGGCGGATCGAGCCGGGCACGAGACCGTCCTGCGGGAACCAGGCCACGGCGGCCGGCACCCGCGCCTCGCCGGGGACGCGGGCCTCGAGCGCCACGACGAACGCGCGCAGGGCGTCCCGGTGGTCCTTGTCGGAGCTCGCCTTGATCTCGACGTAGTGGCGGCCCTTCGCGAAGGCGGCGCTGCGGGGCAGGACCTGCCCGGCCGAGCCGATCGCCTCGACCGGCGAGCCCGGGTCGCGCTGGGCCTGGAAGAAGCCCCACGCGCGGTCGGGGTCACCCATCTCGGAGACGTCGATCACGAGCTGGTCCCCGGCCGCGTCCGCGCAGCTCGTGCCCTTCATGAGCGTGAAACCGTAGGAGAAGTAACCCTCGGAGGCGCCGTTCATGTAGTCGAAGAGGTTCTCGGCGTCGTAGGAGCGGGCCTCGCCCTGCTGCTTCCAGCCGGGCACGACGGCGCAGTCGGGGGCAGGGAAGGGAGCGGCGGCGGCCTGGGCCGCGAGGAGGAGGGCGAGAGCGGTCATCATGGCCGGAGTATAGGTCCGGGGAACCCCTCAGCGCACCGGCCGGCGGCAGGCGACGACGTACTCGCGCGAGCCCGCCGCGAGCGGCCCGCCGGCGAAGTCGCCGTGGATCGTCTCGAGGGTGAGCCTCGAGCGCGCCACGAGGTGCTCGATCTCGTACCGGAAGAAGAAGCGCATCTCGAACTCCCAGTCGCCGCGGTGCTCGCCGTCCTCCTCCTCCCAGAGGAAGCTCATGCGGACCCGGTTCGTCTGGCGCGAGAGGTCGGCGGGGAGCGAGGAGACGACCCGCCTCAGCCTCCGGCCGGGCGCGTGCTGGCCGTCGAAGTCGGCGAGCTCGGGCATTCCCTCCAGGAGGAGCTTGAGCGAGGGGACGTAGAGGTCGAAGACGAACGCCCCGCCCGGCTCGAGGGCGTCGTGCACCGCGTCGAGGAGGCGCAGCTGGTCGGCGGTCTCGTAGACGTGCGACAGCACCCGGAAGGGCGCGCACACGAGGGCGAAGCGCCGGTCCGTCCGGAGAGAGATCGCGTCGCCGACGGACACCCGCCCGCGGTCGCCCGGCGCGAGCTTCGCCCGGCAGCGCTCGACCATCGCCGGGCTGAGGTCGATCCCCCAGGCGTCGATCCCGCGGCGCCGGGCCTCCACGAGCAGCCGGCCGGTGCCGGACCCGATCTCCAGCACCGGCCCGGTCGCCTCGGCCATGCGGTCGAGGTACCACGCGTTGTCGACGCCGTCCCGCACCTGCGCGTAGACGGCGTCGTAGAAGCGCGCCACGAAGTCGGGATAGGGCTCGCTCATCTTCCACCCTCCGGCCCGAGCGGCTCTTTGGCGGTGAGGCCCCGCGCGGTTAGCATCCGCAAGGATGCCACCGGTGCCCCGGACCCGCTACCGCTTCGGGGAGTTCACGCTCTCACCGTCCCGCCGCTCGCTGCGCCGGGGCGGGCGCGAGGTGGCGCTCATCCCGCGCTACCTCGACCTCCTCGTCCTCCTCGTCGAGCGGCGCGAGGTCGCGCTCCACCGGCGGGAGATCCTCGATCGCGCTTGGGCCGACGTGGTCGTCTCGGACGGCGCACTCTCGCAGGCGATCCGCACCCTGCGGCGCACGCTCGGCGAGGACGGCGGCCGCTCGTTCATCCGCACGGTGTCGCGCCACGGCTACCAGTTCGTCTGTTCGGTGGTGGAGGACGAGGACGACGGGAGAGACCTCCCTTCCGCCGTGCTCCAACCGCCCGTGCCCCCGGCCGGCCCCGCCGAGCGAATGGCCGACCCGCTCGCGCGCCTCCTCGACCCCGCGGCGACCGACGAGGCGCGCCGCGACGCGGCCGAGGAGCTGCACGCCCTCGGCACCGCGGAGGTCCTGCGCCGGCTCGGCCGCGGTCCGGGCCACGCCAGGGCGTGGGCGTACTTGCGGGACAGCCGCTGGGACGTCGCAGGGGCGGGGCCGGTCCCGCTCCTCGGGCCGCCGGCCGGCCCCGCCGCCTGGGCCGCCCTCGCGGGCCTGCGACTCGTGCGGGCGCTGCGCCTCGCCGGCTCGCGCTGGGCGTCCGCGTCCGCGGGCGGCGTGGTCGCGGGCGCGGTGGCCGGCCTTCTCGGAGGCCTCGCGATGGCCGCGCTCGGCGGCTCGACCGACCCCTCGCTGCTGGGCGCGCTCGCCCTCGTCGGGGCTCTCGTCGCCGGAGCGGGCGCGGCCGGGGTCGGCTCCGGACTGGCCGCGGCCGAGGTGCTGGTCCGCTCCTGGCGGGTGCCGACCCTCGCCGTGCTCGGCGCCGTGGGGGGCGGGCTGGTGGGCGTCGTGTCCCATCGCCTCGCGTCTTCTCTCCTCGACTCGCTCTTCGGCGTCGGCCGGCCGGAGATCGGCGGCGGCTTCGAGGGGCTGTGCCTCGGCGCGGCGGCCGGCTTCGGCTTCGGCTTCGCCACTCGACGGGTGGTGGGAGGCGCAGCCGCGCCCCGCGGTCGCGCGCGTCTCGTCACGGTCCTGGCCACGGCACTCGCGTGCGCCTTCGCCGCGGGCCTCGTCTCCGCCGCTGGGGGGCGGCTGGGCGCGCCCAGCCTCGACGCGATCGTCGCCGGCTTCCCGGGGACACGAGTGCGTCTCGACGTGCTCGGCCGCCTCTTCGGGGAGGACGGCCTCGGCCCGCGGACGCGCGTCGCCCTCGGTGTCGGCGAGGGCCTCCTCTTCGGCGCGGGCCTCGCCGCCGGCCTCACCCGCCGCCCGCGGCGCCTCGCCAGCGACTGAGTTTCCTGATCGGTCAGGGAACGGGGGCCAGGCCGGCGGCGCGCCGGAGGTCGTTGGCGAGAGCGTCGAGGGCCCGCGCCTCCGTCTCGATCGCGCGGCCCTCGGCCGCGACGCTGCCGAGGTCCGAAGCGCCCTGGTCCGACATCGCGTCGCGCGTGCGCTCGAGCAAGGTGATCGCCCGCCCGAAGAGGCGGACGCTGCGCTGGTGGTGCTCGCGGCAGGCGGGCGGTGGCACGATCTGTCCCAACCGCGCCTCCAGGGAGCGCTGGGTGGCGATCAGGCCCTCGATCGCGCCCATGTTGCCCGACAGCGTCTGATCCAGGACGCCGCGAGCCAGGGCCTGGGGATCCTGGCTGGCCTTGGCCTCGGCCGCGACGGCGTCCATCTGCCTGAAATAGGCCACGATCGCCGCGGCATCGGGTCCGCCGCCGGCCGGAGACTCGGGCCGGGCCGATGGGGCGGAGGCGAGTCCCTGGCCTGACGCCTCGCCGGCGTCCGGCGCTTCGGTGGACCGAACGCGGGACGCCTCGGGCATCCCTGCGGTTGCCACTGGACCGGCTGCGTCGACCCCCGCCGGCGCGGTCGCCGGCGCCGGGGCCGTGACACGGCCGAGCAGGAAAGCGACGGCGACGACGCACACGGCGCACAAACCGACGAGCAGTCCTACCACCGAGCGGGGCAACGAGACGGTAGACAGGATCAGAACCGTACGACGGCGGCGGCGTCGACCCGGCGCGGGAAGAGGCGGTAGTACTGCGCGTCGCCCAGCTCGCTCTCGGCCACCGGGTCGCGCCGGTCGGTGAGGTTGCGCCCGCTCAGGCGCAGCTCGAGGTGGTCGTTGCGCCACCCGGCGAGGGCGGACAGCGTGGCGTACCCCTCGGCGACGGCGGTGTTCCTCTTGTTCAGGTACCGGCTCCCGGTGACGCCGAGCTCGGCGGACGCGAAGAGGCCGCGGGCCGGGGACCAGGCGAGACCGAAGGCGCCGAGATGGTGCGGCGACATCTCGAGGCTCTTCCCGGAGAGCTGGGTCGGCTCCCCGTCGAACTCGGTCAGGTAGTCGCGGAAGCGCGCGTCGTGCCAGGCGTAGCTCCCGCGGGCCACGAGGGCGCCGGCGAGGCGCCAGTCGGCCGAGACCTCGACGCCCTTGAAGCGCGTCTGGCCGGCGTTGGCGAGGGCGGGCAGGCCGCCCACCGCCTGGGAGATCACCATGTTGTCGAGGTCCATCAGGAAGGCGTCGGCCTCGAGGCGCAGCGCCTGCCCGAGGATCTCGGCCTTCACGCCCGCCTCGCCGCTGCGCGCCGTCTCCGGCTCGAGGATCCCGCCCCCCTCCCCCTCGCCCGCGGCCTCGGCGAGATTGAAGTCGATCGCCGCCGGCTTGAACGTGCTCTTGGCGTTCGCGAAGAAGCGCAGCGCGTCGCTCCCGTGCTGCCACGCGGTGAACGTGACCCCCACGCCGCCCGACGGCCGCGTGTCGTTGCGGCGGCCCTCGGCCTCGCCGCCCGTGTCGGCCGCCCCGCCCTCGCCGCGCTCCTCGCGCGTGTGGTTGAGCCGCGCCCCGGCCTCGAGGCGCCACGCCGGCGAGGGCTCCCACTCGACGTTCGCGTACAGCCCGAGGAAGAGGCGGGTGTCGCGGATCCCGGCCTCGGTCCCGATCGGGATCGACGACGGGGCGCCGCTGCCGTCGAGCGCCACGGCGTAGTCGAAGGAGTCCCCCTCGGCCTCGGCCCGCCCGAAGAGGGTGTCGAAGCCCACGACCGCGCGCCAGGCGCCGCGCTTCGTCAGGGCCGCGTGGGTGTCGAAGTAGAGGTCGTTCTGGTCGATCGCCGCGCGGTAGCCGGCGGCGTTCGGTGTGGTGGAGGAGACGCTCGTGAGGAAGCCGCGGTACTGGTCCTGCGCGGAGTGGGTGAGCGCGAGCACCGTCGTCCAGTCGCCGAAGCCCGTCTGGCGGTCGTAGCCGAGCCGGGCGAAGAGACGGTCCTCGTCGAGGCGCGCGCCGAGCGGGTTGTGGTTCGCGTCGAGGGGGACGAGGGGGGACAGCGCGGGCCCGGTGCGCGGGCTGGGGCTTGCCGGCTGCTGCCGCAGCAGCGTGGCGTCGAGGTCGAAGCTCGCGACCCCCGCCCCCGCGACGCGCCGGTTGCGCCACAGGGCGTGCCCCTTCTCGAACGAGGTGCGCTCGTCGCGGAAGCCCTGCCGTTCGAAGTCGGCCGAGAGCGACGACTCGAACCCGGCCCAGCTCGGCAGGTGCGTGGCGAGGCCGACCCCGCCCGTCTCGAAGCTGCCGCCCCTCGCCGCGACGCGCGTGCCCTTCCCCCCCGGGGCGCGGCGGACGACCTGGACCACGCCGACGAAGGACGTGGCGCCGTACATCACCGGCGCCGGGCCCCGCTGCACCTCGATGCGCTCGACGTCGCCGAGGTCGAGCGTCGCGAGATCCGGATTGAACGCGCCCCCCCACGGCACGCCGTCGACCACCAGGAGAAGGGCGTCGAACTCCTTGAGGCCCCAAAACTCGGGTACGGAGCCGGCGGGCCCCGAGTCGCCGCCGGGAGCGACGTCGACGCCGGCCAGGAGGGCGAGGGCCCCCCGGAGATCGACGGCGCCCCGCTCGCGCAGCTCTTCCCCGGTGACCACCTGGATCGACGTGGGCACGCGGTCGATCCCCTCCGGAACCCGGGTCGCGGTCACCTGGAGGGTCTCCGCATAGGCGGGCGGCGTCGGCGAGGGCTGCGGCGCCTGGGCCGCCGCGGGCCGACCAGGGGCGGAGGCCAGCACGCCCAGGAGGGCGGGGAAGGCACGGTGGGTCAGGGGCATGAGGTGTTACGGAAATCATAACCGAGGCCGCGCGGGTTTCAACACCAGCCCGCAAGGGCCGGGGATCTCAACGGTCGCTGAGCGACTGCTGACCGAACCGTCAGGTCTTCCCGGCCTCCCCGGCCCAACTTCGAGGACGTGCCCGGCGGACCGGGCAGGAGGGCGACATGGAGGGGAACGGATTCGTGGGGGCGTGGGAGCCGTGGCCGGACAGCGAGGTGCCGCGGTCCGACACGATCGACTTCGGGGTGGCGGTGAGCCGGGCACGGATCCGGACGACGGAGCCGGTCGGCGTCGTCGACCTGACCGCCCGGGTCGAGGCCTTCCTGGAGGCCGCGGGCTTCGAGGCCGGCTGGGTCAACGTGCAGACCCGGCACACGACCACGGGGATCTGCGTCAACGAGAACGAGCCGCTGCTCCTCACCGACCTGCTGGCGCTGCTCGAGCGGCTCTCGCCGCGCGCCGCGGGCTACGCCCACGACGAGCTGCACCGCCGGCCGGGCGTGCCCGCCGACGAGCGTCCCAACGGCCACGCCCACGCGAAGGCGCTCCTCCTGCGTACGGCGGAGACCCTGAACGTCGCGGACGGCCGCCTCCAGCTCGGGCGGTGGCAGCGCGTGCTGCTCGTCGAGCTCGACGGCCCGCGCGAGCGCGAGGTCTCGATGCTCGCGATGGGGGAGAGGGGGCGGTGAGGGTCGAGCTGCTGCTGCCCGCCCTCACCGAGGCGCGAAGCCCGTTCTTCCGCCCGATCAAGTACTCGCTCTTCCCCCCGCTGGGCCTCGCCACGCTCGCCGGGTACCTCGACCCGGAAGACGGGGTCCGCATCCAGGACGAGCACGTCGAGGATCTCGACACGGACGCCGCACCCGATCTCGTCGGCATCGAGGTGTACGTGACGTCGGCCCGGAGAGCCTACGCGATCGCCGACCGCTACCGGGCCCGCGGCGCCTTCGTCGTGCTCGGCGGCCTCCACGTGACCGCGCTCCCCGAGGAGGCGGCCCGGCACGCGGACGCGATCGTGATCGGGCCGGCGGAGGAGGCGTGGCCGCGCCTTCTCGCCGACTTCCGCGCCGGGCGACCCGCCCGCGTCTACCGCTCGCGCACGCGGACGCTCGCCGGCCTCCCGCCGGTGCGCCGCGACCTCATCCGCCGCGGGCTCTACCTCGTCCCGAACTCGATCGTGGTCTCCCGCGGCTGCCCCCACCACTGCGCCTTCTGCTACAAGGACGGCTTCTTCGCGGGCGGCCGGTCCTTCTACGTGCAGGCGGTGGACGCTTCCCTCGCCGAGATCGACCGGCTCCCCGGCCGGCACCTCTACTTCCTCGACGACCACCTCCTCGGCCACCCCCGCTTCGCCTCCGCCCTCTTCGACGGGATGCGGGGGATGGGGCGGCTGTGGCAGGCGGCGGGAACGGTCGATTCGGTGCTGCGGCCGGGGCTCCTCGAGAAGGCCGCGGCGTGCGGCCTGCGCAGCCTCTTCGTGGGCTTCGAGACGCTCGCGACCGAAGGCCTGCGCGCGCAGGGCAAGCGCCAGAACCTCGGGCGCGACTACGGCGCGGCGATCCGCCGGCTGCACGACCTCGGGGTGATGGTGAACGCCAGCTTCGTCTTTGGCCTCGACGAGGACGACCGGTCGGTGTTCGATCGCACGGTGGAGTGGGCGATCACCCACGGCGTCGAGACCGCGACCTTCCACGTGCTCACACCGTACCCGGGGACCCCGCTCTTCCGGACGATGGAGGAGGCCGGTCGTCTGCTCCACCGGGACTGGGACCTCTACGACACCCGCCACGCGGTCTTCCAGCCGGCCCGCATGACGCCGGACGAGCTCGAGGAGGGCTACCGGCGGGCGTACCGCGACTTCTACCGCTGGGGCTCGATCCTGCGCGGGGCCGCGAGGAAGCCCGACCTCGCCGGTCGCCTGCGGCACGCCACCTACGCGATCGGATGGAAGAAGTGCGAGCCGGTCTGGGACCTCCTCATAAGCGCCCGCCGCGTGGGCCGTGCGCTCCCGGTCCTCGAGAGCGTCCTCGCGGGGCGGCGGTCGGTCGCCGGTTCACCCCCTGCTCACGCGGTCGTCGAGGGTGCCGCGGCCGGCGGGGCGAGCGCCACACCGCAGCGCGCGCAGTTCCTCCAGCCCGCCTCCACCGGCTGACGGCAGCTCGGGCAGGCCGGGCGCACCGCCGACCCGCAGCCCGCACAGAAGGCGTGTCCCTTCTTCGCCGGCGTGTGGCAGCTCGGGCAGGGGACCGGGACCGGGTCGCGCAGGATGAAGTACAGGATGACCCCGATCGCGTTCGGGATGAAGATCGCGAGCAGCGTCCACAGCACGTGGTTCATCCCGCGCCGCCGCGCGTCCCCGTAGACGTAGCCGACGAGCAGCACGTAGGCCCCGAGGAACGCCACGCCGACGAGCGTGAGAAGGAAGAAGGGCGAGACGATGAGCACCGCCCTGGCGTCCCTCTCCAGGAATCCCGGCAGCAGGAAGATCGCCCCCGTGAGGGCCGCGACCGCGAGGCAGACGAGCGCCGCCGTCCAACGGGCCCCGTCCGGAACGAGCGCCCACTCCCGATCGAAGCGAGTCATGCGACTCCCCCTTCCTCCTGCGTGCGCCGGCCGAGGAGAACCGCGGCCGCACCCGCCGACAACCACCCCGCCATCAGAAAGGCCCCGTACCACGCGGCCGTCGGCCCGACCGGGCCGCCGAGCCGCACCGCCAGCCCGCCCGCGACGAGGTCGATCACCAGCCACGACACGACCGCGAGCGTCCACGCGAAGGCGACGAGGAAGCCCAGCGCCGCCCGGTTCCACGCCCGCTCCGCCCGCTCGGCCAGGCGTTCCTCGACCGCCTCCACCGTCCGCGCGACGAGCGCCCGCGACGCCTTCGGCGCGGGAAGCCGTCCCACCTCCCGCGCGAGGTGGCGCCACTGCGCGGCCTCGGCCGCGCAGTCCGCGCACAGGGCGAGGTGCGCCGTCACCCGCCTCTCGTCCTCGGGATCGAGGGCCTCCGCGGCCGCGAGCGCGAGGAGCTCCCTCACGTGGCCGCTCATCGCCAGTCCTCCGCCGGCGCCCGTGCCAGCAGTCCCTCGCGCAGTCGGCCGAGCGCGCGGTAGAGCCGCGCCTTGGCCGTGGGGACCGGGACGCCCAGGGTCTGCGCGAGCTCCGGGAGCGCCAGCTCCTCCTCGAAGCGCAGCGACAGGACCTCGCGGTCCAGGGGGCCGAGCGCCGCCACCGCCGTCGCCACGCGGGCGCTCCTCTGCCTCGCGACGGCGTGCCCGAGCGGGTCGCCGTCCGTGCCGGGTGGCGCGACCGGCTCGCCGGCTTCCTCGAGGCTCTCGGGCCGGTGCCGCCGGAGGTGGTCGAGCGCCAGGTTGCGGGCCACCGCGAAGAGCCAGGGGCCGAACGGCCGCGCGGGGTCGTAGCGCGAGATCCGCTCGGCCACCTGCACCCACGCCTGCTGGAACGTGTCCTCGGCCACGGCCTCGTCTCCCAGGAGGCGCAGCAGGTAGCGGAGGAGGCGGTCCTGGTGCCGGCCCATCAGCCCGGCGAGACCGGACGTGTCGCCCCGGCGCAGCCGCGCGGTGTCGTCCCGGTCCGGATCCACCGCCCCTCCTTCGTGCTGCAGCCTTTCTACCTCAACTACGGGCGAGCCGGGCTCCGGGACGCAGCCTGAACGGACAAGACAGCGGGCGAGCACGGCAGGAGGCGCGAATCCAAAACGATGGAGCCCTCCCTAGATTTGTGGAGCGGTGGCTGGCTCGAAGCCGGAACAATCCGGACGGAGCAACCGAAACGACGGCTTCCCGGGTCGTTCTTCCCCTGGCACGCCGGTTGCTCGCCCATTTGAGGGGAATCGGTGTCCCCAAGCTCGCCAGTCGGGGCGAATCGCCATTCATGCGAACGAGAAAGGAGTCGGGAATGCGCCTGAGACTTCTCCTGACCACCGCGCTCATCAGCCTGCTGGCCGTGGGCGTCCACGCCCAGACGAACCCCACCGGCGCGATCACCGGGACCGTGAGGGACGCCTCCGGGGCCGTCCTTCCCGGGGTCGCGGTGACGGCCGCCTCGGCGTCCCTCCAGGGCGCCCGCAGCGCCACCACGTCGGCGAACGGCGACTACATCATCCCGTTTCTCCCCGCCGGGGAGTACACGATCACCTTCGAGCTGAGGGGGTTCAAGAAGCTCGAGAGGAAGCTGCGGGTCCAGCTCGCGGAGACCGTCCCGGTGAACACCCAGCTGGTGCTGTCGACGGTCACCGAGGAGGTGACTGTGACCGCCGAGTCGCCCATGGACTTCACGCAGTCCGCCCCGATCGCCTCCAGCTACAAGCAGGATCTGATCGAGAAGCTGCCGCTCGCGCGGACGTTGAGCTCCGCCGTCCTCCTCGCCCCGGGTACGAACGACAACGGCCCCAACTCGGGCATCATGATCTCCGGCGCTCTCTCCTACGAGAACCTGTTCCTGGTCAACGGCGTGGTCGTGAACGAGACGCTCCGCGGCCAGCCGCGCTCGCTCTTCATCGAGGACGCGATCGAGGAGACGAAGACGATCACGGGCAACATCTCGGCCGAGTACGGCCGCCTCTCCGGCGGCGTCGTCAACATGCTCACGAAGTCCGGCAGCAACAAGTTCAGCGGCTCCTTCCGCACCACCTTCGAGAGCGACAACTGGCGCTCGCTCACGCCGTACGAGGAGACGTTGGCCGAGGACCCGCGGAACACCACCGTGGTCCCGACCTACGAGCTCACGGTCGGCGGGCCGATCCTGAAGGACAAGCTCTGGTTCTTCGGGGCCGGCCGCTTCCTCAACAACACGGACTCCGTGGTCCTGCGGTACACCGAGATCCCCGTCGAGCAGACGTCGGAGAACCGCCGCTTCGAGGGCAAGCTGACCTACGCCATCACCCCGCAGCACACGTTCAAAGGGGCCTACAGCCAGATCGTCCTGAACAACAACAACACCTACTACGGCTCGGGCGGCATCCCCATGGACACCGACAGCCTGTACGACATCAAGACCCCCGAGTCGCTCCTCTCCCTCAACTACACCGGCGTCCTGACCTCCAAGTTCTTCGTCGAGGCCCAGTACTCGCGGCGCCAGCTCACCTTCGAGGGCTCGGGCGCGCGCTACACGGACCTGGTCAAGGGCACGCTGATGTTCGACCGCTCGAAGTCCAACGTCCGCTTCAACTCCCCGACCTTCTGCGCGGTCTGCGGGGCCCCCGAGGGCGAGCTCAACAAGGAGCACCGGGACAACCAGAACGTGCTGGTGAAGGCCAACTACTTCCTGTCCACCAGGAGCGCCGGCTCGCACAACATCGTGGGCGGCTTCGACTTCTTCGAGGACACGCGCCAGAACAACAACTACCAGTCGGGCAGCGCCTTCCGCGTCTACGCCACGTCGACCTTCCTGCGCGGCACGACCATCTACCCCGTGTTCACCACCGGCAGCACCACCCGCATCTACTGGACGCCGCTCGTCGCCGACAGCCAGGGCAGCGCGATGCACACCTACTCGGCGTTCCTCAACGACAGCTGGCGCCTCAACGACAAGCTCTCCTTCAACGTCGGGCTGCGCTGGGACAAGAACCTCGACGAGGACCAGACCGGCGTGAAGTTCGCCGACGACTCGGCCTGGAGCCCGCGCCTCGCGGTCAGCTTCGACCCCAGGGGCGACGGCAAGTGGACCATGACCGGCGGCTTCGCCCGTTACGTGATGGCCGTGGCCCAGCGCATCGGCGACATCCAGTCCGCCGGGGGCCGCACGGCCACGTATCGCTACGACTACCTCGGTCCCTCCGTCAACACCGACACGAACGCCGCGAACCCGCTGACCATCGAGCAGGCGCTCAACGTCCTGTGGGGGTGGTTCAACGCGAACGGCGGGACCGGCCGCGCCACCCGCGACGCCCCGGCCATCCCCGGCGTCACCGAGAAGATCGGGGAGGGGCTCGTCTCGCCCCACGGTGACGAGTGGGTCGTGGGCGTGAGCCGCCAGCTGGGCACCAAGGGGCTCGTGAGGGTCGACGGCGTGTGGCGCAAGTACAAGGACTTCTACGGCAGCAACGTCACGATGGAGACGGGGCGCGTGGCGGACTCGACCGGGCGGCAGTACGACCTGGCGGTCGTGACCAACACGAACGCCGTGGAGCGGGACTACAAGGGCCTGAACTTCCAGCTCGCCTATCGGATCACCCCGAAGCTGGACGTCGGGGCCAACTACACGCTGTCGCAGGCCCAGGGCAACTTCAGCGGCGAGACGGCGAGCGACGGCCCGACCGCCGCCGTCGTCAACGAGTATCCCGAGTACAAGCAGGCCAGCTGGAACTACCCGGTCGGCAACCTGGCCACCGACCAGCGGCACAAGCTGCGCGTCTGGGCCAACTGGGAGCTCCCGATCCCAGAGTCGGCCGGCAGGCTCAACCTCGCCCTCCTGCAGCGCTACGACTCGTATCAGCCCAGCAGCACCGACGGCACGATCAACATCAGCGGCTACGTGACGAACCCCGGGTACCTGACGCCGCCTGCCTCCCAGACCTACTACTTCGACGGGCGCGGCGACCTCAGCTGGGACACCCCGACGCGCACCGACATCGCGCTCAACTACGCGTACACGTTCAAGAGCCTGAGGGGGACGCAGCTCTTCTTCCGCGGGACGATCCTCAACCTCTTCAACGAGAGCGCGCAGATGGGCGGGGACGAGACGATCCTCACCTCGGACACCACCAGCACCATGGCCAAGTTCAACCCGTTCACGACCCAGCCGGTCGAGGGCGTGAACTGGGCCAGGGGGCCCCTCTGGGGGCAGGCCACGAGCTCCGGCGCCTACCAGACGCCGCGGACCTACGGCTTCTCGGTGGGCGTGCGGTTCTAGCCGGGTCGTCTCGAATGCGACGTGACCAGGCCCCGGTTCGCCCCGGGGCCTGGTTTGACCCCCGCTCGCGCCGCCGGTAGCGTGGGGACGCATGGCCGCGCGACCCCGACGCGAGCGCCGGGCCGGCGGGGACGGCGAGGCAGCGGGCACCCCAGCCTCCGTCGCAGGCGCCGGGCCGGCTCGTCTCCTGCCTCTCTTCCTGGGAGTCTTCGCGCTCGCGCTCGCCCCTCGGCTCGTGCTCCTCGCTCAGCTGCACGACCACCCGCTCCTCCAGCCCGAGGGTGGCCTCGACAGCGCGGTGTACGTCCGCCTGGCGCAGCGCGCGGCCGGCGGCGATTGGGCGCTGGGCCCGGCCGTCTACTACGTCTCCCCGCTCTACGCCTACTTCCTCGCCGTGCTCTTTCGCGTCTTCGGGGCGGGCCTGCTGCTGCCGAAGCTCGTGCAGGTGACGCTCGGCGCCGTCGCCGCCGTCCTCGCCGCCGCCACCGGGGCGACGCTCTTCGGCCGGCGGGTCGCCGCGATCGCGGGGGGCCTCGTGGCCCTGACCGGCCTGTTCGCCTTCAACGAGGTCCTGCTCCTGCAGTCCTCCCTCGACCCGTTCCTGACTGCGCTCGCGCTGCTCCTGTTCGCGCGCGCCCTGGGATCCGGTCGAGCCGCGACCTGGCTCGCCGCCGGCCTCGGCTTCGGGCTGCTCTGCGCGAACCGGCCGAACGCGGTTCTGGCCGTCGTCGCGGTGCTGCTCCTCCACCTCGCCGCGCGCAGAACCCGCACGGCCGCGACCCAGGCGCTGGCGCTCGCGGCCGGCCTCGCCCTGGCCACCGCCCCGTTCGCGCTCCGCAACCGGGTCGTGGCCGGCGAGTGGGTCTGGCTGAGCTCGCACGGCGGCCTCAATTTCTACATCGGCAACCACCCCGAGGCCGACGGCCGCTACGCCTCGGTCGAAGGCATCGAGCCCTCGATCGAGGGGCAGGCGACGAGCGCGAGGGCCGTGGCCGAGAAGGCCCTGGGCCGCCCGCTCCGCGCCGCCGAGGTCTCCGCCTACTTCTACGCGCGTGCCCTCGCGTGGATCCGCTCAGAGCCGGGCCGGGCGCTCGCCCTCCTGGGCCGAAAGGTGCTCCTGGTGCTCGGGGCCACCGACCTGGCGCTCAACTACAGCTTCACCTACTACGCGCTCGACGAGCCGACCCTGCTGCGCTGGCTCTTCGTCGGGCCGGTGCTGCTCGTGCCGCTCGGCCTCCTCGGGTTGATCGTTCACGGCGAGACGCGAGCACCATTCGCCCGGCCGGCCTGGCCGGCGTTCATCCCTGCCTACGCGCTCTCCGTCGCCGTCTTCTTCGTGGCGTCCCGATACCGATTGCCGCTCCTCCTGAGCCTGTGCGTGACGGGCGGGGCGGCGGCCGTCCAGCTCTTCGACTGGGCCCGGGAGCGTCGCTCCCCGGCCCTCGGCGCGAGCGCGCTCGGGCTCTGCGCCCTCCTCGTGCTGACGCTGCTGCCGCTCGCCCCCGACGAGGGGCGCGTCAACGAGCGGACGGAGAGGATCGTCCGCTTCATCGTCGACGGCCGTGTCCGGGAGGCTCGAGAGCTCCTCGCGCAGACGGAGTCAGGACACCCCGCGCCAGGGCTCCTCTATTACAGGGTCGGTCGAGCCTTCCAGGACCGGGGCGATCTCGCCGAAGCGATCGCCTTCTTCGATCGCGCCGTGCGCGCGTCCCCGGGGGAGGCGGGCCCGTCGTCCGCATGAGCCTGGGGCAGGCCCTTGCCGCCACGGGGCGGAGCGCCGAGGCCGTTCCGCACTTCACGGCCGCTCTGGACGCGGGGGTGTCGCCGGCCCTGGCCCGGTACGAGCTCGCCCGTGCGCTGGCGGAGTCGGGCCGCGAGGACGAGGCGCGCGCCGCGCTCGGCCGGCTGCAGCTCCCCGACGAGGCCCCCCCCGACGCCCGGGTCGCGGTGGGTCAGCTGGCCTACCGCCTCGGCGAGACGACCCGCGCGCTCGCCATC
The DNA here is from genome assembly GCA_963729875.1 of uncultured Acidobacteriota bacterium. Classification (GTDB taxonomy): domain Bacteria; phylum Acidobacteriota; class Vicinamibacteria; order Fen-336; family Fen-336; genus DATBSL01. The sequence continues at coordinate 288,895 of CAVSPR010000005.1, forward strand.
CTGGACGACGCTCTGCGGCGCGAACCCGCCTTCGCCCCCGCTCACGAGGCCATCGGCGTCGTGCTCGAGGCGAGCGGGCGACGCCAGGAGGGGATGGCGCACCTCGCCGAGGCGTGCCGCCTCGACCCCGCGAGCCCCACCGCGCGCTTCAACCTGGCGGTCCTCACGGCACGCGACTCGCGCCTCGCGGAGGCGCGGCAGCTCCTGCGTGAGGCTCTCGAGATCTCCCCGGGCTACGGGCCGGCCCAGAGGCTGCTCGCCGAGCTCGGCCGGACGCCCTGAGGGCCGGGGACCGCGGGACCGCGAGACGCGGCATTGACCCGGCAAGACGGCGAGGCGTACGATCGTCCGCAGAAGTCCCAGAGGCAGCCTGAAGCATTCCGGCCAGCGCCCTCCCGCGGGCCGGGGAAAGCCGTTTGTTCGAGTACCCGCGCAAGGAGGAAGCGATGCCCCGTCGACTGCTGCTCGTGGGAGCCGTCTCCATTCTGGCTGTTTACGCGGAGGCCGCGCCCCCGGACCTGATCCACGCCTGCGTCCAGCGACGGACCGGTGTCACCCGGATCGTCCGGGCCGGGGAGGCCTGCCGCCCGTTCGAACAGCTCGTCGTGTGGAACGTGGTCGGCCCGCAAGGGCCCGCCGGCCTGCAAGGCCCGGAAGGACCGCAGGGGCCCGCGGGACCCGAAGGCCCCGCGGGGCCGCCAGGATCGGGCGGGGGCGGGGGCGGAGGCGCTTCGACCCCGCAGGTCGTCGGGCAGCTCCTGATCGAGGGACTGAGCAGCCCCGACGAGGCGAGCCCGATCTACTCGGTGAGCATCGGGATCACGGTCCCGGTCGACACCTCGTCCGGGGGGGAGCCACCGGCAAGGCGACCTTCGAGCCGTTCTCCGTCCTGAAGCCCATTGACAAGGCCTCGCCGAAGCTGATGCTCGCGACCGCCAAGGGCCAGCACTTCCAGAAGGCGACGATCGAGATCTTCGGCGAGGGGGGGAAGGACGCGGCTCCGATCCTCACGTGGAAGCTCGAGGAGGTTCTGATCACGGAGTTCCACTTCGCGACGGGCGGAGGCCAGCCCAGCGACTCGGTCAGCCTCTGGTACGGCAAGGTGTGCTCGGTCTTCGAGGGCGTCGACGACAGCGGCAAGCCGACCGGCAAGGTCGAGGAGTGCTGGGACCTCAAGACGGGCAAGGGCCTCTGAGCTCCTGATCCGCCGGGCGCGACGCTCGCCTGCAGTCGCGCGTCGATCGCCACGACGCCGCACGACGACCTCTTTCCGGCGGTGTCCCTGAGCGCCTCCTCGCCTGCGCTACAATCCGTGCCGTCATCCCAGTGGAACGAAGCGGCGCGGGGTCCTCCGGGCGGAGAGGGTCTTGACTGAGATTGCCGGGGCGGGCGCGGGCGTCGAGCCCGACTGGACCGGGCGGACGGTCTCGCACTACGAGGTGACGGCCCGGCTGGGCGGGGGCGGCATGGGCGTCGTGTACCGGGCGCGGGACACGCGCCTCGGCCGCGAGGTCGCCCTCAAGTTCCTCCACCCCACGAGCAGCCGCACCCCCAAGGCCGTCGAGCGGTTCCAGCGCGAGGCGTCGGCGGTCTCCGGCCTGAACCACCCCAACATCTGCACCCTCTACGACGTCGGGACCCACGAGGGGCACCCCTTCCTCGTGCTCGAGCTGCTCGAGGGTGAGACGCTCCGGGAGCTCCTCAAGAAGGCCCCGCTGCCCGCCCAGAGGGTGGCGGAGTTCGGCGCCCAGATCGCGGACGCCCTCGACGCGGCCCACGCCAAGGGGATCGTGCACCGGGACATCAAGCCCGGGAACCTCTTCCTGACCCCGCGCGGCCAGGTCAAGGTGCTCGACTTCGGCCTCGCGAAGCTCGTGTCGGGATCGGCGAGCGGGGACTCGAGCGACACGTCGGCGCCCACGGAACACGCCCTCACGGAAGTGGGCATCACCGTGGGAACGCTGGCCTACATGTCCCCCGAGCAGCTCCTGGGGCTTCCCCTCGACGGGCGAGCGGACCTGTTCTCCCTCGGCGCCGTGCTCCACGAGCTGGCCACCGGGCGCCCCGCCTTCGGCGCCCCCACGGCCTCGGCGGTCCGCGAGGCCATCCTCCACCGCGATCCCGCCTCCGGCTCCGGAGCGGGCGCGGAGATACAGGCGGCCCTGCGGTACGTGATCGCGAAGGCCCTCGAGAAGGACCCCGAGCGACGCTACGCGACGGCCGCGGAGCTGCGGTCGGACCTGCGGGCGATCGCGCTGGGGGACACGACCATGGCGGCCCGGACCGCGCCGTCCGTGCCGGCGTGGCGCCGCCGTGGCGTGCGCCTCTCTCTCGCCGTGGCCGCGGCGGTCGCCCTGGCCGGCGCGGCCTACGTCGCCGGACGGCGCAAGCCCGCGCCGACTCCGGTCGAGAGCACCGCGGTGGTCGCCGTGCTGCCGCTCGACGAGGCCCCCGGCGCCGAGGACCTCAGCCTGGGCACGGCCGACATGCTGATCACGTCGCTCGCCCGGGTCCCGGGCCTCAACGTGCTCTCCCGCTCGTCCACCCGGCCCTATCGGGACCGGAAGATCCCTCCGCGCGAGGTCGCCCGGGAGCTCGGGGTCGACTATCTCGTCGAGGGGGCGGTCGAGCGCGCCGGCGACACCCTGCGCCTGACCCTCACCCTCGTGCGGGCCAGCGGGGTGGTGGCGTGGAGCGAGAGCTACCAGGGCCGCGTGGACGACCTGTTCGTGCTCCAGCAGGGCGCGGCCACGGCCCTCGCCGGTGTGCTCCGCCCCGGGCAGGCTCCCCGCGCCGGGCCGTCCCCGGCCGCGGCCCCCGCCGCCACGGTCGAGACCCTGCGCCTCTACTCGCAGGCGCAGGCCCTGCTCGAGCGTCCGGACGTTCCCGGCAACGTCGAGGGGGCGGTCGCCCGCCTCGAGAAGGCCGTGGCCGCCGACCCGCGCTTCGCCCTCGCCCACGCCGCCCTCGGCGACGCGTACTGGGAGCGCTACCGCGCGACGCACGAACCGGGCTGGGCGTCGCGGGCGAGGGGCGCGGTGGGGGAGGCGCTTCGCCTCGATCCCGCCCAGCCGCTCGTCCGGCTCGCTCTGGCAACGATCGACGAGGGAACGGGGCGCCTCGAGGAGGCCCGCTCCGACCTGGAGACGCTGCTCCTGAGCCAGCCGGACAGAGACGAGGCCCACCGTCTCCTCGGCCGGGTGCTCGGCCGTCTCGGCCGGGACGACGAGGCCCTGGCCCACCTCCAGAAGGCGGTTGCCCTGCGCCCCGGCTTCTGGCGGAACCACCAGCAGCTCGGCATCGCCCATCTCAACGCCGGCCGCCACGCGGCGGCGGCCGCGTCCTTCCGCCGCATCATCGAGCTGCAGCCCGACCTCGCGTGGGGCCACGAGATGCTGGGCACCGTCTACCACTTTCAGGGCAACCTGCCCGAGGCGATCGAGAGCTACAAGCGGGCGCTCGAGCTCGGCCCGGACGCGCTGGCGTGGTCGAACCTGGGCGCCGCGCTCTACACCGAAGGGCGCCTGGACGAGGCGGTGCGTGCGTTCGAGCAGGCCATCGCGCTCGAGCCGCTCGCCTCCGCGAACCACCGCAACCTCGGCGACGCCTACCAGCGCCTGGGTCGGCTCGACGCAGCGCGCCAGTCCTGGTCGGAGGCCGCGCGGCTGAGCCGCCAGGAGCTGCGGGTGAACCCTCGCTCCGCGGAGACGCTTGGCCAGCTCGCCGCCTGCGAGGCGAAGCTCGGCGATCACGCGAGCGCCGCGGCGCACGCGCGGCAGGCCCTCGATCTCGCTCCCGACGACCCGAACGCCCACTATCGCGCGGCCGTGGTGCACGCCCTCGGCGGAGAGGCCGACGCCGCGGTCGCAGCCCTGGCGCAGGCCTTCGAGCGAGGCTACAGCCGCTCCGTGGCCCGCGACGACGACGACCTCGCCACCCTGCGCGGCCGCACCGACTTCCAGTCCCTCCTCGCAACGACCCAGACTCAACGAAAGGAAACACGATGAGACAGCTGACCACCCTCCTCGCCCTCGCGGGTCTCGCGGCGCTCGCCGGCGCCGAGCCCGCCACTCACCCCGTCGCCATCACCCTCGGGTACGACGCGGAAGCCAAGGTGTGCTTCGTGGAGACGGTGCAGCCGATGGCCGTCGAGGCCGACCCCGGCGACAAGGTCGCGTGGACGGCGAAGGACGGCTCCGGCCAGTGCGCGAGCCGCACGGTCAAGCTCGCCAACTTCAAGCTCAAGGACAAGGGCACCGCCAAGGACCCGGTCCCGGGCTGCAAGAAGGAGATGACGAGCGGAGGTGCCGCGATCACCTGCACCCTCAACAACGCGGCCAAGGGGGAGACGTTCAAGTACGACGTCGACCTGCCCGGCGGCCGGGGGATGGACCCCGAGATCCGCGTCCGCAACTAGCCCGTCCCGGCCATGCGCGGCGCGGTCTCCATCGAGGGCGTTCGCAAGACCTACGGCGACGTGGTCGCCGTGGACCGCGTGTCGCTGGAGGTGCAGCCGGGCGAGTTCCTCACCCTCCTCGGCCCCTCGGGCTGCGGCAAGACGACGCTCCTGCGCCTGCTCGCCGGGTTCGAAGCGCCCGACGAGGGCCGGCTCCTCATCTCCGGCCGGGACGTGGCCGGCCTGCCGCCCTACAAGCGGCCCGTGAATACCGTCTTCCAGCACTACGCCCTCTTCCCCCACCGCACCGTCGCCGGCAACGTGGCCTTCGGCCTCGAGGTTCGTGGGCTTCCCCGGGCCGAGATCGAGGGGAAGGTGGCGCGCGCGCTCGACATGGTGCGGCTCGCCGGACTCGCCGAGCGGCGGATCGACCAGATCTCGGGCGGGCAGAAGCAGCGGGTGGCCCTCGCCCGCGCGGTCGTGCTCGAGCCCGACGTGCTGCTCCTCGACGAGCCGATGGCCGCGCTCGACCTCAAGCTGCGAAAGGAGATGCAGGTCGAGGTGAAGAACCTCCAGGAGCGGCTGCGGACCACGTTCGTGTTCGTGACCCACGACCAGGAGGAGGCGCTCATCATGAGCGACCGGATCGCGGTCATGAGCCGCGGCCGCATCGAGCAACTCGACCGGACGGAGGCCCTCTACGAGCGGCCGCGCACCCGCTTCGTGGCCGACTTCCTCGGCATGCGCAACCTCGTCGAGGCGACCGTCGTCTCGGTCGGCGGCGGGGCGGCCGCGCTGCGCACCGCGGGTGGAGTCGCCTTCCGCGCCGCGGACGACGGCGGGTTCCGTCCCGGGGCGGGCGTCCTCGTCGGCATCCGACCGGAGCGCGTGCGGATGGACGGCGCGCGCGAGGGGGACAACGTCCTCCCGGGGAGGCTCGACGACGAGATCTACCTCGGCGACCGCACCGACTGGCGGGTGCGCGCCGGCGACCTCGTCCTCACCGTGGCCGAGGCGGCGGCGCAGGTCCGTGACCGCCGGCGAGGGGAGCCGGTGGAGATCGCGTTCCCACCCTCGGCCGTCCTGCGCCTCGAGGAGTCGTGAGGACGAGGCGACAGGCCGTCCTGCTGCTCCTGCCGTGCCTCGCCGTGCTCGCCGGCCTCTTCCTGCTGCCCCAGGCCCTCATGCTGGCCGCCTCGCTGTGGCAGCGCTCGCCCTACGGCGGGCTCGTCCGGGAGTGGACGCTCGCCAACTACCTGCGGGCGATCGAGCCGCTGTACGTCTGGATCCTGGTCCGGAGCTTCGGCCTCGCCGCGGCGACGACGCTTCTCTGCCTCGCCGTAGGGTGGCCGGTCGCCTACTGGCTGGGCCTGCGCGTTCCCTCCCGCCTTCGCAACGCGCTCCTCGTCCTCGTCATCCTCCCGTTCTGGACGAGCTTCCTCGTGCGGATGTACGCGTGGATCTTCCTGCTCCGGCAGGAGGGCCTCGTGAACCTCGCCCTCGGCGCCCTCGGGATCCCGCCGCTGCCGCTGCTCTACAACGACTTCGCGGTGATGCTGGGCCAGGTCTACGGCGAGCTGCCGTTCATGATCCTGCCCCTCTACGCCTCGATCGAGAAGCTCGACCGCTCGCTCCTCGAGGCGGCGGCGGACCTCGGAGCGACGCCGGGCCGACGGCTCTGGCGCGTGACCCTGCCCCTCACCGCCCCCGGCATGGCGGCCGGGTGCCTCCTCGTCTTCATCCCCTCGCTCGGGGCCTTCCTCGCCCCCGACCTCCTGGGCGGGGGGCGGACGATGTACGTCGGCAACCTCGTGCAGAGCCAGTTCGCGGTGGCGCGCGACATGCCCTTCGGGGCCGCGGTGTCGTTCCTGCTGACCGTGACCGTCCTCGCGCTCCTGTGGATCTTCCGCCGCCCCCTCCGCGCGGCGGGCGGGGGAGCCTGACGTGGACGCCGCCCGGCGCGCCCGGCTCCTCGGCCTCTGGAGCCTCCTCGTCTACCTCTTCCTCTACGCGCCGCTCGCCGTCCTCGCCGCGTTCTCCTTCAACAAGGAGCGCCTCACCGCGCAGTGGCGCGGGTTCACTCTCGACTGGTACGCTCGGCTCCTCGAGAACACCCAGATCCTCACGGCGCTCCGCAACAGCCTCCTGGTGGCGGTCGCGGCCACCGCGATCGCCACCGCGGTCGGGACGGCCGCCGCCCTCGCCTTCCACCGCCACCGCTTCCGGCGCCAGGCCGCCCTCGACGGGCTCATCACGCTGCCGATCGTGATCCCCGAGATCGTGATGGCTTCGTCGCTTCTCCTTCTCTTCGCCGGCCTCGGCCTGCGCCTCGGCTTCACGACGGTCGTCCTCGCCCACGTGGCCTTCTCGGTCTCCTACGCCGTGGTGGTCGTCCGCGCGCGCCTGGCCGGCTTCGACCGCAGCCTGGAGGAGGCGGCGATGGACCTCGGGGCCGGGCCCTGGCGAACCTTCTACCAGGTGACGCTCCCCGGCATCGCCCCCGGCGTCCTCGCCGCCGCCCTCCTCGTCTTCGCTCTCTCGATCGACGACTACGTCATCACCTCGTTCGTGGCCGGGGTGGGCTCGACGACGCTGCCGCTGCAGATCTACTCGATGGTCCGCAGCGGCATCTCGCCGGAGATCAACGCGGTCTCGACGGTGCTCCTGGCGGCCACCGCCCTCCTTCTCTTCGCCGCCTGGCGGCTCGAGCAGGGGGACCGGCCGCGCACGGCCGCGCTTCCCGCCGCCCTCGGCTTCGGCATCCTCGCCGCCCCGTTCTTCCTGGTGGGCCCGGCCGCGTCGGCGGACCGCGTGCTCAACGTCTTCATCTGGTCCGGCTACCTTCCCGCGGAGACGGTGAAGGCCTTCGAGGCCCGGCAGGGCGTGCGGGTCAACGTCGACCTCTTCGACTCGCTCGAGGCGCTGCTCGCCAAGATGCAGGCGGGCCACACGAACTACGACGTCATCTGCCCCTCGAACTACGCGGTCGAGATCCTCCTGAAGCAGGGCCTGCTGCGCCCTCTCGACCACTCGGCCCTCCCGCACCTGCGCAACGTAGACCCCGCGTGGCTCGACCGCGACTTCGACCCCGGCAACCGTCACTCCGTGCCCTACTTCACCGGCACCTGCGGCATCGGCTACCGGCGGAGCCGGGTGGGGGAGGTCGACTCGTGGGCCGCGCTGTGGGACCCGCGGTGGAAAGGCCGGGTGCTCATGCTCGACGACGCGAGGGAGACCTTCGGGGCGGCCCTCAAGCTCCTCGGCAAGAGCGTGAACACCGCGGACGAGCCCACGCTACGGCGGGCGCTGCGCCTGCTCCTCGAGCAGAAGCCGCTCGTGCGGGCGTACGATTCGGCCAACTTCGAGGACGCCCTCCTCGCCGGCGACGTGTGGCTCTCCCAGGGCTGGAACGGCGAGTTCGCCCGGGTCATGGACCTCGACCCCGACATCGCCTACGTCGTGCCGAAGGAGGGGTCGACGACGTACCTCGACAGCCTCGCCGTCCCGGCGGACGCGCCCCACCCGGAGCTCGCCCACGCCTTTCTCGATTTCGCGATGGAGGCGGGTGTCGCGGCCGAGATCTGCCGCTCGATGCGCTACACCTCACCGAACCGCGCGGCGCTGGCGCTTCTCCCGCCCGGGATCCGCGACCAGGCCGCGATCTTCCCACCGGCGGAGGTCCTCGCCCGCACCGAGCTGCTGCGCGACATCGGGCCCGCCACGCTCCTGTACGACCGCCTGTGGACGGAGGTGAAGACGGCAGGCTGAGGCCAACGAACGGAGGCGCTAGAAGCTGCGGACCGCCTCGTCCTCGGAGTCGAACGTCTCGAAGACGGTGAGCAGCCGGGTCGTGGACAGGAGGCTCCGGATCCTCGCGGGCAGATTCAGCAGCTTCAGCCTGCCGCCCTTCCGCGTCACCGTCGTGAGGGTCCCGACGACCTCGCCGACGACCGAGGAGTCGAGGTAGGACACGTCGGCGAAGTTGAGGAGGACGCTGGGCGCCCCGGAATCGGCCAGCCGGCTCGCCGCCTCGCGGAGTGCCTTGTCCCCCTCGCCGGCGAGGATCCGGCCGTGGAGATCCAGGATCACCACGTCGCCGACGTGCCGCTCGACGATCTTCATGCGAGGCCTGTCCCCGTGTGGTGGTGCGAGGCTGGGGGTCGACCGGGGCTTCTGAAGGAGCGTAGCACGGACGAGCGCTCGAAACCCATGACCTTCGGCTCGTGGCCGCCCCGACGTTGCGGGGGGCTGGCCGGGGGCACAGGGAGCCACGCTACGGCTCCCGCACGTAGAGCAGCTTGTTCGCCGTGTCGGCGCCGACGCCCGAGAGCGTGTCGGGGGTCGAGTTGTTCACGACGCAGGCCGAGACCGCCTCGGGCGGTCCCGGGTGACGCTCCAGGCACAGCGCCGCGGTGCCGGCGCCGTGAGGAGACGCCATGGAGGTGCCGCTGAAGACGGTGCTGCCGCCTCCCGCCGCCGCCGATTCGACGTCGACTCCCGGGCCGTAGAGGTCGATGCAGACCCCGGTGTTGCTGAAGCTCGCGCTCACGTCCCGCTCGTCGCTGGCGCCAAGGGTGAGGGCCTGCTTGACCCGCGCGGGAGAGTAGTTGCAGGCGTTCAGGTTGTCGTTGCCGGCGGCGATCGCGTAGGTCACCCCGGCGGCGATCGAGTTGCACACCGCCTGGTCGAGGGCGGGCGAGGCCGAGCCGCCGAGCGACATGTTGGCGACCGCCGGCCACCGGTTCGCCTGCACGTGGCCCGTCACCCAGTCGACGCCGCGGATGACGTCGCCGTCGGAGCCGCTGCCCTGGGCGTCGAGCACCCGCACCGCGTGGACGGTGGCGGCCTTGGCGACGCCCCAGGTCGTGCCCGCGATCGTGCCCGTCACGTGAGTGCCGTGGCCGTGGCCGTCGCTGGGCTCTCCGCCGAAGACGGAGAATCCCTCGCCGACGCGGCCCGCGAAGTCGGGGTGCTCCTTGTCGAGGCCGGTGTCGATCGTGTACGCGTGGATCCCGGCCCCGGTCGCGCCCGGCTCGAACTTGCGGTCGAGCGGGAGGTCGCGCTGGTCGGTGCGATCGAGCCCCCAGGGCACCGTGGCCTGGACCCGGCGGCCCTTGCGCGGAGGCTCGATGCTCTTGCGCCCCTCCTGCTGCACGTAGGCCACCTGGGGGTCCTTCGCGATCTCGGCGGCGGCACGCGCGTCCATCGTCGCGACGAAGCCGGAGAGCGCGTGGGCAAAGGCGGTGACGTTGCTCGCCTTCGCGAAGCGGGCGGCGACCTTGGCGCTGTCCCTCGCCTCGACGGCCGACCGCTTCAACACCACGACGTAGCGGTTCGGAATCGGGTCCTTCACCTTGACGACGCCCTTGAGGGCGGGGGGCGCCGCGCAGTCGTAGGGCGCCGGGGTCGAGGCGCAGGCCGGGAGCACGAGCGCGAGGCTGCCCGCGAGGAGACGCCACCACGCGGTCGGGGCCGCAGCGCGCCGTGCGGGCATAGGGTCGAGTTTCTTCATCTCGCACCTCCCTGCAAGACCGATCACGGAGCCGGGGTCTTTCCCCGATTCTACCGCGCTCCGGCCCCGCGGGAGCGCCCGGCCGCAGGAGGCAACCATGGACAACAAGGCGCAGTTCAAGCCGGGCGCGTTGGCGAGCCCCGACGCGACGAGTCCGATCTAGAATCAGGGCTCAGGGAGGACAGGTCATGATCGCCCGCCGGATCGCCGTCGTCACGCTCGCCGCTCTCTTCGCCGCCGTGCTTCTCGCCCCCGTGCCCGCGGCGGCCGAGGACCCCGCCAAGATCTTCGCGAAGAGCTGCTCCCCCTGCCACGGCAAGGAGGGCACGCCGAACGCCATGTTCACCAAGCAGGGCGTCCGGAACTTCAACGACGCGGACTGGCAGAAGGCCGCGACCGACGCTCAGATCGAGAAGACGATCCGCGAGGGGAAGAAGGGCACGATGATGGCCTCGTTCGAGAAGCAGTTCTCGCCCGAGGAGATCAAGGGGCTCGTCGCCTACGTCCGAGCGCTCGGGAAGAAGTAGCGCCGGTCGTCGATCGGCCGACGTGTGGATGGCCACGCTGCCCTGACCGTCGGGAGGAGGCGCGGAGGGCCTCAGCCCCCGCTGAGGGTCATCCGCCGGACGCGGATCGTGGCGAAGGCGGAGACCACGGCGTGGGCACCGTGGCGGCGCGAGTCTTCAGGGCTGCCAGGGGTTCACGACCCTGACGCCGCAGCCGTCGAAATCCCCCACGTTGCGGGTGGCCACGGTCGCGCCGGTGGACCGCGCGATCGCCGCGATCTGGGCATCGAAATGCGAGATCGGCCGTCCCGCACGCCGCCGATCGGACGCGATCCGGGCGTAGGGCGCGGCGGCATCGGTGCCGAACCCGAGGATCCGGTCCTCGAAGTCCTCCGCGAACATGGAGGTCGCGGCGGCTTCCAGCGCACGACGGCGACGCCCGGGCGGAAGGAGCATGAGGCCGTGGAGGATCTCGGCCTCGGTGATGGCCGTCGTGTACAGGTCGGCCCTGGGCTGCTCGGCGATCCAGGAGACGACAGGCGCGGCGGGCTTCGGCTTCATCATCTCCGACAGGACGTTCGTATCGAGGATGATCATCGGCCGGGCTTCGGCGGCTCGCGCACCCGCTCGCGACGGGGGAGCGCGAGGTCGACGCCGCCCAGTCGCCGAAAGCGGGCCTGAATGGCGTCGGCTAGGCTGCCCCGGGAGCCGGCGTCCTCGGTCAGGGCGGACCTCAGGAGAGTACGGGCCTCTTCCTCCATCGACCGACCGTGCCGAGCGGCGCGCAGGCGCAGCCGCATCTTGGTCTTCTCGTCGAGCTTTCGGATGGTCAGGCTTGCCATCCCCCGGCCTCCACTGCGATCACTGATTGCAGTGTATGCACTGCAGCGCAGGTTGTCCAGCCGCGAGCGCCGCCCACGCCGCGCGTGGCCGCGAGCCGGGGCTGACGCGCGACCAGCGCCGGGTTATGCTGTGACATTCCTCGTCCCGCTGCCCTTTCACGGAGGACCACGCTCATGGAGCGAAAGACGGCCCACGACTTCGACCAGGAAGTGCTCGCGCTCTTCGACGCCTACGTCCACGGCGACATCGACCGCCGGGGGTTCCTCGACAGGGCCTCGAAGTACGCGGTCGGGGGAGTCACGGCCGCGATGCTCCTCGACCAGCTGGGCCCGAGGTTCGCCGAGGCCCAGGTCGTCTCGCCGAAGGACGAGCGCCTGAAGACCGAGTTCGTCGAGTACCCCTCGCCGAAGGGCTACGGCACCGCGCGCGGCTACTTCGTGCGGCCGGCCAAGGCGAGCGGGAAGCTCCCGGGGCTGCTGGTCATCCACGAGAACCGCGGCCTCAACCCGCACATCGAGGACGTCGCGCGCCGGCTGGCGCTCGACAACTTCGTCGTGCTCGCGCCGGACGCCCTCTTCCCCCTCGGCGGGTACCCGGGCGGCGAGGACGAGGCCCGGGCTCTCTTCCCGAAGCTCGACCAGGCCAAGACCCGCGAGGACTTCATCGCCGCAGCCGGCTGGCTGAAGGCGCGCCCCGAGTGCACGGGGCGCCACGGCGCGGTGGGTTTCTGCTACGGCGGGGGCATGGTCAACTGGCTGGCCACCCGCCTCCCCGACCTCGGCGCCGGAGTGGCGTTCTACGGCAGCGCGGCGCCGATCGAGGACGTCCCGAGCATCAAGGCCCCCCTCCTGGTGCAGTCGGCCGAGGTGGACGAGCGTATCAACGCGGGCTGGCCCGCCTACGAGGCCGCGCTCAAGGCCGCCGGCGTGCGCTACGAGCGGCACCTCTACCCGGGCACGCAGCACGGCTTCAACAACGACACGACCCCGCGCTACGACGAGGCCGCGGCGAAGCTCGCGTGGCAGCGGACCGTGGAGTTCTTCGACAAGCACCTCCGGTAGCCGTCCCGCCGGGAGGAGGCGCGGAGAGCCTCAGCTCCCGCTGAGGGTCATCCGCCGGATGCGGATCGTGGGGGCGGCAGAGGAGCCTCGAAAGACGAGGTCGCTGCCGACCGCGTCCACGTCGCGGAGCATCTCCCTCAGGTTGCCGGCGATCGTGACCTCGTGGACGGGGTGGGTGAGCCTCCCGTCCTCGATCCAGTGGCCGACCGCGCCCTGCGAGTAGTCCCCGGTCACCACGTTCACGCCGAAGCCGATGAGGTCGGTGACGTAGAGGCCGCGCGCGACGCCGGCCACGATCTCCTCCGGCGCGGAGGTGCCCGGCTCGAAGGAGAGGTTGCCCGCCCCGACCGAGGGCCCGCCGGCGACGCCCCGCCGGGCGGAGCCGGTCGGCCTCGCGCCGATCTTCCGCGCCGCGTACGAGTCGCAGAGCCAGTGGCGCAGGACGCCGCGCTCGACCGGCACGTTGCGGCGGGTGGGCAGGCCCTCGCCGTCGAAGGGCCGCGAGCCGAGGCCCCGGACCCGGCGGCCGTCGTCCACCACGGTGAGGAGGGGGGAGGCCACCGGCTCCCCGAGGCGGTCCTTGAGGAAGGTGGCGTTGCGGAAGACGGCGGTGCCGGAGATCGCGGAGAACAGCGTGCCGAGGATCTCCGCCGCCGTCTCGGGGTCGAAGACGACCGGGACCTCGCCGGTCGGCACCTGCCGCGCGCCGAGGCGCCGGAGCGTGCGCTCGGCGGCGGTGCGACCCACCTGCTCGGGCGGCTCGAGGTCCGAGAGCCCGCGCCCGGCCGTGTACCAGTAGTCCCGCTCCATCTGCCCGCCGCGCTCGGCCTGGGGCACGACCGACAGCGCGACCGAGGAGCTGCGGTAGCCGCCGAGGAAGCCCAGCGTGTTGGCGAGGACGACCGAGCTCTCGCCCGATCCCCACGAGGCCCCCTGCGAGTTCACGATCCCCGGCGTCTCGAGGGCGACCGCCTCCGCGCGCCGCGCCCGCTCGATCCGCTCCTCGGTCGGGAGGCTCGAGGGCGAGGGGTCGAACATCTGCAGGTCCACGTCCTCGGGCGGCTGCCACTCGTCGGGGAGGCCCGCCGCCGGATCCTCGCCGGTGACCCGGGCCATGCCCACCGTCTCCGCGACGAGCCTCCGCAGCGTCGCCCAGGAGAAGTCGGACGTGTGGGTCGAGGCGGTGCGCCGTCCCACGAAGACGCGGACGCCGAGGGCCTTGCTCCCCGCCTCGGTGAGAGTCTCCACCTCGCCCTTGCGCACCTTCACCGAGAACTCGGTGCCCTCCGCGACCAGGACGTCGGCGGCGTCCGCGCCGGCGGCGCGGGCCGTCTTCAGCAGCTCGACGGCGAGCTCGCGGTGGTCCATCCCGGCCCCTTCGTCAGGCGTCCGTGCGCTTCGGGGCGATGAAGCGGTCGTAGACGATCATGAGGATCGTCGAGACGACACCGTAGGTGCCCACCCACAGCCACATCCGCGGCGCGTTCGGGTTGCCGCCCTCCACGTAGTTCTTGACGAGGAAGCCGCTCGACCAGCCCGCGATGAAGGTGCCGATGGCGATCGGGAGGAAGGCGAAGCCCATGTACGTGCCGACCTGCTCCTTGGGAGCGATGTTCGCCACGTACTCGTAGTAACGGGGGGACTGCAGCCCCTCGCCGAGGGCGAAGAGCACGATGGCGGCCACGGTCATCCACACCGTCGGGAAGCCGGCCATGACGAACCAGCAGGCGGTGGCGAGGACGAAGCCCACCACCATCGCGGTGAGGGGCTCGAGCTTCTTGGCGAGGGCGGTGATGGGGACGGTGACGAGGATGATCGTCCACGCGTCCACCGTCTCGATGATCTCGAACCGCTCGAACTTCAGGTAGTCCCGCACGTAGAAGGGGAGCGCGTAGAAGTTGTGCCAGAACATCGCCCAGAAGCCGGAGAAGATCACCAGGAAGGCCATGAAGCGCAGGTTGCCGAAGACGGTCAGCATGTCCTGCAGGACCTTCGCCATCGAGCGCGCGGGCGGGGCGTCCTTCGGGAGCGGCGGCTCCTTGTAGAAGAGGAGCGTGCCCAGCACGAGGGCGAGGCTGGTGAGCGAGGACATCACGAGCACGTAGGAGATCCCCACGTTCTCCCTCACGAGCATCGCGAGCATGGGCCCCACCGCCCCGCCGATGTTCACGAGCGTGTAGTAGATCGAGTAGCCGAGGGCCGACGTCTCCTTCGTGGTCGTCCGCGCCACCGTACCCACGATCGAGGGCTTGATCAGGGAGCCCCCGATCGCGGTGATCACCAGCGCCATCAGCGTCCACGCCTTCGGGCCCACCGCCTGCACGATCGGCTGGCCCATGGGCAGCCCGGCGAAGCCGATCAGGAAGTAGCCGACCGTGAAGATCGAGAAGCAGGCGAGGAGGCTCTTCTTGAAGCCGTAGCGGTCCACCACGGTGCCCGCGAGCACGGGCAGGAAGTAGAGGAGCGTGTTGAAGACCGACCCCGCGAGGAACCCCGCCGACTCGGGGCCGAGCCCCACCTGGTCGGCGATGTAGACGGCGAGGACGGCCTTGCTGCCGTAGTAGGCGAAGCGCTCGAAGAGCTCGATTACGTTGGCCACCCAGAACGTGCGGCTGAAGCCGCGGCGCAGGACGTCGAAAAAGCTCAAGGGGACTCCTCCGCTCAAGGGATCGCGGGATCTTGCGTTCCTTTGCCGCCCGCGTCAACCTAGGCGCCACCGTGGCCGGCTCTCCCCGGAAGACACTGGCGTGGCTCGCGGGTGCTCTCGCGCTCCTGCTCGCGGCCGGGCTCTCCCCGCGCTTCGTCCCCTTCAACATGGACGAGCTCGTGCACTACCACGCGCTCGGCTGCGCGACGGCTCCCCTGGCCCGGGAGCTCCCGCTCATCCGCGACGGCTGCGGCTACCACGACCTGCGCCTGCCCTTCACCGCGACGTACCTGCCGCTGCGCTCGTACGTCTACATCGGCAGCTTCCCGTCCCTGCCCTTCTACCCGTTCTTCCTCCTCCTCGACGCCCCCGTCGCCGCGCGCGTCCAGGGCGCCGTGTTCTTCCTGCTCTTCGTTCTCCTCGCGGCGCGACTCCTCCGGGCGGAGGCGTCGAGCGTCCTCCTCGCGGCCCTCGTCTTCCCCGTCT
Source organism: uncultured Acidobacteriota bacterium (assembly GCA_963729875.1). GTDB lineage: Bacteria > Acidobacteriota > Vicinamibacteria > Fen-336 > Fen-336 > DATBSL01. Next base: position 304,346 of record CAVSPR010000005.1, read on the forward strand.
TCCTCACCACCTTCCTCGTCGACGAGGGCCCGGTCGGCCTCTCGGCGCTCCTCTTCCTGGCGGCTCTGCTCGCCGTGCGCCGCGCGCTGCAGACCGCCGCCTTTCTCTCCGCCGCATGGGCCGTGCTCGCCGCCCTCCTTCTGTTCGTGGGCCTGTGGACGAAGCTGCTGTTCGCCTGGTGGCTGCCCGTGGCGGCCGCCTTCGCGCTGGCAGAGGCGCGCCTGCGGGCGGGCTCGTGGCGCGCCGCCCTCGGCGCCCACCGCACGGCGGCTCTCGTGGGGCTCGTGGCGCTCGTCCTGCCGACCCTGGTGCTGCTGACCTCGACCGACCGCGAGGGCCACCCCTACGTCTCCGTGCTGCGCTACGGCGGGATGAAGGCGGAGGCGGAGGAGGTGCAGGCGGCGGCGGGCCGGCTCCTGCCCTACCTCGTGGACGGGGCCCGCGTGGCGCCGCGCAACGTCACGCTGCCGGCTTCCGTCCTCGACCCGCTGCCGCTCGCCCTGGCGGCCGTGGTCCTCGCCCTCGGCCTCCGCCGGTCCCGGGCCGGGACGGCGGCGTGGGCGGCGGCGGCGGCCCTCACCTTCGGCCTCGTCTCCCTCAGCCGCCACAGCCAGTGGCCGCACCACTTCGCCTTCCCCCTGCTGCCCCTGGTCCTCGCCCTCGCCCTCGCCCTCGACGCCGCTGGCCGGCGGACGCGCGGCGCCGCAGCCCTCCTCGTGGTCTTCTTCTGGGCGAGTCTCGCCGCGCGCTGGCCGGCGGCCACGTTCCCGCGCGAGTCCTCCCCCGCGAAGGACGAGCTCCTGGGCTTCGTCCGTGCCCGGGGGCTCGACCGCGGGAGCGTGCAGCTCCACGCGAGCTGGGGGACGTACTACGTCGCGCAACTCTTCGGCGACCGGGACCGGATGCTCCTCTACATGCGGGGCGCCACCGACGACCCGGGGCGGCTCGAGACCGTGCGGGACCTCGCCCGGGCCCACGGGCGAAGCGTCCTCCTCGTGAGCTCGCGCCGCTGGGAAAGGCTGCAGACGCCGGAGGTGGACGCCGTGCTCGGCCCGCCGCGGGCGACCTGGCGCTACGGCGAGTGGTGGGCGGTCGAGTACGACCCGCTCAGGTCCGCGTCCCCCCCACGGTGATCTCGGAGACGAGGATCGTGGGGAGCCCCACGCCCACCGGCACGCTCTGGCCCGCCTTCTGGCAGGTGCCGACGCCCTCGTCGAGCCGGAGGTCGTGCCCGATCCGCGTCACCCTCGTGAGCACGTCCGGCCCGTTGCCGATGAGGGTCGCCCCGAAGACCGGGGCGCCGATCCGCCCGCCCTCGATGAGGTAGGCCTCGGTCGCGGAGAAGACGAACTTCCCGCTCGTGATGTCCACCTGCCCGCCCCCGAAGTGCTTGGCGTAGAGGCCGCGCGGCACCGAGCGCACGATCTCGTCGGGGTCGTCCTTCCCCGCGAGCATGAACGTGTTCGTCATGCGGGGGAGCGGGAAGGACGCGTAGCCCTCGCGCCGGCCGTTGCCGGTCGCCGGCATGTTCATGAGCCCGGCGTTGAGGCGGTCCTGCAGGTAGCCGCGCAGGATCCCGTCCTCGATGAGGACGGTCCGCCCCGGGCGGTTCCCCTCGTCGTCCACGTTGAGGCTGCCCCGGCGGTCGGAGATCGTGCCGTCGTCGACCACGGTCACGCCGGGGGCGGCCACGCGCTGGCCGATCCGGCCCGAGAAGGCGGAGAGCCCCTTGCGGTTGAAGTCGCCCTCGAGGCCGTGGCCCACCGCCTCGTGCAGGAGGATCCCGGGCCAGCCGGGAGCGAGGACGACCGGCATCGGCCCCGCCGGGGCCTCGACCGCGCCGAGCAGCGTGATCGCCATCCGGGCCGCTTCGCGGGCGAAGTGCTCGGGCGGCTTCGCGTCGAAGAACTCCGGGCCGAGGCGGCCGCCGCCTCCCGCCGAGCCCTCGCGCCGTACGCCCTTCTCGCTCGCGATCACGCTCACCCGGATCGAGAAGAGAGGCTGCACGTCCTCGACGAGCACGCCGGCCGAGCTCGCGATGCGCACGCGCTTGGTCTCCTCGCCGAGGCTCGCGATCACCTTCTCGACCCGCGGGTCGAAGGTCCGGGCCGCGCGGTCGGCCCGCTCGACGAGAACGATCCGCTCGGCGAGCGGGAGGACGCCCACGCTCGTCTCCCCGTAGCGCCTTTCGACGGGGGCGGGGGAAACGGGCTGCGGCGGCAGGGCCTTCGATCCGGAGGCGATGTGGGCGGCCGTCTCCGCCGCCCGCGCCATGGCCGGCCACGAGAGGTCGTCGGTGTAGGCGTAGCCCGTCCGCTCCCCGGAGACGACCCGCACGCCCAGGCCGCAGGTCACCCCGGCCGAGGCGGTGCGGATGATGCCCTCCTCGAGGAGGAGCGACGACGTCGTCTCGTGCTCGAAGTAGAGGTCGGCGAAGGTCCCGCCGCGGGAGAGGGCCACCGAGAGCAGCCGCTCCATCTCGGAAACGGGCACCTCGGAGGGCGTCCGGGCGCGGTCATCCATCCACCGATTCTAGATGGGGTCAGGTCTTGAATTGTGCCTTGTCGGGCAGGGCACAATTCAAGACCTGACCCCGGGACCCCCTAAGCCTTACATTTCTAACATCTTGCCGCTGAGCACTTTCCGCTGAACCTAACGGTCGGTATACACGTATCTTAAGTAATTGGAGCACCGTGGAGGCCTCATGACGAGCAAGACCAAGAAGATACTCGGGGCGGTCGTCGGGATCGCCGTGATCGGCGCGGTCGTCGGGTTCAGCGTCAGCCGCGAGAACAAGAAGAAGATCACCGTCCAGACCGGCAAGGTGGAGAAGAAGGACCTCGTCCAGGTCGTGACCGCCTCGGGGGAGGTTCGGCCCCGGCGCTACGTCAACGTGGGCGCGAACGTTTCGGGCCGGCTCATCGAGATCAACGTGCTCGAGGGCGAGCGGGTCAAGAAGGGCCAGATCCTCGCGCGGGTCGAGGCAGAACGCTACGAGGCAGGGCTGCGCCAGTCCGAGGCCGGGGTCGCCGCCGCCCGGGCCGACCTCCAGCGGACGGAGGCCGACCTCGCGGCGGCAAAGCTGGCCTTCGACCGAAACAAGCGTATGCGGGACGAGAAGCTCATCTCCGACTCGGTCTTCGACCAGGCCGAGGCCGAGTACAAGATGAAGGGCGCAGCCGTCGAGAGCGCCCGCAAGCGCGTGGCCCAGCTCCAGGCCCAGACCGACAGCACCCGCGACGACCTCATCAAGACGACGGTGATCTCGCCGATGGACGGGGTCGTGACCAACCTGCCCAAGGAAGCCGGCGAGATGGTCATCGGTGCCCTGAGCTTCAGCCCCACCGTGATCATGACCGTGGCCGACCTGTCCGTGATGGAGTGCGAGGTCATGGTCGACGAGACCGACTTCCGCAACCTGAAGCTCGGCCAGGAGGCGAAGATCAAGGTGGACGCGCTCGAGGGGCTCGAGATGAAGGGCGAGGTCACCGAGATCGGCTCCTCCGCCCTCGTCCGCGGCAGCGGCAGCCAGAGCGCCGCCCAGACGACGCTCGGGGCCAACACCGGCAACCAGCCGAAGGACTTCAAGGTCACGATCACCATCAAAGACCCCGCCGGCGAACCTGCGGCCGGGCCTCAACGCCACCGCCGACATCACCACCGCGAAGCGCGAGAAGGTGCTCGCCGTGCCCGTACAGGCCGTGGTCGTGCGCGAGGTGAACAAGGAGGGCAAGGTCGTGGACCCCGACGCCGTGGGCGCCGCCGGGTCCGAGCGCGAGGGCAACACCGTCGCGCAGGCGGCGGGCCGGGAGAAGGGCGTCGAGAAGGACGGTGTCTTCGTGGTCCAGGGCGAGAAGGCCGTCTTCAAGCCGGTGAAGACGGGCATCATGGGCGAGGCCGACATCGAGATCACGGAAGGCATCGCCGACGGCCAGGAGATCGTGACCGGCTCCTACCGGACCCTGCGCAACCTCAAGGACGACGCGCGCATCAAGGTCGAGTCGAAGGGGAAGAAGTCGTGAGCACCGCCCCGCGCGAGGCGTTCAACGGCCCGATCATCCACGCCGAGGACCTCTGGCGCACGTACCAGATGGGCGCGGAGGAGATCCACGCGCTGCGGGGCGTGACCTTCGAGATCCAGAAGGGCGAGTACGTGGCGGTCATGGGGCCGTCGGGATCCGGCAAGTCCACCCTCATGAACCTCATCGGCTGCCTGGACACGCCCACGAAGGGCAAGTACGTCCTGCGGGGCAAGGTCGTCTCCGAGATGAACGACGACGAGCTCGCCGCGGTGCGCAACCGGGAGATCGGCTTCGTCTTCCAGACCTTCAACCTGCTCCCGCGCGCGACGGCCCTGCACAACGTCGAGCTGCCCCTCGTCTACGCCGGCATCCCCAAGGAGAAGCGGCTCGAGCAGGCGAAGCACGCCCTCGCGATGGTGGACCTCGCCGACCGCATGACCCACAAGCCGAACGAGCTCTCCGGCGGCCAAAGGCAGAGGGTCGCGGTCGCTCGCGCCCTCGTCATGAGCCCGTCGATCCTGCTCGCCGACGAGCCCACCGGCAACCTCGACACCGCGACCGGCGAGGAGATCATGCAGCTGTTCGAGCGGCTCTACGAGCAGGGCCACACCATCATCCTCGTGACCCACGAGAAGGACATCGCCGACCACGCCCACCGGACGATCCACATCCGGGACGGCAAGATCGAGAGCGACGAGGCCCGCCACCGGGCCTGAGGGGGCGACATGCTGTTCGGGGAGGCCATCAGCATCGCGCTGCAGTCGCTGCGGGCGAACAAGCTGCGCTCGCTCCTCACCGTGCTCGGCATCCTGATCGGGGTCTCCTCGGTCATCGCGGTCGTGGCCATCACCGAGGGCCTCGACCGCTACATGTCGGACAAGGTCCTCGAGCTCGGCACCAAGGCCTTCCGCCTGCAGCGCATGCCCGACCTCATCACCAGCCACGAGCAGTGGATGGAGATGATGAAGCGCAAGCGCCTCAACATGGACGATTTCGAGGCGGTCAAGAAGGCGTGCACGCTGTGCTCGGAGGTGGGGGCCCAGGTCTGGACCGGCAGCAACGTCAAGCGCGGGCGCACGATCCAGAAGAACGTGGGCATCGCCGGCATCACCGAGAACATCGCCCGCATCGGCACGATCCGGGAGCTCGAGTCGGGGCGCCACATCGTGCAGCAGGACGTCACCCAGGCGGCGATGGTGGCGGTCATCGGGACCGACCTCCGCGACGCCTTCTTCGGGATGATGGAGCCGATCGGCAAGGAGATCGACGTCGACGGCCACCCCCTCAAGGTGATCGGGGTGGCGGAGAAGAAGGGGGCCGTCTTCGGCGAGAGCCAGGACAACTTCATCTGGATGCCGCTCAGCACCTTCATGAAGTTCTACGGCGCCCGCCGCTCGTTCAGCATCCAGGCCGAGGCCCAGTCGATGGCGGTCTTCGAGGCGGCCCAGGACCAGGTGCGGGTCGCCATGCGCGCCCGGAGGCACCTCACCTACAACAAGCCCGACGACTTCAACATCGAGACCGGCGAGACGGTCATGGAGCTGTGGCAGACCATGACCCGCGGCATCTACGTGGTGACGTTCGTGGTCACCGCGATCAGCCTGCTGGTGGGCGGGCATCGTGGTGATGAACATCATGCTCGTCTCGGTCACCGAGCGGATCAAGGAGATCGGGGTGCGCAAGGCGCTCGGGGCCCGCCGCGGGGACATCCTGCGGCAGTTCCTGGTCGAGTCGGTCATCCTCTCCGGCTTCGGCGGCCTGCTCGGGGTCCTCGGGGCCGCCGCCTTCTCCTTCGGCCTCGCGAGCCTGCTCGGCAACATGATGTCCGCGAACTTCTCGGCCCCGGTGCGGCCGTGGGCGGTCGCCCTCGCGCTGGGCGTCTCGTCGATCGTGGGGCTCGTGGCCGGCCTCTATCCCGCGAACCGCGCGGCCGCCCTCGACCCGGTCGAGGCCTTGAGGAACGAGTGATGCTCCGCGTACTGAACCGCCTCCTCGAGAGCCACCCCCTGCTGATGGCGGTGGGCGAGGCCGTGGGGATCGGCCTGCAGGGGATCCGCGCCTACAAGATGCGGGCCTTCCTCACCATACTCGGCGTGGTGATGGGCATCATGACCGTCACCGGCATGAGCTCGATCGTGGCCGGCCTCAACGCCTCGATGGCGAAGCAGATCGCGACGCCTGGGGTCCACCACGATCTTCATCCGGCCCCAGGCCCCGGGCGAGCACCTGGACGACGACGAGTGGCGCCGCCGCAAGGGCCTCACCATGGACGAGGTCGACATGATCGCGGCGAAACCGGCGGTCAAGGCCGTCGCCCCGCTCCAGTTCATCCCCATCGAGAACGTCAAGTACGCGACGGAGCGGGCGCGCGAGGCGCAGGTGCTCGGCACTACCGCCGCCTACGAGGAGGTCCACGACAGCTACGTCGAGAAGGGACGGTTCCTCTCGGCGACCGACGTCGACCGCGCCGCGCACGTCGTGGTGATCGGTGTCGACATCGCGGACGCGCTCTTCCCGTTCGTGGAGGCGGTGGACAAGGAGATCGCGCTCGACGGCCGCCCCTTCCGGGTGATCGGGGTCCTGCAGAGGAAAGGGAAGTTCCTCTTCCGCAGCATGGACAACATCGTGCTCGTGCCCGTGAACTCGATCCAGAAGCAGGACCGGCGCTTCAACTTCATGGTGGCCGACGTCAAGCCCATCTCCCCGGGCCACGTCGACGCCGCCATCGACCAGACACGCGAGGCCATGCGCCGCTACCGCAAGCTGAAGTACCTCCAGAAGGACAACTTCGGGATCTTCGGCCAGGACACCCTCTCCGACCTCTACCGCCAGATCACGGGCGGCATCTACATGGTCATGATCGCGATCTCGTCGATCGGCCTCCTCGTCGGGGGAGTGGGCGTCATGAACATCATGCTCGTCTCGGTCACGGAGAGGACCCGCGAGATCGGGGTCCGCAAGGCGCTCGGCGCCACCCGGCGCGACATCCTCTGGCAGTTCCTGACCGAGGCCATGACCCTGACCGGCGCGGGCGGGGTCATCGGCATCCTGATCGGCGCGCTGGCCGCCTTCCTGATCAACACCTTCTCGCCCTTCCCGGCGGTCATCCAGCCGACCTGGGTGTTCCTGGCCTTCGCCACCTCGATGGTGGTCGGCCTCACCTTCGGCCTCTGGCCCGCGGCCAAGGCCGCGCGGCTCGACCCGATCGAGGCGCTGCGGTACGAGTGACACTCGAGGGCGCCCCGTCGGGCGGCGCCCGAGAGAGCTTCGTTTCGCAGGGCCCCGAGGCAAGGCCGTTGGAGAGCCTCGGAGAAGGCCGGCTCGTTGTAGCATTCCCCCAACCCGGAGGTCAGCCATGAGCGACTCCCTTCCTTCCGCGAACCCTTGCCGCCCCGGCTGACGCCCGAGAAGCCCGGCGGCTTCTTCCAGAACCTGATCGACGTGTACTTCGCGCCGGGCGAGGCCTTCACGAGGATCGTTCGCCGACCGTCGTTCCTGATCCCGTTCGTCGGCTACCTCCTCCTCGTCCTCGGCTTCACCGGCATCTGGCTCAACAAGGTCGACGGGAGGGAGTTCGTCAAGGCGCAGCTCGAGGAGTCGGGCCGCTGGGAGAAGATCCCGGCCGAGCAGCGCGAGGCCGTGCTCGAGCGGGCCCCCGAGCAGATGAGGACCTTCGGCTGGATCGGCCCGATCGTCTTCACCCCGCTGATGCTGCTCGTGGCCACGTCGGTGCTGATGGTCGTCTACCGCTTCTTCTACGCGGCCGAGGTGAGCTTCAAGCAGTCGCTCGCGATCGTCACCTGGGCGTTCTTCGCCGTGGCCCTCGTCACGACGCCGCTGCTGCTCCTCGTCTTCCAGCTCAAGGGCGACTGGAACGTCAACCCCCAGGAGGCGATCCAGGCCAACCTCGGCCTCCTCCTCGACAAGTCCACCGCCGCGAAGCCTCTGTGGGCCCTCCTCACCGGCGTCGACCTCTTCTCGCTCTGGCTGGTCTTCCTGCTCGCGGTCGGTTTCGCGGTGGCCAGCCGGAAGACGACGGGCTCGGCCCTGTGGGGCGTCGCCATCCCCTGGGCCCTGCTCGTCCTCGGCAAGGTGGGCATGGCCGCCCTCTTCTGAGGGCGCCGTCGTCGTTCCTCCGGTCGAGTTGCCCGCCGGCCGGCGCCGCGCTATAGTTTTCGTCTCCACGGAGCGCCCCTAGCTCAGCTGGATAGAGCGACAGACTACGAATCTGTAGGTCGGGCGTTCGAATCGCCCGGGGCGCACCACCCCAACGACAACCTGCGAGCGCCGCCCCCTCCGGGGGTGGCGATCGCTGCCAGTCCGCGGGGACTCCCCTTGATTCATTCGGCTCATCGCCAGCGGAACCGCGCATGGAGCATCTTTGACGCTCCGGAGGTGTTGCCATGGAACCGGTCAGCCGGCGCGGGTTCATCACGAGCGCAGGCGTCGGGGTCGTCGGGGCCGCCGCGCTGCGCGGGGCCGAGGCCGAGGCGGCCTCCGCCACGGTGCTGGCCGCGGGAGAGCCGGTGCCGATCACGCTGCGCGTCAACGGCCGCGTGCGCTCCCTGTCGATCCTGCCGCAGACGACGCTGCTCGAGGCCCTGCGCGAGCACCTCGGGCTGGCCGGCACCAAGCCCGGCTGCGAGCGCGGCGAGTGCGGCGCCTGCACGGTCCTGATCGACGCTCAGACCCGCTACGCCTGCCAGATGCTGGCGCTCGAGGCCGAGGGCCACGAGGTCACCACGATCGAGGGCCTCGCGAAGGGCGAGGAGCTCTCGGACGTGCAGAAGGCGTTCGTGGCCGAGGACGCGATGCAGTGCGGCTACTGCATCCCCGGCCAGGTGATGGCCGTCGAGGGCCTGCTGCGCCACGAGAAGGACCCGTCGCTCGACGAGATCCGCGAGGGCGTGAGCGGCAACCTCTGCCGCTGCGGCGCCTACGCCCACATCTTCAAGGCGGCGCAGCGCGCCGCCGCCGCGCGCCGAAACGGGGGGAAGTGAGCCATGACCGACACGCCAGTTCGCCCCTGGACCGAGACCAAGATCGTCGGCACCGCGCAGCCCCGCATCGACGGCCACGAGCGCGTCAGCGGCTCGGCCGTCTACGCCCGCGACCTCGTGCTGCCCGACATGCTCCACGCCGCCTTCACCCGCTGCCCGCACGCCCACGCGCGGGTGAAGAAGGTGGACACCAGCAAGGCGCTGGCGATGCCCGGCGTGCACGCGGTGATCACGGCCGACAGCCCCGGCGCGAAGCTGCCGTTCTACATCACCCCGAAGGGCCCGCTGAGCTGGCTCTTCGACCCTCACTGCCGGCACGAGGGCGAGGAGGTCGCGGCCGTCGCGGCCGAGACGATCCGCGAGGCTCGCGCGGCGGCGAAGGCGATCGAGGTCGAGTACGAGGAGCTGCCGTTCGTCGTGGACTTCGAGAAGGCGCTCGAGCCCGGGGCGCCCGCCCTCCACGAGGGCGGCAACCGCGCCGGCGAGCCGGAGAAGCACGAGCGCGGCGACGTGGCGAAGGGCTTCGCGGAGGCGGAGGCCGTCGTCGAGATGACCTTCCGCACGCCCTGCGAGATCCACACCCCGATGGAGACGCACGGCTCGGTCGTGAAGTGGGAGGGCGACCGGCTGATCATCCACGACACGAACCAGGGCGTCTTCGACCTGCGCTCGGCGTACGCGCAGTACTTCCAGCTGCCGCTCGGCAGCGTGCGCGTGGTCAGCACGTACATGGGCGGCGGCTTCGGCAGCAAGCTCGAGCCGGGCAAGTACACGCTGGCGGCGGCGCTCCTGTCGCGGCAGACCGGCCGGCCGGTGAAGTGCTTCCTCTCCCGCGAGGAGAGCTTCCTCTGCGTCGGCAACCGACCCCCGAACGTGCTGAAGATGAAGATCGGGGCGAAGAAGGACGGCACGCTCACCGCGCTGCAGCTCATCGGCCTCGGCACGGGAGGCGCCTACCCCGAGGGCTCGGACGCCGGCTACCTGGCGAGCGACCTCTACCTCTGCCCCAACGTGAAGATCGAGGAGACGAACGTCTACGTCAACGCCGGCAAGGCGCGGGCGTTCCGCGCTCCCGGCTTTCCGCAGGGCGCCTGGGCGCTCGAGCAGGCGTTGGACGCGCTCGCCCAGAAGCTCGGCCTGGACCCGCTGGCGCTGCGGCTCAAGAACGTGCCGAAGGTCAGCCAGCGCCGCGGCGGTGTCCCGTACTTCAGCACCGGCCTCGCGCAGTGCCTGCAGGAGGGGGCGAAGGCGTTCGGCTGGGACGAGGCCCGCAAGCGGCCCCGCGGCAGCGGACCCGTCGTGCGCGGGGTCGGCGTCGCGGCCGGGATGTGGGGCTGGGACGGCGACCCGCGGGGGACGGCGATCGTCCGCTACGTCGCCGACGGCAGCGCGAGCCTGACCACCGGGGCCTCCGACATCGGCACCGGCACCAAGACGTGGATGGCGATGATCGTGGCGGAGGAGCTCGGCGTTCCCGTCGAGAGCATCCACGTCGACCACGCCGACACCGACACGACACCGTACGCCGTTCTCTCCGGCGGCAGCCAGACGGTGCACGTCAACTCGCCCGCGGTGCGCGCGGCGGCGCTCGACGTGAAGCGGCAGCTGCTGGAGATGGCGGCCGAGCAGCTGAAGACGGACGTCGCCTCGCTCGAGCTGAAGGACGGGGTGATCGCCGACCGCCTCGCGCCGGAGAAGAAGGTCGCGCTCAAGGACCTCAGGCAGCTGCAGCAGCAGCAGACGATCGTCGGCGTCGGACGGCGGGGCCCGCACCCGAAGGGCAAGGTCGGCCTGCCGTTCGTGGCGCACTTCGCCGAGGTCGAGGTCGACACGCGCACCGGGGAGGTGCGCGTGCTGCGTCTCCTCGGCGCGCACGACAGCGGCCGCGTGATGAACCGCCTCACCTACCAGAACCAGGTCTTCGGCGGCATGACGATGGGCATCGGCTTCGCCATGACCGAGGGCCGTGTGCTCGACCGCAACACCGGCAAGATGGCGAACGCCAACTGGCACGACTACAAGATCCCCACCGCCAAGGACGTGCCTCCCGACTTCGCCTGCCTGCCCGTGGATCTGCACGACACGGAGTGGAACAGCACCGGCACCAAGGGCATCGGCGAGCCGGCCACGATCCCCACCGCGCCCGCGATCGCGAACGCCGTCTTCCACGCCACCGGCATCCGGGTGACCGAGACGCCGATCAACCCGACGCAGATGGCGCGCCGGCTGGCCGCGCGCGCACTCCGCGCGGCGGGGAGGTAGCCATGCTGCCCAGCTTCGCGTACGTCCGTCCGACGAGCCTCGACGAGGCCCTCAAGCACGTCGCCGGGGGCAAGGGCATCGTTCACGCCGGAGGCACCGACCTCCTCGGCTGCCTGCAGGACCGCGTCTTCGAGACCCCGACCGTGGTGAGCTTGAGCGGCATCACGGCACTGCGCGGCATCGAGCAGACGCCGGAGGGCCTGAGCATCGGCGCCCTCACCCCGCTGTCCGAGGTGGCCGCGAGCCCGCTGGTGCGCGAGCGCGCGACCGCGCTCGCCGAGGCCGCCGCGCAGGTGGCGAGCCCCCAGCTGCGCAACCAGGGCACGCTCGGCGGCAACGTCTGCCAGAAGCCGCGCTGCTGGTACTACCGCGGCGACTTCGCCTGCCTGCGCAAGGGCGGCGAGCTGTGCTACGCCTACGCGGGCGAGAACGAGTTCCACGCGGTGGCCGGCGGCGGGCCGTGCTACATCGTGCATCCCTCGGACACCGCTCCTGCGCTCGTCGCCCTCGGCGGGATCGCCCACGTGGCGGGGCCCGGAGGCAGCCGCACGGTGCCGCTCGACCAGTTCTTCGTCCTGCCCGAGAAGGACGTGAAGCGCGAGACGGTGCTCGCGCCGGGCGAGATCCTGACCAGGCTGCTGCTGCCGAACCCGGCGGCCGGCCTGCGCAGCACCTACCGCAAGGTGCGGTCGCGCGCCGCGTTCGACTTCGCGCTCGTCGGTGCGGCCTTCGCACTGGAGGTGCAGGGCGATCGGATCGCCCGTGCCCGCGTCGTCTTCAGCGGCATCGCGCCGGTGCCGTGGCCGGCGCCCGCGGTGGAGAAGGCGCTTGCCGGCCGTCGTCTCGACCGCGACACGATCGCGCAGGCGGCGGCGGCCGCCGTCGCGAAGCTCGCGCCACTCGAGAAGAACGCCTACAAGGTCCCCTTGCTGCGTGGGCTCGTGCAGGAACGTCTGGAGGCGTTGGCCAAGGCCTGACCTGCCGCCGGCCAAGGAGCCGGCTGGTCGGCCCGGCGACGAAGCGCCGGGCCGACCCGGGGTGCCCCTCGACTTCAGTTCGGGAGGCCGAAAGCGTAGAGGGTGTTGTTGGGCGTGCCGAAGCCGAAGTTGGAGTAGCCGGAGCCCCAGAACAGCGTGCCGTTGGAGATGGCCGCGCCCGACAGGCACGAGCCGCCGCTCGCGAAGCTCCACACGATCGCCCCGGTGGCCGCGTTCAGGGCGTACATGTGGCCCAGGGGGTCGAGGGAGCAGCCGTACACGACGCCGTTCGCCGTCGTCACCGGACCCGACGTGCTTCCCGCGTCCGGCGGAGCGGTCTGCCACAGCAGAGCGCCGCTCACCGCGTCGAGTCCACTCCACACGCCGGACGTGACCGTGCCACCGCCGTTGGGCAGCGTCCACGGCCGAGCCCCACTGGAGGCCGCCGGCCGTACCGCCCGGCCCGTCCTGGGTGACCCATAGCACGGCGCCCGTGTCGGGATTGAGCGGTTACGCCAGCAGGCCGGATGGCAGGTCGGTCATCGGCAACTGCCTATGTGTTGCGGCGATGAATAACGATTGGACCCCACGTCGGACCTTGCTCCAGAGTGCGACGAACACGATGCGCCACTCGCCGGGTGGAGGCATCGAAGACCGCGCAGGAGCAGCGACGATGAGAGTCCTCCTCACCTATCCGGAGACGCCCGACACCTTCTGGAGCTTCAAGCACGTCGTACGTCTGGTCTCGCGAAGATCCGCGTATCCCCCGCTGGGTCTGCTCACCGTTGCTGCCATGCTGCCCCGCGATTGGGAGCTGCGGCTCGTCGACCTCAACGTCGAGCCGCTGACCGACGCCGAGGTCCGCTGGGCCGACTACGTGATGGTCAGCGCGATGCTGGTCCACCGGACGTCGGTCGCGGCAATCGTGGACCGCTGCATCGCCAACGGCACCCCCGTGATCGCTGGCGGTCCCCTGTTCACGACCTGCCACGCCGAGTTCCCTCGCATCCAGCACTTCGTGCTCGGCGAAGCCGAGGATGTGCTGCCGGAGCTGATCGAGGACATGCGAGCGGGCTCGGTGCGCCCGTCCTACGAGGGGGCCGGCCGCCCCGACCTCTCCCGCATCCCTCCGCCGCGCTGGGACCTCATCGACCTGCGGAGCTACGTGACGATGGCCGTCCAGTTCTCGCGCGGCTGCCCGTACGACTGCGAGTTCTGCGACATCACGACCATGAACGGAAGGGTTCCGCGCACGAAGTCCCCGGAGCAGATCATCGCCGAGCTCGAGGACCTGCTGCGCCACGGCTGGAGCGGCATGGTCTTCGTCGTGGACGACAACTTCATCGGCGATCGGAAGCGCGCGAAGACGCTGCTTCACGCGCTGGTCGAGTGGCGAGAGCGCGCGCTCCCGCAGCTCGGGTTCCTGACCGAGGCTTCCCTGAACCTCGCGGACGACCCCGAGCTCTGCGCGCTCATGGTGCGCGCCGGGTTCCGCAAGGTCTTCGTCGGCATCGAGACGCCCTGCGTCGAGAGCCTCGTGGAGTGCCACAAGACACAGAACCAGCGCCGCGATCTGGTGGAGGCCGTGAAGACTCTCCAGCGCTCCGGGCTTCACGTCATGGGTGGCTTCATCGTCGGCTTCGACAGCGACCCCCACGACATCTTCGAGCGGCAGTTCGAGTTCATCCAGCGCTCCGGGGTGGCGACGGCGATGGTCGGGCTGCTCACCGCGCTGCCGCAGACGCGGCTCTACGAGCGGCTGCGACGGGAGGGCCGCATCGAGTCGGAGAGCAAGGGCGACAACACCGACCTCAACTTCACGCCGAGGCTCGACCGCGAGTACCTGGTCGACGGCCATCGCACCCTGATGCGGCGGTTGTACGAGCCGGCGAACTACTACCGACGCTGCCGGACGTTCCTCGCGAGCTACCGCCCCGGCGGCCCCCGGCTGACCCGCCCGCCGCGCGACCTGCTGGCTGTCCTCCGATCGGTCTGGCTGCTCGGGGTCCGACACGGGGGCCGCGTGGCCTACTGGCGCTTCTTCTGGTCGACGCTCCTTCAGCAGCCCCGGCAGATGGCGCACGCGATCGAGCTGTCCATCTTCGGCCACCACTACCGGCAGGTCGCGGCTCGTCTCCAGTGAGGGGTGCGCCCGCCGGGGTGGAGTGCAGGGCGGACCAACCCCGGCAAGCCGAGAGCGCAGCGTGCGTGCCGCGGCTTCGCCGAAGCGGTCACGGTACCATACCGTGTGCGGGACAGCGGCGAAATCACCAGAGCTACGCGAAAGACCGCTCCGATAGTCCTCTCCTTGCTGGCGGGCGCGGCCGGCCTGCCGCTCTACCTCGCCCTGGACGGCGTGGGTGCGCTGCCGCTCGACCTGCGGGACGCTCCGTGGCCCCTGGAGGTGCTGGCCGCGGTGCTCGCCCTCGCGTCGATGCTGACCGCCGCGCGGTCCCCACGCGGGCGGTGGCGGGCGGCCGGCGTGGCCGCCGGCCTCGCCGCCGCCGCCGCCACCCTCCTCTTCAGTCACCGCGTCCGCGCCAGCTACCGCCTGCCCCCTTCGTCCGCTGCGGTGCGCCTCGGCGTGCGCCCGCCGGCCCTGGACCTCAGGGACGACCAGGGCCGGCCCTTCTCCCTCGAGGTCCTGCGTGGCGCGCCCGCGGTGCTGGTCCTCTTCCGCGGCTCCACCTGACCGTTCTGCCGCGCGCAGCTCGCCGGTCTGGCCGAGCAGCACCAGCGGTTCGAGGGCACGGCCGTGCGCGTGGTGGCCATCAGCCCGGATCCGCCGCCTGCCCTCCTCCGGCTGCGGCGGGACCTGCACCTGGACTTCCCGCTCGTGTCGGACGCCGGGGAGCGCTCGGTGGCCGTGTTCTGCGGCGGCCTCGCTCACTGCCTCGTGCTGCTGGATGCGGCAGGGAACGTGCGCTGGGCCGGCGCGAGCGAGAGGTGGAGCCACGTTCCCCCGCTCGAGACCCTGCTCCAGGCCGCCTACCGGATGGATAGGCCTCGCTGAGCGGGTCCGAGCTTCAGGCCGTCACCTCCTGCTGCAGCATCATGTCGTGGTCCTCGTGCTCCAGCTTGTGGCAGTGGAACACGTAGACGCCCGTGTAGCCCGTGAACTCCATGATGATGCGCACGGTGCCCGCCGGCGGAACCGCCACCGTGTCCTTGAAGCCGCCGAGCTCGGGCGGCGGGGGGGCGCCGTTCACGTCCAGCACCTGGAACGGCACCAGGTGCTGGTGGAAGGGGTGCATCTGGGTGGGCTCGCGGTTCTGCAGCTCCCAGACCTCGACGCTGCCGAGCTTCGGGCGGAAGTCGATGCGAGCGGGGTCGAAGCTCAGGCCGTTCATCGTCCACTTCCCGTCGGAGAGCTGGAAGGAGATGACCCTCGTGACCCGCGCCCGGGCCGGGTCCAGACGCGGGATCTCCGAAAGCCGCCCGGGCACCCGGCTGGGGTCGGGTGTCGCGGGGCCGACGTCGAACCGGAGCACGTCGGGAAGCGCGGGCCAGGTGGGGTCCAGGTTGCGAACGAAGACCGAGCGGCCCGCGACGGCGGCGAAGTCGATCACGCAGTCGCAGCGCTCGCCGGGGGCGAGGTCGACGGCGGGGCGGGACACCGGGGCGGCGAGCAGGCCGCCGTCGGAGCCCACCTGGATGAAAGGCTGCGCGGGGTCGAGCGCGAGGCGGTAGTTGCGCGCGTTCGAGCCGTTCAGGAAGCGCAACCGGTAGCGGCGCGCCGCCACCTCGAAGCGCGGCACGTGGACGCCGTTGACGCACAGGGTGTTGCCGAGGAACCCGTTGAAGATCGTGCCGGCGTTGACGGCGTAGCTCAGCGCATTCGCGGCGTCGAAGATCCGGTCCTGCAGGACCACGGGCACGTCGAACTCGCCGGAGGGCAGGCCCAGCGCCTCCTCGGCGGCGTCGCGGATGACGTAGAAGCCGGCCAGTCCCCGGTAGACGTGCGGCCCGGTGAGGCCGTGCGCGTGGTCGTGGTACCAGTACGTGCCCGCGGCCTGCTGGTTCGGGTAGTGGTACTCCCGCATGGTCCCGGGCCGGACGTAGTCGACCGGGTGGCCGTCGCTGGCCGGGGGTGCCCGGTGCCCGTGGTTGTGCACGGTCATGTTCTCGTCGAGCTCGTTGCGGAAGCGCACGCGCGCGGGCCGCCCGCGCGTCACGAGCAGGGTGGGGCCGGGCCAGAGGCCGTCGTATCCCCAGATCTCCGTCGGGGCACCGGGCAGGGGACGGGCCAGCCCGCGCTTCATGCTCAGCTCGAAGACGTCGGCGCCGTCCTCGCTCCGCGCCGCCGCCAGCCGCGGCCGCGGCATGACGGCTTCGTACGTGGGCGGCCGCACCGAGTCGTACTCCTTGAGCAGCTTCGCCCAGGGGTTCTCCTGCCCGGCGGCGAGCCCTCCGAGCGGGACGAGCGCGCCCGAGGCGAGAAAGCCGCGGCGGGAGATGCACAGAGACTCTCGGCCGGGTCCCTGTCTCGAGCTCATGGGTTCCCCAGGGTGGCGGCCAGCGGCCCGCCCTGCAAGAAAAAGTAACACAGCGGCCCCCGGCCTTCCACGGGCGCCGGGACCGGCATAGACTCTACCCAGCGGCGAAAGCCACTCCCAGGAGGATTGCCATGAAGCGAGCTGTAAACGCGGTGGCCGTGTTGCTGCTAGCGGCGGCGGCGAGCGCGCAGACCCCGGCGGCCAAGGCGGACCCGCAGGCGGAAAAGGTGAAGCGGGGCGGGTACCTGGTCATGGTGGCCGGGTGCAACGACTGCCACACGCCCATGAAGATGACCCCCGACGGCCCCGCGCCCGACATGGCGCGGATGCTGTCCGGGCACCCGGAGGGGGCGCCCGACCCCGGGGGCACGCTCGGCCCCAACGACCTGGCACTGTCGGCGACGGACCTCACCGCGTGGAAGCAGCAGTTCGGCACCGTCTACACGAGGAACCTGACGCCGGACAAGACGGGGCTCGGCGACTGGACGGAGGCGCAGTTCGTCAAGGCGCTCCGCACCGGCCGGCACCAGGGGGACGGCCGGGCCCTGCTGCCGCCGATGCCCTGGATCGCCTACGCGGGGATGACGGAGGAGGACCTGCAGGCGGTGTTTGCCTACCTGCGGACGCTGAAGCCCATCAAGAACGTCGTGCCCGACCCCCGGGTGCCGCCGCCCGTCCTCGAGCAGTTCGCTGGGATTAACCAGCGCATGGTCGACGCGATGAGGGCCGGCCACTAGGCCGCGGCGGCTGGAGCCGGTCACCCGGCTCCAGCCCGACCGCGCGCTCGCGGGACGAAGGCCTCAGCCGAGCGGGATGCGCGATGCGTTCGCGCCGAGCCAGAGGTCGAACGTCTGGAGCGCCGGGTTCAACCCGCGCGCCACCTCGGGCGAGCGCAGACGCAGGAACTCCTCGCCCAGGATGGAGTGGTGCTCGTACATGTTCCCCATGTCGTCCGCGCCCGGGAAGCCGAGCGCCCGGTAGTCGTCGAACGGCATGTCGTAGAACGAGACCGGCACCCCGAGGTGGCGCGCGAACGCCGCGGCGTACTGCGGGCCCGAGAGTATCTCGCCGGCGATGCCGAACCGCTGCCCGGCGACCTCCGGCCCGCGCCGGAAGATCCCGAACGCGCACTTGCCGATGTCCTCGGCCGCGATTCCCGGCAGCTTGCCCCCGCCGAGCGGCAGCGCGAGCACGACGCGGCCGTCGGCGCCGCGCCGCGGACCCTGTCCGAAGAAGATGAAGTTCTCCCAGTAGAAGGCGGCCATCAGGCAGCTGGTCGGCGCGCCCTCCGCCGCGAAGGCCGCGTCCGCCTCGCCCTTGGCGTCGAAGTGCGGCACCTTGTACTTCCCCTGCAAGGTCTTCAGGCGCGGGTCCTCGAGCGGGAACCAGCGGCGCGTGTCCTCGAGCGTCGACCAGACCGCGTGGGCGACGCCCGCGGCCTTCGTCGCGCGCGCCATCGCCACCGCCTGCTTCAGCTCGCGCTCGGTCGAGAAGTGCTCCCAGAAATTCGTGACGGCGAAGGCGCCGTGGGCGCCCGCGAAGGCGCGTTCGAGGCTGGCCGGGTCGTCGGCGTCGCCGGCCACCACCTCTGCGCCCGCCGCGGCGAGCGCGCGCGCCTTGTCGGAGTCGGTCTTGCGCGTGATCGCCCGTGCGGTGAACCGCTTCTCCGGGTCGGCGAGGATGGCGCGCACGAGGCCCCCGCCCTGGGCTCCGGTGGCACCGATGACGGCGATGATCTTCTTGCCGGGCATGTGAAAACCTCGTAATTGAACCGGCGGGTGACGCGTCCCGCGCGGGTGCGGCAGGCTTGGGTGTTCTCTTTGATACCACACTAGATATCTCTGATGGCCCCGTCAAGTGGGTCGGTGCAGGCTCGAGGCGGGCCGGACGTCAGCCCCGCGGCAGCAGGTACAGGAAGGCCGCGCACTCCTCCCGCTCGATCTCCTCGCCCTCCTCGACCCACTCCGTCCGGCTGGTGCTGTCGTAGGTGCACGAGAGCTGGAGCCGGTCTCCCGGCTCCAGCTCGACCGCGCGCTCGCGGACGAAGAGCTGCTCGTACTGGGGATCCCAGTGGCCGAAGTGAGCCACGCAGGTCCGCTCCTCGCCTCGCCGCCTCACGAGGTCCAGGACCCGGCCCAGGGTGTGCATGCGCGGCAGCACACCGGCCACGGCGAGCCGTCGTGAGACCACGAGCTCGGCAGACGCCTCCGCGTGCCGCTGGCCGGGGGGCAGGCGCAGCCGCTCGGCCCGCAGCGGGACCAGCTCGGCATCCCGTGCGGACGCGCTGACCGCGATCTCGGCGCTGGCCCGCACGCTGGCTCCCAGCCCGGCGGCGACGAGGCTGTAGCTCAGCTGGATGACGACCGGTCGGCCGGCAGCGAGGCGGATGCCGGTCCCCTCCGGCATGCGCACCACGGGCGTGAGCCACGACCAGCCGGCCACCAGCCGGGCGCCTACGACGCCGCTGCCCCCGTAGCACGGCCAGCCGGGGCCCGGCGCCTCGGCGTCGCGGCGCGCCGCCGCCCGCTCCGCCTCCCTCCCGTCCAGGGAATAGAGCGCCGCCCGCTGGACGGACACCGCACCGCCGCCCACCAGCCGCAGCGCGGTCACCCGGACATCGTCGGGCAGATCGAGAGAGATGGCGAAGCACCGGGCGGTGGCGGAGCCGAGACCCGGCTCGAACTCCAGGGGTCCAGCCGCGATCCAGCGTGAGCCCGGTGGGAGCTCCACGGGATCCGCCGACGGCGAGGGCCGGGGAGCCGGTCCCCGCGGCGCTCCGCGGTCGGCCCACTCCGAGAGGGTGTTGATCTCGTCCTCCGACAGCCAGAGCGCGTCGGACCAGGTGCCGCACAGCCCCGTGTTGTCGGGGCCCCACGGCGGCATCCGTCCCCGCTGCACGGCCAGAGCGATGGCGCTCGCGGACCACTTCGCGTCCTCGTAGGACGCGAGGCGGGGCGGCACCCCCGCCGCGTGGCCCGGTCCACCGTGGCACCGGGCACACCGCCGGGCCAGGATCGGGGCGACGTGGTCGCCATATGTGCGCGGCGTGTCCCTCCGGGGTGTGCACGCAGCGAGGAGGAGCAGCGCTCCCAGCACTGCGGGAGACCTCGCCCGGCCAGGACGCACCATGGCGCGGGAATACTAACCCGGCCGCGCGGACGCCGAGGGCTCCATGACAAGCCCTGCTCGCACCGGAGCCCTGTCATTGACAGCCCCGAGCACTGGGGTCTATACGCTTCGGAAGGAGGCCCTCGACCGCTCGGGGCTCGATCAGCCCGACATCGCCGGCGTCTGGGAGGTCTCGATGTTCAAGAAGGCAGTCTTTCCCGGGAAGTACATCCAAGGCGTCGGCGCCGTAGGCGAGCTGCCCGCACTGATGGACCTGCTGGGGAAGCAGGGGTTGATCCTGGCGTCGCCCTCGGCGAACGACAAGGTGCTTGCCGGATCCGGTGTCGACTGGACCGCTCGGGGCGTTCCCATCGAGGTGTTCCGCGGCGAATGCTGCGAGGACGAGCTCGGCCGGTTGGCCGCCGCCATCGCGCAGACGCAGGCGGACGTTCTCGTCGCCATGGGCGGAGGCAAGGCCATCGACACGGCGAAGATCGCCGCCGACCGGGCGCGCATACCGGTGATCGTCTGCCCCACGATCGCTTCGACCGACGCTCCAACCAGCGGGTGCGCGGTGATCTACTCGAAGGACGGGGTCTTCGATTCCGTGTGCTATCAACGAATGAACCCGGCGGCGGTGCTCGTCGACGTGGGGATCATCGCGGCGGCGCCGACACGGTTCCTGGTGGCCGGGATGGGGGACGCCCTGTCGACGTGGTTCGAGGCCAGGTCCTGCGAGCGCACCCGGTCGCCGAACGAATGCGGCGGCTACGGCACAGCGGCAGGGCTTGGCATCGCCCGACTCTGTTACGAGACACTGCTGAGCCATGGCGCGGCCGCCAAGCGCGCCAGCGAGAGACACCTCGTCACCCCGGCCCTGGACCGCATCGTCGAGGCGAACACCCTGCTGAGCGGAATCGGGTTCGAGAGCGCCGGGCTGGCGGCGGCCCATTCGATTCACAACGGCCTCACCGCCCTGGCGGAAACCCACTCGTTCTACCACGGCGAGAAGGTCGCCTTCGGCGTTCTCGCCGGCCTCCAGCTTGCAGACGCGTCGGCGGACGAGGCAGCAACTGTCTTCTCGTTCTGTGAGAATGTCGGCTTGCCGACCACGCTTGCGGACATCGGCCTCGGAAATGCCGACCGGCGACACCTGATGAAAGCGGCGGAAAAGGCCTGCGCTCCCGGCCAGCCCATCCATCACGAGGCAGGCGTGATCACTCCCGCGATCGTCCTCGATGCCATGCTCGCCGCGGACGCCCTTGGTCAAGAAAGAAGAGGCCGCGGAGGGAACCCCCGGGCGGGAGAGCGCTAGCCGGACGGGGGCGCGGGGTTCCCGGGTAGACGCTCTGGCGACTCCTGCAGTGTTCCTCGTTGACGTGCTGGAACGAGGAGAGTATCTTTCGTCACCTTTCCTCCCCGTGGTGCGTTCGGCGCTCTTATCGTTTTCGGAGCCGTGGCAGAGAGCCGCGGAAAAACAGGAGGGGGGCATGAGACGCTTCGGTCGCTGGCTCGTCGGCGGTCTGACCCTGGCCGTGCTCGTGGTGTGCCAGGCATCGATCGGAACCACTGGGTCTGGGCGCGTCCCGGGGTATTCGTTCAGGACGATCGATCCACCCGGCTCGGTTTCGACTTTCCTCTTGGGAATCAACGCGCGCGGCGACATCGTCGGGCAGTCCACGGACGCCGCGGGAACGAGTCAGTCGTTCCTGCTGGGCGGGGGAGCGTTTCGGACGATCAGCATTCCCGGCGCCGCCGTCACCCGAGCGAGGGGGATCAACTCCCGTCGCGAGATCGTGGGCAGCTACAGCGGAGGCCACGGCTTCCTGTTGCGCCGCGGTGTGGTCACGACGCTCGACTTTCCCGGCGCCGTGCGTACCGGTCCCAAGGGCATCAACGAGTCAGGCGACGTCGTGGGGGACTTCACGGCCTCCGACGGCTCCGTCCACGGCTTCGTGCTCAGCCGCGGACGGTACACGCAGCTCGACTTCCCCGGCGCGTGCGTGACTCTCCCCAACGCGGTCAACGACGCCGGGGACATCGTGGGAGACTACGGCGTGGGAACGTGCGACGGCACGGAAGAGCACCACGGCTTCCTGCTGAGAGACGGCATCTACAGCATGATCGACGACCCGAACGGGGCCTACCCCTACGTGACCGTGCCCTACGGCACGGACGCGCGCGGTCGCGTGGTCGGCACCTACAGTGATGCCGCCGGCGTGACCCACGGGTTCCTGTTGCAGCGGGGAACGTTCACCGACATCGATGCCCCGGGTGCCTCCGGCGTCACGAGATGCTTCGGCATAAGCCCCAGGGGCTGGATCGTCGGGGACTACTTCGACGCCAGCGGGGTGCGGCACGGCTTCCTCGCCACCAGGGAGCGTCGGATCGACAGGTAAGGGGATCTCGAAAGGCCGGTCCGGCGTCAACTCATTCCTCGACGAGCTTCTTCAGGCGGGCGAGGGCTTCGTCCCAGCGCTTCGAGATCGTGTCGAGGTAGAGCCGGGCCTCGTCCAGGCGCCGCGTCTCGGGCTGCCACAGGTGCTCGCGGCCCTGCCGAAAGTCGCGGACGAGGCCGGCACGGGAGAGGACCTGCAGGTGCTTGGTGACGGCCTGCCGGCTCAAGGGCAGGCCGAGGGCGAGCTGCGCGATCGACTGGGGTCGGGCGCTGCGCAGGCGGGCCACGAGGGCGAGCCGCGTCTCGTCGCCGAGGGCGGCGAACACCGGCGCCGTCCGGGAGGCGTCGGCCCGGCCGGGGCTATGCGGAGACATGGCGCGCGATGTTCTGGAGCTGCGCGGCCCAGCCTCCCTCGTTGTCCTCGAACGCCTTGGCGCGGCGGGCCAGGGGGATCCCCTCGAAGCCGGACTCGACCACGGTGAGGCGCGTGCCGCCCGCGACCTCCTCGAGGTGGAACTCGACGAGGGTCGTGGGCTCGGCCGAGTAGTCGACGCCGGGCTCGACGGCGGCGGGGTGCCAGCGCCAGGCGAAGCAGCGCTCGGGCTCGAGGCGCACGATCGTGATGTCCATGGTCACGTGCTGGTAGCCGGGGATCGTGATCTGCCCCTGGACACGGGCGCCCGCCGCGAAGCCGCCCTGGAGGTCCACCCCGAACCAGGCGCCGAACTCCTTCGCGTCCGTGAGGGCGCGCCACACGCGCGACCTCGGCACCCGCAGGACGATCTCCTTCTCGATTCGATCGAGGCTCATATGCAATCTCCTGGTTGCATAATAGGTCGAGTTGACCGCGGTCCAGGCGTCCGGCACGATCCGCCGCGAGGCACAGGGGCCCGGAGGGCGAGCGATGCGTGGTGCTGCTCACGAATACCATCTGGTGATACTCGAGAAGCACATCGACACCTTCGGCCACGTGAACAACGCCGCGTACCTGGAGGTCCTCGAGGAAGCCCGCTGGGACCTGATCACGCGGAACGGGTACGGCCTCGAAGAGGTGCACCGCCTGGGGATCGGGCCCATCGTGCTCGACGCGCACCTGCGCTTCGTCCGGGAGCTCCGCAACCGGCAGGCGGTCACCATCCGGACCTGGGTCGAGTCCTACTCGGGCAAGGTCGGCAAGCTCGCCCAGCAGATCCTGGGCGACGACCGTGAGGTGTGCTGTGACGCGATGTTCACGATCGGCCTCTTCGACCTGACGGCGCGCCGGCTGATCCGCCCGACGCCTGAGTGGGTGAGAGCACTGGGGCTGCGGCCCGAGGATCTCGCGGCGCGCTGAGCCCGGTCGCCCAGAGACGTCGTGCGGTTTGCCGGCACGCATCTTGCCATGATGCCCTCGGGAGACTGACGCCTGTCCGGTTCCCAGACAGGCGCAGCGTCGAAAGACGCTGACCAATTCCCGGGGCCGGCACGCCCAACGGGAGTCGGCGCCAGCCCCGGGGGAGGGACGTATGAGGTGGTCCTGGGCCTTCGTCGCGATGGGGACGGTGCTCTTCCCTGGGTGGGCTCTGGCCGGAGAAGCCCGGCTGTTCGTCCGCGAAGGAGCGGGACGGGATGGGACGGCCGTTCAGAGCCTAGGGGTCGTGCGGGCCCGGACGGTCGGCTTCAACCCCAAGGCCCTGCCCGGTGCGGACGCCGCGAGCCCGCTGCCACGAGCGGGCCACACGATCGTCCTGAACCTCTTCGACGACGTGACCCTGCGGGCCCGCATGGTGCGAGCGGAGCGCCTCGACAAGGGGATGAACTGGATCGGCAAGATCGAGGGGCAGCCCCTGGGCGACGTGGTGCTCACGGTCTACGGGGGGATCCTGACCGGCAGCGTCATCGGGCCGGACGCGGCCTATGGGATCCGCTTCGATGGGACGAGCCACGTCGTGGAGCAGATCGACCACAACCAGTTCCCCGACGGAGGCTGTTACCAGGAGGTCCCCGTGGGAGCCCTGGACACGACCGGGGGGGCAGAAGCCCTCGACAGCCCTGGCACGGCCGAAGACAGCGGGTCGACCATCGACGTGCTGGTCGTCTACACCGCGGCCGCGCGCACGGCGGCGGGAGGACCCACCGGCATGGAGTCGCTCATCAACTCCGCCATCGCGCAGACGAACACGGCCTACGGAAACAGCGGCGTCGTCCAGCGCCTGCGGCTCGTCGGAACGGCGGAGGTGGCCTTCACCGAGACCCCCACCGACATCTCCGGTGATCTCAACAAGCTGACGAATACCGGCGACGGCGTGATCGACAACGTTCACGCCCTGCGCAACACCTACCAGGCCGACCTGGTCTCGCTGCTCGCCGAGGGATACGCGGGTGCGAGCGGGATCTGCGGTGTGGCGTGGGTCGGGGCCAACAGCGCTTGGTACGCTCCCTATGCCTTCAGCGTGAACGACCGGTACTGTGCGTTCGGTCAGGCCAGCTTCGGCCACGAGCTCGGCCACAACATGGGGCTGAACCACGACCGAGCCACTGAAGGCTGCCCCACGGGGGCCTGCGGCTCCGGCGCCTACTCCTACTCGTTCGGCTACCGGGACCCGGGCAACGCGTTCCGGACGGTGATGGCCTACAACTGCCCGGGCGGCTGCCCGCGCATCCTGCGCTTCTCCAACCCCAACCCCCTCTACAACTACAACGGTAAGCCGACGGGCATCAGCGAGGCCGCGCCCAACTCGGCCAACGCCGCCCTCAGCCTGAACAACACGCGCGTGACCGTGGCGAACTGGCGCAATTCCAACCCCGCCCAGACGGCGCCCCAGCTGACCGTGACGAGCCCGAACGGCGGCGAGTCCTGGGCGTCGGGGTCCGCGCACAGCATCACCTGGACCTCCGCCAACCTCACCTCGACCTCCAGCCTGAAGGTGTCGTACACGGACGGGACCACGAGCTACCTCGTCGCCACGCTCGCCCCGGCCCAGACGTCCCACAGCTGGACGGTTCCGGCCACGGCCGGCTCGGCCTGGAAGGTGACGGTGTGCAGCGACGTGGGCGGGGCCTTCGAGACCTGCGAGGCCTCGGACTCGAGCAACGCCAGCTTCACGATCACCTCAGGCTCGCCGCAGGTGACGGTGACCGCTCCGAACGGGGGAGAGTCGTGGGTGGCGGGGTCTGCCCGCACGATCTCGTGGACGTCGTCGGGGCTCGCTGCGAGCGCCACCATCCGGCTGACCTACACCAATGGAGTGACCACGAATGCGATCGTGAGCGGCCTGGCCCGGACGGCGACCTCCTACGGCTGGACGGTACCCGACAATCCAGGAACGGCCTGGAAGGTGACGGTGTGCAGCGAGGTGGGCGGGTTCTGCGAGGCCTCGGACTCGAGCAACGCCACCTTCGCGATCACCGGCTCGGGTCCCGGCCCGGGAGCCTGTGTACAGGTGTCGCGGTTCCGGCTCTACAGCGACGTCACGAAGGAGCACCACTACACCACCGACTCGAACGAGTACGCGGTTCTCGGGACGCGCGGCTGGATCCAGGAAGGCGTCGCCCACAAGGTCTGCACGAGCGCGGCTCCGGTTTCCGGGCTCATGCCGGTGCCGCTGTACCGCGTCTACCACGACGGGATCAAGCAGCACCTCTGGACCACCGACGCCAACGAGTACTCCGTCCTGGGCTCACGCGGCTGGATCCAGGAGGGCGTGGACGGATACATCCTGCCGTCGGCGGCCTCCGGCCTCTCGGTGCCACTCTACCGGTTGGCGTACACCTTTCTTCCCATCCATCTGTGGACCACCGACCTGAACGAGTACGACGTCCTCGCGGGCCGCGGCTGGATCCAGGAAGGCGTGGTCGGGCACGTCCTCCCCTGAGCGCCGGGCTGGCGGCCGCTCCCGGGGGTTCCCGCTACTGAGCGATCTTCCTGGACTGCGTGGCCGGCTCCGCCAGACCGGAGGCGCGCTCGTAGCCGACGATGGTGTAGTGGGTCGCGCGGTCGAAGAAGAGCACCACGCTGTTGTAGAGCTCCAGGGCCTGGTAGAGCTCGAGCGCCGAGTCGAGCAGGCCGTA
Organism: uncultured Acidobacteriota bacterium; assembly: GCA_963729875.1. Classification (GTDB taxonomy): domain Bacteria; phylum Acidobacteriota; class Vicinamibacteria; order Fen-336; family Fen-336; genus DATBSL01. The sequence goes on from CAVSPR010000005.1 coordinate 330,659, forward strand.
CTCGCGGATGTACGCCCACAGCTCGTACTTGGTCATGACGAGCGCCTGGATCACCTCGCTGAGGGGCAAGCCCTCGTGGAAGCGCTCCCGGCCCAGCGCGGTGTACGTCCGTTCGACCTCCTCCTGGCGCCCCTCGCTGCCCACCCAACGTCCGAGGCGCGCATAGACGTCGAACGCGCGGTTGTAGAGGGTTGCGTCGGGCAGCGAATGGTAGCCAGTGGTGGCGCTGCTCTGTCGGACCGCCTTGAGCCAGCGCCTGGTCAGCTCGTCGGCATGTGCCTCGATCATCTGCACGAGCCTCTGCGAGATCATGGCCTTCCCCCAGCGGCCTATCGTAACGCCGTTGAAGCCTCGCTCCGTCTACCGAGAGGCCTGAGCTACGCCTTGGCCAGCTTGTTGTAGAGCCAGGCGAAGATCGCCCCGCTGACGGCTCCGTCGACGAAGCCCCAGGCCAGGCCGACGAAAGCTCCCACCGCCGAGAAGCTGTAGCCCGGGTAGAAGTGGTCGAGCTGGCTGATCAGCTTCCCGTCGTAGCCCCTCATCAGGAGCCAGAGCGTGGCGAGGAATACCACGGCACCCCAGAAGATCCCCGAGGTCAGCGCGAACGCCTTGACCGACAGCTTCATGCGTCCCCCCTTTGTTGGCCGGAGCATAGCACCGGGTACTGGGGGTCGCCCCTACAGGTTCAGGCAGACGACCCGCGTCTGGGTCATCTCCTCGAGCGCGAAGCGTATGCCCTCGCGGCCGATGCCGCTGCGCTTCGTGCCGCCGAAGGGCATGACGTCGAGCCGGTAGTCCGTCGAGTCGTTGACGATCACTGCCCCGAAGTCGAGAGTGCGGACGGCCGCGAAGGCGTCGCGGAGGCTCTCGGTGAAGATCGCGGCGTGCAGCCCGTAGTCGACGGCGTTGGCGCGGGCGACGGCCTCGGCGAGCGAGCCGACGCGGTAGAGCGACGCCACGGGGCCGTAGACCTCCGCGCAGTCCAGCCGGCAGCCGTCGGGCACGTCCTCGAGGACGGTGGGCCAGACGACCGCCCCCTCGCGCCGGCCTCCGGCGAGGACGCGGGCGCCGCCCGCGACGGCCTCGCGGATCCAGGACTCCACCCGCTCGGCCTGCGCCTCGCTGATCATCGCGCACACGGCCGTGCCCTCCTCCAGCGAGGAGCCCGCCCGCAGACCCGAGACGCAGGCGAGGAACCGCTCGCGGAAGGCGTCGTAGACGTCGCGGTGCACGAGCACCCGCTGCACACCGAGGCAGTTCTGGCCGGCCTGGGCGAAGGCCCCCGCCGCAGTGGCGCCCACCGCGCGCTCGATGTCAGCGTCGGGCAGGACGATCACCGGCGAGTTCGACCCCAGCTCCATCGAGAGCTTCTTGATGCCGGCCACGCGCGTGATCCGCTCGCCGGTCTCGACGCCGCCGGTGAAGCTGATCATGCGGACCCGGGGGTCGCGGACGAGCGCTTCGCCCACCTCTTCGCCCCGGCCGGTGACGACGCTCAGGCGGCCCGGCGGCAGGCCCGCCGCCAGCAGGTCCTCGGCCAGGCGCAGGGCGGAGAGCGGCGTCGCCGTCCCCGGCTTGAGGACGACGGCATTGCCGCCCGCGATCGCCGGCCCCAGCTTGTGCGCGGCCATGGCCAGGGGGTCGTTGAAGGGCGTGATCGCGCCGATCACCCCGAGGGGGAAGCGGAAGTAGTAGCCGGCGCGGCCCTCGGACCCGGAGCGCATGTCGAAGGGGAGCGTCTCGCCGGCGAGCCGGCGGCCCTCCTCGGCGGAGAGGCGGAGGAGAGTGGCCGCGCGCGGGGGCTCCCGGCGGGCCTCTCCGATCGTCTTGCTCCCTTCCGCGGCGATCGTGCGCGCGTAATCGTCCTGCCGCTCCTCGACGAGCGCCGCGGCGCGCGTGAGCACGTCGTAGCGGGCGTGAGTGGGGAAGTCCGAGGCGAGGGCGGCGGTGGCGGCGCCGAGCGCCGCCTCGACCTCCGCGGCCGTGCCGCGGGGCACGGTGGCCACGCGGTGGCGATCGAAGGGGTTGCGGACCTCGATCGTCTCCCCGGCCTCCCGCCACTCCCCTCCCACCAGCATGCGCCAGGCGACTCCGTCCCTCGCGGCGCGCGTGGGCATGGGCTCCTCCTCTCCGCCGGCTCAGGGCCGCTTCGCCGGTTCGTTCGGCTTGTGCGTCTCCAGCCAGCGCAGGCCCTCGCGGTCGCGGAAGAAGTCCATCCACACGTAGTGCAGCTTCTTTCCCTCGGCCACCTCCGCCCCGTGGCTGGAGCCGAGCGGGATGTGGAGCAGCTCGTACGCGCCGAGCGCCGTCTGGCCGCCGTCGGCGTGGACGACGATGTCGTTGCCATCGAGGCCGAGGAAGAACTGCTCGAGCATCGGGTGCGCGTGGGGCGCGACGCGGTCCGGCCCCGCGGTCTCGACGGTGCCGATCGACATCCGGGGGACGACGTCCTTCGGCAGCAGCGTGCGGCTCGTGGTCTTCGCGCTCTTGATCGCCTCGCCGTACGTCGGGCACTCCGAGAACCTCCGCACGTACGGGCCCGCCTGGTTCTCCGGGTGCGCGGCGAGGTCGGCGCGGTCCTCGTCGCTCAGCGCGTGGCGGATGACCAGCACGTCGAGCGTGGAGCTCGCGGCCGCCGTGATCTCGGCATCGGATCCCACCGGCAGCCGCACGATCGTCTGCCGCTCGACCGGGAGCGGCGCGCCGTCGGCCTCGACCGCCCCTCGTCCTTCGAGCACGAGGTACACCTTGTCCTCCGTGAGGCTCCGGCCCTCGGCGTGGCGGCCGCCCGGGCCGAGCGAGACCAGGCTGGCGCGGATCCCGGGCACCTCGCCGGCGAGCACGTCCTTCACGACGGCGGGCGAGCCGCCGGCCACCCTCCCGGTGTCGAGCGCGGCCTTGACGAACGCGGGCGGGGCGTCCGCGGCGATGGCGCCGCGGCCGAGCGCGAGCAGCGACAGGGACAGCGTGGCGCGGAGCAGCGTGGATCTCGGCATCGGGTCCTCCCGGACGCGATGGTACGCGGGACCGAGCGTCCAGGCACAGGACTATACGCCCCCGCGGATCGCCGCCCGCGGTAGCATGGTCGGGCAGAAGCAGGCATGACGGCAGCGAAGAAGCGGGCGGCACGATCACTCCACACCCGCCCGGCGGGAACGACGCAGCGCCGCCCGCCCGGGGATGGCGGCGACGGGCGACCGCGAGACGGGCGATCGTGGCTTGGCATCGTCGCCCTCCTCCTCGCCACGCTGGCCGCCTACTACCCGGCCTGGCGGGGCGGGATGGTCTGGGACGACGCGAGTCACGTGACCAAGGCCGCCCTGCGCTCGGTTGCGGGGCTGGGTCAAATCTGGTTCGAGCTCGGAGCGACCGCGCAGTACTACCCCCTGGCGCACTCCGCCTTCTGGATCCAGCACCGGCTCTGGGGAGACTCGACCCTCGGCTATCACCTGGCCAGCATCCTCCTGCACGTGTTGTCGTCCTGCCTCCTGTTCGTGATCCTGCGGAGGCTGGAGGTGCCGGGCTCGGCGCTGGCTGCCGTCGTGTTCGCGCTTCACCCCGTGCACGTGGAATCCGTGGCGTGGATCTCCGAGCTCAAGAACACGCTGTCGGGGGTGCTCTTCCTGGCGTCGGCCCTGGCCTACCTGCGGTTCGATCGCGAGCGGGCCTGGCGGGCCTACGCAGCGTCGGCGGCCCTGTTCTGCCTGGCGCTGCTGAGCAAGTCCGTGACCGCGACGCTGCCGGGAGTGCTGCTGGTCGTGTTCTGGTGGCGGCGCGACCGCCTCGACTGGCGGCGGGACGTCGTCCCGCTCACGCCGTTCGTCGTGGTCGGGACTGCGGCCGGGCTCTTCACCGCGTGGGTCGAGCGCACGTACATCGGGGCCGAGGGAGCGGAGTTCCACCTCACGATCGTCGAAAGGGGCCTCGTCGCCGGGCGGGCGATCTGGTTCTACCTCGGCAAGCTGTTCTGGCCGTCGGACCTAATCTTCGTGTACCCCCGGTGGGAGGTCAGCCAGGCCGACGCGTGGCAGTACGCGTACCCGCTGGGGGTGGCCGCGCTGCTCGCGGCGCTGTGGCTCCTGCGCACCCGCACGCGCGCTCCGCTCGCCGCGCTTCTGGCTTTCGCCGGGATCCTGTTCCCCGTCCTGGGCTTCCTCGACGTGTACCCGTTCCGCTTCTCGTTCGTGGCTGACCACTTCGTGTACCTTGCGAGCATTCCGGTCATCGCCCTGGTCTCGGCGGGAGCGGCCACCCTGGCGGGCCGCTGGGGGCCACGAGCCGGCGGATGGCCCCTCGTCGCGGCGCTGGCGCTGGCGGCAACCCTGGGCGCCCTTACGTGGAGTCAGAGCCGGCAGTACGCGGACGCGCTGACGCTGTATCGCGCGACGATCGAGCGCAATCCGTCGGCCTGGATGGCCCACGGGAACCTGGGCGCGATGCTCCGGAGGACGGATCCCGGGCAGGCTCTCGTCCACCTCACCGCCGCGGTCCGGCTCAAGCCCGACCTGGTCGAAGCTCAATACAACCTGGCCACCCTCCTGCAGGAGCAGGGTCGGCTGGACGAGGCGGTGACCCAGTACCGGAAGACGATTCAACTGGCACCCGACCACGCGCGGGCGTACTGCAACCTCGGCAACACCCTCCGACAGCTGGGCCGGCTCGAGGAGGCCGAGCGCTCGTATGCAGAGGCCATTCGGCTCACGCCCACCCTCGCCCTCGCGCACAGCGGTCTGGGCCGCCTCCTGCAGATGCAGGGCCGTCTCGATGAGGCGCTTCGCTCGTGCGAGACCGCCGTCAAGCTGCAGCCCGACTTCCCCGCGGCTCACCGCGACCTCGCGGGTGTCCTGCAGGAGCAGGGCCGACTCGAGGAGGCGGTCGCAGAGTACGGGGCCGCCCTCCGTTTGCAGCCCGCGGACGCCGAGGTCCACAACGATCTCGCGACCGCGTTGCAGCAGGCGGGCCGGTTCGACCAGGCCATCAGCCACTTTCGGGACGCGGCCGGGCTGGCCCCCCGGTCCGGGCTGCCACTGGGTGGCCTGTGCGCCACGCTGCGGATGTCGGCACGGCTCGACGAGGCCCGGCAGGCCTGTGAAGCCGCGGTCCGCCTGCAACCGGACATGGCGCTGGCCCACTACGAGCTGGCCAATGTGCTGCAGGCGCAGCGCCGGTACCGGGAGGCGCTCGAACGCTACCAGGCGGCCCTGCGACTGCAGCCCGACGCGCCCGAGGTCCACTGCGCCCTGGCCATCGCGCTCGAACAGCTGGGGCAAGGAGCCGAAGCCCGTGGCCACGTGACCGAGGCGCTTCGCCTGGCCCCGGACGCCGTCACCGCGCACGCTTCTATGGGCAGTGCTCTCGAGGCGCTGGGCCGGCTGCAGGAGGCGAAGGCCGAGTTCGAGCAGACGCTTCGCCTGGCTCCGGGCTTCGTCCCCGGTCGCCTGGCCCTCGCCAGGATCGACGTCCAGATCCACCTGGCCCGGGTGGCGGAGGATGCCCGCCCTGCCGTGAGCGCGCGGTAGGAGACGGGCGACGCTCGCGACGCTCGCGGCGAGTTGACGGTCCGAGCGGTGCAGGCCTAGGATGGCGGTAACTCCCGTGCCGCGCATTCTCATCGTCGACGACGACCGGACGACGCTCCGGATGTTGAGCCTGCAGCTGAAGGCTGCCGGATACGGGGTGGAGACCGCCCGCGACGGCGCCACGGCCCTCGCCCGCCTGGCCCGCACCCAGTTCGACCTCGTCCTCCTCGACGTGTGGATGCCAGGGATGGACGGCCTCGAGGTGCTGGCGCGGCTCCGCGGGGCGCCCTCCCGGCCCCGGGTCGTGGTGATGACCGCCGACGACACGCCCGACACCCTCCTGCGGGCCGTCCGCGAGCACGCCTTCCGCTACGTGACCAAGCCGGTGGAGCCGGACGAGCTCTGCGCGGTCGTCGCCTCGGTGCTCGCCGCGAAGCCCGACCTGCGCCCCATCGAGGTGGTGTCGGCCAAGCCCGACTGGGTCGAGCTCCTCGTGCCCTGCGACCGGGACGCCGCGACCCGCATCCAGGAGTTCCTCTCCCAGCTCGACAGCGACCTGCCGGAGAGCGTCCGCGCGGACGTCGGGCAGGCGTTTCGCGAGCTGCTGAACAACGCGATCGAGTGGGGTGGCCGGCTCGACCCGCAGCAGACCGTGCGCATCGCCTACCTGCGGGCGCGGCGCATGCTGCTCTACCGGATCGCGGACCCCGGCCAGGGCTTCAGCTTCCGCGACCTGACCCACGCCGCCGTCAACAACCCGCCGACCGACCCGATGGAGCACGCCACGGTGCGGGAGGAGAAGGGCCTGCGCCCCGGCGGGTTCGGCCTCCTCATGACGCGCCAGATGGTGGACGAGCTCCTCTACAACGAGGCCCACAACGAGGTCGTGTTCGTGAAGTACCTCGACTGAGGCGCTGTATCCTCCTCCGCATGCTGGAACGGCATCGCGCGCTCGTGCTGGCGCTGGGGCTTCTTCTCGCGGGCTGCCGCGAGCGCATGCAGGCGCCGCCGGTTCCCTGCAAGCTCGATCACTTCGGCTATCGTCCGGACGACGTGAAGGTGGCCGTGTACTCCTCCGATCCGGGCCCCTCCGTGGAGGTGCGGTCGTCCGCGGGCTCCGTGGTCTTCCGGGTGCCAGCCGACGGAGGGTCCATCACGAGCAGGGGCCGGGACGCGATGAGCGGGGACCGGATCTGGTGGGTGGACTTCAGCCCCCTCGTCACGCCGGGAACCTACCGGCTCTTCAGCACGACCCTGGACGACGCCTCCTACGAGTTCCGGGTCGCGCCCGACGTCTTCGACGGCGTCCTGCGGGCGGCGCTGCGGACCTTCTACCTTCAGCGATGCGGGGTGGCCAAGGTGGTCCGCTACGCGGCGGCATGGGCGGATGGGGACGCCTGCCACCGCGCCGATGCCTCGGCCGGTCCCGCCGAGGGCCAGGCGGACCACGGCCTGCGCGACCTCGCGGGCGGCTGGCACGACGCGGGGGACTACAACAAGTACGTTTGGACCAGCGTCTCCAACGCCGTCCTGTTCCTGCTCCAGGCGTGGGAGGAGAGTCCAGACACGTTCCCCGACGGCGCCCTCGACATCCCCGAGTCGGGCAACGGGGTGTCCGACCTCCTCGACGAAGTGCGATGGGAAATGGACTTCCTGCTGAAGATGCAGCTTCCCGACGGCTCCGTGCTGTCTCGTCTCCACGCCAGCAGCCCGGCGTCCGGGGAGGCGCCGCCGAGCCGGGACTCGAGGCGGCGCTTCTACCACGACCCGACGCTCGAGTCCGGGGCCGTCTTCGCCGGGACCTGCGCCCTCGCCTCCCGCTCGTTCGCTCGCGCCGGAGACGGAGCGTACGCCCTCACCCTGCGGAAGGCGGCGCTGAGGGCATGGGACTGGCTGCAGCACGAGGGGGACAGCCCGGAGAAGGCCTGGGCGGCCGCGGAGCTGTTTCGCATGGACCCTGCTCTCGCGTCCGCCCGCGCCTACCTGGACGGGTACCATCCCCGGGGCTGGTCGGCCGCAGCCCTCGACGTGATGAGCTACGACACCCACGCGGCCCTGGCCTACCTCGAGGCCGCGGGGGCGACCCCGGGTGTCGTCTTGGCCATGAGGTCGGACATCGGCGCCCTGGTGGACGCGATCTTCGCCGCCGACGATCTCTATCGGAACGGCCTGCCGAGCCGGCGCTACCACTGGGGCTCGAACGGGATCCGGGCCGGGTACGGCGTCTTCCTGCTCCGCGCGGCGTGCCTCGGCGCCACCGGCTCCCGCACCCCCGCGCAGTGTCGCCTGCGGGCCCTCGAGACCCTGCGCTACTTCCACGGCCTGAACCCGCTCTCCATGGTCTACCTGACGAACATGGCCGCTCTCGGGGGCGAGCACTCGTCGTGGCAGATCTTCCACGCGTGGTTCGGCCAGTCCCAGAATGCCCACTCCCGCCTCAACCACGTGGGCAAGCCCTCTTGGGTGGTCGAGCCGCACTATCCATATCTCAGGGGGACGGACAACCTCGGCGTTCGCGACGACAAGGCGTCCGTCTACGGTCCCCCACCGGGGTTCGTCCCGGGCGGCCCCAACAAGGACTACTCGGGAGACGCCTCTCCGCCGCGCGGCTCGGCCCACCCGAACCTCGCGTACCGCGACTGGAACGACCAGTCCCGCTGGACCGCCCGCACGTGGGAGGTCACGGAGAACTCGATCGGCTACCAGGGTCCGTACGTGGCCCTGGTCGCCGCCTTCGTGGGTTCCGGGACACGCTGACGGCCCGGGCGAGCCTCAGCGACGCCTGCGCTTCGACGCCGGCCGGCCGGCGGCTCGCCTGCGGCCGGCCGGACTCGCCGCGGCCTTGCGGCGAACGCCGGAGCGTCCCGACGGCGACCGGACAGCGAGGACGAGGGCGGCGAGAAGGGCGTCGAGCTCCCGCTCCAGGTGCTCGAGCGCGGCCCCCGCGCCCTCCAGCCGGCCCGCTTCACCCATCTTCTGCAGCCGCAGGGCCGCCTCGGTCGCGGGCGGGGCGGCGAAGTTCGACACCGCCCCCTTCAGTGCGTGGGCGGCCGCCCGGAGCGCGGCGGCGTCGCTGTCCCGGACCGCCGCCCGGACGCGCGCGAGCTGCTTTGGCGAGTCCACCCGGAAGATCCGGACGAGATCGGCCAGGGCTTTGGGGTGGCCTCCGACGCGCTCGAGCAGCCGTGCCAGGTCGAACACTTCGCGGGTCGGGGGCGCGGTCGCCCCGACGACACCCTCGATCGCCGCGGCCAGCTCGCGGGGCTGCAGGGGCTTCGCCAGGTAGGCGTCCATCCCCGCCTCGAGGCAGCGCTCGGCGTCGCCCTTCATCGCGTGGGCGGTCAGGGCCACGATCGGGAGGCGGCCGCCCGTCGCGCGCTCGCGCTCGCGGATCGCGGCCGTCGCCTCGAGCCCGTCCATCTCCGGCATCTGCACGTCCATCAGCACGACGTCGAAGGCGCCCTTCTCGAGGAGCGCCAGGACCTCACGCCCGTTCGCGGCGACCGTCGCCTCGTGGCCCGCGCGCTCGAGCATGCCCACCGCGACTTGCTGGTTGACCACGTTGTCCTCGGCGACGAGGACGCGGAGGTGCCGGCCCGCCTTCGGGGGCCGCGCCGCGGCCGTCCCCGGCCTCTTCTTCGCCCCCGACAGCCGTGAGCCGAGGACGCCCACGATCGTGTCCATGAGATCGGACTGCTTGACGGGCTTGGTCAGGTAGGCGGAGATCCCGAGCTCGAAGCAGCGGGCCCGGTCGCCGGGCCGGGCGCCCGAGCTCAGCATCATGATCGAGGCCCGGGCGAGACGCGGGCTCTGCTGGACCCTCTCCGCGAGATCGAAGCCGTCCATCCCCGGCATGCTCGCGTCGAGGAGGACCAGGGGATAGGGCCGCCCCGCCCGCTGCGCCGCCTCCATCACGTCGAGGGCGGCCTGCGCTCCCGCCACCGCGGTCGGCTGCATGCGCCACTGGGTGAGCACCTCCTCGAGGATGTGGCGGTTCGTCGCGTTGTCGTCCACCACCAGGACGCGCAGCCCGCGCAGCTGCGCCGGCAGCCCGTCCGCGACCCGGACCCGCTCGGGCGCCGTCCCGAAGCGGGCGGTGAAGCGGAAGCGGGAGCCGCGCCCGGGCTCGCTGTCGACGGTGATGCGCCCGCCCATCAGCTCCACGAGCTGGGCGGAGATCGAGAGGCCGAGGCCGGTACCTCCGTACTCGCGGGTGGTCGAGCCGTCGGCCTGGGCGAAGGCCTCGAAGATCAGCGCCTGCTTGTCGCGGGGGATGCCGATCCCGGTGTCGGCCACCAGGAACCCGAGGGCGACCCCGCCCGCCTCCTCCGCCTGCTTCTCGACCTGCACCACCACCTCGCCGCGCTCCGTGAACTTGATGGCGTTGCCCACCAGGTTGACGAGGACCTGGCGCAGCCGCGGGGCGTCGCCCACCACGCGGTCGGGCACCTCGGGGGCGATCCGCCCGGCGAGCTCGAGGCCCTTCTGGTGCGCCCGCAGCCCGAGCGTGCGCAGGGTGTTCCCCAGGGCCTCCCGCAGGTCGAACTCGGCCGGGACGAGCTCGAGCCGCCCCGCCTCGATCTTCGAGAAGTCGAGCACGTCGTTGATGAGCCCGAGGAGCGACTCCGCCGAGTCCTTGAGCGTGACCACGTACTCCCGCTGCCCGGGGGCGAGGGGCGTGTCGAGCAGCAGCTCCGACATCCCGATCACGGCGTTCATCGGGGTCCGGATCTCGTGGCTCATGTTGGCGAGGAAGTCGCTCTTGGCCCGGCTCGCCGCGACCGCGGTCTCTCGCGCCTGCCGCAGCTCCTCGGCGATCCGCCTCTGCTCGGTGACGTCGCGCGCCACCGCGTAGATGAGCCCCTCCTCCGGCAGGGGAGTGGACTTCCAGGAGAGCCAGCGGTAGGAGCCGTCCTTGCAGAGGTAGCGGTTCTCGAAGAAGACGGTCTCGACGCCGACCGCGAGCGAGCCCGCCTCGGCCGACGTGGCGTGGCGGTCGTCCGGGTGCACGAAATCGACGTAGGGCCGCGACATCAGCTCCGCCGGGGTGTAGCCGAGCGTCTTCTCCCAGGCGGGGTTCAGCCGACGGAAGGTCCCGTCGACACCGGCGATGCACAGCATGTCCGGCGAGGTGTCGAAGAGCGTCGCGAGCTCCGCCTCCGCGCGCTTTCTCTCCGCGAACTGGCCGATCTGGCTCCCGATGGTGGAGAGCATCTCGAGGAGCTCCGCGTCGGGCCGCCCGATCTCCCGGCTGAAGAACTCGAGCACCCCGATCACCTCGGTCCCGAGGAGGATCGGGAAGCCGAGGGCGGCGTGGAGGTTCGCCCGGGCGACGGCGGGACCCCGGGGGAAGTTGGCGTCGTGGATGACGTCCGGGGCGTAGAAGGGCTGGCCGCTCTTCCAGACCCGGCCCGGCAGGCCGATCCCCGAGGCGAAGGTCGACCCCCGGCTCACCGCCTCGAACTCGGGGAACGAGGCCCCGGGAGCGGTCCAGGTCTCCACGCACCGCAGGGCAGCCGAGGCCGTGTCGATCTGCCAGAGGCCCGCGTAGTCCCACCCCTGGGCCTCGCAGATCGCCTGGAGGATCCGGCGCGCGGCTTCCCGAAGCGAGGACGACTCGGCCAGCACACGCGCGACGGAGTACTGCGCGTGCAGCCGGCGGACCGCCTCGTCCTCGTGTATGGGTTCCATGCGGGATGGGGCTTTGTGACGGCTATGCTAGCACTTGCGTCGACGACCCGGTCACGCGGCCGGGGGCTGGTCGACGATGGCCTCGCGCGCGGGGTCCCACCAGACCTTGCGACCCGACCAGTAGGACTGCGTGGCCATCATGCACGCCACCGAGTGCGCGAAGCCGTCCTCGACGGTGCAGTGGGGCGGCTGGCGCGAGCGCAGGCACTCGAACCAGTCCGCCATGTGCTCGAGCGACAGGTCGTCGATGCCCATCGGCGGCGGCTCCGACTCGCCGGGGAGCAGGACGTACCTCCCTTCTCTCTGACGGTCGATGTCGGGGTCGGCCTCGTGGGTGCCCTTCTCCTCGACCAGCTGGTAGCGGGGGCTGCCCTCGCCTCCGAGGTTCACGAGGGTGGCCTTCTTCCCCATGTAGCGCGTGAACGACGGTGCGTCGTTGCCGAAGCTCGTGGAGTAGCTGACGAGGAAGCCCTTCGGGTACTCGAGCAGCGCCTGGAACGTGTCCGCGTTCTCGCGGCCGTCGGGCCAGGCGAAGACGCCCCCGTGGGCCACCGCCGAGCGGGGATGGCTGTCTCCCATGAACCAGTGCACGAGGTCGATCCCGTGGCTCATCCACTGGTCGGGGATTCCGCCGGAGAACTCCTTGTAGAGGCGAAACTCGAAGTAGAGCCGGGGATCGAAAGGCCGGTACGGCTTGGTCATGAGCCAGCTGCGCCAGTCCGTGTCCTCCTCGCGGATCCGGCCCACCTCCTCGCGCCCCCGCCACCGCGGCCCGTGGTAGTTCCAGACCACCTCCACCTTGCTCACGTCGCCGAGCGCGCCGCCCCGCACGAGATCGTGCGCGGCCCGGGGGTGAGGCTCGCTCCGGTGCTGGGTCCCGACCTGGACGATCCTCCCGCTCCGCCGCACCGCGTCGCGCGCCGCCTTGACCTCGTCGAGCACGTTGCCCATGGGCTTCTCGACGTAGGCGTCCTTCCCGGCCTCGACCACCCTCTTCAGGATCGGCGAGTGGGAGTGCTCGGGGGTGGAGATCAGCACGCCGTCCACGTCCTCGACGGCCAGCAGATCCTCGAGGCGCTGGAACGGCCGCGGTGCCCGCCCGTAGATCTCGGCGTTGGCGCTCACCGCCCTCTCGCGATTGACGCTCCAGAGGTCGCACACGGCCGTCATCTCGACGTTGTGTCGCTCCCGGAGACGGCCGGCGATCTGGACGAGGCCCCGGCCACGGTTCCCCACGCCGATGTGACCGAGGGAGATCCGGTCGTTGGCGCCGAGGATCCTCGAGTAGGAGAGGGCGGTGGCGGTCAGCGCCGCCCCCCCCGTGATCCTGGCCGACCGGCCGAGAAACGCCCGGCGATCGATGTGCTTCTTCGAGTCTTTCATGCCTCACCTCCAGCAGGATCCGGCTGAGGGCATCTGCGTAAGGCAGGTGGCGACGGGTGGGGAAGGGTCGCACGAAACCACTCCCGGAGCTACTCGGGAGGAAGCCCGGATCGGGCGGTAGAATTCCGGCCAATGCCGTCCGTCCGCCGATGCGCCGGGTCGCCGGGCCTGCCGGCGCTCATGGTCGTCGTCTTGTCCGCGGCGGCGAGCGCGGTCTGGCCCCGGCCTGCGCTCGCCCAGCAGCCGCAGAACCCGTCGCCGATGGTCGAGCACACCCGGGCGCACCCGCGCCTTGCGGAAACGAGGCCGCCCGGCCGGCGGGAGGGGCTCGAGCTCGGCGCGCTCTTCCTGCCAGAGCGCCTGGCGGTGAAGCCCGGGAGGACGGTGCCCCTCCTCGTCGTGTTCCACGCCGGCACCTGGGTCCCGGAAGTCGCGGCCGCCGCGGTCGGCACCGCGGTCATCGGCGTCCAGATCACCGCCGGCTCCGGAGGCTACGCCGCGGCGGTCGCGGACCCCGGCCGGTTCCCGGCGCTCCTCGAGGAAGCCGAGCGGAAGGCGGGCGTGCGACTCCGCCCGGTGACCCTCGCTGGGTGGAGCGCGGGGTGCGGGGCGGTCCGCGAGCTGCTGCGACAGCCGGCCTCCTTGTCGCGGGTCGAGCGGGTCGTCGCGATCGACGGCATCCACACCGACTACGTCGGCGGCCGGCCGGGCCCGCTCGAGTCGCGCCTCGAGACGGAGAAGCTGGAGCCGTGGCTCGCGCTGGCCCGCGAGGCCGTCGCCGGGCGCAAGAGGCTGCTCATCCTGCACACGGAGATCTTCCCAGGGACCTTCGCCAGCACGACGGAGACCGCCGACTGGCTGATCCGAGAGCTCGGTTTGCGCCGCCGTGCCGTCGCCCGATGGGGCCCCATGGGGACGGCCCTCCTGAGCGACACGCGCGCGGGCCGCCTGCGGATCCGGGGGTACGCCGGCAACTCGGCGCCGGACCACGTGGACCTCCTCCACGCGTTGCCCGACTGGTTGCGGATGCGGGATTGAGGGCGGGCGTCGGTCCTTGTCATTCCGGGCCGAGTCTGTTACTATGCGCATGCATTAGTTGGTCGTTGCTCTGGCGTTGCGGAAGGAGCCGCCCACGGTGGGTGGCTTTTGCTTTTTGTGAGCGCGCAGGCACGAAGCCGCTAGGCACGAGGCCAGGAGGCCTGCACGTATCATGATCGAAGGCACCGTCAAGTGGTTCAACGAGTCCAAGGGTTTCGGTTTTCTCTCGCACGAGGGTGGTCCGGACGTTTTCGTCCACCACTCCGAGATCCGCGCTGAGGGCTTTCGTACCCTCAACGAGGGTGACAAGGTCCAGTTCGAGATCACGGAGAGCCCCAAGGGGCCCCGCGCCTCGAACGTGACCCTCGCCCGCTAGACTCCGCGAGTCGCACCATCCGCAAGCCCGGGGCCGCAAGGCCCCGGGCTCGTCATTTGGCCCCGCCGAGGACGACCTTCAGCTCGTGTCGTCCCCCGTCGTCCGACAGCGGAACCGCCCGCGGGTCGACGGGCGTGCCGTCGAGCACGGCCTCGGCGACGCCCCGCGAGCGGCCTTCCGGGTTGACGACGTCGATCGCGTAGCGTGTCGCGCCGAAGCGCCAGGCGATGGAGTACGCGGGCCAGGCCGCCGGGATGGACGGATCGATCTCGAAGGTCGCGCCGCGGCGTCTCAAGCCGAGGATGCTCTCGAGGCCGGCCCGGTACATCCAGCCCGCCGAGCCGGTGTACCAGGTCCAGCCCGCCCGGCCGGCGTGGGCGGGGTGCGCGAGCACGTCGCCTGCCAGGACGTACGGCTCGGCCTTGTAGCGCTCGACGTCGGCCACGGTGCGCGTGTGGTTCGCGGGGTTGAGCATGTGGAAGATCTCGACCGCCTCGTCGCCGTTCCCGAGCCGCGCCATGGCCATCACCGCCCAGACGGCGGCGTGGGTGTACTGGCCCCCGTTCTCCCGCACCCCGGGCGGATAGCCCTTGATGTAGCCGGGGTCCTGGGGCGAGCGGTCGAAGGGAGGCGTGAGCAGGGCGACCAGCCGATGCCCGCGCCGCACCAGGTGAGCACGGACCGCGTCCATGGCGCGGTCGGCGAAGCGCTGGGGCACGGCCGCGGAGAGCACGGCCCAGGACTGCGCGACGCCGTCGATCCGGCACTCCTCGTTCTGGGCCGACCCGAGCGGGGAGCCGTCGTCGTAGTACCCGCGCCGGTACCAGTCGCCGTCCCAGGTCCGCTCGAGCACGCCCCCGAGCCGGGCGGCCTCCCGGCGGTAGCGCTCGGCCCGCTCGGCGTCGCCCCGCGCGTCGCACAGGGGCGCGAACTCGCCGAGCACGGCGTGCAGGAAGAACCCCAGCCAGGTGCTCTCGCCGCGGCCCTGCCAGCCGACGCGGTTCATGCCGTCGTTCCAGTCCCCGCTTCCGAAGAGCGGCAGCCCGTGCGCGCCGGCGGTCAGGCCCTTGTCGATCGCCCGCACGCAGTGCTCGAAGAGCGAGCCACGCTCGGCAGACACGCGCGGCTGGATGTACGCCTCCTGCACGTCCGGGGCGAGCGGCGCGGCTTCCAGGAACGGCACGCCCTCGTCGAGGACGCCCGCGTCCCCGGTCGTCCGTGAGTAGTGAGCCGCCGCGTACGGCAGCCAGAGGAGGTCGTCCGAGCAGCGGGTGCGCGTACCCCGGCCGGTCGGCTCGTGCCACCAGTGCTGGACGTCGCCCTCGACGAACTGGTGGCCGGCCGCTCGCAGCAGGTGCTCGCGGGTGAGGTCCGGCCGGGCGAGCGTGAGCGCCATCGCGTCCTGGAGCTGGTCGCGGAAGCCGAACGCCCCGCCCGGCTGGTAGTACCCGGACCGCGCCCACAGCCGGCAGCTCAGGTTCTGGTAGAGGAGCCAGCGGTTCATCAGCAGGTCGAAGGAATCGTCCGGGGTGCTCACCTGCACGGCATCGAGCGTCTGGTCCCACTCCTGACGCACGACGCGGAGCGCTCTCTCGGCCGCCGCGGCCGAGCCGTGGCGCGACACGAGCTCGCGAGCCGCGGCGGCGTCCCTCGCCTGGCCCAGGAGGAACACCACGGCTCGGGTTTCGCCGGGGAGGAGCGGGATCGAAAGGTGGAGCGCCGCGCAGGGGTCGAGGCCCGCGCCGAAGCGAGAGGAGAGCCCCTCGCGGGCGAGGGCGGCCGGCTGCGCGAGCGACCCGTTGCGGCCCAGGAACGACGCCCGGTCGCCGGTGGCCGAGCGCAGGGCCTCGCTCGCGTGGGCGAAGGCCACGTGCCCGGGGTACTCGGTGTTGTAGGGATTGCGGGCCAGGATCGCGCCGGTCGCCGGGTCGAGCTCGGTCACGACGTGGCGCGCCCGGCCCACGCGGGGCGGACCCAGGATCCACTCGTTGTAGGCGAAGACGCTCAGGCGGCGGGGGAGGCCGCTCTCGTTCGTCAGCGTGAGCCGCGAGATCTTCAGGGGATCGCTCGCGTCCACGAAGACGTCGAGCTCCTGGCGGATCCCGTGCGCGACCTGCGAGAAGCGGGTGAGGCCGGCCGAGTGCCGGACCAGGAGGTGGCTCGTCGCCGTGCGGCGCAGCGGGCTCACGGTCGGGGACCACGCCTCGCCCGTATCGTCGTCACGGACGAAGAGAGCCTCCGCCGTCGGGTCGCTGACGGGGTCGTTCGCGAAGGGCGTGATGCGGTTCTCGCGGCTGTTCCCGGCCCACGTGTAGGCGGACCCCCCGGCGGTGACCACGGTGCCGAACACCGGATTGGCGATCACGTTCGCCCACGGCATCGGGGTGTTCACGTCTCCGTCGAGCAGCACCACGTAGTCTCGACCGCCCTCGGCGAAGCCGCCCAGGCCGTTGGCCAGGGCGAGAGGTGGCGCCTCGGGAGCCGCGTCGGACGCGGCGGCCGGATCCGGCGGCCGTGAGGGCACGAGGTCGGGCGGCTCCGGCTCGGGCCAGTAGGCGTAGGCGTGCTCGAGCTGCGCCGAGAGGTCGCCCTGATCGCCGCTGAGCACGGCCCGCGCCACGGAGGCGAGCAGCACCCGCTCGGCTTCTCCCATGCGGTCGCCGCGGAGCAGGTAGGGCCCGCCGGGCTGGTGGTTCCACGCCCGCCACGGGCCGTTGTCGAGGAGCGCCGTCAGCTGGCCGTGCATCTCGTCGAGATAGCCGACGGGGTGCTCGTTCAGGATCACGACGTCGGCACGCAGCCCCTTGAGCCTCCAGTACTCCTGGGCCTGGAGGACCTCGCGGACGAGCGGCAGATCGTCCTCCTCGACCACCCGCACGAGGAGGAGCGGGAGGTCGCCCGAGATGCCGTGAGGCCAGAGGCCTTCCTGGCCGAGCTCGCTGCGGGCCAGGATCTCCGGGCCCGCGCGCAGCGAGCGATCGGCGTACAGCACGCGCGACGCCAGCCGCTCGTACAGCAGGGCGTCCTCGCTCGTGATGCCGAGGTGCCGCAGCGCGCTCTGCGCGTGCGCCAGGGCGAGGGCGAAGGTCCGTGCCGCCGAGCCCGGCTCGTGGTACTTCTGCGCGAGCGCCAGGGCCGTGTCGCGCGAGAGCGCCATGCCCGTGGCGAACGACAGCCGCACGAAGCCCCCGGGCGCTATGCGGACGCGCTGGCGCAAGCTGACCACGGGGTCGAGCACGACACCCGTCGTGCCGGAGAGAGAGCGTCCGTCGAGAGCCTGGGGATCGTCCGTCGAGCGCCCTCGGCCGAGGAATCGCGAGCGGTCCGTCTCCCACTCGAGAGGGCCCTGCGTGCGGCCTTCGAGGCTGAGCACGTGCACGGCCCACAGCGCCGCCTCGTCGGCCGAGCGCGGCCGACGGCCGCACAGCAGCGCCGTTCTCTCCGGGAGGTACTCCGTCTCCACGAACAGCTTCCCGAAGGCGGGGTGGGCCAGGTCGTCCGCCGCCGGGGCGAGGACGATCTCGGCGTAGCTCGTGATCTCGATCTCTCTCTCGCGCGCTGTGGTTCGTCAGCGCCAGCCGCCGCACCTCGACGTCGTCCTCGGTCGAGACGGCGACGTCGAGGTGGGACGCGACGGCGTCGTGGCGGAGGGCGAACGTCGCCTTCTCGGCCAGGAACGTCACCACGTAGTCCTCCGGCTCCGTTCGCGTCGGGTGGTAGGTCGCGGACCACACGTCCCCGCTGCGCACGTCCCGGAGATAGATGAACTGGCTTCCCGGGTCGCGGGTCGCGTCCTCGCGGTGGCGCGTCACGAC
Organism: uncultured Acidobacteriota bacterium; assembly: GCA_963729875.1. Taxonomy (GTDB): domain Bacteria; phylum Acidobacteriota; class Vicinamibacteria; order Fen-336; family Fen-336; genus DATBSL01. Next base: position 348,481 of record CAVSPR010000005.1, read on the forward strand.
CCGGTCACGGCAGAAGCTGGCGCCGCCGCCGGAGTTCGTCACGACCGTGGTGTAGCTTCCGTTCGACAGGAACTGCGCGTGCGGCCACAGCGTGTGCGGCGACCGGAAGCGGCGCAGGGCCTGCGCGGGAGCCGGGCCGGCCACGCGCGTCTCCTCGACCGGGCGGGGCTGGGTGATCGCGGCCGCGCGCGGAACCCGCTCCTGCAGCAGCAGCTCCGTGGCCTGCACGCGCGGGTCGGCATGGAAGCGCTTCACCATGAGATCGCCGAGGAGGACGTTGGCGAGGGAGACGAGCGTCATCCCCTGGTGGTGGGCCATGAAGGCCCGCACGACGGTTCCGCCGGACGGGGCGGGGCTCTCGCCGGCGGGCAGGTCGCCCACCGGCCCGTGCGTGTAGTCGATCGCCTCGTAGTAGCCGTGGGAGCCCGCGCGCCCCTCGTCCGAGAGGCGCCGCAGGTTGCGCACCGCGAGCTGCGGCTCCACCATCGCGGCGAGGGCCGTCGCGTACGGCGCCACGACCAGCTCGTCGGCGAGGCCCCGCTTCAGGCCGAGGCCGGGGACGCCGAAGGCCTTGTACTGGTAGTTGCCCTGGCGATCGCCGAGGTTGTAGGCGCACTCGGAGATCCCCCACGGCACCTCGCGTCCGGCGGCGTACTCGGCCTGGCGGCGCACGGCCATGCGGCAGCTCTGGTCGAGGAGCGTGTCCGGGTAGCTCTTCATCACGAGCAGCGGCATCAGGTACTCGAAGGCGGTGCCGCTCCACGACAGGAGCGTCGGCGTGCCGTGGACGCTCGTCACCAGCCGTCCCAGGTGGAACCAGTGCGTCTCGGGCAGCTCGCCCCTCGCGATGGCGATGAAGCTCGCGAGGCGCGCCTCCGAGGCCAGGAGGTCGTAGTAGGACACGTCCAGGCGACCGGGGCCCTCGACGTCGGCGAGGCGATAGCCGATCGAGAGGATCCGGCGCTGCGGGTCGTAGAGGAACCGGAAGCCCATTCCCTCGGCGAAGGAGGCGGCCCGTCCGGCGAGGTCGTCGAGGCCCGCCTGCCGCAGTCCCTCGGCGAGCGCCATGAGCGCGCCCGCCAGGTTCCCGCTGTCGACCGTGGAGACGTAGCGGGGCGGGAGCGCGGCCAGGGTCTGCGTGTCGTACCAGTTGAGGAGGTGCCCCTCGTGCCGCTCCAGGCCCTCCATGGTCGTGAGCGTCGCATCGACCCTCTCGGCGAAGACGCCGGTGGCGATGAAGCCGAGGTCGTGGGCGGCCAGGGTCGCGAGGAGCCCCATCCCGATGTTCGTGGGCGAGGTCCGCTGGGCCACCCGGGGCGCGGGCGTCTCCTGGAAGTTGTCGGCGGGCAGGCCGTGGTGCTCGGGACCCATGAAGTCCTCGAAGTAGCGCCACGTGTCGCGGGCGACGCGCTCGAGGAAGGCGCGGTCCTCGGGAGAGAGCTCCTGCCGCCGCTCCGGCACGGGCCGGCTCAGGGCGTGGGCGACGAGCGGTGCGGCGGCCCACAGCACGAGCACCGGCAAGGCCGCCGCGAGAGCGGTCGGACGAGCTAAAGCCACCAGCGCGAGGCCGAGCAGGGCGATGAGCGGGCTCGCGATCATCGCCCTCACGAACGAGCCCGCGCCAGTGCGGTGGCGTCCCCGGTCGGCGCTGGCCGCGGCCGTCTCCCACTCCAGCATCCGGCTCTGCGTGGCCGTGAGCCGGACGAGCGTCAGGCCGATCGCGTGCACTCTCTCCCAGGCCTGGCTGGCGAGGAACGTCAGCTGCAGGCCGGTCTGCGCCAGCGCCGTGTTGGCATCCTCCCTCACCACGCGGAGGAAGACACGCCACGGCTGCTGCGGTGGCGGCCCGCCGAGGGTGGTGAGGGCCAGCGGATAGAGGTTGAAGGCGAGCGCGGCCAGGACGGCGGCCGTCCAGAGCAGGGGGCTTCCCGGCAGGACCGTCCACGCGAGCAGCAGCAGGGCCACGGTCGCGGGCGCCATGAGGCTTCGTCTCAGGTTGTCCAGGATCTTCCAGCGAGAGATGAGCGGCAGCTGGTTGCGGCGCAGGCCCGAGCGGGTGGGGACGACCGGGAAGAGCCACCACAGGATCTGCCAGTCGCCGCGGACCCAGCGGTGCTGGCGGCGCGCGTGAGCGAGGACGCTGGCCGGGTAGTCGTCCACGACCTCGATGTCCGTGACGAGCGCGGTGCGCGCGTAGAGCCCCTCGAAGAGATCGTGCGAGAGCAGCGCGTTCTCGGGCACGCGCCCCTCGAGGGCGGCGATGAACGCGTCCACGTCGTAGAGCCCCTTTCCCGTGAAGATCCCCTCGGCGAAGAGGTCCTGGTACGTGTCGGAGACCGCGGTCGTGTAGGGGTCGACGCCGGTGTGCCCCGCGTAGAGCCGCGCGAAGAGCGACCCGGCCGCGCTCGCCATGGTCACGCTCACGCGGGGCTGGAGGATCCCGTAGCCCTCGGTGACGCGGCCGAGCCGCAGGTCGAAGTGCGCCTGGTTCAGGGGATGGGCGGCGATGCCGATCAGCTTCTTCGCGGCGTCACGGGGCAGGCGCGTGTCGGAGTCGAGCGTGATGCAGTACCGCACGGCGGGGAAGACCGAGGCATCACCGGCCTCCACCGTGAAGCTCGTGTCCGTGGCCCCCCGGAGGATGCGGTTCCACTCCTCGATCTTGCCGCGCTTGCGCTCCCAGCCCATCCACACACCTTCGCCCGGGTTCCACTGCCGGACGCGGTGGGCGAGGTAGAAGCGATCGCTCCGCCCCTCGGCGTGGCGCGCGTTGAGGGCCTCGATCCCGGCACGCGCGGCGCTCAGGATGGCTTCGTCCTGCGGCATCTCGCGCGCGGGGGCGTCCGCGAAGTCGCCGAGGAGCGCGAAGTGGACGCACGGATCGAGGTTGCCGAGGGCCAGCACCTCGAGGTGCTCCAGGAGCTCCCCGACTCTCTCGACGCTCGTCAGGAGCGTCGGCACCACGACCATGGTCCGCGCGCTCTCCGGCACCCCACCCAGGAAGTCGAGGCGGGGCAGCCGTCGCGGGGCGGCGAAACGGACGCACAGGCTCTGGACGACGGCGATCGCCACGTCGCTGGCGGGCAGCAGCAGGAGCAGCGCCACCCAGGCCAGCGGCCAGGGCGAGTGACTGCGCTCGTGCGCGTACGCGAAGCCGAGGCCGAGGAGCATGGCGGTCAGGAGGACGATCGTCCCGAGGTAGGCCGCGGTGGCGTGGGCGAAGAGGAAGCGCCGCGCGCGGCGGAGGAGGCGGGGACGGTAGGCTACGTCGGTCTCCAGATCGGCGCGTCCCTTGCCGATGAGATGGTGGCCGACGTGGACCGCGCGCCCGGCCACGCCGCTCTCGGCGGCCTGGCGCGCGCTCTCGACGGTCCGCAGGGCCACCCGGAGCTGACTCTCCCCGGTGCCGTCGGCCAGGTCCTCCACCGCCTGGCGGTACCGGTCGCGGCTCAGGAAGTCCATGCGGCCGTAGACGGTGGCCGGGTCGCGCTGCAGGACCCCTTCCACGAGGCTCACCGACTCGAAGTACTGGCTCCAGTCGAGCGTGGACAGGAGGCGGAGGCTCGTGATGACGTTCGCGACGGAGACCTGCGCTGCCGCCTGGCTCTGGTGCTCGCTGCGGATCGCCTCCTCGGCGGCCGTTCGCTGCGCGGCGAGATGGGCGTCCACGGCCGCCCGCACCGCCGAGAGGCGCGGGCCGTACTCGCGCACCCGCTGCAGCAGCTGCACGACGAACGCCGGGTGGATCTCCGGCGGGAGCGGCGGCGGTCGCCCGTGCCCGGCGGCGTCGATCTGCGCGACGTAGTCGTCGGCGGCCCGGCGGGCGTCGCGCGCGCCCGTCGCCTCCTCCGCCAGGCGGCGCAGGTTCTCGATGAGAGCGAGCTTGAGCATGCTGGGCCAGGCCCACAGCTCGCCGATCGTGAGCGGCGCGACCGTCTGGTAGCTGTTCATGAAGCGGAGGAGCTGCGGCCGGTCGAGGCGGCTGTCGCTGTGTCGGATCAGCTCCACGGCCATGGCGTAGACCCGCGCGTCCCCGGCGAGCTCGCGGGTGGCGAGCTTGGGCAGCTCGCGGTAGTAGGCGCGTGGAAGGTTCTGGCGCACGTCCCGGATCTCGGAGGCGACCAGGTGGTAGTTGTCGAGCAGCCACTCCGCGGCCGCGGTGACGAACTCCCCCTTGTGGACGTCCTCGGCCATGGTGAGGTACGCCCCGCGGAGGACGCGCGCGTTGTCGTCGAAGCGCGGGAACAGGTCGCGCGCGTTGCGGCGCGGCGTGGGGTCGACGGTCAGGCGAGCCGCCAGGGCCTTGGCCCTCTCCTCGAGCCGCTCGATGCTCAGCAGCTCGTCCCGGAGCGGCTTCTCGGCAGGGGGGGCGCGACGTCGCCGGAGCCAGCGGAGGATCGTGTCGAGGACCGACGTCACTGGATGGACCCGCGATGGCGCAGAGGCAACGCCAGGCGGCTGCCCCCGGGGCCTCCGTCGAGCGCTTCGGCCACGAGCAGCGCGAGGTGGGCCACGGAGCGGCCGACGGCCGCTTCCATCTGGCCGTTGATCGCCTCGGCACGGAGCACGAGCCCCGACTGCAGGCGAGCCTGGACGCGGCACCGCTGATCGACGCCGCCCAGCGGGTTGCGCGGCTCGGCGAGGCGGGCCCTCACTGCGTGAACCTCCGGGCCGAACCGGGTCATCGCGAGAAGCACGCGGCGTCGCACCTCGCCCCGGAGGGCCTTCGTGAGAACGAGACCCGTGCTCGTGACGTCGATCGTCAATCTCCCAGCGGCGGCATGGTGCCGGAGCCCCCTTCGCAGCTACTGCAGTCTAGGGAGCCTGAGGCGACAGGGTCCAATACCTGTTTGGGGGGTGTCCCATAGGCGACCTTCGATGTGTCGTCGGGGCGTGGCTCGGCTCGCGATCCGCTGCGGGAGGTCGCACGTGTCCCCACGGACCTCGTGGCGACGAGCGGGCGGGGGAACCTTGTCGCCACGCAGATCGGCCCGGACGGCGCGAGGCACGCGCGCGGGTCGCTCGCGGTGGATAATCGACCTCTCGCAGGAGGATGCTGTGTTCAAGAGCAACGCCGTCCGGAGCTGCGTGGAACTCCACGAGATCGAGCTCAGACGGTTCTGCGACGTGTGGGAGAAGTTCCGTGCCTCCGGCATACCGCTCCCGGAGACCGACGAGCCTTCGTACAGGTCCGCCGAGCATCTCGGCGGCCACGTCTTCCGCGCGGCGCGCAACTACCTCACCTGGATCGGGGAGTTCGTGAACCGGCCGGTCACGGATGTGGACTCGGACACCGACGCGGTGAGCATCGCGCGCAAGGGCCGCGTCTTCATGGACGGGGTCCTCGCGGCCTGGCGCCGGCATCTCGCGCTGCTCGAGGATGGGGAGCTCGCGCCGGCCACCCGCAAGTCCCGCTGGGGCGAAGACTACAACATCGAGCAGATGCTCGAGCACGCAGTGGTGCACCCGATGAGGCACCGCATCCAGCTGGAGCGGCTGATGTCGGCACAGGCTACAGTGACTCCCAACAGGATAACGGGATAGGCGTTTCCTATCGCGCCGCCTGGGGCGGGGGGGCCACCGCGGCAGAGGGGACCTCCCGCCGTCAAGCCAGTGCGAGTGCCACCCGGAGGGCCTGATCCAGGGCCCGATCCCGTCGATGCCGCGACCGGCCGAGGATGCGCTGGGTCCCCCTCGGTGCACTGCGGGAACCCGGTCCCTAGTAGTGGACCGTCCCTTCGAGAGTCCAGCTGACCCCAGCCGAAGCCCAGGTCGGGTCGTCGAGCGTCTCGAGGAAGGCGGCGGCGATCGTGCCACGCGCAAGGTCAAACCGGCCGCTGCCCGTCTCGATCGTCAGGGTCGCCGTGCCAAGGACCTGGGTGTCCGATATGTACTTTCCGGTGGCCGTGTAGTGGCCCTGGATGCGGTCGCCGTTCGCGGCCACGATCTCGAACCGTCCGCCGGAGATCTCTCCAGAGGGAGACGTCGTGTGAGAGGTGTACATCTTCGCCAACCCGAGATGCCTCAGCGTGCCCGTCACGTCGCCGGTGGTCGTCCAGGGTCCTTCATAGGGCCCCGCGAAGGTGAACCTGCCGTTCAGCACCCCGAAGACATCCCGGGGAACGGTCTTGGCTCCGTGGCTGCCGGCAGCAATGGCCGCGGCGGCAAACGCCAGGAGCAACGAGCATGACAGCACCGTCTTCTTCATAGCGCTCTCCTTGGCTGCGACGCCCTGTTCAGCGAGCAGGGTAGGCCGCTCCCCGTGTCGGGAGACGCGACCGGATGCGACAGGGCCGTGTGACGTCTCTTGTCGCGTCAGGGCGCGGCTGCTAGGCTTCCGGGATCCGGGAGCGCCTGTGGGGGAGCGGCTCGAGTCCTGGAAGGAGATCGCCGCGTATCTGGGCCGCGAGGTGCGCACGGCCCAGCGCTGGGCGACGGCGCGCGGCCTCCCCGTGCACCGCCTGCCCGGCGGAGGCCGTCGGCCTCGGGTCTTCTCGCTGAAATCCGAGGTCGACCGGTGGCTGCGAGCGGGTGGCCCGGAGGCGCGAGGGGACCTCCCGTCGGTGGCCGTGCTGCCGTTCCAGAACCTCGGGGGACGTACTGATGACCAGTACTTCGGCGACGGTCTGGCCGACGACGTCATCAACGCCCTCGTGCGGATCCCGGGCCTGCGCGTGACCGCCCGCACGTCCTCGTTCGCCTTCACGGCCCGGGGGCAGGACGTGCGCGAGGTCGGGCGGCGGCTGGGGGCGATCTGGCTGATCGAAGGCAGCGTCCGGCGCGATCGCAACCGGGTGCGCGTCACGGCACAGCTCGTCAGCGCACGGGACGGCTACCACGCCTGGAGCGAGCGTTTCGACCGACGGCTCACCGACATCTTCGCGATCCAGGATGAGATCGCCCATGCGATCGCCCAGGCCCTGAAGGTCGAGCTCACTGCTCACGCGCCCGCCGCGCGCCCGACCCTGGACCTCGCGGCCTACGACCTCTACGTCAAGGGACGCTCCGTCAGCCGGGTGCTGACCGCCGAAGCGTATGAGCAGGCCCGCGAGTGCTACGAGGCGGCCATCGCCCGCGACCCCGGGTTCGCGCTGGCGCACTTCGCCCTCGCCGACCTGCTGTTCTACGCCGTGCAATTCGGGATCACCGCCTCGCCGCACGTGGCGGTCCGCGCGCGGGACGCGCTCGCCCGGTCGCTGGAGCTCGACGACCGGGTGGGCGAGGCTCACGGTCTGCTCGGGGTGTTCCGCGGCATCCTCGACCACGACTGGCCGGGCTCGGAGGCGGCCTTTCGGCGCGCCTTCGAGCTGAGCCCGGGGGCGGCGAGCCTGCTGTCCAACCACGCCTGGCTGCACCTGGTGCCGAGGCTGCAGCTCGCGCAGGCGCTGGACGAGGCTCAGCAGGCCGTCGCGCTCGACCCTCTCTCGCCCTTCATGCATGGGCGGCTGGGCCTCGTGCAAGTGGCGGCCCGCCAGTACGGGCCCGCGGTGGAGGCCTGCCGCAGGGCCGTCGAGCTGGCCCCCGGGCTCTGGTGGGTGCACTGGTTCCACGCGACCGCGCTCTTCGCGGGCGGGAGGCGGGACGAGGCGCTGCGGCAGGCGCACAGGGTCTACGAGCAGGTTCACCAACCGCTGATCGTCGGCGGGATGGCGCTCTTCTGGGGCCTGTCTCGTCGCCGGAAGCGGGCGAAGGAGTTCCTCGTCGAGCTGGAGGCCATGGCCCGCACGGGGTACGTGCCTCCATCGGCCTTCGCCATGGCCTACATCGGGCTCGGGGACGACCGCGCTTTCGAGTGGCTGGAGAAGGCGATCGACGGGCGGGATCCGATCGTCACCCACCTGCCCTCGATGCCGCTCTACGACGGCCTCCGCGGCGACCCGCGGTTCCCGGATCTCCTGGCCCGGATGCACCTCACGTGATTGGGGACGGACGCACCGGCCCAGTGGGGGGGTGAGGTGATGCCGCAGTATCGATACCTGATCGTGGGGGGCGGCATGGCCGCCGACGCGGCCGTGCGCGGGATCCGCGAGCGCGACGCCAGCGGGTCGATCGGGCTCGTGGGCGCCGAGCCGCAGCCACCCTACAGCCGGCCGCCGCTGTCGAAGGCGCTGTGGAAGGGCGAGCCCGTGGAGAGCATCTGGCGCGGCACGGACGCGCTCGACGTCGCGCTCCACCTGGGGCGCACCGTCGCGCGGCTCGACCCTTCGGCCCGTCGCGCGACGGACCAGCACGGCGTCGAGTACACGTTCGAGAAGGCCCTCCTGGCCACCGGGGGCACGCCGCGGAGGCTTCCCGGCGCCGGTGGCGACGTCGTCTACTTCCGCACCTTCGCCGACTACGAACGGCTGCGCGCGCTGGCCTCGCCGGGACGGCGCATCGCCGTGATCGGGGGCGGGTTCATCGGCTCCGAGATCGCGGCGGCGCTGGCGCTGGTCGGCGCCCTGCCGGTGATGATCTTCCCCGACCAGGGCATCGCGCAGCGGGCGTTCGGCCCCGAGCTGTCGCGCTTCGTCACGGGCGCGTACCGCGCGCGCGGTGTCGAGCTGCTCACCGGGGACTCGGTGCGGCAGATCGCGCCCCACGTCGACGGTGCCGTGGTGACGACCGGATCCGGCCGCCAGCTGCCGGTCGCGGCCGTGGTCGCGGGGCTCGGGATCGAGCCGAATGTCACGCTCGCGCAGGCCGCTGCTCTCGCCTGCTCGAACGGAATCCTCGTCGACGCCCACCTGCGCACGACGCACCCGGACGTGTACGCCGCCGGGGACGTGGCGACCGTTTACTCCGACGCGCTCGGCCGGCGCACGCGCGTCGAGCACGAGGACGCGGCGCTCACGATGGGCCGGACGGCCGGGCGGGCGATGGCCGGCGACCTCGCTCCGTACACGCACCTGCCGTCCTTCTACTCCGACCTCTTCGACATGGGTTACGAGGCCGTCGGCACGCTGGACGCCCGGCTGGAGATGGTGCCGGACTGGAAGGAGCCCTTCCGCGAGGGAGTCGTCTACTACCTCGAGAGCGGCCGCGTGCGGGGCGTGCTGCTGTGGAACGTCTGGGGCCAGGTCGACGCCGCGCGCGCGCTGATCTCGGAGCCCGGGCCGTTCCGCCCGGAAGACCTGCGGGGGCGGATCGCAGCCTGAAGGACGTCACTCACCGGGCCCTCGCCTCGGCCTCGACTCGAAAGTCCCTTCCTTCCCACCGGCCGGCCCCTCCGGGCCAGAAGAAGGTGAATCGAACGGCGGCGCGCTGGACTTCGGGGACGACGATGTCCACGTAGTGGATCCCGAGGGCCGTCGTGAGCGAATCCGATTCCGTGAAGACGCCCCCGTCGTCCAGGCTCCAGCGGAGACGGAAGGGTGTCGCGTCCTGGATGCGCAGCGTCGCCCCCGCGGGCACGCTCCGCGGCTGGCGGCTGAATTTCCAGACCTCCAGGTCCTTGCGGCCCCTGCCCGACAGATAGCGATCGGCCACCGCGGCGACGCGGTCGAACACCACGCCGTCGCGGACGGACCGGAGCAGCTTGATGTACTCGGCATGCGCCCACATGAGGGGCATCGCGGAGCCGGTGGGGCGCCCGAAGAACAGCTCCTTGCCGGGGATGTCCCCGGCGTCCCAGATCTGCTCCGGGAGCATGCCCCCTCGCGAGGCGAAGCCCTCCATCGCCCGGACGTACGGCTTCGCGTCTCGACCCGCGGCGAGCTCGTAGTGGCCGCGTTCGCCGGTGAGCAGGGGCCACGCCCGTCCGACCCCCCAATCCTCGAAGGGACTGCCGTCGCTCCGCTGGCCGTACCCGTCGTGGTTGTAGCGGCGCCAGCACGGGCCCGCAGGGGTCTCGGCCCTGAGGACGGCGTCCACCACGCGCAGGGAGTCCTCCATGAGCGGACTGCCGGCCCTGCGGATGCCGTAGCGGACGAGCTCCAGGAAGCCGGGGTCGACGACGTCCTTGGCCGGGAACTGGTGAGGCTTGCCCGGCTCGGTGTTGGCCATCGTCACGATCCCCGTGTTGGGATCCTCCAGTGGGCATGGATCGTTCGGGTCTGCGGGGAGGATGCGGATGTAGTGCTCGGTGATCCCTGGAACCAGCGACCCCTGCCGGGTCAGCGTCCAGGCCTCGACGTGCGACTCGAGGAAGTCCGCGTAGTCCTCGAGGAACGTCGCCGTGTCGCCGTCCGCGCGCTGCCGGGCGAACTGCGCCGCGCAGACGAGGCCCGCGATGCAGGCCGCCAGCGTCGAGGGCGAGTAGCCGGCGCACTCCTCCCATCGCTCCTGGGGCGTGACCGGGCTCCGCTCGACGAGGTAGCGGGCCGCCCTCAGGACCATCGGATAGGGATCGAAGGCGCGCACGGCCCCGTGTTCCTGAAGCTGCCAGGCCAGGATCAACGGGAAGGCCGTTTCGTCGAGCTGCACGCCGCGCCAGTACGGCTCGCCGTCGATCCAGAAGTTCTGGTAGAAGCCGCCGCTCGGCAGCTGCGTGGCCGCGAGATAGATGAGCGCCCTCTCGGGGGTCCTCGCGTACCCCGCCGCCAGCAGCGCCGTCGCGCTGCTGCACATGTCGCGCGTCCAGACGAGATGGTAGCCACCCAGCCCGTCCTCGTCGCCGCGTGCCTCCCCCCAGGGGATGCTCAGCGACGCGATCAGGGCTCCCGGGTAGCTCTTGTCTTCGTGCGCCAGGAGCAGGCTGCGGCTCGTCTGATAGAGCCGTCCGCCGTCGGCGGAGGCCCCCTGCAGCGGCGCGCTGGCGGCGCAGGCCCGATGCCACTGATCCCGGAATCTCTCGCGTTGCTCCTCGTACGGGATGCCCAGTGACTGCAGCAGGATGGTCGTGGCCGCGTGACGCCCGAAACCGAAGGCGAGGCCCAACGTGAACGTCCTCGAGGTGGAAAGGTCGAGCTCGCCCATGACCGCGACGTTTCCGTCGAGGGCCCGGTCGAACTCCCAGTCCATGCGGAGATTCCTCTTCAGGTCGGTCCAGCCGTCGCTCGCGCCCACGAACCCGCAGGAGGAGCGCGAGAACGGGACCGAAGCCCCGAGGGCCAGGTGGATCTCGCCGCGGTGGGCGACCAGAACATCCCTGCCCGCGACGCTCGCCTTGAGCGCGCTGTTCCCCCAACCCCTGCCCTCGAGGTGCGGGGCGAGCAGGACGTAGAGCCGCAGCTTCTCCAGCAGCGCCTCGTCGCCTTCCAGGCGGGTGTGGATCAAGACGCAGGGCAGATGCGGGTCGGCGATGATCTCCTTGACGATGCGATAGCGCTTCCCCGGGTCCGAGTTGACCAGGCGGTAGCCGAGAGCGTGATCGTCGACGTATTCCAGGCGGGTCTCCAGGTCGCGCTTCTCCTCGTGGAACAGGCCTTCACCGTCCGTGACGAGGTAGCCGAGGTCCCGGACCTGGGGAGAGTCCACGGTGGGGAAGTAGACCTCGTTGAGGATGCCGTGGGAGAGCGTGAACCACACCCGGCTGGCGGTGCTGTAGGCCGTGCCCACCCCCTCCTTGCTGCTGCTCGTCCAACGCGGAGGTATCCCCGGGCGCCCGAACGCGTCTCCTGCCCGCGGCTCCATCGCCCGGCTCACCGGGCCCTCTTCCCGGGCGCGGGGTTGTGCCAGCCGCCGTCGGCCGCGATGAGGGCGTCGGCCTCTTTCGGGCCCCAGCTCCCGCGCCGGTAGGGGCGGACACGGTGGTGGGCCTTCAGTACGGGGTCGACGACCGCCCAGGCGGCCTCCACCGCGTCCTCGCGGGTGAAGAGCGCTCCGTCGCCCGCCATGGCGTCGTCGAGGAGCCGCTCGTAGGGCCCGTCCTCTCCCGGCTCCTCCTCGAGCAGGTATAGCTCCCGCTGGTCGCCGACGAACTCCTTGCCGGCGCGCTTGACACGGGCGGCGAGGGCGACGGCGGATGTCGGGGAGAGGTGGAAGCGCAGGTAGTTGGCCCGGCCGGCCGCCGGCTTCGAGTCGGCGAAGAGCCTCTGCGGCGGCGGCTTGAGCTCCACCAGGACCTCGGCCGCCGTGTCGCGCAGGAACTTGCCCGAGCGCAGGTACCACGGAACCCCCTGCCAGCGCCACGAGTCGATGAAGAGCCGCAGGGCGCAGAAGGTCTCGACGTCGGACTTCCTCGCGACGTTCGGCTCCCTCCGGTAGCCGGCGTACTGGCCTCGCACCACGTCGTCGGGCCCCAGGGGGCGCATGGCCTGGAAGACCTTGGCCTTCTCGCTGTGCACGGCGCCGAAGCCCCGGTACGCGGGCGGCTCCATGGCCAGCAGCGCGACGATCTGGAAGAGATGGTTCTGGACCACGTCGCGCAGGCAGCCGGCGCTCTCGTAGAAAGCGCCCCGCTGCCCCACGCCGAAGTCCTCGGACAGGGTGACCTGGACGCTGGCCACGCAGTTGCGGTTCCAGATCGGCTCCAGGAAGGAGTTGGCGAAGCGGAAGTAGAGGATGTTCATGATCGCCTCCTTCCCGAGGAAGTGATCGATGCGGAAGATCGAGTCTTCCGGGAACACCGAGTGCGCGACGCGGTTCAGCTCCCGGGCGGAGGCCAGGTCGCGTCCGAACGGCTTCTCGACGATGACGCGCGCACCGTCCGCCAGGTCCGCGGCGCCGAGTCCCCGGATCACGGTCGCGAAGAGCGAGGGCGGGATCGCGAGGTAGTGCGCCGGGCGCCGGGCGCCGGCCAGGGCGTTCTTGATCGCCGTGAACGTGCCCGGGTCGTTGTAGTCCCCGCTCACGTACCGCAGACGCGAAAGAAGGTGTTGCAGGGCGCGCGGGCTGTCGATCCCGCCCGATCGCTTGATGCCGTCCTTCACGCGCCGACCCAGGCGCGCCAGGCTCCACTTCGGGAAGGCGACGCCGATGACCGGGACCTTCAAGGCGCCCCGTTTCGCGAGCGCGTAGAGCGCCGGGAAGATCATCTTGTGGGCGAGGTCGCCCGTCACGCCGAAGAGCACGAGCGCGTCCGAGCGGGAGCGGCTCATCGGGCGCCTCCCTCGACGGGGGCGGCCTTCTCCTGGTGGCCGCCGAACTCGTAGCGCAGTGCGGACAGCATCCTGTCCGCGAAGTCGGCCTCGCCGCGCGAGCCGAAGCGCTCGTAGAGCGCAGCGCTGAGCACGGGCGCCGGAACCGCCACGTCGACGGCCGCCATGATCGTCCAGCGCCCCTCGCCCGAGTCCGACACCCGGCCGGCGAACTTCGACAGGTCGGGGCTCTCGAGGAGGGCGGCGGCGGCCAGGTCCAGGAGCCACGAGGCGATCACGCTGCCGCGGCGCCACACCTCGGCGATGTCGGCCAGGTTCAGGTCGAAGGGGTAGTGCTCGGGGTGGCGCAGCGGCGTCGTCTCGGCGTCGACGGCGCGCGCTCGCCGGCCGGAGCTGGCATGGTGGAGGACGTTCAGCCCTTCCGCGTAGGCGGCCATGATGCCGTACTCGATGCCGTTGTGAACCATCTTGACGAAGTGGCCGGCGCCCGAGGGGCCGCAGTGCAGGTAGCCGCGCTCGGCGGTGCCGCTGGCCTTCTCGCGTCCGGGGGTGCGAGGCGCCGACTCCATGTCCGGGGCGAGAGCGGCGAAGATGGGCTCGAGCCGCCGTACGGCGACCGGGTCTCCGCCGATCATCTGGCAGTAGCCTCGCTCCAGGCCCCAGACTCCGCCGCTCGTCCCGACGTCGACGTAGTGGATGCCGGCCGGCTCGAGCTCGGCCGCGCGCCGAAGGTCGTCGTGGTAGTGGGAGTTGCCGCCGTCGACCACCACGTCGTCACGAGCGAGCAGCGGAACGAGGCCGCCGAGCGTCGGCTCGACCGCGGCCGCCGGCACCATCATCCAGAGGGCGCGCGGCGGGCTGAGCTTGTGGACGAAGTCCTCGAGCGACGTCGCCCCGACCGCCCCCTCCGCGGCGAGCGCCGCCACGGCCGGAGGCTGCAGGTCGTACACGACGCACTGGTGGCCGGCCCGCAGCAGGCGCCGCACCATGCTGGTACCCATCCGCCCCAGACCGACCATGCCGAGCTCCATGGGGCCTCCCTTTTGCTGTTCATCCAAGTCTAGGGAAGCCGGGGGTGGGATCCAAGAGTTGTTTGGGACCTGTCACATAGGAACCTTCCGATGTATCGTCGGGGCGTGGAGACGCTCAACCATCACCACCTCTACCACTTCTGGACGGTGGTCCGCGAAGGCGGCGTGACGCGGGCGAGCGAGAAGCTCCACGTCTCGCAGCCCACGGTCAGCGGCCAGCTCCGGGAGCTGCAGCAAGTCCTCGGAGAGAAGCTGCTCGTTCGCTCCGGGCGGACCGTGGTTCTCACCGACGTCGGCCGCACGGTCTACCGCTACGCGGACGAGATCTTCGCCCTCGGTCGCGAGCTGCAGCAGGCCGTGAAGGGCCGGGTGACGCACCCGGCGCGCCTGGCGGTGGGTGTCGCCATGGTCGTGCCCAAGCTGGTCGCCTACCAGATGCTCGAGCCGGCCCTCCAGCTTCCGGAGCCGATCCAGCTGGACTGCGTGCACGAGCGGCCGGAGCGTCTCGTCGCCGAGCTGGCGGTGTACTCCCTGGACCTGGTCCTCGCCGACACCCCCGCCCCTCCGGCCATCAAGGTGCGGGCCTACAGCCACCTGCTCGGCGAGTGCGGCGTGTCGATCTTCGGGAGCGAGCGCATGGCGGCGGCCCACCGCCGACGATTCCCGCGGTCGCTCGACGGCGCGCCGTTCCTGCTGCCGAGCGGGGACTCCGGCCTCCGCCTGTCGCTCGAGGACTGGTTCCGGGCGCAGGGGGTCCGGCCGCGCGTCGTCGGCACCTTCGAGGACAGCGCCCTCATCGACGCCTTCGGCCAGGCGGGAGCGGGGCTGTTCGCCATGCCCTCGGCAATCGACGCGGAGGTGCGGCGCCAGTACCGCGTCCGGCTCGTGGGGCGGCTCGAGAAGGTCCGGCAGCGCTTCTACGCGATCACCGTCGAGAGGAAGCTGCGCAACCCGGCGGTGATCGCCATCTCCGAGCGGGCGCGGGCGCTCTTCGCCTGAGGCGGCGCGGGGGCGCCGGTCGGGGGCGCCCCCTCACCGGGGGTCCGGCTCGACGGGCGGGGCCGGCGGCTGGACGAGCGAGACCGGGGCCGCCGCCCGGCTGCTCAGCCAGCGGCCCACCTCGGAGGCCATCTCGGCGGCGACGAGGTTCGTTCCGTCTGCGTTGAGGTGCTCGCCGTCCTCGGTCAGCTGCCCCGACTCGCGCGCTCGGCCGGGCGTGTTGGCCTCCAGCCAGAGGAACGCGGCGTGGCGCGTGTCGACCCAGGTCGCGTGGTGCGCGTGCGAGACGCGGCGGTTGATCTCGGCGTAGGCGTCCAGGACGTGGTCCTTCGGGTTGCGGCCGTGCGGGCGCTCGCCGAAGAGGGTGGGCCCGGAGACGATCACGTGGTGCGTCATGGCGCTCAAGTCGGCCAGCACCGCGGCGAGGTCGCGCTCGTAGGCGACGCGGAGCGCGCGGGACCGCGCGGGGCTCTCCCTCGCGTCCTCCACGTCGGCCGCGTCGCTGTCCCAGTAGAGGACGACCGCCGCGGGCCGGAGCGGCAGGACGTCCTCCGCGAGCCGGGCCCGGATGTCGGCGATGCAGTCGCCGTCGGCCCCGGCGTTCACGAGGTCGAGCGCCGTGCCGGGGTGCGTGCGCGCGAGCGTCGTTCGCACGCGGTCCAGCAGGCCGTGGTCCCGGTCGGATCGGCTCACCAGCGAGTCGCCCACGAAGACGACCCGCTCGACCCCTTGCGGGGTGGCGGGGACCGCGTGGGCGCAGGCCGCGGTCGCAGCGCCGAGGCAGGCGACGAGACCGCGGAGAGAAGGAGCGAGCCGGGCCATGCAGCAATCGGGGTGCGCCGTCTCCGGCGCGCCCTCAAGGCACCGTAGCACGGCTCCCCGGGCGCGACAACGCTAGAGCTGCTCCCTCTCGGCCCCCCGGATCGCGCGGTAGCGCTCGAAGGCCTGCCGCTCTCCCTCCAGCCCGAGGAGCGACCGCCAGCTGCCGCGCAGCGTGTGGCCGATCATCGAGGGCCCGTGGCGCAGGCAGAAGAGCGGACTCCGCCGCAGCGCCTTCGGGAAGTACCGGAGCTTCATCCAGCGCTCGGCGCGCCAGCGCAGGAACTCGATCTCGTCGGCCGACAGCGCCTGGCTGCGCACCACGGCGGTCGTCCCGTCGTACTCCTCGAGCCGCTCGTGCAGGATCAGGCCCCGCTCCCGAAGTTCCCTCGTCATCGGCGTCCCCGGGTACGGCGTCGGGTGCTGGATGTAGGGCCAGTCCACGTGGCGGCGGGCGAAATCCAGGTTCGCCTCGATCGACTCGCGCGTGTCCCCGGGGTTCCCGACGATCAGCCCGCCCACCACCAGCATGTCGTTGCCGTGGACGTGCTCGATCGCCTGCAGCGTGGCGTTCCCGGCCGGCCGGCCGTTCTCGTGGCGCCGGTTCTTGGCCTCCGCCTTCAGGAAGCCGAGGTCCTCGGCCAGGACGTTCTCGATCCCCAGGAAGACGTACCGGAACCCGGCCCGCCGCATCTTCGGCGCGAGCGTCGCCCCGTGGTCGGCGATCGCCGACGTCATCGCCTGCACGGCGTACTCGAGGTCGCCGAGTCCCGCCTCGACGATCGCGTCGCACAGCGCCTCGAAGCGGCGCACGTCGAGCGTGATGTTGTCGTCCACGATGAAGATGGCCCGGGCCCCGTGCTCGCGCGCGTCGCGGACGTCGGCGATCACCCGCTCGAAGCCGCGGCGGTGGAAGTTGCGGCCCCGCATCGCGATGATCGAGCAGAAGCTGCAGTCGAAGGTGCAGCCGCGCGAGGTCTCGACCGCGTCGATCGGGCGGCCGAGCAGCGTGTAGCCGCGAAGGACGCGGGCCGAGCGATTCGGCAGCCGCAGCGAGTCGTCCTCGAGCGGCCGGATCGGCCGGGGCGGGTTGTGGCGGAAGCCGCCGTTCCTCCGGAACGACAACCCCGGGATCCGCTCGAGCGGACCCCTCGTCTCGAGGGCGCGCAGCAGGTCCGAGAACGTCTCCTCGCCCTCTCCCCGCACCAGGAAGTCGACCCCGGACCTCTCGCCCGTCCAGGCCTCGGTGGCGAGGCTCGGGTCGTAGCCCCCGACCACGATCCGGGCGCCCGGGCGCAGGCGGCGCAGCCGCTCGACCAGCCGGAGGGCCGACCGCCGCTGGAACGTCATCACCGACAGGCCGATCACGTCCGGCTCGTGCTCCCGGACGAGGCGGTCGACCGTCTCGCCGACGCGCCCCTGCGCG
Source organism: uncultured Acidobacteriota bacterium (assembly GCA_963729875.1). Classification (GTDB taxonomy): domain Bacteria; phylum Acidobacteriota; class Vicinamibacteria; order Fen-336; family Fen-336; genus DATBSL01. The sequence continues at coordinate 365,715 of CAVSPR010000005.1, forward strand.
AGGACCAGGTCGGCGACCGCGACCCGGTGGTGCGCGTCCACGTTGCCGGCCAGCGACGTCAGCGCGGCGTTCGGGATGCAGATCGCCACCGGGGCGGTGTGCTCGAACGAGTCCGGCATCGAGAAGAGCAGGACGTTCACGGCTCTCCTCCGGGGAGAAGGACGGCTGGCCACGGCCCCCTCCGAGAGCCTACCGCAGTCGTCCGATCTTGAAAACGGTTATCAGAAACAGTCGCGGACGAGAGGGGGGGCCCGACGCGATGCGTCGACGGCGTTACGACGGGCGTAAGCCCGGCCCCGGGGGTGAGCCGGATCCAAAGGACTTGGCGCCGGTCGCGCCCTGGTACCGTCGTTGCATACACCCGACCAGAGCCAACGGAACAAGAGGGAAGACACGCCCGGGCCTGCCAGCGGCCCGCGGCACAGAGCGAGGAGTGTGGTTCATGAGTATCGCGCGGAGAAGTGCCTTTGTGTCGAGCCTGACGTTGGTCGCTGCTGTCGGACTCTCGTTGAGCACCCCGGCCGCGGCCCAGCAGTACAAGAAGACCGACCTTGTGTCGGACCTGGCGGGCGCGAGCAGCCTGGATGCGAACCTCGTCAATCCCTGGGGCCTGTCCCGAAGCTCGACGAGCCCGTGGTGGGCGGCGGACAACGGCACCGGCGTCTCCACGCTCTACAACGGCACCGGGGTGGCCCAGGCGCTGGTGGTGACGATCCCGCCGGCCGCGGGGGGCACCACCGGCGTCCCTACCGGGACGGTGTTCAACGGGACGACCGACTTCAAGCTGCCGAACGGCAACCCCGCGCGCTTCCTGTTCGTGGCCGAGGACGGCACGATCTCGGGCTGGAACGCCGGGACGCTGGCGATCGTCATGTCCACGAACCCGAAAGCCGTTTACAAGGGCGCGGCGATTGCCACCCGCGACGGGGCGAACTACCTCTACGTCGCCAACTTCAGCCAGAGACGCATCGACGTCTTCGACACGAGCTTCCACCGGGTCAGTTCGGGGCACGGCTCGGGGCATGACTCGCTCCAGGAATCCTGGGGGGACCGCGACTCGTCCCGGGACTCTTTCAGGGACGAGCGGCTCCCGAGGGGCTTCTCTCCCTTCAACGTCCAGAACATCGGCGGCAGCCTCTACGTCGCCTTCGCCAAGGTCGACGCCGAAGGGACGGACGAGGTCGCGGGCGCGGGCCTGGGATACGTGGACGTCTTCAGCCCCAGCGGGAGGCTGCTGAGGCGCTTCGAGCACGGGCCGTGGCTGAACGCCCCCTGGGGGCTGGCGCTGGCGCCCGGCGACTTCGGAGCCTTCAGCCACAACCTGCTGGTGGGCCAGTTCGGAAGCGGCGAGGTCGCCGTCTACGACGTGTCGTCGGGCCGCTTCGTCGGCAAGATGCTGGACGACAAGGGCGCCGTGCTCTCGATCGAGGGGCTCTGGGCGCTGAGCTTCGGCAGCGGCGGGAACTCCGGGCCGCTCAACACGCTGTACTTCACGGCGGGAATCCAGGACGAGAGCCACGGCCTCTTCGGGGCGCTGACCTCGGTGTCCGCGGCCCCGCTCGGGAACGGGCAGTAGCCGCTTCTCGGTCGGGCGAGGCGGAGGGCCGGCGGGAGCCGGCCCTCCGCCTTCGGAACACAACCCAGCCCGGTGACGTCACGACGGCGCGGTCGCGGGGCCGTCGCGGGGCCATCGTCGACGATCAAGGCGCGTGGCGAGTCAGGCGCGACCCCGTCTCGGCCCTCTTTGTAGATTCTACTTCCACGGTGTGCACGGGCCGGCCCCGGTTGCGCCGCACGCCTGTGGCCATGCGGCCGGACCATAGCGTTCACGCGTCGAGAGCTCGTGGCACAGCGCTTGCTTCTCTCCTGAGTGCTGGCCCGATCGCGCAGCCGGCGAAAGCCGAGGAGGCAATATGCTCTGGACAATCATCACGGTCCTTGCAGTGCTGTGGCTGCTGGGGATGGTCAGCTCGTACACCATGGGTGGCGCCATCCACCTCCTGCTGGTGCTGGCGGTCATCGTGCTGCTGCTCAACGTGCTCGGGGGGCGGCGGGTCTTCAACTAGACCAGGCAAGGGGGCGCTGAGACGCGCCCCCTTGGCCCCCTCGCCTTCGGTCCTACCTCGGCCTCACCCGTCCACGGAATCGCATCGACGCCGGTGCCAATCCTGAATGGCATCGAATGGCCCCGTGGGGCGCGGTAACGAAAGAGAGAGGAGCCGTCATGAAAGGCTTCGTGCAGGATATCGAAGGCGTCGCCGTCGCGAACGACGAGTTTCGCCGGGTGCTCTACACGGCGAAGCACACCCAGCTCGTCGTCATGGCGCTCCAGCCCGGGGAAGAGATCGGGGCGGAAGTGCACGAGCTCGACCAGTTCTTTCGCGTGGAGGAGGGCAGCGGCGAGGCGGTCCTCGATGGCCTTCGGACGGCGATCCGAGCGGGCTTCGCGGTCGTCGTCCCGGCCGGGGCGAATCACAACATCATCAATACCGGCAGTGTCCCTCTGAAGCTCTACACGCTCTATTCGCCGCCGAACCACCGGGACGGCGTCGTCCACCACACCCGCGCCGACGCTGAGGCCGACAACGAGCACTTCGACGGCAAGACGACGGAATAGCGAGTCGCCGGGGTATGGCGGGACGGCTCGGGGGATGTTCGCTACTGGGTTGGGCTCGCAATTGAAGAGAGCAGGACGATGAGCACGATCACGACGAAGGACGGCACCGAGATCTACTACAAGGACTGGGGCAGCGGGCAGCCCGTGGTGTTCAGCCATGGATGGCCGCTGAGCGCGGACGCCTGGGAAGACCAGATGGTGTTTCTGGGCGCCCGCGGCTACCGCTGCATCGCCCACGACCGCCGCGGCCACGGCCGATCGAGCCAGCCCTGGAACGGCAACGAGATGAATACCTTCGCCGACGACCTCGCGGCGCTCGTGGAGAAGCTCGATTTGAAGGGCGCGATCCACGTCGGGCACTCCATGGGGGGCGGCGAGGTCGCCCGCTATCTCGGCCGCCATGGCACGAGACGTGTCGCCAAGGCCGTCCTGATCGCCGCGGTGCCGCCGCTCATGCTGAAGACGGCCGCCAATCCCGCCGGCTTGCCGATCGCCGTGTTCGACAAGATCCGCGCCGGCGTGCTCGCCGACCGCTCGCAGTTCTTCAAGGATCTCAGCGCGACGTTCTACGGCGCCAACCGGCCGGGCGCCTGGGCCTCCCAGGGGCTGCAGGACTCGTTCTGGCTGCAGGGGATGCGGGCCGGCCTCAAAGGGGTGCTCGACTGCATCGAGGCCTTTTCCGAGACGGACTTCACCGAAGATCTCGAGAAGTTCGACGTCCCGACCCTCATCATGCACGGCGACGACGACCAGATCGTGCCGATCGGCGCCTCGGCCATGCTCTCGTCGAAGATCGTCAAGGGCGCCACGCTGAAGATCTATCCGGGCGCGTCGCACGGCCTGTGCTCCACCCACAAGGACCAGGTCAACGCCGACCTGCTCGCGTTCGTCCAGGGTTGAGTCGCGCCGAAGGGAGGAAGCCATGGGCTCGAGGACCACGTGGGAAAAGCTCTACGGCGCCGTCGTGACCCTGGCCACGGCCGACGCACCGCTGAAAGAACGGCTCGGCTCCGCGTTCCACTCCCAACTTCTGGGCCTGACACCGCAGGACTTTGCCGACGGGGGACTCCAGACCGACTTCGAATCACTTTACGTGAGCGCGGAGTCGGGCAGGGTCCTGCGGACGGAGTGGCTGTCGGAAGCGGAGTGCCAGCGTGCGGCGGAGACGATCCTGCACCTGTTCATCGAGGTCACCCGCACCATCGAGCAGGAGGACTTCGAGGGCTGGCTGAAGAACCGCCTGCTCGGCGGCTCATGACCGGGCTCAGGCGGGCTTGTACTCGTTCAAGCGGTTGTAGAGGGTCTTCAAGCTGATCTCGAGGGCCTCGGCGGCCTTCTTCTTGTCGCCGTCGCACTGCTCGAGGGTCGCCAGGATGAGGCGGCGCTCCGCCTCCGCGATGGGAGTCCCCACGCGCGTCACGATGCTCGAAGCGGGCACCACCTCGGTCACGCCCAGCGGGAGGGAGTCGACGCCCACGTCCTCCTCGGCCAGGATGAACGCGCGCTGCACGACGTTCTTCAGCTCGCGTACGTTGCCCGGCCAACCGTGCCGGCGGAGCCTCTCCAGGCACGCCCGCGTGAAGTGCTTGGCTGTCCCGGAGGCCGCGTTCAGCTCGCCCAGGCACTGCTCGGCCAGCAGCTCGACGTCCTCTCCCCGCTCGCGGAGGGGAGGGAGCGTTATCGGGAAGACGTTCAAGCGATAGAAGAGGTCCTCGCGCAGCTTGCGCGACGCCACGGCCTCGTCGGCCCGGAGGCTCGTGGCGGCGAGGACGCGCACGTCGATCTTGATCGGCTCGCTCCCTCCCACGCGGGTGAGCGTCGCCGTCTCCAGGACACGAAGCAGCCTGACCTGCAGCTCGAGAGGCATCTCCGTGATCTCGTCGAGGAACAGGGTCCCCCGGTGGGCGCGCTCGAAGTACCCCTTGTGGAGCCGGTCGGCGCCGGTGAAGCTGCCGCGCTCGTGGCCGAACAGCTCGCTCTCGATCAGGTTCGCGGAGATGGCCCCGCAGTTCACCGGCAGGAACGCTTCCTTCCGGCGACGGCTCAGGGAGTGGATGGTCAGGGCGACCACGTCCTTGCCGGTGCCGGTCTCGCCGGTGATCAGGACGCTGGCCTCGGTGCGGGCCACGCGGCCGATCAGGTCGTAGACGGCCTGCATCGCCGGCGACGTGCCGACGAGCGGCCCGAAGCGGCCGAGCTTGCGCAGCTCGCCCCGCAGCGTCCCGATCTCGCCCTTCATCTCCAGGGTGCGCGTGACGTTGGCCAGGGCCATCTTGATGCGGGCGAAATCGACGGGCTTCGTCACGTAGTCGATAGCGCCCCGTCGAAGCGCGTCCACCGCGGTCTCGACGCTGGCGTTCCCCGTGATCAGGACGACCTCGGGGGCCGTGGTGGGCTCGAACCCGGCCAGGAGGTCGAGGCCGCTGCCGTCGGGCAGGCGAAGGTCGACGAGCAGGATGTCGGGCGGGTTCGCCGCGATCTCCTCGCGGGCCTGCTTCAGGGACCCGGCGCTCGCTACCGCGAAGCCCTCGCGCCGGACTAGCTCGGCCAACCCGAGGAGGAACCCCGGGTCGTCGTCGACGATCAAGGCGCGCGGCGAGTCAGGCGAACCCATGTCGCGGCTCGCTGTGGATTCTACAGCGTGCACGGGAGAGCCCCCTGTCGGAGGATGTCCAGCCAGGCTCATCGCGCCCCGTTTCGTTCTCCGCCATTTCGCATCATCGCTGCGATGGCGGCGAGCAGATGGGCCGGGTCGACCGGCTTCGACATGTGACGCTGGAACCCGGCGAGGAGTGCCTTGTTGCGGTCTGCCGCCCCGGCATACGCCGAGACCGCGATCGCCGGGACCAGGCCACCGCGGTCGAACGGCAGCATCCGCACGCGGCGAATCAGGGAGAGGCCGTCCTCCCCGGGCATGGCAATGTCGCTGAGGAGGATGTCGGGCTGCAGGCGCTCGACGAGCTCGTACGCCTCCCGAGCCGAAGCGGCCGTCGTGACGAGCATCCCGTTCTGCTGGAGGATGAGCCTGAGGGCTTCGCGCGCGTCCTCCTCGTCGTCGACGAGCAGGACCGTGAGGCCCGCCTCGGGGCGGTCGTTCCTCCCTCGCGATCGCTCGGCGCCCAGGGGGCCTGCGCCCTCGCCCGGCGCCGCGGCCAGCGGGAGCAGCACCGTGAACGTGCTGCCCCGCCCCGGCCCGGGACTGTCCGCGCTCACCACGCCGCCGTGATGACCGATCACGTGACGGACGACGTAGAGGCCCAGCCCGAGACCGTGGTGGGCGCGGGTGCTCGTGCTGTCCTCCTGGCGAAACCGCTCGAATGCGAACGGCAGGAAGGCGGGGCTCATCCCCTCGCCGGTGTCGGTGACGCGGAGTCGCGCCTGCCGGTCCGTGGCGTCCAGGGACACCTCGACGCGTCCCCCGGCCGGCGTGAACTTGATGGCGTTCGACAGCAGGTTGGACACGGCCTGCTGCAGCCGGCCCGGATCCCCCGTCACCCAGATCGGCAGCTCCCCGCGAGACAGCTCCAGCGCCAGCCCCTTGAGCGCTGCGTCCCCGGACGCGGCGTCCATCGCCACCTGGGCCACGCCTCCGAGGTCGACGAGCTGGGGGCTGAGCATGAGCCCGCCGGCGGCGATGCGCGACGCGTGGAGCAGGTCTTCGATGATGCGCTCCAGGGCGCGCGCGCTGCGCTCGATGATCTCGAGGGCGCGGGTGGTCTCCTCGGGATCGGAGCCCCCCTGCCGAAGCAGGCCGAGCCACACCAGGATCGCTCCGAGCGGCGTCCGGAGCTCGTGGGAGAGCAGCGCCAGGAACTCGTCCTTGAGGCGGCTCGCGTCCACCGCGCGGTGCCTCGCGGCCTGCTCCCTCTCCAGGAGCGCGGTGATGTCGCGGATCACCCAGCGGCTGTGGACGAACCGGCCGTCCCGAAAGAGGCTGTTCGCCCCGATCAACACCCGCCGGATGGCGCCGTCCCTCCCCCGCAGGCCCGCCTCGTAGCCCTTCACCGTCTCCCGGCGACGGAGCCGGTCGAGCACATCGGCGGCGGCCTGGGCCTCGATGAAGTACCCGGCGACGGAGTGGCCGATGCGCTCGTGCTCGGAGCACCCGAGCAGCTCCAGACAGGTACGGTTCGCCCAGAGAATGCGCCCCTCGGGATCCACCCAGCACACGCCGACCGGGGCGTAGGCAAGGAACTCGACGAGCTCCTCGTCGCTCTCCGGTGGCCGCGTGGCGTCGGGAGGCGGGTCGCCCATCAGGTGCGGCGGGTCGCCAGGCTGGCGACGACCGTGATCAGCTCGGCCGGCTGCACGGGCTTGGGCAGGTGCATCTGGAAGCCGGCGCGCAGCGCCCGCAGACGGTCCTCCGTGCGCGCGTAGGCCGTCAAGGCCGCCGCCGGCACTGACCCGCCTTGCTGAGATGGCCGCAGGCGCAGCTCCCGGATGAGCTGGTAGCCGTCGGTGCCCGGCATCTCGATGTCGCTCAGGAGCACGTCGATCCGCTCCTTCGCCAGGACGTCGAGCGCCTCGCGCGCGGAAGACACGGCCTCGACGAGGGCGCCCTGACCCTCGAGCACCTTCGCCACGAGCGCCCGCGCATCGTCGTCGTCCTCCACGATCAGCACCCGGATGCCCGTGAGGTCGGGCGCGTCCTCCAGCCCGACGCTCCGGTCCGCCTGCGAGTAGACGCGCCCGTCGGCAGACGCGGCCGTCACGGGGGAACGGGGGAACTTTACCGTGAACGTGGAGCCCTGGCCAGCCCCGGGGCTCTCGGCCTGGATGCTGCCGCCGTGCAGCTCGACCAGCTGTCTCGCGATGGCGAGGCCCAGGCCCAGGCCGCGGACGGCGCGCGTGCTCGACGAGTCTCTCTGGCTGAAGCGGTTGAAGACGTGAGGCAGGAACACCGCGTCGATGCCCACGCCGGTGTCGGCGACCGCGACCTCGACCTGCGAGCCGACGGACTGGACGCTCACCCGGACCCGGCCGCTCTTCGGGGTGAACTTCACGGCGTTGGACAGCAGGTTCCAGAACACCTGCTGGAGGCGCTCGGGATCGCCCATGACGGAGCTTCCCGCGGGGTCCTGGATGAGCTGGAGGAGAACGCTCTTGGCGTTGGCCGCGGGCGTCACCGTCCCGATCGCCGCCCCCACGACGGAGCCGATCTCCACGGGCTGGAGACTGAGCTGAAGCTTGCCCGTCACGATCCGCGACACGTCGAGCAGCTGGTCGATGATCTGGTTCTGCGCGTTGGCGTTCCGGATGATCGTGTCGACGGCAGTGCCGACCTCGTCGGGAGGGAGCTGGCCGCCCTGGATCAGGTAGGCCCAGCCGACGATCGCGGTCAGTGGAGTCCGCAGCTCGTGCGAGAGGGTGGCCAGGAACTCGTCCTTCACCCGGCCGGCCGCCTCGGCCACCCGGCGCGCCTCCTGCGCCTCACGGTAGAGGTGCGCGTTGTCGACGGCGATGGCCGCGTGGGCCGCGAGGCCGGCGGTCAGGCGCTCGTCGCGGACATGGAAGACCCCGGGGTTCGGGTGCCCGAAGAACAGACCGCCCAGCAGGTCGCCGGTACCGGAGCGCACGGGCGCCGCGAGATAGCTCCGGGCCGGCGAAAGGCCGGGCGGCATCTGCCTGAAGGGAAGGTTCTGGCCAAAGCGAGGGTCGCAGGCGAGGTCGTCGCTGCGCGAGGCGGTGCCCTGGAATGGCGATCCGAACGCGTCGGCATCCTGGGCCAGGGGGAAGTCGACGAAGGCCTCCGGAGGAGCTCCCGAGACACAGTGGGTCCAGACGCCGGTCGCGTCCCGGTACAGGAAGGCCCCGAACGCGGCGCCCGTGACCGCGACGCCGGCGTCGGTCACGGCCTTGACCAACCGTTCGAGGTCGAGGTGGCCGGCCAGCGTGAGCCCCAGCCGGTCGAGGGTCGCGATCTCCGTTTGAAGCTCATGAGCGGTCGTCGCCGCGCTCGGATCCTCGGCCGGGTCGCGCGGGGCTCGCTCCGCCCCGAGGCCGGCCTGGCCGCGAGCCGCACGGAGCTGAGCGACCAGGACGCTGATCAAGCCGCCCTCGACCAGGACCAGGCCGAGGAGCAGGAGAACCGCGCTCCAGGTGTCCACGAAGGGACTGAAGGCCAGCGCGACGGCGGCGAGGATGACGGCCAGGAGGCCGATCGCGTACCCCCTTGCGTCTCCCCAGGACCGCACTGCGAGCTGATAGCCCATCTGCCCCGTTGCCTGATCCCCCACGAATGTCTGCCCCTTCTTCTGCCGACGGCGGATCAACGCCACCGCTCCGCAATGCAACTGGCGTGCCGCTCCGGGGGACGCGCGGCAGGTACGAACTCCCATGGAGCGCCCGTATACAGCGACATGGCTTTCCTGCCGACCGCGCCGGGGGAGTCCGGTTTCTACATTGTTCCTCTCCAGCGGCTCCCCGCCCGCGCGCCTCCGCGCGGTGATCCGGCCGAACCCGGGGTCTGGGCAGTGGCACGGAGGTTGCGTCAGCAGTTGGGAAAAGCGCAGGAAGGAGAGTGTCATGGCCACCCTGATTCACGGAGCTCGAGGCGCAGATCGCACACGACACGGGAAGCTCGAGGCGCTGCTCAGCCAGCAAGACGCCACTCTCCGGCAGCGCAGGCAGATCCTCCGGGACGGCCTGCCGACCGCGACGTCGGGGGTGATGGACTTCGAGGAGCACGCCCTGGATGCCGAGGAGCAGGGAATCGGCTTCTCGGTGCTGGCGCTCACGTCCCGGACGGTGCAGGGGATCGAGACGGCGCTCCAGCGCCTCAAAGTCGGTGGGTTCGGCGCGTGTTCTGACTGTCGCTGCAGGATCTCGGACGCGCGTCTGCGGGCGATGCCCTTCGCCGCCCTGTGCCTCGCCTGCCAGGAAAGGCACGACCTGGCCGTGGGCTGGAGAGAGCGCGTCGCGTCGGGCCACGCCGGGTCCATCGGGCAATGAGCACTGGAGACGTCCTGGCCCCGGCAAAGGCGGAATCCATGACGAGAGAAGCGGGCGTGTGGATCGACCGGTCCGGCCGTCGCCTGGCCCCGCCCCGGTTTCCTGCCTGCTGAAGAAACAGGCACCCATGCACGGTCAGACACTGCTCGTCATCTTTCTCGGTGTCGTCACGATCGCGACGACTGTCCAGGCGGTGGCTCTCGTGGGCGTGCTCCTGGCCGTGCGGCGCCTCGAGGGGCGCCTCGGCGAGGCCGAGCGGCAGCTGCGCGCCCTGAGCCCGCGCCTCGAGCGGCTCGGCCGCGCGATCGACAACGTCGCCGACTGGACCGACGCCGTCGCCGAGCACGGTCCCCGCGTGGCCGCCGACATCGAGAACACGCTCGATCATCTCCGTGGGATCGCGCGGTTCGGGGCCATGATGCTGGTGAAGCCGCTGCGCCCGCTGGGTGCGGCCCTCGCTCTGTGGAAGGGTCTGAAGAGCGGCGTCTACGCCTACCGCCAGCTCGGTCCGGCCAGGGCCCAGGAGGCCCCGCCGCGAACCTCAATTCGCTAGTCGGCGAGCGATGGGCGGCCCGATGGCGAGTACGACGGCTGGCCTCCGGCCATGAAGGCCGCAGTGGTCCTGAACGCATCCGCGGCGTCGATCGCGGCCTCGGAAGCCTCCGCCACGGTCTCACGTGTGCGGGAAGCGTTCGAGCGCGCCGGCGTGGAAGCGGAGATCCTCGCCATCAGCCACGAGGGCCTTACCGCCGCAGCCAGGAGGGCGGTCGACTCGGACGCGGACGTGGTCGTCCTCGGCGGCGGTGACGGGACCCTGGGCACGGGTGCGGCGGCGCTGTTGGGCAGCCACAAACCCCTCGGCATCCTGCCCTTCGGTTCGCTCAACCACTTCGCCAGGGACGTCGGCATCCCCCTGGATCTCGATCGGGCGGTGGGGACGATCGAGAGGGGGCACGTCACGGAGGTGGATGTCGGAGAGGTGAACGGCCGCATCTTCCTGAACAACTCCTCCATCGGGCTGTACCCCTCTGCCGTGGCCCACCGCGAAGAGCTGCGTCATCGGCACGGCGGGGGCAAGTGGCCGGCCATGTTCACCGCCTGCGTGGACGTGGTTCGACGCTTCCCTCTCCTCGACGTCACGTTGCGGGTCGACGATCGAGCCGTTGCGTTGACCACACCCTTCATCTTCGTGGGCAACAACCGCTACGAGATGAGCCTGTTCTCCCTGGGGACGCGCACCAGCCTGCAAGGGGGCGAGTTGAGCATCTACCTCACGCAGGACGCGGGGCGGTTGGGGCTGCTCCGGCTCTTCTTCCGAGCGCTCCTGGGACGTCTGGAGCAGGACCGCGACTTCCATTCGGTCGTGCTTCCGGAAGTCGAGATCCGGACTCGCCGCCGCTCCCTGCGGGTCTCCCTCGACGGAGAGGTGGTGCGGATGGCCTCGCCGATCCGCTACATCATTCGGCCGCGCGCCTTGAGCGTGTTAGCCCCGACGCCGGACGCTGCTTCGGGCAGGCCATGACCACCCTCGCGCACATCTCCGACCTCCACTTCGGGACCGAGAGCCCCGAGATCGTCGAGGGCCTCCTCGAAGACCTCGCGTCGGTCGAACCCTCGCTGGTGGCGGTGAGCGGCGACCTGACGCAGCGGGCCAGGCGGAAGGAGTTCATGGCCGCACGGCTCTTCCTGGACCGCATCCCATTTCCAAAGCTGGTTGTCCCGGGCAATCACGACATCCCCCTCTTCGACCTCGTGACGCGCTTCGCCCGTCCGCTCGCCCGCTTCCGGCGCTACATCGGCGAGGACGTGGATCCCTTCTTCTCGACGGACGCCGTGGCGGTCCTGGGGATGAACACCGCCCGTTCCAACACCTGGAAGGACGGGCGCATCTCCCTGGCCCAGATCGACGACCTTCGGCGGCGGCTTTGTCCCTTGCCCCCGCACGTGTCGAAGGTGCTCGTGACTCACCATCCGTTTCTCCCGCCCCCCGGGGACCCGTCGCCTCCTCTCGTTGGGCGGGCCGCCGAGGCGCTCCGGGCGGCCGAGGCCTGCGGAGTCGACCTGGTGCTCGCCGGGCACCTCCACCGCGGCTACACCGGCGACATACGCACGCATCACGCCGACATCCGGCGGGGGATCCTGGTGGCCCAGGCCGGAACCGCGGTCTCCCATCGCGTCCGGAACGAGGCCAACGGCTACAACGTGATTCAGCTTTCCCCGCAGCGGCTCGGCTTCGCCGTCAGGGCATGGGACGGCAGAGGCTTCCGTGAGGCCCGTTTCGTCGAATACGTGAAGAGCGGCCACGACTGGCGGCCGACACTCGGCCGAGACTAGCCTCGCGCTCGGCGTGCCCCGGCTCTACGCCAGGCGCCGGGCGCTCGCCCGCAGGGCGGTTGGCGCAGTTGTTGCAGCCCCCATGGGCGTGCGGGCCCTTCGCATCGCGGCCGCTGTCGTCGTCGGCCTCGCCATCCTGGTCCTGGCCGTCGATCAGCTGCGGCTGGTGTGGCCCGGCCGCCCGCCCCGCGTGTCCGCTCGGGAGGCCCTGCTGTCGCGGCAGAACGAGGAGCTCGTGAAGCTCGCGACGGCCGCCGAGAACGGCACGCTGCTGGATTTCAAGGGAGTGTTGATCGTGGTCGACCAGGTCCTCGTCCAGGACCTGCTCCGCGCCGTGACGCCCCTGGAGGCCGACGTCGGCAGCGGCTTTCACGTGAAGATCGACTCCGCCGACGCCTCTTTCGGGGACGGCGTCGCTCTCGTGAGCATGACGGGCACGGCGAGCGTGGGCGGCGCCTCGGTGGGGTCGCGGGTCACGGTTCTGGCCGCGATCGACGTCGTCGAGCTTCGCCCGGTCTCGGGCATCCTCGAGTGCCGCGTCAGCATCCTGGGCGTCGACGCGCAGGACACCAGCGCCCTGGGCCGCGGCGATCCGGTCGGCCGGCTCACCGAGGCGCTCACCCGCGGGGGGCTCGCATTGCTGCTCGGCCCCCTGGAGATCCCGGTCAGCATCGAGGACCGCCTGTCGATCCCGGCGGTGGAGTCGAAGCGCCTGCAGATCGCGGCCGAGGACCTCCCGCTCACGATCGCCGTGCAGCAGGTCAAGGCGTTCGGGGGCCGGCTCTGGGTCTTCGTGGATGCCGCCCTGGCACCCCGCCCGGCGAAGCTCGAGGCGACGCCTTGATAGCCTCCTCGCCGTTCGTTCTCGCGATGGCAGCCCTGGTGCTCGCGGGTTGCGCCCCGCAGGCCCCGCGGACCGATCCGAACCGGATGGCATCGCTCAAGCACGACTACGACCGTCTCCACGAGCGGCTCGAGAGGGCGGCGGCCGCGCAGCCGCTCGTGGCTTCGGCGCTCGCCGACCGTGGGCAGGTGGTCCTCGCGATCCGCTCGGGACTCATCGAGGAGCTCGCCGGGAACGTGGCCCGACACTATCTGGACCGGGTCACGGTGGACTTGAGCGACGTCGAAGGCCACAGCTCGGGAGAGCTGCGCCGGAGGACCTTCCTCGGCCGCATCAAGCTCGGCGAGTGGAGCGTGAGCGTCGACCTGGGCAACCTGACGGGCCACCTTCGCGCGGGCTCGCCGCGCGTCTCCCTGCGCGGCCCGGACCTGGTCGACGTCGAGCTGCCGGTGGATGTCCAGGAGACCGAGGGAGACGCGATGGTCCGCCTGGGCTGGGACTCGGCGGGGCTCGCGAACGCCGTCTGCAAGGACTTCGAGCTGACCCGGGAGATCCGCGGCCGCGTGCTGGCGCAACGGCATCTCGTTTCGGGGGCCTTGCGCCTCCACAACACCGGGGAGAGCCTGACTGCGACGCCGGTCTTTCCCGATCGGCGGATCCGGCTCAAGCTGGATCTCACGGCACGCTCGTGGGGTGTCGTGGAGGCAGCGCTGCGTTCCCAGGACACCTCCGGGAAGTGCGGGGCGCTCATGGACCCCGACAAGGGTCTGAAGCGTCTAAGGGCGCTTGCCGCGAGGGGCATCAAAGTCCGCCTGCCGGATTCCATCTTCCGCGCCGTGAGCCTCCCGGCCCGCCTGCAGAAGTCGGTCCAGGTGGGCCAGCGCACCGTCGGGCTCCGGCTGACGGCGCAGAGCCTCCGCATCGAGACCGCGACACTCTGGTCGAGCGTTTCCGTCCAGGTGCAGGCCGGCACGAAGCCCTGAGGCCTGGGTCCCGGTCTCGGTTTCAAACAGGAGGCGCTTTGTAGATTGTTCTCGCCCGGGCGAGGCCGGTGCCGCCTGCTGGTTCCCGCCTGGAGGTGGCACGTGGGTTGCTCAGTAGATCCTCGTGAGCATCGAAGCAGGAGAGAGGCGGACAGGAATGCGGCGAAAACTGGCCCGGGCCTACCAGATCGATCCCGGCGTCACGCCGGGCTGGGGCGTTCAAGGCCGTCCGTAGTGAAGAACCGGGGACGTGCACACGCGGCGGCAGCGCTTGCCGCTCTCTGGATCGTCCTGGCCCCGGCCCATTCCTTCGCCGCCGACGATCAACAAGAGCCCCCGCGCCCCGGCCCGGTGAAGCGGGCGGTCCGCTCATTCCTGAGCGACGACGAAGGCGGAGGCCGTGGTCTGCACGTCGGCCCCTTCTTCCCGAGGATCGAGATCGTCAGCTCCGGCGCGGGGCTCGCGCCGATGCTCCATTTCTGGGCGCCTGACATCGGGGGCACGCGCCTGGACGTCCACGCCTCGGCGGCGTACTCCATCTACAGCTACCAGTACTACGACCTGCAGGTGGGCCGGGTGCCTCACGAAGGGAAGCGCCTGCCCCGCGTGGCCTGGGGAACGCGGGGCCTGTTCCCCCTCGCGGACCTCGAGAAGAGCGCGGCGGCGCCGGGCTTCGACATCTACGCCTCCGCTCAGTACCGGGACTTCCCCCGGGAGGACTTCTACGGCATCGGCGCCACTTCCCTCCGGTTGGACCGCACGGACTACCGCCTGCAGGACGGGCTCTACGAAGGCATCGTTCGCCTCCGAACAGGCCGCCTCTCGTTCATGGCCCGCGCCGGGTTGCTGCAGGTCTCCATCCGCCCGGGGACCGACTCCGCCTTCCCCGACACCGCGATCTCCAACGACGAGAGTACGGCCCCGGGCCTCCTGCGCTCGCCCGATTTCGTCGAAGTCTCGGGTGGCGCCTGGCTCGAGCTGCGCGACGAGCCCCGCAACCCGCATCGGGGCGCCGCTCTCGGCGTCGCCTTCTCGCGCTTCGACGACCGCCATGCCGGCGCCCTCGAGTTCAACCGCGTCGTCGTCGACGCCCGGGAGTACATCGCCCTCGGCTCGAACCGGCACGTCGTCGCCCTGAGGCAGGTCACGTCCCTCACCGAGCCGGACGCCGGCAGCCGGGTGCCCTTCTACATGCAGTCGACTCTCGGCGGCAGCACGTTCCTCAGGGGATACGGCTCCGTCCGGTTCCGCGGCGACAAGCTCCTCGCCCTGGAGGGCGAGTATCGTTACGAGCTCCGCCCGAAGATCGAGCTGGCGCTCATCTACGAGGCCGCCAAGGTGTTCCCCGCGATGCGCGAGTTCGATCTTCGCAACCTGCTTCGCAGCTGGGGGGCCGGGATCCGCCTGAAGTCGCGGCGGGAGGTCCGCCTCCGTCTCGACGTCATGCACAGTGTCGAGGGCACGCGAATGGACGTCAAGCTCGGACAGTCGTTCTGACGGCTGCTCTACTGGGGTCGGGCGACCGGAAACGCGTCGGTGGACCCGGAGCCAGCGTCGACCATCCTCGCGGTGGGCAGGTGGAAGAATGGCCCGGCCCTTGCAGGTCCACCGGGAAGGGAGGTCCCGATGCGCTTCTTGTTTCGCTTGTTCCTGCTCTTCGTGGTCGTGGTCGCCCTCGTGTGGGTGTTCCGCGCGCCGATACTGGACCGGCTGGGCCTGGTCGCGGGCGCGTCGGCACGGCATACCGGAAGCGAATCACAGGGAGCTTCCGGGACGGCGGAACGCACGGCCCGCGAGAGACTTTCCGACCTGGATTTCAGCGTCGACAGCATCGCTCGGGAGTTGAAAGCGAGCGGCCGTGTCGTGCGCCGCAAGGTCGCGGAAGCGGGCCGCCAGCTCGAGGAGAGCACGCGCGATGCTCGCACCACGGCGACGCTCAAGGCGCGCTTCGCCCTCGACCCGGAGCTCAAGGCCCGCGAGATCGACGTCCGTACCGAAGACGGCCGGGTGACCCTGAACGGCCGTGTCGACAGTCACGAGGAGGTGGCTCGCGCGATCCGGATGGCCGTCGAGGAGGATGACGTCCTCGAGGTCACCTCGACGTTGCAGGTGGGTGCCAGGGGCGCCACCGCCGAGCGCCCTTCCGGCGTTGAGGTCGCGCCCCAGCCGAGCGCGACGCCCGTGCCCTGAACCACCGGCCTCGCGCCCGAGCCCACGCTCGCGGCACCTGCCGGCCTGGCACGCAGGTTGCCTCCACCAATCCCGGCGGCGCCCACCGCCGCGGGGCGGGCACCGGGGCGCAGCAGAGGAGGCGTGATGAGCTCGAGCAGAAAGCTGACGCTGGTAGTGGTGGGTCTTCTCCTGGGCTGGGGCATCGGCGTTGCCCCGGCACACGCGGCTGACGACACCTGGATCTCGACGAAGGTCAGGATCGCGCTGATGACCACGGACGGCGCGGGCCGCAACGCCGTCAACGTCAACACCGAGCACGGCAAGGTGACGCTCCACGGGACGGTCGACAGCGAGGCGGTGAAGGAGAAGGCCGAAGCCACGGCTCGGGCCGTCGGTGGCGTCACCGACGTCCGGAACCTGCTGCAGGTCGTGAAGGAGTCCCGCCAGGAGTCGGTGAAGGCCGCCGACAAGGACGTGAGGGAGGCGGTCGAGAACGCGCTGAAGGCGGACAAGAGCCTCGAGGGGATCAAGGTGAAGTCGGTCGACAACGGCCTCGTGTTCCTCGAGGGAAGCACGGCGAGCCTGACCGCGGCGCTCCGGGCGATCGAGACCGCCTACGCCGTCCCCGGCGTGAGGCAGGTGGCTTCCGAGATCGAGACCAAGGAGAAGTGAGCGGGTGCGGGCCACTCCTGCGCGGGCCGAGGAGTGGCCCGACCGCTACCGTCGGGAGATGAGGTGGATCAGCGCGACGAATACGGCCGCACCGATGATCGACCACAGGACCGGGAAGGACTGCCCGGCGACCTGGAGCACGAAGGGCTCCGGCAGCTTGAGCTGGTGAGCGATCCAGGGCCCGACCAGGGCTCCTATGAACCCGAGGACCATGGAGACGATGAAGCCGCCGCGGACACCACCGACGAGGGCCCTGCCGAGCGCGCCGCAGACGGCCGCGATGATGATCAGGATGATGAGCCCCGGCAATGTGATGGTCATGTGAGTCACCTCGGCCGCCCAGAGGAGCAAGCGGGATGCCAGCGGGCCCCGTCGTGGGCCTCGCCCCAACCGCTGGCCGGGACGAGCAAGGAGCGTGAAGCCGGGCCCGGGTCGGCCGTCCGGGGAGTTGTACGGTGTAGAAAGTGCTTTCAAGCATGGATCCCAACTCGCGACCCGACAGGGCCGCCTGGATCGCCTCACGCCTTAGGCACCGGGCCAATGCCAATGCCTCACTGGCCCCGCTTCCCCCCAGGCGTCGAAAGTGCCTTCCAGCAGGGGGTGCGGCACGGTGCTTGCTCTCTCGGATGGAGTGAAGGCACACGTGGGGCAGGGTCCGCCGCTCGACTTCCGTGCCCCCGTTCGGACAAAATTGTCCCTATCCAGGCGGCCAGGTCTGGGCATGGGTTCCAAGCGCTCGAATGACGAGCCTGATGCTCCCAAGTACCGGCCCCGCGCGAGGGCGACGGCACCATCCGGCCGCTCGGCCCTCGAGCGCTCGCTCTTCGAGCACAAGAGAGCAGAGAAGCAGCTCGCCGTCGCCAACGTGGAGCTTCGTCGCCGGATCGCCGACGGCAAGCGGCTCGAGAGCGAGCGGCGGGCGGCCGAGCGGGGGCTGAACGAGCTGCATGCCCGGTTCGAGAGCGCTTTCGCCAATGCCCCGATCGGGATGGCTCTCGTGGACCTGGAGGGCCGCTGCCTCCAGGTGAACGACGCGCTTTGCCGGATCACCGGCCACACCCGGGCCGCCTTCAAGGCGACGACGCTGCAGGCCCTGACCCATCCCGAGGACGTGGAGGTCGACGCGGACTCCCGGCGCGAGCTGCTCGACGGCCGGATTCCCAGCTACCAGGTCGAGAAACGCTACCGCCATGCCTGGGGCCACTACCTCTGGGGGCTGTTGACTGTGTCGCTCGTCCGCGACGACGAGGGCAAGATCCTCCATGTCGTCTCCCAGGTCCAGGACATCTCCGAGCGAAGGGAGCTGGCGCAACGCCTCGAGTACCTGATCGATCACGACTTCCTGACCGGGCTCGCCAACCGGCGCAGGTTCGAGCAGGAACTGTCCCGGGAGGTCGAGCGGGTGGCACGCTACGGCGCCCCCGGCGCCGTGCTCGTGATCGACCTGGACAATTTCAAGGAAGTCAACGACGCCTTCGGCCACATGGCGGGCGACGACCTTCTCAAGGGCGTGGCGGGCGCCGTCAGGCATCGCATCCGCCAGACCGACCTCCTCGCGCGGATAGGCGGGGACGAGTTCGGAGTGCTCCTTCCCCAGGCGGATGCCGACCAGGCTCAGATCGCGGCGGACGGGATCGTCAGGGCCCTGGGCCGGCACGTCGCGGTGCTCGGGGACCAGTCGATCCGGGTCACGGCCAGCGTGGGGCTCGCCATGTTCGACCGTCTCTCCGCGACAGAGGTCCTGGCGCGCGCCGACATCGCCATGTACGAGGCCAAGCAGGCCGGCCGAAACCGGTTTGCGCTCTACAGCCCCCCTCGGGGAAGCCGGGGGCCGGTCTCGGCACGGCAAGCCGAGGCGGAGCACCTCCGCACGGCGCTCCAGGACGATCGCTTCGTCCTCTACGGGCAGCCGATCCTCGATCTGCGGGAGAGCGAGGTGCGCCAGTACGAGGTCCTGCTGCGCCTGCGGGACGACGAGGGCGGCGAGCCGCTCACGCCCAGTACTTTTCTGTACGTGGCCGAGCGCTTCGGGCTGATCCAGGCCATCGACGGCTGGGTCGCGTGCCAGGCGATCGAGCTCATCGCCGAGAGCGAGCGCGCCGGGCGCCCGCTGGTGCTTCACGTCAACCTCTCGGGCAAGTCCATCGGCGACCCCAAGGTGGCGGCGCTCATCGAAAACGCTCTGACCGGGGCCGGGATCGATCCCTCGCGACTCGTCTTCGAGCTCACGGAAGCGGCGGCGATGGCGAACATCGAGGAGGCCAAGGCCTTCGCCCACCGGCTGCGCGCCCGCGGCTGCCGCCTGGCCCTGGACGACTTCGGCGCCGGCTTCGGCTCCTTCTACTACCTGAAGAGCCTGCCCTTCGACTACTTCAAGATCGATGGGGACCTCATCCGTGGCCTCGCGGCAAGCCCCATGGACCAGCTCGTCGTCGGGGCCATCGTCGGCATCGCTCGCGGCCTGGGCAAGAAGACCATCGCGGAGTTCGTGACCGACGACGAGACGGTCCGCCTGCTCGAGAAGGCCGGTGTCGACTACGCGCAGGGCTATCACCTCGGCAGACCGCGGCCCTTGCGCGACCTCCTGCTACCCGCATAGGGCGGTGGAGCGCACCGTCCCGCCCTGGGTGCGGTGCTGGTGGCCGCTCGACGGCACGCTCCTTGCTCTCTGAGGGAGCGACAAGGGAGGTGAGCATGAAAGGGACGAAGCTTCTGGGGGCGGTGCTCCTCGCGGTGGGCCTCCTGGCCCTGGCCTACGGAGGGTTCAGCTACACCAAGAGCACGGACAAAGTGAACATCGGGCCCATCCACCTCGAGGTGAAGGACAAGGAAACCGTGAACATCCCGCTTTGGGCGGGGGTGGCCGTCGCGATCGTGGGCGGCATCCTGCTCGCGCGCAAGGACTAGCCCCGTGCCGCCCCGGGGCCAGACGGAACCCTCGATCGCCGGGCGCGGCGCCGCGGTCCTCCTCGGGCTGAGCTTGGCGCTCGGCGGGTGTGCCCACGTCAAGAGCCTGTCGCCCGGAGAGGCGCTCACGCCGCCGGAGCGGCAGGAGGCCATCCAGCGCGCCGGGGTCTGGTCGCCCACCGACATTTCCTCCGTAGACCTCAAGGCCGGCCCGCGCGCGAAAGGAGCATTTGCCCCCAACCAGTGGGTGACCTGCATATACAGGGAGAAGACCGACCTCACCGGCCACTCGCCCAAGTTCGCGTGCGAGACGAGTCCCGGCCACGAGGTGAAGGTCAAGTACGGACCGCGCAACGCCGAGGTGTTCGGCGAGGTGCTGTCCACGCGCCTGTTCTGGGCTCTGGGCTTCCCCGCCGACCGGATGTATCCCGTGCGCGTCCGCTGCCGTGGCTGTCCCAGGGACCCCGGCGAAGGCCCGGAAATGGCCGGAGAGGTGGTGGAGTTCAACCCCGCGGCCATCGAGCGGAAGCTGCCGGGGCGAGCGATGGAGACCAAAGGGGACTCCGGCTGGAAATGGTCCGAGCTGGAGGACATCGGACCTGAATCGCCTCCCGGCGCACGCGCCCAGCGCGACGGGCTGAAGCTGCTGGCGGCGTTCGTCCAGCACACCGACAGCAAGGCCGCGAACCAGCGCCTGCTCTGCCCGGAAGGGCAGGAGGTGGGACGGACCGGCTGCCGCCGCCCCCTCCTCATGGTCAACGATCTCGGCCTGACGTTCGGCCACGCGGGCCTGCTGAACAAGAACAAGGACAGCGTGGACCTCTCGACCTGGGCACAGGTGCCGGTTTGGAAGGACCCCGCCCGGTGCGTGGCTGAGCTCGGTGGCTCGCTCACCGGCAGCCTCAGCAACCCGAAGATCAGCGAGGCGGGCCGGGCGTTCCTGGCCGGCCTGCTCGCCCAGCTGACCGATGCCCAGCTTCGGGACCTCTTCGAGAGCGCCCGGGTCAAACGCCGCTCCAGCGAGCCATCCGGCGACCCCGACAAGGACGGTCCGCCCGCCACGGTGGGCGCGTGGGTGACGGCCTTCAAGCTGAAGCGGGCCCAGATCGTCGACCAGCGCTGCCCGCAGTAGGGCGCGCGCTCGGCG
This sequence comes from uncultured Acidobacteriota bacterium, assembly GCA_963729875.1. Classification (GTDB taxonomy): domain Bacteria; phylum Acidobacteriota; class Vicinamibacteria; order Fen-336; family Fen-336; genus DATBSL01. The sequence goes on from CAVSPR010000005.1 coordinate 386,342, forward strand.
GCTCCTTCACCGGGGTAGAGGCGGGGGGGCAGAAGTGCCCGCTGGCGAGGCCGCAGGCAGGGGCCGGTGGACCACTCCGCTGTCGATCGTCGCGCCGGTCCGGCTGATCGCCTGGAAGTACAGGTCGTCCCCGGTGATCTCCACGATTATGAAGTGGTTGTCGCTGTCGAACCCCTTGGCGGTCATGTCCGTGGCGCGGAGGTCCCCCTTGCGCAGCCGGCCACCGGCGCCGGACACCCAGTACACGATGCCGCCCTTCTGGGGCTTGATGCGCTCGTAGATGTGGTCGTGCCCGGAGAACACGACGCTCACGCCGTACTTGACGAAGAGGGGCTCCAGGATCGCCCTCGCTTCGAGCGCGGAGCCGTGGGTCCTGCCGGACGAGTACAGCGGGTGATGGAAGAATGCGATCTTCCAGTCGGAGCTCGAGGACGAAAGCTCCTTCTCCAGCCAGTCGACCTGCGGCTTGTCCAGGTAGTCGGTGTCGAGCGCGAAGAAGCGCACGCCACCTTTGGTCGCCTCTGCAATCCCCCCGTTCGAGGGTCGGAAGGTGTAGTAACGCTCGCCTCCCATGTTGAAGAGCTCGTAGAACCGCTGGGTCGGGTCGTCGTGATTGCCGAGGGCGGCATGGAACACGACCCCGGCATCGAGGAGCGCTTTGTAGGGCGTCGAGAACTTGTTCGCCATCTCAGCCGGCGTGTCCGACCCGATGATGTTGTCGCCGAGCAGGATCACGGAATCGAAGGGGAACTCCTGGTGGAACACGACCATCTGCGTGGCCACCTCGTATTGCTCCTGCGAGCCCGTCCCCGAGTCGCCCATCACGGCAAATCGGACGGAGCCGTCCTTGCGGGGCAGGGTGAGCGTGGGGGTGACGGGCGCCTGGGGCGCAGGGGCCGTGCCGAGGGGCGCGGTCGCGGTTGGCCAGAGGGCCAGCCAGAAGACGACGAGGAGACGAGCGATCCTGGCGCGGTTCATACGAGTCACTTGACCACCAGATCGGGCGCGGCGGCCGGCAGGACGTCCACGATGATCTGGGCCACGGAGTCGACCAGCAAGAGGTCCCGGCCGACGAACCGGTAGTGGAGACATTCGGGCAGCGGTGGAAGCGTCAGCAGCACGCTCGGCGGCACCGTGGACCGCGGTGCGCCGGGCGGGTACTCCGCGTTGACGCGCACCACGACCGGGACCGGGGCCGAGTCTTCATCCTCCCGATCCCCCTCGAGGAGCGTCCTCCGCGCGTCGAGCCCATCCGGACCCTGGAGCTGCTCCGCAATGAGCTGCCGGAAGAGTGGTTGGACCTCCGGCCGGAAGATGTCTGCCGGCCTGGCCTCGGCGCGCTTCGCCGCTATGGCGTGGGCGAGGGCTTTCTGCGCGGCGACCGCTTCCTGGGCACCGGCGGGCAGGCGCGATCCGAGCTTGGCGAGCTGCTTGGCGTGGAGCTCAGCGTATTCCGCCACCTCCTCCTGGAAATGGCGAAGAGCCTCGGCCTGGTGCGCCGTCTCCAGGGCCCTGTCCATCTTCTTCGCGACCTTCGCGGCCTCGTTCTCCTGGGGTCGTCCGCCGGGGTCGGCCAGAACGGAAGCGACCAGCCACAGCGCCGCCAGAAGCCCGAGCAGGAAGCGCGGCGCACCGCGGCGGGCGAGTGAGGAGTGGTCGTGCATGGTCTCTCCTTTACGGGCGTGGCGGCGTGGGTGGGGAGGTGCGGGGGCGTGGCGGGGCGCTCGCCACGGTGGCAGGCGCACCGGGCCGGTGGATCACTCCGCTGTCGATCGTCGCGCCGGTCCGGCTGATCGCCTGGAAGTACAGGTCGTCCCCGGTGACCTCCACGATCATGAAGTGGTAGTCGCGGTCGAACCCATTGGCGGTCATGTCCGAGGCGCGGAGGTCCCCGGTGCGCAGCGAGCCGCCGCCGCCGGCCACCCAGTACACGATGCCGCCCTTCTGGGGCTTGATGCGCTCGTAGATGTGGTCGTGCCCGGAGAACGCGGCGCTCACGCCGTACTTGACGAACAGAGGCTCCAGGATCGCCCTGGACTCGAGCGCGGAGCCGTGGGTCCTGCCGGACGAGTACAGGGGATGATGGAAGAACAGGATCTTCCAGTCGGAGGTCGAGGACGAAAGCTCTTTCTCCAGCCACTCGAGCTGCGGCTTGTCCAGGTAGCCGGTGTCGAGGGCGAAGAAACGCACGTCCCCTTCCCTCTGCTTCGAGACCCCGCCCCTGGACGCCCGGAAGGTGTAGTAACGGTTGCCTCCCATGTTGAAGAGCTCGTAGAACCTCTCGTTCGGGTTGTCGTGGTTGCCGAGGACGGCATGGAACACGACTCCGGCGTCGAGGAGCGGTTTGTAGGGTGTCTCGAACTTGGTCCGCACGTCCGCAGGCCCGATGGCCCCGTAGACGTTGTCGCCGAGCATGATCACGAAATCGAAGGGGAACTCGTCGTGGAACGCGGCCACCTGCTTCGCCACGTCGGACCGCCCTTGCGAGTCCCTTCCCACGTCGCCGATCACCGCGAATCGGACGGAGCCGTCGTTCAGTGGCAGGGTGAGTGTGCGGGTGACGGGCGCCTGGGCCGCAGTGGCGGCGCCGAGGGGCGCGGGCGGGGCTGGCGAGAGAGCCAGCCAGAGGACGACGAGGAGGCGGCTTACCCCGGCGCGATTCATGCGAGTCCCGTCTCTCACTCTGCTACCT
>CAVSPR010000006.1:0-735350 GCA_963729875.1 uncultured Acidobacteriota bacterium
ACCCGGGGACGTCATGTTGTCCCGTTTTCGCGCACCGAGATCGTCCGGCCGGGTGGGCAGAGCCGGACGTCCGGCTAAGCCCAATCCGATCTGGCTGATGCGGTCAGGCAGCCGCCGTGGTTCCGCTACGGCATCGATCCTGCACATCCACGGGACGCGCCGGCATCCAGGGCAGTGAATCGGCCCCGCCGTTGACGCCGCAAGTTCCTTATTTCGGAGGGATTTGAGTGGAGCTTCTGGCAACCGCCGCCGAGTCCGTGGGCCCCGAAGGTCTTACGGTCGCGGGAGGGCCCGTCTTTCTCGCCGGCCACGGCCGGGCCTCCGACGCCCTGACGTGGCTGGCGCTCCGCCTCGGCCGATTGGGCCCCGCGCGCCGCGCCATCGCCCGGCACATGGAGGCCCGCATCCGGGCGCGCCGGGAGCTTCCGCCTCCGCCCTGCGCCACCCGCCGGCCGTGGAGCAGGACAAGATCGCGCTCGCCCTCGGGCGCCGGGGGCCGCCGAGCGGGGGCTGGCGCGCGGAACGCTCGGCGCACCGGCGCTGCGGCGCTGCTGCGCAACCTCTACAGCGGCGTCTTCGTGCACCGCGGGGGGACGAGCGCCAAGGGCCGCTTCCGCGAGCGCCACGGCCAGAACCCGGGCGACTTCCTCGTGATCAGCCCGGGCAAGGCCTGCAACCTGCGCTGCGTCGGCTGCTACGCCAACTCGGGCGCCCACCGCGAGAAGCTCGACTGGGCGACCTTCGAGCGCACGGTGCGCGAGGCCTATGAAACCTGGGGCACGCGGGCGTTCGTGATCAGCGGCGGGGAGCCCCTCGCCTGGCGCGACGGCAACCGCTCCTTCCTCGACCTCGCCGAGCGCTTCCCGGACTGCTTCTTCATCATGTACACGAACGGGACGCTGATCGACGACGCGGTCGCGAAGCGGCTGGGCCGCATGGGCAACGTGAGCCCCGCCCTGTCCATCGAGGGGATGAAGGAGCGCACCGACGCCCGCCGGGGCGACGGCGTCTTCGACAAGGTCCTCGCGGCCATGGAGCGGCTGAAGCGGGAGGGCGTCATCGTCGGCGTCTCCCTGACCGCCACCCGCCTGAACTCGGACGAGATCCTCTCCGACGAGGTCGTGGAGACCTTCTTCGATCGAATCGGCGCGAGCTACGCCTTCGTGTTCCACTACATGCCGATCGGGCGGTCGTTCACCCTCGACCTGATGATGACTCCGGAGCAGAGGCTGCGGCTGTTCGAGCGGGTGTGGTGGCTCGTGCGCAACCGGCACATCTTCATCGCCGACTTCTGGAACTCGGCGACCGCCACGAACGGCTGCCTGGCGGCGGGACGGGCGGGGGGCTACTTCCACGTGAACTGGAACGGGGACGTGAGCCCGTGCGTCTTCTTCCCGTACTCGCCGGTCAACGTGCAGGAGGTCTTCGCCCGGGGGGGCACGCTCGACGAGGTGTGGGCGCACCCCTTCTTCGCCGACATCCGGAGCTGGCAGCGCGAGTACGGCTACCGGGAGGCGAACGAGCCCTGCCCCGACTGCGGGAACTGGCTCGCCCCGTGCATCATCCGCGACCACCACGCCACGTTCCTGGAGCTGGTGCGGCGGCACGAGCCGGCGCCGCTCGACGAGGACGCGCGGGCCGCTCTCGCCGACCCCGAGTACCACGCGGGGCTCGAGCGGTTCGGGCGGGAGCTCGAGGACCTGACCGGGCCGGTGTGGCGGGAGCGGTACAAGGAAGGGAAGGGCACCCCACCCGCTCCGATGAAGAGGCACTAGGAGGACCACCGATGGACGAAGTGGGCGGTATCTCCAGCGACTTCGCGGATTCGGCCGGCTCGCCGGCCGCGTCGGGAACCGGCGAAGGCTGCGTCACGGCCCTCGAGCGGTACAAGTTGTCACTGCGGCGCTACGCTCCGGTCCAGAAGGGCCTGGCCGGCCTGCCGTGGGAGGGCGAGTGGCGGTGCGGCCGCTGCGGGGACATCGCTCCGGGTCGCCTGATGCGCGAGCCGGACGCGGACGCGATCGTGCTCGAGCACGACTGCCCGCGGTGCGGAACGTGGCGCGAGCCTCACGCGGATGTCCTCTTCACGACGCCGCGCGTGGAGCCGCACGCGCGCCAGCCGCGGTGGACCCTCTCCGGGTGGCCCATCCGGCCCATCCCGCGGGCCCTGCCGCGCACGGTGGAGACGCTGTGCCCGGAGTGCTCCTGCCTCGTTCTCGGCCGCAGCTACGAGAGCGACGGGGCCGTTTGGATGGAGAAGACCTGCCCGGAGCACGGCTACTTCCGGGACAAGGTCACCTCGGACGCGAAGCTGTGGCTCCTGTGCGAGGAGCGCTGCTTCGAGGACGAGCGGGGAGTGGAGGCGCACCAGACCCGCGAGTCCGTCGCCTGTCCCACCGACTGCGGCCTGTGCGCGCAGCACATGAGCACGACCTGCCTGGGCCAGGTCGACATGAGCAACCGCTGCAACCTGACCTGCCCGGTCTGCTTCGCCAGCGCCAACCAGGCCGGCTACCTCGCGGAGCCCTCCTTCGAGGAGGTGGTCGGCCTGCTGCGGGCGCTGCGGGAGCAGAAGCCGGTCCCGGCCGCCGCCGTCCAGTTCACCGGGGGCGAGCCGACGCTCCACCCGGAGTTCTTCCGCGTCCTGACCGCCGCCCGCGAGATGGGCTTCAGCCACGTCCAGTGCGCGAGCAACGGCGTCAAGCTCGCCGAGCCGGGCTTCGCGGAGAAGGCGGCCGCGGCCGGGCTGCAGACGGTGTACCTGCAGTTCGACGGGACGGACGACTCGATCTACCGCAAGCTGCGCGGGGCGCCGCTGATGGAGACGAAGCGCGGGGCGATCGAGGCCTGCCGGCGGGCCGGGATCCGGGTCGTCCTCGTGCCGACGCTGGTCAAGGGAGTGAACGAGGACCAGGTCGGCCCGATCTTCCGCTTCGCGGTCGCGAACGCGGACGTGATCAACGGGATCGCGTACCAGCCGGTGGCGTTCACGGGCCGGATCGCGCGCCACGAGCTCGAGGCGAAGCGCTACACGCTGGGGGACCTCGCGGCCGCGATCGCGAAGGAGACCGGGGCGGACGTCCACGAGGACTTCTTCCCGGCCGAGCCTCGTGACGCCGGTCTCGCGGTTCCTGCAGGTGCTCGAGGGCAAGCCGAAGATCCGGCTGAGCTGCCACGCCGACTGCGGCATCGGGACGTACTTCTTCATCACGCCCGAGGGCGACACGGTGCCCATCCCCCGCATGTTCGACCTGATGCGGCTCTTCGGCGGCCTCGACGACCTCGCCGCCGAGATCGAGGGGCGGGGAGAGGGGGCGCGGCCGACCCGATGGGACTTCGCGCGGGCGGGGTGGCTCTTCCTCCGCAGCTACCGGTGGCGCAACATGCGCCGCTCGATCACCCCGTGGGGCTTCGTCAAGGCGCTGCGCGCCATGACCGACAAGGGCTACGGCCGCGGGGAGGGCGCCACGAAGGCGTACCGGACCCTCATGACCGGCGGGATGCACTTCATGGACCGCTACAACTACGACACGGAGCGTGTCCGCCGCTGCGTCATCCAGTACAGCACTTCGGACGGGCTCTACCCCTTCTGCACGATCAACAGCGGGCCGATCTACCGGCCGTACATCGAGGCCCTGCACGCGCGGCCCCTGGCCTAGCGTCGGGAAAGACCGGATGCGCGTGAGACGGGCGCTCGCTGCCCTCGTCCTGGCGGTGGCTGGTGGCGGCGTCGGCGGCCGCCGCCGAGCCGACGCCCGACGGGCGCCCCGCCGCCCCGGTGACGGCCGAGCACCGCTACCGCCTCTCCGCGGCGATCCGCCCCCTCCTCTTCTGGATCAGCCGGAGCAACGTCGGCGGGGCCCGGATCGTCTGGCGCGAGGACGGGGAGGGGCGGAAGGGCTACGAGCTGCTGCTGGGGTCGGATCCGGCCCGGGCGCCGCGCAAGATCAACCGCTGGGGCTTCGCCCGCGAGGACGCCGACCCGTCGGGGGCGACGACGGTGGGCGTGATGAACCGGTCCGAGGACGACAGCCTGGACCAGGCGAAGGGCAGCCTCGGCCGCGGCAAGGACGGCTACCTCTTCAAGCTGAACCGGGCCCGGGTGGAGGGCGGCGTCGCACGGGCGGAGGCGACGACCGTCTTCGCGCCCCAGGACTACACGTTCCGCCAGCTCGACGACCTGCTGCGGTTCGCCGAGGTGGCCCGGCCGACGCCGCGGGTCCGGCACGGGCCAGCCTGCCGCCCGGCGTGCACCCGGGCCTGCTGTTCGCGCTGGCCGACCTCGTCCGCGCGGGGGTCGAGGCCGCGCGCACCCCGCAGAGCGCGGGGCCCTGGCCGCGGACCGTCCAGTACAGCTTCAACGCCGGCGTCTACGACCTGACCGTCTCGTCCTGGGAGCGCGTCGAGCAGGCGCAGTACGGCGCGCGGACCTACGAGAAGCTCGTCCGCCTCGGGTTCGAGAGCCGCAACCGCGAGAAGGGCACGACCGAGCGCTTCGTCTTCGCCTGCGGCACCGAGCGGCCCGCTGGCCGGGGTACCGGTCTTCGTGCGCTACCAGCCGAAGTGGTGGTTCAAGGTCGAGGGCGTGCTCGACGAGGAGGAGACCCTTTGAGGGCTCTCGGCTCCGGGATCGCGGCGTGGCTTCTGATCGTGTCCTCCGCTCCGGCGGTGCGCGGCCAGGACCTCGCCCCGCGGGCGTACCTGATCACCCCGGTGAAGTCGGACGCCATCACCATGGCCTACTCGTGGAACGACGGGGAGCTCCTGCTCGAGGGGGCGGCCCCGATCACCGACGCCACGGGGAGGCTCAACGTCCCGAACGTGGCCTACTACCACTCGCTCGGCCTCCTCGGCCGCTCGGCAAACGTCACCGTGGGGCTTGCCTACGGGGTGGGGAACTTCGAGGGAACGGTCCTCGGTGAGGAGAGGTCGATCTACCGTTCCGGGCTGTTCGATGCCATGTGCCGCGTCTCCGTGAACCTCGTGGGGGGCCCCGCGATGTCTGGCGCCGAGATGAGGCAGTGGCGGCAGAAGACCCTGCTGGGGGTGAGCCTCAAGGTCGTGGCACCCACGGGGCAGTACGACCCGACGAAGATGATCAACCTCGGCGCCAACCGCTGGGCGTTCAAGCCGGAGCTGGGCCTCTCGCAACGCTGGGGCCACTGGATACTCGACGCCTACGGGGCCATCTGGCTCTTCACGGAGAACCCGGAGTTCTTCTCGCGCAACGAGTGGGTTCCCGGCACCCAGTCCCAGACCCAGGACCCGATCTGGGCTCTCGAGACCCACCTGAGCTACGACTTCCAACCGCGGTTCTGGGTGTCGCTCGACGGCAATTTCTGGTACGGAGGGCGTACCAGCCTGAACGGCGTCGAGAACCCCGCGACCCTCCAGAAGAACTCCCGCGTCGGTGTGACCGCCTCGTTCCCCCTCACCCGGCACCAGTCGGTGAAGGTCGGCTACGCCCGGGGCGCCTACATCCGTTTCGGGGGCGACTACGATGTCGTCTCGGCGGCGTGGCAGTACGCGTGGATCGGCAGGCCGAAGCCGTGACCTGCCAGCCCCCGCGTCGGTGCGCGTCCCGGCCGGGTCGCTTGGGTGGAGCCGAACGCCATGGAAGCTTGCCCATCTGGGCCGTCTTTGCGGCAACCCTCCTGCTGGTGATGGCTGCGATCGAGGGGGGATATCGCCTGGGGCGCGTCGCCGCGTGCGATCGGAGGACGAGAAGGAGGCGCCGGTCTCCGCCATCGCGGCCACCATCCTGGCCCTGCTGGCGTTCATCATGGCGTTCACGTTCGGGATCGTCTCCGACCGGTACGACGCGCGGAAGGCGCTCGTGCGCGAGGAGGCCAACGCGATCCGCACGGCCTGGTCGAGGTCCGACTTCCTGCCGGAGCCGGACCGCGGCGAGGCGGTCCGGCTGCTGAGGGCCTACGTGGACGGCCGCCTGTCCGCCGTGCAGTCCAACGACCTCGCCAGGGTGCGCGCCGCCGTCGCCGAGTCGGGGCGCATCCAGCGGCAGCTGTGGGACATGGCGGTCGTGAATGCCCGCAAGGACATGAACTCGGACGTGGCCGCCCTGTACATCGAGTCGCTGAACGATCTGGCCAGCGTCCACGCGTCGCGGGTGAACGTCGGGCTGCACGCCCGGCTTCCCGGCGGGCTCTGGCTGGCGCTGTACGCTCTCGTGGTCGTCAGCATGCTCGCGGTCGGGTACCACACGGCCATCGCGGGCTCCCGGAGGTCGTGGATCATGTTGATCCTCGCCCTCTCGTTCTCGCTGGTGATCGCGCTGATCGCCGCGCTCGATCGCCCGGAGGGCGGCTACCTTCCGGTGTCCCAGCAGCCCCTGGAGGACCTGCGAGCCGCGATGGACGCGGGTCTCGCCGCTCCTCCGCGTTAGGCTACCTGGCGTTCGCCTCGATCGCCTTCTTCGCCTCGTCCCGCCGCGCGCGCTCCTCGGACAGCAGCCGGTACGCGACGTAGTACTTGTAGATGTTGGACACGTAGGTGACCGTCTCCCGCCCGATGCGCTCGGAGGCGATCTGCTCCACGTTGCCGAACCAGACGTTGGGGTCGAGCCCCCGCTTCTCCGCCTCCTGTGCGCAGCTGGCGGACCCGGCCCGGCCCCGCGTTGTAGGACGCGAAGGCGAACAGGCCCTTGTCGAGCTTGTCCATGGGCTCGTCCTTGAAGTACCGGTCGATCATGAAGCGGATGTACTTCACGCCGGCGTGGATGTTCGCGTCGACCTTCCTGATGTCGCCGACCTCGAGCTCCTTGCCGGTGGCCGGCATGACCTGCATGACGCCGACGGCGCCGACCCGGCTCTTGGCGTTCTGATCGAGCCCCGACTCCTGGTACCCCTGCGCCGCCATGAGCAGGTAGTCCAGCTGGTACTGATCGCTGTACTTCCGGAATATCGCGGCCAGCTCCAGGAACTTCTTCCGCTCGGCTTCGGAGGCGGCCTGCTTTACCAGTGTGGTGCTCACGAGGTATCGCTTCTCGATCACGTTGCCGAAGGCCGTCCCCAGGCCGTACTTCGCCAGGAACGCGTTGAGCTCGGCCTTGAGGAGCGGGCTGCCCTTCCGGATGGCCACCGCGAGGCTGGCGCCGGTGCGCACGGCCACCGAGTCGTGGACGGTGAGGTTCGTGAAGACCTGCTTCCAGAAGTCGGCCAGGTAGTTCTGGACGACGACCGTCGGGATGAGGCCCGCGTTGACCATCTCGAGCAGGTCGTCGTCTTCGAGGTTTCCCGGCACCTCGCGGATCGCGACGGGCGGGCGGCCTTTCGCCTTCATGCTCTCGTTCAGCGCGGCCAGGCTCGCCCACGCGCTGCTGTCCTTGCGGGCGTAGACGTCCTTCCCGGACAGGTCGTCGACGGAGGCGATCGCCGGGGCGGCGGGACCGGTCACGACCACCTCGCTCACGTTCGTGCGGGTGGGATTGGTGAAGTCGACGAGGGCTTGCACCTCGGGCCTGACGGTGACCTGGGCCGCGACCAGGTCGACCTTGCCTTCCGTGAGCGCCGGCGCCAGCAGGTCGCGGGGCAGCGGCACGAAGACGACAATGACCTTCGTCGCGTTCTTCGTCTTGAGCTTCCGGTTCAGGTGGTCCTCGAGGGCCTGCCCCATCTCGTAGGCCGCGCCCCGCTGCACGCCCTTGTCCACGAAGTAGAACGTGCGACTGAAGGTGACACCCATGCGGACGACCCGGCGCGCCGCCATCTGGTCGAAATCGCCGGTGAACTTCTGGAAGAGGACGGCGCGCACGCCCTCCGGCAGCCCGGACTCGTACGCGGGCGGCGGCAAGGACCCGTCGGCGGCGTCGCCCGGCGCGGCCGCGGCAGGGGAGGCGTCGGCCGGGGCCTTCGCCGGGCCGCCCCCGCATCCGCCGGCGGCGTACGCCAGGCTCACGAGCGCGAACGCGCCCAGCCACGCACGAGAACGGTGAGACCTCAGCCGGCTCATCATGGATATTCTCCCAGGTTCTACGCTTCGCGCGTCGCAAGTCATCCCCACAGCATGGCCGCAGCGGACGTGCGCGGTCAAACAAGGGTGGATCCGAAGAGACCATCCCCTCCTCGAATCGGCTGAGATGGCTTCGAGCCACGCCGATGCCGAGGCCTGGGACCTCGAATTCTGGCAGACACAGAGCCCGGAGGACCGGCTTTCCGCGCTGGTCGCGATCCGCCGCGACGTCGATACCGTGGAGGCCGGGCGGAAGGGCAGGCACGACTGACGTGGACGCGATCCAGGACTTCGAGGACTTCCTCGAACTGCTCGGCCGCCATGGCGTGCGCTGGCCGAGTTCGGGAGCCCGTTCCCGCTGAATCTGTCGGACGAGGACGAGATTCTCCAGCTCGGCGTCGCCCCGAACCGCACGGGTGCCGGCCTGGAAGACGAAATGTCGACTCGCAGACGTCATTTCGCCCTTCCAGCGCGCTTCAGGCGCCGCGACCGGGGTTTCCCTGTCCAGCCGCTCGACCTAAGTCGTATCCGCTCTATCTGATGTGAACCTGGCCACCGGTGCCGCGCGATCGCGGCACCGATCCTGCAGTCCAGCCAGTGCGTCGCAAAGGGAAGGCTCCCGGATCCGCTCTCCGGGGAGCTGTTCCGGTCAACAACGAGGGATTCCATGAAGAGAATCAACTTCCTGACGCCGGCTTCGTACATCGTGTTTCTCCCTTGCGCCCTGGCCGTGGTGGCGCCGGCGGTCGCGCCGGCGCAGGAGGCGCCGCCGCGGCCGTTCCTCCGCAAGGTGATCCAGCTCGACGACGCGCAGCTCGCGGCCGTCGAGAAGGGCGAGGTGGTGACCAAGCTGCTGCCCACCACCGACAAGCCTGAGATCGCCGCCTTCGGGGTGGTGAAGGCGGCGGGGACGGCGGACCAGCTCCTGGCCTTGGCGCGCGACGTGAAGAAGTTCCGGCAGGTGCCCCAGATCCCCGAGATGGGCTACTTCTCGAACCCCCCGAAGGTCGAGGACCTGAAGGGCCTCACCCATCCGCCGGACGACATCGCGGCGCTCAAGAAGTGCAAGCCGGGAGCCTGCGACGTGAAGATCGGGACCCGGGGGATGGAGATGGTCTCGAAGATCGACTGGAGGGCGGCCGACGCCGAGAAGCAGGCGGTGGCGATCTTCAACCAGGGCATCCTCGACTACGTCACGGCCTACCAGCAGGGGGGCACGGACGCCATGAGCAGCGTGTTCGACAAGAAGCAGGAGAAGTCCCGCGCCCAGGAGTTCCGGACGCTCCTCGCCAACTCGCCCTACCTCGTGGACTACGTGAAGGAGTTCAACGACTACCTGGCGGCCTGGCCGAAAGCGAAGCTGGCCGGGGCCGAGGACGTCCTCTACTGGGCGAAGGACACGTTCGGCCTCAAGCCGGTGGTCTCCGCCTACCACGCGACCTTCTACAAGAGCCCCCGTGGGGCCCTGATCTCGACCAAGCTGGTCGGGGCCACCCACTTCTTCAACGCCAGCCTCGAGATGCTGGCCGCCGTGCCCACCGCCGACGGCAAGGGCCTCTACCTGCTGAACCTCTACCGGACGCGGCTCGACCCGCCGACCGGCATGCTCGCGGGCGTCCTCATGGGCAAGGTGCGCGACGGCATCGACACCGGCGTGAGGGAGAACCTGAAGAGGGCGCGCGAGCGCCTGGCCGCGGCCCGGTGACGCGCGGTCATGGCCACGAACGACAGGAGTGATCAGCGTATGCGGGAGATCAGAGCCGGACTCGGCGGCGGGCGGCTGGCGACGGTGGCGGCGATCCTGCTGACGATGGCCGTGCCCACGTGGGCCCGGGCCCAGGGGAGGCCGACGGGCGCGATGGACGACCAGTGGCACTTCGACATCGCGCCCAACTTCTGGGCGACGGGCGTCCAGGGCGAGCTGACGGTCGCTGGCCTGCCGCCGGTCACCGTCGACGCGTCTTTCTCCGACATCCTCGAGAACGTCGACATCGGGCTCGCGGCGCGGTTCGAGGCGCGCAAGAACCGCTTCGGCTTCGGCACCGACCTCGTCTGGATGAACCTCGGCGCGACGGCGGTGGACACGCAGCTGGTGGACCTCACGGTGGACTTCCGGCAGCTCGTCGTCGAGGGCATCGGCTTCTACCGCGTGGCGAGCGGCGGGCGCGCGGACAACCCGGCCTACCTCGACGTGCTGGCGGGGGTCCGGTACATCACCTCGCGGACGCGGTTCAAGGGCGAGACCGCGGGCGGCGCCGCATACGGCACGGACTTCCAGGACACCGATTGGGTGGACGCTCTCGCCGGCGTCAAGTTCCACGCGCCGCTCGGCTCGAAAGTGTCGTTCCTGGGGCGGGCGGACGTCGCCGGCTTCGGCTCCAACGTCACCTGGAACCTCGAGGGCGACCTGGCCTTCCTGGCGTCCCCGCACTGGACGATCGGCGCGGGCTTCCGCTACATGGACATCGACTACGACGGGGGTGAGGGGATCGAGCGGAGGCAGATGGACCTCGCCTACGGTGGCCCGCGCGTGTGGTGCGCCTACTCCTGGTAGGCCCGCGCCGGACCGATCAACGGAGTGCTGTTCTCAGGAGGCAGAGAGCCGTCATGAAGAAGACCCTGGCCGCACTGGCCGTGCTCGCCGTCCTGCCGCTCGTCGCGCGGGCCCAGAAGCCCGTCACCCGGACGGAGGCGATCGAGCTGACGACGAAGATCGAGGCGATCGACAAGACCGCCCGTCTCCTCACCCTCAAGGACAAGGACGGCGCGACCGAGACCGTCTACTGCAGCCCGGAGGTGAAGCGGTTCGACGAGCTGAAGGTCGGCGACACCATCACCTTCCGCTACTACGAGTCGATCGCCTTCGCCATCCGCAAGCCCGGCCAGCCGAGCGGGCTGCCGGCGCCGCCGGCCGGCACCTCGGTCACCCGGGGCGAGGGCTCCCGGCCCAGCGGGACCATCGCGAAGCAGGAGACCGCGACGGTCACGCTCAAGGCCATCGACGAGAAGGTCCCTTCGGTCACCGTCCTCACCGAGGACGGGCGGACCGTGAGTTTCAAGGTCGAGGACAAGAAGAGGCTCGAAGGCGTGACGGTGGGCGACAAGGTGGAGATCACCTACACCGTGGCCGTCATGATCAGCGTCAAGTGAAAGTACGCCCCCACCGATGATGACGATCACAAGGAAAGAGAGGACGACGATGGTTCGAAAGACGATTCTCACGGCGGCGCTGGTGGCCCTGGCCGCCGCCACGGCACAGGCGCAGGACCCGCGGGTGGAGCTCAGCGGCACGGCGGGCTGGACGTTCAGCGACGGGGTGAACGTCGGCACGATCGACGAGTCGCCGATCCAGATCGGCCCCAAGGACGCGTTCTCGTGGGGCGCCCGCCTCGGCTTCAACGTGACGCCCAACGCCGAGATCGGGTTTCTGTTCGCCTCGCAGTCCACGGACCTCGAGGCCACCGGCGGCATCACCCGGACGATTCCGCAAACCGTCTACAACTACCACGGCTACTTCGCCTACAACTTCGGCGACTCGGACGCCTCGGTGCGGCCGTACTTCCTGGGCGGCATCGGCGCGACGCAGTACGGCTCGCTCGACACCGCCGCCGGGTCGATCGGCGGCGAGACTCAGTTCTCGAGCACCTGGGCGCTGGGCCTGAAGATGTTCCCGAGCCCGAAGTTCGGCCTCCGTCTCGAGACCCGCTGGACGCCCACCTACATCAAGACGGACCCTGAGGGCTACTGGTGCGACCCCTACTGGGGCTGCTACACGGTCGGCGACGCGGAGTTCTCGAACCAGTTCGAGCTCTCCGGCGGCATCATCATCCGGTTCTAGGCCGGCCCGGGGGCGGGGCCGTCGGCGAACGGCACCGCCCCCGCTGCCTCGCGCGCCTGGCGGTGCGGGGCGACGCCGCGGAGGTCGTTCGTGTGAGAGGATGAGGAAGTGAACCGCGATGTAGCTGCGGGCCACAGTGGGGCTTTTTCCCGAGGAGACGAAGATGAAGCTGGTGAAGACGATGGTGCTTGCGGGCTTCGCCCTGGCTGTTGCGGGCGGGGCGTTGGCCCAGGACGTCACGGTCGACTTCGACAAGAACGTGAACTTTCTGGCGTTCAAGACGTTCAGCATCAAGCTCGGCACGGGGTGGGGCAACGAGTTCGCCGAGAAGCGGCTCATGGACGACCTCACGGCAGGCGTGAAGGCGAAGGGCTGGACGCTGGCGCCCGAGGGCAAGGCCGACGTCGAGTTCGTCGTGCACGGCGCGGGCGAGAAGAAGAAGGACCTCAACACCTTCTACTCCGGCATGGGCGGGTACGGCTACCGGGGCTGGGGCGGCATGGGCGGCACGGGCACGGCCACCACGACCGTCCACGAGTACCTGGTCGGCACGCTGGTCCTGGATCTCTTCGACGCGAAGTCGAAGGGCCTCGTCTGGCGCGGCATCGCCCAGGACGAGCTGTCGGACAAGGCCGAGAAGAATACCAAGAAGCGCGCGAAGGCGATCGAGAAGCTCTTCAAGGACTTCCCCCCGGGCAGCGTCAAGAAGTAGCCTCTGACCTCCCGCGCCGGGCGCAGCCGGGCGCGGGAGGGACGGCGCCTGCTGGCTGCGACCGTCCTTTTCGCCCAGCGGGGTTGAGGCGTGAGTTCCATCGGAGGACACCAGGCGAGGACGAGAGCGCTGGGCGGAGGGCTGGCGCTGGCCCTCCTCCTGGGCTTCACACCGGCCGCCGGGGCCTCGGACGCGCCTGCGGTGGCGGCTGGCCCGGTGCCGGCGGCGGACGAAGGGGTTCGCGCCGACGGCCGGCGGACGATGAGCCGGCTGCCGGCGAACCTCGGCCGGGGGATCGTCGGGGTCTTCCACGGGGACAACCTGGTCCCCTTCCTGGTCGGCGGCACCACCGCGGCTGGCGCCTCGTTCTTCGACGAGGACGTGCGGGGAAGCCTCCAGGCGACCACGCTGGACTGGGGCGACGCCCTCGAGACCGGGGCCGGCCCCGTCTGGAGCACGGTCTTCGTCGCGGGCATGTTCACCGCGGGCCGCCTCTCCGACGGCTCACGCTTCCGGGCGATGACCTACGACATGCTCGACGCCGCCGTCGTCAACTTCGGCTACACCGAGCTCGTCAAGGTCGTGGTGGGGCGGGAGCGGCCCAACCAGGAGGACGACAAGTCGTTCCCGTCGGGGCACACCTCGAACGCCTTCGCCCTGGCCGCGGTGGCCGAGCGGCACTACGGGTGGAAGGTCGGCGTCCCCGCCTACCTGCTGGCCGGACTCGTCGGCGCCTCTCGCCTCGAGCAGGACAAGCACTACCTGAGCGACGTCGTGGCGGGCGCGGCGCTCGGCTACATCGTGGCCCGCACCGTGGTGCGCGTGAACGGCCGCCCGGTCGAGGGCGAACCGCGTCGGGGAGCGGCGCTGAGCGTGGCCCCGATCGTGGCCCGCCACGCCCGCGGCGTGCAGATGTCGGTCGCTTTCTAGGAAGACGCACGCCCTCTTCGGGGCTGACGAAGGAGACATCGATGAACATGACTGCCCTGGCGCTGGCGGCCCTCGCCGTTCCCGCCCAGATCCCGAAGGAGCCCGCCAAGGACCTCTTCATGCACTTCCTGAAGGCGCCCGGCGTCGAGGTGCGCTTCGTGGACTACCACTGGAACCAGACCCTCTTCGACGCCATGGAGAAGGGGGACCCCAACGTCCCCGAGGCCCGGCGCAACTGGGTGATCGCGCGCGTCACCCTCGACCAGCGCCCGCTGAGGCTGCAGGGCGCGGTGCTGCCGGTGGGGACCTACGCGCTCGCGTGGTGGCCCAACCTCGACGGGAAGGGCATGACGATCGAGATGCGCCGCGTGGACATGCGCGAGGTGTTCCCGGACGTGAACGCGATCGCCCCCGCTCCGCGTGGGGAGACGATCTACAGGGGAAAGGCGCTGTTCGAGAAGACCAGCCCCTTCGTGGAGCGGTTCGATGCCACGCTGGGCGAGGAGGGGGGCACGATCACCCTGGCCATCCGCTACGGCGACCGCCGGCTGCTCGTGCCGCTCGTGCGCTGACGGGGGGCGAGGCATGACGATGGCGCGGTGGCGCGCGGGCGTACTCGGGCTGCTGGCGGGCGCCTTTGCGCTGCTCGGGGGCGGGTTGGCCCCGGCGTCCCCGGGGGAGCCTCCGGCCGACGTGGCGGCCGATCTGGAGAGGCTGGCGGTGCCCCGGTCCGGCGCGGCCTGTCCCGACCCCGCGGCCTACTCCCTCGCTCGTCCCGACCCGGCCGCAGGGCCAACCGTCGTCGGGCTGGGGATCTTCTTCCAGGACGTGGCCTCCCTGAGCGACGTCGACCAGACCGTGGACGCGGACGTCCTGGTGGTGGCGCGCTGGCGCGACCCGCGGCTGGCGGATCCGGGCCGGGGCGACGCCGCCGCCGAGTGCCCGGTGCCGGACGGCCGGCTGTGGATCCCCGCGCTCGAGCCGGAGAACCTGCGGGGACGGCAGGCGTTCTACCCCACGCGGTTCCTCGTGGACGGGAGGGGAGTCGTCACCTACGCTCGTCGCCTGTGGGTCAAGCTCGCCTACCCGCTGGACTTCCGCGACTTCCCGCTCGACCGGCATCGCTGGAAGGTCACCGTGTGGCCTGTCGTGTCCCGCACCGACGAGATCGTCTTCCACCCCCTCGGGCGCGTGACGGGGACGAACGAGCGCCTGTCCATCCAGGGCTGGCACGTCGGGGAGCCCCGAGCCGCGGCGAGCGCGGGGCCGCGAGTCGCTCGGCCCGGCTCCTTCGCCCGCTTCGACGTGGAGCTGCCCCTCGAGCGGAACTGGAGCTACCATGCCTGGAAGCTCGGCGTACCCCTCACGCTGATCGTCCTCATGGCCTACGGCGTGTACTTCATCCCGGCCTCGGCGGTGCCGCAGCAGATCGGCCTGGGGATGACGGCCATGCTGACTCTCATCGCCTACATGCTGACCCTCGGCGGCACGCTTCCCCGCATCTCCTACCTGACCCGGGCGGATCGCTTCTTCGTCGGCTCCGCCATCCTCGTCTTCCTGGGCCTCGTGAAGGCGGTGGCGGCCATCGCGGTCGCGCAGAGGCCGGCGGCCGGCCTCTTCGACCGGGTGAACCGGTGGGGCCGGTGGCTCTTCCCCCTCGCCATGCTCGCGAACTTCGCCCTTGCGTTCCTCTTCTGACCCCCGACCCGCTCCGAAGCACGATGCAGCAATGCCTGAGGCCATCTGCGGCGTCAGGGGTCGCCGGGGAGCCCCGCTCGCCGTGGCGCTCGCGCTCTCCGCAGCCGGCGTCGCCGGCGCGCAGGCACTCGCGCCGCTTCGGCCCGCCGCCTCCCGCCTGGCCGCCGCCCCGGCGGCCCTCCAGCAGGGGCTGCGGGAGGACCCCCTCACCTACTTCCGCTTCCTGAACACGGACTGGGCGGCCAGGGTCTGCGAAGCCTTCCGGGAGGACCTCCCCGCGCTGCCCACCGCGATCCTCCACGGCGACGCGCACCTCGAGCAGTACGCGCTCACGGCGACCGCCCACGGCCTCGACGACTTCGACGACGCCGCCCACGGCCCCTCCGTGATCGATCTCGTGCGGTTCCTGGGCTCCGTCGACCTCGTCGCCCGCCGCCGGGGCTGGACGGCCGACCGCGAGCGGGTCTTCGACCGGTTCTTCGACGGCTACTCGCGGGCCCTCGCGGACCCGGCCTACCAGCCGGCGGAGCCGGCGGTGGTGGCGCGGCTGCGCGCCCGGCCGCGGAAGACGCGGCCGGAGTTCCTGGCGTGGGGCGAGTCGCTCATGCAGGCGACGACGGCCCGGCAGCGGCAGAACGCCGAGCGGTCGCTGCAGCTCGTCGAGACCTTCGTGCGGGAGCTGCGGCCCGAGATCCCGGCCGGCTACTTCGGGCTGAAGCGCGGCGGCTGGCTGCGGATGGGGGTGGGAAGCGCCCTCGCCCCGAAGGCCCTCGTGCGGATCGAGGGGCCCTCTCCGGCGCCCGAGGACGACGTCCTGCTCGAGGCCAAGCAGCTGAGCCGGCTCGAGGGCGTGCCCTGCGTGCAGGTGCCGCTCTCCGGCGAGGCCTTCCGGGTGATCGCGGCGGCCGAGCAGATCGGCCGCCTACGTCACGGCATCCTGCTCGTGGCGCCGCGCCACGAGGACCTGGGCCCCGACGTGCGGGACTGGTGGGTGCGCACGTGGGACGAGACCTACGTGGAGATGGCGGTCGCGGACCTCGCTTCGCCGGACGAGCTCGCCGAGGTCGCCCACGACGTCGGGGCGCAGCTCGGCTCGGCCAACCTGCGGCACTCGATCCCCCTCCTCGAGGCGCAGCTGAGGCGCGCCGAGCTCGCCGCGGTGAGGAGGCTCGACCCGCGCATCCGCGCGACGGCCCGCCGGCTCGTCGACGAGCTGCTCGCCGGGTGGGAGGAGTGGCGCGCATCGCGCGGTCCGTGATCCCCATGGACCTGAGGCCAAACCCGGCATCCCCGACCAGCGGCGCGCAGTGGCTCCCGGCCCTGGGTTGGCTTCGCCCCTACGACCGGACCTGGCTCCGGGGGGACGTGGTCGCCGGCCTGACCGCAGCGGCGGTGGTCGTCCCCCAGGCGATGGCCTATGGCGCGATCGCGGGGCTGCCCCTGGAAGTGGGTCTCTACACCGCGTTCGTGCCGCTGGTGGTGTATGCGGTCATGGGGACGTCCCGTCCACTGAGCGTGACCACCACCTCGACGATCGCGATCCTGACCGCCGGCGCCCTGCAGCCGGTCCTCCCCGGCGGCTCCAGCGAGGCGCTGGTCTCGGGGGCCGCGACCCTGGCGGTCCTGGTGGGAGCCATCCTCCTGCTCGCGTCGCTTCTTCGCCTCGGAGTCGTCGCGAGCCTCATCTCGGAGCCGGTCCTGATCGGGTTCAAGGCGGGCGTCGGGCTGACCATCGTGCTCGACCAGGTTCCGAGGCTGCTCGGAGTGCACGTCGACAAAGGCCATTTCCTCCACAACGTCGTCTCGATCGTGGACCACATCCCCCAGGCATCGGTGCCGACGGTGCTGCTGGCCGTGGCGCTGCTGGGCGTGCAGCTCGGCCTGCAGCGGTTCCTCCCCCGCGTGCCGGCGTCCCTCGTGACGGTGGCCGCGGGGATCACCGCGGCGACCCTGGCCGGCCTCCAGCGCGCGGGAGTCGAGCTGGTGGGAGAAGTCAAGGCCGGCCTGCCGCCCTTCGCCCTCCCGGACACGTCGCTCTTCGCGGACCTGTGGCCCGCCGCCATCGGGATCGCGCTCATGAGCTTCGTCGAGTCGGTGGCCGCGGGCCGGGCGTTCCGCGGGGCGAACGAGCCGCAGCCGCAAGCCAACCGGGAACTGCTGGCGCTCGGCCTGACCAACGCCATCGGCGGCTGCTTCCACAACCTGCCCTCGGGCGGCGGGACCTCGCAGACGGCCGTCAACCGCCGGGCGGGCGCCCGCAGCCAGATCGCGGGCCTGGTGACGGCGGCAGGGGTCCTGGCCGTCCTGTTCTTCCTCGCCCCCCTGGTCCACCTCATGCCCCAGGCCGCACTCGCGGTGGTGGTCGTGGTGCCGTGCGCGGGGATGATTCGTGTCCGGGAGTTCCGCGCCGTCCAGCAGACCCGGCTCATGGAATTCAGCTGGGCCCTGTCCGCGCTGGCCGGCGTGGTGCTGGTGGGCACGCTGCGCGGGATCCTCGTGGCCGTGGTCCTGTCGCTGCTGGCGCTCGTGTACCACGCCAGCCGCTGGCCCGTGTTCGTCCTCGGGCGAAAGCCCGGGACCGACGTGTTCCGGCCGCGGTCCCCGGAGCATCCCGGGGACGAGTCCTTCCCCGGGCTGTTGCTGCTCAAGACCGAAGGAATGGTGCATTTCGCCAACGCCCAGCGGATCGTGAGCCTGATGGAGCCCCTCATCCAGGAGCACGAGCCGCGGGTGGTGGTCCTGGACTGCAGTGCGATACCGGACCTGGAGTACACGGCGCTCAAGGTCCTGAGCGAGGCGGAGGGACAGCTGCGGCAGTCCGGGATCAGCCTGTGGCTGGCGGGACTGAATCCCGAGCCGCTGCGACTGGTGCAGCGGTCCGCGCTGGGGAGGACGCTGGGCCGCCCGCGGATGCACTTCAACCTCGAGCAGGCCGTCGAGAGCTTCCTGAAGCAATCGGACCATTCCGCCCCGGGACGAACGGGATGAGGGCGGCCATCCGCCTCTTGCGCGGTGACACCCCCGGGGTGCTAACCTCGACATCGATTCAAGGAGTGGATCTCATGAGAACCGTCATCGGTGGCGTCCTCGCCGCGGCGCTTCTGGCATCGCCGGCGTTCGCCCAGTCGGCGCCCGGCACGTGGAACGATCTTCCCGACCGCTTCCAGATCGACACCGGCTACTTCCGCCTCAGCGCGAACACCGTCCTGCGCTACAACGGGCCGGAGGGCGAGTCCGGCGAGATCGACTTCGAGCGCGACCTGGGCCTCGACGAGAAGGTCAACACGTTCTGGGTGGATGCGACCTGGAGGGTGGGCTGGCGTCACCAGCTCAAGCTCGCCTTCACGCGGGTCAGCCGCGACCGTGCCGACTTCACCCTCCAGCGGGAGTTCACCTGGGGCGGGGAGACCTACAACGCCGGGCTCAGCGCGACCTCGGCCACGACCAGCGACATCCTCGGGGGGTACTACCGCTTCGCGATCTTCCGCAACGACCGCTTCGAGATCGGGCCCACGCTCGGCGTCGGGTACCTGTGGCTCGACGCCAGGATCCAGGCCACGGGCACGGTGAGCGGGCCCGGCGGGTCGCAGACCCGGACGATCGACGAGGGCGTGAGCACCGGCAGCATCACGGGTGCCATCGGCGGGTATGCCGAGGCCTGGCCGGCCCGAAGGTTCGTCCTGCGCGGCGATTATCTCTACATCAAGGTGAAGCCGGAGGGCTCCGAGGCCTCCGTCACCGACTGGCGCCTGGCCGCCGACTACCACTTCACGAGGAACGTCGGCGTCGGCTTCCAGTACAAGTACAACCAGTACAGCTACGACCGCGGGATCCTGGTCGCGAAGCTGGGCGGCGAGCTGACGTACGAGGGCTTCCAGCTCTTCCTGACGTTCCGGTTCTGATCCGGGCGCCGCCCCTAGCCCTAGCGGCCGCCGTCTCTAGGGCGCTTCGACCGCGGCGTGCTGGCGGAGCCAGTAGGCGGTGGGGTGCAGCTGCGCGGCCAGGCGAATGGCGGCCTGGCCGAACTCGCTCTGGCGGAACTGCTGGAAGGACTCCCGGTCGCTCCACTCGGTGAGGGTCACGAGGCTCTCCCCGTCCTCCGAGACGAAGACGCGTCCGCGCAGGAAGCCGGGCAGGTCGCGGACCTTCTCGAAGGCGATGCTCGCCAGCTTTTCCGCATGGCGGGACTGCGCGTCCGGGGTCGTCGGGTAGATCACGAGCGCCACGAAAGGCTCGACCATGTCCATCGGTGCTCCTCCGGGTGCGGGGATGATACCCGGCGCCGTGACCGCCCGGGGTCTGGGGCGATCCCCTGCTCCGAGGCGACCGGGCGGCCACACCCTCGCCTCTCCCTTAGAATTCCCCTCTCCCCCTCTCCTCGCCCAACCCCGCCCACCCCCCCCCGCCCCCCCCCCCCCTCCCTCCCCCGCCCCCCCGCCCCCTCCTCGACCTTGCCGAGACCGTCCTCGATCCAGGCTTCGAGCAGCGTGTAGGTGACCGCGAGTACGACCGGCCCGACGAAGATCCCGATCAGGCCGAACCCGAGCATGCCCCCGATGACGCCGGCGAAGATCAGCAGCAGCGGCAGGTCCGCCCCCTTCCTGATCAGCATCGGGCGCAGGACGTTGTCGAGTGCCGCCACGACGAGGCTCCAGACCAGCAGGAAGGTCCCCCAGGCGTTCTCGCCCGTCCAGTACACCCAGGCGACCGCCGGGAACAGGACCAGGGCCGGCCCGAGCTGGGCGATGCACAGCATCAGCATCACCGCGGACAGGAAGCCGGCAGCGGGGACCCCGGCCAGCACCAGGCCGACGGCTCCCAGCACCGTCTGGACGATCGCCGTCACGCCGACGCCGAGCGCAACGGCTCGAATGGCCTGTCCGGCGAGGACGACGGAGTCCTCGCCGCGCTCGGCCGCCAGGCGCCGGCCGAAGCGCCGCACGCCTCTCGCCGCCACCTCGCCGTTCGCGTACAGGACGGCGGAGAGGATGACGACGAGGAGGAAGTGGACCAGCATGCCGCCCAGGCTGCCCACCTGGCCGAGGACCCACCCTGCGGCGTCCGAGGCATAGGGCGTCAGCCGGGCGACCAGGCCCTCCGGACCGGCTTGCGCCGCGTGCGTCCATGCGGCCGCCACCTTCGCGCCGACGAGGGGCACCTCTCCCACCCACTCCGGCGGCTGCGGCAGGCCCCCGTCCGCCAGCGACCTCGCCAGGGCCGTCGCCCGGTCGGCATTCCGGGCAATCGTGTCGATCGCCGCCCACAAGGGGAGGATGAGCAGGAGCAGCAGGCCCAGCGTCATCAGCGCCACGGCCGGGGCCCGCCGGTTCCCGAGCCGCGCCTGCAGGGACTTCAGGAGCGGCCAGGTGGAGACGACCAGCATCGTCGCCCCGACCGTCGCCGCGAGGAACGGGCGCAGGACCCACAGCGTCGCCGCGATCAGCAGCAGGATGCAGAGGACCGCCAGGGTGGTGCGGGTCAGGTCCGGGCGACGGGCTCGTCGGGCCAGCCTCGGGTGCGGTCGTCGGCTCTTGTTCCGGTGGGGCAAGGGTCATGATCGCAGGAGGCTCCTTCCCCGCTGAGTCTACCTTGCGCCCGGGGCCTCCCGGGCCAGCGCCAGGCCGGCCCTTTCGAGGCCGTCCACGATGGTCTGCAGCAGGTCGGGGAACTTGACGTGCCGGCCGATCAGGGTGCGGCCGCGGCTCGGGAAGTCGGGCTTCCTGCGGAGCAGCTCGGCCACCTCCCCCCTCGCCTCCTCGCGCCGCCCGAGGTGCCCGAGGCAGCAGGCCCGCATCAGGGCCCGCAGGAAGAACGTGGGGTCGCGGTACTGCAGGGCCGCCTGGTAGGCCTCCTCGATCTCCCCGTGGTGGAGATGGGCCAGCCACAGGGCGTGGTGGGCGACGGGGATGACGTGGGGGTTGCGGGAGAGCGCCCGTCGGACGAGGTCCGGTCCCCGCTCCCACTCGCCGAGCAGCGTCATGATCCAGCCGATCCACTCGAGGTACACGAGGGAGTCCGGGTTCAGCTCGAGGGCGCCCTGCGCTTCGGCCCGGGCGGCCGCGAGCTCGCCCTTGACCAGGAGCGCCCCGGCGAGCGCCGCCCGGGCCCTCTGGCTGGACTCGTCGAGACGCACGCCGTTCTGGGCATAGGCGACGGCCTGGTCGATGGGGGTCTCGAGGCGCGTGAGGTCGAACATGTAGTTCGCGATGTAGAGGCGGGAGAGCTGCACCCAGGCCAGGCTGCACTCGGGCTCCGCGGCCACGACACCGTGCAGGGCCTCGATCGCGGGCGCGAGGTCCGCCGGGTCGCGGTTGAAGAAGAACTGGTAGGAGGCGAGGATCCCGCCGTAGGGCGTGAGCTCGGCGCGAGGCCGCGCCCGCTGCTCCGCCCAGAGCCGCTTCGCGACGACACCCTGCTCGGAGGCGACGCTGGCGGCGACGACGCGCGCGGTCTCCTCCTCGAACGTCCCCTGCGCAGAGGACCCGCCCCGGTACTCCTCGGCCCACACCTGGCCCTGCGTGCGAGAGTCCACGAGCCGGACGACCAGGCCCAGCGCCCCGTCGTCGCGGGAGAAGCGGCTCGAGAGGACGAACGTCGCGCCATCACCCGGGGGCGCCTCCGGGGGCAGTGGCTCGGGTCGGACCACGACCCGCACGTCCCGATACCGGCCGAGCTCGACGGCCAGGCGATCCAGGAACCGGGCCGCCGCGTCGTCGAGCTCCGGGTCGGGGTTCGGACGCTCGACGCTCGCGACGACGGTGGGCCAGTCGTCGACGAGGCCCGCGGGGCGTCGCGCGTCCTTCTCTCCCGCCCGCTCCAGGGCGGGGGCGCCCACTCCAGGACGGGCGCGTACGTGCCCCGAGGCAGCTGGATCCGCACCGGGTTCCCGGCTCCCGCGAGGAGGTAGTAGCGCTCGAGGGAGCGCCGCAGGCGCCCCGCCTGGATCCGCACGATGGGATCCAGGTTCGGGTCGAAGTCCTCGCGGCGGCCGAAGACCCGGGTGGCGATCGCGCTCTGGGTCAGCCCCTCCTGTCGGCCGGCGAGGGCTTCCTCGACGATGAACCGCAGGAAGGTCCGCGAGCGGGGCGAGCCGTCGAAGTCGCCGCTGGCGAAGACCCGTTCGAGCTCTTCGAGCACGTCGTGGGCCTCGGGAGGCCTTCCCCTGGTCGAGTCGTTCACCCGGTCTTCCGGCACTCTCCCAACCAGACTAGCAAAGGAGGAGCCCCACGGCCAACGGGGCGGGCGGCACGGCCTCGCGCTTGCCTCTACCGTAACTTACGCTCCTGTTACTTGCAGCCCGGGCGTCCGGGGATCAAGGTTGAATGGTAGGCTGCTGCCTGAATATGTGAGGAGACCGTCATGAAGAAAATGCTCGTCGCACTCGTCCTTCTGGCCGTCGCGTCCGTCTCTTTCGGGCAGGACCCGGCGCCCGCGGCGCAGGCCGCGCCCCCCGCGGCCCGGCCGCCCCCGCCACCCCGCCGCCTCCGAAGCCGGCGAGCCTCAACCTCTTCGTGTATCCCGGCGCGGGCCAGGACGCGGCGAAGCAGGGCCAGGACGAGAACGAGTGCTACCTCTGGGCCCGCGGGCAGACCGGGATCGACCCCACGGCCGCCCCCACGCAGGCCGCCGCGGTTGACGCGCCGAAGGGCGGCGCGGTCAAGGGCGCGGCCCGCGGGGCGGCGAAGGGAGCCGTCGTCGGCGAGGTCGCCGACAACAGGACGATCGGCGACGAGGGCCACCTCGATGCCGGAGAGGGCGCGGCGGCGGGCGCCGCGGTGGGGGCGGCCAAGGGGCGCCGGGCACAGAAGAAGGCCGAGAAGCAGGCCGAGGGCCAGGCGCAGCAGGCCGCACAGACCCAGGACGTCCAGAAGAAGGACACGTTCAAGAAGGCCTGGGGAGCCTGCCTCGAGGGCCGCGGCTACAGCGTCAAGTAGGGAGGGAAGCGAGCAGCTCGAGCGATGAGCAGCTGGAACCCCGGGGCGAGGGCCATCCGGTTCCTGGGCGAGGTCGGCACGCCCCTCCTCTACGCCGTGGGCGCGGTGGTGCTCGGCATGACCCTGCCGCGTTTCGAGGCCGCCTTCCTCCCCGACCTCGGTTCCCCGATCGGCGCCGGGCCGGCGATCGCCCTCCTCTCGGCCATCGCCTCGGGGATGCTGCCCCTCACCGGCCTCGTCTTTTCGCTGGCCTTCGTGATGGTGCAGTTCAGCGCCACGGCCTACTCGCCCCGCCTGGTGGCGTGGTTCGCGGGGTCGGCCATGATGAGCCACTCGCTCGGCGTCTTCACCGCGACGTTCCTCTACGCGGTCGCGGCCCTCGCCTGGGTCGACCGCGGCGGCACCGGGAAGGTGCCGCTGCTGACCGTCTGGGTCGCGATCGTCCTGCTGCTGGTGAGCGTCGTCTTCTTCGTCCTGCTGGTGGAGAAGGTCGCGATGCTCCAGATCTCGCGCGTCCTCGCCTACGCCGGCGACCAGGGGCGGGCGGTCATCGAGCGGGACTACGCTCCCCTCGGCGAAGACGGACTCGAGAAGGGTGGGCCGACGCCCGACGAGCTGCCGGCGGAGAGGCAGGTCGTCCTCCACCGCGGCGGTCCCGCGGTCATCCAGGCGATCGACGTGCGGCGGCTCGTCGCGCTCGCCGAGCGGGAAGGGGCGGTCGTCGCGATGGCGTGGGCGGTCGGCGACACGCTCGTCGACGGCATGCCCCTGATGCGCCTCCACGGCGGCGTGCGTCCCGTGCCCGAGGACCGGCTCCGACGGCTCGTCCGGCTCGGGTCGGAGCGCACGTTCGAGCAGGACCCCAAGTACGCGATCCGCATCCTCGTGGACGTCGCGATCAAGGCGCTCTCGCCGGCCATCAACGACCCCACGACCGCCGTGCAGGCCCTCGACCAGGTGGAGGACCTCCTGCTCCGCCTCGGCCGGGTGGACCTCTCGGCCGGGCGCGTGCGCGACGGGCGGGGAAGCCTTCGCCTGGTGTTCCCGGTCCCGAGGTGGGAGGACTTCCTGATCCTCGCCTTCGACGAGATCCGCTACTGCGGCGCGAGCTCGATCCAGGTCATGCGGCGCATGCGGGCGCTGCTTTCGGACCTGAAGGAGCACGTCCCGCCCGGGCGACGGCCGGCCCTGCAGCGCTACCTGGAGCGCGTGGACAGCGGCATCCGCCGGACCTTCGAGGACGGGGACGACCGGAAGGACGCCCTCGAGGAGGACCGCCAGGGGCTCGGCCTGTCGCGGGAGCGGCGGGAAGCCTGAGCGCGGGAGGGGCGGAGGGCCGGCTGGTCTAGCCCGAGCGGCGGCCCGTGCGGGCCTCGTGGGCGGACCCGTGCAGCAGGGCGGCGATGCTCGCGCTGCCGGCGACCGCGGTGGCGAGGCGGCGGAGCGCGTGATCGCCTTCCGGGGCCGGGAAGAGGCCGATCCCCGACGGCGTCTTGCGTCCGACCGGGGCGAGCGGGAGGCGCACGTACCGGCTTGCGAGGTCGTAGGTGCCGAAGAGCACCCGGCACCTCCGGCTCTCGAGATCCTGCTTGAGCGCGAACGCGGCCACGCAGGTGTTGAAGACCACCGAGGTCTCGATGAGTGCGGCACGGTAGCCCGGCAGGCGGGTCACGCCTGCGCCGTGCGCCGTCTCGAGGGCGAGGCTGGCGCCGCGGACGGACACGAGGATCGAGTCCACGATAGCGCGGAGCGGGTAGTTCGCCGCCAGGGGGAGGTAGAGCGCCGGGCGAAGGAAGACGTCGACCGCGGACGTCACCGCCCCGCACTGGGAGTGCCCCAGGACGACGATCAGCCTGAGGCTGCCGGGGAAGTGGTCGGCCGCGTACCGGAGGCTGCCGAGGCAGCCGCTGCCGATGCCGTTTCCGGCCACCCGGACCACGAACAGGTCGTTGGACTTCTGCTGGAAGATCGTCTCGATCGGCGCGCGGGCGTCGGAGCAGCCGAGCACGGCGGCGAAGGGCCGCTGGACGGGGGCGACCCCGGGAAGGACGCCGTGCCCGACGTCGCTCGGGTCGAGCGGGATCACGCGAGAGAGCCCGGGGGAGTCGAGCAGGCGCGCGAACGAGCGGTTGCCCCTCTCCAGCCTCGCCTGCGCCTCGGCCGGGCTGCGCGGCGCGCGCCGCCGGGCCGGGCGGTCGGGGTCGAACCGGTACACGACGTCGACGGTTCGCGGGGATCGTCGGTTGCGGATCAAGCCAGCCTCCAGTGGGAAGGACGACCGGCCGATCGTACCCCGGCCGGGGCGCCTCGCGCGGGCGGCCGACGGCTTCCAGCTGAAGCACGCGGTGCTGAACCTCGTGCTCAACGCCCTCCAGGCGACGCCCGAGGGCGGCGTGGTCACGATCGAGGCCGGCGGCGGCGCGGGAGAGCTCGAGGTCGTGGTCCGCGACACGGGCGAGGGCATTCCCGAGGAGGCGTTGCCGCGGGTCTTCGACGCCTTCTTCACCACGCGCGAAGGCGGGACTGGGCTCGGGCTTCCGATCGCCCGCCGCATCGCGGAGGCCCACGGGGGGAAGCTCGTCCTGAGGAGCCGCGAGGGCCAGGGCACGGAGGCGACTCTCTCCCTGCCCGCGGCTTTCCGGGAGCGCTGATGCACGCGGTCCTGGTGGTCGAGGACCACGCCGAGAGCCGGTCGAGCCTCGCCGGGTCCTGGAGAAGAACGGCTACGCGGTCATCCTCGACCTCAAGCTGCCCGACATGGAGGGGAGCGCCACCGCGGTCGAGGCGATGAAGCGAGGCGCAACCGACTTCCTGACCAAGCCGATCGACGCCGACGGGCTGCTCGCGACGCTCGGCCGGGAGATCGAGCGGGCGAGCGCGAGCGGACGCCGCCCGCGTCCTCGGGATCGGCCTGCGCACGCTCCACACCAAGCTCGGGCGCTATCGGCTCCCCCGGCAATAGGGGCTGCCAGTCCGGCAGGCCACGGCGTGGCCCGATCGCCGGGAGTGCCGGAACGGCACTCTTTTCGCCTTACTCCCCGGCAGGAATGCGGAATCGGCACTTTCGGGACCTTCCGGCGCCGAAGGTCGCCCGAGGTTCTCGACGCAACGCTCTGATTGCGAGGTAGTTAGAGAGATCCTCGGTTCCGGGTACGACGTGTGCAATGCACAAGTCGACGGACAGAATGGCCACAACCGAGATCCCCTCCGAAGAGCCCCAGCACCTGGTCCTCGCCGGCTACGAGCACGAGTGGCCCTCCGACTTCGAAGCCTTCGTGGCGCGGGAGCTCATCGGGCGCGACGGCGCCCTCGTGGCGCGTCTCGAGCAGCTCGCCGACGCGCCGGCGTTCCTGAGCTCGAGCGACGTGACGGCGCTCATCGTCAACGCGAACCACCTCGGTCTCAAGGGCAAGCTGGCGCTCCGGGAGTGCCGGAGGATCTCGTCCTCGACCGCCATCGTGGTCGTGGCGACCACGGCCGCCCACGGCTTGAAGGACGCCCTGGAGGGGGGAGCGACGGCATTCGTCTCCTGGCCGGCGGCTCCCGATGTCCTCCGCCGGGCCCTGAGGCTCAACCACGAGAGCGCGGCGCTCTCTCCCCGGCCGGCCGGTGTCATGCGAGGGCCGCTCCTGAGCAAGGAGGTCTTCCGCCGATGAACGAGGCGCCCGCACAGGATCGTGCCGCGCGACAGTCCACCCGGAAGCCGGCGAAGCGAAGCGACGTCCCGCCGCCGTCGAGCGGGCCCGCCGACGCTCGGCACAGGACGGGGGCCGTGATCGCCGCGCTCGTCCGCCTGGCCGAGCTGGACGCGGCGCTCCTCGGCAGCGAGGACGATCGCCGGCCGGCCGCGTACGACGAGATGGTGGACGAGCGGCACGGGCTCGGCGCCAGGCTTTCCCCCGAGCTCCTCGAGGCCTACGAGCGGGTGCTGCGGGCCGGCCGGCAGCCGGCGGTGGTGCGCCTGGTGGCGAGCGTCTGCTCGGGCTGCCACGTGCGCCTCCACTCGACGCTCGACCAGAAGATCCGCCGGGTGCGGGGAGTGGCGACGTGCCCCCACTGCCTGCGCCTCGTCTACGACCCCGGCTGGCTGGAGCCGTGAGCCCGGGAAGCTGATCCGGCTCGCTCGCGAGCCAGCAGGAGGTGCGGGGGCGCCCGTGGACAGGCCGCTCTTCCGCTAGACTCATCGCCGACAAGGAGCCACCCCATGAACTGGTTCGTCACGTCGCTCCGCGAGAACCCCGAGCTCGCGATCTTTCTCACGCTGGCGATCGGCTTCGTGATCGGTCGGGTCAGGATCGGGAGCTTCCGCCTCGGCAACGTCGTGGGGACGCTGCTCGCCGGCGTCCTCGTCGGCCAGCTGGACGTGAAGGTCGACCCGCTCGTCAAGACGGTGTTCTTCGCGCTCTTCCTCTTCGCCACGGGCTACAAGGTCGGGCCGCAGTTCTTCCGCGGGCTGCGGAAGAACGCGGCCTCCCAGGCGCTCCTGACCCTCGTCCTGTGCGCGGTGAGCCTGGTGACGACGGTCGTGGCCGCCAAGGTCATGGGGTACGACTGCGGCACCGCGGCCGGGCTCCTGGCCGGGGCCTTCACCGAGTCCACGGTCATCGGCACCGCCGGCAACACGATCTCGCGCCTCGGGCTGGCCGAGGCGGAGACGACCCGCCTGCTGAACAACATCCCCGTCGCCTACGCGGTCAGCTACCTCGTGGGCACGAGCTTCGTGGTCTGGTTCCTCTCGAGCCTCGCGCCGCGGCTGCTGCGCGTGAATCTCAGGGAGGAGAGCCGGAGGCTCGAGGCGCAGGCGGCGGCGGGGGCGAAGGCCGGGGGCGGGACGCGGTCGGCCTACCGCGAGTGGGACGTGCGGGCGTTCCGCGTCCCCGGGGCGTGGGCCGGGCGCCGTGCCGCGGACGTCGAGGGCTCCTTCGCCCCCGCCCGCGTGTTCGTCCAGCGGGTTCGGCGGGAGAGGGACGTCCTCGACGCCACCCCGGACACGGTCCTCCAGGCTGGCGACGTGGCGGCCGTCGGGGCCCGCCGGCACGTGCTCCTCGCCGAGGGGCGCCCGTTCGGGGAGGAGACCGAGGACCGCGAGCTCCTCGACTTCCCGATGGCAGCACTCGACGTCGTCGTCACGCGCAAGGAGATCGCCGAGCGGTCGCTCGAGGAGATCGCCGAGGAGCACGGCCGTGGCGTCGTCCTCCTCACGCTCGTCCGGGGCGGGGAGGAGATCCCCTTCGCGCCGGGCACGGTCGTCAACCGCGGCGACCTGCTGCGGCTGGCGGGGAGCGAGCAGGACGTCGAGCGGGTCGGGAAGGCGCTCGGCTACGTGGAGCGGCCGTCGAGCGAGACGGACGTGGTCTTCGTGGGCCTCGGAATCCTGCTCGGCGGGCTCTTCGGCGCGCTCACCCTCCGGGTGGGGGACCTCCCCATCAGCCTCACCGCGAGCGGCGGGGCCCTCGTCATGGGGCTCGTCTTCGGCTGGCTGCGCTCCGTGCGCCCCACCTTCGGGCGCATCCCGGAGCCGGCCCTCTGGATCTTCGACACGATCGGCCTCGCCGTGTTCATCGGCTGCGTCGGCCTCGCGGCGGGCCCGAGCTTCGTCGCCGGGCTGCGCGCGACCGGGCCGAGCCTCGTCGTCGTGAGCCTCCTCGTGGCCCTGACCCCGCACCTCTCGGCGGTCCTCTTCGGGCACTACGTCCTCAGGATGAACCCCGTCCTCCTCCTCGGCGCGTGCTCGGGGGCGGGGACGGCCACCGCGGCCCTGCGGGCCGTCCAGGACGAGGCGGGCAGCAAGCTCCCCGTGCTCGGCTACACCATCCCCTACGCCATCGGCAACATCCTGCTCACCGCGTGGGGGCCCGTCATCGTGATGCTCACGAGATAGGAGGCAGACGCATGGCCAGGACCGAGGCGGAGTGGGCGAGCTGGGCGCGCGAGCACCGGGCGGCGTTCCAGACGGTGCCGCTGATCGAGGCCGTCAAGAGCGAGAGGGTGCAGGTCGGCTTCGCGCTGACCCTCTACGTCGCGGCGCCGATGGAGAGCGCCCCGGGCCCCCAGAGGATGCAGGCCGTGGCGAAGCTGTGGGACGAGCTGAAGGCCCTCGCCGAGGACGTCGCGCCGGAGGAGCAGCGTACCGCCCGCGTGCAGCTCGAGCAGGCCGCCCGGGTCGTGCTGCGGCCCGAGAACGAGTTCCGGCCCGAGGTGGGGCTGACCTTCAACCTGTTCCCGCGCGGCGGGTCGATGGCGGCGGTCACGAACGAGGACCGCGAGCGGATGACGAAGCTCGAGAAGCGCCTGCTCGCCTTCGGGGTGAAGCAGGGACGCGCGTAGGATTCGCGGTCCATTCCGGGAGGTGATCATGCTCTTGGAGAGCCTGCCGGGTCTGCGCCTCCTGCGTGACTACAGGCGGGACTGGCTGCGCGGGGACGTCGTCGCGGGGCTCGTGCTCGCGGCCTACCTGCTGCCGGCCAGCCTCGGCGACGCCTCGCTCGCCGGCCTCCCGCCTGAGGCCGGCCTCTACTCCTGCCTGTTCGCGGGCCTCGTGTTCTGGCTCTTCTGCAGCTCGCGGCACACGGCGGTCACCGTGACCTCCGCGATCTCTCTCCTCGTCGGCACGTCGCTCGGGGAGCTGGCCGGCGGCGATGCCGGCCGGTTCGCCGCGCTCGCGTCGGCCACCGCGCTCCTCGTCGCCGGCCTCGGCCTCGTGGCCTGGCTGCTGCGCGCGGGGAGCCTCGTGAACTTCATCTCCGAGACGGTCATGACCGGCTTCAAGACCGGGGTGGCCCTGCACCTCGCGAGCACGCAGCTGCCCAAGCTCCTGGGGTTCAAGGGCAGCCACGGCGACTTCTGGGAGCGGATGGGGCACGTCCTCTCTCACCTCGGGGAGACGAACTCCACGTCTCTCGCCCTCGGCGCGGCCGCCCTCGGCCTGCTGATCCTCGGCAAGTGGCTGCTGCCCAACCGCCCGGTGTCGCTCCTCGTGCTCGTGGGCGGCATCGCCGCCGTGCCGCTGCTCGGCCTGGCCGGCCGCGGGGTGGCCCTCCTCGGCGAGGTGCCGCAGGGGCTGCCGGCGCCCGGCCTGCCCGCCGTGCACCCCTCCGACGTGAACCTGCTCC
Source organism: uncultured Acidobacteriota bacterium (assembly GCA_963729875.1). Classification (GTDB taxonomy): domain Bacteria; phylum Acidobacteriota; class Vicinamibacteria; order Fen-336; family Fen-336; genus DATBSL01. Next base: position 30,193 of record CAVSPR010000006.1, read on the forward strand.
TGCCCCTGGCCATGGCGTGCTTCCTGCTCGGGGCGGTGGAGACCGCCGCGATCGGGCGGATGTTCGCGCGCAAGCACGGCTACCGCCTCGACAGCAACCAGGAGTTCCTCGCGCTGGCCGGCAGCAACCTCGCCGCCGGGCTCGGGCGCGGCTTCCCGGTGAGCGGCGGCATGTCCCAGTCGCTGGTGAACGAGGGCGGCGGCGCCCGCACGCCCCTCTCCGGGCTCGTGGCGTCGGGCATCATGGGCGTGGTCGCCCTCTTCCTCGCCGGCCTCCTGCGCGACCTGCCGCAGCCCGTGCTCGCGGCCATCGTGCTCATGGCGGTGAGCGGCCTCTTCAAGCTGGCCGACCTGCGGCGGCTGTGGCGCTTCAGCCGCACCGAGTTCGCGGTGGCGGCGGCGGCGCTGCTCGGCGTTCTCGGCTCGGGCCTCCTGCGGGGCGTCCTGATCGGCGCGGTGATCTCCCTGCTGCTGATCCTGCGGCGGGGGTCCCGGCCGCGGACCACGGAGGTCGGCCGCGTGCCCGGCACGGACTACTTCGCCGACGTGTTGCGTCACCCGGAGAACGAACGGCTCCCCGGCGTCTTCGTCTTCCGCGCCGAGGCCTCTCTGCTCTACTTCAACGTGGAGCACGTCCGGGACCGCTTCTTCGAGCTGCTGCACGCGCGCGGGGACGGCGTGAAGCTCGCGATCTTCTTCCTCGGCACGAGCCCCGCCGTCGACCTCGCCGGCGCGGAGCTGCTCGAGGAGCTCCACCACGCGCTGCGGGAGCGGGGGATCGCGTTCCGTCTCGCCGAGGCCCGCGGCGACGTGCGGGAGACGCTGCGCCGCGCCGGCTTCGAGGAGCACTGCTTCCCGGTGGTCGCCAACCAGCCGGTGGCCACGGTCCTCTCGGAGTGGCTCGGGAAGGCCTGAGGCGTGGGCGCCAGCCGTGTGGGCGGCTGAGCCGCGCTCAGGACCGGCGGCGGCGCCTCGGGCGCGGGGGGCTCTGGCGGCCGGCCCACACGAGGTCGGCGTCGTAGTCGAAGAGCTGCGCGTCCGCGGTGAGGAGAGAGCACCGCTCCAGCTGTGCCTGCGCGACGAGCAGCCGATCGAACGGGTCGCTGTGGTGCGGGGGGAGGCGCGCGACGCGCAGGGCGTGCGCGTGCTCGATCGGGAGCGGCTCGATTCCGTCCTCGGCCATCTGCTCGGGCACAAAACGATCCGGCGGGGCGGGGAGCTCGATCTTGCCGAGGGCCTGCTTGATCGCGATCTCCCAGGAGCTCGCCGCCGAGAGGAGGAGGGGCGAGCGCCTCTCCTCGAGCAGGGCCATCGCCGCCGGGCCGAGGCGCTCGGGGCTGAGGTGCCACCACAGCCAGCACTCGGTGTCGACCAGGATGCCCCTCACTTCAGGAACCCGGCGAGGACCTCGGGGGGGAGCGGGGCGTTGAAGTCGTCCGCGATCCGGCCCTTCCCGACGAAACGCCCGGGCTGGCGGGGGCCGCGGGCCTTGCGCGCGGGGACGAGCCGCGCGACCGGCCGGCCGGCGCGGGAGATCAGGATCTCCTCGCCGGCCTCGACCCGCACGAGCAGCTGCGAGAGGTGGGTCTTGGCTTCGTGGACGTTCACCTCCGTCATGGCCGAAGTGTGGACTTAGTCCACGACTTAGTCAAGTATGCCCCGCCGCTCCGGACGGCTCGACGAGCGGCGGGGCTCTTCGCGGCGGGCTATTCCTTGTACGACTCCTCGTGGGCCTTCTTGAGGTCCTCCCAGCTCTTCTCGAGCTCCTTCTCCTCCTCCTTCGTGAGGATGCGGAAGGGGACCTGGACCTCGCTCTCGCTGAACTTGACGATCAGCCAGTGCTGGCCGACCTTGATGCCGCCGGGGACCTTGAAGTAGAGCCGCCCGACGCAGCCGCGGTCCGAGCTGAGCTCCACCTCGTCCCACGCGAGCCCGCGGCCGCCCCCGCCCAGGTTGGCGAAGAATTGGACCGGGCAGCCGCGGTGGGCGGCGACCGGGAAGTAGTTGATCGAGTCACGAGCGACCTTCGCCCGGTTGTTGAGGGCCGCCAGGTAGCCCGCCTGCGCGTACTCCTTCTGGGTCGCGAGCGGGATCACCGTGCCGTCGGGCGTCTTGATCGAGATGTCCCCGCGCTTGAGCTTGTAGTTCTTGGCCGGCTCGCGCATGGTGAAGCCCGCCTCGAGGAGCATCCACTCCTCCCCGATCGCGATCTGCGCGACCTTGTAGCCGAGCGTGACGAAGCCCTCGTTGTTGTAGGCGATCCGCACGTACTGGCCCATGAGGGTGAAGACCTCGGGCACGGTGGGCTGCGGCTTGACGACGTTCGGGAGCGCTTCCTGCTGGGCGAGGGCCGGGGTGGCGGCGGCGAGGAGCGCGGCGCTCGAGAGCACGACGGCCGCCGCGCGGAGCGCCATCAATCGACGATGCTGCATGTTCAGTCCTCCTAGGATTCCGATGGCCAGCATACCACTTCGGCGCCGGGCCCCCCGGCCGCGAGCGTGGGTGAGAGCGCGCGACGCGGGTCGCGTGCTAATCTGCCTCGGCCGGGTGGGCTGTCATCGGCTTTCCGCCAGGGAGGGGATCATGCGCTACTGCGGGTCGGGGCCGGTTCTGGGCGTGGCACTCCTGATCGGGCTCTGGTCGGGCGTTCCGGCGGACGCGCAGGGCACGGGGGCTCTCGCCTTCCGAGACCGTCCACGGGAAGCTCGAGATGATCAACCCGTCCGTCAACGGGGTGGCCGTGGTCTCGGACGACGGCCAGCGCATGGCCTGGCAGTTCGACAAGCGCGTGATCGACAGGATCAAGGGCTTCAAGAAGGGCGACCCGGTCGTGGTGATCTACCGCCAGCGGGGGGCCGAGAAGGCCGTCACGGCAATCGCCTTCCCCGGCGCCGCCGAGACGCCGGTGTACGTGAACACGACCGACCAGCGAGTGACCCTGGTGAGCGGCCCCATGGTCGACGGCGCCTGCGGCCAGCCGTCCACCGAGCCGCTGCGCACGACCCACATCCTCGGTGGGGGGCAGGCCGAGACGTCCGACGCCTGCTGGTGCTGCGCCCCGGCGGGGAAGACCTGCACCCCGGCGAACAGGACCGGGCTGGGGCGCGCCTTCCTGACCCGCTGCTACGAGTGAGCGGCTGACCCGGCCCACGGGGTTCTTCGATCTGCAACGGTAACTTACCCGCCTGTTACTTCCGGAGGGGCGTACCCGGGTTCATTGTCGGACCGTGGGCAAACCCTGCCCGCGTGAGCGCAAAGCCAAGAAGGAGTGGAGCATGAAGACCGACAACCCCGGGACCCTTCTGCCCGACGTGCCGCTCGACCCCGCGGAGGTTCCATCGGGAGTCGACCGTCGGACGTTCATGATGCGCAGCGCCGTCATCGGCTCGGCCGCGGTCATCACGGGCTGCACGATGCCGGAGAAGCAGCAGACGACAGCCGCCTCGGCGCCGCCCCCGCAGGTCAAGGAGCCCCTGTCCGCCGACCTCGACGTCGTCAGGCGGTCCAAGGGACCCGTCATGACGACGATCGAGGAGTTCTACAAGGTGGGCCCGGGGCCCTCCAGCTCGCACACGATCGGCCCGATGCGGATCACCTACGACTTCTACCAGCGCTGTACGAAGCTACCGCCGGAGACGCTCGCCAGGGCCACCGCCCTGAAGGTGTACCTGTTCGGCAGCCTGAGCGCGACGGGCAAGGGGCACGGCACGGAGCGCGCCGCCCTCGCCGGGATCGTGGGCAAGGAGCCGGCGACCGTCGACCCGCTGTTCCTCGACGGCCTCCGGGACAAGCCGGACCAGGTCTTCCCGGTGAAGCTGGGCGACAAGAGCTTCGACGTCTCGCTGAAGGACATCGTCTACGACTCGCCGAAGGGTGACTTCCCGCACCCCAACACGATGACCTGCAAGCTGATGGGCGGCGACGCCGTCCTGCTCGAGCAGGAGTACTACTCGGTGGGGGGCGGGTTCATCGAGTGGAAGGGCTACGAGCCGCCGAGGAAGGGCCAGCCGAAGTACCCGTACGCGACGATGAAGGAGCTTCTGGCCCACGCCGAGGCGAACAAGCTGTCCGTGGCGCAGATCGCGATGGCGAACGAGGTCGCGGTCTCGGGCAAGAGCGAGGCCGAGATCAACGCCTTCCTCGACAAGATCTCGGGCGCCATGGTCGCGATCGTGAAATCGGGCCTGGCCGCGCCCGTGAGCACGCTGCCGGGGCCGATCAAGCTCAAGACGAAGGCCGGCGAGGTCTACAAGCGTGCCATGGAGGACAGGTTCGAGAGGCAGCGCGGCGTCGGCGTCGTCTCCGCGTACGCCCTCGCGGGCTCGGAGGAGAACGCCCGCGGCCACCTCGTCGTCACCGCCCCGACCGGCGGCTCGGCCGGGGTCATCCCGGCGATCGTGTACGCGCTCAGCGAGGGCGGCCGCAAGCTGCCCCCGCAGAAGATCCGCGAGGGCCTCCTCGCCGGCGCGGTCATCGGGTACCTCGGCAAGCACAACGCCACTCTTTCCGGTGCCGAGGGCGGCTGCCAGGCCGAGATCGGCGTCGCCTCCGCCATGGGGGCGGCCCTCATCGCCCAGGCGTCCGACGAGGCCCCTCAGGTGGTCGCCAACGCCGCCGAGTCCGCGCTGCAGCACCACCTCGGGCTGACGTGCGACCCCGTCGCGGGCTTCGTGCAGGTGCCGTGCATCGAGCGCTGCGCGTACGGGGCGGTCAAGGCGTGGACGGGCTTCCTGATCGCGAGCAACGAGATCCCGGCCGACCGCCGTCTCGACTTCGACACGACCGTCAACGCCATGGCGCTCACCGCCAAGGAGATGAACACGAAGTACAAGGAGACCTCCGAGGGCGGCCTCGCCGTCGCGGTGGTGCTCTGCTAAGCAGGGGGGTCTGGGGGGGCGGCTTGGGAGCCCCCTCGGCTTACCGGTTCCGCCGCTGCCCGTGGCCCGCTGCCGCCGGCGTCGAGGTGGATCGATGAGCCGAAGCATCAAGGCGGCCGGCTTCGCATGGCTGATCGCCGCGATGTACTACTTCTACCAGTACGCGCTGCGCTCGGCGCCGGCCGTCATGATGCCGCAGCTGTCCGACGCGTTCGGCCTCAGCGCGATGGGCGTCGCGTCGATGGTCGGCCTCTTCTACTGGGGCTACTCCCCGTTCAGCCTCGTGGCCGGGGCCGCGATGGACCGGCTGGGGCCGCGCAAGGTCGTCCCGGTGGGAGCGGCCCTGGTCGGCGTGGGGGCGCTGCTGTTCGCCTCCGGCAACGCCGATCTCGCGAGCCTCGGCCGCCTGCTGCAGGGCGCCGGGGGCGTCTTCGCCCTCATCGGGGCCGTCTACGTCGCGACGAAGAGCTTCCCCGCGTCCATGGCGGCGACGCTGATCGGGGCGACCCAGATGTTCGGCATGGCCGGGGGATCCGCCGGCCAGTTCGTGGTCGGGCCCGTGATCGCCGCCGGCGTGCCGTGGAGCCGGTTCTGGCTCGTGATGGGCGGGGCCGGGCTGGCGATCGGCGTCCTGCTCTACCTCTTCCTGCCGTCGGAGGAGAAGGCGCCCCCAAAGGGCGACTGGCTGAAGGGCGCCCTGCGGGCCATCGCCACCGTTTTCAGGAACCCGCAGTCGATCCTGTGCGGGATGATCGCGGGGCTGCTCTTCATCCCGACCACGATCTTCGACATGATCTGGGGCGTCCGTTTCCTCCAGGAGGCTCACGGCTACGAGTACGCCTCGGCGGTGATTCGCTCGTCGACCGTTCCCCTGGGCTGGATCATCGGCTGCCCGCTGCTGGGCTTCGTCTCCGACCGCCTCGGCCGGAGAAAGCCCGTGATCGTGGTGAGTGGCCTCGTCCTCCTCGGGTGCCTCGCCTGGATCCTCTACGGCCCCGTGAACGTCCTGCCCCCGTACCTCCTCGGCCTCGTGACCGGTCTCGTCTCGGGCGCGGCGATGCTCCCGTACACCGTGATCAAGGAGGCGAACCCGCCGGAGGTGAGCGGGACGGCCACCGGGGTCGTCAACTTCCTGAACTTCACGTTCAGCGCTCTCCTGGGCCCCGTGTTCGGCGGGATCCTGAAGGCCGGTGTCGGGCGGGGCCGACTCGATGACGCTGGACCACTACCAGACGGCGTTCGAGCCGCTGCTCTACGGCGTCGGCCTGGCCGTCCTTCTCACCTTCGTCCTGAAGGAGACCGGGACGGCGGCGGCGGGAAAATCCCAGCCCAGCTGAGACGGGGGCACGAGATCGAGGTGGGAGGCGGCGTCACGGCGCGCTAGTATTGACGACGTCACGGCTCGGCCGTTCCATGAGAGGAAATCCATGAGGGTACCGGCTCTCCTTCTCGCCGCTGTCCTGCTGTCCGGGTCGGCCGCCGCCGACGAGGTGTTCCTGAAGAGCGGCGGCCGGCTGTCCGGCCGCATCGTCAGCCGCACCGCGACCATGGTCGAGGTGGACGTCGGGGCCGGAAAGATCGCGGTCCCCGCCTCGAGCGTGGTGCGCATCGAGGAGGGGCGCTCGCCCCTCCAGGAGTACGAGGAGCGCGCCGGGAAGCTCGCCGCGGGGGACGCGGACGGCTGGGTCGCCCTGGGGGAGTGGGCGAACGCCCGCGGTCTCGGGACGCAGGCGCGCGAGGCGTACCACCGCGCGCTGGCCGCGTCGCCTCTCGACCCGCGCGCGAACGAGGCCCTCGGCAACGTGCTCGTGGACGGCCGCTGGGTGAGCGAGGACGAGAGCTATCGGGCGCGGGGCTACGTGCAGTACCAGGGCGAGTGGATCACGCCCGCCGAGCACGAGGCGATGCTGCGCGAGCGCGCCGCCGAGGACGCCCGGGACCGCGAGCGCCGGGAGTCCGAGACGCGGGTGCGCGAGGCCGAGGCCCGGGCGTCGGAGGCCGAGGCGAGGGCCCGCGAGGCGGAGGCGGGGGCGGAGCAGACGAGCGAGGGCATCCCGCTGTGGTACGGCTGGGGAGCCGGGCCTGTCTCCTGGCCGGTGGGGCCGGTCGTCCGGCCGAACCCTCCCCGGCCGGCCCCACGGCCGCAGCCGGTGCCGAGGTGAGCGCCATGAAAGCACGGTTCCTCATCGCAGCAGTGGCTCTGGCCGTGCCGCCGACCGTGTCGGCGCAGACGGTGGACGAGATCGTGGCCCGGCACGTGGCGGCGCGGGGCGGCCGGGAGGCGCTCGCGGCGGTGCGCACGGTGCGCATGACGGGCCGAGCCACCGAGGGCCCGGGCCGTCATGCGATCGTGCGGCGCGAGATCGCGCGGCCCGGCCGCATCCGGACCGAGTTCGTCTTCCAGGGCACGACGGGCGTCTGGGCCTGGGACGGGTCCGCCGGCTGGAGCGTGTCGCCGCTGGACGGCCGGCTCGAGGCCGAGCCGCTCCCGGCCGACCAGGCCGCCCGGATCGCCGAGCAGGCCGACATCGACGGGCCGCTCGTCGACTGGAAGGCGAAGGGCCACGCGGTGGAGCTCGTCGGGAGCGAGGCGCTGCCCGGCGGCCCCGCGCACCATTTGAAGGTGACGCTCAATTCGGGCGCCGTGCGCCACGTCTGGGTCGACGCCGGAACGGGCTTCGTCGTGCGGACGTTGTCGACTCGAACGCTGCGCGGGCACGAGGTGGTGCTCGAGACGACGTTCGGCGACTACCGTGAGACCGGCGGCGTCGCCTTCGCGCGCTCGATCGAGACGGGAGTGCCGGGCCGGCCCCGGCGGCTGCGCATCGTCGTCGAGAGCGTGGAGACGAACGTCCCGCTCGACGACGACCGGTTCCGGATGCCCCGCTGATGTCGTCGGCCTACAGGCGTCGTCGGCCCGCGATCGACGCGTTGACCCGGTTCTGGGCCGACGACAAGGGCCTCTCCATCTTCTCGGCCGTCCTCTTCATCCTCGCTTTCGTCGTGCCGCCGGTCGTGCCGCCGGGCATGGGGCCCAGCCTGGTCGGCGAGGTCTTCTACGCCCTCCTGCTGATCTCGGGCGTCCAGGCGCTGGCCCGGCACTGGTCGGCAAGGATGGTGCTGATGCCGGTCGCCGTGATCACGCTCGCGGTGTCCCTCGGCAGCTGGGTCCTGCCCGTGCCCGAGCCCTGGGTCCGGGGGACGGGGCTACTGTCCCTCCTCCTGTTCCTGGCCGTCGTCCTCGGGCAGACGTTGCGGAGCGGCCCCATCACCTATCACCGCATCCAGGGCGCCGTCGCGGCCTACCTGCTGCTCGGCGTCATCTGGGCCTACGCCTACTCCTTCGTCGAGTTCCTGCGGCCGGGGGCCTTCTCCGGGCCGGTCAGCCCCGCGGACGGCCCCCGCGCCTTCTTCTACTTCAGCTTCGTGACGCTGACGACGGTGGGCTACGGCGACGTGCTGCCGGTTCACGCCGTGGCCCGGTCTCTCGTCAGCCTCGAGGCGGTCGTGGGAACGCTGTACCCCGCGATCCTCATCGCCCGCCTCGTGTCGGTGGTGGTGGTGCCCGGCCGGGGAACGGGCCCCGACGCCTAGAGCGCTCGTGCGACGCTGGGCGATCGTCGGGCTCGTCCTGATCGTCCTCGCCGCCTTCCGGAGCGAGGGCTACTACCGCGCCGACGAGCACTTCCAGACCATCGAGTTCGCCTCCTTCAAGCTCGGCCGGACCCCGGTGGAGGCCCTGCCGTGGGAGTACCGTGCGCAGATCCGCTCGTGGCTGCAGCCGGGCCTGTACGTGGTCCTGGCACGGGCGGCGGGCGCCGTCGGCGTGAGCCGACCCGTTCCGGCTGGCTCTCGTCTTCCGCCTCTTCTCCGGGCTGCTGATGTGGGTCGCCCTCGTGTCGCTCACGCGCAGCTTCCCGACGCTGGTCCCCGGCCCCGCGCTACGGCGCTGGGCGGTCCCGCTCACTTGGCTCGCCTTCTGGACCCCCTTCCTCGCGGCGCGCACGTCGTCCGAGAGCCTGGCCGCGTCGTTCACGGTCCTGGCGGTCGCGGCGCTGGCCCGCGCCACGCTCGGGCGGGGAGAAACCGCGCTCCTCCTGGGAGCGGGCCTCCTCTTCGGTCTGGCGTTCGAGGTCCGCTTCGCGGCCGCCGTTGTGCCGGCCGGTCTCGCCGTGTGGGGGCTCGCGACCCGTCGTCTCCGGCTGCGGGACGTGGGCTTGCTGGCCGCGGGTGTCCTCCCGGTCGTGGCGCTCGCCGGCGTGGTGGACCGCTGGGGATACGGCGGCTGGACCTTTCCCCCGCTCAGGTACCTGGAGGTCAACCTCTGGCAGGACGTCGCGGCGGAGCGGTTCGGGTCGCGCCCCTGGTACGGGTACGTCTCCCTGGCGGGCACGAGTGTGCTCGCCCCGCTCGTGCTGCTCGCGTTCGTCGGCGCCGCCACGGCGTGGGTGCGCTTCCCCGGCCACATCCTGAGCGCGTCCACGGCACCCTTCGTCCTCGCCCACGTGGCCCTGGCCCACAAGGAGATGCGCTTCCTGTTCCCGGTGGCGCCGCTCGCGCCGGCTCTACTCGTGCTGGCCGCCTCGCGCGCGGAGGGCTGGCTGCCCGGCCTGGCGAGGCGGCCGGTGCGGCTCTTTCTGGGCCTGCTCCTGGCCGTGAACCTGGCCGCGCTCGCGGGGCTGACCCTCGTCCCGCCCCGCCCCCAGACGGCCTTCCAGCGCCACGTCTACCGGAGCTGGCCCGACCGCTTCGTGGCCGTGCAGCTGAGCCCGACGTCCCCCTGGTCGCCGGCGGGGCTGGAGATGCACTTCTACCGCCCCCGGGAGCTGGTGCTGCAGCGGGCCTCGTCTCTCGAAAAGGCCGAGCCGAAGCGGCGCGCGTTCCTGGTCATCGGCTCCGCCTGGGAGCAGCCGTCGGCCCCCGGCTTCGCCTGCGAGGCACTGTATCGACCGTTCCCGGAGTGGGTGAGGTCGCTGGAGGCCTGGAGCCCGGCGCTGCGCGTCGAGGGGCACAGCCTGCACCGCTGTCGCCGCACCTGAGGGGACTCCCGGGCCGCCCCCGGGCCCTGAAACCGTAACTTACCCGGCTGTTACTTCCCCGGGGCCCATCCCCGGGTCCATCTTCGACTTGCAGGCCACCCATGACCCGATCCCTCCAGCTCGTCAGCGAGCAGTTCCCCCACCTCCGACCACGGGTGGCCTGTCTTTTCGAGCGGGACGCGATCTTCCGGGAGCTGTGCGACGACTACGAGGCCTGCACCCGGGCCCTGTCCCGGCAGGAGTCCAGCGAAGACCTCAGGCGCGAGTACGCCGCGCTGCGGCTGCGGCTCGAGACCGAGCTGCTCGGCTACCTGCACGAGGCCGAACAACCCAGCATCCGTAAGTAGTCGAAAGGGAGAACGGACATGACCACGCCCGCCACGCGCCTCGAGCACGACCTCCTCGGCGAGAAGGCCGTTCCCGCCGACGCCTACTACGGCGTCCAGACCGCCCGCGCCCTCGAGAACTTCCACATCTCGGGCGTCGAGCTGCGCCTCTACCCGAACGTCATCAAGGCGTTCGCGATGGTCAAGCTCGCCGCCGCCCGCGCCAACGTCGACTGCGGCCAGTTCTCGCGCGGAGATCCTGAAGGGCATCGAGGGCGCCTGCCAGGAGCTGATCGACGGGAAGCTCCACGACGAGTTCCGGCTCGACGTGTTCCAGGGCGGGGCCGGCACCTCGACCAACATGAACGCGAACGAGGTGATCGCGAACCGGGCCCTCGAGCTGATGGGGCACGAGAAGGGCGAGTACAAGCACTGCAGCCCCCACGACCACGTCAACTGCTCGCAGTCCACGAACGACGCCTACCCTTCCGCGCTGCACGTGGGGATGGCCCTCGGCAACGTCGAGCTCGTGGCGGCCGTGAACGAGCTGATCGCCGCCTTCCGCGCCAAGGGCAAGGAGTTCGCCAGCATCCTGAAGATGGGCCGGACCCAGCTGCAGGACGCGGTGCCGATGACGCTCGGGCAGGAGTTCGAGGCCTTCGCGGAGACCCTCGCCGGCGAGGTCCAGGCGCTCGAGAGGATCCAGAACGTCCTCTGCGAGGTCAACATGGGCGCGACCGCCATCGGCACCGGCCTCAACGCGCCCGCCGGCTACGCGGAGAAGTGCACGGCGCACCTCGCGAAGATCACCGGCTTCCCGATCCACCTCGCCGCCAACCTGATCGAGGCCACCCAGGACACGCAGGCCTTCGTCCTCTACTCGTCCTGCATGAAGAGCCTCGCCATCAAGCTGTCGAAGGTCTGCAACGACCTGCGGCTGCTGTCCTCCGGCCCCCGCTGCGGCCTGCGCGAGATCAACCTCCCCGCGAAGCAGCCCGGCTCGTCGATCATGCCCGGCAAGGTCAACCCGGTCATCCCCGAGGTCGTCAACATGGTCTGCTTCCGGGTCATCGGCAGCGACCTGACCGTCTCGATGGCAGCCGAGGCCGGGCAGCTCCAGCTCAACGTGTTCGAGCCGGTGATCGCGGCCTGCGTCTTCGAGGCGCAGACGATCTTCATGAACGCGGCCCGCACCCTGCGCGTCCACTGCGTCGAGGGCATCACCGCGAACGTGGACATCATGCGCCATTACGTGGACTACAGCATCGGGACGGTCACCGCGCTCAACCCGGTGATCGGTTACGACAAGGCCACGGAGCTCGCCGCCGAGGCGATGAAGACCGGCCGCGGGATCCTGGAGCTCGTCCGCGAGAAGAAGCTCCTGAGCGAGGCCGAGATCGCGAAGGTGCTCGACCCCGCCGCCATGACGGGGCAGGGACGCCCCGCGTGAGCCCAGGGAGGACGGTGGCGGGCGGCTGCCTCGCCCTCCTTCTCGCGAGCCTCGCGGGGGCGGGCCAGGCGGCGCCGCCCGCCGACGGGTGGCGCACGTTCGAAGGCGCCTGGTCCGCCGCGGGACGACGGCAGGCCGTCGCCGTCGAGGGCGGAGCGGCGGCCACGATCTACGAGTTCTCGGGCGCCTTCGTCATCAAGAAGGGCGAGGGGCTGGGCCGCGGGTTCGAGGCGGAGGCGATCGCCTTCGACGACGGCGAGGGCCTGAGCGCGGGTCGCTGCGTCTGGACCGACGAGCACGGCGATCGGATCTTCAGCCGGCTGAAGGGCGAGGCGCTGGCGACGGGCCGGCGCCTCGTCGGCACGATCACCGGAGGCACGGGCCGCTACGCCGGCCTCGAGGGGGAGTACTCCTTCAGCTGGCAGTACGTCCTCGCCCTCGACGACGGCACGATCCAGGGCCGGGCCGAGCGCCTCCAGGGCCGGGTGCGCCGGAGGGGGACGACGCCGTGAGCGCGTCCGCGGGCGACCGAAAGACACTCCTCGGACGGGCGGCCGTCCTTGCCCTCGCGCTCGGCCTCTGGTTCTCTCCGGTACCGGGGGGCCTGGTCCCGGCCGCGTGGCACCTCTTTGCGCTCTTCGTGGCGGCGATCGTCTCGGTCGTGATCGGCGCGTTTCCGATCCTGACCTCCTCCGTCCTTGCCCTGGCCGCGGCCGTGCTCACCGGAACGCTGCCACCGGTGAAGGCCTACTCGGGTTTCGCGAACGGCACGATCCTGCTGATCGTGGTCGCCTTCCTGGTGGCCCGCGCGGTCGTGAAGTGCGGCCTGGGCGAGCGCCTCGGCCACCTGGTGGTGAGCGCCTTCGGTCGATCGACGCTCGGCCTCGGGTACAGCGTGTTCCTTGTCGACGGCGTGATCGCCCCCGCCTTCCCGAGCAACACCGCCCGCTCCGGCGTCCTCTACCCGCTCGTGCTGTCCGTGGCCGAGGCCGCGGGCGCGAAGCCGGGGGACGAGAGCCGCCGCCGCCTGGGGAGCTTCCTGATGTTCTCGGGCATCGCGAGCCTGACCGTCTCGTCGGCCCTCTGGTTCACGGCCATGGCCGCAAACCCGCTCGGGGCCGAGATCGCCCGCGGGTACGGCCTCGAGATCGGCTTCGGCTCCTGGCTCGTCGCCTCCTCGATCCCGACGCTCGCCGCCATGGCCCTCCTGCCGCTCGTCCTCTACAAGGTCGTCTCTCCCGAGGTGACTGCGACGCCGGAGGCGCCGCGGGCCGCACGGCGGGCACTCGCCGAGCTGGGTCCGCTCCGCCCGCACGAGAAGATCGTGGCCGCCACGTTCGCGGGGATGGTCGGCCTGTGGGCCGCGGCGGCCACCATTGGCCTCGACTCGACCGCGGTCGCATTCCTGGGCCTCGGCGTCCTGCTCGCGACCGGCGTCCTGACCCTCGGCGACATCGCCAAGGAGGGCGACGTCCTCGCGACGTTCATCTGGTTCGCCGTCCTCTTCACCCTGAGCGGCCAGCTCAACGAGCTGGGCTTCATGGGCTACCTGGGCGAGCGGCTGGCCGGGGCCCTCGGAGGCCTGTCCGCCCCCGCGGCCGGCGTGGTGCTCGTCGTCGCCTACGTGCTGCTGCACTACCTGTTCGTGAGCCAGACCGCCCACCTCCTCGCCCTCTTCGGCGTCTTCCTCGACGTGGGCGTCAAGCTGGGCGTCCCGGTGGCGATCCTCGCGTTCCTGCTGCTCTTCGCCACGAACTTCTTCTCGGCCAACACGCCGCAGGGGTCGAGCGCGAACCTGCTCTTCGCGGGGAGCGGCTACCTCTCCCAGGGGGAGCTCTACCGGCTGGGCGCCCTCACCACCGCCTTCAATCTCGTGTTGTACCTCGTCGTCGGGATTCCCTGGCTCGTGCTGGTGACCCGATGAAGCTTCAGACCCGTCCGCCAGAGAGAGACCGGCCTTCCGAGGGGCTTTCCCGGGCCGAGACAACGGACAGGACAACGGACGGGACAACGAACCGGTTCAAATCGACCCGCGCTTCGCGCGGGCCGGGACTCAGGAGGTCCTCATGACGCGCAAGATCCGACTCCAGTGGACGCTGGCGCTCGTCGCCATGCTGCTGGCCGTCCCCGCGCTCGCGGCGGACAAGCTGCCGACCGTCGTCGTCCTCGCCACTGGCGGCACCATAGCCGGTGCCGCCGCCAGCGACGTGCAAGCCGGCTACACGTCGGGCCAGGTCGGCGTCGACCAGCTCCTCGCCGCCGTGCCCCAGGCCAAGAAGCTCGCGGTGATGCGCGGCGAGCAGGTCGCCAACATCGGCTCGCAGGACATGAACGACGAGGTCTGGCTGAAGCTGGCGAGGCGCGTCAACGAGATCGCGGCAATGCCGGACGTGGACGGAATCGTCATCACCCACGGCACCGACACCATCGAGGAGACGGGCTACTTCCTGAACCTCGTCGTCAAGACGAAAAAGCCGGTCGTGCTGACCGCCGCCATGCGGCCGTCGACCGCCCTGTCGGCGGACGGCCCGCTCAACTTCTACAACGCGGTGGCGGTGGCGGCGAACAAGGACGCGGCCGGCCGCGGCGTGCTGGTCGTCGTCAACGACTGGATCCACGGGGCGTCCTCGCTCACCAAGGCGAGCACCACGGCGGTGCAGACCTTCCTCTCGCCGCTGCGGGGCCTCGTCGGCGTCGTGGCCTACGGCGAGGCGGAGTTCTACCGCGGGCCGGTGGGGCGCAACACCCTGGACAGCGAGTTCTCGCTCGACGGGGTGACGGCGCTGCCCCGGGTCGACATCGTGATGGCCCACGCGAACATGGACGGGGCGATCATCGAAGGGGCGGTCGCGGCGGGCGCGAAGGGCATCGTGATCGCCGGCGTGGGCAACGGCAACATGACGAAGGCCGGCCTCGACGCCCTCGCCGCCCAGGCGAAGAAGGGTGTCGTGTGCGTCCGCTCCTCGCGCGTGGTCACGGGCCGGGTGGGCCGCAACGTCGAGGTGGACGACGACAAGCTGGGCCTGATCGCCTCGGACGACCTCAACCCGCAGAAGGCGCGGGTGCTGCTGCGGCTCGCGCTCCTGAAGCCGCGGAGCCTGGCGGAAATGCAGCGGCTATTCGTGGAATACTGAACGTAGCCACCGCATACGTAGGTTGGATATCCAAGGAGTTGAACACATGCCGAGGGGGACCCTCGCCGCCGCGCTGTCGTTCGTTGGCGCTACGGTTTTCGCACAGGAGCGGCGGCCGGCAACTCGACGGCGCCGAGGTGCGCTGCTGGCCGCCGTCCTGCTCGTGGCGCTGCCGAGCGGTCTCGCGGCCCAGACGACGATCGTGACCTGCGCCTCGAAGCCCGGTGAGCGGCAGGTGTGTCCGGCCGACACGTCGAAGGGTGTCGCCCTGGCCCGCTCGCGGGGCGAGGCCGCGTGCCTCCTCGGCAAGTCCTGGGGTTACGACGACACGGGCATCTGGGTCTCGGACGGCTGCAGCGCCGAGTTCGTCGTCGGCCGGGGCTTGTCGGAGGCGGTCGAGAAGGTCGAGGAGGCGAAGGAGAAGGCGAAGCCGCTGCAATACGTCCCCAACGCCGGCTTCCGGATCATCTCCGGGGAGAAGGGCGAGATCTACGTCCGGCTCTTCAGCTACGCGCGCTACCTGAACCAGAAGGGACTGGACCCGACCTACGTGGACTCCTTCGGCAATACCCAGACGGTCCAGCAGCGCGAGGACATCCAGCTCAACAAGTTCTTCCTGCCGTTCTCCGGCTGGTTCCTGACGCCGAAGTTCCGCTACTACCTCTACGTCTGGTCCTCGAACCCGTCGCAGGGCGACCCGGCGCAGGTGGTGGGCGCCGGCAACCTGAGCTACGTGTTCAACCGCCACGTGACGCTTGGCGCCGGGATCACGAGCCTTCCCAGCGTGCGCAGCACCGAGGGCCAGTTCCCCTACTGGCTGGGCGTCGACGACCGGCTGACCGCGGACGAGTTCTTCCGCGGCTCCTACACGACCGGCATCTGGCTGAAGGGCGAGATCTCCACCAAGCTCAAGTACCATGGCGATGCTCGGGAACAACCTGAGCACGCTCGGCGTGAGCGCGTCGCAGACTCGACAACACGATCGACACGACGTCGCTCATGCTGCAGTGGCTGCCCACCACCGGCGAGTTCGGCCTCTACGGGACCTTCGGCGACTTCGACCAGCACGAGAAGCTGGCGACGCGGCTCGGGGCGCACTACACGCACAGCACCGAGGACAAGCAGAGCCAGCCGGGCACGAACGGCATCGAGAACAGCCAGATCCGGCTCACCGACGGCAGCGTCATCTTCACGCCCGACCTCTTCGGCCCCGGGATCACCGTCGAGAAGGTGACCTACGACATGGTGAGCGTCGACGGCGGGGTCAAGTACAGGGGCCTCTCGCTGGAGGCCGAGTACTACTGGCGCTGGCTCAGCAACTTCAGGGGCACGAGCACCGCGGGCATCGCGGACATCAACGATACACGGGTTCCAGGTCCAGTCCTCGGCGATGGTCGTGCCGAAGACGCTGCAGGTGTACCTCAGCGGCTCGGCGATCTCGGCGACCGCTACGGCGACGCGTCGGAGCTGCGCGCGGGCGTCAACTGGTACTTCGTGAAGGAGCGCGGCCTCCGCGTCAACGCGGAGTGGCTCCACCTGAACAACTGCCCCGTGGGATACACGGCGGTTCCCTATCCCGTGGGAGGCAACGGGGACGTCTTCCACACGAACTTCGAGATGAACTTCTGAGGGGGGACGAAGGGTCATGAAACGGAAGGAATGGAGCGGACAACGGGCCAGACGGTCAGGTCCTCCGGGAAGGCGCTCGGGCTCTGGGTCGCGCTGGCCGTCGGAGCGCCGGCCTTTGGCCGCGACACGGCCACGAGGGGCGCCGTCCCCGGAGGTGCACGACGCGCACTTCCACCTGACGAACTACGTCCAGCAGGGCACGGACATCCACGACTTCCTGAAGATCATGGGCGACAAGGTGGGCCGCGTGGCCCTCTTCGGGATCCCGCTGCAGCAGACGTGGTCGTACGGGAACACGGGCGACTTCGCCCCGACGTACTACCTGCAGACGGACGCGCCGCTCTACTACTACTCCTTCACCGACGCCTTCATCGCGATGGCGTACCGCTCGCTGACGCCGGCGGAGCAGGCGCGCTTCGACCCGATGATCACGGGCTTCAACCCGGCCGACATGTACGCGGCCGACCACATCAAGCGGGTGCTGCAGACGTTCCCCGGGGTCTTCTCGGGGATCGGCGAGTTCACGATCCACAAGGAGTTCGTGTCCGCCAAGGTCGCGGGGGAGACGGCCAGCCTGACGAACCCCGCCCTCGACCGGATCCTCGACTTCGCGGCCGAGGCCGGGCTCGTCGTGATCCTGCACAACGACGTCGACATGCCCTTCCCGAAGCCGGGGCAGGACCCCTACCCGGTCGTGCAGCTGGCGGCAGGTGCTGAAGCGCCACCCGAAGACGACGGTCATCTGGGCGCACTGCGGCCTCGGGCGGATCGTGCGCCCCGTCGAGGACCAGATCGGGATCGTCGAGCGCGCGCTCCTCGAACCCCGAGCTGCGCGCACGTGTACTTCGACATCTCGTGGGACGAGACGGCGAAGTACCTCGTGGCGACGCCGGAGACGACGCAGGCCGCGGCCGACCTCATCAACCGCTACCCGGACCGGTTCCTGTTCGGCACCGACGAGGTGGCGCCGACCGAGCAGGCGAAGTACCTGAAGGTCTACGACCTGTACGCGCCGCTCTTCGCGAAGCTGTCGCCCGAGGCGAGCGAGAAGCTGCGCAAGGGCAACTACGAGCGCCTCTTCGACGCGGCCCGGCTGAGGGTCCGAGCGTGGGAGAAGGCCAACCCGAAGTGAGCAAGGAGGCAATCGTGAGAGAGAACACGTCGTCGCGTCGCTGCTCGCTCGCGGCGGCGCCCCTGGCGCGGGCCGGAGCGGCCGACGGGCGCCGCCGGCCCCGAGCCGACGCCGACGCCCACGCCCGCCGCCGTGGCCACCCAGGAGGCCGCACCCAAGCCCGAGCCCAAGCCGCGGATGGACATCTACGGCTTCGCCATGCTCGACATGGGCTACCAGTCGAAGCCAGAACCACCCGGACTGGTACGACACGGTCCGGCCGACCAAGCTGCCCTCCTACGAGAACGAGTACGGCGAGGACGGCCACTTCTTCGCCGGCGTCCGCCAGAGCCGGCTCGGCGTCAAGGGCTTCATCCCCACCGACGTCGGCGAGATCAAGACGATCTTCGAGTTCGAGCTGTTCGGCACCGGCGTCGACGCCGGGCAGACGACGTTCCGCCTGCGCCACGCCTGGGGCGAGCTCGGCCAGATCGGGGCCGGGCAGACGTGGAGCCCCTTCATGGACCCGGACGTCTTCCCGAACTCGGTCGAGTACTGGGGCCCGAACGGGATGGTCTTCTTCCGGAACGTCCAGCTGCGGTGGACGCCCTGGCAGAACGGCGACTCGCGCTTCGCGGTCGCGCTCGAGCGGCCGGGCGCCAGCGCCGACCAGGGGGTCTACGCCGGCCGCATCGAGCTCGAGGGCGTGACCGCTCGCTTCCCGCTGCCCGACCTCTCGGCCCAGTTCCGCTACCAGAAGGGCTGGGGCCACGTCCAGGTGGCCGGAATCCTGCGGAAGATGAAGTGGGACGACCTGAACGCCGACGAGTCTCGACCTGACGGGTGAGGCGACGGGCTGGGGCATCAACCTCAGCTCGAACCTGAAGATCGCAGAAGCACGTCCTGCGGACCCAGGTCGCCTTCGGCGAGGGCGTCGAGAACTACTGGAACGACGCCCCGATCGACGTCGGGATCCAGAACAACTTCTCGAACCCGCGGACCCCCATCCTGGGCAAGGCCCTGCCCATCCTCGGCATCGTCGCGTTCCTCGACCTCAACTGGAACGAGGAGTGGACGAGCACGGTCGGCTACTCGCTCGTGGACATCGACAACACGGACGGCCAGAAGGACTCCGACTTCAAGAAGGGCCAGTACGCTCTCGCGAACGTGCTCTACCACCCCACGCCCGACCTGTTCATGGGGCCGGAGATCCAGTGGGGCAAGCGCGAGAACTTCCGGGACGGCTTCACGTCGGACGACTTCCGGATCCAGTTCTCGGCCAAGTACAACTTCAAGATGTCCTTTGGAGGCAAGTGATGAACGGTCAGATGACGGTGGGCAAGGGGTTGCGGCTCCTCGCCGTGATGGTGGCGGCTCTCGTCGTGGCCGTGCCCGCGGCCCGGGCCCAGAGCCCGGCCGAGATCCAGACGGCACTCGACGCGGCGTACGCGAAGTACAAGGACCTGCAGGAGGGCAAGAACGCCGACTACATCCCGGCTCTCGCCAAGGTCGACCCGAAGATCTTCGGCATCGCGCTGGTCACGACCGACGGCAAGGTCTACACCGCGGGCGACGTCAAGTCCGAGGTCTCGATCCAGTCCATCTCCAAGGTCTTCACCATGGCGAAAGTCATCGAGGAGTCGGGACCCGACGCGATCGCGAACACGATCGGGGTCGACGCGACCGGCATGCGGTTCAACTCGATCGTCTCGATCGAGCTCTCCCAGAAAGCACTCGGCGGGCCGGAGATGAACGCCCTCGTCAACCCCGGGGCCATCGCCGCGACCAGCATGGTGAAAGGCGCGACGCGGGACGCGGTCTGGAAGAGCATCCTGGGCTACTACTCCGACTTCGCGGGGCGGCCGCTGACGGTGAACCAGGAGGTCTTCAAGTCGGAGGCCGACACCAACCAGCGCAACCAGGCGATCGGGTACCTGATGTACGCCTACGGCTACATCAAGGCGAACCCGATGCAGGCGACCGACGTGTACACGGAGCAGTGCTCGGTGAGCGTGGGGGCGAAGGACCTTGCCACGATGGCGGGGACGCTCGCGAACGCGGGCAAGAACCCCGTCACCGGCAAGCAGGTGATGAAGGCCGACTACGTGCCCAAGGTGCTGGCGGTGATGGCGACCGCCGGACTCTACGACGACTCGGGCAAGTGGTTCTTCCGCACCGGGCTGCCCGGCAAGAGCGGCGTGGGCGGCGGGCTGATCGCTGTCTCCCCCGGCAAGTTCGGGATCGCGGTGGTGTCGCCGCCGCTCGACGAAGCCGGCAACAGCGTCCGCGCGCAGAAGGCCATCGCCGACGTCTCGAACGCGCTCGGGGGCAACCCGCTCGCCTCGCAGCCGCGGTAGAAGGCGTGCGCACTCGTACTGATGTACATGATCAAGCGTAATGGCTTGTCGGTAGGTCATGCATCAGAGTGATTGTTGCGGCGCTTTCGTGGTAGGTTGAGTTGGACCTGACAGTGAGAATTCTGGTGAACTGGGCAAGACGGACAGTGACGCCGCCTGGAACGCGGGGGCACGACCCAGGCATAGACAAAGGAGACGACCAAGTGATTCGTAAGCTGACATGGATGGTGGCGGTGGGCGTGCTGGCGGGCTCGGCGGCGTGGGCGCAGGATCCCCGGGTGGAGATCAGCGGCACGGCCGGCTGGACGTTCAGCGACGGCGTCGGGGGAGAGACCGCCGTGAACGTGCCCGGCGTGGGGGTGTTCGACTCCTTCGGCCCCAAGGACGCGTTCTCGTGGGGCGCGCGCCTCGGCTTCAACGTGAGCCCCAACGTCGAGGTGGGCTTCCTGTTCGACCAGCAGTCGACGAAGTACGAGCTCGGCGGGACGACCAACGTCGACCTCGCCGACGTCAAAGTGAACAACTACCACGGGTACTTCGCCTACAACTTCGGCGAATCGGACGCCTCGGTGCGCCCGTACATCCTCGGCGGGCTGGGGGCGACGCAGTACGGCTCGGTCTCCGTGACCGCCGGCGGCACCACTCGTGACCTCGGGGGGAACACGCAGTTCTCCACCACCTGGGGTGCGGGGCTGAAGCTGTTCCCGAGCCCCAAGTTCGGCATCCGGCTCGAGGGCCGCTGGACCCCGACCTACATCAAGTCGGACTCCGAGGGCTGGTGGTGCGACCCCTACTGGGGCTGCTACGTGGTGTCCGACGCCCAGTACGCGAACCAGTTCGAGCTCTCCGGCGGAATCACCCTCCGGTTCTAGACGGACCCGCGGGGAGCCGCTGCCGGGCGCAGCGGCTCCCCGTCCGTACCGGCGCGCCGCCACCCGTTTCCGCGCGGCGCCTCCGCCGCTCGAAACGTGGCAAGATTCCGGGCGCCGTCCCGGCCGAGCTGACGCCGGGTGAGGGAGGAGGGCCGCATGGCGAACCACCTTCGTTCCGCCCTGTGCGCCGGGCTGGTGCTGGCGGCCGCGGCCGGGGCCGAGGAGAAGACGCGAGAGACCTTCACGGCCAGCGTGCTGCAGACCGCCAACATGCGCCTGCCGGGCGGCGGCACCTTCCAGATCACGATGAACGTGGACGCGTGGACGGGCGTGGAGGAACGCATGCGCCTGGTCGCGGTCTTCAAGGAGAGCGGCTCCCCGGCCCTGATGAAGGAGCTGCGCAAGATGAAGGCCGGGTACATCGTCCCGCCGCCCTTCGCGCGGTGGCCGTCCTGGGAGGTCGACGTGGCGTCGTCGATTCCCCAGCCCGACGGGGGGCGCATCGTGCGCCTGTTCACCGAGCGGCCGATCATCTTCGGCGAGGCGTACTACAACACGCGCTCGACAGACTACGAGTTCGGGATCGTCGAGCTGAAGCTGAACGCCGACGGCGAAGGGGAGGGCGTGACGATTCCGGCGGCGAAGCTCTCCCTCGACAAGGAGGGCCAGATCGTCGTGGAGACGCTGCCCCACACGACCGGCCCCCAGAAGCTGCTTGGGGTCCGCCAGTGGAAGGACAAGAAGGACAAGAAGTAGCCCGCGCCCATCCGTTCGATCCACCGGGGAGGAGCACCGAATGAGCGTCGTCCGCCCGCCGCGGGGCCCCGCGGCCGGCCTCGCGCTGTGCCTGGCGGCCGCCCTCGGGTCGTCGCCCGCCGCCGCCGCCGAAACCCGCCGCGTCATGGCCGGCCGCCCCGGCTACGACACCTCCGCCTTCCACAACCTCTTCATGGGCTCCGGGTACCGGAAGCTCTGGGTGACGCCCATCGACTTCGAGGTGCTCGACCTCGCGACGTTCGCGGGGGGGCTCGCCCCGGTCCGGCAGGTTGGCTCGATGCAGAGCGTCGGCCTCGCGATGAAGGGAGGGAACGGCCGGGCCTACACGTTCCGCGCCTGCGACAAGGACCCCAAGCGCATCCTCCCGCCGGAGTGGGCGGACACGGCGCCGGCGTCGCTGTTCCAGGACTCGACCACCGCCGACCACCCCGGGGTCGCGTTCGTCGTGCCCCCGCTCGCCGAGGCGGCGGGCGTCCTGCACACGACGCCGCGCTACGTCTTCATGCCCGACGACCCGGTCCTCGGCGAGTTCCGGAAGACCTTCGGCGGGCAGCCGGGGACGATCGAGGAGTTCCCCCTGCCCGGCCCGGGCGGGTCTCCCGGCTTCGCGGGAGCGACCGAGATCCTCTCCACGGGCGACCTCTGGAAGCGCTTCCTCGCCGGCGAGGCGCGCGTGGACGACCGGGCGCTCCTCCGCGCGCGCCTCTTCGACCTCTGGATCGAGGACTGGGACCGTCACAACAAGCAGTGGCGCTGGCTGCAGCGGGGGCCGGGGACCCCCTTCGAGCCCCTGCCCGAGGACCGCGACCAGGCCTTCTCGCGGTTCGGGGGGCTCCTCCTGATGACCGCCCGCGGCACCCACCCGAAGTTCATGGACTGGAAGGACCACTACGCGAACTTCGAGGGCTGGATGACCCAGGGCGGCGAGGTGGACCGCTGGATGCTCTCCGCCGTGGAGGGCCCCGCCTTCGAGGAGATGGCGAAGGACCTCGCCGGGCGCCTGACCGACGACGTGATCGACGCCGCGGTGAAGCGCCTGCCGCCCGAGTGGTACGCGCTCGACGGGCCGGGGCTGGCGGCGGCGCTCAAGAAGCGCCGGGACGGCCTCGTCGAGGCCTCGCGCGAGTACTACCGGCGCCTCGCGCGCAAGGTCGACGTCCACGGGACCGACCTCGCCGACACGGTGCGGGCGACGCGCCGGCCGGACGGGGGACTGGAGCTGGCGCTCTCCCTGTCCTCCGCGACCGAGCCGTGGTTCCGCCGCACCTTCGACCCGAGGCAGACGAGCGAGGTGCGCGTCTACCTGAACGGCGGCGCCGACGACGTGGCGACGTCGGGGCCGGCGGGCGGTCCGATCACCCTGCGCGTGATCGGCGGGTCGGGCCAGGACCACCTCGACGACTCGAAGAGCGGGGGCACCCGCTTCTACGACGCGAGCGGCAGCCTGGTCGTGGAGGGGCCGGGCACACGGTGGGACCGCCGGAAGTGGACCCGGACGCCGGCGAAGCCGGCCGAGACGCCGTGGCTCGAGTGGCGGGACTGGGGCAGCCGGACGCGGCCGGTCTACCAGGTCTGGTGGGAGCCCGACCCGGAGCTGATCCTGGCCGCCGGCCTCACGCGCCAGGGCTGGGGCTTCCGCAAGTCCCCCTACGCGAGCCTGCAGACGGTACAGCTGCAGTACAGCACCGGGCGCAACGACTTCAAGTTCAACTACGACGGCGAGTTCCGCCGCGAGAACTCGAACGTCTACCTCGTGGTAGACGCGCAGGCCTCGCAGCTCGAGAACCTGAACTTCTTCGGCTTCGGCAACGACTCGGCGAACGTGCCCCCCGAGGGCCAGGACGACAGCTACTACGACGTGGACTCGGACACGTACGACCTCTTCCTCTCCGCGTGGTGGGCCCCGTCGCGCAAGCTCAGCCTCTACGCGGGCCCCGACGTCAAGCTCACGGACACCCCGAAGGGCCAGGGCGGCTTCACGGACGAGACGGAGCCGTACGGGATCGGGCAGTTCGGCCAGGTCGGCGTGAAGGGCGGCCTCGACCTCGACACCCGGGGCCACCGGCTCGCGGGGACCGTGGGGGACCAGTTCCGCGCCGACGACAAGCCCGCCCTGTCCGGCGTGCGCCTGAAGGCCGAGGGCTCCTACTACCCCGAGGCGTGGGACTCCGGGGAGTTCGGCGCGGTCGACGCGACGCTGCGCGGGTACCTCGTCGGGCGTCGCGCGATGCTCGCGGCCCGGGTGGGCGGGCGCCGGGTCTGGGGCGAGGTCCCCTGGTTCGAGGCGGCGTTCGTCGGCGGCAGCCGGACGGACCGCGGCTACCGGAAGAACCGGTTCGCCGGCGACGCCTCCCTCTACGGGAGCCTGGAAGCGCGGCTGTGGCTCTTCCGGGGCCGCCTCATCGCCCCCGGGCGCTGGGGGGTGTTCGGCCTCGTCGACACCGGCCGCGTGTTCGTGGACCACGAGTCGTCGGACACCTGGCACACGTCATGGGGCGGTGGGATCTTCTTCCAGATGCACACCCTCGACACCGTCTTCCACGCTTCCGTCGCCCACAGCGACGAGGACACGCGGCTGCGCGTGGGCTACGGCTTTGGGTTCTGAGGCGCCGCGTCGCCGGGGACGCCGCCTGCTCGCGCTCGCCGGGCTCGCGGTCCCGCTCGCCCTCGCGCCGCGTGCGACGGCCCAGGACACCCACTACTGGGCCATCCAGTACGGGCCGGTCGGCCAGCTGGTGGGCGGGCAGGTGATCGGGGGCGTGCCCGACCTCTCCGCCACCTTCTACAACCCCGGCGCCCTCGTGCTGCGCAACGAGTCCTCGTACCTGCTCTCGACGGAGTCGGTGCAGTGGGAGGGCGTCACCACCGAGGCCCAGCCCGGCCTCGAGGTGCTGGACACCTCGTCGTCGCGCTTCGGGGCCGCACCCTCGCTCCTCGCCGGCGTTCTCCCGCGGTGGCTCGGGGAGGACACGCGCCTCGCCTGGTCCTTCCTCACGCGCCAGAAGCTCGACGTGCGGCTCGGGCAGCGGGTGAGCGACCCCGTCGCGGCCGCCGGCGTGCGCAGCGCGGCGGAGTCCTACCTCGACCAGCGGGTGGAGGAGGACTGGGCCGGCCTCACGGTCTCCCGGTCGGTCTCGCCCTCGGTCGGGATCGGTCTCACGTGGTACGGGGTGTACCGCGGCCAGCGGAAGCGGAGCGAGCTGAGCGTCCAGGCCGTGGGCCCGGGTGGGGGCTCCTTCGCGGTCTCCGGCGTGGCCGACTTCGAGTACACCCACTACCGCACGCTCGCGAAGCTCGGCGTCGCCTGGCAGAGCCCGAGCTGGAACGCCGGGCTCTCGATCACGACGCCGAGCCTGGGTGCCTTCGGCAGCGGGAAGGCCGGCTACACGTTCGCCCGGACGGGCGTCGACGTGGACGGGGACGGCCAGCCCGACCCCGCCATTCTCGAGACCGCGGACGCGGACGGCCTCGGCAGCGACTACCGCTCGCCGTGGGCGGTGGGCGTCGGCGCCTCGAGGCTCCTCGGGCAGACGCGCCTCTACGCGAGCGTCGAGTGGTACGGGCCGGTCGACCGCTTCACGGTGATCGCGCTGCCCGAGGGCGTGCCGGGCGCCTCGGGCCTGACCCAGGAGCTGCGCGCGGTCCTCAACGGCGGCATCGGCGTCGAGCACGCCGTCGGCGACGACGTGTCCGTCTACGGCGCGTTCCACACGGACTTCTCCGCGTCGGCGGGCCCGCAGCAGGAGAACGTGGCGATCTCGGACTGGAACCTCTACCACCTGAGCGGGGGCCTGTCGTTCCGCTTTCGCAACAACCGGTTCACGCTGGGGGCCTCGTGGGCCCGGGGCCGGAAGGAGGGCCCCCTGGCGTCCCCGATCCCCCCGGAGGACGTGCCGGTCCCCGCTCTCGGCCAGGACATCTCCATCCGCTACTCGAAGCTCACCTTCCTCCTCGGCTTCGTCTTCGGGAGCTGAACGGGATGCGAGCCGCGGCCAGCCTCCTGCTGCTCGCCCTGGGGGCGGCGCCCGGCCGCGCGGAGAACCCCCCCGCCGGGGGCAAGGTCGACGTCGTGGTCCTCCAGAACGGGACCCGCGTCGTCGGCGAGATCCGGTCGATGAGCCGGGGCAAGCTGGAGCTCAAGACCGACGACATGGGCACCCTCCAGGTCGAGTGGGGCAACGTCGTGGAGCTCACGGCGCCCGAGTACTTCGAGGTCGAGGACATGGAGGGCGCGCTCTACTTCGGCTCTCTCCGCCCCGGGCCGTCCGAGGGCGCCCTCGAGGTGGTGGCCGACTGGGGAGAGAGCGCCCTGCCCACCCACCGCGTGGCCCGCATCCAGCTCGTCAAGGCGAGCTTCTGGGACCGGTTCCGGGGCTCGATCGACGCCGGGGCCGGGTACACGAGCGCCACCGAGCTCCTCCAGGTGGAGCTGGATGGCGAGCTGCGCTACCGCCGGCCCAAGTTCGAGGCCAAGGCCACGGCCGACGCCGTGCTGACGCAGCAGCCGGAGGCGGACGACACCCAGCGCGGCTCGTTGACCGTCTCGTACACGAGGATCCTCCCCGGCCGGCACCGCGTCTTCGGCCAGGGCGCGATCGAGCAGAACCAGGAGCTCGGGTACGACCTGCGCAGCGGCGTCGTCGCAGGCTGGGGCTACATGCTGGCCCGCAGCCAGCGCAACGAGCTCATGAGCGGGACGGGCCTCTCCCTCAACCGCGAGAAGCCGGTCGAGGGCGAGAGCACGACCAACGTGGAAGTGGTGACGGGCTTCGACTGGGCGAACTTCGCCTACGACTTTCCGAACACCGACATCCGGGTCACGGCCTTCGCCTTCCTCGGCCTCAACCAGTGGGGCCGCTTCCGGCTCGAGTCGAACGTCAGCCTCCGCCGGGAGCTGTTCTCGGACTTCTATTTCGGCCTGAAGGGCTACGAGAGCTACGACAGCCAGCCGGCCACGGAGGGGGCCCAGAAGAACGACTGGGGGCTCAGCCTGACCCTGGGATACTCTTTCTGAACGCAGGCGGGGAGGACGACATGACGGACCGGAAGGTCGTGGCGGCGGTGAAGAAGGAGTTCGAGGAGTCCCTCTTCTCCGCGCTCGGGCGCTTCCCCGAGGCGGCGACGCCCAACGACCGGTACCTGGCCCTGGCGCTGGCGGTGCGCCGCGAGGTGATGCGCCGGTGGGTGGCGACGAGCGAGACCTACTACCGGAGGGCGAGCCGCACCGTCTGCTACCTCTCCGCGGAGTTCCTGCTCGGGCCGCACCTGGGAAACAACCTCCTGAACCTCGGCCTGCAGGACGAGGCGCGGCAGGCCGTGTCCGAGCTCGGCTACGACCTCGACGAGATCCTCGCCCAGGAGGAGGAGCCGGGCCTCGGGAACGGCGGCCTCGGACGGCTGGCCGCGTGCTACATGGACTCGCTGGCCAGCCTCCAGATCCCGGCCCTGGGCTACGGCATCCGGTACGAGTTCGGGATCTTCGACCAGCTGATCCGCGACGGGTGGCAGGTCGAGAAGACCGACAAGTGGCTGGCCCTCGGCAACCCGTGGGAGATGCCCCGGCCGGAGATCGCCTTCGACGTGGGCCTGGGCGGGCGCACCGAGGGCTACCAGGACGAGCAAGGCCGCTACCGCGTCCGCTGGGTGCCGGACCGGGTCGTGCGCGGCGTCGCCTACGACGTGCCGATCCTCGGCTACCGCAACGGCACCGCGAACCTGCTGCGCCTGTGGAAGGCGGAGGCCACGGAGTCCTTCGACTTCGCGGCCTTCGACCAGGGGGACTACTGGGGCGCGGTCGACCAGAAGGTGGAGTCCGAGAACGTCACCAAGGTCCTCTACCCGAACGACGAGAGGGTGCGGGGCAAGCAGCTGCGGCTCGAGCAGCAGTACTTCTTCGTGTCCTGCGCCCTGCGGGACATGATCCGGATCTACCAGCAGAAGCGGAAGGACCTCTCGGCCTTCGCCGAGAAGTACGCGGTCCAGCTCAACGACACGCACCCCGCGGTGGGGGTGGCCGAGCTCGTGCGCCTCCTCGTGGACGTTCACGGGATGGGGTGGGACGAGGCGTGGGAGATCACCCGGCGCACCTTCGCCTACACCAACCACACGCTCCTGCCCGAGGCCCTGGAGAAGTGGAAGGTCGAGATGTTCGGGGCCGTCCTGCCCCGGCACCTCGAGATCGTCTACGAGATCAACCGGCGCTTCCTGGACGAGGTGCGGGGCCGCTACCCGGGCGACGGGGAGCGGGCCGCCCGCCTCAGCCTGATCGACGAGGCCGGCGGCCGCTCGGTGCGCATGGCCCACCTCGCGACCGTGGGCAGCCACCGGGTCAACGGGGTGGCGGCGCTGCACACGGAGCTGCTCAAGGCTGACGTCCTGCGCGACTTCCACGAGATGTGGCCGGAGAAGTTCGTCAACGTGACGAACGGGGTGACCCCGCGGCGGTTCCTCGCCCTCGCCAACCCGCGCCTCGCCGCGCTGGTCACGGAGGCGATCGGAGACGGATGGCCGAAGGACCTCGATCGGCTCCGGCGGCTCGAGCCACTGGCCGGGGACGCGGGGTTCCGGGCGAAGTGGCGGGCGGTGAAGCGGGCGAACAAGCAGGACCTCGCGACCGTGGTGCAGGACCGGGCCGGGGTCGAGTGCGACGCCGACAGCCTCTTCGACGTGCAGGTCAAGCGCATCCACGAGTACAAGCGGCAGCACCTGAACGTCCTGCACGTGATTGCCCTCTGGCAGCGGCTGCGGCGCGACCCGGAGGCGGCGGCGCCGCCCCGGACCGTCCTCTTCGGCGGCAAGGCCGCGCCCGGGTACCGGACGGCGAAGCTCATGATCAAGCTCGTCCACTCCGTGGCCGAGGTGGTGAACGCCGACCCCGCGACCCGCGACCGCCTGCGCGTCGCCTTCATCCCCGACTACAACGTCAAGAACTGCATGCCGATCTTCCCGGCGGCCGAGCTGAGCGAGCAGATCTCGACCGCGGGGAAGGAGGCCTCCGGCACCGGCAACATGAAGTTCGCCATGAACGGGGCCGTGACCATCGGCACGCTGGACGGGGCGAACGTGGAGATCCGCGAGGCGGTGGGGGAGGAGAACTTCTTCCTCTTCGGGCTCACCGTGGACGAGATCGGCCGCCTGCGGGCCGGAGGCTACCGCCCTCGGGAGCTCTACGAGAGCGACCCCGAGCTGAGGGCCGTCGTCGACGCCCTCGCCGACGGCACCTTCTCGAGGGGGGACGCGGCGCTGTTCCGCCCGATCGTGGACTCGCTGCTGGGCGAGGACCCGTGGCTTCTGCTCGCGGACTTCCGCTCGTACGTCGAGTGCCAGGCGGCGGTGGAGCGCGCCTACCTCGACCCCGAGCGCTGGACCCGGATGTCGATCCTGAACACGGCCCGCATGGGACGGTTCTCGTCCGACCGATCGATCGCCGACTACTGCCGGGAGGTCTGGCGGGTCACTCCGGTCCCGATCGAGCTTTCGTAGCCTCGCCGGCCTCGGGCGGCAGCGAGCCGAGGGCGGCCGCGATCGCCCGGGCGAGGTCGGCGACCAGCTCGTTCATCGCGTCGACGCCGGCGCCGGCGTCGACCCCCGTTGGCCCGGAGGCGAGCGGACCGCGCTTCAGGGCGACCGGCCGGGCCACGAGCGGCCGCTCGCCGTCCCCGGGAAGCACGGCGAAACGGCCCTCGAGGGCGACCTCGCCGCTGGCTTGGGGGCCGAAGCGCTGCAGCTCGACGCGCACGCGGGCCCCCAGGCGGGCGCTCGAGGGCCAGGGGGAGCGGATGACACGGGTGTCCGGGAGGAGGGCCTGGAGGTTGGCGGCCAGCGTGCGCTGGAGGCCCGCGTCGAGAGGCTCCGCCCACCGGAGATACTCGTCGATCCGCAACTCGCCCGAGGAGACCCAGGTGATGAGCTGGGGGCGCTCGAGGTAGCCGGGCAGGGCGACGGGGAGGAGCCCCACGAGAGCGGGGGCCTGGGCCGACTGGGGGGCGGCGGGAGGCTCGGCGAGGGACCGCAGGACGAAGAACCGCGCCTCCGGCGTGCGCTTCAAGGACACGCAGGCCGGGAGCGCGGCCACGAGGCCGGCCACGGCGAGAACGGCGAGGCGCCGCGCGCGCGTCATTTCTTCCCTCCTTCCGGCTTGCCGAGGACCACGGCCTCGGGGTGGGTCTGGATGTAGTCGACGAGGTTCCGCAGGGCCTTGAGCGTCCGGTCGAGCTCCTCCATGGTCTGGGAGGCGCGCTGCCTCGCTTCGTCCGTGCCCTGCATCGTCGACTCCAGGGTCTGCATCGTCTGGCGGGAGCGGTCGAGGGCCTCGCGGGCGGCGCGTATCGCATCCCGGGCATCCGACGCCGTCGTGCGGGTCTGGCCGTCGAGGGTTTCCACCAGCCGGCGGGCGTCGGCGAGGGCGGCGCGGAGGTCGTCCACGGTGGCGGGCAGCTTGTCGGTCGTGCGGTGGGCGCCGTCGAGGGCGCCATGGAGGTCGGGCGACTCGAGGAGCGCGCGCGCGCTCGCGAGCGTCTTGCGGACGTTCTCGATCATCTCGTCGACGGGCAGGTCGGCCAGCTTGTTCATGAAGTCCTCGGCCTTGTCCCCGAGCTTCTCCATGGCGGTAGGGGTCGTGGGCAGCTCGGGGTAGCGGGGGCGGATGCCCGAGATGCGAGCCGGCTCCTGGGGCAGGATCTCGAAGTCGATGTACTTCTGGCCGGTGAGCAGGCTCTGGCTCATGAGCCGCCCGCGGAAGCCCCGGGCGGTGAGCTCCTTCGCGAACTCGGGGCCGGCGAAGTCGCCGAAAGGCAACGCGACGCCGGGAGGGGCCTGGACGACCTCGCCCACCAGCTCGACGACCACCTCGATCTGGATGGCGGGAGAGGGCTGGCCTGTGGCCAGAGCCGCGACCTCGGCCACCTCGCCGAGCTTGATGCCGCGGAAGGTGACCGGCGCCCCCTTGTTGAGGCCGCGCACCGAGGCTGCCGGGGAAGTACATCGAGAAGCGCTCGCGCCTCTGCATCCAGTCCCGCCCGCTCAGCAGGAGGACGGCGCCGAGGACGAGGGCGATCGCCCCGAGGACGAACGCGCCGACGAGGCGCGGGTGGTTCCGGGCGCTCACAGCCGCCCCCGGCTCAGGAACGCGCGGACCTTCGGCTCCCTTGACTCCTTGAGGTCGGCCGGCCGGCCGCTGGCGGTCATGGTCTTCTTCTCCGCGTCGAGAAAGACGGCGTTGTCGCCGAGCTCGAAGATGCTCGGCAGCTCGTGGGTGACGAGGACGATCGTCGTGCCCAGGCTGTCGCGCAGCTCGAGGATGAGGTCGTCGAGGCGGCGGGAGCTCAGGGGGTCGAGGCCCGCCGACGGCTCGTCGAAGTAGAGGATGTCGGGGTCGAGGGCCATGGCGCGGGCGAGCCCCGCGCGCTTCTTCATGCCCCCGCTGATCTCGGCAGGGTAGTGGTCCTCGAAGCCGGCGAGGCCGACGAGGGCGAGCTTGAGGCGGGCCACCGCGAGGGCCTCCGCGCGCGGGAGCGCGCCCTGCTCGACGAGCGGCACCGAGACGTTCTCGGCGAGGGTCATCGAGCTGAACAGCGCCGCGTACTGGTAGAGGACGCCGAAGCGGCGCTTCAGGTCCTCCCGGCGGTCCTCGTCCGCCGCCCAGTAGCCTTCGCCGTCGTAGTAGACGTCCCCGGACCGGGGCACGTTGAGGCCCACCATGTGGCGCATGAGGGTGCTCTTGCCGCAGCCGCTGTCGCCCATGATGACGAAGATCTCGCCGGGTCCCACGCTGAAGGCCACGTCCCGCTGGACGACCCGCTCCCCGTATCCCATCGTCATGTCCCGCACCTCGATCCGCGCCGCTGCGCTCATCGCTCCCTCAGAGGTGCAGCACGTGGAAGAGGACGGTGAAGGCGGCGTCGGCCACCACCACGAGCAGGATCCCCATCACCACGGCGCGGGTCGCGGCCTCGCCGACCGCGGCGGCGCTCCGGCCGCAGCGGATGCCGTAGTAGCAGCCGCTCAGGGCCACGATCCCGCCGAAGACGACACTCTTGCCGAGACCGATCAGGACGTGGCGCAGGGCGAGGGCGTGCTGCGTCTGGCGCAGGTACTCCAGGGTCCCGAGGTCGAGGACGGCGACGGCCACGAAGGCCCCGCCGAGGAGGCCCATCAGGTCCGCGTAGGCCACGAGCGCGGGCATCATGAGAGCGGTCGCCAGCACGCGGGGCAGGACCAGGAACTCGACCGGCTTCAGGCCCATCGTCCGCAGCGCGTCCACCTCCTCGTTCACCGTCATGGTGCCGAGCACGGCGGCGAAGGAGGCCCCGGTCCGGCCCGACATGACGATGCCGGTCATGAGGGCCCCGAGCTCGCGGGCGACGCCGATGGCCACGAGGTCGGCGACGTAGATGGTGGCCCCGAACTGCACCAGCTGGACGGCGCCCACGAAGGCGAGGACCGCCCCGATGAGGAAGTTGATGAGGGCCACGATGCCGAGGGCGGCCACCCCCGTGGCCTCGAAGGCGTGGAGGAGATCGACGCGCCGGAAGCGGGCCCGGCCCCGGCCGAAGGCGGCGAGGGCGAGCACCGTCTCGCCGAAGAAGGTCACCGCGTCGCCGGCCGTGCTCCAGGCGCCGAGGGCGGGGCGCCCGACCCGGGCGAGGAGGGAATCGTCCTCCGCGGCGTGGCGGGCCGGCTGCGGCGGGACGGCGCGAGCGAGGTCGACGAGCCGACGGACCCCCTCGGGGAGGCCGGTCGTGTCGGCCTCGAGGCCCCGGGCCGAGGCCTCGACCGCGAGGCCGTGGACGAAGGTCACGAGCGAGCTGTCCCAGTCCTCGAGGCGCTCGACGCGGAAAGCCAAACGCCGGGCCCCGGGGTCGAGGGCCTGAAGCACGCGTTCGACCGGGGGAACCCCGTTCGACAGGCGCCAGGCGCCCCGCAGGGCGACGACGAGGCCCTCGCTCGAGCGCTCCAGGACGTACCGGTCGGTCTCGGGCGGCGACGTCATCGTGGTGACGGCGGGATTCTAGCTCATCGCCTCGGCGGCGGTTCCATGCGCCGGTGGCTCTCGGATCGCTCCCCTTGGCCGGGCGAGAGAATAGAATCCCTCTGCCCGCCCGGCGCGGCGGAGAGGAGGACGAGGGTGAGGGTGACGCGTCGCGGGGGCGCCGCGGTTCTCTTGGCCGCGGCCCTGGCCGCCGCGGGATTCACGTACGCGCGGCCGGTGACGGTGTTCGAGACGGCCGGGGCGGCGCGCCTGTGGCTGCAGGGGGTCCGCAGCGCCCACGTCCAGGCGGGGCCGTACCGCCTGCGATACCTGGAGGCGGGCGCCGGGGAGTCGCTCGTCCTCGTCCACGGCCTCGGCAGCAGCGCCACGCTGGAGTGGGGCCGGCTGCTCGCCCCGCTCGGCCGCCGGTTCCACGTCTACGCGCCGGACCTGCCCGGCTTCGGGGAGTCGGAGCGCCCCGCCGCGGCCGACTACTCGATCCCCATGCAGGTCGAGGCCGTTCGCGCCTTCATGCAGGCGAAGGGCATCGGCCGGGCCCGCCTGGCCGGGGTCTCGATGGGCGGCTGGATCGTCGCGCGGCTGGCGGGCGATCACCCCGAGATGGTCGAGCGACTGGTGCTGGTGGACGCGGCGGGGATGCGGCCCGACGGCCCCGCGATCCCGGCCGAGGTCCTGCTGCCGCGGGACGAGGCAGGGGTGCGGCGCCTCGTGGCCGCGGTGCGCCACAACGCCCCCGTCCCCCCTGGCTTCGTGGCCCGCGACATCCTGGCCCACCACCTGAAGGAGCAGTGGATCATCCGGCGGGCCCTCGAGTCCATGCGCGCGGGCCGCGACTGGCTCAACGGGACTCTCGGCCGGGCCGACATGCCCGTCCTCGTCGTGTGGGGGAAGCAGGACGCGCTCATCCCGGTCGCCTACGCGGCGCCGCTCCAGGCCGAGTTCCCGCACGCCGAGCTCAGGCTGCTGGACGGCTGCGGCCACGTCCCGGTCACCGACTGTCCGGAAGCGTTCGACCGCGAGGTGCTGGCCTTCCTGACGGCGGGGGCCCCGGCGTCCCCGCCCTGAGGGCCCCTCCTACGCGGCCCGGGCCAGAGCACCCTCCCGGGCCGGGGCGGGCAGGACGAGCGAGAGCGCTCTCACCGCGAGCAGGACGAAGGCGATCCAGAGCAGGTCGGCCAGCAGCAGGTGGACGATCTGCATCCAGACGGGGGCGAGCAGCGCCACGTTCGCGAGGCCGGCGGCGAGCTGCAGGAGCGCGAGGCTCGAGACCGTCCACGCCGCCCGGCGGGCCGCGGGCTCGTCCGTCGCCTGCAGGACGCGGCCGGCGCACAACGCCACGAGCAGCGCCCCCGCGAGGGCCAGGATCGGGTGGGTGATCCGCAGCTGGACGAGGAAGTGGGCGGTGGGCGAGAGGTCCTGGGCGAGGCCGCCCAGGATCGACTGCGCCGGGTAGAGAGTGTCGCCGAGGGCGGCCACGGCGCCGCTCTTGCCGATCCCCACGAGCGCGACGGCGCCGATCGCCATCGGCCACCCGAAGCGGGAGACGGCCACCGGCCGCAGCGGCGCGTCCGTGCCGCACCAGTGAGCGGCGAGGGCCAGGCACCCCAGCAGGACGAACGTGTTCGCGAGGTGGCCGGCCATGAAGAGGGCGCGGGCCACCGAGTCGTTCTCCGCCACGAGGCCGAAGAGCACGAGGGCCGCCCCTACCGCGGCCTCGACGAGGATGAAGACGACCGACGCCCCCGCCGCCCGGCGGGCCGGGTGGCCCTTCGGCCTCGCGCGGAAGACCCACGCGGCCAGGGCGACCACGAGGAGGAGCGCGACCCCGCTGGTCGCCCGGTGCATGAACTCGACCATCGTCTCGAGGGCCGGGGCGCGGGGCACGACCTCGCCGTTGCAGAGGGGCCAGTGGGCGCCGCAGCCGGCACCCGAGCCGCTGGCGCGGACGAACGCGCCCCACAGGATGACGGCGACGTTCCAGGCGAGGACGAGCCAGGCAAACCGGGCGAGTCGCATCGTGGCGCCTTCCTTTCGGCCCCAGTCTAACGCCGCCGCGCCCGCGGCCGCTCACTCGTGTCCCGGCGGATGCCGAAGGCCCGCGATGCGGTATACGCTTGGCCGGCTCCCGGGTCGGGAGGCCGCCGCCATGGAGGTGCCCGCTTGCGTCACGTCGCCTGGTTCCTGCTTCTGGCCGGGGGTGCGCTGATGGCGTCCGCCGACGAGCCGGCGGTCCGGCTGATCACGCTCGACCCCGGCCACTTCCACGCCGGCCTCATCCAGAGGGAGATGTACCCCGGGGTCGACCCCACGGTGCACGTCTACGCGCCGCTCGGGCCGGACCTCCTCGCCCACCTGGGCCGGGTGTCCGCCTTCAACGCTCGCGCCGAGAGGCCGACGAGCTGGCGGCTCGAGGTCCACGCCGGCCCCGACTTCCTGGAGCGGATGCTGCGCGAGAGGCCGGGCAACGTCGTCGTGCTCTCCGGGCGCAACCGGGGCAAGATGGACCGCATCCTGGCCTCGGTGGAGGGCGGCCTCGACGTGCTCGCCGACAAGCCCTGGCTGATCTCGGCCGCCGACTTCCCGAAGCTCGAGCGGGCGCTCGACCTGGCGGAGAAGAAGGGCCTCGTCGCCTACGACGTCATGACCGAGCGCTCCGAGATCACGACGATCCTCCAGGGGGAGCTCGTTCGCGACCCGCAGGTGGCGGGGGCGGTCGGCCCCGGCACCGCCGGTGAGCCCGCGGTCGAGATGGTGAGCGTCCACCACCTGATGAAGGTGGTGGCGGGCTCGGTGAACCTGAGGCCGGCCTGGTTCTTCGACACCGCCGAGCAGGGCGAGGCCCTCGCCGACGTGGCGACGCACCTCGTGGACCTCGTGCCGTTCCTCCTCCACCCCGGGCAGCCGATCGACTACCGGTCGGAGATCCGGGTCCTCGCGGCGAAGAAGTGGCCCACCCGGCTCGACCGCGCGCAGCTGCTGCGGCTCACCGGTGAAAAGACGCTCGACCCGGCCCTGGCCGCCCGGATGAAAGGCGACCGGCTCGACTACTTCGCCAACGGCGCGGTCTCGTACACGCTGCGCGGCACCCACGTCCGCCTCGAGGCCCTGTGGAACTACGAGGCGCCGGAGGGCGGTGGCGACACGCACGTCGCGATCGTGCGGGGGAGCCGCTCGCGGGTCGAGATCCTGCAGGGGTCGGAGCAGAAGTGGCGGCCGGAGCTCTACGTCGTGCCGAACCGGCCGGCCGACGCGCCGGCGGTCAAGGCCGCGGTCGAGAAGCGGGTCGCCGAGCTGGCGAAGGCCCGGCCCGGCCTCACGGTCGAGGACGAGGGCGCGCGGCTCCGCATCGGCATCCCCGACCGCTACCGCGTCGGCCACGAGCCGCACTTCGCCGAGGTCACGGGGCGCTTCCTGGGCTACCTGAAGGACCCGGCCTCCCTGCCGAAGTGGGAGAAGGCCAACATGCTGGCGAAGTACTGGGTCACGACCCAGGCCGTCGAGATGAGCCGGTAGGCTTCAGTCCTTCAGGGCGACCTGGTCCTCCCGGACCACCTGGTCCCGGAGCGACACCAGCGTGCACACCATCTCGTCGACCTCGTTCGGGCCGTAGCCGAGGTTGGTCATGGCCTGGACGATGTCCTTTCCCGCGACCACGAAGTCCTGGTTCGTGATCCCCATGCGCCCGTGCGAGGTCCGCAGGTCGGGTCCCTTGTAGACCGCGGGCCCGCCGGTCCCGGTGATCATGAACTCCGCGGCGTGCTTCGCCGCCACCTCGGGGTCCGACTTCGCGAAGTAGTGGCCGATCGCCGGGTTCTGGCGGTGCAGGCGGACGATCTCTCGGGTGAAGGCGAGGATCTTCTCCTCGCCGCCGAGGCGCACGAACAGTGGCTTCTCGGCCTGCCGCTTCTGGCGTTCCGCGGCGGTCGCGGAGCAGCCCTGCTCCATCGCCAGGATCTGCTCGGCCGGGGTCTTCGGGGGCGCGGCCGTCGCCGCCTGGCCGCCGGCGGCCCTGCCGGCCACCCCCCCGGCGAGACAGACGAGCGACCCGACGATGGACAGCACGCGGTTTCTTTCCATGACTCTCCCTTTTCGACGGGATCGAACGTCCGACACGGTCGAGCGGCCGGGGACGGCGTTGAAGCTGTTGCTCCGTAAATAGGCCTCCCCGGCCCCCGTTGTCAAGGAATAATGAAACCAGGTGTCATCTTTCCGGATGAGGAGCAGGCGGGGCCGTCGTGATCGGCCGACGGGAGAGTTGACCGAAATGACCAGATCAGATCACAATAGGTCATGAAGACCGTTGGCATTGCCGACCTCAAGGCGCGGCTGAGCGAGCACCTTCGAGCGGTGCGCGGGGGGCGATCGCTGACGGTCCTCGATCGCGACACACCGGTGGCGCGCATCGTGCCCTACGAGGAGACGGAGCCGCTTCGCCTGCGGCGTGCCACCCGGAAGCCCGGCCAGATGACCCTTCCGCCCCCGCCCGAGAAGCGGACGGACAGCCTGGCCTTGCTCCTGCACGAGCGAGCGTCGCGGTGATCCTGTACCTCGACTCCTCGGCCCTCCTGCGCCTGGTGCTCCGGGAGCCCGGCGCGCTCGAGGAGGTCCGGTCCGCGGAGGGGCTCGTTTCCAGCGAGCTCCTGGCGGTCGAGTGCCCCCGGACGATCGACCGCCTTCGCCTGCAGGGCGCGCTGTCGCTCGAGGAGGCGGTGGCGCGCCGGGGCGTGGTGGCGGGGTGGCTGGAGGCCGTCGATCTGGTCCTGTTGCAGCGATCGGTTCTCTCCCGGGCTTCCGACCCGTTCCCGACTCCCCTGGGGACCCTGGATGCGATCCACCTCGCCACGGCGCTTCTCTGGCGCGAGCAGATGGGTCGGGACCTCGTCGTGGCGACGCACGACGGGGGCCTTGCCCTCGCCGCCCGCGCCTTTGGCCTCGAGACGCTCGGCGCCTGAAGGCGGGCCGTTCAGCCGACGCGGCGGCGCGCGTTGCGGAAGAGGCGCATCCAGGGGGAGTCCTCGCCCCAGCCGTCAGGGTGCCAGGACATCTGGACGGAGCGGAAGACGCGCTCGGGGTGGGGCATGACGATCGTGAAGCGGCCGTCGGGCGTCGTCACGCCGGTGATCCCGAGGGGCGAGCCGTTGACGTTGTACGGGTAGCCCTCGGCCACGGCGCCCCGGTCGTCCACGAACCGCAGGCAGGCGATCGCGTCCTCCGGCCTCTGGCCGCGGGTGAACAGGGCCCGGCCCTCGCCGTGGGCGGTGACGACGGGGATGCGGCTCTTCGCCATCCCGTCGAAGAACAGCGAGGGGCTCGCCGGGACCTCGACCATCACGAGGCGGGCCTCGAACTGCTCCGAGCGGTTCTTGACGAAGCGGGGCCACGCCTCGGAGCCGGGGATGAGCTCGAAGAGCGCGCTCATCATCTGGCACCCGTTGCACACCCCGAGGGCGAAGCTGTCCCCGCGGGCGAAGAACGCGGCGAACTCGTCGCGGGCGCGCGGGTTGAAGAGGATCGACTTGGCCCAGCCCTCGCCAGCCCCGAGGACGTCGCCGTAGGAGAAGCCGCCGCAGGCCGCGAAGCCGGCGAAGTCGGCGAGCGAGACGCGGCCCGCGATCACGTCGCTCATGTGGACGTCGACGGCCTCGAAGCCGGCCCGGTCGAAGGCGGCGGCCATCTCGACCTGGCCGTTCACCCCCTGCTCGCGCAGGACGGCCACGCGCGGCCGGGCCCCGGTGGAGACGAA
The DNA here is from genome assembly GCA_963729875.1 of uncultured Acidobacteriota bacterium. GTDB lineage: Bacteria > Acidobacteriota > Vicinamibacteria > Fen-336 > Fen-336 > DATBSL01. The sequence continues at coordinate 68,497 of CAVSPR010000006.1, forward strand.
CGGGGCGGCTACGTCCTCGGCGGGGTCGAAGGTGAGGACGGGGCGCAGCCCGGGGTCGCCGGTGTCGAGGACGCGGTCGTACTCCTCCTGTGCCGAGGCCGGGTTGTCGCGCAGGGTCTGCATCTGCCACGTCGTCTCGGACCAGAGGCGGTGCAGGGCGGTGCGCGGCTCCGCGAGGAGGACGCGCCCCCCGCAGGCGATCCGCACCTCGTCGGCCGCCGTCGGCGTGCCGAGGACGACGCCGGGGAGACCGTGCCGGGCGAGCGTTTCGAGGACGCGGGCCCGGTCCGCGGTGCGGGCCTGGAGCACGACCCCCAGCTCCTCGTTGAAGAGGGCGGCGAGAATCTCTCCCTGGTCGGCCCCCGGGCCGACCAGGGAGTTCAGATCGACGCTGACCCCGGTACGGCCGGCGAAAGCCATCTCCGCGAGCGTCACGAAGACCCCCCCGTCCGACCGATCGTGGTACGCGAGCACGAGGTCGTCTCTCCGCAGCTCGGCCAGGGCGGCGAAGAGCCCCTCGATCCGCTCCGGGTCCTCGACGTCGGGGACCGCGTTGCCGACCTGGCCGAAGACCTGGGCCAGGATCGACGCGCCCAGGCGCATCCGCCCGCCGGCGAGATCCACGAAGAGAAGGTCGGTCTCGCCGGCGTCCGCGCGCAGCTGCGGCGTCCAGGTCGGCCTCACGTCGTCGCAGGGAGCGAAGGCGGAGACGATGAGCGACAGCGGGGAGACGACGGCCCTCGGCGTTCCGTCCGCCACCCACGCCGTCCGCATCGACATCGAGTCCTTGCCGACCGGGATGCCGACGCCGAGCCGCGGGCAGAGGTCGAGGGCCACCGCCCTCACGGTGTCGAAGAGCGCGGCGTCCTCGCCGGGCGAGCCCGCCGCCGCCATCCAGTTGGCGGAGAGCTTCACGCGGGAGAGCGCGACGACCGGCGCCGCGGCCAGGTTCGTGAGGGCCTCGGCCACGGCCATGCGGCCGGAGGCGGGGCCGTCGACGACCGCGATCGGCGCGCGCTCGCCCACGGCGAAGGCCTCGCCGGCGTACCCCTCGAAGGCGAGGAGGGTCGTGGCGCAGTCGGCCACCGGCACCTGCCACGGGCCGACCATGGGGTCCCGCGAGCAGAGGCCGCCCACCGTGCGATCGCCGATCGTCACGAGGAAAGTCTTGTCGGCCACGGTCGGGTGGCGCAGCACGCGCCGCACGGCCTCGGCGAGCGCGATCCCCTCGGCCGAGAACGCGGGAAGAGCCGGCGAGAGGCGGGCCACGTGGCGGGTCATGCGGGGGGGCTTGCCGAGGAGGGCCGGCAGGTCCATGTCCACCGGCGTGTCGCCGAAGAGGGGGTCCTTCACCTCGAGACGGTGGTCGTCGGTGGCGATCCCCACGACCGCGAAGGGGCACCGCTCGCGCTCGCAGAGCGAGCGGAAGAGCTCGAGGCTGCCCGGGGCGATGGCGAGGACGTACCGCTCCTGCGCCTCGTTGCACCAGACCTCGCGCGGGCTCATCCCCGGCTCCTCGTTGGGGGCGGCGCGCAGGTCGATGCGCGCGCCGCGGCCGGCGCCGTGGGCGAGCTCGGGGAGCGCGTTCGAGAGGCCGCCCGCGCCCACGTCGTGGATCGAGAGGATCGGGTTCGCGTCGCCGAGCGCCCAGCAGCGGTCGATCACCTCCTGGGCCCGGCGCTGGATCTCGGCGTTGCCGCGCTGGACGGAGTCGAAGTCGAGGTCGGCGGTGTTCGCCCCCGTCGCCATCGAGGAGGCGGAGCCCCCGCCCATGCCGATGAGGAGGCCGGGGCCGCCGAGCTGCACGAGCAGGGCGCCGGCCGGCACCTCGCCCTTGTGCGCGTGGGCGGCGCGGACGTTGCCCACGCCCCCCGCGACCATGATCGGCTTGTGGTAGCCGCGCACGACGCCCGCGACCTCCTGCTCGTAGGCGCGGAAGTAGCCGGCGAGGTTCGGCCGGCCGAACTCGTTGTTGAAGGCGGCGGCGCCGATCGGCCCCTCGATCATGATCGCGAGCGGCGAGGCGATGCGGTCGGGCCGCGACTCCGGCCCCTCCCAGGGCCGCTCGTGGCCGGGGAGGCGCAGGCTCGAGACCGAGAAGCCGCACAGGCCGGCCTTGGGCTTGGCCCCCCGGCCGGTCGCGCCCTCGTCGCGGATCTCGCCGCCGGAGCCGGTGGCGGCGCCCGGGAAGGGCGAGATGGCGGTCGGGTGGTTGTGGGTCTCGACCTTCATCAGCGTGTGGGTGAGGTCGTCGCGGTAGACGTAGCGCCCGGTGGCGGGGTCCGCCATGAAGCGCCGCACGCGCCGGCCCTCCATGACCGCGGCGTTGTCCGAGTAGGCGCTGACCGTGCCCGCCGGGCTCGCCTTCTCCGTCTCCCGGATCATCTGGAAGAGCGAGAGCGGCTGCGGCTCGCCGTCCACGACCCAGGAGGCGTTGAAGATCTTGTGGCGGCAGTGCTCGGAGTTCGCCTGGGCGAACATCGTGAGCTCGACGTCGGTGGGGTTGCGGCCGCGCCCGGCGAAGAGGTCGAGCAGGTAGTCGACCTCGTCCGGGGCGAGGGCGAGGCCCATGGCCGCGTTGGCCTCCTCGATGGCGGCGCGGCCGCGGCCGACCACGTCGACCTCCGCGAGCGGCTTCGGGGCGACGTGGCGGAAGAGGAGGTCGGCCTGGTCGAGGGAGGTGAGGACCGCCTCGGTCATCCGGTCGTGGAGCACGGAAAGGGCGGCGGCCACGTCGCCGGGGTCGCCGTCCAGGTGGAAGGCGGTTCCCCGCTCGATCCGGCGGACGAGGGAGGCGAGGCCGCACTGGCGGGCGATGTCGGTGGCCTTGGAGGACCACGGCGAGATCGTCCCGAGGCGCGGGGTCACGAGCAGCATCCGCCCCCGCAGCGCGGCCGGGGCGGGAGCCGGGAGGTCGGGCCCGTAGGTGAGCAGCCGCTCGAGCGTCGCCCGCTCGGCGGGGGAGGGGTCCCGCTCGGCCTCGACGAAGTGCCAGTGCTGGGTGGCTCGCACCGCCAGGCCCGGGCGCGCTTCCCGCAGCGAGGCGTTGAGCTTGTCGAGGCGGAAGCCGGAGAGCGCCGCGCCGCCGGCCAGCCTGAGGATCGCCATGCGGGTGTGATTCTATCGCGCTCCGCGTTGACCGCCCGGCCTGCGCGGCGTAGTTTTGGGCGGATGAAGGTGCACCTTCAGTACGGGCGCGAGGGCCTCGACGTCGACATCCCGGGCGCGAGCGTGACGGTCGTGGAGCCGCGCTTCGTGCCCGGGCTCCCGGACGAGGCGGCGGCCTTCCGCGAGGCGGTGCGCCGTCCGATCGGCGCCCGGCCCCTGCGGGAGATCGTCCGGCCCTCGGACCGGGTTGCGGTGGTCATCCCGGACCTGACGCGGCCACTGCCCTCCGACCGGCTGCTGCCGTGGCTCTTCGAGGAGCTCGCCCACGTCCCGGCGGAGCGCTTCACGATCGTCAACGGCACCGGCTCGCACCGGGTCAACACCCCCGAGGAGCTGGCCTCGATGGTCGGCCGCGGGGTGGCGGACCGCTACCGGCTCGTCAACCACACGGCCCACGACCCCGCCACGATGGTCCCGGTGGGGAAGTCGGCCGACGGGGAGACGGTTTGCCTCAACCGGGAGTACGTGGAGGCCGACCGGCGGATCGTCCTCGGCTTCGTCGAGCCGCACTTCATGGCGGGCTTCTCCGGCGGGCTGCAAGGGCGTCTTCCCGGCGGTGGCCGACATCGCGTCGATCATGCGCTACCACGACGCGCGGACGATCGGCGACCGCCGCAGCACCTGGGGGCTCCTCGAGGGCAACCCGACGCAGGCGATCATCCGCCACAACGGCTCGCTCGTGCCCCTCGACTTCTGCGTGAACGTGACGCTGAACCGGCGGAGGGAGATCACACGGTTCTTCTGCGGGCATCCGATCGCGGCCCACGAGGCGGCCTGCGCCTTCTCGCGGGAGACGGCGATGGTGGCCTGCCCGCGTCCCTTCCCGGTCGTGGTGACCACGAACAGCGGCTACCCGCTGGACCAGAACCTCTACCAGACGGTGAAGGGCATGTCGGCGGCGGCGCAGATCGTGGAGCCCGGGGGCTACATCGCGACCGCCGCGCGGTGCGACGACGGCTTCCCCGAGCACGGCAACTTCAAGAAGCTGCTGTTCGACCACGAGTCGCCCCGCGCCCTCCTCGACACGATCGAGGCCCCGGGCTTCTCCCTCTACGACCAGTGGGAGGCGCAGCTGCTGGCCCTCATCCGCCTCAAGGCGCGGGTGGGCCTGCGGAGCGAGCTGCCGGCGGACGAGGTGCGGCGGGCGTACCTCGAGCCGATCGAGGACGTGGGCGCGGCGGTGGCGCGCGAGCTCGAGCGGATCGGGAGGGAGGCGCCGGTAGCCGTTCTGCCGGAGGGCCCGCAGACGATACCCTACGTGAGCGGCGAGGGCGCCGAAGACCATTCCGGCCCCGGTGCAGGAGCATCACGATGACCGACGACGACAGCAGCGACGCGCCCCCGGAGAGGATCGACGCGGACCCCCCGGAGCGGCCGGCGGAGCCGGGCGCGCCGGCCGAGGACCGCCCCGCCCCGCGCCGGGGGCGCAAGGGGCCGCCCAAGGGGAAGCGGGGGCTCCGCCTGCCGCGCCGGTTCCAGAAGGCGAGGCCGGGCTCGGCCCCGGGCATCGAGCCGCACGAGCTCGTCGCCGTCCCCGGCAAGCCGGTCTCCGTCCGCATCACCTGCATCGACTTCTCGCCGGAGCAGGCCGTCTTCGAGGACGTCCAGGACCTGCCCGCCTTCATCGGCCTTCACCGGCCGGAATGGTCGGCGGTGCGCTGGATCAACGTGGACGGCCTCGGGGACCTGGGGGTCATCCGGGCCCTGGCCGAGAAGTACCACCTGCACCCCCTCGCCGTCGAGGACGTGCTCCACGTCCCCCAGCGCCCGAAGGTGCAGGCCTACGAGGAGGACGCGGGCTTCCAGGCCCGCCTGTTCATCATCGTCAAGGAGCTGGAGCTGCGGGAGAGCCTCCTCCACACGGAGCAGGTGAGCATCTTCGTCGGCCACAAGACGGTCCTGACCTTCCAGGAGACCCCGGGCGACGTGTGGGATCCCATCCGCCAGCGGATCCGCACGCTGGGGTCGCAGCTGCGACGCAACGACGCGAGCTTCCTGGCGTACTCGCTGATCGACGCGGTCGTGGACGAGGCCTTCCCGATCCTGGAGCAGTTCGGCGACCGCCTCGAGGAGCTGGAGAACCGCGTCCTCCAGCACCCGGGCCCGGACACCATCCAGGAGATCCACCGGGTGAAGCGGGAGCTGCTCCTCGTGCGGCGGGCGCTGTGGCCGATGCGGGAGGTCCTCAGCAAGATGCAGCGCGAGCCCCACGAGTGCTTCTCGGAGCTGACCCAGACGTACATGCGCGACGTCTACGACCACGCGGTGCAGGCGATCGACATCGTCGAGACCTACCGCGAGGTGGCGACGGGCCTCACCGAGACCTACATGACCGCGATGAGCAACCGCATGAACGAGATCATGAAGGTGCTCACGATCATGGGCACGATCTTCATCCCCCTGACCTTCTTCGCCGGGGTCTACGGGATGAACTTCCACCACTTCCCGGAGCTCGACTGGCCGTACGCCTACCCGCTGTTCTGGGCGATCTGCCTCGCCACCGCGGGCGGGATGCTCGCCTGGTTCCGCCGCCGCGGCTGGCTCTAGGCGGAAGCGTCCCCGGCGGATGCGGCTAGGGGGCCTCGAAGAGCGTCCACGGCGAGGCCTCGAGGTCCCGCATGAGCGGCTTCGCCCAGGCGTAGTCGGGGTGCGCCGCGAGGTGCGGGTCGGCCCGGTAGTCGGTGCCGCAGGGGTGGCCCATGGCGGCCTCGAGCGCCATCCGACGGGCCATCGCCGCGTCCGCGACCTTCGACTGCACCGTGCCCGCGGGGCCCCAGGCCGCGAACCAGTCGCCCATGCCGCGGGGGGAGAGGTCCACGTGACCGCACAGGCTGCGCTCGCTCGGGGCGTTCTCCTTCCTCTCGTAGGCGTCGTAGTGGTCGCTCAGGTAGCGCTTCGCGAAGGCCACGTCGATCTTCCCCTCGTTCGCCTTCAGCATCTGCTCCGCGCGCACCCTTCGGGCGTTGGCGCTCAGCGAGGGGTCGTCGAGCTTGAACTTCGTCTCCTCGGCGGCGAGCTTCGGGCTCACGGGGAAGTTGGCGCCGGCGAACCAGCCGTCCTTCGTCCGCTCGAGCGTCACGTTCTTCAGGCCCAGCTCGAGGCGCGCGATCTCGCCGGTGTTCATGTCGGCCACGAGCCAGGCGTTCGCGTAGCCGCCGTTGTTGCCCTCGCGCATGATGCGGTCGAAGTCGTCGATCGTGGCCGCGTACTGCATGGCCTTGCGGGCGCGGACGAACTCCGGGACGCCGGCCGGGGTCGAAGCCCTTGAAGCCCGTGATCGTGGTCTCCGTGATCGCGAGGCCGGCGGAGTTGACCCCGAAGTCGTCACCGCTGTGGATGAGGCCGGGCATGCCGTCCATGAGGATGCGGTGCCCGCCGCGGGCCGGATGTCGAAGATCACGTTCCAGCGCGAGCCCTCGAGGTAGCCGGACCAGTTGTTGTGGGCGATGACGGGCCGGCCGTCGCGCGTGAAGCGGCCGGTGGCGACGAACGCGCTGCACTTGTCGGGGGCGCCGGAGCGGCCGTCCTTGTCGAGGGTCGCCGTGTAGTAGCCGAACTCGATGTTCGCGTTCAGCGCGACGACGTCCCACAGGTCGAGCTTCACCCCGGCGGCCGTCGCGCCGTCGGCGATGCCCTGCATCTCCTGGCGGTACTCGGCGTCCACCCGCGGCCAGAAGACGGTCTCCGCGGCCTTGCGGTAGAACGCCCAGTCGCGCTTGCCGTCGTGGGTGAGCGAGAGCCGGGCCACCGCCACCGCGTCCGCGATCTCCGCGGCGAGGAGCGACCCGTGCTGGTAGCCGACGTCGGACGGGGTGCCCTGGAGGCGGACGGTGATCCAGCCGTTGCGGGCCCCGCGGGACGAACCCTGCAGGCGCGGGCTCTCGGCGGCCGGGGCGGCGGACCCGAGGCCGACGAGAAGGGCGGCCACGGACAGTACGACGACGGGGCGACGGCGCACCTGCATTCGAGCCTCCTCGTGGAACGCGGGGTGCATCATCTCACGTTGGTGCTAGCCTGAACGCTGCGGAGGACGGACATGGCGAAGGGAACGGCGTGGGAGACGTTGAAGGGCCAGGGCGGCCAGCTCGTCGACGAGGTCAAGCGGCTCGTCCACGAGGGCAACGTCCGCCGGGTCATCGTGCGGCAGAGGGACCGGGTGGTGGCGGAGTTCCCCCTGACGGTGGGCGTCGTGGGCGCCCTGGCCGCGCCGGCGGTGGCCGCGATCGGGGCGCTCGTGGCGCTGCTCGCCGACTGCCGGATCGACGTGGAGCGCGAGGCCGCGGGGCGGTCGGCCCGCAAGCCGGCCCCGCGGAAGGCGGCTCTGCGGCGGGGCAGGGAGAGAAGGCTCGATGAGACCTTCGGGGGGGCCTTCCTGACGCCGGGGGGCTTCGCGCCCCCCGGACCCCCCCGTGACTAGGTCCCGAGGAGGGCCGGCCCTCCGGCCTCCCGGAAGGCGCGCTCCGCCTCGTCGCGGGCGCTCCCTGCCCGCTCGACGAGGGAGTCCCACGTCGCCGAGCCGCGGAGGGGCTCCAGCCACGGGTGCACCCGCAGGGCCTCGGGGACGGTGAACCCGCGCTCGACGCACGCGACGAGGGTGGGGAGGGCGAGCGCCGTGTCGCCGACCCGCGCCTGGCAGGCCCCGTACATGAACAGGGCCTCGGGGTCCATGTGGTTGGCGGTGAGCTCGGCGAAGCGCTCGGCGGCGTCCGGGCTGCGGTCGACGAGGGCGCCGAGGGCCCGGAGGATCGCCGCGAACACCGGCACCTGGGCCGTGATCGGGGACCCGTGCAGGCTCCGGCGGGCCTCGTCCTGGCGCCCCAGGGCCTCGAGGGCCATGGTCCTCAGCTCGGAGTCCCCCGCGTCCGACGTCTCCGCGAGGACCTTCGCCATGTCTCCCCGGGCCCACCACGTGTAGACGACGCTCGTCGAGATGTGCGGGTCGAGCCGCCGCGCCTCGCGGTGGGCCGCCTCGGAGGCCTCGAGGAGGCCGCAGTACCGGCAGGCGTGGACGAGGCCGGCGAAGATCTCGGGGTCGTTGCGGGTCGAGCGCGCGAGCCCGAGCAGGCGGACCAGGGCGTCGCGGGCGTGGCCCGTCTCCGCCTCGCGGTGCGCGAAGAGCTTGTGGGCGACCGACAGCCCGGGGTCGAGCTCGAGGGCGCGCCGGTAGGCCTCGTCGGCGCGGGCGAGGTTCTCCTCGGGGCGGTCGAGGTAGTACTTGGCGAGCAGGCGGTGGCAGCGGCCCAGGCTGGCCCAGGCGGGAGCGAACGACGGGTCCTCGTCCACGCACTGGCGGTAGAGGTCCCGGGCCACGGCCACGTGCGACCAGTCGCGCACGACCTCGTTCGCGCGGAGGAAGAACTCGTAGGCCCGGGCGCTGGCCGGCGTCCCGCGCCGCCTCCCCTCGCGCTCGGAGAGCGAGGGCGAGAGCGACTGGACGATGCGCCGCGCGAGCTCGTCCTGCAGGCGGAAGACGTCGCCGAGCGGGACCTGGAGGGTCTGCGAGGAGACGAGCGTCCCCGCCGGCGCCTCCACGAGCTGGGCCGTCGCCCGCAGCTGCTCGCCCGCGCGGAGCAGGGTACCCATCACGACCCGGTCGACGTCCGCCTGGGCGGCCAGGGCCTTGAGGTCCGGCGCCTCGGTGGCGAAGCGCGCGGCGGCCGCGCTCGAGCGGATCACCACCGACGGCAGCCCGGCGAGCGAGGCGGCGACCGCGTCGGCGAGAGCGAAGGACAGGAAGTCGATCTCCGGGTCGGGCCGCAGCAGGCGGAAGGGCAGCACGACCAGGCGGGTCAGCGGCCGCGCCACGGAGGTGGCGGTCGGCGTCTCCCCCGCCGCGATCTGGGCCAGCTCCGCCGCCATCTCCGAGGCGGACCCGGGGCGGTCGGCGGGGCGCTTGGCGAGCGCGCGGCGGAGGAGGCGGTCGAGGGCGACGACGGCCGTGTCGCCCGCGAGCGCCGGCGGCTGCTCGTGCAGGGTGGCGGAGAGGACCTCCACGACCGTCGCGCCCAGGAAGGCCGGTCGCCCCGAGACCGCCTCGTACAGGATCGCGGCGGCCGAGAAGAGGTCGGTCCGCGCGTCCACCTCGTGGCCGAGGACCTGCTCGGGCGCCATGTAGCGCGGCGTGCCCACCAGGAGACCCGGCCGCGTGAGCTCCGTGCCGGCCTCGATCGACTGCGTCAGGTCCTTCGGGAGCGGCCGCGCCAGGCCGAAGTCGAGGAGCTTGACGCCGTGCGGGGTGAGGAAGGCGTTCGAGGGCTTGAGGTCGCGGTGGACGACGCCCGTCGCGTGCAGCGCCTCGAGGGCGGAGAGGATTCCCCGGCCGAGGCCGATCGCCTCGGCCACGGGCACGGGCCCGCGGGCGAGCCGGTCCGCGAGGGGCTCGCCCTCGAGGAGCTCCATCGCGATGAAGAGCTGTCCTTCGTCCTCGCCGATCTCGTAGACCTGGCACACGTTCGGGTGGTTGACCGCGGCCGCGGCCCGGGCCTCCCGGCGGAATCGCTTGCGGGCCGACTCGTCGGCCTCGGCGATGACCTTGACCGCGACCGTCCGGCCGAGGCTCTCGTCCTCGGCGGCGAAGACGACGCCCATGCCGCCCTGGCCGAGGCGGCGGAGGACCCGGTAGCGCCCGAGCCTCGTCGGCTCGCCCGGACGGGGCGTCTCGCCCCGCAGCCCGCTTCGATCGGCCGACCGCCTCCCGGGGGCGAGGCCGTCGAGGAGACGGCGCAGCACACCCTTGCGTGAAGAGCCTCCGGAGAGCGGAGGCGTCCTGGCCCCGGGGTCGTCGTCCTCGTGCATGATGGGAAAGGTTGCCGCCAGTATAGCGCCCTATGCGGCAGGCGGGCGCGGCGCGGCCAGGCGCTCGGCGATCGGGGCGAGCTGCCGCCACCACTGCTCTCGCGGGCGCTGGTTCTCGGCGTCCACCAGCCGCGCCATCTCGTCGAAGGGCGTGATCGTCATCTTGCCCTCCCGGATGCCGACGAAGGCCGCCGCCCCGGACGGGCCCTTCCGCGCCTCGGCGATCAGGTACTCGACGCTCTGCGCGGCCATGCGCGTCGCGAGGGTGCGGTCGAAGGGGCTCGGGTCGCCTCCCTGCTGGAGGTGGCCGAGGATCGCCTGCCGCACGTCGAAGAGCTCGCCCCCCTCCTCCTCGAAGAGGGCGCACATGAAGGCGGTGGTGTAGAAGGGGTTGGCATCCTCGTTGCGGATGAGGAGGCCGAGCCGCTTGCCGTGGCGGAAGCCGTCCCGGAGGGCCTCGAGGTCGCGCTGGAGGTCGGCGAGGGTCACCCCGTCCTCGTGCATGTAGACCTTCTCGGCGCCGGTGGCGAGGCCGCTCAGCAGCGCGAGGTACCCGCAGCGCCGGCCCATCACCTCCACCACGAAGCATCGCCGGGAGGCGACGGCCGAGGTCTTGATCTTGTCCACCGCGGCGACGATGTTGTTGAGGGCGGTGTCGCTGCCGATCGAGAGGTCCGAGCCCGGCAGGTTGTTGTTGATCGAGGTGGGCAGGCAGATCATCGGCAGGCCGAAGGCGGGGAAGCGGTCACGCTCTGCGTACAGCTTGGCGACCCCCGAGTAGCCCGACCAGCCGCCGATCATCAGGATGCCGTCGATCCCGTGCTCCTCGAGGTGGCGGGCGATCTGGTAGAGCTCACGGTCGGCGGGCTGGCGGCGGTTCGTCCCGAGCTCGGCGCCCCCCGGCTCGCCCAGCCGTTGACGCTCATCCAGCCCATCTCGAAGAAGTCGCCCTCGACGAGGCCCTTGAAGCCGTTGCGCACCCCGAGCACGTGGTGGCCGCGGTCGAGGGTCAGGCGCAGGGCGGCGCGGACGGCGGTGTTCATCCCCGGGGCGGGACCGCCGCCGTGCATGATCGCGAAGCGCAAGCGCCTCTGCCCCTCGGCCGGGGGGTGGGGGAGGGCCCGCACGATCGTGCGCAGCGTGCGCAGGGCGGAGCCGAAGCCGTGCCCCCGCAGCTCCATCGCCCCGGCGTAGTCGCCGCTCTTGACGCACGCGGCCACGTTGCGCGTCTTCTCGACGCAGGCCATGAGCGGCTGGCGCGTGACCCGGTTGTCCTTCATCCCGATGAGCTGGGGCTCGCTGCCCGGGGGCGACGCGAGCAGCTCCTCGACCGCGGCGTGGCCGAGCAGCGTGCTCATGTAGCGGTCGAAGGCGGAGGGCGCGCCGCCGCGCTGGACGTGGCCGAGGATCGTCACCCGGACGTCCTCGTGGAGACGCTCCTGCAGGACCCGGCGGACGTGCTCGGCGGTGATGGGGCTCCCGTGGCGGTCGCGCGCCCCCTCGGCCACGATCACGATCGAGTCGCGGCGGCCCGCCTCGCGCCCGCTGCGCAGGCGCTCGCACATCGTGGCCTCCCAGTCGTCCACGTCGGGCGGGCTCTCCGGGATGAGGACCCAGCTCGCGCCGGTGGCGATCGCGCCCATCAGGGCGAGGTAGCCGCAGTGGCGGCCCATGACCTCGATCACGAACGTGCGCTGGTGGCTGGCCGCGGTGGAGGCGATGGCGTCGACCGCCTCGGTGATGCGGTGCAGGGCGGTGTCGGCCCCGATCGTGATGTCGGTGCCGGACGTGTCGTTGTCGATCGAGCCGACGAGGCCGACGATGCTGAAGGGGAGCGCCATCGCGGCCGTCTCCGGCCCGATCCGACCCGAGGCGACGAGCTCCTCCACCAGCCCGCGCCACTCCTGCCGGAGCTGGTCGGCCCCGCTCAGGCTGCCGTCGCCTCCGATCACGACCAGGCTGTCGATCCCCGCCTTCAGGAAGTTCTCGGCCGCCCGGAGCCGTCCCTCGCGCGAGCGGAAGCGATCCGAGCGCGCGGTGCCGATGACGGTCCCTCCCCGGTGGAGGATCCCCCCCACCGACTCCCAGGTCATGGGCACGATGCGGTCGCCGCCCGCGCACGCCCCCTCGTATCCCTCGCGGATCGCGAAGACGCGCTGCCCCCGGGCGAGGGCGGTCCGGACGACCGCGCGGACGGCCGCGTTCATGCCGGGCGCGTCGCCTCCGCTGGTGAGCACCGCGATCGCGCGGGTGGGGTTCTCGGCGGGACTGCTCTCAGGCATGAAAGGCCGTTACCTCCAGAGGCTGGATGATATGCCCAATCGATCGCCGGCCGCGCTCTCCGGGCCCGCGCGCGCTCACTCGGGGGCGGGGCGGACCCGCCACAGGCGCACCGCGCCCGCGTATCGCGGCTGCAGGCGCGCGGAAGCGAAGCCGAGCGGGCGCGACGGCTCCTCCCAGACCCAGGCCGCCCCCAGCCGCTCGAGCAACGCCTCGCCCTCCTGCGAGTCCGTGGTGGTGTAGAGCCGCTCGGCGGCCTCCTGACGGGCGGCGATCAGGGGCGGGGCGGCGTGGAGGGCGATCACCGAGGCCGAGACGCGGAGGCCGCTCAGCGCCGGGACGAAGAGGGTCCGCAGGCCGGCCGGGTCGGCCGGGCTGCGCAGCGGCACCACGAGGGCCTCTCCCGGGGCCGCGTGGCGGTTCAGGAACGCGCAGGCGTCCAGGACCGGCGGCGGCATCGAGAAGAGCGAGCGATCGGCGCTCCGCGGCGACGTGAGCCACTCGGGAAAACGCCGCTTCGCCAGGTATCGCGCGGGCGAGACCATGGCCAGCGCGAGCAGGCCGACCGCGGCCGGCCGAGCCCAGCCCCTGCGCGCCGTCCACTCGCCGAGCCCGGGGGCCACGTAGAGCCACAGCAGGTAGAGGGGCAGGCCGAGGAACTGCCAGCCATCCACCGGGTTGGGATCGCCCCTGAGGGCGAGGCCGAGGACGACGGCGACGGCGCAGGAGGCGGCGATCAGGGCGTGGACGCCCGTGGCGTCCCGCCTCACGCTCTGCGCCAGGCGGCGCAGCCCGAGGAGACGGACGCCCAGCCCTCCGGCCAGGAACACGGCCACGACCACGGCGACGCCGGGCAGGCCGTGCCAGGGCGGTGGCCAGGGCTCGGCCCCCAGGAAGGCCGCGAGGCGGGCCAACGGGGGGTTGTGGCCAAGGGCCTCCGCCACGACCGAGAGCGGCGCCGGCACCAGCGGGGGGCCCCCGCGAGCGCCGCTGAGGGGAAGCGAGAGGGCCAGCCAGGGGGCCGCGCCGACGCCGATGGCGAGGGTCAGCCCCGCGAGGCGCCGGTCTCGTCGCAGGACCGCGGCCAGGGCCGCCCCCACGGCGAGGGCCACGCACGCCTGCACCTTCGTCTCCACCAGCGCCCCCAGCACCAGCCCGGCCAGGGCGAGCTCGCCCGGCCGTCCGGAGGCCAGGAACCGCCGCGCCAGCGTGAGCCCGGCGAGGATCAGCGGCAGCGCGAACATCCAGGGGTTGTACGTGAGGGACTCGGCCGAGAACGAGTAGAAGGTGAGGAAGTGCGCGTAGCGCTCGATCCCCTGCGGAGGCGGGCCGGCGCCCGCGAGGAAGGAGAGGTCGCCCCCGAGGACGACCAGGGCCACCGCCACGAGGACGGTCGCCCACCGGTGGCCTCCCTCCTCCTCGTGGTAGGCGGCCACCGCGAGGCCCGTGAAGGCGAGGCCGAGCGCCGGCAGCAGCAGGACCCATCCGTGGAGCACGTCGAGCCCGCCGTAGCGCTGGAGCAGCCCCGCCAGGAGGGCGGGGAACAGGGCGTACTGCAGGGGATAGCCGGCGAGCATCGGGTTCTGCAGCCGGTGAAGGGGCGCGCGGAGCAGCTCCTGGGAGATGGTCGAGTAGTACGGGCGGTCGATGACGTCGAAGCCGAGCCGGGAGACGAGACCCCCGGGACCCACCTCCACGTCGCCCCAGGCCAGGGCCAGCGCGAGCGCGGCGAGGACGCCGGCCAGCAGCACTCCGCCCCGGAGCCTCCGCGCGCCGGCGAGGGCGTCGCGGCCGGGACGCAGCAGGAGCACCGACGCCACCACCGCGGGCAGCACCAGCACGGGCCGACCGATGGCCAGCTCCGCCGCGAACAGCGGGAGCACCACCGAGTAGCCGATCGCGGCGGCGGCGGCCAGGCCCGCGACACCGTCGCGGGGCGAACGACCCAGGCGCAGCAGGAGGTAGCCCGGCGGCAGCAGCAGAGCTGCCCCGGCGAGGCCTGCCGTGGCAAGGGACTGGAGCATGCCGAGCCGCCGCAATGCTACCCCAGGGGGGTCACGGCCGCCGCGCGGTCACGGCAGGAGCCGGCGAATGGCCACCGCGGCCCCGATGAAGAGCGCGACGAGCGCGACCACCACGAGCACGGCGGCGATCATCTGGCCCAGTGCACCGAGCCAGCTATGCCGGGTCGCCGCGCCCTCGTCCTCGCCGTCCGGGTCGAAGGGGCCGAACGGCTCGTCGGTGTCGTCGGTCGGCTCTTCGGCTTCCGTCAACACGTCTCCGGCCCTCTCGTTCGCCGAGTCCTGCCCGGGTGCAGGGAGGGCCAGCATTCTAGGCCTGTCTGGCTTGCGTCGGGGCACTCGGCGTGAGACGCTGTCGCCACTCGTTTCCCTGACTGGCGGTCGAGGTGTCGTGTTCGGGCCCTGGAGGTGTGTGATGGTGTATCGAGTGGCGTGTCGTGCCCTGGCGTGCGCGGTCGTCCTGGTGTGGGCGGGAGCGGCTTCCGGCCAGACCTGGAGCCCGGAGCAGCAGGAGCTCTGGAAGCTCGAGGAGAAGCAGTGGCAGATGGCGAAGGACAAGGACATGACCTGGATCGACACGATGGTCCACGCCAACCTCAGCTACTGGTCGACCGAATCGCCGGTGCCGCAGACGAAGGCATCGCTCGCGCGCTGGAACCGCTACGACAACACCAACTCCACGGTGCTCGAGCAGGAGCTGTTCCCCCTGTCGATCACGATCACCGGCAACGTCGCCGTCGTGAACTATCGCTACCAGATCGCGCGCGAGAGCTCCAAGAAGGAGCGCGAGACCGTGCACGGCCGCTACACGGACGTGTTCGTCAAGGACGGCGGCCGCTGGCTGTTCATCGCCTGGACGGGCGGCGACGACCCCAAGAAGTAGCGGCTCGCACGGTGAAGCTGGTCCGAGGAGGGCGGATGTCACAGGAGAACGTCGGTCTGATGCGGTCGCTCTACGAGGCGTTCGGCAGGGGAGACGTGCCCACCGTCCTCGCGGCGATGGACCCCGGCATCGTGTGGAACGACGCGGAGAACTTCCCCTACGCCGACAAGAACCCCTACGTCGGCCCGAACGCCGTCGTCGAGGGCGTCTTCGCGAGGCTGGCCGGCGAGTGGGACGGCTTCAGCGTCGCCCCCGAGGAGTTCCTCGACGCCGGTGACACCGTCGTGGCGACGGGCCGCTACGGCGGCGCCTACAAGAAGACCGGCCGGAGCATCCACGCGCAGTTCGCCCACGTCTGGAGGCTGCGCGGCGGGAAGATCGTGGGCTTCCAGCAGTACACCGACACGCTGCAGGTGGCGAAGGCGGTGGGGGGCTAGGGTCCGGCCCGGCGGGGCGGGGGCAGCGTCTCGAGGAAGCCCCGAATCGCGGCCCAGTAGGCGTCGCCGCCCACGAGGTAGGTGTCGTTGTGGCCGGCGCCCGGGATCGCGAAGAAACGCTTCGGTCCGGGTGCCGCCTCGAAGACGCGGCGGCCCTGGGCGAAGGGGACGATCTCGTCGCGATCGCCGTGGAGCACGAGCAGCGGCACGGTCAGGCGGGGGGCCTTGCGCTCGTTCTCATAGCGCGTGCGGACGAGGGGCCAGAGCGGGAGGAACGGGTAGACCGCGCGTGCCATGGCGGGGACCGAGAGAAACGGCGACTCGAGGACGAGCGCGCGGCAGGGCCGCGAGAGGGCGAGGTCGAGGGCCACCGCAGAGCCGAGCGACTCGCCGAAGAGCACGAGCCGGTCCGTCGGGACGCGCTTCTCCTCGACCAGCCAGCGGTGAGCGGCCCGGGCGTCGCGGTAGGTCCCCTCCTCGTCGGGCGAGCCCTCGCTCCGGCCGTAGCCCCTGTAGTCGAAGAGCAGCACCGCGGCCCCCAGCCTCGACTGCAGGAGGAGCGCGCGGTCCAGGCGGTGGCTCACGTTGCCCGCGTTGCCGTGGGCCAGCAACACGGTCCACCGCGGCTCGCCTGGAGACGGCAGGTACCAGGCGTGGATCCGGACCCCGTCCTCGGCGGTGAGCGTGAGGTCCTCGAACGCGAGCCCCAGGTCGCGCGGCACGACGTCGTGCGGGCGCTGGGGGAAGTAGATCAGCTTCCGCTCGAAGAGCAGCATGATCGCCGACAGCGCGACGAGGAGGGCCGCGATGCGCAGGGCGGCCCACCCCACCCGGCCCGGCCACCTGCGGGGGCTCTCGCCATGTCCCACCTCTCCGCGTCTCCGCTGGTCATCCTACCTCCGCGCCTGCCTACCCTGGTCAGCGCTCACGGACTGGTCTTGTGTGCCTCGAGCTCGATCTCGATCATGAACTCGGGCAGCGCGAGGCCCTTGACCTCGAGCCAGGTGCCGGTCGGAAACTGCTTCTTGTAGAGGGTGCTGCGGTAGGAGGACGCCTTGAGGAACCCCGCCATGTTCGTGGTGTAGACGTTCTCGGCGACCACGTCGTCGAAGGTGCAGCCGTAGTGCTTCAGCACCTTGTCGAGATCGGAGTAGGCGTTCTTCATCTGCTGCTCCAGGTCGCCGACGGCGGTCGGGTTTCCCTTGTCGTCCATGCTGACGGCGCCCGAGATCTTGATGTCGTCTCCGATCCTGACCGCGTGCGCGTACCCGTAGGACTTCTCGACCTCGGGCCGCAGGAGGAAATACTCCGGCGCCTCCCTCCGGACCGGTTCTCGCTGGGTCTCCGCAGCCCTCGTGGAGGTCCCGGGCGCGGCGCAGGAGGAGAGGAGAGGGAAGCCCAGCAGGGCCGCGGCAACCACGAGGTTCCTGTTCATCGACAATATTCCTTTCTCGCTCGATTCGATGGGTCTC
This sequence comes from uncultured Acidobacteriota bacterium, assembly GCA_963729875.1. GTDB lineage: Bacteria > Acidobacteriota > Vicinamibacteria > Fen-336 > Fen-336 > DATBSL01. The sequence goes on from CAVSPR010000006.1 coordinate 85,553, forward strand.
AGCGGCTCGTGCCCCCCGGGGCGAAGTAGCCGGTGCGGTGCCTGACCGTGAGGCCGGGCTGGCGGGTGCGGATCGCGATCCGCCGGAAGCCGCCGTCGGATCGGCGGTTGAGCGGGACGTAGCCGACCCCGTAGAGGCTGCGCAGGTCGGCGCCGATGCGGTCGTAGGCCTCGTCCAGCTCCGCGAGGGAGCGCGGGAAGTACGCGCGGCCGCCGGTCTCGCGGGCGAGCGCCGTCAGCACGTAGGTCGGCAGGGTCGGCGCGGGCCGCCCCGCACTCGGTGGCGCCAGCAGGCCGATCGTGTAGACGACGACCCCCCCGCGCCGGGCGAGGTCGACGAGCTGGTCGTCCGTGACCATCGACGAGGTGTCCTCGCCGTCGGAGAGCACCACGATCGCGCGGCGGCGCAGGTCGTGCGCGTCGAGCTGGCGGGCCTCGTCCTTGAGCGTCACGTAGAGCGCGTTGTAGAGCGCGGTCTCGCCCTCCGGCGAGACGCTGTCGATCGCGCGCTCGAGCGCCGCGAGGTCGTCCGTCGAGCCCTGCAGCACGCGCAGGCTCCGGGTGAATTGAGCGACCTCGGCCTCGTCGCTGGCATGCAGGGTCCGCACCAGCCGGATCGCCGCGCGCTTCGCGACCGGCAGCGCGACGCGCATCGATCCCGACGCGTCCAACAGCACGTGCAGGCGGACCGGCCACTCCTCCTGCGTGAACAGGCTGATCGGCTGGGGGACGCCATCCTCCAGCACCGTGATGTCTTCGGGACCCAGGCCGGGGACCCGGTGCCCCTCGGCGTCGGTCACCACCACGTTGAGGCTCACGACATCCACGCCCGCGGCGAAGGTGGGGACCCGTGGGCGGCTGTCCGCGCGCAGCGGCCCGGAGCCGACCACCAATGCCAGCACTCCTGCGCCCGCTCGGAGCAGGCCTCGTGACCGGTGCCCCATTGCTTCCCCCGGGGGGGCTACCTGCAATACGCATTCCGGGTGGCCCGTGGCGTCAACTCGCTGACCCGTCGGCGCATCGGTCGCTGGCCTCTTACGGAACACGTCACGCGAATTCGGAATTCGTCGCTCGACGGAGAAAGAGCAACTTCCCGCGCTCCCCAGCCGCCCTGCCAGAGGTGCCATCGCATCGGTGACCCGGTCGTGCGGGAGTGTCTGGCCGATCAGGGTCGAGCTCCTTTCGGACCGAGGGCCGCCCGCCAGTTCTGGACGACCGTCACCGAGCCGATCCCCTCACGCTCGGCCACCAGTGCGAGCCAGCGCTGCCGGTCGGGCATGGCGTCGAGCCAGACCAGGCCGCCCGGAAGGTTGGCGGCGAGCTTCGGAGTTCCCAGGCGCGGTGTCGCACCGGGCTCCACGTCCACGCGCCACAGGCGCTGCCGGTCGGTGCCCAGGAAAAGGATCTGGCGGCCGTCGCGCGTCCACCACCCCGCGACCGCACCTTCCGTGGAGACCTGCACCTTGTGCCCGGGCACGGGAAAGGACTGCACGTAGAGCTCCGCGCGTCCCGATTCCTCCGAGACGTACGCGAGCCAGCGCCCGTCGGGCGACGGCCACCCGCCGCGGTCACGGGCCGGGCTGCGCACGTACGGGGTGGGCGTGGGATCGGCGGACGTCGGGAGCAGCCAGATGTTCTGCTGCGTGTCGGGATCGAGCTGCTGGAACGCGATCCACCGGCCGTCCGGCGACCATCCGTCCGGGCTCTTGAACGCGACGGTGGACCGATAGAGCGGCTGCTCCGGCGACGCGTCGGCCACCGCCTTCACGAACAGGTCCTGCGCGCCGTCACGGTCGCTCGCGAACACCACGCGGGCCCCGTCCGGCGACCAGACCGGCGACTCGTTGAGGCCGGGTCCCGACGAGAGCCGGGTGGCCCCGCCGCGCGCGAGGTCCGCCAGCCACAGGCTCGACTCGGTCGGCGACGTCGAGCGCACCAGGACCGCCCGGGTCCCGTCGGGCGACACCCGGACCGTGGAGTAGCGGCCGGGTGGAACGTTGAGCGTTCCCGCGGCCCGACCGCCCGCGTCGAGCCAGGTGGGAGTGGTCTCGACGGACGGGGCCGAGAAGTACGCGAGAGATCCCGCGGAGGAGACGGACGTCGAGTGGCTGGCCGTGAAGGAGAAGGCGGGGTCGAAGATGCTGGTGGGCTCGTCTTCCAGGGAAACCGCCTCGCCCGTGACCCGACGCCTTTCCGCGTCGAACGGCTGGGCGGCGAGGACGCCCTGCCTCGTGAAGAGGAGCCATCCCGGCTCGGCGTAGACGGGCGCGCTCTCCATCGAGCCGACCAGGGTGCGGGAGGCGTCGCGGAGCGAGCCGGCGAAGATGTCGAACCGACCGCCGCGTCCGGGCAGGGCCGCGAAGAGGAAGTGCTCGCCGTCCGGGAGGAACGCGGGGAAGCGGTGCCCGTACTCGTTCCGGCCGGGGTCCAGCGCCGTGACCGGGCTGGGCTCGCCGCCGTTCGGCGAGACACGGTAGAGGGGCCCGCCGGCGTCGGGCGCGAACACGATCACGTTCGACGAGCTCCAGGCGCCGCCCCGCGGGTTCGGGGCGTCGCAGACGACCTCCGCGCGGCCCCCGGCCGCGGCGACGATCTTGAGCTTGTCGGCCGAGAAGAAGCCGACTCTCTGGCTGTCGGGCGACCAGAACGGCATTCCCGTGCCGTCACCGGCGTCCACGCGACGTGCAACCGGCGAATCCAGGGGGCGGACCCAGAGCTGGTTGGAAACCCGACCCGCGCCGCCGACGACGAAGGCGACCCTCCGGCCGTCGGGCGAGATGGCGACCATCGACGTGTCCGGATAGAGGCTGGCGCCGGTCGGCGGGAGGACCGACAGCCGCGTGACGGCGTCGTCCGCCGCCGGCCTCGACCGCGGCCAGAGGAGGGCGGCCACCGCGGCCGTCAGGACGGCCCCGGCCACGGCGGGCCACAGCCGGGACGGGATCGACGGGAGGAGGGCCGTCGCCCGCCGGCCCGGGGCCGAGGCCGGCCGCTCGACCTCGTCGAGCGCGAGGCGCGCCTCGCCGATGTCGCGCAGGCGTTTCCGCGGATCGCGCTCGAGGCAGCGGCGGAGGAGTCGCTCGACGGAGGGCGGCGTCGCCGAGGGCAGGAGCGTCCACTCCGGGTCGGTCTTGAGCACGGCGGCGAGCGTGTCGCTGACGGTCTCTCCCGCGAAGAGGCGCGCGCCGGTGAGCATCTCGAAGAGCACGACCCCGAAGGCCCAGACGTCGGCGCGCTTGTCGACCGGCCTTGCCGCGCGCCTGCTCCGGCGACATGTAGGCGGCGGTTCCGAGGATGAGGCCGGCCGCGGTGCCGGTGTGGGCGAGGGTGGGGGACTCCGAGAGGTTGCCGGAGGACGTTCCGGTGGCGCCCTCGCCCGTCCAGGCCTTGGCGAGGCCGAAGTCGAGGACTTTGACCTTGCCCTCCGGCGTGACCTTGACGTTGGCGGGCTTGAGGTCGCGGTGGACGATGCCCTTCTCGTGCGCTTCCTCGAGGGCTTCGGCGACCTGCCGGGCGATCGCGACGGCCTCGTCGACGGGGAGCGGCCCCCGCTTCAGGCGCTCGGCGAGGTCCTCGCCCTCGACGAGCTCCATGGCGAGCAGGTGCGCGTGCCGCCCCCCGGGAGGGTCGCCTGCTCGAAGCCGTAGAGGTGGGCGATGTTCGGGTGGTTGAGCGAGGCGAGCAGCTTCGCCTCGCGCTCGAAGCGGGCGAGGCGGTCGGGGTCGGCGGCGAAGGCCTCCGGGCAGCAGCTTGAGCGCGACGTCGCGGCCGAGCCTCGTGTCGCGTCGCGCGGTAGACCTCGCCCATGCCGCCGGCGCCGAGGGCGGCGGTGATCCGGTAGTGCGCGAGTGTCTGGCCGATCATCGCTAGTGGCTCACCGCTCGAGCGAGCGACGTCCAGTTCGTCACGACGTGCATCTGCGGCGTTGCGGCCCTTGTCGACCGGCCAACTTCACGAGGAAGCGCTGGCCGTCCGGCGCTCAGCGCGTAGTCGTCGTAGTTCGGTGCCCTGAGAAGCCCGCGGATCGGCGAAGAGCTTCGTCGGGCAGGTCGACCTCGAGCCGCTCGGCGACGAAGCGCGAACCGCGACGGCCATCAGCAGGTTGTCGGGCCGGCGAGTAGAAGAGCTCCTTTCCGTCGCCTCGCCACTTGGGCTGACCTCCGCCGTCGACGGAGACGCGCACACGGTCGCCGTCTCGCCGGTAGGGCTCCACGTAGACCTCGGCGCGGTCGGACTCGGTCGAAGCGTAGGCGAGCCAGCGCTCGTCGGGCGAGACGCTGAGGCTCGTCGACGTGGAACCGCGCGTTCGAGGATGGGCTCGGGCTCTCCGCCGTCCGTCGACGTGGAGCGCCCAGACGCTCTGCTGGCTCGTCGGCGGGCTGGCGGACGAAGAGGAGCGTTCGGCCGTCGGGCGACAAGAACTCCGGGTAGTCGCTCGTCGGCCGTGTCGGTGAGCGCCGTCTCGGGGTCGGTCGCGCGCAGGCCTTGCGCCGGAGGTCCCGTCACGCCGCCGTGCAGCGAGCTGAAGAGCGAGCGATCGGCCGTCCGGAGACCAGACGGGGTTTGCTCGTTCGCCCGGCCCGGCGCGTCACGCGGCTGGCGCACGCCACGCGCGACGTCCATCGACCCAGAGGTCGGAGCCCCCTTCGCGTCTCGCGACCTCGAGGGCCACGCTCCTCCCGTCGGGCGAGAGGGCGATCTGGCCGTAGTCGCCCGGGCGCTCCGACCGTTCCCGACGGCGCTGCCCTTCCGGTCGAGCCACGTGAGCTGGACGTCTGCCGCTCGCGGCCTGCGCGGCGATGTAGGCGAGAGTGCCGCGCGGGGGAGACGCCGAACCATGCGATGCCGGGATACCCTTCGCAGGTCGCCTACCGGACGCTGCGATCGCGACGGCGCTCGCCGCTCAGCGCGGCGCGCTGGGCGTCGAAGGGCTGAGCGAGGAGGGCGCTCGTCCTGCAGGAAGAAGAGCGTAGCGGCCTGCTTGCCGGAGGCGCGTGCAGGCCGTCCACGAGGCGCCGGCCGCTCGCGCGGGCGCGTCGAGCGGAGGCCACGTAGAGCCCGGCGGCACGCCTTCGCCGCCGATGCGGAACAGGAAGCCGACGTCCTCCGGCCCAGGAACTGGGGAGTGGTGGTGACGCGGTCTCGCCACGCGAATCGTCGAGCGGGGTGAGGGGCTTCGCGGCTCGCCGCCCGTCGCCGCTACCGAGTAGATCCTGGCCGGACGCCTCGCCGCTCGCCGAGAAGAGGATCGTGCCGTCGTCGTTCCAGTCGTCCCGCCGTCCGGCCGGGTCCGCGGCAGGCGCAGATCCGCTGCATGGTGCCCGTCGGCCGAGGCTCATCTTGCGGAGCTCCCCGCCGGCGAAGAACGCCAGGGACCGGCCGTCGGGCGACCAGAAGGGGATGCTCGTGGCGCCCTCGGTCCCGGCGAGCGGCCGGGCCGTCAGCGACTCGAGCGGGCGCACCCACAGCATGGCCGAGCTCGACCGCAGTCCGGTCGGAGTGGGCCGACGGCCCGGAACGCGACCTGGCTGCCCGTCGGGGGAGGCGATCGGCCAGCCGAACTCGGTCGTCGAAGCGCCAGCCGTCGGGCGCATCGACCGCGAAGCGCGCGGGCGGCTGCGGCTCCGGCACTTCCTTCGAGGCTGGGCGAAGGCCAGACCACCGCGACGCCCGGCCAGGACGAGCGCGAGGGTGGCCCAGGCCCACCGCTCTCGCGTGCTACGCCGGCGCTCCGTGCCGAGACTCGCCGATCGCCGGCCTCGGGGCCTCGGCCTCCGCGGGCCGCTGCTCCGCGATCACCTCCTGCAGCTCGAGCCGCGCGGCCCCGATGTCGGGGAGCCGCGCGCGCGGGTCCTTGCGCAGGCACCGGCTCAGCAGGCGTCGCACCGCGGCGGTGTCGCCGGCGGCAGCGCGTCGAGGTCGGGCTCCTTCGTCACGACGGCGGCGATCACGTCCGTGACCGTGTCGCCGGCGAAGAGCGACCGGCCGGTCAGCATCTCCCACAGCAGCACGCCGAAGGACCACACGTCGGCCCGCTTGTCGACCGGCTTGCCACGCGCCTGTTCGGGCGACATGTAGGCCGCCGTTCCCAGGATCACGCCGGCGATCGGTCCCCGTGTGGGCGAGGGTGGGCGACTGCGAGAGGGCCGCCGAGCCCGAGTTGACGCCGGACGCCTCGCCCGCCCAGGCCTTGGCGAGGCCGAAGTCGAGGACCTTGACCTTGCCCGTCGGGCGTGAGCTTGACGTTGGCGGGCTTGAGATCGCGGTGGACGATGCCCTTGTTGTGGGCCTCCTCGAGCGCCTCTGCGATCTGCTTGGCGATCTCGAGGGCCTCGTCGACGGGGATCGCGCCCCGCGCGAGGCGCTCCTTGAGGTCCTCCCCCTCCACGAGCTCGAGGGCGAGGAAGGGCTTCCCGTCGGCCTCCTCGAGCCCGTAGATCGCGGCGATGTTCGGGTGGTTGAGGGCGGCGAGGAGGTGGGCCTCGCGCTTGAAGCGTCCCAGCCGCTCGGAGTCCTGCGCCACCTCGGGCGGCAGCACCTTGATCGCGACGTCGCGGTGGAGGTTCGTGTCGGTCGCGCGGTAGACCTCGCCCATCCCCCCGGCCCCGAGGGCCGAGGTGATCTCGTAGTGCGACAGGGTCTGTCCGATCAGGATCGCCTCCAGTCGGCGGAGCTTCCTCGCTCCACCTCAGCGACGACGCGACATCTGGGGAAGGGCGTGATTATACGCCGGACGGTCGCCGCGACCCGGCCGAGGCCCGCGGGTCGCAATCAAGGTCGGTCTCCTCCGGACGGGAGGGCCTTGCGGAGCTCGCGGTCCCAGCCGGTGACGACGCGCAGCTCCGTGGGGGCCTCCGATCTCTTCATCTTCACCATCAGGAAGCGCTGCCCGTCCGGGGTGACGTCGTAGTTGATCGGGCCGTCCATCACCTCGTAGAGCCCCTCGAAGAGGGCTCGGGGCTTCGAGATCGCGAGGGCGGGCTCGGTGCGGACCTCCGCCACCATCATCTTCTGGCCTTCCCGGTAGAAGATCTCGCCGCCTCCTCTCGACCACCGGGGCTCGGTGCCGCCGTCGAGCGAGACCCGCGACTCGTCGCCGCCCCCCGCGACCGAGCGGACGCCGATCTCGGGCCGGCCCGACGCGCGCGAGACGTAGACGAACCACTTCCCGTCCGGTGAGAGGTCCGCGGCGTAGTCCGAGCTGTCCGTGACGAGCAGGGGAGCGGGTCGAGCGTCCGCGTCCAGGGGGATCAGGAAGAGGTCCAAGCCGGTCTTCGGGTTCATCTCGGTGACCACGAGCGTCTTTCCGTCCTTCGAGAGCGTCTCGGGGTACTGGGTGCGCCCGCCCGCGCCCAGCTGCACCGCCGCGCCCTTCCCCGCCGCGGGCTGGCGGTAGAGGGCTTGCACCCCGGACTTGTTGGACGGGTAGATGAGAGGCCTTCCCGTCGGCCGTCCACAGCGGGCCGTCCTCGTATCCCTCCGACGTGAGCCGGGTCAGCGCGCCGCGCTCGATCTCGTAGCTCCAGATGTCGGTCGTGTCCTCGGCGATGCGCACCAGGATCGACTTCCCGTCGGGAGAGAGCCGCGGCGCGGCGTAGGCGCGCTCCTCGCGCGTGACGGGCGCCTCGCGGCCGGCCCGGTCCACCCAGACGAGCGAGCGGCCGCCGGACTGGGCCCCGACGGGTGCGTAGGCCAGGACGCCGTTCTCCGACGCGGCGAAGAGGGTCGAGTAGAAGAACCCGCCGGCCCAGACACCCTCGACCATCCTCTGCGGGCTGCCCATGATCTCGGAGCGCGCGGGATCGAACGCGGCGGCCCAGATCTCGTTGCCGCGCCCGAAGACCAGGTGCCCCGAGCGAAGGTAGTGCGCGTTGTTGGCGTCCTCGACCAGCACCCGGCTCTTGCCGGTCGCCAGCTCGTAGAGGCCGACGCGAGCCGCCTTGCCCCCCAGGAAGGCCGTGAACAGCAGGGACTTCCCGCCGGGAAGCAGCTTGGGCAGGCAACGGACCAACTCGCCGGCGGCGGAGTCGGGCTCGCTGAGGCTCTCGGTGTTGCCGGCCGCGACGGAGGCCTTCCAGAGGCCGTTGAACTCGAGCGGCGTGAAAAAGACCGTGCCGTCGGCCCGCCACACTCCGCCCCTGAATCCCGGGGCGTAGCCGAACGCCTGCGGCAGGCCGCCGGCGAGGGAGAGCTTCTTCAGTCGGCCGTCCGCGGTGAAGGCGAGCGACGCGCCGTCCGGCGAGAGGAAGGGACCGAAGCCGTTCTCCGTGCCCTTGATCGGCAGCGCGTCGAAGGCGTCGAGCTCGCGAAGGTACAGGCGCCGCACGCCGGCGCGGACCGCGGAGTAGACGAGGCGCGACCCGTCCGGCGACAGCGCCATCAGGTTCTGCATCAGCGTCACGTCGATGACCTCGACGTCGCTCCAGCCCAGGCCGGTGATCGAGAGCCGGCGCACGGGCTCGGACGCCACGGGCGCGGCGCGTCGGGACCAGGCCGCCCCGATCGCGACGCCGGCCAGCACGGCTGCGGCCGCCAGCGCGACGAGCAGGAGGCGCCGCGAAAGGCCGGCCCCGGTCCCCGGCCGGCCCGGTATCGAGGCGTCCTCCGGCCCATCGCCGGGAGCCCGGAGGGCCTCGTCGATCTCGAGACGGGCGTCCGCGATGTCGTGGAGGCGGTCGTCCGCGTTCTTCCGGAGACACCGGCGCAGGAGCCGGCGGGCCCCGGCCGGCACCTCGGCGGGCAGTCGTTCCCACGGCGGCTCGTTCTGCACCACCGCCGCGAGCACGTCGGTTACGGTCTCCCCGGCGAACGCCCGGTCGCCCGTGAGCAGCTCGAAGAGGAGCGACGCCGAAGGCCCAGATGTCCGTCCGCTTGTCCAGCGGCCGGCCGCGGGCCTGCTCGGGCGACATGTAGGCTCGCGGTCCCGAGGATCAGCCCGGCCTCGGTGCCGGTGTGCGCCAGGGTCGGGGACTCGCGAGAGGTTGCCGGAGGACGCCGACGGCGCCCTCGCCCGGCTAGGCCTTGGCGAGGCCGAAGTCGAGCACCTTGACCTTGCCGTCCGGCGTGACCTTGACGTTGGCGGGCTTGAGGTCGCGGTGGACGATGTGCTTCTCGTGCGCGGCCTCGAGGGCCGCGGCGACCTGCCTGGCGATCTCGAGCGGCTTCGGCGACGGGGAGCGGCCCCCGCTTCAGGCGCTCGGCGAGGTCCTCCCCTTCGACGAGCTCGAGGGCGAGGAAGGCGCGTCGCCGCCGTCCGGGAGCGTCGCCTGCTCGAAGCCGTAGAGTGGGCGATGTTCGGGTGGTTGAGCGAGGCGAGCAGCTTGCGCCTCGCGCTCGAAGCGGGCGAGGCGGTCGGGGTCGGTCGCGAAGGCCTCCGGCAGGAGCTTCAGCGCGACGTGCCGGCCGAGCCGCGTGTCCGTCGCGCGCCAGACCTCTCCCATCCCGCCGGCGCCGATGGCGGCGGTGATCTCGTACGGCCCGAGGCGTGCGCCGGGGGCGAGGGTCAGCGTGAGACTCCAGTCCGTCTGTCCGGGAACGAGGGACATTCTACAGCGGTGAAGGTCAAGGGCCGAAACGTCAGGGTCGGAGCCCTTGCGCGGGGTCCGCGTCTCGAGAGATGCTGATGAGTCAGTCGTGTCGAAGGCACGGTCCGCCATGGAAACGCTCAGCGCCCCCTATCTGCTCCTCGCCAGCCCGACTCTCCTCGATCCCAACTTCGTCCAGTCGGTCCTGCTGATGGGGCACCACGACACGGAGGGCGCCATGGGCTGGATCGTCAACCGCCTGCACGAGAAGCCCGTGCGGGAGCTGCTCTCCCCGGACCAGCAGCCGGGGGTCCACCCCCAGACGCCCCTGCACCTGGGCGGGCCGGTCCCCGCCGACGCCCTTCTGGCCGTCTTCCACCGCGCGATCGACGGCGTCGAGAGCGTCGAGGTCGCGCCGGGCCTGTTCGTGTCGAGGTCGGCGCACGTCCTGCCCCTGCTGTTCTCGCGGGTGCCCGGGCCAGGGCTGGTGCCGGGCCGGCTGGTGTTCGGATACTCCGGCTGGAGCGCGGGCCAGCTCGAGCGCGAGATGGAGGAGGGGGCCTGGCTGGCCCTGCCCTACGACGAGGAGCTGGCCTTCTCCGCGCGCATCGAGGACCTCTGGCGGCGCTCGTTCGAGCGGCTCGGCCTCAACCCGGCGCTGCTCACCGGCGGCTCCGGCCGCAAGCACTGACAGAAGTAGCCGCAGCCGGGGCCGATCATCGACGTGGATCCCTCGCCAGCTCCGCCGTCCAGCCGAGCACGGCCGAGATCGGCTCCCGCCCTTCGACCAGGCTGCGGTTGAGGAGGAATCTTCGGCCGTCCGGGAAGACGTCGTACTGGCGGTCGGACGCCTCCTCGAGGCGAGTGGTGAAGAGGGTCGTCGGCGGGCCGAAGCTCGGCGGATCGAGCGACCGGACGGTCACCGCCAGAAGGCGCCCATTCTCGTCGACGTAGAAGAGCTCCCGTCCGTCCCGCCGCCAGCGGGGCGCGAACCCGCCTTCGGTCGAGACGCGGATCTCCCCGCTCGCGCTGTCGAGGGCGCGCACGTACACCTCCCAGCGCCGCGACGCGTCGGAGGTGTAGGCGATCCAGCGGCCGTCCGGCGACAGGTCGGACGCCCACTCCGAGGCGTGCTCCTGGCCGAGACGGCGCGGGCTGGGGTCCCCGTCGAGGGAGCGGATCCAGAGGGAGTTCCCGCCATGCGGGCTGGTCTGCGCGTACACCAGCCGCCGGCCGTCGGGAGTCCAGGCGTCGGGGCTGGCGAAGGTTTCGGCCGTGAACAGCGCCCGCCCCTGGCCCGGCCGGTCTGCCGCCATGCGGAAGATGCCGCTCGTCCCCGGCTTGCTGCCGGTCGACGCGTAGGCGATCTCGCGGCCGTCGGGAGACCAGGCCGAGAGCGTGTCGTCGCTCGAGTCGAACGTGAGGCGGGTCACGACCTTGCGCTCGAGCTCGTGAAGCCAGAGGCCCCCGCTCGCCGCGCCCGGCTCGTAGTGGGTGAGGGCCAGCCGCCGGCCGTCGGGCGACAGGCGCGGGGCGTAGTACCAGGTGTTGGCCTCCGCGGCGAGCGTCTGGAGCTCGACCCCCGCCCGGTCGGTGACCACCAGCCGCGTCGCGCCCCGCTTGTCGGCTCGGTAGGCGATCATGCCGTTCGCGGCGGCCGTGAGCGAGCGCAGGCCGGACACCGCGACGGTTCCGGGCAGCGAGATGCCGAGGGGAACCGGATCGCCGACCAGCTCGTTCCGTCGATCGTCGAAGCGGTGGGCGACGAGCGAGTCTCCGGTCACGTAGAGGACGTAGCCGGGCGCCGCCCAGATCCCCGCGGAGGTGACGGGCCCGAGCAGCTTCGAGTCGAGCGATCCGAGCTCACCCAGCCAGAGCGTTCCGGGCTCGATGCCGGTGCCGGTCGAAGCGTAGAAGAGGAAGCGCTTGCCGTCGGGCAGGAAGCTCGGGAAGCGATGCGTCCCGATGCTGCTGCCCTCCGCGATCCGGGTCGCCGCTTCGACCTTTCCGCCGCGAGCCGGAACGGCCCAGAGCGGGCCGACGAAGCTGGGCGCGAAGAGGATCACGTCCCCCGCGCCCCAGGTGCCTCCCCGCATGTCCTGCGTCGAGCCGGTGTCGGCGACGACCTGGGGCTGGCCACCGAACAGCTCGGTCACCTTGAGGCGGTTCTGCGCAAAGAAGCCGATCCGGCGGCCGTCCGGCGACCAGAACGGATACCGCGCGTCGGTGGTGCCGGGCAGCATCTTCGCATCGGCCGCCGCCAGGTCCCGGATCCAGAGCGCCGTGCGTCCGTCCTCCCCCCGGGCCACGACGGCGAGCTTCTGTCCGTCGGGCGAGAGCGCCAGGCCGCTCACCAGGCTCGTGCCGTCGGGGGCCGGGATCTGGAAGACGGCGTGGAACGGCCGCTCGTTCCCGCCGCCGGTTCGCGAGGGAAGGCTGCGAGTCAGCAGCGACCCGAGCACGAGGCCGGCCCCGAGCGCGCCGGCGCCCACGAGCCAGATCGCACGACCGCGCCGGGCAGGGGCGACGACCGCGCCCGTCCCCTTCGCGGCCACGGCGTCGTCGATCGTGATCCGCGCGTCGGCGATGTCGTGAAGGCGATTCTTCGGGTTGCGCTCGAGGCAGCGACCGAGCAGCCTCCGCAGCTCCGCCGGAACCGGTGGCGGCAAGGCCTCCCAGTCGATCTCCTGCCGGAGCACCGACGCGAGCACGTCGCTCACGGTGTCGCCGGCGAAGAGGTGTCGGCCGGTGAGCATCTCGTAGAGCACGACACCGAAGGCCCAGATGTCGGCTCGCTTGTCGAGGGGCCTGCCTCTCGCCTGCTCGGGCGACATGTAGGCGGCGGTGCCGAGGATCAGGCCGGCGGCGGTGCCCGTGTGGGCAAGGGTTGGAGACTGCGAGAGGTCTCCGCTCGACCCGCCGTCCGTCCCGTCGCCCGCCCACGCCTTGGCCAGGCCGAAGTCCAGGACCTTGACCGTGCCGTCCGGAGTGACCTTGATGTTGCCCGGCTTCAGGTCGCGGTGGACGATGCCCTTGTCGTGGGCGGCCTCGAGCGCCTCGGCGACCTGCTTCGCGATCGCCAGGGCTTCGTCGACGGGGACGGGCCCGCGCTTCAGGCGCTCGGCGAGGTCCTCGCCCTCGACGAGCTCCATCGCCAGGAAGTGGATGCCCGAGCCGTCGTCGAGCCTCGCACGCTCGAACCCGTAGACGTGCGCGATGTTGGAATGGTTGAGCGAGGCGAGCAGCTTCGCCTCCCGCTCGAAGCGCGCGAGACGGTCGGCGTCGCCCGCGACCTCGGCGGGCAGCACCTTGATCGCCACCTCGCGCCCGAGCTTCGTGTCGGTGGCGCGATACACCTCGCCCATGCCGCCCGCGCCGATCGGGGCGACGATCCCGTAAGGGCCGAGGCGGGCTCCGGGGACGAGGCTCACGGCCGGCCCTCGACCAGCGTCAGCGTGCTGAGCATGCGCCGGAAGCGCATCATGTAGTAGCGCGCGTCGGGGGTCGTGATGAGCTGGCCGTAGATCACCCCCGCGGGATCGAGCGGCGCGATGCGCAGGCGCGTCTCGCGCCGGCCGGTCTCGAGGTCGAGCCGGACGAGCTCTCCCGGAAGGCTGCGGTCCCAGACGAAGAGCGCCCGGCCCGAGGGGTCCCAGGCGACGGGGACCTCGCCCCGGCGCGCGCCCGTCACCGGAACGGGCGCGCCGCCGCCGACCGCGTGGATGCGCAGGTCGCCCTCGGCGTCGAGCGCCGCCACCCGCTCGCCGTCGGGCGACAAGGTGACCGACGTCATGCCCTCGGGGGTGACGGCCCTCGGAAGGGCGCCACCGGCGCTGTCGACGACGTACGCGCGCGCGCCTTCCCCGGGGGCGTTGCCGAGGAAGCCGAAACGACGCCCATCGGCCGAGGAGGTCACGTGGTTCACCCCGCCGATCTGCGGCTCCACCGATCCCAGGCTGAGCCGGCGGGGCTGTCCCGGACCCGTGGGATAGAGGGTCAGCTGCCGCCGATCGCCGGCGAGGAGCGCCGTGATGACCCACTTCCCGTCCGGCGTGACGCCACCCGCGGCCCCCGGCCCCAGGCGGGCGGGCGAGCTGCCGCCGCTCCGGCGCACGTACACGATGTACTCGCGATCGGGGGTCACGATCGAGTTGAGCTCCCCGGCGAAGAACGACCCGTCGGGCGCGATCCCGCCGAGCGCGTCGTCGGTCCACCAGGAGTAGGGCCGCGCGCGCTCGTCCCCGGCCAGGCGGCCCTCGATCTCGGCCCGGGTCTCGTCGGTGGTGATCAGCAGCCTCCCGTCCGCCGCCACGTCGTGCAGCCGCGTCATGCACGGGAACGACAGCACCCGCCTCGGCGTGCGCCCGGGGGCGAACTCCCAGATCGCGCTGCCGCCGCTCCGGTCGCCCGCGCTCGCCCAGACGGCGTCGCCCCCCGGCGACCACGCGAGGCCCTGGAGGGCGTTGAGGTCGGGCGAGACCCGCTCGGCCTTGCCGTCCCCTCCCACGATCGACACGAAACCGCGGTCGTCCGCGGGGAACGGGTGGTCGACGAAGGCGACGCGTCGGCCGTCGCGCGCGAGGCGCGGCAGGGCGATCCACCCCTGGTTGCGGAAGAGCACGGTGCCGATCGGGTACTCGAGCTGGTAGCCGGAGCCCGCCGGGCGGACGGCGGCGAAGGTCGCGCCGTCCGCCGCGATGTCGGCGTCGAGGACGTTCTCGAGGATGGGCTGCGGGGAGCCGCCGTCGAGCGAGACGCGGGCGAGCGTCCCCACGCGCAGCCAGCTGCCGACGTTGCGCCGGTCGAGGAGCACGGCCATGTCGCCGCCTCGCGAGATGCCGGCCACGTCCGCCGGCGGCAGGCCCAGGGGCCGTGACTCGATAGCGTCGGGGCGGGTCGAGAACAGCGCCACCGGCGCGCCCTCGAAGGCGCCGCCGTACACGATCGCCTGCTGGTCGGGGGCGAAGCGGGCCGAGTGGACCATCCCGCGCTGGTACGTGAGCTGGCGGAACGTGGGCAGCTCCTTCGGGCGCTGGCGGGTCAGGAGCATCCCGCCGGCGGCCGACACCGCGGCCACGGCGAGGACGGCGAGCACGCGAAGGGCCTGCCCCGGGCCCGAGAAGGCGCCTCGGCCGGGGTCGGCGCGTGGCGGCCGGAGACCGCGCTGGCGGTGGCGCTCTCGAGGGCGAAGGCGAGGTCGCGGGCGGACTGGAAACGCTCCGCCGGCGCTTTCTCCAGGCACCGCTCGACCACCCGGGCGAGGGCCGGCGGGCACCCGTCGGGGAGCGCCCGGGCCTCCTCTCGCAGGATCGCGGTCATGGTCTCGGCGCCGGTCTCGCGGAGGAAGGCGCGCTGCCCGGTGAGCATCTCGTGGACGACGCAGCCCAGGGAGAAGATGTCGGACCGTGCGTCCACCACCTGTCCCCGGACCTGCTCCGGCGACATGTAGCCGACCGTCCCGAGCACCGTGCCCGCGTCGGTCGGTCGCGCGAGGGTCGGCGAGCGCGTGTCGGACGCTTCGAGCGTCGGGCCGTCCTGCCGCGCCAGGCCGAAGTCGAGGATCTTCACGCGCCCGTCCGCGGTGACGAACAGGTTCTCGGGCTTCAGGTCGCGGTGGACGATCCCCTTCTCGTGCGCGGCGGCGAGGCCCCGCGCGACCTGGGCCGCGTACTCCGCCGCCTTGCGCACGGGAAGGGGCCCGCCGGCGAGGCGCTCGCGCAGCGTCTCGCCCTCGAGCAGCTCCGTGACGGCGTAGGCCGTTCCCGCATCGGAGCCGAAGTCGAAGAGGGCCAGGATGTTCGGGTGGGAGAGCGCCGCCACCGCGCGGGCCTCGCGCTCGAAGCGGGCGAGGCGCTCGGCGTCGGCGGAGAAGGTCTCGGGCAGGACCTTCAGCGCGACGTCGCGGCCGAGCCGCGTGTCCCGCGCGCGGTACACCTCGCCCATGCCGCCGGCGCCGATCGGCGCGACGATCTCGTAAGGGCCCAGACGACCGCCTGGAGAGAGGCCCACTTCCCGGCTCCTTCTTGTTGCGAGAGACCGATTCTACCGGATGGTGCGCCCGTCCGCTGCCGGCCTCGCGCCCGTCGTCTGGCCGACCATCGCGACGGGCTCCCGCTCCCGGTCACTCACGCGGCCGGCCTCCCCGGACGGCGTCGGGGGACCAGCCGAGAGCGATCATCAGGGTGCTGGTCTGCTTCTGCTCGAGCTGCCGGGGCATCACGAACCCGTGCCCTCCCGGCCCGATGTCCCAGGACGCCATCACGTCGTCGAAGGTCGGGGGCAGGACGCCTTCGAAGACCTTGCGGGGTGGCGACGACTGGAGGCTCGCCGCCGCTCGCAGCGAGGCCGTCATCATCGTGGTGCCGCTCTGATAGAAGATCTCGCCTCCCCGGCGGCCCCACACGGGGCTCGTTCCGCCTCCCACGGACACCTGGCGCCTCGCCCCCGGCCCCGGGAAGGGCAGGACGTAGACCTCGTTGTGGCCGGTCTCGTCGGAGACATAGGCGAGGAGGCGCCCGTCGGGGGAGAACGTCGCCGCGCTCTCGTTGAAGCGGGACCCCAGCACGACGTGCGACTCGCGCGTGTCGAGGGAGAGGGTCCAGACGTCCGACCCGGTCTCGGGTGTGTCCTCGGAGAAGGCGACGACCCTTCCGTCGGGCGAGATCGAGGTGGGGACTTGAGGCAGCTTCCGCCTGAGAAGCGCTTCCGGCTGGCCGCTGCCGTCCGCCCGCACCCGGCCGAGATCGTCATCCGCTGAGCCGGAAAAGACGATCCAATCGCCGTCCGGCGACCAGACCGGGTTGGTGGCTCCCTGCGCGAGCCGCGCGAGGACGCCTCGCTCGATCTCGAAGGTCCAGACCTCGTCGTCGGCGGTCCCGATCCAGAGGGCGAGGCGTCGGCCGTCGGGCGACGTGCGCACCATGATGAAGGGCCGGGTCTCGCGGGTCAGCGTCTCCATCCGGCCCTGAAGGTCCGAGCGGACCAGCATCCGGTTGTCGACGTCGACCGAGCCGGGAAGGGACACGAGCGTGCCGGTCCGGGAGAGCGCGTAGTGGGCGCTGCCCGTGCCCAGGGAGTGGCTCACGCCCTCGAGGGCGGTGAAGGGGGGGCCGGTGACCGCCAGGCGGACCGGATCGAAGGGTGCAGCCAGCAGCGCCCCCCCGCGCGCGTAGACGAGGTGGCCGGTGGACGCGTAGCTCGGCCCGGTGCCGCCGTCGATGACGTGCTTGCGCTCCCCGCTCTTGAGCGAGACGGCGGCGATGGGCGCGTCGTCGAACGTCTGCAGCCCCTTCGTCTTGAGGGTGAAGAGCACCGCGTCCGCGCCGGCGACGAGGCTGGGCCAGCGGTGGCTCAGCTCGTGGCGCGACCGGTCGAGCTCGGTGAGCGGCCGAGGGCTTCCCCCGCCGGCCGGGATGCGCAGGAGCCCGCTGCCGGCGTCGGCGGCGAAGATGATCTCGTCGCCGTCGCTCCAGCAGCCTCCCCGGTTGTCGTGAGCGGGGGCGAGGGCCACCGGCGCGCCGCCCTCGACCGAGACCTTCTTCAGCATGCGGTCGGCGAAGAAGCCGATCCACGTGCCGTCGGGGGAGAAGAAGGGGTTTGAGGCTCCCGCGGTCTCGGGGAGCGCTCGCGCCTCCAGCGAGTCCATCCTTCTCAGGTAGAGCCGCTCGGTCGGCCCTCCGGAGGCGACGTAGGCCAGGAGCCGGCCATCTCGGGAGACCGCGAGGCCGCCGAACTGGTGCCAGGAGCTGCTGAGCAGGGGCTGGCCGGTGTCGATGGCGAAGCGCAGGAGCGGCGGCGGCGCTACCCTCTCGACCCTCGCGGCCATCCGGCCGCCCACGGCCCCCGCGAGCGCGACCAGCACGGCGCCCACCACCGCGACCCACGGTGCGATCCCGCGGGCGCCGCGGTCCGCGGCCTCGGCCGGGGTCGCCGCGGAGCGTCCGGGCCCAAGGGCCACGCGCGCCTCGCCGACGTCGCGCAGGCGGTTGCGGGGGTCGCGGTCGAGGCACCGTCGCAGCAGGTGGGCGACCCCCGCCGGCGTACCGGGGGGCAGCGCCGGCCAATCGACCTCCCGCGTCAGGACCGCCGCGAGCACGTCGGTCACCGTCTCGCCGTCGAAGAGCCTCCGCCCCGTCAGCGTCTCGAACAGCAGCACGCCGAAGGCCCAGATGTCCGCCCGCTTGTCGACTGGCCGGCCCCGGGCCTGCTCCGGCGCCATGTAGGCGGCGGTGCCGAGGATGATCCCGGCGGCGGTGCCGGTGTGGGCGAGGGTGGGGGACTGCGAGAGGTCGGCGGAGGTCGCTTCGGCCCCCTCGCCGGTCCAGGCCTTCGCGAGGCCGAAGTCGAGGACCTTGACCTTCCCGTCCGGAGTCACCTTCACGTTCGCGGGCTTGAGGTCGCGGTGAACGATACCCTTCTCGTGGGCCTCCTCGAGGGCGGCGGCGACCTGCCTCGCGATGGCGATCGCCTCGTCGACGGGGATGGCCCCACGCTTCAGCCGCTGGGCGAGGTCCTCTCCCTCGACCAGCTCCATGGCGAGGAAGTGGACCGTGGCCCCGTCTTCGAGGCGTGCGCTCTCGAAGCCGTAGAGGTGGGCGATGCCCGGGTGGTTGAGGGAGGCGAGCAGCTTCGCCTCGCGCTCGAACCGGGCGAGTCGCTCGGGGTCGGCCGCGAAGGCCTCGGGCAGGAGCTTGAGGGCCACGTCCCGGCCGAGCTTCATGTCGGTCGCGCGGTACACCTCGCCCATGCCCCCGGCGCCCAGGGGAGCGGTGATCCGGTAGTGCGCGAGCGTCTGGCCGATCAAGGTCGGGTTCCCGTCCGGAGCAGGATCGGCGAGGCCTCCGCGGCGCCGACCGTGACGATCGCGAGGAACCGCCCGTCCGGGGCCACGTCGTACGGTGTGGATCCCCCGGCGATGGCCGGACGCAGGCTCGCGTCCCGGAAGAGCGGCCGGGCGGTGCCGAGGGCGAGCTCGCCCCCGGCGGGGGCGACCGGGACGGCGACGAGCGTGCGGTCCGGGGCGAGGTAGAAGAGCTCCCGGCCGTCGTGCCGCCAGACCGGCGAAGCGCCTCCGGTCGTGGAAACCTGCCACCTCGCCGTCGAGGGAGGGAAGGTCCGGACGAAGACCTCGGAGCGGCCGGTCTCGTCGGAGACGTAGGCGAGGAAACGCCCGTCGGGCGAGAACGCCGACCCCCATTCCTCGGCGGGCGTCTGCGCGAACGCGAAGGGGCGGCCCCCTCCCGTCGTGGGCAGGATCCAGATGTCCCGGGGCTTTCCGGGCTCGCTCTGCGTGTAGCTCAGGAACCGCCCGTCCGGCGACCAGCTCTCGGGGAACTTCCAGACCGCGTTCACGACGATCGGCGTGGGGTTCCCCGGCGCGCCGATCTCCTGGCGGTACAGGTCGAACGCCCCCTCGGAGTCCCACGAGAAGGCGACCGACCGCCCGTCGGGGGAGAAGAGGCAGGCGGACTGGTTGCCGGCGCCGAGCGTCACGCGCGTCTTCGTCCCTGTCGCGGCGTCGAGGGCGTAGAGCGCGGAGGTGTCCTTCACGGGGTCCGTGATGTCCACGACGACGCGGCGGCCGTCCGGGGAGAGAGCCATGTCGCCGACCCGCGCCGGCGGTCCCACCGTGCCGACCCTCCGCCCCTCGCGGTCGATCCACGTGAGCTGGCTCTCGACGAGGCCGCCCCGACGGTACGCGAGCGTGCCGTCCTCGGCCAGCGAGAACGCGGTGAGCCCGTCCACGTTCGGGTCGCGCCAGATGTTCTCGGCCACGGGAAAGGGATCGCCCGAGACCGTCAGCGTCCGAGCGTCGAGGGCCTGGGCGAGCAGGGTCGTCTCGCGCACGAAGTAGAGCCGTCCCCGGGAGAAAGCACCGCCGGTGCTGGAGTCGACGAGACGGGTCCTCTGGCCGCCTTCCGCGGATCCCACCTCGACCGCGAGTCGCCCCGGAGGCTTGGGCTTGCGGCTCATGAAGAGGAACCGCTTCCCGTCGGGCAGGAACCGCGGCCAGCGGTGCGAGGTCTCCTGGGCCCCCGGGTCGAGCGCCGTCACCGGGGTCGCTTCTCCCCCCGAGGCCGGGACGCGGAAGATCGGCCCCCCGCCCTCCGGGGAAAAGACGATCAGGCCCTGGGCTCCCCAGCTCCCTCCTCGATGGTCGGGTGCGTCGGCGAGTTCGCGCGCCGGCCCCCCGGCGAGATCGACGCGCTTCAGCTTCCCCTCCGCGAAGAAGCCGACCGACCGGCCGTCGGGAGAGAAGAAGGGGGCCCCCGCGCCCTCGGTCCCCGGGAGGGCTCGCGCCTCGAGGGCGTCGAGGCTCCGGACGTAGACCCTCGCCCGGCCGTCGGCGCCGGCTGCCGTGAAGACGATCTGTCGCCCGTCGAGCGAGAGGTCGATGGGGCCCGAGGACACCGTCTCGGAGGGGGGGAGCACCGCCAGGTTCAGGGCTCTCGCGGGCTCGGTCGTGGGGCGCGCCACGAACAGCGACCATCCCGCGGAGGCCGCGATCGCGAGCGCCGCCACCGCCCACGGGAGCACGGTCGTGGCCCGTCGCGGCGGCACGGGCCCGGAGGCCGCGGGCGCCGGCTCCTCCCCTTCCGCCAGCTCGATCCGGGCGTCGGCGATGTCGTGCAGCCGCAGCTTCGGGTCCTTCCGCAGGCAGCGCTCGAGGAGCCGGTGGACACGGGGCGGGATGCCGGCGGGAAGGGCGCCGAAGTCGGGCGCCGTCTTGAGCACCGCGGCCAGGATGTCGGAGACGGTCTCTCCCTCGAAGAGCCGGCGGCCGGCGAGCATCTCCCACAGCACGACTCCGAACGCCCAGATGTCGGCCCTCTTGTCGACGCTCCTTCCGCGCGCCTGCTCGGGGGACATGTAGGCGGCCGTGCCGAGGATGAGTCCGGCCTCGGTGCCGGTGTGGGCGAGGGTGGGGGACTGCGAGAGCGCCGGTGCGCTGCCGGAGAGCGGGTCGCCGGTCCCGCTCCAGGCCTTCGCGAGGCCGAAGTCGAGCACCTTGACCTTGCCGTCGGGGGTCAGCTTGACGTTGGCGGGCTTGAGGTCGCGGTGGACGATGCCCTTCTCATGCGCCTCCTCGAGCGCCTCGGCGACCTGGCGCGCGATCGGGATCGCCTCTTCGACCGGCACCGGCCCCCGCTTGAGCCGCTCGGCGAGGTCCTCGCCTTCGACCAGCTCCATGGCAAGGAAGTGGGCGGTGCTTCCGTCCGGAAGCACCGCGCTCTCGAACCCGTACAGGTGGGCGATTCCAGGGTGGTTGAGGGAGGCGAGGACCTTCGCCTCTCGCTCGAAGCGGGCGAGGCGGTCAGCGTCGGCCGCGAAGGCCTCGGGCAGGAGCTTGATCGCGACGTCGCGCCCGAGCACCGTGTCGGTGGCGCGATAGACCTCTCCCATGCCGCCGGACCCGATCGCGGCGGCGATCCGGTAGTGCGCGATCGTCCGGCCGATCAGGGTCGGGCTCCTCCGGACCTGCCCGCGATCGCGCCGGCCACGGTGCCGAACAGCCCGCCGATGACGGCGGTGAACCACAGCCAGATCGTCATCTGCGGGAGGAGCCCGATGACGAGCCACTTCCGGAGCCCCGACATCTCGGGAGCACCGGGCGGCATGACGTCGTAGTGGGTGCCCCAGCTGCCGAGGATGGCCGCCAGCATGACGAGCGCCACGGGGATGCGCGCCGCGAGGCCGTAGGCGAGCAGCACGCGGCCGAGGGAGGGCCACGCGAGGAGCGCCAGGGCGAGACCCACGAGAGAGACGACGGCGTAGATCGAGAGCGTGGTGACACTCGTCTCCTCGACGCCCAGCTTCGCGGCGAGGAACCCCGAAGCCGGCAGGATCACGAGCGCGAGGAGAGTCAGGGCGAGGGTGCGACCCACTCTCGGGCGCTCGCCGGATCGGACGAGCTTCCACCCGAACCACGCTCCGAAAAGCGGGACCAGCCACGCGATCCCCACGAGCGCCCCGCCGCCTCCGGGCTCGCGGCTGAACAGCACGGGGGACCACCCCTGCAGCTCGCCCAGGAGCCGCAGCAACGTGACGGCGAGCGTGATCACGGCCGGCACCAGGATCAGTCGGCCGGGGCTCGCGGACCCATCGTTGGTCATCGGACCTCCTCGTTCGCGCGCGACCCGGGCCGCCCGGTGGTCGGGTACCGAGGGCCGCCGCCTCTTTTCATGGGGAACGCTCCGGCGAGTATACGCGAGGAGGGACCTCGAGAGACTCGGGGCGCCGACCTCTCTACTGCGGCCCGGCGGGCGGGGGCGCGCCGGGAGCGCCCGGCTCGGGCGCCGCCGCCGTCGTCGGCGGGCCGTCGCCCGGAGGGAGGGCGTAGGTGTCGACGATCGCGGTGAGCAGCACCGCGACGAGCGGACCGAGCACGATGCCGATGAACCCGAACGCGCTGACCCCGCCCATCAGGCTGATGATCAGGACGAGCGTGTTCAGCTTCGACTTCCCGGAGAGGAGCAGCGGGCGCACCACGTTGTCGACGTTGCCGATGACCAGGAGGCCGACGAGGGCGAGCACGATGCCCTTCACCAGGTGGCCCGTCACGGCGAGCCAGACGGCGACGGGCGCCCATATGAGCGCGGACCCGATCAGGGGCAGGAAGGCGAGGATCGTCATGATGAACGCCCAGAGGAGGGCCCCGGGCACCGCCAGCAGGACGAAGGCGGTCCCGCCGATGACGCCCTGGATGGCCGCGATCGCGATCGTCGACGTGACGCTCGCGGACACGAGCTCGGAGCTGATCGAGATGAACCTCTCGTTCTGCTCCGGCCCGAACGGCATCACCCGCCGCAGGGCCCGGGCGAACGAGGGGGCGTCCTTGAGAAGGAAGAAGAGGATCGACAGCATGATGACGAGCGAGAACGTGTAGCCCAGCACGCTCGCGAAGATGCTGCCGGCCCGGTTCGCGACGTGCTGCAGGAGGCGGCCGACGCTGGACGAGATCCCGGAGAGGACGACCTGCTCTTCGGGGAGGGCCGGGACCCTGGCGCGCGCCCAGTCCCACAGGCGGTGGAAGAGGGCGGCCGGGCCGCCCTGGTCGTTGAGCTTCTGCTGGACGTAGTCGACGCTCGTGGCCCCGTCGCTGAGCAGGGTGTAGCCGACGAAGAAGAGGGGCACGACCAGGAGCAGCAGCACGCCGAGCACGAGGACGATCGAGGTCCGGGTCGGCCCCAGACGCGGCGCCAGCCGCTCGCGGATGGGGTTGAGGCAGATGGCGAGCACCGCCGCCCACCCCAGCTCGAGCAGGAACGGCTGGACGACCTTCCACATGAGCCAGGCGATGAGCAGGACGGTGCCGTAGAACACGACCTGCATCAGCTGCTCCCTCTCGCGCGGTACCCGCGGGGGCGGCGCTGGCGCCGACGGCTCGGGCGCCGGTCCGGGCGTCGGGTCGGGCGTGCTCGTCATGGAAGCTCCTTTCGGGATTGCGTGCGAGGGCGAAAGGCGACGACCTGCTCGATCCCCCAGACCCCGCCGGTGATGCCGACCCGGAGGAGCCGCCCGGACGCGGGGGGGATCTCGAAGACCACGGGGACCCTGCGGGGGTCGAGCAGCGCTCCGCGAAGGGCGAGCGCGGCCACCGGCCCGTTCCACGAGACCGTCCAGGCCTTCGTGTCACCGACCTCGACCGTGACGCGGATCGGCAGGTCCGACACCCCGCCGCCGAACCCGAGTTCGACGCCTCCGACCAGCCCGGGCGGGTCGAGCTCGAAGACGCCCCGGCGCGGGCTGCCGTGGAGTGTCTTCGTCGCGACGGCGCTCCCGAGCGGGGGAGGGGCCGGTGCGGCGACTGCCGGCAGCAGGTACGCGCCACGTCCTCCGAGGTCCCCGAGGGAGCGGGCGCCGGCCTCGGACCGGACGAGCTGCTCCAGCGCCGCGGCGTCCGCGGCGGCGCGGTCGACGAGGACGAGGAGCGGGCCGTGCTCGCGCAGGACTCCCAGCACCCCGGCCTCGCGGCGCTGCAGGCCCCAGCGCAGGGCGGTGTAGTGGGGGGGCTGGAAGCCGGAGTAGCCGTTGACGAGGGGAAGGCCGTGGGCCGTCGCCCGGTACATCGCGAGCGCGTCGCGCTCCTCGTCGACCGGCAGCTCGAGCACCGCGGCGACGGGGGTGCCGGCGGGAAGGGCGATCGCCTCGGGCGCGTCGAGGATCGGGAGGCGGTCGAGCCACCCGTCCCAGAGGACCCCCGCCGCCGCGAGGGCGCCGAGCGCCGGCGCCCAGCGGCCCCTCCGCTCGACCAGACGGCCGAGCGCGGCCGCCCCCGCGAGGGCCAGGCAGAACGCGGCGGGCATCGCGAAGCGCGCGGGCACCCGCAGGGCCGAGGTCCCGGGCAGCGCGAGCAGGTAGTAGTACGGCGCCTTGTCCCAGAACTTGACGCCGAACGCGCCGGGGTTGGGGCCGAGGGCCAGGACGGTCATGGCCACGGCCGCGGCCAGGTAGAACGCCGGCACGGACCCCTTCCTCCAGGCGACCCTGAAGCTCCGGCTCGAGATCACGGTCAGGACCAGCGCGTAGTTCGCGAGGGCGAGCGGCTTGCTGAGAGCCTTGAGCGAAAGGCAAGACGCCACCGAGGGCCAGGCGCCACGGGCCGGTCACGGTGGTCACGGCCGCGGTCATCGCGGCGATCGCCGCCACCGCGGCGAAGACGCCCGCGACCGGGCCCTCGTCCGCCCGCTTGCGCATCCACCACGCGAGCAGGAAGACGGCGAGGACGACGGGTAGCGTCAGGCCCGGGAAGAGCCACGACTCCGGCGCCGTGGAGGTCGGGTCGGGCCAGAAGGACAGCGCGGGCGGCGGCTGGAGCAGCGAAGCGAGGTCCGCGCTCAGCAGCTCGATCTCCTCGATCGAGCGCCGGAACCCGTAGCGCTCGTGCTCGTGCGCGTAGCGCAGGAAGACGGGAGCGAGGCAGGCGGAGGCCAGGGCCCAGACCAGGAGGACCCGGGCCACGCGGCCCCGGTGCACCGGGGACCCTGCGAACCACGCGACCCAGGCCGCGAAGAGGACGGACACGAAGACGAGGAAGTAGCCGTTGGTCAGGCCCTGCAGGATCCAGGCGGCGGCC
The DNA here is from genome assembly GCA_963729875.1 of uncultured Acidobacteriota bacterium. GTDB lineage: Bacteria > Acidobacteriota > Vicinamibacteria > Fen-336 > Fen-336 > DATBSL01. The sequence goes on from CAVSPR010000006.1 coordinate 110,152, forward strand.
ACCAGCACGAGCCAGCCCCGGCGGCCGTCCTCCACGAAGCGGTGCGCGCCGAGGAAGAGGAGGGGGATGAAGTACGCGCAGAGCACCTGCAGGTGGGCGAGCTGGGCGGCGCGATAGGGGGCGAAGCCGTAGGCGAGGCCGGCGACGAAGCACAGGCCCGGACGCAGGCCGAGGGCCCGGGCCAGCAGGTGCATGGCGAAGCCGGACAGGGCGAACGACGAGATGAAGGCGACGTTGTAGGCGACGAGCGGGGAAGCGCCCAGCCACTGGAGGGGCGTCGTCAGGGGGGAGAGCCCCACGAGGTTCTCGGAAAACGACAGCACGCCGGTGATCGGGTAGAAGATCGAGCCGTTCCACCAGGCCTCGGTGAAGGGAACGGCGTGCGCGTTCCACCACAGCAGCCACGTGTTCAGCAGCGGGTCGATCCGGTCGTGGACCACCCCGTCCCCGAGGCGCAGGGCGAGCGGAAAGGTCGCCAGGATCGCCAGGAGGCCATACAGGAGGAAGACGCCCAGCAGCCGGGATAGCGGCTGCCGTGCGGGGGGCCGGGTCCCGGGCGGCGGAGGGCAGGTCGCCGGGCACGGTGGAGCTTCAGTCCCCGGTCTCGAGGGGGAGCGAGAGGATCGGCGACCCGTGGCTCTCGAACCAGCAGATCTGCTCCGCCACGAGGTCGAACCCGAGGTGGAAGCGTCCTCTCTCCGGCGGTCCCGGGACCACCGCCTCGATCTCGATCGTCTCGCCGGGGTCCACCGGCCGCGGGAGCGGGACGCGGAAGTGGTCGCGCTCGAGCAGGCCGCCCCCGGCGTCCCGCAGCTGCACGCCGAGGTTGACCGCGCCGCGGTCGGCCGGTGACCCGGTGAACCAGCGCGTGTCGCCGGTGTTGGTCGCGCGCAGGCGCACGTGGACGGGCGCCGACGGAGGCAGCCTCCCGGGCGGGGCGGGCGGCAGCAGCTCCAGGCGCGCCCCGAGCCAGTGGGGGGCGCGGCTGTCGGGCCAGCCCTCGACGACGAGGTCGACGTCGACGGTTGCGGACCCGCACTGCTCGAACCACGCCACCTTCTCGTCGACGAGGTCGAGGCGCAGGACGAAGCGCCCGACCCGCCCGGGCAGGTGGACCCTCGCCTCGAACTCGACGGCCTCGCCGGGTGCCATGTCTCGCGGGAGCTGGTCCGCGAAGAAGCACCGCTCCACCGGATGGCGCTGCTCGTCGAGCAGGTGGCCGCCCACGCTGACGTAGCCGCCGGCCGGGTCGAGCGCCGCGAGCCAGACGGTGTCGCCGACGTTCTCGACGCGCAGGGGCAGGGCGACGGCTTCCCCCGCCTTTCCCGACAGCCGCAGTCCCGGCCTCGGCTCGATCCGGGCGCGCAGGCCACGGGGATTGCGCGAGTCGACCCGCGGCTCCCCCTTGAGCAGGGCCACGAGGTAGAACTGGCGCACGCTCGACTCGAGGAGGTGCATCGGGAAGACGCTGTGGTCGCCTCCCATCAGCTCGAGGCACTCGTCCCCGCTCAGCGTGATGGCGGGCACGTCGGGGTAGGGCTTGGTGAGAAAGCGATCGAAGCCGGCCCGGCGCGCGCGGTCGAGCAGGTCCCCGAGGTCGAGGTCGTTCTCGAGGACCCCGAAGTGGCTGGCCTCGAACCGCGAGTGCTCCGCCTCGGCGTGGCCCTCGCCCGGCTCGGCGAGCACGACCCGCCCGCCCGGCCGCAGCACCCGGAACATCTCGGCGAGTACCCCGTCCTGGTTGGGGACGTGGTGGAACGAGTCGAAGCACACGACGCGGTCCACCGATTCCGGCTCGAGGGGGAGCGTCTGCCCGTCGTAGGCGACGAACCGGGCGTCGAGGTCGGGGTTCTGGCGCGGGTCGAGGCGGAAGGCCTCCCGGCCCAGCTCGAGCGCGGTGGGGCTGACGTCCACGGACACCGTGTGACAGCGGAGGCGATTCAGGAAGGCCGAGAGCCAGCAGCTCCCGGCGCCGAAGTCGACGACCGTGTGGCCGACCCCGAGGTCGAGGGCGTCGAGCACGAGCGAGAGGCGATAGAGGATCGCCGCGGTGTCCCGCACGGTGCTGAACGGCTTGTTGAGCACGTGCTCCCGCCCGGACGGCTCGGCGGCGATCGACTGCCAGTGCTGCTCGGCGGCGCGGCTGAACTCCTCGTTGCGGCGCAGGAGCTCGGCCTCCGAGTACGAAAGGGTCGCGGGTCGCGGCGCGCTCGGCCGGCGGCGGGGGTCGAGCGCGGACGCCGCCAGGCCCAGGTAGCGCCAGGCCTGCCGCAGCCTGCGGCTGCCGCTCGGGCTCGTGCGGGGTCTTTCCATGGTCGCGTCTCGGGCGGGGCGCGACCATGGTAACCGATCGAAGCCGTTTGCGCGCCGCGGGCGGCGCGTGAGATCCTGCCAGCCCTATCGTGGTTCGAACCCGGCTCGGACAGGCGCTGCGCTACATGCGGGCCGCGGTCCGCGCGCTCGCCGGCTCCCGCGGGCGGCGCGGGCGACCGCGAGGCCCCCCACCCGGCGGCCGTGGCGGCCGCCGCCGACGACTTCAACGCCGCCGCCGAGCGTCACTGGGCCTCGATGGCCGGCGATCCCGACGTGCGCGCCCAGCTGCTGCAGAAGCCGTTCGCGAACCTGCGCGAGGCGCCGGCCATGCTGTACCGCCTCGGCTTGGCCCTCGAGGCGCTCGACCTCGGCGCCGGTCACACCGTGCTCGACTTCGGAGCCGGGAGCTGCTGGGTGTCGCGCGTGCTGAACCGCCTCGGCTGCCGGACGATCTCCGTCGACGTGAGCCGGACGGCGCTTCTCCTCGGCGAGGAGGGCTTCCGGCAAGACCCGTTCGTCCGCGCCGAGCTCGGGCCCCGTTTCGTCCCGTACGACGGCCGCTCCGTGCCCCTCGAGGACGCCTCCGTCGACCGCGTCCTCTGCTTCGACGCGTTCCACCACGTGCCGAACCCGCGGGAGATCCTCGCCGAGCTGTTCCGCGTGACGCGTCCCGGCGGCCGCCTCGTGATGGCCGAGCCCGGTGCCGGCCACTCCCACAGCGCCTCCGCCGTGTTCGAGGGCGAGCACTACGGGGTGCTGGAGAACGAGCTCGTCCTGGAGCGGCTGATCGCCGACGCGCGGGCCGTGGGCTTCGACGACTTCGAGATCAAGCCGTACCCGGAGGTCGACAACCTGACCCTGACCGCCCCCGCGCACCTGCAGCTGCTCGCGGGGGACCACAGCCTCTACCCCCTGCACCACGTCGTGGCGAGCCTGCGGGAGCTGCACGTCGTCGCCATGCTGAAAGGCCGCCCGCTCCGGGACAGCCGCAAGCCGGGCACCCTGCGGGCCGCCATCCGCACCGGCGCCGTCGACGTCACTGGCGGGGCACGCCGGCAAGGAGGCGTGCGTGCCGGTGACCATCGAGAACACGGGCGACACGCTCTGGCTCGCGGCCGATGACCCGGTGGTCGGCGGCTACGTCTGCCTGGGCGGCCACCTGCAGGACGCCTCCGGCGGCGCCCAGAAGATCGGCCACTTCACGCAGCGGCTGCCGCGGGACGTGGCCCCCGGCGAGACCGTCGCGGTGGAGGCGCGGTTCGCCCTGCCCGAGTCGGCGGGCTCGTACGTGATCCGGCTGGACATGGTGGACGCGCGCGTGGCCTGGTTCTCGCAGGTCGGCTCCCCGACGGCCGACCTGACGCTCACGATCGGCTGGGCGGACAGCCTCGACCCCCACCGGTTCGAGGCCCGGATCGAGCCGCTCGGGGCCTTCCCGCCGCGGGCCGAGGGGGACGCGTTCTCCCTGCGCCTGCGCCTCACGAACGCCGGCGACACCACGTGGCTGAGCGGCCCCGACGAGCGCAGGGGAACTGTCCGGGTCGGGGTGCAACGGCTCTCGGCCGACGGAACGGCCGGCGACCAGGACTACTTCCGGGCCTCGCTTCCGGGCCCGGTGCCGCCGGGTGGTTCGACGGAGGTGAGCCTGATCGTGCCCTTGCGCCCGGGAGTCGGCCGCTCCTTCGCCGTCGACCTCGTGGCCGAGCAGATATGCTGGTTCTCGCGCCACGGCTCGAAGCCGCTATCGTTCGAGCTGGCCGGCTGACCCGCGTGCCCCTCTTCACGGGACGCCGGGTCGACCAGGCGCTCCTCGCCGCCGCGTGCGTGCTCGGGGCCGCCGGGACCCTCGCGCTGGCCCTCGGGGGCGGCCGTTGGCGGCTCGGCCCGGTGGCCGTCAGCCTCCAGAGCCCGCTGCGGACGATCGCGCTCGGCGTCGCGCTCCTCCTGCTGCGCGACGCCCTCCGCGCGACGCCCGCCCGCGTCCCCTGGGCTCGTGGGGCCCTCCTCGTCGGCGCGCTCGCCGCGGTGCTCGCCCTCGACTCCCGCCCCCGCCTCGTGGGCGACGGCCTCGAGTACGCCGCGATGGCCTCGAACCTGTCGCGGGGCCGCCCGCCGGCGCTGACGGGCGAGGAGCGTGCGTCGGTCGAGTCGGCCTTCGCGTCCGCCCCCGGCACCCTCGGCGCCGCGAGCGATCTCCTGACCGGTCCGGACGGCCGGCAGGACTTCCACCACTTCTGGCTCTACCCGCTGCTCGTCGCGCCGTTCTTCGCCGCGCTGGCCGCGGTGGGCGGGCCCCCGCTCGCCGGCTTCGCGCTGGCGAACCTGCTCCTCCTCGTGCTCGCGGCGGGCGTCGTCCACCGCCGCGCCGGGCCCGGAGCGGCGCTCGTCCTCTTCGCCGGGCCGCTGCTCTGGTGGGTCGACAAGCCGCACCCGGAGGTCCTCCTCGTGACGGTCCTCGCCTCCGCGCTCGCCCTGGCGCCCGAGCGGCCCGAGTGGGCGCTGCCTCTCGCCGCCCTGGCCGCGGCCCAGAACCCCGTGTTCCTCCCCGTGCTCGCCGTGGGCTCCCTCTGGGCGTGGCGGCGTCACCGGGGTCGGCCGCGGCTGCGGATCTCCCTCGTCGCGGCCTGGGCCCTGGCCGCCGTTCGCCCCCTCTACTACCTCCTCCACCTGGGCCGGACGGAGCCGCTGCGCGAGACGGTGCTGCCGCACGTGCCCGGCGTCGCGGAGGCCTGGGCCGTTCTCGGCGACCCGAACCTCGGCCTCTTCCCGGGCTGGCCGGCCATGGCTGTCCTGGCTCTTCTCGGCCTGGGCATGGCGGCGACGCGCTTGCGCCGGCCCTCGGCGGCCACGACCGCCGACGTCCTCGCCCTGGCCGCCGCCCTCCTGGCCCTGCTCGTCCTCTTCACGCAGCCCGGCAACATCAACCACGGGGGCACGCGGGGGATGAGCCGCTACGCGCTGTGGCTCGTGCCCTTCACCGTGCCCGTGCTCGCGGCGCTCGCCGCCCGGACGGGAGCGTTCGCCCGCGCCGGGCTGGCGGGGCTCGGCGTGCTCTCTGCTCTTCAGCCTCTTTCCCGAGTACGTGCCGGCCCGGCCCGAGAGGTACCTCGAGCCGACGCCCCTCGCCCGGTGGCTGTGGACGCGCCACCCGGGCCTCGACCGCCCGCTCCCCGAGGTCTTCGCCGAGCGCGCGTGGGGCTACCCGCCCCTCGGCTCCGTGCCGGCCTCGACCCCGCGCTGCGAGAAAGCCCTCGTCCGGGGCGACGGGACGCCGGTCGGGAGGTGGCCGCTGGCGTGCACGCCGGCGGAGAAGCCGGAGGCCTGCCGCGTGCCGGGGACGCTGTGCTACGCGGACGGGGGGCCGCCGGGCTACCGGTTCTCGCCCGCGCCGGCCCAGCCCACCTTCCGCGACGAGGGCCGGCAGCGCTGGTACTGGACGGGCGCGCCGGCGGCCGAGCTCGCCGGTGAGCTGCGCGCGCTGCCGTGGCAGGACATCGGCCTCGTCGACCCGAAGGACGAGGGCGTCCTGATCGCCGGCAGGCAGGGCGCGGGCCGGCTCCAGCTGCGGACGGCGGCCGGGGCCTACGTCGCCTGGCTCGACGGCGCCCGCCGGGCCGGGGCGTGGCTGGCTCCCCGCGCGCTGCGAAAGGCGACGGCGATCCTCGTCGATCCCCTGACCGGCGATGACCTGGGCCGCACGGACCTCGACCCGGACCGCGTGACGCGAATCGACCTGCCGCCGCGCGCCCCTCTCCTCCTGGTGGTGAGGGAGGCGCGCTGAGGCGGCGGCGACCGACCGCCATCATGGCCCCTCCCGCCGCCTCGTGGGGAATCGTGGACCGCGCACCTTCGTCGGCGCCGGCCGGAACCAGGATCAGCCGGCCGTGCGGACGGACGCGACATCGGTCATCGGACTTCCTCCACCAGGAAAGGGCCCGTTCACCGGGCGTTCGCAAACAGGTAGTCGGCCGCCAGGTGGGCCAGGGCCCGGGAGCCGGTGGGCAACGCGCCCTCGTCGACGTAGAAGCGGGGCGAGTGGTTGCTCGCCGCGGCGGCCATCTGGTCGGGCGGGGTGACGCCGACCATCACGAAGAGGCCCGGGACCCGGTTGGCGAAGAAGGAGAAGTCCTCGGAGCCGGTGATCTTCGTGATCTCGCGGGCTCGTCCCGGGGCGAGCCGCTCGAGGGTCGGGAGCATCCTGCCGGTGAGCGCCGGGTCGTTGACGGTGACCGGGATAGCCCGTCTCGATCGCGACCCGGGCCGTGGTCCCGTGGGCCGCGGCGACTCCCTCGGCGATGCGCCGGATCCTCGCGTGGATGTCGCTCCTCATCGCCTCGTCGAAGGTCCGGATCGTGCCCACGAGGCGCGCCCGGTCCGGGATGATGTTGTTGCGGACGCCGGCGTCGAACTGGCCCACGGTGACGACCGCCGGCTCGTGGGTGACGTCGATCGTGCGCGAGACGACCGTCTGGAGGGCGGTCACGATCTCGCTTCCCACGACGATCGGGTCGATCCCGGCCCAGGGCTTCGAGCCGTGCGTCTGCCGGCCCTGGACCACGATCTCGAAGCGATCGGCGGCGGCCAGGACCGGCCCCCGGCGATAGCCGAGGACGCCGCTCTCCAGCTGGGCGAAGACGTGCAGGCCGAAGACGACGTCGACCTTCGGGTCGTCGAGGACCCCCTCCTTCACCATCAGCTCCGCCCCCGCCGGCTGCTCCTCGAGCGGCACGCTCTCCTCGGCGGGCTGGAAGAGGAGAACGACCTTCCCGGGGAGCTCCTTCCTCACCGAGGCGAGCGCCTTCGCCGCGTCGAGCAGCATCGCGACGTGGGTGTCGTGGCCGCAAGCGTGCATCACGCCGACCGTCTTCCCCTCCCAGGTCGCCGTCGCCTTGCTGGCGAAGGGGAGGTCGACCTCCTCGGCCACCGGCAGGGCGTCCATGTCGGCGCGCAGCGCGACGACCGGGCCCGGCCGGCCGCCCTCGATCACGGCGACGACGCCGGTCCGCGCGACACCGGTCCTCGGCTCGAGCCCGAACGAGCGGAGCCGCTCCGCCACGAACTTCGCGGTCTCGACCTCGTGGTTGCCGAGCTCCGGGTTCTGGTGCAGGTGCCGGCGCCACTCGATCAGCTGTTGGCGGTTCGCCGCGAGGGCGGCGTCGAGCTTCGCGGCGAGCGGCGAAGGGGAGAGCGCGGAGGCGGGCACGACCCCGATCGAGGCGGCGAGGGCGAGTGCGGCAAGTCCGACCGTGTCCCGGCGATACGCGAGCGGGCGGCCTATCATCACCGGTCTCCTCCGAGTCTGGGAACTGGCGGCGAGGTTGGATCGCAGACGGCCGGCGATTCTACCGCAGCCCGAGAGGGAGACGCGTCGGCCGGAGCGGGACCCCGATCGACGTGCCACTTCGCCGCGCTGCGTCAGGAAGGCGGCAGGCCGAGCCTCCCGAGGAGCGCCGCGAAGCGGGGGTCGGACCGCAGCGGGTCGAAGCCGGGGTAGCCGAGGAACCAGACGAACGGCTGAAGCTCCTCGTCCGCACGGGCGAGCCGCTCGAACGCGGCTTCTCTTTCACCGAGCGCGGCGAGCAGCCACACCTCCGGGACGACGGTGGGCGCCCCGGCCGGTCGCGCGCGCACCTCGTCGAGGAGGCGGCGGGCGTCCGCGTCCCGGCCCGCCGTGGCGTGGGCCCAGCCGAGGAGGGCCACGAAGAAGGCGGACCGGCGGGTGAGCGCGACCGCCTGCTCCGCCGCCGCGAGCGCCTCGTCGTGCCGGCCGAGGGCGCCCGCGGACAGGCAGGCCCCGGAGAGCGCCAGCGTGTTCTCGGTCCCGAAGGAGAGCGCGTCCGCGAAGTAGGGGGCGGCCTCCCGCGCCCGCCTCGCGGCGAGCAGAGCGGTGCCGGTCGCCGCCCACGGAAAGGCGGAGAGCGGGTCGGCCTCCCGCGCTCGCTCGAGGAGAGGGAGGGCCTCATCGACCCTCTGCATCGCGCCGAGGACCATGCCGAGGGGACCCAGCGCCGGCACGAAGCCCGGCTGCAGGTCGATCGCCCGGCGGAACGCGAGCTCCGCGTCCGCCCACCGGCGCTCGACGAAGGCCAGGAAGCCCTCGGCCGCCAGCGCCTCGGGCGGCTCGCCCTGGAGGCGGCGGGCCGCCGCGAGCTCCTCCCGCGCCCGGGCGCAGGCGGCCCGGGGCGGGACGAGGCCGTAGAAGCACGCGAGCACCGTCGCCTCCGCGATGCCGACGCGGGAGGGCGCGTGGGAGGGATCGATGCGGGCGGCCTCCTCGTAGGCCCGCAGGGCGCCGGCGTGGTCGTTCCTCGTGTGCCGCAGGTGGCGGCCCTTGAGGAAGAGGCGGTAGGCCTCGAGGTCCCTGACCGGGGGGCGGGCGGGGACCGCGTGCTCTCCCGACGAGAGCCGGGCCTCGACCGCGCCGACGACCCCCGCCGCGATCTCGTCCTGGACGGCGAAGACGTCCTCGGCCGCGCGATCGTAGCGCTCCGACCAGAGCTGGTAGCCGGTCGCGACGTCGCTGAGCTGCGCCGTGACCCGCAGCCGGCTGCCGGCGGTGCGCACGCTGCCTTCGAGCACCTGCTCGACGGAGAGGGCCCGGCCGATCGCCGCGAGGTCGTTCTCGTCGTGGCTCGCCCGGAACGCCGACGTCCGCGACGCGACGCGGATGCCCTGGATCCGGACGAGCGCGTTCATGATCTCCTCGGCCATCCCCTCGCACAGGTACTGCTGGTCCCGGGCGGGGCTCATGTCGGCGAAGGGGAGCACCGCGATCGAGACCGGCGTATCGCGCGCACCCTCCGAAGGTCGGGGGGCCGGATCCGTCGGCACCTCCAGTCCCGCCTTGCGCAGGCCGTCCACAAGGTGTTCCACGTACTCCGGTTCGAACCACCTCTGGCTTGCCTGGTGCACGATCGTGCCGAAGTCCGGCCGCAGTGCGAGCAGGCCCCGCAGGGCTCGGCCCGCCGCCTCACGCTCCCCGAGCTGCCCGCAGGCGGCTGCGATCATCGCGTGCCCGCCCCAGTGGTCCGGCATGTCGGCCTTGCGCGCGAAGTCGAGGGCGCCGCGGTAGTCCCCCTGGCGGTACGCGTTGTACACGTCGGCGTACCAGTACCATCCGGGATGATTGGGATTGAGCTGCTTGGCGCGCCCCGCCAGCGCGAGGCCTCGCTCACCGTCGCCCGAATAGGTCAGCAGCTCGCCGAGAAAGGCGATGGCGTTTCCGTCCATCGGGTTGAGGGCGGCGGCCCGTGCCGCCGCATTCCGGAAGGTCTGGAACTCCTTCTGGAAGAAGAGCACCTGGGCCAGGCTGAAGTGCGCCAGGTGATTGGACGGCCCGGCCTCGACGGCGCGACGCGCGGCGGTTGCCCCATTCGCCAGGGCATCCGCCTGGAGGTTGAACCCTTGCCCGTACTCCTGGGCGCACAGCAGGGCCAGCATGGCCCACGCATCGGCGTATGCCGGTGCCTTGATGACCGCCAGCTCCAGGCCAGACCGCGCCGCGGCAAGCTCCTCGGCGGTGACTCGCTCGAAGTAGCGGAAGCTGCGCAGCACCGCCTCATAGGGACTCAGCTGGTCGGGGGTGCGGCCGTGCACCGCCTCGCTCATGCTCCGCGGGAGAACCCCGTGCATGTCGGCGACCGTGGACACGATCCGGGGGACGACCTCGTCCTGCAGCGCGAAGACCTCGTCGGGGTCGAACGGGCGATTGTAGGTCTCCGCCCACAGGTGGGCTCCCGTGGTCGCGTCGACCAGCTGAACCGCGATGCGCAGCTGCGAGCCCGCCCGGCGAAGGCTTCCGTCCATCACGTAGCGCGCGCCGAGCTCCCGGCCGACCGATCGCACGTCCACCGTCTCGTTCGAGTACCGCTCGGTCGAGCCGCGTGAGATCACACGGAGGTAGGAGAAGCGGGAGAGGCCGGTCGCGATCTCCTCGGACAGCCCCTCGGCGAGGGCCTCCACGGCGGGATCTGCGCCGCGGTGCTTGAAGGGCAGCACCGCGACCCAGAACCCCTCGTCGGCGCGGGCGGCGCCCGAGCTTGCGCCCGCCTCCGGACGCGAGACCGGGGCGACCGCGGCCTGGATGGACGACGACTCCCGGGGCAGGGCGCGCAGCGAATCCCACAGGCCACGCGCGGACGGAAAGCGATCCCCGGGCGCCTTCTCCAGGCAGCGCTGGACGACCGGCCCCAGTCCCGCCGGAAGGCCGCTCCGCACCTCGCCGAGCGGTTTCGGCGTGTCGCGCAGGATCGCGGACGCGAGCTCGGCCGACGAGCTGCCCTGGAACGGCCGCCGCCCGGTCGCCATCTCGTAGAGGAGGATCCCCATCGAGAAGAGGTCGGTCCGGTGGTCGACCTCGCGGCCCGACACCTGCTCGGGCGACATGTAGGGCACCGTCCCCATCACGACGCCCTCGCGGGTGCGGAAGTCCGTGGCCACCTCGGACCCGGTCGAGCCCTCGCCCGGCGGCTCGCCCATCCGAGCGAGCCCGAAGTCGAGGACCTTCACGCGCCCGTCGGCCGTCACCATGACGTTGGCGGGCTTGAGGTCGCGGTGGACGATGCCCTTGTGGTGGGCGGCGGCCAGGGCCTCGGCCAGGGCCGAGGCAACCTCGAGGATGCGCTCGACGGGAAGGCCGCCCTCGGGGATGAGGCGGTCGAGGGGCTCGCCCTCGACGAGCTGCATGGTCAGGAAGTGGACGCCCTCGGCCTCCTCGACGGAGTACACGGTGACGATGCCGGGGTGGTCGAGGGCGGCGAGGGCCTTCGCCTCGCGGCGGAAGCGCTCGAGGCGTTCGGGGCGTGAGGCCATCTCGGGCGGCAGCACCTTGAGGGCCACCTCGCGGCCGAGCTTCGTGTCGGTGGCGCGGTAGACCTCGCCCATCCCGCCGGCGCCGATCGCGGAGCTGATGCGATAGTGGGCGAGGCTGCGGCCTATCAACGGCCGTCTCCTGCGCGCGCCCTTTCGAGGCCCAGCTTTCGGACGAGCGCCACGAAGCGAGGCTCCGAGCGGAGGGGGTCGAACGCCCGGTCCGCCCCGAGCCACCCGAGCCACTGCGAGTCGGTCGCGTGGGCCCGCTCCAGCAGGCCGAGGGCGCGGGCGTGATCGCCCAGGCCGAGGTGAACGAGCGCGAGGTCGAACGAGGTGGGGGAGCCGCGCAGCGATCTCTTTTCCAGTGCCGAGAGCCCGGCCGCGGCGCGGGCTCGATCGCCCGAGGCCCCGTGTGCGTAGGCGAGCCACGCGGAGACGAACGCCGGCGACCCCATGGCCTCGGCCTTCTGGAACGGCGCGACAGCGTCCCCGACCTTCCCGGCCTGGATCTCGATCCAGCCGGCGATCCACGGGGCCATGAACAAGGTCGAATCGAGGTCCGATGCCTTCTTCACGAGCTGGCGCGCCGACTCGTAGTCTCCCTTCCAGGCGAACGCGAGGGTGGCGTCGAGGGGGATCTGGGGGGACAGCGGATCGAGCTCGGCGGCGCGCCTCCCCTCGGCGATCGCCTCCTCGAGCCTTCCCTGGAACGCGAGCCCCATGCCGAACTGGTCGTGGGCGAGCGCGTAGCTCGGGTTCAGCGCCAGGGCCCGGCGGAACTCGGTCTCGCAGCCCTCCCAGTCGTACTCGTACCAGAGCCTGAAGTTGGCGAGCGACGTGTGCGCCTCGGCCGAGGCGTCGTCCAGCTGGATGGCCCTCTCGGCGGCGGCCTTCGCCCTGGGCCTGGCGTCCGAGGCGGTCAGGAATCCCTCGTTGTAGCCCGCCCAGAGGTAGGCGTCCGACAGCCCCGAGTGGGCCGGGGCGAACTCGGGCTCGCGCGCGACCGCCTCCTCGAAGCGCGCGATCGCCTTCTGCAGGTTCTCGTCGCTCGGGCGGTTGTAGAAGTACCGGCCCTTCAGGTAGGCGTCGTACGCCTCGGGGTCGACGCGGCGCGCTCTCGCCAGCCGGGACTCCTCGGCGGGAGTGAGCTGGACGTGGATCTCGCGCGCGATGGCGGAGGCCAGCTCGTCCTGCAGCGCGAGCACGTCGCGCGAGCTGCGCTCGAAGCTCCTGGCCCACAGGTGCCGATCGGCCCGGGCATCGATCAGCTGGGCCGTGACCCTCACCCTCTCGCCGGATCGGAGGATCGAGCCCTCCACGATCGCGTCGACGTCCAGCGTCTTCGCGATCTCGGGCGTGGGCGGCCGATGCGCACCCTTGAACTGCATCGCCGAGCCGCGCGAGATCACGCGGAGCTGGCTGATGGTGGCGAGCTGCGCGGTCAGCTCGTCGGTCATCCCCTCGGCGAAGTACTCCTGGCTCGAGTCGCCCGAGTAGTTGTCGAGGGGGAGCACGGCGATCGAGCGGATCGCGCGCGGCGCCGGCGCGTCCCCCTCTGCGCGCGCGGCGGGCCGCCGGAGGCCGTGACGCGTGCCCAGGTACGCCGCCGCCGCCAGCAGGACCACGACCGCGCCGGCGATCGGGAGCGCGTGCGAACGCCAGCCCGGCCGGCGGCCTGGCTGCGGCGCGGCACCACCCGCCATCGGAGAGCGCAACGCGGCGTGAACGTCCCGCATGCTCTGGAAGCGGGCGCCCGGGTCCTTCTCGAGGCAGCGGGTCACGACCCGCGTCAGCTCCGGCGGCAGGCCGGCACGAAGAGTCGTCAGGGCCGGGGGCGTGTCCCGCAGGATCGCGGAGGCGAGCTCGGCCGAGGAGCTTCCCTGAAACGGCCGCCGCCCGCTCGCCATCTCGTAGAGGAGGATCCCGAGGGAGAAGACGTCGGTCCTGTGGTCCACGGGCTTGCCCGACACCTGCTCGGGGGACATGTAAGGCACTGTCCCCATCACGACGCCCTCGCGGGTGCGGAAGTCCGTGGCCACTTCGGACCCGACTGAGCCCTCGGCCGGCGGCTCGCCCATCCGAGCGAGACCGAAGTCGAGGACCTTGACGTGCCCGTCGCCCGTCACCATGACGTTGGCCGGCTTGAGGTCGCGGTGGACGATGCCCTTGTCGTGGGCGGCGGAAAGGGCCTCGGCGAGGGCGGTGGCGATGTCGAGGACCCGGCCGACCGGCAGCCCGCCCTCGGGGATGACGCGATCGAGGGGCTGGCCCTCGACGAGCTGCATCGTCAGGAAGTGGACGCCGTCGGCTTCCTCGACCGAGTGGACGGTCACGATGCCCGGGTGATCGAGGGAAGCGAGGGCCTTGGCCTCGCGCCGGAAGCGCTCCAGCCGTTCCGGCCTCGAGGCCGTCTCGGCGGGCAGCACCTTGAGGGCCACGTCGCGGCCGAGCTTCGTGTCGGTGGCGCGGTACACCTCACCCATGCCGCCGGCGCCGATCGCCGCGGTGATCCGGTAATGCGCGAGCGTCTGGCCGATCAGGGGCGAGCTCCTCCGGATCTGCGCGATGGCACGAACGACATGGGTGATTTGGCTGGCAGCAGGGGATTCTACAGCAGCCGGCCGGCTGGGGTAGTCTGGGTGGGAGGGGTCATGCCTCGACGAGTGGATGCGCGCGACGTGCTGGACGCCGATGCCACGACGAGTTGCGCGTTCGCGGGGCGGGTCGTCGGAGTCTTTCGGCGGAGCGGTCCCAACTCCTGGGATGACTACGTGCTGGTCGACGAGGACGGGGGGGCGATCGAGGTCTTCGCCGAGACCCCCATCCAGGTCGAGAGCGACGGCGCCTCGTTCCGGATGCGCCGCAAGGGCGAGGTCATCCGGGTGGCCTGGACTCCCCAGGGCAGAGGGCGCGAGCCTGGCGACGACCTGCGCGCGCGGTTCTTGAAGTCGTGCGTGCGGGACGTGGACCCCACCCCGGAGGGCAACCTCGGTGCCTGGCTCCACGGCGAGCTCGACGAGAAGTCCGAGCCGCACGACTGAGGATGGACCGGCGCCCCGGATGGAATGCTGGCCGCCTCAGTCGAGGCCGAGCCACCGCCTCAGGCCGTCGTCGACGGCTTCGAGCTCCCGAGGATCGCACTCCCCGATCTCCCCGCTGATCGCGGCGCGCGGCACGCTGACGATCTTGTCGATCATCACCTGCGAGACACCCTTGAGGCCCGTCCGGGGCCCGGGGGGCAGGGTGAGGCGAAACAGGGGAGCATCCACGCAATCGGAGGTGATCGGGCAGACCGTGAGGCTGGCGTGCGTCGGGTTGAACAGGTCCGACTGCACGACCAGCGCCGGCCGGGGCTTGCCGGTGTAGGCGCCGCGCGCCGCGACGACGACGATGGCGCCCCGTTTCATTTCCAGCCCCGGTCGTCCGCGACCACGGCGACGAGGGCGAGCGCCTCGCTCTCCGAGACGCGGCCGCTGACGAGCAACGACTGACGGCGAGCCTCGCGAGCCGGATCCTCCGGGGCCGGACCTCCGCCGAAGGCGCCTTGCAGCACGTCTCGCAGGACGGCGCTCTTCGTCCGGCGCCGGCGGCGGGCCTCGCTCTCGATGCGGCGGTCGAGGTCGGACGGCACGCGAAGGGTCAAGACGGTGGACCTCTGTGGGCGGGGCATTCGCATCTCCAACTACACTACAGTATACACTGAGGTCAGGGGACCCCTCGAGCGCCTTCCGTGGGATCGGCGGCAGGGGCCTGGGGGGGAGGCGTTCGGCCCCTCTGGCCGTAGAATTCAACCCGATGGGCGGCTGGCGGCACCTGGCACAAGTGACAGCTACTCGACCCGTCCGGCCCTGCATAGGATGAGCCTGCTCAGGCGGAACACGTCGAGGACGTGCGAGTGAGCCCAGCGTGGCGCGGAACGCATCGGGCGTGCCGCGAGTACGGACGACGAGGAGGGCGACATGAACTGGATCGTGACGATCGTGGTCGGCGGCATCATCGGGTGGCTGGCCAGCATCCTCATGAAGACGAACGCGCAGATGGGCCTCATCGCCAACGTGATCGTCGGCATCGTCGGCTCGAGCATCGGCTTCTGGCTGGCCGGCGTGCTGGGGCTGACGACCTACGGGCCCATCCTGCCGTGGGTCGTGGGGGTGATCGGCGCCGCGCTGCTGATCTTCATCCTGAAGGCGATCGGCGTCTTCAAGTAGAGCGCGGCTCGCGGTCACGATGCGCGTGAGCTTCGTCCTCCAGGACTAGCCCAGCCCGCCGGAGGGGCCGAGCCAGCCTGCCGGCTGGTGCATGGGCCCCATTGACGGCTGCCGCTCCGGGGCGGCAGTGTGCCCGAGCGGAGGTGCGGCAGCATCGATGGGGAGTCCGAGCCGGGTCGAGCGCCTCGAGGTGAGCGTGGCCGGGACCGGGCTCGCCCTGCTCACGTGGGTGGGTGGGTCCGGCCCGGGCGCCGTCGAGGAAGAGGCGGAGCGGGCGTACGCGCGGCTCGACGAAGCCCTGCGCGAGCACGGGTGCGTGCCCGTGCAGGAGCGGGCCTTTGGAGACCTCGCCGCGGCGCCAGGCCTGGCCCGGGGACGCGCCCGGGCGGTGGGGGCGTCCGCGGGGTGGGACGTGCCAACCACCTTCGTCGAGGGTTCCCCCGTCGGCCGGCGAGGCCTCGCCGGCATCCACGTCTTCGGGGCGCGCGGCGTGTCCCGTCTCGTGGCCGAGGGCGAACAGGTCCTCGGCCGCGTGGTGGAGGGGGAGCACGCGCGCCTCCTCGGGCTCGCGGACGTGGGGCGCAGGTCGGCCGGGCGTCCGGCGGCGGGGCCCGCGGAGGAGGCGGCGGCCGCGATGGAGACGGCGGAAGGCCTGCTTTCCCGGGCCGGCTTCTCCTTCAGGGACGTCGCGCGCACCTGGTTCTACCTTCGAGACATCCTGGGCTGGTACGACCGCTTCAACGCTGTGCGCCACGCCGCCTTCCTCCACGCCGGTCTCATGGGGACGGGCGCGGACGGAAGGCTCCCGGCGAGCACCGGCATCGGGGGGCGCGGCCCCCGGGGTGGCTGGTGCACCCTCGACCTGCTGGCGGTACAAACGACGGGCGGTGCCCACGAACGAATGGAGCGGCTCCACGGGGGCCTCCAGAACGAGGCGACCGAGTACGGGTCGGACTTCTCGCGCGCCGTGCGGGTCTCCCTCGGCGGCGCGCGCTGCATCTTCGTCTCGGGGACGGCCGCGATCGGCGGCCAGGGGTCGAGCGTGCACGCCGGGGATTTCGAGGCCCAGGTCCTCCACACGCTGGAGGCCGTGGGAGCGCTGCTGGAGGAAGCGGGGGCCCGGCTCTCCGACGTCGCCCAGGCCACCGCCTTCTTGAAGAACCCCGCGGACGGGCCCGCCCTCGAGCGCGTCCTGGAGCGCGCCGGCCTCGCCGGTCTCCCCGTCGTGCCGGTGGTTGCGGACGTCTGCCGCGACGAGCTGCTGTTCGAGCTCGACGCCACCGTGGTGGAGGCGGTCCGTTGAAGCGGAGGACGACGATGGCGTTCGACTTCGAAAAAGCGCTGCGCCGCAGGATCGAGCAGCACACGGAGCTCGTCGAGCGGAAGAACCACCGCCTCAAGGAGGGCAACGGCGTCCTCGACCGGTGGGAGAACCCGGTGCTGACCGCCGCCCACGCGCCGATCTTCTGGCGCTACGACCTCGACCGACGGCGCAACCCGCTGCTGCTCGAGCGGCTCGGAGTGCAGGCGGTCTCCGGCGCGGGGGCCATCGAGTGGAACGGCAAGATCTGCCTCGTGGCGCGCGTCGAGGGGACCGATCGCAAGAGCTTCTTCGCGGTGGCGGAGAGCGACAACGGGGTCGACGGCTTCCGCTTCTGGGACCACCCGGTGGTGCTGCCGGAGACGGAAGTCCCCGACACGAACGTCTGCGACGTGCGCCTCACCACCCACGAGGACGGGTGGATCTACGGCCTGTTCTGCACCGAGCGGAAGGACCCGTCCGCCCCGCCCGGCGACACACAGGCGGCGGTCGTCCGGGCGGGGATCGCCCGCACGAAGGACCTCGTGAGGTGGGAGCGCCTGCCCGATCTCCAGTCCCGGTCTTCCCGGCAGGGGAGCGTGGTCCTCCACCCCGAGCTCGTGAAGGGCCGCTACGCCCTCTACACGGGGCCGCGGGGAGGCTTCGTCGAGGCGGGGGACGGGGGCGGGATCGGCTTCGCCCTGTGCGAGACGATGGAGGGGGCGGAGATCGGCGAGGAGACGCTCCTCGACCCGCGGGCCTACCACACGGTCCAGGAGGCGGGGAACGCGGCGGGCGCCCCGCCCCTGCGGACGCCGAAGGGGTGGCTGCACGTCGCCCACGGGGTGCGGCGGACCGCGGCCGGCCCGCGCTGCGTGCTCCACGCTTTCCTCTGCGACCTCGAGGACCCATCGAAGGTGATCGCACGCCCCGGCGGCTGCCTGCTGGCCCCGGAAGGCGAGGAGCGCGTGGGCGACGTCCCCAACGTGGTCTGCTGCAACGGCGCGGTGGCGAGGGCCTCGGGCGAGGTCCTGCTCTACTACGGCAGCTCCGACACCCGGGTGCACGTCGCGACCACGACCGTGGAGCGCCTGCTCGACTACGTCCTGCACACGCCCGAGGACCCGCTGCGCTCTTTCGCCTGCGTCGAGCAGCGGATGGCCCTCATCGAGCGGAATCTGAAGCTGCTGTCGCGGACGAAGGGAAAGGCCTACCGGGGCCTGCAGTAGGACCGTTCGTGGTTGAATGCCGCCTGCAAGAAGGAGAACCAGCATGACGACCCGTCGTTCTTTCCTGGGAGCGATGACCGGCGGCGCGGCGGCCGCCGCGGCGGTCCGCGGCCGGGCTCTTGCCGCCGGCGGCGTGAAGCCGCCCCTCGCCCTGCAGCTCTACAGCCTGCGCGCAACGCTCGAGAAGGACGTGCCGGGCGTGCTCGCCCAGGTCAAGGGCTGGGGCTTCGACGAGGTCGAAACCTACGGCGCGTTCGGGGCGGAGATCGCGGCGCCGCTGAAGGCGGCGGGCCTCAAGGTGTGCGCGATGCACGTCGGGTCCGAGCGGCTCCAGAAGGACATGGCCGGCGTCCTGCGGGACGCCGACGCGGTGGGCGCCGGCACGATCATCAACCCGTCCCTGCCGCACGAGGCGCCCCAGGCGACGCGCGAGGAGATCCTCACCACCGCCGCCCTCTTCCGGGAGTGGTCGAAGGCGTGCCGGGCGGCGGGCAAGCGCTTCGCCTACCACACCCACGGCCAGGAGTTCGCTCCCGCGCCGGAGGGGACGCTCTTCGACGTGCTCACGAAGGAGTCCGGGCCGGACGTCGGCATCGAGCTCGACGTCTACTGGGCCGCATACGGCGGGGGCGACCCCGTCGCGATCATGAAGGCGTACCCGGGGCGCGTCTGGTTCACCCACCTCAAGGACATGGCGAAGGGCATGGCGCCCCTCTCCGAGGCCGCCCGCGGCGAGGAGGCGAAGGTGGTCCTGGGCACGGGTGTCCTCGACATCAAAGGGATCGTGGCCGCCGGGGCGAAGGCCGGCGTCGAGCGGCACATCATCGAGGACGAGAGCGCCGACCCCGCGGGCCAGATCCCGAGGAGCGTGGCGTACTACCGCTCCCTCCCGGCGTAGCCCCTACCGGTCCTGGCCGTTGAGCGAGACGGCGAAGGAGAACGTCCACCGGCTGAACTTCGCCTCGGTTGCCGTTGCCGTGCCGTCGCGGCTGGGCGGCGTGATCGTCTGGGGCACGACCTCGCTGCCCCAGGCGTAGCCCACGCCGAGGGCCAGGCGGCCGCGGCGGCGGGTGAAGCTCACCCCGACCGTCACGTCCACGAGGTCCCAGGTGGCGAGGGTCTCGGACTCCGGCTGCCAGGCCGAGGCGTTCCGCGCGGCCCCGCCGTAGAGCGTGAACCGCTCGCTCAGCCGCCGCTCGAAGCCGACGCCGAAGTTCACGACGCTGTTCGCCGCGCCCCGGAACGTGAGCGGGATCGTGGTCGTGCTGCCCGCCACCGGGGCGGGCTCCGGGGTCAGGATGTCGTAGGGGGCCACGGCCGAGAACCACTCGGCCGTGGTGTGGACCGCGGTGCGCTCGCCCCTCCAGGTCGCTCCCCCGGCCACCGACCACGGTGAGTGGAAGTCGGCGTCGAGGCCATCCTGGGTGGAGGCCGAAACGAACGGCGCCGACGCCACGCCGGCGACCGTCGCGTTGAAGACCGACTTGCCGTCGCTCCAGACCCGGATGCCGGGGGTGGTCACGGTGGCGCCGAGCTCCCAGTGGCCCGGCCGCCACGCGACCCCGGCCTTCGCCAGCAGCCGCCCGTGGTTGTACTCGTTCTCCCGCGCGACGAACGCGGCGCTCACGGCGCCGGCCGCCAGGGACTCCACGGTCAGCGAGCGGCGGCTGCGCTGGCTGCGGAATGCGACGAAGGGCGAGACGCCGAACGCGAGCCGCTCTTTCACGCGGTGGGACCAGGTGCCGCCGACCCAGTACTCGACAACGCGCTGCCGCACCCGGCCGAACCCGGCCGTGGCGTCGGGGGAGCCGGCCGAGACCTGAGCGTCGCTGAAGCCGAGGTCCCAGTCGGTGTCGTGGCGGGCCAGGAAGGCGAAGGCGAAGTGGTCCGCCTGGCCGCGACTCGCGCCGATGTGCCCGGCCACCATCGACGGCACGACGTCGAAGACGGAGCTGTCGAAGTCGAGGTTGCGCCCGGCGGCGTCCTTGGCCTGGATCGACGCGAGCTCGACCGAGGTGAGGCCGAAGAGGAAGCGGGGCTCCTGGATGAGGGAGAGGGCCGCCGGGTTGTAGTAGACGGCCGAGAGGTCGCTCACTCCGCCGACGAGGGTGCCCTCGGTCAGCTGCCCGACCGGCCCGTAGCCGTACGTCCAGTAGTGGGCGTCCTGGGCCGCGGCTCCCGAGGGCCAGGCGAGGGCGGCGAGCAGGATCGCCGCGGCCGCCGTCGATCGCTGGGTCACACAGCTCTCCGGTTCAAAGGCGACGCGATGTTAGGCGGGACTGCCCGGGCCTTCAACTGGCAAACGTACCAAGATCGCGCCGCACGATGCCGAGCACGGCGTCCGCGGCAAAGCCGGGTCGGCCGAGCCCGGGAGGGACCCCGGCGCGTCAGTCGTGGGCCGGAGGCGTCAGCGAGGGGACCGGAGGCGGCGGCGAGACGGGGGCCGCGAGGTCGGAGTTGAAGATGTCGAGGACGACTTTCCAGGTCCCGTCGCGCTGCTTGCGCCAGATCTCGACGTACTTGCCGGTGTCCCCGACGGGCTCGGCGGCTCCCGAAGGCAGCACGGTCAGCTGGTACGCCCCGTGGACGTAGGCGAAGTCGTTGTGGCCCTCGATGGCGAGGGTCGTGTACCGGACCGCCTGGATGGACCCGTAGGAACGGTAGAAGGCCACGATCGCGTCCCGGCCCGTCACCGTCGCGTGGTTGGGGGGGAGGACCCTGGCGCCCTCGGCGTAGTACAGCTTCACGTAGCCGTCCACGTCCGAGGTCGGAGGGTTGGCCGTCCGAAGCGCCTGGTCGACGACCTCGCGGATCTTGTCCTTGTCGGGCTCGGAGAGGTGCCCTCCAACGCCGGTGTGGCAGGAGAGAAGCGCGGCGCAGGCGAGGCCTGCGACCGCGAGGGGCAGGGCGGTGTGCTTCATCTCGGCCCTCCTGGATCGTGTCAGGGGGAAGCTACGCCCGCGGGTCGAGGGCTGTCAACGGTTTCCGGGCACGGCGACGATCGTCGCGCCGAGGAGGCCCTCCTGGGCTCCCCGCGCCTGCGCCGCGAACCGCTCCTGCAGGTGGCCGAGGACGAGGAGCGCGCACAGGAGCCCGGCGGCCGTGAGGACGCCGTTGCGCAGGCGGCGGAAGACGGGCACCGGCGCCGGGGTCCGGGTCTCGGCGGACACGAGGATGGGCCGGCGCACCCTCGGCCGGCCGGTCTCGCGCCCGACGAGGCGCAGGGCCCGCACGCGGAAGTAGCGGGCGAAGTGCTCGGTGGTGTCCACCGGACACACCCAGTTGCAGAACGGGCGGCTGACGAATACCGCGGTGAGCAGGACCACGGCCAGGATCGCGAGCTGGAAGCCCGTGCCGGAGAGGCGGAAGAAGGCGGCGAACACCTCGTAGCTCGCCGCCCCCGGCGCCCGGTAGAGCAGGCCGAGGAGCACGGCGAGCCAGAGCAGCACGCGCTTCACCCAGGTGAAGAGGAGGGCCGACGGGATGCGCCTCTTGCGGGCCCCACCCACGAGCCCGACGACGTCCTGTGCCGCCCCGAAGGGGCAGATCCACGGGCAATAGGCGTTCTTGCCGGTGCGGCTGAAGGCGAGCAGGACCCCGGCGAGCAGGACGTACCAGTAGAGGTGGGTCGTCCACGAGGGCCAGTCCCCGGCGAGGAGGCGGGTGGGGAAGGCGATCGTCCAGGGGCGGTTCCAGAGGAAGCCCAGGGTGGCGAGGCTCGAGAGCAGCGTCCCCGCGCGGAGGAGCTTCCGGGTGCGGGGGGCGAGGCGCGGCCGGTTGCGACCCACCGCCCCCGCGGCGAGCAGGAGGACGAGGACGACCTCGGGGGCGCCGACCAGCACCGGGGAGCGCGCCGCTGCCGAGCGAGCCATCCCGCGCTCGGCCACGGCCTGCGCCGCGTCGCGGGCGGCCAGGGCGAGCCCGCGCGAGGAGAAGGTGGCGCCCGTCACCGCGTCGACGTCCCGGCCGATCTCGAACGCGTCGGCCGGGCCCTTGTCGAGGAGCGACCCGAGGAGCCTCTTCGCCCCGCGCATGAGGTCGGGGGTGTCGTGGTACTCGAGGATCGCGAGGCTGCGGATGCGGCCGTCGGGCGTCGTCCCCACCGCGAGGGTGAGGGGGCCGCCGTAACCGGACGCGGTGCCCGTCGTGGCGTAGCCCGCGAGCTGGTCGTCGCGCCTCACCTCGAAGAACGTGCCGCCGCGCTGGGGCAGGTACGAGGCGCCGGGCCACGCCCGCTTCAGGAACGGGTAGAGGTCGGGTGCCGGGCGGTCGGCACCCCTTCTCCAGGCGATGGCCCAGGTCACGAGGGCAAAGGCGAGGAAGAGGGGTCCCGCCCGGCGGCCCAGCTCGTGCCAGTCGACGTGGCGTCTCGCGCCCGGGGGAGCCACGAAGCGGGATTCTAACGGGACATCGCGGCGTCCACCATCGCGTGCTCGCGCTTCTCGTGCTCGCCGAGGAACCGGACGAGCTGCGCCGCCTCGTCGAGGAGCGCGTCGTGCGGGGAGCCCGCGGCCTTCCGGGCGCGGTCCCGCATGTCGCGCAGGGCCGCGGCGATGCGGAAGTGCTCGTCGACGAGGGTGGCAAGGGGCACCCGGAACTCCGGGACGCAGACCCCGAGGGCGTCGTAGAGCCCCCCCGGCTTCTCCTCCGCGTTGAAGTGCCCGGTGAGGGCGGTGTGCATCTCCTCCAGCACCGGGAGAAGGGCGTCGAGGTCCTTCGCCCCCCCCAGGCGGTCGAGGAGCCCGTGGAGCCGGCGGTGGTCCTCGCGCAGCTCCTCGTTGGCGTGGGCGACGGTCGCGGTCGCGGTCATGTCTGCCTCCCTGCGCGGTGCGCTCAGAACTGGGCCGCCTCGGTCGACTCCGTGAGGGCGAGGGTGGACGCGGTGCCGCCCGAGACCACCTGGGCGACGAGGTCGAAGTAGCCGGTCCCGACCTCGTGCTGGTGCTTCGTGGCGGTGTAGCCGCGGGCCTCGGCCTCGAACTCGGCCTGCTGCAGCTGGGTGTAGGCGGCCATGCCGCGGTCGCGGTACCCGGCGGCCAGATCGAACATGGAGTGGTTGAGGGCGTGGAAGCCGGCCAGGGTGACGAACTGGAACTTGTAGCCCATGGCCCCGAGCTCGCGCTGGAAGCGGGCGATCGTGGAGTCGTCGAGGTTCTTCTTCCAGTTGAAGGACGGCGAGCAGTTGTAGGCCAGCATCTTGCCGGGGAAGCGCTGGTGGACGCTGTCGGCGAAGATCTTCGCGTCCTCGAGGTCGGGGGTGGACGTCTCGCACCAGAGGAGGTCGGCGTAGGGGGCGTAGGCGAGGGCGCGGGCGATCGCGCAGTCGAGCCCGCCCTTCAGCCGGAAGAAGCCCTCGGCCGTGCGCTCGCCCTTCTCGATGAACTCGCGGTCCCGGGGGTCGACGTCGGACATGATGAGCTTCGCGCTGTCGGCGTCGGTGCGGGCGACGAGGAGGGTGGGGACGCCCATCACGTCCGCGGCGAGGCGCGCGGCCACGAGGGTGCGGACGAAGGAGCCGGTGGCCACGAGCACCTTCCCGCCCATGTGCCCGCACTTCTTCTCGGAGGCCAACTGGTCCTCGAAGTGGACCCCGGACGCTCCCGCCTCGATCATCCCCTTCATCAGCTCGAAGGCGTTGAGAGGCCCGCCGAAGCCGGCCTCGGCGTCGGCCACGATCGGGGCGAACCAGTCGTGCGTGGCCCTGCCCTCGGAGTGGTCGATCTGGTCGGCCCGCTGCAGGGCGCGGTTGATCCGGCGCACCACCGTGGGGACGCTGTCGGCGGGGTAGAGGCTCTGGTCGGGATAGGTCTGGCCCGCCTCGTTCGCGTCGGCCGCCACCTGCCAGCCGGAGAGGTAGATGGCCTTGAGGCCCGCCCGCACCATCTGCACGGCCTGGTTGCCGGTGAGCGCCCCCAGGGCGTGAACGTAGGGCTCGGAGCGGAGGAGGTCCCAGAGGCGGCGGGCCCCGCGCTCGGCCAGCGTGTGGCGGATGCGGACCGATCCGCGCAACCTCTCGACGTCCTCGGGGGAGTAGGGGCGGAAGACGCCGTCCCACCGGTCCGCGGGCACGTCCTGCTTCAGGTCGGCGGGGGGCGGGTTGGAGACGAAGGCCGCGGTCATGTGTGCCTCCTGCTGGTTACCGGCCCACGCTGCCGAAGAGCGCGACGAGCTCGTCGTAGGCGGGCAGCGTGAGGAACTCGTTGAAGGTCTCGGACGTCGACATCCGCTCGAAGAGGCTGCGCGCCTCGGCGAACCGACCGGCATCGTAGCGCTCCTCGCCGAGCGTCGCGCGCAGCTTGCCGAGCTCGTCGTCCACGACGCGCCGGAACCGCTCGGCGGTCAGGGGCTGGCCGTCGTCGAGGTGCGCGCGGTGGTGGACCCACTGCCACACCTGGGTGCGGGAGATCTCGGCGGTGGCCGCGTCTTCCATGAGGTTGTAGAGCGGCACGCAGCCGTTCCCCTTGAGCCAGGCCTCGAGGTACTGGACGCCCACCCGGACGTTGTGGCGCAGCCCCGCCTCCGTGCGGGTTCCCTCCGGGACGCGGAGCAGGTCGGCTTCCGTCACGCTGACGTCCTCGCGCTTCACGTGGATCTGGTTCGCCGTCTTCATGTGGGCGTCGAAGATCTCGAGGGCCACCGGCACGAGGCCGGGGTGGGCCACCCACGTCCCGTCGTGACCGTCCTGAACCTCGCGGAGCTTGTCCGCGCGCACCTTGGCGAGAGCCTCCTCGCTCGCCCCCGGGTCGTCCTTGATCGGGATCTGGGCCGCCATCCCGCCCATGGCGTGGACCTCCCGGCGGTGGCAGGTCCTTATGAGCAGCTGCGTGTAGGCCCGCATGCACGGCTGGGTCATGGTGACCTGCGCGCGGTCCGGGATCACCCACGCGGGGTCGGCGCGCAGGGTCTTGATGAGGCTGAAGATGTAGTCCCACCGACCGCAGTTGAGGCCCGAGGAGTGCTCGCGCAGCTCCCAGAGGATCTCGTCCATCTCGAAGGCGGCGGGGAGTGTCTCGATGAGGACGGTCGCCTTGACCGTCCCGCGGGGGAGGGAGAGCCGCTCCTGCGCGGCCACGAAGACGTCGTTCCACAGCCGGGCCTCGAGGTGGGACTGCAGCTTGGGCAGGTAGAAGTACGGCCCGCTGCCCCGCTCGCGCAGCGCCTGCGCGTTGAGGAAGAGGTAGAGACCGAAGTCGAAGAGGAAGGCCGGGATCGGCGCCCCGTCCCGCTCGACGTGCTTCTCGGGCAGGTGCAGGCCCCGCGGCCGCACGAGGAGGACGGCCGGCTTCGGGCCGAGGCGGTACTCCTTGCCGGTCTCGGGCGCCGTGAAGGAGATCGTGCGGCGGACCGCATCCTTGAGGTGCTGGTGGCCGAGGACCACGTTCTCCCAGGTGGGGGAGTTCGAGTCCTCGAAGTCGGCCATGAAGACGCTCGCCCCGGAGTTCAGCGCGTTGATGACCATCTTCCGGTCGACGGGGCCGGTGATCTCGACCCTGCGGTCCTGCAGGTCGGGCGGCAGGGGGGCCACCGTCCAGCTCGACTCGCGCACGGAGCGCGTCTCGGGCAGGAAGTGCGGCCGCTCCCCGGCGTCGAAGCGCCGCTGGCGCTCGCGGCGGCGCTCGAGCAGCTCCTCGCGGCGGGGGGCGAAGTCGCGGACGAGCCCGGCGACGAAGTCGAGCGCGTCGGGGGTGAGGACGGCCTCGTACTCGGGGCCCAGGGGGCCCCTCACGTGGAGCGCCCCGGCGGCGCGGGAGGTGACACCCATCGCGCAGTCCTCCTCTTCTCGCGGTGCCCCGATTGGCGTCACGAGACGTCCTCATGGACTCTCCGGCGGCCGGCCGGAGTCAATGGAGCGAAGGGATCAGGCGCCGACCCGGCCTGGCTCGGAGGGCGGTCCTCGTTTTTCACCTTGAACGTGGCATCCTCGTTGCTAAGCTGGTAGGGTCGGAGGTTGGGGGATCATGAGCGCTTCGGGGTCGCGAGGTCCGTCGTGGGCCGTCCTGGCCGGCCTCGCACTCGTGCTGGCCGGGTGCGCGACGTCTTCTTCGACCAAGAGCCCGTCCCTCCCTCAACCCCCCCAGCCGCCGTCCCCGCCCTCGGTCCCGAGCCCCACCTCGCCCTCGGCGACGAAGCCCGAGGCCAAGGGAGAGAAGCAGGGCGAGAAGGGCGCCACCCAAGGGGAAAAAGGACAGCAAGGGGAGAAAGGCGCCACGCAGGGCGAGAAGGGGCAGCAAGGCGAAAAGGGAGAGCAGGGACAGCAAGGCGGCGAGGGTCCGAAAACGGGACAGGGCGGAAAGGCGGGCGGGCAATCCCAGGCCAAGGCTGAAGGCGGGGACAAGAGTGCCACCGGTGGAGGACAGGCCGGAGCCGCCTCGGCGCCCGGGGAAGGGACGGGTGGCGGAGGAGCGACGACACCCGACGAGCAGCGCGACGCCCTGGACGGGCAGCTCCAGACGTCGATGACCGAGTTCGACCGGATGCTCCTGAAGGAGCAGAAGGCCCTCGAGGAGAAGCAGCGCAAGGACCCGCTGCCAGACCGCAGCGGCGAGGGCTCGGGCGGCGCGGCGGCCGGCGCTGGCGGCGCGGGAGGAACGGGGTCGGGCGGAGCGAAGGACGACCGCACGCCGGCCGAACGACGCGCGGACGCCGAAGCGGAGGCGGCCGAGAAGCAGGCGAAGGCCGGCGCGGCCGGCGAGTCCGGAAAACCCGGTGGTGAGGCCGGAAAGGCGGGCGAGCCTGGCAAGCCGGGAGACGCCGCCCCGCCCGCGGTCGACACCGCGACCGGGGGCTCCCCCGACGCCGGGCAGCTCGAGGGCGGGGCGACGGTGACCGCGCCGGTCGAGGGCGGGCCCGCCGGCCCCGGGACCGACTCGACCCCTGTCCCCCGGGACGTGGGAGACGGGAAGGACGACGACGTCGTGGCGCGCCAGCTCCGCGAGGCGGCCATGAAGGAGAAGGACCCGGCGATCCGCGAGAAGCTGTGGGAGGAGTACCGGGAGTACAAGAAGAGCGCCGGAAAGGGCGGGAGCTGAGGTGATGCGATGACGAGGGGCTTCGGATCGGCTCTGCTGGCGGCGCTGTGCCTGGTCGTGCCCGGGGCCGGCGCCGCCGCCGGGGGCGACGAGGCGCTGATCCTCGCGAAGGGCGAGATCCCCGAGGATCGCCTGATCGACGTGGCGATCGACCTCTTCTCGCCCGGGATCAACGAGGGCGACCCCTCGCCGCTCCTCAAGAAGGGCATCCGGGCCGCGGTGCGCAAGTCGGAGTCCCGCTACGTCCCGATCCACCTCCGCAACACGCTGCAGTCCAGCGGGCAGTGGGGTGCGGTCCGCGTCGTCCCCGGGGGAGCCGCGTGGGCCGAGATCCTCGTCACGGGCACGATCGCGAAGTCGAACGGCAAGGACCTCGAGGTCCGGATCACGGCGCGAGACGCGGCCGGCCGCGTCTGGGTGGAGCGCGACTACAAGCAGAAGGCGGACACCACCGCCTACGCGAAGGACCGGCCCGTCGACGGCCGGGACCCCTTCCAGGGGCTCTACAACCGGGTCGCGAACGACCTGGTGCAGGCGCGCGACAAGCGCAAGCCGGCGGAGCTCACGGCGGCGAAGGAAGTGGCGCGCCTGCGCTTCGCCGCGAGCATGGCCCCCGATCCCTACGCGGCCTACGTGGCCACCGACAAGAAGGGCCGCAGCCGCGTGGAGCGGCTCCCGGCCCAGGACGACCCGGTGATGGCCCGCATCACGGCGATCCGGGACCGCGACCAGATGTTCGTGGACACCCTCAACGAGTACTACGCCGACTTCTACGCCCGCATGGACAAGCCGTACGACGACTGGCGGGCCTACAGCTACACGGAGCAGGTCGCGCTCGACTCGATCAACCGCGCCTCGACGCTCAAGAAGATCCTGGGGGGCATCGCGATCCTGGGGGGCATCCTGATGGACCCGCAGAACGACCATGGCGTCAAGGACATCCTGATCCTCGGGGGCATCGCCGCGGTCCAGGCCGGCTTCGAGGACGGCAAGGAGGGCGGGATCCACAAGGCCGCCCTCACCGAGCTCGCGGACTCGTTCGAGGGCGAAGTGACGCCTCTCCTGGTGGACGTGGACGGCAAGGTGGTGCAGCTCACCGGCTCGGCGGAAACGCAGTTCGCCCAGTGGCGCCAGCTGCTGAAGGACATCGTGGCCACGGACGCCCCCCTGCCCGCGGACATCAACCTCGTCCCGATGGCGCCCGCGGAGACCGTGCAGCCCTGAGGACACCCGGCTCCCGATGAGCGTCCCCGAGCCCGGGCTCGAGATCCTTCCGGGACTGACCCTCCTCCGACCCCTCGGCCGGGGGGGCATGGGGGAGGCGTGGCTCGCCCACGACGCCGGGCGGGGCGAGGACGTGGTGGCCAAGGTGCTGCCCGCGGACGCGTCGCCGGACCGGGTCGCGCTGCTGCGGCGCGAGGCCCGCCTCGTGCGCAAGCTGCAGCACCCGCGCATCGTCCCCGTCTACGGCTTCCGCAGCGGGGAGGCGGCGAGCGCCGTCACGCTGCGCCACATGCGAGGCGGGGACGCCTCGCGCCGGCGGGGCGCGACACCACTCGAGGTGGTCCGGCTGGGCCGGGACGTGGCCGACGCCCTCGAGTACCTGCACGGCCTCGGCGTCGTGCACCGCGACGTGAAGCCGTCGAACGTCCTCCTCGACGAGGAGGGGCGCGCCCACCTCGCCGACTTCGGCATCGCCGCCGTGCTCGAAGGGGGCGAGGAGGACGGCGTGGTGCTGCGGGGAGGGGGATCCCGCGCCAGCATGAGCCCCCAGCAGAGGGCGGGTGCTTCGCCGGCGCCCGCGGACGACCTGTACGCCCTCGGCGCGCTGCTGTACGAGCTGCTGTCCGGCCGCCCGCCGTTCCCGGCAGAGGCGACCGACGCGGAGTTCCTCGCGCGCGACCCGCCGCCCGTGGCGTCGCCCTTTCCCGTGCCGGAGTCGCTCCGTGCCCTGGTGGCCGCGCTCCTGGCCCGGTCGCCGGAGGGCCGCCCGCCGTCCGCCGGGGCCGTGAAGGAAGCGCTCGACGCGATCGGGTCGCAGCTCGACCGGTCGCCGGCGGCGCCCGTCCGCCCGCCGGTCGCGCTTCACCCTCCGCCTCGCGCGAGCGAAGGGGGCATCTCCGCGCGCGGGCTCGAGAACCGCCTGGAGCGCCTGCGGTCCCGTCCCCGGACCGGTCTGTTGCCGGGCCAGGTGACGCTTCTGATTGGCCTCGCCGTGGCCGCTCTCGTGACCGTCGTGTGGCTGCCCCGCTGGGCCCAGGCGCCGACGGCGCCGCCACCCGCGGCGACGCCGTCGGTCGCGCGAGCCGCCCGTCGCGCCTGCGCCGGCGGTCACGCCCGCCCCGGCCGAGGCCGCGCCGGACCCGCCCGCCGAATCTCCCGCGGTCGCGGCGCCGGTCCCGTCGCGTCCGACCCCGGCCCCGCGCGTGCCGCCCGCGAGTCTCCTGGCGTCGGCCCCGGCGGTGGCTCCCGTACCCCCGCCCCTGCCCACGCCGGACCGGCAGGCCGAGACGCAGGCCCTCGCCGGCCACCGCGAGTCGGGCCGCGCCCTCGAGGAGAAGGAAGAGTGGCGGGGCGCCCTCGCCGAGTACGAGGCGGCCCTGGCGGTGGACCCGTTCGTCGCGTTCGCGGTGGAGGGCAAGGCGCGCGCGGCGGCCCGCGCCGCTCTCGCGGAGGCGCTCGCATTCCACGTCGCGAACCCGCACCGGCTCGCGACCGAGGCCGTGGGCCGAGAGGCGGCGGTGCTTCTCGAGCGGGCGCGCGACGTCGAGGCGCCGGGGCCGCGCCACCGCGCGCAGGTCGCCGCCCTGGAGGGTGCGCTCGCCCGGGCCCGCGTGCCCGTCGCGGTCGTCCTCGAGTCGGATGGTCTGACCGAGATCGTGCTGAGCCGGATCGGCCGGCTCGGCACGCTGACGCGCCGCACCGTCGAGCTGCGGCCGGGGACGTACACGATCGTGGGCTCGAGGCGCGGCTATCGTGACGTGCGGCGTCAGCTCACCGTGGCACCGGGCGGCCCCGCTCCCGTCGTGAGCGTCCGCTGCGAGGAGGCCATCTGAGCACCGTTCGCGTCGAGGAAAGCGGGCACGCCCGGGACCTCGGGCCCACCGAGTTTCCCGTCCCGCTCGGTGGTCCCGGCTCGGTCGTCCCGGTGGCTTCGAGCGCGGGTCCCCTCGCGTGGCTCGGCCTCGCGGACGGAGACGTCTTCGTCCAGCCGACGCCGGGAAGCGCCGTCCAGTGCAACGGCATCCGCCTCTCCGCCTCGCACTGGCTCCGCGACGGGGACGTCCTGCGGCTGGGGCCCACCCGCGTGGAGGTCCGGCTCACCGGCGACGTGCTGCGCCTCGTCGTCGAGACGCTCACGGAGACGAACCCGACCGAGCCCCCCGTCGTCCTCGTGCCGCCGCCGCGGGACGAGCGCCTGCGGGCGGACGAAGGGCCCGGCCCGACGATCACGCCGATCGGCTACACGCCGCGGCCGGTCGGCAGGAAGGCCGCGTCCCGGCGGCGCGTGAGCCTCGGACGCCTCGCGCTCGTCGCCCTGCTGGTCGTCGCCGGCGTGGCCGTCGCCCTGCTCTCCCGGGTGGCGGCGGTGGGGGTCGCGGTCGAGCCAACCCCCGAGACGGTTGCCTTGCGCGGCCGCTGGCCCGCGCTTCGCCTGGGCTCCCGCTTCCTGGCCTTCCCGGGCCCGTACACGCTCGTGGCGGAGAAGGCCGGCTACCGGCGGCTCGAGGCGGCGGTCGAGGTGACGGGCGAGCCGGGGCAGACCCTGCGGCAAGCCCTCGTGCCACTGCCCGGTCGGCTGACCGTGGACACGGGCGGAGTTGCCGGCGCGGAAGTGGCGATCGACGAGGCCGTGAGAGGGAGCACCCCGCTCGCCGCGCTCGAAGTGGAGGCGGGGGAGCGCGAGGTCCGGGTGCGCGCCCCGGGCTACGAGGAGTACCGCTCGCGCGTCGCGGTCGAGGGCCGTGGCGTCGAGCAAACGCTCGCGGTCGCGCTCGTCGCCCTTCCCACCCCCGAGGTCAGGCCGACCCCGGCGCCGCCGCCCGCCCCGGGGGTCCTCGTGGTGACGAGCGAACCGGCGGGAGCCCGCGTGAGCGTTGACGGCGCCGACATCGGCGAGACGCCCCTCGAGGTCCGGCTCGAGGCGGGGAAGCCGCACGCCGTGCGCGTCGCCAAGCCGGGCCACGACGACGCGGAGCTCACCGTGCAGCTGCGCGCCGGGGTGAGGCACGAGGAGGCGGTACGGCTGCAGCCGCAGCTCGGAGAGGTCCGCTTCGCCGCGCGCCCGCCCGACGCGGAGCTCCTGGTGAACGGGGAGCCGAGGGGCCGCGCCGACCAGACGCTCCGTCTCCTCGCCGTGCCGCACGAGATCGAGATCCGCCGCGAGGGCTACGAGGCCGTGAAGCAGGTGGTCACGCCGCGGCCGGGGTTCCCGCAGACGGTGAGCGTCGCCCTCAAGAGCCAGGCCCAGGTCCGCGAGGAGAAGACGCCCCGCGTGGCGCGCTCGCCGGAGGGCCACGAGCTGCGGCTCGTCGACGGCGGGGCATTCAAGCTGGGCGCGTCCCGGCGCGAGCCGGGGCGGCGGGCGAACGAGCCGCTGCGCGACGTCGTCCTCGCCCGCCCGTTCTACGTGGCGACGCGCGAGGTCTCGAACCTGCAGTTCCGCCGCTTCGAGGCGAGCCACTCGTCCGGGCGGGTGGGAGCGGAGAGCCTCGACGTGGACGACCAGCCGGTGGTGCGCGTGAGCTGGCAGCAGGCCGCCGCCTACTGCAACTGGCTGAGCCAGCGCGAGGGCCTGCCGCCCGCCTACGTCCAGAGGGACGGCCGCCTTGCGCCGGCGGTGCCAGCGACGACGGGCTACCGGCTGCCGACGGAGGCGGAGTGGGAGAGGGTGGCCCGCTACCCCGACACCCGCTCGGCGCTCAAGTACCCGTGGGGGCAGGCGCTCCCCGTGCCCCCGGGAGCCGGGAACTACGCCGACGCGAAGGCGAAGGGCCTGGTGGCGCTGGTGCTCGACGGCTACGACGACGGCTACGCGACGACGGCGCCCGTGCAGGGCTTCCCCGCGAACCCCCTCGGCTTCCTGAACCTGGGGGGCAACGTCGCGGAGTGGGCGCACGACCTGTACACGATCACGCCCTCGGTCGAGGGCCAGCCCGCGCGCGACCCGGTGGGGCCGGCGGAGGGCGAGTACCATGTCATCCGCGGCGCGTCGTGGATGCACGCCACGGTGACGGAGCTGCGCCTGAGCTACCGGGACTACGGCAAGGACCCGCGACCGGACGTGGGCTTCCGCGTCGCGCGCTACGCCGAGTGAACTTGGGAGGTGGACCGATGAGGAGTCTCGTCCGAGCGCTCCTGCTGGGCCTCGCCGCGGTGGCGGCGGCCGCCGTCGCCGGCGACCAGGCGGCGCCACAGGTCCCGCCCCCGCCCGTGGCGCCGGGCCCCGCGGCGACGCCCGCCCCCGCTCCCCAGGGCGACGTCGAGGACTTCGTCCCTTCCGAGAAGGTGAGCGCGGACGACGCGGTCGCCTTTCCGGTGGACATCTAGGAGAAAGCGCATGCGCAAGCTCCACGTGGACGACCTCGTCTTCCAGGTGGCGACGCTCGTCCTCTCGTTCCTGATCATGCACGTGCCGTACACGCTCGTGGTGCGCCCCAACGCCCGGGCCGTCCTCGAGGAGCAGGCCCGGCAGATGCGGACGAACCCCGAGTACGTCCAGGAGCGCTCCTGGTGGGTCATCATCAAGGACCCCGAGCAGGAGTGGGAGTTCATCCTGTGCCTGTGGGCGCTCGCCATCATGGGCGCCAAGTGGCGCTCCAGCTCGCGCGAGCGGCGGCTCCTCGAGAGCGACCTCGTGCCGGTCTCTCCCGGCGCCCGCATCCTGCCCGAGGACGCCCGGGAGTACGCCCGGCAGGTCCAGGCGCTGCCCGACGCCGACCGCCGGCTGCTCCTGCCGCGCACCGCCCTCGCCGCCCTCAACCGCTTCCGGGCCACGCGCAGCATCCAGGACGCCTCGTCCACCGCGCGCGAGGTGTGCGCGGCGGAGTCGGACCGGCTCGACTCGGAGCTCGCCATGATCCGATACATCGCCTGGGCGATCCCCTCGATCGGGTTCATCGGCACCGTGCGCGGCATCGGCGACGCGCTCACCCAGGCCCACCGCGCGGTGCAGGGGGACATCTCGGGCGTCACCGAGGCCCTCGGGGTGGCCTTCAACTCCACCTTCATCGCGCTGCTGCTGAGCCTGCTGCTGATGTTCGTGCTGCACCAGCTGCAGCTCAAGCACGAGCGCCAGGTGCTCGACACGGAGAGCTACGTGGACGAGCGGCTCCTCGCGAACCTGCAGGCCTGAGGGCCCCTTGTCGC
Organism: uncultured Acidobacteriota bacterium; assembly: GCA_963729875.1. Lineage (GTDB taxonomy): Bacteria > Acidobacteriota > Vicinamibacteria > Fen-336 > Fen-336 > DATBSL01. The sequence goes on from CAVSPR010000006.1 coordinate 143,411, forward strand.
GCGCCCTCGCCCTCGACGTCAGCGACGGCGGCCTCCTCGGGCTGGCCGAAGGCGGGGCCGTCCTCGGCCCGAGCCCCGGGATGGCACTCGTCGAGGGCGCCCAGCCGCTCTTCGGCGAGGAGGCGCGGCGGCGCTGCCGTCTCAGCCCGCGGCTCGTGGCGAGCGACTGCTGGGCGCGCCTCGACGGCGAGCCGCTCGGCCCGCCGTTCCCGGAAGGCCTGTCCCGCGCCGACCTCGTCCACGCCCACCTCGAGAGCCTCTGGAACGGGGTCCGCCGCGGGACCGGCGAGGTCGTGCTGGCCGTGCCCGGCGTCCACGGCGAGGCGGAGCTCGGCCTCCTGCTCGGCATCGCGCAAGCGCTGGGAATGCCGGTCGTCGGAATGGTGGACGCGGCCGTCGCGGCCGCTGCCTCCGGGTTCCCCGGCGAGCGCCTCCTGCACGTGGACGTCGGTCTGCGCCACGCCGCGGTCACGGAGATCCGGCAGGGGACGCAGCTCGTGCGCGAGCGGGTGGCGCGCATCGACCGCTGGGGCCAGGACGAGATCGAGGACGCGGAGATGCGGGGCGCCGCCGCGGCGTTCGTCCGGCAGGCGCGCTTCGACCCGCTCCACGACGCGGCCTCCGAGCAGGCCCTCTTCGACCGCCTCCCGGCCTGGCTCGCGACCCTCGCGAAGGAGGGCCGGGCGACGCTGTCGCTGCCCGCCGCCGGGCGCGAGGCCCCTTCGGTCGAGCTTCGACGGGAGGAGGCCTGGGACTGGACGGCCGTGTACGCGTCCGAGCTGTCGCAGCAGGTGAGCGTCCTGAAGCGGGCCGGCGAGCCGGCCACCGTCCTCGTCTCCGCCCACGCCGCGCGCCTGCCCGGCCTCGTCGAGCGGATCTCGGCGATCCGCGGCGTGGAGATCGCCCTCCTGCCGGTGCACGCGGCCGCGGCGGGCGCGCTGCGCGAGCGGGGCACGGTGCGCTCGCCGGCGGGAGCGCTGCGCTTCGTGACCCGGCTCCCGCGGCCGGAGGAGCCGGAAGGGACGGTCGGCGGCCAGGCGGTCATCCTCCCGCCGCGCCTCGCGGTGACGCCGGTGGCGGGGAGCGGCCGCCGTCCCACCCACGTGCTCCTCGGCTCCGAGGCGCGGGCGATCACGGCCGAGCCGCTCGTCCTCGGCACGGCGCCGCCCGAGGGCGCCCGGGGGCTGCGCCTCTCGGGCGAGACGGCCGGCGTCTCCCGCGCGCACTGCCGGCTGTTCGAGGCGGGCGGGACCGTGGTCCTCGAGGACCTCAGCTCCTGGGGCACCTTCGTGAACGGCGAGCGCGTGGCCGGGCGTGCCGTGGTCGAGGCGGGGGACCGGATCCGCGTGGGCAGCCCCGGCCTCGAGCTGCTGCTCGTCGTGGCGGCGGAGGGCTAGCGAGATGGCCCGCCGCCGCGAGACGAACATCTTCAGCCTCTCGCTCCTCGACTGCATCTGCTGCGGCTTCGGGGCGCTGATCCTGTTTCACATGATCATCGCCTCCCGCTCGGGGCGGCAGTACGAGAAGGTGACGCAGACGCTGCAGGCCGAGGTGGACAAGCGGCAGAAGGAGGTGCTCGAGGGCCAGGAGCGACTCGTGGAGCTGCGCAACTCCTTCCGCGAGATCGAGGACAAGAAGGCGGCGGCCCAGGGGCTCTCGACGCGTATTCTCGAGACGCTCAAGCAGATCCAGGAGGAGCTCGCGACCTACGACGCGCAGACCGTCGCCCAGCGCGCCCACGTGAACAAGCTGAAGGCCGACCTCAAGTCGCTCGAGCAGGGGACGAAGCGCCTTTCCGGGGGGACGCCGAGCCAGGAGGTGCCGGGCCGCAACGTGCGTTCCTTCGTGGGCGACGGCGACCGGCAGTACCTGACCGGCCTCAAGGTGGGCGGCAAGCGCATCTTCATCCTCGTGGACGGCTCGGCCAGCATGCTGGCCGAGGACATCGTGAACGCGGTGCGGCGGCACCTCTTCCCGCCCGACAGCCGCCTGCGGGCGCCCAAGTGGCGCCACGCGGTGAAGGCCGTGGACTGGCTGGCCGCGCAGCTTCCCCGCGGGTCGCAGTACCAGCTCTACGTGTTCAACACGACCGCGCGGCCGGTGCTCGGCGGGACGGACGGGGTGTGGCTCGACGCGAAGGACGGCAAGACGCTGGACCGGGCGGTGGCCGGGCTGGGAAAGACGGCGCCCGACGGGGGCACGAGCCTCCACCACGCCTTCGCCGCGGCGAAGGCCATGAGCCCGCCGCCCGACAACATCATCCTCATCACCGACGGCCTGCCCACCCAGGGCGCGACGCCGCCCAGCCGGCGCACCGTCTCCGGCAAGGAGCGCCTCCGCCACTTCGACCGCGCCCTCGACGAGCTGCCGCGCGGCGTGCCCGTCAACATCATCCTGTTCCCGATGGAAGGGGACCCCATGGCCACGAGCGCGTTCTGGAAGCTGGCCATGGCGAGCCGGGGGTCCTTCATGACCCCCTCGAGCGCCTGGCCGTGAGGCGGCGGGAGCGGCGGCCGTTCGAGGTGTTCAGCCTCTCGTTCCTCGACGTCGTGTGCTGCGGCTTCGGGGCGATCATCCTGCTGTTCGTGCTCAACAAGATGGGGGAGCCGGCCGCGCTCGAGCGGGCGGAGCAGGACCTCTCGGGGCTGCTCGCGAAGCTCGAGGAGGAGCTCGCGGTCGTCCGGGGGGAGACGACCGTCCTCAACCGCAACCTGCGGGGCCGCGAGGAGCAGCTCTCGGAGGAGAGGCTCAAGGTGGCGCGCCTCCAGGGCGACCTGTCCAGGGTGCAGGGGCAGTTCGCGGCGAGCAAGGAGCTGTCCGAGGTGCAGGACATCATCGCGGGCCGGCTCCTCGCCGCCCAGCAGGAGCTCTCCGTGGAGATGAAGCGGCTGCAGGCGCAGCAGGAGGAGGTCTACCGGCGTCCGGTCGACGCCCCGGTGGGCGGCATCCCCGTGGACAGCGAGTACATCATCTTCGTGATCGACACCTCGGGCAGCATGCAGCGCTTCGCGTGGCGGGCGATGCGGAAGAAGATGGAGGAGGTCCTGAACGCCTACCCCAAGGTGAAGGGGATGCAGATCCTGAACGACGAGGGCGTCTACATGTTCGGGCACTACGCGGGCAAGTGGATCCCCGACACGCCGGCAAGGCGCCAGGCCATCCGCGAGCGGCTCTCGGGCTGGAACGCCTTCAGCAACTCCTCGCCGGTCGAGGGCATCGAGATCGCGATCAAGACGTTCTGGTCGGCGGACAAGAAGATCAGCATCTACTACTTCGGCGACGAGTTCACCGGCGACTCGATCGACGAGGTGCTCGACCAGGTCGACCGCCTGAACCGCCGCGACGCCTCCGGCCAGAGGAAGGTGCGCATCCACGCCGTCGGCTTCCCGACGCTCTTCTCGCAGTCGCAGTTCCCCGAGCACACCGGCACCCGCTTCTCGATGCTGATGCGCCTCCTCTGCGAGCGGAACGGCGGCGCCTTCGTCGGCCTCAACAGCACCGACTAGGGGTCAGGTCTTGAATTGTGACGTCGGGCCCGGGTGGCCTATGCTCGGAGCACCATGGCACGAAGGCTGGTCCTGATCAGCACGTCCACCGTGTTCGGAACCCGGTACCTCGAGCACGCCTTCCCCGAGCTGCGCGACGCGCTGGGAGCGGTCACCCGGGTTCTCTTCGTCCCCCACGCCCTCCAGGACCGCGCCGGCTACGCGGCCAAGGCTCGGGGCGCCTTCGAGGAGATGGGCTACGGCCTCGACTCGCTGCACGAGGCGGCCGACCCCCGGCGGGCGATCGAGGCGGCCGAAGCCGTCTTCTGCGGGGGCGGGAACACGTTCCGCCTCCTGAAGGCCCTGTGCGAGATGGACGCGCTCGCGGTGATCCGCCGACGGGTGGCCGAGGGCATGGTCTACTCGGGGGCCAGCGCCGGCTCCAACCTCGCCTGCCCGACGATCCGGACCACGAACGACATGCCGATCGTCGAGCCCCCCTCGTTCGACGCCCTCGGCCTCGTCTCCTTCCAGATCAACCCCCACTACGTCGACCCCGTTGCCGGCTCCACGCACATGGGGGAGACACGGGAGACGCGCATCCGCGAGTTCCACGAGGAGAACGAGACCCCGGTGGCCGGCCTGCGCGAGGGGGCGATCCTGCGGGTGGAAGGGGACTCGGTCCTCCTCAAGGGCGTCGCCGGCGCCCGCATCTTCCGCCGGGGCCAGGAGCCGGTGGAGGTGTCGCCGGTCAGCGAGATCGGCCCGCTGCTGGCCGGCAAGGCCTGAGCCGCCGGTCGGCTGGCGGGGCCACCAGCGAGACCGCTGCGCCTCTACGTATCCGTTGACAGCGCTGTTTTCGAGAGTGTAGCCTCCCTTGTAGACAAGATGGGCTACGGAACCATCCGAATCAGTGACACCGCCCGCGGGACGCTCCGCCAGCTGGCCCGCGCCGAGGGCAAGTCGATGCTGGCCCTCGTGGACGAGGCGGTCGAGACCTTGCGTCGGCAACGCTTCCTGGAGCAGGTGAACGCTGCCTACGCGACCCTGCGCAGCGACCCCCGCGCCTGGGAGGAGATCGAGTCCGAGCGCCGCGACTGGGACGTCACCCTCGGCGACGGGCTGGTCGCCGAGGAGAGCCGGGCTCCCTACGGGAAGCGGGAACGTTCCGGGAGCGGATCGCGCGGGGGCCGGCGGGGAAAGCGATCGTGAACCCCCCGGCTCGAGGCGAGGTGTGGCTGGCCGAGCTCAGTCCGACGCGGGGCCATGAGCAGGCCGGTCGGCGACCGGTCCTCGTGGTGTCCGAGGACCTGTTCAACCGGGGTCCGGCGGGTCTCGTGATCGTGCTGCCGATGACCACGAGGTGGCGCGGCGTTCCGAGCCACGTGCCTCTCGATCCCCCGGAGGGCGGCGTCGAGGAGCGCTCGGCGGTGCTGTGCGAGGCCGTGCGGTCCGTCTCGGTCGAGCGCCTGATCGAGCGGTGGGGCGCGGTCGGACGCCCGACGATGGCCGCCGTGGAAGACCGGCTGCGCATCCTGCTGCGACTCTGACCGTCTCGGCGGACCTTTCGGGGCGGGTGCTAGACTGACGCCGATGACCGACGGGCGCCACGCCGTGGCCGAAGACGTGAGCCTGGAGTTGCACCGGGCGGTCGCGAAGCGCCTGCTCGAAGACCCGGCCCTCGTCGAGCGGACGCGGGAGCGCGTAGCCGAGTGGCTGCGCGACGGCTCGGTCGCGAGGCCCTACGCCGAGGCGTGGCGCGACGTCCTGGCCGGTCCCGTCGAGGCCATCGCTCGCTTCCTGACGGACACGGGGGAGAAAGCGCGGCAGATGCGACAGACGTCCCCCTTCGCCGGCGTGCTCGACCCGAGGACGCGCTGGTCCATCTGGCGGCGAGCGCGCGAAGGAGCGCACCGGCCGTGAAGCGGGAGCAGCTGGAGCACGTGATTCGGGCGGCGGCGACGATCGCGGGAGATACGGATCATCGTCCGGCAGATCGAGGCCGACTCGGCCGTCTGAGCCTGGGATCGGGCCCTACGAGGCCGTGGGCCGGCGACGTCCGACGGTCAGGTGGTAGGACAGCGTGCCGAGCACCGCCGCCGTGACGAGGAAGAGCAGGAGGAGGGCGGCCAGCCGCCAGATCGCGTGGTCCACGACCTCCTTCAGGCCGCTTACGGCTGTGTCCACGGCGCGGGTCTTGATCGCATCCACCTCCTGGAGGCCCTCGATCCGCTCCTGCCGTAGGGCCGCCAGCATCGCGATGCGCTCCTCCCGCAGGGCCGCGAGGACCGCAAGGCGCTCCGAGGTCGCGTATTCGAGGGTCGCCAGCCGCTGGGCGTTCACCGAGTCGAGCACCGCGCGCCGTTCCTCGGCGATCACCGCGCGGGCCGCGGCCGTCGCGCCGGCGACGTCGGGCGCCTGGTCCAGGACCCCCTCGACGCGCCGGGCGGCCGACCCCAACGCCGCAACGTCGCCGAGGGCGGCCTCGAGGCTGCCCGCGCCGGCGGACTCGGACAGCAGCAGCTCGGCCTGCCAGCGGGCCAGCTTCGGCACCTGCGCGGCATAGGTGTTCAGGCGCTCCGAGAGGGCCTCGGCGGTGTCGGAGACCGAGCCGATGGCGACGAAGGCGTCGCGGCCCTCGGAGCGCAGCCCGGCGGTGTAGGCGGTGCACGACGGACGTGACGAGAAGGTGTACCGCACCGGGTTGCGCCGGGCCCAGGCCTCGATGTCGGCGCGAGCACGGTCGAACTCCCCGGGACGGATCACGCGCCGGGACAGGAGATCGGCCTCGGCCACGAGCTCACTGGCGCCGTCCCGGGCGATGCCCTGCCCGGCACCGAACGAGTCCCGGCCGGCCCCGTCCCTCAAGTAGTGGTCGACCTGGTAGGCGAACGCCCACGCGTCGATGACGCCGGCCAGCGGGTCGGCGCGGTAGGCCGCGGTGTAGACGGCGGGAACCGCGTCGATCTTGAACACGAGCGCGCGCCGGCGGACGGCGGGGTCCGGCGTCGCGGTGCCGATGCGATCGGCCGTCTGCTCGATCTGGTCGGCGAACCGGTCGGCGAGCGCGTTCGCCGCCGCCCGCAGCTCCGCCGCGCTCACGGCGATCGTGCCGGCCTTCTCCATCACGTCGGTCTGGCGATGGGCCGCCTTGGGCACGCAGGCCCAGATCGCGGCCGACGCCACGACCACTGCGATCCCGATCGACAAGGCACCGGGCGTGGAAGCGTGCTTCATGCGAGCTCCCTCCGAGGGGTGAGGCGGCGACGGGGGCGAGGTTATCACGCCCCCGCCGCCCACCCTCCCCCCGGGCGGCCGCGAACGCGGGCGAGAGGAGGGCGGCCTCAGCCCGGCTAGAACGACCAGCCGAGGCCGAAGATCAGCCGCGTGTCGTCCCGCCTCGGGAAGCTGCCGTCCTCGAGCGGCTGCGGATCCTGGACCCGGTCCCACACCCAGGCGACGTTGACGTCGAAGTCGCTGGTCAGCTCGATCTCGACCCCCGTGTCGAGGTGGTGGGTGTAGGTGCCGGACGCCTCGTCGGTGAAGAACGCGTTGTAGTAGGCGTGGAAGTCGATCGACTTCGTGAAGTCGTGGTCGAAGCGGGTGCCGACGCGCAGCGCCAGGCTGTCGGCCGACTCCTCGCCGTCGACGGGGGCGCTGTCCCACTGGGTGGACTGCCACGCGGGACCGGCGGTCACGCTCCAGGACGTGCGGGGAGTGTCGACGATCTCGTAGCCGAGGCCCGCCGTGGCCGTCCAGCGGTCGGCGACATTCTGGAACGGGTCGCGGTACCACTCGAGGCCGACCACGTTGACGAACCACTTCTTGCTCAGGAAGTGGTCCCAGCCGACGGTGACCCGGTGGTTGTTGGTCGTGTCCGACGTCGTCGATGCGGGTGATGGTGCCGATGTAGTCGAAGGCGCTGCGATTCCGGACCGACCGGCGCATCGTCCCCAGCCGTGCCGTGTAGTCGATCTGGTCGCTGTTGCCGCGGCGGATGTTGCCGCCCACGTTCGCGTAGCCGGACCAGTAGTCGATCTCCCGGGCGCTGCCGACGACGATCGTCAGGATCTCCGGCCGTCCGAAGGCCGTCTCGCCGGATTCGGCGATCACCCGGGCGTTGGCACCCTCGAGGACCAGCCGGCCCATGGCCGGCTTGCGGCTGGCGTCGGCGAACCCCACCTGCACGACCCGCGACGTGCGGATCTCCTTGATGTCGGCGAAGTCGAACGTGTGAACGCCGAGCTCCTTGCTGTCGAACTCGAGCTTGCCGTCGTACATCGAGAGGATCTTCCCCTTGAGCCACTCGTCCGACGGCAGCCGGATCCAGTCGAAGTCCGTCGGCAGGCCGTCCGGGGCCTTCGGCTGCCAGGGTTGCTTGCCGTCGTCGGCTCGAGCCGCCGGAACCGCGAGCATCGAGGCCAGGAGTCCGACCACGGCCAGGCGGAGGGCGCGCGCGCGGCGCGGACGGCCCTGATCCGGCCAGTCCCTACTTGCCGTCATCATCGCTCAGCCAGCGGCCGACGGCACCGGCCGCGGCCGCGCCGAGGATCGGGGCCACCCAGAAGAGCCACAGCTGCGCGAGCGCCCAGCCACCCACGAAGAGGGCCGGGGCCGTGCTGCGGGCCGGGTTCACCGAGGTGTTGGTCACGGGGATGCCGACCAGGTGGATCAGGGTCAGCGCGAGGCCGATGGCGATCGGGGCGAAGCCGGCCGGCGCCCGCCGGTCGGTCGAGCCGAGGATCACGAGCAGGAAGAAGAACGTCAGCACCACCTCGGCCACGAAGCCGGCGACCAGCGAGTAGCCGCCGGGCGAGTGCTCGGCGTAGCCGTTCGCGGCGAAGCCGCTGCCGGCGAGGTCGAACCCGGCCTTGCCGGTGGCGATCAGCGAGAGGACGAATGCCCCCGCCAAAGCACCCAGGACCTGGGCGACCCAGTAGGGCAGGATCTCGCCGGCCTTGAAGCGGCCCCCCGCCCACAGACCCACGGTCACGGCAGGGTTGAAGTGGCCCCCCGAGATGTGGCCGACCGCGTACGCCATCGTCAGCACCGTGAGGCCGAAGGCCAGCGCCACCCCCGCGAAGCCGATCCCGAGCTCGGGGAAGGCGGCGGCGAGCACCGCGCTGCCGCACCCTCCGAACACGAGCCACGCCGTCCCCAGGAACTCCGCCCCCAGCTTCTTCGTCATCATCTCGATCTCTCCTCAATCCCCCGCCGCGGGCAGGGTCACTCCGACACCGCGTCTCTCCCCCAAGGGCGAGGCGCAGTAGCCCTAGAGAAGGGCGCCGACGATCTTCTTCAGGACTTCCTTGATCGGAACCTGGGTGGAGAGTAGCACGACGATGGGAACCAGGGCCGGGACCCCGATGGCAAGCAGGGTGGACTTGCCGAATGGCAGAGGCCGCATCCTGCGCACCGCATCGTAGAGGGCCAGCGTGTCGGCCACCGGCCCGATCTCCGGGGCCTGCAGGAGCGCGTCGCCTGCCTGCGCCTCGCCCAGGATCCAGCGCTGGCGCACGAGGCGCCCGTGCTTGCCGACCAGGGCGCCGTACTCCAGCAGGGCGCGACGCTTGGCCTTGGCGAGGGGGCCGGCGAGGGCCAGCAGCGGCGCCACGCAGATGACGATCAGCAGCACCACGAAGGCGCCGAGCACACCCTTCAGCGACTGAACGGCGACCCCGTGGTACATCACGTCGTGGGCCAGGCGCGAGGCCACGACCGCCGAGGTGGCGAAGGCCAGCAGGCTGAAGGCCTTCGGCAGGTCCTTCACGAATCCCAGGCCGCCGGCCCCGTCGGGGTGGGTCGGCACGATCGACAGGTCGAGCCCGGCGATGCGCTTGAGCAGCACGAACGCCAGGGCCAGGCGCCACAGCCAGGCCGCGAGGAGCGCCCCGAAGATCGGGCGACTCACGTACAGGAGCCACCAGCCTCCGAACCCGAGCCCGCCGCCTTCCAGCGCCCACTTCGCCTCGTGCTCCGCCTCCGTTCCGACGGCGGCGGGCTGCAGGATCGTCCAGGCGACCACGAGCACGGCGATCAGCACCCAGGGAAGAGTCCGGTCGCGCAGGCGGGCGACGCCTCCGAGGATGCGGACGAAGGCCCCCCTCTGCGCGGGCGGGACCACCCCTGAAGTCAGGAAGTAGGGAACGAGCGTCGTGCTCACCCGGTGCGCCGTGGCCTCGCCCAGGATGAGCGCCGGAACGGCCAGCAGGAAGCGGACGTGCACGCCGAAGTGCATGAGGAGCGGCTCGTCGACGCTGCCCGGCAGTATCCGGCCCGCTGTAGAGGGCCCAGGCGACGAGCGGCAGCCACGTGAGCAGGGCGAAGAACACGGCCCGGCGCACGACGCCGAGGCCCCCCGCGGGGACCAGCCGCATCTGCCGCTGCAACCGAAGCGCCACGTCGTCCACGAGGGACAGGGAGAGTGACGGATCGACCGATTGCGTGCTCATGACGATCGGGCTCCGCGCTACTTCACGCTGTAGCCGCGACCTTCGAGGCAGGCGCCCCAGGACTTCTCGGACGTCAGGAACAACGCGACCGCCTTCGCCATGCTCGTCATCGCCCGCCCTCCCAATGCGTCCGCGGCGGCGCAGCGGCGGCGCCGCCGCGGACCTTGCTTCTCCCGGGTTGTCGCTCGAACGATCAGTCGCCGGAACGGCGGAACAGGAAGAACGCCACGATCACGACGAGGATGATCAGGGCACCCCACATGAGCCACGAGGTCCCTCCGCCGGCCGTCTCGGTGCCCACCGGCGCCGGAGCCGGCGTCCCCGGGGTGGCTCCCGCCGTGGTGTCCGTGGTCGTCGTCGGCGGGCCGGCCGCCGGTCCCGTGGCGGTTCCGGAGCCGGTGCCGCCGGCGGGAGCCGCCGCCGGCGCTGCTGCTGCCGCCGCCGTCGCTGCTGCCGCTGCGGCGATCGTCGCCTCCACCTCCTTCTCGGTCATGACCTTGGGTGGGCCCTCCGTGATGAGCGTCGCGGTGAGCTTGTCGCCCTCGTGCAGGTCCGAGAGCTGGACCGGTTGGCCCTCCTTGTAGATGCGGATCCCCCTCCTTTCGAACGGTCCCCGATTGAATCGTGACCCGCCGCCGGCGGGGGTGGTCCGGGCGACGATGGGCTCAGCCGTGCGACGGACGCCTCACTTGGGGGCGGTGCCCGTCACGACGACGTCCTTCGTGATCACGCTGACCGGCTCCTCGACGATCTTCGTCGCGGTGAGCTTCATGCCCTGGCGGAGCTCCATCGCCTCCAGCTGCTTGCCCTCGACGTCGAACTTGAACCCGGACGGCACCTCGTACTGCTTGTTCTCGCCCTTGTCGTTGGTCACGATGATGCTCTTGGGGGAGGCCCAGAACACGGTGCCCTGGGTGATCGTCGTGGTCCGGTTGACGAGCGGGGTCTCGGTGGTGGTGGCGGTCGACGTCAGCATCGTGCCCAGCTGGAGCTGGTCCAGGGTCTTCGGCACGCCGTCGATGATGGCCTTCCTCCCCGGCTCGACGTTGTAGAGCCTGTAGTTGCCGGCCGGGCCCTTCGCGATGAGCCAGTTCGGGCCCTTGGCCACGAGCTCTCCCTTCACCTGCGCCGTCTGCATCTTGGCCGGTCCCGCCGGCACCGTCTCCTTCGTCTGGGTCGCCTGGGCCGCCGCGCCGGCGGCCAGGCTCAGCACACCGGCCGCGACCACGAAGACCCGCCACGTCCTGGAAAAGGCTCGCGTCATGTCGTTCTCCTCGAGAATCCGTCCCCGACCGCCTCGCGACTCGCCGCCGGTGGGACGGGCCCGGCCGCGGTCACCCCCGCCGCGTGCGGCGGGGGTAGGTTCACGAATCCGATCCGGCGTTCACGTCGGTCCGGTGCGAGAACTCCTCCAGCTGCTGAAGCAGCTCGGCCTCGAGCCGGAGCTTCAGTGCCGAATACTCGGCCCGCAGCGTCGGCGAACCCGAGGCCTCGGCACGGTCCACGGCGCCGAGGCAGATGGAGTACTCGTCGCAGAGCTCGCGAAAGACGTCGTCCCGGTCGTAGAGAGCCGCCACCTGCCCCCAAAGGCTGGGAAACAGGCGACTCACGACGTCGACGGACATTGTCATCACGGCCTCCGACTGAAGCCACCGTAGGCTCCGGTCTCCGCCCGAGTCCAGTTGCAGCCGCGTAAGTTACGGTTGCCGAGGGATCAGCCAAGACGCCCTGCCGTGAGCCGATAGACGAGCACACCGAGGGTCGCGGCCGAGAACATCAGCACGGTGAGCAGCACGGCCAGCCGCCACAGCGCGTAGTCGACGACACCGCGCACGCGGGCCAGGGCGGTGTCGATGGCCCGGCATTGAAGCTCTTCCACCGCCACGAGGGCCTCGATTCGCTCCTGGTGGAAGGCCGCCAGAGCCGCGAGGCGCTCCGCGGTCAGGTAGTCGAAAGCCCGCTGGCGCTGGTCGTTCACCTCCGCGAGCACGGCGCAGTGCTCCGCGGCCAGGACCTCGCGGACCGCCTGGCCCGCGGCGCCGAGAAGGCCCGGCACGTCGTGCTCGGCCGCCAGCTCGGCGGCGAGGAGCTCGGCCTGCCAGCGGACCTGCCTGGGCAGCTGCGCCGCGTACGTGTTCAAGCGCTCCGACAGGTTCTGGATGGTGTCCGTGACCTCTCCCACGGCGAGGAAGGCATCCCGGTCCTCGGACCGCCACTCGGCGAGGACCGGGGCGACGGACGAGCGCGAAGAGAACGCGTGCGCGATCGGGTGCTTCGCGACCCAGCTCTGCACCTTCGCGCGGGCAGCGTCGAAGGCCTTGCGCGAGGCCGTCATGGCCTGGACGGACGCGTCGGCGTCGGCGAGCAGGTCGAGGGCCTCCGCCCGGGCCACGGGCTGCTGGGCCCCAAAGGCGTCCCGGCCCGCGCCGGTCTCGACGTACTCCCTGACCTGGAAGGCGAGCGCCCACGTGTCCACGGCGGCGACCAGGGGATCGGCCCGATAGGCCGCGGTGTACACCGCGGGAACCGCGTCCACCTTGAAGGCGAGGGCGCGGCGGCGGACCGCGGGGTCGCGCGCCTGCGTGCCGATCCGGTCGGCCGTCCGCTCGAGAGCGCCGGCGAGGCGGTCGGCGAGGTCGTTCACCCGCGTGCGCAGATCGGCGGCGCTGATGCTCACGCCGCCCCCCTTCTTCATGATGTCCGTCTGCCGCGGGGCGACGCTCGGCGCGAAAGCCGAGGTCACCCGGCCGAGGAGCCCGGCGCCGACCTTGAGCCACGGAGTGTCGGCGGGCCGGGTGTCCTTCGTCGGCACATCCCCCTTCATTCCACGCCTTCGTCTGCCACCGCGCATCTGCGTCTTGCCCCGGGCATGTGTGAGCTCCGCCGCCGCCGTCTTCCCCTTGTCCTGCGCCAGCGCGGGCGGGGCCGCACAGGCGAATGCGGCGCCCAGCAGGACGCCAACCCACCCATTCGACCTCATCGGACTGCCCCTCCTTCCCGGACGATCGTGGTGACCTCGCAACCGGCTGCCGCTCGGCCACGGGGCCCCGCGCGGCGACTGCGGCGACGGTAGGCTCGGTGTCGGCCCGGGTCCAGTTGCAGCCGCGTAAGTTACGGTTGCCGCGGGGGGTCGCGCCGAGGTTCAGCCCCGGGAGGTGGGGTTGTTTCGGTCGAATCGCTCTGCTAGCCTCGGCGCGTCCAGGGGGCAGGGGTTTGGAGACACAGAGGCTCCCCGCGAGCGTGGGAGGGCCCGATCCCGATGCCGTGAGCGGTGCGCTCGAGCGGCTACTCGCGAGCGTCGACTTCGACGCGTCGCCCCGGTCGCGCGAGTTCCTGCGCCACGTCGTCGAAGAGAGGATGGCGGGCCGGGCGGGGCAGCTGAGCCAGGTCGAGATCGCCCGGCGGGTGTTCAAGCGGCCGGACGACTTCGATCCGGGCCTCGACCCGATCGTCCGCATCCAGGCGGTGCGCCTGCGGCGCTCGCTCGAGCGCTACTACCTGCTCTCGGGCCACGACGATCCCGTGCGGATCGAGCTGCCCCGAGGCGGCTACATCCCGGTCCTGCGATGGGCGACGCCCGCCGAGCGGCCGATCCGGCATCCGACCCCCGGCCCGGCGCCGGGGCCCGACCGGGACGACTGGCCCGTCGTGGTGGTCCACGCCTTCGAGAGCTCCGCGGAGGAGGCGAAGGCGGCCACATTGCTCCGCGAGGAGCTCGCGACCGAGCTCGGCCGTTACCAGGACGTGCACGTCGTCCTCGGCGGCCGGCGGGGCGACGCGGAGCGGCCCGCGGGCCGTGGCGCGCATTTCGCGCTGGGAGGGACCCTCCGCGAAGTCGATGGCGTCCAGCGGGTGAGCGTACGGCTCGTCGACGTCGTCGCGGGCCGCCAGCTCTGGGCGGACGAGTACCACCAGGCCCATCCACCCGACCCCACGCGCGAGTTCGAGGAGACCATCGCACAGGTGATCGCGGGGCGCGTCGCGTCCGAGCAGGGAATCGTCGCCCGCACGCTCGCGGAGCAGTATCAGCTGCGTCCGCTCGACGAGCTGGGTCCGTACGGCGCGCTCCTGCGGTCGTACCACCTGCTGCTCACGCGCGACGCCGCGGAGCTCGGCCCGGCCATGGAGGCCCTTCGCCGGGCCGTGTCGCAGGACCCCGGGTTCGGCCTGGCGTGGACGCAGCTCGGGCGGCTGTACGCCATGAACTACGCCTTCGAGGTGGCGCCGATCGACACCCCGATCGAGGAGGCCGTGAGCCTCGCGCAGAGGGGCGTTCATCTCGAGCCGACGAGCCTCCGGAGCCGGGCGGTCCTCGCCGCGACCCGGCTCTTTGCGGGGGAGATCGAGGCGGCCCGGGTCGAGGCGGAGCGGGCTCTCACCCTCTGCCCGACGTCACTCGTGTACCTGGACGCGCTCGGCTGGGTCCTGACCCTCCTCGGGTGCTGGGAGCGTGGCCGCGCGCTCGTCGATCGCGCGATCGAGCGCAACCCGTACCACCTCCCGTTCGTGTTCCACGCCCGGTGGGTCGACCACATCCGCCGCGGCGAGTGGGACGAGGCCTACGGCGCGGCGGTCCGGTACACCGACGCCGTGTGGTTCTGGCGGCCGCTCATGCTCGCCTCCACTTTGGGGCTGCTGGGGCGACGTGCCGAGGCGGAGCGGATCGCGGCGGACCTGGTTCGGGAGCGGCCGGACTTCCCGACCCGGGGACGCACGCTGATCGGCCGGCTCATCAAGTTCCCCGAGGTGTCGGAGCCGATCGTCGAGGGCCTGAGGCTGGCCGGCCTGCACCTCGCACCGGAGCGCTAGAAGCCGCCCAGCCTCCAGGTGGCGTAGGCGCGGACCTGCGGCACGCGGTCGTCGTTCTCGACGAGCAGCGGGTTGCCGTAGTGGCTCTTGCGCAGGAAGAGGTCGCCGTCGATGCCGATGCCGAACCCACCGGCGATGGGCGCCCGCAGGCGCACAGTGGCGACCTGGAGGTCGTGGTCGGCGTCGCCGCCGTTCGCCGGGGTGTCGTTCGTGGCGTGGATCCACTGGTAGCGGTAGGTGGCCTGCACGACCGGGTGCTTTCCCACGAGGAGCAAGGCCTCCGCCCGGGCGCCGAGACCCGGCCCGTACTCCCAGCGACGAAGCTCCTTCGTGCTCCCCGACGGGTCGGTGAGCTCGAACTTCGAGTTGATGGAGCCGAGCACCGTCCCGATGAGGTCGGCGTGCAGCTCCAGCCGCGTCGAGGGTGAGAGGGCGAAGCGGTGGGAGAGGCCGAGGGCGAAGCTCTGGGCCGCGAACTCCCACGTCCGCTGGTTCACGTAGTCGAAGTGCTGGACGAGGGCGATCGCCCCGTCGCGCGCGCCGGGCTCTCCGAAGGGCTTCGAGAGGAGGTCGCCGCGGATCGTCATGAGCCCGGCGGGGTCGACGTCGTCCGTGAAGTTGATCTGCGTCTGCATCCAGAACGAGTCGTACGGGCGGCGCCGCTCGTTGTCGAAGACGCTGCCGTAGGCGACGAACAGGTCGGCGAAGGCAGCGGTCTTCGCTCCGTCGCCGTTCAGCTCCCCCTCGTTCCCGACCCGCCGCGCGCCGAGCGAGACGAGGGCGCCCAGGCGCCTCGGGCGCCAGTCGAGCGGCTCCTCCGGGTTGGGGGAGCGGTACTGGTCGCGGAAGAGCCCGCGGTTGAAGCCCCGCACGATGTCGAAGGGGAAGATGGCGGCTTCCCGGATCACGCGGCTCACTCCCTTGTCGCGGTTGTCGAGGATGACCGACCCGAGGCGGTGGATCATCTCGCCCATGGCGATCCCCCCGAGGGAGGTCGAGACCACGTCGTTCCCCGACATCTTCAGGGTCTCGCCGCAGCACTCCCAGAGGAAGCTGCCGCCCACCGCGATCGCGGAGGAGCCCCAGAACCCGAGGCCGGTCGAGCGGCCGGTGCTGTAGAAGAGCGCCCCGTTCCACGGGTGGTAGAAGTTGTTGGTGTCGAACTTGTTCTGGTCGATCTCGAAGCCACGCTCGAGGTTCCGCCACCACGTGAGGGGGCTGACCTGGACGTAGTTGGAGTCGTGGATGTACTCGTTCTGGATGGAGGCGAAGCCGAAGTCGACCAGCAGCTGGCCGATCGCGAGCCCGGGGCTGCGGCGGACGCCCCAGGGCAGCGGCGGGCCGGTGTATCCCGGCGACCCGGCGCGGCCGAACGGCCTCCAGGTCAGCCCGACGCGTCCCGTGAACGCGCTCAGGGAGTCGATCTGCGCCCCGTCGCCCAGCGGCAGAGCGTCCGCCTGCTGCCCCAGGTAGTTGAGGGACAGGTCGAGGGCGACCGAACCGTTGATGTCGATCTCGACCCCGGGAGCGAGGCTGTAGCTCCAACCGTCCACGGCCGGCGCCGCCCGGTCGAGGGTCACCTGGTCGTGCAGGCGCGTGAGCCCGAGCCGAGCCTGCAGGTAGGGGCGGACACGCGCCCGCGGCCACGGGGAGAACGTCCCGTAAAGATAGAAGGGAGCCGCGGAGACCTCTTCGAAGGGAACGGGCTCGACGGTCCGGAAGCGATGGAACTCGTACCCGATCCCGCCGCGGAAGCGGCCCTTCTCGAGGAAGAGGTTGAAGTCCGCGCTCCAGGTGTCGTCGAGAAAGTCACTCGCCGCCCCGGTCGCGCGGCCGTAGCCGATCGCTCCGGTGAAGCCGTACCGGAGGTGGTCGGGTTCCGCGGAGGCTTCCTGGCCGGCCGCGGGCAGGGCGGGGAGTGCCAGGGCCACGACCAGGGCGAGGGCGCGCCCGCGGGAGAGGGATCGGAGGGGGGGAAGAGCCATGGCGCGAGCGCCGAAGTCTACCAGAAGGCCGTCACGGCCGAGGCTCGCGCCGACGGGCGCTCAGGGGGCGCCGCAGCCGCGGCGGCGGTAGATGCGCACGTGCTCGACCACGTCGAGAGGCTCGTAGGAGGCCGCGACGAACGTGGCGAGCCGGCGCCTCTCCTCCAGCGGAAAGCCCCAGCGCCCGAGGCGCGCGGCCGCCGTGTCGAGCACGTAGGTCGGGCGGCGCCTCGCGAGGTCGTCGAGAAGCCAGTCCCAGTGCAGCGGGTTCACGAGGCCCTCGCCGGCGCCCGGGTCCCGGTTCCCCGACACGTAGCCGACGAGGCTGAAGCCCACGAGGAGGAAGCGGCTCGCCGCGGGGAGGCGGGTCTGCGTGTAGAACATCGGGGCCCAGCCCCAGACGAAGAGGGGGCCCTCGCCGAAGCAACGGTCCTCGCGGAGCCGCGCGGCGACGCGCGCGAACGCGGGGTGCGTCTCCGTGTAGACGTCGTCGCGGACGAGGTACAGGTAGCCGTTGGCCGCGGTGAAGCCGACGAGCAGGACCGCGGCCCACGCGACGAAGGCCCGCGCGGCGCGGCCGAGAGGGAGGCGCACGTGCTCCGCGGCCCAGGGAGCGGCCCCGAGGGCGAGGGGGAAGTAGAGCGGGATCAGGTAGTGGGGGTAGAGCCGCAGGCCCAGGAGAGCGGCGAGGAAGGAGAGCGAGAGGAGCGACGCGACGAGGGCGGCCTCGTGCTCGCCGAGGGCGCGGCGCGAGCGCCAGGCCGCCCACCACAGGGGAGCGGTGGCCACGAGGAACGGCAGCAGGTACGCGGCCGCTCGCTCGGCCGTCTCGCCGGCGGACACGGGGTTGGCCGAGTACGCCAGGTTGTGCGTCCAGTTCCAGTAGACGAAGGCGTCGCCCGCCCCGAGGGCGGCGAAAACGCCCCACGCAGCGAGCGGCGGCAGCAGGAAGCCTGCGACGAGTAGAGCGAGGCGGCCGAGCAGCCGCGGCCTGCCGTCGCGCCACCCCGCGAGGACGATGGCGACCGCGAGCGCCGGTCCCCACGCCGCCGCCTGGTACTTGAAGAGCGTCGCCACGCCCACGAGGAGGCCGGCGGCGAGCGCGCGCGAGGGGCGCCGGGCGGCGCCCGCGTCCCGGAGCGCGACGACCGCGAGGGCCAGCGGGCCGAGCATCAGGATCTCGCAGTTCACCGCCAGCATGTCGTGGCCGAGAAAGGCGGCGCTCCAGACGAGGAAGACGAGGCCGGCGAGGAGACCGCGGCGGTCGTGGCCGAAGAACGCCGAGGCGCAGAGGGCGACGAAGGGCACGACGAGGAGGGCGGTCAGGAGCCGGACCGGCAGCATCCCGTCTCCGATGAGCTGGGCCGCCGCGTACCAGGCGAAGACGAGGGGCGGCTTGTGGTCCGCGAAGTCCACGTAGGGCATGCCCCCCCGGAGCATCTCGCGGGCGCCGGTCAGGTAGACGGCCTCGTCGAGGTCCACCGTGGGCACGCCCACGAGCACCGCCCGCGTGAGGAAGGCGGCCGCGGCGAAGAGCAGGAACCTCAGGAGCGCCCGGGGCACCCCGCTACTCTAATTCGGGAGCGGCCCGGTGCGCAGGTCGGTCTAAGATCACGGTCTCCAGGGGGCTCCTCCTCGTGAAGCTCGACGCCCGCCGCCTCGCCCTCGTGGCCGCCCTCGTGGCGGCGAGCGCCGTCGTGCGGGCCCCCCTCGTCGCCGCCCCGCCCCTCTCGGACGAGTCCGCGCACCTGCTGGGCTCCTTCAGCCTGCTCGACGGCGGGCGGCTCTACGTGGACTTCGTCGACAACAAGCCGCCGCTTCTCTACGCCGCCTACGCCTCGGCCCAGGCGCTCCTGGGGCGCGGCCTCGGGTCGGTGCGGCTCGTCGCCGTGCTGCTGCTGATCCCGCTCACGGCCCTCGCCGCGTCGGCCTTCTTCGGGCACGACCGCCGCGGCGTGCTGGCCGCCCTCCTCTACGTGCTGCTCTCCGCCGCCATGGTTCCCGAGGACGCCCTGCCCGTGCACGCCGAGCTCCTCATGCTGCTGCCGGCGGCCTGGGCCGTCGTGCTGCTGGGGGGCACGGGCGCAACGCGCTCCAGCCCGTGGCCCGACGTCGTGGCCGGGGGGCTGCTGGGCGTCGCCACGCTCGTGAAGCCCACCGCCGCCTTCTGGCTGGCGGCCGCACCCCTGGCCGTCCTCCGGCGCGACCGAAGCGCGGGTGGCCTTCGCGCCGCCGCCCGGGCGGGCCTGGGAGCTGCCGCCGGCTTCGTCGTACCGCTCGTCGCGACCGGCCTCGTCTTCGCGCACGCGGGGACGCTCGGGGACCTCGTCGAGCGGGTGGTGCTCGCCAATGTCCGCTACGTCGGCGCCCCCCTCCCGCTGCTCGAGTGGGCGGCGCGCGCGGCGCGCGGCGCTCTGCCCTGGCTGGCCGCGACCGCGGCCGCCTGGTGGGCCTACGCGCGGGGGAGAAGGCTCGAAGGGCCAGGCTTCCGGTCGGCGCTGGTGGACGCGCTCGTCCTGTGCTCGATCCCCGCCGTGCTGGTGGGTGGCCGCTTCTACGGCCACTACTTCCTCCAGCTGCTCTTCCCGCTGTGCCTCGGGGCGGCCCCGGCTCTCGCCCGGCTCGATCGCGCCGCGCGCGCGGCCCTGGCCCTGGTCGCGGCGACGGCGCTCGGCTTTGCGACGGCCAACGCCTGGCTCGTCCTCGTTCGCGACGACGTGGTCGAGGACACCTTCCCCCTGCACCGCGACGTGGCGGCCTTCCTGCGGGATGACCCGTGCCACGAGGGCGCCTCCGTCTTCGTCTGGGGGATCGCGCCCCGGCTCTACGTCGAGACGGGGCTGCGGCCGGCCTCCCGCTTCGTGCTCCCGCAGGAGACGATCAGCGGACACCAGCCGGGCCGGCGGGCGATGGCGCCGTCCGTGGTCGAGGCGGACCGCCGTCTGCTGCTGGCCGACCTCCAGGCGAGCGCGCCGGCGTACATCCTCGACCTCGCCCCCTCGGGCTTCCACCGGTGGGACCGCTTCCCGCTGACGACGTTTCCCGCCCTTCTCGGCCTCGTCCGCCGCGAGTACGAGATCGCGGGCGTGGTGGACGGCGTCGTGATCCACCGGCGCCTCGGGTGCGTCGGCCCGGGATCGATGCGCTGACCCTCCCGAGCGGCGAAACCTCAAGAAAGGCCTTGCGGACGCGCGACGGCTCTATCTAGAATCCGCGAATAGGCCAATCGGTCTGTTTAATTTAAGACGCCTTAAACGCTCGATTCATCGAGTTGGAGGGACAGGGTGGCTTGGGCTTTCGCCTACGGGAGCCTGATGGGAGACGCGGTGCTCGGCCGGTACCCCGCGCGCCCGGCCCGGCTCCCCGGGTTTCGGCGCGCCTTCCTGCACTCGTCCACGAGGCG
The DNA here is from genome assembly GCA_963729875.1 of uncultured Acidobacteriota bacterium. GTDB lineage: Bacteria > Acidobacteriota > Vicinamibacteria > Fen-336 > Fen-336 > DATBSL01. Next base: position 163,545 of record CAVSPR010000006.1, read on the forward strand.
GTGGGGCACGCCCGAGCGCCCTTGCCCGATCCTCGGCCTCGCCCCGGGCGGCGAGTGCTGGGGGCTCGTCTTCGACGTCGCGGAGGGAGAGCGCGGGGCGGTCGAGCGCGCGCTCGCGAAGCGTGAGGCGGCCGCGGAGCGCCGCCGCGAGACCCGGGCCGTCGAGGTGCCGGGGGGCACGGTGGCGGCGTGGGTGTGGGTCTCGCTCGCGTCGAACGGCGGTGGAGAGACCGACCTGGTCGCGCTCGAGGCGCGCCTGCGCGCGGCGCACGGGGTCGTGGGCACCGGCGTCGAGTACGTGCGAACGGTCGTCCACGCGATGGACCTGCACGGGATCCAGGACTCTCTGGTGGCCGCGCTCTGGGCGCGGCTCGGGGGCTGAGGCGACGATGCTCCTCTACATCACCGCCGAGGACGTGCTGGGGAGCGGCGCCCCGGAGCGCCGGGGGCCCCGCCCGCTGCACGCGATCCCCTCGACCCTGTCCGGCCTCTTCGACCTCGGCCTCCGGCACCACGTGCGCCCGGCGGCCCTGGCCTGGTGGGAGAACGGCTCGCTCGAGCCGGTGCCGGACTGGCGGTTCGACCGGCTCGCGATCCGGCTCGCCCTGTTCGCGCGCGAGCGCCTGGGCGTCGAGCCGGGGGGCCGCGTGGCCGTGGTGGGCCGGCTCGGGTGGCTGTGGCCGGCCCTGGACTTCGCGGCGATGGGCTTCGGCGTGACGCCCGTCGGCGTCGAGCACGACGTGGAGGACGAGGCCCTCTCGTCGATCGTCGCCGAGGCCGCGCCGCGGGTCGCGTTCGCGACGGACGGCGAGTCCGCCGGACGGCTCGCCCGGCTGCGGCTGCAGGGCCGGCTCGGGGACGCGATCGTGGCGGCCGAGGGCCTGCCCCGGGAGCAGGGGCTGCTGCCCCTCGCCGATCTCCTGGGCCTGGCCTCCGTGCTCGACACCGCGGAGAGGGCCCAGGCGTTCCGCGCCTTCTCGCGCCAGGTCGCGCCCGACGATCCCGCCCTGTGGCACGCCGGTCCGCGCGGGAGCGTCCGCCTGACCCACCGGGAGGCGATGGCGGGGGTGGCGGACGGTCTGCGGTCGCGTCCCGCCCGCGAGGGCGACGTGGCGTACGTCGACGCCCCCCGCGTGACGCTCAAGAAGCGGCTGGCCGTGGCGGCCTTCGTGGGCGACGGCCACACCACGACGGTGCTGGGGCGCGAGGGGCGGGCCGCCGAGGACGTGGCGGTGACCCGGCCGCACAAGGCCGTCTCGTCGGAGGGCTGGCCGCCGACCCTGTGCGACGGCCGGGGCTCGCGGTGGCCGGGCGGCCTCGACCGGTGGCGGGCGCGACGCCGGGTGCAGGAGGCCTTCGGGGGCCGCCTGCGCTGGCTCGAGGCGGGCTCGTCTCTCGGCGGGGACGCCGTGCGCGCTCTCGCCGCCGCGGGCATCGCCGTGGAGGTCGGGGACAGGGAGGCGCCTGCTCGGGCGTCGTGAGCCGCGTGCGGCCCGGAGCGGGCCGCACGCGTGTGGGGAGGAGACAGTCATGGAGCTGCTTCAGCAGATCGGCGAGCTGGCGTGGAAGGCCTTTCAGTCGGTGAACATGCGCCTCCCCGAGGGACGCTCGGTCGAGCCGCGGTGGGCGCCCGGACCCCTGCCGAAGTCCCACGAGAGGACGCGCCCTCCGCTCGGCTACCCCCGCGAGACCGACTCGCTCTGCCCCCGCTGCGTCATCGATGCGCGGAAGAAGATCCTGAGCGGCGAGCGCGACATCTCCGACCTGGTGAACGGGCACGTTGGCGAGATCAAGGCCACCTTCCACGTGAAGGGACGGGAGCTCTGGGTGACCAAGACCTGCCCCGACCACGGCACGTTCGACGACCTGCGCTCGATCGACGTCGAGTTCGACCGCGTGATCGAGCGCCGCTACCCGGGCCGCGACTTCCGTACGCTCGGGGACGCCCTCGTCCACCGCCACGGGACGTCCACCGTCCGCTACGGCCGGGGCGCCGTCCTCACCGTGGACCTCACGAACCGCTGCAACATGATGTGCAACCCCTGCTTCATGGACGCCAACCAGGTGGGCTACGTGCACGAGCTGACGTTCGAGGAGGTGCGGAAGATCCTCGACGACTCGATCTCCTTCAAGCCGCGGCGGCAGATGGTCGTGCAATACTCCGGGGGCGAGCCGACCCTCTCCCCACACTTCCTCGAGGCCTGCGCCTACGCGAAGAAGGTCGGCTACAAGCTCGTCCAGGCCGCCACCAACGGCCTGCGCTTCGCCCTCGAGCCGGAGTTCGCCTTCCAGGCACGGGAAGCCGGGCTCGACATGGTCTACCTCCAGTTCGACGGGACGACGAACGAGTCGAACGCCCACCGCCACATCACGAACCTCTTCGACGTCCGGCAGGTGGCCATCGACAACCTGGCCGCCGCGGGGATCCGCATCACGCCGGTGGTGACCGTGGTGAACGGCGTGAACAACCACCAGGTCGGCCCGATCTTCGACTTCTGCCTCGCGAACCACGAGAAGATGGGCGGCCCCGCCTTCCAACCGGTCTCCTTCACCGGGCGCGACGAGGAAGTGAGCGACGAGGTGCGCCTGCGCCAGCGCTACACGACCTCCCACCTCGCCCACGACCTCGCCCGGCACTACGGCGGGAAGATCGATCCCTACCGGGACTGGTACCCGCTCGGGGCGTCCACCGCCTTCGCCGCGCTCGCCGACCACCTCAAGGGGCCCGAGCAGGACTTCGGCCAGCTCAACTGCGGCTGCCACCCCAACTGCGGCGCGGCCACGATGATGGTCGCCAACTCCCGCACCGGCCAGTGGGCGACGGTCATGTCGTTCTTCGACCTCGAGCGGTTCTCCCGCGACCTCGACGTCGTCGTCGACTCCGCCCGCGGGCGGACGCTCACCGTCGCCCAGATCGGCCTCTCCTTCCTCCGCAACTTCGACGAGAGGAAGGCGCCCGCCGGCCTCACTCCCCGGGTGATGCTGGAGCTGTTCAGCGGGAAGATGGGGGGCGGGGTGACGTCGGACAAGCCGGCCGCGAAGAGCGAGTGGCGCATCACCACGATCCTCAGCATGTGGTTCCAGGACCTGTGGAACTACGACTTCCGGAGGACCGAGATGTGCGTCATCCCCTACGGCACGCAGGAGGGGGAGATCTCGTTCTGCGCCTACAACACCGGGGTCGGGTGGCGGCAGATCATCGAGGAGATGCGGCAGGTGGCGAGCACCCAGGACTGGTTCCGGGAAAAGGGACGGCACCAGATCTACGCGGGGAACCGTCCCGTCCCCCTGCCCACCGCCCTGAAGCGCAAGATCCCCCTGATGGCGGGGGAGCCGTCGGGAGGCGGCTGCGGGACGGGCTGCGGCTGTCACTGACCGGGCGGCGGCGCGCACCGGTCGACGACGGTCACCGCCCGCGGGCGGCGGCCTAGAAACGGACCAGGAAGCCGGCCGTGGCGTGGATGTCGTGCTCGGCCTCTCCGCTGAGGAAGTGGTCGGTCACGAGGTAGTCGACCACGTCCACGCGGGCGCCGACCCGGCCGAAGTAGATCTTGAGCCCCGCCCCGAAGCGCAGCGTGAAGTCCGTCTCGGACTCCCGGGCCCCGTCGTACGAGACCCCACCCGCCCCGAAGATCACGAAGGGGCGCACGTCTCCGCCCGTGATGTCGTAGGTGAGGCCGCCGCCGTAGTGCCACGCGGTGACGCTGCGGGTGCGGAGGCCTTCGAGGTCGACGCCGGCGACATCGGCCATGCCCGGCCCCCGCCCCCAGGGCCAGGGACCCTGCCCACGGTCGCCTCCCGCGCGGCCGTAACAGCGGCCTTCGACGCAAAGCTCGCCCCCGACCTCGAGGTCGTGCGTCGGCGCGACGGCGAAGTCGGCCTCGACCGCGAGCCGGCCCTTCACGTAGCGGGAGTACCGGACCCCGAAGAGCGCGCTCCCGCCGAGCGACGTGTCCGTGCGGACCTCGATGTCCGGGAACCCCGGCCAGCGGTCGCCGGCCCAGCCGGGCATGCCGATTGTCATGTCCTGACCCCCGGTGGCGTCCAGGATGGACGCGCCCCCGAAGACCACGACCTCGTTCTTCGCGTCCGCCGCGGGTCCATCCGCGGTCGCGACCCTCGCCCCGCCCAGGAGGGCGAAGCCCATCAGGAACCCGGCTCCCACGACTCCACGATGTCTCATCAGTCTCTTCTCCTGGTCACGCCGCATCAGGTGACGGAGCCATTGGACCAGAAAGCCACGCGTCAGCATGTCAAGACGTCGCCGGCGGCGGCAAAGAGTTGTGAAGGCCCGCTCGGCGCGTCGCAACTAGAATAGCGTGCCAGCTCCGTTCCCGTCGTGGGAGGACCTGTCATGAGAAAGACGACGCTTCCGCTCGCCGCACTGGCGATGCTGGCCTTCCCGGTGGCCGCCACCGCCCAGGAGCCGGCGCCGGCGAGCCCGCCGCCGGCCGCGCCCGAGGCCGAGGCCGAGGAGACCGGCTGGGAGTTCGGCCTGGCGGGGGCGCTGTACGTCCTGCCCGACGAGGGGGACTACGTCCAGCCGACGTTCAGGGCGGACCACCGGCTCTTCCACTTCGAGACCCGGTACAACTACGAGGACCGCGACTCGACGTCGTTCTTCGTCGGCGCGAACTTCGAGTTCGGGGACAAGGTGAAGCTCTCCCTGACCCCGATGATCGGCGCCGTCGCCGGGCAGACGGACGGGATCATCCCGGGCCTCGAGGCGGACCTGTCGGCCTGGAAGCTCGAGTGGTACGGGGAGGCCGAATACGTGTTCGACCTCGAGGACAGCGAGTCGAACTACTTCTACATGTGGTCGGAGCTCAGTCTTTGGCCGACGGAGTGGCTGCGCGCGGGGGTGGTGACGCAGCGGACGCGCGTCTATCAGACGGACCGGGACGTCCAGCGGGGGCTGCTCGCGGGCTTCACGTTCAGGAAGGTCGACGGCACGGTCTACTTCTTCAACCCCGGCGCCGACGACCACTTCACGGTCGTCTCCCTCGGCGTCTCGTTCTGATCACCCTTCCTCGGTCCGGGCCAGGGCGACGCAGTCCTCGAAGCGGGCGACGAGGGGGGGAGCGTTCCGGCCGAGGTACTGGCGGACGCCGTCGAGGTCGAGGCCGGCCTTGAGGAGCTCGACGACGTCGGCGCGGTCCTTGAGACGCGGCGACTTCAGCTTGAGATAGACGAGCGTTCCGGCCGAGACCACCGGTACCTCGTCGGGGCTGGGTGGTGGCAGCGATTGGGCCAGGAACGACTCGTCTCCGCTCGTCGAGAGCAGGTCCACGCTGACGCCGTCGATCTGGATCGGAACACCCGGCTTCAGCGTCACCAGTCCTCCCGCCCGGCGCTCGAACGCTTCGTCGCCGACGAGCAGGTCCACGTCTTGCGTGTTGCGGGGGTAGCCGTGGGCCCCCACCGCCAGCCCGCCCGCAACCGCGTGGCGGACGCCCAGGGCGGTGAGCGCGCGCGAGGCGCTTCGCATCGCGGCGAGCACGCGCGGAGAGACCGCGTCTTCCAGGAGGCGCAAGTCGGGCGTCGTGGGGGACATCGATCGGTTCCTCGGGATCGAAAGATGCGGCCTCGTCAGCACGCCTCAGTATGCCACGCCGTGCGGTGGGCGGACGCGGCCCCGGCGGGGGCGTCGATCGGCTGGCGTACCTGTGCGGTCAGCGGGCGGTGGCGCGGGCCCTTGCGTCGAACGCGCGACGCTCGGCCTCCGGCAGCGTCGCGGTCGCCGCCGCACGGCGGTAGACGTCCGCCGCCGCGTCTCGTCGCCCCTGGGCCTCGAGGAGAGTGCCGAGGAAGGCCCAGGCGTCGCGGTAGCCCGGGTGCCGCGTCACCAGGCCGCGGAGGACCCGCTCGGCGCCGGCCGGGTCGCCCGCCCTCTCGAGGTAGAACGCCTGGGTGAAGGCGTAACGGGGATCCCCCGGGGCGCTCTCCGCGGCCCGCCCCGCGAGCGACGCGGCCTCCTTGGGGCTCGTCTCGGCCGCGAGGACGGCCAGGTTGTAGGCCGCCCCCGCGTTGCCGGGCTCGAGCTCGAGGGCGCGCCGCAGCTCGGCCTGGGCCTCGGAGTGAGGCCCCTTCTCTGCCAGCAGGAGCCCCAGGTTGAAGTGGGCCGCGGCGGTGCGCGGCTGCAGGCGAATCGCCTCGCGCAGCGTGGCCTCCGCCTCGGCGAGGCGACCGGCGCGCGCCTCGGCCATCGAGAGGTTGACGAGGCTCGCCACGTGGTCCGGGCGGAGGGCGAGGGCCTTGCGGTAGCGCTCGGCCGCCGCCGCGGCGTCGCCGCGCTCGAGCTGGAGGTTGCCCATGTTGTACTGCGAGGCGAAGTCGTCCGGTCGGGCGAGGAGCGACCGCTCGTGCTCGGACCGTGCGGCGAGGAAGGCGGCGCGGGCCGGCTCGGGGACCGTGGCGGGGTCGGTCGTCGGGAGCGCGGCGGCCGCCCTCACCCGCACGAGCCGCAGGTCGTCCCGGGTCGCGGCCAGGATGAGGTCGCGGGCGCCCGGGTCCGCCGCGAGGGTCGTCACCGCCGCCGCGCGGACGAGAGGCGAGGCGTCGGCGGCCAGGGCGCGAAGGGCCGGCCACTTCGACGGGTCGGGGCAGTCGGCGAGGAGCCGCACGAGCGAGGCCGTCACGACCTCGTCGCGGGCCGGCTCTCCGAGGTAGGCCAGGACCTGCGGCAGGCGCGACCAGTCTCCCCTGCGCGCGGCCGCGACGAGCCGGCCTTCCCTCAGGATCCGCTCCGACCAACGGCCATGGCCCCAGTCGCGAACCGCCTTCTCGGCCCACGCCGCGCCGCGGTCCACGTGGCAGACGGTGCACGCGTTCGGCGAGCCGAGCTCGCGGCTGGCGGCGGGGGAGGGCGGCCGCATCGAGTGGTCGCTGCGGATCATCCGCGCGAACTCGGTCTTGGGCATGTGGCAGTCGGTGCAGCGCGTGCCGGGGCCGTCCCCGGGGTGGCGCGTGTGGGCGGCGGCGTTCTTCACGCGCTCCTCGTGGCAGGGCAGGCAGGCGTCGTTCGGCCGGTCCTTCCACTTGTAGCGGCCGCTCGAGGTGTGGCAGTGCACGCAGTCGATCCGCCCCGACTTCGCGCAGGGGCTCATCCGCCACGAGGTGAGCGTGTAGTTCTCCCCGAGGTCGCGGCCGTCCGGGTAGTAGTCGGGGTTCTCGAGGGTCGTGAGGTCGAAGTGGTCGAAGAAGCGGTCGCCGGGGCGGAAGGAGGTCCAGAGGGGGCTCGCCTTGGCGTGGCAGGAGGAGCAGAGGTCGCTCCGCTGCTCCGTCGCGAGCCTCTTGACCGAGATGATCTTCCAGTCCGGCGGTGCCTTCCCGGGCGGCAGTCCCTCGAAGGCCTTCACGTGCGCGCCGGACGGGCCGTGGCAGGTCTCGCAGGAGACGCCGGGCTCCGCCCACACCGTGCGGTACGAGTCGGTCGTCGGCTCGTAGTTCGTGGCCAGCTGGCTCACGTGGCAGCTGAAGCAGGAGGTGTTGAACGTGTAGGCCCGGTCCGTCCAGTCGAGCTCCTCGTCGATGCCGCCCTCGCTCGGGCGGCCCTCGGCCGTCGTCGACGCCGCGAAGTGCCGGACCGCGCTGCCCGCCGTCGAGAACCACTCCTTCCGGTGGACGTCGTAGGCGACGGGGAGGACCTGCAGGAGACCGCGCTCGAGCGGGGTGAGAAAGTAGCAGACGTTCTTCCCGCCCAGCACCTGGACGATCGGGTAGATCTTCTTCCCCTCCGGCCCCGTCTCCTCGACGTGGTCGGCGCCCGTCCCGATCACGGCCCGGTAGCTCCGCCCGCGGATCTCGATCGGCTTCTCCTGCGGCGTCAGCCGGTCGCGGGCGAAGTCCCCCGTGTGCGCCTGCATGGCGAGGCCGTGGAAGGACGTCGACCACTTCTGGAAGAAGACGGCGTGGCACGAGCGGCAGCTCGCGGAGCCGGCGAGCGGCGCCGGCGGCTCCGGCGGTGCCGAGGGAGGGGGTGGGGGGGCGAAGACGCGACCCGGGAGGAAGACGAGGGCGGCCAGGACGAGGGCCGTGGCCGAGCCGAGCGCGGCCATCACGTGACGGCGGTTCATGGGCATGGCGCAGACCGGTCTTGCTGCCGTCGCAGGCTACCAACTCCGGCCAGCGGGCGCCAGAGCCGATCGGATCATGCGTAGAATCGCTCATGGCCCCCGGAGCAAAGCCACGGCCGGCACTTCCGCCCGAGCGACTCTCGGCCGCCCGCACGCTCACGCGGCGGGCCGTGCCCGGCAGCCTCCGGACGGGAGAGCTCCTGGCGCCGGGCCAGGTCGTGGCCAGCCCCCAGTCGCGGCTCGAGTACCGCGCGATGCGGCTGATCGGCGCCGGCGGGTTCGGGCAGGTCTACCTCGCGCGCCGGCTCGGGCGCTCGTCCGGGGTGCCGGCGACGCTCTGCATCAAGGTCAGCGAGAACAGCGACGCCTGGGTCCGCGAGGCGTACTTCGGGCAGCTGCTCGACGGCCACCCGCGAGCGATCCGGGTCTTCGACGCCTTCCCGGTCGTGCGCCCCGACGGCCGCTTCCTCTACTGCCTCGCCCTCGAGTACGCCCGTCACGGCGACCTGCGGTCGTTCCTGCACCGAAGCGAGGGCGAGGGCTGGCCCGAGCGCACCGCCCGGCGCGAGATCGCGGGCATTCTCCAGGTCCTCGGCAAGCTCCACCGCGGGCACATCCTCCACCGGGACCTCACGCCGATGAACGTCTTCGTCTGCCAGGGGCGGACGCTGAAGCTCGGCGACTTCGGCCTCGTGCGGCAGCAGAGCGACCGGCGCGGGGCGACCGTCGACGCGCTCAACCCCATGATGGCCCCGAGCGACATCGCCCTGGGCGCCGTACCGAAGTGGCAGGCCCGGGACGACGTGTACCAGGTGGGCCAGCTGCTCGGGATGCTCGTGCGGGGGGACGCGCGGGCGCGCATCCGCACGGGCGAGATCCGCGGGCTCCCCTGCAGCGACCAGCTGAAGGAGGTCGTGTACCGCTGCATCGGCGAGCGGCGCAAGCGCTACGAGACGGCCGACGAGCTGATCGCCGCCCTCCGCAGCCCGGCCCCCGCCCTGAAGGTGGGGCGGCTGGCCGCGCTGCGGGGGGTCCACCTCGCCTTCACGGGGATCCTCGGCCGGCCCCGGAGCGAGGCCCAGGCGGCGGCCCGACGGGCCGGGGCGGTGGTGCACGGCGGTCCCTCGGCCCGCACCACCGTCGTGGTCCGCGGACTGCCCAACCCCCGGCAGGCGGCCGGTCGCGACGCCGGGCTCAAGCTGATGGAGATCAAGCGTCTGGCCGCGAAGGGGCACAAGATCACGCTCCTCAACGAGCGTCAGTTCTGGCGCCTCGCGGCTCGCCGCTGAGGCCGGCGGACCCGCAGGATCCCGTCAGACAGGCGACAGCTATCTCTCTGTCAGTAAACCGGTTAGGTGCCAAGACATCCTGCGGCGGCGATGCGACAAATGAACTACCCGTCCTGAGATACCGGCAGGATTCAGTCCGGGGTGTCGTTTCGATAGGATTGGGACGCTCCGTTGCGTTCGGGACCTTTCGTTGGACGCGGTTGTCCCTCCGCCCTCACAGAAGACCGCGGCGCGTCCGACATCTCCAGGGGGAAACATGGCGCGACTCGACGCCGAGATGCTCGACCAGATCCTGACGACGCTCCGGGAGTACGCGGAGAAGAACCTCCCGCCGGCGAAGCTGCTCGAGATCGAGCTCGGCCACGAGTTCCCCGAGAGGGTCATGAAAGACCTGTACGACCCGGGGCAGATCGGCCTCCACCTCCTGACCATCCCCGAGGAGTTCGGGGGCCTCGGCGGGGGGGCCTACGACATCTACCGGGTTTCCGAGGCGATGGCCTCGATCGACCTCGGGATCGCCACCGGCGTCCTCGCGACCTTCCTCGGCACGGACCCCATCAACGTCGGGGCCACGCCCGAGCAGAAGGCCGAGTGGCTGGGGGCCCTCGCCGAGCACGGCCACTTCTACGCGTACGGGGCGACCGAGCCGCAGGCCGGGAGCGACCTCGGCGCGCTGTCGACCACGGCGGTGCCGGTCGAGGAGGGCGGGAAGGTCGTCGGCTACCGGATCAGCGGCCGCAAGCAGTGGATCAGCAACGGCGGGGTGGCCGACCGCTACACGATCCTGGCGAACGCCCCCGGTGGGACCACCTGGTTCCTCGTGGACAAGGGGACCGAGGGCTTCACCGCCGGCAAGCCCGAGGACAAGCACGGCATCCGCGCCTCGAACACGGCCGCGCTCTTCCTCGAGAACGTCTACGTCCCGGCCGATCGGCTCATCGGCCTCGTCGAGGGCAAGGGCCTCGCCCAGGCGCAGGCGGTCTTCGGCTACACGCGCCTGATGGTCGCCGCCTTCGGCCTGGGCGCGGGTTGGGAGGCGCTGCGGCGGGCCATTCGCTACGCGCAGGAGCGCGTGCAGGGCGGCGGGCCCCTCAGCCAGAAGCAGGGCTACACCCACAAGTTGCTGGTGCCGAACGCGGTGCGGCTCGAGGCCTCGCGCCACTACATCGAGTGGGTGGCGGAGAGGCTCGACGCGGGCGAGGACGACCTCGCCACCGAGGGCGCGGTGGCCAAGTACCTCGCCACCGAGGCGGGGAACAAGGCGGCCGAGGACGCGATCCAGGCCCTCGGCGGCTACGGCTACACCCGCGAGTACATGGTCGAGAAGATCAAGCGCGACGTGCGCATCACCACGATCTACGAGGGCACCTCCGAGATCATGGAGTGGACGATCGCGCGGGACCGCTGGCAGCAGCACCTCAAGAGCCGGGGGCAGTACTACGTCGACTGGGCCGCGCGCGCGGACGAGAGGCACGCAAAGTCGCCGAACGTCGGGGCCGGCCACGCGGCCATGGCCCTGCGGTCGCTCGCGGCGCTCCTCGAGCGCGCGCGCCTCGACCGGCTCACCCGCAACCAGCACGTCCTCTTCCGGCTCGGGGAGCTGATCGCGTACGCGGAGACGGCCGCGCTCTTCGCCGAGCGGGCCGCCACCGCGCCGACGAAGGCGAGCGGCCTCGAGCCGGCGACGCTCGAGGCCATGGCCCGCGTCCACGCGCGCGAGGCCTGCCTCAAGGTCGCGAGCGAGGGCCTGCGCTGGGCCATCGGGGCCGGCCAGACCGACGCGAACCTGAAGCAGCAGCTCAACCTCGACGCCGCCGTGGCCGCCCAGGCCGGCCTCGTCGAGGACATGGACAAGATCGCGGCCGACCTCGTCCGGGCGTTCCCCGCCAAGTGAAGGAGCAGCGTCGATGAGCGACCGGAGCGAGAGAGCGGTAGCGATCGTCGGCCTCGGGGCCATCCTCCCCGACGCCCCCAGCGCCCGGGCCTTCCGCGACAACGTGTGGGCGAAGAAGTACTCGATCGTCGAGGTCCCGCCCGACCGCTGGAGCGTCGCCGACTACTACGACCCCGACCCGACGGCGCCGGCCAAGACCTACAGCAAGATCGGCTCCTGGGTGCGCGGCTTCCAGTTCGACTGGAAGCGGTGGCGCGTCCCGCCGCGCGTGGCGGGGGCGATGGACGAGGGGCAGCAGTGGGCGATCACGATCGCCGCCGAGGCCCTCGCCGACTACGGCTGGCCCGGCAAGCCCCTCGACACCGAGCGGACCGCCGTCGTCCTCGGCAACGCGATGGCGGGGGAGCGGCACTACCTCACCACGCTCCGCATCTCGTTCCCCGAGTACCGCCGGCTGCTGAGCGAGACGAAGGAGTTCCTGGACCTGCCGGCCCCGGTGCGCGAGGCGATCCTCTCGCGCTGGTACGAGGTGGTCCGCAAGGGGATGCCCGAGATCACCGAGGACACGATGCCGGGGGAGCTGTCGAACATCCTCTCCGGCCGCGTCGCCAACGTGCTCAACCTGCGCGGGCCCAACTTCACGACCGACGCGGCCTGCGCTTCGACGTTCGCCGCCCTCGACGCGGCCGTGGACATGCTGGTGGCGGGCCACTGCGACGCGGTCGTGACCGGCGGCGTCGACCGCAACATGGGCACGAACTCGTTCGTGAAGTTCTCGAAGATCGGCGCGCTCTCGGCCACCGGGACGCGGCCCTTCGGCGACGGCGCCGACGGCTTCGTGATGGGCGAGGGCTCGGCCGCGTTCCTGCTCAAGCGCCTCGCGGACGCCGAGCGCGACGGCGACCGGGTGTACGCGGTCGTGCGCGGCCTCGGCGGCTCCTCGGACGGCAAGGGCAAGGGCATCACCGCCCCCAACCCGATCGGCCAGCAGCTTGCGATCGCGCGGGCGTGGGAGAACGCCGGGCTCGACCCGACGACCGCCGGCCTCGTCGAGGCCCACGGCACGAGCACGAAGGTCGGGGACCTCGTCGAGGTCGAGAGCCTCGCCACCGTCTTCAAGGGCGCGGCGAAGGGACAGATCGCCCTCGGCTCCGCGAAGAGCAACGTCGGCCACCTGAAGGCCGGCGCCGGCGCGGCGGGCCTGCTGAAGGCGGTCTGGGCGGTGCACGAGAAGGTGCTGCCGCCGACCCTCCACGCCCACCCGCCCAACCCCGGCATCGACTTCGCTTCGACGCCGTTCGTGCTCAACCACGACCTGCGCGAGTGGAAGCCGGCGAACGGCGCCCCGCGGCGCTGCGGCGTCTCCGCCTACGGCTTCGGGGGGACGAACTTCCACGTCGTCCTCGAGGAGCACGTGCCGGGCGCGCTCACGAAGGGCGCGCGGCCGGCCCAGGTGGCGGTGCCGTCGTCGATGCCGGCGGGAGGGTCGGTTGCTGCCCCGCGGCCGCCGCTGCGGGGCCTGCTCGTGGTCGGGGCGCAGTCCGTGGACGGCCTGCGCAAGAAGGTGGACGGCCTGCTCGCGCGCGCGAAGGATGGCCACGTGCCTCCGGTCGCCGTGCCCGACCCCGCCGACCTGATCGCGCGGGAGCGCATCGCGATCGACTACGAGGACGGCAAGGAGCTCGTCGAGCGGCTGCAGAAGGCGCAGAAGGCCCTCGCCACCGACGCCCCCTCGACGTGGAGGGCCTTCCAGGCCCAGGGCGTCTTCCGCGGGAGCGGGCCCGCGCCCGGCAAGATCGCGTTCCTCTTCACCGGCCAGGGCAGCCAGTACGTGAACATGGGACGGGACCTCGCGCACGCCGACGAGCTGGTGGCGGGCGTCTTCGAGGAGGCCGACCGCGTCCTCGAGCCGCTCCTCGGCCGGAAGCTGACGAGCTACATCTTCGTGGATCGCCAGGACCCGGGGGCCGTCAAGCAGGCCGAGGAGGACCTGAAGCAGACGGCGATCACGCAGCCGGCCGTGCTCAGCATGGACACCGCGATGTGCCGGCTCCTCGGCGAGTACGGTCTCGAGCCGGACATGGTGATGGGCCACTCGCTGGGCGAGTACGGCGCCCTCGTCGCGGCCGGCGTCCTCACGTTCGCCGAGGCGCTCGAGGCGGCCGCCGCCCGCGGCCGCGAGATGACCAAGGTCAGCTTCGGCGACAACGGGGCGATGGCGGCGGTCATGGCGCCGGCCGCCTTCGTCGTCGAGGAGCTGAAGAGCATCGAGGGCTACGTCGTCCCCGCGAACCTCAACGCCCGCGGCCAGGTGGTGATCGGCGGCGAGACGGCGGCGGTGGAGCGTGCCGTGGACGCCTTCAACAAGAAGGGCTACCAGGCCCAGCGCCTCCCGGTGAGCCACGCCTTCCACACGAAGATCGTGGCCTCCGCGGCCGAGCCGCTGCGCAAGGTCCTCGACCGCTTCGACGTGCGCGCTCCCCGGCTGCCCCTCGTCGGCAACGTCACCGCCGACTTCTACCCTTCCGACCCCGAGGCGATCAAGGACATCCTCTGCCTCCAGATCGCCTCCCCCGTGCGCTGGGTGGAGAGCGTCGAGCGTCTCTACGCAGCGGGCGCGCGAGCGTTCGTCGAGGTGGGGCCGAAGCGGGCGCTGAAGGGCTTCGTCGACGACGTCCTCGCCGACAAGACCGACGTCATGTCGCTCTTCACCAACCGGCCGCGGCCCAAGGAGGTCGCGAGCTTCAACCAGGCGCTGGCCGGGCTCTACGCCGCCGGCTACGGAACGCGGGAGGCCGCGGCCGTCCAGGTGGCGACCGTCCCGGTGGCGCGGCGCGAGTCTGCGCCCGCGCCGGTGGCGCCGGCGGCGGCGCCCGACACGCTGGGAGAGCTGCGGGCGCTCCTCCAGAAGGCGATCGACTCCCTGCCGACCGGACCCGTGGCGCGTGCCGAGGGGCCGTTCGACCGCAACGACGTGCCGAAGGGCTCGGTCGTGATCAGCGGCACCGGCCTCGGGCTGCCGGGGGCGAACAAGCCCGTCATGGACCCGAAGAACGCCGCCCGGATCCTGGCCGGCGAGCAGTTCGTCGGCCCCGTCCCGCAGCGCCACCGCGAGGGGATGGCCAGCCGCCGGGTCACGCAGCTCGTCAAGACCGCGGACGGCAGCGGGCACTTCCAGACGATCGACGACCCGAAGGACGTCATCAAGCTCGCCGCCCTTCCGGGCACGTTCGACCTGACCGCCGAGTACGGGGTCCCCGACAAGCTGGTCGAGGCGCTCGACTCGACGACCCAGCTCGCCATGGCGGCGGGGCTCGACGCCCTGCGCGAGGCGGGGATCCCGCTCGTGCAGACGTGGAAGAAGACCACCACCGGCAAGTACCTGCCCGAGCGTTGGGTGCTGCCGGAGGCGATGCGCGACGAGACGGGCGTCATCTTCGCGAGCGCCTTCCCCGGGTACAACCGCTTCGCCGACGAGGCGCACCGCTACTACACGTTCGAAAGCCGGCGGGCGCAGAAGCGGCAGCTCGAGGAGCTGCTGGAAACGGCACGCGACGCGGGCACCCGGTCCGAGATCTCGCGCCGGGTCGCCGAGCTCGACGCGCGGCTCGAGAAGGAGCCCTACGCGTTCGACCGGCGCTTCCTGCTCCGCATCCTCACGATGGGCCACAGCCAGTTCGCCGAGTACGTCGGCGCCCGCGGGCCCAACACCCACGTCAACGTGGCCTGCGCCTCGACGGCGTCCGGCATCGCCCTGGCCGAAGACTGGATCCGTTCGGGTCGCTGCCGGCGCGTGGTCGTCGTGGCCGCCGACAACGTGACGAGCGACGCCATGATCGAGTGGATCGGGGCCGGGTTCATCGCGAGCGGGGCGGGAGCGACGGACGAGCGGGTCGAGGACGCCGCCCTGCCGTTCGACCGCCGCCGCCACGGGACGCTCATCGGCATGGGCGCCTGCGCGCTCGTGGTCGAGAGCCAGGACGCGGTCGAGGAGCGCGGGATGCGGGGGATCGTGGAGCTCCTCGCCACGGAGAGCCGCAACAGCGCTTTCCACGCGACCCGTCTCGACGTGGCGCACGTGGCGGGCGTGGTGGAGAGCCTCGTCGCCTCGGCGGAGCGCCGCTTCGGCGTGAACCGGGCGGCGATGGCGCCGCGCACCGTGTTCGTGTCGCACGAGACGTACACGCCGGCGCGCGGCGGCAGCGCCGCCGCCGAGATCGCGGCCCTGCGGCAGGTCTTCGGGCCCAGCGCGGACCGGGTGATCGTGGCGAACACCAAGGGCTTCACCGGCCACCCCATGGGCGTCGGGATCGAGGACGTCATCGGCGTCAAGATCCTCGAGCACCAGATCGTGCCCCCGGTGCCGAACCTCAAGGAGCCCGACCCCGACCTCGGGAACCTGACCCTGTCGAAGGGCGGCCGGTACGATGTCGAGTACGCCATCCACCTCGCGGCCGGCTTCGGCTCGCAGATCGCGCTCACCCTGACGCGTCGGATCCCCGGGCCCGTCGACCGGGTGGACGACCGGGCACGCCACGAGTGGTGGCTGGCCGAGGCGAGCGGGCAGGACGGCGCACGGACGGAGGTCGTGAAGCGCGTGCTCCGCGTCGCGGCCGACGGCCCGCCGGCCCGACCGCCGGCGGCGAGCGCGTGGCGCTTCGGCCTCGGGCCCGTGAGGCGCGTGTCACCCGAGGGCGCGAGAGCGCCCGAGGGATCTCTCTCTCGTCCTCCCCTCCCACCCACGCAAGCGGAGAGCCGGCCTGGAAGGCCTTCCCGGAAGGCCCTCCGAACCGACGCCGAAGGATTTGCCCAAAACCACGACGCATTCCGCGCCGCCCGTCCGGATTGAAGCGCCGCGGAATGACGTCGTGGAGAGGGTCCTCGCCATCGTGGCCGAGAAGACCGGTTACCCGCCCGACATGCTCGATCTGGAACTGGACCTCGAGGCGGACCTCGGCGTGGACACGGTGAAGCAGGCGGAGACGTTCGCCGCGGTGCGCGAGGCCTACGGCATCGCCCGCCAGGAGAGCTTGAAGCTCCGCGACTTCCCGACCCTCAAGCACGTGGTGCAGTTTGTCTACGACTTCAGGCCGGATTTGCGCCCCTCCGAGGGCGCCTCTCCGGCGCGGCCCTCGGAGGCCGCCGGCACGGTCTCGTCCCCGCCCCTGTCTCCCTCGAAAGCCCCGGGGAAGGCCGGCTCAGATGAAGTCGTCCAGAAGGTGCTCGCCATCGTCGCCGAGAAGACCGGCTACCCGCCCGACATGCTCGAGATGGACCTCGACCTCGAGGCCGACCTGGGTGTCGACACGGTGAAGCAGGCGGAGACGTTCGCGGCGGTTCGCGAGGCCTATGGCATCGCGCGCCAGGAGAACCTGAAGCTCCGCGACTTCCCGACGCTCGCAGCACGTCGTGCAGTTCGTGTACGACTTCCGACCTGACTTGCGCCGTCCGGCGCTTCCCGCGCGCGGCCCTCCCAGACGCCGCCGACGGACTTGCCCCGAACCACGCCGCATTCCGCCGCGCCCGCTCCGGGTCGGAGCGGCTCGGAATGACGTCGTGGAGCAGGTCCTGTCCATCGTCGCCGAGAAGACCGGCTACCCCGAGGACATGCTCGAGATGGACCTCGACCTCGAGGCCGACCTCGGTGTGGACACGGTGAAGCAGGCGGAGACGTTCGCCGCGGTGCGCGAGGCCTACGGCATCGCGCGCCAGGAGAACCTGAAGCTTCGCGACTTCCCGACCCTCAAGCACGTCGTGCAGTTCGTGTACGACTTCAGGCCGGACTTGAAGCCGGGCTCTCCCGAGGGGCCTTCCCAGACGACGCCGACGGACTTGCCTAGAACCACGACGCATTCGTCGGCGCCCGGTCGAGCCGAAGCGCCTCGGAATGACGTCGTGGAGCGGGTGCTCGGGATCGTGGCCGAGAAGACCGGCTATCCCGTGGACATGCTCGAGATGGACCTCGACCTCGAGGCCGATCTCGGGGTCGACACGGTGAAGCAGGCGGAGACGTTCGCGGCGGTTCGCGAGGCCTACGGCATCGCCGCGCCAGGAGAACATGAAGCTCCGCGACTTCCCGACGCTGAAGCACGTCGTCCAGTTCGTCTACGACTTCAGGCCGGATCTGGCACCCGAGGGCGCGAAAGCGCCCGAGGGACCTGCCGTTGCTCCCTCGGTGGCTCCCCCTTGTCTCATTGCTCCTGAGAAGGCCCCGGGGAAAGCCGGCGTAGAGCCCGCCCCCCGCCCCCTCGCCTCCCTCGCCGACGCGGACAAGATGCCCCGCCGCGTCCCGGTCCCCTCCCTCCGCCCCGCCCTCGATCTCTGCAAGCCGACCGGCGTCGCCCTCGGCAAGGGCACGCGGGTGGTCGTGGTGGGCGACGCGGGCAGCGTCGGCCAGGCGCTGGCGAGCCGGCTCGAGAAGACCGGCGCGACGGTCCTGGCCCTCGACGGAGCGATCGCGACCGACGAGGTGACGACTCGTCTCCAGACCTGGCTCGCGGAGGGGCCGGTCCAGGGGGTCTTCTGGCTTCCCGCCCTCGACGTCGAGCCCGCGATCGCGGAGATGGACCTCGCCGCGTTCCGCGAGGCCCTCCGCCGTCGCGCGAAGAACCTCCACGCGGCGATGCGCGCGCTCTACGAGAGCGTGGCCGCTCCCGGCACGTTCCTCGTGGCGGGCACCCGCATGGGCGGCCTGCACGGGCAGACGCCGGAGGGGGCCACCGCGCCCCTCGGCGGCGCGGTGGCCGGCTTCGCCAAGGCCTACAAGCGCGAGCGCCCCGAGGCCCTCGCCAAGGTGGTGGACTTCGCCCCCGGCGCTCCCGCGGCCGAGGTGGCCGAGGCCCTCGTGGCCGAGGCCCTGGGCGACCCGGGCGTCGTCGAGGTCGGGCGCCACGACGATCTCCGCTGGACGATCACCCTCGAGGAGCGCCCGGCCGCCGACGGCCGGCCCGGCCTCTCGCTGACGAAGGACACCGTCTTCGTCGTGACCGGCGCCGCCGGCGGCATCACGTCCGCGATCGTGGCCGACCTCGCGGCGGCGAGCGGGGGCGGAGTGTTCTACCTGCTCGACCTCGTGGCGGAGCCGGCCCGATCCGACGCGAAGATCGCCCTCATCCGGCAGGACCGGGAGAAGCTGAAGCTCGCCCTCATCGAGGAGGCGCGCGCGAAGGGCGAGAAGCCGACGCCGGTGGCCATCGATCGCCAGATCATGGCGATCGAGCGGCAGGACGCCGCCCTGCGGGCGATCGAGTCGGTCGAGGCCGTCGGCGGCACGGCGCGGTGGCGCTCCGCCAACCTGCTCGATGGTCCCGCCGTCGCCGCGATCGTCGAGGAGATCCGCAGGGCCCACGGCCGGATCGACGTCCTCGTCCACGCCGGCGGGATCGAGATCAGCCGCAAGCTGTCGGAGAAGGAGGCTGGTGAGTTCGACCTCGTCCTCGACATCAAGGCCGACGGCTTCTTCAGCCTGCTGAAGGCGGCCGAGGGGATGCCCATCGGGGCGACGGTCGTCTTCAGCTCCGTGGCCGGCCGCTTCGGCAACGCGGGCCAGACCGACTACAGCGCGGCGAACAACCTCCTGTGCGCGATGTCGAGCGCGCTGCGGCGGACGCGGCCGGAAACGAAGGCGATCGCGATCGACTGGACGGCCTGGGGCGGCATCGGCATGGCCACCCGCGGGTCGATCCCGCAGATCATGGCCGCGGCGGGGATCTCCATGCTGCCGCCGGAGTCCGGGATCCCGACCGTCCGCCGGGAGCTGGTGGCGGGCGGGGGCTCGGGCGAGCGGGTCGTGGCGGGGACGCTCGGGATCATGGGTGCGGAGTACGACCCGACGGGGGGCCTCGACGTCGAGAAGATGAAGGCCGCGATCGCCGGACGCAAGCGGCCCCTCCTCATGGTCGGTGCGGTCAAGGCCGCGCGCCTCTACGGCGGCGTCGCCGTCGAGACGACGCTCGACCCCCGGGAGCAGCCGTTCCTCCTCGACCACCAGATCGACGGCGTTCCCGTCCTGCCCGGGGTGATGGGCACCGAGGCGTTCGCCGAGGTGGCGAGCGTCCTCTGCCCGGGCTTCCACGTGGCGTCCGTCGAGGACGAGACGTTCCTCCTGCCGTTCAAGTTCTTCCGCAACCAGCCGGCCACCCTGCACCTGCACGCGGTCGCGATGCCGGCCGGCGTGGGCGAGATCCTGGTCGCCGCCGAGCTGCGGTCGGTCGTTCAGCCGAAGCCGGAGCTGCCGGCGCAGGAGCGGGTCCACTTCAGGGCGCGGGTCCGGATGACGCGGGAGACCCGGCCGGCCCCGAGGGTCGCGTTCAAGAAGCCGGCGGCGAAGGCGCTCACGATCGGGAAGGGCGCGATCTACGAGGTCTACTTCCACGGTCCCGCCTACCAGGTGCTCGAGCGGGCGGCGGTCGAGGGGGACGGCGTCGTGGCCCTCATGACGGCGGGCCTGCCGTCGAACGCGAGGCCCGCCGAGGCCGAGGCGCTCATGGCACCTCGGCTCCTCGAGCTGTGCTTCCAGGCCGCCGGCCTGTGGCTCCTGGCGAAGAAGGAGACGATGGGCCTGCCCACGGCCCTCGGGCGGGCGGTCGCGTACCGGGGGGAGGAGGCGGCGGGCGAGAGGCGGCTGTACGCGACGGTGGAGGTGCTCCGTGACGGGGAGGCGTTCGACGCCCGGGTCGTGGACGAGAAGGGGCAAGTCCACGCCGAGGTGGTCGGGTACCGGACCGTCGCGCTGCCCGAGCGGCGTGCGCTGAAAGGCTAGGGACGTGGGTCGCAGCTTCAGCCGCGTCGCCGTCGTGAACCGCGGCGAGGCGGCGCTGCGCTTCATCCACGCCGCCCTCGAGCTCAACCGCGAGGGAGAGCGCCTCCGCACGATCGCGCTCTTCACCGAGCCCGACCGCCGCGCCCTCTTCGTGCGGGAGGCGGACGAGGCGTGGGAGCTCGGCCCGGCCATGGTCGAGGGCGCCGACGGCCGGCGCAAGGTCGCCTACGTGGACCTCCCGCGGCTCGAGCGGGCGCTCGTCGAGACGAGGGCGGAGGCGGCGTGGCCGGGCTGGGGCTTCGTGGCGGAGCAGCCGGCCTTCGCCGAGATGTGCGAGCGGCTGGGGGTGACGTTCATCGGCCCCTCGCCGGCGGCGATGCGGGCCCTCGGCGACAAGATCGCGGGCAAGCGGCTCGCCGAGGGGCTCGGCATCCCGGTCGTCCCCTGGGCCGGGGCCCCCACCGCGAGCGAAGCCGAAGCCCAGGCGCAGGCGGCCGAGATGGGCTTCCCGGTGATGGTGAAGTCGACCGCGGGGATCGGGGGCCGCGGGGTCCGCGAGGCCGAAACGCCGGGGGCCCTCGCGGGTGCTTTGAAGGCGGCGCGGACCGAGGCCTGGAGGTGGTTCGGCCAGGCCACCGTGTTCCTCGAGAGGCGCCTCGACGGCGTCCGGCACGTGGACATCCAGGTGGTGAGCGACGCATGGGGGAGCGTGTGGACCCTCCCCGCGCGCGAGGCGTCGATCCAGAGGCGCCACCAGAAGCTGGTCGAGGAGTCCCCGGTGCCCGGCCTCCCGCCGGCCCGGGAGGCGGCGATGCGGCATGCGGCGGGGCGCCTCGTCCGGGCCGCCGGCTACGTCGGCGCGGCGGCGGTCGAGTTCCTGTACGACCCCTCCTCGGAGGACTTCTGGTTCCTCGAGGCCAACACGCGGCTCGAGGTGGAGCACGGCGTCTCCGAGGTGACGACGGGTCTCGACCTCGTGAAGCTGCAGGTGCACGTCGCCCGGGGCGGCCGCCTGCCCGGGGAGCCGCCCGCGGCCTCCGGCCACGCCGTCGAGGTCCGGCTGTGCGCGGAGGACGCCGAGGCCGGCTTCGCCCCCGCCCCGGGGACCGTGGCGCGCCTGAGGCTCCCCGGCGGCCCCGGCCTCCGCGTGGACGCGGGGGTGGCCGAGGGCGACGCCGTGCCCGCCGAGTTCGACTCGATGATCGCCAAGGTCATCGCGCACGGGCAAGACCGCGAGGAGGCGCTCGGCCGTCTCTCCCGCGGCCTCGCCCAGACCGCGGTCATCCTGCGCGGCGGCACCACGAACAAGGCCTTCCTCCTCGACCTGCTCGACCGCGAGGAGGTGCGCACCGGGCGCCTCGACGTCCGCTTCCTCGACCGGCTGGTGGCCCGGGGCGAGCAGACCTCGCGCCGCCACGCCGAGCTCGCTCTCGTGCGGGCCGCGATCGAGGCATACGAGGCGGAAGCCGACGGCGAGAAGGCGCGCTTCCTCTCGACCGCGGTTCGGGGGCGGCCCGAGGTGCGGCCGGAGACCTCCCGCACGGTCGAGCTGCGCCAGGGCGGCCAGTCCTACGCCGTCGTGGTGAGGCGCATCGCCGTGGACCGGTACCGCGTGGAGGAGGCCGGGCACCGGGTCGACGTCGGCGTGGAGCGGCTGGGGTCTCCGCTCCGTGAGCGCCGGCTGCAGACGTCCGAGTGGCGCCTCCTGTGCGGCGGCTCGACGTGGCGGGTGCTGTCGCTCGTCCAGGGCCGCTCCCACCTCGTGGAGGTTGAGGGCGTGCCCCACACCTTCACCCGGGACACCCAGGGGCTGGTCGCGGCGCCGGCCCCGGCCATCGTGGTGTCGGTGGCCGTGCAGCCGGGGGACGAGGTCGAGGCGGGGCAGCCCCTGCTCGTCCTCGAGGCGATGAAGATGGAGACCTCGGTGGACGCCCCCTTCGGAGGCCACGTCCGCGAGGTGTGCGTCGTCGCGAACGTCCAGGTCGGCCCCGGCGATCCGCTGGTTCTCATCGACCCCGAGCCGCGCCGCGCCGCCGACCCACGGGAGAGGCGCCTCTTCCTCGACGCCCTGGGCGCCTCTTCCGCGGGGCCGCCCGCCGGCGCGGGGCAGGCGCTCGAGGAGCTGCGGGGTCTCATGCTCGGGTTCGACGTGGACGCCACGGGCCTGAAGGAGGCACTCTCCCGCCCGCTCCAGGACTCGGCCGGGGAGGCCTTCGTCCGGGGGGCGGCGGGGGTCCTCGACATCTTCGTCGACGTCTGCTCACTCTTCCGTCGCCGAGGGGAGGACGGGGAGGAGTGGGAGGACGAGGGTGGCCTCGGGGCCGAGGAGTACCTGTTCACCTACCTGCGCAAGCTGGACGACAAGGGCGCCGGCCTGCCCGAGGCCTTCGTAGCGAAGCTGCGGCGGGCCCTCCGGCACTTCGGGGTGCAGGACCTCGCCCGCTCGCCCGAGCTCGAGGAGAGCCTCTACCGCGTGTGCAAGGCGCACCAGCGCGAGGAGCAGCTCACTCTCCCCGTGTCCCTCCTCCTCGAGCGCTCTCTCGAGGGCGAGGCCGTGTCGCTCCGGGCCGTGCCCGACCTGCCCGCGCTGCTCGACCGGCTGATCGCGGCGACCCAGAGCCGCTACCCGGCGGTGAACGACCTCGCGCGCGAGGTGCGGTTCCGCCTCGTCGAGAGGCCGCTTCTCGAGCGGGTGCGGGCGGAGGGGTTCGCGGCGGCGGAACGGGAGCTGTCGGCCCTCGCGCGGGAGGCCCCGGGAAAGGCGCGGGCCGAGCGTGTCGAAGCCCTCGTGCAGTGCGCCCAGCCCCTCGCGGGCCTGCTCGTCGAGCGCTACCCTGCGGCGCCCCGGCCGCTGCAGGAGGCCATTCTCGAGGTGCTCCTGCGCCGCTTCTACCGGATCCGCGCCCTCGACGGGACCCGCGTGGAGCACATCGAGGACCAGCCGTTCGCCGTGGCGGGCTACGAGCGGGAGGGCCGGAGCCGTCACGCGCTCATGGCCCACGCCGGAGAGGCCGGCGTCGAAGCCACGCTCGCGCGGATGGGCCGGCTCGCGGCCGGGGTGCCGCCGGAGCGAGATCTCGTGGGCGACGTGTTCCAGTGGCGAGTGGAGGGGCCGGGCGACGCCGGGGCCAACGCCGCCGAGGCTCATGCCGTCCTCGGCCGCGTCTCGCTCGCCCGGCCGTTCCGACGCATCGTGATCGCGGTCGCGGGCCCGGGCGGGATGCAGCACTTCACGTTCCGGCCGGCTCCAGGCGGGGGCTACGTCGAGGAGGCCTTCTTCCGCGACGCCCACCCGATGATGTCGAAGCGGCTGCAGCTCCACCGCCTGCTGCACTTCGATACCGAGCGGCTGCCCTCGGTCGAGGACGTATACCTCTTCCGCGCGGTGGCGAAGGGCAACCCTCGGGACGAGCGGCTCTTCGTCGTGGCCGAGGTGCGCGACCTCACGCCGGTCCGCGATCCGAAGGGCCGCGTGGTCCAGCTGCCGGAGCTCGAGCGGATGCTGCTCGAGGCCCTGGGCGCCATCCGAAGCGTTCAGGCGCGCCGGCCGCCGGGGCAGCGCCTCCACGGCAACCGGGTGATCCTGCACGTGTGGCCCGTGCTCGACGTCTCGGACGACGACCTCCACGCCTTCGTGGCCCGCTACGCGCCGACCACGGAGGGTCTCGGCCTCGACGGGGTGACGATCCGCGGGCGAGTCCCGACGGAGGACGGCGGGGAGCGAGAGGCGCAGGTCTTCCTGGCCAAGCCGCCCGGGCGGCCGATCGTGGTTCGGCGGGGCGTGCCGGACGAGGCGCCGATCGCCCCGCTCTCGGAGTACGAGCAGAAGGTGCAGCGCCTGGCCCAGCGGGGTCTCGTGTACCCCTACGAGCTCGTGCGCATGCTCGCCCCGGGGCGCGAGGCCGAGGGCGGCCAGTTCCCGCCCGGCGAGTTCGTGGAGCACGACCTCGACGCCGGCGGCCGGCTCGTGCCGGTGGACCGGCCGCACGGCCGCAACCAGGCGAACGTCATCGCGGGGGTCATCCGCAGCTTCACCGCGCGCCACCCGGAGGGGATGACGCGCGTGCTGCTCCTCGGGGACCCGAGCCGCGAGCTCGGGTCGCTGGCCGAGCCCGAGTGCCGGAGGATCGCGGCCGCCCTCGACCTGGCCCGGGAGCTTTCCTGCCCGGTCGACTGGCTGGCCCTCTCGGCGGGGGCCAAGATCTCGACGGACAGCGGCACCGAGAACATGGACTGGATCGCCCTCGTCCTGCGGCGGATCGTGGAGTTCACCCAGGCGGGGGGCGAGGTCAACGTCGTCGTGAACGGGATCAACGTGGGCGCCCAGCCCTACTGGAACGCCGAGGCCACGATGCTCATGCACACGCGGGGCATCCTGGTGATGATGCCGGACTCGGCGATGGTCCTGACCGGCAAGCGGGCCCTCGACTTCTCGGGGGGGGTCTCGGCCGAGGACAACCAGGGGGTCGGGGGGTACCAGCGGGTGATGGGGCCGAACGGCCAGGCCCAGTACTTCGCCCGGGACATCGGGGAGGCCTGCCGGGTCCTCTTCCGCCACCACGAGCACGCCTACGTCGCCCCCGGCGAGCGCTTCCCGCGGCGGGCCGCGACCACCGACCCGCTGGACCGGGACGTGCGCTCGTTCCCCTACGGGCGGACCGCGGAGCACGGCTTCTCGACGGTGGGCGATGTGCTCACCGACGCGGGCAACGCGGGCCGCAAGAAGCCGTTCGACGTCCGCGACGTGATGCAGTCGGTCGTGGACCAGGACCATCCCCCCCTCGAGCGCTGGGCGGCCTGGCGCGACGCCGAGACGGCAGTCGTGTGGGACGCCCACCTCGGCGGCTGGCCGGTCTGCGTGCTCGGGATCGAATCGGAGCCGCTGCCCCGTCACGGGATCCCCCCCGCCGACGGCCCCGAGCTGTGGACGGGAGGGACGCTCTTCCCGCAGTCCTCGCGCAAGGCGGCGCGGGCGATCAACGCGGCGAGCGGAAACCGGCCGGTGGTCGTGCTCGCCAACCTGACCGGCTTCGACGGGTCGCCGGAGTCGCTGCGCCAGTGGCAGCT
Organism: uncultured Acidobacteriota bacterium; assembly: GCA_963729875.1. Lineage (GTDB taxonomy): Bacteria > Acidobacteriota > Vicinamibacteria > Fen-336 > Fen-336 > DATBSL01. The sequence goes on from CAVSPR010000006.1 coordinate 188,631, forward strand.
CGAGTACGGGGCGGAGATCGGGCGGGCCGTGGTCAACTTCCGCGGCCCGATCGTGTTCTGCGTCGTCTCGCGCTACCACGGGGGGGCGTTCGTGGTCTTCTCGAACGCCCTCAACGACAACTTCTCGGTCATCGCCCTCGAGGGTACCCACGCGTCCGTCATCGGAGGCGCGCCCGCCGCCGCCGTCGTGTTCTCGCGCGAGGTGGAAAGGCGCACGGCGGCGGACCCGCGGGTCGTGGCGCTCGAGGCTGAGGTGGCGGCCGCGCCTGGCCACGAGAAGTCGCGCCTGCGGGAGCGGCTGCGCGCGGTGGTCCGGGCCGTTCAGTCCGAGAGGCTGGGGGAGGTGGCCGAGGAGTACGACGCCATCCACAGCGTCGAGCGGGCCCGGAACGTGGGCTCGGTCCACGAGATCATCCCGGCCGCCCGCCTCCGCCCGCACCTCGTCCTCGCCATCGAGAAGGGCATCGCGAGGGAGATCGAGAGGGTCGGGGTCCTCGCCGGAGCCTGAACCGACGGAGCGGCTTGCGCCGGCCGGAGGCTGCGACTATCCTCGTCCGTTCAACCGAAGGAGAATCGACCCGATGAGCGACCGCAACCAGGCCGTCCTCTACAGCGGAGGCCACAAGGGGGCCGAGGCCGAGTTCGGCCGCAGTGCCGAGAGGTGGGGCGTCCGCCAGGTGACGCTGTCCTACGACGGGCACGTCATGGAGTACAGCAAGGACGTCGAGGTCCTTCCGCCGGCCGAGCTGCTGAAGGGCGACGTGAGCATGGAGATCGTCTCCAAGCGCCTCGGCCGGACCTACACGTCGCTCGAGCAGATCCGCACGGTCTGCCAGCTGATCTTCCACATGGTGTCCCGCTCCTACGCGGTGTTCGTGGTGGGCTGGATCCAGGGCGACGACACGGTGCAGGGCGGCACGGGCTGGGGCGTCGAGCTCGCCAAGTTCTTCAACCGCCCGGTGAGCGTCTTCGACCAGGCCCGCCACGGCTGGTTCACCTGGGAGGACGGCCACTGGGCGCCGGGGAAGCCGACGATCCCGGAGCGGCCGTTCGCGGCCACCGGCACCCGGAACCTCACCGACGAGGGGAAGAAGGCGATCGCCGAGCTCTTCGAGCGGTCTTTCGGCCCCGCGAAGTAGCGGTTCAGGCCGCCCGGCGGGCGGGGACGATCTCCCGCAGCGCGGAGAGAAAGGCCTCCATCTCCCCGGGCTTTCCGATGCTCACGCGCAGCCACGTGGGCATCGGAGCGAAGCGCCGGCCCACGAGGAGCTTCCGGGCCCGGAAGGCCTCGATGAGCGGCTTCACGTCCGTCCCGACCTCGATCATCACGAAGTTGGCCTCGGAGGGGATGTAGCGGCGGCCGTCGCGCTCGAGCTCCGCGCACAGCCGCCGCCGCTCGCCGTTCAGGAGGGCGCGCTGCCGGGCGACGAGGCCCTCGTCCCCGAGGCTGACGAGGGCGGCGGCGAGGACGGCCGCGTTCGCGTTGCTCCACGAGGCGTGGTCGCGCAGGGCCTTCGCGTTGGCCTCGGAAGCGAGGGCGTAGCCGAGGCGCAGGCCGGCCATGCCGTAGATCTTCGAGAACGTCCGCGCCACCACCAGGTTCGGGAACCGGTCGAGCATCTCCGCCGCCGAGCGGTAGGCGGGGTCCTCGACGAAGTGGTGGTAGGCCTCGTCGACGAGGACGACGGCGGTCGGGGGCACCCTGGCGAGGAACGCCGCGAGGGCGTCCCCGGCCACGATCGTGCCCGTCGGGTTGTTCGGGTTGCAGACGTAGACGAGGCCGGTGCGGGCGTCGCAGGCGCGCGCCATGGCGTCGAGGTCGTGGCGGAACTCGGCGGTGAGGGGCACCTTGACGGGCTCGGCGCGGGTCACCCGGGCGTAGAGCAGGACGGCCTCGAACGTCGGCTCCGCGGCGAGGACGGTCTTCCCCGGGCCGAGGAAGGCGCCGTCGGCCATGCGCAGGACGTCGCCCGAGCCGCAGCCGAGGACGACGCGCTCGGGGGCGACGCCGTGTTGGCGGGCGACGGCGAGGACCAGCTCCTCCTCGGCGGCGTCGGGGTAGCGGCCGGCGACGGCCTGGGCGTCCGTGAGCGCGGCGAGGGCCCCGGCGCTGGGACCGTACGGGTTCTCGTTGGAATTGAGCTGGACGAGGTCCGAAGGCTCGCCTCGGGAGAGGCTGGCGGCGGCGGGCCGCGGCAGGGGAACGCCGGCGACCGCGGCGCCCACCGCGGCGCCGAGGGCCCCCGCGAACCGGCGGCGGGAAACGTTCGGCTGGCGCATGACGGGCTCCTTCGCTCTAGGCGCCGAGGCGCTTCTTCATGAACGCAACGGTGCGGCCCCACGCGAGGTCCGCTGCCGCCTTGTCGTAGCGCGCGGTGTTCGTGTCGTTGTTGAAGGCGTGGTTGGCCCCCGCGTAGACGTGCAGCTCGTAGGGCTTGCCGCTCGCCTTCAGCGCCGCCTCGTAGGCGGGGATCCCCGCGTTGATCCGCTCGTCGAGGCCGGCGTAGTGCAGCAGGAGCGCTGCCGTGACCTTCGGGACCTCCTCGGCGGGCAGCGGCATCCCGTAGTAGGCGACGCTCGCGGCGAGCGAGGTGCCGGCGGCGGCCAGCCGGTTCGCCATCGCGCCGCCCCAGCAGAAGCCGACGGCGCCCACTTTCCCGGTCGACTCGGCGTGCGCGGCCAGGAAAGGGACGGCGGCGGCGATGCGGGCCACCGTCTGGTCCCGGTCCAGGGTGCCGATCATCTCGCGGGCCTTGTCCTCGTCCGCCGGAGTCCCGCCGAGGGGCGAGAGCGCGTCCACCGCGAACGCGAGGAAGCCATCGACTGCCAGACGCCGGGCCACGTCCTTGACGTGCGGGTTGAGGCCCCGGTTCTCGTGGATGACGATGACCGCCGGCCGCTTCCCGCCGCCCTTGAGGCGGGCCAGGTAGCCGCTCACCCTCGCCCCCGCGACCTCGTAGCCGGCCGTCTCCGTGGCGAGGCGCGGGTCGTCCTCGGCGATCACCGCGGCCCGGGCGTAGTCGTTCTGGAGGACGCCGAGCGCCGCGGCGGCGGCGGTCGCGCCGCCGGCCAGCTGGCTCAGCCGGTCGAAGAACTCGCGGCGCCCGAGGGCACCGTGCGTGTACGCGTCGTAGAGATCGACGATTTGCTGGTCCATGGGTCTCCTCGTGGAACGGTAGAAGCAGTCTACCCGGGGGGATGCCCGCGGCCAAGCGCGCTAGCCGCCATCGAGAGGTCCGTCCGCGAGGTCCTCGCGTCGGGGGCGAGGGTGCTCGCCTGGGCGTCGGTACCCGGGCCCGGTCGACCTCGACGTGCTCGACCCCGCGTTCGCGCCCGGTGTGTCGCACCCCGAGCCGGGGGGGCTGTCCACGCGGGAGGTGATCGGCGTCCTGCAGCGTCTGCGGGGGCGGGTCGTGGGGGCGGACGTCGTCGAGCTGAACCCCGCCCGTCTCCTTTCGGACTAGCCGGCGGGTCCCGTTCGCTCGACTCTGCGCCCCCGCCTGCGCTAGAGTGCCCGCTCGTGACGAGCGCGACCGCAGGCCGCTCCCTTCTCGTGCTTCTCGCCGCCGGCGCGGCCGTGTTCTCCGCCAACGCCGGATCGCTCGGGCTCCCCGCCATCGACGACTGCTTCTACGCGCGCAAGGGGGTCGAGATGGCGCGACGCGGGATGTCCTTCACGGTGACGTGGAACGGCGAGCCCGCCTTCCAGAACCCGCCACTCGCCTTCTGGGCGCTCGGGGGCAGCTTCCGGCTGCTCGGGGAGAACGACTTCGCGGCCCGGGCCCCGTCGATGCTCATGGCGCTCGGCATCATGGCCGGGGTGTGGCGCATCGGGTGCCTCGTCTCGGGCCCCGGAGCGGGCGCCACGGCGGCCGCCCTGCTCCTGCTCACGCCCGGGTTCACGAACCAGGCCCGGCGCGTCATGCTGGAGATCCCGCTCGCCTTCTGGGTGACCGCGGCCATGCTCGTCCTGGTCGAGAGCCGGCGCCGCCCGCGGCTCCTCTGGCTCATCGCCTTCCCCCTGGCCGGGGGGATCCTGACGAAGAGCGTGCTCGGCCTGCTCCCGTTGGCGCTGGCCGCCGCCGCCTTCGCCCTCGTGCCGGCCTGGCGGGAGACGCTCCTGCGGGTCGGCCTCGCGGCCGGTGTCGGGGCCGGGCTCCTCCTCGGTGCCACGTGGCCGCTCCATCAGTGGCTCACCCTCGGCCCCCAGGCTCTCCATGCCCATTTCGTCGCCGAGATCTCCTCGCGGGCGACGCTGGGGTTCGATGCGTGGAACTTCCTCTTCCACTACCCGAGGATCATCCTGACGCTCTACCAGCCCGTGATCCTGCCGGCGCTGGTAGGGGCCTTCGGCCTCTGGCGCCGCCGGCGCGAGCCCGGCGGGGAGAAGGGCGCCTTGATCGTTCTCTGGGCCCTCTTCCCGGTGGCTCTCTACAGCTTCTCGGCCACGCGCTCGACCCGGTACGTCTACCCGATCCTTCCGGCGCTCGCGCTGTGCGCCGCCGACTGGCTCTGGCGGACCCTCCCTCGCCTGAGCGCGGCCCTGGTGCGCTTCGTGGCCCCCCTGGCCGCGGCCGCCGCCGCCGTCGTCTTCTGGGTCCAGCCCTCCTTGCTCGCCGGCGGCGGCACGGCCGTGTTCAAGGAGGGTCGCCAGTTCCGGCCGCGCGTACCCCCGGGGGAACAGGTCGCCTATCTCGGCGACCCCGAGCGCTACTGGAGGCTCGCCAACCCCCTGCTCTACTATCAGGAGCGCATGCTCGCTCCCTCATCCGAGAGCGCCCTCGCGGCGGTGGCCCAGGCCCGCCAGGGCACGTCCCGGGTGCTCTTCGTGGAGCGGCGCCGACTGGCGGAGCTTTCGCACCTCGCCGCGGCGCCCGTGCTGGTGGACGGAGGCGACTGGGCGGCCCTCGATCTCGGGGGCGTGCGCGGACCACGACGCGCGCCGTCCCTCGACCGGCTCAGACTGACGCCCACGGGCGAGGGTCCCGGGACCGCCGGAGCTCGAGAGTGAGGAGGCGCCGATGAACGCGTCGCGCGCGGAGCTGATCCGGGTCGTCGCGGTCGCTGCTGTGGCAGGATGCCTTCTGCACGGCTGCCGCGGTCGAGCGGGAGACGTTCAGCCGATCCGTCCGGCCGTGGCCGTCAACCGCCCCCGCGTGCCCCTCGGGGCCGCGCTCGAGGTGACCTACACCTGGGAGGTCGGCCCGGCGGCGAAGCCCGTCGCGCCGGGCCACGAGGCCTTCGTCCACGTCCTCGACCCCCGGGGCACCGTCCTGCTGACGGACGACCACGTCCCGGTCCCGCCTCCCGACCGGTGGTCTCCCGGCCGGACCTACAGCTACCGGCGCACGGTCTTCGTGCCGGTTCTCCCGTGGGTCGGCGAAGCCCGGGTGGTCCTGGGCCTGTACGATCCCCGTGGCGGGGGCCGGGTGGCCCTCGCGGGCGACGACGTCGGGCGACAGGCCTACCGGGTCGGAACGATCGAGCTGCTCCCGCAGACCGAGAGCATCTTCCTCGTCTTCAAGGAGGGCTGGCACGGCCCGGAGATGGACCCCGAGAGCCCGGGGACGGAGCGCACCTGGACGCAGCAGGAGGCGGTCGTCTCGTTCAAGAACCCGAAGAAGGACGTCGTCGTCTACCTCGAGGCCGAGACGTGCCTCTCCTGCTTCGAGAAGGCCCCGACGCTCACGGTCTCGGTGGGCGCCGCCCGGGCGACGCTGCCGGTCGGGAGCCCGCGAACCCTCCTCGCGCGGATCCGTGCGAGGGCCGAGGACCTGGGGAGCGAGGAGTGGGTGGACCTGCGCCTGCGGATGAGCGACTCGTTCGTCCCGAGCCGGCTCGTGCCGCCGCTCAACGACGACACCCGCCAGCTCGGCCTGGCCGTGTACCACCTCTCGGTGGCCAGGAGCGAGGAGGTCGGCCCTCTCGACGGCCTCGAGGTGACGGAGCTGCAAGCCCCCTGACGGGGCTCAATCCCACCGGACGGCGTGGGGAATGCCGCGTCGCTCGAGCTGCGCCATCACCTCGGCCGCCCCGACCGCCTGCTCCATGCGGTGGGCGCCGGGGGGCACGCGCCCGGCCGCCTGCAGGGCCATGACGATCGCGGCGTGCCAGCCGGTCAGTCGCTCCATGGCGGTGAAGCCCGTGGCCGGGTCGTAGCGGTCGACGAGGTCCACGGTCACGCGCGCCGGGCGGCCGTCCTTATCGCCCACGCCGACCGCTCGCATCACGCAGACGTCGCGCACGTCGCGTGCCTTGATCTTCGGCTCGAGCAGGCGGTGGTAGAGGCGGCGGGGCACGACGCTCCATCCGTCCACGTCGATCGCCTCTTCCGAGAAGAGGCCGAGGCGCTTGTAGGCCTCGAAGGTGGCGAAGTGGCCGGGATAGCGGAGCACCTTGTTCTCGTAGCGCTCGAGGCGGCCGAGGTGCGTGTGGGGCGTGGTGGACATGCTGCCGGAGATGACGAAGGCCTCGAGGGGGCCGAGCGGTGGAACGTCGATCGTCTCCAGCTCCGTGAAGGTGGGCACCTCCGTGATCTTCCCGTCCCGGATGAAGGTCGCGTCGCCGTCGTACTCGTTCGTGAGGCCGTTCACGTGGAAGGTGAGCTGGTAGCGCCAGGGATCCGTCGGATCCTGGGGCAGGCCCCCGTCGTAGAGGTAGACCTCCCGCGGGCGGTCCAGGAGGTCCATCACGTAGACGCCCATGTGGTTGATCAGGCCCGGGCCCATGCCGCAGTCGGGGACGACACTCGTCCCGGCGCCGCGGGCGGCCCCGTCGAGGCGCAGCTGCGACCAGACGACATCGGTGTTCCCGCCGATGTCGCACAGGCTTGTCCCACTGGAGATGCAGACCTCGGTGATGCCGAGGTTGAACGCGTAGGGGACCGCGCTGAGAGCCACGTCGGCCCCGGCGAGCACCGAGCCGAGGGACCCGGGGTCGGAGGCGTCCACCGTGCGGGGCTCGGCCACGTCGCGGCCCAGGAGGTCGTTGACCCGCGCGGAGGCCTGCCGCGCGGTGTCGAGCCGCGCGTCGGCCAGGACGACGCGGGCGGCCGGGCCGAAGCGGGCGAGGTCGTAGGCGGCGGCGGTGCCCTGCCGCCCCGCTCCCAGGATCACGTAGCGGGGGCTCATGCCTCCCTGGCCTCCACGAGGCTCGCCTCCAGCAGCGTGACCGCCTCGTCGACGTCGGCCTTCGTGGCCAGGAGAGGAGGCATGAAGCGGACCGTGCTCTTGCCGCACGAAAGCAGGAGCAGGCCGTTGTGGAAGGCGCGGTGGACGACCGCGTCGCACAGCTCCTTCGCGGGGGCGCGGGAGGCCCGGTCGGTGACGAGCTCCATCCCGATCATCAAGCCCTTCCCCCGCACCTCTCCGATCACCTCGTGACGCGGCTGCAGCTCGCGCAGGCGCGCCATGAAATGCGCGCCCGTGGCCGCGGCGTTCGCGGCGTACTCGCGCTCGACGAGGTCGAGCGTCGCCAGGGCGGCCGCGCAGCAGAGCGGATTTCCCCCGTATGTGTTTCCGTGGGCTCCGCGGGGCCACTTCTCCATGAGGGTCTTCTTCGCCACCACCGCGCCGATCGGCAGGCCGGAGCCGAGGCCCTTGGCGAGGGTCATGATGTCCGGCGCCACGTCCCAGTGCTGGCCCGCGAACATCTTCCCGGTCCGCCCCACGCCGGCCTGCACCTCGTCGAGGATCAGCAGGATGCCGTGCCGGTCGCACAGCGCGCGCAGGCCGGGCAGGAAGCCGTCCGGGGGCACGATGTAGCCGCCCTCGCCCTGGATGGGCTCGACGAGGACCGCCGCCACTTCGCTCGGGGGGAGGCTCCCCGGGAACAGCACGTGCTCGATGTAGTCGAGGACGGCCTGGCCCTGGTCGGCCCCGGCGAAGAGCGGCCGGTAGGGGTTCGGAAAAGGCACGAGGGTGACTCCCGGCATCGTCGGGGAAAAGCCCTCTTGCTGGGTGTACTTGCTCGAGGTGAAGGAGAGCGAACCCATCGTGCGGCCGTGGAAGCCGCCGAGGAAGCCCACGAACCGGGGCCGTCCCGTGGCGTACCGCGCGAGCTTGAGCGCGCCCTCGACGCTCTCCGTCCCCGACTGGGCGAGGAACGTCATGACCGGCTCGCGCATGGGGGCGAGCTCGTTCAGCCGCTCGGCGAGGCGGACCTGGCCCTCGTGCCAGTAGTCGGAGCTGATGTGCAGGAACTTGTCGGCGGCGTCCTTGACCGCCCGCACCACCTGCGGGTGGGCGTGACCCGTGGCGCACACCGCGATCCCGGCGGCGAAGTCGAGGAAGCGGTTCCCGTCCACGTCCCACACCTCGACCCCGCGGCCGTGGGAGATCACGAAGGGGTAGTCGCGCGCGTACGAGGGCGACGAGACGGGGGTATCCCGCTCGAGGATGGCGCGGGCCCGCGGGCCCGGCAGCTCCGTCTTCACGTGGGGGGTCTTCATGGGCAGGCCCTTCAGACCGGCAGGGGGACCGGTCGGCTGTGCGCGCGCTTCGTCCTCGAGTGGAGGTCGCGGAGGACGCGCAGTTCCTCGTCGGTGGGTGGAGGGACGACCTCGACCGTCTCGGCCACCCTCAGGGGCCACCCGGTCGCCTGGCGCACGCTCTCCACGGAAACGCTCTCGAAGCGGGCCACGAGCCGCAGCTCATCCGGGCCGGGCTCGGGCTCGAGGACGCCGAGGTCGGTGATGACGACCTGGGGCCCGGCCCCCGGGGCGCCCGTCCGGGCCCGGCTCCCTTGCCCGTCGAGGAAGCCCATGCTGGTGCGGAAGTCGAGGGCCGGCACGAAGGAGCGCGGAGACTGCTTGAGCACGACGAAGGTCTGCCTCGCGTGGGAGGCGATCTCCGGGGCCCCGCCCGCGCCGGGGAGGCGCGTCCTGGGCCGCGCGTAGCCGCCGATCACGGTGCTGTTCAGGTTGCCGAAGCGGTCGATCTGGGCGGCGCCGAGGAAGCCCACGTCGATGCGGCCGGCCTGCAGCCAGTAGGCGAAGATCTCCGGCAGGGGCACCACGGCCGTGGCGGTCTCGGCCAGCTCGCCGTCCCCGATCGAGAGGGGCAGCACCTCGGGGCGGGACCCGATCGTGCCGGACTCGTAGACGAGCACGAGGCCCGGCGCGTGCGTGTGGCGGGCCAGGTTGGCGGCGGCCGAGGGAAGGCCGATCCCGACGAAGCAGACGCAGCCGTCCCAGAGGAGGCGAGCCGCGGCCACGGTCATCATCTCGTCGGCCGTCCAGGCGCGGCTCATCGGCTGCCTCCTCCGGCCCGGGCCGGGGTGTCTTTCTCCAGGGAGCGGAGGAAGGCCGCGTGGTCCGCCGTGCCGAGCACGTGCCGCTCGATCCACCGGGTGAAGGCGTCGCGGTCGCGCGCGATCTCGTCCCAGGCCTGGTAGAAGGCGTTGTCCCGCGGGTAGTAGCCCTGGGCGTACGAGGGCCACGCCCCGCCCGGCACCCAGGCGACGGCGGTCACCACGAAGTGGGGGAGGACGATGGCGTTCATCGGGGCGTCGAGGGCGTCCACCACCTCCTCGACCGTGACGATCAGGGCGTCGGCGGCGAGAGCGGCCTCCTTCTGCGCGCCGACGATCCCGCGCAGGAGGACGTTGCCCTCGCGGTCGGCCCTCTGGGCGTGGAGGATCGTCACGTCCGGGCGCAGGGCGGGGACGGTGGCCAGGACCTCGCCCGTGTACGGGCAGGTCACGCTGCGAACCCGGTCGTTCACGCTCGGGAGATCGGTGCCGACGTAGCCGCGCAGGACGCCGAACGGGAGGCGGGAGGCGCCGGCGGTGTAGGCCGCGGCCATCCCCGCGTGGGAGTGCTCGGTGATCGCGAGCGGTCCGGGCCAGCCGTTCTCCACGGCGTCGCGCAGCCGATGCAGGGAGCCGACCCCGGGGTTACCGCCCCACGAGAAGGTCAGGGCCCGGGCGCACCCGGCGCCGATCATCTGGTCGTAGACGAGGTCGGGTGTCATCCGCACGAGGTGCAGGTCGCGCCGGCCCTGGCGCAGGATCTCGTGCGCCGCCGCGAACGGGATGAGGTGCGTGAAGCCCTCGAGGGCGAGGGTCTGCCCGTCCCGGACGTGCCGCGCGATCGCCTCCTTCAGGCTGACGAGGGGCATGTCTACTCCACCACGGTCTGGGACTGCTCACGCAGGTAGAGGGGCAGGTAGTAGAAGGAGCCGATGGCCTTGCCCGTCGAACCCGAGCCCTTCCAGCCGCCGAACGGCTGGTAGCCGGGCCAGGCCCCGGTGGTCGCGCCCTGGGGGCGGTTTGCGTAGGTGACCCCGGCCTCGACGTGGTCGAGGAAGTACCGCACCTCCTCGTCGCTGCCGTAGCAGCCGGCGGTGAGGCCGAGCGTGCTGTCGTTGGCCCGGGCGACGCCCTCGCGAACGTCCCGGACGCGGGCCACCATCAGGATGGGCTGGAACATCTCCTCCCGGAAGAGGGAGTGATCGTGCGGGGCCTCGGCCACGGTCGGGGCGACGAAGTGGCCGTGGAGGAGGTCGCCGTCGAGCAGGCGCCCGCCGCCGGCCAGGATTCGCCCGCCTCCTTCGCGCAAGCGGGTGCAGTAACGCTCGTAGCTCTCGGCCGCGGCCTCGTTGACGACCGGGCCCATCCAGTTCTCCCGCAGGCACGGGTCGCCCACGCGAATGGCCCGGGTCTTCTCCAGCACCTTCGCGAGGAGCGCCTCGGCCGCCGTCTCCTCCACGTAGACCCGGGAGAGGGCCGAGCACTTCTGCCCGGTGAGGCCGAAGGCGGAGCGGACGATGCCGGTGGCGGCGCGCTCGAGGTCGGCGCGGGCGGTCACGACGCAGGCGTTCTTGCCCCCCATTTCGGTGATGCAGGGGCGGGGATGCGCGCCGCCCGCCATCCGCCGGTAGAGCTCCATGCCGACTTCGTAGGATCCGGTGAACGTCAAGCCGGCGAGGTCGGGGTGGCGGACGAGGGCCTCTCCCACGACGCTGCCCCGGCCGGTCAGGTAGCTGAAGACGCCGGGGGGGAATCCCGCGTCGCGGATGCAGTCGGCGAGCAGGTGCCCCGCCCAGGGGGTGTCGGTCGCGCCCTTGAGGACGACGGTGTTGCCGGTGAGGAGCGCCGCCGCCACCGGGCCCCCGGCGAGGGCGAGGGGGAAGTTGAACGGCGTGATCACCGCCCACACGCCGTAGGGCTTGAGGACCGAGCGGTTGTGGGAGCGGAAGCCGGTGAGCGGGTCGTCGGGGAGCGCGTGGTCGTAGGCCTGGTTCCGCTCGAGCTCGGCCGCGTAGCCGGAGAAGAAGTCCGCGGTCTCCTGGGTCTCGCCCAGGGCCTCCATCCGGTTCTTGCCCACCTCGAGCGCGAGCGCGGCACCGATCGCGTAGACGCGCTCCTCGAGGAGCGCCGCCGTCCGCTTCGCGAGCCGGACGCGCTCGCCGGGGGGCGTCATCCGCCAGGCGGGGAAGGCGGCCTTCGCCGCGTCCACGGCGCGGTCCACGTCGTCCGCGTCCCCGAGGGGGAAGTGGCCGAGGACCCGGCGTGCGTCGACGGGGCTCCGCTTCGCGTAGGTCCGAGAGGCGGCGACGTCCCGGCCGCCGACGTGGAGGGAGTGTGTCACCCCGAGGCCGGCCCGCACGTCTGCGAGGGCCGCCTCGAAGCGCACGTGCATCTCCTCGGGGGGATCGAACATCGTGGAGTACGTCAGCTTGAAGCTCATGACCACTCCAGGGACGCGAGGAGCCGCTCGAGCAGCGCGAGCGCGCCCGTCAGGTCCTCCTCGTGGATGACGAGCGGAGGGGCGAGGAGGACGAGGTTGCCTCGGACGGCGAACGAGACGCCCTCGGCCCGGCCGCGCGTCACCAGGGCGTCGAGCGAGGGGTGGGTCTGCGGCCAGGGCGAGAGCGGCTCGCGCGTCGCGCGGTCCTTCACCAGCTCCACCACCGCGAAGAGGCCGTGCCCGCCGCGCACGTCGCCGATCGCGGGCAGCCGCTCCTGCATCGCCCGCAGCGCGGTCCGCATCCGCGCGCCGAGCACCCGCGAGCGCTCGACGAGGCCCTCGTCCTCGTACGCCTGGAGGGCGGCGAGGCCCGCCGCGCAGGCCAGCGGGTGGCCGCAGTAGGTGAGGCCCGTCTCGAGACGCTCGTGCTCGAGGCGCTCCGCGACCTCGCGGGAGAGGACGACGGCGCCGAGAGGCACGTGGGCGCCCGTCATCCCCTTCGCCAGCGTCATCAGGTCGGGCCGGCCCGCCTCCCCGTGCCGCTGCCATGCGAACCACTCGCCGCAGCGGCCGAAGCCGCTCATCACCTCGTCGGCGACGAGGAAGACGCCCCGGCGCCGGGTCTCCTCGCGCAGGCGCGGCCAGTAGCCGTCCGGGGCGACGATGCCGTTGGTGCCGGCGTTCGGCTCCACGAGGACGGCCGCCACCTCGTCGGCGCCCCGCGCGTCGATCGTCCGGCCGACGTGCTGCGCGCTCCTCGCGGCGCACTCGTCGTCGGAGGCCGTGCCGAACGGGCAGCGGTAGGCGTAGGGAGGGGGCACGTGCTCGACGCGGAAGTCGGCCGCGACGACCTGGTGGCTCACCCGCGCGTCCCCGGAGAGGGCCATCGCCGCGTAGCTCGCGCCGTGGTAGGAGCGGTCCCGCGTGAGGACCCATCCCCGGGGCTTCCCGCTCGCCTGCCGGGCGAACTTGACCGCGTGCTCGTTCGCGTCCGCCCCGCCGAGGGTGAAGAAGACACGGCCTCCCTCGAAGCCCGACTTCTCGAGCAGGCGCTGGGCCAGCCGGGCCCGGGGCTCGGCGCCCCAGGACGCGGTGACGAAGCAGAGCCGTTCCGCCTGCTCCCGGATGGCCCGCACGATCGCGGGGTGCTGGTGGCCGAGATTCATGCACTCGGCCAGGCTGCTCATGTCGAGGTAGCGCCGGCCGTGCTCGTCCCGGAAGAAGGCACCCTCGCCGCCTACGACCGTGGGCGCGTCCCAGTCGGCCTGGACGCACCAGCTGTGGAGCACGCTGCGGCGCTCGTCGGTCATGGCGTGGCCATTGGATTCCGGGGCCGGCGGCTTGTCAACGGCCGGGTCTCGTCGGCGAACGGATCGATGAGCCGTTCGGTTCAGACCCTTTCCCAGTCGGCGCGCTCGATGCCCGCCTGACGCAGGATTCGCGACAGCAGCTCTCGGCCGATGTCAGCGTGATGGGGGTTCGGGATGCGTAGAGTGACCGTGCCCCTCACCATGAACTGGTGCTTTCCGCCGGAGAAGGGTCCCTCGAAGCCGAGGGACCGAAGGGCGCGAACCAGCTCGGTCCGCCGAACCGGCCCGAAGGGGGGCATGCCTATGCGATGGCCCGGATCGTCAGCTCGTGCCCGTCCACCACGGGCAGCGAGAGGTTGCGCGACACGCGGAAGAGGATCCACTCTTCCAAAACCTCTCGCAGCTCCTCGCGGCAGTCCTCGAGCGTCGGAGCGTTCGCGTAGACCCCGTCGAAGGCCTGGATCTCGCCGTAGTACGAGCCATCGTCCGGCAGGATCTCGTAGCGAGCCTTGCGGAGTGCCGCCGACAGGTACTGAGAGATCACAAGGGAATCGTACCCCTCTCGTCGACCGCGGGAAAGGCCGAGCTACCAGGCCGGGATGTTATTCCAGCCGGGGTATGGGCCGAGCTCGGCTCTCCCCCTGCGGTACGCTCGCGAGCAGCTCCGTCCCTTGACTCCGTCGAGGCGGGGGCCTACCGTCACGCTCCCATGAGCGATGCTTTCGTCTGCGCCGCGGTCCGCACGCCCTTCGGGCGCCACGGCGGCGCCCTCGCCCCGGTCCGCACCGACGACCTCGCGACGGTCCCTATCGCCGCCCTGATCGAGCGCTTCCCGTGCGTGGACTGGGAGGCCCTCGACGAGGTGATCCTCGGCTGCGCGAACCAGGCGGGCGAGGACAACCGGAACGTCGCACGCATGGCGGTGCTGCTGGCGGGCCTCCCCGTCTCGGTGCCGGGCGTCACCGTCAACCGCCTCTGCGCCTCCGGCTTGGAGGCGGTCGGCCAGGCCGCGCGCGCGATCCGACTCGGCGAGGCCGACCTGGTCCTCGCCGGCGGGGTGGAGAGCATGTCCCGCTCGCCCTACGTGCTGAGCAAGGGCACGGCGGGGTTCGACCGCCACCAGAAGCTCGAGGACACGACGCTCGGCTGGCGCTTCGTCAACCCGGCGATGCCGGCGAAGCACGGGGTCGACTCGATGACGGAGACCGCGGAGAACCTGGCCCGGGAGCAGGGGATCGAGCGCGCTGACCAGGACGCCTACGCGCTGCGGAGCCAGCAGCGGACCGAGAGGTCGCGCGCGAACGGGTGGCTCGCCGAGGAGCTCGTGCCGGTGCCGGTGAAGGCGGGTCGGGAGACCCGGCTCGTCGACCGGGACGAGCACCCCCGTCCCGAGACGACGCTCGAGGACCTCGCCCGCCTGAAGCCGCTCCTCGGGCCGGGCACGTCGATCACGGCGGGCAACGCGTCGGGGATCAACGACGGGGCGGGGGCGCTGCTCCTCGCCTCGGAAGCGGCGGCTGCGCGCTACGGCCTGGAGCCGCTCGCCCGGGTCACGGGCATGGCGAGCGCCGGCGTGCCGCCGCGCACGATGGGCCTGGGGCCCGTGCCGGCGATCCGGAAGCTGCTCGCCCGGGAGGGGCGGTCGCTCTCCGACTACGAGATCGTCGAGATCAACGAGGCGTTCGCCGCGCAGGTCCTGGCCTGCACCAGGGAGCTGGGGCTCCCGGACGACGCCGGCGTCGTGAACCCGAACGGCGGGGCGATCGCCCTCGGCCACCCCCTCGGCGCGAGCGGCGCCCGGCTGTGCACGACCGCCCTGCTGGAGATGAAGCGACGGGGGGCCCGGCGCGCGCTCGTGAGCCTCTGCGTCGGCGTCGGGCAGGGGCTCGCGCTCTCCCTGGAGCGCGTCGGTTGATCCGGCCGAAGCCCCAGAAGCTCGGCTTCTGGATGGCGACGGCGCTCGTGGTCGGCAACATCATCGGGTCCGGCGTCTACCTCCTGCCGGCCGCGCTCGCCCCGCACGGCGCGAACAGCCTGGTCGGCTGGCTCTTCACCGCCACCGGCGCCCTCGTCCTCGCCGCCGTGTTCGCCGCGCTCAGCCGGGCCTTTCCGAAGGACGGCGGGCCCTACGTCTACACGCGCGCCGCTTTCGGCGAGGCCGCCGGATTCGTCGTGGCCTGGGGGTACTGGGTCTCGGTGTGGGTGGGCAACGCGGCGATCGCCACCGGCGCGGTCAGCTACACGAGCTCCTTCGCGCCCTGGATCGCGCGGCGGCCCGGCGCGTCGGCGCTCGTGACCATCGCCGTCGTGTGGCTCCTGACCCTCGTGAACTGCTGGGGAGTGCGGGCCGCGGGATGGGTGCAGGCGGTCACCACCGTCCTCAAGCTGCTGCCCCTCCTGGCCGTGGCGTTCGCGGGCGTCTTCTTCATCCGGGCCGAGAACGTGGCCTCGTTCGTCGCGGCGCCCCTCACCCTCGACGGCATCACCGCGGCCGCGACCCTCGCGCTCTGGGCGCTGCTGGGCTTCGAGTCCGCCACGGTGCCCGCGGACAAGGTGGAGGACCCCGCCCGGACCATTCCCCGGGCCACGATCCTCGGGACGGTGGTGACGGCCCTCGTGGCCACGGTCGCCTGCTGTACCGTGCTGCTCGTCGTCCCCCCGGCTCAGCTTGCCGCTTCCAACGCGCCCTTTGCGGACGCCGCGCGGCTCTTCTGGGGGGAGCGCGCGGCGACACTCGTGGCCCTGTTCGCGGCCATCAGCGCGTACGGGGCGCTGAACGGCTGGATCCTCCTGCAGGGCGAGATGCCGTTCGCGATGGCGCGGGGCGGTGTCTTCCCGCGGGTGTTCGCCCGGGAGTCCGCGCGCCACACGCCCGTCTTCGCCCTGGTCTCGACGAGCGTCCTGGTCACGCTCCTCGTCCTCGCGAACTTCCACGGGACGATGGCGCAGGTGTTCACGTTCATGGTCCTCCTCGCGACCTCCGCCAACCTCGTGGCCTACCTCGCCTGCTCGCTGGCCCTCCTCGTCCTCCGGCGGCGGGGGCGGCTCGAGGGCTCGCGGCGGGGCACGCCGTGGCTGGCCGCCGCCGGTGTCCTGGGTGCCGCCTACTCGCTGTGGGCCATCGCCGGGGCGGGGAGAGAGGCGACGGCGTGGGGCGCGGTGCTGCTCGTCGCCGGCCTGCCCGTCTACGCCCTGACGAGGGCGGCGAAGGCCTGACCGCCGATTGACGGGCCTTCGGGCCGCGGCGTATCGTGCGGCCCGACCGACCGCTGGAGGTGCCCATGCCCGTCGCCCCCTTCGAGCCCCAGTTCATGAAGATCGGCGTGCTGACCGCCGCCCTGCAGGAGCTGACTCCCCGCGAGAAGCGCGACCCCGACCCCGACCTCGCGATCGAGGAGTGGGTGGGTTTCGCCCGGGAGCTGGGCGCCGACCACATCCAGCTCTCCGCCGCCCTGCACCCGACGAAGGCCGACGTCCCCGCCGAGGCCATGCTCGACCCGGTGGCCAACACCCTCGACTTGCGCAAGCCCTTCGACCGCGAGCGGGCGAAGCGGGTGAAGGCGGCCCTCGAGGCCCACTCGATCGGGATCTCCGACATCGGCTACTTCGACAACATGCTGCACGAGGACGGGCGGGTCCGGAGGAAGAAGCACGAGTTCATGCGGCGGGCGATGGACGCGGCCGTCCTCCTCGGCGTCGACGCGGTGTGCGGGTTCGTCGGCCGCAACCAGGACCACTCGATGGACGAGAACCTCCTCGACTTCGAGCGGAGCTTCATCCCCCTCCTGAAGTACGCGAAGGAGCGGCGGCTCGTCTACCGCGTGGAGCAGTGCCCGATGTACGGGTGGACGACGAAGGACAACCTGCACAACAACATCGCCTACACGCCGGGGACGTGGATCGCGCTGCACCGGATCTGCGAGAAGCACGGGGTGGGGGACGCCTTCCGCATCCACTACGACCCCTCGCACGCGATCCTGATGGGCCAGGACACCCGTTCGATCTTCCAGTACCTGAAGGACGAGGGCTACAACTTCCTGATCGGCGGCTTCCACGTGAAAGGACAGGTGATCGACGCGAAGGGCGTGGCCGCCTGGGGCTACGGGGGTCAGACGGTCGAGCGGGGGGACTGGAAGAAGGGCCGGCCCTCGCCGAGGCCGGCCGACCAGCTGAACGCCTGGAAGAAGTACACCGCCCTGTGCGAGCACGAGCTGCCGGGGACGGCCCGGCACGACCCCCTGGCCTACCTGCAGAACCGGACGGTGGACTGGCTCGACCACCAGCTGGCGGCCCGGGAGCTGCTGAAGCTCGACGTGGCCCGGACCCACCTCGTCGTCGAGCACGAGTATCCGAAGGCCCGCATCCAGGACAAGGAGAGGCTGAAGCCGATCCTCCAGGGCTCGATCGCCTTCACCCGCAAGATCGACGAGGCGGCCGCCTGCCTGTACGCGCTGCAGAGCCAGGTGTTGAAGACCCAGGGCATTCCCGTGCAGGGGCACGGGCGCCAGGCGTACCGGAGCTAGCCGGGCAGGCTCCCGTTACGGTTCCACGGGGACCCCGGGGGGCGTGTCGGCGACAGTTTTTTGCATAGCTTTTGTAGAACATTAGGCTGAGTGTCTCGTACTGTCTCCCAGGAACGCATGGGAACCGCCAAGAGGCGGTGTCCCGGGACAGTCGAGAGAACCAGCCGGGGAGGCCGTCGCTTCGATGGGCCCCGGCCCCAGAGATGGAGCCAAGAGCCATGAAGAGAACGATCGCCGCCGCCCTCCTCGCCGCCGCCGCCTTCGCCGCGCCCGCCAGCGCCGCCACCCTCTACGTCGGTCACGGGATCGACGGGCGCGACCTGGGCCTCGCCCAGGAGCTCCCCGTCGACATCTGCCTGGTCGAGGGGCCGAGCGCGCTGGGCCTCACCTACCCGGTCGCGCTGTTCAAGGACGTGCCGTTCAAGGCTTTCGCCAGGATCGACATCGACCTGCCCGCCGGCCAGTACGGCGTCGAGGTGCAGCTGGCCTCCGGCGGCACGTGCGCGGGCCCGGTCGCGATCAGCTCGTCGTTCTCCCTCGGCTTCGGTGAGACCGCGACGGCGTTCGCGCACCTGAGCGAGTACGGGACGCCCACGCTCACCAAGTTCGAGAACGACGTGCGCGCCCTCTCCCCGGGCCAGACCCGGGTCTTCGCCCGGCACGCCGCGGCGTTCGGTGACGTGAATGTCCTTCTCCGCCAGAACAAGCGCAACAGCGCCTACATCCCCGGTCTCGAGAACGCGGCCCAGGAGGGAGCGAACGTGCGCGCCGGCGCGTGGGCGGTCTCGATCTTCCCGGCCGGCTCCTGGAGCCCGGCCTTCAGCGCGACCCTGCCTCTCGCCGCCCAGACCGCGTACTTCGCCTACGCCGTCGGGACGCCGGCGAAGGGCTCGTTCGACGTGCTCGTCCAGGCGATCAGGATCCCGTAGCCGGCCGCGGATCGGTTGGTTCGGGCCGGGGCCTCGCGCCCCGGCCCTTTTCCTTGTCGTGCGGCCGCGCCCCTAACGAGTCGCCAGGGCTCCGTCCCCCGCCATCAGGGTCAGGGCGCCGAGCAGGACGAAGAGGCCGGCCGCGACCCAGCGCATCCACTTCATGTTGACGCGGTGGGCGAGCGCCTCGCCCATCCAGACGGCCGGCACGTTCGCGATCATCATGCCGAGGGTGGTGCCGAGGACCACCGAGACGAGCGAAGGGTAGCGGGCGGCGAGGGCGACGGTCGCGAGCTGGGTCTTGTCGCCCATCTCCACGAGGAAGAAGGCGACGAGCGTGGTCAGGAAGACCCCGGCCCCGCGCAGCTTGCGGTCCTCCTCGAGCTCGTCGGGCTTGAGGGCCCAGAGACCGAAGACCACGAAGGAGGCGGCGATCGTCCACCGCAGCGCCGTCGGCGACACGAGGGAGGCCAGCCAGGACCCGATCCAGCCGGCGAGGAAGTGGTTCGCGAGGGTGGCGACGAGGATGCCGAGGACGATCGGCACCCGGTGCTTGAGCTTCGCGGCCAGCACGAACGAGAGCAGCTGCGTCTTGTCGCCCATTTCGGCGAGGGCGACGATCGACGTGGAGACGAAGAAGGCCTCCAGCATCAGCAGATGAACCCGCCGTCGACGAGGAGCGTCGTCCCGGTGGTGAAGGCCGACTCCTCCGAGGCCAGGAAGAGGTAGGCAGCGGCCATCTCCTCCGGGGTGCCGAGGCGGCCCATGGGCTGGCGGGCCACGAGGGCTTCCATCGCGGCCTTCGGGTCGGCCACCTCCTTCAGCCTCTCGTCGATCCACGGCGTCATCGTGGTCCCGGGGCACACGGCGTTCACGCGGATGCCGTCCTTGACGTGGTCGAGGGCCATCGCCTTGGTCAGGCCCACCACCGCGAACTTGGTGGTGACGTAGGCGGCCCGGTCGGCCACGGCGCGCACGCCCGCGATCGAGCCGGCGTTCACGATCACTCCCCGCTGGCGGGGGACCATGACGGCGAGGGCGGCCCTGGACATCAGATAGGTGCCCTTCACGTTCACGGCCACGAGCCGGTCCCAGGTGGCCTCGTCCGTCGTCATCACGGTGCCCGACGCCCCTATCCCCGCGTTGTTGACAAGGATGTCGAGCGGCCCGAGGACGGCCTCGGTCTCGCGGACGGCGCGCGCGCAGTCCTCGCTCCTCGAGACGTCGCAGGGGACGGCGACGGCCCGCCCGCCTGCGGCCCTGGCTTTCGCCACGACGGCCTCCGCCTTCGCCGGGGCCACGTCGGCGGCGGCCACCGATGCTCCCTCGCGAGCGAAGGCGAGGGCGGTGGCCCGGCCGATGCCGGACCCGGCCCCGGTCACGAGGACGACCTTGCCGCGGAAGCGATCGCTCATGGTGTTCTCCCTTCGATGGGGTAGAAGCGGGGGGCTTTCCAGGGGGGCTCTCAGTGGGCCTTCATCGGGGCTTTGGAGGTCCTTCGGGATCCCGCTCGACTGGGGATCCCTCAGGTTACGGAGCGTGAAATACCTCCTCCATGTCGACCCACCAGTCGCCGGGGGCGCGGCCTTCCAGAGGGCGCTGCATGGGGTCCGTGATGTCCCACCACTCGCGCATGCGGGGGGCGCTCGCGAGCTTTCGCATGCGGGCCCCGAACTCCTCGTCCGGTCCCACGTACTCGAAGTACGCGAAGAGCTTCCCGTCGAAGTGGAAGATCGAGTAGTTGCGGATGCCGGCCTCGCGGATGGCCCCGAGGATCTCCGGCCACACCGCCTCGTGGTACCGCTTGTACTCCTCGAGCACCTCCGGCCGCAGGCCGATCAGCTGTCCGAAGCGCTTCATGGTCGGGTCCTCCTCGATGCGTCTGGCCCTAGACCGGGGGCACGACGGTCTGGCGCTGCCGGCCCAGGCCCTCGATCCCCAGCTCCACGACGTCGCCCGCCTTGAGGAAGACGGGCGGGTTGCCGGCGAGGCCGACGCCGTGGGGCGTCCCCGTGCTGATCACGTCGCCGGGCAGCAGCGTCATGAACCGGCTCAGGTAGCCCACGAGCGTCGGTACGTCGAAGACCATCTGGTCGGTGCTGCTCTTCTGGCGGGTCTCGCCGTTGACGGTGAGCCACATCGGCAGACCCTTCACGTCGGCGATCTCGTCGGGAGTGGCGAGGAACGGGCCGAGGGGGGCATAGGTGTCCTGGCTCTTGCCCTTCGACCACTGGCCCCCGCGCTCGAGCTGGTCCTGGCGCTCCGAATAGTCGTTGTGGAGGGCGTAGCCGGCCACGTACTGCGCCGCGTCCTCGGGCGCGACGTAGCGGGCCCGGCGGCCGATGATCACGGCCAGCTCCACTTCCCAGTCCGTCTTCACGGACCCGCGGGGGAGAACGAGGTCGTCGTCCGGTCCGCACAGGGCCGTGGTGGCCTTGAAGAAGATGACCGGCTCGTCCGGGATCTTCGCGCCGGTCTCGCGGGCGTGGTCGGCGTAGTTGAGCCCGATGCAGACGATCTTGGAGGGACGGGCCACGCACGGGCCGAGCCGCTCGGTCCCCTGCACCGTCGGGGCGGAGGCGGCATGCTCGCGGGCCCACGCGGCCAGGCGGGCGAGGCCGTCCCCGTCGAAGAAGCGCTCGTCCCAGTCCCAGCCGGGGGCCGAGGCGTCGACCCGCGTGCCGTCGCGGAGGATCAGCCCGGGCTTTTCGCCGCCCGGGGGCCCGAAACGCATGAGCTTCATTCGCCGCCTCCCTTCGAGTGGCGCCAGCGGTCGAGGGCGACCGCGGCCACGATGATGACGCCGATCAGGATCTCCTGGACGTAGGTCGGCCAGCCCATCTGCTGGCTGCCGTTGCGGAGGAAGGCCATGACGAGGGCCCCGACCATGGAGCCGAGGATGCTGCCCTCGCCCCCGTTCAGGCTGCCCCCGCCGATGACCACGGCGGCGATGACGTCGAGCTCGGTCCCCGCGGCCACCGTCGGGTCCCCCTGCCGCAGGCGCGACATCTGCATGACCCCGGCGAGGCCGAAGAAGAGGCCGGCCGCGCCGTAGATGGCGAGCTTCAGGCGGTCGGTGTCGATGCCGCAGGCCCTCGCGGCCGCCTCGTTCGAGCCGAGGGCGAAGACCCGCCGGCCGAAGACCGTGCGGCGCAGGACGAAGGCCATGAGGACGGCCAGGGCGAGGGCGATCCAGACGCCGGAGGCGAAGAGCATCCAGGGGGCGGGCGGGACCGTCACGGCCAGGTCGTTGACCCAGGAGGGCGGCGGGTTGACCGTCGTCTGCCGGGCGAGCCACTTGGCCGTGCCGCGGGCGACGCCCAGCATCCCGAGGGTGGCGATGAAGGGGACGACCCGCAGGCGGGTGATCGCGACGGCGTTCAGGAGCCCGACGAGGCCCCCGGTCAGGACCGCGACGACGACGCCGAGGGCCGGCCCCCAGCCGTCGCGCAGGAGGCTGGCGCACAGGACGCCGGTGAGGGCGATCGTGGAGCCGACCGACAAGTCGATCCCGCCGCCGACGATGACGAGCGTCATGCCGATCGCCCCGATCGCGACGATGACCGTCTGGGCGAGCACCACGCGCAGGTTGTTGCCGGAGAGGTAGCGCTCGGGCGCCCCGCTCGCGAGGGCGAAGAAGGCGACCACGAGCAGCAGCCCCACGAACGGGCCCAGGCGCACGATCCTCTGCCGAAAGTCGCTCATGCGCCGATCGCCGCCTCCAGGACCGACTCCGGAGTCCACTCCGCCACCGGCCGGGCGCTCCCCAGCCGGCCGCGGCTCATCACTGCCAATCGGTCGCAGACGCCGAGCAGCTCGGGCAGGTAGGAGCTGACCATGAGGACGCCCTTGCCCGCCGCCGCCGCCGCGGCCACGGCCTCGTAGATCTGCGCCTTGCTCGCCACGTCGACCCCGCGCGTGGGCTCGTCGAGGAGGAGCACGTCCGCCTCCTGGTGGACGAGGCGGGCGAAGGCCACCTTCTGCTGGTTGCCCCCGGAGAGCGTGCGCACCGCCTGGTCCGGGTCGCGGTAGCGCACGTGGAGGGCCTCGGCGCGCGCCGCCGCCTGCCGGCGCTGGGCCCGGGGTTCGAGCACGCCGTGGCGGGAGCACGAGGAGAGGCGGGTCAGCGTGACGTTGTCGGCGACCGAGAGGGGGAGCGCGAGGCCCTCGCCCTTGCGGTCCTCGCTCAGGTAGCCGATGCCGCCGGTGAGGCGTCGCGCGGGTGACGCGAGGAGCGGCTGCTCGCGGCCGGCCAGGCGCAGGCGGCCGGCGGCGGGCCGGGCGAGGCCGAAGAGGGCGCGGACCATCTCGGTGCGCCCCGAGCCCATGAGGCCGAAGATGCCGAGCACCTCGCCGCGGCGGACGGCGAACGAGGCCTCGCGCAGGCCCGGTGCGGCGAGCGCATCCACCTCGAGGGCCACGTCCCCGGTCGGCCGGCCTTCGCGCCGGGGAAACAGCGCGCCCACCGTCCGGCCCACCATCAGGGCGATCAGCTCGTCGTTGGAGACCGTCTCGAGCGGGCCGGTCCCGACCGTCCTCCCGTCCCGCAGGACGGTGAACGACGACGCGACGGACCGCGTCTCCTCCAGGAAGTGGCTGATGTAGACGACGGCCACGCCGGCGGCGGCGAGGCGGCGCACGACGGCGAAGAGCCGCTCCACGTCGCCGCGAGGCAGGCTGCTGGTGGGCTCGTCCATGAGGAGCACCCGCGCCCGGGCGGCCATGGCGCGGCAGATCTCGACCACCTGCCGCGCGCCCACCGGCAGGCGTCCCGCGACCGCTTCGGGGTCGATCTCGGGGTGGCCGAACTCGGCCAGGACCTCGCGGGTGCGGCGGCGCGCCTGCGTCCTGTTCCACAGCCCGCGGCGGGCGGGCTCCGCGCCCATGAACACGTTCTCGGCGACGGTGAGGTGGGGGAAGAGCGAGAGCTCCTGGTGGATGAGGGCGATGCCCCGCTCGCGCGCGTCCCGCGGGGAGCGCGGGGCGTAGGGCACCCCGCTCACCTCCAGGGCCCCCGCCTGCGGCCGCCGGAGGCCGCCCACGATCGCGAGCAGCGTGCTCTTGCCGGCGCCGTTCTCGCCCAGGAGAGCGTGCACCTCGCCGGGGCGCAGCTCGAGCGAGGCGCCGTCGAGGGCGAGGGTCGCCCCGAAGCGCTGCACGATGCCGGTGAGCCGCAGGGCGACCGTCATTCGCCGGGCTTGAGGTAGCGGTCGAGGGGCGGCTCGAGGAGCTCGCGGGTCGCGGGGGAGTCGAGGCTCTGCGGCGTCACCACGATCGCCCCGGTGTCGATGCGCTTCGGCACGGCCTTGCCCAGGAGGTGGTCGACCAGCGTCTCGACGCCGAGCGCCGCCATCTTGAAGGGGTTCTGGAGGACGAAGCCGTGGAGGTGCCCGGCGCGCATCGCCGCCACCAGCGTGGGCGTGCCGTCGAACCCCACCAGCTTGACCTTGCCCGCGAGCCCCGCGTCCTGGAGGGCGAGAACCATCCCGGTCGCCGCCGTCTCGTTCACGACGAAGACACCCTGGATGTCCCGGCCGTGCCGGTTGAGGAGGTTCTCCGAGGCGCGCTTGGCGGTGTCCACCGTGGGGCCCGCGTACTGGTCGGCCACGACGAGCTCGACGCCGGGCCACGCGGACTCCAGCCTGGAGAGGAAGCCCTCCTCGCGCGCGGTCGTGCTCGCCGACCCCTCCTGGTAGCGCAGCAGGAGAGCCCGGCCCTTCCCGCCCATGAGGCGGCCCAGCTCGTCGGCCCCCATCTCGCCGCCCTTCACGTTGTCGGTGGCCACGAAGCTCACGATCTGGTCCGAGGCGAGGGCCGAGTCCACGACCACGGTCGGCACGCCGAGGCGCTTCGCCTCCTCGACCGGCCGGACCAGCGCCTTCTCGTCGAGCGGGGCGAGGATGATCCCGTCCATGCCCTGGCTCGCGAAGGACTCGACCACCTGCACCTGCTGCTCGCGGTCGTCCTCCCGCAGGGGACCCTTCCAGACGAGGTCCACGTGGACACCCCGGGCGAGGAGGTCCTGCCGGGCCTTCACCGCCCCCGCGTGAATCGTGCGCCAGAACTCGTGGGTGGTGCCCTTGGGGACGAATGCGATCCGGAGCGGCCGGCCGGCGCTCCCCCTGGGCGCCTCGGCCCGGCCGCACGAAGCACCCGCGACGACCCCGGTCAAAAGGAGGGCGAGGGCGAGCCGGCCGCGTCGGCGGTTCGGGGAGGCGCTCTTCGGGGTCATGTCCAACCTCCTCGGGGACGGGGGGTTACCGGACGTCGCGCACGCTAACCGCAGGGCGAACGTGTGTCAACCGTGGAATCGGATATCATCCCCGCGCGTCCGCTCGCCGGGTCGTCACGGCGGGCCGACCCCATCCCTATTGGAGGCCGATCATGCGTTGGGGAGGCGCTCGCGAGAGCTCGAACGTCGAAGACCGCCGGGGCATGCGGGTGCCCGGGGGACGGGCCGGGGGGTTCGGCTGTATCGGCCTCCTGGTCGTGCTGGCCATCTCGCTGCTGACCGGCGCAGACCCGAGGCAGCTCCTGCCCCTGCTGGGCCTCGTCGAGCAGATCGCGCCGCCCCCCGCGGCCCAGAGCAGTGGGCCGCCCCCGAACGACCCCCAGGCGCAGTTCATCAGCCGTGTCCTCGGGTCGACCGAGGACGTGTGGGGGCAGGTGCTCCAGGGCCGCTACCGCGAGCCGAAGCTCGTGCTGTTCGACGGGCGCGTGGCCTCGGCGTGCGGCTACGCGTCGGCGGCGGTGGGGCCCTTCTACTGCCCGGGGGACCAGCAGGTCTATCTCGACCTCTCCTTCTTCCGCGAGCTCGACCGGCGCTTCGGCGCCCCCGGCGACTTCGCCCAGGCCTACGTCGTGGCCCACGAGATCGGCCACCACGTGCAGAACCTGCTGGGCGTGTCCGACCAGGTGACCGCGATGCAGCAGCGCGCCCGCAGCCAGGAGCAGGCGAACGACCTGTCGGTGCGGCTCGAGCTGCAGGCCGACTGCTTCGCCGGCGTCTGGAGCAACCGCGCGGCGCAGGCCGGCCACTACACCCTCGACCCCGGCGACCTCGAGGAGGGGCTGCGGGCGGCGGCCGCGATCGGCGACGACAAGATCCAGGAGCAGTCCCAGGGCTACGTCGTGCCCGAGTCGTGGACGCACGGCTCTTCGGACATGCGCGTGCGCTGGCTCCGGCAGGGCCTGCAGAGCGGCGACCCCGCCACCTGCGACACGTTCAAGGCCGCGCAGCTCTGAGGCGCCCGGTGTCGGGCGCTCTGCCGGACCCCTTCTCGCGAACCCGGAGGTGCACCATGAAGCGGACTCTCGTCGCCGCCGTCGCCGCGGCCCTGCTCGCGGGGACGGCACCCCCGTCCTCGGCCCAGGAGGGTTACGCCCCCTCGCCCGAGAACCTGAAGGCGCGGGCCTGGTTCCAGGAGGCGCGCTTCGGGCTCTTCATCCACTGGGGCGTCTACGCCGTCCCCGGGGAGGGCGAGTGGGTGATGAACAACAAGCGCATCACCGGGCCCGAGTACGAGCGCGACATGCCCCCTGCGTTCAACCCGGTGAAGTACGACCCGGCCGCCTGGGTGGCGATGGCCAAGGCGGCGGGGATGAAGTACATCACGATCACCTCCAAGCACCACGACGGGTTCGCGATGTGGGACTCGAAGGTGAGCGGCTACGACGTGGTCGATCGCACGCCGTACGGGAAGGACGTCCTCAAGATGCTCGCCGAGGCGTGCCGCAAGGAGGGCATCAAGCTCTTCTTCTACCACTCGCACCTCGACTGGCACCACCCGGACTACTTCCCGCGCGGGCGCACCGGCCGCTTCTCCGGCCGCGACGACCAGGGCGACTGGTACCGGTACCTGGACTACATGGACGCGCAGCTCAAGGAGCTGCTCACGGGCTACGGAGACATCGGCGGGATCTGGTTCGACGGCTGGTGGGACAAGCCCGAGGCCGACTGGCGCCTGGGGAAGACCTACAAGCTGATCCACGACCTGCAGCCGGCGGCGCTCGTCGGCAACAACCACCACCGCCTGCCCTTCCCGGGCGAGGACTTCCAGATGTTCGAGAAGGACCTCCCCGGCCACAACACCGCCGGGTTCAACGAGGACTCGAAGGTCGGGGAGCTGCCGCGGGAGATGTGCGAGACGATCAACAACGCGTGGGGCTACAACAAGAACGACAGCCGCTACAAGACCACGAAGCAGATCGTCCAGCTGCTCGTGAAGTCGGCCGGGTACGACGCGAACCTGCTGCTCAACGTCGGCCCGCGGCCGGACGGCAGCATCCAGCCCGAGTTCGTCGAGCGGCTGGCCGAGGTGGGGGACTGGCTGAAGGCGAAGGGCGAGACGATCTACGGCACCCGGGGCGGGCCGCTGCCCCCGCGGCCCTGGGGCGTCACCACGCAGAAGGGCAACCGGGTGTTCGTGCACGTCCTCGACTGGCCGGACGCGGCGCTCGCCCTCCCGCGGCCGTCGAAGGCCGTGAAGGCGGCTTCGTACTTCGGCAGCGCGAAGCCCGTCCCCTTCAAGCTCGAGAAGGACTCCCTCGTGCTGCGCCTCGACCCGGCCGCGCTCGACCCGGTGGATACGATCGTCGTGCTCGAGATGGCGCAGTAGGAGGCCCGACATGAGAACCGCCGCGATCCTGCTCCTTCTCGCCGCACCGGCCTACGCGCAGGCCCCGGGGGACCCGGAGGGCTGGCCGCAGCACTCCCTCGACCGGCCGCAGCCCGCAATCGTCGATCCCGGGACCGGAGTGCCGCCCGAGGCGCCGGGCCGGCCGCCCGCGGACGCGGTCGTGCTCTTCGACGGCCGGGACCTCTCGGCGTGGAAGAGCCAGAAGGACGGCGCCGCCGCGGCGTGGAAGGTCGAGAACGGCTGCTTCGAGGTCGTCCCGAAGACCGGCGGGATCGAGACGAAGCAGGGCTTCGGCGACGTCCAGCTCCACATCGAGTGGATGACGCCGGAGCCCGCCGCCGGCAGCGGTCAGGACCGCGGCAACAGCGGGGTTTTCTTCGGCGGCGGCCGCTACGAGATCCAGGTCCTCGACAGCTACGGCAACGCGACCTACCCGGACGGCCAGGCGGGGGCGCTCTACGGCCAGTACCCGCCGCTCGTCAACGCCAGCCGACCTCCGGGGAAGTGGCAGGCCTACGACATCGTGTTCGAGGCGCCCCGCTTCGACGCGGCGGGGGCCGTCGTCAAGCGCGCGCGGGTGACCGTCTTCCACAACGGCGTCCTGGTCCAGCACGCGATGGAGTTCATCGGGCCGGCCACGAACCGGGTGAGGACGCCGTACGCCGCACACCCGGAGAAGCTGCCGATCGGCCTGCAGGACCACAGCCACCGGGTCCGCTTCCGCAACGTCTGGTTGCGCGAGCTGAAGCCGCGTCAGTAGCTCAAAGTCCGCGTCGGCGTGCTCCCGATCAGTCTTCCAGGACCGGGCTCCAGGTCTTGTCCGGGTCGAAGCGTTCCATCGCCCGGAAGGCCTCGACCGTCTTCGGCCCGAGGTCCTTCTCCCAGACGACGCCGTCGTGGCTGACGAGGAACGTCTTCACGCCGGTCTTCTCGTAGTCCGCCGGCGCCGCCACGAGGGCGAAGCCGCCGATCATCACGCCCTGGACGACGAAGTCGAGCTCGCCGAGCGGCGCCCTTGGGCCCTGGCCTTTCAGGACCTTGAAGTAGTAGCCGTGGTACGGCTCGTACTTGTCCCGGTAGCCCTCCGCGATCGCGCGGGCGATCGGCTCGCCCACCGGTCCGCCCCAGGTCCCGTCCGGGTTCTGCCAGGCGAGGCCGTCCTGCTTTCCCGGGGTGCTGACGATCTTCTGCGCGTACTGGTTCACGCGCGCGCCGTCGCGCCGCTGCGAGGCGTACTCGTGCTGCGCCTCGACGAAGCCCCGGCAGACCTGGATGGCGTCGAGCTCGTTCCGGCCGATACGGCGGAGGAGGACCTCCCGGCGGCCGGCGACGGTGTCGAAGCGCCACGCGCTCCCGGCCTTGACGATCGGGATCGGCAGGGGCCACTCGCCCTTGCCGGCGATCAACGTGGCCTTCTTCGCGTTCTTCGGATCGGTCGCGACGACGAGCTTCTCGCGAGCGGTCGCGGCGAACTGCGTCGCCTGGTTCTTGTCCTGGACAGCGTCCTCCGTGACCACGAGGTCGATCCCCTCGGGCCCGAAGATCGCCTTGAGGGCAAGGACGTCGAACGTCTCCGCGGCCGAGACGAGGGCCTCGGCCGCCGCCTCCGCCGAGGGGAACGTCTTCTGGGCCGGCGGTGCCGATTGCGCGCGCGCGACGGGAGTGAGCAGGAGGAGGGCGCCGAGGAGACCGGCGGGGAAGCGGAAGGCGGGTCTCGATTCCATGGTTCTCACCTCACCGCCTCCTTCCGCCGCCGCCCCGGCTTCCGCCTCCGTAGCTGGAGGCCCCGCGTGAGCTGGCGGACCGCGCGCTGCTGCCGCTGTAACCGCCCGAGCTGCTGAAGCCGCCGCCCCGGGAGCTGGAGCTCGAGCTCGGGCTCGGGCGTGAGCTTCCGCCGCCGACCTCGCGGCCACCGATCCGGTCGCCGCCGCCGCCGCCCGCGCTGGCACGGTTCGCGGAGCTCGCTCCGCTTCGCGCCTGCTGCTGCCCCGCGCTCGCCTGGCGGCTCGAGAGGGAGTCGCCGCGGGCCGTGCCGCCGTACTTGCTCGCGGTGGCCTTGTCGGCGTAGGGCGCTCCGCCCCGGTGCTGCGAGTTGTGCTGCCAGGAGTTCGCTCCGCTCCGGTTGGCGTTGACGTTGGTGTTCCGGTTGATGTTGGCGTTCCGGTTGTAGTTGTTGTTGACGTTGACGTTGATGTCGTTGTGGCCCCAGCCGCAGTGGCCCCAGGCGCCGCCCCAGGCCGCGCCGATCATGACGCCCATGCTGAACGAGAAGAACGCCGCGCCGGGGGTGTAGGGCGGGTAGTAGATGGGCGGGTACGGATAGACCGGGGGGCCGTAGACGTAGGTCGGGCTGTAGGAGGGGACGTAGATCACCTCCGGCTTCGCCGGCTCGATGACGATGACCTGCTTCGTCTCGACGACCTTGGTCTCGACCTTCTGCTGCTCGGTCGAGGCGAGGGCGTTGTTGTCCTTCGCTTTCTTGCGCATCCGCTGGACGGCGTCCATGACGTCGCTCTGCTGTGCGAGGAAGGCGTTGCCGAGGTCCGCCGTCCACTGGATGTCCTCGGCGAGCCGCTTGACCGCGTCCGGGAAAGCCGCCATCGACTGGACGGCGGGTTCCCAGGGCTGCTTGGCCACGGCGTCGGCGAGGGCCTTGTCCTTGAGGCTGCCGTTCTTCGCGAGCCACTGCTGCAGCTGGATGATCTCGAGCGGGTAGGTGGACGCCGCGAGGGTCTGGGCGAGGAGCGGGTCGGGGTAGAGGGCGATCGGCGCCACGAGCGAGTCGAGCTGCTCGGGCGGGAGCTTCGCCGCGGTCTCCGCCGGCGCGGCGGCCGTCTTTGCGTCCGCGGGGGGCGGCGCCTGCGCCAGGAGGGTGGCCTCACCCGGGAGGAGGAGGCTCGCGCAGGCCACCGCGAGGACGCCCCTCGGGACCCGTCGAGCGCCTCGGGATGGGGACGGTGCGTTCACCTTCATCTTGGCTTCCTTTCCTCTGCGTCGTCCAAGGACCGGTCGAGACGCACCGACCTCGGCCTGACTACCTGCGGCCGAGCCGGTGGCCCAGCACGAAGACCCACCGCGAGGAGCGGGCCTCGACCGGGATGCCTTCTCGATATGGGAACGCCCGGCGGCAGGCCGCCCACGCCGAAGTCGCGGCGGCTGCTGACGAAAGTGTACTCGATGCCGAGCCTCTCTTTCTCCCCCTACTCGCCGTAGATCCGGGCCATCACCCGGGCCACCTCGAGGCCGACTTTCCCCGTCACCTGCGGCTCCCGGCCATCGCGGATCGACGCCACGAAGTCCTCGACGAGGGGGAGGTGGAGATTCGGGTGCGGCGGGTGGCGCTCCTCGCGAGGGCCGGCGGCGGTCACGATGCGCAGGGCCCCCCGGTTGAGAACGCCCAGGTGAGCCGAGCCCCGCGTCCCGAAGACCTCCAGCGTGTCGCGCGGCTCGGCGGCGGCGTGCGTCACCGCCAGGACGGCCACCGCCCCGCTCCGGAAGCGGAGGTGGGCCACGCAGGTGTCCTCGACCTCGCGTTCCCTGTAGCGGACGTTGTCGGGGAAGCCGTGGACCTCGGCCACCGGGCCCAGCAGGTCGAGCAGCACCTCGATGCGGTGGCAGCCGAAGTCGGCCATGGGCCCGCCGCCCGACTCGCGGCGGCGCATCAGCCAGGCGCGCGGGTCATCGGGACCGGGGTCGAAGAGCTCGAAGGCCTGGGCGTGCGCCAGCACCGGCTCGCCGATCTCGCCCGACGAGACGAGCTCCCGCAGGCGCGCGATCACGGGGTAGTGGTGCCGGTAGTACGCGACACCCAGACGCACGCCGTGGGCCCGGGCCGCCGCGATCATGCGCTCGCACCCGGCCGCGTCGAGGGCCATCGGCTTCTCGCAGAGAACGTGCTTGCCCGCCTCGGCCGCGGCGACCGCCTGCTCGGCGTGGAGCCGCACCGGCGTCGCCAGATAGACGGCGTCGACGTCGGCGTCGTCCAGGACGTCGCGCCAGTCGGCGTGCCAGCGCCTCGCCCCGTGTCGCTCCGCGAACTCCGCGGCCAGCGCCGCGCGGGCACGGGCCACGGTGACGAGGGCGCTGCCCTCGGCCTGGCCCAGGGCGGAGGCCACGCGCTTCGCGGCGATGTCCCCGCAGCCGACGAGGCCCCAGCCGACCACTCCCATGCCCGCCCCTCTCACCGGTAGAGCTGCGTGCTGCTGTCGTTGATCTCGAACCGGTACGTCTTCGCCAGCCGGACCATCTCCGCGCCCGCCAGGAGAACCGGCCCGTATCCGTGGGCCGCGAAGGGGCTCGTGGGACGGTGGTAGTAGAAGGCCGGATCGAAGCCCATGCCGGTGCCGACGCACGTGCCCTCGACCTGGCCCTGCGCGTCGACCTTCGTCGTGACGGCGTTCCACGCGAGGACGGTCGCGGGTCCGTAGGCTACCGGGTCGATCCAGCCGCGGTCGATCGCCCGGGCCATCGCGTAGGCGTAGATCGCGGTGGCGGACGTCTCGAGGTACGAGTCCTCCCGGTCCAGCAGCTGGTGCCAGAAGCCCGACCCGGACTGGCGGGCGGCCAGCCCCTTGACGTGGGCGCGCAGGAGGTCGACGAGCGCCGCACGGTCGGGGTGGTCCTCCGGCAGCACGTCGAGCAGCTCCACGAGCGTCATGACCGCCCAGCCGTTCGCCCGGGCCCAGCGGAACTCGGGGTGGACCTCCATCCCCTGCACCCAGCCGTGCATGAAGAGGCCCAGATCGCGGTTGAACATCCGGCGGGAGAACTGGAGGACCTGCTTCACCGCGTCGTCGTAGTAGCGGCGCTCGCCGGTGAGCTTCCCCATCTGCGCGAGCGCGGGCACGCCCATGTAGAGGTCGTCCAGCCAGAGGGTGTTGGGCTGCGGTCGGTTGCGGGCCAGCGTCCCGTCGGCGAGGCGGAACTCCTTCGTGCTGATGAAGCCGATGAAGTTGTCGATCATGGGCCGGAGGTCCGTCGCGAGGCCCGCGCGCGAGGCCTTGATCATCGCCGCGCACAGGGAGCCCGCGTCGTCGAGGGCGCGCGGATCCAGGACCGAGCGGAGAGGGCCGTTCGGGACGGGGTGATTCCGGTAATGATCGGCCAGCGCGGCGACGAGACCGAGTCGCCGAACCACGTAGTCCTTGAAGCCCGGGTCGCCCGTCGTCTCCGCGGCGAGCAGCATGCCGGAGTAGACGACGCCCCACTCGTAGCTCGTCACGCGGAAGGCCCCGGGCTCGACGATGGCCTCGGCGCCGGGCTTCGCGAGGTCGGCAAGGGGCTGGCCGGTCACGCGGTCGACGATCCGGGCCGGTGTCTGCGCCTCCAGGTAGCCGCGGACGCGCTGGAGCACCTCGGTGACCTTCTCGGGCGTCGTGGGGCCGTAGGGGACCGGGTAGTCGGGCTTCAGCAGGTGGAGCGGGGTGTTGGAGTCGGTCGCGGCGGGCGCAGGCGCCTGCGCCGAGGCCGGTCGCACGGCGACCAGTGTCAGGACGAGAAGCCCGAGAGCACGGGACGCGGATGTCGTCATGGTGAGAGCTCCAAAGCGAAAGGCACGCCCTCAGGGACGTCCGGGGCCGACGAAGTAGGCCTTGCGGCAGTGGACCTTGCCCTTGCGCCGGGTGAGACGCACCTCCAGCTGGTGCAGGCCTTCCCGCCTCACCGGGTCGGGCTCGAAGCGGAGCACGTAGCGCGTCTTCATCGCCTGGAGGATGGCGAGGAAGGAGTCCGCGAGCCGCTCGGGGGACGCCGCGGGCCAGAAGCGACCCCCCGTGACCTCGGCGAGGCGTCGAAGCGTGCGCACCGTGATCGGCTCGGGCGCGGGTTGCAGCGACGAGCGTCCCGGGAGGACGCGCGGCCGCTCGGGGGGGACGATGCCCACGGCCTGCACGAGGACGTTCGACTCCTCGAGCACGCGGCGGAGCTGCGCGTCGTCGAGCCAGCTCGTGTTGTCCTCGCCGTCGGTGAACAGCACGAGCAGCGAGCGCCCCCGCCCGGAGGCGAGCATGGTGCCGGCGTAGAGCGCGTCGTAGAGGGCGGTCGAGCCCCCGGGCAGGATCCCGCTCACCCCTCGCCCGAGCCTGGTCGTGTCCGCGGTCGGCGGCACGCGCATCTCGATCTCCTGGTCGAAGGTGAGCAGGGCCGCCTCGTCCCCCGGGCGCAGCCCGCCGAGCAGCGCGAGGCTGGCGGCCTGGAGCTGCGCGAGCTTCTCTCCCTGGACACTGCCGCTCGTGTCGAGGACGAGGAAGGTGGTCAGGGGGAGCGAGTCGATCGTCACCAGCTCGACCCGCCGCCGGCGCCCGTCCTCGCGTAGCTCGAAGTCCCTCTCGGTGAGGCCCGTCACCGGGCCGGTCGCGTCCGTGACGAAGACGTCGACGTAGACCGCCTCGACGTCGACGGCGAAGCTCGGGGGCTGCTGGCCCCCGGCACCGGCGAGGAGGAGAACGAGGAGGGGAGTCACGGCGAGGCCTCGCGGCGCAGGGCTTCGAGGTGCTCCTGAGCGCCCACCGCGGCGCCCCACGGGTAGAGCCAGAACGGGTCCTCGGTCAGCCGGTGGCCCCCGGCGGCGACGGCCGTCTCGGCGTCCTTGCGGGCGCCGGCGGCGTCTCCGCGTCGCAGCCGCAGGTGGCTCCGGGCCACGAGGGCCGACTGGGCGCGCGGGTGGAGAGCGAGGGCGGACTCGTAGCAGCCGAGCGCGTCGTCGAGGCGGCCGGCGTCCTCGTGGACGCGGCCGAGGAAGAGGTGGGCGAGAAACGCGGAGGGACCGGCCTCCTGGGTCGACAGGAGCCCCTCGAGGATCTCGCGGGCTTCCGACGCCCGGCCCAGCCTCCACTGTACGCGGCCGAGGCGCAGCCGGGCCTCGGGGAGCCCGGGTGCCGCGGCGAGCGCGGCAAGGAACGCGTCGCGGGCCCGTTCGAGCCGAAAGAGCCCGTCTTGCTGGCGTTGAAGGTTGACGCCCCTCTGCGACTGGTTGGCAATCAGCGCCAGCTCGCTCGAGGGGAGCGCGGCCTGGGCCGCCACGGTCTCCTCGTTGGCGCCGCGCGCCAGGAGCAGCTCGGGGGATTGCGGGAACGCCCGCAGCCCCGCGTCGGCCCAGTCGAGGGCCTCGTCCCAGCGGTTCTCTCCCTGGGCGAGGCCCACCATCGTCTCGTACCAGCGCGCGGCGAACGCCTGAAGGGCCGGGTCGGACGCCAGCATCCGGGCGATCGCCGCCGCCGCCGCCTCGTGCGGCCGGGAGGGCCTCCCATCCCGG
This sequence comes from uncultured Acidobacteriota bacterium, assembly GCA_963729875.1. Lineage (GTDB taxonomy): Bacteria > Acidobacteriota > Vicinamibacteria > Fen-336 > Fen-336 > DATBSL01. Next base: position 222,973 of record CAVSPR010000006.1, read on the forward strand.
CGTGCCTGCCGGGCGCAGTCGGACTGCAGCATCAGCGCCACCCGTGCGATCCGCTGCCACTCGACCGAGGCGGGGCACTGTGGGCAGGCAACGGCCGTCTGATGGAGCGCATAGAGCGCGGCCGTCGCCTCGCCCAGCTGCTCCTCCGGCCAGGTGGCGAGGTCCGCGACCGCCCCGGCGCGGTCGCCGGTGATGTAGCGCCCGACGACGGCGTCGTAGGCGGGGGAAACCGCCTGCGACTGCGCAGACGGCGGGTCGGCTGCGGCCAACAGGATGAGGAAACCCGCGGCGGCCGGGACCTTCACGGGGCGAGCCTATCAGGGATTCGCCACCCGCACCCATCGCCGCGTGCGGGCCCCCCTCTCGATGGCCTCGAGGACGAGCTGGTTGCGGAGGCCATCCTCGAAGTCGGGCTTCACCCCCTTACCGGAGGCGAGGGCCTGCAGGAAGTCGTAGACGGTGTGGATGAACGTGTGCTCGTAGCCGATGACGTGACCGGCCGGCCACCAGGCGCCGAAGAAGGCGTGCTGCGGCTCGGTGGCGAGGATGCGGCGGAATCCTCGCTCCTTGTCCTCGTCGTCGCGCGAGTAGTACTCGAGCTCGTTCATCCGCTCGAGGTCGAACGCCACGCTCCCTCGGCTGCCGTTCACCTCGAAGCGGTTGTAGTTCTTCCGCCCGGTGGCGAAGCGAGAGCCCTCGATCGAGCCCACCGCCCCGTTGGCGAAGCGCACGAGGGAGAGCGCGGCGTCGTCGACGCTCACCCGGCCCTTCCGGCCTGGGTTCTCGGGCAGCGGACGGAGCTTCACGAACGTCTCCAGGGCCCCGGCGACCTCGGTCACCTCGCTGCCCAGCACGAACCGGCCGAGGTCGAGCGAGTGGGAGAGGATGTCCCCGAGCGCGCCCGAGCCCGACTTCTCCTTGCGGAACCGCCAGTAGAGCGGCATCTGCGGGTCGACCGGCCAGTCCTGCAGGTAGGTGCCGCGGTAGTGGTAGACCCGGCCGAGCTTGCCCGAGGCCACGAGCTCGCGGGCCAGCATCACCGCGGGGATCCGCCGGTAGTTGTGGCAGATCATGTGGAGGACGCCGGCCTTGCGGACCGCCTTCAGCATGGCCCTCGCCCCGCGCACGTCGTTGGCGAGGGGCTTCTCGCAGAGGATGGCCTTGCCTGCCTTCGCCGCCGCGATCGCGATCTCGGGGTGGCTGTCGCCGGGAGTGGAGACGTCGACGACGTCGACGTCCTTCCGGGCGACGACCTCTCGCCAGTCGGTGGCCCACTCCTCCCAACCGAGCTGGGCCGCCGCCTTCTTCACGTTCGCCCGGTCCCGGCCGCAGATCACCTTCAGCCGCGGGGTGAGCTTCGGCGAGAAGAACCGGGACACCTGGCGCCAGGCGTTGCTGTGGGCGCGGCCCATGAACGCGTAGCCGACCAGCGCGACGTTGACCTCGGGCATGGGCGGACGATAGCCGCCCCGCCGAACGGCCGTCAAGCGCGTATCATTCGGGCATCGGGGAGGCGAGCATGACGCGGCGACCGGCGGTCCCGGCGGCACTCTTGGCGCTGTCGGCCCTGTCCTGGCAGGCGTGCCAGAAGGAGGAGACGACGGTCACGGCCCCGTCGCTCGCCGCCACTTGCGAGTCCCGGCCGGGTTCGGGGGCGGCCCCGCTCGCCGTGTCGTTCCTGCTGGCCGTCTCGGGAGCGGAAGGTCCGTTCACCGTGAGCGTGAGCTACGGCGACGGGCAGAGCGGGAGCAACGCGGACGTGCCCCACACCTACGGCACGGCCGGCAGCTACACCGCGTCCTTCACGGTCGCGACCGCGACCCAGAGCGCGCGGTGCGCGACGACGGTCACCGTGCTGCCCGGCAACAGCGGGCCCTCGCCGCCGCCCTCGGGCAACCTCCCGCCGACGGCGGTCTTCAAGAGCACGCCGGACGCGGTGAAGGGCACGATCACGGGATCGGCGCCCCTCTCCGTGCGCTTCAACATGTGCGCGACCACCGACCCGGAGAAGGACGCTCTCTTCTTCTGGATCGACTTCGAGGGGGACGGCAAGTGGGATGTCCACGGCACGACCGGGGGGTCCTGCCGCCGCGACACCGGGTACGCGGGGGGCACCTGGGAGCCGGTCCTGTGCGTCACGGACGTGGACCCCGCCGGGCAGGAGCTCCACCCGCCGCAGTGCCACGGCTTCGACGTCGTGGTCACACCGTAGCCGTGGGGCAGAGATGACCGAGACCCCGTTCGAGAACGTCGAAGCCGCCCACGAGTACGTCAGGCTCCTGGTCGAGGCCGTGCGACAGGCCCGGGCGGAGGTGGTGCAGGACGTCGAGGAGGCGAAGGCCGTCCACGAGGCCCGACGGGAGGAGGCACTCCGGCTCGTGGCCTGGAAGCTCGAGCGTCTCGAGGGGCAACTCGAGTCGAGCCGGCACCTCCTGAACGACCTGCGCCGGATGCGACGGCTCCTGCTCGGGGAGGAGGCCAGGACCTCCCTGCGCGACGAGCCCGACGAGCCCTGGGGAGCGTGAGCGGACGGCTCAGGGCTGAGGTGGTCGGACCGCCGGCACGTCCTGCTCGCGCACGAGGCGATTGAAGGCCGGCACGTCTTCCGCGAGGACGCGCTCGAGGAGGGCCCGCTCCGCGTCGATGCGGGCGGCGAGGTCGCGGTAGACGGCGTACGCCTGGTCCGTCGGCGCGGCGTCGGCGCTCGCGACCGTCGAGCCCAGGGCGGCCAGCTTGTTGTTGAGGCGGATCGGGAAGTTCAGGGGGTCCTGGCTGGAGCGGTTCTTCGTCTGGTAGAGCGCCTCCTCGACCTCGCTCAGCTTCTTGACCAGGGCCTCACTGGCCTCGGCCACCGCTCTTTCGGCCCCGGTCCCCTTCGCCCGATCGGCCGCGACCTTCGCCTGCGCGCTCACCGCCCGGAGCCGCGCGATCCCGTCGTGCGTCGCGGTCAGCTTGTCGCGGACCTCGCTCAGCAGGGCGAACTGCTTCGCGAAGTCCTCGTCGGTCGTCGCGAGCCGCGGGTCCTTTCGCAGCTCGAAGGCCTGCGTCAGCGTCTGTCCGCCGGCGGTCAGGCGGACCTGGTAGCGGCCCGGCACCGCGCGTGGGCCTTCCAGCTCGCCGCCCCACAGGATCAGGCCATCGAACTTCGAGGCGGGCGGGTAGCGCAGGTCCCAGGTGGTGCGGTTGAGGCCGGCCTTGGCCGGGATCGGCTTCGGCGCGTCGCCGCCCCCGTCCCCCTCGTCTCCCTCGCCCTTCGGTTCCGACGCCCGGTCCTTCTGGGCCTCTTTCGAGGAGAACGCGCGGACGAGCGCGCCCTTCGCGTCCAGCACCTCCAGTGTGACCTCCTCGCCGTCCTTCGGGGCCTCCTTCAGCAGGTAGTCGAAGCGTGCGCCGTACGGGGGGTTCTTGCCCACCGCGCCGCGGCCCTCGGCCCCGCCGAACCGGTACGCCACCGACGGGGCGAACAGGTGGGCCGGCGCCTGCGCCACCTCGGGCGTCAGCTGTCTCAGCGGCGCGATGTCGTCGAGGATCCAGAACGAGCGGCCCTGGGTGGAGAGGACCACGTCGTCGTCCTTGACGACGAGGTCGGTGACGGGGACGGTCGGCAGGTTTCGCTGGAGCGGACGCCACGAGGCGCCGGCGTCGAACGAGACGTGGACGCCGGTCTCGGTGCCGGCGAACAGGAGCCCCCGCCGCCTCGGGTCCTCGCGCACGGCGCGCACGAACGAGTCGGCGGGCAGGCCGGCGTCCGCGCGGCGCCACGTCGCTCCGAAGTCGGTCGTCACGTACACGTAGGGGCGGTGGTCGTCGAGCTGGTAGCGGTTGGCCGCGACCCACGCCGTCCCCGGGTCGTGCGGGGAGGGGTCGATCTGGCTGACCCGCGACCAGTCGGGCATCTCCCGGGGCGTGACGTTCGACCATGTCCTTGCGCCGTCCCGGGTCACGTGGACGAGGCCGTCGTCGGAGCCGGCCCAGAGGATCTTGCCGTCGAGGGGCGACTCGGCGAGGGCGAAGATCGTCCCGTAGTACTCGATGCTCGTGTTGTCCTTCGTGATCGGGCCGCCCGAGGGGCCCATCTTCGACGCGTCGTTGCGGGTCAGGTCGGGGGAGACGGCCTCCCAGCTCTGCCCCTCGCTCGTCGTGCGGAAGAGAACGTTGCCCGCCGCGTAGAGGACGCCCGGGTCGTGGCGGGAGGCCAGGATCGGGTACGTCCACTGGAAGCGGTACTTCATGCCCTCGGCACCCCAGCCCATCGGGTTGTCGGGCCAGACGCCGATCGCACGCTCCTGGCCGGTGCGGTGATCCCGGCGGCCCAGGTAGCCCCCGTAGCAGCCGGCGTACGTCACATCGGGTTCGCCGGGCTTCGGGGCGACGAAGCCGCTCTCGCAGCCCGCCACCGGGTACCAGTCGGTGCGGCCGATGCCAGGGCCGCTCGTCCGGCTCGCGATCGACACGGTGGAGTTGTCCTGCTGGGCGCCGTACACGCGGTAGGGGAAGCGGTCGTCCGTGACCACGTGGTAGAACTGGGCCGTGGGCTGGTTGTCGACGCTCGACCAGCTCTCGCCCCCGTCGAGGGTGACCGAGGCGCCGCCGTCGTTGCCCTCGACCATGCGGCGGGGGTCCTCGGGGGCGATCCACAGGTCGTGGTTGTCGCCGTGGGGGACGCGGATCGCCTGGAAGGTCTTGCCACCGTCCTTCGAGCGGAAGAGCTGCACGTTGAGGACGTAGACCGTGTCCGGCTCCTTCGGGTCGGCCACGACGTGCGTGTAGTACCAGGCGCGCTGGCGGAGCTTGCGCTCCTCGTTCGTCCGCTGCCAGGTGGCGCCGGCGTCGTCGGAGCGGAAGACGCCGCCTTCCTCGGCCTCGACGACGGCGTAGACCCGCTCGGGCCGGGCGGGGGAGACGCTGACGCCGATGCGGCCCCAGGGGCCCTTCGGGAGGCCCTTCCCGTCGAGCTTCTTCCAGGTGTCGCCGCCGTCGGTCGTCTCGTAGAGGGCGCTTCCGGGGCCGCCGCTCTCCAGGCTCCACGGGGTCCTCTGCACCTGCCAGAAGGCGGCGTAGAGGACGCGCGGGTTCGAGGGGTCCATCGCGAGGTCCACGGCGCCCGTCTTCTCGTCGACGAACAGCACCTTCGCCCAGGTCTTGCCGCCGTCTCGCGAACGGAAGACGCCGCGCTCGGCGTTGGGCCCCCAGGTGTGCCCCAGGGCGGCGACCCAGACGTGGTCGGGGTCCTGCGGGTGCACCCGGATGCGGCCGATCTGCCTGGTGTCGCGCAGGCCCAGGTGGACCCACGTCTTGCCGGCGTCGGTCGAGCGGTACAGGCCGTCCCCGTGGGACACGTTGCCGCGGATGCAGCTCTCGCCCATGCCGACGTAGACGACGTTCGGGTCGGACGGCGCCACCGCGATCGCCCCGACCGAGCCCGTCTTCACCTGGCCGTCGGTGATCGGGGCCCAGTCGATCCCGGCGTTCGTCGTCTTCCATACGCCGCCCCCGGTGGCGCCCATGTAATAGACGAGGGGCTGGCCCGCGACCCCGGCGACTGCGGTCACGCGCCCGCCCCGGTAGGGGCCGATCGAGCGCCACTGCAGGCCCTCGAAGAGCCGGTCCTCGAGGGTCGGCTTCGCGGGTGCCGGCTTCGCTTTCTCGGCGGCGAGGCCGGCCCCGGCCGTCATCGCAAGGAACAGCGCGGCGCGGGCGGGGAGGGAGCGGGTCATGGAAGGCCTCCAGGGATGCGGCGGCGTGGGCGGACGCGCGGATGTTACACCGGGAGGCGAGAACGGACGCGCCCGGTTCTGGTACGCTCCGGGGATGGCGCGCCCGGCGTGCCCCGTCCTCTTCCGAGGTGAACCCATGAAGCGATTTGCCCCCGTCGCCGTCCTCCTGCTCGCCGGCGCCGCCTCCGCCCTGTGGGCGGACGACCGCGCCCTCAACCTGGCCATCGGCGACCCCGCCCGGAAGGACCGCGAGGCCCCTGTCGTCCTCGACGGGATCACCGACACGGCGAAGGGCGACACGATCACCCCGCCCGAGCTCGCGGCGCGGCTCGACGGGCTGAAGCTCCTGTTCGTCGGCGAGAGCCACACGGACGCCGAGTTCCACAAGGTGCAGCTGCGGGTCATCCAGGAGCTGCACAAGCGGGGCCGGCAGGTCCTCGTGGGCCTCGAGATGTACCCCGTGCCGGAGCAGTCCTGGCTCGAACGCTGGCACTCGGAAAAGGCGCTCACCGAGGACGGCTTCCTCACCGAGTCGCACTGGTACAAGAACTGGGGCTACCACTGGAACTACTACCGCGACATCTTCCAGTTCGCGCGCGCGAACGGGATCCGGATGTTCGGGGTGAACCTGCCGAGGGCCGCCGTCCAGACGATCCGCATGCAGGGCTTCGACGCCCTGCCCCCGGACCAGAGAGCGCTCCTGCCCGCGAAGGTCGACGTCGACAACCCGGAGCACCAGCAGCTCTTCAAGGCGTTCTTCGGCAGCGAGGACTCGCTCCACGGCAACATGCCCGAGCCCATGTTCAAGGCGATGTTCCGGGCCCAGTGCGCCTGGGACGCGGCCATGGCCTGGAACGCGGCCGCGGCCCTCAAGATGCACGGCGGCGAGAAGGCGATCATGGTCGTGCTCATCGGCTCGGGCCACGTCGCCTACGGCCTCGGGGCCGAGGCGCAGGCGAAGTCGTGGTTCGACGGGAAGACGGGGTCGGTCATCCCGGTTCCCATCGCCGAGGAAGCGGGGGCGACGCCGGTCACGAAGGTGCAGGCCTCCTACGCCAACTTCGTCTGGGGCCTGCCCCCGTCCACCGACCCGCTGTACCCGAGCCTCGGGATCACGAGCCCGGAGACGAAGAGCGGCGAGCGGTACAAGATCATCATGGTGAGCAAGGACTCGCCGGCGGAGGCGGCCGGGTTCAGGGTCGGCGACGAGATCGTGTCGCTCGACGGCGTCGCCATCACCGACAAGGAGATCTCCAACCGGCTGATGTCGGAGAAGCGCTGGGGCGACGCGGTCGTCTACAAGGTGATGCGCGACGGCCAGGAGCTGGCCCTCACCGCGTACCTGCGCCGCCAGCCGCCCAAGGCGAAGGCGGCGCCGGCGTCGGGGGGCGGCCAGTGAGGCGAGCCCGCTCCCTCGCTCTCCTGGCAGCCCTGGCCGCCTGCGCGTCCCCCCGGGCGGCAACCGCAGGCGAGGCGGGCCGGGTCCGCCACTCGATGAAGGTCGGCCTCGATCCGTCCCGGGGCTGGCTGTCGGTGTCGGAGGAGCTGACGGTGCCCCCCGCGGCCGGCGGCGAGACGACGTTCCTGCTCCACGGCGGGCTGAAGATCGGCGCCTCGGAGCCCGCGGTGAGCGAGATCCCCCTCGGCGACGCCGCGCGCTTCTTCGGCATCAACAGCTCGACCGCCGAGCTCCCGCTGAAGCGCTACCGCGTGGCCCTGCCGGCGGCGGGCGGCACGGTGCGCCTGCGCTACGAGGGGAAGTTCGACTTCGGCCTCTCCGACCAGAAGGAGGAGTACACGCGGGGCTTCCGCGAGACGGCCGGCATCGTCTCGAAGGAGGGCGTCTACCTGGCCGGGAACGGCTTCTGGTACCCGCACGTCGACCAGGGCCTCGTCGAGTACGACGTCGAGGTCGCGCCGCCCGAAGGCTGGCACGTGATCAGCGCCGGCAACGGCACCTCGCGCGACGGGGCGGGGGCGGCCCGCTGGGAGTCGCACGGGGCCGTCGACGAGATCACGCTGGTGGGCGGGCCGCTCCTCGTCTACCGGGACGCGGCGGGCGCGGTGGAGACCCTCGTCTACCTGCGGCAGAGGGACGACGCCCTCGCCGCGAAGTACCTCCAGGCGACGGCTCAGTACCTCGAGATGTACCGCGGGCTGGTCGGGCCGTACCCGTACGGGAAGTTCGCCCTCGTCGAGAACTTCTGGGAGACCGGGTACGGGATGCCGTCCTACACGCTGCTCGGCCCCCAGATCATCCGCTTCCCGTTCATCCTGACCTCCTCGTACCCGCACGAGATCCTGCACAACTGGTGGGGCAACTCCGTCTTCGTGGACTACGAGACGGGCAACTGGTGCGAGGGGCTGACCGCCTACATGGCCGACCACCTCATCCAGGAGCAGCGGGGGAAGGGAGAGGACTACCGGCGCGACACATTGCAGAAGTACCGCAGCTACGTGCGCGACGGGCGGGACCTCCCCTTGACCGACTTCCGCTCGCGCCACAGCGCCGCGACCGAGGCGGTGGGATACGGGAAGACGCTCATGGTCTTCCACATGATCCGGCAGCGGCTCGGCGACGAGGCTTTTCGGACCTGGGCCCAGCGCTTCTACCGCGAGTACCGCGGCAAGCAGGCCTCGTTCGCGGACGTCCGGCGGACCGTCGAGGCGGTGGCGGGGCAGGACCTCGGCCGGTTCTTCGCCGACCACGTCGCGAAGCCGGGCGCGGCCGTGCTGCAGGCGTCGGTCGGCGGCGTCCGGGAGGCCCCCGGCGGGGGCTACGAGGTCGCGGGCGTCCTGAAGCAGGCGCAGGCCGGGCCGCCGCTCGTGCTCGACGTGCCGGTCGTCGTGCAGACGGCGGGCCAGCCGGTCACGGCGACGGTGCACGCGGACGCGGCCGAGACGGCCTTCACGGTCAAGGCCGACGCGAAGCCGCTGGCTCTCCACGTGGACCCGGCGTTCGACGTCTTCCGCCTCCTCGACCCGCGCGAGACGCCGGCCTCGATCGGCCAGATCTTCGGCGAGCCGCGGATCCTCGCCGTTCTCCCGTCGAAGGCGCCGGCGGCGGAGCAGGACGCGTGGCGGAAGCTGGTCGAGGGCTGGACGAGCGAGAGCCACGTGCCGGAGGTGAAGACCGACGCCGAGGTGAATGACCTGCCGAAGGACCGGGCGGTCTGGCTGCTCGGCCGGGGGAACGCCCTGGCCGCGAGCCTGTTCGCTCCGGGAGACGACTACGCCCTCGACGGCCAGAAGATGGTGGTGGACCGCGAGCAGATGCCGCTCGCCGGCCACTCGGCGGTGCTCGTGCGCCGCCACCCCGGGAACCTCGAGAAGGCGATCGGCTGGATCTTCGCCGACGGGACCGTGGCCCTGCCCGGGCTCGGCCGAAAGCTCCCGCACTACGGCAAGTACTCGTTCCTCGGCTTCGAGGGCGAGGAGCCGGTGAACGTCCTGAAGGGCCAGTGGACGGCGACCGACTCGCCCCTGCGCGTGGAACTGCGGCCCGCGGCCGACCGCGCCGCCGCGGTGGCGGCCCTGGCGCTTCCCGCGCGCAAGGCCCTCGCGGAGCTGCCGCCGGTGTTCTCGCAGAAGGCCCTCCTCGAGCACGTGGCCTGGCTCTCGGCTCCCGAGCGCGAGGGCCGGGGCGCGGGCTCGAAGGGCCTCGACTCCGCGGCCGAGTACATCGCGGCCGCCTTCAAGTCCTACGGCCTGCAGCCAGGCGGGGACGGCGGCACGTACTTCCAGTCCTTCCCGTCGCCGAAGTCGCCCTCGGGCGCCCCCGTCACGCTGCGCAACGTGATCGGCGTGCTGCCGGGGACGAAGGCCGAGTGGGCGGGGCAGGCGGCGCTCCTGACCGCCCACTACGACCACCTCGGCCACGGCTGGCCCGACGTCCACAAGGGCGACGAGGGGAAGCTCCACCCGGGGGCCGACGACAACGCCAGCGGGGTCGCAGTGATGCTGGAGCTCGCGAAGGCGCTCGCCTCCGGCGAGAAGCCACAGCGCACGATCGCGTTCGTCGCCTTCACGGGGGAGGAGTCCGGCCTCGTCGGCTCGAAGTTCTACGCCGAGCACCCGGCCTTCGCCCTCGACAAGACGATCGGTGTCATCAACGTCGACACCGTGGGGCGCCTCGGGGACCGGAAGGTCTCGGTGATCGCCACCGGCACCGCGACCGAGTGGCCGCACATCTTCCGGGGCGCCGGCTTCGTAACCGGCGTCGAGGGCCGGATGATCCCGGACGCGCTCGAGTCGTCCGACCAGAAGAGCTTCATCGACAAGGGCGTGCCCGCGGTGCAGATCTTCACGGACCCCCACGCCGACTACCACCGGCCGGGCGACACGGCGGACAAGGTGGACGGCCCGGGGCTCGTCAAGGTCGCCACGTTCGTCAAGGAGGGGATCGTCTACCTCGGCGAGCGGGAGCAGCCGCTCACGAACACCATCGCGTCGACGAAGGGCGCCGCCCCCGCGGCGGGCCCGGCGACGGCACCGGCCCCCGCCGGGGCGCCGGCGGCCGGCCGGCGCGTGAGCTTCGGGACGATGCCCGACTTCGCGTTCGCCGGGCCCGGAGTCAAGGTGGCCGCGGTGACCCCGGGCTCCCCGGCGGAGAAGGCGGGCGTGAAGGAGGGCGACGTCCTGCTGAAGGTGGACGGCAAGGACGTCGCGAACCTGCAGGGTTTCTCGGGCCTGCTCCGAGGGCTCGCGCCGGGGCAGACGGTGAAAGTCGTCCTCAGCCGCGGAGACCAGGAGCAGACGGTGGAGGTGACGGTCGCCGAGAGGTAGGCCGCCGCGGCGTTTGACCGTGCGCCGGGGGGCCGACTACGCTCCCGGGCCATGACGACCTGCGACGCCGGCTCTCTCACCGTCTCCGCGCTGTTAGTCGCCACCGCTCTCCTCCCTCTCGCCGCCGTAACTGCGGCCGCGGAGCCGGCGCGGGCCGCCCGCGTGGCCGTCTTCCGCGCGCCGGGCTTCCCGACGGCGGACGCCCCGGAGATCGCCGACTCGACCCTCGCCACGGCCCTCGCCGGCCTCCCGGCGGACACGCTCGACTCGCCGGCGGCGGTCGCACAGCACCTGAAGCGGGCGGACCACGACGTGCTGGTCCTGCCCTACGGCAGCGCGTTCCCGCTCGAGGCCTGGCCGGCGATCCGCGACTTCGTGAAGAACGGGGGCGGGCTCGTCGTGCTCGGGGGGGCCCCCTTCCACCAGCCGGTGCGGCGGGATGCGTCGGGCGGCTGGGTCCTCGGCCCCCGCCAGCCCACCTATGCGCACGAGTTCCTCATCGGGCCGTCGGACGAGCTCGACGCGACGGCGTTCGCCGGCCCGCTGAAGACCGTGGTCGCCGCGGCCGGCGAGTGGGACGGGCCGCTGCCCGAGGCCTCGAGGACATGGGCGCTCACCGTGCGGCTCGCGACCCGGGAAGACATCCCGCTCGAGCACGGGTTCCTTCCCGGCCAGGGCGGCTCCGCCGGGCCGCGGGACGGGGTGGTGCGCCCGCTCGTCCACGCGGTGGACGCGAAGAGCGTCGCTCGGCTGTGCCCGCTCGTCGAGGTCGACCGCCTGCGCGGGACGGAAGAGGGCGCGCGCTGGGTGTTCGCCCCTTCCGACGCGAGGCTCGACGCGCCGACGATTCGCAAGGCCGTGGAGCGTGCCGTCGAAGGAGCGGTGGAGCTCGATGCGCGGCCGGTCCGCGCCGCTGTCGCGCCGGGAGAGGCGCCGACCCTGCGGGTCCTCCTGCGCCGTCCGGCTCCGCGCGCGGGGGAGCGCGGGCCCTCGAGGGCCCGCGTGGCCGTGCGGAACGAGGCCGGGGCCGAGGTCTTCGCGGGCGAGGTCGAGCTGACGGGAACCCGCGAGCTGCGGGCCGGGACGCTGACGGTGAGCACGCCGGCCCCCCTCGCCCCCGGCCTCTATCGGGCCGAGGTCTCGACCCCCGACGCCCCCTGGCACCCGCGCGCCGTGACCACCGGCTTCTGGGTGCGCGACCAGGGTCTCCTCGCCTCGGCCCCGAAGCTCACCGCCTCCCGCGACTGGATTCGAACTGACGGGAAGGTGCTGCCGGTCGTCGGCACGACCTACATGCCGTCCGACGTCCACCGGAAGTTCCTCTTCGAGCCGAACCCGGCCGTCTGGGACCGCGAGCTCGCGCTCATGAAGGCCGAGGGCGTCAACATGGTCCGCACGGGGCTCTGGACCGCCTGGGCGCGCGTGATGCTCGACCCCGGGGCGGTCGACGAGAACGTCCTGTCGGCCCTCGACGCCTACGTGCTGACCGCGGCGAAGCACGGCATCCTCGTGTGCTTCAACTTCTTCGCGTTCATCCCCCCGTCCTTCGGAGACACCAACCCCTACCTCGGCCCGCGGGCGCTCGAGGGGCAGCGGGCGCTCCTGACGATGGTGGCGCGACGCTACCGCGGGGTCGGCTGGGTCCACTGGGACCTGATCAACGAGCCCTCCTACGCCCCCCCTCAGGGGCTCTGGAGCAACCAGCCGATCGGCGACGCGCACGAGGCGGGGGCCTGGCGCGAGTGGGTGGCGGCGAGGCACGGCGACGACCCGCTCGCCCTGCGCGACCTCTGGCGCGACGACACGGACGACCTCCTCGGCGTCCCCCGGGCCGACGAGTTCGGCTACAGCTTCCTCCGGGGGGACCGCCGGCCGCGCAAGGTGCGGGACTTCTTCGAGTTCACGCAGGTGGCGGCGGCCCGCTGGGCGGCGGCCCTCCGCGACACGCTGAAGGAGGCCGGGGGAGACGTGCTCGTCACGCTGGGGCAGGACGAGGGCGGGACCGGGACGCGCCCGGCCCAGCTCCTGCACGCGGACTCCGTCGACTACACGGCCGTCCACACGTGGTGGGGCAACGACGACCTGGTCTGGGACGGCGTCATGACGAAGTCGGCCGCGAAGCCGAACGTGCACCAGGAGACGGGCATCATGAGCCTCCACGATCCCGACGGCACGCCGTGGCGGACGCCCTCGGAGGCGGCCGACCTCCTCGACCGCAAGTTCGCCTACGCCTTCGCCGGCCGCGCCGCCGGCGTCATCGAGTGGACCTGGAACGTCAACCCGTATCAGCCGCTGGACAACGAAGTGACGATCGGGGTGAACCGGCCCGACGGGACGGCGAAGACGGAGCGCGACGTGTTCGCGCGCTTCGCGGCGTTCTTCCGGAAGGCCGCGCCGTTGCTCGACGACTTCGCTCCCGAGCCCGTGGCCCTCGTGGTCCCGTACGCGAGGCTGCTCTCGGGCCGGCCGGGCGGGATCGACCACACGAAGCGCCTCGTGCGGCTGCTGGCCGAGCGCCACGGCGTCGTCCCCCAGGCCCTCCCCGACATCCGCCTGGCCGCCGAGCAGCTGCGCGGCGTCAGGCTCGCGATCGTGCCCGTGCCGGAGATGCTGGACGAGAGCGCGGCGCGGGCGCTCCTCGAGGCCTCGAAGGCCGGCACGAAGGTCCTGATCACCGGGCCGGTCGAGGGCGACTCGTACGGCCGGGCGACGCCGTCGCTCCAGGCGCTGGGCCTGCTCGGCGCGGGCCGGCCGGTGGCGCCGCACGAGGCGACCGGCTGGGGAGCCACGGCGGGCCAGACGCGCTCGGTGACGTTCGAGAACCTCGCCCAGCAGTGGCTGAGGCGGGGCACGATGGCGAGCCCGACCGCCCTCACGGGCAGCGTCTGGCACGAGCCGCTGCCCCTCGAGTTCGCCCGGGAGACGGAGCCGCTCGACGCGCTCCTCTCCGCAGCGCTGAAGGCCGCCGGCGTCCCCACCCACCCGGGCGAGGACGGCGTTGTCGCCCGAGTGCTCGTGGCACCCAGGAGCGTGCTCGTGGTGTGCGTCAACGAGTCGTCGTCGCCGGCCCGTCGGGCGGTGACCGTGGAAGGGAAGACGGTCCGGGTCCCGGTCGAGGCCTTCCGCTCCCGGCTCGCGCTGTTCGAGCGCGGGACCGGGAAGGTCCTCGCCGTGACACCCGGCGAGTCGATCGTCCCGTAGGCCTTCCGATACGGGAGGGACCATGTCTCGAGCGCGTGCCGTTGTCGTGCTGGTCGTTCTCGGGGTCGCGAGCGCGGCGGCGGCGGACGAAGCCCGCGCGCGCCGCATCGGCCGGGCCGCGCTCGAGGACAAGGTCCGCGGGGGCTGGGCGGGACAGATGATCGGCGTCGCCTACGGCGCACCGACCGAGTTCCGGTCGAACGGGAAGATCAACGAGGCCGAGCTCCGGTGGAGCCCGGAGAGGGTCAGGAACGCGCTCGAGCAGGACGACCTCTACGTGGAGATGACGCTGGCCGAGGTCATGGACCGCCTCGGGCTCGACGCGACGACGGACCAGTACGGCGACGTCTTCCGCAAGTCGCAGTACCGCCTGTGGCACGCGAACGCGGGGGCGCGCCGGAACCTCGAGCGGGGGATCAAGGCGCCGGGGTCCGGGCACCCCGACTACAACGTCCACGCCAACGACATCGATTTCCAGATCGAGGCCGACTTCATCGGCCTGATGTGCCCGGGGATGCCGCGGGCCTCGAACCACTACGCGGACCGGGTGGGCCGGGTGATGGGCTACGGGGACGGCCTCTACGGCGGGATGTTCTTCGGGGCGATGTACGCCGCGGCCTACTTCGAGGCCGAGCCGCGGCGGGTGGTCGAGCAGGCCCTCCTTTCCATCCCGGCCGCGAGCGGCTACGCGCGCGTCGTCCGCGACGTCCTCGCGTGGCACCGGGAGGAGCCGGCCGACTGGCGCCGGGCGTGGCGGCTCCTCGAGGAGAAGTGGGACCGGGACGACGCGTGCCCGGACGGGGCCCTGGTGCCCTTCAACATCGACGCCCGGCTCAACGGCGCCTACGTGGTCCTGGGCCTCCTCTACGGAAACGGGGACTTCGCCAGGACGCTGGAGATCGCGACGCGGGCGGGCCAGGACTCCGACTGCAACCCCTCGAGCGCCGGCGGCATCCTGGGCGTCATGCTGGGCTACGAGCGGATCCCCGAGGTGTGGAAGGCCGGGATCCCGGCCCTCGCCGGCGAGAAGTTCGAGTTCACCGGCTACTCCCTCGACAGCATCGTCGCGTCCACCCTGGCCCGCGCGGAGAAGGTCGTCCTCGCCGCCGGCGGGCGGGTGACGCCCACCGACGTCTTCGTCCCCGTGCAGGCGCCGAAGGCGCCGCCGCTGGAGCAGTGGGACCCCGGCGTGCCGGTCGCGCGCGTGGAGCCCGACCAGGGGGCCTGGTCGTGGAAGGGCGGCTGGACGACGGGTGCGCCAGAGGCCGGGCGGCCAGCCTCGAAGGCGAGGCGGGCCGGCGGGGCCGGGGACGAGGCCCGGCTCGAGTTCGAGGGCACGGGCGTCGCCATCGTCGGCACGATGTCGCAGGAGGGCGGCCGCGCGGACGTCTGGCTCGACGGGGCAAGGGCGGGGCAGATCGACGCCTGGCTCCCGGAGCGGACGTACGACGACGACTACTGGCACGTGACGCGGGCTCGCACCCGGGCGGCACACCGTCCGGGTCGTCGTGCGAGACGGACGCCGATCCCCGTTCCACGGGGAGGACGGATCGAGATCGAGCGGGCCGTCGTGTACGCCGCGCGGTAGCGGCGAACGAGGGCGTCAGGCGGCCAGCACCGCCTCGATCTGGTCCACGGCCCAGTCCAGCTGCTCGCGCGTGATCACGAGCGGCGGGGCGAGGCGGATCGTGTTCACGTGGGTGTCCTTGCAGAGCAGCCCGCGGTCCTTGAGCGCGTAGCAGTACTTGCGCGCGCCGCCGGCCTCCGGCACGAGCTCGACGCCGGCCCAGAGGCCGAGGCAGCGGGTCTCCTTCACGAGCGGCGAGCGGATGGCCTTGAGCCGCGCGTCGAGGTGGACGCCCAGCTCGGCCGCGCGCTCGATCAGCTTCTCCTCGATCAGCACGTCGAGCGAGGCGATCCCCACCGCGCAGGCGATCGGGTTGCCGCCGTAGGTCGAGCCGTGGATGCCGGGGGTGAAGACGTCCATTACCTCGGATCTTCGCGAGGAAGGCCGAGACCGGGTAGAAGCCGCCGGAGAGGGCCTTGCCGATCGTGACGCCGTCGGGCCGGATGCCCTCGTGCTCGAAGGCGAAGAGCTTGCCGGTGCGGCCGAGGCCGGACTGGATCTCGTCGAGGATCAGCAGGACGCGCTGCTCGGTGCAGATCTCGCGCAGGCCCTTCAGGTAGCCCTTCGGCGGGATGATCGACGCCGCCCTCGCCCTGGATCGGCTCCACGAGCACGGCGCAGGTCTTCGGCGTGATCGCGGCACGGACGGCCTCGACGTCGCCGTACTTCACGATCCGGAAGCCGGGGGTGAAGGGGCCGAAGCGGCTCGTCGAGTCGGGGTCGGTCGAGAAGCCGACGATGGTGGTCGTCCGGCCGTGGAAGTTGCCCTCGGCCACGATGATCTCGGCATCGGGGTAGGGGATGCCCCTCACGTCGTAGCCCCACTTGCGCGAGGCCTTGATCGCGGTCTCCACCGCCTCCGCCCCGCTGTTCATGGGCAGCGCCTTGTCGAACCCGGTGAGCGTGCAGAGCTTCTCCAGGAACACGGGCAGGCGGTCGTTGCGGAAGGCCCGCGAGGTGAGGGCCAGCTTGCGCGCCTGGGAGATCAGGGCCTGGGCGATCTTCGGGTGGTTGTGTCCCTGGTTCACCGCCGAGTACGAGGCGAGGAAGTCCATGTACTGCTTCCCCTCGACGTCCCAGAGGTGGACCCCGAAGCCCCGCTCGCAGACGACGTCGAGCGGGTGATAGTTGTGGGAGCCGTAGCGCTCCTCGACGGCGATCAGGGCCTGGGCCCGGGTCGTGGACGTGGCGGGTGCGGTCATGCGAAGCCTCTCGCGGTCTGGTCTCTCTCCCGCCGGGCGGACCGCGAGGCCGCGGGCGGCGGGCGTTTTCAGGAACGCCGTCCGGCTAGAGGTCGTAGTACAGCTCGATCTCGTACGGGTGGGGGCGGTCGCGCACCGAGCGCTCCTCGGAGCGCTTGCGCTTGACCCAGCGGTGCAACAGCTCGCGGCTGAACACGGCGCCTTCCAGGAGGAACTCGTGGTCGCGCTCGAGGCCGTCGAGGGCCTCGTCGAGGGACGTGGGCAGCGCCTTGATGCGGGCGCGCTTGTCGGCCGGCCAGGAAAAGACGTCCTCGTCGAAGGGGCCGAAGCCGAGCTCGGTCGGGTCGAGGCGGCGCCGCACCCCGTCGATCCCGGCCATGAGCTGGGCCGCGATCGCCAGGTACGGGTTGCAGGTGGCGTCGGGCGGGCGGAACTCCATCCGCGCCGACTCCGGCCGGTTCGCGTACTTGGGGATCCTGATGGCGGCGCTGCGGTTGCCGAGGGAGAAGATGGCGCTCACCGGCGCCTCGTAGCCGGGGACGAGGCGGCGGTAGGAGTTCGTCGAGGGGTTGGTGAGGGCCATGACCGCGGGCCCGTGGGCGAGGAGGCCGCCGATGTAGAAGCGGGCGGTCTCGCTGGTGCACCCGTAGCCGGCGGGATCGTAGAAGGCGTTCGTGTCGCCCCGCCAGACCTGCTGGTGGAAGTGCAGGCCCGAGCCGGCCTCGCCGAAGAGGGGCTTCGGCATGAAGGTCGCGGTCATGCCCATGGCCCGCGCCGTCATCCGGGCCACGTACTTGGCGAGGAGGGTCACGTCGGCGGCGCGCACCATCGGGATCATTCGCGTCTCGATCTCGCACTGGCCCGGGCCGCCGACCTCGTGGTGGTGGTACTTGACGGGGACGCCCATCGCCTCGAGGTGGAGCGAGATCCTCGTGCGGGCGTCGAAGAGGTGGTCCTGGGGCGGGATGGCGTGGTAGCCGCCGTGACGGGGGATCGTGTACCCCCCGCCGAGCTCGTTGCTCTTCCAGTCGGCCTCGCGGGACTCGACCCGGTAGGAGGCGGTGTTCACCGCGTTCTGGTAGCTCACCCCGTCGAAGAGGTAGAACTCGAACTCGGGGCCCCACAGGCTCGCCTCGCCGACCCCCGAGGTCCGCAGGAACTCCTCGGCGCGCGCCGCGAGCGTGCGGGGGTCGTGGGCGAATGGCTGACGGGTGTCGGCCTCGAGGGTGGCGCACAGGAAGCTGAGGGTCGGCACCTCCCAGAAGGGGTCGAGGAAGGCCGTCCCGAGCTCCGGGACGAGGACGAGGTCTCCCGACTTGACGGAGGCGAGGCCCAGCGACGAGCCGTCGAAGCCGACCCCGGACTCGATGAGCCCCGCGTTGAAGCGGCTGGCGGGCAGGCTGACGTGACGCCAGCGCCCCCAGAGGTCGCAGAACTTGAGGTCCACCATCGCCACGCTCTTGTGGCGGATGAACGCGGTCGCCTCGTCCAGGGTCTGGAACATCCTCGCTGTCTCCGCACCACAGGATAGCCGCCCCAGGCAATTGGCCAAATGGGCCGAACGGTCCATTCCGCGCGAGACATGAAGGCCCGGAATGTCTCGCGGACATGGGCTCGGCGGCAGCGCGGTGACCCGAGCCGGCCTGGGTCTTCTGCTACCCTCGTGCGGTCTCCGGGGGGCACGCCATGCCGACGCGCCGCGACTACGCCGCGATCGCCGAGCAGGCCATCGTCTCGAACCGCCCCCTTCTGGCGCTCGAGTTCCACCCCGCGGCCGTCGCGGCCCTCGACGCTTTCATCGACCTGACCTGGGGCGACGAGGGCGCGGCGCCGGACGGCGACCGCTGGCAGCCGGGCAGCGGGAAGGGTGCGGCCATCGTCTCCCTGGGCTCCTTCTTTGGCGAGCTCCTGCGCCGGCAGTTCGGAGGGGAGTGGCAGGAGGACCCGGGCCAGCCCGACAACGTCCTCGCGGCCCGGGTCGTCTTGAAGGGCGGGCACCAGGTCTTCGCGATCGCGAAGGTCTACCGGCGCCTCAAGAACGGGGCGGAGGACCGCCTGGAGCCGCTCTATCTCCTCGTGCGGGACCAGCTCGGCTCAGCGCCGACGCCGGCGGAGGTCGACGGGTGGGTCAGGCAGGCCCGGCACTTCGACGGCGTCGCTCGGCCGGACCTCGCCGGCCGCTTCTACGAGCGCGCAGTCGCCCTGTCCCCGGCGAAGCGCGCCGAGATCGAGGGGCTGAGAGCCGCAGCGGTGACGGCCGCACGGGCGGCGGAGGCGGAGGAGAAGGGCCGCGCGGCGGCCGAGGCCCGCGCGACGCTCGCGAGCCTGGCCGAGGAGGGACGCCGGGCGCTCGCCGGGTTCGGCGTGAGGGTCGAGCACGGCGCGTTGACCCTCTTCGGTCTCGACACGTTCCTGGACGAGACGCTGGGGCGGCGACCGGTCCCCGAGGCCGAGCGGAGGCCGGACCTCGAGCGGGCCCTCGGCGCCTTTCTCGGGGAGCTGCTGTGCGCCCGCTACCGGGGCCAGTGGCGGGAGCAGCCCAGGGAGGCGCTCGCGCGGTCGCAGGTGGTCTGGCCGAGCGGTCTCGCGACGGGCCCGTTCGAGATCCTCACGAAGCGCGTGGCGCGGGGCGCTCCGGGGATCCTCGAGCAGGTCGCGACGCTGGTGAAGTCGCTTTGTGATCAGGGAGACGCCGAGGATCCGCCCGAAGACCCCGCGGCCTGGTTCGCCCAGGCGGAGGGCTATGCGACGCAGGTCCGGCGGCTCGACCTGGCCGTGCGCGTGGGCACGGTAGCCCTGGGCTTCGGCGGAGGCGACACCGCGCCGCGGCGGCTCGCGCTCGCGGGGTGGTGCCGGGCCCTGGGCCGGCTGAACGACGCGCAGGCCCACGTGGTCGCCGGCCTGCGCCTCGAACCGCGGAGCGGGGCCCCGGCGGGCGACCGGGATCTGCTCGCGGGTGCGAAGCACCGGCTCGACGCCGCGGCGCTGTCCGAGCACGGTCAGCACGTGCCGGCACTGGCCGCTTTCGAGCAGGCGCTCGACCTCGACCCGGCGAGCGCGGAAGGGCTCCTGGGCAAGGCGAGGGCCCTCCTCGCCCTCGGACGGACGGCCGAGGGCCGCGAGTGGCTCGACGCCTTCGCGGGCCGGAGCGACTGCGAGCCGGAGCGGAGCTACCTGGCCGGCCGGGCGGCGGAGGCGGAGGGCGACGTGGTCGCGGCCCACGACCTCTTCGGTCGTGTGAAGGACCACCCACGCCTGGCGGCCGGGGACCGGGCGCACGCGGCCGCGCGCGCGGGCGCGCTGGCCGGCGACCCCCGGGTGCTCGTGGCCCGGATCGATCGGCTGCCGGACCTCGAGGCGGCGGTGTCGGCCTACGGCCGGCTCTGCTCGGACCACCCGGGCCACGCCGAGGCCTGGCGGGAGCGGGGCGTCGGGCTGGCCATGCTGGACCGGGCCGAAGAGGCGCTCGAGTGCCTGCGCCGCGCGGCGTCGCTCGAGCCGGACGTGCCGAAGAGCTACGACCACGAGGCCGTGATCCTGGCGCGGCTCTTGCGCTTCGACGAAGCGATCGCCGCCCTCGAGCGGGGTCTTCGGACCTGTCCGGGCTCGGGGACGCTGCTCGCGCGGAAGGGTGTCTTCCTGGCGATGGCGGGTCGCAACGAGGAGGCCCTGCGGGCCTGCCACGAAGCGCTCGTTGCCGACCCCGCCTACGCCGAGACCTGGGCCTTCAAGGGAGACATCGAGCAGCGGCTCGGGCTCACCGCGGAGGCGATCGCGTCGCTCGAGCGCTACCTGGCCGCGAAGCCCGGCCGCCGGGAGAAGCGGGTGGAGGTCGTGCGCCGGCAGCTGTGGGGGCTGCGGAACCCCGGCCGGGAGCTCGACCCCGCGCGGGCCCGGGACTGCGAGGCCCGCGCGATCGAGCCGGGGATGACCGGCGCCCTGCCGGAGGCCCTGTCTCTCCTCGACGAGGCGGTCGCGGCCGACCCCTTCCTGGACACCGCGTGGTTCAACCGGGCCACTTGCCTCTACCAGTTGTCGCGCTTCGAGGAGGCGCTGTCTTCGCTGGCACGGGCGGAGGATCTGGCCGGCCCGACGAGCCAGGTCGCGGACGCCAGCGCCGCCTGCTGCATGAGGCTCGGCCGGGGTGACGCGGCGATCGCGGCGTACGAGCGACTCCTCGCCCGCCTGCCGACGAGCCCCGAGGGACTGCGGGGCAAGGCACGCACGCTGGCGGGCCTCGGCCGTCCGGCCGAGGCCCTGCCCCTTTACCAGAGGCTCATCGCCCGCTCGCCGGGCGACGCGGACCTCTCCCGCGAGCGAGCGGAGATCCTCCGGGCGCTCAGGGCATCGCCATCTTGCTGAGCGCCATCGGCGAGTCGCCCGCCGCGATCGGCCGGAGGCGGAACCGGTAGGCCATCGGCGCGGCCTTGATCCGGTACTTCTCGAGAGGCAGCGCTCCCCAGCTGTCGTCGCCACCGAGGCCCATCTGTCGCCCGTCGAGGTTCAGGAAGGTCTCGGACCGCACCGGCATCTGGTGGTGGTGGCCCGCCTGGTCCATGTCCTCCGCCGAGTGGTGCAGGGCGTTCACCGAAACGAGCGGCAGGCCGGCGGCGAAGAGGCCCGTGCCGGAGGCGTCCGTGAGGGTCGCCCATCGGACCTCGACCTTGTTGCCGGTCTCCTGGGGCTGCGAGTACCGGAAGTAGTTGGCGGTGACGGTCGTCTCGTAGAGGCCCACCGGGCGGTCCCGGCGATCGACGTAGGTCTCCTCCGGCCCCGGCCCGTACCAGGTCAGGCGCTCGAAGCCGGCCACGAGGACGGCCTGCATGCCGAAGCGCGGGAGGTCAGGCAGCTTCGCCTCCCCGGGATCGAACGAGACGTCCACCACGAGGTCGCCGGTGCCGTAGACGGTATAGGCGAGGTCGTAGCGGGCGCCGACCGAAAGGAGCTCGGCCTGGACCAGGATGCGGACGATGCCCGGCGCCGGCGTCTCGGTCTTGACGCTGCGGACGGCGAGGAAGCGGTGGGCGTCGCGCCAGATCCCGAGCCGCTTCATCATGTCGCTGCCGCGGTCGTTGTCGTTCGGCGCGCGCCAGAAGTCCGGGCGCAGCGGGGAAGCCAGCAGCTCCGCACCCCTCCACTGGATCGAGGCGAGGAGCCCCGTCGCGGGGTCGAAAGCGTAGGCGAGTTCGGCCCCCTTCACGGTCACGCTCTTCGCTCCACCCGTCACGGTCAGCCCGGGGAGCGACGCGGTCGCGAGGGCCGGGGCCACCTTCTCGACGGGGAGCCTCAGCTGGTCCTCGGCCAGCACGTGCCCCTTCTTCGCCCACGCGGTGTCGGCCTTCGACTCGAACCGCAGGTCCAGCCAGTACTCGACGCCCGGCCCCGGGACGATCGCCGGCAGGGGGACGCGGACCGGCATCGTCGCGTGGGGTGCGACGTCGAGGGCCGGCAGGGCGCCCTCCGCGAGGACGCGGTCGTCGGCGCGGACCGCGTAGCGGCCGGTCGCGACCTCGGACAAGGTCGTGAAGTCGTACCGGTTGCGGATCGAGAGGACGCCCTTCGCGAGGTCGACCGGTGTCACCTCGACGTGCTGGTGCTGCCTCTTGATCTCGCCCATCGCCGGGTGCGGCGTGCGGTCGGCCGAGACGACGCCGTTCTGGCAGAAGTTCTCGTCGGAGGGTGTCGTCGAGGGGCCGAAGTCGCCGCCGTAGGCGAAGTAGAACCCGGCGGAGGGCGCCGGCAGCGCCTTCGCGTCGGCCACGTCGAGCCAGAGCACCAGGCCGTCCGCCGGCCGCGTCTCGGGGGAGGCCACCTCCGCCTCGGAGAGGGCGCGCGAGTAGACGCGGGCCTCGCGGAAGCGCGCCGGCGTCCGCACGTCGATGCGCTCGGGGTTGCGCCCCACGTTGACGGGGAAGTGGCCGGGGGAGAGCCGCCCCTCCTTCTCCGCGGCCGCGACGGGCTTGCCGTCCACGAAGAGCCGGGCGGTCTTCCCGTCGTAGGTCCCGGTCAGGCGGTGCCACGCCCCGTTCCAGTCGGCGGGGAGGGGCGAGCGGGCGAGCAGGGGCTCGGCCTCGCCCGGGAAACGCAGCCAGAGCTGGATGGCGTCGCCGTCCTGCATGAGCTGGAAGCCGAGGTCGCCCTTCGAGACGAACGGGTGCAAGCGGGCCACCTCCGGGTACGCGGCGCCCATGAGGGCCGGGCGCGGGTAGAGGACGGCCTCGACGGTGAGGGCGTCGCGCAGGTCGAGATGGGAGGCGTCGGGCAGGCTCATGTAGCCCTCGGCGCCGTCCACGGGCTCGACCGAGCCGACCAGGCGGGCTTCGAGGCCGTGCTTCGCGCGGTCCTTGACGAGGACGGTCGGCGGCACCTTCTCCCGGTGGCCCTGGTCGACCCAGTCCCAGATGGCCCCTCCGCGCGCCCGGGTGCCCGACCGGAAGACCTTCCAGTACTCGTCGAAGCCCCCGTTGCTGTTGCCCATCGCGTGGGAGTACTCGCACTGGATGAGCGGGCGTGGGTCGGGGTTCTGCGCCTCCCGGGCCATGCTGGCAGCGGGCTGGTACATGTGGCTGACGATGTCGACGTGCGGCCTCTGGTCGGCGCGCTCGTAGTGTACGGGCCGCGTGCGGTCGTGCTCGTGGACCCACTTCGAGGCGGCCACGAAGTTGATGCCGTCGCCCGCCTCGTTCCCGAGCGACCAGACGATCACGGAGGCGTGGTTCTTGAACGTCTCGACGTTCCTCCGGGTCCGGTCGAGGTGGGCCTTCTCCCACTCCGGCTTGTTCCCCAGCGTCTTGTCGGGGTCGTAGCCCATCCCGTGGGACTCGATGTTGGACTCGGCGATGAGGTAGAGGCCGTGCTCGTCGGCGAGCTCGTACCACTCGGGCGCGTTCGGGTAGTGGGAGGTGCGGACGAGGTTGAAGTCGTGCTGCTTGAGGAGCTCGATGTCCCTCGTCATGGTGTCGCGGCGGACGTGCTGCCCGGTCTCCATGTCCCACTCGTGGCGGTTCGCGCCGCGGATGAGGATGGGCTGGCCGTTGACGAGGATCTTCCCGTCTCTCGTCTCGACCTCCCGGAAGCCGACGCGCCAGGGCACGACGCCGAGCGTCTTTCCCGCGCCGTCCTTGAGCGTGAGCAGCAGCGTGTAGAGGTTCGGCTTCTCGGCCGACCACTTCAGGGGGGAGGCCACCGAAGCCGCGAGTGACACCACCGACGTCCGGTCCCGCGCGACGTGCCCGGCGTTCACGAGGGCGGTGTGCGGGACGGGAGCCCCGGCGCGGTCGAGGAGGACCGCCTCGAGAGTGAACTCCCGCTCGGCGGGGTCCGGGCTCGCGACGGTCACCTCGTACCGGAGCGTGGCGTCCTCGTACTGCGCGTCGAGGTCGGTCACGACCCGGAAGTCGGCGACGTGGACGGGGTCGGTGGACCAGAGGACGACGTCGCGGAAGATCCCGGACATCCGCCAGAAGTCCTGGCACTCGAGGTACGAGCCGTCCGTGAAGCGGTAGACCTCGACGGCGAGGAGGTTCTCGCCGGGCACGACCGCTTCCGTCACGTCGAACTCCGCCGGCCCGCGGCTGTCCTCGCTGTAGCCGATCTTCTTGCCGTTGACCCACAGGTAGAAGCCGGAGGAAACGCCCTGGAACGTGAGCCGCACCCGGCGGCCGGCCCAGGCCGCCGGCACCTCGAAGCGGTGCCGGTAGGACCCGACGTAGTTCTGGTCGTGGGGGATGCGGGGCGGCGTGCCCCAGCCCCAGGCGTAGCCGATGTTGACGTAGATGGGCGGCGCATAGCCCTGCTTCTCGATGTTCGACGGCACGGGGATCGTGTCCCAGCCCGCGTCGTCGAACGCCGGGTCGAAGAAGCCCTTCGGCCGCGCGTCCGGGTTCGGCGAGAAGCGGAACCTCCAACCGCCGTTCAGGATGCGGTACCAGGGCGACTTCGAGCGGTCGAGCGCGCGGGCCGTGGCCGCGTCGGCGAAGGGGTACACGGGGGCGTGGGGGTCGAGCTTGGCGATCCCGACGACCTGCGGGTCCTCCCAGTCCGGGAGGTCCGCGGGGGAAGCGGGACGGGGGGCCGAGACGAGGAGGACGGCGACGGCGCCGGCGAGGAGGGGAGCAGGGCTTGTCATGGCGGCGCGAGTCTCCCCGACCCGCGCCCCGGGGGTCAAGAGTCGAACGCTCCAGCCTACCCGCCGCCCCGCGCCTCGTCGGTGCGTCGGATGCGGTCGATGCCGTCGAGCGCCTCCCGGGCGGCCGCGGCGACGTCGGGATCGGCCTCGTCCTGCAGGGGTCGCACGACCGGCTCGGCCACATCGGCCGCGAAGACGGTCACGAGATGCAGGCCGGCGATGCGCGTCTTGGAGACGGTGCTGCCGAGGAGGCCCCGGGCGATGACCCAGGCCTCGTCCACCGGGAAGAGGCCGCGGGCGAGGCGCTGGCGCAGGGCGGCCGCCGCCGCCGCCTGGGCGACGGGGGAGCCGCTGGCGAGCGTCTCGCGCAGGCAGGCGGCGGCGACCGGGTCGTCGACGACGCCGAGTGCCAGCGACACCGCGTTGCGGGCCTCCGGGCGCTCGTCCTCGAGGCGCCTGCACGCGATGGCGATGGCGGTCCCCGAGAGGCCGGAGAGGGCGGAGGCGGCGTTGCGAGCATGGCGACGGGCGGTGAGCGGGTCGAAGGAGGTGAGGGGAGCCTCGTCGAGCACGACCGCCACGACGCCCGGGCCGCCCCGCTCGGCCACGCACGCCACGTCCTCGGCCGAGGGCTTGCCGGCACGCACCGCGTCGAGGTGGCGCTCGAAGTCGCCCGGTGCGCAGCCTCGGCGGAACGCGGCGAGGTCGATGAGGTCGACCTCCTTGGGGAGCGCCTCGACCATGTACGGGGAAAGGCGCACCTCGGCGCGCGGCCGGCGGCACGTCCGCCAGGCGATGGCGGCCGCGATCAGGACGCACGCCCCGATGGCCACCTGGCGCCAGGGGATCCGGCGGGCCGCGTGGGCGGCCCGGGGCAGGGCCGCCGGGACGGAGACCGGCGCGGCCCGACGGAGGTCCTCGCGGAGCGTCGGCACCGCGGCGGGGGCCGCCGTGGCGAGACGGGTGCGGACCGTTTCGCCGCCAGGGCGTGCCGTCGGGGAGGCGGTCGCGGGGGCAGCCGGGCGAGCCGGTGGGGGCGTGGTGTCCGGTTCCCAATCGAGGTGCCAGAGGTGGGCGGCGCGGTCGGCACAAGCGGTCACGAGGGTGCTGCCGAGCGGCGTGAGCGCGAGGCCCAGGACCAGGGCCGGGTGGGGCAGCGTGCGCGCGCACGTGCCCTGCCGCAGGTCCCAGACCCGCACGGTCCGATCGCGGCTCGCCGAGAGCAGGAACCGGCCGTCGGGCGTGAAGCACAGGTCGGTGACCTCCGCCTCGTGGCCGGTGAGCACGCGCTCGGGCTGTCGCGTGCGGGGGTCCCACACGCGCACCGTGGCGTCCTGGCCCCCCGTCGCCACCCGGCGGCCGTCGGCGTGAAGGGCAAGGGCGGTGACGTTCCCCTCGTGGCCGGCCAGGACCGCCAGCGTCGCTCCCGACTCCGCGTCCCACAGCCGCGCCGTGCCGTCCCACCCCGCGCTCGCGACCACCTGGCCGTCCGGAGAGAGCCGGACGGCCGCGACCTGCGCCCCGTGCCCTTCCAGGACGCGGCCGGCCGTGCGCCGCCGGAGGTCCCAGAGCCGGACCGTCCCGTCCCAGCTCGCGCTCGCCCCGCGGGCCCCGTCCGCAGTGGCATCGACCGCGGCCACCGTCTCGCCGTGGCCCTCGAGGACGGCGACGGCGCTCCGCGACGCGAGGTTCCACAGCCGCACCGTCCGGTCTCGCCCCGCCGAGAGCGCGCGGCCGGCGCCGGCGAAGACGGCGGACGTCACCGCCCCCTCGTGGCCGGCGAGTGTCGCCTCGAGGCGGCGGGCCGGCAGGTCCCACAGGCGCAGCGTCGCGTCGAGACCCGCGGTGAGCGCGCGCGCGCCCGTGTCGTCGGCGGCGGCGCCGAGCACCTGGTCGTCGTGGGCCTCGAGACGGGCGTCCTCCCACGCCGACTGCAGCGCCCGGCGCGGCAGTCGGGCGCAGACGTCGTCCCAGACGGCGAGGGCGGCCTCCGAGCGCTCGTGCCCGGGCACGGAGCGCGCGTTGCGGGCGAACGACACCGCGGTGGCGAGGTCGCCCGCGCCGAGCGAGCGGCGCGCGTCGGCCAGCCGCGCCTCGACGGCATGGGCGCGGGCCTCTTCCTCCGACGCCGAGGCCGGGCGGCAGAGGGCCGGGGCGGGCAGGTGCAGGGGCCGCGACCCGAGGGCGACCACGGTCGTCCCGTGGCCCGCCCAGGCGCTGCCGTCGCGAGCCACGGCGAGCGCACCCACCGCACCCCCGAGGCGGGCCAGGGCGACGAGCCGCTCGCCGTCGGTCTCGAACGTCCGCACCGTGCAGTCGGCGGAGGCGGACAGGATGCGCGCGCCGTCCGGCGAGAGGACGACGGCCGAGACCGGCTGCCCGTGGGAGCGGTACACGCGAACGAGCTCATGGGACGCGAGGCCCCAGTCGCGCACGGTGCCGTCGTCTCCCCCGGAGACGACGCGTGCCTGGGCCTCGTCGATCGCCACCGCCAGCACGCGGCCCTCGTGGCCACGCAGGGTACCGAGGCAGCGCCCGTCCTCGAGGGCCCAGAGCCGCACCGTGCCGTCCCGGCTCGCCGAGGCGATGCGGGTCTCGCCGGCGGCCACCGCGGTGACGGCGTCCGTGTGCCCGGTCATCTCCCGCACCACCCGGCCGGTGGAGGGGTCCCACAGGCGCACCACCCGGTCGGACCCGCCCGAGACGAGGAAGCGGGCGCCGGGGAGGAGGGCGAGGCACGTGTCGAACCCCGCGTGGCGGGCCCAGGGGCGCTCGGGTCGGCCCGAGGCCAGGTCCCACAGCGTGAGCGGGGCGTTCTCGACGCTGACCACGACGAACCGCCCGTCGGGCAGCAGGGCGAGGGCGCGCACGGGCCCCTCGGCGAAGGGGAGAGCGTGGAGCTGGTGACCGGTCCCGGTCTCCCACTGGCGCAGCTCGCGCCCGCCGCCGGCCACGATCGACCGACCGTCCGGCGACAGGGCGAGCGTGGCCACGGGTCCCGGCAGGCCTCTCAGCGCGCGGAGGGGAGGGGGGGCGCCCGCCCGTGCCGCGGCCACGTCGCGCTCGAGGTCCTCGGTGCCGCCGAGCGCGGTCGCGCGCTCGAACGCGACGAGCGCCTCCGCCTCGTGGCGGAGCGCGAGGTGCACGCGGCCGAGGAGCTGCTGGGCGCGCGCCGTTCCCGCGTGCGAGGTGCACGACTCCCCGACGCTGTGGAGCAGCTCCGAGTCGAACGACCGGCCCTCGGTCCAGGCGGCGAGGCCCGCGTTGTAGGTCGTCTCCACGTGCTGGGCCTCGGCCTCGAGGGCGCGGCGCCAGAGGGCGGCCGCTTCGGCGGCGCGGCCGAGGTCGACGAGCGAGACCGCACGGTTGTTGAGCGCGTCGGCGGAGCCCGGGCCGCCCTTCGGCTCGCGTCTGGGGTAGGGCCGCCCGGCGAGGGACTCCCACGCGGCCCGAAGACCCTCGGCCATCTCGGCGAGGTCGTGGGGGCGCTCCTCCGGCGCCTCGCGGAAGCACCGCGCGAGCAGCTCCGCCACGCCCTCCGGCATGGCCGGGCGGCCGCCGGAGGCGAGCCCGTCCGCTCGGTAGGCGGCGAGCAGCTCCGGAGCGGCGAGGCCGTACTCCCACGTCCGCCCGCCGAGGAACGCCTCGAGGACCGAGAGGCCGAAGCTCCACAGGTCGGACCGGCGGCTGAGAGCCTCGCCCGCGGCCTGCTCGGGGGAGAGGTAGGCCGGCGTGCCCCCGCCCCCGCCCTCCACGGTCATCGTGTGGCCGCCCCGGCCGGCGACCGGCGCGCGGAGGCGGACGGAGCGGGCGCGAGCGAGGCCGAAGTCGGTGACCTTGGCGAGCCCGTCCGAGGTGAGCATGACGTTCGCCGGCTTGACGTCGCGGTGCACGAGGCCCTGCTCGTGCGCGTGGTGGAGCCCCCAGGCGAACTGGATGGCGACGTCGAGGATCGCCTCCGCGGAGCCGAGCCGCTGCGCGCGGATCGCGTCGTGGAGGCTTCCCCCGTCCACGTACTCCGCGAAGACGAGGGGCAGCGAGTCGACGCGGCGGACGTAGTGGCAGGTGACGACGTGGGGGTGCAGGCCGAGGTTGACCCACGTCTCCGCCTCGCGCTCGAAGAGATCGGCCCCGCCCGCGGCCTCGAGGATCGAGGGCAGGGGAGCCTTCACCGCGAGGTCGAGGTCCCAGCCGCGGTGCCGGACCCGGTAGACGCGGCCCATGCCGCCCTCCCCGAGGATGCCCTTGACCTCGTAGAGGCCAAGGACCACGTCGCCTTGCTGCCAGGCGACCCCGGAGGCCGTGGCCGGGGCGGCTCCGGCCGGGACTTCCGCGCGGGTGGGGGCGAGGGCGTCTTCCTCGGCGACCGTCGGCGCCGCCGTGCCGCCCTCGAGGGCGGTCGGGGCCGGGACGTCGGCATCGGCGACGGTCGGGGCCGGCACGTCCGCCGGTTCGCGCGACACCCGGAAGCGCGCGGCGCAGCGCGGACAGCGGACGGTGCGGCCGGCGAGGCTCGCGGGGACACGGCCGGAGGAGGCGCCGCAGCTCGGGCAGCGGACGGCGAGGAATCCGTTCTCGGCCAACTAGAGAACTCCCCGGATGGCCGTGACGAACTCCTGCGCGCCCGGGAAGCGGCGCGCCGGCTCGTCGTCCAGCGCGCGGTCGATGACGGCCGCGAGGTCCCGGGGGACCGACGGGTCGCGATCGCACAGGGGGACGACGCCGCCCCGCAGGACGACGGCCAGGGGGTCGCTCTGCGGCGCGAAGTCGCGGGGGTACTGGCCGGTCAGCAGGAAGTAGAGGGTGGCCGCCATGCTCCAGACGTCGGTCGTCGGCCGCGCCTGGCGGTAGCTCGTGAGCTGCTCGCGCGCCATGAACTGGTAGGTCCCCGCCACCGTCCCCGTCGCGGTCATCCCGGACAGTCCCGCCTGCTGGAAGCTCTTGGCGAGACCGAAGTCGGCGAGGCGCGCGGCGCCCGTCCCGTCGAGGAGGACGTTGTCGGGCTTGAGGTCCCGGTGGACGAAGCCGGCGGCGTGGGCCGCGGCGAGGCCCTGCAGGGTGTCCACGGCGATGCGCAGCGTCGTCGACAGCGGCAGGCGGCCCCCGTGCCGGCGGCGCAGCGCCTCGGCGCTCCCCCCGGCGCAGTACTCGAGCGCGAAGTAGAAGCGCCGCTCGTGCCTGCCGAAGTCGAGCAGGGCGACGATGTTCGGGTGCCTCAGGGCGCGGGTCACCTCGATCTCGCGGATGAAGATCTCCTGCGCTGCCTCGTCCAGCACCATGCGCGGCAGCATGATCTTGAGCGCCACCGGCGGCCCCGGGGGGCGCCCGCAGCGCGGCGACGGGCCAGGTAGACGGCTCCCATCCCACCCTTGCCGAGCAGGCTCTCGATCTCGTACGGACCGACGGTGGCCCCCGGCCGGGCCCCGTCGCCCTCGCCCGCGCCGGGCGCGAGGGGGGAGCGGACGGCCTGGCCGGCGAGCCCGCGCGCGGTGACCGTGCCCCGGCGGCAGGCCTCGCACAGGTACGCTCCCCCGACCCACTCGCAGCGCTCGCGCTCGGGCTCGGAGATGGGGCGCCCGCAGTCGGAGCAGGTCGGCGGGGCCGAGACCTCGAGCCGTATGACGGTGGCGCCGACGCGGATCTCGTCCCCGTGGCGCAGGTCCACCTCGGCGCCGCCGCGGGCCGCACCTTCGTCCGGGCTCTCGTCGGCCCGCCGGCCGCCGTGCCGAACGCCATTGACATGGGTGCCGTTGAGGCTGCCGAGGTCGCGCAGCCTCGCTTGCGGGGGGTTCACCTCCAGGAGGAAGTGGTGGCGGGAGGCCGAGGCGTCGCTCGCGGCCAGGCGGGCGTGGCAGTCGGGGGCACGGCCGAAGAGGAACGTGTCGTGCGCCGGGAAATCGAAGCGCTGGCCCCGGATCGGCCCGGCGGTGACGACGAGGCTGACCGAGCCGGGCATTTCTCTTCCCGGGGCATTATACCGATGCCCCGCGCCCGCGCTTCGGCCTGCGCTATGCTCTCGTGCGCACGATCACGAGGGGAGGGCGGAAGATGAGAGGACGCGTCCTGGTCGTGGGCCTCCTGGCCCTGGCGCTCGCCGGCTGCGAGGACCCGAACAAGAAGGCGATCGAGAAGATCGGGCACGACGAGGAGGTCCTGCGCCGGGTGGGGCTGGCGGTGAACGAGGTCGTCCGCAACGCAGCCGACTGCGAGGTGGCGAAGCCCCTCATGGCCGAGGCCTACCAGCGCATCGAGGAAGCCCGGCCGGAGGTGACCGGACCCGCCAGCCGGCCTACGCTGGACGCCCTGAAGACGCAGGTGGACCGGGTGGCGCAGGTGTGCCCGTAGGCTCCCACCGCCACCACGGTCGATTCCCGCTCGTCGCTTCTACTTCAGCTCCTTGATGAAGATGTTGCGGAACTGAACGAGCGAGGGCGGGCCCGTCCAGACGCCGTTCTTCTTCGAGCCGTGGTGCTGGAGGGCGATCCGGCCGCTGGCGGGAACGCCGGGCAGCTGCGCGTTCTCGATCACCGTGATCCCGTTGTTGACGACGGTCAGCCGGTCGCCCTTCATCGTGATCTCGAAGGCGTTCCACTCGCCCACGTCCTTGTCGGCGTTCGCCTTCGGGGTGACCCCCGCGCGAACCTCGGCCGGCATGTTGCCGTCCATGCGGTAGCCGTAGACCTCGCCGGAGCCGATCGGCCAGCACCACATGTTGATCTGCGACTTGGACGAGCCGCGGACGTAGACCCCCGAGTCGGAGTCGGGGACCGCGAGCTTGATCTCCTTGCCGTCCGGCCCCTTCTTGTGGCTGCCGTCGAAACGGATGATCGGCACGTTGGGGTTGACGTAGGGCGTCTCCTTGATCCGCCACTCCACGCGCAGGACGAAGTCGCCGTACTCGCCGACGGACCAGACGCTCTTGTCCGGCCCGGGCGCCTCGCTCTGGGCGTCGTAGTCGATCACCCCGTCGAGGACCTTCCAGTGGCCGTTGTCCCCCTCCGGGACCTTCCAGCCGGTGAAGTCCTTGCCGTTGAAGAGCGAGACGAAGCCGGCGGGCGGCTCTGCCGCCGTCGCGGCCGACCCGAGGGCAAGGACGAACAGAAGCAGGAACGCGAGAAGGACGGGCACGGTGAATCGAGTCGAGCGCATCGAAGTTCTCCTTTAGCCGCGGAAGTACAGGTATGCGGCCAGGATGCAGCACAGTATGAAGGCCGAGGCGGCGACCTCGTGCCAGCCCCAGCCCTCGCGGGTCTTCCGGTTGTCTTCCTCGGTGGCCGTCGCGAACGTCAGGCTCTGGATCCGCGCGTAGTCGGGCTCGGCGGTCGCGAGGCTCACCCCGACCATGACGAGGGCAGAGACGATCGTGATCAGCACGCTGAAGTACTGGAAGTAGATGTTGTTGAGGATCCAGAAGAACGACCCGTACGTGTAGCCCTTCTCGAACCCGGCGAGGCCGAGCGTCACCGGCGTGTCCACGAGCATCCGGACGATGCCCATCAGGAAGCCCACGATCATGGCCCAGAGCGCGCCCGGCGCGTTCATCCGCTTCCAGAATACGCCCAGGAAGAAGACGACGAAGATCGGCGGGGCGAGGTAGCCCTGTATCGCCTGCAGGTAGTTGTAGAGGCCGTGGGCGTTCTTGATCACCGGGATCCAGGCGAGGGCGATCAGGACCATGGCCGCGGTCGCGATCCGGCCGGTGCGCACGATCTGGCGCTGGGTCGCCTGCGGCTTCCACTTGTTGTAGAGGTCCACGGTGAACAGCGTCGAGCACGCGTTGAAGACGCCGGCCAGCGAGCCCATGAGGGCGGAGAGGAGACCCGCCACCACGATCCCCCGCAGGCCCGGGGGCAGCAGGTACTGGACCATCATGGGGAAAGCACCCTGGGAGACGGAGGCGATGGCCTTGCCGTCGGGCCCGATGATCGACGCGAGCTCCGGGATCTTGCCGCTGCGGGCGAGGGCGTAGCAGATGAGCCCGGGGATGATGAAGAGGTAGGGGGGAAACAGCTTCAGGAACGAGGCGAAGATGCTGCCGCGCCGGGCCACCGTCTCGTTCGGCGCGCCGAGGGCCCGCTGGACGATGTACTGGTCGGTGCACCAGTACCAGAGGCCGATGATCGGCGCGCAGAAGAGCATGCCGAGCCAGGGGTAGTACCCGTTGAAGTACCAGGCCTGGCGGACCAGCTGGCCGGCGGCGTCCCTCTCGATCACCGGGTCCCAGGTCCCCACGACCCCGGGGGGGATGAGCGGCTTCCAGAGGTTGAACATGTCGGACCCGCAGATGCGCCGCAGCTCGCCCCACCCGCCGAGCTGGTGGAGGCCGTAGCCGGTGAGCAGGGCGGAGCCCGTGATCAGGATGACCACCTGCACCGCGTCGTTGTACGCCACCGCCCGCATGCCGCCGAGCGCGGTGTAGAGCCCGGTGAGGACGATCACGAGCACCGAGCCGATCCAGAAGGCGTCGAGGTGGACGGGCCCGAGGTCGAGCCGGAGCTCCGGGAGCAGCGTCCCGAACACGACGCCGCCCGCGAAGATGCCGACGGCGATCTTGGAGACGATGAACGTGATGATGGAGACGATCGAGAGGACGTAGCGGGAGCCCTCGCTGAACCGGCGCTCGAGGAACTCCGGCATCGTGAAGACGAGCGAGCGGGCGTAGAAGGGCACGAAGACCCAGGCGAGGACGAGGAGGCACCAGGCGTGCAGCTCGTAGTGCGCCATGGCGACGCCGTCCGTCGTGCCGGACCCGGCGAGGCCCACGATGTGCTCGGAGCCGATGTTGGAGGCGAAGATCGAGGCGCCGATCACCCACCAGCCCAGGTTGCGGCCGGCGAGGAAGTAGTCGGCGGCCGTGTCCTGACGGCGGCTGACGACCCACCAGGCGACTGCGCCCAGGATGCAGAAGTAGACGGCGATGACCGCCCAATCGATGCCGGTGAGGTGCGTGGACGCGGCGAACAGCGCGAGGGCTGGGTTCATGCCGAGGCTTCCTGTCGCAAGTGGAGGTCTGGCGGCGAAAAAGGAGGTCGGAGGCGCACTTCCATGAGGCCTCCCGGGGGCAGACGGCCCGGATTGGGCGCGGATTGTAGCACGTAGGCCCCGGCTCCGCGCGTTGTGGTAAGGTCCGCGCGTGGCAATGGAACGAGGTCTCTTTCATGAACGCTGAGCTCACCCTCACCCCGTCCGTGCGCGGGCGGCTGTCCGCGATGATGTTCTTCCAGTTCTTCATCTGGGGGGCCTGGTTCGTGACCATGGGTACGTACCTGCTCCAGGGGCTCAAGTTCACGGGGACCCAGACGGCGCAGGCGTACAGCACGATGCCGTGGGGCGCGATCGTGGCGCCGTTCGTGATCGGGATGATCGCCGACCGGTTCTTCGCGGCGGAGAAGGTGCTCGCGGTGATGCACCTCGCGGGCGCGGCGCTCCTCTACTACGTCTCGACGATCACGAGCCCGAGCGGCTTCTTCTGGGTGCTGCTCGTCTACGCGCTGTGCTACAACCCGACCCTCGCGCTCGTGAACGCGATCTCGTTCAACCAGATGGCGAGCCCGGAGAAACAGTTCCCGTCGATCCGCGTCTTCGGCACGATCGGCTGGATCCTGGCCGGCATCCTGGCCAGCACCCTGGAGGTCGAGGCCACGGCGACGCCGCTGCGGATCGCGGCGATCGCGTCCCTCGTGCTCGGTCTGTTCGCCTTCTTCCTGCCCCACACGCCGCCGAAGTCGCTCGGCCGCAAGGTCAGCGTGCGCGACGTGCTCGGCCTCGACGCCCTCGGCCTCATGAGGGACCGGTCGTTCGCGATCTTCGTGCTCGGCTCGCTCCTCATCTGCGTCCCGCTCGCCTTCTACTACAACTTCACGAACCCGTTCCTGAACGAGAGGGGAGTGGTGAACGCCGCGGGCAAGCAGACGATCGGGCAGATGTCCGAGGTCCTCTTCATGCTCGTGATGCCGTTCTTCTTCCGCAAGCTCGGCGTGAAGTGGATGCTCCTCGTCGGCATGTTCGCCTGGGCCGGGCGCTACGTGCTGTTCGCGTTCGGCAACGCGCAGGAGCTCGTGCTCATGTACTACCTCGGCATCGCGCTGCACGGGATCTGCTACGACTTCTTCTTCGTGACCGGCCAGATCTACGTGGAGCGCACGGCTCCGAAGGCGATCCAGGCGAGCGCGCAGGGCTTCATCACCCTCGTCACCTACGGCGTCGGCATGCTGATCGGGACCTGGGTCTCGGGCCCGGTCGTCGACCGGTACGCGAGCGGCCCCGCCGACGCCGTCGTCCACGACTGGACGTCGATCTGGCTGTGGCCGGCGTCGATGGCCTTCGTCGTCATCCTGCTCTTCGCGTTCTTCTTCCGCGACGAGCGGCGGCCGCAGGGCGCCGCGCGTCGGCAGTCCGCGTAGGACGCGACGTCAGGCCGTCCCGGCGCGCTCGAGCACCTCGCGGACGGGGGCCGAAGCGAGGAAGGCCCCGCGCAGGCCGTCGTCCCGGGTGCCCGCCGCGATCGTCCGCACGTGGGCGGCGGCAGAGAGGAAGGCCCGGCCGGCCTCGTCGGCGCGCCCGAGCCGGTCGAGAGCGCGGCCGAGGACCCGCGCGGACTTCCAGCCCTCGAGGGGCGCGGCGAAAGGCTCGAGGTCGGCGATGGCCTCCGCCAGGCCCCCGGTGGCGGCCTCGAGGTCGAGGCCGTCGTGGAGTGCCGCCTCCGCCCGGACGCGCTGCGCCGCACAGCGGTAGCTGCGGGCTCCGAGCGCGTTCGAGATGCGGAGGAGGCGTGCGGCCCGCGCGCGGGCCGCCGCGTGGTCCCCGAGGGCGAGCCAGTACTCGCCGGCCACGGCCTCGACGCGCAGCTCGTTCATCCAGCGGAGCCACCCGCCTTCGCGCGCGCCCTCCTCGAGGGTCGCCAGCATCTCGGCCGCGCGGGTGGCGTTGCCTGCCCGGACGTCGTCCACGCAGAGGTTGATGAGCGCCTCCGCCTCGGGCGTCCAGGGCGACGGCTTCTCGCGGGCGATCTCGAGCGCCCGCTCGTCGTACTCGCGCGCCGACGCGGGGGCCTGGAGCTCGCGCCGGACCCAGCCGAGGTGGCTCACGAGACGGGGCCGCCAGAAGCGGTCGCCGTTGCTCTCGGCGAGAGCGAGGCCCTGCTCGAAATCGGCCAGGGCGTCCGTGCAGCGGCCCAGGTTCGCCCGGGAGAGGCCGCGGAACATGCGCGCAGCGAGGGTCTCGAACCCGTCCCCGAGCTCCTCGGCCAGCGCGAAGCCCTCGTCCAAGGCGGCCTCGGCCGCCGTGTACTCGCTGCGCCAGTAGTGGACGAAGCCGCGGTAGTCGAGGCCCGCCTGCAGGGCGGACCGGGCGCCGCTCGCCCGGGCCGCCGCGATCACCTCGTCGAGGGCCCGGCCCGCCTGGTCGAGCCGTCCCTCGAACACGAGCGCCTGCGCGACCCGGGCGCGGGCCTCGGCGAGGCGCAGGGGGCTCGCCTCGCGCTCCGCCGCCTCGAGCCCCTCCCGGGCGCGGTCGCCCATCTCGGCGAGCCGCTGGGCGAAGAAGAGCGTGTTGCTGAAGCCGCTGAGGGCCTCGCACTCCGCGGCGAGAGAGCGCGTCGCCCGGGCCCGCTCGAGCATGGCCTCCCAGTCGCTGGCGGCGTCGTCGAACCGCGCCTGCGCGTGGCGGGCCGCCGCGCGGCGGCCGAGGAGGGGGATCTCCCGGGCCTTCCGCTCGGCTGGCGGCGCCTTCTCCGCCAGGCGCAGGGCCCAGGCGTACTGCTCCTCCGCCTCCGCCGCCGCGAAGCGGCGCATCGCGTGGTCGCCAGCCCGCGCCCGGAAGCCCGCCGCGCTCGCCCAGTCGCGGCCGAGCTCGAAGTGCTCGGCGACGCGCACCGGCAGCATGGGGGCATCCTCGCCCCAGTACCGGGTGACGAGCTCGGCCGCGCGCCGGTGCAGCTGGGCCCGGCGGGGGACTAGGACGTCCTCGTAGAGGACCCGTCGGATCAGGCCGTGGGCGAAGCGGTAACGGCTGCCGAGGGTGCCGTCCGGGAGCTCTTCGTCCCCCACCCGCTCGAGCACGCGCTGGACGCGGCTGAGGCGGAGCAGGCTCTCCTCGGCGGCGAGAGCGTCGCGCGCGGCAAGCGCCGCGGCCACGGGGCTCGCGAACTCCCGGCCGAGGATGCTGGCCGCCTCCAGGAGCTCGCGGTCGGCGGGCGAGAGCGACGCGAGCTCGACGCGCACGAGCTCCTTGACGTCTTTGGAGGGCTCGAGGTCGAGCTCGGCCGCGGGCCGGGCGAGGCCGAACGCGTTGCCCTCGCGGCGGATCTCGCCGCGTGCCGCCAGCAGCTCGACGAGGCTCCGCAGGAAGAGCGGCAGCCCCTCCGTGCGGGCGTGCAGGACCTCCGAGAGGTCGGGGGGGAAGCGATGGGCGGGGAAGCGGGCGGCGAGCCAGGCGGCCACGTCGGCGACGGACAGGGGCTCGAGCGCGATCTCGGAGGCGAGCCCGGCCGCCCGCAGGTCCAGGGCGACTGGCTTCAGCGGTGCGTTGCGAGCGTCGGCGTCGGAAGGGCGATAGGTGGCGAGGAGCAGCATGCGCTGCCGGGGAACGCGCCGGGCCAGGTGGGCGAGGAGATCGACGCTGGCGCGGTCGGCCCACTGCACGTCCTCGAGGAGGAGGACCAGCGGGTAGAGCCGGGTGGCCGCTTCGAAGAAGTCCCCCGCCTCCCGCACCAGCCGCTCGCGCGTGGCCCCCGCCGTCCGGCGCTGGAGCGAGCCGTCGGGATCGGGGACGAGTGCCGCTGGCATCTGGACGCCGACAGTGGGCGCCCAGGTTCGCACGAGTTCGACGGCGACGTCGCGGGCCCGGGTCGAGAGGAGCCGGCCGAAGGCGTCGAGGAAGGGCAGGAACGTCTCGCCCGGCCCCTCGCTCTCCATGCAACGGCCGGCGGCGACGGTGACCGGCGCGGCGCTCGCCCGCACGCGCCTCAGGAACTCGGCGACGAGCGCGGACTTGCCAGCGCCGCGCTCGCCGGTGACGAGGACGACACCACCGCCCCCGGCGATGGCGGAGGCGAGGCGCTCCTCGAGCCGCGCGAGCTCGGGGACGCGCCCGGCGAAGGCCTCGCGCTCCTCGGGCGGCCGCTCGGCGGCGACGGCGACCGGGGGGGCCACGGCGTCGCGGAGCGCCTCCGCCATCGCATCCGCGGACGGGAAGCGCTCGGCCGGGTCCTTGGCGAGGGCCCGCCGGACGACGGCTTCGAGCGCCGTGAGCGGTGTCTCGAGGGGCGGGGGCTGGTCGTGGAGCGTGGCCGAGAGGATCTCGACCAGCTTCGCCCCCGCGAACGCGGGGCGGCCGGAGAGGGCCTCGTACAGAATCGCGCCCGTGGCGAAGATGTCGGCCCGCCCGTCCAGCTCTCCCCCGAGGATCTGCTCCGGGGCCATGTAGCGGGGCGACCCCACGAGCATGTCGGGGTGGGTGAGGGTGGGGTCGGACTCCGCGGGCAGGGCGGCGCGACCGGGCAGCTCGCGTGCGAGGCCGAAGTCCACGAGCCGGGCTCCGTGCGGGGTGAGGAACACGTTCGAGGGCTTGAGGTCACGGTGGATGATGCCCGCCGCGTGGAGCGCCGAGAGGGCGGCCAGGATCCCGCTGCCGAGGGCCACGGCCTCGTCAGGGTCGAGGGGCCCGCGCTCGAGGCGCCGCGAGAGGGGCTCCCCCGCCAGAAGCTCCATGGCGAGGAAGAGGCCCTCGCTGTCCTCCCCGACCTCGTAGATCGGACACACGTTCGGGTGGCTGAGGCGGGCCGCCGCCCGCGCCTCCCGCGAGAAGCGCCTCCGGGACGACTCGCTGGTCGACTTCAGCCGCTTGAGGGCGAGGTGACGGCCGAGGACCTCGTCCTCGGCCTCGTACACGCGCCCCATCCCGCCTTCGCCCAGCAACCGGACGATCCGGTATCGGCCGATGGCGGCCAACCGGGCCTCCGGCTGGGGCCCCCGGACGCGTCCGAGAAGCCGCTGCCAGAAACTCGCAGCCTCGCTGCGTTGCTGCATGGGGCCCGGCGGGAAGTTAGCGCCGGCCCGCGGGGGTGTCAACGAGGATTGTGGAAAAGGAAAAGGCCCTCGCCGGCCGGAGCCGACGAGGGCCTTTCTACGTCAGGCCCGGTTCGCGCCTACTTCCAGCTGTTCGGCCGGAAGCGGATGCCGCCCCAGAACTGGTAGTTGTTGTCGATGTTGTCGAACTCGCTGAAAGGCGCGCGGGCCTGGCCCACGAACTGCCACTTGCCGTCCTTGTCCAGGTCGAACCCGCCCTGGACGAGCAGGCCGATGCCGCCGGAGTCCTTCCCGATGTCCCAGAAGCTGAGACCGCCGCCGAAGAAGCCCTTGCCGGCGAGGTAGTTGACCGCGGCGTCGGCGAACAGCGCCGTGTGGGCGTCGTCCTCGAACGGGAACTTGATGCCGAGGCCCGCCTCGAACTCCGCCTTGTCGCCGATCTTCGGCTGGATGCCGACCTCGAAGCCGACCTCGGGGGAGCAGCGCGAGAAGGGTGCGAACGGCGTGATGTCGTCATGGTCGCCGGCGTCGTCGTGGGTGAGCCGCTCCTTGCCGAAGTAGCCGCCCACGAAGATCGGGAAGCCGGCCTTGACGTCCACCTGCGCCGTGCAGGCGTTCGTCGAGACCTGGCCGACCTCGTCGGTGACGACGGCGCGCAGGGTGTGGATGCCGCCCTTCTTGATGACGAAGGCGCTGTTGGTGAGGTTCGGCATGTCGACGGTGTCCACGACCACGCCCTTCGGGTCCACGACCTCGACCTTGGCCGTCTTGACGCCGCCGGCGACGCCCGCGGCGACGCGGGAGCCGGTGAGGTCGACCGTGAACGGCTTGCCGGCCCGGGCCGGGAGCGGGGAAGCGGTGATGCCGCAGGTGGGCAGGCAGGGCTTGACCTGAACGCTCGTCGTGGCGCTCACGCCGCCGGAGACCGCCTTCACCTCGTAGGTGCCCGGCTCGCGTGCGCCGGTGAACGTGAACTTGAAGGCGCCGTTCGTCAGCTTGTCGGAGACCAGCTCCTTGCCGTTGACGTAGAGCTTGATGTCGTTGTCCTTGGTCGGGTTCTTGACGTTGATCGCGTACTCGGCCGGCTGCGTGACGCAGACCTCGCTCGCGCCGCTCACAGACACGACCGGCGGCGGCGGGGGGGGCAAGCACTTCGGGTCGGTGGTGTCCTTGCCGAGCTCCTCGACCCAGAAGTTGGAGCAGGCCTTCGGGGTGACGAGGCGGTAGCGCACGCAGTTCGAGGAGAACTCGAACGCGAAGGCGTCGATCGGCTTCTTGCCGGCCCAGAGCACGTCCACGAGCGCGTGCGGCTTCTTCTTCGTGCGCGAGGACATGAAGGGCAGGCGAGTGCCGGTCGGGATCTGGACCTCGGAAATCTCCGCGGTCGCGGCGGCGCGGTCGAGGTCCTCGAGGTTGCCCTTCCAGGCGACCTCGTTGAGGATCGCGGCCACGTCGGCCTTCATCGCCTCGGCGCGCAGCATGACCCGCAGGTCGTCCGCCTTCTTCAGCGGCTTGTTGAAGCGGGTCGCGGGGTTGCCCAGCCGGGTCGCCTTGTGCTGCTGGGCCTCCGCGGTGATCGCGAGGACGCCCAGGGCGAGGGCCGGGGCCAGGATGGCGGTGAACTTCGTTCTCATGTGTTTCGTCCTCCGGGTACGTCTTCGACGCCCGGGAGCGCCCGGCATGCCCGGCTCGCCCGCGCTCCCGACGTCAGAAGGGATATCCCAAGGGGCGGGCAATCCCAACCCCCGGCGGAGACTACCACAGCAGGGTGGGGCTGTGAAGGCTGTTGATGTTGACAGGAATGAGTGCCTTGCGGTGGAGCCATCAAGCCCCCTCATGCCTGGCCACCACGGCCCGAGTCAGGCAGGGGGGCCGGTGACCATCCTCTCCACCAGCCGGAACGTCACGTAGGCCTCTGCCTACTGGCGGACGGAGTCGATCGTCAGCTGGACGCCCTTGGACGGCACCTTGACGCCCTTGGCCGTGCCTTCGATGTCCCCCTTCGCGGGGATCGCGTCACCCGTCCTCGACAGCCGCGCCACCACGTCGACGGTGCCCTCGAATGCGCCGCCGCCCATCATCGCGTCCCCGCCCGAGAGGTTGAAGGCGACCGGGAAGCCCGGCTTGTCGATCCGCTGCACGGCGAGCGTGGCCGTGCCCTTCTTCGCCATGACGTAGAGCACGTCGGCGGGGCCGGCCTTCAGCTTCGGGGACAGGGCGATGGTGCCGTTGATGTTGCCGGCGGACTTCGCGCCCGCCGCGGGCTCCCCGAGCGGCGGGTGGCCGGACGGCAGCGGCGGCGCCGCCGTGGGCGCGCCCCCGATCGGGGGATGGCCGGCCGGCAGCGGCGCCGAGGCGTCGACCGGGCCGGCGGGAGTGGCGGTCGTGCCGGGGGCCGTCCCCTCCCGCGAGGACATCGGCCGGAGGTCGTCGGCGGTGCGGGACGGCGTCGCCGTGGCGACGGGCGGCGGCGGCGTCGAGGCGCCTCCGCAGGCGGCGAGGGCCAGAAGCAGGGGAAGGGGACGCAGCGTCGTGCTCAAGGGCGGTTCTCCTCGGACAGGGTGGCGGGGGCGGCGGCGGCCAGCAGCCCGGGGAGCTCCCGGACGAAGGCGCCGCGAGAAAGGACCCGGCTGGCGCCGGCCGCGAGCGCGGCCTCCGCCCGCTCGGCGTGGACGTGGCTGAAGAATGCGATCACGGGCAGGGTGCCGAGGGTCGGCTCGGCGCGCAGCGCGGCCAGGGCCTCCTCCCACGGCAGCCGCGAGCTGTCGGCGTCCACGAGCACGAGGCGGCCCCCGCCGCGAGCAGCGGCGACGGCGTCCGTCGCGCTCCGGGCGGAAAGGACCTCGTCGCCCGTCGCCCGGGCGGCTTCGCGGATGCGGCTGAGGAACATGAGGTCGTCGACGAGGGCGATCACGTGCGGCATCGAAGCCCCAGTATAGCCATAATGGAGGGACCCAATGAGGACGGCAGAATGAGGAACGTGAAGGGGACGAAGACCCACGAGAACCTGAAGGCCGCCTTCGCTGCGGAGAGCCAGGCGAACCGGCGCTACCTGTACTACGCCCGCACCGCGGACATCGAGGGGTACCCCGAGCTCGGCGGGCTCTTCCGCAACACCTCGGAAGCCGAGACCGGCCACGCCTTCGGCCACCTCGACCTCCTGAAGGCGGCGGGCGACCCCACCACCGGGCTGCCCTTCGGCGACACCCGCGAGAACCTCCTGGCCGCGATCGAAGGGGAAACCCGCGAGTACACGGAGATGTACCCCGGGATGGCGAAGTCCGCCCGCGAGGAGGGCTTCCCCGAGGTGGCGGACTGGTTCGAGACGCTGGCCAAGGCGGAGCGCAGCCACGCGGGGCGTTTCAACAAGGCGCTCGTCGCCCTCGACGAGCCCGAGCCGTAGGTGGTCGCGCGCCTCCTCGCGGTGCGCCCGGAGGAGCGCCGGGGCACGGTCGCGGCGTTCCTCACCATCTTCGGGACGCTCGCCGCCCACACGCTCCTCGAGACGGCGCGGGACGCGCTGTTCCTGGCACGCCTGCCCGCCTCGCGCCTCGCGATCGTCTACCTGCTGATCGCCCTCGTCGCCGCAGGCCTCGCGCAGGTGCCGTGGGGCCGGCGCCGGGCGACCGGTGCGTTCGGCCTGAGCCGCCTGCTGGGCGCGGGGTCGGTGGTGACCCTGGGCTTCTGGGCCCTCGGGCGCTGGCAGAGCCCTCTCGAGCTCTACGCCCTCTACGTCTGGACCGGCCTCCTCGGCAGCCTCGCGGTCCTGCAGTTCTGGATGGTGCTGAGCGACCTGTACACGCTCAGCCAGGCCAAGCGGCTCTACAGCGTGGTGTGGACCGGCAGCCTGCTCGGCGCCACCGTCGGGGCCGCCGCGGCCCGGCTCCTGGCCGAGAGGGTCTCCGCCTCCGTTCTCGTGCTGGCCTCGGGGATGCTCCTGGGCCTCACCGCCCTCGGACCGGCCCTCGCCCTCGGCCGCGCGGAGGGCCGCTCGACCGTGCGCCCGCGCGGGGGCGCCTCTCTGGCGGAGGGCGCCCGAATCCTCAAGGGCGACGCCTACGTCCGGAGCCTCGCCGTCCTCGTCCTCGTGTCGACGGTGGCCCTCACCCTCGGCGACTACGTGTTCAAGAGCGCCGTGGCCCGCGCGGTCCCGCCCGGGGAGCTGGGGGCGTTCTTCGGCGGCTTCTACACCTTGCTCAACCTCCTCGCCCTCGTCGCGCAGGTCGTGCTCGGAGGGTGGATCTTCCGGGCGATCGGCCTGCACCGGGCGCTGTGGATCCTCCCGGCCCTCCTCTTCGTGGGGGCGGCGGGGGTGGCGCTCGGGGGCGGGCTCTTGGCCGCCCTCCTCCTGAAGGGCGCGGACGGGAGCTTGCGCAACTCGGTCCACCGCACGGGAAGCGAGCTGCTCTACCTCCCCCTCGCCGACGGCGTGCGGACCCGGGCCAAGCCGCTCATCGACATCGTGGGGCAGCGAGGGGGGCAGGCGCTCGCCTCGCTGCTGATC
This sequence comes from uncultured Acidobacteriota bacterium, assembly GCA_963729875.1. Classification (GTDB taxonomy): domain Bacteria; phylum Acidobacteriota; class Vicinamibacteria; order Fen-336; family Fen-336; genus DATBSL01. The sequence goes on from CAVSPR010000006.1 coordinate 266,164, forward strand.
CTCTCCGAGAGCGTCCTCTCTCGCGGCGACGTCGTCCTCGCGGGGGCGTCGGCGGCGGTGTCGCTCGTGTGGATCGCGTGGATCTCCGATCTCAAGGGCCTGTACCTCGACGTGTTCCGCGCGGCGCTTCGCGAGGGCACCCTGCGCTCCGCGGTCGACCTGCCACCCGTGGACCTCGTCTCGCTGGAGACGCTCTTCGGCGCCCTCAACAGCGCGGACGACCACGAGGTGCTGGCGGCGATGGACCTGCTGGCGGAGGAGGGCCGCGCCCGGCTCATCCCGGCCCTCATCCTGTACCACCCGTCGGAGAGGGTCGTGCTGCGCGCCCTGGACCTGTTCGCGCACGACGGCCGCACCGACTTCCTGCCAGTGGCGGACCGGCTGATGCGCCACCCGGGCGCGGAAGTACGCGCGGCCGCCCTGCGGGCCCGCACCCGCGTCCGACCCGAAGAGGCTCCCCTGCGGGCGGCGGGCGCAGACCCGAGCCCCCTCGTGCGCGCCACCGCCGTGTCGGGCCTCGTGGCGGGGGGGTGGGAGGGCGAGGAGGCGCGTCAGTCCCTGGACGGCCTGATGGCGGGGGGCGACGGCGAGACCGCCCTCGCGCTGGCGCGGGCGATCGCGGCGCAGCCCTCGCCGGTCTTCGAGGACGTCCTGCTGCGCCTCGCGGAGCGGGCGCCGGAGGGCGCTCTCGTGGAGGTGGCACGGGCCATGGGGGCGGTGCGCAGCCCCCGCTTCCTCCCGGCCCTGCTGGGCCTGCTCGACCGGGGGGAGGTGCGGGCGGAGGCGCGGGCCGCGCTGGTCGCCTACGGGCAGGAGGGCCTCGCGTTTCTCGACGCGGCGCTCGGGGACCACGCCCTGCCCGTGGAGCTGCGCCGCCACCTGCCTCGCTCCATCGCCCTCTTCGAGCCCGCGCCCGCGGCCGCGGTGCTCGCGCGGCACGTCCTCGAGGAGCCGTCGGGCACGGTGCGCTACCGGATCCTGCGGGGCATGAACCGCCTCGGCGCCTCGCCGGAGGTCGAGTTCGAGCCCGGGCTCCTGCGTCGGGCGGTCACCGCCACGGCGGAGGGCGTCTTCCGCCTCGTCCACTGGAGATCGGTGCTGGAGCGGGGCGCTGCGGAGCAGCCGGCGCGCTCGACCGCGGGCCACGGGCTCCTCGTGCAGCTGCTGCGGGACAAGGAGGATCAGGCGGTGGAGCGCCTCTTCCGGCTCCTGGCGCTGCAGCACCGGGGCGAGGACTTCAAGGGGATCTACCGCGGGCTGCGGGCGGCGGAGCCCCGCGCCCGCGCGAGCAGCCGCGAGCTGCTCGAGAACGTTCTCGCGCCGCCGCTGCGGGGCCCCGTCCTCGCGATCGTCGACGAGGCACAGGACGCGTCGCGGCTCTCTCGCGCCGGCGAGGTGTACGCCCCGCCGGGCCTCGGCTACGAGGAGGTGCTGGCCCTCATCCTGGACCGGGGCGGCGAGTCGCTGCGCTGCGTCGCCGCCCACCACGTGGGTGAGATCGGCCTCGTCGCGCTGCGCCCGCGGCTCGAGGGGCTGCGCGGGCGCGAGGCGAGCTTCTTCCTCTCCCGCGTAGTCGAGCGCGCGCTCGCCGCCTTCCCGGGCCGGCCGGAGGGAGTCGCCCGTGCCTGAGGCCAACCGGCTCGTGCCGCCCTTGGAGCGCATGCTCCACCTGAAGCGCGTGCCCATGCTCTCCGGGCTGCCCGCCGCCGAGGTGGCAGTGATCGCCGACGCCGCCACCGAGAGGTTCCTCCCGGCGGGCACGGTCGTCTTCCGCGAGGGCGAGCCGGTGGGCTCGGTGCACTTCGTCGTGGAGGGTGCGCTCGCCACGTTCCGGCGGGGCGTCCGCGTCGGGCGGGCGGGCCCGGGCGCCGGCGTGGGCGGGATGGCCGTGTTCGCCCGCGACCCGCTCGGCTCCCAGGTCGTCGCCGACGAGGACACCCTCACGCTCGAGCTCGACGCCGACGCGGTGTCGGACGTGCTCGACGACCACTTCCCGATCCTGCACCACATCCTGCGCGAGATGAGCCGCCGGGCGATCGACCTCGTGACGCGCTTGCGGCTCGACCCGACCGTGGGGATCGCCGAGTGCCCGGTCGGTGAGGGCGAGGACGGCGAGATCGACCTCGTGGACCGGATCTTCTTCCTGCGCCGGATGACGGTCTTCCAGCGCGCGTCGATCACCGCCCTGGCCGAGATGGCCCGCTCGATGGCCCGGGTACGCTTCGAGCCGGGGACGGTGCTGTGGCGGGAGGGGGAGCCGGCCCCCAGCATCTTCCTCGTCCGCAGTGGCTGGCTACGCGCGCAGGGGTCGACCGGGGTGAGCTTCCGCCCGGGCCCCGGCTTCCCGCTCGGGGCGCTCGAGGCGCTGGGCGAGGTGCCCCGCTTCTACGAGGCGGTGGCGGAGACTCCGGTCGTGGCCCTGCAGGGTCCGATGGGCGTTCTCGTGGACGTGTTCGAGGACAACTTCCCGATGGCGATGGACTACCTGTCCGTGATCGCCCAGTCCACCCTGCGCATCCTGGACTGGACGGCGGCCCGCGGCGAGGAGCCGCCTTCGCTGACGTGAGCCGCGCGGGTCGCCTGCTTGCGGCCCGGCTCGCGGCTGAACTAAGCTTCACGGAAGGACGCCCGCAGCGCGGCGCGGCCGGAGGTTCCAGAGATGACGAACGACGAACGCAATGCCGGGACACCCGGGGTCGTCCTCTCGTTCCTGCTCGGTGCCCTCTCGGGCGCGGCCCTCGCCATCCTCTTCGCGCCCCGCTCGGGGCGGGAGACTCGCGAGATGCTGGGCGAGAAGCTGCGGGAGACCGCGGACCGAAGCCGCCGCGCCGGCCAGGAGGCCATCGAGAAGGGGCGCGAGGCGGTGGAGACCGCCTCGGGCTACCTCGACCGGCAGCGGGAGGCCCTCGAGAAGCGGCGCGACCGGCTGTCGGCGGCGGTCGAGGCCGGCCGCCAGACCTATCGCGACGAGAAAGAGAAGATGTAACGGCCCATGGAGTCCTGGGGGGTCTTCTTCCTCGGAGTCATCGCCCTCGCCTCGGTCGTCCAGGCGGGGTTCCTCATCGGCCTCGTGATCTTCGGCCGGCGGCTCGCCCAGCGCCTCGACGCCCTCCAGACGAGGCTCGACCGGGAGATCTCGCCCGCGCTCGAGAACTTCACCCGCGTCAGCCGGGCCGCGGCCGAGATCGCCGACCTCGCGACCCTGCAGGCGCGCCGGCTCGACCTGCTCCTCGCGGACACGATCGGGAGGATCGAGGAGACGGCGGCGGCCGTCCAGCAGCTGGTGGTGCGGCCGCTCAAGCCGGTCGGCGGGATCCTCGCGTTCCTGAGGGGCCTGCAGCGGGGGATGGACGTCTACTTCCAGCTGGACCGCAACGCGTACCCCCGCCGGCGCGGGCACGGCGAGGACGACGAGCACCTGTTCATCTGAGCCCGGTCGGGCCCGAGGCCTCCTTGAGGCGTCGGGCGACGGTGCGCTCCAGGCGCGTCCGGTCCTCGCCGCCGAACCCCCGCGTGGCGAGAACGAGGGTGGCCCCTCCCCGGCTGCGCACGACGACGGCGCTCTCCCGGGAGTCGACCGCGTCGACGTCGCGCCAGGCGATCCTCGTCCAGCCGGCGAGGGTCCTCATCTGCAGGCCGGCCTCGACGGCCTCGACCTTCCAGGCAAAGAGGTGGGCCGCGAGCACGGCGAGGCCCAGGGCGGCGACGAGGCCCAGGGCGGCGAGGGTGCGCGACCGCACGAGAAGGGTGCCCGCGGCGAGGGCGGCCGCACCGAGGAGGGCGGCGACGGCCTGGTGCAGGGGGTGCTGCAGGCGGAGCCCCTCGTTCTCCCATGTGAACCGCGGCGGCCCGAGGGCGAGGGCGACGGTGACCGCGGCGAGGGCGAGGAGGGCGGTGCTCGCCGCGGTCCGCGCGCTCAACCCGTCCTGCCCTTGCCGAACAGGCGCTTGAGCAGCCCGCCGCCCGCCGCCTCCACCGTGGCGAGCTCGGCCGCGGCCTCGCGGTGGTCCGGGCGCAGCTCCACCACGCGGCGGAACATCGCCTGGGCGCGGGCCGGCAGCCCGCCCGCCTTGTAGATCAGGCCGAGCTCGTAGTGGGCGTCCGCGTTCGCGGGGTCCTCGCGGACGACGTCGTGCAGGGTCTCTTCCGCGCGCCGCACCCAGTTCGGGTTCTTGGCGAAGGCCTTCGCCAGCAGGATGCGGCCCCGGTGTTTGGCGCGGCGGGGCTCCATCTGCGGGACCGCCGCCTCGAGCATCTGGATCGCGTCCCAGTAGCGTGCCTGGGCGAGGAGGACCTGCGCCTTGGACAGGGTCTCCTCGGTCGCGACGTAGGGCTCATCCGCCGCGGGGGAGGCGGCCGGGGGCGGCCCTGGGGCGGTGGGAGCCGGCGGCGTGGGGGAGCCTGGGCTTTCCCCGGCACCAGGCTCACGCGGGCGCCGCACCACGCCGAGGCGCGCCTCGTATGAGGCGCGGCTCCGCGCGGTACCCAGGACCTCCCAGGCCTCCCCGACGCGGATGAAGATCGCCTCCAGCACGTCGCGCAGGTCTTCGACGCGCGGGTCGCGGTGGGCGTCCGGGTGGTAGCGCTTGGCGAGAGCCACGTACGCCCGCTTGACGTCGGCGTCGGTGCACCCGGGCTCGACCCCGAGGACCTCGAAGTGGTTCTTGAGGGGCAGGGACTGGAAGGCCCCGAGGATCTCCCGTCGACGCTCGAGCGTCTCGGGGTCGAGTTCCGACGCCGCCGCAGGAGCGGCCGGTGGGGCCGGCGGGGGCTCGGGGGCGCCGGCTGGTTCCGGGGACGCCGGCTTGGCGTCCGCGGCCGGCGGCTCCTCGCGAGGTTCTCCGGGCGGCGTCTCCTCCGCCGGCGGGGCGGGCTGGGCGTGCGGGACGAGCCGCGGCAGCGGCGCCGGTCGCGCCGGCCTGTATTCCAGCTTCCCGGTGAGGAGCAGGCCGAGGAGTGTTCGCTCGGTCTCCTCGGGGTCGAGGGGGACGAGCTGGAGGACCTGGCGCGCGGACGACGTCCCGTCGATGCGCGAGAGGAGATACCCCTCGGTCAGGGTCAGGGTCCGTTCGTCTGCCAGCGCGGCCGTCGCGACGAGACGCTGTTCGAGGTCGCCGAGGGCGGCCCGCATCGCCTCGGGCGGAAGCCGCCGGACCGCCTCCAGCACGGTGGGCTCGGTGGCGCCGCCCGCCTCCGCCAGGTCGGCCGGCGCCTCGAGCCTCTCTTCGAAGGTGGCCGGCGCTCGGCCCTCGCCCAGCGCGTCCAGCAGGCGCTCGCGGAGGTCGCGCACCGCGGCGCGCGAGAGAGCCCTCGTCGCCTTCGGGGACCGGATGCCCATCTCCAGCAGGACTCGATCGAGGCGGACCTGTGCGGAGTCGTCGGGCCGTGGAAGGCGCAGTCCGTCCGGGGGCGGCGAGGGAACCGGCTCCAGGCCCGCGATCTGGCCCTCGCGGAGCCACAGACGCAGTCGCGTCTCCTCCGGCCCAAGGGAGAGGACGCCGCTGCGCCGCTCGCGGTAGAGCCGCGCCAGGAGGGGGAGGGCCTCCGGCGGAGGGGTGGCGTCGTCCATGTCGATGCCTGTCGGAACGGAGCGTAGTATACCGCGCGCCTTGACGGGCGCGCCGGGAGGGCGCCACACTGCCGGTGCGCCCATGACCCAGGTCCTCCTGATCGACGACGACCCCCTCGTGGGGAGGACCCTCGTGGACCTGCTGGGCCTGCACGGCTACGCGGCCGTCCGCGTGGAGTCGGCGGAGCGGGGACTCGAGGCCCTGGCCGTCGGCGGGTTCGATCTCGTGCTGCTCGACCTGCGGCTGCCCGGGATGAGCGGCTTCGAGGCGTGCGTGCAGATCCGCGAGCGCCACGGGCCGTACCTGCCGGTGATCATGATGACCGCGTTCGGGGACCCCGTGGCCGTGCGGCGCGGCTACGAGTCGGGGGCAGACGACTTCCTGCACAAGCCGATCGACACGCCCGCCCTCATCCTGAAGGTCCGCGCCTTCCTGCGCCTCAAGTCCACCCACGACGAGCTCGCGCGCAGCCGCGAGGAGGCGCAGGCGCGGGCGCGGGACCTGTCGCGGCTGCACGAGATCGGCCGCGACTGGTCGCTGATCGCGGAGCCCGCCGAGTTCAACCGGATGCTCACCCAGCGCCTGGCCGGCCTCATCGGCGCCCCCGTGGTCGGCATCGCCCTGCAGGACCCGCAGACGCGCACGATGGAGGCGGCGCTGCCGGTGTTCGGCCTCGACGACGAGCGGGCGCGGTCGTTCCGCTACGTGCCCCGGCCCGAGTACCGCAGCCTCTGGAGCCCGCGCAGCGGCCGTCCCTACGTGAGCAACCAGCCGGGGCTCGACCCGCGGCTCGCGCAGGAGATCGGCCTCATGGCGGAGTCGCAGTCGGTCGTGCTGGTGCCGCTGCTGGCCGAGGGCGAGCTCATCGGCCTCCTCGGGGCGGCCGACAAGCCCGGGGGCTTCACCGACGCCGACGTGCAGATCCTGTCCACCTTCGCCGGACCGGTCGCGACGTTCCTCCGCAGCCGCCAGACCTTCGAGCGGCAGCGGCGGCAGGCCTCACGGTTCGAGCGACTGGCCGCCCTGGTGGGGGACATGGCGGCGGCGCCGGGCCGTGCGCGGCTGCTCGAGCTGACGGTCGGGAGGGTCCAGAGGGACCTCGGCTACGAGCGGGTCGCCTTCCACGCGCCGCGGGCGGAAGGGACGCTCGTCGCCGAGAGCGAGGCGGGGTCCGCCCAGGCCCCATCCGACCCCGAGGCCCTGCGGTGGGCGTTGCGCCTCGCCTCCCCCCTCGAGGCCTCGCGCAGCGAGACGGCGACGGAGCTCGCGGTCCCGGTGCGGGCGGGCGAGCACGCCCTCGGCGTCCTGACCGTCACCCGTGGCCGGCCCGGGGGCTTCGACGAGGAGGAGACGAGCCTGCTCTCGACGCTCGCGGGCCAGCTCGCCATCGCGCTGCGCCGGGCGGAGAGCGAGGCCGCGACCGAGCACATCGCCCGCCAGATGGCGACCCTGTACGACCTGGGGCTGGAGACGTCCTCCCTTCTGGATCTGCAGGCCCTCTTCGCGCGCGCCACGGAGGAGGCGGGCCGGCTCATCGGGGCCGACCACAGCTCCGTTTTTCGCTTCGACGACCGCGAGAAGATGCTGCGCCTCTTCGCGCTCTGGGCCCGCGAGCCGACCGCCCCGACGGAGCCGAAGCCGAGCTTCCGCCTCGGGCAGGGCATCGCCGGCCGGGTGGCGCGCGACCTGCTCCCGGTCGTGGTGAACGACGCGCGGCAGCACGAGGACTTCGTGCCGAGGGACTACCCGGTGGCGCGGATCCTGTGCGTCCCCCTCACCCACTTCGACCGCGAGCGGAGCACGCCCCTGCTCTACGGCGTGCTCAACGTGACGCGCGGCCCGGGCTCGTCGCCGTTCACCGACGACGACCTCGAGTACCTGACGCGCTTCGCCGGCCAGCTCTCGATCGCGGTCGCGAACTCGATCTCCTTCGAAGCGGAGCGCGAGCGCAGCGAGCAGCTGGCCCTCGTCAACTCCGTGTTCCGCGAGTCGGCGGCCATGCTCTCCCGCGAGCGCATCCTGGAGACCGCGGTGGCGCGGATCCAGGAGGCCTTCCGCCCCTGCCTCGTGGCGATGCTGGTGCCCGGGGAGGACTTCTTCCGAGTGGGCGCCGCCGCCGGGCGCGCGCCGCGCGACGAGGGTTGGGCGGGAGGCGCGACGCGGGAGGGGCCGGCCGGGCTCGCCCTGCGCGAGCGCCGGACCGTCTCCGTGGTCGAGGGCCAGGAGGGCTTCTCCCCCCGGGCGACCGGCGCCCGCAGCGCCCTGGCGGTGCCGATCCTGCGCGGGGACGAGGTGGCGGCCGTGCTCTACGTCGAGGGCGACCGGCCGGGGGCCTTCGACCGCGGCCAGGTCATCACGCTCCAGACCCTCGCCGACGGGATCGGCATCCTGCTCCGCACCGCCGAGTTCTACGAGACGCTCGAGGAGACGAACGCCCGGCTCGTCGAGCTCGACCGCACGAAGAGCGAGCTGCTGAACATCGTGGCCCACGACTTCCGCTCGCCGCTCGCGTCGATCCTCGGCTGGGCAGAGCTCCTGGAGGCCCAGGCCGACGCGACCGTCGAGGAGCGCCAGGACCGTGCCCGCGCGATCGTGCGGGCGGCCACGCGGATGGCGAGCCTCATGGACCGCACGCTCGAGACGACGCGCCTCGAGACCGGGCAGTTCGCCTTCGACTTCCGCCTGGTGGACCTTGCCGCACGCCTTCGGGAGGCGGCCGCCCCCTTTGCGACCGACCCCGTCCACCCGCTCGTGGTCGACGTCCCCGAGGAGCCCCTGCCGTGCTGGGCGGACGGCGAGCGGGTCTCGGAGGTGGTGGAGAACCTCCTCTCGAACGCGGTCAAGTACTCGCCGGGCGGGGGGGAGATCCGGCTCGAGGCGCGGCGCGAGCGCGAGACCGCGGTCGTGTCCGTGACCGACCACGGCATCGGCATCGCCCCGGAGGACCAGGGCCGTCTGTTCCGGCCCTTCTCGCGGCTGCACGACCGGAAGGCCTTCGACGTCGAGGGCTTCGGCCTCGGCCTGTCCATCTGCGAGCGTTTCGTCCGCGCGCACGGAGGGCAGTTCAAGGTGCGTAGCGCCCCCGGGGAGGGGTCGACGTTCAGCTTCACGCTGCCGCTGTTCGGGGCCCTGGCCCAGTCCCGCCCGCCGGCGGCCGTGGTGGCGGCGAGCGACGCGCTGACGCGCCGCGAGGTGCGCAAGGTGGCGGAGGCGCTCGGCTTCGACGTCCACGAGACGGCCGACGGCGTCGAGGCGGTCGAGGCGGCGATGCGCCTGCGGCCGGCGGTGGTCGTCCTCGACCGCATCCTGCCGCGCCTGCGCGCGGAGGAGGTGGCGGAGCGCCTGCAGGCGCAGGCGGCCACCCGCGAAGTGCCGCTCATTCTCCTCGCGCCGGGCGAGGACCTGGGGCCGGGGGCCTCGCTCTTCCGCGAGCGGCTGGCCCGGCCCGTCGACCGTGAAATGCTGCGGGCGGCGCTCGAGAGGCTGGGCGCCGCCGTGCGCTGAGGCCCCAATGCGCGAGGTTCTCGAGGCGGCCCTGCGGGCCGAGGAAATGGGCGAGCGCGCGGCGCTCGTGACCGTGGTGTCGACGGAAGGGTCGACCCCGCAGAAGGCCGGGGCGCGGATGCTCGTCCACGCCGACGGGCGGATCGTCGGCACGATCGGCGGAGGCTGCCTCGAGGCGGAGATGACGTGGCGGGCCCGTGAGGCGATCGAGGGACGGCGGCCGAGGCTCGTCTCCTACGACCTGACGCCCGACCAGGCGGGGGAGGACGGGCTGGTGTGCGGAGGGAGGATGCAGGTTTTCATCGAGCCCATCGAGGGCACGCCGGTGCTGTGCCTCTTCGGGGCCGGCCATGTCGCGCAGCCCCTCGCGCGGATGGCGAAGGCGTGCGGCTTCCGGGTGGAGCTCTGCGACGACCGGGTCAAGTTCGCCAACGCCGAGCGCTTCCCGGAGGCGGACCTCATCGTGATCGACGACTTCGCGGCGGCGGCGGCGAAGATGACCCTCGGCCCGAACACCTACGCCGTCGTGGTGACGCGCGGGCACAAGGGCGACGGCGAGGCCCTGCGTGCGGTGCTGGGCCGGGGCCTGCGGTTCGTGGGCCTCCTGGGGAGCCGTCCGAAGGTCGTCCACATCTTCGCCGCGCTGCAGGAGAACGGGACGAGGGCGGAGGACCTGGCCGAGGTCCACGCCCCCCTCGGCCTGGAGATCGGGGCCCAGACGCCGGACGAGATCGCGGTCAGCATCCTGGCCGAGATGATCGCGGTGCGCCGCGGGGTCGACCCGGCCACGTCGCGCTCGATGAAGATGGGGCTTCCGGGTCGTCTGGGTGCTGACCTGAAATCAGACAAGACTTGAAGTAATACTTCAACTCCTGTAGGCTAGCGCCCCGAAGGCCCACATGAAGGCCACAGTGGCGCTCAGCCTCGCCCCACTTCTTCTCCTGCCGGTCCTCTCGAGCGCGGGCGGCAAGGAGCCGCCCCCCCCGAAGCTCAGCCAGGAGCACTGGAACCCCTCGAAGACCATGAGCCTGCGGACCCCGGAGGGGTGGACCGTGAAGACGACGGACGGGCAGCCCGAGGTGACCGAGGCCCGGGGCGACGGCCTCATCGTGCGCATCCTCCGCCGCGAGAGCGAGTTGGGCCTGGACTCCCTCCACGTGGAGTGCATGCTCGTCCGGCTCCGGGAAGCCATGGACGCCTTCCCCCAGGTGGACTACGAGTACGACTTCGTGGGGGGAGAGATCGCGGAAATGCGGGCCCTCGATTCGGCCTTCGTCGTCCACTACGACGAGCCGGTCGAAGGGAGTCGGGACTGGCGGCAGAGAAACTTGACCGTGATCGGCAAGGGAGCGTCGGTCTGCGTGATCAGCTATGCACCCATGCCGATCTGGAAGAAGTCGAAATCGGCACGCAATTTGCTCACGGCTGTTGTGGAGAGCATAAAGTGGCCCTGAGCATGTCCGAAGTCCTGCCAGTCGCCGCGCCCCGCACGCGGCGTCAGATCTGGTCGATCGGCGGCGGCAAGGGGGGGATCGGCAAGTCGCTGCTGGCCGCCTCGGTGGGGTGGCAGCTGGCCCGGATGGGCCGGCGCGTGGTGCTCGTGGACGCGGACCTCGGGGGGGCGAACCTGCACACCTGCCTCGGCCTGCCCACGCCCCCGCGGACCCTCGCGGACTTCATCCAGCGCCGCGTCTCGTCGATCGAGGAGGTCCTCACGGACACGCCGGCCCCGGGCCTGCGCCTCATCAGCGGGGCCGGCGACCTGCTGACCGCCGCCAACATCAAGCACCTGCAGAAGGTCCGGGTGATGAACCACGTCAAGGCCATCGACGTGGACGTGGTGCTCATCGACCTCGGGGCCGGCACCTCCTACAACATCCTCGACTTCTTCCTGCTGTCGGACGTCTCGATCCTGGCCGTCGTTCCCGAGCCCACGTCGATCGAGAACGGCTACCGCTTCATCAAGAGCGCGCTGTACCGGCGGCTGCGCGCCGCGGCGCCCACGGAGGCGGTGCGGCAGCTGGTCGACTCGGCGCTCGACCCCGGGAGCCCCGAGGGCATCCGCACGCCGGTCGACCTGCTCGCCCGCGTCGAGGCGGAGGACGCGGAGGCGGCACGGGCGCTGCGCCGCGAGGTGGCGGCGTTCCAGCCCCGCTTCGTGGTGAACGAGGTCCGGGACGTCGCGGACGTCGCGATCGGCCACCAGCTGGTGGCCGCCTGCGGGCGCCACCTCGGCCTGCGCGCGAGCTACGCCGGCTACGTGCACCACGACGACGCGGTCTGGCAGGCGGTGCGCCGCCGCCGGCTCTTCATGGCCGACGCCCCGACCTCGCGCGCGTCGGAGGAGATCCGCCAGCTGACCCGCGGGCTCGTCAAGGGGGAGAGCCTTGGACTCGGGTACTGAGGTGTCCACCGACTTCTACTCGGTCCTGGGACTCGAGCCCCGGGCGAGTCGCGAGCAGGTGGAGCGCGCGTACCGCTTCTGCACGGAGCTCTACGGCGAGGGCTCGCTCGCCACGTACTCGCTCGTCGACCCGACCGACGCCGAGGAGCACCGCCTGCGGGTGCGCGAGGCCTACGAGGTCCTCGTCGACGAGGAGAGGCGGCGGGCCTACGACGAGGGCCAGGGCTTCCTGCCCCCGGATTCCCCGGTCCTGCCGTTCCGGGTCCCGGCGTCTTCCCGCGGTGCGGAGCCCCTGCCGGCGGTCCTGACCGGCCCCGAGCTGCGCCGGCTCCGCGAGGCCCGCGGGCTGTCGCTGCGCCACATCGCGGCGGTCACGAAGATCGGCCTGCGCTTCCTCGAGTACATCGAGGAGGACCGCTTCGCCTTCCTGCCGGCGCCCGTGTACCTGCGGGGCTTCCTGCAGGAGTACGCCCGGCTCGTCGGCATCGACCCGCGGCGCGCGGCCGACGCCTACATGAACCGCCTGTCGGTGAAGGCCTAGTCCCCCTCGCGCGCATCGAACGAGGCGGGCGCGCGAGGGATCTCGAAAGCCCCGCCGAAGGCCCTTCCCGGAGAGCCTCCTACGCGCTCGCCTCGCCCTCTCTCCTCCGCAGCCCCAGTCCCGGCCGGTCGGGCAGCACGAGCCGCCCGTCCCGCACGAGGACACCCTCCCAGGGGTCGTTCGCGACCAGGAGGTGCCCGTCGAGGTCCGCGAAATCAACGAGCGGCGACAGGTGGGCGGCCGCAGTCGTGCTGGCGGAGCTCGAGATCATGCAGCCGAGCATCACCTTGAGGCCGCAGGCCCGGGCCGTGTGGATCATGCGCAGGCCCTCGCGCAGGCCGCCCGCCTTGTCGAGCTTGACGTTGACGCCGTCGTAGGCGCCGGCGAGGGCCGGGATCGACGAGGCGCGCAGGCACGCCTCGTCGGCGAAGATCGGGATGGTCGCGCGCTCGCGCACCCAGGCCGTCTCCTCGAGCATGGCGGCCGGCATCGGCTGCTCGACGAGCTCGACGCCCTTCGAGGCCAGCCACTCGATCTTGCGGGCGGCCGTCTCCTTGTCCTTCCAGCCCTCGTTCGCGTCCACGCGCAGCGGCTTCCCGGTGACGCTGCGCACGGCCTCGATCGTGGCCTCGTCCGTGTCCAGGCCGACCTTGACCTTGAGGACCGGGTACTCCGCGGCCTCGCGCACCTTCTGGCGGGTGATCTCGGGGGTGTCGATGCCGATCGAGAACGTGGTGAGGGGGGCGTCCGCGGGGTCGAGGCCGAGGAGCCGGTAGACGGGGATCCCGAGCCTCTTGCCGATCCAGTCGTGGACGGCGATGTCGAGCGCGGCCCGCGCCGCGTATTGCCCCTCGAGCGCCCGGAACGAATGGGCGAGGAACGTCTCGAGCCGCCAGGGATCGCCCGCGAGGACGAGGTCGCGCGCGGCCTCGACGGCCTTCTGCGCGTCCGCCGCGCTCTCGTGGTACCGCACGATGGGGGCGCCCTCGCCGACGCCGGTCGTGCCCTCGCGGCTGAAGCGGACCTGCAGCGTGTCGCGGTACTCGCTGGAGGACATCGTGGTCGTCCAGGTGTGCCTCAGCCGCAGCCGCGTGATCTCCGTCTCCAACCCGTCCGGCACCGCGGCCTCCTTGCGGGGCGGGGCGGCCCCGGCTCCCGCCGCTCCGGGTAGCGCGGCCGTCGCGGCCAGGGCGCCCGCCGCCGTCATCCAGTCCCTGCGCTTCATGGCTCTCTCCGTCGGGCGGAGAGGGTAGCACGCCCGAGCGGGGCCGGCTGTTCTATGATTGCCCGCCTGCCGGCGGCCCGCGGCGATCCCGGGAGAGAGAGTGAGCGCACACCCCGACGACGGCTTCCTGGTCTTCGCCGGCTCGGCACTCGCCCGGCTGGTCTTCCGCGCGAGCGACCTCGTCTACGGCCCGTGGACGATCGCCCTGCTGTTCGGGATCGCGATCTTCCTGACCGTGCGGCTGCGATTCGTCCAGGTCGTCCGCTTCCGGGACGCCGCCCGCTCCTTCCTCCCCTCGACCTCCGAGGGCGGAGGGGCGCTCAGTCCCTTCCAGGCCTTCATGACCGCGCTGGCGGCCACGATCGGGACCGGCAACATCGCCGGGGTCGCCACCGCCATCGTGTCCGGCGGGCCGGGCGCCCTCTTCTGGATCTGGTGTTACGGCTTCTTCGCCACCGCCGTGAAGTTCTCGGAGGCGGTGCTCGGCGTGCACTTCCGCCAGATCGGGGGCGGGCGGCTCTCGGCGGGGCCGATGCACTACCTGCGGGAAGGGCTGGGCCTGCGGCGGCTGGGCTGGGTCTACGCCCTCATCGCCGGCATCGCCGCCCTCACCACCACGCCCTTCACCCAGCCGAACTCGATCGCCGTGGTCTTCGACAGCCAGTTCCGCGTGCCCACCCTCGTGACCGGGGTCGTCGTCGCCGTCCTCACCTGGCTCGTGATCATCGGCGGGGTGAGCGCGATCGGGCGCGCGGCCGAGAAGCTCTCCCCGGCCAAGGTCATCTTGTACCTGGCCGGCGGCCTCCTCGTGATCCTCGTGCACGCCGACCGCCTTCCCGCGACCCTGGCCCTCGTCTTCCACGAGGCGTTCTCCCTGCGGGCGGCGGCGGGGAGCGCGGCCGGGGTGGGGATCATCGTGGCGATGAGGTACGGGCTCGCCCGCGGCATGTACGCCAACGAGGCGGGGTACGGGACGGCCGCGTTCATCTACGGGACGGCCCGCAGCCGCCGGCCGACGCAGCAGGGCTTCGCCGCGGTGATGGAGGTGTTCATCATCTCCTTCCTGACCTCCTCGATCAGCGCGCTCAGCATCCTCGTGACCGGGGTCTGGACCTCCGGTCTCACGTCGACGGCGGCGGTGGCCGAGGCCTTCAACCACGCGGTGCCGGTGGCCGGGGGCTGGGTGGTGGCCTTCTGCACCTTCCTCTTCGGGTACACGACGCTCATCGGGTGGTCGTACTACGGGGAGGTCTGCCTCGAGTACCTCTTCGGGCCCCGCGTCGTGCGGCCCTACCGGTGGGTCTACTGCGGCCTGATCGTCCTCGGCGCGACGAGCAAGGTCGAGCTCGTCTGGGCCTGGGGCGACTTCATGAACGGGATGCAGATCTTCCCGAACCTGGTGGGCGTCGTCGGCCTCTCGGGAGTCGTGGCCCGGCTGCTCCGGGAGGACGACGCGGGGCGGAGGGCGGAGGCGGGAGGGGGAGGCGGCGCGTGAGCGGATTCGAGAGAGTCGATGGCGAGCTGCGGTGCGACGGGGTCTCGCTCGAGGGGGCGGCGCGGGCGCACGGGACGCCCCTCTACGTCTACAGCCGGGCCGGGATCGAGGCGGCCTACCGGGCCTACGAGCGGGCCTTCGCGCCGGCCCGCCCGCGCATCTGCTACGCGGTGAAGGCCAACGGCAACGGGGCGATCCTGCGCCTGCTCGCGGCGCTCGGGGCGGGGGCCGACATCGTCTCCGGCGGGGAGCTGCTCGCCGCGCGGCGGGCCGGCTTTCCCGCGGAGCGGATCGTCTTCGCCGGGGTCGGCAAGACCGACGCCGAGATCGCGCTCGGGCTCGAGCACGGGATCGGCGAGTGGAACGCGGAGAGCGAGGAGGAGATCGCGAGGGTTGGGGCCGCGGCGGCGTCGCGCGGCACGGTCGCCCGGGTCTCGCTGCGGGTGAACCCGGACATCGACCCGCGCTCCCACCCCTACATCTCGACCGGCCTGCGAGAGGCGAAGTTCGGGGTGGCGATCGACCTCGCCCGCGAGATCCTGCGCCGGGCGCGGGAGCGGCCCGGGGTCGAGGTGGTGGGGGTGCAGTGCCACATCGGCTCGCAGATCACCGACCTCGAGCCCCTGGCGGCGGCCGCCCGGGCCCTCGCCGGGCTCAGCCGCCAGCTGCTGGACGAGGGGTTCCCGCTGCGCACGATCGACCTCGGGGGCGGGCTGGGGGTGAGCTACGACGGCCGGGGAGCGCCGGACCCGGCCGGCCTCGCGGCCGCAGTCCTCCCCGCGGTGGAGCGGCTGCCGCTGCAGCTCGTGCTCGAGCCCGGGCGGTCGCTGGTGGCCGGCTCCGGCGCGCTCCTCACGAGCGTGCTGTACGTGAAGGGCGGCCACGGGAAGACGTTCGTGGTGGTGGACGCAGGCATGAACGACCTCCTGCGCCCGGCCCTCTACGATGCCTTCCACCGCGTGGAGCCGGTGGCTCCCCGTGGGCGCGCGGTCGAGCTCGTGGACGTGGTCGGGCCGGTCTGCGAGACCAGCGACTTCCTCGCCCGTCGCCGCGAGCTCGAACGGCCCGAGCCGGGCGACCTGCTCGCGGTTCGCGACGCCGGGGCGTACGGCTTCGCCATGTCGTCGAGCTACAACATGCGGCCCCGGGCGGCGGAGGTCCTGGTCGAGGACGGCCGGGCGCGGCTCATAAGGCGCCGCGAGACGTTCGAGGATCTCATCCGCACGGAAGTCTGATATCGATCCAGCCGTTGCCTGTGTGCGTGGCCGTCGCCTCACGAGTTCCGCGGCGGTCCGGGGTCCCACGCGGGTCCTCCGGTCAGCTTGCGGACCCGCGCGGGAGCCCTCCGGAGCCGCCGCTCCCGTGGCCCGTCGGCCGTGTCGTGGCGGTGACCATTGAATCGGCGGCGTCGTGTCGCCACCCGGTTGCCCGAGCGAGCGGGGAGCGACTGGAGGAGAACCCCGAGCGGGCCCGCCCTCCACGGCCTCGGCCGGGGGCTACTTCGCGTTGACGCGGTCGCTGATGATGCGGCCGTACTCGCTGGCCCGGGCGAGGCGGTCGAAGGTGTCGTAGATGGCGGCAGAGAGATCGGCGATCGCGGCCTCGCCGTCCGTCTCCCGGCGCAGGTAGGCGGTCATGATCGCCGCCGTGTACGGCCGGCCCGGCACGTCGACCCAGGCGGCCTCGCAGCGCACGCCCTCGAGGGCGCCGGGCTTGCTCACCGCGCGCACGCCGTCGGGGAGGCCTCGACGGAAGAAGGAGCCGTCGTCGGGAACGGTGGCGACGGCGAGGATGTCCCGCCCGCGGTCGGCGGAGAGGCCCTCGCCCGATGCGACGATGCCGGCCAGGCGCGCGAGCTCGCGGGGAGTCGACACGTTCTCGTCGCCGCGCCGTGCGGCCTCGAGGTCCATCATCTGCCGGCGCAGCCGGGTGCGTGGGAGGGCGAGGGCGTCGAGCCGGCGGTTGACGGCGTCCATGCCGAGGCGGCGGATGAGCAGGTTCGTGGCCTCGTTGTCGGAGAACTTGATCATCAGCACGGCGAGGTCCCGCCAGGTGAGGCTGACCCGGTCCCCGAGCGCCTCGAGGGCGCCGCCCCCGGCCACCCTGGGCACGGGGGGCTGCGTCACCTCGCGGACATCGACCCGTCCCTCGTCCGCCTGGCGGAACAGCTCGTGGAGCACGGCCAGCTTGATCGACGAGGCGGTGGGGAAGACCTCGTCCGGTCGCACCTCCACGGTCGCGCCGGTGGCCTCGTCGTGCACGTAGAGGCCGAGGACGCCGTCGAGGCGTGCGTCCACCGCCTGGACGCGGGCGCGCAGCTTGGCGAGGAGCTCCGCCGGCTTCGGCGGGAGCTCCGCCGCTCCGCCGGCGGGCGCGCCGGCCGCGAGCACGATGAGAGACGCGACCGCGACGAGGGCGCGGGGCCGGGTCAGGGCTGCTTCCATGACTTGTCGAACCTCAGGATGCCGGTGGGGCCGAGAACGAGGCCGCGTACCTCCCGGCGGTGCGCGGTGAAGATGGACGAGTGGTACAGCGGGACGAAAGGCATGTCCTGCTGGAAGAGGTCGAGGGCCTGGCGGTAGAGGGCGAGCCGCGTGCCGGAAGCGCTTTCCATGCGGGCGCGCTTGAGGAGCCCGTCCATCGCCGCGCTGCGGTACCGGCTGCGGTTCGTGGTGCCGATGGAGCCGGAGTCGAGGAGCGCGGTCAGGAAGTCGTTCGGGTCGAGAGTGTCGGCCTGCCAGCCGAGCAGCGCCAGGTCGTACTCGCCGCGTGACGTGAGGTCCACCTGCTCGGTCCAGCTCGCCGCCTCGCGCACCCGGGCGACCACGCCGACCCGGGCGAGGTCCGAGACGACGTGGGCCGCCACGCGCAGGGGCTCGACGAGGTAGGGCCGCGGGGCCCGCGAGACGGTCAGGGTGACCTCGCTCCCCTCCGGCACCCGGGCGGCGGAGAGGAGCCGCCGGGCGGCGTCGCGGTCGAGGACGAGCTCCCGGGCCCGCGTGTCGTGGCCGGCGAGGGTCGGAGGCAGGGCGTTGTGCGCGGGCTCGGCGTGCCCGCCGAGGACCTCCCGCACGAGCCCGGCACGGTCGATCGCACGCGAGAGCGCGCGGCGGACGCGGGCGTCGGAGAGCGGCGCCCGCTCGTTGTTGACGGCCAGGTAGATGAGGTTGAGGCCCGTCCGGGAGTCGAGGGTGACGGCGGTCTGGTCGCGTAGCAGGGCCGCGCGATCCGGCCCGATCGCGGAGGTCACGTCGGCGTCGCCCGAGACGATCGCGCGGGCGAGGGCGCCCTCGTCCGGGAAGCGCTGGAAGAGGACCCGGCGGAGGCGGGGGGCACCGCTCCAGTGCCCGTCGAAGGCGGCGAGCTCGACCAGGCCGGGCCTCGAGCCGGCCAGGCGGAAGGGCCCGGTGCCCACCGGGGCGTCGCTCCCGGGGCCGGACAGGACCCTCGGGCTCTGCAGGGCGAAGAACGGCTGGGACAGCGTGGAGAGCAGGGCCGCGTTCGGCCGGTCGAGCACGACCCGGACGAGGTGGGGCCCCAGGCGCTCGGCCCGGCCCGGGAACGAGCGCACGCGTCGCAGGTGCTCGAGGTTCGCGACCACCGCGTCGGCGTCGAGGGCGGCACCGTCGTGGAAGCGCACCCCCTTGCGCAGGGTGAACGTCCACACCCGCTGGTCCGTCGTGGCCCAGGTCGTGGCGAGTACACCCTCCGGGCGGAGCGAGCCCGGGCGCAGGCGGACGAGCGGCTCGCACACGTTGGCCACGATCTCCGCGGCCACGATGTCGGTGGCCCGGTGGGGCTCGAGTGTCGTGGGATCGGCGAGCGTGCCCACCACGACCGTGTCCGCCGGGACGGCGGCGAGCAGGAAGGCGAGGAGGAGAGGGGTCAACGCGGCCGCCGTGCCCCCTGGTAGATCGCCGACCAGTGGGGGTCGTCGAGCCGGTCCTCGCCGACGACCGGGGTGTCGTGCGTCGTGGCGTCGATGAAGCGCCCGTCGCCGAGGAAGAGGCCGACGTGGGTGACGTTCCGGGCGTCCACCCCGAAGAAGACGAGATCGCCGGGGAGCAGCGCCTCCCGGTCGACAGCCTCGTCGGGGGCCGAGTACAGGTTCCCGACGGCGACCCTCACCACCGCATCGCGCGCCGGGGAGGGGGCGTCGGCGGCGAGGAGCGAGGCGGCCAGGAGCAGGAGGAGGCCCATGGCCGGATTCTACCCGCTACTCGTACCGCAGGGCCTCGATCGGGTCCAGGTTGGCCGCCTTGCGGGCGGGGTACCAGCCGAAGAAGATCCCCACCGCCGCGGAGAAGGCGAAGGCAACCGCGATGGAGGTGCCGGTGATGAGGACCGGCCAGCCGAGGCTCTTGGTGATCACCTCCGACACGACGATCCCGAGCACGATGCCGGCGAGGCCGCCCACCAGCGACAGCGCCACCGCCTCCGCCAGGAACTGCTTGAGGACGTCGGCGGTTTTCGCGCCGACCGCCATCCGCACGCCGATCTCGCGGGTCCGCTCGGTGACGGACACGAGCATGATGTTCATGATCCCGATCCCGCCGACGAGCAGCGACACGGAGGCGACGCTCATCAGCAGCCCGTTCATGGTCGAGGCCATCTGGACGCGGGTGGCGGCCATCTCCTCGACCGTGCGCACGCTGAAGTCGTCCTGCTCCGGGCCCGGGCTGCGGTGGCGCACGCGCATGAGGCGGGTGATGGCGACCGCGGTGGGCTCGACGAGCTCGCTCGTCTTCGCCGTGAACGACACCTGGTGGATGTAGTTGATCCCGAGCAGCTTCTTCTGGACGGTGGTCCAGGGCGCGACGACGAAGTCGTCCTGGTCCTGGCCCCACTGCCCCTGGCCCTTTTCGGCGAGGACTCCCAGCACCCGGAACGGCATGTTCCGCACCCGGATCACCTGGCCGACCGGGTCCCCGTCGGGATAGAGGGTCTTCGCCACCGTCGCGCCCAGCAGGCAGACCTTGTCCGCGACGAGGACGTCCCGCGCGGTGAAGTTGGCTCCCTCGGCGATCGCGAAGTTGCGCACGGCCAGGAAGTCCTCGTTCCCGCCCTCGATCGAGCTGTTCCAGTTGTTGTTGCCCGCGATCAGCTGCGCCCGTCCCCGGACCCCCGGCGTCCACAGGCCGATCGTCGGGATCTCGCGGACGATCGCGTCCGCGTCCTCGAGGGTCAGGGTGGTGGTCGACCCCGAGCCCCCGTGGGCACGGCCCGGCCCCCCGAAGCTGCCGGCGGAGAGGTAGATGAGGGTCGTGCCCTGGTTCTGGATCTGCTCGTCGATCACCGCGCGAGCCCCCGACCCGAGCGCGATCATCGCGATCACCGACGCGACCCCGATGATCACGCCGAGCATGGTCAGCGCGGAGCGGACCTTGTTCCGGCGGATGGCGCGCAGCGCGAGGCGGAAGGTCTCGCGGATGCCCATGTCTCCTCCTAGGCCTCGGCCTCGACGGGGGGAAGGGCGGCGAGCTCGGCCGCCGCGTCGCGCCGTCGCGTGACGGGCTCGTCGGTCAGGATGCGTCCGTCCCGCACCGTGACCACGCGGGTGGCGTACTCGGCGATGTCGTGCTCGTGGGTGATGAGCAGCACGGTGATGCCGCGCTCGCGGTTGAGCCGCTGCAGGATCTCCATGATCTCGACGCTGGTGCGGCTGTCGAGGTTGCCGGTGGGCTCGTCGGCCAGGATGAGCTCGGGGTCGTTCACGAGGGAGCGGGCGATCGCCACTCGCTGCTGCTGCCCCCCGGAGAGCTGGTTCGGCGTGTGGTGGGCGCGCTCGGCGAGGCCCACCGCCCGGAGGAGGGACATCGCCTTCGCGTGGCGCTCGGCCGGGCGGTGGCCGCGGCCGTTGTAGAGCAGCGGCAGCTCCACGTTCTCGAGCGCGGTCGTGCGGGGGAGCAGGCTGAAGTTCTGGAAGACGAAGCCGATCTTCTTGTTGCGCAGCTCCGCGCGGCGGTCGCGGTCGAAGCCCGAGACGTCCGCCCCGGCGAGGAAGTAGTGGCCCGAGGTGGGCCGGTCGAGGAGGCCGAGGATGTTCATCAGGGTGGACTTGCCGGAGCCGGACGCGCCCACCACCGCGAAGAAGGAGCCGGTGGCGATGTCGAGGGAGACGCCGCGCAGGGCGTGGACGGTCACGTCCCCGAGCGCGTAGGAGCGCTTGAGGTCCACCACGCGGATGAGGGACTCGGCCATGGCTAGCGCTGCCGCGGCTGCGGCCGCTGCGGGGCGAAGGGGTTCGAGGACGGCGAGGTGCTGGGCCTCGGCCCCGCCGCCCGCGCGCCCGGGATCTCGGTGCCGGTGATGACCGACGCACCCTCCTCGAGGCCTTCGCGCAGCTCGACGAACTGGCCGTCGGAGACGCCGATCCGCACGTCCACCGCCTTCGGCTGCCCCTTCTCGTCCGGGACGAACACCGTCGTCGGGCGTCCCGGGCCACGGCCTCCGCCCGGGCCACCGGGGCCGGCGGGGCCGCGCTCGCCGGCCGTGGCCGCGCCCGGCCAGCCGCCGCCACCGCCGGCCGGCCGGCCGCCCGGCCGGCCGTCCGGTCCGCTGCGTGCCCGTGCCGCCGCCCTGGCCCGCCGGCGCCCCCGGGGAAGACGGCGCTGCCGGAAGCGGCGGAGCCCCCGCGCGCCGCGGGCCGCTGGTAGCCCTCGGGCCGGAAGCGGAGGGCCGCGGCGGGCAGCGCGCAGGGCGTTCTCGGCCTTGCGCACGACCACGGACACCGTGGCCGTCATGCCCGGCCGCAGCAGCAGGTCGCGGTTGTCCACGGCCACGATCGTGTTGTAGCTGACCACGTTCGAGACGGTGGTCGGGTTGAGGCGCACCTGCTCGACGATGCCCCTGAACTCGCGCTCGGGGAAGGCGTCGACGTGGAAGACGACGTCCTGGCCCTCCCGCACGCGGCCCACGTCGGCCTCGTCCACCGCCGCGTTCACCCGCATCCGGGCGAGGTCGTTGGCGATCACGAAGAGGACCGGGGCCTGGAACGACGCGGCCACGGTCTGGCCGACGTCGACGTTGCGCGAGATCACGACGCCGTCGATCGGGGTGTCGATGATCGTGTGGGAGAGGTCGACCTTCGCCTGGTTCAGGTTGGCCACGGCCTGGCTCTCCGCGGCCTCGCTGGCCTTGACCTGCGCGACCGCGCCGTCGTAGTTGGCCTTCGCGGTCTCGAGATCGGTCTCCGCGATCAGCTTCTGGGCCGCCAGCTCCTTGGCGCGCTCGAACTTCTGCCGCATGTCCTCGACCGAGGCCTGGGAGCGGTCGACGTTGGCGCGGGCCGAGAGCACGCTGGCATCGGCCTGTCCCAGCCGGGCCTGGAGGATCGAGGGGTCGAGGCGGGCGATGACCTGGCCCTTCTTCACGGTCGAGTTGAAGTCGGCGTAGAGGCTCTGGATGGTGCCCGAGACCTGCGAGCCCACCTGGACGGTGGTGACGGCCTCGAGGGTGCCGGTCGCGCCCACGACCTCGACGACGTCGCCCCGGTCGATGGTGCCGATGGTGAACTGCGTCGCCTCACCCCGGCCGCGCAGGAAGAAGAAGCCGGCGGCGAGGGCGACCGGCAGGAGGAGAATCCAGAGGTAGCGGCTTCGCATCGCAATCATGACTCCACTAGTTTAGACCGGCCCTCGCCCCTGAAGATGGTGCGGGGGCACCAGGGGCTGTAAAGACCCTGTAAATGGCTCGAAAACGGAAAGGGGACCGAGGAGGTCCCCTTTCCGCAGCCCGCCGGCCTCCTCGGCCGGTGCCGGCCGGGCTACTGGGTGGTGCTCGCGGCGACGGCGGACCGGGCCGCCTGGCTGGCCTGGGCGCCGCCCGAGCCCCCGACGACGATCGACGCCACGCCGCTGCCGGAAACCCCGGCCTCCTGCGTGCGCTGGAAGTTGACGACGCTGGTGCGGTAGTCGGCGATCGCCTGGAGATCGGCCACCTCGGCGG
Organism: uncultured Acidobacteriota bacterium; assembly: GCA_963729875.1. GTDB lineage: Bacteria > Acidobacteriota > Vicinamibacteria > Fen-336 > Fen-336 > DATBSL01. Next base: position 288,850 of record CAVSPR010000006.1, read on the forward strand.
TGGCGAGGTCCCGCTGGGCCTGGGTCACGAGGAAGTTCGTGGACATCCCCGCCTGGAACTTCTTCTCCTCGGCGTCGAGCCGCTCGGCGGCGAGCCGCCGGGCCGCCTGGGTGGAGGCCACGCGCTTGAAGCCCGATTCGACACCGCGCGCCGCCGTACGCACTTCGGCCGCGACCTGCAGCTCCAGCCGGCGGAAGGACGCGAGCAGCTGGTCCTTGTTGAGGCGGGCGGAGGCCGCAGAGGCCTTCGCGCTGCGGTTCGGGATGGCGTAGGAGACGTTGAATCCGACCGTCCAGGTCGGGTAGTCGGCTCCGAACACCTCGCTGAGGGCGTCGCCGTAGCCCCCGGGGATGGGCGTGATGGGGCCGTTGGCGTCGCGGATCTGGGTGCCGCCGGCGCCGGTCCCGCCGTAGTTCGCGACGAGGTCGAGCTGGGGCATCAGCTGGTTCTGCGTGTACTGGAGCGAGATGTCCGCCTTTTCCAGGCTCTTGCGGGCGTTCACGACGTCGGTGCGGTTCTCGAGGGCGTAGCGGACCGCCGCCTCGATGTCCACCGGGGACGGGTCCGCGCTCGGCCGGTCCGTGGGCACGATCTTCGTGCTCCACATCGCGGGGTCGTTCGCCGGGAAGATGACGCGCTTGAGGTTGTCCTCGGCGTTGGCGAGGGAGTTCTCGGCGAGGATCACGCCCTCCTCGCGGGCCGCCACCTCGGACTGCGCGGAGATCACGTCGAGAGGAGCCATCGTACCGACCTTGACCCGGATGTTGTTCTCGTCGAGGAGCTTCTTCGCGAGGTCCAGGCTCTTCTGGGCGGCGGCCAGGTTGTCGATCGAGTAGATGAAGACGTAGTAGTAGCCCTTCACCGCGGCCAGCGTGTTGATGACCGTCTGCCGGAACTGAACGTCGCTGATCTCACGGTTCTTCTTGGCCAGCTTCAGCTGCTGCCGCGGGCTGTCGATCTTGAAGTTCTTGAGCAGCGGCTGGGTGATGCCGATGTTGAGGCTCGAGGCGTACACGGGGTTGTAGGTCGAGAACTGGTTGTTGGTGTCCAGCTTGTTGTTGTTCCAGCCCAGGGTGAAGTTGGCGCCGGTCTGGATCGGGATGCCGAGGCCGAAGTTCCACTGCTCGGTCTTCCGGTTGACGGCGACGCCTCCGCTGAGGGCGCTCGTGCCCTTGGTGTCGGTCGAGGTCTTGCTGAGGTTGCCGTACAGATAGGGATCGTAGTACCCCTCGGCGGAGAAGACGCTCTGCGCGCTCAACTCGGGGTTGTAGCGCTCGACCGCGATGTCGACGTTGCTCTCGAGGGCCCTGGCGACCGCCTCGTCCAGGGACAGCTGCAGCGTGCCCCCCGGGGGCACCGCGGTGCGGGCCTGCGCGGCCGCGACCTCCGCGGCCGGTGGCGCCTGAGCGGCGGCCCCGGTCGGGGCGACGAGGCCGAGAATGGCCAGCACGGCCGAAAGCGCCCGAATCCTAGCTCTCATGTCCTTCGTGTCCTCCAGGCTTGCCTTGGCGCCGATGCACCTTGGGCGAGGGGCGATTCTATCCCACCGGCAGCGGGTGGACGGCCGTCGTCCGCCCGCGGACAGCGGTAACTACCTCGTTTAACGAGACAAGCCGGCCAAAAGATCCGGGATTTTGCATGGTTTACTTCCGCCCCGGCGGGCGCGAAGGCGCCCGTCGGTTCTGACCGATCCGTTGGCGTTTCCGTTTAGGAAAGCCCCTCGGAAAGCCGGTCCCCCGCCGCCAAAAAAGGGAAAGGGCCGAGCGGGTCGCCCCGCTCGGCCCTCGGTGAGGCCCGGCTACACCTGGCCTAGTTGAAGGTGTACCGGAAGCTGAACTGGATCTGGTAGACGTCCGACGAGCCCGCCGTCGTCTCCCAGGTCTTGGTCATGAGCTCGTTGTTGATCGCGCGCAGCCTGTAGGTTGCCCGGCCCTGGGCGTCGGCCGCGGCGTTGGTGAGGGGCTGGCTGCTGACGAGCCGCTGTCCGACGCCCCAGTCGTGGTTCAGGAGGTTGCTGAAGTTGAGGAAGTCGGCGCGGACCTGGAGCGAGTGCCGCTTGCCGCCCAGGTTCGTGAAGATGTCCTGCGCGATGTTGAAGTCGAGGCGGAAGGCCCACGGGGAGAGGATCCCGGAGCGCCCGGCGTACTGCCCGCGGCGCTCGGAGAGGTAGCTGTCCTGGTTGATGTAGGCGTCCCAGGCCGCGGCCTGCTCGGCTGCGGTGAAGACCCTCGGCACTCCGGCGACCGTGATCGTGTACGGCTGGAAGTTCATCTCGGACTGGTCGCGCGGGACGTAGATCAGGTCGTTGGTGGCGCCGTCGCCGTTGAGATCGGTCGCGTAGGAGTAGTTGCTCATGCCGAGGTTGTAGCCCTGCCAGAAGAACGAGAACGTCGTCGCCCCGAGCTTCAGGTACTCGACCCGGTACGAGCCGGCGAGGAAGACCCGGTTGCCCGGGTACCCGCTCGAGTTGGCGACCGGCGGATTGTTGGGATCGAGCGCGATCAGGTTGGCGGTCCAGGAGGAATTCGCGATGGAGCTGGGGTCGACCGTGTTCTTCGCAACGCCGTAGCTGTAAGCGCCCTTGAGGAAGCCCTGTCGGAACCTCTTCTGGAGCGCCACGGAGGCGTGCCAGGAGTAGCCCGAGTTCTGGTTCCCGAGCACGACGTTGTCCGAGACGTTGGCGTTGATCCTGTTGCTCGTCCAGCGGGGGCGCGCGTCGGCGCCGACGAGAGCGGTCTGGGCGGCGGGCAGGTTGGCGTTGATGTAGGAGATGCCGTTCACGTCGCGGCTGTAGATGAACTCGGCCGTGCCGATCAGGTCCCAGGGCAGCCGCTGGTCCACCGCGAGGTTGCTTCTCCACACCTGGGGGAACTTGAAGTCCGGGTCCGTCAGCGCGAGCTGGTAGCTCGAGGCCGGCCCGCCGGTCACGGTCGCGGGCTTGTACGCGTCGGGGTTGGGGTTGAACGGACGCAGCTTCGTGTTGGTGAGCTGCTCGACGCCGGTGAGCACCCCCGTGTTGCCGACCTGGTTGGAGATCCACACGTAGATGGGGGGGCCCGTGAAGACGCCGGTGCCGCCGCGCACCTGGGTCTCGCGGTTGCCGTTCACGTCCCAGTTGAAGCCGACCCTCGGCGACCACAGGACCTTCGTGCCCGGGAGCTTGCCCGTCTGGTATTGAACGGGTTGCCCGTCCGCGTTGCGGAAGGTGAGCTTGTCTGCGTCGGGGTTGTCGTAGCCGGTGTCGCCGAAAGAGGACACGTCGGCGCGGATGCCGTACGTCAGCTTGAAGTTGCGACCGGCCTGCCAGTCGTCCTGGGCGTAGAGGCCGCCGTACCAGACGTCGAGCGGCTGCAGCGGCTCCGCCTGCCCCGGGATGTTGTTCCAGCGCACCCCGAAGGCGGACAGAGTCACCGGCGACGTGGTCCGGTTCGGGTTGGCCAGGTAGTCGTTGGCGTCGGTGTAGAAGTCCTGGAGCGAGTTGTAGACGTAGACGCTCTGGGAGCCGGGATTGAACACGTTGTCGGAGTGGTACCTCTCGAGGGTGCCCCCGAAGGTGAACGCGTGGCGCCCGCGGCTCCAGGTGAAGTTGTCCTGGACCTGGAAGGTGTGGTAGCGAAGCTGGTTTGCGGGAGTGAACTGCTCGTAGCCGAACGAGGTGTAGGTAATGGTGTCCTTGAGGATGTCGACGGCCGGGAACATCGCGCCCGGCGCCGAGCGGCTCTCGTCGTTCGTGGTGTAGCCCACGATCAGCGAGTTGGCCATGTTGCTGCTGATGATCGAGTTCCACTCCCCGACGCCCGACTTGATGTTCTCGAGGATCGCGTAGGCGTTGTTCGCGAAGCTGAGGGCGTTGGAGTTGGTGCGCCGCGGGCCGCGGCCGAACCCGTTCGAGTTCGAGGGCAGCGACGGGCTCTCCGAATCGAGCTGCAGGTAGCGGACGCTCACCTTGTTCCGGTCGTTCAGGTTGTAGTCGAGCTTGGCCAGGTACCGCTTGGCCGGGGTCTCGAAGGAGTAGTCCTGGTAGGGGCCGGTGTCGTACTTGAAGTTGGAGCTGAGGTAGGTGCTCAGGGCGTCGAGGTCGGAGGCGAGGACGCGAGTGACGTTGCCGCCCACCGTCTCCCCGCCCGTGTTCGCGCGGAACGTGGTCGCGGGCGCCTTGTACTTGTCGTTCTCGTAGCTCGCGAAGAAGAAGAGCTTGTCCTTGAGGATCGGGCCGGCGAGCCACGCGCCGTAGCGGTTGGCGTCGAACGTGCCCGGGTTGTAGGCCTGGCCCTTGGCCTCGGTGCCGACGAGGCTGTTGTCGCGCATCCAGTAGTAGGCCGAGCCGGACCAGGAGTTCGTCCCGCTGCGGGTGACCATGTTGACGCCGGCGCCGACGAAGTGGCCCTGGCGGACGTCGTAGGGGGCGACGTTGATCTGGATCTCCTCGACGGCGGCCGTCGAGATCGGCGTGACGTTCGTCCGGTCCCCGGGCTGGCCGGCCAGGCCGAAGGAGTTGTTGAAGTAGGAGCCGTCCACGGTGAAGTTGTTGAGCCGGTTGTCCTGCCCCACGAACGAGCCGCCGAACGGGCCCTCCGAGTACTGCGGGCTCAGCCGGGCGAAGTCGTTGATCCGGTCGCGGACAGTGGGCAGGTTCTGGATGGCGTCCCGGGCCACCGCGGTGGCGGCGCCGGTGCGGGTCGAGCTGAAGACCTCGGACGACTGGGCGGTGACGGTCACCTCCTCGGTGATCGCAGCCGTGCTCAGGGTCAGCGCGAGGTCGCTCCCGACGCCGAGGCTGACGATCACGTCCTTCGTGGTCTGCGGCTGGAAGCCGGTGAGCGTCGCGGTGACGGTGTACGGGCCCCCGACGCGCATGCCGGGGAGCGAGAAGCGGCCGTCCGGACGCGTCGTGGCCTCGTAGCGGGTTCCCGACGGCTCGTGCACGGCGACGACGGTGGCGCCGGGTACGGGCGCCTTCTGGGCGTCCGTCACGGTACCGGTGATCGACCCGGTGGTCACGCCCTGCGCCTGGACGTGACCGACCGACAACAGCAGGGCGAAGATCGCGAGGAGCGCGAGACGCCGCCTTCCGGTCAGATTCATTCGATTTCTCCTGGGACTAGTGCTCGTCGGGTCTGGCCGGGCCGGACGCCTCGCGCCTCAGCCTCCGGGGACCCGGGGGTGCGGACGGATGGACGGCTCATCTGGATTTCAGTGCTCCGGAGTGTCACTTCAGACTCGGCGAGACCGACGCCGTGGGCCGCATCCTATTTCGGCCGCCTCGCGCTCGTCAACGGCCAAATGGGCCATGGCAGGCGGGGGCCGGGCGGGCTATGATCGGCCCTCGCTCAAGGAGGCCGGCGTGATGAAGGTGCTACTTTCCTTCGACCAGATCCAGGGCCGGATCGTGGAGATGGGCAAGCAGATAGCCGCCGAGTACGCCGGCCGCGAGCCCCACCTGGTGGGCGTCCTGAAGGGGGCCTGCCCCTTCATGACCGACCTCGCCCAGGCCATCGACCTGCCCCTCACCCTGGACTACATCGCCGTGTCCTCCTACGGGAAGGCGACGAAGTCCTCGGGGGAGGTCAAGCTCGTGAAGGACCTCGACCAGGGGCTCGAGGGGCGCGATCTGCTCGTGGTCGAGGACATCGTGGACACCGGCCTCACCCTCAACTACCTCATCAACCTCCTGAAGGCGCGCGGCCCGCGCTCGCTGAAGGTCGTGGCGCTCCTCTCGAAGCCGGCGCGGCGCCTGGTGAGCGTCCACGTGGACTACGTGGGCTTCACGATCGAGGACGAGTTCGTGGTCGGCTACGGCCTCGACTACAACGAGAAGTACCGCAACCTCCGGGACATCGTCGTCTACGGCGGCTGACCAGGGACCTCGTCCGCCCGCCGGTACGAGCGCATGCCGCACGAGCTCCCCCTCGTCACCACGATCGCGGCGGCCCTGGCGAGCGCCTGGGTCCTGGGTGTGCTCGCCCGGAGGATGGGCCTCTCGCCCATCGTGGGGTACCTGCTCGCGGGCGTCGTGATAGGCCCCCACACGCCGGGCTTCGTGGGTGACGCGAGCCTGGCCGCCCAGCTCGCCGAGATCGGCGTCGTCCTCCTGATGTTCGGCGTGGGCCTGCACTTCCACCTTCGGGACCTCCTGGCGGTGAGGGGGATCGCGATCCCCGGCGCCCTCCTCCAGAGCGGGGTCTCCACGCTGCTCGGCCTCGCCATCGCCGTCGCCTTCGGCTGGACGGTCGCGTCCGGGCTGGTCCTCGGCATGGCCCTCGCCGTGGCCAGCACCGTGGTGCTCATGCGCGTCCTGGAGGACCGCCAGCTCCTGGCCACGACCCACGGCCACGTGGCCGTCGGGTGGCTCCTCGTCGAGGACATTCTCACCGTCGCCATCCTCGTCGTGATCCCGGCCCTCGCGGGGGCCACCGGGGCCGATCACGCGGGGGCCTCACGGGGTCTCGTCGTTTCGCTGGGGGTGGCGGTACTGAAGCTCGCGGCTCTCGTGGCGCTTGTCGCGTTTGCCGGCTCCCGCGTCGTCCCCCGCATGCTGGAGCTGGCGGCCCGGCTGCGCTCGCGCGAGCTCTTCACGCTGACGGTCCTCGCGATCGCGGTCACGGTCGCGACCGGCTCGGCGCTCTTCTTCGGGGCCTCGATGGCCCTCGGGGCCTTCCTCGCGGGCATGGTGGTCGCTCAGTCGCCGGTGAGCCAGCAGGCGGCCGCCGATGCGCTGCCGCTCCGGGACGCATTCGCCGTGCTCTTCTTCGTCTCGGTCGGCATGCTGTTCGACCCCGCCTTCCTGCTCCGCGAGCCCGCCCTCGTCCTCGCCGCGCTCGGCGTCGTGCTCGTGGGGAAACCGCTGGTGGCGCTGGGCGTCGTCGCCGCCCTCGGCTACCCGGCGCGCACCGGCCTCGTCGCCGCCCTCGGCCTCGCGCAGGTCGGCGAGTTCTCCTTCATCCTCGGCGGCCTGGCCCTCGACCACGGCCTCCTGCCGGTCGCGGGGTTCAACGTGGTGGTCGCCTGCGCCATCGTCTCGATCTCGGTGAACCCGTTCCTGTTCGGCTGGCTCGCGCCGCTGGAAGCTGCGGCGCGCCGGAGACCCCGGCTGTGGCGACTGCTGAACTCGCGGGCCGAGCGCCGGGGTGAGGGGGTGAACGCCGGCGCGGAGCACGCCCTCCAGGGACGCAGCGGTCCCCTCGCGGTGGTCGTGGGGTACGGCCCGGTGGGGAGAACCGTCGATCGGCTGATCCGCGAGGCCGGCGTCGAGACGGTCGTGATCGACCTCAACCTCGAGACGGTCGGCGCGCTGGCCGCGGACGGCCGCCTGGCGCTGTATGGCGACGCGAGCCACCCCGACATCCTGAAGAAGGCCGGCATCGCGCGCGCGAGCCACCTCGTGATCACGCTGCCGCACTCCCTCAATCGCGGGCCGATGATCACGGCCGCCCGCCAGGCCAACCCGTCGTGCCGGATCCTCGTGCGAGCCCGCTACCTGCGCGAGCGGGCGGAGCTGGAGCAGGCGGGGGCCGACCTGGCCTGCTTCGAGGAGGCCGAGGCCGCGGCCGCCCTGGCCGAGCGGCTCCTCCGGGACCTCGGCCGCGACGAGACGGTCGTGAGGAGCGAGGGAGAGAGGATCCGCCGCGAGTTCGCGGGGGACGCTTGAGCCTCCGGGGGTTCCCTCGGGCTAGAGGTTCCCGTCGTCGAAGGGCAGGGGCAGCAGCTCGGACAGGCGCATCGTGCGCGTGCGGCCCTTGAGGTCCGCCATGTGGACCGCGATGTCGCCGCAGTACTCCCAGAGGATCTGGCGGCAGGGACCGCAAGGCGGGGTGAGCTTCTTCGAACGGGCCACCACCGCGATCGCGTCGAAGTCGTCGAGGCCCTCCGAGACCGCCTTGAACACCGCCACGCGCTCGGCGCACAGGGTGAGGCCGTACGAGGCGTTCTCGATGTTGCAGCCGGTCACGATCTCGCCCGTGCGCGTCTTGAGCGCGGCCCCCACCTTGAAGCCGGAGTAGGGGGCGCGGGCGCGCTCGCGGGCCTCGCGGGCCAGGGCGGCGAGCGCGGCGAGCATCGTGCGGCTCGGCCTGCGGTCCTTCGCCCTGCGCTTCTTCGCCGCCGATCGAGTCTTCCTCATGGCTCCCTCGCCGCCTCCGTGACGACCCGCGCGAGCACCTCCAGGAGGGCCGCGCGCACGCGCTCGCCGGTCTCGAGGACCTCCGCGTGGTCGAGCTTGCGGTCGGTGACCCCCGCCGCCATGTTCGTCAGGCAGGACAGGCCGGCCACCCTCATGCCCATGTGCCGGGCGGCGATGACCTCGGGCACCGTGGACATGCCGACGGCGTCTGCGCCCAGGGTCCGGAACATCCGGATCTCCGCCGGCGTCTCGTAGGACGGGCCGGTGAGCGAGACGTAGACGCCGCGGTGGCACCCCAGGCCGGAGGCCCGGACCGCGGCCTCCGCGACGTCCCGCAGCCCGGGATCGTAGGCCACGCTCATGTCGGGGAAGCGGAGCCCGAGGGCGTCCTCGTTCGGGCCGAGGAGCGGGTTGCCGAGGAGGTTTACGTGGTCCTCGATCACCATCATGTCGCCGGGGGCGAACGACTTGTTGATGGCGCCGGCCGCGTTCGTCAGGACCAGGGTCCGGACGCCGAGGCGGCCGAGGACCCGGACCGGGAAGACGACCTGCTCGAGCGTGTAGCCCTCGTAGAAGTGCACGCGGCCCTTCATCACCGCGACGGGGACGCCGCGCGAGCGGCCGACGACGAGAGCTCCCCCGTGACCGGCCACCGTGGAGGCGGGGAAGTGCGGGACCTCGGCGAACGGCACGACCACGGCCTCCTCGAGCGCGTCGGCGAAGGCACCGAGGCCGGAGCCGAGCACGACCCCGATGGCCGGGCGCAGCGGCGTCCGGGAGCGGACGGCCTCGGCCGCCACGTCGAGACGGGCGAGGAGGCTCACAGCAGCGCCCCCGCGATGCAGGCGGTCATGAAGTTCGCGAAGGTGCCGGCGAGGAGCGCCCGCAGGCCGAGGCGGGCGAGGTCGCCCCGGCGCTCGGGGGCGAGGGCGCCGATGCCGCCGATCTGGATGCCGATGGAGCTGAGGTTGGCGAACCCGCACAGCGCGTAGGTGGCGATCGTGAACGTGCGCGGGTCCAGGGTCGCCTTGATGGCCCCGAGCCGCGAGTAGGCGATCAGCTCGTTGAGGACCATGCGCGTTCCCAGCAGGTCGCCGATGGCGAAGGCGTCCTTCCAGGGCACGCCCATGACGAGGGCGAGGGGCATGAAGGCGTAGCCGAGGATCGTCTCGAGGCTCAGCTTGACGTCGATCCAGCTCCCCACCTTGCCGAGGAGGACGTTGGCCAGGGCCACGAGCGAGAGGAACGAGATGAGCATCGCCGCGACGTTCAAGGCGAGGTGCAGGCCCTCGGTCGTCCCGCGCGCCGCGGCGCCGATGACGTTGGCGTCCACGCGCTGGGAGTCGAGCTTCACCGTACCCGCGGTCTCCGGCTGCCCGGTCTCGGGCACCAGCATCTTGGCCAGGAGGATGGTGCCGGGGGCGGTCATGATGACCGCGGCCAGGAGGTGCTTGGCCTCGACCCCGAAGGCGATGTAGGCGGCCATGATGCTGCCGCTCACGTGGGCCATGCCCGCGGTCATGACGCACATCAGCTCCGACTGGGTCATCTTGTTGAGGAAGGGCCGGATGGTGAGGGGAGCCTCGGTCTGTCCCATGAAGATCGAGGCGGCGACGTTCAGGCTCTCCGCCCCGCTCGCGCCCATCAGGCGCGTCATGACCTTCGCCACCGCCTTCACGATCACCTGCATCACGCCCAGGTGGTAGAGGATCGCGAAGAGCGCGGCCACGAAGATGATGGTGGGCAGGATCTGGAAGGCGAAGACGAACCCGAGGGCCGCGGTGGCGTTGGCCTCGCCCGCCTTCACTGGCAGCTGGCCGCCGCCCTGGATGCCCAGCGCGCCGAAGACGAACTCGGAGCCGACGAAGGAGAGATTCAGCAGGCGGGTGATCCGCGCGCCGACCCAGCTGAAGACGTCCTGCCCGATCGGGATCTTGAGCACGAAGAGCGCGAGCGCGAACTGGAGGCCCAGGCCCCAGAGGATCGTCCGCAGCCGTATCGCCTTGCGGTTCGTGGAGAGCGCCCAGGCGATCCCGAGGAACACGAGCAGTCCGAGCAGCGAGAAGAGTCGTTCCATGTGTTCGGCGAGCCTCCGCGAAAGACGGGCTAGAGTCTACGACAGGATCTCGAGGACGAGCGGGCCGCGGGGAGGGGCCTCGGGGGCGACCACGATCGCCTTGGCCAGACGATCGAGGGCGTCGCCCACCCGTGAGCCGGCGCCCGCGTGGACGGTGACGATCGGCTCGTTCACCGCCACCGGGTCGCCCACCTTCTTGTGGAAGACGAAGCCCACGGCGGGGTCGATGGCGCTGTCCACGGTCTCGCGGCCCGCGCCGAGCAGCATGCCGGCGTCGCCGATGGCGCGGGCGGCCAGACGGGCCACGCGGCCGTCGCGATCCGCGCGCACGACGACCGTGTCCCGGGCGCGGGGCAGGACGGAGGCGGGGTCGTCGCACACCCGCGGGTCCCCGCCCTGGAGCTCGACGACCCGCCGGAAGCGCTCGAGCCCGGCCCCGCTCGCGAGGGCCTCGCGGACCCGGGCGCGGGCGGCGTCGAGGCCGGCCGCGGCCCCCGCGAGGTGCACCATCCACGCGGCGAGCTCGATCGAGAGCGACTCGAGGTCCGCGGGGCCGCGCCCCTTCAGGGTCTCGACGCACTCGACGACCTCGAGCGCGTTGCCGACCGTGCGGCCGAGCGGCTGCTCCATGTCGGTGAGAAGGGCGGCCACCTTCTTTCCCATGCCGCGGCCGATCCCGACCATCGTCGTGGCCAGCGCCTTCGCCTGCTCGCGCGTGCGGAGGAACGCCCCGTCGCCGCACTTGACGTCGAGCACCAGCGCGTCGATCCCCTCCGCCATCTTCTTGCTCATGATGGAGGCCGAGATGAGGGGCATGCTCGAGACGGTCGCGGTGACGTCGCGCAGCGCGTAGAGCATGCGGTCGGCGGGCGCGATCTCCCGGGTCTGGCCGATCAGGCCGAGGCCGCACTCGCGCAGCACGCGACGGAACTCCGGCAGGCTCAGCCGCACGTCGAACCCGGGGATCGACTCGAGCTTGTCGAGCGTGCCGCCGGTGTGGCCGAGGCCGCGGCCCGAGATCATCGGGACGTAGACCCCGCAGGCGGCGGCGAGGGGGGCCAGGATCAGGCTCGTCTTGTCGCCCACGCCGCCCGTCGAGTGCTTGTCGACCTTGGGCCCGGGCAGGTCGGAGAGGTCGAGCACCTCGCCCGTGTGCATCATGGCCTCGGTGAGGGCCACGATCTCGGCCGGGGTCATGCCCCTGAAGTACACCGCCATCGCGAAGGCGGCGGCCTGGTAGGGAGGAATCTCCCCGGCGGCGTAACCGCGCACGAAGAACTCGATCTCCTCCCGCCGCAGCTCCTCGCCGTCGCGCTTGCGCTCGATGACGTCGACCGCCCTCACGCCGGGCCCTTCCTCTGCGCCTTGATCCGCTCGACCTCGGCCCAGAGGTCGCGCTTGTGCGGGCGGGCTTCCGGGGGCGGGGCGGCGGGCGGCTCGGGGGGCTTCGGCATCGAGGCGAGCACCTGCTCCAGCAGCGACTGCTTGTCCTCCTTCTTCGCGGTCTTGCGCCGGGGCGGCACCTGCGCGTGGCGGTAGTCGTGCGCGTTGTGGCAGGTGCGGCAGGTGACCTTCGCGACGTCCGCGCCGAAGAGGCTGGTCACGTCGTGGTTGAGGAGCAGCCGGCAGCGGGGACAGTAGTCGTCGATCACGTCGCCAAGCCTGGGGGCACGATCCGCCATGGGATCCTCCGGGTGGCAGGCCGTCCGTCGCCTGCCCGGGTGGGCCGCGGGGAGTATAGCCCACCGCGCCACGCTCGCGGGAGGAATCCCGCTAGAATGCCCCGAGCGCGGGAGCCAAGAGATGAGGAACGCCGAGGTCATCCGGCAGTGGAAGATCCTGAAGACGATCGAGGCCGGCCGCTTCACGGGCACGGCCCGCCTGGCCGCCGTTCACGGCGTCACCGAGCGCACGATCAGGCGCGACATCGAGGCGCTGCAGGAGGCCGGCTTCCCCCTCTACGACGACCGGGCGAACGGGAAGAAGGTCTGGCGCCTGGTCGAGGGCTACCGGCAGAAGCTCGTCCAGGGCTTCTCTCTCTCCGAGCTCGCCGCCCTCTACTTCAGCAAGAACATGCTGTCCTTCCTGGGCGGGTCGCCCTTCGCGCGGGACCTCGAGTCGGCCTTCGACAAGATCACGGAGGCCCTGCCCGCGAAGAGCCTGCCGTTCCTCTCGCGGATCCAGGACCTCTTCTCCGCCCGCCCCGACCCCTGGAAGGACTACTCGAAGAAGCAGGACGTGATCGCCGCCCTCATCGACGCGACGCTGCACCAGAGGCAGGCCCGCATCGCCTACTACTCCGCGAGCTCCCGCCGGTCGAAATCGTACGAGGTGGACCCCTACCGCCTCGTCTACTACCGCGGGGGGCTCTACGTCTACGCGCGGGCCCACGAGTACGGCGAGGTGCGGACCTTCGCCGTCGAGCGCGTGCAGAAGGTCGAGGTCCTCGACCAGGGCTTCGAGATGCCGGCCGACTTCAACCCCTCCGAGTACGCGCGCTCCGCGTTCGGCATCTTCGGGGGGAAGGCGGAGACGGTCGAGCTCGTCTTCTCGGAGTCGATCGCCTCCTACGTGCGCGAGCGCAACTGGCACGAGAGCCAGACGCTCGCCGACGAGCCCGACGGGAAGGTCCGGCTCACGATGGAGGTGGCGCCGAGCTTCGACCTCAAGGCCTGGGTCAAGGGCTTCCTGCCCCAGGTGCAGGTCGTGCGCCCGGCCGCCCTGCGCGACGAGATCGCGCGGGAGATCGAGGCGGCCCGCGCGGCGTTCCCGTCCCCGGGCGGACGCTAGCCCCGGGGAGGGTCCCCGCGGGACTACAATGGGCCCGGAATGGCACTTCTCGAGACCTTCAACAACCCCCATCCCGGCCGCGACTACCTCGTCCAGCACACCTGCCCCGAGTTCACCTCGGTCTGCCCGAAGACGGGCCAGCCCGACTTCGGCACGATCCGGGTGGCCTACGTCCCGGACCGGCTCTGCGTGGAGCTGAAGAGCCTGAAGCTCTACCTGCAGGCCTACCGGAGCCAGGGCATCTTCTACGAGGACGTGGTCAACGTCATCCTGAACGACCTGGTCAAGGCCATGAAGCCGCGCCGCGTGAGCGTGGAAGGCGACTTCAGCGCCCGCGGGGGCATCTCCTCCGTCGTGACCGCCACCTACGAGGCCCCCCGGAGGGGCCGCGGGAGAAAGCGATGAACCCCCTCACCCTCTTCGCGCGACGGTTCGTGGCCGGCGAGCAGCCCCAGGACGCAGTGCGCGCCGGCGAGCGGCTCCACGCCAAGGGCATCAAGGCCACCTTCGACAAGCTCGGCGAGGACGTGCTCGACCAGCAGGCGGCGCGCCGCGCGGCCGACGCCTCGAAGGAGCTCCTCCGCCTCATCCCCCGCGGGATCGAGCGCAACGTCTCCATCAAGATGTCGTCGATGGGGCAGGAGATCTCGCGCGACCTCTGCCTCGAGAACGTCGCGTCGATCCTCGACGTGGCAAAGGAGGTCGGGGGCTTCGTCCGCCTCGACATGGAGGGCTCGAAGCTCACCCAGGACACGATCGAGACCTTCCACGAGCTGCGCAAGCGCTACGACAACGTGGGGATCGTGCTCCAGGCGTCCTTGCACCGGACCCAGGACGACGTGAAGGAGGCGGTGCGCCGCGGCGACCGGGTTCGCCTTTGCAAGGGCGCCTACAAGGAGCCGCCCGCGGTGGCCCTGCAGGACATGGGCGAGATCCGGAAGGCCTACAAGGCCTGCGCCCACGCGCTCCTCGACGGGGGGAGCTACCCGGCGGTGGCCACGCACGACGAGGAGCTGATCGCGGACACGATCGCCTACGCGAAGGCACAGGCGATCCCCGCCGCGCGGTTCGAGTTCCAGATGCTATACGGCCTGCGCAAGAGCCGCTGGGAGCAGCTCGTCCGCGACGGCTACAACATGCGCATCTACGTCCCCTACGGCACCCACTGGATCCCCTACTTCTACCGCCGCCTCCGGGAACGGAAAGAAAACGTGCTGTTCGTGCTCAGGAACCTGTTCCGTTAATCGCTGTGCCGTTCTTCCACAGCCGCCACGGGGGGTCTGGGGGGGCGCTTCACGCCCCCCCAGAACAAGAACGCTGGCGACGGCCGATGGCTTTGCGGGTGGCCACTCCCCGGGATGCCCCGACTACGAGTCGTCTTCCCCTTTGTCCCCGGGATGCTTCGACTACGAAGCCGCGTCCTCTTTGTCACCGAGATGCTCCGACTCCGAGGCCCACGGCCACAACGACGGCCACAACGACAGCAACAACGACAGCGACGAGCCACGTCATCCCACATTCCGGGGACATCCCAACCGTAACGGCCGGCCCGTTTCTGGCGTTCTTGATCTGGGGGGCGTCCCGCCCCCCAGACCCCCCGTGGACGGTCGTAAGCCAGTGAAAGCTGTTGTTTACCGGGGTCCCGGCCAGATCGCCGTCGAGGACGTGCCCGTCCCCGAGCCGGGGCCCGGCGAGATGGTGGTCCGCGTGGACGCCTGCGGCATCTGCCCGACCGACCTCAAGAAGATCGAGAAGGGCCTGCTGCCGGGGCCGCGCGTCTTCGGCCACGAGATCGCCGGCACCGTCGCCGCCCTCGGCCGGGGGACGAGGGGCCTGCGCGAGGGCCAGCGCGTCGTCGTCCACCACCACGTGCCGTGCGGGAGCTGCTTCTACTGCGAGCGGAAGCTCCACGCCCAGTGCGCCTTCTACAAGAAGAACGGGACGACGGCCGGCTTCGAGCCCTCGGGCGGGGGCTACGCCGAGTACGTGAAGGCGTTCGACTGGATCGTCGAGCGCGGCACGATCCCGATCCCGGACGGGGTGCGGCCCGAGGAGGCGGCCTTCGTCGAGCCGGTCAACACGTGCCTGAAGGCCGTGCGCAAGGCGGGCGTCGCGCGGGGCGAGTCGGTGCTGGTGGTGGGACAGGGGCCGATCGGCCTGCTGCTGATGCAGCTCGCGCGCTGCGCGGGCGGGGAGGTCGTCGCCTCGGACCTTTTCGCCGAGCGCCGTGCCGTCTCGGCCGCGCTCGGGGCCCGGGTGGCCCTGGACGCCGCCGGCGACGTGCCGGGGGAGGTGCGCGCCCTCACCGGGGGGCACGGGGCGGACTGCACCCTCGTGGCCGCCACGGGTGCCCGGGCCTTCGCGCAGGCGCTCGACGCAACCCGGCCCGGAGGGCGTATCCTGTCGTTTGCCGCGACATCGCGCGGGGAGACCGCGGAGGTCGACCTGGGGGTGCTGACCACCTCCGAGAAGGACATCCTGACCGCCTACAGCTCATCGCTCGACCTGCAGGACGAGGCGTCCCGGCTCGTCTTCGGGCGCGAGGTCCGCGTGCGCGAGCTGGTCAGCCACCGGCTGCCGATGGAGCGGGCGATCGAGGCGTTCTCGCTCGCCATGCGCCCGGGGCCGGGGACGTTGAAGGTCGTGCTGGACATGGCGGGAGCGAGGTGACGGCGTGCCGGCTCACATGAGGGCGGCGGTCCTCCACGGGCGTGAGGACGTGCGGATCGAGCAGGTGGAGGTGCCGCGGCTCGAGCCGGGGGACGTGCTGCTGCGCACGCGGGTGGCCCTGACCTGCGGGACCGACGTCAAGGTGTTCCGCCGCGGCTACCACGCGCGGATGATCTCGCCGCCGTCGGTCTTCGGACACGAGGTGGCGGGGATCGTGGAGGAGCTGGGCCCGGGGACGGAAGGCGTCCTCGCGGGCACCGCCGTGGTGGTGGCGAACTCCGCCCCCTGCGGGGAGTGCTACTACTGCCGCCACGACAGCCCGAGCCTCTGCGACGACCTCATGTTCTGGAACGGGGCCTACGCCGAGTTCGCCCGCATCCCCGCCCGGGTCGTGCAGCACAACCTCGTGCCGCTCGAGGAGGGCGTGGGCTTCCGCGAGGCGGCCATGGTAGAGCCGCTCGCTTGCGTCGTGCGCGGCGTCGAGGAGAGCTGGATCGGGCGTGGCCAGTCGGTGGCCGTGATCGGCGCGGGGCCGATCGGCCTCATGTTCGTGGCCCTGGCCCGCCTGCGCGGGGCGCACGTGACGGTCGTCGGCCGCAATGCGGGGCGCCTCAAGAAGGCCCGCGAGCTCGGGGCCGAGCAGACGATCGCGGCGGCAAAGGACGAGGACATCGCGGAGCTCGTGCGGCGGCGCAGCCGCCACGGGCACGGGGTCGACGTCGTGATCGAGGCGGTGGGGCTCCCCGAGACCTGCGAGGCGGCGATCCGCGCCGTTCGCAAGGGCGGGGTCGTCAATCTCTTCGCGGGCTGCCCGGTCGACAGCCGGATCGGCATCGACTCGCAGCGGCTGCACTACCAGGAGCTCACGATCAAGTCGACGTTCCACCACACGCCGGACAGCGTGCGCAAGGCGTTCCGCCTCATCGCGGACGGGCACGTCGACCCGAACGCCTTCATCACGGGCGAGGCCCCCCTGGACCGGCTGCCCGAGGTCCTGCGGCGGATGGCGCGCGGTGGCGAGGGCCTCAAGACGGCGATCCTGACCTGGGGACGGGAGTAGGCCGCTCGCTCAGGGAAAAGGAAAGGGGGCGCGCGCGGCGCCCCCTTCGCCCTTGCACGACGCGAGCCGGCTAGCGCTTCTTGGACTTGCGCGCCGCCTTCTTGGCCTTCCTGGCGACCTTCTTGGTCTTCTTGGCGGCCTTTCTCGTCACCTTCTTGACCTTCTTCGCGACCTTCCTGGCCGGCTTCTTGGCCACCTTCTTCGTCTTCTTCACGGCCTTCTTGGCCTTCTTCCTGGGGGCCGCCTTCTTCTTGGAGATCGTCTTGACGGCCTTCTTGGCGGCAGTCTTCGCCTTCGTGACCGCCTTCTTCATGGCGGCGGACACGACGGCCGCGGTGGTGGTGATGGCCTCCTTGGTCTCGGCGTAGGCGTCAGCCGCGGTCGGCGCGGCGGCGGGGGCTTGGGGCCCCGGCGAAGTGGGTTCGTCCTGCATGCGCTCTCCCTCCAGCAGACTCGATGCGGTGCCGGCTCGCCTCGGAGCCGAGCCCCGGAAGTTGTGACGACTGCGCGACGTTGGGCGAAGTTTGCTACCGCCGGCCTTCGGCCGTCAAGGCCAAAGGCGCTTCCGACCGTCCCGGGCGCTCTCGCGGGGCTCAGTTCAGCGTGAGGTCGTTCGGGAGGTCGGCGAGGAGGCCGCAGTCGTCGCACAGGGAGTAGCCCTGGCGGAACTCGGGGCCGATCTGGATCGGGTGCACGTCCTCGGTGAGCACGCGCCCGTGACGGCCGACGGACAGGACGGGCGACCCGCAGAGGGGGCAGCGCGCCTGGATGGCGACGGCCGCGATGCTGGTGCCCATGTCCGTCTCCTTTCCGAGGCCGGTGGACTGGCCTCTGTGTCTCCGACGTTCGAAAGGGGCAAAATGTTCGCCAGCCACGGCCCCTGAGACGTTCTTTTGCGAGCCGCCTGTAAGTAGTTGAACAGTAGACGATTGGCGCGGGCACGACCGAGGTCCGGGCCCTGAAGCCTCGGTCCTGGGTGTCCGAGCGGAGGACACCCGCGGCCGACGAGGGGACACTTCTCAGCGCGCCGGCAGCACGTGCAGCACGACGCTCAGGGGCGGGGCGTCCAGGGTATCTCCGCCGGCCGCGAGGGTCGCCTGCGAAACCGTGACCTGCCGCGGCCGGCCGGGCGCGTTGTAGGCCCTGGCCCCGGGACCGGTCAGGACGAACCGGCGAGCGGCCCCGGTGATCGCGGCTCCCTCCAGGGCGAGCCTCACGCGGCGCGGCTCGGCGGTGGGGTTGACGACCGCCACGGTCAGGGACGAGCGGTCCGCGGCCCACGCCGCCTCCACGTCGAGGGGAGCAGGTGCCCCCCGGACCGCCACCGGGAGCGTCCCGAACTCGCGGCGATAGAGGGCCAGCACGAGGCCGGTCGCCTCCATCTCGGCCGCGGTCGCGGTCGTCTTGATGGCGCCGATGACGTTCACGGTCTGCGCGTAGTTGGCCATGAAGAACAGGTCGCTGTTGCGGAAGAGCTCGTGGAGGCCGGCGGCGATCCCGAGGCCGTCCTGCAGGAAGTAGCGGGTCCCGAGCTCGCCGTACTCGTTGGGACCGTACCAGTAGTTCCACTCGTCGAAGGCGATGCGGATGTCCCGGCCCCGCAGCGCCGGGATCTCCCGGCGGTACGCGCGGTGGGCCTCGGCCACCCTGCGGATGCCCTCCACAACCTGCGCCACGTGGGCCGGGACCTCGGGCTTGTCCTGCCAGTAGGCGTGCTCGCTGATGTGCGTCATGTGGCCGGCGGCGGAGGCCAGCATCGTCCGGCTCCACTCGCCGACGGAGCCGACCGCCACGGGCTGGACGGAGGGGTCTTGCGCCCGCATCGCGTCGACCACGGCCTTGTGCTTCTCGACGTACTTCGCGAGCGGGATGTGGCCGATCTGCCAGTCGCCGTACATCTCGTTGCCGACCGCCCACAGCTTCACCCCGAAGGGCCGGGAGCTGCCGTTCTCCGCCCGCTTCCGGCCCATCGCCGTCGTCGCCGCGCCGTTCGCGTACTGGACCAGCTCGGCCGCCGCCTCGGGGCCGCCCTTGCCGGTGTTGACGGCGACGTAGGGCTCCGCCCCGATCAGGCGGCAGAGCGTCACGAACTCGTGCAGGCCCACGTCGTTGGGCTCGACACCCTTCCAGGCCGGGTTCTTGCGGGGTGGGCGGCGGTCGGGGTCGCCGATGCCGTCCTTCCAGTCGTAGCCGCTCACGAAATTGCCGCCCGGCCAGCGGTAGACGGGGGAGTCGAGCTCACGCAGCCGGGCGAGCGTGTCGCTCCGCCAACCGAAGACGTTGTCCGCGGGCATGAGCGAGGCGGTGCCGATCCTCAGCGTGCCGGTCCCGCGGGAGACGACCTCGAGGCGGCCGTTGTCCGTCGAGCCCCCCGAGCGGAAGCGGAACTCGTGCGTCACGAAGCCGGTCCCGAGCTCGGCGAGGCTCACCGTCTCGCGGTCGGTCCCCCCGCCTCCCCACGCGAGGCTCACCTCCACCGGGGCCGCCGACGCGTCGCCGGCAAGGACGATCCGACCCGTGTACTCCCGCCCCTCCTGCAGGCCCAGCCGCTCCTGCACGAGGCCCGCGGCCGCGCCCTCGCCGGGCAGCACGATCCGGGGGCTGTGCCCGCCAACCCAGGCGCCCTCGCGGGCCATGGTCACGGCCTTCTTGTCGCCCAGGACCAGCCAGGGGGAGCGCACGAGCAGCTCGTAGGGGACGCCGGCACCCTCCCAGGAGCTCTTCCCGGGCTGGAGCATCTCCCAGGCCGGGGCCTCGCCCGTCACCGGGTAGAAGAACTTCCGGTCCTCCAGCATCTCGGCCCAGAGGCCGCCGTAGATGCATCGGCCGAGGTGCTCGATGAACTGCCCGTACACGTAGGGCGAGATCGGCGCGCCCACCGCGGCGGCGTCGACCGTGACCCGCACCTCGGCCGGCTCCGACGGGAGGGCGGGGGATGAGACCAGCAGGGCGAGGAGCAGGCCGGCGGGGCGTGCGATCATGGAGGACCTCCGCGCCCGGATTCTAGCCGTTTCGGCGACGCGCGGGCCGTCGCGCGGCGAGAGCGGAGGCTGGAGGGAGAGTCGCTCGTGCACCATGTGATCCTGGGCAACGGCGTGGCGGGGATGGAGGCGGCGCTCGCCCTGCGTGCCCGCGACGCCGAGGCCCGCCTCACGATCGTCTCCGCCGAGCACGACCACCTCTTCTCGCGGCCGGCGCTCATGTACGTCTTCGCCGGGCAGATGACCCTGCGGGACACGGAGCCCTACGACCGCGGCCTCTACGACAGGATGCGGTTCGAGCGGGCGAGCGGCCGGGTGGCGGCGGTGGACGCGCCCGGCCACGCGCTCGTCTTCGCGGACGGCTCGCGCCTCTCCTACGACAGGCTGCTGCTCGCGGTCGGCTCGAAGGGCCGCGCGGCCCCCTGGCCGGGGGCGGACGGGCCGGGCCTGCACACCTTCGTGACGCTGCGCGACCTCGAGGGACTCGACCGGGAGGCGCGGCCGGGCCAGCGGGCGGTTGTCGTCGGAGGCGGGCTGATCGGCGTCGAGGTGGCCGAGGTCCTCCACCACCGCGGGGTGCACGTGAGCTTCGTGGTCCGCGAGGGCTTCTATTTCCCGGCGGCCCTCGACGGCCACGAGGCCGCCCTCGTGGCCGAGCACATGCGGGCCCATGGGGTGGACGTGCGCCTCGGAGCGAGCGTGGAGGCGGTGGTGCGGGAGGAGGGGGGACGGGTCCGTGGCGTGCGCCTCGCCGGGGGCGGAGAGCTCGCGGCCGACATCGTGGCCTGCACCATCGGCGTCGTGCCGAACACCGCGTTCCTGGCCGGCAGTGGGATCGCCCTCGACACGGACGGGGCGGTCGAGACGGACGACGCGCTGCGCACGACGGCCCCCGACGCGTGGGCCGCGGGCGACTGCGCGAACGTGACCTGGAGGGATGGCTCGCGGCGCCCGGAGCAGCTGTGGTACACGGCGCGGGACCAGGGCCGCGTGGCGGCGCGGTCGATGCTGGGGGACGACGTCACTTATCGGCGGGGCACTTGGTACAACTCGGCCAAGTTCTTCGACCTCGAGTGGACGACGGCGGGCTGGGTCCCCGCGACCGTCGGGCCGGACGGCAGGCCGGCGGCGCTGCCGGCCGACCTGCGGACGTGGTTCCAGCGCGTGCCGGGGCGACTCGAGAGCCAGCGCATCGTGTCGAAGGACGACCGGGTGGTCGGCTTCAACATGCTGGGCTCGCGCTGGAACCACGAGCTCTTCCTGGAGTGGATCCACGAGCGGCGTCCGCTCGACTGGGTGCTGCGCCACCTCGGCGACGCGCAGTTCGACGAGGAATTCTCGCCGCGGTTCCGGGTGTACCCCGGGAGCGGGCTCAGGGAGAGGGCCTGATGCAGGCCGGCCTGCTGGGCACGTACCGGCAGCCCGCGAGCAACCGCTCGTGGGTGGCCTGGGGGCTCTCCGCGCTGCTGGCCCTGGCGTACGTGCTCCTCTACTTCGGAGAGATCCCGGCCCTCGGCCTGCACGTCGACCTGCTGCAGCGGGCGGCGGAGGCCGGCGGCTCCGCTCTCGGCTTGCCGCTGGTCCTCCACAGCAAGTGGGTACTCTACGGGGCCGTATACACCCTCGCGATGGTCGCGGGGGGCCTGCTCGTGCTGAAGCGGCACGGCAACAGCCCGTACCAACGCGTGCGGACGGTCACCGTGGTCTCGGTGCAGGTCGTCTTCGCGTTCCTCCTGCCGATCGTGCTCCAGGTGCTCGGCCGGAAGGAGTACTACTTCTCCTACTTCTGGCCCCTGAAGATCGAGTACTTCTACCCGTCCGTCATCCTCCAGCAGCCCTTCCTGATCGTCTCCTGGAGCTTCCTCGGGTCGCTCGTGGCGTTCCCGCTGCTCGCGTTCTTCCTCGGCAAGCGCTTCTACTGCTCGTGGGTCTGCGGCTGCGGCGGCCTCGCGAACACGGCCGGCGAGCCGTTCCGACACCTCTCGAGCAAGTCCGTCCCGGCGTGGTCGGTCGAGAAGGTCTCGATCCACACCGTGCTGTTTCTCGCCCTCGTCTCGACCGCGATCGTCTGGGTGAACTGGGCGGTGGGGAGGCAGCACCCCTCCTTCACCGCGTTCGCCTTCGGGGTGCAGGAGTGGTACGCCTTCGCGATCGGCGCGATGTTCGCGGGCGTCCTCGGGGTGGGCCTCTACCCCCTCATGGGGACGCGGGTCTGGTGCCGCTTCGGCTGCCCGATGGCGGCGCTCCTCGGCCTCGTCCAGAAGCTGGGGCGTTTCCGGATCGCGGTCAAGAAGGACATGTGCATCGCGTGCGGGAACTGCTCGACCTACTGCGAGATGGGCATCGACGTGCGCCAGTACGCGATGGCGAACCAGTCCTTCACCCGCGCCGCGTGCGTGGGCTGCGGGATGTGCGCCCACGTCTGCCCGCGCGGGGTGCTCAGGCTCGAGAACCGGCCCGCCCGCTGGAAGGCGGGCGAGCCGATCCGGGTGTACGCCGTCGACCTGTAGTCTCGCCGGCTACCCGAGCGGGTAGCCGACCCGCTCGATGGTGGCGTCGGCGACCTGGCGCCGGAGAGCCACGGTGTTGCACACCTCCCGCTTCGTGAAGCGCTTCAGGGCGGCGAGCAGCGTGCGGAGAGTGTCGCCCTCCTCCACCGCGGCCAGGATCTTGCGGGCCGAGGCCTCGATCTCGTCCATCGCGTCCTGGGCGTAGCAGCGCACGGCCGCCTCCTGCAGCCGTGCCTGGTCCTCGCCGCGCGCCGCGGCCCGCTTGCGGGTCCGCAGGAGCGCGCTCTCGAGGGCGTAGGTCTCCATGGCGATGTCGGCGAAGTGGGCGAGGACCTCCTGGTCGTCCTTGAGGGCTTCGCCGCGTTTCTGCACCGCCGTCCCCAGGCACATGAGGGCCACCTTCTTGGCGCCCGCGAGCATGGCGGCCTCGGCGGCCAGGAAGCCCTCCGCCGGCGCCTCGCGGGACGGGCCGCTCGTGAGCTCGTCGAGGAGAGCCATCGCCTTCTGGAAGAACGGGAGCTCGCCCTTCATGGCCTTGCGGATGAGGCGCCCCGGCACGAGCAGGCGGTTGATCTCGCTCGTGCCCTCGTAGATGCGGTTGACCCGCGCGTCGCGCCAGTAGCGCTCGGCGGGGTAGTCCTCGACGAAGCCGGCGCCCCCGAAGATCTGGACGTTCTCGTCGACCACGTAGTCG
Source organism: uncultured Acidobacteriota bacterium (assembly GCA_963729875.1). Lineage (GTDB taxonomy): Bacteria > Acidobacteriota > Vicinamibacteria > Fen-336 > Fen-336 > DATBSL01. Next base: position 311,751 of record CAVSPR010000006.1, read on the forward strand.
CACATCTCCGAGCACCAGACCTTGACCATGGAGCACTCGACGTCGTACTCCTCGATCCGCTTGAGCGCGGTCTCCGGGTCGTCGAGGCCCACGTCGGCGAGGTTGCGGTCGATCATCCCGGCGGTGCGGTAGACGAGCGACTCGGACACGTAGGCGAGGATCGCCATCTGCCCGATCTTCTGCTTGATCAGGCCGAACGTCGTGATCGGCTGCCCGAACGCGGTGCGCGAGTTGCCGTACGCGGCGGCGACGCCGACGGTCAGCTTCGCGCCCCCGGTCGTCATCGCGCCGAGCTTGAAGCGCCCGATGTTGAGGATGTTGAACGCGATCTTGTGGCCCTTGCCGATGTCTCCGAGCAGGTTCTCCTTCGGGATCACGGCGTCGGTGAGGATGAGCGGCCTCGTGCTGCTGCCCTTGATGCCGGTCTTCTTCTCCTCGGCCCCCAGGCTCACCCCGGGCATCCCCTTCTCGACGATGAACGCCGTGAAGTGCTGGCCGTCCACCTTGGCGAAGGTGATGTAGATGTCGGCGAAGCCGGCGTTGCTGAGCCACATCTTCTCGCCGTTCAGGATCCAGCTCTTCCCGTCCGGGGAGAGCACGGCCCGGGCCTTGGCGTTCATGGCGTCGCTGGCCGAGGAGGCCTCGGAGAGCGAGTAGGAGCTCACCCACTCGCCGGAGACGAGCTTCGGCAGGTACTTCTTCTTCTGCGCCTCGGTGCCGAAGTAGACGATGGGGAGGGTCCCGATGCCGACCTGGACCGCGAAGGTGGTGGCGAAGCTGCCGTCGCGCCCCGCCTTCTCCGCGACCAGGCTGCCCGAGACCTTGTCGAGGCCGAGGCCGCCGTACTCCTCGGGGACCTCGACCCCGAGGAGGCCCAGCTCCCCCGCCTTGCGCACGAGCTCGCGGCTGAGCTCGTAGTCGAGCTTGAGTAGCTGGGGCAGCCGCGGGACGAGCTCCTGGACCATGAAGTCGTCCGCGGTCTGGCCGATCATCACCTGCTCTTCGGAGAAGTCTTCCGGGGTGAAGATGTCGTCGGGAGCCCGATCCTCGATCAGGAAGCTGCCGCCCTTGGCGGCGACGACGGGGACTTTGACTTCAGTGGTCATGTTCGTCTCCATTCACAATCGTTCGAAGATCCCGGCCGCGCCCATGCCGCCCCCCACGCACATCGTGACGAGGCCGTAGCGGGACCCACGGCGGGCCATCTCGTGCAGGATCTGGGTCGTCAGCTTCGCTCCGGTGCACCCCAGGGGGTGGCCGAGCGCCACCGCCCCGCCGTTCACGTTCACCCGGCTGGGGTCGAGGCCCGCGGCCGCGATCACGGCCAGCGCCTGGCCGGCGAAGGCCTCGTTGAGCTCGACGAGGTCGATGTCCGCGAGGGCGAGGCCGGCCTGCCGCAGGGCCCTCGGGATCGCCTCCACCGGTCCGATGCCCATGAGCTCGGGAGGCACGCCCGCCACCGCGTAGGCGACGAGCCGCGCGATCGGCCGCAGGCCGAGGTCCTTCGCCTTGCCGGCCGAGACGAGGACGGTGGCCGCCGCCCCGTCCGACATCTGCGAGGCGTTGCCGGCGGTGACGGTGCCGTCCGCGGCAAAGGCGGGCTTGAGCTTCGCGAGGGCGGCGAGGTCGGTGTCCCGGCGCGGCCCCTCGTCGGTGTCGAAGGCGAGGGTCTTCCCGGCGCCGTCGAGGTCGACCGTGAGAGGGACGATCTCGTCCTTGAACTTCCCGGCCTCGATGGCGGCCAGGGCCTTTCGGTGGGACTCGAGCGCGAAGCGGTCGGCGGCCTCGCGGCCGATCCCGTACTTCCGGGCCACGTTCTCGGCCGTGATCCCCATGCCGAGGTACGTGTCGGGGTAGGTCTCGAGCAGGGTCGGGTTGGGCGCGATCTTGTGGCCGCCCATGGGGATCAGGCTCATGGACTCGGCCCCGCCCGCCACGATCACGTCGGCCTCTCCCGCCTCGATCGCCCGGGCGGCGAGGGCGATCGCCTGCAGGCCCGAGGCACAGAAGCGGTTGACGGTCATGGCCGCGGCGGAGGCGGGGACCCCGGCGAGGAGCGCCGCCTGCCGGGCCACGTTCATGCCCTGCTCGGCCTCGGGCATGGCGCAGCCGAGGACCACGTCCTCGACTGTCTCCGGCTTCAGCGCCGGGACGCGCTCCAGGGCCGCCCGGATCGCGGCGGCGGCCATGTCGTCCGGCCGGGTCTGCCGCAGCGTCCCCTTGGGCGCCTTGCCCACGGCCGTCCGGACGCTGGCGACGATCACGGCTTCGCGGGCGGAGGGTGCTGGTCTGGTCATGGCTTCTCCCCCTAGTTCCGCAGAGGCCGGCCGTGCTTCAGCATGTGCTGGATGCGCTCCCGGGTCTTCGGCGTCCCGAGGAGCGAGAGGAAGGCCTCGCGCTCGAGGTCCAGGAGATCCTGCTCGCTCGCGACCCCGGGCGGGCGATCCCCGCCGCACAGGATCGTGGCGACGTGCGTGGCGAGGAGCGCGTCGTGCTCGCTGACCTGTCCGCTCCGCCGCCCGTTGTGGATCATCATCTTGAAGGTGGCGAGAGCCGGGCGGCCCAACGCGGGGACGTCGGTGCGCGGGACGGCCCGGGCGGTGGCCGGCCCGCGCCAGCCCGAGCGCGACCTGCTTGGCGTCCGCGATCAGCCGGTCGGGGTTCGGCGAGAGCGAGTCGGCCGGGGTCAGGAACATCCGGTGGGCCTCGGCACCCGAGGTCGAGACCTTCGCGAAGGCGATGAGGTCGAACGCGCGCCGGAGGAACGGGAAGGGGTCGACCCCCTCCACCCCCGCGGCGCGGTCGAGCGCGCGGACCGCCAGCTCCTTGGTCCCGCCCCCCGCCGGGACGAGGCCGACCCCGAGCTCCACGAGCCCCATGTACGTCTCCGCCGAGGCCCGCACGCGGGCCGAGTGGAGGCTCACCTCGCACCCTCCGCCGAGGGTCAGGCCGAAGGGCGCGGCCACGACCGGCACGCTCGCGTACTTGAGGGCCATGTTCGCGCCCTGGAACTGGCGGATGATGAGGTCCAGCTCGTCCCACTCCTCCTCCTGGGCGCCCAGCAGGATGAGCATCAGGTTGGCCCCGGCGCTGAAGTGCTCGCCCTGGTTCCCGATGACGAGGGCGTCGAAGTGGGCCCCGGCTTGCTTCGCGGCGGAGGCGAGCATGCCGATGGCGTCGCTGCCGAGGGCGTTCATCTTCGAGTGGAACTCGACGAGCGCGCAGCCGTCGCCCAGGTCGACGAGGCTGGCCCCCGCGTTCTTCTTCCGCAGCCCCCCGCGAGCCTTGACGGTCGCGAGGTCGACGACGCCCGGCCGGTCGGGCAGGAGAGCCATGCCCGACGGGCCGAACACCGTCGTCCGCCCGTCGGCCGTCTCGTAGAAGCGCTCGCGGCCGGCGGCCAGCAACGCCTCGACGAGAGGGGGGACGGGCCGGCCAGCCGCCTTCGCGCGCGAGGCCACGGCCGCCACGCCCAGCGCATCCAGCAGGCGGAACGGCCCCTGCCCCCACGCGTAGCCCCACTCCATCGCCCGGTCCACCGCGACCACGTCGTCCGACATCTCGGGGACGAGCGACGCGGCGTAGAGGCAGGTCGAGGAGAGGACCCGGTCGAGGAACTGCGCCGCCTTGTCCTTCCCGGCCAGGATCTGCCGGACCCGGGCGCCCACGTCCTCGACCGACTGCGCCGCCTCCACCGAGGCGAACTTCGCCTTCCGGCGCTCGCGGTGCTCGAGCGTCTTCCAGTCGAGGGCGAGGATCTGCTTGCCCCGTCCTTCCGGTAGAAGCCGACGCCCTTCTTCTCGCCGAGCCACCCGCGCTCGACCATCGTCCGCATGAAGTCGGGGGCGCGGAACACCTCGCGCTCGGGGTCGCCGGGGACGGCGTCGTAGAGGTTCGTCCAGACCTTGACGCAGACGTCGACCCCCGCGATGTCGGCGGTGCGGAAGGTGGCGCTCTTGGCCCGGCCGATGGCGGGGCCGGTCAGGGTGTCCACCTCCTCGACCGTCAGGTCGAGGTCCTGCATCGCGCGGATGGCCTGGCCGAAGGCGTAGGAGCCGACGCGGTTGGCGATGAAGTTCGGGGTGTCCTTGGCCCGCACCACCCCCTTGCCGAGCCCCTGGTCGCAGAAGGCCGAGATCGCGTCCACGACCGCGGGGTCGGTCTCGGGGCCGGCGATCGTCTCCAGCAGCTTCAGGTAGCGGGGAGGGTTGAAGAAGTGGGTGCCCAGGAAGCGCCGGCGGAACGCCGCCGGGAGGTGCGACGTCATGGCCGCGATCCCCAGGCCGGAGGTGTTGGTCGTGACGATCGCGTGGGGCTTGACCGCGGCCGCCACCCGGGCGAAGAGCTGGCGCTTGACCTCGACGTCCTCGACCACGGCCTCGAAGACCCAGTCCGCGTCGGCGAGGCAGGACCAGTCGTCCTCGAAGTTGCCGGGGCGGATGAGCGCCGCGTGCTCCGGGAGGTGGAGGGGGCTCGGCCGCAGCTTCTTCAGGCCCTCGAGCGCCTTGCGCGCGAGCGCACTGCGGTCGGGGGCGGGGGAGGGGAGGTCCAGCAGCGCCACCTCGAGCCCCTGGCCCGCGGCGTGGGCGGCGACCTGGGCCCCCATGGTGCCCGCTCCCAGGACGACGAGCTTCCGGATGTCGGTCTTCATGGGGTCACCTGCCTCTGCGCCCCGCCGCCACCGCGGCCAGGGCCGGCCGGGCGCGGGCCGCCGTGACCGGCACCGCCGCCCCGCGCAGGAAGAGGTCCACCACGGGGGCCGCGAGGTCCTTGAGGGCGTACTGCTTGTCGGCGAGGAGCCACGACGTGACCGTCTCGTCGAGGGCCCCGAAGAGCATCTTGGCGGCGAGGGTGCGGTTGATGTCGGCCCGCAGGCTGCCGTCCCGCTGGCCCTTCTCCATCACCTCGTCCAGCAGCGCGAAGTAGTCGCGGAGCCAGGAGGCGGTGAAGCGCTCCATGAAGCGGGTCGACTGGCGCAGCTCAACCTGGAAGACCTTCGCCAGGTCGCGGTTCTCGCCGAGGACGGTGAGGTGGCGCTCGGCCACGGCCAGGAGGCGCTCCGGGGTCGAGGGGAGCGCGCGTACCGCCTGGCGGGCCTGCACCACGTGCTCGGACATCACCTCGTCGAACAGCCGGACCAGGATGTCCTCCTTGTTGCGGAAGTAGAGGTAGATGGTGCCGTCCGCCACCCCCGCCTTCTTCGCGATGTCCGAGACCCGGGCGGCGAAGTAGCCCTTGCGCGCGAAGACGCGGGTCGCCGCGTCCAGGATGCGCCGACTCTTGTCCGCCGCCTTCGGTCGCGCCATGCGCTCTCTCTCATTGAATGAGGACTCATTCATTATCGCCGTTCGCCGCCGGAAGTCCAGGGGGGCGGGACCGGCGGGGTCAGCGCACCAGCAGCGTGGCGAGGCCGAGGAAGAGGCCCATGCTCGCGACGTCGGTGGCCGTGGTGAGGAAGATGCTCGACGCGGTCGCGGGGTCCGCCCCGATGCGCTCGAGGGTGAGGGGGATGAGGGCGCCGGCGAGCCCGCTCACCAGGCAGCTGCCGACCATGGCGAGGAGGACGACGAAGGCGAGCGACGCGGCCGCCGGGTTGCCCTGGGAGCGGGCGACCACGTACATCCCGAGGCCCGCCGTGACGCCCACGAGCGCCCCGTTCAGCAGGCCGAGGAGGGCCTCCTTCAGGACGAGGCGGCGACCGCCGCCGGTGCGCAGCTCGCCGAGGGTCAGCCCCCGCAGCGTCACCGCGAGCGCCTGGCAGCCGGTGTTGCCCGACTGTCCGGCGAGCACGGGGAGGAACACGGCGAGGACGACCAGCCGGTCGATCGTGCCCTGGAACGCCCCGACCACGGCCGCGGCCACGAACGCGGTCAGGAGGTTGAGCTGCAGCCACGGGTGGCGGAAGCGGAGGCTCCGCGGCCAGGGAGTGGAGAGCCGCTCCTCCTTCTCGACGCCGACCATGGTCCCGGCCTGGGCGCTGATCTCGAGGGCCTGCTCCTCGAAGAGGGTCCGGCCGCGCACGATGCCGACGAGGCGGCCCGCGGCGTCGCACACGGGATAGACCGGGAAGTGGTGCGCCACGACCTGGCGGGCGGCCTCGAGGAGAGGGGTCTCGGGCCGCAGGGAGAAGACCTCGCGCAGCATGACGGCCTCGAGACGGTCCGTGCGCTCCGCGAGGAGCAGGTCGCGCATGGCCACGACCCCGAGGAGGCTCCCGTCGTCGCTCGTCACGAAGGCGTAGGTCACGAACGTCGTCTTCACGAGCTCGCGGATGCGGGCGACGGTCTGCTCCACGGTGAGGGTCGGGGGAAAGACGGCGTGGGGCGGTTCCATGAGCCGGCCGACCGAGTCGGCCGGGTAGGTGAGGTTGCGTGTCCACTGGCGGCCGTCGTCCGGGGGGGCGGCGGCGATCACCGCCCGGCGCCGCTCGTCGCCGAGGGCGACGAGGACGTCGTCGGCCACGGCGGGGTTGAGGGCGCGGAGCGCGGCCGCGATATCCGCGTCCGGGAGCGGGGTGAGGAGGGCGGCGGCCTCGGGCGCGGCCAGGCGTGCCGCCTGGGCGGCGATGTCGTTTCGGTCCATTGAGCCTCGTGTGGTTCGAAGTGCGCGAAGGATAGCACGCGAGCCGTGGAGCCCCGCCCCGGCGAGACAGGGGCGCGAGTTGCCGGTAGGATGAGACATTGACCAAGGAGGACGCTGCTTGAACCGTTGGCTCACCGCTCTCATTCTTCTCACCCTCGCCGCGTGCGGCGGGGGCGGCGACAGCGCGACGTCTCCCTCCGGGGGAACGGGCACGCTGGTCGTGGAGGACCTCGTCGTCGGAACCGGCGCCACGGCTGCTGCCGGCGACACCGTCACCGTCAACTACGTCGGCACGTTCACGAACGGCACCAAGTTCGACAGCTCGTACGACGCCGGCCGGCCGTACTCGTTCCGCGTCGGCGCGGGACAGGTGATCGCGGGCTGGGACCAGGGCGTGCCCGGAATGAAGGTGGGGGGGAAGCGGCGTCTCACCATCCCGCCCTCGCTCGCCTACGGCAGCTCCGCCTACGGGCAGATCCCGGGCAACTCGACGCTCGTCTTCGAGATCGAGCTGCTGGCGATCGCCGGCAAGTAGCCGGGGCGTCTCTCCGCCGTCAGGGAGAGACGACGAGCGCGGCGAGGGCCACCGGGCGCCTCTCGGGATCGAGGGCGGCGGCGAGCCGGCGCACGGCCGCCGGCCAGGAGGCCTCGCGCAGGAACTCGACCGGCGGCCGGCGCGTCCGAAGCGGCCGCTCGCGCAGAACCGCGGCCCACTCGGGTCGCGGCCGCCCGCGGGGGTCGATCGCGACGGCCTCGAACACTGGCCCGCTCTTGTAGAGGGCGAGGAGCCCCAGGCCCTTCTCGGCGCCGATCGCCACCCGCAGGACGGCGACGCGGCCGATCGGCGAGTCCTCGAGGTGGGCGAGGAGGCCCTCGACGAGCGGGTGGCCGGCCGCGAAGTAATCGAGCCGCTCGTCGGCCACCGCCTCCTCCCGGTCGAACGTGCCGAGGAAGCTCGTCCCGCCGGGGACGCCGGGCAGGCTGTCCACCAGGGCCTCGTTCCCGAGCTCGACCGAGCACGCGTGGCCGGCGTGGGGCTCGACGTGGAGGAGAAGGCGCTCGCAGGCGGCCGTCACGACCTCCTCGTTGAGACCGTCGAGGTCGGGGGGGACGCGGGCGAGGATCGCCTCGGCCATGTCCGGCCGGTAGGGGTCGCGGTGCATCTCCCGCCACGCGGCCTCGCGGACGCGGGACTGGGCCGCGCGGGCGCCGGAGACGAGGGCGGAGAAGCGCTCCGGGGACAGGCGTCCACTCGGTCCCAGCGCGGCCAGCTCCAGGGCGCCCTCGACGCGGGCGAGCTCGGGCTCGAGGCCGGCGAGCGGCTCGCGGAACAGACCGAGGGCCTCGAAGAGCCGCGCGACGTCCTGCCCGATGCCCTCCGGGGGGGCGAAGTAGACGGTCTCGACGGGAATGCGCCGGCCGATGCGGTCGAGGCGGCCCACGCGCTGCTCGGCCACGAGGGGGCTCCAGGGCAGGTCGAGGAGGACGAGACGGTCGCAGAACTCGAAGTTGCGCCCCTCGCCGCCGCACTCCGTGGAGACGAGGAGGCTCGGCCCCTCGGCGCGGCGGAACTGGGCCACCTCGATGTCGCGCCGGGCGGGAGACAGCGCCTCGTGGAAGACGCCCGTGGCGATCTGGGCCCGCCGGCTCAGCTCGGTCCGCACCCACTCCAGCGTCTCGCGATGGGCGACGAAGACGAGCGTCTTCTGGCCGCCGTCCCGCCAGCGCGCGGCGTGACGGGCGAGCCAGAAAAGGCGCGGGTCGGCCTCGTCGGCGCGACGAGCAAGGCCGGCGAGGGCGTCGTCGCCCTTCCCCAGGACGGCCGCGAGCGAGACCCCCGACGCGAGGGCGCGCCGCACGCGCTCGGCCTTCTGCCGCCGCCCCAGGGCGTGGGGTGCGGGGGCCTTCCTCACCGCCTCGACGAGGGCGAGCCTCGGCCCCCAGCTCTCGGCCGGCGTCTCGGCGGGCACCCCCACGCGGGGCGGCAGGCCTCCGATGTCCACCCGGCGCGTGGAGCTCGTGCACGGGGGCAGGGGCTCGGGGCGGAGGAGGCGGGCCTCGAGGCTGTCCTCGGGGAAGTCGGCCGGCCGGAGCAGCTGCAGCAGGCGGAAGAAGCCGTGCACGTCGTCGTCGAGCGGGATGGCGGTGAGCAGGAGCAGGTGTCGGCCGAGCCCGGCGATCGGCGCGACCGCACGCCACGCGGGGTTGCCGGGGTGGCCGGCGGGCCGCCTCAGGCGGTGGGCCTCGTCCACGACCAGGAGGTCGATTACCGCCTCGACGGCGCGGGCGGTGAGAGCGGGCCGCGCGACGAGCGTTTCGAGGGCGACCACCGCGCGACGGTGCACGTCGAACGGGTTGAAGTCGGGTCCGTGGTCGCGGGCCACGTCGGCCAGGCGGTCGTCGTCGAGGAGGACGAAGACCTGGTGGTACTTCCTCCACAGCTCGCCCAGCCACTGGACGGTGAGCGTCTCCGGCGCGACCACGAGGCAGCGCTCCGCCCGCCCGGTGCGCAGGAGGCGGCTGAGGACGAGGCAGGCCTCGACCGTCTTGCCCAGGCCCACCTCGTCGGCGAGCAGCCAACGGACCGGGTCGGAGGCGGTCGCCCGCTCGGCGGCGTGCAGCTGGTGGGGGAAGAGGCGGATGCGGCCGCCGAGGAAGGAGCCGAGGCCGTCCGCCTCGCGCAGGGCCAGGAGGTGCAGCGCGTCGAAGCGCAGCGCGAAGTCCTCCAGGGGATCGACGTCGCCCGCGGCCAGCCGCTCCACGAGGTCGGCGCGGGGATCGGTCGGGCCCGGCTCCCCCTCGGCGAGGGGACGGAGGGCCGGGGCATCCCCGGCGAACCGCAGCGTCGTCGCCCCTGCGGGGAACTCCACCACGATCGTCCGCCCCGCCACGGCGAGCACCCTGCCGGGGCCCAGCTCGGGGTTGTGGCGGTGCAGCAGGCGATCGCCGGGTTTCCACATGGGCGGGTTGGAAGGCCTCTCGAAGCGGGCGATTCTACAGCGCCGCCGCGCCGCCATCACTCCATTGACAGCCCGCAGGGGCGCTGGTAAACTTCGTGGGTCGGAAGGTGACGCGGGGTAGAGCAGCCAGGTAGCTCGTTGGGCTCATAACCCAAAGGTCGGAGGTTCAAATCCTCCCCCCGCTACCAGCACTCATAAGCGACGGACAAGCGGGATGCACAGAGGGCCGCGAAAGCGGCCCTCGGCTTTTGGAGTGACCGAGACGCTCCGAGAGCCGACGGGGGTTGCCTCCCCTGCCTCGACCGGGCCATGATGTCCGCAGACTCCCAGGAGATGCTTCGCCGACTCGGCCGCGCTGGGCGGTAAGGTGCGGGTGCCCGTCTGTGAAACAAAGGAGGTGCTCCCATGTCGTCTCGCGTCTCGCGACGGGGGTTCATGGCGGGAGGGTCGGGGGTCGTGGCCTCCCTGATCGGGCCGGCACGAGCACAGGCAAGGGCGAAACCGGCAACCGGCCGGGTGGACGTCGAGCGGCTCGTCGAGGACCTGAAGCAAGCAAGCAAGGGGGCCGACGGCCAGCGGGCGGTCCGCGCCGTGCTCGAGCGCGCGGTGTCGGAGCCCGGCGCCCTGCTCGCGGGCATCGGCGAGCCCCGGGAGGCCGGGATCCACACGCTCTACCGTGCCGTGGACCTGACCGTCCTCAACGTCGTCTGGGCGCCGCTGATGGTGCTCCTCCCGCACAATCACAAGATGTGGGCCACGATCGGGATCTACTCCGGCCGCGAGGACAACATCCTGTGGCGCGCGAAGGGACAGCGGGTCGGCGCGTTCGGGGCGGCATCGCTCTCGGAGAACGACGTGTTCGACCTCCCGGACGACGCGATCCACTCGGTCATCAACCCCATCCCGCGGCTCACTGGAGCGATCCACGTCTATGGCGGGGACTTCTTCTCTGCGCCCCGCAGCGAGTGGGACTCGGACACGCTGAGCGAGAGGCCCTTCGACCTCGAGGCGGCCCGCCGGGTCTTCCAGGAGGCCGTCCAGCGGTTCAACTGCCGGTAGCCGTGCCCGTGACCGCGCGCGATTCGACGCTTCCGGCTCGAGCGGGGCGGGGGCGCGAGGGCGAGGGCAGCCGAAGGTGCGTGGCGAATTGGGCTACAATGCCCTGGCTTCTGTGGGCTTATCTCGAGCGCCGGGGCCCGGGCGGCCGTAGCGAGGGACACCGGTGACGAACCGACTGGCACGCGAGTCGAGCCCCTACCTCCTCCTCCACAAGGACAACCCCGTCGACTGGCACCCGTGGGGCGAGGAGGCCTTCGCGCGCGCCCGCGCCGAGGACAAGCCGATCTTCCTGTCGGTCGGCTACTCGACCTGCTACTGGTGCCACGTGATGGAGCGGGAGAGCTTCTCCCAGGCCGAGATCGCCCGGCAGATGAACGAGGGCTTCGTCTGCGTGAAGGTGGACCGCGAGGAGCGGCCCGACGTGGACGAGATCTACATGGCCGCGACCCAGCTCATCACCCGCTCGGGCGGCTGGCCGAACTCGGTGTTCCTGACCCCAGACCTCAAGCCCTTTTTCGCGGGGACCTACTTCCCGCCGGCCGACGGCCGGGGCCGCCCCGGCCTCCCCCGGGTGCTGCAGGGCCTGCGCGAGGCGTGGGCCTTCCGGCGCCCGGAGCTGCTTCAGCAGGCCGAGATGGTGGCGCAGGCGATGCGGCAGCACCTCTCGTCGTCGCGGGGCAAGGCGGAGGCGCTCCCCGGCCCGGAGATCGTGAGCGCGGTCCGGGAAGGTCTCGCCGAGCGCTTCGACCCCGAGTGGGGCGGCTTCGGGCCGGCCCCGAAGTTCCCCTCTCCCGCCAACCTCTTCTTCCTCCTGGAGCGCGCGAGCGACGACGAGGCGCGGGAGATGCTCGTCGCGACCCTCGACCGGATGGCCCGCGGGGGCCTGATGGACCAGCTGGCCGGGGGCTTCCACCGCTACTCGACGGACGAGGCGTGGCTCGTGCCGCACTTCGAGAAGATGCTGTACGACAACGCCTCGCTCGCCTGGCTCTACGCCGAGGCCTCGGCCCTCGCCCCGGGGCAGGGCTTCGAGCGCGTCGCCCGCCTGACCCTCGACTTCGTGCTGCGCGAGATGACGGGGCCGGAGGGGGGCTTCCTCTCCGCGATCGACGCGGAGACGGACGGCCACGAGGGTGCCTACTACACCTGGACGGCGGAGGAGCTCGACGCGGCGCTGCCGGGGGCCGAGGGCCGGCTGTTCCGCGCCGTGTACGGCCTCGAGGGACCGCCTCCCTTCGAGGGAGAGCGCTACGTGCTCTACCTCCACACGCCGTCTCGCCGAGCAGGCCCGCGCGGGCGGCCTCACCGAGGCGGAGCTGCTGCGGCGCCTCGAGGCGGGCCGCCGCGCGCTCCTCGAGGCGCGCTCCCGGCGGCCGCGCCCGCTGACCGACGACAAGGTGCTCTCCGACTGGAACGGCCTCATGATCGGCGCCATGGCCCGCGCCGGGGCCCGGCTCGCCGAGCCGCGCTACGTCGAGGCGGCCGAGCGCGCGGCCGGCTTCGCGCTGTCGCGGCTCTCGCACCCTGGCGACGGCACGCTCCTCCACGCGTGGCGCGAGGGCCGCGCCCACGTGGCGGCCTTCCTCGACGACTACGCGTTCCTCGTCGAGGGCCTCCTCCAGCTCCACGGGGCGACGGGCGACGGCCGGTGGCGAGACGAGGCGGTCCGGCTCGCCGGGGAGCAGGAGCGGCGGCTCGGGGACGCCGGGGGCGGCGGCTGGTTCGTGGCCGGCGAGGACCCCCGGCTGCTGTTCCGCTCCAAGCCGGCCTTCGACGGGGCGGTGGCCTCGGCGAACGGCGTCGCGGCGATGAACGCGATCGAGCTCGCGCGCCTCACCGGGGACGCGGCCTGGGCGGACCGGGCCGAGGCGGCGATACTCGCCTTCGCCGAGGGAATGGGGCAGGCGCCGCTCGCCCACGTCACCCTCGTCCGTGCCCTGGACCGCCTCGTCGCGGCTCCTCGCGCCGCCCGTCCCGCGCCCGTGATGCCGCCGGCGCAGCCGGTGGTGCCGGCGGTCGACGCGCTCGAGGACGAGGCGTACGAGCTGGCCGAGATCGAGGGGCGCCTCGGCACGAGCGAGGACGAGGACTGGAAACCATTCCGGATCGAGGTCGCGCTGCGGAAGGGCTGGCACGTGAACGCCAACCCGGCGGGTGCGGGCCTCGTGCCGACGGCCGTCGCGGGGGTCGTGGGCGGCGTTCGCAGCGTCCGCTACCCGGCTCCCGAGGGCTGGGACGGCGGGGCGGGGCCGGTGCCGGTCTACCGGGGGCGGTTCGTCATCGAGGGCGAGGTCGAGCGGCGGGGCGGGGGCGCCGGCGGCGTCGAGGTGACCTACCAGGCCTGCGACGACGCGCGCTGCCTCCCGCCGGTCAGCCGGATCGTCCGCCTGCGATGAGCGCTGCGCGCGATCGGCTGGAGGTCGCGGCCCTGGAGCGATACGACTCGCTCTTCATCGCCCCGCACGGCGACGACGTGGCCCTGGGCTGCCCGGCGCGCGTCCTGGGCGAGGCAGAGCGGGGCCGGCGCGTCCTGGTGTTGGCGCTGTTCGAGCCCGTCGGCAGCGACACCCCGACCGCGAGAGCGGTGCGCGAGCTGGGAGCCGAGTACGCCTCGGCCGGCCTGCCGGCGGCCCGCGAGCGGGGGGAGCCCGGGAGGGCGTCGGTCGCTTTCGAGCGCAGCGCCGAGGACGACCAGGGTGCACTCGAGGCCGCGCGCCTCCTCACGCTCACCGGCCCGCGCACGCAGGCGGTGCACGTCTACGCGCCCCTCGGCCTCGGGGCCTCGGTCGACCACCGGCTGACCTACGAGGCCGCGGTGCGCGCGTTCGCGACCGAGGCGGGCCGCAACCTCTTCCTCTACGAGGAGAGACCCGAGGCGTTCGTGCCCGGGGCGGTCAGGGTGCGGCTGGCCCTCCTCGGGGCGCGCCTGCCTCCCGGGGCGGTGAAGTCCGCCGAGCGCGCGGGGCTCGTGCGCCACCTGTGGCGGGCGAACGAGCCCGCCGTCATGCGGGGGGAGATCCGCGGGATCGGCTCCCGGCTCGGCCTGCTCCGGGCGGCGCGCCGGCGCTTCGCGCGGGCCCGGCCCTGGAACCCGCTGCGCGCCTTCGGCCCGCGGCTCCAGCCGGTCGTCCACGTGGGCGACGAGGAAGCGCAGACCCGCGCGCGGGCCCTCGCCGTGGCCCTGCTGCCGAAGGACAGCAAGGGACGTCCGCGCGCTGCCCAGCGGTTCAACGCCCGGGCGGCCGCGGCAGCGAAGCGGCTCGGCGGGTTGTACCACGCGGAGCGCTTCTGGCTCTTCCTGCCCTCGGGGGACGGCCTGCCCGAGGTCCAGCACCCGCTCGAGATGGCCGAGGCCTGAGGCGCCGCTCAGGGCGCCGGGGCAAGCCAGGTGTCTGCGTCCTCGAGCGCCGCCCAGCGTTCGGGGTCCTGGAGCCAGAGGGTGTTGAGGTAGGTCCGCACCTCGCCCGCGGGGAAGGACGCGACGGCGGCGACCGCCGCCTTCGCCTTCTCGACGTCCACCGGCGGGGCGGAGTCCGCCTCCTCCTTGAGGACGCCGTCCTCGTGGGGGAGAGCCAGTGCGTCCAGGAAGGCCCCGAGGAGAGCCCGCCGGTGGCCGAGGTGCAGGGAGACGAGCAGCCCCTGCGCCAGCGGCTCGCCGGGGTCGAGGACGGTGGCCAGGATGCGGGCCTGCGCGTCCGGCGAAAGCGCCCGCGCGGCCTGGGGCCGGAGATTGCGGGCCTTCACCAGCGCCGTGAGGGCGGCGCCGGCGAGCTCCGTGGGCGGCTCGGCGAAGAAGGCGCTGGTCGCGGCCCGCCTGTCCTCGGCCGGCAGGCTCTTCCAGAGTCGGGTTGCAGTCGGATGAAACGTCATGGGGCCCATCTCAGCACAACCCCGGGCCGCCACCAAGCGCCGCGAGGGCTGGTAAGATCAGGCGGATGGCCGAGACCACCGCGCCGCCGCCGCCGGGATGCCTCACGGACGCGCAGCTCGCCCAGCTGCGTGGCGCCGCTCCCGGCCGGGCTCCGGAGGCCTTCGCCCGGCACCTCGCGTCGTGCGAGCGGTGCCAGACGCGGGCGCTCTTCGGCGGCGAGCGCCGCCCCACCGTCGCGCGGAAGACACCGCCCACGACGCCCTCGCTGCGCCGCGCGCTTTTCCTGACCGCGCTCATCCTCGCCGCCATGGCTGCCTTCGCGTGGACGGTGCAGAAGCTGGCCAGTCGCGTCCCGTAGCCGCTCAGGCCGGCGCGTCGACGGGCACGAGGGCCCCGGTCGTGGGTGCGGAGTCTGCCGAGAGCAGGAATACGACGACGCGGGCGATGGCCTCGGGCGAGGTCCACGTCCGGCGGTCCGCGCCGGGCATCGCCCGCCGGTTGGCGGGCGTGTCGATGGTGCCGGGGAGCACCGCGTTGAAGCGGACTGCGCGATCCGCGTTCTCGAGGGCGAGGACCTTCACGAGGGCGTGGACCGCGACCTTCGAGACGGCGTAGGCGGCCATCCCCGCGCCGCCGGTCTCCGCCGCGCGCGAGCCCACCGCGACCACGCTGCCTCCCTGCTTGCGCAGGTGCGGGAGTGCCACGCGGCAGACGTGGGCCACCGTGTCGAGGTTCGTGCGGAGCATGCGCTCCCACAAGTCCTCGGGCGCCTCGTCGAAGCGGGTGCCCCCCGCCCAGCCCCCGGCCACGAGCGCCAACCCGTCGAGGACGCGCAGCTGGCGCGCCGCCTCGTCCACGAAGGACCGGGCCCCGGCGGGGCTGGCGAGGTCGGCGCGCGCGCCGAAGAGCGCGGCGCCCTCGCCCGCCGAGCCGAGCAGCCCCTGCCACTCGGCAGGATCGCGGTAAGGCACCGCGACCCGGGCACCGCGCGCGAGCAGCTGCTGGACGAGGGCGCGACCGAGCGCCCCCGTTCCCCCGGTGACGATGACACCCTGGGGCGCGCTCACTTCCCGTCTCCGCTCACGTCTTTCCAGGACCGGCCCGGCCGGGCCTGGCGGCTCGTGGGCAGGCCGGCCTGCGCCCAGCCGGGCTGGAGGCGGCCGACGGCGTCGGGACGGCCGGCGAAGCCCGCGGACTGGATGACGAGGCTCGTGTAGCCCGCCCGCTCGAGGAGGGCGGCCGCGTGCTCGGACCGGTTCGAGGTGCGGCAGCCGATCACGAGGGGGGCCTCCTTCGGGAAGAGCCGTGCGACCACGTCGAGGAACGCGTCGTTGGGCTGGCCTCCCGTCGGGCCCATGTGGACGATGGGGACGTTCCACGCTCCCTCCGGGTGGCCCTGCTCGAACTCGGGGACGGAGCGGACGTCGAGGTAGGCGTAGCCCTGCTCGCGCATGAGGGCGAGGGCCTCTTCCGGGGAAACCCGTCTGGTCGGCATGTGGGAGACCTCTGTCGTGTTTATAGCACGACGTCCGCGAGGACCCTCGCGACGCCTTCCGCGAAGTCGGGGGGCGGCGGGAGGAGGCTCAGCACGAGGAAGGCCTCGTGCGGGAAGTCGAAGAAGTAGCCGGGGTGCACGAGGACGTCGTGCTCCTCGAGCAGCCGCGTCACCCGCTCCTCCTCCGTCCACGTCGCGGGCACGCGCAGCACGGCGTACCAGCCGCCCTCGGGCTCGAGGAGCGTGGTCGGGGAGGAGGGGGCGAGGGCCGCCCGCAGGGTGTGCAGGTTGCCGAGCACCCGTGCCCGGATGGGAGCCTGCAGCTCCTCGCGGCGGGCGAGCAGGTCGGGCGCGGCCACCTGCACCGGCGTCGAGACCGAGAGGTAGGTGTCGGCCACCACCTCGAGGCGAGCGAGCGCGTCGGAAACGAGGTGCGGAGGTCCGGTGACGGCGGTCCAGGCGAGCTTCAGCTGCGGCAGGCCGCAGCTCTTCGAGAGGCCGCCGAGGGCGAAGGCGAGCGCGGCCCCGTCACGGGCGGCGCTCGCCGCCCGCTGCGGGTCGTCCCGGAAGGAGAAGTCGGCGAACACCTCGTCCGAGACGAGGGCCAGCCCGCGCTCGGCGCACAGCTCCTCGAGGGCGGCGTGCTCCTCGCGACGCAGGTACGCACCGGTCGGGTTGCCGGGGTTGACGACCACGACCGCCCGCGTGCGGGGCCCGACGAGGGCGCGCAGGGCGACGGCGTCGATGGACCACCGGCCGTCGTGAACGAGGGGGTAGCTGCGCACCCGGACCGACTCGAGGCTCGCGAGGAACTCGAAGAGCGGGTAGCCCGGGCGGGGGACGAGCACGTCGTCGCCGGGGTCGCACAGGAGCTTGAAGAGGAAGGCGTAGGCCTCGCTGGTGCTCGCCGAGAGCACGACGCGCTCGACGCTCAGCGGAAAGCCGCGCCGGGCGAAGTCGGCGGCGGCGGCGGCGCGCGCCGCCGGGAGGCCGAACGGCGCGGGCTCGTATTGCCTCGCCTGCGGCCGCGAGAGCGACGCGAGCAGGTCGGCGGGGCAGGCCAGGCCGGCCCGGGTCGGGTTCGACTCGGTGAGGTCCAGCACGCGGCGGCCGGCCACCCGCTTCTCGGCGAGGCGCCGGGCGAGGCGGTTGAGACGCAGGTCCCAGTGGGTCCGCTCGGAGAACATGGGCGAGGGCATCGTAATGCAGCCCGGGGGCGTTTGACTCGGGCGGCGGCGCGCCCTTAGCCTGCTCCCCAGGTAGCCATGAGCTCAACCCGCGCCGTCCTCGTCCTCCTCGCCGGCCTGCTCGCGGCCTGCTCCAGCGGACCGGCCGCCAAGCCCTCGCCGGCACCGTCCGCCGCCGACGTCGGGCGCCCCCTGCCCAGCCCCCTCCCGGACGTGGTCGCCCGCGTGAACGGCCAGCCCGTGCGCATCCACCAGATCCTCCCGATGGCGAAGGTGGAGTTCGACGCCCTGAAGGCGAGGGAGCAGGAGAGCAAGAAGGCCGAGGTGCTCCGCCGCGCGCTCCAGAGGTACGTGGAACGCGAGCTGCTCCTGCAGGAAGCCCTCGCGCGCGGTATCGAGGCCGACTCGCGCCAGGTGGACTGGGCCTACGACCAGATGCGGCGCGACCACCCCGAGGAGAAGGGCTGGGCCGAGTTCCTGGCCATGCAGGCCATGGACCCGCAGTCGCTGCGGATGGAGCTGCGAGCCCGGTACACGGTGGAGGCCCTGCTCGAGCAGGAGGCGTCGCTCCACCCGGGCGAACCGCAGGGGGCCCTGCTCGAGCGGCTGCGCGCGAAGGCGCGGATCGAGCTCTTCCTTTGACGCCCCCCGCGGGGAAGCCCGCCGTGGCGGTGCGCGAGCTGCGCAAGAGCTACGGGGCGCTCGAGGCCGTGAGGGGGATCTCGCTCGAGATCGGGGCCGGCGAGTGCTTCGGCCTCCTGGGTCCGAACGGCGCGGGCAAGACGACGACGGTCGAGATCCTCGAGGGGCTGCTGCGCCCGAGCGCGGGGGACGTGGAGGTGCTCGGGCTCCGGTGGGGGCGCGACGACCACGAGATCCGGGAGCGGCTGGGCGTGTGCCTGCAGCAGACCGTGCTCTCCGAGAAGCTGGAGGTGGGGGAGACGGTGGCGCTGTTCCGCGCCTTCTACCGGCAGGGCCGGGCCCCGGGCGACGTGGTGGCCGAGGTGGGGCTGCAGGAGAAGGCCCGGGCCCGCGTGGGGACGCTCTCGGGCGGACAGAAGCAGAGGCTCGCCGTCGCGTGCGCGCTGGTCGGCGACCCGGAGCTGCTCTTCCTCGACGAGCCGACCACGGGGCTCGACCCGCAGTCCCGCCGGCAGGTCTGGGAGATCGTGAACGGCTTCAAGAGGCGCGGCCGCACGGTGGTGCTGACCACCCACTACATGGACGAGGCCGAGAGGCTGTGCGACCGCGTGTCCGTCGTGGACCGCGGGCGGATCATCGCCGAGGGCACGCCCCGCGAGCTCATCCGCTCGCTGGGCGGCGACCACGTCATCGAGATCGCGGTGGAGCCGGGCGGGGCGGGGGAGCTGGCGCCCGCGGATCTGGCCGAGCTTCCGTCGGTGCGGGCCGTCCACGCGGAGGCCGGTCACCTCGTCCTCACCGTGACCGAGCCGCACGTGGCCCTCGCCCCGCTGCTCGAGCGGGTGGCCGGGCGCGGCTTCGCGCTGGCCAGCCTCGCCACCCGGCAGGCCAGCCTCGAGGACGTGTTCGTCTCGCTCACCGGGAGGCACCTGCGCGATGAGTGACCGCGTGCGGGCCCGGGCCTTCCTCGCTCTCTGCCTCGCCCGCCTCCGGGAGTACTACCGCGAGCCCGAGGTGCTGTTCTGGGGCTTCGCGTTCCCGCTCCTGCTCGCGGCCGCGCTCGCGGTGGCGTTCCGCGACCGGCCGTCGGAGCCCTCGCGCGCCCTCGTCCGACAGGGGCCGGGCGCGCCGCGCGTGCTCGCCGCGCTGCGAGCGGCCCCCCTCGTCCAGGCGGACGGGGCGACGGAGGAAGAGGCCGCGCGGGCGCTGCGCATGGGCCGAGCGGATGTCGTGGTGGTGGCCCCCGCGACCCCCTCGGGAACGGTCGAGTACCGGTTCGACCCCTCGCGGCCGGAATCCGGGGTCGCCCGCGCGCGCGTGGACGACGCCCTGCAGCGGGCGGCGGGGCGCGCGGATCCCGTCCGCAGCCGCGAGGTGGCCACGAGCGAGCCGGGCGGCCGATACGTGGACTTCCTCGTGCCGGGCCTCATCGGCATGAACCTCATGAGCGCGGGGATGTGGGGCGTGGGGTACACCCTCGTCGACATGCGGATCAAGAAGCTCCTCCGCCGCCTGCTGGCGACTCCCATGAGGCCGGCCGACTTCATGGCCGCGCAGATGGCGACGCGGGTGGCGTTCACGTTCGTGGAGGTCGGGGCGCTGCTGGGCTTCGCCTGGCTGGCCCTCGGCGTCCCCGTGCGCGGCTCGCTCGCGGCCGTGATGGCGGTGGCCCTTCTCGGGGCGATGTGCTTCGCGGGCCTGGGTCTCGCCGTGGCCTGCCGCGCGCAGAAGATCGAGACGGTGAGCGGGCTGATGAACCTGGTGATGATGCCGATGTTCGTGGGGTCCGGTGTCTTCTTCGCGGTGGACCGATTCCCGGCGACGGTGCAGCCCTTCCTGCGGGCCCTCCCCCTGACCGCGCTCAACGACGCGCTGCGGGCGGTGACACTCGAGGGGGCCGACCTCGCCTCCCAGGGGGGACGGCTTCTCCTGCTCGCCGCGTGGGGCGGGGTGAGCTTCGTCCTGGGGCTGCGCCTGTTCCGCTGGAGCTAGAGCGACACGGGCCGGCGGGGCCCTCAGCCCCGCTCGGGCGCTGGCGCCGCCGGGACCTTCGGGAGCTCCTCGGTGGTCGTCACCCGGTTGCGGCCACCCTCCTTGGCCGCGTACAGGGCCCGGTCGGCGAGGTCGACGAGGTCCTCCGGGCGGACCGCGGGGCGGGGCACGATCGTGGCCACACCGAGGCTGACGGTCAGGTGGGGCGCGACGTCGGAGGTGCGGTGCGGGACGCGCAGCGCCTCCACGCGCGCCCGCATGCGCTCGGCCAGCATCCGTGCCCCCTCCTCGCCGGTGTCCACGAGGAGGGCGATGAACTCCTCGCCCCCGTAGCGGGCCGCGAGGTCGGCCGGACGGTTCAGGGTCTCCTCCATGGCCTCGGCCACGCGGACGAGGCACTCGTCGCCGGCCTGGTGGCCGTACGTGTCGTTGAAGCGCTTGAAGTAGTCGATGTCGCAGAAGACGAGCGACAGCGGGGACTCGTCGCGCGCGCAGCGGCGCCACTCCTGGCGCAGGACCGCGTCGAAGCGCCGGCGGTTGGCGATCTGGGTGAGGCTGTCGAGCGCGGAGAGCCGCTCGAGGTCCCGGTTCCGGGTCTCCAGCTGGCGGCGGGTCTCCGTGAGCTCGCGGTTCTGGCGGTCCATCTCCTCGGCCTGGGACTGCAGCTTCAAGTTGGCGGACACGAGGCTGTCGAGGTCGTGGCGGGAGCGCTCCGAGAACACCCGCAGCAGGGCCATCAGGGCGCCGGGGTTGGAGGCGAGCTGCTCGCGGAAGCTCTCCTCCGCGATCTCCAGGACCAGCGCGTCGTCGAGCGCCCGCAGCGTGGCCGAGCGCTCCCGGTTCTCGATGAGGGCCATCTCGCCGAAGCAGTCTCCGGGGCGGCCCACCGCGACCTGCTTGCCGGCCTTCGAGACCACGAGGTTGCCGGCCAGGACCACGTACATGGCGTGGCCCTCCTGCCCCTCGTGGCAGAGTGCCTCCCCGGGCCGGAGGGCGAGCTCGCGGCACGCGCCGACGAGCGTCTCCAGGTCCGTGTCCGAAAGCGAAGCCAGGAGCCCGGTTCGTCGGAGGACGCCGATCTTGTCGGCAGGCTCCATCGCTTCCTCAGGCGGCGGCGAGCCGCTCGAGCGCGGCCGTGTCCCTGACCAGGAAACCGTCGCGCTCGGTGGCGACGATCCCCTCCTTGCCCCACCGGCTCATGATGCGGATGCAGGTCTCGATCGTGGTGCCAGTGAGGTCGGCCAGCTCCTGCCGGCTGAGCGGCATCGGGACGAACCGGCCCCCGTCCCGCGCCCGGCCCACCCGGTCGGCGAGCTTGAGGAACAGGTGGGCAAAACGCGTCTCCACCCGCCCGCCTGCCACCTCGGGGATCCGGCGGGTCAGCTCCACGATGCGCTGGGCCATGCCGGTGAGAAAGCCGCGCACGAACGAGGGGTGGCCCTCGAACAGGGCGAAGAACTCCTTTCTCCTCACGAGGATGCACTCGGTGTGCTCGATCGCGACGGCGGAGGCGGGGTAGGGCCTGCCCTCGTACGCCACCACCGCGCCCACGGGGTCACCGGGGCCGAAGATCTCGAGGATGATCTCCTTGCCCGAGGGGATGGTCTTGACGACCTTCACGCGGCCGCTCGCGATCGTCACGAGAAAGTCCGGGGCCTCGCCCTCGCCGAAGATCGTCGCTCCCTTCTCGTAGGAGCGGGCGAGCGACACCGCGGCGAGCCTTTTCTGGTCCTCGCCGGAGAGGTTGCGGTAGAGCGTGCTGCTGCGGAGCAGTTCCTCGACGGACGCCATCCTGCGGGATGATATGCCTTTTCGAGCGCCCCGTCGGGAGGACCGGCCTCAGGCGGTCTTCTGGATCTCGACCCGGAAGACCTCCGGTCCCTCCTCGAGGGGCACCCAGCGGAAGGCCCCCGGCCGGTGCTCCTCGAAGTGCCTGAGGAGTCCCTTCGGAAGGTGGTCGTTCACGACGACGAGGGTGTCTCCGCGGGCGAGCGCGTCGAAGGTGGCCAGAACGAACGCCTTGCGATCGGCACAGGCGCCCAGCTGCCGGATGTCGACGCTCGGGGCGGGGCGGGTGGTCGAGGTCATGGACCCTCCTGGGGGTGCGGTTGCGGACGTCGGGTCGAGCCTACCGCGCGGGCCGGACCCGCGGCATGACGGCCGTCATGCCGGGGGCTCGTGCGCGCCCACCGGGAGGCCCGCGGCGAGGCGGCGCGCCCAGGTGTCGAGGTCCCGCAGGTTGTGGAGCGATTCCACCCCCGGGCGCGAGGGCGGGGCCCCGTCCCCCCCGCGACGAGCAGAGTCCGCCGGGGAAGGGCCTCGCGCAGCTTTCGCAGCGCCGCGAGACTCGCCGGGCCCCGCGAGGCCGAGGAGACGCTCACGGCGGCGGCGCGGGCGCCGAGGTCGCGGGCGAGCGCGGCCACCTGGGCGAGAGGCACCTCGGTTCCGGAGTAGAGGACGCGGCACCCGGCCGCGGCCACGACGAGCGCCGACATCTGCAGGCCGAGGGCGTGGGCCTCGCCCGGCAGCGTGGCGAAGACGACCAGGGGTCCGGCGGCCCTCTCCTCGAGGGGCATGCGCAGCGAGCGCAGCAGGTCGCCGATCCTCTCGGAGAGGAAGTGCTCGTGGCGGATCTCGAGCTCGTTCCGCTCCCAGCCCTCGCCCACGGCGCGGACGAGGGGGGCGACGCGGGACTCGAGGAACTCGACGGGACCCATCCTCGCCCAGTCGGTCAGGAGCAGCCGGGTGAGCCGGTCGGCATCGAAGGCCTTCACGATCCGGAGCAGGGCCGGGACGTCCTCGGCCGGGGCGAGGGCCGAGCGGGCGCCGCCAGGCGAGCGGGCAGCCGCCCCGCTCGTCTCCAGCAGACGTCCGAGCGCCTCGTCGGAAGCCCCAACGACCTGCCCCGCGCGGTGGCCGAGGCTGAGCGCCTGGGCGATCCGGCGCAGGCGCGGGACGGCGGACACGGGGTAGACGCGGTGGCCTGAGGGCTTGCGCTCCGGCACCGGGAAGCCGTAGCGGCTCTCCCAGGTGCGCAGTGTCTCCACGGCGACGCCGGTCGCGCGCGACAGCGCCCCGATCGACAGCCAGGCTCCCTCGTCCACGTCCCGGTTCTTGGCCGCCATCGGAGCCATTCTACCGCAAGCTTCGCCAAAACCTCGCCACAACGTCACGCACGCGGCGCGTCCCCGGGGCTCGGTCCCGGGGACGCGCCATTTCGCCAGGTCCCGCTACCGGGGCAGGAGCACCGTGTCGATGACGTGGATGACGCCGTTCGAGGCGCCCACGTCCGCCTTGACCACGTTCGCGCCGTCGATCTTCACCCCGTTCAAGGCGTCGATCCTGATCATCTGACCCTCGACCGTCTTGGCCTCCTTGAGCTTCACGACGTCGGCCGCCATCACCTTGCCGGGGACCACGTGATACGTGAGCACCCTCGTGAGCTTGGCCTTGTCCTTGAGCAGCGCGTCGAGGTCGGCCTTCGGGATCTTGGCGAACGCCTCGTCCGTGGGCGCGAAGACGGTGAACGGGCCGGCACTCTTGAGGGTATCCACCAGGCCGGCGGCGGTGAGGGCTGTGGCCAGCGTCTTGAAGCTGCCGGCGGCCACGGCGGTGTCGACGATGTCCTTCTGGCTCTGTGCGTGGCCGAGGGCGGGAACGGCGGCGACCGCGAGGGCGGCCGCGACGATCATCATCTTCTTCAGCATCTATCTCTCCATGGTTACGGTTGCGGTGCGCCCGTTTCACCCCACCCAGTCTGCCGCGAGGGGGCGTCGCGGAAGGCCCCGGGTCGGGTCACCGACCCCGGAGTGGAGTCCGTCATCGTGCGGGTGTACGCGGTGCGCACGATCCAAGTTCTGAATAATATGTGAATAGATTTATCACAACCCAATGAGAGAGCGGCAAGTCCCGCGGACGGTTGGGTTTGCGCCCGGGCGCCGTCTGTGTTGTCCTTGGACGTCGCGAGGGGAAGCGATTCGGGTCTGGTGACCTGCGCGGCCTTCAAAGCCGTCCGGCTCCGGGCTGACCCCCGGAGCGGTAGGTTCGATTCCTACCCGCTTCCGCCAAATCGCACGGACTCGGCGACGTCGGGCGCGGGCCGCCCTGTGCGGACTGCCGAGGCGGTAGAATCCGCAGCGAGAGGTCTCGAGCGCGATGCCCGAGCAGATACCATCGCAGATCGGGCGCTACCGCATCGTCGGGGTGCTCGGCCCGTGGAAGATGGGTCGACGGACGATGGGATGGCTCTACCGCGGCCTCGACCCGATCCGCGGCCAGGATGTCTGGGTCAAGACACTCTCCGCGGCCAACGTCGACTCCGGGTCCCGGTCCACGCAAGGGGCCCGCGCGCGGTTCGCGCGAGAAGCCGACATCGCGGCCTCCCTGAACCACCCGAACATCATCACCATCTACGAGTTCGGAGAGGAAGATGACGGGATGTTCATGTGCTCCGAGGCGCTCAACGGTCGGCGCCTCCTGGAGGTCATGAAGGTCGGGATCTGGCTCAGGGCGGGCCTGCCGATCATCCTGCAAGTGCTCGACGGCCTCGCATTCATGCACAAGAAGGGGATCGTCCACCGCGACATCAAGCCCGCCAACATCTTCGTCGGCACCGACGGTTGCGCGAAGATCATGGACTTCAGGCTGGCCAAGCTGGTCGATCCGACGACGACGGGTGCTCCGACCGCCCCTGGCACCGCGACGGCGCTGAAGTTCGGCACGCCGTTCTACCTGAGCCCGGAGCTCGTGAGCGGCTTCGCCTGCGACCGTCGCACGGACCTCTTTTCCGTCGGCTGCGTGCTCTACGAGCTGGTCACCGGTAGGAAGCCTTTCGAAGGCGATTCGCCGGCCGCCGTCGGCCTCGCGATCCTCCACCACGACCCCCCGATGGGGCTGGTTCCAAGCGGGCCCGAATGGCAGCGAATGCGCGGCGTGATCCAGCACTCGCTCGAGAAGAAGCCGGAGGACCGCTACCCGGACGCGGCGGCCATGCGCGACGACCTCGAGCAGGCCCTGAAGGAGCTGGGCAGCAGCGCCGACTGGACCCCTCTACCCGGCCGGGGAATGCCGGAGAAGACGGCGCACAGCATCTGCACCCGCTGTGGGTCCCGGGGACACGCCTGGGCCGAGGCCAGGGTGCGAGAGGCCAAGAAGCTGTACCTCTCGGGCGACGAGATCCGCCTCAGGGAGGACCTCTTCGACCTGGCCCTCAAGGTGACGGGCAGGTCTCTCTGTCCGGAGTGCGGGAGCATCCTCGAGCGCCCGACTGCCTAGCCAGGACGGCTCGGCCGACCGGTCAGCGCGGCTTCTTGCGGGCGGAGGCCACGAGCGGAAGGGCGTGGCGGATGGGAACGGCGTACGAGTTGCCTCCGAAGCGGGAGAGCACCGCGTAGCAGACGCCGATCACGATGCCATTCCGGTTGAGGAGGGGCCCGCCGCTGCCTCCCTGCGCGGTGGGGGCGTCGAAGACGACGTCGGTCTGGGTCACGTCCGCGATGTGGCCCTGCGTGATGGAGGGGCGGACGAGGCCCCGCGCGGCGAGGGCCTCGGTGACGCGGACTTCACTCGTTCCCGCGTTCTCCAGGACGGCTCGGACTACCTCGGCGTCGGCCTTGGCGAGCAGCGCCTCGAGCCCGGCGGGGAAGCCGACGACCACCACCGCCTGGCCGGCCACCGCTCCGCCCCCGCTCCGATCGAGGGGCAGGACCGGCAGGCGAGCGCCCCGCAGGTCGCAGTGGAGGAGGGACAGGTCGGCCTCGTCCGAGTGCCTCTCGACGGTGAGATCGAAGGGTGCTTTCTGCCGGGGGAAGAATGCGCGGAGCGTGGTCAGCCGTGGGTTGTACCCGCGTTCCCGGAGCGACTGCGCGGCGTCGTCGTGCCACCAGGGCTCGGCGACGTGCCGGTTGGTGAGGACGAGGCCCTTGCGATCCACGAGAAAGCCGGTCCCCAGGTAGGAGACCTCGTACACGGGGCCGGTGCCCTCGGGGTCGAGCAAGGGGTTCCCGTCCGCGTCCGCGACCCGGGCGCCGTCCTCACCGAGCCGGACGCGCAGGGGACGGCCGCCGGCGTCCTCGAACAGGTAGGCACCCTGCACGAGGCCCACCCCGGGGCCGTACTCGCGGGCGATCCGTTCGCCGGTCGTGCGCTCGCTCTCCAGGGTGGCCAGCCGATCGCGGGTGACCTGCAGCTCCGTTCGCAGCGTCCTCGCTTCGGCGGCGGCGCTGTCGGTGAGCCGGGCGTAGAGAGACTGCTCCTGCCGGCGCAGCTCCTCGACCTGGGCGGCGAGACCGGCGCGATCCGAATCCGCCCGCGCCCTCTCCACGGCCACTCGCCCCACGAGCTGCTCCCGCTCGCGCTCCGCCTGGCGCAGCGACTCCCGCAGCCCGGCGACCTCCTGGCGCAGGCGGCGTGCCTGGAGCTGGTTCCAGCCCGCCGCCGCCAGCGTGAGGAGCAGGGCGAGGACGAGCAGGCCCCGGACGGAGGGGCTGAGGCGGGCCCAGGTGTAAGCGGCCAGGGCCCGCACGGAGGCGAGAGGTGCCCCGGAGCGCTCCCACGGGGCCGCCCTGAGCATGTCCTCGGTCTGGTCGCTGCCCCCCTCGAGCCGGACGAGGGGGCCCCCCCGTCCGAGCCGCAGCACGTCCCCTTCGCGCAGGACGGCGTCGCGGACGGGCTCCCCGTCGAGGAGCGTCTCCGTCCCCGGGTCTGCGCTCTCGAGGACGATCTCGCCGTCGCGCTCGAAGACCCGGGCGTGGCGGGCGGAGGCGCCCTCGGCCCGCACGTCGGCCCCGGACGAGGACCCGAGCACGGCGGGGAGCGCGACATCCTGCACCTCGCCCTGGCGGGGGCCCGAGAGGTGCCGGAACCGGACACGGGCCGGCATGCTACCCCTGGCTCGCGAGGGCGTCGCGGGCCGCGACGCCCAGGCTCGGGTGGTCGGTGAAGATGCCGTCGACCCCGGCCTGCAGGAAGAGACGGGCTTCGCCGGCGAAGTCGCCGCGGGCGGCCGGGTCCGCTCCCCGCCGCAGCTCGGCGGGGAGGAACTCGTTCTCCGCCCGCAGCGTCCACACGTGGACGTGCAGGCCCGCCGCGTGGGCGTCGCGGACGAGGCTCGTCGGAGGAAGCGAGCGGCCGTCGGCGTCCCGGGGGATGACGAGCGACTTGTGGACCCCGATGGCGCGCGCGTAGGTCGCGATGTCTCGCAGGCCGTCCGGCCGAATCATGTCCGCGTAGGTGCGGGCGAAGCGGCCCCGGTCGAAATCCCAGGGGCGTCCGCCGGCCTCGATCAGCTGGACGAGTGGGACGCGGGTCCGCGCGGCAAGGGCGCGCAGGTTGTCCACCTCGAAGGACTGGATGAACACGGGGGCGTCGGCACGGTCGAGGCCGTGGCGGCGCAGGGCCTCGAGGAGCGGGGTCTCCAGCGCGAGCCCCAGGCCCTCGAAGTAGGACGGGTGCTTGGTCTCCGGATAGACACCGACCGGTCGCCCGCGGCGCTCCGGGCGGGCGTTGGCCTCGGCCACCAGGGAGAGGACCTCCTCGAGAGTGGGGATCTCGAACCGGTCGTCGAACGCTGTCCCGCGCAGCGGCGGGAGCCTCTCCCGGGCCCGCAGCGTCTTGAGCTCCGCGAGGGTGAAGTCCTCCGTGAACCAGCCGGTGACGCTCGCCCCGTCGACCGTCTTCGTCGCCCGCCGGCCGGCGAACGCGGGTCGAGAGGCCACGTCGGTCGTGCCCGAGATCTCGTTCTCGTGTCGGCAGACGAGGACCCCGTCCTTCGTGGGGACGAGGTCGGGCTCGACGAAGTCGGCCCCCTGCCCGATCGCGAGGCGGTAGGCCGCGAGCGTGTGCTCGGGCCGCTCCCCGCTGGCGCCCCGGTGGGCGATGACGATGGCGTGCCCCCCGTGGCCTTCTCCACGAGGCATCCCGATGGCGGCCATCGCGCCTCCCACCATGGCGAGTCCCGTCAGGAGTCTACTCATTCCCGCAAGGTTAGACTGTTGGCCTCAACAGGAGAAGTCCATGATCAGGAGGTCTCTCACCCTCGCCGGACTGGCCCTGGCCTCGAGCGTCGTCTCCGCGGCCCAGGACGCGCCGCCGGCCCCTCTCGCGCCGGACCGGCCCCGGCCCCGCGTGGCTCTCGCCTTGTCCGGGGGTGGCGCGCGCGGCATCGCCCACGTCGGCGCCCTGCGCGCCCTCGAGGAGGCCGGTATCCCGGTCGACGCCGTCGTCGCCAACAGCATGGGGGCGGTCGTGGGCGGGATCTTCGCCACCGGGAAGACCGCGGCACAGCTCGAGCAGATCGTGCGGTCGATGGACTGGGCGTCGCTCTTCAGCGGGCGGCCCGACCGACGCACCCTGCCCGTCGACAAGAGAGTGGACCGGTACGAGTCCGTGGCTGGGGTGGACTTCGACTGGAAGAGCATCCGCCTCCCGTCGGGCCTCCTGGCCGAGCACCGCGTCAACCGCTTTCTCGTGGAGAACCTCTCTCCCGCGGGGTACTCGGCCGGGGGCGACTTCGATCGCCTCCCCGTGCCGTTCCGCGCGATGGCGGGAGACCTCGCCACCGGCGAGCCCGTCGTCTTGGCGAAGGGGGATCTCGCCCGGGCGGTCCGGGCCAGCATGTCGATTCCGCTCGTCTTTCCGCCGGTGGACTGGGAGGGGCGCCGGCTGGTGGACGGCTTCATCGTCAACAACCTCCCGATCGACGTCGCCAGGACCCTCGGCGCCCGGGTCGTGGTGGCGGTCGATATCGGCAGCCCCGCGGTCGACCCGGAGGACTACGCCTCGGCGCTCGGGGTGGCCACGCAGGTGAGCGACCTGCTCATGCGGCGCCGCTACCAGGACTTCTCGGCCGAAGCCGACGTCCTCGTGCGCCCGGACCTCGGGAAGCACTCGGCCGCCGACTACTCCGGCTTCGACGAGCTGATCGCGAAGGGCTACGAGGCCACGAAGGCCGCCCTTCCCGCGATCCGGGCGAGGCTCGAGGCGGCCGGCGTCGTCGACCTCGGCTTGCGCCGCCCGGCCCGGCCGGGACCGGCCCTCGAGGGGACGAGGATCGCCGCGGTGAAGGTGACGGGCAACGATCGCGTCAGGGAGAAGCTCGTGCGCCGGACGTTCAACATCCCCGTGGGACCGCCCTTCGACATGGCGAAAGGCCTGGGAGCCTACGACAAGATCGACGCGTCCCCCCTGTTCGAGCGGACGTGGCTCGAGTTCGCCCGCCCCCGAAGGCGTCGACGTCGTCCTTCGGGTGAAGGAGGCCCCGCCCAACCGGGCCGAGGTGGGCTTCGGCTACACGGAGTGGGAGAAGGCGCGGGGCTCGATCCGCCTTCGCAATCAGAACACCCTGGGCTTCGGCGAGCAGGTGGAGCTCCTTCTCGGGGCGAGCGACGCGGAGCGGGTGGCGGAGGCATCGCTGCGGGGCGACCGGCTCTTCGTGACGGGTTTCGGCTACCGGGTCACCGGGTACCTGAACCGGGACAAGCCGCGCTTCTTCGACGAGGACGGCGAGGAGATCAACCGGGGCCGCTTCGACCGGGAAGGCGTCGAGGTCGCCCTGAAGACGGGCGTGAAGCGGTGGGCCTTCCTCGAGGGCGGGGCCCGCTTCGGCCGGGTGGTGACCGTGCCCCGGGGAGGGCTGGAGGAAGTCCTGCCCGGGCAGACCGACCAGGTGGGGGCCCTCTTCGGCCGCCTCGTGTTCGACACGCTCGACGACCTGGCCTGGCCGGAGCACGGCCGGCGCTTCGCGGTCTCCGGCGAGTGGAGCCTCTCCGACTTCGGCGCCGAGCGGGCCTGCTGGAGCGCAGAGGCCGAAGGGCGGGCAGCCCACTCGCTGGGCCGGCGCGCCACGCTCCAGCTCGACGCAATGGCCTTCCTGTCGGGCGACGACCTGCCCATCTACGACTGGTACCGCCTCGGCGGGGTGACCCTGGTTCCGGGCTACCGCCACGAGGAGCTGAAGGGGGCCCAGGCCCTCGCCGCCGCGGTGAGCGTCCGCGCCAAGCTCTTCGGGCAGCTCCGGATGCTGGCCCGCGGGGGGGCGGGTAACGTCTTCGCGACGACGAGCGACATCACCCTGGACGGCCTGCGCTGGGGCCTGAGCGCAGGGGTCTACCACCCCAGCCCGGTCGGACCCGTGTCCTTCGAGTTCGGCGTGCGGGACGGGGGTGCGACCCTGGCCACCCTCTCGATCGGCTGGCAGTAGGGCGCGCCACGGGCGTGGACCTCCCGGGTCGCGAGCCGCGGCTACAATGGGGGGGTGGGACGCCCCGAGAAAGGCACCGGCGACGGGGTCAAGGAGAAGCCGAAGACCGTCACGAAGCGGCCGCAGCTGTTCCACGTGGTCCTGGTGAACGACGACTACACGACGATGGAGTTCGTCGTTCACGTCCTCGAGGGCATCTTCGACAAGGGACCGGCCGAGGCCTACCGCATCATGATGGAGGTCCACACGCACGGCCGGGGGATCTGCGGGGCGTTCACGTACGAGGTGGCGGAGACCAAGGTGGCCACCGTCCACGATCTGGCCCGGGCGGAGGGCTTCCCCCTCCGCGCCGGGATCGAGGAGGCCTGAGGGTGTTCAGCGCGTCGCTCGAGCGAGTTCTCAACGTGGCGGCCCGGGAGGCCATGGTCCGCCGGCACGCGGACCTGACGGTGGAGCACCTGCTCTTCGCCGCCGCCCACGACCCGGAGGGGGAGGAGGTGCTCGAGGCGGCGGGGGCGGACGTCCCCCGGCTCCGGCGCGAGCTCGCCGATTTCCTCGAGCAGACCATCCAGAAGCTGCCCTCCGGCTCGCGCCGGCCCCCGCAGCAGACCCTGGCCTTCCGGCGCGTGCTGCAGACCGCCGTCGTGCACGTGCAGAGCGCGGGCAAGGACGAGGCGGGTGTCGGCGACATGATCGCCGCACTGATGCGCGAGGCGCACTCCCACGCGGTCGAGCTGCTCGGCGCCCACGGCGTCACGCGGCTCGACGTGCTCAACTTCATCTCGCACGGCGAGCGCAAGGTCCCGCCGCGCGAGCGGCCGGGGGAGGGCGAGGGGGCGCCGGCCGGCGAGGGCGAGGAGGCGGGTGCGCCCCCGGACCCGCTCTCCGCGTACACGTCGAACCTGACGGAGCGGGCCCGGGCCGGGAAGCTCGATCCCGTCATCGGCCGGGCGGCGGAGATGAAGCGGGCGCTCGAGGTGCTCTGCCGCCGGCGCAAGAACAACCCCGTGTTCGTGGGGGAGCCGGGCGTGGGCAAGACCGCCATCGTCGAGGGGCTCGCCCAGAAGCTGCTCGAGGAGGGAAGCCCCGAGGCCCTCAAGGGAGCCGAGATCTTCGCCCTGGACACCGGCGGCCTCCTGGCCGGGACGCGCTACCGGGGCGACTTCGAGGAGCGGTTCAAGGCCGTCATCCAGGCGCTCAAGAAGCGGCCGCTGCCCGTCCTGTTCATCGACGAGATGCACACGATGGTGGGGGCCGGCGCCACCACCGGCGGAACGATGGACCTCGCCAACCTCATCAAGCCGATCCTCACCGAGGGCGAGATCCGCCTGATGGGCTCGACGACGTTCGAGGAGTTCAAGCACATCGAGAAGGACCGGGCGCTCGCCCGGCGCGTCCAGCGCATCGACGTGGACGAGCCGAACGAGGGCGACAGCGTGCGCATCCTGCAGGGCCTGCGCCCGCGCTACGAGGAGCACCACAAGGTCCGGTATACCGACGGCGCGCTCGAGGTGGCGGCGCGCCTCGCCCGCCGGCACCTTCGCGACGCGCGCCTGCCCGACAGCGCGATCGACGTGATCGACGAGGCCGGGGCGGCCCTGCGGCTCGACCCCCCGGACGACGGGCGGCGCGTGGTGGACACCCCGCAGATCGAGCGCGTGGTGTCGCGCATGGCCCGGATCCCGGAGACCCAGGCGACGACGTCCGACCGGGAGCGGCTGCGCACGCTGGGGGAGGCGCTGAAGCGCGTCGTGTTCGGCCAGGACGAGGCCGTCGAGCAGGTGGCCTCGGCCATCAAGCGCGCCCGCGCCGGCCTCGGTCCGCCGGAGCGCCCGGCCGGCGCCTTCCTCTTCACCGGGCCCACCGGGGTCGGCAAGACCGAGCTGGCCAAGCAGCTGGCCAGGCACCTCGGCAACGAGTTCCACCGCTACGACATGAGCGAGTACGGCGAGAGGCACTCGGTGTCCCGGCTGATCGGAGCGCCCCCCGGCTACGTGGGCTTCGAGCAGGGGGGCTCCTCGTCGACGCGGTCCGGCAGCACCCCTACTCGGTCGTGCTGCTCGACGAGGTCGAGAAGGCCCACCCGGACCTGATGAGCATCCTGCTCCAGGTCATGGACTCCGCGACGCTCACCGACAACACCGGGAGGAAGGCCGACTTCCGCCAGGTGATCCTCATCATGACCTCGAACGCGGGCTCCCGGGAGATGAGCCAGGCCACGATCGGCTTCGCCGGCGACCACGAGCAGGACGCGAAGTCCCGCGGGAAGCAGGCGCTCGAGCGCTTCTTCGCCCCGGAGTTCCGGAACCGTCTCGACGCGATCGTCACCTTCAAGCCGCTCAGCCCCGAGGTCATGGAGACGATCGTCGACAAGTTCGTGATGGAGCTGGAGTCCCAGCTGCGCGAGCGCAAGGTGGCGATCGATCTGCGGCCGGAGGCCCGGGCCCACCTCGCGAAGAAGGGGTTCGACCCCGTCTACGGCGCGCGCCCCCTCAACCGCCTCGTCCAGACCGAGGTGCGCAACCCGCTGACCGACGAGATTCTCTTCGGGCACCTCGAGCACGGCGGGACGGTCCACGTCGGGTTCGACGGGGAGAAGCTGACGTTCGCCTACGACCCCGCGCCGCCGCCCGCACCGCCGGTGCCCCCGGCACCGGCGGAAGTGGCCTGAGGGTTCCGTAGTCCTGCGCCTTGGGAGGAGCAGCCGGGGGACGGCTTCGTAGTCCTGCCTCCGGGGAGTAGCAGCCAGATACGGCCAGCGGCCTGTTTCTGGCGTTCTTGTTCTGGGGGGCGATGCCCCCCAGACCCCCCGTGACGGCTGATAAACTGATCGGCTGTGAGCGGGAACGGTGGTCGATCGACCGACGCGTTACTCGAGGCTTTGGAGCGGCGGATCCTCGTGATCGACGGGGCGATGGGGACGCTGCTGCAGGCGCGCGAGCTGTCCGAGGAGGACTACCGGGGGGAGCGGCTTCGGGGCTGGGCGCGCGAGGTCAAGGGCAACCACGAGCTGCTCAACCTGAGCCGGCCGGACGTGGTCGAGGCCGCGCACCGCGAGTACCTCGCGGCCGGGGCCGACATCGTCGAGACCAACACGTTCAACGCCACCCGGGTCTCCCAGGCCGACTACGGCACGGAGGCGCTCGCCTACGACCTCAACGTCGCCGCCGCCCGGGCCGCGCGAAGGGCCGTGGACGGCGTCATGGCCGGGGAGCCCGGCCGCACCTGCTGGGTCGCGGGGGCGCTCGGGCCGACCAACAAGACGGCCTCGCTTTCCCGGGACGTGAACGACCCCGGGGCGCGCTCGGTCACCTTCACCGACCTCGAGGAGGCCTACCACGAGCAGGCCATGGGCCTCATCGACGGGGGCGCCGACATCCTGCTCGTCGAGACCGTCTTCGACACCCTGAACGGCAAGGCCGCCCTGTTCGCGATCGAGCGGGCCTTCGAGGTACGCGGCGTCCGGCGCCCGGTGATGGCCTCGGTCACGATCACGGACCTCTCGGGCCGCAACCTCTCCGGGCAGGGCGTCGAGGCCTTCTGGATCTCCGTCTCCCACGCCCCCCTGTTGTCCGTCGGGATCAACTGCGCCCTCGGGCCGAAGGAGATGCGGCCGCACATCGAGGAGCTCTCCGCCCTCGCCTCCTGCTTCGTGAGCGCCTACCCGAACGCGGGCCTCCCGAACGCCTTCGGCGGCTTCGACGAGACGCCCGACACGATGGCGGCGAGCCTGGGGGATTGGGCGCGGTCCGGCTTCCTCAACGTGGTGGGCGGGTGCTGCGGCACGACCCCGGCCCACATCCGACGGATCGCCGAGGCGGTCCGCGGGGTGGCGCCGCGCGTCCGTCCCGCGGTGAAGCGGCTGACCCGGCTCTGCGGCCTCGATCCCTTCGTGATCCGACCCGACTCGAACTTCGTGAACGTGGGCGAGCGGACGAACGTCACCGGATCGCCGAGGTTCGCGAAGCTCGTGCGCGCCGGTCAGTACCCCGAGGCCCTCCAGGTGGCGCGCCAGCAGGTCGAGGGGGGAGCGCAGGTCCTCGACGTGAACATGGACGAGGGCCTCCTCGACTCGGTGCAGGCGATGAGGACCTTCCTGAACCTCCTCGCCGCCGAGCCCGACATCGCCCGCGTCCCCATCATGCTCGACTCCTCGGACTGGAAGGTCATCGAGGCAGGCCTCCAGTGCCTGCAGGGCAAGGGGGTCGTGAACTCGATCTCCCTGAAGGAGGGCGAGGAGGCGTTCAAGGACCACGCGCGGCGCGTCCGGCGCTACGGAGCGGCGGTCGTGGTCATGGCCTTCGACGAGGAGGGCCAGGCGTCGACGGTCGAGCGGCGCGTGGCGATCCTGTCCAGGGCCCACCGCATCCTCACCGAGGAGGTCGGCTTCCCGGCGGAGGACGTCATCTTCGACCCGAACGTCCTGACCGTGGGGACGGGCATCGAGGAGCACGCCGACTACGGCGTCGCGTTCATCGAGGCCACGCGGCGGCTGAAGGAGGCCTTCCCGCTCGCAAAGGTGAGCGGGGGGATCTCGAACGTCTCCTTCTCCTTCCGCGGCAACAACCCCGTCCGGGAGGCGATGCACGCGGCCTTCCTCTACCACGCGATCCGGGCCGGCCTCGACATGGGCATCGTGAACGCGGGGCAGCTGGGGGTGTACGAGGAGGTCCCACGGGACCTCCTCGAGCGGGTCGAGGACGTGCTGCTCAACCGCCGGCCCGACGCCACGGAGCGCCTGGTCGCCTTCGCCCAGACGGTCAAGGAGCAGGAGAAGGGCCCGGTCGCCGAGGACGCCTGGCGGAAAGGGACCGTGGAGGAGCGGCTGTCGCACGCCCTCGTGCGCGGGATCGACGAGTTCGTCGTGGCCGACACCGAGGAGGCCCGGCAGAAGTACGGCCGGCCCCTCGCCGTGATCGAGGGCCCGCTCATGGCCGGCATGAACGTGGTCGGGGACCTCTTCGGCTCCGGCAAGATGTTCCTGCCCCAGGTGGTCAAGAGCGCCCGCGTCATGAAGAAGTCGGTCGCCTACCTCACGCCCTTCCTCGAGGCGGAAAAGCAGGCGAGCGGGGCCCGGGCCGAGGCGAAGGTCGTGATGGCCACCGTGAAGGGCGACGTCCACGACATCGGGAAGAACATCGTCGGCGTCGTCCTCGGCTGCAACAACTACGAGGTGATCGACGTCGGGGTGATGGTGCCGGCGGACAAGATCCTCTCCACCGCGAAGGAGGCAGGCGCCGACATCGTCGGCCTCTCCGGCCTGATCACACCGTCCCTCGAGGAGATGGTGCACGTGGCCCGCGAGATGGAGCGACAGGGCTTCACGGTGCCTCTCCTCATCGGGGGGGCCACCACGAGCCGCGCCCACACCGCGGTGAAGATCGCTCCTGCCTACAAGGGGCCGGTCGTGCACGTGCTCGACGCGTCCCGCGCCGTGGGTGTCGTGAGCCAGCTCAAGAGCGACAGCCGGCGGCCCGGCTTCGACGCGGAGAACCGGCGGGAGCAGGAGCGGCTGCGCAAGGAGCACGAGTCCCGGCGCTCGGAGCGGGTCCTCCTGACGCTCGAGGAGGCCCGGCGCCGGCGGACGAAGATCGACTGGGCGGCCTACGAGCCGCCGCAGCCCGCCCTGCACGGGGCGCGGGAGCTCGCGGACGTGCCCCTCGCCGACCTCGTGCCTTACGTCGACTGGACTCCCTTCTTCTCGGCCTGGGAACTGCGCGGGACGTACCCCCGGATCTTCGAGAACCCCGATTGGGGGAGCAAGGCTCGGGAGCTCTTCAACGACGCCCAGGCGATGCTGAAGCGCCTCGTCGAGGGTGGAAGGCTGAAGGCCCGCGCCGTCTACGGGTTCTTCCCCGCCAACGCCGCCGGCGACGACATCGAGGTCTACGCGGACGAGGGCCGCTCGGGGCTCCTCGGCACGCTGCACACGCTGCGGCAGCAGTCGGACAAGGGGGCCGGGGAGCCGGCGCAGGCCCTCTCCGACTTCGTTGCCCCTCGGGAGACGGGCCTTCGCGACTGGATCGGTGCCTTCGCGGTGACCGCCGGCCTCGGGGCGGACGCGGTCGTGGCCGCTCACGAGAGCGAGCACGACGACTACGCGGCCATCATGGTGAAGGCCCTCGCGGACAGGCTGGCGGAGGCGCTCGCCGAGTGGCTGCACCTCGCGGCGCGGCGGGACTGGGGCTACGGCGCGGACGAGCGGCTCTCGATCGAGGAGATCGTCCGCGAGAGGTACCGCGGCATCCGCCCGGCCCCGGGCTACCCGGCCTGCCCCGACCACACGGAGAAGCGGCTCCTCTTCGACTTGCTCGGGGGCGAGGACCGCGTGGGCATCCGGCTCACCGAGACCTTCGCGATGCACCCGGCGGCCTCCGTCTGCGGCTTCTACTTCGCCCACCCGCAGGCGCGGTACTTCGCGCTCGGGCCGATCGGCCGCGACCAGGTCCTCGACTACCACCGCCGCAAGGGGATGGACATGCGGGCGGTGGAGCGCTGGCTCGCCCCGAACCTCGCGTACGACCCCGCCGACGCCTGAGCCGTCCGGTCCTCCGGCGACTCGCGACGGCGGGCTCGCCGGAGGCCGGGGGTTTCAGCCCTCGCCGCCCTCGCGCCAGGGAGGCTGCTCGATGTGCAGGCCCATCGACGAGGCGCGCAGCTCGTCCGCCACCTGCTCGAGCGGCCGGGCGGCCCGAGGCAGAGGGGCCGTGCTGGCACCGAAACAGGAGCGGACCCGGGGAAAGACGTCGGGCGGGAGGACGTTCGAGAGGTACTCGAGCGCGGTGCCCTTCAGCGTCCGGTCCTGCCCCCGCATCGCAGCCCAGGCGATCAGCAGCGGCCCACGCTCGAGGACGAGCGACAGCAGGGCGAACAGCTGCGGCAGCTGGCGATCGACGGGCTCCCCGGAGTCGAGCTCGCGCCGGACCCGGTCGAGCACCTCGTCCCGGCCGATGCGCACGACGGCGCCCCTCTCCTGGAGCGCGGCGAGTGCCGCCGCCGCGGCGGAGCGAATCTCGAAAGCAGGATCGTCAATGGCGGCGAGAAGGCCGTCGGCGGCGCGCATCGTGGGGCTGGCCTTGAGCACGCGGGGGATCCGCCGGCGCATGACCGGGTCGAGCGAGGGGTCGAGGAGCGCGTCCACGAGCTGGCCGGTCACGCGGGGCGCCGCCCGGCGCAGGGCGCGCAGCACCTGCGGGAAGAGCTCGTCGGAGGCGAGGTGGGGGAGCAGGGCCGCCACGAGGGCGGGGGCCGGCTCCGGGCTCGCGTGCAGCGCGCGGCCCACGAGCACGGGGTCGCCCGAGCGGGCCCAGCGCAGCCACTCGGCCATGGGGTCGTGCGCGGCGGACCCGCCCGCGGCCGCCGCCGCGGGCGGGACGGCGGCGGGAGCGGGTTCGGAACGGGCTCCCCGGAGCTGCTCGATCTGGTGGAGCAGCGCTTCGCGCTCGATCAGGCTCGTGTGGGCGAGCGTCATCTGGGTGGCGGGGTCGAGGACCTCCTCCGGGCCCAGGCGAACGCGGCCGGCGAGAAGGCTCTTCTCGAGCGTCGAGACGTAGCCCAGGTGGAGGCGCCGGGAGAGGCCGAGGGCAGCGATCGACAAGCCGGCGGCGGTGGCGAAGAGCACGGGGGCCCATGTCGCCGGGGCGAGGGCGAAGGCGAGCGCGGTGATGCCACTCCCAGCGAGGGTGCCGGCCTTGTCGACGGCGACGTCGACGAAGGCCTTGGCCCGCCGCTTCTCGGCCTCGGGCAGGGGCGTGTAGAGCAGCTCGTAGGCGGTGCGGAAGAGCGAGTTCGTGAGCGACTCGTGGGCGCCGCGGGACAGGGTGGCGGTGGGGAAGCCGGGCAGGGCCGCTCCGAGGACCGTCCCCGCCAGGGTCAGGGCCGGCCGCAGGGCGAGCGTTCCCGCGATCCCGAGGTGGCGCAGGGCCGTGCGGCCCAGGGTCGTCTGCAGGAGCAGGCTGACCACGCTCATCGCGGAGTGGAAGACGCCGAAGGCGCCGAGGAGCGCGGCGCCGGCGGAGAAGCGTCCGGCGGCCAGGCCCTTGAACAGGAAGTCGACGAGGGCCTCCACGAGGGCGCCGAGAAAGACGAGGAGGGCGATCGTGCCGAGGTAGCGATTGCGGAGAAGGACGGGCAGGGCGAGGGCGGGGCGCACCGGGACGCCCGCCGTGGCCGGCGACGGCTGGTCCCCGCTGCGGCTGCCGCGCAGGAACGCGGCGGCGAGGCTGGTCAGTGCGGCCAGGAGGAGCACGCTCGCGGCCGGGGGCATGACGCGGGACGATGCCCAGACGAGGGCTCCGCCCGCGACGCCGCCGGCGGTGGCCCCGGCGGCGATGCGGCCGACCACCCGGCGCGCGGTGTAGGGGTCGAACCTCTCGTTGACCATCGACCAGAAGCCGGAGACGAGCGCCCCGCCGAAAGCGGCGACTTGCAGGTAGAGGCCGACCGCGGCGAGCCGCGGCCAGCCGAGGCCGAGGGCCCACCAGACGGCAAACATCAGCGAAGAGAGGCCGGCGAGCGCGGGGACGAGCCGCGACGGGGGGCGGCGGGAGAGGCCGAGCGAGAGCAGCTCGGCTCCCGCGAGGGCGGCGAGGGCCGAGCCGCCCATGACGAGCGGCAGAGACTTGACCTGGAAGGCCGAGAGGAACAGCGCGTCGCGCACGGCGCGCGCAGCGACCTGCTGGGCGATGAGCAGGAACGCGACGAGGGTGGCCGCGGTGACGGCCTGACGGTCCGACGCGTCGTCGGCGGCGAGGGTCATGGCGGGCTCGGTGCGGGGACGCGGGTGAACGAGCGAATATACTAGCCTGAGTGTGAGGATCCGGCTGCACTACCCGGCGTCCCCGGAGAACGCGGGCGGCCACGCCCGCATCGCGGTGAGCCTCGCGCGAGAGCAGTACGACGCCGATCTCGACTTCTCGCCCCGGAGCCTCGAGATGGTGGACACCTGGATCGACTCGCTACGCGAGGAGGGGATCGACGCAGAGGGCGCCGCCGAGACGCTGTTCGTGCTGGGCTGCTACCTCGGCGAGGTGATGGTCCGACACCTCCGGGGGGCGTGGGTCGCGACCGGGCGGTCTCCCCTGCGCGGGGTGTCGCCCTGGCCGATGGTGGTTCTCCTCGCCGACGGCTCGGCGTGGGACGCGATCGGAAAGGCGTACAAGCGCCTGGAGCTCGGCGACAGCGAGTACCTTCCTGCCTTCTTCGGAACCGCGAGCGGCGGAGCCTTCCCGCGTTGAGCGAACCCCCGCCCTTCGAGATCCCGCTCACCGGGGAGCTCGATCTCCACGCGTTCTCTCCCCGGGACATCCCCTCGGTGGTCGAGGAGTACGTGCGTGCCTGTCGCGAGCGGGGCATCCTGCGGCTGAGGCTGGCGCACGGGCGGGGCCGGGGCGTGCAGCGCGCGGTGGTCCGTCGAGCACTCGCCGCGATGACCGGGGTCGTCTCGTTCTCGGACGCGCCGCCCGCGGCCGGCGGGTGGGGAGCGACGGTCGTGAATCTGAGACCGACGGAAACGTCAAGCGTTTTATGAGCGTGCGTACGCGCTGCGACTGGCGCGGCCCTCCTCGTCGTGCACCTCGCGGACCCGCGTCGTTGGCGGGTGCGCGAAGCCTTGACAGCGCCGGGGGCCGCCACTAGATTCGTTGCCGCCTCCCGTGAGGGCGGCTCAGGCCAGCCGCGAATCCCTCCGCCCGGGCCGGACGACACCGTGACGATGAAAAAGCTCAGCTTCGATTTCTTCGACGACAGCGGCCAGCCCCGGGAGAGCCGGATACTGATGTTCTACTCGTTCGAGACCGAGGAGCGGTTCGCTCGTTCCGGCATCCTCCACTACCACGTCGCCGAGCACCGCTTCGTCGGGCCGCGCCACGACCCCGAGCTGACCGACGCCGCCCTCGCCTTCCTCGCGAAGAGCGGGAGGCTGGGGGGATCGAGCTCCTGACGGCGGGCCCGGTCGAGGGCCCTGGACGCCGTCTTCCGCCGCACTGGGCCAGGGGCGCCTCCCCGTCCGCTGTGCTACGATCCCGGGTTGGCATCATCGTTGAGACGCCGCACAGGAGGCGAGCACATGACGACAGGGAAGGGACGCGACATCGCGCCGGCCGCCGGAAAGCTCGGCGTGCTTCTCCCGGGGATGGGCGCCGTGGCGACCACGTTCATCGCGGGCGTCGAGGCGGTGCGGCGCGGGTTGGCGAAGCCGATCGGCAGCCTGACCCAGATGGGGACCGTGCGGCTCGGCAAGCGCACCGAGGGGCGCTCCCCGCTCATCAAGGACTTCGTGCCCCTCGCCTCGCTCGAGCAGCTGGAGTTCGGCGGCTGGGACGTCTACCCCGACAGCGCCTACGAGGCGGCGAAGAAGGCCGGCGTGCTCGAGGCGAAGGATCGCGAGCCGCTCAAGGGCTTCCTCGAGGGCATCAAGCCGTGGCCGGCGGTGTTCGACCCGCAGTACGTGAAGAAGCTGAACGGCCCGAACGTGAAGAAGGGCAAGTCGAAGCGCGACCTCGCCGAGCAGGTCTCGGCCGACATCGCCCGGTTCAAGAAGGAGAAGGGCCTCGACCGGCTGGTCATGGTGTGGTGCGGATCGACCGAGGTCTACCGCGAGGCGGGCGAGGTGCACTCGTCGATCGAGAAGTTCGAGAAGGGGCTGGACGAGAGCCACCCCGACATCCTGCCCTCGATGATCTACGCGTACTGCGCAATCAAGGAGGGCATCCCGTACGCCAACGGCGCGCCCAACCTCTCCGCGGACTTCCCGGCGATGGTCGACCTCGCGAAGAAGACGGGCACGCCGATCTCGGGCAAGGACTTCAAGACCGGCCAGACCCTGATGAAGACGATCCTGGCCCCGGGCTTCAAGGCGCGCCTGCTCGGGATGAACGGCTGGTACTCGACCAACATCCTGGGCAACCGCGACGGCGAGGTGCTCGACGATCCCGAGTCCTTCAAGACCAAGGAGGTCAGCAAGCTCGGCGTGCTCGAGCACATCCTGCAGCCGAAGCTCTATCCCGACCTCTACGGCAAGATCCACCACGTGGTGCGGATCAACTACTACCCGCCGCGCGGCGACAACAAGGAAGGCTGGGACAACATCGACATCTTCGGGTGGATGGGCTACCCGATGCAGATCAAGGTCGACTTCCTGTGCCGCGACTCCATCCTCGCGGCCCCGATCGTGCTCGACCTCGCGCTCTTCTTCGATCTCGCCAAGCGCGCCGGCATGAGCGGGATCCAGGAGTGGCTCTCGTTCTACCTGAAGAGCCCGCAGACGGCACCCGGGCTGTATCCCGAGCACGACCTCTTCATCCAGCTGATGAAGCTCAAGAACACCCTGCGCCACCTCCGCGGTGAAGAGCTCATCACGCATCTGGGGCTGGAGTACTACGATTAAGCAG
Organism: uncultured Acidobacteriota bacterium; assembly: GCA_963729875.1. Lineage (GTDB taxonomy): Bacteria > Acidobacteriota > Vicinamibacteria > Fen-336 > Fen-336 > DATBSL01. Next base: position 353,127 of record CAVSPR010000006.1, read on the forward strand.
TAAGCCGACCACGGGGGGTCTGGGGGGACGCTCTGCGTCCCCCCAGATCAAAGGAAGCTGGCATAGGCCGTTGGCGTGTTGCGCTCGCAAGTCCCATGAGCGGTGCCTCCCTCGACGTGCGGCGGCGCTCTCCTTCCCTTCGGTGGCGCTGGACGACGAGATCACGGCCTCGTAGAGAAGCAGGGCGCCAAGAGCGAGAGGGGTACGCCTACGGCTTCGTCTTGCGTTCTTGTTCTGGGGGGTGCTGCGCACCCCCAGACCCCCCGTTGACGGCTGAGGGTTGTGTCTAGCTCGGCCGTCGGCGGGCGTCTTCCAGCAACAGCGCGACCAGTGTCTTGCCCTCGCGGATCTCGCCGCGGGCGATCATCGCCATCGCCTCCTCGAGGGTGAGCGTCGCCGACTCGATCCTCTCGTCGGCCTCGGGCCGCGGGGGGACGGCCTCGAGGCCGGTGGCCCGGAAGAGGTGCATGACCTCGTCGCAGAAGCCGGGCGTGGTCCAGAAGACGAGCAGCGGCTCGAGCCCGGTCGGGCGCAGGCCGACCTCCTCCTCCAGCTCCCGACTGGCGCCCTCCTCGGGCGTCTCGCCCGGGTCGCGTCGGCCCGCGGGCAGCTCCCACACGAAGGCGTCGACGGCGTAGCGGTACTGCCGAACGAGCACGATCCGGCCGTCGTCGTGGACGGGCAGCGCGGCCACGGAGCCGCGTTGCCTCACCACCTCGCGCCGGCCGTGAACGTCTCCCGGCTCCTGCACCTCGTCCACGTCGAGGTCGAGGACCTTGCCGGCGTGGACCCGGCGGTGGCGCAGGACGCGAGCGAGACGGGTCCGGCCGGTCGGGTCGTCGGTCATGAGAGCGGGATGATAGCAGCGCTCCCGCTCAAGGGCGTGAGGCGGCTCGCAGCCGCTCGAGGACTGCGACCAGGTCCGGCGGGAGGGGTGCTTCGAGGGTCAGACGCTCGCCGCTCGCCGGGTGGGTGAAGGCCAGGCGGGCGGCGTGGAGGGCCGGTCGCTCGAGCGACTGGAGCGCCGCCCGGGCGTCCGCGCGGCGCGAGGACGGCGTGCGCGTACCGCCGTAGACGCCGTCGCCGGCGACGGGGTGGCCGATCGAGGCGAGGTGCACGCGGATCTGGTGGGTGCGGCCCGTGTGGATACGCACGCGGAGCAGGGCCGCGCCGTCGAACCGCTCCTCGACCCTCCAGGAGGTGCGCGCCTCGCGGCCGCGCCGCGCGCGGACGGACATCTTCTGGCGGTGGACGGGGTCGCGGCCGATCGGCGTGTCGACTTCGCCGCTGGCTCGGACGGGCTGGCCGAGGACGAGCGCGAGGTACTCCTTCTCCACGGTGCGGCCGGCGAACTGCCGGGCGAGCGAGCGGTGGGTCTCGTCGTCCTTCGCGACGACCAGCAGGCCGGACGTCCCGCGGTCGAGCCGGTGCACGATGCCCGGGCGGAGGACCCCGCCGACGCCCGAGAGGTCCCGCACGTGGCCGAGCAGAGCGTTCACGAGCGTCCCGCGGGCATTGCCCGCGCCCGGGTGGACGACGAGGCCCGCCGGCTTGTTGACGACGACGACGCGCGAGTCCTCGTGGACGACGTCGATCGGGATGTCCTCCGGCTCGGGTGTGGCCGGGGCGGGGGCGGGCACGTGGACGGAGACGGCCTGGCCGGCCCGAAGGCGGGCGGAGGACCGCGCGGGCGCGCCGTCCAGGAGCACGTGACCCGCCGCGATCAGTGCCTGGAGGCGGGCTCGCGAGAGGAAAGGCAGCCGGCGGGCGAGCCAGGCGTCGAGGCGCAGGCCCCCCTCGTCCGGCGCGGCGACGAGGTGGTGGTGGTCCTCCATGCCCGCTTGACGAGAGCGCCGGCGGGAAGGTGCCTCGCGAGGCCTAGGCGGCGGGGACCGCCTGGGTCCGGCGGACGCGGGGCAAGAGGACCGCGACGCCGAGCAGCAGGACGACCGCGATGATCTGCGAGGTGGAGACCACGCCGCCGAGCCAGGCACCGCGGTCGGGGTCGCCCCGCCAGAACTCGAGCGTGAAGCGCACCGCGGAGTACAGGGCGACGTAGGCGAGCGCGACCTGCCCGTGGAAGCGCTTGCGCGGGGCGAGCCAGAGCAGGAAGAGGAAGATGAGGAACGCCGCGAAGGACTCGTAGAGCTGGCTCGGGTGCACCGGGGTATCCATCGGCGTCCCCACCGCGCGGGCCGCGTAGACGTCGGTGAAGGTGACCGCCCACGGCACCTGGGTGGCCTTGCCCCAGCAGCAGCCGGCGGAGAAGCAGCCGAGCCGGCCGATGGCCTGCCCGAGGATGACGCCGGGGGCGAGGGCGTCGGCGGTCCGCCAGCCGGGCAGCTGGTGTCGCCGGGCGTACCACCAGGCCACGAGGAGACCCCCGAGGAGCCCCCCGTAGAAGACGCCGCCGCTCTGGAAGACCGAGAGCAGCTCGCGGGGGCTCTTCGCGAAGTAGCGCCAGTCGACGGCGACCAGGAGCAGCTTCGCGCCGACGAGCCCGCCGATCAGGACCCACACCGCCATGTCCGTCACGCGGTTCGCTTCGAGGCCGGACCGCTTCGCCTGGCGCGAGGCGACCCAGAGGCCCGCCAGGAATGCGACGGCGAGCAGGAACCCGTACGTGTGGAGCGTGAAGGGGCCTAGCGAGCGGCCCATCAGCTCGACCGCGGGGATGGTGAGCAGGCGGGGGTGCATGTCAGTCGATCCTCCCGGCCGTGGGGGCGGCCGCGTCGATCCCGGGCTTGGCGCCCGCGGGCGACGGGCCCGGCGAGCGCAGGATGTCGATCACCAGCAGCGCCACGCCGACCGTGATCGCGGAGTCGGCGAGGTTGAAGTCCGGCCACTGGTACTGTCGCCAGTAGGCGTGGACGAAGTCCACCACGTAGCCGAGGCGCACGCGGTCGATCAGGTTGCCCACCGCACCCCCGAGGACGAGGGCGAGGGCCAGGCGGGGCAGGCGGGAAGCCTGCGGCAGACGAAGGAAGTAATACGCGATGGCGAGGAGGGCGCCGACGCTGAGCACGGACAGGAGCGCGGACTGGTAGGGGAGGTTCCAGTCGGAGAGGAGGCCGAAGGCCGCGCCGCGGTTGCGCACGTGGCTGAGGCTGAGCAGGCCGTCGACGAGGGACACGTACTCGTGCAGGGCGAGCGAGCGGACGAGGATCGCCTTGGTCGCCTGGTCGAGGACGACGACCGCGGCCATCAGCAGGAGGTAGGGGAGCTGTCGCTTCACGGGCGGGTGAGGACCTCCGCGCAGCGCTCGCAGACCGCGGGGTGGGCGGCCAGGCTCCCCACGCGCGGCGACCACGTCCAGCAGCGCTCGCACTTGCGGCCCGGGGCGCGCTCGATCGAGACGGCGAGAGGCTCGTCGCCCTCCTCGAGCTTCACGGAGCTGACGATGAAGAGATTGGCGAGGTTGCCGGGGAAGACGCGGCTGTGGGTCTCGTGCTCCCGCAGGGCCGCCAGGGTGCGGGCCGGGCCGCGGAGGACGACGGCGGCCTCGAGGCTCGCCGCCACGCGCTTGGCGGCGCGGGCCTCCTCGAGGGCCTTCGTGACCTCCGCGCGGACGTCGAGGAGCTGGGCCCAGTGCGAGAGGACCGCCCCGTCGGCGGCCTCGCGGGCGGGGAAGAGAGCGAGGTGTACGGAGGGCTCGGGAAGGCCGGGCACGAAGGGCCAGGCCTCGTCGGTCGTGAAGGGGAGCACCGGGGCGAGGAGGAGGCACAGGTCGCGCGCGACGCGGTGCAGCACGGTCTGGGCGGAGCGGCGGCGGGCCCCGTCCGTCCCGTCGCAGTAGAGGCGGTCCTTCAGCACGTCCAGGTAGAACGAGGAGAGGTCGGCCGCCGCGTACTGGACGAGCTGGTGGTAGACGAGATGGAACTCGTAGCTCTCGTAGGCGTCGAGGACGCGCGCCACCACCTGCCGGTGCCGGTGGAGGGCGTAGCGGTCGAGCCCGTCGAGGGCCTCCTCGGCCACCAAGTGCCTCGCCGGGTCGAAGTCGTGGAGGTTCGAGACGAGGTAGCGGATCGTGTTGCGGACCTTGCGGTAGGCCTCTGCCACCCGCTTGACCATGTCGTCGGAGATCCGCATGTCCTCGCGGTAGTCGACCATGATGGTCCACATCCGCAGGACCTCGGCCCCGTAGGTGTTGAGGAGCTTCTGGGTGTCGACGTCGTTGCCGAGGCTCTTCGAGATCTTGCGGCCCTCGCCGTCCACGGTGAAGCCGTGGGTGATCACCTGGCGGTAGGGGGCGCGGCCACGGGTGGCCACCCCGATGAGCAGCGACGAGTGGAACCAGCCCCGGTGCTGGTCGCTGCCCTCGAGGTACACGTCTGCGGGCCAGGGCAGGTCGGCGCGGTGGCCGAGGGTCGCCGCGTGGGACGAGCCGGAGTCGAACCAGACGTCGAGGATGTCGGTCTCCTTGTCGAAGGAGCCCCTCCCGCACTTCGGGCAGGCGAAGCCCTCGGGCAGGAGGCCCCGTGCCTCGCGCGCGTACCAGGCGTCCGCCGTCTCCGCCTCGAATATCCCGGCCACGTGGCGGGCGAGGTCGGCCCGCAGGAGGATCTCCCCGCAACCCTTGCAGTAGAAGGCCGGGATCGGCACGCCCCACAGGCGCTGGCGCGAGATGCACCAGTCGGGGCGGGTCGCGATCATGTTGCGGATGCGCTCCTCGCCCCAGCCGGGGATCCACTTCGACTGGGCGATGGCCTCGAGGGCGCTCTCGCGCAGGCTGGGCCGGCCCTCGTCGAGGGCGATGAACCACTGCTCGGTAGCGCGGAAGATGATCGGGTTCTTGCAGCGCCAGCAGATCGGGTAGGAGTGCGTGTCCTTCCCGGAGTAGAGCAGGACCCCCGCGTCGCGCAGGAAGTCCACGATCGCCGGGTTGGCGTCGAAGACGCGCTGGCCGGCGAAGCGCTCGACCTCGGGCAGGAAGCGACCGGCCTCGTCCACCGGGCAGTAGATGTCGAGGCCGTAGCGGACGCCGGTGAGGTAGTCGTCCCAGCCGTGGCCAGGTGCGGTGTGGACGACGCCCGTCCCGGTGTCGAGCGTGACGTAGTCCGCGAGCAGGACGGGGGAGTCCCGGTCGATCCAGGGGTGGCGGAAGCGCAGCTTCTCGAGCTCGCTGCCCTTGACCTCGGCGAGGGGCGCACCGAGCGCGGGCGGAGCGCCGGCGGGGTTGCCCTTCGCGCGCCAGCGGGCCTCGGCGCCCTCGCGCAGCGCCTTGGCCACCAGGAGCACCTCGTCCGTGCCCTCGAGGGGGTAGAAGGCGTACTCGGCGTCCGGGTGGACGGCGAGGGCGAGGTTCGCGGGCAGCGTCCAGGGCGTGGTGGTCCAGATCACGGCGAAGACCCGCTTGCCGGCGAGGCCGGGGTGGGCCTGCGCGAGGCGGTCGCGGTCCGCGTCGGCCAGGGGGAAGCGAACGTCGATCGAAGGGCTGACGTGGCTCTCGTCGTACTCGACCTCGGCCTCGGCGAGGGCGGTGCGGCACGAGATGCACCAGTGGACCGACTTCTTGGCCTTGTAGACGAGGCCCTTGTCGACGAAGACGGCGAGCTGGCGGAGGATCGTCGCCTGGTACGAGGGGGACATCGTGAGGTACGGGTCCTGCCACTCCCCGAGGACGCCCAGCCGCTCGAACTCGCCCCTCTGGATGGCCACGAACTTCTCGGCGTAGGCGCGGCAGGCCTTGCGGAAGGCCAGGGGCGACATCTCGCGCTTCTTCGCCCCGAGGTCCCGGTCCACCTTCAGCTCGATGGGCAGGCCGTGGCAGTCCCAGCCGGGCCGGTACGGCGCGTCCCGGCCCGCCATCGACCGGCTCCGCACGACCACGTCCTTGAGGATCTTGTTGAGGGTCGTCCCCAGGTGGATGTGGCCGTTGGCGTAGGGGGGCCCGTCGTGGAGGACGAAGCTCGGCTGGCCCCGGTGTGCTTCGCGGATGCGCCCGTAGAGGTCCTGCGACTTCCACTGCTCGAGCCGGCGCGGCTCGGCCTGGGGCAGGTTGGCCTTCATGGGGAAGTCCGTCTTGGGCAGGTTGAGGGTCGATCGCAGGTCGGACTCGGTCATGTCGGTCGCGGGCCTCGGAGCGTCAAACGAGCAAGGTAGCACGCGGCTTTCAACCCCGTCAAACAAAACGCCTTGCGGCTCGCACCGCCGGGCGCTGTCGTGCGGCGGGCGTTCTACTCGAGCGCCGGGCCGCTCGGTCGTTCGGCGGTCCGGGGGAGCGGGCGGGGCGCGGCCCAGGCGGCGGCGGGCAGGAACCGGGCGAGACCGGCGCCGGCGAGCCCGGCCGCCACCGTGAATGCGGGCCAGACCACGAGCTGGGGCACCAGGATCAGCCAGAGGATCTGCGGGGCGCTGCCGGGGACGAAGGAGAAGGTGCCACCGGTCAGCGCCAGAGGGACGGAGGTGACGCCGGAGACGTCGTAGTGCGTCCCGAGCCCCAGGTGCGTCGCCGCCACGCCGACGAGGGCCACGAGGCCGCGGACGAGGAAGGCGTAGGCGACGAGCGTCCGGACGAGGGGTCGCCTCCCGGGGGCAGCGTCCGAGAACCCGGTCGCCATGTAGGCACCGGCGATGGGGGCCAGCCACGTCACTCCCACCGCCTGGACGAGCACTGGCGGGGCCGCGCTCTTCTCGAGGAGAAAGCGCACGAGGGTCAGCAGCCAGGCGACGGCGACGGAGTTCGCCAGGAAGCGGGGGGAGAGCCAGCGCGACAGCGTCTCGCCGGACACGAGGCCGGCGAAGCCCAGCAGGAGGCAGACCGCGGTCAGGACGTAGTAGTAGAGGCTGGCCGAGGCCGACGCGGTCGCGATGCGGGTGGCCTGGCCCACCAGCACGTCCCAGGTGAGCGCGGACTCGCGGACGCCCTCGGCGCGCAGCGCGGCCACGAGGAAGCCGACGCCGGCCGCGCTCGTGGCCACGGAGAGGCGCAGCCGCCGGGGGGCGGCGAGCCGTGGCCACCAGTGCATGAGCACCGCGAGGGAGCACGCGAGGACGATCGTGAGCGGAAGGGTCGCCACGGGGGCGGAAGGGTATCATGAGCCCGTGAGCGAGGAGACCGCCCGCTCGGCGCGCGAGGCCGACGACGCCACGCGCGGCAGCGCGATCAAGCTGGTGGCCGAGGTCGCGTCGCGCCTGCTCGGCCTCGGGACGACGCTTCTCCTGGCCCGGGCGCTGGGCGTCTCGGACTTCGGGGCCCTCGGCCGGCTGTGGTATCTCGCCCTGCTCCTGGCCGAGCTCGCCGAGTTCGGGCTCCAGGCGACCGCGACGCGGGGCCTCGTGGCGGGCAGCTTCTCGTTGGCGGCGCTCTCCCGCGCGCGCTGCCTCACGTCGGGCCTGCTGGCGGGAGCGGCGATGCTCGCCCTGGCGGTGGTGCCGGAGGGTCCGGGAGCGGTCCGCGAGGCCGTCCCGGTCCTCGTGCCGCTCGTGCTCTTCTTCGTCCTGGCGGGCTGGGCGGAGTTCCTGGGAGTCGCCCTCCGTTGCCGCGGTGCGCGCGCGGAGGAGGCCCTCCTCCTGCTCGTGCTGCGCGGGGGAAGCCTCGTCGGCGCCGCCGTCGCGGTTCTTGCCGGGGGCGGGCTCGTCGGCGTGGCGTGGTCCCAGGCGATCTCGCCGCTCCCCGCGCTGGCGCTGGGCGGCGTCCTGCTCGTGCGCCGTCCGGCGCCGGTCGCCGGGGCGGACGAGAGCCTCGTCCGGGTGCTGCGGGCGGCGGCGCCGCTGGCCGCCAACGGCGGGCTTCAGATCCTGAGCCCGCGGGTCGAGTTCCTCGTGCTGTCCGCGCTGGCGGGGGATCGCGAGACGGGGATCTTCCTCGCGGCGCTCCGGGTGTTCGAGTTCCTGGGGATGGTGCCGAACGCGGTCGCCCAGGGGGCGATGCCCGCCCTCACCCGCGAGTCGCTGCGGGGCGGAGACACCGTCCGACGCCGGACCGCGGGCACGATGGCCTTCGTGGCGGCGCCGGCCGCCGTCGGGCTGGCGCTCGTCGCCGGCGGTGTGGTGGCCCTGCTCTACGGGAGGGACTACGCCGCCGCGGAGGCACCCCTTCGGGTCCTGGCGGCGGGACTCCTGCCGCTCTTCATGAACGCGCTCCTGTCCTGGGCGATCCTGGCGCGGGGCCACGCCTCCTGGCTCCCGCGGCTCACCGCGCTGCGCGTCGCCGCGGCCGCCGCGCTGGCCCTCGCTCTCGTCCCGCGCCTGGGTGCTCTCGGCGCCGCGATCGGGCTGGTGGCCGCGGAGTGGCTGCTCCTCGCCCTGGGCGGGCTGACCTGCCGGAGGGCGTCGTTCCCCATCGCGATCGCGAGGCCGGTGGGCTGGGCCCTCGCCGGGTGCGTCCCGATGGCGCTCGCCGTCAGCGGCGTGCGCGGGAGCCTGGCGCTCGCCGTGGTCGTCGGGGGGGTCAGCTGGGCCGCCGCGCTGGCTGCGGCCTGGAAGCTGCTGCCCGGGGTCGCCCGCGAGGTCTTCGGGGATCTCCGCTATCCTTGAGCGTGCCCGGAAGAGCCGGTTCGGCGAGCGGAGGCGCCAAGCGACGTCCCGTGGTGCTCTACCAGCCGCGGGACGAGGGCTGGGCCGTGCCGCTCGGCCTGCTGGCTCTCGGGTCCTGGCTCGCGGGCGAGCACGTGGTCGTCGTGGACGGGCGCTTCGAGCTCGCGCCGGAGGCCCGCGTGGTCGAGCTGGCGCGGGGTGCTCTCTGCCTCGGGGTTTCCGTGAGGTCCGGCGCCCCCCTGCGCGAGGCGCTGCGGGTGAGCGCGGCGGCGCGGACCGCCAACCCGACGCTGGTGATCGCCTGGGGCGGACCCCACGCGACGCTCGATCCCGGCTCGTGCCTGGCGGCGGGCCCGGTCGACGCGTGCGCCCTCGGGGCGGGGGAGGAGTCCCTGGCCGCGGTGATCGCGGCGGCTCGGGCGGGACATCCCCTGCGGCCGGCGGCGGGCCTGGCCCTCCCGGGCCACGAGCCGGCCGAGCCCGTGTCGCCGCCGGCCGCCTTGTGGCCGCGCGCCGACTACTCGATGCTGGACCTCGAGCGCCACTTCGAGGCGAGGGGCGCGCGCCGGCTCGACTACTGCTCGAGCCGGGGTTCGAGAGACGGCGCCCCCTGGCTGGCGATCCGCGCGGAGCGGGTCGTGGCCGAGGTCGAGGAGCTGACCGAGCGGCACCGGCTGTCCGAGGTCCTCTTCCGGGACGAGGACTTCTTCGCCGATCCCGAGCGCGTCGACGCCGTCGCCCAGGGCCTCGCCGACGGTGGCGCCCGGCTCCAGTGGCAGGCCGGCGCCCGGGCGGAGGACGTCGTGGGGAGCGCACCGGAGAGGCTGCGCCTCCTGCGGGAGAGCGGGTGCCGGCGGCTCCACTTCGCGGTTCGGACCCGCCCGCCGCTCCGGGACCTGCTGATGGAGACTGGAACCCGGCTGCGCGCGGCCGGCCTCGGGGCCCGCTTCGTGTTCGAGGTGCCGCAGTCCGCCAGCCTCGATGCCGCGGTTTCGACGGCCCGGTCTCTCTGCGCGCTCGACGCGCGGTTCGAAACGCCGCTGCGCCGGGCGCCGGCCACGGAGAAAGACGCGGCGCCCGGCCGTTCTCTCGAGAGCTGGGCCGCCGGGGAAGGGGCGCCCTGGCCGGATCCCCGTGGTGAGCGCCGCCTCGCGCGCGCGGCGTTCTTCTTCGCCGAGGCGCAACGCGACCCCGGCCGGCGGCTGGGGAAGCACCTCGTGCGCCTCGTCGCCCTCCTGCGCGTGCGCCTCGGCTTCTTCGCCCTCGACCTCGATCGCCTCGCGGTCGAGGCGTCGGCGCTCCTGCGCACCGGCCGCTCGCGCCGGGCCGACCCCGTCGACTGAGCCGTGGCACTCCTGCTGCGGCGAGCCCGCTGCCGCATGGACGACGGGTGGTCCGACTCGCGCGACGTCCGCGTGGAGAGGGGGGTCGTCCGCGCCTCGGCGAGCCCGGGGAGGGGTGACGTCGAGGTCGACGTCGACGGGCTCTTCCTGCTTCCCGCCCTGGTGAACGCTCACGACGTGCTCGACTTGTCCACCCTGCCGCCGCTCGGCTCGCCGCCGCACGCGTCGCTCTACGAGTGGACGAAGGCCGCGGAGGGGGAACCCGCGGGTCTCGCCCCGGCCCTGGCCGTCCCCCTCCCCGACCGGCTCTTCCTCGGGGGGATCCGCAACCTGCTGGCGGGGGTGGGGGCGGTCCTCCATCACCACCCCGACCACCGGTCGCTCTCGCGCGAGGACTTCCCGGTGCGGGTCCAGCGGCGCTACGCCTTCGCTCACTCGCCCGGCCTCACCGCGGCGCTGCGGCGGACGTACCGCAGCAGCGACCGGCGCATCCCCTGGGTCGTCCGCGCCGCGGAGGGGAGCGAGCCCGGCCTGCGGGCCGAGCTCGACGTCCTGGCGGCGGCGAACGTGCTGCGGCAGAACACGGTGATCGTCCACGGCACGGCCCTCGCGCCGGAGGACGCCGCGCGCCTGGCGGCCGCGCGGGCCTCGGTGGTCTGGTGCCCGGAGAGCGATCGGCGGCTCTACGGGCGGACGGCGCCCGTCGCCGCCCTGCTCTCGGCCGGGGTGAGGGTCGGGCTCGGGAGCGACGCGCCCTCGGCCGGGGGCCGCGACGCGCTGTCGAACCTCGCCGCGGCGCGACGGGAGGGCGTGCTGGACGACGAGGCGCTGCTGGACCTCGCGACGCGCGAGTCGGGGGCGGTGGCGCGCCTCGCGACGGGCGGTTTCGAGGAGGGAGCGCCGGCAGACCTGCTCGCCGTCGACACGACCGAGGGCCTGCTCGCCGGGGACCGCCGCGCCATAGCCCTCCTCCTCGTCAGGGGCGAGGTCGTCTACGGAGAGCCCCGGCGGCTCGAGGAGGCGGGGGTGTCGGCCGTGCCCGTCCAGGTGGACGGCGCCCGGCGCGCGCTCGCCGCTCCGCTCGCCCGGCGGCTGGCCGCGATCCTCGGGCGCCACCCCGCGGCGCGCGGCGCCTCGTGGCTCTCGGGACTCGGGCTATAATCCCCGGCGTTCCGGGCGCGAGGGCACGATGCGCGAGCTGCACGAGATCCTGTCCGCGATGGTCGCGCAGAAGGACAAGGTGCGCGACCGGCGCGAGCTCCTGCTCGACATGGCGGACCGCATCGTGAAGACGGTGAGCCACGAGTTCTCGCTGAAGCTGGACGAGGTGGCGATCCTGCTCCTCTCGACGGACGGCCGCCACCTGCGCTTCGTCGCGCCCCGGCGCTTCGCCGACCTCGGGACGATCCCGGTGACGAAGAGGGACTCGATCGCGGTGAGCGTGCTCTCGCGTCGCTCCGGCGAGGTGATCAACAACGTGCCGATGGTCAAGCACGTGTCCTTCTTCGAGAGCATCAAGCTGCGGGACAAGCCGGCGCCCATCCAGAAGATGGTGTCGACGCCGCTCGTGGTGAGGGGACAGACGATCGGGGTGGCGCAGCTCAGCCGAAAGGGGGAGACCGGCCGGGAGGCCGGGCCCGACTTCACGCCGGCCGATCTGCGCCGCGCCCAGGAGATGCTCGACTCGGTGGCCCCGTACCTGGCGGAGGCCCGGCCCCCGAGCTACTGAGAGGGGTCCCTACTCGTCGCGCAGGCGGACGAAGCCGCTGTCGTCGACGAGGAAGGCCCGGCCGATCGGCGCGAGGGGCGTGGCGTCGATGCGGAAGCCGTCGGCCTCGGCGCTCACCCGGAAGCCGTAGCGGGCGCGGCGGAACCCTTCGGCGTTGAATGGCACGTCGAGCACGAGCAGGCCGGCGTCGGAGAGCTCCCTGAGGGTGCCGTAGCGGCCGCTCTTGCGGTGGAAGGCCTCCTGGGAGCCGCTGAGGTAGAGGAGCGTGGCCACCGCGGGGCGCTCCGGCATCGCGACCCCCTGGGGAATCTTCGGCCGCTGCCGGAAGCGGGTGGTGGAGTACCCCGTCGATCCGCCCGAGCGGTACTTCTGTGCCAGCGCGTCGCCGGCCGCGCGTCCGTCGGGCGCGTCAGACGGCGGCTCGTCGAGGAACGAGTAGTCGTCCCCCGCCGAGCCTCCGGGAGACGCGGCGTCGGCCGGGGGCGGCACCGCCGGCACGCCGCCCGGAGGGCGATTCGATCCGGCATCGGCGACGCGCGGGGCCGGTGGCGGCGCCGGTGCCGCGGGGGCCGCAGCGGAGGGTGTCGGACTCGTGGAGGCGCCCGGTGCAGTCGTGGTCGCCTCGATCGCGCCGCCGGACGGTACCGCGGGGGCTTCCACGGTCGCCGACTCGGTCGCCGGGGCGGCGTCGATCGAGGGAGACGGCGAGGGAGCGGGGGCCCGACGCCCGAAGAGGAACCAGGCGCCGCCCGCCACCACCGCGATCCCGAGGACCGCGGCCAGGCCGAGGCCGACGACGAGGCCGGCGCCCCCGCCCTTGCGCCGGGCCGCCGGGGACGCCGACGGCACGGGCCGGGCGGCGGGGGCGGGCCGCCCGGGGGCCGGGGGTGCCTCCTGCCGGACGGTGGCCGGGGTGAGGATGGTCGGGGGCAGCGGCGGCGGCGCGCCCGGCGCTGGCTGCGTCGCCGAGGGGACCGCGGGCCAGGCGGCGGTCGCGGCGGAGCCGATGGTGGGCTCGGGCCGCACCGTCGGGGGCGAGACGATCGTCGGCACCTGGCCGGGTGGGGTATCCGGGGGCAGCGTGGGAACGTCGGTCGCGCGCAGTGCGGGCACGAAGGCCGGCCGCGTGAGGGCGAGCAGGTCGTCGGCGAGCTCGCGCCCGGTCTGGTAGCGCGCCTCGGGCGCCTTCGCGAGCGCGCGGGTGACGATGCGGACCATCTCGTCGGAGACGGTGGGATCGAGCTCCCGCAGCGGGGTCGGCTCCTCCGCGATGATCTTGAAGAGCAGGGCGGTGATGGAGTCGCCGCGGAAGGCCTTCTGGCCGGCGAGCATCTCGTAGAGGACGCAACCGACGGAGAAGAGGTCGCTGCGGCCGTCCACCTTGCCGCCCTTCGCCTGCTCCGGGCTCATGTACGACGGCGTCCCGAGCAGGCTGCCGGTGGCCGTGAGGTGGTCGACGGAGTCGGCCACCTTCGCGATGCCGAAGTCCGTGACCTTCACCTGGTCGCCGGGCTCGATCATGATGTTCGCGGGCTTGATGTCCCGGTGGACGACCCCGTGCTTGTGAGCGTAGCCGAGCGCGTCCGCCACCTGCGCCGCGATCGACGCCGCCCGCTCCACCGACATCTTCCCGGTCTTCGCGATCACGCGGTCGAGGCCCACCCCGTCCACGAACTCCATCGAGATGTAGGCGAAGCCCTCCGTGTTCCGCCAGTCCCAGAGCGCGACGATGTTGGGGTGCCGGAGCTTCGCGGCGACCATCGCCTCCTGCTTGAAGCGCTTGAGCAGGTCCTCCATCGAGGCGGTCGAGGCGGCGAGGCCCTCGAGGCGGATCGTCTTGATCGCCACCAGGCGGCTGAGCTCCTTGTCCTTCGCCTTGTAGACGGTTCCGAAGGCACCGGCCCCCAGCTTCTTCTCGACGAGGTAGCGGCCGTCGATCTCTTCCGGGTCGGGGATGGCAGGCTTGCTGGAGCTCACGTCCTTGGGTCCTCCTTATCCTGGGGGCCAGGCGAGGGCCCGGCCGCCCAGGAGGTGCAGGTGGATGTGGTAGACGCTGGTGCCGGCGTCGTCTCCGCAGTTCATCACGAGGCGGAAGCCGCGCTCCCCGAGCCCCAGGTCGCGGGCGAGGTCCCGCGCCGTCCGCACCATCGCCCCGAGGAGGCCGTCGTCCCCGGGGGCGAGGTCGAGGAGGCTCGTCACGTGGCGCCGGGGGACGACGAGCACGTGGGTGGGGGCCTGGGGGTGGATGTCGTGGAACGCGACGAGCTGGTCGTCGGCGTGGACGACACGCGAGGGGCATCGCCCCTCGGCGATCTCGCAGAAGATGCAGGCCATCGGCTGCCCCACAGTTTACATCGGCGGGCGCGGCACCGCGCTCCCGTTCACAGCTGGAGGGGGAGCTGGGGCGTAGAGAGCCCCTTGAGGAGCTTCCGCGTGGACGAGGACACGGGGAGGGCGGCGACCTCGTGGGGGCGGGCCCAGAGAAACCGCTGGGGATCGCTGGGCACCGGGAGAACGAGTCGCGCGCGATAGCCCTCGAGCGTGATGCGGCGGAAGGTGATCGCGTGGCGCGCGCGCACGGCCAGCGAGCCGGGGACAACCCGCAGCCCGTGGCGCTCCTCCAGCTCCCGCGCGAGGTCGGCGAGGCCCCGCGACTCGAGCGAGGTCTGCGGCACCTCCCACATCCTCCCGAGGAGGCGTCCCTCGGGGCGCCGGACGAGGAGGACGCGCCCGTCTCTCTCGACGAGGGCGGCGGCCACCTTGACGTCGACGGGCTCGCGGCGGGCGCGGCCCTCCGGTAGCTCGGCCACGAGGCCGAGGGCGCGGGCCCGGCACTGCGACCGCAGGGGGCAGGCGTCGCAGCCGGGGTTGCGCGGGGTGCAGACGGTGGCCCCGAGCTCCATGAGGGCCTGGTTCCAGTCGCCGGGCCGGTCGCGGTCGAGCAGCTCCTCGGCCTGGTTGTAGTACGGGCCGTCGCGGCGGTACTCCGGCCCGCGCAGGGCGAGCAGCCGCGCCAGAACCCGGCGCACGTTGCCGTCGACCACCGGCAGCGGCAGCCCGTGGGCGATCGAGAGGACGGCGCTCGCGGTGTAGAGCCCCACCCCGGGAACGGCGAGCGCGGTCTCCAGCGTGCGCGGGAACCGTCCGCCGTGGCGTTCCGCCACGTGCTGGGCGCCGCGGTGCAGGTTGCGCGCGCGGTGGTAGTAGCCGAGCCCCGACCAGGCGGCGAGGACCTCTTCCTCGGGCTCCTCGGCCAGGGCCGAGAGCGTCGGGAAGCGCTCCAGGAAGGCGTCGTAGTAGGGCGCGGCCGTCTTCACCGTGGTCTGCTGGAGCATCACCTCGGAGACCCAGATGCGGTAGGAGTCCCGGGTGCGGCGCCAGGGCAGGTCGCGGCGGTTCCGGTCGTACCAGCCGAGGAGGGCGCGCCGCATCGCCGCCGTGGCCATGACGGGAGTCTACCGGAAGCGCCCGAGGACGACGCGCGCCCGGCCGGCGAGGTCGTTTCGCACCTCGAGGCGGGCGAAGCCCGCCTCGAGGAAAATCGTCCTCACCCCGTTCTCGATGAAGGGCGAGATCTCGACCGCGAGCGCGCCGCCGGGCCGCAGCATCGCTGCCGCCGCCGGCGCGAGAGCGCGGTACACGCTCAGGACGTCGCCCGGCGGGAAGAGGGCGACGGCCGGCTCGTGGTCGCGCACCTCCGGCTCGAGGGAGTCCCGCTCGGCCGGGTCGACGTACGGCGGGTTGCTGACGACCAGATGCACAGCCCCCTCGCGCCCCGCCAGGGGCGCGAGGAGTTGTCCGTTGTGGAAGCGCCACGCGTTCGCTGAGGCCCAGCTTCCGTGCGTTCTGGAAGGCCACCTCGAGAGCCGGTCCCGAGATTCCGTCCCGTACACCATCGCATCGGGCCTCTCCGCCGCGATCGACAGCGCAATGCACCCGGACCCGGTCCCGACGTCCGCCACCACCGGCCGGTCCACCCCCCGCAGCAGCTCGAGAGCCGTCTGCACGAGCAGCTCGGTCTCGGGGCGGGGGACGAGGACGTCGGGAGTGACGAGGAACTCGTGCTTCCAGAACGCCTGGGTCCCGACGATGTGCTGGAGCGGCTCGCGCGCCGTGCGCCTCGCCAGGAGCCGCCGGAAGCGGCCCTCGGCCCCGGCGGGCACGGGCCGCGCGGGGTCTGCGACCAGGGCGGCGCGGTCGCAGCCGAGGACGTGGCGCAGGAGACGCTCGGCGTCCCACTCCGGGGAGGGCACACCCGCCGCGGCCAGGGCCGAGGAGGCCTCCGCGAGCAGCGCCGCGGCGGTCATGGGGGAGGTCAGGCCGCCGTGGACGCCTTGAGCTTCGCGGCCTGGCTGTGCGCGATCAGGCCCCCGACGATCTCCTCGAGGTCGCCGTCGAGGATCTCCTGCAGGCGGTGGATGGTGAGCCCGATCCGGTGGTCGGTGACCCGGGCCTGCTGGAAGTTGTAGGTGCGGATCTTCTCGGAGCGGTCGCCGCTGCCCACCTGGCTGCGGCGGTCGCTCGCGATCGCCTTCTGCTGCTCCTCGAGGGCCACCTCGTACAGCCGCGAGCGGAGGACCTTCATCGCCTTCTCGCGGTTCTTGATCTGGCTCTTCTCGTCCTGGCAGGAGACGACGGTGCTGGTCGGCAGGTGGGTGATCCGCACCGCCGAGTACGTCGTGTTCACGCTCTGTCCCCCGGGGCCGGAGGAGCAGAACGTGTCGATGCGGATGTCCTTGGGGTCGATCTTCACGTCGACCTCCTCCGCCTCCGGGAGGACGGCCACCGTGATGGCGGAGGTGTGGATCCGGCCCGAGGCCTCGGTCACCGGGACCCGCTGCACGCGGTGGACGCCGCTCTCGAAGCGCAGCTTCGAGTAGACGCGGTCCCCCTCGACCATGGCGATCACTTCCTTGATCCCGCCCTGGCCGGTGCGGTTGATCGAGACGACGTCGACCTTCCAGCCCTGCCGCTCGGCGAAGCGCTGGTACATCCGGAAGACCTCTCCGGCGAACAGCGCGGCCTCGTCGCCGCCCGTGCCCGCCCGGATCTCGAGAAGCACGTTCTTCTCGTCGTTCGGGTCCTTGGGGATGAGGAGGAGGGGAATCTCGGCGTCGAGCACGTCACGCTTCGCCTCGAGGGAGCGGACCTCCTCGTGCGCCATCTCGCGCAGCTCGGGGTCGGCCTCCGCCTTCGCCATCTCCTGGATCTTGGCGAGCTCCTGGAGGGCGTCCTTGTAGGCACGGTAGCGCTCGACGATGGGCCCGATCTCCTTCGACTCCCGGGCGAGCTTCTGGTACGCGGCCGGGTCCTGGGCCACGGCGGGATCGGACATCCCCGCCTCGACCTCGGAGAAGCGGGACTCGATGTCCCGCAGCTTCTGGAAGGTGATCGTGTCCATGTGCCGGCCGGGCTCGACCCGGGGTCAGGCCTTGGCGGCGGCCGCCTTCCTGGTTCCGGCGTACTTCCTGTTGAAGCGCTCGACGCGGCCGGCCACGTCCAGCAGGCGCTGCTTGCCGGTGAAGAAGGGGTGGCAGTTGGAGCAGATCTCCAGACGCAGCTCCTTCTTCGTGGAGCGGGTCGTCCAGGTGGCGCCGCAGGCGCAGTGCACGTTGACGACGTTGTACTCGGGGTGGATTCCAGCCTTCATGGGGCTCCTCTGGCCGGCCTCGGGCTACGGCCACAAACCGTTATCTTACAACAACTGGCCTTCCTGGGGGCTTTCGAGGGGGCCTTCCCCGGGGCTAACGCCGTCCACGGGGGGTCTGGGGGGTGCGACTTGTCCTGGCTGGAGAGCCAGGAAGCACCCCCCAGATCAAAGAAAGCAAGAAACAGGCGAAGCCGTATCGGCTGGGATGTCCCCGGGGTGCGGGATTCCGAGGGGGACCGGCTTTACCCGAGGCCCTGCGGAACGGAAGGAACGGAAGGAACGGAAGAGACAACGAAACAGCCAGAAGATAGCCTCATCGCGACGCGCCCGTTCGGCGTCGCGATGAGGCTATCCGACAGCCATCCCATCAAGGAACTCCTTGTTGGCCTTGGTCTTGCCCAGCTTGTCCAGGATGAGCTCCATGGCCTCGACCTGGGAGAGGGGAGAGAGGACCTTGCGCAGGATCCAGACTCGGCTCAGCTCGTCGCGGGGGAGCAGGAGCTCTTCCTTGCGGGTGCCGGAGCGGTTGATGTCCACCGCCGGGAAGATGCGGCGGTCGGCCATCTTGCGGTCGAGGACGATCTCGGAGTTCCCCGTGCCCTTGAACTCCTCGAAGATCACGTCGTCCATGCGGGAGCCGGTCTCGACGAGAGCGGTGGCGATGATGGACAGCGACCCGCCGTCCTCGATCTTGCGGGCGGCTCCGAAGAAGCGCTTGGGGCGCTGGAGGGCGTTCGCGTCGACCCCGCCGGAGAGGACCTTGCCCGAGGAGGGCACGACGGCGTTGTAGGCGCGGGCGAGGCGGGTGATCGAGTCGAGCAGGATCACGACGTCGCGCTTGTGCTCGACGAGCCGCTTGGCCTTCTCGATCACCATCTCCGCCACCTGAACGTGGCGGGTCGGGGGCTCGTCGAAGGTCGACGAGACCACCTCCCCGTGGACGGTGCGCTGCATGTCGGTCACCTCCTCGGGCCGCTCGTCCACGAGCAGCACGATCAGGATGACCTCCGGGTGGTTCGTGGCGATGGAGTTCGCGATGTTCTGGAGGATGAGCGTCTTCCCGGTGCGGGGGGCGGCCACGATGAGCCCGCGCTGGCCCTTGCCGAGCGGGGTCAGCATGTCGAGGACGCGCGCGGTCATGTTCTGCGGGGTCGTCTCGAGGCGGAGCCGCTCCTTGGGGTAGAGCGGGGTCAGGTTGTCGAAGAGGACCTTGTCCTTCGCCGCCTCCGGCGCGTCGAAGTTCACGGCCTCGACCTTGATGAGGGCGAAGTAGCGCTCGCCTTCCCGGGGCTGGCGCACCTGGCCGCTCACGGTGTCGCCGGTGTGCAGGTCGAAGCGGCGGATCTGGGAGGGGGAGACGTAGATGTCGTCGGGACCGGCCAGGTAGCTCGACTGCGGCGCCCGCAGGAAGCCGTAGCCGTCGGGCATGATCTCGAGGACCCCCTCCGCGAACATCAGGCCGCTGCGCTGCGCCTGGGCCTGCAGCATGCGGAAGATGAGGTCGTTCTTCTTGGAGCCCGCGGCGTCCGGGATGCCCGCCGCCACCGCGGTGGCGGTCAGGTCCTGGATGGTCATCTGCTTCAGGAAGGACAGCTCCAGGGGCTTCGGGGCCTCCGGGCCTTCCTCGCGCGGCTGCTCTTCAGCGTCCATCGTGTCCTCGTGTTTCGGGCTCGCCGGCGCCCGGACCGGGGGGCGCGAAGGCGGCGCCCCGTATGGCGTTCCAGAGGGCTTCGACCCCGTCCCCCTGCTCGGCGCTCACCGGCAGCACGGCGTGCGCGCCGCGGCCGAGGCCGCGGGCGATCGACTCGACTCGCCGCTTCGCCTCGCCCCGGCCGAGCGCGTCGACCTTGTTGGCGGCGACGAGGAAGGGGAGCCGGTGGTGCTCGAGCCAGGCCCGCAGCGTGAGGTCGCGTTCGTTCGGCTCGTGGCGGGCGTCCAGGATGAGCACGCACAGGCGGAGGGGATCGCGCCCCTCGAGGTACGACACGGCGATGCCCTCGAAGCTCTCCCTGACCTCGCGGGAGGCCTTCGCGTAGCCGTAGCCGGGCAGGTCGACGAGGTAGAGTTCGCCTCGGCCCTTCCCCCCGGGCTTCTCCGCCCCCGTGACCCGGAAGAAGTTCACGACGCGTGTCCGCCCGGGGTCGGAGGAGACGCGGGCGAGGCCCCTCACGCCGGCCAGGGCGTTGAGCAGGCTGCTCTTGCCCACGTTCGACCGGCCGAGGAAGGCGACCTCGGGCAGGCCGTCGCGCGGGAACTGGCTGGGGGAGGTGGCGCTCCCGGAGAAGGTCACTTTCTTGTGCTTCAAGAGATCGTCGTTGCCGGCGTGCGCCCTCGCGCGACGGGGGAGGGCGGCCTTCGCCTCAGTGCGTCATGCCGTCGGGCACCGTGCCCATCACGTCGCCGGTCTCGCCGGACTCCACCTGGGCCGGCGGCGTCTCCGGCGGCAGGAGGGCGAGCTTCAGTACCTCGTCGATGTGGTCCACCAGCTGCACCTGCATCCCCTCGAGGACGTTCTTGGGCACGTCCGCGAGGTCCTTCTCGTTCTCCCGGGGG
Source organism: uncultured Acidobacteriota bacterium (assembly GCA_963729875.1). Taxonomy (GTDB): domain Bacteria; phylum Acidobacteriota; class Vicinamibacteria; order Fen-336; family Fen-336; genus DATBSL01. The sequence goes on from CAVSPR010000006.1 coordinate 372,880, forward strand.
AGGATGGCGGTCGCCACGCCGATGCGGTGGGCGGCGAGGAGCTTCTCCTTCACGCCCCCGATGGGGAGAACCTTGCCGCGGAGGGTGATCTCTCCGGTCATGGCCACGTCCCGGCGCACCGGCCGGCGGGTGAGGGCGGAGACGAGCGCCGTGCACATGGTGATGCCGGCCGAGGGGCCGTCCTTGGGGATGGCGCCCTCGGGGACGTGGATGTGCACGTCCAACTTCCGGTTGAAGTCGCGGGGGATGCCGAACTGCTCGGCCCGCGAGCGCACGAAGGACATCGCGGCGTGGGCCGACTCCTGCATGACGTCGCCGAGCTTGCCGGTGAGCCGCAGGGCTCCCTTGCCCGGCATCAGCGTGACCTCGATGGGCAGGATCTCGCCCCCCACCTCCGTCCACGCGAGCCCGGTGGCGAGGCCGATCTCGTGGTGCTCCTCCTTCTGGGCAGTGCGGTAGCGCGGCACCCCGAGGTACTCGGAGAGGTTGGCGGCGGTGATCCGGATCGTGTAGTCGTGGCCCTCGGTCACGACCCTCCGCGCCACCTTGCGGAGGATGGTGGACATCTCGCGCTCCATGTTCCGCACCCCCGCCTCGCGGGTGTAGCGGCGCACGAGCTCCTCGAGGGCGTCGTCGCCGAAGGCGACGTTCTTGTCCGCGAGGCCGTGCGACTTGAGCTGCTTGGGGATGAGGTGGCGCTGCGCGATCTCGATCTTCTCCCGCTCGGTGTAGCCGGGGAGGCGGATCACCTCCAGGCGGTCCTGCAGGGCCTGGGGGATGGTGTGGAGCACGTTCGCGGTGGCGATGAAGAAGACCGAGGAGAGGTCGAACTCCACGTCGAGGTAGTGATCGGAGAAGGTGTGGTTCTGCTCCGGGTCGAGGACCTCGAGCAGGGCGGACGAGGGGTCGCCCCGGAAGTCCATCGACATCTTGTCGACCTCGTCGAGCAGGAAGACGGGGTTGCGTGAGCCCGCCTTCTTCATCATCTGGATGATCTGGCCGGGGAAGGCGCCGATGTAGGTGCGGCGGTGGCCGCGGATCTCGGCCTCGTCGCGCACGCCGCCGAGCGAGAGGCGCACGAACTTGCGGTTCGTGCAGCGGGCGATCGAGCGGGCGAGCGAGGTCTTGCCCACGCCCGGGGGGCCCACGAAGCAGAGGATCGGGCCCTTCGGGTTGTTGACGAGCTGGCGCACGGCCAGGAACTCGACGATGCGCTCCTTGACCTTCTCGAGCCCGTAGTGGTCGTCGTTCAGGATCTGCTCGGCGGCGTCGAGGTCCTTGCGCTCGCGGGTCTTCTTCGTCCAGGGCACGGCGATCAGCCAGTCGAGGTAGTTGCGGGAGACCGTGGCCTCGGCCGACATCGGCGGCATCGACTCGAGGCGCTTCAGCTCCTGCAGCGCCTTCTCCTCCGCGTCCTTCGGCATCCGCGCCTGCTCGACCTTCTTGCGCAGCTCGTCGGCCTCGCTGGTGCGGTCGTCCTTGCGGCCGAGCTCCTTCTGGATCGCCTTCATCTTCTCGTTGAGGTAGTACTCCTTCTGGGCGCGCTCCATCTGCTTCTTCACGCGGCCCTGGATGCGGCGGTCCACGTTGAGCTTGTCGACCTCGGCCTCGAGGATGGACGCGATGCGGGCGAGCCGCTCCTCGGGGGCGAAGATCTCGAGCAGGTTCTGCTTCTCCTCCACCGGGACCACGAGGTGCGAGGCGATCGTGTCGGCGAGCTTGCCGGGGTCCTCCACGCGCACCGCGGCGAGCATGGCGTCGTAGTGCAGGTTGTTCGAGAGCTTGACGTACTGCTCGAAGAGGCCGATGACCTTCGACATCAGCCCCTCGAGGCCGGCGGCGCGGCTCCTCGGAGCGGGGGATGACCTTCACCACCACGCGCAGCGAGCCGCCCTCCTCGCGGAACTCGAGGGCCCGGCCGCGGTCGAGCCCCTCGACCAGCACCTTCACGTTGCCGTCGGGCAGCTTCAGGCTCTGCACGATGCTGCAGACGGTGCCGAGCGTGTAGATCTCCTCGGGGCCGGGTTGTCGCGGGTGGCGTCGTGCTGCGCGGAGAGGAAGATGCGCTTGTTGCGGGCCAGGGCGTGGTCGAGGGCCGGATGGAGCTCTGCCGGCCGATCACGAAGGGGATCATCATGTGCGGGAACACCACCACGTCCCGCAGCGGGCACCATCGGCAGGGTCTCGATCACGTCGTTCTTGTCACGCCCGAACATGGCCTCACTCCGCCCCGGGGGCGACGAAGGACGCCCTCCGCGGCGCCTTCAAAGGTAGCACGGCGCGGGCAGGGCCGCGCTAGCCCGCCTTCTCGATGAGGGTCGACGGGCTTCTCCCGGTCGAGGACCACGTCCCGCGTCACCACGCACTCCCTGCACCTTCTTCATCGAGGGCAGGTTGTACATGAGGTCGAGCATCAGGTCCTCGATGATCATGCGCAGGCCGCGCGCGCCGATCTTGCGCTGGATGGCGAGCTCGGCGATGGCCTCGAGCGCGTCGTCGGTGAAGCGCAGCTTCACGTTCTCGTACTCGAAGAGGCGCTGGTACTGCCGGGTGATCGCGTTCTTGGGCTGGGTCAGGATCTCGACGAGCGCCGCCTTGTCGAGGTCGTGCAGGGTCGCCACCACCGGGCAGGCGGCCCACGAACTCGGGGATCAGGCCGTAGCGGATGAGGTCGGTGGGCTGGACCTGGCCGAGGAGGCTCGTCTTGTCCCGCGGGCCGGCGGTGGCGGCGGGGGCCTTGGTGTCGGTGCGGAAGCCCAGCGTCTTCTTGCCCACCCGGCGCTCGATGACCTTGTCGAGCCCGACGAAGGCGCCGCCGCAGATGAACAGGATGTTCGTGGTGTCGATCTGGTAGAACTCCTGGTGCGGGTGCTTGCGCCCGCCCTGGGGCGGCACGTTGGCCACCGTGCCCTCGAGGATCTTGAGCAGCGCCTGCTGGACGCCCTCGCCGGAGACGTCGCGGGTGATCGAGGGGTTCTCGTCCTTGCGCGAGATCTTGTCGATCTCGTCGATGTAGATGATGCCCTCCTGGCACTTCTCGATGTCGCCGCCCGCCGACTGCAGGAGCTTCAGGATGATGTTCTCGACGTCCTCGCCGACGTAGCCGGCCTCGGTGAGGGTGGTGGCGTCCACGATGGTGAAGGGCACGGAGAGCAGCCGCGCCAGCGTCTGGGCGAGCAGGGTCTTGCCGGTGCCGGTGGGGCCGATGAGCAGGATGTTGGACTTGGTGAGCTCGACGTCGTTGCGGCCGCGCTGCTTGCTGATCTCGATCCGCTTGTAGTGGTTGTAGACGGCGACCGCGAGCTTCTTCTTGGCCTGCTCCTGCCCGATCACGTACTCGTCGAGGAACTTCTTGATCTCCTGCGGGGTGGGCAGCCCGGTGCGGGTGGTGCGCCCTTCGGCCCGGCGGTCGTCGGCGATGATGTCGTTGCAGACGTCGACGCACTCGTCGCAGATGAAGACGGTCGGCCCCGCGATCAGCTTGCGGACGTCGTTCTGGTCCTTGTTGCAGAACGAGCAGCGCAGGACCTCGCCGTCGCCGGTCCCGGCCTTCTTTGTCGACAAGCTATCGCTCCCTGCGGCTGATGACCTGGTCGACGATGCCGTAGGCCTTCGCCTGCTCCGCGTCCATGATGAAGTCGCGGTCGGCGTCGGCGACGATCTTCTCGAGCGGCTGCTTGGTGTGCTCGGCCAGGATCTCGTTCAGCCGGTCCTTGATGCGCAGGATCTCCTTCGCCTGGATGGCGATGTCGGAGGCCTGGCCCTGGGCGCCGCCCCAGGGCTGGTGGATGAGGATGCGCGAGTTGGGCAGGGCGAAGCGCTTGCCCGTGCGTCCCCGCCGCGAGCAGCACCGCCCCCATCGACGCCGCCTGCCCGACGCAGATCGTCTGCACGTCGGGCCGGATGAGCTGCATCGTGTCGTAGATCGCGAGCCCGGCGGTGGTCGAGCCGCCCGGGCTGTTGATGTAGACGTGGATGTCCTTCTCCGGGTCCTCGGCCTCGAGGAAGAGGAGCTGGGCGATGATCAGGTTGGCCACCATGTCGTCGACGGTCGTGCCGATGAAGACGATGTTGTCCTTCAGGAGGCGCGAGTAGATGTCGTACGCGCGCTCGCCGCGGGCCGTCTGCTCGACCACCATGGGGACGAGCGTGCCCGCGAACGTGTTGTGTGCACTCATGTTAGCTCGATACTAGCATTGGACTTGAGCAAGTCAAGGGTCTTCTCCTCGCGGATGCGCGCGGCGAGCGCAGGCGAGCTCGCCCTCCTTCGCCATCTGCGCGCGGAGCGCCTCTTTCGACTTGCCGGCCCGCTCGGCGAGGCGGGCCACCTCGGCCCCGACCTCGGACTCCTGCGCCTCGATCCCCTCGCGGCGGGCGATCTCGTCGAGGAGCACGTCCGCCTTCGCCGCCTTCAGGGAGTCCTCGCGGGTCGACTCGCGGTACTCGCGCCAGTTCACCCCGACTTTGCGGGGGTCGATCCCCTGGTAGGCGAGGCCCCGGGCGATGTTCTCGGTCCGGGCGGTCATGTGCCGCTCGACGAGCGCCTCCGGCACCTCGAAGTCGGCCTTGGTCACGAGGGCCTCGACGAGCGCGCCCTTCACCTCGCGGTCGGCGCGGCGCTCCTCGGCGGCCTGGAGCTGCTCGCGGATCTTCTCGCGCAGGGCGGCGAGGCTGTCGAACTCACCGAGGTCCTTGGCGAGCTCGTCGTCGGCGGCGGGAACCACCTTCTTCTTGATGCCCTTGAGGGTCACCGAGTAGCGGACGGTCTTGTTGGCGATCGCGGGCGCTGCGTCCGCGCCCCAGGCCACGTCGATGTCCCGCGCCTCCCCGAGGCTGAGGCCCTCGAGGCCCTTGTTCATGTCCGGGTGGTTGCCGGTGTTGCCGATCTCGATGAGAGCGTTCTCGTCGTGGCCGCCCTTGCCCCCGTCGAGCGGCTTCCAGGCGAGGTCGAGGAGCACGTAGTCGCCGGACTGCGTCGGGCGGGCCTCGTCCACGGGCTCGTACCGGGCCGCCTCCTCGCGGATGCGCTCGACCTCCTTGTCCACGTCCTCGTCGGCGACGCTCGGGCCCTTCGCGCTCACGCGCAGGCCCTTCCAGTCGGGCAGCTCGATGAGGGGCAGCGTCTCGAAGACGGCCTTGAAGCTCATCGGCTGGCCTTCCTCGAGCTTCACCTCCTCGACCTTCGGCGGAGCGAGCGGCTTGAGGCCCCGGCCGTCCAGCTCGTCGAAGACCACCTTGTTGACGATCGCCTCGGCCGCCTCCCCGAGGATCTCGCTGTGGAAGCGCTTCTTGACGACCTCGAGGGGCACCTTGCCGGGGCGGAAGCCCGGCAGCTTCACCTTGCGGGCGAGGTCGCGGGCGCGGGTGTCGATCTCCTGCTGGACCGTCTCCGGCTCCACCTCGAAGGTGAGCGCCTTGCGGACCGACGATTCCTCGATGTAGTCGACTTTCACTGGATTCCTCTTGGGCTCGGAGGCCGCGATGACGCGGCTTGGGAACGTGCCGGCAACGGACAAGGATAGCACGGCGGGGGAGGCCGCCCCGCGCGGTGCGGTAGACTAGCCTCGCCACGCGGAAGTGGCGGAACGGCAGACGCGCACGCCTTAGGAGCGTGTGCCCGAGAGGGCGTGGGGGTTCGACTCCCCCCTTCCGCAGACCCGGGACTTCGTCCTCTATACTTGGCCCTTTCCAGAGGGCCCGACATGACGAGCGAGAAGCCGTTGACGGTGGCCATCCAGGGGGAACGGGGGGCGTTCAGCCACCAGGCGGCGATAGCGTCGCTCGGCGGCGGCATCGAGGTCTTGCCGCGGGCTACCTTCGACGAGCTGTTCGACTCGGTCGTCGAGAGCAAGGCCGACCGCGCGCTCGTCCCCATCGAGAACTCCCTCCACGGCTCGATCCACGAGAACTACGACCGGCTGAAGAGCCGGCCGCTGCACATCGTGGGGGAGACGCAGCTGCGGATCCGGCAGTGCCTGATCGCCCGGCCGGGCGCGTCGGTGGCGATGATCCGCCGCGTGGCCTCGCACCCGGTGGCCCTCGCCCAGTGCCGGCGCTTCTTCGCGGAGCGGCCGCAGGTCGAGGCGGTGACGGCCTACGACACCGCCGGGGCGGTGCAGGACCTCATGAAGGGCGGCCTCGCCACGCAGGGGGCGATCGCCTCGCGGCTCGCCGCCGAGCTCTACGGGGCCCAGGTGCTGCTCGAGGGCATCGAGGACGACCCCGAGAACTACACGCGGTTTCTCCTCCTCGCGCGGGAGGCGGGGGAGATCGAAGCCGCGACAAAGACCTCCATCGTCTTCGTCCTCGACAACAAGCCGGGGGCCCTCCACCGCGCTCTCGGCGTCTTCGCCTCCCGGAACGTGGACCTGTGCAAGCTGGAGTCCCGCCCCCTGCGCGGCCACCCCTGGGAGTACGCCTTCTACCTCGACGTGCTGGGCGACCCGCGGGGCGTGGCTGGCGAGGCCATCGAGGAGCTGGGCCGGAGCTGCCGCGAGCTGCGCATCCTCGGCTCCTACCCGGAGGGGCTCAGTCGCAACGGGGCGTGACGGACGGGGACGGGGACCGGGACGGGGACGGGCTGGCTTTCCTCGGGGCCCTGCGGGACGGATAACGGACAACGGACAACGGAAAGATGGGCCAACGGATCGGCCAGAGAGTCCCGCGGCGCGCGGGACGGGCGCCGCGGGACTAGCGGATGTGCAGCTTGTCCTTGACGAGCTTGCCGTCCTTCGTCCGGCAGCGGAACCAGGACGAGACGTCGTTCATGGAGACCCAGCGGCGCTCTTCCTTGCGGTAGTGCCAGTCCTTCTCCACCTGGTAGAAGACCTGGGTGCCCTTTGCCTCGAGGATGTTCGTGATCTCGTTGTCGTGGTGGTTCTCCTCGTCGTAGTCGGTGATCGCCCGCTGGCCCATCTCCGAGTAGAGGAGGTTCAGCTCCTGCAGGAGCGCGTCGAGGTCGGCCGGGATGTCCTGGACGTCGAGGCCGAGACGGCGCGCCTCGCGGCTCGTGATCGGGTACTGGTGGGCGGGGTAGGAGGAGTTGAGGCGGCGGGCGATGCGCTCGGCCTTGCGCGTGTCCTTCATGTGGTAGCCGAGGATCTCGCGGCAGAGCATCAGCGAGAGGCTGCTCGCGCGGTCGAGGGCGCCGATGACGAGCGGGTGCAGGTACTTGTAGAGCTCCTGGTAGGGGTTCACCCCGTCGCCCCGCCGGCCCACGATCTCCCGCCACAGCCGGATCACGCGGTCCACCTCGTCGTTGCTCACCGGGACGAGCTGGTTCGTGTGGTCGAGGGGCGAGAGGTCGTGCTCGAGGGACGTGTCGACCGCGGTGAGGTACGAGAGCGGGCCCATCTGGATGGTGTCGGCGCCGAGGGCGAGCATGGTCGCGGCCGAGGCGCAGTTGAGCGGGGCGAGGACGGTGAGCCGGCCCGCGTAGCGGCGGAGGAGGTGGACGAGCCGCAGCGCGGCCATCCCGCTGCCCCCGTCCGACTTCACGAGGAGGGCGATCCGCTGCTGTCGGCCGCGGGACTCGAGGAGGGCGTGGAGCGCGCTCACGTCGTTGTCGCACACGGAGCCGCTCGTGGACATCCAGTACGTGATGAACGTCCCGCTCACCTTCTTCTGGATGCGCTCGAGGAGGGCCTGGGTCTTCTCGAAGAGAAGGGGAGCGGTCTTCACGCGGACGCGGCGGGCACGGGGGAGGGTCTTTCGCGATGGCATGACCGCAGATTACATCACCCGGCCGGGGTCAGGCCGGGGTCAGGCAGGCCGGGTCGTCGAAGGCCGGGTTGTTGACCGCGCTCGTGACGGGATAAGCGGTCATCGCGTCGGCCGGGAAGGGCCGGAGAAGGGGGCGCACCTCGGCCGGGACGGTCACTCCGGGGTCGAGCCAGCGCGCGTAGTCGGCGGGGTCGAGGATGACCGGCATGCGGTCGTGGATGGGTCGCGCGAGGTCGTTGGGCTCGGTCGTGAGGATCGTGCACGTGGGCGAACCTCCGGCGGCGGGCGCCGGCTCCCACAGGCCGGCGAGGCCGAACACGCGGCCGCTGGCGAGCCGGATGACCCACGGCTGCCGCCTCCTGGCGTCCAGCTTCTGCCACTCGTAGAAGCCGGTCGCGGGGATGAGGCACCGGCGGCGGAGGAAGGCTTCGCGGAAGGACGCCTTCTCCCACGCGGTCTCGGACCGCGCGTTGATGAAGCCCCTCTCGCCGCCGAGCGAGGTGCGGGGCACGAGGCCCCAGGTCAAGATCGCCAGGCCACGTCGTGCCGTCTTCGGTTGGATCCCCACGACCGCGATGGGCTGGGTCGGGGCGATGTTGTAGCGGGGGGCGAGCCCGGGGGCCTCGTCGAGGTCGAAGGCCTCCGCGACCTCCTCGCCCGACGCCGTCTGGTTGAACCGGCCGCACATGGCCTCATGTTAGGCTCGTTTCCCGAGGGGAGCACATGCCGAGTGAGACGCGGACGGGTCCGAAGCCGGTCGAGCGCGAGCAGGGGGTCGAAGCCGGCGGCACCCCGGTGGCGGACCGCATCCGCGAGCGCATCCGCAAGGCCCGCGCCCGGTTCCACGCGAACGACAACATCGCCGCGTACATCGAGGAGGGGGAGCTCGACGAGCTGCGCCTCGAGGTGGCGGGCAAGATGGAAGACGTGCTGCGGGCGCTGGTGATCGACACGGAGAGCGACCACAACACGCAGGGCACGGCCCGGCGCGTGGCCAAGATGTACCTCATGGAGGTGTTCGGCGGGCGGTACGCGGCGCAGCCCCCGGTCACCGAGTTCCCGAACGTGCGGCACTTGAGCGAGCTCATGATCGTGGGCCCGGTGACGTTGCGCAGCGCCTGCTCGCACCACCTGTGCCCGATCATCGGGCGGGTCTGGGTCGGGGTGATGCCGAACGAGCACTCGGCGCTGATCGGCCTCTCGAAGTACGCGCGCCTCGTGGAGTGGGTGATGACCCGGCCGCAGATCCAGGAGGAGGCGGTCACCCAGCTCGCCGACCTCCTGCAGGACAAGATGCAGCCGGACGGCCTCGCGATCGTGATGGAGGCCGACCACTACTGCATGCAGTGGCGCGGGGTGAAGGACATGGACTCCAAGATGACCAACAGCATCATGCGCGGCTCCTTCCTCAAGAACCCCGACCTGCGCAAGGAGTTCCTCTCGCTGCTGACGGACCGGAAGGACTAGGGCTGAAACACATGCTGGTACGCCTGCTTTACGCGAGCCGCACCACCACCCAGATCGACGAGGCGCTCGTCGCCTCGATCCTCGAGCGGTCCCGGACGTACAACCTCGAGCACGGCATCACGGGCATCCTGTGCACCTCCTCGCCGGGCAACGTCTTCCTGCAGCTGCTCGAAGGAGGGCGCGCCGCGGTCAACGCGCTCTACGGGAACATCGTGCGCGACGCGCGGCACACCGACATCACGCTCCTCGACTACGCCGAGATATCCGAGCGGCGCTTCGCGAGCTGGCGCATGGGGCGCGTGAACATGAACCGGATCAACCAGGGGAGCATCCTGCGGTTCTCGGAGAGCGCGGCGTTCGACCCGTTCACCATGTCGGGGGCGACGGCCCTGGCGCTCCTCGAGGAGCTGACGAGCACCGCGTCGATCGTCGGGAGCGACGGCGGGGCCTAGCCCCCGCCTTCGTCTCCCGGCCCCTGCCGCGCGACGGCCCCCGCGCACGACGAGCCCGCTCCGGCGGTGCAGCCGAAGCAGTGGCGGTCGGTCACGATGCGGCGGGGGAGGGCCACCCCTGCCTGGAGCAGCGCGCCGAGGGTCCGGGGTGAGCCGTGGTTCGCGGGCATCTCGAGCATCTGGTTGAAGTCGCAGTCGTACAGGGTGCCGTCCCACCCGACGGACAGGTACGTCCGGCACATCACGCCGTCGGCCGCGCTCGGGTTGAACGAGGCCACCAGCATGTCCATGTAGCGGCCGAGTTTGCCGGTCCGGTCGAGGTGCTCGAGGAAGCGGCTGATCGGCATGTTCGTGATCACGTACAGGTGGTCGAAGACGACGCCGTGTCGCAGCTGGAGCTCGCGCTTGTAGTCCCGCTCGAGCGAGGCCTGGTCGCCGGGAAGGAAGGCCCCGACGGGGTTGTGGACGAGGTTGAGGACCAGGCCGTTGCCCTTCCCGTAGCCCGCCTCGTTGAGCAGGCGCAAGGCCCCGAGGCTCTTCGCGAAGACACCGTCCCCGCGCTGGGCGTCGGTTCCGGACGCGCGGAACGAGGGCAGCGACGCCGTCACCTCGACCTGGTGGCTTGCGAGAAAGCGAACGAGGCCCCGCTCGGACGGAAGGAGCAGGACCGAGAGGTTGCAGCGGTCGATCACGCGCCGGCCGAGGGCCCGGCCCTGCTCCACGAGGAAGCGGAACTCGGGGTTCAGCTCGGGAGCCCCGCCCGTGATGTCGAGCGTCGTCATGCCGGGGTGACGGCGGAGCAGCTCCACCACGTGCTCGGCGGTCTCGCGGCTCATCACCTCGCGGCGGTCGGGCCCGGCGTCCACGTGGCAGTGGGCGCAGGCCTGGTTGCAGAGCTTGCCCACGTTGACCTGCAGGACCTCGACGGCATGAGCCTCGAGGGGCCCCCGGCCATGGCGGGCCAGGACCTCCTCGAACGCGGGGGCGCCGGTGCCGGCGAGGGCCGTCGCCTGCGCCAGAGGCGCCGCCAGCTCGTGGCCACGAGCCTTCAGGGAGAGGACGGGGAGGGACCGCATCCTCCCTACATCCCGAGCTTGTCGGCCACGTTGCGCATCTGCACGCCGTGGACGAGGCTGGCCCCGCCCCGGATGGCGCAGGCCACGTGCACGGCCTCCGTCATCTGCTCCCGGTCCGACCCGTTCTGCAAGGCGGCCTGGGTGTAGGCGTCGATGCAATAGGGGCACTGCACGGCGTGGGCGACGCCGAGGGCGATCAGGGCCTTCTCCCGGGCGGTGAGGGCGCCGTCCGCGAAGACCGCGTTGTAATAGTCGAGGAACTTGGCCCAGAGCTCGGGGCGGTCCTTGCCCATCTCGCCGAAGCGAGTGAGGTCGTGGGGGCAGTAGTAGGTTTCCGCCATGGAGCCATCTTACCGTCTTGCCGAGGGAGGTTCCCGGCCGGCGTGCCTCAGCTCCGGCGTGGCCTCAGCCGGCTGAGCCAGTGGCCGAGCCCGGACCCGGGGAAGGCGCGGCGCACGTCGGCCATGACGGCGTCCCAAGCCCTCCTGGCGGGATCACCGAGTCGTGAGCGGAGCCCCCGCTCGTCGCGCAGCACGACGCCGACGCCGTCGAGGATCTCGCTGGAACTCGCGCCGGCGCGGACGGCGCCGACGAGCCGATCCGCCACGTCCGCCCGTCCGGCGTACCGGAGCGCAGCGACGACGGTGCCGAGGTCCGGCCACCACTCCTGCAGCTCGGCGTCGGTCACGAGGGGCACCCGCGCATGGCCGAAGATAACCGAAGGGCGGTGCCGCTCACCAGCGGAGCTGGACTCCCCCGTAGCAGACGAGCGGGCCCTCGACGTCGCCGTGGGTGCCCCAGCTGGCCCCCCCGCGGAGCGAGAGACGGTCGTTGAGGCGAACCGCGAGGCCGCCGCCGATGCCCGCCACGTAGCCCGAGTATTCCGGCTCGCCCAGGAATCCTGCCTCAGCGCGTGCGAACGGCGAGACGACGGCCCTGGGGAAGGGGAGCACGCTCGAGGCCGGCGGTGAGGCTGGCGTAACCTTCGTCCGAACCGGAGACGGCCAGGCCCAGGTCGGCGGAGAGCACCCTGCCGGCGAACGATCGCCCGACCTGCGCCTGGGCCCAAACGCCGCTCGATCCCCAATCGTGGATCGTGGCGCTTCCGCCCTGGAGCCGCGCGGCCCACTGGCGTTCCTGGGCCGCCGCCACCGACGCCGCGAGGGTGAGCACGAGCACGAGCGCCGCCCTCTGCATGCTCCACCTCCCGGATATCGATCCGAATATAGGACGACAGGGGCGCGCCGTCCTCAGGGACTTCCAAGGGAGTTCCAGTGGGGGGGGATGGGTGAGGTCGACCGGGCCCGCGGTGCCACTACAATGCGCGTCTCGAACACGACAGAGCGCCGTGATGTCCCTGCCCACTCTCCTGCTCGCCTCGGCCCTCGCTGGCGGAAGTCTCGTCCGCACCGGTCTACGACGGCAGCGAAAGGCATCTTGCCGTGGCCGTGCCACGCAGCGACGAGCCTGCGGTCGAGATCGACGGCGTTCTCGACGAGCCGGTCTGGCAGACGGCGGCCCGGCTGACCGGCTTCTCGCTCTACTCGCCGATCGACGGACGGCCCGCCGAGGAGCGAACCGAGGTGCGGGTCTTCTACTCCCCGGCGGCCATCTTCTTCGGCGTCCGCGCCGAGGCGGCGCCGGGAACGGTGCGCGCCACCATGGCCAACCGCGACCAGCTCGGCTCGGAGGACACGATCACGATCTTCCTGAGCACCTACAACGACGCGCGCCAGGCGCTCGTGTTCACCGTCAACCCGTTCGGCGTCCAGTCGGACGGGACCCTCGTCGAGGGAACCCAGCTGGGAGACGGCCACTTCTCGGCGCTCGCTTCGGAGCGTGAGCCGCCCGACCTCAGTCCCGACTTCGTGTTCCAGTCCAGGGGCCGGCTCACCGACTTCGGCTTCGAGGTCGAGCTGCGGATCCCGTTCAAGAGCCTGCGCTATCAGAAGGCCGAGGTTCAGACCTGGGGCCTGCACGTGGTGCGCAAGGTCCAGAGCACCGGCTACGAGGAGAGCTGGGCGCCGGCGCGCCGCGCGGCCGCCTCGTTCCTCGCCCAGGGCGGCACCCTCGAAGGGCTCGAGGGGCTGCGGCCCGGGCTCGTGCTCGACCTCAACCCCTTCGTGACCGCACGCATGGACGGAGTCCCCAGCGGGAGCGGCTGGGGCTACGACACGGCAACCCCCGAGGTAGGCGGCAACGTGCGCTGGGGCATGACCCCCAACCTGACGCTCAACGGCACGCTCAATCCCGACTTCTCCCAGGTCGAGGCCGATGCGGGCCAGTTCCAGTACGACCCTCGCGAAGCCGTCTACTTCCCCGAGAAGCGCCCGTTCTTCCTGGACGGCCTCGAGCAGTTCTCGACGCCGAACCAGCTCATCTACACGCGCCGCGTGGTGGCGCCTCTGTTCGCGGCCAAGGTCACCGGCAAGGTCTCGGGCACCAACCTGGGCCTGCTTTCGGCGCTCGACGACACCCTCAACTCGGCGAGCGGGACCGATCGCCCCTTCTTCAACATCCTGCGTGTGCAGCGGGACCTGCGGGGGCAGTCGAAGCTGGGGCTGGTCTACACCGACAAGATCGACGGCCAGGACTCCAACCGGGTCGGCGGGCTGGACGCGCGGCTCACCTTCGAGGACGTCTACTCGGTGCGGCTGCAGGGCGCGCTCAGCCGCACGCGCCGCGCGGCCGAGACGACCACGGCGCCGCTCTTCGATGCGATCGCCAACCGCAACGGTCGGCGGCTCGGCAGCCAGGCGCGGATCACGGGCATCCACCAGGACTTCGAGGCCCAGGCCGGCTTCATCAGCCGCCCCGGCATCGTTCGCACGAGCTTCGACCAGCGCGTGAGCTTCTTCGGTGCGAAGGGCGCCCGCATCGAGAGCTGGAGCACGGACCTCGTCCTGACCGGCCGCTGGCCGTACCAGGCCTTCTTCGGCGCGGGCGGCATCCAGGACAAGCAGCTGCACATCAACAACAACGTCACGCTGCGCGGCGGCTGGAAGGCGGGAGCCTCGGTGCTCATCGAGTCGTTCGGTTACGACCCCGAGCTCTATTCCGACTACGCGCTCGCGGGCGACGCGCCCGGCGAGCTGCTCCCGTTCGTGGGGACCCCCAGCCTCTCCAACCTCGACTACGTCCTGAGCCTCGACACTGCGGAGTTCCGGCGCTTCTCCGGGACCTTCTCGCTGCTCTGGGGCAAGGACGAGAACTTCTTCGAGTGGGCCTCGGCGGACATCGTCTACCTCACGGCCGTCGCCAACTGGCGCCCCACCGAGCAGCTGCGGATCGATGCGGAGTACCGCCTGCAGCAGTTCAAGAGGAGGACCGACGGCTCGCTCGTCGGACGCCGCCAGCTGCCGCGCGTGCGCGTCGAGTTCCAGGCCGCGCGCTTCGTGTTCCTGCGCTGCGTCGCCGAGTACGACGCGCAGTTCCGGGACGCGCTGCACGACGACTCGCGCAGCGAGCGGCCGATCCTGATCCGCGACCCCGGCTCGGGCGTCTACGAGCCGGCGCTCCAGGAAGGCAGCAACCGGCTGCGTCTCGACCTGCTCTTCTCGTGGCAGCCCACACCCGGCACGGTGTTCTTCGCCGGCTACGGCAGCACCCTCGACGAGCCGGAGTCGCTGCACCTCAGCGGCCTGTCACGGCTGAACGACGGATTCTTCGTGAAGTTCAGCTACCTGTTCCGGCTGTAGCGTCGCGGCGGCGCGTGCTGGAAGAGGGCCGGCGCTTCGGCTCGGAGCGCACGATGCGGTTCGCCCCGCCGAGGCGCAACCCCGCCAACGCAACCGGTTGAGGGGGTTTTGGTGACCCGCCAAGGACTCGAACCTTGAACCTAGAGATTAAGAGTCTCTTGCTCTACCAATTGAGCTAGCGGGCCAACCAGCGACCGAGGAATATACCAAGAAGCCCCGGTGGCGTGCAAGAACTCCCCCGGGGCGTGCCAGGACTCCGGGGCAGCGCGGTAAGCTAGGAGAGTGGACGGGCGCATCGAGCACGGATTCCACGCGCGCTTCCGCGCGCTGGGCGTGATCAACGGGCGCACGCAGTCCGACGAGGACGCGTCGCGCACCGTGCGGGATGTCCGCGACCGCGCGCGGCTCGCCGGCCACTCCGTGGCGCGGGCACTCGCCGAGGTCTGGGCGCGGGATCTGCAGGGGGCGAAGGAGGCTTGGGCGGCGGGGGCGGGCGGCTCGAGCCCGCCGCCGTGGGCGCGATTCGACGCGGCGCGGCCGCCGCGCTTCCTCTGCGACCCCAGCCTCGGCGGGCTGGCGAGGTGGCTGCGGGCGGCGGGCTACGAGGCGTCGGTCGCGCCCGCGGTGCCGGGCCACCGCCTTCCCGACGAGGCCCTGCGGCGCCGCCTGGTGCTGCTCACCACCGAGGCGGAGGTGCTCGACCGGCGGATCGTCGCGGACGGGTCCCTGGTCGTCGAGTGGGTTCCGTCGGCGCTCACCATGGCCGAGCAGCTGCACATGGTCGTTCTCGACCTCGGCCTCGGGCTGCGGGAGCCGCTCTGCATGGCCTGCGGGGGCGCGCTCGTCCGGAGGCCCAAGGACGAAATCCGCCCTCGCATCCCGCCGCGGACCGCGCTGTGGAAGGACGAGTACTTCGTGTGCGCGGGGTGCGACCGGCTCTTCTGGCGGGGGACGCACTGGGACCGCATCGAGTCGGCGCTGCGGCGGGCGGTGGCGGCGTGAAGCGGCTCCTCACGAACCTGGCGTTGAGCCTCGCCTCGGCCGTCGTCTTCCTCGGGGTTCTCGAGGGAGCGGCGCGGCTGGTGGAGAAGCCGCGCCCGCCGAAGGCGGAGGTCGCCGACTACATCTGGGACTGGGACGACAAGATGCCCGGCGGCTTCTACGTGATGAGGTCGGACGCCACGGGCTGGCCGCCCTGGGAGGAGTTCAACCGCGACGGGCTCCGGGACCGCACGCGCACCCGCGAGAAGCCCGAGGGCTGGCGGCGGATCGCGATCCTCGGCGACAGCGTGACCCTCGGGGCGGAGATCCGGCCGGAGGAGGCCTTCCCGCAGCGCCTCGAGGCCCGTTTCCGGGCCGAGGGGCGGCGGGTGGAGGTGATGAACGTAGCCCTGTGGGGCTGGTCGACGCGGCAGGAGCGCATTGCCTGGCAGCGCATCGCGCGGCGGTACCGGCCCGACCAGGCGGTCCTCGCGGTCTGCCTCAACGACATCCCGGAGCTCTTCAACAACCTCTCGCGCCCGCCCCGCTGGCTGGGGGCGCTGCACGAGCGCTCGGCCCTCGTTCGCCTGCTGGTCGACGCCGAGGGGCGGGAGATCGACAGCGTCGAGCGCCTGTTCGCCGAGCCCGACTCGCCGCGCGTGCGCGAGGCGCTCGAGCGATTCTTCGAGGAGGTGCGCGCGCTCCGGGCGGAGGTCGAGGCCGACGGGGCGGGCTTCGCGGTGGTGTTCTTCCCGTTCCGCTTCCAGGTGGAAGACGGGGCACCGGGGCCTGTCGTGCAGCAGCGGATCGCGGCGTTCTGTGAGGCCGAGCGGCTGAGGTGCCTCGACCTGCTGCCCGTCATCGGGCGGGTGGGGTCGTCGGCCTTTTCGGACTACGACCACATGAGCCCGTCCGGCGCGTCCCTCGTGGCCGACACCCTGTACACGAGTGGCCTTCTCGCGGCCGGGGACTCGGACGCAGACCCCCTCGCCACGGCGCTCGGTGAGCGCAGGGGGGACGTGGGCGCGCTCGTCTCGGCGCTTGGCGGGAGCGCGTCCCTGGCCGTTCGGGTGGCGTGCGCCGAGGCCCTGGGGGCCCTCGGCCCCACCGGCCGCGCGGCTGTCCCGGCGCTCTTCGCGGCCCTCACCGATCCGAGCGAGTCCGTCCGTGCCGCGTCCGCGCAGGCGCTCGCCGCGATCGGGCCGCAGGCCGCGGACGTCCCGCGGCTCGTGGCTGCGCTCGGGAGCGAGGACCCGTACGTGGTGGCCTTCGCCGCGTGGAGCCTCGGCAACCTCGGCGCCGCCGCCGAGGCGGCGGTAGGAGACCTCACGCGCACGCTGGCCCGGGACGATACCAACGCCGTGGTGGCCGCGGCCCTCGCCCGGATTGGGCCGGCCGCCGCCGGGGCGGTGCCGACCCTGGTACAGGGACTGGGGAGCGAGAACGAGGACCGGCGCTGGCGTGCGGCGCGGACGCTCGGGCGCATCGGCCCGCCGGCCGAGGCGGCCGTTCCCGCGCTCGCCGCCGCGCTGGGGGACCCGAGCGGAGCGGTCCGGATGCACGCCGCGCGCGCCCTCGGTCGGATAGGGCCCGTGGCCCGGCCGGCGGCCGCCGCCCTCCAGCGTGCGACGGGGGATGGCGAGGAGCAGGTTCGCCGGGAGGCCCGGCAGGCGCTCGACCGGCTGCACTAGAATCCGTCGGAGGATGTGACTCGCCCGATGAGCGACCGCCCGTGCGTCCAGGAGCGCTACGCGCCACGCAACCACTGCTTCGGCTGCGGTCCGGCCAACCCGAAGGGCCTGCGCGTCCGCAGCTTCGAGGACGGCGAGGGCCTGAGCGCGCAGTGGACGCCGCAGCCGCACCAGGAGGCCTTCGACGGGGCCGTGAGCGGCGGGATCCTCGGCACGCTCCTCGACTGCCACTCCAACTGGACGGCGGCCGTGCACCTGATGGAGGCAGGCGGCCACGAGCGGCCGCCGTGCACCGTGACCGCCGAGTTCCACGTGAGGCTCCTGCGGGTGACGCCGTCCGACCGCCCGCTGACGCTGCGCGCGCGGGTGGTGGAGTCGGGACCGGACCGGGCCACCGTCGAGGCGACGGTGGAGTCCGGGGGGAAGGCCACGGCCACCTGCCGCGGGGTCTTCGTGGCGGTGAAGGAAGGCCACCCGGCCTTCCACCGCTGGTGACGGCTACGCCCGCCCGGCGTCCTCGAGCTGGCGGTTGGCGTAGTTGATGACGTCGCGGACGTAGTCCCGCTTCTCGAGGTAGCTCCCGGGGTAGAAGCTGCGCTTGAAGCCGTAGATCGAGGATGTCGCGCACCTCGCGCGGGGTCAGGCCGAAGGCCTCGACCGCGCGGGCGATCTCCTGGCTCACGGTGGTGTGGGAGACGAGGCGGTTGTCGGTGCAGAACGTCGTGGAGAGACGGCGCCTCCTCATCTCGCCGAAGGGGTGCCGGCGCAGGTCGTCGGCCAGCTCGGGAACGGTCTGCTGGTTCGAGGTGAGGCAGACCTCGATCGTGATGCGCTTGTCCGCGATGAACTCGGAGAGGTCCTCGACGTAGCGCTGGCGGTCCGTGATCCTCGGGTTCGTGATCTTGGTCGCGTCGAAGAGCCAGGTGCCGTGGCCGATGCGGTCGGCGTGCAGGTCCCCGATCGCCTGGAAGATGGACTCCGGCCCGTAGTCCTCGCCCGCGTGGACGGTCTTGCCGAGGAAGGCCTCGTGGGCGACCTGGTAGGCCTCGCGGTGGTCCTCCGCCGGGTAGCCCTTCTCCTGCCCGGCGAGGTCGATCCCCACGACGAGCAGCCCCTCGTCCCGCCGGAGCCGCGCGGCCGCCCGCGCCACCTCGAGGCTGGCCGCGGTGTGGACCTCGGTCTCGGGCGCCTCGGGGAGCGCCTCGAAGAAGCGCCGGAAGCCGAGGGAGAACTCCGGCGTGAAGAAGCGCATGGCGCACAGGATGATCCCGGCGCCGAAGCGGGGCTCCTGGCCCGAGCGGATGGTCGGCCGGGCGTTGAAGGCGTCCGCCGCGCGCCGCAGGCCCCGGTCCACCGCGCGGACGACGGCCGAGACGTCGAAGCCCGGGCGCACGTGCAACTGCGGGGCGAAGCGCACCTCGAGGTAGCGCACGCCCTCGGCCTGGCAGTCCTCGGCCAGCTCGAAGGCGGTCCGCTCGAGCGCCTCGGCGTCCTGGAGCACCGCCACCGTGTAGCGGAAGCCCTCCAGGTACTCGTTGAGGCTCGCGTAGCGGGGCCGGAACACCAACGCTTCGAGCCCCTCGGGCGTCTCAGAGGGCAGGGGGACCTTGCGCTCGCGGGCGAGCTCGACGAGGGTCCCGAGTCGGAGAGAGCCGTCGAGGTGGACGTGGAGGTCGGTCTTCGGGAGGCGGCGGATCAGGTCCTTGTCCATGTGCGGATTATGCAGCCGGGGGCCGAAGTTGCGTGAACCCGGGGGAGGTCCGGCGCGTAACAACCTGTGACAACCAGGTCCTGCCAGGCGGCATTCAAGGAATTGGAGTGGCGATGTCGAACGGGAACGGGAACGGCAACGGGCGGAAGAAGCGGCGCCGTCGCCTGGTCTTCGGCGTCGTCGTGGTGGCCCTCCTCGCCGTGTTCGGCCTGATGGCCGCGCGCCGGGGCGGCCGGGAGATCGACCCCTCCCGCCTGGCCTCCGTCGAGAAGGGGGACCTGGCCCGGTCGGTCGTGGCGACCGGCAAGGTCCAGCCCCTGACCAAGGTCGAGATCAAGTCAAAGGCGAGCGGGATCGTGAAGCGCCTGTTCGTGGACTACGGAGACCAGGTGAAGGAGGGCCAGGTCCTGGCCGAGCTCGACCGGGAGCAGCTCGAGGCCGCCGTCCGCGAGGCGAAGGCCAACCTCCTCGCCGCCGAGGCGGCCTGGGAGCGGACCAAGATCGACGCCGCCGGCCCCGACCTGCCCTTCCTCAGGTCCGCCCTCGAGCGGGCGCGCAAGCTCTACGCGGACGGCCTCATCGCGCCGTCGCTCCTCGAGGACGCCGACAAGGCCTACCAGATGGCCCTCAACGCGCAGACGGCCGCGAAGAGCCAGGCCGCGGTCAGCAAGGCCGAGGTGGAGAAGGCCCGCGCCGCCCTCGAGCGGTACGAGACCGACCTGCGCTACGCGACCATCACGAGCCCGATGGACGGGCTCGTCCTCTCGCGGGACGTCGAGGTGGGCGACGCGGTCAGCTCCATCCTCGTCCTCGGCTCGCAGGCGACCCTGGTCATGACCCTCGGCGACGTGAGCGAGGTGTACGTCCTCGGCAAGGTGGACGAGGCCGACATCGGCAAGGTGTACATGGGCCAGCGCGCGCGGATCGTGGTCGAGTCCTTCAAGGACAAGTCGTTCGCGGGCAAGGTCACGAAGATCTCCCCGCTGGGCAAGGAGAAGGACAACGTCACCACGTTCGAGGTGCGGGTCTCGATCCAGAACCCCGGCGGCCTGCTCAAGACCAACATGACCGCGAACGCCGAGATCATCCTCGAGGAGAAGAAGGGCGTCCTCATCGTCCCGGAGTCCTCCGTCCTCTACGACAAGGAGCGCAAGCCCTCGCTCGAGGTGCCCGACCCGAAGGGGGAGGGCGGCAAGCGCAAGGTCGCGGTCAAGCTCGGCATCTCCAACGGCGTCAAGACGGAGCTGCTGGAGGGGCTGAAGGAAGGCGACAAGGTCGTCCTTCAGTAACGCCATGAACGATCACAGCCTTCGTCTCCGCGGCGGACCGGGATCCCGTGAGCGGGTCCCCTGGTCCGGTCGGCGACCCGCTCCCGGGAGCCCTCCGGTCCCGCCGCTACCCGTGGCCTGCTGACATGGTGTTCTCCGATCTCGTCCGCGACACGCTCCAGACGATGGCGCAGCACCGGCTGCGCACGTTCCTCACCATGTTCGGCATCGCGTGGGGGATCGTGTCGATCACCCTCATGGTCGCGGCGGGGGAGGGCCTCCGCGTCGGACAGCTGAAGGTGGCGGAGAACTTCTCGAAGGACGTGATGATCGTCTTCGCCGGCCAGACGAGCCTGCAGGCGGGCGGCAAGCGCGCCGGCCGCAAGCTCCAGTGGTCGG
Source organism: uncultured Acidobacteriota bacterium (assembly GCA_963729875.1). Lineage (GTDB taxonomy): Bacteria > Acidobacteriota > Vicinamibacteria > Fen-336 > Fen-336 > DATBSL01. The sequence continues at coordinate 393,345 of CAVSPR010000006.1, forward strand.
CCACCGACCACCTGGTGGTGGCGGACCAGGCGCCCTCCTGCGCCCACGTCATGCCGGAGCTGGGGCAGAGCATGCCGGTGCGCAGCGCCCACAACAGCGCCTCGCTCCTCGTGACGGGGTCGCTGCCGCCCTTCGCGTTTATCCGCAGCATCGGGGTCGCCGAGGGGCGCTACCCGAACTGGGACGACGAGCGCGAGGGGCGGCGGGTGGCCTTCCTGGGCAGCGACGCGAGGAAGCAGCTCTTCGGCACGCGCCCGCCCGTCGGCGAGACGATCCGGATCGGCGACTTCCCGTACACGGTCGTCGGCCTGATGCAGCACAAGGAGCAGAACTCGAGCTACGACGGGGAGGACATCCGGAAGGTCTACGTCCCGTTCGCCACGGTCCTGCGCGACATGCCGAACCGCCCCCGCGCTCGCCCGGACTCCGTGGACCGGCTGCTGGCCGCCCCGAAGTCGGTGCTCGTGCACGACGAGTGCAAGGCCGAGGTGCGGCGCGCCCTGGGGCGGCTCCACGAGTTCGACCCGCGAGACACGGAGGCGGCCCACATCTGGGACACCTCGGAGGAGGCGATCGCCTTCAAGAAGATGAGCGACGGGATGAAGTACTTCCTCGGCGCGATCGGGGTGGCCACGCTCTTCGTGGGCGGGATCGGCGTGATGAACGTGATGCTGGTGGCGGTGCGCGAGAGGACGCGGGAGATCGGCGTCCGCAAGGCGCTGGGCGCCACCCGCCGGTCGATCGTGCGCCAGTTCTTCCTCGAGGCGCTCATCGTGGTCGGGCTCTCCGGCGCGATCGGACTCGGGGTCGCCTACTCGATCTGCTTCCTCGTGAACCTGCTGCCGATGCCGCCCTTCTTCGCCGGCCTGCTGCCCACGTGGTCGTCGGGCCTCCTCGCCCTCGGCCTGCTCGGGGCGGTGGCCCTCGGGTCGGCCCTCTACCCGGCGCGCAAGGCGGCCTCGGTCGACCCCATCGAGGCGCTGCGGTGGGAGGCGGGAGGCTAGGCGATGAAGGATCTGCTCGGCCAGAGCTGGCGCAACCTCGTGCGCAGCCGCACGCGCACCGCGCTCACGATGCTGGGGATCGTGTGGGGCATCGTGACGGTCACCGTGCTTCTCGCCTACGGCTCCGGCTTCCGCCGGATCCTCGTCTACTGCTTCCGCTCGGTCGGCAACAGCGTGGCCATCGTCTGGCCCGGCCAGACGAGCGAGCAGGCGGGCGGCGAGCGCGCGGGGCGGAGGATCCGGCTCGAGAAGGCAGACCGCGACGTCGTCCTCGCCGAGGCCAACCTCGTCAAGAGCGTGAGCCTCGAGACGGTGAGCTGGACCGACATCAGCTACGCGGACCGGATGGCCAACACCGCGATCCGCGGGGTCTACCCGGAGTACGGCTTCATCCGCAACGAGGTCCCGAGCGACGGCCGGTGGATCAGCCCGGAGGACTTCCAGGAGCGCAGGCGCGTCGTCTTCCTGGGGGCGAAGCTGCGGCAGAAGCTCTTCGCCGGGCGGCCGGCCGTGGGCGAGACCGTGCGCATCCAGGGCATGCGCTTCACGGTGATCGGCTCCATGGACCGCAAGTTCCAGATGATGAACTACTTCACGAGCGACGACGAGTGCGCCTGGATCCCCTACACGACCGCGGGCGACCTCTGGGACGTGCGCTACGCGCGCGTGCTCGTCTTCAGCGCGTTGAGCCCGGCCTTCGAGACGAAGGCCACGCAGCAGGTCCGGGAGGCGATCGGCAAGCGGCAGGGCTTCGCGCCCAGCGACAAGAGGGCCCTCCAGATCTTCGGCCAGGAGGAGGTTCGGCCGATCATCGACGGGATCACGATCGGGCTGCAGGCCCTGCTGCTCTTCATCGGGATTCTCACCCTCGGCATCGGGGGCGTCGGCGTGGCCAACATCATGCTCGTCTCGGTGGACGAGCGCGTGCGCGAGATCGGCCTGCGGCGCGCTCTCGGCGCGCGCAAGCGCACCATCCGTCTGCAGTTCCTGGCCGAGGCGCTCGTCCTGACCCTCGCCGCCGGCGCCGTGGGGATCCTGCTGTCGTACGCGATCACCCTGGTGACGCCGGTCCTGCCGGTGCTCGGGCCCCTGTACGAGGACGAGAGCGGCCGGGTCGACCTGCAGCTGCGGATCTCCGGCACGACCGTCCTCGGCTCGAGCCTGATCCTCATCCTGGTCGGGGTGCTGTCAGGCCTCGTGCCGGCGCTGAAGGCCTCCCGGCTCGACCCGGTCGAGGCGCTTCGCTACGAGTGACCCCGGTTGGAGCGCACGTCCCCGCGCGCTCGAACCGGATCTGAGCCACTGCCGATCCGTCGGCGCCGGCCCTCAGGAGGGCCTTCCGGGAGGGCCTTCGACGGGGCTCTGGAGATCCGGACGGATTCGCGCCGGGGCGGGCGGATCCGTCCGGTGCGTCACTCCAGATAGCGTATGCGTTTGTTGACGTCCGTGTTCACCGAGTGGTACGGGCGGAACAGGCTGCCCGCGTCGAAGACCGTCTGCCGGATCGCCTCGATGTCGGCGTGCCCGATCGCGTTCGTGAAGATGGGCAGGAGGTACTCCACCCCGATCTTCGAGGGTCGCATCAGCTCGGCGTCGTAGAAGCTCGGGTGCAGGTGGCGGGGGTGGATTACGCCCCAGCGGTCGCGGAAGGCGTTGCCGTCGTAGCCCGCCACGTAGAAGCCGCGCTCCTCGCTCCGCTGGAGGATGGCGAGGGCGTTGTTCTTGCCCTCGAGCAGCATGTCCACCGCCATTCCGCCGAGCTGGCCCCCGTGGAAGCGGTCGAAGAGCACGGGACGGCCGCCGCGCTGCGTGTGTCCGACCTTTCGGGTGAAGACCGCGGCCTTGGCGGATTCGGCCCGGCGGTACTGCTGGAAGTAGGCGTCGCCGAAGTGGTCGATGAGCACCTCGCGCAGCGCGTCCGAGGCCCCCGAGAGCTGGACGTTGCCGGCCGGGTCGTGGGACTCGCGCTGCGCCCCGAGCGGGCGGCCGTCCTCGCCGGTGATGCCCTCCCCGCAGGCGATCACGACGTTCTTCTGCAGCTCGTAGAGCTCGCGGACCCGCTCGACGAGGGCCGGGATCCGCACCGGGACCTCGGGGACGAGGACGATGTCGGGCTGGCCGTAGGCGGTGCCGAGGGCGATGTAGCCGGAGTGCCGGCCCATCACCTCGACGATGCCGATCCGGCGGTGGCTCTCCGCGGTGGTCCGCACGCGCTGGACGCCTTCGACCGAGACGTAGACGGCCGTGGCGTAGCCGGGCGTCACGTAGTTGACCATGCCGTCCAGCTCGAAGCGGGTGAGCGAGCGCCCGAGCCGGTACTCGTAGCCCGGCGGCTCGGGGCAGGGAACGCGCTCCCACTCGTCGGGCTCGCTCGGGTGGTTGAGGCCGAGGTCGTTGTCGATCGTCTTCGGGGCGAGGACGACGGGGAACAGCTCGGCGAAGGGCTGGAGGCCGCTGAGCGTGCCGTCGCCGCCCACGCAGATGAGGCCGTCGATCCGCAGGCGCTTCAGCCGGTCGGCGATCTGCGCGATCGTCTCGCGGTCCTCCGGGTCCACGAAGGCGCGCGAGGCGCCGATGACGGTGCCGCCGCGGGTGGGGTCGAGCTCGGGGATCTCGGTGAAGAGGGGGTTGAGGTGGACGTAGGGGACGGACGGGTTGAGGAGGGCGGAGTAGCCCTTGATGAAGCCGTACACCTCGACGCGTCGCTGGTTGGCTCGTACGACCGCGCCGTGGACCGTCGCGTTGAGGGCCGGCGTGTCGCCGCCGGCGGTCAGGATGCCGATGCGTTTCATTGGGTGATTGTACCGGGCCTTCCGTTCAGGCGAGGCGACGCAGGACCGAGACCAGGACGAGGACGGAGAAGGCCGCCCACGCGACGCCCCAGAGGATCGCGGGGACGCCGGTGAGGCGCGCGAGCGCGGCGGCGTCGCTCTGGCTCGAGTGCCGGAAGAGAACGTCCGAGGCGATGTCCCACACGGCGTAGAGGCAGCTGGTCGCGCCGATGGCCGCGAGCAGGAACTCCGAGACCGCGGGCTTCAGCTTCGCCGCGGCGCCGAGGAGCAGTAGCGCGGCGGCGAGGCCGTAGAGGAATCCGAACCACGTGCGCACGTAGGCGAGGGTGACCGCGAAGGTGAAGGCGCCGACGAGGCCGACCACTGTCCGCGCGCGCGTGCGCCTCCCGCCCAGCCGCAGGAACAGCGCCCCCCAGAGCAGGCTCCCCAGGTAGCCCGCGTTGAGGATGAGGAGCGGCCAGCCCCCGCGCGTGAGGCAGACGCCGCCCTCGTCGAAGCTCAGGCCGATCGACACGATGGAGCCTCCGGTGGCGACGGCAGCGAGGCCGTGGGAGATCTCGTGCAGGAACACGACGAAGAGCCGGAAGGGGTAGACGAGGAAGGTGTCCCAGAGAGCGAGCGCGGCCCCGGCCAGGGCCACGGGCAGGAGCAGCCGGCGAGGGGGTGTCTTCATGGGCGCGAGACGGCGTCGCCGCGGGTCGAGACGGCGGCCGTGTCGGTCACGAGGGCCATGGGCGCCGCTTACTGCTCGGCCTCGAGGCCCTTCTCCTTCATCCACCTCGAGAGCTCCCGCATCCGGCCCCGGAATGCGTGGGGCGGCTCGAACGGGAGGGGCCCCGCCGCCTTCGCCGCGGCGAGGACCGCGGCCGCCTCCTTGGGCAGGCCGTTGTCGCCGTAGAACGTGACGGTCTCGGCGGAGAGGCGCGCCTGGACCACGAGCACGGAGTAGTTCCGGCCGTTCAGGAAGACGTAGCCGAGCGAGCGGCCGTACGGGTCGACCGTGTCCGCCCGGATGAGCTCCACCTGGGTCGCGGCCGCGAAGGCGCCCTGCGCGAAGGCGCGGGCCTCGGGGCCGAAGGGTTGGGCGTACGGCAGGTCGTGCTGGAGGTGCCGGGTCTCCGGCGTGTCGATGCCGAGGATGCGGACCGTCTCGAGATCGTCCTTCGACCAGCGGACGACGACGGTGTCTCCGTCGTCGACCTGGATCCGGGCGGGGTCGACGGCGACGCGCTGGCCGTGGGGCCGCGGCTGGGGCTTCGGCTCGGGTCGGGCCTCGCCCGGGCGCGAGGCCGCGGGTGGCGCGGGAGGTGCCTGGGCGAGGGCGGGGGGCGGGGCCAAGCCGGCCAGGCAGAAGGCAAGCGCGACGGCGTGGATCACGGTGGCGGTCGGACGGTCCATGGGTTCTCCTCGGCGTGGAAACCCGATGGTCTCACAACGGGCGGGTCAGTCGTTGACGGGAGGCCTCGGCCCGGGTCCGGTGCCGGTGCCGGGGGAAGACCGTCCGCTCCCGGCACGCAGGGCGAGATGGCGGAGGCGGCGGACGCAGGCCGACGAGGCGTCGTGCCAGCGCAGGCCGTAGCGGTGCATCGGGCCTCGCGAGCGGTCCTCGCCCCCGTCGCCCCAGACGACCACGGCCGCGACTTCGTGCACCTCGGAGGGCTGGGCAAAGCTGACCCGCAGGCTCAGGCGGGCTCCGGTCTCGAGCCGTCCGTCCGTCCAGATGCAGGCGCCCGCGTCGGAGACGTTCGCGATCACTCCGTACCCGAGCGGCAGTCCGTTCTCGTCGTCGATGCCCACGGTGATCGGGTTGGGCGGGACGATCCTCGCGCGCTTTCTCGGTGGGATGTTCACGGGTCCTCCCTCGCCGGCAGTCTGGTTGCGGCACCTCGCCGGCCCGGACGGAGGGAGGAGGGAGAACCCCGAGGCGACCGCGATGGCGGGAGTTTACCTCATCAGCTTCGTGCGGGGAGTGCGATCGGGCGCACGGCTGCCGCGCCCCGACGCGCGGGCAGGCGTGAATGTGCGGCATGGGACCGATGACGTGACGTCATGCCACTCCCCCGAATTCAGTTGCTTCCGGCCGACGATGAGCTAGCATTTTTCCGTGACGGCGGCAGCCCGGGTTCACACCTGGAACGCGTCGGCCGCACGGAGGCCCGCCTCTCGAGATCCCCGCGACGGGTCGTGCACGAACCGCACCCGGGGATGAGAGTCCCATGAGCAACCGAAGAGTCGCGATCGTGGCGGGATGCCGCACGCCGTTCGCCCGGTCGGGGACGGTGTATCGGGACCTGACGGCGCTGGACCTCGCCAAGGTCTGCGTGCGGGAGCTGCTCGAGCGCACGGAGGTGGCTCCCGCCTGGATCGACACGGTCGTCATGGGGCAGGTGGTGCCCTCGGTGAAGGCGCCGAACCTGGGGCGCGAGGTGGCGCTGGGCGCGGGGCTGCCGAAGTCGGTCCCGGCGCACACGGTGAATCGCGCCTGCGCCTCGGCGAACCAGGCGATCACCGAGGTGGCCTCGGCCATCCTCCTCGGGCACGCGGAAGCGGGGATCGCAGGCGGGGCCGAGTGCCTCTCCGACGTGCCGATCCTGCACAGCCGGCGCATGGCTCGAATCCTCGTCGAGGCCCGGCAGGCGAAGTCCTTCGGGTCGCGCCTCGGCGCCTTGGCCCGGGTCCGGCCGCGGGACCTCGTCCCCGAGGCGCCCGCCATCGCCGAGCCCTCGACGGGCCTCACCATGGGCCAGTCGGCGGAGAAGATGGCGAAGGAGAACGCCGTCACCCGCGAGGAGCAGGACCGGATCGCCCTCGCCTCCCACCGCAACGGCTGGGCCGCCACGCAGGACGGGCGCCTGCCCGCGGAGACGTGCGCAGTCCACGTTCCTCCCGGGTACGACACCGCGGTCACCGCCGACAACCTGCTGCGGAAGGACGCCTCGCTCGAGGCGCTGGCGGCGCTGCCGCCGGTGTTCGATCGGCGTCACGGGACGGTCACCGCCGGCAACTCGTCAGCGCTGACGGACGGTGCCGCCGCGGTGCTCGTGATGTCCGGGGAGAAGGCAGAGGCCGAGGGTTACGAGCCCCTGGCCTACGTGCGCGCGTGGGCCGTGGCTGCGGTGGACCCCGGTGGGCAGCTCCTGATGGGCCCGGGGCTCGCGATACCGAAGGCCCTCGAGCGCGCGGGGCTCCAGCTCACGGACATGGACCTCGTCGAGATGCACGAGGCGTTCGCCGCCCAGGTGGAGTCGAACATCCAGGCGCTCGAGTCCGAGACGTGGGCGCGCGAGAAGCTGGGGCGCTCGGCGCCGGTCGGCAGGATCGACCGCGACCGCCTCAACGTCTGCGGGGGCTCGATCGCGCTCGGCCACCCCTTCGGCGCGACCGGGGCGCGCATCACCACCACCCTGGCGCGCGAGATGAAGCGCCGCGAGGCGAAGTTCGGGCTCATCTCCGTCTGCGCCCAGGGCGGGATGGGCTTCGCGATGGTCCTGGAGCGATAGTGAGCGGGGCCAGCGGTTTCACCCGCGACCGGGACGAGGACGGCGTCGTCGTGCTCACTCTCGACGTGCCCGGGGAGAAGGTCAACACCCTCGGGAAGGGCATGATCGCGGAGTTCGAGGGACTCCTCGCAGAGGCCGAGAGGGACGCGTCGGTGCGTGCCATCGTCGTGCGCAGCGGCAAGCCCGACAGCTTCATCGCGGGGGCGGACATCAAGGACTTCACCCGCATCCGCTCGGCCGAGGAGGGCGAGGCCTTGTCGCGGGCGGGCCACGCCATCTTCGACCGGATCGAGGGCTGCCGGGTGCCCGTGGTGGCGGCGATCCACGGGGCCTGCCTCGGCGGAGGGACGGAGCTCGCCCTCTCGTGCCGGTACCGGGTGGCCTCGGATGACCCGAAGACCTCTCTCGGGCTGCCCGAGGTGATGCTGGGCCTCGTCCCCGGCGCGGGCGGGACGCAGCGCCTGCCGCGTCTGGTCGGCTTCGCGACCGCCCTCGACCTCATCCTGACCGGCCGCACGCTCAAGGCGGCGCGTGCCCTGAAGGCGGGTCTCGTGGACGAGGTTTGCCCGGCGCCCATCCTGCTGGCGGTGGCGAAGCAGGCCGCCCTCGGCCTGGCCGAGGGCGGCCTGCACCCGCGCCGGCCGGGCATCGGTTTGCGGGAGAGGCTCCTGCGGCCCGTGATCTTCTCGAAGGCGCGCTCCTCCGTGCTCCAGAAGACCGGGGGGCACTACCCGGCGCCCCTGGAGGCGATCGAGGTCGTGAAGCAGGGCTCGGGGAAGACCCTCGCCGAGGGCCTGAAGCTCGAGGCGCAGGCGTTCGGGCGGCTCGCGGCCAGCGACGTCTCGCGCAGCCTGGTCTCGGTCTTCTTCGCCACGCAGGAGATCAAGAAGGACCCCGGCTACCCGGAGGGGACCCCGGCGGTCGAGGTCGCCAAGCTCGGGGTGCTGGGCGCCGGGCTCATGGGGGCGGGGATCGCGGGCGTGGCGTCGGACGCCGGGGTCGCCGTGCGCATGAAGGACGCCTCGCACGAGGCGCTCGGGCGCGGGCTCAAATACGTCCGGGGCGCGTGGGACGAGCGGCAGAGGCGGCGGAGCCTGACCCGCCTGCAGGTCGGCGAGCGCATGGACCGCGTCTCGGCGACCCTCGACTACTCCGGCTTCCGGCGCGCCGACCTCGTGATCGAGGCGGTGTTCGAGGACCTCGAGCTCAAGCGCCGGGTGCTCGCGGAGACGGAGGCGGCCACCCGGGACGAGTGCGTCCTCGCCAGCAACACCTCCTCCATCCCGATCGGCGACATCGCGAAGGGCTGCCGTCGCCCCGCGCGCGTGCTCGGGATGCACTTCTTCTCGCCCGTGCACAAGATGCCGCTCCTCGAGATCGTGGTGACGCCCGAGACGACACCCTCCGCGATCGCGACCGCGGCCGGCTTCGGGCGGCGGATCGGCAAGCACGTGATCGTGGTCCGGGACGGGCCGGGCTTCTACACGAGCCGGGCCCTCGCCGCCTACATGAACGAGGCGACGTGGATGCTCGAGGAGGGCGCGGCCGTGGAAAGCCTCGACCGCGCCATGACGGAGTTCGGTTTCCCGGTGGGCCCGCTCGCGCTGCTCGACGAGGTGGGCATCGACGTGGGGGCGAAGGTGGCGGGTGTGATGCACCACCACTTCGGCGACCGAATGTCGCCTCCCTCGGCGATGGAGAAGGTGATCGCCGACGGCCGGCTCGGGCGCAAGGCGAAGAAGGGCTTCTACACCTACGGCGGGAAGAAGAAGCGGGTGGACGAGTCGGTCTACGGGTTGCTTCCAGGGGGCTCCGCGCGCCGGCCCGTCGAAGCACGCGAGGCGCAGGAGCGGCTGGCGTTCGCCTTCCTCAACGAGTCCGTGCTGTGCCTGCAGGAGGGCATCCTGCGCTCGCCCCGTGACGGCGATGTGGGAGCGATCTTCGGCCTGGGCTTTCCCCCGTTCCTGGGGGGGCCGTTCCGCTACCTCGACCACCTCGGCGCGCGGTTCGCCCTCGAGACGATGGAGAAGCTCCAGGCGCGCCACGGCGGGCGCTTCCAGCCGGCGCCGATGCTCGTCGACCTGGCCCGGGAGGGCCGCACGTTCCATGCGACAGGACGCTGATCCAGTGACACGGGTGGCGGGGCCGGCGGGGGTGCGCGCGTGAGCCGCAACGGCCGCATCCTCTCCCCGCCCCGCCCGGCCGGGCCGTACGTCGTGCGCCGCCGCTTCCAGGGCATCATCGGGAAGCGGCGCGCGGTGGAGAACATCGCCGTTCTCACCCAGGCCCATTCCGCCTACATGGGCCTCAAGCGCAGCGCCAAGGCCATCCGCGGCCGCGGGGCCAACATCTTCACGCAGTGGGTGGGGGACCCGGACGCGCTGGGGAGCGCCGTGCTCCTCTCCGCGATCCTGCGCGGGCTGGGGGCGGAGAAGGTCCGGATTCTCACCGGCAGCCTGGGCCACCCGCAGAACCGCAACCTCGTGGAGCGCTGCGGGATAGTCCTCCACCACCCCAACGAGGACCGCCTGCGGGGGGGGCTGCACTGCATGGTGGACACGTCACCTCCCTTGGGGATCCTCGCGACGCCCGGGGTCGATCCCGTCAAGGACTACTTCTTCGTGGCCGACCACCACGCCGACCCGGAGGATGTCGAGGAGCTCTGCCGGGCCAAGGGCGTGCGCCGGGTGAGGCTTCCCTTCGTGGGCCTGGCGGTGGGCTCGACCTCCGCCTTCATGGCGGTGATCGCCGCCGCTTTCGGGGTGCTGGAGAAGCTGTCGCCGGCCGAGAAGGCGGCGGCCGCGCTCGGGATCTACACGGACACGAGCGCGCTGCTGCACGGGGCGACCCCCCTCGACTTCAAGATGTTCGAGGTCCTGACGCGGACGGAGGAGACGCAGGACATCCTCGACGAGCTGCGCGACTACCGGGTGCCCCCGGAGTGGTACGCCTACCGCGCCGCCGCCTTCCGCAACCAGGAAGTCACGGGCGCGGTGCGGGTCGCGCCCGTCGGCTTCGTCCGCGACGCTCACCGGGACGTCATCGCCGAGATCGCGAACGAGCTGCTGCGGGTGGAGGGCACCTCGATCGCCATCACCCTCGGGGTGACCGCGCGCGGGGTGGAGGCCTCGGTGCGCGCGGACAGCCGCCTGCTGGGGCAGGACCAGGAGCGCATCGTCCGGGTCATCGACTACCTGCTCGAGGCGACGTTCCCCGGGCTGTCGGGCTTCCGGCACGACCGCCGGCCACCCCACCGGGTGGAGGGCGGGGCCTGCGTGCCGCTGACCCCGGAGCAGCGCTCGGAGTGGCGGCTCGACAACGGCGGGGCCCGCGTGGCCGGCAACGGCCCGATCCTCGCCTACTGCCAGGAGCTCGCACGCCAGCTGGTGGCGGCCCTGCGCGACCTCGAGACGCTGCAGCCGGACGAGATGCGGGGCCTGCTCGACGTGGTGGCGGGGGCCGAGGCGGTGGTGTCGCGGAACGGAAGACGGCGGGAGAACGCCGGCGGCTGAGCCGCGGCCGTCTCAGTGCTCGAAGAGCCCCGGGAAGCCCTCGAGGTCGAGCCTCGCCATCGTCGGGATCGCCCGGAAGCACTCGCGGGCCAGCTCGGCGCGGCCCTGCCGGGCGAGCATGCCCTCGAGGCGGTCCATGAGGGGGAGGAGCAGGGTGACGTCCGAGATCGCGTAGCGGACCTGCTCCGGGGACAGCGTGGAGCTCGACCAGTCGGAGTGGCGGGTCACCTTGTCGAGCTCCACGTCGAGGAACTCCAGCAGGTTGTCCTTGAGCCCGTGGCGATCGGTGTAGGTCCGGGCGAGCTTGCTCGCGGTGCGCGTGCAGTAGAGGGGCGAGACCGCGATGCCGAGCCAGTGGGCCAGGGCGGCCACGTCGAAGCGCGCGAAGTGGAACACCTTCAGGACGCGGGGGTCCTCCATGAGGCGCTTGAGGCGCGGCGCGCGCGGGCGCGAGGGGTCGAGGGCCTCGCGAGGGAGCTGGACGATCGCCCCGCGCGTCCGCCGATCGCACAGCTGGACGAGGCAGAGTCGGTCTCGCCGCGTCTGCAGGCCCATCGTCTCGGTGTCCACCGCGAGGTCGGGCCCCGCGAGGTAGGCCTGGAGGAGATCCTCGCTGAGGTCGCCGGTCAGGATCTCGGGGCTGACGTCGGGGGGGCCCTGGGGCATCGTCGTTCCTTCTCCTCTTGGAGGCGCGATCGTACCACCGTGGGGCGGGCTCGGCGGGAGAGAAGCGCCCGCGCTCGTCCTCGCGCCGACTCGAGCGGGCAGCGTCGGGCCGCCGCGGTGACCCCGAGGCCCGCCCGCGCGGCTACACCGTCAGCGTCTGAAGAGCTCCCGCAGGAACCGCCGCAGGCCCTGCGCCTTTTCCGTGTGGTGGAGCCGGACGCGCTCCTCGCGCTGCATCCTGTCGTGACAGGCGGAGCAGAGGGGCCCCTGCAGGCCGAGCCAGCGGGGCGACACGAACGAGCGGCCGCAGGCCGCGCACTGGATGGGTCGGGTTGCGTCGCGTTCGGTCAAGGGCAGGGTCGTCATTGGGGTGGCTGACGGGATTCGAACCCGCGACCTCATGGGCCACAGCCAAGCGCTCTAACCAAACTGAGCTACAGCCACCACCGTTCGTATGGCGCGCCTGAAGGGATTCGAACCCCTGACCCGCAGCTTAGAAGGCTGCCGCTCTATCCATCTGAGCTACAGGCGCCCGATCAACTTCAAGCGGTTCAAGAAGCTCCCGCTCCCGGAACCGAACGATACTACCGCACCTTGCGGCCCCTTGTCGCGGCGCGTGGTCGGGGAGGCGGGATTTGAACCCGCGGCCACGAGCGCCCAAGGCTCGTGCTCTACCAGGCTGAGCTACTCCCCGACGCCCGACGGTCGAGCCTATCAGGGCACCCGCGGGTGCGTCCACACGCGACTCCGTTGACTCCCGGACTCGGAGTCTCATAGGATGGCGGCAACGCCAAGCAGACGGAGGGGACGATGCCATTCGAGAAGCGCTCGATTCTTGCGGCGACGTTCGCAACCGCGGTCGCCGTGTCCGCGGCGGGGGGTGTGGAGGCGAAGGCCAGCGACGGCGCGACGCCGCCGAGGCTGGAGTTCCTGGGGCAGGCGATCATCCCCACGGGGACGACCTTCGGGGGCACGATCATCGGCGGGTTGTCGAGCATCACCTTCGACCCGGCTCGGGGCGTCTTCTACAGCCTGTCGGATGACCAGGGCCAGCTGGGCCCCGTGCGCTTCTACACGCTGGTCGTCGACCTCTCCGACGGTCGCCTGGACGACGGTGACGTCGACGTCACCGGGGTGACGACGCTCGTCGCCCCGAACGGGCAGCCGTACGTGCCGGGCAGCCTCGATCCCGAAGGCCTGACGTTGACCAAGAGCGGCGAGCTCGTCGTCACGTCGGAAGGCATCGCCACGCGGGGGACGTCGCCGTGGGTGCGGCGGTACGCGCTCGACGGGACGTTCCGCGGCGATCTCCCGGTGCCGGACGCGTTCACGCCGACCAGTGCCGCACACGGCGTGCGCCAGAACCTCGCCTTCGAGGCGGCTGCCGTCGCCCCGAACGGGCGGCACCTCTTCGTGGGGATGGAAGGCGCGCTGGCCCAGGACGGCCCGGCGGCGACGCTTGGCGGGGGCAGCCCCGCTCGCATCCTGCGCTACAACCTCGCGACGCGGCGCCTCGACCGGCAGTACGTCTACGTCACCGACCCCGTCGCCGAGCCGCCCGTGCCGCCCACGGCGTTCGCCGTCAACGGTCTCGTCGAGCTGCTCCCGTTCAACGACCAGTTCATGCTGGCGATGGAGCGCTCCTTCTCGGTCGGCGCGCCCGGAACCGGGAACACGATCAACCTCTACTCGGTCGCCTTCCCGGGAGCGGGCGACGTGAACGGCCTCGACAGCATCGCGGGCGTGCTCGGCGACGTCCGGCCCGTGGAGAAGGAGCTCCTCCTCGACCTGCGGACGCTCGGGATCCCCCTCGACAACGTCGAGGGGATGACCATCGGTCCCGACCTGCCGGACGGCCGCCGGTCGCTCCTGCTGGTCAGCGACAACAACTTCGCGGCCAGCCAGTTCACGCAGTTCCTGCTGTTCGCGCTCGACTGAGCGGCTCGCGCCCGCTCGGCTGCCGGTCGACGTTTTCCGGGCCCGGGCGCACCGGCGGCGTGGGGTTCGACATCGAGTGCTGCCGCTGACGACGGCGGTATCATCACGGCTCCATGTCCGAGCTCCTCCTCGCGAGCCAGAACCCGGGCAAGCTGAACGAGATGCGCCTGCTGGTCGCGGGACTGCCGTTCGACGTGGTGGGCCCCCGCGACCTCGGGATCCTCGAGGCGCCGGAGGAGACGGGGGCGAGCTTCCGGGAGAACGCCGCCATCAAGGCGCTCGCCTACGCGCGGCTGTCGGGCCGTCTGACGGTTGCCGACGACTCGGGGATCTCGGTCGACGCCCTCGGAGGGGCGCCCGGGCTCTACTCGAGCCGGTTCGGCGGCGAGGGGGCCTCCGACCGCGAGCGCAACCGGCTCCTCCTCGAGAGGCTGCGAGGCGTGCCGCCGGCCGGGCGGGGCGCGCGCTTCACGAGCGCGGTGGCGTTGGCGCGAGCCGGTGTGCTGCTCTTCGAAGCGCAGGAGAGCGTCCTCGGCTTCATCGCGGACGAGGAGAGGGGCAAGAGCGGCTTCGGTTACGACCCGCTCTTCTTCTACCCGCCCTTCGGGAAGACGTTCGGCGAGGTTCCCCGGCAGGAGAAGGACCGGGTGAGCCACCGAGGCAAGGCCTTCGCACGGCTGCGGGAGTTCCTGGCCGGGCTGGTCGCCTCCGGGGGCTAGGCCCCGGGCGGGCGATCAGCCGGCCTGCGGCTCGAAGTCGGAGAGCGCCTTCCTCTGCAGGAGGACGAGGTCCTTGACTCCCCTGTCCCCGGCCTCCATCAGCTGGCGCATCTCCTCCTCGGTGAAGGGCTGCCCCTCCGCCGTGCCCTGCACCTCGACGAAGCGGCCCCGGCCGGTCTTCACGATGTTCATGTCCACGTGGGCCGTCGAGTCCTCCTCGTAGTTGAGGTCGAGGAGGATCGCGTCGCCCACCTTGCCGACGGAGACGGCGGCCACGTAGTCGTTGACCGGGATCTCGGGGAGGTTGCCGGCGCGGCGCAGCCGGCGCAGGGCCTCGACCAGCGCGACGAAGGCGCCGGTGATCGAGGCGCAGCGGGTCCCGCCGTCGGCCTGGATCACGTCGCAGTCCACCCAGAGCGTCCTCTCGCCGAGGGCCTTCGCGTTCACCACGGCGCGCAGCGAGCGGCCGATCAGGCGCTGGATCTCGTGGGTTCGGCCCGAGGGGGCGCCTTTCGAGACCTCCCGCTGCGAGCGCGTGTGGGTGGCGCGGGGCAGCATGCCGTACTCGGCGGTGACCCAGCCCTCCCCCTTGCCTTTCAGGAAGGGCGGCACCTTCTCCTCGACGGAGACTGCGCAGACGACCCGCGTGTCGCCGAACTCGACGAGACAGGAGCCGTCGGCGTGCTTGAGGTAGCCGGTCGTGAAACGGACGGCGCGCAGCTGGGCCGGGCCGCGGCCGTCCGCGCGCACCCCCGGCTCCCGCTTCAGGACGGTGGGGTCGATCTGCTGCTTGAAGTCGCCGAGGCGAAAGCTCACGGACGCGCTCCCTCTGCCGGCGGCGCGGGTGCGATGCGGTCGAGCCCGTAGAGCCGCCGGTACTGCTCGCGGTTGGCGAGGACGATCATCACGTAGGTCCGCGTCTCGGAGAAGGGAATGCCCTCGATGAACTCCTCGGGCGGCAGCTCGCCCCGCACCGCCGTCCAGGCGTCCACGCGGTGGGGGCCGGCGTTGTAGGCGGCGAGCACCTTCTCGACCGCTCCCGAGAAGCGCTCGCTCATCTGCCGCAGGTAGTGGGTGCCGAAGTCTATGCTCGTCTCGGGGTCGTGGAGGGCCGTGCGGCGGTAGCGCTGCCCCTTGGCACGGGCGATCCTCCTGCCGGTGGCGGGCATCACCTGCATGAGCCCGCGGGCCCCCGCCCGGCTGAGGGCGTTCGCGTCGAAGCTCGACTCCTGGAGGATGAGCGCGGCCACGAGGGCGGGATCGAGGCCCTCCTCCTGCGCCGCCTGCCGCAGCTCGGAGTCGTAGCGCAGGGGGAAGAGGATGCTCCAGACCTCGGTGGGGAGGTGGTCGCCGGCCTCGCCGACCCACTCGGGGTAGGCGCGCTTCATGGCCGTGATGGCGGGTCGGAAGCGCCCCTCGCGCCAGTCGATCCAGGCGAGTGTCGCCTGCACGCGGGGCGAGTCGGGCAGGAGGCGGAGCTCGTCGGCCGCCTCGGCCGTCCGGTCGATGATCAGCAGCTGCCGCAGGCGGGTCGCGCGCGGCTCGGGAAGGGGGGCCTCCGGCGGGGGCGTCATGGCCGCGAGCTGCGGCGGGGAGGCCGGTCGCCCGCCGAGACGGCCGAGCGCCTCCTGGGCGCGGACGCCGTGGTACGCGTGCTTGTAGCGCTGGATCGTCTCCGCGAGAAGGGCCCGGGCGCGGTCCGTCTGGCCGAGGCCCGCCCGCGCGCGCCCGGCCCAGTACAGGAAGCCGGCGGTCGAGCCGCTGGGCGGGCGCAGGCGGGCCGTCGTCTCGAACAGCCGCGCCGCCTCCTCGTAGCGGCGCGCGCGGTAGTCGCCCCAGCCGGCGCGCCACGCCGCCCTCTCGACGTAGCGGCCCTGGGGGTAGTCGGCGAGCAGGCGCCGCCACCAGGGCAGAGCCGCTTCGTCGAGGGCGTCCTTCTGGTAGTGGTTGGCGAGGGAGAGCAGCGCTTCCTCGGCCCAGGGCGTGCCCGGGAAGCGGTCGATCACGGCCACGTAGGGTTCGGCCGTGCGCGTCCGCTGGGCGCGGTCCCGGGCGAGGAGGAATGCGGCTTCGGCGCCATGCGGGGACTCCGGCCCGACCTTCTGCAGGATGGCGCGCGCCTCGGTGACGGCTCGGCGCGAAAGCAGCGCACGGCCCAGCCGGACCCGCGCGAGGTCCGCCTCGGTGGGCGGCAGGCTCGCGAGGGAGACGGAGCGCAGGGCGGCGATCGCCGCGCTCGTGCGACCGGCGGCGAGGAGCGCGCTGCCCCGCTCGAGCTGGGTCCGCGCCCGCTCCGCCGCGGTGCGGGCGGGCAGCAGGCCGGCGAGGGGCACGAGGCGGGACCGCGCTTCGCTGGCCTCCGTCGACCCCGGGTGCTCCCGGTCGAGCCGGTCCAAGGCGAGCGCGGCGGCGGCGCGATCGCCGAGGGCGAGGTGCGCCCTCCCGAGCGCGAGGAGGGCAGCCGGGGCGGCGCGAGGGCAGGAGGCCACGATCTGCTCGAGCGCGGGCGGGGCCGCCTCGGGACGGCCGGCTCGACCGAGCAGCTCCGCGGCTCGGGGCAGTGCCGTGCAGGCCACGGTCGTCGAGGGCTCGGTGCCGGCGGCGAGGAAGGACCGGGCCGCGGCATCGGCCTGGCCGAGGGCTTCCTGCGCGCGGCCGATGGCGAGCAGGGCGTGGTCCTGGAGCGAGGACTGCTGGACGTCGGCGTGAGTGAGGTGGGCGAGCGCCTCGGAGGGTCGACCCGCTTCGAGGAGGCGCAGGCCCGCGAGAAGGCGGGCGAGGCCGGAGGCCGCCGTGCCGGGGAACTGCTGGGACACGGCGAGCAGGGCCGCCGGCGAGGCCGCACCCTCGCGCTCGGCCGCGTCGTGCAGCGCGGCCTCGGCGCTGTCGCGCGGCTCCGCTTCGAGCCGCCACGCGGAGGGGCCCGCGGCGCCGGGGGCGGCGAGAAGGAGGAGAAGGCCGACGCTGGCGATCAAGCGGTGCGTGCGCCTACATGGGGCCGAGGGCGCTGGGGTCGCCGCCGGCGAGAATGCGCACGAGCTCGTCCTGGAAGTAGTCGCTCACGTCGCGCACGGGCGCGGACACGCGGTCGTGGTACATCTGCCGGCCGCGCTCGATGTCATCCTTGAGGCGTTCGTAGATGTCCTTCGTCTTGCGCCCCTCCGTCACCTTGGCCTCGTTGTAGAGCTTGATCTCGCTCACCACGAGCCGGGCGAACCGCTTCGCGTCGTCGTGGGCCTTCTGGTCCTCGGGGGCCACGACGCGCGCCGGCGCCGCCGGAGGCGTCGAGGGCGGCGCCGGTGGAGGTGCCGGTGGAGGAATCGGAACCAGCGCCGGAACCGGGGCGGGCGGGGGAGTCGGGTGCGGAACCTGCACCCGGGCGGGGGGCGCCGTCGCGGGCCTGAAGATCGAGCTCGGCGCCGGCTGCGGACGGATCGTGCCCGTGCCCATCGGGAGCGCCGTCTCCGCGGCGGTCGTGGTGGCGCCCGGCGGCCGGAAGCCGGGGCTCGTCCCCCCGGTCGCGGGGCGCGAGGCCGAGCTCAGCACGTCGATCACCTTCCCGGCGAAGGCGACGAGGATCTCGACGAGGTCCACGGTGGCGGTCGGCACCTCGTCCTGCGAGGTGTCGCAGTAGAGGACGGCCGCCACCTTGTCCCGCAGGATCAGCGGGACCGCGAGGACCCCCTGGGGGTCGCCGCCCAGGCGCGCGAACGCCTGGACCGTCGCGGGCGAGTGGCTGGAGTGGCCGCGGGTGGAGTGACGCGAGGCGTGCACGAGGCGGAAGACGGTGTCCGCGGTGAGCGGGACGGTGACGGCCTTGATGGCGTCGTTGTGGGTGAAGCCACGCGCATACCAGCCGACCGCCGCGTTGCTCTTCACGATGAACATCGCGGCACGCTCGACGTGCCTGGTGACCTCGGCCACGAGGTGCGTCAGCACCTCCGAGAGGTTCGCGCCCTTCTCGATGGCCAAGATCGAGGCCTTGAGGACCGAGTAGTCGGCGGTCGGGGCGGGCGCCGGCTGCGCCGCCAGCACTTCGGCCATCGCGGCCCCGATGGACTGCTCGTCGACCTTCTCGTCGTAGCGGGCCACCGTCTCGCCCAGCTCGTCGAGCGCGCGCACGAGAGAAGCCTGGTGACCCTGGATCGCGCGCTGGATCTCGACGACCCAGTTCGCCATCTGCTGGCTGATGAGGGCGGAGGTGCGTGCCTTCAGGTCGTCTTCGAGGCCCATGTTCCCCTCGTCGGACGCGCCGAAAATGAAGCAGCATCCGAACTTACGTGCGTGGGCATTATCCGGCACGCGAAACGGGGTGTCAACGAAAAGGCCCGTTCCCGCCGGGCGCGCCCCCCTACCGCCGAAGAGGCCCGGTCGGTTATCGTCGGGACCGTGCGACCCAAGGACCCGCGCGCGACACGCCGCCTGCTCCCGCGGATCTACCGGCGCCTGCGGGGGAAGTTCGGCCACGCCGGCTGGTGGCCCGGGGATTCACCGTTCGAGGTGTGCGTCGGGGCGATCCTGGTCCAGAACACGGCGTGGGTGAACGTGGAACGCACGCTCGAGCTCCTCCGCGCGCGCAGGCTTCTCTCGTACGACGCCCTGCACCACCTCCCCGTGTCGCGGCTCGAGCCGCTCGTCCGCTCGTCCGGGGCGTTCCGCGTGAAGGCGCGCCGGCTGCGGGCGTTCCTGGACTTCCTCGGTTCGGAGTGGGGAGGCCGGGTCGAAGCCATGCGGGCGGAGGAGCCCCTGCGGCTGCGCGAGAAGCTCCTGCGCGTGCACGGCGTCGGGCGCGAGACGGCCGACTCGATCGCTCTCTACGCCGCCGGCCACCCGGTCTTCGTCGTCGACGCGTACACCCGGCGCGTCTTCTCCCGGCTTGGCCTCCTGAACGGCCGGGAGCCCTACGACGAGGTGCGGCGCTTCCTCGAGCAGAGCCTGCCGCGGGACGCCGACCTCTACGGGGACTTCCACGCCCAGATCGTCCGTCTCGCGCAGGACGTCTGCCGTTCCCGCCCCCGGTGCCCAGAGTGTCCCCTCGAGGGCGCCTGTCCGCATCCCGAGGCGCATCCCGAGGGCGCCGGTCCCCGCCGTCGCCCGAGGGAATCTAGTTCGTTTCGGAAAGCCCCGAAGAAAGCCCGATGAAAGCCCGATGAAAGCCCTGGTGAGAGCCTTGCTGAGAGCCTTGCTGAACGCTCCGACGAAAGCCCTGCTCGTTCTTCTCTCCCTGGCCGCCCCCGCCGCGCCCCAGGACTTCTGGGCGCACTGGGGCGACGGCAAGGCCGAGCTCAACGGCTACCTCCTGAAGCAGCCAAGGTACGGCACGGTGCGCACGGGCTCGGCCATCCTCGTCTTCGTGACCGAGGACTTCTCGGGCTCGCTGCGCGTCAAGGCGGACCCGGAGAAGCACCCGGCCGCGGACGTCTACCCGGTGCTCAAGCTGAACGCGGTGCGGGAATTCCGGACCGGCATCTACGACTACCACGTGATGACCTCGACCTTCCTGCGCGTGGCCCGGGGGTGGCCCCTGGCCAAGGTCAGCTTCTCGAGCCAGGAGTGGTGCGGGCACGTGTGGCACCAGATCGTGCCGCGTGGGGGCAAGCTCGACGGCCTGTTCCACAGCTACTTCGACGGGGAAGCGGACGGTGTCGACGACCTCCCGATGGTGGACGGAGGCGTTCTGGAGGACGCGCTGCCGGTCCTGCTGCGCCCCTGGAACGGGGAGTACCTGAAGCCGGGAGAGAGCCGCACGGTGTCCATGCTGCCTTCCCTCCTCTGGACGAGGCTCAACCACACGCCGCTCGCCTGGACGAAGGCCGTCATCTCGCGGGCGCCGGCGACCGGCACGGTGTCGGTTCCCGCCGGCCGGTTCGAAGTGACCGTCTACACCGTGGAGATCGGAGCCGGGCGTCGTCTCGGCTTCGAGATCGAGTCCGCTCCTCCGTACCGCCTGGTCCGCCAGGCCGGTCCCGACGGGGAGGAGCTGTCGCTCGAGGGCTCGACGCGCCTCGCGTACTGGCGGCTCAACGCTCCCGGGGGCGAGGCGCACCGCAAGGACCTCGGCCTGAAGTAGCCGCGCCCCCCGTGCTATCCTGATCGTGAGGGAGGGGGGCGACACGGTTTCGACGGGAACGTGACCCCGAGAGACGCAGGTCGAGCGTGCCTACCGGCTCGATAATTCGGTGGGAAAACCACAGCTGCCAACGACAACTTGGCGCTGGCTGCCTAACTAAACCCTAGGCAACCCGCTCTGCCGGCTACCCGCCCACGGCGGTCGGACAGAGCGTCACAAATGTGGGCTGGCCGGAAGCTCTCGGTCCGGGGGCGACTGGCGAGATCAATCGGACTAGCCTCGGTCGGTTGCGTCCGGCCTCCACGGTCGGGGCGAAACACCAGGTCGGACTAAACCTGTAGGGTCTCTCGCAGGCTCGTTTTCGGACGCGGGTTCGACTCCCGCCGCCTCCACCACCTCGTCGCTGTCGTCGCTCCGCTCCTCGTGTCGTCGAAAGCCAGGCACACGGCTTGATTCGCCGGGCATTCTGGGGTGAGATCGGAAAAACCCCATAGAGGAGCGTCCATGGACCCGCTGCCTGAGGTGTCGGAGCGCGGCCGCGTCGAACCCGTCCGGCGGACCCGGAGGCGGGACGAGGCTCTCGCGGCGATGGTGCGGGAGGTGCGCGAGGGCCTCGCTCGGCGGCCCCTGCGCGAGCTGCCCTGCAAGTACTTCTACGACGACCACGGCAGTGCGCTCTTCGAGGAGATCACGCGGCTTCCGGAGTACTACCAGACGCGCACGGAAACGGCGATTCTCGAGGCCCACGCGGCGTCGATCGTGAGGGACCTCGCCCCGCGCGAGCTCGCCGAGCTCGGTTCCGGGGCCGGGCGGAAGATCCGCATCTTCCTCGACGCGATGCGGTCCGGTGGCTACCTCGAGAGCGTCGTCCTCCTCGAGATCAGCGAGGCCTACCTGAGGGCGTCGGTGGCGCAGATCCAGGCCGCCTACCCGGAGGCGGGGGTGCGGGGGATCGTGGGGGACTTCGTCCACGACCTCCGGGCGCTGGGCCCGGGAGGCGGGCGCCTCCTCCTCTTCCTCGCGGGGACGGTCGGGAACCTGCACCCCGACCAGCTGCCCGCCTTCTTTCGCGCCGCGGCGGGTACGCTCGCGCCGGGCGACGGGTTCCTCGTGGGTGTCGACCTCGTCAAGGATGCGGAGCGGCTCCACGCGGCGTACAACGACTCGGCCGGCGTCACCGCCGAGTTCAACCGGAACATCCTCCGCGTCCTCAACGCCCGGCTCGGCGCCGACTTCGAGCCTTCCGACTTCGAGCACCGCGCCTTCTACGACGCGGAGCGGCAGTGGATCGAGATGCGGCTGCGCGCTCGCCGGGCCGTCAGGGCGCGCCTTCCGGCCCTGGGCACGGCCCTCGCCCTCGCAAAGGGGGAGGAGATCCGCACGGAGCTCTCGTGCAAGTACACGCGCGCCTCTCTGGAAGCGCGTCTCGCCGGCAGCGGACTCGCCCTCGAGCGGTGGGTCACGGATCCCGAGGGTCTCTTCGCCTCGGCGCTGCTGAGGCGGCGATGACGCTCGAGGGCCTGCGGGCGGCCTGGCGGCGCTCCGACCGGCTGTTCGGACTGCTCGCCGCCGAGGCCTGGCTGGAGCAACCGATCGCGCTGCGCCAGCCCTTCCTCTTCTACCTGGGCCATCTCCCGGCCTTCGCGTGGAACCACCTCGGGCGGAGCCTCCTGGGGAGGCCCGGGTTCCGCGCGGAGTTCGACGAGCTGTTCGCGCGGGGGATCGACCCGGTCGGGATCGACGCCTACGAGGCCCAGGCGGCATGGCCGGAGCGCGGCGCCGTTCTCGCGTACCGCGACCGGGTGCGCGAGGAGCTCGCCGGGGCGCTCTCCGACCCGGGGTTCCCGGCCGGGGGCTGCGAGGTGGTGGCCATGGTGGTCGAGCATGAGCTCATGCACCACGAGACGCTGCTCTACATGGCGCAGGAGCTCGACCACGGCCTGAAGCACCGCCCCCGCGACTGGCCTGCCCTTCCGCCACCGGGGCGGGCGCTCCCGGTTCGTCCCGTCGAGGTGCCGGCGGGGGAGGCCGTGCTCGGGGCCCGGAGGGGCTCGCTGGCCTTCGGCTGGGACAACGAGTTCCCGGAGACACGCGTGGACGTCCCCCGCTTCGCGATCGACGATCGGCCCGTGACGAACGAAGACCTCCTCGAGTTCGTGAGTGCCGGCGGGTACGCGGACCCGCGCCTCTGGCGGCCCGCCGACTGGGCGTGGCGGACGCGCCGGGGCCTCGACCGGCCCCACTCGTGGACGGGGGAGGCGGACGCCCGGCGCGTGCGGAGCCTCTTCGAGGACGTTCCGTTCGCCTGCGCCGCCCACTGGCCGGCGGCGGTGAGCCACGCCGAGGCCGCCGCCTACGCCTGCTGGCGCGGGGCGAGGCTCCCGACGGAGGCCGAGTGGCACCGCGCGGCCGTCGGCGCGCCGCGGTGGGGGAACGTCCACTTCCGGCACGGTTCGCCGCTCCCCGCGGGCTCGCACCCCGGGGGGGCGAGCGACCGGGGTGTCCTCGAGCTCGTGGGCAACGGCTGGGAGTGGACGGGGACGCCGTTCGCGCCCTTCCCCGGCTTCGTCCCGATGCCCCGTTACCCGGGCTACTCGGCGGACTTCTTCGACGACGCCCACTTCGTGCTGCTCGGCGGGTCCTGGGCGACGGACGAGACGCTGCTGCGCCCCAGCTTCCGCAACTGGTTCCAGCCCCACTACCCGCACGTCTTCTCGAAGTTCCGTTGCGTGCGTGCGGGCTAACGGGAGCGGAGCATCGCCGCCGTCCGCTCGAGGAACTCCCGTGCGAGGGCGGCCTGGGCCTCTCCCCGTCCGGCGGCCACGATCTCGGTGCCGGTGAGCAGGGCCCCAGTCCAGCCCTCGCGGTGCCACCGGCCGGAGGCCGGCAGCGCCGGCAGTCGGTCCGCCGGGGGCGGCGGCCAGGGGGTCACGTACAGGTAGGGCTCGGCGATCGTGTCGTCCCCGGGAGACAGCCCGATTCCGATGGACGCCGCGTCCTCACCGCCGGCTCCCGCGAGCGGCAGGACCGAGCCGAGGTCGAAGTGGTGAGGCCACAGGCGCACGGGCGCGGCCCCGGGCCACCCTCCGGCGACCGAGCGGACGAGGACGTCGCCGTTGGCCAGCCACCGGACAAGCTCGGCCGCAGAGCCGTCGGACGGCGCCCCGAACGCGGCCCCGGACTCGACCGGGTGGGGCGGGAGGGCATAGGGGGACGCGAGGCTGATCCGGCCGTCGGGAGCGCCGAGACCGCGAGCGGCGGCGGCCAGCCACTCCAGGGCCGCCCCCCGGGTGAGGCCGGTCAGCGCGAGCCGGTCGACCTCCTCGCCGTCGGCGAGCACGGCCAGGGACAGGGGGTCGGGCCGCAGCGTCGCCCGCCACGGGCGGGGCCCGGGCACCTCCTCGCCGGCGAGGTCGCGCGCGTCCGCTCGTGAGGGGCCTGGCGCCCCGTCAAGCCCCGGGACGGTTCTCCCTTGCGCCCGGGGGAGGCCGACGGGTAACGTCGGATCACCGCTCCAAGGAGGACTGATGGCCGACGAGAAGTGGGTGGACGTGGGCGCGGCCGAGGACCTGCGGGCGCGGGCGGTCACGGCGGTCCGGGCGGGCGGCACGCCGATCGCGCTGGTGTTCCGGGACGGCGAGTGGAGCGCGGTCTCCGGGGCGTGCAACCACGTGGGCGGTCCGCTCGGCGAGGGGCGCCTCGAGGGCGAGTACGTCGTCTGCCCGTGGCACAACTGGAAGTTCCACTGCCGCACCGGCGAGGGAGAGCCCGGCTTCGAGGAGGACCGGGTCCCGAGTTACGCCACGAAGGAGGAGGGCGGGCGCGTCCTCGTGGACGTGAACGCGCGGACCCCCCGCCACAAGAAGCCGCACGAGCCGCACCCGCTGGCCCGGCCCGTCCGGCGGGAGCCCGGCCCGGTGAGGGTGGCGGGCCTGTCGACCACCGTCATGGACCGGGCCAACCCGCGCTACTCCGGCTCGGAGGCCCTCCTCGCGCACGCGGTGGCCCACGCTCAGGCAGCCCTCGGGGCCGAGGCCCGCCTCATCCGCCTCGGGGAGCTCCGCTTCCGGGCGTGCGAGGGCTATTACTCGAAGAGCGCGCGGGCGTGCACGTGGCCGTGCTCGATCACCCAGATGGACCCCGGCGACGAGCTCGACCGGGTCTACGAGGCGCTCGTTCACTGGGCCGACGTGGTCCTCGTCGCGACGCCCATCCGCTGGGGCGCGGCGAGCTCGCTCTACTACCGCATGGCCGAGCGGATGAACTGCATCCAGAACCAGGTCACCACCCGCGACCGCGTGCTCATCCTGGACAAGGTGGCGGGCTTCATCGTGGTCGGGGGGCAGGACAACGTGCAGGCGGTGGCCGGGCAGATGCTGGGCTTCTTCGCCGAGCTCGGGTTCCTCTTCCCGCAGTTCCCGTACGTCGCCCACTCGCGCGGCTGGACCGCGGAGGACATGGAGCGCAACGTCGAGGTCCTGAAGGGAGCCGGGAGCTGCGGGAGGGCGCCGCCGCCCTCGTCGAGCGCTGCGTGGCCCTCGCCGGGCGGCTCCGAGGGGAGGAGGCGCCCGGGCGCGTCGCCCGCGGCGGCCGCAAGGCGCACGCCCTCGGTGCCGACGAGTGACGGCGGGCCGGGCATGATCGAGGTCGCGGGCCTCTCGAAGCGGTACGGGGAGGTACCCGCGGTTGCCGACGTTTCCTTCCGGGTGGGAGAGGGCGAGGTGCTGGCCCTCGTCGGCGACTCCGGGTCGGGCAAGACGACCACCCTGAAGATGATCAACCGTCTGGTGGAGCCCGACGCGGGCCGCGTGTCGATCGAAGGGCACGACGCCGCCGGCGTCCCCCCCACCTCCTGCGGCGGTCCATCGGGTACGTCTTCCAGGGCGCCGGCCTCTTCCCGCACCGGAGCGTGGCCGAGAACGTGGCGGTGCCCCTCAGGCTCCGCGGCTGGGCGCGCGACCGCATCGACGCCCGCGTGGAGGAGCTCCTCTCGCTGGTGGAGCTCGACGCGAGGCTCGCCACGCGCTCGCCGGCCGCACTCTCGGGAGGCGAGCAGCAGCGGGTCGGTGTGGCGCGCGCGCTCGCGGCCTCGCCTCGGGTGATGCTGCTCGACGAGCCCTTCGGCGCCCTCGACCCGCTGACCCGCGACCGCCTGCAGCGCTCGTTCGACGAGCTGAGACGCCGGCTCGCCCTCACCGCCGTGTTCGTGACCCACGACGTGGCCGAGGCCCTCGTCCTCGGCGACCGCGTCGGGGTGATGCGGGCCGGGCGCCTCTTGCAGGTCGGCACGGCGGCCGAGCTCGCCCATGCCCCCGCCGACGAGGGCGTGGCGCGGATCCTCGACACCCCGCGGCGGCAGGCGCGCCTCGTGGCCGAGCGGCTGGGAGGCGGAGCGTGAGCGAGCAGCTCGCCCTTCTCCCCGCCTACCTCTCCGCCCACGTGCGCCTGACCCTCGCCGCCCTGGCCGCGGGCGTCCTCCTGGCCGTCCCCGCCGGCGTGCTGGTGAGCCGGGTCCGGGCCCTGGAGGCGCCGGTCCTCGCGCTCGCCGGCGTCGTCCAGACGATCCCCGCGCTGGCCCTGCTCGCGGCGATGGTGCCCCTCCTCTCCGGCCTCGGTCTGCCCGGCATCGGCACCCTGCCCGCCTTCCTCGCCCTCGTGCTCTACAGCCTCCTGCCCATCCTGCGGAACACGGTCGCGGGGCTCCACGGCGTCGACCCCTCGGTGGTGGAGGCGGCCCGGGGGCTCGGGATGACGCCGCGGCAGCAGCTCTGGCAGGTGGAGCTGCCGCTCGCGCTGCCCGTCGTGGTCGCGGGAATCCGCACCGCGGCCGCGTGGACGGTGGGCATGGCGACGCTCTCGACGCCGGTGGGGGCCGAGAGCCTCGGCAACTACATCTTCGGGGGGCTTCAGACCCGCAACGGCGCGGCCATCCTGACCGGGTGCGTGGCCGCCGCCGGGCTCGCCCTCGCGCTCGACGGGGTCGTTCGCCTCGGCGCGATCGGCCTCGAGTCCCGGCGCCGCGCCCTCGTCGCGTCGGCCGGAATCGCGCTGCTGGCCCTCGCCGGGTGGGCGTGGGCCCCGGCGGCGCGGGAGAGAGGGGGCCGGGCGGCCCGCGCGATCGTGGTCGGGGCCAAGACCTTCACGGAGCAGTACGTCCTCGCGGAGATCCTCGTGGGCACGATCGAGCGGGACGCGCGCCGGCCGGCGCGCGCACTGACCTCGCTCGGCTCGACGGTGGCCTTCGACGCCCTGCGGCGGGGGGAGATCGACGTCTACGTCGACTACACCGGCACGCTGTGGGCGACGGTGATGCGGGAGAAGGGCCCCGGGGGCTCCCGCGTCGAGCTGCTGGAGAAGGCCCGGCGGTGGCTCCGGGACGAGGCCGGGATCACGCTCGCCGCGGCGCTCGGGTTCGAGAACGCCTATTGCTTCGCGGTGCGGCGGGAGACGGCCGGCCGCCTGCACCTTCGGACGCTCGGCGATCTCGCGCGTCGGGCGCCCGGGCTTTCCCTCGCGAGCGACTACGAGTTCTTCGGCCGGGAGGAGTGGCGGGCGGTGGTGGCGGCCTACGGCCTCGCGCCCCGCGAGCGGCGCACGATGGACCCGTCTCTTCTCTACCAGGCGATCGGGTCCGGCCAGGTCGACGTCATCACGGCGTACTCGTCGGACGGCCGCATCGACGCGCTCGGCCTCGTCGTGCTCGCGGACGAGCGGCAGGCGATCCCGCCGTACGACGCCGTCGTGCTCGCCGGGCCGTCGCTCGTCCGGGACGCGCCCGAGGTCCTGGAGGCCCTCCGCGGCCTCGAGGGTGCGATCGACGTCGCGACGATGCGCGGCCTCAACCGGCTGGTGGACGAGGAGGGCCTGAGCCCCTCCGAGGCCGCCCGGCGCTTCCTGGCCGCGCGGACGACTCGCTGAGAGCCCCGGGCGGCCTCACGGCCGACGGTATGAGCTGGACCCTTGACCTCCGACGAAGGGGGAGCAAGAATGAGCGCCGGTCGAACACCCGATCCCTCCGGGAAGGAGTCGCACCCTGAAATGACACCGGAAGACTCCGCCCGCCTGGGGGAGCTGCTCCTCGGGCAGCGGCTCATCGCGCTCGGGGTGGTGGCCGAGGGAGAGCCCATCGTCGGGCTCCTGCCCTTCGCCGTGGGCGACGACCGAACCGCCCTTCTCGTCCAGTCCTCGGGTCTGGCGCGCCACTCGCGTGGGCTCGTGGCCGGGGCCCCGTGGAGCGGTCTGATCCACGAGCCCGATTCGGCCGAGACGGACCCCCTCCAGGTCCCGCGGCTCCAATTGGAAGGTGTGGTCGACCCGCTCCGCGGGGATCGCCCCGAGTTCAAGGACGCCGCCCGGGCCTTCTTGGGCCGCTTTCCCCAGGCAGCCATGACCCTCCAGCTGCCGGACTTCACCCTGTACCGCCTCGAGATCCGGGGCGGGAGGATGGTGCTGGGCTTCGGGCGCGCCCTCAACCTGTCGCAGGAGCACTTCCGAAACCTGCCCAGGGCTTGAGGGGAGCTGTATAATTCGGATCCAGTGATCGTATTGGCCACGGATACGCTCCGAGCGAGCGAACGGGGGCGCGAATGAGCAATCCGCTGAAGGTCCTGGTCGTCGCCGACGCTCACCCCGCGGCCGTGAACGTCGGGTCGGCCCTCGAGTCCAGCGGGTACGAGCCCTCGGTCTTCCTGGCTCCCGGCGAGGCGGATTTCGTGCGGCTGGCGCAGGGCAGCGAGATCATCGTGGCCTGGGCGGACGCGTCCGGCGTTCCTCCGGCCCGGGTCCTCGAGCTGGCCCAGGAGCAGGGCTTCCCGCCGGTCATCGTCCTCGGGGAGTCCTTCACCGAGGACGAGGTCGTCGCCCTGGTGCAGGCCGGGGCGTCCGATTGCGTACGCCGCGACGACTCGCGGCGCCTGCGGGCTGCGGTCGAGCGGGAGCGGCGCGCGGGGCCGCGGCCGGCCCGGGGGCCGGTCGACGCGGGGGCGATGGACCCCTACCGCGCGCTCATCGAGGAGATCCCGGCCCTCACCTACGTGGCCTGGGCGGACGAAGCAGGCGGCCGCGCGTACGTGAGCCCGCAGCTGCTCGCGATGACCGGCTTCTCGCCGGGGGAGTGGCTTGCCGAGCCGGACATGTGGGTGCGGCGCCTGCACCCGGAGGACCGCGAGCGCGTGCTGCGCCAGTTCCGCGAGGCCTGCGCGTCCGGCGGGCGCTTCGCGAGCGAGTACCGGCTCCTCGACCGCGAGGGGCGGGTCGTCTGGTGGCGCGACGAGGGCCGCGTGCTTCCCGGGCCGGACGGCAAGGCGCGCTTCGTCCGGGGCTTCGTCCTCGACGTGACCGAGCAGAAGCTGGCCGAGGAGTCGGTTCGCCGCATGCGGTTCTACGATCAGCTGACCGGGCTGCCCAACCGGGTGCTGCTCCTCAACCGGCTCGGGCGGTCCCTCGCCGAGTCCCTGCGGACGAGCCGCCCGCTCTCCCTCCTGATCCTGGCCCTCGACCACTTCCGCGACATCACGAACACGCTCGGCCACCACAACGGCGACCTCATCGTCCGCGACCTCGCGTCGCGCCTGGGCGACGCCCTGGGAGACCCCGACCGCGTGGCCCGCCTGCGCGGCGACGAGTTCGGGGTGCTCCTGCCCGACGCCGACGCGACGTTTGCGCGCCAGGTCGGGGCGCGGGTCCTCGGCTCGCTCGAGCGGCCGTTCATGGTGCAGAAGCTGCCGATCGAGATGTCGGCCAGCGTCGGGATCGCGGTGGCGCCCGAGCACGGCCCCGAGGCGGAGACGCTCCTGCGCCACGCCGACTCCGCCGTGCAGGCCGCCCGCAAGCTCGGCGGGGGCGAGTGCGTCGTCTATTCGCCCCAGTGCGAGCCGCACGACCCCTCGCGGCTCGCCCTGCTCGGCGAGCTGCGGAGGTCGCTGGAGGGCAACGAGCTGCGGCTGCACTTCCAGCCCAAGGTCGACCTGAAGACCCGCACGGTGGTGGGGGCGGAGGCGCTCCTGCGCTGGCCTCACCCCAGGCGCGGGTTCGTGCCGCCCGCGGAGTTCATCCCGCTCGCCGAGCAGACCGGCCTCATCCGGCCGCTGACGCGGTGGGTCCTCGACCGCGCGGCCGGGGAGGCGCGGGGCTGGGCGCGGGCGGGACACGACATCCCGGTCGCCGTGAACGTCTCGGCCCGAAGCCTGCACGACGGGCGCATCGTGGGCGACGTCGACGAGGTCCTCCTGACCCACGACCTGCCGGCGCACCGGCTGCAGGTCGAGGTCACCGAGAGCGCGGTGATGGCCGACGCGGGCCGGGCGGCCGAGGTGCTCTCGAGCCTCGCCGACCGGGGCGTCGCGGTGTCCATCGACGACTTCGGCACGGGGTACTCGTCGCTCGACCGCCTGCGGCGGCTGCCCGTCCACGAGCTGAAGATCGACCGCTCCTTCGTGATGGGGATGGCCGGAGACGGGGGAGAGGACACCGCGATCGTGCGCTCGACCGCCGACCTCGCGCACAACCTGGGGCTGAGCGTCGTGGCGGAAGGCGTCGAGGACCAGTGGACGCTCGACCTGCTCGCGACGTTCGGCTGCGACCTGGCCCAGGGCTACCACATCGCGCGGCCGATGCCGGCCGGCGACTTCGCCGGGTGGCTGGAGAGCTCCGACTGGAGAGTGGCCGAGAGCTAGGCGGAAGTTCCCGCCGAACGAGGGCATTTCGCCGCTGACAAGCGGTTGAACCTCAAAGAGTTCAGGCTCGTGGGATGCGATTCTGCTCCGTTTTGTGTAGACATGTAACAGTCGTGATATTGCTTGACAGTATGGTTTATGGTGCCTACATTGTAGTATGTACGTCGCCACCATCCCCAACCGCAACTCCCCTCCCGCCATCCTCCTGCGCGAGAGCTACCGCGAAGGGGCCAAGGTCAAGAACCGCACCCTCGCCAACCTGTCCCAGTGGCCAGCGCACAAGATCGAAGCCTTGCGCGCCGCGCTGCGAGGCGACACGGCACCCGCAGCGCTCGAGCAAGGCTTCGACATCGTTCGGACTCTGCCCCATGGCCACGTGGCGGCGGTGCTGGGCACTCTTCGCCGGCTCGGCCTGGACTCGCTCCTCGCCACCAAGCGCTCCCGCCCCCGGGATCTGTGCGAGGCGATGGTCGCGGGGAGGCTACTCGAGCCTCGCTCGAAGCTCGCTCTGGTGCGATCGCTCGGTGAGCAGACCCTCTCGAGCAGCCTGGCACATGTCCTGGGACTCGCAGGTGCAAACGAGGACGAGCTCTACGAGGCGATGGACTGGCTGCTCGAAAGGCAGGGGCGGATCGAAACGGCCCTCGCCAAGCGGCACCTCGCCGAGGGAACACTCGTGCTCTACGACGTCAGCTCGACCTACTTCGAGGGACGTCACTGCTCCCTGGCCCGGATCGGCCACTCGCGCGACGGACGCTTTGATCGACTCCAGATCGTCTTTGGGCTCCTGACCGACGCCGAGGGGTGTCCGGTGGCGACCGAGGTGTTCGAAGGAAACACCGGCGACCCCAAGACCGTGCTCGCCCAGGTGAAGAAGCTGCGTGAGCGCTTCTCTCTCGAGCGCGTGGTGCTCGTCGGAGATCGGGGGATGATCACCTCCGCCCGCATCGAAGAGGATCTCAAGCAGACGCCCGGCTTCGAGTGGATCACCGCGCTTCGCGGGCCGGCCATCCGAAAGCTGGTCGACACCGGGGCTCTCGACGTGTCGCTCTTCGACGAGCGTGACCTGGCCGAGATCTCCTCTCCCGACTACCCGGGCGAGCGGCTCATCGTGTGTCGCAACCCGCTCCTGGCCGCGGAACGCAAGCGCAAGCGCGAGGATTTGATCCAGGCGACCGAGAAGGAGCTCGAGAAGGTCGCCGTGGCCGCCCGGCGGGCGAAGAACTCACTGCGCGGCAAGGCGCTGATCGGCCTGCGCGTGGGACGCGTGCTCGGCCGCTTCAAGATGGGCAAGCACTTCAAGCTCGAGATCGCCGAGGAGAACTTCAGCTACCAGCGTAACCAGGACTCAATCACGCAGGAAGCAGCACTCGACGGGATCTACGTCATCCGCACCAACGTCGCCCTCGCAACACTCAGCCCCGCCGACACCGTCCTCTCCTACAAGCGCCTGGCCCACGTGGAACGCGCCTTCCGCTGCCTCAAGACCGTCGATCTCAAGCTGCGCCCTATCCATCACCATCTCGCCGATCGCGTCCGCGCTCACGTCTTCATCTGCATGCTCGCCTACTACGTCGAGTGGCACATGCGCCGCGCCCTCGCCCCCATGCTCTTCGAAGACGACGACAAGCCCGCAGCCGCACGTCGGCGCCGCTCCGCCGTCGCCAAGGCCCTGCGCTCCGAGAAGGCCGAACGAAAGGCGCACACCAAACTCGCCGCCGACGGGTCTCCGGTCCACAGCTTCCAGACCCTCCTTGAGGACCTGGCCACCATCGCCAAGAACTCCCTGCAGCCCAAGGACGGCTCCGCTAAGCCATTTGAGATGATCACAACCCCAACGCCACTGCAGCAACGAGCTCTCGACCTGCTCGGCGTCTCCCACCGCCTGTAGGCAGTACCCAACCTCACGCCGTCGAGCATCCACCCCTGTCTCAGGAACTTGCGGCTATCGCTGTCGGGAACTTCCGGCTAGGCGGCGCTACTGCGCCACCGGCTCGTCCTCGTAGTCGCCCGCGTCCGCGTCGGGCCCCTCGGGCAGGCTGCGCATCGCCTCGCGCACGAGGCTCTGGTGGAGGATCTCCTCGTTGCGCAGGTCCTGGAACAGCCGCTTCACGTCGGGATCGACGACGTGGGGCAGGGCGGCGACGAAGAACTCGAGGGCCTTCGTCTCGGAGACGAGGGCCACCTCCATGGCCCGCCGGGCGGACATGAAGGCCCGCGGCTGGTCGTAATCGGGGGCCTCGACGTCCCACAGCATGGCGCGGGTCACGCGGGGCACGGCGTCGCCGAAGAGCGAGCGCCGGCGGGCGCGGAGCTCCTCGCCGTGCTTCTGCTCGTTCTTCGCCATGGTCGCGAAGAAGCGGGCCGCCTCCGGCGTGTGGTGCTGCTCCATCTGGTCCACGAACTCGAGGTAGCGCTCCTGCGCCTCCTCCTCGACGAGGACGGCCAGGTCGAGCGCGTCCTGGAGGCTGAGCGTGGCGAAGTCGACGGTAGCGGCCATCGTGGTCCTCCTAGGGCTGCACCCGGCGGACGCCGGTGACCCAGTACTGCGTCTCGCCGAAGCAGCTCGGCAAGCCGAGGTGCTGCTCGTAGGACAGCACGACGCGGGCCCCGAGGTCCGCGTTGACCTGTCCGGCCACCGCGTCGTCGCGTACCGTGAAGGCGAAGACCTCGGGCATCGCCCCCGGGAGGTTGGCCATCGCGATCTCTCCCTCCCAGGTCTTGCACACCCACCCCTTCTTCGAGAACTTCTGCACGTAGCCGGCGCGCTCGCCCGAGGAGTAGCTCCAGCGGGTGGCGGCGAAGAGGTAGAGGGCGATCCCCGCGACGGCGACGAGGGCCGCGAGCAGGAGGGATCGGCGGACCCAGCGGCCGACCCGGGTGAGCGAGGACTCGCCGGCGGTCGGCGACGCCGGAGCGGGGGTGGACATGTTCGGCTCGTCTCCTCTGGTGACGGGCGAGTCTAGTCCCGGGGCTCGCCGGACCGCAAACCACCGGGGCGCGCCCGCGGCCAACGCGGCGGGCGGGGTGCGGCTACGGCTGGCGGCGGGGCCGGACGGTGACCGCGGTGCGGATGCGGTCGGAGGCCTTGTCGAGGTCGGCCTCGCTCTCGAACCCGAAGACCGCCGAGTACCTCCGGCCGACCACCTGGGCCACGAGGAAGGCGATGTTCACCCCACTCTCCGCGAGGGCCCGGGCGATGCGGTTGGCGAGGCCGGGGCGATTGTCGCCGAGGACGAGAAGGGTGGGAGCCCCGCCCGCGACGAGGCCCCCGCGCCCGGCGGCCTGGGCCGCCTTCCGGGTGCCGATCGGGGCGACCTCGATGACCGCCCGGCCCTTCTGGCCCGGGATGCGGTAGCCCATTACGATCTGCAGGTCGGCGCCGGCCGCGGCCAGCGGCTCGAGCAGCCGGGCCAGGGCGCCCGGCTCGTGCGGCACCTGCGTGCGCCAGAGGGTGACCTTGCGAATGCTGACCGCCACGTCCGCCTCCCGTCAGGCCCCGACCGCGGCCTGCTGCTCGTCCTGACTCCTCTCATGATCCTACGCCCCGCTCTGTTCGTCTATGCTGAAAATGGCGGGCAGGGACGAGAAGATGAAAGCGCGTCGCGTCGTTCGGGCGATTCGGGGGCGGCAGACTGCGGGATCTCGGGGAGGGCCGGGTCGCTCGAGGGGACAGCCGCCTTGCGGCGGTCCGCGCGGTGCCCTTAGACTGCCGCTGTTGAACGGCCTCCGCCGCCTCGTGAACCCGCTCGCCCGGCGCGCCCTCGCGGGCGTTCTCGTCCTGGCCCCGGCCCTCGCCCAGGGGGCGGCCGGCGTCGTCACGGTCCTGAGTGCCACCCAGCGCCGCGAGGTGGCGACGGTGACCCGGGCCGACGGGGAGCTCGTGGGGATCGAGGACGTGCTGGCGGGGTTCGGGGCGACGGTCACGAGCGACGCCCGTGCCGGTGCGGTCACCGTCCAGCGCGGCGGCCACGAGCTGGTGCTGCACAGCCGAAAGAGCCTCGCCTCGGTGGACGGGGACCTGAAGCTCCTCTCCTCGCCTGCCGTCCTGGAGTCGGGGCGCTGGCTCGTCCCCGTCGACTCGCTGCCGCGGCTGCTCGGCCCCCTCCTCGAGAGGCCGGTCGAGTGGCGCGGGGCCCAGCGCGTCCTTCTCGTCGGGCCCGTCTCGATCCCGAGGATCTCGGTGAGCACGTTCGTGTCGTCGGAGCTCGCCCGCGTCGTGTTCGAGGCGAGCGAGCCCGTGCCCTTCCGCGTCCAGCAGGAGGCGGGCCGGGTGACGGTCGCCGTGCCCCGCGACCTCGTCGACGTCTCGCTGCAGCCGTCCCGCCTGGCGGGGGGGATCGTGGAGTCGATCCAGTTCGTCGGGGGACCGGAGAACCTCGTCGCGGTGCAGCTGGGCCCGCGCTTCCAGAGGCTGAAGGCCACCGAGCAGGAGTCCCCGGCGCGCCTGGTGCTCGAGCTCGCGGCCCCGCCCCTCGCTCCCGGAGAGAAGCCCCCGGCCGCGCCCGCGCCCCGCGGGTCACGGCCGGCGGAGGAGCCGGCCGTACGGACGGTCGTCATCGACCCCGGCCACGGGGGCGAGAACCCGGGGGCGCGAGGGGCGGGGGGAGCGGTCGAGAAGGACGTCGCGCTCTCGATCGCCCGCAAGCTCCGCGCCGAGCTGGTGAGCGCCCGCGGCCTGCAGGTGTTCCTGACGCGGGACAAGGACGCGGACCTCGAGCTGGACGAGCGCACGTCGATCGCGAACAACTACAAGGCGGACCTCTTCGTCTCGATCCACGCGAACGCGAGCCGGGCGCGCGGGGCGCGGGGGAGCGAGGTCTACTTCCTGTCCTACCAGGCGAGCGACGACGAGTCGCGCATGGTGGCGCAGCTCGAGGGCGCGGCCGAGCCGGTCGCAGGGGCCCCGCCCGGCTCGGACCTCGCGCTCATCCTCTGGGACATGGCGCAGGCCGAGCACCTCGAGGAGAGCTCGGCGCTCGCCTCGCGCATCCAGGAAGAGCTCGCGGTCGTGACGGGCAGCGAGGGCCGCGGGGTGAAGCAGGCGCCCTTCCGCGTGCTGGTGGGGGCGGCCATGCCGGCGGTGCTCGTCGAGGTGGCCTTCATCAGCAACCCCGAGGAGGAGAAGCTGCTCGCCTCGGACGCCTACCAGGCCAGGATCGCCCGCTCGCTGGCCCGAGGGATCGAGCGGTTCCGCCGCGAGCGCGACGGCGGGACCCCGATTCCGCAGGCCGCCCCCCAGCCGTGACCTCCCGGCAGACGAACGCCCTCACCCTCGTCGGCCTCGGGGCCCTGCTGGCCACGGTGGCCCTGACCGCCCCGCGCTGGGCGGCCCTGCTGCGCACGCCGGCCGCCACGGTCGGAAGGCGAGGATCCCTCGAGGGAGGAGCCGGAGCCGCCGGCGACGGAGGGGCCTTCGCAGGAGGCGGGTCGCCGGATCAGCGTCCGGCTCTACTTCGAGGCCCCCGACCGCGACGGGCTCCTTCCCGAGGAGCGCGAGGTGGCGTTCTCCCCGGACCTGGCCCAGCAGCTTCGCACCGTGGTGGAGGAGCTCGCCAGGGGCCCGGCGACCGGCCTCACCGCGACGCTGCCCGCGGGAACGCGCGTGCTCGAGGTCTTCGTGCAGGCGAAGGGGGTCGCGTGGGTGAACCTCTCGGCGGAGGCCGCGGGCGGGTTGCCCGGCGGCTCGAGGGCGGAGCTGCTGACCGTGTACTCGGTGGTGAACTCGATCGTGACGAACTTTCCCGCGGTGCGCCGGGTGCGGATCCTCGTCGACGACCAGCCGGTGGCGTCGCTGGGGGGGCACGTGGACCTGTCGCGCCCGCTCCCGGCCGACATGACCCTCGTGGCTCTTCCGGCGCCCGAGACCTCGCCTCTCGCCGCTCCCTGAAGGAGATCCCGAACGTGAGCACGGCTTTCGCCCTGGCCATCGTCCTCGCCCTCCCCCCGCAGCCGGGCCCCGGCGGCCGCGGAGCGGCCGCGGAGGCCGAACGCCTGAGTGCCGAGGCCATGAGGCTCGTCCCGCGGGACGCGGCGGCGGCGCTCGCCAAGGCGCGCCGGGCCCTCGCGCTGACGGCGGAGTTCGTACCCACGGACTACGTGACCGCCGGGCGTAAAGGCGAGGTGGTCGAGGACGAGTTCCAGGCGGCGCGCGACGCCTACGGGCGCCACCGGGCCGGGCTCTACGAGGCGGTGGGAACGGCCCTGGCCCGGCAGGGGAACGCCCTCGCCGCGAGCCGCTACCTGCGGCGGACGTTCCTGCTCGACCCCACCCCGGACCGCGGCCTCGCCCTCGCGCGCGCGCTGAACGAGCTCGGGCGCGGGCGCGAGGCCCTCGACACGGTGCAGCGTGCGATCGCGGGCCTGGCCGGCCTCAAGCCGGAGGCGGCGGAGGTGATCGCCCGGGCCGCGGACGTGGCCGGGCTGCCGAGCGCCCAGGCCGAGATCGACCGGGGTCGCCTGGCGGCGACGCTCGGCAAGAGGGTCGAGCTGCGCGAGGGGCCCTTCGAGGTGCCCGCCGGCGTCCGCCTCTCGACGAACCCCGTGTTCCGCCTCGACGAGGCGTCGGTCACGGTCCTGTACGCGGCCGAGGGCTCGTGCCGCACGTGCTCGGCCGACCTCGAGGAGCTGGCCAGCCACCTGCCGAAGGACGCGCGGGTGCTCGCGGTGCCCCCGGGGGACGACCAGGACGCGGCGCTGCGGCAGGTGCTGGCGCTGTACCGGCGCCCGTGGCCCCTGCTGCTCGGCCGGGACCTGGAGGCTCGGCTGAGGCTCCGTCCGCGCTCGGTCCTCCTCGTCGCGCGGGGGGGGTGGACGCAGGCCGTCCTGCAGGCTCCCTTCGGGCCCGAGCTGGGGACGGCCTTCGCGTCGCTCCAGCGCGCGGACGTGGCGGAGACGGTTCCGCGCCCGGCCTGGAACCGCCGGCCGGTGGACCGCTCGCCGATCCCGCCGCCGCCCGGGCTGCTGCCCGAGGGCCTCGCGCCGGGGGAGGACGCGCCGGCCCCTCCCGAGTTCGAGGCGGCGGTCGCGGCCTACCGGGCGGGCCGCGCGGCCGAGGCGCAGAAGGTGTTCGACGCGCTCGAGGCGCGCGGGGACGGGTGGCTGCTGCCCCCGGAGGCGCGGCTCAACCGCGCGCTGTGCCTCGCACGGGGGGGCGGACGCGACGCGGCTCGCCGGATCCTGCTTCGGACCGGCGACAGCCGCTTCGAGGACGCGATCGACCGGCTGCTCGAGGCCGTGGCCGGAGGCGCGGGCGCGGGGGGCGCGGGGCACTAGGCTCGCATTCACGGTGGCCCTCGGATAGAGTCGGGGGAGTTCACGGAGGTCCTCATGGCCGAGACGGCCCGCGCGGTGATCGAGACGAAGTTCGGCGAGATCGAGCTGGAGTTCCTGCCCGACAAGGCGCCCGGACACGTGAAGAACTTCCTCGACCTCGCGCGCAAGGGCTTCTACGACGGGACCACGTTCCACCGCGTCATCCCCGGCTTCATGGTCCAGGGCGGCTGCCCGAACACGAAGGACGCCCGGGCGTCGAAGGCGACTCACGGGACGGGCGGGCCGGGGTACACGATCAAGGCCGAGTTCAACGACACCTCGCACCGCCGGGGCGTCGTCTCGATGGCGCGGTCCCAGGACCCGAACAGCGCCGGCTCCCAGTTCTTCATCTGCGTGTCGGACGCGACGTTCCTCGACCGGCAGTACAGCGCCTTCGGGCGCGTGGTGCGCGGCATGGAGGCCGCGGACGGCATCGTGAACGCGCCCCGCGACGGCCGGGACAACCCCAACGAGCGCATCGACATGAAGGTGCGGGTGATCGAGCCCACCGCCTGAGCCGTCCATGGGCGATCCGAGGGAGACCGAGGTCAAGCTGCGGGTGGCCTCCGCCGAGGAGGCCCGGGCGTTGCTGAGGCGGGCGGGGGCCCGCCTCGTGCGGCCGCGCCACTTCGAGGAGAACGTGCTCTTCGACGACGGGCGGGGCTCCTTGCGCGCGAAGGGGTCCGTGCTGCGCCTGCGCGAGACACCCCACGGGAGCCTCCTGACGTTCAAGGGGCCGCGGGAGATCGAGGGCGGCGTGAAGTCGCGCGAGGAGCGCGAGACCTCGGTCGAGGCCCCCGGGGAAGCCCGGGCGATCCTCGAGCGGCTGGGCTACCGTCCGCTCTTCCGATACCAGAAGTACCGCGAGAGCTGGACCCACCGCGGCCAGAAGGTCGAGGTGGACGAGACGCCGATCGGCGACTTCCTCGAGGTCGAGGGCGACGCCGAGGGAATCCGGGCGGTGGCCGCCGAGCTCGGCTTCTCGCCCCCCGACTTCGTCGCCGAGTCCTACGTCGGCCTCTTCTTCGCCGGCGGGGGCCGGGGCGACATGGTCTTCCCGCCATGAAGGCGATGGTGCTCGCCGCCGGCCAGGGCCTGAGGATGCGCCCGCTGACCCGGCTGCTCGCGAAGCCCGCCCTCCCGGTCCTGAACCGGCCGCTCGTCGAGTGGACGATGAGGGCGCTGGCGCGGGCCGGGGTCCGCGAGGTGGTCGTGAACCTGCACCACCTCCCGCAGACGGTGACCGGCGCCCTCGGCTCCGGGCGACGGTTCGGCCTGCGGATCCGCTACTCGGAGGAGCCCGTCCTGCTCGGGACGGGGGGCGGGCCGCGCGCCGTCCGGGAGCTCTTCGGCGACGAGCCGCTCCTCATCGTGAACGGCGACGTGCTCTTCGACATCGACCTGCGGAAGCTCGCCGACGCCCACCGCGCCTCGGGGGCCCGGGCGACTCTCGCCCTGCGGAGGAACCCCGTCCCCTGCGCCTACTCGCCCGTCGTGACGAGCCGGTCCGGCCGGATCCTCTCGATTGCCGGCCGGCCGAGGCCAGCGCACGGCCCGGTCACGATGTTCGCGAGCGTCCACGTGCTCGACCCGGCCCTCCTCGACCGCCTTCCCGAGGGCGCCTCGGACAGCGTGCGTGACCTCTACATCCCGCTCCTCGCGGAGGACGCGCAGCTGCAGGGGATGCGCACGCGGGGTGCGTGGTACGATTTCGGGCGCCCCTCGCTCTACCGCGACGCGCAGCTGCGCCTGCTGCCGGGGCGCGGGCGCGACCGTGTCTTCGTGGACGGGAAGGCGCGTGTGGGCGCCACCGCGCGCGTGCGGCGCTGCGTGGTGGGCGCCGCGCGCGTGGGGGGCGGGGCGCGGGTGGAGCGCAGCGTCTTGTGGGACGGGGCGGTCGTCGAGTCCGGCGCGCGGGTCGCGGGCGCCGTCGTGGCGACGGGCGGGGTCGTGCGGGCGGGGGAGAGGGCTTCGGACGTGATCGTCCTGCCGGCCGCGGCCCTCGCGGACGGCACCGAGGCGGGGGACGGGTCGAGCGACGGGGGGACATGGCGTGGGTGGAGCTTCTGTGACGGGGAGGACGGCCGGCGAGCCGCTGGACGCCGCGGGGGCGCTCGCCCTCATCCGGCAGTACCTGGAGGACAGGCGGCCGGAGGACGCGGGCGCCGTGCGGGTGCTCCCGCTCTCCGGCGACGCGTCCACGCGGCGCTACTACCGCCTCGTGGACGGGGGCCGCAGCCACGTCCTCGCGCTGTACCCCGAGCCCTTCTCCCCCGAGGAGCTGACCTACCTCTCGGTCCACCGACTGCTCGAGGCCTACGGGCTTCCCGTCCCCGCCACCGTGGACGTGGACGGCTCGAGGGGGGTGGTGCTGCAGGAGGACCTCGGCGACCGGACGCTGCAGGTGGTGCTCGGCGCCGAGCCGGGCCGGCAGGAGGACCTCTACCGGGAGGCGGTGGACCAGGCCGCGCGGCTCCAGCTCCGGGCCGCGCAGGGTCCGCAGAAGGTGGACTGCTTCCGCATCGCCTTCGACATCGAGAAGCTGTCGTGGGAGCTCCACTACTTCCTCAAGCACTTTGTCGAGGGCCACCGGGGGTGCGACCTCACGGTCGAGGACCGGTCGACCCTGTCGGAAGCCTTCCACCAGCTGAGCCAGGAGATCGCCTCCTGGCCCCGGGTCCTCTGCCACCGCGACTACCACAGCCGCAACCTGATGCTGCACGCGGAGCGGCTCGTCTGGATCGACTTCCAGGACGCGCGCATGGGGCCGGCCGTCTACGACCTCGCCTCGCTCCTGCGCGACGCCTACGTGGACGTGCCCGAGGCGATGCAGGAGGACCTGAAGGAGCGCTTCCGGCAGGAGGCCGCCCCCGACGAGCCGCGCGAGGTGTTCCGCCGGCGGTTCGACCTCATGTGCGTGCAGCGCAACCTCAAGACGCTGGGGACGTTCGGGTTCATGGCGACGGTGCGGCAGAACCCCGTCTACCTGCCCTACATCCCGCGGACCCTCGCCCACGCGAGGCACAACCTCTCGCGCTACCCGGAGCTCGAGCGGCTGTGGCGGACCCTGGCCCGGCACGTGCCCGAGCTGGCCTGACGGGAGAGACGAGATGACGACGACGAGGATCGCGGATTTCAAGGACCACGCGGGGGAGACGGTCACCGTCCACGGGTGGATCCACAACAAGCGCTCGAGCGGCAAGCTCCAGTTCCTGATCGTGCGGGACGGGTCGGGCTTCGCTCAGGCGGTGGTTTCGAAGAAGGCGGTGGCCCCCGAGGCCTGGGACGCGCTGGAGAAGGCGGGCCAGGAGTCCTCGGTCGAGATCGAGGGCGCCGTGCGGGCGGACTCCCGCGCGCCGGGCGGCTACGAGCTCGACGTCTCCGCGGCCACCGTGCTGCAGAGCGTCCACGACTTCCCGATCGCCCCGAAGGAGCACGGGACGGCGTTCCTGATGGAGAACCGCCACCTGTGGCTGCGCTCGGCGCGCCAGCACGCGGTCGCGCGCGTGCGCCACACGGTGGTGAAGGCCGTCCGGGACTACCTCGACGACCAGGGCTACCTGCTCGTGGACACGCCGATCTTCACCCCGGCCGCCTGCGAGGGGACGACGACGCTGTTCGGCGTGCCGTACTTCGACGAGGGCACCGCGTACCTGACCCAGAGCGGCCAGCTCTACAACGAAGCGACCGCCGCCGCGCACGGAAAGGTGTACTGCTTCGGCCCCACGTTCCGGGCGGAGAAGTCGAAGACGCGGCGGCACCTCACCGAGTTCTGGATGGTCGAGCCGGAGATCGCCTTCGCCCACCTCGACGACGCGGTCGCGCTCGCGGAGGGGCTCGTCTGCTACGTCGTCGCCCAGGCCCTCGAGAAGCGGGGAGAGGAACTGAAGGTCCTCGAGCGCGACTCGACGAAGCTCGAGAACGTGAAGGCCCCCTTCCCGCGCCTGCACTACAAGGACGCGATGGCGCTCCTGCACCGCAAGGGCTCCGAGACGCCCACGGGCAGCGACTTCGGCGGGACCGACGAGACGATCATCGCGGGGGAGTACGACCGCCCGGTGGTCGTGCACCGCTTCCCCTCCGCGATCAAGGCCTTCTACATGGCCCCGGACCCGGAGGCGCCCGAGTACAGCCTCTCCGCCGACATCCTCGCCCCGGAGGGGTACGGCGAGATCGTGGGAGGGGGCGAGCGCCTCGCCGACTACGACCTGCTGGTCCGGCGCATCCGGGAGCACGAGCTGCCGGAGGAGGCCTTCCGTTGGTACCTCGACCTGCGCCGGTTCGGGACGTTCCCCCACGCCGGCTTCGGCATGGGGATCGAGCGCGTCGTGACGTGGATCTGCGGCATCGACCACCTGCGCGAGACGATCGCCTTCCCGCGCATGCTGTACCGCATCTATCCGATTGAACCATGCTCGCCGTCTACGTGTCCGGGCACGGGTTCGGGCACGCGACGCGGACGGGAGAGGTGCTGCGGGAGCTGCGAGCGCGGGCGCCGGGGCTCCCGGTGACGATCTCGACGTCGGCTCCTGCCTCCCTGTTCGAGAGCGTGGTGCCGGCGCCGACGGTCCGCGCGGTCGCGTGCGACGTCGGCCTCGCGCAGCGGGACGCGCTGGTCATCGACGAGGCGGGGACGGTGGCGGCCTGGCGGGCCTTCAGGGCGGGCTGGGAGCAGCTCGTCGACGACGAGGCGGCGTGGCTGCGCGCGTCCGGGGCGCGCCTGGTGCTCGGCGACATCCCGCCGCTGGCCTTCGCCGCCGCCGGCGCGGCCGGCCTGACGTCGGTGGCCCTCGGCAACTTCTCCTGGGACTGGATCTACGCCCACCTCGCGCGGCGCCAGGCCGCCCTGGCCGAGGCGGCGGCTGGGTGCCGCGAGGCGTACGCCCGGGCCACCGTGCTCCTGCGCCTGCCCTTCGCGGGCGACATGTCGGCCTTCCCGCGGATCGAGGACGTGCCCCTCGTGGCCCGGCGGCCGGGAGTGGCGAAGGGCGAGGCCCGGCGGCGGCTTGGACTGGACGGGCGGCCCGCGGTGCTCCTGTCCTTCGGGGGCTTGGGGATGCCGGGGCTGCAGCCGTCCGCCTTCGGCGCTCTGGGCGGCTTCCAGTTCCTTCTCACCGGCCGGGCGGGCGAGGGGCCGGCCCCGGCGAACGTGCGACGCGTGGACGACTCCGTGCTCGGGGGGGCCGGGCTGTCCTACCCGGACGTCGTGGGGGCCGCGGATGTCGTCGTGACGAAGCCCGGATACGGTATCGTCACCGACTGCATCGGGGCCGGGACCCGCCTCGTCTACACGGATCGGGGCGACTTTCCGGAGTACCCGGTGATGGTCGAGGAGATGAAGCGGTACCTTCCGGCCGTCTTCGCTTCGAACGACGAGGTCCGCGAGGGCCGCCTCGGCCCCGCGCTCGAGGCGGTTCTCGTCGCGCCGCTTCCGCCGCCCCCCCGCACCGACGGGGCCGCGGTGGCCGCGGAGCGGCTCCTGGCGCGGCTCTCTAGAGGCCGACGTACGCCAGGGCGTTCATCGCGTACTTCTTGATCTCGGCCTCGTGCTTGCGGAACAGCTCGACGTTGGCCTTCGGCACGTCGAGGGCCCTTCCCGCGTCCTGCCCGAGCCGGGCCATCCCTTCCTGGAGCTTCTTGACGTCGTCGTCGGACACCTTGGCGCTGCCGGGCACGCCCTGC
The DNA here is from genome assembly GCA_963729875.1 of uncultured Acidobacteriota bacterium. Taxonomy (GTDB): domain Bacteria; phylum Acidobacteriota; class Vicinamibacteria; order Fen-336; family Fen-336; genus DATBSL01. The sequence goes on from CAVSPR010000006.1 coordinate 436,216, forward strand.
TTCTGCGCGGCCTCGAGGCCCTCGCGCATCGCGTCGTGCATGCCCTTTGAGGCCTCCGTCATGGACTCGGAGACAGCCTCGGCGGGCATCCGGCCCGACTCCTTCTCGACGTCCGAGGCCCAGGCGGTCTTGTAGACCGCCATCTGGATGGCCCGGTACTCTTCCTCGCTCATCCCCAGCTCGGCCAGGGCCTTCATCTGGGCCAGGCGGATCTCGGAGAAGACCTCGGCCAGCTTGCCGCCGGCCGACCAGAGCTCGGACGGGGAGAGCTTGTCGCCCGAGGTCTCGGCCTTCTTCTGCAGCTCCCGCAGGTCGGCCTCGTACCGCTCGTAGACGCCGTGGACGCGCTTGCGCGTCTCGAGGAACTTCAGGAAGCGGCCCTCGGGGATGACGCCGTCGGCGGCGGGCGAGTAGGGGCTGGCGTTGGCCTTCTTCTCGTACTCGCCGATCTCCTCGGCCTTCGCCGCCATGGCCTCGAGGCCGCCCGTGGCCCCGGTGACCTTGTCCTTGACCCACCACGCGCCCATCCCGACGACGCCGACGACGGCGACCGCACCGAGGAGGAGGATGCACCCGCACCCGATCGCGATCTTCGCTCCCGTTCCCAAGGCCATGGATCCCCCCGATTTCCGCCAGTATAGCGTGAGGACCGTGCGCAGGAACTCGCGGTAGAATGACGTTTTCGCGGCCCGCCGAGGGCCCTCGCAGGAGGTCGAATGGAACCGACGTGGCACGATGGCCTGAGCCGGAAGGCCCTGGTGGAGCTGGTGGAGGGGCTGCTCCTGGCGATGGACAAGGCCGTGCCGCGCCTCGATGCCATCGCCCACCATCTCTCGCTCATGTCGCAGCAGGGCGAGGAGCTGGAGGTGCTCGGAGGGATCAGCGATCAGATCGCCGACATCGGGGACGAGCTCTACTCCGCGAGCGACCGGGACAAGCTCCGCGAGTGGGGCAACGAGATCGACGCGCCGGGCAAGGCCCACTGACCTTGTCCGCGGGGGGGCTGGGGGGCGGCAAGCCCCCCGGGTCGGGGAAGGCCGGCGGCGCGTACGCCCAGGGGCGGTCGTCGTTGCGGGGGCGACCCGTCCCCTCGCTACCCGGGGAGGCGCCCGCGGGGTCTGTCACGCTTGCGGGTCCCTCCGGACCGGGCACGCCGGAGTCCGTCGCGGGGACCTCCGTCGGCCTGGTCTCCCTCGGCTGCCCCAAGAACCTGGTGGACGGCGAGGTCATGCTGGGCCGGCTGCAGGGGGCCGGCTACCGCCTGGTCGCCGACGCGAGGCAGGCGGACGTGATCGTCGTCAACACCTGCGCCTTCATCGACCGGGCGAAGCAGGAGTCGGTCGACACCATCCTCGAGATGGCCCGGGAGAAAGAGACCGGGCGGGCGCGGCGCCTCGTGGTGACCGGCTGCCTGACCCAGCGCTACGACGCCGAGCTGCGAAAGGAGATCCCCGAGATCGACGCCACGCTCGGCACCGGCCAGGTGGAGGAAGTCGTCCGCGCCGTGTCCGGGGAGGCGACCTCCCTGGGGGAGGCGGGGCCGGGGCTGCCGAGCTGGGTGTACGACCACCAAGCACCCCGCGTCCTCTCGACCCCGCCCTGGCTCGCCTACGTGAAGATCAGCGAGGGATGCGACTACACGTGCTCGTTCTGCATCATCCCCACCCTGCGCGGCCGGCACCGCAGCCGCGACGTCGAGGACGTCGTGGCCGAGGTGCGCGCGCTCGCGGCGCGGGGCGTGCGCGAGGTGGTGCTGGTGGCCCAGGACTCGACCCGCTACGGCCTCGACCACGGGGTGCGCGACGGGCTCGCCTACCTCCTGCGCCGGCTGGGCCGCGTCGGCGGGATCCGCTGGGTCCGGGTGATGTACGCCTACCCGGCCACCCTCACCGACCCGATCCTGGACGCCATCGCCTCCGAGGAGAGCGTCGTCAAGTACGTGGACATCCCGCTCCAGCACGCGAGCGAGCCGGTCCTGCGGCGGATGAAGCGGCCCACGGGGCGCGGGAACCTGCTGGGCATGGTCGAGAGGATCCGCGAGCGGGTGCCGGGGGTCGCGGTCCGGACCTCCTTCATCGTGGGCTTCCCGGGCGAGACCGAGGAGGACTTCGAGCGCCTCCTGGAGTTCGTGAAGGACGCCCGGTTCGACAACGTCGGGGTGTTCACCTTCTCCGACGAGGAGGGGACGAGCTCCTTCGACCTCCCCGGCCGGCTCCCGGCCCGGGTGAAGGAGTCGCGCCGGCGGAAGCTCATGGCCCTCCAGAAGCGGATCTCGACCCGCCGGAACCGGGCCCGGGTGGGCGAGCGGGTGGAGGTCCTGATCGAGGGCACCCACCCCGACAGCGACCTCCTCCTTCGGGGCCGCCTGGCGGGCCAGGCCCCGGAGATCGACGGCCAGGTCATCGTCAACGACGGCACCGCCGCGCCCGGCACCTTCGTCACCTGCGAGGTGACGGAGGCCCACCCCTACGACCTGGTCGCCCGGATCGTCGGGGTGGGCTAGGTCCTGCCTAGAACTTCGTGACGACCTCGAAGCCGAGCGTGCGCGGCTCGTTGGTCATGCCGGTCAGGTTGTCGAAGTCGATCCCGTTCTGGATGATGACCTCGTCGGTCAGGTTGCGCCCGAAGGCGGCGATCTCGAATCGCCCCTTCTGGAAGACGTAGCCGACGCGGGCGCCGAGCTCGAACGAGTCGTCGTTGAACTCCTTCGACTGGTAGAGGAAGAAGCTCTTCTGGCTGTGGTAGGCCAAGTCGGCGCTGGCCTTGAAGACACCCTGCCCGAGGACGTGGCGGTAGTCGACGATGCCGCTGAAGATCCACTTCGGGGCGTGGGGCAGCGGGTTGCCGTCGACGCGCGCGAGGCCGCCCACGATCGGGTTGGTGACCGTGCAGCCGCCGCCGCAGGGTGCCACCGCGAGGTTCGGGTCGTTGATCTCGGTGTGGTTGTATGAGCCCCCGAGGGTGAAGAGCCAGTCCGAGGAGGGCGACCAGTCGAGGTCGGCCTCGAGGCCGTAGCCGTCCGTCTTGTCGGCGTTGAGCAGCGTCGCGGTGTTGAACTGGCCGCCCACCGCCACGATCTGCTGGCCGTCGACCTGGTAGAGGAAGGCGTCGACGTTGAGGCGGAGCTTGCGGGCGATCTGGGTCTTCACGCCGACCTCGCCCGAGATGATCTTCTCCTCGTGGGCCACGGAGACGCAGTTCGTGGCCGGGTTCGTGCCCCCCTCGAAGTCGGCACAGAAGAGGATGCGCCCCTGGATCGAGGGGGCGCGGAAGCCGGTGCCGACGCGGGAGTAGAGGTTGACGCTCTCGGTCGCCTTGTACGTGGCCGAGAGGTCCCAGGTGACGAGGTCCGCGTCGGTCGAGACCACGATCGGGCGCACGGTGGGCAGCTGGAACGTCGGGTCGGGCCGCTCGGCCGAGAAGTCCTTCTGGTCGGTCGTGTAACGGAGGCCGCCCTTCAGCGTCCAGCGGTCGGTCGGCCGGAAGTCGATCGAGCCGAAGGCGGCGAAGGAGGAGGCGTCCTGGGTCTGGAAGGCGTACCCGTCCTGCGGGTTGCCGGGGGCGAGCGAGTCGTAGCTGAACGTCTCCGCCTTGAGGCTCTCGTCGAAGTAGTAGACGCCCACGAGCCAGTCCCAGCGGCCCTTCGTGTTGCTGTACAGGCGCAGCTCCTGGGTGAACTGGTCCAGCTTGGGCAGCCCGTCGGCGCTCTCCGAGGGGAAGGGGATGAGGCCCGGGCCGGAGGGAGGCGCGTAGACCGCGCCGTAGCCGCCGTCGATGTCGCCGCGGCTGTACATCTTGTCGAGCGTCTCGTAGCCGGTCACCGAGGTCAGGGTCGCCTTGCCGAAGTCGTAGTCGAGCTTGAGCGCCCCGCCGTACGCCTTGATCTTCTGCTGGTTGAGGCCGTCCTGGGACACCTTGTCCTGCTCGTAGCCATCCACCAGCTCGTCGGTCCCCTTCTTGATGATGTTGGCGCGGAAGATGCGCGCCGTGCCGTCGAGGTCCCAGCCGTGGACGTTGGCCAGGGCGTGGAACTTCTCCGTGGGCGCCCAGAGGAGCTGCAGCCGACCGGCCCAGGTCCGCTGGCCGCCGAGCGCGTTGTCCTGATTCGTGAAGGTGTTGTCGATCCAGTCGGACTGCGACTGGTAGAGCAGCGAGGCGCGGGCCGACAGGGTGTCCGTGAGGCCGCCCCCCACCGCCGCCTTGAAGTCGACGTTGTCGTAGGTGCCGTAGGACAGGCGAGCGAAGCCGTCCGTCTCCTGGGAGGGCTTGACGGTCTCGAACTTGACGATGCCGGCCGGGGTGTTGCGCCCGAAGAGCGTCCCCTGCGGGCCGCGCAGCACCTCCGTTCGCTGGATGTCGAAGAGGGGCATCCCCTTGACCACCGGGTTCTCGAGCACGACCTCGTCGACGATCATGGAGACCGGCTGCGAGGCGTTGAGGTCGAAGTCGGTGTTGCCGAGGCCGCGGATGTAGAAGCGCGGGAAGGCGCGGCCGAAGGAGGACTCGAGCAGGAGGCTCGGCACCCGCGCGGAGAGGGCCTTGACGTCGGCGCCCCCCTCGGAGAGGAGCGCGAGCTTGTCGGCGTCGAGGGCGGTCACCGAGAGCGGGACCTCCTGGATGTTCTCCTCGCGCTTCTGGGCCGTGACCGTGATCTCCTCGAGGATCGAGATCGGCTTCTCCGGTGGCGGGGAGGGCTGGGCCGCGGGCGGCTGAGTTTGAGTCACCTTCTCGGGCTGCTGGGCGAGGGCGAGGGACGGGGTCAGCAGGAATCCGACGAGCAGCAGGTGGGGCCGAAGCATCCTTGTCACGTTTTGTCCTCCCAGCCGGGTGAGCCCGGCGGCACGGGGAACGGCTGGTGGCGAGACCGTAGGCGGAAGCTACATCGAGAGGACGGTCGATCGCAAGGGTCACCCCGTCCTTGCGGGACCGGCGCCTTGCTGGTAGACTTCCTCTTCTGGCGACGGGCGCTGGACCAGAGTGGGTGTCGCCCACTCTTTTTTTTGGAGGGGACAACCTGACGAGGCAGGAGGGGACGGTCGAGCGGGTGAGGTCCGTCGCCGAGCGGGTGACGGCCGACCGCGGCTTCGAGCTCGTCGACGTCGAGATGAAGCGGGCGGCCGGGGGGCAGCTCGTGCGCCTCTACGTGGACAAGCCCGGGGGGATCGGCCTCGACGACCTCCAGTCGGTGTCGGAGGAGGTGTCCGCCATCCTCGACGCCGAGGACCCGATCGAGGGCCACTACACCCTCGAGGTCTCGTCGCCCGGCCTGGACCGTCCGCTCAAGACCGAGGCCGACTACCGGCGCTTCGCGGGCCGGCTCGCGAAGCTGTCGAGCTACGAGCCGGTGGACGGCCGGCGGCACTGGACGGGCCGGATCGTCTCCTGCGAGGACGGAGTCGTGAACCTGGATCTCGAGAAGGGGCAGGGCGAGGCGCGCGTGCCCCTCTCGAAGGTCTCCCACGGCCATCTCGAAGTCGAGTTTCCGAAGGCACGGATAGCGGAGTAGCACGGTACCCATGGCCAATCAGCTGCGCCAGCAGATCGAGCAGATCAGCCGGGAGAAGAACATCAATCCCGACGTGATCATCGCCGCCATCGAGGACGCGATCCTGACCGCCTCGAAGAAGTACTACAAGGGCGCGGAGGACCTCCGCAGCCGCTTCAACGAGGAGACGGGGCAGATCGAGGTCTTCGCCGTCAAGATGATCGTGGAGACGGTGGAGATCCAAGAGACCCAGATGACCCTCGACGAGGCCCGGCAGATGTTCCCGGGGGCGGAGGTGGAGCTCGGGCAGGAGATCGAGTTCCCGAAGCCGACCGACGTGCTGGGGCGCATCGCCGCCCAGACCGCGAAGCAGGTCATCTTCCAGAAGGTGCGCGAGGCGGAGCGCGACAACGTCTTCGCCGAGTACTCGAACCGGGTGGGCGAGGTCGTCAACGGCATCGTGAAGCGCCAGGAGATGGGCGACTTCGTGGTGGACCTGGGCCGGGCCGAGGCGCTGCTGCCCCGCAAGGAGCAGAGCCGGGCCGAGGCCTACCAGACCGGCGACCGGGTGCGGGTCGCGATCGTGCGGGTGGCCAAGGCGGCCAAGGGCCCCCAGGTGATCGTGAGCCGCACCGACCCCGCCCTGCTCGTCAAGCTCTTCGAGATGGAGGTGCCGGAGATCTACGACGGCACCGTGCAGATCAGGGGCGCCGTGCGCGAGGCGGGGGAGCGGGCCAAGGTGGCCGTCATCTCCCGCGAGCGCGACGTCGACCCGGTGGGGGCCTGCGTCGGGATGAAGGGCACCCGCGTGCAGTCCATCATCCGCGAGCTGCGGGGAGAGAAGATCGACATCGTCGAGTGGAGCGACGACCCCACGACGTTCGTGGTGAACGCGCTCTCGCCGGCCAAGGTGAGCCGCGTCTCGATCGTGGACGAGGAGCAGCGGATCATGGAGGTGGTGGTCGAGGACAAGCAGCTGAGCCTCGCCATCGGCAAGAAGGGCCAGAACGTGCGCCTCGCCGCCAAGATCGTGGGCTGGCGGATCGACATCAAGAGCGAGGAAGAGAAGCGCCGCGAGGTCGAGGCCGAGATGGCCCGCATGGCGCGGGCGGTGGACGAGATCCGCAGCCTCGAGCGCCACGGGGTGGGCGAGAAGACCGTCCACAAGCTGGTCGAGACCGGGATCCACGGCCTCACCCACCTGCTCGAGATGTCGGACGACGAGCTCGTCGCGATCGAGGGTGTCGGCCCGAAGACGGTGGAGAAGATCCGCGAGGCCGCCACCCAGGCACGGCTGGAGTGGGACGAGCACGACGCCGCGGAAGAGGCGGCGAGGGTGGCCGCAGAGCAGGCCCAGGTCGAGGAGCAGGCGCAGGTCGAGGAGGCACCGCCGGCGCCGGACGCCGCCGACGCCCCCGTGGCCACCGAGGCCACCGAGGCCACCGATGAAGCGGTCGCCCGCGAGAGCGGCGAGGAGGGTGGGACGGATGGGGAACGTTAGGGTCTTCACTCTCGCCCGGGACCTGAAGCTCTCGAGCCAGGAGGTCATCGACCGCCTGAAGAAGCTCGGGGTCGAGGTGAAGACCGCCTCGAGCTCGGTCGAGGAGGACACCGCCGACAAGCTGCGGCGCATCATGAAGATCGACGCGCTGACCGCGAAGAAGAGGCGCGTCTACGGCAGCGACGAGGACGAGGACGAGCGGGACCGCATCGAGCGCGAGCAGCAGGAGAAGGTCGCGGCCGAGCGGGCCGCGCGGGACAAGGCGGCTCAGGAGGCCCGCGAGGCGGCCGAGGCGCGCAGGTCCGGCCGCGCGCGCAAGAAGGCCGAGCCGGAGAAGGCGGCGGCCGACGCGACGCCGGCGGCGCTCGCTCACGCCCCGGGCGCTCCCCGCCTGGCCCCGAAGTCCGCGACCCTGCAGCCGCTGCCGATCCCGGAGGAAGGCGAGGAGGAGGGCGCGGCCGCCGAGTTGACGGTCGAGGCCGAGGCGGAGGTCGAGATCGAGGCCCCCGCGGCCGAGGTCCCGGCGCCCCCCGTCGCGGTGTCACCCCCGTCGCCACCGCCGGGCCCGGTCCGTACGACCGTCACCGTGCCGCGGCTGGCCGGTCCCGTGAGGCCGATCGCTCCGGCGGCGCCCGCGCCGCCGCCGGCTCCACCGGCCGCCCGCGTTCCCGAGGCGGCGCCGGTCGCGGCACCGGTCGCACCGGTTGCGGCGCCCGTCGCGCCCGGTGCTCCGGCGGCGCCGGCCCGCATCGTGGCGCGGCCGGTGGCCCCGCGGCCACTGCGGCCGATCGCCCCGCCGCGGCCGGCGGGCCCGCACCCGACGAGCCCGCACGCGGTGTCCGGCGCGCCGCTGCCGCGCTCGCCGCACCCCGTCTCGGCTCGCGGGGGGCCGGGGGCGAGGCCCGGGGGGCCAGGTTCCCGCCCGATTGCTCCCGTGGGCCGCCCGGCACCTCGGGCCAAGGCCAAGACCCCGGTCGCGCCGCCGAAGGAGGAGAAGCCCGCCTACAGCGGTCCTCCGCGCAACATCACGTTGACCGAGGGCGTCACCGTGAAGGAGCTCTCGGACAAGATGCCCGACGTCAAGTCGCGCGACATCATGAAGGCGCTCATCACGCGCGGGATCATGGCCACCGTCAACCAGAGCCTGGACCCGAAGCTGGCGATCGAGATCGCGCACGAGTTCGCCTACGAGGCGTCGATCCAGTCGTTCGAGGAGGAGCTCGTCCAGGTCCAGGCCGTGGAGTCGAAGCCGGAGGACCTCCTTCCGCGGGCCCCGGTGATCACGGTCATGGGCCACGTCGATCACGGCAAGACCTCGCTCCTCGACGCCATCCGCCAGACGGCAGTGGCGGCGGGGGAGGCGGGTGGGATCACCCAGCACATCGGGGCCTACCACGTGGACGTGGGCGAGCGGCGCGTCGTGTTCCTCGACACCCCCGGCCACGAGGCGTTCACCCTCATGCGCGCCCGCGGGGCGAAGGTCACGGACATCGTCGTGCTGGTGGTCGCGGCCGACGACGGCGTGATGCCCCAGACCGTCGAGGCGATGGACCACGCCAAGGCGGCCGGGGTGCCGATCGTGGTGGCGGTCAACAAGATCGACAAGCCGGACTCGCAGCCCGACCGCGTGCGCCAGCAGCTCTCCGACCGGGGGCTGATGCCCGAGGAGTGGGGGGGCACCACGGTCTTCGTGAACGTCTCCGCGAAGAAGAAGCAGAACCTCGAGCAGCTGCTCGAGATGCTGCTGCTCGTGGCCGACATGCAGGAGCTCAAGGCCAACCCGAAGAAGCCCGTCCGTCGGCACCGTCCTCGAGGCGCGCCTCGACAAGGGCCGCGGGCCGGTGGCGACCGTGCTCATCCAGGACGGCACGCTGAGCGTCGGGGACACGGTGGTGGCGGGGGCGGTGAGCGGGAAGATCCGCGCCCTCGTGGACGACCGCGGCTCGAGGCTCACGAAGGCGGGGCCGTCGACACCGGTCGAGATCCTCGGCCTGCCCTCCCTGCCGGAGCCGGGCGACCAGCTGCTCGGGCGTGACCGACCAGCTCAAGGCCCAGTCGATCGTCAACTTCCGGCAGCTCAAGATGCGCGAGAAGGCGCTCGCCGCCTCCGCGCGCATCCGGCTCGAGGACCTCGGCCGGGCGATCGCCGAGGGGCAGCTCAAGGAGCTCCCGATCGTCCTCAAGGCCGACGTGCAGGGCTCGCTCGAGGCGGTGGCGGACCAGCTCAACAAGCTGCCGCAGGAGAAGATCAAGATCCGGATCATCCGCCAGGGCGTGGGCGCCGTCACCGAGGGCGACGTGCTGCTCGCGGCCGCCTCGAACGCCGTCGTCATCGGCTTCAACGTCCGGCCGGAGCGCAAGGCGGCGGAGATCGCCGAGCGCGACGAGGTCGAGCTGCGCCTCTACACGATCATCTACGACGTGGCGGAGGAGATGAAGAAGGCCATGGAGGGCCTTCTCGAGCCGACGATCCGCGAGGTGCGGCTCGGTGCGGCCGAGGTGCGCGACACCTTCAAGATCTCCAAGGTGGGGACGATCGCGGGCTGCCTCGTCCAGGACGGCCGGGTCACCCGCACCGCCAGCGTCCGCCTGCTGCGCGACAACGTGGTCATCCACACCGGCAAGGTCAGCTCGCTCAAGCGCTTCAAGGACGACGCGAGCGAGGTCAAGTCCGGCCTCGAGTGCGGCATCGGGATCGCGGGCTACAACGACGTCAAGCCCGGCGACGTCATCGAGTTCTTCACGACGGAGAAGGTGAAGGAAACTCTGTAGACGCCCCGGGGGCGCCGGGGGGCGGGATGCCCCCCGGTGGGAAGGCCGGCGTTCCGGATGGCCCGGCGAAGGAGTGTAGGTCCCTCCAGTCCCGAGATCGCTCTCTGCCCCGTTCCCGGGGTGGCGGGGGCGTAAGATGGCGCGGAAAGCGGACGGGGGACCGGTGAAGAGGAACGATGGCGCGGAGTAGGGACCAGCAACGGCCAGCCTGTTCCCAGCTTTCTTTGATCTGGGGGGCCCCCGCCCCCCAGGCCCCCCGGGGTTGCCGAGGGCGGGGGCTCGCATGGTGATTGGCCTCCTGACCCTGGAGCTGCACTATCCCGGGGCACGCTCGCTCAAGGACAAGCGGCAGGCGCTGCGCAGCCTCGAGGCGCGCATCCGCAGCCGCCACAACGTGTCGCTGGCCGAGGTCGAGCACCAGGACCTCTGGCAGCGGTCGCGCCTCGCCGTGGTCGGCGTCAACACCGACCACGCGCACCTCGAGGCCACCCTCCAGGCGGTGGCGGGGGAGGCGGCGACCGCCCGCGACGTGCTCCTGGTGGACCAGCAGACGGAGTTCCTGTGAAGGCACGCCGATCGGACCGCCTCGCCGGGCAGATCCGCGAGGAGATCGCCCGGATGATCGCCTCCGAGCTGAAGGACCCCCGCCTCGGTTTCATCACGGTGACGCGGGTGGAGCTGGCCCACGACCTGGGCTTCGCCCGCGTGTACGTGGGCGTGCTCGGCGACGAGAAGCAGCGCGAGGCGAGCATCGCCGCCCTGCGGAGCGCCGCGGGCTTCGTGCGCCGGGAGCTGGGGCGCCGCCTGCGCATCTACCACACGCCCGAGGTCGAGTTCCGCTACGACAAGGGGCTCGACGCGACCGACCGCGTGGCACAGCTGCTGCGGGAGGAGGAGGAGCGGGCGGGCTCGCGCGGCGGAGACGAGGGCGGGGGGAGCGGGGAGTAGGCCGCATCTTGGACGGCGTCCTGGTCGTCGACAAGCCGGCGGGACCCACCTCGCACGACGTCGTCGATCGCGTCCGCCGGGCCCTCGGCACGCGGCGAGTGGGACACGCGGGCACCCTCGACCCGTTCGCCACCGGCGTCCTCGTGGTCTGCGTGGGCCGCGCCACACGCCTCGCCCGCTTCCTGGGCGAGGGCGAGAAGGAGTACGTGGCGACCGTGCGGCTGGGCTTCGCCACCACCACGGACGACGCGACGGGCGAGCCCCTCGGAGAGCCGGGGGCGGTGGACGTGGCCCCCGACGCGCTCGCCGCGGCCCTCCGGGGGCTGGTCGGCACGTTCGACCAGGTGCCCCCGGCGTTCTCGGCGCGGCACGTCGGGGGGCGGCGCCTCTACGAGCTCGCGCGTCGGGGCGAGGCCGTCCCGCGCGCCGCGGCTCCGGTCACCGTCTTCGGACTCGAGCTGCTCGGGACGGATGGCGGGAGGCTGGAGGTCGTCGTGCGCTGCTCGCCGGGGACTTACGTGCGCGCCCTGGCCCGCGACCTCGGCGAGCGACTCGGGACCGGGGCGCACCTGGCGGCCCTCCGGCGGACTCGCTCGGGAGCGTTCGGCCTGTCGCAGGCGGTGCCCGGCGACGAGCTCTCCGGGGCCCGGGAGGCCCTCGTGGGTCTCTCGGGCCTCCTGCCCGAGCTGCCCGCGGTGAGGGTGGGCGAGGAGGGCCGCCGCCTGGTGGGGCACGGGCGCGAGCTGCGCCGCGACGTCGTCGTGGAGGGGTTTCCTGACGCGCCGGCCCCCCGCGTGCGCGTGCTGGACGCCGCGGGGGAACTGGTGGCGTTGGCTGTCCCGCGGGGCTTCGAGCCCGCGGGACCCGGCCTCCCCCGGGTGCCGTGTCTGCACCCGGACGTCGTGTTGCTGGGCTAGCCGCCTACCGGCCGTCGACGCCCTTCAGGGAAAACCTTATCTCGCGCAGCTGGAGGGCAATCACGAACAGCAAGCCCACCAGTGAGAACTCCAGGAGGCGCCACGGGGTATAGGCACCTCTCAGGAGCGTCAAGCCCATCATGTTGGCAACCTTCTCCCACGCGGCGAGAGCGGCCAGGACGAACGCACCGACGAACAGCACCCGGCTCGCGAGGCTGATGAGTCTGGGCAGCATCTGGGCAGCTCCTTACTTGCGCCGGATGATCCCGGCGGTGGGTACGAAGTGATTGGTCTGGGGATCGAGGCTCACCACGCGGACGTTCCCCTCGCCGTCCTGGAACCAGAGCTGAAAGTACAGGCCGGCGTTGTCTCCCTTGATGCTCGAGGTGACGGAGACCAGGTTGCCCCACTCGGGAGGTACCGAGGTCAAGTCCTTCAGGGACTCGGTCGGAAGGCCCCCTTCCCCTGCAGGAAGCGCCTGGGGGAGCTGGGAGCACGACAAGAGGAGGAGCACCGACAGCACGCCGAGACATCTTCCTGCTCGAGCCAACATAGTTCTACCTTTCCCGCCGACGGGCGGACTCAAGCAAACGTCTTTTTCCAGGAGTCCGGATGGATCGGCTCCGAAAACCGCGCGAATGCTCCCTCCATGGTCCCAGCCCTGTCAATGGTTTCGACGGTCCCGTCCGCATGTCACGGATGCGTCAAAGGTTGTGAGCCTGTCCGGGAAGGCTTGCCTGTCGGCGTTCGGCGCGCTAGGGTAGGTTGTTCGGCGACGGGAACGGAGTACATGGAGGAGAAACGAGTGAGGTTCGTCTGTCGACGCCTGCGGCCCGCGGCAATGCTCGCCGCCTGCGGGCTCATCGCGTTGCTGACGCCGTCCTGCGGGGGCGGTGGCGGCTCACCCTCCTCGTCCACCCCTCCCACGACCGTGGCCCCCCAGCCGAGCCCCACCCCCACTCCGATCGGCGGCGGAGACAGCTTCAACAACCTGAGCTGCCCCTACGGGAAGGGCGACGTCAGCGCCACGTGCGAGCCGGGCAAGCCCGCCCTGGTCGTCGAGGTGGAGTCCGCGATGGAGTTGCTGATCCAGCAGCAGCCCCAGATCTTCGACCTCAGCGACGAGTCACCGCCGGGGAGCCGGGCCTTCCGGGTGAAGGACAAGGAGGCGTACCTGGTCGGCCTCGTCAACAACCTGCGCACCGCGGGCCTGTGCGCCGAGCGGGACGCCGACGACGCCGGCCTGCAGGCGATCCGGCTCAAGGACGGGAGCGAGTACTCGGTCGACGTGGACACGCTCACGAGCAGCGGCTACATGCGGCGGGGCACGGCGATGTACCGGCAGACCTGCACGCCCTCGGCGTTCCCCGTGGACCGGGCGGCGGACGCCCCTCCGGCCGGCAGCGGCTGCGGCCGGCCGTACCCGCCGCCCATCTCGCGGTTCAACTGCAAGGTGCACATCAAGTCGGTGGAGTACTACAGCCTCGACTCGACCCCGCTGGTCGGCCCGAATCCGGAGTACTGCTACGGGGTCGGGTTCACCGACGGCCGCACCATCTGTCCGGTGCGGGTGGAGGGGGCCCCGGATCGCGTGGCGTGCGAGAACTGGAGGGTCGGCAAGGCCAGGGACACGGGTCGCCCGGGACCCACCTGGACGAAGGCCGATGGCAGCTTCTGCACCGGGCCGGCGAGCGGCTGCGCCAACCACACTGACAATCAATACAAGCTGTTCACCTACGTGCCTGGGTCGTACACGGTGACCGCCGAGAACGGCGCCAGCTGCACCGTGTCTCACTAGCCGGAGCCTGACCGGCGGAGAGGAAGCGCGAGCATGAAGATGTCGTCGAGCCGCGGTATGGGACTGGTGGTCGTCGTGATCGCCTCGCTCGGAGTCGGCTTCTGCGGCGGGGGAGACAGCGCCGGCACCCCGCCGACCCAGCCGAGCGTTCCGTCAACCACCCCGACCCCAGTGCCGACGTCGCCGCCGCCCGACCCTCCGCTGTCCGCGAGCTGCGCGAAGCTGGCCGCCGGCCACCCGGACCCGGCCTGCCACGGCGACGCGCCGGATTTCCAGGACCAGGTCGACGCCGCCATCCGCACGCTCCAGGCCGAGCAGCCCGCGATCTTCGAGGGCGACCTCGTGCTGAGCGTGGGCGCCTACTACGTGGGCCTCATCAAGATCCTCGACCGGCAGGGGCTGTGCGCCGACACCGACGGAGAGGAGCTCGGGGTAGCGCGCACGTCGGGCTTCAACGAGCAGTACGACGTCCTGACTGCGAAGAACACGGCGCGCTTCGGCCCCGGGAGCTACCGGGTCACGTGCTCGCCCTCGGGGGTGCCGCGGGCGCTGGGCGCCCTGCCGCCGTCGCCGGCCGGGTGCTCTCTCCCGCCGAGCCGCGAGGTGGCCTGCGGGCAAGAGCCCGACGGGAAGTACTACCTCGACGTCGAGGCGGCGATCAGCCAGATCCTGAAGGAGAAGCCCGAGCTGTTCGACTTCGAACAGCACGCGCCGGCGACGGACTTCCCCCTCGTGAAGGACATGATGGGCTACCAGAACGGGGTGGTCGAGATCCTGAAGGGCAAGGGCTACTGCGCGAAGACCGACGGCGAGGAGATCGGCCTCAAGAAGGGCTCGAACGCTTTCAACGAGCAGTACGACATCAACCTGCAGGACAAGTGGATCCGGCGCGGTCCCGGCATCTACCGGGTGAGCTGCTACCCCGCCGCCTTCTGAGCGACGCGCCGGGGGTGACGAGGCCGGGGTAGACGGTGCGTGGCCGCAGGCCGGGGGCCGGCGAAGCGGCCTTCTGGCTGTGCGTCCTCGCGATCGGAGCGGTGGCCCTGTGGCGGGGCCTGGGGACGACCGCCGGCCTCGACTGGCCCTACGACGAGGACCTGTTCCGCGACGCCGCCCAGGCGCGGACGATGGCGGACGGGGCGTGGCTCGCGGACCCCTTCTACCTGGGCGAGAGCCTCTGGTACAACCCTCTCGGGCCGGCGCTGGTGGCCGTGGCGTCGAAGGTCAGCGACGTGCCGACCCACGAGGTTCTGGTCCGGCTGGGGCCCTGGCTGGGGCTCGCCGCTCCCCTGGCGTTCGCCGGCCTCGCGGCGGGCCTGGTCGGCTGGCCGCGAGCCCTCGTGGCGGTCCTGGCGTTCGTCTTCGTGACGCCGGGGAAGCTGCCCGCCCTGCTGTCGGCGACCTACTCGCCCTGGCCGTTCCCGGCCCAGCTCGCGCAGGGACCGCTCTACGCCGGCCTGGCCGTGCTCGCGGTGGCCGCCCGCCGGCCGGCGCTGCCACGGTTCGTCGCCGTCGGCGGCCTGCTCGGCCTGACGTTTCTCGCCCACACGGCTCCGGCGCTGCTGCTCGGCGCGGTGGCCGCGAGCTTCGTGGCCCTGGACTCGTCCGCGACAGGCCGACAGAGGCTCGTCCGGCTCGTGGCGCTGCTCTCGACCGCGCTCCTGGTCGCCTCGCCCTTCCTGTGGTCGATCGTCTTGCGGTACCACGCGCGGATCGTGAACCCCGCCCCGGGTTCCTGGACGTGGCCGGGCACCGGGATCGCGGACCTCGGGAGAATCCTCCAGGGGTCGCTCGACCGGCCGGTGCTGCTGGGCCTCGCCGCTCTCGGGCTGCTCGCGCTCGGGGGGCGCGGGGCCTCGCGCCTCGCGCCCGCCCACCGGAGGGTTGTCGTCCTGTGGCTCGCCTGGACCCTAGTGCTCTTGGCGTGGGCGCTGGCGCAGCCGGCTCTCGTGCGCGCGGGGCTGCCCGCACCGTCGATCGTGCCCGCCCACCATTTCTGGATGTACGTGGGGGCGCTCGGCTCGCTCTTCATCGGCTGCGGTGCGGGCTGGGCGGCCGATCGAGCCGCCGTCCTGACGGCAGGGCCCGGCCGGCAGGCGGTGGCGGGCGCGGGCATCACGGTTGCGATCGGCCTCGGCCTCGCCCTGTCGGCCTACCCCTCGTGGCGCGAGCGTGAGGACTTCGTCGGGACCCGACGCGTCGCCGAGTACCAGGGCGGCCGTGCCGACCGCGTCGCGGCCAACCTCTGGGTGCGCCGCCACGCGACAGCCGGCGACGTGTTCCTCGCCGAGCCCGACCTGGGCCTGCGGGTTGTCGCGACCGCCGGCCGCAAGCTGGTGGCGACGGACCGTCATTTCTCGAACCCGTTCGTCCCGTGGGAGCCGAGGGCGGCGGCGGCGGCTCGCATGCGCGAGCTCCTGCGCCCGGGAGGCCACGAGGCCTTCCACCCCCTGGCCGCGGCCTATCGGGTCAGCCACGTCATCGTCGAGCGCGCCAGCCCGGACCAGGCTTGGCCCGACGCCGCGTTCCTGACACTCGTCTTCCGCCAGGGCGACGTGTCGATCTACCGCACCGGCTGCTGGCCCGAGTAGCCTCCCCGGCCACCGGGGTCGGCCGGGAGGCTGGGTCGAATCAAAGAAAGCTTGCATTGAAAGCTGCTTAGTGCCATATTCCTCAAGTAGAATCTGGACGTAGGAACAAGGGGGTCCGAATGCCGCCCAGCCGAACGCACCGACCGATGTTGCTGAGCGTCCTCGGAGTCGTGGTTGTGGCAGGACTTGGCTGCAACCTCATCCCCGGGAAGCTGCCGACTTCCCCCAACCCCTCCGCCACCCCCACCCCTGTGGCCCTCACTCCGATCAGCATCCCCGTGATCGGGGCTCCCGCGCCGACACCGGCTCCGAGCGCCACGCCCCCGACGACGCCTGCGCCGACACCGGCACCCACGCCCGAGCCGACGGCCCCGCCTGCGCCGAGCGGGTCGTGCAAGCTTCCCCCCTCCAACCCCCCCCGCGAGTCGTGCGCCATGGAAACCTCAGGCTTCTACGGCCAGGTCGACAAGGCCATCACGCGCGTCACGGAGCAGTCCCCGGACCTCTTCAACTTCAATGACAAGAAGTGTGAGAACTGCTACCTCGTCAAGAACTGGGATCGGTTCAACGACGAGGTGGTGAGGGAAATGGAGCGGCGAGGCTTCTGTGCCCAGGGCGGGGAAGAGCTCGGGGTGAAGAACACGAACGCCTACAACGAGCAGTTCGACATCCTCCTCGCGAGCGGCCACATCCGGCGGGGAGAGGGGTCCTATCGCGGCACCTGCCGGCCCGCCGTGTTCTGACCCGGACCGGTCGGTCGGGGGTCGGCGCCGTCGGCCTGCCAGAGGATGCGGTAGACGCGCGCGCCCTCCTCCTCGTGCACGGTCTCCAGTGCGCCGGTCGTGTCGAAGCGGACACGGTCCGCGTCGTAGAGGGCGAGCCAGCGCGCGTCGAGCGAGCGGGCGATCGCGAGTGCCTCCTCGCGGCTCGTCGTCCGGAAGAAGCGGAAGACGAGCTCGTGGCGCGCCTCGAGGTCGGGGCGCGAGGCGAACTGGGTGAGGTACGGCGTGAACCGCTCGTAGGGCACTCGCCGGCCGGCGAGGACGACGGGCGCGGGGGGGTAGCGCGCCCGGGGCCTCTGCAGGACGACGTCGCCCGGCCTCGACACCCGCTCGAGGGCGGCCACCGCCCGGACCATCGCGGCCGGAAGGCGGTCGGGAGGAGTGGCGGCCTTCTTCACCGCGTACTGCCACGTGGCCGGGGTGGCGAGCAGGAGCAAGGCGAGGAGCGCGGCGGCGCGGCGGGCGGGGCTCGACGCGAGGCGTGCGACGGCGATGAGGGCGAAGACCCACAGGAGAGGAGCCGACTGCTCGAGGAGGTAGCCCGCGTCGTTGACGACCTTCTGGCCCTCGAGCACCTCGGGTGCGGAGACGCGGAAGAGGAGTCCCAGGGGCCAGCCGGACAGGGCCATCGTCCCGAGCGCCGAGGCGAAGGCCGGGCCGCGCAGCGCGCGCGCGGCCCCCGGCAGCCCGGCGAGGCGCAGGCCGAGCGAGAGGACGAGCCACGCGAGCCCCCAGCCGAGAAGCGCGAGGCCGCCGAGGGGAGCAAGGCCCAGGACCTCGCGCGTCACGGAGGCGAGGTCCAGGGGCGCGAGGACGATGCGCACGGTCTCGCCCCCCTGGCCGAGGACGAGGGCCGCGGTGGCGAGGGCGCAGGGCAGGGCCGCCAGCAGCAGCGCCCCCCGGGGGGGCCGGGACGCGAGGAGCCAGGCCACGCCGAGCCCCAGCAGCAGGTGGGCGCCCAGGAAGACCTTGAAGAAGGGCACGGCGGCCGCCTGGAGGGCGGCCAGGGCCAGGTGGCCGCGGTCGCCCGTCTCCTCGAAGCGCGAGAGCGAGATCAGGGCCCCGAGGACGAGGCCGAGCGCGGGCACGAGGGGGTTCGCGTAGGCGAGCGAGATGAGGATGTTCCCTCTCAGGAGGTCCGCCCACCAGTGGGCCTGGGGGTTGCCGCCGAAGACGAAGGAGAAGTCGGTCAGAAGGAGGGCCCACGGGGCGAGGGAAACCGCGAGAGGGGGGGCGCCGAGGCGGGCGGCGAGCGCGCGCAGCGCGAGGACGAGGGCGAAAGCCCAGAGCGTCACGTCGAGGCGGGTGAGCGAGTCCCAGGGGTCCGTGCCCGCCCAGCGCAGGGCCGCGGCGCGAACGAGGTCGGTGCCGAGATGGTAGCCGAGGGGGAAGCCGGAGACGCCGGGGACCTGCGGCGGGTGGCCGATGACGAGCTCGTGCGTGAGGCCGACGTGGAAGGCGGAGTCGAAAGTGACGAGAGGATCGAGGAGGAAGTCCCCCGAGGCGTCCCGTCGGTTCCAGGGGTACTGGGCCACGGCCAGCAGGGCGACCACCGCGACGGCGGGGGCGAGGGCGCCTCGCAGCGAGGGGCCATCGGTCCCTCGCCAGGACCCCAGGGGGAGGAGGAGCGTCGCGCCGAGGAGGGCCAGAGCGGCGGGAAAAGCCCACGGTCGGTCGGTTGCGAGGGCAAGCCAGTAAGTTCCCGCGCAGCAGGCAGTTCCGAGGGGCACGATGAGCGCGGGGTCGAGAGGGACCCGAGCCAGACGCTGCAGGGCGAGGCCGGGGAGGCCGATGGCCGCGGCAGCGAAAAAGAGCCAGGCGAGAAGCTCGAATGGGGCCAAGTGCAAGATGGGGAGAGAGTTTACACGTCGAAGGATCGCGTGGTATTCTCCTCCGTTCATTGAAGAGAGAAAAGAGGAGTCAAGAGGAGGTCAGTCGGTGAGTTTCAGCAAGGCCCAGAAAACGGAAGTCATCTCGGGGTACCGAGTCCACGAGAAGGACACCGGTTCGCCGGACGTGCAGGTCGCGCTCCTGAGCGAGCGGATCAACTACCTCACGGAGCACTTCAAGTCCCACCCGAAGGACCATCACTCCCGTCGGGGCCTGCTGCAGCTGGTCGGGCAGCGCCGTCGGCTGCTCGAGTACCTGAAGGGCAAGGACCTCAGCCGCTACCGAGTCCTGATCGGCAAGCTGGGCATCCGCAAGTAAGGGACCCCGACCCCGGGCCGGGGTCGGGGGAGTTCGCCCGTCCGGTCGCGAGCGCCCCGTCCCGGTTCGCCCCCTCGTGTTCCCGGATCGCCGCCAGGGGCGGCGTCCGGCGGTGAGCGGAGAGCTAAGAGACAATGGAAAAAGTGGAGATGGCCCTTGGCCGCCACACCCTGTCGATCGAGACGGGGAAGATGGCCAAGCAGGCCGACGGAGCGGTCGTGGTGCGCCTCGGCGACACCGTGGTCCTGGCGACGGCCTGCGCCCAGCGCGAGCCGCGGGTCGGGGTGGACTTCCTGCCCCTCACGGTCGACTACCGCGAGGGCAACTACGCGAGCGGCAAGATCCCTGGCGGCTTCTTCAAGCGCGAGGGCCGGCCGAACGAGAAGGAGGTCCTGACCTCCCGGATGATCGACCGCCCGCTGCGGCCGCTGTTCCCCGAGGGCTACGCCTGCGAGACCCAGGTCATCGGCCTCCTGCTCTCCGCGGACCTGGAGAACGACTCGGACACGCTGGCCATCGTCGGCGCCTCGACCGCGCTCGTGATCTCCGACATCCCGTTCGACCGGCCGGTGGGCGCGGTGCGGGTCGGCTACTGGGACGGGGCCTTCGTCATCAACCCCGCCACCGCCGACCTGAAGGCGAAGAGCCAGCTGAACCTGCTGGTGGCCGGCACCGAGGACGCGATCGTCATGGTGGAGGCGAGCGCCCACGAGGTGACGGAGGACGTGCTGGCGGGGGCCCTCGTCGAAGGCCACAACGTCATCAAGCAGATCGTCGCCATGCAGAAGGACCTGCGCGCGCGGGTGGGCAAGACGAAGCGCCCGTTCGCGAAGAAGGAGGTCGATCCCGCGATCGTGGCGGAGATCGAGGGCGCCCTGGCCGAGCCGCTCCTGGCGGCCGCGCGCATCAAGGGCAAGATCGAGTCCTACGCCCAGATGAAGAAGGTGAAGGACGCGTACGTCGCGTCGATCCCCGAGGACCAGGCGGAGAAGAAGGCCGCGTTCGCCTCCGTCTACGACGGCCTGCGCGAGAAGCTGCTCAAGCGCGAGATCTTCGGGAACGGCCATCGTCTCGACGGCCGCCGGTTCGACGAGGTGCGGGCGATCAGCTGCGAGGTGGGCGTCCTGCCGCGCACCCACGGCTCGGCCCTCTTCACCCGCGGGCGAGACCCAGGCGCTGGTGACCGCCACCCTGGGTACCTCGGAGGACTCGCAGATCATCGACACCGTGCAGGAGGCCGAGTACCGCAAGCGCTTCATGCTGCACTACAACTTCCCGCCCTTCTCGGTCGGGGAGGTGAAGTTCCTGCGGGGCCCCGGCCGCCGCGAGATCGGCCACGGCGTCCTCGCGGAGAGGTCGCTGCGCGAGATGCTGCCGGCCGAGGAGGCATTCCCCTACACGATCCGCATCGTGTCGGACATCCTCGAGTCGAACGGGTCGTCGTCGATGGCCACCGTGTGCGGCGGCACCCTCGCCCTCATGGACGCCGGGGTGCCGATCAAGAGCCCGGTGGCGGGCGTCGCCATGGGCCTCGTGATGGACGGCGACCGGCACCAGGTCCTGACCGACATCGCGGGCGAGGAAGACCACTACGGCGACATGGACTTCAAGGTCGCCGGCACCCGCGCCGGGATCACCGCCCTGCAGATGGACATCAAGGTGGGCGGCGTCAGCCCGGGCCTCATGGTGGGCGCCCTGGAGCAGGCCCGGGTGGGCCGGCTCCACATCCTCGACCGGATGCTCGAGGCCCTGGCCCAGCCGCGGGCCGACATCAGCCCCTACGCGCCGCGGATCCTGACCATCCGCGTCCCGGTCGACAAGATCCGCGACATCATCGGGCCGGGCGGGAAGATGATCCGTTCGATCGTGGAGCGGACCGGGTGCAAGATCGACGTCGAGGACGACGGCCGCGTGTCGATCGCCTCGGTGGACGAGTCGGCGGCCCGCAAGGCCATCGCGATCATCGAGGAGCTCACCGCGACGCCCGAGCTCAACAAGAGCTACCTCGGCAAGGTGGTGCGGGTGGTCGAGTTCGGGGCGTTCGTGGAGATCCTGCCCGGGACCGACGGGCTGCTCCACGTGTCGGAGATGGCCCACCACCGCGTCAACAACGTGCACGACGAGGTGAAGGAGGGGGACCAGGTCCTGGTCAAGGTCGTGAGCATCGACCCCTCGGGCAAGATCCGGCTCTCCCGCAAGGCTCTCCTCGAGGAGGCGCAGGGCGGCAGCGGGCCGGAGGGCGGCGGCGAGGGCCAGGGCGGCTCGCAGCCGCCCGGCGGCGGGCACGGCCACCCCGGGGGCCACGGGGGCGGTCACGGCCGCGATCGTGACCGGCGTCCCGGCGGCGGCCACGGCCACGGGGGCGGTCACGGCCGCGATCGCGACCGGCGCCCCGGCGGTGGCCACGGACGGGGATAGCCCGTGACGGCACGGGGACTGGCGGCCGCGTTGCTCCTGGTCGTGACGGGAGCCGTGGCCGCCGGGGCCCCCGCCGGTCCGGCCGTCGAGGTCCGGGCGTCCAAGCGCGGCTTCGAGCCGTCCCGGCTGACCCTGCGTCGAGGGGAGACGACGCGCATCGTCCTCTCCTCGGTGGACGTCGAGCACTGCTTCGCGGTCGATGCGCTGCGCATCGAGAAGCGGATCGTCCCGGGTCGGGCCACGCGGCTGGACCTGACGCCCGAGCGGGCGGGCGTCTTCCCGTTCCACTGCTGCCTGGAAACCGGCGAGGCCGCCGCCGTAGAGCGGGGCGAGATCGCGGTCGTCGAGTAGGGTCGGCCCGGCCGCGCCTACTGCGGGGCCGGCGGGAGGGTGACCCGGAACGTGGTGCCCCGGCCCTCGTCGGAGTCGAAGTCCACGCGGCCGTTGTGGCGCTCGACCACCATCAGGACCGTCGATAGCCCGAGGCCGGTGCCCTTGCCCTCGGGCTTGGTCGTCACGAACGGCTCGAACAGGCTCCCCCGGATGCGGTCGGGGATCCCCGGCCCCTCGTCGGCCACGGAGATCTCCACCTGGTCTCCGCACCGCCTCGTGCCCACGGTGAGCGTGCCGCCCTTCTCGCCCATCGCGTGAACGGCGTTCACCACGAGGTTGATGAGGGCCATCTCGAGCTGGTTCGACACCCCGAGGACGCGAGGCAGGTCCGCGTCGAGCCGCCGGACGAGGGAGACCCGCCCGCTCAGGATCTGGTATTGGCAGAGCTCCAGGCTCCGCTCGACCACGTCGTTGACCACGAGGGGCGCCATCTCCTCCCGGCCGGGGCGGCTGAAGGCGAGCAGCCTCTGGGCCAGGGCGCGGATGCGCTCGGCCCCCCGCCCGACCGAGGTGAGCATCTCCCTCTGGGAGGGAGACAGGTCCTGCAGCTCGAGCAGCTCCAGGTTACCCATGATGTAGGTGAGGGGGGTATTGAGCTCGTGGGCGATGCCCGCCGCCATCTGGCCGATCGTCGCGAGCTTCTCCGACTGCAGCAGCTGCTTCTGGGTCTTCTGCAGCTCCTCGATCGTGTGCTGCTCGCTCTCGAAGAGCTGGGCGTTCTCGATGGCGAGCGCGGCGTGGCGAGCGAGGGCCTCGGCCGCCCGCAGGGCGTCCCCGCTGAAGGGCTCCGCCGACCCGGCGTTGTCCACGTAGAGCACGCCGAGGGCGCCGGGGTAGGCGCCGGGGGACCCGGCGGAGGTCCGGGGCGAGCGCAGGGGCAGGCAGACCACGGTGTGCAGCGGCCGGGTGTCCTCGGCCGGCATGCCCGAGGACGTCGTCGCCAGCTCGGAGGCCTCGGCGGGGGTGCGGGCGGTGGAGACCACCTCGCCCGTCTCGAGTGCCCGGCGGACGATCGACCCGGAGATCCCGTGCCCGTTGGCCGCACCGCCGGCGGCCCTTCCGCGGGCGACGCGCAGGCGCAGCCCCGCCACCGCGGGATAGCGGGAGGCGAGCGAAGAGCCGTCGGCGAGGAGGAGAAAGCCGCGCTCGGCGCCCGTGATGTGCATGATGGCGTCCAGGACCTGCTCGAGCACCTGGCTGAGGACCAGGGTCGAGTTCAGGGTCTGGACGAGCGAGAGGAGCAGCTGCTGCTGCTCGAGCCAGGGCAGCTTGCCCATGGCCCCGGTGGCGCTCTCCGTCCCCAGGGGCGAGAACTTGAGCGTGACGTTCCCCAGCTGGATCTGGGCCCCGGGGGAGAGCTCGACCCGGCGCACCTTGACCGCGTTCACGTAGACGCCGTGCAGGCTGCCCGCGTCCTCGATGAAGAAGCGGCCCTCCTGGAAGTCGAGGCGGGCGTGGAGCTTCGAGATCGAGGGCTCGCTGATCGCGATGTCGTTGTGGCGCGCGCGGCCCACCAGGTAGGCCCGCGGCTTCAGGAAGCGGATCTTCTCCGCGACCTCGCCGCGGACCACCTCGAGAACGGCGATCGCGAGGCTGTCCGCGCAGGCCGAGCACCGGGTCGCGTCGAGCGGGTTCTCGGACCCGCACTTCGGGCACAGCATGGCGACGGCATGATGACCGACGGGCCAGCAGATCGTCAACGGACGGCCGGCCGTGCGAGCGCCACGGCAACCCAAGGGGGCATGGGGGGACGGGGTCCCCCCATCTAAGAGAAAGCTGGGAACAGGCTGGCCGTTGCGGGTGGCATTTCCCGGGGCGCCCCGACTACGCGGCCCTCCCCAAGGCCCTGCGAAACAGACCAGATCCCTCGCTCCCGCGCCTGAGGGGCGGGAGCGAGGGTGCGGGGGAACGCGACGGAGCGTCAGTTCGACAGCCTCAGGTGCCAGCGGTCCTTCTCCCGCACCTCGTACGGCTCGCCCGGCAGGAGGGCCTTCTCGAGCACCTCCTCGATGGAGGAGACCAGGACGAGCTTCAGGTCGGCCCGCACGTTGTCCGGGATGTCCTCCTTGACCGCCTTCTCGTTGCGCTTGGGCAGGAGCACCTCCTTGACGCCGAGCCGGTGGGCGGCGAGGACCTTCTCCTTGATGCCGCCGACGGGCAGCACGCGGCCGGAGAGGGTCATCTCGCCGGTCATGGCCACGCGCGGCCGGACCGGGCGGCCGGTCAGGAGCGACACGATGGCGGTGACGAGGGTCACCCCGGCCGAGGGGCCGTCCTTGGGGATGGCGCCCTCCGGGACGTGGAGGTGGAGGTCGACCCGCTCGAAGAACGACTCCTCGATCCCCAGCTGGCGGGCGTGGGCGCGGACCCAGGAGAGGGCGGTCTGCGCGCTCTCCTTCATCACGTCGCCGAGCTGGCCGGTGAGGGTGAGGCCCTTCTTGCCGAACATCTGCGAGGCCTCGATGTAGAGCACCTCGCCGCCGGCGGCGGTCCAGGACAGGCCGGTGGCGACGCCGGGGATGCGGCTGCGCTCGTCCATCTCCTCCTCGCGCAGGAAGTAGGGCGCGCCGAGGAACTCCTCGACCTTCTCCGGGGTGACGGCCACCGTCTCGTCGAGGCCCTCGGCCTTCTTGCGGGCCACCTTGCGGATGATGCTCGCCACCTCGCGCTCGAGGTTGCGCAGGCCCGCCTCCCGCGTGTACTCGCGGATGAGCTTGACCAGCGCCTCGTCGCCGAAGGCCACCTGCTCGGCGGTGAGCCCGTGGTTGTCGAGCTGCTTCGGGATGATGTGGCGGCGGGCGATGTGGAGCTTCTCCTCCTCGGTGTAGCCGGCGAGCCGGATCACCTCCATGCGGTCCCGCAGGGCGGGGGGCACGGTGTCGAGGATGTTGGCGGTGGTGATGAACAGCACCTCCGAGAGGTCGAAGGGCAGGTCGATGTAGTGGTCCTTGAAGCTGTTGTTCTGCTCGGGGTCGAGCACCTCGAGCAGCGCCGCCGTGGGGTCGCCCCGGAAGTCGGCCCCGACCTTGTCCACCTCGTCGAGGATGATCACCGGGTTCTTGCTCTCCGCACGGCGCAGCCCCTGGATGATCTGGCCGGGGAGGGCGCCGATGTAGGTGCGCCGGTGGCCGCGGATCTCCGCCTCGTCGCGCATGCCGCCGAGGCTCAGGCGGTGGAACTTGCGACCGAGGGCCGAGGCGATCGACTTGCCGAGGCTCGTCTTGCCCACGCCGGGGGGGCCGACGAAGCACAGGATGGGTCCCTTGATGTCGGGCTTCATCTTGCGGACGGCGAGGTACTCGAGGATGCGGTCCTTGACCTTCTCGAGGTCGTAGTGGTCGTTGTCGAGGACCTCCTTCGCCTTCAGGAGGTCGATCTCGCCCTCGCTGCGCTTGTTCCAGGGCAGCGACACGACCCAGTCGAGGTAGGTGCGGGTGACGGTGTACTCGGCGGCGGCCGGGGACATGCGGGAGAGCCGGTCGAGCTCGCGCAGGGCCTCCTTCTTCGCCTCCTCCGGCATCCCCACCGCCTCGATCTTCTCGCGCAGCTCGGAGATCTCGCGCTGCTGGTCGTCGCTGTCGCCCAGCTCCTTCTGGATCGCCTTCATCTGCTCGCGCAGGTAGTACTCGCGCTGGTTCTTCTGGAGCTCGCTCTTGACCTGGCTCTGGATCTTGCTGCCGACCTCGAGCACCTCGAGGTCCTTGACCAGGACCTTGTTGACCCGCTCGAGGCGGGCGCGCACGTCGAGCGTCTCCAGGAACTCCTGCTTCTGCGCGGTGTTGAGCGAGGGCAGGCTGCCGGCGATGAAGTCCGCGAGCTTGGGGGGCTCCTGGATGTTCGCGGCCAGGGTGGCCAGCTCGTCGGACAGGGTGGGGGAGAGCTCGACCACCCGCTGGAAGAAGCCGAGCGCGCTCTGGGCGAGGGCCCGGACCTCGATCTCCTGCTCCGCCGGGACATCCTCCCGGATGAGCTCGACCTGGGCCCTCAGGAACGGGCGGTACTGGGTGACCTGGAGGATCCGGAAGCGCTGGATGCCCTGTACGACGAGCCGCAGCGAGCCGTCCGGGAAGCGGAACATCTTGTGGATGTGGGTGAGCGTCCCCACTCCGAAGAGGTCGCTCTCCGCGGGGTCGTCCACCGCCGGGTCCCGCTGGGTGAGGACGCCGATGACCTTGCGCTCCTTGACCGCGTCGTTGACCAGCGCCACGGAGCTCTCGCGGGCCACCGCGAGGGGCAGCACGGCCTGCGGGAACAGCAGGGTGTCGCGCAGCGGCAGGATGCCGAGCTCGGTCGGTATCTCGTTGAGGTCGACCTCGTGCACGCCCTCCGACTCGAAGTCCGGCTTGCGTTCGTCGGTCAATCCGCCTCCTCAGTCCCGGGCGCCGGCCCGGAGGGTCACGTTGGCGAGCTCGCGCTGCAGGCGCTCGAAGGCCTTGGCCTCGCGCTCGGCCCGCACGTTGCTCTCCGTCTCCGCCTGGCAGTCGCGGCACAGCGCCGCGAAGGGGAGAGCGCGCAGCCGGGCGGGCGGGATCTCCACGTCGCACTCCTGGCAGCGCCCGTAGGTGCCCTCCTCGAGGCGGACGAGCGCCTGGTCGATCTTCTTGAGGGTCTCGGACTTCATCTGCATCAGGGCGAGGTCGACCTCCTGCACGAAGTCGTCGACGCTCTGCTCCTCGGCGTCCCGCACGTCGTGGGCGTCGGCGGGCATGCTCTCGCGGAGCGACCGCAGCTTCTCGTGGATCTCGCGCCGGCGGTCCTCCAGCATGCCCCGCAGGAGCAGGTACCGCTCCCGATCGATCTTCTCAGTCTGGCGTGCCATGGATCCTCCGTCAGTTCAGCTTGAGGACGACGAACCGGTAGCCGCCCCCGGCCTGGGCGTTGTAGACCCGCAGGCGGGCACGGCCGGCGGGTTTCGCCGCCGCGACCGCCTGGTCGAACTCCGCGACCCCCGCGACGGGCTCGCCGTTGACGCTCACGATCACGTCGCCGCGCACCATGCCGGCGTCTCTCCGCGGCCTCGCCGGCCTCGACGTCCATCACGATCACGCCGCGCGTCCCGCGGGGCAGGTCCATCCGCTCCGCCAGGGCCGGGGTGAGGTCGCGCAGGGTCATGCCCAGGCTCGCCCGTCCGCCCGGCTCGGCCTCCTGGCCGGCCCCCTCGTCGGGGAACGTCCCGAGGGTCACGGAGACCGCCTTCTTCTCCTTGACCCGCAGGATCTCGAGCTTCACGGTGGTCCCCGGGGTCTTCGACGCGATGTAGCGCGACAGGTCGCTGTTGTCCTAGATCGGCGCGGCCGTCGGCCGAGAGGATGACGTCCTCCGGCTGCAGGCCGGCCTTCTCGGCCGGCGACCCCGGCGTCACCTGGCTGACCGACGCGCCCTTGGCGTCGGTGAGGCCGTACGTGGCGGCGAGGTCCTCCGTCACCGCGACGATGGTGACGCCCATCCAGCCGCGGACGACCTTCCCCTTCTCGCGCAGCTGCGGCAGGATGTCCTTGGCCACGTTGATGGGCACGGAGAAGCCCACGCCGGCGCTCGCCTGCGACCCGCCGGTGACGATCATCGAGTTGATGCCGATGACCTCGCCGCGCGTGTTGATGCAGCGGGCCGCCGGAGTTGCCGGGGTTGATGGCGGCGTCGGTCTGGATCATCTCCACGGACGTGCCGCGCACCCCGCCCAGGGGCAGGTCGCGACCGGTGAACGAGACGACGCCCACCGTGACGCTGTTGCCGCCGCCGGGCAGGCCGAAGGGGTTGCCCACCGCCATCACCCACTCGCCGACCTCGACGACCGATCGAGTCGCCGAGGGGCAGCGGGGAGAGCGGCCCCTTGGGCTCGATCTTGATGAGGGCGACGTCGGTGCGGGCGTCCTGGCCCACGATCTTCGCCTCGTAGCGCTTGCCGCCGGGGAACGTGACGTCCACCTGGTCGGCGCCCTCGATGACGTGGCGGTTCGTGAGGATGTAGCCGTCCTTGTCGATCACGAAGCCCGAGCCGAGGCTCGTCTGGGTCTGCCGGCGCTCACCGCCCTGCCCCTCGGGAGCAGGCTGGCCGAAGAAACGGTCCATGGAGTCGTCGCCGAAGAAGTCCCGGAACGGGTCGCGGTAGCGGGGGAGCTTCACGACCTTCGAGGTGTTGATGTTCACGACGCCGGGGTTGACGGCGCGGGCGATGTCCCGGAACGTGTCGAAGCCCCCGTGCCCGAACGTGGGCTGGGCCTCGGCGGCCGTCGGAACGGTGCTCGCCTGGGCGGGCTCGGGCCTCCGGACCTGGGAGGTGTAGAGCGCCCCCAGCAGGGTCGCGGCCATCGCGACCGAGAAGAAAGACGCGACCGTCAGGGTCCGGGTTCTCATCGAAGATCGATCCTCCGTGGCGACCGGGCAGCGGCCCGTCGCACTCTCAGTTACGTCCACGTCCTCCCGTCGATTCCCATTGCGTGTTGAAGAGCCACTGAGTATACCGCCGCATGCAAGTCCGATGCTGCCCGAGCGCGCCCCTAAGGGCCCCTTTTCTCAAGCAGTTACGGCGCACGCGCGTCAAAAGTTGTCACCCGGGCCCGGGATGGGGGGGACCGGCGTCCCCCGGTGCCCTCCGGAACGGACAACGGACAACGGACACGATGAGCCGACCGGTCGGGGCCCCCACGGACTAGGCCCCGACCGGTCGGGGATCAATAGTCGTCCATCCCCGTCGGCGCCGGGGCCTCCTTCTTCTTCTCCGGGATCTCGGCCACGACCGCCTCGGTGGTGAGCATCAGGGCGGCGATCGAAGAGGCGTTCTGGATGGCCGTGCGGACCACCTTCGTCGGGTCGATGACGCCCGCCTCGGTCAGGTTCTCGAACTTGTCCTCCTGGGCGTTGTAGCCCCAGTCGGCCTCCTTCGAGCCCTTGATCTGTGCGACGACGATGTTGCCTTCCTGGCCGGCGTTGGTGGCGATCCAGCGGGCCGGCTCCTCGATGGCGCGGCGGGTCAGCTCGACGCCGACGCGCACGTCGTGCGGGAGGTCCTTCTCGTCCCTGAGGAGCTTGTCGAGGGCCGGGATGGCGCGGAGCAGCGCCACGCCGCCGCCGGGGACGATGCCCTCCTCGACCGCCGCCTTGGTCGCGTGCATCGCGTCCTCGACGCGGGCCTTCTTCTCCTTCATCTCGGTCTCGGTGGCGGCGCCGACCTTGATCACCGCGACGCCGCCGACCAGCTTGGCGAGCCGCTCCTGGAGCTTCTCGCGGTCGTAGTCGGACGTCGTCTCGTCGATCTGGGTGCGGATCTGCTTGACCCGGCCCTCGATCTGCTTGGCCGTGCCGGCGCCCTCGATGATCGTCGTGTTGTCCTTGTCGATCGTGACCTTCTTGGCCTTGCCGAGGTCCTCGAGCTTGACGTTCTCGAGCTTGATGCCGAGGTCCTCGGTGATGGCCTTGCCGCCGGTCAGGATGGCGATGTCCTCGAGCATGGCCTTGCGGCGGTCGCCGTAGCCGGGGGCCTTGACCGCCGCCGCCTTGAGGGTGCCGCGGAGCTTGTTGACGACGAGCGTCGCGAGGGCCTCGCCCTCGACCTCCTCGGCGACGATCAGGAGGGGCTTGCCCTGCTGGGCGATCTTCTCGAGGACCGGGAGGAGGTCCTTCATGCTCGAGATCTTCTTCTCGAAGATCAGGAGGTACGGGTCCTCGAGCACGACCTCCATGCGCTCGGGGTCGGTCACGAAGTAGGGCGAGAGGTAGCCGCGGTCGAAGCGCATGCCCTCGACCACCTCGAGGGTCGTCTCCATCGACTTCGACTCCTCGACGGTGATGACGCCGTCCTTGCCGACCTTCTCCATGGCCTCGGCGATGATCGTGCCGATCGTCTCGTCGCTGTTCGCGGAGATCGTGCCGACCTGGGCGATCGTCTTGCCCTTGACCGGCTTGCTGAGGGCCTTCAGGGCGTCGACCACCACCCCGACCGCCTTCTCGATGCCCAGCTTGAGGGCCATCGGGTTGGCGCCGGCGGTGACGTTCTTGATGCCCTCGCGGTAGAGGGCCTGGGCGAGCACGGTCGCGGTGGTGGTGCCGTCGCCGGCCACGTCGGAGGTCTTGGAGGCCACCTCGCGGACCATGCGGGCGCCGAGGTTCTCCATCGGGTCCTTGAGGTCGATCTCCTTCGCGACCGTGACGCCGTCCTTGGTGATCAGGGGGGAGCCGAACTTCTTGTCGAGGATGACGTTGCGGCCCCGGGGGCCGAGGGTCACCTTGACCGCGTCGGCCAGGGCGTTCACGCCGCGCAGGATCGCGGCCCGGGCGTCCTCGCGGTAGACGATGTCCTTCGCCATCTGTGTCAATCTCCTTCGTATCGATTCTTCGGAAAACCGTGGCGGATCAGGACAGGATCCCGAGGATCTCGTCCTCTTTGAGGATGAGCAGCTCCTCGCCGTCGATCTTGACCTCGGTGCCCGACCACTTGCCGATCAGCACCTTGTCGCCCGCCTTCAGGGTCAGCGCGACCGTCTGGCCGTTGTCCAGGATGCGCCCGGACCCGACCGCCATCACCTCGGCCTGCAGCGGCTTCTCCTTGGCGGTGTCGGGGATGATGATCCCGCCGACCTTCTGCTCGGCTTCCTCGATCCTCCGGACCAGGACGCGGTCGCGGAGGGGCTTCACGTTCGCCATCAGTCGTCCTCCTGTCGTTCGGGGGGAAAGGCCCGGGGCCGGGCGGGGAGACCGCCCGGCCGGGCGGTTCGTCTTCGTGGACGGCCGCCGGGGGGCGGCCTTCTTCGGCTTCTTGCGGGTCGTCACTTGGTGATCGAGATCGAGATCTGCTTCGGCTTCGCCTCCTCGCGCTTCGGCAGCGTTACGCGGAGCACCCCGTCCTTGTACTCGGCCTTGATGTTCTCGGTGTCGACGACGCTCGGCAGCGTGAACGAGCGGCTGAAGGTGCCGTAGGCGCGCTCCACGCGGTGGTACTTCTCGCGCTTGACCTCGGCTCGAACTTGCGCTCGCCGCGCAGGGTGAGCACGTTGTTCTCGACGCGCACGTCGACGTCCTTGGGGTCGATGCCGGGCAGCTCGGCCTTGAGGACGAGGTTGCCCTCCTGCTCGTAGATGTCGACCGCGGGCGCCCAGGTGCCGCCGAGCGCCCAGTCCTCCTCGGCCCCCGCGCGGGGTACGCCGCGGAAGGCCTCGTCGAAGATGCGGTTCATGCGGTCCTGGATGCTCACCAGGTCACGGAACGGTTCCCAACGAACGATAGCCATTGTCACTTCCTCCTTCTCACTCTGGTTTTCAACCGGGCCGCTCGCGGCGGCCCGAAGCCGGTCAGCTGCCCTTGACGGTGTACTCGGCGTCCACGACGTCGCCCTGGGGCGGCGCCTGGCCCGCGCCGGACGAACCGGCGTCGGCGCCCGGGGTCGGCCCGCCGCCCGGGCCCCCGCTCTGCCGGTAGAGCTCCTCGGCCAGCTTGTGGCTCGCCTTGGTCAGCTTCTCCGTGGCCGCCTTGATCGCGGCCGCGTCCTCGCCCTCGAGCGCCTTGCGGGCCTCGGCCACGGCCTCCTCGGCCGCCTTCGCCTCGGCCTCGCCGAGCTTGCCGCGGTTGTCTCCCAGCAGCTTCTCGACGCTGTAGGCGAGGCTGTCGGCCTGGTTGCGCAGGTCCACGAGCTCGCGGCGCTTCTTGTCCTCGGCCGAGTGCGCCTGGGCCTCGCTGACCATCTTCTCGACCTCGTCCTTGGCGAGGCCCGAGGAGGCGGTGATGGTGATCGCCTGCGACTTGCCCGGTGGCGCGGTCCTTCGCCGAGACGTTGAGGATGCCGTTGGCGTCGATGTCGAACGTCACCTCGATCTGGGGCACGCCGCGCGGGGCGGGCGGGATGCCCATGAGGTGGAACTTGCCGAGGGTGCGGTTGTCGCGCGCCATCTCGCGCTCGCCCTGCAGCACGTGGATCTCCACCGAGGTCTGGCTGTCGGCGGCGGTCGAGAAGACCTCGCTCTTCTTGGTCGGGATGGTGGTGTTGCGCTCGATCAGGCGCGTCATCACGCCGCCCAGGGTCTCGACGCCGAGCGAGAGCGGAGTGACGTCGAGCAGCAGGACGTCCTTCACCTCGCCGGCGAGGATGCCGGCCTGGATCGCCGCGCCGATCGCCACCACCTCGTCGGGGTTGACGCCCTTGTGGGGCTCCTTGCCGAAGAACTCCTGCACGAGCTGCTGGATCTTCGGCATGCGGGTCATGCCGCCGACCAGGACCACCTCGTCGATGTCCTTGGGCTCGAGGCCGGCGTCCTTGAGGGCCTGGCGGACCGGGCCCATCGAGCGCTGGAGCAGGTCGTCGGTCAGCTGCTCGAGCTTCGCCCGCGTCAGCTTGAGGGCGAGGTGCTTGGGGCCGGAGGCGTCGGCGGTGACGAAGGGCAGGTTGATCTCCGTCTCCATCGTCGTCGACAGCTCGCACTTGGCCTTCTCCGCGGCCTCCTTCAGCCGCTGCAGCGCCATCTTGTCCTTCGACAGGTCGATGCCCTGGTCCTTCTTGAACTCGGAGACGATCCACTCGATCACGCGCTGGTCGATGTTGTCGCCGCCGAGGTGGGTGTCGCCGTTGGTGGCCTTCACCTCCACCACGCCCTCGCCCACCTCGAGGATCGAGATGTCGAAGGTGCCGCCGCCGAAGTCGTAGACCGCGATCGTCTCGTCCTTCTTCTTGTCGAGGCCGTAGGCGAGCGCGGCGGCGGTCGGCTCGTTGACGATGCGCAGCACCTCGAGCCCGGCGATCTGGCCGGCGTCCTTGGTGGCCTGCCGCTGCGAGTCGTTGAAGTAGGCGGGCACGGTGATGACCGCCTTCGTCACCTTCTCGCCGAGGTAGTCCTCGGCGGCCTGCTTGAGCTTCTGCAGGATCATGGCCGAGACCTCGGGCGGGGAGTACAGCTTGCCGGAGGCGGCGACCCGCGCGTCGCCGTTCGGGGCCTCGACGACCTTGTAGGGGACCATCTTCTGCTCTTCGGAGACCTCGCCGTACTTGCGGCCCATGAAGCGCTTGATGGAGAAGACCGTGTTCTCGGGGTTGGTGACCGCCTGGCGCTTGGCCACCTGGCCCACCAGGCGCTCGCCGTCCTTGCTGAAGGCGACCACCGACGGCGTCGTGCGGCCGCCCTCGGAGTTGGCGATGACCTTGGGGTCGCCGCCCTCGAGGACCGCGACGACGGAGTTGGTCGTTCCGAGGTCGATCCCGATCACCTTGCTCATTGAGTCTGGCCCTCCTGCGGCCCCCGGGCGGCTCATCGGCCGCCAGGTGACTGAATGATAGGCTCCGGATGAGCTTCTGTCAAGCAGAGAACATGAGCAGATAGCACTCATGTTTGTCGCCTGAGAATGCCGCGAGGTTCCCACCGTTCTAATTCATTCAATATGCACGGGAATGGCTTTCGCGGGCGCCTCGGCGCATTTGTGATAGATTTCCCGTTCGACCTGTCGAGCGAGGTGCAAGACAGCTTCCGAGGACGATTCGATCCAGCCGCCGCAAGACAGCGGGCTGCTGCCCCGGCACCTGTGCCGCGTCATGGGGCTGAACCAGAACCACTCCTCGCGGTCAGGCACCTCGTACCACGTCCAGGTCGAGGACACGGGCCGGTGTTCGACGACGCGACCGAGGGGTGGGTGCGGCGGGTGAACGTGATCGCCTACGCGAACTACGGTGAGCCGACCGCGCGCATCGTCTACGGCAGGGACCACGACCTGCCGGACGTCCGGACCCACGCCCACAACCGCGAGGTCGGCGCAGCGGATCCAGGAGCTCGTCGCGGAGGCGAGGGCGTGCTCGAGGAGCGGGAGACGCGGCAGGTCGGCGCGTGATCAGCAGCTGCTGAAGCGCTACTACGGACGCGCGACGAGGCCGTCGAAGCGGGAGTTCGAGGAGGCGAACGCCCTCTACCCGTTCGTCTTCGCGCGGGCCTTCCAGGAGCTCAAGGCCGAGCGGCCGGCGCCCGCCGAGGCGGTGGCGGCGCACGCCCGCCGAGCCGGCCGAGCCGAGGACGACGTCTACCCGCTCGACCCGTCCTGCGCGAGCTGGTGCTCGAGATCGAGCGTGTGGCCGAGCGAGCTGCAGCGCGACGTCGCGGCGCTGAAGGAGCGCGGCGCGGCCGACGACATCGTGCAGGCCACCTGCGCCAAGCTCGTGGCCCGCGCGCGGGAGAGCCTGGCCCGCCGCGACAGCGCCAGCGAGTTCGCGGCGCGGCACCTGGAGATGACCCGGAACAGCCTGGTGACGGCCTACCGGCAGGTCCGGGCGCGGCTCAGCGCCTGCGGGCGCGTAGCCGCCGGGCGGGGGGCCTCTTCCTCCTTCGGCGCGCGGGCCAGCGCGTCGGCGAGGTTGTAGCGCACCTCCGGCGCGAGCTTCGTCAGCCGCATGCCCTCGAAGCCGCGCAGCCGGCAGGCGAGCCCCACGTGCTCGTCCGGGTCGTCCGGGCGCGTGTAGTGGACCTCGCAGTAGCGGCACTCGGCGTTCCAGCAGTAGCGGCCCATCCCCACGTCCTCGGCGACGTACTGCAGCTGGCGCAGCAGGAGGTTCTTCTCCGGGACCTCGAGGACCCTCCCCAGGACGACGATGCGGACGAGCCGCTGCCACGGCTCGTAGACGTCGGACACCCACACCCCGGGGCGGCATTACAGCACGCGCGGTGCCCGGCCGGCAACGCGCGGGCGCGCGGCCTGATAGAATCCGCGCGCCTCATGATCAAGCTCGCTTTCATCGGCACCCACGGCGTGGGCAAGACGACGCTGTGCTACGACCTCGGCGCGGTCCTCAAGAAGCGCGGGCTGCACGTGGACCTCGTGAAGGAGGTCGCCCGGCTCTCGCCCCTGCCCATCAACCGCCAGACCTCGCTCGAGGCGCAGATGTGGATCCTCGCCACGCAGATCGCGGAGGAGATCCGCTCCGCCGCCCACCACGAGGTCGTCGTCTGCGACCGCAGCGTGCTCGACAACTACGCCTACCTCGTCTTCGCTGCCGGCCGGCAGCGGTGGCTCGAGCCGCTCGTCAACCGCTGGATGAAGACCTACGACCTGCTGTTCAAGGTCCCCATCTCCGGCAGCGCCTCGGCCGACGGGATCCGCGACACCGACGAGTTCTTCATGCGGCAGATCGACCGCCTGGTGGACGAGCTGGTCGACGAGCGGGCGCTGCCCTGCGAGCGGCTGCCCGAAGGGCGCAGGGAGGACTGGGCGGAGATCGTGAAAGACCGCGTCCTGAAGCTGCCGGCCTTCTCGGAGCGGCTCTTCTGAGCGGCGGATAGGATCCTCCTCCGATGAGCCAGCACCCCAAGCCCTTCGTCCCGCCGGAGGAGAGCCTCCCCGAGCTCACGGCCAAGGCGCTCCTCCTCGGGGTGGTCGTGGCCGCCTTCCTCGGCGCGGCCAATGCGTACCTCGGCTTCAAGGCCGGCCAGACGGTCTCGGCCACCTTCCCGGCGGCCGTCCTCGCGATCGCCGCCTTCCGCCTGCCCTTCTTCCGGGGCTCGGTCCTCGAGCAGAACACGATGCGCACCGCGGCCTCGGTGGGGGAGGCCCTCGCCGCCGGCGCCATCTTCACCGTCCCCGCCTTCGTGATGGTCAACGTCGGGGGGCAGCGGCTCTGGACGAGCTTCAGCTACTGGGAGACGTCCCTCATCCTCCTCGTGGGCGGCCTCCTCGGGATCCTCTTCATCATCCTGCTGCGCCGGACCCTCGCCGTCGACGCGGGCCTGCCGTTTCCCGAGAGCCGCGCCTGCGCCGAGATCGTCAAGACCGGCCAGAGCGGGGACACCGGGGCGCGCTACGTGTTCGGGGCGATGGGCCTCGGCATGCTGATCCAGGTCTTCAAGGACCCGGCCGGGATCCGCCTGTTCCAGGAGAGCGTCCAGCTCGTGAAGGAGCTCCCGGCCTCGATCGTGCACCACATGGACTCGGGCCGGGCGCCGCTCGGGGACGTCACGCACAAGGGCGCGCTCGTGGCCGCCACGCCGTCGATCTCGCCCGCGCTCATCGGGGTGGGCTACATCATCGGGTTCGAGCTCGCCGCCATCAACTTCGCCGGGGGCGTCCTCGCGTGGCTGGTGCTGGTGCCGCTCGCCCTCTTCCTGAACCCGGGCCTGCCGCAGCTGCTCGCCGGGCCCAGGGGCCGGCGCCCCTCACCGAGGTCGTCTTCTCCGTCTGGTACAACCAGATCCGGCCGATCGCGGTGGGCGCGATGCTGGTCGGCGCCGCCCGCACGATGTGGGGGATGCGGGGCTCG
This sequence comes from uncultured Acidobacteriota bacterium, assembly GCA_963729875.1. Classification (GTDB taxonomy): domain Bacteria; phylum Acidobacteriota; class Vicinamibacteria; order Fen-336; family Fen-336; genus DATBSL01. The sequence goes on from CAVSPR010000006.1 coordinate 472,244, forward strand.
ATCGGCGAGGCCTTCCGGGGGGCGCTGCACCGCGGGAGCGCCGCCGAGCCGCTGCGCACGGAGAAGGACCTGCCCTCGCGCGCCGTGCTCGCGGGGATCGTCGCCCTCGCCCTGCCGGTCTTCCTGATCTACTACCACTTCAGCCAGAGCCTCGTCGGGGCGGCGGTGGCCGCGGTCGTCATGATGGTGACCGGCTTCCTCTTCTCCGCGGTGGGCGGCTACCTCGTCGGCCTCGTGGGCGGGTCCAACCAGCCGGTCTCCGGCCTCGCCCTCTCGACGCTCATCATCGCCGCCCTCCTGATGGTGGGCTTCGGCGTCACGGGCCTCGCCGGCGTCGGGGCCGTGCTCGGCGTGGCCGCGGTCGTGTGCTGCGCCTGCTGCGTCTCCGGCAGCCTGATCCAGGACCTGAAGGTGGGCCACATCCTGGGCGGCACGCCGTGGAAGATGGAGGTGGCCGAGATCGTGGCCACGGTCGTCACCTCGTTCGTCCTCGTCTTCCCGATCGTGATCCTCCACGAGGGCAACATCCGCCAGGGCGGGATCGGCATCGGCGACCCCGCCCTCCCGGCGCCCCAGGCCGGCCTCATGGCCCAGATGGCGCAGGGCATCGTCGGGGGCGAGATGCCGTGGGCGCTCATCCTCTTCGGAATGGCCTTCGCCCTGGCCCTCGTCCTCATCAAGTCGCCCTCGCCGATGCTGGTGGCGGTGGGCATGTACCTCCCGCCGGCCACGACCGGCGCCATCTTCCTCGGCGGGTGCCTGAAGGCGCTGGTCGAGTGGCGCGGGCGGCGCCGAGGCCTCGCCGGCGAGGCGGCCGCGCGCGTCGAGGGCACCGGCACCCTGGTGGCGTCCGGTCTCATCGCGGGGGAGTCGCTCACCGGGGTGGTGCTCGCCGGCCTCGTGCTCACGTCGAACCGGTTCACGTCGATTGCCGGGGCCGTCGGCCTGCCCGGGCTCCCCTTCGTGGACGGGCCGGCCGGCGCCTGGCTGGCCCTCGTCCCGCTCGCGGTGCTGGCGTGGGTCCTCGTGCGGGTCCCGCTGCGGAGCGCGGCGTGAGCGCGCGCATCCGGGTCGGGTGGGCGCGCGCGGGGCACCCGAGGGACTGACCCGTTTTTTGGGGTTCCCCTCGACGGTCGGGTCTGGTAGGCTTCGCGCATCCCTCCGAGTAGCCGGTTCGTCAGTCGGCCGATGAATTCAATCGAAACGAGCCAGACCGGCTTCGGTCTGAGCAAGGAGGCGAAGCCCATGCGGTTGCGGGGATGTGCGGTTCGCGCCGGCCGGGGCCTGTCCCGGGTCGTCGCTCTCCTCTCTCTCGTCTTCTCCGCCGTGCCCGCCACCCGGGCCGTGGCGGACGCGGCTTCGCTCTCCGGTGTCCAGGAGTACCTCGTGCCGGGGACGCAGAAGGAGATGCTGGACGTTTTCAACCAGCTCCTGGCCGACACCTACGGGCCGGGTCGGGCGTGCGTGAGCACCCGCGAGGGAGCCTGCGTGACGCCCGCGATGGCGGGCTGGGAGGCCTACGTCGAGTCGCGGGTCAGCGTCGTGGCTTACGCCGACCGCACGGTCGTGCTGCTCGACGACCGCCGCAACGGGTTCGCGAGCGGGTACGACGCCGGCGGCTTCGACGACGTCTACGAGCTCGGCCGGGGGCAGGTCGTCACGTTCGGGGAGGACGGCCGCGCCGAGCGGCCGAGCCAGCCGTCGGGAGCGTCCCGCTTCGCGCTGCTCGGCGGCGACCGCGTCGTGACGGTGGGCGGGCCGACGGTCGTCATGCGGGCGGCGTGGCCCAAGTGGATCAAGCTCCCGCGCGGTACCCGCTCGGGCGTCACCGCCGGGCAGGTGCTCGCCGACACCGTGACGCTCTACCCGACGGCCGCGTGGGGCTCGCAGTACGGAACGCCGATGGGTGAGACCGCGGTGCCCGACCCCCTCCGGGTGGACGACCTCACGACGAAGGCGATCGTCCAGGCGGGCGAGGACGGCACGGTCGTCCTGCTCGACGGCGTGTCCCAGAACGCCGTGCCGCTCGGTCGCGGGCAGTCGCTCGTCCTCGACCGCGTTGCCGCGGGGGCCGCGATCGGCGGTGCCTCGGCCGACGGCGCCGGGAAGCCCATCTCGGTGTCGCTGGTGACCAGCGGCCGCTCGCCGGTGGAGGCGCGATTCTTCAACCTCACGCCGCAGGGCTTGCTCGACTCTTCGTACGTCCTGCCCGTGAACTCGATGACCGACGGGGACCGCCGCAGCCTCGGCGTGCGCCTCTACCTCTACGCGTACGAGCCGCTGCACTATTCGGTCTACCAGGGAACGTCGACCACCCCCGTGGCCGAGGGCACGCTCGCCGGGAAGGGAACGGCGGTGCACGCCATCGGCGCGCCGACTCCGCTCGCACGCGTCTCTTCGTTCGGCCGGGAGCTCTCCGCCGAGGACTCCCCGACCCTCGCGGGCGCCTTGCGCGTCGTCGCCACGGGCCGCCTGCAGGTGCTGGCGGCGATGGACAGCGGCAGCGCCGACTACGACTGGGGCTTCTCGGGGATCGGCGCGCGCCACCTCGCCAACGAGTACTACGTGCCGTGGACCCCGGGGAACGGCGTGGCCCGGGGGGGGTCGACCCTGACGCGGACGAGCCGCGGCGGGCACCCGCTCTTCGTCAGCCCCGCCCGGGACCAGACGAGGATCTTCGTCGACTGGGACCCGTGGGCGAACGACGGGCCCGAGACCTCGGTGGTCCTCGACGCCGGGCAGTGGGCGACGCTCGTCGACCCCGAGGACGGGGACAACACGGGGGCGCGCCTGTACTCGCTCCGTATCGGTGGGGGGCCTGAAGAGGGCGGGGAGGCGTTGCCGGAGGGCATGCCGGAAGGCGCGTTCGCCGTGGCCTGGGGCGAGGGAATCCTGGCCGACCGCGCCGACGACCAGGACGTCGGCTTCGGGTTGCCCCCGCAGAAGGAAACGTGCCAGTCGCTCCGCCTGCTCAAGCTGGTGAAGCTGGCGGAGCCCGAGCGTGTCGCCCCGGGCGGCGAGTTCGCGATCACCCTGACCCTCACGAGCGACTACGCCCGGATCGAGGCCGTCTCGCTGGCCGACATCCTCCCGAACGAGGACTTCGAGTACGTGCCCGGCTCGGCGCGGCTGTTCTACCCCGGCTCGGCCACGGGCGTCGCCGCCGAGCCCAAGACCGCGGACGGCCTGAAGCTCGTGTGGGACGTGGAGGACCCGCTGTCGCCTGGCGACGCCTACACCCTGCCTCCGCGATCGCGGCTGGTCGTCACCTTCACGATCCGCGTGGACGGGGCGGCCGATTACGGCTCGCCCCTGCCCGACACGAAGCCCAACAACGCCGAGGGCTACGGGAAGTGGTGCCCCTACAAGGGCAAGCCGTGCTACGAGCTGCGGCCCACCGCGTTCGACAACATGCGAGTGGCCGAGATCACCGGCTCGATCAAGGTCCGGAAGATCGTGGACTGGAACGGGACGAGGGGGCACCGGAACACCGTGTTCCGCATCTGCGTGAAGCCCGCGGCCGCCGGCGCGGAGCAGTGCCAGGACTTGGACTGGAACGGCGGCGTCGCCAACTTCCGCCGGCTTCCCGCGGGCGAGTGGACCGTCTACGAGAAGGCGGTGCTGCGTAGCGGCACGGACGTGACGAACGAGTGGACGGTCACGGGGAGCGGGCAGGTGGTCCGGATCCCGGGCAAGTCGGAGTGCTCGTCGGTCGAGATCAAGAACAAGAGGAAAAAGGTCGGCAAGCCGTCGATCATCGTGCACAAGGTCGTGGACTGGAGCGGGACGACGCCCGACCCGGCGCAGACGTTCACGCTCTGCGTCACCGGCGGGCCGTACGCCGCTCCCACGGTCGACAACGGCGGCTGCCAGGTCGTGGGCTTCGAAGGCGGCACCCTCACCTGGTACGACCTGCCGAAGGGGATGTACGTGGTGGCGGAGAACCCCCTGCCCGGCATCCAGTGGAGCGTCTGGCCGAAGCAGCTGACCCTCCAGGTAACCGAAGGGCGGGGGAAGGCCCAGGAAAGCCTGGCCACGTGCCAGAACGAGGGCACGATCAAGAACAAGCTCAAGCCCGCCGCGCTGGGCTCCCTGAAGGTCACGAAGGTCGTGAACCTCAACGGGGGCACGGCCGACCCGACGACGTTCTCGATCTGCATCCAGGGCCCGTCGTATCCCACCACGCCGAGCTGCCAGACCATCGGCCTGGCCGGCGGGACGCTCGTCTGGACGAACCTGATCCCGGGCTCCTACACGGTGACCGAGCCGGACCCCGGCAGCTCGTGGTCCGTCGAGATCGCCGGCTCGCCGGCCACCGTCACGGCGGGCTCCAACGTGACGGCGAACGCCGACATGACGACGGGGGCTCCGCCTCCCTCCCCCGCCGGGGACCTGCGCCCTGACGATCCCGGGGCAGCATGACCTGTGGTCGGGGTCCAAGTCGCTGCCGCACGTCTGCCCGGGCCACCCGTGGGGCAAGCCTGAGAACGAGTGCGCGGCGTTCGGGCTCGTGTACCAGGCGAAGGACGACTTCGACCAGCGGATCGCCTCGCAGGACGCCCGGCTCGCGATCGTCAAGGCGGGGACCTGCTACACGTACTTCGAGAACGCGCACAAGGGCGACAAGATGCTGACGTGGGACGGCAAGGACATCTCGCACGTCACGTACTGCAAGTGCCCGGGGCCGGAGCCGCCCCCGCAGCCGGGTGTCACGGTGACGAACACCCTGAAGAAGGCGAGCCTCGAGGTGACCAAGAGGGTGGACTGGAACGGCGAGTCCGCGAAGCCCGCCGACTTCGTCCTCTGTGTCACCGGCCCGTCCTACCCTCAGCCCACCCTGGACAACGGCGGGTGCCAGGCGGTGCCGTTCGTGCTCGCGGACTACTCCGCCGGCGTCGGCCAGAAGACCGTGAGCTGGTCGACCCTGCAACCGGGAAACTACACCGTGAGTGAGGCCCCGGCGCCCGGCTGGACGGTGCAGGTCACGCCGGCCTCCGGAGTCGTGACGGTGGCCGACGGGACGCTCGCGACCGCCCTCGTCACCAATACGCGCCAGCGGGGTCTGCTGCGGGTGACGAAGGCCGTGGACTGGCGGGGAATCACGCCGGAGGTCGGCGCGGGGCTGACCTTCAGGATCTGCATCACCGGGCCGAGCCACCCGGGTGGCGCTTGCCAGGACGCGGTCTTCACCGGCGCGCCCTTCCAGACGACGCTCCTGTGGGACAACCTCGTGGCGGGGGACTACATCGTCACCGAGGACGACCCGGGCGAGATCTGGACCGTCGTGGTGAGCCCGGCGACGGTCGCAGTGCCCGCCGGTCCGGCGGGGGCCGCCGCGACTGTCACCAACAGCCGCAAGCTCGGCGCGCTCGCGGTGACCAAGGATGTGCTGTGGAACGGCGTCCCGGTGGACCCGAACCGCACCTTCACCCTCTGCATCAGCGGGGCCTCCTTCCCGGTGGGGAACTGCCAGACCATCGGGTCCGCCGGCGGCACCCTCACCTGGCCGAACCTGATCCCCGGTCTCTACACGCTCTCGGAGCAGGACCCCGGCCCCGAGTGGACGGTGACGCTCGAGCCGGTGCAGGTGACCGTCCCCGCTAACGGGGGGACGGCCCAGGCCAAGGTGACCAACAGCCACACCGTCGCCCTCGGGTCGCTCGCCGTGAAGAAGGTCGTGAATTGGTTCATCGATCCGAACCCGACCATGCCATTCGAGATCTGCATCCAGGGCCCGTCGTATCCCAGCACTCCGAACTGCCAGTTCACCGTCGATCAGGGCACCGCCACGTGGTCGGCCCTGACGCCGGGGCTGTACACCGTGACGGAGACGAGTCCGGGGAGGAACTGGATCGTGCAACTCCCGCCTCCGGTGCTCGTGACGGCGCCGGGGCCCCCGGCGACCGCGACGGTCACCAACATCCGCGTGCCAACTGACTTGCCGTCCGCCCCGTAGCCGGTTCGCGGGCCAGACGGTCGACGAAGGGCCCAGGCCGCCAGGCCTGGGCCCTTCGCGTGTGCAGCCCCCAGCGGACCCTGCACCTCCGGCCCATACGCAGGGCCTGCCGAACGGCAAACCCACAACATGGCGAGCCGTGTGATGCCGGTCACAAAGCCGGAATCGCTGTGTGTCGGACCACCGGGCGGAGGAGGCCGAGTGAGTAACCCTGACGCGCTTTGTGGGGGTCTCGCTGATGGTCAACCGCGTGTTTCCGTCCCTCCTGATCCTGGTGGCCGCCTCGGTCGCCGCCGAGGCCGGGCCGATCAAGAAGCACCCCCGTCCGGTGCCGGGCTCGTACATCGTGGTCTTCAACCCCGACCTCGTCCGCTCCGACGACGACGACCTGTCGCGCCTCCCGAGCGTCTCCGAGGTCGCGGAGGAGATGCTCGGCGTCCCGGTGAGGCCGTCCAAGGGCCGGCTGCAGCGGCGGGTGAAGGGCGGACCGAAGCACCTCTACCAGCACACCGTCCGGGGCTTCTCGGTGGAGCTGACCCGGCAGAGGGCCGAGGCCCTGGCCGACGACTACCGCGTGGCCTTCGTCGAGGAGGACGGCGTCGTGACTGCCGACGCCACCCAGACGAGCGCCACCTGGGGCCTCGACCGCATCGACCAGCGTGACCTCCCGCTGAACGCCACCTACACGTACAACCAGACCGGCGCCACGGTCCACGCCTACGTCCTCGACACCGGCATCCGCGCCACCCATCAGCAGTTCACGGGTCGGATCGGCAACGGCTACACCGCGATCGCCGATGGGAACGGCACGAACGACTGCTACGGCCACGGCACCCACGTCGCCGGCACCATCGGGGGCACCACCTACGGCGTGGCCAAGAACGTCGTCCTGCACCCGGTGCGCGTGCTCGACTGCACCGGCTCGGGGACCACCTCGGGTGTCATCGCCGGTATCGACTGGGTGAACCAGAACCACGTCAATCCCGCAGTGGCGAACATGAGCCTCGGCGGGGGAGCCTCGAGCTCGCTCGACCAGGCCGTCACCAACTCGGTCGCCGCCGGTGTCACCTACGCGGTGTCAGCGGGGAACAGCAGCGCCGACGCCTGCAACCAGTCCCCCGCCCGCGTGCCCGCCGCCCTGACCGTGGGGGCGACCACGAGCGCGGACGCGCAGGCCTCCTACTCGAACTTCGGCACCTGCCTCGACCTCTACGCGCCGGGCTCCTCGATCACCTCGGCCTACTACACGAGCGACACCGCCACCGCCGGCATGAGCGGCACCTCGATGGCGTCCCCCCACGTGGCCGGCGCCGCCGCCCTCTACCTCGAGACGAACCCCACCGCCACCCCGGCCGCCGTGGCGCAGGCCGTCGTGGCCCTGGCTACCCTGAACCACGTCACGGGCGCGGGGGCCGGCTCCCCGAACCGCCTCCTCCACTCGCTCTTCGCCGGCGGCAGCCCGGGCCGACACCACGCCGCCGACGGTCGATCACGTCGCCCGCGGACGGGGCGACCGTGAGCGGGACGGTCTCCGTCGCGGCCAGCGCCGACGGACGCGAGCGGCATCAGCGTGGTGGAGCTCTACGTGGACGGTGGATTGAAGGGGAGCGACACGACGTACCCGTACGCGTTCGCGTGGGACACCAAGACGGTCGGGAACGGCTCGCACAGCCCTGGTGGCGAAGGCCTTCGACCCGTCGAACAACATGGGCACGAGCGCCGTGGTCGGGCGTGACCGTCAGCAACGTCACGGCGCCGGCGAGAACTCGTGACGAACGGCGGCTTCGAGGGCAGCGCCTCCCCGTGGGCCCTCTCGGGCGCCGTCTCCTGGGCGACGGGAGCGGCACATAGCGGGGCCGGCTACGCCCTGCTCGGCAACGCCAACAAGGCGAGCGGTACCCTCACGCAGAGCCGTGACCATCCCGTCGACGGCGACGGCCGACCTCACGTTCTGGCTGAGCGTCACCTCGAACGAAAAGAGCATCACCGCGAGCGACATCCTCTACGTGGAGGTGATCGACGGGGCGACCACCTCGATCGTGGGCACCTTCAGCAACCTCAACCGTGGAGCGGCCGGCTCCTACTCCCTCCGGAGCCTCTCTCTGGCCGACGTGGCGCGGGAAGACCGTCTCCCTCCGCTTCCGCGTCGCGACCAACAACAAGTTCCCCACGAGCTTCTCGGTCGACGACGTGTCCCTGAAGTAGCCGCACGGGCGTCTTACGTCCTCAAGGGCGGGCGGCCCGCGGGTCGCCCGCCCTTCGTGCGTTCGGGGCACGGGCAGGATCCCAGAAAGGCGGGATCCGTAATCTGTTCAGTATGGTACCGATGAGCGTTTGTATCGGATTGCCCGCTAGAGAGAATGTAAATACTTGTTGACAGGCCCCGCGATGCGGGCATAGAACGAATCTCATCCGAGAGCCCCCCTGCCTCCCTCCGAGGGCTCGAGGAACTGCCTCTTCTGAAGGATCGATCGACAACACTCACGCCGGCCGCGTAGCGGCCGGCCGAAGGAACACCGTGGAAAGATCGGTGGCCATTCGGGTCTCGAGCCCGTCCCGTCCGACGCTAAGAACGCGCGTCTGGCCACCGCACAGCACCAAACCCGCCGGGTGGAGCTGTTCGAGGAGGACTTATGAGCTGCAGGTGTAGCTTGCTGCGCACGTCAGTGTGCTTGACCAGATGCGCTGATGCGGCGTTCGTACTCTTGGTGGCTTTGGTCCTCGCCGCGGGTGTCGCGAGCGCGCAAACGACACCCATGGTCGCCACAGACATGGCCGACTACCCGCCCGGCGCAACCGCGCAGATCACTGGAGCGGGCTTCTGGCCCGGCGAGACGGTGACCCTGCACGTCGTCCACATCGACGGAGTCGGCTCCGGAGGCGCCGGCCACGAGCCGTGGACCCTCATCGCTGGCATGGACGGCAGCTTCACGTCCACCTGGTACGTGGATCCCGACGACTCGCTGGGCAGCACCTTTCTCCTGACCGCCACCGGCGGCAGCTCGGGCTTCATCGCCCAAACGACATTCACGGACATGAACGTCGGCACGTACGACCAGTGCTCGAACAACACGGGGACGGGCTACCTGACCGATGATACCGGTTGCCGCTGGATCAACGGCAACCTCAACGCCAACAACTCGATCTACTTCGAAGGCGACGCCACGGTACAGCGCCTCTGGCTGACGGGCTTCATCCCGGGCACCACGCACAGCGTCACGCTGAAGTACGGGACGACCAAGGGCGGTAAGCATGCCTACGACTTCCTGACGACGTGGACGTGGTCCGAGGACTGGATCACGCTGGCCGACCGCTGCCAAGGGATCACCGGCTGCGAGGCCGCTGCCCCTGGCACTACGACCGAGATCCCTCTGGACCCCACGTACCGACTGCTTATGAGCCGTTCGCGTTCGGTGACCGGCAATTCGTGATGCACGGGGGCACGCTGAACAGCGCAACGGTGCCGGCAATCGTAAGCGGCACGTACGCCGGTGACAGTGAGACAGTGATCGTCGTCACCTTCACGGTCGCGGACTCGGGCCCATGTGCACAACGAGCAGGATACAGGGCAACGACGTCACGCTGTGCGACGTCGCGCTCTGGTTTGGCGCCCATGTCGCAACTCAAGCCAACTGGGGTCTGGGGAATGGCGCCGGCAGCATCTCCGGCTCGCCGTACCACGTGTCGCTGGACAAGGTCGACGGCGCGGCGGTTGGCTCGCGCGACAACCAGATGCAGGCGAACATTCTTGCCGAAATCCCCAACGGCACGATCGTCATCGTCAAGGATGCCGTCCCGAACGACGCGCAGGACTTCAGCTTCAACCTCAAGAACAACCCCACGACGATCTCGCAGGACTTCTCGCTGGACGACGACGCTGACGCGACGCTGCCCAACAGCCAGACGTTCAGCGTCCCACCTGGGACGTGGTCGGCCTCCGAGCTCGGGCCGCTTCCGGCCGGCTGGAGCTTGGCGAACCTGGTTTGCGTCGACCCAACGAGCAACAGCACCGTCGACGTTGGTACCCGCACAGCGACGATTAACCTGGCCTCCAACGAGACCGTAACGTGCACGTTCACGGATTCCAAGGACCTGTGCTTGGGAGTGACCTGCACCGACACGATTTGCGCGGACTACAGCTGCAACCCGGGAAATGGCCTTTGCGACCTCGTGACGTACGCGACGGCGGGGACGGCTTGCGGCGGTTCAGCTACCGACTGCGACGCGCCGGACACCTGCGACGGTGCCGGGACGTGTGTCGACCGACTGGATCCCAACTCGACGCTGTGCCACGCGGACAGCGGTACGGGCTGCGACGTACCGGAATACTGTACCGGCACTGGCAAGACCTGTCCGAGCGATAGCTACAAGCCTGCCGGGACGCAGTGCGGTGACACGACGGACACGGTGTGCGACAACCCGGACACGTGCAACGCCGCCGGTCAGTGTGCGAACGACAACAACGAAGGGACTGGCGTCGTGTGCCGTGCGGCCGACAGCACGGGCTGTGACGTGGACGACCACTGCACGGGAACGGGTGTTTGCGCCGACGACGCGAAGGCGTCGGAGGGGACGCAGTGCGGTGACACGACGGACACGGTGTGCGACAACCCGGACACGTGCAACGCCGCCGGTCAGTGTGCGAACGACAACAACGAAGGGACTGGCGTCGTGTGCCGTGCGGCCGACAGCACGGGCTGTGACGTGGACGACCACTGCACGGGAACGGGTGTTTGCGCCGACGACGCGAAGGCGTCGGAGGGGACGCAGTGCGGTGACACGACGGACACGGTGTGCGACAACCCGGACACGTGCAACGCCGCCGGTCAGTGTGCGAACGACAACAACGAAGGGACTGGCGTCGTGTGCCGTGCGGCCGACAGCACGGGCTGTGACGTGGACGACCACTGCACGGGAACGGGTGTTTGCGCCGACGACGCGAAGGCGTCGGAGGGGACGCAGTGCGGTGACACGACGGACACGGTGTGCGACAACCCGGACACGTGCAACGCCGCCGGTCAGTGTGCGGACGACAACAACGAAGGGACTGGCGTCGTGTGCCGTGCGGCCGACAGCACGGGCTGTGACGTGGACGACCACTGCACGGGAACGGGTGTTTGCGCCGACGACGCGAAGGCGTCGGAGGGGACGCAGTGCGGTGACACGACGGACGCGGTGTGCGACGACCCGGACACGTGCAACGCGCGCCGGCAGTGTGCGAACGACAACAGCGAAGGGACTGGCGTCGTGTGCCGTGCGGCCGACAGCGCGGGCTGTGACGTGGACGACCGCTGCACGGGAACGGGTGTTTGCGCCGGCGACGCGACGGCCGGAGGCGGACGCAGTGCGGTGACACGACGGACGCGGTGTGCGACAACCCGGACACTGCAACGGGCGCCGGTCAGTGTGTGAACGACAACCAGACGGGACTGGCGTCGTGTGCCGTGCGGACACAGCACGGGCTGTGACGTGGAGGAACATGCACGGGAGGAGCGCGTGTCCGGCCGACGACTCGAGCTCGGTGGGGACGAAGTGCGGGTAGACACGACGGAGGCGGTGTGCGACGAGACGGACACTGCAACGCGCGGCGGACAGTGTGCGGACGACAACCAGACGGGACCGGCGTCGTGTGCCGTGCGGACACGGGCTGTGACGTGGACGAAGACTGCACGGGACCGAGCGGGTGTCTGGCCGACGACGCGAGCTCGGAGGGGACGCAGTGCGGGTGACACGACGGTCGCGGTGTGCGACGCCCGGACACTGCTACGGGCGCGGCGGACAGTGTGCGAACGACAACCGAAGGGACTGGCGTCGTGTGCCGTGCGGCCGACAGGACGGCTGTGACGTGGAGGAGACGTGCACCGGGACGTCGACGCGTGTCCGGCTGACGATTCGAGGCCGGTGGCGACGACGTGCACGTGACACGAACGAACGGTGGCGCGTGCGACGAGACGGACCACTGCACGGGGCGGCGGACACGTGTGTGAACGGCTACCAGAAGGGACCAGCTTCGTGTGCCGTGCGGCCCAGCACGGGCTGTGACGTGGACGACACTGCACGGGACGGAGCGCGTGTCCGGCCGACGACTCGAAGCTCGGAGGGGACGAGTGCGGTGGCACGAACAACGGTGGCGCGTGCGACAAGACGGACACGTGCAACGGCGCCGGTCAGTGTGCGAACGGCAACCACGACGGGACTGGCGTCGTGTGCCGTGCGGCCACGGGCTGTGACGTGGACGACCATGCACGGGAACGGGGTGTGTCCGGCCGACGATTCGAGCCGGAGGGGACGAAGTGCGGGTGACACGACGGAGGCGTGTGCGACGCCCGGACACTGCAACGGGCCGCCGGTCAGTGTGCGAACGACAACCACGCCGGGACCAGCGTCGTGTGCCGTGCGGCCGACGAGCACGGGCTGCGACGTGGAGGAGACGTGCACGGGAGGAGCGGGTGTCCGGCCGACGACGCGAAGGCTCGGAGGGGACGCAGTGCGGTGACACGACGGACACGGTGGTGCGACAACCCGGACACGTGCAACGCCGCCGGTCAGTGTGCGAACGACAACAACGAAGGGACTGGCGTCGTGTGCCGTGCGGCCGACAGCCGGGCTGTGACGTGGACGACCACTGCACGGGAACGGGTGTTTGCGCCGACGACGCGAAGGCGTCGGAGGGGACGCAGTGCGGTGACAACGACGGACGCGGTGTGCGACGCCCGGACACGTGCAACGGCGCCGGTCAGTGTGCGAACGACAACAACGAAGGGACTGGCGTCGTGTGCCGTGCGGCCGACAGCACGGGCTGTGACGTGGACGACCACTGCACGGGAGAGCGGGTGTTTGGCCGACGACGCGAAGGCGTCGGAGGGGACGCAGTGCGGTGACAACGACGGACGCGGTGTGCGACACCCGGACACGTGCAACGCCGCCGGTCAGTGTGCGAACGACAACAACGAAGGGACTGGCGTCGTGTGCCGTGCGGCCGACAGCACGGGCTGTGACGTGGACGACCACTGCACGGGAACGGGTGTTTGCGCCGACGACGCGAAGGCGTCGGAGGGGACGCAGTGCGGTGACACGACGGACACGGTGTGCGACAACCCGGACACGTGCAACGCCGCCGGTCAGTGTGCGAACGACAACAACGAAGGGACAGTCGACGCAGTGTCGTGCGGACGAGGGCCAGTGCGACGTGCCGGAGTACTGCAAGTCGGACGGCACGTGTCCGGATGACGCGTTCGAGCCCGACACGACGGAGTGCACGGGCGAGTACAACGGCGACAAGTGCGACGCCCAGGACTACTGCTCAGGGACCAGCAGTGACTGTGTCGAGAAGTACAAGCCGGCTGACTACGTATGCCGTGCCGACGCCGGTGAGTGCGACCTCGAGGAGAAGTGCACGGGAGATTCGGGAGCGTGCCCGGACGACGCTTTTGAACCGTCGACCAAGGCCTGCGGCGATCAGACGGACACGGTTTGCACGAATCCAGACACCTGTAGCGGGATCGACAACGAGTGCCTGCCCAACAACCAGCCCTGCGGGTACGTGACGTCCTCGTCGCTCTGTTCGTTCGACTACGACGGCACTCGGCCCTCGCACCAGTTCCGGACGCTCTTCACGGCCGCGGCGGACGGCTGGCCCGCCTACAAGATCAACGCGACGAACCCGGGGCAGTTCTTCTACAACGCGATCGTCCAGGGCCCGGTCGGCCCGACCACGATCACGATGGACATCCCGTGGCCGTTCGTAACCCAAGGTGCGATGCCCGCTCACGTCTATGACTCAGATGCGATCGACGTCGTGGGGAACGATCCATTCTGCTTCTTGGACAACGGCCAACTGCCCGTGAACGGGACGTCGTACCCTGCGAAGATCACCCCGGAGATGCGAGCCAACGGATTGCACGTGACGGACGAAGCTCTTGGCATGTGGGACGTTGACTGCACCCAGCCTGGCAGCATGGGCGCGATCTACCCGCCGGGCGTCAACGGCATGCCCGGTTACAGCTGCAAGGTGAGCATCAGGTTCGAGATGCCGGACAGCGGCAAGGCTTACGTGAACATTCACCTCGACTACGGCGTCAAGGGCCCGAAGACCGACGCGAACCCGGTCGACACGCTGATCGATCGCTACGACGTGGGCTTCAACACGTGCGTGGGCGACGAGACGTACTACGACGCGCTCACGAACGTCGCCACCCCCACGACTGCGACGCCAGTCGCGCTGGCGACCTGTACGCAGTACCCGTTCGGGCATACGACCAGCACATGCTCGCCGCTGGACGACCCAGTGTGCAGCGGGGCGGACTCGGTGGAGAACGTCAACGTGTTCAAGAAGTTCGTCGGGATCGCCACCCAGGCGACCATGGGGGGTGGGCCGTGGGGCAAGGTACCCGTATCGTTCTGGAAGGCCGGCCAGCAGCTCGAAGCCGGAACGACCGACGACGATGGGTACTACGCGTTCCTCTACAAGCACACCGGCAAGGCGGCGAACTACGTCGTGAAGTTCGGAGCTCCCGTCAATGCCGAGGCGACAGTGCAGTTGAAGGGCAATGGCTGGGCGACGGCGACGTACATGTACAACACCGAGACCAAGGCGGGAACTTGGTACACGGACTGGAAGTAGGCTGACAGCGAACGCCGGTCGGGGCGCGTGCCCCGGCCGGCCGCGCTTCCGGTGGTGATGCCGCAACCCGGCATCGTTCCCCGGGGCAGCGAGCCCGGCGCAGGCCGCACGGCGCCGGGCTCGTTTCGTCGTTAGGGTTTACCATTTCATTGGGAACGCACACGGAGGGCGTGAATGACCGGGAGAAGCGCGAGGACGTGTCTAGGGGTACTGCTCCTTGGCTCGGCGCTGGCGGGTCCGGCCCGAGCGCAGGAGCCCTCGATCGGCGACTTGCAGAGGGAGATCCAAGCCCTGCAGGAGAGCCTGAAGGGGATCCAGAAGGATCTCCAGGACATCAAGGGGATGCTGGCGCGGCAGGTCGCCGCCTCCTTCCGGGATCGGTGCCGTGATCGACTACGGCAACAGCCCGACGAAGGGGGAGCGCACGGCGAAGCTCACCCTGGTCGAGTTCTCGGACTACCAGTGACCGTTCTGCGCCAAGTACGTCCGTGAGACGTACCCGCAGATCGAAACCGAGTACATCAGGACTGGCAAGCTCAGGACGGTGTTCCTGGACATGCCTCTCGAGAGCATTCACAAGCTCGCCTTCAAGGCGGCCGCAGGCGGCGAGCTGCGCCGGGTGAGCAGGGGAAGTTCTGGGAGATGCACGACCGGCTCTTCGAGAACCAGAAGGCCCTCGAGCCCTGGACGCCTCACGCGGAGGCGGTCGGGCCTGGACGTGCCGAAGTTCGAGGAGTGCCTCGCGAGCGGGAAGTTCGACCAGGAGATCCGGCGGGACATGGGGGAGGCCCGCAAGGTGGGGGTGACGGGCACGCCCGGCGTTCATGATCGGCCGCACCGAGGCCGACAGCACGAAGGTGAAGGTCCTCGCGGTGCTCAAGGGGGCCAAGGCGTTCGCCGACTTCAAGGCGGAGGTGGATCGGCTGCTGGAGGAAGCGGCGAAGCCCCAGGCCGACGTGCCCAAGCCGCAGGCGCCGAGATGGTCGAGGCGCGCAGACGGAGCTGGCCGCCGCACGCGCGGCCGCCGCCCGCGCGGGCGGCGCTCGCTCCCGACGGGAAGCTGGACGAGACGACGCGCGCGAGCCTGGAGCGGGTACTCGGGACGGCGCCGGCGGGCTCGCCCGCGTGGATCGCGGCGCCCGCAGTCGGATCACGCGGGCGATCGCGCTGGCCGACGAGCTCTCGGGTGCGTTCACGCAGCGCGGGATGGCGGGTCCGGCCGGTGCGGCGCACGGCGCTCGTCTTCCGCCCCGGGACCTACCTCTTTGCCGCCGAGGAGGAGCCTCCCGCCTACGTGCGGACGGTCGCGCAGGCCCTGGACGAGGCAGGCTTCGCGGCCGCATCTCCGCACCGGGTACCGCTCGTTCTACGACGAGAAGAAGAAGGCCGATCCGAAGTTCCAGGGGTTCCCGTTCGCTCCGGAGCAGACGTTCCTGGTGGTCATCGGGCGGACTCCGTGAGCGGAGGGCGGGTTCCGACGGCGGCGCGGTGCTGAGGCGCCTCTCGGAATCCGCCCGGCTCTGCCTCTTCTCAGTCTCGATTCTCGCTCTCGGGCTGAGTCGCGTCGGGCGACGCGGCTCGGTCGCAGGTGGCCGCCGTTCCTTCACGTCGATCCCCCGCGGGTCGAGGCTCTCCTCGTCAACGGCGGGGGGACGTCCGCGGCGAACTACCAGTCGCACCTGCTGCACGTGCGGATGCTCGTGGACGTGCTGCGCGAGGCGGGCGTGCCGGAGAAGCGGATCACGATTCTCTCCGGGGATGGGCCGGATCCGGCGGCCGACGTGGCTCTCCGGGAGGTGCAGCCCGAGGAGGACTACTGGCTGCTCACCGGGACGCGGCTGGAGCAGCCGTTCCGGACGCCCGTCACGTTCGAGAGCTCTCGGGTGCCCGGGTTCTCGCTGCGGGCGGCGACGCTCGCCGAGGTGGATCGCTGGTTCGAGGCGGTCGGGTCGCGGCTGCGGGAGGGGGACACGCTCCTCCTCTACGTGACCGACCACGGGACGAAGAACGCCCAGGACACGCGGAACAACCGGATCACGCTCTGGGGGAAGGGGAGCGGCCTGTCCGTGAGCGAGCTGCGGTCGCGGCTTTCGCGGCTCGACCGGCGGGTGCGGGTCGTGATGCTGATGTCGCAGTGCTACTCCGGCTCGTTCACCAACGCCGCCTTCCGCGATGGGGCGGGGCTGCCCGGGGGGAACGTGTGCGGCTACTTCTCGACGACCGCCGAGAGGCCCGCCTACGGGTGCTACCCCGAGGTCCGCGACCAGGACAACCTGGGGCACTCGTTCGACTTCATTCCAGGAGCTGGGCCAGGCGGGGAGCTTCCGGAACGCGCACCTGCGGGTGCTGCAGCGGGACGCGACGCCCGACGCGCCGCTGCGCACCTCGGACGCGTTCGTCGAGGAGCTGCTGCGGAAGAAGGCGGCGGCGCGGGGCGTCGACTACGAGGTGTTCGTGGACGGGCTTCTGGCGCGGGCCTGGAAGCGCAAGGGGACGTGGGAGCCCGAGATCCGGCTGCTCGACGCGATCGGCCGGAACTTCGGCTCGTTCAGCCCTCGCTCGCTCGCCGAGATCCGCAAGCAGGGGGCCCAGTTGCCCGAGCTGAGCCGGCAGCTCGACACGCACGCGAAGGCGTGGAAGACGTCGCTCGGGGACGCGAACCGGGCCAACCTGGAGCGCTTCCTGGCGAAGGAGAAGGGCTGGGCGGAGCAGGTGAGCGACGCCGCCCTGAAGGCCGAGGGGGCCTCGGCCCGGGAGCTGGCCGGCTCGTTCGTCTTCGACCTCGCCGAGTTCACGCGGGCGGACGAGGCGGCGGAGAAGCGCCTCGAGACGCTGCACAGCCGGGCGGACACCGCCCGGGCGCTCGCCTACCGGATGGAGGTGCGCCAGGGGGTCGTCCTGCGGATGCGGACGATCCTCGCGACGATCGCCGGGCGCGAGTACCTCGCGAAGGACGGCACGCGGGAGGAGCGCGCCGCCTGGGAGGCGCTCCTGTCCTGCGAGTCGCTGAGTCTCCCTTTGGCCCAGCCGGTGCCGGGGATGCGATCGGTCGAGAGGGCCGCCTTCCCGGCGATGGAGGACGACCTCCTGGCGGCGCGCGAGGTGCTGCCGGCGTGGATGGGGATCCGCTTCGGAGAGGTGCCGGCCGCGGTGCGCCGGGCGCAGAAGCTGACGGCGGGGGCGTCTTTGGTGACCGCCGTCTACCCGGACTCGCCGGCCGAGGAGGCGGGTCTGGAGGTGGGCGACGTGGTGGTCGGGCCGCCCGAGGCGCCGTTCGAGGACCCGCGCCAGATCCGTGAGTGGACGATGCTCGCGACGGTGGACAAGCCGTACCCGCTCGCAGTGCTGCGGAACGACGAGCGTTTCGAGGTGACGGTGGTCCCGCGGCCGTACCCGGTCAAGTGGCCGGACCTTCCCGGGCCGCCGCGGGTCTCGAACGCCGCGCCGCCGTGGAGCCCGCTGCAGCTGACGGCCTACCGCGGCGTCCTGCCGGCCGAGCTGCGCGGCACCGGGCCGCACCTCCTCTACTTCTGGGCCACGTGGTGCGGGCCGTGCAAGGCGGCCCTCCCGGAGCTGCTCTCCTTCGAGAGCGAGCGGCGGACGCCGGTCATCGCGATCACCGACGAGGCCGGGGAGACGCTGGACGGCTTCTTCGCCAGCTTCGGCAAGTCGTTCCCCGAACGCGTGGCCACGGACGCCGCGCGGCGCTCGTTCCTGGCCTACGGCGTGAGTGGCACGCCCACGTTCGTCCTGGTGGACGGAGACGGCGTCATCCGCTCGTACTCGGTGGGCTACACGCCGGCCAAGGGCCTCGGCGTCGAAGGCTGGACGTGGTCCGGCCGGGCCGCGGCCGCGGGTCCCGGAGGCCGGTAGCCTGGAGGCTGCTTCGGCGCCTTTGACAGCGAGCGCGGGCGAGGGCATCCTGCGGGCGATCGTGGCCACTCGCTCCAACAGCCGGGCGTGGCGGGGATCGAGGAGGGACGGGGGATGACCAAGGGACGGGGAGAGGGCCAGAGAGTGGGGGAGGGCGGCCCGCCGGAAAGGCGGGGCGCCGACCCCATGGCCCTGGTGACGCTCATCGGGGTCGTGGCCCTCCTGATGCTCGCATTCGCCAACTGGCGCGACGTGGCCCGCATCGACCGGAGCCTCGGAGAGCGGCTGACCAAGCTCGAGGCGCGGCTGGAGCAGGTGGCCACGCGGATGGAGAGGGCGCCCGCCCCGGCGGCGCAGCGGGGGCCGGACCCGAACCGGGTGTACACGATCCAGACGGCGAGCGCGCCCGCCCGCGGGCCCGCCGGCGCGCCGGTGACCATCGCGGAGTTCTCCGACTTCCAGTGACCGTTCTGCTCGAGGGTCGGTCCGACCCTCACGCAGATCGAGAAAGTCTACGGGGACAAGGTGCGGATCGTCTGGAAGCACCTCCCCCTCGACATGCACAAGAACGCGATGGGGGCGCACCTGGCCGCGGTGGCGGCCGAGAGGCAGGGCAAGTTCTGGGAGTTCCACGACAAGCTCTTCGCCAACCAGCAGCAGCTGAACCTCGACGCCTACAAGCGATACGCCCGTGAGCTGAAGCTGGACGTGGCGCGCTTCGAGAAGGACCTCGCGGATCTCGAGAACAAGAAGAAGATCGACGCGGACAAGGCGGAGGCCACGGCCCTGGGCATCACCGGGACGCCCGGCTTCTTCGTGAACGGCCGCTTCCTGAGCGGGGCCAAGCCCTTCGAGGAGTTCGCGAAGGCGATCAACGCCGAGCTCGGCCGCCTCAACCTGCCCGTGCCGCCGGGGGCACCGACCGGCTAGCGGCCGCTGCGGCGCTCGTCGAGGAGGACGGCGAGGACGTCGGCCCCCTTCTTCGGGCGAGGAGCGCGGGTCGTGAGGACGTCTGCAGCCGGGGCCCCGCGCGCGCGGCGCACGACGCCGGCCCGCTCGAGGCGCGCGATGCGGTCCTCGTCCGCGCCGGCGTACGCCGTGCCCGCCGGCTCGAGGCGGGCGATCGGGTGCCTGCGGTCCGTCGTCATGGTTGCGTGTATTGTGGCTGCGTACAGGGGCCCATTTCCAGCGCGGCCTCACAGATTCGCGCCTAAACTAGCGCAGGTGCCGGCCCGGGCCGGCGGTGGTGGATCCCGATGAAGCCACGTTTCGCCGTTCCGCGATGCTCTGCGCTCGCGATCGCCGCAGTTCTGGTTGCCCGCGTCGGCGGGCGCCCAGACGGCCGGCGGGCCCGTGCCGAGCGACGCGATGGCGTTCGTTCGGGTGATGGGGGACCTCCGGGCGACCTTCACCGAGGTCTACAAGGAGCCCGTCGTCCGGAGGAACGTCGAGGTGGCGACGGGGAGCGGGTTCGTGATCGCTCCCTCCGGGCTCGTGCTCACGAACGCGCACGTGGTGGACCTGGAGCGGGCGGACGCTGGAGATCGAAGGGCTCGAGGCGGAGATCAGCCTCGAGTCGAAGCGGATCGAGGTGGCGATCGGGCCCGGAGGCTCGGTGGCCGTCCTCGACGCGGCGGTCGTGGCGCGGGACGCCGAGCTGGACCTCGCGGTGCTGCAGGTGACGGCGGCGGACCTGCCCTACCTGCCGTTCGGAGACTCGGACGCGGTCGACCCGGGGCGGCCCGTACGGGTGCTCGGCTTCCCCTTCGGACGCCAGGCGGAGGTGGGGAAGAAGGCGGACTCGGGTGTCGTCCCCCAGGTGACGGTGACGGCGGGATCGCTCTCGGCGGCGCGCGAGGACGACGAGGGCGGCCGGCGCTACCTGCAGACCGACGCCTCCGTGCAGCCCGGCAACAGCGGCGGGCCGATGCTGGACGAGGATGGCTACGCGATCGGGGTCGTGCGGATGAAGCTCGCGAAGGAAGCCACGGCGTCGGGGGCGGGGTTCGGGATCCCCATCAACCTCGTGAAGGACTTCCTCGACGCGAACGGGCTGCTCGGCCTGATGCCGGTCGTCCGGCTGCGGGCGGGGGTGGTCCACGGGCTCGACTGGAAGGGGCTGCGGGTGGAGATGCCCGACGGCTTCCAGGACGGCTGGCCGGCCCGGCTGCAGGCGGGCACGGGGGAGGCAGGGGACGGGATCTCGCTTCGGATCGACCGGGTGGCCACACCGTGGGACCGGCTGACGCTGGAGGAGGCGATCCTCGCGGGGACGGCGGTTCCCGGCTTCCTCCCGGCCCCGGCGACGCCCACCCGCCAGTTCGACCGGGGCCGGCCGGCGCGGCGCCTCGGCTCGGCCATGGGCACGACGGCGGACGGGCAGAGCTTCCGCGCGGAGTACACGGTGATCGGCCTGCGGGGCGAGGCGGTCGTGGCCCGCTACCTCGGTCCACCGGACGCGCTGGCCTTCAACCTGGGCCTGCTGCGCCGGTCGCTGGAGACGCTCGAGGCCGGGCCGTTGCTGACGGCGGCGGTGAACCGGCCGCTCGCCCCGTCCCTCGATGCGGCGGCGCTCCCGGGCCGCGAAGGCGGGCGCGTGGCGATGCCCCAGGGCTGGAGCCTGGAGCCCACGACGTCCTCGGCCTGCGGCCGGGTGCCCGCGGCTGAGGCCGGCCTCGCGGCGAGCCCCCCGGGCGACTTCACTGTCGTCCTGCGCGTCCTGCACTGGCCCGGTGCGAGCGCGGGCCTTGCGGCCGCGGTCCGTGCCTGCGGGGGACGTGCCGACGGCTACACCGGCCGCTTCGACCGCCTCGGCGTGCCGGTCGAGGCGCGCGGCGTCCTGGTGCAACGGGAGGGGGAGAGCCTGCTGCTGGAAATCGAGGCCCCAGTCTCCAAGATGCCGCTCGTGGCGGAGCTTCACGACCGCTGGGTCCGCGAGGTGGCCGGCGGCCAGTGACGTTGCCGTCGCACCTTGGCACCCCGGGCCCCGACGCCTATGGTTGGTCAGGGTTGGTCAAGATGGCGAAGACGGTGAACCTGTACGAGGCGAAGACGCACCTGTCGGAGCTCGTCGAACGGGCCTCCAGGGGAGAGGAGGTCGTGATCGCGAAGGCGGGGGCGCCAAAGGCACGCCTGGTGCCGCTCGCCCGGCCGGTGAGGGATCGCAAGCCGGGGGCCTGGAAGGGGCGGGTGGTCATCGGGCCCGACTTCGACGCACCCCTTCCGGAGGAAGCGCTGGCCGCGTTCGAGGGGCGGCGGTGAGGCTGCTGCTCGACACCCACGAGTTCCTCTGGTGGTGCGAGGACGACCCGCAGCTCGGCGAGGTCGAGCGGAACGCGATTCGCGACGGGGCGAACGAGGTCTTTCTGAGCGCGGCGTCGGTCTGGGAGATGGCGATCAAGCAGGCACTTGGCCGGCTCAGGATCCCCGAACCGCCGTCGGTCGCGACGGCACGGATGGGCATCGTGCCGCTCCCGGTGGCCTTCCGGCACGCCGAGGCCACGCTTTCGCTTCCGCCTCTGCACCGGGATCCCTTTGACCGGATGCTGGTGGCGCAGGCGAGGGTCGACGGCATGACGCTCGTGACGCGCGATCCGCTCGTCCGGTCCTATGCCGGGGTGGCGTTCCTCCCCGCCTGAGGTCGCCCTCCGGCCCCCGCGTCGGGGTATCCTCTCTGACGTTATGACACTCGTCGAACGGATCACCCAGGACCTGACCGCGGCCATGAAGGCGCAGGACGCGGCGCGCACGAGCACGCTGCGGTTGGCCAAGGCCGCTCTGATGAACAAGCAGATCGAGAAGCACGGGGCGCACGGGGCCCTCGAGGAGGCCGACGCGCTGAAGGTGCTGCAGGGGCTCGTGAAGCAGCGCGAGGACGCGGCCGAGCAGTACGAGAAGGCCGCCCGGCCGGAGCTGGCCGGGAAGGAGCGGGCCGAGATCGTCGTGCTGAAGGCCTACCTGCCGGCCGAGGTCACGGACGAGGAGATCGCGGCCGCGGTCGAGAAGGCCGTGGCCGAGACGGGCGCCGCCTCGCCGAAGGACATGGGCAAGGCCATGAAGGCGGCGCTCGCGGCGTTGGCGGCCGGCGGGAAGACGGCCGACGGCAAGCGGGTCAGCGACGCGGTCCGCAAGAGGCTGGCCGGCTGATGCAGGGACGTGGTCCGTCGGGTCGGGCAGAGGATGATGGTGGGCTTCGACGGCTTCACCGCCTCGGCCGACGTGAAGGCGCTCGATCCGGGAGTTCGGGGTCGGGCACGTCGTGCTCTTCGCCCGCAACGTGGCCGGCCCCGAGCAGGTGGCCGACCTCGTCCGCGAGCTGCAGTCGGTCGCGCGCGACGCGGGGCACGACCGGCCGCTCCTCGTCGCCGTGGACCAGGAGGGCGGGCGGGTGGCCCGGCTCAAGGAGCCGTGGACGGCCTGGCCGGCCCTGCGCGCGGTCGGCCGCTCCGGGAGCGAGGAGACGGCCCGGAAGATGGGGGAGGCCCTGGCCGACGAGCTCAAGGCCTGCGGCATCCGCTACGACTTCGCGCCGTGCGTGGACGTGGACACGAATCCCCGCAACCCCGTGATCGGCGACCGCTCGTTCGGGGACGACCCGGATCTGGTGGGGCGCCTCGGGGTCGCGATGATCCGCGGCCTGCAGGACAACGGGGTCGTGGCGTGCGCCAAGCACTTCCCGGGCCACGGCGACACCGACGTCGACTCGCACCTCGACCTGCCGTCGATCGAGCACTCGCGGGCCCGGATCGAGGACGTCGAGCTGCGGCCCTTCCGCAAGGCGATCGAGGCGGGGGTGGCCACGGTGATGGCCTCGCACCTCCTGGTGCGGGAGCTCGACGACGCGTTGCCGGCGACGCTGTCGCCGCGCCTGGTGAACGGCCTCCTGCGGAAGGAGCTGGGATTCTCCGGGGTGGTGGTCACGGACGCCCTCGAGATGAAGGCCCTCTCGAAGCACTGGACGCCGGGGCAGATCACGGTGCTGGCGGCGAAGGCGGGCTGCGACCTCCTGGCGATGTGCAGCGGCCACGACGCGCAGGTCGAGGGGATGGAAAGCCTCATCCGCGCGCTCGAGGCGGGGGAGATCCCGTTCAAGGAGGCCGAGGCGGCGGAAGGCCGCGTCCGCGCCCTCAAGGAGCGCTTCCTGGCCGGCTACCGCGACCCGGATCCCGGCGAGGCCCGGCAGGCCGCCGGGCGGAGCGAGTACCGCGCGCTCGCGGAGTCGATCGCGGTGCGCTCGGGGATCCCGGCGTGACCATGGCGACGAAACCCAGGGCGCTGCGGCAGGGCGACCTCGTGGGCGTGGCCGCGCCGGCCGGCCCGGTGGACGGGGAGAGGCTGGACCGGGGTGTCGCCGAGCTGAAGCGGCTGGGCTTCGCCGTCCGCGTGGCCGACGGCGTCCTCGAGCGGAAGGGCTTCACGGCGGGGGCGGTCGAGAACCGCGTCCGCCAGCTGCACGACCTCTTCGCCGACCCGGACGTGGCCGGCATCGCGTGCGCCCGGGGGGGGGCGGGCACGATCCAGCTCCTGCCGCACCTCGACCGGGACCTCCTGCAGCAGAACCCGAAGCCGCTCCTGGGCTACAGCGACATCACGCTCCTCCACCTGGAGATGGAGCGCCTCGGCCTGACCAGCCTGCACGGGCCGATGGTGGCGCGAGAGCTGGCCGACGGCGACACCGCCTACGACCTCGCGAGCCTGTGGCACGGGCTGACGGGGGAGGGCGAGCCCTACGCGACGCAGCCCGACGACCTGGTGGTCCTCGCGGAGGGTCGCGGAGAGGGAACGCTGCGGGGCGGCTGCCTCTCGCTCCTGGCGGCCGCGGCGGGCACGCCGTGGGCGCTGCGGAGCGTGGACGAGCCGACGATCCTGTTCGTCGAGGACGTGGACGAGAAGCCCTACCGGGTCGACCGCATGCTGCGGCAGCTGCGGGCCTCGGGGGCGCTTTCGGGTGTGACCGGCGTCGTCTTCGGCGACATGAAGGGCTGCGCCCCGGGCTTCCACGAGGACTACGCCCTCGAGGAAGTGCTGCTCGAGGCCCTCGAGGGGCTCGACGTGCCGGTGGCCCTCGGCCTGTCGAGCGGGCACACCACCCACCCGAACGTCACCCTCCCCCTCGGGGCGCGGGCCCGCCTCGTCTGCACGGGCGGCGAGGCCCGATTCGAAGTGCTGGAGGCGCCGGTCGACTGAGCCGTATTGCGATAGTCTGATATTCTGATTATCATGAAGAGGATGAACATACGGGTGTCGGCGACCGAGGCGGCAAGGAACCTCTCGGATCTCCTGAATCGAGTGAGATACCGGGGGGAGCGCTTCACCGTCGTGCGCAGCGGGGAGGAGGTAGCCGAGATCATCCCCGCGACGCATAACGGGGGAATCACCCTCGGAGAGTTGCGGCGTGCGCTGGCCCAGCTGCCAGCTCCGGACGAGGAGTTTCTGGCGGACTTGAACCGCGTTCGGGCCGAGCAGCCGCCGGCGGAACCCTCGTGGCGGTCCTGATCGATACGAGCGTGCTCGTCGATCTGGAGCGCGCCCACGCCCGGCCGGACTTTGCTCTCGGGGAGGGTGAGGGCGCGTTCATCTCGGCCATCAGCGCTTCGGAGCTCCTGCACGGAGTCGAAAGGGCCGCCGACGAGGCGCGTCGCGCCCGGCGGCAGGCGTTCGTCGAGCGAGTGCTCGATCAGGTCCCGGTCCTGCCGTTCGATCTCGATGCGGCCCGCGTTCACGCCCGGATCTGGGCGAGCCTACTGCGTCGCGGAGAGGTCATCGGCGCCCACGACCTGATCATTGCCGCAACCGCCCTCAGCCGGGACCTCGTCGTCCTCACCCACAACACCCGGGAGTTCGCCCGGGTCGACGGTCTTGCGCTTCGAGGTGTCGAGTGATCGCTCGGCCCTCGGCAGACCGATGAAGATCCACCTCTCGGCGATCTGCGGGACGGCGATGGCGTCGCTGGCGGGGCTGCTCCGCGAGCGGGGGCACGAGGTCACGGGTTCGGACCAGGACGTCTACCCGCCGATGTCGACCCAGCTCGAGGCCCTGGGGATTCCCATCCGCTCGCCCTACGCCGAGGGGAACGTGCCCGCGGACGCCGACCTCGTGGTCATCGGCAACGCGCTCTCCCGCGGCAACCCCGAGGTCGAGGCGGTGCTCGACCGGCGGCAGCGCTTCACGAGCGCGCCGGCGCTCCTGGCCGACGAGTTCCTGCGCCCGCGGCGGCCGATCGTCGTGGCCGGCACGCACGGCAAGACGACGACGACCAGCCTGCTGGCCTTCCTGCTCCACCGGGCGGGTCTCGACCCGTCGTTCCTCGTCGGGGGCTTGCCGGTGGACTTCGGGCAGAGCTACCGCCTGGGGGCGGGGCCGCACTTCGTGATCGAGGGCGACGAGTACGACTGTGCGTTCTTCGACAAGAGGCCGAAGTTCGTCCACTACCTCCCGGACGTGGCGATCGTGGGCAACGTCGAGTTCGACCACGCCGACATCTACGCCGACCTCGCGGCGGTGCAGCTGGCGTTCGTGAGGCTTCTGAACGTCGTCCCGCGCCGCGGTCTGCTCGTCGCGGGGACCGAGAGCCCGGCCGCTCCGGGAGATCCTGCCGAAGGCCCGCAGCCGGGTGGAGACGTTCGGCCTGCACGAGGGGGCGGACTGGCGGGCCACGGACGTGCGGGCGGAGGGCGCGGGGACGCGATTCCGGCTCGTGCGGAAGGGGCGGGACGAGGGCGAGTTCACGCTCGCCCTCGGGGGCGAGCACAACGTCCGAAACGCCCTCGCGGCCCTCGCCGCCGCCGCGGAGGCCGGGGTCGAGCCCGGCGTCGCCCGGGAGGCGCTCGGGGCCTTCCGGGGGGTCAAGCGGCGCCTCGAGGTGCGGGGGGTTGCGGGGGGCGTGACGGTGTACGACGACTTCGCCCACCACCCCACGGCGGTGGTTGCCACCCTGTCCGCGCTGAGGGCACTCGGAGGACGGGGACGGCTGGTGGCCGTGTTCGAGCCCCGCTCCTACACGGCGAAGACCCGGGCCTTCCAGGACGGCTTCGCCGCGGCGTTCGCCCGGGCCGACCGCGTGATCATCGCGGCCTCGCACCTCCCGGGGAAGGTGCCCGAGGGCCTGCGCCTGTCCGAGGCAGGCCTCGTGGACGGGATCCGCCGGGCGGGCACCCGGGCGGACTTTGTTCCCTCCGTGGACGAGATCGTTCGGACCCTCGCCGGCGAGCTCCGACCGGGGGACCGGGTGGCGATCCTCTCGAACGGGGGCTTTGGCGGCATACACGACAAGCTGCTCCGGGCCCTGGAAGCCGCCGCTCGCACCTGACCCCCCGTTCCCCCCTCAGCCCCCGTTCCCGCCGAAACGCTGGAACCGGCCAGGCGTCCGTGCTATAAAGCCGCATCATTCATCCCACGCAACTTGTTGCCGCACTGCGTCATAGCGGTCGTTGCCGGTCCGGCACGGGCCGGAGGGACTTGGATCACTTTCGAGGAGGACGACGATGAAGCGTGAACGGCTGGCCCTCGTGGGCGTCTTCGCCCTGGCGGCCACACCGCTCCTGGCCCAGCAGGCCGGGCAGGCGGCCCCGAAACCGGACGAGAAGGCGCAGCAGGAGGAGCAGGCGGTCCGACGGTCCGAGGAGGTGACGGTCGAGAGCGCCTCCAAGGTGGACACCAAGCTCATCGACGCCCCGGCCACGATGAGCGTCGTCAGCGAGCAGACGCTCGCCACGAGCCCGGCCCAGAGCTACGCCGACCTCCTGCGAGCGGTGCCGGGGATGAACGTGATCCAGACCTCGGCGCGGGACATGAACCTCACCACGCGGCAGGCCACGTCGACGCTCAACAACTCGCAGCTGGTGCTCGTGGACGGCCGCTCGGTCTACCTCGACTTCTTCGGCCTGGTTCTCTGGGACTTCGTCCCCAGCGCGACCTCGGGCGACATCAAGCAGATCGAGGTGGTGCGGGGCCCGGCCTCGGTCGTGTGGGGCGCGAACGCCCTCACCGGCGTCGTCAACGTCATCACCAAGACCCCGCGTGAGCACGAGGGCTTCGGCGTCAACCTGACCGGCGGGGTCTTCAGCCGCGACGGGGGCTCGCGCGAGGCCGACGGCTCCGGCTACCAGTTCGGCGGAAACTTCTCCTACGCGAAGCCCATCAACGACACGTGGTCCTACAAGCTGACCGCGGGGTACTACGACTCCGACCCCTACTCGCGGCCGGTGGGCACGATCCCGCTCGACTGCCACCCGCTCGGAGTCGACCCGTGTCGCGCCGCGAACGGCAGCGCGCTGCCCGGCGGCTACCCCGTGGGCGGCGCGGCCTACCCGCCGGACACCAAGGACGCCAAGGGCGGGTGGGTGAACCAGGGCACCAGCCAGCCGAAGGTGGGCCTGCGGTTCGACCAGGAGATGTCGAACGGCGGCCGGATCACCTACGAGGGCGGCTACGCCGGCACGGACGGGATCATCCACACCGGCATCGGCCCCTTCGACATCCAGAGCCCCTCGTACATGACCTTCGGCAAGGCCGTCTACACGAAGAACGCGCTGCGCATCGGGGCGTTCGGGAACTGGGTCAAGGCGGACGCGCCGAACCTGCTGCAGATCGACCCGAGCACGCTGCAGCCGGTGATCCTCGGCTTCCGGACGCAGACCTACGACCTGGAGGTCGGGAACTCCAACGTGCTCGGAGGCAAGCACATCCTGACCTACGGGGGGAACTACCGCCGCAACAACTTCGACATCACGCTCGCCCCCGGGGCCGAGGACCGCAACGAGTTCGGGGCCTACCTCCAGGAGGAGTTCTTCGTCAGCAAGTGGCGCCTCGCGGCCGGCGTGCGCACCGACAAGTTCGGCAACCTCGATCACTGGGTCTTCTCGCCGCGGGTGAGCGTGATGTTCAAGCCGACGCCCGAGCACTCGATCCGCGCGTCCTACAACCGTGCCTTCCGCTCGCCCTCGGTCATCAACAACTACCTCGACCAGGACATCATCTACTACGGAACGACGGTCGACCTCCGGCCGCTCGGCGCGGTGGTGCCGGCGCTGCGGCCGCTGATCCCGCAGGAGCCCTTCTTCCTCTACGTGAACACGTTCGGGAACCCGAACCTGAAGGAGGAGCACGTCGACGCGTTCGAGCTCGCCTACACGGGCACGTTCGGGGGCAAGACCACCATCGGCCTCGCCGTCTACCAGAACGACACGAACGAGAACATCAACTTCACGTACCTGCTGCCGAACGCCGAGAACCCCCAGGGCCTGCCCGGGCTCGAGTTCTACAGCGTCGTCGAACCCGGCCCTGGGCATCGGCGCCGTCAGCGGCCAGCCGCTCGTCGATCCCCTGACCGGCCGCCCCGGGCTCAGCCCGCTCCTGATGGGGGCCCTCGGGCAGGTGCCTCCCGCGTTCGGGGGGCCGATCCTGCTGCCCTACAAGGTCGCCACCTACCTGAACCTGGGGCCGATCCGCAACCGGGGCTTCGAGGCCTCGATCGAGCACCGGGTGAACGACGAGTGGCTCGTCAACGGGAACTACTCCTGGCAGGACACCCCGGAGGTGCTCGACGCCGCGAGCGACCAGATCCGCTACCCCGTGGCGGAGGTCGACCGTGCCCGCGGAGAACCGCTTCAACCTGGGCCTGAACTACAACGGGAGCCGGTTCCTCGGGAACGTCAACGTCAACTACTCGGGCCGGGCGTTCTGGAACGACGTCCTGAACGAGCCGTACGCCGGCTTCACCGACTCCTACACGATGGTGAACGCGACGATCGGCGTGAAGTTCGCGGACGGCAAGGCGAGCCTCAGCCTGCGCGCCATGAACCTGCTGAACGAGAAGATCCTCCAGCACATCTACGGGGACCTGATGCGCCGGGCGGTCGTGGCCGAGCTGCGCTTCTTCGCGAAGTAGACCGGCGGTAGCATCGAGGCCCCCGGGTCGTCCGGCCCGGGGGCCTTTCTCGTTTCGGTCGTCCGGCGGAGGGCGGCATGGCAGGACGAGAGCGACGGACGAAAGCCGGCTGGGAGGGGCGGCGGGAGGCGGGCCCGGCGCCGGTCGCGGTCGTCGACATCGGCTCGAACTCGGG
This sequence comes from uncultured Acidobacteriota bacterium, assembly GCA_963729875.1. Taxonomy (GTDB): domain Bacteria; phylum Acidobacteriota; class Vicinamibacteria; order Fen-336; family Fen-336; genus DATBSL01. The sequence continues at coordinate 501,759 of CAVSPR010000006.1, forward strand.
CCGCGTGATGGTGTACCGGCCGGAGGCGGGCGGGCACCTGCACGTGCTGGCCGGCCGGCGCGCCGCGCTGCGCCTCGTCCGGGAGCTCGACCGCACCGGCCGGGTCCCCCCGGGCGCGCTCGAGCGCTGCTTCGAGGCCCTCCTCGACTTCCGGTCGATCGCCCGCGGCTCGGGGGTGAGGCGAATCGTGGCCGCCGGCACGTCGGCCCTGAGGGACGCCGGGAACGGCCCCGCCTTCGTCCGCCGGGTCCGCCGGGACCTCGGGATCACGATCCGCACGCTGTCCGGTGTGGAGGAGGCCCGGTACGGGTTCCTGGGTGCGGTCGGGGGGCTCCCCGTCGAGGACGGAGCGTTCTTCGACCTGGGGGGCGGCAGCCTGCAGATCGCGCGCTTTCGGGAGCGGCGGCTGCTGGGCGCCGTCTCGGTGCCCCTCGGAGCGCTGCGGGTGTCGGACACCTTCCTGAAGTCGGACCCGCCGTCGCCCCGGGAGCTGCGGCGCCTCCGGCAGCACGCACGGAAGACGCTGGCGGCCGCGGGGATCGCGCGGCTCTCGGAAAGCGAGGAGCTCGTCGGCACGGGGGGCACGCTGCGGAACCTGGCGAAGATCGACCAGCGCGCCACCGAGTACCCGATCTCGCGCCTCCACGGCTACGTGCTGACGAGGCCGCGGCTGCACGAGATCGTCTCCCGGCTCGCGGGAGAGCGGGCGAAGAGGCTCTCGGGCGTCGCCGGCCTGAACGCCGACCGCCGGGACTCGGTGGTGGGCGGGGGGCTCGTGATCGACACGCTCATGGGCGCCCTCGGTGCCGAGAGCGTCGTGGTGTCGGGGGAGGGGGTTCGCGAGGGCCTCGCGCGCAGCCTGGCCCAGGACCGGCTGGAGCCGATCGCGGCGGTGCGGAGGAGCTCGCTCGACGCCCTGGCCGCGCGGTTCGTCGGGTGGTCGGCCGAGCGCGCCCACCGGAGAGAGCAGGTCGCCGCGGCGCTGCGCGAGTCGCTCCTGCCGGTGGCTTCGGACGAGATCGCGGAGGCCCTCTTGCAGGGGGCGCGCGTCCTGGACATCGGGCGGACGGTGGACTTCTTCGACCGCCACGAGCACGTGGCCGACCTCGTGCTCACCACCGACCTGGGCGGGTTCTCGCACCGGCAGGTGGCCCTCCTCGCCGCGGTGGTGCGACAGGCGGGCGACGAGGAGGCACGGCCGAGGTCGCTGGCGCCCCTCGTGACCCGCGAGGACCGGGGGCCGGTGGAGCGGGCGGCGGTCCTGCTCGCGCTCGCCGACGAGGTCACCGAGCGGTGCTCGCCGGGCTCTGCGCCGGTGGTCCGATGCCGGGCGCGGCGGGGCGAGGTGACCGTGGCCGTGCCCACTCTCGCCTCGTGGGGCGTGAGGGGGCTCGAGGAGCGCTTCGCGGCGGCCTTCGGGCGGCGCCTGCGGGTCGTCCCGGGCGCGCGGACGAGGGATTGACGGCCCGCCCGCCTACTGGCCGGCGGGCGAAGCGGCGGGGGATGCGGGCTGGAGCGTCCTCTCGAAGTGCTCCAGGATCGCGCGGTCCCTCGCGATGCGGTCCTCCTTCGGCCGGAACCCGTGGAGCTGCCGCGGGTGGACCCTGAGCTCGTACGGCTTGCCCGCCTTGATGAGGGCGGCGACGAACGCCATGGTGTTCGCGAGGTGGACGTTGTCGTCGGCCGAGCCGTGGATGAGGAGGAGGTCGGCCTTCAGCTGTCCCGCCTTCTCGAGGGGCGAGCTGGTCTCGTAGCCCTTCGGGTTGCCCTCCGGCGTCCCCATGTACCGCTCGGTGTAGACGGAGTCGTAGAACGTCCAGTCGGTCACCGAGGACACGGCGACCCCTGCCCGGAAGGCGTCCGGGGCGTTCGTGAGGCGCATAGAGCGTCATGTAGCCCCCGTAGGACCCGCCCGTGATGCCGATGCGAGCGGGATCGACGTACGGGAGCGCCTCGAGGTACTCGACGCCCTGGAGCTGGTCTTCGAGCTCGACCCGGCCGAGGTCGCGGTGCGTGGCGGACTCGAAGGCGGTGCCCCGCATCGAGGTCCCGCGGTTGTCGAGCTTGAAGACGAGGAAGCCGTGGCTCGCGTACAGGTGCTCGGTGGGCGAGACCTGGCCCCACTGGTTCCTCACGTCCTGGGCGTGGGGGCCGCCGTAGACCCGGACGACGACGGGGTAGCGCTTCGACGGGTCGAAGTCGGCGGGCTTCACGAGCGAGGCGTGCAGGGTCGTGCCGTCCTTCGCCTTGACGTCCACGAACTCGAGGCTCGCCCGCTCGAAGCCGAGGATCGGCGGGTTCGCGTTCTCCTCGACCGTCCAGCGCCTGGTGCCGTCCTGGCTCGTGACCCAGAGCTTCGGGGGGGTGCGGGCGTCGGACCAGGTGTCGGCGTAGAAGCGACCGTCGGGGGAGACGACCGTGCGGTGGGTCCCGTCTTCCCGGGTCAGGCGAGCGCGGCCGGTGCCGTCGAGCCGGATGCGGTAGAGGTGGCGCTCCCGCGCGTCCTTCTCGTTCGCGGTGAAGTAGAGGAAGCCGGTACGCTCGTCGAGGACGAGGCCGGGACCGGCTCCCATGAACGAAACCGCAGCGTCCACCGCCCACGAGCCCTGGGTGACGGGCCGACACGGTCCGGCCACGTCGCACAGGTAGACGTGGGCGAACCCGTCCCGCTCGGAGAGCCAGAGGAAGCGCCGTCCGTCCCGGAGGAAGCGCGGGGCTTCGAAGGTGTTGAGCCAGGTCTTCGAGCGCTCGGTGAGGACCGTCCGCGGCGTGCCGAGGGGGTCGCGGGGCGAGGACGGGACGGGCAGCAGGCGCAGCTCCAGCTGGTCCTGGGCCCGGTTCATGTGCTGGAAGGCGACGTGGCGCGAGTCGGCCGTCCACCCGAGCTGGGGGAGGACGTAGACGTCGTCGGGCTCGAAAGACACGAGCCGCTCCGGGCCGGGCGTGCCGTCCCTGGCGATGCCGACGACGCCGAGCCGGACGACCGAGTTCGGGGCGCCGGCCTTCGGGTAGCGCTGCCACTCGACCTCGTTGCGCACGGGCAGGAAGTCCACGATGGGGAACGTGGGGACCCGGGACTGGTCGAGCTGGAGGTAGGCGATCGCCTTCGAGTCGGGCGACCAGGCGAACGCCTGCGCCGAGCGGGAGTTCAGCTCCTCGGTGTAGACCCAGTCCAGCCGGCCGTTGAGGAGGGTGTCCGAGCCGCCCTGGGTGAGACGGGTCTCCTTGCCGGTCGCCACGTCGACCATGTAGAGGTCGCTCTTCCTGAGGAAGGCGACGCGGCTGCCGTCGGGCGAGGCCTGGGCGTACTCCTCGGCGTCCGGCGGTCTTGACGAGGGCCCGGAGGGCCCCCGTCCGCACGTCCACGGCGTAGATGTCGCCGGCGGCGGGCACGAGGAGCGTCTGGCCGTCCGGCAGCCAGGAGGCCGTCGCCAGGGGGAGCGGCCGGGGCTTCTCGTCGCCGGGGAGCTGCACCTTCGCGCCGTCCAGGAGGAGGGTCGTCTCGCCCTTCGCGACGTCGAGGGCATAGAGGCTCTGGGCCTCGCCCGAGCGGCGGAGGAAGGTCAGGCGCTTGCCGTCCGGGTGCCACTGCAGGCGGCTCGGGAGAGTGCCGGAGAGGGAGGGCTCGGAGTTGATCCGCTCGATGGTCAGCTTCGGCAGCGGGTCGGCGAGGAGAACCGAGGCCAGGGAGAGAGAGGCCAGGGACAGGAGGGCGGACAGGGGGCGAGGAGGGAGGGAGAGGGCTTTCATCGGGGCTTTCGAGAGCCGCCCGTACGCCCCGCAGCGGCCGACAGGGCGTACGGGCGGTGATTAGAACAGCGTGTAGATGAACGGGGCGACCGCCGAGCCCTGCGTGAAGACGACGAGCAGGCCCAGCAGCGCCAGCATGAGGACGATGGGACCCAGCCACCACTTCTTGCGGACCTTCATGAAGGCCCAAAGCTCGCCGAAGATCCCGATCTTCTCCCTGGTTCCCTCGAACGCCATCTTCACTCCTCGGCCCGCGCGAAGGTGGAGAGGGCGCGCTGCGCCCGCCCGAACCCCCCCGCTCGGCTAGTCAAGTTCGTACAGGCTCCGCCAGTCGACGTCCTCGCGGAGCGGCGGCTGCTCCTTCTTGTCGAGCAGGTGGTGCCCGAGGACGAGGTGGTCCATGTTCGTCCGCATGAAGCACAGGTAGGCGTCGTGGGGAGTGCAGACGATGGGCTCCCCCCGCACGTTGAACGAGGTGTTGATCACGATCGGCACCCCGGTGATCCGCTCGAACTCCTTGATCAGGTCGTAGTAGAGCGGCGCCTCCTCGCGGGTCACGGTCTGGAGGCGGGCCGAGTTGTCCACGTGGGTGACCGAGGGGATCGTGCGCTTGCCCTCCCGCACCTGGGCCACGAGCAGCATGTAGGGGCTGTCGCAGTCGATCTCGAACCACTCGGAGGCCTTGTCCATGAGGACCGAGGGCGCGAACGGGCGGAAGCCCTCGCGGAACTTGATCTTCATGTTGAGCGTGTCGCGCATCTTCGGGTCGCGGGGGTCGGCGAGGATGCTGCGTCCGCCCAGCGCCCGCGGCCCGAACTCCATCCGGCCCTGGAACCAGCCGACCACGTTGCTCTCGGAGATGAGCCGAGCCGTGCGCCGGGGGAGCTCCTCGTCGGTGAGGGTCGTGTACTTCGCCCCCGCCCCGTCGAGGTACTGCGCGATCTCCGCGTCGGTGAACTGCGGCCCGAGGTAGGCGTGGGTCCACCCCTTCGACCGCGGCCGCTTGTGGAGCGTGTTGTAGACGTAGTGGGCGACACCCACCGCGCCCCCGGCGTCGCCGGCCGCCGGCTGGACCCAGAGCTCCTTCATGGGCGTCTCGCGGATCACCCGCCCGTTGGCCACGCAGTTGAGGGCGACGCCCCCCGCCATGCACAGCTTCGTGAGGCCCGTCTCCTCGTGCAGGTGGCGGGCCATCTGCAGCACGATCTCCTCGCACACCTTCTGGATGGAGGCGGCGATGTCGAACTCGCGCTCGTTCATCCAGGTCTCGGGCTTGCGGGGCGGGCCCCCGAAGAACTCGTCGAAGGCCCCGTTCGTCATCCGCAGCCCGTGGTCGTAGGCGAAGTACTTCATGTCGAGCTTGAAGGAGCCGTCCTCCTTGAGGTGGACCATCTCCTTCATGATGCGGTCGAAGTGCACCGGCTTCCCGTAGGGGGCGAGGCCCATCACCTTGTACTCGGCGCTGTTGACCTTGAAGCCGAGGTAGTAGGTGAAGGCGCTGTAGAGCAGCCCCAGGCTGTGGGGGAAGCGGATCTCCTTCCACATCGTGATGTCGGTGCCGCGCCCGACCCCGTAGGAGGCGGTCGCCCACTCGCCGACGCCGTCCACCGTCAGGATGGCCGCCTCCTCGAAGGGGGAGGGCAGGAAGCACGAGGCGGCGTGCGAGACGTGGTGCTCGGCGAAGAGGATCGGCCCCTTGTAGGGCTTGAGCTCCTTCCGGATGATCGAGGGCACCCAGAGCTTCTCGTGCAGCCAGACCGGCATCGCCGTGCGAAACGAGTTGAAGGACTTCGGGAAGGTCGCGACGTAGGTCGAGAGCATCCGCTCGAACTTGAGGAGCGGCTTGTCGTAGAAGCCCACCGCGTCGAGCTCGTCGGGCCTCACGCCCGCCTCGTGCAGCACGTACTGGATGGCCCGGTGCGGGAAGTCGGAGTCGTGCTTCTTGCGCGAGAAGCGCTCCTCCTGCCCGGCCGCGATCACGACCCCGTCCTTCAGGAGGGCGGCGGCCGAGTCGTGGTAGAAGCAGGAGATCCCGAGGACGTGGGTCGGCGAGGTGGTCATCAGAACTGGTGCCGGGCGGCGCGCTCGGGGCCGAGGGGGTTCGGCTCGTGCGGGCGCCAGAAAGAGGGCTCGGGGACGAGCCGCCGGTCGAGGGGATCGTGGCCGAAGAGCCGCATCACGAGGCCGATCGGGCCGACCGACAGCAGGTAGACGAGGGCGAGGATGACGGCCGTCCAGACCTTTCCGATGCCCTCGAAGAAGGCGGTCCAGCGCTTGTAGGCGCGGGAGCGGGGGAAGCGCCGCAAGGCGAGCTCGACCAGCACCACGAGCGTGGCGAAGGCCAGCACCTTCCAGCGCAGGGGCAGGGCTGCCAGCCAGCCCCAGGCGTCCTGCAGGCTCAAGTGTATGAAGCTCCTCCAGATAACAACCCTCAATGTTACGGCGGGCGGGGGCAGGGGTCAACGCGGGGCCGGGGCTATAATCCGCGCGATGTCCAATGACCCGCGGGACGAGGCGCCGAGGGCGGCGCCCGAGGCGCGCTCGGAGCTGCTGCGCGGCCAGCTGCGCCGCTGGACGGACCAGGTGGCGGCGGCGGGCAAGGGCGCGGAGCTGTTCGAGCTCGAGATGTGGCTCCGCAGCTTCGAGCGGTTCTTCAGGGTGGGGGCCCAGCCCCTCTCCGACCGCGAGACCCGCGCCCTCGCGGTGCGGAACTGGTCGGAGGAGCTGCGGCTCGTGGACAACGCCCTCATGCGGGTGGTGGGCCTCGCGAGCTCGATCCTGACCGAGGAGCACGTGGACCTCACGCGCTTCGACCGCTACGTGGAGTCGAGCCTGGCGATCGAGGAAGGGCTCGACCCCTACATCGAGAAGCTGGTGCGGCACACGACGCCGGAGACGGCGCTCACGCTCCTCCGGGAGTCGTTCTCCGACCTGCACCTGCTGCTCCTCGACCTCGTGAAGCTCTCGCGGCTGCCCTACTCGACGTTCCAGGCGGTGGGCAGGATCCTGTTCCGCGAGGTGCGGCGCAGCGACCTCGTGGCGATGCTCATCGACAAGAAGTGGAAGCCGGTGCACGACCGCATCCGCAACCGGGCGGTCAGCCGGGTCATCCGCGGCATCCCCGACCCGGCCGAGCGGCGGCAGGCGGCCAAGGTCTTCCTCGAGCTGTTCCGGCTCCTGCACTACCTCGAGTACGCCGACCCCGCCCGGCTGGGGGAGGAGGAGCTCCGGGACACGGTCCTCCTGTTCTCGCTCGTCGTCTCCGAGACGCGGCTCCTCCTCGCCTACGTGGAGAAGCGGGTCCTGAGGCGGCGGGAGGTCGCACCCGCTCTGCACGCGGTGTACGACTCGTTCGTCTACTGCCTCCCCCTCGAGCTCAAGAAGGTGGTGAGCACGGAGCTCACGGACATCTCCGTCACGCGCCAGGCTGACGGCGTGCGCAGCCGCGTCGAGAACAGCCACGGCATCCTGAAGGACTGCTTCCAGCAGTCGGTCGTCCAGCTCGCCCAGGCGGTAGACCCCTCGATCGACGGGGCGCGGATCTTCCCCGACTTCATGGCCCGGCGGGAGCAGTCGGTGAAGCTGCGCGACGGCCTCGTGGAGGCGGTCCGGGTGTTGCGCGAGTTCCAGGAGGCGAAGGACGAGACCTCGGCCACGCGCATGAAGGACCGGGTGTCGGAGTTCTACGACAACCACATCAAGTACCTGATGTACCGGGACTGGTCCGGCTTCGAGCTGTTCTACATCGAGATCCTCAAGTGCGGCAGCCTCGGGGCGCTCGTGCACATCGCGCACCGGTTCGAGACGTTCCTCGTGACCCTCCTGCGCGAGGTCGAGAAGCGCTCGCTCCTGCAGGGGAGCGCCGGGAGCTCGGCCGCCGCCGGCGCCCCGGCGCCGTGAGCCTCCCCGACCCCGCGTCGGTCCGCACCCTCCTCCTCGACGCCGGGGGCGTTCTCGTGCGGCCACGCTTCGAGCGGGTGGCGCAGGCGCTGCGTTCGCGGGGGGTGGAGGTGGAGGCGGCCGCCCTGGCCGCGGCCGAGCCGCGGGCCAAGAAGGCGCTCGACCTTCCGCCCTCGCCCGTGCCCTCGACCGACGAGCAGCGTGCCTGGCACTACTTCGACCTGGTCCTCGCCGAGGCGGGGGTCGCTCGCTCGGCCGCCACCGACGCTGCCCTCGTCGAGCTGAAGGCGTGGCACGACCGGCACAACCTCTGGGAGGACGTGCCGGCCGGCGTCCGGGCGAGCCTGGAGCGCTTCCGGGAGGCCGGGCTGCGCCTCGCCGTGGTCTCGAACGCCAACGGCACCCTGAAGGAGGTCCTCGACCGCCTGGGGCTGAGCGCCGCCTTCGACGCGATCCTGGACTCGGCCGTCGAGGGGGTGGAGAAGCCGGACCCCCGCCTGTTCCGGCTGGCGCTGCAGAGGCTGGGGGCGGGGGCGGAGACGGCCGTGCACGTGGGGGACCTCTACCACGTGGACGTGGTCGGGGCGCGCGCCGCCGGCGTCCGACCCGTGCTGCTGGACGAGGCCGGGCTCTACGAGGGAGTGGACTGCCCCCGCGTGCGCTCCCTGGCCGACCTGGCGGCCCACCTCGGCTCCCGCCGGGGGCGGGCCGTGACATTTCTGCTACACTGCCCCGGGTCACGATGAGCGCGGAGAAGGACTCCTTCGCCCGGTTCCTGAAGCACCACAGCAAGGGAACCGTCCTCTTCAACGAGGGGGACGAGGGCGAGGACATGTACATCATCCGCTCGGGCAAGGTGGCCATCCGCAAGCGGGTGCCCCACGGCGACATCGTGGTGGCGCTCCTCGAGAAGGGCGACTTCTTCGGGGAGATGGCGATGCTCGAGCACATCCCGCGCACCGCCGGCGCGGAGATGGTCGAGGACGGGGACCTCATCGTCATCAACAGCGAGATCTTCGGGGACATGGTGAAGAGCAACCCCGAGATCGCGGTCCGCATGCTCCGCAAGTACTCGCTGCGGCTGCGGGAGACCACGAAGCAGATCGAGGAGCTGGCGGCCAAGGCCGAGGGGGCGGTCGCGGCGCCGCCCTCGGGGGTCACGGCCGAGCGGGAGGCGCCGGAGCCGGCGAAGCCGGCGGCGCCGCAGCAGGTCGAAGCACTCGCCTACTTCATCTCGAAGGCGAGCGGCAACGTGTTCCCGGTGTTCAAGGGCGACTCGCTCATCGGGCGCTACGACTCGGTTACGGGCCAGACCCCCGAGATCGACCTCACGCACGAGGACTCGGCGCGGAACATCTCGCGCCGGCACGCGCGCCTCGTGATCAAGGAGTCGAAGCCCTTCGTGGCCGAGGAGATCGGGACCATGAACGGGACCTACCTCAACGGTACGCGGCTGGCTACGGGCGTCCTGACGCCGATCAAGGACGGGGACGAGCTGACCCTCTGCCGGCTGACCCTGACCTTCCGGCTCCCGACGCCCACGCACTGAGCGAGCGGGCTCGGGCCGGGTCGTCAGTCCGGCCCGGTCCTCCCGTCGCGGATGGCCTCGTCGAGCGGCCTCGGCTCCCAGCCCAGCTCCCGGCGGGCCCGAGTCGAGTCGAGCGAGACGTCTGCCGGTCGCGGCTCGGCCCCCCGGTGGTCGGCCTGGCGGGCGGGGGCGAAGGACTCCTCGGGGAGGCCGAAGGCGCGAGCGACCCGGCGTCCCAGATCGAAGCGCGTGAGGCGCTCGGGTCCCCCCAGGTGGAAGCGCCCGGAGGAGGCGGGGCGCTCGAGCAGCCGGTCGATCGCGTCGGCCACCGACTCCGGGTCGACGGGCGTGCGGTGCTCGTCGACGAACAGGCGGAGCGGGCGGCCGGCCCGTGCTGCCCACACGATCGACTCGGTGGACGTGGCGCGCGGCCCGTGGCCGCGCCCGAGGACGAGGGCGATGCGCACGACCGCCGCGGCGGGGTGGACCGCGAGGACGACTTCCTCGCCGGCGAGCTTGCTGCGGCCGTACGCGCAGAGCGGACCCGGGGGGTCGCCTTCGGCGGCAAAGGAGCGGCCTCCCGCGAAGACGAGGTCGGTCGAGAGGGAAACGAGGCGCAGGCCCCGCTCCCGGCACCGGCGGGCCAGGACCTCGGGCAGGCGGACGTTGATCCGCTCGGCCTCGTCGGGCGCCTGCTCGCAGCGCTCGACGCCGAGGGCGGCCGAGTGCACGACGGCCTCGGGACGCAGGGCCCCGAGGGCGGCCTCGAGGGCCGCGTCGTCCGTGAGCTCCAGGGAGACGGGGCGGGGACCAATCGGTGGGGCCGAGCGCCGATACGCGGCCCAGACCTCGTGTCCGCGGGCGTGGAGGAGCGCGGCGAGGCGGCCGCCGAGGAGGCCTCCGGCGCCGGTAGCCAGGATGCGCAGGGCTTCAGCCCACCATCACGGCGCCGCCGTTGACCGAGAGGATCTGCCCGTGCATGTAGCTCGCCAGGTCCGAGGCGAGGAAGGCGATCGGCCCCGCGATCTCTTCCGGCGTGCCGGGGCGCCCGAGGGGGATCGCCCTGCGGACGGCGTCGTCGGGGGCGGTCTCGATCGCCTCGCGGCTCATGTCCGTCATGACCCAGCCGGGTGCCACGCAGTTGACCCGGACGCCGCGGGGCCCCAGCTCGGACCCGAGCGACTTGGTGAGGGCGATCACGCCGCCCTTGGTGGCGGCGTAATGGGAGTGGAAGGGCTCCCCGCGCTGGCCCGCCGTCGAGGCGACGAGGACGATCGACCCTGACCCGCGCCCGGCCATGCGGGGCGCCACCGCCGAGCAGAGGGCACGGACCGAGGTCAGGTTCGTGCGGACCATCTCGTCCCACTGTGCCGGCGTCATGGAGTCGATCGGAGCCCGCTTCCAGATGCCGTGGTTCGCGACGAGGACGTCGAGCGGGCCCAGGGCCTCCTCGGCCGCCTCGACCAGGCGCTCGGCCTCGCCGTCGCGGCCGAGGTCGGCCCGCAGGGCCGCCGCCGCCGAGCCCGCCGCCTCGAGCGCGGCCACCACGTCTCGCGCGGCGGCCTCCTCGCGGGTGAAAGCGACCGCGACGCGCGCCCCGAGGCGTCCGAAGAGGAGGCACGTGGCGCGGCCGATGCCACGGCTGCCCCCGGTGACGAGGGACGTCTTCCCGGCGAGGCTGAGCATGGGGGGGAAGCTATCCGGGGCGCGAGGGCGCGTCAAGGCCGCGGGCGCGGGAGGGAGGGGCTGGTAAGATCAGCCGGTGCCGTTCATCACGTTCGAGGGGATCGAGGGCTGCGGCAAGACCACGCAGCTGCAGCGCCTGGCCGCGAGGCTGGGGGGCCGGGCCGTGGTCACGCGAGAGCCGGGGGGGACAGCTATCGGGGGGGCCATTCGCCGGGTCCTGCTCGACCCGGCGAACGGCGGCCTGACGCCGATGGCCGAGCTGCTCCTCTACTTCGCCGACCGGGCCCAGAACGTGGCCGAGGTCGTTCGCCCGGCCCTGGCCGAGAAGCGTGTCGTGCTCTGCGACCGCCACGTGGAGTCGAGCCTCGCCTACCAGGGCTACGGCCGCGGCCTCTCCCTCGCCGCGATCCGCGAGCTGGCGGCACTGGCCACCGGGGGGCTGCGGCCGGACGTCATCGTCCTCGTCGACGTGCCGGTGGACGTGGGCCTGGGGCGGGTGGGCCGCAGGGGTGCGCACGACCGCCTGGAGGCCGAGGTGCGGGAGTTCCACGATCGGGTCCGGGAGGGTTACGAGGCGCTCGTGGCGGAGGAGCCCTCGCGGTGGCTGCGGGTCGACGGCACGGTGCCGCCCGACGCCGTCTTCGACGCGCTGTGGGCGGGGCTCGTGGCGCGCGGCGTGGTGGGGGAGGCGCTCGCTTGAGGCTCGCCGACGTGCGCGGGCACGAGCGGGTGCGCGGGATCCTGGCCCGGGCGCTGGAGCGGGATCGCCTGCCCCCCGCGCTGCTGTTCGCGGGCCCGGACGGGGTGGGGAAGAAGACGCTCGCCCTGGCGGTGGCCCGGGCGGCGCTTTGCGAGCGAGCGCCCGCCCCCGAGGCGTGCGGGGCGTGCCGGCCCTGCCGCGCGGTGTCCGCGGCCCTCGCCCCGGCGCGGCTCGAGGGGCGGCGGCGCGAGGCCGATCGGCACCCGGACGAAGACGTCTGGCGGAACTTCCGCCTGCACCCCGACCTGGTGCTCGCCGAGGGCTGGTGGCTGACCCGCACGGGCCGGCCGCGCGCCGAGCCGGAGATCCGGGTGGCCCAGGCGAGGGACCTGATCGGCGAGATCGCGGGGGCGCCGTTCGAGGCGCGCCGGCGCGTCTTCGTCGTGGACGACGCCCACACGATGAACGACGAGGCCCAGAACGCCCTCCTGAAGAGCCTCGAGGAGCCGCCGCCGCGCTCGCACGTCATCCTGGTCTCGTCGGCGCCGCAGGGCCTGCGACAGACGATCCGCTCCCGCTGCCAGCGGCTGCGCTTCGGCCCCCTCCCGCGAGGCGTGGTGGCCAGGTTCCTGGCGGAGCACGAGGGGCTGGCCGAGGCCGACGCCAGCGTGAGGGCGGCGCGGGCCGGGGGCAGCCTGGGCGCCGCGCTGTCTCTCGACTCCGAGGGCTACGCGCGGATCCGCGAGGGTCTGCTGGGCCTGCTGGAACGGGCCCCCGGGCTCGACGCCGTCGGACGCATGGAGGCGGCGGAGACCCTCGAGCAGCTGGAGGACCCGTCGTTCCTCCTGACCACGCTGCGATCGCTCCTGCGGGACGTCGCGGTCCTGCGGGCGGGGGCTCCGCCGGCGGCGCTCGTCAACGCCGACGTGGCGGAGCGCCTCGCCGCGGTCGCGGCGGGGCCCCTCGGGACGCGGGCCACCCTCGTCGCCGAGCGCGCGGAGGACGCGCGCCACGCCCTGCGCGGCTTCGCGAGCAAGCTGCTGACGTTCGACCTCCTGGTGGATTCGCTGGCCGGCGATTGAGCGCACCCGGCGGCCCGCTCGGGGCCATGGGCCGTTTGGATCCTTGCGCCGGCCGGAACCCGTGTGCTACTAGTACGTCAACGACCCGCCGCTCGCTGAGCTGCTGACTCTCCATCCGAGGGCGGACGGCTGCGCGTGCGGTGTCGCGACGAGGCGCTTATGAAGGAACGGGAGGCCGGGTACATGAACCGCAAGCTGATCCGTCCGGACCTGACGGAGATCAACAAGGAGCAGCACCGCCACGCCCCGGTGACGACGCCCAAGTACTTCCGCCAGCGCCGCGCGATCCCCCCCGATCAGACGAACGCCGAGGGCAACTACTACCTGAAGCAGATGGCCAACCGCACGCGGATGGTCATCGTGCTGAAGGACGGCGAGGAGCTGCGGGGGACGATCGAGTGGTACGACCGGGCGGCCCTCAAGGTCCACCGCCAGGACGCGCCCAACATCCTCCTGATGAAGGACAACGTGAAGTACATGTACAAGGAGAACGACGACCAGGGCAACGACGAGATGGACTGAAGCGGCCCCCGTGACCCGCTGGCTCGACACCGTTCCCTGGTCGGTCGTGGCGATCGCGTGCGCCACGCTGGGCCTCGCCCCGTTCCTCCCCTTGCCCCACGTCGTCGAGAAGCTCGGGATGCTCCTGCGCGGTCAGCTGGCGCGGCCGATCGACTGGTTCGACCTCGTCCTGCACGGCTCGCCGTGGGCGATCCTCGTCGGCAAGGCCGTTCTCGCCGGCCACCGGCGGGCGGGCGCGTGAGCCGGCGCGCGCGGCTGGCCCTCACGGCCGGGGACCCGGCCGGGATCGGGCCCGAGGTCGTCCTCAAGGCGCTGTCCTCCCCTCAGCGGCCGGATGCGGACTGGGTCGTCTACGGGCCGCTCGCGGCGCTCGAGGACCGCGCCTCGCGCTTCGGGCTGGCCCACGTGGGCGCCCTCGGCGTCGAGATCGCGGACGTGGGCGGCGGGCCCTTCACGCTCGGGCGCGTGTCGGCGGAGGCGGGCGCGGCGGCGGCCCGGGCGGTGCTCGCGGCGGCCCGGGACGGCGTCGGCGGGCGCGTGGACGGGCTCGTCACGGCGCCGCTGCACAAGGAGTCGCTCCGGGCCGCCGGGCACCCCTGGCCGGGGCACACCGAGATGCTGGCCGAGGCCGCCGGCGTCGGCGACGTGGCGATGATGTTCGTCGGGGGTGCGCTGCGGGTCGCCCTCCTGACCATCCACTGTCCGCTCCGCTCGGTGCCCGACGCGGTCACGCGGGCGGAGGTGGAGCGGATCGTCCGCCTCGTCCACCGCGAGCTGAAGCACTTCGGGGCCGAGCAGCGGCGCATCGCCGTGTGCGGGGTCAACCCCCACGCGGGCGAGGGAGGCCTCTTCGGGACCGAGGAACGAGACGCGATCGCGCCGGCCGTCGAGGCACTCGTCGCCGAGGGCCTCGACGTGACCGGCCCGCTTCCGGCCGACACCGTGTTCGTGCGCGCTGCGCGAGGGGAGTTCGACGCCGTCGTGGCCGCCTACCACGACCAGGGGCTCGTGCCCGTGAAGCTGCTGGCCTTCGGCCGCGCCGTCAACGTCACGCTGGGCCTGCCCTTCGTCCGGACGTCGGTGGACCACGGCACGGCCTTCGACATCGCGTCGGCGGGAACGGCGGACTCCGGCAGCCTGATCGAGGCGATGAGGCTGGCGGCGGCGCTGGTCGGGCGCCGTTAGCCCCGCCCTCCTCGGGACCCCGGTCGAGCGGGTTCCGAGGAGTTGTCGTTCGTTCCTGGAATGCCCCCGGGAAAGCCGGTCCGTTCGTTTGACGTCTGCCCCTTTGTTGCGTCACCATGGGCGAAGAAAAAGCGAAAGCCATTCGCATGCCCGTCGAGCTGAACGCCGCCTCGGCCTTTTCCTTTCTCCGGGCCTCGTCGCTCCCCGAGGAGCTCGTGGAGCGGGCGGCCGCGCTCGGCTACACCGCGCTCGCGCTCGTGGACCGCGACGGCCTCTCCGGCGCCCCGCGCTTCTTCAAGGCGGCGCGGGCGGCTGGCGTCCGGCCGATCGTCGGGGCCGCCTTGAGCCTCGAGGGCGGGGGCGTCCTGCCGCTCCTCGTCGAGACGCAGCGGGGCTATCGCAACCTCTGCCGGCTCGTCACGCGGGCGAAGGCGGGGGTCCCGAAGGGGGAGGGTCGGCTCCGGCTGGAGATGCTGGAAGGGCTCGTCGAGGGGCTCGTGGCGCTGCCCGGGGTCGAGACGCTGGCGGTGACGCGCCCTGCGTCGGCGCGGGCCGCCACCGTCCTCGACACTGACCGCCTGGCGCGGATCGTGGAAGCCTTCGGCCCCGGCCGCGTCCTTCTCGACGTGCAGCGGCACCGCCGGCGGGAGCAGGAGGCGGCGAACCAGTCCCTGCTCGGCCTCGCCGACACGCTGCGCCTTCCCGCGGTCGCCACGAACGGTGTCCGGCACGCGACTTCGAAGGGCCGGGCGCTGCTCGACGTGCTCACCTGCATCCGCGAGATGCGGACCCTCGCCGGCGCCGGGCGCCTGCTCGCCGAGAACGCCGAGCGGCACCTGAAGCGGCCGGCGGCGATGGCCGCGCTCTTCGCCGACCGGCGGGACCTGCTGCGCAACGCCGAGGCCCTCGCGGAGCGGCTGCAGTTCACGCTCGGGGACCTCGGGTACCGCTTCCCGGACTACCCCGTCCCGGAGGGGCACAGCCAGTTCTCGTTTCTGTGCGAGGCGACCGACGCGGGCGCGCGCGAGCGCTACCGCCCGTACCACGAGAAGGCGAGGCGGCAGGTCGAGCGGGAGCTCGCCCTCATCGGAAAGCTGGGTCTCGCCGGCTATTTCCTCATCGTCTGGGACCTCGTGAACTTCTGCCGGCGGGAGGGGATCCTCGTCCAGGGCCGGGGCTCCGCCGCCAACAGCGCCGTCTGCTACAGCCTCGGCATCACCGCGGTGGACCCCGTCGGGATGGAGCTCCTCTTCGAGCGGTTCCTCTCCGAGGAGCGGGGGGAGTGGCCGGACATCGACCTCGACCTGCCGAGCGGGGACCGCCGCGAGCGCGTGATCCAGCACGTCTACGCGCGCTACGGGGCGGCGGGGGCGGCCATGACCGCGAACGTGATCACGTACCGGGACCGCAGCGCCTCGCGCGAGATCGGCAAGGTGCTGGACATCCCCCTCCACGAGATCGACCGGCTCGCGCAGCACATGCGCCGCTTCGAGTTCGTGGACGCGGACGACACGCTGGAGCGACGCCTCGAGCGGGCGGGGCTCGACCGCGCCGACCGCCGGGTCGCCCTGTTTGCCCGCCTCTTCGAGGAGATCCAGGACCTGCCGCGCCACCTCGGCCAGCACTCGGGGGGGATGGTGATCGCGCAGGGACGCCTCGACGAGGTGGTGCCCCTCGAGCCGGCGAGCATGCCCGACCGGGTGATCGTCCAGTGGGACAAGGAGGACTGCGCCGACCTCGGGATCATCAAGGTGGACCTCCTCGGCCTCGGGATGATGTCGGCCCTCCAGGACTCGCTCGCGCTGCTGCGGGGTACCGGCGTCGAGATCGACCTCGCCCACCTGCCCCCGGACGACCCCGCGGTCTACGAGATGCTGCGCCGGGCCGACACGGTGGGGGTCTTCCAGGTGGAGAGCCGCGCCCAGATGGCGACGCTGCCGCGCATGAAGCCGGACCACTTCTACGACCTCGTGGTCGAGGTGGCGATCATCCGGCCCGGCCCCGTCGTGGGGAAGATGGTCCACCCGTACCTGCGCCGGCGGAACGGCGAGGAGCCGGTCGGGTACCTGCACCCCTCGCTCGAGCCCATCCTGGAGCGCACGCTCGGGGTGCCGCTGTTCCAGGAGCAGCTGCTGCGGATCGCGATGGCGGTGGCCGGGTTCAGCGGGGGGGAGGCGGAGGAGCTGCGCCGGGCCATGGGCTTCAAGCGCTCGGAGAAGCGCATGAAGGCGATCGAGGCGCGGCTGCGCTCCGGGATGGCGGAGCGGGGGATCACGGGCGAGGTCGCAGACACGATCGTCCGCTCGATCAGCTCCTTCGCCCTGTACGGCTTCCCGGAGTCCCACGCCGCGAGCTTCGCCCTCATCGCCTACGCGAGCGCCTACCTCAAGCGCCACCACCCGGCGGCCTTCACCTGCGCCCTCCTCAACAACCAGCCGATGGGCTTCTACCACCCGTTCACGCTCGTGAAGGACGCCCAGCGCCACGGGGTGCGCTTCCGGCCGGTGGACGTGACGCGCAGCCGCCGCTCGTGCACCCTCGAGGAGGGCGAGGTGCGCCTCGGCCTCGGCTACGTGCGTGGCCTGCGGGCGGAGGCGGCGGAGCGGATCGAGGCGGAGCGGGGGTCTCGGCCGTTCGCCTCGCTGCAGGACTTCGTGGACCGGGTCGGGCTGCGGCGCGGCGAGCAGCGCGACCTGGCCGAGGTGGGGGCCCTGAACGCCTTCGGCCTGACGCGCCGGAGCGCGCTGTGGCAGGTGGAAAAAGTCCCCCGAGGGGCGCTCTTCCGCGACGTCGCCCCGAGGGATTTCGGGAAGGCCCCGGGTGGAGCCGGCGGACCGGCGGGTCCCTCGTCGCCCGAATCAGACGACGTCTTTTCGGATGGCGACTCTCCGTTGCGAGAGATGGACCTTCCGGAGCGGCTGCGGAGCGACCTCGAGGGGACCGGCCTCACCGTCGGGCCGCACCCGGTGTCGCTCTTCCGGGACGGGCTCTTCGCGCGGGGCGTCCTCAGGGCCGCCGACCTGCCGCGTCTCGCCGACGGGGAGTGGGTGCGCGTGGCCGGCGCCGTCATCTGCCGCCAGAGGCCGGGGACGGCGGCCGGGTTCCTCTTCCTGACCCTCGAGGACGAGACGGGCCTCGTCAACGTGATCGTGCGGCCGGACCTGTTCCACCGGGAGCACGCGGTGCTGGTCGGCGCCGCCGTCCTCGAGGTGGACGGGGTGCTGCAGGCGAGCGACGGTCTGTCGGTGCGGGCGCTGTCGGTGCGGGAGGCCCTGGCCGGGGTGCCCGCCACCCCGGCCAGGAGCTTCCGGTGAGCGGCTAGCGCTTGTTGATCTGCGTGACGACCTCCCGGCCGCCCTCGCGGGTCTCGATCAGGATCGAGACCTTGTCGCCGATCTTGAACTTGAGCAGCTGCGCCTTCGGGTCGACCTCGAACGTCTTGGTGCCCGTCGGCAGGCTCACCACGACGTGGCCGACGTTCGCGTCGAGGTTGGTGATGACGCCGTCCTGCCGGATGCCGGGCCCGCCCTGGGAGGGCTGGAAGCCCACCTCCATCACCTCGAACCGCTCGATGACCTTGGTGTCGTCGTCGAAGGTGAAGTGCACGTACATCGGGGGCGCGCAGGTCGCGTCGAGCTTCGGGTTCGGGAACTGCTCCTTCTTGTCGCTGAAGACGACGACGGCGTCGCGGCGGACCTTCCACGTGCCCTGGCGGCCCTTGGGGTCCTTGATGTCGATCTCCATGCTGCCCCAGTTCGTCGAGACGATGTTGCCCCGCTCCTTGGCGAGGTTCTGGGCGAAGGTGGGCGCGGCGACGGCGGCCGCGAGAATGAGGGCCGGGACGGCCCGCGAGACGAGCTTCATGTGCTGGTTCCTCCTCGCGGCGGGGCCGCGCAGTGCTTCGAGAAACGACTCCCCGCACTGTAGCAGCTCCGACGCGGCCTTGGCCAGCCGGGGAGAAGGCGGAGGGCTCTCTCGTTGGCGTCGGGCACGCGATGGGGTAGTCTGGCGCCGCAGATCCCATTCAGCCGAAGATCGCGGAAGAGGGGGAGAGCCGTGGCGAGGAGCGCGGGACGGGCGGGGGCGAGCTCGTGCGGCGGGCAGGCCCCGGAAGGGAACCGGGCCCGGGGAGGCCCCGGCCGTGGACATGTCGCCGTCGCGGTACATCGTCAAGGTGGACCGCGCGACGGGCGAGCCGCTGTCGGACGCGATCGAGCCGGCCGACCTGCTCGTCCACGCGCACCGCGACCGGCACCCGGTCGAGATCGCCGCCCAGTTCCTGGCCAGCCGCTTCATCCAGGTCACCGGCAACGAGCGCGTCGTCAAGGGCGCGCTGAGGCTCGCGGAGACCGTGGGGGACCGCGCGGCCCGGACGGTGGCGGAGATGACCGGGAACCCGGCGGACGCGCGGGCGGTGAAGCGGCTGCTGGGCGTGACCCCGCGGGACTACGTCTACCAGTTCCGGGAGCCGACCCACCTCGGGGAGAAGGAGCTCAGGTCCCGGGTGCAGGAGCTGCAGAAGGAGGCCCGGGCGCGCCTCGCGGCCCTCGGGAAGCGGCCGCGGCTGCGGGTGCTCCTCACCGGGGCGACGGGCTTTCTCGGCAAGGAGTTCCTGGCCCAGGCCGCCTCGCACCCCCACGTGGAGGAGGTCGTCTCGGTCGTGCGGAAGGAGACGATCCGCGACCGCAAGACGAAGCAGGTGGTGCGGGTCCTCTCCGCGCGGGAGCGCGGCGCGCTCCTGCTCGAGCGTCTGAACGTCACGGGCCGGACGGCCCGGAAGTTCCGATTCGTGGAAGGGGACGTCGAGAAGCCGGGCTTCGGGATCGAGGCCGCCGAGCTCGGGCGGCTCCGGGGCAGCCTCACCCACGTCGTGCACTGCGCGGCGAGCGTCTCCTTCGACGACACCTACGAGAACTCGTTCCGCGCGAACGTGCTCGGCTGCCGGAACGCGCTCGCGTTCTCGAGGTCCCTGCAGGAGGCGCCGGGATCGCCCTTCGTCGGCCACGTCGCGATCGAGACCTCCTACATCCACGGCCGGCGCAAGCGCTCGATCGCGCAGGAGGACGCGCTCGTCTTCCCGCGCCACTTCTACAACAACTACTACGAGCTCACGAAGGCGATGGCCTCGATCGAGACCGACCGCGCGCTCGTGGAGGGCGGCCTGCGGGTGACCCAGCTCCTGCCCTCGATCGTGATCGGCCACTCGCGCACGGGGAACAACCGGGGCGACGCGAAGGTGCTGAACGCCCCGGTCAACGCCTTCGGCCGGGCGAAGGAGGCCCTCGAGTCGCTCGGCGGGGACTGGGCCGACCGGGCACGGGCCTGGCTGGTGGGGACGATCGCGACCACGTTCCCGGCGGACCGCTCGGCCGAGGTCAACCTCGTCCCCGTGGACCGGGTGGTGGCGGGGATGCTCGCGTCCCTCACGACACCGGAGGCGATCGGGGCCCGGGTCCACCTGGCCACGGACAACCGCATCCGCTCGGAGGAGATCTGCCGCATCACCGAGGAGGAGCTCGAGGTGAGCGTGCGGATGGCGGACCCGACCCTCACCCGCAACCTGACCCTCCCCCTCGCCAAGGCCCTGCTGCTCGCCCTGGGAGAGCCGAGGCTGGCCGGGGTGCTGGAGAAGCTGGGGACCATCTTCGGGGTGTACGGCGAGTGGGGCCAGCCGATCCACGACGTGGGCAACGACGTGCGGCTCCTGGGCCTGCCGATAAGGCGCCCGGACACCCAGGCCAGCTTCCGCATGCTGTGCCGGCACAACAAGTACGTGCAGGAGTTCGGCCAGGTGCGCGACGCCGACGAGGTGGCGCGGCGGGAGCGGCTGTGGGAGATCGCCATCGACGAGATCGAGTTCGAGACGGGGCGGCAGGTCGCCTCCATGCGGCCTCGCGAGTTCCGCCGGCTGCTGGGGGAGAAGCTCGACCCGCGCTCGTTCCGGGCGCGGTAGCCGGGCGTTGCCGGCCCCGCGGCCCCGGGCGTATGCTGTGCGCTGGCTGCGGCGTGCCCGCCCGTCGGCGCCCGGCCGGAAGGAGCGCACCATGACGGTCGATCGAGGTCTCCTGGGCCGGCTCAGGACTCGGGGCGAGGAGGTTCTCACCCTGCTGTCGGCCGAGCTCACGTCGAATCCGCGCTTCCTGAAGGCCATGGAGGGCGCGATGCGCGGCAAGGAGAGGCTGGAGGAAGCCGTCGGCCAGGCCCTCAAGCAGATGAACGTGCCGACCCGCACCGAGCTGAAGCGGGCCCTCTCCCGGATCGAGTCCCTCGAGCGCGAGGTGGCGGCCCTGAAGGCGAAGGCGAAGGCGCGCCCGGCGCCGGCGCGAGTGGCTCGCCGGGCGAAGGCAAAGCCGGGGAAGCCCGCGGTCGCGGCCGAGTAGGCTCCCTTGTCCCGGATCGCGATCACCGGGACCGCGTCCTACCTGGGGGCGCGGGTCCTGCGGCGGCTCGTCGAGTCGCGGGGCGCCGACGGGGTGGTGGCCGTGGACATCGCCGCCCCGCCCACGACGCTCCACGGCGTCCGCCACCGCATGGTGGACCTGACGCTGCCCGGGGCCGACCAGCGGCTCGTCGACGTGCTCCAGGAGGAGCACGTCGACACCGTCTTCCACGCGGCCTTCTTCACCAGCCCCCGCCGCGACTCGTCGTACTCGCACGAGCTGGAGTCGATCGGTACGCTGCACCTCGCGGCGGCGGCGGCCGCGGCCGGCGTCCGGCACCTGGTCCTGCGGTCTTTCACCGCGGTGTACGGGGCGCGGGGCCAGAACCCGAACTTCCTGACCGAGGAGCGCCGGCCCGACGCCCAGTCCCGCCTCTCCTGGGTGCGGGACAAGGCGGAGGCCGAGGAGCACGCCTTCTCGTTCTCTCGCCGATACCCCGGCCTCGGTGTGACCGTGCTCCGTTTCGCCACGCTGCTGGGCCCCGGCGTCCACACCTTCTACACGCGCATCTTCAGCAAACGGGTGGTCCCGGTGGTCCTCGGCTACGACCCGCTCATGCAGTTCCTCCACCCCGACGACGCCCTGGCGGCGGTGGAAGCGGCGCTGGCGGGGGGGCCGTGCGGGGTGGTGAACGTGGTGCCGGCCGCCACGATCTCGCTCCTCACCGCGCTGCATCTTTCGGACAAGCTCACGCTCGCGGTGCCCCACGTGGCCGCCTACCCGCTGGCGGAGCTCTGGTGGGGCTCCGGCGTCGGGGAGGCCCCGGGGGGCTTCATCGACTACGTGCGCTTCCTGTTCGTGGCGGACGGCGAGAAGGCCCGCCGCGAGCTCGGCTTCGTGCCGCGGCACTCGAGCCGGGACGCGCTGATGGAGTACCTGGAGTACCGCTATCCCGAGACGGCCCGCCGCGCGAAGGCGCAGCGGGAGAGGGAGCGCGAGGAGGCGGAGTCGCGGGAGGCGCAGGCATGAGCGCACCAGCCCGGGTCGTCCCGATCACCCCCCGCGTGCGGCGGCGGCGGACCCCCGCCCCCGAGGAGGAAGCCCTGCGCCAGCGCCTGTCCGATCTGGAGCGGCGGCTCGCGGCGGTGCGCACGGCGGGGGAGCACGAGGGCCTCCTGGTCACGCTCGCCCGCCTCCTGCAGTCGGGGGCGAGGGGGCTCAGCTGGGCCGCTCTCGCCCGGCTGCAGCGGGCCGTCTACTTCGCCTGGCACTCCGAGGAGACCGACGAGTTCGGCGCCGACCGGCGATTCGCGGAGGCCCTGGAGCCGTTCCTCGACTTCCTGTACGCGGTGTGGTGGCGGGTCGAGGCCACGGGCACGGAGCGGGTCCCGGCCGAGGGGCCGGGGCTGATCGTCGCCAACCACTCGGGGGTCCTGCCCTACGACGGGCTCATGGTCCAGCTCGCGATCCGGCACGAGCACCCCGCCAAGCGGGTCTGCCGGATGCTGGCGCTCGACATGTTCGCGCTGCTGCCCGTGCTCGCCCCCGTCCTGTCCAAGTCCGGCTCGGTCCGGGCCAACCCCGAGAACGCCGAGCGGCTCCTGCGAAAGGGGGAGCTCCTCGGGGTCTTCCCCGAGGGCGTGAAGGGTGTGGGGAAGTACTTCCGCGAGCGCTACAAGCTCGCGCGCTTCGGCCGGGGCGGCTTCGTGCGTATCGCCCTGCGGACGCGGGCCCCGATCATCCCCTGCGCGGTGGTGGGGGCGGAGGAGATCCACCCCGTCGTCGCGAAGGCGGACTGGGTGGGGCGGCCGCTCGGGCTGCCGTATTTCCCGCTGACGCCCACCTTCCCGTGGCTGGGTCCGCTGGGCGTCCTGCCGCTGCCGACCAAGTGGTCGATCGACTTCGGAGACCCGATCGACCTCGGAAGCCACGGGCCGGAAGACGCCGACGACCCGATCCTGGTCAACCGGATCTCGGAGGAGGTCCGATCGACCATACAGCGCATGGTGGATGGCCGGCTGGCCCGCCGGCGCTCCGTCTGGTTCGGCTGAGGAGGCGTCAGGCCCGCCGGTTGCCCAGGCGGGACTGGAGCCGGTCGAGCGAAGCGTCGAGCGAGCGCGCCAGGTCCGATCGGTGCGGGTGGCGCTCCGGCACCTCGGGAACGCGGTGCGGGTCCGCCATCCGGATGCCGTGCTTGGCGAAGAGCCGCCGGCAGTGGCCGGCGTTGCGGCGGAAGAAGTCGAGGGCGGTGCGGTAGCCGTGCTCGGCGACCACCCGGCGGGCGCTGTAGCGCATGATGTTGTAGCCGAACATCCGCACGTCGTCCCGGGTGGGCTCGATGAGGAGGATGTCCACCTTCGGGTGCTCGCGCCGGTAGCGCTCGAGGCCGTACTGCATGCGCCCGTGCAGCATGATGCGCATGGCCTGGTCGAGGACCCAGCCCACCCCGCGGTTGCTGAGGTGGCCGCGGAGGGGGCCCTTCGAGGTGTCGTTGAGGTAGGGGACGATCGGGTTGATGCAGATGACGAGGTCGGCCCCGCTCTGGATGGCCAGGTTGATGTGGGCGGTCTTCTTGACCCCCCCGTCGACGTAGTCGCGGCCGCCGATGCGGACGGGGCGGTAGAGCCCGGGCATGGCCGTCGAGGCCTGGACCGCCTTCGAGACGGGCACGTCGCGCCAGCCCGGCTTGCCGAAGGCGACGGCCTCGCCGCTGTCGAGGTCCACCGCCACGACGTAGAGCTCGTGGGGCAGGTCCGCGAAGCTGTCGCTGCGCAGGCGGGAGCGGAAGACGCGCTGGAGGTACTCCTGGATCCCGGCCGTCTCCATGAGGCCCGGGGGCAGCAGCTCGAAGAGCGCCCAGGCGAGGTCGGACCAGTTGCGGCCCTCTCCGGTCAGGCTCGTGACGAGGGCCTGGGAGAGGACTCGAGGCGCCTTGACCGAGCGCCGGAGGAACTCCAGGCTCCCCAGCCGGTACAGCGGGGCGGCCGAGACCCCCAGGGGCGTGCGCGTCCGGGTGGTGGCCTCGTCGTACATCTCGCGGGGCGAGACGCCGGCGGCGAGGATCGAGGCCACGAAGGCACCGCCTGAGATCCCGACGTAGAGGTCCAGGTCGAGGACGCTGCGCCCGAGCAGCTCGTCGAGGGCGCGGAGGCAGCCGATCTCGTAGACGGCCCCGGTCACGCCGCCCCCGGCGCACACGAGCGCGACCTTCGCCCTGCGTTTGCCGGAGCGCTTCGTCTTGCTGGTCGGCACCGATCAGCCTCGCGCGGAGTCTACGCCGGACGACACCCGCAGGTCATCCGGGGGTCCTTTCGCCGATGCGACGGCCCCCGGGGCGCGGCAAGGCACCTCGGGGGGTCCGGCGTCAGCGGCGGAACCGCTCGATCTTGCGAGAGAGCTCTTCGACCCGGCGCGTGAGCTCCTGGACCTCGTGCCGGCTCGGGATGTTGAGGGCGGCGAGAGTGCGCCGGACGGCCTCGTCGACGGTCCGGACGACCGCCCGCCGCTCCTTCTTGGCCCGGGTCTGGAGACCCGCGAGGCGCCCTTCGACCTGCTTGAGGGCCTTCCTGCGCTCCCGCTCGAGGCGGGTGCGCCAGGCGTTGAGCGTCGCCGCCGCCTGGCGCGTGTCGACGCCGCTGCGTTTCACGAGCGCCTTGACGCGCTTCTCGACCGTGGCCTCGGCGGAGCCGAGGGCCGCCTGGGTGTCCTTCCAGGTCTTCTGGATCCGGCTCTTGGCACGGCGGTGCGTGGGCGGGCTTCTTCTTCGCAGGCATCGTCATCCTCCTGGCTTTGGGGCGCTACTTCTTCTTCTTCTTCTTGTTCTTGGGCCTGGGTCGTGGGCTCCGGCGTCGCGCGGCCGCGGCCGCGGTGGCGGGCGCCGGGGGCGGGCTCTCGATGTAGGCCTCGAAGGCCTCGATGCCGCCCCGAAGGGCGTCGAGGGAACGGCCGGCCACCCCCTCCCCCCTCTCGAGAAGGGCCCGCAGCCGCGACTCGAGCCCGGTGTGGGCCTCGCTCACCAGGCTGTGGACCATCTGGCCGAGGTCCTGGCGGAGGGCCACCGCGTCGTCGAGGCTCAGGCGGCCGCGGCCGAGGACCCGCGACACGATGCGCTCCGTCTCTTGTCGGGCGCGTCCGGCCGCGTCCTCGGGCTCGGGCCAGTCCCCCCAGGCCGAGGCGGGCCCGGCGGCGATGCGGATGAGGCGGGTGAGGACCTGCCGTGGGATGCGGCTCGCGCCCTGCTTGACCCCCTCGAGGAGCACCTGGGCCAGGGTCAGGTTCGTCAGGTCTTCGCCCGTCCTCTGGTCGACCACCTCCACGTCGTGGCCGCCGGCCACGATGCGGGCCACGTCCTCGAGGGTGACGTAGCGGCGGTCCTCGGGGTCGTACAGCTTGCGGTTGCCGTAGCGGCGGATCGGACGCGAAGGAGGCGCGTCCTTGGTGCGGGTCACGACCCAAAAGATAACGCGACGCGTCAGCAAAAGCAAGAGTTGTAACGCCGAGCGTTATCGGGTCGGCGGGCGGCACCGGGGGGCGGCGGCGGGAGGCCACGGTACGTCTCAGTGCGCGTCGAGGTGGAGAGAGACCTGGTCGAGGGGGGTACTGGCGGCCGGGCGGCGGCGGGCGAGGATGAGGCCGCCTCCAATGACGACGCCCAGGGTGAAAGCCGCGAGGAGGAGGACCCCCGCGAGGTGGAACGAGCCCAGCACGACCCCCACCAGGTCGAAAGTCGGCTTCTCGACCTTGATCCAGGTCACGACCGGCTCGAGCGTCGTCATCCTCAGCGTCTTCCCCGCTCCTCCGTGACTGTAGAGCGTCGGGCCGCGTCGGTCAATTGGCGCATCTGCGTGCGGTTGAGGGCCTCGAGGTAGGCGGTGACCCCGCGAAGGAGGCTTCGGGCGAGCACCTCGCGGTAATCCGCGGTCCCGAGGCGCTTCTCGTCGTCCGGGTTCGAGACGAAGGCGATCTCGGCCAGGATGGCGGGCATGTTGGCGCCGATGAGGACGTAGAACGGAGCGGTATGGACCCCTCGGTCGGGGACCACGTGCTCCCGGCGGACGCCGGCCACCATGTGCTCCTGCACCGCCGCCGCGAAGTCCCGGCTCTCGTCGATCTTGCTGTTGAGGGTGATCGCCTTGACGAGGTTCTGGAGGTCCTTGAGGGTGGCGGGGGAGATGGCGTTCTCGCGGGCGGCCACCGCCTCCGCGTGGGCGCTGCGGGCGAAGTTGAGGAAGTAGGTCTCGATGCCGCGGGCGCTGGCGTTGCGGCTCGAGTTCGCGTGGATGGAGAGGAAGAGGTCCGCCCCCCGCGAGTTGGCGATGGCCGTCCGCTCCTCGAGCGGCACGAAGACGTCGGTCGCGCGGGTGAGGAGGACGTCGGCCCCGAGCTCCTGGCGGACGAGTCGCTCGAGGCGGAGAGCGACGTCGAGGACGAGGTCCTTCTCCTGCAGGCCCCCGCGGCCGATCGTGCCCGGGTCGTGGCCGCCGTGGCCGGCGTCGATGACGATGCGGCGGACGCCGAGGCCCAGCTGCCGCGCGAGGCTGTAGGAGCCGGCCCGGTTGGTGGCCGGGGGCTCCGGGGGGGGAGTGGGCCGTGCCTGCGCGACGGCGGGCGGCGGGGGAAGCGGCGCGGCGGCTGGGGGCGGGACGGCGGCCCGCGGGGGCGCTCCGGGCAGCCGGTCCACCCCGACGATCGCGATGGGCTCCGACGGCCGCCTGGGGGGAGACGAGCCGGGGGCCCCCTCCGGGGGGAGCATGCCGTTGACGCTCCGGCTCGGCAGGGAGGGGGTGGGGCCCTCCCCGGCGCCGGCCCGCGCCCGGTTGCCGCCCTGGACGTCGATGACGAGGCGGGTCGGGTTCTCGAGGTAGAAGACCTGGTGCTCCCAGACGTCCTTGAAGTCGAGGACCACGCGCACGACGTCGTCGCGGTTCTGGGCGATGCGGACTTGCTCGAGCAGGCCGTCGCCGACCGGGAAGACGCGGCGCGCGAGGTTGGGGTGGAGGCGCGTCCCCTGGAGGTCGACCCACAGGCGGTCGGGGTTGCGGGCGACGTCCGACTGGAGCTGGACCTTCCGCTCGACGTCGATCACCACCCGGGTCGAGGAGTCGCCGCTCCAGGAGCGCAGGTCGTAAACCCGGGCGAGGCCGGGCGGGGGCGGCGAGGGGAGGGGAGCCGCCGGCTCGTCCTTGCGCAGGAGCCGCTTCACCTGCGACGCCCGCTGGCCCTCGGGGTAGGTGTCGAGGTAGGCGCGGGCGGAGTCCGCCAGCTTCCGGCGGTCCTTCGCGTCGCGGGCCATCTCCACCGCCGCCCAGAGCGCGTCGTCGCCGAGGCTGCTCGAGGGGTACTCGGCCACGAGGGTGCGATAGGCGGAGAGCGCGTCCTCGCGGTACCGGGGGGAGCGGAAGCGGACGGCCATCTCCCGGTAGAGGTTGCCGGAGGCGAGGAGGGCGTTGTCGCAGTAGCCGCTGCGCGGGTAGCGGGCCACGACCTTGCGGAAGGCGAGGACGACCGCCTCCCACTCGGAGCGCTTGGCGCTGCGTCTTGCGGAGGCGCGCAGGCGGGACTCGGCGGCCCGGGCGTCGTTGTAGAGGGCGGCGTCCGGGCGGGCGGAGGCGGACGAGGCCCGGCGGGCGGTCGCGGCCGTCGCGAGGCCGGGCGGGGCCGTCGCGAGGGACACGATCGCGGCCACCGCGGCGAGGGCGGCGCGCGTTCGCCGGGCGGGGGGGCTCACTTGGGCCAGCTGTCCACCGTCTCGTAGTAGTCCTTCGCCACCAGGATCTCGCGCGGCTTCGACCCGTCGGCCGGGCCGACGATGCCGTCGCGCTCCATCATGTCGATGAGCCGGCCGGCCCGGGAGAACCCGACGCGGAACCGGCGCTGCAGCATGCTGGTCGAGGCCTGGCCGCTCTGCACGACGAGGCGGACGGCCTCGTCGAACAGGTCGTCGCGCTCGGTCACCTCCGCCGCCTCCGCCGCCTTCTCGGGCTTGCCCACCGTGTCGTCGTAGGCGGGCCGGCCCTGCTTGCGCAGGAACGAGGTGAGCCGGGCGACCTCGTGCTCGGTGACGTAGGCGCCGTGAACGCGGATGAGCCGGGCGCTGCCCGGCGGGAGGAAGAGCATGTCGCCCCGCCCGAGGAGCTGCTCGGCCCCGATCGAGTCGAGGATGGTGCGGCTGTCCACGCGGGCGGCGACGCGGAAGGAGATCCGGGAGGGGAAGTTGGCCTTGATGAGGCCGGTGATGACGTCGACCGACGGCCGCTGGGTGGCGAGGATCAGGTGGATGCCGACCGCGCGGGCCATCTGGGCGAGGCGGGTGATCGACTCCTCGACCTCGTGGGCGGAGATCATCATGAGGTCGGCCAGCTCGTCGATGACGATCACGATGTAGTGCAGCGGCTTGAGCTCCTCGCCGGTGTCCTCGTCGCGCGCGCCCCTCTCCGCCCGGATGATGTTGTTGAACTGCTCGATGTTGCGGACGCCCTCGGAGGCCAGCATGCGGATGCGCCGCTCCATCTCGGCCACCGCCCACTTGAGCACGTTCGACGCGACCTTGGGGTCCGTCACCACCGGGGTCAGGAGGTGCGGGATGTCCTCGTAGACGCCGAGCTCGAGCCGCTTCGGGTCGATGAGGATGAGGCGGACCTCGTCGGGAGTGGCCCGGAAGAGGATCGACGCGATCATGCAGTTGAGCCCGACGCTCTTGCCGGTGCCGGTCGAGCCCGCGATCAGGAGGTGGGGCATCGCCGCCAGGTCCGTGATCCACACGTCGCCGTTCACGACCTTCCCCAGGCCGAGCGTGAGGCGGCCGGAGGAACGGCGGAAGGTGTCGGACTCGAGGATCTCCCGCAGGTAGATCGTCTCGCGGGCCTCGTTGGGTATCTCGATGCCGACGTTCCCCTTCCCGCTCACGCGGTCGACGCGGATCGACTCCGCCTCGAGGGCCAGAGCGAGGTCGTCGGCGAGGCCGACGATCTTCGAGTACTTGATTCCGGCGTCGGGCTTGAACTCGTACGTGGTCACGACCGGCCCGGGGTGGATCTCCTTCACCGTCCCCATCACCCCGAACTCGCTGCACTTGGCCTGGAGGATGCGGCCCTTCTCGAGCAGGCGGTCGTTGTCCACGGGCGAGCCACCCTTCGACTCGTCCAGGATCGCGACGGGGGGGAGGATGTGGTTCCCGCGCGCCTCTCCCCGGTCCTCCGCGGCTTCGCGCGAGCGCCGGCGACGGGCGCTGGGGCGGGGCGCCTCCGCGTCCTCGTCCGGGTCGGCGGCCGCCGCGAAGGGCAGCGGCCTCTGGGCGGGCGCGGCTCCGCGGGAAACCGGGGCGTTGAGCGGAAGGTCGTCGGGGGCGGCGGGCGCCGGCTCGTCGTCGGCCTTCACCCGGCGGATGCGGGGCAGGCCCCCGTCGGCACCCTGGGCGGCGGTGTGTTTGCGGATGACGTCGCGCCGCATCCTCTCCTTGCGCCGGGTCTCGAGATAGTGGGCCCAGGCGGTCTGCAGCGCGCGGAGGCGGGACCCGACGCGGCTGCCCGTGCCGTGGAGGAAGGTCGAGAAGGAAAACTGGGTGGCGAGGATGAGCGCGACGAAGAGGGCGGTGGCGCACAGGATGTAGGCGCCGGTCCGGCTGAAGTCCGCGACCAGGAAGGCGGAGACGAGCTCGCCGACCGCGCCCCCCGCGCGCACCGGCTCGCCCTCGAACGTGATCGTCCCGACCGCGAGCGCGAGCAGCCCGGACAGCGACACCAGCAGCGCGCCGTTGCCCACCGCCTTCGTGTAGGGCGCCTCGATCGGGCGGCACCAGAAGAGCTTCCAGCCCAGGAGGCCGAGCACGATCGGCAGGAGCAGCGCGCCCAGCCCGAACAGCTGGGGGATCAGCATCTCGGCGAGGAAGGCGCCGAAGGGGCCGATGAAGTTGCGCGCGGGGCCCTCGACCCCGGCCTTGAAGAACGGGGCGGGGTCTCGCGGGTCGAACGTGGCGAGCGCGATGAGGAGCATCAGGGCCAGCGCGAACGCGACGAGCCCCAGGAGCTCCGCGCCGCGCGTCGATCGGGGTACGACGTTGGTGGCCATTCGGGCCTAGACCTCCATCACCACGGGGATGACCATGGGGCGGCGCTGCGTGCGCCGCTTGTAGAAACGCCGGAGCTCGTCGTGGACCCGCCGGCGGGTGAGGTCGGCGTCCAGCCGCTCCTCGGCGGGGCGCGCGCCCATGGCCCCGGCCAGGAGGCGGCCGGCCTCGTCGGCCAGCTCGGCCGCCTGTGCGGGGTCGAGGATGCCGCGGGTGACGATCTCGGGCGGCGACTCGAGGTGGCCGGTCTGCCGG
Organism: uncultured Acidobacteriota bacterium; assembly: GCA_963729875.1. Lineage (GTDB taxonomy): Bacteria > Acidobacteriota > Vicinamibacteria > Fen-336 > Fen-336 > DATBSL01. The sequence goes on from CAVSPR010000006.1 coordinate 531,811, forward strand.
TCCACGACCACGATGGGCACCACGATGCCCTCGGAGGAGAGGTGCCGGCGGTCGCGCACGACCACGTCCTCGATCTCGGAGGTGCCTCCGCGGTCGAGGAGGACCCGGCCGGCGGGCACCCGGGACTCGCGGTGGGCACCCTGGGGGGACAGGCGGAGCACGTCGCCGTCCTCGAGGAGGCACACGCGGTCGGCGGCGAGGCCGGCGGCGGCGGCGAGGCGAGCGTGCTGCGCGAGCATCCGGAACTCGCCGTGCATCGGCACCAGGTAGCGCGGGCGCACGCGCCGCAGCAGCTCGACGAGGTCGGCCTGGCTCCCGTGCCCCGAGACGTGCACCCGGGCGGTGCCGGGGTGGACGACGTCGCAGCCCATGCGGAAGAGGTTGCTGATGAGGCGCGAGACCGTGCGCTCGTTGCCGGGGATGGCTCGGGCGGAGAGCACGACCGTGTCGCCGGGACCAGCGGCCACGTCGCGGTGCTCGCCGATGCTGATCATCGAAAGGGCGGAGAGCGGCTCGGCCTGGCTGCCGGAGACGAAGACGACGGCGCGCTCGCCGGCGCCGGTGGCGATCGACCCGGGCGAGAGGCGGACGGTCTCCGAGAGCCGGAGCAGCCCGAGGTCGATCGCCACCTCGGCGTTGTCCACCATGCGCCGGCCCAGGAAGGCCACCGGCCGGCGGTGGCGGACCGCGAGGTCCGCCACCCGCTGAATGCGGGGGATGGACGTGGCGAAGCAGGAGACGAGGACGCGGCCGCGGGTGCGCCCCAGGATCTCCTCGAAGGCGGGGACGACCTCGTCTTCTCCCCCGGTGAAACCGCTCTGCTCGACGTTCGTGCTGTCGGAGAGCAGGGCCAGGACGCCGCGGTCGCCCCAGGCGGAGAGCGCGTCGAGGTCGGTCCTCTCCTCGGGCGGGGCGCCGGCGTCGATCTTGAAGTCCCCGCTCGCGAGCACCGTGCCCGCCGGCGTCTCGATCGCGAGCGCGAGGCTGTCGAGGACGCTGTGGGCCACGCGGATCGGGTGGATCCGGAAGGGGCCGATCTCGACCGGCTGGCCGGGCACCAGGGCGCGCAGGTCGGCCGCGACTGCGCGCTCCTGCAGGCGCTTGCGTGCGAAGCCGAGGGTCAGGCGGCTGCCGTACACGGGGGCCGGGGCGGCCTGCAGCGCGTAGGAGAGGGCGCCGATGTGGTCCTCGTGCCCGTGGGTGAGGAGGATGCCGCGCACGCGGGACGCACGCTCGGACAGGTAGGCGAAGTCGGGGACGATCGAGTCCACGCCGGGCATGTCGGCGCTCGGGAACAGCATCCCCGCGTCCAGCAGGAGGATGTCGTCCTCCCACTCCAGGACCAGCGCGTTGAGGCCGAACTCACCGAGCCCGCCGAGCGGAACGAGCCGGAGCGGCCGAATGTCGTCGGTCTCGCGTTGCGTCAAGCCCGCGCTCCCGCCTCCTGGTTCCTCACGGCTTCCTCACGGCCTCCCAGATCGCCGCAAACTCCACAACGGATAGCGTCTCCGCTCGCCTCGACCCCTCGACCTTGAGGGACCTAAAGTATTCCTTGAGGTGAGGATAGCTATCTTCGAGGTTGTTTTCAAGGGTTCTTCGGCGCCGGGCGAAGGCTTTCTGCAGAAACCGCTCGAAACCGGGCGGGTCGGCCACGTCGGCCCGAGGGGACTCACGGAAACGCGCGCGGAGGATCGCGGAAGCGACCCGGGGCGGGGGGAGAAGGAGCCCGGGGGGAAGCGTGCGGGGATCTCGGTGTCGGTCCAGAGGGCGTAGAGGACGGAGACGATGCCGTACGCCTTCGAGCCCGGCGGCGAAGCGACCCGTCGGGCGACCTCGTCCTGGAGCATGACGTGCAGGTCGCGGACGTGGCCGTGCAGCTCCAGGAAGCGCCGGAGGAGCGGGCTCGACACGTAGTAGGGCAGGTTGCCGGCGAGGCGGCTGCCCCCGGGAACGAGCGAGCGCAGGTCGGCGGCGAGGGCGTCGGCAGTCACGATCTCGACGTTGGCCGGGGCGCGCCCGCGCAGGCGACGGGCCAGCTCGCGGTCGATCTCGACCGCCACCACGCGGGAGCACCGCTCGGCGAGGGGGAGGGTGAGCGCGCCGGTGCCGGGGCCGATCTCGAGAAAGACGTCGGCGGGGCCGGGCGCGATCACTCCCAGCAGCTTCTCCACCGAGGCCGGGCGGAGGAAGTGCTGTCCGAGCCGGCGGGGCATGCGGCAGGGTAGCATCTTGGTGATGACGCGCGCTCTCGCCGCCCTCGTGGCGGCCGGTGTCGCCCTCGCCGCCTGCTCGCGACGGCCGGACGTGCCGGTGAGCCCGGGGGCGCCGGTGGTCCTGATCTCGATCGACACGCTGAGGGCGGACCGCCTGCCGGCCTACGGCTACCGCGGGGTGCAAACTCCCCACCTCGACCGGTTCCGGCGAGATGCCATCCTCTTCGAGAGCGCGTGGAGCCCGTGCCCGATGACGCTCCCGTCGCACGTCACGATGCTCACGGGCCTGCTCCCGCCCGAGCACGGCGTGCGGAACAACGTGGGCTTCGTCTTCGACGCCGCGGCCCACCCGCACCTGCCGGGCCGGCTCGCGGCCCGGGGCTACGCGACGGGCGCGGCCGTTTCGTCCTACGTGCTGAGGGGCGAGACGGGCCTCGCCGCGCTGTTCGACGACTACGAGGACTCGGTCGACCCGCGCAGCGGGTCGGAGTTCGCCGACCAGCAGAGGCCCGGGACGCTGACCGCGGCCTTCGCAAAGCGGTGGATCGACGAGCACGCCGGCTCGCCCTTCTTCTACTTCTTCCACGTCTACGAGCCGCACGTGCCGTGGGAGGCGCCGCCGCCATTCCGCGGCCGCCACCCGCATCCCTACGACGACGAGGTCGAGGCCGCGGACGCCGTGGTGGGCGACCTGCTCGATCACCTCCGGGCGCGTGGCGTGTACGACGAGTCGCTCGTCGTCGTCACTTCGGACCACGGGGAGGGCCTGGGGGAGCACGGGGAGGAGCAGCACTCGATCCTGCTCTACCGCGAGGCGATCCAGGTCCCGCTGCTGGTCAAGCTGCCCGGAGGCCGAAGGGGCGGGGAGACCGTGAAGTCCCCGGCGCAGCTCGCGGACGTCGCGCCGACGGTGGCCGAGGTCGTGGGGCTCGACTGGCCCCCCACGCCGACGGCGCGCTCGCTCCTGCGGCTCGGGCCGGAGGCGCGAGCGCTCTACGCCGAGACGCTCTACCCGCGCCTGCACCTCGGCTGGAGCGAGTTGCGGTCGGTCGTGAACGGTCGCTGGCACTTCATCCACGGCCCACGCCCCGAGCTCTACGACCTCGCGCGCGACCCGGGCGAGAGGCGGGATCTCGCGGCGCGGGAGGCGGGCGAGGTGGAACGGCTGCGTCGCGCGCTGGAGGGCCTGCCGAAGGGGCCGGTGCGCCCCCGCGGTGTCGATCCGGCGGTGGCCGAGCGCCTGGCATCCCTCGGGTACGTCGGGGTGGCGCGGGACCGGCCCGAGGGCGTCCCCCTCCCCAACCCCCGCGACATGCTGCCGCAGCTCGAGCGGATGAAGGAGGGCTTCCGGCTGGCCTCGGCGGGGCGGCCGGACGACGCGGTGGGGGTCCTGGCCGAGGTGGTGCGGGCGCAGCCGGCCAACGTCGAGGCCCGGGTCCGCCTCGGCGACGTGCTCGTGGAGCTGAGCCGACCCTCCGAAGCCGCCCGGGCCTACGAGGAGGCCCTGGCGCGCGGAGGCCTGGAGCTGCCCGACGTGCGGGCGCAGCTCGGCCACGCCCTCGTGCGCGCGGGGCGCCTCGACGAGGCAGAGGCGGCGGCCGCGCGCGTCCAGGCGCCGCTGCCGGCGAAGGCGGCCGAGCTGCGCGCCCGCATCGCGATGGCGCGGGGCCGCCTCGGCGAGGCGCGGCGCCTGGCCGACGAGGCTGCCGGCGGCCGCAACCCGCAACCGGCGTCCTGGCTCGTGGGAGCCGAGGTGCGCGTCCTCCAGGGGGACTACGCCGGGGCGCTCGCGCGGCTGGATGAGGCCCGCCGCCGGGCCGATGCGATCGGCCTCGCGGCCGTCTACAACCTCGAGGCCCTGCGCGCCGACGCTCAGGCTCGATCGGGGCGCCTCGCCGAGGCGGAAGCCGCTTACCGCCGCGAGGTCTCGGATTTCCCCGGGCACCTCCGCGCTCACGCCAACCTCGCGGCACTCCTCTTCGCGCAGCGGCGCCGGGGGGACGGACTGGCCGCGCTCGAGGCGATGACCGCGGCGAATCCGGGCCCCCGGGCGCGGCAGGCCGCGGCGGTGACCCTTCAGGCGGTGGGGGATCGTGCGGGGGCGGCCCGGTTCGCGCCCGAGCCGCGCAGATGAAAAACGGCCCCGGGGCGTTGAGGCCCCGGGGCCGGTAATGCCGGACGCGCGCCGCGCCCGGGGTGAGGCCGGCGCTAGAACCGCAGGCCCACCGAGAACTGGTAGGTCCGCGGGCGTCTGGTAGGCGAAGCGGCTCGTGGCCTGGCCGAACGTGGCGCCCTTCCTCCAGTTGACCCCTTCGACGGGCGTGTCCGTGAAGGGATTGAACCGGGCGAGCGAGGACGAGTTCGCGTTCGTCTGGACCGTCATGTTGATGCATCCGGTCGTGCCGCAGCCGGTCTGGCCCGAGCCGGGGAGCGCCCCGCCGGCGAAGTTCGTCAGCTCGTCCCGGTTGAACACGTTGATGATCGTGCCCCGGAAGAAGACCTCCGAGTCCTTGATCCCGAGGCGATGCGCGTAGTTCAGCGACACGTCGCTCTGGTTGAGCGAGGCCATCCGGAACGCGTCGCGGGCGGTGAAGTAGTAGTCGACGGTGGAGGGCGGGTTCACGTAGCCGGGGTTCGTCACGTAGGGCCGGGTGTCGACGTAGCCCACGGCTCCGTAGGGCGACCCGCTGTTGTAGACCTGCAGCCAGCTGACGCTGACCCGGCCGGCGACCTCGGGAACGGGCACGTCCCAGATGACCCAGCCGCGGGCACGGTGGCGGACGTCGAGGAGCAGGTCGCCGATCGGCCCGCCACCGGAGCTGGACGGGAGATAGGCGGTCACCGGGCCCCCGCCCCAGGCGCGATCGAAGTACTCGGGGTTCGTCAGGATGGACGAGGTCACGGGCCCGTTCGGGCCGGTCTCCCCGTTGAAGTTGCCGTAGGCGTTGGAGAGGGTGTAGTTGCCCCCGAGGTTCAGCCGCGTCGTGAGCCCGGTAGGTGACCTGGAAGTTGAGGCCCTTGTACTTCCGCTCGACTTCGTTGGTGTTCACCGTGTAGCCGAGGTCGTAGACCTGGCCGAACTGGTCGGTCACGGTCCCGCTGCCCGGGTTCAGCTCGAAGGCGTAGAAGTCGCGGTACTCGCGGTAGATCCCGTCGAGGCGGACGAGGCCGCGGGAGCCCAGGCGTGCGGGTGACCCCAGCGTGAACTCCCGGACGTTGGGTGAGGCGAGGCCGTCGCGATGCGGCCCGGTGAGGCCCGGGATGTACGGGGTGCCCCGGGGCGTGCGGTTCGTCCCGCCGTTCGCGTTGAACCAGCGAGAAGAGCGTGTCAGCGCGTCGGCAGTGCCGACCGGGTTGGCCGGGTTGCCCGCGTTGACGGCGGGGCCGAGGTAGTCGTACTGGATCGTGGCGGGGTTGCCCCCGGCGGAGGTGTCGCCGACCTTGCTGGCGATCGCCGCCACGTACTTCGCGTAGGACGCGCTGGCCGTCCAGCTTGCCGTCGCCGGTGGGGTCGAACGTCGCCGACAGGCGGGGGCTCCAGGCGCTGTCCTTCACGACCACGTTGCCGAGGGAGTCCTCGCCGTCGTTCTTGTCGTAGCGGAGGCCGAGGTTGAAGCGCCAGCGCTTGCCGAGGGTCCAGGAGTCGTTGGCGAAGAAGGAGAGAGTCCGGAAGCGATTGCCCTGGCTTCCCTCGAAGATCGGGTTCCACTGGATATAGGTCCGGCTGTCGAAGACCGGGTAGATGTCGGTCCCCTGCAGGATGGCCGAGGTCCCGTAGATCCGGTAGTCGCTCCCCGACTGGTGGTTGTTGGAGAAGCGCTTGTCGTCGAAAACGTCGGCCCCGAAAACGAAGCTGTGCGAGCCCGCGCTGCTCGTGGAGAGGAAGTACGACACCTTCGCCACGAAGTTGTTGTTGTCGCGCGTCTCGTCGTCGCAGACCCCGCAGAAGGTGGGCGACCAGTAGCGGGCGTTGCCCCGCGACTGGTCGAGCATCAGCGTCCCCTGGATGGGGTCCGTGAAGGTGGAGCCCGAGCCCTGGAACGCGAACTTGCGCATCGCGTAGTGCGCCTCCACGAACACCTGCGGGCTGAGGACCCCGGTGTAGTTCACCGAGAGCAGGTCCTGGGGGGTCGCCCGGTTCACCAGGCTTCTCTCGTCCATGACCGTGGCGTAGGTGTTGCCGTTCTCGGTGCTGGTGATGTGCGTGTAGGCCGCCTTGACCGTGTGCTGCGTGGTGGGGGAGAAGGTCAGCTTGCCCTCGTAGCGGTTCTCGCTCAGCTCGCGGGGGAAGTTGATGGACGTGTAGCTCGTCGTGCGGGTCTCGCTGAGGTTCTTCGACCGCATCGCCCCGAAGAACCAGAGCTTGTCCTTGAGGAAGGGGCCGCCGAGGGTAGCCTCGTAGGTGGGGATGATCTTGTCCGTGCGCCGGTCGTTGGGGTAGGGGGTGAGGGCGGTCCAGTCGTCGTTGTCGAACGTCGTGCGGAAGGACCCGCTGAGCTCGTTGCCGCCGGACTTCGTGACCGCGTTCACGACCCCGCCCGAGAAACGCCCGTACTCGGCGGAGACGGCGGCGGTGGTGGTCGTCGTCTCCTGGAGCGCGTCCTCGATGAACAGGTTGAACGGCGTGCCGCGCAGGTTGTCCTGCACGACGACGCCGTTGACCATGAAGACGTTCTCGAACGAGGCCGCGCCCGAGATGGACATGGCGCCGGAGGGGCCGGTGTTCGACACGCCCGGGGTCAGGAGGGCGGCCTGCTGCATGGTCCGGGCGACCGGGAGCTTCTCCATGAGGTCGGACTTGTAGCTCGTGGCCACCTGGGCGGTCTGGTTGAACTCGCCGGCGGCCTGGGCCACGACGGTGACGCTCTCCGTGACCGTCGAGAGCGCCATCGTCACGTTCACCGGGATGGACGCGTCTGCCGGCGAGGCGCACGGTCTGCTTCACCGTGGCGAATCCGGCGAGGTCGAAGGTGACCGTGTAGTCGCCGGGCGGCAGGAACGTGATGATGTAGTCGCCGTTCGCCGACGTGGTCGCCGTGTGCGCCCCCTGGAGGGTCGGGGCCTCGGCGGTGACCAGCACGCCGGGGACGGCGAGACCCTGGGGGTCGATGACCTTGCCGGAGACGGTGCCGGTGGGGTTCGTCTGGGAGAAGGCCGGGAGCGCCACGAGCGCCAGCGCCGCGGCCGCTGCGAACAGCCATTTGGACATGTGCCTCCTTCGCCTCGACGAGGCTCTGGCGGAACGCTCTCGCGCGCAGACCGTCCATTGGATTGTGCTTGCATTGCGAGCGAGGAGCTCGCCGCGCACGCGACCGTCCCGAGTCTTCATCTGTTGTCCACTACGAGGAGCACACGACCGAAGATCCGATGCAACGAGTTGGATGCGAGTGCTCGCGCGCCTGGCCTGCGCTCGCGTCCAGCGTCTTGGAGCCGGACGCCGTCGGTACCGTTGGTGGGTGCCGCCGCCGCGTGCTAGCCTGAGGCGTTTCGTCAGGAGGAGCGGGAGCCTTGCCGGACAAGCTGCACGTCGCCTTCGTGACGCCGGAGATGGGGCCCTACATCAAGACCGGGGGGCTGGCCGACATCTCGGCCTCCCTGCCCAAGGCGCTCGTCCGGATGGGCCACCGGGTCACCGTGATCCTCCCGCGGTACTACGCCGTCTGGTTCCCGCCCGGCGAGTTCGCGGGCTCGGTGCACGTGCCCGTGGACGGGGTGCCGCGCAGCGCCGGCTTCTACCGGACCCGTACCGAGGCCGGGGTCGACGTGGTCTTCGTGGAGTACCCGGAGTTCTACGGCCGGGCCGTGCTCTACGGGGAGTACGACGACAACCGCCTCCGCTTCGCCTTCCTCGCGCGGGCCGCCCTCGAGTACTTCCGCAGCCGGGGGGAGCGGCCGGACGTCTTCCACGCCCACGACTGGCAGACCGGGCTCGTGCCCGTCTACCTCAAGGCCTCCTACTGGGACGACCCCACGCTGCACCGCATGCCGAGCGTCTTCACGATCCACAACGTGGCCTACCAGGGCCAGTTCGGCACGGACACTGTCGGCCTGCTCGGCCTCCCGTGGAACCTGGGCACGTCCTTCGCGCTCGAGTACCACGGCGCGATCAGCTACCTGAAGGGCGGGACGGTCTTCGCGGAGCTGGTGAACACCGTCTCCCCGACCTACGCGCGCGAGATCCAGGGGCCGGAGCACGGCTTCGGCTTCGACGGGGTCGTGCGCTCGCGGGCGGCCGACGTGGTGGGCATCCTGAACGGCGTCGACTACGACGAGTGGGACCCGCGGTCCGACCGTCACATCGCGAGGACCTACGGACCCGACTCCCTGGGCGACAAGGCCGCGTGCAAGGCGGACCTCCTGCGCACCTTCGGCCTCCCCGAGTTCCCCGACCTTCCCCTCGTGGGCGTCACCTCGCGCCTCGTGTGGCAAAAGGGCTTCGACATCGTGGCCGGGGCCTGGTGGGACTTGGTCCACCGGCCGCTGCGGATGGTCGTGCTGGGAACGGGGGAGCCCGGGATCCAGGAGGGGCTGCGCCACCTGCAGCAGCGGGACCCCGACCGCTTCGCCGTGCGCTTCGCCTACGACGAGAAGCTCGCCCACGAGGTGATGGCGGGCTCCGACCTGTTCCTCATGCCCTCGCGCAGCGAGCCGTGCGGCCTCACCCAGATGTACGCGCTGCGCTACGGGACCATCCCGATCGTCCGCGCGACGGGCGGCCTGGCGGACACCGTGGAGCCGTACGACGGGGCAAAGGGGAAGGGGACGGGCTTCCGGTTCGACAACGCGGACGGGACGGGCCTCGTCTGGGCCCTGGACCAGGCCCTCGCCGCTTGGAAGAACCGCAAGGCCTGGGCCGCCCTGCAACGGCGGGCGATGGCGAAGGACTTCTCGTGGGAGCGCTCGGGGGCGGAGTACGTCGCGCTCTACCGGCGGGCGATGGCCAAGTTCGAGGGATAGGGAAGGAGACGATCGGCACCATGGCGGCTAACATCGAGGTCTTCACGGACCAGAACTGGGCGAAGGACGTGCTGGCCGCGGACAAGCCGGTGCTCGTGGACTTCTGGGCGGAGTGGTGCGCGCCGTGCAGGGCGATGGTGCCCGACCTCGAGGCGGTGGCCGCCCAGTACGCGGGCCGCGTCCGCGTGGGCAAGCTCAACGTCGAGGAGAACGAGCAGGTCCCGTTCCAGTACGCGATCACCGCCATGCCGACCCTGCTCGTCATCAAGGGCGGGAAGGTGGCGGAGCAGCGCGTCGGGAAGATGAGCCGCGAGCAGCTGGCGAAGCTGCTCGAGAGCCACCTGTAGCCCTCGCGTCCGGCTGGAGCCGCGGGGAGACCCGGCGCCATGAGCCTCGCATCTGGACGTCGCCTTGGGCCATACGAGGTGTCGGGTGTCCTCGGCGCCGGAGGCATGGGCGAGGTGTACCGGGCCCGAGACACGCGGCTCGGACGCGACGTCGCCCTCAAGGTGCTGCCTGCCGACGTGGCCGGCGATCCCGAAAGGCGCCGTCGATTCGAGATCGAGGCTCGCGCCGTGGCAGCCCTGAACCACCCGGGCCTGCTCGCGCTCTTCGACGTCGGCGAGGCGGACGGCGTCGCCTTCCTCGTCACCGAGCTCCTCGAGGGCGAGACGCTGCGCTCGCGGCTGGAGCGGGGGCCGGTGGCCTTCGAGCGGGCCGTGGAGTGGGGCGCCGCGGCGGCCGACGCGCTCGCCGCCGCGCACGAACGGGGCATCGTCCACCGGGACCTGAAGCCCGAGAACCTCTTCTTGACGCGAGACGGCCGCCTCAAGATCCTCGACTTCGGGCTGGCCAAGGAGCTGACCGCGACCCCGGTGGGCTCGGAGAACGTCACGCTGTCGGCACCGACGGCCGCCGGGGTCGTCCTGGGGACGCTCGGCTATCTGTCCCCCGAGCAGGCCCGCGGCGAGCCGGTCGACGGCCGCAGCGACATCTTCTCGCTCGGCTGCGTCCTCTACGAGGCCCTGACGGGGCACCGCCCCTTCGGCGGCAAGACGGCCCAGGACCACATCGCCGCGGTCTTGAGAGACGACCCCCCGGACGCGGCCTCGATCCGCGCGGATGCGCCCGCGGGGCTGACGCGAGTGGTCCAGCGCTGCCTGGCCAAGGCCCCCGAGCAGCGTTTCCAGTCCACGAGCGACCTCGCCTTCGCCTTGCGCTCGACCGCGCTGGCGTCGGCCCAGAGTGTTGCGACCCCGAGGCCGCGCCCACGTGCAAGGGTGGGCGGCGTTCTGCTGGCGCTGGCCCTCGGCCTGGCCGGCCTGGCGGCCGGCTACTGGCTGCGGCCGTCCTCGGAAGCTCCCGAGCCGGTGGTGCTGGCGCTGACGCCCGGCACGAGCCGCGAAGCGAGCCCGGCCATCTCGCCCGATGGGAAGTTCGTGGCGTACCTCGCCTCCGAGGGAGACCGCACGGACGTCTGGGTCCAGTTCGTGGGCGGCGGTGCGGGGGTGAACCTCACGGCGGCGAGCGGCCTCGAGATCCAGGGCCAGGCGACGATCGGCGGCCCCGAGATCTCACCCGACGGGAGCTCCATCGCGGTTCGCGCGGGCCCCCCGGGCCAGGCGTATACCCAGCGTGGGGTGTGGCTCATCCCCGCCCCCCTCGGCGGCCCGCCGCGAAAGCTCCTCGACCGGGCGGCCGGCCTGCGCTGGTCGGCCGACGGGAGCCGGATCGCCTACATGCGACCGGACCCGGCCCGCGGCGACGCGATCCTCACGGCCCGCTCGGACGGGACGGAGGAGCGCGAGGTCGTCGCGGCCACGGGGGGGCTGCACTTCCACGAGCCGACCTGGTCGAGCGACGGAGCTTGGATCTACTTCATCCGAGGGCTCATGCCCAACAACGACGCTCCCACCGAGATCTGGCGCGTCCCGAGCGCGGGGGGCACGGCCGAGCGCGTCGTGGGGACCCAGGGCGTGGCGCGCGATCCGGAGCTGACGCCGGACGGTAGCGGCCTGATCTACGCCGGTGACCAGTCGAGAGGCGCCCTGAACCTGTGGTGGCGCCGGCTTCGGGACGGGCGCGAGCGCCGCCTCACCCGCGGAGTCGGGGACTATCTCGCGCCCCGGATCTCCAGGGACGGGCGGCGCCTGGTCTGCGAGGCGCGCACGAGCGTCGGCTCGCTCCGCGTCCTGGACGCGCACGCGCCCTTGCCGGGGCTCGGCCATGCGCTGACGGGGGCGGGGGCCGAGGACGCCTCCCCGTCCTCCGCTCGGGACGGGCGGCTCGCGTTCAGCTCCGCCCGAAGCGGGACGTACGACATCTGGACGAGCGACGGCGACGGCGGGAACGCTCGCCCCCTCACCTCGGACGCCGAGAACGACTCCCTGCCCGCAATCTCCCCGGACGGGAGCCGCGTCGCCTTCGTGTCCAACCGTGGCGGCCAACGGTCCCTGTGGCTGGTGTCGACGGCGGGAGGAGCCCCGCGCCTGGTGGTGCCCGCGAATGTCGTGGACCGGCCGTCCTGGTCGCCCGACGGTCGGAGCCTCGTCTACGCGGCCGAGGGAGAGGACTCAGAGCTCGGGCTGTGGACCGTGTCCGCCGACGGGGGCGCCCCGGTCGCCGTCCCGGGCGTCAGGGGCCGCAACCCGGCCTGGTCTCCGGCCTCGGACCTGATCGCCTACTTCACGTCGTCGGAGTCGGCCGGGCTCGGGGTTCGGTTCACGAGCAGCCGGGGCGAGCAGCGTCTCAACCGACTCGACGTGAAGACCGCCCTGGTCGACGCGCTGGCCTTCTCCTGGACCGGGAGTCGTCTTGCGATCGGCATTTCCCCGGGATCCGGGAAGGCGGAGGTCGTCGTCGTGGATCTCGAGGGCGGGCACGAGCGCAGCGTGTTCCGGCTGCCGCCCTTCACGGGGCTCCGCGGGATTGCCTGGACTCCCGACGACTCGCGGCTCGTCTACGGCCTCGTCCAGCACGAGAGCCGGATCCTGCTGTTCGATGACCTCGTCGGCCGCTAGAGCATCGGGATCTTCACGCCGCGCTCGCGGGCAACGTCGCGTGCGCGCTCGTAGCCGGCGTCCACGTGGCGCATCACGCCCGTGCCGGGGTCGGTCGTGAGCACGCGCTCGAGACGGGCCGCCGCCTCCGGCGTGCCGTCCGCCACCACCACCATGCCGGCGTGGATGGAGTAGCCCATGCCGACGCCACCCCCGTGGTGGACCGAGACCCACGTGGCCCCGGACACGGCGTTGAGCAGCGCGTTGAGGATCGGCCAGTCGGCGACCGCGTCGGAGCCGTCGCGCATGCCCTCGGTCTCGCGGTTCGGGGAGGCCACCGACCCCGCGTCGAGGTGGTCGCGGCCGATGACGATCGGGGCCTTCACGCGGCCGCTGCGCACGAGCTCGTTGAAGACGAGGCCCATCTTCGCGCGCTCGCCGTAGCCGAGCCAGCAGATGCGCGACGGGAGCCCCTGGGGCTTCACCCGCTCGCGGGCCAGGTGGATCCACCGGGCGAGGGCGCGGTCGCCGGGGAAGGTCGCGAGGACGGCTTCATCGGTGGCCGCGAGGTCGTCCGGCTCGCCGGAGAGGCAGGCCCAGCGGAAGGGGCCCTTGCCCTCGCAGAAGAGCGGGCGGATGTACGCGGGCACGAAACCCGGGAAGTCGAAGGCGTTCAGGACGCCGGCCTTCACGGCCTCGGCCCGGATGTTGTTCCCGTAGTCGAAGACGACCGAGCCGCGGGCCTTGAAGTCGAGCATCGCCTGCACGTGCTCACCCATGCTGCGGCGGGCCTCGGCCATGTACGCGGCAGGGTTCGACTGGCGAAGGGCCAGCGCCTGCTCGTAGCTCATGCGGTTGGGAACGTAACCGTTCAGCGGGTCGTGGGCGCTCGTCTGGTCCGTGACGAGGTCGGGCACGAGGCCGCGGCGTACCAGCTCCGGCAGGACGTCGGCCGCATTGCCGAGGAGGCCGATCGAGAGGGCCTTCCTCTCGGCGAGCGCGGCCCGGGCGCGGGCGAGGGCCTCGTCGACGCTCTCCGCCATCACGTCGAGGTAGCGGGTCTCGAGGCGGCGCTCGATGCGGTGGCGGTCCACCTCGGCCGCGAGGAGGACGCCCTCGTTCATCGTGGCGGCGAGGGGCTGGGCGCCGCCCATGCCGCCGAGGCCCGCGGTCAGGACGAGCCGCCCCGCGAGGGTCCCGCCGAAGTGCTGGCGCGCGGCCTCCGCGAAGGTCTCGTAGGTGCCCTGGAGGATGCCCTGGGTCCCGATGTAGATCCAGGACCCGGCGGTCATCTGGCCGTACATCATGAGCCCCTTGCGGTCGAGCTCGTAGAAGTGCTCCCAGGTCGCCCACGCCGGGACCAGCATGGAGTTCGAGATGAGGACCCGCGGCGCGTCGCGGTGGGTGCGGAAGACACCCACCGGCTTGCCGGACTGGACGAGGAGGGTCTCGTCGTCGCCGAGCTCGCGCAGCGCGCGGACGATCGCCTCGTAGCACTCCCAGTTGCGCGCGGCCTTCCCGATGCCCCCGTAGACGACCAGGTCCTGCGGGCGCTCGGCGACCTCCGGGTCGAGGTTGTTCATGAGCATGCGCAGGGCCGCCTCCTGCTGCCAGGAGCGGCAGGAGATCGTGGGGCCTCGGGGGGCGCGGACGGTGGGAACGGCGGCTGCGGTCGTCACATCAACCACCTCGGCTTCTCGCCGTCGTCGTCCGGGGCGTCGTGCGCGTGGCCGTTGCCCTTGCCGCCCGGGACGACGCGGAAGCGGCGGCGATCGGCGACGCGGTGGGGGCGGGGGAGGGGCCGGCGCTGCCACAGCCGCTCGAGCCAGCCGAAGAGGAGGACGAGGAGCGCGGCGAGGCCCACCCAGGCCGGCCAGCGCCGCGGGCCCAGCCAGAACAGGACCGGCGCGGCCAGGCCCGCGGCCAGGGCCAGGAGGAGGGCGCCGGCCAGCCAGGGCGATCCGCGCAGCCGCGAGAGCGAGGGCATCTACTCCAGCGTACCGCAGGCCGTCTCCGCGGCGGCGAGGATCGCGCCGCGGCGAAGGAGGACGGCCAGGGCCTCGATCTCGGGGCCCAGGACGCGGTCCTGGCCGTGGCTCGGGACCCGCTCGCGGACCCGGGCGTGCACCGCCTCGAGGGGAGGCGACGAGCGGAGCGGCCGGCGGAAGTCCAGGGCCTCGCTGGCGGCCAGCAGCTCGACCGCCAGCACCCGGGCCGTGTTCGCCACGACGCGCGCGGCCTTCCAGGCGGCCGTCGGGCCCATCGACACGTGGTCTTCCTTGCCGGCCGAGGTCGGGATCGAGTCGACGCTCGCCGGGTGGGCGAGGGTCTTGCTCTCGGAGGCCAGGGCGGCGGCCGTCACGTGGGCCATCATGAGGCCCGAGTGCAGGCCCCCCTCGCGGGCGAGGAAGGCCGGCAGCCCGGAGAGGGCGGGGTTGACGAGCCGCTCGGTGCGTCTCTCGCTGATCGTCCCGAGGTCGGCGGCGGCGATCGCCAGGAGGTCCGCTGCGATCGCCACCGGCTGGCCGTGGAAGTTCCCGCCGGAGAGGATCTCGCCCGTCTCGGCGAAGACCATCGGGTTGTCGGTCGCGGAGTTCATCTCGGTGACGTGGGCCCGCGCCACGTAGTCGAGGGCGTCGCGGGCGGCGCCGTGGACCTGCGGCATGCAGCGCAGGCTGTAGGCGTCCTGGACGCGCCCGCAGTCGCGGTGGGACTCGCGGACGGCGCTCCCCTCGAGCAGGCGCCGCAGGTTCCGGGCCGAGGCGGCCTGGCCGGGGTGGGGGCGGGCCGCGTGGATGCGGGGGTCGAACGCGACGTCGGTGCCCTCGAGGGCGTCGAGGGTGAGGGCGCCGACGACGTCGGCCGAGCGGACCAGGCGGAGGGCCTCGGCCACCGCGAGACCGCCCACCGCGGTCATCAGCTGCGTGCCGTTGATGAGGGCGAGGCCCTCCTTCGGCTCCAGCACGAGGGGGGAGAGGCGGGCCTCCCGCAGCGCGTCGGCGGAAGGCATGCGCCGGCCGGCGAAGACGCACTCGCCCTCGCCGACGAGGGCGAGTGAAAGGTGGGCGAGGGGCGCGAGGTCGCCGCTCGCTCCGACCGAGCCCTGCGAGGGCACGACGGGGTGGATGCGGCGGTTCAGCATCTCGACGAGCCGCTCGAGCGTCTCGAGGCGGACGCCGGAGAAGCCCTTCGCGAGGACGTTCGCTCGCAGGAGCATCAGAGCGCGCGTCTCCGCCTCCTCGAGCGGCGTTCCCACGCCGGCCGCGTGCGAGCGGACGAGGTTGAGCTGCAGCTCGCGCAGACGGTCGAGGGGGATGTGGACGTCGGCGAAGTTGCCGAAGCCGGTGGTGACCCCGTAGACGACGGCGCCCCGCGCAACCGCGTCGTCGACGACGCGCCGCGAGGCCCGGACGGCCTCGCGGGCCGGGCCGGTCAGCGCGACGGGACGGAGCCCGCGCGCCACGGCCTCGAGGCCGTCGAGGTCGAGGGTCGCACCGTCGAGGGGTAGAAGAGCGGTCGGAGAAGGCGCGGGCATGGGCGGGACGTTCGCGAGTCTAGCATCGGATCGCGGCCCCCGCCTTGCCCGGCGGGGCCCCGGCCGGATAGAATTCCTCTTTCGGCCCATCGAAGAAAGGTCGTGCATGGCGGACTGGACTCTCATGACGCTGCAGCTCAAGGGGAAGACGAGGCGCTTCGTGCAGGCGAGCCTCCTGCGCCAGGACCCGGCGCCGCTCCTCGAGAAGCGCCGCGGCGATTGCAACCGCTGCGGCGCGTGCTGCAAGATCCTCTTCCGCTGCCCCTTCCTCGGCGAGGACGCGGACGGCCAGTACACCTGCCGCATCTACGAGAAGCGGTTCGCCCAGTGCCGGCTCTACCCCCTCCACGTCTCGGACCTGCGGGAGCTCGAGGGCCAGTGCAGCTACACCTTCGAAACCGAGCCGGCGGCGGGCGCCCTGCCCGCGCCCGCGCTCGAGTAGCGGCGGTCGCCGTCCGCCTCACCGCCGGAGAGCCATGCCCAACATCGTGATCGCCGGCGCCCAGTGGGGCGACGAAGGCAAGGGGAAGATCGTCGACCTCCTGACCGCGCGGGTGCAGGTCGTGGCCCGCTACAACGGCGGTCACAACGCCGGCCACACCGTGATCGTGGGGGGAAAGAAGTTCGTCCTCCACCTCGTCCCCTCGGGGATCCTCCACCCCGGCATCCTCTGCGTCATCGGGAACGGCCTGGTGGTGGATCCCGCCGCGCTCGAGCGGGAGGTCGGGGAGCTCCAGGCCCTCGGCGTGGAGATCGCCGACAACCTCGTCCTCTCGGACCGTGCCCACCTCATCCTGCCCCACCACCGGGGCCTCGAGGCCCTCTCCGAGGAGCAGCGGGGGGCGCGCAAGATCGGGACGACGCTGCGGGGGATCGGGCCGGCCTACGAGGACAAGGCCGGGCGGCGCGGCCTCATGCTCGGCGACCTCCTGCGCCCGGCGGCCTTGCCGGACAAGCTTGCGGAGGCCCGCCGGCACTACGAGGAGGTGCTGCGGGGCGCCGGGCGCACGCCGGACGTGGACTGGGACAGGCTCTGTGCCGAGCTCGCCGCCTTCGGCGAGCGGCACCGAGCGCGCATCGTCGACGTCTCCCTGGTGCTCCACCGACAGATGACGCAGGGTTACTCGATCCTGTTCGAGGGCGCGCAGGCGACCCTGCTCGACCTCGACCACGGGACCTACCCGTACGTCACGTGCTCCGCGGCCGCGGCCGGCGGCGCCGCCACGGGCTGCGGGGTGCCCCCGACACGCATCGACGGCGTCCTGGGGGTGGCGAAGGCCTACTGCACGCGGGTGGGCACCGGGCCCTTCCCGACCGAGGAGCACGGGGCCCCGGCCGAGCGCATCCGGGAGCGGGGCGGGGAGTACGGCGCGACCACCGGCCGCCCGCGCCGCTGCGGCTGGTTCGACGCCGTGGCCGTGCGTTACGGCGTGCGCGTGAACGGCTTCGACAGCCTGGCCATCACGAAGCTCGACGTCCTCGACGAGCTGGAGACGGTCCCGGTCTGCACCGGCTACCGGTTCGAGGGCGAGACGCTGGACGAGATTCCGGCGGACACGAGCGTGCTCGAGGCGTGCCAGCCGGTCTACGAGACGATGCCGGGCTGGAAGACGAGCACCGTCGGCGTGCGCGACTGGGCCCTGCTCCCGGAGAACGCCCGCCGCTACGTCGAGCGCCTGGGCGAGCTCGTCGGGGCCGAGATCGGCCTCGTCTCGACCGGCCCCGACCGCGAGCAGACGGTCATCCGCGGCCGCAGCGCCCTCGCCAGCTGGTTCGATTGACGCCCCCAAGCGCCCGCCTGTCCCGGCGCGGGCGCGAGGGATCTCGAAAGCCCCCTCGAAAGCCCCTCGAAAGCCCCTGGAAGGCCCCCTGGAGAGCCCCGCGGAAGGCCCGTTCCCGCCCCGCGTGCTACCATCGCCGCGAGGCCTCGCCCCGCGCGCCCGTAGCTCAACGGTAGAGCAAGAGCCTTTTAAGCTCGAGGTTCTGGGTTCGAGCCCCAGCGGGCGCACCACCTAGCGAATGGGCTGCAGCAGGGACTCCGGGTCGAGCTCGAAGAGGAGCACGTTCGCGGGAGCCGCGACCTGTCTCCACTCCCCGAGGTCGAGCCGGCGGAACTGGTCCAGCTCGGTGGGGTGCAGCAGCGCGTACCAGCGGCAACCCTGCCTCATCGTGCGCCGGAGGACCCTCCTCGCCATCCGGCGGTTGAGGTCGTCGAACCGCAGGTACGGCAGGTCGGTGTAGTACTCGAGAGCGCCGCTCATCAGGAAGGACAAGACGATCGAGCCGGGTGGGAGCTGCTCCGCCGCGTAGCGACAGGACCGGGGAAAGACGGCCTCCGACTCGGCGATGTCGAAGACTCGCAGGTCGACCCCGACCGAGACCTCCCGGGCCAGGACGATGGACAGCACGAGGGCGGGGACGACGTTGCCGATCTTCCAGTCGAGGCGCGTCGGGCGAAGCCGCAGATCCAGGGCCTGCCAGACCCGGCGCGCGGCGAGGATGGCCCCGATGATCAGCGCGGGAAGGCCCGGCATCAGGAAACGCAGGTACGTCCACGTGTCGTAGAAGCGGTAGAAGCAGAAGAACACGAAGTACGATCCGAACCAGACGAAGAGCAGGAGGCGGTCCCGGCGCCGGGTCTCGCGGCTCGCCAGCACGCCGAGCCACGCCAGCGGCACGAGAGGCGTGAGCGTCCTTCCCAGCCAGTGGGTGTAGTGCTGCCAGCGCTGGCGGAAGTAGCCGAGTACGAACTCCACCGCGACATCGCCGTACCCGGTCCGGAAGGGATGCCCGTGCGCGAGCTGGTTGTAGCCGCAAAAGAAGGCGAGCCCGGGGGCCGCCCCGATCGCGAATCGAAGGAGGACCGACGGGGCCCAGGGCAGGGCCAGGGCCAGGGGGAGGACCAGGAGGCCGTTGGTCGGACGCACCAGGCACGCGAGTGCGAACGCCGCACCCGACGCGATCGCCCAATCGGGGCGGCGGCGGCCACGTACCGCGGCGAAGACCGCGATCGTGACCCAGGCGGCGGAGACCATGTCGCTCATCGCGACGAGGCCGAAGAAGACGTAGACCGGGTGCAGGGCGAGAACCAACGTCCCCGCCACCGCTTCGAATCGGCTCAGGGCCAGCTCGCGCGCCAGGCGGTAGAAGGCAACGAGCCCGAGCACGGCGAAGAGCGGGCTGACGAGGAACGGGCCCGTGTCCCAGCCGGTGAGCTTCGCCAGCAGGACCATGTGCAGGGGCAGCCCGGGCGGGTACAGGGGGACCATCGTGCCCGCGCGGGGGCCGTCGACGAACCCGAGCGGCAGGAGAACGGACAGCGGGATGTCGGCGAGCCCGAGCTGGGTGGCGGCGCGGATGGGCCGCACGAGCTCGCCCCGGGCGATCGCCCTGGCGCAGTTCAGGTACCCCGAGACGTCGGCGGCGACGGCGGCGCGGGAGGAGTGGCGGACGAGAACGAGGCCGTAGGCGACCAGGGCGGCGACCGCGAGCCCGAGGACGGCGCGCCGGCGCAACTCGCTGCTGTCCCGGCCCGAAAGCACGCCGTAGCCTCGTCTTTCCGGAACTCCCAGTCAACCAGGCGAAGTGAAACGAGCTTCAGGCGGTTCTCCACGTGCCCGTCGGGGCGTCCCAGGCGACGGCCCTGTCCATGGGCCGTCGAATCCTGGCGGCGCCCCGGTGAAGGGGGGTAGGATCCGGCACGCAGGGAGGCTCGCGATGAAAGTCCTTCTCTCGATCGGCGCGCTCGCGGTGACGGTGGCCCTCGTCCCGGAGGCGGAGGCCCAGGGCCTGGTGAACCCGGCGACGGAGAAGAGAATCGACGATCTCCTCGGGCGGATGACGCTCGAGGAGAAGGTGGGACAGCTCAACCAGTACACCAGCACCTTCGACGTGACCGGCCCCGCTCCGACCGCGGGCAACGCCATGGCCATGTACGACCAGATCCGCCAGGGCCTGGTCGGCTCGGTCCTGAACGTCACCGGGGCCGAGGCGACCCGCAGGATGCAGGAGCTCGCGGTCGAGAACAGCCGCCTGAAGATCCCGATGATCTTCGGCCTGGACGTCATCCACGGCTATCGGACCATCTTCCCCATACCGCTGGGGGAGGCGGCGAGCTGGGACCTGGAGGCGATCGAGCGTTCCGCCCGGACGGGTGCGGCGGAAGCGGCGGCCGCCGGCGTGCACTGGACGTTCGGCCCGATGGTGGACATCGCGCGCGACGCCCGGTGGGGCCGGATCATGGAGGGGGCCGGCGAGGACCCGTACCTCGGGTCGCAGGTCGCGGCCGCGCGGGTGCGGGGCTTCCAGGGGAAGGACCTCGCGGCGCTGGACACGATCGCCGCCTGCGCGAAGCACTACGCGGCCTACGGCTTCGCCGAGGGGGGACGGGACTACAACACGGTGGACGTCTCCGAGCAGACCCTGCGCAACGTCGTCCTGCCGCCGTTCAAGGCGGCCGTGGACGCCGGGGTGGCCACGGTGATGAACTCGTTCAACGAGATCGCGGGGGTTCCCGCGACGGGAAGCACGCACCTGCAGCGGGACATCCTCAAGGGCGAGTGGGGCTTCCAGGGCTTCGTGGTGTCCGACTGGGGCTCGATCGGCGAGATGGTCACGCACGGTTACGCGGAGGACCTGGCGGACGCCGCGCGGAAGGCCGTCGTCGCGGGCAGCGACATGGACATGGAGGCGCGGGCCTACGTCGGGCACCTCGCCCGGCTGGTCAACGAGGGGAAGGTGGACGCGAAGCTGGTGGACGAGGCCGTCCGCCGGGTGCTGCGCGTCAAGTTCGCCCTCGGCCTCTTCGACGACCCGTACCGCTACTGCGACGCCGCCCGCGAGAAGGCCGTGCTGGCGGACCCCGCTCACGCGGCGGCCGCGCGCGACGTGGCCCGCAAGTCGATCGTCCTCCTCCGCAACGAGGGCGGCCTTCTCCCGCTCGGCAAGGGCGTGAAGACGATCGCCGTCGTCGGCCCGCTGGCGGCGGACGCGGACTCGCCGCTCGGCAACTGGCGGGCGCGGGCGGAAGCGGGATCCGCGGTCTCGCTCCTGGCGGGGATCCGGGCGGCGGTTTCTCCGGGGACGCGCGTCCTGCACGCGGAGGGCGTGAAGATCGTGACCGGGGAGCGCACGTTCGCGGCGCCTTCGGTCTTCAGCACGTCCGATCGTTCGGGCATCCCGGCCGCCGTCGAGGCCGCCCGCGCGGCGGACGTGGTCGTGGTCGCGATCGGCGAGGACGCGTACCAGTCGGGGGAGGGGCGGAGCCAGGTGGAAATCGGCTTCAAGGGCCTCCAGGAAGAGCTGCTCGACGCCGTCCTCGCGGTGAACCAGAAAGCCGTGGTCGTGCTCATGAGCGGGCGCCCGCTCGTGCTCGGCCGGGTCGCAGAGCGCGTCCCCGCGATCCTCGAGGCCTGGCACGGAGGCTCACAGGCCGGGCACGCGATCGCCGACGTCCTGTTCGGGGACTACAACCCCTCCGGCAAGCTCCCGGTGGCCTTCCCCCGGCACGTGGGCCAGCTGCCGATGACGTACGCCCACAAGAACACGGGCCGGCCGGGCCCGGAGCCGAGCGTGACGTGGTCCTCGTACAACGACATGCCCAACGACCCGCTCTACCCGTTCGGCTACGGCCTCAGCTACACGACGTTCGCCTGCTCGGAGCCGAAGGTGAGCGCTCCCGAGCTCGACCGGGGCGGGTCGGTGCGGGTCGCGGCGACGGTCAGGAACACGGGCCGCCGGGCGGGCGCCGAGGTGGTCCAGCTGTACGTGCGCGACCTCGTCGGCAGCGTGACGCGACCGGTGAAGGAGCTGAAGGGCTTCCGGAAGGTCGAGCTGGCCCCCGGAGAGTCGCGCGAGATCGTCTTCACGCTGACGGCGGCCGATCTGGCGTTCTACACGGGGGCCGGCCGGTGGGAGGCCGAACCGGGGGCATTCAGTGTCTTCGTCGGCGGGAACTCGCGCGACGTCCAGGAGGCAGGCTTCACGCTACGGTAAGGCAGGGGTCTGGTCTGACCACGAAAGGTCGCAGGTCCTTGATGGTGCAGATCTTCCGGCGTTTTCGGGCTGCTTGCGCAAGACTTGCGGGCGGCCGCTGCCTCATGCCCTCTATGCCACTGATGGATGGCATGCCGGCCCTGGCGAGGAGTTTGCACCCTTTGGACGTCGAAAGGGGATCCACGCATGTCCACGACTGCGGAAAAGCCCAAGCCCTTCCTCCTGCCTGAGTTCTGCAAGGGCTGTGGGCGCTGCATCGAGGCCTGCGCCAAGCACTGCATCGAGATGGGGACCGAGATCAACCCCCAGACGGGCCTGATCCCGGTCATCCTGAATCTCGAGGACTGCTCGGCGTGCGGCCTCTGCATGACCGCCTGCCCGGAGCCTTACGGCCTCGCGCCCGAGCCCACGTCGGATTTCGAGCTCCAGGACCCGGCGAAGCTCTTCGGCCGCAAGCCGGCGCCGACGGCCAAAGCGCTGCCCATCCCGGACGAGCGGCTCCCGCTGCCCCCGACGCGCCCCCTGGTCACCAAGGGCACCTACGCGTCCGCGATCGGCGCGCTGCTCGCGGGATGCCGGCACTTCTTCGGTTACCCCATCACCCCGTCCACGGAGGGGGCGGAGCTCATGGCGAAGCTCCTGCCCCAGCTCGACGGCGTCTTCGTGCAGGCGGTGAGCGAGGTGGCGACCGTCAACGTCATGTACGGCTGCGGGGGAGCGGGGCTGCGGGCGATGACCTTCACCTCGTCGCCCGGCTTCAGCCTCATGCTCGAGGGCATCTCGTACATGATCGGATCGGAGCTCCCCGGCGTCTTCGTGAACGTGATGCGGGGCGGGCCCGGCCTCGGCAACATCGCCCCCGAGCAGGCGGACATCAAGCTCGCGTGCCGGGGGCTCGGCCACGGCAACACGCACGCGATCGTGCTCTCCCCGGCCACGCCGCAGGAGATGCTCGACCTCACGATGCTGGCCTTCGAGCTGACGTTCAAGTACCGCAACCCGGTCGTGGTCCTCTGCGACGGCTACCTGGGGCAGATGACCGGCAAGGTGGCCCTGCCCACGACGATGCTGAAGCCCGGCCTCCCCGACTGGGCGGTCTGGGGGGACGCGGCCCACAAGGGCAACCTCATCTCGTCGATCCAGCTGGAGGAGAAGGACCTCGAGGCCCACAACCTCCACCTCGACGCGAAGTACGCGGCCATGACGGAAGCCGAGCAGCGGGCGGACCTGTTCCGCTGCGAGGACGCCGACGTCCTGCTGGTGGCCTGCAACACGCCGGCCCGAATGGCGAAGGGGGCGGTGGAGACGCTGCGCGCGCGGGGCGTCCGCGCGGGCCTCTTCCGGCCGCTCACGCTGTGGCCCTTCCCGATGAGGGCCCTGGCGCCCCTCCTGCGGAAAGCGCAGCGCGTCGTGGTGGTCGAGGCGTCGAGCGGGCAGCTCGAGGACGAGCTGCGGCTGGCCGTCTCGAAGGCGGGGCTCCCGACGCCCGCGATCGACAACGTGCGCCGCCGGGGCGGCGTCCTGCCCCAGCAGGCGGAGATCGTGGAGCGCGTCCTCGCCGGGCCCGCGGTCCGCAACCACGAGGGGGTGGCGGTATGAGCGTCTTCTACGAGCGCTTCGAGCGCCACGGCCACGCCGAGGGCCTCAAGGCCCAGAGCACGCACTACTGCCCGGGCTGCGGCCACGGCCTCGCCCACAAGTACATGGCCGACGCCATCGCGGAGCTGGGGATCCAGGATCGAACGGTGGCCGTCTCCCCGGTCGGCTGCAGCGTGTTCCTCTACTACTACTTCGACGTCGGCAACACGCAGGCCGCCCACGGCCGGGCCCCTGCCGTCGCCCTCGGCCACAAGGTCGCGAACCCCGAGGCGATCGTCATCAGCTACCAGGGCGACGGCGACCTCGCCTCGATCGGCCTGGCCGAGATCGTGAGCGTCGCCCAGCTCGGCATCCCCATCAGCGTGATCTTCGTCAACAACGCGATCTACGGGATGACCGGCGGCCAGATGGCCCCCACGACGCTGATGGGCCAGAAGACGGCGACCAGCCCCTTCGGCCGCACCCGCTTCACCGGCGAGCCGCTCAAGGTCGCGGAGCTGATGGCGGGGCTCGACGGGCCGATCTACGTCGAGCGCGTGGCCCTCTTCGACGCGAAGAACCGGGTGAAGGCGGCGAAGGCGATCAAGAAGGCCATCCGGCTGCAGGTCGAGGGGAAGGGCTTCTCCTTCGTGGAGGTCCTCGCCGAGTGCCCGACCCACCTCAAGATGACCCCCGTCGAGACCGAGAAGTGGGTCAAGGAGAAGATGGTCCCCCTCTACCCCCTCGGGGTGAAGAAGGACGTCGCGCGCGAGGAGGCGTGGCCGCTGCCCTCGCCCCCGAACTTCATGCCCGGAAAGATGCTCGACGTGATCGGCGGGTCGAGCGAGGCCGTCGAGCGGTTCTGCGACGGCTTCCCCCGCACGCCGTGGGGCGACGACATCGCCGTCAAGCTGGCCGGGGCCGGGGGCGACGGCGCCCAGACGGCCGCGCTCCTCCTCGCCCGCGCGGCCATCAACGAGGGCTTCGACGCGACCCACATCCCGAGCTACGGCCCCGAGTCCCGCGGGGGGACGTCGTACGCCGACGTCCGGATCGCCCGGAACGAGGTCCTCTCGCCGGCCGCGCCGGAGCCGCACGTCCTCGTGGCGTTCAACGCGCCGAGCCTCGCGAAGTTCGGCCCGCACGTGCGGGAAGGGGGCGTCGCCGTCTACGACAGCTCGGTGGTGGCGACGCTGCCGGCGCTGCGGCCGGGGGTGAAGGCGGTGGGCGTGCCCTTCACGCAGATCGCCGCCTCCCTGGGCAAGATCATCGTGAAGAACATCGTGGCCCTGGGTGCGCTCCAGGAGGCGACGCGGCTCTTCCCGCCGGAGACGCTCCTGGCCGCGGTCCGCCAGGCGCTCTCCGACAAGTGCGCGCTCATCCCCCTGAACGAGGAGGCGTTCGCCTGGGGCGTCAAGAAGGCCGCGGAGTCCGCCAGGGGGGACGCGTGAGCGAGGATTCCCTGGTGGGGACGCTCACCGCGGAGGAGAGGAAGCTCCTGCTGGCGCTCCGCGCCATCCCTCCGAGCCGCCTGCGGGACCTGCTGACGACGCTCGTGACCGAGCTCGCCGACTTCGTGGCCGAGCCGAGCTGCGCCGAGATGCAGGCGGACGGCGCGCCCTGCCCGGCGTCGGACACGGCCTGCGACGAGTGCCGCAAGCTCACTTCGATTCTCGAGGGGCTGCGCAGCCGCCTGCAGGCGAGCTAGCGCTCCTCCGCATCAGACGGGAGGCCGTCCCACCGGAGGCGGACCCATGGACATCGGAATCCCGAAGGAGACGCGGCTGCGCGAGCACCGCGTGGCCCTCACCCCGTCCGGCGTGCGCACCCTCGTGCAGAAGGGGCACCGGGTGTGGGTCGAGTCGGACGCCGGCCTCGCGGCCGGCCACCCGAACCCCGACTACCAGGCGGCGGGGGCCCAGATCGCCTACAGCCGGCACGAGGTCTTCGCCCGGGCGGCGCTCGTGGCCACGGTGTTCGCCCCGGACCCCGCGGAGTACGAGCACCTGCAGCCCGAGCAGGTCGTGTTCGGCTTCTGGGCGC
Organism: uncultured Acidobacteriota bacterium; assembly: GCA_963729875.1. Taxonomy (GTDB): domain Bacteria; phylum Acidobacteriota; class Vicinamibacteria; order Fen-336; family Fen-336; genus DATBSL01. The sequence goes on from CAVSPR010000006.1 coordinate 557,130, forward strand.
TGCCGGCGATGCGGCCGGAGGACTTCCACGCCCTCGCCGCGCGCGAGGCGACGGCGATCGGGATCGAGGCGATCGAGGACGACGCGGGGAACGCCCCGGTCCGGACCTCGATGTCCGAGATCGCCGGCACTCTCGCGGTGGTGGTGGGCAGCGGTCTGCTGCTCAACAACTTCGGGGGCAAGGGCATCCTCCTCGGGGGAGTCCCGGGGGTGCCGCCGGCCAACTTCGTCATCCTCGGGGCCGGCGTGCTCGGACGCGCCGCGGCACGGGCGGCCCTGGGCCTGGGCGCCCAGGTGACGCTGCTCGACGTCAGCGTCGCCCACCTGCGGGAGGCCGCGTGCCACCTGCCGGGTAGCCCGACGACGATGCTGGCTACCCCCCCGAACATCGAGAAGGCCCTCTCGTTCGCCGACCTCGTCCTCGGCGCGGTGGCCGTCCGCGAGCAGCGGGCCCCCATCCTGGTCAACCGGGAGATGCTGCGCCTCATGAAGCCACGCACCGTCGTGGTGGACCTGGCGATCGACATGGGCGGCTGCTTCGCGACCTCGCGCCCGACGACGTTCGGCAGCCCGACCTACGAGGTGGACGGGATCATCCACATGTGCATCCCGAACCTCCCCTCGAGCGCGGCGCGGACGGCGACCCAGGCCCTCACCAACGCGATGCTGCCCTACCTGCAGGCCGTGGCCGACCAGGGCCTCGACTCCGCGCTGGGGGAGCACCCGGACCTGGCGCGGGGGACGCTCTTCTACCGCGGCCGCTGCACGAGCGAGACCCTGGCCCGCAGCTTCGGGGTCGAATGGTGGAGGCTCCCGGGGGCGGCGGAGGAGCGGCGATGATCTGGAGCGAGAGCTACCGCCGCAAGGTCACGTCCGCCGAGGAGGCGGTGAAGACCGTCCGCAGCGGCGACCACGTGTGGCTGCACGCCGGCTGCAACAACCCCGAGGAGCTGCTGAAGGCGATGGTCGGCCGGGCCGGCGAGCTGCGCGACGTGGAGGTGACGCACCTGCTCACCTTCGGGGCGGCCGACCACGTCGACCCGCGCTACGAGGGCTCGTTCCGCCACCGGGCCCTCTTCACCGGCCCGAACGTCCGGCGGGCGGTGAACGAGGGCCGCGCCGACTTCGTGCCCGTCTTCCTCTCCGAGATCCCCGGGCTGATCCGTTCGCGGGGGATCCCGGTCGACGTGGCCTTCATCCACGTGTCGCCCCCGGACGAGCACGGCTTCTGCTCCTACGGGGTGGGCGTCGAGTGCACGAAGGCCGCGTCGGAGACCGCGAGCAGGGTGGTGGCGCTCGTGAACCGGCAGATGCCCCGCTCGCTCGGGGACTCGTTCATCCACGTCTCCCGCCTCGCCCACGCCGTCGAGATCGACCGGCCCCTGGTCGAGCTGCCGCAGTCGACCGAGGTGGGGGAGGTAGCGCGCGCGATCGGGAGCAGCGTCGCATCCCTGATCGAGAACGGCTCCACGCTGCAGATGGGCATCGGCGAGATCCCGGACGCGGTGCTGCTGTTCCTGAAGGAGAAGCGCGACCTCGGGATCCACACGGAGATGTTCTCTGACGGCGTCGTCGAGCTGTTCGAGGCCGGCGTGATCACGGGCGAGGCGAAGACGCTGCACAAGGGCAAGATCGTCTCCTCCTTCGTCCTCGGCTCGAAGAAGACCTTCGCCTTCCTCGACAACAACCCGTTCGTCGAGTTCCACCCCACCGAGTACGTGAACGACCCCTTCGTCATCGCCCAGAACGACAAGATGGTGGCGATCAACTCGGCGATCGCGATCGACATCACCGGCCAGGTCTGCTCGGACTCGATGGGGCGCTCCATCTACTCGGGCTTCGGCGGCCAGGTGGACTTCATCCGCGGGGCCCGGCGCTCGCGGGGAGGCAAGCCGATCATCGCGTTGCCCTCCACCGCCAAGGACGGGAAGATCTCGCGCATCGTGGACGCGCTGGAGGAGGGATCGGGCGTGGTCACGAGCCGGGCCGACGTCCAGTACGTGGTGACCGAGTACGGGGTGGCCAACCTCTTCGGCAAGTCGCTCCGGGAGCGCGCCCTCGCCCTCATCGAGTGTGCCCACCCCGACTTCCGCGAGCCGCTCCGCTGCGCGGCGAGGGCCCGCAAGCTGCTGTAGAAGACGGGCCGCCGGCCCGACGCCTGCTGTAACATGAGCCGGCCCCGGAGGGACGGCGGGGGGCGAGACGGGAGGGGGTCGCGTGGCGAAGACGATCTTCGTCGTGCTGCTGGGGGACGCAGGGGGCAAGGCCGTCGACCTCTACCAGGAGCTGCAGGGCAAGGACGCGCTCGCCCAGGGCCAGGAGGCCGGCTACGAAGTCGACGTGCGGTGGGCGACCAGCTTCGACCAGTACGGAGCCGTCCGCAAGCGGCTGGCTGCCAGCCCGGTGGACGCGGTCGTGGCGGAGCCCGCGAGCATCTCGACGGCGGGGCTGATCCTCAAGAACCTGCAGGGGAAGACGGGGCTCGTGCTGCTCAATGCCTGGGACCCGAGCTTCGAGCCCTACCTCGCCGGCTGGGGAGCCGGTCTTCCCGTGGGCACCATCAGCCAGCCGCAGCTGGAGATCGGCCGGATCCAGGGTCGTCAGATCTCGGCGGCGGCGCCGAACGGGGCGAACATCCTCGTGGTGACCGGCCCCTCGCGCGCGTCGGCGGCCACCGAGCGGCTGGACGGCCTGCGGGCGACGCTGCGGGCCGACGTCAACCTCCACACGACCGAGGCGGGGCAGTGGAGCGAGACGGACGGCCTCCTCGCCTTCAACAGCTGGTACGGCGTCTTCAAGAGCCGGCGGGAGGAGATCCACGCGATTGCCGGTCACAGCGACGACCTGGCGATCGGGGCGGCAAAGGGCGGGACCGCCGCCGCCAACCCCGAGCACGCGCGGATGTTCGGCCGCGCTCTGCTGTTCGGAGTGGGTGCGTGTCCGGGCTACGGGAAGGAGATGGTCGACGCCGGGAAGCTGAAGGCGAGCGTGATCGTCCGGCCGAACGCGGGAATGGCCATGGCCATGCTGAAGGGCTTCTGGGCCCGAGGCGAGCCGCTTCCGGCCCGCTCGACCAGCGAAGCCCTCCCGTACCCCGCGGGGAGCGTGGGACGCGCCTGAGCCAGCCGGCGGGCCCCGCGCGCCGGCGCTACCAGACGCCGGTCGTCAGGTACTCGTGGATCGATCGAGCCGCGTTGCGGCCCGCGCCCATGGCCAGGATGACCGTGGCGGCCCCGGTGACGATGTCGCCTCCCGCGAAGACGCCCTGCTTCGAGGTGCGGAGCGTCTCCTGGTTCGCCACCGCGATGTAGCCCTTCTTGTTGGTCGCGAGGTCGGGGGTCGTGGACTGCACGAGGGGGTTCGGGCCGGTGCCCACCGCCACGATCGCCACGTCGAGGGGGATGTCGAACTCCGAGCCCTCGATCGGCACCGGGCGGCGCCGCCCGGAGTCGTCCGGCTCGCCGAGCGCCATGCGGATGCAGCGGGCCGCCCGCAGCCAGCCCCGCTCGTCCCCGAGGAAGGCCACCGGGTGGGTGAGGGTGTGGATCTCGACCCCCTCGTCCTTCGCGTGGTGGATCTCCTCGGCCCGGCCCGGCATCTCGGCCTCGGAGCGGCGGTAGAGCATCATCGCCTTCGCCGCGCCCAGGCGCATCGAGGTCCGGATGGCGTCGAGGGCGGTGTTGCCCCCGCCGATGACGGCGACGTTCTTGCCCCGGCAGTCGTAGATCGGCTCGTCGTACTCCGGGAAGCGGTAGGCCTTCATCAGGTTGACGCGTGAGAGGAACTCGTTCGCGGAGTAGACGCCGTTGAGGTTCTCGCCGGGGACGCCGAGGAACTTGGGCAGCCCGGCGCCGGTGGCCACGAAGACGGCGTCGTAGCCCTCCTCCCGCATCAGCTCGTCGATGGTGACGGTGCGGCCGACGACGACGTTCGTCTCGAACCGCACGCCCATCTTCTTCATGTTCTCGACCTCCCGCCGGACGATGTCCTTCGGGAGGCGGAACTCGGGAATGCCGTACACGAGGACGCCGCCGATCTCGTGGAGGGCCTCGAACACCGTCACGTCGTGGCCCTTCTGGACGAGGTCGCCGGCGGTGGTGAGCGACGCGGGGCCGCTGCCCACGCAGGCCACCTTCTTCCCCGTGGAGGGGGCCCGAGGGGGCAGGCCCAGCTCGCCCGAGGACGCCTCCCAGTCGGCGATGAACCGCTCGAGGTAGCCGATGGCCAGCGGGTCGAACTTCTTCCCGATGACGCAGGCGCCCTCGCACTGGTCCTCCTGGGGGCACACGCGGCCGGTCACCGCGGGCAGGACGTTGTCCTCCCGCATCTTCGCCGCCGCGGCCTTGAAGTCCTTCTTCAGCACGAGGTCGACGAACTCGCGGACCTTCACCCCGACCGGGCAGCCCTTGACGCACTTGGGGTCGGCGCACTCGATGCAGCGCGAGGCCTCCGTGGCCGCCATGGCCGCGGCGAGGCCGAGGTTGACCTCCTCGAAGTTGCGGCTGCGGGCGGCCGGGTCCTGCTCCGGCATCCGCTGCCGGGGGATCTTGACGCGCTCCTTGGGGGAGAGGGGGTTGGTCATCGCTTGGCCTCCTCGGCCTGCGCCAGGAGGCGGCACTCGTGGCCGGGCACCAGGGCGAGGTCGCGCTCCGGGTGCTCGAGGAACTCCTTCAGGGACCGGGACTCCATCTCCCGGTACATGGCGTTCCGGTTCGCCAGGTTCTGGAAGTCCACGAGGTGGGCGTCGAACTCGGGCCCGTCCACGCAGGCGAACTGGCTCTTCCCTTCGACCGTGACCCGGCAGCCGCCGCACATGCCGGTGCCGTCGACCATCACGGAGTTGAGGCTGACGATCGTCTTGATGCCGTGGGGCCGGGTGGTCTCCGCCACCGCCCGCATCATCGGGATCGGGCCGATCGCGAGGACGTAGTCGATCCGCTCGCCGGCCTCGATCAGGGCCTTGAGCTTGTCGGTGACGAGGCCCTTCTCGCCGTAGCTGCCGTCGTCCGTCGTCACGTGGAGGGCGTCGCTCGTGCGCGCGGATCTCGTCCTCGAGCACGACGAGGGCCCGGGTGCGTCCGCCGAGGATCGAGATCACCCGGTTTCCGGCCTGCTTGAGGGCGACCGCGGTGGGGTAGGCGATGGCCGCCCCGACGCCCCCGCCGATCACGCAGGCGGTGCCGAAGTTCTCGACCTCCGAGGGCTTGCCGAGCGGGCCGACGACGTCGGCCAGGGAGTCGCCGGCCTCGAGGGAGTTGAGGAGCTTCGTGGTCTTGCCGATGCCCTGGACGACGATCGTGATGTCGCCGCGCTCGGCGCTCGAGTCGGCGATCGTGATCGGGATGCGCTCCCCGCGGTCGTGCACGCGGAGGATCACGAACTGGCCGGCCTGGCGCTTGCGGGCGATCCGGGGCGCCTCGATCCGGAACAGCTTCACGTCCGGGGCGAGAAGGCGAGCTTCTTGTATCTGAAACATGGTCGAAACGGACTAAAGCACGAAACGGGCCAGGCCTAAACTGCCTTTTGGGCGCGTTCGCTGCCGGAGATGCGGGCACGCCGGGGTGGGCGGCGCAAGGGTTTCGCGCCCCGGCGGGCCGCCCGTCGGACACGGCCGTCCGGCGAGAAACCGGACAACGCAGCCGTAACCCGTGTCTTTTCAGCACTGAATCCCCGGGTATGCGCCTTGCGTATCCCCTCGGCGTGATGAAGATCCTACACCACCGAGCGACACGCCACTTCATCGCCCTCCTCGTCGAATGCCGCTGCGGGAAGAAGTTCCTGCACCGGCTGGACCGCCCGGTCGTCGCGTGCCTGCAGTGCGGCAGGCTCGACGACTTGGGGCGAATCATCGAGAAGCTCCGCGCGGCCCGCGAGGCCGAGCGGCGAAGGGCGCCGAAGGCGGCACGCCGCGCACGAATTCGCGCCGCCTGAGCGGGGCCCGGGTCGGTCCGCGGGGGCCCCCGTCCGCCGCGGTAGAATGCCGCGGTGAGGGGAGTCGCCCGGGTCGCGACACGGCTTTCGAAGCAGTCCGCCCGGGGCAGCAAGCCCGAGCGGCTGCGGGCCCTGCTCCCCGACGTCTGGGCGCTGGTGAAGCCCCGGCGCGGGCTGCTCGGCCTCGCCTTCCTGCTGATGGCGGCGAGCCGTGTCGCCGGGCTCGTCCTGCCCGCCTCCACGAAGTTCCTGATCGACGACGTGATCGGCCGCCGGCAGCGTCGAGCTGCTCCTGCCCCTCGTCGGGGCCGTGGTGGCCGGCCACCGTCGTCCAGGGGCTGCAGCTCGTTCGCCCTCACCCAGCTCGTGTCGAAGGCGGCGCAGCGGCTGATCGCCGAGCATGCGCGTCCGGGTGCAGGAGCACGTCGGCCGGCTGCCGGTCGCCTTCCACGACGCGAACAAGACGGGCGACCTGGTCTCGCGGATCATGTACGACGTCGAGGGCCTGCGCAACCTCGTGGGCACGGGCCTCGTCGAGCTCGCGGGCGGGCTCTGACGGCGGCGCTGGCCTTCGCGGTCATGCTGCACCTGAGCCCCCGGATCGACGCTGCTGACGCTCGTCGGCCCTCGCGGCTGTTCGCCCTCGTCGCTTCCGGGCGTTCCGGGTCCTGCGGCCGATGTTCCGCGAGCGCGGGCAAGCTCTACGCCGAGGTGACCGGGCGCCTCACCGAGTCGCTCGGGGGGGTGCGGGTCGTGAAGGGCTACCACGCCGAGGCGCGGGAGGCGGCGGTGTTCGCCGGCGGCGTCCAGCCGGATCCTGGACAACGTGTTCCGCACGCTGTCGCGCGACGTCGGTGCTGTCGCTGTCCTCGACCGTGCTCCTCGGGGTGGTCGGGGCGGGGGTGATGTTCGTCGGGGCGCGCGAGATCCTGGCCGGCCGCATGACGGTGGGGGCCTTCTTCACCTACACGGTCTTCCTCGGCTTCCTGGTGGGCCCGTTCTTCCAGATCGTCGCGATCGGGACGCAGCTCACCGAGGCCCTGGCCGGCCTCGAGCGCACGCGCGAGATCCTGCGCGAGCGGCCGGAGGACGAGGACCCGCGGCGCACGGTCTCGCTGCTCGCCGTGCGGGGCGAGGTCGCGTTCGAGGGCGTGGGCTTCGCCTACCGCGAGGGCGAGCCGGTGCTGCACGACGTCTCGCTCGTCGCCGCCCCGGGGACGGTGACCGCGCTCGTCGGCCCCTCGGGCGCCGGCAAGTCCACGATGATCGGCCTCGTCTGCGCCTTCCACGTGCCGTCCGAGGGGCGCGTCCTCGTGGACGGGATCGACCTCTCCACCGTGCAGCTCGACTCCTACCGGAGCCAGCTGGGGGTCGTGCTGCAGGAGACGTTCCTGTTCGACGGGACGATCCGCGAGAACGTGGCCTTCTCGCGGCCGACGGCGCGGGCGGAGGAGGTCGCTGGAGGCGTGCCGCATCGCGCACGTCGGCGAGTTCGCGGACACGTTTCCCGACGGCCTCGACACGCTGGTCGGGGAGCGCGGCGTGCGCCTGTCGGGGGGGCAGCGCCAGCGGGTGGCGATCGCCCGGGCGATCCTGGCGGACCCCCGGATCCTCATCCTCGACGAGGCGACGTCGAGCCTCGACTCGGAGTCCGAAGCGCTGATCCAGGAGGGCCTGGGCTTCCTGATGAAGGGGCGCACGACGTTCGTGATCGCCCACCGGCTCTCGACGATCCGCCGCGCGGACCAGATCCTGGTGGTCGAGAAGGGCCGGATCGTCGAGCGCGGCACGCACGCGGAGCTGCTTCGCGGCGGGCGGCCGCTACCGCGAGATGTACGACCGGCAGCACGGGGTGACGACGAACCTGTTCCTCGCACCGGGGGAGGGGGACGGCGTGGCCGCAGGAGCCGCCCGGGGCCGGAGGAGGAGCCGGCCGTCGAGAAGCGGCCCCGCATGCTGGGGCTGCTCGACCCGTGAGCGCCCGCTCGCCGTTCCAGGACGCGGTCGTCCTCGCGCCCCTCACGGTCGGGGGCAACCTGCCGTTCCGCCGGCTCTGCTCCGAGCTGGGCGCCGACGTGACGGTGGGCGAGATGGCCGTCGTGCGCAAGCTGCTCGGCGGCAGCCCGTCCGAGTTCGCCCTGCTGAAGAGCCACCCGGACGAGCGGCTGTTCGGCGTGCAGCTCGCGGACAAGAAGCCGGAGAGCCTGGCCGAGGGCGCGCGGCTCGCGGAGTCGCGCGGGGCGCGCTTCGTGGACCTCAACTGCGGCTGCCCGATCGACCAGATCACCCGCCGCGGCCTCGGGGCGAGCCTGCTGCGCAAGCCCGCGCGGCTCGGCCGGCTGGTGGCGGCGATGAAGGCGGCGGTCACGATCCCGGTGACGGTGAAGCTGCGGGCGGGGTGGCACGAGGACAAGGTCAACGTGTCGGAGGTGGCCCGGGCCTGCGAGGAGGGCGGGGCGGACGCGATCGCCATCCACGGGCGGACCCGCGAGCAGCGCTACAGCCAGGCGGCGGACTGGGACCTCGTCGGGAAGGTGGCGGCCGAGCGCGGGGTGCCCGTGATCGGCAACGGCGACATCCTCACCCCCTACGAGGCGGAGGAGCGCCGGGCCCGCTCGGGCGTCCGCTCGGTGATGCTCGGGCGCGGCGCGCTCATCAAGCCGTGGCTCTTCCGCGAGATCAAGGAGGGCCGGACCTGGCTGCCCACGCCGGAGGAGCGCTTCGCGCGTCCTGTGGCGGTTCGTGGAGCTGCAGCGCGAGCACTTCGGCGCCGACGAGCGCGGGCGGAGGAGGGCGATGCGCTTCCTCCCGTGGCACCTCAACTTCTTCTGCCGCTACGTGCCCCTGCCCGAGGAGGAGTACGGCGAGCCGGCCCGCCGCCACCCCCTGCTGCAGTCGCGCCTGCTGGCCCCGCCGCCGGCCTCCACGCTCGAGAGGCTGCTCGGCGACGCGCGCCCCGACACGCATCGCCGGCTCGCGGACGAGCTGCTGGCCTCGTCGACGCTCGAGGAGGCGCGGGAGCGGGCGGAGCGGCTGGCAGCGCTCCCTGCCCCCGGACGAGGGGGACGGCGAGCTGCGCGTCGCCGCCTCCGAGGTGGCCGGCTGAGGAAGGGCGTCCGGGCGCCTCAGTCCACGTACCGGTGGCGCGTCAGGACGGTGCCGCGCCGCCCGGCGAGGGCGAGGCGGACGCGGTGCTCGCCGCGCGAGCCCTCCGGCGGCTCGAACGTGAGGAGGTAGTGACCGGAGAGGGCGGCCGCCACCCGGGAGAGGGCCGCGCCCGCGTTCTCGTGGACCTTGAAGTACTCGCCGCCGGTGTCCTCCGCGACCTGCCGGAGTCCGACCTCGAGGGAGTGCCAGGAGGCCTCCGTGACGTCGAGGCAGTAGACGGCCGCCCGTGCGCGGTCGAGGGCTTCGCGGGCCCGGTCGTAGTGCGCGTCCATCACGACCGCACCTCCCTCCAGCCGGCCGAGCCCCCATCCGAAGAGGATGATCGTCTTTGCGCCGGCGATCGGGCGAAGGGCCTGGCCGAGCGCCAGGAGCGCCTGCTCGGGCGAGGCGGCACCGAGCGCCCTTTCGCGGTCGAGGTGCGCGGCGAGCGAGGGATCGGGGCCGGCCGGGACGGGGTCCGGGCCAGCGGAGGAGGACGGAGTCGTCGATCGTGTGCCGGACCGCGGCCAGGTCGTTCGTGAAGTCGAGGTGCAGGCGGAGGTGGGAGTCGTAGGTGAGGACGGCCACGCGGTCGCGGGGTCCCAGCGGGTCGAGGAGGGCCCGCGCCTGGTCGAGGCCGCGCATCAGGCCGCGCAGGCGCGTGCGCTCGAAGTCCTTCTGGAAGAGGAGCACGACGAGACGGCCGTACGAGCGCACCGCTCCCGGGGAGGCAGAGACGGACGGGGCCGGCCTCGGTTGTCCGCCGGGCCCTCCGCGACCCACACGACGGAGTCGAGGGCCACGGGTCGGTCGTCCACACGAAGCCGAAAGTCGTGCGGCTCGAGCCCGGCCAGCGGGCCGGCCGCCCGGGCCGACCACCCGGGCCTCCAGCACCACGCGCGCGGTGCCGACTCCCGGGAGCCGGTACGGGGGCTCCTGCGACGCCCCCGGCGCGGCCACCGGTGCCGCGGCCAGCGCGAGCGGTGCGAGGCGCAGTGCGAAGGCCATCGGCCGGATGCTAGCACGCGGCCTTCCCGGCTGCCGCCCGTGCTAGCCTGACGGTTTCGAGGGAGAGCTCCGTGGGGTCTGGCGGGAGAGAGCGAAGGCGGCGTGGACCGGGCCGGGAGGCGGCCGCGAGGTGGCCGTCCTCGCCTACCCGCTGATCCTGGGACACCTGTCCTTCACGGTCCAGACGTTCGTGGACCGGCTCTTCCTGACCTGGTACTCGCCGGAGGCGGTGGCGGGAGCGGTGACCGGGCTGTTCGCCGTGTGGAGCCTCGTCGCGCTCTTCACGGGCACCGGGGAGTACCTGACCACGTTCGTGGCGCAGTACCTCGGGGCCCGCCGGCCCGAGCGGATCGGTCCCGCCCTGTGGCAGGGGGTCTACTTCTCGATCGGGGCGGGGGCCCTGCTGGCCGGCCTCAGCCCCCTCGTCGGCCCGGCGTTCGACCTGGCGGGCCACGAGCCCCGGCTGCGCGCGTACGAGGTGGAGTACGCGCGGGTGCTGATGCTCGGCGGTCTTCCCCGTCGTGCTGATGGCGACGCTCACCAGCTTCTTCGCCGGCCGCGGGCAGACACAGGCCGTGCTCCGGGTGAACGTGCTGGTGACGCTGGTCAACGTGGTCCTCGACGCGGTGCTCATCTTCGGCAAGCTCGGCTTTCCCGAGATGGGCGTCACCGGCGCCGCCCTCGCCACGATCGTCTCCCAGGTGGCCGGCTCGGCGATCTACGTGGCTGTCATCCTCAAGCCCGAGTACCGCCGGGCGTACTGCACGCTGTCGGGGTGGAGGCCGGAGCCCTGGCTGGTGGCGCGCCTGCTCAGGTTCGGGTTGCCCACCGGCCTGCAGTACTCCCTCGAGGTCGGCGCCTTCGCCGTCTTCATGGTGATCGTGGGGCGGATCGGAACGCTCGAGCTCGCGGCGAGCGGGATCGCCTTCAACCTCAACGGGCTCGTGTTCATGCCGATGGTGGGGCTGGCGATCGCGGTCTCCTCCCTCGTGGGCCGCTACCTGGGGGCCGACCAGCCCGAGGTCGCGGAGCGCGCGGTGAGCTCCGCCCTGGCCATGAGCTTCGCGTACATGGCCGCCTGCGGCCTGCTGTACGTGCTCGGGGCGGACCTGCTCCTCGCCCCCTACGGCGCGAGCGCGGACCCCGCCTCGTGGCCCCGCATCGCCGAGATCGCCACCGTGCTCCTCCGCTTCGTGGCGGTCTACTCGATCTTCGACATGATGAACCTGATCCACGCGGGCGCGCTGCGCGGGGCGGGGGACACCGTCTACCCGATGGCCGTCACCTTCGTGCTGGCCTGGATCGTCATGCTGGTGCCGGCCTGGGTCGGGTGTGTCGGGCTCGGCGCCGGTGTTACCTTCGCCTGGGCGATGGCGAGCCTTTACGTCCTCCTGCTCGGCTTGCTGATGCGACGCCGCTTCCGCACCGGGCGCTGGAAGGCCATGCGGGTGATCGAGGCGGCGCCGCTCGAGGCTCGAGACGGGGGCGGCGCCTTCGTGAGATCCTGACCCCGGGACTCCCGGCAATCTCGAGGAGGGGGCGGTGCGACGAGCGGTCAAGGTGCTCGCAGGGGTCGGGGGCGTCGTCGCTCTCGGCGTCGCGGCCGGGGCGGGGCTCCGGCCCGAGCGGTTCGCGGAGGACGCGGTCCTCGCGCGCCTGCGCCCGCCCGGCGGCGCCCGGGTGCGGAGGTTCGCGGAGGGCCTGCCGAACGTGCGCTTCCTCCGCTTCACTCCGCGGGGCGACCTGCTCGCCAGCCAGCCCCGGTCGGGAGGCGTGGTCCTGCTGGAGGCCGACCGGGACGCTGACGGCCGCTCCGACGGCCGGCGCGAGGTGCTCGGCGGCCTCGACCGCCCGCACGGCCTGGACCTGCACGACGGGTGGCTGTACGTCGCGGAGACCGGCGCGGTGGGACGCGTCCGGTTCGATCCGGCCACGGGGGCGACCTCGGGGACGTTCGAGCGCATCGTGACGGGCCTGCCGGGGGGCGGCAACCACTGGACGCGCACGCTGCGCTTCTCGCCCGACGGGTGGATGTACGTCTCGATCGGCTCCTCGTGCAACGCCTGCCGGGAGGAGGACCCGCGGCGCGCGGCGCTGATGCGCTTCCGACCGGACGGCTCCGGCGGGGAGGTCTACGCGACGGGCCTGCGCAACGCCGTGGGCTTCGACTGGAACCCCGCCGACGGGGAGATCTACGCGACCGACAACGGGCGCGACCTCCTCGGCGACGACTTCCCCCCGTGCGAGCTCAACCGGGTGGTGCGGGGCGGCTTCTACGGCTGGCCGCTGGCGAACGGCGACCGCGTGCCGGACCCGGATCTCGGCAAGGGGCAGGACGACCGGATCGCCGCGTCCATCCCGCCCGTCCACGCCTTCCGGGCCCACAACGCCCCCCTCGGCATCACGTTCCTGCGGGGAGCGCCCACGCCGGTGGCGTACCGCGGCGCCGCGCTCGTCGCTCTGCACGGCTCGTGGAACCGGACGCGCAAGGACGGCTACAAGGTCGTCTCGCTCCACTGGGGCCCGGAAGGCCGGATCGAGGAGCGGGACTTCCTGACGGGCTTCCTGGGGACGAGCGACGACGACGTGATCGGGCGGCCCGTGGACGTGGCCCAGGGGCCGGACGGGTCGGTCTACGTGTCGGACGACTACGCGGGCTCCGTCTATCGCGTCGACTGGCCGTCGAGGGCACCGAAGCAGGTTTCCGGGTCCGCGGGCCGGGAGGCGCGTGCAGGTGGCCCCGAGGGTGAGAAGGAGTCCGCGCCGGCGGAGGTCGTCGCGCGCGGCCGGGCCCTGTGGGAGCGCCATGGCTGCGCCACGTGCCACGAGGCGAAGGCGGCGGCGGCGGGGATGGTCACGCGGCCGCTCGCCGGCCTCTCGCGACGCTACGACGCGGGCAGCCTCGCCGCGTACCTCCGGGCGCCGCAGCCGCCCATGCCGGCGTTCGACCTGGGTGACGGTGAGCGGAGAGACCTCGCGGCCTTCCTCCTCGACCGGTACCGATGAGGGAGGGGCAGGCGATGGCGCGCAATCTCGAGCCGTACGACAGCATCGTCGAGGTGGTGGGCTGGACGCCCCTCGTCCGCCTGCGCCGCCTCGCGCGCGGGGTGCGCACCCCGCTCTACGGCAAGGCCGAGAACCTGAACCCCGGCGGGTCCGTGAAGGACCGGATCGGGATGTCGATCATCGAGGGGGCCGAGCGAGGGGCGAGCTTCGGCCGGGTGGCGTGGTGGTCGAGGCCACCAGCGGGAACACCGGCGTCGGCCTCGCCATCGCCGCCGCGATCAAGGGCTACCGCTGCATCTTCACGATCCCCGACAAGATGTCGAGCGAGAAGATCCGCCTCCTGCGCGCGTTCGGGGCCGAGGTGGTCGTGGTCCCGACCGCGGTGCCGCCGGACCACCCCGAGTACTACCTCCAGAAGGCGAAAGCGATCGTGGCCCGGACGCCGGGCGCCATCTTCGCGAACCAGCACTACAACCCGGACAACCCGGACGCCCACTACCGCACGACGGGCCCGGAGATCTGGGAGCAGACCAAGGGACGGGTCACGCACTTCGTGTGCTCGCCTGGCACGGGGGGGACGGTCACGGGCGTGGGCCGGTACCTCAAGGAGAAGAACCCCTCGGTGAAGGTCGTCGCCGGGGACCCGGTGGGTTCGATCTACTCGGAGTACGCGCGCACCCACGAGAAGGGGCAGGGGGAGCCGTACAAGGTGGAGGGCATCGGGGGCGACAAGATCCCGACGTCCCTCGACTTCGACGTGGTGGACGAGTGGATGACCGTCTCCGACGCGGACGCCTTCCGGACCGCCCGCCGCCTCACGCGCGAGGAGGGGATCTTCATCGGCGGCTCGGGCGGGCTGAACGTCTTCACCGCGCTGGAGGTGGCGCGCCGCCTCGACGACCCCTCGGCCCTCGTGGTCACGATCCTGTGCGACACCGGCGAGCGCTACCTCTCGAAGCTCTACGACGACACGTGGATGCGCGAGAACCAGATGATGGAGGCGGAGCGGGTCACGGCCGGCCAGCTGCTCGGCCGGCACCCCGAGGAGCTCCCGCCCCTGGTGTCCGTCGCCCCCTCGGGCAACGTGCGACAGGCCCTCAACCTGCTCAGCACGTGGGGGCTCTCGCAGCTGCCGGTCGTGGACGGCGACGACTGCGTGGGGTCGGTGACGGAGGGCCTGATCGCCCGCGTCCTCGAGGACGGCACCCTGCTCGACCAGCCGGTCTCCGAGGTGATGGGCGCGCCGTTCCCGGTCGTCGACGCCGACGTGCCTCTCGACCGCCTCGTCTCGCTGCTCTCGAAGGAGACCCCGGCCGCGCTCGTCCGCGACGGCGGCCGCCTCGTGGGCATCGTGAACCGCTACGACGTGCTGCGCGAGGTCGCGGGGATCGGCTAGGGCCCCGGGGACACGAGGGCTACCGGGTCCGCACGCGAGCGACCGCCGACGTCCACCCGGAGTAGAGCGCCTCGCGCCTCTGCGGGGGCATCGCGGGCGTGAACAGCCGGTCGCGCCGGCGCCGAGCGGCGAGCGACGCCGCGTCCTTCCAGAGCCCGACGCCGAGGCCGGCCAGGAAGGCCGCCCCCGCGGCCGTCGTGTCCAGGAGGGCGGGCCGGTCCACGGGCACGCCGAGGATGTCGGCCTGGAACTGCATCAGGAAGTCGTTGGCGGACGCCCCGCCGTCCACCCGCAGCTCGCGCAGCGGCACGCCCGACTCGTCGTTCATGGCGTCGATGACGTCGCGGCTCTGGTAGGCGAGGCTCTCGAGGGTGGCCCGGACGAGGTGGGCGCGCCCGGCCCCTCGCGTGAGGCCCAGCACCGCGCCGCGGGCGTCCGGGTCCCAGTAGGGGGCGCCGAGGCCGGTGAAGGCCGGGACCACGTAGACACCGTGCGTGTCGGCGACGCTCTCGGCGAGAGGGCCGGTCTCGGCCGCGCTGCGCACGAGCCCCAGCTCGTCGCGAAGCCACTGCACGGCGGCGCCCGCGATGAAGACGGAACCCTCGAGCGCGTAGGCGGCGCCCCCGCGGGCGTCGCAGCAGAGGGTCGTGAGCAGGCCCCGGTGGCTGATGACCCGGCGGTCGCCGGTGTTGAGGACGAGGAAGGCGCCGGTGCCGTAGGTGTTCTTGGCCATGCCCGGCTCGAAGCACCCCTGGCCGAAGAGGGCCGCCTGCTGGTCGCCCGCGTTGCCGGCGATCGGGACGCCGGCGGGCAGGGAGTCGAGGGCGACGGTCTCGCCGAAGACCCCGGAGCTCGGCCGGACCTCGGGGAGCATCGTCGGCCGGGACGCCGAGGATCCCGAGCAGCTCGGGGTCCCAGCGGCGCGCGTGGATGTCGAAGAGCAGAGTGCGCGAGGCGTTGGTGGGGTCGGTCGCGTGGACCCGGCCGCCGGTGAGCCGGTGGATGAGCCACGTGTCGATCGTGCCGAACGCGATCTCGCCGCGCTCGGCGCGTGCGCGCAGCTTCGGGTCCCTCTCGAGCAGCCAGGCGATCTTGCTGCCCGAGAAGTAGGGGTCGAGGACGAGGCCCGTGCGCTCGTGGAAGAGCGGCTCGTGGCCGGCGGCCTTGAGGCGCGCGCAGACGTCGGCCGTCTGACGGCTCTGCCAGACGATCGCGCGGCACACCGGGTCGCCGGTCTCGCGGTCCCAGAGGACCGTCGTCTCCCGCTGGTTCGTGATCCCGATCGCGCGCAAGGAGCGGGCGGGCACGCCGGAGGCGGCCAGGGCCTCGGCCGCGACCCTCTGGGTCTTCTGCCAGATCTCCTCCGCATCGTGCTCCACCCAGCCCGGGGCGGGGTAGTGCTGCGTGATCTCGACGTAGGCGCGGGCGAGGACCTCGCCCTCGGGGCCGAACACGAGCGCGGTGGAACCGGTCGTGCCCTGGTCGAGGGCGAGGACGGCGTCGTCGGGTCGGATGCTCATGGGCGGGGATTGTAGCCCCGCCCGAAGCTACGGGCGCAGGCGGAGCCCGAGGCAGAAGGCAAAGTCCGTCGTCGTCAGCTGGCTCACCAGGTTCTCGGTGATGCCCACGTCGAGCCCGACCCGGGAGCCGAGGTCGACGCGCCCGGTCACGTTCACGATCCAGTGCAGGCCGGGGTAGCTCTCGATGTTCTCGACCAGGCGGCTCGCAACGTGGGTCTCCGCGACCAGGCTCATCCGCCGCCACGGTCGCCACTCGACGGCCAGGAATGCGTCGGCGCGCACGGGAACGTACTCGACGCCGTGCACCGGTCCCGGGTCCTGGGCCGTGAACCCTGCCCCCGTGTGCAGGTCGAAGCGCTCGGAGAGGGGGACGTGGCCCACCAGCTGAGCCGCCCCGCCGAAGCCGCTCCCGTCGAAGGGGCCGGTGCCGGTCGGAAGGGAGACGCGGCCGACGACGGCGAGGGACGGGGCGTCGAACGCGCCGTCGCGGACGCGGTAGCGCGCCTCGAGCTCCACGTCGCCGAGCCCGAAGCCGGTGTCGTCGTTCCAGGAGAAGGGCTGCTCCCCGGTGGTGACGCCCTCGACGCGGAAGGCGTCCCGGATGAAGAGGGGGCGATCGCCGTCCGGGGTGTTGAAGACCCGGTGCCACCAGTCGATGAACCCGTCGAGGGTGCCGCCACCTCGCCAGTGGAGCGGCACGCGAGCGCCCGCTTCGAGGTTCCGGGCGAGGCCGCGGCGCAGGGCGAGATCGAATGCGCGGGCCTCTCCGTCGATCAGGAAGAGGCGGACCTTCGGGTCCTCCCCGGGGACGTCCTGGGTCCACGAGAACGAGCTCGCCCAGAGCGCCGACGCCTCGATCGACCACTCGCCGGGGGCGAGCGTCCACGCGGCGACGGCGGGCAGCGTCAGCGCGCGGCTGCGCGAGGAGCTGCGCATCACGGATGCTCGTGGGGCCCCGGGGAACGTCCGCGGCCTGCACGGACGGACCGAGCGCGCCGAGCGCCGCCAGGAGGAAGGAGGGGAGGACTGGCTTCGAGAGACGTGGTCGCCGGGCGCGGCCGCCGGCCGGGGGATCGGTCACCGTGTCTTTGCGAGGTCGAGGAGGACGATCATCGAAGGATTGCCGACGGGGGTGTAAGAGCCGGTGAAGGTGAGGCCCCCGGTCCCGCGGTCCACGCGGAAGGAGGTGACGTTGTCTGCTCGTTGATTGCAGCAGTAGAGGAACTCGCCGGTGGGGTCGAGGCTGAAGCTGCGGGGATAGTCCCCCCGCGTCCATTCCTCCCCGACGAACGCCAGGGTGCCGTTCGCGCCCACGGCGAAGATCCCGATGCTGTCGTGCAGCCGGTTGCCGGCGTAGACGAACCGGCCGTCGCCTGAGACCAGGATCTCCGAGCAGAAGTTGCTGCCGGCAAACCCGGGGGGCAGGGTGGAGATCGTCTGCCGCGCGTCCAGGCGGCCCGTTGCGCCATCGTAGTCGAACAACACGAGGGTCGAGCCTTCCTCCTGAATGGAGTAGAGCCAGCGGCCACCGGGGTGAAAGGCGAAGTGGCGGGGCCCGTCTCCCGGCGGCAGCGGGACGGCGGGCGGCACGCCCGGGGTCAGCCGGCCCTTCTGCTCGTCGAAGCTCCAGACGTAGATCTTGTCCAGGCCCAGGTCCACGTGCAGCACGAAGCGTCCGGACGGATCGGCCTGAATCATGTGCGCGTGGGTCCGATCGTGTCCGCTGACGGCAAAGCTGCCCGGGGGAGCGCTGGCCGCCCTGGTGGGGCCGATCTCTCCGGCGTCCTTCCTGATGTCGGTGGCGGTGCCCAGACGACCGTCGGGAAGGACCGGCAGCACCGCGACGGAGCCCCCGAAGTAGTTGGCCACCAACACGAACCGTCCGGACGGGTGGACGCTGACGAAGGTCGGACCGGCGCCGCCGGAAGGAACGGTGTTGAGCAGCTCCAGCTTCCCGTCCGCTCGATCGACGGCGAAGGCGCTGACGGTGCCTTCCTTGTCTTCGCCCACCCGATCCGTCTCGTTGGCGGAGTACAGGCGAGTTCCGGCGGCATTCAAGGCCAGGCAGCTCGGGCTCGTGCCCGTCTCGTGGATGCCGGCAGGCGCCATCGCCCCGGTGGCTCGATTCACCTGGAAGAGGTGGATGCCGCGGCCGTTGCCGGGGGGCAGGTCCACCTGGGTTCGCAGCACGTCGCGCAGCGGAGAGCTGAACGTTCCCACGTAGGCGACGAGCGGACCGGCGGCCTCTCCCGATTGCGCCTGGAGCCGGCCATCCGTGAGGACGGCCGTCCCCGCGAGCGCCACGGAGGTTCTCAGAAACGAGCGTCGGGAATTCTCGAGGGGGATCATCGCCGCTGCCTCGCGTTCTCGCCGGGCCGCCTGCCGGATCCTCCCCGGATGGTTGGAGTGGCGACCCTGGAGGGATTCGAACCCTCGATCTCCACCTTGAAAGGGTGGCGTGCTGGGCCTCTGCACCACAGGGTCGGCGCGGGCCGGACCCGGCAGTCTAGCACGTGGATCAGGCGGCTCGAGGGAGGTGAATCTCGGGGTCGTCGGCGGGACGGCGGCTCAAGGGGCGAAGGGTGGCGCGGGGACGGGGCGGTGCATCCACCTCGATGAGAGCACGGAGGATGAGGGCGCTGCCGAGGAGCAGCAGGACGGCGGCGGTGACTTGAATCAGGAGCACGGTTCGCTTCCTCCGGGCCCAGCCTACGATCAGGTACGGCCGGAACAGGTCCAGAGTTTCGCTTAATTTTCGCCTTCCTGCAAGAGCCCATACCGAGGCTGTCCGGGGGGTTTGGGCGGCGCAGCCCCTCAAACTCAAAGAAGCTGAGTTGATTCTATGGCTTAGCGGCAGGCGAGTGCCCACGTGTGGGGCTACGAAGTCGGTTTGTCTATCGCTTCTGTGGCTTGGCCGGCCGCATCTCGACCCGGCTGGAGTGGGCGCCGTCCCGCATGCGGAGCAGCTCCACGACGGTTTGGGCCACGTCTTCGGCGGTCAGCATCCACGACGTGTCGGGAGGGCGGGGAGCGCCTGCAAACGCCGTGTCAACGGACCCTGGGGCGACGGTCGTCACCTTCACGCCCTGGTGGCGCACCTCCAGCATCAGGCAGGCGGCCAGCTGGTCGAGCGCCGCCTTGGAGGCGCAGTAAGCGCCCATCCCGGCGATGGGGTTCCGTCCGGCCAGGGACGACACCATGACGACGTGCCCGCCGTGTCGCGAGAGGTGCGGGAGCGCCGCTCGCGTGAGGCGGAATATGGCCGTGACGTTCGTTCCGAGGACCGTGTCCCAGTCCTCGTCGCTCGTGTCGGCGAGGTTGGAGAAGACACCGACGCCGGCGTTGTTGACGAGGATCTGCAGGCCCCCGAAGCACTCCACGGCCGCCGCCACCGCCCCCTCGCAGGCCGAAGCGCTCCTCAGGTCGCCGGCGAAGGCGATCCCCCTGGCGCCGACGGTCTCGATCTCGCCGACGAGCGAATCGAGCTCTTGAGCCGTGCGCGAGACGGCCGTGACTCTCGCCCCCTCGCGTGCCAGGGCGAGAGCGATGGCCCGGCCGATGCCCCGGCCGGCCCCGGTGACGAGAGCGGACGCGTCGCGGATCTCCATGGCCGGAGTATAGGGTCGTCGCCGGGGAGAAGGCGCTTCTTTCCGTCGGGGGCTCGGGGCGAAGCGGGCCGCGCCTATCGAAGTCGACAAGCCAGTTTTTCGTTGCCTATCGATCGACAGTGGGCAATACTCCCAATCACAACGAATCAGTCAAATTGCCGGGCAGAGGTTTCGGACGGGAAAGAGGAGGGGGGAGTTATGCCACGTGAAAGAGGGCGGGTTTCGCTTTGGGCGAGCCTCGCTGCGTTGATGGCCGGGGCGGCCGTGTCCATCGCGCTCGTCGCCGCGTGCGCGACGTCGCTGAACAAGACGGCCGACGGGAAGTCCGCTCTCGAAAAGGGACGGCCGCGCGCCCTCGCGCGGCACCTCGAGAAGCTGCGGGAGACGATTCCCGGCAACGGGGGCGAGTCGGCGGAGGGCCCGGGCTCGGCTGAGGAGGCGGCCTTCGCCGCCCGCGCGTACCCCCTGGAGGACATTCCGCTCAGCCGTTTCGAGGCGGCCCGGAGCGCGAACGCCCGTCTCGTCGGTCGCGGGTTCCCGCAGGGAAAGGGGCAGCCCGGGACGTGGGTGTCGGTCGGGCCGAGCCACGCGCTCTACCCGGCCTCTCCGTTCCGCTCGAGCGGCAGCTACGTGCCGGCGGCCTATGCGGCGGGCGGGCGCACGACGTCCATGGCGATTGCCCCCAGCTGCGTGCCGGGCAACTGCACGCTGTGGGTCGGCCCCGCCGGCGGCGGGATCTGGCGAACGAGGAACGCGCTCGACGGCCAGCCGAACTGGAAGTACCTCTCGGCCCCGTTCGGCATCAACTCGATCGGCGCGATCTCCCTCGACCCGAACGACCCGACCGGGAACACGCTGTGGGTCAGCACGGGCGAGGCCAACGCCTGCGGGTCGGGCTGCATCGCCGGGGTCGGGCTCTACAAGTCGGAGGACGGCGGTGACACGTGGACGGGGCCCCTGGGCCAGTCCGTCTTCGACGCGCGCGGCGTCGGGTCGATCGTGGTGAAGCCGGGCGACGCGAACACGATCTACGCGGCATCGACGCGCTCGGGCCGTGGCTACTCCTCGGTCGCGACCGGTGGCGTGATCACGCTCGTCCCCGGGGCCCCGGCGTGGGGCCTGTACAAGTCGACCGACGGCGGCAGCACGTGGGTGTTCCTGCACAACGGCTCGGCCAACGCCGCCGACTGCGACACGGTGGCGGAGGCGACGGCGGGAGCTTCACCCTGCTCGATTCGCGGCGTGCGCCAGGTCGTGCTCGACCCGGCGGACGCGAACACCGTGTACGCCAGCTCCTACCAGCGCGGCGTGTGGCGCTCGAGCGACGGCGGGGCCACGTGGACCCAGATCAAGCCGTCGCTGAACGCGGCCCAGAACACCACCCGGCCCATGATGGCGGTGAACGTGCTGCCCGACGGCGCGACCCGGATGTACGTCGCCGAGGGCAACGTCGGAGCGCCGTACAGCCGCATCTTCCGCTCCGATTCCGTGCGCACCGGCGCGCCGGCCTTCACCGATCTCACGAGCAGCAACCCGGCGAACCCCGGCTTCGGCTCGTTCGACTTCTGCACCGGACAGTGCTGGTACGACAACTTCGTGGTGAGCCCCCCCGGGCACCCCGACGTCGTGTACCTGGGCGGCTCCTACCAGTACGGGGAGACGGGCCGCATCTCGAACGGCCGCGGGGTCGTGCTCTCGACGGACGGCGGCGCCTCCTTCACCGACATGACGATGGACGCCACGGACCCGGTCCACCCGAACGGGCTCCACCCCGACCAGCACGTGCTGGTGACGAACCCCGCCGACCCGCTCCAGTTCTTCGAGGGCAACGACGGCGGCGTGATGAGGTCGAGCGGCCAGTACGCCGACGTCTCGTCCTGGTGCGACGCGCGAGGTCTCTCCGCGACGTCGCTCGCCCGGTGCCGGCAGCTCCTCTCCCGCGTGCCGACCGAGCTCACGAGCCTGAACAAGGGGCTCTCGACCCTGCAGTTCCAGAGCCTCTCGGTGAGCCCGTTCAACTCGTACGTCCTGCAGGGCGGCACGCAGGACAACGGCACCTGGCAGTCCACCGGCAACCCCGTGAAGTGGCTCAACACGATGATCGGCGACGGCGGCCAGTCGGGCTTCGACGTGGCGAACCCGGCCTTCCGCTTCCACACCTTCTACGACGCCTCGCCGGACGTGAACTTCAGCGGCGGGGACATGGCCGACTGGAACTGGATCGCCGACCCGATCTTCGGTCACGCGAACACCCAGTTCTACGCGCCGATCATCAGCGACCCGAAGGTCTCGAGGACGATGTTCGTGGGGACCGGGCGGACGGTGTATCGCACGAAGACGCACGGCATGGGCAGCATGACCCTGGACGAGTTCCGCCAGCACTGCAACGAGTGGTTCGGGGACTTCGCCGTGTCCTGCGGAGACTGGCAGGAGGCAGGCCCGGTGCGGTTGACCAGCGCCACCTTCGGCGATCGGGCGGGCGGCGCGGTGGCCGCGGTGGAGCGCACCGCCGCCGACACCTCGACCGCGTGGGCGGCCACGACCACCGGGCGCGTCTTCGTCTCGAAGAACGTGGACGCCGACCCCGCGGCGGCGGTCACCTGGACCCGCGTCGACAGCCTGGCCGCCAACGACCCGACCCGCTTCGTCAGCGGCATCCACGTCGACCCCTCGAACCCGAACCGCGCGTGGGTCGCCTACACCGGCTTCAACGCCTCGACACCGGCGACTCCCGGGCACGTCTTCGAGGTGACCTACAACCCGGTCGCGGGCACCGCGACGTGGAGCGACCGCAGCTACGACCTCGGCGACGTGCCGATCGGCGACGTCGCCCGCGACGACGTGATCGGCGACCTCTACGCCTCGTCGGACTTCGGGGTCTTCCGCCTGGCCGCGGGCTCGGCGAGCTGGACCCTGGCCGCGCCGGGCATGCCTCAGGTCGAGGTGCCCGGCCTCACGATCGTTCCCCGGGCCCGCAAGCTGTACGCGGCCACCCACGGCCTGGGGGCGTGGCTGTTGAACCTCCCGTAGCCGCGGCAAGAGGAGCGGCGAGGTCCCGCCCGGCGTGGCGCCTCGCCGCTCCCCTCCACATGCCGGAAGTGACCCTGTCCGAGGCGGGTCGCGTCATCTTCGTCGGGCGGGCCCTGCGCTCGTTCGCATTCGGCTGGCTGTCTGTGATCCTCGCCCTGTACCTCGACCAGCGGGGCTTCGGCGCGGCGGCGATCGGCGCCGTCTTCACCGCCACGATGGTCGAGGACGCCGCTCTCACGATGATCATCTCGACGATCGCGGCCCGCGTGGGTCCCGCCCGCGTGATGGCCGCGACCGCGCCCCTCATCGCCCTCGGGGGACTGCTGCTCGCGCTGCCGGAGAGCCGCGGGCTCGTTCTCCTCGGCGCCGTGCTGGGCACGCTCAGCCCCAACGGCCAGGAAGCCGGCCCCTTCGCTCCGATGGAGCAGGCGCTGCTCCCGCGGACGGTGCGCTCCGGAACGCCGGTGCGTGTGTACGGCTGGTACAACGTCTTCGCCTTCCTGCCCGCGGCCGCGGGAGCGGGAGCGGCGGGGGGCACGCTGGGGTGGGCGCTCCGCCGGGGCGTCGAGGAGGCCGTGGCCCAACGCGGGATGCTTCTCGCGTACGCGGGCGTCGGCGTCGTGCTCACCGGTCTCTACCTGCGCCTGGCGCGCCTGGAGAGGACGCGAGGTCCGGAGGCCTCGTCGACGTCAGCCGACCGCTTCGGCCTCGGCCGATCCCGCGGGCCCGTGCTCCAGCTCGCCAGTCTGCAGGCCGTAGATGCCTTCGCCGGAGGCTTCATCATGCAGAGCCTCCTCGCCTACTGGTTCCACGTCCGATTTAGAGCCGGGCCGGAGGCGCTCGGCGCGCTCTTCTTCGGCACGAGCCTGCTGTCCGCCCTGTCATTCCTGGTCGCCACCCGCGTCGCGGAACGCGTGGGCCTGCTGAACACGATGGTCTTCACGCACCTCCCGTCCAACCTCCTGCTCCTGGTCGTCCCCTTCATGCCGTCGTTCGGCACCGCGGCCGCCGTCCTTCTCGCGCGCCACGTGCTATCGCAGATGGACGTGCCGACCCGCCAGGCGTACACGATGGCCCTCGTCGCGCCCGAGGAGAGGCCGGCGGCGGCGGGGCTGACCGCGAGCGCCCGTGCTCTCGCGCAGGCCTGTGCCCCCGTCGTCTCGGGGCTGACGATGTCCGCGGCCGCGACGCCCCTGCCCTTCCTGCTGGCGGGCGGGCTCAAGATCGTCTACGACCTCAGCCTCTTCTTCCGGTTCCGCGCGGTCCCGCTCGACGATCCCCACCGGCGGTAGACTAAGACCAGGGACCAGCCACCTGGAGTCGGTCTGACCGCCATGGAATACAAGGACTACTACAAGATCCTGGGCGTCGCGAAGGGGGCTTCCGAGAAGGAGATCAAGGCGGCCTTCCGGAAGCTCGCGCGCAAGCACCATCCCGACGTCAACCCGGGCAACAAGGACGCCGAAGCCCGCTTCAAGGAGATCAACGAGGCCTACGAGGTGCTCGGGGACAAGGAGAAGCGGAAGCGGTACGACCAGCTCGGAACCAACTGGGACGCGTTCAGCCGCGAAGGAGCCCGGCCGCAAGGCTGGCCCGGCGGTGGCGTCCGCATCGACTTCGAGGACCTCGGGGGCGGGGGAGGCTTCTCCGAGTTCTTCCGGACGTTCTTCGGGGGGGCAGGAGGCGGCGGAGGGTTCGGCGGCTTCGGCGGAGGAGAAGAGGCCTTCGCCCCCGCTTCGGACGCCGAGGCCGAGGTCGACCTGACGCTCAGCGAGGTGCTGCGAGGCACGACGCGCGAGGTGGCCGTGGGCAGCTCGCGGCGCCGGGTCGAGGTGAAGATCCCGCCGGGCGTGCGCGAGGGCTCCCGCGTCCGCGTGGCCGGCGAGGGGGGCAAGGGGGCGGGCGGGCGGCGCGGGGACCTCTACCTGCGGGTCCGGGTCGCGCCGGACCCGGCCTTCGAGAGGAAGGGCGACGACCTCCAGACGACGTTCCGTGTGCCGCTGACGTCGGCCGTGCTGGGGGGAGAGGCCAAGGTGCCGTCGCTCGAGGGGCCGGTGGGGATCAAGGTCCCGGCGGGAACGCCGGCAGGCCAGGTGTTCCGCCTGCGGGGGCACGGCCTGCCGAGGCTCGGCGGCCGGGGCGAGCGCGGGGACCTCCTCGCGACGCTGGCCGTGGACCTGCCGCGAACGCTGAGCGCGCGCCAGCGCGAGCTGTTCGAGGAGCTTCGGGGCTCCGGGACGTGATGGGCGTCACTGCCCGATTGCCGGTCGCGGAGGGGGTCGGCTACACTCCACTCGTCGAAGGAGGGGGAATGAGGTTGAAGCTGATCGTGGTCCTGGCCGTCGCGGTGGCGGCGGCGGGCATGTTGGGTTCGGCAGAGGCGCAGTCGAAGCGTCCGACCGTCGCGGTGATGGACTTCGAGTACGGGACGATCGACAACTGGTGGGGCCAGTACGACATCGGCAAGGGCATGGCCGACCAGGTCGTGGACGCGATCCTGGAGGACGGCAGCTTCCGGGTGATCGAGCGGAAGAAGCTGGACACGGTCCTCGCCGAGCAGGACTTCGCGGCGAGCGATCGCGCCGACCCGAGCGCCGCGAAGCTGGCCAAGATCGGCAAGGTCCTCGGGGTCAAGTACATCCTCGCCGGGTCCATCACGAAGTTCGCAACCGAGGCCCGCGGCGGCGGCGTTCGGGTCAAGGGGATCGGCCTCGGGGGCAAGAAGACCAAGAGCGAGGTGGCGCTCACCGCGCGCCTCATCGACGCCACGACCGGGGAGATCCTGATCTCGGCCAAGGGCCTGGGCGAGTCGAGCAAGGGCGGCGGCGTGAACTTCAGCTCGAGCGACTTCGCGATCGGCACCAACTCCGAGGAATGGCGCAACAGCGGCCTCGGCGACGCCCAGGAGAAGGCCTGCCAGCAGTTCGTCGCCGCGCTGGTGGCCAAGAAGGACCGCCTCGAGTAGGACGCCGGCCGGTCCGGGGTAGACTGGGCCCGCCGCGGCCGCGCGGCGGGCCCTTTCCATTCCACCCGCGGCCGGCGGACGAAGAACGAGCATGGCCGAGCCCATCTTCACCGTCGCCAACCAGCTGACCATGCTCCGAATGGCCCTCGTCCCGCTCTTCGTCCTCCTCACCCTGGGCAGCGAGTTCACCTGGGCACTCGTGGTGTTCGTGGTGGCCGGGCTCACCGACGCCCTGGACGGCTACGTGGCGCGGCACGCCAACCAGAGCACGCGCCTCGGGGCCATGCTCGACCCGGTGGCGGACAAGCTGCTCGCGGGCTCGGCCTACGCCGTCCTCACCTGGTCCAGCGTCGTGCACTGCACGTTGCCGGTCTGGTTGACGATCACGCTGCTCTTCCGCGACGCGATGATCCTCGTGGGGGTCGTGGTGGTGAACCTGACGGTCGGACCGCGGGAGTTCTCTCCCTCCAGGCTCGGCAAGGTCTCGACGGCGCTCAACGTGGCGACCGGGGCGGCCTGCCTCGCGGCCAACGCGACGGGGGAGTGCCCGGCCGCGCTGCGCTGGCTCTACCTCGCCACCCTCGCCCTCCTCATCGCCTCGACGGCCCACTACGTCTACCAGGCGAGCGAGCGGCCGCCCCGGCGAGCGGCGCCCGGGTCAGACGCCTAGCTTCCGCCGGAAGTAGGCGAGGGTCCGCGGCAGCCCCTCCTCGAGCGGGACCTTCGGCTCCCAGCCGAGCAGTGAGCGCGCCCGGGTGATGTCGGGCTGGCGGACCTTCGGGTCGTCCACCGGCAGCGGGCGCTCCACGATCCGCGACGGGGAGCCGGTGAGGGAGACGATCCGCTCCGCCAGCTCGCGGATCGTCAGCTCGTGCGGGTTGCCGATGTTCACGGGGTCGGAGGTGTCCGCCATCATGAGGCGGTAGATCCCGTCGACGAGGTCCGAAACGTAGCACAGACTGCGGGTCTGGCTCCCGTCCCCGAAGACGGTGACGTCCTCCCCGCGCAGGGCCTGGCTCAGGAAGGCGGGGATGGCGCGGCCGTCCTGGACCCGCATGCGCGGCCCGTAGGTGTTGAAGATGCGGACGATCCGCGTCTCGACCCCGTGGGCGCGGTGGTAGGCCATGGTGAGGGCCTCGGCGAAGCGCTTGGCCTCGTCGTAGACGCCGCGGGGTCCCACCGGGTTCACGTTGCCCCAGTACTCCTCGCGCTGCGGGTGCACGAGCGGGTCGCCGTAGACCTCGGAGGTCGAGGCGAGGAGGAAGCGCGCGCTCCTTCGCCTTGGCGAGGCCGAGGCAGTTGTGGGTCCCCAGGCTGCCGACCTTGAGGGTCTGGATGGGCAGCTTCAGGTAGTCGATCGGGGAGGCGGGGCTCGCGAAGTGGAAGACGTAGTCGAGCGGGCCCTCGACCGTCACGTAGTTGGTGACGTTGTGCTTGACGAAGACGAAGTCGCGGCCGGTGAGGTGCTCGATGTTGGCCACGTCCCCGGTGAGGAGGTTGTCCATCCCGATCACGGCGAAGCCGCGGTCGAGGAGGAACTCGCTGAGGTGCGAGCCGATGAACCCGGCGGCGCCGGTCACGAGGGCTCTGGGCATGGGGCTCCTAATAGGCGTGGGGCTGCCCGAAGCCGCGGAAGATCGTGAGGATCAGGATCTTCAGGTCGAGGAGCAGCGACCAGTTCTCGATGTAGTAGAGGTCGAACTCGATCCGCTTCTCGATCGAGGTGTTGCCCCGCCAGCCGTTGACCTGGGCCCAGCCGGTCATGCCGCTCTTCACGCGGTGGCGCCGCATGTACTGCGGGATCCGCTCCCGAAACTGCTGGACGAAGGGCGGGCGCTCGGGCCGCGGGCCCACGAGGCTCATGTCCCCGAGGAAGACGTTCAGGAGCTGGGGCAGCTCGTCGAGGTTGTGGCGGCGGAGCCAGGCCCCGATCGGCGTGCGCCGGGGGTCGTCGGAGGTGGCGAAGACGGGCCCGGTTGCCTTCTCCGCCTCGTCGACCATGGTGCGGAACTTGAAGATCTGGAACCTCCTCCCGTCCAGGGTCATGCGCTCCTGGCGCAGCAGGACCGCGCCCCTGCCCCCGAAGAGCCGCACGAGGAGGGCGAGGACGGGGAGGACGGGCACGACGAGTGAGTCCCACGAGCAGGACGCGAGGACCCGGCCAGGTCCATGAGCCGCTTGACCATGCTGTTCCAGCCCTGGAGCGGCACCTCGTTCAGGCTGATGATGGGGATCCCGTCGAGGTCCTCGAGCGAGGCCTTGATCGTCGCGTACTGCACGACGTCGGGCACCACGTTGATGTCCACGCACTCGTTGCTGAGGCTCTTCACGAGCGGGACGAGCCGGGCGTGCTCGTCGAGGGAGAGCGCGACGTAGAGCTGGTCGACGCCCTCGCGCTCGATGGCCTCCCGCGCGTCCTCGATGCGGCCCACGACCGGCAGGCCGGCGTGAGCCTCCGCGCCGGGCCCGTCGCCGAGGAAGCCCACCACGCGGTAGCCCAGCTTGCGGTGGGCGAGGAGGGTCTCGGCCACCATCCTCCCGAGCTCGCCGGTGCCGGCCACGAGGACGCGGGTCAGGTTCTCGCCCGGCCGCCCAGCGGCGCTCCTGCCAGGCGCGGATCGCGGAGCGCCCGCCGATCAGGAGCAGGACGTCGAGCACCACGAAGATCGCGAAGACCGCCTGGCTGTACTCCCACCTCGGGGCGACCTCGGCCTGGTAGCGGTAGTAGACGCGCACGTACAGGGTCGCGCCCAGGGTCAGGGCGGTGGCGGTCAGGACGGAGAAGAGGATCGCGAAGAACTCGTCGATGCGGCTGCGGCCGCGCCGGAGCTGGTAGAGGCCGTGGAAGTAGAGGACCGCCGGCCAGAGCAGCGCCATCAGGGGCAGGAGCAGGAGGTAGCGCGAGAGGGCGGGGATGCCCTTGGTGACCGGGATGACCCAGCCGACCGGGTCGGCCTGGAACCGCAGGAAGTAGGCGAGGAGCCAGGCGAGCGGCGGTGGCCGCCACGTCGACCGCGACGTGGAGCGCCACCAGCTTTCGCGTCTGGAACTTCAGCATCCGGGGTCCCTGTCGGCCAGCGCCCCCTCGACGAACGCGCGCACGCGCTCCTCGAAGACCTCACGGCTGTGCGCCTCGGCCCTGGCTCGAAGCGCGAGTCTATCAAAGCGGGCCGATTCGAGGGTAGAAACGGCGGCGCGCAGCGCCTCGGCGGTGGGCGTCGTGGAACACGAGACCGGTGCGGCCGGGCTCGATCGTCTCCGCGCCGCCCCCCTCGCCGAAGACGATGGCGGGCCGGCCGCAGGCGAGCGCTTCGAAGGGGACGATCCCGGCGTCCTCCACCCCGGGCATGAGCACGGCGCGGCAGCCGCGGTACTGCTCGCGCAGCTCCTCGTCGCTCAGCTGGCCGAGGAACGCGGCCTCGGGCGGCGCGAGCGCCCGCAGCCGCGCGGCCTCGGGGCCGGAACCGACGATCGCGCAGCGGCCGGCCGGTGCCGCGGTAGGCGTCGAGCACGAGCTCGATCCGCTTGTAGGGGGCGAGGGCGGAGACGACGAGGTCGTAGGCCCCGGGGCGGTCCGTCGCCGGGCGTGAAGAACTCCGTGTCGACGGGGGGTGGGATGACCGCGGCGTCGCGGCCGTAGTAGCGGCGGATGCGCCCGGCGACGTAGGCGCTGTTGGCG
Organism: uncultured Acidobacteriota bacterium; assembly: GCA_963729875.1. GTDB lineage: Bacteria > Acidobacteriota > Vicinamibacteria > Fen-336 > Fen-336 > DATBSL01. Next base: position 586,419 of record CAVSPR010000006.1, read on the forward strand.
GCGAAGCGGTGGACGCGGGCGGCAGTGCGCACGTCCCACGCGCGCAGGCGCGCGGCGATCGGGCGGATCGCCAGGCGGAAGAGGGGCGACGCGCGGCCGGGGCCGAAGTAGTCGTCGTAGCGGTCCCACACGTACCGCATGGGCGTGTGGCAGTAGCACAGGTGCAGCGCGCCGGCCGCGGGGCGGACGCCCTTGGCCGCGCAGTGCGAGCTCGAGAGGACGAGGTCGTAGCCGCGCAGGTCGAGCGACTCGGCGGCGGCGGGGAAGAGGGGCAGGTAGTGCCGGTAGTGCGTGGCGGCGGCCGGGCAGGCGCTGCACGAAGGAGGTGCGGATCTCGCGGGCCTCGATCTCGGGGGCCACCGACCCCCGGACGTGCAGGAGGGTGAAGACCGGCGCCTGCGGGAAGAGCCGCACCAGGGAGAGCAGGACCTTCTCGCCCCCCCGCATGCCCGGTCAGCCAGTCGTGGACGAGGGCGACCCTCAGCTCGTGGCCTCCGCGGGGGCGGGCACCGGGCGCCCGAGGACCTTCATGTACCCGGCGTGGATGGACCGGACGGAGCGCTCCCAGCTGAAGCTGGCGGCCCGCAGGAGGCCCTGCTCGACGAGCCGCCGCCGCAGGGCCTCGTCGTCGAGGACCCGCGCGATCCCCTGGGCGATCGCCTCCTCCGAGTAGGGGTCCACGAGCAGGGCCCCTTCTCCCACCACCTCGGGCAGGGAGGAGATGCGGGAGGTCACGACCGGGGTCCCGCAGGCCATGGCCTCGAGGGGGGGCAGGCCGAAGCCCTCGTAGAGCGAGGGGAAGGCGAACACCGAGGCCATCCGGTAGAGGGCGGCCAGCGTGCCGTGGGGAACGAAGCCGAAGAAGCGCACGTCCTGGCGCACGCCGGCCTCCTCGACGGTCCGGCGGAGCGAGCCGTAGCGGCGAGACGTCGTCCCCGATGAGGACGAGGCGCAGGTCCTCGTTGCCCTCCTGGGCGCGGACGCGGGCGAAGGCGCGGATGAGGCGCTCGAGGTTCTTGTGCGGCTTCACGTTCCCCGCGAAGAGGACGAAGCGGCCGCGGATCTGGTAGCGCTCCCGGACCCGCTCCATCTCTTCGGGGCCGGGGTCCTGCAGGAGCTCGGCGTCGATGGCGTTGGGGACGACGTGGACCTTCGTCGGGGTCGGCCCACGGGTAGAAGCGCAGGATGTCGGCGCGCGAGGCCTCGGAGACGGTGAACACGAGCGCGCTGCGGCGCACGGCGTTGCCCATCATGAAGCGCGCGTAGCGGAAGGCCATGCGGCTCGGCAGGTACTGGGGGAACAGCAGGTGGATGCAGTCGTGGATGGTGACGACCGTCGGCACCGTGCACAGCAGCGGGCGCACGTAGTGCGGCGAGTGCAGCAGCTCGGCCCCGAGGCGGCGCAGCTTCAGCGGGATCGAGACGTGCTCGCGCAGCCCGTAGCGTGCCGAGCCGTCGACCACCGGGACGAAGTTCTCCGCGAGGTCGCGCAGGGTCGGCTCGTCGGCCGGGTTGCAGAAGAGGAGGTAGGTGGTCTCGCGGTCGAGGCGGGCGAGGTGGCGGACGACGTTACGGACGTACGTGCCGATCCCGTAGTCGTTCCACTTCCGGACGTCGATCGCGATCTTCACGGGGCCTCGGCGCACAAGTGCAGCGCACGACAATAACATGAGGAGCGTTCCCGCCCCAAGCGGAAGGCGCGGCTACGCCCGTCCGAGGGCGAGGCGCAGGCAGCCCACGGCGTCGGCTCGGCCCTCGGCGTCCGCGCTCGCCGCGGCCCGCAGCCACTCCGCGAGCGCCCCGCAGCGCGATCAGCAGGCGGAGCCCCGCCCGCGAGGCGGGGCGGTTGTGCCGCCGGTAGTAGAGCAGGTGGCTGCGGTGGTACTCGAGCCGCGCCCGCCGCCGCGCCTCTCGCCATGCTGTGTCCGAGCCGGTGGCGCACCTCGGCGGCCGGCGTGAACACGACCCGCCATCCGGCGACGCGGAGCCGCCGGCACAGGTCGGCGTCCTCCTCGTACAGGAAGAAGCGCTCGTCGAAGCCGCCGACCGCCTCCAGTGCCTCGCGGCGGGCGAGCAGGCACGCACCGGAGACCCAGTCGGGCTCGTGCTCGCGCGCGTGGCGCGCCTCGGCCTCGGCCAGGGCCCGCTGGTCGCGACGGGCGACGCCACGCACGAGGCGGCGCTGCGCCCACTCCGAGGCCAGGGTGAGGTCGGGCCCGGTGGAGACCTGGATCGTCCCGTCCGCGCTGCGCGTGCGCGGGCCGGCGGCGCCCACGTCGGGGCGGCCGTCGAGGACGCCGGAGCGAGGGCCTCGACCGCGCCCGGGCGTGACCTCGGCGTCCGGGTTCAGGAAGAGCACGTGCGGCGCGCCGGAGGTGCGCCACCCCTGGTTGCAGGCCGCGAGCGAAGCCGACGTTCTCCGCGTTCGCGATCACGCAGGGCTCCGGGGTGGGCGGCGCGAACCGCGTCCGCCGACCCGTCCGCGCTGGCGTTGTCCACGACCACGATCTCGATCGGAAGCCGAGGCGTGCGCCCGCAGCGAGGCGAGGGCGGCGAGGAGCGCCTCCCGGGCCTCGAACGAGACGATCGACCACGCCAGCCCGGGGGCGTCGCTCACGACCCGGCGGCCTCCAGGAGGGCCTCGCGCGTGCGGCGGGCGGCGTCGGCCCAGGAGTGGCGGGCGGCGAGGGCCCGTCCGGCGCTCGACGAGCCGGGCGCGGAGGGCCGCGTCGGTGAGCACCCGGTCGATCGCGGCGGCGACCTCCGTCTCGTCGCGGGGGTCGACGAGCAGCGCCGCGTCGCGGAAGATCTCGCCCAGCGAGGGCGACCGCCCGACGACGAGCGGCACGCCGCGGGCGGCGCACTCGAGGGCGGGAAGGCCGAACCCCTCGTACTCGGACAGGAAGACCGCGGCGTCGGCGGCGGAGTAACGGGTGGCGATCGCGTCGTCCTCGACGAAGCCGGAGAGCCGGACGTGGGCCCCGAGGCCGAGCGACGCGACGCGGCCCGGAAGGTCGAGGCGGGGGCGCGTGCGGTTCTCCCCGACGAAGTCCAGCACGATGCCCGGGTGGCGACGGACGAGGCGGGCGGTGGCCCGCAGCAGCTCAGGGCGCGCACCGGCGGTTGAGAACGGCGCCCACGGTGAACACGTACGGGCCGTCGATGCCGAGGCGGGCCCGGGCGGCCTCGCGGGGCCGCGGGACGGACAGGTCGTCGTCGGGCCCGAGGGGGACGTGGACGGCCTTCCCCGAGAGGTCGGGGAAGAGGCGGGCGAGCTCGCGGCGGGTGAAGTCGGAGCACGACGGGGAGCAGGCGGGAGGCGCGCAGCGAGAGGCCCACGAGGGCCCGCCGGCGCAGGGCGTCCGCGAAGGCGAAGTCCTGGGGGTGGGCGAAGAAGGAGAGGTCGTGCACGGCGGTGACCCGCGGGACCCGGAGCGAGAGCGGGCAGGAGTAGGCCGGGGAGAAGAAGACGTCGAGCGCGTCCTCCCGGCACGCGCCGCGGAAGGAGCCGCTCCTGCCAGACGACCCCCCGCGCGCAGCCGTCGCCGAGCGGGCGCTTGCGGACCGCGGGGTGGTCGAGGACGGGGTCGAGGGCCGGGGGGCCGTTGAAGTAGCAGACGAGCCGGTCGCCGCCGTCGCGCCAGTGGCGGACGAGGTTGCGCAGGTAGCGGCCGGTGCCGGTGGGCCGGCCCGCGAGCTCCCGGGCGTCGATCCCGACGGCGAGGCGGCCTAGCGCCCAAGGACCTTCCGGTAGAAGGCGAGCGTCTTGCGGGCGGACTCGCCCCAGTCGAACCGCCGGCTGCGCTCGAGGCCGCGGCGGCGCATCTCCTCGGCGAGGGCCGGTCGTCGAGCAGGCGCTCGACGGCGTGGGCCAGGCCGTTGACGTCGTGGGGTTCGACGAGGCAGGCCGCGTCGCCGGCCACCTCGGCGAGAGCCGAGCCGCTCGAGCAGACGACGGGCAGGCCCGCGGCCATCGCCTCGACGACGGGAAGGCCGAAGCCCTCCTCGAGCGAGGGCAGGACGAGCATGCAGGAGGCCGCCATCAGGGCGCGGACGTCCCCCTGGGTCAGGTAGCCCGTCGCCACGATCTGGGGCCCCACCCGGCTGCCCGCCTGGGCCCACTCGGAGCCGGGACCGCCGAGGACGAGGGGCGGGAGGTGGCGCCGCGCGGGCCAGGGTCATGTAGGCCATGACCAGGGTGACGAGGTTCTTGCGCTTCTCCGCGCTGCCCACGTAGAGGATCCCGCCGGTCGGCAGCCGGAGCCGGCGGAGGGTTTCCTCGACCTTCCGGGCCGACGGGGCCTCGCGGTAGACGGGGTCGACGCCGTGGGGCGTGACCGCGATCTTCTCCTCGGGCACGTCCAGCAGGCGCCGGGCCTCCGCCGCGGTGTACTCGGACACGCAGAGGACGCCGTCCGCCCGCCGCACGTGGTCCCGGACGAGCGTGACGAAATCGCGGCGCGTCTCGCCCTCGACCATGTCGGGGTGCTTCAGGAAGAAGAGGTCGTGGAGGGTGACGACTCGCTTGCCCTTGCGGCAGGGGACGAGCAGCGGGGAGGGGGAGTGAACGAGGTCGAGCGACGCTCCCACGAGCCGGTCGAGCGGGGGCCAGCCCGCGCGGTTCCAGGCGAGGTTGAGCCCGGCCACCGGCAGGCGCCGGTCCACCAGGCGGACGTTCGCGGGCCACGCCCGCGAGGGATAGCGCTCCTTCAGCGAGGCCGAGAAGAAGTGGAAACGGTCCTCGGGCGCCAGGGCGGGCAGCCGCTCGACCAGGGCCTGGACGTACGTGCCCACCCCGGTGGGCCGGGAGAGCGTGGGCCGCACGTCGAGGCCGAAGTTCATCGCCGTCGAATGATAGCAGGCTGTGTGCTAATCTCCGGTGGTTTCGAGAGAGCTTCAGGAGGGACCGCGGACAGTGCAGATCGGAGTCGTGGGAACGGGCTACGTCGGGCTGGTGGTCGGGGCGTGTCTCGCCGAGAACGGCAACTTCGTGGCCTGCGTCGACAACGACGCGGCCAAGGTCGACCGGCTGCGGCGGGGCGAGATCCCGATCTACGAGCCCGGGCCTCAACGAGATGGTCCCCCGCAACGTCGCGGAGGAGAGGCTGCGCTTCACGACCGACCTCGACGAGGTCGTGCGCGCGAGCGAGGTGATCTTCATCGCGGTGGGCACGCCGCAGGACGAGGACGGCTCGGCCGACCTGACCCACGTCCTCGACGTGGCCCGGGCGATCGGCCGCGCGATGAACGGCTACAAGGTGATCGTCAACAAGTCGACCGTGCCGGTGGGCACGGCGGCCAAGGTGCGGGCGGTGGTCTCCTCGCTCACGAGCCACCCGTTCGCGGTCGTCTCGAACCCGGAGTTCCTGAAGGAAGGCACGGCGGTCGACGACTTCCTCAAGCCCGACCGCGTGGTGATCGGCACCGACGATCCCGAGGTCGAGGCGGTGATGCGGCAGCTGTACGAGCCCTTCGTCCGCACCGGCAAGCCCATCCTCGTCATGGACACCGCCTCGGCGGAGCTCACGAAGTACGCGGCCAACGCGATGCTCGCCACCCGGATCTCCTTCATGAACGAGATCGCGAACTACTGCGACCGCGTCGGGGCGGACGTGCGGCAGGTGCGCCTCGGAATGGGGACGGACAGCCGGATCGGGTCGTCGTTCCTGTTCCCTGGCGTCGGGTACGGCGGCTCGTGCTTCCCGAAGGACGTCAAGGCGCTGATCCGGATGGGCGCAGGACGCGGGACTGCCCCTGCACGTCGTGGAGGCGGTCGAGCGCACGAACGAGGCGCAGAAGTCGGTCGTCGTGCCCCGGGTGGCCGCCCACCTCGGGGGGCTCGCGGGAAAGACGGTGGCGGTGTGGGGGCTCGCCTTCAAGCCCCGGACCGACGACATGCGCGAGGCGCCGGCCGTCTCGATCATCGACGGGCTTCTCGCGGGCGGGGCCTCGGTGCGGGCGTACGACCCGAAGGCCGAGGAGCAGGCCCGGCGCGTCCTCGGCGACCGCGTCACGTTCTGCGGCCGCGCCTACGAGGCGGTGACCGGAGCGGACGCGCTCGTGGTCGTGACCGAGTGGAACGAGTTCCGCGAGCCCGACTTCGCGAAGATCAAGTCCCTGATGCGCCACGCCGCGGTCTTCGACGGCCGCAACATCTACGACCCCAGGGTCCTCCACGACCTCGGGCTTCCACTACGAGGGGATCGGCCGGCGGTGACGGCCGCCGCGAAGATCGTCCCGCGCCGCACGCCGATCCCGGACCCCCTGCTCTCGGTGGTCATGCCGGTCTACAACGAGAGGGCCACGGTGGAGGAGATCGTGGGGCGGGTGCTGGCCGTCCCGCTCCGCATCGAGCTCATCGCCGTCGACGACGCCTCGACCGACGGGACCCGCGAGATCCTGCAGTCCCTCGCCCGCGAGCGCGGCTTCACGCTGGTGCTGCAGGAGCAGAACCGCGGAAAGGGCGCGGCGGTCCGGCGGGGGATCGCCGAGGCGACGGGGGACGTCATCGTCGTGCAGGACGCCGACCTCGAGTACAGCCCCGAGGAGTACCCGGACCTGCTGGACCTCATCGTCAAGGGCAAGGCGGACGCGGTCTACGGCAGCCGTTTCATCGGCCGCCACCGGTGCCACCTGTTCACGCACTACCTCGCCAACCTCTTCCTCAACCTGGTCACGAACGTCCTCTACAACACGACCATGACGGACATGGAGACCTGCCTCAAGGCGGTCCGCGCGGACGTGCTCAAGGGGCTGGACCTGCGGAGCGACCGGTTCGGCATCGAGCCCGAGATCACGGCCAAGCTGTTCAAGCGGGGCGCGAGGGTGTACGAGGTGCCCATCACCTACGAGGGCCGCGACTACAGCGAGGGCAAGAAGATCTCCTGGAAGGACGGGTTTCCGGCCCTCTGGGTGCTCGTCAAGTACCGCTTCACGGACTGACGGGCCGCGCTTTCTTGCCCGCGCGGCGGGGTCCCGTTATACTGTCGTGTTGCCGCTGGGATCTAAGTTGCCGCCAGCCAAGGAGATGAGGTCATCGCGCTGCCCGCGATCCGCCCTCACGACCGCGTGAGACCGAAGTCGCGCCCGAGGCCGCGCGTGGCGAAGCTGCGCGAGCGCGGCCGTGCCGCCGCCCGGTCGGTGTCGACCGAGGTGGCGCTGTTCCGGCGGCTCTTCGAGTACACCCGCCCCTACCGCGGGCGCCTCCTGCTCTCCTGGCTCGCGACCGCGGGCTACGCGGCCGCCGGCTCGCTCATCGTCCTGCAGGTCAAGCCGGTGTTCGACAAGGCCCTGGCGCTCGGGGTCGACGTCGGGCGGCTCTCGCTCACCATCCTCGTCCTGTACGTCCTGAAGGGGATCTGCTCCTACTTCTCGACGACACTGGTGGCGGCGGCGGGCCAGCGCGCGGTCACCGACCTGCGCAACGCCCTCTACGAGCACATCCTCCGGCAGTCCTTCGCCTTCCTCGGGCGGAGCACCACCGGCTCGCTCATGAGCCACATCACCACCGACGTCGAGAAGATCCAGGCTGCGGTCTCGGAGCTGGCCGGGGACCTCCTCAAGGAGGGCCTGACCGTCCTCGGGTTCATGCTCGTCCTGTTCTTCCTCGACTGGCGGCTGGCCACACTCTCGCTGGTCGGGCTGCCGGCCGTCCTGCACCTGCTCCTGCGCCTCGGCCAGAGGCTGCGGGCCTCGAACGAGACGTCGCTGCGGCGCTGGAAGGACATCTCGGAGATCCTGCAGGAGACGATCTCCGGGTTCCGCGTGGTGAAGGCGTTCGGGATGGAGGGCTTCGAGATCGGGCGCTTCCGGCGCGCCGCCTCGCGCCTGCTCAGCGTGAACATGCGGATCACCCGCACGACCGCGGTGCTGCCCCCCCTGATGGAGGGGCTGGGCGGGGTCGCGTTCGTGGCCGCGCTCTTCTACGGGAGCTACTCGATCCGCCACCAGCACATCACCGTCGGGGCCTTCGTCGCCTTCCTCACCGCCCTGTTCGCGATGTACACCCCGATCAAGCGGCTCTCGCGGGTGAACGCCACTCTCCAGGCCGCCCTCGCCGCCGGGCACCGGGTGCTCGAGGTGCTCGACCGGCACGACGAGGTCCCGCAGAAGGCGGGCGCGGTCGTCCTCCCGCGCATGCGGGAGGGCCTGGAGTACCGCGGGGTCGGCTTCCGCTACGCCGACGGCCACGGGGAGGTCCTGCGCAACGTCAACTTCTCGGCCCGGCCCGGCGAGGTCGTGGCCATCGTGGGCACGAGCGGCTCCGGCAAGACCACCCTGGTCAACCTCCTCCCGCGCTTCTACGACGTCACCGAGGGGCACGTGGTCATCGACGGGGTCGACGTGCGCGATGCCACCCTCGCCAGCCTCCGCGCGCAGATCGGCCTCGTCACGCAGGAGACCGTCCTGTTCAACGACACCGTCCGCGCCAACATCGCGTACGGCATGGACGACGTCGACGAGGCCCGGGTGGAGTCGGCCGCCCGCGCGGCCTTCGCCCACGACTTCATCCTCGACCTGCCCCGGCGGTACGACACGGTCATCGGGGAGCGGGGGAGCCGGCTGTCCGGGGGCCAGAAGCAGCGGATCGCGATCGCCCGGGCCATCCTGAAGGACCCGCCGATCCTGATCCTGGACGAGGCGACCTCTGCCCTCGACACCGAGTCCGAGAGGCTCGTGCAGGGGGCGCTGTCGAACCTCATGCGCGGGCGGACGACCCTGGTGATCGCCCACCGCCTGACCACCGTGCGGGACGCTGACCGGATCGTCGTTCTCGATGGCGGGGAGGTCCGGGAGGAGGGCCGGCACGAGGACCTGCTGCGCCAGGTGGGCGGGGTCTACAGCCGGCTGCACGATCTCCAGTTCGCGTCGGAGGGGCAGGCCCTGTGATCCGCTCGATGACGGGCTACGGCACGGCCGGGGTGGAGAGCGAGTCGCTGCGCGCCACGGTTGCCGCGCGCAGCCTCAACCACCGCTTCCTCGACGTGTCCCTCCACCTGCCGCGGCGCCTGCAGGCGCTCGAGACCGATTTCAAGGAGAGGATCGCGGCCATCGTGGCCCGGGGGCGGGTGGAGCTCTCGGTCCAGGCCAGCTTCCCGGAGACGGCGGCGGAGACGGTGGTGGCGTCGCGGCCGGTGGTCACCTCCCTCGTGCGGACGCTGCGCGAGCTGCAGAGCGAGCACGGCCTCGAAGGCGGCGTGTCCGTGTCCGACCTGATGCGCTTCCCGGGGACGCTCGAGCGTTTCGACGACGCCGCCGCGCCGTCCCCGGCGGTGCAGGCCGCGCTCGGCCAGCTCGTGTCGCAGGCGCTCGCGGGGCTGGACGCGATGCGGGGGGCCGAGGGCGAGCGCCTCCAGGCCGAGCTCGACCGTCTGCTCACCGCCATCGAGGGCGCGGCGGCGGGCATCGAGGCCCGCTCCGCGGAGTCGAAGGAGGAGCGGCAGGCCGCCCTGCTCGAGCGGCTCCGGGCCCTCGTGGGCGAGCTCGGCCTCGAGGAGACCCGCCTCTACCAGGAGGTGGTCCGGGCGGTGGAGCGGCACGACGTGGCGGAGGAGCTGCAGCGGCTGCGCAGCCACGCGGCGTCCGCTCGGCAGCTGATCTCGGCGACCGGCGCTCCCGCCGGCAAGCGCCTCGACTTCCTCACGCAGGAGCTCATGCGCGAGGCCAACACGATCGGGAGCAAGGTGCAGGACGCCCTGGCCGTCCGCGAGGTGGTGGCCCTGAAGGCCGACATCGAGAGGCTCCGCGAGCAGGTGCAGAACATTGAGTGAGCACGAGCCGACGGTGGTGGTGGTCTCCGCCCCCTCGGGGGCGGGCAAGACGACGGTCCTCGCCCGCGTCCTGCGCGAGCTGGGCGGAATCCGCTTCTCCGTCTCGCACACGACCCGCGCCCCGCGGGGAGCGGAGCGGGACGGCATCGAGTACCACTTCGTGACCCGCGCCGAGTTCGAGATGATGCGCGACGCGGGGCGCCTGCTCGAGTGGGCAGAGGTGCACGGCAACCTCTACGGGACCGGCGTCGCGGAGCTCGAGAGGGCGGCCACGGCCGGCGTCGACATCCTGCTCGACGTGGACGTGCAGGGCGCGGCCCAGGTGCGCGAGCGCGTGCCGGGGGCGGTGACGGTGTTCATCCTCCCCCCCTCGTACGGGGTGCTCGAGCGGCGCCTCCGGGGACGGGGCCAGGACGAGGAGGCCATGATCGAGCGGCGCCTGGCCGTGGCCGGGCGCGAGATCGACGCCTTCGCGCAGTACGACTACGCGATCGTGAACGACGACCTCGATACGTGCGTCGAGGAGCTGAAGTGCATCGTCCGGGCGGCGCGCTGCCGGGTGTCGGTGGTGAGGGAGCGGGCCCGGGCGATCGAGAGGACCTTTCAGACGGCCAAGGAGGCGAGAGGCGCATGAAGCAGTTGATCCTTCCCAAGAACGTGGACTCGAAGTTCCGCTTCATCACCGTGGCCGCGCAACGGGCCAAGCAGCTGCAGGCCGGCGCCAAGCCGCGGGTGGAGACGCGCTCCCGCAAGCCGACCCGGATCGCGGTCGAGGAGACGATCGCGGAGACGATCTCGTGGGAGATCCACGACGTGCCGGAAGGCACGGAAGAGAGCCCCGCGGAGTAGGGTCGGTGCCGGTCGTCGTCCTCGGCGTGACGGGGTGCATCGGGGCCTACAAGGCCTGCGAGGTCCTGCGCGAGCTGCAGAGGCGGGAGGTGGACGTGCACGTGGTCATGACCGCGGCCGCCACCCGCTTCGTGACCCCGATGACGTTCGAGGCGCTCTCCCGCCACCCCGTCTTTCACGACCAGTGGGCGCTCGGGGTGAACGGGGACATCTCCCACATCTCCCTGGCGGACGCGGCGGCCCTGCTCCTGGTGGCCCCGGCCACCGCGAACATCGTGGGCAAGTTCGCCCGCGGGATCGCCGACGACCCGCTGAGCACGCTCTACACCGCCACCCGGGCCCCGGTGGTGGTGGCGCCGGCGATGAACGTCAACATGTTCGAGCACCCGGCGGTCCAGGAGAACCTGGCCACGCTGCGCGCGCGCGGCGTCGGCGTCGTGGAGCCCGGCAGCGGCTACCTCGCGTGCGGATGGCTCGGCAAGGGGAGGCTCGCCGAGGTGGGCGAGATCGTCGACGCCGCCATGGCCGCCCTGCGCCGGCGCCGGGACCTCGAGGGCCAGACGGTGCTCGTGACCGCGGGCCCCACGGTGGAGGACATCGACCCCGTGCGCTTCGTCTCGAACCGTTCGTCGGGAACCATGGGCTACCGCCTCGCGGAGGCCGCGCGCGACCGGGGAGCGAAGGTGCTCCTCGTCTCCGGGCCGACCCACCTGCGCGCGCCGCACGGGGTCGAGCTGCTGCCCGTCCGGTCGGCGGCGGACATGCAGCGCGCGGTGTCGGAGCGCGTCGTCGAGGCCACGGTGGTCATCGCCGCCGCCGCCGTCAGCGACTATCGCCCCGCCTCTGCGAGCGGCTCGAAGCTCAAGAAGACCGATGGCCCGATCGCCCTGGAGCTCGTCCGCACCCCCGACATCCTGAAAGGGCTCGGGGAGGCCAAGGGAGGCCGGCTCCTCGTGGGGTTCGCCGCCGAGACGGAGGAGCTGCTCCGCAACGCCCAGGGGAAGCTCGAGGCGAAGAACCTGGACCTCGTCGTGGCCAACGACGTCACCGCCCCGGGTGCCGGCTTCGGCGGCGAGACGAACGCCGCGGTGCTGCTGCGCCGCGACGGCGGGCGCGTGGACGTGCCCCTGGCGTCCAAGCGCGAGCTCGCCGAGCGCATCATCGACGAGGTGCGCGCGTTGCTGGACGCCCGGGCATGAGCGAGCGCGACGAGGCCCTCGCCGACCTCCTCGCCTACGGCCGCTTTCTCGGCGGCATGAGCTCGCTCGGCGTGAGTCCGCCGTCGGTCGCGGCCCCCCAGGGCGCCGCCTCGCCCCTGCGCCCTTTTTCCGCGGCCGCCCGGACGGACGACGCGGCGGCCCCCCTCGCCGCCGTCCGCGAGGAGCTGGGCGACTGCCGGCGCTGCCGGCTCGCCGCCGGCCGCAAGACGATCGTGTTCGGCCAGGGCAACCCGCAGGCGGAGATCATGTTCGTGGGCGAGGCCCCGGGGGCCGACGAGGACGAGCAGGGTCTCGCCTTCGTGGGCCGGGCCGGGCAGCTGCTCACCGACATCATCGAGAAGGGCATGCGGCTCAAGCGCTCGGACGTCTTCATCGCGAACGTCATCAAGTGCCGCCCGCCGCAGAACCGCAACCCGGAGCCGGACGAGATCCTCGCGTGCCAGCCCTTCCTCGAGGCCCAGATCCGGGCCATCCGCCCGCGGGTCCTCGTCGGCCTCGGCAAGTTCGGGGCGCAGTGGCTGCTCCGGACCGCCGAGCCCATCTCCCGGCTGCGGGGCCGCTTCGGCGAGCGCGAGGGGATCCCGGTGATGCCGACCTTCCACCCGGCCTACCTGCTCCGCAACCCGGCGGGCAAGAAGGACGTCTGGGAGGACATGAAGGCGGTCCTCCGGCTCCTGGCTCGCCCCGTCCCCGGCGAGGCGGACTGAGGCGCGGCCGGACCTCGCCGCTCACCCCCGGCGGATAAAGTGGCATCCGTGGACGCCCGCCTCGTCGCCGTGGCGCTGCCGGTTCCCTTCCAGGCCCCGTTCACGTACCGCATGCCGAAGGGCGAGCCCGTGCCCGAGCGCGGGGTGCGGGTGCTCGTGCCCTTCGGCGGCCGTCGGATGATCGGAGTCGTCACCGGGGCCGCGGCCGAGGACGCGGGGCGTGCCCTCAAGGACGTGGTGGAGGTGCTCGACGAGGGCCCTCTCGTCGAGCCGCCGCTGCTCGATCTCGCGGACTGGATGGCCGATCACTACCTCGCTCCTCCCGGAGAGTGCTACCGGATGGTCCTGCCCCCGGCGGGGGTGCGCGCCAGTCGCGCCGTCGTGCGCCTCGTCCGGCCGGCGGAGGGCACGGAAGACCGCGTCCTCCGCGAGCTGCAGGCCGGTCCGCTGCGCCTGTCCGCCCTCGGCCGCAGACTCGGAGTCGATCCCCAGGCACACGTCTCGCGCCTGCGACATTCCGGCCTGGTGGAGGTGGTCCAGGACCTGGGCGCGCCCGGCTTCCGCGACCTGCAGGTGGCCATCCTCGGCGCGGCCGCGGTCGAACCGCGAGGCCGGGCCCAGGCCGAGCTCTTGAGGCGCCTGCGCGAGGCCGGTGGCCGCGCTCGCGTGGCGGACCTCGTGCGCGATCGGCCGTCCCTCCGCGGCGCGATCGCCCGGCTCGCCGAGACGGGGGCCCTGCGCCTCCTCACCGAGCGCGACGTGCGGGAGCCGGAGGGCCTTCCCGCCCGCGAGGACGGCCCCCTCACGCCGACCTCGGACCAGAACGAGGCCCTGCGGCCCCTGCTCGACGGCCTCGGGAGCGCGACGTTCCGCCCCTTCCTCCTCCACGGCGTCACCGGCAGCGGGAAGACCGAGGTGTACTTCGGGGCGATCGAGGCCGCTCTCGCGCAGGGCCGGGGGGCGATCGTCCTCGTTCCCGAGATCGGCCTCACCCCCATGCTCGTGCGGGCGGCGCGCGCGCGGTTCGGGGCCACGGTCTCCGTTCTGCACAGCGACCTCTCGGCGGGGGAGCGGCACGACCAGTGGTGGCGCGTCCGGGAGGCAGACGCGAGGGTGGTGGTCGGGGCCCGCTCGGCCGTGTTCGCCCCCGTCCCCGGGCTCGGGCTGGTGGTGGTGGACGAGGAGCACGACGGGGCCTACAAGCAGGACGAGAGCCCGCGCTACCACGGGCGCGACGTCGCGGTGATGCGGGCGCAGCTCGAGGGCTGCCCGGTCGTGCTGGGCTCGGCGACGCCCTCGCTCGAGTCGCACGCGAACGCGCAACGCGGCAAGTACGACCGGCTGGTCCTGCCCCGGCGCATCGGGCCCCAGGGCCTGCCGCGCGTCGAGATCGTGGACCGCCGGTCCGTCCTCAGGGCCGGCGGGGACCCCATCCTGAGCCCCGCGCTGCGCGAGGCCCTGGCCGCCCGGCTCGCGCGCCGCGAGCAGAGCCTCCTCCTCCTGAACCGCCGGGGCTACGCCACGAGCCTCCTCTGCCGGGAGTGCGGGCAGGAGGCCATGTGCCCCAACTGCTCGGTGTCGCTCACGCTGCACCAGGGAGGGCGCTCGGCGCTCTGCCACTACTGCGCTCACGAGGCCCCCTCGCCCACGGCGTGTCCGTCCTGCCACGGGGCGTACCTGCGGCTCACCGGCTTCGGGACCGAGCGCGTGGCCGAGGCCGTCCAGGCGGCCCTGCCCGGGGCGCGCGTGGAGCGGCTCGACCGCGACCGCGCCCGCCGGAGGGGTGTCCTCGCCCAGACGCTGGCCGCGTTCGAGAGCGGCGCGATCGACGTCCTCGTGGGCACGCAGATGATCGCCAAGGGGCACGACTTCCCGCGAGTGACGCTGGTCGGGGTGGTGGACGCCGACGTCGGCCTCGGCATCCCGGACTTCCGCTCGGCCGAGCGGACGTTCCAGCTCCTGACGCAGGTGGCGGGCCGCGCCGGGCGCGGCGAGACGGCCGGCGAGGTGATCCTGCAGAGCCACATGCCGGACCACTACTCGCTCGGCGCCGCCTGCGCACAGGACTACGACGCGTTCTTCGAGCGCGAGATGGAGTTCCGACGCACGATGGGCTACCCGCCGGTGGCCGCGCTCGTGAACGTCGTGGTGCGCGCGGCCGACGCGGCGAAGGGCGCGGCCGAGGCGCAGGCCCTGGGCGCCGAGCTGCGCGCCCGGGCGGCGGGGAAATACCGCGTCCTCGGTCCCGCCAGCGCGCCGCTCGCCCGGCTGCGCAACGAGCACCGCTTCCAGGTCCTGCTCAAGGGCCACCGTCCCGCCATGCGCGAGGCCGTCCGCGCCACGCTCGTGGCGCGCTACGGCGCGCAGCGGTGGCCGGGAGTCGCGGTGGACGTGGACCCGCTGACCGTGATGTAGGGCGGGGAAGCCCGGCCGGTCAGCGCAGCCGGCGGTCGAGGCCGAGCGCCTCGAAGAAGTCGCGCCACGAGAAGACGATCGGGTCCGGCACGAAGCACACCACGAAGACGGCGAGGCCCAACAGACCCACCCACGCGCGGCCCCGGCCCACCGGGTCGTCGTCGTCGAGGGTCGAGGGGTGTCGGCGGCCAAGGACGCGCACGAGCACGGCCCAGAGGATCCAGTTGGGTCCGAAGTAGACGAGGGCGACGCACACCCACGACCCGATCCGCGAGATGAGGCGCGCGCGCTCGCGCAGTAGCGCGTACGTGACGTGGCCCCCGTCGAGCTGGCCGATCGGCATCAGGTTGAGGGCAGTCACGAAGAGGCCGAACCAGGCGGCGAGACCCCACTGGCCCATGACGAGCGTCTGGTCGTCGCGGATCGCGCCGTGCACCAGGCGCGCCATCCACTGGAAGGCCAGCGGCTCGCCGAAGAACATGCCCCCCGCGTCGGCGGGGAGCGCCTGGACGGTCGCCTCCCGGATCCCGAGCCACAGGACGGGGAGGCAGACGGCGAAGCCGGCGAGCGGTCCCGCGATGCCGATGTCGAACAGGGCGCGCCGGTTCGGGATCGGGCCGCGGATGCGGATGAAGGCGCCCAGGGTGCCCACGAGGCTGAAGCCGGGCAGCGGGAAGGGAATGAAGAAGGGGAGCGTCGCGTCGACGCCGTAGTACCGCGCGGTGAGGTAGTGGCCCATCTCGTGGGCGAGCAGGATCCCGAGGAGGCCGACCACGAGCCGGGTGCCGTCGGCGACGTCGACGGCGAGGACGGAGGCGTGGCCCGGGAGCTCGATCGTGCGCAGCCCGCCCACGAGGAAGACGGAGGCCACGGTGAGAAGGAAGAGGACGAGGTTCCGGCCCCAGCGCTGCCAGGCCGACCGGGGCGGCGTGGGGTAGACCCACGCGCGCTCCCACCGGATGGGGAGCGGCTCCGGGGACAGTGGCGGCAACCCCGGGAGCGGTGGCCCGGGAGGGTTGGGAAGGCCCACGCGGGCGCTTCGCTCTACAGGGCCAGGCTCTGGAGGTCCTTGCCGGGCTTGAAGCGGATCGTGCGTCCCGGTGGGATCCGCACCTCCTTGCCCGTTCGAGGGTTACGGCCGATGCCGCGCTTGCGGGGCTTCACCTGGAAGACCCCGAAGCCGCGCAGCTCGATCCTCTCACCCTTCATCAAGGAGTCCTTCATCGCCTCGAGGACGGCCTCGACCGCGACCTCGGCCCGCACCTTGGTGACGTCGGCGGCCTTCGCCACCTCGTTGATGATGTCCACCTTGATCATGGGGATGGACCTCCTCCTAAGTAACGGTTAGTATGCACTTTGCCGGTTTCTTGTGTCAAACCGCCCCTAGCCCTGGACCGTCATGATCCCCCTGCCTCGAGTCGCCCTCGTCGGCCGGCCCAACGTCGGCAAGTCGACCCTCTTCAACCGGATCTGCGGGCGCCGCAAGGCGATCACCGACGGCCGCCCCGGCTCCACGCGCGACCGCAACTACGCCCAGGTGAGCTGGCAGGGGCGCGCGTTCGAGCTCGTGGACACCGGCGGCCTCCTCCTCGGCTCCGACGACCCCCTGCTCGGGCCCGCGGCGGCCCAGGCCGAGCGGGCGATCGAGGAAGCGGACGTCGTGCTCTTCGTCCTGGACGGCCGGGCGGGCCTGCTCCCCGACGACGAGGCCATCGCGCGTCGGTTGCGTCGCGAGGGCAAGCGCGTCGTCCTCGTGGTCAACAAGGTGGAGGGCCGCGAGGAGGACGTCTCCGAGTTCTCGCGCCTCGGCTTCGACGACACGCGGTGCGTCTCGGCCGAGCACGGGCAGGGCGTCGGCGACCTGCTCGACGCGGCGCTCGAGGGCCTGCCCGCGGTGGCGCTGGTCGAGGACGAGAAGGCCCCGGTTCCTCTCGCGCTCGTCGGGCGGCCGAACGTCGGCAAGTCGTCGATCCTGAACCGGCTGGTCGGTCGGGAGCGGTCCGTCGTGTCCGCGATCCCGGGTACGACCCGCGACTCGGTGGACGAGGTGTTCGAGCGCGCGGGGCGGCGCTACCGCCTGGTGGACACGGCCGGGATCCGCAAGGTGCGCCTGCTCCAGGAGAGCGTCGACCACGTGAGCGTGGTGCAGTCCCGGCGTGCGATCGAGCGCGCGCACGTCGCCATCCTCGTCCTCGACGCGGGGGAGGGGCTGCGCGAGATGGACGCCACGATCGGCGGGGAGATCCTCGAGGCCGGCGCGGGCGTCGTGATCGCGGTGAACAAGTGGGACCTGGCGATCGAGAAGAGGACCTCCCAGCGCGCCTTCGAGAGCGACGTGCGGGAGCACCTGAAGTTCCTGCCCTGGGCCCCGCTCGCCTTCGTGTCGGCGAAGTCCGGCAAGGGGCTGGGCGGCCTCCTCGACGCCGTCGACCGCGTTCACGCCGCTCGCGCGGCACGCGTGACGACCGGCGAGTTCAACCGCCTGCTGGCGCGCGCGGCGGAGGCGAACGCCCCCAAGGCGGACAAAGGGAACCGGCCCGTCAGCATCCTGTACGGCAGCCAGATCGGGATCGCCCCGCCCACGTTCGCGGTCTCGATCAACCACCCGGTGGACCTGCACTTCTCGTATCGGCGGTACCTCGAGAACCGCATCCGCGAGGCGTTCGGATTCGAGGGCACTCCCATCCGGCTGAAAGTGCGCCACCGGAGGCGAAAAGCGCGCTCGTAAGCTCAAGAAACGCTTGAGCTTTCCGTTCTTGACAGGCTTTGGCGTCTTCTCATATACTCCCTGCGCGTTTGTCGTGTAAGTGCTGTTAGTGCCGGGATTTTTTGGGACTCGCCGACGCGGGGCTCGGGGATGACGAAGGCCGACATTGCGAGGATCGTCTACGAGCGGCACGGAGGAATATCCAACCGCGAGGCGGCCCGCCTCGTCGAGGTCATCTTCGAGACCATCAAGCGACACCTGGGCGAGGGCGAGAAAGTCCAGATCACCGGCTTCGGCACCTTCCTGGTCCGCCAGAAGAGGGAGCGTCGAGGACGCAATCCCCAGACTGGAGAGGAGATGCTCATCAGGCCCCGCAGTTCGGTCGTCTTCCGCCCCTCCAAGCTCGTGGCGCCCGCGGTGAACGAGGCCGCGGCCGACTAGACGGAAGAGACCGCCCATGGACGCGAAGCAGATCCCCAACAAGCTCTTCTTCAAGATCGGCGAGGTGTGCGAGATCACGGACACCCAGCCGTACGTGCTGCGGTACTGGGAGTCCGAGTTCCCCGCGCTCGCCCCGGCGAAGAACAGCTCCGGCCAGCGCATCTACCGCCGGAAGGACATCGAGACCGTGCTCCGGATCAAGCAGCTCCTCTACGAGGAGGGCTTCACCATCGCCGGGGCCAAGAAGCGGCTCGAGACCGAGCTCGGCGGCCGCGGGGGGACGCCGTCGGCGATGGCGAGCCTGCCCGAGACCGTCGTCGCGACGGTGGAGCCGGAGCCGGCGCCGGGTGCCGACACCACGCGCGAGGTGCTGCACGAGGTGCGCGAGCACCTGCGCGAAATCTTGACCCTCCTGGACAAGGGTGATAGAAAGAGCAATTGATCCGATTCGGGATGTAGCGCAGCCTGGTAGCGCACCTGCTTGGGGTGCAGGTGGTCCCGGGTTCAAATCCCGGCATCCCGACCAGCACTCATCGACATAAGAGCCCCGGGCACGTCGCCCGGGGCTCGCTTTTTTCCGGGGAGCCATGGCTGATCCGCTCATTCTCGTGACGAACGACGACGGCGTGCACGCGCCCGGCATCCGTGCCCTCGCGGACGGCCTCGCCGGCCTCGGCGAGATCTGGGTGATCGCTCCCGACCGCGAGGCCAGCGCGACCTCCCAGTCGCTCACACTGAAGCATCCCCTGCGAGCCGAAAGGGTCGAGGAGCGCGTCCTCGCCGTGGACGGCAGCCCCGCGGACTGCGTCAATCTCGCGATCGCGAAGCTGCTGCCTCGGCGGCCGAGCCTCGTCGTCTCCGGCATCAACCGGGGGGCCAACCTCGGCGACGACGTCTTCTACTCGGGCACGGTGGGCGCCGGCCGGGAGGCGACCTTCTTCGGCGTCCCCGCCGTCGCGGTCTCCCTCGCGGCGCGCGCCGACCTCGACTACGGGCCCTCGGCCGCCTTCGCGCGGGGGCTGGCCGCCCTGGTCCTCGAGCGAGGCCTGCCGGACCGCACGCTGCTGAACGTCAACGTGCCCCCGGGCCAGCCGAGCGGCGTCGCCGTCACCGTCCAGGGCCGCCGCTCGCACGAGGGCACGATCCTCGAGGGCCTCGACCCGCGGCACCGCACGTACTACTGGATCGAGGAGGGCCGCGACCACTGGGTGAGCGACGAGATGTCGGACATCTTCGCGATCCGCGCCGGCCTCGTCTCGGTGAGCCCCCTGCAGACGGACACGACCAACCACCGCGTCCTGGCCACCCTGCGCGAGTGGGAGAAGGAGCTCCCGCCGGGCGTCGGCGCGCTGAGGCGGGCCGAGCTTGGCGCGCCGTCGGTCCCCGTGGTATAAGAAGCTCGTCATTCCGACCGGGGCGTGGCTCAGCCTGGCTAGAGCGCTTGGTTCGGGACCAAGAGGTCGGAGGTTCGAATCCTCTCGCCCCGACCAGCTTAGATTCAACAACTCATAGGCGGTTATGAGGGGCCTCGAAAGAGGCCCCAAGTCGTTTCGCTAGGGCAGGACGTAGCCCGTGACGCCCTCCCCGGTCCACCCGCGCTCGGTCGTCAGCACCCCGACAACGTCGGGTTGGGAAGCACCACCCTGAAGGTGTTCCCGTTCTCGAAGTTCTCGTTCGACCGGCTGGCGACGTGCTGGACCAGCGTCGGAGTGGAAGGTGCCGCGCCACAGGTGGCGGCCAGGGCAAGGACGGTGATCGCGGCCCTCGCCGCCGAGGCTGCGTCTGGCGGCAGCTATCCCGCAATGGTTGGGAGGCGTCGTCACGTCGTTGGGCTCGGTCTCGACGACGATCGTACCTCGACTCGCCACTGCGAGGTGGGGCGTCCGCCCTCACATCCTTGGCCGTCGCGCTCAAGCTGCTACTGCAGTCTCTCGACGACCTCCTGGATGAACGCGAGTGCCGATGCCACGTCGAGCCGCTGGTTGAACTCACTGGTCACGCACGGCATGTCACCCCATGTCGTGGTCGCAACCAGAATCGTCTCGCCGGCGGGTCCCTCCCAGAAGGTCGGCCCGCCGGAGTCGCCGTAGCACGTGCCACCGTCACCAGTCCTCCCCTGCTGCGACATCCGAAGCCAAGCCGGGAGCAAGGCCCGAAACTCCGAGAGCGCGAACTGCCGGACGTTGTCCCTGTAAGGGCCAGGCGGCGGGAAGCTCAACGAGGCCCCATAGCCAACCAGTGTGAACTTGGTCCCGTTGGTGCCATGCCCCAACGCGCCGTCGGCCTTCAGCTGGTCGAGGAATCCCTCCTCCGGGAGTCGGGCGGGCTCGATGCCAACGACCGGCTTCTTCAGAATCAGCGCCCCGTTGTCATGCCAGTTCGATTGCGGCTTGAACCAGAAGTCCGGATGAGTGATCACGGACGCGACCTCCAGCCAGGTATGCGCCACTGAGAACGGGTCGAAATCGAAGCTCACCCAGACCTGTTCCACGAGCCCAGAATCGATGTTCCTCTGGAGGCTGAACGTGCAGATCCCCGCCGTGAGGGGCAAGCCGGCCGCCTCCCACCTTTCGCGAGCGTGGTCCAAACGACAGGAACACGAGTCACCTGTTCCCCTGATCGTGAGGCACGGTCACGGTGACAGTGACGATCCTCTCGGCGCAGCAATAGAAGTGGGGGTAGGGAAGAGGCCTACATTCCTGGAGATCGATGGAGTAGTTTCGTCCTCCACCATTTCCTGCCCGTGTCGCCTTCAGCCACAGCTTCGGTGCAGATCGTCCGCTGCCGGTTGGACAGGTGTTGTTGGCGACCTGGTAGTCGACACCTGCCTGGATCGGTTCATTGCTCGAAACACCGACGATCCTGAATGCCTCGCAGCACTCACAGGGCCGATCCTTGCTGCAGCCCCCCGTGCCTTGCCAATCGCAGTGTCCACCCAGGTGGACGGGAACCATCGTGTTGTCTGGCGGCCACAGTCGATCTGGCGTGGCCTCCACCTGGAACGTGTCACCAGCCTGCGCCCGCACATGGATTGCATAGGACGCAGCCAGAACGGCAAGGACAGCACACGTCAAGACGAACGCGGGCCTTCTCATGTCCGACCTCCTCGTCCATCGCTTCGGTTCGGGAGGACACCGAACTCACAGGCCGACGCCTCCTGGGAGTCGTGAGCTTCGCTGATCTGGCCTGGGATGAACGGGCTACCCTCGCTCTTCGGGGAGCCGACGAGTCAATGGTCCTGACTGCTCAACCGCCGCCGTCATGGCTCGGCCCGGGCCAGTACAGTGCATCCTGCCGGGCTCTCCACCTGACACGCGCGCAAGAGGCGCCGCGCCGGTATCCTCTCCCCGTGATCGTGATCGTCGGGGCGGGGGCGGCGGGGCTGGCGACCGCCATCTTTGCGGCGCGGCGGGGAGCGAAGAGGCCGGTCGTGCTCTTCGACGGGGCGCGGCGGCCCGGGGCGAAGATCCTCGTGAGCGGGGGCGCGCGGTGCAACGTCACGAACGCCACCGTGAGTGAGGCCGACTTTCAGGGCTCGCCGCCGCACCTCGTCCGGCGGGTGCTGCGGGCGTTCGGTGTGGCCGAGACGGTGGCGTTCTTCCGCGAGATCGGGGTGCCGCTGCACGAGGAGGAGAACGGGAAGCTGTTCCCGGATGCGAACCGGTCCGCGGTCGTGCTGCAGGCGTTGCTGGACGAGGCGGCCCGGCTGGGTGTCGTGTTGCGGGCTGGGGAGCGAGTGCACTCCGTCCAGGCCGACGGAGAAGGCTTTCGGCGTGCAGACGACCCGGGAGACGTGCCGGGCGACGCGGGTCGTGCTCGCGACGGGCGGGCTCTCGCTGCCGAAGACCGGCAGCGACGGGCAAGGCCTGCGACATGGCCGAGGCGCTGGGCCACTCGGTGGTGCCGACGACGCCGGCCCTCGTGCCGCTCGTGCTCGCCGGGGCCTTCCACGTTCCCCTGGCCGGCGTGGCCCACGCGTGTGAGCTGACGGTGCGGGCCGACGGACGCGCCGTGTGCGTCGAACGGGGTCGCTGCTCTGGACGCACTTCGGGGTCAGCGGGCCGGTGGTGCTCGACGTGTCGCGGGCGTGGCTGCGGGCGCGGCTCGAGGGCCGCGAGACCGACGCTGGAGGCGAGCCTGCTGCCGGCCGGGACTTCGCCGCGGTCGAGCGGGAGCTGCTCGGCTGGCCGCGGCGGAGCCCGCGCTGCACGGTCGCGCGGCGCTCGCGCGCTGGCTGCCGGCGGCCGTGGCCGAGGCGATGTGCGGGGAGCGGGCGACGGCGCCGAGTCCGCCGCTCGGCCAGCTGCGGCGCGACGACGCGCCGGGCGCTGGTGAAGCGCCTCGTCGCGCGGCCTCTGCCGGTCGTCGGAGAGCCGCGGCTACTCCTTCGCCGAGGCGACGGCGGGTGGCGTGCCGCTCGCCGAGGTGGACACGCGCACGATGGAGTCGCGGCGCGCAGGCCGGCCTGTTCCTCGTGGGCGAGATGCTCGACGTCGACGGGCGGATCGGCGGCTTCAACTTCCAGTGGGCCTGGTCGAGCGCGTGGGTGGCGGCGGGCGGCGCTCGCCCGCTGGGCTGTGGTAGTCTCCGGCGCCGGAGGGGAGCGGGTGCCCGCATATCCGCTACGTCGTGCGTGGGCGCGTGCAGGGCGTGGGCTATCGCTACTTCGTCCTGCGCCAGGCGGACGTGCTCGGCGTGGCGGGCTTCGCGCGGAACCTGCCGGACGGCTCCGTCGAGGTGGTGGCCGAGGGCAGCGACGAGGCGCTCGCCATCTCGAGGCGGCGCTGCGCGAGGGCCCGGCGTTCGCCGAGGTGGCGGACGTCGAGCGCGAGGCGATCGCGCCGCGCGGCGTCAGCGGCTTCCACATCCGCTGAGGAGCGGACGGCGATGAACCTCGAGGCGCACAGGTCGCCGGGCTGCAGCGCCGCGATCCGCGACGTGCCCGACTTCCCGAAGCCGGGCATCGTCTTCAAGGACATCACGACCCTGCTGCGCGAGCCGGTCCTGCTTCCGGCGCTCGCTCGACCTGATGGCCGTCCTGTGCGGCGACCTTCCGGTCGACAAGGTGGTGGCGATCGAGAGCCGCGGCTTCATCCTCGGCGGGGCGCTCGCCCACCGGCTCGGGGCCGGCTTCGTGCCCGTGCGCAAGCCCGGCAAGCTGCCGTGGCAGCGCGCGCAGGGCGAGCTACGCGCTCGAGTACGGCACCGACACGCTGGAGATGCACGAGGACGCGGTGCGCGCCCGCCGACCGCGTGCTGGTCGTCGACGACGTGATCGCCACCGGCGGCACGGCGCGGGCGGTGGGGACGCTCGTGCGAGGCGCTCGGCGCGCGCGGTGAGCGGCTTCGTCTTCCTCGTCGAGCTGGGCTTCCTGAACGGCCGCGACCGCCTCGCCGGCCACGACGTGCGGAGCCTGATCCGGTACTGAAGCGGCGTCGAGGCCGCCCGAGGAAGGGCTCCGCGCTGTGCTAACCTATGGCGTTCGGAACGCTTTGGACACGGGCGCCTGTAGCTCAACTGGATAGAGCAAGAGCATCCTAAGCTCGAGGTTGGGGGTTCGAGTCCCTCCAGGCGCGCCAGCCGCGGACAGGAGCAGCAGCTTGAAGAAGGAACTGAAGGATCAGATCAAGCAGGACGAGTTCGCGAGGGGCCTCGAGCAGGCCGCCGCCTGGGCGGCCGCCCACCGCGACGAGGTGCGCATCGGCGGCGGCGTGCGGTGGTGCTCGCTGGCCGCGGCCGGCGCGTTCGCCTACTTCCAGGCGCAGCGGACCCGGGAGGCCGAGCGGGCGTTCCGCGAGGCGCTCACGACCTTCGAGGCCCCGGTGAGCGACCGAGCTGCCCGCCCGGCGCCGACCGGCCCGCGGGCCAGGTCTTCGCCACCGCAGAGGACAAGTACAAGACCGCGGCCGCGGCCTTCGAGGGCGTCGAGCGCCGCTTCGGGTCGTCGACCGCCGGCCTGCGCGCGAAGTACTACGCCGCGCTCTCCCGCGATGGAGCTCGGAGCAGTACGCCGAGGCGGAGAAGGCCCTGACGGAGATCCAGGGCGAGGGGCACCGGCCTGGAGCCGGAGCTGGCCCGCGTGGCGCTCGCCGACCTCTACCGGCGCAGCGGCCAGGTCGACAAGGCGGTCGAGGCCTACCGTGGCCTGGCCACGAACCCGACGGCGAACGTGCCACGCGACTTCGCCCTGATGAGCGCGGCCAGGACCCTCGAGGACGCGAAGCGCTGGGCGGAGGCGCGGGCCGACCTACCGGCAGGCTGACGAGGAGTTCCCGGCCAGCGTCTACGCCGGCCAGGCGCGCACGCGCGCCGAGTACCTGCAGACGCCTCCGGGCTAGGGCCCATGAAGGAGCGGACAGCCTGGGTGCTGGCGGCCGGCGTCGACGGCGCTGGCGCTCGGCGCGGCGGCGGTCGGAGCTCTGGCCCTTCTCGTGCGCGGCGGCCGCCCGTCCGCGGCGTGGCCGGGGGGCGGGGCCTATCTGGCGCTCGAGCTCGACGGCGAGCATGCCCGAGGAGCCCGCCTCGCGGCCTCGCGGCGCCTGTTCGAGGACCGCCGCCGTCGCTGCGCGCGCTCGTCGAGGCCGTGGACCGCGCGGCCAGCGACCCGGGGGTCGAAGGGCCTCGTGCTGCGGGTGGGACCGCTCGACGCCGGCTGGGCGCGCGTGCAGGAGCTGCGCGACGCGCTCGCTGCGCTTCCGCCGCAGCGGCAAGCCGTCGTGGGCCCACCTGGAGTCTGCCGGAAACCACGAGTACTACCTCGCGACCGGCTGCGCGAAGATCGCCGCGGTCGCCGACCGCGATGCTCGACGTGTCGGGCCTCGCCGCGGAGGTGACGTTCTTCCACGGGCACGCTCGACAAGCTCGGGGTCGAGGCGCAGTTCGAGGGCGTCGGGAAGTACAAGAACGCGCCGAACCAGTTCACCGAGACCGGCTTCACCGAGCCCTCACCGCGAGCAGATGGAGGCCCTCGTCGACTAGCCTCTTCGAGCAGTACGTGCGCGGGGTCGCCGAGGCCCGCGGGCTCGCGCCCGAGGCGGTGCGCGCGCTCGTGGACGAGGGGCCCTTCGACGGCGCTCGGAGGCGCAAGGCGGCCGGGCTCGTGGACGAGCTGCTCTACCGCGACCAGGTGGAGGAGCGCATCGCCGGCCTCGGCCCGGCTGGACCCGGCCGGCTACGTCAGGAGCCGCCGCGGCTTCGGCTTCGACGCGACGGCCGAGGATCGCGCTCGTCTACGCGGTGGGGGACAGCGTCGGGGGAGAGAGCGGGGCGAGCCCGTTCGGCGGCGGCCTCGCGGGGGCCGAGACGATCGCGCGCGGCCTGCGCCAGGCGCGCGAGGACGACGGCGTCCGCGCGATCGTGCTGCGCGTCGACAGCCCCGGAGGGTCAGGGACCGCCTCGGACGCCATCTGGCGCGAGGTGGGCCTCGCCCGCACGGAGGAAGCCCGTCGTCGTGTCGATGGGGGACTACGCGGCCTCGGGGGGCTACTACATCTCCATGGGCGCGGACGCGATCGTCGCCGGGCCGGGCACGATCACCGGGTCGATCGGCGTCTTCTCGGGCAAGTTCAGCCTGCGGGGCCTCTACGGGAAGCTCGGGATGTCCCAGGAGACCGTGCGGCGCGGCCGCAACGCGACGCTCTTCTCGAGCTCCGAGCCCTGGAGCGAGGAGGAGCGCGCCAAGGTCCGCGGCCCTGAACCGGGCCTTCTACGCGACCTTCGTCGCCAAGGCGGCGGAGGGGCGGCAGCAAGACCGCGACCCAGATCGAGGCCGTGGCGCAGGGGCGCGTCTGGACGGGGCGCGAGGCGCTGCGAGGCGGGCCTCGTCGACTCGCTGGGGGGCTCGACGCCGCGGTGCGCGGTGGCCCGGGACAAGGCGCGCATCGCGAAGGGCCAGGAGGTGCAGCTCGTCGTGATGCCGCAGAGGAAGGGCCTCCTCGAGACGCTGCTGGAGCGGCAGGAGGAGGACGTGCTCGACTCGGGCGCTGGGGCCGCGCGCCGCGGCCGCTCCTGCGCTGGGCGCAGGAGCCTGTGCGACCGCGGGCCGATCGCGCGCCTGCCGTTCGATCTCGGCGTCCGCTGAGAGCCCGCTCAGCGGCCGTAGCGCTGCCGCAGGCGGCAGGGCCTCGGCTCGCCGGAGGCCCGCGTAGTCCTTGCCGTAGACTCGCGGAAGGCCGCGTCGACGTCGCCGGTGCGCGCCATCGCCGCGCAGCAGCTCGTTGATCCCTCCCTGGCCGCGCTGGGCCACGAGGTCCTCGACGAAGGCGAGCGACCGAGGTAGTAGCCGCCGACGCCGCCGGACGCGGCCGCTGGCGAGCGCGCGGAGCGTCCGTCGCCGAGCGCGGGCACGCGCTTGCCCTCCATCAGCTGCGCGAGGCCCTCGTGGATCTCGCGCGGGGCGAGGCCGCCGCGAGATGTCGGCGACGAAGGCGTGCGTCAGCTCGTGAGCGACGGTCTCGTCGAGGTCGGGCGTCGAGCGAGGCGGTGAGCCCGCCGATCGGGATGCGCACGCGGCCGTCGAAGGTGTCGTAGCGGCCGCCGGACCAGGCGGGCGCCCCGGTGGCGTCGTAGTAGCTCTCGCGCGAGAGCAGGACGACGGGGATCGGGGCGGCCGGCTGGTGGTCGAAGGTGCGCGCGAGCGTCGCGTAGTGGCGGTCGAGGACGCGCAGGATCTCGCGGCCCGACGTCCTCGTGCGCCTCGCCGTCGTAGCGGACGTGGAAGTGGGCGAGCCGCGCCTCGTCGCAGGGCGGCCTCCGACCGCCCGGTCGCGGCGGATCCGCGCGAGCAGCGCCGGCCGCGGGCGGGTCGTCGGGCGTCCGAGGAGCGCGGCGAGGACCTCGATCGCCTCGCCGCGCGCGGTCCTGGCGCACGAGGGCGTAGGCGAGCGCCTGCACCGCCTCGGCATCGCCGGGCCGCGCGCGCCAGCAGGTCGCGGGCCGCCGCCTCCGCCGCCGGCCAGTCGCCGGACTCGAGGCGGACGGCGATCAGCGCCTGCCGGCGGAATCGGGCTCGACGGGCGCCGACGCGTCCGGGCGCGCCGCAGGAGCGCGGCCGCCGCGTCGTAGCGCCGGGCCCGCTCCGGTGGTCGCAGCGGCGGCGACCAGGACGCCCTCGAGCAGGGCCCGGGCGGCGCCGGGGTAGCGGGCGTAGAGGTCCTCGGCCGTCGCGCACGTCGTCCGGCGCGAGAGCGGCGCCGCGCGCGCGCAGGCGCTCGGCGAGGCGGGCCGCGGCCTGGCTGTCCGCCTCGGTGGAGTGGGCCGGCAGCTCGGCGGCCGCCACGTCGGTGGGCGAGCGCCTCGACGCGGGGCGGGGCGAGGGGTTCGTCGACCGGGATGGCACGATCCGGGACTGTCGCCCTCGGCCGGGCGGCAGCGAAGCGTGCGGGGCCGGGCTCGCTGGTTGCTCACGCCTCAGGTGCACCGCCGCAGCGGCGACGAGCACGACGAGGCCGATGGCCGGCAGGAGCAGGCTCCGCCGCGAGGGCGGAGGCGGCGCGCGCCGGCCCGGGGGTCGGGCGCGTGGGCCGAGGGCCTTGGCGAGCACGACGCCGCAGCGCGGGCACTCGGGTGTGGAGATCGCGGTCGCGCCGCAGCGCGGGACAGTCCATTGAGCGTGCCGTGGCCCGCAGGCCGAGGCCGCCTATACTAGCAGGTCGGGCCCGGCGGTCGGCTCGCCACAGGAGGGAGAGGCGTGGACACGCAGCGCAGGCGCGAGAGGATCGGCTCGGGTCGCACCCGCAGCCGGGTGGGTGTCATCCGGACACGGCCGGAGACGGTGCTCGACGACATCGGCGGCCTCATGCGGCGGCTGGAGTACGGCCGAGCCCTGCCCCGCGAACGGCGCACGATTCTCAAGGACAACATCTCCTGGCACCTGCCGTACCTCTCCTCGAACAGCACGCCCTGGCAGCTCGAGGGGGTCGTGCGCACGCTCCGCGAGGACGGCTTCCGGGACCTGCTGGGCCTGCACAACCAGACCGTCGTGACCGACGCGCACCGCGGGGACCGGCTCAACAAGTTCGCCGGGGTCTACCGCCGCTACGAGGTGCCGACGGTCGACAACTTCTCTCCCGACTGCCGCTGGGTAGAGGTCGAGCCGAAGACGCCCCTCCTCGTCCTCGACCGCATCTTCGGACAGGTGCGCGTCCCCGAGGTCATGATCGGCAGCAACGTGGTGCACCTCCCGACCGTGAAGACCCACGTCTACACGACCATGACCGGGGCGATGAAGAACGCCTTCGGCGGTCTCCTCCGCGAGCACCGCCACTGGGCCCACACCGACATCCACGCGACCCTCGTCGACCTCCTGGCCATCCAGAAGGAGATCCACTCGGGGATGTTCGCGGTGACGGACGGCACCGTCTGCGGCGACGGGGCGGGGCCCCGGGCGATGATCCCGGTGGTGAAGGACTACGTCCTCGCCAGCGACGACATGGTCGCGATCGACGCGGTGAGCGCGTGGCTCATGGGCTTCGACCCGATGAGCGACGTCGACTGCATCCGGATCGCCCACGAGCGAGGCCTCGGGGTCGGGGACGTGCGCGAGATCGAGGTGGTGGGGGAGGACGTCTCCGAGGTCAACTTCCACTTCCAGGTCCGCTACCACTTCGCGAGCCGGGTGGGGCGCCTGCTCTGGTTCACTCCCCTCGCCCGGATCCAGTCGCTCTTCTTCAAGACGCCGCTCGTGCACGCGTTCATCTGGGGCTCCTCCGTCTACCACGACCGCTACTGGTGGCCCGTCCACGGCAAGCGCCGCATGGCCAAGATCGCCGGCACTCCCTGGGGACGGCACTTCGCGTCCTACGAGTGAACCTGCCCGGGGAGGCAGCGATGAGCGCGCGGACGGCCGAGGCGAGCGCACCCTGTCGGGTGGACCTCGCCGGCGGGGAACCGGGGAGCGTGGTGGTGACGGTGGCACTCGACCGGCGGGCGTGGGCGCGCGTCGAGGCCGGGGTTAGCGGGGTCGAGATCGAGTCGAAGGACGCCCCATCCCGCGCGCGCGGCCGGGACGTGGAGGAACTGCTCGAGACCGGCACGCTCCCTCTCGCGGCGCGCGTCCTGCGGGCCCTGGGCGTGAAGACCGGCGTGCGCGTGGTCACCCAGTCGCGCGTGCCGCCGGGTTCCGGGCTCGGGGAAGGCGCCGCGCTGGCGGTGGCCGTCGTCGGGGCGGCCGCTCGCGCCCTCGACCGCCGTCTCGGGCCCGACGAGATCGCGAACGTGGCGGCCGAGGCCCTGGGCCCGGACCAGGAGGCGCACACCGCCGTTCTCGGCGGGGTTCTCGCGCTTCACCCGGAGGGGGGACGCTTCCGGCCCGAGCGTCTGCACGTGGACCCGGCACGGATCGAGGAGTCGCTGCTCCTGCTGGACGGGGGCGTCCCGCCATCCGAGGCGCTCTCGCGCGGACCCGTGGCGAACGCCCCGGAGGTCTCCCGGGGCATCCGTGCGGCCCTGCTGGAAGGGCGGATCGAGGAGCTGATCGGCCTCTGGGCCGAAGAGGCGGGCGCCGTCGGCGAGGCCGTTCGGGCGGCGGGCGGCGCGTCACGGGTCTGCGGGGCGGGGCGAGGCCGGATCGTGGCCGCCTGGGCGCCCCCTGGCTCACGCGGGCCGGGCATCCGCGAGGCCGTGGTCGCCGCGGCGAAGGCGGCAGGCCTGCGGATCTTCCAAGCGCGCGTGGACCTGCGGGGCCTGGACGTGGAGTGAGGCGCAGGCCGGGCTATAATGCGGGGTTTGGAGAGGTAGCGAGGGAATGATCCAGGCGACGCAGCTCAAGAAGGGCATGTGCATCAAGCACGACAACGACCTCTACCGGATCGTGGAGGCGCAGCACAAGACGCCGGGCAACCTGCGGGGGCTGGTGCAGACGAAGATCCGGAGCCTGAAGACCGGCGCCATCAGCGAGCACCGCTTCCGGTCGGTGGACATGGTGCAGCGGGCCATCCTGGACGAGACGGAGATGGAGTACCTGTACCAGGACGGCGACATGTACAACTTCATGAACAACGAGACCTTCGAGCAGGTGGCGCTCTCGGACGACGTCCTCGGCGACGCCGTGCCGTACCTCATCCCGAACATCAAGCTCGCGATCGAGTTCTACGAGGGCCGGCCGGTGGGGATCGAGCTGCCCCTCACCGTCGAGATGAAGGTCATGGAGACCGAGCCCGCCATCAAGGGGGCGAGTGTCTCGAACGTGGGCAAGCCCGCGAAGATGGAGACCGGGCTGATCGTGCAGGTCCCCCCGTTCATCAACGAGGGCGACGTCATCCGCATCGACACCGCCAGCGCTTCGTACATCGAGCGCGTCGCGCGGTAGGACGACCCCTTGCCCGCCCCCCCGTCCGCCCGCCCGGGCTCGATCGAGGTCATCACCGGCAGCATGTTCAGCGGGAAGAGCGAGGAGCTCATCCGCCGCGTGCGCCGGGTCCAGATCGCCCGCCAGAAGGTGCAGCTGTTCAAGCCGAGGCTCGACGCCCGCTACTCGGAGGCGGAGATCGTCAGCCACTCGGAGATGAAGATGCCCTCCCAGGTCGTCGACAAGGCCGGGGAGATCCCGCCCCTCGTGGTCCCGGACACCGAGGTGGTGGCCATCGACGAGGGCCAGTTCTTCGACGCCTCCCTGGTCGCGGTGGCGGACGAGCTCGCGAACCGCGGGCTGCGCGTCATCGTGGCCGGGCTCGACCAGGACTACCGGGGCCGGCCCTTCGAGCCCATGCCCCAGCTCATGGCGATCGCCGAGTACGTGGACAAGACCCTCGCCGTCTGCATGCGTTGCGGGGCTCCCGCGAATCGCTCCCAGCGGCTGGTGCGGACCGAAGACCAGATCGTCGTGGGCGGCGCCGGCCAGTACGAGGCCCGCTGCCGCCGCTGCTTCCACCCTGAAGGCGTGGCGTCCGAGTAGCGCCCGGTGGACCTCCTCCCGCTCGACGGGGCCCAGGGCGAGGGCGGTGGGCAGGTCCTGCGGACCGCGCTGGCGCTCTCGGCGGCTACCGGGCAGGGCTTCCGCATCGAGCGGATCCGGGCCGGCCGTCTCCGCCCCGGCCTGCGGCCGCAGCACCTGGCGGCCGTGCGGGCGGCGGCGATGAGCTGCGGGGCCGAGGTGCACGGGGCCTTCGACGGCTCTCCCGACCTGCGCTTCGTGCCCGGGCCGGTCGCGGCCGGCGAGTTCCGGTTCGACATCGGGACGGCCGGGGCGGCCACCCTCGTCCTCCAGACGGTGCTCCCCGTGCTGGCCACCGCGGCCGCGACGAGCCGGGTCGTGGTGACGGGGGGCACGCACGTGCCGCGCAGCCCCAGCCATCACTTCCTCTCGCGGCACTGGGCGGAGGTGGTCGGGCGCATGGGCCTCTCGCCGCGCCTGCGCCTCGAGCAGGCGGGCTTCTCACCCCGTGGCGAGGGACGCATCGAGGCCGAGGTGGGGCCGTGGACGCGCCCGGCGACCCTCGACCTCTCGGAGCGGGGCGCCCTCGTGGCCGTGAGAGGCGTGTCGGGGTCGGCGCGGCTCAAGGGAGACGTGGCCCGGCGCGCGGCGGACGCCGCGCGGACCCTCCTCTGGGAGCAGCGGCGGATGGAGAGCGAGTGGGAGGTCGTGGACCTCCTGTCGGCCTCGCCCGGCTCCTTCCTGCTCGTCGAGGCCGTCTTCGAGACCGGCCGTGCCGCCTTCGGCTCGCTGGGGGAGCGCGGCCTGCCGCCGGAGGTCCTCGGCGAGAGGGCGGCGCGCCGCGTCCTCCGCTTCCTCGACGACGAGGAGGCGGCGGTCGACCCCTGGCTCGCCGACCAGCTCGCGGTTCCCCTCGCGCTGGCGGGGGGCGGGGGACGGCTCCAGACCTCGGAGCTCACCGCACACCTCGAGACCGTGGCGGGTGTCCTGCGCACCTTCGGAGTGGCCGCCGACACCTGGGGCCGGCGGGGGGGGCCGGGCGGCCTCGCGGTGGGGCGCGTTTGACCACCGACCCGGGCGTCCCTAGGATGGTTCTCGTGACCGACGAGGGACGCTCGCACCCCAGCACGGTGTTGCGCCTGCTCCTGTGGGACTTCAGCCGAGGCAGCCTCGCGTACGACCTGGCCTTCTTCGTCGCGATTGCCCTGCTGCTCCTCGTCCCCGCCGGGTTCTGGGGAGATCCGCTCTGCCCGAGGTGACGGCGGGGGCGCGGGCGCTCTCCGGCGCGACGAAGAAGGCCCGGCTCCTCCGGGCCTTCCTCGCGGGAGTGCCGGTCCACTGCACGTGGCAGCTCTCGCCGCGGTGCGAGTCCCTGTGCCACTTCTGCGACCACCGCGCGGAGCACGCCGCGGAGGAACTCGACGCCCGCGCCTGCGCCGGGGTGGCCGAGGAGCTGGGCCGGGGCGGATCCCTGCTCGTCAGCTTCACCGGCTCCGAGCCGTTCCTTCGCCAGGACCTCCCGCAGATCGTGGCCGCGACGGCGTCCCGGCACTTCCCGTTGCTGGTGACGAACGGGTGGCTGGTGAGCTCGGCCCGCGCGCGAGCGGTGTGGCACGCGGGGCTCGAGGCGGCCACCGTCACCCTCGAGGACGCCCTCCCGGAGCGGCACGACACGGTCACGGGCCAGCCGGGCTCGCACGAGCGCGCGGTGGCAGCCCTGGAGCGACTGGGACGGGAGCGCACGCGGCGATCGCAGCGAGTGAACGTGCGAACCCGCCTGCGGGACGCCGACCTTGGCCCGCTCGAGCGGGTGCTGGTGCAGGCCGCCCGACACGGCGCGACGGTCACGGTGGAGGCGGCCTTCCCCCTTCCCGTGCTCGACGGGGAGGCGGCGGCAATGGTGGCGAAGCTGCGCGAGCTGCGGCAGCGGCACGCTCACTTGCGCAGCGCCGCCCCCGCCCTCGAGGCGATGGGCCACGCAGTGAGCGGGGGCGTGCCCGGCTGCCTGGCCGGGCGGGCCTTCTTCAACGTGGACCACCGGGGCCGGGTCACCAAGTGCGTCGAGTTCCGGGGCGCGGAGGACCGGGCGGGGGTGCTTCCGGCCGATCCGGAGCCGGCCGTCCGGGCGCGCCTGCGGGCGACGCACGCCGCCAACGACTGCCGGGCCTGCTGGTACGCCTCGCGCGCAGAGATCGAGTCGCTCTACACGGTGCGGGGCTTCGTGGCCGGCCTGCGGACCCTGGTCACGGCGTGAGTGGCCCGGGGGCTCTCGCCCTCTGCGTCCTCCTGCTCGCCGGCGCCCCCTCGACGCAGGCCCCTCCTTCGCCGGGCGAGAAGGGACCGGTCGCCGAAGCGGCGGACCTCGTCAACGCCCTCCTCGGCGGTCTGCTGGGGACCGGCGAGGTGACCGGCGCCCGTCTGCAGGAGGAGGTGGCCGAGGCCGGCGGCGTGCCGTTCCGACGCGACGTCCCCGTGGCCTTCCTCGGGCGGGAGCAGCTCGCCGCGTACCTCCGCGAGCTCTTCGACGACGAGTACCCCGTGGCCGTCGCCCGTTCCGACGAGCGCCTCCTCCAGGCGTTCGACCTGCTGCCCGCGGGGACGGACCTGCGCGCCCTGCGCGCGCAGGTCCTGGAGGAGAACGTGGCGGGCTTCTACGACGAGAGGCCGGACCGGAGGCGGCTGTACGCGGTCAGCGAGGAACGGTCCTTCTCGCCGATGAACCAGGTCATCCTCGCCCACGAGCTGCGGCACGCCCTTCAGGACCAATACGAGGACCTCGACTCGTTCCTCGGGCCGGACGTATCGGACTTCGACGACCGGCGGCTCGCCTGGACGTCCCTGCTCGAGGGCGACGCCACGCTCGTCATGGAGCGCTTCGTGCGGCTGCGCCTGGGCGCGCTCGGGGCCTCCGTCGGAGTCGGAGGGGACCGAGGGAGAGCCGCCTCCCGGGACACCGGGCCTCTTCGACGTACCCGGGGCGCCGCCGGTGGTGCGGGACCAGCTGGTCCAGCCCTATCTCGCCGGGCTCGCTTTCGCGCGAGCGCTCTGGGCCCGGGGCGGCGCGCCGGCCCTCAGGGAGGCCTGGGGCCGGCCGCCCGAGTCGACCGAGCAGGTCCTTCACCCCGGGAAGTACTTCGCGCGCGAGCGCCCTCTTGCCGTGAGGCCCGCGGTTCCGGCGCCGGCCGGGGCGCGCCTCCTCTCGGAGGGCGTGCTCGGCGAGCTCCTGCTGAGGACGCTCCTCGAGGACGGAGCAGAGACGGCCGCCGCGGGATGGGGCGGTGACGGGTGGCGCCTGTGGGACGTGGGAGAGCGGACGGCCCTCGCCTGGCGCACCGAGTGGGACTCGCCGGCCGACGCGGGGGAGTTCCATTCGGCCCTCCGTGCGCGGTTCGGACGCCACCGGCGCGCGCCGGCGCGCGGCGCGTGGGAGGTCTTCGCGAGCGGGAGCGGTCGCCTCTTCGGCATCCGGCGTTCCGGGGACGCGGTCGAGCTCGTCTCGGCCGATACGCCGGCCGTGCTCGACAGCCTGGTCGGACCCCCGGGCCCCTGAGCGCGGAGCGCCGCCCGCCCGCCCGCCGGCCCCGCCCCGCTTGCTGCGGGCCGTGCGTAGGGCTAGAGTGCGTGCGGCGGCCGACCGGCCGAGGAGGCCGGGCGACGGGCCGCAAGGGGGAGAAATGGCGACCTCGACACCTGGCGGCGCGAAGACGAACCTCGGCCTGGAGCCCAACGTCGCGGGCCTGCTCTGCTACGTCCCGTGCTGCATCGGCCTCGTGTTCTC
The DNA here is from genome assembly GCA_963729875.1 of uncultured Acidobacteriota bacterium. GTDB lineage: Bacteria > Acidobacteriota > Vicinamibacteria > Fen-336 > Fen-336 > DATBSL01. The sequence continues at coordinate 621,178 of CAVSPR010000006.1, forward strand.
CGTCGTGGCCGCGATCGTGGAGAAGCAGAGCCGTTTCGTCCGGTTCCACGCGTTCCAGAGCCTGCTCGTCCACGCGGCGGCCATCGTGCTGGGGATCGGCCTGAACTCGTGCAGGTGGCGCTCGGCTTCGCCGGGCTGGGGGCGGTCGGCCTGCTCCTGTCGCTCGTGGGGATGGTCGTCGGCGTGGCCTTCCTCGGCCTGACCATCTTCCTGATGATCAAGGCCAACGCGGGCGAGGAGCTGGAGCTGCCGGTGGTCGGGCCCCTGGCCCGCCAGTGGGCCTAGCCGCCGAACCCTTCGCGCCGTCTCGCGCGGCGTCCGGGTCTAGCCTGCGGCCTGCTCCACCAGGATCCGGCCGGTAGCCCTCGAGCCGAGGATCCGGCCGGACCACTGCAGCCGAGGGCAGCACCACGGCGTAGACCTGCGGGTCGTCCACGACGTGCGGCGTCAGCTGGCCCGTCCACATGATGACGGAGGGGCCGGGACGGAGACCGGACGCCCGGGTTGACACGCCAGCGGGAGCGGCTTGCTCGCCACCGAGAGGGCCACCATGCCGGCGGCCCTCGAGAGCGACGACGTCGACCGGGCTCTCCTCCTCGCCGCCCAGGTGGAGGTAGCGGGGCTGCAGCCCCTCCTCGCAGGCGAGGAGGTGGGCGGGCTCGACGAAGACCGCCTCGTCCGCCACCGCATGAAGGTGATCTCGCGCTCGTGGTCGGTGAGGAGGAGGCGCCCCGTCCCGGTGACGATGACGAGGGCGGCGCGGGCGCCGGGCGCGCTTGTCCTTCACCCAGAAGGTCAGGTTGCCGCTGTAGGAGTAGATCGTGCCCTGCTTGATGAACACCTTCCCCGAGAAGTCGACCTCCATGAGGCCCTTGCCGAGGCCGCGGAACACCTCGCGGGCCGGTCTCGGCGCGCCGGGTGCGTCGCGGCGCCGGCGGGCGGCCGAGGGCAGCGCCGCCGCGGCTGACGCGCCGGGGAGGCGGGCGCCGGGCGGCAGCGTGTCGTCGTAGACCTGGAAGCGAGCGGTCTCGAGAGGCCGGGGAGCGGGCCGCGTCGAGCCAGCGACGAGGGACTGACGGGCCGGAGCGTCTTCTCGCCGTCGAACGGCGGGCCTGACGGGCGCGGCGGGGCCGGCCCGAGGCAAGGACACGATGGTGCCCGGCGGGGCGGTGGCGTCGGCCGCGCGCGCGGCCCGCGCGGCCGAGGCGCCCCTGGAGGCGCTGGACCATCAGGTGGGCGCCGGCATGCCGGTAGTGGTAGATCGCGTCCTTGTAGCGGTGCAGCCGCTCGTAGATCGACCCGAGGTAGAAGTGGATCTTGGGGTTGCCCTGGGTCAGCTCCAGCGCCTTGAGGAACGCCGACTCCGCGTCCTCCAGGCGGCCCTGCTTGAAGCAGACGAGGCCCAGGTTGTAGTGGAGGGTGTGGGCCTCGGGGCTCTCCGCGATGAGCTTGCGGTAGACCTCCTCCGCCTTGGCGAGCTTCTCCGCGCGGAAGTAGACGAGGCCGAGAAGGTTCAGGACCCGCGGGTCGCGCGGGCGCAGCAGGTAGGCCTCCTCGAGCTGCCGCTCGGCCTCCTCGAAACGCCGCGCCTCGAAAGCCTCCCGTCCCTTGTTGAAGTGGGTGAGGAAGAGGCCCTGGTCGAACGGGCCCGCGGGGGATGGGGTCGGGCATGGTGCCTCGCTAGTCGAAGGCGCGCACCGTCTGGTACACCGTCCCTCCGGCGGCGGCGCCTCGGCCACGTGGGTCACGCCGCGGCCGTCCCGCCAACGATAGTAGGTCCGCGGGCGCGCCGGCTCGACTCGGCGCGGCCGCGCGCCGGTGGCCGGCTGCCCGGCCGGCCGCGCAGCAGGTCGGTCGGGGACGAAGAACGCGGCCGCGTTCGGCCTTGGCCGGGGCCGGCGCGGCGGAGAAGCCGGCCCCAGCAGGGCCTGCACCTTGGCGACGTAGCCGCGCGTCTCCTTGTAGGGCGGGATGCCCCCGTAGCGCAGCACGGCGTTCTCGCCGGCGTTGTAGGCGGCGACGGCGAGGGCCAGGTCGCCCGGAACTGGTCGAGCAGGACGCGCAGGTACTGCGTGCCCGCCAAGATGTTCTGCCGCGCGTCGAACGGGTCCGGCGACGCCGAAGCGGCGCGCCGCCGGGGGCATCAGCTGCATCAGGCCCGCGCGCGCCCTTCGACGAGACGGCGAACTGGTCGAACTCGGACTCGACCGCGATCACCGCCTTCACCAGGTCCGGGCTCACGCCGTGGAGGCGGCGGCCTCCTCGACGTGTGCGTCGAACTGGCCCGAGTAGCCGCGATCGCCGGAAGCTGCGCGAGTGGATCAGCGTGCCCTTGCCCGGGTAGGTGAGGCGGAAGCCGGGGTCGTCGGGGACGTTCGTCGCCTCGACGACGCCGTTGGCGTTGACCCGCGTGTAGACCTGGGCCCGCGCCGTGCGGGCGCCAGCCAGAGCACGCAAGGACGGCGCCAGCGACGGCGGCCGTTCTAGGCACGCTGCGCCCTCCGAGCAGCCGCGCAGCAGCTCGCGCGCCTTCTCGCGCAGCGCCTCCACGTCCCCGGGCTCGACGCCGCCGCCCTGGGCGAAGTCGGGCCGGCCGCCCCCGCGCAGGCCCAGCTGCTTCATGATCTCCGGGCGCCTTGACCTTGGCAGTGAGCGACGGTGGAGACCGCGGCGATCACGCTCACGCCGTCCTCCGCCGAGCGCGACGAGACCAGGGCGAAGCGGCGGTCCTGGTTGCGGTTGCGGAAGTCGTCCACGACCGCCGCGTGGGCCTTGCGGTCGAGGCCCTCGAAGCGCGGGGTCCAGACGATCGTCCCGGCGACCTCGGACCTGGTCGGCCTCGCCGCCGCCGGCGGGGCCACCCGCCGTCGCGAGCTTCATCTTGAGCGCCTGGATCTCGCGCTCGCGGGCCTTGAGCTGGTCGCGCAGGCGCGCGTACTCGTCGACCAGCTCGCGGCGGTCGACGCGCGCCGCCTGCTCGAGCTCCTCCAGGATGCCCTGGTCCTGCTGGGCCCGGTCGACCGCGGCCTCGCCCGGTGAGGGCCTCGACGCGGCGCGGTCCCGGCCGAGATGCCCTGCTCGGCGGTGAGCAGGAACAGGCCGATCTCGCCGGTCCGGCGGACGTGGGTGCCGCCGCAGAACTCCTTCGAGAAGCCCGGCACCTCGATCACGCGCACCCGCTCGCCGTACTTGTCGCCGAAGAACGCGAGGGCCCCGTAGGCGAGCGCCTCCTCGCGTCCCATGACTCCTGCGCCACCTGCTGGTCGCGCAGGATCTCCGCGTTGACGCGGTTCTCGATGTGCCGCTGCTCACGCGGGCCTACCCCCGCGTAGTGGCTGAAGTCGAAGCGCAGGCGGTCCGGGGCCACGAGGCTGCCGGCCTGCTTGACGTGCGGGCCCGAGCGTCTCGCGCAGCGCGGCGTTCAGCAGGTGGGTGGCGGTGTGGTGGCGCATGGCACCGGCGCGGCGGTCCGCGTCGACCTCGGCGCGCACCACCATGCCCGGCTCGAAGCCCGCCGTGGGTGACCCGCACCTGGTGCACGTGGAGCCCCGGCAGCGGGCTCGTGGTGTCGGTGACCTCGGCCGCCGAGCCGTCGGAGGCGATGACGCCGCGGTCGCCGACCTGGCCGCCGGAGCTCGCGTAGAACGGCGTGCGGTCGAGGACGATCTGTCCCTCCTGCCCGGCGTCGATCCGGCGGGCGAGCGCGCCCTCGCGCAGGACGGCCAGGACCCGCGCCTCCTCGACGACGAGGCGGGTCGTAGCCGAGGAAGGCGGTCTTGCCGCCCTCCTCCGCGAGCGACACGTAGACGGGGTCGCCCTTGACCGCGCCCATCTTGCTGGACTGGCGGGCGCGCTCCTGCTGGGCCAGAAGCTCGCGCTCGAAGCCCTCCCCGTCGACCCGCAGCCCACGGTCCCGGGCCAGCTCCTCCGTGAAGTCGAGGGGGAGACCGTAGGTGTCGTAAAGGCGGAAGGCGTCGGCGCCCGGGATGAGCCCGCCCTCGGCGATGCCCCCCGCGACGTCGCGGAACACGGCGAACGCCTGCTTCAGGGTCGTGCCGAAGCGCTCCTCCTCGACCGCCACCACCCGCGAGACCGCCTCCTCGTGAGAGACGAGCTCGGGGTAGGCCGCCTTCATCCGGGCCACGACGACGTGGGTCAGCTCGTTCAGGAAGGCGCCCTCGATCCCGAGCTTCTGCCCGTGGCGCATGGCGCGTCTCATGATCTTGCGCAGGACGTAGCCCCGGCCCTCGTTGCCGGGCAGCACGCCGTCGGCGATGAGGAAGGTCATGGCCCGGAGGTGGTCCGCCACCACGCGCAGGGACACGTCGTCGGCGGCGTCCTTGTCGTACGCCTTCCCGGCGCGACGCGCCACCGCGTCGAGCAGCGGCGTGAAGAGGTCGGTGTCGTAGTTGGAGCGCTTGCCCTGGACGACCGCGGCCACGCGCTCGAGGCCCATGCCGGTGTCGACGCAGGGGGCGGGGAGGGGGTTGAGCGTCCCTTGCTCGTCCCGGTCGTACTGCATGAACACGAGGTTCCAGACCTCGAGCCACCGGTCGCACTCGCACTCGACGCCCGCGCACGCCCGTCCCGCGGCCTCCTCGGCGCAGGGGACGTCGTCACCCTGGAAGAAGTGGATCTCGGAGCAGGGGCCGCAGGGACCGGTCTCGCCCATGGCCCAGAAGTTGTCCTTCATCCCCAGCTCGAGGATGCGATCCGCGCTGACCTGCCCTCTCCAGAAGCCGTGGGCCTCCGCGTCGCGGGGGACGCCGCCTTCTCCCTGGAAGATCGTCACCTTCAGGCGGTCCTTCGGGATGGCCAGGTCGCGGGTGAGGAACTCCCAGCCGAAGGCGATGGCGTCCTTCTTGAAGTAGTCCCCGAAGGAGAAGTTCCCGAGCATCTCGAAGAACGTGTGGTGGCGCGCGGTCACCCCGACGTTCTCGAGATCGTTGTGCTTGCCCCCGGCCCGGACGCACTTCTGGGAGGAAGCGGCCCGCGTGTAGTCGCGCTTCTCCCGGCCCAGGAACACGTCCTTGAACTGGTTCATCCCCGCGTTGGCGAACAGGAGCGTGGGGTCGTTCTGGGGCACGAGGGGCGAGCTCTTCACCACCCGGTGCCCGCGCTCCTCGAAGTAGCGGAGGAACGCGCTGCGGATCTCGTCGGCCGTCTTCACCATTCACTCCCGGGCCCGGCGGGCCCCGCCTTCGTCCCCGTCACTCGTGATCTCCCGCGGGCGTCCTCGAGGGGCTCGAGCCCCTCGAGGGCATCGGACCAGCGCGGCCAGAGGGCGAAGAGCCTCTCCCGCACCAACCCCGGCGCGAAGCCGCGCCGCAGCAGGAAGGCCCACAGGCGGGGCAGCCGGCGCTCGGGCTCCACTCGCGCGTTCTGCTTCCAGTAGCGCCGCGCCACGCCGTCGAGGACCGCCCGCTCGTCCACTTCCGCCGTAGCCCGCCGGATCCCCGCCTCCATCTCGCCCCGGCCCACCCCGCGCTGCCGGAGCGCCTGGCGGATCCGGAGCCGCCCGAGCCCGTGGTGGGCCAGCCGGCTCCGGGCGAAGCGCTCGGCGTAGCCCCGGTCGTCGAGCGTGCGCTCCCGCCGCAGGCGCTCGATGGCCGCCTCGACCTCTTCCGCCTCGTGCCCGCGGTCGAGCAGCGCCCGCCGCATCTCCGCCGCCGTGTGGTCCCGGCGGGCGAGGCGCAGGATCGCCCGGCGGTAGGCGGTGGGAGGGCTTGCCTCCGCTCGGCGGGGCATGCCGCTCCTACTGCTCGAGGTCGAAGCTCTGCATCGTCCGCTCCATCTCCTCGGCGGCCATGTCGGAGGCGGACTGGATGCCCTGGATCTTGAGCTTGAACTCGTCCGGGTTGCTGGCCCGGCGAAGGGCCTCGTCGTAGCTGATCAGCTCCTTCTTGTAGAGCTGGAAGATCGACTGGTCGAAGGTCTGCATGCCGTACTGCGAGACGCCGGCCGCGATCGCCTCGTGGATCAGCTTGGTCTTGTCCTTGTTGATGATGCAGTCGCGGATGAAAGGGGTGGCGATCATGACCTCCACCGCGGGCACGCGGCCGTGGCCGTCCGCCCGGGGGATGAGGCGCATGGAGACGACCGCCTTCAGGACGCCCGCCAGCTGGAGCCGGATCTGCTTCTGCTGGTGGGGAGGGAAGACCGAGATGATGCGGTTGACCGTCTCCGTCGCGTCCAGGGTGTGGAGGGTGGAGAGGACCAGGTGGCCGGTCTCCGCCGCGGTGATCGCGGTCTCGATCGTCTCGTAGTCGCGCATCTCGCCGACCAGGATGACGTCGGGGTCCTGGCGCAGCGCGCTGCGCAGCGCGGCCGCGAACGAGCGGGTGTCCACCTCGACCTCGCGCTGGTTGACGATCGACTTCTTGTCGCGGTGGAGGAACTCGATCGGGTCCTCGATGGTGATGACGTGCTCGCATCGCTGCGAGTTGATGTAGTCGATCATCGCGGCCAGCGTCGTGGACTTGCCGGACCCCGTCGTCCCCGTGCAGAGGATGAGCCCGCGCTGCTCCTGCGAGATCTTCTCGAGCACCATCGGCAGCCCGAGCTCGCGCACGGTCATGATCTTGACCGGGATGACGCGGAGCACGAGGCCCACCGTCCCGCGCTGCTGGAAGACGTTGCAGCGGAAGCGGCCGAGGCCGGGGACGGAGTACGCGATGTCGATCTCGAGGTTCTCCTTGAACTTCTGCTTCTGGCGGTTGCTCATGATGGAGAACGCCATGGCGATGGTGTCCTCCTGCATGAGGCGCTTGGTCTCCACCAGGGGGATGAGCTCCCCGTTGATGCGCAGGACGGGGTGCGATCCGACCTTCAGGTGGAGGTCGGAGGCCTTGCGCTCCGACGCCATCTTCAACAGATCGTTGATGTGCATGTCGCTCTCCCGCCTCGCTTCCCGGGCTAGACCGCCACCGCGACGCCGGGCACGAACGTCAGCCAGGAGTGCTCGTCCTCGCTCCGGCACTCGATGACGTCGAAGAACGCCTTCTGCAGCGCCGCGGTGACCGGGCCGCGCGAGCCCGTCCCCACCTTCTGGCGGTCCACCGACCGGATGGGCGTGATCTCGGCGGCGGTGCCGGTGAAGAACAGCTCGTCCGCGAGGTAGAGCATCTCGCGGGGGAGTGCCTTCTCCTCGACGGGGATCGCGAGCCCCCGCGCCAGCGAGATCACCGAGTCCCGGGTGATTCCGGGAAGGACCGAGGAGACCAGGGGCGGCGTCACCAGGCGGCCCTTGACGACCGCGAAGAGGTTCTCACCGCTCCCCTCGGACACGAAGCCCGAGGAGTCGAGGGCGATGCCCTCGGCGAAGCCGCTCTTGACGGCCTCGACCTTGATGAGCTGGGAGTTCATGTAGTTGCCAGCGCTCTTGGCCATGGCGGGCAGCGTGTTCGGGGCCATGCGGGTCCAGGAGCTCACGCAGACGTCGACGCCCTGCTCGAGGGCTTCCTTGCCCAGGTACTTGCCCCAGTCCCAGACCATGATCGCCAGCTCGACCGGGCTCCCGAGGGGGTTCACCCCGAGCTGCCCGGCCCCGCGGTAGGCCACGGGCCGTATGTAGCAGGCCTCGAGCTTGTTCGCGCGGACCGTCTCCAGGATCGCGGCGTTCACCTGGCCGGCGCTGTACGGCAGCTCCATCCAGTAGATCTTCGCGGAGTTGAAGAGCCGCTCGGTGTGGGCCTCGAGCCGGAACACGGCCGGGCCCTTCGGGGTCTTGTAGCAGCGTATGCCCTCGAACACCGCCGAGCCGTAGTGGATGACGTGCGAGCCGACGTGGATGCGAGCATCGTCCCAGGGGACGAGCTTCCCGCTCATCCAGATGAATTCCGAGCGCGGCGTTGCCGGGGTTGCCATAGACAGGCGATTCTAGCTGCCGCGCGGCCAGACTGTCAACGAGTCGCCGCAGGGAAGTAGCTGAAACCTTTACATTTACGGCTGAGGCTATTGCGGGGGGTGTGGGGGGTGCAAGGCACCCCCCAAATCAAAGGAAGCTCGAGACAGCCTGGCCGTTGCGGCGGCGCAGTGTCCCCGAGATGCTCCGCCTCTCGACGGCTCCTCTCTCGCTCTCCCCGGGGCCTTCCGACGACGAGACAAACCAAGCCGGCGGGCCCGGCTCTCCAGCGGATCGAGGGGGCATCCCGCCCCCTCGAGCACCCCGGTGCGTCCCTCGAGCTCCCCCGGGTTGCCGGGGACGGCCGACGCGGGGGGTCTACTGCTTCTCCCCGCAGAACGCGCAGGTCTCGCTGCGGGCGTGCAGGGGCTTGCGGCAGTGCCAGCAGAAGCCGCGCTTGGGCACCTCGCGCGCCCGCTGCCGGCGGCGGAAGTCGTCCATGAACGTCGCGTTGTGGTCGATCTCCCCCGCGGTGGCGAAATCGGCCAGCATCTCACCGGCCGACTGGTAGCGCTCGCCGAGCTCAGGGTTGAGGGCGTTCATGACGATGTCCGAGACGTCGCGCGGCACCTGGCTGTTCCGCAGCTTCGGCGGCGTGCAGCGGCCCTGCGCCACCAGGCGCTCTATCTGGGCCGGGTTCGGGCTGAAGTAGGGCAGGGCGCCGGTGAGCATCTGGTAGAGCATCACGCCCACGGAGTAGATGTCGGAGGCGAGGACGGCGCGGCCCTGGAAGGCCTCCGGCGCCATGTACGGCGGGCTCCCGATGACCGTGGTGGCGTGCGAGCGCTCGAGCAGCCGCGACGTGCCGAAGTCGGCCACCTTGCACACGCCGCTCTCCGAGATGAGGACGTTGGCGGGCCGCAGGTCGCGGTGGATGATCTGCGCCTCGTGGGCGTGAGCGACGCCCTTGAGGATCTGCTTCGCGTACTCGATCGCCCGCCGCGTGTCGAGGGACTTCTCGCGGTCGAGGACGGCCTCCAGGCTCTCCCCCTTGACGTACTCCATCACGATGAAGAACGTGCCGTCGATCTTGTCGGCGGTGTGGATCGTGACGATATTCGGGTGATTGAGGGCGGCGAGCAGCCGCGGCTCGTGGCGCAGGTCGTCCATCTCCCCGCTCTGCCGGTGGGGCACCTTGATCGCGACCTTCTTGTCGATCATGGTGTCGAGGGCGAGGAAGACGGTGCCGAAGCCGCCGGAGCCCAGGTTCGCGAGGATCTTGTACTTTCCGACGGTCTCACCCAGGAGGAACATGAGGGCGGCGGGAGTATAGCAGGAGCGCCCGGGCGCCCGGTGGTTCCGATGGTTCATGCAAAGCCCCGGGCGCGGCCGGTAGAATCCCGTGCTCGAGGAGAGGATCCGATCATGGCCTTCATGGACGACGTCTACGCCGCGATCAAAGGGAAGGGCTGCCGGGTGATCTACCCGGAGGGCCAGGAGGAGCGCGCGATCCGCGCCGCCGGCTGGCTGCGCGACCAGGGGCTGCTCGTGCCGGTGCTGATCGGGCCCGACAACGGGGTGCGCGCGAAGGCGAAAGCGCTCGGCGTGGGCCTCGAGGGCATCGACGTGCGCGACCCGGCCTCCGACCCGAAGCGCGCGGCGTTCGAGGCCGAGTACCTCGAGCTGCGCCGCCACAAGGGCGTGACGCCGGAGCTCGCGCGGGAGCGGGTGGCCCTGCCGCACTACTTCGCCGCCCTCGCGGTGCGCTCCGGCGAGGCGTCGGGGTTCGTCTCCGGCCTCAACAGCGAGACCAAGCCCTTCATCCCGGCCTTCGAGATCGTCAAGATGCGCCCGGGGATGAAGCGCGCGTCCTCGGTGTTCGTCATGGCCTGGCCGGACCGGGTGTGGTTCTACGCGGACTGCTCGATGAACATCGCGCCCGACGCGGAGACGCTCGCCGAGATCGGCCTGGCCAGCGCCCAGAGCGCGCGCGCGTTCGGCCACGAGCCGCGCGTCGCCTTCCTGTCCTTCTCCACCCGCGACTCGGCCAAGGACGCCTCGATCGACCGGGTGAAGGAGGCGGTCGGCCTCGTGCGCAAGGCCGAGCCGGGCCTGGCCGTGGACGGCGAGCTGCAGTTCGACGCGGCGATCCTCCCCGAGGTCGCGAAGAAGAAGTGCCCGGACAGCCCGCTCGCCGGGCGAGCCAACGTTTTCGTCTTCCCGGACCTCAACTCCGGGAACATCGCGTACAAGATCACGGAGCGGATCGGCGGCGCGCGCGCGATCGGGCCGGTCTTCCAGGGACTGAACAAGCCCGTCAACGACGTCTCGCGGGGCTGCTCCGTCCAGGACTTCGCGGACGTCGCCGCCCTCACGGCGCGGCAGGGGCTCGGGTAGGGGAGTGGGCGGGCCCCGTCAGGCCCGCAAGTCACCCCACAGGGCCTGGGCCACCGAGACGGCCGCCACCGCCGCCGTCTCGGCCCTCAGGACGCGGGGGCCGAGCGAGACCGCGTCGAAGCCGGCCGTGCGCAGGTGCTCGGCCTCGGCGGCCTCGAAGCCGCCGGCCGGGCCCACGAGAAGGAGCAGCGGAGAGTGCGGCTCGAGCCGGAGGGAGGCGAGGGGCGGGTGCCCCGGCGTCTCGAGCAGGACGACCCGCCTCCCCGTGAAGGGACGGGCGAGCAGGCCCTCGAGCGTCGTGGTCGGCGCCACGCGGGGGACCACGGCGCGGCCACACTGCTCGGCCGCCCCCGAGGCGACGCGCACCCAGCGCTCGCTGCGCGAGCCCTGCAGCGCCGGCCGCGCGGCGGCGTCCGTTCGAAACGTCACCACGGGCCAGATCTCCGCGACGCCGAGCTCCGTCGCCTTCTGCACGACGAGCTCCATCCGGTCCCCCTTGAGAGGCGAGACCGCGAGCACCAGCCGGAGGGGCGATTCGGGCCGGGGCGCGAGGGCTCCGCCCAGGCGGACCGACACCGTGCGCTTCGACACCTCGTCGAGAACGCCCTCGTACTCCCGGCCCTCCCCGTCGAACACGTGCACGGGGGCCCCCGCGCGCAGGCGCAGGACCTCGCGGGCGTGATGGGCGGCGTGCTCCGGGAGGTCGATGCGGGCCCCGGGCGCCGCGCTCGACACGTGGAATCGGGGAGGCGCGCTCATGGTGCCGCCCCGTAGACGAGCGCGGCCCACTCCCCGTCGACGAGGATCGTCGGCTCGCCGCAGGGGGCGAAGGCGGCGCGGACATCCGGCACGTCCCCGGTGAGCAGTCCCGAGAGCACGAGCGCCCCGCCGGGGGCCATGAGAGAGCGGACCTCGTCCGCGCGGTCGACGAGCAGGAGCGCCATCAGGTTGGCCAGGATCAGGTCGAAGGACCCGGGCCGCAGCCCGCGCCCCCCGTCGGCGCGCGCGATCAGCAGCCGCGTGCCGTTCAAGGCCGCGTGGACGCGGGACGATGCGACCGCTTCGGGGTCGGTGTCCGTGGCCAGGACCGGGGACGCCCCCAGCCGGGCGGCCGCCACGGCCAGGAGGCCGGTTCCCGCCCCGAGGTCGAGGGTGCGTCCCAGTGGGCGTTGCGCGGCGAGACGCTCGAGGGCGGCGAGGCAGAGGCGGGTCGTTTCGTGCGTGCCGGTCCCGAAGGCGCGACCGGGGTCCACCACGAGGGTGTCCGGGGATCCTCCGGGAGGCACCTCCCAGGCGGGCGCGACGAGCCACCGTCCGGCCCGGAAGGCCCGGAAGCCCTCACGGAATCGCGCCACCCAGTCCACCTCCGGGACAGGGATGGGCGCGACAACCGCCCCCGACGGGAGGGCCGCGGCGAGCAGGGACGGCGCCTCGTCCGGGAAGTAGGCGAGGAGCTCCACGCCGCCCGCGGGAGCCTCTCGCACCTCGATCCCCGACGTCCCGGATTCCCAGAGCGCCGCGGTGGCGGCGTCTTCGTCGGCGGGGGAGACGGTCACGCGAAAGGCGCGCATCCGGAGGATCCTGCCTCGCCCTCAGCCGAGCAGGTCCTTCATCCGCTCGAGGAGCGACTTGTCCTTGTCCTTGAAGTCGGGGACGGGAAGCGTCTTCGCCAACTGCTCGAAGAGCTTGCGCTGCTCCGAGCTGAGGTGCTTCGGGACCACGACGCGGACGAGGACGTGCAGGTCGCCGCGCCCGCGGCCGCCGAGCGCGGGGATTCCCTGGCCCTTGACCCGGAGGACGGTGCCGGACTGGGTTCCCTCGGGAACCGCGAGACGCGTCTTGCCGCCCCCCAGGGTCGGGACCTCGAGCGTCGCCCCGAGCGCGGCCTGGGGCACGCTGACCGGCAACTCGCAGAACAGGTTCGTCCCGTCGCGCCTGAAGAACTCGTGCTCCGCCACGCGCAGGACGACGTAGAGGTCCCCCGGGGGGCCGCCCTGGCCCCCTGGCTCGCCCTCGCCCCCGATCCGGAGCTGGCTCCCGGTGTCCACCCCGGGCGGGATCTTGATCTGCAGGGTCCTCTCGGTCGGCACGTGCCCCTCGCCGCCACAGGTGTGACAGGGCTCGGCCACGATCCGCCCGGACCCGCGGCAGTGGCTGCAGGTGCGCGCCACGCTGAAGAACCCCTGCTGGAACGTGACCTGCCCGGCCCCGCGGCACGTGGGGCACGTGGTCGGCTTCGTCCCGGGTGCCGCCCCGCTGCCGGAGCAGGCCGAGCAAGTCTCGGCCCGGGGTATCCGGATCTGGGTCTCGGTCCCGAACGCCGCCTCCTCGAAGGAGAGCTCCAGGTTGTAGCGGAGGTCGGACCCGCGGCGCGGGCCGCGGCGCCGGCTGAAGACGTCCCCGAACCCGAAGAAGTCCCCGAGGATGTCGCTGAAGTCCGCGAAGATCGTGGGGTCGAAGCCGGCCGCGGCGCCACCGACGCCGGCGTGGCCGTACGCGTCGTAGCGCCGCCGCTTCTCGGGGTCACCGAGGGCGCCGTACGCCTCCGCGGCCTCCTTGAAGCGCTCCTCCGCCTGGCGATCGCCCGGGTTGCGGTCGGGGTGGTGCTTGAGCGCGAGCTTGCGGTAGGCGGACTTGATCTCCTGCTCCGAGGCGTTGCGGGGGACCCCGAGGACCTCGTAGTAGTCGCGCGGGGGCGTCACGGATCGCAGCATGGCCTGGCCGATGACGCCCGCCGCCTTCTCCATGTCGGCGAGGCGCTCGCTGAGCTCGTCGAGGCCGCCGTCCGCCCGCGACTTCTTGGCCTTCTCGATCGCCTCGAGTATGCGCTGCTGCTCCTCGGGCGTGAGCTTGCCCTCCAGGGCCTGGACCGAGCGCATCGTGTTCGCGACCAGGCCGTCCAGCTTCCGCACGACGGTCTCGAGGTCCTTTCGCGTCTTCTCCTCGGCCTCGCGGGCGCGGGTCTCGCCGACGAGGCGGCCCACCTCCGCCTGGCTGAGGCCGCCCGAGGGGTGGATCGTCATGGCCTGGGAGCGGCCGGTGGCCTGGTCGGTGGCCGACACCGAGACGATGCCGTTCACGTCGATCTCGAAGGTGACCTCGATCTGGGGTACGCCCTTGGGCGCGGGCGGGATGCTCGTGAGCTCGAACTTGGCGAGGCTCTTGTTGTAGGCCGCCATGTCGCTCTCGCCCTGCAGCGCGTGCACCTCGACCCGGGTCTGGTTGTCGGCCACGGTGGTGAACACCCGGCTCTTCCGGGTCGGGATCGTGCTGTTGCGCTCGATCAGGGGAGTGAACGTCCCGTCCTTCGTCTCGATGCCGAGCGTGTGCGGGGTGACGTCCAGGAGGACGAGGTCCTTGACCTCGCCCTGGATGATGCCCGGTCTGGATCGCCGCGCCCATGGCAACGCCCTCGTCGGGGTTGACCGCGCGGTTCCCCTCCTTGCCGAAGACCCGGCGGACCAGCTCTGCCACCTTGGGGGCGCGGGTCTGGCCCCCGAGCAGCAGCACCTCGTCGATCTGCTCGGGCTTCATCCCGGCGTCAGCGAGGCACTGCGTGCAGGGCGCGATCGTCCGCTCGAGCAGCTCGTCGGTGAGCTCCTCGTACCTCTGGCGGGTCAGAACGGTGTTGAGGTGCTTGGGCCCCGAGGCGTCGGCGGAGATGAAGGGCAGCACGATCTCGGTCTGCTGGGCCGTGCTGAGCTCGCACTTGGCCTTCTCCGCCGCCTCCTTGAGGCGCTGCAGGGCCATGCGGTCCTGCTTCAGGTCGATGCCGGTCTCCCGGGAGAACTCGCCGATCAGCCAGTCGATGACCCGCTGGTCGAAGTCCTCCCCCCCGAGGTAGGTGTCGCCGCCGGTCGCCCGGACCTGGAACAGCCCGTCCGCCATCTCGAGGATCGTGATGTCGAAGGTGCCCCCGCCGAGGTCGTAGACGGCCACGAACTGGCCGCTCTTGCCGGAGTTCTTGAGCCCGTACGCGAGGGCGGCCGCGGTGGGCTCGTTGATGATGCGGGAGACCTTGAGGCCCGCGATGAGACCGGCGTCCTTGGTCGCCTGGCGCTGGGGATCGTTGAAGTAGGCGGGGACGGTGATGATCGCCTCCTCGACCGTCTCGCCGAGGTAGTCTTCCGCCGCCGCCTTCAGCTTCTGGAGCACGAACGAGGAGATCTCGGGCGGCGAATAGGGCTTGTCCTCGATCTGGATGGAGACGTCGCCGTTCGGGGCGGGTATGAGCTGGAAGGGCAGGAACTGCCGCGCCTGCTCGGCCTCGGGGGAGTCGAACTTGCGGCCGATGAGGCGCTTGACGGCGAAGACGGTGTTCTTCGGGTTGGTCAGGGCCTGCCGCTTGGCGATCTGCCCGACCAGCCGCTCGCCCTTGGCCGTGAAGCCCACGATGGAGGGCGTCGTGCGCGCCCCCTCCTGGTTGGGGATGACCTGCGGGACGCCGCCCTCCATCACCGCCACGCACGAGTTCGTCGTGCCCAGGTCGATGCCGATCATCTTTCCCACGGTGGAACCTCGCTCCCTAATTCCGTCCCGCTCCTACTCCACGTCCCCGCCGTCGTCGGCATCCTCCGGCTCGCCGCTCGCGACCTTCACGAGCGCCGGGCGGAGCAGCCGGCCCTTGTACGTGTAGCCCTTCCGGAAGACCTCCGCCACCGTCCCCGCCTCGTATCCCGCGGCCGGCTCGTGCACGATGGCCTGGTGGAGGGAGGGGTCGAACCGCTGTCCCAGCGGCGCGACCGTCTCCACGCCGAGCGAGTCGAGGAGCGAGAGCAGCTCGCGGTGGGTGAGCTCGACGCCCTCGCGCAGGCTCGAGTCCCCGCCGGCGGCGCCCAGCGCCCGCTCGAGGTTGTCGACGGTACCGAGGACCTGGCGGAGGATCCCGGCTTCGGCCTCGGCCGTGACGCCGGCGCGGTCGCGCTCCACGCGGCGCCGGAAGTTCTCGAAGTCCGCCCGGCGGCGCAGCAGCGCGTCCTTGAGGTCGTCCCGCTCGCGGCGCAGCGCCTCGAGCTCGTCGGGCGGCTCGCTCGCCGCGAGCCCCGACTCCTCGGACGCCTCCGTCCCGGCGTCGGGTGCCGCTTCGGAGCCTTCGGGCGCCGGCGGCGCGGCCACCGGGAGGTTCTCGTCCTGTCCGTTGCCCTTCGTGCTCACGCGCGGTGCCCCCGCAGGATCTCCGAGACGGCCCGGGCGATGTGGTCGACGAGCGACACGACGTGCGCGTACTCCATGCGGGTCGAGCCGAGCACTCCGAGGCCGAACCCCGGCTCGCCCTCGACCCGGCAGCTCGCGGCGACGAGAGACAGGTCCCGCAGCTCCGGGTCCGGGTTCTCGTGGCCGATGAGCACCCGGATCCCGTCGCCGGTGATGCAGGCGTTGAGGATCCGCACCAGCCGGCTCTTCTCCTCGAACGTCCGGAACAGCGCCCGCATCCGCTCGAGGTCGTCGAACTCGGGGTGGGAGAGGATGTTGGAGGTGCCGTCGAGATAGACGCTCGGCTCGCCCTCGCCGACAGAGAAGGCACGCTCCCCGAGGGCGACCACCTTCTTGAGCAGCGAGTCGTAGAGGGCCTTCTCTTCATTCATCAGCTCGAGCAGGCGCGCGCGGATCTCCGCGAGGGTCATGCCGGCGAAGTGCTCGTTCAGGTAGTTCGCGCAGGCCTGCAGGTCGCTCGGGCCCAGCTCCTCCTCGACCTCGATCACCTTGTGGGTGACGATGCCGTTGGCGGAGACCATCACCACGAGCACGCGCGGGTGCCCGAGGGGCACGAGGTCCACGTGGCGGAAGCTGGTCCTCGCGATGTCGGGGGTGAGCACGAAGCCCACGTGCCGGCTCAGGCGCGAGAGAAGGTGCGAGGCGCGCTCCATCGTCTGCTCGACCGAGCCCTCGGGCGAGCGGAGCTCGCTCGCGATGCGGGCCGCCTCGCCCGGGGCGAGCGGGTGCAGGTTCATGAGCGAGTCGACGAAGAAGCGGTAGCCCTCGTCGGTCGGGACGCGCCCCGCGCTCGTGTGGGGGTGGTCGAGGTACCCGAGCGCCTCGAGGTCGGCCATGATCGCCCGCAGCGAGGCGGGGGAGAGCGAGCGCCCGAGGGCGCGGGACAGGTTCTCCGAGCCCACGGGCTCACCGCTGTCGACGTGAAGCTGAATGAGCGTCCGCAGGACTTCGCGCCTGCGGTCGTCCAAAGCCGTCGCGGGCATCGTTTCGGCCGAAATTATACCCGTTTCAGTCGATCTGGGCCCGCTGCAGCTTTCCGCTGAAGTCGATGTAGATGCTCTTCCACTCGGAGAAGACGTCGAGGGCCTGCACGCAGGCCTCCCGGTGCCCGTTGCCGGTGCCCTTCGTCCCGCCGAAGGGGAGGTGGGTTTCGGCCCCGATCGTCGGGCGCGTTCACGTAGAAGATCCCGGTGTAGATCTCCCTCATGGCGGTGAAGGCCTTGTTGACGTCCTGGGTGTAGATCGAGGCCGAGAGGCCGTACTCCACCGAGTTGCCGACCTCGATCGCCTCCTCGAGGGACCCCACCGGGATCACCGAGACCACGGGGCCGAAGATCTCCTCGTGGGCGACCCGCATCTTCGGCGAGCAGTCGCCGAAGATCGTCGGCTCGTGGAAGTAGCCCTTGGCGTGGGCTCCGCCCGAGAGGCGGGTGCCTCCGGCCAGGAGCTTTGCCCCCTCGTCCTTGCCGATCTTCACGTAGCTCTCGACCGTGTGGAGCTGCCCCTCGTTGACGCAGGGACCCATCTGGGTCTTCGGGTCGAGGCCGTTGCCGACCCGCAGGCCCCTGGCCCCCGCCACGAAGCGCTCGACGAACTCCGCGTAGACCTTCTTGTGGACGGCCACCCGGCTCGACGCGGTGCAGCGCTGGCCGGTGGTGCCGAAGCCGCCCCAGAGCGCGCCCTCGACCGCGAGGTCGAGGCGGGCGTCGTCCATCACCATGATGACGTTCTTGCCGCCCATCTCGAGGTGGCAGTGCTTGAAGCCGGGGGCGCACGCCTGCGAGACCTTCCGGCCGATCTCCGTCGAGCCGGTGAAGGAGACGATGCCCACGTCCCCGTGGCCCATGAGCGGCGTCCCGACCTTCGAGCCGCTCCCGCTCACCATGTTCACGACACCGCGGGGGAGGCCGGCATCCTCGAGGACCTTGACGAGGTTCACGACCGAGAGCGGGGTGTCGGTCGCCGGCTTGATCACCACCGTGTTGCCCAGGATGAGCGCGGGCATCATCTTCCACGAGGGGATCGCCATGGGGAAGTTCCACGGGGTGATGAGCCCGGCGACCCCCACCGGCTGACGCACCGACATCTGGAACTTGTCCGGCATCTCCGACGGGGTGGTCTGGCCGAACTGGCGGCGTCCCTCGCCGGCCATGTAGTACGTCATGTCGATCGCCTCCTGGACGTCCCCGCGGGTCTCGTCCAGGATCTTCCCCATCTCCCGCGTCATGTCCCGCGAGAGATCCTCCTTCTTCCGCACGAGGATCTCGGCGGCCCGGTAGAGGATCTCGCCCCGCTTGGGCGCCGGCAGGGCCTTCCACTTCGGGAAGGCGGCCCGCGCCGTCGCGATCGCCTTCTCCACGTCCTCGGGCCCGGAGTCGGCGAAGACGCCGACGAGCTCGTCGCGGTCCGCCGGGTTGCGGTTCTCGAAGGTCCGCCCGGAAGCGGCGGGGACCCACTGCCCGTCGATGTAGTTCCCGTGGGTGCTGGCCATGGAATCCTCCTACGCCTTCCCACCCCCCGGGTGGGGTGACATGTCGCTGTTGCCGCGGAAGGTCGCTCCCTCCACGATGACCACGCGGGGCGCCCGGATGTTGCCGGTGAGCCGGCCGCTCGCCTCGATCTCCACTCGCTCGGCGGCCTGGCAGTCGCCGACGAGCTCGCCCGACACCACCACGGTCTTCGCCGACACCGTGGCCTTGACGGTCCCGCCCGGAGCGACGCGCAGGTCGCCGGTGATCCGGATGGTCCCCTCCACCAGGCCCTCGACGAAGACGGTCTCGGCGCCGGTGAGCTCGCCCTTGAGCTGCGTCTTGGCCCCGATCACGCAGGGCGAAGGCGTCGACGGGCGGGGAGAGGCCGCCGCCGGTGGGGCCGAGGCGGGCGCCGCCGCTCGCGCTGCGCCCTCCGGCGGCTTGCTGTCCTTGCCGAAGATTCCCATGCCTACCTCCCGAGAGGGTCCACTGGCCGGCGTCGGCGTGGGCGATTGGAGCGGGCGACGGGATTCGAACCCGCGACTCCGAGCTTGGGAAGCTCGTACTCTACCAGCTGAGCTACGCCCGCCTGCTTGCGCTCGACCCGACGATGATAGCCACCGCCTCCGGCGCGGTCAAGGCGCGCCCGCTCAGGCGCGGATGACCGACAGCACCTCGTCCCGCCGCCGTTCCATCTCGGCGCGGCTGGCCGCCTCCAGGTTCAGGCGCAGCAGCGGCTCCGTGTTCGAGGGCCGCACGTTGAAGTGCCACGCGTCGTAGTCCACGGACACCCCGTCGAGCCCGGTGACCCTCCCGTCGCGGTACCGCTCGGCGATTCGGGCGAGGGCCCGCTCCACGTCGTCCACCCGCGAGTTGATCTCCCCGGAGATGTGGTACCGCTCGCGGAGGGGACGGAGGATCTCGCTGAGGCGGCGGCGCTCGCGGCCCAGCATCTCGAGCACCAGCAGGGCCGGGATCATGCCGTTGTCCGCGAACCAGTTCTCGCGGAAGTAGAAGTGCCCCGAGACCTCGCCCCCGAAGACCGCGCGCTCGTCGCGCATCCGCTTCTTGATGAAGGCGTGGCCCACCCGGTTCATCAGGGCGACGCCGCCGGCCGCGCCCACGCGGTCGGCCACCGCGCGCGAGGCCCGGACGTCGTAGACGATCTTCGCCCCGGGCTCCCGCCGGGCGAAGGTCTCGCCGAGGAGGGCGGTCACGAAGTCGCCGGGCACGTACTCGCCCGTGTCGTCGATGAAGAAGCAGCGGTCGGCATCCCCGTCCCAGGCGATCCCGAGGTCGGCCCCCTCGGAGAGCACGCGCTCCACGACGTCGCGCCGGTTCTCCTCGAGCAGCGGGTCGGCCGGGTGGTTCGGGAACGTCCCGTCGAGCTCGAAGTACATCCGCACCGTGTCCACCGGCAGGTGGGGGAAGATGGCCGAGGCCCCCACCGCCCCCATCCCGTTCGCGGTGTCGAGGACGACCCGCAGCCGCGGGATCGAGGCGGGGTCGACGAAGGAGAGGCAGTGCCGGGAGTACTCCTCGCGCACTTCCGCGGTGTGGAGGGCGCCGGCCGGCGGCGGGTCGTCCGCGTAGCGGCCGGCGCCGAGCCACTCGCGGATCTCCTTGATCCCGGCGTCACCGGAGAGGGCGAGGGCCCCGCGCCGGACGAGCTTGACCCCGTTCCACTCCTTCGGGTTGTGGGAGGCGGTGACGATCGCGCCCCCGTCGAGGTCGCGGTGCGCCACGTGGAAGTAGAGCACGTCGGTGCCGACGACGCCGATGTCGGTCACGTCGGCGCCCTGCGAGCGGGCGCCGGCGACGAACGCGGCCGCGAGCTCGGGCGAGGAGAGGCGGCAGTCCCGTCCGACGGCGATGCGGCGCGCCCCGAGGTAGTCCACGAACGCGCGGCCGACGCGCCGCGCGACCTCGGCGTCGAGCTGCGAGGGGAAGAGCCCCCGGATGTCGTACGCCTTGAAGATGCCGGGCTCGATGGCGGTCATGTCTCCTCGAGGGGGGCTAGAGGGTCCGGGAGTAGTCGCTCACCGCCGACCCCTCCCCGAGGACGGCGTGGCGCAGCGTGCTCGAGCGGCCGAGGCGGACGCCGGGGCCGACGAGGCAGCCCTCGACCTCGCAGTCGGGCCCGGCCTCGACGCCGCGCCAGAGGACGCAGTCCCGCAAGGAGGCCCCCTTGCGCACGCGCACGTCGGCCACCAGCACGGTTCCCGGTCCCAGCCGAGCCCCCGCCTCGACCTCGCAGCCGGGCCCGACGTAGAACGCCCCGTCGAGCACCGCCTCGTCGGACACGTGCCCGGCCGGGTGGACGAAGCCGGCGCCGCGGGGAGCGCCGTCGAGCGACACCGCGAAGCGCCGGCCCAGGATGTCGCGGTGGACCTGCAGGTACTTTTCGGGGGTCCCGATGTCGATCCAGTAGCCGCGGTGGACGGGCCCCAGGACGCGGTCGCCCCGCGCGAGGAGGGTGGGGAAGAAGCCCCGCTCGATCGAGTAGTTGACCCCGGCGGGCATGAGGTCGATCACGCCGGTCTCGAGGACGTAGATCCCGGCGTTGATCGTGTCGGTCGTGATCTCCTCCGGCCGCGGCTTCTCGAGGAAGCGCTTCACGCGGCCCGCCGGGTCCGTCTCGACGAGACCGTAGGCGGCCGGGTTCTCCACCGGGGTGAGAACGATGGTGGCCGATGCGCCCTCGGCCGCGTGCCGGGCGACCACGGCGGCGAGGTCGACGTCGGTCAGGACGTCACCGTTCAGCACGATCGTACGCTCGTCGAGCAGAGGCAGGGCGTTGCGCACCGCCCCGCCCGTGCCGAGCGGGGTGTCCTCGACGGCATACCGGATGTGGACGCCGAAAGCGCGGCCGTCGCCGAAGACCGCTTCGACGCGCTCGGGCCGGTACGCGACCGAGAAGACCACCTCCCGCACGCCCGCCGCCGCCAGCAGGTCGAGCTGGTGCCGCAGGAACGGGCGGTCCACGACGGGGACGACGGGCTTCGGTGTCGAGAGGGTGAGGGGCCGAAGGCGGGTCCCCTCACCGCCGGCGAGGATGACGGCTCTCATGATCCTGGGCCGCGGATCATAGCACCCCTCGGCGGGAGACGCCGCCACGCCGTCCTTGACGTCCGCGCGACCATCCCATATAAGACCCCGCGTTGAGCCCGCACGACCGCAAGTGGAACCTGCCGAACGCGCTCACCGTCTTGCGCATCTTCCTCGTGCCGCTGCTGGTGGTCGTGCTGTTGACGCGGTTCGAGTGGCACCTCTACTTCGGTGCTGCCATCTACGGCGTTGCCGTCCTCACGGACTTTCTCGACGGCTTCGTCGCGCGGCGCCGGAACCAGGTGACCCGCCTCGGCATCCTCCTCGACCCGCTCGCGGACAAGCTCCTCAACGCGGCCGCGTTCCTCTCCCTCGTCGAGATAGGGCTCGTGCCGGCCTGGGTGGTGATGATCATCCTCGCCCGGGAGATCGCGGTGACCGGCCTGCGAAACGTCGCCGCGGGCCGGGGCATTCTCATCCGGGCCTCGGGCCTGGGGAAGGCCAAGATGGTCGTCCAGGTCACGGCGATCCTGCTGGTCCTTCTTTCCCGGCCCCTGCCCGCGTTGCGGGTCCCCGGCCTCATCGCGCTCGCCGTGGTGGTGGCGGTGACGCTCTTCTCCGGCGCCGACTACTTCCGGCGCTTCTGGAAGGACGTCGTGCGAGGGCCGGGACGGGGGGACGGGGCGGGGGACGCCGGCCGCGAATGAGAAAAGGGCCTGGCCCCGCGGGGCCAGGCCCTTGCCGAGGGCGACGGCGAGCGCCTAGCGCAGCTCTGCCTCGTCGCCGACCATGATCTCCCGTTTTGCGTAGGTCACCTTCGCCGTCGCGGTCTTCTCGCGCACCGAGACGACGGTCGCCTCTCCCACGGCGTCGCGGGGCGTCGGGACGGAGGGGTAGACGATGCGGAACACCGAGAAGACGTTCCCCGGAGCGACCCCGTCCTCGAGGCCCGCGTCGATCGTCACGAAGTGGCCCGTGCCGGCGATCGTCGCGTCGTCCTGGACGTCCACCACGTGGCGGGAGATCTTGCCGTTCGCCGGGGCGCAGCACTCCGCGGGTGCCCGACGGACGACCATGGGCACGTTGACCTTCTCGAACGGCTTCAGGTAGTCGCCGGCGTGGACGTCCGCACACACGGTCTCGATCACGGCGCAGGCGGCGTCCTCCTGGACGAGGATCACCTTCACCCAGCCGGTCGTCTCGATCTTGGTGCCCAGCTTCTTGCCCGAGACCGGGTGTCTCAGCGGGTAGGCGACGTGGTGGAGCGTGTAGAGGTCCCCGGCCTTCACGCCCGCGTTGGCCCCCTTGTTGAGGTAGACGATGTCACGCTCGGACAGGGCGGTCTTGTCGCTCCCGAGCTCGGACCCGACGAGGTAGAGGCTCTCGTCCTCGCGCTCGGAGACGACGTACTGCGCGCACTGCAGGGCCTGCTCCTCGGTCACCGGGGCGAGGGCCGCCGCCGCGCTGGCGTCGCCGGGAGCCGCCCCGAGCTCGGCCGGCTCCTCGCCCAGGCCCTCGGGGCCGCCGGGGGGCGGCGCCTGTCCGGCCTGCTCGGCGACCACCTCGAGCTTGGGCAGGAGCACGGGGTCCCCCGGGTAGATCCAGTGCGCGTCCTTGATGTACTTGTTCTGGTCCCAGATCTGGGGCCAGAGGTACGGGGTCTTCAGGTAGCGGCCGGCGAGGTCCCACAGCGTGTCGCCACGCTCGACGATGTGGTAGGCGACGCCCTCCGGCACCTGGGTGGGGAAGTCGGGGTTCTTCGTCCAGTGGGGAGCGATGGTGGCGGGCCCCGTCTGGAGGCCTGCCGGCGCGTCCTGCGCGAGGGCGAGGCCCCCCGCAAGCGCGAGTGTCACGAGACCACCCAGGATCAGCTTCGGTCTCACAGCCTTTCCTCCCGGACGGATCTGTCCCCGTCCTCCACGAGCCACGGCCTTCACACCGGGACCGAGCCCTCGCGGGACGGTATCAGGAAAAAAGGCGTTTCGTCAAGAGATGTTTAGGCAAATCCTCAAAGTGACACTTGAGGTCAGCGGCTTCCCGGGGGAGAGCCCGTCTTCGGAGGGTCATCGGGCTTCTTCTGAGAAGGCGAGCCGGCAGGCGGAGGCGTGGCCGGGACACCGGGGGGCGGGAAGGTCGCCTCGAGCTTCTTGGCCGATTCCCTGAACGGGCTCTCGGGGAACTCGGCCTGGAGGCGCCCGAGGTGAGGGCGCGCCTCGGCGTACCGGCCGGCGTTGCCGAGACACTCGGCGAGCCGGTAGAGGACCTCGTCCACCCGGTCGAAATCGGGGTACTCGGAGAGGATGACCTCGTAGCGCGCGATGGCCGCGCGCCACGCCTGGCGCGTCTTCTGGTAGAAGTAGCCGACTTGGAAGTTCGCCCGGCCGAGAGCCTGCCGGCACAGGTGGATCTTGTCGCGCGCGGGCTCCACGTAGGCCGACTGCGGGTAGACGTCGAGGAGCCGCTGGTATTCCTCGAGGGCCTGCTGGGTGGACGTCTGGTCGCGGTCCGGCGAGTTCTTCTGCTTGAAGTAGGACTCGCCGGCGCGGAACTGCGCGTAGTCCGACTTCGGGTGCTGCGGGTAGAGGGTCAGGAACTCTCGGTACGAGGAGACCGCCAGGACGTAGTTGGCCGTCCCCCCTCCTCGAAGTAGGTGTCCGCCAGCGCGATCCGCGCGCCCGGCTGGTGCTGGCTCTGCGGGAAGGCGTCGATCAGCCGGCGATAGTACTGCCGCGCCGACTCCCAGTCCTTCTTCGAGACGGCCTTCTCGCCGGCCTCCCAGACGATCTCGTCCGAGGCGCTCGACAGCGCCTCGAGGTCGATCTGGTGGCCCGCGCACGCCGGCCCGAGGAGGAGGAGCAGCAGGGCGACGGCGCGCTTCACGGCAGCCTCCGGATCCACTCCCACTGGCGAGCGAGCCCGTCGGCGAGAGCGACGCTCGAGCGGAACCCGAGGTCGCGTCGGGCGGCGGTGGTGTCGGCGAACGTGTCCCTCATGTCGCCCTTCTGGGCCTCCTGGCGCTCCACCCGGAGGGGCCGCGCGGTCACGGTTTCGAGCACGCGCAGGACCTCGTGGAGGGCGACGCGCTCGCCGCCTCCCACGTTATACACGGAGCCCGGTCGGCCCGAAAGCGGGGCCGCCCGCACCGCGGCGACGATGTCGGAGACGAAGGTGAAGTCGCGCGTCTGCCGCCCGTCGCCGAAGACCGTCACCGGCCGGCCGTCCCGGGCGGCCTTGAGGAAGCGGTGGAAGGCCATGTCCGGCCGCTGCCGCGGCCCGTAGACGGTGAAGAAGCGCAGGCTCACGGTGGGGAGGTCGTGGTTGCGCTGGTAGAGCACGGCGAGGTGCTCGCCGGCCAGCTTGGTCACGCCGTAGGGCGAGACCGGCTGGCAGGGGCCGTCCTCCCGGAAGGGCAGGACCGGCGTGTCGCCGTAGACGGACGAGGACGACGCGTAGACGAACGCCGGCCGCCCGGCCGCGAGGGCCGCCTCCAGCAGCCGCTGCGTGGCGAGGACGTTGTGATCGGTGTAGTCGGCGAACTCCCGGCCCCACGAGGCGCGCACGCCCGCCTGCGCCGCGAGGTGGTAGACGTGGGCGGCGCCGTCGAGAACGGGTCCGAGGTCGACGTCCTGCAGGCGCGCCTCCACGATACGGAAGCGGTCGTGGCTGCGCGCGGCCTCGAGGTTCCTCTCCTTGAGCGGGCGCGGGTAGTAGTCGGTGAAGCAGTCGATGCCGACGACCTCGTGCCCGTCGCCGAGCAGGCTGTCCGCCACGTGGGAGCCGATGAAGCCGGCGACGCCGGTGACGACCGCCTTCAACGCACGGCCTCGACGAGAGATCGCGCGGCCCTCTCCGGGTCTCCGCCGGCGAAGGCGGCCGCCCCCGCCACCACGATCTCCACGCCCGCCTCGACGACGGTCCGGACGTTGTCGAGGGTCACGCCGCCGTCGACCTGGATGCGGGCGCGCAGCCCGCGCTCGTCGAGCGTCCGGCGCAGCCGACGGATCTTGTCCAGGCTTCCGGGCAGGAACTTCTGGAACGAGAAGCCCGGATTGACCGACATCACGAGCACGAAGTCCACCTCCGGCAGGATCTCCTCGAGCAGCCCGAGCGGCGTCGAGGGGTTGAGCGCGACGCCCGGGCGCACGCCCCGCTCCCGCAGGTGGTCGACCGCCCTCTGCAGGTGGGGAAGGGCCTCGACGTGGAGGCTGACCGACGCGGCCCCGGCGTCCACGAACGCGTCGAGATGGCGCTCCGCGTCCTCGATCATCAGGTGCACGTCGATGGGCAGGCCAGTGGCGCGACGGCAGGCCTGGACCACGGCAGGACCGAGCGTGATGTTCGGCACGAAGCGCCCGTCCATGACGTCCACGTGGACGAGGCCGGCGCCACCGCGCTCGACGGCGGCGATCTCGTCGGCGAGGTGGCCGAGGTCGCAGGCGAGGATCGAGGGCGCGAGGATCACGAGGCCGCCTTGCTCACGTCGAGGCTGAGGGCCGTCCTCGGGCTGACCGGATGGCCCGCCGAGGGCGTCTGCCGCAGCACGATGCCGGGCGCCACCCCCGGGTAGGTGCGGTAGCGCACGTCCGACACCTTCAGCCCGGCCGCCTGGAGAGCGGCGAGGACGGGCCCCGCCTCTCGCCCGATGAGGTCCGGCATCACGTAGCTCGCACCTCCCGGGCCGCGGCTCACGAGCAGGGAAGCACCGCCCGTCGAGAGGTCGGCCTCGCCGGCCGGGGGACGCTGGACGAGCACCGTGCCCTCCGCGGCAGCGTCCGGGATCTCCACCACGCGGGCCAGGGGGACGCCGGCCTGCTCGAGCGCCATCCGCGCGGTGCGCGCGGACTCGCCCTCGACCGCGGGCACGCTGACCCGCCGGGGGCCGAGGCTGAGCCAGACCCGCACCGCCCGATGAGCCTTGAGCGTCGCCCCGGGGGGCGGCTCCTGGCTCACGACGTGCTCGGCCGGCACCGCGGCCTCGTGCCGCCGCCCCTCGATGCGCAGGGCCAGGCCGTCGCGCTCGGCGAGGGCGCCCGCGTCGGCCAGCGGCCCGGCCGACGAGCGACGGAACGGTCACGTCACGCGAGGCGAGGACGACCCGCATGGTCACGAGGGCGCTCGCCCCGGCGGTAGCGAGCAGGGCGGCCGCGAGCAGGGCGTTCTGGCCGACGAGGCGGAGGATCTTGGAAGGGCTCAAGGCGTGGGAGGCGCGTTCGTTGCGCGGAGTCGAGGTTACCACATCCCCTCGGCGGGTCCCGCGCGGCGCAGGCACGCGGCGAAGAAGCCGTCCGCGCGGTGAACGGACGGGTCGACCCTGAGGAAGGCCCCCGCGCGGAAGGGTGCCGACCAGGGCGGGTGGGTCCTCGGCCCCGAACTCCGGGTGGGCCTGCGAGGAAGGGCCCCACCACCCCTTCGTTCTCCTCGGGCTCGAGGGAGCAGGTGGCGTAGACGAGCCGCCCGCCGGGGCGCACGAGCGGCGCGAGGCTCTCGAGCAGGGCCGCCTGCCGGGCGGCGTGCCGCCCGACCTCTTCCGGTTCGAGCCGCCAGCGCAGGTCGGGGTTGCGGCCGAGCGTGCCGAGGCCGCTGCAGGGCGCGTCGAGGAGAACGGTGTCGAACCGGCACGCGAAGGGAGGGCTCGTCGCGTCCGCCGCGACGACCGAGACGTTCGTCGGCGCCCCACCGGGAGCGCAGGCGGGCGAGGGTGGCCAGGCGCCGCCGCGAGGCCTCGGCCGCGACGACACGCGTGCTCCCGCCTCCGAGGTCGCCGATGAGGAGCGCCTTTCCCCCGGGAGCGGCGCACGCGTCGAGAACGAGACCCTCGCCGGCGGCGAGGCGGCCGACGAGCTGCGAGCCGGCGTCCTGGACGTAGACCGACCCCTTCGGCGGCCAGGGCAGAGAGCCGTCGACCCTCCGGCGCCTCGAAGGCGCCCGGACACAGCGCGACGTCGCGCGCCTCGACGCCCGCCTCGGCCAGACGCTCGCGGGCGTCGAGGCGCCGGGGGTTCAGGCGGAAGTACGTCGGGGGAACCTCGAGCGCGGCGCGGGCGCGCGCCGTGGCCGGGCCCGCCCCCAGCTGCGAGAGCCAGCGCTCCGCGAGCCAGCGCGGGAGCGACCCCGCCGAGGTGAGCCACCGCAGCGCGTCCGCGTTCGGGTCGGGTTCCGCGGGGGGGCCTTCGCGCAGGAGCCGGCGCAGGATGGCGTTCGCGAAGCCGGCTGCCCGCGGCTCGACCGCGCGGGCGAGCTCGACCGTCTCGGAGACGGCGGCGTGCGGGGGGACCCGCAGGTACAGCAGCTGGTAGGCGCCCAGCCGCAGGGCGTCGAGGACGCCGGGGTCGACGTCCTCGAGTGGCCGGCTCGAGAGGCCCGCGAGGACGTAGTCCAGCCAGCCGCGGCGCCGCAGCGTCCCGAGCACGATCTCGTGGACGAGACCCCGGTCCCGGGCGTCGAGGCGCTCTACTGCGCGGCGCGGCGAGAGCGTCCGCCAGCGTGACCCGTCCGGCGGACAGCCGGCGCAGGACGTCGAGGGCCGCGGTGCGGGCGGGCGCCGGCAAGGGTCAGCCCAGCCGTGCGCCCGGGCGCAGGCGCGCGCCGGAGGCCCAGGCCGCCGCCGTCATGGCGCGTCGGCTCTCCGGCTGGACCTCGAGCAGGAGCAGCCGGGACCCGTCGCCGCAGGCGACGCGCACGCCCGCGCCGTCGATCGCCACGACCGTCCCCGCCTCCGCCGCGGGCCCGGCGCCCGGGACCTCGCGCACGCGCAGCACCTTCAGGAGCCGCCCGTCGTGGAACGTGAAGGCCCCGGGCCAGGGGTGGAACCCGCGCGCCCGGCAGCGGGTGGCGGCGGCGGGCCGCGACCAGTCGATCCGGCCGTCCTCCTTCTTCAGGATCGGGGCGAGCGTCGCCCGCGCGTGGTCCTGGGGCACCGGGACGAGGGTCCCGTCGCCGAGGCCCCGCACGGTCTCGAGCAGCACGTCGGCGCCGAGGTGGGCGAGGCGGGCCTCGAGCTCCGCCGCCGTCTCCTCGGGGCCGATCGGCGTCGAGCGCGCGAGCAGCGTCGGACCGGTGTCGAGCCCCTCGTCGATCAGCATCGTGGTGACCCCGGTCCCGCTCTCGCCGCCGGCGATCGCCCACTGGATGGGCGCCGCCCCCCGGAGCCTGGGGAGCAGCGAGGCGTGCACGTTGACCGTCCCGCGCGGGGCGATGTCGATGACGCTTCGCGGGAGGATCTGGCCGAACGCCACCACCACCTGCAGCTCCGGCTCGAGCCGGCGCAGCGCCTCCTGGGCCTCGGGCTCGCGCACGCGCCGGAGCTGGAGGACGGGGATGCCTCGCCGCTCGGCCACCGGCTTGAGCGGGGGAGGGGCCATCGCCTGGCCGCGCCCCTTCTCGCGGTCCGGCTGCGTGACGAGAGCGGGGACCTCGTGGCCGGCGTCGAGGAGCGCCTCGAAACAGGGAATGGCGAAGGCCCCGCTGCCGAGGAACACGATCCGCACGGGGTCTACTCCTCCTCCCAGCCCTCCCGGGCCTTCTTGCGCAGCTTGCGCTTCATGAGGTCGCGCTTGAGCGGCGAGAGGCGGTCCACGAAGAGCAGCCCGTCGACGTGGTCGATCTCGTGGCAGAAGGCCCGGGCCAGCAGCTCGGTGGCCGTGTAGACCCGCTCGCGGCCCTCCGGGTCGAGGCCCCTCACCACGACCCGGGCCGGCCGGGCCGGCGAGCCCCCGTAGCCCGGGACCGAGAGGCAGCCCTCCTCGTGCTTCTGCTCGCCCTCGCGCTCCAGGAACTCGGGGTTGACCAGCCTGATGACCTGGGAGGGGTCCTCGCCCACGGACAGGTCGATCACGATCGCCCGGAGCGGCACGCCGACCTGCGGCGCGGCGAGGCCGATGCCGGGGGCCGCGTACATCGTCGCGATCATGTCGTCGAGGAGGGAGCGGATCGCGTCGTCGATCCGCTCCACGGGGGCGGCGGATGCGTGCAGGACCGGGTCGCCGTACTTGACGATCGGGCGGATGGGCATGGCCGAGGGGGATTATCGCCGGATTCGGGCCCGGCGAGGCCTCACCGGGGGCCGGCGAGCCGCGCGTTGCCGGGCCCGGGTCGTCTCGAGGTGCGCGAGGAGCTCCTCGAGAGAGTCGCCCCCCGCCTTCTCGAGCAGGGCGTCGGCCAGGACCAGCGCGAGCATGGCCTCGGCCACGACGCCGGCGGCGGGCACCACGCAGGTGTCGCTCCGCTCGACGGAGGCCTTCTGGGGCTCGCCGGTGGCGAGGTCGACCGACCGCAGGGCGATGAGCAGGGTGGGGATGGGCTTCACGACCGCGAGGGCCCGGATCTCCTCGCCGTTCGTGACCCCACCCTCCAGGCCGCCAGCGCGGTTCGTGGGTCGCTCCAGCCCGGCCTCGGGCTCCCACAGGATCTCGTCGTGGAACGCGGAGCCGCGCGTCTGCGCTCCGGCGAAGCCCTCCCCGATCGCCACCGCCTTCACCGCGTGGATCGACATGAGCGCCTGCGCGATCCTCCCGTCGAGCCGACGGTCCCACTGGGCGAAGGACCCGAGGCCGGCCGGCACGCCGCGCGCGATCACCTCCACCGTCCCGCCCACGGAGTCGCCGTCCTTCCGGGCCCGGTCGATCGCGGCGACCATCGCCTCCGCCACCCCGGGGTCCACGCACCGGACCGGGCTCTCCTCCACGCGGTCGAGGGCTTCCCACGCCGCGGGTCCGGCGGGCAGCGCCGCCTCGCCGATGCGGACGACGTGGCTGCGCACCTCCGCCCCCGCCTCCCGCAGCAGGGCCCGGGCCAGGGCCCCGGCCGCCACTCGGGCCGTGGTCTCCCGCGCGCTCGCCCTCTCGACGACGTTACGCAGGTCGGTGGTCCCGTACTTGAGGGCACCGGCGAGGTCCGCGTGCCCGGGCCGGGGGTAGCGAAGGCGCCGGCGCTCCCGTGCCGCGTCGGGTTGCGGGTCGGGCGACATCACGTCCGCCCAGCTCTCGTGGTCGCGGTTGCGGACGAGCAGGGCGACCGGCGAGCCCAGCGTCCGACCGTGGCGCACGCCGGAGAGGAGCTCGACCGTGTCGGTCTCGATCTTCATGCGCCCGCCGCGGCCGTAGCCGCCCTGGCGGCGCCGCAGGTCGGCGTCGATCGCCGCGCGCTCCACCGGCACTCCGGCGGGCAGCCCGTCCACGACGACGGTCAGGCCGGGTCCGTGAGACTCGCCCGCGGTGAGAAAGCGCAGCACGCGGGCCATCGTGGAGCAACGCATTCCGTGCTGTCAAGGAACGGGGCAGTGTGACGCTCCATTTTGTGTGACAGCGCGCGCCGCGGCCATGGCGGCCTCCCGTTAGTCTCCGCCCCCGTCCCGGTGCTCGCGGGACGTCGTCGCCTGAAAGGGAGGGACGGATGGAGTGCGAAAAGCGGACTCTCGCCGGGCTGCTCGGCCGCTGTCCGGCGATGGAGCGCGTGAGGCGGAGCGTGGCGCTGTTCGGGCCGAGCGACCTGCGCGTCCACGTCTTCGGGGAGTCGGGGACTGGGAAGGAGGGGGTCGCCAAGGCGCTCCACGAGGCCTCGCCCCGCGCGCGGCGCCGCCTGGTGGCGGTGAACGTCGCGGGCTTCAGCGACGAGCTCGTCGTGGGGGAGCTCTTCGGCCACTCACGCGGCGCGTTCACGGGGGCGGTCGCCGCCCGCGACGGCTACGTGGCCGAGGCCGACGGGGGCACCCTCTTCATCGACGAGGTGGGGGAGATGTCGCCCCTGGCGCAGGTGCGGCTCCTGCGGTTCCTCGAGGACGGCGAGTACCAGAGGCTGGGCGAGACGGCGCCGAGGCGAGCGGACGTTCGCGTGATCAGCGCCACCAACGCCGACCTCGCCCGTCGCGTGCGGGAGGGGCGCTTCCGGCTGGATCTCTGGTTCCGGCTCAAGGGGGAGCTGCTCGTCCTGCCGCCCCTGCGCGACCGCGGGGCGGACGTGCTCCTGCTCGCCCGTCACTTCCTGCGGACGCACGCGACCGCCCGAGGCGTCCCGCCGCCCGCCTTGTCCCGCGAGGCGGAGGCGGCCCTGCTCGCCCACCCGTGGCCCGGGAACGTCCGCGAGCTCCAGAGCGAGATGCGGCGCCTCGTCGTGGGAGTGGAGGGCCGAGCGGTGTGCGTCGAGGATCTCTCTGACGACATCAGGGGGAAGCCGGCCCGCCGCACCGGGACGCTGAAGGCCGCCGTCGAGCGCCACGAGGCCGAGATCGTCTGGCTGGCGCTCGAGCGCCACGGCGGGAGCCTGGCCCGCGCCGCCGCCGAGCTCGGCATGACCCGCCAGGGCCTCTGGGCCAAGGTCCGCCGCCTGGGGCTCGACGAGCGGGGGCGCGCGAAGGGGTGCTATCCTCGCCGGCCATCGCCGGGGGAAGCGGAGTGCGAGAGGCAGAGCGGCGAAACCGCGGCTTCGGAACGGGGCTGCGCTCGATGGTCGGGAGCTGGCGCCTGCTCTCCGTTTGCCTGATGTCCTTCTCCTCGGGCCTGCCCCTCGGCCTCGTCTGGCTGGCCATCCCCGCCTGGATGGCCCGCGTCGGCGTCGACATCAAGGTGATCGGCCTCTTCACGCTCGCCCAGGCGCCGTGGTCCTTCAAGCTGCTGTGGTCGCCCTCGATGGACCGCTTCCCCCCGCCGCTTCTCGGGCGCAAGCGGGGCTGGATCCTCGTGGGCCAGGTCGCGCTCCTCGCGCTCGGCCTGTGGCTGGCCGGCGTCTCGAGCCACCCCGAGGCCGTCTGGGTCATCGGCGCCCTCGCCCTCGCGATCGCGTTCGCCTCGGCCACGCAGGACATCGCGATCGACGCCTACGCCGTCGAGGTGCTGCGGCGCGAGGAGCTGGGGTTCGCGAGCGGCGCCCGCACGGCGTTCTACCGGGCGGCCATGCTGGTCGCGGGCGGTGTCTCGATCACCCTCGCGGCGGAGACCTCGTGGGCGTTCGTGAACGTCCTGCTCGCGCTGCTCTACCTGCCCTTCATGCTCGTGACGGTCTTCGCCCCGGAGCCGGAGGAGCTGCCGGCGCCACCCCGCACGCTGCGCGAGGCCGTGTGGGGCCCGTTCGTCGGCTTCCTCGCGCAGCACCGCTCGCTCGAGATCCTCGCCTTCGTCGTCCTGTACAAGCTGAGCGACAACCTCACCCAGGCGCTCACCCGGCCCTTCCTCGTCCAGGCGGGCTTCAACGACTTCGACGTCGGCGTGGCCACGGCCACCATCGGCCAGGCCGCGGCCATCCTCGGCACCCTCGCCGGCGGCCTCCTGACCGACCGCCTCGGCCTCGGCCGTGCCCTGTGGATCTTCGGCTTCCTCCAGATGGTCTCGAACCTCGGCTACGCGGCGGTCGCGCAGGTCGGGACGAACCGCCCGCTCATGTACGCGGCGCAGGCCTTCGAGCTGGGCTCGAGCGGCCTCGGGCAGGGGGCGTTCGGGGTCCTCCTCCTGCGGCTCACGCAGAAGCGGTTCTCCGCGACCCAGTACGCTCTCCTCTCGAGCCTGTTCACGCTGCCCCGGATCCTCTCGGGGCCGGTCGCCGGCGTCCTCGCCGATGCGATGGGCTGGCGCGACTTCTTCGTCCTCACCGTGGTCTTCGGCGTGCCAGGCCTGGTGATGCTCGCGCGGTTCGTGCCGTGGGGCGTGAGGGACGTCGAGTTCGAAGTCCGGGCGCCGTCCTGGGGGCCGCCTCTCTCGCGCCGGGGCCTCGCCGCCCGCGCGGTCGTCGGTGGGGGGGTGGCCCTCGCCGTGGGGCTCGCCGGGCTGGCGCTCTCGGCCGGCCTCTCGGCTCTCCGTGCCGGCCGGGGCTTCACCGTTCTTCCCGCGCTGCAGGCCGTCGTGACCCCGTCGACCGTGCCCGAGTGGACGGTCACGGTCGGGCTCTGCGTCCTGGCCGCGCTCGGCGGCCTGGCCACCGCCGCCACGCTCGCCGCCCGCCGCGGGTTCGAGGCTGCCTCAGGAGCCCGGTAGGGTCCCGCCGCCTGGGGACACGAGGGCGCGCGCCGCGGCCACGACCGGCTCGATCGCGAGATCCTCCAGCACGCCGCCGGGAGCGCGCAGGGTGCCGACGGCCGGCCCCACCGGACCCCACCGCGCGGGGTCCGTGGGGCCGAAGAGCGCGAGCGTCCTCGCCCCGCAGGCCGCGGCCAGGTGGGCGACACCGGAGTCGTTCCCGAGAAAGAGGCCGGCCCCCGACAGGGCGGCGGCGAGGACGCGCAGGGGCCAGCCGCGAGCGTCGATCGCGCCCGGGGGGCTCGGCAGCGCCTCCTCCGCGGGGCCGCGCGCGAAAAGCCAGGGGCGCCCACCGCACAGCGCGCGCGCCGCCGCGGCAAACCGGTCGAGGGGCCAGTTCTTGCCGGGAGAGCCGCTGCCCGGGTGCACGGCGAGAAAGCCCGGGGCCAGCTCCCGCGTGAGTCGTTCGGCCTCCCGCCGCTCGGGCGCGGTGAACTCGAGCGGCGGCGGGTCCTCTCCGGGAGGGATCCCGAGGGGCTCGAGGGCGCCCGCGAGCCAGACCGAGGCGTGCGGCCCAGGCGGCGGTGGCGCGGGGTCCCGCGCGATCAGGCGGCGCGTTCGGCCCCGGAGCGCGCCGAGGAGCGGCTCGCCACGGGTGAACGCCACGACCGCGTCCGCCGAGCGGAGAGCCGAGCCCACGGGTCCCGCCGTTTCCGAGCCGGCGAGGATTGCCGCCATCTCGGCGCCGTCCCAGGGCAGGACCTCGTCGGCCTCGCCCGGACCCGGCCCGAGGAGCGCGGCGGCCGGCGCGGCCGGCGCGAGGAGGATGACGCGATGCCGGGCCCCGTGCAGGGCGGCGAAGGCGCGGCGCAGGAGAAGGAGGTCCCCGAGGGCGCCGGCGCGGACGAGCAGGACGCGCAGCGGGCGTTCCGGTCAGCGGACGTCGACGCGGGCGGTGGCGACGTTGCCGAGGAGTCCTGGCCCGCAGGATCACGATCCGGGCCGGTGGCCGGCACTCGGCGGGGAGCGTGATCTCGTAGGTCTCCTCGCGCGAGTCCGCGATGCCGTCGACCGGGTGCACCTCCTCCCAGCGGCCGGCGTCGATCGAGACCTCGAGCTTGCGGAGGGGGCTCGGTCGTCGCGCGCGACCGGCGCGGACGCGGTCCTTGTGCGCGCGGTCGAGCGAGCGGCGATGGTCGGGGGCGCGTTGTCGACCTCGAACGACAGGTGTCCTTCGAGCCCGAGAGGACGAAGGCCGGCGGGTTTCCGGGGGCGTCGGAGGCGATGCACGCGCAGGACGTAGCGGCCGTTCGGGACGTCGAGGTGTCCCAGGCGAAGCACGGGCTCGTCGAGGCCGCGGCGGAGCGGCCGCCAGCGGTCGTCGCCCTGGCGCCCGGTACTGGACGTCGTAGACGAGGGCGTCGCCGTTCGGGTCCTCGGCCTGCCAGGAGAACGTGCGCAGGCCGCGCTGGTACATCTTGCGGCTGAAGGTGATCGGCGGGCGGGCTGCCCGCCGGCCGCGCGGGCGGCCGCCCGGTCGCTCAGCGGGTCCGGCGTCGAGGCCGAGGATCTCGGGCTCGCCGCTGACCGAGATCGGCTTCTGGAACACCTCGCCCGGCGGGTGGACGGTGATCGATCTTGACGCTCGGGCGGCAGGTTGCGCTGCAGGTAGGCGGCCGCGACCGCCTCGACGGTGGGACTGGCTCCGTCCCTGCCGACGAGCGTCACGCGCAGCTGGAGGAAGCGGGCGCGCTCGCTGCGGATCGGCTCGCCCTCGGCGCGCGTGAGGGGCGCCGACCAGTCGGTCCACGTCGCGTCCGGGGTCGCCGTGTTGCCCGACCGCGTCTGGAGGCTGCACCGAGGTCCCGGCCGGGAAGCCTGCCCTCCCAGGAGAGCCGGCCCCAGCGCGGACGCGTCTGCGCGTCCTTGACGGCGGAGACGAACGTGCCCTCCGTGGCGAGCGTCGGCGTCCGAGCGCGTAGACGCGGGCGGGGTTCGACGTGTGACGAGCGGCGCCCGTCCCGCGTCCGCGGCGCGAGGGCGGTGACCTGCTCGGCCGGCGGCGGTCGCGACGAGCGACCACCCGCCCGGCGTCGCGGACGCGGTAGACCTTGCCCTTGTTCCCGGTGCCCACGAGCACGCCCGAGGCGACGCGCCGATCGCGTGCGGGACGTCCTCGGGCGAGCTCCAGAGCGTCTCGACGTCGCCCGACGCCGGATGCGCAGCACGGCGCCCTTCGGCGCGGCCTGCGGACGCGGCCTCCGGCCCCGGCCGGCGCGAGGGCGACCGGCGCGCCCCCGGCGGGCGGCACGACCGAGAAGCTCTCGCTCACGGTGACCTCGGCCACGACGTTGCCCGAGCCGCCCGGTGACGCGGTGGCCGGGGCCGCGGCCGGCCGGGGCGCGGGCTCGGTCGTGCGTGCCGTCGACGGCGGCGGCGTAGACGCGCCGTCCTCCGCCGACGTCGAGCGCCCTGATCTCGCGGTACGCGGAGTCGAGCACGACGAAGACCTTCCCCTAGGCGTCGATGCGGTAGACGATGCCCTCGGGCGCGCTGCCCGCGAACACGCCGCCCTTGGCGTCGACGGCGAGCGAGAGCACGTGCGTGTCGGAGGCGGTCAGGATCGGCCTCGGCGCTGCCGTCCTTGGCGACGCGGTAGACGCGGCCCTCGCCGCCCGTGGCCACGTAGAGCGCCCCTGCGCGTCGAAGGCGAGCGCCCAGATGTACTTCTCCGCGGGGTCGAAGAAGCGGGTGGCCTTGCCCGCGGCGTCGATCGCGTAGACGGCGCCGTCGGGCGAGGTGCCCGCGTAGACGCGGCCGTCCGGGCCCGACCGCGAGCGCGTGGACC
The DNA here is from genome assembly GCA_963729875.1 of uncultured Acidobacteriota bacterium. Lineage (GTDB taxonomy): Bacteria > Acidobacteriota > Vicinamibacteria > Fen-336 > Fen-336 > DATBSL01. The sequence continues at coordinate 656,941 of CAVSPR010000006.1, forward strand.
TCGAGCTCCTCCGCGTCGAAGAGGAGCGAGCCCTTCCCGCCGTCGACCTTCATCACCCGCCCGTCGTTGCCCGGTCCCGACGTAGAGGACGCCCTGCGGGTCGCGCGCGACGGTCCAGGCGTTGGGCGTCGCGGGGTCGTAGATCTGGCGCACGGCGCGGCCCCGAGCCGCAGGCGGCCCTCGGAGTCGAGCGAGAGGCCGGCGAGCTCGCCCTCGAGGAAGGCGCGGGCGCCCTCGACGCGCCAGAACTGCGGTCCGCGGCGCGAAGGGCGGGCGCGACGGCCGGCGCATAGCGGCGGCGGCGAGGCGAGTCGTCGGAGCATGCGGGGGCTCGGTCCTCTTCAGCGCTGGACGTGACGGTGAGCTGCCGCGATCCGGAGACGGCGTAGTCGGTCGTGTGCTCGTCGGCCCAGACCGGGGCGATGGGAGGGGACGACGCTCGTGCCCTGGTCCGCCGAGCCGAGCACCGAGAGCACCGAGCCCGGGCAGGGCCGGCAGGTACTCGCCGCCCACGACCGCGCCCGCCCGCCGGGCGCGTCAGGCGGGCGTAGACCGCGTTGCTCGCCGCGCAGCGTGTTGAGCGAGCGCACGAGCTGTGCCAGGTCGCGGGCGACGAAGCGCTGGCGCATCTCCCGCTGCTCGACGGCGTCCATGGTGGCGCGTCGGCGACGAGCAGCGTGTAGGTGCCGGCGGGCGCGCTCTGCGGGATCGCAACGGCAAGCGTCTCGGTCATCACCTCGCCGCGGTGCGTGCGCAGCTGGAGCCGGCACGGGCACGAGTCGCCGGGGTGCAGCGGGAGGCGCCGCGTCCACCCAGGCCCGCGCGAGGGTCGCGGCGCTGCGCAGGGTCTCGCCGGCGTCGACCGACGACGTCGAGCCGGTCGAGGGTGAGCGCCTCGAAGTCGTTCCCGACGAGCAGCGCGAGGGGCCCGGCCAGCACGGCCGCCGCCTGCTGCGCCCGGCTGGTCGCCGCCAGCGACGTCGCTGGACGCGGACCTCGCGGCCGCCCGCCGAGGGTGAGCCGCGCGTCGACGCGCAGCGTCGCCGCGCCGAAGGCCCGCTCGTGGCCCTGCAGCACCGAGAGCAGCGAGACGTAGCCGAGGAGCGGGCGTGAACAGCTCGTCGTCGACCACCCGGTAGCGGAAGACGCGCTCGCCGGCCCGCGCCGAGCGCAGGCTGCACCTCGACCGGGATCATGCGGGGCGCATCGCCGAGCTGCCCGGCGATCGCGGTCGTGCGGTCCTGGTCCATCGTGCCCGACCGTATCGAGTGGCCGCCGCGATCTTCCAGGACACCTGCAGGCTCGGGAAGACAGAGTAGACCCAGGCCTTCTTGAGCGGGAACTGCGTCGGGCCGAGGTTGTAGAACGGGTGCCCGAAGGCGTAGACGCGGTCCTTGTCGACGTGGGTGACGGTGCCGGTCACCGAGAGGTCGAGGTCGCCCTCGATCAGCGAGACCCCCACGGCCGACCCGGGCGCGAGGTCGGGGACGGGGCCGACGCCTGCCGCCGTCGCTGCCGCCCATCACCGGGGCGAAGCCCATGGCGGAGAAGACGCCGCGCGCCCAGTCGAAGGTGTCCGCCTCGAAGCCGGAGAAGACGAGCGGCAGCGCCAGCGGGCGGAGGGCTGGCCCCGGCCACGGCGGGCGGCAGGCCCTCGCCGCGGAAGGAGAGCGGGGACGATCGAGCGCAGCGGCCGCTGCAGGGCCGCGGCGACCGAGGCGCGGTCGAGGGGTGCGGCGAGCGCGCTCCGCGCCGGCGCGTGGAAGCGGGTCGAGGCGGCGCGCGGGGCACCGCTCGCCGTGGCCTCGATCATGTCGGCGATCGGGGTGATGCCCGCGATCGGCTCCTTGCCGAAGGGGAACGCGTACGCGACGGCGCCGACCAGCCGCCCGTCGATGAAGACGGGGCTGCCGCTCATCCCGGCGATGACCCCGGTCTGGGCGAGCGGCCCGCCCTCCAGCCGGGCGAGGATCAGGCTCTGCCGGGGGCCGACCGCGTTCTCGAGCACGCCCAGGATGTGGACCTTGAACTCGTCGACGCGGGCCCCCTCGAACACGGTGCGGCCCACGCCCTCGCATGCCGGGCCGGACCTCGGACGAGGGGCAGGTCGAGCTCGCCGGCGCGGGCAGGGGCCGCGGCGGCGAGCAGGCAGGAGGGAGACGCCGAGCCGCAGCCATCGCACGAGGCATGTTAGGGTGCGCCCGGCGGCGAGCGTCAACGCGACCGCGCGCGCGCTTGACCGCCTGGCCGGGCCGCCGTTAGCATCGCTCGGTCCGGGCGGGCGTGCCGCCGCGGCAACGAGGAGAGAAACGTGTCCGACACCAGGGCCGCTTCCACGGCCCGGGATTCATCGCGAACCGTGCGCGGCCGGCCTGCTGGCGTGGGTGTTCCCGGGCCTCGGGCACCTGTTCCTCGGGCGGCGGGGCAAGGGCCTGGTCCTGATGGGCTGCATCGTCGCCCTGTTCGTGCTCGGCGTGGGGATGGACTCGCGCTCCAGGTCCACCTCGGCCTCGAGGACCCGCTGGCCCTGCTGTTCAGCCTCGCCCAGATGGGCGTCGGCGCGCCCTACGTCATGGCGCGCGTCCTGGGGCTACGAGTCGCGGCGCTGGTGACCTCGCCCTCCTACGAGTACGGGAACACCTTCACCGCGGTGGCGGGCCTGCTCAACATCCTCGTGATCCTCGACGCGCTGGACACGGCGCGCGGGAGCTGCCGCGCGCCCAAGCCGCTGATGCGCTCGCACCTGCTCACCCTGGTCGTCTTCTCGGCTCTGGTGTCCGACCGTCTTCGCGATGCTGCTGCGGGACACGACCCGGGAGCGCGTGCGCTTCGGCCTGCTGGCCTTCGCCGCCTTCGTGCTGTCGACGCTCGTGATCGGCTGGCTGACGAACCCGTTCCCGCGCTGAGCGTCAGCTGCCCGCCGGCAGCCAGCGCGGGGCGCCCATCTTGTGGCCCGCGTCCTCGGTGCGCAGCACGGTTCGTCCCGTCCCGTCCGGCTGGATCAGCACCAGCTGCGACCGGGACGTCGCCGCGTCGGTCTCCACGTAGAGGATCCCCTTCGAGCCCCAGTCCGGCGCCCCGCGGTAGAGCGCGCCGGTGACCAGGGCCCGGGGCGAGGAAGTCCCGTCCAGCTTCAAGGTGAGGAGGTCCCACGTGCCGAGACCGCCGTTGCCGACGCCGGTCAGCCGACGGAAGGCGACCGACAGCCCGTCGGGCGAGAAGACGGGGTCGGCGTCGGCGCCGACGACGTAGGACGTCCCCGGCAGGGCGGGGCCCGTCGCCGGGCCGGAGGTCAGCGGGGTGGCAGCGTAGCGGTAGATGCGCCCGACGCCGGATTCGTCGATCCGCTCGAAGACCGCCGTGTGCGCCTGGGGGTCGATGCGGGGCGCCGCTCGCGGACGGTCAGGCTCTGGGTGAGGTTCTGCTCGTTCTGGCCATCCGGATCCGAGTAGAAGAGGTCTTCCTCGTTCGTCTGGGGCACCACCGCGGAGTAGAGGATGAAGGTGCCGTCGGGAGACCAGTCGACGCTGTTCACCCGCCGGCGCGGGAAGATGATGGTCTCGACCGAGCGCGAGAGGTCCATGAAGTAGGCCGTGGTGGCGCCGGCCTCCGCCCCCGGTGTCGTGCGGATCGCCATGACGCGGTTGCGCGACGGCGAGGGCGCGACCTGGAGGAAGTCGCAGGGCTGGTCGGACTCCGCGCAGCTCGTGAGCCGCTCGACCTTCGAGCCGCTCGCGTCGAGCGCGAAAAGCTCGCGGGCCCCGCCCGGCGACGACGCCCACGACCCGCTCACGAAGAGAAGGACGGCCTCCGCCGAGGGCGGCCGGGAGGCGACCAGGGCGGCGAAGGGGTTGCCGCTGTCGCTCCCGCAGGAGGCGACGACGACGAGCGAGGTCGCGATGAGCACGCGGCGCAGCATGTGGGGCAGACTAGTCCCGCGCGAGCGGCCGAGTCAAGACGACCGCGTGCTATCCTCGCTCGCGATGAAGCAGGCGCCGGACGCTCGACCCTCGGCCCGGGGCCTGCGGGTCGCCATCGTCCGCTCGCTCTTCAACCGGCCGGTCAGGGACGGCCTGCTGGACGGGGCGCGCGCCGCCCTCGCCGAGATGGGGGCGGACGAGCGGGAGGTGGCCGTCTTCGACGTGCCGGGCGCCTTCGAGCTGCCGCTCGCCGCCCAGGCCGCCGCCCGCTCCGGGCGCTTCGACGCCGTGGTCGCCCTCGGGGCGGTGATCGAGGGCGAGACCGACCACTACGAGCACGTGGCCCGCGAGGCGGCCGCGGGCCTCGCCGCGGTGTCGCGGGAGACCGGCGTGCCGGTGGCGTTCGGCGTGCTCACGGTGCGCGGGAGGAGCAGGCCCGCGCGCGGGCCGAGGCCGGGCCCGGGAACAAGGGCGCCGAGGCGGCCGGCGCGGGCCGCGGTGGCCACGCGTGCGTCGCGGCCTGCGGCGCGATCGCGCGGCGGAGGGCTGATGGGCCGGCGGACCAAGGCGAGGGAGTGCGCCTTCCAGCTCCTCTACCAGCGGGAGATCAGCGGCGACGCCATGGACGTGGTGCTCGAGGGCTTCTGGCGCCTGCGCTCCGGCACCGCCGCAGATGCGGGCGATGGCCGAGCGGCTCGCCGCGGGCTCGGACGAGCGCGCGGCCGAGCTCGACGCGTCGATCGCCGAGGCGGCGACCAACTGGCGGCTGGACCGGATCGCCCCGGTCGACCGGACGATCCTGCGCCTCGGGGCCTACGAGCTGACGGCGGAGGCGGCCACCCCGGCGGCGGTCGTCCTCGACGAGGCGGTGGAGCTCGCGAAGCGCTTCGGCGAGGCGGACTCGCCGGCCTTCGTGAACGGAGTGCTGGACGCGATCCGCCGGCGGGTCCGCGGAGGGCGGGGGTGAGGGAGGCAGGGAGCGAGCAGGACGCGACGGCCGGCGGGTCGGGGGAGCCCCCCGTCCCGGGTTGGCCGGCGGAATCGGCCCAGAGGCTCGAGAAGGCCCGGCTCCTGCGAGGAGATGGGGCTCGCCGTCTACCCGACGCGGTTCGAGCGCACCCACCGTCTCGGGGAGATCGTGGCCGCCTACGGGGACAAGCCCGCTCGAGGAGCTCGAGGCACTCGCCGTCGAGGTCCGGGTCGCCGGCCGGGTCCTCACCAAGCGCGGCCACGGCAAGGCCTCCTTCGCGACCCTCGGCGACGGCGAGTCGCGCCTGCAGGTCTACGTCCGCTCGGACGAGGTAGGGGAGACCGGCATATCGCGTGCTCGACCTCGTCGACCTGGGCGACTTCGTGGGCGTCTGGGGGCGCGTGATGCGCACGCGCAAGGGCGAGCTGACGGTCCAGGCCCGCGAGGTCACGTTCCTCGTCGAAGGCGCTGCTGCCGCCGCCCGAGAAGTGGCACGGCCTGGCCGACGTCGAGGTCCGCTACCGGCAGCGCTACCTCGACCTGCTCGCGAACCCCGAGGTGCGCAAGACGTTCCTGCGGCGCAGCGCCATGGTCGCGGCGATCCGGCGCTTCCTGGAGGAGCGCGGCTACGTCGAGGTCGAGACGCCGATGATGCAGCCGATCGCGGGGGGCGCGGCCGCGCGGCCCTTCGTGACCCACCACAACGCGCTCGACGTGGACCTCTACCTGCGCATCGCCCCCGAGCTCTACCTCAAGCGGCTGGTGGTGGGCGGGTTCGAGCGCGTGTACGAGATCAACCGCAACTTCCGGAACGAGGGCATCTCCTCGATGCACAACCCGGAGTTCACAATGCTCGAGTTCTACACCGCCTGGTTCGACTGCGCGCGACGTGATCGCCATCACCGAGCAGCTGCTGGCGGACGCCGCGGCGCGGGTGGCGGGGGCCTCCGAGCTCTCCTACCGCGGGCGCCCGCTCTCGTTCGCCCTCCCCTTCCGGCGCGTCTCGATGGTGGGCGCGATCGCCGAGGTCGCGGAGGAGCAGGGCTGGGGGATCGACGGGCGGAGGCCTGGCCGAGCCGGCCGCCCTCGAAGCCTGGCTGCGGTCCGGGCCCACGCCTTCGCGCCTGCCGGCCGGGTCGAAGGACCACGAGACGTTCCACCGCGACCTCGCCGAGGGCGGCTACGACGGTCTCTCCACGGGACCCGCATCGCCCGCCTCTTCGAGGTCTGGGTCGAGCGCCGCTGGGACCCGGAGCGCACCCGCCTCTGGCAGCCTACCTTCGTCACCGACTACCCGGTGGAGATCTCGCCCCTCGCCAAGGCCCACGCCGACCGCCCGGGCGTCGCCGACCGCTTCGAGCTCTTCGTCGCGGGCATGGAGGTCGCCAACGGGTTCTCCGAGCTCAACGACCCCCTGGAGCAGCGGCAGCGCTTCCTCGAGCAGCTCGAGCAGCGGGAGCGCGGCGACCTCGAGGCGCACCAGATGGACGAGGACTTCGTCCGGGCGCTCGGCCACGGCCTGCCCCCGACGGGAGGCTGCGGGGTCGGCATCGACCGCCTCGCCATGCTCCTCACGGACTCGCCGTCGATCCGGGACGTCATCCTCTTCCCGCAGATGCGGCCGGAGACCGGCCGCGGGCGCGGGCCGGACCCGGCGAGCTGAGGCCGGGAGCCGCGGCATGCCCTGGGAGCTCCGGGTCGCGCTTCGCTACCTGACCGCCCGGCGCAAGCAGGCCTTCATCTCGCTCATCTCCGGGGTGGCCGTGCTCGGGGTCGCGGTCGGCGTGATGGCTCTCCTCATCGCCCTCGGCCTGATGACCGGGCTGCAGTCGGAGATCCGGGCCCGCATCCTCGGCGCCACCGCCCACGTCAGCGTCTTCCCGCAGGGCGGCGGCTCCTTCGGGGACTACGAGGCGGTGCTGGCGAAGATCCGCGCGGTGCCGGGGGTGGCGGGGGCGGCGCCCGCCAGCTACGGCAAGGCCCTGCTCACGAGCGCGACCGGGGCCGCCGTCGCGACGGTGAAGGGCATCGTCGTCGCGGACGAGCGCACGGTCACAGACGTCGTGGAGAAGCTGGTCGAGGGAGACCTGCGGGCGTTCGACCGGGCGCCCGAGGGCCCCGTCCCCATCCTGCTGGGCAGCGCCCTCGCGGGCAGCCTGAACGTCGGCCCCGGGGACGTCGTCACGCTCACCTCTCCCCGCGGCCGGCTGTCGCCGGTCGGCCTGCTCCCGCGGGTCACGCGGGTGCGGGTGGCCGGGACGGTGAAGACGGGGCTCTTCGAGTTCGACGCCGGCTGGGGCTACGTCCCCCTGGCCGCGGCGCAGCGGCTCTTCGACGAGGCCGACCGCACGACCCTCCTCGAGGTGCGGCTCGACGACATGTTCGCGGTGAAGGCGCTCGCCCGGGACATCCTGGCCCGCCTCGGCGAGGGCTACGTCACGACCGACTGGGTCGAGATGAACCAGAGCCTGTTCTCGGCCCTGTGGATCGAGAAGATGGCGATCGGCATCACGATCGGCCTGATCGTGGCGGTGGCCGCGCTCAACATCGTGGCCACCCTCGTCCTCATGGTGATGGAGAAGCACAAGGACATCGCCATCCTCGCCTCCATGGGGGCCTCGCCCGGCGCGATCATGCGGGTGTTCATGGTCCAGGGCACGATCATCGGGGCGGTCGGGACCGCGCTCGGCGGGCTGCTCGGCTGGGGTGCCTGCCGGGTGCTCGACCGCTACCGCCTGGTGCGCATCCCCGAGGACGTCTACCAGATCGCCTGGGTGCCCTTCCGGCTCCTGCCGGGGGACGCCGCGGTCGTGCTCGCGGGCGCCCTCCTCGTGTGCTTCCTGGCCACCTTGTACCCGGCGCGCGGGGCGGCCCGCATCGACCCGGCCGAGGCCCTGCGGTACGAGTGATGGCCGAGTCCCTCATCCTCGCGCGCGGCCTGGTCAAGGGCTATCGCACCGCGGCCGGCGAGGTGCCGGTCCTCCAGGGCGTCGACCTCGACGTGTCGGCGGGGGAGATGGTCGCGGTCGTGGGCGCGTCGGGCGTGGGCAAGTCGACCCTCCTCCACGTGCTCGGCACGCTGGACCGGCCCGACGGCGGCTCGCTCACGATCGCGGGCGAGGACGTGCTGTGCCTCGCCGAGCCGCGCCGCAGCGCGTTCCGCAACCGGACCCTCGGGTTCGTCTTCCAGTTCCACCACCTCCTGCCCGAGTTCTCGGCCCTCGAGAACGTCGCCATGCCCCTGCTGATCGGGCGGGTGCCCCCGGCCGAGGCCCGGCGCCGCGCGCTCTCGCTCCTCGAGGAAGTGGGCCTCTCCTCCCGCGCCGAACACCGGCCGGGGGCCCTCTCCGGGGGCGAGCAGCAGCGGGTCGCCGTCGCGCGGGCGCTGTCGACCTCGCCCCGGGCCCTGCTCGCCGACGAGCCCACGGGGGACCTCGACCGCGCCACCGGCCACCGGCTGCACGAGACGCTGCGCTCGCTCGTCCGGGCGAAGGGCCTCAGCGTCGTGGTCGTCACGCACAACGACGAGCTCGCCCGCGGCTGCGACCGCGTGCTGAAGCTGGAGGGCGGGCGCCTCCTACCCGCCTGATCCGCCGCGGCTTCCGGCCCGCCGAGGGCCCCGCGTTCTGGGCTATGATTGGCTTTTGCCGCCGGCGGGCGTGTGGCCGGTGCATCCCGGGGTCGAGACAGGATGTTCGAGCGCTACACGGAGAGGGCTCGGCGGGTGATCTTTTTCGCCCGCTACGAGGCCAGCCAGCTGGGCAGCGGGGCGATCGAGACCGAGCACCTGCTGCTGGGGCTGATCCGCGAGGGGAAAGGCCTCACCTCGCGCCTCTTCGCGAAGAGCCAGCTCTCGATGGACCAGATCCGCAAGGACGTCGAGGGGCGCTCGCCCTACCGGGGGAAGGTGTCCACCTCGCTGGAGATCCCGCTCTCGGCGGAGAGCAAGCGGGTCCTCGGCCACGCGGCCGAGGAGGCGGAGCGGATGCTCCACAACCACATCGGCACCGAGCACATCCTCCTCGGGCTGATGCGCGAGGAGCGCGGGGTGGCGGCGGCGATCCTCGCCGAGCGGGGCCTGCGCCTCGTCGGGATCCGCGAGGACATCCTCGGCCTGCTGAACGAGAGGGCCACCACCGGCAAGACGAAGGAGACCCCGCTGCTCTCCGAGTTCTCCCGCGATCTCACGGAGGCGGCGGCCAAGGGGACGCTCGACCCGCTGGTGGGCCGGGACGAGGAGCTCGAGCGGATCGTCCAGGTGCTCTGCCGCCGGACCCGCAACAACCCCGTGCTCATCGGGGAGCCGGGGGTCGGCAAGACCGCGCTGGTCGAGGGTCTCGCGAACAAGATCGTCCAGGGCGACGTGCCGGTCTACCTGGCCGACAAGAGGGTGCTGGCCCTCGACATCTCGCTGATCGTGGCGGGGACGAAGTACCGGGGGCAGTTCGAGGAGCGCCTCAAGACGATCATGCGGGAGCTGACGGAGACCCCGAACATCGTCATCTTCATCGACGAGCTGCACACCCTGGTGGGCGCGGGCTCGGCCGAGGGCTCGCTCGACGCCGCGAACATCCTCAAGCCCGCTCTCTCCCGGGGCGAGATCCAGTGCATCGGCGCCACCACCCCGGCCGAGTACCGCAAGCACATCGAGAAGGACCGGGCGCTCGAGCGGCGCTTCCAGGCGGTCAAGGTGGCCTCCCCGACCGAGGAGCAGACGGTGGACATCCTCCGCGGGGTGAAGGAGCGCTACGAGAAGTTCCACAACGTGCGGTACCTCGACGAGGCCATCGAGGCGGCGGTCTACCAGTCGAGCCGCTACATCACCGACCGCTTCCTCCCCGACAAGGCCATCGACCTGATCGACGAGGCCGGCAGCCGCGTCAAGCTGCGCGAGCCGGCGGTCCCGGCGATGGTGCCGGAGGTGCAGGGCCGCCTGCGGCTGGTGCTCGAGCCCGGGGCCGGCGACGCCGCCGGCGCCTTCTTCCGCGAGGGGGAGGCCGCCGGGCGCGAGAGCGTGCACGTGCTGAGCGAGCAGTGGACCCTCGGCCCGGAGGCGCGCCAGCCGGTGACGAAGGCGGACATCGACGACGTGGTCTCCCGCTGGACGGGCATCCCCATCTCCTCGCTGAAGGAGGAGGAGTCGGAAAAGCTCCTGCGCATGGAGCAGGAGCTCCACCGCCGGATCGTGTCGCAGGACGGCGCGATCAGCGCGGTGGCGCGGGCGATCCGCCGCACCCGGGCCGGGCTCAAGAGCCCCCACCGCCCGGTGGGCTCCTTCCTCTTCCTCGGCCCCACCGGGGTGGGCAAGACCGAGGTCGCGCGCGGCCTCGCCGCCTTCCTCTTCGGGAGCGAGCGCAACCTCGTCCGCTTCGACATGTCCGAGTACATGGAGAAGCACTCGGTGAGCAAGCTCATCGGGTCGCCCCCCGGCTACGTCGGCCACGAGGAGGGCGGCCAGCTCACCGAGCGGGTCAAGCGCAACCCCTACTGCGTGGTGCTCCTCGACGAGATCGAGAAGGCCCACCCCGACACCTTCAACGTGCTGCTGCAGGTGTTCGAGGACGGCCACCTCACGGACGGCCTCGGGAACTCGGTGGACTTCAAGAACACCATCCTCATCATGACCTCGAACATCGGGGCCCGCTTCATCGAGAAGAGGGGCCGCATGGGCTTCGCCTCGAGCGGGCCGCGGGAGACCGTGCAGGCCATCAACGAGATGGTGATGGGGGAGGTCAAGCGCACCTTCAACCCGGAGTTCGTCAACCGGATCGACGAGATCATCATCTTCGACGCCCTGACCGACCAGGACCTGGTGCGGATCACCCGGCTGCTGGTCGAGCAGCTCAACGAGAACCTGAAGGAGAAGGGCATCACGATCTCGATCCGCGACGAGGCCGTGGAGTGGCTGCTCGCGCGCACGCTGGCCGACCGCTCCTACGGGGCCCGGCCGCTGCGCCGGGCGATCCAGCGCCACATCGAGGACGCGCTCTCGGAGGCCTTCATCCGCGGGCAGATCCGGGAGGGCCAGCCGATCGAGGTGGGGGTGAGGGACGGAGGGCTGTGCTACGAGCAGGGCGTGCGGGGCGGAGCGTTGTCGGCATGAAGCGGGCACGAGCGGCGGTCCTGGGGGCGTGGCTCCTGCTGGCCCTCCCCGCGCCGGAGGCGAGGGCGCAGCCGGCGGAGCCGGCGCCGGTCGTCGAGCGGATCGAGATCCTGAACAACCAGTACCTCCAGAAGGAGACGCTGCTGTTCTACATCTCGACGAAGCCGGGCGGCCCGTACGACGAGCGCCAGCTGCGGGAGGACTTCCGGCGGCTCTGGGACACCGGGTTCCTGGACGACCTGCAGATCGAGGTCGTGGACGGTGCCTCGGGCAAGGTGGTGCGCTTCCGGGTGAGCGAGCGCAAGCGCATCCAGATCGTCGACTTCCGGGGCACCAAGGAGCTCAGCACCTCCACCATCGAGGACGAGCTCAAGAAGCGCGACGCCCAGATCAAGGTCGACACCTTCTACGACCCCGCCAAGGCCCGCAAGGTCGAGTCCATCATCAGGGAGATGCTGGCCGCGAAGGGCCGGCCCTTCGCCACCGTGAAGCACGAGACGAAGGGCATAGGCGCCTCCGGCCAGCAGCTCTCCTTCGTCATCGACGCGGGGCCCAAGTCCAAGATCCACGAGATCGCCTTCGACGGCAACCAGGTCTTCTCCGACGGCACGCTGCGCGGCCGCCTGAAGAAGATCAAGGAGCCCGGCTTCTTCAACCTGAGCTGGCTGGGGGGCAAGACCACCTACACCGAGGACAAGTGGCTGGGGGGCGAGGAGGACCCGAGGGGCGATCGCGGGCGGCTCGAGGACTTCTACCTCGACCACGGGTACGTCACCGCGCGCATCGGGCAGCCGAGGGTCAGCTACACCGACAGCAAGTCCGGCTGGTTCAAGAAGAAGCCGGTGAAGCTGATGCGCCTCGAGATCCCGGTCACCGAGGGCGCGCAGTACCGCATGGGGGAGCTCAAGTTCGAGGGGCTCACGGTGCTGAAGGAAGACTTCGTCCGCGGCTACTTCAAGATGGTGCCGGGCTCCGTCTACAACGACTCCAAGTTCAAGAAGGCGTACGAGAAGCTGCGCGACGTCTACGGCAGCCTCGGCTACTTCCAGTGGACGGGGGGCACGCAGCGCGCTCCCGACGCCGAGCGCAAGGTCGTCGACATCACGGTGAAGATGGAGGAGGACAAGCAGTACTTCGTCGGGCAGATCGCCTTCACCGGGAACGACTCGACGCGGGACAAGGTGATCAGGCGCGAGATCTACATGAACGAGGGCGACGTGTTCAACACCGAGGCCCTCAAGATGTCGATCAAGCGGGTCAACCAGCTCGGTTACTTCAAGCCGATGGAGGGCGCCCCCGACATCCGCCCCAGCTCGCGGGCGGACAACAAGGTCGACGTCACGTTCAAGGTCGAGGAGCAGAACCGCAACCAGTTCACCTTCGGCGGCGGGGTGAGCGGCCTCGAGGGCACCTTCATCAACGCCTCGTTCTCGACCACGAACTTCCTCGGCGCCGGCGAGACCTTCCAGATCTACGCCCAGAGCGGGAAGCGGACCAAGAACTACTCCCTGTCGGTGAGCGAGCCCTACTTCCTCGACCGCCCGATCACGGCCGGCGTCGACCTCTTCCGGCGGAAGATCACCTACTACAGCTACGCGAACGTCTCGGGCTACACGCAGGAGAGCACCGGGGCCAGCCTCGTGACCGGCTTCCTGGTGGGGAAGTGGTCCCGCGCCTTCCTGAACTACACGTACGAGGTGATCAAGCTCTCCGAGGCGGACCCCGCCGAGCTGACCGACCCCTTCTACTCCGGGGCCGGCGGCATCAACTACGGCCCGACCTACGACCCGCTGCTCTACGGCGACTTCGGTGAGCGCAAGGAGAGCCGGATCACCCCCAACCTCGTCTACAACACGGTCGACAACCCCTACAGCCCCCGCGCCGGGATGCGCCACACCGCCACGCTGATGGTCGCGGGGGGGCCCCTCGGGGGCACGGTCGACTACTACCGGCCGAACCTGGAGTCGATCGTCTACCTGCCCGTGCGCCGCCGCATGGCGCTCGGCGTGCGGGCGGAGTGGGCCCTCATCCAGCCGTACGGCGACACCAAGGTGCTGCCCCTCTACCAGCGCTACTTCCTGGGGGGGGAAACCCAGGTGCGCGGGTACAACATCCGCACCATCGGGCCGATCGACTCGCAGGGCCGCGCCCTCGGCGGCAACAAGTTCGCCCTGTTCAACGCCGAGTACTACGTCGACGTGTTCGGCCCCCTGCGCGTGCTCGCGTTCTTCGACGCCGGCCAGGCCTTCCTCGAGGACGAGCACTTCGACATCAACCAGATGCGGGTCTCGACCGGGTTCGAGGCGCGCTTCATCATGCCCGTGCTCAACGTCCCGTTCCGCCTCATCTACGCGTGGAATCCCAACCGGTCCCCGTACGAGAAGCTGTTCGTGCCCTACTCCACGTTCAAGTTCGCCGTCGGTACCACCTTCTAAGGAGAAGACATGAAGAAGACGTTCGTTGCCGGCCTCCTCGTCGCGCTCGCCACCGCGGGCACGGCCCTCGCCCAGGAGGCCACCAAGGCCCCCCGCGTCGGTGTCGTCGACATGGCTCGCGTCTCCGCCGAGAGCCTGATGGGGAAGAGCTACGCTTCCCAGCTCGAGAAGCTGCAGAACGACATCAGCGCCGAGGCCACGAAGAAGCAGTCCGAGCTCGGGAAGCTGGACGCGGCCATCAAGACGCTGCAGGACGAGCTCGAGAAGCAGGGCTCGGTCCTCAGCCCGGAGGCGCGGGAGCGCAAGCAGCAGGAGATCGTCCGCAAGGGCCGCGAGCGGCAGGCCTTCCTCGAGGACGGCCAGGCCGACATCAACCGCATGCGCGAGCGGGCCCAGCAGCAGGCCCAGGCGATCAACGGCGAGTTCCAGGTCAAGGTCCGTCCCCTCGTGGAGCAGGTGGCCAAGGACCGGGGCTTCGACCTCGTGCTCGACGCCCAGGTGGCGTACACGATCAACAAGGACTTCGACATCACCCGCGACGTGATCGTGAAGGCCGACGACGCCGAGAAGGCGAAGACCGCGGCGCCCGCCGCGGCGGCGCCCGCCGGCCCCGCCGGCACCCAAGCCGTAGAGAGGCCCCGCCGCGCGAGTGCGGCCGCGGAGGGGAGGCCCGCACGGCTTCCCTCCGCGTCGGCCGGCGGCGACCGCCCCCATGAGCTCCGGCGAGATCGGACGCCTCGTCCGCCAGATCCCGACCCAGTACCCGTTCGTGCTCGTGGACCGCATCCTCGAGCACGACCCCGGGGGGCGGCTCGTGGCGGCGAAGAACGTCACCGGCACCGAGGACTTCTTCGCCGGGCACTTCCCGTCCCAGCCGGTCATGCCGGGCGTCCTCATCCTCGAGTCGCTCGCGCAGGCGGCCGGGATCTGGCTGCTCAAGACGGCCCCCGACCCGCGGCGCGTCGAGGTCCGCGTCGTGGGGTTCGACGACGCGAAGTTCCGCCGCCCGGTCGTCCCCGGGGACCAGCTGCGCCTCGAGGTCCAGCTCGTGCACCGCCGAGGCGACCTCGTGCGCTTCCGCGGCGAGGTCAGGGTGGGGGAGTCTCGCGCGGCCGAGGCGCGGCTGCTCCTGCAGGCGGCACTCCTGCCCGAGCCGGAGGTGGACCCTCTCGCCCGCGTGGCGGCCGGAGCCGTCCTCGAGCCCGGCGTGCGGGTGGGGCCGTTCTGCCTCGTCGGGGCCGGGGTTCGGCTCGGCCGGCGAACGGTCCTCGACTCCCACGTCGTGGTGGACGGCGACACGCGCGTGGGCGAGGGCAACCACTTCTTCCCGTTCAGCTCGGTCGGCCTCGTCCCCCAGGACCTGAAGTTCCGGGGGGAGCCCTCGCGCGTCGAGGTCGGCGACCGCAACGTCTTCCGCGAGGGCACCACCGTGCACCGCGGCACGGCCGGGGGCGGCGGGGTGACGCGCATCGGGTCGGACAACCTGTTCATGGCCCAGGTCCACGTGGCGCACGACTGCAGCGTGGGCCACCACACGATCTTCGCGAACGGCTCGGCCCTGTCCGGTCACGTCGAGGTCCAGGACTTCGCCACCCTCGGCGGCTTCTCGGGGGTGCACCAGTTCTGCCGGGTGGGAACCCACGCCTTCATGGGCGGCGGGACCGTCGCCACCCGCGACGTCGCCCCATTCTCGCTGACCGTCGGCAACCGGGCCCTCTTCTACGGGGTCAACGCCGTGGGCCTCCGCCGCCACGGCTTTCCCGCGGAGGCGATCGCCGCCCTGCGCCGGGCCTACCGCCTCCTGTCCGGATCGGGGCTGCCCCCGTCCGAGGCCCTGCGCCGCCTCGAGGCGGAAGGGCCGTTCACCGCGGAGGCGCGCACCGTCATCGAGTTCGTGCGGTCCTCCCGCCGCGGGGTCATCCTGCAGCGGCGACGGACGGGCCCTTTCGCCGACGACGCGGCGGAGGCCTAGCCCTCGGCGGGGGCCGGGACGAGGCAGATGGCGGGGGAGCCGCTGGGGCTGATCGCGGGGAACGGCCGGTTCCCATTCCTCGCGGCCGCGGGCGCGCGCCGGGCCGGGCGGCGCGTCGTGGCCCTGGCCATCCGGGAGGAGGCCTCTCCCGAGCTCGAGCGGGAGGTCGACGAGATCCACTGGATCGGGCTGGGCCAGCTCGGCCGCGGGATCGCCATCCTCAAGCGCGTGGGCGCCCGGGAGGCCGTCATGGCCGGCCAGGTGAAGCACCGGCAGATCTTCTCGGAGGTCGTGCCCGACCTGAAGCTTCTCGGGGTCCTCGCCCGCCTCGCCTTCCAGAACACGGACAGCCTGATCGGGGCGGTCGCGGACGCCCTCGCGCGCGACGGCATCACCCTGCTGCCCTCCGTCGCCTTCCTCGGCGACCATTTGGCGCTCCCGGGGCCGATGACCCGCCGCCGACCCGACCGCGACGAGCGCCGCGACGTCGAGTACGGCGAGACGGTGGCCCGTGCCCTGGCCGGGCTCGACCTCGGCCAGACCGCCGTCGTCAAGCACCGGGCGGCGGTCGCCCTGGAGGCGATGGAGGGGACCGACGAGACCATCCTCAGGGCCGGTCGCATCGCCGGCCCGGGCACGGTCGTGGTCAAGGTGTCGAAGCCGCGCCAGGACATGCGCTTCGACGTCCCCGTGGTGGGGGAGGGCACGCTCGCGGCGATGCGCGAGGCCGGCTCGCGGGTCCTGGCCGTGGACGCCGGGCGCACGCTGATGATCGACCGACCCGCGCTGCTCGCGCGGGCGGAGAGCGACGGGACGGCCGTCGTCGGCCTCGACCCCGCGAAAACGGAGGGAGCACAGCATGGGTGAGAGGGAGGTGAGGGCCGGGGTGGTGGGCGTGGGCGCCCTCGGCCGGCACCACGCGCGCGTCTGGGCGACCGTTCCCGGGGCTCGGCTCGTGGGCGTGTTCGACACAGACCCCGCCCGGGCGGCCGCGGTGGCCTCGGAGCACGGCTGCCCGGCCTACGGGGGCCTGGACGCGCTGCTCGCCGAGATCGAGGCCGTCTCCGTGGCGGTGCCCACGGTGGACCACCACGCCGTCGCCCGCCGGGCGCTCGAGCAGGGCCGGGACGTCCTGCTCGAGAAGCCGATGACGGCCACGCTGGAGCAGGCCGACGACCTCCTGGCCCTCGCCGCCGCCCGCGGCGCCGTCCTGCAGGTGGGTCACATCGAGCGCTTCAATCCCGCGACCGCCGCCCTCCTCTCGGCCGGCAAGGGGGCCCGCTTCGTGGAGGTCCACCGCCTCGGCTCCTTCTCGCCCCGCAGCCTCGACGTCGACGTGATCCT
Source organism: uncultured Acidobacteriota bacterium (assembly GCA_963729875.1). Classification (GTDB taxonomy): domain Bacteria; phylum Acidobacteriota; class Vicinamibacteria; order Fen-336; family Fen-336; genus DATBSL01. The sequence goes on from CAVSPR010000006.1 coordinate 673,685, forward strand.
CGACCTCATGGTCCACGACCTGGACATCGTCCTGTGCCTCGACGGCACGGATCCCGTGAGCATCGAGGCGGTCGGCGTCCCCGTGCTCACGCAGAAGGCCGACATCGCCAACGCGCGCCTGAAGTTCGCCTCCGGCCTGATCGCCAACCTCACGGCCAGCCGTGTCTCGGTCGAGAAGGTGCGCAAGTTCCGCGTCTTCGCGCCCCAGACCTACGTCTCGGCCGACTTCACGGCGAGGGAGGCGCAGGTCTATCGCCTGGAGACGGACGAGGCGGGACGACCCCGAATCGCGTCGGCCCGGGACGCCGCCCCCGACCGCGAGCCGCTGCGCCTGCAGATCGAGGCCTTCGCGAGGGCCGTCCGGGACCGATCGCAACCGGTCGTCACCGGCCTGGACGGCCGCCGTGCCCTGGCCCTGGCGCACGCCATCCTCGCCCGAATGGCCGAGGCCTGACGGAAATCCCTCGACCGGTCGTAGGGGCGGCAGCTCCAAGTGCAACATCTTGTGTGGATTACTTGATTCATTGCCATGGGGCGTGCTAGCTTGAGGGTTTAGGAGAGGGAAAGCGCGGGACCCAGGGTGCATCGATTCGACCAACGCCAGGGCTTCCTCGTATCGGCCCTCCTGCACCTGACCCTGCTCATGGTCCTGCTCGCCCATCCGCCATCGTCCCGCAAGCCGGACGAGATCGACCTCAGTGCGCTGGAACGCAAGGACTTGGTGTTCCTTCCACCTGCGGCCGTCCTGAGGCAGCTGGTCCCCACGCCCCCCCCGGGGGCGCGGCCCCGGCCCATACCGGCCCCCGCCCCGCCCCCGCAGGAGGCCCAGCCCAGGCCCCAGGCCAAGGACCGGATCAGCGTGGGCCCGCCGAGCGATCTCCGGTCCAAGGGGCCGATGATCCTTCGGCGCGACGACGACCTGACCAAGGTCCCGAAGGGGCAGATGACGCCGTCGTCGCCCGCAGCGCCGACTCCTCCTCCTGCCGCGGCGACCCCTGCTCCGCCGGCCGAGGTCGCCCAGAAGGGCGGGGGGGCGCCGGAGGTGCCGGGGCGCGAAGGCCTTCGGATTCCGCCGGGCCTCCTTGGCGGCACGACGGCCCAGGGAGACGAGGGCCGGCGGGCTCGCCCCGGGGCGCTCGGACCCTCCATTGCCGGCGCCGTCGACGGCGTCGCTCGCCGGATCGAGCGGGACGCTCAGATGGGGCTGCCCACGGGGACCGGGCAGAACCAGGCCGGTCTGTACTTCGACCCCCAGGGGGCGGATTTCACCCTCTGGATCAACACGTTCAAGAACGAGGTGTATCGCAACTGGATCGTTCCGCAGGCGGCCCTGTTCGGCTTCCGGGGCCACGTCGACTTCGAGTTCACCGTCGAGAGGAACGGATCGGTGTCGGCGCTGCGGATGCTGAAGTCGTCGGGCACCACGTCGCTCGACCGGGCCGCGCAGAACGCGCTGACCGGCTCGCGCTTCATGCCCCTGCCCGACGACTACGGCCCGCCGCGCGTGACGATGCAGGTCACCTTCTTCTATAACGAGGCGCCGCAGGGTTCGTGACCCGCAAGCGCGTCGCAAAACACCCCGGTGCGGCCTGGGTCGCGGCGGTCGTCGGGGCCTGGCTCGTGGCCGTCGCCTGCCGCACCATGCAGGGCGGCGTGGCGGCCGCCTCGACGACGGCCGCTTCGGTCGCCGAGCCCGCCGCGGACGTCCCGGCGCCCGCGATCCGCGTGGGCATCCTGCCGGACGTCGAGCGCGTCTGGATCGGCGCCGCCTCCGACGTCGTCGTGCGGGGCCGGGCACCGGGCGAGTCGACCGTGCTCGTGCGCCGCCTGCCGCGGGCGACCTTCCGCCCCGCGGGTCCGGGGCGGCTGCGCCTGCTGGAGTCGGGCGAGGAGCTGGAGCTCGCCACGGTCCGCCCCTCGGACGGGGGCGACATGCTGCAGGCGGACGGCACGCCGTACCGGGGACTCCTCGAGGTGCGCCCCGCCCTGGAAGGGCACCTCACGGTCGTCAACGTGGTGAACCTGGAGGACTACCTCAGGGGCGTGGTGCCCAACGAGCTCGCTCCCCGGGCTTTCCCCCAGATCGAGGCCCTCAAGGCCCAGGCGGTGGCGGCACGGACCTACGCCCTCGCGCACCTCGGGGACTACTCCGCGAAGGGGTACGACGTCTGCGCCTCCGCCGCCTGCCAGGTCTACCGCGGCCGGGCCTCCGAGCACCCGCTGACCGACCGGGCCGTCGCGCAGACGCGAGACGTCGTGGCCACGTGGCGGGGGCGGCCCATCAACGCCTACTACACGTCCACCTGCGGCGGGCACACGGAGGAGGGAAAGGCGATCTTCGAGGACAACGCCCCCTACCTGCGGGGCGTGGCCTGTCCGGCCGAGGGCGCCTCGCGCCACGCGGTGCGGACGACCTCGGCGCCGCACGCCGCCCTCGCGGGCCGGCCCGACGCGGCGCGCAACGTCGCCCTCCTGGAGGCCCTCGGGGTCGTCGACCCCGGAGAAGGCGACCCGGCCTGGCTACAGGGTGCCCCGTCGGACGCGGAGGTCCGGGCGTGGAGCGACCGCCTCCAGGCCGCCCTGCAGCTGCCGGAGGGCGCCACCCACCCGTGGCCGGGCGGCGACGCGGCCCTCACCCGCGCCGAGGCCCTGGCGGTCCTCGTCGGGTTCGCCGAGAAGGCCGGCATCCCCGGGCTCGCCGAGGGAGAGATCGCCGGCCTCGGGGAGGGGCAGCTGAGCGTCCTCCACGGCGAGGGCGCCGACCGCCACCCGGTCGACCCCGCCGTGCGCCTGATCCGCGACGTCGGCGGCACCCACGAGGCGACCGCGGAGCTCCCGCTCTCGGTGGGCGAACGCGTCGTCTACGTCGAGCGGGGCGGGAGGATCGTATACCTCGAGGCCGAGCAGGCGCCCCCGGGTTCGGCGGCCGACCGTGCCCGGAGCCACTACAACTGGGAGGTGCGCCTCACCCCGGCGGACGTGGCGAGGACGCTCGCCCGGTACGGGGTCGTGGGCCGGGTGAAGGACATCGTGCCGAAGCGGCTCGGCGTTTCGGGCCGCGTCGTCGATCTCGACGTCGTCGGCTCCGAGGGCGAGCTCGAGCTCAAGGGGCTGAGGGTGCGCCTGGGCCTGGGGCTGCGTGAGAACCTGTTCGTGGTCGCTCGCGAGAGAGGCCCCCGGGGCGAGGTGGATCGCTTCGTCATCACCGGGAAGGGCTGGGGCCACGGCGTGGGGCTGTGCCAGGTCGGAGCGTTCGGGATGGCCCAGGCCGGCTCCACCTTCGAGGAGATCCTGAAGCACTACTACACGGGGATCAAGGTCGGTGTCCCCGGGGCGGCCGCGGCGGCGGTCGGTCGTCCCTGAGCGAACGGCGTTCTTTGACACCCGACCAGGCAGCCTCCTAGAATCCCCCAGCGTCGTCCGCCACGCCCATGAGCTCTCCCGCGTCGAACAAGCGCCTCGAGCCGTTCGCCGTGCCCGGCGGCCTGCGGGGCACGCTCGCGCGGATGCCCCTGCCCGAGCTGCTTCGCGAGCTGCAGGCGGTCGAGTCCACCGGCATCCTCTCCCTCACCGCGGGCGGCGCACGCAAGGCCCTATACATGCGGGCGGGACGGGTCGTCTTCGCCACGAGCAACCTCCCGAGCGACCGCCTCGGCGAGGTCCTGCTGCGCGAGGGGAAGATCACCCGGGACGAGAACGAGTCCTCGGTGCGGGCGCTCGCCCACGGGCGGCGGCAGGGCCGCGTCCTCGTGGAGACCGGGGCCCTCTCCCCGGACGAGCTGTGGTGGGCGGTGCAGACCCAGGTGCGGGAGATCGTCTTCAGCGTGTTCCAGTGGGACGAGGGGCAGTTCCACTTCGAGGAGTCGGTGCTCCCGGAGAAGGAGAAGATCACCGTCGACCTCGACGTGACGGCGCTCGTGCTCGAGGGCCTCCGTCGGATGGACCCCGCCGCCGTGCGCGGACGACAGCCCGACGGATACCTCGTCCTCGAGAAGGGCGACACGCCGGCCGGGGACCGGCTGCACTCCTGGGAGCAGCACGTCCTTTCCCTCGTGGACGGGGAGAGGAGCGTCGTCGAGCTGTGCCACGAGAGCGATGCGGGCGAGGGCCAGACCCTGAAGGCCCTCTACGCCTTCCTGTGCACGGGCATCGTCCGTGCCCGCGGCCGGAAGGTCCGCGCCCTCGACCAGGACTTCGTCCCCGAGGACAGCGCCCTCGCCCTGCTCGACTCCTTCAACCGGATGTACCGGCACGTCCTCGCCTACATGGTGAAGGAGGTCGGGCCCATCGCCGAGAACGTCCTCGCGAAGTACCTGAACACGGTGCGCGAGTCGCGCCCCGAGGTCCTCCAGGGCGTGCCGCTGCGCAAGGACGGCTCGCTCGACGAGGCGGTGGTGGAGCGCAACCTCGGCCGCCTGAGCGAGGAGCGGAGGCGGATCGCTCTCGTGGACGCGCTCAACGAGCTGCTCTACGCGGAGCTGCTGGCCGTGAAGCGGACGCTCGGCGCCGACCACGAGAGCGCCATCGTCCGCGAGCTCCGCCCGCCGCGGTGAGCGCGCCGACTCCGCAGCAGGTCCGCGGGGCGGCGCTCCTGCTGGGGGCGCTCCTCCTGCTGGTCCTCTGGCGGCTGTGGCCCCTCCTCTAGTCGCGATCGTCGGGCCGACCGCCTCGGGCAAGAGCGCCCTCGCCCTGAGGCTCGCTCGCGAGCGCTCGGGCGAGATCGTCTCCTGCGACAGCCTGCAGGTCTATCGCGGCCTCGACGTGGGCAGCGCCAAGGCCTCGCCCACGGAGAGGGCCGAGGTCCCGCACCACCTCCTGGACGTGGTCGACCCCGACCAGGCGTTCTCGGCCGCCGAGTACGCGCGGCTCGCCCGGGCCGCCCTCCGGGACGTCGCCTCGCGGGGCCGCCTCCCGGTCGTGGCCGGCGGGACCGGCCTCTACCTGCGCGCGCTCCTGCAGGGCCTCTTCGAGGGCCCCTCGCGAGACGAGGCCCTGCGCCGTCGTCTCGAGGCGATGGGCGAGCGGTTCGGGGACGCCCGCCTCCATCGGCGGCTCGCGCACGTCGACCCCGAGGCGGCGGGGCGGATCCGGCCGCGGGACCGCGTGCGCGTCGTGCGGGCCCTCGAGGTGTTCTGCTCGACGGGTCGGCCCATCTCGCGCCAGCAGCGGGAGGGGGCCCTGCCCCTCACGGGGTTCCGGCCGCTCGTCGTGGGCCTCGACCCCGCCCGCGAGGCCCTGCGCTGCGCGGTTCAGGCACGGACGAAGCGGATGCTGCAGGAGGGCCTGCTCGACGAGGTCCGGGGCCTGCTGAACCGCGGCTTCGGCCCGGATCTGCGGCCGCTCCAGGCCATCGGCTACCGTCAGGCGGTCGCCGTCGTCCAGGGACGGCTGAAGGCGGCCGACGCGGAGGTGTCGATCGTGACCGACACCATGCGCTTCGCCAAGCGGCAGATGACCTGGTTCCGTCACCAGGCCCAGGTCCTGTGGTTTCGCGAGGCCGAAGAGGCCCGCCGGACCGTGCTCGCCTGGCTCGACGATCCCGCCGCGCGGGCCGCGCGGGCTAACTCCTTGACCTGAAGGCCGAAATCGGTAGAATTTGTAAGTTTGCGGCCAACCCCGATGCTCCTCATCGACATACCCAAGATTCCGCCGGAGGGTCTCGACCTCGACGAGGCCCTCGAGCCCGCCGCCCTCCACCTCGAGGGCGACCCGGAGCTCGTCCTCCTCCCGGGAGGACGCCTCGCGGGCCATGTCGAGCTCGTGGACGGCTCGACCGTCCACGTCCGGGGCCGGCTGGAGGGCTCGACGGAGGTCGAGTGCTCCCGCTGCCTCGAGCGATTCCCCGTGGCGCTGAGCCAGGAGCTGGACCTCTTCTACCTCCCCCAGGCCAAGGGCGAGCCCGAGGCGCAGGAGGACGAAGTCGAGCTCAGCGACCGCGACGTCGTCGTCGGCACCTACGCCGGCGACCATCTGGACCTCGGCGAGGTCGTGAGGGAGCAGGTCCTCCTCGCCCTGCCCCTGAAGCCCCTGTGCCGCGAGGACTGCCTGGGGCTTTGCCCCCACTGCGGCAAGAGCCGTAACTCCGGCCCCTGCGGCTGCCCGCCGGACGAGGAGCCAGGCGACTCCCGGCTCGATCCCCTTCGCAAGCTGTTCGACAAGAACCGTCGTTAGGAGCACCGATGCCCAATCCCAAGCGCCGTCACTCGAAGGCCCGTCGCGACCGCCGCCGGGCCCACGACCACCTGCAGACCCCCGGCCTGAGCGTCTGCCCGAACTGCCACGAGCCCAAGCTGCCGCACCGCGTCTGTCCGCGCTGCGGCCACTACAAGGGGAAGGCCGTGGCCGGGGGCGAGGAGGCCTAGCCGTGGCGCAGCCCCGGGTGGCCGTGGACGCCATGGGTGGCGACCACGGTCCCGCGGTGGTGGCGGAGGGGGCGGTGCTGGCGAGCCGCGAGCACGGCGTCGCGGTGTCCCTCGTCGGGCCGGCGGCGCTCCTTCAGGGGGAGCTCGCCCGGCTCGGGGCCGCGTCGGCGGTCGAGGTCGTGGAGGCCCCCGAGGCCGTCGCGATGGGCGAGAAGGTCAGCCTGTCCACCCTCAAGAGGCGGTCCTCCATCCAGGTCGCCCTCGAGAGGGTCCGCGACGGCCGGGCCGACGCCTTCTTCTCCGCCGGGAACACCGCGGCCTGCTGGACGATCGCCAAGATGGTCCTCGGCAGCCTCCCGGAGGTGGACCGGCCGGCCCTCGCCGCGGTCGTGCCCAACCGGGGGGGCCGGACCGTGCTCCTCGACGTGGGCGCCAACGCGCAGTGCAAGGCCCGGCACCTCGAGGAGTTCGCGATCATGGGCAACGCCTACGCCCGCGGCGTCCTGCACATCACGCACCCCCGCGTGGGGCTCATGAGCCTCGGCGAAGAGGAGACGAAGGGCAGCGAGCTCGTCCGCGACGTGCACGAGGTGCTCAAGGCCTCCTCGCTCAACTTCGTCGGCAACGTCGAGGGGCACGACCTCTTCACCGGCAAGGTGGACGTGATCGTGATGGACGGCTTCACCGGCAACGTGGTGCTCAAGGCCTGCGAGACGCTCGCCGGCTTCGTGATGGACCTCATCGGCGAGGAGGTCGGGCGGAACCTGCGCGCTCAGGCGGGGGCGTACCTGCTCAAGCCCGCCTTCCGCGCCGCCCTGCGCCGCAGCGACGCCAGCGAGGTCGGGGGGGCGCCTCTGCTCGGCGTGAAGGGGTGCTGCGTCATCGGCCACGGCCGGTCGTCGGCCCGGTCGGTGAAGCACGGCATCCGCGCCGCCGCCGAGTTCCACACGAGCGGGGTGAACGGCGCCATCGAGGCCGAGCTGCGGGCGCTCGGATCGCGCAAGGAAGCGGCGAGCGCATGAGCGTCGCCTTCGTCTTCCCCGGCCAGGGCTCGCAGCAGGTCGGGATGGGGAGGGCCCTCGCCGCGGCCTTCCCGGAGAGCCGGGCCGTGTTCGACGAGGCGGACGCCGCCCTGGGGTTCCCCCTGTCGCGGCTGTGCTTCGAGGGACCAGAGGCCGACCTCCAGCTCACCGCGAACACCCAGCCGGCCATCCTCGCCGCCAGCATCGCCGCCCTGCGCCCCCTGGTCGCGCGCGGCGCAAGGCCCGCCTGGGTGGCGGGACACAGCCTCGGCGAGTACACCGCGCTCGTGGCGGCCGGCACCGTCGGGCTGGCCGACGCCCTGCGGACGGTGCGGCGGCGGGGCGAGCTCATGCAGGAGGCGGTGCCGGTGGGAGCGGGGGCGATGGCGGCCATCCTCGGACTCGACCTGCCGGCCATCGAGCGGGCCTGCCGGGAGTCCGCCGGGGACGGCGTCGTGGCCCCGGCCAACGTGAACTCGCCGGGCCAGGTCGTCATCGCCGGTGACGCGGCCGCCGTCGAGGGGGCGTCCGAGCGTTGCCGCGCGGCGGGGGCGAAGCGGGCGGTCAAGCTGCCCGTCTCCGCGCCCTTCCATTGCGCGCTCATGAAGCCGGCCCAGGAGCGCCTGGAGCCCGTCCTGCGCTCGCTCGCCTTCGCCGACCCGGCGGTTCCCCTGGTGAACAACGTGGACGCGCGCGTCGTGCGCGACGCGGAGGGGTGCCGCGACGGTCTCGTGCGGCAGGTCTCGGGGGCGGTGCTCTGGCAGGAGTCGGTGGAGCGGCTCGGCCGCGAGGGGGTGACCACCTTCGTCGAGGTCGGTCCCGGGACGGTGCTGAGCGGCCTCGTGAGGAAGATCGTGAAGGGCGCCCGGGTCCTGAACGTGGAGTCGCCGGAGTCGCTCGAGGCCGCGGTCGCGGCCCTCGGTGCGGGAGCGGAGGCGTGATGGGTCTCCTCGAGGGACGGGTCTCGCTGGTCACGGGTGCCTCGCGGGGCATCGGCCGGTCGATCGCCCGCGCGCTGGCCGCCGAGGGGGCCCACGTGGTCCTCGGGGCCCGCGACGCGGCGAAGCTCGACGAGGCGGTGGGGGAGATCGCCTCGGCCGGAGGGAGCGCCGAGGCCACGGCGCTCGACGTCGCCGACCGCGGGTCGGTCGAGGCCGGGATCGCCCGCGTGCTCGCCGCGCGGGGGCGGCTCGACCATCTCGTGAACAACGCCGGCGTGACCCGCGACAACCTCCTGCTGCGGATGAAGGACGAGGAGTGGCAGCAGGTGATCGCCACCAACCTGACCGGCGTCTTCCTCTGCACCCAGGCGGCCCTGCGGCCGATGCTCAAGCAGCGCTCCGGCCGCATCGTGAGCATCACGTCGGTGGTGGGCCTCGGCGGGAACGCCGGCCAGGCCAACTACGCCGCGAGCAAGGCGGGGATCGTGGGCTTCACCAAGTCGGTGGCCCGCGAGGTGGCCTCGCGGGGCATCACCGCGAACGCGGTGGCCCCCGGCTTCATCGAGACCGACATGACCGCGGCCATGACCGACAAGGCCCGCGAGGCGGTCCTGGGGGCGATCCCCATGGGCCGCGTGGGGCGCCCCGAGGAAGTGGCCGGGGCCGTCCTCTTCCTGCTCTCCGACGCCGCCGCCTACGTCACCGGCCAGGTGCTGGGCGTGGACGGCGGCTTCCATATGTAGAATAGCCGTCTGCCCCGCCGCCGAGGCCGGGGACACTTTCCTGAGGAGCCTTCGAATGGAGCCTGTTGCCGATCGCGTGAAGAAGATCATCGTTGACCAGCTGGGGGTCGAGGAGGAGACGGTCACGCCGGAGGCCTCGTTCGTGGACGACCTCGGCGCCGACAGCCTCGACACCGTGGAGCTGGTGATGGCCCTCGAGGAGGAGTTCGGCATCGAGATCCCCGACGAGGACGCCGAGAAGATCACCCGGGTCCGGGAAGCGGTCGACTACATCGAGAAGCACTCGGGCAAGAAGTAGCCCGGACGAGCGCGAACGCCACGTGACCCCCTACCGCAGGGTCGTCGTCACGGGTGTCGGGCTCGTGTCCCCGGTCGGCATCGGCACGGAGGAGACCTGGCAGGCACTCCTCGCCGGCCGCTCGGGAGCGGGCCCCATCACCCTCTTCGACGCCTCGCAGCACTCCACCCGCTTCGCCTGCGAGGTGAAGGGCTTCGACCCCCTCCGCTTCGTCGAGAAGAAGGAGGTCAAGAAGGTCGACCGCTTCATCCAGTTCGCGATCGCCGCCTCCGACTTCGCGCTGATGGACGCGTCGTTCACGGTGGCGGGCCTGGACGCGGCGCGCGTGGGCGTCTTCATCGGCAGCGGGATCGGCGGCTTCGCCACCATCGAACGCGAGCACTCGGCGCTCCTCGCGGGCGGCCCGCGCAAGATCAGCCCGTTCTTCATTCCCGCCGCGATCATCAACCTCGCCGCGGGCTGGGTCTCGATCCGCGCCGGGGCCAAGGGCCCCAACTCCGCCACCGCCACCGCCTGCACGAGCGGGGCCCACGCGGTCGGCGAGTCCTACCGCCTCATCCAGCACGGCGACACCGACGCCATGATCTGCGGGGGGGCGGAAGCCGCGATCACCCCGCTGGGCGTGGGCGGCTTCTGCGCCATGCGCGCCCTCAGCCCCCGCAACGACGCCCCGGAGAAGGCCTCGCGCCCGTTCGACAAGGACCGCGACGGCTTCGTGATCGGTGAAGGCGCCGGCATCCTCCTGCTCGAGGAGCTCGAGCACGCGAGGCGCCGGGGTGCCCGGATCTACTGCGAGGTCGTCGGCTATGGGATGTCGGCCGACGCCTACCACATCTCCGCCCCCTCCGAGGACGGGGACGGTGCCATCCGCGTCATGCGGGCGACCCTCGAGGACGCGGGCGTAGCGCCCGACGTCGTCGACTACGTCAACGTCCACGGGACCTCGACCCCCCGCGGCGACGCGGTGGAGACGATCGCCGCGAAGGCCGTCTTCGGCGAGCACGCGCGGCGCCTCGCCCTCAGCTCCACGAAATCGATGACCGGCCACCTGCTGGGCGCGTCCGGGGGCCTCGAGGCCGGCATCACCGCCCTCGCGATCCGCGACCAGGTCCTTCCTCCGACCATCAACCACGAGAGCCCCGACCCCGAGTGCGACCTCGACTGCGTGCCGAACCGGGCGCGAAGGGCCGAGGTCCGCTACGCGCTCAGCAACTCGTTCGGGTTCGGCGGCACGAACGGCGCGCTCCTGTTCAAGCGCTGCGAGGCTTGAGAAGGGAACCCCCATGAAGATCGTCGTCTGCGTGAAGCAGGTCCCGGACACCGAGACCCGTGTCAAGGTCGCGGCCTCCGGCAACGCCATCTCCGAGGCCGACGTCGCCAACTGGATCGTCTCGCCCTACGACGAGTTCGCGATCGAGGAGGCGCTGCGGATCAAGGAAGCGAAGGGAGGCGAGGTGGTGGTGGTCACGGTGGGCCCGGATCGCGCCCAGGCCGCCCTGCGCACCGCCCTCGCCATGGGCGCCGACGGCGCCGTGCACGTCAAGGACGTGGCCCTCGACGCCGCCGACGCCCTCGGGACCGCCCGCGCCCTCGCCGCGGCGATCCGCACGCTGGCGCCGTTCGACCTCGTCCTGTGTGGCCAGCAGGGAGTGGGCGGGGACAACAGCCAGGTCCCGGGGATGCTGGCGGAGCTGCTCGACCTGCCACAGGTGACGGTCGCGGTCAAGATCGAGGTGGGCGACGGCAAGGCGACGGTGGAGCGCGAGATCGAGGGCGGGCGCGAGACCTGGGACACGCCGCTCCCCGCCCTGGTGTCCGCGCAGAAGGGCCTGAACGAGCCGCGCTACGCGAGCCTCAAGGGCATCATGGCCGCCAAGAAGAAGCCGGTCCAGGCCCTCGACCTCGCCGGCCTCGGCCTCGACGCGGCCGCGGTCGCCCCGCGGGTCACGGTGACGGCCATGGAGCTGCCGCCGGCCCGGCCGGCGGTCCGCATGATCGAGGGCGACCCCGGGACGCAGGCAAAGGAGCTCATCCGCCTCCTCCACGAGGAAGCGAAGGTCATCTAGGGAGGCCAAAGACCATGCCCGTCATCCTCACGTTCGCAGAGCAGCGGGACGGCAAGCTCCGGCGCGCCTCCCTCGAGGTCGTCTCGGAGGCGCGGCGGCTCGCTGGCGCCCTCGGGGCCACCGTGTCCGCCGTCCTCGTCGGGCCCGGCTCCGAGTCCCTCGCCGGCGAGCTCGCCTCGTACGGCGCCGACGAGGTGCGCGTCTTCGACGACGCCGCCTTCGGCGCGTACGCGACCGAGTCCTGGGCGCGAGCCCTCGCCCAGGCCGTCGCCGACACCAAGGCGTCGGTGGTCCTGGTGCCGTTCACGTCGATGGGCAAGGACCTCGCCCCGCGCGTCGCGGCGAAGGCCGGGGCCGGCCTCGCCTCCGACTGCGTCGCCCTCGAGGCGAAGGGCGGCCGTCTCGTCGCCCGGCGGCCGACGTACGCCGGGAAGGCCTACGCGACGGTCGAGTGGGCGGGGGAGCCGCAGATGGCCACCCTGCGCCCCAACGTCTTCGCCCTGGGACAGCCCGACGCCTCCCGGAAGCCGACCGTGGTTAAGGCGACCGTGGACGTCTCGGCCCGCGCCCGCGTCGCCGCAGTGCGCACGACCGCACAGGGCAAGGTGCAGCTCACCGAGGCCCAGATCATCGTCTCCGGCGGGCGCGGCCTCAAGGCGCCGGAGAACTTCCCGCTCGTCGAGAGCCTGGCGGACGCCATGGGAGCGGCGGTGGGCGCATCCCGCGCGGTCGTGGACGCGGGCTGGGTGGACCACCAGCTGCAGGTGGGGCAAACGGGCAAGACGGTGTCCCCGACGCTCTACGTCGCCTGCGGGATCAGCGGCGCCATCCAGCACCTCGCCGGCATGTCGTCGTCGAAGTACATCGTCGCCGTCAACAAGGACCCGGACGCACCGATCTTCAAGGTGGCGAACTACGGCATCCTGGGCGACGTCTTCGAGGTCCTGCCGAAGCTGGCCGAGGCCGCGAAGGCCTACTTCGCCTCGCGGGGCTGACCCCGGGCTACCGCACCCAGGCGAAGCTCACCGCGAAGCCCTCGAGGTCGCCGAGGCCTCCGCTCACGCGGAGATCGAAGCGGCGCGTGAGTCGCACGTCCAGGCCGAGGCCGAGGGCCAGCTCGAGCTCGCTGTCGTCGCTCGTGAAGGTGGGCACCAGGGCGGGCTGCAGGTAGGGCACGAAGCTCAGGCCCGAGCTCCCGCTGTCGATCCTCCGGCCGAGGCTGAGCCCGATCGGCGTGCGGAGCACCGTGTTCCCCTCGAAGAAGGCAGCCCCCAGCCCCACCGTGAGCGCGGCGTCGAGGGGAAAGTCCTCGGAGTGCGTCACGAGGCGGGTCCGGAAGCGTCCGCCGAGGACCAGGTCGGCTCCGTCGTCCCGGTCGAGAAAGCCGACGCGCAGCCCGAAGTCGTTGCGGCCGGACGCGAAGCCGTAGAACCCCTCGAGCCCGAGGTCGCTGCCTTCCGGGGCGCTGAGGCTGAGGCCGAGCTCGTGGCTCGAGAAGGCGCGGTATGGAGCGGCGAAGACCGGGGTCCCCGTCTCCTGGGCGAGGGCGGGGGGCAGGGCCGACAGGGCGAGGGCGAGGACGGCGAGCGCCAGGGTCGAGTGCTTCATGCCCTGTCGTACCCCGTTCCGTCGCGCGGGGGAGGTGAGCCCCGTCACTCCCGGCTGATAGACTTGGGCCCTCCGGAGGTGGTACGTCCATGACCGTCCCCGTCCTCCAGTCCCTCCTGACCCTCGGCCTCCTCGTGGCCGCGTTCGGCTTCATGGCGAGGCGGCTCTGGCACATCGGCCTCCTCATCAACACGGGCACGCGGGGCGGCGAGAACCTCGCCGACGCCCCCGCCGAGCGCACCCGGACGATGCTCGCGTACACCCTCGGCCAGAAGAGGCTCAAGGAGGACGCGGCGGCCGGGCTCCTCCACGGGGTGTTCCTCTACGGCTTCCTCGTCCTCGGGCTCGGCCACTTCGAGGTCGTCCTCGAGGGGCTGACCTCTTTCCTGCGGGCCTTCGAGCGCCGGCCGTTCCTCTACGAGCAGGTGCTCCCCTCGTGGCTGAGCGCGCTCTACCACCTCAGCCAGGACGTGCTCGCCGCCGCCGTCCTCGTGGCGGGCGCGATCGCCCTCGCGCGGCGGTTCACCGGCAACCCACCCCGCCTCCTCCCGCGCTCGAAGGACGGCGAGAGGATCCTCTGGTTCATCGTCGTTCTCTACGCCACGTTCTTCGTGCTCGGTGGCGCGACGGTGCTGCTGAAGCTCCGGGCGGCGGGCGACACCGGCCCGCTCCCGTACCAGCCGTTCAGCTCGCTCGCGGCCCGGGCCTTCTCCTTCCTCTCCACCCCGGGGGCCGAGACCCTCCGGGCCTTCGGCTGGTGGTCGCACATCCTCGTCTTCCTCGGCTTCGCCGCGTACCTGCCCACGACGAAGCACATGCACCTCGTCTTCGCGTGGCCCAACATCTGGCTCTTCCGCCGCCAGCGCTACGGGCTCCCTCCCCGGATCGACTTCGAGGCCACGGAGAAGTTCGGCATCGACCGGGTGCAGGAGCTGCCCTGGAAGAGCCTCCTCGACTCCTACGCCTGCACCGAGTGCGGCCGCTGCAACGCGGTCTGCCCGGCCCACGCCACCGGCAAGCCCCTCATGCCCATGAAGGTGCTGCACGACCTGAAGGTGAACCTCCGGGACCGCAACGGCGCCGACATCCTCCGTTTCCGCGACTCCCGCGGCCGGCCGCGGCCCGGGAAGGTCGAGGAGGAATCCGCCTTCGAGCCGAAGACGCCCCTCGTCTCGAAGGTCGAGATCGACCCGGCGCGCGTGCGCGCGGACGGGGGCTACCTGCAGGTCGACGGCCAGGTCCACGCCGACGAGCTCTGGGCGTGCACGACCTGCGCCGCGTGCGTGCAGGCCTGCCCGGTCCTGATCGACTCGGTGCCGGGAAGCCTGATCGGCCTCCGACAGAGCCTCGTCATGATGGAGTCCGACTTCCCCCAGGAGGCCACGACGGCCTTCAAGGGGCTCGAGGTGCAGGGCAACCCCTGGGGAGTGCCCCAGGACCGCCGCATGGAGTGGGCCGAGGGCCTCGACGTGCCGGTGATGGCCGACCTCGGCGGCCGCGAGGTGGAGTACCTCCTCTGGGTCGGCTGCGCCGGTGCCACCGACCCCCGCGCGCGCAAGACCACCCAGTCCCTCGTCCGGGTGCTCAAGGCGGCGGGGGTGGACTTCGCCGTCCTCGGGCCGGAGGAGAAGTGCACCGGCGACCCCGCGCGGCGGATGGGCAACGAGTACCTCTTCGCCCAGCTCGCGCAGGAGAACATCGAGACCTTCAAGCAGTACAAGTTCAGGAGGATCCTGGTCACCTGCCCGCACTGCCTCAACAGCCTCGGGAAGGACTACCGGGAGCTCGGGACGAGCTTCACGGTCGTGCACCACTCGCAGCTCATCGCCGAGCTGATGGCGGCGGGTCGGGTCCCGCTCGACGCCGGCCGCGGCCTCGACGGCGCGGTCACGTTCCACGACCCCTGCTACCTCGGCCGCTACAACCAGACCGTGGACCCGCCCCGGGACGTCCTCGCCCGCCTCGGGGCGAAGACGGTGGAGATGGAGAGAAGCCGCCAGAACGGCTTCTGCTGCGGCGCCGGGGGCGGAAGGATCTTCCTGGAGGAGAAGATCGGGAAGAGGGTGAACGTCGAGCGGACGGAGCAGGCGCTCGCCACCGGTGCCACGACGGTCGCCGTGGGCTGCCCCTTCTGCATGACGATGCTCACCGACGGCACGAAGGCGAAGAACGTCGAGGGCTCGGTGCAGGTGAAGGACCTGGCCGAGCTGGTGGCGGAGCGGCTGCAGGCGTGAGCCGCGTCGGCTTCTGCCTCGACCCGGTGTTCGCGGAGCACGACGCGGGGAGCGCTCACCCCGAGCGGCCCGAGCGCCTGGACGCCGTTCGCCGGGGCCTCGAGCGGGCGGGCCTCCTGCCGGACCTTCGTGCCCTGCCTGCGCGGCCGGCGAGCCGCGAGGAGCTCCTGCGCGTCCACACGCCGGAACACGTGGACCACCTGGCCGGTGCCGCGGGGCGGAGCGTCCGCATCGACGCCGACACCGCGATGTCGCCCCGCTCGCACGAGGCGGCGATGCGGGCGGCCGGGGCCGTTGTCGAGGCGGTCCACCAGGTCCTCGACGGCGAGCTCGACCGGGCCTTCTGCGCCGTCCGTCCCCCGGGCCACCACGCCACCCCGGGTCGGGCCATGGGCTTCTGCCTCTTCAACAACGTCGCGGTGGGCGCGGCGGCCGCCCTCGCGCGCGGCTTGCGGCGCGTGGCGGTCCTCGACTTCGACGTCCACCACGGCAACGGGACGCAGGACGCCTTCTGGCGCGAGCCCCGGGTCCTCTTCGCGTCGTCGCACCGGTTCCCCTTCTACCCGGGAACCGGCGCCCTCGACGAGGTGGGAGAGGAGGAGGGGCGCGGTTTCACGGTGAACCTGCCGATGCCCGGGGGGCTCGGGGACGGCGAGTACCTCCGGGTCTGGCGGGAGATCGTCGAGCCGATCGGCCGGGCCTACGACCCCGAGCTCGTCCTCGTCTCCGCCGGCTTCGACGCGCACCGCGACGATCCCCTCGGTGGGATGGGCCTCTCGAACGCCGGTTTCGCCGGCCTCATGGACGTCTGCCTGGCGGTCGCCTCGGGCTCGGCCCGCGGGCGGCTGGTGGCCGTCCTCGAAGGGGGCTACGACCTCGACGGCGTCGCCGAGGCGACGGCGGCGGTCGTGGGGCGAATGCTGGACCGGCCGGAAGCCGCCACGGATGCGAAGGCGCGGCCGGGGTTCGAGAGGGTGGTGGAGGCGTACAGGGGGGAGCACCGGAAGCACTGGACCGTGCTGGGGTAGAAGCCGGGAGACCGGCCTTCGGGTGGGGCTTTCCTGGAACGGACCGGGGTGGAGCAGCGACGGGGACATCGAGGAGCATCAACGGCTTCGCCTGTACCTTGCGTTCTTGTTCTGGGGGCGTGCTCTGCACGGCCCCCAGACCCCCCGTGGGCGGCCGGGGTGCGGACGGCGCGCATGGTAAACTGCTGTGTTTCTTGCAGGTTGTGAGCTGAGACTGGGACAGCCATGAGCGACTACGACTTCCAGACGATCGAGACGCGGTGGCAGAAGCGGTGGGCCGACGAGGGGGCCTTCGAGGTCACCGAGGACCCGAAGCGGCCCAAGTTCTACTGCCTCGAGATGCTGCCCTACCCCTCGGGCGACATCCACGTGGGGCACGTCCGCAACTACTGCATCACCGACGTCATCTCCCGCTGCAAGACGATGCGCGGCTTCAACGTGATGCACCCGATCGGCTGGGACGCCCTCGGGCTGCCGGCCGAGAACGCGGCCATCAAGCGGGGCATCCACCCGGAGAAGTGGACGCGCGAGAACATCGCGGGGATGAAGCGCCAGCTCCAGCGGCTCGGCTTCAGCTACCCCTGGAGCCGCGAGATCGCGACCTGCGACGCCGAGTACTACCGCTGGAACCAGTGGTTCTTCCTGCGCATGCTCGAGAGGGGCATCGCGTACCGGGCCAAGGCCCCCGTCAACTGGTGCCCGTCCTGCCTGACCGTGCTCGCCAACGAGCAGGCCGAGGGCGGGATCTGCTGGCGGTGCAAGCACCAGGTCGAGCAGCGGGACATGGAGCAGTGGTTCCTCCGGATCACCGCCTACCAGGACCAGCTCCTCGACGACATGGCGCAGCTCGCGGCCTGGCCGGAGCGCGTCCTCGTGCAGCAGAAGAACTGGGTGGGGAAGTCGCCGGGCGCGGAGGTGGACTTCCCGGTCGAGGGCTTCCCGCCCATCCGCGTCTTCACCACCCGCATCGACACGATCTGGCGGCGCGACCTTCATGGTGCTCGCGCCCGAGCACCCGATGGTGGACGCGCTTCTCGAGGGCCTGCCCGACGCGGCCCGGCGGAAGGAGCAGATCGTCCGCCTTCGGGCGCAGGACCGGCGGGCCCGTCTCGAGGGCCGGGTGGAGAAAGAGGGCGTCTTCACCGGCCGCTACGCGACGAACCCCTTCACGAACGAGAAGATCCCGGTCTGGGTCGGCAACTTCGTCCTCATGGGCTACGGCACGGGCGCGATCATGTCCGTCCCGGCCCACGACGAGCGCGACTTCGAGTTCGCACGGAAGTACGGGATCGAGGTGCGGGTCGTCATCCAGCCGGACGGGCCAGCCGGCTCGACGGGGCGACGATGGAGGCCGCGTACGACGGCCCCGGCCGCGTGGTCAACAGCGGGCGCTTCGACGGGCTGGACGCGGCCGAGGCGATCCCGAAGATGGCGGCGTGGGCGGAGGAGAAGGGCTTCGGGAAGGCCACGGTCACGTACCGCCTGAAGGACTGGCTCATCAGCCGGCAGCGCTACTGGGGCACGCCCATCCCGGTCGTCTACTGCGAGAAGGACGGCATGCAGCCGGTGCCGGAAGACCAGCTGCCGATCGTTCTCCCGCCCGACGCGCCGTTCACCGGCGAGGGCGGCAACCCGCTCGAGAAGGTGCCCGCGTTCGTCGGAGCCACCTGCCCGAAGTGCGGCGGGAGGGCCCGGCGCGAGACGGACACGATGGACACGTTCGTCGACTCGTCCTGGTACTTCTACCGCTACATCTCGCCGAAGAAGTCGGACGGCCCGTTCGACGAGGCGGCGATCCGGTACTGGTTCCCGATCGACCTCTACGTCGGCGGGATCGAGCACGCGATCCTCCACCTCGTCTACTCGCGGTTCTGGACGAAGGTGATGCGCGACCTCGGCCTCGTCGCCCTCGACGAGCCGGTGACGCGCCTCTTCCCGCAGGGGATGGTCCACAAGGACGGCGAGGTGATGTCGAAGTCGAAGGGCAACACGATCGCCCCCGACGACGTGATCGCCCGCTACGGGGCGGACACCCTCCGGCTCTACATCCTGTTTGCCGCCCCGCCCGAGCTCGCCATGGAGTGGAGCGAGACCGGGATCGAGGGGCCGCACCGCTTCCTGCTGCGCGTGTTTCGCCTCGTGGACCGGCACGCGGCCGCCCTCGCGGCGGAGCCGCGCGGGCCGGTCCCCGCCGACCTCTCGCCGGCGGCGCGGGACCTCCGCCGCAAGGTGCACCAGACGATCGACAAGGTCACCCGCGACGTCGAGGAGCGGATCCAGCTCAACACGGCGGTGGCCGCGCTCATGGAGCTCGTGAACGAGGTCTACCGCCTCGAGGCCGAGGTGCAGGCGGGCGCGGGCCGGGCCGTGCTGCGCGAGGCCCTCGAGACCCTCGTCCTCCTCCTGAATCCCTTCACCCCGCACGTCTGCGAGGAGATGTGGGCCCGCCTCGGCCACGCGGGGGGTCTCGTGCGCGCCGCCTGGCCCGCGTTCGACGCGGAGGCGGCGCGGGAGGACGCGGTCGAGCTGGCCGTGCAGGTGAACGGCAAGGTCCGCGGGACGCGTGGTCGTCCCGCGCGAGGCCGGGGAGGACGAGATCCGCGCGAAGGCCCTCGCCGAGCCCCGCGTAGCCGAGCACGTGCAGGGGAAGCAGATGGTCAAGTTCGTGGTGGTTCCCGGGCGACTCGTGAGCGTGGTGGTGAAGTGAGGCGGCGCGAGCTCCTGGCGGCCGCGGCGGCCGGCCTCGCCTCGGGCTGCGGGTACGCGCTGCAGGGCCGCGGGGTCACCACCGACCCGTCGATCAAGCGCATCGGCGTGCCCCTCTTCAAGGACCGCACGGGCAAGCTCGGCCTCGACTCGCCGGGTGACCCAGGCGGTGATGGAGGAGCTCCTCAAGCGGGGCCGCTTCACCGTGGTCCGGGAGGCGGCGGGCGTCGACGCGGTGGTCGAGGGCGAGATCCTGGCCTGGAACGCCCTGCCCGTGAACTACTCCAGCGACACCGGCGACGACGCAGGCCACGCGCTACGCGATCTCGATCACCGCCAACGTCGTCTACCGCAAGGTCGGCCAGAAGGAGCCGCTCTGGGCCAACGACTCCTTCTCGCAGCGCGACGAGTACGACATGGGCCAGGACCCGGCGAGCTACTTCGACCGCGAGGAGCAGTCGATCGAGCGCCTCTCCGCCGGCTTCGCCCGCAACCTCGTGGCGGCCATGCTGGAGGCGTTCTAGCCCGGATGGCCCGCCCCTCCCCGAACAGCCCGGTCCAGGCGATCGTGCGGGGAGGACAGCTACCTCGCGGAGGAGGCCCTCGAGCAGGTCCTCGACGCGGCCATCGGACACGAGCGGCAGGAGTCCCTGCACGTGCTCTACGGCGACGAGGCCCGGTGGGAGGACGTCCTCGGCACGGCCCGGACCGGCTCGCTCTTCGTCTCCCGGCGCGCGATCGTCGTCCGGCGGGCGGAGCTCCTGAAGTACGCCAGCGCGCCGCGGGACGACGAGGCCGCGGACGGCGAGGGCCGCCGGTCGAAGGCGACGGCCGAGGAGGATCCGGTCGAGGCCTACGCCGCGGACCCCGCCCCCGGCGTCACGCTCGTCCTCGTGGCGGCGAAGCCGGACCGACGCCGCAACCCCTGGAAGAGGCTGCTCGGCCAGGGCCACGGTCCACGACGCGATCGCCGAAGAAGGGGCGCGCACTGCGCGCGCACGTCGAGGAAGAGCTCCGCGGCCGGGGAGTCCGGCTGGCCCCCGACGCGCTCAACGAGCTGCTGGCCGAGGTGGGGCAGGACCTCCGCCGCCTGATGGGGGAGGTGGACAAGCTGGAGGCCTACGCCGGGGAGCGACGGGAGATCACCATCGACGACGTGGCCGCCGTACTCGGGCGGGGCCTCGGACAGCCGCTCTACCTGCTGGCCGACGCCTTCTCGCGGCGCGACGCTCCGGCCAGCCTCGAGCTGGTGGAGAGGCTCCTCGGGGACGGAGAGGAGGGCCTGCGGGCCCTGGCCACGCTGCACCGCTCGCTGCGCCAGGTCCGGGGGGCGCTCGGCCTGCGCGAGGCCCGGGTGCCGCGTGACGAGATCGGCAGGAGGCTCCTCCCGCCGAACATGCAGTTCAAGCTCGACAGCCTGCTCGAGGCCTCGCGGCGCTGGAGCGAGCCCGACCTGCGAGGGCGCTGCAGCGTCCTCGGCCGCGCCGACCGGCGGATGAAGAGGGGAGCGGACCCCGCCACGACTCTCGTCGCGGCGGTGGTTGAGTCCTGCCGAGGGGGGGTGCGGCCTACTTCGCCGCGCCCAGGGCGCTGACCTTGCGCGACAGCCGGCTCTTGTACCGGGAGGCGGCGTTGTCGTGCACGACGCCCTTCTTGGCGGCCTTGTCGATCTCGCCCACGGTCTGCGGGAGGAGCTTCTTCGCGGCCTCGGCGTCGCCCCCGGCGATGGCGGCGCGGAGCTTCTTCACGTGGGTCTTCAGCTGGGAGAGGTTCTTCCGGTTGCGGGCCCGGCGCTTCTCGCTCTGCCGCATCCGCTTCTCGCGCCGACGCGTGCTGTGCCACTCTTCATCTCCTCCTAACGCGAACAAAACTCTAGTCTAGTGGGCCGAGCGGGGAGGTCAAGGCGGCGCGGTCGGAGAAAGCCCGGATCGCCCGGGCGGCCGGGCTCGTCTCGGCCATGACCCTCGTCTCGAGGGTCCTCGGCCTCGTGCGGGAGGCGGTCTTCGCCGCTCTCCTCGGCGCGGGGTACCACTCGGACGCTTTCCGGATCGGGTTCCGCATCCCCAACCTGCTGCGGGACATGTTCGCCGAGGGCGCGCTCTCGGCCGCCTTCGTCCCGACCTACGCCCGCGCCTTCCACGACGGGGGCCGGGAGGCCGCCTTCCGGCTCGCCAACCGGGTGCTGACGCGTCCTCGCGGTGCTGCTCGGGGTGGTCGTCGTCCTGGGGATCGCGTTTGCGTGGCCCCTCGTCTCCGCGCTCGCCCCCGGGTTCGACGACCAGCCCGGGAAGGCGGAGCTGACGGTCCTCCTGACGCGGCTCATGATGGCGTTCCTCCCCCTCGTCTCCCTCGCCGCCGTGGCGATGGGGATGCTGAACGCGGAGGAGCGCTTCGGGATCCCGGCCCTCTCCCCGGCGCTCTTCAACGCGGTGACGATCCTGTGGGCCGGGGCCCTGTGGGCCATGGGCCTGCCGCCGGACCAGGTCGTGGTCGGCTGGGCCCTCGGCACCCTCGCGGGCGGGCTCGCCCAGTTCCTCGTGCAGGTGCCGTCCCTGCGGCGACTCGGCTGGCGCCCCCGCGTGGACTGGGCGCCGCGGGACCCCGGACTCCTCCGGGTCGCGGGCCTGATGGCCCCGGCCACCGTGGGCCTGGCGGCCGTCCAGGTCAACATCTTCGTCAACAGCCGCTTCGCCTCGGCGGAGCCCGGGGCCGTCTCCTGGCTCGACTACGCCTTCCGCCTGCTCTACCTGCCCATCGGCCTCTTCGGCGTGGCGCTCGGCACCATCGCCACGGCGGGCCTCGCCCGCCGCGCGGCCTCGGGCGACATGGACGGCCTGCGGCAGACCCTGCGCCAGTCGCTCTCGATGCTGGCCTTCCTCACCGTGCCGGCCACCGTCGGCCTCATGGCCCTGGGCGTCCCCGTGGTGCGCCTCCTCTACGAGCGGGGGAAGTTCACCGCGGCCGACACCGAGGCCACGGCCGCCGCCCTCTTCCTCTACTCCTTCGGCCTCGTCGGCTACACGGGGGTCAAGGTCCTGGCCCCCGCCTTCTACGCCCTCGGCAAGCCGCGCGTCCCCCTCCTCGCCAGCGTCTGCGCGGTGGCGACGAACCTGCTGGTGATCGCCGCCTTCCACGCGCGCTTCGGCTTCCGGGCGATCGCCCTCGGGACGGCGCTCGGCTCGCTCGTCAACACCGCTCTCCTCGTCGGCTTCTTCGAGAGGCGGGTGGGCGGTCTCTTCGGCCACGGCCTCTTCCGCCCCGTGGCCCGCATGGCCATCGCCGCGGCCGCGATGGGCGCCGCCGCCTGGGCCTCCGCGGCCGGCCTCGAGCGGGTCGTCGGGACCCGCGGCCTCGCCGCCCAGCTCGTCACCGGCCTCGTCCCGGTCCTCGCCGGCGTCGTCCTCTACGGCCTCATCGCGCGCGCGCTGCGGGTGGGGGAGGCCGAGGTCCTCGGGCGGATGCTCCGCGACCGCCTGCGGCGGGCGAGGTGAAGAGCCCTCGCCCCCTCGAGGCCTGGCTCGACCACCTCCGGGTCGAGCGCGGGCTCGCCGCGAACACCCTCGCCGCCTACGAGCGGGACCTGCGGGCGCTCCTGGCGTTCGCCGAGGGGCGCGGCGCGAGCCTGCTCGAGCTCGGCCAGTCCGACCTCGCCGAGTTCGTCGGGGCGCTGCGCGAGCGCGGCCTCGGCCCCCGCTCCCAGGCCCGCCACCTCTTCTCGGCGCGGGGCTTCTACCGCTTCGCCCTGCGCGAGGGGCTCGGCGCTCGCGACCCCACGGAGAACCTGCGGCCGCCGAAGGCCTTCCAGGCCCTCCCGCGCTGCCTCACCCCCGCGCAGGTCGAGGCCCTGCTGGCGGCGCCGGACGTGACGGGGCCGGTGGGCCTGCGCGACCGGGCGATCCTCGAGGTGATGTACGCGACGGGCCTGCGCGCCTCCGAGCTCACCGGGCTCACGGTGGCGGGTGTCGACATGGAGCTCGGGGTCGTGCGTGTCCTCGGCAAGGGGCGCAAGGAGCGCCTCGTCCCCCTCGGCCGCGAGGCGCGACGCTGGGTCAGGCGCTACGCGTCCGAGGCCCGCGAGGCGTTCGCCGGGGGACGGGAGAGCCCGCTGCTCTTCCTCAGCCGCCGGGGCGGACGGCTCTCGCCGATGGGCCTGTGGGGCCTCGTGCGCCGCCACGCCGTGACGGCCCGGGTCGAGGGCGTGCTCACCCCCCACGTCCTGCGCCACTCGTTCGCCAGCCACCTCCTCGAGCACGGGGCGGACCTGCGCGCGCTGCAGGCGATGCTGGGCCACGCCGACATCTCGACCACCCAGATCTACACCCACGTGACGCGGGAGCGCCTGCGCAAGCTGTACGACAAGTTCCACCCGCGGGCCTGAGGCCGGCTCTCCCTCCGACGCGAGGGCGGGTGGAGAAATGGTAAACTCCGGGCCCTGTTCCCGCGCCGCGAGCGCAAAGGATTGAGACACGAATGGCTATGAACGGACGTCACTTCTTCACCTCGGAGTCCGTCACCGAGGGACACCCCGACAAGATCGCGGACCAGATCTCCGACGCCGTCCTCGACACGCTGATCGCCGCCGACCCCATGAGCCGCGTGGCCTGCGAGACCCTGGTCACCACCGGGCTCGCGTTCATCGCCGGCGAGGTCACCACGACGGCGTACGCCGACCTCCCGGCGATCGTTCGGGAGACGATCAAGGACGTCGGCTACACGCGCGCCAAGTACGGCTTCGACTACGAGACCTGCGCGGTCATCTCCGCGATCCACGAGCAGTCGCCGGACATCGCGATGGGCGTCGACCCCGGCGGGGCGGGGGACCAGGGCCTGATGTTCGGCTATGCCTGCCGCGAGACGGCCGAGCTGATGCCGCTCCCGATCATGCTGGCCCACAAGCTGACGCGGCGCCTCTCGGAGGTCCGCCGCGAGGGCCTCATCGACTACCTCCGGCCCGACGGGAAGAGCCAGGTGACGGTCGAGTACGACGCCGACAAGCCGGTCCGCGTGGACGCGGTGATCATCTCCGCCCAGCACAGCAGCCTCGTCCCCATCGAGACCGTGCGCGAGGACGTTCTCGAGAAGGTGATCCAGGCGGTCGTCCCCGCCGAGCTGCTCGACGGGAAGACCAAGTACTTCATCAACCCGACCGGCCGCTTCGTGACCGGCGGGCCCCAGGGCGACTGCGGCCTCACCGGCCGCAAGATCATCGTGGACACCTACGGCGGCGTGGGCAGCCACGGCGGCGGCGCCTTCTCGGGGAAGGACCCGACGAAGGTGGACCGCTCGGCTTCCTACATGGCGCGCCACGTGGCCAAGAACATCGTGGCCGCCGGCCTCGCCGACAAGGTGGAGCTGCAGGTGGCCTACGCCATCGGCGTCGCGGACCCCGTCTCGATCATGGCCGACACCATGGGCACCGCGAAGGTCGACGAGTCCCTTCTCGTGAAGGCGGTCCGCGAGGTCTTCGCCCTCACGCCCAAGGGGATCATCGAGTACCTCGACCTGCGCCGCCCGATCTACAGGAAGACGGCGGCCTTCGGGCACTTCGGCCGGACCGAGCCGGAGTTCACGTGGGAAAAGACCAACAAGGCGGCCGACCTGAAGGCCTTCTTCAAGAAGTAGCCGCGTGAGGCTCGTCCAGGGGCGGCGGTGGGGGCGCATCCTCCTCGCCGCCTTCGCCGTTCTCGCCATCCTCTACCTCCTCCGGGTCGCTCTCTGGCGACCGCTCGGCCTCGTCGGCGAGGGGCCCGCGGACGGCTACGCGCGGGTGGCCGGCGTCGTCCACGTCCACACCACCTTGTCCGACGGCGGGGGGACGCCCGAGGACGTGATCCGGGCCGCGAAGGCGGCCGGCCTCGCCTTCCTGGGCGTCACCGACCACAACAACCTCGACGCGAAGCCGCTCGAGGGGTACCGCGACGGCGTCCTCGTCCTGGTCGGCTCGGAGCTGTCGACCCCGGCCGGGCACGTCCTCGGCCTCGGCCTCGACCGCGACCCCCCGTGGCGCTTCAACGGGGACGGCCTCGACGGCCTCGAGGACGTGCGCGACCTCGGGGGCGTCCCCTTCGCGGCGCACCCCTTCTCAGCCCGGGCCGACCTGCGCTGGACCGGGTGGGACCTGCCCGGCCCGTGGGGCCTCGAGCTCCTGAACGGGGACAGCGACGCGCGGCGGGCCGGCCCCCGGCTCCTGCTGACCGCCGGGCTCTACCGCCTCAACCCCGGCTACGCGCTCCTCCAGGGCCTGCCGGCGCCCGACGAGGCCCTGCGCCGCTGGGACGAGATGCTGGCCCGCCGCGACGTCGTGGGCCTCGCCGGAAGCGACGCCCACAGCCGCCTCGCCCTCACGAAGAAGTGGGCGGTCCGCTTCCCGTCCTACGAGTCGCTCTTCGCGCAGGCCCGCGACCACCTGCTGCTCGACCGGCCGCTCCGCGGTGAGGCCGCCGCCGACCGGGAGGCCGTCCTCGACGCCTTCCGGCGCGGCCGGTTCTACCTCGGCCTCGACGCTCTCGCCCCCGCCACGGGCTTCCGCTTCACGGTCGAAGGCGGGCCGAGCCAGCGCTTCACCATGGGCGACCACGCCCCCGTGCTGGCGGGGCTGCGCGCCAGGGCGGGCGGCCGCGTACCGAGGGGCACGCGGGTCGTGCTCCTCCGGGACGGCCGTCCGGTGGGGGAGGGACGAGAGTCGCTCGACCTCGCCCTGCCCGGGCCCGGCGTCTACCGGGTCGAGGCGCGCGTACCCGGCTGGCCCGTGCCGTGGGTGCTCACGAACCCCGTCTACGTCCACGAAGAGCCGGTGCGCGTCGCCCGGCAGGAAGCCGCGGCCTGGCCACCCGACCCGCCGGCCCCCCGGGAGTTCCGCCCCCTCGCCTCGCTCGAGGGAACGCCCGCCTTCGGAGCCGAGTTCGACCCCTCCTCGTGGATGGACACCACGGTCCAGGCAACCGGGGCCGGGCCGGGCGGCGGGGATGCCCTTCGCCTCGCCTTCCGCCTCGGTGCGCCGGGCCCGTCGCAGCCGTACACCTGGTGCGCCCTCGTCAACCGCCAGGCCCGCGACCTCTCGGCCTGGTCCGGCCTGCGCTTCCGCGTCCGGGCGGACGGGGAGTACCGCCTCTGGGTCCAGGTACGCGACGTGAACCCGGCCTCGGCGGACGAGGGGCTCGAGTGGTGGCTCGCTTCCGCCCGCACCTCGACCGGGTGGCGGGAGGTGCGGCTCCCGTTCACGCGCTTCCGCACCATCAACCGGCGGACGGACGGGCGCCTCGACCCCGCCGCGACGCGGGCCCTCGTGCTCGTGCTGGACTTCGCGTCGGTCAAGGCGGGCACCCGGGGCACGATCTGGGTGTCCGACCTCGGCGTCTACCGGGACTAGTTCGACTAGGTCTCGAGGGTCAGGATCAGGTAGAGGCCGGCCGCGCCGAACATGAGGTTCGGCGCCCACGCCGCGAGAGCGGGGTGGAGCAGAGCGTTGCTCCCGAGCGCCTCGAAGATCCCGAGGACCGCCCAGTAGACGATCGCGACGACGATCGACAGCCCGATGCCGTAGAGCGCCCCCCGGCGGGCCACGATGAACGAGAAGGGCACGGCGAGGAGCGTCATCACCAGGCCCACCATGGGGAAGGCCAGCTTGCGGTGGAGCTGGACGCGCAGCTTGGCCACGTCGAACCCCCGTGCGGCGAGCGAGACGATGTAGGCCCGCAGCTCCGAGAAGCCCATCGTGTCGGAGGGCCGGTCCTCGCGCCGGAAGTAGGCGGGCGGCTCGATCTCCCCGCCGGGGTCCCTCCCGACCGCCCGCACCCGCTGCCCCGTGAAGGGCTTGAAGGTGGAGCGCGCCCCCGTGGTCCGCCGCCATCCCCGCTCGAGGTCGTACGTGCGCGTCACCGGGTCCCAGGTGGCGCGGCTCGCGAAGACGCGCTGGCGCAGCTCCCACGTCTTCGGGTCCACGTCGTAGATGGAGAAGCCGTACACCGAGAACTCGCCGCCCCGCCCGGGCTCGGCGACCCCGCGCGCGGGCGGGGCCTCGCGCTCGACGATGTAGTCGAAGTTGTAGAAGCGCTCGTCCCTCGCCAGCACCCAGCGGCGGTCGAACTGGTCGGAGGACTGCGCGGGGCGCCCCTTGATCACGTTGCGGTCGAGGGCGGCCGCCTTGTTGGTGACCGGCAGGACCCACTCCTGCATCCCGTAGAGGAGCAGGCTCGCGAGGACGCCCATCCCCAGCACCGGCCCCGCCGCCCGGTAGACGCTGATGCCGCCCGCCTTCATGGCGGTGATCTCGTTGCGCCGGGCCAGCAGCCCGAGGGTCACCAGGACCCCCACCAGCACCGCCACCGGCGCCACGGTGAAGCCGATCTCCCAGACGTGGAAGGCGTAGTAGCGGAGGATCACGCTGCCCTTCACCCGGTGCTGCTGGATGTCGTCGATGAGGTCCATGAACTCCCCGAGGAAGTAGATGGCCATGAAGGCCATCAGGACCAGCATCACGTTGGAGAACCAGGCCGCCGCGATGTAGCGGTCGAGCAGCGACGGGAAGCGGAGGGTCAGCCGCGGGATGCGGACGACGACGACGGGTCGCGCCCCGGGAGCGAGCCCGCCGGGCGCGCGCGGGGCGGGGGCCGGGGCGGGCGGGGCCGGCCGCTTGCGCCTCACGCTCGGCACGAACGACAGGTAGTGGGCGGGATCGAGGGGGTCGAAGGCGGCCTCGCGGTGGTTGACGTAGAGCAGGGCCAGGGCCACCGCCCCCAGCACGACGTTGGCCCCCCACATCGACATCGCGGGGGTCATCGCCCCCGTGTCGCCGGCCTGCTCGCCGAGGCGGATGAGCACGTAGTACACGAAGATCACGGCGATCGACAGGGCGAAGGCCGACGAGCGGGCCTCCTTCTTGCTCCCCAGCGACAGGGCGAGGCCGAGGAGGCCGAACACGAGGCAGGCGGCCGGGATCGCGAACTTCTTGTGCCACTCGACCGCGAAGCGGCCCCACTCCAGCCGCGGCCGGCCCGCCGAGCGCAGCTCCTTGATCTTGCTCCGCAGCTCGGGCAGCGTCATCTCCCGGTCCCCCTTGGAGAGGAGGAGCTTGTTGCGGTTGGGGAAGAACTCGTCGACCGGCAGGTCCCAGCCCATCGAGCCGAACGCGGTGCGGTTGTACTCGAGCGGCTCGCTCGGGAAGAAGGTGTGCTGGTTCCCCGGCCCGAGCTCGATGCGCACGCTCTGCCGGTCGCGGTCCACCACCAGCTCGCCCGTCCTCGCGAGGATGAGCTTCTGCTCCCGCACGTCGCGGGTGTCGTGGATGAGCAGGTTCCTCCAGCGGCCGGTGTCGGGCTCGATGTCCTGCACGTAGAGCATCATCTGGCCCGGGAGCAGGTTGTCGGTGAACGTCCGGGGCTTGACGTCGGTGCGGGCCTTGGCCACGACCAGCGAGAACACGAGCTCCCGGTGGGCCTGGTTCGCCCGCGGCAGCGCCACCGCGTTGATGTAGAAGGTCACCCCGGTCATGGCCGCGGCCAGCATCATGACCGGGACGAGCAGGCGCATCGGGCTCACCCCGACCGCGCGCAGGGCCACGATCTCGCTGTCGCTCGCCATGCGGCCGAAGGCCAGGAGGACGCCGAGCAGGAAGGCCATCGGGACGGTCACGGCCAGGATGGAGGGCAGCAGGTTCAGGAAGACCCGGGCGATCGTGCCGACGTCCGCGCTGCGCTCGACCAGCACGGCCAGCAGCCGCGGGATCTGGTCGATGAGCAGGACGAACGTGAAGACCAGCAGCCCGATCGCGCTCGGCGCGATCATCTCCCTGACGATGTACCGGTCGAGGAGCTTCGGTCGCGAGGGCACGAGCCGCGCCAGCACCGACATCGGGGCATCGTAGCACGCGGCCCCGATCCGGCCGGCTTCTCCGCGCCCCCGACCTGCGGTATCGTCGCGGCCGCGATGGACCGCGTCACCTGCTACGCGCCGGGCTCGACCTCGAACGTGGGGCCGGGCTTCGACTGCCTCGGCATCGCCATCGCCGGCGCCGGCGACCGGGTGAGCGCCGCGCGGGCGGCGGCCCCGGGCGTCCGCGTCCTCTTCGTGTCGGACCCGCGCATCCCCAAAGACGCCGCACGCAACACCGCGGCCCTGGCCGCCGCCGAGGTCCTCCGGGCCGCGGGCGCCGACGTCGGCGTCGAGCTCCGGGTGGAGAAGGGTCTCCCGCTGGCCGGCGGCCTCGGCGGCAGCGCCGCCTCGGCCGTGGCCGGCGCGGTGGCCACGAACGCGCTGCTCGGCCGCCCCCTCGGCGACGAGGCCCTCCTCCGCTGCGCCCTGGAGGCGGAAGCGGTCGTGGCCGGCCGCCACCCCGACAACGCGGCCCCGTCGCTCCTGGGAGGGGCCGTCCTCGTCCTCGGGCTCGAGCCGCTCCGGTACGCGCGGGTGAGCGTCCACCGGTCGCTGCGGCTCGTCTTCGCCACCCCGGCCTACGGGGTGGAGACCGCCCGCGCCCGCGCCGTCCTCCCCGAGACCCTCCCGCGCGGCGACGCCATCCTCCAGGCGGCGTCCCTGGGCGGCCTCCTGCTGGGGCTCGAGCGAGGCGACGGCGCCTTGCTGCGGGCGGCGATGGTCGACCGCGTGGCCGAGCCCTGGCGGATCCCGCTCTACCCGGGCTATCCCCGGGCCCGAGAGGCGGCCCTGGCCGCCGGGGCGTTCGGCGTCGCGGTGAGCGGCGCCGGGCCGACCCTCCTGGCCGTCGTCGCGGTGGGATCCGAGGCCGCCGTCGCCGACGCCGTCCTGCGCTCCTACGCGAGCGAGGGCCTGGAGGCCCGCCTGCGCGTGGCGGCGGTGGACGGCGAGGGAGCGCGGGTCGAGTGACGAGCCCCCTCCTGAGGTGCGCTTCCTGCGGACGGACGCTCCCGGCGTCGAGTCCCCGCTCGGACTGCACCTGCGGTGGCCTTCTCGACGTCCTTCAGTGCCCCCGGGAGACCGGGGCGGTGCTCCGGGCGCGGTTCGACCGGCGCCTCCGCGACCGCGACCCGGGCGTGCAGGGGAGCGGCGTCTGGCGCTTCCGCGAGCTCCTCCTGCCCGGCCGGGGGCCGATCGTCACGCACCCCGAGGGCGACACGCCCCTCTACCGCCGGGACACGATCGCCCGCTGGGTCGGCCACGGGGACCTCGCCCTCAAGCACGAGGGCGAGAACCCCACCGGGTCCTTCAAGGACCGGGGCATGACGGTGGCCGTCACCCAGTCCCTGCGGGCGGGCGCCACGGCCGTGGCCTGCGCCTCGACCGGCAACACCTCGGCCTCGATGGCCGCCTACGCCGCGCAGGCGGGCCTGCCCGCCCTCGTCTTCGTCCCCGCCGGCAAGGTGGCGGCGGGCAAGCTCGCCCAGGCCCTCGCCTACGGCGCCCGCACCCTGCTCGTGAGGGGCGACTTCGACGACTGCCTGCGCCTCGTGCGCGAGGCCTCCGAGGCCCTCGACATCGCTCTGCTCAACTCGATCAACCCCTGGCGCATCGAGGGGCAGAAGACGATCGTGTGGGAGCTGCTGCAGCAGCGCGGCTGGGAGCCGCCGGACTGGATCGTCGTCCCCGCCGGCAACCTCGGCAACACCGCGGCCTT
This sequence comes from uncultured Acidobacteriota bacterium, assembly GCA_963729875.1. Lineage (GTDB taxonomy): Bacteria > Acidobacteriota > Vicinamibacteria > Fen-336 > Fen-336 > DATBSL01. The sequence goes on from CAVSPR010000006.1 coordinate 704,280, forward strand.
CGGCAAGGCCCTGCGCGAGGCCCACGGCCTCGGCCTCATCCGGCGTCTCCCCCGGGTCGTGTCGGTCCAGGCGGCGGGCGCCAACCCCTTCTACCGCAGCTTCCGGGCCGGATTCCGCCGGTCCTTCCGGGTGCGGGCCGAGACCGTCGCGACCGCCATCCGCATCGGCGACCCCGCCAGCCACGACCGCGCGGTGCGGACGATGCGCGAGACCCGCGGCCTCGTCACCACGGTCACCGACCGCGAGATCCTGGAAGCGAAGGCCGTGGTGGACGCCGCCGGGATCGGCTGCGAGCCCGCGTCGGCAGCGTCGGTCGCCGGCACCCGCCGCCTGGTGCGCGAGGGCACGATCCGCCGCTCCGACTCCGTGGTCGCGATCCTGACCGGCCACGTCCTCAAGGACCCGGGCGTCGTCATGGAGTTCCACGCCCGGGCCGGGCGCCACCGGAACCCGCCGGTGACCATCGCCGCGCGCCTGTCGGAGGTGGAGCGGCTGCTGAAGCGCGGGGGCGGAGGGCTCCCCTAGGGCCTGGGCGCGCGGGTGGGGGAGGGCGAGGTGGGGGAGTCGGCTCCCAAGGCCGGGGGCGCGGCCTTCTCTCTCTCCGCCGGGAGCGGCGGCCGCGTGGCCAGGCGCGCGTCGATCGGGAGCGACATCCCGAACGTGCTCCCCTTGCCGGGCTCCGACTCGACCCAGATCTGCCCCCCGTGCCCCTCCACGATGAGCCGGCAGATGTAGAGGCCGAGGCCGGTGCCCGACACCTTCAGGTGCTCGTCCGAGCGGACCCGGGCGAACTTCTGGAAGAGCTTCCCGATCTGCTCCGGCGGGATCCCGAGCCCGTGGTCCACGACCTCGATCACGAGGTGCTGGGTCCCGCGCTCCCGGACCCTCACGACGATCGACTCGCCGCCGGGGGAGTACTTCACCGCGTTCGAGACCAGGTTCGTGAGGGTCTGCCGCAGCCGGTCGCGGTCGGCCCAGATCTTCGGGAAGGCGGGCGGGACGTCCAGGAGGATCGAGTGATCGGAGAGGCCGAGCGGGACGGCGTCGAGCAGGAACGGACCCAGGTCCAGCTCGCTGAAGTTGAAGCTGAGCTGGCCGGTCTCGATCTGGGTGATGAGCAGCGTGTCGTTCGCGAGGAGCGCGAGGTGGTCGGTCTCGCTGATGACCGTCCGCATGAACTCGCTCCGGCTCTCCGGCGGCAGGTCCGGCTCCTCGAGGACGAGCTCGGCGAAGCCACGGATCGCCATCAGCGGGCGGCGGAAGTCGTGGGCCACGATGCCGACGAACTCGCTCTTGAGCCGGTCGTACTCCTGCAGGAGCGTGTTCGCCTTCTTGATCTCGTCGTGCAGGCGCAGGTTCTCGACCGCGATCGTGGCCTGGCCGGCCAGGGCCAGGAGCAGGTTCAGGTCCTCGTCCGAGAACGGCGCCCGCCCGGTGCGGTCGGCCACCGCGAGGAGGCCGAGGATCTTCGGCCCCCGCGTGATCGGGGCCACGATCAGCGACTGCAGCTGGAGGTCGCTCACCAGGTCGGGCAGGAGGCGGGTGTCGGCCTGGGCCTTGTTCGAGAGCAGCGGGCCGTTCTTGCGGAAGTTCCAGCGCGAGTCCGCCTCGCCGTCCACCTTGTAGCGGACCCTCTGGACCTGCTCCGGCGTCAGCCCGAAGCCGGGCGCCTGGCCCACCAGCTGGCGCCGCTCGGCGTCGAAGAGGAGCACCAGGCCGCGCTCGGCCTTGAGCATCTCCGCGCTGTGCCGCGCGAGGTGGCCGTACAGCGCGTCCGCGCCCCCGGCCAGCGAGAAGGCCCACGACATCTTGTACAGGCCCAGCAGCTCGCTCGTCTTCTTCTGGAGCACGCGGCGGTCGGACAGCTCCCGCAGGAGCCGCGCCACGCGGATCTGCATCTCGGTCGGCTGGAGCGGCTCCGCCCGCTGCACGTCGTCGACGTCCGACGGGACCCCCTGGGGGTCGAAGCCGTAGAGGACCAGGATCCGCACGTCGCCGCCCAGCGCCTGGCGCACCCCCTTGACGACGGACGCCATCGGGGGGTCGACGAGCGAGTGCGAAGCCACGAGGAGGTCGGGTGAGCAGTCGACCACGCTCTGGACGATCCGCCGCCCCGGCACCACCACCGTGACCCGGTGGCCGGCCGTCCGCAGCAGCCGCGCGAGATCCTCCGCCCGCTCCGGGTCCTCGTGGACGAGAGCGACGTGGCCGAGCGGTCCCGCCGCCGCCGGCGTGATCATCGGCTAGGAGCCGAAGTCGGGCCGCCTCGACCGCTCGATCGAGGTGAAGAGGTTGACGATCGAGCGCAGGGCCGCCCGCGCGATGGGCTTCACGAGGTAGGAGTCGCCGCCCGCCTCGCGGCCCGCCGTGTAGTCCTTCAGGTCGCCCTTCGCGGTGACGAAGACGATCGGGACCTTCTTGTCCACGTGGCGCAGGGCGCGGCACACCGAGTAGCCGTCCATGTCGGGGAGGTTCACGTCGAGGAGCACGAGGTCGAACGGCCCCTGCCGGTCGGCGACCTTCAGGCACTCCGTGCCCGTGCCCGCCTCGAAGACCTCGAAGTGCTCCGCCTTCTCGGCCTCGAGGATCGTCCGGATGAGGGCACGCGTTGGAACGTGATCATCGACGACGAGCACTCTCTTGGCCATGCCTTCTCCCTCGCGGACCGGCCTCCATTGTATCCGACAGGGCGCAGTGCTCGGCAAGGCCTTCCTCGTGCGAACTTGGCTGCCCAATGCTCCTGCAATGGGTGAGGCCTGCCAGGCCCGCAGGGTGAGTTACGACGGAGAGGGGGCACCCCAACGGAAAGATGATGGGAGTCGATGGGTTCGCATCGCCAAAATCACGCAACCTATTGCTGAATATCGACTTACGACCTCCATTCGTCGGCCTTCGACTTACTTCCGCTAATGCATATTATATAGGTTGTCTTATCGGTTGACAAAACTATGCTTCTCGCCTAGCATCCGGGCATGGGTCGCCCGCCCCTCACTGAAGACCAGGTGCAGGCCAGGGTCGACGCCTACTGTCAGCGCTACGACGCGCCCACGGGCCCGGAAGGCCTGCCGGCCTTTCCGACCGGCAAGCGCGAGACCCGCCAGCACCGCGAGTGGCTCACCGTCTACCGCGCGCTCCAGCGGTTCCGGCAACGCGCGGCCGCCTCGCCTCCACCTGCCGACGACTCGGCGTCGGCCGTGCCCTCGTGTCCCATCTGCTCCCATGCTCTCGAGCCGGCCCTCTCGGTGCCGTACGCCCGGCGCTCCCGATCGGCCCGCCCGGTGGCGCTCCACCCCAACTGCGCCGACCTCGCCCGGCTGGCCGAGACGCTCGGCCCGACCGCCGTCGCCGCCCTCGCGCCGTTCCTCTGGCCGAAGCGCCGCTAAGCACACCCGCGCGGACCGAGCCGATCCGGGTGGACGGGCTGGACTCCCATGGGTTGACGACGTCCACGTCCGGAAAGCCGAAGCCCCGGACGTTGCGGGTCACGATCCTCAGCCCGTGAGCCAGGGCCGTCGCCGCCAGCAGGCCCTCCATCGTTGGCACCGCACGCCCCACCTGAGCCACCAACCGCCCCCAGCGCTCCGCCACCGCAACGTCGACGCCCAGCAGTCGCTCCCCGAACCGGCCCGGCAGATCCCGCTCCAGGAACACCCGCAGCCTTTCGCGCCGCGCGGGATCCTTCACCTTCTCGGCCGCGGGGCGCAACTCGCCCAGGCTCAGAACGCTCAGGTGAAGCTCCTCTTCAGGCGTCCCGGCGAACCACGCCAGGACCTTCGCGTTCGGGGCCCGCCGCGTCAGCTCGGAGAGCACGCTCGTCTCCACCAGGTAGCTCATCGCCTCACCCGCCGCGCCGCGCGCTTCTTGCGTTGCCCCTCGCGCCCGACCAACGCGAGGGGCGACCGCCGAAGGAACTCCACGAAGGAGCCCGCCTTCGCCGACCGCCTCTCGAACTCGGCCCGGGCCATCACCACGGCCACCGCCTTGCCCCGCAGCGTGAAGGGGAGGCCGGTGACGACGGCAACGTAGGGGGAGGGACGGGTAGAAGCGGTGGTGGGTGAGCGGAGGGAGAGGGGGGAGGGATCTCCTGCGGCCCGGCCTCCTCCGAGGCCCGCGAGCACCTCGCTCAGGCGTGCCTTCGCTTGCCCTGCAGCTGCCATTGTCGCACCCGACGCCTCTCTTTCTAGTCAGACTAGTCCGTCCATTATCGCCTAGTCTGTCTAGTCAGTCAACAGCTCCGCCTCGCTCACGCCGGCGCCAGGGTCGCCTGCGCGACCCGGAAGATCACGAACTCCGCCGGCCTCACCGGCGCCCCGCTCATCCGCCGGGTCGAGGGAAGTTCAGGCGAACCCCCGGGGCGAGGACCTGCACGCGCGTGGCGTCGCCCCCGAGCTCCCGCACGAGCGCCTTGCGGAAGCGGTCGACGTCGCAGCCGGGGATCGGCGCGAGGCGACGCTCCGTGGAGGGGTCGAAGAAGTCGTCCCAGTGGTGCAGGACCACCTGCCGGGCCTTCAGGTTCACGGACGCGACCTCCTCCGGCCGGCGGACGGCGTCGAAGTTGCCCGTGCAGAGGAGGGCGAGGTCGACCGGCCGCTCCGCGATCACGTCGTCGCGCACCCAGCCCACCGGCCGGCTCACCGGCGCGTCCTGGTAGTAGACTCGGAAGACGGGCCTCCCGTTCTCCATGAAGTCGACGAGGAAGGCGAGTGTCTCCCCCTCGAGGTAGTCGTCGGCCCGGCTCGGGGCCCGTGGCAGGTCCGCCTCCTGGCAGCCGGGCCAGAACTTGATCGCGTGGAGGACCTGAGGCGGGTGCCGCGAGCAGAAGGCCTGAACGCGGACGCGCCCGTCCGTCCCGGCCACGTCGAGCCACTGGCCGGCCTGGCCGGGTGAAACCACGCAGCCAGGGATCCCCCTCGTCCCGGCAGTGGGTGAAGTCGACCCGGTTCCGACCCGGCTCGTTGAGCGCGGTGACCCGTGCCGCCGTCTCCGGGCCGTAGCCGGCGAGGATCCTCCGCGTCGTGACGCTGCCGTACACCTGCGCCCCGGGTGCTTTTTCCAGGAAGTACGGCACGTCCATGAGGTGGTCGTAGTGGCCGTGGCCGACCAGGATCGCCCGCAGGGCGGCCATCTCCGCGGCGAGCTCCTGCTTCTGGAAGTAGTGGTCGAGCACCCGGCGGTTCGGGCAAATCTCGACCAGGAAGGCGGGAGGGGGCGGGTTGGAGTAGAGCGGCGCGGTCATCACGACGTCGCTCCCCCGCCGGATGACGAACCCCCCGACCCCCAGGAAGCGCACCTGCACGCGCGCGGGGTCGGGGGGCTCCGACGTGGTCACGAGGCCGTCCGGCAGGCAGGCGGCGCTCGCCAGCAGGGCGAGCGCCGCCACGACGTGAACGCCGGCTCGAGGCCGCACCGCTCAGTTCGCCGGGGTCACGTACTTGACCTCGAGCGAGTACGTCCCGGCGGCGTAGCCGCGCACCATCACGAAGGCTCGGCTCTGCCCGGTGGGCGTCTCGATCGCGCAGGTCTCGTTCGCCGTGGCGAGGAAGGGCCGGCAGTTGTAGCTGCTGGTCGTCGGCGCCCCGCCGAACCTCACGTACAGGTCGGGGTCGCCGGTGCCGGTCATCTTCGCCTCGAAGAGCGAGCCGGGCACGACGGTGAACGGCCCGTGCGGGTTCTCCTTGCCCTTCGCCACGGACTTCCCGCTGAAGACCTCCCGCTTCGCGACGCCGGGGGGCGGGGTCACCACGGGAGTCCGGCACGAGGTCGAGGTCACGAGGGTGGGGTCGATCGTGAACCCCGCGGCCGGCCCGTACAGGCAGGCCGCCCCGTTCTGGTCGCGCGCGGTGAGGGTGAGGCTCCAGTCGCCCTGGCCGTTGCACTGGGGGTAGTGCATGACCGAGAAGGGGTCGTAGGTCGTGAGCCCCCGCCAATCGGAGTCCTCGAAGCAGGGGCCCGCGCTCGGCCGCGTGTGCTCGTGGCGGAAGCCGAGCGTGTGCCCCAGCTCGTGGCGCAGGATGCCGGCGAGCTGCAGCTTGCCGCCTGGCTCGAGCTCGAACGAGCTCCCGTCGATCAGGACGTTGCGGTCGGCGCGGGGCTCGTTCGGGAAGAACGCCCGCGCGAGGTACTGCCCGCCGGCGTTCACCGGGCGCACGTCGAACACGACCGCCGCGTTCGTCGGGCCGCAGGCGTTGTCCTGGTCGACGTCGTGCTTGAACTTGACCGCCGCCACCTTCTCCCACGCTCCCGTCGCGGTGGCCATGTCCTGCACGACCGCGTCGTAGCGGGCCCCGAACCCGGTCCGGCTGACGCAGTACTCGAGCTGTCCCTGCATCTGCGGGTTCCAGGCGAGGTCGAGCCCCCCCACGTGGCCGACCGCCAGCTCCACCTGCCGCCGGATGGAGGGCGGCGCCGGCGCCAGCTTCACCTTCGTCTCGAAGAACTCCAGCAGCTGCTTGTCCCCGAGGATCGGCGTGTCGCCGTTCACGATGTACTTCCCGCCCTCGAACGGCTCCTTGTAGACGGCCGGGCTCGCCTTGAACTCCTCGAACGTCATGCCCGCGAACTTCTGCCGGTCGCGCTCCGAGGCCTCCCCGAGGGCCTTCTCCACCTCCTCCACGGTCGGCTTCGCCGCCGCCTGGGTCGGCGACGGCGAGGCCGCGGCCGGGGCCTCGCTCCGGGTGCAGCCGAAGGGCAGCAGGCTGAGGAGCACGATCGCGCCCGTCCCGACCCGTTCCTGCCGGATTGTCATGGCTTCTTCTCCTTCTCGTCCGCCTTTCCCGTACAGGGCCCCGGGACGAGGTTCACCAGATCGACGTCCTTCACGATCCTCTCGGCCTGCTCGAAGGCGCGGCGGGCGTCGGCCGCGCTCTCGTACTCGACGCACAGCTTCGTCTCTCCCTCGAGGCCGATCCGGGTGCGACGCGTCTGCACCCGCACCCCGCGCCGCGTGTCGGCCTCCGCCACTTCCCCGACCTCGCGCAGCGCGTCGCGCGCCGCCTCCGGCACGCCCTTCCCGCGGGACAGGGCGAACACCGCGAACGCCGTCCCGTCGAACGGCGGGCGGGGCTCGGCCGGGCGCTTCTCCTGCCCCGCGGCGGCGATCGCCGCGGACGAGAGGGCCAGCGCGCAGGCGGCCCTCGCCATTCGACGCCCCCGCCTCGAGTGCCCGCTCACGGCGGCGGTGCCTGCCGGACCTCGTCGAGGACGACCGCCCCGACTCCGGTCGAGAGGTCCGCGAGAATCGGGCCGACCTGGACGGCCTGGTTGACGGGCTCCTCGAGCCCCACGCGAAAGCCGAAGTGATGCAGCCCCACCACCCGCCCCGTGGCGCGGTCGAGGACGGGCGAGCCCGAGCTGCCCCCGAGCGTGTCGCACTCGTGGCCGAAGTCGGTCGGCGCGGGCGAGGCCCCCGGGCGCCCCAGCCCGGCCACGACGCAGTCCGCGATCGAGACCTGCTTCGGCTCGCCCCCCGGGTGCTGGATGATCACGAGCTCCTGGCCGTCGCGCACCGCGGCGCTCTCGAGGTACAGCCGGCCGAGGGCCGCCGCGACCGGCCGCGAGAGCCGCAGGAGCGTGTAGTCCAGGTCCGAGCTCGTCCGCAGGAGTCCCGCCCCGCGCACCACGTCCGGCTTCGCCCCCGGGGCGTCGTAGCGGAAGTCCACGAGGACCGAGGCGGCCTCGGCGGCCGTCCTGACGCAGTGCTCGTTCGTCATGAGCAGGTCCTTGCCGAGCAGGAAGCCCGTGCAGTACCCCTGCCCGTCTTCGGTCATGATCCGCAGGCGCGCCACCGCCGGGCCCAGGGCCTGGTGCCGGGCCGGGGCGGTCGCGATCGGCTGGCGCTGGTCCACGCCGACGGTCGACTGCGGCGTCGCCGAGCCCACCGTGTACGCGTAGCGCGACGCCTCGAGCACGGGCGGCGCCCCGCGGCCGTCCCAGGAGAGCTCCACCCTCGCCTGGGCCGCCGGGAGCTCGTCCGTCCAGAAGCCGGGACCGAGGGGCGCCGCGTCCGCCCCGGCGATCTCCTGCAGCGTCGTCCCCGCGAGGTCCTTCACCCGCACCCGCCACGACTCGGGCACCCCGGCCTGCACGATGTCGAAGTGCAGGCGGATCCGGGGCACCCCCCGCACGAGGGGGGGCAGGTTCACGACCCACGCCGTCCCCGCCCCGGTCGCCGTCGGCGACCGCCGCGGCGAGAAGCGCTCGACACGCATGTCGATGGCGAGGACCCGCTCGCGGTCGTAGCGCAGCGCCTGGCCCTGTGCGCTGCCGCCCGCGGCCACGGCGGCCACGACGACCGCCGTCCCGAACCCTCTTCTCATGGTCACCTCCCCGGCGGGATCGCCGGCCCGACGAAGTCGACGTAGTCCACGAGCTTGCCCTCGAGCGCCCGGTCCGCCTGCGACACCCAGTAGCGCGACGGCTGGGCCCCGCTCCCCACCACCTCCCGCAGCGCGAGGTAGCGGAAGGTCGAGTGCGCCTCGTCCGCGAAGTCCACGTCCTCCTCGACCTCGAGGCGTTCGGGGGCCTCGAGCGGCGTGTAGACGATGCGCCACAGCCCCGACGTCCCGTACTTGTGCAGCCGCATGACGGTGTCGAGCGGGAGCGGCCGCCTCCGCCCGTCGCTCGTCACCACCTCGATCTGCTGGCCCGGCACGACGACCACGCGGCGCTGCTCCCCGTCCGGTGTCGTGACCACGGAGAGGAAGGGGTCGCCGAGCGCCCGGCGCAGGTTGAGGACGCCCGCCTTCACGAAGCCGCTGAGCCCCGCCACCGGGTCGGCGGTGGCCAGGATCCGCTGCTTGATCAGGGAGGGCCGCTGCACCCCCTGGGCGTAGAGCAGGGCCGCGGTCGCGGTCACGAGCGGCGTCGCGAACGAGCTCCCCCGGGCCGGCACGTAGTCGCCGTTCGCCCCCGGGACGTAGTAGCCCTCCCCCGGGGCCGCCACGTGGACGAGCTGGGCGTTCCAGTTCGCCCCCATCTCCCTGACCACGCCTCCCTCGACGAGGGGCGGCAGGAGGGCGGTGCGGTCCCGGTTCGTCGCCGTGACCACGAGGACGTTCCGGCGGTCGCCCCAGCACACGGGGAACGCGGTGAACGCCTCGCACACCTGGCCGTCGGAGCCGGTGGTGGCGTTGTTCCCGGCGGCGACCACGAACAGGGCGGTCTCGGCGAACGTGTTGATGGCGGCCGACAGCTTGTCGACGGGGACGTCTCTCCAGTACGCGCTGATGTTGAACACGTGCACGTTGTGCTGGGCGACGGCGTCGGCCAGGGCGCGGCGCAGGCCCCCGAGGTTGTCCGGCACGTGGAAGAGCAGGGCGGCCGGCGCGAGGCCCCGGCGTCCGAAGCGCGAGCCCCGGCCCCCGATCAGCCACGCGACGCCGGTGCCGTGGTCCGCGGCGTCGGCGGGTCGGACCACGAGCCCGGCCGGGACGGCCGCGCTCGCCGCCGGCGGTCCCGGCGACCCCTCCCGGTCGAGGGCAAACGCGTCGTCCCCGTCGCTCGAGAAGACGGGGTTGTCGCGGTTGATCACCTCCTCGACCACCCCGACGTGCGGGCGGACGAGCACCGGGCGCGGCAGCCAAAGGTCCTCGCTCCACCCGGCGGTGACCGCGTCGTGCGCAACCTGCAGGTCCTCCCTCCCGGGAGCCGTCGGCGGGGGCTGCGCGGCGGAGGAGCGGCGGGCGCGGACCTCCTCGAGCGACCGGATGCTCGCGCCCCGGAAGCCGGCGATCCGGCCCAGCTCGGACGGCGACGGCGGGAGGTCCACCGCCCGCACGGCGGCCAGGCAGCGGACCGCCTCCACCGGCACGACGAATTGGCCGGCCCGGCGCTCGCGCAGCGCGTCCGGCGCCTTCTGGGCCTGCTGCGCGTACCAGGCGTTCGCATTCTCGGGGTTCAGCTTCCGCAGCGCCTCCTCGCTCCTCCAGGACGCGAGCGCGTCGCTCGGCACCAGCGCGTCGACCAGCTGGCCCAGGGTCTGCTTCCCGTCGAGGGCGACCTCCCGCACGTCCGCGAACCGCTCGAAGGGCAGGTCGGGGATGCGCAGCGGCTCGCCGTCTTGCAGGGGCCGCAGGACGCGGTTCGTGCAGTGCGCCCGGTTGAGCGCGCACATCAGGGGGTCGAGGCTCCGGACGTAGGGAGCGAGCAGGGCGTCGTGCGCGCGCAGCGTGGCCTCCACGTTGCGGGAGAGCGGCACCTCGCGCGTCGGGAGGATCCCGTTGCCGTGGAGGTACGCGTACCACAGCGCGAGCGTCTCGCTGAGCGACTCCGTCTGCAGGACGAGCTCGGCGGGCACGAGCCGCGGCCGCTTCACCACGGAGCCGCTGTCGGGGTCGAGCTCGACCAGGTCGTTCCTCGTCACCATCACGTGGGCGGTCCGCCCCGCGTGCTCCCCGCCCGGCCCGCTGCGTACGATCCTCACCCCCTGGCCCCTCTCCCGGGGAAAGGCCCACAGGGCGCCGTTCGCCTGGTCCGCCACGTACACGATCCCCGAGCGCAGGGCCACCGGCCCCGGCCGCTCCGGTCCCCCGCCGGCCGCGCCCGGCCGGACCTCCAGGAGCGGCCTGACCACGATGGCCTCCGTGCCGGCGAGGCGCGCCTCGATCACCGCGGGCGACGGGCCTCCCAGCGACAGGACGACGTGACCCTCGGACGGGTCCTCGCTGCCCGCCAGGTACACGGGCCCGGGCGGCAGCGGAGGCAGGCCCTGGATCCGGGCCGGCGTCCCGCCGCCGGGGGGCAACCCGTAGACCTCGCGCGTCTCCTCGTCGGCCACGAGGAGCAGGCGTGCGAGGGCCAGCTCGCGCGGCCGCCGCAGCGGCGGCCCCTGGTGCAGCACGCGCGCCGGTCCCGCCGGCACGCCCCGGGCGACGTCCACGCGCAGGAGCGCGGCCGCCGCGGTGTCGGCGATGTAGAGCGCTCCCCCGGCCGAGGCGAGACCCCCGATCGACTGCGGCGCCGGCGTGAGCGGGACCGCGGTCCAGGCGGCCGAGCCCGACAGGGGCTGGCTCACGAGGGTCCTCCCGTCCTCCGCCACCGCGTAGAGCACGACCCCGTCGCTCGCGAGCGGCGAGTCCGGCGCCAGGCGCACCGCGCCCTGTCCGTCCAGGCCGCCCGCCGCGCCGAGCACCGTCAGGCCGGCGAGAACGACGCAACGCCGCAAGGATGGTGGCTTCATGGGCTGTCTCCTGCCTCCGCCGTCGCCAGCAGCGACAGCAGCTTCTCGCGCTCCGCTTCCTCCACCTCGCCGTCCCAGAGCAGCGTCCTCGAGAACAGCCGCACGAACCGGGCGAAGGGCCGGTCGTCGCTCACGAGCTCCCGCAGCGTCGCGAAGCGCGTCGCGGGGTCGCGCAGGGACCGGACGACCGAGGCCGCGACGAGCGCGCTCGTCGCACTCGGCCGCCGCGCCCGGGGCGCACGCGTCGCGCCGCAGCGCCTCGAGCCGCCCCGGGGCGGCCGCCTGGTCCAGCTCCTGCAGCACGTCGGAGACGAGGTCCCACTCGCTCGCGTACGTCGGCGACGGCAGGCTGAAGACCACGCGCACCTCGGGCTTCGCCAGCCCCACGTCGCGGCCCTGGTAGAGGACCCGCCCCTCCCCGGTCACGATCCCGTCTCCCGGCAGCGCGAGGTTGAGCAACCCGAGGTACACCGGGCGCTCGCGAGCGGAGAGCGCGGCGCGCGTTTCGCGGTTCGTGACGACGACCGACGACGTGGCCGGTCCCCGGGCGGTCGCCACCACCACGTCGTTCGGCAGCACCTCCCACTCCACCCGGAACGGCCGGTCGGTCCCGAACGCCGCGACGCGGTCCTGTCTCTTCCCCCGCAGCGCCTCGTTGAGCCGGTCGGCCAGCTGCTCGTCGGCCGGCTCCGCGGGGCGCGCCGGGTCGAAGCGGACGAGCGTGCTCACGCTCGCCTCGTTCCCCCCGCCCGGCCGCACGCGCGTGAAGCCGAGCAGGCGCACCGACGCGGTGCGAGCCGGCGCCGGGGGCACGAGGGCCGCTCGGTCGAAGCCGGGCGGCAGCTCGGCCGGCGCCTCGGGCGCCGAAGGGTCCCGGCCCCGCAGCCGCAGCACCAGCGCGCGGCGGGCGTCGTTGGCCGTCCGCGCTCGCAGCACCAGGAGCCCGCGTCGCGTGTCGGGCCCGGCCGCCCACGTGCGCGCGGCGGCGGTCACGACCGACGACAGCCGATGGGGCAGCACGGCGAACTCGTCGGCGGGGCCGGGAGGGCGCAGGACCACCTGCTCGGCCGGCTGCGGCTTCTTGCCGAACGCCTTCACGCTCAGGTCGAACACGACCGGGCTCGCCGCCGGGGTCGAGAACGCCACCCACAGCTCGACCGGCCGGTCCGTGCTCCACGGCTTCCAGCCGTCGCCTGGCTGCCCCCTTCTCGAAGTGCTTGGCCTTGCGGAAGCGCCCCGAGTCGTCCGGGAGGAGCGCGAAGGTCCAGTACCCGCGGTCGTGCGCCTTGCGGACCCACAGCACCTCCGCCGGGTGGATCTCGGGCCGCAGGTCGTGGGCGCGCTCGAGCACGAAGGGGCCGTGGACGCACGCGACCTCCGGCTGGGCGAGGTCGGGCGGGGCCTTCCGGGGCGAGGCCAGGAGGTGGCTGCGGCACTCCGCGCCCGGCCCGCCGCAGAACCAGCTGTCGAACCCCACGGGAGCCGTCACCTCGCCGTACAGGCAAGGCCGCGGCCCGGTCTCGTCCCCGTAGACTTCACGGCAGTCCGCGAGGTCGAGCGCCTTCCCGCTCAGGAGGATCGGGCTCCTCTTCCCCACCAGGTGCGTGAAGCCCTCCCGGCCGTCCACCCAGGGGTGGAGGTCCCGCTCTTCCCCGGAGAACGCGTGCCAGAAGTAGGCCCACCGCGGGTCGGCCCCGCAGGCGGTGCGCCGCACGACGTCGACCGGGAACCAGTTCGGCTGGAAGCCGTAGACGAAGAACTTCAGGAAGACGTCGGCGGCCGTCCACGTCTTCTTGCTGGCCGCCCGCGATCCGACGACCTCCGTTTCCGGCTCCACCGCCACGACCGACCCGGTCGCCTGCGCCGCCTCCCACAGCCGGTCCTGCTCGGGAGCCGGAAGGGAGCTCCACGCTTTCGCGAGAGCGGCTGCGTCGTCACTCGCCTTCTCGCCGGCCGCACCGACCTCGCCGCACAGGCCGAGGACCGCCACCAGCCCGGCCAGCCACACCGCGCGCGCCGGTCGAAGGCCCCTCACGGTCCCGTTCCCTCCAGCGGGGGCTCGGTGGTCCAGGCGTCCTCGCGCTGGCCCCACTTCTCTCCCTCGTCGTGCAGGCACTTCATGAGCTGCGGGTCGAACTGGTTCTCGCTGGACCCCACGGCCTGGCACACGTCCGCGGGAATGCGTGTCATCAGGAAGCGCAGCCCGGCCCTCTGCGCGAGCAGGAAGACGCGCAGCAGGTTGCCGTCCGTGGACTCGTCGAGCAGCATGTCGACGCTGCGCCTCCCGATGTCGATCGTGCGCCGCTTCACCGATCGCTCGCCCACGTCGAGGGTGCCGTTGACCAGGCAGTAGACCGTCGCCTGGGGCTCGACGAGCCCTCTCTCGATCTCGGCCTTGCGCAGCCGGCCGAGCTCGTCCACCACGAGCTCGAGGAAGATGTTCCGCCGCACGCCGCCGTCCACGTACGTGCGCCCGCCGATCTCGACCGGTGGGAAGGCCACCGGGATCGCCGTCGAGGCCATGAGCGCGTCCACGTAGTCCTTTCGACCGGCGGGCCCGCGACCCGCGATCTCGGTCAGGTCGAACGCCCGGAAGGTGCCCGAGCCCAGGTCCGCCGAACCCACGTACAGCTTCCGGCCCTTCGCCCCCTCGGCCGCCACCCGCGCCAGGACCCCCTCCGTGATCTGCGCCTCGAGCCGCCGCCGGAGCGGCCCCGTCGAGGCCAGCGCGTCCTTGAAGAGGGCGGCGGTCAGCAGGAACCGCTTGTCCATGACGTCCGCGTCTCCGCGGATGTCCAGGTACCCGCGCCCCAGCGTCTCGTCGAAGTCCGAGCCCAGGAACGCGAACGTGGCCTGCAGCGAGCCGGTGCTGGTGCCCGTCACCACCTGGAACTCGGCCGGCCGGTCGCCGCGCCGCGTCCAGCCCTTCAGGAACCCCGCCCCGAAGGCGCCCCACTGCCCCCCGCCGGACAGCGCCAGCACCTGGACGCGCCCGGGAGCCGAGAGGCTCCGGCGCAGCGAGTCGCGCATGGGCGCGAGGGCCTCCCGCTGCAGCTCTCGCGTGAGCCGCACCGGCCCGCCGGCACCCACCCGCGACGCCTCCGTCGCGGGTCGATCGCTGCAGCCGCCGGTCAGCAGCAGCGCGAACGGCAAAGCCCACAGACGTCCGACGGCCATTGACCCCTCCCGGCGGAACAACGCCCGAGAACAATTGCGTTCGATGCGCCGTGACGCCGTCGCTCGCGGGAGGGGTCGGTCACGCGACGACGGGCGCACGACACCGATGTGTTAAGTACTTTCTGATCAGGGACTATACACCCGCGGTCAAGACCGGGCACCGGCCGACCGGATTGCGTCCCCGTACGGGTTCTTACTGGGGGAACGCGCGGAGCTGGCCGTCGAGGCCGGAGACGAAGACGAGGCCCTCGCCAACGGCGGGTGACCCGGGAAAGCCGAAGGCCCCCGACTTCCCCGCCTCGGCCTCGTACCGCCAGGTCGTCCGACCCGTGGCCCTGTCCAGCGCCAGGACGCCCGCGCGGTGGCCCGCCGGGTATCCCACCTGGCTCGAGGTGCCCACGTAGACGCGCTCGTCGGTCACCGCCGGCTGGCCCCAGGCCCAGCCGAAGACGTCGGCCGCCCACAGCCGTCGTCCGGACGCCACGTCGAAGGCGAAGACGGCGGCCGCGTCCGACGAGCCGACGTAGGCGATCCCCTCGCGCACGACAGCCGACGACTCGATCCAGGAGAACCAGACGTACCGCTTCCACGCGACGTCTCCGCTCTTCGCGTCCAGGGCGAGGAAGTCGTACGCGCGGTTCCCGACCACCACGCGGTCGCCGGTCACGGCGGGCGTCGACACGACGGCACCCTCCGTGTCCCGCTTCCACAGGAGCGCGCCGGTCGCCGCGTCGAGGGCGTAGACGTGCCGGTCGAAGCTCCCGACGTACACCCGGCCGCGCTTCCACCGCCGGCGCGGCGAGGACGGCGTCGCCCGTGGCGAAGCTCCACCGGCGCGCACCGGTCGCGCCGTCCAGCGCCAGGACGAGGCCGTCGTGCGTGCCGAGGAAGAGACGGCCGCCCGTCACCGTCACGTCGGACCCAAAGCGGTCGTAGCGCGACTTCGGGTTGTCGAAGGGAAGCCGCTCGATCGGCTTCTCCACCACCTTCACCCGCCAGGCCTCTTCCCCACCGGCGGCCTTCAGCTTGTAGAGGAAGCCGTCGTCCGCCTGGAAGTAGACGGCGCACCCTCCGAGACGGTCGGCCGCGTCCTCACGGCACCCCCGGCGCGGAAGGACCAGCGCTTCGCCCCGTTGCGCGCGTCCACGGCGTGCACCTGTCCGTCCAGGCCGCCCACGTAGACGACGCCGCCCGCGTAGCGAGGACCGGCCCACAGCGCGCGACCCGGCCTCGTAGGTCCACGCCGGCGTTGCCAACGAGCCCCCGGGCCCCGGACGCACCGGCGCCTCGAGCCGCTCGACCCGTCGAAGGACGAGCGGGATGCGGTAGACCGGCGCCAGGCTCGCGGGAACGACTCCGCGTGAGCGTCCGCGCCGCGGCGTCGTAGTGGAACTCGAACGGCCCGAGCGTGACCCGGTCGCCCCTGGCCTCGAGCGGAACGCGGCCGAAGGGCTGCCCCGACGAGGTGCATGGCCGGGATCGTCGCCTTCAGCAGCACCTTGCCTTCGGCCTCGGGCACGATCTCGAGGCCGAACGGCGTCGACTCACCGTCGTGCGTGATCGTTCCCGACCAGGCGCCCGCCAGGTCGGCCGGCGTCGGCGCCGGGACCGCCTGCGCCAGCGCGCTCGCCGGGACGGACGACAGCGCGAGAAGGGACGCGCAGGCGATGGCGTTCATGGCCTCGACGGCGACGCTTACAGCCCGCTCGAGATCGTGATCGTGAAGCCGTCGGGGTCCGCGACGGCGAAGTCCCGCCCGCCCCACGGCTTGTCCGTCGGCTCCTCGGCCAGCGTCCATCCCGCGGCGCGGATGCGCTCGGCGATCGCGTCGACGTCCTGCGAAGTCCCGCAGTACACCCGGAAGCCCTGGCCCTTGGCGCGGTCGTGCCCCTTCTTCCAGTCGTCCTGTCCGAGCCAGAAGCGCACGTGGCCGGCCAGGAGCTCCACGCCCCGCAGCTCGCCGTTCTCCTCCCAGCGTTCCTTCACGGTGAAGCCGAGCACGTCGCGGTAGAAGACGAGGCTCTTCTGGATGTCGCCGACGGTGAAGCTGGGGCCGGCCGACCGCAGCCGAAGGGTCTCGGGCTTCTTCCGGTCCTTCAGGGCCGGCTTCGCCGGCTTGCGCCGCACGACGCGCTTGCGCACCACCCGCTTTCGGACCTTCGGCGCGGGGTCCTTCCGCGCAGGGGCCTTCCGGACGCGAGGCTTCGTCACGGGCGCCTTGACGGGCGGCGCCGGGGCGATCTCCGCGGCCGCGAGCCTCGCGGCCCGCTTCGCCTCCCTGGCGGCCTTCTTCGCGGCCTTCTTCTCCGCCTTCATCGCCTTCTTGGCCGCCTTCTTCTCCTTCTTCGACTTCTTGCCAGCCGCCATGGAGGGTCTCCTTATGGTGTGGAGCTTAGTACAGCTCCCGCACGCGCCATACTCGCGGTTCCAACCTGGCGTGGAAGCAGGCCACGACCATCACTTGCCCTCCCACGATCCGGCAGAAGAGCCCGTAGGGGAAGCGCTTCAGGAGCTGACGGCGGACGTTCCCGTGCAGGACGGGCGCGGATTCCGGGTGAGCCACGATGCACGCCAGGGTCGCCTGGAGGACGCTGAGAAACTCGTCGCCCAGGCCATCGCGTCGCGCTTCGTGCCAATGCCAGGCTTCTTCGACGTCGGCTGCGGCTGCCGGGTGGAAGACGACCGACCTCACCGGCGGGCTCGGAGTTGCCTCAACAGCTCGTCCCAGGGCACCCCGAGCACCCGCCCTTCGGCCGCGCCTCGGTCGAGGGCGTCCGATCGGCGGTAGAGCTCGGCTTCCTGAGCCCTCGTCACCGGCACGTCGCCCGGTGCCCGGCTCAGGCTGTCCCACAGCCGCTCGAGCAGGTCGAGACGCTCTTCCGTGCTCAAAGACTCGATCCGAATCGGAGGCTCGCTCATGGCTTTTCCAAGGCTGCATTCTCTCTCCTGTCTCTCCGGACGGCAACGCCGTCGCCGTCAGCCCGCCCCGGGGTGTCGCGCCCCCGCCGGCGGAATAGGCCGTATCCTTTCGCGGTATCCGGTGCGGGCCGGCACGCCGCCGGCCCCAGGGAGGTGACCGTGCGACGCCGCCTCGAGCCGTCCGTCGTCCGCTGGCTGACCCTCGCCATGGTGCTCGCCGCCGGCCTCTCGAGCGCCAGCGCCCAGCCCATCTCCCGCGAGGACCTGCCGCCGGAGCTGCGGGCCTGGGTGCCGTGGGTCCTCGACCAGGTGCCGGGCCTGGGCTGCGCGACCGTGCGGGGCCAGGCCGTCTGCCTGTGGCCGGGCCAGCTCCAGCTCGAGCTCGGAGCCGGCGGGCGGCACGTTCGCCCTCGACCTGCAGGCCGACCGCCCCGCGGAGCTGCGCCTGCCCGGCGACGCCGAGCACTGGCCGCAGGAGGTCCGCCTCGACGGCGCCCCCGCCCCCGTCTTCGACCGCGACGGCTCCCCGCGGCTGCGCGTCGGGGCCGGCCGCCACCGCCTCGCCGGCCGCTTCGCCTGGTCGCGCCTGCCCGAGTCGCTGCCGGTCCCCGCCGAGATCGGCCTCGTGGACCTGCGGCTCGACGGCCAACCGGTGGCCCGGCCGCGGCGCGACGAGGCCGGCCTCCTCTGGCTTCGGTCGAGGGCGGAGGCGCTGGGCGAGGGCGAGAGCCTCCGCCTGCAGGTCTTCCGCCGGGTCCGCGACGGCATCCCCCTCTTCGTCGAGACGCGCCTCGAGCTCGAGGTCTCGGGCCGCGCGCGCGAGATCACGCTCCCCGGCGCTCTCCTCCCGGCACCGTTCCCGTGGCGGTCTCGGGAGACCTGTCGGCCCGCGTGGAGAAGGACGGCCTGCGCGTGCAGGTGCGTGGCGGACGCTACTCCGTCAGCGTCGACGCGCGCGTCGAGGGCCACCCGAAGGCGATCGGCCTCCCGAAGGAGCCGCCCAGGGACCCGTGGCCTCCCCGCGAGGTGTGGGTCTTCCAGGCCGACGAGGCCCAGCGGCAGGTCGAGCTGTCCGGCCTCGCGCCCATCGACCCCTCGCGGACCGAGCTGCCCGAGGCGTGGCGCGCTCTCCCCGCGTTTCTCGTCGAGCCGGGCGCGAGCCTGGCCCTCGCCGAGGTGCGCCGGGGCGAGGCCGAGCCGCCGCCCGACGCGCTCACCCTCTCGCGCGAGATGTGGCTCGACCCCGACGGCCGCGCCGCGAGCGTGCGCGACCACTTCGGCGGCACCCTGCGCTCGACGACCCGCCTCGATCTCGTGCCCCCGGGGACGCCCGGCCGCATCGCGGTGGACGGGCAGGACCAGCTCGTGACCGGCCACCCGGAGACGAAGGCGGCCGGCGTCGAGCTCCGCCGCGCGGCCTTGCAGCTCGAGGCCGACTCGCGCCTCGCGCTCGGCGGCTCGATCCCGGCCGTCGGCTGGACGACCGGCGTCGAGCAGCTCCAGGCCACGCTCCACGTCCCGCCCGGCTGGAGCCTCCTCGCCGCGAGCGGCGTCGACCAGGTCCCCGGCACGTGGACGTCCCGCTGGACGCTCCTGGCCTTCTTCTTCGTCCTGATCGTGACC
Source organism: uncultured Acidobacteriota bacterium (assembly GCA_963729875.1). Lineage (GTDB taxonomy): Bacteria > Acidobacteriota > Vicinamibacteria > Fen-336 > Fen-336 > DATBSL01. The sequence continues at coordinate 723,176 of CAVSPR010000006.1, forward strand.
CTGGCCGTCTACAGGCTCTTCGGCCGGGGCGCGGCCGCTGTGGCCCTGGCCGCCCTCGTCCTCCTGCACGGCGAGCCGGACGCCCCCTCCGCCGTCTGGCTGAGCCTCGTCGCCGCGATCGCCCTCCAGAGGGTGGCGCCCGCCGGCCGGATCGCGCGCCTCGCGCGCCTGTGGTTCCTCGCGAGCGTCGCCGTCCTCGTCTACGTGGTCGTGCCCTTTGCCCGCGACCAGGTGAAGGACGCGCTCTTCCCGCAGGTGGCCGACGTCGAGGCGTGGAGCGCCGGGGCCGTCCCGGCGACCCCGGCCCGCCTCGGCCTGCCGGGCGCCGCCGGCGCCGCCATGAACGCCCCCGCGCCCACCCCTCCGCCGATGGAAGCCGATCAGGCCCAGGTCGTCGACGAGGTGTCGTCCCTCGAAGCCCGGTCGAAGAGAGAGATGCAGGCGTTGCCGGAGGCGAAGGCCGCGAAGCGCCAGGACTACGCCTACAACCTCGCCCTCGAGCAGGACCCCAAGGCCGTGCTGCAGACCGGCCCCGGCGTCCCGACGTGGAGCTGGCGCAGCTACTCTCTCGCCTGGAGCGGGCCCGTGGGCCGCGACCACCGCATGCGCCTCATGCTCGCCTCGCCCGGGGCGAATCGCCTTCTCACCCTCCTGCGCCTCGGTCTCCTCGCCACGCTCGGCCTCGTGCTCCTCACCGGCCGCTGGCCCTCGCTCCCCCGCCGCACGCGGCCCGAGCCCGTGATCGCGGTACTCGCGCTTCTCCTGTTCCCCGCCGCGGCTCGAGCCCAGCAGGGGACGCCCAGCCCCGACATCCTGCAGGAGCTGCGGCAGCGCCTCACGCGCCCCGCCCCCTGCGAGCCCCGGTGCGTGACGACGCCGAGCCTCGCCCTCCGACTCGACGCGACCCGCCTCGCGATGAGCGTCGAGGTCCACGCCGCCGCCGACGGCACGTGGGCCGTGCCCGGACCCGTCGGCAGCTGGGTCCCGGCCGAGGTCCGCGTGGACGGCGCCCCCGCGGTCGCGGTGGCGCGGCTCGGCGACGGGTTCCTCCACCTGCGCCTCGCGCGCGGCGTCCACCGCGTCGAGGCCTCTGGCCCGGTTCCCCCCGGCGACAGCTTCACCCTCCAGTTCGCCGACCCGCCGCGTCGCGCGCGGGCGGACGCGCCCGGGTGGGACGTGACCGGCCTGCGCCAGGACGGACCCGCCGACCCGTCGATCTCGCTCACGCGCCGCCTCGCCGCCCGCGTCGGCGCCGCCGGCTCCGAGGGCCGCTACGCCCCGTGGCTCGAGGTCACCCGCACGCTCGGCTTCGGAGTCACGTGGACCGTGACGACCCGCGTCCGCCGCGTCACGCCGTTGGGCGCGCCCATCGCGCTGCGCGTGCCCCTCCTTCCCGGAGAGGCCCCGACCCGCGCCAACCTCGTCGTCGAGAAGGGCGAGGTGGCGGTGAGCCTGGGCGGCGACGAGACCGAGACCGGCGTGGGAGTCGACGCTCGAGCAGAAGCCGCAGGTCGTCCTGCGCGCCCCCGAGGGCCGCTCGTGGTCCGAGGTCTGGAGGCTCTCGTGCAGCCCGATCTGGTCCTGCTCCGCGACGGGCCTGCCCCCCGTCTCGCGCCTCGCCGACGGCGTCTTCGCCCCCGAGTTCCGCCCGTGGCCCGGCGAGGAGGTGACGGTCGCCCTCGCCCACCCGCAGGGCGTCGAGGGCCAGACCCTGACGATCGACGACGTCCAGCTCGAGGCCGAGCCCGGCCGCCGCCTCGAGCGCGCGACCCTGCGCGCGACCGCCCGCAGCAGCCGCGAGCAGCCCCTCGTCCTGCGCATCCCCAAGGAGGCCGAGGTCCAGCAGGTCACGATCGACGGCCAGGAGCGCCCGTCACGGCCGGACGGCGGCGAGCTCCGCCTGACCGTCCCCGCCGGCCGCCACGCGATCGAGGTCCGCTGGCAGCAGGCCCGCGGCATGGGCGTCTTCCACGGGATGCCGCGCGTCGCCCTCTCGAGCCCCGCCGTCAACGTCACGCAGCAGCTCACGATCCCGCCCGAGCGCTGGCTCGTCGCGACCCGCGGCCCCGCCTGGGGCCCGGCCGTCCTCTTCTGGCCCTACGTCGTGTTCCTGCTCGCGGTGGCCCTCGCCCTCGGCCGCGTGCCCGCGAGCCCTCTCACGAGCACGCAGTGGGTCCTCCTCGGCCTCGGCCTGAGCGTCCTCCCGGCGGTCGCGGCGCTCTTCGTGGCGGCGTTCGTCTTCGCCCTCGCCCTGCGCGGCCAGCGACAGCCGCCAAGGCGCGCTGGCCTTCAACGGCCTGCAGCTCCTGCTGTTCGGGTGGGCCGTCGTCGAGCCTCGGCATCCTCTACGTCGCCATCCACCAGGGCCTGCTCTTCCGCCCCGACATGCAGGTCGCCGGCAACGGCAGCACCGACACGGTCCTGCGCTGGTACGCCGATCGCGTCGCCGCCGACACCCCGGCCGCCGGCGTCCTGAGCCTGCCCCTCTGGCTCTACCGCGTGGCGATGCTCCTGTGGGCCCTCTGGCTGGCCGCCAGCCTCGTCCGCGGGGTGGGCCCGGCGTGGCGCGCCTTCACCGAGGGCGGCGCGTGGCGGCGGGTCCTTCGGACGCCGAAGGCCCCGAAGCCCCTCGATTCTCCCGAGCCGCCGAACGAGAACACGCCAAAGGCCTGAGCGACCCTGGGCCGAGCTTCTCTCGCTCGACTGAGGCCGGCGGCTCAAAGGCCGTCGAACGTCGCCGCGGGCTACTGGCCGGGATCGTCGGCGGACGGGCCGTAGATCGCGGGGACCTTGCCGCCCATCGGGCGCAGGTACGTGCTCAGCTGCCCCCGGTGGTGGATCGCGTCGAAGAGGAACCCCCAGACGAAGTTGGCGATGGTGTCCTCCCACGCCGGCGCCTCGCCCATCAGGAAGCGGCCCTTCTTCTCCCAGCCGGCCTCGTCGAGGCGATCGAGCCGCTCGTTGACGGCGGAGGCGTTCTTCTCGTACGCAGCCACGATCTCCGCGACGCGGGCGGGCGCCTTCTCTTCCTTCCACTCCACCACGCCCTTGTCGAGCAGGCTGACGAGCGCCGCCTCCTCGGCGGCGAGCACCCAGGCGAGATCGCCCGCGGTGCGCGCCTTGGGATCGGGCCTATAGTCGAGCTTCCCCTCCGGCATCGCCTTCAGCACCTTCACGAACTTGCCCAGCTCCTGCTTCCGCTGCTTACGGCAGAACTCGAGACTGCTGGTCATCGCGTCCTCCCTGGACCGGCGATTGGGGTACCGGTGGAAACTGCGTCCTGGCGGATCGACACCAGTGTATTCCGAAACAGTTTCCCGACGGGGACGTCCGATCCACGGCACCCGTCACCTCAAGCCGTAGAGGTACAGGAGAGCGGCATAGCCGCTCGGCAGGGACAGCGGCGGCGCGGCCAACCCGGCGTAGCGGACGGCTATCTCCACGAAGTACCGGGCGTGAAAGAACGCCTCCAGGATCGGCCGCGTCGCCTCCGTCCAGCGCGCGTTGTCCTCCATCGTGAACGTCTTACCGGTACCCTCGCGCACGATCTGGAGGAACCAGGGATTGAGTCCGTCCGGCGTCGGCGCCATGTCGGTGAGGAGCTTCACCAGCTCTTCCGTCTGGGCCTGAAGCCAGTACACCTTGAAGCTCTGGTGATAGAAGCGGTAGACGGGGTCCTCGAAGCCCCAGTGATCGCTGCAGGCCTCCAGCCGCTCGCACAGCTCCGCCTCCTTCGACCGCAGGTTGTGGAGCAGCCGAACCTCGGCCGCGCGAGGGTCGTCCCGTTCGGGACCGCTCATCGTCTCTCCTTCCCCGGCGGGCGACGGGGCCGCGGCACCGTCCAACGGAAGGGCGTCGCCGCGCGCCGCCACAGCTTCGGGCCCACGAGCCGCGCCGCGCGCCTCAAGCCGACGCTCGTCAGCAGGAGCAGCAGCAGGTCCTCCTCGCCGGGGATGTGCCCGTCGATCAGCTCCAGCTTCTCCGGCGTGTGCCGCGAGAACTCGTCGGTCGTCGGCCGGCGGGCGTGGAGAGCCGCTTGGAGCCGGCCCTCGGGCGGCTCGCCGGGCGCCGGCGCCTCCGGTGCCCTCCACTCCTCGGGGTCCCACTTCTTCACCTTGAAGCGATGCCGGTCCCGGCTCCGTCTCACGCGGGTCACCCGGCCCTCGATGAAGCGGAAGACGTACTCCACCCACTCCCGCTCGTCCGGCCCCACGTCGATCGACGTGTAGATCCGCAGGTCCTGGTGGATCGGGCAACCCACGCGGCAGCTGCGTTCCTCGAACCAGCCCTCCTTCGTTCGCACCAGCCGGCCGCGCCGCGTGATGCGGTACTCGGCGAGGAGGTTCTCGAGGTCCTTGGTCTGGAAGAGCAACCCCTGGTGCGCCGCGTTCGGCAACGGGTAGTCGCAGCGAACTTCGTCGAAGAGCCCCACGGCGGCTATCCCCTCGGACCGGGGCGCCGCGCCAGCTCTTCGCGGATCACGCGGCGAAGCGTTCGCTCGAGGTCCTCCCGTGTCCCCTCGACGTGCGCGCGCAGCGCATCGTTCATGAGGGTCTGGTAGTTGCCGCCTCCGGCGCGATCGACCTCCGCGCGGAACCACTCCAGGACGTCGGTGTCGATCCGAATCGTGATGCGCGTCTTGCCCTGCGGGACCGGCAGGACCGCGCCCCGTCGGCCGCGCGCGAAGTCCACCCCCCTGCGTTGAGTGCTCACCCTCTCCCTCCCCGGTACTGCCGGCGCTCGGCCGGCGTCGCACGACGCGCGGAGCCGATGCGGATGCGTCCCCCGCGCGACGTGTAGGCCACGACGACCACCCGCGCCAGAGCATCGCGTCCCAGCGTCAGGAAGCGCGGCTCGCTCACGGCGCGGATCTCGTCCTGCACGCTCAGGGCCTTCTCGTCCTCGAACACGGCGGTCGCGTCGCCGAAGTCGATACCATGCACGCGACGGTTCGCCGCCGCGGTCAGTGCATCCCACTCGAACTGGCGCATTGTATGCACACCTGTACACTGTCGCAAGGGGTTTCCGTCCGTGGGCAGGTGTGCGGAAGGGGCGGACGGTTCGACGGCAGGATTGTGGAACGGACCCAGGTCAGCGAAGGTCCAAAGGTCGCGCGGGAGCGAGGGCGCCGGCCGCCGGCGGAAGAACCGAGCAAGAACATGTTCCCAATGGAACCGGCCGCGCGTAGAATCGCGAGCCGTGGCCCGTCCCGCCGAGATCGCTCCCCGACTGATCGCCGCCCTCGCTCGCCCGGGGCAGAGGCCCGTGGGGCTCCAGGGGCCCTCAGGGAGCGGCAAGACCACCCTCCTGAGGCGCCTCCTCTCCCGAGAGACCGCCGGCGCCTCGTGGAGCTCGGTGTCGGATCTCACGCACGAAATGACGGCCGCGATCCGCGAGGAGCGCTACCCCGCCTGGCGCGACGCACTCTGCGCGGACGATCGCCCGCTCTGCGTCGAGCACGTCGAGGACCTCAGGGGGCTGCCCCGAACGCGTGAGGAGGTGAAGCACCTGCTGACCGCAGCCGCGACGAGGCGACGCGTGGTGGTCACCCTCACGCGGTCGCGGAGCGACGGCGCCGTCGTAAGGTGGCTGCGTTCGTGGGCGGACGTCTACTCGCTCGACTGAGCCCGCGGAAGCCCGTCCCCTCAGTCCCAGTCGTCGGACAGCACGTAGCGCTGGAGAGGCTTGAGCTCCCGCGCCTGCACGAACCCGATGTTCCTCCGGCGGGCGTCGGTACGCAGCACCCAGGCCACGTCCTCCATCTCGCGCAGCGTCGGGTGGCGCCGATCGGAGTACCCGCTGCAGGCGCTCACGGGGAACGGGATCCGCGAGTCGCGGGTCGAAAGCCGCCCGCAGTCGACCACTCGATCCTGGAGGCTCGGCCCTTGGACGACCGTCGCGTTGCGGCAGGTCAGGCACAGGGAAGGCTCCCCGTGTCGCACCGTGCCGCCGTGGATCTTCATGCGCATGGCGTGCAATTAGTGTATGTACGTCTGTACACCAACGCAAGGCCGTTCCCGCTCCGCCTTCCGCTGCCATCGTTCGCTCGCCACCAGGCAGGGCCACCGACCGCACCCCGTCCGCGACCGCCATCCCGACGACGTTGCGCACCACCTCGGCCACGTCGATGGCGGTCGTTCCCTTACGGAGATCGGACCCGGCTGTCCGGTCGGCGGCCCGCCCCTGAACCACGAGTAGTCACCGCCCGTCCTCGGGAGGACCCGGGGCAGGTCCCGTTCCCGCTGCCGTCCCGGAGGCGCATAATGACGGCTGCAGGTGGTCACGCGAGGGCTCCGGATGACGACCGTCACGCTCCAGTTCCTCGACGATGTCTTCTCGGCTCTCCGCCGTTCCCCGGACGAGTTCGGGCGCGAGCTCCGCCTGGCGGCGGCCATCCTCTGGTACGAGCGCGGGGAGATATCGCACGAGAAGGCCGCGCAGGTGGCCGGCCTCAGCCGTACGCAGTTCCTGCTCGAGCTCGCGCGTACGAAATCGGATGCTTTCGTGGTCGACTTCGACGACTTGAGGCGCGAGCTGAGCCTTGGCTGAACGGCCTGCGCTCAACGCCTCACCGCTCATCTTCCTGGCGCGCGCCAACCTCCTCGACTTCCTCCAGCTCGCCGGCCCGGAGATCGTCGTCCCGTCGCCGGTCGCAGACGAGATCTGACTCGAGGGGCCGCAGGATCCCGCCGCGCAGGCGCCCGAGACCATTCCGTGGCTGAGGGTCGTCGAGCCGCCCCCGGTGCCCGCGGTCATCCAGTCCTGGGACCTGGGTGCGGGAGAGTCGTCCGTCCTCACCTGGGCGTACGCACACCGGGGGACGCTGGCGATCGTCGACGACCTGGCAGCCCGTCGTTGCGCCGCCGCACTCAACTTGCCGGTGCGAGGCACCCTGGGGCTGGTGCTGCTCGCGAAGCAGCACGGACGTGTCGAGGCGGCACGGCCGGTCCTGCAGGCCATGCGTGCGTCCGGCATGTACCTGTCGGACGAGGTCCTGAACCGGGCTCTCGCGCTCGTCCACGAGTAGGCCAGCTGCCGGCCGACGAGCCCGCTCAGCTCCTCCGGCGTCCCCGCCTGCGCCCGGAAGAGGGCCTCGCACGAGAACCCGCTCCCCGGGGCAGGACTGCAGCTAGCTTGCAGCCCTGAGCGACAGCTCGAAGTGCAGGCCTTCGTTTCGCTGAAGCTGGCCGATCACCTGGAACAGGTTGCGCGCCTGCGGGTTCCCCCTGGGGCCGAGCATGCGCATGAGGCTCTTGGCCGGCCGCCCCGTAAGGCGGCTGAGTTCCTCGAAGCCGATCGTGGCGTTGATGTAGTCGCGGAGGATGGCCTTCCCGGTGTCGAGATCGCCGGCAAGGAGACACTCCACCCCTTCCCGCAGCAGCTTCTCTCGGTACTTGCGGTCCTGCCTGATGCGGGCCTGCACGGTTTCCTTGAACGCGCGCGTCAGAGCCATCCTCACTTCTCCTTCGGCTTCCGCTGCTTGTAGTCCTTCCATCGCGCGTGAGCGGTTGCGATGTCGTGCTGCTGACTCTTCTTCTTGCCCCCGCCAAGCAGGATCACCAGCACGTCGCCATCCTTGCCAAAGTAGATCCGATACCCAGTCCCGAAGTCGATCCGGACCGCCGTGGTGACCTTCGCGGCCGCGGCGGCATCGAGTTCCGCGAACCACTTCCCAAAGGGACTCGAGCCGTCACGTGCGACGAACTCCAGAACGGTCAGCATGACAATGGTACCATATACGTTACCATCATGGCGACCATCGACGATGTGCCGGTGCCCTGGTCGTCGACGAGCTGTTGTTGGTCGCCTCGGCGACATCGACCGAGGACTGGACGAAACCGAATCTGCTATCTGCCGCTTTAAAGGCGGATTCGAGGGTGGCGGCAGTCCACGTGCCCCGGGGCGGGGACGACGATGACCCCGCAGCTCTCGCGGGACCGCACGAACTCGGCAAGGTGCCGGGGCATCGTCTAGGAGTCGTCGTGCGTCACGAGGACGCGCGTCTCGGTGGCAGCCAGCGCCAGGACCTCCAGGTTGCTCGAGCTGCTCAGCGAGGGGTTGGTCGCCGAGCGAAAGTCGACATCCGCCTGGAAGCGGACCATGGCTACGACGCGAGTGATGTGCGACGGCTGGCAGCGAGCTTCTGGTAGAACATCGGGTCGGCGGCCAGGGCAGCGGCGCGCTTCGCCTCGAAGTCCACTCGCTGGGCTCTCAGGTAGGCGTCGACATCGTCTCGGTGCGCCAGGTAGAACGTCAGCGCGCCGTACACTTGCTCCAGCGTCAAGACCGGAAAGGCCTGCGCGATCGCCTCGGCGGTGTGCCCTCCGAGAAACGCGTACACGATCGAGTCCAGGGACACACGCGTGCCAGCGACGTAGTAGCCCGACTCGGTCCTCTCGACGTACTCCTCGCTCAAGCGGCCATCTCCCCAAGCACCATGTTGCACGGTACCGCCCTCCTGTTCGAGCCTCTCACCACGGAGGCCAACGGCGCTCGGGCTAGCCTCGGAGACGGCGGAAGCGAAGCGCCTCGATGGCCTTGTTCGCCGCCGCGAGGTCGAATGCGTCGGCGTCAAAGGGACCACCCGTCATGGACTCGACCCAGACCTTGGTTTCCTCGTACTCGTCGTTGTCGGGATCCTGGAGCGTGAGGAGCTTGTCGTAGTAGCCGCCGACCCCGCCCGAGTCCTCCGGCGGACACGCCCTCTCGCCACCGAGGCACCGAGGGCCTCGTGCCTCGCCCGTCTCCACGATCACCGCCTCCACAAGGACCTGGTGTCGCCACGAATCGCCCAGGTCGTACTCGTAGACGAACGCCTCTCCCTCCTCGCGGGCCACGTCGGCGAGGCGAACCCGCCCCTCGTCCCTCACCTCCACCTCCCACTCTGGGCTGGGCTCCGCGTAGAGCACGCCACCGACGGTGAACGTGTGCAGGTGGGAGTTCGTCCACCCCATGGCGGCCTGGATGATCCGGTCGAGCCGCGCCAGCGTCGTGTCGCCGGGTACGACGAGCCGCCGCCAGATCGGCGGGTCCGTTTCCATGAGCGTGACCTTCACCTGGTACGTCCGGGGCGGCTCGTCCTTCCTTCTCGCGGTCGAGGTTCGGGGCATGGGGGCCATTCTCCCCCAGACCGCATTGTCCGGGGCGGTCGACCGCCCAGGTCGCTACCCGGTGAGCGACGCCCCGTCATGGGTGCACAGTCGGAGCACCTCGCGAGGAGCCGCAACCGATGCCGAAAGCCTATTCCCACCAGTGGCGGTTCGAGGCCCGCTTCCGCCGGCACGCCTTCGGGTGGAGGTCGCGGCCTGCCGTCCAGCGGGTCAAGGAGGCGACGAGCGAGATCCGCAAGGCCGCGCGCCGCGATCCCGTCCTCGCCGCCGAGGGAGCGGTGACGCGCCTCGAGCGCCTCTCGCCCGCCCTCGAGAACGTCGACAGCTCCTCGGGGGCCATCGGCACCGCCGTCAACCACGCGATCGACGAGCTCGTCCCGATCGTCTCCGCCGCTCCCGCCGATGCCGCCGCGCGCGAGGCCTGGCTCGAGCGCCTGTGGGCGGCCCTCGAGGCGGACCAGATCCCCTGCATCGAGAGCCTCGGGGACCACTGGGGCGAGCTGTGCGCGTCGCAGCCCCTCGCCTCCGCGTGGGCGGATCGCCTCGTCGACCTGACCCGCCTGGCCCTCAGCCCGGACAGGTCCGTCCGCGGCCACTTCCACGGGACGTCCGCCTGCCTCAGCGCCCTCCACTTCGCCGGGCGCCACGCGGAGATCCTCGACCTCCTGCAGGCCGACGCCATCTGGCCGTACAAGCGCTGGGCGGTGACGGCGCTCGCCGCCATGGGAAGGAAGGCCGAGGCGGTCCGATACGCGGAGTCGTGCCGCGGGCCCTGGACCGCCGACGCGGAGGTCGACCTCGAGTGCGAGGTGATCCTCCTCTCGTCCGGCATGACCGAAGAGGCCTACGAGCGCTACGGCCTGCGGGCGAGCCGGGGCGCCACGTACCTTGCGACCTTCCGGGCGGTCGCCCGGAAGTACCCCCACAAGACCCCGCACGCGATCCTCACCGACCTCGTGAAGACGACGCCGGGGGACGAGGGCAAGTGGTTCGCGGCCGCCAAGGAGGCAGGGCTCTACGAAGAGGCGCTCGCCCTCGCGAGCCGGACGCCCTGCGACCCGAAGACCCTCACCCGCGCCGCGCGGGACCTCGCGGAGAGCCAGCCGGCGTTCGCCACCGAGGCCGGCCTCCTCGCCCTCCACTGGCTCGCGCAGGGCTACGGCTACGAGATCACCGACGCCGACGTCCGGGCGGCCTGCTCGAGCACGATGAAGGCCGCCGAGGCGCAAGGGAAGGCCGACGACGTCCGCCAGCGCATACGGCAGATCGTCCGGGCCGACAAGACGGGAGGCTTCCTCTCGAGGATCCTCGACCGGGAGCTTCGGCCATGAAGGAGCGCGCGCTCGTCCACGTCACGGGCCCCGCCGGCGCGGGCAAGACCGCCTTCGTCGAAGCGCTGCTCGCCGACCTCGCCGACCGCGGTAACTTCGTGCTCGCGGCGCGTTGCGCTCGGGACGACCGCCTCCGCGCACCGCGCGAGACGGCCCCCGAGACCCACCCGGAGCTGCGGCGCTACCTCGAGGCGGGAGCCACGGGCGCCGCGCTCTTCGCTTTTCCCGGGGAAGACGACGCCACGGACGCCTTCTTCATGACCCGCCTGATGGAGGACTACTCCGAGGCCGTCGTTCTCGAGGGCGACAGGCCCGTGGGGTTCGTCGATCTCGCCGTCTTCGTGGCGCCCGCGCCCGCGCCGGGGCGGTCGCTCTTCGTACGGCGCACGCGCGACCGGGGGAAGGAGGAGGGCCTGAAGGCCCAGGCCCTCGAGCGACTCCTCCGCAAGCCCGGCGGCGCCGCCGCGTTCCTGGAGCAGATGATCGGCGGCCCGATCGCCGAACTCGCGCGCGAGAACCCGCGGCTCTTCGAGGAGGCCCGGGCAAGCCTCCTCACGGGCATTGCCCGCGCGAGGAAGGCTCCCCCACCCGGCCCCACCCGGCACTGGGCGATCGCCGAGGGCTACGAGGGGCTCGAGCACGCTCAGCTCGTCGTGGTGAACGTCCGCGCCGAGGCCGAGCGGCCGCGCGCAGAGGCGCTCGTCGCCGACGTCGGGCGCCTGCGGAAGGAGCCCGCGCTCTTCCACGACATCCTCGGCACTCGCGGCACCCGGATCCCCGTGACCGCTCTCGTCGCGAACCTGGCGAATCCCGAGGACCCGGGCCGCAGGAAGGCGGCCGCCCGCGTCCGCCGCGCTCTGTCTGCGGGGCGCTGAGCGATCCCCGGGTCAGAGCCGACGCCGGGGTCGGCGTGCGGTGGCGGGCTCGCGCCCGCTACCACCACGGCGCTCACAGCGACTCGCTGGCGGCCTTCTCAGCTGCCCATTCGTCCTCGGTCATCTCCAGATAGGGGATGCCGAGACCCGAGGCGTGCTGGATGAGGGCGAGCCGCGAGGTCCCGAGAAGCTCCGCGGCCTTGCCGATGGAGATGGCCCCGCGTCTGTAGAGCTCGAGGACGATCATCTCCCGCGCCGCCGCCTGCACCGGCTGGTTGGTCTGGTGCAGGAGAGCCGCGAGGGGCTCGTCGATCTCGATCCGGATCGCGCTCATGGCGTTCGCCTTCAAAGACATTCTACCCTCCCCTGGCGGCGTCCCTACCCTCTCGGCCCGAAGTGTCCCCGGGGGCTGGACAGCCCAGGGCCGATTGGCCCCGCCGTCACCCAGGAAACCGGCGCTTCACCGGCCGGAGGACCCGCGGGGACCGGCCTGCGAGCACCTGCCCCGCGTCGATCGTCGCTGCGATTACCTGGGACACGATGGCCCTCGGGCAGCCGGGAACGTGCGCGAAGCGATCGATTGGCCATCCGCTCCGAATTGACCGACCTCAGGGCGCAGTGCTGGTAGCACGCCCGGAAGTGCACGGTCGTCCGATGGCCAGGGTTGGGTGCCGCCCTAGCGCACGCAGGAATGCTCACCCGGTGGCCGACCGAGTGCACGGCGTCGAGGTTGAAGTACTCGAACTGGCGACTGATCTCCCGGCCGCGCGTTGAGCCCATGCATTTTCTGCAACGGTTGCCGCGCGGCTGAGCTCTCCCGTCCCGAAGACCGTGCGCAAGTGCCGCACCCGGCCGCCCT
>CAVSPR010000007.1:0-751581 GCA_963729875.1 uncultured Acidobacteriota bacterium
TAGGCAGCATTGTTGGTTCCCCATGGACACCTAGTCCTCGGGGCGACACCGAGGGTATCCGATGAACGCACGCATCCAGTATCGCAATTTGCTTATGGTTCTCGGTGGCATCGTCTGCCTACTTCTCAAGCATTGGTTCGCAAAGTACCTCGGGGACCTTGCCTTCTCCTACGTGGGGAATCTGAGCGCTCCGTTCGCAGTCTACTTCCTTGTCTCAATGGCGACGGTGCCCAAGCTGACACGGGTGATGGCCGCGACGCTAGCGCTGCTTGTAGTCGAGAGCTTCGAGTTCACGAACGGTTTCGGATAATGACCAATGTGTATGACCTCTTCGATTACCTCGCGAACGCGATCGGGATTGGGCAGGCCATAGTGTCGATGCCGGACTTTCCCGTGTCCTGCGGGTCAAGGGTGGTGGTGCGTGAGCGCGCGCGCGACATTCCCCCTAACAACTCGCTGAAGCCGACCTGGCCAGCCCAGTGTTTGGCTTCGGCGCGATACTACGTTTGGGCTGGCCAGGCGGCTCAGCTCGAGGCCATTAGTTTGCTGCGGAACGCCGAGGCGGAGCAATGATACGCGACAGGTCACGCGCCGAGGTCCCAAGAGCCAGGAGAGAACGGATGAGGAAATCGATCGAAAGTCATGGATCTCCTGCTTCCATTTTCGCAACACGGGATTGGCTCGATCGGACCGCTTTCGCGAAGGCAACCTGTGTCATATGTCTTCGTTGTCGTCGTTCCTTCAGCTGTCGGCTAGGCGCAGTTTCAGCTCGACGTACGCGCCCTCTTCCTCTGACAAACCCAGAAACTCCTTCGCGGTTCCAACCTTCCACCCCTTGGCCTCAAGGCGCCGCCTCTTCATGTCACGCATCGCGATACTCCTTAAGCCTTCTCTTGCAGGCGTCGATCACGCCCTGGGGGGTTGCCGACGTCTTCTTGACGAATACTTCCAGAATCACGATCGCATCACCAGCCACGTGGTAGATAATTCGTCACGTTTTCCCTGCGTCCTCAAGGCGCAACTCGTGGCAGCGTGGACCAATCGATTGCATCGGTCGAAAGTGCGGCAATCCCAGCGGCTCGCCCCGCTGTTAGTCGGCGCGAAGGTACCTCCCCTTCCAGCCTCGCGGCATGGGAGAACGGTGGGGTCTTAACCTCACCGTGAAGCCAAGCAGAGGCTCATCGGTAGGGCTCACCGTAGGACACCATATGTCGAATCGGATATATTGTCAAGGGGCCGCGGAAGTCAGCACACTAACAACAGCGTGAACCTGTCGGTCCAGCCTGTCACGGTCCGTGCTTGGGCACGGCCCGCGCCAGGCTGCCCCGCAGATTACGCTGAGCGTTGCCAGATGATACTCGACCCGGCGGTATTGGACGCACTCGCACGCTATACGCCATTGGCGCATATTAGGTCATGCGCTTCGTCGAGACCAGTCTTTACTCGCGCGATTCGCAAATTGCTGGACGATGATGACTACCGCGCGCTACAACTCCCCCTCGCGCTCAGGCCCGAGATGGGACCCATCATCAAAGGCAGTGGAGGCCTTCGCAAGGTTCGGTGGGGTTACGGCGCTCGAGGTAAGAGTGGCGGCATCAGAGTCATCTACTTCTGGGATCCACCACACCAGGTCTTCTACATGTTGTTCGCCTACATCAAGAACGATCAGGAAGACCTAACACCTGATCAACTGCGCCTTCTTAACCGCCTCGTGCGGGAGGAGTTCAAGTGATCAAGGCTGACTTTCGACAGCTCGTTGCGAGCGTCAAGCAGGCCGGCAGAATCCGTCGCGCGAAAACCCGGCTAGCCGTTCTTTCGTTTTCAAGCCTGCGGATGTGCGTGCAATTCGCTTCCGGCTCAAGCAGTCTCAGTCGGAGTTCGCACTGATGATCGGCGTAAGTGTCGCGACTCTTCGCAATTGGGAGCAGGGACGCCGCGTCCCCGAGGGTCCGGCCCGCGCCCTCCTAAAGGTCGCTGCGGCGCAACCAAAGGTGTACGGCGCGCTTTGAGCGCCTGATAAATGAGGAGGCACTGGCTAACAACACGCTCAACCTGTCGGTCCTTCGCGTCATGCCGCTTGCGAACAGAAGCAAGCGGCACGCCCTGTCCCGCAGGTTAGCGCGCGCGTTGGGCCGCAGTCGCCGGAAGGAGACGAGGTGCAGAGGTTCCGGATGATCATTCACCGAAGACAAGGAGAAGAGGAAGTGAAGACATTTGCCAGACTCCGCCAGTGGACGGCTGTGATAGCCCTTGTCATAGGAGTTGCCGCGATGGCTTCGGCCCAGACCTTCAAGATGACGACGCCTATCGCCCCCGGCGTCGCCGTGCCCGACAAGATCGAAAGTTCCATTGGCACGCTTAACCTGAGCTACGGCTACCCCTCGGCCGAGACCGTTGAGAAGATCTACGACAACCTCGATCGCTCGCGCGCCCTGCAGGCCTATCTCATGGCCATCCCGATCGTGAACCAGGCTGGCATGCGCGACTCGCTCCGCAAGTTCGGGCCGGACAACCAGACCGATGTCATCTGGGAAGACCTCGTCGATCCCCGCACCGTCGAGCTCACCGCCAACGACAACACGATCTACAACTTCATCTGGATCGACACCAAGAAAGGCCCGCTCGTCCTCGAAGTTCCTCCCGCAGTGTTAGGCGGCGTCAATGACTTCTGGTATCGCTGGGTCGGCGATGTGGGCATTACCGGCGAGGACCGCGGCAAAGGCGGCAAGTATCTCGTCCTGCCTCCCGAGTACAAGGGCGAGGTGCCTCCCGGCTACATCGTCCTGCGCCCGAGCACCTATGGCAACTGGTTCTTCTTCCGCGCCTTTCTCGTCGATGGCTCCACCAAGCCCGGCGTCGAATCGGTGAAGAAACACCTCAAGATCTATCAGCTCTCCGAGGCCGCCAATCCGCCTGCGATCAAGTTCGCGAATGCCTCGGGCGTGCCAGCTAACTTCGTCGCCCCGGGTGACTACTCGTTCTGGACCCTGCTGAACCAGGTGATTCAGGAAGAGCCACCGGGGGGCTCCGACCCCACGACGCTTGGACTGTTCGCTTCGATCGGCATCGTCAAAGGCCAGCCATTCGCCCCGGACGAGCGGATGAAGAAGATCCTCACCGATGCCGCGAATATCGGCGCCGTCACCGCCCGCACCATCGCCTTCAAAGTCCGCTCACCGGAAGCCTACTTCTATCCGAACAGCCCGTGGCGCCTGCCGTTCTTCGGCGGCTACAAGTTCGAGAGCGCGCCCGGCGTGACCAACATGGACGGCTACATCTTCTACTATTACTTCGCCACCGGTGTGACGCCCGCCATGGAGATGAAGATGGTCGGCCAAGGCTCGCAGTATCCGTGGTCCGTGCAGGACTCGAAGGGCAACCCCTTCGACGGCGGAAAAACATACAAGCTGCGTCTGCCGCCGAACGTCCCCGTGAAAGACTTCTGGTCGGTGATCGTCTACGACAACCAGACTCGCTCGATGGTGCAGACCGACCAGAAGGCGCCCAGCGTGAGCAGCCAGGACAAGGGCGTTAAGACCAATGCCGACGGCTCGGTAGACGTTTGGTTCGGCCCCAAGGCCCCGCCCGGCATGGAGAAGAACTGGGTGCAAACAATTCCGGGCAAGGGCTGGTTCATGATCCTGCGCCTCTACGGCCCGTTGGAGCCCTGGTTCAACAAGACCTGGCGGCCCGGAGAGATCGAACTCCAGCCGTGATTTGTCGGTACTGCTCGTTTGGTCGCACCGCCGAGTGAGCGGCCCAACAAAGGGATGAAGCTGACGAGCGTTGAGCGTATTGGGCGCTCGCAGCTTATCCCCAGTGTTAGCCCGACCTAATCTTGGGGAGGATGAGCGGGTGGCGATTCCGGGGCTCATAGCCAAGCAGTTGGGGCGGCCGTCAGGGTGGTTTGGGCGGTACGTGATGGGCCGCTTCTTGAACCGAAAGACGGCTGCGCACAACGAGATGGTTCGTCAGGAACTGGCACCTGCTCCCGGAGATCGTGTGCTCGAGGTTGGTTTCGGAGGCGCGGCGCTGCTCGAACGGCTCAGCGCTGAGGTGTCGAACGGTTCCGTGGCTGGTGTCGAGATCTCGGATGAGATGCTGGCGTTGGCGAGGAAGCGACTGCGGGGGCCGATCGCGGCGGGCCGTGTAGTGCTGACGCGAGGGAGCGTTGAGGCACTGCCGTTTGGAGATGAGGAGTTCGACAAGGCCTGCACCGTCAACACGACCTACTTCTGGTCGGATCTTGGCGCCGGCCTTTCGGAAGTACGCCGCGTCCTTCGCCCTGGCGGTCGTTTGGTGGTTGGTTTCGTGTCACCGGACGACATTGTGCGGGACGGACTGCACCGCCATGGGTTTGCACTCCACTCGGCGGAGGAGCTCGAGGTGGCATTGCAGGCGGCTTCGTTCACCGTAGGGCGACTGCGTTCTGGGTTGGATTCGCGCGGAACGTTCTACGTTCTGGCCGCAGAGCGCGCGGGCTAACAAGCGGATGCAGCTGACGAAGCTCAGGGCGGCACCCGGATGGCAAGCTGAGGTGCCGCCCTGTGCCCCCGCCGGCCAGTTGGACGGGAGCACCGCTTCGCAGCGATCCGCAGTGTTGGACCGACGTAGGAGGGGCGGAACGGGAGGGACGCGTGAGGTTGGTTTCGGTAAGCGTGGGTCTCCCACAAGAGATCGCCTCGCACGGACGCGCGGTGGTCACTTCTATCTGGAAGCGGGCGCTGGGCGGCCGTGTCCGCGTTGGCCGGCTGAACATCGCGGGTGACCAGCAGTCCGATCTAACGGTGCACGGTGGACCGGAGAAGGCTGTCTATGTGTATCCCTCCGAGCACTACGCGTACTGGAAGCGCGAACTACCTGATACGGATCTGTCGTGGGGCGCCTTTGGAGAGAACTTCACGACCGAGGGTCTCCTAGAGCAGGACCTGGCGATAGGTGACCGGCTTCGAGTGGGATCCGCAGAGTTCTTGGTGACGCAGCCGCGAATGCCCTGCTTCAAGCTCGCAATCCGCTTTGCTCGCGATGATATGGTCAAGCGCTTTCTGCAGAGTCGTCGTAGCGGCTTCTACCTCGCCGTGCTACGTGAGGGCGAGTTCGGTGCGGGTGATCCGATCGAGGTTACGCAGCGAGACGAGCGGGGCATCACGGTCGCTGACATTTCGGCCTTGTATGGCACCGACGCGGACAACCAAGCCCTCCTCCGCCGCGCTGTGGAAGTGCCGTCGTTGCCTGAGGCCTGGCGGACCATTTCCGCAAGAGATTGGGAGCCCGACGTGTAGGAGGCGCGGTCCAACAAGCGGATGCAGCTGACGAAGCCGGCGCAAGCGATGGAGCTTCGCAGCTGATCCGCGGTGTTCGGACGGACCATCTGAGTAGTCCGGGCGCCCGGAGAGTGACGTAAATGGACTGGGATTCGCAGAGCATCCTGTCTGTACTCGATCGCTGTTGCGACAGCTTCAGCTTCCCGATGCTGGACAACGGCTACGTGTACCTCGCTGCAACCCGCTTGTCGCTGTATAGGTCATCCGACGATTGGGCAATGGTTGTCGAGGTCTTCGGATTCTCGCCAAGGAGCGGGCTTCCGGACACTCACTTGTATACGTTCGCCAGTCGGCTGCATGACCGTGATCCGGCTGATCGATTCGTGAATCACCTCGCGTTCGAGAGCTACATCGCCAACAATCCGAACAACGAGTCTCGCTTCGTGTACCCAGTTGAAGATGGTGCATGGCAGGATCCAGACGATGGCGAACTGGTTTCGGAGACCGTTGAAGCGCTCTCACTGCGTGGTACCCGCTTCACCGTGCCCCCGCTGGAGGCTTACGCCGACCATTCGATCGTGCTCGAGCAGTCCCCGAGGGTTCAGGTGTTTGAGCTGTGCAGGTTCCTTGCTGCCACGCGGCGCGATGACGTCTTGGCAAACCCGCGAGAGCGTCGCGTGAGCGTAAGGCCCGAGATGAGCCAACTGCTGCAGCTTGAGGAGTGGCACCACCCGAACCTCCTTGAAGGAGAACGCCCAAGCGGCTCGCAGACGTTCCAGCAACTGGCTGAGGTGGTGCTCAGAGGAGAACCGGACCGTTATCGGCCGACAACTGCACCGAACACGCACTGGCGGAACTGGCCTGAAGGCGGAGACTGTGAGATGGTCGTTGCTGGTCGGTGAGGGTGGACGAGGCCGTCCAACAAGGAGATGAAGCTGACGAAGCCTGGTCGAACTTCGGAGCTTCGCAGCTTAACTCCGGGTGGTCTCAAGTGAACGACGCAACATTCCGGCGATGATCCGGGCGGCAGGCTCGGGGAGGCTGGGATGGAGCGTGAGTGGACGGGGAACGCCAGGCGGCTGAGTCAGGCGGATCGGGCGGAGATTGAGCGCCTGATTTGGGGCGGCGAGACGTTTGCGACGGCGGCGGCGGCGGTGGGCTGTTCGACGAAGTCGATCCAGCGATATCTGGCCTCAACGGGGGGTGAAGCGGCGGGTGAAGGAGCGTTCTCCGCTGCGTCTGTCGCTCGCGGAGCGCGAGGAGCTCTCGCGGGGTCTGGTTGCCGGCGAATCGTCTGCGGGCGATCGCGGCGCGACTTGGGAGGGCTCCCTCGACGATCTCGCGAGAGGTCGCCTGGAACGGGCCGCGACGGCTATCGCGCCTGGCGAGCCGACAGCGAGGCGATGGAGCGAGGCCGGCGACCGAAGCCGGCGAAGCTGGCGGTCGACTCGAGGTTGTGCCGCGAAGTCGAGCGTGGCCTGCGCGCAGACTGGTCTCCTCAGCAGATCGCCGCCCGGCTGGTCAGTGACTATCCTGATGACCTGAGCATGCGCGTGTCGCACGAGACGATCTACAGGACGCTGTTCATCCAGGCCCGCGGGGCGCTGCGCAAGGAACTCACGGCGTGCCTGCGAACGGGACGGGCGCAGCGACGTCCACATCTGCGGAGCGAACAAACCGGAGCGGCCGGCTGCGGAACATGATCCTGATCAGCGAGCGCCCGCCCGAGGTCGAGGATCGCGCTGTCCCTGGGCACTGGGAAGGCGATCTCATCATCGGAAAGGGTGGTCGCTCTGCGATCGGGACGCTGGTGGAGCGCTCGAGCCGCTACGTCGTGCTACTGCACTTGCCGCACGGCCGCAGCGCCGAGGACGTGCGCGCCGCGCTGACGCGGCAGATCTCCAAGCTGCCTGCCGAGCTGCGGCGGACCCTGACGTGGGATCAAGGCAACGAGATGGCCGAACACGTCCGCTTCAGCCACAGACACCAACATGGAGGTCTACTTCTGCGACCCTCACAGCCCCTGGCAACGCGGCAGCAACGAGAACACCAACGGCCTCCTCCGCCAGTACTTCCCCAAGAAGTCCGACCTGAGCGTTCACAGCGCCGCCCACCTGAACGCCGTCGCCAGGCAGCTGAACAACCGCCCTCGACAAACCCTGAACTGGATGAAACCATCCGAGGTGTTTGGCCGGGCTGTTGCGTCGATCGATTGAGGACGCCCGGTGTTCGCGCGGACGTGGGAGTAGGAGGGAGAGCCAGATGCGCGTCTCGGCTGGTCGTATGCGTCTCGGTGCCTGTGCAGCCGCCGCAGGCCTGGTGCTCGCCGCGGAGGCCGGAGCCCTCACGCCCATCGCCCCCACAGCCCAGGCACTCGTCTCCAGCGCTGTCAGTGCGGCCCGGTCCGAGAAGAAGGTGGTCCTGGTCGAGTTCGGCGCGTCTTGGTGCGGTACATGCAGGACCTTCGATGCGTTCCTGCATGCACCGGAAGTTGCCGGAATCATGGCGGCCAACTATGTCGTTGTGAAGCTCGCTGTGCAGGAACCTGAGGAGAAGAAGTTCCTGGAGAACCCTGGTGCCGAGGGCATGATGAACACCTGGGGTGGCACGGACACAGGGCTGCCCTTCTACGTGTTCGTCAATGCTGAGGGCGGGAAGATAGGGAACTCCAAAGCCATGCCGAACGGAAGGAACATCGGCTTCCCGGGTACAAGTGAAGAGGTTACGGCATTCGTGGGTCTCTTGGAGCGGACTGCTCCTCGGCTGAGCGCTGCTGAGCGAGCGACGATCTTCGACTACCTTGCCAAGCTGATCCAGAAATGACCATCGACCTCACGTGTCCACTGTCGCGGCGCCGCCGAACAAGCGGATGCAGCTGACGAAGCTCAGGGCGGCACCCGAACGGCAGGACAAGGTGCCGCCCTGTGCCCCCGCGGGCAGAATGGGCGGGGGCTGGTCTTGACCCGTTTCCGTGGACACCCTGGAAGAGGCGAGTATGGGTGCCATGGAGCGACGGAAGCGTAGGGCGTTCACGAGGGAGTTCAAGGCCGAGACGGTCCGGCTGGTCGTCGAGGGAGGACGGTCGATCCCGGAGGTGGCGCGAGACCTTGACCTGACGGAGTCGGCGCTTCGCGCTTGGGTGCGCCAGGCGGAGGTCGACGCCGGACGAGGTAAGCCGGGCGCGCTGACCACGGAGGAGCGCGAGGAGCTGGGGCGGCTGCGGCGCGAGGTGAAGACCCTGCGCCTCGAGCGGGAGATCCTGAAAAAAGCGGCGGCCTTCTTCGCGAAGGAGAACGGGTGAAGTTCGCCTTCATCCACGCGGAGGGGGCCAAGCTGCCGACGAGTCTCCTGTGCCGTGCCTTGAAGGTGTCTCGGAGCGGCTTCTACGCCTGGACCAAGCGTCCGCCGTCGAGACGAGACGTCGAGGACTCCAAGCTGGTCCCGGTGATCCGCGCCTGTCACGCCCAAAGTCGAGCGACCTACGGGAGCCCACGGGTCCACAAGGATCTTCAGGCTCTGAGCTACCGCGTCTCGCGAAAGCGCGTCGCCCGCCTGATGCGTCGCGAGGGGCTTTCGGCGCGGCCTCCGCGACGCTACCGGGCTACCACTGACTCGAATCACTCCTTGGCGATCGCTCCCAACGTGGTCGCACGCGAGTTCCACGCGGCTGCACCGAACCGGGTGTGGGTCACGGACATGACCTACATCTGGACCTGGGAGGGCTGGCTCTTCCTGGCCGCGATCGTGGACGTCTTCTCGCGTCGCGTGGCCGGCTGGGCGATGGCCGATCACCTGCGCACGGAGCTTCCCCTCGAAGCCCTTGGCCTGGCGCTCGGCATGCGCCAGCCTGAGCGGGGGCTCGTTCACCACTCGGACCGTGGCTGTCAGTACGCGAGCGAGCTCTACCGAGCCGAGTTGTCCGCTCGCGGCATCGTTTGCAGCATGAGTCGGGTCGGCGACTGTTGGGACAACGCGGTCGCGGAGAGCTTCTTCGCGACCTTGAAGACCGAGCTCATCCACCGCCGTCCCTGGCCGACAAAGGCCGAGGCCCAGTCCGCCGTCCACGACTACATCGGAGCGTTCTTCAATCCGCACCGGCGTCACTCGTCCCTCGGTTACGTCAGTCCGATGGACTTCGAACGGCAACACGCTGCCGCAACTGTGGCAGCATAGCGGGCCTGTCTACGGAATCGGGTCACCTCCAACTCTGTGTTCGGCAGCATCCGAGCGGCGAGAGGGCTGAGGGGTCACAGGCATGAGGAAGCCGCTTCTGGTCGCGGAAGACATCACCGCCCGTCGGAGCCTGTTTCGAGTGTTCGGTGTCGGCTGGTCGGCAACTCGGTACGCGTGGCTCAGCCCCTTGTCGTGGGTTACTGTGGGGCTTGCGATGGCGTTCGCGAGTCGGAGCGATGCGGACGGCACCGAGGTGCTCGTCGCGGGTCTCGGGTATGGAGCGGTGCTCTACGCGGCCAACATCCTACACAGCGTCGGGCACATGATTGCAGGACGGGCTGTAGGTGCCCCGGTGGAAGCGGTTCTCGTGACCTCAACGCGCGATGTGATCATCTACGCGCAGCCGGGCGCCGCCGCACCGGACCGCTGCAGGATTGGCCGCGCCGTTGGTGGGCCTGCCGCCAACCTGGCTGTCGGGTGTGCCCTGATGCTAGCCGGCCACTTGGCGCAGGCGGCGTGGCTTGCCATGGCCGGCCTCGTCAACGTAGGCGTCGCAATATGGACCCTTATGCCGGTACCCTCGCTTGACGGATGGGTGATCTGGAGCATCCTGATGCACTCGAGGGGCGGCGATTCTGCCTAACAAGGGGATGAAGCTGACGAGCCTTGAGCGTATCGGACGCTCGCAGCTCATATGAAGGACCCGTGACAAGCCCCATCGCGGGTTGTTAGCGGTTGTTGTCCTCCTCGGGGGCCGTAGACGACGGACGAGGCAGGACGCTTCGACGACGAGTCATTCTCATATGCGCGGGTCGCGGGGAACACTGAGCCGCATGACCGTTCTCCGTCGAGAGGCAACGCGGTCTTAAGTCGCGAATCCGGGAAGTGAACCTTCCCTGTCGCAAAGCTGCGACGCGCGTCCTCCGGATCGTGCCTGCCTTCATCCGTCGACTGCGACCTCCAAAGCTGAGCGTGTGGCGACGACAGTAGAGAGAGTGACGACCTCGTTTCCAGGCAGCCTGGAATGGAGCGCGGCCCAGACGAATCCGGCGAGTTCGCGGGCGACGGCGACGACGGTCTTGCCAGCCGGCTTGCCCTTGGCGAGCATGCGGTGGAAGCGACGGTTGAGCCGATACATCGCCTTGTCCGCGAGCGTGATGACCTCGACGGGCTGTCCCTGGCGGCGGCGCTTCAAGCCTTGGGGATTGGGCTGATGACGATAGTGCCAGGCTGCCCCGATTAGCAGACGGCGCGCATGGCGGTTGCCGGACTTGGTGATCGCCCCGCGCCGCTCGGAATTGGCCGAGGAGAACTCGGAGGGGACGAGGCCGAGGAAAGCCATCAGGCCGCGGAGCCGAGTCGAAGCGCATGAAGTCGTGCAACTCCGCGAGGAGCCCCATGGCGGGGAGGGTGTCGATGCCTCGGAAGCAGCGCAGCGCGCCGACCGCCTCGGCGCAGGCGGACTGTTGGCTGACCGCCTCGATGTGCGGCTCGAGCGCGCGCAGGCGCGATCGCCTGCAGATAGTTCGTCGAAGACCACCTGGTCGGCCGGCTGCTCGAAGCGCAGGCTGCGCAGCCATAGCCGATGCCCTGCCCCCACGCCTTCTTGCTGCCGTTCCAGATCCAGCGCCGGCGCAACAACACCTTGCTCACCCGATGGCGGCAGCGTACCAGGCCCTCATGGGCGTCCTCGCGCGCCCGGCACAGATCCCGCACCGCCTCGTCCTCGACCGTCGGCGCATGCACTTCGGTCAACAGCCCCGCACGCAGCAGCTCCGCCAGCTTGCGCCCGTCACGACGATCGGTCTTGATCCGATCGCCAGGCTTGCGAGGGATCAGGGACGGCGCTACCACGACGCAGTTGGCGCCCGCCTCCTGGCGCGCCCTTCTCGTTCGTCAGTTGCCCTCGATCGGCTTCGTCTCTCCCGCCAACAGCACCGCCAGCTTGATCGACACCTTGTGCTCGTCCATGCCCACGAAGGTGGTAGCCTTCTTCATGACTGGCTCCTTTCGTATGCGGCTCTGGTGCCGCTGTCACAGGCTCACTAACCCGCGAGATTACGAAATGGAGCCGGTCCTTCCATACGGTCTTATCCCCAGTGTTAGGCCGACCTAGGCGGGAGCGTGCGATGCCCAAGGTCACACTCGAGGCGTTCGACCTGATCCGGGACTCCGATATGCTCCGCAGGTGGCTCGCGCAGCCGCACGTGGCGAAGTGGTGGGGCGACCCGGCTCGTGCAATGCAGCACGCCAGAGAGTGCGCACCCGAGTCGCACGCACTCATCGTCGCGGATGGCACCCCGGTTGGTTATCTGTGTTGGCAAGAGCCGCCCAAGGGGGAGCTGGAGGGAGCGGAGCTTGCCGACCTTCCGAGCGGTCTGGTGGACATCGACATTCTCATTGGTGATGCAGACCTGCTGGGTCATGGAGTTGGGTCACGGGCCCTTGAGCTGCTTCTGGCGCGCTTGCGCTGCGATCCGTCCCTTGCGTTCGCGGGGTTGGGTACATCCGCGTCTAACGCGAATGCCATCCGCTGCTACGAGAAGGCAGGGTTTCGTCTGCATCAGGAATTCCGGGACCCAGAGTGGGGGCCATGCAAGTACCTGATAGCGGAACTGCACGGGGCCGCCTGACAAAGAGATGCAGCTGACGAGGCCCGTCCAGGCCGCAGCCTCGCAGCTGATCCGCAGTGTCAGGCGGGCAAGAGGCGGATCGAAGCTCTACGAGCCAGGGTCGTAGAAAATGGCGACCACGGGTGCTTGAAAGGAGAGGATCGTGAAGATCCTGCTTCGGTGGCGTGCGAAACAGCCTGTTGACGGGGCGTCTCGGTTTGACGTGAGCGAAGTGCTTGACGCGAAGGGCTCAAGGGATGGGCGCGTCAGGATCTCGTACCTTGGCGACAACTTCCGCAAGTTCTTCCTTGGCAAGATCGAGGCGAACGTTGATGCATGCGCAATCAACGCCCATGTTCTCAAGGAGACACTCACAGATGCTCCCATCGTGGACGAACTAGCCGATCACGCGGAGACCGCAGTCGCTCATCTTTGGCAACTCCTGACCAAGCAGCCCAACGGGGAGTCTGGGATTCTGCTGACGGACTGGCGTCGGAACGTCTTCTACATCGCCGACACCCACGGAAAGCTGCGAACCGTGCTGGTCCACTGGGTAGGGGACGATTGGGGACGTGGGTGGGCTTTGGAAGCAGAGCCGATCGAGGAGGGCTACAGACGCGAGCCGGAGTTCCAGATACTGACACGTTGACCAGGCGGCCTGTGAGGCTGTCAAGTGAGTTGAGAGGGCGCGACGTGCGCGGAGTCGCCTAACAAGGGGATGAAGCTGATCCCGAGTGTTGGGCGGACGGGGGCCGGGCGATCGGGGGGAGCAACGTCTCTTCAGCGCGAATATGACACGACGGCCCATGCCGCGCGACCCCAATGGCCAGAAGCGAAGCCTCGCACTTGGTGCGACCCCCTTCCCATGCCTGCCACAACCACGCACCCCAACCAGCCCAGCGCTCTCAGTGGGTGTAACTTGTTCCCACTCTCTCTTCTCTTCGATCGCAATGGGCTCCGATCCAAGTGGAGAGTGCTGTTGTTCTTCGTCGCTCTCTTTCTGCTCTGGCCGCAAACCGCGCGCCCACTTAACTGGCTTGTCGCTCACCGCTGGATCACCGGCTTGGCTGAATGGACTGCTGCCATGCACGTGGCGGCCTTCGCTGCGGTAATGATCCCCACCGTCATAGCTGCCTGGCTGGAACGGCGTTCTGGCGCCGATTACGGGCTCCCGTGGAAACGCGCCTTTGGCGCACGTTTCTGGGAGGGGGCAGCGTGGGGCGCGGGCGGACCTAAGATACAGAAAGCAGACCACGATGAGAAACGAGCAGGCGGCACCTGAGACGAAAGGCGTTACGGTGAAGCTGCTAGCAGCCCTTGACCTTGGCCCTGAAATCGAGGGCATGGCAAGGCGCCAGCTTCGAATGCGAATGGTGACTTTCGAGCCTGGAGGGGTCTTCGGCCCGATTCACGACCATAAAGACAGGCCGGGCATGGTCTACATACTGCAAGGAACCATCACTGACCATCGAAATGGAGTGGCTGAGGAGTATGGGCCGGGAGTGGGCTGGCCCGAGGACAGGAACACCACGCACTGGCTCGAGAACAGAGGAACAACGCCGGCAGTGGAGATCTCGGTCGATATAGTCAGGCAACAGTAGGCGCAGGCTCGACGTTGTGAACGGCCGGTAACGCTCGCGGCTCATCCCCGACAAGGGTGAATAGAGGGTGGGGATGCGAATCGAGAGGTGGATCTGGGCATCCCTCGGGCTGGGTGCACTCGCACTCCTAGGCAGCCGAGCAGAAGGCAACAAGCCGACACCGAGGACCGAACCATGTCATTCCTGACCGGGTGTGGTTCCCGACACGCAGCCAGTCGAGGGGCCCGAGGAGTCGGTGTTAGGCATCATGGTGCGGGATGAGAGAACAACGAGTCGTCGTTCTGATCCGCGGTGTCGTGATGGCCTCGCTCTTCGTGACCCTGTGGGTCGGGTTGGCCTCGCTGGTACGACGCTTCGATCCGCTGATCGGCGAGGTGCCTCCGGAGTGGCTCCGGCCGCTCGGGTGGCTGCTCGGTGTGGCAGGCGGAATGATCGGCCTGACCTGCGTGTTCCTGTTCCTCACTGCGGGGAGGGGGACGCCAGCCCCATTCGACCCACCGAAGGTCTTCGTGGCGACGGGTCCCTACCGTTATGTTCGCAACCCCATGTACGTCGGTGCGGTGCTCGCGCTCATCGGGGGCGGCCTGGTGGTTCGGTCCATCTCGATACTCGCACTCGCAGGGGCCTTCTGGGGCTTGTCGCACCTCATGGTGGTCTTGAACGAAGAGCCGGCGCTCGAAAGACGGTTTGGCGACTCGTTTGTGCGATACAAGCGCCAGGTTCACCGTTGGTTGCCGCGCATACCGTCAACGTGACGCCTGGCAAGGGGATGAAGCAGACAAGGCCCGGCGACTCGGCGGGCGCATCCGTTGCGGCGCGAGTCCTGTCGGGCAGGACGGCGCGCGCCTACCGGACCACTGTCAGCCGATAGACAGTCGTCTGCCGATACGTCTGCCCGGGTCGCAGGACGACCGACGGGAAGGCGGGCTGGTTGGGCGAGTCCGGGAAGTGCTGGGCCTCGAGGCAGAACGCCCCGCGCCTCACGTACGGCTTGCCGGACTTGCCCTTCACGGAGCCGTCGAGAAAGTTGCCTGAGTAGAACTGCAGGCCCGGCTCGGTGGTGAAGACCTCGAGCACGCGGCCGCTCTTCGGCTCCGTCACGCGGGCGGCGAGGCGCAGGTCGCCCGCCTTCCCGCGCAGGACGAAGTTGTGGTCGTAGCCCCCGCCGGCCTTCAGCTGCTCGTCTGCGGCGTCGATGCGCGCGCCGATCGCCACCGGCGTCCGGAAGTCGAACGGCGTACCATCGACCGGCCTTCTCTCCCCGGTCGGAATGAGGGTCGGGTCCACCGGCGTGAAGGCGTCCGCCTCGATCTGCATCTCGTGGGCGAGGATCGTGCCCTCGCCCTCCCCGGCCAGGTTGAAGTAGGCGTGGTTCGTGAGGTTGACGACCGTCGGCGCGTCGGTGGTCGCGGTGTAGTCGATCACGAGTCCGCCGTCGGCACGCAGCGAGTAGACGACCTTCGCGGTCAGCGTGCCGGGGTAGCCCTCCTCGCCGTCCCGGCTCACGTACGTCAGCTCGAGGGCGTCGCCCTCGGGGCCGCTCACGACCCTCGCCGCCCAGACGCGCTTGTTGAACCCGGTCGGCCCGCCGTGCAGGGTGTTCGGCGAGTTGTTGACGGCCAGCGCGTAGGCCTTCCCGTCGAGGGTGAAGCGCCCCTTCGCGATGCGGTTGGCGTAGCGGCCGACGAGGCTGCCGAAGTAGCTCGTGTCGCCGAGGTAGCCGGCGAGGTCGTGGTAGCCGAGGGTCACGTCTGCCGTGTGCCCCGCGCGATCCGGGGCGGCGATCGACACGACGTAGCCCCCGTGGTTCGTGATCGAGACGGTGGGCGCGCCGGTGCGCGAGAGGGTGAACAGCTCGACGGGCTCACCGTCCGCCGTGCGGCCGAAGGGCTTGCGTTCGATGCGGGTGGCGGCGCTGGCGTTCATGGCGGCTCCGAGGCTGATAGCGGCGAGAAGAGCGGTGACGCGGCGGTCCATGCGGGGCAACCTCCGGGGCGGAGTCTAGCAGAGCCGGGACGGGCCGTCCGGTGCGAAGATGGGTCATGGGCGACGCACGCGTGGCCACGTACGAGGCGACCGGGAAGGACCTGGTCCTGGTGGGCCGGCACGAGACCCTCGCCGCCTCATCGCGCACGCTGCCGGAGGGTGCCTACACGACCCTGCGTACCTACGGCGGCCGCGGCGTCGTCCGCCTCGCCCAGCACCTTCGCCGGCTCGAGGAGTCGGCGGCTCTCCAGGGGCGGTCGGACGCCGTCGACGCGGACGCGGCGCGCCGGTCCCTGGCCGCGGCCCTCGACGCAACCGAGTACCCGGAGTCCCGGCTCCGGCTCACCTTCGCCCCGCCCCGTCTCTTCGTGGCGGTCGAGCCCTTCACGCCCCTCCCGCCCCGGCTCTACGAGGAGGGCGTCGCCTGCGTGACGCTCGACGTCCACCGCGACAACCCCCACGCGAAGGACACGCGCTTCATCGCCGCGGCCCAGGAGGCCTACGGCCGCCTGCCCCCCGGCGTCGAGGAGGGCCTGATCGTGGACGGGGACGGGGCCGATCCTCGAGGGCCTCTCGAGCAACTTCTTCGCCGTCCTCGGGCGGCAACCTGCGCACGGAGGAAGAGCGGGCGCTGATCGGCGTGACGCGCTCGCTGGTGCTCGAGGTGGCCGAGGGCCTGATGCCGGTCGAGCGGCGGGCGATCCGGCGGAAGGACCTGCCGCGGGTGAAAGAGGCCTTCATCAGCAGCGTCTCGCGCGAGGTCCTCCCGGTCGTCCGGATCGACGGCCGGCCGGTGCGAGACGGCCGCGTCGGCCCGGGCGCCCGCGCGATCATGGCCGGCCTCGCGGCGCTCGTCGCGCGCGAGGCGGTCGTCCTGCGCTGAGGAGCGCGGGACGACCTCAGGCCCGCAGGCTGAGGACGAGGAGCATCGGCCAGCCGACGTACTTCGCGGCCCGCGAGCAGCGGGCGGCGTAGGCAGCGTCGGGGGCCTGCTCGACGATCCCCTCGAGGGAGAACCCCGCGCGGACCGCGGCCATGGCGTAGTCGCCGATCCCGTGCTCCACGCTGCCCGGCTCGACCTTCTCTCCGGTGAGCGGGTCGTGGAAGCGCGCCCGCACGTCCCGGAGGAACATCGCGGGGTGCATCCCGGAGACGACCGCGCGGCCGGCCGGCTTCAGCACGCGGCGCGCCTCGCCGAAGAACGCGTCGAGGTCCCGCAGGTGCTCCAGGACGAGGCCGCTCACCACCCGGTCGAAGGCGCCGTCCGGGAAGGGCAGCCGCTCGTGCAGGTCGTGGACGAGGAAGCGGACCCGCTCCGCCCCCGGCTTCGCCCGGGCCTTCTCCATCATGCCCGCCGAGAAGTCCACCGCGGTCACCGAGGCCCCGGCGGCGGCGAGCCACAGCGCGTGCCGCCCGGTGCCGCAGCCCAGGTCGAGCATCTCGAGCCCCGCGACGTCACCGAGCGCCTCGCGCACGACCGGCTCCTCGAGCCCGATCAGCGGGTTCTGCTCCTGGTCGTAGATCTCGGCCCAGCGGTCGTAGCCCTGCTGGATGGCCGCCTTCTCGGGCTTCCTCGGCTCGGCCACGGTCGCGTCTCCTCAGAGCCGCGGGATGGTGAGGCCGCCGTCCACGTCGACGACGGTACCGGTCGAGTAGGGGGCGTCGCCCCGGGCGAGCGCCGCCACCACCCGGCCGACGTCCTCCGGCGTGCCCCAGCGGCCCTGCGGGATGAGGCCCTCGCCGATCAGCCGGTCGTACTTCTCCGCGACCGCCGAGGTCATGTCGGTGCGGATGATCCCCGGCCGCACCTCGTACACGGGAATCCCCTCCCCAGCGAGGCGCGTCGCCCACAGCCGCGAGGCCATCGCGAGCCCGGCCTTGCTCACGCAGTACTCGCCGCGGTTCGTCGAGGCCACGGTCGCCGACATCGACGTGACGTTGACGATGCAGCCGGCCCAGGCCGCGTCCACGCGCTTCTGCTCGAGCATGAAGCGGGCCACGGCCTGCGTGAGGAAGTAGGGCCCCTGCAGGTTGATCCGCAGGAGCCGCTCGAAGCTCTCCTCGCCCGCCTCGAGGAGGTCCGCCCGCTCGCGCGGGGCGACGCCGGCGTTGTTGACGAGGACGTGCAGCCGCGAGAAGCGCTCCCGCACGGCGGCGACGAGGCGGGCGCGGTGGGCCTGCTCCCCCACGTCGGCGCGGAAGTAGGCCACCGACGCGCCCGCGTCCCGCACGGCGTCGAGGGCGGACGACACCTCGCCCTCCTCCCGCACGCCGCACAGGGCGAGGTCGAACCCGTCCGCGGCGAGTGCCCGGGCGATCCCGAGGCCGATCCCCCGCGTGCCCCCGGTGACGAGGGCGACCTTCCTCACCGGGTCTCCACGGGGGCGAAGAACGCGTAGTAGGGAGCGCTGCTGGCCAGGCGCTGGACGTGGAGGGCCAGCTCGCGCAGGTGGTAGTCGCCCCACTGGCTCGACTCGCCGCACGGCACCTTTCGGCCGGGCGGGACGTAGTCCCAGCCGTTCGGCCGGTGGTAGACCGAGTGCAGCAGCAGGCCCTGGTGGGTGGGGTCCTCGCTCAGGTACGGCGCGCCGAGCAGCGTGCGGCCGATCGTGAGGCCCGCCTGGAACAGGAGCCGCCCCTCCTCCGCCTCCCCGCGCCGCTCGAGGAGCCGGCCGAGGCGCAGCAGCCCCTGGGCGGCGATCGGCGCCGCCGAGGCGTCCACCGGCTCGAGGTCGTTCGACGGGTCGGCCGGGCGGTCGCGGTGTCCCGGCAGCCGCGCCAGGCCCGGCGCCCCGGTGTCCCAGTACGGCACGCCGTCGGTGGGCGTCGACTGCACGTAGTGGGCGGCGGTCGCCCGCGCCGCCTCCATCATGTAGCTCTCGACCTCGGCCCGGCCGCCGAGCGGCTCGAGCTCGGCGTCGGCCACCGTCTCGAGGAACTCGAGCTC
Organism: uncultured Acidobacteriota bacterium; assembly: GCA_963729875.1. GTDB lineage: Bacteria > Acidobacteriota > Vicinamibacteria > Fen-336 > Fen-336 > DATBSL01. The sequence continues at coordinate 18,584 of CAVSPR010000007.1, forward strand.
CTCCGCGAAGCCCAGGAGCACCCAGGCCTGCCCCCGCGTCCAGGTCGTGAACGGCGAGTAGCCCTGCTGCGTGCCGGGGCAGCGGTAGTTGCCGTCGACGACGTTGAACAGGCTCTCGTGGGCCACCCGCCCGCGCTCGTCCCAGACGTCGCGGCCCCGGCCCTTGCAGACGGCGAAGCGGGCGGTGGTGCGGGCGTGCAGGCAGAGCCGCTCGAGCAGCGACACCGGGCGGTCCCCCTCCTCGAGAAGCGCGTGGCCCAGCCGGTGCGCGAGGGCGAGAGCCCGCAGCGAGCGGATCGTGTCGGCGAACAGCGAGTGCGGGCCGTTGAAGGAGTAGACGAACCCGCCGCCGTCGGCGGTGCGGGTCCAGCGCCGGGCCTGCACCGCCCCGCTCGCCTTGAGCGCCAGCTCGCACAGCTCGCGCTCCTTCCCCTCGGCGAGCGTAGCGCCCCTCGAGGGCGAGCCGGCGCAGGGCGCCCCAGGTGCTCACGTTGTTGAAGCCGTGGTCGTGCACACCCACGTGGGTCACGTGGGGCGCCATCCGCGAGTAGGTGCGCTCGCGGCCCAGCTCGAGGAAGCGCTCGTCCCCGGTGGCGTCGAACTGCAGGAGGGCGGAGCCGAACTGGAAGCCCTGCGTCCAGTCCGTCCAGCCGCGGGCCGTGTAGCGGCCGCGCAGGGTGAAGACCGGCGAGCCGTCCGCGGGGTTCCAGGCCTTCTCGAGAGCCAGGATCTTCTCCGCGGAGAGCGCCCACATCCGAGCGATCGCGGGGACGAGGTCGGCGGGGCGCAGCGCCTCGTCGGCGCGGATCACCGCTTCCCCCCGCGGTCGGTCTCCGCCCACTTGGCGTGGCCCTCGTACACGCGGAGGGACAGGGGAAGCGGGACGTCCTCGGCGATCTCCGTGGCCAGGCGGTCGCAGATGTTCTCGACCGTGGGGTAGTCGATGAAGTCGTTCCAGTGGCGGTGGTCGTAGCGGGCGAGCACGGCGCGGATGCGGGCCTTGAGGTCGGCAAAATCGAGGATCATGCCGTCCTTCATCTCGCCCTCCACCACCACCTCGATGCGGTAGGTGTGGCCGTGGAGCTGCCCGCACTTGGGGTGCCCGGGCAGCAGGTGCGCGCAGTCGACGTGGTCGGTGACCCCGAGCCGCATGGGCGAGAGCGTACAGCGAACGGCGGCGCCGCTCAAAACGGGGCCGGGGAGCGGGTGGGGCGCAGGGGCGCAGGCGTCGGGTCCGACCCGGCCAGGAGGGCGTCCGCCACCCAGCGCGCGGCGGCGAAGGCGAAGCCGGCGCTGGCGGCGTCGAAGCCGCAGGACACGGCCACGGCGCGGCCCGGGAGGCGGCCGACGAGCGGCAGGCCATCCGCGCAGACCTCGGCCGGCTCGTCCCAGCGGGCGGAAGCGGGCCCCACCGGCATGCGGGCGAGCCGGCTCTCCAGTCCCCCCGCCGGCGATCCTTCGGTGGTGCCGGTCCCGGCCACGACGAGCGCCCCCCCGCTCGCCTGCCAGGCGACACGGCCGTCGGACGTGCGCAGGGCGGTGGGCAGGACGACTCCCGGCCGGGGGACGGTCCGCAGCCGGGAAGGGACGGCCGGCTGCAGGAGGCCCCGCAGCTCGGGAAGGACCCCGGACGCGGCGCCATCCGTGGCGACGACGGCCGCCCCCGCGCGCACGATCCCCTCGTGGGCCTCGATCGTCGCACCCGAGGCGTCGCCCGAGACGAGGCGCACGGGCCCCGGCTCGAACGCGGCGCCCGCGGCCCGTGCCATCTCGCCGAGCACGCCCAGCAGGAGCGCGGCGTCGAGCTCGGCGTCCTCCGCGGCCCACCAGGCGCCGGCGAAGCCCGGGAGGTCGAAGCGGGTCTCCAGCATGTAGTGGTCCAGGAACTCGCCGGGGAAGCCATCGTCCCTCAGCATGTCCTCGCTCTCGGCGAGCTCCGCCGCCGCGCCGCGGTCGACGGCGAGGAGGAAGCTGCCGCGCGCCACGTAGCCGCACTCGCGACGGGCCTCGTCGAGGAGCGTGCGCAGGCGGAGGTGGCTCTCGCACCCCGCCGCCCACACGAGCCGCGCCGCGGGGCGTCCGAGGGCCCGTGCGACCCGCGCGTACGGCCTTCCCGGCCCCAGCAGGACCAGGCCCAGTCCCCGCGGCCGCTCCCCTGCGCTCGCCGCTCCGAGGACGACGACCCGCGCCCCGCGCCGGGACAGCTCCAGGGCGACGGCGAGGGCGGGCAGGCCGGAGCCGACCACGGCCACGTCCGCCTCCCCCGGCGGGCGTCGGCGGAGGAAGAAGGGGAGCTTCACGCCGCGCGCACGGCCGCGGCGAGGGCCTCGTCGAGCGGCGTGAGCGGCCGGCCGAGGAGCGCCTGGAGCGGCGCGGGGTCGGCGACCTCGTCGCAGAGCAGGCAATCGAGCTCGTCCGGCAGCATCCCCTGGTACCCGCCGCACCGCGCGCGCCGGTCTGCCTCCTCGACCGGGACCGAGCGGACGCGCAGGTCGCCCCCCCGGCCCAGCCGCCGTGCCGCCGCTGCGAGCCGCTCGAGCAGCCGCGCGTAGGGCAGGGCCTCGGGGCCCGCGAGGTCGAAGACCGTGGGGAAGGCCCCCGCCGGGCGCTCGATCGCGGCCAGCACGCCGGCCGCGGCGTCCGCGACGTCCACCGGCTGCACCCGGTAGGCGCCGTCGCCCGGGACCTCCACCTCCCCCGCCTCCATCGCCTGCAGGACCGCGGGTACGAAGGCGTCGCCGGGCCCCACCACGTACGAGGGACGGAAGACGACCCCCTCGAGCCCGGATCGGAAGAGAATCGTCTCCGCCGCGAGCTTCGAGAGGAAGTAGGCGTTCGAGCAGCGGAGGCTCGTGCCGTAGCGGGCCACGCCGAGGCCGGAGAAGTAGACGACCCGCGGCACGCCGGCGTGGCGGGCGTCCTCGAGGACGCGCTCCGTGTAGACGACGTTGACGCCCTCGTAGGTCTGCCCGCCCCGCTCGGCGCCGATCTGGGCGAGGTGCACCACGGCCAGACAGCCGTCGAGGGCGTGGACCATCGCCTCCGGGTCCCGCCCCACCAGCTCCACCGGGTTCCCGCCGGCCTCGCGGACCACCCGCCCCGCCGCCTCCGAGCGGACGATGCCGACCACCTCGTACCCCGACGCCACCGCCCGGCGCAGGACGTGCCGGCCGATGAAGCCGTTGGCTCCCGTGATCGCGATCCGCTTCACCGCGTGGCCCTCCCGCTCCCGTCTCAGTCCTTTGCCGTGCGGCCCGGTCCCCACAGGGCTCGGCCCGGAAGGGCCCCGGTGTGCTCGCCGTCGCGCAGGACCACGACCCCGTTCACGAGCACGTGCCGCACGCCCACGGCGTACTGCTGGGGGTTCTCGAACGTGGCCCGGTCGGCCACCTGTGCAGGGTCGAAGACGACGACGTCGGCGAAGTGGCCGGGCACGAGCCGGCCGCGCCGGTCGAGGCCGAGGTTCTCGGCCGGGAACGCGGTCAGCCGCCGCACCGCCTCCTCGAGCGGGACGAGCCGCTCGTCGCGCACGTAGCGGCCGAGGAGCCGCGCGAAGTTGCCGTAGGCCCGCGGGTGCGTCGAGGACTTCAGGAACACCCCCTCGGGGGCCATCGAGCCGGCGTCCGAGCAGAAGGAGACCCACGGCAGCCGGACCTGCCGGCGCACGTTCTCCTCCGACATGAGGAAGAAGACGACGCCGATCCGCGACTCGTCCTCGACCACGAGGTCGAGGATCGTGTCCTCGGGGCTGCGGCCGCGCGCCGCCGCCACCGCGGCCAGCGTCTTCCCGGTCAGGGGCTTCAGGGCCTCGTTGCGGAAGGCCACGAGCTGGATCCGCTCGGGCGAGCCCGCCAGCCGGCAGAGGTTCTCCCAGCCCTCCGCCGGGGCCCGCATCTCCCGGAGGATCCGCGCCCGCGTCTCGCCGTCGCGGATGCGCTCGAAAGTCCGGCCCCAGCCGCCCTCGCGGCTCCAGGGCGGGAGGCACGCGTCGAAGCCAGTGGCCCCGGCGGTGTACAGGTACATGTCGGCCGTGACCTTCAGCCCCTCGCGCCGCGCCGCCTCCACCTTGTCGATCACCGGCTGGAGCTTCGGCCAGTTCGCTTCCCCCGCGGCTTTCAGGTGGTAGATCTCGGCGGGGATGCCCGCCTCGCGGGCGACGCGGATCGTCTCGTCCACCGACTCGAGGAGGCGGTCGCCCTCGCTGCGCATGTGGGTGATGTACCGGCCCCGGTAGCGCGCGGCCACCTTCGCGAGCTCGATCAGGTCCTCGGGGGAGTGGAAGGTGTCGGGGGCGTAGATGAGCGAGGAGCCGACGCCGAGGGCGCCCTCCTCCATCGCGCCCCGGACGAGTCTCCGCATCGCGTCGAGCTGGGCCGGAGTGGGAGGCCCGGCGTCGAGGCCGACGACGTGCTCGCGGATCGTGCCGGCGCCCACGAAGGAGGCGACGTTCGGGGCCACCCCGCGGCGCTCGAGGGTGCGCAGGTACTCGGCGAGCGTCGTCCACGCGATGTCGAACTTGAAGTCCCCCTGCGCGGCCCGCCGGCGGAGCTTCATCGCCTCGTTCCAGGGGCCGCCGGACTCGCCCTCGCCGAAGACCTCGGTGGTCACCCCCTGCCGGATGTCGCTCTGGGACCGCGGGTCGGCGAGGAGGTCCTCGGTGGCCCACGAGAGCATGTTGACGAAGCCGGGGGCGACGGCGAGGCCGGTCGCGTCGATCACCACGCCGCCGGTCGCCCCCGAGAGGTCCCCGACCGCCCCGATCCGGTCGCCGCGCAGGCCGACGTCGGCGCGGCGGGGCGGGCCGCCCGAGCCGTCGTAGACCGTCCCGCCCCGGACCAGCACGTCGAACCCGGGGGATTCAGCGAACGCGGGAAGGGGGGCCGAGAAGAGGGCGAGCGCCGCGGCGATGGCCAGTCGGTGGGGGGCCGGCTCGAGGGACATGGCGCCTCCGCAGCGAGAGGACGGGCGGACGGCGCAAATGCTAGCACGCGGGTGGGGCGAGCGGCGCCCCACCCACGGCGCTCCGGCCTACCGGGGGCAGGAGGGCTGGTAGGAAGAGCTCCCGAAGATCGCCTGCTTGCACGCCTCGTACTCGGCCGCCGAGACGGCGAGGCTCGACTCGACGAATGCGCCGGTCGAGTCCTTGAGCACCGTGCCGCAGGTGTCCGTGCCCAGGATGGCCTGGAAGGCCCCCAGGTTGGCCCCGCCCCCGTTCCCCCAGCAGTACATCGCGACGGAGTACTCCTCGGAGCAGTCGACGTAGAGATTGGCGTCGCACTGCGCCGCCATCTGGTCGATCCCCGTCGAAGTGAAGCAGGGGCACACCGCCGCGCAGCTGCCGAGGCGGTCGCCGTGCCCCAGGTGGCCGCCGAGCGCGCTCGTCGAGACGCGCAGCTCCTGCCCCTTGTGGCACACGGTCATCTTGGCCGCGGCTGACGAGGTCACGGAGCCGTGCTCCCCGTCCGTCCTCTCGATCGCGACGGGAGAGGTCGGGCTCTCCTGCTGGCCGCCGCAAGACCCGGCGACCACCGCCGCCGCCAGCGCGACGACGACCGTCGCCATGCTGGCCGTGAACCGGGCTCGGCTCACCATATGCACCTCCCACGGGGCCCCGAGGGTCGGTCCCCAAGTGAAAGCTACGGCTCGGCGTATCCTAAGTAAACAAAGAAATCACTTCACTGTGACTTGGGTCACTGTGATCGACTAATGTGAAGTTCTCTGATTCACTTAACGGATTCTGTTTATCCGATTTGACAGCCGCACGGCGCCGAGCGCGGTGCGGCCGCGAGAGCGTGGGAGACGAGGCTCACGACAGGCCCAGCGTCTCGCGCCACATCTGCCCGAACATGTCGAGAACCTCTGCCGGCAGCTCTCGGTCGAAGCGCTCGCCGGGGCCCGTGGGCCGGCCCTCACCGTCGAGACGCACTCGGACCCCCCAGAGGCCGTCCTGCGGACGGCCGGGGAAGCCGTAGCGCAGGTCGTCGATCTCGACCACGGGTCCGCCCGGCCCGTCCACGACGCGCGGCGTCGCCTCTCCCATCGCGAACCACTCGAGGACGCGTGCCTCCTCGGTCGCACGCGCCGCCTCCACGAGGGGGCCGCTCGCCGCGGTGAAGCGCTCCCACGCGATCGGCCGAGGATCGAAGACGTTGACCCACCCCACGCGCACCTCGTCGCCGCTGCGGGCCACGATGCGCCGGAAGGGCAGCTGGAGGAGCGTCGGGTAGGCGGAGACCTGCTCCGCGCCCGCGCCCTCGGCTGCGAGCTGCGCTCGGGCCATCGCCTCCGCCCGGTCGTTCACCGCCAGCCCGAGGCCGACATATGCCGACGAGACGACGAGGGCGGCCCACGCCGCCCGGCGCGCCGCCCCCGTCGCCGCACCGCGCCACAGGCCGAAGGCGAGAGCCGCCGCCAGCACCAGGCTGTAGGCGGGGTCGACGATCGGCACCGCGTCGAAGCCGAACCGCTGTCGCGAGAAGGGCCAGAGCAGCTGCGTGCCGTAGGTGGTGAACGCGTCGAGCAGCGGGTGGGTGAACAGGGCTGCGACCGCGAGGCCCACCCACTCCCGCAGACGGCCGCCCTTCCATCTCCAGAGCAGCCAGCCGAGGACCGGGCCCACGACCGGCCCGAACCACAGCGCGTGGGTCGGCCCCCGGTGCCACAGCCACTCGGCCATCGGGCTCACCGGGTTCGCCACGACGTCGAGGTCCGGCGCCATGCCCACGAGGGCGCCCCACACGAGGGCCCGCCTGCCGAGGGCCCGGCCGTAGAGCGCCTGGCCGACAGACGCGCCGAGGAGCCCCTGGGTGAGCGGGTCCATCAGGCCCGCCCAGCCCGCCACTCGCGCCGGAACGGGAGGGCGAGGACGTGGAAGAAGGCGAGGGCCACGAGAGCCCCGCTGCCGACGTACACCGGCCAGGGCCCCATCCAGTCGAGGGGCGTGGCGACGATCGGCTTGTGCCGCAGGTACATGAAGTTCGTCCCGAGAACGAGGTTCGCGAGGCCCACGAAGGCCGCCCACCCGGCGGTGATCCCGAGCACCCGCCAGGGCGCCCCCGGTCGGGGCCGGAGGCCGAGGCCGAAGACCAGGAGGGCGGCGGTCACGAGCACGAGCCCGTGGAGGCCGAAGAAGACGACGAACTCCCAGCGCGGGAAGTTCCAGGGCAACTCGGGGGTGAGCATCGCGAGCACGGTGCCGGAGCCGGCCCAGAAGTAGACGATCTCGGCCGTCGGCGGCCGGGGCCGCAGGAGCGTGAGCACGGCCAGCACCATCGCCGCATCGCACAGCTCGAGGGGGAGAACGGTCTTCCACGTGAGCCAGCCCTCCCGCGCCGCCACCGCGAGCTCGAAGGCCACGAGGAGGACGATCCCGGCGGCCAGCACCGCGCGCACGAGCGGGACGAGATCAGGCCGGGCCCGGGCGAGCCGCACCGTGGCGAGCGCCAGGAGCGCCACCGACGCCAGCGCGCAAAGGTGCGCGGGGCCGAACGGGACGAAGGGCGGAAGGTCGCTCAGAACCGGAATCGTACGCCGACGGACGGCAGGAAGGGGATGGCTGCGGTCGGCTCGAGGGCGAGGCGGGGCTGGTCGGCGAGCGAGGCGGGGTCGTACGCGAGGCGCGGGTCGAGCTGGCCGACGTTGTCGCGGTTCGTGGCGTTGATGACGTCCAGGTACACCAGCCATCGCCCCGTGTCGCCGCCCGGCTTCCACGAGAGGCGCAGGTCGAGGCGGAAGAAGGCGGGCAGCCGGTCCCCGTTCAGGTTGGCGACGCCGCCGCGGTCCGGCTCGTAGACGTAGCGGCCCTCGGCGTCGAGCGCGGGGACGTAGCGTCCGTCGCCGGCGTCCTCGGCGGCGACGCGCAGGCCGAGGACCGGCGTCAGCGGGAAGCCGGAGAACGCCCGCGCCGTCGCCCCCAGCTCCCAGCGGCGGCTGATCCGCCACGAGGCGACGAGGGTGGCCGCGTGCCGCCGGTCGTACTCGAAGGGGAGCGTCCGCCCGTACTCGTCCCGCTGCGCACGGCCGAAGGTGTACGACGCCCACCCCGTGAGCCGCGCTCCCGGCGTCGGCCTCTTCTGGAGGAACAGGTCGAAGCCCCACGACTCCCCCGAGGCCCCGTTCACCGGGAAGCTGGTGATGATCGCTTCCGTCGGGATGCTGCCCCGAAGCTCCGCCGGGAAGTCGTAGCGCGCCAGGCGGGCGAGCCGCTCCTGCGGCGTCTCGAGCCGCCCGACGATCAGGTCGTCGAGGCTCTTCCAGTAGCCCTCGACGCGGGCGGTGAGGCCGGGCCCGAAGTCGCGCTCGAGGCCGACGACGGCGTGCACGGCGCGCTCGTGCTCCAGGCTGCGGCCCAGCTCCCCCGAAAGGTCCACGAAGGTGTCGGACTGGATGAGCTTCTCGTAGCCGGGGCTCTGCGTGTAGAGGCCGCCCCCCGCCCGCAGCCGGGTGGCCTCGTCGAGCCGGAAGGTGGCGGCGAGGCGCGGCGAGAGCGTCGTCCGTCGGTTGACGCCGCTCCAGTCGAGACGGAGGCCCGCCTCGAGCGAGAGCCGCGGCCCTGCCGCCCACCGGTCCAGAAGCCAGGCCCCCGCCCGCGTCGAGTCGACCGCCGAGTCGAGATCGCTCGGGAGCCCCGCTCCGCCCTGGACGCTCGACCCGTTGGCCGCGCCGGGGTTGCGGTCGCCGGCGATCTGCCAGACGGTGCGGGTGCGCAGCTGGTGGAGCTCGAGGCCCGTCTCCACGAGGTGGTCCCCCGCCGAGACCGCGATCTCCTGGCGCAGCGCCAGGTCCCGCACCTCGAGCTCGCGCGTGAAGTCCACGTCGGCGAGGCCGAAGCCCACGTCGTCGCTCGGGGCGTTGGAGCGGCGCGACTCGTTGCGGAACTGCGCCGCGGCGTCGATCTCGTCGCGGTTGACGTAGAAGGACGCGACGGTGCGCGAGGAGACGTTGCGGCCGAGGAGGCTCGTGAGCTTGACCGCGGCCAGGTCGTTCCTCGCGGCGGTCACGAAGGCGCCCTGCTCGCCGGCGCGGTCGCCCTCGAAGAAGGCGTCGGTCGCCTCGCGGCTGAGCAGTCCCTGCACCGTGAGTCGCGTCACCGGACCCAGGTTCCAGTCGAACCGCCCCTGCAGGTCGCCGAAGGCCGGGAGCTCAGTGCCCACGAGGCTGTTCGCGACGAGGTCGTAGTAGGTCCGCCGCCCCGTCACGATCCACGAGCCCGTCCCCTCCCCGGGCAGCCGGCCCTCGAGGACGGCGTTCGCGTCGGTGAGGCTCATGGCCATGGAGCCGCGGAGTCGGGCCCCGCCGTCCCCGGGCCGGTTCTCGACGACGAGCAGCGACGAGAGCCGGTCCCCGTACTTCGCCGAGAAGGCGCCGGCGTAGAGGTCGAAGCTGCGCACGGTCTCCGGGTTGAAGGCGCTCGTGAGGCCGAAGAGGCGGTAGGGGTTGTGGATCTCCACCCCGTCCATGATCGTCAGGTTCTCGTCGGGTGAGCCCCCGCGCACGGAGAGCCGGCTGTCGAACTCGGTCGTGGCCGCGATGCCGGGCAGCGTCTGGAGCGTGCGGAAGACGTTGTCGGCGGACCCGGCGACCGCCATGACGGCCATGGGCCGCACCGGCAGCTCCGCCGGCGACTCGACGCCCGTCGGGGCCTCGGCGACGACGTCGACCTCCTCCCGGAAGCGCGTCTTCTCCGCGGGCGGGTCAGCCGCCTCCTCGAGGTCCGCCGCGGCCTCGACGCCGGCCACGGGGACCGGCTCGTCCTCCGCCCGCGGGGCCGCGGGCAGGGCCAGGAGCAGGGCCGCGAGGGCAACCGAGGTGGGTGGCAACAAAAGCATGCCGAAGTCTACTCAAAAACGGACCCTCCCGGTTCCACCGGGACGGGCCTTCACATCGTTTTGCCCGGGTCCTCGACCGGCTCCCACGCGGCGCGCCGGACCCGCCAGGTGCCCCCTTCGTCGGCCAGCTCGAGGTCGAACCGGTAGGCGGCGGAGGGCGGCAGCAGCCCCTCGAGCCCGAAGGCCTTGCGCGCCTGGCCCGAGAACTCCACGACGCACCGCACGTGCGCGGTCCCGCCGTCCCGCTCGGCCTCGACCCCGTACGCGTCGATGGCCACGGACTCGTACGCTGCGAAGTACCGCCGCACCTGGGCCACGGCCTCCGGGCGGCCGATCGAGTGGAGGCCCTCAAAGGTGCTCGAGAGGCGCTCGGCGAACCGGTCGGCGTCGCGGGCCTCGGCCGCGGCCTCCAGCTCGGCGAGCAGAGCCTCGACCGGGTCCTTCGGCGGGCCCGAGCAGGCCGGCAGGAGGCCCGCGAGCAGCGCGGCGGCGGCGAGCGGGCGCATGCCGCATTATGCCCGCCCGGAGCCTTCTGGCAGACTGGGAGGCCGCGAAGGAGAGACGCAGGAATGGCGATCCTCACCGAGCCGGAACGGGACGAGGGCGGCCGCCGGGGGCTCGCGATCGCCCTGGTTGTCGCGATCGTGGTCGTGGCGCTGGCGGTGGCGCTGTGGTGGCTCGCACGGCGACCGGTGGAGGCCCCGAAGGCCGCTCCCCCGCCTCCCCGGGCCCGCACGACGCCCGAGCCGCGGCCCACGCCCGCCACGTCCGCCGGTCCCGAGGGCCGCTCGACCCCCCGGCCGCGGCCCGAGCCGCGGCCGTCGGCCGTCACGAACGTCCTGCTCGTGGACTCCGACGTCCCGGGCGCGAACGTCTTCCTCGACCGGAAGTTCCTCGGCACCGCCCCCGTCGAGACGCGGGACTTCGAGCCCGGCCCGCACCGGCTCAACGCCTCGGCCGAGGGCTACGACATGTACGGGGAGACGGTCGAGCTCGCGGCCGGAGAGAACGCGCTGACGATCCGCTTCAAGGAGGTCCGGCTCGACGAGCGCCTCGACGTCGTTCACAAGCACGGCATGGGCTCCTGCCGCGGCCGGCTCGTCGCCACCACCGCCGGCTTGCGCTACGAGGCCGCGAAGGGCGGCGACTCGTTCGAAGCGGGCTTCGCCTCGCTCGAGCCCCTCCAGGTGGACTACCTGAGCCGCAACCTGCGCGTGAGGCAGCGCGGCGGAAAGACCTGGAACTTCACCGCCGACAGCGCGGACGCCTTGCTCGTGTTCCAGAAGGCGGTCGAGAAGGCGCGCGCGCGGATGTGAGCCCGCCTCGGCCACCGCTGGATCATCCGGCTCATTGACCCTCTCGGCGGGGGGGAGTCCCCTCCTGAGCATGCCCAAGCTGGGAGGCACCGTCGGCCACATCCGCGTGACGGAGCTGCTGGCGAAGGGCGGGATGGGCGACGTCTACGCGGGCTACGACGAAAGGCTCGGCCGGCGGGTGGCCCTGAAAGCCATCCGCAGCGAGCATCGCCTGAACGCGGAGGCGAAGGCGCGCTTCCTGCGCGAGGCCCGCATCCTCTCCCAGCTCGAGCACCCCCGCATCTGCCATATTCACGATCTCGTCGAGGAGGACGACGCCGACGTGCTCGTCCTCGAGCTGATCCAGGGAAACAGCCTGCGGGAGGCGATCCGCACCGGGCTCGACGCGGCCCAGCCGGGGAGGATCGCCAGCCAGATCGTCGACGTCCTCGCGGTCGCCCACGCGAAGGGCGTCATCCACCGGGATCTCAAGCCCGACAACATCATGGTCGAGCCGGGCGGGGACGTGAAGGTCCTCGACTTCGGCCTCGCCCGATCCCTCGAGGACCTCACCTCGGCGCCCACGCTCGACCTGCGGGACGAGGCAGTCTCCGAGCCTTCGGCCGGGGCCGCCGCCGACCTCCGCACGCGGTTCGGAAGCATCATGGGCACCCTCGGCTACATGAGCCCCGAGCAGGCGCGCGGCGAGGCGGCCACGACCGCGAGCGACATGTACTCCTGCGGGCTCCTCCTGCAGGAGATCTTCACCGGCCGGCCCCCCTACGAGCCCGGCATCGATCGCGCCACTCTCCTCGCCCGCGCGGCGAGGGGCGAGTCCGTCCCCGTCACCGGGATCGACACCGATCTCGCCGCGCTCATCGGGCGCCTCAAGTCTCTCGCCCCCGCCGAGCGGCCGTCGGCCCGCGACACGGCGGAGCGGCTGGAGTGGGTCCGGACGAAGCCCTCTCGCCGCCGGCGGCGGTCCCTGGTGGCGGCGGTCATGGCCGGCCTCGCGCTCCTGTCCGTGTTCTCGACCGTGCAGACCATCCGCGCGCGGCGCGAGGCACGGCGCGCGAACCAGGAGGCGGAGGCCGCGCGCCAGGTCTCGGACTTCCTGGTCGGGCTCTTCAGGGTCTCCGACCCCGGGCAGGCCCGCGGCAACACGGTGACGGCCCGCGAGATCCTCGACCGGGGCGCCACGAAGATCGACCAGGACCTGAGGACCCAGCCCCTCGTGCAGGCGCGGCTCATGAGCACGATGGGCCGCGTCTACGACAGCCTGGGCCTCTACGACCAGGCCGTTCCCCTCCTGGAATCGGCGCTCGCCACCCGGCGGAAGCTGCAGGGCGAGGAGCACCTCGACGTGGCGGAGAGCCTGATCGCCCTCGGGAACGTGCGCTGGCACAGGGGCGAGTACGACGCCGCGCGCCCGCTCCTCGAGAAGGGCCTGGAGACCCGTGAGCGCCTCCTGGGCCCCGAGGCCCCGCTCGTCGCCGCGAGCCTCCACAACCTCGGCAACCTGCTCTGGAGCCGCGGTGAGTACGAGGAAGCCCGCCGGCTCCTCGCCCGGGCCCTCGCCATCAGGGAGAAGGAGGCCCCCGACGGCCCAGACGTCGCGAGCACCCTCAACAGCCTCGGGGCGATCGCGTACAAGAGAGGGGACGCGGCCGAGGCGGGCCGGATGTGGGAGCGCACGCTGGCCATCCGGGAGAAGGCCCTCGGGTCGGACCACCCGCTGCTCGCCCAGACCCTGAACAACCTCGCGGTCCTCCACACGGACGCCGGGGACCCGGCAGGGGCGCGGCCGCTGCTCGAGCGGGCGGTGGCCATCCAGGAGAAGGCGCTCGGGCCCAGGCACGCCGACCTCGCTTCCGGCCTCATGAACCTCGGCGATGCGGTGGCGGCCACTGGCGACGACGGCGCGGCGAGGGCCTACTACGCGCGGGCGGTGGCCATCCTCGAAGAGGCGAACCCGGGCAACCCCGAACTGTCCCGCTTCCTCGACCGCCTCGCGTGGGCGACCCTGAGGCAAGGCGACGCGGATGCCGCGCGGTCTCTCTACGAGCGCTCCCTCGCCCTTCGGGAGAAGGCCCTCGGGCCCACGCACCACGAGGTGGGCGAGAGCCTCGCCGGCCTCGCCGAGTGCGCCAGACGGCAGGGTCGCGCGAAGGAGGCGGAGGCGCTGTTCGAGCGGTCGCTCGCCGTCTGCCGCCGGCCCGACGGGGGGTACTACCCCCAGGCCGTCCGGACCCTGGACGGCTACACCGCGCTCCTCCGCGCGACGGGCCAGAAGGCGCGCGCCACCGAGATGGAGGCCCTGGCCGCCACGGCACGCACGCAGAGCCCCTAGTGTCGGGGCCCCTCTTCAGCGCGTCAGCTTGCGGTACTTGATGCGGTGCGGCTGGTCGGCCTCCACGCCCAGCCGCCGCTTGCGGTCGGCCTCGTAGTCCTGGTAGTTGCCCTCGAACCAGACCACCTGGCTGTCGCCCTCGAAGGCGAGGATGTGGGTGGCGATGCGGTCGAGGAACCAGCGGTCGTGGCTGATCACGACCGCGCAGCCGGCGAAGGAGACGAGGGCCTCCTCGAGGGCGCGCAGGGTGTCCACGTCGAGGTCGTTCGTGGGCTCGTCGAGGAGGAGCAGGTTGCCGCCGCTCTTGAGGAGGGTGGCGAGGTGGAGGCGGTTCCGCTCGCCGCCCGAGAGGTCCTTCACCTTCTTCTGCTGGTCGGGGCCGCGGAACCCGAAGGACGCGGAGTACGCTCGCGAGTTCATCTCGCGCTTGCCCACCATAACGAGGTCCTTGCCCCCGTCCGAGATCTCCTCCCAGACCGAGCGCTCGCCGATGAGGCCATCCCGGCTCTGGTCCACGTAGGAGAGCGCCACCGTCTCGCCGACCTTCAGCTCGCCGGCGTCCGGCTTCTCCAGGCCCAGGATCATGCGGAACAGCGTCGTCTTCCCCGCCCCGTTCGCGCCGATGACGCCGACGATGCCGCCGCGGGGCAGGATGAAGTTGACGTCGTCCATCAGCAGGTTGTCGCCGTAGCCCTTGCGCAGCCCGGTCGCGTTGATGACCAGGTCGCCGAGGCGGGGCCCGGGCGGGATCGAGATCTCGCGCTTGTCGTCTCGCTTCTCCGCGGCCTGCTCCTCCGCCAGCATCTCCTCGTACCGGGTGATGCGGGCCTTGCCCTTGGCCTGCCGGGCGCGAGGGGCGAGGCGGATCCACTCGAGCTCGCGCTCGAGGGTGCGACGGCGGGACGACGCCTCCTTCTCCTCCTGGGTGAGCCGCTGGTCCTTCTGCTCGAGCCAGGACGAGTAGTTGCCCTCCCAGGGTATGCCGGCCCCGCGGTCGAGCTCGAGGATCCAGCCGGCCACGTTGTCGAGGAAGTAGCGGTCGTGCGTGATCGCCACGACGCAGCCGGGGAAGTCCTTGAGGAACCGCTCGAGCCAGGCCACCGACTCGGCGTCGAGGTGGTTCGTGGGCTCGTCGAGCAGCAGCATGTCGGCCGGCTGCAGGAGCAGGCGGCAGAGCGCGACCCGGCGCTTCTCGCCGCCCGAGAGCGTCGTGACGTCGGCGTCGCCGGGAGGCAGGCGCAGCGCGTCCATCGCGTGCTCGACCTGCTCGTCGAGGTCCCAGAGGTTCTGCGCGTCGATCTGATCCTGGAGACGGGCGAACTCGTCCGCCGTGTCGTCCGAGTAGCTGGCCGAGATCTCCTCGTAGCGCTGCAGGATCTTCCGCTTCTCCGCCACCGCCTCCTCGACGTGCTGGAGGACGTTCTTCTTCGGGTCCAGCTGCGGCTCCTGCGGGAGGTAGCCGATGCGCGTGCCTTCGGCGGGGAACGCCTCGCCCGCGAAGTCCTTGTCCACCCCGGCCATGATCCGGAGGAGGGTCGACTTGCCGGCCCCGTTCGCGCCGAGGACGCCGATCTTGGCGTCCCCGTAGAACGACAGCCAGATGCCCTTGAGGATCTCCTTCCCCTGGGGCGTGACCTTGCGCAGGTCCTTCATGGTGAAGATGAACTGGGGCATGCGGGCAGATTCTCCTTGGCTCGAGCCGTGCATTCTGCCATGGCCACGGTCTTCCGGGGCTCCCCGGTCTGTATTCTTGTCAAAACCTATGCATAACATGAACTCCGCGGGACGCGGGCTCGTAGAGCGAGGTGTGAAGTACACGGCACTGGCTCCCCAGGGCGATCCGAGAGAAGGGACGTTCCCGCCCGTTCCCGAACCCGCCTCTCGCCGTACCCGCCGCACATCCAGCCCCCGTAGGCCGACCCTGTCCCTCCGGGCGGCCCGCCCGGGGCCCCGCCCCCCATCCCCCGTACCGGCGCCCTGGGGAGCCTGACGTGTCCGTCCTCATCCTCGGGGCCTCCGGCGGCATCGGCTCCGCCCTCGCCCGTCGCCTCGCGTCCGCCGGCACCCGGCTCGTCCTCGCCGGCCGCGACCCGGCCCGTCTCGAAGCCGTCGCCGCCGAAACCGGGGGAACGACGTTCGTGCTCGACGCCACGAAGCCGGCGGAGGTGGAGGCCGCGGCGGCGAAGGCCGTCGAGCTTCACGGCCGGCTCGACGGTCTCGCGAGCTGCGTCGGGTCGATCCTGCTGAAGCCCGCCCACCTGACGAGCGAGGAGGAGTGGGACTCGGTCGTCACGACGAACCTGAAGTCCGCCTACTCCGCGGTCCGCGCGGCAGCGAGGGCCATGGCGGCGGGCGGCTCCGTCGTGCTCGTGTCGTCGGCGGCGGCCCGGCTCGGCCTCGCCAACCACGAGGCGATCGCGGCGGCCAAGGCCGGGGTGATCGGCCTCGCCCTCTCGGCCGCCGCCTCCTACGCGCCGAAGGGCCTGCGCGTGAACGCGGTGGCTCCCGGCCTGGTGCGGACGGCGATGACCGCCCGGATCACCGCCAACGAGGCGGCGCTCAAGGCCTCGACGGCGATGCACGCCCTCGGCCGCGTCGGCGAGCCGGAGGACGTGGCCTCGGCCATCGCCTGGCTCCTCGACCCCGCGCAGTCGTGGGTCACGGGCCAGGTGATCGGGGTCGACGGCGGGCTCGCGACCCTCCGATCCCGCGGATAGCATGACCCGCCGGACGTTCGCGCGAACGACGCGCCTCGAGGCGCCCGCCGACGAGGTCTACCGCTGGCACGCGCGACCGGGGGCGTTCGAGCGGCTCAATCCCCCGTGGGGCGCCGCGATCCTCAAGTCCCGCACGGGGGGCATCGAGGACGAGGGGACACGGGTCGTCCTGCGGGTCGGGCCCCTCCGCCAGCGCTGGGTGGCCGAGCACCACGGGGCCGTGCCCGGCCGCGAGTTCCACGACCGGCAGGTCGAGGGGCCATTCGCCCTCTGGGAGCACGCGCACCGGATGGCCCCGGACGGCGAGACCGCGTGCACCCTGGAGGACCGGATCGAGTACGCTCTCCCCGCGGGGCCCCTCGGCGACGCCGTGGGCGGCCGGGCGGTCTGCGCGCTTCTCGATCGGATGTTCGCGTACCGGCACCGCGTGACGGCGGACGACCTGGCCGCGCACGCGGCGTGCCGCGGAGGCAGGGCGATGAAGGTGGCGATCACCGGCGCGAGCGGGCTCCTCGGGAGCGCCCTCGTGCCGTTCCTGACGACCGGCGGGCACGAGGTCGTGCGCCTCGTGCGCCGCGCGCCGAAGGCGAAGGACGAGGTCCGCTGGGACCCGGACGCCGGCACCGTCGACGCGGCCGCCCTCGAGGGGGTGGACGCGGTCGTGAACCTCTCGGGCGAGAACATCGCGGGGGGACGCTGGACGGAAGCGCGCAAGGCGCTCCTGCGGTCGAGCCGCGTCGGGCCCACCCGGCTGCTCGCGGAGACTCTCGCCGGCCTCAAGCGGAAGCCGAAGGTGCTCGTCTCCGCCTCGGCCGTGGGCGCCTACGGGAACCGAGGCGACGCGTGGGTCTCCGAGACCGACGCCCCGGCCGACGACTTCCTCGGCCGCCTCTCGGCCGAGTGGGAGAAGGCGGCGGAGCCCGCGACGCAGGCGGGGATCCGGGTCGTCCACCCCCGCATCGGCATCGTCCTCAGCCCCGCGGGCGGGGCCCTCGGCAAGATGCTGCTGCCGTTCAAGGCCGGGCTCGGCGGCGTCCTGGGGCCGGGCACGCAGTACATGAGCTGGATCGCGATGGACGACCTGCTCGGCGTGATCCACCACCTCCTCGACCGGGACGACCTCGCGGGATCGGTGAACGCGGTCTCCCCCGAGCCCGTCACGAACGCCGTGTTCACCAGGACGCTGGGACGGGTGCTCGGCCGGCCGACCGTCGCGCCGGCCCCCGCCTTCGCCTTGCGCCTGGCGCTCGGCGAGATGGCCGACGCGACCCTCCTGGCCAGCACCCGCGTCAGGCCGGAGCGGCTCCTTGCCACCGGCTACCGCTTCCGCTTCCCGACGCTCGAGGGAGCGCTCCGCCACGTCCTCGGGAAGGCGTCGTGAGCGCATCGAAGCCGGACGTGATCGTGGTGGGCGCGGGCCTCGCCGGCCTCGCCTGCGCCCTGCGGCTCCACGAGGCGGGGGCGGCGGTGCGCGTCCTCGAGGCCTCGGTCGGGGTCGGGGGCCGCGTCCGCACCGACGTCGTGGACGGCTTCCGCCTGGACCGAGGCTTCCAGGTCCTGCTGACCGCCTACCCCGAGACCCGCCGGATCCTCGACTACGCGGCGCTCGACCTCCGGGCCTTCCTCCCCGGCGCGCTCATTCGGCGCGCGGGCCGCTTCCACGAGCTCTCCGACCCGTGGCGCCGGCCCGATCGCGCGCTACGATCTCTCACCGCCGGTGTCGGGACCCTCCTCGACCGCGTGCGAATGGCGCGCTTTCGGGGACGCGTCCGCCGCGGCTCGCTGGAGGACCTCTTCCGCAGGCCCGAGACCTCGGCGATGGAGCGGCTCCAGGCCGAGGGGTTCTCGGCCGGGATGATCGAGGCGTTCTTTCGTCCCTTCTTCGGCGGCATCCTCCTCGATCGCTCGCTCTCGGCCTCGAGCCGCATGCTCGAGTTCGTGTTCCGCATGATGGCGGAGGGCGACGTGGCGGTTCCCGCCGGCGGCATGGGGGCCATCCCCGAGCAGATGGCGGGTCGCCTCCCCGAGGGCACGGTCCGCCTCGGGTCGCGGGTGGCCGGCGTGTCGCCGCGCGAGGTGCGGCTCGAGTCCGGCGAGACGATGGCGGCCGACGCCGTGGTCGTGGCCACCGAGGGGCCGGAGGCCGCGCGCCTCCTCGGCCTGCCGGCGCCCGGCTCCCGGCCCGTGACGTGCCTCTACTTCGCGGCCGAGAGAGCGCCGGTCGAGGAGCCGATCCTCGTGCTCGACGGCGACGGCGCGGGCCCGGTCAACAACCTGTGCTTCCCGAGCCAGCTGGCCCCGTCGTACGCGCCGCCCGGTGCCACCCTCGTCTCGGCCAGCGTCGTCGGCGGGGCGGCGAGCGACGCCGGCGATGACGCGCTCGAGGCCGCCGTGCGCGCGCAGATGGAGGCCTGGTTCGGCCCGGAGGTCCGCGACTGGCGGCACCTGCGCACGGACCACGTCCGGCACGCTCAGCCGGAGCAGAGGCCGGGCGCCCTCGAGCCCGTCGAGCGGCCGGTCCGGCTGGAGAGCGGGCTCTTCGTCTGCGGCGACCACCGCGACACGGCCTCGCTTCACGGGGCGATGCGCTCCGGCCGCCGCGCCGCGGAGGCGGTGCTGGCGCGGTCCTGATCGTGCCGTCCGGCGGGCCGTTTCCATCGTCTAAGCCAGAGACGGAGGCACATGCGTCCAACCACTTGAACGCCCGCCCCGGAAGGAGAGCCGAGATGACCCGATCGATCCGACGCGGTGCCCTGGCCGGGGGACTCGCGGCTCTCCTCGGCGGCATGGCCGTGGCGTTCGCCCAGCAGGCGGCGCCCGCTCGGCCGGCGCCGCCCCCGCCGCCCGCGGCCGACTACACCGACGAGACGACCCTGCCCGCGGGACGGCGGGGGGAGCGCATCCGCCAGGTGCTCGACGCCGTCAACTCCGGCGACCCGGCCCGGGTCGAAGCGCTGGTGAAGGACGCCTTCGGCGGCCCCTTCCGGGACAGGCCCATGGAAGAGCACCGAGACGCGCTCCTCGGCCTCCACGACCGCAGCCGGGGCCTCGACTTCCAGGGCGTGCGGCGCTACACCCCCCCGGCCCCGTCGACCGCGTGGTGGTGATCGCGAGGAACCGTCTCACCGGGTCGTGGCAGGGCCTGAGCCTCAACTTCGACGGCACGCCGGAGGAGCGCATCACGGGCCTGCAGATGCTCCCGGCGCGCCCGCCGAAGGGACTTCCCGCCCCGCCCCCGCTCACAGTCGAGCAGGCGAGGGCCGAGCTCGACGCCTTCCTCGACCGCCTGACCGAGGCCGAGGTCTTCTCCGGCACCGCTCTGCTCGCGAAGGACGGCCAGGTGGTCTACGAGGCTGCGCGGGGGATCGCCGACCGCAACCACGGCGTCCCCATGCGCCTCGACAGCAGGCTCAACCTCGGCTCGATGAACAAGATGTTCACCTCGGTGGTGATCGGGCAGCTCGTGGACGAGGGGAAGCTGTCCTTCTCGGACCCCGTTTCCAGGTTCCTCGGGGGCAAGGGCTGGACGAAGGCCGACCTCTCGAAGGTCCGCGTCGAGCACCTGCTGAGCCACACCTCGGGCCTCGGGTCCTACTTCAACGACGCTTACGAGCGGATGGCGCGGCAGCTCCTCCGGAAGGTGGACGACTACAAGCCCCTCGTCGCCGAGGACACGCTCGCCTTCGAGCCGGGGACGAAGTGGCAGTACAGCAACACGGGCATGCTCCTGGCCGGGGCGGTGATCGAGGCGGCGACCGGGAAGGACTACTTCGACGTCGTCCGGGAGCGCGTGTACGCGAGGGCGGGCATGCCGAACAGCGACGCGTACGACATCGACCTCGTCGTCCCGAACCTGGCGATCGGGTACTCGCGCGAGAGGACGGCCGCGGGCGCGAGGTGGCGGGCGAACACGTTCGAGCACGTCATCCGCGGCGGGCCCGCCGGCGGCGGGTACTCCACCGCGCGGGACCTCCTCGCCTTCGCCGAGGCGCTGCGGAAGGGGAAGCTGGTGAGCCCGTCGACGGCCGAGGTGCTCTGGTCCGCCAAGCCGGAGCTGCAGTCCCCGAGCTACGGCTTCGGCTTCGGCGTGGGGAGCGACGCCCTCGGCCGCGGGGCCGGGCACGCCGGCGGGTTCTCCGGCATCTCCTCGATTCTCGACATCTACTTCGACACCGGCTGGACGGTCGTCGTCCTCTCGAACGTGGACGAAGGCATGCCACCGGTCGCCCAGAAGCTGCGGGAGGTGGCCGGCCGCATCCGCTAACATCGGGCCGCCCCGCCAGGCCCCCCGGAACCCCCGCCCCCCCTCCTGCGTAAAGAGGTGTGAAAGGCGGGAGCGATGGAAGCCCTGTTCGCGCTGCTGCTGCTGGCGGTGGTGCCGTTCGTGATCCTGGCGGTGGCCTTCAAGGTCCTGCTGACCCTGGTCTTCCTCCCGTTCAAGATCCTGGGCGGGCTCTTCAAGGGCCTGCTGGGGCTGATCGGCGGGCTGTTCGGCGTGGTGGCCGGGGGGATCGGCCTCCTGGGCGGCCTGCTCCTGCTGTTCGTCGTGCTCGTCCTCCTGCCCTTGGCGCCCCTCCTGCTGCTGGGAGGGATCGTCTGGCTGGCCCTCAAGGCCTTCAGCCCGGCGGCCCGCGCGGCCTGAGGCCGAGAGATCCGTCCGGGCGACCCGCTTTGACGCAACTCTGACAATCCGTCCGAGGGTCGGTTTGCTAGCCTGACCACCTTTGCACGCGGCCCCGCGAGGGCCGCGCGGAGGTGGCGGTGACCCTGACCTGGAACGGCAAGCGGTTCGACTGGGTGAACGTGGGCTGGTTCGCGGCGCTGCACGCGGGCGCCCTCCTCGCCCCCTGGACCTTCACCTGGACGGGCCTCAGCGTCGCCCTGTTCCTGTGGTGGCTGTCGGGGTCGATCGGCATCTGCTTCACCTACCACCGCCTCCTCACCCACCGCGGCTTCCGCGTCCCCAAGCCCCTCGAGTACCTCGGGACCCTCGCCGGCAACCTGGCGAGCGAGGGCGGGGCCATCTCCTGGGTGGCCATGCACCGCATCCACCACGCCAAGTCGGACCAGCCCCGCGAGGACATGCACTCGCCGAAGGACGGCTTCCTGTGGAGCCACATCGGCTGGGTGCTGTGCCAGGTGGGGATGGACCGGCGCGAGATGGAGCGGCGCTGGGCCCCGGAGCTCGTGGCCGACCCCGTGCACCGCGTCCTCAACCGCCTCCACTGGGTACCGAACGTCGCCCTCGGCCTCGCGTTCTACGCCTGGGGCGGCTGGTCCCTCGTCGTCTGGGGCCTCGCCGTCCGCCTCGTGCTCACGCTCCACGGCACGTGGTTCGTGAACTCGGCCGCCCACACCTGGGGCTACCGGACGTGGCAGACGAAGGAGGACTCGCGCAACCTCTGGTGGGTGGGCCTCGTGGCCTGGGGCGAGGGCTGGCACAACACGCACCACGCGTTCCAGCGCTCCGCCCGCCACGGGTTCGGCTGGGAGCTGGACACGACATGGCTCGTCATCCGCGCCCTCTCGGCCGTGGGCCTGGCTACGGACATCCACCTGCTCCCGAAGAACGCCGAGCGCTTCCGGATCCGGCCGCAGCTGGAGCCCGACCCCGTGGCCGCCGCCGCGTAGGGCCAGGGGGCCGTCAGACCAGCCCGGAGAAACCGCTGCGCCGCCGGTCCCTACCGGTTCCCGACCGCGAACACGAGGCCGCCGTGGAGCCGCAGCTCGTTGCGGTTCTCCTCCTCGCCGAAGACCAGGCGGTAGTCGGCGCCCAACCCGAGCGCCACGCTCGGCGAGAGTCGCAGCTGCAGGCCGGCCCCGGGCTGGACGGAGAAGGCGTCCTCGATCTCCCGAAACCCGCCGAGCTCGGCGCCCGTCCGCGTCCACCCGGCGAGGGCCTGGACGTAGGGCACGACCGGCCCCCCGCTGCGGTGCGAGTAGCGCAGGCCGGCGTGGACGCCCACCACGTCGAGGTCGAGGTCCAGCGGCACGCCCTCGATGTCGAACGCCTTTGCCGAGTCGTAGTGACCGCTGACCTCGCCCACCACGCCGAGGCTCCGGTTCAGGTTGGCAGTCCCCGAGAGGATCCACCCGACGTGGAGGAAGGCGTTGTCTTCGTCCAGGGACAGGCGGTCGTCCCAGAGGACCGAGTACCCGGCCTCGATCTCCACCGCGGGGACCCGCACCGACTCCGCCGGCGAGGGGGAAGGCGGCGGCTCCGGGGGGGATACCGGCTGGACGGTGGCCGGCGGAGGCTCGACCGCGGGGGTGGGAGGTGCGGCGACCGGCGGCGCGGGCGCCACGGGACGGGCGGGAGCCGCGGCGACGGGCGGTGGGGCGACGGCCGGGGGAGCCACGGGCGGCCGGGCGACGGGCGGCGGGGCGGCGGGCTGCGCCCGAGGGGGGGACGGGGGCGCTATGGCCACCGGGGCCGGTGGCGGCTCGACCGGGGGCAGGATCTCGCCCACGGCGAACGGGCGACTGGCCGGGGGCACGCAGGGGCGCGGGGATCGTGCCGACCGCGGCTCCCGCCTCGGCCCGCGACGGGAAGAGGCCCCAGTAGAGCGCCATGCACGGCCGGTCGCCGACCGACCGCCGGAGCACGAAGAGCTCGGGAGCGGCTCCCGATGCGCGGAGCTGGCGCTCGAGGTTCGAGAGGTCGCAGAAGACGGCCACGCGGAGCGTGTACCGGCCGGGGCCCTCCTCGCGGAGCGCCCGGTTGAACGAGTCGGCCGCCTCGAGGTAGTCCCCGGCCGCGAGCTGCTGCCGCCCGGCCGTGAACGCCGCGCTCGAAGGCAGCGTCTGTGCCTCGACGCTCCCGGCGACCAGCAGGCCGAGCAGACCGACCGCCACGCTTCTCATTTCGTGACCTCCGCCCAAGGCGGCCCTACTTTACCCCGCCATCGCGGAATGACCCAGCTGAAACAGCGAGTCACTCCTCTTCGGAAGCCTGGGCCTGCCGTCTGCTTTCGGCCGTCATCGGCCTCACTCCCCGATCGCCGACTTCAGCTGCTCGATGCGGGCGTTGACCTGGGCGAGGGAGAGCTTGCGGAAGCGCTCGGGCAGGAAGCGCGTGTC
Organism: uncultured Acidobacteriota bacterium; assembly: GCA_963729875.1. Classification (GTDB taxonomy): domain Bacteria; phylum Acidobacteriota; class Vicinamibacteria; order Fen-336; family Fen-336; genus DATBSL01. The sequence continues at coordinate 41,853 of CAVSPR010000007.1, forward strand.
CGTGCACTCCTTCACCGCCAGCATGTCCATGAGCTCGAGCCGCTCGACGTGGGCCGAGGGCCGGAAGTCGGCGATCGCCTCCTCGATGCACGCCGGGAGGGGCTCCCCCTTCCCCTGGCCCCGCTCCTCCGCGTCCTTCGCCGTCTCGTAGACGCGCAGCGCGCGGACGAGGATGCCCTCCATCTCGTTCCCGCCGATCTGGTCGTTGTCGGGGAGCCGGGGCAGCTCCTCGGGCTTGACGGGCAGCTTCAGCTTGCGCGCCATCGCCGCGAAGAGGGTGGCCCGGCCCGCCGGGTCCCCCGGCGGGAAGAGCGGGATGTGGACGTCGAGCCGGCCCTGGCGCTTCAAGTCCACCTCGACGAGGTCGGGTCGCGAGGTGGCGAAGATCCAGATGATCTTCCCGCGGTTGCGCGTGTCCGACATCTCCTTGGCCAGCATCCCGTAGACACGGCCGGAGAGGCCGGAGTCGGAGTCTCCCCCGCCGCGCTTGCCGGTCATCTGGTCGGCCTCGTCGACGAAGACGATCACCTGGCCCGAGCGCATGGAGGATCGAGAAGACCTTCTCGAGGTTGCCCTCGGTGGCCCCCACCCACTTCTCGCGGAAGTTCTTCATCTCGACGCAGGGGATGCCGATCTCGCCCGGACAGGCACTCCACGAGGTAGGTCTTGCCGGTCCCGATCCGCCCGGTGAGGAGGTAGCCCATCGGGATCGCCTGGGTGCGGCCGCGCTTCAGCAGCACCGCGTCCGAGCGCAGCCAGGCCTTGGCCTCGTCGTGGCCGGCCACGTCGTCGAGGGTGCGGTCCGTCTCGAGGAACTCGAGGCGGCCGGCCGCCTCCTTCTCGATGAGCTCCTTCTTCATCCGGGTGAGGTAGGCCCCGGTGATCCGCTCGCCGCTCGTGAGGGCGCGCTTGACCAGGGTCCGCACCGAGACCCGCGAGAGCCCGACCAGCTTGTCCGCGAGCACCTCGCGCTTGACCTCGGAGGCCTTCTCGAACTCGACGACGTCGGGGACGAGGTCCTCCACGTAAGGCGTGGATGTCCTCGGCGGCGGGGAGGGGTACCCGGATCTTGGCGCTGTAAGGGCTCTCGACCAGGCTGCGGTTGAGGTCGGCGAGGTTCTCCGTGATCAGCACCGTGGCCACGAAGGAGCTCGTGACATCCGGGTTGGCGGCCCAGTCCTGGATCTGGATGAGGGTCTGGCTGAGGTCGGCCACGTAGATCGGGTCGCCCTGGGGGGCGATGAACTGCGCGTAGTCGAGGACGACCGCGACCTTCAACGGCGCCGGGACGACCTTGCCGTCCTGGACCTTCGTGCGCGCCCGGGCGAAGGCGAGGATGCGGTCGGTGATCTCCAGCGCCCGCTTGGGGTCGCGGGGCAGCTGGTCCCGCAGGTCCAGCTTGTCCGCCTTCTCGGCCACCGCGTCGAACGCGGCCGGCGCTCCCCGGAACGCGTCCACGCCCTTCAGGAAGCGCAGGACCTCCTCGACGCCCTTGTAGGCGTCGGCTCGGCTCGGGTCCGGCGGCCGGATCCGGAGGCCGCGGCCGCGGTCGTAGCGGACGACCACGTCGAACGGCCGGAACATCGTCCCGGTCAGGAAGTCGGCGAGCGAGACGAAGTCGGTCCCTCCCTTGCCATCCGGCGCCGGCACCAGGTCGAAGACGTTGCCGTGGAGGACGAACTGGCTGGTGGCGCCGGCCTTGAAGACCTGGCGCATCTCGTCCGCCCACGCGGGAAGCCGGGCCTCGAAGCCGTTCATCATTCTGCCCTCCTCGCCGGCATGGAGGGTCCGGGGGCAACGCCCCTGGCTCAAGACCAGAACGGCCGGGCGCGGGAACTTCGTCCCCGGGGCCTCGCCTCGGACTGTCTCTGCGCCCACCCGCGGGCGCGGCGGGGCGGCGCGGCTCCTCGGCCTCCTCGGGCTCGCGGCAGGGGCGGCACCGAGCCCGTCTCGAAGTCGGTCACCGACAGATCCGCGAAGATCTCGGCGTGCTGGTCGAGGAAGCGGGAGGTCTCGCCGAGGGTCCGCGAGACGGCGTCGAGACGCGCGGAGAGGGCCTCGGGCGAGCGGCTCACCGCGCTCTCCTCGCGCACCAGGCGCACCTGCTGCTCGATCCGCTCGAGCTCGGCGTCCACCACCGCCAGGTTGGTGGTGGCGGTCTCGAGGTTGGCGAGGCGCTTCTCCTGGATCTCGAGGGTGGCCTTGAGCGACCGGGCGAGCGCGCCCTCGGGGTCGCCGGCCGCCGTCGAGCCGCGCCTTGAGGTTCTCGATGCCCGTCTCGAGCTGCCGGCGATCGACGCGGGCCAGCGTGTCCGTGATCGCCTCGCGCGAGCCGAGCAGCCTCAGGAAGAGCGAGAGCAGCTGGTTGAGGTTGCCCGCGCGGAAGTCGGTGAGCCCGCTCTCGCCCGCCCCCGCGCCGAGGCCGAGGATCTCGCGGCAGACGACCACGAGCGCCCGGTAGCGGGCCTGCGACGCCGGCTCGAGCCGCTCGTAGGCCGCCTTCATCCGGTCCTCGGCGCTGCCCGCGCGCGCGGCCAGCCGCTCGGCCTCCACGAGCTTCTGGAACCGCTCGCTCGCCGAGCGGCCGCCCACGAAGGCCACGGTCGCGGCGAGGCCGAGCAGCCAGAAGCCGGGGTTGACGAAGCCGGCGAGGCCGAAGGAGACGAGCAGCATCTGGGTGAGCGGCATGGCGCCCGAGGATGCGCGTGCGCACCGGCTTCCAGAACGCGGCCTTCACGTAGTCCCAGTAGGACATCGGCTCGCCGGCCATGCGCTAGCTCGGCCTCACTTGCGGAGGTCGACCTCGCGGAACGCCTTCGCCACCTCGGCCACCGCCTGCCTTGAAGGCCGCGGTCTCCTGCACGGCGAGGGGATCGGTGCCCCGCGTCTTCGGGATGCCGTCCTTGAACTCGCGCACGATGCGGCCCGGGCCCTGCCGCCATCACCCACACCCGGTCGCCGAGGTAGACCGCCTCCGCGATCGAGTGGGTCACGATGATCACCGTGGACTCGACCTCGTGCCACAGGTCCATGATGAGCCGCTGCATCTCGATGCGGGTCGGCTCGTCGAGCGCCGAGAACGGCTCGTCCATCAGGATGATCTGCGGCTTGAGCACCAGCGAGCGGGCGATCGCCACCCGCTGCTGCTGACCGCCCGAGAGCTGGTGCGGGTACTTCTTCTCGTGGCCGCCGAGGCCGACCTTCTTGATCCACTCGCGCGCGCGGGCCACGCGCTCCGAGCCGGACGAGCTTGAGCTCGTCCTGGTTGAGCTCGAGGCCGAAGGTCACGTTCTCGAGCACGGTGCGGTGCGGGAACGAGCTGTACTTCTGGAAGATCATCCCGCGGTCGCGCCCGGGACCGTCCACCTTCCGCCCGCGCACCAGCACCTCGCCGGTAGTCGGCGGGTACACGTCCGAGAAGCCGTGGACGAGGTTGAGGATCGTGGACTTGCCGCAGCCCGAGGGGCCGACGATCGCGATGAACTCCCCGTAGTCCGGGATGTCGTCGATCCGGAAGCTGACGTCCTTGAGCGCGGTGAACTGCGCGGGGTCGCCGGGGTTGAAGGTCTTGGTGACGCCCTTGAACTCGATGACCGGGGGCAGGCGTGCTCATCGCTTGGCCTCCCGGTAGGGGAAGAGCCACCGCCCGACCACCGCCCACAGCTTGTCGGTCAGGAAGGCGACGACCACGATGGTCACCAGCACCAGGTAGATGTGCTCGCGGGGGCCCCGCCGCTGCGAGGTGATGATGATCCCGCCGATCCCGCGGCCCACGTCCACCATCTCGGCCAGCAGGATGTAGCTCCAGCCCACGCCGAAGCCCATGCGCATGGCCTGCCAGATCTCGGGCCAGGAGATCGGCAGCAGCACGCGGCTGACCGCCTGCCCCTTGGTCGCCCCCAGCGTGTAGGCCGTCTTCAGGTACGTGTCGTCCACCGCGTCCACCGCGGCCACGAAGAGGGGCACGAGGTAGATGGTGAAGGCCAGGGCCAGGAACATGACCTTCTGCATCTCGCCGGTCCCGAAGAGCGAGAGGGTGAGGGGCACGAGGGTGGGGATCGGCAGGTAGGCGCCGAAGATCGTGAGCGGGGTGAAGGCCGCCTTGACCTTGGTGAACGAGCCCATCAGCACCCCGAGAGGGAACGAGACCGCGAGGGCCAGCGGCGAAGCCCTCGACCACGCGCACGAAGGACACCCCGAGGTTGCGGGTGAGCTCGCGGTCGAACCACAGCAGTGGGAAGGAGGCCACGACCTCCGCCGGGGAAGGGCAGGATCGTCGGCGAGATGACCCGCTCCTCGGCGCGCCGCTGGGTGACGAATCCAGGCGAGGAGGAGGAGCCGCGACCGGGAGGATCCCGAGCAGCCAGGCCTGCCACGCCGGGCAGCGGCTCGCGGATGCGCAGCAGGCCCGCGCGAGCGGGCGCGGCCGGCGGCTCCCGCCTCACGGGCGGGCGGCCGCCGGCCGCAGGCGCTGTCGTCACTTCGCTTCCGGCGGGTAGACCGAGATCTCCACGCGCCGGTTGAGCGCCTGGTTCATGGGGTCGTCGGGGTTGGCCGGCTCGTCCCAGCCCTTGCCCTCGACCGTGAACTTGTTCGGCGTCGAAGTTGTACTTCTTCACGAGCGCCTGCTTAACGGCCTCGGCGCGGTCCGAAGAGAGCGCCTTCACGTCCTCGAACCGGGTGCCCTTCCCCTTCATCGAGGAGTCGGTGTGGCCCACCACCGCCACCACCGCGCGCTCGTACTGGCCCACGAGGCGGGCCACCTTCTCGAGGGTCGCGGCGACGCTCGGGTCGTAGAGCGTGTTCGCGATCGCCTTGCCCGCCTCGTCGTGCTGCGGCTCGAAGACGTTCGCCGAGTTCGGGTAGAAGTTGATGCGGATCGTCTGGGTGAGGATCGGCGACTCCGCCGACATCTTCTTGTAGCTGGTCGGCGCGAAGCTCGTGCGGCTCTCGTCCTTCTGGTGCGCGAAGGTGCCGGCCCGGTCGAGGTCCTGGACGACCGAGAAATCCATCACCTCGTCGAAGCGGATCGGGGTGTCGAGGAGGCCCAGCTCGCGGTAGACGAAGGTCACGTTCTTCCAGGTCCGCTCGAAGTTCGCGGGGTCGTTCGCGTTCAGGAAGAAGGCCTTGTTCTCGGCGAAGTTCGTGGAGTGCGCGTCGTTCGCCATCGCGCGCACCTCGTCCGCCTGCATCCCGTAGCCCTCGGCCATCCACTGGTAGGCCTTCTCGCGCTGGGTGGCGTCCTTCAGGCGGTCCATGCCGTCGAAGATCCCGGCCACCAGGCCCTTGATGACCTCGGGGTGGTCCTTCGCGAAGTCGGCGCGGGCGGCCCACACGTCGGCGATGAGCTTGTTGGCCTCGGCGGTGGTGGTGAGGACGCGCGTGCCCTTCACCTTCTCCGGGATGTTGTAGATGTCGGGCGCCCACGACACGCAGGCGTCGATCGACTTGTCGGCCACGAAGGCGGCGGCGGCCTCGAAGGCGGTCGCGGTGAACTTGTGCTTGACCGTCGACGGCTGGACGCCCGCGTTCAGCAGCAGGTTGTTGATGAAGTACTGCGAGGGCGAGTTCTGCGCGTAGACGATCGTCTTGCCCTTGAGGTCGGCGACGGAGGCGATGTTGCCGCGGACCACGATGCCGTCCCCGCCCGAGGACCAGTCCACCTGCTGGAAGATGCGCGGCGCGCTGCGCGAGTCCTTCATGAGGTCAGGGGCGAAGAGCACCATCATGTCGAGGGTGCCCCAGAGCACGTGGCTCTCCCCGGCCGCGAAGGCGTCGCGCGCGACCACCGGGTCGTCGATGAGCTTGAGGTTGACCTTGAAGCCGTACTTCTTCGCGAAGATCGAATCGGGGTTCGGCGAGAAGCCGCCGTTCGCGGCCACGATCGGGAGCCAGCCGATCCAGACGTTGATCGGGAAGTTCACGACCTTCTGGGCCGGGTCCCACTTGTAGGCGGAGACGCCCTTCACCGGCGGGAGCTTCTCGCCGGGGACGTACTTGTACTCGTTGACCGTGGTCACGCCCTTCGTGTCGGGCGCCTCGACCTTCTTGAAGTCGTCGAGGTTCACCTGCTTGCCGGCGTCCCGGCCGCCGGGGGCCAGGAGGTCGCGGAAGTAGTACGCGGCGCCGGCGATGCACGCCAGCACGAAGAGGAACAGGACCAGCTTCCCGAGCCCGGTCGGGCCGACCTTCGGCTGCTCTTCCATACTCCTTGCTCCGTTCTCTTTCAGCGGGCTCCGCTGCGGCGAGCCCCGATCAACCCTGCTTCTCCGGCCCCATCTCCTTGGCCGCGGGCGGCGCCGGGACGGCACCCTCGGCGGCCTTCTCCGGCGGCGCCTCGAGCCCGTAGGCCGCGGCGAACTCGGTGAGGGCGGCGTCGGCGAGCGCCTGCTGCTCGGCCTCCAGCAGCTCGACCTTGGTGGTGTCGATCGTGGAGGCGGCGACGCGCGCCCGCCCCGCCGCCTTGTCGCGCCGCTCCGTCAGGTACTCCTCGACGCGGTTCAGCGTGTCGCCGGAGCCGCCGATCGACGTGACCATGCCGGTCGCCATCTCCTGCAGCTCCGCCTGGGCCTCGAGCATCTCCGTCTCGGTCATCATCCGCTTGAGCTTCTCGATCTTGTCCTGGGCGTCGCGGACGGCGACGTCGCGGGACTTCACGAGCTTCTTGTAGGTCGACTCGGCCGCCTCGAGCTGCTTGCGGTTCTCGTCGAGCTGCTCCTTGACCGTCTTCAGCTGGAGCGCGTACTGCCCGGCCGCGTTGCGGTTGCCGACCTTGAGGTTGGCCGCCGCCTTGGCCGCGAAGTCGCGCTCCTGCGTCTCGAGGTTCTTCACCTGGCGCAGCAGCCGCTCGCAGAAGCCGGCGTGGTTCGCGAGGTTCTCGTTGAACCGACCGATCTGGGCGCGGAGGTTCTCCTTCTCGGCCTCGATCAGGGCCTTGGGGTTCTGCCGCTCGAGACCGGAGATGAAGAGGCTCAGGAACCCCTTGAAGAGGTTCGCGATACGGCTGAACATGGCGGCTTCTCCTCCCGGGCGACCGGGCCGGCCCGGCACCCGCACCATCGAGAATGTACGAAGCCCCGCCGGGCGGGGTTGCACCGGAACGGAGGCTAGCAACCAAGTCGGGGCGCGTCAATGGGTTGGCGGGGTGGACCCGGCTCTCGCCGCTCCTTATACTGGCCGCCGTGACTTTTCGCGATCGCCTGATCGCCACGATCCGCGCGGCGCGGCCGGTCCTCGAGGCCCCCGGGGTCCTCGTGGTCGGCTCGGAGGTGCCGAACCTGCTCGAAGCGGGCGCGGCCGCCACCCTGGAGCGCTGTCGCTCGGGTCGCGGGGAGCCGAGGTCGAGGCGCTCTACCGCGGGCTGCGGCCCGACCTCCGGCACGTCGTCCGGTCGAACCTCACGATCGTCTCACTGCTGGCCTCTCGTCCCGGGATGCCGGACCCCCACCCGCAGCGGCCCGAGGGTCGCCGACCTGCTGCAGCGGTTGACCGCGGCCGACCCGGAGACGCGGTGACGCCCGCCCAGGAGCGCCGTCTCCGCGAGATGCGCTCCCGTGTCCTCGTCCGCTCCTTCGAGTACCGCCAGCGCCGGCACGCCCGCGGAGTCTGGTACCGGTTCCGCTACGTGCTGGCCCTCGCGAGGGAGGCCTACGCCGTTCCTCGCGACGAAGCGGAGCGGCTGATCGCCGAGGGTCACCGGCCCGACCCCGTCGGCCAGGAGCTCGAGCCGCCGCGGATCGTTCTATTCGTCCCCGCGGAACGCGTGGCGGAGATTGCCTCAGCACGGCCTCTGGCCGTGCGCCTGAGCGCCGAGCTGCTCTCCACGGAGTGCCTCGCCCTCGTTCCATTTCCGACCGGGCAGAGCACCGCCTGAGGGCTACTCGATCGCCAGCACCTCGTGGTCGAGGACCCGGTCCACGCCCACCTCGAGCCAGTCGCCGTCGGTGGTGCACGGAGTCTCGCCCCCGGCCACGAGCCGGCGGGCCCGGACCGGCCGCAGGTCCTTCGGCCTCGCCAGCCGCACGCGGAGTGGCCCCACCGGGTGGAGCTGCGTCGCGTAGGGGCGGAAGGCCGCCGGGTTCGTCAGGTTGACCAGGTGGAGAACGAGGCGACCCGGCTGACGATAGAGGTGGACGTCCAACAGGCCCTGGCCGTCGACCTCCAGGGGCATCGGCCGGCGAGAGGCCCAGCGCACGAGGTTTCCGATCAGCCGGCCGTGGTCGGGGATGCGGTCGCGACCGAAGCAGCGGTCGAGGTCCCGCACTGAGGTAGGCGACCCGGCCTCGGCCCGCCGTGGCGTGCAGGACCAGGGCGGGCCAGTCGGTGCGCGGCTCGCGCATCCAGACGTTCTCGGGGGGCGACTGCGGCGAGTCCGGGACGAGGGTGAGCGGCACCGAAGCGCCCGCTTCCGCCCGCACGATCTCGATCCGCCCGCCGAAGGGAAGGATGTCCGTCTCCTCGAAGCCCTCCAGCACCGAAGGCCGCGCCGTGCCGGCCGTCACGCGCAGGTAGCTGTGGCCCTCGAAGCTCGCCCACTGCGATGCGGCGGGGCCGCTTTCGGAGCCGAGATGCCGGCCCGTTGCGTGAGCACCGAACAGGTCCGCCAGGGCGAAGTCGCCGCGACGGTGTCCCTCGTCGTCGTAGAGGCTCGTCTCGCTCGTCGCCACGAGCCCTCCGCCTCCCTCGACGAACCGGCGCACGGCCCCGCACTGCGCTTCCGACAAGGCCGCGAGGTTCGGCAGGACGAGCACGTCCAGCTCCGGCGCGTCGCGCTCGACGTGGTCGGCGTGGACGGCTCGCCAGGGGATCCGGTGGAGCCCGAGGGCTTCGGCCGTGCCGGCAAACGGGGCCACGGCCCGCGTCGCCGACTCCCCGCGGCCGTACCAGTCGATGTTCGTCTCCGACCAGACGACCCCAACCGGGGCGATCGGCTCCCGGTCCACGAGATACGCCTCGTTCTCGGCGTGCCAGCGTGACAGCCGCTCGGCCGTGCGCAGCTGGCGGCGGTCCTCCTGGCTCGCCCCGAGGTGGTGCCACCACGGCTGGATGCCCGCCGCCATCCCCTCGATGGCCCACAGGCGCGCCTCCGGTTCGGGTTTGGCCGCCTTGCGGAACATCGGCCGCGTCGGGCCGAGGTAGAGGGCCGTGCTCTCGGGGACGAGCTTGTCCCAGCCGAGGACCCCGTGGACGATCTTACCGGCCGCCGCGTTTGTCTGGAAGCCCTCGCCGGCGCGGCGCGCCTGCCAGTCCAGCATCACAATCGGCGAGCGCGACCAGATCGCCGTCGGGTGGCGGAAGTCGGCGCACATGCGCGACGGGTCGCCCTGGCACATCCCGAGCCAGTGGCAGTCGCGCCCGCCCACCTCGTGCGCGACGCGGTTGTACTCGTCCCAGATCTCCGTCCGGCGTGCGTAGCTCCACCTCACCCACGCCCGGTACGCCGGGTCGTCCCAGTCCACGCGTGCGGGGAGATCCGTCGACGCGGCCGTGCGGAACCCTGTCCTGCAGTTGTCGCAGGTGCAGATCCTGTCCTGCCCGAGCCCGCTCCAGCTGTTGTCGGTGAAGCCGTCGGGCCGATAGCGCTCGGCGATCTCGCGCAGGATCGCGGGCACGCACTCCCGGACCCAGGGGCCGTTCACGCACACCGTGTAGAGGTCGCCCCCCTGGAAAGGCTCCCCTCCCGCGTCGCGGGCGAACCAGCCCGGGTGGTCGCGGAAGACCTCCTCGTAGGTGCGGGTCGAGTCCATCCGGGCCAGAACCGTGAGCCCGGCCGCCCGCGCCGCCGCGAGGATCTCGCCGAAGAGGTCGCGCCCGTCGAGCGCGGCCGCGCGGTGGTGCCAGGGGAAGCGCGAGGGGTAGAAGGCCACGATCCCGCCGGCGTTGACGATCACGCCCTGGGCGCGCACGCGCTTCCAGTAGTCGGCCCAGAACCGTTGGTCGTACGTCGCCGGGTCCTGCTCGTTGAGGTTCGTCTGCACCCAGCGGCGGGTGCGGAGGAACCAGGGACGGCCCGCGTCGTCGAGCGCCGCCGGCGGCGAGAGCGCTCCGGCCCGGGCTCCCGCCGGCGCGACCGCGGCGGCGCCGACGGTGACGCCCACGAACCTCCGGCGTGAGAGGGTCCTGCGCACGTGGCGTCTCCCTTCCGACGGCGGAGCGGGCGACCTCGCGAAGAACGTGGTCGAGCTCCCGTCGGGCGCATCGTACGCCAGCGGGCCGTCCGCCACATTCGAGGAGCGGGCCGGCGATCGCGGCCCCGGAACAGGCTAGGATCGTGCACGGCGCCCCGAGCCTGCCGCCCGCCGGCGTCGCGATCTGGATTGAGAGGTGAGGGTGAAGGACGAGATCCGCACTCCCCCGCGGGGGCTCGGCGTCCTGCTGCTGGTGGGGCCCGCCTTCATCTGGTCCGCCGAGTACATCGGCACCGGCGAGGTGCTGCTCGCCACCCGGGCCGGCGCGGTCCTGGGGACGGCGATCCTGTGGGCCGTCGTCCTCGGCATCCTGCTCAAGTACTGGATCGGGATGGCCGGCGCCCGCTACACCGCCTGCACCGGCGAGGGCATGGTCGACATGTTCGCGCGGGTACCGGGGCCTCGGAACTGGGCCGTCTGGATCGTGCTCGTCGTGCAGCTCTTCGCGGGTGCGCTCTCGATCGGGGCGGTCGCCACCGCGGCCGGCGCGTTCCTGAACCGGCTCGTCCCCGCGCTGCCGGGGAGCGCAGCCGGCTGGCTCGTGGCCGGCTTCGCGTTCCTCATCGCGTGGACGGGGGCCTTCGACCTCCTGAAGGGCGTGATGAGCTTCTTCGTCCTGCTCATCGTGGGCGGCGCGCTCTACGCGGCCGTCCACGTCTTCCCCGGCTTCTCGGCGCTGGCGCAGAGCCTCGCGTTCCACCTGCCGGCCGTGCCGTCCTGGGCGGGGGCCCAGGGAATCGAGCCGAACGCCTGGCGCGAGATCATGCCGCTCCTCGGGTGGGGGGCCGGGGGGTTCGCGAGCCAGGTCTGGTACACCTACTGGGTGCTCGGCGCCGGGTACGGGGCGGCCGCGGGCCGGGGCTACGGGGAGCCGGCCGACGGCGGCGCGCTCGGCGGGATGACCCGCGCCACCGCGGAGAAGATCCGGGGCTGGTGCCGGGTCGTCTACGTCGACGCCACCGTCGCGCTGGTGATCGGCGTGGTGGTGACGAGCGCGTTCGTCCTCGCGGGAGCGGGCGTCCTGCGGCCGCAGCAGCTGGTGCCGAAGGGCGACGGGGTGGAGCTGGCCGGGAACATCGCGGCGATCTTCTCGAGCCAGTGGGGTGCCCTCGGGGGGACGGTCTTCCTCGTGGCCGCGGTGGCCGCGCTCGTGGGGACCCTCCTCGGCCAGCTCGCCGGGTGGCCGCGCCTGCTCGCCGACGCCTTCCGCCTCGCCGTCCCCGCCGTGCACCGGCGCTTCGCGTGGCGGACGCAGTTCCGGTTCTTCCTGGTGCTCTTCTTCGGCACGAACATGATCGTCGTGTACGTGATGCAGAAGAACCCGATCGGGATCGTGCGGACCGCGGCGATCCTCGACGGGATCCTGCTCACCGCGCTGCAGGCGCTCTGGGTCGGCGTGGGGCTGTACGTGGTCCTGCCGAGGCTGCTCTCGCGGGAGGCCTGGGACGTCCTGCGGCCCTCGCCCGTGTTCGCACTCGGCCTCGCCGCGGGCGCGGTCGTGTTCGGCTGGCTGACCGTGACCGAGGCGATCCCGCAGGTCCTCGCGACCTTGAGGGCCGGGCTCTAGAGGGGGAACCTCACCGGCTGCCGCTCCCGCTGCGAGCGGTAGATCGCCGCGACGATCTCGACGGTCTTGCGCCCCTCCTCGCCGGTCACCATCGGCGGCCGGTCGTCCAGGATGGCCCGGAGGAAGTCCTGGATCTGCAGGCGGTGGTAGTGCCTCGTCGGGTCGACGCTGCGGAAGAAGTCGGCGTCCTGCGTCCGCCAGCCCTCGAGCTTCCCCTCCTCGCCCGGGACCGTCCAGACGTCGTTCACCGGCGGCTCCGTCACGCCGGTCATCCCGGCGATGAACATGGCCCCGCCGTCCGTCTGGACCCCCACCGTCGCCCCGTTCGAGCCGTGGACCCAGACCCTGCCGAAGAGGGCGGGGTTCTGCGAGTTGCTGACCAGGATCTGGCCGAGGGCACCGCTCCGGAACCGGAGCACGGCGAGCGCGGTGTCGTCCACCTCGATGTACGGGTGGTTGAGGTTCGCCCAGGCCCCGCAGAGCTCGTCCACGTCGCCCATGAGCCACTGCAGGAGGTCGATCGGGTGGGGGGCCTGGTTGACGAGGACGCCGCCGCCCTCGCCGTCCCACCGGCCGCGCCAGGGGTCGCTGCGGTAGTACGCCTCGTCCCGCCAGCCCAGCATCGTGGCCGTGCCGAGCACGGGCCGGCCGATCCGGCCGTCGTCGACGGCCCGGCGCACGCGCTGCACCGGCTCGTAGAGGCGCCGCTGGCTGATCGTGGCCAGCTTGCGCCCGCCCGCCCGGGCGGCGGCGATCATCGCGTCGCAGTCCTCGAGGGACGCGGCGAGAGGCTTCTCGACGATCGCGTGGGCGCCCTTCCGCAGCGCGGGGATCGTGACCGAGGCGTGGGCGGGATGCGGCGTGGCGACGACCACGGCCTCGACGCCCGCCCCGACCATCTCCTCGACGCTCGTGAACGGCTTCACCCCGTACCGCTCGCCGAAGGCCCAGGCCTTCTCCGCGTCGCGCCCGCAGACGGCCACGAAGTCGGACTCGGGGATCGAGGCGAGCGCCTCCGCGTGGATGTGCGCCACCTTGCCGTAGCCGATCACCGCCGTCCTGAGCTTCTCCATGCCGCGCTCCCTTCCCCCCCGACCGCTCCTAGGGCTTCAGGATCACCTTCAGCAGACCGCGCTCCTTGCGGTAGAGGCGGTCGAACCACGCGGCGCCCTCCGACAGCGGCGCCACCGCCGAGCGCATCGCGTCCACGTTCACGGCCCCGCTCTCGATCATCCGGAGCGCCTCGGGGACCTCGCCGGCGATCGCGCAGCTGCCCTGCAGCCTCAGCTGGCGCGTGACGATCGCCTGGAGCGGGACCTCGACCGCCGGGGACAGGTTGCCGACGAGGGTGACCGTCCCCCCCCGGCGTACCGCGTCGATCGCCATCCTCACCGTGTCCGCGACCCCGACCGCCTCGAAGGCCACGTCGGCCCCCCGGCCGCCGGTCGCCGCCGCGATCGTCTCGACGACGTCGGCCTCACGGGGATCGAGCGCGTCGTCCGCACCCAGCCGGCGGGCGAGCTCCCGCCTCTGCGGCTCGAGGTCCACGGCGAAGACGCGGGCGCAGCCGGCCACGCGCAACACCTGGACGAGGCACAGGCCGATCACTCCCGCGCCGACCACGACGGCGATGTCGCCTGCGGCGAGCGGAGTCAGGGCAGCCGCGTGCGCCGCCACCGCCACCGGCTCGACCATGGCCGCCTGCTCGAAGCTCACGCTCGCGGGCAGCCGGTGGAGGATGTGCTGCGGCACCGCCACGTACTCGGCGAAGGCCCCGTGCCGCCGGTACTCGCCCGGCGACACGCCGAGGACCGTGCGGCCGTCGCTCAAGTTGTAGAGGCCGCGCCGGGTGTACCAGTCGTCGAGGCGATAGATCGTCGAGTCGAACGTCACGCGCTCGCCCACGGCCCAGCCGTCGACGGCGGGCCCCGCCTCCGCGACGACGCCCGCGGCCTCGTGGCCCATGATGATCGGCGGCTGTCTCCGTCCCGTGCTGCCGTCGAGCCCGTGCACGTCGCTGCCGCAGATCCCGCAGGCTTCGACCCTCACCAGGACCTCGTCCGGGGCGGGCTGCGGCCTCGGGACGTCCTCGTAGACCAGCCTCATGTACTCGCGGAGCACGAGCGCCTTCATCGGTTCCTCCCCGGCCGGCCCCGCCAATCCTAACGTCCCCGGCCCGGCGAGTGAACTTCGCGGCTTCGGCTGACGTACACTATTTGAGCGGATTGCAGGGAAGGGATCATATGGCGAAGCTGGGGAGGATCGAAGATCCTGAACGGCCCGCGGGGACGAGCGGGCCGGAGCCGAGGCTCACGCTCGGCAACTACGGGCTCACCGGCGTCGACCCCGCGGTCCGGAAGCGTCGAGGGCTGGCCCTCCCGGCCTCGTTGGTCCTCCACGCCACCGCGGCCGCCGCGCTCGTCGTCGTCCCCCTCCTCCTGGGGGGCGGGCTCCCCGAGCCCGGCGGCGCCGTACACGCCTTCTTCATCGAGCCCATCGCGGCGCCTGCGCCTCCGCCTCCTCCTCCGCCCCCGGCCGCCCGTCCGGCCGCGGCGGCGCGTGTCGTGCCGAAGGCGGCCGCGCCGACCGGCTTCGTCGCGCCGATCGAGGTCCCGACCGAGATCCGGCCCGAGGAGGGCCTCGACCTCGGGGTCGAGGGCGGCGCGCCGGGCGGCGTCGAGGGAGGGATCCCGGGCGGCGTGGTCGGCGGCGTCGTGGGTGGGCTGCCGGACGCGCCTCCCCCGCCGCCGGTGAAGCCGGTGCGCGTGGGCGGCGACATCCGTGAACCCAGGAAGCTGGTGGACGTGCCGCCGGTCTACCCCGCGCTCGCGGCGAAAGCCTACGTCCAGGGCATCGTCATCATCGAGGCCACCATCGACCCGCGCGGGCGGGTCGTGAACGCGACCATCCTAAGGAGCGTGCCGATGCTCGACGAGGCGGCCCTCGAGGCCGTCCGCCAGTGGGTCTACACGCCGACGCTGCTCAACGGCGTTCCGACGCCGGTGATCATGACCATCACGGTGCGGTTCCATCTCAAGCCCGGCGCCTGAGGCGCCGGGCCCCGGCCTGACGAACGAACATCGCGGCCTCGCCCCTCGTACCTCCGTTTAGCGGACCGGAGGAGGGGACCATGGCAGGCCCGACGACGATCCAGGACTTTGAACGGCTCGTGGACGAGGCGCGCCACGAGGGCGTGCTGCGGCACTCCGGAGAGCACCGCGTGGCGGGCCCGAGGACGCGGGGCCCGGAGCCGACGCTCACGCTCGGCAACTACGGCCTCACCGCCGTCGACCCCGCGGTCCGGAGGCGGCGGGGGCTGGCCCTGCCCGCCTCGGTGGTCCTCCACGCCACCGCCGCCGTCGCTCTCGCGCTCATCCCCCTCCTCCTGGCGGACGTGCTTCCCGAGCCGGAGAGCGGAGTCCGGGCCTTCTTCATCGAGCCCATGGCGGCGCCTCCGCCTCCACCACCCCCGCCGCCCCCGGCCGCCCGTTCGCTCGCGGCGGCGCGTGCGGTGCCGAAGGCCACCGTGGCTACGCCGGCCGGCTTCGTCGCGCCGATCGAGGTGCCGACCGAGATCAAGCCGGAGGAGGGCCTCGACCTCGGCGGGATCGAGGGTGGCGTGCCGGGCGGCGTCGAGGGCGGGGTCCCGGGCGGCGTGGTCGGCGGCGTCGTCGGCGGGTTGCCGGACGCGCCTCCTCCGCCGCCGGCGAAGGCCGTGCGCGTGGGCGGCAACGTCCGGGAGCCCCGGAAGCTGGTGGACGTGCCGCCGGTCTACCCCATGCTCGCGGCGAAGGCCGGAGTCCAGGGCATCGTCATCATCGAGTGCACGATCGACCCCCGCGGACGGGTGTCGAACGCGACCGTCCTCCGGGGCATACCGGTGCTCGACGAGGCGGCCCTCGAGGCCGTCCGCCAGTGGACCTACACGCCGACGCTGCTCAACGGTATACCGACGCCGGTGATCATGGTCGTCACGGTCCGCTTCCACCTCAAGCCCGGCGGCGCCTGAGGCGCGGGGCCGGTCCTCACAGCGTCTCGACGCGGATGCGGCGGGCGGGCAGCGAGAGGACGTGCGCGGCGAAGCTCTCGTTGAAGAGGGCGCCGGGGCGCCGCTCGCGCAGGTGGGCCACGGCCTGCTCGCCCGTCATGCCGAGGTAGGTGAGCGCGGTCGCAACGACGAGCACGGAGCGGTTGAGGCCCATGCGGCAGTGGACGAGCACGCGGTGGTCGGCGGAGACGAGGTCGGCCACCAGGCGGCCCAGGGCCTCGATCTTGGTGAGGTTCGGCAGGTCCTCGTCCAGGATGGGGTGGTAGACGTAGAAGATCGTGTTCGGGGCCTCGGGGAGGCCCGGGTCCACGTCGCCGTCCATGTCGACGATCGTGTCGATGCCCCGCTCGCGCAGGGCCTCCCAGTCCTCGACGTCGCCCGAGACGTAGAGCGTGCCTTCCGGGTTCACGGCCACGAGGTCCACGCTCAGCAGTCTGCCACAGTCCTCAGCGGGCGGCCGACGCCCGGCGCTCGAGGAAGCGGACGAGCTCCGCGTCGACCGGCGCCCCGGGGTCGAGGGCCTGCGCCTTCGCGATCGCCTCCCGGGCCTCGGCCCAGCGCTGCTGACGGGCGAGGATCGCCCCGAGCCGCAGCCACGCCGCCGCGTTCCCGGGCTCCAGCCGCACGAGCGCCCGGTGTGCCTCGCCGGCCCGCGCGTAGTCGAGGCGGTCGAGGGCGAGGTTGCCGACCGACTCCCACGCCCTCGCGTCCTTCGGGTCGGCGAGGACGGCCGCGTCCCACGCGCGCGCGGCGCGCTCGGGCTGCACCGCGGCCGCGTAGCGCTCTCCCAGCGCCCGCAGGAACGTGGCTCCCGCCGGTCCCTCTGGCAGCGCCTCCGACAGCACCGCCCGGACGTCGCCCGAGACCCGGCCCATCGCCGCGTACTGCCCGGCCGCCTGGCGCGCCGCGTCCGCGGGCGGCACCACGTTCCTCCGGGGCGCCACGAACTCAACGTACGGGTGGTCGTCGGTGTTGAGCGGCGTCCCCGAGGGGAACGCCTGCCGGTCCTCGACCCAGCGCTCCATCTCCGAGCGGCCCATGGCGAACGTCGCCGCGAGGGCGGCGGGGTCGCCGAGGGCGCGCGTCGAGCGCAGGTCGGCGCCGAGGGCGGGCTCGGCGAACGCGCGCTCCAGCCGTGCCCGGTCGAGCCGGTGCGGCTCGCGGCTGCCCACGAGGAGCAGGTCTGCCGCGAGGTTCAAAGCACCGCCCGGCGGGCCCACCGGGGGCACGAGCCAGAGCGAGGCGTGCGGGAAGACCGACAGGAACGTCTTCACCTCGACCTTCACGTCGGCGGGGTCCAGGTTGTAGTAGTGGAACCACTGGGCGAACACGCCACCCGGGGCGGTGCGGGCGAGAGCGGCCTCGTGGAACTCCCGGGTGAACAGGTTCGAGACGCCCGAGATCCAGGGGTTCGAGGGCTCGGACACGATCACGTCGAATCCCCCGCGGCCGCGCAGCAGGTGGTTGCGGCCGTCGCGGAACGTCATGCGGAAGCGCGGGTCGCCCTTCAGTCCCCCGCTGAGGTCCGCGAACAGGGGCGCCGCCTCCCAGGTGGCGGGCTCGATCTCGACGCACTCGAGCGACGTCCAACGGGTAGAGGGCCGCCGAGGCCGCCGTCGCTCCCGCTCCCCAGCCGATCACGAGCACGCGCTTCGGCGCGGGGTGCAGCAGCATCGGCACGTGGGCGAGGGTCTTCTGCGTCACCACGTCCTCGGCCCCGCTGCCGGCGTCGGTCTGTCCGTTCGACCGAGAGGAAGCGGCGGCCGCCCCCCTTGGGCTCGGAGACGGCCACGACCGCCTCGCTCCCCTCGCGGTAGAAGAGGAGCGTCCGCTGCTCGCGCAGCCACGCGGGGAGGCGGCGGGCGGAGTCGAGGCTGCCTCTCCACTCGAGCGCGTAGCGGTAGACGCCGGAGGTCATCAGGACCGGGTCCCAGGGCGCCCAGCCGGGGACGAGGGCCCCGGCGGCAGAGGCCGTCCCGACGAGGGCCGCCGCCTGGAGGACGGGGCGCCACCGGGCCGCGGCGGCGAGGGCCCATGCTCCCCCGGCCAGCAGCAGCCCCGCGAAGACGAGGTACGGCCGCTGGAGGCCGAGGTGCCTCACCAGCACGAGGTCGGCCGCCAGGGCCCCCAGGATGGCCCCCGCCGTGTTCCAGGCGTAGAGCCGCCCCGCGGCCCGCTGCGCCCCGTGGCCGGGGCGGACGAGGTGCAGCAGCAGCGGGAAGGTGAGGCCGAGGGCCACGGTCACCGGCAGCATGGTGAGGAGGCAGAGGGCGAGACCGGCCGCCTGGTGGGCGGCGAACGACACGGGTAGTGCCCCGAGCGCGGCGAAGTAGACGATGGGGAGCCGGCCGATCGCCCACTCGCCCGCGAGCATGGCGAGGCCGGCGACCGCGAAGAGCAGGCCCACCGCGCGCGTCGGCCGCCCGACCCGGCCGCGCACGCGGGCGTACAGAGCCGAGCCGAGCGCGATCCCGAGCAGCACCGCCAGGAGCATCAGGTTGAAGGCGTAGACGGACGACCCGATGACGAGGGCGTAGGACCGGGTCCAGAGCACCTCGACGCCGAAGGTGGCCGCCCCGGACGCGACCGCGAGCGCGGGACCGAGGGCGAGAGGGCTCTCCGCCCGTCCCGCCCCGGGTGGCTCCGGGGGACCTGCCGGGGGGGCGAGCGGCCCGATCTCGCGCGACCACCGCCGCGTCACCCCGCCCACGAAGAGGCTCAGGGCCGCCGCCGCGACCAGGGTCCCTCTTACCCCGAGGGCGGGCACGAGGACGAACGGCGCCAGGGCCACGCCGAGGGCGCCACCCAGCGTGTTGAGGAGGTAGAGCCGGCCGAACCCCGCCCTAATGTCGGCCCCCGCCCGCGCGAGGAACTCGACCGCCAGCGGCACCGTGGCCCCGAGCAGCACGGTCGGGGGCAGGAGGACGAGCGCGGCGAGCAGGGCGATCCCGGCCGACTCGGCGGCCCCGGAGAGGCCCGACCGCGACACGAGGACGCCGTACGCCCACGGCAGCGCGCGCAAGAGGGGCAGGGTCAGGAGGGCGGTCATCCCGACGGCCATCTCCACGAGCGCGTAGGCCCGCAGGGGGTCCGCGGCCGGGCGGCGCGCGGCGAGCGCGCTCCCCAGGGCCAGCCCGCCCATGAACACGGCCAGCACCATGGCCACCGCCGACGTGGTGCCGCCGAAGACGAGGCCGAACGAGCGCATCCAGAGCGACTCGTAGACGAGGGCGGCTGCGCCGGAGAGGGCGACCAGGAAGGGCAGGGCCCGCGCCGCGCGGGCCGCCCGGGGCTCGGCCGGTGGGGCGGTCATGGTGCGCCCGGCAATCTAGCAGATCGCGTAGAATCCCGCTCCCGTGCCCGGCCCTTCGGAATCCCGCGACGCGCTCGCCGACGCCCTCCGCCGCCACGCGCCCGCCGACGAGGAGGAGGCGCGCGACCGCGACCTCATTCTCGAGTTCGTCCACCGCCACGAGTACCCCTTCGACCGCGGCATCGCCGAGGGCCACCTGACCGGCAGCGCGATGACGGTCTCGGCGGACGGCACGCGCGTCCTCCTTCTCCACCACCGCAAGCTCGACCGCTGGCTGCAGCCGGGGGGCCACGGCGACCCCGGGGAGACGACCGGCGAGGAGGTGGCCCTGCGCGAGGCCTTCGAGGAGAGCGGCATCGCCGGCCTCTCGCTCCACCCGAGGGCACCGCGCCCGCTCGACGTGGACGTGCACGACATCCCCGCGCGCGGGAACGAGCCCGCCCACGAGCACCTCGACCTGCGCTATCTCGTGGTCGCCCCGGAGGGCGCGACGGTTGCCCCCGACCTCGCGGAGCTGCACGAGATCCGCTGGGTGCCCTGGGACGAGGTGGACGCACTCGGCCCGGACCACGGCCTGCGCCGGGCGCTGGCCAAGGCCCGGGCGGTCGTCGGGGGCTAGCTCACCGGCCGCGGGCGCTTCGGCTCGCGGGCGACGAAGGCCTGCAGGCGCGCGAGGGAGTCGGGCTCGGGCTCGAGAAAGCGCACGGCCACCCCGCGCGGGTGCTGGGGGGACTCGTGCTCGGCCTGTGCCACGCGCACGACCTCGGCCCGCAGCGCGAGCTCCACCCGCTCGGGCAGGATGAGCAGCTTCAGCAGGTGGGTCTCCCCGACCGCGACGGGGGCGCGGGTCGAGAGGTAGGCGCCGGTCACGCTCACGTCGGCGACGCCCACGATGTGGGCCCGCGCGCCGACCAGCAGCACCGCCCCCCGGCCGAACGGCAGCTTGCGGCGGAAGGCCCGGCGCCTCTCCGACCCGGAGTCGTCGGTCACGATCTCGTGCCCTCCAGCCTCCACGCCCGCCTGCGTCTCTTGGTCGTGCATCACATCCTACTCCCGTCGCGCCAGGGCGATCCGCGAGAGGGCCTCGCCCCCGCGGGTGGGAAAGCAGGGGTTATGCCAGGTAGAGCGGACGTCCGGATCCGGCTGAGGCACAGCGAGTTGCTTCACACGGGGACCGAGTCCGGCCTCCCCGCCTGACCGACAACCGGACAGCTCTCAGCCGTCCGCCTTCCGCAGAAGCGCCTCGATCTCGTCCCGCCGCGGGGCCGAGGGCTGCGCGCCGAGCTTCGTCACGGAGAGCGCCGCGGCGGCGTTGGCGAAGCGGACGGCGTCGAGCAGCGGGCGGCCCTCGACGAGGGCCACCGCCAGCGCGCCGCAGTGGACGTCGCCGGCCGCGGTCGTGTCCACCGCCTCCACCGCGAAGCCGGGCACGAGCGCGCGCACGCCGTCCCCGGCCACGTAGGCGCCGCGCGCGCCGAGGGTCAGCACGACGGTCTTCGGCCCCTTCGCGCAGGAGCGCCTGGGCCGCCGCCTCGACGTCGGCGTCGGTCGCGACGGCCTCCGGCCGGTCAGGAACTCGGCCTCGGTCTCGTTCACCGCGAGGTACGCGAGCCGCGCGAGCGAGGCCTCCGCGACTTGCCGCGCCGGCGCGAGGTTGAGCATGACCGGCTTGCCGAGCTCCGCCCCGAGGGCGATCACGTGGTCGAGCGTCTCCGGCAGGATCTCGCACTGGCTGATGACGATCGCCGCCCCCTCGATCGCCTCGCGGGCGCGGTCCACGTGCGCGGGGGTCAGGCGGTAGTTGGCGCCGGGGGCCACCGCGATGCAGTTCCGGCCCTCGCCCGCCGACCATGATGAGCGCGGTGCCGGAGGCGACTCCCGCTCTCCTCGAAGACGAAGCGGGTGTCGATGCCGTCTGCCTTCAGGCTCTCGACCACCTGGCCGCCGTAGGCGTCGTCGCCCACGCAGCCGACGAAGACGACGTCTCCTCCGGCGCGGGCCGCCCCCACCGCCTGGTTCGCGCCCTTGCCCCCGAATACCTGGGCGAAGACGCCGTCGGTCACCGTCTCGCCGACCTTCGGCAGGCGGGGCATCTTCATGACGAGGTCGACGTTCGAGCTGCCGACGACGACGATCGCTCCCTTCACGGCCTCGTCCTCACGACCAGCCGCGCCGCGACGATCATCGCGAGCCCGGCGATGAAGAGACGAACATGGCGGCGATGAGCCGGCCCGTCCCCGAGGCGCCCGCGCCCGCGAACTCCTTCCAGACGAAGACCCCCCACGCCGCCGCCACCATCGTCGCTCCCTGGCCGAGGCCGTAGGAGATCGCGAAGCCCGCCTGCTCGGAGGCGATGAGGCTCATCGTCATGCCGAAGCACCAGATGAAGCCGCCGAGGAGGCCGACGAGGTGGAGCCTCGGGTTGCCCTTCGTGACGTACTCGCCGTAGGTGGTGGCGGCGCCGCTCACCGGCCGGTACATGAAGAAGGAGTTCCAGAGGAAGTTCGAGAGGAGGACGCCGAGGGTGAAGACGAGCATCGCGGAGAAGGGCGTGAGCCGCCCGGCCTGCGGGTCCCGGAAGTCGGTGATCATCGACGCCGCCACGAATCGGTAGAAGAAGCCCATCAGCAGCCCGGAGAGCACGGAGAGGGCGAGGCCCCTGGCGGTCGCCCCCTTCGCCGATGGCAGCTTCGCGTAGGCCCGCGCGTCCACGAGGATCGCCGCGACCACGAGGGCGACGCCCGCGAAGAGAAGGACCGGGCTGCCGAGGGGGGTGGCGACGTAGTTCACGACCACGCCGACGACGAGGGCGAGGCCGATCGCGACGGGGAAGGCCACGGCGAGGCCGGCCACGTCGATGGCGGCCACGATCAGCAGGTTCGCGAGGTTGAAGACGATGCCCCCGACGAAGGCCGACCCGAGCGCATCCCCGCCCGCCTGCCGCAGGTCGGCGAGGAAGCCCCGCCCCTCGCTGCCCGTGCTCCCGATCGTGAGCCCGAGCACGAGCGAGGTCACGACGAGGCCGATCGCGTAGTCCCAGTAGTAGAGGGGAAAGGGCCACTCCTTCGAGGCCAGCTTGAGGGTGTTGGCCCACGACCCCCAGCACAGCATGGTGACGAAGCAGAGCCCGACCGCCACGGCGTAGGAGTCGACGATCAGCATCGAAGGTCCCTCCCCGGCTACCAGTGCAGCTCGACCACGTCTGTCCCGGACGGCGTGGGCGGCGCTCACCTGCTGTCCCTCGAACTCGGCGCTCGCCCCCCACACGCGGGCGAACTTCAGCTCGGCCGCCATCCCGCGGTGGACCTGCTGCGCCACGTCGCGCACGGTCCCGCCGCCGCGCAGGGTGAAGGGCCGCCCCATGTCCGGCGGGTGGCCCGGCACCTTCGAGTAGACGCGCACGATTCCCAGCAGGGAGTGGAGGGCGGGCCCGACCGCGGCCAGGCCGGCCCCCGTCTCGGCGGAGACGGCCAGGGAGTCGAACGGGTCGGGCGCGATCTCCCGGAAGACCGCGAGCTCGGCGCCGGGGTCGGCGAAGAGGTCGGCCTTGTTCGCGAGGAGCAGCGCGGGCAGTCGCGCGCGGAAGGGGTCGAGGCCGGCGTCCTCCCCCTCGTGGGCGGCCTCGGCCACCGCCGGCGCGCCGAGGCGCGGGACGAGGGTCACCTTCTTCTCCGCGAGACGCCGCTCGACGGCGTCGAGCTGCTCCACGCAGCCGGGGTCCGAGAGGTCCACGACGAGCGCCACCGCATCGGCGTTGTGGAGGGTGCCGGACATCCAGGGCTCGAATGTGTCCGCGGCCACGGGCGGGAGGTCCACGAGCTGGAACTGCACGTCCTCGTGGGCCAGCATGCCCGGCAGCGGGTACTTCGTCGAGAAGGGGTACGGCCCCACCACCGCGTGGGAGCCGGTGAGCCGCGCGTGCAGGCTCGACTTGCCGGCGTTCGGCGGGCCGACGAGCGCCACCTGGCCGGCGCCCTCGTGCCGGACCGTCAGGTCGGGCCCGCCGCGGACCGCCCCCTTCTTCGGCCCGCCGAGCCTCGTCGGTCAGCTCCTTGATGCGGGTCTTGATCTCGGCCTGCAGGTGCTCCGTCCCCTTGTGCCTGGGGATCGTGCGCAGCATCTCCCGCAGGCACTCGAGCTTCTCCTGCGGCTCGCGGGCGCGGCGGAACTTCTCCTGGGCGTCCTTGTACTCGGGCGAGAGGTTGGCCGGCATGGCGGCGGAGCCGGCGCGCATCGTGCCTCCCCCGCGCCCCGCCGGTCAAGCCGGCCTTGCGCGGCCGGGGATCCTGCGGGAGACTCCGCGCACCCTCGAGGGGCGGGAGGGTCGAGGTGGCCTTCGAGCGGCCGGGCTGGGACGAGTACTACATGGGCATCGCGCGGGCGGTGGGGGCGCGCTCGAACTGCATCCGCCGCCAGGTGGGCGCCCTGATCGTGGTCGAGAAGGCGATCATCGCGACCGGCTACAACGGCACCCCGATGGGCGTCGCCAACTGCGCCGAGGGCGGCTGCCCCCGCTGCGCCTCGGACGCCCCGCCCGGGGCCGGCTACGACACCTGCGTCTGCGTCCACGCCGAGCAGAACGCGATCGTGATGGCCGCCCGCCACGGCAACGCCACGAACGGCGGCATCCTCTACGCGACGCTGCGCCCCTGCTTCGGCTGCGCCAAGGAGTCGATCCAGGCCGGGATCCGCGAGGTCGTCTTCGACAAGCCCTACGAGTACGGGGCGGGGCTCGAAGAGGCGTACCGGCGGCTCATCGCCGAGTCCGGCATGAAGCTTCGCCAGCACCCGCCGCGCTGACGAGGGCGGCGGAGTCAGCGGTAGACGGCGAGCGCGCGCGTCACGGCCTCGGCCAGGTAGAGCGCCCCCAGCCCGAGCGCGAACGCGGGCTCCAGCCAGCCCCGCCACGCCGCGCCGCGTCCCTTCCCCGGCACCTCGATCCTCCGCCGCGCCTCGAGCGCGGCCAGGCAGCGCGCCCGGATCCGCTCGGCCCGGTCCCGGCCGCGCGTCGTGCACGCGCAGGGCGCGAAGGCCCGTCTCGACCTCCTCCCCGAGCTCCCGCGTCGTCATGGTCCTCACCCCGCTTTCGCCCGCGGCGCCGCGCGGTCCGCGCCCATCTCGGCCGCCAGCCTCTCGCGCGCCCGGTGCAGGCGCGCCCGCAGCGTCACCGCCGGCAGCCCGCACGCGGCCGCCGCCTCCGACGGCGTCATCCCCTCGACGCCGACGAGCAGCAGCACCTCGCGATCCCGGAGCGACAGCCGCCCCAGGGCCGCCTCCAACCGCCGCTCGAGCTCGGACCGCGCGGCGGCCTCGAAGGGCGAGTCGCCCCGCTCGGGCGCGGGCCACGCGGGATCGAGCTCGCTCGTGCGCGTCTCGTCCACGGCCCGCGACCGCCGCCAGCTGAAGTAGAGGTTGCGGGCCACCGCGAAGAGCCACGGGCCGAGACACGCCTCGTCCGCGAGGGTCGCGACCCGGCCCACGAGGCGCAGCCACGTCTCCTCCAGGAGGTCCTCGGCCACGTCGCGCCGCCGGCTGAGGCGGACGAGGAAGGAGAACAGCCGAGGCCGATAGGCCTCGTAGACCGCCTCGAAGGCGTCCGGGTCCCCGCCCTTGAGGCGGGCGACGAGGCGCAGCTCGATCTCGCGCTCCACGAAGGCTAAGACGCTCGGGAGGCCCCGGCGTGACACCCGGTCACGCCGAGGCCCGCCCCGCGTCCTCTCCCATGACGGTCTGGCCCCAGGAGGTGGACATGGCCCCCGGCATCATCATCACACTGTTCGTCGCGATCGTCGGCCTCGGAACGCTCTGGACGGCGATCCGCTTCGCGCTGCGGCCCACCGAGCACGGCCTCGCGGTCCTGCGGCCCCTCTCCGCGACCACGACGTTCGCCGCCCTCACCGCCTTCCTCCTCGGGATCACGAACGCCCTCGTCGGGGTGACCCGGAGGCTGGAGGCGGCGACCGACCCCTTCGCCACGGCGAAGGCGTGGCAGGTGTTCCTGGCCGGCCTCGCCGAGGGCACGGTGCCGCTCATCGTGGCCTTCGCGCTGCTCGCCGTGGCCTGGCTGCTGGCCGCGGTCGGCCTGAGAAAGCAGGCCTGAGCCGGTCCGCCTCCGCGCTAGAATGGCCGCGCGAGGAGGCGTGGCCCATGGTGGACGAGGCGCCGGACGGGGTGGACCGCCGCTTCGGCAAACGGATGAAGATGCCGGTGACGGTCAGCGTGCGGGTCGAGGACGGGCCCCCGCTCATCGCCAAGGTCCGCGACGTGAACGCGCGCGGCATGGGCCTCGAGGCCGTCCCCGGCGCCCTCGTGGGCAACCGGATCGCGGTCGCGTTCGAGGGCTACCCCGGCGTGTGCGAGGCTTTCGCCCTCGTGGGCCGGGTGGTGAACGTCTTCGATCCCCTCGCGAACGGCGTGGGGGTCGAGGTGGACCGCAAGGCCACCACCCCGGAGGGGATCCAGAGCTTCCGGACCCTGGTCCTCCACTACCTCCACCACCGACCGCTCCTCGACGACGTGAGCCGGGGCTACTTCGAGGGCCGCTGCACGAAGTGCGGGTGGGTGGGCCGCGTGGGCGCGCGCGCCCCCCGCTGCTCCCGCTGCGGGGGGAAGGTCGAGCCGGTCCACTCCTAGAGGCGCTGCTTCCAGAACTCCAGCATCTTGTCGAAGAGGTGGATGCTGGCCGGGCGGTCCTCGATCCCGTGCTGGCGCATGGGGTAGGCCATCAGGTCGAACGGGATCCTCGCCTCCACCAGCCTGTCCACGAAGGCCCAGCTGTTCTGGGGGTGAACGTTGTCGTCCCCGGTCCCGAAGACCAGCAGCAGCCGCCCGTGCAGGTCCTTCGCTCGTGGCGGGAGCGAGGTGTGCTCGTAGCCCTCGGGGTTCTCGGCGGGCGGCTTCATGTAGGCCTCGGTGAACTTCGTGTCGTAGAAGCGCCAGTCGGTGCTCGGGGCGACCGCGATGCCGGCCTTGAACTCCTTCGACCGCGTGAGCGCGACCAGGGTGAACGTCCCCCCGCCGCTCCAGCCCCACACCCCGACCCGCTCGGGGTCCACCCAGGGCTGCGACTTCAGCCAGCGGACGCCGGCGACGAGGTCGCCGAGCTCGCCGTCGCTCCACAGGCGGCGCGCGACCGAGGTCTCGTGCGCTCGGCTCGCCGCGGTGGCGCTGCGGTTGTCGATGCTGGCGACGACGTAGCCCTCCTTCAGGAGCAGCTGGTTGAAGAAGAGGCCCCCGTCCCACCGGTCGAGGACCCTGGGTGCGCCCGGTCCCCCGTAGACGTGGAGGATCACCGGGTAACGGCGCGCCGGATCGAAGCCCGTGGGCTTGAGGAGGCTGGCCTGGAGCGGAGTCCCGTCTTCGGCCGGCACCGTCAGCAGCTCCGGGTACTGCAGGTCGAGGCCGGCCAGCAGGTCCGTGCGCGGCGGGGCGAGCGTCGCCTTCAGCGCGCCGTCGGCATCGCGAAGCGACAGCGACGGGAGCGTCGCGTGGCTCGAGTGGCCCTCGAGATAGAAGCGGTGGTCCGGGGAGAAGGTCACCGATCGGACGCCGTCCTCGCGCGACAGCCTCTCCATCCCCGAGCCGTCGAGGCGGACGCGGTACAGGTGCCGCTCGATCGGCGACTTCTCGAGGGCGGTGAAGTAGACGAAGCCGCGTGCCTCGTCCACCGCCACGATCGCCCCCCTGGGGGCCGATGTGAAACCGCCGGGGCCCCGTACCGACCACGGGCCCTTCGTCACCGGGTCCTCGAGCGTCCCGTCCAGGGCGTAGCGGTAGACGTGCGTGTAGCCGTCGCGGTCAGAGGTCCACAGGAACCGTCTTCCACCCTCGATGAATTTCAGGTCCTGCGTGTTCACCCAGGCGGCGTCCGTCTCGGTCAGGACGCGGGTCGGCTTCCCGCTCGCGCGGTCGACGAAGTAGAGGTCGAGGCGCGTCTGCAGCCGGTTCTCCGTCTGCACGGCCACGCGCCGGTTGTCGGGCGACCAATCCACCGCGACGACGTACTCGCACGGTGCGGCTTCCGGGTCCATCCACGCGGTGCGCCCGCTCTCGACCTCCACGATGCCCACGCGGACGGAGGGGTTGGTGCCTCCCGCCTTCGGATACCGCTGGGTGCGGACGCCCGGCACCGCGGGCCGGAAGTCCGGGAAGGTCACCTGGGTGACCGCGGACTCGTCCGTGCGGAGGAACGCAATCGCGCCGCCGTCCTCGGACCACCAGTAGCCCGCGTCTTCGTGGTCGAAGATCTCCTCCCAGTACACCCACGAGAGCGCGCCGCTCCGGACGGTGTCCGACCCGTCGCTCGTGAGGCGGCTCTCGGTGCGGGAGGCCAGGTCCACGACGAAGAGATCGTTGCCGCGCAAGAAGGCCAGCCTCCGGCCGTCGGGAGACAGGCGCGGGACGGACTCCTTCTCCGCGGTCCGGGTCAGCCGCTCGAAGCGGGAGGTGGCGAGGTCGAGCAGGAAGAGGTCATCGGCGAAGACGTAGGCGGCACGGCGTCCGGCACGGTCCAGCGCATCGGGCCAGGCCAGCGACTCCGGCACGCCCGAGTCCCCGAGGAGCGCCTTCAGGCTCGCCAGGGCGGCCTGGCCGTCCACGGCCGGGGTGCGGGCCCCGGTCGTGCCGAGCCGCTCGAGCGTCCGCCCGTCCTTCGGCTTCCGCGTGTCGAGGAGCAACACGTCCCCGGCGCTCGTCCACTCGAACCGCGGCAGCCGGGTCGGCTCCTCGCCCGCGTCGGAGAAGATCCACTCGACGGTGATCTCGCGCTTCTCCTGGGCCGGGAGCGGGGCGGCCAGGGCCAGGAGGAGGGCCGTCACGCACGTTCGGTCGATCATCGTGCACCTCGCGGGTGGATGGAGCCTTCGGAGAGCCAGGCGTGGCCCGGGACCGCGGTGGCGAGGCCGGGCGGGTCGACGAGCGGCCGCGGCGGCTCGAAGGCCCCGGTCGCGGCCAGCGTCAGGACGAACGCGCCGAAGCGCTGCCACCAGCCCGGGAAGAGCGTGCCCTCGACCGCGCGGACGCCCATCGGCCGCCAGCCGATCACCGTGTCCCCCGGCGGGAACGACACCTCGACGCTGCGCGTGTCGCGGCGCAGGCCCGTCCGCAGCACCTTGAGGGCCGACTCCTTGCCGCACCACACGAGGTTCGCCACGAGGTCACGCTCGGCCCCGGCCGCGGCCACGAGCGCCCGCTCCGCCGGGGTCAGGAAGTCGGCGACGAAGGCGTCGCTGCGCGGCTCGACGAGCTCGAGGTCGCAGCCGAGGGCGGTTCCGGGGGGACCGACGAGGCAGACCGCCTGGTCGGCGCGATCGGTCATGGTCAGGTAGGCGTGGGCCGGCCGGCCCTCGACGAGCGGCGCCGGCGCGCCGTCGGGCGCGCGGTCGATCTCGATCGCGCGCAGGGCGTCCGCCGACGCGTCGCGGCCCAGGTAGAGGGCGAGGGCCTTCTTGGCCGTCCAGCGTCCCAGGCGGAACTCGGTCCGCCGCTTCGGGAAGCGCATGCGGGCGACCCACGCCGCCTCGCGCGGCGAGAGCCACGCGTCGTCGGCCGGGGCGTCCGCCATGCCCTGCGACAGCCAGGCGAGGCTCACGGTTTCCGCTCGGCAGCCGGCATCCGGTGATTCTAGAATAGCGGCCATGAATGGCCTCGCCCCATGGCTCGGTGTCGCCCGGGCACCCTTCCTCCTCCTCCCCGTGACCCTCGTCGCCGCCGGGGCCGCTGCCGCCGCACACGAGGGCGCGTTCGGCTGGGTCCCGACCGTTCTCGCCCTGGTCGGCCTCGTCCTCCTGCACGCGGCGGTCAACGCGCTCAACGAGGCGAGCGACATGGCCAGCGGCATCGACATGCGCACGATCCGCACGCCGTTCTCGGGGGGCAGCGGGACGCTCCCCGCCGGGCGGCTCTCGGTACGCGCGACCCGGATCTTCGCCTACGCGTGCGCGGCGATCGGCGGCCTCATCGGGGGCTGGTTCGCGCTGCAGCTCGGGCCGATGTTCGCGCTGCTGATGGCGGCGGGAGCGGCGTCGGTCCTCTTCTACACGGACGTGTTCGCCCGGATCGGCGTCGGCGAGATCATGGCCGGGCTGGGCCTGGGCGCTCTCCCCGTGTGGGGCGCGGCGTGGGTCCAGGGTCAGCCTCCCGGTGCGGGCGCGCTCTGCGCCGGCGTGCCGGCCTTCTTCATGACGTTCGACCTGCTCCTCCTCAACGAGTTCCCCGACGAGGAGGCCGACCGGGCCGGCGGGCGGAAGAACATCGTCCTCGTGCTCGGGCGAAGGCGCGCCGCTCTCGTCTACGCCGCGGCGGCGCTCCTGACCCCGCTCGCGATCGCCTTCGCCGTGGCGCTGAGGGTCCTGCCCGTGCACGCGCTCGCGGCCGTCCTGCCGTCGGTCCTGCTCGCGAAGCCCCTGGCCTGGGCGCTCGGTGACACGCGCGAGCCGGTGCCGGTCCCGGCCCTCGGGGCCAACGTCGCGTGGAACCTCGGCACCAACACCCTGCTCGCGCTGGGGTTGGTCGCCGCCACCCTGATGCGCTGACGACCCCCGACCGGGGCGAGGCGGGTCAGGCCCGCAGGCCCTCGACGCGGGGCCCGCCGGTGACACGGCCCAGGGCGGCCAAGGCCCGGTCCGAGGGGCCCGCCACGGTGGTCACGTAGACGCCGCCAGGGCGCAGCGATCGCCGGGCCTTGCGGTAACCGATCTTCCTCTCCGGATCGACGATCACCGACCACCCCCGATACCACGTCGGGTCGGTGCGCTCGGGGTCCAGGACGACGGCGGCACCGGCGGCCCTCGCGTCGTCCGCCTGCTCCAGCGCACAGAGCGCGGTGACACACGCACCCTCGGCCCGGGCGAAACGGAGCGCGTCCCAGGGCTCGTGCTCCGGCGCGATGACGACGAGGACCGACTGGCGGAAGAGCGGCCGACACCGGCCGAGGGCGGAGACCACGGGAGACTCGCTCGCGACGGAGCGATCGACGGTCCGGGGCACGGAAACGCTCCAGGGGAATGAGGTTAGGCCCATGTCACCCACCTTGGACCGGCGGCATCGCCCCGGGGTTGGCCCTCGTCCGATTCATGCATGCAGGCTCTGGCCAGCAACTCCCGTGCCCGGAGTCCACGGCCTGTAAGTCCTTTCTTCTCAGCGGAGTCCCGCTCCCGGCGCGTACGCCGTACGTAAGCGCTTACGCGGAATGGTGACTGGCCGTCACCCCACGAGGGCGCCCGCCGAGCGGCGCTTACAGGTTGGCCCGCAGGAAGGCAAGGACCTCCTGGCGCCCCTCGGCCGTCTCCTGGTGCCCCACGTCGTAACGAAGGAGCCTCCACCGCTCGGGATGACCCGCCTCGGCGTACACCGCCTTCAGCTCACGGTCGATGATGTCGAGCCCGGCGAGAGGGGTCAGCCTGTCCAGCGTCCCGGCCAGCCCGAGGTGGGCGCGGGGGGCGATGAGCGCGTTCACGTCGGCCGCGGTGAACTCCTTCAGGAGGCCCGGCACGTAGTAGTAGATGCCGTGCCGCGCGAGGCCCTTGTCGGCGAGGAGCGCGTGGTACTCGGTGAGGCAGCAGATGTCCACCGTGACCTTGACCCGCTCGTCGAGGGCGGCGAGCCACTGGGCCATCGAGCTGCCCATCGACATCCCGAGGGTCGCGATGCGCGAGCCGTCCACGTCGCCGCGCGTCAGCAGCCAGTCGAGGGCCCGGATCGAGTCGTAGACCATCATTCCCCAGAGCACCCGCCCCTGCCAGAGCATGGCCTTGAATGTGTCCATCTCGGTCGTGTGGCCGCGCTCGCCGAAGCACCAGTGGTCGATGCAGAGGGCGACGCAGCCCTCGTCGGTGAGCGCCTTCGCGTACGGGACGGGCTGGAGGTAGGACCGGCCCTCGACGAACTCCTTCTTCCCGATGTCGTAGCCGCCGCCGTGCGAGTGATCGAAGACGACGGCCGGCGCCTGGTGGCACAGGCCCTTCGGCCGGGAGAGCAGGGCGGGCACCGGCTCGAAGCCGTTGAGGTCGAGGACCCACGACTCGAGCACGTAGCCGTCGCGCTCCTCCTCGCCGCGCTTGGTCGCGGTGATCGGCCGTCGGCGGTCCGGGAGGTCGCCCAGCACCTCGTAGAGGCGCGCCCGACGGCCGGCCGCGTCGCGATACGACCGGCCGGTCGCCGGCGGGACCGGCAGCTCGGCTCCGGCGGGCAGCGCCCGTGCCGCGAGGGCCGCCCCCAGCCCCGCCCCCGACGCCTTCAGGAAGTCTCGACGCACGAGATCGCTCATCGCGCCCTCCTCGATGCCGCTCCATCCTGTTCGCGGAGAGCGGCGGCGTCAACGGCAGCGCGCCCGCTCGCGTATACTCGATGAGAAAGCGACGAAAGGAAGATCCTGTACACCCTGCTCAAGTCCGAGGTCGGCCCGTTTCCGGAGCCCTCCTTCCCGCCCGGGATCGATCTCGCCGCCGAGGACCGCAAGGCCCGGCGACGCCTGTACCCCGTGACCGCGGTCTACGCGGCGCTCCTCCTCGTCGTGCTCGCCCTGGCCGTGCGCGCCGGGCACCCCGCCCGCGCCCTCGGCTTCGCGGCCCTGGGAGCCGCGACGTGGACGTTCATGGAGTACTTCTCCCACCGTTACATCCTTCACCGGGCTTTCCCCAAGGGAAAGGGGCCGGTCCGCGACCTGCTGCACCACCTCTTCGACGCCTCCCACGCGGACCACCACGCCCGGCCCTGGGACGGGAACCACATCAACGGCCACCTCGACACGCTGTTCGTGGCCGCGGTCCTGGTGCCGCTCAGCTTCCTGGGGCCGGCGGGCAGCACGCCGGTCGCGGTGGCCGCTCTGTTCGCGTGCTACGTCGGGGAGGAGTGGGCCCACCACGCGATGCACTTCTGGAACTTCCGGTGGCGCTACTTCCGGTACGTGCGCGCCCGACACCTCTATCACCACAGCCGGCACGGAGCGAGGACGGCGTTCGGGATCACGAGCGACTTCTGGGACAAGGTCTTCGGGACCCGGATTCCCGCCCCCCAGCGTCAGCGGCTCTACCCCGGCTCCGCGGCGCCCGCGGCCCGCTCGTGAGCACGGGGCGCCGCGTACTCGTCACCGGCGCGAGCTCGGGCCTCGGCCGCGAGATGGCGCGGCAGCTCGGGGCCCGCGGCTTCCGGGTGGCGGTCACGGGGCGTCGCGAGCAGGAGCTGCTCGAGACGGCCCGGCGCGCGGGGAACGCCGGCGGCGAGTGCTTCCCCCTGCCCGGGAGCGTCACGGAGCCGGAGGTCGTGGCGCGACACTACGCCGCCATCCGGGAGCGCTGGGGCGGACTCGACTGGGCCATTCTGAACGCCGGCGTCGGCGACTCCGTCGATGCCCGGCGCTTCTCCGCCGAACGCTACCAGCACGTCTTCGCGACCAACGTCCTCGGAGCGGTCAACTGGCTGGAGGCCGTGCTCCCGGGGATGATCGAGGCCGGCCGCGGGACCGTGGCCGGCATCTCGAGCCTCGCCGCCTGGCGCGGGCTGCCGGGGGCGGGCGCCTACTCGGCCAGCAAGGCGGCGCTCGCCACGCTGCTCGAGTCCACCCGCGTGGACCTGCGGGGGACCGGGGTCCACGTGGTGACCGTCTTCCCCGGCTTCATCCGGACCGGGAGCGCCAGACCCGAGGCCGACCGGGGCAAGCCCTTCCTCCTGGACCTGGAGGACGGGGTGAGGCGGATCCTGGCGGGGATCGAGCGGGGTCAGGCCGTCGTGCACTTCCCCTGGCCGCTGTCGCCGTTCATGAGGCACGTCGTGCGGCACCTGCCCGCCGCGGCCTACGACGCGCTCGTCGGCCGCCTGGCCGGCCGGGGCTGAGCGGGAAGGCTCAGGCCAGGGCGACGTAGCGCAGCACGGCGGCGTAGTGGAAGGCGCTGCCGGCGAGGACGAACGCGTGCCAGACCGCGTGGTGGTACGGGCGCTTCCAGACGTAGAAGACGACGCCCACCGAGTAGGCGAGCCCGCCGGCCACGAGGAGGGCGATCCCGCCGGGGGCGACGGCGGCGAGGAGGGGCTTCGCGGCCACCACCACGCACCACCCCATGGCGAGGTAGAGCGCGACGAAGAGCGCGGTGGGCCGCCGCCGCAGCGCGAGACGGAGCGCGATACCGGCGACCGCCAGCCCCCAGACGACGGCGAAGAGCGACCAGCCCCAGGGGCCCTGAAGGCTCACGAGCGTGAACGGCGTGTAGGTGCCGGCGATGAGCAGGAAGATCGCCGAGTGGTCGAGCGCCCGCAGCACCGCCTTCGCCCGGGTGCGCTCGTGCCCGACCGCGTGGTAGAGCGTCGAGGACGCGTATAAGACCACGAGCGCCACGCCGAAGACGGTGCAGCCCACGACGGCGCCTGCAGTACCGTTCCGGCTGGCCGAGAGCACGAGGACGACGAGCCCGGCCACGGCGAGGACTGCGCCGAGGCCGTGGGTGAGCCAGTTCGCGATCTCCTCGCCCCGGCCCGGCCGCCCGACCGTCAGCGCTCCTTCGTCCATCTCGTGAAGGATACGCTCACCGCCTCGGACCGCGCGCCCTCGGCGCGCTCCTCGTCCAGGGCGCTTCTGTAGCCGTCGAATTGTCATCCGGCGCGGGACCGGGTATCGTCTGCGCTCTTCACCCGCACAACGTGCGCACGGCGCTCCGGATCAACCGGCTCGCCGCCAACGCCACAGGAGTCCCCATCCAGGCGATGGGAGACGAGGAGGACGCATGAGGTCTGCTGTCTGGTCGGGCGTGCTGGCCGTGTCGCTGCTGTCGGTCCCGGTGGGGTCTGCCGTCGCCCAGGACCCGCCGTTCGAGCGCATCCAGCTGACGAAGATCGTCGTCAAGCCGGGCATGACGGACACCTTCGAGGCGCAGGTCAAGGTCCTCAACGAGGCCCGCGCGAAGGCCAAGGACCCGGTCGTGCGGACGGTCTGGCAGGCCGGGCGCGGCGGCCCCGCGCGGACCTTCTACTCGACCCTGCGGTTCGACAAGTGGGCGGAGCTCGAGTCCCTCACGACGAACCGGGACGTCCTCGCGAAGGCGGTCGGCGAGAGAGAAGCCTCCCGCCTGAGCGACGCCATGGGGGACACCGTCGAGTCGGCGGAGACGCGGGTCCTCACGGTCTGGAAGGGCATGAACTCCTGGAAGGACGGCGCCTGGGCCTACGCGTGGCTGATCGAGAGCCAGGTGCGCCCGGCCGCGATTCCCCAGTGGGAGCAGCAGGTCGCCGGCCGCGTGGCCGCGGCGACGAAGTCCCCCACCTCGCCGCCCACCGTTCGCTACCGGACGATCCTCGGGCCGTCCGCGACCTACCTCACGGCGCGCTTCTTCGACAAGTGGAGCGACGTCGACGCCTGGCCGCAGCTGAAGGACGTGGTGGGCCAGGCGGAAACCGACAGGATCGACGCCCTGGGGCGCGGCGCCCTCGAGGCGGGAACGAGCTACGTCATCCGGCGCCGGCCGGAGCTGAGCTACGTCCCGGCACAGTAGGGACACCGACCCGGCGGCGCGAAAGCGCCGCCGGGCCTCGTCCGGGCCGCCCACCTGCGGGCCGGCGGCGCCGAGCTCGTGACTACTTGATCGTCCGGACCTTGATGTTGCGGAACCAGAAGAGGCTGCCGTGGTCCTGGAGCGCGATGCGCCCCGTCCTGGCGAGCCCGTAGTCCGGCGCGTCCTTCCACTTGCCGGAGTCGCGCAGCTTCTGCCACTCGGGGGTCCAGCGCTCGAACTCGAGGATCTTCTTGCCGTTGAGCCAGTGCTCGACGTGCTTCCCGTTCACGACGATCCTCGTCGTGTTCCACTCTCCCACCGGCTTGAGCTGCTTCTCGGCGTTCGGGAGATGCATGGCGTAGTTCGCGCCGGCCACCTGCCAGGGCTCGAGCTTCTCGGGGAACCCGATGTCGTCGATGAACTGGTACTCGGGCCCCGTCTTCCAGGGGGCGTCGTACTTCTTGTCCTCCACCACCCCGTACATCAGCCCGCTGTTGCCGCCCTTCGTGGCCTTCCAGTCGATGCTGATCTCGAAGCTCGTGAACTCGCGGTCTGTCGCGAGGTCGGCCCGCTTGTCGCTTCCGTAGTTGCCCTCCGTCCCCGCCGTCTTCAGCGCGCAGTCGTCGATCGACCAGGCCGGCGTGGCCTTGCCGTTGTAGCCGTGCCAGCCCTTCGTCGTCGAGCCGTCGAACAGCAGCTCCCACCCGGCGGCCTTCTCGGCCGGGGTCAGGACGTTGACACCGTCGCACGGAGCTCCCCACGCGGCCGCGCTCACGAGGCTGGCCACGACCGTCAAGAAATGAGTCCTCTTCATCGTCTTCGTTCTCCTGTCCAAGACTACTGCACTGCGAAGTCGAGCGTGACGCGTCGGGGCAGCCAGACGGCCATCTCGCCGTCCCCCCGGTGGGCCCAGACGTGGTACGGGACCGCGAGGAAGTCCTGCTCCCGCGTCACGACCGAGCGGCCGTCCTCGCCCGGGTGGAGGGCGAGCGCCCGGCCGGCGAGGACGGTGACTCCCCCGAGGAGGTCCGGGCGCGGGCGGGCCTCGAGCCGCGCGTCGTCGGGCAGGACGAGGTTGAAGGCGCGGCCGCCGTTGTCCACGGCCTCGGCGCAGTAGACGACGGGCCCTCGTTCGAGGGCCACGCGGCCGGCGTTCGCCGCGACTTTCTCGTGGCTCAGCACGCGCCGCACCGGCATGGGCAGGTCGAGCTCGATCGCGTCGCCCGCCTTCCAGGTCCGGCGCAGGACGGCGAAGCCCTGCTCGAGCTCCGGCTTCACGGGCTGGCCGTTGACGGCGAGCGCGTAGGCCGGCGCCTCGGCGTCGGCGTAACGGTAGAGGTCGCCCGGCACCGGCCGGCCTTGCACCCAGCCCGGGATGCGCACGCGCACCGCGAGCTCCGCGGGGCGCGCGGGCTCGAGCACGATCCTCACCTTCCCGTCCCACGGGTAGCGGGTCTCCTGGCGGACGGCGACCGTCACGCCGTCGAGGCTCAGCTCGGCCTTCCCGGCCAGGAAGAGGTTCACGAAGAGGTCGCTCCCGCGCTGCCCGTAGACATAGCCGGCGATCGAGGGCAGGAAGCGCACGACGTTCGTCGGGCAGCACGAGCAGTCGAACCACTCGCTGCGCCCCTTCTGCCGCATGTTGAAGGCGCGCTTGCCGTCGGCGGCGAGGGGGTTCGGGTAGAAGAAGCGCTCCCCGTCGAGCGAGACGCCGGAGAGGAAGCCGTTGTAGAGGGTGCGCTCGAGGACGTCGAGGTACTTCGCGTCGCCGTGGAGGAGGAACATGCGATGGTTCCACATCGCCCCGGCGATCGCCGCGCACGTCTCGGCGTAGGCGGAGAGGTTCGGCAGCTCGTACGGCTCGCCGTAGCCCTCGTTGTCCCGCCGGGCGCCGAGGCCCCCGGTGAGGTAGAGCTTGCGGGAGACGACGTCGTCCCAGAGGGTGCCCAGCGCGCGGACGTAGGCCTCGTCCCCGGCGAGGGCGCCCACGTCGGCCATCGCCGAGTACATGTAGCCGGCCCGGACGGCGTGCCCGACCGCCTCCTTCTGCTCGAGCACTGGAAGGTGGTCCTGCGCGTACACCCCGTAGAGCTTGTGGCCGGCCGCGTTGCCCCGCTGCGAGAGGAAGAACCGCGCCTGGTCGAGGTACTTCTTCTCCCCGGTGGCCCGGTAGAGCTTCACGAGGCCGATCTCGACCTCCTGGTGGCCCGGCGGGTCGAGCCGGCCGCCGGCGCGGAACTCACGGCCCAGCAGGTCGGCGCTCTTGAGGGCCACGTCGAGGAGCGAGCGCTTGCCGGTGGCCTGGAAGTGCGCGACCGCGGCCTCGTACATGTGGCCGAGGTCGTACAGCTCGTGGCCGCTGGCGATGTCGGACCAGCGCGGCCGGCTCACGCAGCACGTGGGCGGCTGAGCCAGCGTCGGGATCGTGCCCGCGGTGTACAGGTAACCGTCGTCCTCCTGGGCGGCGGCGACCTTCGAGATGACGTCGTCGAGGGTGCGGTCCAGCTCGGGATCGGGGCGCAGGCGCAGCGAGTACGAGGCGCCCTCGATCACCTTGTAGACATCGGAGTCGTTGAAGCCGAACAGCCCCTCGAAGGCGCCCTTCTCCAGCCCCCCCGCCACCGCGAAGTTGCGAATCCGGCCCGTCGCCTCGCACTTGGCGAAGTTGTGGTGCACCGTGACGCGCCGGTTCGTCTCGAGCCGGGGCGACCAGAAGGCGTCCTCGATCGCGACCGCGGTGAAGGGGACCGGGCGGATCGGGTAGTCGGCGCCGGTCGCGGCGACGGCGCGGGAGACCGCGGCGCAGACCAAGCCGGCCGCGAAGGCGACGCGCACGGCCTGGCGCAGCACCTTCATCGACCTCACTTCCGCGGGCTGGACCCCGGCGTGCGGGCGGGGCCGGCTCCCCGGTCCAGGATCTCCGTGAGCGGCTGCCCGGACGACCCGCTCGGCGTCTCCACGTCGAGGAGGGTGGCGAGGGTGGGAGCGAGATCGTTCAGCAGGACGTTCCGATCGTAGCGCCCGGGGCGGATCCCGGGGCCCATCAGGACGAGCGGGATGTGCGTGTCGTACGAGAACGGCGTGCCGTGCGTCGTCCCCGACGCGGAGGACATCCAGTAGGGGTCGAACAGGACGTCCACGTCGCTCGATCGCTCGCGGTCGAACGACAGGAGGACGCGGCGGCTCCAGGGGTCGGGAGGAACGCGGCCATCGAGGAGCTGGGTCCGCGTGTAGGTCCGCCACACCTGTGGGACCGCCTCCACGCCGGCGGCGGCGACGCGCTCGACGGCGGCGGGATCGAGGCGCTTCTCCGCGATCAGCGCCTGGTTCAGGTAGAGGCCGCTGCCTGCCCGGCTCTCCAGCCAGGCCCCGGGGCCGTAGGCCTTCTCGAGGGCGTCGGTCACCGCCTTCTCCAGGGCGGCCCGCGAGAAGCGCCCGCCCGGCATCTTCCACTGCGCCATCTGCTCGGGGACCGGGGCGACGCCGTGGTCGGCGGTCAGGACGACGACGGTCCGGGCGAGGCCGACCGTGCGGTCGATGGCGTCGAGGAGGCGGCCGAGCGCCTTGTCGGTGCTCA
This sequence comes from uncultured Acidobacteriota bacterium, assembly GCA_963729875.1. GTDB lineage: Bacteria > Acidobacteriota > Vicinamibacteria > Fen-336 > Fen-336 > DATBSL01. The sequence goes on from CAVSPR010000007.1 coordinate 80,024, forward strand.
CCGTGATCTCGCGGATGTCGGCCGAGTGCGGCCCCTTGTCGTGGCCCACCCCGTCGTTGCAGGAAAAGCTCAGCGCGAGGACGTCGGTCCCGCCCCGGCGACCCAGTTGCTCGCCCTCGAGCGCGGCCTGCGCCAGGGACACCAGGAGGTCCGTCGCGAACGAGGTGTTGTAGAGGGCGTCGTAGTAGGCTTTCCCCGGCGCGCCGGGCAGCTTCGCCAGAACCGGCCCCGGCGTGCCGCCCGGGCCCGTCTCCCTCCACTCCTTCCCCAGCCAGGCGTCGGCGGGACGGCCGGCGTTGAAGGTTGCCGCCCACTTCGGGAGCTCGGGGCCGTACCACGTGCTGGAGACGAAGGCCCCCGTTGCGTGGTCCCACCACAGGGCGTCGTCGGCCATACGGCCCACCATGAGGATGGCGCTGCGGTCCTTGAACGAGATCCCGACGACGCGCGAGCCGGGGCGCGCCATCTTCAGCTCGTCCCCCACGGTGCTGACCCGCAGGCGATGGGGCGAGGAGCCGGTCGCCTCCCCCGCCCCGAGGAGCTTCGTCCCCGGGTCGTCCACGCTCGTCACGGTCTTCTTCGACCGCCGGTCGTACCAGTCGTTGCCCACGATGCCGCTGATCGAGGGAAGCGCCCCGGTGAGCATCGAGGAGTGGCCGACCGCGGTGACCGAGGGGTAGTGCCCGAGGTTCGCGTTCGTGAAATAGGCGCCGTCACGCATGAGGCGGTGGAGGCCGCCGGTGAAGCCGGAGGCGAACCGCGGGAGGTAGTCGTAGCGCATCTGATCGACGGCCACGAGCAGGACGAGGCGGGGCGCCTCGGCCGGTGCAGCGCCCGCGGGGGCGGGCGCCGGCGAGGCCGGGCTCGAGAGAAGGCACGCGAGCGCGAGCCCGGCGAGGATGGAGAAAGGCGGCTTCATGAATCGCTCCTGGAGAAGGGCACTTCGTGTCGTATCGGGCTCCGGGGGCCCGGCGCGTGGCGAGCGAGATTATAGATCGTCACTTCACCGAGACGGCCTTCGGCCGATCGCTTGACATCGGCATCCCACGGCCGCAGGATGCGTGCAACCGTCTCAAATCACCCACGCGGACTGCCGGCTCCGGCTCGGATCTGCGAACCTTGTCCTGGCCTGAGCTCGTCGCCCGCGAGAACGAACGTCGCAACCGCCCTCCGGGAGGGGGGCAAGCCCATGCACAAGACCGTCCTCCGCCTGACCCTGCTGGCGCTCGTCGCCGGCAGCACCGCAGATGCCCTCGCCCAGGGCATGCCCACGTCGCAGCCCAAGTTCCTCCAGATCTTCCGCGAGTCGATCAAGCCCGGCCGTGCCGCAGAGCACGCGAAGTGGGAGGCCGGCTGGCCGGCGGCCTTCGAGAAGGCGAAGTCGAAGAACAGCTACATCGCGATCTCCTCGCTCACCGGCCCCGCGGAAGTCTGGTACGTCTCGCCGTTCGCCAGCCAGGCCGCGTTCGGCGAGTCGCTCGCCGACGAGCAGGACCCCGTGCTCGGACCGGAGCTCGAGCGGCTCAGCAAGGGGGACGCCGAGTTCATCAGCGACTGGTCGTCCATCCAGGCCGCCGCCGCCCCCGAGCTCAGCCAGGGCGCCTTCCCCGACATGTCGAAGGTGCGCTTCTACGAGGTGACCACGTTCCGGGTGAAGCCCGGCTATCACGACCAGTGGGTCGCGGCGACGAAGGCCTACAAGTCGGCCGCGGCCCGCTCCGCCCCGAGTGCAAGCTGGCGGACCTACCAGGTCGTCGCGGGCGCGCCGGGCGGGACCTGGCTCGTCATGTCGACGGTCGGGTCCTTCGCGGAGTTCGACAAGATGGCGACCGACGACGAAGCCATCTGGAAGGGCATGACGGCCGAGGAGTCCGCCGCGCTCGGCAAGTTCATGAAGGAGGGCGTCTTCAGCACCGTGACCCAGCGCTTCCGCCTGGACCCGGTGATGAGCTACGTGGACGCGGCGACGAAGGCCAAGGACCCGGCCTTCTGGAGCCCGAAGAAGTAGCCGACACCCGGTCGGCGGCTTTCCGGGGGCGCGCGGCACGGCCCGCGCGCCCCTCGTCGTCCGGGTCAGTCCAGCTTGTGGAAGACGTTCCGGTCCACGACGAGGTCGAGGCCGCCGTCCCCGCGCTCCTTGAACTCGACCGGTGAGCGCAGGCCCTCGCTCAGCGTGTAGAACCGAAGTGAGCCGTAGGCCCGGTCCTCCGGGAGGAGGGGCGTGGCGGGCTCCTGCTCACCCATGTAGAGAAGGCCGTTCCTCGTGAAGACCTTCAGGGTCTCGAGCTTCCGGTACGTCGCGTAGCTCCCCGTGAGCCGATCCATGCGCTTGCGGATCCGGTTCCCCGGCAGGACCTCGTCCGGGTCGAGGCCCATCAGCACCGCGAGGACGCTCTCGGCGATCCGGCCGTACGCCATGCCGGGGCCGTTGCCCATCATGACCACGCCCAGCTTCAGGTCGGGGATGAAGGCCATGTGGGCGGTCGAGACGCTGATCGACCCGCCGTGAGAGACCAGCTTGTGGCCGAGGAAGCCCGGGGTGACGCTGAGACCGTAGCCGTATCCGACCTTCCCGTAGTGGCTCTCGCCCGTCTCGATCTGCAGCGACTGCATGGCGGCGAAGGCGTCGGCGGTCGCGAGCCGGCCCCCGGGAAACTGCCCCTGCTCGATCTGGGCGCTCACGTAGCGGGCCATCTCGCTCGCCGAGCTCAGGATGCCTCCCGCCGCGGACAGGAAGCTGAAGCCGGGGTTGTCCTCTGGATCGGGGTAGGGGAAGGGGGTCGCCTCGGGGCCGTTCTTGCCCTTCCGGTGGGGCACCAGGTGATCCGGGTCCCGGAGGGCGACGGCGACGTCGATCGTGGACCGGCTCATCCCGAGCGGGTCGAGGATCCTCTGCTTGATGTAGCGATGGAATGGGATGCCGGATCTCTCCTGGACGACGTGCCCCAGCATCCGCCACGCCGCGTTGTTGTAGAAGAAGTGCTCGCCGGGGGCGAAGACGATCTCGTCTCTCGCCCCGTTCACGAAGCGGTAGAAGTCGGCCGCGCTGCTCATCGGGATCCCCGTGTCGGCCCCCAGTCCCCTCGAGAGGAGGACGGTCGATGTCCCCAGGTTGGGGAACCCCGGGCTGTGCGTGAGCAGGTGGCGGATCGTGATGGGCTGGCCGGGGCGACCCAGCTCGAGGGGCACGTGGAGTGACACCGGGTCGTCCAGCTTCAGCTTCCCCTGCTCGGCGAGCTGCAGGACGGCGATCGCGACGAAGCTCTTCGTCACGCTCCCGATCCCGTAGAGCGTGTCCGGTGTGGCCGGCAGGTTCTTCTGGGGGTCCCGGGCCCCGAACCCCGCCGCGTGGACCGTCCGGCCGTCCTTCACGACGGCGATGCTGAAGCCGGGGAGGCCCGCCTCCCGCATCAGCTCGGGGACGTGCTCGTCGAGCCAGGTCCGGACACGGGCGACCTCGGGCGCCTCCTGCGCCGGAACCGCGACCGGGCCGCCGAGAAGAACGACGGCCGACAGGAGAAGGGACAGCCTCGACATGGGACCCTCCAGGGAAACGGGCCTCGGGCCCTACAGCTTGGCGAAGTCGTCGGTCGCCTGGACGAGCGCGCTCAGGATCCCCGGCTCCTTGATGCTGTGGCCGGCGTCGGGGACGATCACGAGCTTCGAGGCCGGCCAGCGCTTGTGGAGCGCCCACGCGCTCGCCGCCGGGCACACGACGTCGTAGCGGCCCTGCACGATCACCCCCGGGATGTGGGCGATCTTCGACGCGTCGTCGAGGAGCTGGGTGTCGCTGCGCAGCCAGGCCCCGTGCACGAAGTAGTGGGCCTCGATGCGGGCGAAGGCGTCGGCGAACGTGTCGCCGCCGTAGTGGGCGACGTACTCGGGGTCGACGTAGAGCTTGCTCGTCGTGCCCTCCCAGATCGACCAGGCCTTCGCGGCCGCGCTGCGGACCGCGGGGTCCTCCGACGTCAGCCGCCGGTAGTACGCGCTCATCAGGTCGCCCCGCTCGACCTCGGGGATGGGCCTCAGGTACTCGTCCCAGGCGTCCGGGAAGAGCCAGCTCGCCCCCTCCTGGTAGAACCAGAGCAGCTCCTTGCGGCGCAGCAGGAAGATCCCCCGCAGGACGAGGGCGGTGACCCGGTCCGGGTGCGTCTGCGCGTAGGCGAGGGCGAGCGTGCTCCCCCAGCTCCCCCCGAACACGAGCCACTCGTCGATGCCGAGACGCTCGCGGACCTTCTCGGCGTCGGCCACCAGGTCCCACGTCGTGTTCTCCCGCAGCTCGGCGTTGGGCGTGCTCTTGCCGCTGCCCCGCTGGTCGAAGAGCACGAGGTGCCACTTCGCGGGGTCGAAGTAGCGGCGGTAGTCGGGGTCGAGCCCCCCGCCGGGCCCGCCGTGGAGGAAGAGAGCCTTCTTCCCCTTCGGGTTGCCGACCTGCTCGTAGTGGACCGTGTGCAGGTCGGAGACCTTCAGCAAGCCCTCGTCGAACGGCTCGACGGGCGGGTAGAGTTCGCGCACGGCCACCTCCATTCAGCGGGAGCGGGCATTGTAGCCCCTCGACGGGCCGGGACGCGGGCGCTCCAGCCGACGGGGTCCGACCTCGCCGCGACGCGCCGACAGTCCTGGACGCCCTGCGCCCGCCGAATTTCCGTATATCATGGTAATATACAAGTGTGATCGACCTGACCCGGGTCACGGGGTTCGAGTGGGACGAGGGGAACGCCCGGAAGAACGAGAGCCATGGGGTCACGCAGGTCGAGGCGGAGGACGTGTTCTTCGACCCCCGACTGCTCCTCGCGCCGGACGCGCGCCACTCGGAACGGGAGCCGCGGTTTCACGCTCTCGGCGAGACGTCGGACGGTCGCCGACTGCACGTGACGTTCACCCTCCGGGGGGAAGGAACCCGCATCCGGGTCATTTCGGCGCGGGACATGCATCGCAAGGAGCGATCGTTCTATGAAGGCCAGGGCTAAGCGAATTCCCCGTCTGGCATCCGAGGCCGCCGAGCGGCGGTTCTGGGAGAGCCGCGACAGCACCGCCTACGTCGACTGGTCACGGGCCGAGCGGGTGGTCTTCCCGAACCTCAAGCCCACGACCCGCAGCATCTCGCTCCGGCTTCCCCTGCGCATGCTCGAGCGCATCAAGGCGGAGGCCAACTCCCGCGACGTCCCCTACCAGTCGCTGATCAAGGTCTGGCTGGAGGAGAAGCTCTCCGCCTGAGCCGCAGCGGCAGGCCGTGCTCAGACGAGCGCGTCCTCGGCCAGGCCGAGGCGCACGAGATCGATCCGCGCGGGGTCGCTCGGCCCGAGGCCGTAGCGCGTGCCCGCGATCTCGATGTGGTGCGGCGAGGGGGCGATGGGCCGGTCCGCCCCGAAGTGCTGCCGCCTCTTCGCCTGGATGATGCGCGCGCCCGTGGCGTCCACCGGTACCGGCAGAAGGCCGGCGATCAGACCGTAGTAGGGCCACGTGAACTCCCTCGCGAAGGAGTGGGGGCCCACGGAGTGGAACTGCGGGGTCAGCATGACCAGGACGTGGAGGCGTGCCTTGCCCGCGAGCTGGGGCAGGTGCCACAGCGCGCCGAGGGTCGCGCAGGAGTCGCCGTGGTAGTCCGGCGGGTTCTCCGCGAACATGATCACGTTCTTGAGGCAGGTGCCGAGGCCGGACCAGTCGTGCGTCCGCATGGGCCGGACGTTCACCAGGGCGCTCATGCGCTGGAAGACGGGGTTCGAGCGCACGCCGCGGTCGTCGACGGCCACGTTCTGCGCAGAGACGCCCGCCTTCACCACCTCGGCCCGGATGGCCTCCTCCAGCTCGGGGGGAGTGGGCAGGCGGCCCCACACGTTGCTCTTGACGCCGACGACGTCGGCGGGCTTGACGAGCCGCCGCCACGCCGCCGATGCGTCCTTCTCGCCGAGCAGCGCGACGACCGCCTCGTTGAGCATCGAGTGGACGACGGGGCCATTCACGCGGCCGTCGGCTTCCAGGACCTCGCGACGCCGGACGAGGACGACGCGGGCCCTCGCGCCGGGGGCGGCGTGGGCGGGTCCGAGGCCGAGGAGGCCCGCGGCGGCGGCGCCTCCGCCGACCTGCAGGAATCCGCGCCGGTCCAGGGAACGATCGCGTCATGGCCGTTCTCCTTTCGTCGCCTCCGCGAGGAGCGAGAGCGCCGCCTCCCGGGACGGGGCCCTCAGCACGAACGCGCGCGCGCGGTCCCCCAGGGCGGCCGCGGCGCACCAGCCGTCTTCGCGGTGCGCCGGCCGGTCCCCGTCGAGGAAGCGAGCGGCATAGCCCCTGCCCGCGGAAGACGCACCCTGCGCGTCCGCGTAGTCCACGAGGACCAGGTCCGCCGTGCCGCCGTCGACGCGGTAGCGTGCCGCGACGGCCGGGGCCGACGGTCCCACGCCGAGCGGGTTGTCCGGCCCCACCGGCACGTGGGCCTCGAGGATGCGCGGGTGGCGCAGCCAGACGACCGACGCCGGGTCGAGCCCCGCGGCCGGGAGGCGGCCCACGAGCGCCGGCCGCTCGCCCGTCTCCGGGATCGCCTCCGCCACCGCCCGTCCCAGCGCCAGGACCGCCGCCCGGGTCCGCTCGCTCTCCTGCACGGCGAGGACGGAGACGAAGTGCCGGCCCTTCCAGAACGACAGGGTGCCGTACCCGTAGGTGGCGTCCTGGCCCACGTCCACCGGCTCGCCCTCGCGCGAGTGCGTGAAGACGCCGTAGGCGCCGGCGGGCGAGGCCATCTCGAATGCGTCCACGACGAGCTCGCCCGCGGGGGAGGCGTAGCGGCGCGCCTCGCAGGCGTTCATCCCGTAGGCCAGGTACACCTCGCCGTGGCCGTCGATGTACTGGAAGATCGTCTGCGCGTCGTAGTGCACGGCGGGGGCCTGCGCCTTCCAGCCGGCCACCTCGTCCGGCAGCATCGGCGCATCTCCCGAGACGGCCATGGCGATCATGAACGCCCCTGCGAGAGGCATCGGCGGCGGGGCCTCGAGGCCCCGACCATATTAGACCGTGGGGCAAGCCGGGCGGCGGCGCCGGGATTGACCGGGCGGGGCGAGCGCCTTAGTCTTCTCTCACGTAGCGGCGGAGGCGCTCTTGGCCATCAGCTTCGGCAGATCGAAGGAAGAGGACGTCGTCTCTCTCATCGCGGCGAAGAAGTACGCACGGGCGATCGAGGTCCTGAAGGCGCGGCTCCAGAAGAAAGGCGCCAACCCGAGCCTCCGCATGCAGCTCGCGGACGTGCTGATCCTGGCCGACAAGAGGCAGGAGGCGGTGGCGCTGCTCCTGCCCCTCGCCGACCAGTACGCGCGCGACGGCTTCGCGGCCAAGGCGGTGTCGGTCCTGAAGAAGATCCAGAAGGTGGACCCGGGCCGCCGGGACGTGGAGGAGCGCCTCGCCCGCCAGATCGAGGAGAGGCAGCGCGAGGCGGCGCTCTCCCTGCCGAGGTCGGGATCCCTCATCGGGATGGAGGAGGCCGGCGCCGCCCCGGCGGCGAGCCCGGACTCGGGGACGTCGCTCGAGATCGGCTTCGAGTCGATGGCGCCCGTCTCTGCCCCGGCGAAGGCTCCACGCCCGGTGGAGCCGCTCCCGGTCGCGCGCGCGCCCCTGCCGCCCCGGGCCACCCCCGAGGAGCCTCCGCCCGACGAGACGCTGCCACTCGACTCGCCCTTCGCCTCCCCGCTCCTGCGCGACGCCGGCCCGCCGCCCGCGCTCGTCGAGCTCCCGATCGGCCTGCCGGCCCCCGCGTCCGCCCCTGCGTCGCCGGCACCGGGCACGCCGGTGGAGGAGGAGATCGAGGACTACGACCTGCTCTACGCAGGGGACGAGGAGCAGGAGGAGATCGACGTTCCCCTCGAGGCCGTCGAGCCGGCGCCGGCGGCCGAGCCCATGTCGGTGGGCCAGTTCACCGACGAGCTGATGGGTCTCGTGGACAGCGTCTTCCAGGAGTTCCCGGGGGCGGCCGCCGCCGCCCCGCCGGCCGCCGCGCCGCGCGGCGGGAGCCAGATCGTGGTGAGCCCGCTCTTCCGTGACTTCTCCGTCGACGAGATGGTCGCGGTGATCCAGGGCCTCAAGCTGCTGACCTTCGAGCGGGGCCAGGTGATCCTGCGGGAGGGCCAGCCCGGCAGCAGTCTCTACACCTTGACGTCCGGGGCCGTGCGCGCCTTCCGGAAAGAACCCGAGACCGGGAAGCAGCTCCCCCTCGGGGACCTCAAGGAGGGCGCCTTCTTCGGGGAGATCTCGATCCTCACCGGTCAGCCCCGGGTGGCCAGCATCGTGGCGCTGAAGCGCTGCGAGCTCCTGGAGCTGGACCGCGGCACGCTCGACGCCATCACGAAGACGCACCCGCACGTCTGGGACGTCCTGCGCGAGTTCGCCGGGAAGCGCTCGCCCCGGGCGCAGGGCTGAGACGGCTCATCGCCCGACGAGCACGACGGTCGAGCGCGGCCCCGCGACGTACGCCGTCCGCGGCGGCAGCGGCGCCTCGCTTCCCGGCTCGAGGGCGTCCTCACCCGGCGGCAGGCTCGTGTCCACGGAGCGGCGCCAGGCCCTTCCCGGGGGCAGCCGGGGGAGGTCGAAGGCGCGCGCCTCCCAGTGGGCGTTGGCGATGAGGTAGATCGCCTCGTCGCCGCCCGCGGCCGGGAGGTACATCCCGAGCGTCCGCGCCTCCCCCGTCCAGTCGGGCTTCCCGAGCTTCGTGCCGTGCCACGCGACGGGGGGCTTCGCCTCGTCCTCGAAGAACGTGCGCCGACGCAGCGAGGGGTGGGCCTTGCGGAAGCGGACGAGCCGCTGCGTGAAGCGGAAGAGGTCCGCGTTCGTCTCGAGCAGCGACCAGTCCACCCAGGAGGTCTCGTTGTCCTGGCAGTAGGCGTTGTTGTTGCCGCGCTGGGTCCGGCCGAACTCGTCCCCGGCCAGGAGCATGGGGACGCCCTGGGAGAGGAGGAGCAGCGCCAGGAAGTTTCTCTGCTGCCGCCCCCGCAGGGCGAGCACCCCGGGGCTCGAGGTGGGCCCCTCCTCGCCGCAGTTCCAGGAGAGGTTCTCCGGGTGGCCGTCGGTGTTTCCCTCCCCGTTCTCCCAGTTGTGCTTGTCGTTGTAGGAGACGAGGTCGGCGAGGGTGAAGCCGTCGTGGCTGGTCAGGAAGTTGATCGAGTGCCAGGGCGCGCGGTCCTTCCCCCCGTAGAGGTCGGGGCTGCCCGCGAGTCGCGTGGCGAGGAGCTTCGTCATCCCCGGGTCGCTCTTCACGAAGCGGCGCACCTCGTCCCGGAAGCGCCCGTTCCACTCGGCCCACCGCCCCCAGCTCGGGAAGCTGCCCACCTGGTAGAGCCCGGCCGCGTCCCACGCCTCGGCGATGAGCTTCACGTCGGCCATCACCGGGTCCCCGGCGATGGCCTCGATGAGCGGCGGGTTCGGGAGCACCTCGCCGTCCCGTCCGCGCCCGAGGATCGAAGCGAGGTCGAAGCGGAAGCCGTCCACGTGCATCTCGGTCACCCAGTAGCGGAGCGCGGCCAGGATCTGGTTGCGCAGTACCGGGTGGTTGCAGTTGAGCGTGTTCCCGCAGCCGGAGTAGTTGAGGTACTTCCCGGTCTTCGGCTCGAGGAGGTAGTAGGTCGGGTTGTCGAGTCCCCGCCAGCAGAAGGTGGCTCCCCGCTCGTCGCCCTCCCCGGTGTGGTTGAAGACGATGTCGAGGATGACCTCGAGGCCCGCCTCGTGGAGCGACTTCACCATCGACTTGAACTCGCGCACCGACTCGCCGGGGACGGCCCTCGTCGCGTAGGACGCCTTCGGGGCGAAGAAGGAGACCGGCTGGTAGCCCCAGAAGTTGCGCAGCGGCTCCCCGGTGAGGAGGTTCGCGCGCGGGTTGTCGCATTCCTCGAACTCGGTGACCGGCATGAGCTCGACCGCGGTCACCCCCAGCTCCTTGAGGTAGGGGATCTTCTCCTCCACCCCCCGGAAGGTGCCGGGGTGGGCGACCCCCGAGCTCGAGTGGCGGGTGAAGCCGCGCACGTGCGCCTCGTAGATGACCGAGTCGGCCAGGGGCACGGCGAGGGGGTGCTCGTGGCCCCAGTCGAACTCCTCGTCCACCACCCGGGAGCGCACCCGCCCGAGGCGGCCCTTCTCGATCGCGACCTCGCCCCAGGTCTCGAGGCCCACCACCGACTTCGCGAACGGGTCGACGAGCACCCGCGAGGGGTCGAACCGCAGCAGGCCCGGCGTCGGGTTGGGGTCGCAGTCGGCGCGGAAGCCGTACTCGATGCCCGGGTCGATCCCCTCGACGAAGACGTGCCACACGTCGCCCGTCTTGTTGTAGCGGGAGTCGAGGGGCAGCTCGAGGACGGGGTCGCCCTCGCCGGGGGCGAAGAGGACCAGGCTCACCGCGGTGGCGTGCTCCGAGAAGACGGAGAAGTTGACCCCGTCGCGCCGCGCGGCCGACCCGTAGGGCAGGGGGTGCCCGCGGCGGACCCGGAACTCGCCCTTCACGATGCGGAAGAGGCGCGAACGCGCGCTCTCCGTGGCCTCGCTCACGGCGGCAGGATACGCGAATGGGCCCCCGGCCCGCCACGAGGGCCCGCGCGCGGCCGGTGGTATGCTCCGGCCCCATGAAGGGCATCATCCTCGCGGGGGGCTCGGGGACGCGGCTTTTCCCGATCACGCTCGGGGTCTCGAAGCAGCTCATCCCGATCTACGACAAGCCGATGATCTACTACCCGCTCAGCACGCTGATGCTGGCGGGCATCCGCGACGTCCTCGTGATCACCACCCCCCACGAGCAGGACGGCTTCCGGCGCCTGCTCGGGGACGGGTCGCAGTTCGGGATCCGCCTCGCCTACGCCGTGCAGCCGCGGCCGGAGGGCCTCGCCCAGGCGTTCCTCATCGGCCGCAATTTCGTGGGACGAGAAGGCGCCGCCCTCGCCCTCGGCGACAACGTCTTCTACGGGAACGACCTCCCCCTCCTGCTCCAGCAGGCGGCGCGGCGCGAGGCCGGCGCGACGGTCTTCGCCTACCGCGTCCGCGATCCCCAGCGGTACGGCGTCGTCGAGTTCGGCCCGGACGGCAAGGCGGTGGGGCTCGAGGAGAAGCCGGCAAAGCCCCGCTCGCCGTACGCCGTCACCGGCCTCTACTTCTACGACAACCGCGTCCTGGACGTCGCCGCCTCCCTGAAGCCCTCGCCGCGGGGCGAGCTCGAGATCACCGACGTCAACCGCGCGTACCTGGCGACCGGCGACCTCCACGTCGAGGTCCTCGGGCGGGGCATGGCCTGGCTCGACACCGGCACCCACGAGGCCCTGCTGCAGGCCTCGACCTTCATCCAGGCGATCGAGCAGCGCCAGGACCTCAAGGTGGCGTGCCCGGAGGAGGTCGCGCTCAACATGGGCTACGTCACGGCCGCCGACGTCCGCCGGCTGGGCGAGGGGATGCGCAACAACGAGTACGGCCAGTACCTGCTGCGGCTGGTCGGGGAGGCCTGAAAACGCCCGCCCCCACGCCCGGTCCGGCCCCGCGTTCCTTCGCCGAGGACCAGTCCAGGAACCCGCCGCCCCGGGACGCCTTCGACCGTCTCCTGCGCCGCTTCGCGCGGGCGTCCTACTTCCTGGCGGTGCTCCTGGTGTACGTCCTCGCGTCGACGGCGCTCGGGCTCGCCCTCGCCCCGGCGCTGTGGGCGTTCCGCCACCTCGCCGCGTGGAGCAACCGGCTCCCGGAGCCGCTGTCGCTCCTCGGCGAGGCCACCAGCGCCGCGCTGTGCTTCTTCCTCGCGGGGCTGGCCCTGCTCGTCGTGGTGCCGCTGTACAACTGGGCGCTGCCGACCCGGGTCCACCCCTTCAAGGGCGGCTACTACTCGATCCACGTCCTGCCGTGGTTCATCCACAACGCGCTCTTCTACCTGGTCCGCTACACCTTCCTGCCCTTCGTGACCTTGACGCCCTTCGGGATCTGGTTCCTGCGGGCGATGGGGATGAAGATCGGTCGCCACGCGTTCGTGAACACCGAGTACATCTCGGACCCGCAGCTCATCACCCTGGGCGACGACGCCGCCCTCGGGGGCAGCGTCCGGATCTTCGCCCACTACGGAGGCGGCGGGAGCTTCGTCATCGCCCCGGTGGTGATCGGCCCGCGCGCCACGATCGGCCTCGGAGCCACGGTCATGGGCGACGTCGAGGTGGGAGAAGAGGCCACCGTCCTGCCGCACTCGGTGCTCCTGCCCGGCTCCAGGGTGGGCCCCGGCGAGACCTGGGGCGGCGTCCCCGCCCGGCGCATCGAGCGCGAGGAGATGGACCGCTTCAAGGAAGGCATCCGCGGGTTGCGGACGGTGGAGATGCCCTGAGCCGGGGGCGGAGCGCGGCCGAGCCGCTGAGGCTCAGCCGCCGTCGCTCGGGTCCGCGGCCCACTGTCGCCGCGCCAGGGCGAGGTTCTCCTCGATGTGCCTCTGGATCTCCGGGCCGTCGTTGTACGGCTTGAGCGGCGGCTCGGGGAAGGCCCGCAGCTCCCCGGCGAGGCGCTCGCCCTCGACCGGGCCCAGAGCCTCGTCGCAGGCGTCGTAGACGCCGCCCGGCTCCTCCTCGCGCCGGTTGTGCGGGACGAGGACGGAGAGGATCTGGCCGACGAGGGCGGGGGTCGGGGTCGGCACCAGCAGGGCGGCGATCGCCCCGTGGTCCACGCGCAGCCGGGCGGCGAGCCCCAGGGGCTCTCCCCCGCGGGCCCGGCGCGCGGCGACGAAGAGGACCTTCTCCTCCATGCCGATGTGCCGCAGCAGCCCCGCCCGAAACTCCCCGAACGGCGCGAGGTCGACCCGGCCGGGCTCCGCGATCGAGTGCTTCAGGAGCGCGTCGAGGCGGCGGTGGTCGGCGCTGAAGAACCGGTGGAGCGGACCGCGCATGACGGTGGTCATACCCCCGAAGGCGCTCCCGGCGCAAGATGAACTCGTATTTCATCTTTCCCCGGGGCCCCGGGGAGCACGAGGACCGGACATGAGCGAGCTCATCGACAACCGCGCGCACCGCATCCGGACCCTCAAGGAGGTGATCCGCCACCTCCACGAGGGCAGGGCCCCCGCCGAGGTGAAGGCCCGGCTCGCCGCCCTCGTGCGCGAGTGCGACGCGAGCGAGATCGCGGCCATGGAGCAGGAGCTCATGGCCGAGGGCGTGCCGGTGCAGGAGATCATGAGCATGTGCGACCTGCACTCGCAGGTCGTGCGCGACATCCTCGTCGAGAAGGCGAGCGCTCCCTCGCCCCCCGGCCACCCGGTCGACACTTTTCGCCGGGAGAACGAGGCGCTGCGGGAGCAGGCCCACGCCATGCGCGAGGCCCTGGCCACCCTCGCGCCGGAGGGCGTCGACCAGGACGCGCCGGTCGATCCTCAGCGCCTCCTCGGGTGCCGGCGGGCCTACTCCGGCCTCATGGACGTCGAGAAGCACTACCAGAGGAAGGAGCACCTCCTCTTCTCCATGCTGGAGCGCCACGGGATCACCGGCCCCTCGACCGTGATGTGGGGCAAGGACGACGAGGCCCGGGGGCTCCTGAAGGAGCTCGGGACGGCCCTCGGGGAGACGGGCGGCACGGTCGGCGAGTGGCGGCTCGTGTCGCAGGCGGTGGCGGCGCCGGCCCTCGCCGCGGTCGAGGAGATGATCTTCAAGGAGGAGCGCATCCTCCTCCCGATGTCGCTTCAGAACCTGACCGAGACCGAGTGGGGCGAGATCTTCGCCCAGTCGCCGCAATTCGGCTACTGCCTGGTGGACCCGCGGGAGGGCTACGCGCCGCCGGCCGCGGCGAGCGACGTTCCGGAGGCGGCGAGCGCCGAGGCCGCCCGCTCCGGGGTCGCCTTCGCCCCCGGCCCCTTCGCCGCGGGGGCCCGGGCGGTACCCCTCGCCATGGCGGGGGCCCCGCGCCCCGCCCGCACCGAGGGCCAGCCGGCCGTGACCCAGGGGCTCGTCGTCCTCCCCACCGGCGCCTTGAGCCTCGAGCAACTGAAGGCCCTCTTCGCCACGCTGCCCGTGGACGTCACCTTCGTGGACGCCGAGGACCGCGTCCGCTTCTTCAGCGAGGGCCAGGACCGCGTCTTCGCCCGGCCGAAGGCGATCCTGGGGCGGCTCGTCCAGCACTGCCACCCGCCGTCGAGCGTCGACGTGGTGGAGCGCATCCTCTCCGACTTCCGCTCGGGCCGGCAGGACGTGGCCGAGTTCTGGATCGACTTCAAGGGCCGGTTCGCCCACATCCGCTACTTCGCCCTGCGGGACGAGAAAGGGGCGTACCTCGGGACGCTCGAGGTGACCCAGGACCTCACGCGAGAGAGGTCGCTCCAGGGCGAGCGCCGCCTCCTCCAGTACGAGTCGTAGCGGTGGCCTCGAAGCCGCGCGTCCCGATCACGCCCGCCACCAAGGTCGCGGACCTCCTCGACTCCTGGCCGGAGCTCGAGGAGGTGCTGGTGGCCCAGGCCCCCGCGTTCCGCCGGCTCCGGAACCCCGTCCTGCGGCGGACCGTGGCCCGCGTCGCGACTCTCGAACAGGCGGCGGGGGTCGGCGGAGTGGCCGTGCGCGACCTCGTGGCCGCGCTCCGCCGGGCCGCGGGTCTCGGGGAGGCGGACGGACCGGCCGACCTCGATGCGGGGCTCCCGGCCGAGGCCCAGGCCCCTCCCGACTGGCTCGATCCCTCCCGCGTGGTCGCCACGGTCGACGCCGACGCCCTGCTCGACGCGGGGCAGGTTCCGCTGGGGCCGATCAACGAGCGGGCCCGCGCCCTCGCCCCGGCCGAGATCCTGCGAGTCGACTCCGCCTTCCGCCCGGCCCCTCTCGTCGAGGCGCTCGCGAAGCAGGGCCTGCGCTCGTTCGTGCGCCAGGCGGCTCCCGGCCGCTTCGAGACGTTCGTCTCGTGCTTGCCCGATCGGGGCACCCTCTGCCAGACTGGAAGGGCATGAGGAAGGCTCTCGTGGCGATGGCGTGCCTGGCTCTCGCGGCCTCTCCCGCGACGGCCCAGCGATCGGCCACCGCGCGGGAGACGTCGCCCGACGCCCTCCAGCAGATGCTGGACCGGGGCGAAAAGGTCCTGGTGATCGACGTGCGGACCGACGAGGAGGTCAAGACGGGGTCGATCCCGGGAGCGATCCACATCCCGATGGAGCAGCTCGAGGCGCGGATGAAGGACGTCCCGCGCGACGTGCAGCTCGTCTTCACCTGAAACGGCGGGGGCCGGAGCTCCCGGGCCGCGGAGCTCTTCGAGAAGAAGGGGTTTACCACCGCCACGTTCTGCCCGCTCGACCGGTGGAAGGCCGGCGGCAGGAAGACGAGGCCGCCCGCGAAGGCGCCCGAGGGGCCGATCGCGCCCCTGGGGTAGACTCGGGGCATGGATCCCCTGCTCATCGTCCTGCGCGTGGTGCACGTGGTGGGCGGCGTCTTCTGGGCCGGCGCCGTCCTCTTCGTCGTCCACTTCCTGGAGCCCGCGGTGCGCGACGCGGGCCCCGACGGCGCGAAGGTCATGCAGGCCCTGCAGAAGCGGCGCTACCTCGACGTCATGCCGGTGATCGCGGCGCTCACGCTCGTCTCCGGCTTCTCCCTCTACTGGCGCACCTTCGGCCGGGTCCACCCCGGCCCCGGCGCGTCGGGACCCGAGCTCGTCCTCGGCATCGGCGGGCTCGTCACGGTCGTCGCCTTCGTGATCGGCGTGACCGTCATGCGGCCGTCGGCCCTGCACATCGGGAGGGTCGGCGCCCAGCTCGCCCAGGCCCCGCCGGAGAAGAGGGAGGGGCTCGGCGCGGAGCTCGCGCGCCTCCGCAACCGCATGCGGGTGGCCGGCCGCTGGGTGGCCGCCCTCCTCGGCATCGCGATCGTCTGCATGGCCGTCGCCCGCTACGCCTGAGCGCACCTCCTCGCCCCATGTCCGCACCCTCGAGCGCCCCGTGAAGCTGATCGACGAGCTGCGGGCCGAGCACGACCTCATCGAGCGGGTCGCGGGGAGCCTGCGCGCCTACGCCCGGGCGCGGCCGCGGGGCGAGGGCTCGCCCGCGGACGGGCCCCGCTTCCTGGAGTTCTTCCGGCTCTACGCGGGGCGGTTTCACCACGGGCGCGAGGAGGACACGCTGTTCGTGGCGCTGAAGCGGGACGCGGAGCTGCCGGACGACCGGGGGCCCGTGGCGGCCCTGCTCGACGACCACGGCCGCATGGCGCGGCTGCTCGACGAGATGGAGCCGCTCGCTGAAGGCGACGACCCGGCGGCGCCGGCGGCGTTCGAGGCGCTCGCCCTCGAGTACTCCGAGCAGCTCCTCCACCACATCGACGCGGAGAACTCCGTCATCCTGCCGGAGAGCGAGCAGCGGCTGCGCCGGCACGCCGTCCACGAGCTGCCGACGCGCGAGATGACCGGGGACGAGGCCGCCGCCCGCGCGACCGGGGAGAAGCTCGTCCTCGCCTACCCCCCGGTGCACGAGCCCGGGATCGTGCGCGGGGACGGCTGCGTGGTCTGTCCCGCGTTCACCCGCACCTGCCAGGGGATCGAGCGCGAGTGGTGGAACGAGTGGGAATGGGAGGAGTTCGAGGACCACCTCCCCTCCGGCTGAGGCCGCCCGGGCTCCCCGCCCGGCGGCGGCGCCTGACGCCCGTCATACGCGGGTCCCCGGCCGGCGTGCGAAGATGAACCTGCGTTTCATCTTTCTCGGAGGAGCAACCTTGGAGATCACGGCCGACACCCTGGTCGCGGACATCGCGGCCCACCACCCCCGCAGCATCGAGGTCTTCGAGCGCCACGGGATCGACTTCTGCTGCGGGGGGCGCCGCCGGCTCGGCGAGGCCTGCCTCGAGCGCGGCGCCGCGGTCGATGCGGTGGCCGCCGAGATCGCGGCCGCCGCCGCGCGCGAGGTGCCGGAGGATCGCGTCTTCACCGACGCCCCGCTCGGGGCCCTCCTCGACCACATCGTCTCCCGTTATCACGCCGCGCTGCGGGAGGACCTCCCCCGCCTCGGGCGCATGTCCGAAAAGGTGGCCGAGGTCCACGGCTCGCGCCACCCCGAGCTGCACGAGCTGGCGCGCGTCTACCGGGGCCTGCGGGGCGAGCTGGAGCCCCACCTCGGGACCGAGGAGGAGCGGGTGTTCCCGGCCGTCCGGCGGCTCGCGGAGAGCGGGACGGAGGCGGAAGACGTCCAGGGAGCGCTCCACGCGCTCGAAGAGGAGCACGACCGGGCCGGCACGGCACTCGCCCGGCTGCGTGCGCTGAGCGGCGGGTTCGCCGTCCCCGAGGACGGCTGCACGACCTACCGGGCGCTCTACGAGGGCCTCGCACGCTTCGAGCGCGAGCTGCACGAGCACGTCCACCTCGAGAACAACGTGCTGTTCCCGCGGGCCGTCAGCCTGCAGGCACGTGCGGAAGGCCGGGGCGGTCCGACGGGAGGCGCCCGCTGACGATGGCCGGCCGCTGGGAGGACGCGGGGGTCGTCCGCGGGTTCTCCACGGCCGCCGCCAACGAGGTCCTCCTGGGGTTCGTCCGGGCCGAGCTCGCCCGACGGCCGGGGCTGCGCGTCCTCGACGTGGGCTGCGGGGCGGC
Organism: uncultured Acidobacteriota bacterium; assembly: GCA_963729875.1. Classification (GTDB taxonomy): domain Bacteria; phylum Acidobacteriota; class Vicinamibacteria; order Fen-336; family Fen-336; genus DATBSL01. The sequence continues at coordinate 97,541 of CAVSPR010000007.1, forward strand.
CCGCAACGCGGCGCCCATGGCGGCGGAAGGGGCCACGGTGATCGGGACCGACGTGGCCTGGCCCATGCTCGAGGCGGCACGGCGGCGGGTGGAAGACGCGGGAGTGGTACGTCGGGTCGCCCTCGTCCGCGCGCCGATGGACCGGGTGCCGCTGGGCGACGCGAGCGTCGACCTCGTGGTCGCGCACGGGATCTGGAACCTCGCGCGATCCGCCGCCGAGTTCCGCCGCGCGATCGCCGAGGCGGCACGCGTCGCCCGGCCGGACGCGGGCCTCTTCGTCTTCACTTTCTCCCGTGCCACGCTCGCCTCCGGCGACCGGCCGGTCCCGGGCGAGCCGTTCGTCTTCACCCAGTTCGCGGGCGAGCCGCAGTGCTTCCTGACCGAGGCGGAGCTCGTGGACGAGCTCCTGCGCGCCGGGTTCGAGAAGGACCCGCCCGGGCCGCTCACCGAGTACAACCGCCCGGTCGCGGGCCGCTCGCTCACGCGCGGCGGCCCCGTGATCTACGAAGGGACCTTCCGCGCCATCCGCCGACACTGAAGAAGGAGACAGCCATGTCCGCCGACCCGTCGGAGAAGCCGCTCTCGCCCTGGTGGCGCCACGCCGTCATCCTCGTGATGGTGTTCGGCTTCAGCCTGCTCACGCTGGTGACCGTGCTCACCTACACGAACGCCCCGCCCATCCCGGAGCGCGTGACGGACGTGGCCGGTGCGACGCTGTTCACGCGGGAGGACGTCGAGCACGGGCAGGAGGTCTTCCTGAAGTACGGCCTCATGGAGCACGGCACGCTCTGGGGCCACGGGGCATACCTCGGCCCCGACTACAGCGCCGAGTACCTGCACCGGCTGGCCGAGATCGCGCGCGACACGCTGGCCCGGGAGCGTCACGGCCGCTCGTACGGCGAGCTCGACCCGGACGCGGCCGCGGGTCTCGACGCCGCCGTGCACCGCCTCCTCAAGGAGAACCGCTACGATTCCGCCACCGGCACGCTGCGCTTCTCGCCCGCCGAGGCGGCCGCCTGGCAGGTGCAGAAGGCGGAGTGGGCCGAGTACTTCTCGGGCACGGCACCCGCGCCGGGGCTGCCCGCGCAGTACATCCGCGACGCGGGCGAGCTCGAGGACCTCAACACGTACTTCGCCTGGGCGGCGTGGGCCACGGTCGCCAACCGCCCCGGGAAGGACTACTCGTACACCAACAACTGGCCGTACGAGCCGGCCGTCGGCAACCGGCCGAGTGCCTCGACCTACCTGTGGAGCGCGCTCAGCCTCGTCACCCTGCTGGCGGGCCTGGGGACCGTCCTCTTCGTCGTCGGTCGCTTCGACTACCTCGGCTGGCACGGCACCTCGGCGAGCGGCCACGCGCACGACTCCGCGCTGGCGCGCTGGACCCTCACGCCGAGCCAGAAGGCGGTGGGGCTCTACTTCGGCGTCGTCGCGCTGCTGTTCCTGCTCCAGGCCCTCGCCGGGGGCGCCCTCGCCCACTACCGGGTCGAGTCGGGTGCGTTCTACGGCTTCGATCTCGCGCGGCTCTTCCCCTACAACCTGCTGCGGACGTTCCACCTCCAGCTCGCCATCTTCTGGATCGCCACCGCCTGGGTGGCGGGCGGCCTCTTCCTCGCGCCGATCGTGGGCGGCGCCGAGCCGCGCGGCCAGCGGGCGGGCGTTCTCGCGCTGCTCGCGGCCCTCGCCGTCGTCGTCTTCGGGAGCCTCGGCGGCGAGTGGCTGGGCATCAACGATCGCCTGGGGAGCCTGTGGTTCTGGTTCGGCCACCAGGGCGCCGAGTACCTGGACCTCGGCCGCTTCTGGCAGCTGCTGCTGGCGGCCGGCCTCGCGGGCTGGCTCGTCCTCATGTACCGGGCCCTGCGCCCGGCGATCCGCGATCCGCGGCGATCGGAGCTGACCTCGCTGTTCCTCTACGCGGCGGCGGCCATCCCGCTCTTCTACCTGCCCGCGCTCTTCTTCGGCCCCCGCACGAACTTCGCGGTGATCGACAACTGGCGCTTCTGGATCATCCACCTGTGGGTGGAGGGCTTCTTCGAGCTCTTCGCCACCGTGCTCGTCGCGGTGATGTTCGTAGTGCTGGGGCTGGTCACGGCCCGGACGGCCACCCGCGTCATCTACCTCGACGCCATCCTCTACCTCGCCGGCGGGATCGTCGGGACCGGTCACCACTGGTACTTCACCGGCCAGGGGACGCTCAACATGGGCCTGGCCGCCTGCTTCTCCGCGCTGGAGGTGGTCCCCCTGACCCTCCTCACCCTCGACGCCTGGGACTTCATCCGGCTGCGGGACAGGCGGTGCGAGGACTGCCAGGCGACCTTCGCCGACCGCCACCGCTGGGCCATCTACTTCCTGATGGCGGTCGGCTTCTGGAACTTCGTGGGGGCGGGGATCTTCGGCTTCCTGATCAACCTGCCGATCGTCTCCTACTTCGAGGTGGGCACCGCGCTCACCAGCAACCACGGCCACGCGGCGCTCTTCGGGGTCTTCGGCATGCTGGCCCTCGCCGTGCTCGTCTTCTGCCTGCGCTCGCTCGCGCCGGACGAGGCCTGGGCGCGCGCGGAGCGGCTCGTCCGGATCGGCTTCTGGGGGCTGAACGCGGGGCTCGCGCTCATGATGGCAGTCGACCTGTTCCCGGCGGGTGTGCTCCAGCTCTGGGACGTCCTCCAGAACGGCTACTGGCACGCGCGGCGGCTCACCTACCTGATGAGCGGCACGTTTCACACGCTCGAGTGGGCGCGCTCCGCGGCGGACACGGTCTTCCTGCTGGTCGGGGTCGTGCCCCTCGTCGCGGCCGTCGCGGTCCTGCTGCTCGGCTCGCGCCGGCCGCGGGGCACGGCGTCCTAGCGGGGCGCCGCGGCCGAGCCGCTCAGTGGGTATGCCCCGGGTCGTGCGCGGCGGGACCCGCCGCGGCCAGGAGCCCCTCGGCGTAGTGCATCAGGTCCACGTAGGCCTCGACGTACTCGCGGCCCTTCAGGACGCTCTCGGAGGCGTGCCTCCGCGCCTCCGCGGCGCGTGCGTGTCGCTGGCGCAGGCCCAGGTCGACCTGGCGCGTGACCACGCCCACGAGCGGCTCGACCGAGCCCGACTCGAGGGCGGCGTCGGCCGCCGCGATGCCGGGGTCGACCGCCGTCCCGGCGGGCTTCAGGCCGGTGTAGGGTGCTCCCTCCCCGTCACGGTGGACGCGCACGAGCGTCTCGAAGAAGAACCGGTCGGCCAGCGCCCGCGCCTCGGGCCCCAGGACCCGCACGTCCTGCGCGTGGCGGAAGGCCTCGCGGATCTCGGCCTCCCGGTCGGCCTTCACCCACTTCAGGACGGGTGTCACGTCTTTCGCCTCGAGGGCCGCGCGGGCATCCGTCACCACCGGCCCGTCGAGCGTGTCGCAGTGGGCCAGGGCCACCCTGGGCGCCAGGGTCAGGCAGGCGAGCACGGCCACGACCGTCACAGCCTCGAGTTTCATGGCTTCCTTCCTTCGATCGCGGGTCGGGCTAACCGCCGCAGCCCACCATCTGCGCCGCGGCCGCCATCCGCGCGGGGTCGGGGCGGAACGCGGCGGTGAGGCGGTCGGCCAGCCCGTGGAGCCGGTCGAGCGAGCCGTCGCCGCGCATCCGGGCCTCGAGCGCCTCGAACTCGGTCTCCATCGCGTCCATCTCGGGCCCGGTCAGGAGCCGCTCGGCCATCGGGTAGAGGATGCGGTCCTCCTTCTGTATGTGGGTCCGCAGGAGGGGGATGAAGGCCGCCGCGTTCTCGAGGACGAGCTGCGTCTCCATGGCCGCGAGCGGCCCGGTGCCGCCGCCCGCCTCCCGGAGGGCGGAGACGTGGCCCCGGCCGACCTTGTGCTCGTAGAGCATGACCGCCACCGGGCCGGTCTCCCGCGAGAACCCCCGCTCGGTCATCCGCTGGAAGAGGATGTCCTCCTCCTTCCCGTGGTGGCAGGCGTCGGCAAAGTCGCGGAAGAACGCTCCGTAGTCCGCGAGCAGCCGGCGCTCCGGGGCGAGCCCGCCCTCCACCTGCAGGACGAACGTCTCCAGGGACCCCAGCACCTGCTCGATGAGCCGGTGCTCGTTCATCAGGACCTCGATCGCCTTCTGCACTTCGCCTCCTCGCTTCCCTTCGCTCATCCTGTTCCCTGCCCCCCGTCCGTGGGTATGACGGGCGTCAGGAGACCTCCGGTCGTTGACGGACGGGTGTAACATCCGGGCCGTCGAGACGGGCGGGATCACCGTGGAAACCAACATTCTCGCGACCCTGCCGACGGGCGGCGCCCGCCCTGCGCCCGCCGCCTGTCCTTCGAGGCATGACGACCGTCATACCTCTCCCGCCCGTCCCGGAGGACAGTCCACCACACGCGAGGTGAGACATGCCCGTCCGCGTGCAGCTCCCCGACCTCGAGCACTGGAAGGCGCAGGTCAAGTGCCAGGCCGGCTGCCCCGTCAGGACCGACGCCGGCCGCTACGTCCAGCTGATCGCCGAGGGGCGTGACGAGGAGGCCTTCCTCGTCGCGCGGGCGCCGAACCCCTTCGCCTCGGTCTGCGGCCGCGTGTGCGCGGCGCCGTGCGAGGACGCCTGCCGGCGCGGCAACATCGACGCTCCCATCTCCATCCGCGCTCTCAAGCGCTACGTGACCGAGCAGTACGGGGTGGAGTCGCGCCGCCCCGGCACCCAGGACCGGCTTCGCGAGACAGCCGATCCTCGAGGGCAACCTCTACCGCGGGCACCTCCCGGTCGTCCCCTTCTCCGGCCCCGGGAAGGGGCCCGCGCCGCAAGGTGGCGGTGATCGGGGCCGGGCCCGCCGGCATGTCCGCCGCCCACGACCTCGCCCTCCTCGGCTACGACGTGACGGTCTTCGACGCCTCGGCCGAGCCGGGCGGGATGATGCGCTTCGGCATCCCCGAGTACCGCCTCCCCCGCACGCTCATCCACGAGGAGATCCAGAAGATCCTCTCCCTCGGGGTGACGCTGCGCTCGGGCGTCGGCGCTGACCGAGTCCTACGGCCTCGCCGAGCTGCGCCGGGACGGCTTCGAGTCCGTCTTCCTCTCGGTCGGCGTCTCGAAGGGCCGCGACCTGCAGGTCCCCGGCGTCGAGCTCGACGGGGTCGTGAAGGCCGTCGACTACCTCCTCAACGTGAACCGCGGCTACCGCATGAACCTCGGCCGCCGGGTGGTCGTGATCGGCGGAGGCTTCGTGGCCTTCGACGCCGCCCGCACCGCGCTCCGCCTCGGCCGGGAGGAGGAGGCGCACGAGCTGGCCGGCGAGACCGACGCCCGGATGAAGGAGGCCTTCGACTCGGCGCGCGCCGCCATGCGCGGCGGCGCCACCGAGGTCACGATCGTCTCGCTCGAGAGCTTCGCCGAGATGCCGGTGCTCCAGACGACGCAGGGGCACGAGGAGTTCGAGGAGTCGAAGAAGGAGGGCATCGCGTTCCTGCCCCGCCGGGGCCCGAAGCGGTTCCTTGGGCGACGGTCGGCTCCAGCACATCGAGCTGCGGGGCGTCGTCTCCGTCTTCGACGAGAACGGGCGGTTCAGCCCCCGCTACGACGACGAGGACGTGCTCACCCTCGACGCCGACGCCTGCGTCCTCGCCATCGGCCAGAAGCCCGACCTGTCGTTCCTGAAGCCGGGCGACGGGGTCGAGCTCACCCCGGGCGGGACGATCAGGGTGGACGCGACGACCCTCGCCACCTCGGCGAAGGGCGTCTACGCCGGGGGCGACGTGGCCTTCGGCCCCCGCAACCTGATCGAGGCGGTGGCGAACGGCAAGCTGGCCGCCCGCTCGATCCACGAGCACCTCGCCGCGGAGCACGCGCGGGTCGAGGTCACCCTCGATGTCGAGAAGATCCCCACCCGCGACTACCGGATGCTCGCCGGCTTCGAGGTGCTCGACCGCGAGACGCCGCCCACCCTCGACATCGGCCGGCGCACGGGGATCGCCGAGGTGGAGACGGGCTACGAGCCGGCCGCCGCCGTGCGGCAGGGCGGCGCGCTGCCTCGTCTGCCACGTCCAGACGATCTACGACCCCGAGAAGTGCGTGCTGTGCAGCCGGTGCGTGGACGTCTGCCCGGAGTACTGCCTCGCCATCGTGCCGTTCGAGTCGCTGGAGCTGCCGGAGGCCGAGAAGGCCGAGCTCGCGGCGCGGGCGGAGGCGAACGGCCTGCCGCTCAGCGCCATGATCAAGGACGACGACCGCTGCATCCGCTGCGGGCTGTGCGCCGTCCGCTGCCCCACCGACGCCATGACCATGGAGAAGTTCCAGATCCTGGAGCGCTTCGTATGACCGAAGAGAAGAAGGACCGCCGCGAGTTCCTCGTCAAGATGGGGATCGGGGCCGGGGTGGTCGGCATCGGGACGCAGGCCGCGGCCTCGCTGCGGTCGCTGCTGCCCAACGTCTCCTACGACGCGCCGACCACGGTGAAGCTCGGCCTGCCCGCCGACTTCCCGGACGGCATGAAGTTCCTGCCCGAGCAGCGGCTCTTCGTCTTCCGCGAGGGCAAGGTCTTCCACGCGGTCTCCGCCGTCTGCACGCACCTCGGCTGCACCGTGCGCGCCGAGGCCCTGCCCCAGCCGGAGACGATGGAGGTCGGCGGGGCGCCCCTGCGCGTGACCCACCGCTTCGCCTGCCCCTGCCACGGCTCGAAGTACACGGGCGACGGCAAGGTCGTCTCCGGCCCCGCGCCGAAGGCCCTCGCCTGGTACCACCTCACCGTCTCCACCGACGACGGCCAGCTGGTGGTCGACCTCGCGAACGAGGTCGGCCGCGACTTCCGCCTCACCGTCGCCTGAGGAGCACCGCCATGGCCACCGCCGCCAAGACGCCGCCCGCCGGGGAGCCGAGCGCTCCCGGCGTCCACCCGAAGCCCTTCTGGAGCTTCAAGCCCCGCTCCGACCGCGAGTCCGGCGACGCGATCGTCGCCAACTTCGCCCTCCACTGGTTCCCGGCGAAGGTCTTCAAGCCGTCGCTCGACTGGAACTACTCCTTCTGGCTCGGCACGATCAGCGCGGCGCTGCTGCTCCTGCTCGTCGTCTCCGGCCTCCCCCTCCTCTTCCTCTACGTGCCCTCGGTCGAGCGGGCCTACGGCTCGGTCAAGGACATCGAGTGGGTGGTGACCTTCGGCTCGTGGATCCGCTCCGTCCACCGGCTCTCCGCCCACCTGATGGTGGCCGCCGTCTTCCTCCACCTCGTGCGGGTCTTCCTGACCGGCGCCTACAAGAACGGGGCCGGGCGCGGCCAGCGCCGCGAGTGGAACTGGGTGATGGGCGTGGTGATGCTCCTCCTCACCCTCTTCCTCTCGTTCACCGGGTACCTGCTGCCCTGGGACCAGCTCGCCTACTGGGCGGTCACGGTCGGCACCAACATCGCCGCCTCGGTCCCGTACGTCGGGCCCCGCATCCGGGAGCTCCTGATCGGCGGCCGCGGCATCGACCAGGCGACCCTCATCCGCTTCTACGTCCTGCACGTGATCGTCCTGCCCGGCCTCCTGGGCGTGCTCTTCGCCTACCACATGTGGCGGATCCGGAAGGACGGCGGCCTCGCCCGCGTGGACCGCGCGGCCACGCTGCGCGAGAAGGCGGCCGAGGAGCCGGTGAAGACGAAGACCTACACGCTCCTCGGCGTCGCCCGCGGGACGGCCCCGACCATCCGCGCCGCGAGCCTCGAGGCCCGCGACCTCACCGTCAACGCGGTGCCCGACCTCGTCCGCCGCGCGGCGGTGGCCGTGCTCGGCACCTTCGCGGTGATCAGCGTGCTGGCGTCCTTCATCCGCTCGCCCCTCGAGGAAGCGGCCAACGCCCTCGTGACCCCGAACCCGGCGAAGGCCCCCTGGTACTTCCTCTGGCTCCAGGAGATCGTCACCGACACCACGTTCACGATCGCCGGCTTCACGGTGAACGGCGCGTTCCTCGGCGGCGTGATCCTGCCCAGCCTGATCCTGGTCCTCCTCACCGCGTGGCCCTGGCTCGACCGGTCCCCCGCCGAGGCGACCGGCGTCTGGTTCCACGGCAGCCGGCGGAAGCAGAACGCCGTCTTCCTGCTCGCCGTGCTCGTCGTCGTCCTGCTCACGATCGTCGGCACGTTCCTGCGCGGGCCGTCCTGGCAGCTCTTCTGGCCCTGGCAGGCGTGGCCGGAGCTCCCCACGAGGATCTGACCATGGAGAAGCGCACCGACTCCCCCTACCCGCGTCTCGACCGCCCCGTCCTGGCCGATCATCGGCCTCGTCCTCGTCGTGGCCACGGTCCTCTTCCTCCGCAACGACCGCGAGCACGAGTGGCGGTGGTACCAGGCCCAGTTCAAGCAGCAGGTCGGCGAGAAGTTCGGGGCCGACCTCGTGAAGACGGTCCCCTCCGGGATGCAGCAGATCTGGGTCCCGGCCCTGGGCCAGGCCGACCGCTGCACCACCTGCCACCAGGCCACGAACTGGAAGGGCTTCGAGACCGCGGACAACCCCTGGAAGACCCACCCGCCGGACATCCTGCGCACCCACCCGCCCGAGACGTACGGCTGCACGTCCTGCCACGGCGGGCAGGGCTTCGCGGTGGACATGGAGCCGGCCCACGGGCCGGTCCAGTTCTGGGAGGAGCCCGTGCTCGGCAAGGGCATGGGCGAGGCCTACTCGATCGTCGAGAACAAGGCGGCGCTGATGCAGATGGGCTGCAACGTCTGCCACCGCTACGACCGCGAGACGAAGGGCGCCGACTTCATCAACCACGCGAAGAAGCTCGTGCACGACAAGGGCTGCCGGGCCTGCCACGTCATCAACGGCCGCGGCGGCACCATCGGCCCGGACCTCACCTTCGTCGGCGACAAGGCGGCCGAGCAGTACGAGCTACGGCCGGCTCTCGGGGCAGAAGACGACCTTCGCCTGGCACGTCGCGCACCTCAAGGACCCGCGGGCCCTCGTCCAGGACACGGTCATGCCCAACTTCAACTTCAACACGAAGGACGCGCAGGCGCTGGCCATGCTGATCCTCTCCTGGCGGAAGGCCCCCGTGCCCGCGTCGCTCGTGCCCGGCGTGCCCCGCACCGACCCGCAGACGGCGGAGGAGAAGGAGGCCGAGCAGCGGATGAAGGAGGGCCCCGGGGCCTGGTTCGTGAAGACCGGCTGCTTCGTCTGCCACTCGATCTCGTCTCTCGGGGTGAAGAGCCCGGCCCAGATCGGGCCCGACCTCTCGACCGCGGTCGAGGACGTGCAGACCCGCTTCGGCCGCACCCTCGACGACTTCATCGCGGCGCCGACCGGGACGATGCAGGTCGTGCTGACCCGGCAGATCGTGCTGACGCCGGAGGAGAAGCAGGTCGCGATCGGGAAGATCCGCGAGGCGTTCGCCGAGCACCAGAAGCAGAAGGCCGGGGAGGCGAAGCTGAACCCCGGCCAGGTCATCGAGAGCCGGCAGCGGTAGGACCGGCACCCGCAGCTCGTACTTCATGAGGCAACTCGAAGGAGGCAATGATGAAGACAAGAAGCACCGGCACGATCCTCGCGACCGTGGCCGGGATCGTCGCCCTGGGGCTTCTCGCGGGCCGCTGCGCCCCGAGCGCTCCCAAGGGGGCGAAGAAGGGCGCCGCCGTGTCCGACGCGGCGGCGGCGGCCATGAAGGTCTACGTCGCGCCGGGCGACCTGGACGAGTACTACCTGTTCGCCTCCGGCGGCCACTCCGGGCAGATGTACGTCTACGGCCTCCCGTCGGGGCGCCACATCACGACGATCCCGGTGTTCACGCCCTACCCCGCGACCGGCTACGGCTTCGACGACGAGACGAAGAAGATGCTGGGCGACCTCACCTGGGGCGACGCGCACCACCCCGGCCTCTCCGAGACGAGGCGGCGACTACGACGGGCGCTGGCTGTTCATCAACGACATGAACGGCCGCATCGCCCGCATCGACCTGCGCGACTTCAAGACCAGGCAGATCCTCGGCCCGATGCCGAACGTCTCCGGCAACCACGCCTCCTCGTTCGTGACGCCCGAACACCGAGTACGCGGTCATGGGCTCGCGCTTCTCGATCCCGATCCCGAAGGGCACGGCGGTCGAGGTCGACGAAGTACGCGACCGACTACAAGGGCGTCGTCACCGGCGTCAAGATCGACCCGAAGACGGGCGAGATGTCGGTCGGCTGGCAGATCATGATGCCGCCCTTCGACTACGACCTCGGCGACGCCGGCAAGCTCGTCTCGAACGGCTGGGTCTTCTTCACCTCGTACAACACCGAGCGGGCCATCGGGAAGCTGGAGGTCACCGCGTCGCAGCGGGACCGCGACTACATCGCGGCCGTCGACTGGAAGATGGCGGAGCAGCTCGCGGCGAAGGGCGAGGGCCAGATGATCGGCGGCATCAAGGTCATCGACCCCGCGAAGAACCCCGGCCTCGTCTACTTCATGCCCTGCGGCAAGTCGCCGCACGGCGTCGACGTCTCCCCCGACGGCAAGTACGTCATCGGCTCCGGCAAGCTCCAGGGCGTCACCACCGCCTTCAACTGGGAGAAGGTCCAGACCGCGATGCGGAACAAGGACTTCACCGGCGACGAGGACGGCATCCCGGTCCTGAAGTACGAGTCGATCAAGGACGCCGAGGTCCCGGTCGGCCTCGGGCCGCTGCACACCCAGTTCGGACCGGACGGCTACGCCTACACCTCGCTCTTCGTGGACAGCGCGATCGCCAAGTGGAAGCTCGGGACCTGGGAGGTCGTGGACAAGGTCCCGATGTCCTACTCGATCGGCCACCTCTCGGCGGCCGAGGGCGACACGGTGAGCCCGGACGGCAAGTGGCTGGTCGGGCCTCAACAAGCTCTCCCACGGCCGGCACCTCAGCGTCGGCCCCTCGCAGCCCGAGTCCAGCCAGCTCGTGGACATCACCGAGGAGAAGATGAAGCTCGTGCTCGACTTCTTCACCGAGCCCGAGCCGCACTACGCGCAGATCATCAAGGCCGACAAGATCAAGCCGATCGAGGTCTACACGAAGGAGGAGAACAAGCACCCGCTCGCCGTCTGGGACGTCAAGGACGCCGGCGTCACCCGCAACGGGAACAAGGTGCTCGTGAAGATCGATCGCGGTGCGCTCGACCATCACGCCGACCGACTTCGAGGTCAAGGAGGGCGACGTGGTCACCCTCGCGATCACGAACATCGAGCAGACGACCGACGAGCTGCACGGCCTCGGCCTGCTCGACTACAACATCAACATCGTGGTCGACCCCGGGGAGACCAAGACCGTCACCTTCACGGCGAAGAAGAAGGGCGTCTACCCCTACTACTGCACCAACTTCTGCTCGGCTCTCCACCAGGAGATGCAGGGCTACATGATCGTGCGCTGACGCACCTCAGGGGGGTGTGGGGGGCGCGAGGTCGGCGCCCCCCACGACTCCCCTAGTCTCGCCTCATTCCTGAAGCCGTTCCCGCCGTTTCGGAGGCAATGCCGTGAGAACCTCGCTGCAGGCCGTCAACCGCTTCCTGGACGCCCCCCTCGACGTCGGCGCCCCGGGTGCTGCTCGTCCTCGCCTTCCTCTGCCTCGTCCCGACCTACTTCACCCCTCTCTACAACATGACGATGTTCGCCCCCCAGTACCAGGACGGCTTGCGGCTCGACATCTACAGCTACAAGCTCGTGGGCGGGAACGCGGGGCAGGACGTCAAGGAGATCAACGTCCTCAACCACTACATCGGCATGAAGGACCTCGTGACCGAGGACTTCACCGAGTTCAAGTGGCTGCCCTTCGTGATCGGGATCTTCGGGCTCCTCTTCCTGCGCGCGGCCGTGCTCGGGAAGGTGTCGCACCTCGTGGACGTGACGGTGCTCTACTTCTACTTCGGCGCCTTCGCGCTCTGGTCGTTCGGCTACAAGATGTACCAGTACGGCCACAGCCTCGACCCGAAGGCCGCGGTGCGCGTCGACCCCTTCATGCCCCCGATGTTCGGATACAAGAAGCTCGCCAACTTCGAGGTGTACTCCTACCCGCAGCTCGGCTCCTACGCCCTCGCCGCCGCGGTGCTGGTCCTCGCCGTGGCCCTCTTCCTCGCCCGGCGCCAGTGGCGCCGGGAGGCGGCCTGACCACCCACGGGGGAGCGATGAGCCGGCTCAGCGCCACGATCGGGGCGCTTCTCCTGCCCTGCCTCGCGGCGGCCCAGGGGATGGCGCCCATTCTGCCGGGCGCGCTGGAGGGCCGCCCCGCGGCCGCCGAGCTCTCGCCGCTCCAGGCCCGCCTCGACGCGGCGCCGCCCGGGGGGACGGTCGACGTCGAGCCGGGCGAGTACGTGGGCGACCTCGTCGTCGAGAAGCCGCTGCACCTCCGGGGCCACGGGCGGCCGCGCCTCGTCGGCTCCGGGAAGGGCAGCGTCGTCCGCGTCCGTGCCGACGACGTGACCATCGACGGGTTCCGCATCGACGGCCGGCGCGGCGGCGACCTCTCCCACGATTCCGCCGGCGTCCACAGCTCCGCCCGGAGGACGACCCTGCGCGACCTCGAGATCGTGGACGCCCTCTTCGGCGTCTACCTGCGCGAGGCGAACGAAGCGGTCGTCGAGCGATTGCCACGTGCGCGGCATCCCGGGGAGGGACCCCGGCGAGAAGGGCTCCGGGATCCACGCCTACAACATGGAGGGCTTCCGCTTCGACGAGGAACGAGCTCGTCGACGTGCGCGACGGCCTCTACCTGCAGAACGCCTCGAAGGGCACCTTGCGCGGCAACGTGGCGCGCGACGTGCGCTACGGCCTCCACTACATGTTCTCGGACGACAACCTCTTCGAGGACAACACGTTCGAGAACGGGGCGGCGGGCACCGCGATCATGTACTCGGAGCGGATCGTCTTCCGCCGCAACCGCTTCCTGAGGAACCGCGGCTTCGCCTCGGTGGGGCTGCTCTTCCAGGGCTGCGACGACGTCCTCGCCGAAAAGAACCTCGTCGCGGACAACGCGCGCGGCGTGTTCATCGAGGGCTCGCACCGGATCACCATCCGCGGCAACGTGATCGCGGGCTCCGACGTGGCGGTCGTCCTCTACGACCCCGACGGCGGCCACCGGTTCGAGGGCAACTCCTTCGTCGGCAACATGTCGCCCCTCGACCTCGTGGCCCGGCAGACCGACACCGTCTTCACGGGCAACTACTGGTCCGGCAACGAGGAGCCCGACCTCGACGGCGACGGCCGGAGCGAGCGGCCCTACCGCCTCACGAGCGTGTTCGACCACTTCCGGGGGAACCTGACCGCGGCCGACATCCTCTCGGACAGCTTCGCCGCGACGGCGATCGGCGCCGCGGAAAGGGCCTTCCCCGTCCTGCGCCTGGTGCCGGTGGAAGACCCGTCTCCCCTCGCGCGCCCCCCGGCGCTGGCCGACGTCCCGAAGGCCTCGCCGCGGGAGGCGAGAGCGAACGTGCCCGGGGTCGCAGCCTCGCTCGCCCTCGGCCTCGCCGGGGCCGCCGTCCTCTCGCGGGGTCGGCGGCGCTCGACACGAGCGCGGCCGGGCGGGAAGATGAGCGGGACGCCCGCGCGATGATCTCCTACCGCAGCCTGACGAAGCGCTTCGGCGCCCAACGCGCCGTCGAGTCCCTCACGCTCGACGTCGCACGCGGCGAGGTCGTGGCGCTCCTCGGGCCGAACGGCTCGGGCAAGACGACGACGCTGAAGGCGGCCGCCGGCCTCATCCTGCCCACGTCCGGGACGGTCACGCTCGGCGACCCGCCGCGGCCCGCGTCCGAGCCCGACGGCGCGGCGCGTCCTGTCCTACCTGCCCCAGAAGGTGTCGTTCCCCGACGCGCTCACCGGCAACGAGGTCGTCGAGTTCTACCGGGAGCTGCGCGGGGCGCCGGCCGAGCGGAGCCAGGAGGTCCTGCGCTTCGCCGCTCTCAACGGGGCGGGCGGGCGCACCGTCGGGACCTACTCGGGCGGGATGGTGCAGCGGCTGGGCCTCGCGGTGGCGATGCTGCCGGAGGCCCCCGTGTTCCTGCTCGACGAGCCGACCGCGGCCCTCGACCCCGACGGCCTGTGCGCCTTCTACGGCCTCGTCGAGCACGCGCGCGAGGACGGTCGGGCCGTCCTCTTCACCTCCCACCAGCTCGGCGACGCCGAGCGGCTCGCCGACCGCTTCGCCGTCCTCGTGGGCGGGCGGCTCGTGGCCACCCTGACCGCGGCCGAGCTGAAGGACCGCCTGGCCGAGCGCGGGGTGATGCGGCTTCGGCTCGCCTCGCGCCCCGAGGGCCTGCTCGAGGCCGTGCGCCGGATCGCCGCCCCCGGCCTCGTCGGGCGGGACGAGGAGCTGGTCGTTCCCGGGGGCGCGTCGCTCCGGCCGCGCGTGCTCGACGTGGTGCGCGCGCTCGGCGTCGAGATTCGGGGCCTGACCGCCGACGAGGGCCGCCTCGACACGCTCTACCGCGAGCTCGTGGGCGAGACGGAGAAGGCGTCCCACCGGGAGGAGACACGATGAGCCGCGCCGCGTCGCTCGCCGCGTTCGCGCTCGCCCTGGCCGCGTGCGGGGGCGGGGCCCCGGAGCCGGCGGAGCTCGACACGCGCAACGAGCAGTGCGCGTCGTGCCGGATGGCCGTCTCCAGCGCCGCGTTCTCCTCGCAGCTCGTGGCCCCGGGGGAGATGCCCCGCTTCTTCGACGACCTCGGGTGCCTCGCCGACTACCTGAAGGCCGGCAAGGCGCCGAAGGGAGCCACTGCCTTCGTGGCCGACCACCGGACGAAGGCCTGGGTGCGCGCCGACCGGGCCGTCTACACGCGCGTGAGCGGCCTCGAGACGCCGATGGGCTCGCACGTGATCGCGCACGCGGACGCCGCCTCGCGCGACCAGGACCCCGACGCGAAGACGGGCCAGCCCGTCTCCGCGGCAGAGCTCTTCGGGGCGGGAGGTGGGAGCCAGTGATGAAGCGAGCTCTGCGTCCGCCAGCAGCCTGCCGGGAGGCGCTCTGCCGCCGCGCCCCAGGCCCCCGGGGCGGTGCATGAAGCACCTCCGCCTCTTCGCGCGGGAGGAGCTGGTCCTCGCGCTCCGGTCCCGCTGGACGCAGATCTTCGCGGTCGTGTTCGGCGTCCTGTCGTTCGCGGTGGCGGGGGCGGGCTACGTCCTCTCCGGCGGCCACGGCGTCCAGGACTTCGCGCGCACCGCGGTCTCGCTCGTCCAGCTGGTGCTGCTCCTCGTCCCGCTCACCGCGCTCGTGATCGGCGTCCTCTCCCTCGCCCCCGACCGGGGCGCGGCGGAGCTCGTGTTCTCGCAGCCGGTCTCGCGCCGGACGATCCTGCTCGGCAAGCTCCTCGGCCTCTTCCAGGCGCTCGCCGCCGCGCAGGCGGTGGGCTTCGGCGCGGCCGGGGCGGTCGTCTACGGGCAGTCCGGCTCGGAGGGTCTGGGCGGGTTCCTGCTGCTCGTGGCCGCGTCGCTCGTCACCACCGCCGTCTTCCTGGGCCTCGCCGCGCTCCTCTCCGCCGGGGCGGTGGGCCGCCGGCGCACGCGCGCCCTCGCGCTCGCCCTCGTGGTCTGGTTCGTCGCGGTGGTCCTCTTCGACCTCGCCGCGCTCGGCCTCGCGTCGGTCCTGCCCTCGGGGACGGCCTCGCGCGTGCTCATGGTCTCGGCGATCGTCAACCCGGTCGGCGCGGTTCGGACGGGAACTCTCCTGGGCATCGAGGGCACGGCGGCCTTCGGCGCCGCGTCGCTCGCCCTCTTCCGCTTCACGGGGGGGCCGTGGGGCGCCGGGCTCGTCCTCGGCCTCTCGCTCCTCTTCTGGCTCGTGGCCCCGACCGCGCTCGCGGTTCGCCGCCTGCAGAGGGCGGATGTCTAGGCCGCGCCCGGGCGGCGGTCGCCCTCGTGGGCCTCGCCGTCCTCGCCGGGGGTCTCGCCCTGCCGCTCGCTCGGCCTCGCCCTCGACGGAGGCGCGGCCTGCTTTCTGCTGCAGCCGGGTCCGCTGCTGCTGCGCAGACCCGGCCGCCGGCGCGGACTTGCGCCCCTGCCTGCGCCGGGGCTGTGGCTGCGAGCAGGGCCGGACGCGGTCGTCGCCGGCGCGCCGCTCTCGTTCGAGGCGGTGCTGCCCGCACCCATCCGGCCCCGGAGTGCCCGAACCCTCTGCGCTCGAGCGCCGCTTCGCGCCCGGCCTCGCCCTCGCGCGGCCCCACGAGCCGCCCGTCCCCCCGCCGAGACGCTTCCCACCCCGCCTGACGTCCTCCAGCCGTCTCGTCGAGCGTCGGGATCCGGCCGTGCGGCCTCCTGGTCCGCGGTTGCGGCCGGGGGAGGGTGCCATGAGAGCGATGGTGCTCGTGCTGGCCTGCGGCCTGGCCGCGGGGGGCGCACGCGCGGAAGAGCCCCGCGGCCGAGCTGCGGGTTCCGTGACGTCGAGGGACGGGGCGCGGCTGCCCGCGCGTGGCGCTCGTGATCACGGCCACGAGTGGGGGTGGGGGCGTGAGCGTGCGCGTCTCGACGGGCAGCCTCGGGACGTTCCGCTCGCCCGAGCTCGCGCCGGGGAGCTACGAGGTGCGGGCGTCGCTGCCCGGATTCGAGGAGAAGGTCGTGCCGGACGTCGTCGTGCGCCCCGGCGAGGAGACGACGCTCGAGCTGTCGCTCGACGTGGCGAGCTTCCGGGAGACGGTCAGCGTCGTGGGCGAGGCCCCGCGTGGAACCCTGGAGGCCTCCGAGCTGCGCGAGACGCCCGCCGTCGACATCGGCGAGGCCCTGGGCGGAAAGGCCGGCCTGTGGCGGCTGCGGAAGGGTGGGATCGCGAACGAGGTCGTCCTGCGCGGCCTGCAGAGCCGCGACCTCAACGTCCTCATCGACGGCCAGCGCGTCTACGGCGCCTGCCCGAACCACATGGACCCCGCGGCGTTCCACGTGGACTTCGCGGAGGTGGACCGGGTCGAGGTCGGCAAGGGCCCGTTCGACGTGAAGAACCAGGGGGGACTGGGGGGCACCGTCAACGTGGTCACGCGCAAGCCCGAGGCCGGGTGGCACGCCACGCCGACCCTCGCGGGCGGCTCGTTCGGCTTCGTCAACCCGTCTCTGACCCTCGGTCGCGGGGGCGAACGGGTGTCGGCGCTCGCCGGCTACTCCGAGCGCCGGGGAGACCCCTTCGAGGACGGGGCCGGTCGGCGCTTCACCGAGATCGCCAACTACCGGCCCGAGAACCAGGGCGACCGGGCCTTCTCGATCGGCACCGCGTGGGGGCGCGTCGTGTGGGCGCCGGCCGCCGGCCACCAGGTGGACGTCGCCTACACCCGCCAGGACTCCGGCGCCGTCCTCTACCCCTACCTGCTGATGGACGCCCTGTGGGACGACACCGACCGAGTCAACCTGCGCTACGAGGCGACAGGTCTCGGGGCACGCCGGGCGAGCGTGCGCGCGCAGGGCTACTTCACGCAGGTCGAGCACTGGATGACGGACGAGCGGCGCACGTCGTCCCTGGCGAAGCCCCGCTCGTACTCGATGGGCACGCGGGCGGAGACCCGCACCGCGGGCGGGAAGGTCGAAGCCGTCTTCGGCGGCTTGACGGTCGGGGCCGAGGGCTACGAGCGGTTCTGGAACGCGACCAACGAGATGGCGGGCTCGGCCTACGCGCCGCAGGCCATGATCCCGGGCGTGGCCGTGCGGACGGGCGGAGTCTTCGCCGAGTACGTGCGCGTCCTCGGCCGAGGCTTCTCCCTCTCGGCCGGGGGGCGCCTGGACCAGGCGCGCAGCGAGGCGGATGCCGCGCCGGCGAACACGGCCCTCTACCAGGCCTACCAGGGAACGAGCATCCTCACGCACGACGACACCCTCCCGGGCGGCAAGGTCCGTCTGGCTTGGCGAGGAGGGGCTTTCGAGATCGCGGGCGGCGTGGGGCACGCCGCCCGCGTGCCTGAAGCAACCGAGCGCTACCTGGCCCTGCGACGCATGGGGACGGACTGGGTCGGGAACCCCGGCCTCGCGCCCAGCCGCAACACGTCGCTCGACGCCTCCGCCACCTTCACGAAGGCCGGCGTCCGGCTGGAGGCGGCGTTGTACCGCAGCCGGGTGGCCGACTACATCACCGTCTACGACCAGGCCCGCCGGGTCGTGGTGCCGGGGGTCATGAACGCCGTCGCGCGCTCTTTTGCCAACGTCGACGCGACCCTCACCGGCGGCGAGGTCGGCTGGAGCCTGCCCCTCGTCTTCGGGCGCGTCTTCGTCTCGGGCGACGTCTCGTACGTCCGCGGCGAGCAGGACGGCGACCCCGCGCGCGGGATCGTCCCCGGACCTCTCGCGGAGATGCCGCCTCTGCGCGGCCGCGTGTCTGCTCGCTACGACGACGGCCGCATCTTCGGGTCGGTCGAGGGCGTCTTCGCGGCCGAACAGGACCGCGTCGACGCGTCTCTCAACGAGGCCCGCACTCCGGGCTGGGGCGTGATGAACGTGACGGCCGGATTCCGCCGCGGCCGCCTGCGCCTTGCGGCCGGCGTCGCCAACGTCTTTGACCGCCTCTACACGGACCACCTCTCGTACCAGCGCGACCCCTTCCGCTCCGGGGTTCGTGTTCCGGAGCCGGGACGGAGCCTCTTCGCGAACGCCTCCTTCCGCTTCTGAGGCTGCGCGAGAGGCGTGAATCCAATGGAATTCCAAGCACCGCCGTCCGCCGGGCGGCGACGACGCCCAAGGTGGCCGGCCGCGCTGTTGACGGCGGTGCTAGGCTGATCGCGTCAGCCACCTGAGTCCCACCCCGAGAGGCTACGTGATGCGTGGGCTTCTCACCAGTCTGAGGCAAAGCGTTCGGCGGCAGGCCAGGGAGCCTGTCTTCACGGCCGTGGCGATCGTGTCGCTCGCCCTGGCCGTCGGATCCTGCGCTGCCATCTTCACCTTCGTCTATCCGCTCCTGATCCAGCCTCTGCCCTACAAGGATTGGCGCGAGCTGGTCATGGTCTATACGGAGAACCCGGAGAAGGGTGTCTTCAAGCACATGGTCTCGCCAGCCGAGCTCTCGGACTGGAAAGCCAGGAACAAGTCCTTCGTCGACATGATGGGTCTCGGCGGCAGCCTGTGGAGCGCCACCGGAGAAGGCGGCTCCCAGATCCTCCATGGTTACGTGCTGACGCCGGGAAGCTTTCGGCTGCTGGGCGTGCAGCCTGTCCTGGGGAGGAGCTTCCTCCCCGAAGAGGAGAAGCCGGGCGCCGGCAACGTGGTCCTCCTGTACCACGGGCTCTGGCAGAGTCGTTACGCCGGGGACGCCAACGTCCTCGGCAAGAAGCTGTACCTCTTCGAGGAGCCCTACACGGTCATCGGAGTGCTGCCTCGAGGGTTCCGTCTCCTCGAGCGACAGGCGGACATGCTGCTCCCTCTCACCTTCGACATGAGCCGAAACACCAATCGCAAGGGCCGCGGCTTCCCGGTCCTCGCCCGGCTGAAGCCCGCGGTTTCGATCGAGCAGGCCCAGAGCGACATGGACGCAATTGCCCGCCAGCTGGAGGAAGAGTACCCCGACAGCAACAAGGGATGGAGAATCCGGGTCGTTCCGATCCGGGAGGCGACGGTCGGGGAGGTCCGCCCGGCCTTGCTGATCCTGCTGGGTGCGGCCGGTTTCGTCCTGCTGATCACCTGCGCGAACATCACCAGCTTCCTCCTGGCGAGGACCACGGCGCGGCAGAAGGAGCTGGCCATCCGCTCCGCGCTGGGCGCGTCACGCCGGCACGTGCTGGCCCAGGTCCTGCTGGACTCCCTCCTCCTCGGCCTTCTCGGCTCCCTGGCGGGGATCCCCCTGGCGTCGATCCTGGTGAGGTTCCTGCTGGGACAGCTGCCGGCCGACAACATGGCGGGAAAGACGATCATCCAGCTCGAGAACATCCAGTTCGACGCCCGGATGGCCGCTCTCGGGTTCGCCGCGGGGCTCCTCACGATGCTGCTGTTCGGGCTCATCCCGGCCCTGCTCGCGCTGCGAACGGACATCAGCAACCGCCTGAGGGGCTCGGCGGTGGGCACCTCGCGGCGGTCCGGGGGGCAGAGGCCTTTCAACCTGCTCGTCGTCGGACAGGTAGCCGTCGCCCTGGTCCTCGTCGTCCAGGCGGGACTGTTCGCTCAGACCCTGAGGAAGCTCGAGACGATCGACATCGGCTTCGAGCCGGACAACGTCCTGGTCGGCGCGATGATGGTGACCGGCTCGAGATACCAGAAGCCGGAGCAGGGCTGGGCCGTGTTCAAGACCCTGTTCGAACGGCTGGAAGCCCTTCCCGAGGTCACCTCGGCGGCGGGCCTCTCCGGTGGCCTGCCGATGAGCATGTACTACCCGCAGTACGAGTTCGACATCAAGGAGCGGCCCGCACCCTCCAGGAGCCAGGAGATCCAGGCGATCATGCGGTGGGTGACTCCCGGGTACTTCAGCACCATGGGGATCCCCCTGCTCAGCGGACGTGGCTTCATGGAAAGCGACCAGGGGTCGCGGGAAAGCTGTCGGGTCATCGTCAGCCACTCCCTGGTCCGGCGCTTCATCGCCCCCGAGGATCCCCTCGGCATGCACATCGTGTTCGGCGCCCCGCAGCCCCGGTCCTGCGAGATCGTGGGAGTGGTCGCAGACGTGCTCGACGACGGGCTGAGGATGCCTCCGCGCAACGTGATCCACTTCCCGAAGACCTCGGGCGGCGGCTTCGTGATGCTCCTCGTCCGGACGCGATCGGACCCGATGCGGCTCGTCCCGCGGCTGAGGGAGGAGCTGCAGAAGATCGATCCCGACCTCTCCTTGTATCGGCTGACGACCCTCGAGAAGCTCGTCTTCTCGGCCGCCTGGTACCAGCACTGGGAGGCCATGATCCTGAGTGGACTGAGCGGGCTCGGGCTGCTGCTGGCCGCACTGGGAGTCTACGGAGTCATGCAGTACTCCGTGGCCCGCAGGACGCACGACATCGGCATCGAGCTGGCGCTCGGGGCCACCCCGCGGCGAATCATGAGGCAGGTGATGATGCGCGGCCTCCGGCTGGCGCTCACCGGGGTCGGGATCGGCCTGGTCGCCAGCCTCGCCCTGACCCGACTCACGGCGAGCGAGCTGTACGGGGTCGAAGCCGCGGACCTGAGGACCTTCCTGGGGAGCACCGTCATGCTGGTCCTCGTCGCGCTGGTGGCCAGCTACTCCCCGGCCCGACGCGCCACCGAGGTCGACCCCATCGAAGCCCTCAGATACGAGTAGAACCGGGACGCACCGCCCGTGGATTTCGAAAGAGAAGGCTACGCGAGGACGAAACGGATCCGGCGAGCCGTCTACTCGCTGGCGTCGATCCTGGGAGTGACGGCGCTCACCTGGCTTCTCGTGTCGCGGGAGCCCGCCGTGCCCGGAGTCGACCGGGGCTCCGTCTGGGTGGGACGAGTGGAAAGAGGCCCCCTGCTCATCCAGGTGCGGGGAACCGGCACGCTGGTCCCGGAGGAGATCCGCTGGATCGCGGCGGCAGCCGACGGCCGCGTGGAGCGGATACTGGTCCTGCCCGGCTCGGCGGTCACGGCCCGCACGGTCCTCGCGCGGCTGGACAATCCCACCCTGGAGCAGGAGGCGATGGGCGCGGAGCTCCAGTTCAAGAAAGGTGTCGCGGAGCTGGAGGGCCTCAAGATGGAGCTGGAGAACCAGGTCCTCTCTCAACGGTCCCTGGCGGCCAGCGTCCAGGCGGAGTTCGAGCAGAAGCGACTGGAGACCGAACGGTGCGAGGCGCTCGCCAAGGTGGGCCTGGTGTCCGACCTCGACCTGAAGGTCCTGCAGATCACCACCAGCGGGCTGGAGAAGCGCCACGGGCTGGAGCAGTCGCGCCTGGCCGCGACGGATTCGTCGCGGCGGGCGAGGATCGCGGCCAAGGAGGCCGAGCTCGAGCAGACAAGGTCCCTGTTCGAGCTCAGGCGAAAGCAGCTCGCGTCGCTCACGGTCAGGGCCGGGATCGACGGCGTGCTGCAGGAGACACCGGTGGAGGCCGGCCAGCAGGTCAGGGCCGGGGACATCCTGGGAAAGGTGGCGGTTCCTGGTCGCCTCAAGGCCGAGCTGCGGATTCCCGAGACGCAGGCCAAAGACGTGCGCGCGGGCCTGGCGGCGGCGATCGATACCCGCAACGGGGTCGTCGCCGGGAGGGTCGTGCGGATCGACCCTGCCGCTCGGGACGGCACGGTCACCGTCGACGTGGCCATCGATGGCGAGCTTCCCCGAGGGGTCCGTCCGGATCAGTACGTCGACGGTGCCATCGAGATCGAGCGGCTCGAGAACGTCCTGCAAGTGGGACGCCCGGTCTTCGCCCAGACCGAGCGGACGGTCGGGCTCTTCAGGCTCGTCAACGATGGAAGAGAGGCGATTCGGGTGCCGGTCCGCCTGGGGCGAAGCTCGGTCACCAGCATCCAGGTCCTGGAAGGCCTGCAGGAAGGGGATTCGGTGATCCTGTCGGACACCTCCGGCCTGGCCGAGTCCGCGAGGATCCGCCTGAACTGAGAGTCACCCCAGAGGAGGCACAGGAATGACCGCGGGAACCGTTCCCGTCATCGAGATGCGGGGGGTCACCAAGATCTTCTACGCGGACGCGGTGGAGACCCATGCTCTCTCATCGGTCGACCTGACCGTGGCCGCCGGGGAGTACGTCTGCGTCGCGGGGCCTTCGGGCTGTGGCAAGTCCACGCTGCTCTCCATTGCCGGCCTCCTGGACACGCCCACCAAGGGAAACTACCTGCTCAAGGGGCGATCGGTGGAGACCGTGGGGTACGCGGAACGAGCCTCCATCCGCAGCCGTGAGGTCGGCTTCATCTTCCAGAACTTCAACCTGATCGGGGACCTCACCATCTACGAGAACGTGAACCTGCCCCTCACCTATCGCACGATGCGCGCCCCGGAGCGGCGGGAGAGAGTCGTCGAGGCCCTCGAGCGAGTGGGCGTGGCGCACCGGATGAAGCACTTCCCATCCCAGCTTTCCGGAGGTGAGCAGCAGAGGGTCGCGGTCGCTCGGGCCCTGGTGGTCCGCCCCTCGATTCTCCTGGCCGACGAGCCGACGGGAAACCTGGACTCGGAGAACGGACGGGCGGTGATGAGCCTGCTGGAGAAGCTTCACGACGATGGAGCGACTCTCTGCCTGGTCACTCACGACGTCCGATACGCCGACCGCGCCGAGCGGAAGGTGCAACTGTTCGACGGGAAGATCCAGGGCTAGCGCGGGGCTCCGGGGGCCGGGCTCCCGCCGGAGGCCTTCCCGGACCCCGCCGGGCCCCGGTCCGGTATAGCCTCGCCGGGTGGGGCGCCCCGCATGACCGTCGCCGTCGTGGCCGAGAAGCCGTCGGTGGCCCGCGACATCGCTCGCGTGCTCGGGGCGTCGCAGCGGGGCGAGGGCTCCCTCTCGGGAAACGGCTACGTCGTCACCTGGGCCATCGGCCACCTCGTCCGCCTGGCCGAGCCGCCGGAGATGAGGCCGGAGTGGAAGCCCTGGTCGGCCGCGGCCCTCCCCCTCCTCCCCTCCGAGTGGCCGCTCGTGGTCTCGGAGGGGACGAAGGGGCAGTTCGCCGTGGTGAAGAAGGTGCTGCGCGACCCCGAGGTGAGCGAGGTCGTGTGCGCCACGGACGCCGGGCGCGAGGGCGAGCTCATCTTCCGCTACATCCAGTCGGCGGCCGGCTGCCGCAAACCCGTCCGCCGGCTGTGGATCTCCTCTCTCACGCCGGAGGCGATCGAGCGGGGCTTCGCCTCGCTGCGGCCGCTCTCCGAGTTCGACCCCCTCGCCGACTCGGCCCACGCCCGCGCGCGGGCCGACTGGCTAGTGGGGATGAACCTCTCCCGGGCGGCGACGCTCGCGCATGGCGAGCTCTTCTCGGTCGGGCGGGTCCAGACCCCGACCCTGGCCCTCCTGGTCGAGCGCGAGAAGGCGATAAGCACCTTCGTGCCCGAGGACTACCTCGAGGTGGCGGCCACGTTCGGCCCGGTCGCGGAGCCGGTGACGGCGTCCTACCGCGGCACGTGGTTCCGCGGTGACCGGCCGACCCCGGAGGCCCGGCGCCTGCCGAAGGACGGGGTCGAGGCGGGTGAGATCGTCGGGCGCGTGCGGACGGGACGCGCGGAGGTGGAGTCGGTCGAGAAGGAGACGCGCCGGGTCCCCCCGCCGCTTCTCTACGACCTCACCGAGCTGCAGCGGCACGCGAACCGCATTGGTGGACTCTCGGCGAAGGCGACGCTGGCCGCCGCGCAGTCGCTCTACGAGGCCCGGAAGCTCCTCACCTACCCGCGGACCGACAGCCGGCACTTGTCCCGCGACGTGGCCGCCACCCTGCCGGCGGTGGTGGCGGCGATCGCCGGGCCCTACGCGCCGCTCCTCGCCCCGGGGACCGGCGAGCGCCCGCTCGGCCGTCGCTTCGTGGACGACTCCAAGGTGACCGACCACCACGCCCTCCTCCCGACCGCCGTTTCCGCGGTCGGGATGGACCTCTCCCGCGACGAGCGCCTCGTCTACGACCTCGTCTGCCGCCGGTTGCTGATGGCGTGGCACGACGAGCACGTTTTCGCCGTGGCGACCGTGATCACGCGGGTGGATGGCGGCCCCCCGGCGAGCGTGGACCGCTTCCACAGCTCGGGCACGACGGTTCAGCAGGCGGGGTGGAAGGCCCTCGAGCCGGCCCCCTCGAGCCCGACCCGGCCTGAGGGCGAGGCGGGCGACCGCGACCGGGGGGACGAGGCCGAGCTGCCGCCGGACCTCGCCCCCGGCCAGCCGAAGCGCGTCGCGGGGGTGGAGGCCCTCGAGAAGAAGACGCGGCCGCCGCCGGCGCTTCACCGACGCGACGCTGCTCACCGCGATGGAGACGGCGGGGGCCCACCTCGACGACCGCGAGCTGTCCATGGCCATGAAGGAGCGGGGCCTCGGGACGCCCGCGACCCGGGCCGAGATCATCGAGACGCTCTTGCGACGGGGCTACGCCGAGCGCCAGGGGAAGGCCCTGGCCGCCACCGAGACCGGCATCCGGCTCGTGGACGCCGTCCACCCCCAGGTCAAGAGCGCCGCGCTCACCGGCGAGTGGGAGGCCCAGCTCGCGAGGATCCGCAAGAAGGAGGCCCGCCTGCCGGAGTTCATGGAGAAGATCGAGGCCTTCGTGCGCGAGCTCGTGGGCGTCACGCTCGGCGCTCCCCGCCCCCTCGGCGCTCCCGTCCAGCGGAGCGCCGAGGGACCTGCCGTTCCCCCCTCCCCCCGAAGCGTAGCTCCAGTCCCCGCCGCCCCATCGCCCCCGGCCGTCCCCGCCCCTCGCAATGCCCCCCCTGGAAAGCCGGTCCCCCCCCCCGACCTCGCCACCCTCCTCCGCGAGCGCTTCCGCCTCCCCTCCTTCCGGCCGCACCAGGAGGCGGTGTGCCGCGCGGTGGTGGAGGGCCGGGACGTGCTCCTCGTCATGCCCACGGGCGCCGGGAAGTCGCTCTGCTACCAGCTCCCCGGACTCGCCCGCGGGGGCACGACGCTCGTCGTCTCCCCGCTCATCGCCCTCATGGAGGACCAGGTCGCGAAGCTCCAGGAGCTGGGCCTGCGGGCGGAGCGCATCCACTCCGGCCGCGACCGGGCCGCCTCGCGTGGGGTCGTCGAGGCGTACCTCGACGGGGCGTCTCGACTTCCTCTTCATCGCCCCCGAGCGGCTGCGCGTGCCCGGCTTTTCCGCGATGCTGGCCCGCCGCACGCCGTCCCTCGTCGCGGTCGACGAGGCCCACTGCATCAGCGAGTGGGGGCACGACTTCCGGCCCGACTACCGGCTCCTTGGCGAACGGCTGCCCGCGCTGCGGCCGGCCCCGGTGGTGGCGCTGACCGCCACCGCCACCCCGCGCGTCCAGGCCGACATCGCCGAGCAGCTCGCCCTCGCCGACCCGCGGCCTCTTCATCCACGGGTTCCGCCGCACGAACATCGCGATCGAGGCGGCGACGGTGAAGACCGGCGCCGACCGCACCGAGGCCGCCCTGCGGCTCCTGCGCGAGCCCGAGCGGCGCCCGGCGATCGTGTACGCGCCCACGCGGAAGGGGGCCGAGGAGCTGGCGCTCGCGCTCTCGGCCGACGGGCGCACGGCGGCCGCCTACCACGCCGGGATGGCCGGGTCCCAGCGCGACCGGGTGCAGGCCGCGTTCCTCGCCGGCGAGCTCGACGTGGTCGTGGCCACCATCGCCTTCGGCATGGGCATCGACAAGGCCGACGTGCGCACGGTCGTCCACACCGGCATGCCCTCGAGCGTCGAGGGCTACTACCAGGAGATCGGCCGCGCGGGCCGCGACGGCAAGCCCTCGCGCGCCGTCCTCCTCTACTCGTGGGCCGACCGCCGCACGCACGAGTACTTCCTCGAGCGCGACTACCCGGAGCCGGAGGTCCTCGAGCGCGTGTTCCGATGCCTCTCCACCGCGTCCCTCCCGATCGCGGAGCTGCCGAGGCGGGCCCGCCTCGACCCCGAGGAGGTCGAGACCGCGCTCGACAAGCTCTGGACCCACGGCGGGGCGATGGTGGAGGGCGAGACGGCCCGCGCCGGGCGCCCGGGCTGGCGGCCCTCCTACGTGCGGCAACGCGAGCACAAGAAGGAGCAGCTCGACGAGGTGTTCCACCTCGCCGAATCCCACGGCTGCCGGATGCTCCACCTCCTGCGCCACTTCGGCGACCAGGAGGACCGGACTCGGCCCTGCGGCCGGTGCGACGCGTGCGCTCCCGGGGAGACGGTGGTGCGGCGGTGGCGGGCGCCGACCGGCCCCGAGGCGGAACGGCTCGGCCGGGTGCTCGAGGTCCTGCGCCAGCGCGACCGTGCGACCACCGGGCAGGTCCACCGCGAGCTGGCCGGGACGATCCCCGATCGCCGTGACTTCGAGCGGCTGCTCGGCGGCCTCGCGCGGGCCGGCTTCGTGCGGCTCATCGCCGACACCTTCGAGAAGGACGGCCGGACGATCTCCTTCCAGCGCGTCTCCCTGACGCCCGAGGGACGCTCCGCGGGCCCGGGCGACACGGAGGCCGTGCCCCTCGAGGAGGCGGCGCATCCCCGCCCCGCCACTCCCGGAGGGCGCCTCTCCCTTCCCAAGCCGCCGCGCAAGCGTCGGCCGGGCGGCGGCGTGACCCGCGAGGCCGTGCCCGACGGCCCCGGCGCACCTCCGGAGCTCGTGGCGCAGCTGCGGGCGTGGCGGCTCGAGGAGGCGCGGCGGCGGCGCGTGCCCGCGTTCCGGATCTTCGGCGACCGCACCCTCCTCGCCCTCGCCGAGGCTCGCCCGGCGAACGAAGCCGACCTGCTCGCCGTGCCCGGCCTCGGGCCGAAGCTGGTGCAGCGCTACGGGGGAACCCTGGTGGAGCTTCTCGCGGCGTCGCGCTGAAGGTCGGCTCGGGCGCTGCGCGCGGGTGGTACGATCCACCGTGGCAGGCCGCCTTCCTGCACGAGGCGAGTGACGATGACGTTTCGAGCCGCGGAGTTCCGCGTGACGGTCGCGGCGCTCGCCCTGCTCCCCTTCACGTCGGCGTCCACACGGGCCCAGATGCCCCCGCCGTCGCCGCCCGAGTTCCCCGCCCGGGTGGACATGGTGACGGTGGAGGTCACCGTACTCGACCGCGCCGGACAACCCGTGCCCGGCCTCGCGATGGAGGCCTTCTCCCTGTACGAAGACGGCGTCCGTCAGGAGATCGCCGGGTTCCAGGCGATCGACGTCCGGCCCGGTGCGGCCGCGGTGGAGCCGGCGACGGGCGGGACGGCGGGCGGAGCGACGGAGGACGCCAGCCCGCCGTGGACCTACGTCCTGGCGATCGACGACCTCCACCTGACGCCGTCCCAGGCCACCGACGTTCGCAAGGCCACCTCGGCCTTCTTCGACAGCGTGCCCGCCGGAGCGCGGGTCGTCCTCATCGCCACGGCCGCTCGCTTCGTCGAGGACCAGAGGATCCCCGGCGGCCGCGCGTCGCTCGAGGCGCGCCTCAGGACGATCCGGGGATCCCTCTCCGTCACGCGCGGCGACGAGCTGATCAGCGATGAGGAGGCGTACGAGATCCACGTCCGGCACAACCTGGTCGTCGAGGACATCGTGACCCGGCGGATCGTCAGGCTCGAGCTGGGCGAAGACCTCGAGAAGAGGGAAGACCCCTACTGGGAGCGGACCGGGATGCTGCGGGCCGTCACGGAGACTCGCGGCCGCGCGGGGAAGAGGTACTACCTGATGACGCTCCGCGCGCAGACGACCTGGGCGTCCTCCGAAACGCCCTGCGGTGGCTCGCGCGCACCGGGGGGAGGCGCACGCTCGTCCTCGCGTCGAGGGGTTTCGTGCGCGAGCCCGTCGTCACGGAGCTCGAGGACGTGGCGCGGGCCTCGCTCCTCGCCAACGTCGGGGTGACCTTCCTCGACGTCCGCGGGCAAGGGGGCGTCTACCCGTACGAGGGTCCGGAGTACGGGCCGGCTCTCGCCGTCGAGGACCTCCCCCACACGGTGGCGGACGGCTTCTCGGAGGCCTCGGGGACCGAGGCCCTCGCCCTGGAGACCGGCGGTCTCATCATCCATCGCCCGGCGAACCTGGCGAAAGGCCTGGACCGGATCGTCGCCGCGGCGAGCACCTGCTACCTCCTCGGCTTCCATCCCCTGGACGGCACCCGGGACGGCCGGTTCCGGCGGCTCGAGCGTCCGCCTGGTTCCCGGGGCCGACGGCCGGACGGTCGTGGGCCGTCGCGGGTACTACGCCCCCAGGGATTGACCGCCCGACGGCGAGCTACTCGTCCACCCGCCGGAACTCGGTCTCCGAGAAGAACATCCGCCGCGCCCGGCCGCCGACGACGTCCGAGAAGCGCACGCGCTCGGTGCCCGTCAGGTCGTCGCCGACGCGGAAGACGCCGCCGCCGAGGGGCACGAGCGGCTCGCCGGCGGCGAGGAGACGCCCCTTCCGGAGCACGACCCGCGCGGTGCCGTACCAGGGGCTGTCGTTGCGGTAGGCACCGGCGCAGGCCCGCCACTCCGCGGGCGTCTCGAACGTCCGCGGACCCTTGTAGGCGGGTCCGGTGTACCACTCTCCGCCCCAGGCCACCTCGGTCACCGCGTCGCCCTCGCGGGCGATCTCGATTGGGAAGAGCGCGAAGCGAGAACCGGGGGCGAGGAGCTGTCCCGCCTCGCGGGCCCGCACCAGGCGGACGCGCTCGCCGTCGGCCCGCAGCCACAGAGCCTCCCCGTCGGCCTCGAGGGCGAGGGTCCGGCCCTCCGGCGAGGTGAAGACGCCGGCGTACGAGCCGGCCTTCTCGACCCGCGACGGGTCGTCGAAGGGCGGCGGCTCCGCGAGCGGCCGCCCCTCGCGCGCCGAGCGCAGGACGGCGAGGGCGTGGAGCCCGACCGCGTTGGGCCGGTAGCCCCCGGGCGCGGCGTGCACGGAGGCGAACGAGCCGAGACCGGCGTCGAGGTCGGCGTGGAGGGCCGACGAGAACGAAACCATGCCCCCGGTGTGGCGCAGGACGGTGTGGCCGTCGATCTCGACCACGGCGATCCCGTAGCCATAGGAGGCGCCCTTGCCGAAGGCGGGGGCGTCGATCCAGCGCTTCGAGAAGAGAGCGAAGCCCTCCTCCGAGACGACCCGGCCGTTGGGTCCGGCACCCCGGTTGAGGAGCATGCGGATGTACGCCGCCATGTCGCCCGGGGTCGAGGCGATGCACCCGGCGCCGGTGTCGAGGGTGACGTTCGGCGCCTCGACGAGCCGGCCCGCGGGCTCGAGGGGCTGGTCGTCCCGGGGCGGCCAGTAGCTGGTGGGCAGGCGGTGCCGCACCGCGTTGACAATGACGGGCTCGCTCGACGTCATGCCCAGCGGGGCGAAGACCCGCGTCCGGATCACCTCGCGCAGCGGCCGGCCGTCCACCTCCTCGAGCAGGAGGCCGAGGAGGTCGAAGCCGAGGTTGCAGTAGTGGAAGGCCGCGCCCGGCGGGTGGGCGGTCCACAGGGGCCGGCTCTCGCTCAGGGGGAAGGTGACCCCCGAGCCGGGGAGGCCCGAGCTGTGGGTGAGCAGGTGGTGCGGCGTGATCGGCGCGTGCACGCCCTCGACCCGCAGCCAGGGCAGGGACTCGCGCACGGGGCGGTCGAGGTCGAGCCGGCCCTCGTCGCGCAGCTGCAGGCAGCAGAGGCCCACGAACGACTTGCTGATCGAGCCGATCTCGAAGAGGTCGCCGGTGCGCAGCGGCTCGCGTGTCTTGACATCGCGAAACCCGTACGCGGCGGTGCGCAGAGCGCCCTCGCGCGAGGCCAGGGCGTGGGTGAGCCCGGGCAGGCCCTCCTCCTTCAGGTGCCGCGCCACGAAGGCGTCGATCGACGCGAAGGCCGGGCCGAGCGCGGCGGGCGGCTCGCCCGCCCGGTCGATCGGCGGCTCGTCCGCGAAGGCCGGCACGCGCGACAAGGCGGTCGCGGCCGCCCCCCAGGCCAGCAGCTCCCGACGGCTCAGGCCCTCGGACATGGCACCTCCTCCGGCTGTGTGGCCTGGATTGTAGGTGCGATCGCGCTATCCTCGATTCGGACCGGAGGGGGAACCCGATGAAGAGGTGGCTCGTCGCCCTGGCCTCGGTGGCAGCGGTCGGTGTGATGCTCGGCGCGACCGGGGTCCTCTCCCTGCTGCGCGCCGAGCACCGCCGGATCGCGCGGTCCCGCCACGCGGCCCGCGGTGAGACCGAGCTGAAGATCCTGAACCCCGCCGGCGCCTCGCTCGCGCTCTTCCGGGCGGGGGTTGACCTCGACGGCGCGACTGCCCTCCCGGTGGGCGTCGGCGAGACGTGGCTCGCCGAGGGACGCTACTTCGTCGAGGCCACGAAGGGTACCCGGCGCCTGCTCCTCCCCGTCACGGCGGACGGCACCGGCGAGGGTCCCGAGCCCGACGGCTCCTGGACGGCGACGGTTCGGGAGCCCGCTTCCGAGCGCCCCTCCGTCCTCGACGAGCGCGGCCTCGGCTTCGTCTTCGTCCCGGGGGGCTGGTTCACCCTGGGGGAGCGCCAGAACCCCGGCCAGCCGCACGCGGTCTGGGTGCCCAGCTTCTACCTGGCGGCGTTCGAGGTCACGAACCGCGAGTTCCGACGCTTCCTGGCCGACCCCGGGGGCTACGACGACCGGACCAGCTGGACGGCGGCGGGCTGGTCCTGGAGGGCGGGCGGCCATTCGCAGGCCACGGCGCGCCTGGCGCCGTCCGACGAGCGCTACCCGCGCTTCGGCCGTGACGAGCTGCCCGTCATGCTCGTGACCTGGTACGAGGCGAGCGCCTACTGCCGGTGGCTCACCCGCCGGCTCGGCGGCGGACGGTGGCTCTTCCGGATGCCCACCGAGGCCGAGTGGGAGAAGGCGGCACGGGGTCCTGACGGCTTCGACTACGGCCTCGGCATGGAGCTGAGCGAGCCGGAGGCGGCGCTCTACAACTGGAAGAAGAACCCCGGCGCCGCCGTGACCCTGGTCGGGCTCGAAGAGACACGCCGGGGCTACCGGCCAAACCGCTACGGCGTCTATCACGCCTCCGGGAACGCCCGGGAGTGGACGCAGTCCGTCTTCCACCGCTACGGCGCGGACCGGCCGTGGCGAGACGACGACCGCAACGCCGACGAGGCGGCCGGGATGCGCGTGACCCGGGGCGGATCCTGGTACAGCGCCAGCTCGGTACGGCTCCAGCTCGCCTACCGCGAGGAGTTCCAGCCCGAGCTGAGCAGCGACGACCTCGGCTTCCGGATCGCCGCCCTCCTCGGCGGCGGGGGCGGCCGCCGGGACTGAATCGGCCGGGGCATGACGGCCGTCATAGGCCGCCGGCAGGGGCCGGGTAGGCTCCGTCCACGAACCGCCCGTCTCGCGCGGGCTAAGAAAAGGAGCGACCCATGAGGATGCGTCCGTTGCTGGTGGCCGTGCTCGCCCTGGGGGCCGCGGCGAGCCCCGCCTTCGCCCAGCCGAGGGACATCGTGGACACCGCCATCGCCGCCGGCAGCTTCAAGACCCTGGCGCAGCTGCTCACGGCCGCCGACCTCGTCGGCGTCATGAAGGGGCCCGGCCCCTACACCGTATTCGCGCCGACGGACGAGGCCTTCGCCAAGGTTCCGAAGGACGTCCTCGACGGCCTCGCGAAGGACAAGGCGAAGCTCGCCGAGGTCCTCAAGTACCACGTGCTCACGTCCAAGTGGACGACCGACGACATCAAGCTCGTGAAGCAGACCGGCACCGCCCAGGGCAAGTCCGTGACCTTCGGGGCGGCCGGGGCGACGCTCACGGTCAACGGGGCGAAGATCGTCAAGCCCAACATCGACTGCACGAACGGCATGGTCCACGTCATCGACACGGTCCTGATGCCTCCGCAATAGGTTTGCGGCATCCGGGGGCCGGGCTTGCACCCGTTCAACCGTCAGGGCATCCTCTCGGTCGAACGCAGCCGAAAGGTAGCCCCGTGCCCGCTCCCGACACCCTCGGTCCCCGCGTCGCCCTGCACCTGCTGAACCGGGCGGGCTACGGCCCCCGCCCCGGCGACATCGACGCCGTCCTCCAGTCGGGCCCCACGAGGTGGATCGAGGAGCAGCTCGATCCCGGGCCCGACCCCGAGCTCGACCAGCGCCTCGCGCGCTACCCGACACTCTCGTACACGACCTCGCGCATCCTCGCCCTCTACAACGCCGACCCCCGCTCGATCGGGGTGATCCTCGACGAGCTCACGAGCGCCAAGGTCGTGAGGGCCGTCCACGCGAGGAACCAGCTCGAGGAGGTCCTGGTCGATTTCTGGTTCAACCACTTCAACGTCTTCGTCAACGACGGCTTCGACCGCTACTCGATCTCCTCCTACGAGCGCGACGCGATAAGGCCCCACGTCCTCGGCCGCTTCCGCGACCTGCTCGCCGCGGCCTCGCTCCACCCGGCGATGCTCTACTACCTCGACAACTACCTGAACACGGTGCCGCGCCGGGTGGGCAACCGGACGACCGGCGGGATCAACGAGAACCAGGGGCGGGAGCTGCTCGAGCTGCACACGGTCGGGGTCGACGCCGGGTACACCCAGACGGACGTCGTCGAGGCCTCGCGTTGCCTGACCGGCCACGGCATCGACAACACCACCACCTCGGGCGCCTACGCCTACCGCGCCACGAACCACGACAACGAGTCGAAGCAGGTCTTCGGCCTCGCGGTTCCCGCGGGGGGCGGCGAGGGCGACGTCCAGAGGCTCTTCGACCACCTGGCGGCCCACCCCGCGACCGCGCGCCACGTCGCGAGGCGCCTGTGCGAGCGCTTCGTTTCGGACGGGCCTCCGGAGGCCCTGGTGGCGAGGCTCGCCGACGTCTTCCTGCGCACCGACGGCGACCTGCGGCAGGTGACGAGGGCCCTTCTCGGCAGCGCCGAGCTCTGGGCCGAGGCCTTCGGGAACGGCAAGCCGAAGACGCCGCTCGAGTACGTGGCGAGCACGCTGCGGGGGGCCGGGGCCGAGGTCGCGCAGCCGCGGGCGGTCAAGGCCGCCCTCCAGGACATGGGAATGCCGCTCTACGCCTGCAACCCGCCCACCGGGTACGGCAACCGGGGGACCGAATGGCTCGGCCCTTCCTCGCAGCTGTACCGCATGAACTTCGCGCTCGACCTCGCGGCGGGGGCGGTCGCCGGGGTCTCGGTCGACGTGGCCGGCCTCGTCCGCGGGGGCGGCGGCAACCCCGACGATCCGCGCTCAGCGGCCGACGCGATCAACCGGGTCGGTCTTCGGCCGGACGCTCTCGAGCGCGACCCTCGCGGCGGCGGGGAGCGTCGACACGTCCGGCAGCGTGTCCGTCCCGGCGCGGGTCGCGGGGCTCCTCTTCGCGAGCCCCGACATGCAGGTGAGGTGAGGCATGCCCTGGGACCTCTCCCGTCGCGTGTTCCTCCGGGGGGCCGGCCTCGCCGCCGTGGGCGTGGGCCTCGCCCCCACCTCCCTGCTCGTCCGCACCGCCCGCGCCGCCGTGGGCGACAAGGTCCTCGTCGAGGTCTTCCTGCGCGGGGCGGCGGACGGGCTGAACCTCTGCGTTCCCTACGGTGACTCCGAGTACTACAACCTGCGCCAGGGCATCGCCCTCCCCCGCCCGGGCAGCTCCGACGGCGTCGTGAACCTCGACGGCACCTTCGGGATGCACCCGGAGCTCGCCCCGCTCCAGCCGTACTTCAGCGACGGGCGGCTCGCCTTCATCCACGCGGTCGGCAACCCCCAGGTGACCCGCTCGCACTTCGACGCCCAGGACTTCCAGGAGTCGGGGACGCCGGGGGACAAGCAGACGCCCACCGGGTGGCTGGACCGCACGATCGCGAAGCCTCCCCGGCTCCGAGGTGACGCAGGCGGTGTCGTTCTCGCCGCAGCTCGTGCGCTCTCTCCTCGGACCCGAGCCCGTTCTGGTCGCCCAGAACCTCTCCGCGTTCGACCTCCACGCGCGGAGCTGGCGCGCCGAGGCGGAGACGCGGCTGCGGGCGATGTACGCGGCCGACCCCACGGAGGTCGGCGACATCGGCACCGAGACCTTCGAGGCGATCAACACGCTGCTCCGCGCCCCGACGCCGCCGCCCGCCAACGGGGCCGTGTACCCGACGGCCACCGTGGGCAACGCGCTGCGCCAGGCCGCCGGCCTCGTCAAGGTCGGGATCGGCACCCGCTGCATCTTCGTCAACGTGACCGGCGGCTTCGACACCCACTCGAACCAGCTCACGAACAACACGAACGACTACCGGCCCCTCGGCCAGGCCCTCGCCGCCTTTGCCACCGACCTCGGCGGGCTGCTCGACAGCGTCGTCCTGATGGTCACCACGGAGTTCGGGCGCACCGCCGCCGTCAACGGGGCCGCCGGCACGGACCACGGCACGGGCTACGCCATGATGGTGCTCGGCGGCCACGTCCGGGGCGGCCGCGTGCTGGGCCGCTGGCCCGGCCTCGGCCGCGGCCAGCTCTACGAGGGCCGCGACCTCGCCGCAACCACGGACTGGCGCGACGTCTTCCAGGAGGTCGCGCGCGCGCAGTTCGGGATCGCCGAGTCGCTGTTTCCCGGCTACACGCCGGGGCCCGGCGTCGGCGTCGTCTGAGACCGCCACCGGAAGGAAGGGATCAACGATCGTGAAACGCCTGCCCGCCGTCCTCGCCGCCTCGCTCGCCCTCGCCGCGCCCGTCGCCGCCGCCGAGCGCCAGGGCGGCGACCTCTTCGCCGGCTACTCCTTCGCCAAGATCGACGACGTGAGCCGCCACGGGGCGAACGCGGCCGTGGGCTTCGACCTCTTCGGCCCCATCGACGGCTTCGTGGACGCGAGCGCCCACTGGGGCAGCTCGGAGGGCACGAGCCTCGACGACCTCACGCTCATGGCCGGGCCCGGCGTCCGCTTCGGAAAGCGGGGAAAGACGGTCGCCTTCGCGCGCGCCCTCGCCGGCCTCGTGCGGGACCGCGCCTCGATCACGGTCCTCGACGTGGACATCAGCGAGTCCTCGAGCCGCTTCGGCGTGCTCGCGGGCGGGGGGATCGACTTCCCCATCGCGAAGCGGCTGGCCATCCGGGCCCAGGGCGACTACCTGTGGAACGACGTACCCGAGGGATCGAAGTCGAGCGGTTTCAGGGCCTCGGCCGGGGTCGTCTACCGCTTCGGGGCGATTCAGTGAGGGCGAGCCGCCGGCTCTTCGTGGCCACGACCGGGGTCACGGTCGCGGGTGCTTTGGCCGGCTGCGGCGGGGGCGGAGGTTCGGGCTCGCCGTCGACGCCTTCCACGCCGTCGCCGACACCCACGCCCTCCGCCGAGCTGCGCATCCCGCTCATGGGGATTGGCGAGACGGTGGCGACGTCCGTCAGCCTCGTCGGCGGACTCGTCACGCCCCTCGCCGTGACGCGCCTCAGCGCGACCGAGGCGGTGACCATCTCCCGTGTCTGCACGCACCAAGGCTGCACGGTCGCGCTCCCCGGCGCCCCGGGAGCGACCCTCGACTGCCCCTGCCACGGCTCCCGGTTCCGGACGAACGGTCAGGTCGTCAACGGACCGGCGACGCGCGCCCTCTCGCAGTTCCCCACGAGGATCGTGGGGAACGAGGTCGTGATCAGCACGAACGTCTGAGAAGGCTCGACTCGAGGAGGGACGATGGCCAGCCACGACCTGCGGAACCGCCGGAGCCCGCTCGAGATGAGCCCCCAGGAGTTCCGGGCGGCCGGCCACCGGCTGGTGGACGAGATCGCCGGGTTCCTCGGGTCCCTGCCGCAGCGGCCGGTGACCCGCGACGAGACGCCGCGAGCGCTGCGGGCGCTCCTTCCCCCGGCGCTCGAGGACGAGGGGGCGCCCGCGGGGGAGATGCTCGCCGAGGTGGCCCCACTCCTCTTCGACCACTCGCTCTTCAACGGGCACCCGAGGTTCCTCGGCTACATCACGTCCTCGGCGGCTCCGATCGGGGCGCTCGCGGACCTGCTGGCGTCCGCGGTCAACCCCAACGTGGGCGCGTGGCAGCTGGCTCCCTTCGCAGCCGAGATCGAGGGGCAGTGCGTCCGGTGGGCGGCCGACCTGCTCGGAATGCCGTCCGGTACCGAGGGGCTGCTGGTGAGCGGCGGCAACATGGCGAACTTCGTGTGCTTCCTCGCCGCCCGACGGGCGAAGGCGGGCGAGGGGATACGCGAGGGGGGG
Organism: uncultured Acidobacteriota bacterium; assembly: GCA_963729875.1. GTDB lineage: Bacteria > Acidobacteriota > Vicinamibacteria > Fen-336 > Fen-336 > DATBSL01. Next base: position 133,991 of record CAVSPR010000007.1, read on the forward strand.
CTGGCCGCCGCCGGCTCGCGCCTTCTCGTCTACGCCTCGAGCGAGACCCACACCTGGATCCAGAAGGCGACCGACCTCTTCGGCCACGGGACGGCCAGCCTCCGCTCGATCCCCGCGCGGGACGATCTGACGATCGACGTCGACGCCCTGGTCCGCCGGATCGGGGAGGACCGCCGCGAGGGGCACCGCCCGTTCCTGCTCGTGGGAAACGCGGGCACGGTGAGCACCGGGGCGGTGGACCCCTTCGCCCGGCTGGCCGCGGTCGCGCGGGAGCACGGCCTGTGGCTCCACGCCGACGGGGCCTACGGCGCCCCCGCGGTGTTGAGCCCGGAGGCCCCGCCCGAGCTCGCGGGCCTCGCCGAGGCCGACTCGGTGGCCTTCGACCCGCACAAGTGGCTGTACTCGGCAGTCGAGGCGGGCTGCGCTCTCGTGCGCCACCCGGGCGTGCTCCGCGACACCTTCAGCTACTCGCCTCCGTACTACCACTTCGACGACGAGGCCGACGACCCCCGGACGAACTACTACGAGCTCGGCCTGCAGAACTCGCGCGGGTTCCGGGCCCTCAAGGTGTGGCTGGGCCTCCGGCAGGCCGGGCGAGCCGGCCTCGCCGGGATGATCGGCGACGACATCCGCCTCGCCCGCGAGCTGCACCGCCTCGTCGCCGCCCACCCGCGGCTCGAGGCGTGGACTCTGGGCCTCAGCATCGCGACGCTCCGGTACGTGCCAGAGGACCTCGCGCCGGGCACGGAAGCGACGGACGCCTACCTCAACGTGCTCAACGAGGAGTTGCTCCACCGCCTGAAGACGAGCGGCGAGGTGTTCCTGTCGAACGCCGTCGTCCGCGGGGCCTTCCTTCTCCGCGCCTGCATCGTCAACTTCCGCACGACGCTCGCGGACGTCGAGGCCCTGCCCGGCATCGTCGCCCGCCACGGAGAGGAGGCGGACCGGGCCCTTCGCCCCACTCGCTTCGGGCGGGGGCCTTCCCGGCCTGGGGTCTAGGGGCTACCGCGCCGCGACTTCCTCGAAGAACTTCGCGAAGGCCACGATGCCGCCGCCGGCCTGGCCCCAGTCGTAGTTCTCGTTGGGGGCGTGGTAGCCGTGGTCGGGGAGCGAGAGGCCCATGAAGACGATCGGGCACTTCAGGATCTGCTCCATCGAGAGAACGGCGCCGATCGTCCCGCCCTCGCGGACGAAGACGGGGTCCTTCCCGAAGGCGAACCGCATCGAGCGCCGCGCCGCCTCGACCCACGGCCCGCTCGTGATCCCCTTGTAGGGCGCGGCGGCGGAGCCGGCCTCGACGCGGACATCGGGGTTTCTCTTCCTCACGAATGCCTTGACGAGCCTGACCACCTTCTCGCCCTTCATGTTCGGCACGAGGCGGACGGAGGTCTTGAGCTCCGCCCGGGGCGGGACGACCGTCTTCACGCCCGGGCCCGTGTAGCCGCCCACGAGGCCGTGCACCTCGAAGGTGGGCATCGCCCAGAGCCGCTTCATCACCTCGAGCGGGTCCTTCGTGCGGATCGACTTGAAGCCGTGGTCCTTGATGAAGCCCTTGACGCTGAAGCCCGCCGCCTTGAAGTCGGCGACCTGCTTCGCGGTGAGACGCTCGACGTCGTCGTAGAAGCCGGGGATCTTCACGCGCCCGGTCCGGGCGTCGAAGATCTCGGCGGCGACCTGGGCGAGCTCGGCCACCGGGTTGCGGGCGGCCCCGCCCGTCGTCCCCGAGTGCTGGTCCGTCTCGGCGGTCTCGAGGTGGAAGGTGATCCGCTGCAGCCCGCGCAGGCCCGCCGCCAGCGACGGCCTCCCGCGGGACACCCAGACGGTGTCGGAGACGACCACCGCGTCCGTCGCGGCGGCCGAGCCGATCGCCTTCAGCGTCTCGGCGAAGTGGGGCGAGCCGATCTCCTCCTCGGTCTCCCAGAGGAACTTGACGTTGACCGGGACCCCCGCGTCGATCGCGGCCCGGGCCCCGAAGAGCGCGGTGAGCGCCGGCCCCTTGTCGTCGGTCGTCCCGCGCCCGAAGTACGTGTCGCCCTTCTTCGTGAACGTGAAGGGCTCGCTCCTCCAGGGCTCGGCCTCCTTCGAGGCCGGCTGGACGTCGAGGTGGTTGTAGACGGTGACGGTGGGACGGCCCTTCCCCGACTCGAACGCGCCGAGGACGATCGGGTTTCCCCCGGGGGTCCGGTGGAGGTCGGCCTTTCCTCCGAACGCCCGGATGGTGGCCGCGCCGAGCTCGGCGGCCTGCTCGACGTCCTTCTTGCGCTCCGGTTCCGCCGAGATGCTCGGGACCTCGACGAAGTCCTTCAGCATCTCCTCGAACCGGTCACGCTCCCTCGAAGCGAAGTGCTCGAGCTGGGGGCGGGTGAAGGCCATGGTGTTCCTCCGTTTCCCGGAGATTCTGACACGGTTGGCCCTTCCGGCCTTCGCCAGGAGGGGCGCTATCCGCGTTGTGTGCACTTTGCTTGCCACCGGGCCCGGAAATCTCCCGACCTGTGATCGCGGTCACTCGCGGGCGCACCGGGACCGGCTACACCTGTCGGCGCCGCCGGCCCCAATCCCGGGAGGTCGCCGTGACCCGAATCGAAAGCCGTTCGACTCCCGCGCCCGATCCCGGAAAGCCGCTGCGCACCGGCGGGCAGCAGGCGCCGGCGGACGCCGGCGTCCCGGCGCGCACCGTGCCCGGCCGGGCGGCGGACGTGGTCGAGCGTTTCACGAGGTCCGCGTTCGGCACACCGGCCACGCCTGCCGCGGCCGGAAGCCGGGCGCCGATGCCGGAGCTCCTGCGGAAGGCAGACGCCCTCGTCGACCTCGCCGGCCTGGCCTCCCGCTCGCTCGGCGAGGACGGCGGCCGGTCAAAGGGCCTGGCGTTCGTCGAGACGGCCGTCTCGGTGCGGGACGCGCTCGGGCAGATCGCGGGCGGCCTCGCCCGCGGCTCGTCCCTCGAGGAGGCCGGCCTCCTGGGAAAGGAGCTGGCCGAGCTGGACCGGGGTCTCGACGCGGGAAGCGACGCCCTCCGCAAGCTCGTGGACGCCCCCACCCCGGCCGAGGCGGGGAAGGCCCACGGGCTGCTCCAGTCGCTGCTCGGCCTGGCCGGCCGGGTGGCCCGGCGGCTGTTCCCCGGCGGCGGGCTCCTGACCGCCCTCCTGTCGCGCGCCCGCGCGGCGTCCGGGGCCGAGGCGAAGTCGGCCGAGGCGCCCCCGACCGCCGACGCCGGCTCGAAGGTCCTCCGCGGTTTCGACGAGCGCACTTTGAAGGAGGGCATGGGGGACTTCCTGGGCGACTCGGAGCGAGCCGCGAACCGTTCCTGGGACCGCGGCCGGCAGGTCGAGACCCGGAAGACCGCGGACGGCTCGACGCGCGGGTCTTTCGAGAACGGGGCGTCGGTCTACGAGGAAACCGGCGTGACCCTCGGCGACCCCGGCTTCTCGGTCGACGGGGAGTACCTGAAGCCCTCCGCGGGCTCGCGCGAGGCCAGTGCGGTGGACAAGGCGGTGGGCGCCGTCCTCGACGGCATCGGAGAGCTTCACGCGGAGGGCTCGTTCCACCACGAGGCCTCGGTCGTGCACGAGCAGGGGCAGGTCTACGTCGGGAACGAGAACGCCCACTTCGCCGCCCGCGGCGAGATCAGCGTCCTCGAGGCCTCCGTCTCGGGCAGCGGCTCCGTCGACGTCTCCGGCGGGCGCCTCACCGCGAGGGGGCACCTCGAGGCCCAGGCGACGCTCGTCGACGCGAGCGGTCAGATCGACGCGCGCCTCGGCCCCGCCTCCCTCCAGGCGAGCGGCTCCGCCTACGTGGGGGCGAAGGCGACGGTGGACGGCGCCGTCTCCATCGACCCCGCCCACGGGGTCTACGCGGCCAAGATCCAGGCCAAGGCCTTCGCCGGCGCCACCGCCGAGGCGACGGCCCGCGGGTCGATCGGCGACGTCGCGTCCGGCGAGATCGGGGTAGGGGCCTGGGCCGGGGTCGGGGCCCGGTTCAACCTGGACGCCGGCTTCAAGGACGGCGAGTTCAAGTTCAAGCTCGACCTCGGGGCCGCCATCGGCGTGGGCTTCAACATCAACATCGGCTTCAGCGTGAACTTCAAGAAGATCGGGGAGAAGATCTCCGGGTTCTTCAAGGACCTCGGGAGCGCCTTCGGGGGCGGCGGGGGGGCTGGCCCGTCCCTGATCGGCCAGGGGGGAGTCCCCGTCGTGGACTGGGCGAGGGCCCTCTCCGAGGCCTTCGAGAAATCCAGGAGCGAGTAGGCCATGTCCGCCCAGATGACGATGCTGCTCAAGGCGGGACGAACGGACGAGGCGGAGGCGCTCGCCCAGGAGGCGCTCCGCGCCGAGCCGTCCGACCCGCAGGCGCTCCTCACCCTGGCCAAGGTCCGCCTCGTCGAGGGGCGCTTCGCCGAGGCCGAGGAGCTGTGGGCCCGCGCGGGCTCGGGAAGGGCGGGCTTCGACGGCCGCCTCGTCGAGGCGGCCCTTCGGGCCCAGAAGGGCGAGAGAGCGAAGGCCCTCGCCCTCTACGACCAGCTGATTCGCGAGGACGCCGGCCGCGCCGAGGCCCACTTCGGCGCCGGCTTCCTCCTGCTCTCCGAGCGGAGCTTCGCCGAGGCGGAGGCGCGGCTCGCCCGAGCGGTGGAGATCGACCCGGGCAACGCCGCCGCCCACTTCCACTACGCCTCGGCGCTGGCCCGTCTCGGCAAGCCTGCCCCGGCCGTCGAGCACCTCCGGCGGTCGATGGAGCTCAACCCCACCTACCTTCCGGCCTACTTCGTGCTGGCCGACCTCCTCGAGGCATCCGGCTCCCCGGAGCGGGCCGTCGAAGCCCTGGTGACCGGTCTCGAGGTCTTCCCGGGACACCCGGACCTCACGGCCGCGGCGACGAACCGCCTCGCGGCCCTCGGCGAATGGCGCCGCGGGCACGAGCTGGCCTTCGAGGCGGCCCGCACCCACCCGGACAACCCGCACGCGGTGTCCAACCTCGCCCGTTTCCTGATGGCAGCGCGGCGGTTCGAGGACGCTCTCGGGCTCGTGGAGCGCCTGGAGCGCCAGGGCCGGGCGACCGTCGAGTCCTGCCTCGTCAAGGGCGCGATCTGCGAGCAGATGGACCCGCCCCGGTGGGACGAGGCCGAGAAGGCGTATCGCTCCGCGGCCGGGGTCGACGCCGGCGACTGGTCGGGCCCCAACAACCTGGGGCTCCTCCTCCTGCGCCGGGGGCCGCGCGAGCGGCTGCCCGAGGCGGTGGAGGCGTTCCGGGAAGCCCGGCGGCGCAACCCCGAGGCCCCGGAGGCCGTCGTCAACCTCGCACGCGCCCTGGTGCTCGGCGGTGCCCCGCGCGCCGAGACGCTGGCCCTGCTCGCCTCCCTGGAGGGGAGGATCGACGCGCGGCACGCCCTGCAGCCCGAGATCGCCCGGCTGCGCCGGGAGCTCGAGACGCCCGCCGCCGGCGCCTAGGACACGCGGTTGGCGCCGCCGGCAGGTCGGTGTCTAATGCGCGCATGCGCTACGCCCTCCTCGCCGTGCTCGCCAGCCTCGCCGCCGCGCCCGTCGCCGCCCCGCCCGCGCTCCACCTCGAGTGGCGGTTCAAGGAAGACGTCTTCCGGGGGCCGGAAAGCCGCGGCGCCGCGCGTGTCGCCTTCACGCTCACCAACCGGGGCACGAATGCGCTGCCCGCCACCGGGTGGGCCATCTACTTCAATGCGTTGCACCAGCCGAGGGCCGGGAGCGCCACGGGCGGGGTCGCGATCGAGAACGTCACCGGAGACCTGTGGCGGATCGTGCCCGGCCCGGGCTTCGCGGGCCTCGGGCCCGGTCAGAGTGCCGAGTTCGAGTACCTCACCCACCTCCTGACCAACAACAGCTTCGCCCCGGTCGGCCCCTACGTCGTCTTCGACGAGGCCCCCGACAAGGGGCACCCGCTGAGCTACACCGCAGTGCCCTTCGAGCGGCCGCCGCAGGACGGCCACGATCCCCGCCTCATCACGCCGGAGAAGCAGTTCGAGCTCGACGCGGTGGTGCGCGACGTCCCGGCGGAGGCGCTCCCACCGGTCTTCCCGACCCCGTCTCGGTCGAGATGCGGGAGGGCCGCCTGAGCCTCCTCGCCCTCCCCTCGATCACGGCCGCGCCGGAGCTCTCGGCCGAGGCCGCCTTCGCGGCCGAGTACCTTCGCCCCCACTTCCCGAAGCCCGCGGCAAAGGCCGCGGCGGCGGCCGCCGGCCTCCGCCTCGAGACCGGGACGGTGGAAGGGCAGGGATCTCCCGAGGCGTACGAGCTGGTCGTCGACCCGGCGGCGGGCATCCGGATCGTCGGCAACTCGGCGGCCGGCGTCTTCTACGGCCTGCAGTCGCTGCGCTCGCTCCTGCCCGTGACGGCCAGCGGGAAGGGCCTTTCGCTCCCGGCCCTGCGCGTCGTCGACGCCCCCCGCTTCGGCTACCGCGGCTTCTTCCTCGACGTCGCGCGCAACTTCCAGCCGAAGGCCGAGGTCCTGCGGGTGCTGGACCTGGTGGCCCGGTGCAAGCTCAACGTCTTCCACTTCCACCTCACGGAGGACGAGGGTTGGCGGGTGGAGATCCCGAGCCTCCCGGAGCTCACCGCGGTCGGCGCGCGGCGCGGGCACACCCTCGACTCGAGCCGCTCCCTGCCGCCGCACTGGGGCTCCGGACCCGAGGTGGACCGGCCCTACGGCAGCGGCTTCTACACGCGGAAGGACTATGCGGAGATCCTGAGGTACGCGGCGGCGCGGCACATCGAGGTCGTCCCTGAGATCGAGATGCCGGGCCACGCGCGCGCCGCCATCAAGTCGATGGAGGCCCGCTACCGGGCCCTCCTGGCGAAGGGCGACGCCGAGGGCGCCGCCCGGTACCGGCTCGCCGACCCGGAGGACCACTCCGTCTACACCTCGGCGCAGGGCTACCACGACAACGTGATGAACCCGGCGCTCCCCTCGACCTACACGTTCATCGAACGCGTCGTCGAGGAGCTCGTCGCGCTGCACCGCGAGGCGGGCGTGCCGCTGCGCAACATCCACGTGGGGGGCGACGAGGTCCCCGGCGGGGTCTGGGAGGGTTCGCCGGCGGCGGCCGCGTTCCTGAAGGAGAACGGCCTCGGCTCGGTGGACGACCTCTGGTACGTCTTCTACGGGCGCGTCGAGGAGATCCTGAAGCGGCACGGCCTGCCGCTGTCGGGCTGGGAGGAGATCGGGCTGCGCAAGACCCGCCTCGACGGCCGGCCGAGGATGATCCCGAACCCGGACTTCGCCGCCCGCGGCTGGCGCGCGTACGTCTGGAACAACACGGTGGGCGGCGGCGCCGAGGACCTCCCGTACCGGATGGCGAACGCGGGCTACCGGGTCGTCCTGTGCCCGGTGTCGAACGTCTACTTCGACCTCGCCTGGAACCAGAACCCGGAGGAGACCGGTCTCGACTGGGGCGGCTACGTCGACCTGCGCAAGCCCTTCGAGTTCATCCCGTTCGACTACTACCGGAACACACGCCTCGACGGGCGGGGCCGGCCGGTCGACCGGGCGATCTTCGTCGGGAAGGACCGGCTCACCGACTACGGCCGGTCGAAGATCGTCGGCCTCCAGGGCAACCTCTGGTCTGAGACGCTGAACGCCCCGGGCAAGCTCGACTACAAGCTCGTGCCGAAGATCTTCGGCCTCGCCGAGCGGGCCTGGGCGCCCGAGCCGGACTGGGCCCGCGAGAAGGACGAGGCGAGATCGGACGCGCTCTTCGGCGAGGCGTGGTCGCGGTTCGTCAACGTCGTCGGCAAGCGCGAGCTGCCGCGCCTCGACCGGGAGTCGCCCGCCTGGGCCTACCGGATCCCGAAGCCGGGGCTCTCGGCGGCGGACGGCCAGGTCCGCTGCAGCCTGGAGATCCCGGGCTTCGTCCTGCGCTACACCACGGACGGCAGCGAGCCGACCGCGAAGAGCCCGGAGGTCCGCGGAGGGATCCCGGCGGCCCGCGAGGTGCGGGTGGCCGCGTTCGACACGAACGGCCGGAAGGGCCACACGGCGCGGCTCGTCCAGCCCTGACGGCAGGCCTCCCTGGTCCAGTCGCGGGCCGGAGTCGGCTATACTCTCGCCCACTTCATGCCCCTTCAGTCCGGGTCGCGGCTCGGCCCCTACGAGCTGACGGCGCCCCTCGGCGCCGGCGGGATGGGCGAGGTCTGGCGCGGGAAGGACACCCGCCTCGACCGCAGCGTCGCCGTCAAGATCCTCCCCTCCGCCTTCGCCGAGGACGAGGAGCGCCGCCAGCGCTTCGAGCGCGAGGCCAAGGCGATCTCCTCGCTCAACCACCCCCACATCTGCACGCTCTTCGACGTCGGCCACGAGGGCGACGTCGCACTTCCTCGTGATGGAGCTCCTCGAGGGGGAGTCCCTCGCGGACCGCCTGCAGAAGGGCCCGCTGCCGCTCGACCAGGTGGTGAAGTTCGGGGCCCAGGTCGCCGACGCCCTCGACGCCGCGCACAAGCAGGGCATCGTCCACCGCGACCTCAAGCCCGGCAACGTGGTGCTCACGAAGACCGGGGCGAAGCTCCTCGACTTCGGCCTCGCCCGCACCGGAGCCGGGACCCCCGCCTTCTCGGACTCGACCGCGCTGCCGACCGAGGCGAGGCCGCTCACCACCGCGGGGACGATCCTGGGCACGTTCCAGTACATGGCGCCCGAGCAGCTCGAGGGCGCCGAGGCCGACGCGCGGACCGACATCTTCGCGCTGGGGGCGCTCCTCTACGAGATGGCGACGGGGCGGCGCGCCTTCGACGGCAAGTCGAAGACGAGCCTGATCGCGGCGATCCTCTCGACCCAGCCGCCGCCGATCTCACAGGTCCAGCCGGTGATGCCGCCGGCGCTCGACCACGTGGTGAAGAAGTGCCTGGAGAAGGACCCGGACGACCGCTGGCAGAGCGCCCACGACGTCGCGAGCGAGCTGCGCTGGATCGGCGAGGCGGGCTCGCAAGCCGGCGTGCCGGCCACGCTGTCGCTGCGCCGCCGCAGCCGGGAGCGGCTGGCCTGGCTGCTGGCGGGAGGCCTCGGCCTGCTCTGGCTGCTCACGCTCGTCCCGGCGACGCTGCACTGGCGGGAGCGTGCGCCCGAGAGAACGGCCGTGCGCTTCACGATCCCTCCCCCCGACAAGTCGGCGTTCGCCACCTTCGACGTCCCCGCGGTGTCACCTGACGGCAAGAGCATCGTCTTCGTGGCGGCGCCGACCGGCGGCGGCAGGTCGACGTTGTGGATGCGCTCGCTCGAGTCGCTTTCGGCGCAGCTACTGCCGGGCACCGAAGGCGGTTACTACGCTTTCTGGTCGCCCGATGCGCGGGCCGTCGCATTCTTCGGCGACGGAGCACTCAAGAAGATCGAGATGGCCGGCGGAGGAGCGCAGACGCTGTGCGCGGCTTCGGGCGCAGGCGGAGGCGCCTGGAACCAGCACGGCGAGATCCTGTTTGCCGGGGCAGTGAGTCCGATCCTGAGGGTGCCGGCGGGCGGCGGGGAACCGAAGCCCGTCACGACACTCGACACGTCGCGCGGGCAGACGCAGCATCGCTGGCCCAGCTTTCTGCCGGATGGCCGGCATTTCGTGTATCTGGCGCGAGGCCCGCAGCAAGCCGCGAATGGGATCTTCGTCGGGTCGCTGGACAGCTCCGAGGTTCAGCCGCTCGTCTCCGTCGACTCGCCCGCCGTCTACGTGCCTCCGGGCTACTTGCTCTACGTTCGCGATGGCACCCTGATGGCGCAGCCGTTCGACGCGGGGAAGCGGCGCCTCAGCGGCGACGCCTCGCCCGTGGCCGAGCAGATCGCGCAGGTCGGAGCGGCCGCCGGCCGCGCGTTTTCCGTCTCCTCCAACCGGGTGCTCGCCTACCGAACGGGCGCCAGCCTCACGCAGGTCCAGCTCGCCTGGCTCGACCGCACGGGTCACAGGCTCGCGACGCTGGGTGAGACCGCGGATTACTCGAACCCCGCGCTCTCTCCCGACGGCAAGCGCGTTGCCGTCGGCCGGCGCGACCCCAAGAGCCTGATGCGCGACCTCTGGCTCTTCGATCTCGAGCGCGGGACCGCCTCGCGCCTCACCTTCGACCCGGCCGACGATTTCAATCCGGCGTTCTCCCCGGACGGAACGCGGATCCTGTTCACGTCGACCCGCAAGGGCCCGCGAGACATCTACGGGAAGGCTTCGACCGGCGTGGGCGAAGACGAGCCCGTTCTCGAGAGCGAGAACGCCAAGAACGTCGACGACTTGTCGCCCGACGGCCGCCTCGTCGTCTACGACACGGGCGGGGGCGTCGGGGCCGAGGCGGCGAACGACGTCTGGGTGGCGCCGCTCGACGGCGACCGCAAGCCGATTCCGTTCCTGGTGCGGCCGTTCATCGACACCCAGGCCCGGGTCTCGCCGGACGGCCGCTTCATCGCCTACACCTCCGACGAGTCGGGCGCTCAGGAGGTCTACGTCATGGACTTCCCGAAACCCACCGGGAAGTGGAAAGTCTCGACCGACGGCGGGGCGGAGCCCCAGTGGCGGCGCGACGGGCGAGAGCTGTTCTACGTCAGCGGTCGCCCGCCCAAGCTCATGGCGGTGGACGTGCGGGCGGTGGGCGCGACGTTCCAGGCCGGCGTCCCCCGAGCCCTGTTCGAAGCGAACCTCGACCCCCGCACGACCGTCCGGAACCGTTACATCCCGAGCCCGGACGGCCAGCGGTTCCTGATGATCGCCCCGGCCGAGCAGGCCGGCCCCACGCCGCTCACGGTCGTCCTCAACTGGCGGTAGGGAGACTCGAGCCCCCACGCCCTCGCGGAGTTCAGGCATGGCCAATGAGAAGCGCTCACTCGACCGCCGGAGGTTCCTCGCCGTCTCGTCGGCCGTGGCCGTCGGGGCCGCGCTCGGGCCGGGCTGCACGAGCCGGAGGACGGTGGTGCGCGGGGCCTGCCACCACGACTGCCCCGACGGCTGCGCCTGGCTCACGACCGTCGAGGACGGGCGTGTCGTCGCCTTCGAGGGCGACCCCCACCACCCCTTCACGCGCGGCCGGCTCTGCGCGCGGATGAGCGGGTACCCCGACGACCTCGTCTTCAGCCCCCACCGGATCCTGTACCCGCTGCGACGGACCGGAGCGAAGGGCGAGGGCCGCTTCGAGCGGGTCTCGTGGGACACCGCCCTCGGCGAGGTCGCGGACCGGCTTAAGGCGATCGTCGCCGCCCACGGGCCCACCGCCGTCATCCCTTACAGCTACGCGGGGACCGAGGGCCTCATCCAGCGCGACTCGCTGGCCGACCGCTTCTTCGTGCGCCTCGGCGCCTCGCGGCTCCAGCGCGACGTCTGCGGCAGCGCGGGTTTCGAGGGCGTGAACGCGACCATCGGCAGCCTGACCCCCATGCTGCCCGCCGACGCCGCCCACAGCCGGCTCGTCCTCGTCTGGGGCGCGAACCCGGCGGTCACGAACGAGCACGGCTGGCCGTTCGTGCTCGAGGCGAAGAAGAAGGGCGCCCGGGTGGTCGTCATCGACCCGCTGCGCTCGCGCACCGCGGCGGAGGCCGACCTCCACCTGCGGCCCCTCCCCGGCACGGACGCCGCCCTCGCCCTCGGAATGATGAGCGTGATCGTCCGCGATGGGCTCCACGACGCGGACTACGTCGAGAAGCACACCGTGGGCTTCGACCGGCTCCGCTCGCGGCTCGAGGAGTACCCGCCGGCCCGGGTGGCCTCCATCACCGGCCTCGCCGAGGGAGACATCGTCGAGCTCGCCCGCAGCTACGCGCGGACGAAGCCGGCCCTCATCCGGCTCCTGATCGGGATGGAGCACCACGCCAACGGCTCCGGGACGTTCCGCGCAATCTCCTGCCTGCCCGCGCTCGTCGGGGCCTTCCGCGAGCGAGGCGGCGGCCTCCTGCACTTCACGTTCAGCCTCTTCGACGGGGTCCTCAACCGCAAGGCGTTCGACGTCGGCCGCGCGGAGGACCCGGGGGTCCGCTCCATCAACATGGTGCAGATCGGGAAGGCGCTCACGGACCGCTCCCTCGACCCGCCCTTGCGCGCCCTCGTCGTCTACAACTCCAGTCCCGCCACCATCGCCCCCAACCAGAACCTCGTGCGCGAGGGGCTCCGGCGAGACGATCTCCTGACGGTCGTGGTGGAGCAGCAGCTCACCGACACCGCGCGGTTCGCCGACTACGTCTTCCCCGCCACCGCCCAGCTCGAGCACCTCGACCTCCTCACGTCCTGGGGCCAGGAGTACCTGGCCCTCAACCTCCCCGCGCTGCCCCCGCGGGGCGAGGCGCGGACGAACACCGACTTCTTCCGCGGCCTGGCCCGGCGCATGGGCTACACCGAGCCGCACCTGTACGAATCGGACGAGGAGATGGTGCGGGGGCTGCTCGACAGCAAGCACCCCTGGCTGGGGGGCGTCACGTACGAGCAGCTGCGCGAGCGGGGCTGGGTGCGGCTCGCCCTGCCCGAGCCGTGGGCGCCGTTCGCGAGCGGGGGCTTCACGACGCCCTCCGGAAAATGCGAGCTGTACTCGGAGACGCTGGCCCGCCTCGGGGCGGACCCCTTGCCCGCGTACGTCCCCGTGCCCGCCGACAAGGCGGAGACGAAGGGCCGCCGCTACCCGCTCGCCCTCCTCACCTCCAAGGCGACCCGGCACTTCAACAACTCGAGCCACGCCGGCGAAGCCCGCCAGCAAAAGGCGGAGGGCGAGCCACTCCTCCAGATGCACGCCACGGACGCCGGCCCACGGGGCATCGCCGACGGAGACCTCGTGCGTGTCTTCAACCACCGGGGCGCGATGACCCTGCGCGCCCGGGTGAAGGACGGGACGCGTCCGGGCGTCGTGGCGCTGCCCCAGGGCTTCTGGGCCAGCCAGCTCCCGGGCGGCTCTTCCGCCAACGCCCTCACGCCCGACGGCCTCAGCGACCGGGGCGGCGGGGGCGACTTCCACGACGCGCGGGTCGAGGTCGAGCCGGCGTAGAATCACCCGCACATTGAGCCTCACAGCCGGTCGTCGCCTGGGACCGTACGAGGTCCTCTCTGCCCTCGGAGCGGGGGGCATGGGCGAGGTGTACCGGGCGACCGACACGCGGCTGGGGCGCGACGTCGCGCTCAAGCTCCTGCCCGAGGCCTTCGCCTCCGACACCGACCGCCTCGCTCGCTTCGAGCGCGAGGCGAAGCTCCTCGCCTCCCTCTCCCACCCCAACATCGCCACCCTCTTCGGCCTCGACGAGATCGACGGCCAGCGCGTCCTCGCGATGGAGCTCGTCGAGGGGGAGGACCTCGCCGAGCGGCTGAAGCGCGGTCCCCTCTCCGCCGACGAGGCCGTCCCGATCGCCCGGCAGATCGCCGACGCCCTCGAGGAGGCCCACGAAAAGGGCGTCGTCCACCGCGACCTCAAGCCCGCGAACGTCAAGCTCACCCCCGACGGCAAGGTCAAGGTCCTCGACTTCGGCCTCGCCAAGGCCTGGGAGGGCCCGGGAACCGCCTCCGCCGACCTCTCGCAGTCCCCCACGCTCGCCCGTACCGGCACCGCGGCCGGCCTCATCCTCGGCACCGCCGCGTACATGTCCCCCGAGCAGGCGCGCGGCAAACCGGTCGACAAGCGCTCCGACATCTGGTCCTTCGGCGTCGTGTTGTTCGAGATGCTCGCGGGCCAGCGGCTCTTCGACGGCGAGACGGTAACGGACGTCCTGGCGTCGGTCGTGAAGGAGCCAATCCGCTGGGATGCGCTGCCAACCACGACCCCGGCAAGCCTCCGCCGCCTGCTCGAGCGCTGCCTCGAGCGCGACCCGAAGGCCCGACTCCGCGACATCGGCGAGGCGCGGCTCGCGCTCGCGCGCCCCGGCCCTGCGACCGCGGAAGCGCCGACGCGCGCGACGCGCTCGCCCTGGCCGCTGGTTGCGGCGGCCCTCGCGATCGCAGGGGCCGCAGCCGCAGCCGGATGGTACGCGCACCGGCCTCCCCGTCTCGAGGTCCGCAAGCTCGACATCGCCGCCGCGGGGCTCGCGGCCGACGAGGCCCGGCGCGCGTCCCTGTCGCCCGATGGACGACGTGTCGCGTACTTCGCCGAGCGGAAGCTGCTCGTGCGAGACCTCGACAAGGCCGAGGCGCGAGAGCTGCCCGGGACCGAGGGTGCGAGCTACGTGTTCTGGTCCCCGGACGGGCGTGCGCTCGGCTTCTACCGGGAGGAGACGCTCTTCCGGCTCGAGCTCGACGCCCCGGCCCCCGTCACGATCGCCCGCACCGGCCTCTTCGTGAGCGGCGCCGGCGCCTGCTGGATGCGCGACGGCCGCATCGTCTACTCGCGGGGCAACGGGGTGCTCTTCGAGGTCCGGGCCGACGGCGCCGAGCCGCGCGTGCTGCTCGAGCCCGCCCGCGGGTCGGGAGAGGACCACTTTCACGGCTGCTCCGTCCTGCCCGCCGACCGGGGCCTCCTGTACGTGATTCACCCGACGAACAGCCCGGCGAGCACCATCGCGCTCCTCGCCGGGGGCCGAAGCCGGAAGGTCCTCTCCCTCCCCGGCGAAAGCGTCGCGGACGCGGCCTGGTCGCCCACGGGGCACGTCGTCTTCGCAAGGGCGGGAGGGGGCCGCGACGGTGTCTGGGCGCTGCCCTTCTCGCTCGAGCGCCTCGAGCCCACGGCAGAGCCGTTCCAGGTGGTCGCCCGAGCGGGAGGGTCGAGTGTCGGTGCGGACGGGTCGCTCCTCTACACCCCGGGGCAGGTCAGCCGCGCGCAGAGCCTGGTTTGGGTCACGCGCGAGGGGAAGGTCGAGGGGAGCGCCACGGAGCTGCCCGACGAGGTCGGCGGCCTGGCGTTGTCGCGCGACGGGAAGCGCGTCGCCGTGGCGATCGCGGACGGAGGGCGCAGGAACGTCTGGACGATCGACGTCGAGCGGGGCACGCGCACGCAGCTGACCCACGACCTCGGCGTCGTCGGGCGTCCCGCCTTCTCTCCCGACGGGGTGCAGCTGGCCTTCGCGGTGAACAACCAGGTTTTCGTCGTGCCCGCCGACGGCAGCGCCCCACCCCGCGCCGTGGGTCCCGGCCTGCACCCCGCGTTCACGCCCGATGGCCGCTCGCTGGCGGTCCACCTCGTCGGCAGCGAAGGCCGCTTCGAGATCTCGCTCCTCGACGTGGCCGGTGGCACGCCCCGTCCGTTCCTTCGCGACGGGGCCTCCGTGCGATTCCCGGCTTTCGCGGCGGACGGGCGCTTCCTCAGCTACCTGCTCGGCGACGGGGAAGCGATCGGGAATGTCGCGAGCGGGAACATGATGATGACCCGCTTCCCGGAGGCGCAGGGGAGGTGGCAGATCTCGACCCGCGGCGGCGACTTCGGGACGTGGTCGCCCGACGGAAGGCGCTTCTACTACGTCGCACGCGGAGGCGGCGACGTGCTCGCCCGGCAGCTGATGGAGGTGGACGTGCGCACGAGCCCGGACATCGCGCTCGGCGTGCCGCGAGCGCTCTTCGACTTGCAGGCCCTGGGCGTCGGCAATCTCTACGCCGTCGCCCCGGACGGGCGATTCCTGATGGTGCTCGAGCGAGGCGGCCGGACGGCCGGGAAGCTCGTGCTCGTCCAGAACTGGCTCGCGGAGTTCGCTCCCGCGTCGACGCCCCCGTAGCGGCCCCCGTGCTCGAGGTCCTCTACCGCGACGACGACGTCGTCGCCGTCCACAAGCCGCCGGGGCTCATGGTCCACCGCTCCGAGCTCGATCGCCGCGAGACCCGCTTTGCCGTGCAGCTCCTGCGCGCCCAGCTGGGTCGCCACGTGTTCCCCGCACATCGGCTGGACCGCGGCACCTCGGGCGTGCTGCTCTTCGCCTTCGACGCCCGCACCGCGGCGCGCCTCGCGCAGGCCTTCGAGTCGCGTGCGGTCGAGAAGCGCTACCTCGCGGTCGTCCGCGGCTGGCCCGAGCCGGCGGGCTCCATCGACCACCCGCTCCGGCGGCTCGCGGACGGCAAGGACGTGCCCGACACCGACGCGCCCCGGCAGGACGCGCGCACGGACTACGGGCGCCTCGCCTGCGCCGAGGTGCCGATTCCCTCCCGGCACCACGACACCACTCGCGTCGCCCTCCTCGAGGTCTTTCCGCACACCGGCCGGCAGCACCAGATCCGGCGCCACCTCAAGCACATCTCCCACCCCGTCCTCGGCGACGCCACGTACGGAAAGGGCCCGCTCAATCGCGCCTTCACCGGGCTCTTCGGCACCGGACGCCTGCTGCTCGCCTGCGCCGACCTGCACCTGGCCCACCCCGCGGATGGACGGCCGCTCCGGCTGCACGCCCCGCTCGAGCCCGCCTTCGCCGCGCTCTGCGCGAAGCTGGGCTGGACGCCGCCGCCAACCCTCTCCGGGGGGGGCTCGAGCCGCTGAGCCCTGGGATCGTTCATCGTCATAACCGATTTGTCAGTCAGTAATTATCTATTGGACCTATAGTTGGTGCTCGCCTATCCTGACCGCATGATATGGATGTACGCCGGCTTCGTCCTCCTCGTCCTGGGGTTGCTCGCCCTCGACCTCGGGGTGTTCCACCGCAAGGCCCACGTGGTGTCGGTGAAGGAGGCCCTGGGCTGGTCCGCCTTCTGGATCGCCCTCGGCCTGGCCTTCGCCGGCTTCGTCTACGTCGGCTACGAGAACCACTGGATGGGCCTCGGCCTCACCCGCGACCTCATGGCCGGTCCCCCGACCGAGGTGCCGGGAGTGGGCCTCGTCTACAACGACGGGGGAAGCGCCACCGTCAAGTACGTGACCGGCTACTTCGTCGAGAAGTCGCTCGCCGTGGACAACATCTTCGTGATCGCGATGATCTTCGGCTTCTTCGCGGTCCCCGCCCTCTACCAGCACCGGGTGCTGTTCTGGGGCATCGTGGGCGCGCTTCTCATGCGCGGGGTCATGATCGCGGTGGGGGCGCAGCTCATCCAGCGCTTCACCTGGATCCTCTACGTCTTCGGTGCCTTCCTGGTCCTGACCGGGATCAAGATGCTGCTCATGAAGACGGACGAGACCGACCCCGACCGCAACGTCGTGGTCCGCCTCACCCGGCGCCTGTTCCCGATCACGGAGCGCTTCCACGGCCAGCACTTCTTCGTGCGCGCGGGCAGTGCCGCCTCGCACGAGGCAGCGGTGCCCGGAGCGGCCGTCGAGAGCGACCGCGTCGTGGAGGGCGCGGGGAAGGGGGCCATCCTCGCCACCCCCCTCTTTCTCGCCCTCGTCATGGTCGAGGTGACGGACCTCGTCTTCGCGGTGGACTCGATCCCGGCCATCTTCGCCATCACCGCCGACCCGTTCCTCGTGTTCACGAGCAACGTGTTCGCGATCCTGGGCTTGCGCAGCCTTTACTTCGCGCTGGCGGGAGCCATCGACTCCCTCCGCTACCTCAAGGTGTCGCTGGCCGTGGTGCTGGGTGTCGTGGGCGTCAAGATGATGACCCACTCCTGGCTCAAGTCCGTGCTCGGGCCGAACTTCAACCTGTACCTGCTCGGCCTCGTGCTGACGATCCTAGCCGCCGGTGTGGTGGCCTCGCTTCTCGCCGGCCACCGGCACGACGGCCCTTACTTGACCGCGCGCGAGCCACAGCGCGAGCCGTCGGGGGCGACGGGGACGGTATCGGCCGCGCAGGCCCCGTAGTCGCCCGGGGTCTTGGCGATCGCCATGAACTGGTTCTCCTGGTGATTCGCGCAGCTCGTGAAGTTCTCCCCGTCGCAGAGCTTCCCGTTCCAGTACCACGTGGGTCCCCAACGGCCGGTCTGGAAGGACTTGCCGACCGCGAGGTAGTCGCACGCGAACCTCTGCGCGTCGCCCTCGACGCGGGTGTCGCAGAACTTCTGGTTCGATCCCCCGGTGCCCACGCGCGCACAGTAGTCGTCGATGTTCGCCACGAGCGGCTTCGAGTCGAGGATGATCCGGCTGCTCGAGTCGTCGAAGATGCTGACCTTGATGCCGTAGAGGGGAGGCGGCGTGGGGTTGCACGTCATCCCCGGGGGCAGCGCGTTGCCGGGTGTCGGGGTGGGCGTGGGGGTCGGGGTCGCCACGGGCGTTGGCGAAGACGCCGGCTGGGTCGGGCTGGAGCTGCCACCGCAGCGGGCGAACGCCACGGCGCAGAGGCCGATGACGCCCAGGATCGACACCGACCGGGGAACGCCCTGGATTCTTCTGGTCACGACTCTTCTCTCCTCGTCACTTGGGGGCGACGCCCGCCGCTGTCCGAGCGTGCATCATGCCAAAATGCGGACCGGCGGTCACGCCCTGGACGCGGATTCCCGGGGCCTTTTGCCTCCTTTCACCTTGCCACTGCGAAACGTTCACCGTCACTGGACAAGGTGGCATCCGGCCGCTCGTCGGCCGCAAGGCGGTCGCCGCGTCCGCTATCGCGCCACCGCCGAGACGGCCGGCAAGGTCCCAAGAAACTGACTCGTCTGGACTTGCTCTTCCCACTCCCCCGGCACGCTGATTGCGTATGAGCGACCAAGGTGTTGATCGCGATCCTGTTCTCGCTGAGTCTTGCCGGCGGCGCCGGACTCGCCCTCGCCCTGGCTCGGCTCTCGCAAGTCACCCGACAACATCGCCTCCTGCAGCAGCGGGCAGCCACCCTGGAGAAGGAGCTGGCGGCGGTCCGCCGCCAGGCCGCCCAGGCGGAGGCCGACCAGACGTTCCTGGCCCGCTTCGTCCGCGAGCTGCCGCACGTGGCGCACGAGCTGCACGCCGGGCCGGGCGGCCGCCAGATCCCCAGCCTGATCCTCGGCGCGGTCACCCGGGTCCTGGAGCCACGGAAGGTGATCGTGGCCGTCAGGCGGCGCCCGTCCGAGAGCGACCCGGAGCGCCAGCAGCGCCTCGCGGTGGCCGCCGCGTCCCCGGCCGGTGTCGCCGAGACGGGCACCGAGATCCCGATCGGCTGCGGCGAGATCGGCTACGCCGCCGACGTGCAGCGTGTCATGGACCGCCGGGACTTCGAGAACGAGCCCCCGCCCACCCGCAAGCGCCTGCGCGAGGAGACGCTCGCGGGCTTCCAGCCCGACGTCGTGGCGCCGATGGTCTTCAAGGAGGAGGTGGTGGGCGTCATCGCGGTGGAGGGAATCAAGCGGGCGACCGCGGAGGCGAAGGACGCCCTGAGGCTGCTGGCTCAGGTTGGGGCCGTGTCCATGGACGCGCAGGCCCGCTACACGGAGATGAAGGCGACGGCCAGCATCGACGGTCTCACCTGTATCTTCAACAAGCGCTATCTCACCCAGCGCCTCGCCGACGAGTTGCGCCGGGCGCTCGACGCGGGCTCAGTGCTGTCGGTGTTCATCTTCGACGTGGACACCTTCAAGCACTACAACGACCGCAACGGCCACGTGGCCGGGGACCGGCTGCTGCAGAGCCTGGCCCGCCTCGTCCAGGACAACGTCCGCAAGGACGGCGTCTTCGGGCGCTACGGGGGCGAGGAGTTCCTGATCATCTTCCCGGGCACGACGCGGGCGCACGCGCTCGCCGCCGCAGAGAACGTCCGCCAGGCGGTCGCCGCCCACGAGTTCCCCTTCGGGTTCGACCAGCCCCTGGGCTTCGTCAGCGTCAGCGGCGGCGTCGCCGAGTGCCCGCTCGACGGGAGCGACGCGGCCAGCCTCGTGCGGGCCGCGGACGAGGCCCTCTACCAGGCCAAGCGCGCGGGCCGCAACCGCGTGCTCGCCTACGAGCCCACGTACCTGGGCGGGGCCGAGGCGCAGGAGCCGGTGAGCGCAGAGGAGGAGGAGGAGGTCCTGGAGCGCGTGGCGCTCGAGGAGGCGCCGGCGATCGGCGGGGCCGGCCAGGCGGTGGCCCTCGCCGCGGAGGAGCTGGCCCACCCCGAGAGCACGCAGATCGCGGCGGACTTCACGCCGGTCCCCGGTACGCTGCTTTCGATCGCCACGATCACGCCGGCCGCCGGGGTGCCGAGGCTGACCCTGCAGCCCTCGGCCGACGTACTGGCCGCGGCCGCCGGCGGCCCGCCGGCGGACCCCGCGAAGGCCGCGGTCGTGGCCAGCGCGGGCGAGCGCCCCGTTCCGGCGGACGAGAACGAGTGAGCGTGGGAGAAGCGGTGCGGCAGGAAGAAGCAGACCTCACAGCACCGTCCGGGTGAGCCGGCCCATCTTGCGGGCCTTTCTCCGGAGGCCGCCCGAGGCCGGGGCGGCGTCTGCCCTACAGCAGCGGCTCGATCGGGAGCAGCGAGTAGAACCAGGCGAGGAAGCGCTGCCACCAGCTGCTCCTCGGCTCCGACGAGAAGCGCACCTCGCGGCCGTCGCCCCGGCCGGTCCACTCCGTCTCCGTCGCGCCCGACGGCTCCCGGCGCAGCCCGACGCGGAACGCGCCCGACGCCAGAACGGTCTCGAGCCCGTGGCACAGGCGCGCGGCCAGTTCGGGCGCCTCGACCACGAACCCGACCTCGGTGTTCGTGAAGGCCGAGCGCGGGTCGAGGTTCATCGAGCCGACGAAGAACCCCGGCAGTCGAAGACCAGGACTTGCCGTGCAGCGCGGCGCGCGCCGGCCGCTGCCAAGGGACTTGTCCTCGTCGCTCCGGCTCTCGAGCCGGCGCCCTCGCGGCCGGGCCGGACTACTCGTAGACCTCCATGCCCGCCTCGAGCAGGTCGCGCCGGTACTTCCGGTACGCCGCGAACACGGCGGCCACGTCGGTGGACGCCAGCGAGTTGGTCAGCGACCCGAACCCCGACGCCGCGTTCGCGGAGCTCGCGCAGAGCCTCCACCCCTTCTTCCCGGGCACGAAGTAGGGCGACACCAGCACGACCTGCGCGCGCGGGCGGTGAACTCCGGCATCAGCTGTGGCAGGAGGTTCTTCGAGCGATCCCCGTCGGGCCGCTCCACCTTGGCCGGGTCGTCGGCCCGTACGTCGACGCGCGCCGCAACGAACGAGATCTTGCCGGCGCGCAGCTGCTCGGCCAGGGCGCTGTCGCGCAGCGCCTGCCCGTAGGCCTGGCCCTCCTGCTTGCTCTGGAGCTCCCGCAGCGACGCGAGCGCCCGGACCCCCCGTCCGGCGCTGGGCCGCGTCCGGAGCTCCGTGATCCCGTAGACGACCGGGCTGTTCCAGTAGCGGTCGAACTCGTCGGAGACGTCTTCACCCGGCCCCGACCGTCAGCGCGTCGAGGTCGCCGAAGTCGAGCTCCGGGTGGCCTCGAAGTACTCGTCGCCGATGTTGCGCCCGCCCACGATCGCCATCTGGTTGTCGGCGGTGATGGTCTTGTTGTGCATGCGCCGGTTGGTGCGCGAGAAGTCCTCGGCCATGCCGAGCGTCGCGCGTGGAACGCGAGGCGATCGGGTTGAACAGCCGCACCTCGACGTTCGGGTGCCCGTCCAGGAGCAGCAGGTCGTCGTCGTTCGGCGAGGAGCCGACGTCGTCGATCAGCAGGCGCACGCGCACGCCACGGTCGGCGGCCCTCAGCACCGCGGAGGCCAGGAGCCGGCCGGTCGTGTCGTTGTGCCAGATGTAGTACTGGGCGTCGATGCTGCGTTCGGCCGCTGCCACGAGCGCCAGCCGCGCCAGGAACGCGTCCGGGCCTCGCGCCATCAGGTGCACGCCGGACGTTCCCTGAAGCTCGCCGATCGCCCGCGCCGCGACCCGACCCAGCAATGTCTCGGACGTGTCGGCCAGCACGTAGGACGGGGTGATGGTACGCGCCTTTGGCAGGCTGGCGCACCCCGCAAGCGCCAGGGAGAGGAGCCCGACGAAAGCCCGCCGCATCAATCTCCCTGTGCTAGCTCTTGCGCGGGTAGGGGTAGCCGTGACCCAGGGCCTTGTCGAGCTGCGCGTCGTGGCCGTAGTAGTCGTGGGCGAAGTACACGACGCCTTTCGAGTCCACGTAGGCCGTGTCGTAGAAGATGAAGACGGTCAGCTTCTCCTTCAGGTTGACCTGGGTCGGCCGGGGAGCCCTGCATCGCGGCGTCGATCCTCTCCCGGGTCCACTGCGGGTCTGTGCGCAGCACCCACTCGGCGAGGTGAGCCGGGTCCTCGAGCCGGATGCACCCGTGGCTGAAGTCGCGGCGGGCGCGGGCGAAGAGCGACTGCGCGGGTGTCCCGTGCATGTAGACGTTCTCGGAGTTCGGGAAGATGAACTTGGCGAGGCCGAGCGAGTTCTTCTCGCCCGGCTTCTGACGCACGAAGAGCTTCCCGGCGGCGACGTTGTCGAGGCTCTCCGGGGTGGGCGGGGAGCGCCGGGGCGCCCTCGTCGCCGCTGGCCACGATCTCCATGTCCTGGCGCTCGAGATAGGACGGGTCGCGTCGCGCGTGGGGAACGATCTCGTCGCG
Source organism: uncultured Acidobacteriota bacterium (assembly GCA_963729875.1). GTDB lineage: Bacteria > Acidobacteriota > Vicinamibacteria > Fen-336 > Fen-336 > DATBSL01. The sequence goes on from CAVSPR010000007.1 coordinate 156,230, forward strand.
GACGATGCTCGGGGGCGGGCTCCAGTAGGGCCGGAAGATCACGTACTCCATCTGCTCGACGAAGATCGGCGTCTCGTGGCCCGAGCGACTTGCCGACACCATGTTCATGCGCAGCGGCTCGTCCGGCTGGGCGGGGTCGTAGGCCCACAGGCGAAAGAGCGGCACATTGACGAAGACGTACGGCTGCTTGACGCATCTTCGGGAAGCCAGCGCACGCGCTCCAGGGCCAGCTCGATCTGCCGCACGCGGGTGGCCGCGGGAACGTCGAGTGCCTCGATCGGGCCGGGCCCGATCACGCCGTCGGGCTCGAGGGCGTGACGGCCCTGGAAACGCTTCACTGCGTCCACGAGCGCGCCGGCATAGCGGGGCGTGCCGTCGGCGGGGCCCCGGGCGCCGGGGCGTCCGCGGGAAGGTCGCCGAAGGTGCGCAGCCGCGAGGCGAGGGCCGTCACACCCGCCCAGGGCTTGCCCGGCTCGACCTTCTTCGGCCCGGCGGCGAGCGCCGGCACGGGCTCGGGGTCGCCGGCGGCGGCGAGCGCACGGTAGTCGGCGAGGGCCTTCACGAGGCGGCGGTAGACGGGGAACTGGGGCTCAGCGGCGGCGACGGCGGCAGGAAGACCGCCCGCGTCGCGCGCGGCGCGCAGCACGGCCGCCAGGTCGAGAAGCTTGGCGCGTCACGTCGTAGTCGAAGCCGACGAGGCGCGGGTCGACCCGCTCCCAGTGGGCCGCCTGGAGGAGCCGCATCGCGGCGACGGTCAGCGCCTACGTCGAAGAGGGCGCGGTCGGCGGAGGAGGTCCCGAGCCCGACTCCAGGGCCTCCCACTTCGCGGCCAGCGGCCCGGCGTCGTAGTCGGCGGGGTCGAGACCCACCGCATCGCAGCGGGCGATCGTCTCCAGCGCCCCCGCGAGCGCCGGGTGAGGCCTGATCGCCGGCGAACCAGAATAGACCGTCGGGCTCGGCCGCGTAGAGGGCCTTGAGGTGCGGCGCGGCGCCCGGTCACCTCGGGCCAGGTGAGCCAGGGGTGCCGGCCGATTCGATCACCCCCTGCACGGCCGCCTGGACCTCGGGCGACGGCGGGCCCGCGGGCTCGGCCGGGGCCTGGGGGACGGCACGCGCCTATACCTCTCTTTCGGCGCCTTGGCAGCTCGCGGGCGGCGTGAGGCGGCCGAGCGCTGGGCTCAACGCCGTACCCCCCACGGCGCGCAGTGAGAACCCGTCTGGGGATTCCGATATATTCACGCCTCGTTTCACTTCTGCTCGTAGTCTGGCCTAGACATCGGTCGTCGGGGTCGGGGCGCAAGGCCGGAAAACGCAAGCCGCATTGTGCAAAATCCCTTCTTCCGCCAGGTGCGGGGCGGCTATCCAAAGCAAGCTGCCAAGCGCCGGGGGGGCTCGTGTAGACATAAAATAGTGGGTCAAACCGACGGGCGCAAATAAGACCCGCCACAAAAGCTGGGGGCTCTTGCGGCGCTCCTTGGGCGCTAAGGAGGGCCTAAGGCTCCGTTAAATTCCCCTACCTGAGTCGGGCGAAGGAACTGATGTGAAATGTCGTCGAGCGGCGCTAAATAAAAAAAAAAAAAAAAAAACCGACTCAAATTCGTCACCACCCCCACCGCGCGACGCCTCTTCCTCCAGGGGACTGGGGGGGGGGCCTTGGCCGCCTGCGGCGGTGGTCCCCGGGTCGGGGGTGCTGGCCGGCGCCGGGGAGGAACGGCTTCTCTCCTTCTTCTCCACACCCACACCCACGAGCGCCTCACCGTGCCCTACTTCGCCGACGGCGCCTACCTGCCCGAGGGGCTCTCGACCCTCTACGTCGTTCCTCCGGGACTTCCGGACCGGGGACGAGCACCCGATCGACCCGGCGCTCTTCGACGTCCTGAACGACCTCCGCCTCGCCACCGGCACGAAGAGCCCGTTCCAGGTCATCTCCGCTTACCGCTCGCCGCAAACAAACGCCTCGGCTGCGGGAGCACAGCCGGGGTGTGGCACAGGGCTGCCTGACCTGCAGGGGCGCGCCATCGACGTGCGCCTCGCCGACGTCGGCTCCGCCTTCGTTGCGCGACGCCGCGGTCGAGCTGCAGCGCGGCGGCGTCGGCTACTACCGCGGCCCCGACTTCGTCCACGTGAAGACCGGCCGCGTACGACGCCGGTAGGTCTGCACGCGACGGCGCGGACCTCCCGCCCTGCCCGCGCGTTCGGGAACGCGGTAGAATCCGCCCCCAAGAACCCAAGCCAGGGGAAGACTCCATGGGCCTCGCCTCCGGGCAGCGCTCGGACCCTACGAGATCGTCGCTCCGCTCGGGGCCGGCGGCATGGGCGAGGTGTACCGCGCCCGCGACGCGCGCCTCGGCCGCAACGTCGCGGTCAAGGTCCTGCCCGAGGACATCGCCGACGACGCGACTCGCCCGCGGTTCGAGCTCGAGGCCCGCGCTCGCGCCCTCTCCCACCCGAACATCCTCTCCATCTTCGACACTCGCCACAAGAGGGCGAAGCGGGCCTACGTGGTCATCGAGCTGCTCGAGGGCGAGACGCTGCGCGCGCGCCTCGCGCGGGCCCCCTGCCCCGCGGAAGGCCGTCGAGATCGCGGCGCAGGTGCCGACGGGCCTCGCCGCGGCGCACGAGAAGGGCATCGTCCACCGCGACCTGAAACCCGAGAACATCTTCCTGACCGGCGACGGGCGCGTGAAGATCCTCGACTTCGGCCTCGCGCGCCGATCCGGTCCGGACGCGGCCGGCGACGAGCCGCTCGCCGACCGCCGCGGCACCGACGAGCCCGGGCGGTGCTCGGCACGGTCGGCTACATGGCTCCCGAGCAGGTCCGCGGCGAGCCGGCCGACCGCCGCGCGGACATCTTCGCGCTCGGCGCGGTCCTGTTCGAGATGCTGACCGGCCGCCGCGCCTTCCAGGGCCGCAGCTCGGCCGAGATGCTCAGCCCATCCTGAGCGACGAGCCTCCCACCGCGCCGGACACGGACCCCCGCCCCGACGGCCCTCGAGCTGATCGTCCGCCACTGCCTCGAGAAGAGCCCCGACGAGCGCTTCCAGTCGGCGCGCGACCTCGCCTTCCACCTCGACAGTCTCGACGCCTCGGCCAGGCCAGCGGGGCACGGTGCTGCCGGTGGCGCCGACGACGCGGCGGCGCTGGGGCTACTCCCCGGCCGCGCTGGCACGGGCCGCGCGGCCCTTCGCCGCGGGCGCGTTCCTCGCCGGGCACCGCCTCGGCGGTGGAAGCGGGGAGACGACTCCTCGTCCCCTTCTCCTTCCACCAGCTGACCGACGCCTCCGGGCGAGGAGCGCTCGGCGCAGCTCGGCCCCAATGGGAAGACCTTCGTGTTCACGAGCGAGGCCGCGGGCAACGTCGAACGTGTACCTGCAGAGAGGTCGGCGGACGCAACCCGATCAACCTGACCGCCAGACAGCCCGGCCGACGACACCGCGCCCCAGCCTTCTCCCCCGACGGCGAGCGCATCGCCTTCCGCTCCTCGCGCGACGGGGGCGGGATCTTCGTCATGGGCTCGACTCGGCGAGTCGGTGAAGCGGCTCACGCGCGAGGGCTACGACCCCGCTCTGGTCGCCCGACGGCACGGCGCATCGTCTACTCGACGCGGGACGGCCAGAACCCGTGGAGCCGCGAGTCCGACGCCCGGCTGCGCGTGTTGCCGGCGGCGGGCGGCGAGGCGCGCGACCTGATACGGGACCGCGACGCCGTCCAGCCCTCGTGGTCCCCGGACGGGGCGCTTCGTCGCCTTCTGGGGGCTGAGCGGCGCCAGCGGCCAGCGCGACATCTGGACGGCGGCGGCCGACGGCTCCTCCCCGCCGGTGGCCCTGACGAGCGACGCGGCCATCGACTGGGACCCCGTGTGGTCGCCCGACGGGAGGAGCCTCTACTTCGCGAGCGAGCGCGGCGGGGCGATGAACGTCTGGCGCGTGGGGATCGACGCACGCACGGGCGGCGTGCGGGGCGAGCCCGAGCCCGTGACGACGCCCTCGCGCGTGGCGGGGTCGATCAGCCTCTCGCGCGACGGGCGCCAGATGCTCTACGTGAGCGCGGAGATAGCGCTCCGTCATCCAGCGCCTCGGCCTCGACCCCGCGAGGGGCACCGTGCGCGAGCCCGCGCGGCCCGCCCTCCAGGCCTCGCGCGTCATCTACACGCAGGACATCTCGCCGGACGGGCAGTGGATCGCGTTCACCAACCAGGGCGTGCGGGAGGACCTCTACGTCGTCGGCGCCGAGCGGCAGCGGCTACCGACAGCTGACCGACGAGGACGTTCCGGGACCGCGGGCCCCGCTGGTCGCCCGACGGCAGCCGCATCGCCTTCTACAGCGACCGCTCGGGCCGGTACGAGGTGTGGGTGATCCGGCCCGACGGCAGCGGGCTCGAGCAGTTGACGAAGACCGAGGGCCTCGCCCGCTGGCTCCCGGAGTGGTCGCCGGACGGCTCCCGAATCGCCACGACCGACGGCCGCGACAGCTGGATCACCGACATCTCGAAGCCCCTCGCGGAGCGCCGGTCGGAGCCGCTCCCCCACCGCGAGGGGCACGCGCTCTACCCGCGCTCCTGGTCGCCCGACGGCACGACGCTCGCCGGGGACCTCGAGTTCTACGTCCTTCCCTCGAGCGTCACGATGCTGTTCGACATCGCCAGCCGGCAGTACCGCGAGCTGCCCGAGGGTCGCGGCACGCCGGAGTGGATGAGCGACGGCCGGCGGCTCGTCGTGGCACAGCGCGATCGGCTCGTGGTGCTCGACACCCGCACCGGCCGGGCCACGCCCCTCGCCGAGGCGAGGGCCCACTGCCCCAGCCTCTCGCGCGACGATCGCTGGCTGACCTACATCGAGCACCACGACGACGCCGACGTCTGGCTGGCCGGCTTCGAGCGCTGAGCCGGCCCCGACGGTGGTAGGCTCGGGGAGCTTGACGGAAACGGCCACCCTCCCCCGTGCTGCTGCACCAGGACCACGATCTCGTCGCGGTCGCCAAGCTCCCCGGCGAGCCCGTCATTCCCGCCCGGGGCGAGCCCGTCTCCGCCTGTCTCCAGAAGCGCCTGGAGCGCGAGCTCGGGCGCCGCCTGTTCGTGGTGCACCGGATCGACCGGGACGCCTCGGGGGTGGTCGTGTTCGCCCTGAACGCCGACGCTCACCGGGCGGTGAGCCTCGCCTTCGAGCACCGGCAGGTGACGAAGTCCTACGTCGCCTTCGTGGCCGGCTCCCTCGATCCGGCGCGCGGGCGCATCGACACTCCTCTCCACGGCGCGCGGAAGGGCAAGACGCGGCCGGCCCGGCCGGGCGAGCCGGGGGCGCAGCCGGCGACGACCGAGTACGCGACCCGCAGGCGCTGGTTGCTCGGCGCGGCCACGGTCTCGCTCGTCGAGGCTCACCCCGTCACGGGGCGCCACCACCAGATCCGGGTGCACCTCCGCTCGGCGGGAGCGCCGATCCTCTTCGACCCGCTCTATGGCCGCGGCCTCGTGCCCGAGGCGCTCGCCGGGGTCCCGTGCGAACGGCTCGCCCTGCACGCGCGCCGCATCGACCTGCCCTCGCCCCGCGGCGGCGGCCGGGTGATCGTCGAGGCGCCCCTGGCACCCGACCTCGCCGCCCTCGAGGAGTGGCTGGACGCGAGCGGGCAGGGGCACACGATCGGCGCGTGAGGCGAAGCGCGTGAGCCACCGCGGCCTCGTCCTCCCGCCGGCGGCGGTCGCCTTCGTCGAAAAGGGCGGGCGCGACCTGCTCCTCGGCCTCGCCGGGGTATCAGGACCGGTCGAGGCCGCCCAGCCGCTGCGGCTCGTGGGGCCGTCGGGGCAGCCGCTCGGCCTGGCCCTCGCCGACCCCGAGAACGAGAGGCTGCGCGTCGTGGCGCCGGCCGGCGAGGCCGTGGAGGCGATCGGCCCTGCATTCTTCGGCGCCCGCGTCGAGCGCGCGCTCGCCCTCCGCCGCTCGCTCGGCCTCGTCGGGGAGCGCGCGGCCTTCCGCCTCGTCCACGGCGCGGGCGACGGGCTGCCCGGCTTCTCCGCCGACGTCCTCTCGCCCTGGGCCGTCGTGTACGTCTACGCCCGCGCCTTCGTTCCCCACGGCCAGCTCCTCGCGCAGGCCGCGATCGAGCAGGCGGGCCTGCGAGGCGCGGTGGTGAAGGTCCGGAGCCGGGGCGCGGCGAGCCAGCAGCGGGTCCGGCAGGAGATCGTGGGCGAGGTGCCCCCGCCGACGCTGGTCGTCGAGGAGCGCGGCGTCCCCTTCGAGGTGCACCTCGACCGCGGGCTCAACACGGGCCTCTTCACGGACATGCGCGAGCACCGCCACGGCCTCGTCCGCTTCGTGGCGGGCCGCTCGGTGCTGAACACCTTCGCCTACACCGGCACGCTCTCCGCGGTCGCGGCGCGCGCGGGGGCCTCGGAGGTCGCGAGCGTGGACCTCTCCTCGGGCGTTCTCAACTGGGCCCGGGACAACTTCCGCCTCAGCGGCCTCGACCCCTTCGACCCCCGCTTCGAGTTCGCCGCGAGCGACGCCGGCCGGTTCCTCGAGGAGGCGGCCGCGGCCGGCCGGCGCTTCGACGTGGCGCTCGTCGACCCTCCCGCCTTCTCCGCGGCGCGCGGGGCGACCTTCACGATCGATCGGGACTACCCCGCGCTCGTGGCCGGGGCCTGTCGCGTCCTCTCCCCGGGAGGCCTTCTCGGCTCGCTTGCAACGCGCGTACGAGCTCGCTCCTCGCGCTGGCGGAGGCGGGGTTCCGCGGCGCGGGGAAAGACGCGGCTCTCCTCGAGACGGGCGGGCTGCCCCCCGACCACCCCACGATCCTCGCGCAGCCCGAGGACCGCTACCTGCAGGTCGGCCTCTTCCGCGTCGCGTGAGCGGCCGCGGTGACCCGGCTCACGGGCCGGGGCCCGAGGCGCGGCGCTGGCGACGGACCGCCCCCCGGCCCCCCCGGTTCGGCCTGTAGACTTCGGCTCACGGAGGTGCAGCCATGAGTCCGTTGCTTCCCACGCGCCAACTGGGCAAGGACGGTCCCGCGATCACCACGGTCGGCTTCGGCGCGTGGGCGGCAGGGGGCGGCGGGTGGGCGTTCGCCTGGGGCCCGCAGGACGACGCGGAGTCGGTCGCCGCCATCCGCCACGCGGTCGCGCGGGGCGTCAACTGGGTCGACACCGCGGCCGTGTACGGCTACGGCCACTCCGAAGAGGTCGTCGGCCGTGCTCTCGCCGGGATCCCACCCTCCGAGCGCCCGCTCGTCTTCACGAAGTGCGGGCTGCGCTGGAACGACCAGGACCGCATGGCCGCTCCCGTCGCGCGACTCGCGCCCCGCGCGCGTGCGCGAGGAGTGCGAGGCGTCGCTGCGCCGGCTCGGCGTCGAGGCGATCGACCTCTACCAGTTCCACTGGCCCGACCAGACGGGGACGCCGGTCGAAGACTCGTGGGGCGAGATGCTGCGCCTCGTGGACGAGGGCAAGGTCCGCTGGCCGGGCCTCTCGAACTACGACATCGCCCTCCTCGAGCGCTGCGAGAAGATCCGGCACGTGACGTCGCTCCAGCCGCCCTTCTCGATGGTCCGGCGGGACGTGGGCGGGGCGGAGGTGCCGTGGTGCGCCGCCCACGGCACCGGGGTGATCGTCTACAGCCCGATGCAGTCGGGGCTGCTCACCGACTCGTTCACCGCGGAGCGCGCCACCTCGTTCCCGGCCGACGATTGGCGCCGCCTCTCGCCGCACTTCCAGGCGCCGAAGCTCCAGCAGAACCTCGACCTGCGCGACGCCCTCCGGGAGGTCGCGGCGAAGCACGGCGTGTCGGTGGCCGCCGTGGCCGTGGCCTGGACGCTGGCCTGGCCCGGGGTGAGCGGCGCCATCGTCGGCGCCCGCCGCCCGGGGCAGGTCGACGGCTGGCGCGCGGCCGCGAGCCTGCGGCTGGACGCGTCCGACCTCGCCACGATCGTCGCGGCGATCGGGCGCACGGGCGCGGGATCGGGACCGACGACGCCGGCGTAGGCTCGCTACCGGGTCTCCTTGACCCGGATGTTGCGGAACTCCACCACGTCCCCGTGGCCGAGGAAGCCGATGGCGCCGCTCGGCCGCTTGAGGCCGGGGTGCTCCCGGTGGTCCATCGTCCCCGAGGCGCTCGCGGCGTCGATGTCGGCGTCGACCACGCTGATGCCGTTGACGATCACGGAGACGCGCCGGCCCTTCACCGTGACCTCCTCGGTGTTCCACTCGCCGACCGGGCGCAAGGCGCCGCGGCGGGCGGGAACGACCCCGTAGATCGAGCCGTGGTGCTGGTACGGCTGAAGGTCCCGGTAGACGGGTGAGCCGTCCTCCAGGATCTGCAGCTCCATCCCCTGGTAGGCGGCGTCGCCCTCGCGGGGCGCGCGGATGCCGAGGCCGTTGTTGGCGGCGGGGTGCAGCCGGAACTCGAAGCGCAGGACGAAGTCCGTGTAGTCCTTCGCCGTGTACAGGTTGCCCCCGGCGCGCTCGGGGTGCACCACGATCTTCCCGTCCTCCGCCGCGTAGCCCTCCCGGTTGCCGATCCAGCCCTCGAGGTCGCGACCGTTGAAGAGAGGCACGAAGCCCTCGGCCGCCTCCGTTTCGGTCACCTGCGGGACGGCCGTCTCGCGCGGGATCTCGCGGACGAAGACGTTGCGGAACCACAGCGGGATTGCCGTGGGCCTGCAGCTCCACCTGCCCCGTCGGGTAGATCGGCTTATCCCGCTCCCAGTAGTTCTCGAGGACCGTGTCCTTCACGACGCGCTCGTCGTTGAGGTACACGGTGACGCGGTCCCCGATCATCAGGATCCGGAAGACGTTCCACTCGCCCACCGGCCGGTCGACGTTCTTGAGGGGCTTGGCGGGACCCTTCTGGTTGTTGAAGAGGCCGCCCGAGCCCACCGGGTTCTTCTCGGCGTCCCAGATCTGCACCTGCGGCGACCCGCGGAGGTAGAGGCCGCTGTCGCCGTCCTTGCCGATCTTCCAGTCGACGAGCAGCTCGAAGTCGCCGTAGTCAGACGCAGTGCAGAGGCTCTCGCCCTTGCCGTCGAACTCGAGCACGCCGTCGACGACGCGCCAGTGGGACCGCATCTTCCGGTCCGCCTCCGCCTGGGCCCGGCCAGCTCCTCCGGCGTCATCTTCGCGCGCTTCGGCGGGTCGGCCACGAGGCCCTTCCAGCCGGCGAGGGAGTGCCCGTCGAAGAGCGGGACGTAGCCGCCCTGGCGCAACCGGTCGAGGAGGATCCCCCGCGCCCGCTCCTTTTCCGCGGGAAGGGCGAGGGAGTCCTCGACGCGCCGGAGGACCGTGTACGCCTCGTGGCCGGAGAGCCAGCGCTCCTGCGAGGACTGTCGGGACGCGAGCTCCAGCAGGCCCGCGACGGCCGCGTCGTGAAGGACCGGGTTGTCGAGGCTGCCGGCCAGGAGCCGCAGCGACTCGGGCTCGCGGACGGCGGCGACCCCGGCGAGGAGGGGCCTGCGGTCGGCGTCCTCCCCGGGAGCGGACAGGAGCTCCTGGAAGGCGGCGAGCTTCTTCTGCCCCGGCAGGCGGGCACCGTCCATCAGGCGGACGAAGCCCTCGAACGCCCGCACGCGCTGCTCCCGGTCCTGCGTCGTCGAGCCGATCCGGCGCAGGTCCTCGGACGCTGTCGGTTCCGGCCACTGCGCCAGCGCCGCGACGGCCGCGCGCTGCACGCCGAGGTCGGGGCTCGCCGTCTCCTCGAGGATCGCCTTGAGCGCCTTCGTCCCTCCGACCTTCGGCAGGATGCCGAGGATCGTGGCCTTCCCTCCCGCAGGGGCGCCCTTCAGCAGCTCGAGGAGCGCGTCGGTCCGGTGCTCCGCGTCGGGGTTCGCCCGGACCGTGGCCGTGATCGCCTCCTGCAGGCGGACCGCGTCTTCGCCTTCGGCCTTCTCCAGCATCGCGAGGAGACCCGGGAGGTCGATCTTGTCCCGCGCCCCCTTCTCGGCGAGGACCTCGACGAGGAGGGCCTTGCCGGGAAGCGGCGTGGGGTCGAGGAGCCGCGCCGCCTCCGGCACGACGAGCGCCGCGCGGTAGCCGAGGAGAGCGGCTTTCAGGGCCGGGACCTCGCTCCCGCTCGCGGCCGGGACCTGCTGCAGCAGGTCGGGCAGCACCGCGTCGCCGCCGAGGCGGGCCGCCGCGGGAATGGCCGCCTGCCGCACCGCGTCGTCGCGGCTGTCGAGGCTCTCCCTCACGAAGGGCAGGGCCGTCGCGTCCCCCCGCTGGCCGAGCATGGCGACGATTCCGGCGCGGGCCTCGGGCGACGCAGTGCGGGCCTTCTCGATCCAACGGGCGGTGGCCTCGGGGCCGGGGATCGTGCCGGCCAGGGCGAGCGCCGCGCCGCGGAGGCTGCGCTCGGGGCGGTCCGCGGCCGCGAGGAGGTCGGGCAGGGCCTTCGGCCCGAGGGCCGAGGCCACCAGGGCCAGAGCGGTCGAGGCGTGCTGCACCTCGCCCGGCCCCCCGTAGCTCGCAAGGAGGGTGCGGGCCGCGTCGAGGCCCTCGGCCGTCCGGCCGGACTCGACGAGGCGCCGGGCGTAGAGCAGGTAGAGCGAAGGGGCCTGCGCGCGCTCGCGGGGCGAGGCGGCGAGACGCGCCCGGGCGAGCACGGGACCCGCGGCGGGGTCGCCGATGTTGGCCAGGGCGTACAGGGCGGCCCGGCGCGTGCCCTCGTCCGCGCTGTCCGCCAGCGGGAGGAGTGCCTTCACCGCGTCGCGGCTGCGCATCTCCCCGAGAGCGTCTGCGAGCACGGGACGCACGGCCACCGGCGCCTTGCCGAGGGCCTTCACGAGCGCCTTCGACGCGTCGGGCCCGCCGATCGTGACGAGCGCGGCGGAGGCCGGCCCGGCCAGGGCCGTGTCGGCGAGGTACTTCTGCAGGGGCCGGATGGACTCGCTCTTCCCCGCGACCTGGACCTGTGAGATCAGGAACGTGGCGACTCCCGGGTCGCGCGTCCTCTCGAGCGACGCGAGGAGGGAGCGGGCGAAGACGACCCGCTCCTTCTCCGCGCCGGGCCGCGTCACGTATACGGCGAGGCCGTTCACGGCGAAGCGGGCCTTCGAGTCGTCGCCCTTGCCCGGGGGGAGGACCCGGGCCATGGCGTCCTCGATCGCGGGCGGACCCAGCTTCAGGATCTCGGCGCAGAGTGCGTCCCTCTTCGCGGGCGTATCCGCCGGAAAGCCCTCCAGGATCGAGGCGACACTCCCGGGGGCGGCCGCCGGCTGGGCCGCGGCCGGGACGGCAAGCAAGACGCCGCACAGCGCCGCCAGGATCGTGGCCGTCGCAGGTCGTTTCATTGTCGTTCTCCTCACGGTCACGCCGGCAGCCGCCAGGGAGCGCGCAGGGGCTGGTTCACGAGGCGGTTGGCCTCCTCGTCCCCCACGAAGAGCTCCTTCACCGGGTCGTAGCGTAGCGTCCGGCCGAGCTGGACGGCCGCCTTCCCCAGGTTCACGAGCGTGCAGGAGCGGTGGCCGTTTCTCTCGTTGAGCGCGAACGGGCGCCTCGTCCGCACCGACTCCGAGAAGTCGGTGATCCGCGGCTCGGGGTCCGGGAGCGCCGCCAGCTTCTCCGCGAAGCCGGCGATGTCCGAGCGGAAGCCCTGGAAGATCTTCCCCTCCGGGCCCTCCAGGAAGGCCGCCTTCTTGTCGCGGTTCTCCCCGTCGAGGACGATCACGCAGCCGTCCGCGTACTTCATCTCGATCCGCCGCCACGTGCCGCAGGCGTCGGGGTGCTGCTGCGGGCCGTCGGCCCACACCTCGACCGGGCTCGTGTCGTCCTTGCCCAGGATGTACTGCACGGGGTCGAGGTAGTGCATCCCCATGTCCCCGAGGCCCCCGCCGTCGTAGTCCCAGTAGCCGCGGAAGGTGCCGTGGACGCGGTGGGTGCTGTAGGGCTTCCACGGCGCGGGGCCGAGCCAGAGGTCGTAGTCGAGCTCGGGCGGGACCGGCTCGACGGGCAGGCTCGTCTTGCCGACCCAGTAGAACTTCCAGTCGAAGCCCGTCGTCGCGCTGACCGTCGCCTTGATGGGCCAGCCGAGCAGCCCGCCCTGCAGCGCCTTCTTGATCGGCGCCACGTCGGTGCCCATGCCGTAGAAGCGGTCCTGGAAGCGGAACCAGGTGTTGATGCGGAAGACGCGCCCATTGCGCTCGACTGCCCCCACGACGGCGCGGCCCTCGCCGATGGTCCGGGTCATCGGCTTCTCGCACCAGACGTCCTTGCCCGCCTCCGCCGCCGCCACCGACATGAGCGCGTGCCAGTGCGGCGGCGTCGCGATGTGGACGATGTCGATGTCCGGCCTCTCCAGCACCTCGCGGAAGTCGCGGTACCCCGAGACGCCGGGGCCCGCTGCCTCCAGCGCCGCCGCGAGGTGGGCGCTGTCCACGTCGCACACGGCGCGCAGCACGGACCCGGGGTAGCGGAGATGGCCGCGGCCCATGCCGCCCACTCCCACGACCGCCTTCGTCAGCGTGTCGCTCGGCGCCGTGTAGCCGGGCCCGCCCAGGACGTGCCGCGGGAGGATCATCAGGGAGCCGGCCGCGGCGGCGGCGCTCTTCGCGAACTGTCGGCGGGAGAGGCGTCGGGATTGGGACATCGTGAGCTCCTCTTCGTGGGCGGGCGCCATTATAGTGACGGCGGCATGGACGCGCCTGACCCCTTCGGCTCATTCCACGAGGCCCTCGAGCGGCGCCACCTCGTCGCGCTGACGTTCCCCGAGGTGCGGCGGGCGCTGCAGGCCCTTTCCTCCCTGTACGTCGAGCGGCGGGAGCGCATGGCCGGCGGGACGGCGCTCGAGGGGGCCGGCAAGCGGGCGGCCTTCGCCCTCTACTACGGGCCGATGCACTTCCTGCTCGTGCGCGGGATCGTGCGGGCGCTCGGCCCGGGCCTCCGCCGGCCCCGCCTCATCCTCGACCTCGGCTGCGGGACGGGAACTGCGGGCGCGGCGTGGGCGCTCGAGTGCGAGCCGCCGGCGCGCGTGGACGGCGTCGACCACAGCGGCTGGGCGGTGGCGGAGGCGCGCTGGACCCTCGGGCGCCTCGGGCTCACCGGCCGCACGACGCGAGGCGACGCGGCCACGGCCCCCCTGCCACAGGGGCCCGCGGGCCTCCTCGCGGCCTTCACGGTGAACGAGCTCGCCGAGCGGCCGCGCCGGGACCTCCTCGGCCGATTCGTGGAGGCCGCGCGCGCGGGATCGACCGTTCTCGTCGTCGAGCCCATCTCCCGGCGGGTGACCCCGTGGTGGCCCGAGTGGACGGAGACCTTCCGGGGCGCGGGCGGGCGCGAGGACGAGTGGCGCCTCCGGCCTCCGCTGCCTCCCCGCCTGGCGCTCCTCGGCAAGGCTGCCGGCCTCGACACACGCGAGCTCACCGCCCGGTCCTTGGCCCTGCCGGGCGTATGATCCCCCGTGGACGAGGAGGACCCATGTCCCAGCCCGGTTCCGTCAGCCGCCGCACCTTCCTCGAGCGCGGCGCGACCACCGCGGCCGTGACACTCGTCTCCCGCAACGTCCTGGGAGGCCCCCGGTACGTGCCGCCGAGCGACCGCATCAACGTGGGCTTCGTCGGCTGCGGGACGCAGGGCCTGCGGCAGCTCATGCCCGCGCTGCAGCGCCCCGACCTCCGGATCGCCGCGGTCTGCGACCCGAACCGCCGGAGCCAGGACTACGTCGAGTGGTCCCGCTTCGAGCTGCGCGACAAGATACGCGAGTTCCTCGGCGACGCCGCCTGGGCCGAAGGTGCCTCAGCCTGCCCCTGCGGGCGCGAGGTCGGCCGCGAGCTCGTGGAGCGCCACTACGCTGCCTCCGCCGGCGGCGGCTGCGGCGTCTACGCGGACTTCCGCGAGATGATCGCGAAGGAGAAGGACCTCGACGCCGTCTACGTGATGACGCCGGACCACCTCCACGCCACGATCGCGCTCGCGGCGATGAACGCCGGGAAGCACGTCATCACCCACAAGCCCCTGGGCAACTTCTTCCACGAGGCGCGGCTCGTCGTCCAGGCGGCGCGCGAGACCCGGGCGGCGACGCACATGTTCTGCTCCGCCGGGATGGAGTCGACGGCGCAGATCGCCGAGTGGATCCAGGCCGGCGCGATCGGGCCGGTGCGCGAGGTGCACAACTGGTCCGCGAGGCCGTACTGGCCGCAGGGCATGACGAGTCCGCCGACCGAGACGGTGCCGGTGCCAGACGGGCTCGACTGGGACCTATGGCTCGGCCCGGTCCCGCACCGTCCCTATCACCCCGCCTACCGCAACGCGGTCTTCCGCGGCTGGTACGACTTCGGCACCGGCGCCCTCGGCGACATGGGGCACTACTCCTTCTTCCAGATCTTCAAGATCCTGAAGCTCGGCTCGCCGCTCACCGTCGAGGCCAGCCGCAGCCAGTTCTGGAGGATCGACGACCTGCTCTGGAAGAAGCAGCCGGGAACCGTCTCCTACCCGCAGGCCTCGCTCGTGCGCTGGGAGTTCCCGGAGCGGACGGGCATGCCGCCCGTGGCGCTCTTCTGGTACGACGGCGGCCTGCGGCCCCCGAAGCCGCGCGAGCTGGAGGAGGACGGCGAGCCCATGCCGGACGAGGGCCTGCTCTTCGTGGGCGACGCCGGCAAGATCCTGGCCGGTTTCTCCGGACGCGGCCCGCGACTCGTCCCGAAGGCGAAGATGCAGGCCTTCCAGCCGCCGCCCCAGACGCTCCCCCGTCCCGCCGAGGAGCTGGAGCAGTGGGTACGCGCCTGCCGGGGTACGGCCCTCTCGGACGCGAGCTTCGAGAACGTCGCCGGGATCACGGAGACGATCCTGCTGGGGACGATCGCGGTGCGGGTCGAGAAGAAGCTCCGGTGGGACGCGGCGAACGCACGCTTCGTGGACGCCCCCGAGGCCGACGCCCTGATGACGCGCGCCGAGTACAGAGAGGGCTGGAAGCTCTAGAAAGGCGGGAGCCTCTCGATGACCTTCGAGCCCGGGACGCGACTCGGGCCCTACGAGATCGTCCGGCCGCTGGGGAAGGGCGGGATGGGCGAGGTCTACGAGGCGCACGATCCGCGCCTCCAGCGCCCGGTCGCGATCAAGGTGCTGCCCGCCCACGTGAGGGCGGACGCGACCTTGCTCTCCCGCTTCCAGCGCGAGGCGCGCGCCCTCTCCGCCCTCAGCCACCCTCACGTCTGCTCCATCTACGACGTGGGCTGCGAGGGCGAGATCGACTTTCTCGTCATGGAGCGGCTCGAGGGAGAGACCCTTCACGGCCGGCTCGAGCGGGGGCCGATGCCGCTCGACGAGGCGCTCGAGGCCGCCGTCGAGATCGCCGGCGCGCTCGACGCCGCCCACCGGCGCGGGATCATCCACCGGGACCTCAAGCCGGGAAACGTGATGCTCACGAAGGCCGGGGCCAAGCTCCTCGACTTCGGGCTCGCCCGGCGCCGCACGCCGGGACCCCCGGACGTGCTGTCGGACGCGCCCACCGCCACCGCCCCGGACACGGCGGCGGGGACGCTCCTCGGGACCCTGCCCTACATGGCCCCGGAGCAGGTCGAGGGGCGCGAGGCCGACGCGCGGACGGACGTCTTCGCGTTCGGGGCAGTGTTGCACGAGATGGTGACGGGCCGGCGCGCGTTCGCCGGCAAGAGCCAGGCCTCGCTCGTCGCGGCCATCCTCGAGAAGCAGCCGCCCCCGCCGTCGACGCTGCAGCCGCTCGCGCCGGCGGCCCTCGACCGCGTCGTGCGGACCTGCCTCGCCAAGGACCCCGACGAGCGGTGGCAGTCGGCCGCGGACCTGCGGCGCGAGCTCTCCTGGATCGCCGAGGCCGGGGACGTGGCCCCGAAGGCGCCAGCGCTCCGGCGCGGGCCGCTCCCCTGGCCGGCGGTGGCCGGGCCCGTGGTGCTGGCCGCGCTCACCGGCGTCGCCGTCGGCCACTGGCTCGCACCACGCCCGCCCGAGCCGGCGGTCGTGCACTCGCTCCTCGACCTCCGGCCGGCGGAGGCGCTCATCGGCCCCCACGCCCTCGAGCGCACGGCCGGCATGGGCCGGCCGAGCCGGACCGCGATCGCGCTGTCGCCCGACGGCCTCCGTCTCGCGTTCGTGGCGCGGCAGGGCGATCGGCAGCGGCTCTACGTGCGCGCGCTCGACGAGGACGAGGCGCGGCCGCTTCCGGGCACGGAAGGAGCGGACAACCCATTCTTCTCCCCGGACGGCCGGGCCCTCGGCTTCTGGTCCGGGGGCGCGATCCGCCGGGTGGCGCTCGACGGCGGGCCTCCTCTCGAGGTGTGCCCCTCCGCCCTGCTCGGCGGGGCCGCCTGGGTCGCCCCGGACGAGATCGTGTTCGCCACGATGGAGGGCGGCCTGATGCGCGTCTCCCCCGGCACCGGGCGGCCGGAGCCTCTCACCCGCCTCGCCCCCGGCGAGGTCAGCCACCGCCTGCCGCACCCGGGGCCGGGTGGGGCCGTCCTCTTCACCGTGTTCGAGTCCGGCTTCGACAAGCGCCTCGCTCGGGTCGAGGTCCTCGACCGCGCCACGGGCCAGCGCCACCCCCTCGCGGAGAACGCGGCCGACGCGCGTTACTTGCGCACCGGCCACGTCGTCTTCGCCCGGAGGGGCAGCCTCGTCGCCGTCCAGTTCGACCCCGCCACGCTGCGGCCACGCGGCAGCGAGGTCGGCATGGTGGACGGGGTGATGCAGTCCCTGAACGTGCCCTACGTGGACGTCGAGACGGGCGCGGCGCAGTTCGACGTCGCGGACGACGGCACCCTCGTCTACGCGCCCGGCGGCATCGTGCCCGACGTCGTGCGGCGCCTCGTCCGCGTGGACCGCTCCGGCCGGGTCGAGCCGCTCGGCGCTCCGGCGAAGGCCGGCTACGCCGTCCTCCAGCTGTCGCCGGACGACCGCCGGATCGCCGTCACCGCCCGCGAGGGCCTCACGTGGTCGCTCTGGGTCTACGACCTCGAGCGGGGCGCGATGGCGCGACCGGCGCCGTCGCCGGAGGGCGCGATGCTGTGGCCCCGGTGGCAACCCGACGGGGAGCGCCTGGCGTTCAGCTGGGTCCGACGGGACGAGACCGACATCCACGCCGTGAACGCGGACGGCAGCGGCGCTCCGGAAGCGATCACGCACACCCGGACGATGAAGAGCCCGTCCGACTGGGCGCCCGACGGGCGATCGATCCTCTACGCCGAAGGCGGCGACATCGGGCTGCTCGCGCGCGACGGGAGCGGCTGGACGAGCCGGCCGCTCCTGGCGAGCCCCGCTTCGGAGGAGAGCGCGGCCGTCTCCCCCGAGGGGCGCTGGGTAGCCTACGCCAGCAACGAGACGGGACGCGACGAGGTGTACCTCCAGCGCTTCCCGGAGCTGGGCGCGAAGGTGCAGGTCTCCACCGACGGCGGCTACTCGCCCGTCTGGTCGCGCGACGGCCGCGAGATCTTCTACGCGTGCGAGCGCGCGGGAGCCTACACGGGCGACCTGTGGGCGGTCGCGGTGGGACCCGGCGCACCGGCCCGGCTGGGGACGCCGCGGAAGCTCTTCGACCTCGAGGAGCGCCGGCTGTGGATCTCGTCCCTGGTGAGCGGGTTCGGCGTCGCCCGGGACGGCCGCTTCTACTTCCCCCAGACGCTCGAGAGCCCGCCTTCGGCGGAGCCGCGGCAGCTGCACCTGGTGCAGAACTGGTCGGCGGAGCTGCGGCGGCGCGTGCCGGCGAGCGGCCCGTGAACCTGTCGAATCGCCGGATTCCCGCGGAGGGCGGCATGGGCATGACGCAGCGGGTGCTGGCGGCGGCGTTCGGTCTGACCCTGGCCGCGCTGTCGGCGCCGGCGGCCACATCCTCCTACTACACGGCTCGCCCCGACGACCCGCGGGCCGTCTCCCTCACGCGCGACGCGTTCGGCTCCGTCGGCGACGGGATCGCCGACGACACCGTGGCCCTCCAGAAGGCGATCGACGCGGTGCAGGAGGCGACCGGCGAGGGCATCGTCCTCGTCCCGGAGGGGCGGTACCGCCTCTCGGCGACCGTCTACGTCTGGCCGGGGATCCGGGTCATCGGCTACGGCCAGAGGCGGCCCGCGCTCGTGCTCGGGGACGGCGCGCCGGGGTACCAGGACCCGGAGAAGCCGCGCTCCATGATCTTCTTCGCCGGGCGCCGGCCGAAGGACGGGGCCGAGCCGCCCGACGCCAACCCCGGCACCTTCTACTCGGCGCTCAGCAACGTCGACCTCGAGATCGGCGACCGCAACCCGGGAGCGGTCGGCGTGCGGGCGAAGTACGCGCAGCACTGCTTCACCTCGCACGTGGAGTTCGGGATCGGCTCCGGCCTGGCCGGCGTCCACGAGGGCGGCAACGTCGCCGAGGACGTGCGTTTCGTCGGGGGCGAGTACGGCATTTGGACGGGCACGCCTTCACCGGGCTGGCCGTACGCCCTGCTCGACGCCACCTTCGAGGGCCAGCGGCGGGCGGCCATCCGCGAACGGGCGGCCGGCCTCACCCTCATCCGCCCCCGCTTCCGCAACGTGCCGACCGCGGTCGAGATCGAGCCGGGCCAGCCGGACGACCTCTTCGTGAAGGACGCACGGCTCGAGGACGTCACCGGACCCGCGTTCGTGATCAGCCTCGAAGAGAGCCCGCGCACGCAGGTCAACCTGGAGAACGTGGCCTGCCGCGGCGTCGCGACGTTCGCCCTCCTGCGCGAGAGCGGCAAGCGCATCGCGGCACCCGGGAGCGCCTACGTCGTGAGCCGGTTCTCCCACGGGCTCCACTACGCGGACCTCGGAGCCCCCGGCGCGACCCGGACGGTGTTCGACGCGGCCCCGGTCGCCGCCCTGCCCGGCGCCGTCCCGTCAGACCTCCCACCCCTGCCGCCGGGCGACACCTGGGTGAGCGCGCGCACGCTGGGAGCGCGGGGCGACGGGAAGACCGACGACACCGCCGCCCTGCAGAAGGCCATCGACGCGCACCGTGCCGTCTACCTGCCGACGGGCAAGTACATCGTCACCGACACCCTCCGGCTGCGCCCCGACGGCGCGCTGATCGGCCTGCATCCGAGCGCCACGCAGCTCGTGGTGCCGGACCGGACGCCCGCGTTCCAGGGCGTCGGGGCCCCGAGGCCGCTGATCGAGGCGCCGAGGGGCGGCACCACCATCGTCGTCGGCATCGGGCTCTACACGAACGGGGCCAACCCGCGGGCGGTGGCCGCGAAGTGGATGGCCGGGCCTCGTTCGATGATGAACGACGTGCGCTTCCTGGGCGGCCACGGCACCACGGGGCTCGACGGCCGGCGCGAGAACCCCTACAACAACGCCCACTCGGCCGACCCCGACGCGAGCCGCCGCTGGGACAGCCAGTACCCGAGCCTGTGGGTGACCGACGGCGGCGGCGGCACCTTCTTCGACCTGTGGACCCCGAGCACGTTCGCGCAGGCCGGCCTGCTCGTCTCGAACACCGCGACGAGCGGCCGCGTGTACGCGATGTCGAGCGAGCACCACGTCCGGTACGAGGTGCAGCTCCACCGCGTGTCGAACTGGGAGCTCCACGCGCTGCAGACCGAGGAAGAGCGGGGCGAGAGCGGGTTTGCCCTGCCGCTCGAGATCGTGGACTCGAGCCGGATCACGATCTCGAACTTTCACGTGTACCGCGTGATCAGCAGCGACCAGCCGTTCCCCTGGGCGGTGAAGCTCACGGGCTCGACGGACATCCGCTTCCGGAACGTCCACTGCTACAGCAACAGCAAGGTCTCGTTCGACACGACGGTCTTCGACGACGGGCTCGGCGCGGGGCTCCGTCAGCGCGAGCTCGCCTGGCTCGACGTGTCGGGCCGGGCGTCGCCCTCGGCCGCCGCTCCCCCGTCCCCGTCGCTGGCGCCGGGCGCCTCCGTCGAGCGGCTGGCGGGCGGCTTCCACAACGTCTCGGGGGGGGCCGTCGACCCCGCCGGCGACTTCTACTTCGTCGACGCGCGCTGGCAGCGCATCCACCGTTGGGCGACGGCGGAGCGTCGCCTCGTCACGGTCGCGGACGCCCCGCTGCAGCCGGTGAACCTGGCCTTCGACGGGGCGGGCAACCTGATCGTCGTCTCGTACGCGGGAAGCGGGACGGTGTACGCTCTGCGGCCAGGTGCGATGGGCGGCGAGCCGACGGTCCTGGCGGCGCAGCCCGCGGTCGCCCGACCCGGGCTCACCGCGATCCTGCCGGTGGGCGACTGGCGGCTGCAGCGGGACGCGCACGGCGCGCTCCTGTCGCGCACCCACCACTATCCCGCGCCCGACGGTCGCACGTTCGTCTCCGCCACGCAGGGCTTCGTCGACGGCGCCACGAGCTGGGGCGTCAAGAGCAGCGATCTCGTCCGGGCCTTCGGCCTGCAGAGCGCCCGGCCGGGAGAGCGCGTCTTCCTCACCAGCGAGGCCGAGGTGGCCACGTGGTCGGCGCTCGTGGGCGACGACGGCGGCCTCTCGGACCTGCGGCTGTTCGTCCACCAGGGCGGAGAGGGCGTCGCCACCGACACGGAGGGAAACGTCTACGTCGCCGCCGGCGAGGTCTACGTGTACGACCCGGCGGGGACCCTCGTCGACACGATACGGGTCCCGGAGAGGCCCACGCAGGTGGTGTTCGGCGGCCCCGACCGCGGGACGCTGTTCATGCCCGCGCGCCACGCGCTCTACGCCGTGCGCACGCGGGTGCCCGGCCGGTAGCGCGAAGCGTCACTTCACGGCGCGGCGACCTGGCTGTAGAGCAGGAAGCCCTTCTTCTGCTGCTTGGCGGCGTACATCGCGGTGTCGGCATTCTTGAGCAGGTCGTGCGCGCATTGTCCATCCTCGGGATAGAGCGCGATCCCGATGCTGGGCCTCACCCTGACGCTCGCACCTTCGACGTCGCACGCCTCGGCGATGTTGCCAATGATCTTGGCGGCAAGGCCGGCGACACTGCCTTCGTCCCTGGCTTCCAGCATCAGGAAGAGGAACTCGTCCCCGCCGCGGCGGCTGACCGTGTCGCCGCCCCTGACACTGCTTCGCAGTCGCTGCGCCACCATCTGCAGGACCTTATCGCCCACGTCGTGTCCGTAGGTGTCGTTGACGCTCTTGAAATCGTCGAGGTCGATGAACATCACCGCGAGACGCCACCGGTGGCGCTGCGCCTGCGCCAGCGCGTGGCTCAAACGGTCGTTGAAGAGCGTCAGGTTGGCCAGGCCGGTCACCGCGTCGTGAAGGGCAAGGCGCCGCGACTTCTTCTCCTGTGCCTTGCTCTCGGACAGAGCGGCCTTGCTTCTCGAGAGGTCGTGCTCCAGGGTCCTGCGCTCGTCGATTTCTTCGGTGAGCGCGGTGTTGACGATGGCGAGGTCGTCCGCGCATTCCAGCACCTTGACCTCGACTTCTTCATTCTGGTCGACCGCGCGCGCGACCTCGTGAGGCGCCCCGCCCTCCGCAATCTCCTGCTTGAGGACGGCGTTGACGGAGGACAAGTCGGCCGCACACTCCTCCACCTTGTCCTTCACCTGTTCGTTCTGCCCCAGTGCTCTGGTCAAGGGGGTGGGCGCGGGCGTCGCCACCGCTTCCGTGTCCGTCTCGTCTGAGCTCACCGTCACCTGTCTCCTCTGGCAGAGGGAATGATGCCACGCTACTCCCGTGTCTGGGGAGGGTCAAGCACGCCGGCGGCCGCAGTAGAATCGCGCTCGGACTCCACGGAGGACAGCATGAGGACGGCGCGACGGATTGCGGGAGCGGCGGTCGGGGTGGCGTTGACGGCGCTGGCCGCCGCAGCCGGCGAGCCGGACCCGCCGCGCGGCCTGGGTCGCTGGGACGCCCTGGCCTACGGCCACCACCGCGCGGTCGTGCATGTCGCGGCGCCGGCCGACGCCGTGCTCGTCCACGTCCCGTGGCGCCGCCCGGACGCGAAGCCCGAGGCGCGGGAAGTCATCGTCGTCGACGCGGCCACCGGCATGCGCCTGGACAACGTCGCGCGGGTGTCGATCACCCGCGAGGCCGGCGACCTCGTCTTCCAGCCGCAGACCGTGCCCGGCGACTACTACGTCTACTACCTCCCGTTCGCGATGACCGGCCGCACCAACTACCCCACGATCGACTACCCCGGGCCGGTGGACTGGGCCGACGGCGAGTGGCAGGCCCGCAACGGACTCACCGGGCAGAGGCTGGCCGGGGGCGCATGGCGAAAGCTGCCCGCGGCCCGCGTCGTCGCGATCGAGTCGAGCGACGCGTTCTCCGCCTTCACCCCCATGGAGGTGATCGCCACCGCCGAGGAGAGGCAGGCACTCCTCGCGCGGCACCCCCGCGAGGCCTTCCTCCTCTTCCCCGAGGACCGCGCCCACCCCATCCGCATGGCCGGCGACCTCCCGAAGCGCTGGGTGGACCACGGCGCTTTCGCCCCGCTGGAGCTCCTCGCCCGGCCCGGTGAGTTCGTGAGCCTGCAGGTCGGGCTCTTCGCCGTGGACCGCGAGCTCGAGGACGTGACCGTGGACACGGGCGACGTCCGCGCCCGCGACGGCCGCGTCCTCGTGCCCGGCTCCGCCCTCCACTCCTTCAACAGCCGGGGAGTCGACTGGACGGGGCGGGACTTCCGCCGGGACCTGGCGGTGCCGAAGGGCCGCGTGCAGGCCCTGTGGCTGGGGGTGCCGGTGCCGGAAGGGGCGGCGCCGGGCAACTATGAGGCGACCGTCACGGTGGGTGCGCGCGGCGTGCCCTCGAGGGAGGCGCGGCTCGTTCTGCGAGTGTCGGGAGGGCCGGTCGCGGCCGGCGGCGACGACGAGCCGGAGCGCCTCTCCCGCCTGCGCTGGCTCGACTCGCGCCTCGCCCAGGACGACGGCCTCGTGCCGCCGTACACGCCGGTCCTGGTGAAGGGCCGCACGCTCTCGGTCCTCGGCCGCCTGGTCGAGCTCGACGCCGCCGGCTTCCCGCGCTCGATCCGCAGCCGCTTCACGCCGGACGTCACGTCGGCGAGCGGCCCGCCGCGCGAGCTGCTGGTGGCACCCGTCGGCTTCGTCGTCTTGGCGTCCAATGGAGCGCGGCTCCCCTGGACGCACAAGGGCCCGGGCGTCACGCAGGCCGAAGGCGTGGCCGAGTGGCAGGCGACGAGCCGCAGCGGCGCTCTCACCGCCGCCGTCCGCGGTCGGCTCGAGTTCGACGGGGCGATCGAGTACACGGTCGCGCTGACCGCGGCCGACGCAGTGGACCTGGGCGACGTGCGCCTCGACCTGCCTCTTCGGCCCGACGTGGCCCGCTACGCGATGGGCCTCGGCTGGAAGGGCGGGACCCGGCCCGACCGGCTCGACTGGACCTGGGACGTCGCAAGCAAGAACCAGGACGCTGTCTGGGTGGGCGACGTGAACGCCGGCGTGCAGCTCACGCTGAAGGACGACCGCTACGAGCGGCCCCTCAACACCAACTTCTACCTCTCGAAGCCGCTCGTGCTGCCCGCGTCCTGGGGCAACGGCGGGAAGGGCAGCTGCCGCCTGGGCGAGGAGGGCGGGGCCTATCTCGTCCGCTGCGGCAGCGGGGCCCGGAGGATGGAGAAGGGTGAGACGCAGCGCTACGACTTCCGCCTGGCCCTCACCCCCTTCAAGCCGATCCGCACGGACGAGCAGTGGCGGACGCGCTTCTATCACCGCTACGCCCCGCTCGACGAGGTCGCGGCCACCGGGGCCAACACCGTCAACGTCCACCACGCGACCCCGATCAACCCCTGGATCAACTACCCCTTCCTGCGGCCGGCGGAGATGAAAGCGTACGTGGACGCGGCCCACGCGCGCGGCATGAAGGTGAAGATCTACTACACGGTCCGCGAGATCACGAACCGCGCGCCGGAGCTGTTCACCCTGCGCTCGCTCGGGCACGAGGTGTTCTCGGGCGGCCCCGGGGGCGGGTGGTCGTGGCTGCAGGAGCACGTGGGCGGCGACTACATCGGGGGCTGGTTCGTACCCGAGATCCAGGACGCGGCCCTCGTCACCTCCGGAATCTCACGCTGGCACAACTTCTACGTCGAGGGCCTCGACTGGCTCGCCCGCAACGTCGGCATCGACGGCCTGTACCTCGACGACGTCGCCTTCGACCGGACGACCATGAAGCGGGTCCGCAAGGTCCTCGACCGCCGCCGCACGGGTGCCCTCATCGACCTGCACTCGGCGAACCAGTACAACCCGCGGGACGGCTTTGCCTCGAGCGCCAACCTCTACCTGGAGCACCTGCCGTTCGTCGACCGCCTCTGGTTCGGCGAGTATTTCGACTACGACTCTCCTCCCGACTACTGGCTCGTCGAGATCTCGGGCGTGCCGTTCGGCCTCCTGGGCGAGATGCTCGAGAAGGGCGGAAACCCCTGGCGCGGGATGCTGTTCGGCGCGACGAGCCGCCTGCCGTGGGCGGGCGATCCCCGGCCGTTGTGGAAGGCCTGGGACGCGTTCGGCCTCGTCGGCTCGCGCATGAAGGGCTGGTGGGTCCCCGATGCGCCGGTGCGGACGGACCGCCCGGCCGTCCTCGCCACGACCTACATCAAGACCGGCAGGGCTCTCGTCGCGATCGCGAGCTGGGAGAAAGAGCCCGTCGAGGTCGCGCTGGCCGTCAACTGGAAGACCCTCGGCCTCGATCCCTCGCGGGCGCGGCTCACCGCGCCGGCGATCGAGGGGTTCCAGCCGGCCGCGTCGTTCGCCCCGACCGACCGCGTCCGCGTCGAGCCGGGCCGCGGCTGGCTGCTCGTCCTCGACGAGCCCTGACCCCGCGCTAGGGTCGGGACAGGGCGAAGGCCGCGATCTTCCGAACCGTAGGCTCGTCCGTCCCCGTGACGGAGAGGGTCACGTCCCCCCGCTTGTGCGCGTAGATCCGCCAGCGCCCCGAGTCGGCGGACTGGTACTCGTAGGCCCCGTCGCCGAGTCCCGCCACGTCCCGGACCGGCTCGTCGATGTGGGGACGGAGCGCGTCGAAGTCGCCCGGCGGGAAGAGCTCCACCACCCACGCGCTTCTCTCCTTCTCGGCGCCCTTCCCCGGAAGCGCCACGCCGTAGACGCAGCGGGCCACCGTCCCGTCGGGCGAGTTGAAGCGCTTCGCATCGAGAAGCGACCCGCCGGCGAGACGCGCCACCTCGGCGCCGGCGGCGAAGGTACAGACGTCGATCGTCTTCAGGTCCCGCGGCGGCGCCGCGAGGGCGGCGGCGGCCAGCAGGATCGGCATCGTCCCGGCAGCGACACGGGCTCGGCTCGACTTCGGGTGGGCCATAGCCTCAATTACCGCGGCACGGCAGGCGAGTCAACCCCCGCGCTGCTGTTACTGCTGGTAGCGGTCTGGCGGGCCTCTCAGGCGCAGCCTGGCCGAGGCGTGTGCCGCACTTCTCTCATCGCGAAGGGCTTACGTCTTCGCGGTTGGATTGGCACGCGTGATGCACAACAGATCGCCAGGGTGGCCTCGGAGGTGCCCCATGGTGACGAGCACCATGCCGGTCTGGATCGAGGACGGTGACGGCACGATCGTGCGCGGGGTGGCCGAGTCCGTGTCCCTGGGCGGCGTGCTCGTTCGACTCGCCGTGGCCCCAGGCTTCGGCGAGGGGGCCGGGGTGGCCCTCCGCCTTTCGCTCGATCCCGAGAGCCCCACCGTCTCCGCCACCGCCCGGGTCAGTTGGGTCAAGAGCAACGGCCAGACCCAGTGCGGCCTGGAGTGGATGACGCTCGAGGCCTCCCTCGAGAACTGGCTCGCCTCGCGGAACTGATCCTCAGGGCAGCTCGGTCTCGGTCGATCCGGGCAGACGCGCGCACCGGTACACGAGGACCGTGCGCCCGAGACGGAGGTGATCGCGGTCGGCCAGGCGCGTCGGATGGTCGACCCGCCGATCCCCGACAAACGTGCCGTTCTTGCTCTCGAGGTCCTCGACCACGGCCTCGCCTCCGGTGACGACGACCCGCGCGTGACGCCGGGAGACGCCCGGGACGTCCACGAGGACCTGGGCCTCCGGGTCGCGGCCCAGCACGCTCTCGCCCTCGGCCAACGGGAAGACCTGGTCCTGCCAGACGAGGCACGGGCCGACGGCCCACCCCGGTGCGGCCGAATGGGGCGCGGGCGGCGGCGCGTCCAGCGAGGTCAACTCCCCGTCGAAGGCGTAGCCGAAGCCGTGGACCGTCCGGATGCGCCGCTCCTCCTCCCCGAGCGCCCTCCGCAGCTGTGCGGCGAGGGTGGTCAGGCTCGACTCCGAGACGAACGTCCGCGGCCACAGCCGGTCGTGGATCGCGGCCTTGGCGACCGCCGCCGGCCGCCGCTCGAGCAGCAGCTCCAGCAGCTCGAAGGCCTTCGGCTCGAGGTGGACGGGCTCGCCCCCCCGGGTGAGCCGCCGCGAGTCGGAGTCGAACACGAACTCGGAGAACCGCAGCCGCATCGCGCTCCCCCGCGGGTCCCGCGGAAATCCTCAGGCGGCCCCGTGGATTGCCTGATGCTACGGGCCCAGTTTCCAGGGTGCAAGGTCCGTTGAGGACGCCTGGCCAGGCGGCTCCCGCAGCGGTCGCGAAAGGAGTCGCCGATGCACCCCGGATCCCGCCGCTTCTTCGCCTTCGTCTCGATCCTGGCCGCAGCGTCCCTCGCCGCCGGTCTTCCGGTCGCGGCCGACGAGCCTCTCGACCGGACCGCAGTCGAGCTCCCCCTCGTGCTCGTGGACCTCTGCGACACGGCTCCCGAGCTGCGTCATGGAACGCTGCGCGAGATCCAGGCCCTCCTCGAGCCGGCGGGAATCAGGGTCACGGGCCGAAAGGCCTTCCCGGGCGAGGACCAGGCGAGCGGCGGCGTCTACGTCGTCCTCATGCCCTTCGACCCGAGCCGCCCCCGGATGCAGCCCGTCGGCGGGGTGGCCCGCCGCGAGAACGGTCGACAGCTGACGGTGTGGGCGTTCCCACCCTGGGTGGCCGGGGGCCTCGGCCTCGATCTCGGGCAGGCCTCCCGTTGGACGCACCGCCACCGCCAGCACTTTCATCGGGCGATGGCCGCGGTCGTGGTCCACGAGCTCGCCCACGCCCTCGCCGGGGCCGGGCACCGACCGGCCGGCCTCATGTCGGCCCAGCTCCGGCGAGAGCAGCTCCTCGACCCGAAGCTCGTCGTGGACGCCGAACTGCACCCGGCGTTCCGGGCCGCCGTGAGCCGGCTCGCGGCGGAAGCGGTCGAACCCCGGGCGAGGTCGTCAGTCGCGACGCCGGTCTTCCCGTAGCGACTCGAGCCAGGCCCGGTCGGCCGCATCGGAGGGCCGCACGGTCCTCTTGGTGCGAATCAGCGTGTCGACGTCGGCGACGAGCACCGGCGTGCCCTCGAGGTCCATCCGCACAGCCGAGGACTGCGCTTCGCTCCACGTGACCCCGCAGGCCGCGGCCAGGAGGTCGACGAGCACCTCGTCGGCGACGCGCACGACCGAGTACTTCCGGAGGTCCCCAGGATCGATCTCGCGCGCGGCGTCGTCTTCGAGGACGGAGAGGGCGCGCTTCAAGCGCTCGACGTTCGCGGGCGCGGGGTCGACGAGCAGGTCGATGTCCTTCGTGGTCCTCAGGCCGCCGTGGAGGATGACGGCGAAGCCGCCGATCAGGACGTACCGGGCACCGGCCTCGTCGAGGGCGCGGCAGATCCGGCGGATGTCGTCGATCGTCGGAGGACGGACCTCCGGGACGTCTCCCGCATCACCCACTCCTGGGCCTCCTCGAAGGTCTCGAAGCGAAACAGGCCCCGCGGGGCGAGGCCGGCGCCCCCGCGCAGGGCCCGGAACGTCTGCTGGAGGGTCCGCGCGGCGTCGGGGGTCGAAGGGCCCTCCCGTCGCCGTCCGACGACCTTCGACGGCAGCTGGTCGATCTCGCGGTCCCGCTCCACGGCTCCTAGGATACGCCGCACGTGAGCGCGGCGCGAGCCGGAGCGGCTGCCCTCGATCTCTTCTGCCACGTCACCATTTGCATCAGCCGCGGCGGACCGCACGCACGTTGCAGACGTTGCAGGTTCGGTCTTGACGGCTCTCGGGGCGGGGCGTAGCGTTCAGACAAACAGTGATCGGCCAGACGCTCTCGCACTACGAGGTTCTCGAGAAGATCGGCGAGGGTGGGATGGGAGTCGTGTACAAGGCCCGCGACACCCTCCTGGGCCGATTCGTCGCCCTCAAGACCCTGCCCGCGGACGGGGCGGCCGACCCCGAGCGCCGTGTCCGTCTCCTGCGCGAGGCCCGTGCCGCCTCCTCTCTTCACCACCCGAACATCGTCGCCGTCCACGACCTCGTCCACCACGACGGCACCGACGTGATCGTCATGGAGCTGGTGACGGGCCGGGCCCTCGACCGGGCCGTCGCCGGAAAGCCCCTCCGCGAGGTCCTCGGCTACGCGCGGCAGATCGCGGATGCCCTCGCGAAGGCCCACGCGGCCGGGATCGTCCACCGCGACCTCAAGCCCTCGAACGTGATGGTGGACGAGGACGGGAAGGCGAGAATCCTCGACTTCGGCCTCGCGCGGCTCGGCCCGCCGGTCGGGACGGTCGACTTCGGGAGCCAGTCGGCCAGTCCCACCGCGCAGGCTACGGGCACGGCCGACGGCCGGATCGTGGGGACGCTCGCCTATATGTCGCCCGAGCAGGCCGAGGGGAAGAAGGCGGACGCGCGGTCGGACGTCTTCAGCTTCGGGGCGGTGCTGTACGAGATGGTGACGGGCCGGATGGCGTTCCGGGGGGACTCGGCGGCAGCCACGCTCGCGGCGGTGATGGAACGGGATCCCCCGCCGCCGCGGGAGCTCGTGCCGAGCCTGCCCCCCGATCTCGAGAAGCTCGTCCAGCGCTGCCTGCGGAAGGACCCGGCGAAGCGCTTCCAGTCGATGGGCGACGTGGCCCTCGACCTCGACGAGATCGCGGCCGGCCTCGACACAGCGCGGGAGGCCCGGTCCCAAGGCTCCTCCGGGCGGCGACGACGCTGGTTGCCACTCGCGGGTGCGGCAACCTTCGCGGTCGTCGCGACCGTGGCCTTCGTGATCTGGCGATCGCGTCCCGCGATGGCCCCCGCCACTCCCAAGGTCATCCAGCTCACGTCGTATCCGGGAAGCGAGCTCACCCCCTCGTTCTCCCCCGACGGCACGCACGTGGCCTTCGCTTGGAACGGGGAGAAGCGGAATAATTTCGATATCTACGTGAAGTCCGTCGACGGCCTCGGTCCGCCGCTGCGCCTCACGGCGAACCCGGCCCCCGAGACCTACCCGTCCTGGTCGCCCGACGGACGCTCGATCGCCTTCCGGCGGACGGTTCGGCTCCCGGGAGCCGCGCCTCGCACCGACGTGATGGTCGTCCCCGCCCTCGGAGGATCGGAGAGGAGGGTGGCCAGCCTGCCGCCCCCTTCCGCGTTCGTGTATCCGTCGCTCTCCTGGACGCCGGACGGGAAGTGGCTGGCGACCGAGGAAGCCGACCCGGCGGGAGGCAACGGGATCGTCCTGCTTCCCATGGAGCAGGGAGACAAGCGTCGTCTCACGTCGAACCGGGGGAGCGGCGCCGACATCTGGCCCACCCTGTCCCCCGACGGGCACTGGCTCGCCTACGGCTCGTGCTCGGGCTCGTGGACGTGCGACGTCCATCTGCTCCCGCTGGACGTCGCCTTCCGGCCGGCGGGGCCGCCCCGACGCCTGACTCGCGAGGGGTCCTACCTGTCCGGAATCGCCTGGAGCGCCGACGGGCGCGACCTCGTGTACTCGGCATCGCGGTCCGGGGCGAACGTGCACTACCTCTGGCGACTGGCAATCTCAGGAGGCGGCGTGGCCGAGCGAATCGAGCTCGCCGGATCGCACGTTCGCGCCCCAGCCCTCTCGCGGGCCGGCCATCGCCTCGTCTTCACCCGCGGGCTCTCCGATTCGGACATCTGGAGAATCGACGTTCCCGGCCCACCTCTGCCCCTCCTGCAGTCCACGAAGCTCGAGTATCAACCGGATCTCTCCCCGGACGGGACACGGATCGCCTTTTGCTCGAACCGCTCGTCGGAGAGTCTCGAGGTGTTCGTCAGCCAGGCCGACGGGTTGAACGCGGTCCGGCTGACCGATCGATTCGGCCGTGAGCAGTGCACGCCCCGGTGGTCGCCTGACGGACGTTGGATCGCGTTCGACTCGCAGACGGAGGCCGGTGACCCGGACGTCCTCGTGGTCGACGCCGCGGGAGGGCCGCCACGCCGCCTCGCGTCCACCCCGCACTACGAGAGCCTTCCCGCCTGGTCGCGGGACGGGCGCTTCGTGTACTTCAGCTCGGACCGCAGCGGCCGCTTTGAGGTGTGGCGGGTTCCTGCGGAGGGGGGAGAGGCGCTGCAGGTCACGGACGCGGGCGGGGTCACGAGCCTCGAGTCGTACGACGGGCGTACGCTCTTCTACGTCAAGACGCGCTCCAGCCCCCAGCCGCTCTTCGCCCGGACCTTGGGGATCCCCGGGGAGCGGAAGATCGTCGAGGAGATCCTGGGCCGTACCTTCGCCGTGGACGAGACGGGCGTCGTCTACTTCGCACGCGGCGAGCCCGCGGGAACGACCTCGCTGCGGCACCTCGATGTTGCCACCGGAGAAACACGGGAGGTGGCGCAACTCGCCGACATGCCCTCGCTTGGACTGACCGTTTCGCGCGACGGGCGAACCGTCCTCTTCGCCGCGACGAAGCCACCCAACGATGACCTCTACCTGATCGAGAACTTCCGCTGAGGTAGCCTTCGTGATCGGCCAGACGCTCTCGCACTACGAGGTCCTCGAGAGGATCGGCGAGGGTGGGATGGGGGTCGTCTACAAGGGCCGCGACACCCTCCTGGGGCGGCTCGTCGCCCTCAAGACTCTGCCTTCGGAAGGGGCCGCCGACCCGGATCGCCGGGCACGGCTTCTCCGGGAGGCCCGCGCCGCCTCCGCCCTCCACCACCCGAACATCGTCGACGTGTACGACCTCCTCCACCACGAGGGCAGCGACGTGATCGTGATGGAGCTGGTGACGGGGCGGACGCTGGATCGGGCGGTCGCGGGCAAGCCGCTGCGCGAGGTCCTCGGCTACGCGCGGCAGATCGCGGACGCTCTCGCGAAGGCCCACGCGGCCGGGATCGTGCACCGGGACCTCAAGCCCTCGAACGTGATGGTGGACGAAGGCGGGACGGTCAGAATCCTCGACTTCGGCCTCGCCCGGCTTGGCCCCCCGGTCGGGACGGTCGACCTCGGGAGCGCATCGGCCCGACCGACGGCAGAAGCGACGGCCGAGGGGCGCATCGTCGGGACGCTCGCCTACATGTCGCCGGAGCAGGCGGAGGGGAAGAAGGCGGACGCGCGGTCGGACGTCTTCAGCTTCGGGACGGTGCTGTACGAGATGGTGACGGGCCGGATGGCCTTCAAGGGAGACTCGGCGGCGGCCACGCTCGCGGCGGTGCTGGAGCACGAGCCCCCGCCGCCGCGAGGGCTGGTGCCGGGCCTGCCCCTCGAACTGGAGAAGCTCGTCCAGCGCTGCCTGCGGAAGGACCCGGCGAAACGCTTCCAGTCGATGGGCGACGTGGCCCTCGACCTCGACGAGGTCGCGATCAGCCTCGACAGCGGGCGCGCCCGGCCTCGTGGCAAGCGGCCGGGACGGTGGGCGGTCTGGCTGCCCGCAGGAGCGGCTCTTCTCGCACTCGCCGGCCTCGTCGCCTGGCGCCTCGCGCGAGGCCCGGCGCGCCCGCCCGAGCCCCCCCGGCTCGTGCAGCTCACGTCCTACAGCGGGCGGGAGCTCTACCCCACGTTCTCCCCCGACGGCACGCAGGTGGCGTTCTCATGGAGCGGCGAGAAGCAGGACAACTTTGACATCTACGTCCAACTCGTCGACGCGAGCGGTCCTCCTCTGCGGCTGACCAGCGACCCGGCGTCCGACGCGTTCCCGGCCTGGTCGCCCGACGGTCGACAGATCGCATTCCGTCGCATGCCGCGATCCAGGGACGACGCCACCGAGTACTTCGCCTCCCAGGTGCCCGCCGGGGCGGTGATGGTGATGCCCGCGCTCGGGGGTCCCGAGCGGAAGGTGGCCGACGTGCCGAGGAGCCGGTGTCCGACCCTCTCCTGGACGCCGGACGGCCGGTGGCTCGCGACCCCCGCCGCCGATTCGCGGGGAGTCAACGGGGTCTTCCTCCTTCCCGTAGAGCAAGGGGAGCCGAAGAGGCTCACGTCGAACCCCGCGAGCGGCGACCTCTGCCCGGCGTTGTCTCCCGATGGGCGCTTCCTGGCCTACGCCGCGTGCAGGTCCGAATACGTCTGCGCCATCCAGGTCCTGGAGCTCCAGCCGGATCTCCGGCCGAAGGGTCCCCCACGGCGTGTCGCCGAGCTGGCGGTGGGGGCGGCATTCGAGGGCCTGGCGTGGGCCGCGGACGGCCAGAGCCTCGTGTACCCCCGGGACTACCTCTATCGCCTCCCGCTGCGCGGGGCGCCGGAGAGCGAGCGGATCGAGCTGGCCGCGCCGCTGGCCGTCTATCCGGCGGTCTCCCGCGCGCGGGATCGGCTCGCCTTCACCCGCGGGACCACCGAGCGCGACGTCTGGAAGCTGGAGGAGGGCCACCCGCCCACGGCGTTCCTCGCCTCGTCGCGCCTCGACCAGAGCCCGCAGTTCTCGCCCGACGGGACGCGAATGGCGTACCAGTCCGCCCGGTGGTCGCGAACCGGAGAGATCCTCGTCGTCAAAGCGGACGGGTCGAACCCCGTCCAGCTGACCGACGGTCTGGGACGACAGCAGGGCAGTCCCCAGTGGTCGCCCGACGGCCGCCGGATCGCCTTCGATTCGCAGAGGGAGGACGGGACGTTCGACGTCTACGTGATCGACGCCATCGGGGGGCCTCCACGCCGACTCACCCCGGACGAGTCCAACGAGCACCGACCGAGCTGGTCCAGGGACGGCCGATGGATCTACTTCGCCTCCGACCGGACCGGCCGCTTCGAGGTGTGGCGTCTCCCGGCGGAAGGCGGAGGCGCCGAGCAGGTGACCGACCAGGGGGGTTACACCTGCTTCGAGTCGTTCGACGGGCGGACGCTGTACTACGCCAAGGCGCAGGCCCCCCAGCAGCCCGTCTTCGCGCGCCTGACCGGCGGCGGCCCGGAGAGGCGGGTCGTCGACGAGATCCTCGGCCGATCCTTCGCGGTGGTCGAGGACGGCCTCTACTACTTCGCGCGCACCGACGTCTCGGGCGTTGCGGCCCTGCGGTTCCTCGACCTTGACCACGGAAAGAGCCGTGAGGTCGCCCGCCTGGACGTCCCGGTGGCACCGGGGCTCGGGCTCACCGTGTCGCCCGACCGGAGGACGATCCTGTTCACCGTGTTCAAGCCGAACGACGCGGACCTGTTCCTGATCGAGAACTTCCGGTGAGGTCGCTTACCAGACCTCGCAGCGCTTCCCGGGGGGCGGACCATCGGGGCGTCGGCCGGGCAGGCGAAGGCCTTCCGGAACTCCGGGAGGTCCGAGA
Organism: uncultured Acidobacteriota bacterium; assembly: GCA_963729875.1. Classification (GTDB taxonomy): domain Bacteria; phylum Acidobacteriota; class Vicinamibacteria; order Fen-336; family Fen-336; genus DATBSL01. The sequence continues at coordinate 189,567 of CAVSPR010000007.1, forward strand.
GCGGGCCGATGACGCGGTACTTTCCGGTCGGGTGGGGGTCGCCCTGGACCATCAGCCGCTGCGTTTCCGGGCGGATGGCGTCGCCGCGGAACTGCCCCCACGCGATGAAGAAGTGCTGCTCGGGCGTGAAGCCGTCGATCGTGGGAGCCGGAGGCTTGCCCTCGAGCGAGCGCAGGAAGGCCCGGTAGGCGATCTTCGCGCCGGCGAGGTCGCCGATCGCCTCGCCCAGGACCAGCTTCCCGTTGTGGTGGATGCCGGGCTCGATCTCGTAGCCCTCGAACTCGTCCACCACGCACTGCCCCCGCGCCTGGAACTTCCGGAGGTCGTCGGCGGTCCACCAGTTCGCGAGGCGCCCCTTCGCGTCGTACTGCGCGCCCTGGTCGTCGAAGCCGTGGCTGATCTCGTGGCCGATCACCACCCCGATGGCGCCGTAGTTCACGGCGTCCGTGGCGTCCATGCTGAAGGCCGGGGGCTGCAGGATGCCGGCCGGGAAGACGATCTCGTTGAGGAGGGGGTTGTAGTAGGCGTTCGACGTCGGGGGCGTCATGCCCCAGCGGCCGCGGTCCACGGGCTTGCCGATCTGGCCCCGGTCGTCGTCCACGGCGAACCGGCGCCCGGCCACGACGTCGGCCCACAGCGTCTCGCGTCCGATCGGCACCTTCGAGTAGTCCTTCCACTTGTCCGGGTAGCCGATCTTGGGGTTGAAGGTCGCGAGCTTCTCCAGGGCCTTCGCCTTCGTCTGCGGTCCCATCCACTCGAGGCCGCGGATCGTGTCGCCCATGGCGAGGAGCAGGTTCCTCACCAGCTCCTGCATCCTGGCCTTCGCCGCCGGCGGGAAGTGCCTCTCGACGTACTTGCGGCCGAGAGCTTCGCCGAGCAGGCGGTCGGTCGACTCCGCGCACCGCTTCCAGCGCGGCTTCATCTCCCTCGCCCCGCCCAGGTACTGCTCCTCGAAGGCGAACCGCTCCTGCACGAAAGGCGCGGAGAGGTGCGGGGCGGCGGACCGGACGAGGTGCCAGCGCAAGTACGCCTTCCAAGAGGCGAGCGGCGTCTGCAGGAGCAGCTCGTCCATCGCCTTCAGGAACTCGGGCTGCTGGACGTTGAGGACGGCGCGGGGGACCTTCGCGGCGGCGAAGTAGCCCGGCCAGTCGAAGTCCGGGGCGAGGTTCGTGAGGTCGACGAAGCCAGTCTTGTGGTCGGTGGCCTTCGGGTCGCGGAGAGCCACGTTGTCGAGCGAGGCCGTGGCGAGCCGCCTCTCCATGCCGAAGACCGCCTCCGCCATGCGCCGCGACTCGGCGCGGCTCTTCCCGGACAGCTCCATCGTGTGCGCGACGTGCACCCGGTACTTCTCGCGCGCCTCCTGGAAGCGGGGCTCCGTCTTCAGGTAGTAGTCCCGGTCGGGGAGACCGAGGCCCGAGGCGTAGAGATCGGCGATCATCCGGGTCGGGTCGTGGTTGTCGGGCGAGGCGGTGAGGCCGAAGGGCACCGGGATCGCGAGCTCGTGGAAGCGGCCGATCATCCGGTGAACGCCGGCGATGTCGGTCAGGCCGTCGATCTCCTCGAGAAGCGGCCGGATCGGCGTCGCGCCGAGCTCGTCGGCCTCCTTCTCGTCCATGCACGCGGCGTAGAAGTCCCCCACCAGCTGCTCGACGCTGCCCTTCGGCCACTTCGTCGAGGCCGACACCTCGGAGAGGATGCCGTTCAGCTGGTCCTTCGCGTTCTCGCCCGCCTGCCACCGGCGGCTCCAGCGGACCATCGACGGCGGGATGGGGTTCGCCGCCCGCCACGCCCCGTTCGCGAACTCGTAGAAGTCGGCGCAGGGTGCGACGCTCCGGTCGAGGTCGCCCGTCTCGATTCCCCTGAGGGGCGCAGCCTCCCCGCCGAGGACGGCGGGCGCCACTGCGAGAAGGGCCACGGCTCCGAAGCGTCGCACCTCGTCCTCCCTCTCCTACTTCGCGATCTCGAACGGGGCGGTCAGCTTCGCCGCGCCCCAGCTCAGCTCGAGGACACCGCCCTTCGGCTCCGGCGCGAGGCCCATCGTGAACATCTCGACCGCCGCGGGCAGGGCCGCCTTCGTCATGGGCGCACTGGCCACGTCCTTCGCGGGGTCGTGCTGCGTGCCCCACTGCCCGGTCTGGGAGTTGAAGACCAGCTCGAAGGCCTCGCCGGACCTCTTCAGCCAGAGGCTGTAGGCGCCCTTCGCGAGGCGGGTCTTGCCGAAGCTGAGGTCCACGGGCGTCGTGAGAACGGTCGCCTCGTTCCGCCCCATCCGCCAGAAGGTGCCCTCCTGCAACTGCGCGAGCATGTCGCGCCCCTTGAGCGACGGGCGCCCGTAGTCGAGCGTGATCGCGCCGGGGCCGGCCTTCAGCTCCGCCTTGCCCCGCGCCGCCGGGGCCGGAGCCTGAGCAAGGGCCGGAGCCGCGAGCGCCAGGGCCAGCAACCCGAAGCACGCCCAGCCGACGATTCTCTTCAGAGCCATGACGGTCACCTCCAGAAGCCCCAGCTTCCGCCTCGGGAGGCGCCCTGTCAAAGACCTATCGGGCCGGAACCCCGACCAGGTACGGCTCGGCGACCTCCAGGGCGAGGGCACTCACGTCGATGTCGTCGCGGTTGGCGAGGATGACGACGGTGATGCCGTCGTCCGGGAAGCGATCGATCACCGAGCGGAAGCCGCTCGTCGATCCGTGGTGCCACGCGCGGGAGCGGTGGCGCCAGGGCTCGAGGTGCCAGCCGAACCCGTAGGAAACCGGCTCGCCCGGGTGCAGGTTGTCGCCGCCCGGCGGGCCCGGCGGCCAGCGAGGTGCCGAGCCGTCGGCGAGTGTCGCGGGCGTGAGAGCCGGCTTCATCGCGGCCGGGGACAGCAGCTCGTTCGTGCGCAGGGCTTCGTCCCACTTCGCGAGGTCCTCGAGGCTCGAGTAGACGCCGCCGTCACCGAGGGTGGCCGAGGTGGGGTTCTGGTCGGCCTCGCGGAAGCCGTCGGCGTCCCGCGCGTGGCCGAAGGCCCGGTTCGCCACCTCTTTCCCACCGTTCACGTAGGCGAGGGTGTGGTCCATGCCGAGCGGCGCGAAGACCCGCTGGCGCAGGAAGTCGTCGAACGGCTTTCCGGAAACGCGCGTGACGACGAGCCCGAGCAGGACGTAGCCCGAGTTGCTGTAGGCCCAGCTCGTCCCCGGGGCGAAGAGGCCCTTCGTCTCGCCCCGCAGCAGCGCGAGGACCTCGTCGTCCTGGATCTGGCGCTCCTTCGTCCAGGGGCGGGCCCCGCCCTTCTCGGCGGCCGACATCAGCTCCTCGTAGTCGGGCAGGCCGGACGTGTGGTTGAGCAGGTGGCGGATGGTGATGCCCCGGCCGTAGGCGGGGAACGACGGGAAGACGTCGGTGAGCGCGTCCTCGTAGCGCAGCTTCCCGTCCTTGACGAGGAGCATGACGGCCGTGGCCGTGAGCTGCTTGGTAACGGACGCCAGGCGGAAGCCGGTGGCCGGGTCGATCGGACGCCTCGATCGCAGGTCGCGCAAGCCGTAGCCGCGGGCGAAGGCGGTCTTTCCGCCCTGGCGCACGAGCGCGGCGAGCCCCGGCTCGCCGTCCCGCACCCGTGCCTGGAGGAGGGCCGCGCTGCCGGCCTCGCGCGCGTCGCCGCCGGACGCGGCGGACGCTAGGAGCACGAGGGCGATCGAGGGGCCTGCGAGCCTCACTTCGGGGTCTCGTCCTTTGCGCGGTCGTAGATGCGCTTGAGCTCGACGCTCGGCCCGAACCCGCCCTGCATCTTGACGTTCACGATCAGGCGGCTCCCGTCGGGGACGAGCTCCCACGTCTCGACCACTCCCCCGCCGCGGGCCTGCTTCGTCTCGACGAGGAGCCGACCCTCCTTCCACGAGGTCTTGATCTCCGATGCGCCGTTGTCGGTCTTGTACTTCTTCCCGTCGGGGTGCAGCCGCCGCGTCCGCCCGTACTTCTCGTCGACGCCGATCTCGGTCCCGGTCTGCGCGATCGCGAGCTCATCGGCGGGCTCGAAAATCGCCTTCATGGCCTCGCGGGGGTTGTCGCCGCCGCCCATGCCCGGAGGCGGGCCCATCCGGCCGCCCCCTCCTCCCCCGGAACCGCCCATACCGCCGCCGGGCCCGCCCATGCCGCCGCCCCCGGGGCCGCCCCCCGGCGGCCGACCCCCGCCGGAGCCGCCGCCCTTCTCCTGGGCCTCGCGCATCTTCTCCCGGGCGTCGTCGCTCGCCTCGCGGTTGAAGACCCAGCGGCCCGAGAGGTCGACCGACGCGGGTCCGGCTTTCGGCTTCTCGTCGGCGCGGATCGGAGCAGAGCCGGGAACGGCGCCGCTGGCGAAGGCCAGGACACCGGTGAGAAGGATCACGCGGATCGTCATGAGAGTCTCCTCTTCGCCGGGTCCACTGGGAGGGACGGCGCCGCTCCCGGCAGCTCCCATTACACGACAAGTGCCGGGTTCGGTGCGTAAAGACTCCGCAAAACGGAGTAACGGCTCCTAGGGCTGTTTGGCCCAGGCCAGGCCGTCGGCCATCGGGCCGGCCGGGATGATCCGCGTGACCTTCCACCCCGCGAGGTCGATCTCCGCCACCTGGCCGGCCGCGTCGCAGGACACGTAGGCCACCCGGCCGTCCGGCCGGACGAGGACCTCCTGCGGCGCCTTCGGGACGTCGAGGGTCCGGACCACCTCCATGGACGAGAGATCGAGGACGGCGACCTGGCTGGCGCCGGGCATCGCGACCAGCAGCCAGCTGCCGTCCGGGGTGGGCGCCGTGCCGTAGGCGACCGCCGGGAGGGCCACGCCGCGGACGAGCTTGTTCGTCTTCGTGTCGATCACCGCCAGGCGCGGCGCGTCCTGGTCGGCGGTGAAGACGAAGCGCCCGTCGGGGGAGAGAGCGATGCGCTGGGCGCGCTTCGCCACGGTCACCACCGCCGTGACTTTCCCCGCCGCGACGTCGATGACGCTCACCGTGCCCGCGCCCACGTTCGAGGTGTAGGCCGTCCGGCCGTCCGGGGAGAGCGCGAGCATGTGCGACTCCTCCTGGTCGGTCGGCAGCGTCGCCACGACGGCGTTCGTGCGCGGGTCGATCACGGTGACGGAGCTCGCCAGCTCGGTCGTCACGTAGAGCCGGCCGTCGGGACCGAAGAGAGCCTCGTGCGGGCGCCGGGGGCCGCCGAGGTCGATCGTGGCGAGGCGGCGACGCGCGGCGATGTCGATCACGTCGATCGTCCGGCCGTCGGAGCCCGGGCGGCCGACGCCCGAGTCGCCGTAGATCGGCACGTAGGCCGTCTTCCCGTCGGGCGAGGCCGCGACCTCGTGCCCCGTGACCCCGCTTTGCTTGACGGTCGCGACCATCTTCCCCGCCGCCGGGTCGATGATCCCGAGAGTCTGGTCGCCCTTGTTGGCGACGAGAAGCACTCCGCCCCCCGCCGGCGTGCCCGCGTGGCCCGCCCGCGCCCCGGCCATCGCGGCCAGCGCGACCAGGACGACGGCTCTCCTCCGCATGCCTGCCTCCTCTGCCTGGGCGTGGAACGGGAGTAACGTATCACGCCATGGCCACGAAGCCGCCGGGCGACCGCCTCCTCTCCCTCGACGTGTTCCGCGGCGCGACGATCGCCGGGATGATCCTCGTCAACAACTCGGGCGACTACGACCACACGTGGTGGCCGCTCCTCCACCAGCCCTGGCACGGCTGGACGCCGACGGACCTCATCTTCCCGTTCTTCCTCTGGATCGTCGGGCTGTCGCTCGTCTTCTCCCGCCGGATCGGCTTCCGGGCCGCCCTGTGGCGCTCGGTGAAGCTCGTCCTCCTCGGCCTCCTCGTGAACTTCAGCACCGGCGGCTTCGCGCTGCCCCTGCGCTGGGCCGGGGTGCTGCAGCGGATCGGCCTGTGCTACCTGGCCGCGTGGGCGGCGAAGCGCTGGCTGTCCCCCCGGGGGCAGGCCGTCCTCGCCGCGGTGCTCCTCGCCGGCTACTGGGCCGCGATGACCCACGTGGTCGGCCCGGAGGGCTTCGTCCCGAACCTCGAGCCGGAGACGAACCTGTCGGCCCAGGTGGACCGGATCTTCCTCGACGGCCACCTCTACCTGCGGGCGAAGACGTGGGACCCCGAGGGCGTCCTCTCGACGTTCCCCGCGATCGCGACGGCGCTGCTGGGCCTGCTGGCCGGCGCGTGGCTGCGGTCCCAGGCCCCGACCGCGAGGAAGGCCATGGGTTTCCTGGCCGGCGGCCTCGTCCTCTTGTTCCTCGGCCGGCTGTGGGGCGAGGCGGCGCCCGCGTGGCTGCTGTTCCCGGTGAACAAGAAGATCTGGAGCCCGTCGTTCGTGCTGCTGACGGCGGGGCTCGCGGCGGCGCTCTTCGGCCTGACCTGGTGGCTGGTGGACGTGCGCGGCCGGCGCGGGTTCACCGGGCCGTTCGTCACCTACGGCAAGAACGCGATCGCGGTCTACGTGGGCTCGGAGCTGCTGTCGGGCGCCTGGGGCACGATCTCGTGGTCCTCGGCTGGAGGCAAGGTCCTGACCCTGCAGGAGCGCATGCACCAGCTGGCGTTCGCGAGCTGGCTCCCGCCCATGGCCGCCGCCCTCGCGTTCGCCCTCGCGAACGTGGTCCTCTGGTGGGCCGTCGCCCACTGGATGGACCGGAAGGGGATCTACCTGAAGGTCTGAGGCCGCCGACCCTCGAACGCGTCCTAAGGCACCGGCTGCAGCGGTCGCGGCGGGATCGGCGGGGCCGGCGCCAGGTCCCGCGGGTCCTGCGCGATCTCCTTCAGCAGGGAGTCGATCGCGTAGTCGATCTGCAAGTCCTTGCCCCCCAGGAAGCCGTCGGGCCCGAGGTCGAGCACGACGTCCGGGTCGACGCCGTGGCCCTCGATGATCCACGCCTTGCCCCTCGGGTCCCAGCCCCCGAACTCCGGCTCCGTGATTCCACCGCCGTCGCGCAGCGGCTTGTCCCCGCGGATGCCGACCCAGCCGCCCCAGGTGCGCGTGCCGACCACCGGCCCGAGCTTGAAGTCCTTGAACCCCTGGGCGAAGGTCTCGCAGTCGCTGCCGCCCTGGCGGTTGATGAGGGTCAACATGTGGCCGTGGAAGGCGCGGGAGGGAGTGGTGTCCACCGGGCCGCCGTGGCGCGTCCCCCCCACCGCCAGGATCTTCCGGTCGAGGTGGGAGAGGATCATCGGGGCCACGAAGCCGCCATGGTTCCAGCGGTCGTCCATGATGAGGCCGCGCTTCGTCCACTGGGGCGGGTAGTCGCGGGCGAACTGCTGGAGTCCCTGGCCGCCCATGTCGTAGAGGTGGATGTAGCCGATCTGGCCGTTGCTCCTCCGGTTCACGTACTCGCGCGTCTCGCGGATCCACGTGGCGTACCGGATGGGCGTGTCGTTCCCGACCGTCTTCACCACGATGCGACGTGCCCCCTCGACTTTCGGGGTGTCGGCGATGGACAGCTCGACCTCCTGTCCGGCGCGGTTGGCCAGCCGCCGGAGGTAGTCCTCGCCCTTCCCGAGGGGCTTGCCGTCGATCGCGACCAGCCACTGCCCGGGCTTCACCCGCAGGTCCGGCCGCGCCAGCGGCGAGCTGACCTTCGGGTCGGGGAAGTCGCCCCGGTACACCTTTCGGATCTGCCAGAAGCCGCTCGCGGGGTCGTAGTCGAGATCGGCCGCCAGGAGGCCGGTGCCCACCGTCTTGCCGCGCCGCAGGTCGCCTCCCCCGTGGTAGGCGTGGCCGACGTTCAGCTCGCCGAACATCTCGCCGAGCATGTCGGCGAGGTCGTCGCGCGAGGAGATGCGGTCGGCGAGCGGCCCGTACTGCTTCCACACGCCGTCCCAGTCGACGCCGTGCATCTTCGGGTCGTAGAAGAAGTCGCGCTGCAGGCGCCAGGCCTCGTGCAGCATCTGCTTCCACTCGTCGCGCGGGTCGACGCGGATCGACCACCCCGTGAGGTCGACCTTCGCCTCCTTCGCCGCGTCGTCCTTCGGAGCCTCCGTCGCTCCCGCCTCGATGCGGACGAAGCCGTCCTTCGTCTGGTACACGAGGACCTTCCCGTCCATCGACACGTCGAAGGCCCGCACGCCCGAGGCGACGCTCGAGAGCTTCTCCTTCTCGACGTCGTAGGTGACGAGGTCGCGGCCCGGGTCCTCGTCCGGTTCGTCGGCGGGCGGCATCATCCCGCGGTCGGTGATCTTGAGCCAGTGGAGCTTGCCGGCGACCGCCCGGAGGCCCGTGTAGTTCCCGGGGGCGACGGGCACCTGGACGACGCGGTCGGCGAGCCCCTCGAAGTCGATCCGGATCGGCTCCACCTTCTCTTCGACCCTGGCCGCCTTCGCGCCCTTCGCCTCCGGGCCCTTCCCCTTCGCCTCGTCGGCCTTCTCGTCCTTCTTCTCCTCGGGCTTTTCCGGGTCGACGTCGCCGCGGGGCGCGAAGGGCAGCATCCCGTCGGCCTGCAGCGCGACCACGAACGGCAGGGTGGCCTCGTTCACGACGAAGCGGGCCTCGAAGCGGTCGAGGCGGGGGTTGATGAAGCGGTCGGAGAGGAAGAAGAGGTACTTCCCCTTGGGGTCCCAGGCCGGCGCGAAGGAGTTGTACGCGGGGTCGGTCACCGCGTACGCCTTCTTCGCCTGCGCGTCCCAGACCTTGACCTGCCCGACCAGGCTCGGCAGGTCCATCGCGTACGCCAGGTAGCGGCTGTCCGGCGACCAGAAGTAGCGGGGGATCTCGAAGTCGCTCTCGTCGACGAGGGTGATCGCGCCGGTGGCCACGTCCGACACGTACAGCCTGTGCTTCTCGTCGCCCCAGGCGATCGCCTTGCCATCCGGGGACCAGGCGGGTGCGAAGTGCCAACCGGGGGGGACCGAGCCGAGGGTCTTCGGCGGGGCGCCGTTGTCCGCGGCGTGGAGCACGAGCTGCTCCTCGCCATCGACTTCGGTCCAGGTGGCGATCGTCTTCCCGTCGGGGGAGAAGGCCGGGGTCCGGGTGCGGGCGAGGCTGTCGTCCGTGATGCGGCGGATCAGCCCCTTCTTGCGGGTGCGGGCCACGAACGCGTCGCCCCGCGCCTCGAGAGCGATGCGCTCGCCGTCCTTCGACAGCGACCACGACCGCAGGGTCGGCATCGGGTCCACGAATCGCTCGCGCACCTGGAGCCGGTCGCTCGGCAGCTGGACCGCGAGCCGTTCGTTCTTCCCGGTGGCGAGGTCGTAGGCCCAGATGTCCATCTCGTGCTGGTAGACGATCTTCCCCTCGCCCATCGACGGCCAGCGCACGTCGTAGTCGTCGAAGCGGGTGAGGCGGCGGACGTCCCCGCCGTCGGGCAGCATCGACGCGAGGTTCGGGCGGCCCCAGCGGTCGGTGACGAAGTAGATCCGGCCGTCGCCCGCCCACATCGGGAAGGCGTCCTTGCCGTCGTACTTCGTGACCTCGGCAAACACGAGCGGCGAGACCGTGCCGACCCAGATGTCCTCGGCCTCGCCGCCCTTGTAGCGCTTCCAGTTGTGGAACTCGAGTCCGATCTTCTGCAGCGCGACCCGCGCGCCGCCGGGCTCGAAGCTCACCCACGCCGCCGGCTCGAGCGGGATCATCCGGGGGATCCCGCCGGCCGGGGGGATCGTGTACACGCGGTAGTCGCCGTGCGGGTGGTCGCGCCGGCTGCGGAAGAGGATCTGGCCGTCCGGGGTCCAGCCGATGGCCTGGTCCGAGGCCGGGTGGAGGGTGAGCCGCACCGGCTCGCCCCCGCTCGCCGGCATCACGTAGACGTCGTCGTTGCCCTCGTACTGGGCGGTGAAGGCGATGAGGCGTCCGTCGGGGGAGACGCGGGGGAAGCGTTCCTCGCCTTCGTGCGCGGTGAGGCGCAGGGCGACCCCGCCGGTCGCCGGCACCTTCCACAGGTCGCCCTCGGAGGCGAACACGATCGTCCCGCCCCCGATCGAAGGGTAGCGGTAGAAGCCGTCGGGCGGCACCGATGAGGCCGAAGCCGGCGACGCCGCGCCGGCCGCGGCCGAGGCGAAGACGGAGCCGAAAGCGACCGCAGCGGCGAGACGGCGGGCGAGACCCATGTTTCCTCCTGGCGTAGATTGCGGTTTCCAGGAGTTTCTACGCTCTCCGCCCCGGCGGCGCAACGATTCAAGCCGTTGAACGCCCGCGCGGGCCGGCGAAGCGGCGCCGCGAGCTACTTCACGCCCATCTCCTGGATGAGGTGGGAGGCGCCGTCCACCTCCGACATCACCCACAGCATGTACCGCACGTCGGCGTGGATCGAGCGGGTGTTGACCGGGTCGTAGAGGAAGTCGGACGCGATCGTGTCGTACGTGCCGTCGAACAGCAGTCCCACGAACTCGCCCTTGCCGTTGAGGGTGGGCGACCCGGAGTTGCCGCCGGTCGTGTCCACCGTCGAGAGGAAGTCGACCGGCACGTCGCCGATCGCGGGGAGCACGTAGGGGGACTGCTTCCCGGCCCGCAGGGCCTTGATGGCCTCGAGCTCGCGTGCCGGCGCGTTGAACTCGCCCTGGCCGGTCGCCTTCTGCTCGACGCCCTTGAGCGAGGTGAACGCGGTCCACATCGTGCCGTCCGCCGCGGGCTTGCTTCGCACCGTCCCGAACGTGACGCGCAGCGTGCTGTTCGCGTCGGGAGGCACGAGGCCGCCCGACTGCGCGAGCAGCGCCTGCATGTAGCGCGGGCGCAGGCGCGCCATCGCGCCCTGCCGCTTCTTCCCGAGCTCCCGGTTCTGCTGGTAGAGCGGGTCGAGGGCGAGCGCGAGGTCCACCATCGGGTCCTTCGTGGCCGCGATCTCGGCGGACGTCTTGCCGAGGAGCCCCAGGCGGAAGTCCTTGTCCGCCATCTTCGTGCCGGCGAGGAGCTTGTCCAGGTAGTCGGCGATCGCCTTGTCGGAGTCGGCCTTCGCCATGCCCGGGGTGAGGCCGACCAGCTTGTCGAGGCCGGTGAGCCGCTGGTCGGCGGGCAGCGCCGCCGCCGGGCCCATCGCCCACGCGAGCAGCGCCTTGTCGATGCGCGCGTCGACCGTCCGTTGCGCCCGCTCCTGGCCCTCGCGGATCCGCGTCCAGTTGCGCTCCTGGTACTCGGGCTCGCGGTCCATGTCGTTCTTCTTCGCCTTCTCGACCGACAGCAGCCAGGCGGAGTGGGCGGCGTTGAGCATCGAGGACGACATGAACAGGGAGGAGAAGACGGCGTCGCGCTCGCGGGTCTTCTCGGACTCGGCCTGCAGGGCGGCGAGCGCAGGCAGCACGTCAGCGTACTCCTTCTGCCGGGCGGGGTCGGCCGCGATCCAGGCCGACAGGTCCTTCTCGTTCTGCTCCTTCTTCGCGAGGATGCCGCCCTTCACGAGGCCGTCGATCTGGCCCTTGCGGTTGGTCAGCGAGTTGTTCAGGCCGCGCAGCGCGCCCGGCCGCCTTGATCTTGCAGCGCGGGGTCCGCCTTCGCGAGCGCCTCGAGGATCGCGATCTGCTCCGTCGCGCTCTTCACGAAGCGCGGGAAGCTCCACTCGGTCGTCTCCTTCACTTCGCCGTACGTCTGGTGCCGCTGCGTGCGGCCGGGGTAGCCGACCACGAAGACGAGGTCGCCCTCCTTGACGCCGGCGGGCTGCACGGGGAGCCAGTGGGCCGGCTTGTAGGGCACGTTGTCCTTCGAGAAGGCTCGCCGGCTTGCCGTCCTTGCCCACGTAGGCGCGGTAGAAGGAGAAGTCGCCGGTGTGCCGCGGCCAGCGCCAGTTGTCGGTCTCGCCGCCGAAGTTGCCGATGCCCGTCGGCGGGGGCGTAGACGAGCCGCACGTCCTGGATCTCGAGCTGGGCGATCTCGAAGTACCGGAGGCCCCTCGAAGAAGGACGCTCACGGTGCAGCGGAAGCCGCCCGCCTCGCACGCCGCGGTCCGCTCCTTGACCCGCCGCTCGACGAGGTCGAAGCGCTTGCGGTCGTCGAGCTTCGGGTCGATCTTGCCGGTGATCGCGTCGGTCACCTCCTTGACGGAGACGGTGACGTAGACGCGGGAGCCCGGGACCGTTCGACAGCTCTTCCTCGCGGGTCTTCGCGAGGAAGCCGTCGTCGAGGAGGTTCCGCTGCGGGGTCGAGTTGTACTGGAGCGGCCCGGTCACGCAGTGGTGGTTCGTGGCGATGAGGCCCTCGGGGGACACGAAGGAGGCGGTGCAGCCCCCCAGGGACACGATGGCGCCCATCGGCTGGCCGGTGAGGTCGGCGAACGCTGCGGGGTCGCCCTCGAAGCCCATGGCCTTCAGCTTCTGGGCGAGGTCGGGGATCTGCTGCGGCATCCACATCCCCTCGTCGGCGGCGAGAGGCACGGCCGCCGCGAGTGCGATGGCCAGACAGACAATGAGGCGGGGAAGCTTCATGAATTCTCCATGGACAGGCCGCCCGGACGGGCGGAACCCGACTAGGATAGCCGACCCCACCCTTCCCCCTGGGGGTGCGAACGCACTAGATCGGACGGATGGTTCGCACGCCGCGTCGCATCCATAGAATCCGCGTGGAGGCATTTTCCGATCATGATGAAAAAAGCGATGTGGGTGGTAGGCCTGCTCGTCGTCCTCGGGCTCGCCCTCCCCGTCTCGAACCTGTTCGTGGGCACGCCGCAGGGCACCGCCCTGACGCAGGTGCAGTTCAAGGACGCCCAGACCGCGAAGGTGGCCCACGTGCTCGAGGGCAGCTGCGCGAGCTGCCATGTCCCCGGCGTGAAGCCGCCCTTCTACGCGGGCCTGCCGTTCGCGAAGACGATCGTGGAGCGCGACGTGAGGGAGGGCCTGCACAGCTTCGACCTCGCCCGCGGGATGGCGAAGGCGGCCGAGGGGCCGGTCCCCGAGCCCGTGCTCGCGAAGATCGAGCGCGAGGTAGCCGAAGGCGAGATGCCCCCCGGCGCCTACGTGGCGCTCCACTGGAACGCGGCGCTCGGCGCCGAGAAGAAGGAGGCGGTGCTGGCGTGGGTGAAGGCAGAGCGCGCGGCGCAGGCCTCCCCGGGTGTGCCGGAGGCGATGAAGGCGGCCCTCCTCCGACCGATCCCGGACAGCCTCGACGTGGACCCGGTCAAGGCCGCCCTCGGCGAGAGGCTCTACCACGACACCCGGCTCTCTGGCGACAACACGATCTCCTGCGCGTCCTGCCATGACCTCGCACTGGGGGGGACCGACCAGCACGTGGTCTCCGACGGCATCCGCGGCCAGAAGGGCGGGATCAACTCCCCCACCACCTACAACGCCGCCCTCAACTTCGCGCAGTTCTGGGACGGCCGCGCGGCGACGCTCGAGGCCCAGGCGGACGGTCCGCCCAACAACCCGGTCGAGATGGGCTCCAACTGGACGCCGATCACGGAGAAGCTCGTCCAGGACGAGGCCTTCGTGAAGGAGTTCACCGCCGCCTACCCCGAGGGCGTCAACAAGGACACGGTCACCCACGCGATCGCCGAGTACGAGCGCACGCTCCTCACCCCGAACTCGCGCTTCGACAAGTTCCTCAAGGGCGACGCGGCGGCGCTCGACGCCGACGAGAAGCACGGCTACGAGGTCTTCCGGGAGGAGGGCTGCGCCACGTGCCACGTGGGCGAGCTGCTCGGCGGGAAGTCGTACGAGGTGATGGGCCGGCGGGCCGACTACTTCGCCGCGCGCGGGACGCCGCAGACCGACGCCGACAACGGCCGCTACAACGTGACGAAGGACGAGGCGGACCGCCACCTCTTCAAGGTGCCGACCCTGCGCAACGTGGCGCGGACCTTCCCGTACTTCCACGACGGCTCGAAGACGACGCTGCGGGAGGCGGTGGACGCCATGGCGGCCTTCCAGAACGGCGAGGCGCTCTCCGAGAAGGATGCCCAGGACGTCGTGAAGTTCCTGGAGACGCTCACCGGCGAGTACAAGGGCAAGGCGCTCTAGCCGAACCCGGATCTCACCTTCCGGACCCGGCGTGCGCCGGGCCCCGGCCTTTGGTGTCCCCGGCGGCGTGCTAGCATCCGGCCGCTCGGACAAAGGGGGAGCACCCATGGCCCACGCACGCCGGCAGCTGTTCCTGGAGAGGGCCTCGCCCACCCTGCGCGTCGTCGGGGCGATCCTCCTCGCGGCGGGGATGATCCACCTCTACGCCGACCAGGTGGTCTTCGACGCGCGGACGTTCGGGGGGCGCGCGGCCCTGAGCCTCGGCGACCCCCGGGTGGCCGGGTTCGTGGCCGAGCGGATCGCCGACGAGGCGATCGCCCAGAGGCGCGACCTCATGGCCTACCGCCCCCTCCTCGTGGGCACCGCGCGCGCCATCGTGAGCTCCGAGCCGTTCCGGGCCGGCTTCCGCCGCGCCGTCCAGAGCGCCCACGCCGCCCTTTTCTCCCAGAGCGCGGAGCGGCTGGCCCTCTCGGTTCCCGACCTCGGCGTGCTCGTCCGCAGCGCCCTCGCCCACGACCCCTCGCTGGCCGCCCGCATCCCCCCGAGCATGAAGGGCGGCCTCCTCGTCCAGCCCACGGGCCGGGGCGCCCGTCTCCTGATGAGCCTCGCGAGGCTCGGCCACCGGTTCCGTCGCAACGCGATCCTGGCGATCGGCTCCGGGATCCTGCTCCTCTTCCTGGGCATCGCCCTGCCGCGGGGGCGTCGGCAGGCTCTCCTGCGCGGCGGGACGGCCCTCGCCGGCGTGGCCCTCGTCCTCTTCTTCCTGCCGCCCCTCACCCGCACGGCCCTCACTCTCTCGATGAAGCACGCCGAGCTGCGGCCGCTGGCGGCCGGCGTGTGGGACGCGTTCGCCGGGGGGCTGCGCCTGTGGGCGCTCGTCCTCGCCGGGGTCGGCGTCGTCCTCGCCTCGGCGGCCTCCTCCTTCGCGAGCCACGTGGAGATCGAGCAGGTCGCGCGGCGCGCGTGGGACCGGCTGCAGAAGCCCGCGCGCACCTGGCAGGGCGAGATCGTCCGGGCCATCCTCCTCACCGGGGTCGGCCTGCTCGCCGCGTTCCGCCCCACCACCACCCTGCAGGGCCTCATGGTCATCGCCGGCGCCCTGCTCGCCTTCGAGGGGCTGCGCGAGCTCTTCATGCTCGTGCCCCCGCGCCTCCAGGAGGCCGCGCGGCACGCCGAGGAGGCCCTCGCCGAGGCGCGGGTGAAGGGGCACCAGTGGGAGGGCCCGCGTGCCCTCGCGCGCGCCGTGATCGTCGGCCTCCTCGTCGTCGGACTGATCGCGGCGGCCCTCCTCTTCCTGCGCAGCCCCGAGGCGCTGCCCGCGACGCCCGCCCTCACGGACGCCTGCAACGGCGACCGCGCCCTGTGCGACCGGCGGCTCGACGAGGTGGTGTTCCCCGGCGCCCACAACTCGATGTCGGGGGCGGAGTTCGCGGGCTGGATGTTCCCGAACCAGGAGCTGGGCTCCGTCTCCGTCCTCGGCCACGGCATCCGGGCGCTGCTCTTCGACGTGCACTACGGGACGCCCATCGGCGGACGAGTCAAGACCGACCTCCAGGGCGAGGCCGTGTCCAGCGCCAAGTTCGAGAAGGCCGTCGGCAAGGAGGCGGTGGACGCCGCGATGCGCATCCGCGACCGCCTCACCGGCCCGCCGACCGGCCCCCGTGCCGCCTACCTCTGCCACGGCTTCTGCGAGCTCGGGGCCGTGCCCCTCGCGACGATGCTCGAGGGCGTGCGCGACTTCCTCGTCCAGAACCCCGGCGAGGTCCTCGTCTTCGTCATCGAGGACTACGCGACGCCGGCCGACGTCGAGGCGGCGTTCCGGGAGAGCGGGCTCGAGCGCTTCGTTTACCGGGGCGGTGTCGTCCCGCCCTTCCCGACGCTTCGGGAGATGATCGACTCGGACCAGCGCCTCGTCGTCTTCGGGGAGAACGACACGAAGGGGGTGCCCTGGTACCACCCGGCCTTCGAGACGATCCAGGAGACGCCCTACACGTTCCACACGCCGGAGGAGTTCTCGTGCCGGCCGAACCGCGGCGGGACCTCCGGGCCGCTCTTCCAGATCAACCACTGGATCGAGACGACGCCCACCCCGAAGCCCTCGAACGCCGCGATCGTCAACGCCCACGACTTCCTGCTCGCCCGCGCGCGCCAGTGCCAGAAGGAGCGCGGCAAGCTCCCCAACATCCTCGCCGTCGATTTCGCGATGACCGGCGACGTGGTGGGCGTGGCCGCCGAGATGAACGGCCTCGCGCCGGCGAGGGCCCCGCGGTAGGCTTGCCGTCCGGACCTCGTCAAGGGAGCGTGAGATGGACAATCGACGACGGACGTTCGGTCGGTCGGCGTGGCTGGGCCTGGCGCTCTCGGCGTGCCTCGCCCCGGCGTGCGCCACCGTGAAAGCGCCTATCCTGGCCCTGGACGGCCTGAAGGTCGGGGACATGGGCATCACCGGGGTCGCCCTCGACGTGCGCTTCCGCGTCCGCAACCCCAACCCGGAGCCGCTCGACATCGACCGGCTGGAGTACGAGCTGTTCGTGAACGGCAACCGCCTCGGGCGGGGCTTCGAGTCCAGGGGCCTGCAGCTCCCGGGCTTCGGCGAGGGGAAGGTGGCGAGCCGCTTCGACGTCAACTTCCTGAGCCTGCCCGGGGTCGTCAAGGACCTGCTGCGCGAGGACAGGGTGAAGGCGCGGGTCAAGGGCCACTTCTACACGTCGGGCGCCTACGGCAACAAGCGCCTCGGCTTCGACGCCGACGCCGACGTCGACCTGCAGGGCCGCTGATGCGCGCCCGCCCCGCGTTCGACGCAGCCGCGCTCTTCGCCGCGACCTTCGCCGCCGCCGTCCTCGTCTCGGCCCCCGCGGCGGTGGCCACCGACGAGGGCTGGCTGTCCCTCTTCGACGGCCGGACCCTCGCCGGCTGGAAGGCCGCCGAGAGCCCGGCGTCCTTCCGCGTCGTGGACGGCGCGATCGCCTGCGACGGTCCGAAGGGCCACCTCTTCTACGTCGGCCCGGACGGGAAGGCCGCCTTCGAGAACTTCGAGGCGACGGTGGAGGTGAAGGCCCGCAAGGGCGCCAACTCCGGCTTCTACTTCCACACGGCCTTCCAGGAGAGGGACTGGCCGGCCGAGGGCTTCGAGGTGCAGGTCGACAACTCGCAGGAGCGCCACGGCGACTACCTCGAGCTGAAGCTGACCGGGAGCCTCTACGGCATCCGCAACGTCTACAAGGCGCTCGCGAAGGACGACGAGTGGTTCACGCTGCACGTCACGGTGCGCAAGCCCCGCGTCCAGGTCCGGGTGAACGACACCCTCGTGGTGGACTGGATCGAGCCGCCGGGCCCGCTCCCCGAGGGCGCCCCGAAGACGAACCGGCTCGGCCGCGGCACCTTCGCCCTCCAGTGCCACGACCCGGAGAGCAAGGCCTTCTATCGAAACCTCCGGGTGAAGCCCCTGCCGGCTCCGCCTGCCATCGCCGCGCCCATGCCCCTCGTGGACGAGCGCTACGCGCAGGTGCTCGCCCTCGGCCGCGCGAACTTCCCCCTCGTGGACCTGCACGCCCACCTCAAGGGCGGCCTCACGATCGACCAGGTGCTCGCCCTCTCGCGGGGCACCGGGATGTTCCTCGGGGTTGCGGTGAACTGCGGCCAGGGATTCCCGATCCAGACGGACGCCGACGCCGTGGCCTGGGTCGAGTCGATGAAGGGCCAGCCCGTCTTCCTCGGCATGCAGGCGGAGGGGCGCGAGTGGGTCTCGATGTTCTCGCGGGAGACGCGAGCCCGGTTCGACTACGTCTTCACCGACTCGATGACCTGGACGAACGCCGCCGGCAAGAGGATGCGGCTGTTCGTCCCCGAGGAGGTCGAGATCGGACCCGACGTGCAGGCCTTCATGGACCTGCTGGTGTCGAAGACGGTCGGGATCCTCGAGACGGAGCCGATCGACGTCTACGTCAACCCGACGTACCTCCCGGCGGTCATCGCCTCGAGGTACGACGAGCTGTGGACCGAGGCCCGGATGACGCAGGTCGTCGACGCCGCGGTCAAGAACGGCGTCGCGATCGAGATTGGCGCCCGCTACAGGATCCCGAGCGAGCGCTTCCTCCGCCTCGCGAAGTTGAAGGGCGCGAGGTTCACGTTCGGCACGAACAACGCGGGGGCGACTGATCTCGGCGACTGGTCGTACCCCCTCGCGATGCAGAAGGCGCTCGACCTGACGTGGAAGGACATGTTCGTCCCGGGCCACCAGCCGAGCCGCGCACAGAGGGACTGACGCGGAACGGCCCGCGCCCGGCGGGGGCGCGGGCCCGGCGGGGCCGTCCGACGGCCGTCAGAGGACGCGCAGCGTCTGGATGTAGCGCGTGCCGTTCTCCTCCCGGTACTGCACCATCACGCGCTGGTTCTCGCGCACGAACTCGCCGACGCCGGCCTTCTTGCCGTTCGCCTCCAGGGCGTCCGCCCGGTGGTGGCACCCCGCACCCACCACCTTCGTCTCCGCGGTCACCTCGAACGTGTGCTCGGCCCCGTCGGCGGCGACCACGGTGACCGCGTTTACGGATACCGCCCTGATCTTCCCGGTGACCTTCTGCGCCTCGCCCGCGAAGGCCAGCGCACCGATGGCCAGCACGGCGATCGCGATCGACGACACCCTGCGGAACGTGCTCATGGAACCCTCCTCGAGACCCTGTTCTCGACGCCTGTCTAGAGAGTCAGGACGCCGGCCGGGCCGCGGAAGTTCCCATCCAAGTCGTTGGGCGCCAACCCCTTGAACGTGCCGGAGCCGGGCGACGGGACGGGGCGACGACCCCTCAGCGGCCGAGGCCGGCCCGGCCGAGGCGCGCCAGCTCGTCGTAGAGGTGGACGGCCGAGCGCATCGACTTCTTCCAGTCGCCGAGGTGCAGGCTCTCGTCCGCGGAGTGCGCGGCGCAGCCGGGGTCCTCGACGCCGGTGAGGAGGCAGGGCACGCCCATCGCGTCGGCGAACGGCTTGACGAAGCCGATCGACGCGCCGGAGCCGATGAGGGCGGGCCTGCGGCCGTAGCCCTTCTCGAGCGCGCCCATCGCCGCCTCGAAGGCCGGCCCCTCCGGGCTCGTCGTCCACCACGGCGTCGTCCGGGTGATCCGCGCGGCGACGCGGGCGCCGGCCGGGGGCTTCGCGGTCAGCTTCCGGACGAGCAGCTCGCCCGCCTCCTGCGCGTCCATGTCCGGCACCGTCCGCATCGACAGCCGCGCCCGGGCGGAGTCGAGGATCTGGTTCGACGAGCCGTGGATGGGGTGGGCCTCGATCGCGATCACCGTGAGAGACGGGCGCGTCCAGACCTGCTCGTAGACGCTCACGCCGCGCTCGCGCTCGAGGCGGGTCCCGGGCAGCATCCCCGCCCCGCGGCGGAAGGCCGCCTCCGAGAACGGCAGAGCGCGCAGGCGGCGCCGCACCGACGCGCTCGGCCGGGCCACGCGGCGGTAGAGGCCGGGCACGTCGATCCGGCCGTCCTTCGCGCGCAGGCCGTCGAGCAACCGGCAGAGGATGCGCACCGGGTCCGGCACCGCCCCCCCGAAGTCCCCGCTGTGCACGGGGCGGTCGAGGCAGGTCACCTCGACGTCCACCTGCACGAGGCCGCGCAGCTGCCAGGTGAGGGCGGGCACGCCGGTCGCGAAGTTGTAGGTGTCGGAGAGGACGATGACGTCCGCGTCGAGCTTCGCGCGGTAGAGCGCGAGGAAATCGGCCAGGTGGGTGGACCCCACCTCCTCCTCGCCCTCGATCACGAGCTTGAGGTTGACCGGCAGCCGGCCCGTCGCCCCAAGGTACGCCGAGGCCGCGGCCACCCACGCGAGAAAGCCGCCCTTGTCGTCGGCGGTGCCCCGCCCGTAGAGCCGGCCCTTCCTCTCGACGGGGAGGAACGGCGGGCTCGTCCACTCGTCCGCCGGGCCCGGGGGCACGACGTCGTGGTGCCCGTAGACGAGGACGGTCGGGGCCCCGGGGGCGTGGAGCCAGTCGCCGTAGACGTAAGGGGGGATGCCGGGGAGGTTCACGACGGCGACGTTCTGGATGCCGAGGCGCGCGAGCACCTCCGCCGTGACCTCGGCCGACCGGCGCAGGTCGTCGGGGGGGAAGCCGGCGGCGGAGACGCCGGGGACGCTCACCAGCTCGCCGAGCGCCGCCTTCCACTCGGCGAAGCGCTTGTCGACGGCCCGCAGGGCCGCCGCGCGGTCGGGGTCGCCGCTCGCTCTCACGCTCCCTCCATCGAGGGCGAGGGGGCCCGAAGGTGCCGGGCCCCCTCCCGGGAAGACGCTACATCACCGCCGTGGGCGGGGCCGGCTCGTCGGGCGCGCCCGCCTTCGCCAGCGGACGGCGCACGAGGTACACGACCAGGAACAGCATCACCGGGATGGCCAGCCACCCGGCAAGCCCGCCGAAGCCCGGCACCTGCGGGAAGGCGATCTCGACGCTCGGGTCGCTCGCCGCCTGCCAGGCCTTGAACGCCACGACGCCGGCCGCCACGAGGCCCATCAGGGCCTCGCCGGCGATGAGGCCGGAGGCGGTGAGGACGCCCGCGTTCTCGACCCGCGCCTTCTGGGCCGCGTTGTACGCGCGCTTCGTCGCCTGCTTGTCCACGAAGCCCGCGGATGAGGCCGCCCACGAAGATCGCGAAGGTCGTCTCCAGCGGCAGGTACATCCCCACCGAGAACAGCATCGGGCTCTTCACCCGCACCAGGATGAGGGAGATCCCCATCGCGATGCCGACGATCACGAGCGGCCAGGCCATCTCGCCGCCCACGATCCCCTGCGACAGCGCGGCCATGAGGCCGGCCTGGGGCGCGGAGAGGTTCGGCCCGCCGAACCCGCCGTTCTGGGGGTTGGCCGCGAGGTCCGAGGTGTGCAGCAGGTAGAGGGGGAAGAAGAGCACGAGCCCGGAGACGACGACGCCGATCAGGTCGCCGACCTGCATCTTCCACGGCGTGCCGCCGAGGATGTGGCCGACCTTCAGGTCCTGCAGCATCTCGCCCGCGACCGCGGAGGAGACGCAGACGACCGCGGCCACCCCGAGCACCGCGGCGACGCCCTCCACCCCCTTCACCCCGACGATCACCATCGTCAGCGCGGCCACGATCGTGGTGGCGAGGGTGAGGCCGGAGATCGGGTTGTTCGAGGAGCCGATCATGCCGACGAGGTTGCCCGACACCGCGGCGAAGAAGAAGCCGGTGACGATCATCACGACCGCGGCGAAGAAGGCGCCGGGCAGCACCTTCGTGAAGTAGAGGTAGAGCGCGATCATCAGCACGAACACGACCGCGATGCCGGAGAGCACGGTCTTGAAGGACAGGTCGCGCTCGGTGCGGGCGGTGGCCGCCTTCGCGGTGGCCGACTTCTGCACGTCGGCGATCCCGCGCTTGATGCCGGTGGCCAGGTTCTTCCGCATGCGGAAGAGGGTGAAGCTCGCGCCCACGAGCATCCCGCCCACCGCGATCGGCCGGACGATGAAGCGCCACAGGTGGCCGGCCATCCCCGCCCAGTCGGTCGCGCCGTCCGCGGCGGTGTAGCCGGGGGCGAGCTGGGGGCCGAGGAAGAAGACGAGGAGGGGGACGAAGAGCCCCCACGCGAGGAGGCCGCCCGCGAAGTTCAGGGCGCCCAGCTCGGGGCCGATGATGTATCCGACGCCGAGGTAGGCCGGGCTCACCCCGGGCGCCTGGAACGTCGTCGCGCCGCCGGCGGTGATGGTGGGCGCGTCCTTGCTCAGCCCGAGGCGGACGAAGCTCTCCTTGATCCTCCCCACCGCCAGGGTGAACGTGTTGGAGGCGCTGAAGACGCCGGCGTCGCCGAGGAGCTTGATGAGCGCGCCCACGCCCATCGCGCTGAACAGCTGCATCGCCGCCTCGGAGCCCCGCTGGCCCGCCTTGTGGATCTCGCTGGCGGCCACCGACTCCGGGTAGGGCAGCGATGCGTCCTCGACCATGACGCGGCGCAGGATCGTGACGAAGAGGACCCCGAGGATGCCGCCCACGATCATGAGGGCGCTCGCGGTGAGGTACTCGGTGGTGTCGAAGCTCTTGAAGCTCCAGATCTGGAGGATGACGAAGGCGGGGATCGTGAAGATGGCGCCCGCCGCCACCGACTCGCCGATCGAGCCCACCGTCCGCGCGTAGTTCTCCTCGAGGAGCGAGCCCTTCATCATGCGCAGGACGGCCATGCCGATCACCGCGGCCGGGTAGGTGGCCGCGATGGTCATGCCGGCCCGCAGGCCGAGGTAGGCGTTGGCGGAGCCGAGGACGACGCTCATCACCAGGCCGAGGATGAGGGCCCGCACCGTGAACTCGGACATCGAGGAGTCGTCGGGCACGTAGGGCTTGTTCTGCTGGTCGCTCATGAGGCCTCCCTTCTCGGTCCCGCGTCGCGGGCCGGAGGAGCGGGGTTGGTCGGATGTCGCGCGGATTGTACCCCAGGCGGGGACCGCGGTTTTCCGGACCGAGGCCGCCTGGACTAGACTCGGCCGCGGGAGGCCGAGATGCCCGAGCCCGCCGTCGAGGCGGCCCTGCGTCACGTCGATGCGCACGCCGGGGAGACGAGGGAGTCGCTCGCCGATCTCGTGCGGATCCCGAGCGTCTCCGCCGAGGAGTTCCCTGCGGAGGAGGTGCGCCGCTCGGCCGAGGCGACGGCGGAGCTCCTCCGGCGGGCCGGCCTCGAGAGCGTCCGGCTCCTCGAGATGCCGGGCCACCACCCCTACGTCTACGGGGAGTGGCTCCACGCCGAGGGGGCCCCCACCCTGCTCGTCTACGGGCACCACGACGTGCAGCCCCCGGGGCGCCCCGAGCGGTGGACGACCGCCCCCTTCGACCCCGTCGAGCGCGGCGGGCGCCTCTACGGCCGGGGGACGGTGGACGACAAGGGCACGTTCGTCACCCACGTGGCCGCGATCCGGGCCTGGCTCGAGACCGCGGGCCGCCTGCCGGTCAACGTCAAGGTCCTCATCGAGGGCGAGGAGGAGATCGGCTCGCCCGGCCTCGAGCCGTTCCTCGCGCGCCACCGGAAGCTGCTCGCCGCCGACGTCGCCGTCCTCGCCGACACCGGCAACTTCGACGTCGGCCACCCCGCGCTCACGTACCTGCTGCGCGGGATTTGCCAGGTGGACGTGGAGGTGCGCTGCCTGCAGCAGCCGGTCCACAGCGGGTTCTTCGGCGGGCCCGTGCCCGACGCCGTGCGCATCCTCGCTCGCCTCGTCGCCGACCTGGAGAGGCCCGACGGCTCGCTGAACGTGCCCGGCCTCTACCGGCGCGTGGCGAAGACGCCCGCCCGGCAGCTCCGCCGCTTCCGCGCCCTCCCCTTCGACGAGAAGAAGTTCCGCGCCTCCGCGGCGATGCGGCCGGGCACGCACCTCACGGGCGAGAAGGCGTACTCGGTGTGGGAGCGCCTCTGGACGCGGCCCTCGCTGACCGTGATCGCCCTCGAGGCCCACCCGATCCAGGGCTCGTCCAACCAGGTCATCGACGCCGCCCGCGCCCGCCTGTCGCTGCGGACCGTGCCGAACATGGACGGCCACGAGGCCGGCCGCCTGCTCGCCCGGAAGCTGACCGCGAGGCCCCCGGCCGGCGCGAAGGTGACGGCCCGGGTCTCCGGCGTCGCGCGCTGGTGGACGACCGACCCCGAGGGCCCGGCCTTCGAGGCCGCGCGGCGCGCGCTGCGCAAGGGCTACGGCCGGGAGCCGGCGATGATCGGCGCCGGCGGCTCGATCGGCTTCGTGCAGCCCTTCTCGGACGCCCTCGGCGGCGTGCCGTGCCTACTGATGGGGGTCGAGGACCCGCAGGCCGCCATCCACTCGGAGAACGAGAGCCTGCACCTCGGCGACTTCCTGAAGGCCACCCGCGCGGCGGTACACCTCTACGACGAGCTGACGGGGGTCCCGCTCGCCTCCCGGCGCGCGACGAAGCCGCGCCCGTCCCGACGGTCCCGATAGGAAGAGGAGAGCGAACATGCGCAGCACCGGAGCCGTTCCCCCCGGTATCTCCTGGTGTGTGGCCGGGCTGCTGCTCGGCCTCGGGCCGGCCGCGCACGAGGCCGGCGGGGCCGAGCTGCGGCCGGCCCAGCCCGTCGTCGCCGCCCGGGTCGCCTCTCTCCTCCAAGCGGACGGCTTGGTCTTCAAGGACCTCAACAAGAACGGCCGGCTCGACCCGTACGAGGACTGGCGGCGGCCCGTGGCCGAGCGGGTGGACGACCTCGTCTCGCAGATGACGCTCGAGGAGAAGGCGGGGCTCATGGTCGGCCCCTCCCTGGCGATGGGCCCGGGCGGCACGGTCCGCGAGGAGCCGGTCTTCGGGACGAACCCCTTCACCGGCGGGCCGATGACCCTCGTCTCC
Source organism: uncultured Acidobacteriota bacterium (assembly GCA_963729875.1). GTDB lineage: Bacteria > Acidobacteriota > Vicinamibacteria > Fen-336 > Fen-336 > DATBSL01. The sequence continues at coordinate 213,772 of CAVSPR010000007.1, forward strand.
CCGGGCACGACCGACGCGATCCAGAAGCGGCACATCGTCCAGTTCATCAACCGCGAGAACACCGACCCGAAGACGATGGCGACGTGGACGAACGCGGTGCAGCAGGTGGCGGAGGCCCGGCGGCTCGGCACCCCGGTCCTCTTCGTCACCAACCCCCGCAACCACTACGGTGCCCCCGGCACTTTCGGGATCGCGGAGGCCTCGAACGCCTTCTCGCAGTGGCCGGGCACGCTCGGCCTCGCCGCGACGCGCGACGTGGCGCTCGTGGAGGAGTTCGCCCGCATCGCCGCGCAGGAGTACGTGGCGGTGGGGATCCGGGGGGCCTACCACCCGACGGCCGACGTCGCGACCGAGCCGCGCTGGGGACGCTTCCGCGAGACGTTCGGCGAGGACGCCGACCTCACGGCGGAGCTGATCGGCGCCGTCGTTCGCGGTTTCCAGGGGAAGGAACTCGGGCCGGCGAGCGTCGCCCTCACCACGAAGCACTTCCCGGGCGCGGGGCCGGCGGGCGGCGGGCAGGACGCCCACTTCCCCTGGGGGAAGAACCAGGTCTACCCGGGGAAGAACCTCGAGTACCACCTCCGGCCGTGGAAGGCGGCGATCGAGGCGGGCACGGCGATGATCATGCCCTACTACGCGGTGCCGAAGGGGGTCACCACCGAAGAGCTGGGCATGTCCTACAGCCGGGAGATCGTCACCGACCTGCTACGGGGCAAGCTCGGCTACACCGGCGTCGTGAACTCCGACACCGGCATCACCACCGGGATGCCCTGGGGTGTCGAGTCGCTGAGCGTCAGCGACCGCTACAAGAAGGCCATCGAGGCCGGCATCGACCGGCTGGGCGGCGACGCGACGCCCGAGATCGTCGTCGAGCTCGTGAAGAGCGGCGCCCTCGCCGAGGCGCGCGTCGACGAGTCGGCCCGGCGGATCCTGCGGGTCTTCTTCGCCCTCGGCCTCTTCGAGAACCCGTACGTGAGCCCGGAGGAGGCGGCCCGCACCGTGCGCAAGGCGGAGTTTCAGGGCAAGGCGGACATCGCGCAGCGCAAGTCCGTCGTCCTCCTGAGGAACGAGGGCGGCGTCCTCCCCCTGAAGAAGGGCGCCCGCATGTACGTGGAGGGCCTCGACGTCGCGGTGGCCGCGCGGTACGGCTACGTCTCGACCTCCGGCCCCGAGGACGCGGACGTCTGCATCCTGCGCGTCTTCTCTCCCCGGACCGGCCTCGGCCCGGGCCTCCGCGCCCGGGGCGCGGTGCCGATCGACCTCACCCTTCCCGCGGAGACCCTGGACCACGTCCTCGCGATCGCGCGGAAGAAGCCGACGGTCGTCGTCCTCCACCTCCACAACCCGCTGGTCGTCCCCGAGCTCGCCCGGGAGTCGGCGGCGCTCCTCGCCACGTTCGGCGTGAGCGACGAGGCCCTCTTCGACGTCCTCGCCGGGAAGCTCGCCCCGACCGGCAGGCTCCCCTTCGAGATGCCCTCCTCGATGGACGCCGTGCGCGCGCAGCTCGAGGACGTGCCCCACGACTCGAAGGACCCGCTCTTCCCGATCGGCTCCGGCCTGGGCTACCCGAAGGGGCGCTGAGGACGCGTGGATCCCGGGATGCCCGCTCACGAGACCGGCCGCCTCACCCTCCGTCGGTTCACGATGGCCGACGCGGCGTTCGTCGTCGAGCTGCTGAACGAGGCGTCCTTCCTGCGCTACATCGGGGACAAGGGGGTGCGGACCGAGGCCGATGCCCGCCGCTACCTCGAGACGGGGCCTCTCGCCAGCTACGCGCGCCACGGCTTCGGGCTTCTCCAGGTCGGCCTGAAGGAGAGCGGCGAGCCCGTCGGGATGTGCGGCCTGCTGAAGAGGGACTGGCTCGAGGACGTGGACGTCGGCTTCGCGCTCCTTCCACGCTTCTGGCGGAAGGGGTACGCGTTCGAGGCGGCCTCGGCCGTCCTCGGCCACGCGCGGGACGGCCTCGGCCTGAGACGGGTCGTGGCCATCACCTCCCCCGACAACGCGGCCTCCATCGGCCTCCTCGACAAGCTCGGCTTCCGCTTCGAGCGCATGGCCCGCCCGTCCGACCGGGAGCCCGAGGTGCGCGTGTTCGGCCTCGACCTCGCCGGGGAGGCGTGATGCGCGGCCTCTTCCTGTCCCTGCTGCTCCTCGTGCCGGTCCTCGCCTCGGCCGCCGAGGCCCCTTCGCCCGTGGTGTCGTCCGGGTTCGTCTTCGAGCACGCCCCCTTCCGCTCCGCCCACGCCTCCACGGTCGTCGAGACGCGCGACGGGCTCGTCGCCGCCTGGTTCGGGGGGACCGGCGAGGGGAACGCCGACGTGGGCATCTGGGTCGCGCGGCGGGGCGAGGGCGGCTGGTCGGCCCCGGTCGAGGTGGCGAACGGCGCGCAGCCGGACGGGACCCGGCACCCGTGCTGGAACCCGGTGCTCTTCCAGCCGCCGCGCGGGCCGCTCGTCCTCTTCTACAAGGTCGGCCCCAACCCGCGCGCGTGGTGGGGCCTCGCCCGCGCCTCGGCCGACGAGGGGCGGACCTGGTCCGAGGCGGTCCAGCTGCCCGACGGGATCCTCGGCCCGATCCGCGCCAAGCCCGTGGCGCTCGAGAGCGGGGACCTGCTCGCCGGGTCGAGCACCGAGCACGACGGCTGGGTGGTGCACATGGAACGCTGGACCCCGCCGGACCTCGCCTCGGCCGCGGCCTGGAAGAAGACCGGCTCGCTCAACGACCCGGGCCGTTTCCAGGCGATCCAGCCGACGATCCTGCCGCACTCGACGACGCGGTTCCAGATTCTCTGCCGCAGCCGCCAGGGCGTCGTGACGGAGGCCTGGTCGGAGGACGGCGGCGCCACGTGGGGAACGATGACCGCCACGAGCCTCGCCAACCCGAGCGCCGGGATCGACGCGGTGCGGCTGGCCGACGGCCGCTTCCTCCTCGTCTACAACCCGACGACGAAGGGCCGCGACCGACTCGAGGTGGCGGTGTCGCCGGACGGGAAGGCCTGGCGGCGGGCCGTGGCCCTCGAGGACGCCCCGGGCGAGTACTCCTACCCGGCGATCATCCAGGGGCGCGACGGGCGCGTGCACGTGACCTACACGTGGCGGCGCGAGCGCATCAAGCACGTCGTGATCGACCCCACCGCCATCCGCTAGCCGGGACTACAATCGCAGCTGGAGTGCTCGAGATCCTCGTGACCGCCGGCATCGCGGCCGTGGCGGTGGTCCTCGGGTGGGCGGTCGCGCTGTGGAGCGGGCCGATCGGCTCGAGGCGCCACCGCGCGATTCTCCTCGTCGCCTCCGTCGTGCTCTTCACCCTGGGCAACGCCGTGCTCATGCCCCGCGCGCGGGCGTGGAAGCAGGAGCGGGACGTGTCCGCCCTGCTCACGACGGAGCCGCTCTTCAGCGCGGTCCTCGAGGACTTCCCCTCTCTCCGCGAGCCCCTGCGCCTCTCTCTCCTGCAGGCCGCGCGGGAGGGACAGGGCAGCGAGGCCCTACTCGTCGGGCAGAGGCTGCTGAGCCCGCAGCTGTGGCGCTACGTCCCGCGCGCGTCGGACGCCGCCGCCGTCGAGCTCGGCCGCGCCCTCGTGGCCGCCCTCACGCGGCTGCAGGAGCACGACCCCCAGCGGTGCTATCGCTTCCTCTTCCCCGCCGTGGCGGGGCCGCCCGCGGCCGGGGGATCGCCGTTCGAGGAGGGGATCCTCTTCGCGCTGCGCCGGGTCGTGGCCTCCGCCCGGGACGGCTCGGCCGAGCCCCTCGACCGCGCCGCGGCCCGCCGGAACCTCGACGCGGCCTTCGCGCACCTGCGGAGCGAGCGCGAGTCCGAGGTCGACGTCCTGCGGCACGCGCAGGAGCCGGGCGTCGACCGGGCCCGGGTGTGCGAGATGACGATCGCCCTCTACTCCGAGCTTCTCGCGCTGCCCCCCGCCGCGGCCGGGCAGACTCTCCGCCACGTCCTCGGGCCGGAGACGCCGCCCGCCCGGTCGCTCGAAGCTCGCTCTGGTGCGATCGCTCGGTGAGCAGACCCTCTCGAGCAGCCTGGCCATGTCCTGGGACTCGCAGGTGCAAACGAGGACGAGCTCTACGAGGCGATGGACTGGCTGCTCGAAAGGCAGGGGCGGATCGAAACGGCCCTCGCAAGCGGCACCTCGCGAGGGAACACTCGTGCTCTACGACGTCAGCTCGACCTACTTCGAGGGACGTCACTGCTCCCTGGCTGGTCGGCCACTCGCGCGACGGACGCTTTGATCGACTCCAGATCGTCTTTGGGCTCCTGACCGACGCCGAGGGGTGTCCGGTGGCGACCGAGGTGTTCGAAGGAAACACCGGCGACCCCAAGACCGTGCTCGCCAGGTGAAGAAGCTGCGTGAGCGCTTCTCTCTCGAGCGCGTGGTGCTCGTCGGAGATCGGGGGATGATCACCTCCGCCGCATCGAAGAGGATCTCAAGCAGACGCCCGGCTTCGAGTGGATCACCGCGCTTCGCGGGCCGGCATCCGAAAGCTGGTCGACGCCGGGGCTCTCGACGTGTCGCTCTTCGACGAGCGTGACCTGGCCGAGATCTCCTCCCCGACTACCCGGGCGAGCGGCTGATCGTGTGTCGCAACCCGCTCCTGGCCGCGGAACGCAAGCGCAAGCGCGAGGATTTGATCCAGGCGACCGAGAAGGAGCTCGAGAAGGTCGCCGTGGCCGCCCGGCGGGCGAAGAACTCACTGCGCGGCAAGGCGCTGATCGGCCTGCGCGTGGGACGCGTGCTCGGCCGCTTCAAGATGGGCAAGCACTTCAAGCTCGAGATCGCCGAGGAGAACTTCAGCTACCAGCGTAACCAGGACTCGATCAGCGCAGGAAGCAGCACTCGACGGGATCTACGTCATCCGCACCAACGTCGCCCTCGCAACACTGAGCCCCGCCGACACCGTGCTCTCCTACAAGCGCCTGGCCCACGTGGAACGCGCCTTCCGCGCCTCAAGACCGTCGATCTCAAGCTGCGCCCTATCCATCACCATCTCGCCGATCGCGTCCGCGCTCACGTCTTCATCTGCATGCTCGCCTACTACGTCGAGTGGCACATGCGCCGCGCCTCGCCCCCATGCTCTTCGAAGACGACGACAAGCCCGCAGCCGCACGTCGGCGCCGCTCCGCCGTCGCCAAGGCCCTGCGCTCCGAGAAGGCCGAACGAAAGGCGCACACCAAACTCGCCGCCGACGGGTCTCCGGTCCACAGCTTCCACCCTCCTTGAGGACCTGGCCACCATCGCCAAGAACTCCCTGCGCCCAAGGACGGCTCCGCTAAGCCATTGAGATGATCACAACCCCAACGCCACTGCAGCAACGAGCTCTCGACCTGCTCGGCGTCTCCCACCGCCTGTAGGCAGTACCCAACCTCACGCCGTCGAGCACCACCCCTGTCTCAGGAACTTGGGCTATCGCGTCGGGAACTCCGGCTAGGCCTTCCTGGCCCTCCACGCCGCGAGGACCTGCTGCTCTCTCTCGGGGGCGATGCCCGCGCGGGGCTTCGCCTGGCGGTCGGCGGGCAGCGTCTTCCACCAGGCCAGCGTGTCGAGGGCGGTCTGCGCGAGCGGGCGGAACGTGAGGCCGGCGGCGACCGCCTTCGCGTTCTTGCGGCGGCCGAAGCCCGCGGTGTCTCCCGTCCCCGGGACCCAGATCGGCATGTCGCCCCAGGGGGTCACCTTCTGCTGCTCGAGGAAGTCGGCGGGCACCCAGTGCAGCCTGGGCCCCCGTCGTAGTCGCGGCGCGGATGCCGGCGAGCGCGTCGGCCATGGTCAGATCGAAGGCCGGCCCCATGGCGTTGAAGACACCGAACGTGCGGGCCTCGGCCAGGCGGATCGTCCACTCCGCGAGGTCGCGTGCGTCGACGAACTGCACGGGGTCGCTGCCGTCTCCGGGGGCGAGCACGTCTCCCCCGCGGTCGAGGCGGACCGGCCAGTAGGTGAACCGGTCGCTCTCGTCGCCGGGGCCGACGATGAGGCCTGGCCGGACGATCGTCGTCATCCCCGGGAACTGCGTCTGCGCTTCCTTCTCGGAGAGCGCCTTGAGCGGGCCGTAGAGCCCCTCGATGTCCGCGCGGAGGGTCTCCTGGGTCTCCTTCATCGCGTCCTTGCCCTTGTAGACGGCGAGGGGCGCCGACTCGTCCTGGCCGGGGTCCTTGTCGCTCGCGTACGCCGAGAGCGTCGAGATGAAGACGTACTGCTTCACCTTGCCCCGCAGCACCTGCCCCGCGTCGCGCACCCAGAAGGGCAGCGTGGTCGGGTTGTCGATGCACACGTCCCACTCGCGGCCGGCGAGGGCCTTGAGGTCGCCGGTGTTGCGGTCGCCCACCAGCTCCTCGACCGGGGCCGGCCACTCCTTCGGCCGGCGGCCGCGGTTGAAGAGGGTGAGCTTGTGCCCGCGGGCGAGGGCGTAGCGGACCTGGTGGGGGCCGATGAAGCCGGTGCCGCCGAGGATCAGGATGCGCAGTGGGCGCGCCTCGCGCGCGCGCGCCAGGGCGGGCCGGACTCCGAAGCGGCTGCGGCCGCGACGCCCGTGAGCTTGAGCAGGTCCCTGCGAGTGGTCATGGAGCCCTCCGTCGCGCGACGGTACCGCACGCCCGCCGCGTCGCGCAATCGAGGGGCCGCTACCAGCGCCGCGGGGCGTTCTTCACGCAGCGCACCGTGTCGCGCGCGATCAGCAGCTCCTCGTTCGTCGGGATCACGAAGGTGCGGACGCGGGCGCCCTCGGCGCTCACGTCGCCCTCCTTCCCGCCCACCGCGGCCTCGTTCTTCGTGCGGTCGAGGAGAATGCCGAGGAAGTCCATGTCCTGGCAGACCCGGGAGCGGACCTCGGCCGAGTTCTCGCCGATGCCGCCGGTGAAGACGATCGCGTCGGCGCCGTTCATCTGGGCGAGGTAGGACCCGAGGTACTGCTTGACCCGCAGGCAGAAGATCTCGACGGCGAGCCGCGCCCGCCGGTCCTCGTGGACGCGCTCCTCCTCGAGCAGCTCGCGCATGTCGTTCGTCAGCCCCGATATGCCGAGGAGGCCGGACTGCTTGTTGAGCAGCGCGTCGATCTCCTGGAAGGACATGCCCTCCTTGTGGTGGAGGAACTCGAGGATCGAGGGATCGATGTTGCCGCCGCGGGTGCCCATCACGAGGCCCTCGAGCGGGGTGAGGCCCATCGACGTGTTGATCGACTCGCCCTTCTGGATGGCGCAGGCCGAGCAGCCGTTGCCGAGGTGGACGGTGATGATGTTGGTCTCCTCGTACGACCTCCCGGTCAGGATCCGGTAGCGGTAGGCCACGTAGCGGTGGGACGTCCCGTGGAAGCCGTACCGCCGGATGCGGTGCCGCACGTAGAGAGGGTAGGGGATCGCGTAGAGGTAGGACACCTCGGGCATCGTGGAGTGGAACGACGTGTCGAAGACGGCCACCTGCGGCACCCCGGGGCCGAGGAGCTCGCGGGCGGCGTAGATGCCCTTGAGGTTCGCCGGGTTGTGCAGCGGCGCGAGGTCGATGCAGTCCTCGATCTGGTCCACCACCTCGTCGTTGATCAGGACCGACCGGGCGAACTTCTCACCGCCGTGCACCGTGCGGTGGCCTACCGCGTGGATGTCGCCGACCGAGGCGATGCCGGGCACGCCGGCCTCGGGCGAGACAAGCCAGCGCAGCAGGTAGTCGAGGGCCGTGCGGTGGTCGCGCAGCGCCGCCGTGCGCCGCACCGCGGGCTTGCCCTCGACCCGGAAGGTGACGAGCGACTCGCTGCCGATCCGCTCGATCAGGCCGCGGGCCAGCTGGCGGTCCGCGTTTCTCTCGATCGTCTCGAGGTCGGTGTCGATGACCTGGAACTTGAGCGAGGAGCTGCCGGTGTTGAGAACCAGTACGTTCATGGGCCCATGCTAAAGACGCCGGCCCCGGGGCCGCGAGAGCCAAATGGCTCAGGCGGCACCGGGGCCGTGGACGGCCCGGAGGCGTCCGGGGCTACATGTCGCCGTGGGCCGTCGCGAGCGTGGCCTGGGCCGCCCGCGGGGCGATCTCGTTCACCAGCTGGCCCCGGACGGCGGTGCCGACCGCGCTCGTCGTCTCCCCCGCGAACCGCCCGCCCCCGGTCGCCCGCGCCGAGAGCCGGACGCGCACCCTCCGGACGAGCGTGTTGTAGTCGGCCGCGGTGGGCGCGGTGCAGTTCGCCCCGCACGTGATCGTCCCCGGGGTGTCGTGCCAGGCGCTCCCGCTGGTGACGATCCCGTTCTCGTACTGGACCTGCAGGTCCTCGACACCCCTCCCGATGATCTCCCACGTGCTGTTGCCATCGAGGTCGTTCAGCCCGCCGGCCGTGCTCCGCTCCAGGTTGTGGACGCCGTCCGCGCCCATGTTGATGCGGTAGCGGACGGCCTGGCCGACGAGCATGTACTGGGGCTGCCAGCCGCCGAAGCCACCGGTGGGGTTCACGAGGGGCGCCTTGCCCGGCGGGAAGACGGCGTGCCCTCCCTTGGTGCCCGGCGGGGAGTCCTCGCACTTGGGATTCGAAGTCCCCGACCCCGGCGCCTCCGCCCACCGCAGTCCCCAGGTCTGCTGGTCGCCCAGGATCACGAGGGCGGGGAGCTTGTAGCAGGAGGAGAACAGCTCGCGCGTCGTCACCGACTTGCCGGCCTGGCCGCTGATGGGGCACACGCTCAGCGGCGGGCACTCCGAGGCCATGAAGATCTCGAGGACGTCGGTGCTGGCGCCCCCCGAGCCCATCTGCCCGGTGCCGTTGAGGTCGTTGGTGAACACCTGGGCGAACTGGGGGACCCCGTACCCCGCTCGGAAGATGTCCTGCGAGATGAGGTCCATCGCCGAGCGGATGTTCTGCTGGCGGTCGGACAGCTCGGGCTCCCGGCGGAAGGCGCTCTTGCCGGCGGTCACCAGCTGGAACACGGCGCCGGTGATGATGAGCGTGACGGCCATCGCGACCACCAGCTCGATGAGGCTGAATCCCTTCTCTCTTCCTGCCACGGCGTCCTCCTGGGCCAAGCCCGGGGAGACAGCAAGCAAGGCGCGGGCCACTCAGCCTACCACCCCAATCTCGAGCCCGATCAGCGATTTGGGCTGTGGATGCCGGGCGGAAGCGGGTCCGGTCCCTGGACTTTTCTGTCCGCTTCTCGGACAGGGCTTATCCGTTACCATTGCGGCGGTGCCGGCGGGCCGGGCGGAAGGGGCCGGCCGGACTTCGCGGGAGGGCGGATGACGGCTGAAGCCACGGGCGGGCGAGGCGTGCGGCCGGAGACGGGGGGGCTCCCCATCTTCACGCGCCTGATCGACAACGTGAGCCGCGTCATCCTCGGCAAGCACGACGTCATCGAGACGGTGGTGGCGGCGCTGCTCGCCCGGGGCCACGTGCTCATCGAGGACCTCCCGGGCGTCGGCAAGACGATCCTCGCCCGCGCGATCGCGCTCTCCATCCAGGGCGTGTACCGCCGCGTGCAGTGCACGCCGGACCTGCTGCCGAGCGACGTGACCGGGGTCTCCATCTACGACCCGAAGGAGATGAAGTTCCTGTTCCGCCAGGGGCCGGTCTTCTCCAACGTGCTCCTCGTGGACGAGGTCAACCGCGCGACACCCCGCACCCAGGCCGCGTTCCTCGAGGCCATGGAGGAGCGGCAGGTCTCGGTGGACGGCGTCGCCTACCCGATCGCCAAGCCCTTCTTCCTGATCGCCACCCAGAACCCCATCGAGATGGCGGGCACCTTCCCCCTGCCCGAGGCCCAGCTCGACCGCTTCATGATGCGCGTCTCGATCGGCTACCCGGCCGACCCGATCGAGGTGGACCTGCTGCGAGCGCAGCGGGAGTTCCACCCGATCCGCGACCTGCAGCCGGTGATGGACGGCACCCACCTCATGCAGGCCCAGGACGCGGCGCGGCGCGTGTTCGTGCACGACTCGCTCCTGGTCTACGTGCAGCGGCTGGTGTCCGAGACGCGGCGCCACCCGCACTCCACCTTCGGCGCGAGCCCCCGCGGGTGCCTGGCCCTCGTCCACGTGGCCCAGGCGCTCGCCGCGATCCGCCGCGCGAGCTTCGTCACCCCCGACCACGTGAAGGCCCTCGCGGTGCCGGTGCTCGCCCACCGCGTGCAGGTGAAGCCTCACGCGCGCGTGCAGGGGGTGGACGGGCGGCGGGTGGTCGAGGAGGTGCTGCGCAAGGTCGAGGTGCCGGTGGACTTCGAGCCGCGCTAGTGGACGAGCGCTCTCCCTGGCGGGGCTTCCTGACCGCGTCCGCCGCGATGGCGGGGCTGCTGGGCTTCGCCAGCGGGTCCGCCGCCCTCGTGGGCTTCGCCGCGGGGTGGGCGCTCCTCCTCGGCCTCGCCTGGCTCGCGGCGCGCCGGGGCCTCGACGGCCTCGACGTCCAGCGCCGCCTGCCGCCGAGCGCCTTCGAGGGCGACCTGCTGACCGTGGACGTGGCCCTCGAGAACCACGCGGGCGGGGACGCCCGCTTCGTCCTGGCCGAGGACCAGTTCGGCGCCGGCCTCGCCGACCGCCAGAGCGTCCTCGAGCCCGGGCCGCTGCCGTCGATGCACCGGCGGGTGCTCTCCTACCGCGCCTTCGTGGCCCGCCAGTGGGGCCTCTACACGGTCGGCCCGCTCTCGATCGGCGGCTTCGACCCGCTGGGCCTCTTCTTCGCCGCCCGCCGGCTGGAGCGGCTGGAGCCGTTCGAGGTCTACCCGCGGGCCACGCTCATCGAGGCGGCGGCCCTGCTCGGGGGCCGCTCGACCCTCGCCGCCCGCGACGTGACCACGACCGCGGCCGGCCAGAGCCTCCTCTTCCGCGGCGTGCGCGAGTTCGCCGCCGGCGACGACGTGAGGCGCATCCACTGGCCGGCCACCGCGCGGCGCGGCGCGCCGATGGTGCGCGAGAACGAGCGCGACCTCCAGCCGGTCTTCACGCTGTTCCTCGACCTGGAGCGGCGCGGCCGCGCGGGCCTCGGCCGCAAGTCGACGCTCGAGTACCTCGTGCGCGTGGGCGCCTCGTTCCTGTGGACGGCCCACCGGCGCGGCGACGCCTTCGGCCTCGTGGCCGAGTCCGACCGCCTGGTTGTCGTGCCGGCGGCCCAGGGCGAGGCCCACCTGGCCGCCACGCTGCACCAGCTGGTCATCGCCAAGCAGACCGGCACCCGGCCCCTCGCCGAGGTCGTCTCGCAGAACCGGGAGTTCGCCCCGCCGGGGGCGGCGGCGGCGCTGCTGCTCTCCACGACCGACGTGGACCTCGAGGCCCTCGGCGAGGCGATCCGCTTCCTGCGGGCTACCGCGGCGCACCCGATCGTCGTCGCCGTGGACGCGCTCGCCTTCCCGCCGGTGGACCGCCCGCCCACGCCGATCGAGACCGTGCGCAACCGGCGGGCCGCCCTCGTCGATCTCCTGGTCGAGCTCGACATCCCGGCGGCCGTGCTCGGGCCCGACGACTCGCCCGAGGAGCAGCTCGCGCGGCCCGACTTCCTCGATCTCTCCCATCCCCCGGGGGCCGGGGCGTGAGGGCCCTCAGCGCCTCGGTCCTGTACCTCCTGGCCCTCGACTCCGTGGCCTGCGCGATGCTGGCCTGGGGACGGACGGGCCAGGCAGAGCTGCTGGGCTGGGCGATCGCCCTCGGCGTCGCGCTCGCGGTCGGAGAGAGGCTGGGGGAGCCCTTCGCGGTGATCGAGGCCAAGCGCCGGGACCGGATCGCGGTCTTCCTCGGCGTGGTCCAGCTCTCGATGCTGGTCCTCGCGCTCGTGCTCGCCGCGGGAAGCCCCACCCCGGGCCTCCTCGGCTTCCTGGCCAACGTGCTCTCGGGCTACCAGCTCCTCGTGCTGGCCCTGGCGCGCCTGACGCCCCACGCCCGCGGGGTCGTGGGCCAGTCGCTCGCCCTCGTCGCGCTCGCCGGCCTGCGCGGTGGTCCGCTCGCGGCGTGGGCCGCGGCCTCGGCCCTGGCCCTGGTGGGCCTCTACGTCGGCCTCGACCACCACGCGCGCCTCCTCGCCGCCCACCGCCTCGACGACGACCCTCACGCCGGGCGGGCCCTCGCCCTCTCCGCGGCCCTCGTGCTGCCGGTGGCCCTCGCGGTGGGCCTGGCCGTGCGCGTGGCCTCGCCCGAGGCGCGGCCCGACCCGGCCCCCGAGGTCGCCGACGACAGCTACAAGCCGATCGACGAGAAGCCGAAGCGCGAGCTCGACACGCGGGCCCTGCGCTCGATGCTGATCACCGGCCTCGTCGGGGCGGTGGGCGTGTACTTCGTGGGCCGCTGGATCGTGCGCTCGAAGCGCGGCGAGAAGAAGGCGATCGAGACGCCGGAGCCCCTGCGCGGCTCGCTCGAGCGCATCCGGCCCGAGGAGCGGCACCGCCGCGCCCTGCCGGAGTACCCCGGGCGGCGCGGGAAGGTCGTGCGCGCGTACCTCCGGCTCCTGGGCGCGGCGGAGCGGGCCGGCTTCGCCCGGCGCCCGGACGAGACGGCGGCCGAGTTCGCCCGCGCCCTCGACGAGCCGCGCGCGCCCCTCGCGGCCACGACCGACGCCTTCGAGCGGGCCCGCTACTCCGCGCTCGAGGTGGGGGACGGCGACGTCGCCCGAGCCGAGCGGGACGTCGCGGCGGTCGTCGATCACCTCCAGCGCCGGCCGCCGCGACGGCGACGGGTGGTCAAGGACACCAAGGACTGAGCCGGCGTGCCGGGGGGCGTGTGCTAGACTCCGCCCGCACCAGCCTTTTCCCAGATCCCGAGACGGAGGACGACATGCTGAAGGGTTTCCGCGACTTTCTCCTGCGCGGCAACGTGGTGGAGCTCGCCACGGCCGTGATCATCGGCGTCGCCTTCAACGCGGTGGTGGACGGGCTCATCAAGGGGATCATCGACCCGCTGATCGCGGTCCTCGCGCCGGGCGATGTGAAGCAGCTCGAGAGCGCGCTGCTCTTCGGCCCCTTCAAGGTCGGGCTCGTCCTCTCGGCTCTCGTCAACTTCGTGATGAAGGCCGGGGTCGTCTACTTCTTCATCGTGCGCCCCTTCGCCAGCTTCGCGGCGAAGCTCGCCGCGGCCCCGGCCCCGCCGCCCGCGGACGTGCAGCTCCTCACCGAGATCCGCGACCTCCTGCAGGACCGGAAGTAGAGCCGCCTTCCGGCGGTCCGGCTACGTAACGGTCCACGAGCAGGGCGGAGACGGGGGGCCGCCTCGGCTACGCCGGGATCACCACCAGGTGCTCGGGGCCTGCGCCCCGGACCGCCTTCAGGGGAATCGACCGGTCGAACGTGGCGAGGCGGCCGCCGTGGGCGCGGGCCAGCCCCAGCAGGTAGACGTCCGTCAGCTGGCGGTGGCCGACGGAGAGGGTGAACACCCTGGAGTCGCAGAGCGACGCGTCGTCGGGCCAGAACGCGTGGTGACCGCTCGAGCGGAACGCCCGGAGGCGGTCGGCGAGATCGGCGGGGCGCCCGGGGGCCGTCGAGTAGGCGGGGTTCGACAGGACCCGGATGAGGCCGTTCTCGGTCAGGGGGCAGGTGGCCCACCCCGCGGGTTTCTCCGCCCCGAACCAGCCGTGTGCGGCCTCGTGGTGGACGTGGTCCGGGTCGAAGAGCGCCACGAGGACGTTGACGTCCAGCAGCGCCGGCTTCATGCCTCGTCGCGCAGCCGGTTGACGAGCTCGAGCGTGGGCTTGGGGCCGCCGGCCGGACGCCGGGCCAGCAGCGGAACCCCGTTGCGCACCCGGCGCCTCCCCTTCGGCTCGAGCGCCTTGCGGGCGAGCTCGGAGAGGACCTTGCCGGCCGTCGAGCCCCGGTTGGCCGCCAGGTCTTTCGCCGCCTGCAGGACATCGTCGTCGATCTCGAGGGTGGTCCTCACCGGCATAGCATCATGCATCACGCATCAGATGTCAAGATCGTCCGGCGGCCGCGGCGGTCGCGCCCATGATGGCCCCGACTCGCGGCTTCGTCGCCATCAAGGTGCTGCCGGCGGAGAAGGGGGGCACCTCGCTCTTTCCCCGGCGACGCCGACCGCGAGGGGAGTGAGCCTGTCTCCTCCGTCGGCCGGGATACAATGGATATTCTCCGTACCCGGAGAGGTGAATGCCCATCTACCAGCAGCTGGGGCGCGTGCCCCGCAAGCGCCACGTCGCGTTCCGCAAGGACGACGGGTCGCTCTACTACGAGGAGCTCGTCGGGAACCAGGGGTTCACCGGCCCCTCCTCGCTCCTCTACCACCTGAGGCTGCCCACCGCGGTCGCGAGCGTGCGGCCGGTCCGCGGCCTCGGCTGGGTGGCGGAGCCGGAGCGCCTGCTGCGCCACCGGCACTTCCGGACGGCCGGGCTCGACACCGGCCCGAGCGCCGTGCTCGACCGCGTGCCGCTGCTCTTCAACGCCGACGTCGCGATCTCGATGGCCCGCCCCCGCAAGGAGGACGCCTTCCACTACCGCAACGGGCAGGGGGACGAGGTCGTCTTCGTGGTCGAGGGCGGCGGCGTCCTCGAGTCGTCCTTCGGCGACCTCCCCTATCGCCCCGGCGACTACGTCGTGATCCCGCGGGGCATCCTGCACCGCTGGCGGCTCGGGACCGGGCCCCACCGCCTGCTCGTGATCGAGAGCGCCGGCTACGTGCGCACGCCGAAGCGCTACCGCAACGAGCACGGCCAGCTCACCGAGATGGCGCCCTTCTCCGAGCGGGACATCCGCCGGCCGGAAGCGCTCGTCACCCGCGACGAGACCGGCGAGTTCCCGGTCGTGGTCAAGAGCGGCAACCGCCTCGTCGAGATGGTGATGCCCCACCACCCGTTCGACGTCGTGGGCTGGGACGGCTACTACTACCCGTGGGCGTTCAGCATCCACGACTTCGAGCCGCGGGTCGGCCGGGTGCACCTGCCGCCCCCGGTGCACCAGACGTTCGAGGGCGAGGGCTGGGTGCTCTGCTCCTTCTGCCCGCGCCCGTACGACTTCGAGAAGGACGCGGTGGCCGCGCCCTACAGCCACCAGAACGTGATGTCGGACGAGGTGCTCTTCTACGCGAACGCCGAGTTCATGAGCCGCAAGGGCATCGAGCTCGGCTCGATCACGCTGCACCCCGACGGGCTCCCCCACGGGCCGCAGCCGGGCAAGACCGAGGAGTCGGTCGGGGCGAAGGCCACGAACGAGCTCGCGGTCATGATCGACACCTTCCGGCCCCTCCTCGTGAGCCGCGAGGCGCTCGCGATCGAGGACGCCACGTACCAGACGCTCGTGGCTCGAGCCCTCCCGCGAGCTGCCTGAGCCGGCGGGACGAGAAGTGACTCCTCGCTCCGCCGAGGCGCTGCTCGCCGGCCTCGTGGACTACGCCGGCCTCTTCCCCCCTGCCGCTCTCACGATGGAGGAGGCGGTGGCCGAGTACGCGCGGTGGCGCCGCTCGCCCGAGGCCTGGATGCTCGGGCGCTTCGTGCTCGCCGCGGGCCGGCTCACGGAGCTGCGGCGGGCGGCGGACGCGTACCTCCCGGAGCCGGGCGCGGCCGAGCCGTGGCGGGTCAGCGCGCTGCTCGGCGCCGACGTGCGCGGCGGTGCCGCCGTCGTGGAGGCCTTCAACCGCGAGAGCGCCGGCCGCGCGATCGTGGACACGGTCGAGCTGAAGGCGGCGAGCCCGGAGGAGGCGGACGCGGCTCTCGACGCGCTTCCGCCCGGGCTCAGCGCGTTCGTCGAGGTGCCGCTCGAGGGAGAGCTCGACGAGCTGCTCTCCCGGGTGAAGGCCCACGGCGCGCGGGCGAAGGTCCGCACGGGCGGGGTCGTACCCGAGGCCATCCCCGGCCCGGCGGCGCTGGCGCGGTTCATCGCGGCCTGCGTGGAGGCCGGCGTCCCGTGGAAGGCCACCGCGGGCCTTCACCATCCCGTCCGCGGCGAGCAGGCGCTCTCCTACGAGACGGACGCCCCGCGGGCGACGATGCACGGCTTCGTCAACGTGTTCGCGGCGGCCGCCCTCGCGCGGGTGGGGGCGCCGCTCGCCGAGGTCGAGGGCCTGCTGCGCGAGGAGGACGCGCACGCCTTCCACTTCGAGCCCGAACGCCTGCGCTGGCGCGGCCGCGTGGTGCCCACCGAGGCCCTCGCCGCGAGCCGGCGGGACTTCGCCTGCTCGTTCGGCTCCTGCTCGTTCGCCGAGCCCGTGGCCGACCTGCGGGAGCTGGGGGTGCTGTGATCCCGAAGATCGACGGGACGCACGACGCGTCGCTGCGCAGCTGGGTGGAGTCGGCCAACGACCCCGCCACGGACTTCCCCGTCCAGAACCTCCCCCTCGGCGTCTTCCGCTACCGGGGCGAGGGTCCGGCCCGCATCGGCTGCGCCATCGGCGACCAGGTCCTCGACCTCGCCGCGTGCGCGGAGCGGGGCCTCTTGCGCGGGATGCCGTCCGAGGTCGAGGCCGCCTGCCACGGCACGGGCCTCGACGGCCTCATGGCCCTCGAGTCGCGGGTGCGCGGGACGCTGCGCCACCGCCTGAGCCACCTGCTGCGCGCCGAGGGGGGATTCGTGACCGCCCGGGCCGAGGCCCCGAACGTGCTCGTGCCCCGCGCGGACGCCGAGATGCAGCTGCCGGCGGCGATCGGGGACTTCACCGACTTCTACGCCTCGGTCTTCCACGCCACGAACGTCGGGAAGATGATGCGGCCCGACAACCCGCTGCTGCCGAACTACAAGTGGGTGCCGATCGGCTACCACGGCCGCGCGTCGTCGCTCGTCGTGAGCGGGACGCCGGTCGCGCGGCCCTCCGGCCAGACGGAGCCGGCGGACGGCGGCGGGCCCGGCTTCGGCCCGAGCCGCAGCCTCGACTACGAGCTCGAGGTGGGGGCTTTCCTCGGCCCCGGCAACCCGCTGGGGTCGCCGATCCCGCTGGCCGAGGCGGAGGGCCACGTCTTCGGCCTCTGCCTCGTCAACGACTGGTCGGCCCGCGACCTGCAGAAGTGGGAGTACCAGCCCCTCGGCCCCTTCCTCGCGAAGAGCTTCGCCACGACCATCAGCCCCTGGGTGGTGACCCTCGAGGCGATGGCGCCCTTCCGTGCGCCGGCCTTCGTGCGGCCCGCGGGCGACCCCCGGCCGCTACCGTACCTCGCGCGCGACGAGAACGAGGCGCACGGCGGGATCGACCTGCGGCTCGAGGTGCGGCTGCAGACGAAGGCGATGCGCGAGAAGGGCTTGCCGCCCTTCGCGCTGAGCCGGAGCAACCTGCGCGATCTCTACTGGACCCTGGCGCAGATGGTGACGCACCACGCGTCGAACGGCTGCAACCTGCGGCCGGGGGACCTGATCGCGAGCGGGACGGTGTCGGGAGAGTCGAAGGACGCGCGGGGCTGCCTCCTCGAGCTGACGTGGCGCGGCAAGGAGCCGGTTTCCCTGCCGTCCGGCGAGGAGCGACGATTCCTGGAGGACGGCGACGAGGTGATCCTGCGCGGCCACTGCGAGCGCGAGGGCTTCGCGCGGATCGGGTTCGGCGAGTGCCGGGGCGTCGTCTCTGGAGAGTAGGAGAGGCACATGGCGAAGGCGGAATCCCTCGGCATCAAGCGGCTCGAGTCGGTCCACTACTACGTGCACGAGCTCCAGCGCAGCCGGCGCTTCTACACCGAGGTCATGGACTTCGCCGAGATCGGCGGCAGCTCCAAGGAGCTGACGAAGGCGGGCCGGCAGAAGTCGGTCGCGTTCCTGGCCGGCAACTGTGCCGTCGTGTGCATCGAGCCGCGGGGGGACGGCGGGCGGGCCTCGCGGTGGCTGCGCAAGTACCCGGACGGCGTCGGCACCCTCAACTTCGAGGTGGAGGACGTGGAGAAGACGTTCCGCCTCCTCGAGGGCCGGGGCGGCACGCCCATCGACGACGTGCGCCGGTTCAAGGACGAGAGCGGGAACGAGATCGGCTTCTTCTCGATCACCACCCCCTTCGGGGACACCACCTTCCGCTTCGTCGAGCGGCGCGGCTACCACGCGCTCTACCCCGGCTTCGAGGCGTACGAAGCCCCTCGCGGCGGGCAGAACCGCCTCGGCTTCGTGGGCTTCGACCACACGACCTCGAACTTCCCCACCCTCGCCCCGGTGGCCCTCTGGATGGAGCACGTCATGGGCTTCGAGCGGTTCTGGGAGATCCAGTTCCACACGGCGGACGTGGACCCGTCCTACCAGAAGGGCTCGGGGCTTCGCTCGCTCGTCATAGCGCGACCCCGTCTCCGGGGTGAAGTTCGCGAACAACGAGCCCTGGCGACCGAACTTCACGCGGCTCGCAGATCAACATCTTCAACGAGGAGCTGCGGGGGGACGGCGTGCAGCACCTCGCCATCACGGTGAAGGACATCATCGGCTGCGTGAGGGAGCTGCGCGAGCGTGGGCTCGAGTTCATGCCGACGCCGGGCGCCTACTACGACGCGCTGCCCGGAGCGACTGAAGCGGCTCGGCATCGGCGCGATCGACGAGGACATCGCCGTGCTGCGGGAGCTCGAGATCCTGGTGGACGGGGACGGCCCCGGGAAGTACCTGCTGCAGGTCTTCCTGAAGGAGGCGTCGGGCCTCTACCAGGACCCGGCGGCCGGCCCGTTCTTCTTCGAGATCATCCAGCGAAAGGGCGACGAGGGTTTCGGGGCGGGGAACTTCCGCGCGCTCTTCGAGTCGATCGAGCGCGCCCAGGCGCCGCCTCAGGGCGCGAGGTAGCGCGCGCCGGGGGGCGCGTTAACGCCCGCCCCCCGAGCCGCGTCTTGTTCCCCGGGAAGCCTCTGGTCCCGGGGAGGGCGGTTGGGCCTCGAGCTGAGCCCGACGATGAACGAGCTGACGGGACCGGGACCGGCGCCTCTTCTCTCGCTCGAGGGCGGGTGGGTGGCGGCGGCCCGCACCGGGGACCGCACGGCGTTCGGCCGGCTGTACGAGCGCTTCGCGCCGATGGTGCACGGCCTGCTGCTCGCGCGGGTCCCCCGGTCCGACGTGGACGACCTCGTCCAGGACGTCTTCCTCCGGGCGATGCGGCGGCTGGGCACGCTGCGCCGCGACGAGAGCTTCGGCCCCTGGCTCGCGTCGATCGCCCGCAACCGGGCGAGGGACCACTACCGCCGCGGCCGGGACACGGTGGAGCTGCCGGACCACCTGCCGGGCGAACCCCACCCCGAGGGCGAGGCCCTCGCCGTGCTGGCTGCCGTCCGCCGCCTGCCCGAGGCCTACCGCGAGACGCTGGTCCTTCGGCTGGTGGAGGGAATGACGGGCCCCGAGATCGCCGAGCGCACGGGGCTCACTCCCGGGTCCGTCCGGGTCAACCTGCACCGCGGAATGCAGATGCTGCGCGAGGCACTCGGCAGGAGCACAGAGCGGTGAGCTACCTGTGGGACGGGTCGGGCGAGCCCGACCCCGAGATCCAGCGGCTCGAGGCGGCGCTGCGTCCGCTGCGCGGCACGCGCCCGGCGCCCGAGCTTCCGCGGCGAGCCCGGCCGGCCCGCTTCTTCGGAGACTTGCGGACGCTGGTCGCGGCCGCGACGGTCGTCCTCGCCCTGGCCCCGTCGCTCACGGGGCCCCGTCTTCCCGCGCCCGCGGCGCCCCCGGGCTGGGATCTCGCCTGGCTCGAGGGCGGCTCCTGGCCCGAGGCGCGGGTCGTGCGGGAGACGCACCTGCTCGTCGGCGAGTGGGTCGACACCCGCGAGGGGCGCGCCCGGCTCTCGGTCGGGAGGATCGGCGAGGTGCGGCTCGAGCCGGACACGCGCGTCGGCCGGGTGGACGCGGGTGCCCGAGCGCATCGGCTCTCGCTCGAGCGGGGAGTGATGCACGCGACGATCTGGGCGCCCCCCGGCCAGTTCCGCGTGGACACCCCGTCGGCCGCCGCCGTGGACCTCGGCTGCCAGTACACGCTCGAGGTCGGAGACGACGGCTCGGGCCTGCTGAGGGTCGAGGCCGGCTGGGTGGGATTCGAGAGCCGCGGCCTGCAGTCGCTCGTCCCCGCGGGCGCCGCCTGCCCGACCCGGCGCAGCATCGGGCCGGGCACGCCCTACTACGAGACGGCGCCCGAGGCGCTGCGCCGGGCGCTCGCCGAGATCGACTTCGGCTCCGACGCGAGCGCGCGGCGCGCGGCCCTCGACACCGCCCTGGCCGCGGCCCGGGAGCGGGACGCGCTATCGCTCTGGCACCTCCTGTCGCGCCTCGACGAGGACGCGCGCGGGCGCGTCTTCGACCGCCTGGCCTCGCTCGTCCCGCCGCCCTCCGGCGTGACGCGCGACGGCATCCGGCGCGGCGACGGTGCGATGCGCGAGGCGTGGTGGGACGAGCTGGGCCTCGGCTCCGCCTCGTTCTGGCGGGACTGGACGGCCCGGTGGAGCGACGCGGGGGCGGCCGCTCCGGCTTCCGGGGGGCCGGCACGTTAACGCGCACCGGCCGCGTGGCGTCTGTATCAGGGAACCCGTTCCCTGGAGGCAATACATGCACAGCCGAACCCGTAGAGCTCTCGCCGTGTCCCTCCTGGTTCTCGCGCCCGCCGTGGCGCAGGCCGGCGCCCCCCTGACGTGCTTCCCCATGGCCATCGGCAACGCCCGCTCCCTCGCCTGGGGGACCGGCAGCGGATGGAACACGCCTGACCCCGCCTACGATCGCGCGCGTCTCGCCGCGGACACGGTCGCGCTCCTCGACCCGGCGACCCCCGTGCTGGTTCGCATGGAGACGCTGCGTCGGGCCGCGATCTACTCATCCGCAGACACCGCCGTCGCCCAGCGCCTCCTCGACGCCCTGCGCAGCCGTGCCGCGCGGGCGAGCGATGGGGAGGCCGACCCGCTCTTCCAGTTCGACCTCGGCTACGCCGTGGAGGCGTACCGCCAGGCGCGACACGGCTTCGATCGCACCTCCGCCGATCCGCCCGAGGACGGCTACGCGCTCGTCCGCCGGGCCCTGGCGGCCCGTGGCCTCGACCCCGCAATGGAGTACGCCGCGGCCCTCATCACCTGCGACCGGGCCCGGCGAAGCCTCTCGGACGAGCACCTTCGCGCCGCGGTCGCCGGCGCATCCGAAGGCTCCCTGCTCGCGCGGACGGTGGCCGAGCACGAGTCGCTGTGGGGCGACCGCGTGCAGGCCTTCCGGACCGCGGCACGTTGAGGGGCCCGGCGGCGAGGTCTTCGTCTACCAGCTCGGGTGGACGAGCGGGCGGACCCGCTCGTCGTAGACGGCCCTCGCCGCCGCCATCGTCTCCGCCGGCAGTGGGCCGAGGTCGGCCGCGGCGGCGTTGTCGCGCGCCTGCTGCGGCGTCTTCGCCCCGGGGATCGCGCAGGTGACCGCGTCCCACATCAGCGTCCAGCGCAGCGCCATCTGGCTCATCGTGACCCCGGCGGGGACGAGGGGGCGCAGCCGCTCGACGACCTCGAGGCCCACCTCGTAGGGCACGCCGGAGAACGTCTCGCCCTTGTCGAAGGCCTCGCCCTCGCGGTTGAAGCGGCGGTGGTCGTCCGTCGCGAACGTCGAGGCCTTCGTCAGCTTGCCGGTCAGGAGGCCGCTCGCGAGCGGCACGCGAGCGAGGATGCCGACCTGCCGCTCCCCCACGGCCGGGAAGAGCCGCTCGGCCGGCTTGTGGCGCAGCATGTTGAAGATGACCTGCACCGTCTGCACGCCGCCGTGCCGGATCCCCCGCAGCGCCTCGTCCACGGTCTCGACGCTGATCCCGTAGTAGCGGATCCTGCCGTCCTTGACGAGGTCCTCGAGGATCCCGAACACCTCGGGCATCTCGTAGACCTTCGGGTGCGGGCAGTGGAGCTGCAGGAGATCCACCGCTTCCATCTCGAGGTTCCTCAAGCTGCGGTCCACCCAGGCCGTGAGGTTCTGGCGGCTGTAGCCCTCCGGGGTCTGCGTCGGCAGCCGGCGGCCGGCCTTGGTCGCCACGTAGATCGTCTCGCCGCGCCGCTCCCGCCGCAGACGGGCCACGAGCCGCTCGCTCCGGCCGTCGCCGTAGACGTCGGCGGTGTCGACAAAGTTGACGCCCGGCGTCGACCGCGGCGTGCAGCGCGCCGCATCGACTCCTCGTCGTCCACCGTGCCCCACGTGCCGCCGATGGCCCACGCGCCGAAGCTGATGGCCGAGACCCTCATGTCCGTCCGCCCGAGCTGCCGGTACTGCATGCCCGCCTCCGGTTCGAGGGCCGATCCACGCGGGCCCCAGCGGATTCTAGGCGAAACCCGTGGCACGATTCGTCCCGCCGACCCGGCCACCGTCTTCGTCTCGACGAACGCCGACCCCGCGACGGGGGCGCCGCTGGTCAGCCCCGCCGACGGCCGGCGGCACTGGGAGACCTTCCGACGGCACGAAGGATGCAGTCCACCCCGGTCGGGCGCCGCCTCGTCCGAAGTCGAGACGAGGCGTCCAAAGCGCCCGGGAGGTGACACGTGAAGCTGCTCGACCTGCTCCGCAAGATCGGCATCCTCCGCTTCGGCGGGGAGGGAGGTGTCTACACGAACGCCACCGAGCGGCCGACGGCCCTCCAGATGGACGGCGTCTTCGATTCGAAGAAGGACCTCGTCACCCGCGACGACTTCCGGAGGGCCAGCGCTCGCCCGAAGTCCTGATCAGGGCGAGTCCGGCGAGGCGGCGGGCCCCGGCGCCGCCGCGGGCGCGAGCTGGCGCAGCTCCACCTTGCGGAACTCGACGGGGTGGCTCTCCGACTGCAGCGAGATCGAGCCCCCGGTGAGGAGCGTGCCGTCCTTCTTCACCGCGGGGTCGAAGCCGGAGACGTTCCCGCCGCCGACCTGCGGCTTCTCGTAGGAGAGCACCGTCTCCCCGTTCACCCGGTGGGTGATCACCCCGCCGCCGTGCACCTCGACCTCGACGCGCACCCACTGGTCCCCGTCGTACGTCTTCGACGTGGAGTCGACGCAGTGCCGCGTCTCGAGCCGGCCGCCCATCTCCACGTTCGTCCCCGGCGTGCAGAGGTTGGCCGTCGAGCGAGGCTTGCCGTCGCCGCGGCCGCCGAGCAGCTGCACCTCGATGCAGATGGGAAAGTCCTGCTCCTTCCGCATCGTCTCCACGGGCTGGCCGTGGATCATGATCCCGCTGTTGCGGAACGCCCAGTCCGGGCCGCCCTTCGCCTGCTCGCCCACGAAGCGGTACTCGACCGCGATCACGTAGTGCGAGAAGGGCGTCTCGTAGAACAGGTGGCCGAAGCGGTCCCCGAAGGCCTCGTACCGGTCGTAGGAGACCTTCAGGATGCCGTTCTCCACGCGGAAGGTGTCCCCGAAGTTCACCCCCGCGTCGTAGCCGGTGATCTTCGGGACCCACCCGTCGAGGTCCTTCCCGTTGAAGAGAGAGATCCACTTCGCATCGGCGGGGCGGGGGGCCGGCTTCTCCGCGGCGGAAGAGAAGACCGGGACGAGGGACAGGAGCAGGACGACCGCTATTCGCTTCATCGGGGGGAGAGCCTATCTCATCTCCGGCGGACGCGAGGCGGGAACTTCCCGGCGCCGCGCTTCGTCTGTGGTTGGATAGGCACCGCAACCGAAGCGAAGGAGGACGCGATGGCTGAGCCCTGGCACGGCCGGTTCTGCTGGTACGAGCTGATGACGACGGACCCCGGCGCGGCCAAGGGTTTCTACGCGAAGGTCGTGGGCTGGCGCCCGCAGCCCTTCCCCGGGCCGACGCCCTACACGACGTGGATGAAGGCCGAGCAGGCGGTGGGCGGGCTCATGGAGCTGCCCGCGGAGGCGAAGGCCGGGGGGGCTCCACCCAACTGGATGCCGTACGTGGCCGTCGAGAACGCCGACGCCACGGCGCGGCAGGCGGCA
This sequence comes from uncultured Acidobacteriota bacterium, assembly GCA_963729875.1. Taxonomy (GTDB): domain Bacteria; phylum Acidobacteriota; class Vicinamibacteria; order Fen-336; family Fen-336; genus DATBSL01. The sequence continues at coordinate 237,456 of CAVSPR010000007.1, forward strand.
TCGCTGGGGGGCAAGGTGGAGGTCCCTCCGACGGAGATCCCATCCATCGGCCGCTTCGCTGTCCTGTCCGATCCGGCGGGCGCTCACTTCGCGATCCTCCAGCCGAGCGACCCGGGCGCGGGCCGGCCCGACGGGCCCCCGGCTCCGCTCGACATCTCGTGGCGCGAGCTCGCCACCACCGACCGCGAGGGTGCCTTGGCCTTCTACGCCGCCCTCTTCGGCTGGGAGAGGCTGGGGGCGAACGACATGGGAGAGCCGGTCGGCGTCTACCAGGAGTTCGGACGGCCGGGGATGCCGCTCGGCGGCATCTACAAGAAGCCCACGGACATGCCGTTCCCCCCGCACTGGCTGATGTACGTGAAGGTGGCGGACATCGAGGCGTCGGTCGCGGCGGTCAAGGCCGGAGGCGGGACGGTGCTCAACGGGCCGATGGAGATCCCGGGGGGCGACCGGATCGCGCAGTGCCTCGACCCCCAGGGCGCCGCCTTCGCGCTGCACCAGGCGAAGGGCTAGGCCGGCGGCGGCCCGGTCAGGGCCGCAGCCAGTCGAAGAAGCCCAACGTCTCCAGCTCGCGGCGGAGCCTCGCGACCTGCTCGGTGGAGAGGCGGCCGTGGGGCAGGCGCGAGGGGCCGACGTCCACTCCCCGCAGGGTCATCACCGCCCGGGCCGCCTCCATGTAGCCGAGGCCCGACAGCCGGTGGACGAGCTCGGCCGCGCGGTACTGCTCGCGCCGTGCCGACTCCAGGTCGCCCGCGGCGAAGGCCCGGAGCATCCGCCGGTAGACGGGCGCGGCGAAGGCGTAGGTGCTGCCGACCGCGCCGCGCGCGCCCAGCGCCAGCGCCGCGAGCAGCCACTCGTCGACGCCAAAAGGCACGTCGAAGCCCCCGCCCGCGGCTTGCAGGCACCGCTGGTAGGCCGCGAGGTCGCGGCTCGTGAACTTGAGCCCGGCCAGCGTCGGGATGCGGTCCGCGGCCCGCTCGAGGAACTCGGGCATGGGCAGCCGCACGCCGGTGAGCGAGGGAATGTCGTAGAAGTAGAAGGGCGTTCGCGGGGCGGCGGCCGCCACCTCGGCGCAGCAGGCCACGAGCGAGTCCACGTCCTTCGGCTTGAAGTAGCTCGGGGCGAGGGCGGCGATCGCGACGACGCCGAGCGCCTCCGCCTGCTCGGCCAGCGCGCGCGCGTCGCCCAGGCAGTTCCCGCCGACGTGGACGACGACGCCGAGCGCGGTGCCGCGCGCGACCTCGACCCAGCGCCGCGCGAGCAGGCTGCGCTCCTCCAGGGAGAGCGAGTGGCACTCCCCCGTCGTGCCGGCCACGTAGGCGAACCCGACCTCCTCGGCCAGGAGGTGGGCGGCCTGCTCCTCGACGACGTCGAGGTGGAGCGAGCCGTCGGGCCGGAACGGCGTGTGCACGGCGGCGACGAGGCCGACGAGGGGGCGCTCGGGTGTCATGGGGCCTCCTTCTGCCGGACGAGCTCCGGCCGGGGTCGGACCAGGAGGACGAGGGCGACCGAGACGGCCGCGGCGGCGCCGAAGAGCCCGAACATGACGTCGAGCGGCACCCGCGCGTCGCGGAGCGCGCCGAAGCCCCAGTCGGCGAAGCCGCCGCAGCTGATGCTGACGAGGTTCATCACGCCGTAGCCGGTCGCGCGCAGGTCGGGCCGCACGACCTGGCAGAGGATCGGCATGTTGTTGCAGTCGAAGAAGCCCCAGCCGAGGCCGAACAGGGCGAGGAACGCCACCGCCACGACGAGCGTGCCGGCGTTGCCGACGCCCAGGATCGCGGGGACGAGGAGCCCCATGCCGATCGCGCTCACGAAGATGCGCCCGCTCACGTGGCGCAGCATCCAGCGGTCGGCCAGCCAGCCGCCGAGCACGGCGCCCGCGATCGCCGCCACCTGCCAGTAGAGCGTCGCCGAAACGCCGGCCTGGCCCTGGCCGACCGCGTAGCGCTCCTTGAGGATCGCGGGCATCCAGTCGCGCACCACCCAGCCGGCGATGGCCGGCAGCGTGAAGTAGAGCACCAGCAGGACGAACGAGCCGTTGCCCACGAGCTCCCGCGCGGACCGCACCGGCGAGAGCGGGGGCTCCCCCGCGGCCGAGGCGGGCCGGGGCGCGTCGCGCAGCAGGAAGACGAGCGGCAGCGCATACGCGATCCCCACCGCGCCGCAGGCGTCGAAGGCGCAGCGCCAGCCCAGGGCGGGGCTGTCCGCCACGTAGCCGGCGAAGCCGCCGACGATGACGCCGCAGTAGATCGCCATCTGGTGCAGCCCCACCGCGCGCGAGCGGGTGCGTGCCGCGTGGTGGTCCGCGATCAGGGCGAGGGCGGCCGGGATGTAGAAGGCCTCGCTGATGCCCATGAGCGAGCGGGTGAGCAGCAGGCCGTCGTAGGTGGTGACGTGGCCCGTGGCCCAGGTCACCGCCGACCACGCGAACAGGCTGCCGCAGATGGTGAGGCGCCGGCTGAAGCGGTCGGCGAGGTAGCCGCCGACCGGGCTGAGGAGCGCGTAGACCCACTTGAACTGGCCGAGCATGCGGCCCCAGTTCGCCTCGGTGGCGATCGTGGGGACGTCGGCCATCACCGAGAACTTCATCGCCGCCAGCATCTGGCGGTCGAGGTAGTTCAGCAGCGCGACCGGCCACAGCAGCGCGACCACCAGCCAGGCGGTGCGGTTCACTCGCCCCCCGGCTCGACGCCCACCCGCGCGCGCAGCCGGATGTCGCGGCTGGAGGCGCCCACCTCGACCTCGAACTCCCCCGGCTCCACGGCAAAGCGCTGGCGCACCACGTCCCAGTAGGCGAGGTCTCGCTCGGGCACGAGCTCGAAGCGGACGCGCTTCGTCTCGCCCGCCTTCAGCCGGACCCGATCGAAGCCGCGCAGCTGCCGGATCGGCACCGGCCGCGTCGATTCGACGTCGCGGGCGTAGAGCTGCACCACCTCGTCCCCGTCGCGGCTACCGGCGTTCTTCACGTCGAGCGAGACCTCGAGAGACTCGCCGGAGCCGAGACGGTTCCGCGAGAGCGACAGGCCCGAGTACTCGAACCGGGTGTAGGAGAGGCCGTGGCCGAACGGGTAGAGCGGCTCCTGGCGGAAGTACCGGTAGGTCCGGCCCTCCATCGCGTAGTCGACGAAGGGCGGCAGCTGGCCCACGGACTCGTAGAAGGTCACGGGCAGGCGGCCCGCGGGGTTGGCGTCGCCGAAGAGCACGTCGGCGACGGCGCTGCCCCCCCGCTGCCCCGGGTACCAGGCGAGGACGATCGCCGGGAGGTGGTCCTGGGCCCAGCGCACGGCGAGGGCCGAGCCGGTCGTGAGCACCAGCACCACCGGCTTCCCGGTGGCGTGGAGCGCCTCGAGAATCTCCTTCTGCGGCGCGGGCAGCTCGACGTCCGTCCGGTCTCCCCCGGCGAAGCCCGGGTAGGAGACCTTCAGCTCCTCGCCCTCGACCTCGGGGGTGAGGCCGCCCACGAAGACGACCACGTCCGCGGCCCGGGCCGCGCTCACCGCCTCCTCGAACGGCGGGGGCGCCGTCGGCAGCCGCCAGCCCAGCCGCACCTCCGCGTCGCGCTCGTGCTCGAAGTACTCGAGCCGCAGGCCGTGCTCGCGCCCCGCCTCGAGGGCCACGCGGGCGCTCGCCGCCCGCGTCACGCTCGCCTCGCTCCACTCCTCCAGCACCTTCTCGCCGTCCACGAAGAGGCGCACCCCGTCGTTTCCGGCGACGGTCAGCTCGTACTCGCCGGAGACGGGGGGCACGAGCACCCCCGTCCAGCGGACCGAGAAGCCGTCCGTCTCGTCCACGGGCGAGCCACGGTCCCAGCGGAAGTCCACCTTCGGGTCCACGCGCGCGAGGACCGGCTCGCCCTCCAGGTCTCGCCCCCGGAAGTAGGCCCCGGCGAGCCCGTGCTCGGGCGAGCCGGGAGCCGGTCGCAGGTGCGCGGGCTCGATGGCGACCGCCGCGCGCGGGTCCTCGCGGCCCTCGACGAGAAGGGCGCCGCGGGCGTAGACGACCCGGGTGCCCGGGGAGACGGCGCTCCGGATGCCGGCGAGGACGGTGACCGGGTGCGAGGGCGTCCCGTTGTAGTTGCCGAGCAGGGTCGTCACGTCGTCGGCCGTCGGCCCCACCACCGCGATCGTGCCGAGCTCCTTGCGCAGCGGGAGCAGGCCGTCGTTCTTCAGGAGGACGACCGACTCCTGCGCCGCCCGGCGGGCGAGGAGGTCGTGCTCGGGCGCGTCGTTCACCGAGTAGGGGATCTGCGCGTACGGGACCCGCTCGGGCGGGTCGAACATCCCGAGCCTCATCCGGGCGACCATCAGCCGGCGGACGGCCACGTCCAGGTCCTCCTCGCGCACGAGGCCGTGCTCGAGCGCCGGCGCGAGGGAGCGGTAGGCGGTCCCGCACTCGAGGTCGCAGCCCCGGGTGAGGGCGAGCGCCGAGGCCTCCTCTTCCGTCGCCACCAGCTTGTGGCGCACGAAGATGTCGTCGACGGCGCCGCAGTCCGAGACCACGTACCCCTCGAACCCCCACTCCTTCCTGAGGATGTCCCCCAGCAGGCGCCGGCTGGCCGTGGCCGACTCGCCGTCGACCCGGTTGTAGGCGCTCATCACGGAGGCCACCCGGCCCTCCTGCACGAGGTCGCGGAACGCGGGGAGGTACGTCTCCCGCAGGTCGCGCTCGGCGGGCCGGGCGTCGAAGCGGTGCCGCTCCGGCTCCGGGCCACTGTGCACCGCGAAGTGCTTGGCGGTGGCGACGACGCGCAGGTACCGCGGGTCGTCCCCCTGCAGGCCCTTCACGAATGCGACACCCATGCGGCCGGTCAGGTACGGGTCTTCGCCGTAGGTCTCCTGGCCTCGGCCCCAGCGCGGGTCGCGGAGGATGTTGATGTTCGGCGACCAGAACGTGAGGCCCTGGTATCGGCCGCGCTGCCCCCGGCGGACGAACTCGTGGTGCTTGGCGCGGGCCTCGGTGCCGATGACCTCCGCCATCTCGCGGACGAGCGGGACGTCGAACGTCGCGGCGAGGCCGATCGCCTGCGGGAAGACGGTGGCGACGCCCGCGCGGCCCACCCCGTGGAGGCACTCGTTCCACCACTCGTACTGCGGCACGCCCAGGCGCGGGATGGCGGCCGCCTCGTTCGTGAGCTGTGAGACCTTCTCCGCGACGGTCATGCGGGAGACGAGGTCCCTGGCACGCGCCTCGAAGTCCTTCGTCGGGTCGAGGTAGAGGGGCGGCGCCGCATCCTGGGCCGTGGCCGCCGCCACCGCCAGCCCGAGACAGGCGGCCGCGAGACCGGCCAGGATGTTCCGTGTGGGCTTCATCGCAATCCTCCGGGACCGCTCCCACGGGGTTGTAGCACAACCCGCGTTGAGCCGCCGGGCGACCGCCCCTACAATCCGCGGACTGGAAGGCGGTGCCCCCGTGACCCTCGACTCCCCCGCGCCGGGCCGGCCTCGGCTGACCGGCACGCTCGTCGCCAGCACCCTCATCGCCGCGCTCGGCGGCTTGCTCTTCGGCTTCGACACGGCGGTGATCTCCGGGACCACCGAGGCGCTGAAGTCGGTCTACGCCCTCGGCGGGTTCGGCCTGGGCTTCACCGTCGCGAGCGCGCTCATCGGCACGATCCTGGGCGCGGTGGCCGTGGGCCGCCCGGCCGACCGCTACGGGCGCCGCGCCGTCCTCGTCTGGATCGCCGTGCTGTACTTCGTCTCGGCGGTGGGCTGCGGCGTGGCCTGGGACTGGGCGTCGCTCCTCTTCTTCCGCTTCATCGGCGGCATCGGGGTCGGCGGGGCGTCCGTCGTCTCGCCGATGTACATCGCCGAGATCTCCCCCGCCCCCCTGCGCGGGCGGCTGGTGGCGGTGAGCCAGTTCAACATCGTGCTCGGCATCCTGCTCGCGTTCTTCTCGAACTACGTGCTCGCGGGGATGGGCCTGGGGGCCGCGGAGTGGCGCTGGATGTTCGCCGTCGAGGCCTTCCCCGCCGCCGCCTTCTTCGTCCTCCTCTTCCTGACCCCGCAGAGCCCCCGCTGGCTGGTGGCCCGGGGCCGGGTGGACGAGGCCCGGCACGTCCTCGTGCGCCTGGGCGGCGGCGTGGGGTCCGTCGAGGCGAGAGGTCCGGGCCATCCAGGCCTCGCTCGACCTCGAGCACCACGCCCTCGGCGAGTCGCTCTTCCAGCCGGCGTACCGCCGGCCGGTGCTCCTCGCCGTCGCGATCGCCGCCTTCAACCAGCTCTCCGGCATCAACGCCATCCTCTACTACGCCCCGGCCGTCTTCCGCATGGCCGGAGCGGGGCAGGACTCGGCGCTCCTGCAGAGCGTGATCGTGGGCGGCACCAACCTGCTGTTCACCATGGCGGCCATGGCGGTCATCGACCGCTTCGGCCGGCGCCGGCTGATGCTCGTGGGGTCGGTTGGCTACGTCCTGAGCCTGGCCGCGACCGCCTGGGCTTTCTACCGCTACGGCACCGAGTTCACCGCCACCGGCAGCCGGGTGGTGCTCGCGAGCCTCGTCGTCTTCATCGCCTCCCACGCCTTCGGGCAGGGCGCGGTCATCTGGGTCTTCATCAGCGAGGTCTTCCCGAACCGGGTGAGGGCGCAGGGGCAGGCCCTCGGCAGCTTCACCCACTGGGTGATGGCGGCGGTCATCTCGTGGACGTTCCCGGTGATCGCGGAGGCCTCGGGCGGCCACGCCTTCGCGTTCTACGCGGCGATGATGGTCCTCCAGCTCCTCTGGGTGGTGAAGGTCATGCCCGAGACGAAGGGCGTCCCGCTCGAGGAGATCCAGAAGCGGCTCGGCATCGCCTGAGGGCCGTCACGGCCCGACGCGCCACTCGAGGATGCCACCGGACTGGCGCGGGCGCAGCTGCGCCTCGATGCGGAGCGCGGTCGTGACGACGGGGCGGAAGGCGAGACGGTTCCACTGGTCGCGGAGAAGGCCGTGGTCGGCCGCCTCCGCGGCCGGCTGCCAGGCGACCCCGTCCCAGTAGAGAAGGCGCCACGAGGCGGGGAGCCGGACCCGGCCGTCGGTCGGAGCCGACAGCCGCAGGTCGTGCGGCACGCGGCCGGAGCTGCGCGAGAACTCCTCGTCGGCCCAGTACACCTCGACCCAGGACACCTCGCGCGGGCGGGGGAACGCGTACTGCGCCCACTCGAGGGTGCCGTAGCGGTCCCACCAGAGGAAGCGCGGCACGTCGAGGTCGCCGGAGGACTGGCCGGTGCGCCCGTCGCTCATCGCGGCCGGCGGGGTGAAGTGCGACGCGCTGGACGCGAACGCGAGGGGCGCGGACTCGACCCACGCCGGCGCCCCCTCCTCCTTCACCTCGGGGAAGGCCGCGACCCGGAGCCGCGCGCAGCCCATGGGGACGAGGGTGATCGTCTCGAGCGGCTCCGTGGAGAGGGCGGGGCTCGGCTGGAGCGCGCCCACGAGGCCGCTCGGCTCGAGCCGCCACTGCGGGATCCGCCGGCCGCGGGCCTTCAGGACGACGGGGGCGTGCTCCAGCGTGAACGGCTGGTCGCTCAGCGGAACGCTCGCCGTCGCCACCTCGATCGGCGCCTGGAGGTCGAGGCCGTAGTTCCACGGCGCCTGCGGGAACACCTCGAACGCGGGCCACTTCTCGTCCTCGTTGGTGCGGTTCCACCCCTGGGGGATGGCGAGCGAGTAGGTGAGCGGCCCGCGCTCCACGGAGACGGCGTTGGCGTTGCGCTCCCAGCGGCGCAGGCGAACGTCCATCGGCAGCGTGAGGCGGACGCGGTCGCCAGGCCGCCACTGGCGCGTCAGCGTCACCCACGAGCGCACTCCGGCCGGCATCGGCACGGCCACCCGGTTGACCTCGATCGCGGGGGCACCAGCCCACGCGGGGATCCTCAGGGACAGCGGGAAGCGGGTGGCGGAGGCCGGGCGGACCGTGATGTCGATCGTGGCGTCGAACGGGTAGGCGGTCTGGACCTCGAGGTCGACACTCACCCCCTGGTCCACCTTCGCCTTCACCCGGGCGGGCGCGTAGAGGACGGCGGCGAGGCCGTTGTCTCCGGTGGCCATCCAGAGGCTCTCCACGAAGTAGGGCCAGCCGAAGGCCACGTTGTGCTGGCAGCAGCGGTACTGCCACGGGCTGTAGGAGAGCATGTCGCCGCCGTTGTCGAACAGCGGCGCCTTGCTCCTCCGGTCGAGCTGCACCTGGTTGGCCGCGGTGAGGTAGTGCAGTCCCTTGAGGTCGGGGGTCATCGTGGCGGGCAGCGAGTTGAAGGCCACGTCCTCCGCGCGGTCGGCCCACGCCGCGTCGCCCGTGATGCGGGCCAGCATCTCGTGGGAGTGCATCAGCTCGACGAAGGCGCAGCTCTCCGTGCCCTGCCGCGGGTCGGAGAAGCCGGGGCGGGCGTTCTCGTCGGCGGCGAAGCCCCCGCCGGGGAGCTGGCCGTAGAGGGCCATCACCGTGTCGTAGACGCGCGCGGTCGCCTTCAGGTAGCGGGGGTCGCGGGTCTGCTGGTACCACTGCGCCGGGCCGCGGAAGCACTGGGCGAGGTTCACGCCGTGCCAGGTCGGCACGTCGCCGTCCCAGTCGGCAGTGCGCTCGTGGTTGACGCGCGCCACGTCGAGGAGCCAGCGTTCGCCGGTGCGGTTGTAGAGCCAATGGATGCTGTCGAGGTTGTCCGCGGCGCGCCACTTCTGCCAGCTGCCCGGGTAGAGGGCGTCGAGGGGCAGGGTGGACTGCCAGCGGAAGTAGCGCGTCATCAGGTCGATCACGCGGCGGTCGCCGGTGGCCTCGTGGTGCGAGCGCAGCGCGTAGAGCATGACCATGTTGGGCCAGAGGTCGAGGACGCGCGTGCCGGACTCCGCGTCGGCGAGGTTCGTCCGGCTGCCGAAGTAGCCGGACTCCTGCTGCGTGCGCATCACCGCCTCGAGCCAGCGCTGCGACTCGTCCAGGATGCGCTTGTCGCCGGTGAGGTGAGCGAGGTCCACGAAGCCCCGCAGCCAGTAGGGCACCTCCTCCCAGCCGAAGCCGCCCTGGCCCGACGGGTCCGTCCAGGCGTTGCCGTCGTACCGGCAGAAGCGGGAGATCTCGGGCAGCCGGCCGGTGAAGCCCTCGGCCATGAGGTCGAGCTGCAGCTTCAGCCAGCCCTCGGCCTTCACGCTGCCGAGCGGGAGCTTCACGAGGGGGCTCGGGACGAGCGGCGGGCGGTTGCCGGCGTAGTTGACGTTGCCGCCCGCCGGGGGCAGCCCGACCGTGACCGTGGCCAGCGCGTTCGACCGGGCCTGGGCGGCGGGTGCCGACGCCGCCCCGCCCGCGAGCACGACCGACACGAAGACCGCGGCCATGGTGCGCATGCGCCCTCCCCGGACGGGGCGAAGCTACGCCCGCGGGCGCGGGCGGGTCAAGCGCAAGGACCGCTCGGGGGGCTTCAGTTCACGAAGGAGAGGGCGACCTTCCACGAGCCCTGGTAGACGAGCGTGTCGCCCGAGCGCAGGCGGGCTTCGACACGGTCGATCGTGAAGGGCGGCGTGCAGTCGATGGCGGCCTCGTGGAAGCCCACGGTCACGGCCTGGCCAGCGGCGAGCGTGAAGCCGTCGGCGGGCGTGTCGTGCTGCGAGGTGAGGCAGCGGCGGTCGCCGGACCAGCCGTCGAGCCACAGGTTGACGTTGGTCAGGGTGGAGGGCGAGACGACCGAGACCTCAGCGGCGAAGGCCGCGGTGCACCAGGAGCAGGTCGCGGGACGGGACTGCGAGAGCGAGGCCGGTCCCTGCGACGGCTGGATCGACACGAGGGCGAGACCCTCGAGCGAAGGCGATGTCGCGTCCTCGAACTCGGCGCACGCCCCCAGGAGGAGTGCCGCCACCGTCACGCACGCCAGATTCATCCGCATCATCCGCTCCTCCCGCCCGACCGTCGCGGGCCGCGCGGGATTTGAAGGCAAGGGCCGTACCCGCCGGTCTCGCGACTTCCCTCGGGATGCGGATCCACCGTCCACGCAGCGCGTTGCAGGGGTCCGACGACCGTCCAAGGGCGGAGTCGGACTCCCTCCTTCGGCGTCCGATGTCCGTCTTCCGGTCAGCCCGGCGGCACGAACGCCGACCCGTTCGACACTCGCTCGCACGACCCAATACGCATTCCGTATCCTCGATGACACAGCACGCCCGCCGCAGGGCCTCGTGCTCGAAACCCCTTGACAGCGCTCGCATTCCGCCCGCATCATTCGGCCTCCAGCTTCATTGCGCAGCGGTTCGGGATCCTTCCAGGGTCCCTCTCCCTTCCCGCCCGGCGCGGAGTCGTTCGGTCATCTTCAAGGTCCGTCGGGAGGGAAGGGTGTCGGATACACGGCGAGTCGTCGTCCTCGAAGCCGACACGATCAACCGCTTCTCCACCGAGCGCCTGCTCCGCCGCGAGGACTACTGGGTCTTCGTGACGGACGACCCGAACGCCGCGACGCGTGTGGCGTCCGTGTCGGCCATCGACGTCGTCCTGGTGGACCTCGGGATCGCCCGGCTCGAGGCCATTCCCGCGTGGCAGCGCCGGCGGGGCGACGCCGTGTTCCGCGGCATCCCGCCGTCGCTGACCGACGGCTACGCGGTGCTGCGCCCCCTTCACCTCGACCCCGCGTCGGCCCGCTTCCCCGTCGTCACCCTGAAGATCGACGGGTCCGCCCCGGAGGCGGCCCCCGCGTGCCGCTTCGCCGTGGTGGAGTTCCTCCCCCGGCCCTGGAAGGCGAGCGGGCTCGTCGAGGGCCTCGACGCCGTCTTCCGCGACGTCCTCGGCCCGGCGGCCGCGGCCGAGCGCGCGTCGGTGCCGGTCGAGCCCGCGTCGCCTTCGGCACCGCGGCCTTTCGACAGCATCCCCATCGCCCTGCGCACCGCGCTCGTGCTGGACCCGGACGAGGGCGACCGGAGCGCGATCGTGCAGGACCTCGTGCGCCACGGGTTCGCGGTGCTCGAGGCGACGACCGGCGCCGAGGCGCTGCGCGTGGCGGTGGCGCGCCGGCCGTGGCTCGTGCTCGCCGAGCTGTCGCTGCCCGACGGGGACGGCCTCGACCTGTGCCGGAGGATGCGAAGCCACAGCCTCCTGCGCCGCACCCCCGTCGTCTTCCTGTCCAGGCGGGACGACTGCGGGACCCGGTACCAGGCGCTCCGGGCGGGCGCCGACGACTTCCTCGCCAAGCCCGTCGCCTCGCGCGAGCTGCTCATCCGCCTGGAGCTGCTGCTCCGGCGCTTCGCCGAGATCGAGCTGGGGGCCGAGGCCGGGGCGGGGCTGCGCGGGGCGGTGGAGCTCGTGGGCGCCCCCGCGGTCCTGCAGATCTGCCACCTCAACCAGCTGACCGGCGTGCTCGTCGCCCGCCGGGGCAGCCAGGCGGTCCGCATCGCCTTCCGGCAGGGCCAGATCGTGTCCGCCGTCGGCCCCGACCACGAGGGGCCGGTCGTCGTCTACGACTTCATCGCCTGGCCCAACGGTCAGTTCGAGTTCGACCGGGGCGCTCTCGTCGAGGGGGCCCCGATGGCGTCGGAATTCAACGCGCTCCTCCTGGAGGGCTGCCGCCGCCTCGACGAGAGGCGCCGGGGCCGCCCCCTCGAGGCCGTCCGCCGTTTGACGACGGCCGCGCGTCTCGACTAGCCTCCGCCGCACCGGGCACTCGTGCCCCGGACCAGGAGACCTCCCATGAAGGTGCGGACGCTGCCGATCTTCCTGTGCTTCTTCACGATGGGCTTCGTGGACGCGATGGGTCCGCTCGCCAGCACGATCCGGAAGCAGTACTCGCTCTCGGGCTTCATGGCGGGCCTCCTGCCGGCGTTCGCCTTCGTGGCCTTCGCGATCTTCAGCGTGCCGGGGGGCGTCCTCGCCGCGCGGATCGGGAAGCGCAACCTGCTGCTCCTCGCGCTCGGGCTGAGCGGCCTCGGAGTCCTCGTCCCCACGGTGGTGGTGCCGGGCTTCGCCCTCCTGCTGGCGTCGGTGTTCGTCCTGGGGGTGGGGACGACCCTGCTGCAGGTGGCGGGCAACCCGATCATGCGCGACGTTTCGGAGGAGGGCCGCTTCGCCCGCAACCTGAGCTTCGCGCAGTTCGTGAAGGGCGTGGGCAGCGTGGGCAGCACGGCGCTCGTCGCACGGCTGGCGCTGGGCGACCTGGGCTTCCGGAGAGTGTTCCCGGTCTTCCTCGTGCTGACGCTCCTCGCGCTCGCCGCAGTCGCTCTCTTGAAGGTGAGCGAGACCCGGGCGGAGGTTCCGCCGAGCGTCGGCAGCAGCCTCGCGCTCCTGCGGGAGCCGGCCTTCGCGCTCGCCGTCCTCGGGATCTTCCTCTACGTGGGCGCCGAGGTCGGCCTGGGCACCTGGCTCGCGCCGCGGCTCGAGAGCCTGGGCCACGGGGAAGCCGAGGCCAAGCTCCTCGGGCCCACCCTGTTCTTCGGGGGTCTCACCGTCGGGCGCCTGCTCGGCTCGGCCGTCCTGAGCTTCATGACCCCGCGGGCGTTCTTCCGCGTGAGCGCGGCGCTCGGCGCCCTGGGCATCGCCCTCGTGATGTCGGGGGTCCCCGGTCTGGCCGTGGCCGGGGTCGCCCTCGCCGGCCTCGGCTTCGCCAACATCTGGCCGGTGCTCTTCTCGCTCACGGTCGAGGCGCGACCCGAGCGGAGTGCCGAGCTCTCCGGCCTCATGTGCATGGCGATCTTCGGCGGTGCGGTGCTCCCTCCGCTCATGGGGCGGATCGGTGACGCGGTCGGCCTCGGCGTCGCCTTCCTCGTGCCTCTCGGCGCCTTCGCCTACCTGCTCGCGCTCGCCATGGGCAGCGGAGGCCGGCCCGCGGCGAGGGAGGCGTGACGTGTCCTACGCGAGCGACCCCCGCGTCGTCCTGACCCTCGACGCCGGGGGCACCAAGTTCGCCTTCTCCGCGGTGCGGTCCGACCGGCTGCTGGTGGAGCCGATCACGCTCCCGTCGAACGCCCACGACCTCCGGCTCTGCCTCGACACGATCCTCGAGGGCTTCGCCCGGGTGAAGGAGAAGGCACCCGCCCCGCCGGTGGCCATCAGCTTCGCCTTCCCCGGCCCCGCCGACTACCCGCGCGGGATCATCGGGGACCTGGGCAACCTGCCGGCCTTCCGTGGCGGCGTCGCCCTCGGCCCGATGCTCGAGGACCGGTTCGGCGTGCCCGTCTTCATCAACAACGACGGCGATCTCTTCGCGTTCGGCGAGGCGATCGCGGGCTTCCTGCCCTGGGTGAACGGCCTCCTCGCCGAGGCGGGCAGCCCCAAGCGCTTCAAGAACCTCTTCGGCGCCACCTTCGGGACCGGATTCGGCGGGGGCATCGTGAGCGACGGCCGTCTCTGGATGGGCGACAACTCGGCGGGGGGCGAAGATCTGGCTCCTCCGGAACAAGCTCGACCCGGGGTCGAACGTCGAGGAGGGAGTCTCCATCCGCGCGATCCGCCGCGCCTACGCGGCGGCGGCCGGGATCGCGTTCGAAACGGCGCCGGAGCCGAAGGAGATCTTCGCCATCGGCAAGGGCGAGGCGCGCGGCCACCGGGAGGGGGCCCTCGAGGCCTTCCGCCGGATGGGCGAGGCGGCCGGCGACGCGCTCGCCTCGGCGGTGACGCTCGTCGACGGCCTCGTCGTGATCGGTGGCGGCCTCACCGGCGCGGCCGAGCTCTTCCTGCCCGCCCTCGTGGCAGGGATGAACGCGCCCTTCGAGACGCCCTCGGGCCCCGTTCCCCGCCTCGAGATGAAGGCGTTCAACCTCGAGGACCCCACCGAGCGCGCCGCCTTCGTCAAGGGCGAGGCGAGGGAGCTCGAGGTGCCCGGCTCCGGACGGAAGGTGGCCTACGACCCGCGGCAGCGCAGTCGGAGTCGGCCTCTCGCGCCTGGGCACGAGCCGAGCCGTCGCGATCGGCGCGTACGCCTTCGCCCTGGCCGAGCTCGACCGGCGGGGGTGAGCTTCAGGCGTCCTGGCTCGGGTAGCGGAAGAGCGGGGCCGCGGCGAGGCCCCTTCGCCTTGATCGCCTCGACCTCCGCGTCGGAGAGCGGCTGGAAGCCCGCGGCGAGCTTCAGGGCCAGGGCGAAGAGCGTCTCGTCGCCGGGCGGTATGGCCGCGGTCACCGGGTGCGACAGCGTGAAGCGCAGGCCCATCGCCGCGTCCTCCGGGGTCGTCGAGCGGCTCGTACCAGCACTTCGGGTGGTGCCTCGTCGCCCCCTCCGGCCAGGGCCCCTTCGCCATCGCCTTCAGGCAGAGGATGCCCATCCCCTTCTCCTTCGCCTTCGCGAGGACCTGCGGGCCGAAGCCGCCGGCGTGCCACGTGGCGTAGTTCACCGGGAAGAGGATCGTGTCGAAGGCGTAGCCGTCCATGAGGGCGGTCGCGGCCTCGACCGAGTGGGCGGAGAAGCCCACGAAGCGGACCTTGCCCGCCTTCTTCGCGGCCTCGAAGGCCTCCATCGCCCCGCCGGGGCCGAGGATCGTCTCGACGTCGGCCTTCTTCGTGACCGCGTGGTGCTGGTAGAGGTCGAAGTGGTCGGTCCGCATCTTCCGCAGCGAGCTCTCGAGCTCCGCGTTCGCGGCCTCCTTCGTCCGCCCCTGCGTCTTGCACGCGAGGAAGACGCCCTTGCGGTGAGGCTCGAGGGCGGGCCCCAGCATGTCCTCGGCGTTGCCGTAGCTCGGCGCCACGTCGAAGTAGTTGACGCCGGCGTCGATCGCCGCGCGCACGCGCTCGGCCGCCTGGTCCGTCGTCGCGTCCTTCACCACGATCCCGCCGAAGCCGATCACCGAGAGCTTCTCGCCCGTCTTGCCGAGCGCCCGCCGCTCGAGGCCGCCCGGCCCCTTCTCCCGCTCGAGCCCCGAGAGCCCCGCGGGGAACACCGAGAGCAGGGCACCGGCCCCCGCCGCCTGGACGACGAACTCCCTCCGGTCCATGAGCGCCTCCTCACGGGATTCTGGCCGAGAGGGACGGCCGTTTCCAACTAGAATCACCGGGTCTGCTCCGAGCGAGGAAGCCCGCATGACCGAGCCCCTCCACCGCCAGCGCTTCCCGGTGCACTCGTACGAGGTCGACACCGAGGGCCGGCTGGCCCCGCGGGCGCTGTGCACCTTCCTCCAGGAGGCGGCCGGCGGAGACGCCGCGCGCGCCGGCTACGCGATGGAGCGCCTCGCCGAGGAGGGGCTCGTGTGGGTGATCCAGTGGATGCGGGTGGAGGTCGAGCGCTACCCGCGCCAGGGCGAGACGCTCCACGTCACCACGTGGGCGCGCCCGTTCCAGCGCGCCCTGGCCCGGCGCGAGTTCGACGTCGTGGACGACTCCGGCGCGCGCGTGGCGGTGGGCACGAGCCGCTGGGTCGTGGTGGACCTGCGGGCACGCCGGCTCGCGCGCCTGCCCGAGTTCGTCCGCGGCTGCCCCGTGCCCGACCGCCCCCCTGCCCTCGACCGCTCGCCCTCGGCCCTCGAGCCCGCGGAGCCCGCCGACCTGGAGCGGCGGTTCGAGGTCCGGCGAGGGGACCTCGACACGGTGCGGCACGTGAACAACACCCGCTACGTCGAGTGGGCGCTGGAGACGGTGCCGGACGAGGTGCAGGAGCGCTGCCAGCCGTCGGCCTTCGAGATCGCGTTCCGCCGGGAGGCCGTCTACGGCGACGCCGTCACCGCCCGGACCCGGCGGGTGGCCGACGGCGGCGACCCCTCCTTCGTGCACGAGCTGCGCGCGGACGGGGCGGGCCACGAGCTCGCCCGGGCGGCCAGCGTCTGGCGGCCGCACCGCTGAGACCCCGCCGTCCGAGCGCCGGGAGCGGTTTGCCCTACAATGGCGCGGTTCTCCCCCGAGGTCAGCCATGGCGCGGATCCTGATGGTCGCCCCCGAAGAAGGCCTGCTGAAGGCGCTGCGCGGCTCGCCGCTGCTGGAGAGCCACTCGATCGAGACGGCGAGCAGCGAGGCGGACGCCCTGCGCCACCTGCGCCGGCGGGCCTACGACGTCGTCGTGAGCTCTCCGGACACGGACATCGAGGCCGACGCCCCCCTGCTCGGCGAGGTGCGCGCGGCCCGGCCGGGAGTCCGGGTCGTGCTCCTCACCCCCCGCACGACGCCGGAGCAGGTCATCGGCGCCCTGCGCCGGCGCGTCTTCGCGTGCTTCAGCGCGCCCTTCGACCCCTCCGAGATCGCCGACATGCTGGCCCGCGCCGCCGAGGCCGAGCATTGGAAGGACGGCATCGAGGTCGTCTCCGCCACTCCCGACTGGATCTCGGTCCGCGTGAACTGTCGGCTGCTGAGTGCGGAGCGGCTCGTCAACTTCCTGACCGAGCTGCGCTCCGACGTGCCCGAGACCCCCCGCGACGACCTCATGTTCGCGTTTCGCGAGGTGCTGATGAACGCCATGGAGCACGGGGGAGGGTTCGACCCCGACCAGGTGGTCGAGGTGATCGCGGTGCGGACCGCACGCACGATGGTCTTCTACCTGCGCGACCCCGGCCCCGGCTTCGACTTCGCCGCCCTGCCCCACGCCGCCGTCACCCGCCCCCACGACCCCCTCGGGGTGGCCGAGGCCCGCGAGGGAAGCGGCCTGCGCCCCGGGGGCTTCGGCCTCCTGCTCGCGCGGCAGATCGTGGACGAGATGATCCACAACGAGCGCGGCAACGAGGTCATACTGATCAAGCACTTGAAGTGACGGGCGGGCCGGCGGAGGTCCGTTTGGCTCAGGCGACTCCCGCGAGGCCGGGGGTATCATGCGGCCCGCCTCGCCGCGCCGTGCGGCGGAGAAACGACCTTCAAGGAGCCGATAAGCCAATGCCGACCAAGGTGATGATCATGGGCCTGGGGCCGATCGGGGCGGGCGTCGCCCGCCAGCTCGCGGCCCGGAAGAACTTCAAGATCGTGTCCGCCGTGGACATCGACCCCGCCAAGGCGGGCAAGGACTTCGGCGACGTGGTGGGCCTCGGGAAGAAGACCGGCGTGAGGGTGGGGGCCGACCCGGTGGCCGCGATCAAGAAGACGAAGCCGCAGGTCGCCGTCCTCTGCACGAGCTCCGCCCTGAAGGCCGTCTGGCCGCAGATCGAGACCGTCCTGAAGCTGAAGGTCCCGATCGTCTCGACGACGGAGGAGCTCTCCTACCCCTGGTTCTCGAACCGGGCGCTGGCGCGGAAGATCGACGCCGCGGCGAAGAAGGCGAAGGTGGCCGTGGTCGGGACCGGGGTCAACCCCGGCTTCGCCATGGACGCCCTGCCCCTCGCCCTCACCTCCATCTGCGAGCGGGTGGACGCGGTGCGGATCGACCGCATCCAGGACGCCCGGATCCGCCGGCTGCCCTTCCAGCAGAAGATCGGCTCCGGCCTCACCGCCGAGCAGTTCGCGGAGAAGGTGAAGGCCCTCACCGTCCGGCACGTGGGGCTCACCGAGTCGGTGGCCATGATCGCCGACGGGCTCGGGTGGAAGCTCGACCGGATCACCGACGAGATCCAGCCGAAGATCGCCGAGGCCCCCGTCGAGAGCCAGTTCCTCAAGGTCGAGGCGGGCAAGGTCTGCGGGATCATCCAGGACGGCGTCGGCTACGTGAAGGGCAAGCCCGTCATCACGCTCCACATGGAGGCGTACCTCGGGGCGCCGGAGACCTACGACAGCGTCCAGGTCGAGGGCTCGCCCAGGCTGCACGTCAAGGCGCTCGGCGGGTACCACGGGGACATCGCCACCCACTCGATCACCGTCAACTCGATCCCGAAGGTGCTCGCCGCGGCGCCCGGCCTGCACACCATGCGGAGCCTCGCGCTGCCCTCGTTCGCCGGCGGGAAGTAAGCCACCGGGCATGAGGCGTCGGGATTTTCTCGAGGCCGCGGTTCCGGCCGCGCTCGTCACGGGCGCGGCCGGAGCCGTCTCCGCCGCCCCGCCGGGGGCCGCCCCGGCGATCACCAAGCCCCCCCGCCTGCGGCCGGGGGACGTGGTCGGCCTCGTGGCGCCGGCCGGGGCGGTCTGGGAGTCCATGGACATCGAGATCGCGCAGGATGTGGCCCGGGCCCTCGGCCTCGAGCCCCGGCTCGGCGACCACGTGCGCGACCGCCACGGCTACCTCGCCGGGAAGGACGAGGACCGCGCCGCGGACGTCAACCGTTTCTTCGCCGACCCCTCGGTGAAGGCCGTCCTCGCGATCACGGGCGGCTGGGGCTGCGCGCGCGTGCTGCCCCTCCTCGACTGGGAGACGATCCGTCGCAATCCCAAGGTGGTCTCGGGCTTCAGTGACATCACCGGCCTGCACTGCGGCCTGCACGCGAGGACGGGCCTCGTGACCTTCCACGCCCCGGTGCTGCTCTCGAGCTGGCCGCCGTTCTCGGTCGAGCAGTTCAAGCGCATCGTGTTCGAGGGCGCGGCGCTGACGATGGCCAATCCGCCCGGCAGCCAGGACCGGCTCGTCCAGCGCGAGAACCGCACCCGCACGATCACGCCGGGGAAGGCGCGTGGCCGGCTCGTCGGCGGCAACCTGACCGTGCTGACCGCGCTCGTCGGAACACCCTACGTGGCGTCCTTCGACGGGGCGATCCTGTTCCTCGAGGACGTGCGCGAGAGCATCTACCGGGTCGACCGGATGCTGACGCAGTTGCGCCTCGCCGGCCTCCTCGGCCGCGTGCGAGGCTTCGTCTTCGGGTCGTGCAGCAAGTGCGAGCCCGGCGAAGGGTACGGCTCGCTCACGCTCGAGGAGGTCTTCGACGAGCACGTGAAGCCGCTCGGCGTCCCTGCGTACGAGGGGGCGATGATCGGCCACCAGGAGCGGCAGTTCACGGTGCCGGTGGGCGTCGAGGTCGAGGTCGACGCTACGGCCGGCACGATCACGATGCTGGAGCCCGCAGTCGCCTGAGCCTCGCCTTTACGGCCGACCCCGCGCCGGCACTGGGGGTGCAACTTCGTCGACTGGGGCGGCTACGGGGACGTTCTGGCGGCGCTGCCTGGCGTACGCGACGGGCGTCAGCCCCGGTGCCGCGAGAAGCCGTCGACCGACCAGGCGGCCACGACCTCCCGCATCGCGTCGTCGGTCAGGTCGAGGCTGAGCGGCGTCACCGAGACGCGCCCGTCCCGCAGCACGACGTTGCAGTCGCTGCCCGGGATGTCCTCGTGCTGGTACTCGTTCCCGCCGATCCAGAAGTACGGGCGGCCTCGCGGGTCCTTCTTCTCGATGACCTCGGACCCGTACGAGTGCTTGCCGAGGCGGGTGACGACGTAGCCGTCGGGCTCGACTCCGGGCGGGACGTTGACGTTGAGCAGGAGGCCCGGGGGCAGATCGCGCGACAGCGCGGCCGCGACGAGTGCGCGGGCGAAGCGGGAGGTGGGGCCGAAGTCGTGGGTGCCCCAGCCGGCGAGGCTGAATGCGATGGCGGGCACCCCGATGATCGAGGCTTCCATCGCTGCGGCCAGGGTGCCGGAGTAGGTCACGTCGTCGGCCAGGTTCGGCCCGTGGTTGATGCCGGAGACCATGATCCGCGGGCGCCGACTCTTGAGCACGTGGTGGATGCCCAGCCACGCGCAGTCGGTCGGAGTACCGTCCACCGCGTACCAGCGCGGCCGCACCTCGCGTAGGCGCAGCGGGCGGTGGATCGAGATGGCGCGCGAGGAAGCGCTCTGCTCCACCTCCGGGGCCACCACCCAGACCTCGCCCAGATCCTCCATGACCGTGGCGAGGACGCGAATGCCCTCGGACTGGTGGCCGTCGTCGTTCGAGACCAGGATGCGGGGCCGCTCGGTCATGCGGCGCGCATCGTAGCACCTTGACCCGCCGCCCAAGGACGGGTCTGGAATCCGGAGCCGGAGACCGCCAACACGAGCGCGCGTCGCACCGACGGCTTCCCTTCCGGAAGGGGTCCATGATCGGCCAGACGGTCGCCCACTACCGGATCACCGCCCGGCTGGGTGAGGGCGGCATGGGGGTCGTCTACGAGGCCGAGGACCTGCGCCTCCCCCGCCGCGTCGCCCTCAAGTTCCTCCCCGCCGGCCGCCTCGAGGACCGCGCCGCGCGCGAGCGCTTCGAGCGCGAGGCCCGGGCGGCCTCGGTCCTCAGTCACCCTGACATCTGCGTTCTCCACGACCTGGCCGAGCACGAGGGACAGCCCTTCCTGGTGATGGAGCGGCTGCACGGGTCGTCCCTCCGGGAGCGCCTCCAGGCGGGGCCCGTCCCGACGGATGAGATTCTGAGGATCGGGGCCCAGGTCGCGGACGCCCTCGACGCCGCGCACGCCGCCGGTGCTGGGCCGCCCCGCGAACGCGCGGTCGGATCTCTTCTCGCTCGGGGTGGTGCTCTACGAGATGGCCACGGGAGCGAGGCCCTTCCCGGGCGACTCCATGGGCGCGGTCTTCGACGCGATCCTGCACAAGGCCCCCACCTCCCCGGTGCGCCTCAATCCGAGAACGCCGGTTGAGCTCGAGCGGATCGTCGTCGCAGGAGTACGCGGACTACCAGGTGATGCTCGTCCGAGACGTGCGTCGCGCGGTCGACTACCTCGCCTCCCGGCCCGACCTTCAAGGCGGCGGTCGTCGTGCTGGGAGGGCTCCCAGAGCCGAGATGATCCGCGAGTCGCTCGCCTGGCTCGACAACTACCTCGGGCCGGTCCAGAGTGCGGCTACGGAGGCCCGGGAGCTTCCCGTGTCAGGCCGACGCTGAACAAGGGAAGCGGATGGGCCTCTTCGGACCAGGTCTTCTGAAACGAGTTGGCGAGCCGCTCCCTAGCGTCTCGCCTTCGCGCGCTCCACGTACCGGCTGGACTCGACGTCCACGCGTATCCACTCGCCCACGTCGATGAAGGGTGGGACCATCACCGCGACGCCGTTGTCGAGCGTCGCCGCCTTCCAGACGTTGTCGGTGCCCGGGGTGTGGTAGGGCGCGGCCGTCTCCGCCACCCGCGCCTCCGCGATCTCGGGGAAGACGATGCCGAGCGGCTCGCCGTCCACGAACTCGACGGGGACGACCGTCTCCTCCGTGAGCCAGGCCGCCGCCTTGCCGAGCCGCTCCCCTTCGATCGCGACCTGCTCGAAGGTCTGCGGGTTCATGAAGGTGCTGACCCCGGCCTCGGAGTAGAGGAACTGGAGGCTCTGCCGGTCCGGCTGGACCTCCTCCACCGTCTCCTCGGCCCGGAAGCGCCGCTCCCGCTCCTTCCCGGTGCGAAGGTCCCGGATCTTCGCGTGCATGACCCCGCCCATCTTGCCCTGGCCGCCGTGGTAGTCGGCCGAGACGACGCGGCACAGGGCGCCGTCGACCCGGAGGGTCATCCGCG
This sequence comes from uncultured Acidobacteriota bacterium, assembly GCA_963729875.1. Classification (GTDB taxonomy): domain Bacteria; phylum Acidobacteriota; class Vicinamibacteria; order Fen-336; family Fen-336; genus DATBSL01. Next base: position 258,637 of record CAVSPR010000007.1, read on the forward strand.
GGCGCAGCTCGGATCCCGTTCGCATGGGCGCGCTCCTTTCGGCCTTGGGGACGAGCCGATCGTCCGCCCCGGCTCGCCCGCCTGTCAAGGCTCCGGGCATCGCGGCCCGGCCGCGCCCCCGGCCCGGGCTTGCGCTAACATCCGGCTCGCATGAGCCTCACCCTCGTCGTCCTCGCCGCCGGTGTCGGCAGCCGCTACGGGGGGCCCAAGCAGGTCGACCGCGTGGGCCCGGGCGGGGCCACCCTCCTCGACTACGCCGCCTTCGACGCGCGGCGGGCCGGCTTCGACCGCTGCGTCCTGGTCGTGCGCGAGGGCATGGAAGCGGAGATGCGCGAGGCCGTCGGCGACCGCATCGCGCGTCACGTGCCGCTCGCCTACGCGGTGCAGGCGAGCGGTCTGCCCGACGGGCTCGTCCCGCCGACGGGCCGGAGCAAGCCCTGGGGCACCGGCCCGGCCACGATCGCCGCGGCGCCGCTCCTGGACGGGCCGTTCGCGGTGATCAACGCCGACGACTTCTACGGCGCGGGCAGCTACCGCGTGCTCGCCGGCTTCCTCCGGCGCCCGCAGGACGGCCCCGTGCCCGAGTTCGCGATCGTCGGCTTCCCCCTCGTCACGACGCTGAGTCCCGACGGGCCGGTGAGCCGGGGCGTGTGCACCGTCGACGGGCAGGGCTTGCTCCTCTCCATCCGCGAGGTCTTGAAGGTCGAGCGGGACGGCGAGAACGGGCGCGAGCTCGACGGGTCGGGCGCCGGTCCGTCGATCCCCGGTCAGACGCCGGTGTCGCTCAACTTCTGGGGTTTCACTCCCGCGGTCGTGCCGGCCCTCGAGGCGGGCTTCCGCCGCTTCCTCGCGGAGAACGCCGGCAGCTCGAAGGCGGAGTATTTCCTGCTCTCGGCCGTCCAGTCGCTCGTCGAGGCGGGCGGGGCCCGGGTGCGGGTCCTCGGAGGCGGCGGCCCGTGGGGCGGGCTGACACACCCCGGGGACCGGCCCCGCCTCGTCGCGCTCCTCGACTCGCTCCACGCGCGGGGCGAGTACCCGGACCGGCTCTGGACGTGAGCGACACCCCGCCGGCCGTGCGCGTTCCGACCGGGGAGGACGCCGCCGCCGTCCTCGCCCGCTTCGCCCTCCCCGGCCCGCTCGTCTCGCTCGACCCGCACACGAGCGGTCTCATCAACCACTCGTGGGTGGCGACGTGCTCGACCCCCGGCGGCCGGCGACGCTTCTTCCTGCAGCAGATCAACCGCCACGTCTTCCACCACCCGGACGAGGTGATGGAGAACATGGTGCGGGTCACGCGCCACGTGGCGGCGCGCCTGGCCGGGGAAGGCGTCAGCGACGTCGCGCGGCGCGTGCTCTCTTTCGTGCCGACCCTCGACGGCGCCACCCACCACGTGGACGCGGCCGGCGAGACCTGGCGCCTCGTGCCGTGGCTGGAGGGCACCCGCGCGACCGAGCGAGCGGCGACGGCGGAGGAGGCCCGCGAGACGGCCCGCGCCTTCGGCCGCTTCCTGGCCCACCTCCGGGACCTGCCGGGCCCGCCGCTCCACGAGACGATCCTCGCCTTCCACGACACGCCGGGCCGCCTCGCGGGCTTCGAGCGGGCGGTCGCGGTGGACCGCGTCGGGCGGGCCGCGGAGTGCCGGGCCGGGATCGAAGCCCTGCTCGACCGGCGAGCGCTCGCCTCCGCGCTGACCGGGCCCGCCGCCCGCGGGGAGATCCCGGTGCGCCCCACCCACAACGACGCCAAGATCGCGAACGTCCTCTTCGACGCGGAGAGCGGCGAGGGGCTGTGCGTCGTGGACCTCGACACGGTGATGCCCGGCGTCGCTCCCTACGACTTCGGCGACCTCGCCCGCTCGACGGTGAGCGACTCCGAGGAGGACGATCCCGACCTCTCGACGGTGTCCGTGCGCGTCCCCGTCTTCGAAGCGCTCGCCCGAGGCTTCATCGAGGGCGCGGGCGACGCCCTCTCCCCCGCCGAGCGCGGCCTCCTCGTGACGGGAGCCGAGGTGATCGTCTACGAGCAGGCGATCCGCTTCCTCGGCGACCACCTCGACGGCGACCGCTACTACCGCACGACCCGCCCCGGCCACAACCTCGACCGCGCCCGCAACCAGATCCGGCTGCTCGAGGGTCTCGAGGCGGCGGGGCAGGATCTGCGGGCGATCGCCTCGGGGGCGGTCCGGCCGCCCCGGTGAGCGCCGTCCCCGCCCTGGCCGCCCGGGACCTCGCGAGTTACGAGCCGATCCTGGCCAGGAAGGCCGGGACCTCGGCGGCGGCGAGGGGCGGGCTCAGCAGGTAGCCCTGCAGCCCCGTGCAGCCTCTCGCCTCGAGGAACGAGCGCTGCGCCTCCGTCTCCACGCCCTCCGCCACCACCTCGAGGCCCAGGCTGCGGCCGAGGCCGAGGATCGCCGTCACCTGCGCGACCTGGTCGGCGTTGCCGGGCAGGTCCGCCACCAGCGAGCGGTCGATCTTCAGCCGGCGGAAGCCGAAGTCCCGGATCCGCCGGATCGAGAAGGTGCCGGTGCCGAAGTCGTCGAGGGCCAGCTGCACCCCGAGCCCGCGCAGCTGGCGCAGGCGCTCCGTGGTCTCCTCGCTCTCGGTCATGACGGTGGGCTCGGTGAGGTCGAGCTCGAGGCGCGACGCCGCGAGGCCGCTCCGCCGCAGCGCGTCGCCGACGGCGTCCACCAGGTTCGGCTGGAGGAACTGGCGGGCCGAGAGGTTCACCACCACCCGGACGTCCTGGCGCTCGAGCGACGCGGCGAAGCGCGTGGCGCCACGGAGGACGCCGGCCCCGATGGGCAGGATGAGGCCGCTCTCCTCGGCCTGCGCGATGAACGAGGCGGGGGTGACGAGGCCGAGCTTTGGGTGCCGCCAGCGCAGGAGCGCCTCGAGCGAGGGGGGGCCGCCGCGGTGCAAAACCGGCAGGTAGACGATCTCGAACTGGTCACGCTCGAGAGCCGAGCGCAGGCCGTCGAGGAGCAGCATCCGCTCGAGGGCCCGCTCGCTCATCTCCGACGTGAAGAAGCGGTAGGAGTTCTTGCCCTCCTGCTTCGCCCGGTACATGGCGAGGTCGGCGTTGCGCAGCAGCGTGTCGGCGTCGCCGCCGTCCTCCGGGTAGACGCTGATGCCCGCGCTCGCGCTGAGGGTGACGTCGTGGTCGTCCACGCGGCACGGACGGGCGACCCGCTCGAGCAGCGCCCGGGCCACGAGGGCAGCGTCGTCCACCCGGGCCAGGCTCTGGACGAGGACGGTGAACTCGTCTCCCCCGATGCGGGCCACGAGGTCCGAGCTGCGGGTCCCCGCCCGCAGGCGCTCGGCCATGGTCTGGAGGACGGCGTCGCCGGCCGCGTGGCCGAGGCTGTCGTTCACCGCCTTGAAGCCGTCGAGGTCGAGGAAGACGAGGGCGCTGCGCGTGCGCTGGCGCCCGGCGCGGGAGAGGGTGCGCTCCAGGGTGTCGAGGAAGAAGGAGCGGTTGGGAAGCCCGGTCAGCGAGTCGTAGCGAGCGAAGCGCTGCAGGTCCGCCTCCGCCCGCTGCCGCTTCAGGAAGAGGGCCAGGAGGCTCGCGACGTCGGCCAGGGCGGGGACCCACTCGGGCTCTCTCGCGCCGGCCCTGGAGCACCTGACCTCCAGCACGCCCAGCACCTGGCCGCCCAGCCGGACGGGGACGGCGAGCGCGACGCCGGCGCCGTCCGCCCCCGGGTCTTCCCACGCGGCGACCCCTTCCTCGAGCGTCCGCCTCGCCAGAGCGTCGTTCCGGGGCGCAGACGGCAGGGCGACGAGGGCCTCGGACGAGGTCCCGGCGAGCAGCGGCGCCGGGGGCTCGCCGTCCGCCACCCACAGCCGCGCCTCGGTGCAGTCGAGGCCGTGGACGAGGGCGTCGAGCACGGCGGGGGCGGCCTCGGCCAGGGACAGCGAGCCCGTGAGGGCCTGGGTCGCTCGGTGCCGGGCCGCGGCCAGGCGCTCGCCCCGGCGCTTCTCGCTCAGGTCGCGGATGTAGGCGGTCAGGATGGCCCGACCCTTCACGTAGGCCGGGACCACCACCACGTCGACCGGGAGCAGCGAGCCGTCGGCCCGCATGGCGGTCGCCTCGCGGCGGCGCCCCATGTTGGGGTCCCCGCCGGTGAGGACGAAGTCGCGCAGCTTTCGCCGCAGCTCCTCGCGCAGGGAGGGAGGCACGATGGTGTCGGCCGCCTCGCGGCCGAGGATCTCCGAGCGGCTGTAGCCGAACAGCCGCCGCGCCGCCGCGTTGAACTCGATCACGCGGCCCTCGTGGTCGGCGGTGATGATGCAGTCGAGCGCGGAGTCGAGGATCAGCGCCTTGCGGATCTCGCTCGCCCGCAGCTCGTCCTCCCACTCCCGCGCCTCACCGAACGGCCGGACCACGAGGGGCAGCTCGGAGGACGGGGCCCCGGGGCGGTCGGGCTCGGGCTCTGCGTCCACGAAGGCGGCGATCCGCTCGCGGGCGTCCCCGCGGTAGACGAGGAACTCGACCCCGGCGCGGAAGCGCCCCCCCTCCTCCCCCGCCGTGCGCACCACCTGGCCCACCAGCGCCACCGGCGCGCCGCCGTCCGGGAGGTCGAAGGTCAGGCCCACCTTCGTGCCGAGCTCGAGCTCGCGCGGGCTCTCGAGGAGGACCCCGCGCGCCCCGATGTTGACCACCGCCCCCTCGTCCTCGTCGGCCCCGCTGACGAAGCGCGACCAGTCGCGCAGGCGCACCGCGATCCGCTGGGTGCGACGGGCGGGGACGCACACCAGCTCCTCGAGCCGGCGGTCCCAGAGCACGGGGTCCACCGGGAGGGGGATCACGGCGTTGGCCCCCGCCGCCGCCAGAGCGGCCTCGGCGTCGGGCGGGTCCACCCGGTTCAGCCAGACGATCGCCGTGGGCCGCGTCTCCTCGTTCCCGCGAAGACTCCGCACGAGGGCGGCGGCCTCCTCCCGCGGGAGGTCGATCACGACCATCTGCGGCCGGACCCGCTCCGCGGCTGCGACCGCCATCGCGGCGTCCTCCACGTGGACGCGGTCGATGTCCGGTCGGCCCAGGATCGTGGGGCCGAGCTCACCGGAGAGGCTCTCCGGACCGATGACGAGAACCTTCAGCACCGCGGACGGAGTCTAGCCGGAATCGGGGCGGAACGCATCGCCGTGGCCACGGACCATGTGAGGGATCTCACGCGTCGGCTAGAATGTCCCTGGCCCCTGATGACGAACCTCGGCCCCGGCACCACGTTCTCGCACTACCGGATCGTCGACACGCTGGGCCACGGCGGCCAGGCCACGGCGTTCAAGGCGGAGGACCTGCGGCTGAGCCGCACCGTCGTGGTCAAGGCCCTCCGGCCCGAGCTCGCCTCGAGCGAGACCGCCCGGCGGCGCTTCGAGCGCGAGGCGGCGCTGTGCTCCGCCCTCGACAACCCGCACATCCAGGGCGTCTACGACATCGGGGAGACGGACGGCCTCTACTACATCGTGCTGCAGTACGTGGAGGGCCCGACCCTCAAGCAGTTCATGGCCGGGCGGCCCCTCGAGACCCTCTCCGCGCTGTCGATCGCGATCCAGCTCGCCGACGCCCTCGCCGTGGCCCACGCGAGCGGCATCGTCCACCGCGACCTCAAGCCCGCCAACATCATCGTGGCCCCCGGCGGGCAGGCGAAGATCCTGGACTTCGGCCTCGCCAAGATGCTGGTGCCCGACCCCGCGGAGGCCGGCGGCACCCCCCCCTCGAGGACCGACGAGCCGCTCACCGAGATCGGCGTGCCGTACGGCTCGATGGGCTACAGCTCGCCGGAGCAGGCCTCGGGACAGGCCGCCGACCACCGGACCGACGTCTTCAGCCTCGGCGTCGTGCTGTACGAGATGGTCACCGGCGCCGCCCCCTTCCGGGGCCGCCACGCGGTCGAGGTGCTGAACGCGGTGATCAACTCGAGCCCGCGGCCGATCGTCGACCTGAACCCCCGCGCCCTGCCCGCCCTCCAGCCGATCCTCGACCGGGCCCTGGCCAAGGCCCCGCGCGACCGCTACCAGACGATGGCCGCGTTCCGGGACGACCTCAAGGCCCTGATGCGACGGCTCGCCCGCGAGACCGGCGTCGTGCCCACGGAGACGACGGCGACGCTGCTCGCCCCCCAGCGCGCGCGGGCGTCGTGGTCGCTTTCGGGGACCCTGGGGAAGGTGCTCACCCGGCTCCGCCCTTCCCTTCCCGCCCGGGAGACGCGGTCCGGGCCGCCCGCGGCGGGGGCGCCCGCGCGCCCCCCCGGCTGGGGCACGGAGAAGCGCCCCACCCTCGCCGTCCTCCCCTTCCGCAACCTCGCCGGCAACCCCGACGCCGCCTACTACGAGTTCTCCCTCGCGGACGGCGTCATCACCGAGCTCGCCAACGTGAGGTCGATCGTGGTACGCCCCTCCGCCTACGTCGCGCCCTACGTGGGCCTGAGCCTCGACCCGCGCCAGGTGGGCGAGGAGCTGGCGGCGAGCCTCGTCCTCGCCTGCGGCTTCATCCGGACCCCGGAGCGGATGCGGGTCACCGCCCAGCTGCTGGAGACCGCCTCCGGGAGCATCCTCTGGAGCGACAAGATCGACGTCCTCTCGCGCGACCTCCTCGACGTCCAGGACGAGATCGCGGAGCGGCTGCTGGCCGGCCTCAAGCTGCGCCTCACCGCGGAGGAGCAGCAGCAGATCGAGCGCCCCCTCACCCGCAGCCCCGAGGCCTACGACTTCTACCTGCGCGGGCGGGACGCTCTCTTCCGCTACCTCCTGCGCACCCACGACGAGGCCGACCTCGACGAGGCGGTCAAGATGCTGCACGAGGCGATCGGCCTCGACCCCGAGTTCGCCAGCGCCCACGCGACCCTCGGCCGCTGCTACGTGCTCTACGCCCAGGGGTGGGGCGGGGCCGAGAACTTCGTCCTGGCCGAGCGCTCGCTCAAGCACGCCCTGGCCGTCGACCCCACCCTCGTCAACGCCCGCCTGCAGATGGTCTACGTGGACCTGCACCACGGCGACAAGGAGGGGGCCCGCTCGCGGGCGGCGGAGCTCCTGGCCGAGCAGCCGGACGACCCCTCGGTCCTCTTCGTGGCCGCCATGATCTTCCGCCTCGACGGCCTCTACGAGAAGGCCCTCGCCACCTACGACCACCTGCTCGAGATGAATCCCAAGGACCTGGTGATCGTGGCCTTCAACAAGGCCCGCGTCTTCACCCACCAGGGCCGATTCGAGGAGGCGGTGGCCGAGATCGACCGCGGCCGGGCGGCCGAGCCGGAGCACCCGCTCCTCAAGACCTTCCTCGCGGTGGCCCTCTTCAACCAGGACATGGTGGACGACGCCCAGGCCCTGCTCGAGGACGTCCTGCGCCAGAACCCGCACTTCGACGGGGTGCTGCCGCTCCTCGGCTGGTGCCTCTCCGCCCGCGGGCAGCACGAGCAGGCCCGGGCCCTCGTGACCGACCGGGTTCGCGATGTCGCCGGCGCCGACCACGACATCGCGCTGTGGCTCGCCGAGTTCTACGCGATGGAGGGCATGGTCGGGGACGCCCTCGATTGGGTCCGCACCGCGGTGCGCATCGGCAACGAGAACTACCCGCTGCTCGCCCGGATCCCCAAGCTCGACGCCCTGCGCGCGGACCCCGGCTTCGCCGAGCTGATGGAGGAGCTGCGGCAGCGCTGGGAGGCCCGCCGCCTGGCGGGCGAGGCGGCCTGACGTGGGTGCCCCCGAGGACCTGCTCGAGCGGATCCGCCTCCGCCTCGACGAGAGCTTCGTCGGCATCGGGGAGGTGGTGGCGGAGCTGCAGCCCGCTGACGTGGCCGACCTCGTGAACCAGCTCACCCGCCAGGAGGCGGCGGCGGTGATGAGCATGCTGGCCGTGCCGCGGGCGGTCGAGGTCTGCGACCAGCCCACCCTGCGCCGCCGCAGCGCCATCCTCGTGCAGATGGACCCCGCCCGCGCGGGCCAGATCCTCGAGGGCCTCTCCGCCGACGAGCGCACCGAGATCGTGCGCGGCATGGGCGAGGTGGCGCGGCGACGCCTGCTGCCGAAGCTCTCCGCCGAGGTGCGGGCCGAGGTCGAGCGGCTCCTGCAGTACCCGCCCCACAGCGCGGGCGGGATCATGACCACCGAGTTCGTGCGGCTCGATCCGACGTGGACGGTGGGCGAGTGCCTCCGGCACGTCCGCTCCGTGGCGCGCGAGAAAGAGTCGGTCTACGCCGCCTACGTGATGGACCCCGCGACCGGGCGGCTCCTGGGCTCCGTCTCCCTGCGCGACCTCGTGATGGCCGAGCTCGAGCAGCCGGTCGAGCGGGTCATGCGCCGCAAGCCCGTCACCGTGAACGCCTTCGACGACCAGGAGGTGGTGGCGAGCCGGATCGCCAAGTACAACCTGCTCGCGGTGCCCGTCCTCGAGAAGGACGACAGCGTCGTCGGCTTCGTGACGGTGGACGACGTGGTGGACGTCATGATCGAGGAGGGCACCGAGGACGCCCTCAAGATGGGCGCCGTCGAGGCGGGGGCGACGGACGAGCCGTACACCACGACGCCCTTCTGGGCCCTCGTGCGGCGCCGTGCCGGCTGGCTGCTCGTGCTCTTCCTCGGCGAGATGCTCACCGCCACCGCGATGGGCCGCTTCGAGGAGGAGATCGCCCGGGCGGTGGTCCTCGCCCTCTTCGTGCCGCTCATCATCTCGAGCGGCGGCAACTCGGGCTCCCAGGCCGCCTCTCTCATCATCCGCGCCCTCGCCGTCGGCGACCTCGCCCTGGGGGACTGGTGGCGCGTGATGAGGCGGGAGGTCTTCTCCGGCCTCGTCCTCGGCAGCGTCCTGGGCCTGGTCGGCTTCCTCCGCATCACGGTCTGGTCGCTCTTCTCCCCCGGGGCCTATGGGCCGCACTGGCTGCTCATCGCCCTCACGGTCTGGCTGGCCCTCCTCGGCGTCGTGCTGTGGGGCACCCTCGCCGGCTCGATGCTCCCGCTCGTCCTCAAGCGCTTCGGCCTCGACCCCGCCGTCTCCTCGGCGCCGTTCGTGGCCACCCTCGTGGACGTCACCGGCCTCGTCATCTACTTCGAGGTCGCCGCCCAGCTGCTCCGCGGCACGCTTCTCTGACCGTCCCCTCGCCGCGCTATACGGCTTTCGTGCAACGGACGCGTGCGCGGGCGCACAGGGGCGGGGGCCGGTGATCGGCCTCACCGCCGTCGCGCCCCGGCGCGTCTAGCTTTGGGGGCGACCGGGCAAGGGGCCCGGGATCCCCGGCCGGCCATCGAACCGGCGGGGACGAGAAGACCTCCTGCTCAGAGCAAACCCGGGGCAACCCGGGGACGCAGAGCAACGGAGCCCCCACCCTCTGGGGCCAGCCGGGCCGCCAGGAGAAAGGAGGCCAAGCCATGACTCGAACGCTGTTCGTCCGTCTGTCGTTGGTCGCCCTGGCCGCCGCGCTGGCGGCGGGATGCGGGGGGTCGTCGGCCGTCACGGGGCCGGAGCCGAGCGCGCCGGTCCAGGGCAACGCCGTCGTGCAGGGGACGGTGACCGGATCGAGCGCCGGCCTGCAGGTGGGTGTCGTGGGCACCCCGCTCGTAGCCCCCGTCGACGACGAGGGTCAGTTCGCGCTGGCCGGCGTCCCCGCCGGCACCGCCACCTTGAGGTTCGAGGGTGCGGGCGTCGACGCCCGGGTCTCCGTGTCCGGCCTGCAGGACGGCCTGGTCACGTCGCTCACGGTTCAGCTGTCCGGCGGGAGCGCCCAGATCGCGGGTACGCCGACCTGCGCCCCGACCGCGGAGACGTTCTTCTCGGGCACGCTCGAGTCCATGGTGGGCACGAGGCTCGTCGTCGCCGGGCGGCAGGTGGACGCGGGCCAGGTCCAGAAGGTGTGGCGCGGGGACCGCCGCATCCAGCTGACCGATCTCCAGGTCGGCGACAAGGTGAAGGTCTGGGGCACCCTGCGCGGCGACGGCGTGGTCCTCGCCGAGGAGATCAAGGCCCTCACGCAGGGCGGCGAGACCACCGAGACCTGGGTGGTCTTCACCGGCAGGGTGGAGTCGGTGAAGGCCTCGAGCCTGGACGTGGCGGCCCACCCCAACACGGGCACCTACCCGGTCCTGACCGTCTCCGGGACCACGGTGCGGACCACCGCCGAGACGAAGGTCAAGCTCGCGGACGGCACCGTCATCAGCGCGAGCCAGATCGCGGTCGGCCAGACGGCAACCGTCGAGGGCTGGAAGACGAGCGAAGGGACGGTGCGCGCCGCCAAGATCGTGGTCGAGGGGGCGGGCAGCGGCCCCACCTGGGTCACGTTCAAGGGCCGCGTGGAATCGGTGGCTTTCGACGCCCTGGACGTCCACGGCAACCCCTACGTGACGCCCACGCTCACCGTCGCCGGCCGCAAGGTCAAGACGGACGGCTCGACCGCCTTCAAGTGGTCGGACGGCACCGCGCTCGACCCGAAGGCGATCCAGACGGGCGACCAGGCCCGCGTCGAGGGGTGGAGCAAGCCGGAGGGGTACGTCCTGGCGACGAAGGTGGTCGTGGACAAGCGCTGACCGCATCGCAGCCGGCTGGCCGGGCGGCTCCGCTCCTCCGTGGGGTGTGATACCCGACACAGGGACGCCGGGGCCGCCCGGCGTAGCGTGGAAGCCTCAGCGAAAGACAGGAGGTCCGTACCATGCGCTCACGCCTCGCCTTTCTCGCCCTGCTGGCTGCCGCCTTCCTCTCCGCCTGTGGCGGCGGCAGCCCTTCCGCCCCGTCCGATCAGGGTGTCCTCGTCGACGGGCTCGTAATCGGCGGCTTCGCCGGGCTGCCCTTCCACGCCTCGGCCGGCTCGATCGCAGGGGAAGACGCGGTCACCGTGACCTGCCAGGAGAACCCGGCCATCACGGCGACCGTCGGCCCGGACGGCCGGTTCACCTTGCGCGGCCTGCCCGCCGGCGGCTTCACCCTGATCTTCAAGCAGGGCGCCACCACTCTCGGCACCCTCTCCTTCAGCGCCGTGCAGCCCAACCAGGAGATCACGATCACCGTGGCGGTGAGCGGCACCACGGTCACGCTCGTGGAGCAGAAGCGCAACGGGATCGGCCACGGCGACCTCGAGATCGAGGGCCTCGTCCAGCAGCTGCTCTGCGGGGTGGCGGCGCTCCCCGCCTGCCCGACGGCCGGCGACAGCCGCTTCCTGATCGACGGCCACACGGTGGTCGCGCGCCCCGGCCAGACCGCGATCCGCGAGGGCAACGTCGCGCGCACGGTCGCCGACGTCACCGTGGGCCGCCAGGTCCACGTGAAGGGCACGTGGTTGCCGCTCGAGGGCAGCGTCCAGCCGGTGCTCGCCTCCGAGATCAAGCTTCAGGACGAGGAAGGCACTCCGGGAGAAGCCTGCGTGGCCGGCTCGAAGACCGAGGTGGAGGGGAAGGTCTCGGCCAAGACGGGCACGATCCTCACCGTGTCGCAGACCGGCAAGGGGCTCTTCGACTGCGACGTGCCGGCCGGGACCCCCATTCGCAAGGGGAACACGAGCTACACGTTCGGGCAGGTCCAGGTGGGCTGGCGGGTGCACGTCAAGGGCACGGCCCTGGGCCTCTCGACAACCGGGAGCTGCAAGGTGACGGCGAGCGAGGTGATCGTCCAGCAGAACTAGGGGCGTCGCCCCCCGGCCCGGACCCTCGCGGTTATACTCACCCGCACTTCACCAGGAGGATCCGGGCCCGATGAAGCGGTTGCTGTCTCTTTTCGCCTGGCTGGCCGTGGCCCTCGCCGGGGCGGGCGCGCTCGGCGCGATCGCCCTCCGGCGGGGCGAGGCGGTGAGCGGCCTCTTCTTCGTGGTGGGCGCGGGCTGCACGTACCTCGTCGCCTACCGCTTCTACTCGGCCTTCCTCGCGGCCAAGGTGCTCGCCCTCGACGGCACCCGGGCCACGCCCGCGGAGCGGCTCGACGACGGGCGTGACTTCGTGCCCACGAACCGCTGGGTGGTCCTCGGCCACCACTTCGCGGCGATCGCGGGGCCGGGCCCGCTGGTGGGCCCCACTCTCGCCGCGCAGTTCGGCTACCTGCCGGGGACCCTCTGGCTCGTCGCGGGCGCCGTCCTCGGCGGCTGCGTGCAGGACTTCGTGATCCTGTTCTTCTCGCTGCGCCGCGACGGCCGCTCCCTCGGCCAGATGGCGCGCGACGAGGTGGGCCGGCGGGCGGGGTTCCTCGCCATGGTCTCCGTCCTCGGGATCATGGTCATCCTGCTCGCGGTGATCGCCCTCGTCGTGGTGAACGCGCTCAAGGACTCCCCGTGGGGCGCCTTCACCCTCGCCATGACGATCCCGATCGCGATGCTCATGGGCCTCTACATGCGGTTCTGGCGGCCGGGGCGGGTGATGGAGGCCTCGGCCATCGGCTTCGTCCTGATCCTCGTCGCGGTCGTGGCCGGGCAGTGGGTGTCGCGCTCGCCCGAGTGGGCCCCCGTCTTCACCCTCACCGGCACCACCCTCGCCGCGGTGGTCATCGTCTACGGCTTCGCCGCCTCGGCGCTCCCGGTATGGCTGCTCCTCGCCCCCCGCGACTACATCTCGGCGTTCCTCAAGGTGGGGGTCATCCTCGCCCTCGCCGCCGGCATCTTCCTCGTCCGCCCGAGCATCCACATGCCGCCATTCACCCGCTTCGTGGACGGCACCGGCCCCGTGTTCGCCGGCACGATCTTCCCGTTCTGCTTCATCACCATCGCCTGCGGCGCCGTCTCCGGCTTCCACGCCCTCATCTCCTCCGGCACCACCCCCAAGCTGCTGACGCGGGAGAGCGACGCCCGCCTCGTGGGCTACGGCTCGATGCTCATGGAGTCGTTCGTGGGCGTCATGGCGATGGTCGCGGCGTGCGCCCTCGAGCCCGGCGTCTACTTCGCCATCAACAGCCCGGCCGGCATCGTGGGGACGACCGCGGAGCAGGCCGCGTCCACGATCTCGGGGTGGGGCTTCCCGCTCGACCCCGCGGCCATGCACCAGCTGGCCGACAGCGTCGGCGAGCAGACGCTGCTCAACCGCACCGGGGGGGCACCCTCGCTCGCGGTGGGCATGGCCCACATCTTCAGCCGCACGCTCGGGGGCGACCGCCTGCTCGGCATCTGGTACCACTTCGCGATCATGTTCGAGGCGCTGTTCATCCTGACCGTGCTCGACGCGGGGACGCGGGTGGGCCGCTTCATGGTCCAGGAGCTCCTCGGCCGCTTCGTACCGGGGATCGCCCGCGCCGGCTCGTGGGCGAGCACGCTCTTCACGAGCGCCCTCATCGTCGGGGCCTGGGGCTACTTCCTCTACCAGGGCGTTCTCGACCCGCTGGGAGGGATCAACTCCCTCTGGCCGCTCTTCGGCATCTCCAACCAGATCCTGGCCGCGGTCGCCCTCGTGGTGGCGACCACGATCCTGATCAAGATGGGAAAGCGGCGGTACCTCTGGGTGACGCTCCTGCCGATGGCGTGGCTGGTCGTGGTGACGCTCACCGGGAGCTGGCAGAAGGTCTTCCACGAGAGTCCGCGCGTCGGGTTCCTCGCCCAGGCGCAGGCCCTCGAGCAGCAGATCGCGGAGGGCCGGGTGGCGCCGGAGAAGGTGGCCGACACGCGCCACCTGATCTTCAACAACCGCCTCGACGCCGCGGTGACCGGCTTCTTCGCCCTGCTCATCCTCGCCCTCCTGGCCGAGGCGGCGACGGAGTGGTACCGCATCCTGAGCGGCCGGAGGGCCGCGCACCTCACGGAGACTCCCTACGTCCGGACGAGGTGGGCGGAGACCTCGCCGTGAGGGCCCGACTCCGGGACGCGCTGCGCGGTCTGTGGCAGAGGGTGCGCGAGTGGAGCGGCGACGCGGCCTACGAGACCTACCTCGCGCGCGGAGGGGACGGGCCCCGGCTCAGCCGCGAGGCCTTCTACCTCGACTCGGTCCGGCGGCGGTACTCGCGGCCGACCCGCTGCTGCTGAGGCGCCGCGTCCGCACGACTTCCAGCAGGTCCGAGAGGACCGCGTAGGCCGTCTGGTCCACGGTCGCCCCCCGCTCGAAGACGCCGATCTCGCCCATGAGGTCGGTCCCGAGAACGAGCGCCGCGTCCGGGCCGGAGCCGGAGAGGGGATCCCCGAAGGGGATCCGCTCCGGGGCGACGCTCACCCGCACACGGCCGCGCCGCCGCTCGCCGCGGACGACCAGCCGGAGCCGCGCGCCGGCCCGCAGGGCCGCCTGCACGTCCCGCCTCGCGAGGCCCGCGATCCCCCGCCGCCGGACCTGGCCCGGCCGCACCGAGGCGCCCATGAGGCCGTTCGCGATCGCGCAGCCCTTCACCGCGGCGTCCCAGCCCTCGAGGTCGTTTCCCGGGTCGGCCTCGGCGATCCCGAGGGCCTGGGCCTCCTTCACCGCGGCCTTCGCCGTGAGCCCCTCCTCCATGCGGGACAGGACGAGGTTGGTGGTGCTGTTGAGGGTCCCCCGGAAGGAGACGACGCGCGCGCCGCGCAGGCACCGATCGGCCAGGTTGAAGACGGGCGTCCCGTCCATCACCGCGCCCTCGTGGAGGAAGAGGCGGCCCTCCCGCGCGGCCAGCGCCTTCAGGGGACGCAGCGCGAACGCGACCGGGCCCTTGTTGGCGGTGACGACGTGCATCCCCCGGCGGAGGGCCTGGCGCACGTGGGCGACGGCCGGCTGCCCGCTCCGCGGGTCGAGCGTCGTGATCTCGACGAGAACATCTGCGGGCACGCGGCCGATGAAGTCCCGCACGCCGGCGACGCGCGGGCCCCGGTGGAGCGGGTCGAGCGAGAGGCCCCGCCCCACGAGCCGCAGCGCGCGGCCGAGGTCGACTCCGCCCGGGTCGATCGCGGCGCCGTGGCGGGCGGTCGCGATGCCGGTCACGCGGACGCGGGCGCCGGACGCGCGCAGGGCGCGCGCATAGGCTCCTCGCAGCTGCAGGGCGAACCTCCGCCCCACGTTGCCGAAGCCCACGAGGGCGATTCTCGTCGGCTCTTCCATGGGACGGAGGATTCTAGCCCACGGCCGCGGGGCGCGGTCGATCTTGACGGCGGCTTGCCCGCGAAGACACACTGCTCCGGTGCTCGACCGCCCCGCCGGCGGCCTCTCTTCCCGGCGCTTCCTGGCTGGCCTCGCGGTGCTCGGCCTCGTCGTCTACGGGGCCGTCCTCGTCCGCTACGCCTCCTACGCGGTCGGGGCCGCCGACAGCTCCGGCTACCTGAACCAGGCTCGCGCCCTGGCCGCAGGCGAGCCCGCCCGCCCGATCCGCGTCCTGGCCGCGCTCGAGCTCCCCGACGTCCCCCTGAACGCGGTGCTCCCCCTGGGCTTCGTCAGAGGCCAGCCGGACCGGACCATGACGCCGAGCTACCCGCCGGGCTTTCCCCTGCACATGGCGGCCTTCGCCGCGCTCCTGGGATGGGGGACCGGCCCGTACCTCGTGAGCCCGGTCTTCGCCCTGCTCGGCGTCCTCGCCTTCTACGCGCTCGCCCGCGAGCTCGGCCTCTCCCCGCGGGAGTCGGCGAGCGGCGCGGTCATCCTGGCCCTCCAGCCGGTCTACGTGTTCATGGGGCTCCAGCCCATGAGCGACAGCGCGGCCACGACCTGGGCGACCGTGGCCGTGCTCCTGGCCCTGCTCGCCCGGCGAGCTCCGGCCTGGGCATTCGGCGCCGGCGCCGCCTTCGCCGTGGCCTGTCTCACGAGGCCGACCAACGCGCTGCTGCTGCTGCCGATCGCCCTCGCCCTGCCCTGGACCCTGGGGGCGCTCTACCGCTTCGCCCTGGGAGCCCTGCCCGGCTTCACGTTCCTCTTCGCCTTCAACCACGCCGCCTACGGCCACCCGCTGCGCACCGGGTACGGCGAGGTGGGCCACGAGTTCTCCCTCGCCTTCTTCCCGGCGCGCTGGCGCCACTACACGCACTGGCTCGGGGCCACCTTCACGCCGCTCCTGCCGCTGGCCTGGCTCGGGGTCGCCGGCATTCGGGAGACGCGCGGGCGCGACCGCCTGATGCTCCTCGTGTGGTTCGGGTCCTTCTTCCTCTTCTTCTGCACGTACCGGCACCACGACTCCTGGTGGTACCTGCGCTTCCTCATGCCGGCGTTTCCCGCCCTGATCGCGGGCGCCCTGCTCGCGGCGCGGCCGGTGTGGCGCGCGCTCGAGCTCGGGCTCCACCTGCCGGGGCGCGCGCTGGGGAGCGCCAGGATCCTGCCCGCCGTCGCGCTCGCGGTCGTGGCGTGGCGCGAGGTCTCGGTCGCGGACCGCATGGCGGTCCTCGAGATCGGCGCGATCGACAGCGTCTACCCGCGGTCCTGCCGGCTCGCCGCCCGAGCGGCTTCCCCCGGGCGCGATCGTGCTCTCCAAGCTCGCGAGCGGGGCGCTGGAGGCGTACACGGAGCTTCCCCAGCTGCGCTTCGACACCATGGACGACCGCACCGCGCGGCGGCTCCTGCGCCGCAGCCTGCGGAGGGGCCGCCCCTGGTACGCGCTCATTCACGAGGCCGAGAAGCCGGAGTTCGTCAGCCGCGGCCTCGGGAGCTGGCGGAGGATCGACTCGGTCGGGAACGTCGAGCTGCTCGAGCTCCTTCCCGAGTCGCTGCTCGGGCCCCTCCGGTAGCGGCGGGCCGCCTCAGCTAGCGCGGCGGGCGATCGGCAGCTTGATGGCGCGCGGGCGAAGCGTGACCGTGACCTCGCTCTCGCTCGGGAGGAGGCTGGCCAGGGTCAGCTCGCCGAGCACGTGGTCCACCGCCTGCTGCAGGCCGCGCAGGACGGGCCGGATCGAGCAGTCCCGCGTGTTGAGGCAGTTCCGCTCGACCCCGGCGTGGCGGTCGCAGAACTCCGTGTCGAAGAGCCGCCCGCCGAGGGCCGAGAGCACGTCGAGCGCCCGCACCTCGGCCGCGGGCCGGGCGAGGGTGTAGCCCCCCGCCTTCCCCCGAGTGCTCTTCACCAGCCCCGCGCGGCGCAGGATGCGCATGATCTTGGCCACGTTCGGCGCGGAGATGCCCTCGCGCTCGCTCATCTCGGAGATGGTGAGGCTCGACCCCTCCCTCGCCCGGGCGAGCTGGAGCAGGCAGCGCAGGCCGTACTCTTCCTGGGAGCTGAGCTTCACATGAGCCCCAGGTGGAGCCGCGCCACGTCCGACATCATGCTCTGGTCCCAGGGCGGGTCGAGCACCACCTGCACGTCGGCCTCCTTCACCCCGGGAATGTCGAGCAGCTTCTGCTGGACGTCCTGGCGCAGGAAGTCGCCCATCCCGCAGCCGGGCGCGGTCAGCGTGAACTCGACCTTCACCTTCTCCCCGCCCCCCTCGAGCGGCGCAACCTCGCACCTGTAGACGAGGCCGAGGTCCACGATGTTGACCGGGATCTCGGGGTCGAAGCAGGTCTTGAGCTGCTCCCAGGCCAGCTCCTGCGTGCTGCGCCCGGCCACGTCCTCGGCCGTCATCGGCAGGACCGGCTTCTCGCCGATCGCGTCCGCGTCCTTTCCCTCGATGCGGACGAGGTAGCCGTGGTCGGTCATCGCGGTGTAGGACCCGCCGAGCGCCTGGGTGATGAAGACGGTCGTGCCCATCGTGAGGGTGATGCGGTCCCCGTAGGGGATGGCCGCCACCTCGACGTCGCGGGAGAGGGTCCGGGCCTCGCGGGTGACCATGGGCGGCTACTCCGTCGACGCCTTTTCCCCGCCCTCGAGGGCGGCCTTCATCGTGTGCCAGGCCAGCGAGGCGCACTTCACGCGCACGGGGAACTCGTGGACCCCGGCGAACACGGCGAGCTTGCCGAGGTCGGCCGGGGCCGCCGCCGCCTTCGAGGGGTCGGCGGTGACGAGCTCGTGGAAGCGCTCGAAGAGGACCTTCGCCTCGGACACCGTCTTCCCCTTCAGGGCGTCGGTCATCATCGAGGCCGAGGCGGTCGAGATCGAGCAGCCCGCCCCCTCGAAGCTGACGTCGCGGACCACGTCGCCCTCCACGAGGAGGTAGACGGTCGCCCGGTCGCCGCAGAGCGGGTTGTGCCCGACCGCCTGGCGGTTGGCCCCGGGCATCCCGTGGAAGTTCCGGGGGCGCTTGCTGTGGTCCAGGATCACCTCCTGGTACAGCTCCCTGAGCTCGTTCACCGGAACATCTCCTGGACCTTGCGGATGCCGCGGGCGAGGACGTCGAGCTCCTCGCGGGTGTTGAAGCAGGCGAGCGAGGCCCGGGTGGTCGCGGGGATCCCGAAGCGGTCCATCACCGGCTGCGCGCAGTGGTGGCCGGTGCGCACCGCGATGCCCTCGTAGTCGAGGACCGTCCCCACGTCGTGCGGGTGGATCCCGTCGAGGACGAACGAGAGGACACCGGCCTTCTCCCGCGCCGTGCCGACGATCCGCAGGCCGGGGATCTCTTCGAGGAGCCGCGTCCCGTGCCGCAGGAGGTCCTCCTCGTGCGCGGCGATGGCGTCGAGGCCGATCCTCCCCACCCAGTCGACGGCGGTCCCGAGGGCGATCGTCCCCGCGATGTTCGGGGTGCCCGCCTCGAACTTGTAGGGCAGCTCGTTCCAGGTCGACTTCTCGAACGTGACCGAGGCGATCATGTCGCCCCCGCCCTGCCACGGCGGCATCGCCTCGAGGAGCTTCGCCCGGCCGTAGAGCGCCCCCACGCCCGAGGGGCCGTAGACCTTGTGGCCGGAGAAGGCGTAGAAGTCGCAGCCGATCGCCCGGACGTCCACCGCGAGGTGGGGGGCGGCCTGCGCCCCGTCGACCATCACCACCGCCCCCGCCGCGTGGCCGAGCTCGGTCATCCGGCGCACGGGGTTGATCGTCCCCAGCGCGTTCGAGACGTGGGCCACGGAGACGACTCGCGTGCGCGGGGAGAGCAGCCGCTCGAAGGCGGCCATGTCCACTTCGCCCGCGTCGTCGATCGGGGCGACGCGCAGGACGGCACCCTTCTCCTCGCAGAGCAGCTGCCAGGGGACGATGTTCGAGTGGTGCTCGAGGCCGGTGATCAGCACCTCGTCGCCGGCGCCCACGTGGCGGCGCCCGTAGCTCCAGGCGACGAGGTTCACCGCCTCGGTGGTGCCGCGGAGAAGCACGATCTCCCGGCTCTCGGCCGCGCCGAGGAAGCGCTGCAGCTTCGCCCGCGCCCCCTCGTAGGCCTCGGTCGCGAGCATCGAGAGGCGGTGCACCCCGCGGTGGACGTTCGAGTAGGCGTGCTCGTACACATCGCGCTCGGAGTCGATGACGGCGCGCGGCTTCTGCGCGCTCGCGGCGCTGTCGAGGTAGACGAGGGGCTTGCCGTGGACGGTCTCGCAAAGGACGGGGAACTCCCGCCGCAGGGCCTCGACGTCGAAGGCGGCCAGGGCGCCGGCCCGCGCGCTCACGCCAGGGCCTCCGCCAGACCCGCCACCCCAGGGAGGTGGGCGGCGAGGTGCCGCTCGACCGCCCGGCGCACCGGCTCCACCCTCAGCTGGCGGACGAGGTCGCCGGCAAAGGCCCAGGTCAGCAGGCTCCGCGCCGCCGCCTCGTCGAGGCCGCGCGAGCGCAGGTAGAAGAGGGCGGCCGGGTCGAGCTGGCCGGTGGTCGAGCCGTGCTTGCACTTCACGTCGTCGGCGAGGATCTCGAGCTGGGGGGTCGAGTGCACGAGGGCCTCCCGCGAGAGCAGGAGGTTCTTGTTCATCTGCCAGGCGTCGGTCTTCTGGGCCCCGGCGCGGACGAGCACGAGGCCGTTGAAGACGCCCCGGGACTGGCCGTCCAGGATCCCCTTGTAGAGCTCGCGGCTCGAGCAGCGGGGCTGGGCGTGGTCGATCGTCGAGTGGGTGTCGGCCACGCGGCGGCCTTCGAGCGCGAACAGCCCGTTCAGCACGCACTCCCCGCCCTCGGCCTCGAACCGGACGACGATGTCGTTGCGGGAGAGGGCGGCCCCGAGCGAGACCGAGTGGTCGGAGAAGCGCCCGTCGCGCCCGAGCCGCACCGCGAGGGAGGCGACGTGGAGGGTGTCCTCCCCTTCCCGCTGGAGCCGGGCGAGGTCCACGGAGGCGTTGTCCCCGACGACGACCTCCGTCACCGCGTTCGTCAGGAAGCCGAGGCCGTCCGGGGAGGCGAAGCTCTCCACCAGGGAGCACTCGCTGCCCTTCCCCGCCACGACCAGCGTCCGGAAATAGGCGACCGCGGGCGGGCCCGCGCCGGCGGCGAGGTGCGCGACGTGAATGGGCTCCGTCACGGCCGTGCCGGGGGCGACGAGGACCACGGCTCCGTCCTCGGCGAACGCGGAGTTGAGGTCGGCGAAGGCCCCCGTCCGCCCGTCGGCCACGCACCCGAGCCAGGGCTCGAGCCGCTCCGGGGCCTGCCGCAGGACCTCGCGGAGGCTCCGCACCTCGACCCCGGCCTGGCCGGCCCCGGGGAAGGACAGCTCGGGCGAGAAGCGGCCGTTCACGAAGACGACCTCCGCCCCGCGGAAGCCCTCCCCGCGGAAGACGAGCTCGCTCACCGGCCCCGGCGGTCGCGCCGCGGGGTCGGCCGGCTCGAAGCGGGCCTTCGTGAGCGGCCCGACCGGCGTGTGGCGCCAGCCCTCGTCGCGCGCGGTCGGGAGGCCCTTTTCGACGAAGCGCGCGAAGGCGGCCGTGCGCCGCTCTCGCAGCCAGGTGGGGTCCTGCGCGTGGGCGGCGGCGAAGCGCTCGAAGCCCGCCCGGTAGCTGTCCTTTTCCTCGGCCACCGCGGTCATGGGGCGACCCTCAGCGGCCGGCGGGGGCCGCCGCCGGTTCCTTCTCCAGCCAGGAGTAGCCCCTCTCCTCGAGCTCGAGGGCCATCTCCTTCCCCCCGGAGCGCACGATGCGCCCGTCCACGAGCACGTGGACGAAGTCGGGGACGATGTAGTTGAGCAGGCGCTGGTAGTGGGTCACGACGATCATGGCCCGCCCCGGGCCGCGCAGGCGGTTGACACCCTCCGCCACGATCCGCAGGGCGTCGATGTCGAGGCCGGAGTCCGTCTCGTCGAGGATGGCGAGGGAGGGCTCGAGCACCGCCATCTGGAAGATCTCGTTCCGCTTCTTCTCGCCGCCCGAGAATCCCTCGTTGACCGAGCGCTTGACGAGGTCCTCGTCGAGGTCCACGACCTTCGCCCTCTCCTTGACGAGGGCGAGGAAGTCGAGGGCGTCGAGCTCGGGGAGCCCGCGGTGCTTGCGGATCGCGTTCGTGGCGGCCTTCAGGAAGTAGACGTTGCTCACGCCCGCGATCTCGACCGGGTACTGGAAGGCGAGGAAGACGCCCTCGCGTGCGCGCTCCTCGGGGGCGAGGGCGAGGAGGTCCTTCCCCTTGTAGAGCACCTCGCCGCCCGTCACCGTGTAGCCGGGCCGCCCGGCGAGGACGTGGGCGAGCGTGCTCTTGCCGGAGCCGTTCGGCCCCATGATGGCGTGCACCTCGCCGGCGCGCACCGTGAGGTCGAGGCCTCGCAGGATGTCGCTCTCCCCCGCTTTGGCGTGGAGGTTCTTGATCTCGAGCATGGGGGTCCCTCGGCTCCGCTTCTCGATCCCGAGGCTATCCAATCAGTACCAAAAAGTCAATTTTTGGCGAGGACCGCCTTCTCGTAGTAGGCCTGGAGCCGCAGGCGGGGCGCGGGGCTGAGCTCGTCCTCGGCCGCCTTCATGAGGGCCGCCATCTCGCGGTCCTCCCCGGGGGGCGTGGTGTCGCCCCGGCGTACCCGCTCCACGTAGGAGGCGAGGCGCGCGCGGTGCCTCGGGGGCACGGAGGCATACGTCGCGCGGGTCAGGGCGGCGAGCTCGCGCGTCTCCGCGCTGGACAGCGAGGGGAGCATCTGGGCGAGGGCGGCGAGCGAGCGGCGGAAGGCCTGCTCGGGCTCGAGGACGCGCGCCTCCGTCTGCGACATGAGCTGCTCCGCCGCGGCCGGAGAGAGGTGCGGGACGGCCGTGACCGCCGCGTCCACCGCGGCCCGCAGGCGGACCGCGAGCAGGCCGCGCGCGGCGAGACCGCGGACGAGGGGGTCGAGGCCGTCGGGCCTCGAGGCCGACCCCTCCGGCATCCACGCGACGAGGGCGAAGCCCATCCAGCCGTCGAGGCCGGCCACGATCGCCTCGCGCTGGCGCACAGCACCGTCGTGCCACGCGGCGTCGAGGCGCCGACCCGTCAGCGACCCGACGAGGGCGCTCGCCCGCGAGCCCGCTTCGAAGTCCGTCCGGTCGGCACGGCGGGCGGCCACGACGTGGTCGAGGTACTGGTCCGCCGTCGCCACCCCGCGGGGGGCCGGCGCGGTGACGAGATAGCCGCGGCCGCCTTGCCGCGGCTGGGCCAGGGTGACCCGGGCGTCCTTCGGCGCGGCCACCAGCGGGTTCCCGGGCTTGAGGACCACCCAGCCGTCCGGGAGGTCGAGGGTCAGCCCGAGCGCGTCGTCCGTGAAGCGCCGCTCGGCGGCGGTCCACGCGCTGGCGCTGCGGGCGGAGTCGCTCTCGGGGGCGCGGCCGAACAGGAAGGCGCCGGAGCCTCCGGCGAGCACGGGGACGAGAGCGATGGCGAGACCGGCCCAGCCGAGAGTGCGGGGCAGGAGGGCCGCGAGGCCGGAGACGAAGAGCCAGGCGGAGGCGAGGGCCACGAGCCCTCCGCCCCGCTCGCCCTGCGCGATCAGGATCCCTGCCAGCGGGAACACCGCGAAGGCGGCGAGGAAGAGGATCAGGCGCACGCCGCGGCGGGCGACGTCCCAGCCCGGCAGCAGCGCGAGGCCGAGCGCGAGCGCCCCGAGGGCCCCCTGGAGCCAGGGCGCCCCGTCGAAGGCGGGGGGCGCCGCGGCCGGGCGCCAGGAGAGGAGAGCGAACGCCACGGCCGCGAGGAGCAGGAGCCCGCCCACGGCGCGCACCCGCCACAGATCGACGGCCCCCGGCTCCGCGGCTTCGGGCGGCGCCGGCGTGGGCCTCCCGGCCCGGGCGCGGGCCGGGCGTGGGCGGGACGCCCCGAAGGCCCCCTTCAACTCGGGGACCGTCCCCAGGGTCACCCACTTCCGCGATCCCGGCCTCATGACGGGGCTGTCCCCGTCCACCAGCCCCTGGGCGAGCCACGTCCGGAGGGCGGCAAGGTCCATCGGCCCGATCTCGCTCCCGTCGCCCAGCCTGACCTTCCAGCCGTTCATGCGCTCTGCTTCGGCCCCCCGGAGAGGCGGTGAATATACCGCTTTTGACCGCGGCCGGAGGCCGCCGGCGGCCGAAAAAGGGCCCACTCGGACGGATTTGCGGAACCTCGGACCCGCGGGCTCGTCCATATTGGCGATGGTCCCGATGGCCAATCTCGACTCGGAGGCCCTCCGACTGGGGCGTTTCCGGCGCCACCCCCGGGCGGCGACCTGGTCCGCCCGGTTCGTCCTCGAGCCGGGGCCGGACGGCGAGACGGCGCTCGATCACATCGAGGACCTGGCGGTCTGCATGGGGCGGGCCGGGGGCCTCGGGCCGGACGACGCGGTCTTCGTCGGGGTCGCCCTCCGCGAGGCCGTGGTCAACGCCTTCCGCCACGGCCGCGGCCCCGACGGGGCGCCCACGCGCATCGGCCTGCACCTCACCCCGGACAGCCTGGTGATCACCGTGCGCGACCGGGGCCCGGGGTTCGACCCCGCGAGCGTCCCCGACCCGCGGGACGAGCCGAACCTCGAGCGCGGCTGCGGGCGCGGCCTCTACTACATGCGGTGCTTCACGGACCGGGTCTCGTTCGTGTTCCCGCGGCGGGGCGGCTCGGTCGTGCGCCTCGCGAAGAGGACCCGTCCCTAGCCGCTCAGGGCCTCCAGGTCGGGTCGATCGGCTTCCCGCCCTCGACGAGGCCGACGTAGACGTTGTAGGCGACGCTCTCCGGCGAGTTGGCCACGAGCTCCTCGTCGAGGGTGCTGTCTCCCTCGCGCCACTCCAGGGCGAAGCGCCAGCCCTTCCCCTCGTGGGTGAAGACGATCCGGTAGGACCCGAGCTCGGAGGCGAGGGTCTCGCGCAGTATCGCGATCCACTCCCCCTTGTCGGCCGGCGCGCCGCCCTCCCAGCCCACGATGAACATCCAGGGATCATCATAAACACGGCGAGGCGCCGTTGACACCCCGAACCGGGGTCTGAGACGATGCCGGCGGCCTCTCGCGTCGAGCGGCCAGGCACCACCATGAGCGCACCCCGCCGGATGGTCGTGGTCGACGACGACTCCAAGGTCCGCCTCCTCCTCGAGCGCGCGTTCCGGGCGCCCGAGTTCGAGACGCACGCCTTCTCGAGCGGGGCCGCGGCTCTCACCCGCGTGGCCGAGATCCGGCCCGACTGCGTGGTGAGCGACATCCTGATGCCCGACATGGACGGCGAGTCCCTGCTGCGGGCCGTGCGGAGGGTGCCCGGGCTCGAGCACGTGCCGTTCATCGCGGTCTCGGCCGTGCGCTCCCAGGCCCGGATCCGGGCGGTGCTGGCCGCCGGGGCGGACGCCTTCCTCGTCAAGCCCTTCCCCCTGCGGGACCTGATCGAGAAGGTGCGGGCGCTCCTCGAGCGACCCGCGACCGCCCGGTCCGCTCCCGACCGGACGAGCGACTACACGTCGCCGACCCGGCCGGTCGTCGCCATGTCCCACACGAGGAGCACGGCCGCGGTGCGCCGGCGGGACGCCCCGGCGCGCTTCGCCCCGCCCCGCGATCCGGAGCCACCGCCGCGCGCGGAGCCGGCCCACGGATGCCCGCGAAGCCACGTCCGTGCGGGTCGCGCCGGTGCGCGTCGTCGCGCCGGCGGGACCGCCGGACGAGCCGCGGGCGGGGCGACGGGTCGAGATCGGCCCGCCGGACCTCGCTTTCGGCCGCTTCACCCGCGTCGAGCTGCGCGACCGCTCGTTCGTCGTCCTGACCGAGGCGGTCGCCGAGCCGCGGTTCACGCTCACCACCGTCATCACCGAGAGGGGCGTGCCGCTTCGCAAGCTCGAGTCGGCCCTGCCCCACCCTCTCGCGCGCGAGGAGGACCGCGCGACCGTGCGCCACCAGATCGCATTGCAGCACGAGGACGCCCTGCGCCGGATCGACGACCTCGTCCTCGATCACACCGGGCGCCGCATCGTGTGGTCGGACCAGGGCCGCAGCGTCGAGGCCGGCGTCCTGGCGTGGGCGATGTCGGCGGTCGCCCAGCTGGCCGAGCGGGAGGTCGGGACCGACGAGACGGTCCGCCAGCTGCAGCTGACCCGGGAGAGCGGGCTGGTCGACGAGGACTCGCTGCGCGCCTTCCTCGTCACCCCGCTCGGGCGGGTGGCCGTGGACGACGCCCAGCCCGAGCGGCTGCCGCGGCGAGCGGTCAGGGCGGTCGCCGCGTGGTGCCACGCGTTCGCGGTCGCGACCCTGCAGGTCGCGCCGGAATCGGTCGTCGAGCCCGTACGCCAGGCCACGCGGCGCTACGCGCTGGAGCTCGAGCGCATGGGCTTCTACGATCGGCTGAGGAGCCCGGCGAAGGCGTGAGCGAGGCAGGGGCGGGGATGGGCCCCGGAGGGGACGCGCCGGTCCCCGTGTTCGAGACCCTTCCCGCGTTCGAGGAGGACCGGGCCGTCTCCTGCGATCCCGAAGCCGTCGTGAGGTTGATCTTCGACGAGCGCTCGGGGCCGGGGCAGCAGTGCCGCCTGCTCGGCGCGCGGCTGCGCGCGCTGGGCCGCGACAAGCGCCTGCGCCGGGTCGGCGTGGTGGGCTGCGGCCCCGGCGAGGGCAGCACCACGGTCGCCCTGGGGCTGGCTCGGGCGCTCTCGGGCGAGCCCGGGCGACGGGTCCTCCTCCTCGAGCTCGACCTGGGCCACCCGGCCCTGGACGACCGCCTCGGGCTCGCGCCCCCGACGGTCGGGCTGCTCCGGTATCTCCAGGCTGAAGGCGACGTGCCGGTGCTGCGACGTTCGGGGCCGGGCGGGTTCTGGCTGCTCTCCGCGGGTGCGGGGAGGAGAGGCGCGGCGGCCCTCGCCTCGCCGCGGTTCACGGCACTCCTGGGCGCGGCCGACCGGGTGTTCGACCACGTGGTCGCCGACTGCCCGCCGCTCCTCGGGGGCGGGGCGACCCGCGCGCTGGAGGATCACCTCGACGGCTTCGTGTACGTGGTGCGCTCGCGGCGCGCGCCGCGCGAGACGATCCGCAGGGCGGCGGCGGCGCTGCGGCCCGAGTCGATCGTCGGTGTCGTGCTCAACGCGCAGCGGGACGTCCTGCCGCGGCGAGCCTAGCTACCCGACGCTGCCCTCCAGGCTCACCCCGAGGAGCTTCTGCGCCTCGACCGCGAACTCCATCGGCAGCTCCTTGAAGACCTCCTTGCAGAAGCCGTTGACGATCATGCTGACGGCGTCCTCGGAGCCGATCCCGCGCGAGAGGAAGTAGAACAGCTGGTCCTCGCTGATCTTCGAGGTCGTGGCCTCGTGCTCCATCTGCGCGGTTGCGTTCTGCACGTCGATGTAGGGGAAGGTGTGCGCCCCGCAGCGGTCGCCGATGAGCAGCGAGTCGCACTGCGAGTAGTTGCGGGCCTGGTCGGCGCCCTTGCCGATGCGCACGAGCCCGCGGTAGGAGTTCTGCCCGCGGCCGGCGGAGATGCCCTTGGAGACGATGGTGCTCCGCGTCCGCTTGCCGACGTGGATCATCTTGGTGCCGGTGTCGGCCTGCTGCATGTTGTTCGTGACCGCGACCGAGTAGAACTCCCCCACCGAGTCGTCGCCCTGCAGGATGCAGGAAGGGTACTTCCAGGTGATGGCGGAGCCGGTCTCGACCTGGGTCCACGAGATCTTCGCCCGCGCTCCCGCGCACTTGCCGCGCTTGGTCACGAAGTTGTAGATCCCGCCCTTGCCGTCCTTGTCCCCGGGGTACCAGTTCTGCACGGTCGAGTACTTGATCTGGGCGTCCTCGAGGGCCACGAGCTCGACCACCGCGGCGTGGAGCTGGTTCTCGTCGCGCACCGGCGCGGTGCAGCCCTCGAGGTAGCTCACGTAGGCGCCCTCCTCGGCCACGATCAGCGTCCGCTCGAACTGCCCCGTGTTCTGGGCGTTGATGCGGAAGTAGGTGCTGAGCTCCATCGGGCAGCGCACGCCCTTCGGCACGAAGACGAACGAGCCGTCGGAGAAGACCGCCGAGTTCAGGGTGGCGAAGTAGTTGTCGGAGTACGGGACCACGGTGCCCAGGTACTTCCGCACGAGCTCGGGGTGCTCTCTCAACGCCTCGGAGAAGGAGCAGAAGACGACCCCCGCCTCCTGCAGCTTCGCCTTGAAGGTGGTCGCGACCGAGACGCTGTCGAAGACGGCGTCCACCGCCACCCCCGCGAGCTTCGCCCGCTCGTGGAGGGGCACACCGAGCTTCTCGTAGGTCTCGAGGAGCTTCGGGTCCACCTCGTCGAGGCTCTTCGGGGCGTCCTTCTTCCGCTTCGGCGCGGAGAAGTACGAGATGGCCTGGTAGTCGATGGGCGGGTACTTCACGTTGGGCCATGTCGGCTCCTGCATCGTGAGCCAGTGCCGGTAGGCCTTGAGCCGCCACTCGGTCATCCACTCGGGCTCGTCCTTCTTGGCCGAGATGTGGCGGACGACGTCCTCCGAGAGGCCGGGGGGAACGTGTCCTGCTCGATGTCGGTGACGAATCCGGCCTTGTACTCGGACCGGGTGATGTCGTCCAGCGACGGGCTGCCCATGCCGTTAGCGTATCAATCTAGACAGAATAGTCAAGATTGTGCCGGGGCGGCGTCAGAACCGGACGCCGATCGAGGCGACGACCGGGGCGGTCCACCGGCCGTCGCTGTCGTCGATCCCCGAAAGCCCCTCGAGCCCCTCGAACGGGGACGGCGCGGTCTGGTAGCGCAGGCCGGTGTCGATGCCGAGGAACACGTGAGGGGTGAGGTCGAAGGTGAAGCCGATGTCGAGGCCGAACACCGCCACCGTGCTCTCCTGGCTGAACGGCAGGTTCAGCAGGGCCGAGCCGGCGTCGGGCACGGAGAACGAGACCAGGACCTCGCTCACGAAGCGCGCCCCGGCCACCGGGGCGACGTAGGACTTGAGCCTCCCCGCGGCCGAGATGTAGTAGCGGAGCCCGACCTCGAAGCCGATCTCCTCGTAGGGCCCGAAGAACGCGAAGACGGGGAGGCCGTCGCGGGTGCCCACTTCGACCGCCGTGGCGTCCGTCTGGTACCAGCCCGCCCGCGCGATGAGCTCGGTCCGCTCGCCGAGGCCGTAGCCGAGGAGGCCCTGGAGGCGGAGGTCCGGCGTGTAGACGTCGCGGTAGCGCACCGAGTCGATGGTGGCGGGCTTCCCGATCAGGGAGCCCGACGCGCCCTTCAGGAGATCGCCGGCCAGCTCGGACTGGGTTCCCGCCTGGAACGCGATCGAGAAGCGTCCCTGCAGGCCCTCGGCCGTCGCGACACCCGGGACGAGAAGAGCGAGAAGGACCGCCGCCGTACGTCCGCCGCGAACGTTCATCGTCCCCCCTTCGCCGCCCGCGCGCTCGCGCGGGCGCGGTGCGACGAGAGTGTAGCTCACCCGGCCGGCGCCCCGCCCGGGCTGGTATCCTGCCGGCCATGGACACGGCAGCGGGATCGCCGGGCGGCGTGCTGTGGGACCTCGACGGGACGCTCGTCGACTCGGCCGGCCACCACTGGATCGCGTGGCGGGGTACCCTCGCGGCGGAGGGTCGGTCGGTACGGCCGTCCGACTTCGCGAACTCGTTCGGCAAGCGGAACGACGAGATCCTGCGCGAGCTGTTCGGCGCCGGGATCGCGGCGGACTGGATCGAGCGCATGAGCGAGGCGAAGGAGCAGGCCTACCGCCGCCTCCTGCGCGAGCGCGGGCTCGATCCCCTGCCCGGCGCCTTCGACTGGCTGCGCCGGCTGCAAGAGGCCGGCTGGAAGCAGGCCCTCGCCTCCTCCGCCCCGCGGCTGAACATCGACGCGGTGCTCGAGACCCTCGACCTCGGCCGGTTCCTCGACGCGGTCGTCTCCGCGGACGAGGTGGGCCGGGGCAAGCCCGACCCCGCCCTCTTCCTGGAGGCGGCGCGGCGGCTCGGCGTCCCGCCCGCGCGGTGCGTCGTCGTGGAGGACGCCCCCGCCGGCGTCGAGGGCGCGCGCCGGGCGGGGATGCGGTCGATCGGCGTGCTGTCCGAGCACCATGCGCAGCTCGAGGCCGACGTCGTGGTGCCGTCTCTCGAAGCCCTGGGGGCGGACGCCTTCGACGCGCTGCTCACCGGCCGCTGAGAAAGGCCTCGGCGGCGATCGCCTCGGCGATGTACGTCGGTCTGTTGCAGGTTCAGACCGGCCTGGCACGCGCCCTGCAGTCAGCCGGATGCGGGAGCGAACGAATGAGCACTTCCGAGAACGTCTGGCCGTCTCGAGCCCCGGCGTCGCGCGCGGACGACCCGGGCGAAGCCGCGATGACTGTAGCTCTCGCCGCCGTCAGCTCGGCGTTCGCGTCGCTGGGCCGTGTCTTCTTCTGCGTGGACGCCTCCTTCCACGTCCTGCATGCTTCCTCGCAGCTCGACCGCCTCCTGGGAGACGGCGCGGCACGGCGGGCCGAGGACCGGCCGCTCGCGGACCTGCTCGGCGCCGAGCTGTTCGGGTCCGCGGGCACGCTGCGCCAGCTCCTGCTGGCCGGCGAGCGGCGCGAGGGCTGGCGCTCGTCTCTCGCGGTGCCGGGCAACGCGCCGCGCGCCGTGTCGGTGACCGCCGCGCCGTTCTGCGCGGAGCCCGGGGCGGTGTGCGACCCGCGCGTCGCCTACGTGATCGTCCTGCGGCCGGCCGAGGAGGACCAGGCGCAGTATGGCTCACCCTTCCCCGGCCTGATCGGGCGCTCGCCCGGTCTCGAGCGCATCTTCCGGCTCATCGAGAACCTCGAGCACAGCGAGGCGACGGTGCTCCTGACCGGCGAGAGCGGCACCGGAAAGGAGGTGGTGGCCCGCGCCATCCACGCGCGCTCCCCGAGGCGCGGGGGGCCGTTCGTGGCCCTCAACTGCGGCGCCCTGCCCGGAGAGCTGCTCGAGAGCGAGCTCTTCGGCCACGTGCGCGGGGCCTTCACCGGCGCGGTGCGGGACCGCGAGGGGCGCTTCGAGATGGCCGGCGGCGGCACGCTCTTCCTCGACGAGGTGGCCGACCTGCCCCTCCACCTGCAGGTGAAGCTCCTGCGGGTCCTCCAGGAACGGACCTTCGAGCGCGTGGGCGAGAGCCGGCCCCGCACGAGCGACGCGCGCATCGTCGCCGCCACGAACGTCGACCTCCGCCGCGCCGTGCAGGAGGGCCGCTTCCGCGAGGACCTCTACTACCGCCTGCGCGTCGTGCCGATCGAGATCCCGCCCCTGCGCGACCGGCGCGAGGACATCGAGCCGCTCGCCACCTTCCTCCTCGCGCGGGTGGGCGCGCGCCAGGGCCGGGCGCTGCGCTTCTCGCCCGACGCGCTGCGGCTGCTCCTCGAGCACCCGTGGCCCGGCAACGTCCGCGAGCTCGAGAACGCGCTCGAGTACGCGGTGGCCGTGTGCAAGGGGCAGACGATCCTGCCCGAGGACCTGCCGGGCGAGGTCACGGCCCAGGAGCCGTACGCGCCCGGGAGCGGGAACGCCCCGGCCGCACACTCCGGCCGCGGCCGCGCCGGGTCGGCGAGCGCGCGGCGCGCCGACGCGGACGCCGTGGACGCCGCCCGAATCCGCGGGGCGCTCGAGGCGTGCCGCTGGCGTCGCCACGAGGCGGCCCGCGTCCTGGGATTGAGCCGGACCACACTCTGGCGCCGGATGCGCGAGCTCGGTTTCGAGTAGCCCTTGTTCGCAGACATTTCGTTTCAACGAAACACAATGTCGCAGACTTTTCGTTTCGGAGTGTGGGAGCGAGGCGAGCTCCATGGAGCCCAGCGCTCGACGATCCGTCGATCACGCCTGTCTGTTCTCGGTGAAACGGATCGTTGCGGACCCTGGCACGCGGACTGCTTGGTCGTTGCACCACGGAGTCGCTCATGAACCACGTCTCACGACGCCGTTTCCTCAAGATCACCGGTGCGGGGGCGGGTGTCGCCGCCGCCGGTACGCTCGGTTCGCTCTCGGTCCTGCGCGCCGCGAAGGGGCCGGCCGAGAAGGGCCTGAGGACCGTCCCCACCTTCTGCGACCTGTGCTTCTGGAAGTGCAACGCGATCGCGACGGTCAGGGACGGCGTTCTCTGGAAGGTCGAGGGCAACCCGGACGACCCGCTGTCGCGCGGCCGGCTCTGCCCGCGCGGCACCGGCGGGGTGGGTGCTTTCTTCGACTCCGACCGGCTGCGGGCCCCGCTCCTGCGGGCGAGCGTCCGCGGCGAGGAGAAGTGGACCGAGGTCACCTGGGACCAGGCGCTCTCGCACGTCGCCGAGAAGATGCAGAAGATCAAGGCGGAGCACGGCCCGGAGGCCGTCGCCCTCTTCAGCCACGGCGTCGGGGGCAACTTCCTCAAGCACACGATGAAGGCCTTCGGCTCGCCCAACTCGGCGGCCCCGTCCTTCGCCCAGTGCCGTGGCCCGCGCGACGTGGGCTTCGAGCTGACGTTCGGCGAGGCGATCGGCTCGCCCGAGCGCACCGACATCAAGAACGCCCGTTGCCTGGTCCTCATCGGCTCGCACCTCGGCGAGAACATGCACAACACGCAGGTGCAGGAGTTCGCCGACGCGATCGGCAACGGGGCGACGATCATCGTGGCCGACCCGCGCTTCTCGATCGCCGCGAGCAAGGCGAAGCACTACCTGCCCATCAAGCCGGGGACCGACCTCGCGCTGCTGCTCGCCTGGATGAACGTGCTCGTCGGCGAGGGGCTCTACGACAAGGACTACGTCGCGGCGCACGGCTTCGGCTTCGAC
Organism: uncultured Acidobacteriota bacterium; assembly: GCA_963729875.1. Lineage (GTDB taxonomy): Bacteria > Acidobacteriota > Vicinamibacteria > Fen-336 > Fen-336 > DATBSL01. The sequence goes on from CAVSPR010000007.1 coordinate 290,339, forward strand.
GCCTTCGCGGCCGAGGTCCTGCCCTTCTCGCCGGAGTGGGCCTATCCCGAGACCGGCATCGAGCCCGACGTCATCCGCGAGACGGCCCGCGAGATGGCCCGCCACCGCCCGGCGACCCTCGTTCACCCCGGGCGTCACGCGACGTGGTACGGGGACGACGCGCAGCGGGGCCGCGCCATCGCGCTGCTCAACGCCCTCCTCGGCAGCTGGGGGCGCAAGGGCGGCTTCTACCAGCCGGCCAGCATGAACGTGCCCGCCTACCCCTACCCACCCTACCCGAAGCCGGAGAAGGGGAAGGTCGACAACCCGGACCGCCGATTCCCCTTCGCGAGCGAAGCGATCACCACCGGCATCCGCGAGGCCACGATCACCGGGAAGCCCTACCCGGTGAAGGGCTGGGTCGTCTACGCGACGAACCTCATCCAGGCGCTGCCGAACGAGGCCGAGACGGTCAGGGCCATCCAGGCCCTCGACCTGCTCGTGGTCGTGGACGTCGTGGGCAGCGAGATCGCGGGCTGGGCCGACGTGGTCCTGCCCGAGGCCACGTACCTCGAGCGCTACGACGACCTGAACGTCGAGCTCTTCCGCGACCCGTTCGTCGCGCTGCGGCAGCCGGTCGTCGAGCCGCCGGCCGACCAGAAGCCCAACTGGTGGGTCGCCCGCGAGCTGGCGGTGAAGCTCGGCCTCGAGGCCTTCTATCCCTGGAAGACGATCGAGGAGTACCTCGACCACCGGCTGAAGGGCGCGGGCCTGAGCCTCGCCGCGCTGCAGAAGAAGGGCCTCGTCACGGCCCCTCGGCCGCCCATCTACTACGAGGAGGGAGTGCCACCCGTCTTCTCGACACCCTCGAAGAAGATCGAGTTCTATTCCGTCCAGTTGAAGGACGCGGGCTTCGACCCCGTGCCGAAGTTCGTGCGGCCGGAGTCGGGCCCGCCCGGCTCGTTCCGGCTCCTCTTCGGCCGCTCGCCCGTCCACACCTTCAGCCGCACCCAGACGAACCCCGTCCTCGCCCAGGCGATGAGCGAGAACGAGGTGTGGGTGAACGCCGACGTGGCCACGAGGGCCGGGCTGAAGACCGGTGATCGTGTCCGCCTCAAGAACCAGGACGGCGTCGTCTCGAACCCGATCAGGGTGAAGGCCACCCAGGCCATCCGCCCCGACTGCGTCTACATGGTCCACGGCTTCGGCCACACCGCGAAGGGCCTCCGGCGGGCCCTCGGAAAGGGCGCGAGCGACGCCTCGCTCGTCACCCGCTACGCGACCGACCCCCTCATGGGCGGCACCGGAATGAACGTCAACTTCGTCACCCTCGAGCAGGAGGCCTGACGTGGCGCGCCTCGGCATGGTCATCGACACGCGGCGCTGCGTCGGCTGCATGGACTGCGTCGTCGCCTGCAAGACGGAGAACCAGACGCCTTCGGGGATGAACCGGGACTGGATCACCTACGCCACGAAGGGCCGCTTCCCCGACCTCTCGACGACGATCCGGTCCGAGCGGTGCAACCACTGCGACAGCCCGCCCTGCGTGACCTGTTGCCCCACCGGGGCGAGCCACGTCCACGATTGGGGCGGGGTCGTCCTCGTCACGAAGGAGGAGTGCATCGGCTGCAAGGCCTGCCTCGCCTCGTGCCCGTACGACGCCCGCTACGTGCACCCCGAGGGCTACGCCGACAAGTGCACGTTCTGCATCCACCGCGTGGAGAAGGGCCAGGACCCGGCCTGCGTCTCGGTCTGCCCCACCCACTGCATGCACTTCGGCGACCTCGACGACCCCGAGTCCGGGGTGAGCCGCCTCCTCGCCTCGCGCCGGCACCACGCGGTGCTTCCCGAAGCGGGGACGAAGCCGCGGATCTTCTACCTGGAGTAGCGCGATGAGCCCCGCCCTCACCGAGTTCGTCGCGACCGCGCACTCCCCGGCCACCGACCCGCACCTGCACGTCTGGGGCTGGGAGATCCCGGTCTACCTCTTCCTCGGTGGCTTCACCGCGGGGATCATGGTCCTCTCGGGCTGGGCCCTGTGGCGGGGCCGCCGCAACCCCCGCTCACACCCGACGTTCTCCCTCGCCTCGAGCGGGCTCTTCATGCTGGGGCTCGCCACGATCTCGCTGGGCATGCTGGCCCTCTTCCTCGACCTCGGCCACAAGCCGTACGTCTGGCGGCTGTACCTGACGATGAAGCCCTGGTCTCCCATGTCCTGGGGCTCCTGGATCCTGCTCCTCGTCTACCCGGTCCTTGCCGCCGCCGTGCTCCTGGAACCTCCAGCGCGCATCGTGCGGCTGTTCCCCGCGATCGGCCCCCTGTCGCAGCGACTGGCCGACGACGCGCGGGTGAGGCGCGCCCTCGGCTTCGTCTCGATGACGACCGGGATCGGGCTCGGCATCTACACGGGAATCCTGCTCTCCGCCCTCGGGGCGCGGCCCCTCTGGTCGAGCGGCCTCCTCGGCCCGCTCTTCCTGGCCTCCGGTCTCTCCTCGAGCGCCGCCTTCGCCCACTGGGCCTCGCCCGAGCCGGAGGAGCGGCGCCAGCTGGCCTGGCTCGACAACCTCTTCCTCGTGATCGAGCTCGCCCTCATCGGAATGCTCCTCATCGGCCTCGCCTCCTCGACCGAGGCCCACGCCGAGGCGGCGCGGCTGGTCCTGGGCGGTCCCTTCACGGCCGTCTTCTGGGTCGGCGTCGTGGGGCTCGGCATCGTCCTGCCCCTGGTGATCCAGTCCCTCGCGGTCACCCACCGCATCATCCACACGCCGATCGCGCCGATCCTCGTCATGCTCGGCGGCCTCGCGCTGCGCTTCGTGATCGTCTACGCCGGCCAGTACAGCCACTGGCCACGGCTTCTGTAACCGGAGGACCCATGGCTTCCGTCACCCAGGACGTCGTCCACGAGGCCGCGGCCGAGAGAACCCGCGTGGCCCAGCCGTACATGAACCCGTACCTCGCCGGGATCGGCCTCGGCCTCGTGCTCCTGGCCGCCTTCGTGCTCGTCGGCCGCGGGCTCGGCGCCTCCGGGGCGTTCAACTCCACGATCGCCTGGCTCGTCTCGCTGGTGGCCCCCGGCTACGCGCGCTCGAACGAGTTCCTCGCCGCGTACCTCGAGGAAGGCGCCCACCCGCTCAAGGCGTGGCTCGTCTTCGAGGTGGTGGGCGCCTTCGTGGGAGCGCTCCTCTCGGGCCTGCTGGCCGGCCGTGTCGCCTTCGGGGTGGAGAAGGGTCCGCGGGTCTCGGTCGGGACCCGCCTCGTCCTCGCGTTCGTCGGCGGAGGGCTCATGGCGATCGGCGCCGCCTTCGCCCGGGGCTGCACGAGCGGCCAGGCCCTCACCGGGGGCGCGCTCCTCAACCTCGGGAGCTGGGCCTTCATGATGTGCGTCTTCGGCGGCGCCTACGCCGTCGCCCTTCTCTTCCGGAGGCAGTGGAGATGAGCGCCCCCTTCTACAAGCTCGGCGCCTTCGGCGACGAGGCGAGCCTGGTCGTCGCCTTCCTGATCGGCATCGGCTTCGGCTTCTTCCTGGAGCGCGCGGGCTTCGGCAGCGCGAAGAAGCTGGTCTCGCAGTTCTACCTGGACGACCTCGCGGTCTTCAAGGTGATGTTCACCGCGATCGTCACCGCGATGCTCGGGGTGACGTACCTCTCGTGGGCGGGCGTTCTGGATCTGAGCCTCGTCTACCTCGTCCCGACCTACTGGGTCGCGCAGGTCGTGGGCGGGCTGGTCCTCGGCGTGGGTTTCGTGGTCGGCGGCTACTGCCCCGGCACGTCGATCGCGGCGACCGCCACCGGCAAGCTCGACGGGCTCGGCTTCGTGCTCGGCTTTACCGCGGGGACGCTCGGCTTTGCCCTCGCCTTCCCGCTCGTGAAGGGCCTCTATGCCGCGGGCGACCTCGGCACGAAGACCCTGCCCCAGGTGCTCGGGATCCCCTACGGCATCCTCGTCTTCGGCGTCGTGCTCATGGCGGTCGGCGGCTTCGCCGGTGCGACCTGGGTCGAGAAGAAGATGGCCGCCCGGGCCGCGACGGAGTAGGAGGCCGACATGCGCTGGATCACCAGGCTGACCCTGAACCAGAAGCTCGGCGCCCTCGCCCTCGCTCTCGGTGCCCTCGCCGTCTTCGCCAACGTCGCCCCCGGCCCCGTCGTCAAGGTGAACGCCAAGGAGCTCCTGACCAGCGTCGAGCGCACCGAGGACCACGTCACGCCGGCCGAGCTTGCGGCCTGGATCATCGAGGGCCGGTCCGACTATCGCCTCGTGGACATCCGGGACGAGAAGGCCTTCGCCGAGTACCACATCCCGACCGCAGAGAACATTCTCCTCGCGACCGTTGCCGACGGCGCCCTGGGACGGACGGACGAGATCGTCCTCTACGGCGACGGCGGGATCCACGCCGCGCAGGCGTGGATGGTGCTCAAGGGAAGGGGCTACTCGCGGGTGTACACGCTGCTCGAGGGCCTCGACGCCTGGAAGGCCGAGGTGCTCTTCCCCGTCATGCCCCAGAGCCCCGCTCCCGAGCAGCAGGCCCAGTTCGAGCGGGCCGCGCAGGTCGCGAAGTTCTTCGGCGGCCAGCCGCGGGCGGCGGCCGCGCCCGGCGCCGAGCCCTTGGCACTTCCGACGCAGACGGCGGCGCCTGCCGTCGCCCCGCCGACGTTGCCGGCGGGCGCCGGCTCTGGCCCGAAGAAGAAGCGCGAAGGCTGCTGAACCAGCCGGCCTCTCTTGAGCGGCCGTTCGCGGTAGGCGCGCTAGGATAGGTCGTGGGCCTTCCGCGGAGGCGGCGGCGGCTGGCTCTCGTCGGCTTGCTGCTCGCGGCGCTCGTGCTCGTCTCGCTCGCTATGCTTGCCCCGGGCCGTCGGGAGGCGGCCCCCACGCGCCCGCCCGCCGCGCACACCCTCGCGGATCCGCCTGCCGACGAACGGGCCCGCCCCCCCGTGCCGAGCGCGTGCGCCGGCCCGCCGCCTGCGGCCGAGAACGCCGACTTCGAAGCGCGCGTGGTCGAGCTGGTGAACGAGCGGCGCGGGGCGGTTGGGCTGGCGCCGCTCAAGCGGGTCGCGGAGCTGACCGCCTCTTCGCGCTGGTTCGCACGCGCGATGGCGACGCAGGACTATTTCGCCGAGGACCACGACACCTACGTGCGCTCCAGCGGCGAGCTGCGCCTCGCGTGCCGCTGGAGCGCGCGCATCGGCTGGTTCTACCCGGGCTGGACCGCGCTCGCCGAGACAGTCGCCGCCGGGCACGAGACGCCCGAGGAGGTCGTCCGGGACTGGATGGAGTCGCCTGGCCACCGCGCGAAGATCCTGAGCCGCGACCACTGGGAGACCGGGGCCGGCTACTGGACCGGCGGCTCCGAGGGGCACTACTGGGTCGAGGACTTCGGGCGGCGAGGGGACTCCTTCCCGGTGGTGATCGATGGCGAGGCCCGCAGAACACCGACACGCGACGTGCGGCTGCACGTCTACGGCTCGTGGCGCGAGATGCGCCTGCGCAACGACGACGACCCATTCGGGCCGTGGTGCACGTTCGCGAGCGACGTCGACTGGAGGCTGGCCGACGGCGCCGGCCCGCACACCGTCACGGTCGAGATGCGCGACGGCCGAACCCTGGCCACGGCCAGCGACACGATCCGGCTCTCCCCTCAGCCGCCGACGTAGTTCTGCCTGTGGCCCAACGCGTCCGGGGCTCTCCGCTCTCCGGGTCGAGGGCGGCGCGCGGTAGACACCCGCTCCGCGGCAGCGTTCTGTAGAAACTACACGGGCAAGGCTGTCGACGGCGCTGGGCACGCCGCTCAGCAACTACGACTTACGGACGCCTCCCCGGGGCACGGCTGTTGCAGTGACTGCTGACGGGCGCCCGTCGCGGGTGCCCGGTGAGCGGCCGCGCGCTTCAGCGAAGCGGTCGCCGGAGGTGAGTCATGAAGCGCAACGTCATCCTGTGGCTTGCGGTGGCCGGGTTCGGGTTCGCCGTGCAGTCGTCGGCCCAGACGGGTCCCAATCCGAACGCACCGGGCACGAGCAGCGATATCTTCGTCTCCGACGCGAGCCAGCGAACGTATACGGTCACCGGCACCGTGGTGCGCCTGGGCAAGGGCCAGATGATCGTGCGGATCGACGACCACGGGCACCAGATCCCGTTCCAGGTGGCCCCCGATGCGGACCGGGACCTCCGCGCGGGCAGCCACGTGATCGTGACGTATCACCCCACCGGGACGACCGGCCAGATGGCGAACCGGGTGCAGGTGGTCGAGGCGCCTCGCGGCACGCGCCGCTAAACTCCCCGTCTCAGCCCGAGATCACCGACCTTCAGGTGGCGGGCATCCACGGGCTCTGGTCGTCCGCCTCGACACCAACCAAGGCACGCACGCCTTACCGCGGGGATGGCGTTCCCTCGGGATGGGAGGCGCGGGCGCGGGTCATCGATATCGTTGACACCCCACAACGATTCTGATATCCATTTTCTGATTCCTCCGCTGACATGGCCGGAACAGCAGCCTCGGCCGGAGAGGGCCGAGGCTGCCCCTCACTCGGCCAGGACTGAAGGCGTCGGACGACGCCGGTCAGGGTGTTTCGTGGCGACCCGGGTGTCGACGGGCGTGATTCCCGGACCGGCAGCGTTCGAGAGGAGAGGTGCATGGCTCGAAGAGACATCGCACTCGAGAGGATCCAGGGAAACGTATTCGGGGGGTTCAACAAGGACCACCAGAGGTTCCTCCTGCTCCGGTTCAAGGGCGCAAAGGGTGCGCGCGCGTGCATGAGCGAACTGGTCGACAACGCTGTCTCGCTGCCAGCGATGTGCTGAAATTCAACCACATGTTCAAGGCCCTGTGCGTGGGGGGGGTGGGGAGGCGGGAGGGGGTGATGGGGGGGGGGGGGGGGGCGCGGGCAGCGAGGTGAGGGAGACGTAGCGCCTCGCCGTGACGACCGGGTAGATGGCGAATTGGTTGTAGGTGTTCGAGGTGTCTCGCGGCAGGCGCGGTTAAACGCGCCGTCGCAGCTCGAGATCACGGACCTTCAGGTGGGGGGTATGGAGGGGTGGGGTGGGTGGGGGGGGAGGGGGAGGGAGGGGGGGGGGGGTTAGTGCGGGGATGGTGTTGCCTCGGGAGGGGAGGCGCGGGCGCGGGTCATCGATATCGTTGACACCCCACAACGATTCTGATATCCATTTTCTGATTCCTCCGCTGACATGGCCGGAACAGCAGCCTCGGCCGGAGAGGGCCGAGGCTGCCCCTCACTCGGCCAGGACTGAAGGCGTCGGACGACGCCGGTCAGGGTGTTTCGTGGCGACCCGGGTGTCGACAGGCGTGATTCCCGGACCGGCAGCGTTCGAGAGGAGAGGTGCATGGCTCGAAGAGACATCGCACTCGAGAGGATCCAGGGAAACGTATTCGGGGGGTTCAACAAGGACCACCAGAGGTTCTCCTGCTCCGGTTCAAGGGCGCAAAGGGTGCGCGCGCGTGCATCAGCGAACTGGTCGACAACGCTGTCTCTCCCGCCAGCGATGTGCTGAAATTCAACCACATGTTCAAGGCCCTGCGCGCGGGGGGCGTCGCCAGGCCGGAGGCCCTGATCCAGGCAGTCTGGGTCAACCTGGCGATCTCGTTCCGGGGGCTCAAGACCCTCGGCCTCAAGGCGGGCGACCTGAGGAAGTTCCCGACGGCGTTCAAGGACGGGATGAAGAAGCGGGCCGCGCGGCTCGGCGATGCGGGCGCGAGCGACCCGCAGAACTGGGTCGCACCCTACGGCTCCCCCGATCTGCACGCAGTGCTGATCGTCGCCGCCGACGATCCCGGCGACCTCACGCGGCGGGTCGACGACATCACCCAGACCCCGGCGTTCAGGGGTGGCGTCGAGGTGCTGGGCACGGAAGATGGGAACACGCGGGCGGATCAGCGGGGGCACGAGCACTTCGGTTTCAAGGACGGCGTGTCGCAGCCCGGCATCCGCGGACTCACTCCCCCCGACGATCCGATCGGGAACCCGCACCAGGGGCATCCGGGGCAGGATCTGCTGTGGCCGGGCGAGTTCGTGCTGGGATACCCCACACAGAAGTCCAAGGCGAAGAAAGGCTTCGACGGACCCAATCCCGACCCCGGGAAGCCCAGCCGGTCAGGACCGGCGTGGACCGCGGACGGCTCGTATCTGGTCTTTCGCCGGCTCGGGCAGGACGTCCCGGGCTTCCGCAAGCAGGTGCAGGACCTGGCGACTCGGCTGAAGTCCCACCGGGACCTCGTGGGCGCAAAGCTGGTCGGCCGTTACGCCAGCGGCTGCCCGCTGGAGGAGAGGGCCTTCCAGCCCGGGCCGTTCACGCCTTCGCCGACGGACCCCGGCGAGGCGAAGAAGGGCGGCAACGCGGCGCTCGCCGACAGCGACAGCCTCAACAACGACTTCGAGTTCGCCGACGACCCGGACGGCGCCATCTGCCCCCTCGGCGCCCACATCCGCAAGGCCTACCCCCGCGACGAGCGCACGCCGCCCATCAGCCAGGAGGACAGCGAGAGCGCGACCCAGACTCACCGCCTGCTCCGGCGCGGGATCCCCTTCGGCAACTCCTTTGGCGCGCCCAGGGGAGGCGGGGCGAACGACCCCCGCGGGTTGCTCTTCCTCGCCTACCAGAGCGACATCGAGCGCCAGTTCGAGTTCGTCCAGAGGCTGTGGGTGAACAACGCGGCGTTCCCGGCGTTCCCGAAGGGGACTGCACCCCGGCGAGGATCCGATCATCGCGCAGTCGCACGACGGACCGTTCCAGATCGACCCGAAGAATCCGAGGCCGATCCCGGTGCGGCACTTCGTCACGACCAACGGCGGGGAGTACTTCTTCGCTCCGTCGCTCGAGGCGCTGGAGCGGATCGGCGCCAACCGGATCTAGGCCGGCCGCCAGCCCGCAGCAAGGGGCGGCAGCTTCTCGACGATGAGCGAAGGAGACGTCCATGCCCAAGGGCTATCTGCAGGTTCCGGGCTGGTTCTCGTTCGAGAACCAGGGTGGCGGCGTCGCCGTCGCCGACCTGTCCGGCACCGGGCGGCAGGATCTCGTGGTCTTCATGGTGGACGACGCGGCGGGCCAGAATCGCGGCCTGTTCCGCGTCGGCCGCGACCTCGATCCGACCGGGAACCCGGCGGGGGGATGGACCGCCGTGGATCGACGTGCCCGACTGGTTCTCGTGGGACAACCAGGGCGCGAGCGTAGCCGTCGCGGACATCGACGGGGACGGCCGACAGGACCTGGTCGTCTTCATGGTCGACAGCCCCCCCGGCCAGAACGCGGGTCTCTACCGCGTCGGCAAGGCCCTGGACGTGGACGGAAACGTGACGGGGGGCTGGGGCCCGTGGATCCCGATTCCCGACTGGTTCTCGTTCGAGAATCAGCACTGCGCCGTCACTCTCGCGGACCTCGACGCCGACGGGACGCTGGAGCTGATCGTCCTGATGGTCGACAACCCGCCGCAGAAGAACCGCGGACTCTACCGGATCGGGAGAAGCTCGATGCCGACGGGAAGGTGACCGGAGGCTGGACCCCGTGGATCGACGTGCCGGACTGGTTCTCGTGGGAGAACCAGGGCGTGGGAGTCGCGGTGGTCGATCTCGAGGGCGCCGGACGGAACGACCTGATCGTCTTCCACATCGACAACGCCCTCGACCAGAACCAGGCCTTCTACAAGATCGGGCCGGGCCTGGACGTCGACGGCAACGTCGGCGGCGAGTGGGGTCCCTGGCGAGGTGCCCCCTCGTGGTTCGCCTGGGAGAACCAGGGTGGAGGAATCGTCGCCCTGCGCCGCAACGGAAAGCCCGCGCTGTTGGTGATGATGATCGACAACCCGCCCGGCCAGAACGCCGGCTACTACCGAGTGCTGCCGCTGGACGAGGACCCCGCTCGCGACGGCGCGTGGGAGCTGCTGAGCTTCCACTCCGGCGTGCTGGCGGTTCACGCCGCCCTGCTGCCGACCGGGAAGGTGCTGTTCTTCGCGGGCTCGGGCAGCAGCGCGGTCCGGTTCGCCTCGCCCGACTTCGGGAGCATGGCGAAGAAGATCTTCACGAGCGTCGTCTGGGACCCGCAGGCGGCACCGCCGGGCAACTTCTCCCACCCTCCGACGCTGTTCGGCCCCGACCACCGGCCGTTCGACTTCTTCTGCGGGGGCCACGCGTCGCTGCCGGACGGTCGTCTCCTGGCCGCGGGAGGCACGCTCGGGTACAACCCGTTCCTCGGCCGCCCGGACGCCACCGTCTTCGATCCCGTGACCGAGAAGTGGTCGTTCGTGGCGAGCATGACGCACGGTCGCTGGTACCCGTCGCTCATCACGCTCGGCGACGGGCGCGTCCTCGCCGTCACCGGGCTCACGGAATCGCCGGCGAGCCTTCACAACCAGACGCTCGAGGTCTACTCGGCAGCGACGAACCAGTGGCAGCTGCTGCACTTCGCGCCCGGGGTTCCCGCCCTTCCCCTCTACGCACATCTGTTCCTGCTCGCCGACGGGCGTGTCTTCTTCGACGGCGGCCACATGGACGACGTCCTGCTCCTCGAGCCGTGCACGATCGACCTGACCACGGATCCCGTCGGGACGACACCCGTCCCCGGCCTCGGCCAGCCGGAGATGCGCAACCAGTCGGCGAGCGTCATCCTGCCGCCGGCCCAGGACCAGCGAATCATGCTGATCGGAGGCGGGCCGGACGGAAAGCCGGACAAGACCGATGCGATCGACAACGTGGACGTCGTCGACTTCCGGCAGGCCCACCCGCAGCTGGCCCCGGCGGCGCCGCTGTGCCTGCCCCGGCTCCACCTGAACGCCGTGCTCCTGCCGGATCGCACGGTGCTCGTGACCGGAGGCTCGCTCAAGCAGGAGGACGAGCCCCTCGCCCGCCTTCAGTCCGAGATCTACGACCCGGCGAAGGACGAGTGGACCCTCACCGCCGCCAGCAAGGTACCGAGGCTCTACCACTCGACGGCCCTGCTGCTGCCCGACGGGCGGGTCGTCGCGGCGGGAGGCAACCCGGAGGGGGGCCACCACGTGACGTGGGACGAGGACCCCGAGGAGGAGATGCGGATCGAGGTCTTCAGTCCTCCCTACCTGTTCAGGGGACCTCGCCCGTCGATCACCGCGGCCCCTGTCGAGTGGAGGTACGGCCAGGCGGTGGAGATCGGATCGCCGCAGGCCGGCGCGCTGCGGTGGGCGAGCCTCGTCCTGGGCGGCGCCACCACCCACTCCTACGACAGCTCTCAGCGTCTCGTGGACGTGGAGATCACGTCCCAGTCGAACGGCGTGGTCAAGGCCAGGGTCACCGACAACCCGAACCTCGCGCCGCCCGGCTGGTACATGCTCTTTCTCGTGAACGACGCCGGCGTGCCCTCGGTTGCGCGCTGGATCCACCTGACCTGAGACGCCGTGTGCGTCGGCGGCCGATCGGGGGGCGGACTACCCCGCCACTCCCTCGAGATCGGCGGTCGCGCCCCCGGCCGGGCTCGTCTCGCTCGCGGCCGCGCGATCGCGAGCCACCACGAGGTAGACCGCCGGCACCACGAAGAGCGTGAAGAAGGTGCCGATGACCATGCCGCTCACGAGCATGATGCCGATGCTGTTGCGCGCGCCGGCCCCGGGGCCGCTCGCGAAGACGAGCGGCAGGTGGCCGACCACGGTCGCCGCGGTCGTCATCAGGATCGGGCGCAGGCGCGTGCCCGCCGCCTCGACCACCGCCTGGACCTTCGCCCGTCCCGCTTCCTGGAGGTGGTTGGCGAACTGCACGATCAGGATCCCGTTCTTCGAGACGAGGCCCACGAGGGTGATGAGACCCACCTGGCTGTAGATGTTGAGGGTCGTGAAGCCGAGGAACGAGAAGACGAGCGCGCCCGAGAGGGCGAGCGGCACGGAGCCGGCGAGGATGATGAAGGGGTCGCGGAAGCTCTCGAACTGGGCGGCGAGGACGAGGTAGATCAGGATCGCGGACAGCAGGAACGTGCCGAGGAACTTCCCGCCCTCGGTGCGCAGCTGCCGCGACACGCCGGCGTGGTCGATCTTGAAGCCGGCCGGCGAGGAGCGCCGCCGCCTCCTTCTCGAGCGCGGAGAGCGCGGTGTCGAGCGGGACTCCGGGCGGGAGGACGCCCTGGACCCGGACCGCGTTGAGCTGCTGGAAGCGCTTCAGCTCGCGCGGCTGCGTCGTGGTGCGCAGGGTCGCGAAGGTCGAGAGCGGGACGAGCTTGCCCCCGGCGCCGGTCACGTGGATCTCGGCGAGCTGCTCCGGCGTGAGACGCTCGCTGCGCTTGACCTGCGGGATCACCTTGTAGCTGCGCCCCTGGATGCTGAACCGGTTCACGTAGTCGCCACCGAGGAGCGTCGAGAGGTCGCGGCCGACCCGGCTCAGGTCGACGCCCTGCGAGCGCAGCTTGTCGCGGTCGAAGACGACCTCCGCCTGCGGCTGGTCGAACTTCAGGTCGGAGTCGGCGAAGAGGAAGAGGCCGCTCGCGAAGGCCTTCTCCACCAGCTTGTTCGCGATGTCGACGAGGTGCTCGGGCTCCGCGGTCGAGGCGATCACGAGGTCCACGGGGAAGTCCCCGCCCCCGGGCAGGGGATCCGGCGTCCTCGGGATGACGCGCACCCCCGGGATCGCGGGCGAGCGGGCCCGCCGACTCCATCATGAGCTGCTCGGTCGTCTTCGTCCTCTGGCTCCACGGCTTCGTGACCATGCCCCCGAAGCCGCCGGTGGGCTGCGTGATCTGGAAGGTCGCACGGGTCTCGGGGAAGGACGCGTAGACGTCCTGGACCCTGGCCGCGAAGAGCCTCGTCTGGTCGAGGGTCGAGTTGGCCGAGGCCTGCACGTAGCTGAAGACGACGCCCTGGTCCTCGATCGGCGCCAGCTCCTTCTGCGAGAAGAGGTAGAAGGGGGCGATCAGCAGGACCACGATCGCCCACAGGACGAGGACCACGGGCCGGTCGGCCAGCGTCCACGAGAGCGCGCGGCCGTAGCGCACGCGCAGCGCCTCGAAGCGCCGGTTGACCCAGCCCGCGAAGCCCCGCTCGGTGTCCCCCGCCCGCAGCAGCCGTGAGCCCATCATCGGCGACAGCGTCAGGGCGACGACGCCCGAGACGACCACGGCCCCGGCCAGGGTGAAGGCGAACTCGCGGAAGAGGGCGCCGGTGAGGCCGCCCTGGATGGCGACCGGCGTGTAGACGGCGGCCAGCGTGATCGTCATGGCGATGATCGGGCCGACGAGCTCGCGGGCGGCCTGGAGGGCCGCCTCGAGGGGCGGCTGCGCCGAGGTGCAGGTGGCGCTCGACGTTCTCCACCATCACGATCGCGTCGTCGACCACGAGCCCGACGGAGAGGACGATCGCGAGCAGGGTCAGGAGGTTGACCGTGAAGCCCGCCACGAGCATCAGGAACACCGCGCCGACGAGCGAGATGGGGATCGCCACCACCGGGATGATCACGGCGCGCACCGAGCCGAGGAAGAGGAAGATGACCACGACGACGATCAGGAGCGTCTCGCTGAGAGTGCGGAGCACCTCGTTGATCGCGTCGTGGATGTACTCCGTCGAGTCGTAGGGGATCCCCGCCGTCATCCCCGCCGGCAGCTGGGCCTGGATGTCGCGCATCGCCCCCCGCACCTCGTCGACCACCTCGAGCGCGTTGGCGGTCGGCAGCACCCAGATCCCCATGAAGGTGGCGGTCTGGCCGTTGAAGCGGACGTCCTCCTCGTAGTTCGCGGCGCCGAGCACCACGTCGGCCACCTCCCCGAGCCGCACCACGACCCCGTCCTTCTCCTTCACCACGAGCTGCCGGAACTCCTCCGGAGTCCGCAGGTCGGTGTTGGCCACGAGGTTGACCGAGACCATCGAGCCCTTGGTCCGGCCGAGCGCCGAGAGGTAGTTGTTGCGGGAGAGGGCGTCGTGGACGTCGGAAGGGGCGATCCCGAGGGCGGCCATCTGGTCCGGCTTGAGCCACACCCGCATGGCGAACGTGCGGTCGCCCAGGATGTCGGCGCGCTGCACGCCGGAGATGGCCGACAGCCTCGGCTGCACGACGCGGGTGAGGTAGTCGGTGATCTGGTTCTGGTCGAGCTCGCTCGATGCGAAGCCGAGGTACATCGCGGCGAACTGGGTGTCCGCGGTCTCCAGCTCGATTTCGGGGGCCTCGGCCTCCGGGGGCAGGTCGTTGCGGACCTGCGCCACCTTGGCCTGGATCTGGGTGAGGGCCGCGCTCGTGTCGTAGTTGAGCTTGAGGTGCACCGTGATCGTGCTCAGCCCCTGGGCGCTCGACGACTCGAGGTAGTCGATCCCGTCGGCGCTCGCGATGACGCGCTCGAGCGGCGTCGTGATGAACCCGCGCACGAGGTCGGCGCTCGCCCCGACGTACGCGGTCGCGACGCGGATCACGGCGATGTCGCTGCGGGGGTACTGCCGCACGCTCAGCGAGCGGATCGACCACAGCCCCGCGATCAGGATGACGAGGTTGACGACGATCGCGAGGACCGGCCGCCGGACGAAGAGGTCGGTGAGCTTCATCAGTTGTCCTCGGGCTTCGGGGCTCGGGCTGTTCCCGGGCTGGACCGAGTTGTCGACGAGGACGGCGGCCCCGGTCCGGAGCTTGAAGGCGCCGGAGGTCACGACCTCGTCGCCCGGCCTCGAGCCCGGACACGACCGCCACCTGGTCGCCGCGGGCGGTCCCCAGCTTGACGAACTGCTGCCGGACCCCCTTGTAGGGCTCGCCCCCCGGCCCCTTCATCTCGGACACGACGAAGACCGAGTCCCCGTAGGGCGCGTAGCTGATCGCCGAGGCGGGCAGGGCCACGAGCGCGGCCGTGTCGCCCGTCCGCACGTGCGCCTGCACGAACATCCCGGGCCGCAGGCGGCCCCCGGGATTGTCGAGCGTCGCCTGGACCTGCACGTTGCGCGTGGCCTCGTCCACCACGGCGTCGATCGCCGTGATTCGCCCGGTCAGCGACTCGCCGGCGAGGCCCTCGGCCGTCACCTGCACCTCGCCGCCCACCCGCATCTCGCCCACCCTCTGCTGGGGCACCGAGAAGTTCACGTGGACGGAGTCGAGCGACTGCAGGGGCACGATCGGGGCGCCGCCGTCGAGGTACTGGCCGAGGTTGACCTGCCGGATCCCGAGGACGCCGGTGAAGGGCGCCCGGATCTGCTTGCGGTCGATGGTGGCCCGGATCTCGCCGACGCGGGCCTCCGCCTGCTTGTCCTCGGCGCTCACCCGGTCGAGCTCCGCCTGGGCCAGGATCCCCTGCTCCACGAGCCCGCGGACGCGGTCGAGGTTGAGGCGCGCGAGGTCCCGCTGCGCCTCGGCGGCGGCCAGCTGGGCGCGCTCCTGCCGGGTGTCGAGGCGGACGAGAATCTCGCCCTCGCGCACCGGACGCCCGGACTCGAACCCGATCGACTCGACGACGCCGGGCAGGTCGGCGCTCACCGTCACCCCGCGGACGGCGTGGACCGTGCCGATGGCCCCCAGGGTGGCCGGCCACTCGAGGCGGGCGGCCTTGATGGTGGTCACGGCCTCGGGCGGCGGCTGGAAGGACGACGCTTGGGCGGCCGAGGCCTGGATCTGCAGGATCTTCACGGCCCCCAGGACCCCGACGCCGCCCGCGACAGCCATGAGCACCAGAAACATGCGCCTGGTCATCACACGGTCCTCCGCTTGCCTTCCTTGGCCACCCGGGTCCATTGCACTGGGGTCCGCGCAACCCCTTGCGTCACAGCGATTTCGACCACTCGCCGACGACTCGCCCCGGGACGGGACGAGTCACGGCCCCCGGCCGTTCAGATTGTTTCGAGTGGTTTGACGATCTCGACCGCAGCGAGGATCCGTGAAAAAAGCTCATCCATCGATCGCCCGAATCGATCGAGGGCCGGGGAGCGGGCACGGGCCAGGGAACGGGACCCCTTCCTTCGCGCGCACCCGCTCGTCCGGGACGGCGTCATCGATGGCCGCTGCTTCGGCCGACATGTCGTGGGCAGACGAGCCTCACACGGGACTCCGGCCCTGGATGATGCGGATCAGCACCATCACGACGGCGAGCACGAGCAGCAGGTGGATGAAGCCGCTCATGGTGTAGGAGCTCACCAAGCCCAGGAGCCAGAGCACGATGAGGATGGCGGCAATGGTCAGTAGCATGGCTGGCATCTCCTCGAGAGAGAGATTGCGTCCTCGGCCCGCTCAGGAAGCATCCCGCGCGATTGCGGGTTCGGTGGCGGGTCGGGCGGATCGCAGTCGGCGCCGCAGCCTCTCCTTGAGCCCGCGCGCGGACCCCGCCGTCTCGCGGAGCCGGAGGTTCATCCGCTCCTTGAGCTCGCGCGCCGATTCCGCCGTCTCGCGAAGGCGGTGGTTGACCCGGGCACGAATCAGTCGCCCTGACGCCGGTGCGAGCAGGAGCCCGAGCGCGCCTCCGGCGAGCACGCCGGTCACGAAGGCGCCCAGCGCCGCCTTCGGCGAACCGTGGTTTGCCATCACATCACCTCCTTGAAGCCCCCGTCGCAATCTACGGTCGTCTCAGAACCTGTCACCTGCCCCCGCCCGCGCCCCGCTCCTCGATCCTGAAGGCGGGCCTGGGCATCGGAGGATGAGCAGCGGAGGACGAGCAGGGCGGTCAGCAACCTCATCTCGTCGTCGGCGAGAGAGGCGGCTCGGTCTCGATCGAGGTGGCTCGGGCCCAGGGTCTCCGGCCCATCGTCGCGGACGTGTTGCGCGCTGGCAGACAGCAGATCCACGTGACTCGCGGTCATTGGCCCCTCCTCTCTCCACTGCGAGGGCCTCGGCCCCCGACGACCTCCGGGATAGCACGCCCGATGCCAGCGATCACTCGGAGCGCGCGGCACCCGCTAAGTGCTCATATTCCAATCGATTGGGGGGGGCGCTCAGCGGCTCGATCGACGTCCCGTCCCGATACCCGTTTGTAGAACGTTCACGCCGTCCGCCGTGGGTGGACGAAAGACGAGGGCATCCTGGCTGGTGAGCTTTCCCGGGGAGAACGAGAAGGGCCCAGGCCCGGAGGCCTGGGCCCTTCGTCAGCTCTGCGACTGGACGGCTACGGCAGCGGCGGGCAGCCGCAAACGGTCAGGTGCGAGAGGTCCTTGCCCCCCGGGTTCGCAAACGTGCCCGGGACTGCCTCGTAGCCGATGCCGATCATGACCGTGCCGGCTTCAGGATGGACGCGTGCCGTCGCCGGCAGCGCGGTCACGGTCGTGAACCCGTCGTTCGTGGAGTAGTCCAGCGCGGCCCCGCACGAGTGCTCCCCTGCGGGACCCGTATCCGTCCTTGCACACGGGCACGAGGCCGTACAGGGCGCACTCGTTGGTCGGGTTGCCCTCCTGCGGCAGCGGCACCCCCAGCAGGGCGGGGTTGACCTCACAGGTCGGCGGCACGTAGTGGTTCTCGACCGCCGCCGAGGCGCTGCCCCCGAGGGGGATCGCCGCCGGCGAGCCGGTGATCGTGACCTGCCACGAGGCGCCGGGGTCCTGCTCCGTCACGGTGTACTCGCCCGGCAGGAGGTTCGTCCAGGTGAGCACCTGGGTGGCCGGGGAGATCGCGAAGGCGCCGAAGGTGGTCGTCTGGCAGCTCGGCTGCTGCGGGTGCGACGGCCCGCTGATGCAGATCGTGAAGAGGGCGGGGCGGGGGCGCCTGACCGGTCCAGGTGACGGACTTGGTGACGGTCAGGGTGCCCGGCTTGCGAACGTTGCGGGCGGTTGCCGTGTACGCCCCGATGAGGAG
The DNA here is from genome assembly GCA_963729875.1 of uncultured Acidobacteriota bacterium. GTDB lineage: Bacteria > Acidobacteriota > Vicinamibacteria > Fen-336 > Fen-336 > DATBSL01. The sequence goes on from CAVSPR010000007.1 coordinate 308,014, forward strand.
TCCGCCTCGATCGGGCGCCACACCCGGCGTTAGCCGGTCACAGCGACGACCCTCCCCGGATCGTGAAGCTCCACGTGTAGTAGAGACCGACCACGATGACCACAATGGCGGTGACGCGGCGAGCCCAGAGTTCGACGGCCTGCAGCTGGTGGAACGCCGAGCCCGCCCAGGCCAGACCGGCGCTCACCAGCGCCGCGAACACGACCACCGGCAGACCCGTCCCGATCCCGTACAGCACCGGCAGCCAGAGGGAGGACCGCTGCTCTAGAGCCAGCGGGATGAGGCCGCCGAAGAAGATCCCGGCCGAGACCGGGCAGAACGCCAGGGCCAGCACGACGCCGAGCGGCAACGCCCCGACCAGGCCCGCCTTCACCAGCCGTTGGCCCGTGCGATCGTAGAGCTGGCTTCCGAACCCCGGCAGGCGGACCCAATCGAGGAGGACAAGGCCGACCGCCACGAGGAGGGGCCCGAGGATCCGGTTCATGTGGGCCTGGAGGAAGAGCGCGACGTCGGGGACAGACAACAGGCCGCCCACCAGGACAGCGGCGAGGGCCGCGTAGGACAGGGCCCGGCCGATGGTGTAGAGCAGCCCCGCGAGGAGGGTCCGGCGGCGGCTTCCCACCTCCTGACCGATGTAGGACATCGCCGCGATGTTGGCGGCAAGCGGACAGGGGCTGACCGAGGTCAGCACACCCAGCCAGAGGGCCGACGCCGAGACCGCGAGGGGCACGTCCATCAGGACCGCCGGAAGGCGCGGATCTCCTGCTCGAGGTACTTCTGGAAGGTCGTCTTGTCGCTCACGAGCTGCCAGACCCGGTCGAGAACCCTGAAGCGTTTCGGGTCCTTCGCGTCCACGACGACCACGGACCGCGTGTAGAGCCGGAAGTCGCGGATGAAGTGCTGGTTCGCCGGCTCGTCCACGTTGACCGCCCGCCACTCCAGGCTCCCCGACTTCAGGTCCGGGGCGAACGCGGTCGCCACGGTCTCGTGCGCGTACGCCTCGATCGTCTTGCACGTGGCGCAGCGCGTCGTGGCGTGGAAGTAGTAGACCACCGACCTCGCGGCGGGGCTCGGCACCGCAGCCGCGGCGCTCGGTTTCTGTCCCCCGGACAGGGCCGGGGACGGCACGAACGCGGCGAGGGTGACTGCGAGGAGAAGCGAGCTCGCTCTCATGGGCGGACCCTCCGGCCTACCCCTTGGCAGCGGCGGTCGCGATGAGGGTCACGATCTCCGCGGCCCCGGGGATTCGCCCCGACGCCACGACCTTCCCGTCGATCACGAGCCCCGGCGTCCTCAGGATGCCGTAGGCCATGATGTCCTCCATCGCCTCGACCTTGTTGATCGTCGCCGGCTGGCCGGAGAGGGCGACCGCCTTCTCGGCCTCCGCGTAGAGCCTCTTGCAGTTGGAACATCCCGGACCGAGGACCTTGATCTCCATGATTCCCTCCATTCACCTCAGCCCGCGAAGGCTCCGTAGACCCAGCCGGTCGCGGTGGCCATGACCACCACGAGAGTGACGTAGGCCGCCGTCTTCCGGGGACCGAGGTACGCGTTGATGACCAGCATGTTCGGCAGCGAGAGCGCCGGCCCGGCGAGCAGCAGCGCGAGCGCGGGACCCTGCCCCATCCCCGAGCCGAGGAGCGTCTGCAAGATCGGCACCTCGGTGAGCGTCGCGAAGTACATCAGCGCGCCCACGAACGATGCGAGGAAGTTGGCTCCGAGCGAGTTGCCTCCGACGACCTGGGCCACCCACGAGGACGGCACGAGCCCGGCGTCGAGCCCGGGGCGGCCCATCAGCCACCCCGACACGAGGATCCCGCCGAGGAGGAGCGGGGTGATCTGCTTGGCGAAGCCCCAGCTCGCCTGGACCCACTGCCCGAGCTCGTCCTTCGAGTACCACCGGGCCATCATCCAGACGAGAGCGACGAGTAGCACCGCGGTGAGCGGCCAGTGCACGCGGTAGACCGCGGCGAAGAACCCCACCGCCTGGTTCGACGCGCCCCAGTTCGCGAACACGAGGATCGCGACCATCGTGCCCAGGAAGGTGGCGTCCTGCCACCCTTGCCTCGACCCGTGGTCCATGGCGGCCGCAGCCGCGAAGGGGTCGGCGCCGTTTCGCTGCCGCTCCGCCTCCTCGCGGCGGAAGAGCGCGGCCATGAGGACGCCGACGACCACGGCGAAGAGCACCGCCCCGATCGCCCGCGCCAGGCCGAGCTGAAGGCCCAGCACCCGAGCGGTGAGGATCATGGCGAGGACGTTGATCGCCGGCCCCGAGTAGAGGAAGGCGGTGGCCGGCCCGAGTCCGGCGCCCCGGCGGTAGATCGAGGCGAACAGCGGCAGCACCGTGCACGAGCAGACGGCGAGGATGCTGCCGGAGATCGAGGCCACGCCGTACGCCACCGGCCGAGGCGCCTTCGCCCCGAGGTAGCGCAGCACCGCTCCCTGGCTCACGAACTGCCCGATCGCTCCCGCGATGAAGAACGCGGGCACGAGGCACAGCAGCACGTGCTGCCGCGCGTAGTCCTTGAGCAGCCAGAAGCCCTCGAGGAGCGCCCCCTGCATCCGCGGGCTCTCGATGGGCAGGAAGAAGGCGAGGGCGAACACCCCCACGAGCAGGACGAGCTTCCACCGCTCGGACATCCTAGGCCTCGGACGACGGCGCGGGGGCCGGGCCGCGCCGGCCGGCGGGCTCGAACCAGCCGCGCGTGCCGACGCAGAAGCGGCACACGGACAGCATGACCGGCACCTCGACCAGAACGCCGACCACCGTGGCGAGCGCGGCCCCGGAGCCGGGGCCGTAGAGGGCGATGGCCGTGGCCACCGCCAGCTCGAAGAAATTGGATGCGCCGATGAGGGCGCCGGGGGCGGCCACTCCGTACGGGATGCGGAAGAGCTTCATTAGCCCGTAGGCGAGGCCGGAGTTGAAGTAGACCTGGATGAGGATCGGGATCGCGATGAGCACGACGTGGAAGGCGCGAGTCGTGATGTTCTCCGCCTGGAAGGCAAAGATGGCCACGAGCGTGAGCAGGAGCGCGATCACGGTCACCGGCTGGAAGACCGGCAGGAAGCGCTCGGCGAACCACGAAGCCCCCTTCCGCCGGATCAGGACGGTACGGCTGATCGTGCCCGCCGCCAGCGGGATGACGACGAAGATGAGGACGGAGTAGAGGAGCACGGCGAAGGGCACTTGAAGGCCGGAGGCGCCCGCGACGAGGAACTTCACGACCGGCGCGAACGCGACCAGCATGATGAGGTCGTTCACCGCCACCTGGACGAGCGTGTACGCGGGGTCCCCGTCCGAGAGGTACGACCAGACGAAGACCATCGCCGTGCACGGCGCGGCGGCAAGGATGATGACGCCCGCGATGTACTCGCTGGCGAGGTCAGGCCCGATCCAGGGCGTGAACACGTGGCGGAAGAAGAGCCACCCGAGGAAGGCCATCGAGAAGGGCTTCACCAGCCAGTTCACGACGAGGGTGACCGCGAGCCCGCCCGGCCGCTTCCCGACGCCCCGGATCGACGCGAAGTCGATCTTGAGCATCATCGGGTAGATCATCAGCCAGATGAGAATGGCGATCGGGATGTTGATGTGGCTCCCGGTGCCGAACTCCATGTCGCGCATCGCGCTGACGAGGCCCGGGGCGAGCTTCCCGATCGCCACCCCGAGCACCATGCACGCCGCCACCCACAGGCTGAGGTAGCGCTCGAAGACGTTCATGCGGGCGGCCTGTTTCATCCGGCCTTGCTCCTCTCCTACTGGCGCGCCCGAGCCTCGGGCAAGGGCGGGCGCTTGATCCCCACACGCTTCAGGTCGAGGTCCACCCGACAGAGCTCCTCGACGTCGACTCGCCGCAGCTCCCGCAGGAGCCGCGCGTCGCACTCGACCTGCGGGTCGCGGGCGATGGATCTCCAGACCGGCTCCAGGTGCGCCGAAGCCTCCTCGCCCTCCGCCAGCCGGTGGAACACCCACCGGCCGTCCTTGCGCTCCCCCACCAGGCCCGCTCGCTTGAGGTCCCCGAGGTGGGCGGAGACGGTCGAGGCCGCGAGCTCGAGCACCGCCGTCATCTGGCAGAGACACAGCTCGCCCCCGCTCAGCATGGCGAGGATGCGCAGCCGGACGGGGTGGGCCAGGGCCTTGAGGACGTGGACGGTGGCGGAGAGTGGTTTCGTCATTTCGCTAATACACGAAATGTAGTAGACTTCGTGCCCGGGGGTCAAGGGGGCCCGATGATCCAGGCCCCCACGGGAGGCGACGCCTGGTGAGCGGCAAGTCCAGGAAGCGCGTGCTCGTCCTCTGCACCGGCAACTCCTGCCGGTCGCAGATGGCCGAGGGCTGGGTCAACCACCTGCTCGGCGGCCAGTGGGAAGCCTGCTCGGCGGGCACCGCCCCGGCCGCGCGGGTCCACCCGCTCGCGGTCCGCGCGATGGCCGAGGCCGGGATCGACATCTCGGGCGGCAAGCCCGAGCACGTCGGTGTCTACCTCGACCAGCCCTGGGACCTCGTGGTGACCGTCTGCGACTCCGCACAGGAGAACTGCCCAACCTTCCCCCGCCCCGTCCCGAAGCTGCACATCTCGTTCTTCGACCCGGCGGCGGCCGAAGGGACGGAGGAGGAGAAGATGGTCGTCTTCCGCCGCGTCCGCGACGAGATCCGGGACCGGCTGGTGCCCGAGGTGCGGGCGCGGGGCTGACGCACGCGGCCGGTGCTGGTAGCATCTGCCGCCTGTGCGACGACGAGACCGACGACCGCTCCTCTCGGGCGCCCTCCTGGCCGCCTCCTTCGCGTGGCTGTCCTGGCCGCGGCCGGTCGCGGCACAGCCACCGGCGCCGCCCGCCGTCCCGCCGACCGCCGTCGCGGCCCGTACCGAGCACCCCCCGGTCGTCGACGGCGACGTGCTCGGCGATCCCGCCTGGGCCGCGGTCCCGCCCCTGACGGACTTCTGGCAGACGGCACCGGTCGAGGGCGCCCGGGCCTCGGAGCCGACCGAGGTCCGCATCGTCTACACGGCCGACACGCTCTACTTCGGCGTGGTGTGCCGCGACTCCGACCCGGCCGGCATCGTGGTGAACGGCAGCCGCCGCGACTCGCCGCTGGACGAGACGGACGCCTTCCAGATCGTCCTCGACACCTACCGCGACCGTCAGAACGGCTTCGTCTTCGGCACGAACCCCGCCGGCCTCGAGTACGACGGCCAGGTCACGAACGAGGGCCAGGGCGGCGGGTCGAGCGGCCCGGGGGCCTACGGCGGCTCGCTCACCGGCTTCAACCGCAACTGGGACGGGGCGTGGGTCGTGAAGACGCGCAGCGGCGACTTCGGCTGGAGCGCCGAGTTCGCGATACCGTTCACCACGCTACGCTACGGGCGGGAGAGCGGCCGCGAGTGGGGGCTGAATCTCCAGCGCAACGTCCGCCGCCGCAACGAGAGCTCGTTCTGGGCGCCGCTTCCCCGCCAGTACGACCTGTTCCGGCTCTCGCGGGCGGGTGCCTTGGCCGGCCTCGAGCCGCCGCCGCAGCGCAACCTCAAGCTGCTGCCCTACGTGCTCGGCGAGTCGACGCGCAGCGCGGCGCCCGGGTCGCCGGACGAGACGACGGCCACCGGCGGCGGCGACGTGAAGTGGAGCGTCACCCCGAGCCTCGCCCTCGACGCGACGGTGAACACCGACTTCGCGCAGGTGGAGGTCGACGAGCAGCAGATCAACCTCGACCGCTTCAGCCTCTTCTACCCGGAGAAGCGGCCGTTCTTCCTCGAGAACGCGGGGCTGTTCACGCTCGGCTCGCCGGGAGAGGTGGAGCTGTTCTTCTCGCGCCGGATCGGGATCGGGCCCTCGGGTGAGGTCGTCCCCATCGCCGGGGGCGCGCGCCTGTCGGGCAACCTCGGCGGCTTCAACGTGGGCCTCCTCGACATGCAGACGCGCACGGGCGACACGCAGGCCCCGGCCAGCAACTTCGCCGCGGTCCGCGTCTTGCGGGAGCTGCCGAACCGCTCGCGGTTCGGCGCCATCTTCGTCAACCGCGAGGGGACCGGCGATCTGTCCCCCGCCGGCGACCGCAACCAGACGTACGGGGCCGACGGCCGCTGGGGCATCGGCCGCTACGGCGCCCTCGAGGGCTACGCGGCGAAGACCGAGACGCCGGGCCTCGAGGGGCGCGACCACGCCTTCAACCTGGGGGCGAACCTCAACTCGCCGGCCTGGGAGCTCAACGCGGAGTACACGGAGGTCGGCGGGAACTTCAACCCCGAGGTCGGCTTCCTCGCGCGCCGCGACTTCCGCAAGCCCGAGGGGACGATCCTCCGCCGGTACCGCCCCCGCGACTTCATGGGGCTGCTCGAGGTCCGGCCGCACGTCTCGTACCGCGGCTACTGGAAGCCGGACGGCTTCCAGGAGTCGGGCTTCCTGCACGTCGACAACCACCTCGAGTGGAAGTCGGGCTGGGAGGTGCACACCGGCATCGACTTCACGCAGGAGGGCGTCCTGCAGCCGTTCGAGATCTACCCGGGCGTGACCGTGCCGCCCGGCAGCTACGAGAACACCGAGGCGATGCTCGTCCTCATCACCAACCAGGGCGCGCCGCTGAGCCTCGAGACACGCTGGACCCTGGGCGGCTTCTTCGGCGGCAGCCGCGTGAGCGCGGTCAGCACGCTGCGCGGCCGCATCGGCGAGGCGTTCAACTCCAGCGTCGACTACTCGCGCAACGACGTGAGCCTGCCCGAGGGGCGCTTCGTCACCAACCTGCTGCGCATGCGGCTCTCCTACTCGTTCTCGCCGCGCGTCTACGTGCAGGCGCTTCTGCAGTACAACGACGTGATCGACAACTGGTCGACCAACCTGCGCTTCGGCTGGCTGCACGCGGCGAACACGGGGCTCTTCGTCGTCTACAACGAGAACCGCGCCACCGAGCACGACCCGCTCGGCGTCGGCGTGCGCGACCGCAGCCTCACGATCAAGTACAGCCACACCTTCGACCTGCTCGACTGACCATGGACCGACTCCCCCGAATCCTTGGCGCCCGGCTGCGCGAGGAGCGCCGCCGGCGGCGGCTCTCCCTCCGCTCGACGGCAAGAAGGCCGACATCCTGAAGGTCGGGGACGAGAGCGAGCTCGACAAGGGCCCGGCCACGCTGGAAGGCTGCTAGCCCGCACGGCGCAGTGAGGCCATGCCCAGGCTCCCCCTGAAGGGGCTGGCGCCGGCGCTCGCGGGGACGGCCGTGCTCGTGTCGCGGGGCGTCGTCTCGTCCGCCCCGCGCCCAAGGCGCGCGCCCGTGGCGGCCGGCAAGGCGAACTCGATCGCCGAGCTAGTCCCCGCTACGTCAGTGGTTACAGTGCCCGCCGCTCTCGCCGTGGTGTCCGCCGCAGGCCTCGCTCACGCCGAGGACGCGGACCGCACCGGTCCGGAGGGCCTCGACGGCCTGGTCGACGCGCTCGGCCTGGGTGACCAGGACGCGGATGCCGGCGCCCTCGAGGGCGGCCACCGCGCGGCGGCCCACGCCCGAGCAGAGGATCGCCTCCACGCCGCGGCCCTCGAGCGGTCCCGTCGGGTTGCAGTGGCCCTCGCCGTGCGGCGCGTTGGCCAGGACCGCGACCTCGCCGCTCTCGGTGTCCACGAGGGTCAGGAACGGCGCGCGGCCCAGGTGTCCGGCCACGGCGGCCTCGAGACCCTCTTCTCCGTGGGTGGGGATGCAGATCCTCATCGTGTCGTCCTCCTGCCGCTCCGGCGGGCCAGCGGGAGCCTCGTCCCGGGGGGCTTGACTATTTCGAACATATGTTCATTATAGGAATCGGTGGCCCGGCGGTCAAGGGCCGCTCAGAGAAGGAGGCACCGACGAGAGTGAGCACCCTCGCCTGGATCGTGTCCGGGGGCCTCGCGATGAGCGCCATCGCGCTCGTGGGAGCGGCCACGCTCCTGCTGAGCGAAACGACCCAGCAGCGGCTCGTGCGGCCCCTGGTGGCCTTCGCCGCCGGATCGCTCCTCGGCGGTGCGCTCCTCCACATGATGCCGGCCGCGGCCCGCCGCCAGCCGGACGGGGTGACGGCCTACCTCTGGGTGCTCGCCGGGTTCGCCCTCTTCCTCGCGATCGAGCAGTTTCTCCACTGGCACCACTGCCATCGGGCCAACGCCGACTGCCGACAGCCGCTCGGCTACCTGATTCTCGTGGGCGACGGCCTCCACAATTTCCTCGGAGGCCTCGCGGTCGGCGCCGCCTTCGTCGCCGACATCGGGGTCGGCATCACCACCTGGCTCGCCGCCGCGGCCCACGAGGTGCCGCAGGAGCTCGGCGACTTCGGGGTGCTCGTCCACGGGGGCTGGTCCCGCCGCCGCGCCCTCACCTTCAACGTGCTCTCGGCCTCGACGTTCCTCGTGGGCGGTGTCCTGGCCTGGGCCGTCTCCGCGCGGTTCGACACCTCGTGGCTGCTGGCCTTCGCCGCCGGTAACTTCCTCTACATCGGGGCCTCGGACCTCGTGCCCGAGGTGAACCGCCACCACGACCCCCGGGTCGGCGCCACCCACTTCCTCGCCTTCGTGGCCGGGGCCGGCCTGCTCGCCGCCCTGAAGCTCTTGCTCGGGGCCTGAGATGCCGCGCCCCCGCTGCCCCCGCCGCGTCGCCGAGCCGCCCCGCTGCTCCTACTTCAAGCCCGCCGGCGTCCCGATGTCCCGCCTCGAGGAGGTGGCCCTGAGCGTCGACGAGCTCGAGGCCCTGCGCCTCGCCGACCTCGAGGGCCTCTACCAGGACGCCGCGGCCGCGCGGATGGGCGTCTCACGCCCGACGTTCGCGCGCATCGTCGAGACCTCGCGCCGCAAGGTGGCGGAGGCGCTCGTCCAGGGCCGGGCGCTGCGGATCGCCGGTGGCCCGGTGGCCTTCGTCGGCCAGAGGCAGTTCCGCTGCGAGGCCTGTCGCCACGAGTGGTCGCTTCCGTTCGGCACGGGCCGCCCGGAGGGCTGCCCCTCGTGCGGCGCGGACGCCTTCCGGCGGACGGACGCCGGTCCCCGGGGGGGCGCCGCCGGACGCGCTCCCCGGAGGTGACAAGGGAAGGAGGCTTCTCATGCGCCGCTACGTCGTCACCGTGCTCGTCCTCGGTTCCGCGGTCGGCCTCCTGGACTGCCGCCGGGCGCCCTCGCGAGGCCGCGTGCTCGCCCTCGGCCTCGCCGTCTTCTCGAAGGACGCCGCAGGCCGGCAGGTCCCGGGCCAGGCCACGGCCGGCTTCCTCGCGCCCGGCGGGAAGACGTGGCGCCACGGGACGTTGACCGACCCCGAGAGCAACGTCTTCCACAAGCTGCTCGAGTACTGCCCGACACCCGGGGACTGCGGGCTCCTCAGCGTGGCCGGCACCGCGGCAGCGCTGAAGCTGTGGCGACCCGGGAGAGACCCCCAGGTGCTCTGGAAGGCCGACTTCGGGGGCCGCTTCTCGCGCCTGCGCGACGCCGAGGTCGCGGACGTCCTCGGGGACGGCGTCCCGACCATCGTCGTGGGCACGCACGACCAGGGCATCGTCGCGCTCGTCCGGCCCGACGGCAAGGGCGGATTCTCCGTGAAGGAGCTCGACCGCCAGCCCGAGACGTTCGTGCACGAGATCGAGGTGGGCGACCTCGACGGCGACGGCGTCCGCGAGGTCTACGCGACGCCGAGCCGCCCGAACGTCCTCGACGGCACGCCGCAGCCGGGTGCCGTCGTCCGCTATGTTCCCGCGCGCGGCGAGGGGCGCTCCGTGTTCGCCGACCTCGGGGACCGACACGCCAAGGAAATCCTCGTCGCGGACGTCGATGGCGACGGGGGGGACGAGCTCTACGCGTCGGTCGAGGCGGTGAGCGGCGGCTCCGTCGAGGTCCGGCGGTACCGCGCCGGGCGCCTGCCCGCGCCGGGCGAGACGATCGCCGTCCTGCCGGACCAGATGTGCCGCTGCCTGACCGCCGGGGACGTGGACGGCGACGGCCGGCGCGAGATCGTGGCCGCCACCGCGAAGGCCGGCCTCTGGCTCCTGCGCCCCGGGGCGTCGGGGTCGTCGTGGTCGCGGGACCGGATCTCTTCCGACTCGTCCGGGTTCGAGCACGCGGCGCTCCTCGCCGACCTCGACGAGGACGGCCGGGACGAGCTCTACGTGGCGAGCGACGATCAGAACGAGGTCCGGCGCTACGCCTGGCGTGACGGCGCGTGGACGAAGGACGTGCTCTACCGCTACGAGGGGAAGATGCCGGGCTTCACCTGGAACCTGACCGCGGTGCGCGCCTCGCTCGTGCCCCCGTCCGCCTGGGAGTGAGGGACGTGACCGCGATCGCCTTCGGCCCCGTCCCGTCCCGCCGCCTCGGAGAGGGGTGGGCGGTCGTGGAGATGCTCCTGGCCGGCGCCCTTCTCGCCAGGCGCGAGCACGGGGGGCGGACGTCCTTCGTGCGGCGCTTCGCGCGGCCGGCTTCGGCGGCGACCGCCGACGCAACGCCGGGGAGGATGCCATGAGATCGCCGGGCCGCCCCGCGTGGACGGCAGCCGTACTCGTCTCCTGCGGGCTCGTCGCGGTCGGGTGCTCCCGCTCCGGCGAGGCGGCGAAGCCGCGCCGCCGGGCGCCGCACAGGGTGTTCCTCGTCGGCTTCGACGGAATGGACCCGACACTGGCCCGGCGCTTCATGGCGGAGGGGAAGCTCCCGAACCTGACCCGGCTCGCGCAGGAAGGCGCGTTCGCGGCTCTCCAGACGACCCAGCCTTCCGAGTCCCCGACGGCGTGGGCGAGCTTCGCCACCGGCGTGAACCCGGGCAAGCACAACATCTTTGACTTTCTCGTCCGCGACTTCGAGACCTACATGCCCGACCTCGCCATGGTCCGCAAGGAGCCGCCGGAGTTCCTCTGGGGGCTCGTCCCCACGAAGAGGCCGCGGATCCTCTCCACCCGCGGGGGCACCTCGTTCTGGGTCCACGCCGGGCGCGACGGCATCCGCAGCGTGGTCCTGACCGTCCCGGTGACGTTCCCGGTCGAGGGGGTCCACCACTCTAACCTCCTCGCCGGATTCCCCCTGCCCGACGTCCGCGGGACGGTGGGCACGTTCTCCTACTGGGCCACGGACCTCTCCCCCGCCGAGGCGGGGAACACGGAGTTCGGCGGGATCCTCGAGCGTCTCCTCTTCGAGGACGGGGTGGCCTCGACCGTCCTCGTCGGCCCGGACAACCCGGTCGTCGTGCAGGAGGCGACCCGGCTGCGGGCAAGGCGCGCGGCCTCGGGTCGGGCCGCCGACGAGGAGCGCCGCCTCGCCGACCTCGACGCCCGGCGCCGCCTTTCGGTCCCGCTGGAGGTCCGGTGGAGCGAGGGCGTCTCGAGGGTCGGGCTTCGCCTCGGGGGACGAAAGGCGAGCCTCGCCGTCGGCGAGTGGACGGACTGGATCGAGGTGACGTTCACCGTCAACGCCCTCGTGCGCGTCCGGGGCATGGTCCAGCTCCACGTCGTCCGGGCCGACCGCGAGCTGCAGCTCTACGCCTCTCCGGTGAACCTCGACCCGCGGCGGCCGGCCGTCCCCATCTCGAGCCCGGAGGGCTTCTCGAGGCGCCTGGTGGACGAGATCGGCCTCTACCGCACGCTCGGCTGGGCCGAGGCGACCTGGCCCCTCAACGAGGGCCGGCTCGACGAGGCGGCGTTCATGGCCGACTGCGACCGCGCGTTCGCCGACCGCGAGCGCATCTTCATGAAGAGCCTGGAGCGCGACGACTGGGACCTCTACCTCGCGGTCGTCGAGACGACCGACCGGGTCCAGCACATGATGTGGCGCTTCATCGACCCCCGCCACCCGATGTACGACCCGGCCCTCGCCGCCACCTGGGGCGACGCGATCGAGCGGACGTACCGCAAGTGCGACGACCTCGTCGGGCGCATGCGGGCGAAGCTGCCCCCGGACGCGGTCGTCTTCGTCATGTCCGACCACGGCTTCCACTCGTTCCGACGCTGCGTCAACCTCAACAGCTGGCTGGCCGAGAACGGCTATCTCGTCTTCTCCGGGCAACCCTCGGGCGGGACGAAGACGCCTCGCCGACCTCTTCGGCCGGGGCCGCTTCTGGGAGGGAGTGGACTGGAGCCGGACCCGCGCCTACGCCCTCGGCCTCGGGCAGATCTACTTCAACCTCCGCGGGCGCGAGTCGCAGGCGGCATCGTCTCCGCCGGGCGCGGAATACAGCGCCCTGCAGGACGAGATCGTGCGAGAGCTCTCTCCCCTCGCCGACCCGGATACGGGCGAGCGGGTCTTCGGCGGGATCTACCGGCGCGACGAGCTCTACCACGGCGAGTACCTGGTGAACGCGCCGGACCTGCAGGCCGGCTTCAACGACGGCTACCGGGTCGGGTGGCAGGACACACTCGGCGGGATCCGGCCGGCCGTCGTCGAGAACAACACGAAGAGGTGGAGCGGGGACCACTGCGGGACCGCCCGCGAGATCAGCGCCGGCGTCCTCTTCACGAACCGCCGGCTCGCGCGCGAGGACCCGCACATCCTGGACTTCGCCCCCACGATCCTGAAGCTGCTCGAGGTCCCCCTCCCGGCGGACCTGGACGGGAGGCCCTTCCTGTGAAGCTCTCCTTCCGTGCACGCCCGATCGGTGTCGTCCGCTCCCCCTGGACGAAGGGCCCCGGAACGCCGATCCAGCCGCTCTTCGCGGAGGGGGCCCGCGGGCAGGTGGCGATCGACGCCCGCTACGCCGAGGCCCTCACCGACATCGAGGGCTTCGACCGCCTCTGGCTGATCTACTGGCTCGACCGCGCCGGCCCCTACCGCCCGCTCGTGACGCCGTACCTCGACGATCGTCCCCACGGCGTCCTCGCCACGCGGTCGCCCACTCGCCCCAACCCGATCGGCCTCTCGGTCGTGCGCCTCCTGGGGCGAAGCGGGTGCACGCTGGAGGTCGCGGACGTCGACGTCCTCGACGGCACTCCGCTCCTCGACCTCAAGCCCTACGTGCCGCGCTTCGATGCCTGGACCGGGCGCGCCGGCTGGGTGGACGACGCGCCCGACGCGACGACGCGCGACGACGGGCGTTTCGACGGCACTCCCGGATCGAAGGGCTGAGACGGTGCCCCGCACCAGAGCCGCCGGCCGAGCGCTCCCCCCGAGGCGACCTCGATCGTCCTCGAGAGCATCGTCGCGGAGAGCGCGAGGAGACGACACGGAGAGACGCCTGTGAATCCATCGAGGAGGTCATCGTGAAGATCGGCATCGTCATCTGCGACCGCTACCGCACCTGCGGCGGCGGCAAGTGCTTCCGGGCGGTGCGCGAGCGCGCGGGGGCTTTCGCGCGCTATCCCGCGCACGAGCCCCTCGAGGTCGTGGGCTTCTCGACCTGTGGCGGGTGCCCCGGCGGCAACGTCGAGTACGTGCCGGAGGAGATGATCCGCAGCGGGGCCCAGGCCATCCACCTCGCGACGGGGCTGGTCGTGGGCTACCCGCCGTGCCCGCATCTCGACGATCTCGTGGCGTTCGTCGAGCGCCGGTACGGCGTCCCGGTCGTGGTCGGGACACACCCCATCCCGGAGAAGTACCGTCTCGTGCACCTGGATCTGCGCTCCTGGGGCCGACTGGAGCGGCACCCGGACCTGCTGGCCACCGAGGAGGTCCGCCAGGCCTACGACTGAGCCGGGATCCTGACGTTGGACTGCCGATCCGGCTGGTCGACGAGGTGACCTAAGCCGCCAGGGCGTATCGGGCGGCTTCTTCGGCGTGGATCTGGGCCGTGTCGAACAGCGGCACCTCGGCGTCCTGCGGCCCGAGGAGCAGGCCGATCTCCGTGCAGCCGAGGACCACGCCCGCGGCTCCCCGAGCCGTCAGGTCACCGACGATCCGCTGGTACTCCAGGCGGGACTCGTCCCGCACCCGGCCGCGGCACAGCTCATCGTAGATGACGCGGTGCACCGTCTCCCGCTGTTCGGCCCGGGGCACCAGGACCTCGAGACCGTGGCCCCGCTCGAGCCGGCCACGGTAGAAGTCCTCCTCCATCGTGAACCTCGTGCCCAGCAGCCCTACGCGCGCGACCCCGGCCACCTTCACGCGTCTCGCCGTGGCGTCCGCGATGTGCAGCAGCGGGAGATCGACCGCGGCCTCCAGCTGCGGCGCCAGCTTGTGCATGGTGTTCGTGCAGAGCACCAGGAAGCCCGCTCCGGCCCGCTGCACGGCGCGGCCCGCGGCCACCAGGATCTCGCCGGCCTCGTCCCACCTCCCCGCGTGCTGCTGCTCCTCGATCTCCTGGAAGTCGACGCTGTAGAGGACCAGCTTCGCGGAGTGGAGCCCCCCGAGCGTCTCGCCCACGACCCGGTTGATGGTCCGGTAGTACGGCACCGTCGACTCCCAGCTCATGCCCCCGATGAGTCCCGCGGTCTTCACGGCTCGCCCCCTTCCCGACTCCCGGCCGGAACGCGTGAGGCAGAATGATCCCATGAGCCGACAGAAAGAGGACGCGTTCCAGGACCACTACGCGGACGATGTCGCCCACTGCTACGGCTGCGGGCGGCTCAATCCCCACGGCCACCACATCGAGACCCGCTGGGAGGGCGAGGAGACGGTGACCCGCTTCACCCCCGAGCCGCACCACACGGCCATCCCGGGCTACGTCTACGGCGGGCTCATCGCCTCCCTCGTCGACTGCCACGAGACCGGCACGGCCGCCGCGGCGGCGGCGCGGGCGGAGAGCCCGGACGCGGTGGCTCGAGACCGGCCCGCAGAGATGCCGCGCTTCGTCACCGCTTCGCTCCACGTCGACCACCTCCGCCCCACGCCTCTCGGCCCGGAGCTCCAGATACGCGGCCGCGCGACGGAGGTGAGCGCGCGCAAGGTCGTCGTGGAGGCTCGCGTCCTCGTGAACGGCGAGGTGACGGCGCGCGGAGTCGTGGTCGCGGTCCGGATGCCCGAGGGCATGACGTCGCGCCCGTCCGGGTTCGTGCCAGAATGAGCGGAACCTCGAATGCAAGGGAGATGCTCGCGTGAAGAACCTCGTGACCGCCGCCGCCGTGCTCCTCGTCGCCACCTCCGTCGCCGCCGGTGAAGCCAGGACCTACGGCAAGCCCCTCACCGTCAAGGACGTGACCAGGGTCTCCGACATCCTCGCGCACCCCGAGCAGTACGAGGGCAAGCGGGTGAAGGTGGAGGGCGCGGTCGTGGAGGTGTGCAAGATGAGGGGCTGCTGGATCCAGATCGCCGGCGACAAGGACTTCGAGAGCATCCGCTTCAAGGTCGACGACGGCGTCATCACCTTCCCGGTGAGCGAGCGCGGCAAGACGGCGCTCGTCGAGGGCGTCGTCTCGCTCTCGACGTTGAGCGCCGAGGAGCAGATCAAGCAGGGCGAACACCACGCGCAGGAGCAGGGCACGACCTTCGACTCGAAGAGCGTGAAGGGCCCGAAGACCGTCGTCATGCTGAAGGGCGAAGGGGCCGAGATCCGGTGACGGCCGCCGGCGGCCCGGGCACGGGCGGCCGGCGCAACTGGCGGAAGCTCAACAACGCGCTCCACCGGGACGTCGGCTACTTGATCGTCGGGCTCACGATCGTCTACGGGATCTCCGGCCTCGCCGTGAACCACCGTGCCGACTGGAACCCCAGCTACCGCGTCGCCAGGCGCGCGCTGCAGATCGATCCGATCCGGGCGACCGAGCGGGACGAGATCGTGGGCCAGGCGCGGGCCGCGCTCGGGCTGGGGGAGCCGAGGAACGTCTTCCGGCCGGACCCCCAGACGCTGCAGCTCTTCTTCGAGGCGGAGACGTACTCGGTCGACCTGCCGACGGGCGCGGTGATCGTCGACGGGAACCGGCCGCGGCCGGTCCTCTACGAGATGAACCAACTGCACCTCAACACGCCCAAGGGGGCGTGGACCTGGATCGCGGACCTCTACGCCGTCGCGCTGCTCTTCGTCGCCGGCACGGGCCTGTTCGTGCTCAAGGGCCGGACGGGGATCACCGGCCGCGGGGCCTGGCTCACCGCCATCGGGATCGCCATCCCGGTGGTCTGCTGGCTCCTGCTGACCGCGGGCGACGCCCTGAGGGCCGGGCGGTTCCATAGAATGTAGGAGTCGTCTCCGACTCGAAAGGACTCCCATGGAAGCCATGACCGTGACCTTCCCCGGCGGAAAGCGCGTCGACGCAGAGTGCTGCGGCTTCACGATCCGCACCGACCAGCCGCCGCAGGCCGGCGGCGAGGGCTCGGCGCCCCCGCCGTTCGACCTCTTCCTCGCCTCGATCGCGACCTGCGCCGGGATCTACGTGAAGGGCTACTGCGACTCGCGGGGCATCGCGACCGAAGGCCTGGGGCTCGAGATGCAGATCGAGCGCGAGCCCGAGAAGCACCGGGTCGTCCGTCTGGCGCTGGAGATCAAGCTCCCCGAGGGCTTCCCCGAGAAGCACCGCGAGGGCGTCGTCCGCGCCGCGGAGCTCTGCGCGGTCAAGAAGCACATCCTGAACCCGCCGGCGTTCGAAATCCGGACCGTCTGAGGGCCCGCTGCTCGGGGCCGCCGGCCGGGGCCGCACGGGTGTCTTTCGTCGATGATGCCATTCTATCGAAAAATGTGATAGTCTCTTCTCCTGCTACTGCCCTATCTCGTCACCAGCCAGGCGCGACGGCGACTCCTGCGATTGCTGTGGGCAGACGGAGCCGGGGGCAGCGTCAGCGAGCTGGCTCGCCGGGCCGGGGTGAGCTTCGCCGCTGCCCACCGGGAGCTCGAGGCGATGCGCGCGGAGGGTCTGGCGCTGTCGGAGCGAACCGGAGCCGCGCTCGTCTATCGCGCGAACCCCGCCTACGGGCAGGCGGGGCTGGTCCGGCGGCTCCTCGGAGAGAGTGCGGACGGCTCCGCGCCGCCTCCCGTCGCCGATGACGACAGGGTCCGACACTGGCTCGCCGCCGCAGGGGCGCCGCTACTCGTTTCGCGTTCCGCGACGGACCCGATGCCCCGGCTGGAGGAGGTTCTCGCGCAGGGCCTGACCCTCTCCCACCACGACGCAACCGTGGCCCGGGTGCTGCCCCTCGTCCTGTGGCGGCACCGGGACCGGCTGGATCACGACGGGCTGGTACGCGCCGCGACGCGGCGGAACGAGCGTCAGGCCCTCGGCTTCTTTCTCGAGCTCACGGGGCTCCTGGGCGGAGATCCCGAACTGGAGTCCGTCGCCCAGCGCCTGCGGGACCATCGCCGCACGCGAGCGCGACCCTTCTTCGCGCGGGCGCAGGGGCGAATGGCCCTGGCCCTCGCACGGAAGAGGACGCCGGCGGTCGCACGGCGATGGGGCTATCTCATGAACATGGACCTGGAGAGCTTCGCCTCGGCCTTCGGCAAGCACGGCGAGGCGGCATGAGGGTCTACACCCCCGAGGAGCTCCGGCGCTTCCTCGCGGCCATGGACAGGGCCCTGGAGCATCCCGCCGAGGTCGTGGTCATCGGAGGCGCGGCCGCCGCTCTCGAGCACGGGGTCGCCAGCGGCACGAGGGACATCGACACCTGGACGCGAGTGCACGGGGATCTGGCGGCGGCCGCCGAGCGCGCCCGCCGAACGAGTGGGCTCGCGGTGCCCTTCGCCCGGAGCGGGGTCGCGGACGGGCCCCACGACTTCGAGTCACGTCTCCACAGGGTGCTGCCGCGGTTGCGGCGCCTGAAGGTGATGGTGCCCGAGAGACACGATCTCGTGCTGATGAAGGTCCTCCGAGGCGACGAGCACGACCTCCAGGCCATCGAGGCCATCCACCGTCGCTCACCGCTCGAGCTACCCGTCCTCCTGAGGCGTTACCGGGAAGAGATGGGCTCGACGATCATCGATCCTGGTCGGCTGAGAGGCCAGTTCCTGACCATGGTCGAGCGGCTGTTTCCGGCAGACCTGGACGGGGTCGAGGAGGGCCTGCGCGGACGGCAGCGATAGCGTCGAACCGCCGCGTCCCGGCCCACCGCTGGTATGCTGCCGGGAGCGCCCCATGAAGCTCCTGCTGTCGTACCTGCGGCCCCACTGGAGGCTCGTCCTCCTCGCCCTCGTCCTGGCGGCGGTCAACCAGGTCTTCTCGCTCCTCGACCCGCTCATCTTCCGGCACGTCATCGACGAGTACGCGACCCGCTTCGACCAGTACACGACGGGCCAGTTCTTCCGCGGGGTCACGCTGCTGCTCCTGGCCGCGGTCGGGGTCGCCTTCGTGTCCCGCGTGGCCAAGAACTTCCAGGACTACTTCGTGAACGTCGTCACCCAGCGGCTCGGGGCGCAGCTGTACTCCGACGGGATCCGGCACTCGCTCGAGCTGCCCTACCAGCTGTTCGAGGACCAGCGCAGCGGCGAGACCCTGGGGAAGCTCCAGAAGGTGCGGACGGACGTCGAGAAGCTCGTCTCGGCCGCCATCAACGTCGTCTTCCAGACGCTCGTGGGCGTCGTGTTCGTGGTCGTCTACGCGTTCAGCGTGCACTGGCTGATCGCGCCCGTCTACTTCGCCACCGTGCCGCTCCTGGGCTGGCTCTCGTCGGTGCTGTCGCGGCGGATCAAGGTCGTCCAGAAGACGATCGTGGCCGAGACGACGGCGCTGGCCGGCTCGACCACGGAGTCGCTGCGCAACATCGAGCTCGTGAAGAGCATGGGCCTCGGCGCCCAGGAGGTGGCCCGCCTCAACGCCACCACCGACCGCATCCTCGGCCTCGAGCTGCGGAAGGTGCGCTACCTGCGCAGCCTGAGCTTCGTCCAGGGCACCGCGGTCAACGCGCTCCGGACGTCGATCCTCTTCCTGATGCTCTACCTGATCTTCGCGCGGCAGATCACGGTCGGCCAGTTCTTCGCCCTGTGGATCTACTCGTTCTTCATCTTCGGGCCCCTGCAGGAGCTCGGGCAGCGTGATCAACGTCTACCGGGAGACCGAGGCCTCGCTCGCGAACTTCCAGGTGATCCTCGACGCGCCCCGGGAGCCGCGGCCCGCGGACCCGGTCGTCGTCGGCGAGCTGACGCGGCTCGCCTTCGAGGGCGTCTCGTTCTCGCACCAGTCGATGGCCACGCCTGCGGTCCAGGACGTGGGCTTCGAGGTGCGGCGCGGCGAGACGGTGGCCTTCGTCGGCCCCTCGGGAGCGGGCAAGACGACGCTCGTGAAGCTGCTCGTGGGCCTCTACCGCCCGCCGCCGGCCGCATCCTCTACGACGGCCAGCCGCACGACCGCGTGGACCTCGACCGGCTGCGCGAGCAGATCGGCTTCGTCACCCAGGACACGCAGCTGTTCTCCGGCTCGATCCGGGACAACCTGCTCTTCGTGCGGCCCGAGGCGACCGACGCCGAGTGCCTGGAGGTGCTCGAGCGCGCCGCCTGCGACGGCCTGCTCGCCCGCGCCGACCGCGGCCTCGACACGCTCATCGGCGAGGGCGGGGTCAAGGTGTCGGGGGGCGAGAAGCAGCGCCTGTCGATCGCGCGCGCCCTCCTGCGCCGGCCGCACCTGCTGGTGTTCGACGAGGCGACGTCGTCCCTCGACTCCCTCACCGAGGACGAGGTGAGCCGCACCATTCGCGAGGTCGCGCGCGACCGCCACGTGATGACGGTGCTGATCGCGCACCGGCTCTCGACGGTGATGCACGCGGACCGGATCCACGTCCTCGAGCGGGGCCGCATCGTCGAGGAGGGCCGGCACGAGGACCTGCTCGACGCCAAGGGGCTCTACTACGCGATGTGGCGCCAGCAGGTGGGCGAGCGGCGCCCGGAGCTGTCGCCGGCCTGAGCCGGGCCTCAGGGGAACAGGACGGCCGCCTCCCCGCGCTCCTGCACCAGCCGCGCGGCGAGTTCCAGCACCTTGTCGCGCCGCTTGAGCAGCGGGCCGATCTGGGCCCCGCTCAGCCACTGGCCGAGCCTCGCGTCGAGGGTGGGCCGGTCGAGCGCCTTCAGGGCCTCGAGGACCGAGCGGGAGAACCGGGGGAGGTCCTTGTCCGAGGGCAGCTGCGGGTAGCCCAGGAAGGCCCGGGAGAAGTCGATCGCGTAGACACGGAAGGACGGGTCGGTCAGCACGTTGCGTATGTTCCGGGAGTCGGTGTTGTACGTGAGCTGGTGCAGCAGCCTCACGTTGTACATCTGGCGGTTCCAGGCGTCGATGTCGGGCGGGGCGAGCTTCTTCTCCTTGCGATCCGCCTCCGTCATCGCGCCCTCCACCCACATCTGGAGAGAGCCCTTCGTGCCCCCGAAGGTCCGCTCCACGGTGGGGGGGATGAGACGCGTCCCCAGCAGCTTGTCGAGCTCGTACGCCGCCACCTCGTGCTTCCACGAGTCCGAGAAGTCGACGTAGACCCCGCCGCCCTGGAAGCTCGTGACGCCCCGCTTGAACTCGTCGATCGTCTTGAAGACGGCCTTGTGGGTCCTTGACCCGTCGCTGAGCGTGTACTGCTCGGAGTGCGTGATGCCGCTGCCGAGGCTCTTCTTGCGGACGACCTGCGCGGTCTTCAGGAACGTCTCCGCGGCCTCCCCCTCGAGCGGCAGGCCGTAGGCCTCCTGGGCGGGCGCTCGCGACGCGCACAAGGAGGCGAACACGACCGCGACCGCCAGCGCGCGCCTCAGGCCCAACGCGGGGCTCAGCATCCCTCCTCCTTCGGGCCACTCGGCCCATGAGATGTGGATCCTTGATGCCCCACACGCTAGGCCTCCGGGATCGGCGCGTCAAGGGGGGGTGTGCGGTACACTCCGCCGCGCGTGAAGGCCCTCTTCAGCCCGGCCGCCGCCTGCGCCGCCTTCGCCGTGCTGCTCGCCGCCTGCGCCGGCACGGCCCGGGCCCAGACCCGCCCCCTGCTCACCGAGCCCGCCACCACCGCCCCCGCCGGCACGCTCGTCTTCGAGACCGGCTTCGACGTCGTGGCGAACGAGCCGAGCTACGTCACCGGGGTCGAGCGGACGCGGTGGGGCGGCCCGCTCCTGCGCCTGGTGTACTCCCCCGCCGCGAGCGTCGAGCTGGACCTCGAGTGGGTGGCGCGGGTCGGCGTGTGGGGCGAGGAAGGCCGCGGCGACATCGCGTCGTCCGAGCCGGGCGACGTGAGCCTCCGCGCGAAGTGGCGCTTCGTCGAGGGCGGGAGGGGTCGACCCACGATCGGGACACGCTTCGGCGTCGTTCTGCCGCAGACGTCCTTCGAGGACGAGCGCTTCAACCCGCTCGGCCTCGGGCCCAACACGCTGCGTGCCTTCGTCGAGGCCCTCCTCACCCAGCCGATCGGCCGGGCGCGCGTCCACGTCGACGCGGGGCTCTTCGTCCACGACGAGGTGTACCGGCCCCACGACCAGCGGGACTTCTTCTCCTACGGCCTCGCCCTGGAGTGGCCGGCGGGCGGCGGGCTCGCCCTGCTCGCCGAGGTGGCCGGCCGCGCCGGCGACGGGGTGCCGGGCGCCGAGGCGCGGTCCGAGGCCCGCGCGGGCCTGCGCTACGGGCGCGGGAGAGTGCGGCTGGACGCCGCGGTGCGCCGGGGGCTGGCGGAGGCGGACGGGACCTGGGGGGCGACCGCCGGCCTGACCTGGGACGTGCGGGCGGCGAAGGCGCCGCCCCGAGCGCAGCCATGACCCCGCGCGGGGCGTCGGGGGCAATCGTTCTCGCCGGCTGCGCCGCGCTCCTCCTGCCCGGGCTCGGCGCCCTGCCCATCAGCCGCGCCGAGATCTTCTTTCTCGACGCCGCCCGCGCCATGGTCGAGAGCGGCGACTGGCTCGTCCCGCGGTACCAGGGCGAGCCGTTCTTCGACAAGCCCGCCCTCGGCTACTGGGCGATGGCGGCGGCCTTCCGGGGGCTCGGCCCGGAGCCGGCAGCGGCGCGCCTCGTCTCGGTGCTCTTCGCTCTCGGCGTCGTGGCCGTGACGCTGTGGCTGGGCCGGCTGCTCTTCGACCGGCGCACGGCGCTCGCCGGCGGCGCCGTCCTCGCGACGACGGCGGCCTTCGTGAGCTTCGGCCGCATCGCGATGGCGGACATGCCGCTGTGCTTCTTCACGACGCTCGGCGCCGCTCTCGGCGTCCGCTGGCTGGCGCCCGGGCCCGCCTGCCTGGATCGGACCGGCCCTGGGGGCCGCGCTGGGCCTCGGGTTCCTCGCCAAGGGCCCGATCGCCCTGGTCGTGGCCGGGAGCGCCCTGGTCGCCCTCGCCGGCGTCCACGGCCACAGGCCGGGCCTCTCGCGGACGGCCATCGTGGGCGGGCTCGTCGCGTTCGCCGTCACCGGCCTCGGCTGGTTCGCCCTCCTGAACGCCCGCGTGGGCCCGTCGCCGCTCGAGCACTTCTTCCTGCGCGAGAACCTCCGCCGCTTCGCCGACACGACCTACGCCCTCGGCCAGCCCGCCTGGTTCTACCTCGCCACGTACCTCGGCGGGGGCCTCCCCTGGTCGCCCTTCCTTCCCCTCGCCGCCTGGCGAGCGGCGCACGCGGCCGACCCCGGGGCGCGAGCCTCGGCCCGTTTCCTCCTCGCCTGGGCGGCGCTGGTGCTGGTGCCCCTGACCCTCTCGCGGGGCAAGGTCGACTACTACCTCCTGCCGCTCTACCCCGCGCTCTCGCTCCTCGTCGCCCGGCATTTCGCCGCGGCGCCGTGGCGCCGGCTCGACCGCTCCTGGGCGAGCGTCGTCTGCCTCGTGCTCGCGATCGTGCTCGCTGGCGGCGGCCCTGCGCCCGCCGCGCGTGCCCGAGCCCTGGCTGCCCGCCCCCTGGGCCCGAGCGCTGCTCGTGGCCGTCCTCCTCGCCGCGGGGGCGTCGCTCGCGCTCGTGGCCTGGCGGCCCGGCGCGGCGCGCGTGGCCGCCGCTCTCGCCGGCAGCGTCTGCGCCCTCGTGCTGGTCCTCGCGGCCCTCTTCCTCCCGGCCTTCGCCCGCGCCCAGCCGGGCGCGGCCCTGGTCGCCGCGGTGGCGGAAGAGACGGCCCGACGGCCCGACCTCGTCCTCGCCGTGTGCTCCGACCCCGCCCGCGTGCGGCGCGACCTGCTGTTCCGGGCGCGGATGCCCGTCCTCCCCCGCTGCAACCTCACCCAGCTCGCCGCCTCCGCCACGCCCCACCTGCTGCTGGCGAGCCCGGAGGAGGAGGCGCAGCTGCGCGGCGTCCCGGGGCTGCGGAGGATCGGCTCCTGGCGCTACCTGCCGGCCGCGATCACGCCGCGTTGGCTCCTCCACGGGCCGGAGCCGGCCGAGCTCGTCCTGATCGCGAACTTCCCGGCCGGGAGGAGCGCCACCGCCGACCGTTGAGGCTGCGCTCTCAGGGCGACGCGCGAGCGACCTCCACGAGCCCGGGCGCTACAGGCCGAAGCCGATGCCCCAGCCGAAGACGGCGGACGCGCCGGCGCGTCCCGAGACGCGCCACAGGACGCCGAGAGTCAGGTTGAACCGGAGGATCGACAGGTCGAGCTCCGGGCCGAGGTAGGTGAGGTTGGGCTCGGTGCCGATCGGGGAGCCCCAGGTGCGCGCGAGCGATGCCCGGAGGCTGACGCCCACCGTGCCGTGGAAGTCCTCGTCGACGACGCGCGCCCGGGCGCCGATTCCCAAGCTGAGCTTTCCGCCTCCCGAGCCGGCGTCGGCCTGGAAGAGGAAGCCCTGGGCGCAGTGCGGGATCGGGACGGCGCACACGGCCTTCACCCGATCGTCGCCCTCCCTCACATCGGCCCCGAGCCCGTGCAGGACCCGGAGGCTCGCGGCCGCGCCGATCGGGCCGCCGAAGCCGATCCCGAACCCCACCTGGGTTCCCTTGTCGAGAGTGATCTCGGTCTCCAGCTTCGAGGCCGGCCTCGGCGCCTGCGGATCGACAACGGCCGGTGGAGGGACGCCAGGAGGCCCCTGGCTGGCCCACCCTCCAGCCGGCGCCAGGCACGCCATCGCGATAACCCAACCGAGCCGCCGCATGCTGCCCCCTCGTTTCGAGCCTTCGAGGACGAGAACGCGCGAGCCTCCCCCGAGGTTCCCCCGCGTCCCGGCCGACCGACCCGCCGTAGAATGCGGCCACCGGCCCGTCCACGGGGAGACTCCTCATGCCACCAGCCCTCCATCGTCGCGCGTTCCTCGTGGCCGGCGCCGCGGCCACGGCCGGCGCGCTCTCGCGGACGGCCGGGGCCTCCCCACCTGGCGCCCGCATCCGCCTCGGGGCGCCGGTTTCCGTTTCCGGCAGCGACCCCGATGCTGTCGCGCGGGCCCACCGGACGAGGGGCTACCGGGCCGGGTACTGCCCCGACATCCGGCTCGACGACCGGGAGCGGATCCGCGCGACCGTCGAGGCTTTCGCACGGCACGACGTCGTCATCGCCGAGGTCGGGCGCTGGGTGAACCTGCTGGACCCGGACGCGGAGACCCGGAAGAAGAACCTCGCCACGGTCACCGAGGGGCTTGCCCTCGCCGAGGCCGTGGGCGCCCGCTGCTGCGTGGACATCGCGGGGTCGTTCAGCCCGACGAGCTGGTTCGGCCCGCACCCCGACAACCTCTCCGACCGGTTCTTCGACGCCGCGGTCGAGAACGCACGGAAGATCCTCGACGCGGTGAACCCGTCGCGGACGACGTTCGGCTACGAGATGATGGCGTGGTCGCTCCCGGACAGCCCCGACGCGTGCCTGCGCCTGCTGAAGGCGGTCGACCGCAAGGCCTTTGCCGTCCACCTCGACCCGTGCAACCTCGTGAACTCCCCCGATCGCTACTACCGCTCCAGTGACCTCGTCCGCGAGTGCTACACGAAGCTCGGGCCGCACGTCGCGAGCGTCCACGCCAAGGACCTGACCTGGGAGGTCGAGATGGCCGTGCACTTCCGCGAGGTGCGCGTCGGCCTGGGCTCGATCGACTACGCCGTCTTCCTCGCCGAGCACGCGCGCCACGCGCCCGGGGCGCCGCTGATGCTCGAGCACCTGCCAACCGAGGCCGAGTACGACGCCGCCCGCGACCGGGTCCGGGTGGTCGGCGACACGATCGGCATCGGATTCGAGTGAGGGCCGCCATGAAATGCCTGTTCGCCGTCCTGGCCGTCGTGGGCCTCGCCGCTCCGGGCTGCTCGTCCCGGCCGGCGGGACCGGGCCCGATGCGCACCGTCGCCGGCAACGGGACGGAGGGCTTCGCCGACGGGACCGGCGAGGCGGCCCGCTTCCGCAAGCCCATCCGGCTCGCCGCGCTCGGCCCCGACTCGGTGGTCGTGGCCGACATCTTCAACCACGCGATCCGCGAGGTGTCGCTCGACGGCCGCGTGCGCACGATCGTGGGCGGGCCGGACCGCAAGGGCTTCCGCGACGGGCCCGCGGAGGAGGCTCAGATCTCCTCGCCCCACGGCGTCGCGGTGTCCCCCGACGGGGTGATCGCCGTCGCCGAGGCGGCCAACCACACGATCCGGCTGCTGACGCCGGCACGCGCGGCCGACGGCACGACGCGCTACACCGTCTCGACCCTGGCCGGCGCCCCCGGCCAGGAGGGGCTCGTGGACGGCCCGGTCGCGCAGGCGCGCTTCCGCTCGCCCCACGCGACCCTCTGGGACCGCGACGGCTCGCTGCTGGTCACGGACATAGGCAATGCCCGGGTCCGGCGGATCCGCGGGGGGCAGGTCGAGACGGTGGCGGGGGCCGAGAAGGGCGTCTTCGTGTATCCGATGGACATCGCGTTCGGGTCGGACGGCACGCTGCTGATCGCCGACGCCGGGGCGAACCTGATCCGGACCTGGAGGCCCGCGGAAGGCGTGGGGACGCTGCGCGTCGTGGGCGCCCTCCACACGCCCCACGGTGTCGCGGGCGCGCCGGACGGGAGGGTGTACGTGGCGGACATGGACGCGAACGACGTGGTCGCGATCGCGCGCGACGGCCGGGTCGGCCACGTGGCCGGCACGGGACACAAGGGGTCCGGCCCGCAGCAGCTCAGCCGGCCGGCGGCGGTGCTCGTGCACGCGGGGCACCTGTGGATCGCCGACCTCGACAACCACCGGATCGTGGTGGTCCCCCTGGGCTAGGCGGAAACGGAGGATCAGATGGGCCTGGGCCAGTCGCTGCTGCCGGAGCTCGACCACGAGATGGCGGGGACCCGGAGGACACTCGAGCGCGTCCCCGAGGACCGCCTGGGCTGGAAGCCGCACGCGAAGTCGATGACGCTCGGCGGCCTCGCCACCCACCTCGCCAACGTCCCCTCGTGGGTCGGCTACACGATCAGGCTCGACTCGTTCGACGTGGCGCCGGTCGGCGCGCCGCCCCTGCGGGAGGAGGAGAAGACGTCGAGGGCGGCGCTGCTCGAGCACTTCGACCGGCACCTCGCCGAGGGTCGCACGCTGCTCGCGGCGGCGACCGACCAGCACCTGCTGGGGCCGTGGACGCTGCTCGCCGGGGGCAAGGCCCTCTTCACGATCCCGCGCGTGGCATGCCTGCGCGCCTACGTGATGAACCACACCGTCCACCACCGCGCGCAGCTCGGGGTGTACCTGCGCCTGCTCGACGTGCCGGTGCCCGGCCTCTACGGGCCGAGTGCGGACGAGCAATGGCCGTAGGAGGTCCCATGCTTCTCGCGCTCGCGCTCAGCACCCTGATCGGCCTCTCCCTGGGCCTCCTCGGCGGGGGCGGGTCGATCCTGGCGGTTCCCGTGCTCGTCTACGTGGCGCGGGTCGAGGTGCACGCGGCCATCGGCATGTCTCTCGCGGTGGTGGGCGCGACCGCCCTCGTCGGCGGCCTCGTCCACGCGCGGGCGGGCCGGGTGGACCCGAAGGCGGCGGCGCTCTTCGGGGGGGCGGGGATGCTGGCTGCCCCCCTCGGGGCCCAGGCCACCCACGCCGTGTCCTCGCGGGTGCTGATGCTGCTCTTCGCAGGGCTCATGATCGTGGTGGGGGGTCTCATGCTGCGCGGCCGTGGGGCAGCGGGGGGGCGCCCGGTCCATCCCCACCCCGGCGCGGTGCCCGCCGCTGGCTTCGGGGTGGGGCTGCTCACCGGCTTCCTCGGGGTGGGCGGCGGTTTCCTGATCGTGCCCGCCCTGACGCTGCTCGGCGGCCTCCCCATTCACCGCGCGGTCGGCACGTCGCTGCTGGTCATCGCCCTCAACTCGGCGGGCGGCATCGCCGGCCACCTGCGCCAGGGCGAGATGCCGGCCGGACCGACAGCGGCCTTCACGGCGGCGGCGGCGCTCGGCGCTCTGGCCGGGGTCCGCCTGGCCGGAGGGCTCGACCCGGCGCGCCTGCGGCGGGCGTTCGCGGCGTTCGTGATCCTGGTCGGCCTCTTCCTGCTCGCGAAGAACGCCCTGCCGGCCTGAGGGTCCTCAGGCGACGCCGGCGAGGACCCGCAGCAGCTCGGGCTTCCCGCGCGCCCCGATCATGCGGGTGACCTCGTGGCCGTCCTTGAAGAGGATCACGGTCGGCACGCCCTGGATCCGCAGCCGCGCCGCGGCCTCGGGACTGCGGTCCACGTTGAGCTTCGCCACGCGGACCCGGCCCGCGAGCGAGGAGGCGAGCTCCTCGATGACCGGGTCCATGCCGCGGCAGGGGACGCACCACGGCGCCCAGACGTCGAGGAGGACGGGCAGCGGCGAGGCGAGGACCTGCTCCTCGAACCGCACGTCGGTCACCTCGACCGCCAGGGAGGAGGTGCGCACGGCCAAGTGTGCCATTTCTTGTCCGGGATTGCGCGGGTCTGTTAGGCTTCTCCCGGGAGGAACCGGGCCATGGCGAGCGCGACCGGGGCCGAGAAGGCCCGCTGCGTCCACTGCCGTGAGGACGTGTCCGTCCCCGACCACTACGCCCACGGGGACCACATCAAGTGCGGCTCCTGCGGGACCAAGCACAAGGTCGTGCGAGGCGACAGGCTCCGGCTCGTGCTCGCCGACGTGGGGCCGCTGCGCGACGCGCTCAAGCAGAACCAGCAGCTCGTGGGCCGGCTCGAGACCGAGCTCTCCCGGGCGCGGTGGAGCTTCGGGATCGGGGCCAACGGGATCGTGGCCGGCGTGATCTTCGGGCTCTACGAGGTCGGGATGAGGGGCGCCCCGATCTCCATGAACCTGCTCCTGAACGCCCTGGGGATTGCCGCCGTGGCGGGCCTCCTCCTCGAGGCGGCGAACTGGTCCTTCCTCGCAAAGGGGAGCGCGATCACGCGGATCCAGCGGGAGCTCGAGGAGGCGCGCGAGGAGGGCGAACGCATCCGGCAGCAGATGCGGGACGCCACCCGGGTCTGAGCGAGGCCCCTGGCTACTCGATCTGGTCGCCGTCGAGGAGGGTGACGACCGTCCGGTAGATCGCGTGGGACGAGCGCGGGATCTCGCGCTGCAGGTCCTCGACGCTCGCACCCCTCTTGAGCCGCGACCAGACCGCCGCCGCCAGCTCGATCGTGTCCGGCTCCTCCCAGGAGAGGTGGGCCGCCTTCTGGCGGAGGACGCGGCGGGGGTTGCTGAGGCGCTCCTTGAGGAGGGGCAGCTCGTCCTGCAGCCGAACCGACTCCATGAGGAGCGAGATCGCGGGCATCGAGATCTCGCTCCGCCCGTCCTCCTCCTGCACGTCGCGGCCCGTGAAGGAGAAGTCGCCCTCGACCGTGCTCTGGAACAGCTGGAAGACCGCGTCGTCCCCGACGAGCTGGCGGTAGCGGGCCCGCGTGATGTTCCCCCGGAAGAACGAGATCTCGGCCACCTTGTGCTTGTCCTCGGTGACCACCAGGGCGCCCGTCTGGTGCGAGCCGATGAGGGTCTGGATGACCGTGGCGAGGTCGAAGTACTGCAGGTTGCCCTGCAGCTGCTTTCCGGAGGCGCGCGGCACCTTGAGCGTCGTCGTCTCCAGGCGCTTGGCGAGCACCACGCACAGGTTGCGCGAGAAGGCGGGCAGGATGTCCATCAGGTCGAAGAACACCGCCTTGTCCACGGCGAACAGCTCCGCGTGCTCGGGAGAGCGCACGGTCGCGCTGCGAGGGGAGCCGGTCAGGAGCGCCAGCTCCCCGATCACCTCACCGACGCCCAGGTAGGCGACCACGACGGGCTCAGCGCCGTCGGAGGGCGTCGCGACCACCTCGAGCACGCCGCTCTTGACGACGAAGAGCCGGTCGCCCTGGTCGCCCTGGCGGAAGACCACGTCCCCGGGGCCGAACTCGAGCAGCTGTCCCTGGGCGAGGACGGCCCGGATCACCTCGGCAGGCTGGTTCTCGAACAGCTCGGAGTCCCGAAGGAAGGCGGGGTCGATCGGTTCACCCATGAGGACGCGTGATTATACGCTCGCGGCGCGGCCCGGCCTTCCCCCCCTAAACCTGTGCTAGCATTGGACAAACCCGGGGCGGGTTGCCCTCACACGGGCAGAGTGTCGTGGCCAATTCGTTGAAAAGAAAGCTTTTGTCGCAATACGACCGCGGGATGACCTAGGAGGGAGCTCCAGTTCTGTCCACCCTTCGGCCATGGCCTTCAGTCACGGAGCTCCCGACATGACGCTTTCGACCCTCACCCCCATCTCCCCCCACGAGGTCCACGGGATCCTCTCCCGCCACATCCTGGCTGACGGCTACGACATCGTCTTCGACTACGAGAAGAGCCACGGGTCGTGGCTGCACGATGCCCGCGCGGGGCGCGACGTCCTCGACTTCTGCTCGTTCTTCGCGTCGAAGCCCATCGGTTACAACCACCCGAAGATGAAGGACCCCGAGTTCCTGAAGGTCCTGCACCGGGTGGCGCAGCTCAAGCCCGCGCTCGCCGACCTCTACAGCGTCGAGTACGCGTCGTTCGTCGACGTCTTCGGGCGCCTGGCGATGCCGCCCCACATGCGCTACGCGTTCTTCATCGAGGGGGGCTCGCTTGGCGTCGAGAATGCGCTCAAGACCGCCTTCGACTGGAAGGTGCGGCGGAACCGGGCGAGCGGCATCGGAGACGACAAGGGCCAGCAGGTCATCCACTTCCGGCAGGCGTTCCACGGCCGCTCGGGCTACACGCTCTCGCTGACGAACACGGACCCGGTGAAGACCGACCACTTCCCCAAGTTCCGCTGGCCGCGGATCGACAACCCGGGCCTGCGCTTCCCGGTCACGGACGAGGTCGAGCGGGACGTGGTCGCGGCCGAGCAGAAGGCCCTCGACCAGGTCGACAGGGCCTTCGCGGACAACCCGGACGACATCGCGGCCATCCTGATCGAGCCCATCCAGGCGGAGGGGGGCGACATCCACTTCCGCCCGGAGTTCCTCCAGGCGCTCCAGCGGAAGGCCCGCGAGCACGACGTCTTCTTCGTCCTCGACGAGGTGCAGACCGGGGTCGGCATCACCGGCAAGATGTGGGCCCACGAGCACTTCGGCCTGGAGCCGGACGCGGTGGCCTTCGGGAAGAAGATGCAGGTGTGCGGCTGCATGGTCGGGCCGAAGGTGGACGAGGAACCGGAGAACGTGTTCAAGGTCTCCTCGCGCATCAACTCCACCTGGGGTGGCGGCCTCACCGACATGGTGCGCGCTGCGCGCTACCTCGAGGTGATTCACGAGGACCGGCTGCTCGAGAACGCCCGGGTGACGGGCGAGCGGCTCCTCGCGGGCCTCGACTCGCTCCAGCGGGAGCTCGGCGGGGTCCTGACGAACGCCCGCGGGCGGGGGCTGATGATCGCCTTCGATCTGCCCTCCGCCGAGCTGCGGGCCAGGGCCCAGGACCGGATGCTGGAGAACGGGCTCCTGCTGCTCGGCTGCGGGGTGCGGTCGATCCGCTTCCGCCCGCCCCTCAACCTGTCTGCGGCCGAGGCGGACACCGGGCTGGAGATCGTGCGCAAGAGCCTGAAGGAGCTGTAGCGATGATCGAGCGCGAGGCGATGGTCAAGATCACGAACGACCTCCTGGCGAACCTGCTCGGCGGCACCAAGGCCGCGAGCGGACGGCTCGTGCGGATCGCGCCGGAGGGCTTCTACGAGGTCATCCTGACGCTGCAGGGGGGCAGCTACACGACCCTCCTGCCCATCTCCGGCACCGCGATCATCGCGGCGAAGCCGGAGGCGGAGGTGCCGCCGATCGAGGTGGAGCGCTAGGAGGGGTTTGCGGCGGGAGGGCGCGAGGATGGCTCGAACTCTGAAGGTCGCGGTCGTCGGGCTTGGCCCGGTGGGCCAGGCGGTGGCCCGCGCGGTGCTGCAGACTCCGGCCCTGAAGCTGGTGTCGGCGACCGACCCCTCGCCGCTCCACGCCGGCAAGGACCTGGGGGCGGTCCTCGGCCTTGCGCGCAAGATCCGGGTGAAGGTCGAGGGCAACCCCGACCGCTTCTTCAAGAAGGTCCGGGCCGACGTCGCGTTCGTGTGCACCTTCTCGCTGCTCAAGGACGTCAAGCCCCAGGTCGCGGCCCTCGTGTCGCGCCGGATACACGTGCTCACGACCTGCGAGGAGCTCGCCGGGCCGGTCCCCGCCCGGGCCGCGGCCTTCAAGGAGCTCGACCGCCTGGCGAAGCGGAAGAAGGTGTCGGTGCTCGCGACCGGGGTGAACCCCGGCTTTGCCATGGACGCGCTGGCCCTCGCCCTCACCGCGCCGTGCGCCCGGGTGCGGCGGATCTCCGTGACGCGCGTGGTCGACGCGGCGGCGCGCAAGCTGCCGCTGCAGCGGCGGGTCGGCGCCGGGCTCAACCTCGGGCAGTTCCGCCGCGCCGTGACCGAGGGCAGCGTGCGCCACGTGGGCCTCGTGGAGTCGGCGCACCTCATCGCGGGCGGGCTCGGGTGGAAGCTCGAGCGCGTAGACGAGACGCTGGAGCCGGCGATCGCCCCCCGGGACCTCGACACCGAGTACCTCCGCATCCCGGCCGGCGCCGCCGCCGGGATCAAGCAGGCGGCGCGCGCCTACCGGGGGGGCGAGCTCGCCATCAGCCTGGACCTGCAGGTCTACGTCGGAGCCGAGTCCCCGCGGGACCACATCCTCGTGGACGGCGACCCGCCGGTCGACGCCACCATCGCGGGCGGGGTCAACGGCGAGGTGGCCACCGCGGCCATGCTGCTGAACAGCCTCCCGAAGCTGCTGGCCGCCCCGGCCGGCGTGCTGACCGTGAGGGACCTGCCGCTCGTGCACTCGATGAACCCCCAGGAGCTGGCGGCGCCTCTTCCAAGGAAGCGCTAGCGTCGTGGGAGCGCCGCGCGCGAGGGCATGAACGGGGATCTCGCCGAGGGAGTCGTCGCCGGCCTGCTGCGGGAGATCTACGTCGGCCGGCGCACCGGGACCCTGACCCTCGCACGAGGGGAGGAGCGCCAGCGCCTGCGCTTCCGCCGCGGCCACATCGTCAACGCCGACACGAACGTCGTCGAGGAGCGCCTCGGCGAGGTCCTGGTGCGGCGCGGGCTGCTCTCGGAGGCGGACCTCGCGCGGGCCACCGAGGTCGTGGCGCGAGAGGAGCGGCGGCTCGGTGAGGTCCTCACGGAGCTCGGGCTCATCGACGCGAGCGGGCTCGAGGATGCCGTCGGCCTCCACGTGCACGAGATGCTCGTCAAGGTGTTCAACTGGCACGAGGGAACCTGCTCCTTCGAAGAGGAGCCCGACGGCGA
The DNA here is from genome assembly GCA_963729875.1 of uncultured Acidobacteriota bacterium. Taxonomy (GTDB): domain Bacteria; phylum Acidobacteriota; class Vicinamibacteria; order Fen-336; family Fen-336; genus DATBSL01. The sequence goes on from CAVSPR010000007.1 coordinate 340,333, forward strand.
GCCGGGCCGGGAGATCACCCTGAAGCTCTCCACCGGCGAGCTGATCCTGGAGGCGGTCCGGGCCGTTCACGACCCGGACGTGGTGCGCTTCTCGCTCGGCGACCTGAACCGCGTCCTCGCGCTCTCCAGCGATCCCCTGCTGCGCTTCCAGAAGCTCACCCTGTCGCCGGCCGACGGGTTCGTGCTCTCGCGCGTGGACGGCCTCACGAGCGCCCGCGAGATCGTGCACATGATCCCGCTGCCCGAGGAGCAGACGGAGAAGAGCCTCCTCGCGCTCCTCTCGACCGGGGCCATCGAGTACGCGGCCGCGCGACGCCCCGCCGCCGCCGAACCGCCGCCCGCGCCCGCCGAACCGCCGCCCGCGCCCGCCGAGGCGCCAGTCGACGAGAAGGCCGCCGAGAGGCGCCGCGAGATCCTCGAGGCCTGGGAGGGCCTCAAGACGCGCAACCACTTCGAGGTGCTCGGCCTTCCCCGCTCGGCGGGCGAAGTCGAGGTCAAGGAGGCGTACTTCCGGCTCGCCAGGCGCTTTCATCCCGACGTGCACCACGACGCCTCGCTCGGGGACCTGCGCGACGAGCTCGAGGCGGTGTTCATCCGGGTGGGCGCGGCGTACGAGGTGCTGCGCGATACCCGCAAGCGCTCCGACTACGAGGAGCGCCTGGGTCGCCCCCGGCCGGCGCCGGCCGGGGAGGCGGGCGGCCGCGCGGGGGCCGCCACGGCGTCGGCCGGCCCCGGGGACACGGTCCCTCCGGAGCCTCCCCGCGACGAGGCGGAGGACGCCCAGGCCGCCGAGGAGTCGGTCCGCCGCGCGACGCAGCTCTTCGAGCAGGAGAAGTACTGGGACGCCATCCAGCTGCTCGAACGGGCGGTGGTCGCCGCTCGGGGCAAGGCCCGGCTGAGGGCCCGCATCCTGCTGGCGCGGTGCCTCGCGAAGAACCCGAACTGGACGAGGCGGGCCGAGGAGCTGCTCCTGGCCGTGACCCGCGAGGACCCGCAGGTGGTCGAGCCGTGGGCGCGGCTCGGCGCCCTCTACGGGGAGAAGGGCATGCGCGCACGGGCGACGACGATGTACCGCCGGACTCTGGAGCTCGAACCCGACCACGAGGAGGCGAGGCTGTACCTCGCCGCCAACGCCGCAGGGCCGGAGCCGCCCGGGGACGAGGGCGGGGGCGGGCTGCTCGGCCGACTCTTCCGGAGGGGCTGATGCGCTCGATCCTGGCCGTGCTGGCGTTCCTCCTGGCCGCGCCCCTGGCGCGCGCCGACGTGATCGTGCTCGTGAACGGCGACCGCGTCACCGGCCGCGTGATCGGCAAGATCTCGCGGCGCGTGCGCGTCCAGACCCCGTACGGCACCCTCGTCATCCCCGCCGAGAAGGTGGAGCGCATCCGCCGCGACGACGGCAGCGAGGAGGTGCTGAGCGTCCAGCCCGCGCCGACGCCGGCACCGCCGCCCCCACCGCCGCCGCCCGCGACGCTCGAGCTGGTGGTGAACGGCGCCGCCTTCTGGCAGGCCTGGGATCCCAAGGCGGCACCCGAGGACCCGAGCCTCCGCCTGGAGGTACGCCTCGACGAGCGGCCCATCGCCTCCTACACCGACGTCAACCTCGACCCCGAGGACCTGCCAAAGGCCGTCGTCAACTCCTTCGTCTTCTCCCCGGAGCGGCTGTTCGTCAGCGCGGGCGAGCGCGCCACGGTCTCCCCGCCGAGCCTGGCGTCGGGGGAGCTCCGGCTGGCGATCTCGCTGCCGGCGGACCTCGCCGGCCGTCGTCAGCTCCTCCTCGCCTACCAGGTGAACGACGCCGGCTCCGCCGCCCCGGCGTGGCGCGACCTCGTCCTCGCCGCGAGCGACGTCACTCTCGCGGCCGGGAGCGTCGTGCGTCTGCGTCTCCAGCAGGAGCGGGGGACGATGGAGTACACGCGACGCCGCATGCGCAATGTCGAGACGTTCCGGGCGACGCTGGAGCCGGAGCCACCGGCTCCTTGACACCCCCCCGGGGGCACCCTAGTCTCGGATCATGGAGACGCTTGCCGAGTTCCTGCCGGCGCTCGCGCTGGCCATTGCCCTCGCCGCCTCGGCGGGGCTGCGGGCCTGGCTCCCGCTGCTGCTCGCCGGGGGCCTCGCACGCCTCGGGGTCCTCGACCTCGGACCCTCCTTCCAGTTCCTCACCTCGACCAGGGCGCTCGTGCTGTTCGGGGCGGCCACCGCGATCGAGATCGTGGGCGACAAGATCCCGGCGGTGGACCACGCGCTCGACGTCATCGGAACCCCGCTGCGCCCCGCGGCGGGAGCGCTCCTCGCCGCGTCGGTCCTCGGCACGGTGACGGACCCGCTCACCTCGCTCGTCCTCGGCACGGCGGTCGGCGCTCCCTCGGCCCTGATGCCGCACGCCGTGAAGTCCGCGGTGCGCGCCGCCTCGACCACGGTCACCGGGGGGATCGCCAACCCGGCCCTGAGCTTCCTCGAGGACGCGATCGCGCTCGTCACCTTCATCCTCGCCGTCCTGGTCCCCCTGCTGGTCGTGGCGCTCCTGGGCGTGAGCCTCTACCTCGCCTCGCGCTGGATCCGCCGGCGGCGCACCCCCTCGCCGGCCGCCTGATGCGAATCCTCCCGGCCCGGGTCGCGCTCGCCGCCGCCCTCCTCGCCGCCGCTCCCGCGGGCGCCCAGGCTCCCGCCCAGCCGCCGCCGGTCAAGCCCTTCACCATCGAGGTGGAGGTGGACGTCGTCTCGGTCACCGCCGTCGTCTTCGACAAGTCGGGCAACTTCGTCCGGGGCCTCGGCCCCAAGGACGTCGAGCTCCTCGAGAACGGCGTCAAGCAGGAGGTCTCGTACTTCCGCGAGGCCTCGAGCCAGGGCGACCCGGCCGAGCGCGTCCCGCTCTCCGTCGTCCTCGTGCTCGACACCAGCGGCAGCATGGCCGAGAACCTCCACTTCCTCCAGGAGGCGGTGCTGAACTTCGTGTACAAGCTGGAGGAGGTCGACACCGCTCTCGTGGTGAGCTTCAACGAGAGCGTCAAGGGCAGCGCGGAGTTCACCGAGGACACGGACCGCCTCGAGCGCTTCGTGGAAGGGCTGCAGGCGTGGGGCGGGACGAGCCTCTACGACGCCATCGACTACGCGCTCGGGCGGATCAAGAACCAGCCGGGGCGCAAGGCCGTGATCGTCTTCTCGGACGGCGCCGACAACTCGAGCACGATGAAAGACAGCGAGGTGGTCGACTACGCACGCGCGGTCGAGGCCACCGTCTACTGCATCGGCTTCAAGGGCTCGGGCATGATGGCCTCGAGCCCCCGCGGCTTCCTGCGGAAGATCGCCGCCGAGACCGGCGGCCAGTTCTTCGCGCCCGACAAGGTGGGCGAGCTGATCAAGGTATTCAACGAGATCTCCAACGAGCTCAAGAACCACTACCTGCTGGCCTACACGCCGGCGCGCGAGGCGGACGGCACCTGGCGCGAGATCGCCCTCAAGGTCAACCGGCCGGGCACCGAGGTCCGGGTCCGCAAGGGCTACTTCGCCCTCAAGCGCCGCCGCGCCGCCGGCACGGGGAAGTAGGCCGTCGCGCCGGCGGGCTCGCAGCTCGACTCCCGGCTCGGGAGGACTGGAGGAGAAGAGTGCGCAGCGTAGGCCGGATGGCGGTCCTCCTCGTCCTCTGCGCCGTGCCGGGAGGCGGTGTGCGTGGCGACTACTACGACAGCGAAGGCCACGTCATTCGCTACGTCGTTCGGTCTCCCGCCGCGGGTCAGGCGGTGCTCCTGAGCGAGGCCCCTCCCGATGCGCCCGCGGCGTTCAAGCCGTACCTGACGTGGGAGTCTCGAAGGACGACGACTCCCGGCCCGTGACCCTACAGCTTCTTCAGGTCGCCGAGAGACAGGGCGGCGGCGACGGCGGCGACGACGAGGGTGGCCCATCCCGCCGCGGCCAGCCAGCGGGAGTGCCGGTAGCCGCCCAGCAGCCCGGGGCGGCGCGCGACGACCAGCGTCACGAGCAGCGTCGCCGGCAGGACCAGGCCGTTGAGCGCGCCGGCCAGGACCAGCAGCCGCACCGGCCGTCCGAGCAGCAGGAAGAGGCCGAGGGACAGGGCGACGAACCCCGCCACCGCCGCCCGCCGCCGGTGGACGAGCGGCGCCCACGCGCTCTCCAGGAACGACACGGACGTGTAGGTGCACCCCACGATCGAGGTCAGGGCCGCCGACCACAGGACGACCCCGAACAGGCGGTAGCCCCACTCCCCCGCGCCGAGCCGAAAGACGCTGGCCGGCGGGTTGGCGGGGTCCAGGGTCGCCCCGTGGCCCACGACACCGAGGACGGCCAGGAAGAAGAGGACCCGCATCACCGCGGTCACTCCCACGCCGAGGAGGGCGCTGCGGGTGAGCCTCCCCAACGCGCCGGGACCGCTCACCCCGGCGTCGAGGAGGCGGTGCGCCCCCGAGAAGGGGATGTAGCCCCCGACGGTGCCGCCGAGGAGGGTCACGATCGGCAGGACCTCGATGCGCCCCGGCCAGACCGCCGAGCGGGCGGCCGCGGCCAGGTCGGGCCGGGATGCCACCATCACGACGGCGGTCAGCAGGATCATCAGGACGCCGAGGCCCCGGGTGAGCCCGTCCATCGCGGCGCCCGCGCGCGGCGCGACGAGGAGCAGCGCGACGACGGCCGCGGACAGGGCCGCCCCGACGCCCTCCGGCACGCCGTAGACGGCGAGCCCCAGCCCGCATCCGGCGACGTTGCCCACGTTGAAGACGAGGCCGCCGAGCGCGACGAGCGCGGCGAGTGCTTGGCCCAGGCCCGGGACCACGGCCGAGGCGAGCTCGGGGGCGCGGCGGCCCGAGGCCCCGAGCACGCGCCAGACGTTGAGCTGCACGACGAGGGCGAGAGCCACCGAGGCGAGGATGGCGAACGCGAAGTCGGCCCGCAGCTGCCCGGTGAAGACGGCGGTCTGGGTCAGGAACCCGGGCCCGATGGCGGAGGTGGCCATCAGGAAGGCCGCCCCCGCCGTCACCCCCCGGCCGCCGTCCCGCTGCGGGCGGGGCCCGCCCTCCGTCGTCCCCATCGCGGGGCGCAGTCTAGCTCCCCCGTCGCCGGATGTAGAATCCCCTTGCTCTCCACCATGGCCGAGATCGCCATCCAGACCGCCGGCGGCACCCGCGAGCGCTACCCGCTCGCGAAGCCGAGGGTGACGATCGGCCGCTCGCGCGAGAGCGACATCTTCCTGCCCGACCAGTGGCTGTCCCGCCACCACGCGGCGATCGAGGACCGGGGCGAGGGCTTCTGGGTCAACGACCTCAACAGCAAGAACGGGACACTGCTGAACGGCGAGCCCGTGCGGGAGTGGCGGCGCCTGCGGCCCGGCGACGTGATCACGCTGGGCGAGCACACGCTCACCTTCTGCACCGAGCCGGCGGACGAGGAGGAGGAGGAGGAGAGGGAGCCCGAGGGCACCCGGGTCTTCTCCGTGAAGGAGCTCTCGGCGATCAGCACGCGCCCGGCCATCGACCCCGGGGAGCTGCAGCGCCAGAACCGCGTCCTCGGCATCCTCAGCAAGGCGGCGAGCGAGCTCGTCGTGCACCGCCCACTGAACGAGCTGTTCGACCTCGTGCTGGACCTCCTCCTCGAGGCGGTGGCGGCGGAGCGGGCGGCGATCCTGCTCCTCGAGGGCGGCCCGCCCCACCTGGTCATCAAGGCCTCGCGCTCCCGCAGCGGCGACGTGCTCACCCGCGTGAGCCGCTCCATCGCCCGGCGGGCCATCGACGAGCGGGTGTCGCTGCTCCTCCCGAACCTGCTCGAGGACGTGCGCTTCAAGAGCGAGGACTCGATCCTCGCTTCCGGCATCCGCACCGCGATGTGCGCGCCGCTGTGGTTCACCGCCACCGGCGACGGCCGCGACTCGGTGATCGGCCTCGTGTACGTGGACTCGCTCCAGCAGGCCCACGCCTTCACCGAGGACGACCTGCGGGTCCTCACCGCCCTCGCCAACGTGGCCGCGGCGAAGATCGAGAACGTGCGCCTCCTCGAGGAGAGCATGGAGAAGCGCCACATGGAGGAGGACATGCGCATGGCGGCGGAGATCCAGAACGGTCTCCTGCCGCGGGAGGCGCCGCTCGTCCCGGGCTGGGACCTCGCCGGCTGCAACCGCCCGTGCCGCACCGTGGGCGGCGACTACTACGACTTCGCCGTCGAAGACGGGCGGCTCCTGCTCGCCCTCGGGGACGTCTCCGGCAAGGGGACGGGAGCGGCGCTCCTGATGACGGTGCTCCGCGCCGCGGTGCGGGGGCACTGGACGGACCCGTCGCTGGCCGACGCCGTCGCGCGCATCAACCGCACCGTCTGCCAGAACGTCCCCTCCAGCAAGTACGTGACCTTCTTCCTCGCCTCCCTCGATCCCGGCACGGGCCGGCTGGATTACGTGAACGCCGGCCACAACCCCCCCCTGCTGGTGAGCGCCGGCGGGGACGTGGAGACGCTCTCCAACGGCGGCCTGGTGCTCGGCATGTTCGAGAACGTCGTCTACGAGGGGGGCCGGGTCGAGATGCGCCCCGGCGACACCCTGCTCGTGTACTCGGACGGGGTCACCGAGACCTGGGACCCCGACGGCGACGAGTTCGGCGCGGAGCGGCTCGAGGCACTCGCCGTGCGCAGCCGCACCCTCGACGCAGAGTCGCTCCAGAACGCCATCCTGCGCGAGATAGAGCTCTTCGAGGCCGGGGCCCGGGCCACCGACGATCGCACGATCGTGGTGCTCAAGCGCATCGCCGAGGGGCGGCCGTGACCCGCCGCGCGGTGCGCCCGCCCGTCTCCGCCCTCGCCCTCCTCCAGCAGGAGGTGAACGACCTCTTCCTCCGCCTCTCGACCCTCGACCGCTCGGAGCGCCTGCCGGGCAGCGAGTGGTCGCCGACGGCGGACGTCTTCGAGTCGAAGGACCGGCTGGTGGTCGTGGTCGAGGTGCCGGGGCTTCCCCCGGAATCCCTGCGGGTCGTCTTCCGGGACGGGGAGCTGGTGCTGTCCGGCGAGCGTCGCGCGCGCCGGGTCGGGCCGGGCTCGAGCTTCCTCTGCGTGGAGCGGCCGCACGGGCGGTTCGAGCGGCGGATCCCCATCGACCTGTCGGTCGACGTGGGCCGGGCACGGGCGACCCTCGCGTGCGGCCTCCTGACCGTGACCCTGCCACGCCTGCGCGAGCGGCGGGGGCGCGAGACCGTCATCCCCATCGAGAGAGAGACCACGGAATGAACGAAGAGCGCCACGACGAGGACCAGCCGAAGATCCCCGACGCGCTGCCGGTCCTCCCCCTGCGGGACATCGTGATCTTCCCCTTCATGATCGTGCCCCTCTACGTGAGCCGCGACCGCTCGATCAAGGCGGTCGACCAGGCCCTCGCGGAGAACCGCATGATCCTCCTCGCCGCGCAGAAGCAGCAGGAGGAGGACGACCCCGGTCCCGACGACGTCTACCCGGTGGGCACGGCCGCCCTCATCATGCGAATGCTCAAGCTGCCCGACGGGCGCATCCGCGTCCTCGTGCAGGGCCTCTCCCGCGCCCGGATCGCCTCCTTCGAGGAGGGTCTACCCCACCTCCAGGCCCGGATCGAGACGGTGAGCGAGCCCGAGGGGGTCGAGAAGGGCTCGCTCGAGGTCGAGGCCCTGATGCGCAACGTCAAGGCCGCCCTCGAGAAGTCGCAGAACCTCGGCAAGCCGATCTCGCCCGAGGTCATCGTGATCGCCAACAACATGGAGGAGCCGGGGCGGCTCGCCGACCTCACCGCCTCCAACCTCGACCTCAAGGTCGAGGGGGCGCAGGCCATCCTCGAGGCCCTCGACCCGGTGGAGCGGCTCCGGCGCGTCCACGAGCTCATGACCAAGGAGCTCGAGGTCCTCACCATGCAGCAGGAGATCTCCTCCCAGGCCAAGGGGGAGATGGACCGCAGCCAGCGCGAGTTCTTCCTGCGCCAGCAGTTGAAGGCCATCCAGTCCGAGCTCGGGGAGGGCAACGAGCTCGCGGAGGAGATCGCCCAGCTGCGGGACAAGGCGCAGAAGGCGAAGATGCCGAAGCCGGTCATGGAGGAGGTGGAGCGCCAGCTCAAGAAGCTCGAGCGCATGCACCCCGACGCGGCGGAGACGGCCACGCTGCGCAACTGGCTCGACTGGATGGTGACGCTGCCCTGGGGCCGGTCCACGAAGGACAACCTGGACCTGGTGGAGGCGCAGCGGATCCTGGACGAGGACCACTACGGGCTCGGGAAGGTCAAGGAGCGGATCGTCGAGTACCTCGCCGTGCGCAAGCTCAAGGAGAAGACGAAGGGTCCCCTCCTGTGCTTCGTCGGCCCGCCCGGCGTGGGCAAGACGAGCCTCGGCAAGTCGATCGCGCGCGCTCTCGGCCGCAAGTTCGTCCGCCTCTCGCTCGGCGGGGTGAAGGACGAGGCCGAGATCCGCGGCCACCGCCGCACCTACGTGGGCTCGATGCCCGGGCGCATCGTGCAGGGCATCCAGCAGGCGGGGGCGAACAACCCCGTCTTCATGATGGACGAGGTGGACAAGATCGGGGCCGACTTCCGCGGCGACCCCTCCTCGGCCCTGCTCGAGGTCCTCGACCCCGAGCAGAACAACACGTTCCGAGACCACTACCTCGGCGTCCCGTTCGACCTCTCGAACGTGATGTTCATCTGCACGGCGAACCTCACCGACACCATCCAGCCCGCCTTCCTCGACCGCATGGAGGTGATCCGCCTCGCCGGCTACACCGAGGACGAGAAGATCGAGATCGCGAAGCGGCACCTCGTCCCCAAGCAGCTCGACGAGCACGGCCTCACCCCCGAGCACCTCGTCTTCACGGACAAGGCCCTGAAGACGGTGATCAACCTCTACACGCGCGAGGCGGGCCTGCGGAACTTCGAGCGGGAGATCGCACAGGTCGCGCGCAAGGTGGCGCGCAAGGTGGCCGAGGGGCAGGCGGGAACGGTGCGGGTGACGCCGGCCGCGCTCCAGAGGTTCCTCGGGGCGCCCAAGACGCTCCCCGAGGAGAGGCTCAAGAAGGACACGGTGGGCATCGCGACCGGCCTCGCCTGGACCGCCACCGGAGGCGACGTGCTGTTCGTCGAGGCCTCGCTGATGAAGGGGAAGGGCCGCCTCACCCTGACCGGGCACCTCGGCGACGTGATGAAGGAGTCGGCCCAGGCGGCGCTGTCGTGGGCGCGCAGCCACGCCCGCGCGCACGGGATCAAGGACGAGGTGTTCGCCGCCAACGACCTCCACGTCCACGTGCCGGAGGGGGCGATCCCGAAGGACGGGCCCTCGGCCGGCATCACGATGGCCACGGCCATCCTCTCCGCCCTGACCGGGCAGGCGGTGCGCGCCGGCCTCGCCATGACCGGCGAGATCACGCTGCGGGGGCAGGTGCTCCCCATCGGCGGGCTCAAGGAGAAGATCCTGGCGGCGCGGCGCGCGCGCATCGAGACGATCGTCTGTCCGAAGCTCAACCAGAAGGAGCTCGACGAGGTGCCGGCCCACCTGCGCCGGGGCCTCGTCTTCCACCTCGTCGAGGACGTGGAGGAGGTCCTGAAGCTGGCGCTCGTGCCGCCCCCGGAGCCCCGGGTGTCGCCGGGTGCGAAGAGCGCTCCCCGGCCCTTCCCGGCGCGGCCGCGCCGGCCGGTGACGGTCTAGGAACACCGGGGCGATGCCCCGGTAATGACGCAGGAGGCACGCGATGGCGAAGAGGCAGGATCGGCGGGAGTTCCTCAAGCGCGGGGCGGCGGCCGTCGGCGGCGCCGCGGCGGGGGCCGGCCTCGGGGCGGGCGCGGTCCTGGCGGCCTCCCGGCCGCTCCCGCAGAACCCGCGCACCCCGGCCGCCATGCCGACGCGGAACCTCGGCCGCACGGGCTACTCCGTCGGCATCTTCAGCCTCGGCGGGCAGGCCGCGGTCGAGCAGCCGAACAACGAGGCGGCTGCGGTCGCCATCGTGGAGAGGGCCCTCGACCTCGGCGTCAACTACATCGACACCGCCGCCCGCTACGGCGGGGACACCCCCTGGAGCCAGACCTACATCGGCCAGGTCATGAAGCGCCGGCGCGGCGAGGCCTTCCTCGCCAGCAAGACCCACGACCGCACGCGCGACGGGTCGATGAAGCTGCTCGAGCAGTCCCTCAAGCTGCTGCAGACCGACCACCTCGACCTGTGGCAGATCCACAACCTCCAGGCGATGGAGCAGGTGGAGCAGATCTTCCGGCCCGACGGCGCGGTCAAGGCCCTCCAGGAGGCGAAGGAGCAGGGCATCGTCCGGCACATCGGGGTCACGGGCCACGCCGACCCGGCCGTGCTCATCGAGGCGATCGGCCGCTCCCCCTTCGACACGATCCTCCTCGCGCTGAACGCGGCCGACCCGCACCACCTCAGCTTCCGGGAGAAGCTGCTGCCCCTTGCGGTCGAGAAGGAGATGGGGATCATCGGGATGAAGATCCCCGCGCGCGGGCGGCTCCTCGCCGGCTTCGCGCCCCCGCCGGAGGGCTCGCCCCTGCGCCGGCCCCAGGACAAGGGGCCCGGCACCCTGAGGATGCAGGAGGCGCTGCGCTACGTGCTGTCGCTCCCGGTCAGCACCGTGATCGTCGGCTGCGACTCGATCGCCCAGGTCGAGGAGAACGTGCGCTTCGCCCGCGAGTTCAACCCGCTGAGCGGCGCCCAGATGGCCTCGCTCGAGGAGAAGGCGAAGCCCGTCTTCCAGCAGGCCCTCTTCTTCCGGCGCTGGACGTAGATCCGCCATCCCTCGGGCGGCCTCCGGGCGCCGCCCGGGGGATACCTCGAAGGCCTCGCGGCCGGCTACGCCGTGACCGTCCGGTGCTTCGCCACCCAGCCCGGGTCGATCTCCACCCCGAAGCCGGGGCCGGTCGGCACCTGGATCCGGCCGTCGACGACCTTCAGGCGCGAGGTCCGGCACTCGAACGGCACGCTCGTCCTGAGCCCTTTGAACTCGTGGTGCGGCGTGGCGTTGGGCACGACGGACACGAAGTGAGCCATGTAGAGAAATCCGAGCCCGCCCCCCGACATGTGGGGCGTGCAGGCCTTCCCGAAGGCCGCCGCCATCCGCGCGACCTTGAGGGAGCGGATCATGCCGCCGAAGTAGTAGGTGTCCGGCTGCACGATCTCGAGCGCGTCGTTGGCGACGAGCCAGCGGAAGCCGTGCAAGCTGTACTCCTGCTCCCCGCCGGCGATGGGCAACGCGAGCGCGTCGGCGACCTGCCGGGTCTCCTCGTGCCAGTCGAACATCACGGGCTCCTCGAAGAAGCCGTACCGGTGCTCCTCCAGCCGCCGGCCGACCCGGATGGCCTCCTCGACCGAGTAGAAGCCGTTGGCGTCCGCGTAGAGGGCCATCCCGTCGCCGAATGTCTTGCGGACGAGCGGGATGATCGCCTCGGTCCGGCCCGGGGGACCGACGGCCCGGATGTCGGTGGTCATGAACATGAGGCCGCCGACCTTGATCTTGAGGGCGCGCGCGTCGTACTCCGCGACGTCCCGACGGATCAGCTCCAGGGACTCCTCGACCGGCTTCTCGCGGTACTCCGTCGCCTGGTAGACGCTGACCTCGGGGTGGTGGATCTCGCCGACCAGCTGGCCGAAGGCCTTGCCGGCGATGCGACCCAGCATGTCGAGGATGGCGAGCTCGATCGTGGCGAGCGGCGTGCCGATCGAGATGCCGTTGTAGCGGAAGTTGAAGCCGTAGACGAAGACCTTCTCCAGCAGGAGGTCGAGGTCCCGCGCGTCCTTCCCGACGAAGAACGGCTCGAGGCTGTGGACGAACAGCGGGTGGAGCACCTTCAGCCCGGCGTGCCCCACCGAGAGCCCCTCCGCTCCGTCGCGCGAGCGCACCCGGCACAGGAAGCTGTTCTCGTGCCGCAGCAGCTCGAGGCTCTCGATGACGACCGGCGCGGGGAACAGCCCGCGCTTCAGCACCGGCTGGCGGAGGATCTCGTCCAGCTTCGCGCAGCGCGGGTTCGGCCATCCCGGCGCGGGAACCTCCGCGCCGCGCGCGGAGGCCGGCAGCCCGGTTGCCACGCCGCCGAGAAGCCCCTTCCCCATGAACCGACGTCGGGTGGTCGTCATCCCGTCTCCTGCGGGAGTACGCATACCCGAGATCCAGCCCCAAGAGCAAGATACCGTTCGGATCATGTGGATCAGCGCGCATCATTGACCTGGTCGCTCGCCGGCGGCTAGCCTCGACTTGGCGGCGGGGGGTCGACGCCTGGCTCGTCCCAGGCGCCTTCATCTGGAGGTCACGCGCATGAAGGTCCTGGTGTTCGGAGGAAACGGGAAGATGGGGGCCGCGGTGGCCTTCGATCTGCTCAAGGACGACGCCGTCGAGAAGGTCGGGCTCGTGGCGCGGCGCAAGGACGCGCTGGAGAAGACGAAGGCGTGGCTCGGGAGCGACCGGGTGGAGGTCCACCCGCTCGACATCATGGACAAGGCGGCGGTCCAGCGCCTGATGAAGCAGTACGACGTGGGCGTGAACACGCTGCCCGACCGGCGCACGAGCTACAAGACGGTGCACGCCGCGGTCGAGTGCGGCTTTCACCTCGTCGACATGCTCGAGGAGTACCACTTCCGGCCGGACCTCTACGAGACCGAGGGGCTCGAGCTGCCTCCCGGCACCACGCTCGAGAAGTACGGCGACTGGCTGCACGAGACGGCGCTCAAGAACGGCGTCTGCTTCATGGACGGGATCGGCTTCGCCCCGGGCCTGAGCAACATCACGAGCGGCGAAGGCATCCGCAAGCTCGACGAGGCGGAGTCGGTCATCGCCCGGGTGGGCGGCATTCCCCGCAAGGACGTCGCGGCGACGAAGCCGCTGCGCTACATGATCACGTGGGCCTTCGACCACGTGCTGCGCGAGTACATGGTGAAGCTCTTCGTGCGCCAGGACGGCAAGACGGTCGAGGTCGACTCCGGCACCGGCCGGGAGAGCTTCCACTTCGACAAGCTCGGCAAGGACGAGATGCTCGAGTGCTCGATCACGCCGGGCATGCCGAGCTTCATCTACACCCGCCCGAATCTCAAGGATTTCGCGGAGAAGACGGTGCGCTGGCCCGGGCACTGGGCCGGGGTGGACACGCTCAAGGAGTGCGGGCTGCTCGGCATCGAGCCGGTCGACCACCGGGGCACGAAGGTGGTCCCGCGCGAGCTCCTGCTGACCCTCATCGAGCCGAGGCTGAAGAGCCAGCCCGGGGAGACGGACGTGTGCGTGATGTACTGCACGGTGACGGGCCGCAAGGCCGGGAGGAAGACGCGCATCTCCTACTGGATGTGGGACGAGGCGGACCCGAAGACCGGCATCTCCTCGATGGGGCGCGTGACCGGCTTCCCCGCCGCGATGGGCGCGGTGCTGATCGGCAAGGGCCTCGTCAAGGAGCGCGGGATCGTGGCGCCCGAGGACTGCATCTACGGGCCGCTCTACGCGCAGTTCGTGGCCGACCTCAAGAAGCGAGACATCAACATCCTCGAGACCGTCGAGACGCTTTCGTAGCCCGCTCGTCGCCGAGCCACGTTTGACCGGCCGGCGGAGGGCCGGTAGCCTGTCCGGATGAACATCCTGCTGATCGGGGACGTCGTCGGCAGCCCCGGGCGCGCGATCCTGAAGAAGGCCCTGCCCGTCGTCTTCAAAAAGCACGACGTGGACTACTGCGTCGCGAACGTCGAGAACGCGGCGGGCGGGTTCGGGGTCACGAAGGAGGTCTGCGACGAGATCCTCGACGCCGGGGTGGACTGCCTGACGTCCGGCAACCACATCTGGGACAAGAAGGAGATCATGGGGGTCATCGACCTCATCCCCCAGCTCCTGCGGCCCCTCAACTACCCCGAACGCCAGCCCGGCCGGGGCTCCCACGTGGGCAAGGGCAAGCGCTCCGGGGTGCCGGTCGCCACCCTCAACCTCAGCGGCCGCGTCTTCATGCACGGGGCCATGGACGACCCGTTCGCGCTGGGCCTCAAGGAGATCGAGCGCCTGCGCGCCGAGGCGAAGGTCATCCTGGTGGACATGCACGGGGAGGCCAGCTCCGAGAAGACCGCCATCGCGAGCTACTTCGACGGCCTCGTGTCGGCGGTCGTGGGCACCCACACCCACGTGCCGACCTGCGACCACCGGGTCCTGCCCCGGGGCACCGCGTACTGCACCGACCTCGGCATGACCGGCCCCTACGACTCGATCATCGGGGTGGAGAAGGACGCGGTGATCCACCGCTTCCTGACCGGCATGCCCAGCCGCTTCGAGACGGCCAAGGGCGACCCCCGCTTCGCGGCGGCGGTCGTGGACGTGGACGAGCAGACGGGCCGGGCCCGGTCGATCGACCGGATGCTCCTGACGGAAAACGACATCCGGGGGCTCTGAGCCCGGCTATACTCTCGGCGTGCCGGCACGCCCCGGGAGCAGCCCCCGGCCCGATGGACTCGGGCCCGTCCTCGACGCCCTGCCGATCGGGCTCTACGTCGTGGACCGCGACCTCGTCGTCGTCGCCTGGAACCGCGGTCGGGAGCAGGGGCCGATCGGCCGCCCGCGCAGCCGGGCGGTCGGACGTCCTCTCCGCTCCGTGCTGGGCGCGGCCGGCTTCCGCGCCACCGAGCCCGCCCTGCTCGAGGTCCTGCGGACAGGCCGGTCCCACGAGGAGATCGTCGAGACGAAGGGCGGCCTCTTCCACGTCCGGAGGCTCCCGGTGCGCCGCGGGCGGGAGGTCACCCACGTCCTCTCCTGGTTCGAGGACATCACCGCCCGCCGCGAGCTCGAGATGCGGCTCATCTCGTCCGACCGGCTGGCGTTCCTCGGCCAGCTCGTCTCGGGCGTGGCCCACGAGATCTCGAACCCACTCGCCGGGATCGCCGGCTGCGCGGAGGCGCTCGCCTCCCTCGCCGCCAAGGTCGACCGGACCTCCGCGCGGGAGGCCCGCCAGTTCCGCGACCTCATCCGGGCCGAGGTCGCCCGCTGCGAGAGGATCGTCCGCTTCCTGCTCGACTCGTCGAGGGCGGCGCCCGGGGAGCGGGCCGACCTCGGGGCGACGGTCACGCTGGCCCTCCGCCTCCTCGAGCGGCACCCCGCCCTCACCCGGCTGCGGGTGAAGGCGAGCGTCCCGGACGGCCTGCCCCCGGTGCTTATCGACCCCGACTCGCTCAAGCAGGTCGTGATGGCCCTCGCCGTGAATGCCTCCGCGGCCATGCCGGCCGGGGGCACGCTGTCCGTGCGCGCCTCGCGGAGGGGCCGCGTCCTGCGGCTCGACGTCGCCGACACCGGCCCCGCGGTGCCGGAGGCCCGGCGCCGGCACCTGTTCGAGCCGTACGCCACTGCCGATGCCCAGCGAGGGGCCGGCCTCGGGCTCGCCGTCGCCCGGAGCCTGCTCCGCAGCCGCGGGGGCGATCTCCTCTACCGTCCCCGGAAGGGCGGCAACGCCTTCCGCGTCGTCCTCCGGGTCGCCACGGGTACGCCATGAACTCCACCGGCTTCCGCGTGCTCGTCGCCGAGGACGAGCAGACGTTCGGCCTGACCGTGACCCGCTTCCTGCAAAAGGCGGGGCACGAGGTGAAGATCTGCACGACGGGCAAGTCGGCCCTCAAGGCCCTCGACTCCGCCGAGTGGGACGTGATGCTGCTCGACCTCAAGCTCCCGGACGCGGACGGGGTCGACATCCTCGCCACCGTGCGCAAGGAGCACCCCGAGCTGCAGACGATCATCGTCACCGGCTTCGCCAACGTGCAGTCGGCGATCGACACCATGCGCCTGGGCGCCTTCGACTACCTCACCAAGCCCCCGAACTTCGAGGAGCTCGGGATGCGGGTGGAGAAGGCGGGGGAGAAGACGCTCCTCGAGCGGGAGAACCGCCGGCTGCGCTTCCAGGTGCAGAGGAACCTCTCCTCCGACATCCTGACCCGCTCCCCCGTGTTCCGGAAGGTGCTGCGGACGATCGAGATGGTGGCGGCGGCGCGCACGCCGGTGCTGATCGAGGGCGAGAGCGGGGTGGGCAAGGAGCTGCTCGCGCAGCACGCGCACCGGCTCTCCCCGCGCTCGAGCAAGGCCTTCGTGGACCTCAACTGCGCGGCGGTTCCCTCCTCCCTCCTCGAGAGCGAGCTGTTCGGCTACGAGCGCGGGGCGTTCACCGGCGCCGGGAACGAGAAGCCGGGCCTCGTGGAGGTGGCCGACGGGGGAACGCTCTTCCTCGACGAGGTCGGGGAGATGATCCCCGAGATCCAGTCGAAGTTCCTCCGCGTGCTCGACTCGGGAACGTTCTACCGCGTGGGAGCGACACGCAAGCGCCGGGCCGACTTCCGGCTCGTGTGCGCCACGAACCGCGACCTCAAGGCGGAGGTGTCGGAGGGCCGCTTCCGCAAGGACCTCTTCTTCCGGGTCAACGGCGTCAAGGTCGTGATCCCGCCGCTGCGCGAGCGGACGGAGGACATCCCGCTCCTCGTCGACCACTTCGCGAAGCAGCTGCCGAGCCAGAAGCGCTTCACCGCCGCCGCCCTGGCCGCCCTGTCCGAGTACGACTGGCCCGGCAACGTGCGCGAGCTCCACTTCGCGATCGAGCGGGCGGGGCTGCTCGCCGAGGGTGAGATGATCGACCTCGCCGACCTGCCGCCCGAGATCGTCGAGAAGACGGGCCGCGTCCCGGTGTCGGTGGCCCCGTCGGCGCCCGCGGTCCCGGCGTCCACGGCCCCGCCCTCCGCCTCGGACGAGGACTCCGAGGAGGGGCCCGATCTCGCACGGGTGCGCGCGGCCCTCGAGAAGGCGAAGTGGCGGCGGGAGAAGGCCGCCGAGATCCTCGGGGTTTCGCCGCGGACGCTCTACCGCTGGATCAAGAAGCTGGGTCTGTAGCCGCTCTTCAGAGGAAAGACGGTCTTTAGAGGAAGGCCCCGGAAGAGGCTTGGTCGACGGCTTTCGAGAGGGCCTTCTACCTGGCTTCCTTTGATCTGGGGGGTGCTTCGCACCCCCCCAGGCCCCCCGTGGACGTCAGGAGAGCATGCTCGGCAGGCGGCTCTTGCGCAGGACGGGGAAGCCGATGGCGGCTTCGATGAGCTCGTCCGTCAGTAGCTGTGCCCCGACGCTCAGGTAGACCCGGGAGACCTTGCGCGTGAGCCGGCGCGCGAGATCCACCCCTCCCCCCTTCACGAAGAGGTCCACGACCGCGAGGTCGTAGACTTCCCGCTGGGCCGCGGCCAGGGCCGCGGCGGGGGTGCGCACGAGGCGCACCCGGTCGCCGCCACGGCGGACGAGGCGAGCGATCGCCTGGCCGCAATCGGCGTCCGACTCGACGAGGAGAATCGCGCGTGCCGGCCTCACGCGGGCTGGAGTAGCAACCCGCATACCACCGGCAGCGCTCTGGAGCGAAAGGACTTACGGACCGAGCCTTCCGGCGGCTGGCCGCTGACCGGACTCGGGTCCGGCCGGTTCCGCGCCTCCCCTACTCCGGGGCCTGCAAGCGCACGCGCACCGTGCGGGTCTTGCCCTCTCGCCAGACGGTGAGGGTGACCGTGTCGCCGGGCTGGTACTCGGCCAGTCGTCCCTGCAGGTCGCCGGTGCTCTTCACGGGCTTGCCGTCGATCTGCTGCACGATGTCGCCGGGGACGATCTGCCCGCCGCGGCCGACGGTGGTGCCCCGCAGCCCGGCGTCGACCGCGCCCCCCCGCGGTAGACCTCGCGGATGAGGGCGCCCTCGACGTCGAGGCGCCGAGTGACGTAGGAGCTGAGCCGCTCGTCGAGCCCGACGCCCAGGACCGGCCGGATCACGCGCCCGTGGGCGATGAGCTGCGGCACGATGCGGCTCACGGTGTCGACCGGGACCGCGAAGCCGATCCCCGCGCTCGCCCCCGACGGGCTGTAGATGGCGGTGTTGACGCCGACGAGCCGGCCGGCGCTGTCGAGCAGCGGCCCCCCCGAGTTCCCGGGGTTGATGGCCGCGTCGGTCTGGATCACGTCGAAGATCGTGGCTCCGCTGACCCCCTGGATCGTGCGCCCGAGAGCGCTGACGATGCCGTTGGTGAGGGTGTAGTCCAGGCCGAAGGGGTTGCCGATCGCGAAGACCTTCTGCCCGACCTGCAGGTCGGCGCTGGTGCCGACCCGTAGGGGGACGAGCGTCCCCCGCGGCGCCGCGATCTTCAGCACGGCGAGGTCCTGGTCGCGGGCGACGCCGACCGTCTTCGCGTCGTACTGCGTCTCGCCGAGGGTGACCTTCTGCGAGTCCGAGTCCTGCACGACGTGGAAGTTGGTGACGACGTGGCCCAGCTCGTCCCACACGAAGCCCGAGCCAGTGCCGGCGGGGACCTCGAAGACGTTGCGGGTCCAGAAGTCCACCTGCTCGACCTGCGTGGTGATGAAGGCGACCGAGCGCTGGGCGCCCTTGAACAGGGCGATCGTGTGCTTCTCCTCGGGGTCGAGGTCGGCCCGCTCGGCGGCTGGCCGCGCCTGGGCCGCGGGGGCAGCCTCAGGCGGGGCGGCGGAGGGCGACAGGGCACGCTGGAGGCCGATCGAGACGAAGAGGCCGAGCACGACGCCGAGGGCGAGGCTGCCCATGAAGAAGAGTCGAGACCTTGTGGTCATGGAGGCTCCTGCCGAGGAAGGCAGCCCATCATACCGCCGGCCGGGCGCCGGTCTCCACGCCCGCGGTCCCGGGTTGGACTTGACCGGGCGGCCCATATCAGAATGGCCCGACGCATGCGCCAGCGTGGCCTCGACTTCGGCGACTCGCCGCCGCGGCACGGACGCGGGGAGCCCCGGGAGACCTCCGCCACCGCCGCCCGCGAGCGCCCCGGCGGTCGCCCCCCCGGCCGCCGCGCGCTCACCGTCTCCGAGCTCACCGAGCGGATCCAGGGCGTCCTCGAGACGGAGTTCGTGGACGTCTGGGTGGAGGGCGAGGTCTCGAACCTCAAGATCGCCGGCTCGGGCCACTGGTACTTCTCGCTGAAGGACGAGCAGGCCCAGGTCCGGGCCGTGGTCTGGAAGACGGACGCCCGGCTCGTCCGCTTCCGCCCGCAGGACGGGATGAAGGTGCTCGCCCGCGGCAGCGTGCGCGTCTACGCCCCGCGGGGCGAGTACCAGGTCGCCGTGCAGGTGCTCGAGCCGCTCGGCAAGGGGTCGCTGCAGCAGGCGTACGAGGACCTGAAGGAGAAGCTCGAAAGAGAAGGCCTCTTCGACCCCGCCCGCAAGCGCCCCCTGCCGATGCTCCCGCGCCGCATCGGGGTCGTGACCTCCCCCACCGGCGCCGTGGTCCGGGACATCCTGCGGGTGCTGAGCTCCCGCTACGCGAACCTCGAGGTGCTCGTGTACCCCGCGCTCGTGCAGGGCGAGGGCGCCGCCGCCGAGATCGTGCAGGGCATCCGCGCGCTGAACCGGCTGGGCGGCCTCGACGTGATCGTCCTCGCCCGCGGGGGCGGCAGCCTCGAGGACCTCTGGGCCTTCAACGAGGAGACGGTGGCGCGCGCGATCGCGGCCTCGCGGATCCCGACGATCTCGGCAGTGGGCCACGAGACCG
This sequence comes from uncultured Acidobacteriota bacterium, assembly GCA_963729875.1. Taxonomy (GTDB): domain Bacteria; phylum Acidobacteriota; class Vicinamibacteria; order Fen-336; family Fen-336; genus DATBSL01. Next base: position 359,807 of record CAVSPR010000007.1, read on the forward strand.
ACTTCACGATCGCCGACTTCGTGGCCGACCTGCGCGCGGCGACTCCGTCCGCCGCCGCCGAGCGCGTGGTGCAGGCCAAGGTGGAGCTCGCGGCGCGGATCGCCGCCCTCGAGGAGCGGCGCGACGCGGCCCTGCGCCTGCGCCTCCTGCGCACGCGGGCGGCGGGTCGAGGCCGCGGCGGCCCACCGCGTGTTCGAGGCCGAGCGCGGGCGGCTCCGCGCCCTCGCCCAAGGCGTCGACGAGCTCGGGCGGCGCGCGGAGGCGGGTCTCCTGCGCGGGCTCGAGCGCGGGCGGGGCAACGCGCGGCGGCTGCGGGAGCGGCTCGAGGCCTTCCGGCTCGACCGCCAGCTGGCCGCCCGCCGGGAGCGCCTCCTGCGACACGCGGACCGGCTCTCGGCCGCTCTTCCAGGCCGACACGCAGAGGCGCCGGGCGGCGCTCGCCCGCCTCGCCGCCTCGCTCGAGGGCCTGTCGCCGCTCGCCGTCCTCGGCCGCGGCTACGCGCTCGTCTGGGACGAGTCGGGCCGCCGCCTGCTCCGTGACGCCGCCGAGGTCGCGCCCGGGGCGGGCCTGCGCGTGAAGCTGCACCGGGGCGCGCTGCGCGCCACCGTCGATTCGAGGGAGACCGAGTGAAGAAGACCGACGAGCCCACGTTCGAGCAGGCCCTGCAGCAGCTCGAGCAGATCGTGCAGAAGCTCGAGAAGGGCGAGCTGCCCCTCGAGGAATCGCTCCGGCTCTACGAGGACGGCATCCGCCTCTCGCGCCTGTGCCACGGCAAGCTGGAGGAGGCCGAGGGCCGGATCGAGCTGCTCCTCAAGGACGCGCGCGGCGAGCCGGTGCTCGACCCGCAGGGCCGGCCGCGAACGACGCCGCTCGCCCCGCCCGAGGACGAGGAGCGGTGAGGATCGTGGCCGACGCCGCCGAGCGAGATGGAGGCGCTCCGCCAGGCGGTGGACGAGGCGCTCGACCGGGCACTTGCGCCCGAGTCCGCCTGGCCCGCGACCATCCACCGGGCGGCCCGCTACAGCCTGTTCGCCGGGGGCAAGCGCATCCGCCCCGTGCTCGTGCTCGCCGCCGGGGAGGCGGTGGGGGGCGCGCGCGAGGAGCTGATGCCCCTCGCCTGCGCCGTCGAGATGGTCCACACCTACAGCCTCGTCCACGACGACCTCCCGGCCATGGACGACGACGACCTGCGCCGGGGCAAGCCGACCTCCCACAAGGTGTTCGGCGAGGCGATCGCGATCCTGGCCGGCGACGCGCTGCTGACCCGCGCCTTCCACCTGCTGGCCGAGGTCCCGGACGGGTGGGACGACGCGCGAGTCTCGCCGGCGCCTGCGCGCCACGGCCGTCCTCGGCGAGGCCTGCGGCACCGACCGGCCTCATCGGCGGGCAGGTCATGGACCTCGAGTCGGAGGGGCGCGCGATCGACGCCGCGGCGCTCGAGCGCCTGCACCGCGCCAAGACGGGGGCGCTGCTCTCCGCCTGCGTCGTGGGCGGGGCGATCCTGGGCGGCGCCGTCGAGGAGGAGCTGGCCCGGCTGACGCGCTACGCCTCCGCGATCGGCCTCGCCTTCCAGGTGGTGGACGACGTGCTCGACGCGACGGAGGACGCCGAGCACCTGGGCAAGACCGCGGGCAAGGACGCGGCGGCGCGCAAGGCCACCTACGTGAGCGTCCACGGCCTCGACCGGGCCCGCGCGCTGGCCGCCGCGCTGCGCGAGGAGGCGCTCGCTGCCGTCGCCCCGCTCGGTCGCTCGCGGCGAGCTGCTCGCGCGCGATCGCCCGCCTCGTCGTGGACCGGCACTCGTGAGCGCCATGACCCGCCTCGACGTCTGGCTCGTCGGGCACGGGCTGGCCGAGTCGCGCGAGAAGGCGCAGGCCCTGGTCATGGCGGGGCGCGTGCGGGTCGACGGCCGGCGGGTCGACGAAGCCCGGGGCCCGCGGTGAAGGAGGGGGCGGCGGTCGAGGTGGAGGCGGGGCCGGCGCACGTGGGGCGGGGGGCGCTCAAGCTGGCCGGGGCGCTCGACGCCCTCGGCGTCGACCCGGCCGGCCGGGTGGCGGTGGACGTGGGCGCCTCGACCGGCGGCTTCACCGAGACGCTGCTCGCGCGCGGCGCCCTGCGCGTGCTACGCGGTGGACGTCGGCCGCGGCCAGCTGCACGAGCGGCTGCGCGCGCGACCCGCGGGTCGTGGTGCGCGACCGCGTGAACGCGCGCTCGCTCTCCGCCGACGTCGTGCCCGAGCCCTGCTCGCTCGCGGTCGATGGACGTGTCGTTCATCTCGGTGCGGCTGGTCCTGCCGGCGCTGCTCGCGGTGCTCGCCCCCGGCGCGGACTCGTGGTCCTGGTGAAGCCCCAGTTCGAGGTCGGCCGCGCCCAGGTGGGCCGCGGCGGGCATCGTGACGCGACCCCGCGCTGCACCTGTCGGCGCTGCGCCGACGTGGCCGGCGAGGCGCAGCGGCTCGGCTACGCGGTGCGCGGCGCCTGCCCCTCGCCGGTCGCGGGCGCCGAGGGCAACCGCGAGTTCTTCCTGCACCTCGTCCCCGGCCGGGCGGTCCTCGGCGAGGACGAGCTCGAGACGGTCCTCGGAAAGGCAGTGTCCGCCATGAGCACGATCGGCGTCTTCGCGCGGCCCGACCTCAAGGAGGCGGGCCCGACCATCGCGGGGCTGGTGCGCGTGGCTCGCCGAGCGGGGCCGCCGGGCCTGCCTCGACGAGGCGACCGCCGCCCTCGGCGGGCCCGGGGTGGGCGCCTCCTGCCTCGTGGCGTCGGGGCGGGACATGGCCGGCCTCGTCGACGCGCTGGTGGTGCTCGGGCGGCGACGGCACGCTGCCTCGCGGCGAGCCGGCTCGCTCGACAAGCCGATCCCGGTGCTCGGCGTGAACTTCGGCAGCCTCGGCTTCCTCACCGAGATCACGCTCGCCGAGCTCTACCCCACCCTGGAGGGCGTGGTCGCCGGGCACTACGAGCACGAGGACCGGCGCCTGCTGCGCACGGTCGTGCGGCGGCAGGGACGGCCCGACGTCACGGCCGACGTGCTCAACGACGTCGTCATCACCAAGGCCGGCCCGTCTCGCGCATCATCGACGTGGACGTGGCGGTGGACGGGCAGTTCGTCTCGTCCTTCCGGGCGGACGGGATCATCGTGTCCTCCCCCACCGGCTCGACCGCCTACAACCTCGCCGCCGGCGGGCCCATCCTGCACCCCACGCTGCCCGCGGTGGTGATCACGCCCATCTGCCCGCACATGCTGACGAACCGCCCGCTGGTGGTCGAGCGACGAGTCGCGGGTCGAGGTGCGGCTGCGCGCCGCGCGCGACGTCGAGGTCTACGTGGCGCTCGACGGCCAGGAGACGCTTCGCCTTCGCCGAGGGCGACCACGTGCTGGTGACGGGCAGCCCGCGCCGCCTGCAGCTGGTGAAGGCCCCCGGCCGCGACTACTACGCGGTCCTGCGCACCAAGCTCAAGTGGGGCGACGCCGGCGCACCGCCGCGGCGCGGCTGACGCGTCAGGGCAGCCGGAGGACGTTCTCGGGCTCGTCCGGGGGGACGAGGGCGACGGAGTCGATCGCGATCGGGCCGCCGCCGCGCAGCGCCAGGACGAGGTCGGGGCCGCCCGACTCCGGGTGGTGGTACGGGAGGCGCAGGCGGAAGGAGCCGGAGACCTCGCGCTCGCGCCAGCGCGTCTCCCGGCCGAAGTCGCTCTCGCCGAGGCCGAGCGTTCCGCGGCCGCGGCCGGCGACCCGCAGCTCCAGCCGGCGGGGCCACGCCCCCGCGGGCACGCGGAAGGCGAGGCCGTCGCCCGCGGCCCGCAGCTCCAGCCGGCCGCCCTCGACGCGCGCGCCCGCCTCGAGGCGGAGAGCGAAGATCGTCGGGTCGACGCCGCCGGGGGCGGGCGGCGTCCGCGCGAAGGACACGAAGGAGCCGGACGCGCCCGCCGGCGCGACGACGCGCGTGCGCAGGACGAGGCGGCGCCCGTCGAGCCGGGGAAGGGCGACGCGCGCGTCCGCTCGCGGACCTGGAACGCGATCGGGCTCGCCCCCGCGTCCCACAGGGCGCCCCGCAGCTCGCCCGACGGCTCCCTGTACAGCCGGTCCCAGCGGCCGTCGTACGCCACCGCCCCCAGCGCCTGCACCGCGACCGACGCGAGCGGCGAGCAGGCTCGCGCCGAACCCGAGGAGGGCGAAGCCCTCGGGCAGGAACAGGATCAGCAGCGGCCACGCGGGGGCCGCCCAGCGCGGCCCCCAGAACTCGCCGGCCGCCCAGCCCCCGGCGAAGGCGAGCGCGGCGAAGTGGGCCAGGGTGGCGAGACCGCAGGCGGGGGCGAGGAGCCGCGAGGGCTGCGGCTGGTCCCAGAGCCGGCGCGCCGGGCGCGCGCAGGGTCCGGATGAGGCCGGCGAGGCCGACGAGCGCCACCGGAGCGAAGACGAACGCGCCCTTCGCCGGCGAGGTCAGGAGGGCGAGCCCCCCGCGGCCGCGGGCCGGGAACCGGCCGAGCGGACGCGGGGAGGCGAAGGCGAGGGCGGCGAGCACGCCGGGGACCGCCCAAGCGAGGACGAGAAGGCCCCTTCCCCGCCAGCGGAAGACCGCCGCGGCGGCCAGCACCAGGGCCAGGGCCGCGGTCGAAGGCTGCAGGGCGACGGCGAGGCCGAGGGGAAGGCCGGCCCGCACGGCCGGGCCGTGGTCCTCCTCCGCCTCGCCCCGCACGAGGAGCAGCAGGGCCACCGCCACGGCGCAGGTGGCCGCCGCCTCGCCCGACCAGGCCTGGGCGGCGGCGGCGAGGGTCGTGCCGAGCGCGAGCAGCAACCCCGCCCAGCCACGCGTCGCTCGAGCCGTGACGGCGCACGACCGCCGCGAAGAGCGCGCCCGCGGCGAGGGCGGCGAAGAGCGCGGCCAGCGCCTTGCCGACGAGGGCCTCGCCGGCGGCGTCGAGCTGCAGGACGAGCCCGGCGAGGGCGACCGCGCCGCGGAGGAGCCAGCCGCGGCGCCGGACGGCGTCGGGGGTGCCGACCGGGCCGGCCGTTGGCGACCAGGAGCAGGAAGGCCACGACGACGACGACGAGGGTCGCCCCGACGCCGGGCCCGGGCGGTCGGCCCGCGGCGGCGGTGCGACGGGGTGGGACGCGGACACCCACGGCTCAGGAGCTCGCGCGCCGCCGCTGGTAGCGGTCCACGGCGCGGTTGTGGGCGGCGAGGGTCTCGCTGAACTCGTGGGTGCCGTCGTTGCGGCTCACGAAGTAGAGCTCCTTCGTCTCCGCGGGCTCGAGCACGGCGAGGATCGCCTCGCGCCCCGGGGAGCCGATCGGCCCGGGCGGCAGGCCCGGCCGGCGGTAGGTGTTGTAGGGCGAGTCGACTGTCGAGGTCGCGCCTGCGGATGTTGCCGTCCCAGCGGCCCGCCTTCTTGAGCGCGTAGATGATCGGTGGGGTCCGTCTGCAGGGGCATGCCCCTCTCGAGCCGGTTCAGGAACACGCGCGGCGATGCGCGGGCGCTCGTCGGCGCTCGCCGTCTCGAGCTCGACGATCGAGGCGAGCGTGACGACCTGGCGCACGGTGAGCCCCTTCCCGGCGATGCGCGCGAGCTCGGGGGCGATCACCTCGCGGAAGCGCTGCGCCATCCGGCGGACGAGCGCCCGCGGCGCCTCCGGCGCCTGCGGGACGTCGTAGGTGTCCGGGAAGAGGTAGCCCTCGAGGTCGGTCGCCGCGGGGTCGAGGTCGCGCACCGGCGCCGGGTCGTGCGCCGCCTCGAGGAACGCCTCGAGGTCGAGCCCCTCGCCCGCCACGAGGGCGGCGACCTCGTCGAGGCTGCGCCCCTCGGGGACGGTGAGGTCGCGACGGACCACGTCTCCCCGCGCCAGCGCGTCGAGGATGCCCTCGAGCGAGAGCGGGCCCCGAGAGCGCGTACTCGCCGGCCTTGAGCCGCGCGCCCACTCCCCGCGAGCGGGCCAGCGCGCGGAAGACGAGCGGGTGGCGCACGAGGCCGAGGGCCTGGAGCTGGCGCCCGATCGCCTCCGCGCTCGCGCCCGGGGGGACGACCAGGCGCACGGCGGGAGCGCCGTCGGGGATCTTCGTGCCGGCGGTCTCGTACCACCAGGCGAGCCCAGGCGCCGCCCGAGGAGCGCGAGCGCCGCGGCCAGCCCGGCGACGACGCGAGCGCGGCCAGGCGCCGCCGTCCGGGGCGGCGCGCCCGGGTGCAGCGGGCGCGTCAAGCGGGCCGCCCTCGTCCACCGGCGGGCGCGCCGGACCCCGCGCTCGTCGAGGTACTCCTGCAGGATCAGCGCGGCGGCGGCCTGGTCGATCCGGGCCTTGCGGTCGCGCCGCTTCACCCCGGCCTCGGCCAGGCGCTCGTCGGCGGCGACGGAGGTCAGCCTCTCGTCTCGGGTCACGACCGGGACACGCAGCACGCGGCGCAGGCGCTCGACGAACGCCAGCACCTTCTCGCCCTGCGGCCCCAGCTGCCGTCGAGGCGCCGGGGCAGGCCGACCACGACCTCGCCCGCGCTCGTGCTCCGGACGAGGGCGGCGACCGCCTGCGCGTCCTTGCGCGGCCCGGCCGCGGCAAGGTCGACGAGGCCCGAGGCGAGCGTCCCCGTCTCGTCGGAGAGGGCCACGCCGATCCGGACGTCGCCCAGGTCGAGGGCCAGCAGGCGCACCGCGCCAGTATAGCGTCCCCGCCGCCGTGCCTTGACACCCCCGGGGGCCTCTGCAATCCTCCGGCGCAACCGCCGGGGGGCTCTCGTCTTGTCCGAGCCGAAGTACCGCATCCTCCACCAGCTGGGCGCCGGCGGCATGGGCACCGTGCGCAAGGGGCTCCTCCTCGGGGAGGCCGGGTTCCAGCGGCCGATCGTCTTCAAGCAGCTCAAGAACCCCGACCCCGAGCACCTGCGGCTCTTCGTCGAGGAGGCGCGGCGCTACGCGGTCCTCGACCACGAGAACATCGGGCGCATCTTCGACTTCGAGCGGGTGGACGGGGAGCTGTGCATCGTCCTCGAGTACATCGACGGCTGGAGCCTCGTCGAGTACCTCGAGCGCCACCGCGCGCTCGGCTGCCTGCCCGACGTGGAGCTCTCCGTGTTCATCGCGAGCCGCGTGTGCCGCGGGCTGCAGTACGTGTTCGAGAAGGCCCGCATCGTGCACCGTGACGTCAGCCCGGGCAACGTGATGATGACGACCGAGGGCACGGTCAAGCTGATCGACTTCGGCATCGCGGCCCGCAGCGGCGCCCGCGAGAGCTACCTCGCCGGCAAGCCCGCCTACATGGCCCCCGAGATGGTGATCGAGATGCGGGCCGACCAGCGGAGCGACATCTTCTCTCTCGGCACGGTCCTCTTCGAGATCCTGACCGGCGAGCGCCTGTTCGACGGGGAGACGACGACCGACGTGCTGGAGAAGGTCGTGGCCGGCGACATCCCGAGGGCGAGCTCGATCAACCCCGCGGTCCCGGAGGCGGTCGAGGCCATCCTCGCGCGCGCCCTCGAGCGCCACCCGGGGCGCCGCTTCGTCTCCGCCGCGGCCATGGGCGAGGCCTGCGAGCACCACCTCTACGACAAGGGCTACGGGCCCACCAACCTCACCCTGAAGCACTACCTCTCGTCGATCTTCGGCCGGGGCCTCCACAACGAGTCCGCCGCGGACGCCCGCTCGCACGAGCCGACCCTCATCCCGCTCCGGGACGAGATGCGCCGGCCGGAGGAGGGCGAGCCGACCCGCGTCGTCTCGCCCCTCAAGAAGGTGATCGTGCGCGCCCACACCCCGCGGCCGGGCTCGGCGAAGACGCCGAAGGCGCCGCGGTCCTGACCGGCTAGGACCGGAACAGCTTCAGACCCTCCACCACCGAGAAGGCGACCGACAGCAGCGACAGCACGAGGCAGCCGAAGGCCACGAGCACGTGGTCGCCGCGCTCGGGCTTGAGGGGGTCGAGCACCTTCGCCGCGAGCCAGCCGCCGGCCAGGCCGCCGAGGTGGGCCCAGTTGTCGATGCCGGGCATGATGAACCCGAAGACCAGCATGGTCAGGGCGAGGCTCTTCGCCTGCTGGCCGATGGAGGAGCTGCCGCCGCGACGGCCGTAGTGCAGGAGGGCCCCGATGAGCCCGAAGATCGGCGCCGACGCCCCCACCGTGAAGCCCGCGCCGCCGAGGAACCGGGGGAGGAACGGCAGGAAGGCCCCGGCCAGGCTGCTCGCGAGGAAGCCCGTGACCGCGGAGACGGTGTAGATGATCACCGTGCGGCCGGGCCCGTAGAGCCGGGCCGTCGGCGGGGCGAGGTCGCGGACCCACAGCATGTTGAAGAGGATGTGCAGCACGCCCCCGTGGAGCCACGCCGCGCTCAGGACGGTCCACCACCGGCCGTAGCCGAAGACCGGGACCGCGCCGCTCGCTCCGAAGAGGAACAGGCTCGGGACGCTCGGCGAGAAGAGCGAGAGGAGCCCCGACGTGCGCATGCCTTCCACGTCGGCGGCGAGCGAGGCGAGGTAGAGGGCGCCGCAAGCCCACATCACGAGCGTGGCGAAGCCCATGTCGTCGCCGACGCCGCGCAGGAGGTGGGCGAAGCCCCACATCCCGGGGTTGCGCCGCCCGCAGCTGAGGCACTGCGGGTCCTTCACGCCGACGAGCGTGCCGCACGACGGACAGAGAACCGAGGAGGGGCGGGACATGGAGACGACATTCTAGCTTCGTAATCCTGCATTCTGGGGACATCCCTACCGCAACGGCCAGGCTGTGCCCGGCTTCCTTGGATCTGGGGGGTGCTGCTTGCCCTGGCCGGAGGGCCAGAGTGCACCCCCCAGGCCCCCCCCTTGGACGGCACCGGCGGTCTACCGACCGATGCGATCCGTCGGGTAAACTGGTGCCTTCGTGTCAGCCGTTCTCTTGTGAAGCAGGTGCCCTGAATGCTCTCGTCCGCTGTCCGCCGTTCCCTCGCCGCCTCGGCCGCCGTGGCTGCCCTCGCGCTCTCGCTGCCCCTCGTCGACTGCAGGAAGGGCCCGGAGGGCGGCAAGCCCCTCCGCCGCACGAAGCAGCGCGTCTTCGTCATGGGCTTCGACGGGATGGACCCGACCCTGGCCAAGAAGTTCATGGACGAGGGGAAGCTGCCGAACCTGAAGGCCCTGGCCGACGAGGGGACGTTCGCGAGGCTCGGCTCGACGCAGCCGTCCGAGTCGCCCACCGCCTGGTCGAGCTTCGCCACCGGCGTCAACCCGGGCAAGCACAGCATCTACGACTTCCTCATCCGCGACCTGCAGACCTACTTCCCGGACCTGAACATGGTGCGCAAGGAGCCGCCGAAGTTCCTCTGGGGGCTCATCCCGACGCAGGCGCCGAAGATCATCTCGATGCGGGGCGGGACGTCGTTCTGGAAGACCGCCTCCGCGGACGGCGTGAGGAGCGTCATCCTGACGGTCCCGGTGACCTTTCCTCCCGAGGAGCTGCACCACGGCGACATGCTCGGGGGGCTGCCGCTCCCGGACGTGCGCGGGACGATGGGCACCTTCTACTACTGGGCGACCGATCTGTCCTCGTACGAGGAGGGCAACACCGAGTTCGGCGGCTTCCTGAAGCGCCTGCTGTTCGACGCCGGCGTGTCCGAGACCGTGCTCATGGGCCCCGAGAGCCCGATCCTCAAGCAGGAGGAGGCGGCTCTGCGGGAGAAGAAGAAAGCGGGGAGCCTCTCCGACAAGGAGCAGGCGCGGCTCGACGAGCTCGCGACCGGCAAGGACATCAAGCTCCCGATGACGGTGCGCTGGACCGAGGGCTCGGGTCGGGCCGACATCGAGATCCAGGGCCACCGGCTGAGCCTGAGGGCCGGCGACTGGAGCGAGTGGATCCCGCTCACGTTCAAGGTCAACGCTCTCGTGCGCGTGCACGGGATGACGCAGTTCCACGTGAGCCAGGCGGACCGCGAGCTGCGGCTGTACGCCTCGCCCGTGAACATGGACCCGCGCAACCCCCCGATCCCGATCTCGAAGCCGGACTCGTTCTCGGGGGACGTCGCCGAGAAGATCGGCCTCTACCGCACGCTCGGGTGGGCGGAGTCGGCGGACAAGCCCCTCAACGAGGGACGGCTCGACGAGGCCGAGTTCCTCTACGACTCCGACCGGGCCATGGACGACCGCGAGAAGGTCATCCTCGAGAGCCTGAAGCGCGACGACTGGGACCTCTTCGTGGCCGCGATCGAGACGACCGACCGCATCTCTCACATGATGTGGCGGCTCATCGACCCGCGCCACCCGATGTACGACGCGACGCTCGCCGCGAGGTACGGGGACTCGATCGAGAAGGTCTACCGCCGGGCGGACGACTTCGTGGGCATCCTCCGGCAGAAGGTGCCGAAGGACGCCGTCTTCATGGTCATGTCGGACCACGGCTTCCACTCCTTCCGCCGCGAGGTGAACCTCAACACCTGGCTCGTGCAGAACGGCTACATGACCGTCAAGGGCGCGAGCGCGGAGAAGACGCTGCAGGACCTCTTCGGCCGCGGCAAGTTCTTCGAGGGGGTGGACTGGTCGAAGACGAAGGCCTACGCGGTGGGGCTCGGCCAGATCTACTTCAACCTGCGCGGCCGCGAGAGCCAGGGCATCGTCTCCGCCGGCCAGGAGTACCGCGAGCTCCAGGAGGAGATCCGGTCGAAGCTGGTGCCCCTCACCGACCCCGAGACGGGCGAGCGGGTCTTCGCGGACGTCTACAGGCGGGACGACATCTACAAGGGCGAGTACATCCAGATGGCCCCCGACCTGCAGGTGGGCTTCCTCGACGGCTACCGGGTGGGCTGGCAGGACACGCTCGGCACGATCCGCCGGGCGGTGGTCGAGAACAACAACAAGAAATGGTCCGGCGACCACTGCGCGACCGCCACCGAGATCAGCCACGGCGTCTTCTTCTGCAACCGGAGGATCGCCAAGGCGGAGCCGCACATCATGGACCTCGCGCCTTCCGTGCTGAAGCTGCTCGAGGCCGGGATCCCGGCCGACTACGACGGCACCCCGCTCTGGTGAGGACCGCCCTCCTGCTTCTCGCCCTCGCCGCGCCGCCTCAGGAGCCGCCCTTCCCGGCGGCGCCCGCGGCGGCGACCCGAAGCGACGAGGAGCGGCTCGGCCGGGTGCGCGAGCGGCGGGCGTCGCTGGAGCAGGAGCTCGCCCGGCTGCGCGGCGAAGAGAAGACCCTCCTCGGGGAGGTGGAGCAGCTGGAGATCGAGCTGCAGCTGCGGACCGAGGAGCTCACCGAGATCCAGATCACGCTGCGGCGCGTCCGCGCCCAGCTCGACGCCACCGTGGCCCGGGTGCGGTTGCTCGAGACGAGCCTCGCCACGGCGCGCCCCGCCCTCGCCGCCCACGCGCGGGCCCTCTACAAGCTCGGCGACATGAGCTACCTGCGGCTCCTGCTCTCGATCGACCGGCCGTCCGATTTCTTCCGCGGGTACCGCTTCATCAGCACCCTGGCCCGCCGCGACAACGCCCGGGTGACCGCCTTCCGCTCCGACCTGCGCGCCCTCACCGCCGAGAAGGAGGTCCTCGAGCAGCGCACGCGCGAGTCGGTGACGCTGCGCAACCGGCTCGCCTCCGCCCGCCGCGCCCTCGACGCCCAGCGGGGGCGCAAGACCGAGCTCCTCACTTCCCTCGTCGAGCGGAAGGAGCTGAACGCCGCCTACGTGGAGGAGCTCGCCCAGGCCGAGTCGCGCCTCCAGGAGCTGATCTCGGGACTCGGCGGGGGCGAGGTGGCGGTTCCCCTCGGGGCCTTCCGGGGCGGCCTCCCCTGGCCGGTCGAGGGCCGCGTGCGGGCCGGCTTCGGGCGCCGCAAGCACCCGCGCTTCGACACCTACACCGTGCACAACGGCATCGAGATCGAGGCGGCGCCGGAGGCCGAGGTCCGCGCGGTCCACGACGGCCGGGTCGTCTTCGCGGACCGTTTCCTCGGCTACGGCCTCATGGTGGTCGTGGACCACGGCGCCAAGCACCACTCGCTCTACGCCCAGCTCGAGGAGACCGCGGTCACGCCGGGGCAGGAGGTGGCGGCGGGGACGGTCCTGGGGAGGGCCGAGGCCGGCGGCTCGGACCGGCCCGGCGTCTACTTCGAGATGCGCTTCCAGGGCCGGCCGGAGGACCCCCTGGCCTGGCTCCGCCGGCCCTGACCCCGCCGGGACGCCCCCGCCCCGGGGTGGTATCCTGAGCTCATGAGCCACCGCACGCGTCTACTGGTCGCCCTCGTCTCCACGGGCCTCATCGGCTACGTCGCCGTCGGCTCGCTGCTCGGGAGGGTGCTCGGAGACAGCAGCTACGGCCAGCTCGCGATCTTCAACGAGGTCGTGCGCCTGGTGCTCGACTCCTACGTCGAGCCGGTGAACGTGGAGCGCGCCATGGCCGGGGCCCGGCTCGGCATGTCGGACGCCCTCGACGGGGACAGCGGCTACCTCGACCCCGAGGAGCTCCGCCTGTACCAGCAGCCCCCGCGTGAGGACGAAGCCGAAGTCGGCCTCGTCCTCACCCGCCGCTTCTCGTTCGTCATGGTGGTGGCCGCGCGCCCCGGCTCGCCCGCGGAGAAGGCGGGGCTGCGGCCCGGGGACCTCGTCAAGACGATCGACGAGCACCACACCCGTCCGATGCCGGCGGTCGTGGCGGAGCGGCTGCTCCGCGGCGCGCCGGGGTCCTCGGTGAAGCTGGGCGTCCTGCGCGCGGGGGCCGAGCCCTTCGACGTGACAGTGGTACGCGAGCGGGTCCTGCCCGCGCCGCCGCAGGGGCGCCTGCTCGAGGCGGGGACTGGCTACGTCAAGGTCGGCGACTTCACCCCGGCGACGGCGGAAGACGTGCGCACGCAGGTCGAGGTTCTCAAGCGTGGGGGCGCGACGCGCCTGCTGCTCGACTTGCGGGGAGCGGCCTGGGGCTCGCCCGCCGACGGGGCCCGGGTGGCGGAGCTCTTCCTCCGGGGCGGGCTGGTGGCGAAGCTCGTGGGCCGCAGGGCCGAGGAGCAGCTGCTGCAGGCCGACGCTGCGCGCTGCGTGTGGAGCGGGCCGCTGGCCGTGCTCGTCGACAACGGCACGGCCGGACCGGGCGAGATCGTGGCGGCAGCCCTCCTCGACGCCGACCGGGCCAAGCTGGTGGGAGAGCACACGTTCGGCCGGGCCGCGACCTCGAAGACGGTGCCTCTGCCCGAGGGAGGCCTCGTCCTCACCGTGGCGAAGTACATGTCCCCGAAGGGCACCTCGATCCACGGCACGGGCCTCGCGCCCTCGGTCCCGGTGTCGGCGGAGCGCGACGAGGACGAGGACCTGCCGGAGGGCGTCACGCCGCCGGACCGGATCCTCGAGAAGGCGCTGGAGGTCGTGAAGGAGCGCCGGCGAGGCGCCGGCCGCTCGGGCTGCGAGCGCACCCGCGTCCTGAGGCCCTTTCCGGGAGCGAATCGCGGCCAGCGGCGGGCCGGCACCTTCATCGCCTCGCCCGTGTGCGGGTTGAAGGCGGCCCGGGGCTTCCGCCGGCTGACGAGAAACGTCCCGAAGTCCACGAGCTTCACCGGCTCTCCCCTTTTCAAGGAGCGGGCGATGTGCTCGAGGACCCCGTCGAGAGCGCGCAGGACGTCGGCCTTGGTGAGGCCGGTGTCCCGCGCGACCCGGGCGACGAGGTCGGCCTTGTTCAAGGGCCCCCCTACGGCAGGATCTCGAGCGGCGACTCCTGGACGAGGTCCTTCTTCGCGAGCTTGTCCGTGACCTTCAGCTGGACCACGTACTGCCCCGGCTCGTAGTTCGAGAGAGGGATGGGCCCGACCGACGAGCCGGAGAATTCGGTCTCCATCTGGGTCGAGGGCGCCTTTGCCACCGGCGTCTTGCCGTTCTTCAGGATGCTGACGACCGCGGTCGCGTCGGCCTTGCCCGTCGCCGGGTCGAGCCGAAGGTCGTACACCTGGTAGAAGAACTCGACCTGCTCGGACTTGTGGGCGCGGCCGGCGAAAACGGGGATGAGCCGCACCTTGGCGAGCTCGAAGGCCGCGAAGGGGTGCGCCGGGTCCGCGTCGCCCGGCGGCATGTCCTCGATCGTCCGCAGGATGATCACGGAGCTCGTCGAGGGCTGCTTGCTCATCGTGCCGTCCGCCGCCGTCTCGACCCTCGCGAGGTCCGGCACCTCGACCTCGGCGGTGGCGAGCGAGGCCTTGCCGCCTTTGACGTCCACCGCCCCGGCCTTGAGCGTGTACTTTCCCGTCTTCAGGCCCAGCTTGAACGAGGCGAGGAAGGCGCCGTCTGCGCCCACCGGGACGCTCATCGTCTGCTCCGTCCAGCCGGCCTCCTTGCCGTCCGCGGCCAGGGCACTCGCCGCGACGGACAACTGGACCGACTTCGCGCCACCGCTCTCCTGAACGGCGAGGCCCGCCGCCTCCCCGCGCACGAGACCCAGCAGCGCCGTTCCACCGTCCGCGACCTTGAGGTACGAGATCGCCAGGGCGGTGGGGAAGTCCTGCCGGGGCTGCCGGAAGAGCGCCCGAGCGGCGGTGTCCCTCGGCAGGAGGTCGGCGAGCTTCGTGAGGTGGCCGTCCTTGCCCTTGCGGTAGTCGATGTTGGGCTGGATCACCTTCCCCGAGGCCACCCGGTCGAGCTGCGCGGAGAAGCCGACCGGGGCCCGGCACTCGGCGTCGAACGCGATCACCGCCTGGCCCCCCTGGAAGGTCTGGCCCGGCCGGTCCTTGTACGTCCAGGTCTGCGCCGAGACGAGGCCCGCGCCCGGCTCCTGCTGTATCTCGTCGGGCTTGCCGAGGAAGATGAAGGTCCGGCCGCAGTCCGTGGACGAGCCCGGCACGCCCGCCACGCGGTAGCGCTGGTCGACGTCGGCCTTGATCTTCAGGTACTCGGCCTCGTACTCGTTCTCCGGCGTGGCGAGGTCGGGGTCTCGCCGCGCCCAGAAGATCTTCTGGAACTCCAGCCGGTCGCTCTTGTCCTTGAGGCTCCTGTAGGTCTTCTCTTCGTCCTGGAGCATCAGGGGTCGAACGCCCTCGAGCCAGCTCTTGTCGTCCTTGTCCAGTTTCTGGGCAGAGACGAGGGCGGGGGACAGGGCGGACAAGGCCAGCACGATCAGGGAACGGCACGACCGGTTGCGCATCGCGGGGTCTCCTTGCTTCTTCGAGCAACTGATTTTACGCGCGGCGGGGCCCGGCCACAAAGGGCATCCACTCTCGGGAACGACCCCTGCTGGCACGGTCCGTGCTAGTCTTCGCCCTCGTGCGTTCTCGTGTCCCCTCGATTCCGGCCGCGGCGGCACTGGCGGCCACGCTGGCGATTGCAGTGGCGCCGCCCCTGTCGGCCGCTCCGCGCCGGGCACGCCGCGCTTCCCGCCCCGCGCTGCCCCAGGTCATCCTGCCCGCGACCGCGTCGGCGTGGGACGTGGCGGTCGGCCAGGCGGCGCGCACCGCCCTCGGCCGCGCGCAGGGAGCGGTGGTGGCGATGGACCCCCTCTCCGGTCGCGTCCACGCGCTTGTCAATCCCGCGCTCGGCCTGCAGCGGGCCTTCCAGCCCTGCTCGGTCTTCAAGATCGTCGTGGGGATCGCCGGCCTGTCGGAGGGCGTGATCACGCCGGACACCGTCTACCACTGCCGCAAGGGCTGCTGGAACTGGGCCGGTCACGGGGCGATCGACCTGCGCCGCGCGCTGGCCGTCTCGTGCAACCCCTACTTCGAGTGGGTCGGGGAGCAGCTCGGCTACGAGAAGGTCCGGCGCTACGCCCACCTGCTCGGCCTGGGCGAGCCCTCCGGGATCAACCTGACCGGCGAGACGGCGGGCGTCGTGCCGACCTTCGTGAGGCCGGACGCCGTCGGCCACCTCTCGAGCCACGCGGCGGGCATTGAGACCTCTGCCGTGCAGCTCGCGGTCCTCATCTCCGCCACCGTCAACGGCGGGGTGATCGTGCGGCCCCAGGTGAGCGGCCCGGAGGGGTTCTCTCCGAGCGAGCGCTGGCGGCTCCCGGTGGAGACCCGCCTCGAGGGTCTCGCCGCCGGCTTCATGGCCGCCGTCAACGAGGGCAGCGCGTCCGCGGCCTTCGACGCCGAGGTGGCGGTGGCCGGCAAGACGGGGACCTGCTCGCAGCTGGGCTGGTTCGCGTCGTACGCCCCGGCGGACCGGCCCGAGCTCGTGGTGGTGGTGTTCCTGAGACACGGCAGCGGCCACGGCGCTTCCGCCGTGGCCGGCCGCATCTTCCGCGAGCTGTTCGGCAGCGGATCCGGTGCAACGAGCGCCGGCATGCCCTAGGCCGACGGCCGCTCCAGCTCGATCCGCAGCTCGGTCGCCTCGCCGGGGGCGATGTCCGCCTCGCGATCCACGGTCTTGAACCCGGGCCGCACGACCTCGATCCGGTGCCGCCCGGGCGCGAGCTTGAGCTCCGATGCCTCGCGGGCCGAGCCCCGGAAGGCACCGTCGACGTAGACGGACGCGTCCGCGGGCTCCACGCTGAGCTTGAGCCAGCCGCCGACGGCGACCAGGTCGTCCGCCGCCGCGCGCGACTCGCTCTCCTTCCAGCGCTGCTCCTGCTCCGCCTCGCGGCTGGCTTCGCTCTCGCGCACGTCCTTCGCCAGGTCCTCGAAGGTCTCGCCCGGGCCCTTCTCCATGTCGTAGTGCAGCTTCACCGTGGCCTCGGGGGCCACGTACAGCCTCACGCGGTGGGTCTTGTACCCCTCGAGCTTGAGCGCGATCTCGTGCCGGCCCGGCGAGACGCTGAGCCGCTGGAAGAGCCCGTCGAAATCGTCGACCGTGCCGGCGTAGTAACCGTCCACGTAGACGCGGGCCTCGGAGGGGTCCACGAGCACGCGGACCGAGCCGCTCTCGCGCTGGACGTAGTGGTACACCGTGCCGCCGCCCCAGCCCCAGGGATAACCGTAGTAGCCCCCGTACCAGCCGTAGGAGCCGTAGGGCCACCACGCACCCCAGTAGCCCGGGTAGTACCAGCCGCCGCCCCAGCCCGGGTAGCCGGGATAGCTGGGGTAGCCGGGGTAGTAGCCGCCGGACCCACCGTGCCCCGTCCCTGCCTGCGGGTGTCGTCGCGCGGCGGTCGAAGGTGCGCCGGAGCTCGAGCCAGGGCTGTAGCCGGGGCTCGACTGCGAGCCGCCGCTCCCGCTCGACGAGACGCCGGGCGAAGGATGGCTGCCCCCACCGCCGGAGGAGCCACCGCTGCCGCCGCCGCGGGGGACCGCGTGGTCCTGTGCCTGGAGAGCCGGCGCGAGCGCGAGGCTCGCCGCCAGGATCAGAAACGTCGGCCGAGCTGTCATCGAGGCCTCCGTGGTCTTACGGCAACCGACGCCCATCGTCCTTGCAACGCGCATGCCCGTCAGGTCCGATCGGCCGCGGGCCCCAAGCCCTTCAGCGAGAGCATGTTGCCGGTTCGGCCCGGGACGCTCGGCGCGGCTGGGCGTCCCCGCGAAGGGACACGCCGCGTCGCCCTTCGGACACTCCCCCTATATACTCCTCCTGCGTGAGCACCCCGTCCAGAGCGTCCGCGCACACGAGGGTGCTCGTCTCCTGCGGGGAGCCCTCGGGCGACCTCTACGCCGGCGATCTCGTCCGCCAGCTTCGCGAAACCGCAGGTGAGCTCGAGATCTTCGGCCTCGGCGGAGACCGGGTCGAGGCCGAGGGCGGACGGCTCATCGCCCACGTCCGCGACCTGGCCGTGGTGGGGCTGCTGGAGGTGCTCCGCCACCTGCGCCACCTGCGAGCGGTCTTTCGATCGGTTCTGGTAGAGGTGGACCGCGAGCGCCCCGCCGTCGCGGTGCTCGTGGACTACGCCGACTTCAACCTCCGGTTGGCACGCGAGCTCAAGAAGCGCGGCGTGCCCGTCGTGTACTACGTCTCGCCCCAGGTCTGGGCGTGGCGACGCGGCCGGGTGCGGGCGATCCGGGATCGCGTCGCGCACGTCGCGGTGATCTTTCCCTTCGAGGAGCCGCTCTACCGCGCGGCCGGGGTGCCGGTGACCTTCGTCGGCCACCCGCTCGTCGATCTCGCGCGGCCCGCGACCGACCGGGTCGCGTTCCTCGCCGGGCTGGGACTGGACGCCGCGCGCCCCGTCCTGGCCGTGCTGCCTGGCAGCCGGTACCAGGAGGTGGCGCACAACCTCCCCCCCATCGCCGGTGCCCTGCGGCTCGTTCGGCAGCGCCGACCCGACGTACAGTTCGCTCTCGCCGTGGCCCCGAGCCTCGACCCTCGGGTCTTCGAGCGGGAGTTGGCGGGCCTGCCCGTCACGCGCGTCGCAGGTCAGACCCACGCGCTCCTGAGCACCGCCTCGGCAGGAATCGTCGCGTCCGGGACGGCGACGGTCGAGGCGGCACTCATGGACCTGCCCATGGTGGTCGTGTACCGCCTCTCCGCCCTCACGTACGCGTTGGGGCGGCCGTTCGTCAGCGTGCCGCACTACGCCATGGCCAACCTCATCGCCGGCCGTGAGGTCGTCAAGGAGCTGATCCAGGACGATTTCAGCTCAGGTGCAGTGGCTCGCGAGGCGCTGGCGCTGCTCGAGGACCCCGTGCGGCGTGAGGCGGTCCGGAATGGCCTCCGCGAGGTCCGGGATCGGCTGGGCCCCCCCGGAGCGTCCGCCCGGGCGGCGGCAATCGTCGCCCGCTTCTTCTGATTCTCGATCAAAAAATCTTGACAGCAGGATGGCTTATGTGTGACCTTCTGATGTGAATTCTAGGCGGAAGGGAACACGAATGAAGAGGACAGCCTTCGGCGCAGTGGCTGCGGCGCTGCTGGTGGTCGGATGTCACTCGATCACCGAGGAGCTGCCAACCCAGCCGACGAAGACGCCCGCGTCGGGCGTTCTCACCGTGCCCATCCCCTCGATCCCGGTGTCGGGCACTCCCGCTCCGGCGCCCAGCTCCACGCCGGCGCCGAGCCCCTCGCCGACCGCCACACCCGCGCCCGCCCCGACGCCCGCCCCGACGCCCGCCCCGACGCCCGCCCCGACGCCCGCCCCGACGCCCGCCCCGACGCCCGCCCCGACGCCCGCGCCCGCGCCGACGCCGGAGCCGACAGCGACGCCCACGCCAAGGAACGGCTGCAGCAACCCGCTGCCCCCGCCGGTCACCAAGATGAAGGCCAAGATCCACCTCAAGGCCGGGAACCGGTGGACCCTCGACTCGACGCCCATCGTCCAAGACCGGGCGTACTGCATCAAGGTGGGCTTCCCCGACAGGCAAGAGTGCCCCGTGCGGCCCGAGGGCTCGCCGGACCGGCAGGCCTGCGAGGAGTACGCGATCGGCCGGGCGAAGGACACGGGCCGGCCGGGGCCGACCTGGTACCGCAACGGCAAGCTCTGCAACGGCAGCGACTGCGAGAACCACGAAGAGAACCAGTACCTGCTGTGGGTGTACGTCGGCGGGACCTACTCGCCGTGCACCAAGGACGGCGTGTGCGGCGAGGTGCAGGTCGACAAGTGAGACCGCGCACACCGGCCTTGACAGCGCTCTGCGTCCCATGTGACCGTGGCCGCGTGAGGCGAGCTCGGGACGCGAAGGCCGGGGCTGGGCTCGTCGCGCTCTGCCTCCTGGCGTATGCCTGCGGCTCTCTCAACCAGGAGACGCCGACACAGCCGGAACCCTCGCCGCAGGCCGTGGCGCCCGCTCCGTCTCCGACGGCGAACCCGCAACCGACCCCGACTCCGGTCCTCGGCGGCCCCGCTCCAGCGGCCACGCCGACGCCCGCGGGCTCCCCGCAGCCGAGCCCGTCCACGGCCCCGGCCGAGGGCGCGGGCGGGTGCGGCAACCCCGTCCCGCCCGCCCTCTCCGCGATCAACGCGAAGGTCCACCTTCGGGGCGGCGATCGGTGGGTGCTCGACTCGACGCCCCTGGTCACGGACGCCGTGTTCTGCGCGAAGATCGGCTTCCCCGACCGCTCGACGTGCCCCGTCCGTCCCGAGGGCCACCCGGAGCGCTCCGCCTGCGAGCTCTACGTGACGGGCCGCGCCACCGACACCGGCCGCCCCGGCCCGACGTGGTACGTCGGCGGAAGCCTCTGCACGGGGCGGGCCAGCGGCTGCGAGAACCACCCCGACAACCAGTACCAGCTCATGGTCTGGACGGGAGGGCTGTACCGGGCCTGCGGCAAGAACGGCGTCTGCGGCGAAGTCACCGTCGACAAGTAGCCGCCCCTTGACAGGGCGGGCCGGCTGTGTGAGCGTCCGTGCCATGCCGCGTGCGCGCACGATGCGGGTTCTGTCCGCCGTCGTCCTCGCCGCAGGCTTGTCCGGGGTCTCGTGCGGCGACGGGGGAAAGGCCCCCACCACAGCCCCGGGCACCCCAAACGCGGCCGCCTTCATCCCGACGGCACCCGCACCCCAGCCGACACCGACGCCCACCCCGGGCACGACCCCCGACGTCGATCCGCTCCCCGCGGTACCGGGCGGCGGGGGTGACAAGGGCGGCACCCCGTCCCCCGGCTGCGGCGACCCCGTTCCTCCGCCCGTCTCGAGGATCAACGTCAAGCTCCATGGGAGGCAGGATGATCGCGCCATCCTCGACTCCACGCCGCTCGTCGGTCCGGATGTCGTCTACTGCCGGAAGATAGGCTACGACGACGGCCGCGCGTTCTGCCCCGTGCGCCCCGAGGGGCACCCCGAGCGGCAGGCGTGCGAGACCGCGCGCGTGGGACGGGCGTCCGACACCGGGCGCCCCGGTCCCACGTGGTCGGCGAACGGCAAGCGCTGCGGCGGACCCGACGGCGAGACCTGGTGCCTGAATCACCAAGACAACCAGTACCTGGTCTTCGCCCATGGCCCTGGGACGTTCCGCGCCTGCGCCGCGAGCGGGGTGTGCGGAGAGGTCACCCTCCAGTGACTCGGTGCTAGAATCCCGGCCACTGCGCTCCACTCCCGGCCGGAGGGGTTGATGGCCAAGCGGATCCTGGTCGTGGACGACGACGAGAACATCCTGAGCCTCGAGCGCACGATCCTCGAGCAGAAGGGCTTCCACGTCACCACCGCCGCCGGGGGGGAGGAGGCGCTGAGGCTGCTCAAGGAGCAGACCTTCGACCTCGTGCTCCTCGACGTGATGATGCCGGACAAGGACGGCTTCGAGGTCTGCCGTCAGATCAAGCAGGACCCACGGACGAAGACCGTGCCGGTCATCTTCCTGACCGCGAAGGGAGGGGGCGAGGCGCTCGCCGAGGGCTTCGAGTCGGGCGCGGTCATGTACATCAACAAGCCCTTCACCGCCAACAAGCTCCTGACCATCGTGAACACGATGCTGGAGCAGACCGAGCCCGCCAGCCAGTAGCTGCACCCTGCGCCCGCCCGTCCGGCCGCACGGGACGCTCCTCCGCTCACTCCCCGCTCGCGCGCCGCAGCGCACACATTCGCGCGCGCTCGCTCATCGCCGCGGGATCGGACCCGACGCCATCCCGCGGCTCAGCCGTTAGCTCCGGAGGTCCCGAGCGGCCCTCGCGCGGGCGCCCGGCCGAGGGCCACGGGCAGAGGCGGAGGCGGTCGCCGGAGCGAGCGACTGAGGAGCGGCGCCCGTCGTGGCTCGTCGCCGCGACGATGAGTGAGCGCCTCGGCCTCCCGTTGACCGGCGAGGCGCGAACGGGGAGCGAGCGCAGGCGAACCGCCACCGAAAGCCGTGGGAGGGCGGAGGCGGTCGCCGGAGCGAGCGACTGAGGAGCGGCGCCCGTCGTGGCTCGTCGCCGCGACGATGAGTGAGCGCCTCGGCCTCCCGTTGACCGGCGAGGCGCGAACGGGGAGCGAGCGAAGTGCGCACCGCCTCCGCCCGACCCGACGGCTAGAGGCTCTCGAACCGCGTCAGCCGCTCGAACTCCCGGTAGCGGGCGTCGATCTCGGGCCGCGTCAGCGTCAGCAGCCGGTCGAGGCTGAACGCCTCGACGCAGAACGACGCCATCGTGCTGCCCATGACCACGGCGCGGCGCAGCGCGGCGTCGCCCTCCTGCCCGGTGCTCGCGAGGTAGCCGAGGAAGCCCCCGGCGAAGGTGTCGCCGGCCCCGGTGGGGTCGAAGACGCGCTCGAGCGGCAGGGCCGGCGCCGCGAACGTGCCGGCCTCGTCGAACATCAGGACCCCGTGCTCGCCCTTCTTCACCACCAGGGTGGACGGCCCCATCGCCCGGATCGCCCGCGCCGCCTTGACGAGGTTCCACTCCCCGCTCAGCTCGCGCGCCTCCTGGTCGTTGATGAGCAGGATCCGGACCTTCTTCAGCGTCTCCTTCACCTCGGCGGGCTTGCCGTGGATCCAGAAGTTCATCGTGTCGCAGGCCACCACGCGGGGGCGCTCGACCTGCTCCAGCACCTGGCGCTGCAGCACGGGGTCGATGTTGCCGAGGAAGACGACCTCCGAACCCCGGTAGCGAGCGGGGATCTTGGGCTTGAAGAACTCGAAGACGTTGAGGTCGGTGCAGATCGTGTCGCGGGAGTTGAGGTCCAGCGAGTAGCGGCCCTGCCAGTGGAAGGTCCTGCCCTCCATCCGCTCGAGGCCCTCGAGGTCGATCGGCCGCCCCCGGAAGGCCGCGAGCTGCTCCTCCCCGAAGTCGTGGCCCACGACGCCCACGAGGCTCACCGGGCTGAAGAACGAGGCGGCCACCGAGAAGAACGACGCGCTCCCGCCGAGCACCCGCTCGGCGCGGCCGAAGGGCGTCTCCACCGTGTCGTAGGCGACGCTGCCGACCACGAGGATCGACATGGCCCTACCCCTTCCTCATGTAGCGGCCGACGATCGGCTCGAGCTCGCTCTTCACCGCCTCCGGCACGAGCTCGGGCGGGGTGATGAGCGCGTAGCGCAGGGCGGTCGCGCACTCGCAGCCGCGGGGGATGGGAAGCCGGCGGACCGCGGCGCGCAGGACCGCCTTCGCCGTCTCCGCGTTCCTCCCGAGCACGCCCAGGATCTGCTCCGCGGTCACCGCGTCGTGGTCGGGGTGCCAGCAGTCGTAGTCGGTGACCATCGCCAGGGTCGAGTAGCAGATCTCGGCCTCCCGCGCGAGCTTGGCCTCCTGCAGGTTCGTCATGCCGATGACGTCCGCTCCCCAGGAGCGGTAGAGCTCGGACTCGGCGAGGGTCGAGAAGGCCGGCCCCTCCATGCACACGTAAGTCCCGCCCACGTGATGGGTGGCCCCGGCCTCGGCGCAGGCGTCGACCATGACCTTCGAGAGTCCCTTGCAGAAGGGGTGGGCGAAGCCGACGTGGGCCACGAGGCCCCGGCCGAAGAAGGTGGACGGCCTCTGCATCGTCCGGTCGATGAACTGGTCGGGCACGAGCACGTGAAGGGGCGCGTAGCGCTCCTTGAGCGACCCCACGGCGGAGACGGAGAGAATCCACTCGACCCCGAGCGACTTCAGCGCGAACACGTTGGCCCGGAAGTTGAGCTCGTGGGGCAGGATGCGGTGCCCCCGCCCGTGGCGCGGCAGGAAGGCGACGCGACGGCCCTCGAGGGCGCCGACCATCAGCGCGTCCGAGGGCGGGCCGAAGGGGGTGTCGACGGTGACCTCCCGGACCTCCGTGAAGCCATCCATCTGGTAGAGGCCGGTGCCCCCGATGATGCCGATCTCGATCCGCTCGCTCATGAACGGCGATACTATGCCGTCCCGATCCGGCCGGGCAAACGCCGGCCGGTGCACGCTCCCCATGCCCACTCGCCGCGCCGTCCTGTCGGTCGCGCTCGCCCTCGGCTCCACGGCGACCGGGCTCCTGGCCCTCGAGGCGTTCTTCCGTCTCCGCGCCGGCCTCGCCGGGCCCGCCGACCTGCGCGCGGTCCGGGAGGTCCGGCTGCCCCGGGGCGCGCGCGCCCGCCTCGGCGACGTCGTGCGCCCCAGCGCCGACCCGAAGATCGTCTACGAGCTGCGGCCCGGGCTCGACGTCACCTTCCTCGGTGCGCCGCTGCGGACGAACGCGGACGGCTTCCGCGGCCCCGCGGTCGGGGTGGAAAGGGCGCGTCCCGCGGTCCGGGTCGTCGGACTCGGGGACTCGGTGATGTTCGGGTGGGGGGTGAGTGAAGAGGAGACCTACCTCGCCCGCCTTCCCGCCCTGCTCCCCGCCGCGGGCGTCGTCTGGGAGGTGGTCAACACCGCGGTGCCCGGCTACAACACGGTGATGGAGGTCGAGACGCTCGAGGCGAAGGGGCTGCGCTTCGACCCGGACCTCGTGGTCCTCAACTTCGTCGGCAACGACTTCGGCCTGCCGAACTTCGTCGAGGAGCGACCCGACGTGCGGTCGCTCCGCCGGTCGTTCCTGCTCGACTTCGCGCGCTCCCGGCTCGGCGGGGGGCCCGAGGCCGGCCCGAGGCTCGTGGGGGTGCCCCCGGAGCAGCGTCGGTTCGGCGGCGAGGCCGATCTCGCGCGCGTCCCTTCCCGCTACCGGGGGCTCGCGGGCCAGGCGCCCTTCCGCGCGGCCCTGGAGCGCCTGCGCGAGCTCTCGCGGGAGCGGGGCTTCGAGGTGGTGGTGCTCGCCCACCCCGAGGTCTTCGGCTACGCGCGTGACGCCGCCCGGGAGCTGGGCCTCCCCATCGTCGAGACCGCGGGCGCGGTGCGCACGTGGGCCCGCGAGCACGGGATCGAGGACCTCCAGCAGCCCCCGCTCACCATCACCCCCGCCGATCCCCACCCCTCGGCGATCGGCCACGCGATCATCGCGGAAGTGCTGGCGGGCCACCTCCGCACGAGCGGCCTCGCGGAGCGGCTGGCCGCCCGCCGGCGGCCCGCGCCGGCCGCGGCTACGCCTTCTCCCGCTCCTTGAGCTCGAGCAGGACGCCGGCCGCGCCCTTCGGGTGGATGAACGCGACGCGGCAGCCCCCGGCCCCGACGCGGGGGGCCTGGTCCACGAGGGGCACCCCGCGGGCCTTCATGTCGGCGAGGGCCCCGTCGAGGTCGTCCACGAGCACGCAGACGTGGTGCAGGCCCGAGCGCTTCTCGAGGAAACGGGCGATCGCCGAGGAGGGGTCGGTGGGCTCCAGCAGCTCGAGGTGCGACTCCCCCACGGGCAGGAAGGCCGTGCGCACCTTCTCGGTCGGGACGTCGTGGGTGGCCTCCACGTGGAAGCCGAGCGCCTCGTAGGCGGCGAGGGCGTCGGTGAGGCTCGGCACCGCGATGCCGAGGTGGTCGATCTTCAGGTGCTTCATGCGAGGCCCATCCTCTCCACGATCGCGTCGGCCGCGGTGAACGGGTCCACCGCGCGCCGCGCCATTCGCTCGACCGTCTCCTCGAGCTCCGCCGGAGCCACCACCTGCCGGAAGACGTGGCCCATCACCCGCTGCCGCACCGCGTCCTCCAGCTGCCGCCGCAGCTGCGCCCGGCGCTTGCGCGCCAGCGCCCCCGACCCGGCGGCCCGCAGGCGAAACGCCTCGACCGCGTCGAGGAGCCCGCCGATCCCCTCGTCGCGCGTCGCCACCGTCTTCACTATCGCGGGGGGCGGGTCTTCTCCCGCAGCGAGCGAGAGCATCGACTCGATCTCCGCCACCACCCGCTCCACCCCGTCGCGATCCGCCTTGTTGACCACGAACACGTCGGCGATCTCCATGATCCCGGCCTTCAAGGCCTGCACCTCGTCGCCGAGCCCGGGGACCAGCACCACCACGCTCACGTCCGCGGTGCCCACGATCTCGACCTCGTCCTGCCCGACCCCGACCGTCTCGACCAGGACCACGTCCTTGCCCGCGGCCGAGAGCACGGTCAGGGCCTGGTCGGTGGCGGCGGCGAGACCGCCCAGGTGGCCGCGGGTGGCCATGGAGCGGATGAAGACGCCGGGGTCGGTGGCGTGGGCCTGCATGCGGATGCGGTCGCCGAGGATCGCCCCGCCGCTGAAGGGCGAGGTGGGGTCCACGGCCACGATGCCCACCGTCCGGCCCTGTCGGCGGAGGTGGGCGGTCAGGCGGTCCACGAGGGAGGACTTGCCGGCCCCGGGCGGCCCGGTCACCCCCACGACGAGCGACCCGCCCGCGTGGGGGAAGAGCGCGGCCAGCAGCGCCCGGGCCTCCGGCCGCGCGTCCTCGACGAGGCTGATCGCGCGCGCGACCGCCCGCACGTCGCCGCTGCGCACGCCGGCCACCAGGCCGTCGAGGCCCGGCGAAACCTCCGCCACTAGCGCACCACGGGCCGCAGGTGCAGCAGGTGGCGCGCGATGACCAGGCGCTGCACCTCGCTCGTGCCCTCGCCGATCGTGCCGATCTTGGCGTCGCGCAGGTACCGCTCCACCGGGTAGTCCTTGACGTAGCCGTAGCCGCCGTGGACCTGGATCGCGTCGAGGGCGATCTCGACCGCCGCCTCGGTGGCGAAGAGCTTGGCCATCGAGGACTCGGCGGTGTGGACCTGCCCCGCGTCGGCCAGGGCCGCCGCGCGCCAGGTGAGCAGCCGCGCCGCGTCGGTGCGGGTGGCCATCTCCGCGACCTTGAACTGGATGGCCTGGAAATCGGCGATCGGGTGCCCGAACTGCTTGCGGTCGAGGGAGTAGCGGATCGAGGCCTCGAGCGCGGCCCTCGCGATGCCGACCCCGAAGGCGGCGATGCCGACGCGGCCCTTGTCGAGGATCTTCAGGGTGTCGATGAAGCCCATGCCCTCCCGGCCGAGGAGGTTGGCGGCCGGCACGCGGCAGTCCTCGAAGACGAGCTCCGAGGTGTCCGACGAGCGCACCCCGAGCTTGTCCTCCTTCTTGCCCGCGCGGAAGCCGGGCGTCCCCCGCTCGACCACGATCGCCGAGATCCCCTTCTTGCCAGCCGCGCGGTCGGTCACCGTCATCACCACCGCAGTGTCGGCGGTCCCGCCGTTGGTGATGAAGTTCTTGGATCCATTCAGGACCCAGTGGTCTCCCTCGCGCACGGCGGTCGTGCGCATCCCGCCGGCGTCGGAGCCGGAACCCGGCTCCGTGAGGCCCCAGCAGCCGACCTTCTCCCCACGGGCGAGCGGGGCCAGGAAGCGTCGCTTCTGCTCCGCGCTGCCGGCCAGGTGGATGTGGGCGGACGAAAGGCTGTGGTGGGCGGCGAGGGAGAGCGCGACGCCCGCGTCCGCCCGGGCGAGCTCCTCCATCACGATCGCCCAGTCGAGGGTGGAGAGGCCCGAGCCGCCGTACTCCTCAGGCCAGCAGCAGCCGGCGAGGCCGAGCTCGCCGAGGCGGGTGAAGAGCGACCTCGGGAACGCCTGCTTCTCGTCCCACTCCCGGGAGTGGGGCGCGAGCTCCTTCTCGGCGAAGTCGCGCACGGTCCGGCGCAGCTGCTGCTGCTCGTCGCTCAGTTCGAAGTCCATGGCCTTCATGGTATACCGCCTCCTGCATGCGCCGCGTCGCCCCGCGCCTCGCCCTCGTCCTCGTCCTCGTGCTCGCCGTGCTCGCCGCCTGGGTCTGGCTCGGCCTGCCCCCGCGGTCGCAGGTCCGGGGACTCGCGAAGACGAACCCCGCGAAGACCCGCCTCATGGAGCAGCGCGAGGAGGAGGCGAAGGCGAAGGGGCGCAAGGCCCGTGCGGTCCAGACGTGGGTCCCGCTCTCCCAGGTGTCCCGCCACCTGATCCACGCGGTTCTCGCCTCCGAGGACCAGGGCTTCTTCGGCCACGAGGGTGTCGACTGGAAGGCGCTCGAGGAGTCGATCGAGAAGAACGTGGAGAAGCGGCGCTTCGCCCGTGGCGGCAGCACGATCACCCAGCAGCTCGCCAAGAACCTCTACTTCGGCACGAGCAAGACGCCGCTGCGCAAGGTGCGCGAGCTGGTGGTGACGCAGTGGCTCGAGTCCGATCTCACGAAGGCGAGGATCCTCGCCCTCTACCTGAACCTCATCGAGTGGGGCGACGGGATCTACGGCTGCGAGGCGGCCGCGCGGAGCTGGTACGGCAAGCCGGCCTCGGCGCTGTCCGCGCCCGAGGCGGCCGGCCTCGCCGCGATGATCCCCAACCCCCGCCGCATCAACCCCCGGGTGAGCGCTCTCCGCCACGAGCGGGCCACGCGCCGGGTGCTGTGGCTCATGGGTCAGGCCGGCTACATCGGACGCGACGTGGCCGGCCTCGGCGCCGAGCCGCCCCCGGTGGAGGTGCTGGAAGACGACGAGCCTCCGCCCGAGCCCCCGGCGACGCCCTCGCCCCTGGCCCCGCCCTCCGCCTCGCCGTCGCCCCCGGAGGCGCCCTCGGAGCCGGGGGCGACGCCCAACCCGACGCCGCCCTCGGGTACCATCGAGGGATGAAGCTCTCGACCCTGCTCGTGTCGGATTACATGACCCCGAATCCGATCCTCGTCGAGCCCGAGGACCCGCTCATGCGCGCCATCGAGATCGTCCGCCTCCGCGGCGTGCGCCGCCTCCCGGTCACGGTGGGCGGCATGCTGGTGGGCCTCGTCACCGAGGGCGACCTCAAGCGCGCGGAGCCGTCGACGCTCACGGACTCCGAGGCCGAGTTCAACCGCGTGATGGAGGAGACCCCGATCTCGCGGATCATGATCCAGAACCCGGTGACCACCACCGCGGACGCGTCCCTCCTCGAGGCCGCGGAGATCCTCCTCAACACCAAGTACGGGGCGCTGCCGGTGGTGGCGGGCGGCCGCGTGGTCGGGATCCTGACCGACAACGACCTCATCCGGGCCCTCGTGGACGCGCTGCGGGGAGAGACGGGCGCGCAGGACTGAGACACCCTTGCCCGCCGAGCGCGAGGACGCCGACGTCGAGACCTCGTCCGAGGGCTACGCACGTCGCTTCGCCGGTCCCGTCGGTCGCTTCTTTCTCGAGCGCCAGGCGGAGACTACCCTCGAGCTGCTGCGGCGGTTCCCGGGCGCCAGCGTCCTCGACCTGGGGGGCGGGCACGGGCAGGTGACGGGCCCGCTCGTCGCGGCCGGGCACGACGTGACGGTCCTGGGCAGCGACCCCGTCTGCGAGGCCCGGGTAAGGGAGTGGACGGCGGCCGGGCGTGCCCGCTTCGTCTCCGGCGACCTCCTCGCCCCCCCGCTCGCCGAGCGCGCGTTCGACGTCGTCCTCTCGTACCGCCTGCTTCCCCACGTGCGGCGCTGGCCCGAGCTGGTGGCGACGCTCGCGCGCCTCGCCCGCCGGGCGGTCGTCGTGGACTACCCGACCCGCCGCAGCGTCAACGCCGCGGCCGATCTCCTCTTCGGCCTCAAGAAGGGCGTCGAGGGGAACACTCGGCCGTTCACCGTCTTCTCCGACGCCGAGATCGAGAGCGCCTTCGCCGGGCACGGCTTCGCACCGACCGGCCGCCGGCCCCAGTTCTTCTTCCCGATGGCGCTGCACCGCGCCCTCGGTGCGGCCGGCGTCGCGCGCGGCCTCGAGGGCGGGGTGCGGGCCCTCGGCCTGACGCGCGCCCTCGGCTCCCCCGTCATCCTCCGCCTGGAGCGGCGTGGCTGAGCCTCTGTCCCCGCGCGAGTGGGCGGTGGCCCTGTTCCGCCGCTCGGTCCTGAAGCAGCGAAAGCTCGCCGAGGTGACGGCGATGCTCGGTCCCACGGCGGGCCTGCGCTGCCTCGACCTCGGCTCCGACAACGGCGTCGTGAGCTTGCTCCTGCGCGAGCGGGGCGGCTCATGGGCCTCGGGCGACCTCACGGACGAGGCGGTGAGCTCGATCCGGTCGCTCGTGGGCGACGAGGTCCACCTCGTCCGGGGCGATCGCCTGCCCTTCCCCGACGCGAGCTTCGACCGGGTGGCGGTCGTGGACATGCTCGAGCACGTGCCCGACGAGGCGGCGTTCGCGGCGGAGCTCGCCCGGGTGACGCGGCCGGGCGGCCGCCTGGTCGTCAACACGCCCCACCGGAAACGGACGCTGCTGCGGCACCTGCGCCACGCCCTCGGCCAGACCGACGAGAAGCACGGCCACCTGCGCCCCGGCTATGCGCCGGAGCGCCTGGGGGATCTGCTCTCACCCGCCTTCGAGATGGAGAGCTGTGGCACGTACTCGCGCTTCTTCTCGGAGGCGGTGGACACGGCCCTCAACTGGGGCATGGAGCGCCTCGGCAAGAAGTCCTCGGCCAAGGGCATGGTGGTGACAGCGGACGACCTCGCGCGGAACCGGAAGACTTTCCGCGCCTACTCGGCGGTGTACCCGATCGTGTGGGCGGTGACGCGCCTCGACGCCCTCGTCCCCGCCTCCGGCTACATGCTGATCGCCTCGCTGCGCCGGCGCGCCGCCTGATCTCCGGTCGGCAGTAGAATCGGGGCTCCTCTTTCAGGAGCGTCCTGTGCGGCGTCACCTCGTCGGCCGGGCCCGATCGATCGGGGCGGGCGTGTTGTCGGTGGTCGCGTCGGCGGGCACGGCGTGGTCCCAGGCGGCGCCCGACCGGTCGGTGCTGCCGATCCCGCCCCCCGCGTTCGCGGGGAAGATCACGCGCGACTTCGCGACCTCCGACCAGCAGCCGCGGCCGGGGTTGACCGCGCCCGCCGGGGCGCCCAACGTGCTGGTCATCCTGCTCGACGACGCCGGCTACGGGCAGACCGCGACGTTCGGGGGGCTCGTGCCCACGCCGACGCTCGACACGCTGGCCGCGAACGGGCTGCGATTCACCCGCTTCCACGTGGCCGCCCTGTGCTCCCCGACCCGCGCCGCGCTGGTCACGGGCCGCAACACCCACGCCGTCGGCATGGGCACGATCACGAACTGGTCGAACGGGTTCCCCGGGTACACCGGGTCGATCCCGAAGTCGGCCGCCTTCGTGTCCGAGGTCCTGCGCGGGAACGGCTACGCGACGGCCGCCATCGGCAAGTGGCACCTCGTCCCCGACCCCGAGACGACGCTCGCGGGGCCGTTCGACCACTGGCCCACTCACCAGGGCTTCGACTTCTTCTACGGCTTCGTCGGGGCCGAGGTCGACCAGTGGAGCCCCGAGCTGACCGAGGGCACCGCCCCCGTCCGAATGGCGCCGCCGCCCGGTCGCGAGGGCGACTACACCCTCAACGAGGACCTCGCCAGCCGCGCGCACGCGTGGATCCTCCAGCAGAAGGCGCTGGCGCCGGACCGCCCGGTGTTCGTGTACTTCGCGCCGGGGGCGACGCACGCGCCCCTGCAGGCGCCGCGGGCGTGGATCGAGCGGTTCCGGGGCCGGTTCGACATGGGCTGGGACGAGTACCGTCGGGTCGTGTTCGAGCGGCAGAAGAAGCTGGGGGTCGTCCCCGCCGACGCGGTGCTCACCCCCCGCCCGCCGGAGCTGCCCGCATGGGACTCGCTCGGCGACGACGAGAAGAGGGTCGCCGCACGGCTCATGGAGGTGTTCGCCGCCTTCCTGGCCCAGGCCGACCACGAGGTCGGCCGCGTCATCGACGCGTTCCGCGAGACGGGCCAGCTCGACGACACGCTCGTCGTCTACATCGCCGGCGACAACGGTGCGAGCCTGGAGGGGAACCTCACCGGCACCGACAACCTCATGGAGCAGGTGAACGGCATCCAGCCGGCGGCGGCCGAGGTCCTGCGCCATCTCGACGACGTCGGCGGCCCGCAGTCGAACCCGCACTACCCCGCCGGCTGGGCGTGGGCCGGCAACACGCCGTTCCAGTGGGGCAAGCGCATCGGCTCCCACCTGGGCGGCACCCGCGCCCCGGCGGTCGTGTCCTGGCCGCGGCGAATCAAGGACCGGGGCGCGACGCGCGCGCACTACCTGCACGTGATCGACGTCTTCCCGACCCTCCTCGAGGCGGCGGGCGTGCCGGCGCCGCGGTCGGTGAACGGCGTCGTCCAGCAGCCCGTCGACGGCCGGAGCTTCCTCGACGCCCTCCTGGACGCGTCGGCCCCGGAGCACCGCACCCGGCAGTACTACGAGATGCACGGGAACCGCGCCCTCTACGACGGCGGGTGGGTGGCCGCCCAGCGGACCGGCCTGCTGCCGTGGGCGTACACGTCCGGCGCGAGCCAGGCCCCGCCAGACTGGGAGCTGTACGACCTCGACCACGACTACTCCGAGGCGAACGACCTCGCCGCCGCCCGCCCCGGGAAGCTGGAGGAGCTGAAGAAGGCGTTCGACGAGGACGCGGCGCGGAATGGTGTCTACCCGATCGACCCGCGGGTGAGCGGGCGCGCGCACCCGAATCCGCCGCCCCCGGGGGACGCGCCTTCTACACCTTCTACCCGGGGGCGACGCACCTCTACAGCTCGCTCGCGCCGGCCACGCGCAATTGCACCCACACGTTCACGGCTCTTGTCGAGGTTCCGGCGGCGGGCGCCGACGGCGTGCTGGTCGCCGAGGGCGGCACGGCCTCCGGGTACGCGCTCTACGTGAAGGACGGCCGACCCGCCTACACGTACAACTACTTCCGCCGGGAGGTCACCACCGTGGCCGCGCCGGACCGCCTCCCGGCGGGCCGGTCGGTCGTGTCGCTCCACTTCGCGTACGAGGGCCCCGGCGCCGGCGGAAGCGCCACCGTCACGCTGAGCGTGAACGGGGCGAAGGTGGGCGAGGCGCGTCTGTCCCGCACCGTGCCGCGCGCGTACTCGTTCGAGGAGACCTTCGACGTCGGCGAGGACACCGCCTCTCCGGCCGGGCCCTACGCGGCCCCCTTCCGCTTCGCGGGAGTCCTGCAGCGCCTGGAGCTGCGCTCAGACCCGCCGCCGGGCGGCGACGACTAGAGGTCGAGGGTCGAGAGGAGCCGGTCCAGGAAGGTGACCTGGGCCGGGTGGAGCAGGAAGCGGGCACGGTCGATCGGCACGAACTTCGCCTCGTCGACCTCCGTCTGGTCGCAGCGGGGCGCGGCGTCCTCGGGCGCGGGCCCGGCGAAGCCGTGGATGCGCTTGCGGCTGCGCGCGAGGTCGACGCTCCCGATCGAGTGGAGCGGCCCCGCCTGGACCCCGGTCTCCTCCTCGGTCTCGCGTCGCGCCGCCGCCTCGAGGTCCTCGCCCGGGTTGATGCGCCCCTTGGGGATGCTCCAGGGCGCGCGGCGGTTGTACGGCCCCCACGGGTGCACGATGAGCACCTCGAGCTTGCCGTCTCTCCGCCGGTGGAGGAGGGTCCCCGCCGATTCGATCACCGCCCGGTCCTCCGCGACGCCTTGTCCTCGTACATCCGCTTGTCGGCGAGGCGGATGAGGGCCTCCTTCGCCGCGGCCTCGGCGGGGTAGGTGGCGACGCCGAGCGAGACCCCGAGCCGCGCGTTGATGCCCTCCTCCTGGAGGAAGGTGTGGCCCTCGACGAGGCGCCGCAGCTTCTCCGCGAGCAGGCGGGCGGGGGCGCCGTCGGTCTGGGGCAGGATCACCACGAACTCGTCCCCCCCGTAGCGGGCCGGGATGTCGGTCTCGCGCACGGCGGCGCGGATGAGGAAGCCGACCTCGCGCAGGGTGCGGCTGCCCCGCAGGTGGCCGTACTGGTCGTTGATCGGCTTGAAGCGGTCGAGGTCCACGAAGAGCAGCGAGAGCGCCCCGCCGTAACGGTGGACGAGCTTGAGCTCCCGGTCGAGGGCCTGGTGGAAGTGACGGAAGTTGTAGAGCGGGGTGACCTCGTCGGTGATCGACAGCTCGCGCGTCTTCTGGTAGAGCCGCACGTTCTCGAAGGCGAGCGCCACCGCGTCGGCCAGGGGCTGGAGCCGCGCGAGGGTGCCCTCGTCGAAAGCCCCGACCCGGGACGCCCCCAGGGCGAGGACGCCGATGGCCCGGGCGCGGGAGCTGAGCGGGAAGAGAGCGTACGAGCGCAGGCCGTCCTCGAGCAGGTGCATGTCCTCGAGGTAGCGGTGCTCGTGCAGCAGGTCCTTCTGGAGGACGGCCCGGTTGTTGAGGGCCACGAAGCCGGGTCCGCTGCCCACGACGGGGAGGACGCCCCCCAGCCCCCACGATGTGCCCTCGGGGTGGCTCACCATCTCGATGTAGTCGCCCGTCTCGTTGACGAAGCCGCAGGCCAGCCGGTCGAAGGCGTGGAGGGCCTCCAGCTCGGCGGCGAAGGCGGGGACGATCGACTCGAGGTCGCTCCCCGAGCTGGCCGCCGCGGTGATTCGGCGCAACGCCTCGACGCGGCCCGAGGAGGCCCGCAGCTCGGCGTAGAGACGCACGTTCTCGAGCCCGGTCCCGAGCTGCTTGCCCAGCACCTCGAGGAGCTCCCGGCCGGGCACGGGCGAGTCGCCCCCGTGGAGCACGATCACGCCGAGCGACTTCTTTCGCGCCCACAGCGGCGTCGCGGCCAGCCAGCCCTCCCCGGGCCGCTCCTGCACCAGGGGATCGGCCCGGTCGTGCACGGCGAGGGCGAGATCGCGGGCCGCACCGGGCTCGGCCACGAGGCGGTGGCGCGCGGCCTCCCGAAGCCCGCCGTCCTCGCCCGGCACGAACACCACGCCGCCCGACAGGCCGAGCGACTCCACGATGTGCTCGAGGGTCGATCGGAGCAGTCCCTCGTTCTCGTGCTCGACGGTGAGGTCGTCCAGCAGCGAGACCAGCACGCGCAGGAGACGCTCGTCCGCCGCGCCGGGCGCGGGGTCCGGGGCGCGGGGAGCGAGCGGGGTGTCGGGCGGCGAAGCCATCGCGAGCAGTGGGCGGTCCCCCAGGCCGGGCCTGGGGGCCGAATGCGCGGCATTCTAGCAGGGGCGGAGGGCTTCAGCGGGCGAAGAAGCCGGCGAGCGCACCGCGCTCTCCCTGCTGCCGCGCGGCGTCCCAGCCGAGCTCGGCCCCCATGACGCCCACGACCGCGTCGAGGTCGCCGGCCGCGGGCGGGCCGGCGGTCCCGAGGTCGAGGCGGCGTAGAACGGAGTCGGCGAGGGTCAGGGCCATTTCCTCCCGCACGGCCACCCGGACCCTGTCCTCGAGGGGCCCCGCGGGGACCCACGCGCGCTGCAGGGGAGTGGCCGCGGTGCGGCAGGGTGGGGTGTTCCGGCCGAGCCGCCGGGCCACGAGGTCGATTGCCCGCTCCGCGACCAGCCGCGCCGTCGTGTACTTGACCCCCTGCAGGCTCACGAGGCCCGGCAGGCCGTCCTCGACCTCGTGATCGTGCAGGCGGGGGCGGGTCGAAAGGCCCGCCGCGCCACCCTGCCCGGGGACGAGCCCTTCGTGGACCAGGGCCACGTCGCGGCGCTCGATCCCGGACCAGGGAAACGCCCCGGAGGCCTCGTCGAGCAAGTCGAGAGGGTCGCTCGGCGCCTGGTCGGCCGGCTCGTACGACGTCCCCACGATCGTCCGTCCTTCCCAGGGCACGAGGAACAGGAAGCGGCCCCGGCTGCGGGCCCCCACCGCGAAGGGGACGACCGGAGGCCGGCGCAGCACGACGTTGCGCGCCCGCAGGAGGGGGGCGGGGGCGCGGCGCAGGCCGCCACGCGCGAGCAGCTCGTCGACCCAGGGCCCCGCCGCGTTGAGGACCAGCCGAGCCCGGACCTCGAGGGTGCCCTCCCCCAGACCGTCGCGCAGCGCGATCCCCGTGACCCGTCCCGCGGCCCGGAGGAGTGACACGGCCTCGACGTGGTTCGCGGCCAGCGCCCCCGCGTCGGTGGCGGCGTGGACGAAGGCGAGGGTCAGCCGCTCCGTGCTCACCGCCTGGGCGTCGTGCCAGAGGGCGGCGCCGCTCAGCCCGCGTCGCTCGAGGCCGGGCACGAGCCGCAGCGCCTCCGCGGCGGAGACGGTCCGCGCGTCGGGAATGCGGCGGCCGGGGGGCAGGCCCCGGTTGCGGGCGCGGGTGAGCCAGTCGTTGAGGAGGAGGCCGAGGGCCAGGGCCTCGCGCCCGGTCGGTCCGTGGCCGTACGTCGGCACCACGAACGGGAGGGGCCGGACGAGCTCGGGGGCGATGGACAGCAGCGTGGCCCTCTCGCGCGCCGACTGGCGCAGGCGGCCGAGGTCGAGCTTCTGCAGGTATCGCATGCCGCCGTGGATCGTCTTGAGGCTGTTCCACGACGCCCCGGCGCCGAAGTCCTCCCGCTCGACGAGCGCGACCGAGAGACCCCGCTGCGTCGCGTCCCAGGCGGCGGCGGCGCCGTAGATGCCGCCCCCGACCACCGCGAGGTCCCACTCGCGGGCGCCGAGCGCGGCGAGGTCGCGCTTCACCCGCGGGGCCCCGCGATCGCCCGGCTCGAGAAGCGGAGGGCGACCATGGTCGCGTCGTCGGCCGCCTCGGCCGGCCCCCGGTGGCCGCGCACCGCCGCGTCCACGTGGGCCAGGAGCGCCGGGAGGTCGCTCGCCCGGTGGACCTTCAGCAGCGCCTCGAGCCGGGACATGCCGAAGGGCTCGCCGGTCTCGTCCTCGGTCTCGACGAGGCCGTCGGTGAACAGGAAGAGCGCGTCCCCGTCCCGCAGATCGATCGTGCGCTCCTCGTAGCCGCCGCCCGGGTAGAGGCCCGGGGGACGCCCGGTCGAGGAGAGCCGGTCGGCGAGCCCGTCCTGCCGCAGCACGAACTGCGTGTTGTGGCCGGCGTTGACGTAGCGCAGGCGGCCGGTGCCCCCCTCCAGGAGCGCGAGGAACAGGGTGTAGTAGGGCGCGAGGGGCTCCTCGCTGCTCATCTCGCGGTCGAGTGCGTCCGCCAGCCGCGCGAGGTCGCGCTCGGCTCCGAGGCGCGCGCGGATCGTCGCCTGGAGGCTGGCCATGAGGAGCGCGGCCCCCACGCCCTTGCCGGAGACGTCGCCCACGAGGATCGCGACCTCGTCCTCGCGGAGCGGGAAGTAGTTGAAGAAGTCGCCGCCCACCTCGCGAGCCGGGATGGAGATGCCCCCCACCTCGGCAAACGGCCCGAGGAGCGGCCCGCGCGGCAGCAGCTCCTCCTGGATGCGCCGGCCGATCTCCAGCTCCTTGCGCAGGCGCTCCTGCTCGAGGAGGCGCTCCTGGTTCCGGCGCAGGTCCCGGGCCAGGAGGTTGAACGTCTCCGCCAGGTGCCGGAACTCGCGGCCGTGGGGCACCGGGACGCGGACGTCGAGGTCGCCCGCGCCGAGCCGCCGGGCCCCCTCGGTGAGCGAGGCGATGTGACGGGTCATGCGGTGCGACAGCGGCAGGATGCCGAGGAGCGCGAGGAGGGCGAGCCCGAGGCCGAGCGCCAGGTTATTCACCGCGTGCCGCCTCATCTCCTGCAGGGCCGGGCCCACCGGCCGGGCCACCGCGATCACGATCCCCGTCTCGGGATCGGGCCGCACCGCCACCACCCACTCCCCCGCGTCGCGCCGCGTCACCGGCTTCCCGGGGACCTGCCCCAGCCCCTCGAGCACCACCTCGTCGGCCGGGTCGGGCGTGTACAGCCGCCCCTCGCGGTCGAGCGCGAAGGGGATCGCCCCCTGGCTGCGCTCCGCCCCCGAGAGGATGGCGCGCAGCAGCAGCCGCAGCTCCTGGCCCTCGGCGGCCGCGAGGGCCTCGCGCCGGGCCTTCGCGTAGGCGCCTTCCTCGCCGCGCGCCGGGCGGTCCCCCATCCGCTGCAGGCGGGCCTTCAGTTCGTCCGCCACCACGTCGACGCGGGTCGACATCTCCGCCGCGAGGTCGCCCGCCTCGGCGGCCACCGCCTTGCGGAAGGCCTGCTGGGAGCCGTGCCAGGCGTACAGGGTGACCCCGAGCAGGGGAAGGACGGCGAGGAAGAAGAAGGCGATGGCGAGCTGCGTCCGGAGCCTCACCGCCTCACTCCCCCGCGACGTGGACGGCGACCTGCCGCCGGTGGCTTCCGCTGCGGTGCTCCCACACGTAGATCCCCTGCCAGGTGCCCAGCTGGAGCTCTGCGTCCGCCACCGGGATCTGCTCCGAGGTCTTGAGAAGCGCCGCTCTCACGTGGGCCGACATGTCGTCCTCCCCCTCGTCCACGTGGGTGAAGAGCGGGTCGCCGTCCGGGACGAGCCGGGAGAGGAACGCCTCGAGGTCCCGCCTCACCGAGGGGTCGGCGTTCTCCTGGATCACGAGGCTGGCCGAGGTGTGGCGGATGAAAACGGTGCACAGCCCCTCGCGCACGCCCGACGCGCGCACCGCCGCGCGCACGGCGGGGGTGATCTCGGTCAGGCCCCGGCGCGTGGCGACGGCGAGGCTCTCGCTCCTCTGCCGCATGACCCGCCCAGCCTACCACGCGGGGTCGGTGAGACTGGAGGAGCGTCCGCGGGGGACCCGGTCTTCCCCGGGGCTTTCCGGGAGAACGGAGTAGAGAGAGAGGAGAGAGAGAGAGAGAGAGACCACAACGGACAGGACGACCCGTGCTTCGCGCGGGTCGGGCGTCAAAACCGGAACGTGTGCTGGACCTTGGCCGAGCCGTGGTCGAAGTACCCGCGGTAGTGGCCGTCCTCCTCGCGGATCCAGCCCCGGTTGAAGACGACGAAGAGGTCGCTCCCCGGACGCAGGCGCCAGCGCAGCCGGCTCTGGAAGCCGAGCTCGCGGGAGTCCGAGTCGTACTGGACGAGGTTCGACCATCCGAGGTTCGGGTTGAAGTTGAGCTCGAGCCGGCCGGCGAAGACCTCGGCCGTGAAGTCGCCCGCGGGGAGCGTGCCCCGGGTCCACTCCGCCTCGGCCGACAGCAGCAGGTGCGGGTCGGGCTTCAGCGCGAGTCGGGTCTCGACCCGCGTCATGTCCCCGTCGTAGAAGGTCCCCCAGCGGACCTCGAGCTCCGCCACCCACCGCCGCCGCTCGGCGGTCTCGAACTCCGCGAACCACGCGGTGTAGCGGTAGTCGCCGGCGGGGACGACGATCCCGTCCTGGATCTCGAACGGCTCGTCGAGCCGCTCGAACTGGGGGACCCACTCGAGCCGGATCGCGTCGCCCGACTCCGTCTGCAGGCCGAGCGGGGTGGCCATGACCATCCAGTCGAGGGTGCGCCCGTCGAGGTCCGACACGTACTGCCCGGACGCCTCGAAGAAGAGCTGTCGGATCCCGGCGCGCCCGGGGCGGGGCATGAAGTCCACCTTCGCGTTCGCCTTGCGGATCCCGGTGCGCGGGACGAAGCCGAGGGCGGGGCGGAAGTCGGCGTCGATCTCCTTGAAGCTCAGGGCCGCGTCCCAGAGGTCGTTCGGGTAGTCGAGCTTGCCGCCCCAGGCGTGGCCCTTGCGCCCCGATGCCCCGTCGTCCGTCAGGAAGGCGTAGAGGTCGAGGCTGAGGTTCTCGCCGCCCCGGAAGGTGGACGTGGCGAAGCGCGCGTCCATCCCGGCCAGCGTGTTGCTCCCGGTCCCGGAGGGGTCGCCGTGCGTGACGATGGCGCCCACGAACGACTGCCGGAAGAGGTTGCGGCTGACGCGGGCGGCGAGGAGGTTCTGCCGGCCGAGGGAGAGCTCGTCCTTGGCACCCGTCTCGACGTCGAGGAACCCGACGTTCCAGCGCTCGACGCGGCCGGAAGCCTTGAGCCCGGCGAGGATGGGGACCTCCTCCCCCCGGTAGAGGCCGATGCGCCGGCTGTAGAAGGGCAGCAGGTCGGAGTTGCCGTTGCCGAGGCCCGCGACCTCGTAGATGCCGGCCCCCTCCAGGAAGAACGAGCGCTTCTCCGGGTAGAAGAGGGGAAAGCGCGTCAGGTTCACCTGGCGGTCGTCCGCCTCCGTCTCCGCGAAGTCGGTGTTCACGGTGAGCGAGGCGGTGAGGTTCGGCGTGAGGTTCTTGAAGACGTCGCCGCCCACCTTCCACTCGCCCTCGCCGTTCGTCTCCCCGCCCGACAGGTAGGGCCGCACGTCGAGGCCCCGGCCCTGCCGCGCGCTCTCGAGCCCCTCGAGCTGCCCCGCCTCCGAGAGGTTCGAGATCCAGACGTCCCGTCGCGCGGCGGTCCAGCGGTCGTTCTCCTGGCGGCGCGCGAGGTAGCGCTGGACGTTGAGGCCCCACGCGGCGAGGCCCGTCCGGAACCGGAGGGTCTTGAAGGGGATGGCGAGCTCGGCCGTCCACCCCTCGCCGTCGACGCGCGCGGCCGCGTCCCAGATCCCGTCCCAGTCGAAGTTCAGCTCCTCGCTGTTGTTGGCGATCTGGCCCTCCGCCCGGGCCCCCCTCGGGTTCACGGCGAAGAAGAACCCGTTGCGCCGGTCGCCGAACGTGTCGAGGACGACGAGGACGTGGTCGTCCCCCTCGAGCTCGCCGTCGCGGCCCATCTTCGTGGCCACGATGCCTTCGGGGTCCCGGTCGAAGCAGCGCACCCCGACGTAGAGAGCCTCGCCGGAGAAGAGGACACGGACCTCGGTCGCCTCCGTCGGCGCCGCCCCCTCGTCGGGCTCGGTCTGGGTGAGAGGGCCGATCGCCGCCGCCGCCGCCCACTCCGGCTCGTCCAGCCGGCCGTCGAGCCTCATCTCCCCGTCGACCGGGGTCGGGCGCGCGACGGGAGGCGCGGCCGCGACCGCAGGCGCCGTCCCGAGCGCGAATGCGGCGAGGGCCGACCCGACAGTGCCGACCCGACGCATCCCGTCAGCCGAGGACGCGCTCGAGGACGGCCGCCGCCTTCTCGCAGTCCTCGCGGCTCACGTCCCGGTGGGTCACGAGGCGCAGCGTGCGGGCGTCCATCGCGCTCGCGAGGACACCCGCCTCCCGGAGGGAGGCCACGATGTCCGGCGCGGCGCGGCCCTCGAGCGTCGCCACGACGATGTTCGTCTCGGCCGGCGCGACCTTCACCCCGCGGCCCCGGGCGAGGGCCGTGCCGAGGAGGCGGGCGTTCGCGTGGTCGTCCGCGAGCCGCGAGACGAGCGAGTCGATGGCGACGAGGCCGGCCGCGGCCAGGACGCCGGCTTGCCGCATCCCTCCGCCGAGGAGCTTGCGCGCGCGACGCGCCTCCTCGATCCGCTCGCGCGAAGAGGCGACCACGGAGCCGACCGGCGCGCACAGCCCCTTGGACAGGCACGCCATCACGGTGTCGGCCCCCGCCACGAGTGCCGCCGGCGGGACCCCGAGCGCCACCGCCGCGTTCCAGACGCGGGCCCCGTCGAGGTGAACGCGGAAGCCGCACGCGCGCGCGGCCGCCACCACCGCCCGCGCGTCCTCGACCCGCTGCACGGTCCCGCCGCCGAGGTTGTGGGTGTTCTCGAGGACGACGAGGCTCACGTCGGACTTGTAGTAGGCCCGGGGCGCCACCGCCGCCCGGACGTCGTCGGCCGTCAGGTGCCCGCGCGCCGCGTCGACCGTGCGCGGCATGACCCCGGAGAGGACACTCATCCCCGACAGCTCGTACCTGACGACGTGGCTGCGGCGCTCGGCCAGCACCTCGTCGCCCCGCTGCGTCAGGATGCGGATGGCGATGGCGTTGCCCATGGTGCCGGAGGGCACGAACAGCGCCGCCTCCATCCCCAGCCGCTCGGCGGCACGCTCCTCGAGCCGCCGCACCGTGGGGTCCTCGCCGTAGACGTCGTCCCCCACCTCGGCCTCGGCCATGGCCCTGCGCATCTCGGCGGTCGGCTTCGTCACGGTGTCGGAGCGGAGGTCGATCGGCGTCACGAAGAGCGACGTTAGCACGGCTCCTCGGGGATGGGCGCCGTCCCTTTGCATCACCCTCGGAGCGCCGGCCTGCGGGTACGATTGGGCATTCCGGGAGGGGGCCATGCCCGTCCAGAACAGCGTGATGATGCAGCTCTTCCACTGGTACACCCCCGCCGACGGGACGCTGTGGGAGGAAGCCGCGTCCGGGGCGAAGGACCTGGCCCGGGCCGGCTTCACCGCGGTCTGGCTGCCCCCCGCCTACAAGGGTGTCGGCGGCGGGTCCGACGTGGGCTACGGTGCCTACGACATGTACGACCTCGGCGAGTTCGACCAGAAGGGCTCGGTCCGGACGAAGTACGGCACGCGGAAGCAGTACCTGGCCGCGGTGAAGGCGCTGCACGGGGCCGGCCTCCAGGTCTACGCCGACACCGTCCTCAACCACCGCATGGGGGGCGACGCGACCGAGGCCGTGCCGGCGACCCCCTTCCCGCAGGACGACCGGCTGCGGCCGATGGGTGATCGGCGGGAGATCGAGGCCTACACCCACTTCCGGTTCCCCGGCCGCGAGGGGAAGCACTCGAAGTTCGAGTGGCACGCCCGCCACTTCGACGCCGTGGACTACGACCACCGCGACCCGGGGGCGAGGGACACGGTGTATCTCTTCGAGGGCAAGCAGTTCGACGACCGGGTAGCCCTCGAGAGCGGCAACTTCTCCTACCTCAGGGGCGCCGACCTCGACTTCCAGAGCCAGGAGGTGCGGGACGAGGTCGCGGCCTGGGGCCGGTGGTACCTCGACACCACGGGGGTCGACGGGTTCCGGCTCGACGCCGTGAAGCACATCTCGGCCTGGTTCTTCCCCCAGTGGCTCGACGAGATGGAGCGCCACGCGAAGAAGGACCTCTTCATCGTCGCGGCCTACTGGACCCCCGACATCGGCGCCCTCCACTGGTACCTCGACCGTCTCGGGGGGCGCATCACCGTTTTCGGCGTGCCGCTCCACTACCACTTCCACTACGCGAGCCGCTCCGGCGGCAGCTACGACATGCGCCGCCTCCTCGACGCGACGCTCATGCGTCAGCGCGGTCGCGACGCCGTGACCTTCGTCGAGAACCACGACTCGCAGCCGCTGCAGGCGCTCGAGTCGGTGGTCGAGCCGTGGTTCAAGCCGCTCGCCTACGCGCTCGTCCTGCTGCGTCGCGAGGGGTACCCCTGCGTCTTCCACGCGGACTACTACGGCGCGGACTACGAGGACTACGGGAGGGACGGCAACCGGCAC
Organism: uncultured Acidobacteriota bacterium; assembly: GCA_963729875.1. Lineage (GTDB taxonomy): Bacteria > Acidobacteriota > Vicinamibacteria > Fen-336 > Fen-336 > DATBSL01. Next base: position 402,195 of record CAVSPR010000007.1, read on the forward strand.
CGGATCGTGATGCCCTCGCATCGGTGGCTCATCGACAAGTTCCTCCATGCCCGGCAGCGCTACGCGTGGGGACCGCAGGTCGACTACCTCGACCACTGGAACCGGGTCGGCTGGGTGCGCCTCGGCGACGAGCAGCACCCCGGGGCCATGGCCGTCCTCATGAGCGACGCCCAGGAAGGGTCGAAGTGGATGGAGGTGGGCCGCGCCAACGCCCGGTTCACCGACCTCACCGAGCACGTCAAGGAGCCGGTCGTCACCAACGACTCGGGCTGGGGCGAGTTCCGCTGCAACGGGGGCTCGGTCTCGGTCTGGGTCCCGGAGTAGGCCCCTGCGGACCGACTACGAGGCCGTCGTCGGGCTCGAGGTGCACGCGCAGCTGCTGACGCGCACCAAGCTGTTCTGCGGCTGCGCGAACCGTTTCGGGGCGGAGCCCAACACGCTCGTCTGCCCGGTGTGCCTGGGCCTGCCTGGCGCCCTCCCCGTCCTCAACCGATACGCGGTGACCCTCGCGCTGCGCGCCGCGCTCGCCACGGGCTGCACCGTCCACCCCGTGTCGGTCTTCGAACGGAAGAACTACTTCTACCCGGACCTGCCGAAGGGCTACCAGATATCGCAGTACGAGCGCCCCCTGGCGACCGGCGGGACCATGGCCGTCGCTTCCGCGGACGGCGGCGAGCGGCTCGTCCGCCTCGCCCGCATCCACGTGGAGGAGGACGCGGGGAAGCTCCTCCACGAGGGCTTCCCCTGGTCACGCGAGAACAGCGGGGTGGACCTCAACCGCGCGGGCGTCCCCCTCATCGAGATCGTCACCCGGCCCGACCTGCGGGGCCCGGACGAGGCGCACGCGTACCTCACCGCGCTGCGGGCCGTCCTGCTCTATGCCGGGGTCTCGGACGGCAACATGGAGGAGGGCTCGCTGCGCTGCGACGCCAACGTGTCCGTCCGGCCCCGGGGATCTCCCGACCTGGGCACGCGCACCGAGATCAAGAACCTCAACTCCTTCCGCAACGTGGCGCGTGCGATCGGGCACGAGGCGGCCCGGCAGGTGGCGGTGCTCGAGTCGGGCGGCGAGGTGGTGCAGGAGACGCTCCTCTGGAACGCCGACCGCAACGAGACGGTGTCGATGCGCTCCAAGGAGGAGGCCCACGACTACCGCTACTTCCCAGAGCCCGACCTGCCGCCGCTCGAGGTCGACCCGGGCTGGATCGACGACGTGCGGCGCTCGCTGCCCGAGCTGCCGGCGGCGCGGAGGCAGCGGCTCGCCGCCGAGTACGGCCTCCCTGACTACGACGCCTCGGTCCTGACGCAGCAGCGCGAGCTCGCCGACTACTTCGAGGCGGCGGCCCGGGACAGTGGGAACGCGAAGGCCGCCTCGAACTGGGTCATGACGGAGGTCCTCCGCAAGCTGAAGGACGACGCCCGTCCCCTCGCCGCCTCGCCCGTCAGCCCGGCCGCCCTCGCTGGCCTCGTCCGCCTCGTCGACGCGGGGACGATCAGCGGCAAGACCGCCAAGGACGTGTTCGAGCGGATGTGGGCGACGGGCGAGGGCGCGGCCACGATCGTCGAGCGGGAGGGCCTCGTCCAGCTGTCCGACGAGGCGACCCTGGAGGCGGTCGTCGCCAAGGTGGTCGCCGAGAGCCCCGGGCAGGCAGCGAGCTACCGGGGCGGGAAGGCCGCGGCCCTGGGGTGGTTCGTCGGCCAGGTGATGGAGAAGACCGCGGGCCGGGCCAACCCACGCCGGGTCAACGAGTTGCTGCGCAAGGCGCTGGACGGCGGCCCGGCGGGGGGGAACGTCCCGGGGAACCCCGGCGTATAGTTGAAGGGGTTGTGCGTCCGCCCGCGGACCCACGGCCTCATCCCTTCTGACAAGGAGCGATTCGAAACATGAAGACGCGCATCGCCACCCTCGCCACCCTGGCTGCGCTCGGCCTCGCCGGGACGGCTCTCGCGCAGAACCCGCGGGGCGCCGCGGTCACGACGGTCGCCGGGAAGAACGTCGCCGTCGACTACGGCCGGCCCGCCCTCAAGGGCCGCGACCTCGCCGCCCTCATGAAGCAGCTCCCTCCCGATCGCATCTGGCGCGCAGGAGAGAACCAGGTCTCCACCCTCACTACCGAGGCCCCCTTGAAGATCGGGGGGAAGACGGCGCCGGCCGGCAAGTACTCCCTCTACGTGCACGCCGGCGAGGGGACCTGGGCCCTCATCCTGAACAGCGACGCCGGCGTCCCCCTCGGCCAGATCTGGGACAAGGCACCCGACGACATGAAGAACGCGCCCTGGCCCCACCTCGACGACTACACGAAGGCCATCGGGTCGAAGGAGGTCCTCCGGGTGAAGATGAAGGCGGCCAAAGCCGCGGCCCCCGCCGACCTCTTCACGGTGTCGTTCGCCCCGAAGGGCGACGGGGCCGAGCTGACCCTGGCCTGGGGCAGCGAGGCCTGGTCGGTCGACGTCCTTCCCGCGAAGTGACGCGCTACGCCTGATCCGCCGGGGGGCTCCTCGCCCCCCGGCGCCGTCGTCACGCGGGCGCGCCCCGCGCCGGCTCGTACCCCAGCGCCCGCTGGCGCCGGGCCCACCACCCGTCCACGCGCGGGGCGACCCACACCGCCACCGGCGCCAGCAGCCAGCCCGCGACGAGGTCGACGAAGTAGTGGTGCCGGAGGTAGATGGTCGAGGCCCAGAGCCCGAGGACGAAGGGCAGCAGCACCCAGAACCAGCCGCGGACGTACCGCCACGCGTAGACCAGCGCCACGAGGGAGGCGGCGGTGTGCAGCGAAGGGAAGGCGGCCCGGCTGTCGACGGGCAGCAGCGAGAAGGCCTGGGCGGAGAGGTTCGAGAAGCCGACCGGGTAGCCGCGGAGGTTCTTCGTGAACTCGTAGACCAGCACGAGCCGCGGGGGGGCGGCCGGGAGCAGGACGTACAGCGCGTAGCCCATGAAGAAGCAGGCGACGATCCCGAGGGTCGTGGCCCGGAACTCCGGCCACCTCCGCCGCAGGAGGAGGAGGAGGCTCGTCGAGGGCGCGATCCAGAAGAAGTTCAGGTAGAGCATCTGCATCAGCTCGGTGCGCGCGGGGGTGATGAAGCGCTCCGCCCAGACGCAGGGTTGGACTCCGAAGATCATCCGGTCGAGGGCTACCAGCCAGTGGTGGACGTCGTGGGGGTTCACGAATCCGATCGTGTCGTGCAGGTTCGTGTAGATGAGGAAGCAGGCGAGCAGCGGCACCGTTTCCCGCAGGCCACGCACCACGGGCGAGGCCGGCCAGCGGCGCACCGCGAGGGCGAGGAGGCCGAGGAGCGCCGCCACCACCCCGAGCCGCACCACCCCCCCGGGGTAGCGCGGCCCGAGGACCCCGGCCTCGCGGGCGTAGAGGTACGCGGTCAGCGTCAGCCACGTGGTGGGCAGGACGAAGGCGAGGGCGGCCGCCTCCTCCGGACGCAGTCGGAGGAGAAGACGCTTCACGCGGGGGCGCGCCCCGCCGCCGCGGGCCTCACAGGACCAGCGTCTCCCGGTGCTCGCCGAACACGGTGCGCAGACGGTTCGCGATCTCGCCCACGGTGGCGAGGGCCAGCACCGCCTCGACCATCGCCGGCACCAGGTTCTCCCCCGAGCGGGCCCTCTCCTCGAGGGCGTCGAGGGAGGCCTTCCAGGGCGCCGGGTCCCGCCGTGCGCGCAGCGCGCTCACCCTCTCGACCTGGGCCCGCTCCACCTCGGGGTCGATGCGCAGGATGTCGGCGAGCGGCTCCTCCCCCTCCTCCTGGAAGCGGTTCACGCCCACGATCACGCGGCCGCCCGACTCGACCTGGCGCTGGTACCGGTAGGCGGACTCCTGGATCTCGCGCTGAACGTCCCCCCGCTCGATGGCGGCGAGCGCCCCGCCCCGCGCCTCGATCTGCTCGATGAGCCGCAGGGCTTCCTTCTCGAGCGCGCCGGTCGCCGCCTCGACCGCGTAGCTGCCGCCGAGAGGGTCGACCGTGTCGGCGACCCCGGACTCGAAGGCCACGACCTGCTGGGTGCGCAGGGCGAGGCGGGCCGAAGCCTCGGTGGGCAGCGCCAGCGCCTCGTCGCGCCCGTTCGTGTGCAGGCTCTGGCAGCCCCCGAGCACGGCGGCCAGCGTCTGCAGCGCCACGCGGACCACGTTGTTGTCCGGCTGCTGGGCGGTGAGGGTGACGCCCCCCGTCTGGACGTGGAACCGGCACTGCTGGGCCTTCGGGTTGCCGACTCCGAAGCGCTCTTTCATCAGCCGGGCCCACAGCCGCCGTGCGCAGCGGAACTTCGCGACCTCCTCGATGAAGTCCGAGTGGCAGGCGAAGAAGAACGAGAGCCGCTCCCCGAAGCGCTCGGCGTCGAGCCCCGCCCGCTGCGCCGCCCGCACGTACTCCATCGCGTTCGCGAAGGTGAACGCGAGCTCCTGGGGCGCCGTGGCCCCCGCCTCGCGGATGTGGTAGCCCGAGATCGAGATGGTGTTGAACTTCGGGACGCGCTCGGCGCAGTAGGCGAAGACGTCGGTCACGAGGCGCATCGAGGGGGCGGGTGGATAGATCCAGGTCCCGCGCGCGACGTACTCCTTCAGTATGTCGTTCTGGAGGGTCCCGGAGAGGGTGCTCTCCGCGCTCCCGCGCCGCCGGGCCACTCCCACGTAAAGGGCGAGGAGGATCGCCGCGGTGGCGTTGATCGTCATCGAGGTGGAGACCCGGTCGAGGGGGATGCCGTCGAAGAGCACCTCCATGTCCTCGAGGCTGTCGATCGCAACCCCCACCTTGCCCACCTCGCCGAGGGCGTGGGGGTCGTCCGAGTCGTAGCCGATCTGCGTGGGCAGGTCGAAGGCCACGGAGAGGCCGGTCGTGCCCTGCTCGAGCAGGTAGCGGTAGCGGCGGTTCGACTCGGCGGCGGTGCCGAAGCCGGCGTACTGCCGCATCGTCCACCGTCGCCCGCGGTAGCCGGTGGGGTGCAGCCCGCGGGTGAAGGGAAAGGACCCCGGCTCCCCGATGGCCCCGGGGGCGGGCAGGTCCGCCGGCCCGTAAAGCCTCTCGCGGACGAGGTCGGACGAGGTCCGAAGCACGCTCTCGGGGGCGCTCTGGGTCATGGCGTGGCTCACGTTAGCATGGGCGCGCGGCGGCGCCGTGCTTGACGGCTCCCGCGCGGGTTGTCATGATTTTCCCGGCACCGGGGGAGCCGAGCGGATGGACCAGGCGACGGGAGAAGAGGTCACCCGGCTGGCGGACGAGGTTGGGGGGACGCTGCGCCGCGTCCTCGCCGAGTCCCCGCAGGTCGCGCACTGCCTCAGCCGCATCCGCGCCGAGGGCTACGAGGTCTCGGTCGTCCTCGACGCGACCATCGGCCTCAGCCGCGCCGAGGGACAGGGGGCGGAGGCGCCCCCCGCCTTCGACGTGCGGCTGGAGAAGGCGGAGCCCCTCCCCCTCAAGATGACCCCCCTCGACAAGAAGTTCCTGCGCTCCCTGAAGATCACGGTCGACGAGGAGGAGTGACTCACGACCCGCGCGAAGCGCGGGTCGATCTAGAGCCCCGGGGAAGGCCGGTCCGTTTGGCTTCGTTCCCTTCCCCCTTCCCTCCTCCCCTCTTCTCTCCGGTTCGGCCTCGGTCGGCCGCGCGAGCGCGCTCCCCTGCCCCCGCGCGGCCTCTCGCTTCACCTCGCTACGCCACCGCGCGCGGATTCAGCGCGGCGCGGCCGGCGAAGCGGGCCATCGGCCCGAGCTCCTCCTCGATCCGCAGCAGCTGGTTGTACTTTGCGATGCGGTCGGTGCGCGAGGCCGAGCCCGTCTTGATCATCCCGCAGCCCGTGGCCACCGCGAGGTCGGCGATCGTCGTGTCCTCCGTCTCCCCCGAACGGTGGCTCACCTGGCAGGTGTAGCCGGCCCGCGAGGCGAGGGCCATGCAATCGAGGGTCTCGGTGAGCGAGCCGATCTGGTTCAGCTTGATGAGGATCGAGTTGCCGATCCCCTTCTGGATCCCCTCCGCGAGGATCTTCGGGTTGGTCACGAAGATGTCGTCGCCCACGAGCTGGACCTTCCCGCCGAGCGCCTTCGTGAGGTCCTCCCATCCCGCCCAGTCCTTCTCGCCGAGGCCGTCCTCGATCGAGACGAGCGGATAGACCTTCACCCACTTCTCGTACATCGCGATGAGCTGGTCGGAGGTCTTCGTGCCCGCGCCCGACTTCTTGAGGACGTACTTGTTCTTGCCCTCGTGGAACTCCGAGGCGGCCACGTCGAAGGCGATCGCCACCTGCGTCCCCGTCTTGTAGCCGGCCGCGGTGATCGCCTCGAGGATCGTCTCGATCCCCTCCTCGTTCGACTTCACGTTGGGGGCGAAGCCGCCCTCGTCGCCGACCGAGGTCGAGTAGCCCTTCTTCTTGAGGGCGCCCTTCAGCGCGTGGAAGACCTCGGCCCCCGCCCGGTACGCGTCCGCGAAGGTGGTGAAGCCGTGGGGAGCGATCATGAACTCCTGGAAGTCCACCTTGTTGTCGGCGTGGGCGCCCCCGTTCAGGACGTTCATGAAGGGCACGGGCAGGGTGCGGGCGTTCGCCCCCCCGATGTAGCGGTAGAGGGGCAGTCCGGTCGCCTCCGCCGCCGCCTTGGCCACCGCCATCGAGACGGCGAGGATCGCGTTGGCCCCGAGCTTCTTCTTGGTCTCGGTGCCGTCGAGGTCGATCATCAGCTGGTCGACGAGGGCCTGGTCGAGCGCGTCCTCGCCGATCACCTCGGTCGAAAGCAGGTCGTTGACGGCGCTGACCGCCTTGAGGACGCCCTTGCCCTGGAAGCGCTTCTTGTCGCCGTCGCGCAGCTCCAGCGCCTCGCGCTCGCCGGTCGAGGCCCCGGAGGGGACCGCGGCGCGGCCCATGGCCCCGCCCTCGAGCACCACCTCCACCTCGATGGTCGGGTTGCCCCGGCTGTCCAGGATCTCGCGGGCGAAAACGGAATCAATCGTCGTCATGAATCTTTCTCCTCAAGTGAACTGGGGATCGACGAGGCACTCCTCGCCGGGGGTCACCACCACCACCCCTCCCTCGGAGACGGCGTGACGGCGGCGGTCCTCGGAGAGGTCGTGGCCGATCCGGGCGCCGCGGGGGACCTCCACTCCGCGGTCGACGATCGCGTGGCGGATGCGGCTGTGGCGGTGGACGACGGCGCCCGGCAGCAGGATCGAGTCCTCGATCTCGCAGAACGAGTGGATGCGCACGTCGGGGCAGAGGATCGAGCGGCGCACCTCGCTGCCCGAGACGATGCAGCCCATCGAGACGATCGACTGCGTCGCCTCCCCGCGGCGGCCGTCCTCGGCGAAGACGAACTTCGCCGGCGGCAGCTGCGGCTGGTAGGTCCGCAGCGGCCAGTCGGGGTCGTAGAGGTTGAAGACGGGGTCCACCTGGATGAGGTCCATCGAAGCCTCGTAGTAGGCGTCGATCGTCCCCACGTCCCGCCAGTACTGGGACTCCTTCTTGTTCTCGTCCCAGAACAGGTAGGTGAAGACCCGCTCGCCCGCCCCCACGAGGCGGGGGATGATGTCGCGACCGAAGTCGTGGGTGGAGTCGGCCTCCGCGTCCCGCCGCAGCTCGCGCACGAGCACGTCCACGTCGAAGATGTAGACGCCCATCGAGGCGAGGCAGTTGCCGGGGCTCCACGGCGCAGCGGGGGCCTGCTCGGGCTTCTCGCGAAAGCCGACCACGCGGGCGTCGGCGTCCACCTCGAGGACGCCGTACCGTCGTGCCTCGGAGAGGGGCACCTCGATGGCGGCGACCGTCAGGCGGGACCCGCGGGCGATGTGGACGTCCAGCATCTTCCCGTAGTCCATCTTGTAGATGTGGTCGCCGGCCAGGACGATCACCCACCGCGGCCGCTCCCGCTCGATGGCGTGGAGGTTCTGCCACACGGCGTCGGCGGTGCCGAGGTACCAGTGCTCCCCCATGCGCTTCTGGGGGGGCAGGATCTCGATGAACTCTCCGAGCTCGCGGTTGACCACGTTCCAGCCCATGCGCACGTGGCGGTTGAGGCTCTGCGCCTTGTACTGGGTGGCGATGAAGACCTTCCGCAGCCCGGAGTTGATGCAGTTCGAGAGCGTGAAGTCGACGATGCGGTACGGCCCGCCGAAGGGCACCGCCGGCTTGGCGCGCTCCCGGGTGAGGGGGTAGAGGCGCTCGCCGGCGCCGCCGGCCAGGAGGATCGCCACCACGTCCCGGAGGAGCAGGACGTTCACGAAGGGGCCCCCTCCCGCCCCCGTCAGCCCCGCGAGCGCAGGACGACGCGGGCCGGCGCCGCGTCCCCCCCGCCCACGCGAAGGGGCAGGCAGGCCATCTCGTACTCGCCCGGCTCGACCTCGGAGAGGTCCAGCCCCTCGACCACGATGACGCCGGCCCCGAGCAGCGCGTGGTGGGCCGGGAAGTCGCCGGAGCCGGACCGGTCGATCGACAGGTAGTCGAAGCCGACCAGCTTGATGCCGGCCTGGGCGAGGTAGTGGGCCGCGTCCTCGGTGAGGTAGACGTGGTCCTCCTGGTAGGCCCCCTTGAGCACCTGGCCCGACATCCGCGTCTTGAGCAGCACCCGGAGGTCGTCTCTCAGGTCGAGGGCCTCGAGGTCGGCCCGCTCCACCCGTTCCCGCCCCGGCAGCTCGACCACGCGGGCCTTGCCGAGGAGGATCTCGAGGGGGAGCTGATCGACCGTGGCGCCGCTATCGAGGAAGTGGAAGGGGGCGTCCACGTGCGTGCCCGCGTGGGTGGTCAGGACCATCCGCGAGATGCGGCCGGGCGACTCCCCCGGCCCGTGGACGGGCTCGATCTCGAAGGGAGGGTCGCCGGGGTAGGCCAGCATGCCAGGAACGAGGGGCACCGTCACGTCGTGGATTCTGGGCATGTGCTTGTCTCGGCCGGGACGCCGTCCTTATAGCACAGGGCCCCGCGTGCCCGCATGAGGCGTACGGCGGGCGGACGCCGCTAGGCGCGGTATTGACAGGGCCTTCTCCCCCTGATACGGTCAAAATCGCCAACAGGGTCTACACATCTCACGGGAGGACAGCGAGTTGAGTTCCTGCCGCCGCTTCGGGTGGGCCGTCGTCGCCTCCGCGTTCCTGTCCCCCGTGGTGTGCGCCGGGGCCGCCGCGGACGACGGCGGCGGGCTCGTCGGCTGGGTCGAGAGCACGAGGGGGGCGCCGGTGGCCGGCGCCGTCATCTCGATCTTCGGCAAGGGCATCCGGGGAGGCAGCGCGATCACCCTCTCGGACAGCCAGGGACAGTTCGTCTTGCCCTCGCTCCCGGCCGGCTCCTACACGCTGCGCGCCATCGGGAGCGGCCACGAGCCCTCCGCGGCGCAGCACGTCACCGTCCTGCCCAACCGGGACGTGCTCTTCACGCTCAGCCTCACCCCCGTGGGCGAGAAAGCGGCGGCGGAGTCCCCGTCGGCCGAGGACGCCTCCGAGAGCCAGCGGGAGTGGCGTTGGCTCGTCCGCCACAAGCAGCGCTCGGTCCTGGAAACGACCGGACACGACGTCGAGGAGGAGTCGGTCGCGGCCTCCCTGGCCGCGCCCGTGGCCGCGGGCCTTCCCGACCTGCCGCCCCTGGCCGCCAGCATGGAGTTCGCGGCGACCGCCGCGAGCGGCTCCCCGCCCGACGCTGCCGGCGGGGGCCTGCCCGGCGGGTTGGGGTCGCTCCGCCTGCAGGGCCGGCTGGCCGACGGCGTGCGCTGGAGCCTCGGCGGGCTCGTCGCCGAGAACGAGGGACGGGCCTGGCGCACGGCGGCCGAGTTCGTGATCGAGCCGGGCGGGGGCCACGAGATCGAGGCGGGGGCCGGCTACGGGGCCGGCGAGATGCCCACGACCGCGAGCGGGGGCCTCCTGCCGGAGCCCCGCCGCGCGCTCGGGGCGGTGTTCCTGCAGGACCGCTGGCAGATCGGCAAGCGGGTGGCGGCCACGGCCGGCGCCCGATACACGTACGTGGGCTTCCTTCCCGACTCGCACCACGCCGACGCAGTGGTGGAGGTCGAGCTGCGCGGGGGCGAGCGGACCTTCGTCCGGGGCTCGATCGCCACGCGCACCCTGGCCCCCGGAGGCGACTTGCTGACCCTGTCCACCGTGGCGGCGTCCCCGGCCCTCACGTGGGCGCGGCTCGAAGAGGATCTCCAGCCGGCGCGATCGACGCGGTGCGAGCTGGGCGTCGACCACGCGTTCGGCACCGCCCGCGTCGGGGCGCGGTTCTTCGACGAGACGACCCGCGACGTGCTGCTCACGACGTTCGACGGCCAGACGCCCCACATCCGCAACGGCGGCAGCGTCGGCGCCCGCGGCTTCGGGGTCACGCTCGGGCGCCGCTTCGGTGGGGTGCTGGACGGGTCCGTCACGTACACGTACGGTCGCGGCCGGCGCGCGGGCGCGATGCCCGTCGCCAGCTTGCCGCTCGTGGCGTTCGACGAGACGGAGTTCCACGACCTCGTGGCACGCCTCGAGACGGTCATCGACTGGTCGGACACGCGGTTGGCGGCGTTCTACCGCCTGAACTCGCTCTCCGACGATCGGGGTCCGGCCCCGGCCGGGGCAGCGCGGGCCGCCACCGCGACCCGCTTCGACGTGCAGCTGACGCAGGGGCTGCCCTTCCTCCAGCCGCTCACCCGGGCCGACTGGGAGGTGCTGCTCGCCGTGCGCAACATGTTCTACGAGGCGTCCCAGGGCGCGTTCCTGGACGAGCTCGCGGTTCAGGACCCGCCGACGCGGGTCGTGGGGGGCATCTCGGTCCGGTTCTAGAGGAGCACTCCCGAGGGAAGGAACGGGGAGGCTCGGAAGAGCCTCCTTTTTTTGGCCTGACCCGGCATCCAAGCGTTTGGTTCCGACTCCGGTCGACTGGATTCAAGGGGTGTTGCACGGGCGAAAAGAGCCTGATTTCAAACGAGTTGTGCGAGCCGGACGAACCGTGAGTCCGGCACGTTGATTGCTACGTTCGTCGGAGGACTTGTGCCCGTGGCTGGAGGGCCACGCGAGTCATGGACGGGCGACGCCTGAAGAACACGATCGTCGTTCTCGCGGGGCTCGCCCTGGCCACCCTCGGCGTGTACAACATCGCCCTCAAGGCCAGCTGGACGCTGATGGACGACGGCGTCTTCTGGAGACAGGCCCCGCAGGGCCTGGTCGCGTCCCGCCTCGCGCCGGGAGGCCCGGCCGCCCGAGCCGGCATCCGCGAAGGCGACATCCTCCTGGCTGTGGACGGCGAGGAGGCCCTGAGCCCCGCCCGGCTCGAGAGCGCCCTCTCCGGGCGGCGGACCGGCAGCCGGCTGACGTACTCGCTCCTGCGCGAGGACGAGCGCCGGGCCCTGGACGTGGTCGTCCGGCCCCTGCCCCAGGGCAACGCCAGCGCGTTCTACTACCTGTCGCTCGCCGGCTTCTTCAGCCTGGTGGTGGGCACCGTCGTGATGCTCCGCCGGCCCGCCGACCGGGCGTCGCTCCACTTCTACTCGGTCTGCGTGCTCTTCTTCCTGCTGTTCTCCATCTCGTACACCGGGAAGCTGAGCACGGCCGACTGGGTGCTCTTCTGGGCCGACTCGCTCGCCGCGCTGTTCCTGCCCGTCGTCTTCCTCCACTTCTGCCTGACCTTCCCCGAGCGGCGCCTGCGGGTCCGGTGGGCCTGGCTCATCCCCGCCCTCTACATGCCCGCCCTCGTGGTCGCCGGCGCGGCCGCCATGAGCCAGGGGCTCCTCGCGGCGGGAGAGGAGCCGGGCGCGCTGTGGGGCATCGTGGAAGCCATCGACCGGGTGAAGCCGCTCTACTTCGCCGGGTTCTTCACCCTCGCCTTCGCGGTGCTTCTCGACTCCTACCGCAGGACGCGGGGCCTGGTGCCGCGCCGCCAGGTGAAGTGGCTCCTCTGGGGCACCGCCGCGGGCGTCTTCCCCTTCCTCGCCTTCTATGCCCTGCCGTTCGCCCTCGGCCGCGAGCCCGGCCTCGCGCTGCAGCTCGCGGGCTACGGCCCCCTCGCCCTCATCCCGCTCTCGCTCGCCTACGCGGTGGTCAAGCACCGCCTGATGGACGTGGAGCTCATCTTCCGCCGAGCGCTGGGCTACGTGCTCGCGGTGGCGGTGATCGTCGGCCTCGCGCTGCTCACGGTCGGGCTGACCGACGTCTTCTGGGAGGAGCCCCACACCACGCTCATGGCCCTGCTGAGCGCTCTCGTCGTGGTGGCGCTCTTCACCCCGGTCAAGGCGCGCATCCAGGAGGCGCTCGACCGGCTCTTCTACCGGGAGCGCTACAGCTCGCGCAAGGCCCTCGTGCGGCTCTCCGAGGACCTCAACGCGGACCTCGACCTCGAGCGGACGAGCGAGCGGCTCCTCGAGGGGGTCGGGGCCGCGCTGGGCCTGCGTGAGATGGCCCTCTTCCTGCCCGTCGCCGACGGGGACTTCGCGCCGTTCCGCACCCGCGGGGTGCCCCGCGGCGAGGGCCGGCCGCGGATCGCCGCCGGGAGCCCGCTCGTCGAGCGGCTGTCCTCGGGCCACGCGCTCGACCTGGACGCCGCCTCCGGCGAGGGCCACGAGCTCGCGGCCTCGGGCCTCGCCTGGCTGTTCCCCTGCCGGGTGAAGGGCGAGGTGGTCGCGGTCCTCGGGGTGGGACGCAAGGACGGGCTCGACCCCCTCAACAGCGAGGAGGTCGACGTCCTGAAGACGCTGGCCGCGCAGGCGGCCACCGCGATCATGAACGGACGCCTCTTCCGCAGCCTCCACGAGAAGGCGGAAGAGCTGCGGGGCCTCAAGGACTACAACGAGAACATCCTGGAGAGCCTCGACTCCGGCATCGTGGTCCTGGACCTCGAGAACCGGGTCGTGCGCTGGAACCGCGCGATGGAGGCGCTCGACGGCCGCTCCCGCGGGGACGTGCTCGGCCGCCCCCTCGACGCCGCGTTGCCCGAGACGTTCCTCGAGGCCCTGCGGAGCGCCCTCGTCCTCGGCGACCACGAGGAGATCGCGCACATCTACAAGCTGCACCTGCCCACGGCGGACGGCCGCAGCCTGATGGTCAACGTGTCGGCCGCCCCCTTCCAGGCCGGGCCTGGCGAGCGCCACGGGACCATCCTCATCCTGGACGACGTGACCGCCCGGGTGCGCCTCGAGGAGCAGCTGCAGCACGCGGAGAAGATGGCCTCGGTGGGCCTGCTCGCCGCCGGCGTCGCCCACGAGGTGAACACCCCCCTCGCCGGCATCTCGTCGTACACGCAGCTCCTGAGGGGGCAGCTCGACGAGGCGGACCCGCGGCAGCAGGTCCTCGAGAAGATCGAGAAGCAGAGCTTCCGCGCCGCCAAGATCATCAACGGCCTGCTCAACTTCTCGCGCTCGAGCGGCACCGAGTTCGACCGCGTGGACGTCAACAAGGTCCTCGTCGACGTCCTTTCGCTCGTGGAGCACCAGCTCGAGGGCTCGAGGATCCGCGTCCGCCGCGAGCTGGCCGAGCAGGTCCCGCCGGTCCGGGGCAACGAGAACCGCATCCAGCAGGTCTTCTTCAACCTGATCCTGAACGCCCGCGACGCCATGCCGAGCGGCGGGTGGCTGACCCTCCACACGTACGCCGATGTCGACACGGTGGTGGTGGAGGTGAAGGACACGGGCCACGGTATCCGCCGCGAGCACATCCGGCGGATCTACGACCCCTTCTTCACCACGAAGGGGATCGGCAGGGGCACGGGGCTGGGGCTGAGCGTCTCCTACGGCATCGTCCAGGAGCACGGGGGAGCGATCTTCGTGGAGAGCTTCCCCGGGCAGGGCACCACCTTCCAGGTGGCGCTGCCCGCCCTCGTACTCTCCGAGGCCGTCCGGCAGGGGTGAGATGAGCCAGGAACAGGTCCTCGTCGTCGACGACGAGGAGGTGATGCGGGACGTCCTCGGCCGCGTGCTGGGGCAGGCCGGCTACGACGTCTCTTTCGCGGAGACCGGGGTCGAGGGAGTGGAGCTCGCCCGCAAGGGCAACTACTCCGCCGCCATCGTCGACGTGATGCTCCCCGAGCTGGGCGGGCTCGAGGTCCTCGAGGAGCTCAAGAAGCTCGACCCCGAGATGGTGGTCCTCATGATCACCGCCTTCGCCTCGATGGAGATGGCCATCGACGCGATCAAGAAGGGGGCCTTCTACTTCGTCCCCAAGCCGTTCGACAACCAGCAGCTGCTGCACATCCTGGCGAGCGGGCTGCTCCAGCGACGCCTGCAAGGCGAGAACCGGGAGCTGCGCACGGCGCTGCGCGACCAGAGCCGCTTCATGGAGCTCGTGGGGAAGAGCCCCCGGATGCTCCAGGTCTTCCAGCTCATCTCCCAGGTCGCCCCCTCGCGCTCGACGATCCTCGTGGCGGGCGAGAGCGGCACGGGCAAGGAGCTCGTGGCCAAGGCCGTCCACCAGAACTCCCCGCGGCGGGACCGGCCCTTCGTGGTGGTGAACTCCGGGAGCCTCCCCCACGAGCTGCTCGAGTCGAACCTCTTCGGCCACGTCAAGGGCGCCTTCACCGGGGCGGTCTACGCGAAGAAGGGCCTCTTCGAGCTGGCGGACAAGGGCACCCTCTTCTTCGACGAGATCGGGAACATCCCGATGGAGACCCAGGCGAAGCTCCTGCGCGTGATCCAGGAGCGCGAGTTCATGCGCCTGGGCGGGGTGGAGACGGTCAAGGTCGACGTGCGGGTGGTGGCCGCCACCAACATCGACCTGCGCCGGGCGGTCGAGGAGGGGCGCTTCCGCGAGGACCTCTACTACCGCCTCAACGTCATCGCCATCCAGCTCCCCGCCCTGCGCCAGCGCAAGGAGGACGTGCCGGCCCTCGTCCAGCACTTCGCGGACAAGTACGCGCGGGAGAACGGCAAGGTCGTGGAGGGCGTCACGCCGGAGGCCCTCCAGGTCCTCATGGACTACGACTGGCCCGGCAACGTGCGGGAGCTCGAGAACGTCATCGAGCGCGGGGTGGTCCTCAGCACCGGCCCACTGATCGGGCGGGAGCTGATCCCGGAGCAGGTCCGGAGCAACCCGGGGCTCTTCCACATCCCGCCCGTCTCCGTGCCGCCGGAGGGCATCAACCTCCGCGACGTCATCGCTGGCTTCGAGCGGCGGATCATCGAGTCGACCCTCGACGCGACCGGCGGCGTGCAGAAGGACGCCGCGCGCCTGCTGGGGCTCAAGCCGACGACGCTCAACGAGATGATCAAGCGCCACGCCATCGCGCTGCCGCGCGACCGCGAGCGCCGCTCGGGACAGAACGCGCGCGACGAGGCTTCTCTCGCCCGGCCGGGCTCCTGACCCTCGGGAGGGGACGCGAGGTGAGCGGCGTCCTTGACATCGGGCGACTGGATTGATAGCCTCGCGCTAATTGGCGGTAAAGACAGGACTTAACTGCCCCGCCAGGACCGCGATCCATGGCATTTCAGGGCTCTCTCGCCGAGCTTCACCTTCCCGACATCATCCAGCTCGTCAGCGTGAGCGGGAAGACCGGCGTCTTCCGCATGAGCGACGGACGGAACCACGGCGACATCTGGCTGCACGAGGGCCGCATCGTCCACGCCGAGCACGAGGACCTCTCCGGCGAGGAGGCCGTCTACGCCCTGGCGATCTGGCGCTCCGGCGAGTTCCGCTTCGAGGCGGGCGTCGCGGCGCCCCGCCAGTCGATCCAGAAGAGCAACACGAACCTGCTGATGGAGGCGGCCCGCCGGCTCGACGAGTGGCGGGTGCTCTCGAAGAAGATCCCCTCCGTCGACCTCGTGCCCGAGTTCATGATCCTCGAGAGCCGTGACGGCCAGATCAACCTGAACACCATGGAGTGGCTGCTCCTGTCGAAGATCGACGGGCAGCGCTCCGTGAAGCAGATCGCCGGCGCCACCGGCATGGGGGTCTTCGACGCGGCGAAGCTGCTCTACGGGCTCGTCGCCACCAACCTCATCCGGCTGAAGGAGAAGGGCGCCGCCCCGGTGACCGAGCGCGCGCCGATTCCCGCGCCGTCGGCGCCGCGCCCGGCCGCGGCGGGTGCTCCCCCGCCGCCCCGCCTGCCGGCTCCCGCACCGACGGCCCTCACCCGCCTCGCGCGCCTGCGCGACGAGTGCGTGGCGCTTCTCGGGCCGGTCGGGGAGACGGTCGTGCAGAAGCACTACCTCCGCGCACGGGCCGAGATCGAGCGCGGGGCCGGCCCGGAGGCCATCGAGGATGCGGTGCAGCAGATCGCCCGCGCCGCCGGCATCCTCAAGGGCAGCGCCGTCGCCGACGCCGTGCTCCGGCTACTCCAGTAACCCGAGAGCGCCCCAGACCTGGCGGGCGCGCGAGGGACCTCCAGAGCCCCGATGGAGAGCCTTTCCCGCAAGGCTCCTCCCGGGAGCCGGTTCCCTGGAAGGCCTCCTGGGAGAGCCTTCTTAGGAGAGCCTCCCCCCCGCCGCGGCCACGACCAGGGCCCGCCAGCGGGCGAGCACCGCGTCCCACCGGTACTCCGCCTCCACGTAGCGGCGGCCGCTCGCGCCGAGAGCGGCTCGCAGGGAGCGGTCGCGCACGAGCAGGGCCATGGCCTCGACGTACTCGTCCCCGTCCGCGTAGAAGAGGCCGGCGTTCGAGCGGCGGCAGTGCTCCTCGAGCACCGCCGAGCGCGCGCTCACCAGGCCGGGGGTGCCGAGAGCGAAGCCCTCGAGCAGAACGATCGAGAGGCTCTCGTACGGGCTCGGGCACACCACCGCGCACGCGCCCGCCATGGCCGCGGCCTTCTCGTCCTCGGGGAGGAAGCCGAGGTAGCGCACGCCCTCCCCGTCCGGCAGCGGCATCGCGAGGCGACCGATCAGGACGAGCTCGGCCTCTCCCTCCCTCTCGTGGCGGTACCGCCGGTGGTGGGCGAGCATCTCCTCGCAGCCCTTCCCCGCGTCGATCCGCCCGGCATAGAGGACGTAGGGGCGCCCGAGGCCATGGCGGGCGCGGAAGCCGGCGACGTCCGGGGCCCCGGGCACGTCGACACCCATCCCCACGAGGAAGCCCGGGCGGTCGCCCAGCGGGAAGCGACGGCGGACGAGCGACTCCTCGGCCGGGGTGAGGAAGCCGAACGCCCGCGGCAGGCCGAAGACCTCGCGGTACACGCCGAAGCGCAGCGGGGGCTCGTCGTGCGTGGTCGGCACGAGGGCGGACCGCTCGGGGGCCGCCTTGAGCCCCCAGTAGGTGGGGGCGTAGAGATAGGTGAAGAAGACGACGGCGGCGAAGCGGTCCTTCTGTGCCGCGAGCGCCTCGACGAGGCGGGGAGCGTGCGGCCCCTGCCTCCGCAGGAACTCGAGCTCCTCGTCGTGGGACCGCTCGCGGACGTAGAGCGGCTCGGCGAAGGCGTTGAAGGCGGCGAGGTCGCGCTCCCCGGCGACGGGAAAGCGGAGCACGTCGACCCCGCCCAGGCTCTCCCGCCCCTCCGGCAGCTCGTTGCGCCAGGTCACGTAGTCGCGAGCGCAGGTGGTGAAGACGGTGATCCGGTGGTCCGCGGCCAGCCGCTCGGCGACCGCCCGCGCCAGCGACTCCGAGCCTCCGGTGATGCCCTCGCCGTAGCGCTGGACGACGAAGGCGACCTCCGGCCGGGGGTCGCTCAAGCCGCCCTCCAGGTGGCCGCGCAGGGTGGCGAGGACGGCCTCGGGGGCGAAGGCGGCGAGCCGACGGTCCTGCCCGGCGATGACCGCGGCCCGCAGCGTCTCGTCGGTGGCGAGCGCGTGGGCGGCCTCCGCCACCTCGGGGAGCCGCTTCTCGGTGAACTGCACCCCGGCCTCTCCGAGGGTGAACGGTACGGCCGTCGCGGCGTAGGCCAGCACCGGCACGCGCGTCAGCATCGACTCGACGAGGGGCACCCCGAAGCCCTCGTGCTCGCTCATCGAGACGAAGACCCGGGCCGCCCGGTAGCAGGCGAGGAGCTCGTCGTGGGCGACGTGGCCGGTGAAGACGACCTCCTCGGGGGTGAGGCCCTCCTCGTACGCGAAGGCCTGCAGCGCGTCGAAGTAGGCCCGCCGGCGCGGGAGCTTCCCGACGAGGACGAGCCGCACGTCCCGGGCGATGAAGCGCTTCCAGTAGCTCGCGAGTCGGACGAGGTCCTCGGGCCTCTTGTTCGGGGCGAGGCGGCCCACGAAGAGCAGGTTGGTCCGCCCGTCCTCCAGAACCCGCCGCAGGACGGGGTTCTCCGCCTCGCGGTAGCGGGCGAAGTCGAGGCAGATGGGCAGGACCCCGGTGCGCGTGATCCCCATGGCCTCGAGCTCCCGCCGGTTGAACTCGCTGTCCGCGAGACCCAGGTCGCAGTGCCCGGCGAGGCTCAGCAGCTCCTCCCGCCCCACCCGGCAGATGCGGGCCATGTCGTCGTCCCATCCGAGGAAGAACGCGGGTGGCGTGATGTTGTGGTGGAGCAGGATCCTCCGGCCGCGGTGCTCACGAAAGGCGGGGGTGAGCGGCGAGGGGAGAGCGAAGTGGAGGATCACCGCGTCGCCGGGGCCGCCGGGCGTCCACTCCGCGAAGCGCCGCCCGTCTCCCTGAAGGTCGGGGTCGAGCTCGAGCGCGAAGACGTCGGCCTCGTGGCCCCACGACCGGAACGCGTCCCGCATCAGCCGGGCCGAGTCCCCGATCGCGTCACCGCGATGCAGCGCCGGGACCCATTGATCAATCCTCACGCGGAGATCCTGTCGAGGGTCCCGGCGCATCTTTCCGTTCCGCAAGGCCTCCGGGAAGGCCGGTCTCCCCGTTTCGCAGAGCCCCCGGGAAAGCCGGTCCCCCACCCCCCTCCCCAAGCACCGGCTTCAGGCGATCGAGCAGCATCGCCCCGAAGTCCGTGGCCCGGATGGCGGCCACCGCCTGCGCCTGGCCGGCGAGGACGGCCCGCCGCAGCTCGCTCCCGCGGGTCAGCCGGTCGAGGATCTCGGCCACCCGCTCCGGCCCCTTCTCCCGGAGCAGAACCCCGCCGCCGCGCAGCGTCTCGCGCACCGCCCCGGCGTCGTACGCGACGACGGGGAGGCCGAAGTGCATCGCCTCCTGGAGAGGCACGCAGAAGCCCTCGTGCTCGGAGAGGCAGAGGAAGGCGTCCGCCACCCGGTAGTAAGCGTAGAGCTCGTCGTCGTCCACGTGGCCGGTGAACACGACCTCGTCCACGCGCAGTTCGCGGACGAGCTCCTGGAGCCGGTCGAGGTAGCGCTCGAAGCCGCGGTGGTCGCCCACCAGCAGCAGGCGGCTGCGCGGCCGCAGCCACTTCTGGAAGACGGCGAAGCTGCGGATGACGTCGTCGACCCTCTTGTTCGGGATGATCCGGCCCACGAACAGGACGTTCGTCCGCCCGTCGTCGTGGAGGCGGCGCACCACCGGCGACGGCGGCCGCTCGTACAGCGAAAGGTCGAGGACGATCGGCAGGACGCCCGTCCTCGCGAAGCCCGCCTCCTCGAGCTCCCGCCGGTTGAACTCGCTGTCGCCGAGGCCGAGCTCCGCGCGCGGGGCGAAGGCGGCGAGCTCCCGCCGTCCGTGGTGGCAGAGCCCCGCCAGGTGGGGGTGGAAGCCGAGGAAGAAGTGAGCGGGGGTGATGTTGTGGTAGACGACGACGAGGCGGTCGGGGGCGTGGTGGATGAGCCGCCCCGCCGCGCTGCCGATCGAGAAGTGGAAGACGCAGACCGTGTCCGGCGCGGAGACCTCGCGGTACTCCCACAGGGGCCGGGCGAGGTGGGCCACCCGCGGGTGCACCATCTCCGCGAAGATGTCCGACTCGTGGCCGGCCGAGCGCAGCTGCCTCTGGATGGCGAGCGCCTCGTTCCCGATCGCGTCGCCGTAGCTCAGCGCGGCGAGCAGCTGGTGGACCCTCACGCGCCCCCGTCCTTCGTCCCCTCCTCGCGGTACGCGACCATGCCCTCGAGCGCCTTCTCCCTCCGCCCGAGCGCCTCGAGGCGCCCCTGGAGCTGGAGGTTCCGGTTGCGCAGCTCCTGGACCTCGATCTTCAGCCGGGTGAGCTCGAGGACGAGGTTGTGCAGCAGGTGCACGGAGAAGCGGTTGAGGTCCGACTGGCGGGAGAGCGCGGCGATCATGGGGTTCGGGTTCCAGAACAGCTTCTGCACCGGCCGCAGGAGCCGGCGCAGCGCCTCGAGGGCCCGCCCGGCCCCGCCCCGGCTCGAGCGGTAGACCGTCTCGGGGTCGAACGAGAAATTCCACTGCGCGTCCCGCGCGCGGAACTCGTCGAGGAGATCGGCCCGCAGGTCGTGCCCCGAGATGACCCCCTCGAGGGCCCGCTCGGCGATGAAACGGATCTCCTCGTCGGTGTAGAGGCCGGCCTGCCGGCGCTCCTCGATGCGGTTCTCGACCTCGGCCCGCAGCCGTTCCGCGTCGATGCCGTCGGCCCGGATCTCGAAGCTCATGACCCCGTGCCTCAGTGCCCCCGGGGGATGGGCGCCCCGGGCGCCGTGTACACGATCAGCACCACCACGGCCGCCCACAGCGCGACCGCGACGAGCAGGGGCTTGTCCGCGAGCAGCACGTCGCTCGGGCTGCCCCCCTGCTCCTTCCCGTGGACGAGGTAAAGATAGCGGAATATCCCGTAGATCACGAAGGGGATGGTCAGGGCGAGCCGCTCCGTCCGGTACTTCGCCACCGTCTCCGGGGCGAGCGTGTAGAACGCGTAGGCGGTGAGGCAGGAGGCGGTCACCACCGCGATCATCTGATCGAGGAGGTAGGGGCTGTACTCGGCGAGGATCGCACGGTGGGCCGCGGCGTCCGGGAGCGTGACCAGCTCGTGCCGGCGCTTGGCGAGAGCCAGGAAGAGGGCGAGCAGGATCGTGCAGACGAGGAGCCAGTCGCTGAACGCGACGTCGATGGCGACCGCCCCCGCCACCGCCCGGAAGACGAAGCCGATCGCGATCGCGAGGACGTCGAGGATGACGACGTTCTTGAGGCCGAACGAGTAGGCGAGGTTGAGGGCCAGGTAGCCGAGGGCGCAGACGAGGAAGCCCGGGCCGAGCCAGGACGCACCGACCAGGCCGAGGGCGAGGAGGGCGGCCGCGAAGAGCCGCGCGGCGGAGACCGGCAGCTCACCGCTCGCGATCGGCCGGGAGCGCTTCAGCGGGTGGAGACGATCCCGCCCGACGTCCGCGAGGTCGTTGACGAGGTAGACGGCTCCGGAGAGGCCGCAGAAGAGCGCGAACGCGGCGACGGCGCGCAGGACGGCATCGGTGTCGAAGAGGTGCTTGGAGAAAGCGAGCGCGGCGAGCACCACCAGATTCTTCGTCCACTGGTGTGGCCGGAGCGAGACGAGGAGGGCGCGCGGGAGGCTCATCGGCCCGAAGTGGCCGCCCCGGGCGCGCGGGCGGGCCGCCGAGGACCCGCCCGCCACGGGGTCACCGGGCTTAGGACTGGTAGCTGCGAACGGCCTCGTCCTCGGCCTCGTAGGTCTCGAAGACGGTCAGGAGCTTCGTGATCGACAGCAGGTCCTGGATCTTCTTCGTGAGATTGAGCAGCTTGAGCTTGCCGCCCTTGCGGCTCACGGTGGTGTAGGTCCTCACGATCTCGCCGAGGCCGGCCGAGTCGACGTACGGCACGTCAGCCAGGTTCAGGAGGATCTTGGTCTTCCCCGAATCGGCCAGCTTGGTCACGGCCTCCCGGAGGGCGTCGTCCCCCTCGCCGATGAGGATCTTCCCGTGGAGGTCCAGGATCACCACGTCACCAACCTGACGCTCGACGATCTTCATGGCGGCTTTCTCCCTGCAGATATGGCTGTTACGTAAGTGTCGGTTACGCTATCACGCGCCCGGCGGACAAGTCAATGAGAGCGGCCTGCGGCCCGGCCGCGCGCCCCCCGCGGGGCCGCGCGGCCGGCGTGCGACGGGTGCTACTCGCCTTCCCGGCGCAGCTTCTTCCGGCTCCTCTTGCGGGCGAGGGCCTGCTTCGCCCGGCGCTTGTCGCCGGGCTTCAGGTAGAAGCTGTGCTTCTTGATGTCCTTGATGATGTCTTCCTGCTGGACCTTCCGCTTGAAGCGGCGGAGAGCGTTCTCGATCGACTCGCCCTCCTGCATCTTGATCTCAGCCAAACCTGAAATACACCCCCTGACCGCCTTAGTATTTCCCTCTGCTTTCGAGGAACCGGGCCGTTACGAAACACCGATGCTAGGATAGGCCCCCGCGGCTGTCAAGCGATCTGCCGGAAGATCAGTGAGTTATATGCCCGACCCCGCCGTCCCGCCCGGAACGCTCTTCGTCGTGGCCACCCCGCTCGGCCACCTCGAGGACGTCACCCTGCGGGCGCTGCGCGTCCTGCGCGAGGCCTCCCTCGTGGCCTGCGAGGACACGCGCCGCACGGGAACGCTGCTCCGGGCTCACGGGATCTCGACCCCGACCACCTCCTACTTCGAGCACAACGAGCGGTGGAAGGGAGAGAGGATCCTCGAGGCGCTGCGCGGCGGCCGCGACGTGGCCCTCGTCTCCGACGCGGGCACGCCGGGCATCTCCGACCCTGGCTACCGCCTGGTGCGCGACGCGCGTGCCGAGGGGCTCGCGGTCGTGCCGGTGCCGGGGCCGAGCGCGGCGGTCGCGGCCCTGTCGGTCTCGGGCCTGCCCACGGACCGCTTCCTGTTCGTGGGCTTCCTGCCGCCCCGCGCCGGCGCCCGCCGCCGCGCTCTCGAGGAGCTCGTCCGCGAGCGGGCGACCCTCGTGTTCTACGAGAGCGCCGTGCGCGTCGTGGACTCCCTCGCCGACATGGTCGACGCCCTCGGCGACCGTGAGGGCTTCCTCTGCCGCGAGGCCACGAAGGTGCACGAGGAGTACCGGCGCGCCCGGCTCTCCGCGCTGCGCGAGTCGCTCGCCGCGCGCGAAGCCGTCCGGGGAGAGATCGTCCTCGTGGTGGGCGGAGCGGTGGCGCCGCCCCCGGAGGCCGGCCAGGACCCGGTGGCGCTCTATCGCCAGCTGGCGGCCGAGGGCTTGCGGCGGCGTGAGGCGGTCAAGGAGACCGCGCGACGGCTCGGCCGGCCCGCGCGCGAGGTCTACGCGCTCGTGCAGGACGGCGAGCCCGACGACGAGTAGGGGCCGGTCGGCCGAGCTCTACTCTCCGGCCAGCGGGGCGTCGATCCGGCTGACCTCGTGGGGGGCGAGCTCCACGTCGGCCCCTACCTCCTCGCCCGCCGGACCCTGCCCGAGCGGCGCCCGACGCGCGGAGCCGGGCAGCCCCTCGATCCTCACCGGGTGCGCCTCCCCGGTCGGGTTGGCCAGGAAGAGGCGGAGGCGCCCGCCCGCCCGCAGCGCCAGGACCTGCACCCGCTCCGGGCGTCGGGACCGCGCGGGCAGCACGAGGGAGCCCGGCAGGGCGAGAATGTCGGCCAGGGCACGGAGCACCGGGAAGGCCGAGCCCCCTTCCACCACGCCACGCGGGCCCGACAGCTCGAAGAGGGTCAGGCTCGCGACGCCGGCGTCGGCCGCGGCGGCGACGAGGCCGAGCGTCCAGGCCGCGGCGAGGGCCGACGCCTGGCGCGGGTCGTCCGTCAGCGGCGGCCCGGCCGGGTCGATCGAGGAGGCGTTGCGGGGGCGGAGCGTGACCGGCGAGATCCCGAGGGAGACCCCCATCGAGAAGGCGCGCGCGGTGTCCGCCATCCACCGCAGGCTGGCGAGGCTCTCGAACAGCGTCGCGTCGTCGAGGGCGTGGACCTGCGGGCTGAGGGCGAAGACGAGCCGGTCGAGCCCGCGGGGCGAGGGACGTCGCCGGTTCAGCTGGACGAAGTGCGCGTCCGTCCCGCCTCCGAAGAGGGCGGTCGCGTCCACGCCGGAGAGGGCCTCGCGCGCGGCGCCGGCGAGGCCGTCGCCGGTGGTCGAGTCGGACGCACGGAAGGGCAGCCAGCAGGCCACCCGCGGCTGCAGCGCTCTCGAGCTCTCCGCGAGGTCCCGCAGGGCCGCCTGCGGCTCGTCGGGCAGGAAGAGGGCGATCTCGAGCGGTGCTCCCAGGGCGCGCGCGTTCGCGACGGCGTGCGCCAGCCCTCCCTCCCAGCCCGGTGAGCCCGGCCGCAGATCGGCCCGCACGTGGTCGAGGCGGGCCGCCTTCAGCAGCGCGGCGTCCGCCGGGTCCAGCGTCCGGGGGGCGGCGCCTCCCAGTCCCAGCGCCGGCCGGGCGCGGCCTCCCGCGTGCGGCACGTGCACGACCACCGGCTCGCTGGCGTTGCGCTTCTTGGGGAGGGCGCCGGGGACAGTGGCCGCGGCCGCTTGCACGGGCTCGCTGGTCACGCCGAACAGGCGGAGCGTCACCGACTGCGCGACCCGCGCGCCCTCAGGCACCTCGACCGGGTGGGGCAGGTGCAGGGGCGTCGAGTAGGTCTTGAAGGACGCGTCGGACCAGTTGCGCTGGTCCTCCGTCTCGAAGACGTCGCCCTCCATTCGCACCTCGGCCTCGACGCCGGGCGTCACCTCGTGCAGGATCGCGCGCACGTTGCGGAAGGGCTGGTGAGGGGCGACGAGGGCCGGGAAGGCCGAGGAGGCGCGGTCGCCGTCCACCATCTCCACGATGCAGGCGCGCCCAGCGCACGCCTCGGCCGGGTGCAGCACGCAGAAACCGATCCGGCTGCGGAGGAAGGCGGCGCCCGCGGTGCCGTCCATCGAGAACACGATGCGGCCGTCGGCGCCACCCTCGATGCGCCCCCGCCAGTCGAAGCGCACGCGTCCCCCGCGGTGACGCGCGAGGAAGCGTATGCGGAAGGCCTCGGGCTCCGCCGCGATCTCGAGGTCCTCGAGCCGGGCGGGGACGGTGCGCCACGCCTCGTCCCGGAGGGCGACGTGGATCCCGCGCAGGACCTCGCGCTCGCCGAGCCGGATCCACCGCAGCCCGCCGCGGTCGAAGACGAGCCGGAGCGGCCCGGCGCGCAGCGGCACCGCTACGTCCGGGGCCGCGTGGACGAGGGGCGCGCCGTCCGGGGGGTCTGTCGCCTGGGAGGCCATCGCTCGCTCCGAACGCCTGCGACGGAACGTATCAGGACGGCCGGCGGTTGTCCATGGAAGTGGAGGTCCGGCGGCGCTCCCGTTTCGGGATACCCTTGCCTGCCGCCGGAGGGACCGAATGCCGATGTCGCCGCAGGACATGATGGAAGCGATCGAGCGCAACCTGCCCGCAAGGACCGGACGGACCCTCGCGCAGTGGGCCGCGCTCGTGAAGAAGGCGGGCCCGGCAGAGCGGAAGGACCGCATCGCCTGGCTGCGAAAGGAGCACGGCCTGGGCGGGGCCACCGCGATGCTCGTCGCGTACGCCGCCGAGGGCCGCCGGCCCCACCAGGACTACGAGGACGGCGACGCGCTCGTCGCGACGATGTACTCCGGAAAGAAGGCCGCCCTGCGCCAGACGCACGATGCCACGCTCGCCGCTGCCAGCCGGCTCGGGAAGGACGTCGCGCCCAGCGCGCGCAAGACCTACGTCTCGCTCGTACGCAAGCGGCAGTTCGCGGCCCTCCAGCCGAGCACCGCCGACCGGGTGGACCTCGGCCTCGTCCTGCCCGGAGTGAAATCGCAGGGACGGCTCGAAGCCACGAAGACGGTGGGCGGAGGCCGGGTCACCCACCGCATCGCCCTGCGCTCGCCAAAGGACGTGGACGCCGAGGTGAAGCGGTGGCTGAGGGAGGCCTACGAGCGCGACGCATGAGGGAACCCCGCGCCCCGGCCCTTCGTAGTTCGTCCTTGGAGTGTTCCTGTTCGTCTCCCCTTTCGGCCAGTCGCCGCATCCCCCTCAACACGGAGGCTTTGACCCGATGACCCGACTCGTTCGGACCGCCCTCTGGGCGTCTCTCGCCCTGACCCTGGGCCTCGCGGCGGGCGCCGCGGCGGCCGAGACCGGACTGCCGCCCCTCCTCGACCGCGAGCTGTTCTTCGGCAACCCGGAGATCGCCGGCGCCCAGCTCTCCCCCGACGGCCAGTACATGGCCTTCCTCAAGCCCTGGAGCGACACCCGCAACATCTGGGTGAAGAAGACGACCGAGCCCTTCGAGGCGGCGCGGCGCGTGACCGCCGAGACCAAGCGGCCCATCCCGGGGTACTTCTGGAGCCGGGACAGCCGCCTCATCCTCTACGTCAAGGACAACGACGGCGACGAGAACTTCAACGTCTGGGCGGTGGACCCCGCCGCCCCGAAGGCCGAGGGCAAGGACGTGCCGGCCTCGCGGAACCTCACGGACGCGAAGAAGGCGCGGGCCTTCATCTACTCGGTCCCGAAGAAGGACCCCGACACCCTCTACGTCGGCCTCAACGACCGGGACGCCGCGTGGCACGACCTCTACAAGGTCTCGATCTCGACCGGGAAGCGCGAGCTCGTCCGGAAGAACACCGATCGGATCTCGGGCTGGGTCTTCGACCTCGACGGCAAGCTGCGGCTCGCCACCCGCACCCTCGACAACGGCGACACCGAGGTCCTGAAGGTCCAGCCCGACGGCTTCGCCACCGTCTACACGTGCACCGTGTTCGAGACCTGCGGCCCCAGCCGCTTTCACAAGGACGGCCGGCGCGTCTACATGGAGACCAACAAGGGCGACGTGGACCTCACGCGCCTCGTGCTCTTCGACCCCGAGACCCGGAGAGAGGAGCTCGTCGAGTCCGACCCGATGAACCGGGTCGATTTCGGCGGGACCCACTTCGCCGAGGCCACGGACGAGCTCGTCGCGACCACCTACGAGGACGAGCGGACGCGCGTCTACGTCCGCGACCCCGCGTGGAAGGCGGACTACGAGCTGCTGAAGTCCCGGTTCCCGGGCCGAGACGTCGACTTCGCCTCGGGCACCGCGGACGACCAGCTGCTGCTGGTCGTCGCCGGGAGCGACGTCGATCCCGGACAGGTCCAGCTCTTCGACCGCCGGACGAAGAAGCTCGTCCTCCAGTACAAGGTGCGCGAGCGCATCCCCCGCGAGCACATGGCCGAGATGAAGCCCGTCCGCTACCCTTCCTCGGACGGGATGGAGATCCCCGCCTTCCTCACCCTGCCGAAGGGCGTGCCGGCGAAGAGCCTGCCCGCCATCCTCGTGCCCCACGGCGGCCCGTGGGCGCGCGACGGCTGGGGCTTCAGCAACCTCGCCCAGTTCCTGGCCAACCGGGGCTACGCCGTCCTCTCGCCCAACTTCCGCGGTTCCACCGGCTACGGCAAGAAGTTCCTCAACGCCGGCAACATGCAGTGGGGCGAGAAGATGCAGGACGACGTGACCTGGGGCGTCAGGTACCTCGTCGCCCAGGGCATCGCCGACCCGAAGAGGGTCGGGATCATGGGCGGCTCCTACGGCGGGTACGCGACGCTCGCGGGGGTGGCCTTCACTCCCGACGTCTACGCCGCGGCGGTCGACATCGTGGGGCCCTCGAACCTCATCACGCTGCTCGACTCCATCCCGCCCTACTGGGAGGCGGCGCGCCTCGTCTTCTACAACCGGATGGGCGACCCGAGGACGCCCGAGGGCAAGGCACAGCTGATGCGGCAGTCACCGCTCAACTCCGCTCAGAAGATCAAGACCCCTCTCCTCGTGGCGCAGGGCGCCAACGACCCGCGGGTCAAGAAGGCGGAGGCAGAGCAGATCGTGATCGCGCTGCGCGACCGCGGCTTCCCCGTCGAGTACATCCTCGCCCCCGACGAGGGGCACGGCTTCGCCCGCCCGGTGAACAGCATGTCCCTGTGGGCGGCCAGCGAGGCGTTCTTCGCGAAGCACATCGGCGGCCGCGCCCAGGAGGGCGGGACGCCGGAGGTCGTGGCGCGCCTCAAGGAGATCACGGTCGACCCGAAGACGGTCGTGCTCTCGAAGGCGGTGGACGCGGCCGCGGTCGGCGTGCCGAAGGTCGTCGCCTCCCTCGTCCCCGGGAGCCTGAGCTACCAGGGGAAGATCGAGAGCGGCGGGAAGGCGATCCCGATCTCGATCGCCCAGACCATCGAGGACAAGGGGGCGACGTTCGTCGTCACCGCCGTCGCGAAGATGCCCATGGGCGACGCGACGGACGTGACGACCTTCGACAAGGCGACGCTCGTCCCCCGCAAGCGGTCGATCAAGCAGGGGCCCGCCGCGATCGAGCTCTCCTTCGAGGGCGGCAAGGCCACCGGGACCATGGCCATGGGCGGCGAGCCGAAGCCCGTCTCGGTGGACCTCGGCGGCGAGCTCTTCGCCGACGGTGCCGGGAGCCACGAGGCGATCGGCGCGCTGCCGCTCGCCGAGGGCTACAGCGTCACCTTCCGCAACTTCGACGTTCGCCAGCAGAAGGTGCAGCTGAAGCAGGCGAAGGTCACGGGCTCCGAGGGCGTGACGGTGCCCGCCGGGACGTTCCAGGCGTGGAAGGTCGAGATCGCCTCGGCCGAGGGCGAGCCGGGGACGACGACGATCTGGGTGGCGAAGGACACCCGCAAGGTGGTGAAGACGACGGCCACGATGCCCCAGATGGGCGGGGCAGTGGTCACCACCGAACTGCAGCCGTAGACTCCGGCCTCGTCATCCCGAGGAGCCTCGTCGTGTCGGGCTCCTCGGGATAACGGGTGCCTATCTCAGGGGGAACTCGCGCCCGGGGAAGAGCTCTTCCGGGTCGACCTTGCGGGACAGCCGCAGCAGCACCGGCTTCAGCAGCTCCCGGCGCTCGCACGTGACGCCCAGCTCCGCGAGCCTCCGCTCCAGCCGGCCCGCCGACGTGCGGTTCACCGCGATGAAGGCGGCCTCCCCCGCCTTCTCCACGCGCTCGCGGTACTCGAAGAAGTACTCGGTCGTGGTCGGGCCGAGCTTGGCCGAGCACACGATCCGCTCGCTCGACAGGAAGTTCACCCGGGTGGCGAGGAAAAAGTCCGTGTAGCAGTAGCGCACGCCCTCGCGCTCCAGGTCGGCCACGAACTCGCGCCACCTCGCGTCCTGCCGCAGGGTGGGCGGAACGTGGGCGAAGGAGGCCACGGCGCCGGTAGCCACGAGGACGAAGAGGACACCGCGGCGCCAGCCCGAGCCGAGGGCGAAGGCGAGGAGCACCGGGACGACCGACATCAGGAAGAGGATGTAGCGCGGGTTGCCCGGGACGTGAGGGAGCGCGACCAGCGCGACGGCGAGGTTCGTGGCGCCGAAGAGGAGCAGGGAGAAGAGGGGCCACGAGCGTTCGCGCCACGCGCGGCGGGCCGCCCACCCGGCGCAGAGGAGGGCCGCCGCCACGCCGAGCCAGGAGAGGCCGAGGAGCAGCCGGTCCACCCCCGGCGCGTAGCCGGTGTCGTAGCCCATGAGCACCGGCCAGTGGTCCGTGACCATCAGCCGGAGCTTCTCGCCCAGCCCCTCGGTCAGGGCCGCCGCCTCGGAGCCGCCCACCCCGACCGTGCGGGCCTCCCCCGGGACGAGGTACTCGAACGACAGCCAGTCGTTCGCGAGGTTCCACAGCAGGCCGGGGACGTAGCCGATGGCCCAGCCGAGGGCGAGGGCCAGGAGCGAGCGCGGGACGTGCAGGAGCCCCCGCCACCCGTCGCCGCCGAGCTTCCGGGGCGCGACGGCCACGAGCAGGAAGAGGGCGACCACCGCGGCCAGGGGGATGACGGCCAGGATGTGGCACCAGAAGCCGAGGCCGAGGAGGAGCCCCGCCGCGAGGGCGAGGCGGGGACGGGCGTCGGGCTCGCGCGTCCAGCGGGCGGCGAGCCAGAGGGCCCAGGTGCCGAGCGCCAGGACCTCGACGTAGTTGCCGTCGTTGCTGAGGCTGTAGCGCGTGACGAACGCCGGGCTGAACGCGGCGTAGAGCCCGGCGAGGAGTGCCGTGGGCGGCCCGGCCACGAGCAGGGCGAGCCGGAAGAGGCCTGCGACGTGGGCCACGTAGAAGAGGACCGAGACGAGGGCGAAGGCCCGCGCCGGGTCCATCAGCAACGCGAGCGGGGCGGCCAGGTGGGACTTCAGGCTGCCGCTGTAGGGCACGTGCGGGACGAAGACGAGATGCTCGCCCCCCTCCGCGACGCGCAGGGCCACGATGCCGGACAGCGCGCCGTCGGGGGTGACCGCGACCCCCGCGCCTCCGATCGCGATCGGCAGGCGGAAGAAGAGAGCGAGGGCGAGGACCAGGAGCAGGGCCGGCGCGGCCGGGCCGAGGGGAGCCCCGGCGAGGACCACTCGGCGGCCTCGCCACCACGCGGACGCGCCGAGGGCCAGCACCGCGAAGAGCACCGCGGGGTGCAGGGCGGAGAGGGCCGCCGGGCGCCACGGCGCCGCGACGTCGAACCAGCGGACGCACAGGGTCACCCAGGCCAGTGCGGCGAAAGCGCCGGCGAGGGTGGCGGGGTCGACACTACGCCGGGAGGTGCGGAGAGGCGCGTTCGGGTCGGCCTGCATGGGCGCGAAGAGGCTAGCACGACGCCGCGCCGCGGTTGACAGGGGCCGGGCCGCGTGTCACCTTTCCCCGCCCATGAAGATCCTGATCGTCGGCAACGGCGGCCGGGAGCACGCCCTGGCGTGGAAGATCCGCCAGAGCCCCCTCGTGAGCGAGGTCTACTGCGCCCCGGGCAACGGCGGGATGGCCGAGATCGCCGACTGCGTGCCGATCGACTCCTCCAGCATCGTGGAGGTGGCCGACTTCGCCCAGACGGTCAAGGCCGACCTCACGGTGGTGGGCCCCGAGCTGCCGATGGTGCTCGGGATCGGGGACGAGTTCGTGCGCCGCGGGCTGCCGATCTTCTGCCCCTCGCGGGGAGCGGCCGAGATCGAGGGGTCGAAGGCCTTCGCCCGCGAGTTCATGACGCGGCACAAGATCCCCTCGCCGCGCTACGAGGTCTGCGCCTCGCTCGACGACGCGCGGTCCTTCGTGAAGAGGGCCCCCTTCGGCTACCCGTTCGTGGTGAAGGCCGACGGCCTGGCCGCGGGCAAGGGCACGATCGTCGTCCGCGACGCCGCCGAGGCGGGCTCGGCCGTCGACGGGATCATGGCGGAGAAGCGGTTCGGCTCCGCCGGGGCCAGGGTCGTGATGGAGGAGTACCTCGAGGGAGAAGAGGTGTCCTTCCTCGTGTTCTCCGACGGCGCGCGCGTCGTGCCCATGGCCTCGGTCCAGGACCACAAGCGCGCGCTCGACGGCGACCAGGGGCCGAACACGGGGGGCATGGGGACGGTGTCCCCGACCACCAACATCAGCCTCGACGGCCACAAGCGGATCATGCAGGAGATCGTCCTGCCCACGATCGCCGGCCTCTCCGCCGAGGGCCGTCGCTTCCAGGGCGTCCTCTTCGCGGGCCTCATGATGACCGAGTCGGGGCCGAAGGTGCTCGAGTTCAACGCCCGCTTCGGCGACCCCGAGACGCAGGTCATCATGGCGCGGATGCGTTCGGACATCGTGCCGATCCTGCAGCAGGCGGCGGCCGGCCAGCTCGGCGAGACCCGCATCGAGTGGGCCAAGGAGCCGGCGGTGTGCGTGGTGCTGGCCAGCCGCGGCTACCCCGACACGCCGGAGACCGGCAAGGTGATCACCGGCCTCGACTCGCTGAAGGAGTGGAGCGACGTGGTCGTCTACCACGCGGCCACCCGCCGCGAGGAGGGCCAGCTCAAGACGGTCGGGGGTCGCGTCCTCGGGGTGACGGCGCTCGGCGCCAACCTGGAGTCGGCGATCTCCCGCGCCTACGAAGCGGTCGGCCGCGTCCACTTCGACGGGATGACCTGCCGCCGCGACATCGGCGCGCGAGCCCTCGCCCGCCTCCACGGGCCCCGCCCGTCCTAGCGGCGCCGCCCGAAGGCGCATGCCCCAGCGCCGCCCGGTCCTCCTCGCCGCCGCCCTCGCTTTGGCCCTCAACCTGGCCGGCATCGGCTGGGGCCTCCCGTCGCGCTTCCACCCCGACGAGAAGGCGGACGTCGTGGCGTCGATGGTGCAGGAGCGGCGGTGGCTGCCCGGCACCTACGTCAACCCCTCGCTTCCTCTCGCGCTGACCGCGCCGGTCGTCGCCATCCAGGGGGCCTTCCTCGGGTCGCTGCCCGAGCCGTGGGGGGACCCGCTCCTCGCCGCCCGCGTGCTCTCGGCCCTCGCCGGGGCCGCCGCCGTGCTCCTGCTCGGCGTCGCCGCCTCGGCGGCCGGAAAGGAGGCGGGGCGTGTGGCCCCGTTTCTCCTGGCCCTCGCTCCCGGGGTCGTCAACCTGTGCCACTTCGCGACGCCGGAGGCCTGGGTCCTCGCCGCTACCGCCCTCCTTCTCGTGGTGGCGCTGCGCCACCTGGACGACCGAGCCCCGGCGTGGGCGCTGGGTGCCGCCCTCGGCCTCGCCGCGTCCACCAAGTACACGGCGGCCGCGCTGGTCGCCCCGGCGCTGGCCGCGGTCTGGCTTCGCCGTCGCGGGCCGTGCGGCCCGGCAGACCGGGTCGCGTGGCTCGCGGCCGGCCTCGGGTCGATCGCCGCCGCGATCGCCCTCGCCACCGGGCCCGGGGCCGCCCTCGCCGCGAGCCTGCACCTCCCCGACGCGCGGCTCCTTCACCCCGAGTCGGCGCGCGCCTTCGTCCGCGGCCTCGCCGTGGCGTCGGGCCTCGGCGGCGCCGCGATGCTCGCCCCGCTGGCGCTCGAGCGGTGGCCCCGAGCGAGCCCGGTCCCCCGCCTCCTCGTGCGGCGGGAGGTCGTCGTGGCCGGGCTCGCCGCGGCGGCGGCCTTCGTGCTGGGGACGCCGGGGGCCGTCCTCGAGCCCCGGGCCTTCCTGAGCGACCTCGCGTTCAACGCGCAGACCCGCCACGAGTACAAGGGCCTCGTCGGCGAGTCGACCTCGTGGGGCGCCTACCTCGTCCTGGCCGGCGAGGCGCTGACTCGACCGGTGCTCGCGGCGGCGCTCCTCGGCCTGGGGCTGGCTGCGACCCGGGTCGCGCGCGGCAGCCGGTCCGCGCTCGTCGTCGCGCTCGCCGCCCTCGCCCCGTACGCCCTCGTCGCCTCCTCGGGCCACCGCGCGATGCGCTTCATCGCCCCTGCCCTGCCGGCCGCGGCCTGGCTGGCCGCGCTGGCGCTCGGCCGCGTCCCGCGGGCGCGACGCCTGCTCACCGGGGCCGTTCTCGCCCGCTCCGCCCTGGCCGCGGTACTCGTGGTGCGCCTGTTTTTCGTGGACTCGCGCCTGCGCGCGGAGCGCTGGATGGAGGCGAACGTGCCGCCGGGGGCGACCGTGGACGTGATCACCAACCACGAGGGCTACGCCCCGCGCGTGCCCGATGGCCGCGAGGCGCGCGTCGTGCGGACGCTCTCGCGCGAGATGGCCCCGAGGGAGCGCTTCGAGGAGGCGGCGCGCGCCTACCCCGGGGGGGCCGCGGAGTGGCTGGTCCTCACCGGCTCCTTCTACGAACGGTTCCTCGAGCACCCCGACCAGCAGCCCGAGCGGGCGCGCTTCTTCCGCGACCTCGTGTCCGGACGGGGCGGCTTCACGGTGGCGGCACGCTTCCGGCAGGAGGGCTGGCTGCGGCCGGAGGCCGAGTTCCTCGACCCCGAGATCCTCGTCCTCAGGAAGGAGAGCGCCGCGACCTCACGGTGACGGGCCGCCGAGCAGGCCGCCGCCGGCGACCAGGAACCGCAAGACGTCCGTGGCGGCACCGGCGGTGCGGCCCGGCCGCGGCTCGAGCGGGAGGCCGTCGAGGTCCACGATCCCCGGCAGCAGCAGGATCTCGACCACGCGCCCCTGGCGCAGGAGGTCGCCCGGGTCCACGCGGAGCGTCCGGAGCCCCCCGTCGTAGGTGACGCGCATCGCGTCGAGGGAGTTGTCGCCCGGCTGCGGGCGCCCCGCGTAGCGCAGGGCCACCCGGCCCCGAAAGCTCTCCTCTTCCATGTCCTTGCTGAACTGGACCTGGAAGACGGTGTCGGGCGACACCTCCCGCTCCCCGTCGAGCGGAAGCGAGAACACCACCACCGGCGGCTTCGCCGGCCTCGGCGGGGGCGGCGGCGTCGGCTGGACCTGGGCCTCGGCGGGGCGGGCGGCCGACGGCGGCTTCGAGAGGACGACGTCGGTCGCCTGGATCGTGACCACGCGGCCCGAGACCGACACGCGGCCGGTGACCTGCAGCCACTTGCCGGTGTCGCGACGCAGGTCCGGGTCGAGGTCCCACCCCGGCCCTTTCGCCTTCTTCCCGCTCACCCAGACCGCGAAGAGGTCGTCCTTCAGCACCCAGTCCGCGGAGCGCCTGCGGCTCGCGGAAGGCAGGTCGCCGAAGAGGTTGGCGCCGCGGAACTGCCCGCGCACGTTGACCATCTTGCCGTCGTGGCGGTCGGGCTTCGTGACGAGCTCCTCGAGCGTCACCGGGGCGGAGGCCACCCGGGCCGCCTTCTCGTCGGGAGGACCGAGGAACGACCAGATGAGCAGGTAGACGGTACTCGCCGCCCCGGTCGAGTCCCGGTTCGCCTCGACGCCACCCGTGACCTCCACCTCCCGCCCGGCCCACGTCCGCGCCTCCCGCTCCCACGTCGACGCCGCCTCGGGGACCGGGTACAGATACAGCCGTCCGCCAAACGTCCCGCGCAGGTAGTAGATCAGGCCGCTCGACGTGGCATCCATCTCGAGCTGGCTCCGCGTGCGCACGGCCTTGCCGATGTAGGACTCCGGCATGCCGATGAGGTTGTCGACGGACACCTCGATCGTCTGTCCCCCGTAGCGCTGCTCGTACTCGTTCATCTGGGCGCGGGCGGGTACGGCGAGGCCGGCGACGAGCAGGACCCACAGGGCCGAGGCACCCGCGGTGGCCGGTCGCGGGACACGGGCGCAGGGCGGTCGAAAGCGACCCATGTCTCAGTATAGGCAGAAACAAGAGCCCCGGAGGTCGATCCTCCGGGGCCGGGAGGGCTCGAGCGGTCGGTCAAGGGAAAGGGCCAAGTGCTGGTATGGCAACGCGAGGAGGCCACGACGGCTGGGGTGCGGGCGCGTGATGTGGCTCACTTGACCGGATTGCACGCCGCGTGCTAGCGTCGCGGGTTGCGGTCTTCCCGCAAGCGTATTCGGCACAGGGACTTGCGGGGGGGGCAGACATGAAGCTCCGGGTCCTCGGCTGCTTTGGCGGCAACGTGCCCGAGTGCGGGATGACGTCGTTCCTCCTGAACGACACCGTCTGCCTCGACGCGGGTTTCGTGTCGGGAGCGCTCACCCTCCGCGAGCAGGTCAAGGTGAAGGACGTGGTGA
Source organism: uncultured Acidobacteriota bacterium (assembly GCA_963729875.1). Taxonomy (GTDB): domain Bacteria; phylum Acidobacteriota; class Vicinamibacteria; order Fen-336; family Fen-336; genus DATBSL01. The sequence continues at coordinate 437,182 of CAVSPR010000007.1, forward strand.
TCTCGCACTCGCACCTCGACCACACCTGCTCGCTGCCCTTCCTGATCGACAACAACTTCTCGGCGCCCGGCTTCTCGCTCCGCATCTACGCGATCCGCGAGGTGATCGCGTCGATGAAGAGCCACCTCTTCAACAACCACACCTGGCCCGACTTCACCTGCCTCCCGAACGACCTCACCCCGGTGCTGAAGCTCGTCGAGGTGCCGGTGGAGAGGCCGTTCAAGGTCAACGGCCTCTCGATACGGGCGGTCCGGGTGTCGCACATCGTCCCCACGACCGGCTTCCTGGTGGAGGACGGCACGGGCACCCTCGCCTACTCGAGCGACACCGCCCCCACCGACCGGTTCTGGGAGGTGGTCAACAAGACGCGCAACCTGAAGGCGGTCATCGTGGAGACGTCCTTCCCGAACGTGCTGCAGGAGCTGGCGAACGTGTCCGGCCACCTCACGCCGCAGACTCTCGACACCGAGCTGCGCAAGCTCGAGCGCGACGTGCCGGTGCTCCTCTACGGCGCGAAGCCCCGCCACCTCGCGAGGATCCACGCCGAGGTGCGCGCGCTGCGGCGGCGCCGGGTCGCCTTCCTCGTCCAGGGGAAGACGTACCGGATCTAGACCTTCAGGCGGGCGAGGCTGACGAGGCTCCCCGCGAGGCCCACGACCATGCCGCCCGCCACCATCAGCGGGCCGAGCCCCGGGGGCATGGAGAACGCGGCCCGGCTAAGCAGGTCGGACGAGGCCAGGTCTGCGCGAGAGCCACGCGAGCGCCACCCACAGGAGGGCCGCCGCCGCGAGCCCGCCGAGCCCGCCCTGGATCACGCCCTCGGCGACGAAGGGCCCCTTCACGTAGGCGCGCGTCGCCCCCACCAGGCGCATGATGTCGAGCTCGTCCTCGCGCGCATAGATCGTCAGGCGGATGACGTTCGATATCGTGAAGACGCCGGCGAGGACCAGGATCCCGCCGAGGAAGGCGCCCACCCCCCGCACCAGCCGCACGCCCGTGGCCAGCCGCTCGATCCAGAGCAGGTCGTACTGGATCTCCCGGACGCCGGGCACCGTCCCGAACGCCCGGGCCAGCCGCTCCACCTCGGCCGGGGACTGGCGGTCGGCCCGCAGGGTCACCTCGAGGGACGCGGGGAAGGGGTTCTCGCCGAGGTCCTCGGGCAGCGAGCTGAGGTCGCGGAACATCTGGCGGAAGCGCCTCAGGGCCTCCTCCCGGCTGACGAGCTCGACCGAGCCGACCGCCGGGTCCTCGCGCAGGCGGTTCTCGAGGCTCGCCTGCACCCGGTCCTCCGTCCCGTCCTCGAGGTAGACGATGACCTGGACCTTCTCGGTCCAGCGGGTGACCATCTCCCCGAGGCCGCTCGCCACGGTCAGGAACGCGCCGAGCACGAACAGGCTGACCGCGATCGTCCCGATCGACACCGCGTTGACGAGCCGGCTCCGCCAGAGGCTGGTGACGGCCTCGGAGACGAAATAGACGGTCGCGCGCAGTAACGCCATCGGCGGCGGGATTATAATCCGCGCCATGACCGTGCTCGTCGGCATCGCCGGAGGAACGGGCTCCGGCAAGACCTCCCTCGCCGTCAAGATCCGCGACCGCGTCGGCGACGACCGCTGCCTGCTGATCGCCCAGGACTCCTACTACAAGGACGGCAGCACCCTGCCGCCCGCGGCGCAGGCCGCCATCAACTACGACCACCCGGACGCCTTCGACACCTCGCTCCTCGTCCAGGACCTGCGCGACCTCAAGGCCGGGCGCCCCGTGCCCTGCCTCACCTACGACCACGCGACCTACTCGCGGCGGGTCCTGAGCGACCCCCTCAAGCCGACACCGGTGGTCATCCTCGAGGGGATCCTCATCCTGGCCGAGGAGCCGCTGCGGCGCCTGCTCGACATCAAGCTCTTCATCGACACCGACTCCGACGTGCGGATCCTGCGCCGGCTCAACCGGGACATCCACGAGCGGGGCCGCAGCTTCGAGTCGGTCGAGCGGCAGTACCTCGAGTCCGTGCGGCCGATGCACCTCGAGTTCGTGGAGCCCTCGAAGCGCTACGCCGACCTCATCATCCCCGAGGGGGCCGAGAACCAGGTCGCCCTCGAGGCGGTGGTGGCGCGGATCCGGGCCATCCTCGCGCGCTAGTTCGCGCTCGCCGCCCCTCGCCCGGGGACGCGCAGGCTCTGCCCGACCCGCAACCGGTTGGGGCTGGCGAGGCTGTTCGCCCGCATGAGGGCCGAGACGCTGGTCCCGTACCGGCGCGCTATGGTCGAGAGCGTCTCGCCGCTGCGCACCCGGTGGGTGGCGTAGCGGGGGGCGGGCGGCGGCGTCCACTCGGGCAGCGCGCCGAGCCCGGTGAGCACGGCGTCTTCCTGACCCGCCGGCACGCGCAACTCGTAGGCGCGCCGGGGCGTCGCCTGGCGCCGGAGCTCCGGGTTGAAGGCGGCGAGCGTGCCCGCCTCGAGCCCGAGCGCCGCGTCGAGGCGGTCGAGCTTCACGGACCGCTCCACGCGGACGCTGGCCACGCTCGCCGGCGCGCCCTCGGGGCCGGGCAGGGTCATCCCGAACCGCGCGGGGTCCTCGATGATCTGGAGGGCGGCGAGCAGGCGGGGCACGTAGCGCCGGGTCTCGCCCGGCAGCGCCTCGTACAGGTCCCAGAAGTCGAGGTACTCGCCGGACGCGGAGCGGGAGAGCCGCATCACGCGGGCCTCGCCGCAGTTGTACGCGGCCAGGGCCTTGGGCCAGTCGCCGAAGAGGCCGTGCAGGTCGGTGAGGTAGGCGATCGCGGCGTCGGTGGATTTTTCCGGGTCGAGCCGCTCGTCGACCCACGAGTCGCGGCCGAGGCCGTAGCGCACGCCGGTCGATGCGATGAACTGCCACATGCCGAGGGCGCTCGCCCGGGAGAGGGCCCTCACCTTGAACCAGCTCTCCACGAGGGGCAGCCACGAGATCTGGCTCGGCAGGCCCGCCTTCTCCAGGCGCTCGAGGATCATCGGCCGGTAGAGGAAGGAGCGGCGGTAGGCCTCGAGGAACTGCTCGCGCTCGACGGTCGTGAAGCTCTGGATCTCCCGCTGCACGTGCCGGTTGTCCGTGATCGGCAGGGCGAGGTCCCAGGACGAGGCGACCGTCGCCGGGCCGCGGCGACCGGCGCGGTAGGCCCGGCCGATCAGGTCGGCCGCGAGGACGCGGATGTCCTCCTTCGCCTGCAGGAAGGTGCCGTCCCCGTTGGCCGGCAGCTCCAGCATCAGAGCGTAGGCCCGGTCCACGGCCGTGATCGCCGCCTCGACCTCCCCCCGGCCGAGGAGTTCCTCGGCGGACTGGCACGCCTCCAGGGCCTCCTTCTGGAGTCGCTCGGCCTCGGTCGCCGGCTCCTCCTCGGACGCCGGCTCCTCCGGCGGAGGGGGCTCGAGCGGCGGCGGTGCGAGTACGCCGGGCGCGGCCTCCGGGGGCGGCACAGCGGCCGGCGGCTCCGCCGGCGGGGCGGCCTGCCCCGCCGGCCCGGGAGCCGCAGCCGGGAGGACCGGCGGAGCGAGGTCGGGCGAGGACGAACGGCAGCCGCCCAGACCGAGGAGGGCCACGAGGAGAAGTGCCGAGCGGCTCGCGCGAGGACGCATCTCGTCATCATGCCGGCGTCGCACGGCGAAGGGAAGCCGGCCCCGGATCACGCCGTGCCCGGGGGCTCCCTACGCCGCGGCCACCCGGCCCTTCTCGAGCGCGATCACGCGCTTGCCCATGCGGTGGATCATGTCGCGGTCGTGGGTGGCCACCAGCACGGTGGTGCCGCGCGCGTTCACCTCGAGGAAGAGCCTCATGATCTCGGCCGCCATGTCGGGGTCGAGGTTGCCGGTGGGCTCGTCGGCGAGCAGCAGCATCGGCTCGTTGATGAGCGCGCGCGCGATCGAGACCCGCTGCTGCTCGCCGCCGGAGAGCTGTAGCGGGTAGGCGTGCATCTTGTGGTGAAGCCCCACCGCCTTGAGGGCGGCGAAGGCGCGCCGCTTCTGCTCGCGGGCCGGCACCCCGAGGATGCGCAGGACGAAGGCCACGTTCTCGAGGATGGTCTTGCGCTTGAGGAGCTTGAAGTCCTGGAACACGACCCCGATCGAGCGGCGCAGCTCCGGGATCTGCCCGTCGGGGATGGCGGTGACGTTCCTCCCCCCCACCAGGATCTGGCCCTGCGACGGCAGCTCCTCGCGGAAGACGAGCTTGAGGAAGGTCGTCTTGCCGGCGCCGGACGGCCCGGTCAGGAAGCAGAACTCGCCCTTCTCGACGCTCAGCGTCACGTCGGCGAGGGCCATCGACTCCCGGTCGTACTGCTTGTAGACGTGGAAGGCCTGTATCATCGACGAGAAGCCCCGCGAGCCCCGAGATTATGCACCCACCGGAGTCGACCGACGGATTCCAGCCGCCCGCCTGGCTCGCCGGCGGCCACCGCCAGACGTTCCTCGGCTACTGGCTGCGCCGGCTCCTGCGCTGGCGGGCGCCCTCCGAGGACATCGTCGTGGAGGCGGGCCACGGGGTGAGCCTGCTGCTGCGGGCGAGCTGGCAGGACGGGCCGCGCGAGGAGCGACCGGCGCTCCTGGTCGTCCACGGCCTCGGCGGCTCCGACGCCTCCCCCTACGCCGTCTCCACCGGCCGGCTCGCCTGGGCCCGCGGCTGGCACGTCGTGCGCATGAACATGCGGGGCTCCGGCGACGGCGAGGCGCTGTGCCCGCTGCCCTACAACGCGGGCCTCGACACCGACCTCCTCGCCGCCGTCTCCGCCCTCTCGAGCCTGGTCCCCCGGCTGGCCGTGGTCGGCTTCTCGCTCGGGGCGAACCTCGCGCTGCTCATGCTCGGCCGGCGGCGCGAGCGGCTTCCCGCGACTCTTCGCGGCGTCGTGGGGATCTGCCCGCCGCTCGACCTCGCGGCCTGCGCCGACGCCCTCGAGGCCCCCGGCAACGGGATGTACCAGCACTACTTCATGCAGATGCTGGCGGAGAGCTACCGCCAGCGGAACCGGAGGCGGCCGGACCTGTTCACCGAGGGCCGCGAGCGCGACCTGCGCACGGTGCGCGAGTACGACGAGCGGATCACCGCGCCGTTCGGCGGCTACGAGAGCGCCGCGCAGTACTACGAGCGGTCGAGCGCGGGGCCGTGGCTCGCCTCGATCGACCGCCCGGCGCTCGTCCTCGCCGCGGCCGACGACCCCATGATCCCGGTCGCGTCCGTCGCCGGCTGGCCGCTCGCGCCGTCGGTGAGACGGGAGATCGCGTCGACCGGGGGCCACGTGGGCTTCGTCTCCCGCTCGCAGGCGCCCGGCTGGTTCTGGGCCCCCGAGCGGGCCCTCGCCTTCCTGGAGACGGTCGTCTAGAGCAGCGGCCGGAGGGCCTTCCAGACGTTCTCGGCCACGCGTCTGTGGCCCTCGGCCGTCGGGTGGATGCCGTCGGCCTGGTTGAGCCTCGCCTCCCCGGCCACCCCGTCGAGCAGGAAGGGGACGAGCGCCGCGCCGTTTCTCCGGGCGAGCTCGGGGTAGATGGCGCGGAAGCGGCGACGGTACTCCTCGCCGTAGTTCGGCAGCGCCTCCATCCCGGCGAGGACGAGCCTCGGCGGCGGCGTCTGCCGGCGCGCCTCGTCGAGGATCGCCCGGATGTTCTCGCGCGTGGCGCCGGGGTCCTGGCCCCGCAGGCCGTCGTTCGCCCCGGTCTCGACGAGCAGCACCGCCACCGGCTGGCGCATCAGCCACCCCATGCGCCGACGCGCGCCGGCCGAGGTCTCGCCGCTCACTCCCGCGTTCACCACGCGGTAGCGCAGGCCGGCTGCGTCGATCTTCTGCTGCAGGAGAGCGGGGTACGCTTCCGACGGGTCGAGGCCGAGGCCGGCAGTCAGGCTCGTCCCGACGCAGAGGACGACCGGCCGGTCGTCGGCGGGCGCGGCCGCCGGGGCCACCGTCGGGCTGGCGGCCGGCGGGGCCGAGCCCTCCGGTCGCGCGCCACCGCGGCACGCCCCGAGCGCGAGCGCGGCGAGCAGGGCGAGCCCCGCGAGGGCAGCGCCGTTTGCCGATAAGATGACCCGAGGGGGCCGGAACCGCTCCATGTCCATCCTGCGCTGCGAGTCGCTCACCCGGACGTACGTCTCGGGCGGGCGCGAGATCACCGTTCTCAGAGATATCACGTTCGACCTCGAGCCGGGCGGCTTCCTCGCCGTCACCGGGCCCTCGGGAAGCGGCAAGAGCACGCTCCTCGGCCTGCTCGCCGGCCTCGACCGGCCGACCCGCGGCCGCGTCGTCCTCGACGGCCGCGACCTCGCCGCCCTCACCGAGGACGAGCGCGCGCGGGTGCGGGCCGAGGCGGTGGGCTTCGTCTTCCAGTCGTTCCACCTCATCCCGACCCTCACCGCCCGGGAGAACATCCAGGTGCCGCTCGAGCTGCGGGGCGAAGACGGCCGGTCCCGCGCGGACGAGCTGCTGCAGCGTGTGGGCCTCGGAGACCGCGGGCACCACTACCCGGCCCAGCTCTCGGGGGGCGAGCAGCAGCGGGTGGCGGTGGCGCGCGCCTTCGCCCACCGGCCGAAGCTCCTGTTCGCCGACGAGCCCACCGGCAACCTCGACGCGGCCAACGGGCAGAACGTGGTCGCCCTGCTCGGCGAGCTGAACCGCGAGCTCGGAACCACCCTCGTCCTCGTCACCCACGAGCCGGACCTCGCCGCCCGCGCCCGCCGGGTCATCCGCCTGCGCGACGGGGCGCTCGTCGAGGACACGGCGGCGGTCGCCGCCCGCCCGTGAGCCGGCTCCGCTTCGTCCTCACCCTCGCCTGGCGGGAGTCGCGCGCGTCCTTCCGGCGCGGCCTCCTGATCGTCCTCGCGGTGGCGATCGGGGTCGGGGCCCTCGTGGCCATCAACTCCTTCACGGACAACCTGCGCGAGTCCGTGCGCCAGGAGGCCCGGGCGCTGCTCGGGGCCGACATCGCGATCTCGACGGCCGGGCCCTTCTCGCCGGCGGCCGAGGCCCTCCTCGACGAGGCGCGCCGGGCCACGAGCCCGCCCGCCGACGCGGCGCGGGCCGTCAGCTTCGGGGCGATGGCGCTCGTGCCGGGCGGCGCGACGACGCGACTCGTCCAGGTGCGCGCCGTCGATCCCGGCTACCCGTTCTTCGGGGCGCGGGAGACGGCGCCCGCCGGCGAGTGGAGCCGCCTCGCCGAGACGGGCGGTGCCATCGTCGACGAGTCGCTGCTCGTCGCGCTCGGGGCACGCGTCGGCGACGAGATCGCCCTCGGCGAGGCGCGCTTCGTCGTGCGGGCCACCGCGCTGAACGTGCCGGGCGACGTCGGCCTGCGCAGCGCCCTCGGCCCGCGGGTCTTCGTCTCCCGCTCGCGGGTCGCGGAGACCGGCCTCCTCACCCGAGGCTCGCGGGCGAGCTACGAGGCGTACCTGCGCCTGCCGCCCGGGACCGACGCCCAGGGGATCGCCGACCGCCTCCGCCCGCGGCTGTCCGCCGAGCGCCTGAGCATACGTACCGTGTCGGAGGACCAGCGGCGCCTGAGCGAGACGCTGTCGCGGTTCGGGAACTTCCTCGGCCTCGTCGCCCTGGTGGCCCTCCTCCTCGGCGGCCTCGGCGTGGCGAGTGCCGTCCACGTCTTCATCAAGCGCCGCCTCGCGACGGTGGCCGTCCTGCGCTGCCTGGGGGCGAGCGGGGGAACGGTCCTCGCGGCCTACCTCGTGCAGGCGGTGGCGCTCGGCCTCATCGGCAGCCTGGCCGGGGCGGCGCTCGGCGCCGCCGTCCAGGTGGTGCTCCCCCGCCTGCTGAGGGGGCTGCTCCCGGTGGACGTGTCCTGGTCGCTCTCCTGGCCGGCCGTCCTGGGCGGCATCGGCATCGGGGTGTGGGTGGCGGTCGCCTTCTCGCTCCTGCCCCTGCTGGCCGTCCGCCGCGTCTCCCCGCTCGCGGTCCTGCGGCGCGACTTCGAGGAGGACGGGCCGCGCCGCGACCCGGCCCGCATCGCTGCCGCCCTGGCCCTCGCCGCGAGCCTCGTGGCCATGGCCGTGATCCAGGCCGGCCGGCTCGCCTTCGGCCTCGCCTTCGCCGCCGGGATCGGCATCGCTCTCTTCGCCCTCTGGCTCGCCGCCCTGCTCCTCGTGCGCGGGCTGCGCCGCTTCTTCCCGCGGCGCCTGCCGTACCTCTACCGCCAGGGCCTCGCCAACCTCTACCGCCCGGCCAACCAGACGCTGTCGGTCGTCCTCGCCCTTGGGTTCGGAGCGTTCCTCCTCAGCACGCTCGTTCTCGTTCAGCACAACCTGCTCCGCGAGCTGCGCGTCGACCGCGGCACGGCCCGTCCGAACGTGGTCTTCTTCGATGTGCAGCCCGACCAGCGAGACGACGTCGAGGCTCGGGTGAAGGCCGCCGGCCCGCTCACGGCGCCGGTCGTCCCCATCGTGCCCATGCGCCTGCAGTCGCTGAAGGGGCGCCCCGCGGGCGAGCTGCTCGCGATCGAGGACGACGCGCAGAGACCGGAGCGCTGGGCCCTGCGGCGCGAGTACCGCAGCAGCTACCGCGACGCGCCGGCGCCGTCCGAGCGGGTCGTGGAGGGCGCGTGGTGGAAACCCGGCGAGTGGAAGGGCCGGGGCGACGGCGAGACGGTCCCGGTCGCGCTCGAGGTGGGTCTCGCGCGCGAGCTGCGGGTGGGCCTCGGCGACGAGATCGTCTGGGACGTCCAGGGCGTCCCCGTGCGCTCCCGGGTCGCCGCGCTGCGCGAGGTGGAGTGGGCGCGCTTCGAGCCCAACTTCTTCGTGCTCTTCCCGGAGGGACCGCTCGACGCCGCCCCCCAGACCTACGTGCTCCTCTCGCGGGTGGAGGACCCCGCCGCCCGCGCCCGGCTCCAGCGCGCGGTCGTGGAGGCCCACCCGAACATCTCGACCCTCGACCTCGCCCAGGTGCAGCAGGCCATCGAGGGCGTCCTCGACAAGGTGGTCCTCGCCATCCGCTTCATGGCCCTCTTCAGCCTGGCCGCCGGTGCTCTCGTGCTGGCCGGCGCGGTCGCCTCGAGCCGCTACCAGCGCGTGCGCGAGGGCGCGCTGCTCCGGACGCTCGGGGCGCGGCGCGGCCAGCTGCTGCGGATCCTGCTCGCGGAGTACGCGGTCCTGGGCGCGCTGGCCGCCGGCACGGCGATCCTGCTGTCGACCCTGGCCGGCTGGGCCCTCGTCCGCTTCGTCTTCGGCGGGGCGTTCGCCCTGCCCGGCCCGTCGCTGCTCGCCCTCCTCCTCTCGGTCCTCGGCCTCACCGTGCTGGTGGGTCTCTCCGGCAGCACCGAGGTGTGGCGCCGCCCGCCGCTCGAGGTGCTCCGCGCGGAGTGAGCTCGCGCGGCCCTTGACGGTGGTCACTGGCGCGGGTAGCTTCGCCGCGATGGATCCTGCAGACCGCGATGCGGCCAGAGAAGAGGCACAGCGGTTGTTCAACCGGCTGCTTGCTGAGGCGGAACAGCCCGAGGCCCAGCGCGATTCGGCGGTCGTCTACCGAGCCATCGAGCGGGTTCTTTGGGATCAAGGAGGCGCACGCAATCCTGAGTTGCTCGTGGTGGCCCTTGAGTATCTCGACGGGGCCGATCCTGAATCCCGATATCAAGGCCGCGATGCCGCACTCCGGCTGGTGACCCACCGCGTCGCGAGCTCGGTTCCGTCTCCTCCCGAGGTCCAAGTCGCGATCGTGGAAGCCGCGGATCTGGTCGGCGGTGGGTACTGGAGCCAGGTTACCGAACGTGTCATCGACTGCGCGGAGACCCTCGCCCAGGCGCCGGGGCTCACGCTCCGGGCACAGCGGGCCCTTGCCCGACTACGGAATCATCTCGACCGTGGCCACCCCACGCATGAGCAGGTGGCTTGGATCAGGCGACTCGACGCCCTGCTGCGCGACCGGCAGCGCGCTCCGCTCGATGAACGGGACGCCTGGGCACAGGCCATCAACGCGGACCTGATGGGCATGGAGTCGGAGCGCAGTCAGCCGTGGGTCCATCTCATGGCGATGGGGAGAGACGCGGACACCCCCCAGCCATCGAAGAGATGGCTGGCTCAGGCACGCTCCATCGTCGACAGTCTGGGGTGGAAGGACTTCTCAGAGCAGCTGGCCACTTGGTGTGCACGGGTCGATCTCTCGAGACTCCCGAAACTCGACTCTCCGGAGCGTGGCCCGGACCAGATGCAGCACGTCAATTCCGGAGCGCTTCGAGGGCTTGTTTGGACCGCCAGCCTGACCGAGGGCGCGCCGCTGGCAAGAGCGCTCGGTGAACTCTGCTTGAAGTGCTTCCACAAGATCCCTGACCGCGGTGCCTACTCGGAACGCCTGGGCAACGCCTGCATCTTCGCCCTCGGAGTCATGCCCGACCGCGAGGGTCTTGCGCAACTGGCTCGGCTACGCGCTCAGGTCAAGTACAGCGCCGGCCAGCGTTCCGTTCAGAAAGCCTACGAGGCCGCCGCAGAGCGGGTCGGGGTCACCGTGGACGAGATTACCGAGCTGTCCGTGCCGACCTGCGGGATCAGCGACAACGGCCTCTTGACCGAGCAAGTGGGGGATTCTACGGCGCAGGTCCACGTCCTCGGAACCGGAAGAGTGGAGCTCCAGTGGCGTAGCCCTTCAGGCAAGCTGCTGAAGTCGGCGCCCGCCGAAGCGATCCGGAGCCATCCCGAAGCCGTCAAGCGACTCAGACGGGTGCGCCGCGACGTCGAGGCAGACCTGCAGGCGCAACGGTCGCGTCTCGAGGCTCTCTACCTGAGACCTCGTTGGATCCCCTACGGGAACTGGCTCGAGCGCTACGCAAATCAGCCGCTCATCGGCCCCATGGTGCGCCACCTGATCTGGCGCGTAGGAACTGAGGAATGCTCGGCCCTTGGCGTGTTCCGCGACGGGGGCTTCGTGGCGCCCGAGGGAGAGCCCCGACCGGAGGTCGGCGCATCGACCGGAGTTCAGCTCTGGCACCCGCTCGACACGCCAGCAACGACGGTCGACGCCTGGCGCCGGTGGCTCGTCGAGCAGGAGGTCACGCAGCCATTCAAGCAGGCACACCGCGAGGTCTACCGACTCGATGCTGGGCCGGGCGATACCGACCTCCGTGCGAGCCAGTTCTCCGGCCATCTCCTGCGCGAGCACTTGCTGGCCGCCTGCTGTCGCGAGAGGGGCTGGAAGTACGCATTGGAGATCGCTGAGCCAGGACGTGGCCCGAACCTGTCCCTGCCCTCATGGGGCCTCTCGGCTGAGTTCGAGGTGGGCGCCACCGGCGTCTGGCGCGATGTCTACGTGACACTCGTCACCGGAGATGTGAGGTTCACTGCCGCGGGTGAGGCGGGATCTCTCACACTGCGGGTTCCACGACAGGTCTTCTCGGAGGTCCTGCGCGACGTTGATCTCTTTGTCAGCGTGGCCAGCATCGCGGGGGATCCGGCCGTCCTGGAACACGGATCGGACGACGAGAAGAACTACTGGAGCCTCCAGGCGTACGCTGAGCTTTGCGTGGCCGCAGCCGATCGAGCGGCCGTCCTGGAAGCAGTTCTGCCCCGCCTGATCATCGGGAAACGCTGCCGCCTCGACGGGGTCTACCTGGTAGTCACGGGGAGGCTTCGGGAGTACCGCATTCACCTGGGCAGCGGGAATGTCCTCATCGAGCCCGGAGCGGTGCACCTCCCGCTCGCACTTCCCCTCGGCGATTCATCCTGGGAGGCGCACCTTCCGTTCGTGGGAGACGCCAAGCTCGACCAGATCCTGGGCAAGGCCTTCCTCCTCGCGAACGATGCATCCATCAAGGACCCGGCGATCGTTGACCTCCTGAACAGGCGATCGGGTTCGTAGGCGGTCTCTACCCCAGGTAGCCCGGCTCCCAGGCGAGGCCGAGGGCCATGATCCGCTCGAGGAGCGGGCCGTAGTCGATCCCGGCCTTCTCCGCCGCCTCCGCGAAGTCCTCGCCGTAGGCGAGCTGGGGGTTGGGGTTCGCTTCCAGCACCACCAGCCGGCCGTCGTCGGTCAGGCGCAGGTCGATGCGGACGTAGCCGCTCAGCATGAGGCTGCGGTAGACGCGCTTGCACAGCTCGCCGATCCGCCGGGCGACCGGGTCGGGGATGTCCTTCGCCGGGCCGGTCGTGACGGCGTGCTTCTTCTGGTAGCTCATGCTCCACTTGAGCCGCTCGGTCGCGATCGGCCGCGCCTCCTCGGGGAGGCCCGAGAAGTCGAGCTCCCAGGTCGGCAGCACCTGGAGGCGCTGGTTGCCCAGGATGCCGACGTAGAGCTCGCGGCCCTCGACGTACTCCTCGACGAGGGCCGGCGTCTCGATGCTCTCGTGGATGAAGCGGACCCGCTCCTCGAGCTTCGCGTCGTCCTCGACCACCGAGGCCTGCGAGATGCCGATCGAGGCGTCCAGGGTGAGCGACTTGACGATGAGGGGGAAGCCCAGCTTCCGCGGGCGCCGCACGGCGCGACCCCGGGGCACGACCACGAAGTCCGGCACCGGGATCCGGTGGTAGGTCAGTATCTTCTTGGCGAGGGCCTTGTCGCGCGCGAGCAGCAGCCCCCGCGAGTTGCAGCCCGTGTAGGCCACCCGCATCAGCTCGAGATAGGCGACGACGTTCTGGTCCCAGGTGGCGACGTCGGCGAAGCTCTCCAGCAAGTTGAAGGCGATGTCCGGCTTCATCTCCTGGATGGCCCGCCGGATGACGCCGAGCTCGCCCCCCACCCCGACCGCGAGCACCTCGTGGCCCTCCTCGCGCAGGGTGTGGACCACGTCGAACTCCGTCTTCCAGGGGGCGTTGACGACGTCGTGCCCGGCGGGGTCGTCCGGGGGGACGAGGTTCTCGTCGACGAGGGCGAGGACGCGCTGCTTCTTCATGGCCACAGGCTCACAGGGCCAGGCGGAGGCGCCCGGTGTGGAGATCGTTGACGACGCGCACGGCGAGCAGAACGAGGAAGTCCTGCTTCGCCTGCTCCTCCGGCGTCGCGAGGCGCAGGTTGAGCTGGCGGCAGCGCTCGATCATCTCGCCGAGCACCCGGTCGATGAGGTACTGGTAGCTGCCCGTGAAGCGGCGCACCCGGCGCCCCGCCTCCCGGCGCAGCCGCGAGAGGAAGCGGGCGGCGGAGGGGGCCTTGGCGTGCTCGGGGGCGGCGGAGAAGAGCCGGCGCAGGTCGCGGTCGTACAGCTCGAGCTCCCCCACCCCGTAGGCGTCCCGCCGCTGGGCGTAGTGCTCCCGCAGCGTCTTCGTCAGCGAACGCAGGGGCTCGACCTCCCTCTGCCCCCGCAGCCTCGGCTCCTGGCCCGCGATCTCCCGCATCAGGCCGTCGACGTACTCGAGCTTGCGCAGCGCCTTCCAGCCCGCGTAGCGCCTCTGCCAGTCCGAGCCGGGGGTGAGCCACACCGCGAAGGTCTCGGCGAAGTCCTCGTCGGGGTGGCTCTGGGCGTAGCCCGCCTCGAGGTGGAGCACGAAGCTCTTGCTGTAGGGCCGCGGGGCGTAGTCCTCGGGGTACTTCTCGGAGCTGCGACCGAAGAGCTGGATGCGGCGCTTGCGGCGGCGGAGGCCGTAGGCGTTCTCGAGCGCGTGGCCCACCTCGTGGCGCAGGATGCGCAGGCACCAGTCCGCCGTCCCGCCCTCGACCTCGAGCATCTGCGCGTGCTCGAGCCGGGCGAGGCGGGGGTGGGCGAGGTAGAACGGGATGGCGACGCCGGCGACCCCGTCGGGGCAGAACCACTCGTCGGAGAGCCAGAAGTGGGGCCTCAAGCGCAGCCCCCGCTGGCGCAGCTCGCGCCTCACCTGCCGGAGGAAGGGCTCGACGAAGCTGCCGCGGATCCGCAGGCCGAGGTCGCAGATCCGAAGGCCGAGGAGGCGCTCGTCCTCCCACTCCGCCCACTCGGCCGCGAAGGCGGCGGGCGCGGCGATCGCCGACGGGCTCGCGGTCACGGCGCGGCCGGCGGCTCCTTCACCGTGACCTTCATCTCGACTCGCTCCTTCGCCTTGTCCCCGTCGACCGGGACGAGGCTGATCTGGTCGACGACCTCCATGCCGGAGACGACCTCGCCGAAGATCGTGTACTGGCCCTTGAGCGAGGGCTGGTCCCGGATGCAGATGAAGAACTGCCGCCCGCCGCTGTCCGGGCTCGAGGGCTTGCGCGCCGCGGCCACGGTCCCCCGCACGAAGGGCCGGTCGGAGAACTCCGCGGTCAACAGCCCCAGGCCCCCCGTGCCGTAGAGGGAGGCCTTCGCCGGGTCTTTCGTCAGGGGGTCCCCGCCCTGGACGATCCCGCCGGCGATGAGGCGGTGGAAGGTGGTCCCGTCGTAGCCTCCCGCCTTCGCGGTCTTCACGAAGAGCGCCGCGTGCTTGGGCGCGACCTCGGGCAGGAGGCGGAGGGTGAAGCTCCCCTTCGCCGTCTCCACGACGGCCTCGGTGCCGGGGGCCACCGGGGGCTCCTTCACGGCGGGCTTCGCCGGCTTCGGCGCCGGCTTCGCCGCCGGGGCCTGCGCCCACGCCAAAGCCCCCGCGGCCACGGCGGCCGAGAGGAAGAGGGCGACTCGCGTGCGGCTCATGCTCACCTCCGGTGGGAGTCTACTCCTCCCACTCCCCCGTCTCGATCATCCGCTCCCGGCGCGCCATCCGGCGCAGGACCTCGTCGCGGTCGCCGAGGCTCGAGGCGCCCACGCCCTCGACCGCACAGGAGGCGGCGCAGGCACCGAAGGCGGCGGCCTCGAGCGGGTCGCCGCTCTCCTGGTAGCGCACGAGGAAAGCCGCGGCGAAGACGTCGCCGGCGCCGGTGGGGTCGACCTCGGGCCGTGGGAGCGAGGGCACGTCGTGGGCCCCCTCCCGCGTGAGGAGGGTCAGCCCCCGCCAGCCCCGGGTGAGCGCGACCATGGGCACGTGGGCGAGGAGCTCGCGCGCGCGGGCGCCGGCGTCGGGGAGGTCGTGCTCGGAGAGGAACAGCACGTGCACGCCGAGGAGGTCGCGCCCCGGACGCGACCACGCGCGGGCCGAGACGAGCCCCTCCGGGTCGACGTCCCGCACGTAGCCCTGGGCGATCGCGCCGACGCAGCCGGCCTCGAGCGCGGTCGCCTGCACCCCGGCCAGCTCGCCGACGAGCGGCCCGAGGAGGAGGACGTCCGGGTCGCGCCAGGCGGGGGGCAGCGCCTCGAGGTCCACGTCGTCGGCCCGGGCGGTGACGAACTGGTGGCGCGTGCCGTCGGCCTCGTACTCGTTCGCGAAGCGGGTGGTGGCCGGCGAGCGCCGCACGAAGGTCGGGATCCCGGGCAGCTCGCGCTGGGGCTCGAAGTCCAGCCCCGCGCTGGTGAGGATCGCCGCGTCCCAGCCCAGCCGGCGGGCGGCGAGGGCGCCATACGAGACCGAGCCCCCCAGCACGTCGCCGCCGGGCCGGCGGTCGCGCGAGACGTGGCCGAGGGCGAGCAGGCGCGGCACCGCCGCGCCCCTCAGGCCCGCGCCTTCTCGAAGAGCCGGAGCTGGTCCTCGTCGGGCACGGTCACCGCCACCGGGTAGCGGCCGGAGAAGCAGGCGGTGCAGTGCCGGCGGCCCGCCTCGTCGCCGACCGCGCGCAGCAGCCCTTCGTGCGAGAGGTAGGCGAGGCTGTCGGCCTCGACGAAGCGGCGGATCTCCTCGACCGAGTGCGACGAGGCGATGAGCTCGCTCTTGAGCGGGGTGTCGATCCCGTAGTAGCAGGGGCCGGTGGTGGGCGGGCTCGAGATGCGCAGGTGCACCTCGCGCGCCCCCGCCTCCCGGACCATGCGGACGATCTTGCGGGAGGTGGTGCCGCGCACGATCGAGTCGTCGATGAGCACGACCCGCCGGCCCTCGATCACCTGCCGCACCGGGTTGAGCTTGATCTTGACCCCGACCGACCGCTCCCCCTGGCGGGGCTGGATGAAGGTGCGCCCCACGTAGTGATTGCGGATGAGGCCCCACTCGAAGGGCAGCCGGCTCTCCTCCGCGAAGCCGAGGGCCGCCCCCATCCCGCTGTCCGGGATGGGGACGACGACGTCGGCGGGGGCGGGCGCCTCGCGGGCGATCTCGCGGCCGAGCCGCAGCCGCGAATCGAGCACGGTGCGCCCGAAGACGAGGCTGTCGGGCCGGGCGAAGTAGACGTGCTCGAACACGCAGTGGGCGGTGGGCTCCGGCGGGAACGGCTTGAACGAGCGCACGCCCGCGGCGTCCGCCACCAGCACCTCCCCCGGCTCGACGTCGCGCACGTACTGGGCGTCGATGAGGTCGAGGGCACAGGTCTCGGAGGCGACGACCGTCGCGCCGTCGAGCCGCCCCAGCACGAGCGGCCGGAAGCCCCAGGGGTCGCGCGCGGCCACCATGGCCTCGGGGGTGAGGAAGACGAGCGAGAACGCCCCCATGACCTTGTAGAGGCTCGCCGCGATCGCGTCCTCGAGGCGCTCGCGGTGGCTCCGCGCGTAGAGGTGGAGGATGACCTCGGTGTCGGAGGTCGACTGGAAGATCGAGCCGGCCGCCTCGAGCTCCTGGCGCAGGATTGCCGCGTTGACCAGGTTGCCGTTGTGGCCGACCGCGATCGGCCCGCGGTGGCACTCGATGAGGTAGGGCTGGGCGTTCGAGGCCACGGTGTCGCCCGACGTCGAGTAGCGCACGTGGCCGATGGCCCGGTCCCCGGGCAGGGCGTCGAGCCTCGCCTCGGTGAAGACGTCGCTCACGAGGCCCATGCCCTTCTCGAGGCGGAGCCTCTTGCCGTCGCCCACCGTGATCCCCGCGGACTCCTGCCCGCGGTGCTGCAGGGCGTAGAGCCCCATGTAGGCGAGGTGGGCCGCCTCGGGGTGGCCGAACACCCCGAACAGACCGCACTGATCGTGGAAGTGGTCGTCCTCGAAGGGCTGGCGGAGGAGAGACGACGCCCCCGGGGCTCCCGGTCGGCTCATCGGCCGAATGTTAGCATCCCCACGGAGCCCACCATGGCAGACGAGCCCTCCTTCCCCGACCTGCGCGCCTTTCTCGACCGGCTCCGCCGGGACGGCGACCTCGCCGTCGTCGAGGCGGAGGTGGACGCCCGGCTCGAGGCGGCCGAGATCCACCGCCGGACGATCGCAGCCGGCGGGCCGGCGCTGCTCTTCACCCGGGTGCGTGGCGCGGAGATGGCGCTCACCACCAACCTCTTCGGCACCCCGCGGCGGGCGGAGCTCGCTTTCGGAACGCGCCCCGAGCGGCTCGTCCGCCGACTCGTCCACGTCGCGCAGACGCTCATGCCCCCGACCGCGGGCAAGCTCTGGGCCGCCCGGGACCTGGCGTTCGAGGCCCTGCGCGTCGGCCTCGCGCGGCGCGCCCGCGGGCCGGTGACGGAGGTGGTCACCGACGACGTCCGCCTCGACCGCCTGCCGGCCCTCACCTGCTGGCCGGAGGACGGCGGCCCGTTCGTCACCTTGCCGCTCGTCTACACCGAGCACCCCGAGGGACGCGGCTCGAACCTCGGGATGTACCGCCTGCAGGTCCAGGGCCCGCGCACGACCGGGATGCACTGGCAGATCGGCAAGGGCGGGGGCTTCCACCACGCGGCGGCCGAGGCCCGCGGCGAGGACCTTCCCGTCACCGTGTTCCTCGGCGGCCCGCCCGCGCTCGTCCTTGCCGCGATCGCCCCGCTGCCGGAGAACGTGCCCGAGCTGATGCTCGCCTCGCTCATCGCGGGCCGGCGGCTCGAGCGCTGCCCCGGCCCCGGCCCGCACCCGCTCGTGGCGAGCGCCGAGATCGCCCTCGTCGGCCACGTCCCGGCGGGGACCCGGCAGCCCGAGGGGCCGTTTGGCGACCACTACGGCTACTACTCGCTGCGCCACGACTACCCGGTCTTCCGCGTGGAGAAACTCTGCCGGCGTCGCGACGCGATCTACCCGGCCACGGTCGTCGGCAAGCCGAGGCAGGAGGACTTCTTCATCGGCGACCTCCTCCAGGAGCTGCTCGCCCCGCTCTTCCCGCTGGTGATGCCCGGGGTCGTGGACCTCTGGTCGTACGGGGAGACCGGCTACCACTCGCTCGCCGCCGCCGTCGTGAAGGAGCGCTACAAGCGCGAGTCGATGGCGTCCGCCTTCCGTATCCTCGGCGAGGGGCAGCTCTCGCTCACCAAGTTCCTGCTGGTCCTCGACCGGCCGGTGGACCTCCGGGACTTCCGGGGCACGCTCGAGCACCTCCTCGCGCGCACGAGGCCGCAGACCGACCTCTACGTCTTCTCGAACCTGTCGATGGACACACTCGACTACACGGGGCCGGCCGTCAACGAGGGATCGAAGGGCGTCTGGCTCGGCCTGGGGGACGCCGTGCGCGACCTCCCGCGGCAGTTCCGCCCCCCGGTGCCGCCCCCGTCCGACGTCACCGACGTGCGCGTCTTCTGCGGGGGCTGCCTGGTGGTGGGCGGTCCGCCGGCGGCGGCGGACCCCGGCGCGGGGCCGCGCCTCGCCGCGCACCCGGCCTTCGCCGAGTGGCCGCTCGTCGTCCTCACCGACGAGCCGGGGCGCGCCGCGGCGAGCCCGATGAGCTTCCTGTGGACGACCTTCACGCGCTTCGAGCCCGCCGCCGACCTCCACGCGGCGGCGACGCGGGTCGTCCGCCACCACCTCGTGCACGAGCCCCCGGTCCTGATCGACGCGCGCCGCAAGCCCGGCTTCCCGGCCGAGGTCTCCGGCGACCCCGACACGGCCGCTCTCGTCACGCGGCGCTGGAGGGAGTACTTCCCGTCGGGCCGGGTCGAGATGGGAGACTCGGAGAGGGCCCACCTCGACCGGGGATGAGGCCCGGCGCTCGCGTTGCGCGGGCCACGGGCGTCGGCTAGATTCGCTGTCTCGGGAGGTCAACGTGGGATCGAGCGCGACCTTGAGGATCGTGGCGGCCTTGTGCCTGTGCCTGGCCGGGGCGGCCGTCTCCGGAGTGCTGCTCCTGCAGCACCACGGCGAGCCCTCCGTGGTGTCGGCCGTCAACCAGGCCTGCGGCGACGGGCAGACGAGCGGCTGCGAGGACGTGGCGCGCTCCCCCTGGTCCCGCTTCGCCGGCCTGCCCGTGGCCGCCTGGGGCTTCGCCTTCTACCTCTCGCTGGCGCTGCTCCTGGCCCTCGCGCTCGCCGCCCCCCCCGACCTGCGGGATCCCCTTGCCGCGATCGTCGTCGCCGCGCTCGCCCTCGGCCTCCTGGTGGACCTCGCTCTCCTGGGCGTCCAGGCGGTGGCCATCCACGCCTACTGCGCGCTGTGCATCCTCACCTACGTGCTGAGCGCGCTCGCGCTGTTCGTCCTGCTCCCGGCCCGTGCGGCCGCGCGAGGGCTGGGGGCCGCGGCAGTGCGGCCCGAGGGGAGGGTCGCGCTGGCCGGCTGGGGGCTCGGGGCGCTCGCGCTCGTGGGCGGGGTCCTCGCGGCGGACGCGGGCCTCCTGGCCCGAGCCGAGCAGCGCCAGGCCCGCCTCCTGGGCGCGCCTGCGCCGGCCGCACCCGCGCCCGCTCCCGCCGCCGCCCCCCCCGCCGCGGCCGACTCCGCCGGTGCGGTCCCGGCCAGCGTCATCCCCGGCGCGACCGCGGCGCCGGAGGACGCCGCGTACTGGAAGCAGCGCGCGGAGACGCTCCAGGCGACGCTCGACGACCCGCGCAAGCTCGAGGGCTACTTCGCCGACAAGGCCCAGCGCGAGTTCGAGGGCTCCGCCCCCGTGAAGATCGACGTCGCGAATGCGCCGCTCAGGGGCCCCGCGAACGCGCCGGTCAAGGTCGTCGAGTTCTCCGACTTCATGTGCCCGTTCTGCCGCAGCCTCGCCGGCGCGCTCGCGCAGTTCGTCCCCCAGGCGGGGGGACGCGTGGCGGTCACATTCATGAACTACCCGCTCGACAACGCCTGCAATCCCAGGCTCCCCCGGGCGACCCACCCGGGCGCCTGCAACCTCGCCCTTGGCGCCGTGTGCGCGAGCTACCAGGGCAAGTTCGAGGCCTACCACGACCGGGTCTTCTCGGCTGAGGTCTCGAACCCGCAGCCCGCGGACGTGGTCCGGCTCGCCGGGGAGGCGGGCCTCAACGCGGCGGCGATCGAGGGCTGCCTCGGCGACCCGAAGACGAAGGCCGACCTCGCCGCCCAGATCGCCGAGGCCAACCGCCTCCAGATCACCGCGACTCCGACCCTGTACGTGAACGGCAAGAAGCTGCCCCGGATCAACGATTTCGTCGCGGTGGTGGACAAGGAGGCCCGCAAGAAGGGCTTCCCGCCGCTCAGCCAGGAGCCGAGCCGACCGACCCCGTGAGGCAGACCGCAGGGAGCGGGTTGCGGTCCACACCTCGTTTGAGGCATCCTTTTTCAATCGGCGGTTCGCCGGGCGCGAACCCCATCCGGGTCGGTTTCGTCCTGAGTAGCATGGAAACCCCCGCTTCCATCCGGTGGGCCACCGAGGCTCGCAAGGGCCGTCGGCGGCTCTACCCGGTGACCGTAATCTACGCCATCGTCACGGCTGCAGCGCTGGCCGTTGCCCTGCGGGCGAGTCCGCGAGTCGCCGCCCTGCTCTGGGTCCTGGGCGTCGCGGCCTGGACGTGGCTCGAGTACTTCGTGCACCGCTACATCCTGCACGGGGTGTTCCCCGACGGCCCCGGCCTGGAGCACTGGAAGCACGCCCTCTTCGACCACCTCCACGTGGAGCACCACAAGCGGCCCTGGGACGGCAGCCACATCAACGGGACGATCCGGGACACGGGGCCCTTCCTGCTCCCGGCGTTCCTGGTGGCCCTCCTGTTGCCGCCCCAGACCCTGCTCGCGTTCCTCGCCGGTCTCGTGCAGGCGTACCTCGTGGAGGAGTGGGTCCACCACTCGGTTCACTTCTACCACTTCGACAACCACTACTTCCGCTACATCAAGGCGCACCACATGTACCACCACAGCCAGGCGGGGAAGGAGCGGGGGTACGGCCTGACGAGCGGGATGTGGGACGTGGCGTACGGGACCCGCTTCCCGGCCGAGGTGCGGCGCGCGCTCTACCGCCCGTCGTTCGAGGGGCGCCGCGCGCTCGCAAAGGCCCCACCTTCGGCTTGACCCCGCCGCCGGCCGCGGATAGCCTCGCTCCCGCGGCATGAAGCTCGACGCCTGGCTGCGACAGAACCATCCACTCGGCGAGCGGCTGCGCCTCGTCGAGCGGCTGAGCCAGGCCTTGAACGCGGTGCACGACCGGGGAGAGATCCTGGCCGCGCTCGACCCGAGCCGCATCGAGGTGGGGTCCGACCTGCGGTGCGACCTCTCGGCCACCCGGCTCGGCTCCCCCGAGCCGGGCTACTCGGCCCCCGAGCGCCGCGAGGGAGGCCCGCCCTCGCCGGACGCGGACGTCTACGCGGTGGGGGCGGTCGCCTGGGAAGTGCTCGTAGGGCGTCCGTGCGGCGAGTTCCCGGCGCCGCTCGGCGACGTCGCGCCCGACCTGCCCCCCGACCTGGCGAGCGCGGTGATGGGCTGCCTCGAGCGCTCGCCCCAGTGGCGCCCCAGGGACCTCACCTACCTGGCGCAGCTCTCTGCCGCCCGCCAGAAGGCCGAGCGCGTCGCGCCGGAGCCGGAGCCGGCGGACCCGTGGATGCCCCCGCCCTCGCGCCCGACCCCTCCGGCGCGCATTCCATCGCAGCGCCCCTCCCGAAGCCATCTCCCCCTGCTCGTGGCCGCGCTTCTGGTGCTCGTCGCCGCCGCCGTCAGCTTCTGGCGGATCCAGCGGCAAGCGCCGGCGGAGATCCCTCCGGCTCCACGAGCCACTGCGCCGGCGACTCCTCCCACGACACCGTCGCCCGTCCCGACTCCGACTCCGACCCCGGCCCCGACGGCCCCCACGCCCGACGCCGGGTTGATCCCCACACCCACGCCCCGCACCGTGCCCACGCCCGCGACCACGCCCCGCCCACGCCGACACCCGCGCCCCCTGCCCACCCCGGCACCCACGCCCCGGCCCACGCCGACACCCGCGCCCGCGCTGCCCGCCCCGGCACCTACGCCCCGGCCCACGCCGACACCCGCGCCCGCGCTGCCTACCCCGACCCCGGCCGCGCCGCCCGCGGTGGTCGCCGCGCCCACTCCGGCGGAGGCCGCCGTCCTCACGGCCGTCTCACCGCTCTCGGTCCGCCGTCCCGGCAAGGCCCTGCTCGACCTGCGGGGCACCGGTCTGCACCCGGGCCTGCACGCCCGGGTCCTGCCCCTGCGGGACGTGCCACGGGGCATCATCGTGGCGCGGCAGAGGTGCGTGAGCGCCAACTTGATGACGGTGCTCCTCGAGCTGGACGAGACCGTGGTGCCGGGGACCTACGCCATCGCGCTCGAGGACGCGAGCGGCGGTCAGACGAAGGCACTGCGGTTCACCGTCACCAAGTAGCCGGCTCCCGCGTCCACAGCCGATTCACAGGTCAGGCACAGGCGGAGCCCCATTCTCCGCAGCTTTTCCGCAGTCCCTCGACACCGGTTCCACGCCCGATGCACAGCCTTTGCACGGTCGGCCGACGGGCTTCCCACAGCCGATTCACAGCCCGCCCACAGGCTCTCCACAGGCGGTTGTGGAAAAGAGAGACGCCAGGGTCACGCCGGTCGTAGAATCGTCCCGCATGCTGGAGATGGCCGGGAGCACGGCCGTCGCCGAGCGCCTCCGCCGCCTGGTGGCGTTCCCGCCGGAGGAGGAATCCGCCGAGGCTCGCCGGTCCCGCCTGCTCCGCTTCATGCTCGTCCTGAGCGCGACGGTCACCGCCGCCTTTCTCGTGCTGACGTGGCCCCTCACGGACGACCGCGTTCGCCTCGTCACCGGCGGCCTGCTCGTGGCGCTCGTCGGCCTGGCCCTCGCGACCCGGGCAGGCGCCACGCGCCTGGTGGCCCTCGGATACCTCGCCGGGCTGTGGCTTTTCGTGACCGCGTCGTTCTGGCTCTTCGGCGGGTTCCGGACCCCGGCCGCCAGCTCCTACGCGGTGGTGGCCGTGGCGGCCGCCCTCCTCTTCGGGACGCGCGGCGCCGCGGCGGCGAGCGCGCTCGTCGCCGCCACGTGCGTCCTCGTCGCCGTCGCCGACTCGCGCGGATGGACGCCCGGCGCCGAGACGCCGGGACCGTGGATGGCGCTGGCCGTGCTGCTGGGCAGCCTGTTGAGCGTGGTGGGCATGGCGCTCTACGCGACGGCGGAGCTGCGCCGGGCCATCTCGGGGCTGCGCGGCGAGGTGCAGGAGCGGCTGGCGGTCGAGGCGCGGCTGCGCGAGTCGGAATCGCGCTTCCGCTCGATCGTCGAGTCCTCCCCGATGGCCATCCTCCTGTATCGCCTCGAGCCGGACGGCCGGCTCGTCCTGACCGGCTCGAACCCCAACAGCGACCGCGTCCTGGGGGTCGAGGTGGGGGCGCTCGTGGGCCGGACCATCGAGGAGGCTTTCCCCGGCCTCGCCGGCACCGACGTGCCCGACCGCTACCGCCGCCTCTGCACGGAGGGCGGCGCCTGGGACACCGAGATCACCTACCAGGACGACCGCATGCACGGCGTCTACGAGGTCCACGCCTTCCAGACCGCCCCTGGCTTTCTCGCGGTGATGTTCCTGGACGTCACCGAGAAGCACCGGGCCGAGGGCGAGCGGCGGCGCATGGAGGAGCAGCTCCGCCAGTCGCAGAAGATGGAGGCGGTGGGCCGGCTCGCCGGCGGCATCGCGCACGACTTCAACAACCTGCTGATGGTCATCATGGGCCACGGCGAGCTGCTGCGGCGCAGCCTGTCCCCCGAACGACCCGCGCCTGCGGAAGGTCCAGCACGTCATGGGGGCCTCCGAGCGGGCCGCGCGCCTCGTGCGACAGCTGCTCGCCTTCGGCCGCAAGCAGGTCCTCGAGCCCCAGGTCGTCGACCTCAACGCCCTCGTCGCCGAGACCGCGCGCATGCTCCGCCGCCCTGCTCGGCGAGGACGTCGAGGTCGTGACCCGTCTCGACCCCGCCCTCGGCCGGGTCCGCGTGGACCCGGCACAGATCGAGCAGGTCCTGATGAACCTCGCCGTCAACGCCCGCGACGCCATGCCCCGGGGCGGCGCCCTCGTCCTCGAGACGGCCAACGTCGACGCGCCGCCGCCGGGCGCCGACGGCGCGCTCCCGGGCCACGGCGGCTACGTGGCGCTCACCGTCCGCGACACCGGCCACGGCATGGACGAGACGACGCGGGCCCGGGCCTTCGAGCCGTTCTTCACCACCAAGGCCGGCCTGGGCGGCACCGGGCTCGGCCTCGCCATGGTCTACGGCATCGTCCAGCAGAGCGGGGGGCACCTCCAGCTCGAGAGCGAGCCGGGACGGGGCACGTCCGTTCGCATCCTCCTGCCCCGCGCCCACGGCCGCGCGGCGGCCGCGGCGACGACGCCGCGCCGGACTCGGTCCCGCGGTCCGGGGCGAGACCGTGCTCGTCGTGGAGGACGAGTCGTCGATCCGGGCCCTCGCCTGCGAGATGCTCGAGGCGCACGGGTACGGCACGCTCGACGCCGGCAGCGCGGAGGAGGCGCTCGGCCTGGCCGTCGCGTCACGGGGGGCCGATCCATCTCCTCCTGACCGACGTCGTGATGCCGGGGATCAGCGGCCCCGCCCTCGCGGATCGCTTCAACACCGTCCGCCCCGGCGCGCGCGTCCTCTTCATGTCCGGGTATGCCGGGGACGACCTCGCCCGGCGGGGCGTGGTCGAGGAAGCCGACCTCATTCCGAAGCCCTTCACCGCCGACCTCCTCGTCCGGCGCGTGCGGGAGGTCCTGGACCGGTAGCACCGGTCCGCTGATTCGACGCGCCTACTCCATCGGCTCGGGTGCGATCGCCGTCCCGACGCGCGCGAAACGGTCGGGGTCGAACGAGCGCAGCAGCCGCTCGGCGTTGCGGCTGGCCGTCTCCGCCGCGTGCTCGCGCAGGAGCTGCTGCACCTCGGCCGCGTCCGCCTCGTCGAGCGGCTGCATCTTCACGTACTGCCGGTTGAGGCGCGAGCCGTCGGGGTCGAGCAGGTAGACGCGGCCGCCGGTGAGGCCGGCGCCGAGGTTGAACCCGACCGGGCCCCAGCACGAGGGCGACGCCGCCGGTCATGTACTGGAAGGCGTTGGCCTCGACGCCCTCGACCACGACGCGCGGGCCCTCGCCCTCGTGGCTCTTGCGCAGGCAGATGCCGAAGCGGTTGCCGCCGCGCCCGGCGACGTAGGCGCGCGCCCGCGCGCGCGCCGTAGGCGAACGTGTTGCCCCACCACCGTGAGCGACGTGTCGGCGCCCTCCGGCACGACCACGAGCTTGCCGCCGTAGGCGGCGGTGAAGCAGGAGTCGGCGGCGAGGCCGTGGAGGTAGAGCTCCATGCCCTTGACCGCGTAGGCCGCGTAGAAGTGGCCGGCGGCGCCGCGGTGGCGCAGGACGAGGCGCCCCCTGCGGGAGGCCGGCGTCGCCGAACCGGCGGGCGAGGATCGCCGGCCGCGCCCACGCCCACGCAGCGGTCCACGTTGGTGAGCGTCTCCCTGACCTCGGCCTCCTCGCCGCCGACGGCGCGGTGCGGCGGCCTCCTCCTCGCGCCTCGCGCCGCTTCGGGGCGAAGAGCCGGCCGCTGCCGCGCGTCGTCGCGCGCTCCGGCGCGCGCGCGGGCGGCGCCCCCACGATGTGGCCGACGTCGAGGAGCGGCGGCCTTGCCGGCGAGGTCGCGTCCGCTTCTCGAGGAGGTCCCGCCGGCCGATGACCTCGGCGAGGCGGCGGATGCCGTTCGCGGCCATGAGCGCCGCGGATCTCCCCGGCCACGTGGCGGAGCAGGCGCGTCACGTGCCGGCTCTGCCGGCGAAGCGGGCGACGAGCGCGGGGTCCTGGGTGGCCACCCCGAGCGTGCAGCCCTGGCGGCGCGTGCCGGTCGGGTCGCCCGGCTGCGGGCCGGCGAGGTGGCACTGGCGCAGCATCGAGCAGCCGAGCGCCATCAGCAGCGAGGTGCCGAAGCCGACCCGGTCGGCGCCGAGCAGCATGAGCTTGAGGGCGTGCTCGCCGGTGTGGACGCCGCCGTCGACGCTGACCTCGACCCGCTCGCGCACGCCCTCCTCGACCAGCATGTCGTGCACCGCGGGCAGGACCGCCGGCACCGGCACGCCCCCGTGCTTCTGGTCGACGCGCTTGGCCGCGCCCGTGCCGCCGCAGCCGTCGGAGAGGTGGAGCCGGTTGGCGCCGGCGTTGACCCCGCCCATGCACGCCATCTCGACCCCGTGGGTGGCCACGAACTTGAGCGCGCGGCGTTGACGTCGGGGTTGAGGTGGCGCCAGCTCTCGACCATGAGCTTGACGTCCTCGATCGAGTAGAGGTTGTGGTTCACGGGCGGCGAGACGAGCTCGTAGCCCGGCTCGCAGCCGCGCTGGGACGCGATGCGCGGCGAGACCTTCCGCCCCGGCAGCTGGCCGCCCTTGCCCGGCTTCGCGCCCTGCGCGAACTTGACCTCGGCCTCCGCCGCCCGCGCCGCCGTCATCGGGGTGACCGTGAAGCGGGCGCCCGCGTACTGGATGCTGCGGTTGCCGTCGGCGCGGCCGATCCGGGTCTTGTCGAAGCCGCCCTCGCCGGAGTTGGCGAACGGCCCGATGCCCGGCGGCGGCGGGACGCCCGCCGCGCGGAAGCGCGTCCGGCAGTACCGGTGGAGCGGCGTTCATGGCGCGCGCGACCGCGCGGTGGGCGGGCTCGGAGAGGGCGCCCTCGCTCATCCCCGGCGCCATGAAGCGCCAGAGCACGTGCTCGCGCCCCTCGACCTCCTCGAGCGGGACGGGGTCCCCGTGGGGAACGATCCGGAGGAGGTCGAGGACGCTGAGGGGCTCGCGCTCGTTCGACGGCCTGCGCGAAGGCTGCGTAGGCCGCGGCGGAGCCGCGACGGGCGCCGTCGCCGCGGGCGGCCCAGCCGGAGGCCTCGTGCAGCGCCTTGAAGACCTCGGGGTTGTTGGCGTGGGGCCGGCCCGCCTTGCGGTAGCGGAACTCGCCCGCGTCGGGCAGCTCGGCGGGCGCCCCGGGCCGGAAGGCCTCGTCGTGGAAGGACAGCCACTCGCGGTCGAGCACCTCGGGGCCGATCCCGCCGAGGTGGCGGGCGACGCCGGGGAACTCCTCGCGCAAGAAGGCCGGGTCGAGGCCCACCGCCTCGACCAGCTTCGCCCCGCAGTAGGCCGAGGCGGGGGTCACGCCCATCATCGACATGGCCTCGACGAAGCCCGCGCGCAGGCCCTTGAGGTACGTGCCCTCGCTCTCCGCCGCGCTCAGGCAGCCGAGCCAGGGGCAGACCGCGTCGGCGCCCACCGCGACGAGGAGCGCCGCGTGGTGGATGTCCCACACCCCGGCGTCGGCCACCAGCCCCACGCGGTGGCGCAGCCCCACCTTCACGAGCGCGTCGTGGAGGCGGCTCGCCGCCCGCAGGGCCGGCACGGCGGCGCGCGCCCCGTCGACCCCGCGGTCGGAGAGCACGAGGACCGCGGCGCGCCCGGCCAGGTTCACGCCGCGCGTCACCACGTCCTCGAGCGCGATCTCGAGCCCCTGCGTCCCGCGCGTCGTGTCGAAGAGGAGCTCGAGGGTGGCGACGCCCTCGCGCTCGGCGAGAGCCGGCCCGGTCGGCCAGGGAGAGGACGCGCTCGGGCAGGATGTAGACGGGGCCGCTCGCCCGCCCGTCCGTCCACAGCCCCGAGCGGTCGCCGAGGGCCACCTGGGTCTCGAACACCCACGCGTCGCGGATGGGGTCGATGGGCGGGCTCGTCTCCTGGGCGAAGCGGAGCTTGAAGTGGTCCTCGAGGCGGCGCGGGAGGCGGTCGAGCATGGCCGCGGGCGGCGTGTCGTCCCCCATCGAGCCGACCGCGGGCTTGCCGGTCGTCGGCGAGGGAGGCGAGGAGCACGTCCTCGTCCTCGCGGGTCATCCCGAAGGCGAGCTGGAGCCGCCGCAGGTCGAGCCGGGGGCACGGGCGGCGCCGGGCGCGGCCGCGCTCACCACCACCCGGTTCCGCGGGCACCGGGAAGCGCTGCCGGGACACCAGGCGGTGCACCTCGTCCGTGAGCAGCACGTCGCCGTTGCGGAGGCTGCACCACCACGGTGTCCCCCGGCCCGAAGAGCTTCTGCCGCTCGACGCGGCCCGAGGTCCACGGTGCCGGTGAGCTCGCTCGCGGCGAGGGCGTAGTCCTTCGTGGTGAGCAGCCACAGCGGCCGCAGGCCGTTGCGGTCGAGGTGGGCCACCGCCTCGTCGCCGTCGCAGGCCACCACCGCGGCCGGCCCGTCGCAGGCCCCCAGGAAGACGCTCATCGCCTCGTGGAAGGCGGAGAGCCGGTCGCTCGCCGCCGCCATCGACGGGGCCTCGGGCAGGAGGGCGAGGATCGCCTGGGGCAGGCTCAGCCCGCCGGTCAGGAGCGCGATCACCATGTCGTCGAGGTTCGCGGTGTCGGAGCCCCCCGCTGCAGATGATCGAGCCGCACGCGCTCGCCGATCCGCCGCAGGCGCGGGTGGCGCTCCGCGAGCAGCTGCACGAGGTCGGGCCCGATCGCCTCCATCCACGCCACGTTGCCCTTGATCGTCGAGATCTCGCCGTTGTGGCCGAGGGCCCAGAACGGCTGGGCCCGCCGCCAGGCGGTCGTGGTGTTGGTGCTGTAGCGGCTGTGGAAGAGGACGAAGCGCGAGGCGAATTCGTCGTTCCGCAGGTCGGGGAAGAGCCTCCCGATCTGCGACAGCTCGGCCAGCCCCTTGTAGACGACCGTCCGGTTCGAGAGGCTGGCCACGGAGAAGTCGGTGCCGACCTCGTCAGTGAGGACCTCGTCGAGGGCGAGGCGGAGGAGGTAGCGGCAGGCGAGCCAGCCGTCCTCGCTCAGGCCCTTCGGGCGGCGGAAGAGGGCCTGGCGCACGACGGGCGCGGTCCGCCGCGCGGCCGCCCCCGCCGGGAGCGCCTCGAGGTCGACCGGCACGTCGGCCCAGCCGAGCACGTCGGCCTCCGCGAGCGCGGCCAGCTCCTCCACCCGCTTCACGCAGCGCCTCCGGGGCACGGCGTCCCAGGGCAGGAAGAACATCCCGAGGGCCACGTCGCGCTGGGCGATGAGGCGGACGTGGTCGGGGAAGCGGTCGAGGAGGAGCGGCCAGGGGATGTCGAGGAGGAGCCCGGCCCCGTGGCCGGGCGCGCCGCGGTGGTCGAACTGGCGGCAGAGGTCGAGGGCGATCTCGACGAGGCGCCGCTCCGCGACGCCCTGCCGCGAGGCGAGGAACCCCATCCCGCACGCGTCGGGTGCGTCGTCGGCGCCGCGGCGTTCGCGTTGGCCGGTGTCCACTATCGCCTGAGCCCGCGAGGATGGAGACGATACCACGCGGGCCCCTTTCCTTCGCCCGAACGGCGGCGCACACTAGGGGCGGGAGGTGACCATGCTTCGTCGTCCCCGCTCCCGCGCTACGCGCGCGTTCGCCGTCACGCTGCTCCTGGCCGCCACACCCCCCCTCTCCGCCCTCGGCCCGTCCGCGCGCTCCTCCGGGGCGTCGCCCCGCGCCTGCCTCGCCCAGGAGGCCGGCAGCCAGG
The DNA here is from genome assembly GCA_963729875.1 of uncultured Acidobacteriota bacterium. Classification (GTDB taxonomy): domain Bacteria; phylum Acidobacteriota; class Vicinamibacteria; order Fen-336; family Fen-336; genus DATBSL01. Next base: position 466,605 of record CAVSPR010000007.1, read on the forward strand.
ACCCGCGACCGCACTGCTGCTTCGTGAACCCGCGCTACGCGGGCACCTGCGACGTCGAGCCGGCGAAGGACGAGACCTGCGCCTCGATCCTGGAGTACCTGAACAACCCGATGTCGCAGGGCAAGACCTACTGCAACAGCACGAACGTCCGCGGCGGCTGGAAGTCGGAGCCCTGCGAGCCGGGGATGAAGACCGACTCGGCGAAGGCAAAGCCGGAATAGAATCGGCGCCGTGACCGGCGCCTTCCACCAGACCTACGATCCCGTCGCGGCGAGCGTCCTTCTCTCGGCCCTCGTGGCCGCGCTGCCCCTCGTCGTCCTCGCCGTCCTGCTCGCCGTCGTGCGCGCCGCGCCGTGGAAGGCGGCGGTGGCCGGTGCCGCCACCGCCTTCGGCCTCGCCTGGCTCGTCTGGCGGATGCCCCTCGGCCTCGCGGTGTCCGCCGCCACCCACGGCATGGCCTTCGGCCTCTGGCCGATCAGCTGGGTCTGCCTGAACGCCGTCTTCTTCTACAACCTCACCGTGGCGAGCGGCGACTTCGACGTCCTCCGCCGCACCCTCGCGCGCCTCACCGAGGACCGGCGCATCCAGGCCCTCCTCGTCGCCTTCTGCTTCGGCGCTCTCATCGAGGGCATCGCCGGGTTCGGGGCGCCGGTCGCGATCAGCGCCTCGATGCTCGCCGGCCTCGGCTTCGAGCCGCTGGCCGCGGCCGTCCTCGCCCTCGTCGCCAACACCGCGCCCGTGGCCTTCGGCTCGATCGGCATCCCGGTCACCACCCTCGGCGGTCTCCTCGCGCCGATCCTCGGCCGGGACGTGGCCTCCACCACGCAGGCTCTCTCGTCGATGGTCGGCCGCCAGCTACCCTTCTTCTCGCTGCTCGTCCCCGCCTACCTCGTCGTGCTCCTGGCCGGCTGGCGGAAGATGGTCGAGGTGCTGCCCGCCGTCGCCGCCGCGGGCCTGAGCTTCGCCGTCGTGCAGTTCGCCGCCTCCAACTTCCTCGGTCCCGAGCTGACCGACATCCTGGCCTCGCTCGCCTCGCTGGGCGCGCTCGCGCTCCTCCTGCGCGTCTGGAAGCCGCGCGAGGTGTGGCGGGGCGACGGGCGTCAGGTGGCGGAAGCGAAGGACGAGCGGCACGACCCGCCGGCCCGGGTCCTCCGGGCCTTCGCCATCTACGCGATCCTCGTCCTCGTCGTCCTCGGCCTCCAGGTGGCCGCCTCGGCCGGCCTCAAGAACGTGAGGTGGGAGACGCCGTGGCCGGGCTCGTACGTGACGGTGGACGGCCAGGTGGCGCCTCTCGTCCACCGCGAGCCGCCGATCGCCCCGCCGTCGAGCCCCTACCCGCTCGCCTACCGGCTGGACTTCCTCACCTCCGCCGGCACGATGGTGCTCGTCGCGTCCGGAGTGGCGTTCCTGGTCATGATGGCCTTCGGCGCCCCGCCCGCCGCCTTCGGCATCACGTTCGGGCGCACGCTGCGGCAGCTGAAGCTGCCCATCGTCACCATCACCTTCATCCTCTCGATCGCGACGGTCATGAACTACGCGGGCATGACGTCCTCGATGGCGCTCGCCCTCGCCGCGACCGGCGTTCTCTTCCCGTTCTTCTCCGCCTTCATCGGCATGCTCGGCGTGTTCCTGACCGGCAGCGACACCTCGTCGAACACGCTCTTCGGCCCGCTGCAGGCGACGACCGCGAAGGTCTCGGGCCTCGACCCGATCCTCATGGCGGCCACGAACAGCTCGGGCGGAGTCATGGGGAAGATGATCAGCCCGCAGAACCTCTCCGTGGGGGCGGCGGGGGTGGGCGCGGTCGGCCGCGAGGGCGAGATCTTCCGCCGCGTGATCGGCCACAGCCTCGTGCTAACGAGCCTGATGGGCCTCCTCGCGATGCTGCAGGCCTACGTCCTGCCCTGGATGATCCCGGGGAACTGAATTACTCCCGCTCGGCGGACCGGGCCCTCTTCTCGCGCCGGAGAGGCGAGAGCTGGCCGGGCGCCAGCCCTCAGGGGTCAGGTCTTGAATTGTGACGTTCCCGTCCCGATGAGCAGATTCAAGACCTGACCCCATTCCGGCTATTGACGCGTGTTCGCGCCGGGGCGTAGCCTCCGGCCACGGCAAGGAGGTTCCGATGCAGCCTGTACGGCGCGCGGCCGCGGCCCTCGCGGCGTCCTTCACGGTGGCGTTCGCGGGGTGGGCCGGGGCGAGCGAGATCCGCCTCGAGCTGCGCGAGGGTTGGGCGATCCAGTCCTCGGCAAAGGTCGACGCCCGGGGGGAGGCGGTGTCGCAGCCAGGCTTCGACACGGCCGGCTGGCACCGCGCCACGGTGCCGACGACCGTCGTCGCCGCCCTCGTCGCCGACGGCACCTACCCCGATCCCCTCTTTGGCATGAACCTGCGACAGATCCCCGGTACGAACTACGAGGTCGGCAAGAACTTCTCGAACCTGGAGATGCCCGCGGACAGCCCCTTCGCCGTGCCGTGGTGGTACCGGACCGAGCTCGACCTCCCGGCCGAGGCGGCGGGCCGGAGGCTCTGGCTCCGGCTCGACGGCGTCAACTTCCGCTTCGACGCCTGGCTCAACGGGACCCGGATCGCCGAGGCGGCGAAGACGGCCGGCGCCTTCCGCATCCACGAGATCGACGTGACCTCCGTGGCGAAGGCGGGCCGCAACGCGCTCGCCGTCCTCGTCTCCGCCCCGAAGCCGACCGACCTCGCGATCACCTTCGTCGACTGGAACCCCATGCCGCCCGACAAGGTGATGGGCCTCTACCGCCCGGTGACCCTCGTCGCCACGGGACCGGTGACGCTCCGCCACCCGCAGGTGGTCACGCGGCTCAACCCGCCCGCCAACGACCGGGCCGAGCTGACCGTGAAGGTGTTCGCCCGCAACGCCTCCCCCGCCCCGGTGAGCGGCACCTTGAGGGGCAGGGCCGCGGGGATCGCCTTCCAGAAGGAGGTCGCCCTCGCGGCGGGCGAGTCGCGCGAGCTCGTCCTTTCGCCGGCCGAGCTCCCGCAGCTCGCGGTCGCGCAGCCGAAGCTGTGGTGGCCCGCCCAGTACGGCGAGCCCGCCCTCCACGACGTCGAGCTCGAGCTCGTCCTCGGCACGACCGTGTCCGACGCCGTCCGCTCGAAGTTCGGCATCCGCGAGTTCACCTCGGAGCTGACGCCGAGCGGCCGCGTGTACTCGGTCAACGGGAGGCGGATCCTGATCCGAGGGGCGGGCTACACGCCCGAGATGATGCTGCGCTACTCGACGGAGCGCTATGAGCAGGAGGTCCGCTACGTCAAGGACATGGGCCTCAACACCATCCGCCTCGAGGGCAAGCTCGAGGACGAGGCTTTCTTCGACGCGACCGACCGCGAGGGCGTCCTCGTCATGCCCGGCTGGTGCTGCTGCGACCACTGGGAGAAGTGGAAGGAATGGGACGCGGAGGACCTGCCCGTCGCTACCGCCTCGCTGCGCGACCAGGTCCTGCGGCTGCGGGGACGCGCCTCCGTCTTCACCTGGCTCAACGGCTCCGACGGACCGCCCCCCGCGCCCGTCGAGAAGGCCTACCTCGCCGTCCTCGAGGAGCTGGGCTTCCCGAACCCGGTCGTCTCCTCGGCCACGGAGAAGAAGGCCGAGCTCTCCGGAGAGAGCGGGATGAAGATGCGCGGGCCCTACGAGTGGGTGCCGCCCGTCTACTGGTACACCGACACGAAGCTGGGCGGACCCCACGGGTTCGCCACCGAGATCGGCCCCGGCCCGGCGCCGCCCCCGCTCGAGAGCCTGAAGCGCTTCCTGCCGGCCGACAAGCTCTGGCCGCCCAACGACGCGTGGAGCTACCACTGCGGCGGCGGGGCGTTCAAGACTCTCGACGTGTTCACGAGGGCCATGGACGCGCGCTACGGGCCCTCGGGGAGCGTCGAGGAGTACGCGCGCAAGGCGCAGGTGGCGGCCTACGAGTCGCACCGCGCGATGCTCGAGTCCTTCGGCGAGCGCAAGTACACGGCGACCGGCGTCATCCAGTGGATGCTCAACAACGCCTGGCCGGGGATGATCTGGCACCTGTACGACTTCTACCTGCGGCCGGGCGGCGCCTACTTCGGCGCGAAGAAGGCCTGCGAGCCGCTCCACGTGCAGTTCGCCCTCGACGACCGCTCGGTGGTGGTGGTCAACGGCACGCTGCGCGAGCACAAGGGGCTGAAGGTCACCGCCCGCGTCCTCGACCTCGCGTCGAAGGAGCTGTTCGCGCGGAGCGCGCCGGTGGACGTCTCTCCCGACGGCAGCGTGAAGGTCTTCCCGGTCCCCGAGCCCGCGGGCGTGACGCCCACGTACTTCCTGGCCCTCGCGCTCGAGGACGCGTCCGGGCGGACCATCAGCCGCAACGTCTACTGGCTATCGACGAGGCCCGACGTCCTGGCCTGGGACAAGTCGGAGTGGTACGTGACGCCGCTCGCCCGGGCCGCCGACCTCACGGGCCTGCAGCAGCTCCCCCCGGCCGAGCTCCGGGCCACCGCCAACTTCGAGAGCGGCCGTGCGCGCGTCGCGCTCGAAAACCCGTCGGCGCACCTCGCCTTCTTCGTCCACGTGGCCGTGCGCCGGGGCGAGGCCGGCGAGGAGGTGCTGCCCGTGCTCTGGGAGGACAACGACGTGACGCTCCTCCCGGGCGAGAGGCGCGAGATCACGGCCACGTTCGACCCCGGGCGCCTGGAGGGCGCCCGGCCGGCCGTGACCCTCGAGGGCTGGAACGTCGCACCGGCCACGGCGAGGTAGCGCGGAAGGGAGCCGGCCTCAGGCCGACGCGGGCGACCCCGGCTGGCGGTTCTGCTCCAGCCAGTAGCGCTCCACACCGGCGATCAGCTCGACGAAGCGCTGGTAGTCGCCCGGCTTCACGAGGTAGCTGTTCGCGTGGAGCCGGTACGCCTGGACCATGTCGCCCTCGGCCTGGGAGGTGGTCAGCACGACGCAGGGGATGTCGCACAGCTCGGGAGACGTCTTGATCTCGCGGAGGACCTCGAGGCCGTCGATCCGCGGGAGCCGGAGGTCCAGCAGGACGAGGTGGGGCCGCCCGGCCGCGTCCCGCGGCGCCCGCCGCCGCAGGTAGTCGAGGGCGGCCTCGCCGTCGCCGACGTGGGTGAGCTGGAGGCGCGACCCGCACTCCTCGAGCCCACGCCGGACGAGCTCGGCATGGTCCGGGTCGTCCTCCACGAGGAGGACTCTCAGGCCGTTGCGCGCCGTGTCTTCTCCGTCGCTCACGCAACCCCTTTCTTACCAGAGGCGCGGACGCCCGTAAAGCCTTTACTTTCAGCATGCGACGATCCCCTGGCGCGGGGCGGCCCGCCGGGAGCATGATGGGCTCGGCTCCCCAGGGAAGGAGGCCGCTCATGACCCGAAGACGGACCTTCACCCGAGCAGGCTTGGTCGCGGCCGCGCTCGCGTGGGCGGCGACCCCCGCCCCGGCGGCGCAGTGGCGCGTGCCTCGCGATTTCCGCACCATCCAGGCCGCGATCGACAGCCCCCGCGTCGGGGACGACGACGTGATCCTCGTCGGGCCCCGGGCGCCACCACGGCGCGGTGGTCACGAAGGCCGTCGAGATCCGGGGGAACGGCAAGGCGGTGATCGTGGACGGCCCCCGCCGGTGGCCGGCCGTCCCCGAGTGGGAGGCCGGCTTCTACTTCCCCGGCAAGGGCCAGGGCAGCGGCGCGAGCCTGGTCGGGCTGCGCTTCGAGCACGTCGACCTGCCGGTGTTCAGCGCCGGGGCCGACGATGTGACGGTCGCCCGCTGCACCCTCGAGCGCCCCCTCCAGGGCATCACGAACTGGGGCGGCGACGGCTGGGGCATCGGCTGGGACGTCACCGACAACACCATTCAGGGCCTCCGCAGCGCCTGCGCGGGCGGCATCGGCATCCTCGTCGGGGACTACGCGGGGGGCCGGGCCGCCGGCAACCTCGTCGCCCACAACGTCGTCCGGGGGTGGCTGCGGCCGGCCGACGACGACTGCGGCGGGTACGACGGCTCCGGGATCGTCCTCTACGCCGACTTCCGCGACGGCCGGGAGGGCGCGAGCGCCATCGAGGGCAACCGCGTGTCCAAGAACCGCGTCCACTTCGAGAGCACCGACCCCGACCTGGTGGGCGCGGTCGCGGTGGAGCTGACCGACACCCGCGACGACGGCGCCCTGCCCCCCGTCATCCACGACAACGCGATCGTGTGGAACGACCTGCGGGGCATGGACGAGCCCGTCGTCGCCACGCCGGAGGAGCTGGCGGGTGCCAACCGCATCGAGAAGAACCGGACCGGGCCGACGGGCCGCTCGGCCGACCGGCGAGAGGCCGCCCCGTCGGCCCGGCGAGCCCTCCGGCCGGTGCGCTGATATGCTCGGGGTCCACCCGATTCGGACCAGGAGGCCTTCATGAAAGCCGTCACCGCCCGTCCCGCCCTCACATTCGTCGCCCTCGCGTCGGCGGCGCTCGCCGTGGCCGCCGCCTACGAGGGACCCCGCACGTTCCAGGCGTCGGAGCTCCTGAAGCCCAACCAGATCAAGGGGCCATACCATTCGGTCGCGCCCACGGTGAAGACCGAGGGCTACCTGAACGTCTTCGACATCACGACAAACTGGGGTCCGCTCGAGGCCGAGGGCGAAACCATGCTCCTGATGCGTCTCCACGAGGTGGGGGCGATCGCCGAGCTCGACAAGGTGTCGAAGAGCGAGGTCTTCCTGAAGGCGGCCGGCACGTCGGTGCTCAACGTCGGCAAGGGCGTCGCCTCGGTGGTGAAGGACCCCGGGGCCACGGCCCAGGGCATGGGCGAGGGGGTCAAGCGTTTCGGCACCAACCTCGGGCGCAAGACCAAGCGCACGACCGACAAGGCCGTCGACTCGGCGACGAGCGACGACAAGAAGGCCGAGGGCGAGCAGAAGTCCACGACCGACAAGGCCGCCCAGACCACCGTCGGCGTCGCGAACTCGGTGCTCGGCATCAACTCCGCCGCGCGCAAGTGGGCGCAGAAGGTCGGAGCGGACCCGTACACGTCCAACCCGATCCTGAAGAAGGCGCTCGTCGACATCGGCAGGATCGACAAGGCGGGCGGGATCGCGGCCAAGGTCGTGGTGCCGATCCCGCCGATCGTCACCGGGACGGCGACCGCGGGCAAGCTGGTGTGGGCCCAGGACCCCGAGGCGCTCCTGAAGGCGAACGAGCAGAAGCTCAAGGAGATGGGGGTCGGCGGCGACGTCGTCAAGCAGCTCTACCTCAGCAAGGGCTTCACGCTCACGCTGCACACGGCCCTCGCCGGCAACCTGCGCGAGGTGAACGTGCCCGGCTGCGCCGACTACGTGGCGACCGCGGCCGAGGCCAACGCCGAGCGGGAGGGCGTCTTCTTCGCGGAGAGCGCGGCCATGCTCGCGCGCTTCCACAAGACGGCGCCGGTGGCGGCGATCCTCACCGACTCGCGGGCGCTCGTTGCGAAGACGAAGGACGGCCGCGCGGTGGTGCTCCTCCCCGTCGACTGGGTGCGCTGGACGGAGGCCTTCGACAAGGCGCTCACCGAGGTCGAGAAGCGCGCCAAGGCGGAGCTGGGCGCCGCGAAGCTCGAGATGCGGATGACGGGCACGATGTCGGCGGTCGCGAAGAAGGAGATGGCCGCGCGCGGCTGGGCGGTCACGGAGAACGTCCCCCTGTCGTTCGAGCTCGCCCAGGCGCAGGCCAAGCCGGCTCCCAAGAAGTAGCCCGATGAGCGAGCGCGGCGCCTGGCGGATGGTGGCCGCGCTCGCCGGGCTCAACGTCCTGAGCTACGTCGACCGCCAGCTGCTGGCGGCGCTCGCACCCGTGCTGATCGCCGACCTCGGCCTGTCGCGCGCCCAGATCGGCCTGCTCGTGGGCTTCGCCTTCATGTCGGTCTACGCCATCGGGACGCTGGCCGCGGGCGTCCTCGCCGACCGGGGGCCCCGCCCGCGGCTCGTCGCGGGGGGCCTCGGCGCCTGGAGCGCGGCCACCGCGCTCACCGGGACCGCCTCGGGCTTCGCCTCCCTCGCCGCCTGGCGCGCGGTCGTCGGGGTCGGCGAGTCGGTGCTGCCGCCGACCGCCCTCGCGATGATCGGGGACCGCGTCCCTCCCGCCCGCGTGGGCTTCGCCAACGGCCTCTACTACGCCGGGGTCCCGACCGGCTTCGCCCTGAGCTTCGCCCTCGCCGGGGCGGTGGCCCCGCGCTTCGGCTGGCGCGCGTGCTTCCTGGGCCTCGGCGTCGTCGGTCTCGTGGCCGTGGCGCTCGTCTCGCGCATGGCCGACCCGCCCCGGCGCGGCGCGCAGGGACGCGCCCACCCCGATGCCGGCGCCATGGTCCGCGCCGCGCTCGGCGCCCTCGCGGGGCGACCCGCCCTGCTCCTCACGGTCCTGGGAGCGACCCTGCTCGTCTACGCGAGCGCGGCGTCGCAGCACGCGATCACCTGGCTCGTCCACGAGCGCGGCTTCGCCTATCCGCGGGCCGCCTTCTTCTCGGCGGCCATCACCCTGGTCGCCGGCCTCGCCGGCAGCCTCGGCATCGGGGCGCTGACGGACCGCGCACGCCGCCGCGGGCCCGGGGCCCGGCTGGGCGCCGTCGGCGGCCTGGGCGTCCTCGGCCTCGCCTCCACGCTCGTGTTCTACCGCGCCCCGGTCGCCTCCCCCGTCTTCCTCCCCGCCTGGGGCCTCGCCCAGGCGTGGCTGCTCGGCTGGTACGGGCCGGTCGTCGCCGCCATCGACGAGATGGCTCCCCCGGGCCTGCGGGCGAGCGTGATCGGCCTGGCCCTGCTGGTCGTGAACCTCGTGGGCGTCGGGTCGGGGGCCTACGTCACCGGCCTCATCGGCGACCGCGCCAGCCTGACCGCCGGCCTCTCGTGGAGCCTGGTGCCGTCGGCGGCCGGCGCCGTGCTGATCGCCCTCGTCGGTCTCTCACAGCTCCGCCGCGCCTGACGCGTGCCGGCGCTGCCGCCGTGGCATACACTCAGGGGTCCGATCGCGCGCGCCTCGCGCCCGGGTTCGCACCGTCCGACCTGAGGTGCCCTGTCATGACACGACCGAATGCCGTCCTGCCGCTGGCGGTCGCGGCACTCGTCTTCGGCTGCGGTGGCGGCTCCGCACCCCCGACGCCGGCGTCAGCCTTCGACCCCGCCTCCGCCCCGCCCGGCGAAGTGGTGCGCGTCGACGACTACCCGCTCTACTTCATGCGCACCAACGCCGACTACGGCTTCGACGCCTACCGCCTTCGGGGGGTCACGGCCGTGAGCCCGGGGCCCGGAAGGGGCGCCCCGGCGCCGATTACGTGGGCCTGTACCTGCTTCGCGACGGCCCGGTCCGGCGAGGGTCCGCTCTTCGGCCGCAACTTCGACTGGTGGCACCGGGCGAGCCTGCTGCTCTACACGGCGCCCCCGAACGCGCTCGCGTCGCTCTCGATGGTCGACCTGCACTACCTCGACTTCGGGGACGGTGTGACGCTGGAGGAGCTGCGCGGGCAACGGGACCGCATCGCGCAGCGCGCGCCCTACCTCCCGTTCGACGGAGTGAACGAGAAGGGTGTCGCCGTGGGCCAGATGGCCGTGCCCTCCGCCGAGCCGCCTTTCGACCCGGGCAAGCCGACCCTGTACGAGCTGGCGCTGATCCGGCTGGTCCTCGACTACGCGACCGACACGACCCACGGGGTGGAGCTGATGCGCGGGTACAACTACGGCGTCACCTCGCCGGCCGTCCACTTCCTGATCGGGGACCGCAGCGGCGAGAGCGCCCTCGTGGAGTACGTCGGCGGCGAGATGAAGGTCACGCGCAGCACCGAGCCGTTCATGGTGGCGACGAACTTCGTGGTCTTCGGCTCGCGGGCGCCGGCGGCTACGGGCTGCTGGCGCTACGACCGCGCGTACTCCACGCTGCAGGCGAGAGGCGGCGTCCTGTCTCGCGCCGAGGCGCTCGAGCTCCTCTCGGCGGTGTCGCAGGACCACACCATGTGGTCCGCCGTCTACGACCTCCGGGATCGCGCGGTCGACGTCGTGCCCGGCCGCCGCTACGGCAGATCGTACCGGTTCACGCTGGACCCGGGCCGGTAGCCGCGACGCGAGCGTTGACGTGGAGGCGGGGCGGGCCCTACGATGCCGCCCATCCCGGAGGCCAGGTGAGCGATTCTGTTCCCAGGGCGCACCGCGCGGGCGAGCCGATCACGGACCTCTGCCGCGCCTGCAAGGTCGAGCGGGACCACACGGTGATCGCGGTCGACGCCGACGGGCGGGCGGTGCGCGTCGTCTGCGACTTCTGCGGCAGCCAGCACAACTACCGGGGGGGAGGCGACGAGCCCCGTCCCGCTTCCGCGGCCAGGCAGCCGCCAGGGGGGCCCCGCCTGAGGGGCGAGCACGAAGGGACGGTCCACGTGAGCACGATCGAGACCCCGCACGAACTCGAATCGCTCCTCCGCCGCGTCGTGCTCGAGGAGCTCGGCCTCACGCCCGGGCTCCCCGCCCCGAAGTGGCGCGGCGGGCAGGTGGTGCTACGGCCCGGAAAGCCGGGCCTGCAGGAGAAAGTGTGGCCGGTCGACGCCCTCTTCCACAAGGTCGTCATGATCCGCAACCGGCTCCGCACCCTTGAGCAGCAGCTGAACGCCGCCGAGCTCCCGGACGACCTCAAGCTGCGCCTGCAGGCCTACGTGACCGCATGCTACGGGAGCCTGACCAGCTTCAACGTCCTCTTCGCGGAGGAGGCCGACCAGTTTCGCGGCGCCGGCGGGGACGACTAGGCCCAGCGAGATGACTCGCCTCCCTGCCGCAATCGGGACGCTGCTGCTCCTCGCCGGGGCGTCGCTCGCATCCGGCACGGAGCCAGGCAAGGCGAGGCCTCTCGCCGGCCGTGTCGTCTGCATCGACCCCGGGCACGGCGGGACGGCGGCGACCGACAGCTACCGGGTCGGCCCCGGGGGCGAGCGCGAGGAGTGGGTCGACCTGCGCGTCGCGCGGCGGCTGCGGGACGAGCTGGAGAAGCGCGGCGCGCGCGTCCTGATGACCCGGACGACGGACGTCGCGGTGGAGCTGCCCAGGCGGGCCGAGATGGCCGTCGAGGGCCGGGCCGACCTGTTCCTCTCGGTCCACCACAACGCCACGGCCGACCCGACCTTCAATGCCCCCGCCGTCTACTTCCACGGCAATGCCTCGGAGAACCAGGCCGGCGTGGCGCTGGGCCGCGCCGTGGCCGCGCGCTTGAACGAGGCGCTCTTCGGCGGCGAGGCGACGCCCAGCCTCGTGTCCGACCTCGCGATCTTCCCGGGCCGGGGCGCCGCCGTCCTGCGCGGCTCGTACGGCATCCCGGGAGTGATCTCCGAGGCGTCGTTCTTCACGGACCCCGCGGAGGAGCGGCGGCTCCTCGACGAGGGCTACAACCGGCGCGAGGCGGAGGCCCTCGCCGGGGCCATCGAGGACTTCCTGACCGGCCCGGTCCCTCCGATCGAGAAGGAGGGCTCCCGGGTGAGCCTCCCGCCGTTCGAGGTCCTCCGGGAGGCCGAGCGCATGAAGCCCGAGGCCCTGCGCTGGCGCGAGCTCTTCGCCGAAGGCCGGGAGCGGCTGGAGCGCGGCGATCCCGAGTCCCTCGAGCAGGCCTACGACCGCCTCACGCTCTCGGCGCGCGCCTTCCCCGACTCGCCGATCGCCGGCGAGTGCCACCGGCTCCGTGCCGGGATCCTCGCCCGGCAGGGCCGCGCCGCCGAGGCGGAACGGGAGCGGCTTCGGTCCGTCGAGCACTACGTGAGCGTCGCGAGCCCCACGGGACGACCTTGACGATGAGCCGGCGCCCGGGGGACGTCGCGGCTCCGGCGCCCGTGGGGCTTCGCCGCTCCGTCGCTTAGAATCGAGCGGTGAGCCCCGCGAGCGGCGAGACGGAGTCCGGCGATCCTGCCGGGACCGGGGCACCGGCGAGGCGGCGCTCCCGGCTCCGCGGCGTCGCCAGGGCCTTCGTCGGGTTCTTCCTCGTCGCTCTTCTGCTCGTCGCTTTCGCCCTCACGTTCCTCCACACGCCGGCGGGAAGCACGGCGGCGCGGGTGTTCCTCGAGCAGTGGGGCTCGCGCACGATCGGCGGGGAGCTGCGCCTGGGCCAGCTCCAGCTCGACCTCTGGAAGGGCCAGGCCGCGGCCACGGCGGCGAGCCTCTCTCTCGAGGGTGTCATCTTCGACGCCCAGCGGGTCGAGGTCGACTGGTCGGCGAAGGCGGGGACGCACGTCCACCTCCTGCGGCCGAGGATCGTGGTGCGCGACACCGGCGGGCCGGTGCCGCCGCCGGCGACGGGCCTCGCCGCGCAGCCGTGGCGGGCGCTGGAGAAGCTCGGGAAGGCCGAGATCGAGGACGGCCGGCTCGAGCTGCGCGACGCGAAGGGCGCGCCTTGGCTGGTGCTGGGGCGCTTCGACGCGGAGATGGTGGAGGACGACGGGCGGCGCCGGCTCTCCGTCCGGGTCGCCGACGCGGGAGCCGGCTGGCCGGAGGGCGGCGTGCGCGTGAGGCCGGTCTCGGGCGACGCCGCGCTCGTGCTCGAAGGCGGGCAATTGGCCGTCGAGGAGGCGCGTGTCGTGGCCGGGGAGTCCTCGCTCGACCTGCGCGGCCGGCTCGACCGGATCTCGCCGACTACGGCGACGGCGTCGGCCGGGGTCGTGCTGGACGGCACCCTCGTCGAGGCGCTCGCGCCCGGCACCGGCCTGCGCGGCCGGGTCGAGGCCGACGCGACGGTCGAGGTGAAGAGCGACAGCGTCACGGGCACGCTCGTCACCTCTTCGCCGGCGCTCACGGTGAAGGGCCTGGGGCCCTGGGCCGCGAGCGGCCGCGGGCGCTTCGACGGCCCGCGCCTGGTGCTCGAGTCGCTCGAGGCGAAGGGCTACGGCGGTCGGCTGGTCGCGCAGGGCCCGCTCGCGCTCCTTCCCTCGGCGCGGAGCGACGTCCGGGTGAGAGCCGAGGGGATCGACGTCGCCGCCCTGGCCGCCGCGTTCACGAGCGCCGAGGTGCCGGTCGCCGCGCGCGCCGACGGGTCGCTGCGCTGGGCGACGACCGGCTGGGACGTGGACGCGGCGAAGGGCACCGGCGAGATCACGCTGCGGCCCTCACCCCGCGCGGCAAAGCCCCCGGCCCCGCCGGGCCTCCCCCTCTCCGGCACCGGGCGGCTGCAGGTCGAAGGGCGCACCTTCGCGCTCGAGGGGGCGCAGGCCGAGGCGCACGGCGCACGCATCACCGCCAACGCCGCACTGGCCACCGAGGGCAGCGTGCGCGGCTCGTGGAGCGCGACGCTGCCCCTCGCGTCGGTGAACGCGCTCGCCGCGGACCTCGGCTCGAAGGCGCGCCTTCCCGAGATGTACACGGGGACGCTCGTCGCCCAGGGCGAGCTGTCGGGCCCCGTGTCGAGCCCGGGGCACCAGGCAATCCTGCGGAGCGAGGGCCTCGCCGTCCACGGCCGCCCGCTCGCTCTCGAGGCCCAGGCGCGCTACGCGGCGGGCCGGCTCGGGCTCGCGCCGCTCGTGGTCCGCTCCGGCCTGGGACAGGCGACGCTCGCCGGCTCGGTCCCGGTCCTCGCGGACGCCGGCGGGTGGGACCTGCGGGGCGAGATCGCGGCCCTGGACCTCGCCCCCGCCCTCGCTCTCGCCGGGCTCGAGGGCGACGGCCCGGCCTCGGGCACGCTGCGCATCGAGGGACCGCGCGACGCGCCGCGGGCGCGGACCGACCTCGAGGCGCGGGTGGTGCTCGACGAGGGCGGCCGGGCGGCCGAAGCGCCGATCGCCGTCACCCTGGCGGCGTCGAGCGAGGGAGACCGGGTGGAGGTGGAACGCCTCACTGCCGAAGTGGCCGGCGGCCGGATCGAAGGCTCGGGCCGGTTCGACGCGGCGACGCGTGCGCTCGGGGTGAAGGCCACCGCCACCGGCCTGGCCTGGGCTCGCCTGCCCCTCCTGCCTGAATCGCTGCGCCGCCTGGGCGGCACGCTCGCCGCCGAGGCCGCGCTCGGGGGCACGGCCGAAGCGCCCTCCGGCGAGGCGCACGCGACGCTCGGCGACGCGACCCTCGACGGCGCGCCACTGCCCGCGCTCGCCCTCGACGCGCGCGCGGACGGGCGGCGGATCGAGCTCGACGGCCGCGCGGGCGAGTCGGCCTTCCTGAAGGGCGCGGGCGACCTCGAGGGCGACTGCCTGATGCGCCTCGAGATCGACGTCGCCCGGTTGCCGGCGCAGGCCCTGCTCGACGCGGTCACGGCCGGGCGGGTCCCGGGCGCGACGCTCGAGGTGCTTGGAACGGTGGTCCTCGACGTCGCGCTGCGCGACCCGGGGCGATACCGCTACACCGGGGAGGGGCTCGCCGCGAGCGGCCGCTTGCGGCGTGTCGAGTGGAGCACCGAGCCCTTCCGGCTCGAGGGCGCCGCCGAGGAGGCGAGCGTCGCCGGCCTGCGCCTGACGACGCGCGCGATCGAGCGACCGGGCGCCATGGCGCGGGCGGAAGCCGCGGAAGCGGGAGAGGGCGCCGCGGCGCCAGCGCAGACGAGCGGCGTCCTCACCGTCGAGGGCCGCGTCCCCCTCGCCGAAGGAGGCACCTTCGACCTCGCGGTGAAGGGCGACTTCGCCCTGGCCGCGGTCGAGGCGATGGCGCCCGACACCCAGGCCGCCGGTCGCCTCTCGCTCGACGCGCACGTGGGCGGCAGCGCCGCGGCACCCGAACTCGGCGGCACCTTCGGCATCGAGGGCGGCCGCGCGAGGGTCGAGGACGCCCGCGTCTTCGCGGTGCAGGTCGCCGGGCGCTTCCGGGGCCGCGAGGCGCTCGTCGAGACAGCGAGCGCGCGCGTCCTCGGGGGCCGGCTCATGGCGAGCGGCAGCGTCCCCCTGGCGAAGCTCGACGCCGGGCGCTCCGCGCGCCTGCACTTCGAGGCGACGGACGTGGACCTGTCGCGCTTCGCGGTGCCCGGGCCGCAGCGCGCGGCCGATTCGCCGTCGTTCCTCGTGTCGCTGTCGGGCGACCTCGAGGCGACCGCCCCCGGCCTCGCGGCCCTGCACGGCGAGGGACAGCTCACGCGGCTCGAGTCGAGGACGGACGAGGGAACGTTCGGCCTCGCCGCCCCCGCCAGGTGGCGCCTCGCCGACGGGAGGCTCGTGCAGGAGCCCCTCCGCCTCGCCGGGCCGCTCGGGACGCTCGAGGCGAGCGCCGACCTGGTGCTCTTCGGGACCCCCGGCGGCTCGGCCACCTTCGCCGGCCCGTTCGACCTGCGACTCGTGAGCCCGTTCGTGCCCGACACGACGCTGGCCGGACCGGCGAGCGTCGACCTCCGGGCGAAGTGGGACGGCTCGGGCGCGCTCGTCGAGGGCCGCTTCGCCGTGGACGGCGCCCGGGTGAGCCTGGACACGCTGAACTTCAGCGCCTCGCAGCTGAAGGGCGAGGTGCGCTTCCTCGGCGACCGCGCGGAGATCGACGCGACCGCCGCCGCGGGCGACGGCCACCTCGTCGCCTACGGCGGGATGAACTTCGGCCCCGGCCTCTTCGGTCCCGCCGCGATGTCGATCGAGGCGGAGCGGGTCCCGGTGAGCTACCCCGAGGGCTTCCGCGGCCGGGCCACCGGGGCCGTCCTGGTGGACGGCGACGTCGGGCGCTACCGGATCTCCGGCCTCGTCGACCTCACCCAGGCCTACTACACGGCGGAGTTCGACGCGCGCCGCCAGTCCCTCGACCGGCTCGACTACCAGCTCGCCGCCCTGCGCGGCCAGGGGTCGATCCTGGACAGCCTGCCCCTCGCGATCGACGTGCGCCTCAAGGAACCGATGCGCATCCGAAACAGCCAGGCCCAGGTCGACGTCACGGGGACGGTGACGGCGAACGGGACGCTCGCCCAGCCCGCGGCCACGGGCCAGATCAGCCTGGTCGAGGGCGGGCGGATCAGCGTCCGCCGCGCACGCATCCGGGCGCAGGAGGGGCGGGTGGAGCTCAACGGCTACCCCGCCGGCGTTCCCGAGGTGGACTTCGAGGGGCTGACGCAGGTGGGCGGGGTGACCATGAACCTGCGGGCGCAGGGCTCGATGAACGACCTGCAGCTCGACATCCGCTCCCCCAACCGGCCGGACCTCTCGCAGACCGACCTCGTCGCGCTCCTCCTCACCGGCCGGACCTCCACGGCGGCGGCGGACGAGGGCGGGGCGATCGTGGCCGAGGAGCTCGCCGCCGCGCTCGGGGGCCGGCTGCAGAAGAACGTCGGCGACACGCTCCTCATCGACGTGTCGAGCGACGAGTCGATGCTGCTCGACGAAGGGGACCCCACCCAGCGCTTCAAGATCGGCACGCGGGTCGGCCGGGACCTCGCCGTGTTCTACTCGACCCGCCTCGACGGCACCGAGCAGCGCTGGGTCGGGCAGTGGAACCCCCGCGGCGGCCGGTTCACCTTCCGCGCGATCCAGGACTCCGAGGAGGGGCAGATCGCCGAGGCGACCGACCGGCTGACCTTCAACCTCTTCCCGGGCCGCGCGAGGGGGGAGAAGCCAAAGGGAGAGCTCCAGAAGCTCCACTCCCTGCGCTTCGAGGGCGAGCTCCCGCTGCCCGAGGAGGAGCTGCGCCGCGTCGCCAAGCTGAAGGCCGGGAAGCGCTACGACCCCCTGCGCCTGGTCGAGGCCGCCGACCGCGTGCGGAAGAGGCTGGTCGAGGGCGGGTTCCGGAGCGCGTCGGTCGACGATCTCGCCCAGGACGCCGGCGCCGGGAAGGGCCAGTTCGACCTCGTGCTGAAGGTGGAGGCGGGGCCGAGGATCGCCGTTTCCTGGAAGGGAGACGACCCCGGCGAGAAGGTCCGCGAGAGGGCCCTCGAGGCCTGGCCGCCCTACGCTTCGCCCGAGGCCGCGGCGGCGGCGCTCGCCCGCGCCGCGCGCATCGAGCTCGAGGCGGACGGCCACTACGAGGCGAAGGTCGACCACGAGCTGCGGGGGTCGGGCGCCGAGGTCGAGATCGTGCTGAGCGTCGCCCGGGGGCCGCGGGGCACGGGTGTGGACGTGGCGTTCGAGGGAAACGAGAGCCTCACCGGCGACGAGCTTCTCCGCACCCTGCCGAAGCCGGGGTCGCGCGAGTTCTTCGACGCCCTGGACCGGCGGGCCCGCCTGGTGGCCGGGGCGAGGATCGCCTACGCGGGCCTCGGCCACCTCCGCGCGCGCATCGGCCCCGCGCGGACCCGCTTCGACGCGCCGAGCGGACGGCTGAAGGTCACCATCCCCGTTCGGGAGGGCGCGTCCTCGGCGGTCGCCGCGCTGACGCTGCCCGACGGCGTGCCTCCGCCCGGGGAGGGCGGACCGGGGCTGAAGCTGCGCGAGGGCGAGCCGTTCGACGTCGAGGCCTACCTGGCCGACCGGGACGCGCTCGCCGCGTGGTACCGGCGAGAGGGCTTCATGGAGGCGCGGGTGCGCGGCGTCCTCGCGGTCTCGGGCGGCGACGTCCGGGTGACGCTCGGCGCCGAGCCGGGACCGCGGCCGCGCCTCGGCGAGATCCGCGTCGCGAAGAACGGGCGGACGTACGAGAAGATGGTCCGGCGGGCCATCCAGGTCCGGCCGGGCGAGGTCATCCGCCCCCACGAGCTCGCGGAGACCCGGGCCCGGCTCTCGGAGCTCGGCACGTTCTCCTCGGTCGACGTGCGGACGGTTCCCGTCGAGGGGGAAGCCGACGTCCGCGACCTGGAGGTGAGCTACGTCGAGCGACCCGACGTCGAGCTCGAGTACGGCGTGCGCTACAACTACGCGGGAACGGGGACGAGCTCGGGGACGACGTCGGAGACGACCTCGGCGGAGGCCGCGCCGAGCGGCCCGAGCGAGGGGAAGCTGCAGGCGGCGGTGGCCCTCCGGCTCGCGAACCCGATTGGCCTGGGCTGGAACTTCGGCGCCTACACGCTGCAGACGAGCGCGCGACACAACTACCGGCTCGGGCTCGAGGCGCCTACCCTCCTCGGCCGGCGCGTGAAGACGCAGGTCCTGGCCTTCGACGAGACCGACGACAACAGCCAGATCGCCGAGTCCTTCGCGAGCAAGGTCCGGGGGTGGAGCGTCCAGCAGTCGCGGGCGCTCCTGCGCGACACGCGGGGCCGCCGCTGGCACGACCGGCTGCGCCTGCAGTGGGGCTACACGAACAAGGACATCCAGTACAGCGAGGAGATCGGCAGCCCCGACATCGTCGCCGGGAACCGCGCCTTCCTGAGCCTGGCGGCCATCGGTGACCAGCGCGACTCGCTGACCGACCCGACGAAGGGGCTGTTCTGGACGGCCACGACCGAGTGGTCCCGGCGGTGGCTCGGCTCGGACGTCGACTACGTGCGGCTGTACGGCCAGGTCTTCGCGTACCTGCCCCTGCCGGGGGGCCTCGTCTGGGCCCAGGGCTACCGCGCCGGCGTCGTGCCGGGCGACGACCCCTTCTACCTGCTCGAGAACCGGTTCCAGGCGGGGGGGCCCACGACCGTGCGCGGCTTCCGCCAGAACGGCCTCGGGCCGCAGCTCACCGAGGACGAGGGCCTCGGCGGCCAGGGCGTCTTCGTCATGAACCAGGAGATCCGCTTCCCGATCTGGAAGAGCCTGAAGGGCGGTGTCTTCTGGGACGCCGGGAACTCGTGGCTGTGGGCCTACGAGTTCTCTCTGCGGGACCTGCGCCACACGGTGGGCGGCGGCCTGCGCATCATGTTCCCGTTCGGCCCGGTGCGGTTCGAGTACGGCTTCATCCTCGACCGCCGGGAGACGGAGCCCCGCGGCCGCTTCGTCTTCGGCCTCGGACACGCGTTCTGAGCGGCCGGCCCCCCGCCCGCGCGGTGCGTTAGACTCTCCGCAGGGGGGACGGGGTGCCCGGGAAGGTTGCGCCGGCGATCGCCGCGCTCGCTCTCGTGAGCGGGGCCGCTACCGTTGCGCGTCCGGCCGACGCGCCCGTCGAGTGGCTGCTCGAGCCGCGCGTCGGAGTCGTGGAGCTGCGCCTCGTCCACTTCGAGCGACCTCGGCCCGACGGTGGCGTCCTCCTCGTGGACTCGAACCGCCGCCTCCTCTTGTGGGAAGGCATACCGGGCGAGGTCGGCTGCCGCCAGAAGCTCGAGGTTCCCTTCGACGCCGTCCGAGCGGTGAGGGACGAGCCGGAGGGGCTGATCCGCCTCGAGATGAAGGGCCAGCCGCGGGGGAAGTGGGTCTTCGTCCCGCTGCCCCACGTGGCCTGGCTCGGGCAGGTGTCGTCGCCGGTCACGACCGGCCTCCGGCAAGACCAGGCGGAGGTGATGACCGGCCCGGACGGAATGCCGATGCCGGTGGGAGGGGCGGCGCGGTTTGCCGGTCCCCAGGCGAGGCAGGGAGCGGTGCCGGGCGAGGTGACGGCCGACGTCCGCCTCGCCGTGCAGCGCATCCGGGCGGCACTGGGGCGCCCCCCCGCCCCGAGCGTGGAGCTGTACGAGGCCCTGAACGGCCGGCCGGTCGAGGTCACGATCACGGAGCTGCTCGAGGACCTGGGCCTCTTCGCCGGCCGTGCCGTGCGCGTGCGCGGGGTGGCCGAGCCGCTGCCCCAGGGGCGGGGGCTGAAGCTCGTCGACGAGGGCGTCGAGCTGCGCGTGGTGCCGCAGCCGGAGCTGGAGGCGGTGGTGCAGTCCCAGCTCCGGGAGTGGCGCGGGCAGGAGGTGGAGGTCGCGGGGGTGTTGAAGCGCGCGACGCCCGCGGCGGGACGCGAGCCGGGCCCCGAGGTCGCTTTCTGGGAGTTCCTCGGCCCCGAGCGCGTCCTGGCCGCGAGCACCGAGGCGCTCGCCGTGAAGATCGGAGAGCTCTTCGGGCGGCCGGCCGAGCTCGCCGGGCGCACCGTGCGCGTGGTGGGCCGCTTCCGCGGCCACAACCTCGAGCACGACCTGCCGGAGCCCGGGCCGCGGTCCGCCTGGGTCCTCAAGTCCGGTACCCACGCGATCTGGGTCACCGGCCACAAGCCGTCCGGCCCCGGCTTCTCGCTCCGGCCCGACCGCCAGGGGGATACCGGCAAGTGGCTCGAGGTGACGGGGCGCGTCGAGACATGGAGGGGCGTGACGACGCTGCGCGCCAGCGCGGTCGCGCTCACCGCGCCGGTCGCGAGCGTCATGCGCGGCCGGCGGCTGCGGACCGCCGAGAAGCCCGAGGTGGTCTTCACCCTCCCCGTCGCCGGCGACGAGCCCGTGCCCCGGGACGCGGTCTTCCTGGTCCAGTTCAGCACCTACATGGACGAGGAGAGCTTCGCGGACCGGGTGCGGCTGCGCTACGGGGACGCGCCGGGGCCGGAGAGCGAGCTGCGGGGCGCCCGCTGGCGGTACGACGAGGCCCGGCGGACGCTGGTCGTGGACCCCGGCGCTCCCCTGCGCCCGGGCTCCACCGTCGAGCTGCTGCTGCTCCCGGGTATCGAGGATGCGTGGGGGACGCCGCTGCCGCCCGAGTCGGGCCCCGCGGCCGACCGTGCCCTCACCCTCCTGCGGTGGCAGGTCGAGGGTTGAGGAAGGGTCGCGAAGGACCGGGTCAGTCGGCCCGCCGCTTGACATCGGTGCCTCGGTCGGAGATACACGAGTGAGAGTGGGAGGCGGGGCATGAGCAGGAGAGGTTTCTTCACACAGCTGGCCGGGCTCGGCCTGGTCGCGGCGGCCTCGCCCGACGAGTGGGTGCTCGCCTCCGAGCCCGCCCCTCCCCGCGGCCCCCTGGGTGTCCACCCCTTCATCGAGGCGCACCCGGAGGCCGTCTTCATCCGCCGGACGAAGGTCGCGGTGAAGACCGACGCCGAGGCGATCCGGCGCGAGACCCTCGCTCTCGCCCGCGAGGTCTTCACCTTGAAGAAGGGCCCCGGCATCTCCGCCTCGCCGACGGTCGCGATCAAGCCGAACCTGACCTCGACCAAGAAGACGGGCCTGACCCACGCCATCATCACCGACACCTACGCGGTCGAGGGCCTCGTCGACGGCTTCAAGCAGCTGGGGGTCCCGTCGGACTCCATCTTCGTGCGCGAGGGCCTGCAGGTCGAGCAGCCGACCACCGGCTACGCCGAGATGGCCCTGCGCACCGGCGTCCACTACGGCGACGACGTCGCCCGCACCCCCACGACGAGGGAGTGCCCGGACGGCGTCGTCTTCCGCCGGACGAAGTACCTCGGGCCCTTCAGCTACCCGGACGCCTTCCTCGTCAACGTGGCGAAGCACAAGACCCACACGATGGGCCTCACCCTGTGCGTGAAGAACCTGCAGGGGATGAACGTCCCCCCGTACATCCGCTTCTGCGGCGGGGTCAACCAGCCGGCGATCGCGGCCGACCTCCAGCCCGACGCCCAGGGCCACGTGGAGGCGCTCTACGAGAAGCACCTGAAGGCGGGGATGCCGCGGTGGGAAGCGGCCAAGGGCCTGTACATGGAGATGTGGGCCCAGCGCACGATCGACCACTACAAGCTCATCCAGCCGAGCGTCGGCCTTCACGTGATCGAGGGCATCTACGCCCAGAACGGGGACGCCTTCGACGGCGGGCCGGGGCCGAGCGGCCTGCCGGAGGTGTTCATGACGAACGTGCTCGTCTTCGGCAAGGACGCGTTCCGAACGGACATCGTCGGGCACTGGCTGGGAGGCCACGAGCCCGGCAACTTCGGACTCTTCCACCTCGCCCGGGAGCGCGGGGTCTCGACGGCGCTCGACCCGAGGAACATCCCGGTGTACGCGTGGGAGGACGACGGGCCGAAGCTCACCCCGCTCGAGCGCTTCGAGCGCGTCAG
Organism: uncultured Acidobacteriota bacterium; assembly: GCA_963729875.1. Lineage (GTDB taxonomy): Bacteria > Acidobacteriota > Vicinamibacteria > Fen-336 > Fen-336 > DATBSL01. Next base: position 488,290 of record CAVSPR010000007.1, read on the forward strand.
GCTCCTGACCCCGTACCTCGAGAAGCCGGGCGAGGCGCGCTTCCACATGGTCGACGAGCCCTACGCCTACCCGGCGGAGGCGAAGGCCGCCTGCCTCTCCGGCGGGGAGCGGCCGAGCCTCCGCGCGCTTGGCCAGAGTCGCACGCGGCCCGGCCGGGCCTCGCTCACCGCCGAGTACGGGCTCCCCGAAGGCGGAGCGGTGTGCCTCGACGTCTACGACTCCCGCGGGACACGGGTCGGCGTCCTCGCCCAGGGCCGGATGCCGCGGGGCGTGCACACGAGCACGTGGCAGCCCGAGGGTGTCGCCCCGGGGACCTACTGGTGGAGGCTGCGGGCCCACGGCATCGACCTGCTGCGACCGGCCGTCCTGGAGGCCTGAGCGGCGCGACCCGCGGAGCCGCCGTTCTCGTTACCGTCCCACTTCCCTTCGCAGCGCGCCGAACACGCTCCGCATCAGGTCCGCGTCCCCGGCGAGGAGGGCGAGCATCGCGGTGCCGTCGATGCGCAGCGCGGTGCCGGGTGACGTGACCCGGACGCGGCCGTCGCGCACGCCGGCCAGGGCCGCCCGGGCGCCGAGGGTGTCGCCGGGTCCGGCTTCGACCGCTCCGCCGCCCTCCCCCTCCACGGACACTCCGCCGCGCTCGACGAGATGGAGCGCGGGCAGGTCCGTCTCCGCGAGGAGCGTCGCCCCCTCGGCCAGGGGCTCCGGCCGGGCAATCTGGGCGAGGTCGAGGAGCTGGCGGGCGGTGGCCTTCTCGAAGAGCGGGCTCATCTCCAGGAGGTGGACGAGCTCGAGCGTCCGGGGAGCGGGGCCCTCGGCCCGCGCCTCCTCGGGCCTTCCCCGGGACCGCAGGACCGCGCCGCCGGCGCCGAGCACCGCACGGAAGAGGGCGCGAGACAGGTCGGCGTCCTCTCCGAGCAGGGCCAGCAGCTCCTCGACGCCCAGGGCCAGGCAGAGGGCCGAAGCACCGGCCCGGGTCGTCTCCCCGAGCCGCTCGCCGCAGAGCACCGCCTCCAGCCCGAGGGCGAGCGGCGCCTCGCGCTCGGCGGGCTCGGACCCGTCTCGGCCCGCCACCACGCGGCCCTCGAGCAGGAAGTGGACCTCGGTCGCCGCGGTGCCCTCCCGGCCGAGCGGCTGCCCCGGCTCGGGGCGCACCGTGCGCGCCGCCCGCGCGAGGCCGACGAGCGCGTCGACGGGAACAAAGGCCAGCAGGGGCACGCGGCGCAGCCGGTCCACGGCCTCCACGGCGGGCAGCGGCTCCCGCCACCGCGCGCGCCGGCCCTCGGCGGTGATCCGGCGGGCGGCCAGGGCCCAGGACGCCGACTCGAAGGCGAGCCAGTCCCGCGGGTCGCGGTGGACCAGCACGTGCTCGAGGTCTTCGGCCAGCCCCCACAGCCCCTTCTCCTCCACGTGGTGGATCGCGGCGGCGGAGAGCACCTGGTCCTCGTCGTGGACGAGCTGGGCGAGCGTGTCCTGGAGGTCCCGGCGGCGGGTCCGCAGCAGGGCGTTCGCCTGGCGCACCTTCTCCTCGGGCGGGATGTCCTCGAGCAGCGGCATCAGCCACCGGCGCAGGGGGCCGCGCAGGAGGTTGTCGAGGTACTCGGCGGCGCGGGCGCGGGCCCGACCGTCGCCCTCCATCCCCCGCCGCGCCGCCACCACGTCGCGCCACGGGAGCACGAGGCCGAGGAGGCGCCAGATCCGCTCCCGCGAGCGCTGCAGGCGCTCCTCGAGGACGTGGTCGAGCAGCGAGCCCGGGCCGTCCTCGCGGAGCAGGTTGTCGCGCAGGCTCAGGGCGAGGAAGTGGCTGCGCGCCTCCTTCAAGGTCCGCTCCTCGACGGGCGCACGGGCGAGGGCGAGGGCGGGCTCCTCGCGCCGCAGCCTCTCGAGCGCCTCGAGCGCGTGGTCGCGCAGGGCCTCGTCCGCGTCACCCAGGCAGGAGAGGAGCAGCTCGACGGCCCGCGGCGACGGGACCCGGGCCAGCGTGGCCGGGATCTGGCGGCGCACCTCCGCGTCTTCCCCCCGTCCCGCAGGAACCAGGCGAGGACGTCGAGGACGCCCTCGCCCCGGCCCACGAGGACCTCGCGCGCGGCGCGGGCGCAGCGGGCGGCGGCGCAGCAGGGAGACGAGGGGCGGCAGCAGCAGCTCGTCCGCCTCGCCCGGGCGGCCGGCACTGCGCACCGCCTCGCGCGCCACGTCGAGGTCGGGGTCGAACATCAGGGGCACGAGGAGGGACCGGAAGCGGCCGGACGGGATCTGCCCGAGCGCGGCCGCCACCTCCCGGCGGCCCTCGGCCGCGGCCTCGCGGGCGTCGCCGGCCAGGCGCTGCAGGGTGGCCTCGGCGGCGTCCACGTCGTCGGCGCGGGGGCTCGCGGCGAGGGTCACGGCGGCGATGGTGGCCACGCGGGGGTCCCGGTCCCCCACGCGCGCCCGCATGAGCTCGGTCGCGCGCTCCCCGTGGATCGTCCCCAGCGCCCGCACCGCCGCCGCCCGCACCTCGACGCTCCCGTCCCCGAGGAGGCGCTCCACCGCGCCCTGCCAGCGGTCCCTCAGCTCGGGCCGGGCCGCCTCGAGGGCGAGCAGGGCCCGCACCCTCACCTTCTCGGAGTCGTGGTGCAGGAGCAGCGGCGTCACCAGGTGCCGCTTGTCCAGGGACTCGAGGATGTCGATGGCGTAGAGGACCCGCCGCTCGTCCGGGTGCGCCAGCTCCTCGACGAGCGCCTCCACCGTGGAGAGGTCGGCGAGAGCGGGCCTCGCCGCCTGCACGTCGAGCTCTCCTCTCTCGATGCTCCGCCGGAAGGCGGCCAGGTACTCGCGCCGCGCCCGCAGGGCGGTGAACACCCACAGCCCCATCACGACGAGGCTGGCATAGCTGATCTGCTGCCAGCTGAAGCCGAGGCCCCAGGGCTTGATGAGGACGAGGGCCAGGAGCGCGGCCAGGCCCTTGGCGAAGCGGTCCACGGTGACGTCGACGAAGGGCTTCGCCTTGTACTTGAGCGCGGTGGGCAGGGGCAGGAACAGGATCTCGCGGGTCGTCTTGTCGAAGGTGTAGCGCAGCGAGGTGTCGAGGATCCGGGCGAGGGCCGGCGCCCACAGCACGGCGTTCAGCAGCATCACGACGCCGGTCACCCCGAGGCAGGTGGGGAGCACGAGGAGGGCGAAGCCGACCCCGAGACGGCGGTGGACGCGGCTCGTGAAGCCGACCTGGATCACGAAGCCGATGGCGGAGAGGAAGAGCGTCACCTGGGCGAGGAAGCTGGTCAGGCTGTCGGTGGCCTGCCGGCCCTTGAACGCCTCCGCGGCCATGTTGAGCTGCTGCTCGATGAGGCCGGCGCCCACGGCGGCAAAGGCGATGACGAGAGCGATGATCTGCAGGTGGCGCGACTCGCGCAGGAGGCGCAGCGCCTCCTTGCCCCCGACCCCCTCCTCCTCGCCCGCCGGGAGTGCCCCCCGGCCGGCCGCCGCTTCCTGGCGCACGATCAGAGTGACGAGGACCGCGCAGAGCGCGAGGACGAAGGCGCTGACCAGCAGCAGGTTCTCCGTGCCCACGCGGGTGGCGACGAGGGCGGTGAGGCCGGCCCCGGTCATGCCCCCCAGGCTGGAGCCGCCCCCGATGAGGCCGAAAAGCCGCTTGGCCTGGCGCGGGTCGTAGATGTCGTTGGCGAGGGTCCAGAACTGGCTGATCAGCAGGAGGCCGAGGATGAGGCCGAGCAGGTAGAACCCCACCGAGACCCAGTCGCCCGCGACGCGGAACAGGGCCCAGAAGCCCACGAGAGCGACCGACATCCCCCCCAGGGTGAGGGGGGCCACGTAGCGCCGCGGCAGCCGGCCCACGAGGACGCTGTAGCCCTGCATGAGGACGCCGATGAGCACCCCCGCCGCGAGCTGGACGTAGGGGAGGTTGTCGGCACCCAGGCCCGAGATGAACTTGGACCGCGTGATGGGCTTGATGATGTTGTACGCGGTCATCGCCAGGAAGGAGTAGCTGAACATCAGGAGGGCCGTCCGGACCTCCCCTTCCCGGAGCTCCGCCACGGGAGCGAGGACGCGCCGGAGCCAGGAGCCGCGCATGATGAGTGGCTGAAACCGGGCACAGTCTATGGAGAAACAGGCGCGGAGTCCAGATCGAACCTATGATCCCCGGCATGACGCCCGCCCCCCGCCGGCTCGCGATCACCCTCCCCCTGGTCGGGGCCGCCCTCCTGGCGGCCCTCGCCGCCCCCGCGCCCGCCGATCGGCCGCTCCGCGAGCGCGTGGTCGTCCGCCGGGACACCTTCGGCGTGCCCCACGTCCTCGGGGAGGACGAGGAGGCGGCGGCCTTCGGCCTCGGCTTCGCCATGGCCGAGGACCACGCCGCGGAGATGGGCCGGCGCTACCTGGCCGCCCGCGGGGAGTCGGCGCGCCACTTCGGCGAGGAGGGGATCGAGAACGACTTCGCGGTGCGGCGGGTGGACAATCGCGAGCGCGCCCGGCGCGCCGTCACGGAGCTGGGCCGTGGTTTCCGGCGCTGGCTGGCAGGCTTCACGGCGGGGTACAACCAGTACGTCGCCACGCGCCGGGCCGACCTGCCGGCCTGGGTCCCGACGGTGGACCCGTCCGACGTGCTGGCGCACACGCGCGCCGGCTCCATCGGCTCGGCCCTGCGGCCCCCTCGGGAGCTCCTCGCGAAGTACCCGCCGCCGGCGCCCGAGGTGCCGGCAGCAGGCGGCGATCCCCAGGCCGGCGAGGCGGGCTCCAACGCCTTCGCCCTCGCGGGCTCGCGCACCACCACCGGCCACCCGATCCTCCTCGGGAACCCCCACCTGCGCTGGTCGCAGCTGTACTGGGAGGCGCACGTCACCGTACCCGGCCGGCTCGACTTCTACGGCTCGACCCTCGTGGGCCTGCCCATGCTGCGCGCCGGCTTCAACGACCGCCTCGGCTACGTCCAGACGAACAACGACCCCGACCTCGAGGACATCGTGGCCCTGTTCCTCGACCCGGCCCGGCCGGGGCACTACCTCTTCGACGGCCGGTCGTTCCCGCTCCGGAGCCGGCGCCTCACGGTCGAGGCACGGAGCGACGACGACTCGGTCCGCCCGGTGAGCCGGGAGTTCGAGGAGACGCACCTCGGCCCCGTGGTCCACCGGACCGCCGACCGGGTCTTCGCCGTGCGCTCGGCGGCCCTCGAGGGCTGGCGTCACTTCGAGGGGTTCTACGAGCTCGCCCACGCCCGCTCGCTCCGCGAGTACATGCGGGTGATGCGGCGCGGCCTCTTCGTCACCTCGAACTTCACCTACGCCGACGCGGAGGGCCACGTCTCCTACCTCTGGAACGCGGGCCTGCCGAGGCGAAGGCAGCCGGGCGACTACTCCCTCGACGTGCCCGGGGAGAGCCGCTTCCTCTGGAAGGGCGTCCACCCGGTGAGCGAGCTCCCGCAGCTTCTCGACCCGCCGTACGGGTACGTCCAGAACGCGAACAACCCGCCCTGGTTCACCTCGCTCCGCGACCCGATCGATCCCGCCCGCTTCCCCTCCTACTTCGAGCGCGGCCCCCTGGGCCTCCGGCCGCAGGTGGTGCTCGAGGCGCTCGACGGCGATCGCCGCTTCTCGCCCGAAGACGTGCGGGAGCTGAAGTTCACCACGCGCCTGCTGCTCGCGGAGCGCGTGCTCCCCGACCTGCTCGCGGCCGCCCGGCGGGTCGAGACGCCCACGCCGGACCTGGCGAGCGGCATCGAGGTCCTCTCCTCGTGGGACCGGCGGGTCGCCGCGACGAGCGTGGGGGCGGTGCTCTTCCGGGAGTTCTGGGAGCAGCTCAGCGCGGGGAAGGCGCAGCCCTTCGCCCGGGACTGGGACGCGGCGCACCCGGCCTCGACGCCTTCGGGCCTGGCCGATCCCGACGCGGCCGTCTCCGTACTGGAGGCCGCCGTGCGCCGCGCGCGCGAGCGCTTCGGGTCGGAGCGCGCGGCCTGGGGCGAGGTCCACCGCTACCGCCTCGGCGACCTGGACCTGCCCGGCGACGGCGCGCCGGGCCGCCTCGGCGCCTACCGCGTGATGAGCTTCGACGAGGCGCCGGACGGCCGCCTCGTCGCGGGCCGGGTCGCCTCCGACAAGCCCCTCGCCGGAAACGGCGACGCCTGGGTGCTGCTCGTCCACTTCTCCCGCCCCGTCTCGGCGCGGTCCGTCCTGGCCTACGGACAGACGACGGACCCCTCCTCGCCCCACAGCCGCGACCAGATCGCGCTGTTCGCACGGCACGAGCTGCGGCCGGCCTGGTACCGGCCCGAGGAGATCCGGGCACACCTCGAACGCGAGTACCGGCCATAGCGGCCGTGCTAGCCTTGTCGCCGCCAGCCATGCGTCAACCGATCCTCGCCGCCAACTGGAAGATGAACCTCGGGCGACCGGACGAGGCGCTCGCGTTCGTGCGCCTCATCCGCCACCCCCTCGACGAGGTGGAAGGCGTGGAGCGGGTCGTCTGCCCGCCCTTCACGTCGCTCGTGGCCGTGGCCGAGGCCCTCGCGCGCACGTCGATCCGGACGGGCGCCCAGAACGTGCACTGGGAGACGGGGGGGGCCCACACCGGGGAGATCGCGCCCGCGATGCTCGTCGGCCACTGCCGCTTCGTCATCGTGGGCCACTCCGAGCGCCGGGCGACCGGGAGCGCCCTCGAGTCCGACCGGGCGGTCAATCTCAAGGTCCGCGGCGGCCCGTCGCCCACGACATGACGCCGATCGTCTGCGTGGGGGAGAGCCTCGAGCAGCGGGAGAAGGGCGAGACGCACGCCTTCGTGGGCGGCCAGGTCGCGAGCGCCTTCTCGGGGCTGGGGCCGGCGGAGGCCTCGCGCTGCGTGATCGCCTACGAGCCGCTGTGGGCGATCGGCACCGGCCGGGCCGCGACGCCGGTCGAGGCCAACCGCACGATCGCGCTGTCGGTGCGCGGCGTCCTGGCCGACGCCTTCGGGGAGGGCGTCGCCCGCTCCGTGCGCGTGCAGTACGGCGGCAGCGTGACGGTCGAGAACATCGGCGACTTCATGGCGATGCCGGAGATCGACGGGGCGCTGGTGGGAGGGGCCAGCCTGAAGGCCGACTACGTCGAGCTCGTGCGGCGGGCCTTGAGGTTTCCCGCGGGGCAACGCGGGGGTCGTCTCCGGGATGACCAAGGGGAGACTCGAGGCCTTCAGCGACGGCGTGGTCGCGATCATCATCACGATCATGGTCCTGGAGCTCAAGGTCCCCCACGGGGCGGACCTCGCGTCGCTGCGACCGCTGGCGCCGGTCTTTCTCGCCTACGTCCTGAGCTTCCTGTACCTCGGGATCTACTGGAACAACCACCACCACCTGCTCCACGCGGCCCGTCGCGTCGATGGGCGAATCCTCTGGGCCAACCTGCACCTGCTGTTCTGGCTGTCGCTGTTCCCCTTCGCCACGCACTGGTGCGGCGAGACGGGATTCGGCGGCCCTGCCGGTCGCGGTCTACGGGGGCGTTCTGCTGGCCGCGGCCCTCTCCTACGCGCTGCTGGTCCGGGCGCTCCTCGCGCGCCACGGCCCGGACTCGGTGCTGGCGAGAGCCATCGGCAGCGACGCGAAGGGCAAGATCTCGATCGCCGGCTACGTCGTGGGCATCTGCTGGCCCTGCTGGTGAGCCGCTGGCTTGGTCTCGCCCTCTACACCGTGGTGGCGTTGATCTGGCTCATCCCGGACCTCAGGATCGAGCGAGCCCTGGCCGAGCCCTCGGAGTAGGCCGCCGCGCCGAGCGCGGCCAAGCGGGAGCGGGTTAGAATCCGCGGCAGCTTGCTCCCCCAGCCCGACACCCGGCTCGGACCCTACGTGGTGGTGTCGCCCCTCGGCGCGGGGGGGATGGGTGAGGTGTACCGGGCCACCGACACGAGGCTCGCCCGCGACGTCGCGATCAAGCTCCTCCCCGAGGCCTTCGCCACCGACCACGACCGCCTCGCCCGCTTCGAGCGCGAGGCCCGGGTCCTCGCCTCCCTCAACCACCCCGGCATCGCCCACCTCTACGGCTTCGAGACCGCCACCCTCGCCGACGGCTCGACCGCCCACTTCCTCGCCATGGAGCTCGTCGAGGGAGAGGACCTCTCTGAGCGCCTCAAGCGTGGGCCGGTGCCGGTCGAGGACGCGATCCCGATCGCCCGCCAGGTCGCCGAGGCCCTCGAGGAGGCCCACGAGAAGGGCATCGTTCACCGCGACCTGAAGCCCGCCAACGTCAAGCTCACGCCCGACGGCAGGGTCAAGGTCCTCGACTTCGGCCTGGCGAAGGCGTGGAGCGGCGAGGGCGCCGGCTCGGCCTCCGGGAGCGGCGCGCTCTCGCAGTCCCCCACTCTCGCCCGGACGGGGACCGCCGCCGGCCTCATCCTCGGCACGGCCGCCTACATGTCGCCGGAGCAGGCGCGCGGCAAGGCGGCGGACCGTCGCGCCGACATCTGGTCCTTCGGCGTGCTGCTGTACGAGCTGCTCGTCGGCCGCCGGCTCTTCGACGGGGAGACGGTGAGCGACGTGCTCGCGTCGGTGCTGACCCGCGAGCCCGACTTCGCCGCCCTCCCGAGGACGACCCCGGCCCACGTCGAAGCGCTCCTGCGCCGCTGCCTCGTCCGCGACCCGCACGACCGCCTGCAATCGATCGGCGACGCGCGGATCGCGCTGCAGGGCGGGCTGGTGCTCGCACCCACCCGCCCCGCACCCGCCGCCCACCGGCGTTGGGCCTGGGTGCCGTGGGCCCTGGCCGGCCTTCTCGCCCTCCCCCTCCTCGCCCTCTGGCGCCGGCCCACGCCTGTCGCGGACGTGGTCACCGCGGCGATCCCGCCGCCTCCGGGCACGGCCTTCGACCTGCGGGGCCGCGGGCCCGGGCCCGTGGCGTTCTCGCCCGACGGCTCCCGCGTCGCCTTCGCCGCACAGGCGAGGGATGCCGCCACCCTCCTCTACGTTCGGACGATCGCCGACGGCCGGGTCACCGAGTACCCGGGATCCGATGGCGCACAGTTCCCGTTCTGGTCTCCGGACGGGCGCTGGATCGCCTTCTTCTCGCGCTCCGACGGGAAGCTCAAGAAGGTCCCCGTCGAGGGGGGAGCGCCCCTGACGATCTGCCGCGCCCTCAACGGCAAGGGTGGCAGCTGGGGCCGTGACGACGTCATCGTGCTCGCCCCTTCCTCGGGCGCGAGCCTGCACCGGGTCCCGGCCTCGGGCGGCGAGCCGGTGCCGTTCACGCAGCTGGCGGACCCGTACAACTCCCACCGCCACCCGCGCTTCCTGCCGGACGGGCGACGATTCCTCTTCCTGGCCCGCTCGGGACGGGCGGGCGAGAGCGCCGTCCTCCTAGGATCGACCGATGGCTCGCCGCCGCGCGAGGTGATCCGGTCGGCGACGCAGGCCGAGTACGCGTCGGGCCACCTCCTCTTCGTGCGCGAGTCGGTGCTGATGGCACAGCCCTTCGACCTCGCGGCCGGGAAGGTGACCGGCGAGGCGAGGCCGGTGGCCGACGGGGTCATCGAGATCCAGGCCGCCGCCTTCGCCGCGTTCTCCGCCTCCAGCTCGGGGCGCCTCGCCTTCCACTCCGGCGAGACCCAGGCGCCCGTCCGGATCGAGCTGCGCGATCGAAGGGGGTCGCTCGTCCGGTCGCTCGGAGCGCCGGGTCTCTACCGCTCTCCGTCGTTCTCGCCCGACGGGCGGTGGCTCGCCGCGACCGGCCACCCGCAGGTCCGGGAGGACAACTACGACGTGTGGCTCTTCGACATGGAGGGGAAATCCGCCATCCGTTTCACGATCGAGCCTTCCGAGGACGTCGACGCCGTGTGGGCTCCCGACGGGAAGGCGCTCTTCTACGCGGCCAACGCGAAGGGCCCGCACGACGTGTACCGCAAGAGCGTCGACGGGACCCGCGCCGCCGAGCTCGTCTACGAAGCGCCGGGGCTCCAGAAGCCGGCCAGCGTCTCGCGCGACGGGAAGTACCTGCTGCTCAACTCGGAGGTGGCCGAGCGAAACACCCTGCTCGTGCTCGACCTGGGGACCGGGCGCGCCCGCCGGCTGCGCGAGGGCGCGTGGAGCGACGGCCACGGGTCGCTCTCGCCGGACGGGCGGTGGCTGCTCTTCGAGTCCGACGAGACCGGCCGGCCGGAGATCTACGTCACGCCCTTCCCGGGACCGGGACGGACGTTCCCCGTCTCGACCGACGGCGGGCGCAGCCCGGACTGGCGCGGTGACGGGCGCGAGGTCGTGTACGCCGCGCTCGACGGGCGCGTGCTCGCGGCCCCGGCCGCCCCGGAGGGCGACACGTTCCGTGTCGGTGCGGCCACGGAGCTCTTCCGGACGGTGCCGCCCCAGCGGGACTACCGGGAGTGGGGCATGTCGCAGGACGCACAGCGCTTCGCCATCGTGCCGACCGGCGTCCTCGAGGCGAAGAACGAGCTCCGGCTGATCGTGAACTGGCCGGCGCGGATGCAGGATCGGAAGTAGCGGTCAGGGCCCGACCCTGCCGAGGAGGCGGTCCTCGAACGCGTAGTCGACCGCGCGGCGCGGCTGCGTCAGGTACCACTCGAAGCCCTTCCTCAGGCCCGCCTTGCCGACCGCGGGGCCGAGGTCGTGGCGGTCGCGCCGGTGCAGGACCGACACGTCGTGGCCGCGCTCGACGAGCCGCCGCACGATCTCACGCCCCATGGCGGCTCGGGCTGCGGTAGTCGCGCAGCGCGTGGCCTGGGCGCGCATTCCGAGACGATCATCGATCCGCGTAGCGCTTGGCCGCCGCCAGGTCTCGCCGCAGTTCCTCCGCCGTGCGGCGCGGCCCGTAGCCAGGCGTGTCGCGCTGTATCCGCCATCCCTCTTTGAGCGGGCCCGCGTCGACCGTGTCGAAGCCGAACTGGTCCAGCAGATGCGTGACCCTCTCCTTGGCCGCCGGGTCATCGCCGGCGATCACCAGGGCGCGACGATTCTTCGAGCCCGCCGGCTGCCCGTGCGTGGTGAGCTCGGCCGCGTAGATGTGATTGAAAGCCTTCACGACCTTTGACTTCGGCAAGTGCGCCTGCAGGAGTTCGGACGTGGTCGTCGATTCATTATCGAGTTCGGGGATGTGGCCGTCACGGTCAGGGTAGTAGTTGTTGGTGTCGATGACGACCTTGCCCGCCAGGGGCTCAACGGGCACCTGCCGGTAGTTCCTCAGCGGGATCGTGACGACCACGATGTCTCCCGCCTGCGCCGCTTCGAGCGCGGTCCCGGCGTGCACCTTGGCCCCGAGTTCCGCGACGAGCGCGGACAAGGTCTGCGGCCCGCGCGAATTGCTGATCACCACGTTGTAGCCGCTTGCCACCGCGAGGCGCGCGATCTGACTTCCAATGTGTCCCGCGCCGATGAGGCCGATTGTTGCCATCCGAGTCCTCCGACCAGAACAAGGAGTATGCATCGTTATCGACTGCCCCGAACACCGGACGCTCTGAGAGCGCCTCGCTGACCGGCGGCCGCGACCCATACGTGGCGTAATGGCCTCGTCCCGGCCCATGCCGCCGACGATTGAGCCGTCGGGATCATTGGCGGCCGATCTCGACCTGGCGCAGGCTCGGCCAGACTCTTCTAGGAGCCGCACCTGGCGGTGCCTGCCGGACCTGCCCTCCCAGACCGGCCTTCAGAAAGGGAGTTGCGTCAGGTGCGCGCATGGAAGCCCTCTATGGGAGGTAACGCCATGAGTCGCCTCAGAGTGGCATCGTTGGTGTGGACGCCGTTCTGCATCGTCGCCCTCGCCTTGTGTGTGGCCAACCTCGATGCCGGGACGCCACCGAGAATCACCGACCTGGGCGGGGTCGCAGGGTATTCCACCACCGCGCGCGGCATCAACGAAGCCGGGGAGATCGTCGGGGAGCAGTATCGGTCCATGGACGCGGACACCCGCGAGAGCCATGGCTGGATCTGGCGGAAGAACGCGACGGGACAGTACTTCTCGACGGAGATCGGCGAGCTGGCGGACTTCCCCAACAGTTATCCCCGCGGCATCAACAACTCCGGCCGAGTCGCCGGCTGGGCCGAGGGGGACCCCCGCACGTGGGCCCCTCCGGCGCAGGTCGTGATGTGGGACAAGGACGGCTCGGGGGGGTACGTTCCTGCCGATCTCGGAACTCCGTATGGTTTCTGGTACAGCGAGACCGCCAACTTCGGCGACGGTGGTCACGTTCTGAACGAACACGGCCAGATCGCCGGCGGTGTGGTGTTTCCGTCTTCCTGGCAGCACTACGCCCATCTCTGGACGGACCCGGGGCTTTTCGCGCCCATCGACCTGGGCCCATCGGTCGATGGCACGGACCGCATGGCGTACGGAGTCGACGACGCGGGTTTCGTTGTCGGCAAGGCCCAGGGCAATTCGCCCACCGGCTTCTTCCAGAATGCCGTCCTCTGGCAGAAGAGCGACGCGGGTGACTACTCCGAGGTGGAGCTCCCGATGCCGGCCGGGGCGCAGCGTGCGACGGCCTTTGACATCAACGACCGCGGGCAGATCGTCGGTATAGCCAGCAGCTCGAGCAGCACGAGTGCCGTCATCTGGGAGAAGAACGCCACTTCGGGCCACTACGAGCCGCACTACCTGGAATTGCCACCCGGCGCGACCCTCAGCAGCGCCAATGCCATCAACAACTCAGGCAACGTCGTTGGCTGGGCAGTCGTCAGCAACGCCGGAGGGACGATCCGACATGCGCTCCTCTGGCAAGAGGGCCAGTCGGGGACGTTCGTCCCGACGGACCTGGGTACGCTTCCGGGCGGTGCGACGAGCGAGGCATGCGGCATCAACGAGCTCGGGCAGGTCGTGGGTGCGTCGACGTACTGGGACGAGACCGCCCAGACAACCGTTCTTCACGCAGTCCTGTGGGACGTCGCGGATGTGACTCCGCCGGAGATCGCAGAGGCTCGGTAGAGCCGGCCATCCTCTGGCCAGCGAACCACGAGATGGTGAGGGTAACCGTCGCGTACGACGCCGCGGACGGTAGCGGCAGCGTCGCTTGCCGTCTCGGTCCCGTCACGAGCAACGAGCTCCTGGCCGGGGCAGACTGGGACGTCCTCGACGCCCACCATCTGCTGCTCAAGTCCGAGTGCGACGGAGCAGGCTCGGGACGCGTCTACGTCATCCCGATCACGTGCACTGACCCCTCGGGCAATTCAACAAGCGAGTCAACGACAGTCACGGTGCCCCACGACCGGCGCCGGTAGCTTCCAGCCGACCCCTCGACGTCGTGCTTCCCTCCGAATGGGCCGGGTGGCAAAGGTCCTGGGGAATGGGCACGTCCCGGAGCTAAACTCACGGAAGAGGAACACTCCCGGACCGACACGGTCGGCAGGAGCCTGGTGACCGACACGATGAGACAGGCGAGGGGAAGCGGCCGCAGACGGATCGGCAACCGCGAGATCGAGTTGCCGGAGGGCGTCACGGCGGCGGACTGGGGCCTCGAGAGGGTGAGAGTCCAGAACCCCAGCATCCGTTCGTACCTCGGTTGCATCCGTCTCCTCGAGGAAGTGCTCGACAGCAACTACGCCATCTTGCACTGCTCTCCCGAGCGCCTGCTGAAGATCTGGGGTCAGGTCGAGCAGGCCTCTCAACTGATGCGCTCGGAGCTCCTGCCGACCCTCATGGAGCCCTCGGTCATACCCAGTCTCGACACCGCTCGCCGCAACGCCGAGGCTTCGTTCCGGGCACTCGCGGAGACCGTGCTGACGGTGATGGAACGGTACGGCCACCCTCTGCCCTTCGATCAGCTGCCCGAGGTGAGGAAGCTCCTGTGTGTCTCGATCGGGAGGATCCATGCATTCCTGCGAGATACCTTCGGGGAGATCGTCGCCAACGATCCTCGCAGTCGGCACGATGCGGACTACTTCCTCTCGAAGCGCTTCGCCCAGGACATCGACGAGTCGGAATGGCTCTATTCCGCGGTGTACGCGCTGCATGAGCCGCTGGACGGCCTGGAAAAGGACTGTCTCGGTCGCGCTCAGGGATTCCCTGCCGAGAATGCGGAAGGAGCGGATGATCCCGGCGGAACCGGTATGGGAGCAGACGAGGAAGCTGCTCGAAATCCTCCTGGGAGATCTGATGTTGAAGCTCAAGGAGGTCCTCAGCCTCCGGGGTATTCGCGTCGACGATATGGAATCGCTCGAGGCCCATGCCTCGAACATCTCCATCACCTGCCGGTCGCTCCTGGAGGTCTACTCGGTCGGCAGGGATGTCATCGAGCAGCTCAAAGGGGTGGGCGCCCCGACCCTGAACGATCGAGAGCAGAGGGTGAAGGACCTCGTCAGCTGCCACCGGGTCGTCTGCGGGCGGATGATCGAGCTGCTCATGAGGCTACAGGCGTCACTCCGCGACCTCGCGAAGCAGGTCGCCGAGTCCAAGGCCGGCATCGAGAATCGCCGCGCACTGATACTGACCAAGGACCTCGCCGAGTTCCGTCCCCGGACCAGCAGGCCCGTCCGCAGAATCCGTTAGCTGGCGAGAAACCCTGCCGGAGTCTCTCCCGACGAACGAACCGGAACGCAGGGCCTGCGGATTGCTCACGGAGCAGTTGCAGATCACCACCCAACCTCGGCGCCTGGCTCCCCGGCAAGCTCGACGAGAAGCGGCCCGGACGCCGCCGGCTGCGCCTCACGAGTAGTGTGACTTCAGGTACTCGATCCAGCCCCGGCGGAAGGCCTCCTCGGTGACGCCGAACGTGGGCTCGAAGGCGCCGCGGTTGTCGATCCACGGCCGCAGCGTGGCCCGGCCGTACTCGCCCATCGCGAAGTCGACGATCGTGTAGGACCAGGTGTAGCCGCCGTTGTCGCCGTACGAGCGGCCGTCTTCGAGCGCGGCGAACGGCGGGATCCGGTCGGTCAGCACGTACGGCTCGATGGCCGCCCAGCCGGCCGGGTCGAACAGGCGCGCTTCGTAGGACGCCGTGCCTTCCGCGAGCCACGTCGGGAGGCTGGTGGCTCCGATGCCCCGGAGGACCACGGCGTGCGTGAACTCGTGATCCATGCACCTGAGGATGGACTCGAACGTGTGGTTCGGTCCGGGGTTCAGGGGCGAGATGATCTTGATCTCTCCCGACAGGTTGGTGACCCCGAGCACCCAGTCCGCGGCGTTGGGGGCGTTCATCGCCCGGTGCAGGGAGTTGAGGTCCGGGTAGATCCTGAGAACCACCTTGAAGTCCAGCGTGTAGCGCAGGTCCGCGCAGATCCGCGGCTGGTTGGCCTCGAGATGGCTCGCCACGGCATCGATGCAGGTTGCGTCGGCCGCCCCGTAGGAGATGAGGAAGTGGGCGGTCTCCCTCGTCTGGAGCAGCTCGCCGGGAGAGGTCGGGGACGCTGCGGTGCCTCCCGAGCCGCCACATCCGGCCAGCAGCAACGCCAGCGACACCGCCGCGAGCATCGGCAGGAGACCGGGCATCCTTCTCATCGGGTCCGTGCCCTTCGATACGGCGGTCCGAACCGCGGCCCGCGGGCTCGACGTCGCGATGGTAGCACCGTGACGACCTCCCGGGTGCCCGCGAACGCTCGGCAAGGTCCGCTGGACGCTCGGCGTGGTGATCTCTGGATTCCGGACGCTCGGTCAAATCTTCCCGACGCGGGGTCAGACGTCAACTCCCCGGGGTCCGCACCTTCCTCTCATGAGCGGGGCGATGGTCGCCACCGCGGCGCGGCGGCAGGTCGCGCGGGGAGGTTCTCGATGGCGGAAATCGCAGTCAAGACGATCGATGGCAAGAGCGCATCCCTCGCACCCGAGGTGCTCGACGCCCTTCGAGGCGGCCTGCGGGGTGAGCTGAGCCTTCCCGGCGAGGCGGGGTACGAAGAGGCGAGGACGATCTGGAACGCGATGGTCGACAGGCGGCCCGCGGCAGTCGTGCGCGCGCTGGGGGCGAGTGACGTCATCCAGACCGTTCGCCTGGCGGCGCAGCACGGGCTGCTGATGTCGGTCCGCGGCGGTGGGCACAACATCGCGGGAAGCGCCGTGTGCGAGGGAGGCCTGATGCTCGACCTGTCCCCCATGCGCTCGGTGCGAGTCGATCCCGACGCACGCACCGCGCGCGTCGAGCCCGGCGCCAGGCTCGCCGATCTCGACAAGGAGACCCAGGCCTTCGGTCTCGCGACTCCGCTCGGGATCAACTCGACGACCGGGGTCGCCGGGCTGACCCTGGGCGGCGGGTTCGGCTGGCTCAGCCGGAAGCACGGGCTGACCGTCGACAACCTGCTTTCCGCCGATGTCGTCACCGCCGCCGGGGACCTGGTGCGCGCGAGCGCGACCCATCACGCGGAGCTGTTCTGGGCGATCCGGGGTGGAGGTGGGAACTTCGGGGTTGTGACCTCGTTCGAGCTCGGGCTTCACCCCGTGGGTCCCCAGGTCATCGCCGGGCTCATCGTCCACCCGTTCTCGGCCGCGAAGGAGGTCCTCCGCGAGTACCGCCGTCTGGTGGCGAAGGCACCGGACGATCTGTGCTGCTGGGTCGTGATGCGGAAGGCGCCGCCGCTTCCTTTCCTTCCGCGCGAGGTGCACGGCACGGAGGTTCTCGTGCTCGCCCTCTGTCATGCCGGCGACCCCGGCGCAGGAGAGAAGGCGCTGGCACCTTTCAGGGCGATCGGGAAACCGATCGCCGACGTTGTCGGGCCCGTCCCCTACGCGGGATGGCAGACGGCCTTCGACCCGCTGCTGACTCCGGGCGCGCGGAACTACTGGAAATCGCACGATTTCGTGGAGCTGGCTGATGGCCTGCTCGAGGTGTTGCTGAGCGCGGTCCGGCGCCTGCCGTCCCCGGAGTGCGAGGTCTTCATCGCCAACCTCGGCGGGGCGGTCAACCGCGTTCCTGTCGAGGCGACCGCCTACCCGCACCGTAACGTCAATTTCGTAGTGAACGTGCACACCCGGTGGAGCAGTCCGTCGGACGACGCCCCGTGCGTCGGATGGGCACGGGCGCTCTACGAGGCGGCCGCTCCGTTCGCGACGGGAGGCGTCTACGTGAACTTCATGCCCGACGACGAAGCCCAGCGCGTCCGCTCCGGCGCCTACGGCCCGAACTACGACCGACTCGCCGAGGTCAAGGCGAAGTACGACCCGAGAAACCTCTTCCGCACGAACCAGAACGTGGCGCCTGCCGCGACGAAGTAGCGCGGATCGCGCCGACAACATCGCCCACTTCATGGCGATGCCCGACGTCGACGGGGCGCTCGTCGGCGGAGCCAGCCTGAAGCCCGACTACGTCGAGCTCGTCCGGCGCGCGGCGCAGGCGAGGCGCTAGCATCGACCCACCACCGGACCCGGCCGATCGGCACTCCGGATCGGCATGCCCGATCGGCGCGCGGTAGAATCATGGCGTGGAGCGGGGAGGGACGGCGAGGGCGCGACCGGGACGCGCACGATCGCGTCGCCCGGCCACCGGCTTCGAGCGGGTCTTCTGGGACTACCCCGCTCGCTCGATCAGCCCGGACACGGATCGGGACCTGCTGGTGCGCCGCGTGACCGCCGAGGGCGGGTGGCGCGAGATGAGTCTCCTCCGCTCGCACGTCGGCGACCTGGCGATCCGGGACGTGATCGAGCGGACCGAGGCTCGCGGCCTGAGCCCGCAGCGGATCCGCTTCTGGCAGCTCGTCCTGGGGCTGCCGGCGCGGAGGGCCGACGCCTGGGTCCGTCGCGCGCGGGAGTCGACCTGGGCGCGCAGGGCGCGGCGGTGAGGCTTCACCGCGAGGCGCTCGGACGCTCGCAGCGACTCCTCCTCCCGCGCCTCGCTCCGCTCGCCCGGCAGCACGGCTTCTACCTGGCGGGCGGCACCGCCCTCGCCCTCCAGCTCGGGCACCGGCGCTCGGTGGACTTCGATTGGTTCCGCGAAGACCCGATCGACGACCCGCTGCGGCTCGCGGCGGACCTTCGCACCCCGGACTTCCACTTCGAAACCGATCGCGTCGAGAGGGGCACGCTTCACGGCCGCGCGAGCGGCGTTCGGGTGTCGTTCCTCGAGTACGGCTATCCGATGCTGAAGCCTCCGCGGGAGGTCGAGGGCCTCAGGCTCGCCCCCCTCGAGGACATCGCGGCCATGAAGCTGGCCGCGGTGGCCCAGAGGGGGTCGAAGAAGGACTTCATCGACGTCTTCGCCCTCGGCCGGCATCTCGGGCTGGGCGACATGCTCGCCTTCTATCGCAGGAAGTACGGCGTCGATGACGTGGGCCACGTGCTGGTGGCCCTCGCCTTCTTCGACGACGCCGACCGCGAGCGGACGCCGATGCTCCTGCAGCGGCAGTCCTGGCCGGACGTGAAGGCCGCCATCCGTCGCTGGGTGACCGGGGCCGCGCGCGGGCGGCGCTAAGCTAGCCGCCGATCGTCACCTCGTCGACGATGCCGACGACGACGGCGCGGATCGCGCCGCGCTCGAGGCCGAGGACCTGGCGCGCCCCGGTCCCCTCGTCCATGACGAGCACGGTGTCGCCGACGCCGGCCTGCACCGTGTCCACCGCGATGTCGTAGGCGCCGGTCTCCTTCCCCCCGAGGTCGAGCTGGTCCACGAGAAGCAGGGTCCGCGCGTCGAGGTGGGACACCTTGACCGTCGCCACCACGGTGCCGACGACCTTGCCGACGTACACCCTCAGCCCTTCGAGACGACCTTCGGCCACCGCGCCGTCGGACGGGAGCGGCGCGGGCCGTTCTCGAGGGTCACCTGGTCGACGATGCCGGTGACCGCGAGGTCCACCGGCACGTTGATCTCGGGCAGCGCCTGGGCCGCCTCGCGGCTGGCGACGATGAAGACGAGCTCGCCCGGCCCGGCCTGGGCGGTGGCGTCGGCCGCGACCTGGGCGCGCCCTTCGGGCTTCTGGCCTGCCTCGTCGAGCGGCTGCACCACGAGGAGCTTGATCCCATCCAGGCCCTCGTAGCGGCACGTGGCCACGACGGTGCCGATCACTCGGGCGAGCTTCACAGCTTCCCCATGACCTGGCTGCCGAACCAGGTGGTCTCGCCCACGTTCTGCCACAGGTCGGGGTGCAGGTGCGGGATGACCACGTCGCGGACGAGGAGCTCCTTGCGCTCGAGGACGCCCACCCCGAGCCGGACCGCGGCCTCCACGTCGGCGACCTCGCCCGAGAACAGCACGACCCCCTTGCCGCCGAGTCCGTCGGCCAGGCGCAGCTCGACGAGGCGCACGCGGGCGCCCTTCACCCCGGCGTCCGCGGCCAGGATGGCGGCGGCCACGGTCGTGGTCTCGACGATGCCGAGCGCGTCCGTGGCCTCGGGCGCGCGCGCGCCGCCGATCGTCCCCACCACCTCGGGGTGGACGTGGGGCAGGAAGACGAAGTCGAGGACGGCGGCTCCGCCCACCTCCCGCCCCGCCGCGAGCGACTCCTCGACGTCCGCGACCTCGCCGCCGACCAGCACCAGGTACTTCCCGTTGTGGACCGTGCCCGCCTTCAGCACGTCGATCGGGGCGCGCTTGGCCATCGCGTCGGCCGCCTGCACGCCCGCCGCGATGCTCGACAGCTCCAGGAGGGCGAGCGCCGGCTCGATCGTCGCGGCGGTCTCCTTCGCGCGGGCGGGTGCCATGGAATCAGACGATCCGGAACGCGTCCTTGAGCGTGCAGCGGCGGCTGCGGCTGAAGCTCAGCGGGTTGGTGAGCCCCTCGCCGGTGGGGCTCGCGATCGTGAACGAGCAGAACCCCTCGCCGCCGTAGCCGAGCCCGGCCAGGGCCGGCGCGTTCTTGACGAAGATGCTGCAGTCCATCACCCGCGCCATGCGGCTGAGGTGGTCGAGGTTCTTCGAGTACATCACCGCGGTGTGCCGGAAGCCGTGCTCCACCTTCTTCGCGAGGTCGATGCCCTCGTCGGCGCTCGCCACCCGCACGAGGGGCATGATCGGCATCATCTGCTCCGACACGACCAGCGGGTGGTCGCGGGGGACCTCGGCGAGCACGAGGCGGACCTCGTCGCCCACCTTGACCCCGATCGCCTCGAGCAGGACCGAGGCGTTCTTCCCGATGAACTCCTTCTTCATCGCCCCGGGCTTGCCGGGCGGAGGCACCTCCGCGAAGAGGGCCTTGGTCAGCCTCTCGACCTGGCCGGCGTCGATCTCGTAGGCGCCGTGGGCCACGATCGACCGCTTGAGCTCGTCGGCGATCGAGGCGACCGCGAACGTCTCCTTCTCGTCGATGCAGACGATGTTGTTGTCGAAGGAGGCCCCGCGGACGATCCCGCGCCCGGCCTGGTCGAGGTCGGCCGTCTCGTCCACCACCACCGGCGGGTTGCCGGGGCCGGCGCAGATCGCCCGCTTCCCGCTGCTCATCGCGGCCTTCACGACCGCCGCCCCGCCGGTCACCGTGAGGAGGTTCACCCGGGGGTGCTTCATCACCTGCTGCGCCGTCTCGATCGTGGGCGCCTCGAGGCCGCACACGAGGTGGGGCGGGCCGCCCGCCTCCACGATGGCGTCGTGCACGATCTGGATGGCGTGGCTCGTGCACCCCTTCGCGCTCGGATGCGCGTTGAAGACGACCGCGTTGCCCGCCGACACCATGGCGATGGCGTTGCCGATGACGGTGGAGGTGGGGTTCGTGCTCGGGACCATGGCCCCGATCACGCCGAAGGGTGCGTGCTCGACCAGGGTGAGCCCGTTGTCGCCCGTCCAGGAGGTGGGAACGAGGATCTCGGGGCCGGGGACCTTGTCGGCGTTGAGCAGGTTCTTCTGGATCTTGTCCTCGTAGCGGCCGAGGCCGGTCTCCTGCCACGCCTCGAGGGCGAGGACCTGCGCGTTCTCGCGCGCCGCCCGCCGCACGTGGCTGATCATCTGCTCGCGCAGCGCGAGCGGCAGCCCGCCCAGCCGCTCGTGGGCCCCGCGCGCCGCCGCGGTCGCGGCGTCCACGTCGGGGAAGAGGCATCCGCCGTGGCGGAGGGGAGGGGCGGGGGCCGGCGCCTGCCGGGGGTCGACTTCCGGCAGTGGCGCGTGGGGGCGCCTTTCGCCGTGACGCAGCTCCGCCATCACCTGGCGGATGACCGCCTCTATCTGGGAGTCGTCGAGCATCAGCCGCCCTCGGCCTTGCTGTACTTCACGACCCCGCCGATCTCGAGCGTGTCCACGATGGCCATGATCACGCCGTCGACGGGGCGCTTGTCGGTCACCTTCGTCAGGCGGGCCGAGCTGCCGGTGGCGTACAGGACCACCTCGCCCGGGCCCGCCCCCACCGCGTCCACCGCCACGCGGTAGCCGGAGGTTTCCTTGCCCTCCATGTCGAGCTGCCGGAGGACGAGGAGCTTGAGCCCCTCGAGCGAGGGCTCCTTGCGCGAGGCGACGAGCGTCCCCACCACCCTACCGAGCAGCATGGCGACTCCCTTCGCCCCGCGGCCCGCACCGCGCGCGGGCCCTTCGGCTAGCCCTTCCGCTTGCCATCGCCCGACTGGCGACCGAGCGGGAGCGTGTGGTCCACGTTGGCGTGCGGCCTCGGGATGACGTGCACGGCCACGACCGCGCCCACCTTCTCCGCGCCGCGGGCCCCGGCCTCGACCGCCGCCTTCACCGCCGCCACGTCCCCCCGCACGATCGCGGTGACGTGGCCGCCCCCCGTCTTCTCGTAGGAGACGAGCTCCACCTTGGCCGCCTTGACCATGGCGTCGGCCGCCTCGACCATCGCCGGGAAGCTCCTCGTCTCGATCATCCCGAGCGCCTCGTTCATCCCGTACTCTTCAGCCACGCTTTGCCTCCTGATCGAACTAGTCACGTCTTCCGCTGGGCATCTCGCGCCCGCTCAATCCCTCGATCGCCCCGAGCGCGGCCTGGTACCCGGCCATGATGTCGCGCTCCTCCCCGCCCAGGTACACCCGGCCGAAGCTGCCGAAGGCGCGCACCTCGAGGATGTTGACGTGGGCCGCCTTCTCCGCCTCGTTTGCGGCGAGGGCGGCGTAGCCCGCCGGCTCCACCTCCAGCACGTACAGCGTCTCCCCGGCCAGCAGCATGTGGCCGTGGCGCGTGCGGTTGACGAGCTGCACCTGGTGGGCGTCGACGTGGCGGATGATCTGGCTCGAGATCACCCGCGGCTTGAGGCGGGCCGACTCCTCGACCTCGAGCGCCCGCAGGATGGCGGCGCCGGCCGCCCGCACCTCGGCCTGGTCCTCGTGGTGCACCTCGAGGAGGCCGAACAGCCGCTCCACGATCTGCATCCCGGGCCGCACCCGCGTCGACTTGAGGGCCACGTCGGTGATGCGAGTGATCTCGATGCCGGGCGAGATCTCCACCCAGAGCGAGGTGTCCCCGGGCAGCGGCAGGAAGCCTTGGGCGACCGTGCCCAGGAAGGCCGCGTGCTGCCGCTGCAGGCTGTCGAGGAAGGCGTAGGTGCGCAGTTCCACCGTCATCCGCGGTCCTCCATGGAGTTCACTTCGCCGCCTCCTGCACGATCCTGACGCTCGCGCTCGCCCCGATGCGGGAGGCGCCGGCGGCGATCATCTTCTGGGCGTCGGCGTGGGTCCTGATCCCGCCCGCCGCCTTCACCCCCATCGACGGCCCCACCACACGGCGCATCAGGGCCACGTCCTCGGCGGTGGCGCCCCCGGGGCCGAAGCCGGTCGAGGTCTTCACGAAATCCGCGCCCGCGACCTTGGCCAGCTGGCAGGCCGCCACCTTCTCCTCGTCGGTGAGCAAAGCGGCCTCGATGATCACCTTCAAGATGGCGTTGCCCGCGTGGCAGGCGCGGGCGATCGACGCGATGTCGCGCTCGACCGTCTCGTAGTCGCGGGACTTGAGGGCCCCCACGTTGATCACCATGTCGAGCTCGGTCGCCCCGTCCCGGATGGCCTGCTGGGTCTCGAACACCTTCACGTCGGTGGCCGTCGCCCCGAGGGGGAAGCCGATGACGGTGCAGACCGGGACGCCGCTGCCCTTCAGAAGCTCGGCGCAGAGCCGGACGTGGGCGGGGTTGACGCACACCGAGGCGAAGGCGTGCTTGCGGGCCTCGAAGCAGAGCTGGGCGATCTGGTCCTGCGTGCCGTCGGGCTTGAGCAGCGTGTGGTCGATCATGTGGGCGAGCTGCCCGTCCGTCGGCGCCACTCCGAGCGTCGTCCCCAGCCGGTCCGCCCCTGCGGTGACCACCGGCTGGACGCGGTCGACGAAGTCACGGGCGGAGAGCGGGGCCGGGGCGTCGCCGCCCGGACCGCCCTCCTGCAGCTGGACGAGCAGCTGCCTCGTGACCTCCTCGATGATCCGCTCGAGCGTCTGCTCGTCGATCTGCTTCATGCGTGGCGGCGCGCGAAGCGCCCCTCGATCTCCACGATCTTGGCCACCCGCCGCGCGTGGCGGCCGCCGCCGAACGGCGTCTCGACCCACGTCTTCACGATCTGCCGGGCCAGGATCTCGCCGGTCAGCCCCGCCCCGAGGGTGAGGACGTTCGCGTCGTTGTGCTCCCGGCTGTTGACGGCCGTCGCCTGGTCGTGGCACAGCGCCGCCCGCACGCCCGGCACCTTGTTCGCCGCCATGCACGAGCCGATGCCGGCGCCGTCCACCAGGATCCCGCGCCAGGCGCGGCCCTGGGCGACGAGCTCGGCCACCGCCAGCGCGAAGTCGGGATAGTCCACCGCCTCCGTGCCGCTCGTCCCGCAGTCCACCACGTGGTACCCGAGGTCGCGCAGGTAGCCTTTCAGGACCTCCTTGAGCGGGTAGCCGCCGTGGTCGGCGCCGATCGCCACCACCTGCTGCGCCGGGGAGGACTGGGCCCGGCTCTCCTCCGGCGCGGGAGCGCCCGGCGTCGCCGCAGGGACGAGGCTCACGTGGCGGTCCATCGCGACCTGTCGCGCCAGGGGCGTGACGATCCGGCCCGGCGCCACCTCGAGACGGGACCCGAAAGGGAGGTCGCGCACGTCGCGCTCGGTGACGAGCGAGGAGCCCGGCGCCGGCCCCCGGCGGTCGAGGCCGAGCGTCCGGTGGACGACCTCGCGCACCTTCGCGCGAAGCTCCTCCGGGGTGGTCACCATGGCGGACACCATATCGCCGAGCCTGTGGCCATGCAACCTCTACGGCGCCGAGGGCGGAGGCACGCGCCGTCTCGTCGCCCGCTCGAACGCGTAGGCCAGCTCGAGAAGGCGCGGCTCGCTGCAGGCCGTCCCGGTGAAGCTGACGCCGTAGGGAGCGGGCAGCGGGTCGAACCCGGCCGGGAAGGCCGCGGCCACGCTGCCCCCGGTCGCGGGGGGAGCGTTCGGCACGAAGGCGAACGGCACGATGATCGTCGGGTACCCGGGCTTCGCGGCGATGGCGGCGCCGCTCGCGCCGGGAAACAGCAGGGCGTCCAGCCGATGCTGCTTCAGGACGGCGTCGATCCCCTCCGCCGCCGAGAGGCGCAGGTCCTTCTCCCGGTCCGCCTCGTAACGAGCGCGGTCCGCCCGCACGTCCATCTCGTCGGAGATGTCGAGCAGCGCCTGACCGTACTTGATCGCACCCGCCTTCTGGTGCGCCACGTTCCACTGGCGCAGCTCGGTGAGCGTCTTGACGGGGGCCTTCGGCCCGAGCGTCGCGAGCCACGTGTCGAAGTCGCGCTTCATGCCGTACTTGAACACGACCGAGCAGTCCGCGTCCTTGCCCTTCGCGTCGTCGAGGCCGCCGCACACGCTCCAGCGGAGCAAGCTGTCGCCGGCGGCCGGGGCGACGACGCTCGGGATGTCGGCGGGGTCGACGATCTCGGCACCCTGCTCCTGGAGGACGGCGATCGCCTCGGCCATCGCCCGGGCCTGGTCCTCGTTCAGCCCGCCGCGGGGCTCCTTCGCGTCCGGGGGCGTCACCTTGTCGTAGAAGAAGGCGCGCGGGATGCCGATGCGCGCGCCCCGCAGCCCCTTCGGGTTCAGGAAACGCGTGTAGTCGCGCCCCGGCGGCGGCGTGCAGCGCCCGGTCGCCCCGTCGTTCGGATCGGGGGCGGCCCCCTCCAGGACGCCGAGCAGGAGGGCGGCGTCGGCCACGCTGCGCGCCATCGGGCCCGCGGTGTCCTGGTCGGCGGTGATGGGGATGACCCCGTAGCGGCTGACACGGCCCACCGTCGGCTTGATCGCGGCCAGCATGTTGGCGTTGGCGGGGCTCAGGATCGAGCCCGAGGTCTCGGTCCCCACGTTCGCGGCCCAGAAGCTCGCCGCGGTCCCGATGCCGGAGCTGGACCCGCCCGTGCCGAGCGCGGGGCGGCCGTCGAACGTCGCCTCCCGCGGGTCGCGGCGGGGGTCGTACGGGTTCATGCCGTAGCCGCCGAGCGCGCTGTAGTTGCCGGGCATCCCCGTCGCCACCCAGTTGGCGAGCTCCGTGAGCACGGTCTTGGCGAGGAGGATCGCGCCGGCCTCCCGCAGGTTGCGGACGAGCGTCGCCTCGTACGGCGGCACGAAGCCGTCGAACACGAGGGCGCCCCCGGTCGTCGGCATGTCCGTGGTGTGGATGTTGTCCTTGAGGGCGACGGGGATGCCGTGGAGGGGGCCGCGGAGGCGGCCCTGCGCGCGCTCGCGGTCCCGTTCGTCGGCCTCCTCGAGCGCGCGGGGGTTCACGGTCATCACGCCGTTCAGCCGCTCCTCGTAGAGCGCGATGCGCGTCAGGCACTGCCGCACGATCTCCCGCGACGTCACCCGCCCCTCGGCGAGGGCGGCCCCCATGTCGGCGATCGAGGCCTCGACGACGCTGAAGGGACGGGCGACCGGCGCCGGTCCGGCCCCGACGCTGGCCTCGCCCGCGACAACCGGGGCAGACATGAGAAGGGCGAGGACGATGAGTGGTAACCGCTGCATGGAAAGCGATTGTAGGCCCGCCCGGCCCCCTGCCGCTGCCCTGTGGCGGGGCTCACAGAGCGTCGTCCGGCGGGGGGTGCTAGCATCCGCCTGGAGCCTATGTCGCTCGAACCGCCGATCCCCGCGAGCCTCGAGCAACGGGGCAACCCGCGCGTCGATTTCTTCCGCGACATCCTCTGCGCGAGCGAGGGCACCATCGTCCGCAGCCAGGTGGCCGACTTGAGCGTGGGTGGCATGTTCGTCGACACGATCCGCACGCCCTTTGCCGTGGGAAGCCGGGTCACGGTCCGCTTCTCCCTTCGCCCGGGGGACCCGCCGCGCGCCCTCGACGCCGAAGTGGGCTACGTCCAGGAGGGCATCGGGATGGGGGTCCGCTTCGTGGGCCTCGACGAGGCAGAACGGCAGAGGATCGCCGCCTTCGTGGACGAGGCTCTGCGCCGCAAGGGAGCCGGCGCCCCCCCGGTGCGCAAGAGCGCCCGGGTGACCGTCCAGCTGCCGATCCGCGTGCGGGGGGCCCGCGCGGACGGCGATGCCTTCGACGAGGCGACCCGCGTCGTCACCCTGAGCAAGCACGGCGCCTGCCTCGTCTCGACCTACAACCTGGCCGTCGGCGCACGGCTGCGCCTCGTGACGGCGCGGGGGCGCGAGTTCCTCGGCAACGTCGTCTGGGTCGGCAACGCGGCGAGCGGCAGCGCGGGCCAGGTGGGCGTCCAGTCCCGCGGCCTCGCCCAGTCGCTCGGCTTCCAGTTCCCCTGAAGATCGCCGGCGCGGGGATGGGCGTCGACTCCGGCCTCCCCGACTTCCGCGGCGACGAGGGGTTCTGGAAGGCCTACCCGCCGTTCCGCGAGAGGGGGCTGCGGTTCATGGACCTGGCGAGCCCCGGGTGGTTCGAGGAGGACGCGGAGCTGGCCTGGGGCTTCTACGGCCACCGCCTCGAGCTGTACCGCCAGACGGTACCCCACCGCGGCTTCGCCGTGCTCCGCCGCCTCGCCGAGCGGTCCGGGCACGCCTTCGTCTTCACCTCGAACGTGGACGGCCAGTTCCAGCGCGCGGGGTTCGACGACGACGCCGTCGCCGAGAAAACGTGCGCGAACCGGAGGTGCCGGCCGGCCACGTGGGCCTGGCCCTCGGCGCGCTCGAGGCCCTGGAGAGGATCGAAGCCCTGCTCGCGGCCTCGTTGTAGAGGACTCACGGAAAGAAGACGGCCGCCTCCCCCCTCTCGGCGACCATCTTGTCGATCTCCTGCTTCATCCGGTCCCGCCGCTGGAGGATGTCCTTGATCTGGCCGCCGTCGAGGTAGGGGTCGAGCGCCGGCTTCAACGAAGCCAGGTCGAGCGCCTGCATGCGCTCCCAGAGCCCCTTCTCGATCCGGTTCATCTTGTGGACCATGTTCTTGCCGGGGGCGAAGGCCCGGGTGTGGTCGATCAGGATCAGGTTCCACGCGGGGTCGACGAGCCAGTTTCCGAGGTTGGGGTCCCTGTTGTTGATGAGATTGTCGAACATCTTGGCTTTGGCCAGCTGCCGGTTCCAGGAGTCGGAGTGCTCGGCGGGCGGCGTCGGGGGTCCGCCCATCTGCTTGAAGCTCTGGACCGGGGAAACCCACATGATGGCGGCTCCGAGATCGCCCTTGACGCGCTTCTCCACCGTCGGGGGGATCATCTGGAGGTCGAGGAGCTTGTCCAGCTCGTAGGCCGCCATCTCGGATCGATAGCTCTCCCAGTAGCCGGTCTGGTACCCCGGCTTGACCGACTTGAAGGCGAAGCTCTCGAAAGGACCGCCGGGAGCGAAATAGCAGCGAACGGGCTTGGTCACGCCCACGGGGATGTCCTCCATGCGCACGACCGCGGCGGTCTTCAGGAAGCTCTCGTACTCGGCGGCGCGCCCCAACCAGGCCTTCGCGCTCGCCACCTCCGCCGATGGCTGGAGTGCGGCCACGCCGTCGCTCCCCGAGAGAACGACAATCGCCGCCCCAAGCGATAGACAAAGCTTCGACATCGCCGTGCCCCCCCTGTGCTTGCCAGTATGGGTCTGATCTTATGACAGACCCCCACGCCGGTGGGAAGCCGGCCCGTGCGCCGACCCTAGATCGACGCCAGGACCTTCTCGAGGAACTCGCGGTTCGCGCGGGCGTTGGCGGCGGTCGCCTCCGGCGTGTCACCCACGGCGCAGCACTCGACCATGATCGGCCCGTCGAACCCGGCCGACTTCAGGACCTTGAACACTCCGGCGAAGTCCACCTTGCCCGTGCCGAACTGGATCATCACGTCGCCCTTCGGCTCGGCGCAGTCCTTCGCGCAGAACCCCGTCACGTACTGGACGATCGGCTTGAGCTCCTCGACCGGGTCCTTGCCCGTGTAATGGATGATGTTGCCCGCGTCGTACCAGATCTTGAAGTTCGGCTGGCCCACCCTCTTCATGGCCGCGATGATCTCGTCCGACGCTCCGCTGCTCCCGCCGTGCGGCTTCATGACCACCTGCACGCCCTTCTCGGCGCCGTAGGCGGCCGCCCGGGCCATCGACTGGAAGTAGTGGTCGACCTGCGCCGGGTCGTCGATGCCGAACGTCATCACGTACTTCAGGCCCAGGAACGCCGCGTTGTCGATCTCCTTCCGGAGGCTCTTGACCGTCTCCTCGAGCGGGATGTCGTGGCGGCTGCGCAGGGCGCCCAGGTTCGCGGTGAGGCCGCTCGCGGCCAGGGCGCGCTTGAGGCCGTCGAGGTACTCGGGGGTCGCGTCGGCCGCGATGAACGGGTCGGTCTTCGTGCGCGTCAGCAGCCCGGTCGTCGCGTAGCCCGCGGCCTTGATGGCCTTCAGCGTCTCGTCGAAGGTCCACTTCGTCCACGGCCGGTTGAAACACCCGACCGGCCAGCTCGCGGCAGGGGCCGGGGCGGCCAGCAGCGACGGCGTCTCGGCCAGCAGGGCCGCTCCCGCCAGGAGCGTACTGGTCTCACCGATGAACTCTCGCCTCGTCCGCTCCATGGTCCCTCCTTCGGGGCGCCCGACGGCGTGGGCCGGCGGGCGACGGCGAAGAGTCTGATATGGGACGACCGGTCAAGTCCAGCCGGCCCGGCCGTTGTTGCCAAGGTGGGAGACGGGGCGAGCGAGGCCGCCCCGAGGCCTGGCTCAGCGCGTGGCTCTCGCCAGAAGGCGATCGACGGCCTCGTAGAACCGTCCCGGCTGCTCGATCCACGGGAAGTGCCCGCAGCGCGGGAGGAGCTCCAGGGTGGAGCCCTTCAGCGCCAGGTGGATCTCGTATTGGACCTTCGGATCGAGCGGGTCCTGCCGTCCCGCGATCACCAGGGTCGGCCGCGCGAAGTCCTTCAATGCGGGCCGGAGGTCCATTCCCGGGTAGAGCATGTCCCGCATGAGCAGCCTCATCGTGTCCGCGTGGACAGACCCCGGCTTCATGGCCGCCGCCAGCCCCGCCGCCTTGTCGCGGTCGAAGAAGTAGCCGGGCGTCATGATCTTCAGCCTCGCGGCGATCCGCTCGTCCGGCGTGCCGGCGGTGGACCGGCCCAGCTCCTCGAGCTGCTGCCGCTCGCCCGGGCACAGGCGCATGAAGGCGTTGTCCGTCACCGCATTGTCGGCCTCGTAGACGACGTGTCCGGCCGAGACCAGGACCAGCGCCTCCACGCTCGCCGGGTGGGCCGCCGCGTAGAACAGGCCCAGCGAGCCGCCCGCCGAGTGCCCGACCACGGTCCAACGCTCGATCTTCAGGTGGGTTCGCAGCGCCTCGAGGTCAGCCAGGCACGTCTTCACGCTGACCGTCTGCGCGTCGGCGACCGGCGGGCGCGAGCGCCCCGTGCCGCGCAGCTCGACGAGGATCGCCTGGTTCTTCCGGGCGAGCTCCTGCGCGACCGGCTCCAGGTAGTCGCAGTCGAGCCCCGGCCCTCCGGAGAGGACCAGCACGGGCCGTCCCGTGCCGTACGTCCGGTACCACAGGTCGAACCCCTCGCGCGAGATCCTGGCTTCGCCGGCCTGGGCGAGAGCCGGCAGCAGTGCAACCGTGAACGTCAGCCAGTGCCGCATGCCCACGGATCTTAGGTCCGGGCGCAAGGCCGGCCAAGCGGGTCTTCACCCCCCGGCGTCCCGCTACCTGGCGGGGCACGCGGCTATGGAGTGCGGCTCTCGCAACTGGCCACCGCCATCGCGTCGGCGGTCGAGCTCGCCGCTACGGCCCAGCCCCACCCGTAGGCGACTCGGTTCACGGCAACCGAAGCGACCCCACCCTGCCCCCAGACGACCGGCACGCAGTCGCTGCGCCCACACGCGGCCACGGCCTCCTTCTTGGCCGCGTCCAGGGTGGCCACGTTCGCGGCCGTGCCACAGACGAGCGAAGAAGGGGACACGGCGATGGCTATGTGGAGAGACGAGTAGTCCCCGCAGACGACGTGGCACTGCCCGGCCGCCACGGCGGTCGGGCTGTTCCCCTCGCCGCACGCCACCGACGCGATCGCGAGAATCCCCGCTACGAGCCCGAGCGGTATCGCCCGGGACGCGCCGGGCGTTCCCGGCATCCTGTCCGCCATAGACCCGCCCTCTTCGATCAACGAGAGACGAGCTCTCGCCGCTCCGAGCCGCGAGCGTCCAGGCCCGTGGTCGGCCGACCCATGGGGCGCCCGTGTCGTCCACTGGCGGCACCGTCGCCCGACCCGCCAGGGGAAGCCTCAATCAATGAACTAGGCCCGGGCCGGCGGCCCCGCCGTGACGGGCGTCACAGGCGGCGGTCGCCGCTGCCAGCCTCTGCCCCCGTGTGATACCCCGCCCCCCCCTGCGTACATAGCTCAGGCGCGCGGGCGCCCAGGGCGAGGAGGGAAGGAGCATGGAAACTCAGACTGGCCCCACCCAGGGCGGCCGGGCCGAGCGGTGGATCGCACTGATCCTCTGCGCCGCGGTGCCGGCGGCCGGAGCGCTGAAGCACCTGGTTCGCAACCGGCCGGCCTACGCCCCGACCTTCGCTCCGGACTGGCTCCCCCTCGCTGCCGCCGGGCTCGCGGCGGCGGGGATCATGCGATTGAATGGCCGCCCCGCGTGGCTTCGCGTGCAGCGGGCGCTGCTTTGGAGCGGTCTCCTGCTGATGGTGTGGGCAGCGAACGGGCTACCGCTCGACTTGTTCCGCATGGTGCCCGGCCTCATGCCGACTGGCGTCGACTGGCCGGGGCTGGCGACTCGGACGCTGGCTCTCGGCGCCGCCGTCGCGCTCGCGCGTCTCGCCCTGGCGCGCCCGGCCGCCCCTGTCTCCACCCGCGCAGCGACCTGGTACGGTTACGCCGCGTTCGTGCTGGCGCTGCCCTACCCTGTTCTCAGGGCGTCGTGGGCGCTCGGAGGGACGCTCGGGCTCGGCTGGCCCGGCGCGGCCGGCCGTGGCTACGCCCCATTGCTGCTCGCCATTCCGTGGCTGCTGGCGGCCGCCCTGTCCCTGCTCCTCGTCTCGACGTGGCGCTGGATCCCGCGCCGGCTGTTGCTGGCCGCCGGCTGGTTCGCCACCGCTGTCGTCGCCACGATCGGGCCGGCGGCCTGCTGGGCGCTGATCGCCAGGTGGGTGCTGAGCGGCGATCCTGGCCCGAGCAAGCCTGGCATCGCGGCCTGGGTCTTTGGCCTCTTCTACGGCAGCTGGCTCCTCTGGGCGATCGCCGCCGGTGCCGCCACCCGCTCGTATCAGCTGCGCAGTGCAGCTCCGCGGATGCCCTTGCCGACTCACCGAGAGGGCTAGTTCGACCGGCACGACGTAGCGCCGGAGGGAGGCTGTCGAGAAATGCGTCGAGTCGTGCGTCCTTCCGGCCGCCCGCGGGGCTCGATGACCGAGGAGTTGTCCGTCTGCGACGCCGTGAGGCCCCCGCCCGCGACCCCAGGCCCGTCCATCAGCCATTCGCAGGTCTTCCCCGAATCGCGCTCTCTCCAGAGGATGTCCGACTTCCAGTCCCCGTTGAAGTCCCCGAGAGCCTTGACCGTCCACGCCAGAGTGATCGGGGGCAGGCTCCCCGAGGCCTTGAGCGCCGCCCCCTGCATCTGCCACAGGGACAAGGCTCCCAGTGCGTGACGCCAGAGGATGTCGAAACGGCCGTCACCGTCGAAGTCCCCCACGCCCTGGATCGCCCAGCTGTTGTCGGCCTGTGCAGTCGTGTCGCCCCCCCGACGACCGACGCTCCGTTCATGAGCCACACGTGTGTCCGGCCCGACCTCACGTCACGCCAGAGGATGTCGGTGTTCCCGTCCCCGTTGAAGTCTCCGAGAGCGGCGACGGCCCATGCCTGTGTCGCGCGTGGCAGATGCTGCCACGCCTTGAGTCCCGTCCCGTTCATCAACCACAGGGACAAGGTCCCCCACCTGTGCCGCCACAGGATGTCGGCCTTCTCGTCCCCGTCGAAGTCGCCCACGCCTTCGATCACCCAGGAGCTGCCGACCTGGGAAGCGGTATCACCGTCATCAATCACGGACGCTCCGTCCATGAACCAGAGGTGTGTCCTCCCTTGCCGCGGCGCACGCCACAGGATGTCTGCCTTCTTGTCCCCGTTGAAGTCCCCGAGGCCGCTGACCGTCCACGCCGGGTTGACCGGAGGCAGGTGGGCCGACGCCCCGATGGCCGTGCCGTTCATCTTCCACCAGTGCAACTCGTCCCCTGTTTCGCGCCAGAGGATGTCCGACCGGCCGTCCCCGTCGAGGTCCGTCGGCGCCGTGCGCACCCCGGCCGAGGTGAACTCGAAGGCGCCGATGTCGGGCTGTCCGTCGCGGGGCTTTCCGTCGAAGTCGACGGTGGGCGCGTCGACGCCGGAGCCGGCGTCGATCGCGGGCGACGTCGCCTGCAGGTGGAAATCCGCCGCGGCGGCGTTCACGAATCGTGGGTCGCCCTCCACGGCGTCGCTCCCGCGGGTCTCCCCCTCGGCGTCGCCGAAGCCGTCGATCAGGTTGTAGTCGACGGTGACGTGGGCAGGCGGCACCGTCGTGCCGACGACGATCTGGAACGACAGGTTCTGGCTCACGATGTTGTTGCGGATCACCACGCCCTGCGCCTGCGGGTTGTCCATCGCGATCCCGCCGCCCCAGCCGACGCCGTTGCCGTAGAACGTGTTGTTGACGATGACGACGCCCTGCATCGGGTGCGAGGCGATGCAGCACTCCGTCACCTGCAGCCCGGCAAAGCCGTTGCCGTACGCGACGTTGTCGTAGACGCGCACGTCCTCGAGAAGGCCGCCCTGCTCGGAGGAGATGCCGATCCCGGCCTTGGGCAGCAGCGTCTCGCGCACCACGTTCTGGAAGATGTCGATGTCGTACGTGTGCTTGTCCCAGGCGTCCACGTAGAGGCCGCCGGAGTCCGTGCGGCGCGTGCGGTTGCGGTAGACCTGCCCGTGGGCGGACCCGTCCTTGAGGCAGATCCCCTCCTTGTGGCAGTCGAGGACCTCGTTGTCCCGCACGGTGAACGTGTCCGTCCCCGCCACGGTGATGCACTCCTGCCAGCCCCCGCCGTTCGACTCCTCCACCCGGTTGCCCTCGACCGTGACGTCCGCGCTTCCCCAGATGCCGATCCCCGAAGAGGCCGTGTCGTACGTGGAGTTCCCCTGCACGAGGAGGTGGCCCGAAATGTCGGCGTAGATCCCCGCGTAGGCCGAGTGCTGTATCCGCAGCCCGATCACCCGGAGGTACTGGCGGTCGACGACGTGGAAGAGCCCCTCGTCGGCGGGCACGGCGATGCCGGTGCCGTCGACGACGGGCGACTCGCCGGGATGGGCGGCGTAGGTGATCGGCAGCCCGGCGGTGCCGGAGAGCTGCGGGATCACCCGCTCGTTGTAGGTTCCGGCTCGGATCAGGACGGTGTCGCCGGCCTGCAGCGTGTCCGCGGCCTTCTGGATCGTCCGCCAGGGCAGGGCCGCGGTGCCGGGGCTCGAGTCGTTACCCGCCATCGCGACGAAGTACGTCGACGCGGCGGCTGGAGCCGGGGGCAGCGAGAAGGGCCCAGCCGAGCGCGACGGTCAGCAACCTCGGTCGGGCGCGCGACGGCTTCCCTCCCTGCGGCCGGGCCGGGCCGGAGCCGGGGATCGGGAGGACGCTGCCTGTCGAAACGCTCCCTGGCATCGGGAAACGGTCCCGAGGCAGACGTTACGTCCGGCGCCGGGCCGTGGCAAGAGGAATCACCACGAGGACTCTGCGCCGTGTTGTGAGACGCGGCTGTCTTGCGCTTCTCCCTTCAGAGGCCCGGGCAGGGCCGGGGCAAGGAGACAGGACGATGGAACTCGCCCCCCGAGGCCGTCGTGTGGCCGTGGCCTGCTGCGCCGTGCTCGCCTGCGCCGGCGTTCCCGCTCTCGGAGACGACGCCGGGCTTCCCGGCGTCGGGGATCGAGTCCGGGTCCACGTCGCGGGTGCGTCGTCGGCGCCGCTGGTCGGGACGCTGGCGGCCATGGACGCCCACAGCCTGGCCGTGAAGGTGCCGGGGCGCGATGCAGCCGCCGTGGTGGCGCGCGCGGACCTCCTTCGAGTCGAGCGCAGCGTCCGGCCAGGCCGCAAGGGCAAGGGCGCGCTGATCGGGCTGGGCGCAGGCTTCGCCATCGGTTTCGTGGGGGCCGCCCTTCTCGGCAACTGCGACGAGACCGGGGGCACGGACCGCTGCGTGAACGCCGGCTGGGGCTCTCTCTACGGAGCCGCGGCCGGCGTTGCCGGGGCCGGGCTCGGCGCCCTCGTTGCCCCTGGTGAGCGATGAGCGGACGTCCCCGTCGGCCTCGTGCGCGTGCCGATCGGGGGACACGGGTCGTCCGCCCGCGTCGGGGTCGTCCCGCTGCTCGGCCGACGCCAGGGGCTCGCCATCGCCGTCTCGTCCGGTAGCGACGTGGACGGCCTGCGGGCCGTGGCCAGCGCGTGGCCACCTGCGTCAGTGGAAGAGCGCGGGCGATGGAGCCGGAAGCGACCGGGCCAGCTCCTGGACGTCCTCGGCCGTCATCGCGACCCCCACGTTCTTCCTCAGCCACGCGGCGAATCCATCGGCGTCCAGCATCTCGATCCCCCAGTGCACGGTGATCGAGAACAGCGCACGAAGCATGTGCAGGACGTCGGAGCGCGTCCACACCGTCGTGTTCGGAGCGTAGCCCTGCTCGAGGAGGTGGATCAGCAGTACCGCCTCGGCCCGGCGCGCCTGCCACTCTGCCTTGGTCATGGCTCAACCCTCACAGCCACACCAGCAGCGTCGATAACGACCAGAGCATGAGAAAGGCGCAAAGCACGAGCGCCGGTCCGTCCAGGCCGTACTGTCTGCCGGGTGCCATGCCCTCCACCTGTGCACGGCTCATGCCCACGCCAACCCCTTGCGCATCAACGTCGAGCCGTCGACCACGGACCGACAATCGTCGTGGCGCTTACCTGTCAGGTAAGCCGGGTAGAGGGCTGGAGGTCAGCAGAGGCTCTGGGAATTCGGCCAGAACGCCTGGGCTGGGGCCCAGCGTCTCGAATCTGCTCGTCTCTCAGCCCGCAGAAGGCGAGGTCAAGAACGCCGTCGTGGCCACTGCGTGGCCAGTTTCCCGGACTTGGAAAGGCGTCCCCGCACCTCGCCGCAGGACTGGAGCCGGCGCTCGGGATTGAACCGAGGACCTGCTGATTACGAATCAGCTGCTCTACCGCTGAGCTACGCCGGCCTTCAGGCAGGAGCCGGTCTCGTCGAAACCGGCGAACAGGAATCGTAGCAAAACCGCGCCCGGCCGTCACCTGCGGCGGGCGACATGAGTCAAATGCACGATTCCGCTCCCTTTACTCCCGCCGCTCTTGTTTGATATCGTCCGGCCGGTTTCGGGTTTCGCGGGCGCGCCGCGCCCGCGCATCCCGATCATCTCGCGGGAGTTCCCCGGTGCCCACCGTCCCTCCCAGTGCCGATTTCCTGACCCAGCACGCGAGCATCCTGGTCTTCCTCGTCGCGATCGTGGGGATCATGGCCTTCGTCCTCGTGCTTTGGAAGCTGCTCCGCCCGGAGCGGCGCGACGAGGAGAAGCTGACGACCTACGAGTGCGGCGAGGAGCCGGTGGGGAACGCCTGGATCCAGTTCAACATCCGCTTCTACGTCTTCGCCCTCATCTTCGTCGTGTTCGACGTGGAAGCGGTGTTCCTGCTGCCCTGGGCGGTGGTCTTCCGCGAGCTGGGGGCTCTCGCCTACGTCGAGGGGCTGGTCTTCATCGGGATCCTGGTCGTCGCCCTCGCCTACGTCTGGCGCAAGGGCGACCTCGCCTGGGTGCGCCCCGAGGACAAGGCCTAGAAGGGGAGGCATGTCGGAAGAAGTCAAGGGCCTCATCCACAACCGCTTCGGCGACGGTCTCATCTTCACCAGCGCCGACCAGCTCATCAACTGGAGCCGCAAGAACAGCGTCTGGTTCATGACGTTCGGCCTCGCCTGCTGCGCCATCGAGATGATGGCCACCGGCGCCAGCCGCTACGACACGGAGCGCTTCGGGATCATGCCTCGCGGCACGCCGCGCCAGACCGACCTCATGATCGTGGCGGGCACGGTCACCCTGAAGATGGCGACCCGCATCAAGCGGCTCTACGCGCAGATGCCCGAGCCCCGGTACGTGCTCTCGATGGGCTCCTGCGCGAACAACGGCGGGCCGTACTGGAAGCACGGCTACCACGTCCTCAAGGGCGTCGACGAGATCATCCCGGTGGACGTGTACGTTCCCGGCTGCCCGCCGCGGCCGGAGGCGCTGCTCTACGGCCTCATCAAGCTGCAGGAGAAGATCCAGGAGGACCGCGTGACGCGCAAGCGCGGCTACACGGTCGGCAGCCTCGCCGGGGCCCACATGGACGGCGCCGAAGACCGCCCGGTGAAGAAGTAGCCATGGACGCGAAGGCCATCCACGAGAAGCTGGTCGCGCGGTTCGGGGAGAAGATCACGGGCGCCGGCCTCGAGGCCGCGTCGCCCTTCTCGGTGGTGGCGGCCGACGCCATCGCCGAGGTCGCGGCCTTCTGCAAGGCCGATCCCGAGCCTCGCCTTCGACAACCTGATGTGCCTCTCCGGGGTCGACTACCCGAAGGAGGCGCCGCCGCGGATGGAGGTGGTCTACCACCTCTACTCCTACACGCACCTGCACACGTTCGCCCTGAAGGTGCAGGTGCCGCGGGAGAGCCCGGCGGTGCCGACGGTGGAGAAGACCTGGGGCGTCGCCAACTGGCACGAGCGCGAGGCCTGGGACCTCTTCGGCATCGCCTTCACCGGCCACAGCGACCCGCGCCGGATCCTCCTCCCCGACGACTGGGAGGGGCACCCGCT
The DNA here is from genome assembly GCA_963729875.1 of uncultured Acidobacteriota bacterium. GTDB lineage: Bacteria > Acidobacteriota > Vicinamibacteria > Fen-336 > Fen-336 > DATBSL01. Next base: position 525,220 of record CAVSPR010000007.1, read on the forward strand.
GCGCAAGGACTGGCAGGACCCCGAGTACTACAACGGGCTGCACGTGAAGCCGACGCAGGGGATGGTGAGCGCGCCCTCGCCGGCGAGGCGATCGGCGTCGGGCCCCTTCGACTTCACCCCGCCCAACAACGCGCACGTGGAGGAGCCGTGATGGCGACTCCCGAGACGACCGTGAACGACTGGGACCCGGACGCCCTCGACACCGACGAGATGATCCTCCAGATGGGGCCGCAGCACCCCGCCACCCACGGGGTGCTCCGGGTGGAGCTGCGCACCGACGGCGAGATCGTCAAGGCGGCCCGCCCCCACATCGGCTACCTCCACCGCTGCTTCGAGAAGCACTGCGAGAACGTCGACTACAACGGGGTCATGCCCTACGCCGACCGCATGGACTACTGCGCGGCCATGGGCAACACCCTCGGCTTCGCCCTCGCGGTCGAGAAGCTCCACGCCATCCAGGTGAGCCCGTACGTCGACACCGTGCGCGTGATCATGGCGGAGCTGCAGCGGATCGCCTCGCACATCGTGGCGGTCGGCACCTACACCATGGACATCGGGGCCTTCACCCCGTTCCTGCACCTGCTGCGGGACCGGGAGAAGATCCTCGACCTCTTCGAGTGGACCTGCGGCGCGCGGCTCCTCTACAACTACAACTGGGTGGGCGGGGTCAGCCACGACCTGCCCGAGGGCTTCGTCCGGGCGACCCGGGATCTCCTGCGCGAGTTCGACTCCGTCACCTTCCCGGAGCTCCTCGACCTCATCATCCACAACCGCATCTTCGTGCAGGCGGCTCTCGCACGTGGGCGTCTGCTCGCCCGAGCTCGCGATCTCCCACGACCTCACCGGCCCGAACCTGCGCGGCAGCGGCATCGCCCGCGACCTGCGCAAGGACGAGCCCTACTGCGGCTACGAGAACTACGACTTCGAGGTCTGCGTCGGGAAGGGCCAGTACGGGCCGGTGGGCTCCTGCTTCGACCGCAACTGGGTGCGGGTCGTCGAGATGCGGGAGAGCTCGAAGATCCTCCACCAGGCGCTCGACCGCCTCGAGAAGATGGAGAAGACGGACGTCCACGAGAAGGTGCCGAAGCGGGTCAAGCCCCCGAAGGGCGAGGTCTACTTCCGCAGCGAGGCCCCCCGCGGCCAGCTCGGCTACTACGTGGTCTCCGACGGGAACGTGAACCCCTACCGGGTCAAGGTCAAGAGCCCCTGCTTCACCGCCATGAGCGCCTTCCACCACCTGGCGAAGGGCATGATGATCGCCGACATCATCGCCCTCATCGGCAGCCTCGACATCGTGCTCGGCGAGATCGACCGGTGAGGGGCTGATGGACGCCACCTACGAATACCTCGTCTGGCTCCTCCCCGCCGCGGCGCAGTGGCCGTCGTGGCTGGTGGTCGCGATCATCACCGCCCTGCCCGCCCTCGCCTGCTTCATGTTCATGTCGCTCGGCCCGCTCGTCTACGTGTACGCCGAGCGGAAGGTCTCGGCCTTCATGCAGGACCGCATCGGCCCGAACCGGGTGGGCCCGATCGGCCTCCTGCAGACGCTGGCCGACACCATCAAGCTCCTCTTCAAGGAGGCCATCTTCCCGAAGAAGGTGGACCGGAAGCTGTTCGTGATCGCGCCGATCCTCGTCAACGTCGGCGCGTTCATGCCCTTCCTGGTGATCCCCTGGGGCGGGAGGCTGCAGCCGGCCGACCTCAACGTGGGCGTCTTCTACGTGGTCGCGATCGCGAGCCTCTCCACGGTGGGGCTCATCATGGCGGGCTGGGCCTCGAACAACAAGTACTCGCTGTTCGGCGGCATGCGCTCGGCGGCGCAGATCGTCTCCTACGAGATCCCGGCCATGATGGTCCTGCTGGTGCCGGTGATGATCGTGGGGAGCCTCTCGCTGCGGGACATCACGGAGGCCCAGTCCGGCGGGCCTCCAGAACTGGTTCCTCTTCCGCTACTTCCCCATCATGCCGGTGGCCTTCCTCGTCTTCTTCACGGCGGGGCTCGCGGAGGTGAACCGCGCGCCCTTCGACATCCCGGAGGCGGAGAGCGAGCTGGTGGGCGGGTTCCACACCGAGTACAGCGGCTTCTTCTTCGCCATGTTCTTCATGGCCGAGTACACCGAGATGTTCGTGTTCTCGGCGGTGGCCACCGTCCTCTTCCTCGGCGGCTACCTCGCCCCGCACCCGGCCCTGCAGCAGATCGACCTCCCGCTCGTCGGCGCGTCCCCATGGGCTGGTTCTGGCTGTGGTTCAAGGCCTGGTCGCTCGTCTTCGTGATGATGTGGCTGCGCTGGACGCTGCCCCGCTCGCGGGTCGACCAGCTCATGCACATCGCCTGGAAGGTCCTCCTGCCGATCGCCCTCGTGCTGGTGGTGGTGGTGGGCGGGCTCGTCCTCTGGCCGGCGACCGCCGGCGGCTTCCCCTGGGACCGCTGGGTGGGCTGGCCGCTCACCCTCGGGCTCTTCGCCTTCCTCCTCTACGTGATGGTCCGCGCGGTGCAGTGGAGCCGCCGCCGCACGCAGGAGCTGCAGGCGGTGTCGCGATGAGCCGCTGGCTCGCAGGACCTCTGGGACGGCTTCTTCACCGTGCTGGTGGGGATGCGGATCACCTGGCGGCACATGTTCACCGACCCGGTGACGCTGCAGTACCCGACCGTGAAGTGGCCGCTGCCGCCGAAGAGCCGGATGCGGCTCTTCATGAAGTTCGAGGACTGCATCGGCTGCGGCCAGTGCGTGCGCGCCTGCCCGGTCAACTGCATCTCGATCAAGGCGGAGAAGCGGCCGGCGGACGCCCCGCCGATCTGGGCGGCGAACGGGCAGGCCGATCAAGCTCCACGTGGCGGTGTTCGACATCGACATGTCGCTGTGCTGCTACTGCAACCTGTGCACCTACCCCTGCCCCACGAACTGCATCTACATGACCCCCGAGTACGAGTTCGCCACCTCCGACCTGACCCAGCACCTCTACCGCTTCGCCAAGAAGGACGCGCAGTTCATCCTGGAGGACCCGAAGAAGAAGGCCGCGGCGGCCGCCGCGGCCGCGGCTCCCCCCGCGACGCCGCCGGCGAACCCGGCCGGAGCCTGACGCCATGAATGCCGAGGCCATCGTCTTCTGGGTGCTCGCGATCGTCACCGTCGGCTCCGCCGCGGTGGTGGTCCTCTCCCGCCAGCTCATCTACAGCGCCTTCGCGCTGCTGTTCACCTTCTTCGGGGTGGCCGGGCTCTACGTCCTGCTCGGGCGCCGACTTCCTGGCCGCCACCCAGCTGCTCGTCTACGTGGGCGGCATCCTGGTGCTGCTCCTCTTCGGCGTGATGCTGACCCACAAGATCTACGACCTGGACCTGAAGACCGAGACGACCCAGTTCGCCCCGGGCGTCATCGTGGCGGTGGGGCTCTTCGTCATCCTCTCCGCGACCGCGGTGCGGACCCAGTGGATGGGCGTCGCGCGGCCGCCGGCGCCGACCACGAAGGAGATCGGCCGGCTCTTCCTGGGCCAGTACCTGCTGCCCTTCGAGGCGGCCTCCATCCTCCTCCTGGTCGCGCTCGTCGGGCGCGGCCATGATCGTCCGCCGCCGGAGGGACGCATGATCGGCCTCGCCGCACTACCTCGTGGTCTCGGCGGCTCTGTTCTCGCTCGGCATCCTGGGCCTCCTCACCCGGAGGAACGCGGTGCACGTGCTGATGAGCATCGAGCTGATCCTGAACTCCGCCAACATCAACCTGGTGGCCTTCTCCCGCTTCGCCGCCGGGAACCTGGGCGGGCAGATCTTCGGCGTCTTCGTGATCGTGGTGGCGGCGTCGGAGGTGGCGGTGGCGCTCGCCATCGTGCTCACCCTGTATCGCCTGCGCCGCACGCCGAACCTCGACGAGGCGGACATCCTGAAGGGCTAGAGAGCCAAACGACCATGGAAGAGCTCCTCCGAAGCCTCGCCCTCTTCAAGCCGGAGACCGCCCTCGTCGCGGGGCTGCTGCTCGTGGTGGTCGTGGACTCGATCGGCGCCGCCTGGCGCAACGCGGCGGTGCGGCTCGCTGACCCTGGCCTCCCTGGCGGTGGCCCTCGGCCTCGCCTTCAACCTGCAGGCCTCGGGGGCGAAGGGCGCCCATCTTCTCGGGGATGCTGGTCGTGGACCCGCTCGGCGCGGCCTTCAAGGTCGTGCTGGTCGCGGCCGGCCTCCTGACCGTGCTCGTCTTCACCTTCCGCAACTCGCGCGAGCTCCAGGGCCTCGGCCAGGGCGAGCTCCACGCGCTCGTCCTCGCCCTCGTGCTGTCCTCGCCTGCTGCTGGCGGCGGCGAGCGACCTCGTGATGCTGTACCTCGCCCTGGAGATGGTCTCGATCACGTCCTACGTGATGGTGGCCTACCTGAAGGGCGACCGGATGTCGAACGAGGCCTCGCTCAAGTACGTGCTCTTCGGCGCCGCCTCGCACCGGCTCGATGCTCTACGGCCTGTCCTTCCTCTACGGGATGACGGGGACCACGTCGCTCCCCGCGATCCAGGCGTTCCTCGCCGGCGGCATCCCCGAGGCGAACCGCTTCGCGATCTACGCGATCACCCTCCTGGTGCTGGCCGGCTTCGGCTTCAAGATCGCCGCGGTGCCCTTCCACTTCTGGTGCCCGGACGTCTACCAGGGCGCGGCGACCCCGGTGACCGCGCTCCTCTCCGTGCTGCCGAAGGCCGCGGGGCTCGCGATCGCGCTGCGCTTCTTCTACGGGACCTTCTCCGCCGCGGGGACGGCCCCCTGGGACCTCGCGGGCTCGATCGACTGGGGCGCGGCTGCGTGATGGTGATCTCGGTCCTGACCATGACGCTGGGCAACGTGGCCGCCCTCACCCAGACGAACATGAAGCGGCTGCTCGCCTACTCCTCGATCGCCCACGCCGGCTACCTGCTGATGGGGGTCGTGGCCCTCTCCGAGAACGGGGCGCGGGGGCTGCTCGTCTACCTCGCCGCCTACCTCTTCATGAACCTCGGGGCCTTCCTCGTGGTGACCCTCGTGCACCTGCACGAGGGCAGCTTCGACCTGCGCGACTACGCCGGGCTCTACCGGCGCGCGCCGCTGCTGACGGTGGCGATGGCCTTCTTCCTGCTCTCGCTGGTCGGCATCCCGCCGTTCATCGGCTTCCTCGGGAAGCTGTACGTCTTCGCCGCGGTCATCGAGAAGGGCATGGGCGTCTACGCGACGATCGGCGCCGTCAACGCGGCGATCGCGGCGTACTACTACTTCCGCGTCCTCAAGGTGATGACGATCGACGCCGGCAACGAGGACAAGCCCGCCGCTGAAGCTCGCCCTCGCCGACCAGGCCTGGCTCGTGGCCTTCGCCCTGGCCAACCTCGTCCCGCTCCTCTTCTGGAGCCGGATCGACGGGCTGGGCCCGCGGCGCGCTCGTGCTGTACGCCGGGCGGTAGGACCGCCCGCGCTGCGCCGCGGTCGGGCGCACGAGCGGCTCGCCGCCGCTCGAGCAGACGCGCGAGAAGCCCTCGGACCTCGGTCTGGTACCGCCTCTCCTCTGGTAGAAACAATGGTATGACGCATGGCATACTGCATACCATGAGGACGACGATCGACGGAGCCGGGCGAGTGGTCGTGCCGAAGGCTCTTCGGCAGGCGGTCGGGCTGCAGGCCGGCTCCGAGATCGAGATCCGCGCCAGCGACGGGCGCATCGAGATGGAGCCCGCGCCGCTGGAGGTGAGACTCGAGCGCGAGGGGAGCCTCCTGGTGGCCGTGCCGGTTCGACCGGTCCCCCCCATGTCCGCGTCGGTCGCCTCGCGCACGACCGCGTCGCTGAGGGGGCGCCGCCCGGGACGCGCACGCAGGACGCGGTGAGGCGCTTTCTCCCGGACACCAGCTGCCTGGTGGCGGCGGTCTGCTCGTGGCACGAGCACCACTCCGCCACTGTCGAGGAGCTCGCGCGGCGAGCCGCTCGTCGGGAGGAGATGGTCGTGGCGGCGCCGGCCCTGGTCGAGGCCTACGCCGTCCTGACGCGGCTGCCCCCGCCCTATCGCCTGCGGCCCCAGGACGCGCTCGCCGTGATGGAGGGAAGCTGGGGCGGGGTCGACGTGGTGGCGGTGACCGGGCCGGAAACGTGGGGCCTGCTGCGGTCGCTGCCGGGCGCGGGGATCGCCGGCGGAAGCTCCTACGACGCCCTGGTCGCGGCCTGCGCACGCAAAGCGAAGGCCGACGTCATCCTGACCTGGAACGTCCGCGACTTCGAGCGCGTCGCCGAGGGGCTCGACGTCGCGGCGCCAGGTCGAGCGGGGCGTCAGGAGCGGTCAGTCGTCCGCCAGCCTCCGGTCCACGAGCGGGCGGACGCCGCCCTGGATCCGCTCGAGCGAGAAGCGGGCCAGGGCGCCCGGCTCCTTCAGCAGCTGCTCGAAGCGCGCCGTCTGCGGCTCGCCGGTCGCGGGAACGAGGATCCGGTACCAGCCCGTCGCCTTCAGGACGACGGTCCGCTGAAGGCCCGCCGCGGCGGGCGGGGCGACGAAGCGCAGCTCGACGGTGTCGCCCGTGCGCATCGGGTGCCGCCGGCCGTCGACGGCCGCGAGCAGGGGGCGAACGTCTTCCCCCTGCGCGGTCTTCGCCGTCTCGGGGCCGATCTCCGTGACGCGGGGCTCGGCGGGCGGGCCGAAGTCGACGGCGGCGCGGTCCAGCTCCCAGGTGCCGGGGAGGCCGTCGATCCGGACGCGGAGCGTTCCTGCCGGCAGCGAGCGCAGGTCGAGCCGGAAGGCCTGCGCGGCCGAGGTCGCGGTGGGGAGCGCGGCGAGCAGGTCGACGAGCGCCCACTCGCGGCCGTCCCAGACCTTGACGGTGGGGACGGCCTCGAAGGTCAGCTCGTCGAGGGTGCGCCCGAACACGTCGGCGTTGACCTGCCGGTACCAGCCCTCGAGGTCGCGCCCCTTCAGCGCCAGCAGCTCGTGGAGCAGGACCGGGGCCCAGGCGGTGCTCCGGGCGACGACGGCGAGGGTCGCCCCCGAGGCGGACGCGGGGCGCGGGAACTCGAGCACGACGCCGTCCCGGAGCTGGAGCGGGTTCGAGGGGTCGCGCCCGAAGGGGTTGCCGAGCCAGGCCCGCCCGTCGGCCCGCGCCAGCACGCCGCGCACGTCGGCGCCCCGCCCGTCCGTCGCCCTCTCCGCCGCCACCGGGCTCGCCAGCGCGTGCATCCGGCCGTTGACGTCCGGCACGATCTCCGTCCCCGCGGGGTGGTCCACGACGAGCAGCTTCACCTCGTCGAGGTGCTCCTCCTCCCGCAGCTCGTTCGCGATGCGGAGCCGATAGACGCCGTCCGCTTCCCGGAGGTGGTCGAGGCGGGCCCAGTCCGAGCGCTGGGCGACCTCGACGAAGGAGCCGGCAAAGGGCTCGGCGTCGAGCACGTAGCGCCCGCCGTCCCAGCTGTAGACGTACGGGCAGGAGGACTCGCCGCTGGAGGAATAGGTGCTGCTGCTGCTACTGCCGCCGTCGTCGGCGGCCGCCGCGATGGCGACGGCGCCGATCACGGCGGCGTCCACCGCCGCTCCGATGAGGAACCCCTTCATCGTGTTCCCGCCCGGCCGGATGCCACGTGACGGTCACGATCTCCGCGAGGGGCAGGCGGACCACCTGCCGCTGGTCGAGGTTGCGGTCCTTGTTCTCCTTCGTCAGAGGCGCGGCGGTGGCGTCGAGCGGGGCCCCGTTCATGGCGAGGACGTCCATGAGCGGCAGCCGGCCCGAGCTCGTCCAGGTGTCGATCGCGGCGGGTCCGATCCCGACCCCCGCCGCGTCGGTGAGGCTCGCGATCTTCTCGCGGGGGACCCGGGACGGCTCATCCCCCGCCTTGCGCCGGAGAAAGGCGCACCCGGGACCGAACCCGACGAGCTCCACGTCGCGCTTCTTCCCGCCGGACTCGACGAGGCGCACCGGTCCGAGGGCGGGCAGGCGCACCTCCGCCTGGAGCGCGACCCGTGCCTTCTCGTAGGCCCCGGCGTACTCCTGCTGCGGCACCGTCTCCAGGCCCGAGAAGCGCCCGACGAAGCGCCGGCCGTCGCGCAGCTGGACGTCGATGGGAACCCCGGGCTTGAGGGAGTCGACCTCCCAGGACGGGAGAACGGCGGGCTTGCGGCTGGCGTCGGAGACGGCGCCCGGTGGTGAGGCCGATCACCGTGCAGCCGGCCAGGACAACTCCGACCAGACCGAGGCACGAGGCCTGAGCCCATCGCGTCATGACTGTCCTCCGGATGACTCCAGCAAGCACCTTTCGACTGGTTCCGTCCATGATGCCGAAGGCTCACGGCGTGAGCCGGCCGTGTCACTCCGATCCGCCCTCCCGTCGTTGACCCGCAGGGGCCCCAAGGCTTACCGTGCCGCAGGAGGCCGAAGGGTGCGATCGGTGCCCGTGGCGCCCCGCGGACCCGTCCGGGTGCTCACCGGCCCCCGGACGCTGCCGGTCGCCCTGCGCTTCGCGGCCCAGGTCCTGTGGCGCCGGGCCTTCGCGAGGCGCCGCTTCCCCCTCCTGCGCCTCGGCCCGAGGACGGGCCTCCTCAAGACGCTCGCCCTCCTCGCCCGCGTCGGCCACACCCAGGTCGTGAAAGTCGGCGGCCGATACCACTTCTCGCTGGTCGAGCCGCGCTGGCCCTCCGCGGCCTACGACGAGCTCGTCGCCCGCGGCGGTCTCAGCCTGGGTGCCGCCGGCACGCCGGCGAAGGCCCAGATCGACATGGCGATCCTGGCGGTGAGCGCCGCCTGCGACTACCGCTGCGGCCACTGCTACGAGCGCTTCAACCTCGACCGGGCCGGGGAGGTTCCCCTCTCGCGCTGGCGGCGGCTGGTGGCCGAGCTGCAGGAGGCCGGCACCGCGGTCATCGTCCTGTCGGGGGGCGAGCCGTTCCAGCGGTTCGACGACGTACTCGACATCGTGCGCACGACGGACAAGAGGCGCTCCGACGTCCACCTGCACACGACCGGCCACGGCGCCTCGCCCGAGCGGGTCGCGGCGCTCGTGGACGCGGGCCTCGCCGCGGCGGGCGTCGCCCTCGACCACCACGAGCCCGCCCGCCACGACGCCTTCCGCGGATGGCCCGGGGCCTTCGACGAGGCCGCGCGCGCGCTGCGCCTCTTCGCGGAGTCGGGGATCCTAGCCTACGTCAACTGCACGGTGACGAGGGACCTCGTGCGGGACGGCGGCCTCGAGCGGCTCCGCTCACTGGCGGGCGCGGCTCGGGGCGGGCGCGATGCAGCTGCTCGAGCCGAAGCCGTGCGGCGCGTGGGCGGAGGCGGATCTCGCGGCCGTCTACGGGCCCGCGGAGAGCGCGGCCGTGAGACGGTTCGTCGGGGCGAGCCGCCGGCCGCTGCGACCGACGCCGGGGCCCGTCGTCTACTGGCCCGCCGACGCCGAGTCCCCGGACCACCTCGGTTGCCTGATGGGCGGCCTCTCCCACCTGCACGTGGACAGCCGCGGTCACGTCGAGCCGTGCGTCTTCCTGCCCGTCAGCTTCGGCAACGTCCTCGAGGAGGACTTCGCGGCGATCTACCGCCGCATGCGGGACGCCGTCCCGCGCCCGCTGCACGCACGCTGCCCGTCCCTGCAGCTCGCCGAGCGCGTGGGCTTCGACCGGCGCCGCCTGCCTCGCCTCCCCGTCCCCTACGACGACGTGCGCGGGGAGTGGCGACGCCTCTTCGAGGAAGAGGCAACGGAGCGGCGGAGCGTCTCGTGAGCTCCCCTGCGCGGCGGACGCGGGCCCTTCGTCCTCGAGAAGTGGTACCTGGACACCCTCGCCCCCGACGGGGCGGTGCTGCTCGTCTACCTCGGCTGGATGCGCGTCTTCGGCGTGCCCCTCGCCCGCGTCACCGCGGAGCTCTTCCGGCCGGACGGCAGCGCGGTGCGCGGGCACGCGAAGGCGCGGGTGATCCGCGGCGACGGCGATCAGCTGGAGTTCGGCCCGGCGACCCTCCGGGGCGACGTTCTCTCCTGGCACACACCCGGGCTCTCGGGGGAGCTTCGTTTCGCGGCGCGCCACCCGCCAGCCACGCTGCGGGACCCGTTCCTGGAAGACGGCGGACGCCGGCTCCTGTGGACCGTCGAGGTGCCGGACGCCGACGTGGAGGGCGAGCTGCGCTGGCCGGGCGGGGCGGCCGCGTTCGCGGGACGCGGCTATCGGGATCGCGTCTGGTTCGACCTCCGGCCGTGGCGGTTCCCGATCCGCGAGCTGCGGTGGGGGCGCGCCGTGTCCGGCTCGCACGCCACCACGTGGGTCGCCGCGCGGACGGGTGACGGGGAGGTCGCGGCCACCTGGACGGACGGCGAGGTGTTCGGGGGCGCCCGGGAGCCCGAGCTCGCACCCTCTCGCGTGCTCGTCGAGAGCCGCGTCGCGGACCTTCAGGGCCTGCGCTTCGGGGCGCTGCGCCCGCTGCTGCGCCGGCTCACGGGAGATCCCCACGAGGTGAAGCGGGCGGGACCCGCGACGCTCGCCGGCGAGCCGGCGTGGGCCGTGCACGAGCGCGTGGTGTGGGGCTGACCGTGCGGATGGATCGGAAGGCGGCTATCGTCCTCCTCTACGTGGTGCTGTTCTGGCTGCTGCTCCCCGCGGCGCTCGCGGCCCTCGCCGCGACGCTGGACCGCCGGATCGGGTGGGCTCACTCGCCCTTCCCGCCGGTCGTCGCCGCGCTCGGCCTCGCGGCCCTGCTCGGCGGGCTCGGCCTCGTGGCCTGGGCGATGGCCGAGCTGCGGCGCGGCGGGGGCGGGCTGCCGGTGAGCGCCCTGCCTCCCCCGCGGCTCGCGACGAGGGGCCCGTACGCGAGCGTGCGGCACCCGATCTACCTGGGCTTCAACCTGGCGCTCCTCGGGGCCGGGCTGGTCCTCGGCTCGCGGTCGCTCGCGCTCGTGGTGGCACCGGCCTTCGTCCCCGTCTGGCTCGCCTACGCGGCCGTCGAGGAGCGCGCGCTCGCGCGCCGGCACGGCCAGGCCTGGCGTCGCTATCGGGGACAGGTCGGCCTGCTGCCGCGGCCCGGGCTCTACCGCCTCACCCAGCTGCTCATCCGTGTCGGCGTCTTCCCGGTCACGGTCGAGGGCCGGGAGCGGGTGCCCCGCCGCGGCGCGGCCATCCTCGTCGCGAACCACGCGAGCTACCTCGACCCCGTGTACGTGGGGGCGGCGACGTGGCGCCGCGTGCATTACCTGGCCACGGCGGAGGCGTACCGGTCGGGCCCGATGAGCTGGCTCGTCCCGCGCTTCGCGAACGTGCCGGCGCGGCGCTACCGCGCGGACGTCGTGGCGTGCCGCGAGATGGTGCGGCTGCTGGCGGAGGGAGAGCTGGTGGGTGTCTTCCCGGAGACGGAGCGCTCGGCGCTGGGCGACTACCAGGGCGCGGACGCTCGAGTCGCTTGCCTGCTCGCCCGCCTGCCCGTGCCCGTGATCCCCGTGGGCCTCGAGGGCTCCTACGACTCCGGCCCGCGCTGGTCGGATCGCGTCCGGCGGCGACGCGTGCGCGCGCTCGTGGGCGAGCCGCTCCGGTGGGGCGGAGCGGCGCCGGAGCAGGTCGTGGATGCCGCCCTCACCGGGCTCATCGGGGAGAACCCGGCCCGGGTCCGCCTTCGAGGCCTTCCGCGCGGGCGCCTCCAGCGGGTCCTGTGGCGCTGCCCCCGCTGCCAGGCCGAGCCTCCCTGGGACCCGGCGGGGCTCGCCTGCGGCGGCTGCGGCCTGCGGCTCGCGTCGACCCGGGAGGGCTGGCTGCTCGACGAGCGGGGCCGCGCTCACTTCCTCGCGAGCCTGGGCCAGGCCATCCGCGAGGCACCGGAGCCGGCGCTGCTCGAGGCCGACGTCTCCACCGCGCGCGAGAGGCACTGGACCGGCCCCCTCGCCCCGCTGGAGCCCGTGGGCGAGGGCAAGCTGCGCCTCGACGAGACGGGCTTGCGCTTCGGCCCCCTCGCCATGCCCTGGGCCGAGATGCGCTCCGTGACGGTCGAGCGCGCCGACACCCTCCAGGTCGCGACGCCCTGCGCGATGTGGCAGTTCCGGCTCCACCGGGGCTCGGTGTTCCGCCTGCACGCCGCCGCCGCGCGGCGGGTCCCGCCGCGGCGCGCCCTCCCCGTGCGGGGGCCAAGCCCTCGCCTGCGTCGCCTCTTCGCCCCGGAGGCGGTCCGGTGACCGCCGCTCCGCTCGTCGAGGCCCGCCACGTCGCACGCTCCTACGGACGCCGCCCCGTGCTCGTGGACGCGAGCCTGGCGCTCCGCGCGGGCGAGGTGGTCGGGGTCACCGGCGAGAACGGGGCAGGCAAGACGACGCTCCTCCGGATCCTCGTGGGGAGGATCGGGGCCGACCGCGGCGTCGTCGTCCGGAACGGGTCGGTCGGCTACTGCCCCCAGGACTCCCTCGTGTTCCCCAACCTCACCGTGGCCGAGAACTTCCGTTTCTTCGGGGCGGCCTACGGCCTCCCGGACTGGCGCCCGCGCATGGAAGCCCTGGCCTCCCGGCTCGCCTTCGCCGGGCAGGGGGACCGGCGCACCGCGGAGCTGAGCGCGGGAACGCGCCAGAAGCTCAACCTGGCCCTCGCCCTCGTCCACGACCCCGAGGTGCTGCTGCTCGACGAGCCGTACTCGGGCTTCGACTGGGAGACGTACCTGCGCTTCTGGGACCTCGCCGCGGAGCTGCGGGCGGCGGGGCGGGCGATCCTCGTGGTCTCGCACCTGTTGCACGAGACCGCCCGGATCGACCGGGTCCTGCGCCTCGCCGGGGGGAGGCTCGAGTGAGCGCGCGCCGCGTGGGCACGGCCTTCGTCCTCGGCGCGAGGGACCTCTCGCGGCGGCGGGTGGTGCTGCTGATGCTGCTGGTCGTCCCCTCCGTGTTCCTGGGCCTCACCCACCTCACCACGTCGGTCGAGCCGCTCTCGTTCCTCCTCCCCTCGCTCGGCGAGGGTCGCTTCGTGGTCGTGGCCCAGCGGGCGGAGGCCATGGTGTTCGTGGCCCTCGCCGCCGTGGGCGCGCTCACCGCGTTCCTCGCGCTGGGGCTCGGCCAGCGCGACGCCGAGGCGAGCTGGCGGCTCGTCCTCTGCGGCTTCCGGCCGGCGGAACTGGTCGCTGCCCGACTCGCCCTCCTCGCGGCCACGGTCCTGCTCGTCTCGGCCTGGGTGGCGCTGCTGCTGCGGCTCGCGTTCGCGCCGGAGCGGGCCGCGGTGATGCTGCTCGGCCTCGTGCTGTGCGGGTGGGTCTACGCCGGCTACGGCCTCCTCGTGGGGGCACTCCTGCGCCAGGAGCTCGAGGGTGTCCTCTTCATCGTCCTCCTCGTCAACGTGGACGTGGGCTGGCTGCAGAACCCGCTCTACTACACCTACGCCCAGCACCGCGCGCTCATCCGCGCCCTGCCCGGGTACTTCCCGTCTCAGGTGGGAGTGGTCGGCGCGTTCACGGCCCACGACCCGCTGGGGCCGGCGCTGTGGGCGTTCGCCTACGGCGCGGGGCTGGTGGCGGCGGCTCTCCTCGTGCTCACGGCGCGGTACCGGAAGCGGCGGTAGCGCGCGGCGCCTGCCAGCGTCGGGCTCGGGGCCACGTTCGCTGGGCGCGAGCTCCAACCGAGTGGCCCGGCGGCCTGTGACAGTCAGAGAACTGTCACAACGCATGATCACCTCGAAGCGGGCGACGCTACACTCTGCCCAATCGTCATCCAGGAGTGAACCCACCGGGACGATCTTCGAGGGGGTCATCGAATGGAAGGGCACGTGGAGAAGCACCGTCGCCCGTGGACGGTCGCGGGCATCGCGTTGGGCTGGCTCGCCAGCGGCTGCTCGATCGGGATCGTCGAGCCCCGGCTCCACGAGCCGACCGCTCCCCCGCCTGCGACGGCGGAGCGCCCCGAGCTGAAGGTCCACCTGAAGTCGGGGGGCTGGTGGTCCTCCACGCGTGGAGGATGCCCCCCGGGGAGGAGCGTCTCGCCGGCGAGGGGCAGGCCTACACCCCGGCGCGCCAGAAGCAGGGGCCATCCGGCCGCCAGGAGATTCCCCTCGCCGACGTGGCCCTCCTCGAGACGAGCTCCCCCGGGTCGGTCACGTCCGTGGGTCTCGGCCTCGTCGCCACGACGACGGTCGTCCTCGGCGGGATCACCGGGTACTGCGTGATCAACCCGAAGGGTTGCTTCGGGTCGTGCCCGACGTTCTACGTGGAGGACGCGGGCGGGCGCGAGCCGGAGCGGCCGCAGGCCGAGGGCTTCTCGGAATCGATCGCCCGGGCGCTGGAGGCGCGCGACCTCGATGCGCTGCTCGTGGACCGTCCCGGCGGGTCGGATGTCGCGATCGTGATGCGCAACGAGGCCCTGGAGACGCACGCCGTGCGCGGGGTGCGGCTGCTGGCCGCGCCACGGCCGCCCGGAGGCCGCGTCCTCGCCGGGACCGACGACCGCCTCTACCCCGCGTCGGCCCTCGTGCCGCCGCTCGAGTGTCGGGCGCCCGAGGGCGATTGTCGCGAGGCGTTGCGCGCCGTCGGCGGAGCGGATCGCGTCTCGCCGGCCGACGACAGGGACCTGGCGGCGCGCGAGTGGCTGGAGCTGCGCTTCCCGGCCGCGCGCGGCGCGAGCGGAATCGCGATCGGCGCGCGCCAGACGCTGCTGTCGACCTTCCTCTTCTACCAGACGATGGCCCACGTCGGCCGCGGGGCGGGGGCGTTCCTGGCGGCGCTCGAGCGCGGGGGGCCCGAGGCGGGGCGGCGGGCGCTCGGCATGGCGGCGGTCCTCGGGGGGATCGACGTGGAGGTGGCCGAGGGAGACGGCCCGTGGCGGGCCATCGGGAGCTTCGACGAGGCCGGGCCGATCGCGGGGGACCTCCGGGTGGTGCCCTTCGAGGGATCGGGCGCCTCGCCCCTTCGCGTGCGGCTGCGCCTCGCGCGAGGCCACTGGCGCCTCGACGCGGTTGCCCTTGCGGACCTCGGGGCCCCGATCGCGGCGATCCGGCTGGAGCCCTCGGCGGTCGAGCGCGAAGGCCGGCGCGACGAGAAGGCGCGGGCGAGCCTCGTCGACGGCGACCGGTACCTGGTGACGCACGCCGGCGACTTCTATCGCTTGACCTTCCGGCTGCCGCCGAGCGACCGCCCGCTCGAGCTCTTCCTCGAGAGCGAGGGCTTCTACTACGAGTGGATGCGCAGCGAGTGGCTCGCGGAAGAGGATCCCCAGATGGCGGCCCTCGCCCTTGTCGACCCGGCGGAGGCCCTGCGCCGGCTCGCCCCGGCCTACAAGACGGAGGAGCCGCACCTCGAGCGGGCGTTCTGGGCCAGCCGGTTCCGGAAGTGAGGTGGGACATGCGCGACCTGCGGGCAGGCGTTTCCGCCGCGGCCCTCGCCGCCCTCGTCGCCTCGGGGTGTGCGGCCAGGACCTCCGGCGTTCTCGGCCGCTCTGTGACTCTCGTCCCGCGCGAAGCGGGGGCTCCGAAGGTGAAGGGCGAGCTCCTGGCCGTCGACCAGGGACGGGTCTGGGTCCGGACGAAGGACGGGGTGCGCGACTTCGCCCCGGACTCGCTGCAGGAGGTGCAGGTCCGACGGCACAACCTCACGGGCCGGTGGGCGGTGCGGTGGGGCCTCGTGGGCGGCCTCGTCTCGGGCGTCGCCATGGCCGCTGCGTGCAGCTCGGTGGAGGGCAACGACTCGGGCGGCTGCGCGGCGACCGGGGCCGTCTGGGGGGGCTTGTGGGCGCTGGCGGGTTTCCTGGCCGCTCCCAGCCTCGAGGCGTCGTCGCAGATCTCCCTGGACCCGCAGAGCAACCGCCTGAGGCCGTACGCGCGCCTGCCCGCCGGGCTGCCGAGAGGCGTTGACCCGCAGTCGCTCCTCCAGGGACCGCCCGCGCCGAAATCGGCGGACGCGGAACGCCTAGGGGTCTGGGAAGCGCCCCGAGGGCCCGGTCACATCCTTGATGGCGCGACGATGCCTTCTCCCGGTTACTTACCGATGGCTTGACGGTGCGCTACGGGGAGCGGCGATCGCGGGCCACCACGGTTTGTAGAGGCGCGAGGCCTTCACGACGCGGATGGCGGCCGCTCGCGCCTTGGGGAACCTCGGGCTCCGGGCGAAAGCCGTCAGGATCGCGCGGGCGTCATCCAGGCCGGCGCGACCGGGACCCCGGCGGAGTTCCTCGATCGCCCGGGCGAGCGCCTGATCGGCGCGAAGCGGGGCCTCCACCACGAGACGCGGCCAGGCGCCCGCGAGGACTTCCGTCCCCGGCTGTGAAAGCGCGTCGACGAGGGCGCGAAGCGTATCCGGGTCCTGGTGCTGTGCGAGGCCATGCGAGGCCGACAGGCGAATGAAAGGATCCCGGTCATCGAGAGCTGACACCAGCGCGCGCCCGGCGGCAGCCCCCTTCATGGCACAGAGCGCCCACACGGATCGCTGTCGCTGCGTCCGGTCCTCCGCGGCCAGGCCGGTCGAAAGAAAGCGGGCCACGCGAGGGTCCGAGCACCCCTCGAACACCTTCAGGAGCGAACTCGCCCTTGTCGCCGTGGAGCGCCGGCCCGAGGCGCGGCAGCATGTCCGGCCGGAGACGCCCCTTGAGGCCATGCGCGGCCGCCGACACGACGGCTCCATACGGTCTGCCGAGAGCGTCTAGGAGGAGCGCGACGTGAGCCGGCTTGCGGAAGCGGCCGAGGGCTTCGAGCTGCGCGGCGCGGGCTTCGTCGGACGTCTCGCGAAGCACGGCCTTCTCGAGCGCGGGGATTGCGGCCGCGTCACGAAGCCTCCCGAGAGCGCGTGCCGCCTCCTCGCGGACAAGCGAGCTGGGGGCGCCGAGGGCGACGGTCAGGGCGGACACGGCGCTGCGATCACGGGACCTGCCGAGGAGCGTGGCGGCATCCTCGTGCAGGGACCGGTCGCGATCGCTCAGCAGGATCTCACTGGCCAGGCCTGTGGCCGTCCTGCGGTCGATCTCGAGGAGCAGATCGAGGGCGGTGCCGCGGCCGTAATCACGTCGCCGCGGGTTGCGCACCAGAGCGACAAGCGGAACCTTGGCGGCGGACCCCACCTTGCGCAGCGCCCGAGCCGCGGCGTGAACCACTTCAAGGTGCTCATCGGTCAGGGCGGCCACGAGGGGTACGACGCATCGTTCATCCCGGACCCGGTTGAGCGCCTCGGCGGCCTCCGCTCGAACCCAGCCGTCGTCGTCCCGCAAGGCCCGGAGCAGGCCCGGGATCGCAGCCGGGCCCCGGAGGATCCCCAGCGCCCGGGTCGCGTGGGCCCGCACCTTCCGATCCGGGTCTCGCAGGCAGCCTGCGATGGCACGCACGGCGCCCCGGTGGCCACCGCTCGCTAGGTCCAGCGCCGCGCGCGCTCGGGTCCCCGGCCGGGGGGAGTGCAGGCGCACGAGAAGCTCGCGGAGCTCCTCCTGATCCCGGGCTGTGGCCCATGTCATCCTCACCCGGCCCGTCCGCGTCCGCCCGACCACGGGGTCAATCCCGCGCCCAGCCGGCGGGGAGGCCCGTCCGGCGGAACTCCTCCTGGAGGTCGGTGAGGGCCTTGCGGGCCCGCTTCAGCTCCTCCGTCTCCACCTGCTCCTTGACCTTCATCTGCACCGGCACACCCTGGTAGAACTCGGTGCGGACGACCTCCTGCCAGGAGTTGGTCTCGGCGATCGCCAGCTGCTCGCGCGCGTTGGCGAAGCGGACCCGCCACTCCGCTTCGAGGAGCCCGCGCTCCTGGCGCTCGCGCTCCAGCGGATCAGTGGTGGCCGGTGCCGGATCGATCCCGCCCGTGCCGGGCGGAACGGCCGGCGCGCCCTCGGCCGGCTTCGCCCCCTCCCCGGGAGGGGGAGCCGCCCCTTCCCCCGCGGGGGCCTCGACGGCCGGCGCTGCGGGTGCCGGCAGGTCCTTGTCCGTGTAGACCTTCGCCGGGGCGGGGGCCTTCTTCTCCTCGCGCTTCTGGCGCTCGCGCGCGGCGGTGTCGCCGAGGCCCTGGGCCGTGAGCGCGGCCGGCGCCAGCGCCGTGAGAAGCAGCAGCAGGGCGGTCTTCATGGCTCCACCTCCAGCGTGTCGACCCAGAAACGGCGGGCCCGCGCCAGGGTCAGGATCGCCTTCTCGGTGAAGGCCCGGGGGTCGGCGAACTCGGCGAGGGCGTCGTCCTGGCGGTGGACGTAGGCCCCGAGGTCGGCCAGGACCAGCCACGGGTCGCTCTCGTCGAGCAGCTCCTGGCGCACCCAGTCGAAAGCACCCGGCTCCGGCGCGTAGCGGGACCCGACGAGCGCGTCGAATGCGAGGCGCACGAGCGGGTCGATGGCGTAGACGTCCTGCGGCCGGTAGACCCGGCCCTCGCGCCAGGCGTAGGTCTCGAGCGGGCCGAGGCCGAAGAGGAACAGGTTCTCCTCCCCCACCGCCTCCTCGAGCTCGCGGACCGTCCCGTCCCGCGTGCCCAGCGTCACCGCGCCGTTCGCGGCGAAGCCGAGGGCCCGCGCCCCCGCCGCGCCGGATCCCGCGGTGCCCGGCTGGTTTGACAGGTCGGCGGCGGCGGCCAGGCGCCGGACGGTCTCGTCGTCGCACGCGGGGAGGACGGCCACCCGCAGCGAGGGGCGCACGCGCGCGTCGCGGTTGACGGCGTCGGCCACGGACCGCAGGAGGCGGACCATCCGCTCCCCGGCCGGGCCCGCGGCCTCGGCCACCCGGGCGAGGACGACGGTGCGGGGGACGGGCGGCGTCCAGCCGCCGGCGGTGAGGCGCAGGTGCTCGCGCACGAGGCCGAGCACGTTGAGGAGCGGGCGCTCGTGCGGGGCCAGCGTGCCGAGGCGCACGTCCACGAGCGATTCCGGGGAGACTTCGACGCCGGCCGCGTCCCGGAGGTAGGCGGCCAGGCGCTCGCGGCTGGCGCGGCGGACGCCCCGGAAGGCGCCGCGGAACGCGGGGTCGAAGGCCAGCGTTTCGAGGCGCGCGAAGGCGGCGGGGTCGCTCGCCCACTGCCCGCCGAGGGTCAGGGCGAGCAGCTCGGCGAGCGCCGGGTGGCCCTCGGCCAGCCAGCGCCGCGCGAAGAGCGCCGTCGGGCGCGCTCGCAGCCCCTTCCCCTGCAGCACGGCCAGGTCGGCGAGCGTCTCCGCGGCGGGGCCCTCCCACGGGGTCGCCACCTCGGCCGACGACGAGCCGATCACCGCGAGCGGTCCCGGCCGCAGTCGCCGCACGTCGCCCTCGCGGAAGAGCGACAGGCGGCGGCGGCGCTCGCCGTCCCCCGGCCAGCGAGCGTCCACCCTTTCGAGGTGGCGGCGGTTCACCTCGTAGAGGATCTCGAGCAGGCGCGGCCGCTCCGCCTCGAGGGAGGACGTCCGCCAGAACGGCCGGCCCGGCTCGCTCCTGGGGCTGCCGAAGCGGGAGAGGACGCAGGCGCGCGTGCGCGCCCAGGCCTCGTCCCAGCCGACGCCGTGCTCGTCGAGCCGGAGCCGGAGCATCTCGGGCACGGCGAGCGCGCCGCGCTCGTCGGCGAGGAGGAGCGTCCCCCCGTCGGCCAGCGACGCCCGCACCGCCTCGCCGACGAGGGCGATCTCCTGGCGCAGCCGCTCCGCCTCGCCCGCCCCGGACGCGACGGGGGGCGGGAGGACGTGGGCGTGGGCGGCGTGGCCGGCCGCGCGCAGGGCCGGGACGAGCTCGTCCGCGCGCTCGGAGCCGGCCTCGACGGCGACGACGTGGACGTCTCGGGCGGGGCTCATCGCCCCATTCTGCCCCAGCCGGAGCGTGAGGCGGAGCGCGGGGCGTCCTGCGGTATAGTCGCCCCGGTGGCCCACCCCTGGCACGACGTCGCGATCGGCGCGGACTGCCCGCGGCAGGTCACGGTCTACGTCGAGATCGTGCCCTCCGACACGGTCAAGTACGAGCTCGACAAGGACTCGGGCCTCCTCAAGGTGGACCGGCCGCAGCTCTACTCGAACGTGTGCCCGAGCCCGTACGGATTCGTGCCGCGCACCCTCTGCGGCGCCGGCGTGGCCGCCCTCGCGGAGGAGGGGACCGGCCGGAAGGGGCTCGTCGGCGACGACGACCCCCTGGACATCCTCGTCCTCACCGAGAAGGACTTCACCCACGGGAACATCCTCGTGCCGGCCCAGCCCATCGGCGGCCTCGGCATGCTGGACGGCCAGGAGGTGGACGACAAGATCGTGGCGGTGATGGTCAAGGACGCCGTGTACGGCGGCGTGCAGAACATCGCCCAGCTCCCCGGCCTGCTGGTGGACCGCCTCAAGCACTACTTCCTGACCTACAAGCAGGCGCCGGACGACGCCCACCCCGCCTGCCAGCTCACCCGCGTCTACGGGCGCGACGAGGCCTTCGAGGTGATCCGCCGCAGCCAGGCCGACTACCTCGCGCGGTTCGGCGACACGCCGGGACCGCTGCTCGCGAGGGGATAGGGACGTGGAGACGATCCTCGTGACCGGCGGGGCCGGCTTCATCGGGAGCAACTTCGTCCGGCACGCCCTCGCCCACGCCGGGGCGCGCGTCGTCGTCCTCGACAAGCTGACCTACGCGGGCAACCTCGAGAGCCTGGCCGACGTGGCCTCGCACCCGCGCTACGCGTTCGTGCAGGCGGACATCGCCGACCGCGAGGCGGTGCGCGCCGCCTTCCGCCAGCACCGGCCGGACGCGGTGGTGAACTTCGCGGCCGAGACCCACGTGGACCGCTCGATCGACGACCCCGCCGCGTTCGTGCGCACGAACGTGACCGGCGCCTTCGAGCTGCTCGAGGCGGCGCGCCTCTTCCTGCGCGAGAGCGCCTCGCCCTCGTTCCGCTTCCTGCACGTCTCGACCGACGAGGTCTACGGCACGCTCGGGCCGGCCGGGGCCTTCTCGGAGACGACGCCCTACGCGCCCAACTCGCCCTACGCGGCCTCGAAGGCGGGGGCCGACCACCTCGTGCGCGCGTACCACGAGACCTACCGCCTGCCCGCGCTCCTCACCAACTGCTCGAACAACTACGGCCCCTGGCAGTTCCCCGAGAAGCTCATCCCCCTCATGATCCTGAACGCGGTCGAGGGGCGGAACCTGCCCATCTACGGCGACGGCGGCAACGTGCGCGACTGGCTCTTCGTCGAGGACCACTGCGAGGGGATCCTGCTCGTGCTGCGCCGGGGCGCCCCCGGCGGGAAGTACAACATCGGCGGCGGCAACGAGCGCACGAACCTCCAGGTGGTGGACGCGCTGTGCGAAGCACTCGAGGCGGAGCTGTCCGCGGCGAAGAACCCCGCCCTCGCCGCGCGCTCCCTCGCGTCGTACGCGGGGCTCAAGACGTTCGTGGCCGACCGGCCCGGCCACGACCGGCGCTACGCGATCGACGCCTCGAAGATCCGGAGCGAGCTCGGCTGGACGCCCCGCCACGCCTTCGAGGACGGCCTGCGCGAGACCGTCCGCTGGTACCTCGCGAACCGCCCCTGGTGCGAGGCCGTGCAGTCCGGCACCTACCGCCGCGAGCGCCTGGGGCTGTCGGGCTGAGCCGGTAGGAGAGCGCCATGAAGTTCCTGCCCACCGCCCTGCCCGGCGTCGTCCTGATCGAGCCCGACGTCTACAAGGACGGGCGCGGCTTCTTCCTCGAGACGTACCACGAGAGGAAGTACGCCGAGGGCGGCATCCCCGGCCCCTTCGTCCAGGACAACCAGTCCTACTCGGCCCGGGGGACGCTGCGCGGCCTGCACGCCCAGGGCACGAGACCCCAGGGCAAGCTGGTCCGGGCGGTCGAGGGCGCGATGTTCGACGTGGCGGTGGACATCCGGCGCGGCTCTCCCACCTTCGGGCAGTGGGTCGGCTTCGAGCTCTCCGGGGAGAACTTCCTCCAGCTCTGGATCCCCCCCGGCTTCGCGCACGGCTTCTGCGTGACGAGCGACCGCGTGCACGTCGAGTACAAGTGCACCGACTTCTACGACGCCGCCGACGAGCTGCCCGTGGCCTGGAACGACCCCGACGTGGCGATCGCCTGGCCGATCGAGCAGCCGACCCTGTCGGCGAAGGACGCGAGGGCCCCGCGCCTCTCGGAGATCCTCGACCGCCTCCCGCGCTTCGAGGGCTGACGACGACGCCTCAGGACCACGACGGTTCGACGAGGACGTACTCGAACGACCCCTCGGCGTCGGTGCGGCCCGGGCGGACCCGGGCGGGGCCCGCCACCTCGCACAGGACGAAGTAGCGGTTGCCGAGGCGCACGAAGCGCTCGCCGGGCCCGGGGCGGACCGCCACCCCCAGGAGCATGTGGCCGGGAACGCGCACGAGCACGAGGGGCACTCCGACCCGCCGCCACAGGGCCGCGAAGGTGAGCGACTTCGAGTCGCAGTCGCCGTGGTTGCCGACCAGGACCTCGGTGGGGACGTAGAGGCCGAGGCGATCGGCACCGCCCCCGCCGGAGGGGGGGACCTCGTACGGGATCCCCTGCAGGAAGGCGAGGAAGACCTCGAGCAGCCGCCGCTCGCTCCCCCTTCCCCCCGACCAGCGGAGGGCCCGGGTGCAGTCGGCGAGCGGCCCGGAGGCCCGCTCGGCCAGGCCCTCGTAGTCGATCTGGAGGCGGCTGCCCTCGTAGCGCAGGCCCTTGTCGCGGACGAGGTCGTCCGTCACGCGCCTCCACTCCGACTGGAAGGCGGGCGTCATCCACTGGTAGAAGCGCTTCGCCTCGAAGTCCAGGCGGTCCGCCTCGCCGGCCTCCAGGCCCGGAGGCAGCGCGTGGCGGGCCTGCCATCCCTCCTCGCTCACCTCCAGGCGCACGACGCCCTCCAGCCCGCGCGCGCGCAGCGCGGCCTCGGCCCACTCGCGCAGGCGGGCCGCGCGGGCCTCGGCCACCGCGCCCGCGTCGTAGCCGAAGCCGGCCACCTCGCGCTCGTGGTCGTCGCGGGCGATGCGGCACGTGACCTCGAGCGGCTCGTCGTGGTGGTCGGCGAAACCCCAGGTGAGGGTCCAGGCAGGCCCGTCCTCGCGGCGATCGAAGTGGCCGGGGCGCGGGCGGGGGGCCTCGGTCGGCGGGAGGGGCTCCGGGGCCGGGGGCTCCGGGGTGACCGGGGAAGGCCCGGGGAGCGGGACCGGAGGCCGCGTCGGGGCCACCCCGGGACGGCGGTGCGGCGGCCGCGGGGGGGCCTCGGACGCCGGCGGATGCAGCCTTTGCAGGGCCACGAGCACGACGAGCGCCACCGCGGCGCCGCCGAGCAGGACGCAGCCGGCGGCGCCGCTACGGAAGGCGGATGACGCCGGTGCGGGCATACGGGATGAGCGACCGCGAGAGGTCCTCGAGGCCCTCGTTGAGGAGGGCGACGATCGCGAGCAGCACGCAGGCGAAGAAGATCGCGACCGCCACGTTGTCCTTCAGGATCTCCTCGGTCTCCGGGAGGCGCGGCGTCATCCTCACGAACAGCCAGGTCGCGAGCGCCACCGAGCCCGCGGCGAGGAGGGCGACGACCAGGAAGAACAGCAGGCACTGGCCGACGGCCCAGAGGGCGTCCCCGAGCGACGGAGGCGCCAGAAAGAGCTCGCGCAGGACCACCATGCTCGGGAACACGGCGTGGCGGAGGAGGACCGCCTGGCCGATCACGACGGCCCCGAGGGCGATCGCCACCGAGCGGTTGCCCTGCCGGAGGAGCTGGTCCTCGTCGATCCTCCGGGTGAGGAAGGTGTTGAGACGGTACGTCCCGAAGACGAGCAGGACGCTGGCCGCCACCGAGACGCCGTAGGCGATCAGTCCGGCCGCCACGCTGCCGAGGTCCATCCTGCTCTCACCCCGGGGCGATTCTACCTGGGTCGAGGGCCCGCGAAGGGCGCCCTGCGGGAACGTCCGTGGAAGCCCCCCGGGGGGCTGGGTTATGATCCCTCCTCGGGCGTCGGCGAAGGGCCCCGGCACGAGCCGAGGCGGGCTCCGGAAGGGCCCGACACCTCCCGCAAAGACCGGAAAGGGTGATTCCTGCCATGGGTCTCATCGACCTCTTCAAGGGCAAGTTCGTGGACCCGACCTACCCGGGCGTCCACGCCGGGGGCGACATCATCACGACCTCGCTCAACGCGATGATCCGGTGGGGCCGCAAGTCCTCGATCTGGCCGATGCCGTTCGGCACGGCCTGCTGCGCGATCGAGTTCATGGCGGTCGCGTTCTCCCACTACGACATCGCGCGCTTCGGGGCAGAGGTGCTGCGCTTCTCGCCCCGCCAGTCGGACCTGCTCTTCGTGGCGGGGACGATCGTGGACAAGCAGGGCCCGGTCCTCAAGACGATCTACGACCAGATGCCGGACCCGAAGTGGGTCATCTCGATGGGCGTCTGCGCGTCCTCGGGCGGCTTCTACCGCTCGTACCACACCATGCAGGGCATCGACGAGATCGTGCCGGTGGACGTCTACGTACCCGGATGCCCGCCCTCGCCCGAGGGCCTCCTGGCCGCGCTCATGAAGATCCAGGAGAAGATCCAGAAGGGCCAGCAGGCCAAGGAGCCGCAGGGGGCCCACCGCGTCGGCGCCCCCGGGGCCGGGGCCATCGACCGCCGCGCCCGCCGCGAGGCGTGGGCGCAGGACGACGCCGCCCGCCGTGCCGAGGGCAAGCCTCCCCGCGGCCTCATCCAGCTCCGCGTGCTGCCCCAGACCACCGAGGAAAAGCACCATGGCTAGCATCGCCGCCGCCAGCCCCGAGGTCCTCGCCAAGCCCGTCGCCCGGGTTCTCTCCGAGGCCCTCGGCGACCGCGTCCTCAAGATCACGGACTTCCGTGGCGACCTGGCCATCACGGTCGACCGCAGGGCCTGGGTCGAGGCCGCCCGTCTCCTGCGCGACCACCCCGAGCTCGACTACAAGCTGTTCCTCGACCTCTGCGGCGCGGACTACCTCGACCGCGAGGATCGCCCGGAGCGGTTCGAGGTGGTGCTGCACGTGTACTCGGTGTCGCACAAGCACCACGCGCGGCTCAAGACGCCGGTGCCGGAAGCGGACGCGAAGCTCCCGACCCTGACCGGCGTCTACAAGGGCGCGAACTGGTTCGAGCGCGAGGCGTGGGACCTCTACGGCATCGTCTTCGAGGGCCACCCGAACCTCGCCCGCATCCTGACCCACGAGTCGTTCGTGGGCCACCCGATGCGCAAGGACTACCCGACCGCGAAACGCCACGTCCTCAAGACGCCGAAGGCGGTGCTGCTGAAGGTCCCCGAGGGCTCGGAGAACCTGCTCATCAACATCGGCCCCTCCCACCCCTCCATGCACGGGGCGTTCCGCGTGCAGGCGCTGCTCGACGGCGAGACGATCGTCGGCGCCGAGGCCGAGATCGGCTACATGCACCGCAACTTCGAGAAGATGGCGGAGGAGCGGACCTACTGGCAGATCATCCCCTACACCGACCGCCTCAACTACTGCTCGTCGTTCATGAACGGCCACGGCTGGGCGCTCGCGGTGGAGAAGCTGCTGGGCGTGCCCGCGCCGCCGCGGGCCGAGGCCGTGCGCGTGATCCTCTCCGAGCTCTCGAGAGTCATGGACCACCTCGTCTGCATCGGCGCGAACGTGGTGGACCTCGGCGCGATCACGCCGATCTTCGTGATGTTCCGGGCGCGCGAGGACATCTACGACGTCCTCGAGGCCTGCTGCGGGGCGCGGCTCACCGTGTCCTACGTCCGCATCGGCGGCCTCGCCCAGGACGTGCCGGAGAACTTCGAGCGCCCTCGTCCGCCGGGCCGTGGCCTGCATCACCGAGGTGCTGCGGCAGACCGACGCGCTGCTCACGAAGAACATCATCGTCCAGAGGCGTTTCCGGGACGTCGGCGTCATGTCGAAGGAGGACGCGCTGAGCTGGGGCTGGGCGGGGCCGTGCCTGCGCAGCACGGGCGTCGCCTACGACGTCCGCAAGGACCACCCCTACTCGGGCTACGAGCAGTACGACTTCGACGTGCCGGTGGGCACGGTCGGCGACACCTTCGACCGCTACCTCGTCCGCATGGAGGAGATGCGCCAGAGCCTCCGGATCGTCGAGCAGGCGCTCGCGAAGCTGCCGAAGGGGCCGGTGATCACCGACGACCGCAAGGTGGCCCTGCCCCCGAAGTCCGAGGTGTACGGGACGATCGAGTCCCTCATGAACCACTTCAAGCTCGTCTACGACGGCATCCTGCCGCCCCCCGGCGAGGTGTACGGCTACACCGAGGCCGCGAACGGCGAGCTCGGCTACTACGTCGTGAGCGACGGGAGGAAGCACCCGTGGCGGGTGAAGGTCCGCCCGCCCTGCTACGCCATCTACCAGGCCTTCCCGGACATGATCCGGGGCGGCATGATCGCCGACGCCATCGCCATCATCGGCGCGCTGAACGTCATCGCCGGGGAGCTCGACAGGTAACCGCCATGCCCAAGTGCACCATCGACGGGAACGAGATCGAGGTCCCCGCCGGAACGACCGTCATCCAGGCCGCGGAAACGATCGGGATCCGCATCCCGAGGTTCTGCTGGCACCCCGACCTGCCGGTGGACGGCAACTGCCGCATGTGCCAGGTCGAGATCGAGAAGATGCCGAAGCTCCAGATCGCCTGCAACACGCAGGTGAGCGAGGGCATGGTCGTCCACACGAAGTCGGAGAAGGCGAAGGAGGCCCAGAGGGCCACCCTCGAGTTCCTGCTCATCAACCACCCGATCGACTGCCCGGTGTGCGACCAGGCCGGCGAGTGCTACCTGCAGGACCAGTACATGGACCACGGGCTCTACGGCTCGCAGGTGGAGGTCGAGGACAAGGTCCACAAGCGGAAGGTCGTCGACCTCGGGCCGATCATGCTCGACGCCGAGCGCTGCGTGTTGTGCTCGCGCTGCCTCCGCTTCGAGCGCGAGGTCACCGGCACGAACCTGCTCGAGTTCGTGAACCGCGGCGACCACACCCAGATCGCGACCTTCGAGAACCGGCCCATCGACCACGACTACGCGGGCAACCTCGCCGACGTCTGCCCGGTGGGGGCTCTCCTCAGCCACGACTTCCGCTTCAAGATGCGGGTCTGGTTCCTGAAGGAGCACGAGTCGGTCTGCCCCGGCTGCTCGACCGGCTGCAACGTGTTCGTGGACGAGCGGGACGGCGAGGTGCAGCGCCTGCGGCCCCGCCGCAACCCGGACGTCAACCGGTCCTGGATGTGCGACCCCGGCCGTGCCCTCTACAAGCAGATCGCGGTGACGGACCGCGTCACGGGAGCCCGCGTGCGGGGCGCCTCCTCCTGGGAGGGCACGACCATCGCCGCCGCCCTCGACCGGGTGGCCGCCGCCCTGAAGGAGGCGGGCTCCGCCTCCGCCTTCCTCGCGTCGCCCCAGGGGACGAACGAGGACGTGTTCGCCTTCAAGGCCCTCGCCGAGGCGGTCGGGGGCAAGCTCGACTTCCGCGTCGGCGACCCGCACAAGAGGTGCGGGAGCGGATCGACAAGGTGCTGCAGCGCGCCGACCGCAACCCGAACACGCAGGGCTGCCTCGACCAGGGCGCCGGCCGGGACGGCGTCGACGCCGTCCTCGCCGCCTGCCGCGCCGGATCGGTCAAGGTCCTCGTCCTGCAGGGGCCGGAGATCCTGCGCGTGCCCGAGGCGGTCGACGCGATCGCGAAGGTGCCTTTCGTCGCGGTCATGGCCACGCACGAGGGGCCCGAGCTCGACCGGGCCACGGTCGTGCTCCCGGCGGCGATGTGGGCCGAGGCCGACGGCACCTTCACGAACCACCAGCGGCGCGTGCAGCGGCTCCGGGCCGCCGTGCCCGCCCCCGGCGACGCCGTGCCGCGGTGGGAGCTCGCGGCCGGCGTCCTCGAGCGGATGGGCAGGCCGCTCGGGGCGGCCACCGCCCGCGAGGTCTTCGCGCTGGCGGCGAAGGCGACGCCGGACTACACGGGCCTCGACTACCGCGGCGTAGGCGCCCTCGGCCGGGCGCTGCCCCTCGCCGAAGGCCAGGCCCCGGCGCAGGAGGCCCGCGCCTGACGGCGCGGGGAGAGGGCACCATGGCTGCCACCGTCGTTACCGTCGACCGCAACCTGAAGGCCGGGGTCACGCCCATCCTCAGGGGCTTCGCCGTGACCTTGAAGGTCTTCTTCGACAGCCTCTTCCGCCGCCGGTTCTCGACGATCGAGTTCCCCGAGAAGAAGCGCGACGTCTCGACCCGCTACCGCGGCATCCACGTCCTCACCGAGCGCGAGGACGGGACCCCGAAGTGCGTCGCCTGCTACATGTGCGCGACCGTGTGCCCGGCCGAGTGCATCTACATCGAGGCGGGCGAGCGGCCGGAGAAGGCGATCGAGAAGTACCCGACCCGGTTCGAGATCGACCTGCTCCGCTGCGTCTACTGCGGCTTCTGTGTCGACGCCTGCCCGGAGGAGGCGATCATCATGAGCCGCGAGAACGACCTCGTGGGAACGACCCGGGAGGAGCTCGTCATCGACCGCGACCGCCTCATGGCCCGCAACAAGCTGGTCGAGCACGGCGCGGGCTACCGGCCGGTGGACCACGACGTGCGCCGCCCCGTGCGGCTCGCCGCCCTCGAGCGGCTCGAGGCCGAGCACGGCATCGTGCCCGGCATGCCCGAAAAGCGCCGGTAGCCCGCTCGCGGTGCCGGAGGCCGGGATCAGTCGAGCAGGCCGTCGATCGCGTCCGCCACGAGCAGCGTGCCCACCGCGAGCTTGAGCAGGTCGCCGTCGAGGGTCACGTAGAGGTAGCCCGAGGGCGGCGGGCCGATCCGTACCGAGAGATCGGGAGGAACTCGCCCGTAGGCGATCCCCCGGCCGAGGGGCTGGCCGACGACGTAGCGCTTCTTCGCCTGGCCCGGCGGCAGGCAGCCGTTCTGCTTCTTCGCGAGGCCCGGCGGACAGTTGCCGCGGCCGTAGGTCTCGGCGTACCAGCCCCGGGCGGCGCTGCGCTGCTCGGTGGTGAAGGTGACCGTGACGGAGACGCTCCCCGATTTATCGCCCTTTGGGGGCTTTGGCTTCTTGTCGGCCTGCGCCAGGGGGCCGCCGGCCAGCGCGAGGGCGAGCCCCGCTCCCACGACGGACTGCAGACGAAACCTCATTGACCGCCTCCCTTCCCCGTCAGTCGAGCCGCGTCTCGACGCTCATGCGACCCCCGGTGGCGGAGGCGAAGAAGCCCTCGAACGCGAGGCGGATCGCCTCGAGCTTGGCGATCGCGGCCGGGTCCGCGGTGCGCCCCGCGCCCACCACGTAGACCCAGGCCTGGCGGTGGACGCGCGGCGAGGCGGAAGCCGGCGGGTTGCGGGGGCCCATCGCGGCGACCACGCTCGCGACCCCGACCTCGCGCCGCGTGCCGTTGAAGCTCACGCCGGTCCGGGGCGCGCTCTCGCGGTCGAACCCTGCCGTGGTGGGGTCGGTGATGACGGGGCCCTCGACGTAGAAGGCGGAAGGCACCTCGTTCTCGGGGAGCAGGCCCATGGCGTACAGGTCGAACGGGGAGTACCGCTGGACGGTGGCCGTCGTCCGAAAGCTGCCGCCGCCGCGGTCCTCGATCTCGTTGCCTTCGAGGACCGACGCGTCCGAGTCGCAGAAGAAGCTCCAGTGGGCGCGCTGGCGGCCGAGCCAGGCGTCGGAGCTGGCGCCCGCCGCGTCGCGGAAGCGCAGGGTCGCCCCCCAGCGGTGGCCGCTCTCGTGGGCCACGAGGGCGAGGGTGCTGTTCTCCCCGTTCGCGCGCTGGGTGGGGTCCGAGGGGTACTTGCCGAGGTTGTCCATGACGACCAGGCTGGAGAGACGCCCCGCGCTTCCGTAGGAGCTCGCGAAGTCGGCCGGCTCCTGCCCGATGCCGGTGATCGAGTTCTGCACCGTGGTTTCGAAGGCGAAGGTGCCGGTCTCGGTGACCCGGGTGTCCGTCCAGAACAGGAGCTGGTCGTAGTCGTCGCCGAACTCCGCGTAGAAGCGGCGGGCGGCGCCCACCAGGTCGAGCGCGGCCTGGGCGGCGAAGCGCTCGCCCACCGCCCCCGTCCCGCCCGGCGTGGCCGCGCTGGCCCCCGAGAGGTCGACCGCGGTGAAGGCCCCCGTGTCGCCGGGCGACAGGGCCACCACCGCGTCCTTGAGGCTCGTCGCGACGTCGAACCGGACCTCGACCGCGCCTCCCGCCAGCAGCGTCGCCTGGGCGGTGACCTTTCCCGTCGCGTCGAAGTCGGGCACCGCGCACCAGGTCACGGTGAACGCGTCGGGAGCGGCGCTCACGAAGACCCCGCCCCCGGCCGAGGGGTCGAGGTCGGCGAAGAAGGGGGCGACGCGCGGGGCGCCGGTAAGGACACGGCCGAGCGAGCGGGCGTCCGTGGCGACGTCCCCCCGGCCGAAGGTCAGGTTGCCGTCGGAGTTGACGAAGGCGGTCGAGCGCGCGGCGCCGTAGAACGGGAACGCGAAGGCGAGCGGCTGCTCGGAGGTGGCGTCGTCGGCCAGCTGGAGGCGCTGGCCCAGGTCGGAGCGGAACGTGCCGCTCACCCGCTGCACGTCGTAGCCGCCCCGCCCGTTCGGCTCGAAGCGCAGTCCCGCCCCGCCGAGGTCGAACGCGTTCGCTCCTACGATCAGCGACCCGTCGTCGCTCAGCACGGCGATGTCACCCGAGCGCGACGCCCCGGACGAGGAGGCCCGGGCGGACACGGAGCCGCCCCGGGACAGGAGGTGCAGGGCGAGGAACTCGCGGGGGTCGCGATCGTCGTGGCCGAAGCCGTCCGTCTTCGACGCCGCGCCGCGCGCCTGGGCGGTCACTTCGCCGGTCGCGGCGAGGGCGGCGGTGCACGGGTTCGGGAGGGCCGGGTTCCCGGGTGCCGGCGTCGAGACGGCGGTCCCGCCCGACGGGGACCCGCCCGACCCGCCGCACGCCGGGACAAGCGCGACGAGCACGGCGAGCAGGAGCGGCAGGAGCCGCGCGGCGCGAGGGTGGGGATCCATGCTCAGCTCCGGGGCTCCCCCGGCTGCGCCGAGTAGGGGTCCACCGGACGGGAGTAGAAGTAGCCCTGGCCCCAGGTGACGCCGAGCTCGCGGAGGGCCTCCGCCTCCTCCCGCGCCTGGATGCCCTCCGCGATGACCGTGGCCCCGAGGCCCTCCCCCATGTCGAGGATGGCCTTCACGACCTGCTGGCTGACCTTCTTCTGGTGCACGTCGCGCACGAGGGCGATGTCGATCTTGAGGTACGCGGGCCGCAGGACGGCCACCGTCTCGAGCCCCGAGTAGCCGGCCCCCACGTCGTCGATCGCGAAGGAGAAGCCGAGGTCGGTGAACGAGTGCATCGCCTCGCGGTAGAGGTTCAGGTTCTCGATGACCTGCCTCTCGGTGATCTCCAGGGTGACGGCGCTCGGGGCGAGGCCGGGCCCGAGGTAGTCGAGGACGCCCCGGCCCAGGAAGCTCGTGTCGCGCACGGTGGCGGGCACGGTGTTCAGGAAGAGCCGGCCGGCCTGGCCGAGGACCCTCCAGTCGACGAAGGCCTGCCGGCGGCAGGCGCGCTCGAGCTCCTCGGTGACCCCGTAGCGGGCGGCCCGGCCGAAGAGGACCACCGGCATCTCGAGGTCCGAGCCGCGCGGGCCGCGCGAGAGGCCCTCCCAGCCCAGGGAGCGCCCGGAGGCCAGGTCGACGATCGGCTGGAACGCGGTCCAGATCTCGCGGTTGTGGATGATCTCGATGAGCCGCTCCCGCTGCTCGCGGTCGCGCACGCGCCCGCGCATGTCGGCGCAGGCGACGGCGTCGTCCACCAGGCGCAGGACCTGCCGCTCGGGGCTCTCGAGCGGGCTCCAGAGCACCAGCCCGTAGCCGGCCACCAGCACCGGCCGCTCCTTCAGGTAGGGCAGGGTCAGCCGCCCCACCCGCGGGTTCAGGAAGTCCTCGACACGCTCCACGAGCTTGCGCAGGTTCTCCGAGCGGAACGGGGTGTCGCTGCGGCGGGGCCCGGACAGGAAGAGGAGGAAGCGGTCTCCCTCCCGCTCGTCGCGGGTGACGAAGTCGTCCTGGCGGAAGCGCTGGCGCATCTCCTCGAGCAGGGGGTCCACCTGGTCACGGAGGGAGCGGAAGGCGGTCCCCCCGAAGGTGCGCTCGATGTGGGCGAGGGGAGAGAGGTCGACCAGGACCGCGGCCAGGAAGCCCTGCTCGCGCAGCTGGGACGTGATGTCGTCCTGCACCTCGCGGAAGGTCGGGATCGACATGGAGCCATTGTGCGACGGGGGCGCGGGCGGATCAAAGGCCCCCGAGGGCGCGCGGTCAGGGCGCGGGCGGCTCCTCCGGTCCCCCGCCGCGGCGGGGCCCCGCCGGCTTGAGCCGGCCCTCGGCCTGGAGCGCCCGCCGCAGCAGGAACTCGATCTGCGCGTTGAGGCTGCGCAGGTCGTCGTTGGCCCAGCGCTGGACCGCGTCGAGCACCTCGCGGTCTACCCGGATGAGGAAGGGCTTGCGCTCGGCCATGGGGAGAACCGCCCTACTGGTACAGCGTCCCGGTGTTGACCACGGGCTGGGCGTCGTGCGCGGCGCAGAGCACCACGAGCAGGTTGCTGACCATCGCGGCCTTGCGCTCCTCGTCGAGGTGCACCTTGTTGCTCTTCTCGAGCAGCTCGAGCGCCATCTCCACCATGCCCACCGCGCCCTCCACGATCTTCTGCCGCGCGGCGATGATGGCCCCCGCCTGCTGGCGCCGCAGCATGGCCGCCGCGATCTCCTGCGCGTAGGCCAGGTGGCTGATGCGCGCCTCGCTCACCTCGACCCCGGCCTTCGAGAGCCGGTCCTGGATCTCTTTCTTGAGCTTGCCGGCCACTTCGTCGGTGCTGCCGCGCAGCGAGAGGTGTCCCTCGATGTGAGCGTCGTAGGGGTAGTGGGTGGCGAGGTTGCGGACCGCGGACTCCGTCTGGATCTTGACGTAGTGCTCGTAGTCGTCCACCTCGAAGACCGCCTCCGCGGTGTCCACCACGCGCCAGACCACGATGGCCGCGATCTCGATGGGGTTGCCGTCGGTGTCGTTGACCTTCAGGTGGGCGCTCTCGAAGTTGCGCACGCGGAGCGAGATGCGCTTCTTGGTGTAGAAGGGGTTCGCCCACCGAAGCCCCTCCTCGCGCGCCGTCCCCCGGTACGCGCCGAAGAGCTGGAGCACCTGGCCCTCGTTCGGGGCGACGGTGAAGAGGCCGGCGAGGCCCAGGAAGCTGAGGAGGACGACCACGACGCCGACGACCACGACGAACACGTCGTCCGCCCGCGCGGCCCGGACGATCCCGGCGACCGCCACCGCCAGAATGCCGAGGAACACCACCAGCATGAGCAGGCCCGACGCCGTCCGACACTCCCGTTCCCGGATCATCTCGCCCCTCCCTCTCGAGTGCGCACGCCTAGACGGCCTTCCACTTCTTCGAGTCCTTGAGCTTCGCCCTCGCCTCGGGCTGGGCGAAGAAGCGGGTCAGCCCGCACTCACGGCAGACGACGACGTCGAACCGGGCCGCGAAGATGAACCGTCCCAGGCCGGGCAGGAGCTCCGGGCCGTGACCGCCGCCGGACCTCACATCGTTGCTCCGGTAGAGGGTCGTGCTGCCGCAGCTTGGACACGGTGTCGCCTGGTCCATCGAGCCACCCCCGCTTACTATCATTAAGATATCAACACAATATCATCTTGTCAAGGGCACCCCCATCCCCAGGCCGGGCGGCGCCCTGGTGAGACGTGAAGGCCGACTACAGGGCCGGGGGGGCGGGGCGGCCCCGGCGGGTCCAGGCGAGGTACCCTCCCGCCAGCACGCCGACCGCCACGGAGAACGCCACGGAGAGGGCGTTCAGCCAGGTCCAGACCGACGCCCCGCGGGTGGGCAGGAGCCGGGCGAGGACCGGGGAGAGGCCCTCGCCGGCGGCGTCCACGAGCGCGAGGAGCAAGAGCAGCGCGCCCCAGGCGACGAGCGACCAGAGGAGGAGCAGGAGGGTGCGCAGGAACAGCTGCCGCACGAAGGCCCGCGCGCCCATCGCTTCCGGTAACCGGCCTACTTGATCGCCTGGCCGGCCTCGACCTTGGCGAGGCGGTCGAACAGGGCCGGGTCCTTCCAGCCGAGGCTACGGGCCTTGGCGCCGTGGGCCTTGAAGCCCTCGGCGTCTTTCAGCCCGAAGTACGACCACGCGAGGTAGGCCTCGGCCTCCGCGTTGTCCGCCTTCGCCGCGAGGGCCTTCTCGAGCGCGGCCACGGCCTCCTGAAAGCGGCCGGCCTTGAGCTGCGCGGCGCCCAGGTAGAACCAGGCCTGCGAGCCCGAGTAGCCCTCGGTGCCGGTGACCTTCGCGAGCTCCTCGACGGCGCGGTCGGTCTGCCCGGCTCCCAGCAGCGCGCTGCCGAGGCTCGTCCGGAACATCACGTTCCCGGGCTCCGCCGCTGCCGCCTTCTCGAACGGGGCGACCGCGGCCGCCGGGTTCTGCTTCATGACCTGGTACACGTAGCCCAGCTGGTACTGGGCCTCGGTGTTCTTCGGGTCGAGCTCCACGGCCTTCTGCAGCTCGACGATCGCGGCGTCCGCGTCGCGCCGGGCGATCTGGGCCTTCCCGAGCCCGAGCCGCACCGCGGGCGAAGCCGGGTTCTGGTCGCGCAGCTGCGTGAGCTCCTGCACCGGGAGGTCCACCGCCCCCGCGCCCAGGTCCTGGAGCGAGCGCGCCACCTTCGTCTCGATCACCAGCTCCTGCGCCTCGGTGTCGTTCTCCGCCATCGCCGCCGCGATGTTCGCATCGGCCAGCGCCTCCTGCGCGCGGCCGAGGGCGATCTTCACCCGCGCCATCTCGATGTAGGCCTCCACCGCGCCGGGGGCGGCGTCGATCGCCTTCTGCAGCATCGGCTCGGCCTCGGCCGCCCGGCCGGTCTTGCGCAGCACGGTGGCGAGGCCCACGACGGGACCGATGGCCGTGGGGTCTTCCCCGATCGCCTTGCGGTAGGACGCCTCCGCCGCCGCCAGGTCGCCTCTCGCCTCCTGGGAGTGGGCGAGCGCCGCGGTCGCCGCGCCACCGCCACCGGCCGCCACGGCCTTCTCCGCGAGGGCGATCGCCTCGTCCACCTTGCCCTCGTGCGCGCGGAGGTACGACGTCGCGATCGTCGGCCACAGGCCCGCGGGGTCGGCCGCGAGCGCGGCCTCCGCGCTGGCCCCCGCCCCCGCCATCCCGCGCGTGTACTGCACGACGGACATGCGCCCGAGGGCCTCGCCCTTGGCGGGGCCGGCGAGCTTGTCGGCGGCCGCCTTGTAGTCGTCCACCGCGAGGTCCAGCTCGCCGCGGGTCTCGCGCAGGCGGCCGAGGCGCATCGCGGCCATGGGGTTGCTGGCCATGGCCTTCTTCAGCGCCGCGACCGCACCGTCCGAGTCGCCCGCGGCCAGCTTCGCCTCGGCCTCCTTCATCGCGTCCTGTGGACTGGCGGGGGCCTGCGGGGTGGCGACGGCGGGAGCGGCGACGAGCACCGCGAGGAGCAGCCAGGACCAGCGCTTCATGGGAACCTCCCGTCCGGTTGGCGAACGCTTTTTCCGAGAATGGCGGCGGGATCGCCCGTCGGGCACATGCTAGGCCCGCGGGGACGCGAGCGTCAATCGTCCGAACGGACGTGGGCTCAACGGCTTGGCTTGGGTGAGGCCCGTCCTTTACGCTCCCCTTTCGGTTGTGCTATGGTCGCTCGGTTGTACAACATCTAGTGCCACCGAGCGGCACCAAAAGGGGGTCTTGCCCTGGGATCGATGCGCCTGGACTCCGTGGAGATCGTCGGCTTCAAGAGCTTCTGCGACCGGCAGGAGGTCTCCTTCAAGGGCGGCGTGACGGGCATCGTGGGCCCGAACGGCTGCGGCAAGAGCAACATCTCGGACGCCATCAACTGGGTCCTCGGCGAGCAGAGCGCCAAGAGCCTGCGCGGCACGTCGATGGAGGACGTGATCTTCAACGGCAGCTCGAGCCGCCAGCCCCTCCAGATGGCCGAGGTGAACCTCAAGGTCTCCGGCCTCAACGGGAACAGCCCCGACGGCAGCCCCGAGTGCACGGTGACGCGCCGGCTCTACCGCAACGGCGAGAGCGAGTACCTGATGAACGGCCGGATCTGCCGCCTGCGCGACATCCACGAGCTGTTCATGGACACCGGCCTCGGGTCGAAGGCGTACTCGATCATCGAGCAGGGCAAGATCGGGCAGATCCTCTCGTCCAAGCCCACGGATCGCCGCGCGATCATCGAGGAGGCGGCCGGGATCACGAAGTACAAGGCCCGCCGACGCCAGACCCAGCTCAAGCTCGAGGCGGCCCAGCAGAACCTCCTGCGCGTCAACGACATCGTCAACGAGGTCGAAAAGCAGCTCGAGAGCCTCAAGCGCCAGGCGGCGAAGGCCCGCCGCTGGCGCGCGGTCCGGGAGGAGATGCAGGGGGTCGAGCGGGTGCTGTTCGGCCGCCGCTTCCTCGACCTGCGCGATCGCACGCGGGTGCTCGAGGAGCGCCACTCCGCCGAGGCGGAGCGGGAGCGCGCGGCGAGCGTCGCTCTCGAGACCGAGGAGGCGCAGCTCGAGGTGCGTCGCCAGTCGCTCTACGAGCTCGAGGCGCGGCTCGAGGAGGTGCGCGGGCGCTTCAACGAGCTGACCCTGGCCGTGGACCGCCACCAGGGCCGCAGCGGCTACTGCAAGCAGCAGCTCGCCGAGAACGAGGGACGGGCGCAGGAGGCGGTGCGCGAGGAGGAGGAGCTCGTCGCGCGGGTGGGGCCGCTCGGGGAGACGTTGGACGGCCGGCGCGCGGAGGTGCTCCGGCTGCACGACGAGCTGGCGGCGGCGGAGGGCGAGCTGCACGCGGCCGAGACGGCGGTGGGCGAGGCCGCGGCGCGGCAGGCCGAGGCCGAGGCCGCCCAGGAGGGGGCACGGGAGTCGCAGGTGGCCCTGCTCGGCCGGATCGCCACGCTGCAGAACTCGCGCGCGTCGGTGGCCGGCAACGCGGAGCGGGCCGAGGCCGACCTCGTGAAGCTCGCCGCCGAGATCGAGGAGCTCGAGCGCGAGCGCGCCCGGGTGGGCGCCGCCCGCGAGGGCGCCCACGACCGCGGGCGCTCGGCCGAGGCCCTGCTCGCCGAGCTGGCCGGTGCCCGCGACGCCGCGAGCGCGCGCGCGGAGGAGGCCCGGACCCGCGCGGAGGCGTTCGGCCGCGAGGCCGACGCGGTGCAGAGCGAGCGCGACGAGCTCGCCGGCCGCCGCGCCTCGCTCGAGGAGATGGTCGCCACCCACTCCGCCTTCGACGAGGGGGTGAGGGCGCTGCTCTCGCGGCCGGAGGGCCTCGAGGTGCACGGCGTCGTGGCGGACGCGCTCGAGACCGGCCCCGAGCACGAGCGAGCCGTCGAGGCGTTCCTCGGAGACCGCCTGCAGGCGGTGCTCGTCCCCGACGTCGATACCGCGCGGCGCGGCATCCGCTGGCTGCAGTCCTCGGGCGCCGGCCGCGGGGCGTTCCTGCCCCTCGCCTCGGCCCGGACGCGCCACGACTGCGGCCCCCTGCGCGAGATCGCGCGGGAGGAGCCGAGGTCGCTCGGCCTGCTGTCGGACTTCTACCGCGTGAGCGGGCCCCACGCCGATCGGATCCGCGCCTCGATGCCCGACGCGATCGTGGTGGCGACGCTCGAGGACGCGTTCGAGGTCTTTTCCCGGCAGGGCCCGGTCGCGGTGGTGACGCTCGAGGGCGAGACGCTGCGCGGCGCGATCGTCGAGGGCGGCCGCGGCGTCAAGGGCCTCTTCGCGCCCCGGCGCGAGGTGAAGGAGGTCGCCGGCCGCCAGGAAGAGATCGAGGGCCGCCTCCTGTCCCTGCGCGCCGCCGGGGCCGAGGCGGGGAGCCTCGCCGCCGCCGCCACCGCCGAGGTGCGCTCGCTCGAGGAGCGCATCCACACCGCGGAGAAGGACCTCGTCGCGGTGCGCCACGAGATCCAGACCGCCGAGGAGGAGGCCGGGCGCCTCCACCGCAAGGGCTCGATCCTCGACACCGAGCGCGCCCAGGCCGAGCAGGAGCGAGGCGCCGCCGCCGTCCGTCTGGCCGAGACCGACCAGGCCCTCGCCTCCGCCGAGGCCGAGCGCGAGGACGGGCACCGGCGCTTCGCCGAGATCGGCGCCGCCGTCGCCGAGGGACGCGCCGCCACCGAGGCCGCGCAGGCGCGGCACGCCGAGGCCCGCACCTCGCTCGCGGCGCTGCGCGAGCGCACGGCGGCCGCCCAGAACGACGGCCGACGCCTCGAGGCGGACCTCGCCGATCTCGAGCAGCGCATCGCCGCCGCCCGGACCCGCGCCGCGGAGACCGCCGCCCGCCGGGGCGAGCTCGAGGCCGAGCGGACCGAGGTCGAGCGCCGGCTCGCCGAGGCGCTCGTGGAGCGCGACCGCGCGCAGGGCGACGCCGCGGTGGCCGAGGACCGCGTGCGCGAGGCCCGGGGCGAGATCGAGGGCCGCGAGCACGGCTTGAAGGAGCGGCGGCGCGAGCGGGACGTGCTCCGCGACGCCCTCGCCGAGGTGGACGTGGAGCGGGCCCGGACCGGGTCCGACCTCGACCACCTCGCCCGCGAGTGCCAGCAGGCGGTGGGCGTCTCCGCGGCCGAAGCGGCGGGCCTGCTCACCGACGACGACCAGGCCCGGGACCTCGACGGCCTCGCCGCCCTCGTGCAGGAGCTGCGCGACAAGCTCGAGCGCATGGGCCAGGTGAACGTCCTCGCCGTCGAGCAGGCCCAGGAGCACGAGGAGCGCCACGCCTTCCTGACCGCCCAGCGCCAGGACCTCCTCGACTCGATCGCCGAGCTCGACCAGGCCATCCGGAAGATCGACCGGGCCTCCCGCGAGCGCTTCCAGGAGGCGTTCCAGGTCATCAACCAGCACTTCGGCGAGGTCTTCAAGCAGCTCTTCGGGGGGGGCACCGCCGGCCTCTCGCTCCTCGACGAGGAGGACCTCCTCGAGAGCGGGATCGACATCATGGCCCAGCCCCCGGGCAAGCGGCTGCAGAACGTGCTGCTGCTCTCGGGCGGGGAGAAGGCGCTGACCGCGATCGCGCTCCTCTTCGCGATCTTCCAGTACAAGCCCTCGCCATTCTGCATCCTCGACGAGGTGGACGCCCCCCTCGACGACGCCAACATCGGCCGCTTCGTGAGCATGCTCGAGGGCCTGAAGGAGCGGACGCAGTTCGTGCTCATCACCCACTCGCGAAAGACCATGTCGATCGCCGACCAGCTCTACGGCGTGACCATGGAGGAGCCGGGGGTGAGCAAGCTGGTGAGCGTCCGCTTCACGTAGGTCGTCGTCCTCCCGGTCAGCTCGGGCCATGAACGAAGCGCGCGGGCGCACCTCGGAGACGGTCGGCGTCCTCCTCGCCCTCGCGGCGTGCACCCTGGCCGCGCTGCTCGTGGTGGGCCCGCTGGTGGGCGACCCGCGCCGGGGGCTCGGGCCGAACCTGGGCGACCCGCTCTTCAACCTCTACGTGATGAAGTGGGGGGCCCACCAGATGTCGCTGGGCCTGCCCGACCTGTGGAACGCGCCGTTCTTCCACCCGACGCGCGGCACGCTCGCCCTGTCCGACCCGCTGATCGGCCCGGCGGCGGGGCTCTTTGCCCTGCGCCTCGCCGGCGTCCCCAGCGTCGCCGCGTTCAACGCGCTGTTCTTCGCCACGTGGGTGCTCGGCGCCTGGATCACCGCCTGGGTGCTGCGACGGTCGGGGCGGTCCTGGCCGGGAGCCCTGATCGGGGGGTGGGTCTTCTCGTACTCGAGCTTCCGTTGGGAGCACCTGGGGCACTACCAGATGCTCCGCATGCAGTGGCTGCCGGCGTTGCTCTTCAGCTTCGATCGCCTCCTGGAAGCCCCTTCGGCCGGGCGCGCCGCGGCCTTCGTCTCGTTCTACGCGCTCCACGTCTCGGGCGGGACCTACCTCGCGTACCTCGTGCACCTGGCGCTGCTCGTACTGTTGCTCAACCGTTTCCCCGTCGGGCGCCTGGGCCAGAGGTCCGCCTGGCTCGCGTGGGGCCCGGCGGCCGTCGCCTGCGGGGGGCTTCTCGCGCTCGTGTTCGGCCCCTTCGTCGCGCACGAGACCCCGCTGCGCACGGTCTTTGACCTCCGGGCCAGCGGCATGAACCTCCTCGGGTTCGTCACGCCCTCGGAGCTCTCGGTGATGCACACGGTGGTGCCGGACTGGCTTCGCGCGGCCGGCCGGGGCTGCCTCTACCCGGGCGCCGCCGCGATGACCCTGGCCGGTGTCGCGCTCTGGAGCGGCGGGCGGCGGTTCCTGCGCCCGCCGGCAGAGTCCCGCCGGACGCGGCGGATGGGCGCCGCCGCCCTGGCCGCGGCCGGGGCCGTGGGGGTGGCGGCGGGGCTCGTCGCGGGAGACCGCTTCACCCTCCGGGGTGGCCCCGACAGCGGCTACGCCCTCCCCCTCGCCCTGACCCTGGCTGGAGTGCTCGCTCT
The DNA here is from genome assembly GCA_963729875.1 of uncultured Acidobacteriota bacterium. Taxonomy (GTDB): domain Bacteria; phylum Acidobacteriota; class Vicinamibacteria; order Fen-336; family Fen-336; genus DATBSL01. Next base: position 565,434 of record CAVSPR010000007.1, read on the forward strand.
CTGGCTGGCGGTGCGCGCGACGTGGGGTGGACCGTGCCTGCGATGGGGGCAGATGCCGGTCTGGCCCCGGGGCCTGATCCTCGCCGGCGCGGTGGCGGTCCCCCTGTGCCTGCCCATGGTCTTCTGGGGTGCCGGGCACCTGCTCCCCGGCCTCGCCGGAATGAGGGTCTCGGCGCGGGCGTTTGCCCTGGCATCCCTGCCCCTCGCCTACCTTGCCGCGAGCGGCTGGGACCGTCTGTGGTCACTCGGGCGCGGGCGACCGCTCCTCCGAGCGGTGCCGCTCCTGCTCGCCGTCGCCGCCGTCGCCGAGGGGCTGCCTCGAGGCGAGCGCATACGCTGGTGGCCGGTCCCCGACGAGGCGGACTTCCCGGCCTACGCGCGCTTCATCGCGGCCTCGACCGCGGTGAAGGCCTACCTCGAGCTCCCGCCGTCGCGGGTCCCCAGCGGCGAGGTCGTGGCCATGTACTTCCAGACGCTCCACTGGCGCCCGCTCGTGAACGGCTACAGCGGTCACGTCCCTCCTTCCGCCCGCGAGATCGGCCTCCTCCTGCGGCCCCTCCCGGATGTCCTGGGCCTGAGGGCCCTGAAGGAGCGGGGGATCACCCACGTGGTCGCGCACTGGGAGGCTCTTCCCTGGCACGTGGGGCCCACGAGGAGGCGGGCCCTCCTCCAGCGGCCCTCCTTCGAGGCCGCCGTCGACGAGGTCGGAGGGCGTCCCGTGTTCGTGGACGGCTCCACGGTCGTCTACGCGCTGAGCCCGGACGAGGCCGGCTGAGGACCGCCATGGCCTTCGACCCCGGGAGCCGCTCGCTGCTGACCCGCCGGGACCTCGGCCGGTTCGCCGGCGAAGGTCTCTTCGCCCGTGTCGCCCGGGCGGTCTGCGAGGCCGCCTGCCTCCCCCGCAAGGAGCTCTACGAATCCTGGGAGGTGGCGCGCCGGGTGAGGCGGAGGATCCGCGGGCGCCGCGTGGTCGAGCTCGCCGCCGGCCACGGCCTCGTCTCGCACCTGCTCCTGCTGCTCGACGACACGAGCGCGCGCGCCCTGGCCGTCGACGCGAAGCCGGTGGGAAGCTCGGCAAAGCTCGCCGCGGCGCTGGCGTCACACTGGCCCCGCCTCGAGAGCCGTGTCGAGCGGCGCACGATGGACCTGGCGCGGGTCGCGGTTTCGCCCGGCGACCTCGTCGTGTCGGTTCACGCCTGCGGCGCCCTGTCGGACCTGGTCCTCGAGCGCGCGATCCGGGCGCGGGCGCACGTGGCCCTCCTGCCCTGCTGCCACGACGCGCGGACCTGCGACGCCGGCGGCCTCCTGGGCTTCCTGCCCATCCCCCTCGCGGTGGACGCCACCCGCGTCGCCCGCCTGCGCGCGGCCGGCTACGACGTCGTCACGCAGACGATCCCGGAGGAGATCACTCCCCACAACCGGCTGATCCTGGGCCTGCCGCGGCCCTAGCCGGCGAGGCTGGCGAGGCGCAGCAGCTTCAGGACGGGCTCGCCCACCTCGCGGGAGGCGGCGAGGTCCACGTCGAGCTCCATCACCCAGTCGTTGAGCTCCGCAGTGTCGACGAGCATCTGCTGCACGCGCCAGCTCGCCCGGTCCGCGGACGGCTCGACGTGGGTGTGGCGCAGGTTCCGGGCCTCGGGGTCGAGGCGGAGACCGCCGTGCTCGGCGCGGTGGGCCTCGCGCGCGGCCTTCAGCCGCTCGACCGTCCAGGGCGCGGCGTCGCCGTCCGCCGGCGAGTCGATCGTTTCGAGCGCCGCCTCGTCCTTCCCGATCGACCAGGCGCGGAGGAACGAGAACGCGCGCGTCCGGACCGCGGCGGTGAAGGCCTTCGTGTCGCGGGTGACGTCCGGCGCCTCCTCCGCGCCCGGCGGCCGCAGCTCGGGCGCGCCCTCCCCCGCCGGCGCCCACGACGCGTCCTTCATCCGCTCCCACTCCTCGAGCAGGCTCGAGTCCACCTGGCGCAGCATGTCCCGCAGGTAGAGCTCCATCTCCAGCAGGGCGTCGTCCTTCGCCCCGTCCGGGACCGTCTGGGCCAGCACCTTGTAGACGCCGTTGAGGTGGCGGAGGAGCAGGCCCTCGGCCCGCTCGAGGTCGTACTCCTCGACGTAGTCGGAGAACGAGCGGTACCCCTCGAACATCTCGCGCGCGATCGACTTGGGGCGGATGTTCTCCTCCCCCACCCAGGGGTGCCGGTCGGCGAAGGCGTTGAAGGTCGAGTACACGAAGTCCCGCAGCGGCTTCGGGTACTCGAGCTTCTCCAGCTGCTCCATCCTCTGGTCGTAGTCGAGTCCCTCCGCCTTCATCTCCGCGACGGCCCGGTCCTTCACCTTGTCGAGCTGGCGCCTCAGGATGAGCTCGGGGTTCTCGACGATGCTCTCGACGAGCGTCAGCACGTCGAGGGCGTAGGTCTCCGAGGCGGGGTCGAGGAGGGGGAGGGTCTCGAGGAGGTAGAGCGAGAGCGCCTGGTCCATGGAGAAGTCGTCCTGCAGCTCGACGTTGACCCGGACCCTCGCCCCCTCCTCCGTCCGCGGGACGATCTCGACGATGCCGCGGGCGACGAGCGCGCGGAACAGCTGCCAGGCACGCCGGAAGTGCGCCTTCTTCGCCCGGTCGGGCTCGTGCGAGTCCCGGATGAGCCGCTGCATGGCCCGGCCGCCGTCGCCGCGCCGGGAGAGGACGTTGAGCAGCATCCCGTGCGAGACCTGGAAGCGCGAGGCCAGGCGCTCGGGGGGCGCGGTCATCAGGCGCTTGAAGGTCTGCAGGTCCCAGTTGGCGAAGTTGTGCTCGGGGGGCCGGCGCTTCGTGACCTTCTTCCCGTCCTTCGCCTTCTCCGCGAGGCGCAGGTTCTCGATCGCGTGCTCGGGGGCCTGGGCCACCACGAAGCCCTCGTCGTCGAAGCCCTTCCTCCCCGCCCGGCCCGCGATCTGGTGGAAGTCGCGGGCGGACAGCACGGCCGTCTTCTCCCCGTCGAACTTGCACAGGCGCGAGAACAGCACGGTGCGGATCGGCACGTTGATGCCGACTCCGAGGGTGTCGGTGCCGCAGATGACCTTGAGGAGGCCCTGCTGGGCGAGCTGCTCCACGAGCACGCGGTACTTCGGCAGGAGGCCGGCGTGGTGCACGCCGATGCCCTGCTTGAGCCACTTGCGCACGTCGGGTCCGTAGGGGCTCGTGAAGCGGAAGCCGGTGATTGCCGCGGCCACCGCGTTCTTCTCCTCGCGGGTGCAGAGGTTGAGGCTCGTGAAGTCCTGGGCGCTGTCGGCGGCGTCGCGCTGCGTGAAGTGGACGACGTAGACCGGCGCCTTTCCCTCGGCGACCAGCTTCTCCACCATCTGGGCGAGGGTGATCTCGGAGTAGGCGTACTCGAGGGGCACCGGCCTCTCGCCCGACCTCACCACCGCGGTCGGGAGCCCGGTGCGGCTGGTCAGGTCCTCGGCGAAGAAGCTCACGTCGCCGAGCGTCGCCGACATCAGCAGGAACCGCGTTCGGGGCAGGGTCAGGAGCGGCACCTGCCACGCCACCCCGCGGTCCCGGTCGGCGTACCAGTGGAACTCGTCCATCACGACGTCGTCCACCCACGCCTCCTCGCCCTCCCGCAGCGCCATGTTGGCGAGGATCTCCGCGGTGCAGCACAGGACGGGGGCGTCGCGGTTGACGGTGGCGTCCCCGGTGGCGAGGCCCACGTTCTCGGGCCCCAGCTCGCGGCACAGCGCCATCCACTTCTCGTTGACGAGCGCCTTGATCGGGCAGGTGTAGACCGAGCGGCGCCCGTGTGCGAGCGCGTCGAAGTGGAGGGCGGAGGCCACGAGCGACTTCCCCGAGCCGGTGGGCGTGTTGAGGATGACGTTTCTCCCCTCGAAGAGCTCGAGGATCGCCTCCTCCTGCGCCGGGTAGAGGGCGAGGCCCAGGCCCGAGACGTAGTCGAGGAAGCGCCCGAGCAGCTCGTCGCCGCCCGCGTCGCCTCCGGGGAGCCGGTCGTAGAGGGGGGCGGCCATCGCCCCGGTATTGTGGGCCAGTTCTTTCCTGAGACAATGGGGCCGGTGCACCACGGACCCCTTCGCACGCTGGCGCGGGCCGCCCGCCGCTCGCTCTACCGGCTGCGGGCGCGGGGGGTGCCGGTCGTCCACGACGTGCGCTACCGGCGCGGCGTGTACGGGGTGCCGATGGACCCCCTGCGCGGGGACAAGGTCCTCGGCGCCCTCGAGGACGCCGGGCTCGTCAGCCCCGCGCTGGTCTCCGTGCCGCGCCCCGCCTCCTTGCAGAACCTGCTCCGCGTGCACACGCCCGAGTACCTGCAGGCCCTGCAGGAGCCGGAGGCACTCACCCGGATCCTCGGCGTCGAGGTGGCGGCGCGCGAGGCGGAGGCGACGCTCGACCTGCAGCGGCTGATGGCCGGGGGGACGATCCAGGCCACGCGCCTCGCGCTGCGCACCGGCGGGGTGGCGGTCCACCTCGGGGGCGGGTTCCACCACGCGCTGCCCGACGCCGGCCTCGGCTTCTGCGTCTTCAACGACGTGGCGATCGCCATCCGCCGCCTGCAGGCGCGGGGCTTCGAGGAGCCCGTGCTCGTCGTGGACCTCGACCTGCACGACGGCAACGGGACCCGCCGGGTCTTCTCGGACGACCCCACGGTCCACACCTTCTCGATCCACAACGACCACTGGGGGGACACGGAGGCGGTCGCGTCCACCTCGATCGCGCTCGGGGGGGGCGTCGACGACGCGCTCTTCCTCCGGACCCTGCGCGAGTCGCTCCCGCCTGTATTCGAGTCGGTGAAGCCCGGCCTCGTCGTGTACGTGGCCGGCACCGATCCCGCCGCGGACGACCCCGTCGGCAACTGGCGCCTGACCGCGGCCGCTCTCCTCGAGCGCGACCGCTTCGTGACGTCTCTCGTCCGCGGGGAGGAACGCGCCCGCCCCATGGTGGTGCTCCTCGCCGGGGGCTACGGCCGGCACGCGTGGAGGTACAGCGCGCGCTTCTGCCTGTGGCTCGCGTCCGGACGGGCAATCGAGCCGATCGAGGAGGAGGAGCTCGCCCTGCGGCGCTTCCGCCGCCTCGGCCGGGACCTGCACTACGCGGAGGCGGTGGACGACGGCCTGCCCTTCTCGCTGAGCGAGGAGGACCTCGTGGGCCTGATGCCCGGCCTCGAGCGGCCGGCACGCTTCCTCGGCTACTTCTCGCACCACGGGGTGGAGCTGCTCCTCGAGCGGGCGGGCGTCCTGGCCCAGCTGCGTGCCCGCGGCTTCCGCACCCTGCGGGTCGATCTGCACGCACGCGACGGCCAGGGCCAGACCCTGCGCATCCTGTCGGAGGACCGCGGGGACGAGCTCCTCGCCGAGCTGCGGGCCGAGCGCAGCCGCAGCGCGGTCTCGGGCATGGAGGTGATCACCGTCGAGTGGCTGCTGCTGCAGAACCCCCGCGAGCCGTTCTCGGAACGGCGCCCCCGCCTCCCGGGCCAGCAGCACCCCGGCCTCGGGCTGCTGCGGGACCTCATGGGCTGGCTGGTCGTCGTCTGCGAGACCCACGGGTTGGACGGCATCCACTTCGTGGCCGCCCACTACCACATCGCGATGCAGAGCCGGCGCCTCGTCCGGCCCCTCCACCCGGAGGACGAGGCTCGCCTCCTCGCGATCGCCGCGGCCCTCGAGGGCATACCCCTCGCCGAAGGCACGTCCGCGGTCGAGGAGGGGCGCCTCGTGGACGCGGAGACCGGGCGCCCGGTCGGTTGGCAGCCGGTGACTACCGTCCTCCCCGTCTCCGAGCGGCTCCTGGCGCTCGTGAGCGGGCCGGAGTACGAGGACGCGATCGCGTGCGAGGCCTCCCGCTTCGCCTACCGGCTGCTGCCCGCGGGCCCTCCCTCCCCCGGGGCGCAGGGCGCCCAGGCGACGATCGGCGGGGACTGAGTCGACGATCGACCCGTCAATCGTCGCCCCGGCGCACTCGCCCGTTTGCCGATCGACTCGGGCGATTCGCTCAGGCCAGGCCTCTCCGCCACAGTCCCTTCGTGAGCCACCAGACAACGGCATCGAATCGCGCCTCGAGCCGTTTCGTCTCGTCCTCCGGCGCGCAGCGCTTGCACAGCAGATCGGGTGAGTAGGACACGTAGGACCCGATCGACAAGCCGCTTGCCCCCGACAGGTATCCGCCTAACAGAGAGATGTCGCCGTTGCATCGATCGCAGACTGCCTTGAGCACGGTCTACCTCCGTTGATCGCCCATCGAACGCGCAGGATCCGTCGCGATGATCCGACGAAGGCCGCTGGATGACAAGGAGCTTCGGGCCGGGTCACTCGTCATTCGGGTATCCAGGCCGGTCTGGCGAATCGCGCTTGCGCCGGGCCTCCGTCGCGGCTCATGCTGTTGACCGGGGCCATGCACCGCGCGACCACCGCCCTCCTCGGGCCCACGAACACCGGCAAGACCTACCTCGCCCTCGAGCGGATGCTGACGCATCCCACCGGGATGATCGGCTTCCCCTCCGGCTGCTGGCGCGGGAGAACTACGACCGCGTGGCCGCGCTGCGGGGCGCGGAGTCGGTTGCCCTCGTCACCGGCGAGGAGCGCATCGTTCCGCCAAAGCCCTCCTACTGGATGTGCACGGTGGAGGCGATGCCCCTCGACCTGAAGGTGGACTTCCTCGCCGTGGACGAGGTCCAGCTCGCCGCCGATCGCGAGCGGGGCCACGTCTTCACCGACCGCATCCAGAACGCGCGGGGACGCCTGGAGACCTGGCTCCTCGGGGCCGAGACGATAAGGCCCCTCCTCCACGAGCTCCTCCCCGACGCGGCCTTCACCACGCGGCCGCGGCTGTCGACCCTGAGCTACTCCGAGCCGAAGCGCCCCGGCAAGCTCCCTCCGCGCACGGCCGTCATCGTCTTCTCGGTGCGCGAGCTCTACGAGACGGCCGCCCGCCTCCGCCGCGAGCAGGGAGGGGCCGCGCTCGTGTTCGGCGCCCTCTCCCCGCGGACCCGCAACGCGCAGGTGGGCCTCTACCAGGCCGGGGAGGTGGATCTCCTGGTGGCGACCGACGCGATCGGCATGGGCCTCAACCTCGACATCGACCACGTCGTCTTCACCGGCCTCACCAAGTTCGACGGCGTCGGTCCCCGCCGGCTGACTCCGGCCGAGGTCGGCCAGGTCGCGGGGCGGGCGGGCCGTCACGTCCGCGACGGCCACTTCGCCCCCACCACCGATCTCGGGCCCTTCGAGCCGCGCCTGGTGGAGGCGGTCGAGAAGCACCGCTTCGCGCCCCTCACGCACCTCTTCTGGAGGACCGACGCGCTCGACTTCTTCTCGCCGCTCGCGCTCCTCGGCAGCCTCGACCGCCCGCCCCCACACCCGTTCCTCCTGCGCATGCGGCACGCCGAGGACCAGGCCGCTCTCGCCGCCCTCACCCGCGACGCGGACGTGATGGCACTCGCGCGCGACCCCGACTCGGTGCGCCTTCTCTGGGAGGTCTGCCAGGTCCCGGATTTCCAGGGCGCCGTGACCGAGGGCCACACGCGGCTCCTCTCGCGCGTCTTCCGCTTCCTGCGCGAGCCCGCCGCCCGGATCCCCGAGGACTTCCTGGCCTCGCACGTGAAGGACATCGACCGCGCGGACGGCGACGTGGAGGCGTTGCTCGGCCGCATCGCGGCCATCCGGACCTGGACCTTCATCTCGCACCGCAGGTCGTGGGTGCCGGACGCGCGGTTCTGGCAGGAGCGCACGCGGGCGGTCGAGGACCGGCTCTCCGACGCGCTGCACGAGCGGCTCACCCAGGAGTTCGTGGATCGGCCAGGCACGGTCATCGCGCGCCACGACCCTTCCGATCTCGTGACGAGCCTGGGCGGGGACGGCGAGGTGCTCGTGCAGGGCTTGCGGGCCGGCGTCCTCGACGGCTTCCGCTTCCGGCCCGACCCGGACGTGCGCGAGAGCTCCCGGGGGCTCCTCGCCGCCGCCAACCGGGCGCTCTCGGGCCTGGTGCGCGAGCGCGTGGAGGCGCTCGAGCGCGAGGACGACTCGTCCCTCGCGCTCGGGCCGGGAGCCGAGGTCCTGTGGCGGGGCGCCGCGGTGGCGGGGCTGGTGGCCGGCGACGGCGCGCTCGCGCCGCAGGTGGACGTGGTCGCGAGCGACCTCCTCGACCCGCCGCTGCGGGAGCGCGTGCGGCGTCGCCTCGCCGCCTGGCTCGAGGCGCACCTGCGCGCGGGCCTGCTCCCGCTTTTCGCCCTGCGCGACGGCACTCCCCCGGGGGTCGTGCGCGGGCTCGCCTTCGCCCTCGTCGAGGGGCTCGGTGCCGTGGCCCGTCGCTCCGTGGCGCCGCAGGTCGCCGCCCTCACTCCCGACGATCGGAAGGCCCTCGCCCGCCTGGGGGTCACCGTCGGCCGCCTCTCGCTCTTCCTCCCCGCCCTGCTGCGCCCGGAGGCCGCGCGCCTGCGGGCACGCCTCTTCGCGATCCGGCACGGGCGTCGCGCCGAGCCCGGGCCCGACGGCGCGCCGTCCGTCCCGAGCGATGCCCGGCAGGCCGCGACCTTCTACCTGGCCTGCGGCTACCTGCCCGTCGGCCCGCGCGCCGTCCGGCTCGACCGGCTCGAGCGCGCGGCCGCCGTTGCCTCGCGGCTCTCCCACTCGGGCCCTTTCGTCCCCCCGCGGGACCTCGCTCCGATCCTCGGCTGTCCCCCCGACGAGGTGCCGGCGGTGCTCGCCGCCATTGGCTACGTCGAGAAGGACGGCCGCTTCGAGCGCCGACGGCGCGCTGGGGTCAGATCTTGAATCTGCTCATCCGGAGAGACACGCCTCAAGTCGAGATCTGACCCCGGTCCTCACTCGGGTGGCGGCGTGACGGCCGCGCGGGGCGAGGACGGGCACGAGGGCGATCGATCCCAGGATGCAGCCCACGCTCCGCTTCGTCTCCGTCTCGACCCACGCCTCCGACGTCGCGAGCGGGGACACGAAGAGGGGCCGGCCCTTGCCGTCCTCGAAGCGCAGCTCGCCGCCCTCGAGGAGCAGGGTCCCCGCTACCCAGCCGCTTCGCGATCAACGTAAGATTCCGCGAACGATCGACGGACACCACCTCTTTTCTGACGGTCAAGGTGCGCCCGTTCTGCCTCATGGAAACGGGAGCTGGGTGGATTCGGCGACGGCACCGCCGCGCGCTGCACGCCGTCCGGGAATCGAAAGAAGGAAGGCCGGAAGATGAAGACTGAGAGCAGCAAGACGGGCGTCGCGCTCGCCGCGATCGCGCTGGCCATCGCCACGGCGTGCACCCCGACAGGGCCGAAGCCGGAGCAGACGGCCGACGCCATCTACACGGGCGGTGAAATCGTCACCGTGAACGACGCCCAGCCCACTGTCGAGGCGCTGGCCGTCAAGGACGGGAAGATCCTCGCGGTCGGGCCGAAGGCCGACATCGAGAAGGCCCACAAGGGCGCGACGACGCAGGCCGTGGATCTCGCCGGCAAGACGCTCCTGCCGGGCTTCCTCGACGCCCACAGCCACTACATCAACGCGCTGTCGGTGGCCAGGCAGGTCAAGCTGTACGCGCCGCCGGCCGGGCCGGGCAAGGACGTGGACAGCATCGTCGCCGAGATCGGGAGGTTCGTCGCGGAGAACGAGATCCCGAAGGGCGAGATGATCACGGGCTACGGCTACGACGACACCGTCATGCCGGATGGCCGGCTCCTCAACCGCGACGACCTGGACAAGGCGTTCCCGGACAACCCCGTCCGCATCGACCACGTGTCGATGCACGGTGCCGTGCTGAACAGCCTGGCCCTGAAGCAGTTCGGCTTCGATGCCAGGACGAAGACGCCCCCCGGCGGCATCATCGTCCGCAAGCCCGGCACCCACGAGCCCTGGGGCCTGATCATGGAGACCGCGTTCCTCCCCGTGTTCGAGAAGACGCCGCCGCTCACGCCGGCGCAGGAGGCCGAGGGGACGAAGGCGGCGCACCTCATGTACGCCGAGGCCGGCATCACCACCGCCCATGAGGGCGCGACGCACCTGGCGCAGCTGCAGACGATGAAGCGCGCCACCGACGTCGGGGCCAACCTCATCGACGTCGTGGCCTACCCGTTCATCACGGACCTGGACAAGGTCCTCGCCGAGTTCCCCGTGTCCGGCTGGGGCCAGTACGACCGTCACTTCAGGATCGGGGGCGTCAAGATCACGATCGACGGCTCGCCCCAGGGCAGGACCGCCCTCTTCACCAAGCCATACCTGACCGGCGGCCCCGGCGGCGAGAAGAACTGGAGCGGTGAGCTGACGTTCCCGCAGGACGTCGTCAACCGGGCGGTCAGGAAGGTCTACGCCCTCGGGGTCCCGCTCAACCTCCACGCCAACGGCGACGGCGCGATCGACGCGTTCCTGCGGGCGCACGAGTTCGCCGCGGCCGGCGACCTCACGAGGGACCGGCGCGTGACGATGATCCACGCGCAGTTCACCCGCAAGGACCAGATCCCGAAGTACGTCGAGTACAAGATCCGCCCCTCCTTCTACACCCTGCACACCTACTACTTCGCCGAGGCCCACATCGCCAACCGCGGCCGAGAGCAGGCCATGTACATCAGCCCGATGCGGGACGCGATCGACGCGGGCCTGCACCCGACCAACCACACCGACGCGGTGGTCGCGCCGCTCGACCAGATGTTCATGCTCTGGTCGGCGGTGAACCGGATCTCCCGCGCGGGCGCCGAGATCGGCCCCGACCAGCGGGTCACGCCGCTCGAGGGCCTGAAGGCCATGACGATCTGGGTGGCCGAGCAGTACGGCGAGCAGGCCTCGAAGGGCACGCTCGAGGCCGGCAAGCTCGCCGACATGGTCGTCCTGAGCGGCAACCCCCTGAAGGTCGAGCCGATGGCGATCAAGGACATCCAGGTCCTGGAGACGTTCAAGGAAGGGAAGTCGATCTACCGGAAGCCCTAGCGGGCCGCGGTCGGGGGCTGTGGGATACTGCCCCGATGCCCCCCAAAGCGCTGCGGCCGGAGACTCCGCCCGGGCTCACCGGCCCGTCCGAGTCCGTCGACGGGCGCCTGCTGCAGGAGAGGCTGCGGCTGTTCGGCGGCATCGCCCTCTTGATCTCGGCGGCCTTCAACGGCGTCGGGCGGGTGCTCGCCTGGCTCGGTCGAGAGAACCCGCCGGCGCTCGCCGCGCAGGTCGCGCACTTCGCCGTCCTGCTCCTCATGGGCGGGACGTGGCTCTACTGCCGGGGCGGGGCGAGGCCGGGAAGAGCGCTCCGCGCGCTCGACGTCCTGCTGATGCTGGCGATGGGGGCCCTGGCCCTCGTCCTGCCGTCGGGCTCGATCCCCGAGCCCGACCTGCGCGGGATGGTCATGCTGCTCGCGGTGAACCTGGTCCTGTACACGCGGGCCATCTTCGTCCCCAGCTCCGCCCGGCGAACCCTGGCGGTGAGCGCGATCGCCGCCCTTCCCCTGGCCGTCTACTCCCTGTCCAACGAGTCCGTCCGCCTCTCGGTGTGGAAGGTCATGTGGCTGCTCGCCGCGATCACCGTCGCCACCGCGGGATCGGCGGTGATCTACGGCCTGCGGCGCGAGGTGCGGCACGCGCGACAGCTGGGCCAGTACACGCTCGAGGAGAAGCTCGGGGAGGGGGGCATGGGGGTCGTCTACCGGGCCCGCCACGCCATGCTGCGGCGTCCGACGGCGGTGAAGCTGCTCCGGCCGGAGCGGATGGGCGAGGCGGGCCTCCGCCGCTTCGAGCGCGAGGTGCAGCTCACCGCGAGCCTGAGCCACCCGAACACGGTCACCGTCTTCGACTACGGCCGCACGCCCGACGGCGTCTTCTACTACGCGATGGAGTACCTGGAGGGCCTCGGCCTCGACCGGTTGGTGGCGGCGGACGGCCCTCAGCCGCCTGGCCGCGTCGTGCACGTCCTGAGCCAGGTGCTGCAGGCGCTCGCCGAGGCCCACGGCGTCGGCCTCGTCCACCGGGACGTCAAGCCGGGGAACGTCATCCTGTGCGAGCGGGGAGGCGTCTCGGACGTCGCGAAGGTCGTCGACTTCGGCCTCGTGAAGGACCTCGAGGCGGACGGAGGGATGACCCACGACGCCACGCTCGTCGGCACTCCCCTCTACCTCGCCCCGGAGGCGATCCGGTCCCCCGCGGCCGACGCCCGCTCCGACCTCTACTCGGTCGGGGCGGTGGCCTACTTCCTCCTGACCGGCCGGCACGTCTTCGAGGGCGGGACGATCATCGAGATCTGCGGCCACCACCTGCACACGCCGCCCACTCCCCCGTCCGAGCGGCTCGGACGGCCGCTCCCGGCCGCCCTCGAGGCCTGGGTCCTCGGCTGCCTCGAGAAGGACCCGGCCCGGCGCCCCCCTTCGGCGAGCGCAGCCGCGGCGGGCCTCGAGCGCTGCGGTCTCGCCGACGAGTGGACCCAGGAGGAGGCCCGCGCGTGGTGGGTGGCGAAGGGCCGGGCGCTCGCCGCGGCGCGCCAGGCGCAGGCCCTGCCGAGCGCCCTCACCCTCTCCCGGCCGATCGTCGAGCGCGCGGTCTGAGGCCGGAAGCGCCGCGTGCTACGATCGCGTCGATGGCGGACGTGAAGCCCGCAGTCGACCTTCCCCGCGAGCCCCTCGAGCCCCCGCCGGACGACGCGTCCCTCTGGGGCGAGGTGCCGCTCGAGCTGCTGGTACGCTACTCCTGCGTTCCCGTGCGCCGCGAGGGAGGGCGGATCGTCCTCGCCTTCGCCTCCCTCGACGACCCCACGAGGGTGGACGACATCGAGTTCCTCCTGGGGCGGCCGATCGAGGCCGTCCTGGCCCCGCCCGAGCGCGTGGCCTCGCTCCTGCGCCGCCACCGGGGCGGGGAGATCCTGCTCGAGCAGGCGAGCGAGGGCCTGCGCCTCCAGCTCCTGGGCGACGACGAGACCGAGGCCGTCGAGAGGAAGCAGCATCCCGAGGAGAGCCCGATCATCCGCCTCGTGGACTCGCTCGTCCTGGGGGCGATCGACCGCCGGGCCTCCGACATCCACATCGAGACGAAGGACCGGGAGGTGCTCGCCAAGTACCGCATCGACGGGGTCCTCTACCCCGCCCTCGACCCCCTCGACAAGCGGCACCACGACACGATCATCAGCCGCCTGAAGGTGATGTCGGAGCTCGACATCGCGGAGAAGCGGGTGCCCCAGGACGGCCGCTTCCGCCTGCGCGTCAAGGGCCGGACGATCGACTTCCGCGTCTCGATCATGCCGTCGATCCACGGCGAGGACGCCGTCATCCGCATCCTGGACAAGGAGCAGCTGCACGCCGCCTTCCGCTCCCTGCGCCTCGACGTTCTCGGCTTCTCCGAGGCCGACCTGCGGAAGCTGCGCAAGTACATCACCGAGCCGTACGGCATGGTGGTGGTGACCGGGCCCACCGGCAGCGGCAAGACCACCACCCTCTACGCCGCGCTCAGCGAGATCGCGTCGCCCGAGGACAAGATCATCACCATCGAGGACCCGGTCGAGTACCAGATCCCGGGCATCGTGCAGGTGCCGGTGAACGAGAAGAAGGGCCTCACCTTCGCCCGGGGGCTGCGCTCGATCCTGCGCCACGACCCGGACAAGATCATGGTGGGCGAGGTGCGCGACCCCGAGACCGCCCAGATCGCGGTGCAGTCCGCCCTCACCGGCCACCTCGTCTTCACCACCGTGCACGCCAACAACGTCTTCGACGTGATCGGGCGCTTCATCCACATGGGGGTCGAGCCCTACAACTTCGTCTCCGCCCTCAACTGCGTCATGGCCCAGCGCCTCGTCCGGGTGCTGTGCGCGTCGTGCCGGGCGAGGGTGCAGCCGCCGGAGGCGCTCCTGCGCGAGTCGGGGCTCGATCCCGACCTCTACCACGACCAGGCCTTTTACGAGACGGTGGGCTGCGAGGAGTGCGGGGGGACCGGCTACCTGGGCCGGACCGCGGTGGCGGAGCTGCTCGACATGTCGGACCGCATCCGGCAGCTGATCCTCGAGCGCCGGCCCGCCACCGAGATCAAGCAGGCGGCGCGCGAGGAGGGCATGACCTTCCTGCGCGACTCCGCCCTCGAGAAGGTCTTCGCCGGCGTCACCACCCTGCGCGAGATCAACAAGGTCACCTTCGTCCAGTAGGGGTCAGGTCTTGAATTGTGACGTCCGGGGCTCGGAAGGCGCCTTCGCGAGGATCCGACTGATCGTCGAGTAGTGAAGGCCGAGGTGGCGACCGACCTCGGCCACCGTAAAGCGGCCGGACTCCGTCAGCTCCCGGATCCGTTGGTTGCGGAGCGGCCAGATCCGCCGTCACTGCCGGGGGAAAGTGGGCGGCCAGGTGCCCTCACGATGGACCAGTCGCTCCTGCCCGGGGAACTCCCCCTCGCCCGCCCTGTGGCCGATTCGGCCGCCCAGCCGCTCGACGAAAGCGTCCGACCCGAGAACCGCCCCGCGCACGCACACCAAGGGCGACGCCTGCCCCACGCCTTCGCGCACGAACTCCAGATAGCGCCCACGCGAGCCAAACCGGGCCAGGAGGGCTCCCGTCCGGAGCCACCCGGGAGCCGGCGCGAGGCCGAGGGTCGCCCGAAGACTGGACCACGGGTACGCCTCCGCCGCGGCGACCAGCCCCGCCCGCACGGGGTTGAGCACGACGTAGCGCGCCAGCTCGAGCAGGTGCGCATCGCGCTCCACGAGAACCGCCCCGAATCGCCCCTGGAGGACGTGCCCCACGCGCTCGTGCGCGCGGTTGAACCGCTGGGTGTAGACGCCGTTGAGCTGCCGCATGCCGCGCGACAGGTTGGCCTCGGGCGTTTCCACGAGCAGGTGGTAGTGGTTCGTCATGAGGCAGTACGCGTGGCAGGCCCAGCGGTAGCGTCTCGACCACCTCGCCCAGGAGGTCGAGGAGCAGGCCTCGGTCGGCGTCCTCCAGGACGATGGGCTCGCGGGCATTGCCCCGGGAGGTGACGTGGTACAGAGCCCCGGGGAACTCGATGCGGAGCGGCCGGGCCATGGGCCCGAATCTAGGCCGAGTGCCGGTCAGGCGGGGACCGGAACGGCGCCCGGGAGGGGCCGGAGGTCACAATTCAAGACCTGACCCTTCCCCTTCCCCGTCGACGCTCGTCGGCCTCCCGCTCCGGCGAGAGATAGAATCCCGGCGGTACACGCGGAGGACGCCATGACCCACTCCCGGCGCGAGATCCTGAAAGCCATCCCGGCGGCGGCCGCCGTCGCCGTCTCGGGAGCCGTACCCGCCGGCGCGATCCCGGGGATCGCGCGCACCGGCAAGCCGCACCTGCGTCTCGGCCTCGCCGCCTACTCGATGCGGGACCACCTGACGGGGAAGCTGCAGCCGGCCATGGACTTCCACGGCTTCCTCGAAAAGGCCGCGCAGTGGGAGGTGGACGCGGTCGAGCTCACGTCCTACTACTTCCCGAGGGAGTTCGACTCCGCCTACGTGGCCGGCCTCAAGCGCCACTGCTACCTGCTCGGCCTCGACGTATCGACGACACCGATCCGCAACACCTTCACGTTCCCCGCCGGCCCGGAGCGGGAGAAGGAGATCGCCCACGTGAAGCGGTGGCTCGACGTGGCGGCCGAGCTCGGCTCGCCCGCCATCCGCATCTTCGCCGGCGACGCCCAGAAGGGGCAGCCGGAAGCCGAGGCCCGCCGCAACTGCGTCGAGTCGATCGAGGCCTGCGCCGACCACGCCGCGCGACGCGGCGTCTTCCTCGCCCTCGAGAACCACGGCGGGGTCGTGGCCGATCCCGAGGGCGTGCTCGCGATCGTGACGGCCGTGAAGTCCGACTGGTTCGGGGTCAACCTCGACACCGGGAACTTCCACGGGGTGGATCCCTACGCCGACGTCGCCCGCTGCGTGCCCTACGCGGTCACCGCTCAGGTAAAGGTCGAGATGCAGGCGAAGGGAGAGCCGAAGGGTGAGGCCGACCTCGGCCGGCTCGTGCGGCTGCTCAAGGACGGGGGCTACCGCGGGTACGTGACGCTCGAGTACGAGGCGGCCGAGCCTCCCCTGACCGCCATCCCGCGCTACCTCGGCATCCTGCGCGGCCTCCTCTGAGGCGCGCAGGCACGGAGGCCCTGATGGAGCCCTTCGGCAACCCGGACGACGAGACCGTCCGCCGGCTGCTCGAGCGCGTCCGCCGGATCGCCGTCGTGGGCCTCTCCCCGAAACCCCACCGGGCCTCCCACGGCGTGGCGCGCTACCTCCTCGAGCGCGGCTACGAGATCGTGCCCGTCTACCCACGCGAGGACCAGATCCTCGGGCAGAGGGTCTATCGGCGCGTCCAGGACGTGCCGGGAACGGTGGACCTCGTGGACGTCTTCCGGCGCAGCGAGGAGCTGCCCGAGGCGATCGACGACGTGCTCGCCGCGCGCGCGGGCGCGCTCTGGCTGCAGATCGGCTGCATAGACGAGACGGGCGCCCGCCGGGCGCGAGACGCCGGTCTGACGGTGGTGATGGACCGCTGCCTGATGGTCGATCACGCGCGCCTGCTGGGCCGCCAGTGGTCCCGGTCCTGACCCAGACGTTGCGGCCGTCTGGAGGCCCGCGCGGCGCTACACTGAGAGAAGGGTGAGCGTCAGTCCCGATCCCGACGCCGTCGCGGACGAGCAGCGGCGCGCCGACCGGCTGCGCCGGACGGTGGACGTGGCCTGCGCCCTGCTGCGGCAGGGGCGGCTCGGCCGCGCCGAGGGGGAGGCGCTCGTGGCGTTCACCCGGGAGCAGGCCCTCTCGCTCTTCCCCGGCCGGGGCGACGTGTTCGACCTGGTGCTGGCCCCGCGCTTCCGCAGGATCCTGGACGAGTGCTGCCCGCCCGCCGTGAGCCGGGTCCTGCCCTTCCGGAGGCCTAGCGACTCACGCACGTGAAGTCGCGCATCAGGCCGGCCGCGTCGAAGTAGACGAAGTACAGCATGTCGCCCGCCTGGTAGACCCGTGTCTCGGCGTGGCGGGCGGCCTTCTGCCGGATCTCGGGCGCCATCGGCCCGCCGCTCGCGGCCGCCTCGCGCTCCACGTCCGCGGGCGACACGAGGACCGCGAGGAGCGGCGTGCCCTCGTCGGCGAGGCCGCGAGTCAGCCGATCGGCGCTCGGCTGCTCGCGCAGTACGTTCTGAAGGCGCTGCCGGTGGACCGTGTAACGCCGGTAGTCGAAGCTGGCCGAGCCGAGGAGCATGGCGAAGGCGAGCGCGCCCAGCGTGACGAGAAGGGCAATGGCGGCGATCCAGAAGCGCTTCATCCCGTCCCCCGTCCGGATTCTAGCCGGTCCGCCTCCGGAGCGAAGGCCTTGAACCGGGGACGGGTCCGGACGAGAATCCGCGCGCATGCGGATCGGGCTCGACCTCGGGGGCACCAAGATCGAGGGAGTCGCCCTCGACGAACGCGGCACCGAGCTCGCCCGGCGGCGCGTGGCGACGCCACGGCACGACTACGCGGCCACCCTCGAGGCGATGGCGGGCCTCGTGCGCGGCCTCGAGGAGGCCACGGGACGCAGGGGCACGGTCGGGGTCGGGATGCCCGGGGCCCTCTCCCCCGCCACTGGCCTCGTCAAGAACGCAAACTCGACGTGGCTCATCGGCCAGGCCCTCGACCGCGACCTCTCCCGGCTCCTCGACCGGCCGGTGCGCTTCGCCAACGACGCGAACTGCTTCGCCCTGTCGGAGGCGGTGGACGGGGCGGGGGCGGGCGCGCGCGTCGTGTTCGGGGTGATCGTGGGGACGGGCACCGGGGGCGGGATCGCGGTCGAGCGGAGAGTGCTCACCGGCCCGAACGCCATCGCCGGCGAGTGGGGTCACAACCCGCTGCCCTGGCCGACCCCGGACGAGTGGCCGGGCCCGCCCTGCTACTGCGGCAAGACTGGCTGCGTCGAGACGTTCCTGTCCGGCCCCGGGATGGTCCGCGACCACCGGGAGGCGACGGGGCAGGACGTCGCGGCGCCCGAGATCGCGGCCCGCGCGGGGAACGGCGAGGCCGCGGCGACGGCCACCCTCGAGCGCTACGAGGAGCGCATGGCCCGGGCCCTCGCCGTCGTCCTCAACGTCCTCGACCCCGACGTCGTGGTGCTGGGCGGGGGCATGTCGCAGATCCCCCGCCTGTACGAGAGCGTGCCGCGGCTCTGGCAGCGCTGGGCCTTCTCCGACCGCGTGGACACCGTCCTGCGTCCCCCCGTCCACGGCGACTCGAGCGGCGTCCGCGGCGCCGCCTGGCTCTGGGGCCCGGGCGAGGCGTAGCGTGCGCCGCCGGGCCCTCGACCCCGACCTGGTCGCCTCGACGATCGAGAAGCTCTGCCTGCGCGTCGAGACGCGCTTCCCCGGCTCCGGCCTCGCCCGGGTCTGCCGCGAGCTCGAGGGCATCGCCCGGCGCACGGCCGAGACGACGGCCTGGATCGCCCGCCCGATCCTCGTCCTGCGGGTGGCGGTCGGCCTGCTCGTGGCGCTCCTCTTCGTCGGCCTCGCGGTGAGCGTGGCCAGCCTGCGCCTGCGCCTCTCCCCCGAGTCCCTGACCGAGCTCGTGCAGGGCCTCGAGTCGGGGATCAACGACGTGATCTTCGTCGGCGCCTTCGTCTTCTTCCTGGTGACGCTGGAGACGCGCATCAAGCGGGGCCGGGCGCTGCGCGCCATCCACGCGCTGCGCTCGATCGCCCACGTGATCGACATGCACCAGCTCACGAAGGACCCGGAGTGGGTGCTCGACCGCGGCCACGAGACCGGCGTCCTGCCCCCGCGCACGATGAGCCGCTTCGAGCTCTCGCGCTACCTCGACTACTGCTCCGAGGCCCTCTCCCTGACCGGCAAGGTGGCGGCCCTCTACATCCGGGACTTCGCCGACCCCGTGGCCCTGCAGGCGGTGAACGAGGTCGAGGACCTGACGACCGGCCTCTCGCGGAAGATCTGGCAGAAGCTGTCGATCCTCTACGCGATGGGAGACGAGCCACCCTCCTCGGGCCCGCCGTCCGCCGGGGCCTGACCGCCGCGCACGCCGAAGCGCTGTTCCACCCACAGGCAGTACGGGATCGAGAAGGCAACGACAGCAGCACCCGGCTCTACCGCTGAGGGGCCTCAGGCTTGGCGATGCGTCTGCGGAATCTCGACACGCCGGCGGCCGAACGAGGATGGCAAGCGCCTATGGTAGTCTCGCCGGCAAGCGATCCCAGGGGAATGGCTGCGGGCCGGGCATTGGCTCCAGCCGGAAGTCCGTACGCGCCAGGAGCGGATCATGATCGGCACGACGGTGTCCCACTACCGGATCCTCGAGAAGGTGGGCGGCGGGGGCATGGGCGTCGTCTACCGCGCCGAGGACACCCGCCTCGGGCGGGTCGTGGCGCTCAAGTTCCTTCCGGAGGAATCGTTCTCCAGCCAGGAGGCGCGGGAGCGCTTCCAGCGTGAGGCGCGCGCCGCCTCCGCCCTCAACCATCCCCACATCTGCACCGTCTACGACATCGACGAGGGCCCGGGGCGGCCCTTCATCTCGATGGAGCTCCTGGAGGGCCAGACGCTGAAGCACCTCATCGCCCGGGGGCCGTTCCGGGTGGAGCAGCTCCTGGAGGTGGGGATCCAGCTCTCGGACGCGTTGGACGCGGCCCACGCCAAGGGGATCGTCCACCGCGACATCAAGCCCGCGAACATCTTCCTGACCGAACGGGGGCAGGCCAAGATCCTGGACTTCGGCCTCGCGAAGGTCGGGAGCTCGGGACGTGGAGCGTCGGAGGAGACCGGAGGCTCGGAGTCGCCGACCCGAGCCCCTGAAGGGCACCTCACGAGCCCGGGAGCGGCCGTGGGCACGGTGGCCTACATGTCCCCCGAGCAGGCCCGGGGCGAGGAGCTGGATGCCCGCACGGATCTCTTCTCCCTCGGCATCGTTCTCTACGAGATGGCGACGGGGCGGCCCGCGTTCGCCGGAGCCACGTCGGCGGTGATCTTCGACGCGATCCTGCACAAGGCCCCGGCGAGCCCGGCGCAGTTGAACCCGGAAGTCCCGGTGAAGCTCGAACAGATCATCGACCGGGCGTTGGAGAAGGACCGCGACGTCCGCTACCAGAGTGCCGCCGACCTTCGCGCCGAGCTGAAGCGGCTGAAGCGCGATTCGGACTCCGGGAAGTCCGCGGCGGGGAGCACCACGGTGTCTCCACCTGGCGCCGGCCTGTCCGGGCTCGCCATGGACGTCCGCCGGTCGACGCGCCGCAAATGGGCGATACGCCTCGGAGCATCGTCGGTGGTGCTGGCCGTCAGCGCCGGGGCCCTGCTCTACAGGAAGCACCAGGGAGCCGTCGGCGGGCAGGCCCAGGAAGCCCGCGCTCCGCTGCTGCGACCCCTGACGCAGTTGACGTACGACCCGGGACTCGAAGCTGAGCCGACGTGGTCGCCGGACGGGAACTTCATCGCCTACAGCTCGGACCGGAGCGGCAACCTCGACATCTGGGTGCAGCAGCCGGACGTCGCCGAGCCCGTGCAGATCACCAACTCCCCGGACCCCGACTGGCAGCCGGACTGGTCGCCGGACGGCAAGCTGATCGCGTTCCGCTCGGAGCGCGACGGGGGGGGCCTGTTCGTCGTCCCCGCTCTGGGTGGTCACGTCCGAAAGCTCGCGTCCTTTGGCTACAAGCCGTCGTGGTCGCCAGACGGCTCCCGGATTCTCTTCGAGTCGGTCTTCCTGCGCGGCTCGTCGGAACCACCCAGGCTCTACCTGGTCGCTCTGGACGGGCGCCCGCCGACAGAGGTGTTGGGCGAGCACGTTGACCGGTTCGGCGGCGTCGACTCGGTGGCCTGGCACCCCGACGGCAGGCGCGTCTCCCTTTGGGGTGCGCGTCGGTCCGAGCGCTCTCGTGGTCTCACGACGGTGCCGCTTGCGGACGGAGAGACAGTGGAGTCGGATCCGTCCGAAGTGGGTCCGGCGGCCGAAGGGATGGGCCTCCAGCTCTTTGATTTCCTGTGGGAGCCCTCGGGCCGCGCTCTCTATTTCGAAGGAACCTCCCGAGGTGTTCGGAACCTCTGGAAGATCACCGTGGATCCTGCGACCCTCCGCTGGGTCGAGGGCCCCGAACGGCTGACCACCGGGGCGGGCCCGGACACGGGGATGGCGCTCTCCGCCGATGGGAAGAAGCTGGCGTTCACGACGCGCGCGGAGAGGACGCGCCTGTGGGTGCTCCCGTTTGACGCGACGACGGGCAAGGTCAAGGGACAGGGTCAGCCCGCCACGCCATCGGGCCTGGACGTCTACAGCGGGGATCTCTCTCCCGACGGAAGGAAGCTCGTCTTCACCATGGGCCGTGGCGGGGGCAGGAGCTCCGGGAGCGATCCCTGGGAGACGGGCGGGAGACGGTACTGGCCGCCGACAGCTTCCTTCGCTTCAACCCCTGCTGGTCGCCCGACGGCACGCTCCTCGCCTACCGCCGCACCGACCCCGGCACGGGGGAAAGGTCGATCGTTCTGATGCCGTCGGGCGGCGGCGAGGAGCGGGTGCTCACTTCTCCCCGGCGGCAGGGGGCCGGCGCAGAGAACGTCTCGGACTGGACGCCAGACGGCAAATGGGTCCTGGCGGCGACGGACCGCGGCACCCCTGACCGCGTGGAGCTCCGGCTCGTACCGGTGTCGGCCGCGCCGGAGGCAGAGACGCGGCAACGTGTCGTGGCGTCTGCCCCGGGCCAGCAGCTCTGGCAGGCGCACCCCTCTCCCGACGGGCGATGGATCGCGTTCATCGCCATCAAGCGAACGGACGCCTCCGTTTCCCCCATCTATGTCGTGCCCTCCGCGGGAGGCGAGTGGACCCCCATCACGAGCGGGAGATACCGCGACGACAAGCCGCGCTGGTCGCCGGATGGCAGGACGATCTACTTCGTCTCCACTCGCGGTGGCTTCTACGACGTGTGGGGCATCCGCTTCGACCCGGTCCGCGGCAGACCCTCAGGGGAGCCATTCCGAGTGACGGCGTTCGGAAACCCGAGCCAGCTCGGCAGCGTCCGCATCGGCGACATGCAGATTTCGCTGACCGCAGACCGCCTGGTGCTCCCCATCACGGAGGCCACCGGGAACCTCTGGATGCTGGAGAACGTAGACCGGTAGCCGCTCGCGGCCGGTGGAGTATCCGCGCCACGGTGAGCGAAGAAGCTCTCGATCCTCTACGCGATGGGGGGGAAGCCGGGCTCCGGGGGCCCGCCGGCCCACGTGGCCGACGAAGCCGGTACTGGTTGCCGCCCGGTCAGCCCTTCCAGTCGCCCAGGAGCTTGCGGACGGCCACGATGTGCGCCGTGTGGTACGCGTTGTGGTCGGCGACGAGCAGCACCTGGCGGAGGTACGTGCGGCCCTCCCCGTGGGGAATCGCGGCGGTGAGGTCGCGGCTCGTGTCGCGGGCGAGGTCGCAGACGGCCTCGAGGTCCCGCTGGAAGCCCTCGAGCGCTTGCGACCAGGCGGCGTCGGTCACCTTCGCGCCAGCCTTGGGCCAGTAGCCCTCGGGCCACTTCGGCGAAGCCCAGCTCGCGTCCAGGCTGTAGCGGAGGATGTCTTCCTGCGCGAGGCGCATGTGTTCGAGCTCCTCGTACACCGAGTGGAGCGGCGGTGACGGTCGTTGGCCACGGCTTTCCGGGGCGAGCCCGTCGAGGGCCTGCTCCAGCGTGGCGTGGGCGTGCCCTTCGCGCAGAAGGGTGACGAGTGCCTGGCGGAAGACTCCTTCGTCCATGGGTCCATTGTGCCGCTCTTCGCAGGCGACACGGAGCGCGGCCCGAGTGGGTCGAGTCACTGCCTGGAAGGGGCGTGAGGTGCGATGGGAGAGCCGGCCTCGCCGTCCCCTCCCTCCTCCGGGACCTGATCGCCGCGCACGAGGAAGCGGCTCTCCGCCCACAGGAAGTACGGGATCGAGAAGGCGCTGAGCGCCGCCCCCACCCCGAAGGCCCCGCGGAAGCCGAGCTGTTCGGCCATCCAGCCGGTGGCGATCGAGCCCGTGCCGATGCCGGTGTCGAAGGCGGCGAGGATGCCGCCGAAGGCCGCCCCGCGCCGGGAGGGGTCCACGAACTTCAGGACGTGGCCGACGAAGGCCGGGTACTGGTTGCCGAAGCCGAGGCCGAAGACGACCGCCGCCGCCACGAGCTGCGCCCGGGTGTGGGCGAGCGCGGTCGCGGCGAGGCCGACGGTGACGAGGGCGAGGCAGGGCAGGAGGAAGCGCCGGTGGCCGACCCGGTCGGCGAGCCGGCCCGAGAAGACGCGGGTGACGACCACGGTGAGGGCGAAGGCGGTGAAGAAGATGCTGCGCGGGGTGATGCCGTGCTCGTCGGACATCACCGCCACGAAGCTCGTGATCCCGCCGTAGCCGAAGGAGCAGAGGAAGAGGGCCATCGTCACCGCCACCACGCGCCACTCGACGAGGGAGCCGTGGAGGAGGCGGTCGCGGCTCAGCCGGGCCGCGACCGTCGTGTCGGGAGGCAGGCGCCAGGCGATCGCGGCCATCACGAGGTTCAGCAGCGCCGTCCCCGCGCAGAGCCAGGCCCAGCCGATGCGGTACATCCACAGGCCCACCGCCGGGGCCACCGCGGTCGCGAGCATCGTGGACATGCCCCAGTAGCCGATGCCCTCGGCCCGCCGGTCCTCCGGGATCACCTCGGTCATGTAGGCCGAGGACGCGGAGAGCAGCCCCGACCAGAAGAGGCCGTGGAAGAAGACGAGCACGAGCGGCAGCCAGTAGGTGCGGCTGAAGGCGTAGGCCACGGAGAAGCACGCGATCGCCAGGCTCGTGATCAGGAGCATCCGCCGCTTGCCGATCCGATCGGCGAGGGCGCCGGTGACCGGGGCGGAGAGGGCGGAGGCGTAGGTGAGCATGCCCAGGAAGAGCCCGGCCACGCCTCTCGAGCCCCCGAGGTCGAGGATGCGGAAGGGTGCCGTCGGCAGCAGCTGGAACAATGACAGGAAGACGGTGAACGTGAACCCGCACATCATGAAGAAGCGCGGGGTGAAGAGGCGCTGGCTCACTCGGCGAGCGGTCCCTCGAAGAGCGGCTCGCAGGGCAGGATCTCGGGGCCCTTCTCCGTGCACACCGCGAACTCCTCGGACTGCTTGTTCACCTTCCCGTACATCGAGACGCCCGCGTACTCGCCCTTCTTGCTCGACGACGTAGAAGATCAGCTGGAAGGCGGGGTGGCCCTCGGCGGTCAGCAGCCGCTTCTCGACGGTGTTGGACGCCACCCGCCGCAGCGCCTCCATCCCGGCGTCTTTCGGGGCGCGGCCCCGCCGCATCTCCTCGACGATGAGGTGGGACGAGAGGTTGTAGAGGTTGGCCTCGCCGCGGCCGGTGGAGCCGGCGGCTCCGACCGCGTCGTCCACCCAGAGGCCGGCCCCGAGGATCGGCGAGTCCCCGACCCGGCCCGGGATCTTGAAGGCGAGGCCGCTCGTGGTGGTGACCCCGCAGACCTCGCCCTTAGTCCCCACCCCGTCGCAGTTGATCGTGCCGTACCGGTGGCGGGCGTCGACGAGCCCCTCGCGCGCCATCTGCCGCGAGGCCGCCTCGCCGGCTTCGCTGCGCTTCGCGGGGTCGAGCCAGTGCGTGGGGTCGACCCGCCGCTTCCACTCCAGCCACCGGGCGCGGGAGCGCTCGGTGTTGAGGTCGGCCTCGATCGTGAAGCCCATCTGCCGGGCGAACTCCTGCGCCCCC
The DNA here is from genome assembly GCA_963729875.1 of uncultured Acidobacteriota bacterium. GTDB lineage: Bacteria > Acidobacteriota > Vicinamibacteria > Fen-336 > Fen-336 > DATBSL01. Next base: position 590,017 of record CAVSPR010000007.1, read on the forward strand.
GCCCCGACGAGCAGGTGGTGGTCGGTGGAGTCGAGGACGGCCTTCGCGACCCGCGACGGCGTGCGCACGCCCTCGAGGCAGGCGATGCCGCCCGCGCGCTTCAGGGGACCGTGCATGCAGCAGGAGTCGAGCTGGACGACGCCGTCCGCGTTCGGCAGCCCGCCGTAGCCGACGTACATCTCGGTGGGGTCGAGCTCGACGATGTTGACCCCGGCAATGAGCGCGTCGAGCACGTCCTCGCCCTTCACGATGCGCCGGTGGGCCTCCTCGACGCAGGTGAGGGTTCCCCCGTTCCGGAACTTGCCGCCGTTGTCGGAGGAGATGACGACGGGGGGTGTCGTCCGGCGGACGAGGACCGTCGGCGCCTGCGCGAACGCGGCGGGGGGGACCGTCGCCGCCACGGACACTGCCGTCCCCGCCTTTACGAACTCCCGCCGGCTGATCCTCTCGCTCATCGTCTCTTCTCCCGTCCCTCTGCCGCCCACGCCGCGTGGGGAGCGGGCGGATTCTACTTCACGCGGCGGCGTCGTCAGAGGCCCAGCGCCCGGCGCAGGTGCGGCAGGGCGAGCAGGAGGGCGGCGAGGAGCGGCAGGGCCGCCGCCGTGCGCCACTCCCGGTTCGCGGCCACCCGGGCCCACTCGAAGCGCGAGGCACGCGGGCCGGCCGGCGTCGGGCGCGGCCAGAACATCGGCACCGCGGCCGACCACGCCGCGTGCTCCTCCGGGAACTTTCCGGCGAGGAACGCCGCCTCCTCGCGCATCACCGACGGGTAGAACGCGAGGAAGTACGCGGCCACGGCGAGGACGACCCAGGGGCTCGCACAGGCGAGGGCCACGCCGAGGGCGATGAGCACGCTGCCCACGTAGAGGGGGTTGCGCGAGTGGGCGTAGGGCCCGCCGGTGGCGAGCCGGCGCGTCTTCTCGATGTGGCCCGAGGCCCAGAGCCGTGTCGCCTCGCCGAGGACGGCGAGGGGCAGCCCCACGAGCAGCGAGACAGGCGTCGGCCGCGCGAGGGCGAGGACGAGCGCGCCCACGACCCAGCCGGCGGGGACGCGGTACCGGGACGGCACGCCTACGCCTTCCCCGCCACCGCGAGGCGCCTCTCGGCCGCCGCGAGGACCTCGGCGACCGCGATCCCCTCCATCACGCCGGCGTGGCGGAGGCAGGTCCGGCTGTAGCAGGGCGCGCAGGCCGGCGCCCGCCGGACCACGGCGTCGTCCGGCGCGAACGGCCCGTTGCGCGCGGGGTCGGTGGGCCCGAAGAGCGCCACCACCGGCGTCCCCACCGCGCAGGCGAGGTGCAGCGGGCCCGTGTCGGCCGCCACCACCAGGCGGGCGCGCCGGGCGATCTCCACGTAGTCGAGGAGCGTCGTCGGGAACGAGCGCAGGGCGGCGCCGTCCGAGGCGGTCACCACGCGGTCCGCGAGCGCCTCCTCGCCCGGCCCCCAGCTCACCAGGCAGCGCAGGCCGAGGTCTCGCAGCCCCCTCGCCAGCTCGCCGAAGCGCTCCGCCGGCCACAGCTTGCTCGCCCAGCCCCCGCCGGGGTTGAGGACGGCGAACCCGCCGGTGCCACGGAGGCCCGCGTCGACACGCGACACCGCCTCCGCCGAGGGCGGCAGCGGGAACTCGCGGAGCCCCACGGCCTCGATCCCCAGCGGCCGCAGGAGGGCGAGGTTCTTGTCGATCACGTGGCCGCCCTCGCTCCCCTCGACCCTCTCGCCGAGGAGGAGAGCGGAGGACGGCTCGCGCCGGGAAGCCCGGGCCCAGCCGATCACGCGCCGGGCCCCGGAGAGCCGCGCCCATGCCGCCGACTTCCACAGCCCCTGGAAGTCGAGGGCCGCGTCGTAGCGCCGGGCGCGCAGGGCGCGCACGGCCTCGAGCGCGCGGCCCCCGCCGAACGCCTTGCGCGCGGGGGCGGCTATGACCTGGGCGAGGAGCGGGCTGCCCTCGAGGAGGACGCGCGAGGGGGGCTCGACCAGCCACCCCGCCTCCCAGCCGTGCCGGTGCAGGGCGGCGAGGGCGGGCAGGGTGTGCACCACGTCCCCGATCGACGAGAGGCGGACGAAGAGGGCCTTCAACCGCGGATCCTCGCGAGGAGCGTTGCGGGTGTCGTGGCCCTTGGGGTCCCCCACGATCGCCACCCGCCCGCCGTAGGAGCGGACGACGTCCCTCTCGGGGACGGTATCGGCCGTGTAGTCGGTGCCCTTGCAGTGGACGTCGGGCCGCAGGGCGAGCAGGAGGTTACGGACGTCGTCCTCCTCGAAGACGACGACGTGGTCCACCGCGCGCAGGGCGGCCACCAGGAGGGCGCGGTCCTCCGCCGGCATCACCGGGCGGCCCTCGCCCTTGAGGCGGCGGACCGAGGCATCGGCGTTGACGCCGACCACCAGCACGTCGGCCTCCGCCTTCGCCCCCTCGAGGTAGCGCACGTGGCCCACGTGCAGGACGTCGAAGCAGCCGTTGGCGAGGGCGACGGTCTTCCCCTCGCGGCGGGCCGCCTCCACCCGCTCGCGCACCGCCTCGAGCGGCCCGACCTTGCCGGCCGCCTCCCTCACCGGCCCGCGTCCCCGCGGACGGCGGCGACCAGCTCGTCGGCCGAGACGGTGGCGGTGGCGTGCTTCATCACGACGATGCCCCCCGCGTAGTTCGCGAGGCGGGCGGCCTCGGCGGGAGTGGCCCCGGCGGCCAGGGCGAGGGTGAAGGTCGCGATCACGGTGTCCCCGGCGCCCGTCACGTCGGCCACCTCGTCCGTTCCGTAGATGCCGATGTGCACCGGGGAAAGGCCTCGCTCGAAGAGGGCCATCCCGTCGCCGCCGCGCGTCACGAGCACGGCCTGGCAGCCGAGCCTCTCCAGCAGCGCGCGGCCCGCGTGCTCGAGCCGGGTCCGGTCGTGGCCGATCGTGATCCCGAGTGCCTCCTCCACCTCGGGCTCGTTCGGCGTGACCGCCGTCATGCCCCGGAAGCGCAGGAGGGCGAAGCGCGAGTCGACGGTGACGGGCACGCGGCGCCGGCGGGCGAACGCCACCGCGGCCCTCACGAGGCGCGCGTCGAGGAGGCCGCAGCCGTAGTCGCTCACCAGCACCCCGTCCACCGGCCCGCGGAACGAGCGCAGGGCCGTCTCGACCGCCCGGCGCGCGGCGCTGCGGGGCGGGAGCGGGGCGTAGCGGTCGAGGCGGACGACCTGCTGCTTGGTGGAGTGCGCGCGGCCGGCGAGGATGCGCGACTTCACCGGCGTGGGGTAGGCCGTCTCCTCGACGACGCCCTTCGCGGCGATGCCCTTCTCGCGCAGGAGCGCGCGCAGCCTCCGGCCGAGGGCGTCCCTGCCCAGGACCCCGAACGGGAGGGGCGAGCCTCCCAGGGTGCGGATGTTGTGGACGGCGTTCGCGCCGCCGCCCAGCCGCACGTCCGTGACGTCGTGCTTCAGGATCAGGACGGGTGCCTCGCGGCTGATGCGCTCGACCCGCCCGTAGACGAACTCGTCGGCCACGAGGTCGGCGAGGACCAGCACGCGCCGGCCGGAGAAGCCGCGAACGAGAGCCTCGAGCCGGGCGGCGTCCGTCACTCGAGCTCGCGGCCGAGGATGCGCTCGACCGCCTCCAGCAGGTTCTCGGCCACGAGGTCGGGCGGGCGGGACCAGCCGGGGGCGAGGTACGTCAGCTCGCCCAGGCCGTACCCGCTCTTCACGAGCGCGCCGCGGGCCCCCACGTTCCAGGCGAGCTGGAGGTCGCCGTGGCGGTCGCCGACCACCCACGAGCGTTGGAGGTCGGCCCCCAGCTCCTTCTCGGCCCGGCGCAGCATTCCCGGGCGGGGCTTGCGGCAGTCGCAGTCCGTCCGGAAGGGCGGCTTGCCGACGGACGGGTGGTGCAGGCACGCGTAGACCGCGTCGAAGCGGGCTCCGCCCGCCTCGACCTCGGCCCGCAGACGGTGCTGGACCTCCTCGAAGACCGACTCCGGGAAGTAGCCGCGGGCCACGCCGGCCTGGTTGGTGACCACGACCGCGAGCCAGCCCGCGCGGTTGATCGCCCGCACCGCGTCCACCGTCCACGGGTACAGCCGAAACCGCCCCGGGTGGTTCACGTAGCCCACCTCGTGGGACAGCGTGCCGTCCCGGTCCATGAAGACGGCCGGCCGCTTCCGGTGCCTCATACCTCGAGCAGCTCCAGCGCGGCGGTGGCGACGGTAAAGGCGCCGACGCCCGTCATGCAGCGGTGGTCGATCGGGCACTCGCGCAGGAGGCACGGCGCGCACTCCGCCTCCTCCCGTACGACCCGGGCGCGCCCGGAGACGGGGGCTGTCTCCTGCCAGTCGGTCGAGCCGAACACCGCGACGAGGGGGGTGCCGAGAGCCGCCGCGAGGTGCATGGGGCCGGAGTCGTTCGTCAGCAGGAGGCGCAGCCGGGAGAGGACACCCACCAGCTCGCCCAGGGAGGTCTCCCCGCACAGGACGCGCGAGGGCGCCCGCAGCTGGCCGGCGATCGCCTCGCCGAGGGGCCGCTCGGCGGCGCCGCCCACCACGGCCACCTTCGCCCCCTCCGTGCGCCGGGCCACGAGGTCGGCGGCGGCGGCGAAGCGCTCGGGCAGCCACCGCTTGGCGGAGCCGTAGAAGGCGCCGGGGTTGATGCCGATCCAGGGCCCGCCGTCGCCGAGGAGCGCCGCGCCCCGCGCGGCCCACTCGTCGGGGCAGGCGAGCGAGGCGTCCGGCGGCCCCTCCACCGCGAGCCCCATCCCCTCGAGCATGGCCCGATAGTAGTACACCTGGCTGCGGCCCCGGACGCCGCCCGGCACGCGGCAGCTGCGCGTCAGCAGCGGCCCGCGGCCGTCGGTCGCGTAGCCCCAGCGCTCGGGCACTCCCGCCCGCCACAGGACGAGCGCCGTGCCGAAGGAGTTCGGCAGGAGGACGCCGAGGTCGAACCGGCCGCGCAGGGCGGCGACGTCGGCGGAGGGGCCGCGGCTCTCCGCGACCGCGTCCACGTCGGGCACCGCGCGGTAGAGCTCGGCCACCCACGGGCGCGCCAGCACCTCGAGCCGGGCCGTGGGGAAGCGCCGCCGCAGGTCACGCAGGGCGGGGAGCGACAGCACGACGTCGCCCACCCAGTTCGGCGCGCGGACGAGGAGCCGCTCGGGGTCTTTCACGGGGCGTCACCGGGGGGCCGGCGTGCAACGGGCCTTCAGCGGGGCTTTCCGAGGGACCCGCAGACGGGCCTTCCCCGAGGCTCTGCGGGGACGGCTCAGCCGCGGCCGGCGGCGTGCTCAGAAACCCCGAGAGGCCCGCCTGGGTCGGGGCCTCTCGGGGTAGCGTCTTCCACCGCCGGTGCAGCCACAGCCACTGCTCGGGGGTCTCGCGCACCCACCCCTCGATGACCGACGCGATGTCCTGCGTGAGCCGGGCGACGTCCTCGGTGTGCCGGCCCGAGCTCGACCACTCGACCGGCGGGCCGTACACCATGCGGTAGCGCCCGTCGCCCCGCAGGACGCAGCGTGCCGGCACGATCGGGCAGCCCGTCTTCAGGGCGAGCGCCGCCGCCACGGTCGTGGAGCAGGCCGGCCGACCGAAGAAGCGGACGAAGATCCCGTCCTTCGCCTGGACGTTCTGGTCGACCACGATTCCCACGACCCGTCCCTCTCGCAGGTTCTTCAGCACCTGCGAGAGGGCCTTCTGTTTGTAGATGACGATGTTCCCGGTCGAAGCGCGGAAGGAGACCAGCCGCCGGTCGAGCGCCGGGTTGTCGAGCGGGCGGGCGACCACCGCCGAGGGGCCGATCAGCGGGGCCGTGGTGACGCCCTGGAACTCCCAGTTGCCGAGGTGGGCCAGGGGGGAGACGACCCCACCACCCCTGGCGAGCGCGGCGGTCAGGTGCTCGAGGCCCTCGACGTCGGCCAGGGCGAGCAGCTCCTCCACGGGGCGCCCTTCCATCCAGAGGATGTCGAGGAGCACCGTCGCGAAGTGCGCGTAGACACCGCGAGCCGTCGCCTGGACGCGCGCCTCGTCCCAGTCGGGGAACGCGCGGCGCAGGTTGTCGGCGGCGATCGCGAGGTGGCGCCGGTCGATGGCCGCCCACACGCGGCCGAGGCGACGGCCGAGGGCCAGCACGGTCGGCCGCGGAAGCCGTCGCACCACCGCCGACACCGCGGCGGCGGCGGCGGCCTCGAGCGCGTGGCGCCGCTCGCGCTTCAGGCGGCCCTCCCCGCGACGCAGAGCAGTCGCTGTCGCAGCCGCGCCTCGTCCGCGACCTGGGCGGCGATCCCGAGGACGAGGATCGGCAGGCCGAGGGCGGCCCCCTCGAGCCGGACGGCGTCCTTGGCCGTGGTGGCGATGGCGTCGGCGCCGACGGCGCGGGCCTGCGTCGCCACGGCCGCGAGCTCCTCGGGGCGGAAGAGATGATGGTCGCGGAAGAAGGCCCGGCCGAGGACGACCGCCCCGCTCTGCGCGGCGTCGTTCTCGAAGCGCTCGGGGCGCGCGATCGCGGCGAGGAGGAACGCGCGCGCCGGCGCGGGGGCGGGACGGCCGTCGAGCGCTCGCCAGCCCGTGACCCTCCGCCCCACCCGCAGCGTGCGGCCCGCGCCGAGGCGCGCCTCGAGGGCCGCGAGCTCGGCCTCGGACGCCGCCTCGAGGCGGGTGAGCAGCACGAGGTCGGCGCGGTCGAGGGCCGAAGGCCGCTCGCGCAGCCGCCCCGCCGGGAGCGGGCGGTCGTCGAGGTCGCGCACGTCCAGGCAGACGAGGTCGAGGTCCCGCTCGAGCCGCAGGTGCTGGAAGCCGTCGTCGAGGACGTGGACGCGCCGGCCGAAGCGGGCCTCGACCGCGCGGCCGACGCCGTCGCGCCGCGGGCCGACCGCCACCACGACGCCCGGCAGCGCCCGGGCCAGCATCACCGGCTCGTCCCCGGCCTCGGACGCGCCGGCGAGGACCCTCGAGCCGTCGCTCACCACCAGCGCCTCTCCGCGGAAGCTCCCGCCGTAGCCCCGGCTCAGGATGGCCACCGGCTCGCCCGCGTCGCGGAGGATCTCGGCCACGCGGAGGACGACCGGCGTCTTCCCGCTGCCGCCGACGCCGAGGTTGCCCACGCTGACGACGGGGCCGGACAGCCGGGCCCGCGGCAGCAGGCCGCGCCGGTAGGCGGCGACGCGCAGCGAGGCGAGGGCGCCGAAGGCCCGGCCCAGGAGTTGCCTCACGCCAGGAGGGAGGACAGCGCGTCCGCGGTGCGGCTCACGGCGCCGCGGTTGCGGTCCACCAGCCCCCGCGCGCGCTCGCCGAGGCCGCGGCGGCGCTCGCCGTCGAGGAGGAGGGCCGAGACCTCGCGGGCCAGCTCGTCCGCGGAGGCCACCTGCACGAGGGCGTTCTCGGAGCGGAACTGGTCGGCGATCTCCTGGAAGTTCTCCATGTGCGGTCCGACCACGACGGCCCGGCCGGAGACGGCCGGCTCGAGGATGTTGTGCCCGCCCGCCGGCACGAGGCTTCCTCCCACGAAGACGACGCTGGCGAGGGAGTACACCTGGGACAGCTCGCCCAGCGAGTCGAGCAGCAGCACCTCGCCGTCGCGCCAGGCCGCGGGGTCGAGGGCGCTGCGCCTCAGGCAGCGGAAGCCCGCCGCCTCCACCAGGGCGGGCACGGCGGAGAAGCGCTCCGGGTGGCGCGGGGCCACGAGCAGGCGCGCCTGCGGTACCCGCTCGCGCACGCGGTGGAAGGCGGAGAGCACCAGCTCCTCCTCGCCCCCCACCGTGCTGCCGGCCACCCACAGCGGCCGCGGCGCGCCGCCCTGGAGGAGCCGCGCGAGGCGCTCGGGCAGGCGGCCGGGCTCGACCGCGTCGAACTTCAGGTTGCCGGTCACCTGCACGCGATCGGCGGGCGCACCCAGCGCGCGGATCCGCTCGGCGTGGGGCTCGCCCTGCATCAGGAAGAGGTCCACCTCGCAGAGCACGCGACCGAGAACCCGCCGGACGCGGTGGTAGCGCGGGAACGACCGGGGCGAGATGCGGCCGTTCACCAGGGCCACCCGGGTGCCTCGGCGCCGGGCCTCGTGGATCAGGTTCGGCCACAGCTCCGTCTCGACGAGCAGGAGCAGCGAGGGGTTCAGCACCTCGAGGGCCTGGCGCACGGGGTGCGGGAAGTCGAAGGGCGCGTAGAGCAGGCCGTCCACCCCGCGGATGCTCTTCTTGGCCACGGCGTTTCCGGTCATCGTGGTCGTGGACAGGAAGAGACGATGGCCGGGGAAGCGCTCGCGCAGGACCGGGATGAGCGGCCGGGCCGCCAGCACCTCACCCACGGACACGGCGTGGACCCAGATGGAGCGGTCGCCGTCCACGTTCAGGTAGACGGGCAGGCTCCCCATCCGCTCCCGGAACGTCCGCAGGTATTTCCCGGTGGAGCGGCCCTTCCACAGGAACCACGGCAGAGCGAGAAGGGCGCCGACCGTCAGCAGGAGGCTATAGAGGATGTGCACGCGGTGCTCCGCGGGCCGGTGCGGCCCGCCAGTCCGTGCGCAAGTATAACTTCAGAAAGCGCGAGGGGTCTGCGAACGACCAATCCGTCCAAAGTGGCAGGAATCGTGCATCACCACTCCGCGGATGGGTTTCCGGCGCGCAAGGTTTGCGCAAGGCCGCGGCCCACTCAGGAGGATTGGTTTCATGGCGATGAAGATCGTGGCCGAGTGCATCAGCTGCGGCGCGTGCGAGCCGGAGTGCCCCAACACGGCCATCACCGCGGGCGATTCCATCTACGTCATCGATCCCGAGAAGTGCACGGAGTGCGTCGGCGCCTTCGACACGCCCCGCTGCGTCGAGGTCTGCCCGGTCGACGGCTGCATCATCAACGACCCCGAGCACGCCGAGTCGAAGGACGAGCTGCAGGCGAAGTATGCCCGCCTCCACTGATCAACGCCCCCGTCGAGCGGGCGTTGATCAGTGGATCTCCAGAGCCCCGGTGAACGCCGGTTCCAGGCAGGCCTTCCCGGGCGGCTCTCGAGATCCCTCGGGATCCCGCCAGGCTGGGGATCCCGAGGGTGCGGGCCGCACCTCCACCGCGTCACCGTCGATCACGGTGAAGTCGCCCTCCCCGGTGATCATCCGCGCCGACATCACGGCGGCGCCGGCGCTCGTTCCCCCGAAGACGACCCCCGCCGCGAAGCGTGCCTCGACCGCCTCCAGCAGCTCGGCGTCGCCGAGGACGTCCATGATCCGGCCCTGGTCCCCGCCGGTGAAGAAGACGCCTGTCGCCCTCGCGAGGCTCTCGAGCGCCTCGCGCTTGCGCTCCCGGTCGAGCGGGACCGCCTTCCCCTTTTCGTCCAGGGTCGCCTGGGGCCCGCAGGCGGCCTCGCCCGGCGCGTGCGGGGCCAGCTCCTGCAAGAGCGCCTCGCAGCTCTCCTTCGGCTCGCCGCTCGCCCAGGAGATCACCAGGACGCGGGCCGACGCCCCGCCGGCCCACTCCACGAAGCGGGCGAGAGCCGCGGGCGGACGCTCCCCTCCGCCGACGATGACCAGTCGGGTCTCGGCCGCGGCAGCCGCGAGGCCGGGCAGCATCGACGCGGCCAGGAGCAGGACGGGCACTCGTCGGATCACGGGCGGTCCTCCACGTTGCGGCCCAGCTTCCGCCAGAGCCGGCCGGGGTGCAAGGGCCGGCTTGCAGGCGCGCGCCGCCAGTGGCCTACTTGGCCCATGAACCCGGTCCTGATCGTCCACGGCGGCTGCGGCACCCCACCCCCCGGCGAGGAGGCCGCGCGCAACGCGGCCTGCGAGCGCGCGGCCGAGGCCGGCTGGTATGTCCTGCAGCAGGGCGGTTCCGCCCTGGACGCGGCGGAGGCCGCCGTGCGCGCCCTCGAGGACGAGCCGCTGCTCAACGCCGGCACCGGCGCCTACCTCCAGGCCGACGGCGTCGCGCGGCTCGACGCGAGCATCATGGCGGATGACGGCCGGGCGGGCGCGGTCGCGCAGGTGCCCCTCCTTCCCCACCCCGTGAGCCTCGCCCGCTACCTGCTCGAGCAGGACGCCCACGTCATGCTCGCGGGCCCGGAAGCCCTCACCCTCGCCACGCGCCTCGGCCACGAAACGGGCGTCGTGGCGACGCCGGCCAAGATCGCCTACTGGCAGGAGCACCTCGACGAGCCCTGCCGGCGCCTCGACTATGCGGCGATGGCCGCCGCCTGGAAGGCCGAGAACCCACGGCTCGGCACCGTCGGCTGCGTGGCCCTCGACGCGCGCGGCCGGCTGGCCGCCGCCACCTCGACGGGAGGCACGGGCCAGTGCTATCCGGGCCGCGTCGGCGACACGCCGATCATCGGCGCCGGCACCTACTGCACCTCGCGGGCCGGCGTTTCGATGACCGGGGTCGGCGAGCGGATCCTGGTGAAGCTGGCGGCCAAGCGGCTGGTCGACCTGGTGGCCGACGGCGCACCGCTCGCCGACGCCGCTGGCCGGGTCCTCGCCGAGGTGGGCCCGGGCGCCGGCCTCGTCGCCCTCGGGGGCGACGGCGAGACCGTCGAGCTTCGCAACACGCCCTTCATGGCGGCGGCGAGGCGATCCCCGTAGCCCCCGGCCCGCGCCCATGGTCTTCGACTGGCTCACCCAGCGCACCCGGAGCGTGGAGGATCTCGTGTCGAAGGGGCGGTACGCCCAGGCCGCCGCCGTCCTGCGGACGGAGATCGAGGGCCACACCCCCACCCTGGCCGAACGCCTCCGCCTCGCCGACCTGCTGGTGCTGGCCGAGCGGGGAGGAGAGGCGCTGCCCATCCTGCTCGGCGTGGCGGACGAGCTGGCCCGCTACGGCTTCAACGACCGCGCCCTCGAGGCGCTGCGCCGTGCCGACGCCGTCGCGCCCGGCCACGCGCAGGTGCGCGACCGCTTCGAGTCCCTGTCCCGGGCGGCGCGGGCCCGCATCGCGGCGGCGGAGGCCGCGAGCCACCGCCCCGAGGAGAAGACGGACCCGCTGGTGGAGGACGCCGGACCGAAGGCGCGCGTCCCACTGCCGCTGGCGGGCGACGGCGAGGCGCTCCCGCTCGACAAGGAGCTGCTGGCCTTCGTCCGCCGCCTCGGGGACCGGCCGGCCGGCCTGGGCCGCGAGGCCCTCGCCGCGGCGCTGTTCTTCGAGATCCAGCACTACCTCTTCCGGAGCACCGCGGAGGGGCTCCACCGGCGCCTCGTGCCCGCCGGCGGGATCGTGGTGAGCGAGGGCGATCCCGGGGACAGCGTCTTCCTCATCGCGAGCGGGAGCGTGCGCATCCTCGTGCTGGGAGGACACGGGCGGGCGCTCGAGATCCGCCGCCTCGAGGCGGGCGACTTCTTCGGTGAGGTGGCGGCGCTCTCGGGTCGGCCGCGTACGGCGACCGTGGTCGCCGTGACCGACTGCGAGCTCCTGGAGATCGCCCACTGGGCGCTCGAGCGGCTCGTCGAGGCCCGGCCCGCCGCCCGGCCCATCCTCGAGGGCGTCCGCGACGGCCGCGCCGAGAGCCCGGAGGAGACCGCCGTGCGCTCTCTTCCCGAGGACGCGAGCCCCGAGCGGGCCGCCGCCGTGCTGGCCGCGCACTTCGGGGGCTCCGACTGGAGCCCCCGCGTGCGGCTTCACCTCGCCAAGCTGATGCTCGACGCCGGCCACGAGAAGGACGCCCTCGCGGTGATCGCGAGCGTAGCCGAGGAGATGGCGAAGGGAGGGCACGCGGAGGCCGGCATCGCGCTGCTCAAGAAGGTGGACCAGATCCGCAGGAGCGACGACCGCGGCACGGTGCCCTCCGTGTCGAGGGCGGCGTCCGAGGCGGCCTTCCGCGTCTGGGTCGGCTCGCTCGCACAGGGAGGGGAGGCGCTACTGCGCGCGGCGGCGACCCCCTCGGTAGAGGAAGGCGCAGACCGCGAGAGCGACGGCTAGCGCCGCCGCCTCGCCCGCGATCCCGCCCAGGCGCGGGTCGAGCGCCTTGGGGGCGACGCCGGCGGCCACGAGGCCGGCCACGACCACCCCGGTGAGTCCTTCCCCGGCCACGAGGCCGGAGGCGGCCAGGACCCCCGGGTCACCCTCGCCCTCCTTCGGCCGGCCACGGCCGCGCTCGGCGAGGGCGCGCACGCAGCCGCCCACGTAGAGCGGCGCCATCGTGGCGAGGGGCAGGTACACGCCGATCGCGAAGGCGAGGCCCGACACCCCGCAGAGCATCGCGCCGACGGCGAGGCCGGCCCCGGTGAGCACGAGGCCCCAGGGCAGGGCACCGGCGAGGACACCCTCGATGATCGTCTTCATCAGCGTCGCCTGGGGCGCCGGGATCTCCTTCGAGCCGAACTCGTAGGCGCTGCCGAGCAGGAGCACCGTCGCCGCCACCGCCCAGCAGGCGAAGGCTGCCCCGATCAGCTGGCCGAGCTGCTGCCGCGCGGGCGTCGCGCCCACCAGCCAGCCCGTCTTCAGGTCCTGCGAGATGTCGCCGGCCTTGCTCGCCGCGATCGCCACGATCGTGCCGACGGTCAGGACCCCGGCCCGCGCGCCCGGGTCCACCCAGCCGGCCGCAGCGAAGACCGAGGCGGTGCCGAGCAGCGTCACCAGCGCGATCCCGGACGTGGGCTGGGAGGAGACGCCCACGATCCCCACGATGCGGGCGGCCACGGTCACGAAGAGCACGCCGAAGACGCCCACGCCGGCCGCCAGGATCGCACGCTGGAGCGGCGCCATGCCGCCCGCGAAGACACCGGGGACGAGCCCGGCCACGAGCACGACCGTGGCCACGCCGCCGAAGACGAAGCCGGCGGGCAGGTCGCGATCGGTCCGCTCCACCGCCTCCCCGGTGCCGCGCCGGTCGGCCCGCAGGCCGCGGGCCACGGCCATGAAGGCGCCGGCCATCGTCGGCAGGCCGCGCAGCACGGTGAGGATGCCGGCGGTGGCCACCGCGCCCGCGCCGATGTAGCGCACGTAGCGCGCCCAGATGTCGTTCGCGTCCATCTGCGACACGAGGCGCTCCGTCTCGGGGTAGAGCGGCGCCGGCAGGCTCCCGCCCAGCCACGCGATGAGCGGGGTGAGCGTGACCGCCGAGATGAGGGCGCCGGCCACGCACACCGCGGACTGGCGGTACCCGAGGATGTAGCCCACCCCCAGGAGCGCGGGCGCGACCTCGAGGGCCAGCTCGGCCCTGGGCAGCACCGGCAGGGCCGCGTGCAGCTCGCCGGGGATCAGGTACGCGAGCGAGATGAGGACCTTGACCGCCGCTCCCACCGCCATGCCCCGGAAGATCCACGCGCTCCCGCTCACCTGCCCCGCCCGCTCGCCGCTCGTGGCCCGCAGCACCTCCGCGCAGGCGGTGCCCTCCGGGTACGGCAGCTCGTCGTGGGCCTTCACGATGAGGAGCCGGCGCAGGGGGATCATCGCGGACAGCCCGAGGAGGCCCCCGAGAAAGGCGAGGGCCACCACCTGCAGGTACGGCGGCACCATGCCCCAGAGGAAGAGCGCGGGGATCGTGAAGATCGTGCCGGTGGCGAGCGCGGTCGAGGCGGAGGCCACCGTCTGCGAGAGGTTGGCCTCGAGGATCGTGCCGCTGGACCTGAAGAGCCGGAACGCGGCCACCGTCATCACCGCCGCCGGGATCGAGGCGGAGACAGTCATGCCGACCCGCAGGCCCAGGTAGGCGTTGGCGGCGCCGAACACGATCCCCAGGACCACCCCGGTGACGACGGCCTTCGCGGTGAACTCGGCGGTCTCCTCGGGCTGCGACATGGGCGGGATCATGGCCCAGGCACGGCGGATGGTGCAACGCGCTCGCCGGTCCCCTACTCCGACCAGGCCGGGAGCGACACGGTCGCCTGGTAGTTGGAGGCGTTCCACTGCGGGTTTCGCTTCGGCCTGTAGAGACGCCCGGGGCGCGGGTTGTCGCCCTGCGTGTAGATCCAGATCTCGTACGGGTCCCACACGACGATCTCGTCGCGGCAGTCGCCGGAGAGATCCAGGACGGAGTAGCACAGGTCCGGGTGACCGTCCGTGGGGAACCGCACCGCTCGCCGACCCCAGCCGTCGAAGAGACCCCCTTCGCCGACGTTCGGGGAGAGCACCCAGTACTCGCCCGGGCGGCCGGTCCAGTTGACCGGCAGCATCATGCTGCCCTGCTGCACGGGCTCGAACTCGTGATAGGGCTCGCCCCCCGCGTCGAAGAAGTGGACGATGCCCTGGTTCCCCCAGAAGTTGATCGTGACCGTCTCGAGCCCCGGGAGGTCCGGCCGGTAGTCGGCCGTGGACGGGTTCTGCACGTGCCCGAGCTGCAGGTGGCGCAGGATGCGGCCGTCGAGGTCCGCGAAGATCATCCCCTCGTCGCTCGCCGCCCAAAGGAGGCGGGGCGGCTCACCCTCCATGAATGGCACGATCGCCACGCCGTCGGCGTGGTCCTGCAGGTCGCGGTCGTGGCTCCACAGGATGCGGCCGTCGTGGTCGACGAGGGAATACCCGACAGCGAGCTCGTCCCGGCCGTCGCCGTCCACGTCATACGCGTAGGGGTAGTGGCCCGTGCGCAGGGCGACGTCCCACAGAGGCTCGAGCGCGTCGGTGAAGGCCCACAGGTGCCAGTAGCGGTCCTTGAGGACGATGTCGCGGGGCCTCCCGGTCCCGCGCAGGTCGGCGAAGAAGAGGCTGTCGCCCAGGACGCGGGGGAACGGGCTCTTCGGCCGGTCGTCGCCCGCAGGCACGAGCGGCGTCGGAATCTTCCGCAGGACCCGGCCGCTCGTCCCCTCGGCCACCACCAACTCCTGGTCGCGGCAGTACACGACCTCGGCCCGGCCGTCGCCGTCGAGGTCGTGGGCCTGGAAGGCGACGTCGTTCGTAAGACCGTCCTTCCAGGCGTCAGGATCTCCGGACTGCCAGAGGACGCGCCCGTCGAGCGTCAGGGCGGTGAGGCACCCGAGCTCGCTGTGCCGGTCCTTCGGGCCGTGGTGCACGACCTGGCCGACGAGGATCTCGAGACGGCCGTCGCCGTCGAGATCGCCGAAGCGCAGGTTGCGGCCGACGCCGAAGCCGTCGGTGCGCAGCTTCCGCCACGGCACCATCCGGGGGTTCGCCGCGACGCGAGCCTCCTCCTCGGCCTCACGGCGTTCGCGCGCCGACTCGAAGCGCCGGGCGGCCTCGGGAGCGGCGGTCACGCGCACAAAGTCGAAACGGGTCGGCACGTCGGAGGTTAGGCCGATGCGGCCCTCGAGGAAGGTCCCGTCCCGCGCCTCCAGAACCACCTGGCCGTCGAACTCGGCCCGCAGGGCGTCGCCGCGCACGCCGACGCGGAGGCGGACGACGTCGCCTGGACGCGAGGCGAAGGACCCCCGTGCGAGCACCGTCTCCGCGAGCTTCCGGAACGCGGCGCCCTCGTTCACCCTCTTCAGCAGCGCCTCCCCGCCCATCACCCCGGCGAAGTAGTGGGCCCGGTCGTGGCGGTAGCGGAAGACGACGCCGCTCTGGCCCTCCGCCGTCGCCGGGGCGAAGCTCGCCTCGAGCTCGTAGTCCGACCACGCCGGGTCCCCCGCCACGAGCATCGGGTGTGTCCGCGAGCGCTCGTCGAGGGGCGCCGTGTACGTCTGCTCCATGCTCGCCCGGCCGTCCTGCCGAACGACGCGCCACGCGCGCTGTGAGCCGTCGCTCAGGAAGGTCGAGACCACCCAGCCCCCCTTCGGGGCCAGCGCGGGCAGGTAGTGGTACTCGGCGTGGGCTCCGACGACGCCGGGCGAGAACATCCCCGGCGTGAGGCGGCCGAAGCCGTCCTCGAACAGGATCGCCGGCGTCCCGGATCCGGGGGCTGGCTGCACCCGATGGGGTGTGGCGACCAGCGCCGTGGCGGCGAGGAGGGCGGGGAGCAGCCGTCGCATGGCGGAGTGTCTCTCCGGTCGCCGACCGCTGCAACGCCGTTACGGACGGCCTGACCCGGAGCCGCGGCGGCGGAGGCGGACCGGTTCAGGCGGCAGGAGCCATGAACCCGACCGCTGACCCCGAGAACGCCGGCAAATGCCCTCGGGACAACGTAGTTCGCTTGGTCCACGCGCCATGGTCCCGCCGTTTCTTGTGCCTCGCGCGCAGCGTGGGCTAGACTGCCAGGTTCGGTTCATACGGGGAGGTCGACGAGATGGCGATCAAAGTCGGGATCAATGGTTTCGGCCGGATTGGGCGCCTGGTGTTCCAGGCCCTTTGCGATCAGGGCCTCCTCGGCAAGGAGATCGACGTCGTCGGCGTCGTCGACATCTCCACCGACGCCGACTACTTCGCGTACCAGATGAAGTACGACTCGGTGCACGGCCGCTTCAAGCACGCGCTCGGGGCGAAGAAGAGCAGCCCGGCCGCCGAGGCCAACGACGTGCTCGTGGTCGGCGGCGACGCGGTGAAGTGCGTCATGGCGGCGAAGGACCCGAGCCAGCTGCCCTGGAAGGAGCTCGGCGCCGAGTACGTGCTCGAGTGCACCGGGCTCTTCACCGACCTCGAGAAGGCCAAGGGCCACCTCGCGGCCGGGGCGAAGAAGGTCATCATCTCCGCCCCGGGCAAGGGCGGGGTGAAGACCCTCCTGATGGGCGTGAACGAGGGCGAGTACGACCCCGCCCAGCACCACGTCGTCTCGAACGCGTCCTGCACGACGAACTGCCTGGCCCCGGTGGTCCACGTCATCCTGAAGGAGGGCCTGGGGATCGAGACCGGCCTCATGACCACGATCCACAGCTACACCGCGACGCAGAAGACGGTGGACGGCCCCTCGAAGAAGGACTGGCGCGGCGGCCGCGCGGCGGCGATCAACATCATCCCGTCCTCGACCGGCGCCGCGAAGGCGGTGGGCGAGGTGCTCCCCGCGACGAAGGGCAAGCTCACCGGCATGTCCTTCCGCGTGCCCACGCCGAACGTCTCCGTCGTGGACCTCACCTTCCGCTCGGTCAAGGACACGTCGATCGAGGAGATCGACGGGCTCATGAAGAAGGCGAGCGAGACCTACCTCAAGGACATCCTCGGCTACTGCAACGATGAGGTCGTCTCCACCGACTTCATCCACGACGCCCGCTCGTCCATCTACGACTCGCTGGCCACGCTCCAGAACAACCTGAAGGGCGAGAAGCGCTTCTTCAAGATCGTGTCCTGGTACGACAACGAGTGGGGCTACTCCAACCGCGTCATCGATCTCCTCCGCTACATGGCGAAGAAGGACGGCGCGAAGTAGAGGCAAAGGCCCCGGGGGGACCCCGAGGCTCCCGGGGGCGGCCCGTGAAAGGGCCGCCCCTTTTCACGAGAACGAGAAGAAACGGGGACAGAGCCATGGCTAAGCTGTTCATCGAGGACCTCGACCTCAAGGGCAAGCACGTGCTCATGCGCGTCGACTTCAACGTGCCGGTCAAGGACGGCCGGGTGGACAACGACAAGCGCCTGCGTGCCTCGCTGCCCTCCATCCAGTACGTGCTCGGCAAGGGAGCGAGCCTGGTGCTCATGAGCCACCTCGGCCGCCCGGACGGACAGAAGATCGCCAAGTACTCCCTGAAGCCGGTGGCGGAGAGGCTCGCCGAGCTCCTCGGCAAGCCGGTGAAGTTCCTCGAGGACTGCGTCGGCCCCGAGGTCGAGGCCGCCGGCGCCGCCCTGAAGCCCGGCGAGGTCGCCCTCCTCGAGAACCTCCGCTTCCACATCGAGGAGGAGGGCAAGGTCAAGAAGGAGGACGGCACCTCGGTGAAGGCCGACCCCGAGGCGGTTGGTGCCTTCCGCGCGTCGCTCACGAGGCTCGGCGACGTCTACGTGAACGACGCCTTCGGCACCGCCCACCGGGCCCACAGCTCCATGACCGGCGTCTCGCTCGAGAAGCGCGCCGCCGGGTACCTGATGAAGAAGGAGCTCGACTTCCTCGGCGACGCCGTCAACGCGCCGAAGCGGCCGTTCGTCGCGATCATCGGCGGGGCCAAGGTCTCCGGGAAGATCGACGTCATCTCGTCGCTCCTGCCCAAGGTCGACAAGCTCATCATCGGCGGCGGCATGGCGTTCACGTTCTACAAGGCCCAGGGCAAGCAGATCGGCGGCTCGCTGGTCGAGGACGACCGGATCGGGATGGCGCGGGAGCTGCTGGCGAAGGCCGGCGACAAGCTGGTCCTGCCCGTGGACACCGTCGTCACCGACGTCTTCGACTTCGACGCGCGCAAGATCGGGACGCTGAAGACGGTGGCCTGGGACGAGATCGGCCCGAAGGACATCGGCGTCGACATCGGCGAGGCGAGCCGCGCGAAGTTCGCCGACATCGTCAAGGGGGCGAAGACCGTCGTCTGGAACGGACCGATGGGCGTCTTCGAGATCCCGGACACCGCGAAGGGCACGCTCGCGGTCGCGAGCGCGCTGGCCGAAGCCACCGCTCACGGGGCGATCACGGTGGTGGGCGGGGGCGACTCCGTGTCCGCCATCGAGAAGAACGGCCTCGCCGACAAGGTGACCCACGTGTCGACCGGCGGGGGCGCCTCTCTCGAGTTCCTCGAGGGCAAGGAGCTTCCCGGGGTCACCTACCTGAGCGAGAAGTAACCACACCACCTCACGGGGGAACAGCAAATGCGTCGCAAGCTCATCGCCGGCAACTGGAAGATGTACAAGACGACGGCCGAGGCCGTGGCCCTCGTCGAGGAGATCAAGAAGGGCCTCGCCGGCGCCCCCGGCGACACGCTGGTGGCCCCGCCGTACACCTCGCTCGTCGCAGTGGTGGCCGCGGCCAAGGGCAGCCCCGTCGCGGTCGCCGCCCAGAACATGTACTTCGAGAAGGAGGGTGCCTTCACCGGCGAGGTCTCCGCGGCGATGCTCAAGGACGTGGGGGCGAGCCACGTCATCCTCGGCCACTCCGAGCGTCGGCAGCACTTCGCGGAGACGGACGAGGGCGTCGCGCGGAAGACGAAGGCCGCGCTCGACGCCGGCCTCCTGCCCGTCTCCTGCGTGGGCGAGACGCTCTCCGAGCGCGAGGCGGCGAGGACGATGGACGTCGTGAAGCGGCAGGTCGACGCGATCCTGAACGCGCTCGCCCCGGAGGAGACGAATCGAATCGTGATCGCCTACGAGCCGGTGTGGGCGATCGGCACCGGCAAGGTGGCCACTCCGGAGCAGGCGCAGGAGGTTCACGCGTTCATCCGCCTCCGGGTCGGGGCCGTCCACGGCAAGGCGACCGGCGAGGCGCTGCGCATCCTCTACGGCGGCAGCGTCAAGCCGGACAACGTAAAGGGCCTGATGGCGCTGCCCGACGTGGACGGCGCGCTCGTGGGCGGGGCCTCGCTGAAGGCCGACTCGTTCCTGAAGCTCGTCCACTACGACCGGCAGTAGGCGAAGGACCCCCTAGCCTCGAACGGGGTCAGGTCTTGAATTGTGACGTCACCGTTCAAGACCTGACCCCTCTTCCTTTCTGTTTTCGTGCGGCGTCTGCTAGACTTCAGGTTTGCGCGTCCCCTGGAGCGTGTCGCCCGAGGACGCCCCGGCCCCGATGGGGGCGGAGTCAAGAGAAGCGAGGATCGGCGGCGGACATGGCTTTTCTCTTCTACCTGATCGTCTTCGTGCACGTGGTGGCGTGCCTCTTCCTGATCGCGGTCGTCCTGCTCCAGCAGGGCAAGGGGCAGGACCTGGCGAGCGCCTTCGGGGGCGGCGGCACGCAGACCGCGTTCGGGCCCCGGGGATCCGCCACCGTGCTCTCGCGGGCCACCACCATCCTGGCCGGCGTCTTCATGGTGACCAGCCTGGCCCTCTCGATCATCCGGCCCGGCCGCAGCGGGGTCCTCGACCAGGTGCCGGCCGCGGCGACCCCGGCCGCGACCGCCGCGCCGGCGAGCCTGCCCGCCGCCCCGCCCGCTCCCGCCGAGGCCCCGGCCGGGACGCCGGCCCCCGCCGCCTCCCCCGCCGCGAAGTGACGACGGCCTAGTTGCTCCCGGGCGCCGGCCCGGGGGTCGCCGGCGCGGGCGGCATCGCCGACGGGGGCAAGGGCTCCACCACCTTGAACGGCTCGCGGACCTCGATCGACCGGCCCGCGATGTCGTCCCGGATCGCCATCACCATCTCGTAGTCCCCCGGGGGCGTGTCGACGAGGCGGAAACCGACCATCCGGGCCACCTGGCCGAGCGAGGTGGGGTTGATGAGGGTGGGCTCCGTGGCCGTGAGCACGCTCCCGTCCGGCCGCGTCACCACGTAGCCCTGGGTGACGTGCGGCATCCCCGTCTTCTCGTCCTTCTGCGCCCCGAACACCTCGAACTGGCAGAAGAGCTGGCCGCCCTCGGGGAACTCCCGCCTCGCCATGACGGCCAGCCCGCCCCCGGGAGCGCCCTCCGCCAGCGCGCCGGGGCCGCGCATGTCGCTCAGGACCGGGGTCGAGACGCGCAGCGCGTCGAGGGGCGGGACCTCGAACTCGTGGATCACGGTCCCCACCCGCCCGCTGCGCTGGTCGCGCACCACGATCTTCGCCTGGTAGTCCCCGCTCTTGAGCTCGAAGTCCCGCACGATCGGGTACCACTGGCGGTTCAGCCGCTCGCGCGTGGACGGCAGCAGCTTCATGTTCACGGCCTGGTCGTAGCGGAAGAACTCCCCGCTCTCCCGGTGCGCCACCACCAGGAGGAACTGCACGTCGGCGAGGTTGCGGCCGTCCTTCTCCTCGAAGGTGAGCCCGCGGACGTCCACCTCGGTGGCCACGAGGACCGTGGCCTTCCCGAGCGTCTTCTCGTCCCCCACGTAGTGGGTCATGCGCAGGGGCAGGTCCTCCTGCGCCCACGGCGAGTCGAGGGCGCCCTGGAGCACGGGGTCGACGCCCTTCTTGGGCGCCATGGCGGTCCTGCCGGTGTCGTTCGGGGCGTAGTAGCCCTTGCGCGCGCGCACCTGCAGGCCCTTGCTCCTCGCGAGCTTCACCTGGATCTTGCGGAACCGGCCGTCGCGGGCGGTGTTGGTGGGCGTGTAGCCGAGCAGGTAGTAGGCCTGGGTCTCGTTGGCGATTCGCTGGATGCCGGCCCCGAGGTCGTTCGTGTTGCGCACGGTGAAGCCGCCGCTGTCGGCCGCCACCGAGTCCGAGCCCTCCACCGCGTCGAGCGTCTCCGCGAAGGCGAAGCCCACGTCCTGGTCGGGCAGGGCCGGCCCGAACTGCGCGGTCATCGCGAGCGGCATCCCCTCGAGGCCGCGCGCGTTCAGGAAGTAGATGGCCGCGTTGGCGCGCCGGGAGGCCTCGTTCACGCGCTTGAACTCGTCGATGTTGTTGTCGTAGATGAAGCCCTCCGAGACGAGGATCACCGACTTGCGCCCCTTCGCCATGGCGAGCCCGTTGAGCGTCCGCTCGAGGGCGTCGAGGGTGATCCGCAGCCGGGTGGAAGCCTGGTAGTAGACCTCGGAGGCGCGCCCCGTGACGTAGGGGTCCTCGCCCATGCCCTGGCTGATGCTGTCCCGCTGCTGGTTCTGGCTCATCTGGGAGCCCACCCCGTACGTCTCGTAGCGGCGCGCCACCCGCGCCATGACCTGGGTGTCGCGGTAGACCTGGATGCGCATCGCCTCCCAGTCCGACATCCGGTCCGGAGAGGTGTCGGGGATGAGGCGGCCGTCGAAGCGCTTCACCATGTCCACGAGCTTCTGGCGCCCGCCCTCCATGCGGGTCGTCCACCACGTGCCGCCCGCGGTGGAGATGAGGCTGACGCGGTCGCCCTCCCGGGTGGCCTTCTCGAGGAAGTTCACCACCGCCGCCTTGGCCTGGTTCGCCTTCCAGGGGGTGATGTGGGTGTCGTCGAAGACGATCGCGAACGTCCGGCCCTGGCGCGCCTCCGGCGTGGTGTTGACCGACACGCGGGGCGGCGGGGGGGGCGCGGCGGAGGGCTCGTCGGGCAGCACCACCGCGTCGAAGGAGACGATCGACTGGCGGGTCCCGTCCTCGGTCACGACGAGGTCGTCCTTCGTGAGCCCCCGGACCGGGGTGCCCTTCTTGTCGGTCACCACCACGTCCACGATGACCTGCTCGACCTGGGCGGGGAAGGAGGGCGTCCCGGCCGGCGGGGTCGGCACCTGGGCGGGGGCGGGCTTCCCCGCATCCTGGGCCAGGAGCGCGGCGGCCGACGCGAGAACCAGCACGACGGGGGCAAAGGGGCTTCGTCTCATGTTCCTCATCCGGGCTTCAACTGGACTGAAACTCCAGTCTATACCAGCGGGATGGGCCCTTCAGCGCTCCTCGTCGAGGGCCCGCGCCAGGCGGTCGAGCCCTCCCTCGAGGGTCTCGGGCGGACAGCCGAGGGCGAGGCGGAAGTGGCCGGGGACGCCGAAGAAGCGGCCGGGGACGACCGTCGTCTCGAACCGCTCGCGCAGCCGCCGGCACAGCCCGTCCACGTCCCCCCGGACGAGGCGCGGGAAGGTGATCATGCCCCCGTCCGCCGGCGCGCACTCGAGCTCCGGGCGGGCGGCCAGGAACGCGTTGACGCCCTCCGTGTTCGGCTCGAGGATTGCCCGCGCCCGGGCGGAAGGGCGGGCCAGGCGGTCGAGAGCCACCACGCTGAGCCGCTCCGCGGGGTGCGCCGGGATGACGCCGAACAGGTCGTTGAGACGCCACATCCTCCGGGCGAGGTCGGGATCGGCCACCGCCCACCCGCAGCGCAGGCCGGACAGGCCGTAGGCCTTGGTGAGGCTCGAAGTCACCACGAACTCGGGCCCGAGGTGCGCGGCCGAGCCGAAGGGGCGGCCCAGCACGGCGTACGACTCGAGGTAGACCTCGTCCACGAGGACGCGCCCCCCCACCGAGCGGGCGGCGTCGCCCACGGCGCGGAGGTCCTGCGGGGGGGTGAAGGCGCTCGAGGGGTTGTGCAGGTTCGTGACCACGACCAGCCGCGTGCGCGGGGTGAGCGCCCGCTCGACCTCGCGGGGGTCGAGCCGGAAGGCCTCCTCCGCGCGCCGCGGGAAGCGCCGCACGTCGAGGCGCAGCCAGCGCGCCGCGTCCACGAGCAGAGAGTAGGTGGGCTCCTCGATCAGGACCTCGTCCCCCGCCTCGGCGGCCGCGGCGAGGACGAGCAGGTTCGCCATCGACGTGCCGGTGGCGTGGACGACGCGGTCCGGGTCGACCCCGGCCTTGCGCGCGAGCCGCTCCTGGAGCGGCGCGTAGCCGTAGGCGCTGTCCCCGCCGATCTCGAGGTCCTCGATACGCGCCCCGAGGTCGGCGAGCGGGAAGGCGGCGACGCCGCTCGAGGCGAGGTTGAAGCGGGCGGCGGAGAGGGTCTTGGCCCACTCCATGTACTCCGAGAAGGGCGAGCTCACGCGGGCCTCCACAGCCGATAGACGGGCAGGCCGAGGGCGAGGATGCCCAGGCCGATGACGCTGTCGCCGGGGTAGCGGTGGATCGTGGCGGCCACCACGAGCCAGCAGGAGAGGACGAAGAAGGCGGTCGTCCAGGGGTGGCCGGGGGCGCGGAAGTCCCCCGCCTCCCCGCGCCGCCGGTAGACGAAGAGCGCGGCCCCGGTGAGCCCCATCGCGATGAAGTCCACCGAGACCACGTAGTTGAGGATCTGCTCGTAGCGGCCCGAGAGGGCGATCACCGCGGCGGCCACGCCCTGCAGCGCGATCGCGAGCGCGGGCACGCGCGTGCGCGCGGTGAGCCGGCCGACGCTCTCGAAGAAGACGCCGTCCCGCGCCATGGCGTAGTAGACGCGGGGCGCGGTCAGGATGCCCTGGGCGAGGAATCCGAAGGTGGACACGGCGATGCCCACCGCGATGAGCCGCGCGCCCCGCTCGCCGAGGGCGAGCCGCATCACGTCCGAGGCGGGGGCGGTGCTCGCGGCGAGGCCACGGGCGCCGAGCGCCCGGAGGCAGACGACGTTGACGGAGAGGTACAGCACGACGACGCCCGCGACGCCCAGCAGGAGCGCCCGCGGCATGTCGCGCGCCGGCCGCCTGAGCTCTCCCATCACGAAGCCGGAGGTCTGCCAGCCGCCGTAGGCGAACAGCACGGGTACCAGGGCGGCGCCGAACGCGACCACCAGGCCGGGCGACGGCGGCCGGTCCAGCACCGGGCGCAGGGTCACGCGGTCGCCCCCGAAGGCGACGAAGCCGACCGCCACGAGGCCGAGGATGGCCAGCGTCTTCAGCACCATCAGGAGCGCCTGCACGTCGTTGCCCGCCCTCACGCCGAGGCAGTTGACGGCGGTGAGGACGGCCAGGGCGAGGACGGCCACCGCCGCCTCGGAAAGCGGGAGCGGGACGAGCTCGCCCAGGTAGCGGGCGAAGGTGACGGCCACCGCGGCCATGCCGCCGCTCTGCGTCACGAGCAGGAGCACCCAGCCGTAGAGGAAGGCGACGCGGGGGCTGTAGGCCTCGCGCAGGTACGCGTACTGCCCGCCCACCTCCGGGCGCAGAGAGGCGAGCTCGGCGTAGACGAAGGCCCCGGCCAGGGCCACCAGGCCGCCGAAGGCCCACGCCGCGAGCACGAGCGTCGGCGTGCCGACCTGCCGTGCCACGACGTACGGGTTCATGAAGATGCCCGAGCCCACGATCCCGCCCATGACGAGCATGGTGGCGCCGAAGAGGCCGATCTCGCGGGCGAGCCCCGGCGGGCCCGGCGGAGTGCGGGTCATGACGAGCCCCGACTCTACACCGGACGGGACGGGTCCCGAACCCTCCCCCGGGCGGCCACCCCGGCGTAAGATGCGCTCCGGCCGCACGAGAAGGGAGAGGGGCATGGCTTCACGCCGCGCGTTCGAGGGCCTGCGGGTCACCCCCTGCGTCTACACGACCCCCGACGAGGTCGACCTCTTCGCGGAGGCGATCGAGCCGGTGATCGCGCAGGGCCTTCCGGCCTGAGGCGGCCCGTGCGACCCCGCTCAGCCGCGGCCCTTCTGGCGGTGGGCCTGGCCGCCTGCGGCGGGAGCTCCCCCGCCCCGACGCGCGCCTCCCTCCCGGACCCCACCGAGCGCCGCGTCGAGGCCGTCGTTTTCCTCAACATCGACGCGCCCGAGAAGAGCGGCGACACTCAGGAGCCCTGGGCGGTGGAGGCGACCTCCAGCCTCCAGTCCCTGATTCCGACGGGGTCCTCCGTCCGGCTGGAGACGGGGCCCACCATCCTCGACACGTACGGCCGGCTGCTCGCCCACGTGAGGCGCACGGCCGACGGGCTCGACGCGAACGAGGAGCAGCTCCGCCGGGGCCGCGCGGTCCTCTACGTCATCTGGCCCAACGTCGCGCACTTCGAGGAGTACCGCGCGGCCCAGGTCGCCGCCCAGCGGGAGGGCCTCGGCATCTGGCAGCCCGGCCACCGCCTGGCCGAGCTGCCCTTCGAGTACCGCCGACGGAAGGGGGGCGAGCCCCTCTCGCGCCCGGTCGGTGACTGGTTCACCCGCTCCTACGTGCCCGCCGCCGACGTCGCGGCCGTACCCGTCAACAACCGGGTGTTCTTCTCGAGCACACGGGAGGCGGAGTCGGCGGGCTTCCTCCCCTGCCCCCGGGACGCTTCGGGCTACGCGGCCTCCTGCTTCGGCCCGGCGGCCTGATCCTCACCGCCTCAGGCGCCGGCGGGCACCGTGGCGAGCGCCCGGAGGACCGCGGCGAGCGGCCGCTCGGCGAGCGAGCCGAGGACGAGGTCGACCTCGGGCCGGGCGAGCGGGCGCGTCAGGTCGTTGGGGACGGCCACGCAGCGCATGCCGGCGGCGAGCGCGGCCCTCATGCCGTTGGGCGAGTCCTCGAAGACGACGCAGGCGCCCGGCTCGACCCCGAGGCGGGCGGCGGCGAGCAGGAAGAGCTCCGGGTCCGGCTTGACCTTCCGGACGTCGTCGCGGGCCACCACCACGTCGAGCAGCTCGCGGATCCCGTGGCGGCGGAGCCAGCCGTCGACCCAGCCGCACGAGCTGCTGGACGCGACCGCGCGCCCGAGGCCGAGCTCCCGCGCGTCCCCCAGGAGGGCCTCGACACCCGGCAGCAGCGGCTGGTCCGCGCAACCCCGCGCCGTCGCCTCCTTCACCTCGGCGAGGACCGCCTCCCGGTCGAGAGCGGCGCCCGCGAGGCCCTCGAGGTGCGCGAGGGGGTCGAAGCCCCCGTGGGTCCCGAGGGCGTGCTGCCACTCCCCCAGGCCGAGGGGCTGGCCCCGGCGGCGGTAGGCCGCGAGCCACGCCTCGAAGATGGGTGTCTCGGTGTCGACGATGAGGCCGTCGAAGTCGAGGACGACCGCGGCGATCCGGGGCAACCGGACTAGCCCCGCGCCGCCGCCATCTGCGCGACCCGCGCCTTGATGCGCTCGTAGATGGGCTGGCCGTCCGGGCACTCCCGCGCCACCCACTCGGCGTTGCGGAAGGCACTCGGCTGCCCCGCCGCCCGGATCTGCGGCAGGAAGGGCTCGATCTTGGCGAACAGGAAGAGGCCCTCGCCGTTGTTCTCCAGCCAGAAGCCCCCGTGCACGATCCCGTGCCGGACCATGCTGTACACCATCTCCCAGTAGGTGGCGGTCTGACGGTAGGCCGCGTTGAGCGGGTGCTCCGCCTTCAGGACCGCCTGGACGTCGTCCCAGCTCTTCGGCCAGAACTCGCGCAGGATCGCCCGCCGCGACTCGCGCATCACCGCTTCGCGGCGCAGGTCGTAGACCTCGATCAGCAGCTCGGCATCGTGGTGGTCGGGTGTCGTCTTGTGCATGAGCGCTATGATAAGCGACCGATCGGGGGAACGATGACACGAGGGACGGGACTCGTCGGAGCACTGCTGGCCTGCGGGCTGGCCGCGGCACCGGCGCGGGCGGCCGAGCCCGTGGAGGCGCTCGCGACGAGGGTGCGCTCGCGCGAGGCGGCCTTCGCGAAGACGATGGCGGACCGGGACCACGCGGCCTTCGCGACGTTCGTGGCGGAGGAGGCGCTGTTCCTGGGCGCGCAGCGCACGCTGCGCGGCCGCGAGGCCGTGGCCGAGGGCTGGAAGCCGTACTTCGAGGGGGCGAAGGCCCCGTTCTCCTGGGCGCCCGAGCGGGTCGAGGTGACCGGCTCCGGGACCCTGGCAATCAGCACCGGCCCCGTCTTCGACCCGGAGGGCGCGCGCGTCGGCACGTTCAACTCCACGTGGCGCCTCGAGAAGGACGGCGAGTGGCGGGTGGTCCTCGACATCGGCTGTCCGCCCTGCCGCTGCCCCTGAGGGAGCACCCGATGCACGTTCGCGTCTGCCGCGACTGCGGCGAGGAATACCGGCCCGGCGTGGTTCGCTGTGCCGACTGCGGGGGCGAGCTGGAGGACCGCTTCGGGGACGAGACCGGCGCGGCGCCGCCCGAGGAGACGGCGGCGGCCGATCTCTCGGGCCACCGCGTCCTCTTCCTCACGCCGCGCGCGGCCGACCTCGTGCCGATGGCCGAGCGGCTGCGCGAGGCGGGGCTCGAGTACCGTCTCGCCGAGCAGCCCGGCGGGTCCGAGGGCGCGCCGTCGCGCTACGTGCTCCTCGTGCCCGAGGGCGACGCCGCCTCCGCCCTGCGGGTGCTCGCCGAGATCGTCGCCCCCCACGAGGACTCGGAGGGCCTGCACGCGGTCGAGACGCGCTTCGACGCCGAGCGCGGCTACCTGGAGTGCCCCGCCTGCGGGGCCCGCACGGCGAGCGGGGCCACCGAGTGCTCCGAGTGCGGGCTCGGCCTGGGCGGCCCCGAGGGCGAGGCGGAGGCCCCGAAGGACTGACTATACTGGTGCATGGCCGAGTGGTGGCCGCCTCCTGAGGGTGTTCGCGTCGGTCCGGACGGCAGCTGGAGCGTCGGCGAGTTCCGCATCGTCCACCTGCCGTCGCTGCGCTTCCTGAAGGCGCACCTCGTCTTCGAGGACGACGGGGCGTTCCTCGTGGAGGGCGGGAGGCGCCTGCCCGTCGTCGTGGAGGGCCCGGCGTTCGAGGTCACGGAGCTGCGGCTCGACGCGGCGGCCGGCGAGGCCCGGGTCGTGCTCGACGACGGGACCGAGGAGGTCCTGGGGCCCGCCTCGCTCTCGACCGACGCCCGCTCGGGCCGCGTGGAGTGCCTGGCCCGCGGGGGACGCGCGCGGGCGGCCTTCTCGCGGGCGGCCCACCAGGCCCTGCTCGAGCACGTCGAGGAGGCGCCGGGGGGCCACTGCCTGCGGGTGGGCCGGCGCCGACTGCCCATCCGGGCCGGGTCGTGAGCGGGGCCGCCCTCGCGGCGAGGGCGAAGGCCCTGGCTCTCGAGGCCGGCTTCGACCTCGCCGGCATCGCCCGCGTCGACGCGGCCCCCGACCTCTCCTTCTTCGGCGAGTGGGTCGCCCGCGGGTACGCGGGCGAGATGGCCTGGCTGTCGGGCCAGGTCGCGAAGAGGAGCGACCTGCGGGCCGCTTTCCCGTGGGCGCGGGCCGTCCTCTGCGTCGGGCTGCAGTACGACACCCCGCAGCCCTACTCCACCGCGGCTCCCGCCGGGCGCGGGTGGATCTCGCGCTACGGCTGGGGAGACGACTACCACGACGTGATGAAGGCGATGCTGGAGCGCGTGCTCGGGCGCCTGCGGGAGGAGTCCGCTCCCTTCGAGGCCCGGGCCTACGTGGACACCGGCCCGATCGCGGAGAAGGCCTGGGCGGCCGCGGCGGGCCTCGGGGCCTGGGGGAAGAACGGCTGCCTGCTCCACCCCGAGCACGGCTCGTGGTTCTTCCTCGGCGAGGTCGTGACCGACCTCGACCTGCCGGCCGACGCGCCGCGGGGGGACCTGTGCGGGACCTGCACGGCCTGCCTCGAGGCCTGCCCGACGCAGGCCCTCGTCGCGCCCGGGGTCCTCGACGCGAGGCGGTGCATCAGCTACCTGACGATCGAGGTCAAGGGGGAGGTGCCGGAGGGGCTCCGCGAGGGGATGGGCCGCCACGTGTTCGGCTGCGATGTCTGCCAGGACGTGTGCCCGTGGAACCGCCGGCGGCGCCACCGAGGGGGCGCCGCGTTCTCTCCGCGGCCAGGGGCGGTGGCGCCGGACCTCGCCCTCCTCGCCGGGCTCGACGAGGAGGCCTTCCGCAAGCGCTTCCGGGGGAGCCCGGTGAAGCGCGCCAAGCGCCGTGGCCTGCTCCGCAGCGTCGCGGTGGCCCTCGGCAACGTCGGAGACGCCTCGCACCGCCCGCTGCTCGAGCGGCTCGAGGCGGACGAGGACCCGGTGGTGAGCGAGCACGCCGCCTGGGCGCGGCGGCGCCTCGACGGTCGTCTCAGTCCAGGCGAAGGCTCTTCCTGAGCTCGATCTTGTAGCGCGAGCCGGCCGGGAGCTCGACCTCGACCCCGCGCGTGGCGAGGACCGCCGCGCCGCCTGCCGCGCCGCCGATCAGGCCGCCCTTGAGCGCGCCCTCCCCGCCGTCCGCGATCGCGCCGATGAGCACACCGGCGGCGGCGGCCCCGCCCGCGATCTTCGCGTCCTTGCCCTTGCTCGACCCGGCGGTGACGTCGAAGCCGGTCGCGTCGATCCGGTAGGTCTTCCCCTCGGCCCGCACCTGGTCGAAGGCCACCACGAGGCGCGCCCGGCCCTGCACGCGTCCGGAGCGCACCGCCGTCACGACGTGGCCGCGCACCTCGGCGCCGGCGGGGAGCAGCACGTCCCCGTCGACGACGACGTCCTCGGCGAGGCGGGCGGCGACGGCCTGCTCGGGCTGGGCGGTCTTCGTGCTGAGGGCCTGCTCGAGCGCGATCGGGAGCGCGGTGCCCGCGGCCACCACGCGCGGGCGGGGGGTCGGGGTGGGCACGGGGGTCGGGACCGGAGCGGGCTCGGCGGGCGCGGCCACCGGCGCCGGGGCAGCGGGCTCGGCCGGGGCCGGGCGCGAGGAGGCCCCGGCCGGGCGCGCGGGGGTCGCGGCCGCGGCCTCGGCGGGAGCCGCGGAAGTCCCCGCGGGCGCGGCAGCCTCGGCCGGCGCGGGGGGCGGGGCGGACGCAGCCGCCACCGGGGCAGAGGCTTCGGCGGTGCGCGCGGGCTCGGCCTGCTTCTGACAGGCGGCCAGGGCCAGGGCGAGCACCGGAACGAGGGCGAGGGACAGACGCTTCATGTCGACCTCCACCTCCAATGTAAGGGAAGACGCAGCCGGTTGCGAGGGCGGGCGTGACGGCGGTCACCACCGTAAAATGGTGTGAAGGGGGAGGTTCCCATGCGCCGCCTGGTCCTCGCTGTCCTGGCCGCCGCCGCACCCCTCGCGACGGAGGCCGCCGAGACGCGCACGCTGGCCCTGGTCGTCACCGATGCCGCGGGCGCCTTCGTCCCGGACCTCCGCGCCGAGGAGGTGCAGGTGCTCGAAAACGGGGAACCGCGGGAGCTCGTCGGCCTCGAGAGGGACTTGCGTCCCCTCTCGGTCGTCCTCGTTCTCGACACGAGCACCGGGGCCGCGCGCGTCTTCCGCGTCCAGGCCATGGACGCGGTCTCGGGGTTCCTGGCCCGGCTCCCCCCGGCATCGCGGTGCACGCTGTGGACGACCGGCGATCACGCCCGGAAGATCGGCGAGCTCAAGGGGGAACGCGCGGAGGTGGAGAAGAGGGTGGCGCAGGGCTTTGGCTTCGAGGGGCCCAACGCGCTCCTCGACACCCTGGTCGACGCCGCGGAGTCGCTGGGACGCGAGTCGGGGCGGCGGCGGGCCCTCGTGGCGGTGTCCGGGGCCGGCGCCGGCCACGCCAGCCTCACGCCGGGGGACGTGACGGCGGGGGTGCGCAAGGCCGGGGGGCGCATCCTCGGGGTGATGTACCGGGAGGGCGAGGCGGGCGGCGCCGGCTCCCTCATGGGGCTCGACGTCCCGCGGGACACGGCGAACCTGACGATCGTGGGGTCCAGCGACCACGAGCGCGTCCTCAACGGCCTCGCGCAGGCGACGGGCGGCCGCTTCGAGTCGGTTCCGTCCGCGATGGGGGTCGGTCGGATCCTGGAGTCGATGGGCGCCGAGCTCGCCGGCCAGTACCGTCTCCGCTTCGCCGCCTCGGACGCGAAGGGGCCCAAGCACATCGACGTGCGCGTCTCCCGGACGGGCCTCCGCTGGCGCGTCGCCATCGACAGCCCGTGAGGGGAGTGTCGTGAGAAAGCTCCTCCTCGCCGGGTCGGCCCTCGCCCTCGCCGTGGCGCTGGCGGCCGCCGGCTACGGCGTCCACCTCGTGGGGAAGCTGAACACCCCCGAGTTCCAGAAGTCGCTGCTCGACCAGGCGCGGGCGACGGTGGGCGCCGACGTCCGGGTCCGCAAGCTGGACATCTCCCTCCTCTCCGGGGTCACCCTCGAGGGCCTCGCGATCGCGAACCCCCCGCCCTTTTCCGGGGATCTCCTCACGGCGGAGGCTTTCGTCCTGCGCTACCGGCTCCTCCCCCTGCTGGCCGGCCGTGTGGAGGTGGAGAGGCTCGCCCTGAAGAAGCCGGCGCTGGGCCTCGCCATGGACGCGAGGGGCCTCTTCAACTACGAGCGGCTCGGCGCCGTCTCCCGCGGGACCGCTGCTGCGGCCGCTCCGGCCGGCACGGCCGCCGTGCCCCTGCGCATCGTCCTGAAGCAGCTGAGCGTCGAGGACGCGTCGATCGTCGTGACCGACCACAGGAAGGCCCGGCTGCTGACCGTCGAGAACGCAGCCTTCCGGAGCGCGTTCGAGATCGAAGGGGGGATCGCGCAGGGCTCGGGGAAGGCCACTCTCGCCGCGGTCGACGTCGCGGACCTGCTCTTCCTCCGGGAGGTCCGGTCACCGCTCGCGATGTCGAAGGAGGCCGTGAAGCTCGCCCCGGTCCGGGGGCGGGTCGCCGGCGGAGAGGTGGCGGGAGACGTCACGATCCACCTCAAGGGGGGCCTCCGCTACGTCGCGAACCTCGAGGTGAAGGGCGCTTCGGTGAAGACGCTGCTGGCCGAGGCCCGGTCGGCGGCTGGCCTCGCGGGGACGCTCGCGGCGAAGGCCACGTTCGAGGGGTCGGGCGGCCTGCCGACCCTGAAGGGCCGGGGCCAGGGGACGGTGAGCGGCTGCCGCGTCGAGAACGCGAGGACGCTGGCCGTGCTCGCCGCGGTCCTCCAGGTGCCCGAGCTCGCGAGCCCCGACTTCGAGGAGTGCCGGTTCGAGTTCACCCAGGCGGGCGCCCGCCTCTCGATGCCGCTGGTGACTCTCAAGGGAGACGCGGTCCGTCTCACCGGTCGCGGCACCGTCAACCTCGAGACCTCGGGGCTCGACTACCGGATGACCCTCGCGCTCGCCCCGAAGCTCTTCGCCAAGGTCACTCGCCCCGAGGTGCGGCCCGCCTTCAAGCCGGCCGCCGACGGCTTCGCCGCGATCGACTTCCGGCTCTACGGCACGACGCGCGAGCCGCAGACCGACCTCGCCTCGCGCCTCGGCAGGGCGGCCGCCACCGAGGCCGCGAAGAGCCAGCTCAACCGGCTCTTCAAGAAGAAGGTCTTCTAGCCTTCCGGCAGCAGGTAGATCCCGCCCTCGTCGTAGACGGCGGCCCATACGGTGTGTCGGGTCAGCTTGCCGGTGAGGACGAGCGCGCTCAGGGGGCCGTACACCAGCCGCTCGACCATCCTCTTCGCGCCGCGCGCGCCCGGCGCGGCGAGGGCGGCCTGCTGCGCGGCGAAGCGGGCGGCCTCGGGCGTCACGCGCACCCGCACGCCGTGGCGCCGCTCCACGGCGGAGGTCAGCTCGGCCAGCGCCCGCCCCACGATCATCTCCACGTCGTCGGGGTCGAGCGCGCGGAACGCGACGACCTCGTCGATGCGGTTCAGCAGCTCGAGGCGGAACACTCCGCGCAGGTCGGCCGCCGAAGGGCCGGAGTCGTTCGGGCCCCGGGCGGGGCGTGCCCCGGGCCCCGGGTTCGAGGTCATGACCACGACGAGGTGGCGCCCGTCCGCGGCCTGGCCCTTCGAGTCGGTCAGCCGGCCCTCGTCGAAGAGCTGCAGGACGACGTCCAGCACGCGCGGGTGGGCCTTCTCGACCTCGTCCAGGAGCAGGAGCGCCTGGGGCTTGAGGCGGATGGCCGCGGTGAGCTGGCCCTCCTCCTCGTGCCCGGCGCGGCCGGGCGGGGAGCCGATCAGCTTCGAGACGCCGTGCTCTTCCATCAGCTCGGACATGTCGATGCGGATCATTCCCGAGGCGGACCCGAACAGGTGCTCGGCGAGGAGCCGCGCCGTCTCGGTCTTCCCCACGCCGCTCGGGCCGAGGAAGAGCATGACCGCGATCGGGCCGCGTCGCCCCTCCGGGGACGCGAAGGCGAGGCGCAGCCTCCGCGAGACGCGCGCGATGGCCTGCTCCTGCCCGAGCACCCGCTCCCGGAGGAAGCCCTCGAGGGCGAGGAGGCGGCTGCCGAGCCCGGTGTCGAGCGACTCGGAGACGAGCCCGAGGGGGAGCCGGCGCTTCTCCGCCAGGACGCGGGCCACCATGCCCGGCGTGACCGGCGGGCGCTCCGACGCCTCGTCTTCCGGTGCCGCGGGCGGCCGCACCAGGCTGAGGGCGGGCAGGCGGGTCCGGGCCGCGGCCTGGTCCACGAGGTCGATGGCCTTGTGCGGCAGCCTGCGGTCCGGCTCGAAGCGCACCGAGAGGTCCACCGCCGCGGCCAGGGCCTCGTCGGGGACGGAGACCCCGTGGTGGCGCTCGAGACGGGAGCGCAGCCCGCGCAGCATCTCCAGCGCCTCGTCCCGGTCCGGCTCCTCGACCGGCACCCTCTCGAAGCGCCGCTCGAGGGCAGGGTCCGACGCGGCGAAGCGCCGGTACTCGTCGATCGTGCAGGCGGCGATGCAGCACAGGTCGCCGCGGGCGAGGGCGGGCTTGAGCGAGCTGGCGGCGTCGAGGCCTCCCGGCCCCGTCCGCCCGGTGCCCGCCAGCGCGTGCAGGTCGTCGATGAAGACGACGATCTCCGGATGGCCTCGCACCTCCGCGATCAGGCCCTGCACGCGCTGCTCGGAGGAGGCCCCGCGGTCGGTCCCGGCGACGAGCGCCCCCACGCTCAGCTCCACGATGCGCCTGCCGGCGAGCGCGGCCGTACCCTTCCCCTCCGCGGAGCGGATGGCGATCGCCTCCACGATCGCCGTCTTGCCCACCCCGGCCTCTCCGACCAGCACGGGGTTGTGCCCGCCGCCGGAAGCGAGCGTCTCGAGGACGGTGAGGATCTCGCGTTGCCGGCCCACGACCGGGCCGAGCTCGCCCTTGCGGGCGAGCGCCGTCAGGTCGCGCCCGAAGCGGTCGAGGATGGGTGTCGTGGAGGGGGCGGCGGCGAGGCTGGGAGGAGCCCCCTCCACGGCCCGCTCCCGCGCGCCCGCGGAGGCCTGTCCCGCCTCGAGGAGGACGGAGCGCAGCTTCCCGACGTCGGCCCCGCCCTGCCGGACGATCCTCGACGTGACGGCGTCGACGTCCTCGGCGAGGGCGGCGAAGAGGTGGGTCACCCCGACCAGCTGGTTTGCTCCCGCCAGGGTCTCGGCCGCGGCGAAGACGGCCTTGCAGGTCAGCGAGCGCGAGAGCGGCCCGGACGGCGGTCCCTCGACGGGGCCCCGCCCGAGCTGGGTGCGCGCCCGGCGCCGCAGCCGGGTCGGGTCGAGACCGGAGGCGGTGACGGCCCCGATCAGCCGCTCGTTCTCGTCGCGGACGAGGATGGCGTTGAGGCCGAGGCCGGCGGCGTCCGCCCCCACGCCCAGCTTTCCCAGGCTGAGCACGCCGATCAGCAGGTGCGCCGGCTCGATGCGCGGGTGCCCGCCCGACGCCGCCTCTCCGGCGGCGATCATCCAGGCGGCCTCGGCGCCGGGGGTCAGCCTCATCCTCCGCCTCCAGGCGACGTCGGCATGATTATGCCCGACTCGCGGCGGCCCGGCGTCTGCGGGGCCTCAGGCCTCGACGAAGTCGAGGTCCACCCCCTTCGGGATGACGCCCGCCTCGACGCCGCGGTCGAGGAAGACCCGGACGGCCTTCCGCCCCCGCTCTCCCATCTCGACCGTCATGTCGTTCACCCACATGCCGACGAAGCGGTCGGCCACCCCCGGGTCCATCCCGCGGGCGAAGCTCATCGCGTACTCGAGGGCCTGCGGTCGGTGGGCGAGCGAGTGCCGCACCGTCTCGCGCACGAGGTGCGTGAGCCTCGCCATCATGTCGGGCCCGAGGTCGCGGCGGACGGCGTTGCCCCCGAGTGGCAGGGGAAGCCCGGTCTCCCCCTTCCACCAGGCGCCGAGGTCCGCGATCCTGTGCAGGCCGTGGCCACCGTAGGTGAGCTGCCCCTCGTGGATGACGAGGCCGACGTCGGCCCGGCCCTCGCGCACCTCGTCGAGGATGCGGTCGAAGGGAACGACGCGGGTGGCGACGCCGGGGGCGAAGAGCCGCAGGGCGAGGGTGGCCGAGGTGAGCGTGCCGGGGACGGCAACCGTTCGCCCGCCGACGGCCTTCGGGTCCATCGGCTCGCGCGCCACGAGGAGCGGCCCGTAGCCGTCGCCGATCGAGCCCCCGCACGGCATGAGGGCGTACTTGTCGGCCACGTGCGGGTAGGCGTGGAAGGAGATCGCCGTCACCTCGTGGCGGCCCTCGCGGGCGTGCTGGTTGAGGGTCTCGATGTCCGCGAGGACGTGGGCGATCTCGAGGTCCCCCGTGGGCACGCCGCCTCGCGCGAGGCCGTAGAACATGAACGCGTCGTCGCTGTCGGGGCTGTGGGCGATGGTGATCTTCACTGGGCCTTTCCGGAAAGGCCCATGATAGCCCGGCGCAGGGCGGCGGCGTTCTGGAACGCGACCGCCCCCAGGATGAGCGCGGCCCCCGCCCACTGCCAGGGCGTGAGCCTCTCCCCGAGGAGCGCGAACGCGAGCACGAGCGTGACGATCACCTCGAGGGAGCTGAGGACGGAGGCGCGGGTCGGCCCGACGAGGGCCATGCCCGCGAGGAAGGTGGTCATGGCCACGACCGTGGAGACGACGCCGATGCCGGCGACGCTCAGGAGGCCCCGCGGGTCGGCGGGCAGGGAGAGCCCCCCGTCGGCGAGGGCGAAGCCGACGCAGACGACCGCCGCCACCTGCGCGAGGTGCAGGGCGAGGACGCGGGCGGGGACCCCGGTCCCGAAGCGGCTGCTGAGGACGATGTACGAGGCGTAGATGAGCGCCGTGGCGAGGGCCCAGGCGACGCCCGACACCGGGAGCGGCGCGTCGGCGGCGGCCCCGCCCGCGGTGAGCGCGCATCCCGCGAAGGCGCCGCTCGCCGCGAGGAGCGCGCGCCACCGGAGCCGCTCGACGCCCAGGAGGGCGGCGAAGAAGGCCACGACCACCGGGTACGTGTAGAGCACGAGCGCCGTCACCGAGGCCGGGATCTGCTCGAGGGCCCGGAAGTAGGTGATCGAGTTGAAGACGAAGACGGAGCCGACCGCCCACAGGCGCAGCCGCTGGCGCAGGGGCGGGCGCGCGCCGCGCTCGAGGAGGGCGATGAGCCCGACCGCGATCACGTACCGCCAGGCGAGCAGCGGCATCGGCCGGACCCCGGCGGCGTACGCCACCTTGCCGAGGATCGGCATGACGCCGTAGGCCATCGTGCTGATCGCGACGAGCGCGAGGCCGCGGGCCTCGTTGCGTTCCGTGGACGGCATTTCGCGAGAGTATAGAATCGCCGTCATCGCCCCGCTCGACGGCCCCCGCCGGGGCCGGGAGGTTCCATGAACGACAAGGCCATCGTCCTCAAGGGGATACGGAAGGCCTTCGCCGGCCACGTGGCGGTGAAGGAGCTCTCCCTGGAGGTGCCCCGGGGCAGCGTGTTCGGCCTGCTCGGCCCGAACGGCGCGGGCAAGACCACCACGCTCCGGATGGTCATGAACATCCTGGGCCCGGACGCGGGCGAGATCGAGATCCTCGGCCGGCCCGCCGACCACGCCGTCCGCGACCGCATCGGCTACATGCCGGAGGAGCGCGGCCTCTACCCGCGGATGGTGCTCGAGGAGCAGCTCGTCTTCATGGCCGCCATCAAGGGGGTGGCTGCGGCGGAGGCCCGGCGGCGGCTCGGGCCGTGGCTCGAGCGCCTGGGCCTCGCCGACTGGCGCAAGAAGAAGACGAACGAGCTCTCGAAGGGGATGCAGCAGAAGGCGCAGTTCATCGCCACCGTGCTGCACGAGCCGGACGTGCTGATCATGGACGAGCCGATGACCGGCCTCGACCCCGTGGGCATGGACGTGATTCGCGACGTCATGCTCGACCTGCGGCGCAAGGGCACGACCCTCGTCCTCTCCAGCCACCAGATGGAAGCGGTCGAGAGGCTCTGCGACCGGGTGGCCCTGATCAACCGCGGCGAGAAGGTGCTCGACGGGTCGGTGGCCGAGGTGAAGGCCCGCCACGGCAAGAACACCGTCGTCCTCGCCTACGACGGTGACGGCTCCTTCCTCGGCTCGCTGCCGGGCGTCGCGAAGGTCACCGACTTCGGCCAGTACGTCGAGGTCCGGCTCCGGGACGGCGTCGACGCCCAGCCCCTGCTGCGGGAAGCCGCGGAGAGGCTCCGCCTGCGGCGCTTCGAGATCGTGGAGCCGAGCCTGCACGACATCTTCGTCGAAACCGTGACGGCTCACGGGAAGGAGGCCGCGTGAGCGCCAAGCTCTGGGCCGTCGTGAAGCGGGAGTACGTCGAGCGGGTCCGCACGAAGGGCTTCGTCATCGGGACGGTCCTCGGTCCCCTGCTCATGGGGGCGATGATGATCGTGCCCGCGATCGCGGCGCGTTCGGGCAGCAAGCCGCTGCGGGTGGCCGTGCTCGACCGCACCGGCTCGCTCCACGAAGCGGTCGAGGCGGGGCTGCGCGCCGCCCGCTTCGACGGGAAGGCCCGCTTCGAAGTGCAACCGGCCGCTGGCGGGACGCCGGAGGCCGCGGCGGACGCCGGAGGCCGCGGCGGCCGCGCTGAAGAAGGCCGTGCTCGGCGGAAAGCTCGACGGCTACCTGGAGCTCCCCGCGGACGCGGTGGCCTCCGGCTCGGCGAGCTACTTCGGCCGCAACGTCAGCAACCGCATCGACCTCCGGACCATGGAGCGGGCGGTCAGCGACGTCCTCGTGGGCCAGCGGCTGACCTTCGCCGGCCTCGACCCCGGCCGGGTCAAGGACCTCACGAAGGAGCTGGACCTCAAGACGATCCGCCTGAGCGAGACGGGCGAGCGCGAGGACCGGGGGGCGGCGCTCATCTTCTCGGTCATCCTGCTCATGATCCTCTACGTGAGCATCCTCATGTGGGGCCAGGCCGTCATGACCTCGGTCATCGAGGAGAAGTCGAACCGTGTCGTCGAGGTGATGGGCTCGGGCGTCTCGTCGACGACGCTCCTGGCCGGCAAGCTGCTCGGGGTCGGGGCGGCGGGCCTCACGCAGTTCCTCGTGTGGTCGCTCTCGCTGTTCGGCGTCTCGCTGGCGATGGCCGGGCCCTTCGCCGGCTCGATCCCGATGCCCGAGGTCACCCCGCTGATGCTCGTCTCCTTCGTCCTGTTCTTCCTGCTGGGGTACTTCTTCTACGCCGCGCTCTACGCGTCGATCGGGGCGGCCGTCAACACGGTGCAGGAGGCGCAGAGCCTCGTGTTCCCGGTGATGACACCGATCATCGTCGGGATGATCTTCTTCCCCACCGCCCTCGAGGCGCCCGACGGCCCCCTGGCCGTGACCCTCTCGATGATCCCCGGCGTCTCGCCCCTGATCATGTTCCTGCGCATCGTCGTCCTCGCGCCGCCGCTCTGGCAGATCGCGCTCTCGGTCGCCCTCATGCTCCTCGGGATCCTCGCCGTGCTCTGGGTGTCGGCCCGCGTCTACCGGGTGGGCATCCTCATGTACGGGAAGAAGCCGACCTTCCCGGAGCTCATGAAGTGGGTCCGGCACGCCTAGCCCTCGCGGCAGCGGTCGCGCTGCTCTCGGCGGCGCCCGCGACGCGGGCGGCGGACGAGGTGAGGTCGGCGCCCGACCCGGCCGCCGCGGCCGAGGCGATCGCCGCCGGCGACGCCCACTACGCCCGGCGGGGCGAGGGGGCCGACGAGCTGCACGCCCCGCCGTTCCAGATCGAGGGCGCGATCGCGGACTACCGGCGCGCCCTCGCCCTCGACCCCGGGTCCCTCGACGCCCGACTGCGCCTGATGCGGGCCTGCTTCTTCCGCGGGGGATTCTGCGGAGAGATGCCGCAGGACGAGAAGGTGCGTCTCTTCGACGAGGCCAAGCGCATCGGCGAGGAGACGGTCGGCATGCTCGACGCCCGGCTCGGGCGGAAGAAGGGAAGCGTCTCCAGGGACGCGGCGGCGCGGGTCGCCCCCGCCGCCGAGGCGTACCTGTGGGCCGCGGTCTCCTGGGGCCAGTGGGCCGTCTTCCACCGGGTCTCGGCGGCGTGGTCGGGCGCCCCCGCGCGCATCCGCGACCTCGCGCAGGCGGTGATCGCCATCGACCCCTCGACCGAGCAGGCCGGGGCCTACATCATCCTCGGGCGGCTCCACGGCGAGGCGCCGAAGGTCCCCTTCGTGACCGGCTTCGTCTCGCGCGAGAAGGCGGTCGCCTTCGTGCGCGAGGGCGTGAGGCTCGCCCCGGACAACCGTGCGCTCGTCTACTTCGCGGGCGACGTCCTGCTCGAGCACGCCCCGGCGGCCGGTGCCGAGGCTCGCGCGCTCCTCGAGCGCTGCGCCACGAGCCCGCCGCGCCCCGATTTCCTGGCCGAGGACCTGCACTACGCCCGCATGGCCCGCGAGCGGCTGGCCGGGCCGCGCTGAGGCCGCCGATGGAGGCGTCTAGCCTCCGGAGTCGGCGGCCTCCGCCTCCGGGCCGGGGACCGCCTC
Organism: uncultured Acidobacteriota bacterium; assembly: GCA_963729875.1. GTDB lineage: Bacteria > Acidobacteriota > Vicinamibacteria > Fen-336 > Fen-336 > DATBSL01. Next base: position 629,561 of record CAVSPR010000007.1, read on the forward strand.
GTCGTCGAGGTGGTCCAGGTAGCCCTCGGGCAGCGCGACCTTCTGCGTGCCGGCCGTCTTGCCGCGGGGCACCCGCATCGCCTCCGGCGGGTACGGGAGCGAGCGGTCGACCGCGGAGAGGACCTCGTCGAGCTCCCCCAGGCGCAGCACCTGCATGAGCCGCTGCCGGAGGGAGGCGCTTCCCGGGAAGCACTTCGTGTACCAGCTCGAGTGCTTCCGGAAGGCCTTCATGGCGGCGGCCTCGTCGCCGAGCCACGCCGCGAGGAGGCGCGCGTGCTCGAGCATGACGTCCACCGCCCCACCGAGAGACGGCGGGTTCTGCGGCTCCCGGCCGTCGAAGACGGAGGCGAGGTCGCGGAAGAGCCACGGCCGGCCGAGGCAGCCCCGGCCGACGATCACCCCGTCGCAGCCGGTCGTGCGCATCATGCGCAGAGCGTCCTCGGCCTCCCAGACGTCGCCGTTGCCGAGGACGGGGATGCGGGTGACCTCCTGCTTGAGCCGCGCGATCGCGTCCCACCGGGCCTCGCCGTCGTAGAGCTGGGCGGCGGTGCGGGCGTGGAGCCCCACCGCGGCGCAGCCCTCCTCCTGGGCGATGCGGCCGGACTCCAGGTACGTCTGGTAGCGCTCGTCGATGCCGATGCGGAACTTGATCGTGACGGGCACGGGCCCCGCCGCCCGCACCGCGGCCCCGACGATGTGGCGCAGCAGCCCCGGCTTGAGCGGGATCGCGGCGCCGCCGCCCTTGCTCGTGACCTTGCGGACGGGGCAGCCGAAGTTCATGTCGAGGTGGTCGACGCGCCCCTCGCCGACCAGGAGGCGCACCGCCTCTCCGACGTAGCGGGGGTCGACGCCGTAGAGCTGGAGGCTCCGCGTCGCTTCCTCCGCGCCGAAGCTCGCGAGGAGGAGCGTCTTGCGGTTGCCCTCGACGAAGGCGCGGGCGGTGATCATCTCGCTGACGTAGAGCCCGGCCCCGTATCGCCGGCAGAGGGTGCGGAAGGGCGGGTTCGTCACCCCCGCCATGGGGGCGAGGACGACCGGCGGCCACACGGCGAGGGCGCCGAGGCGCACGGGGGCGAACTCCCCCGGCCTCGCCGGCGGCACGTCCCTGTTCAGCGCGCTGCGGTAGGTCGCGTCCATCGCTCCCGCGCGGGGCGGGGCCTGCAGTCTACGGGATCGTGCGCCCGTTGAGGCAGCCGGTCTTGCCCAGGGCCGTCGCACAGAGCGTGAAGCTGCCGACCTGTCCGGTCGGGCGCAGGAACTTGTTGAAGGGGTTCGCGAAGCGCCAATCGGGCTCCACCTCCACCACGTCGCTCCCCGAGCGGAGCTCCCACTCGACACCGGGTCCGTGGATCCACGCCGGCACGTCGTCGCCGTTCTTCTGCTTCGGGGAAGCGGTCACGTACCCGTCGCAGCCGAGAGGCAGCAGGCCCTCGTTGGGCCGGGGGGCGACGACGCCGGCGGGGCACTCGAACGCGAAGAACGCGGTGCGCACGAACGCGACGAGGTCGGCCGGCGCCACCGGGAACGCGGCGGGCTCGCAGGTCTGGCTGTAGGCGTAGCTGCTGCGCCGGATGAAGCTCCTCGAGGACAGGACGTCCCAGTCCTCGGAGAAGGCGTTCGTGCTCTTCGCCCGCACGCGCTGGCGGTCAAGGGTGCGCTCCGCGCACAGGCCGGCCGCGCGCAGGTTGGCGACCACCCCGTCGAGGTACGCCTCCCGGTCGAGGACGCGGTACTGGCCCGTGTCCTCCGCGGCTTCCTCCCGGGTGTCGAAGAGCTCCGGCTGCTCCCGCACCAGGCGGTCGATGGCGGCCTCGACCGCCGCCGTGAGCTGCGGGGAGCGGCGGCCGCAGCTCGCCGCCGGGTCTCCCTTCCCGAGGGGGCAGGAGCTCGCCGACGCCTCCTCCCCGCCCCCGCTCGGGGCGGGATCGGGCGCTGACGCCACTGGAGCGTCCTGGACCACGGTGGGTGTCGATCCCCCGCCGCACGAGGAGAGGAAGAGGGCGGCCGCCGCCAGGCCTGGGAACCACGCACGCACACACGCCATCCGAACCCTCCGCTGGCCGGGAAGCCTCCGCGCAGTCGGCGCAGGGCGAGTGAAGCAGACGGGGGGAGTCTACGCGCGTCCCGACACGCGCGGCAACGCGAGGGGCGCCGCGACACAGGGTTTTACATCCCCGCGCGGCGCCCCCGGGGCTCCCCTCAGGGCCGGAGGGCGCGCCAGGTCACCGACATCACGACGCCCCGGAGAGACTCGGACGTGACGCCCCACCGCGCGAGCAGGCCTTGCGCCTGGGCGGGGTCGATCCGCGCGAGCGACTCGGCGTAGTCCTCCTCCTTCACGACCGAGACGCGACCGAGCCCGGCCGCTTCCACCATTCGGAAGTACTCGCGGCGAAGGACGGCGCCGGCCACGCAGCCCACCCAGGCGAGCACGTCCTTCGCAACGGCCTCCGGCAGGGGGCGCTCGAGGACGATGTCGGAGACGACGACCCGGCCGCCGGGCTTCAGCACGCGCGCGATCTCGCGGAACACCGCGGCCTTGTCCGGGACGAGGTTGATGACGCAGTTGCTGGTCACGGCGTCCACCGAGCGGTCTTCGACGGGCAGCGACTCGAGCCGGCCCTCGCGGAACTCGACCTGGGCGGCGCCCGCCCTGGCCGCGGTGGCGCGGGCTCGGGCCAGCATCTCCGGCGTCATGTCCACTCCGATCACGCGCCCGCCCGGCCCCACCTGCCGCGCGGCCAGGAGGGCGTCGAGCCCCGGGCCCGAGCCGAGGTCCAGGACCGTCTCACCCGGCTTCAGGTCGAGGAACCCCACCGGCGCCCCGCACCCGAGGCCGAGGTCGGCCTCGCCGGGCACCGAGGCGAGGTCGGTCCCGCGGTAGCCCAGCTGCTCCGACACCGCCGCCGTCCCGCAGCACGACGTCGCGGGCGCGGGCCCGCAGCACGAGGCCCCGGTCACCGCGATCGCTCCGTAGCGCTTGCGGACCTCTCCCACCATCTCCTCGCTCGTCTTCGCTGTCGTCATGTCGTCTTCCCCTCGTTCCCCGGCTGGCCCGGCTCGCAGCCGCACGCCGCACCGCACCCGCCGGCACTTGCCCCCGCCTCCGCCACGCCCTCCATGAGGTGATCGAACGCCCCCGGGCAGCACCTCTCGGTCGCGGCGCGCACGGCCGCGAGCAGCTCGGTGAGCGACTCGACGACCGCCGGGCGGCGCCCCAACGGGATCCACTCGAGCACCTGTCGTGCGAACGCCTCCTCCTGCGCCTCGACGGCGCTGGCCGCCCGCCGGCCGGCCCGGCTGAGGCGGACCCGGAAGGACCGTCCGTCCCCCGCGTCTCCCTCCCGCTCCACCAGCCCCGAGGCCTCGAGCCGCGCGAGGTTCCGGGTGAGCGTGCTCGGCGCGATGCCCAGCCGGCGCCCGAGGTCGGAGAGCCTCGTCGGGCCCTCGGCGAGGGCACCCAGCGCTGCCGCCTGAGCGACCGTCAGCCCGCAGCAGGACACGTCGGCCCGCTCCGCCACCGAGAAGCGCCGGACGAGCGCGCGCACGGCGGCGAGGAGCCGGGCGGCAGTCGGTTCGGGTTCTCTCGGGGCCTCCATATTTGTATAATACAACTAATAGAGCACTCTGTCAAGGGGCCGGAGGGACGAGGGCGGGTCAGCCGCCGAGGGCCCGCTTCACCTGGGGGACGTGGTGCTCGAGGTGGGCCAGCAGGACGGCCAAGGTGTCCGCCAGACACAGGCGGCCGCCCACCGGGTGGCGGAAGACGAGACGACCGTCGAGCTCGGGCGGGAAGCCGTCGAGCAGCTCCTGCCATGAGCGGCGCACCTCCGCCCAGCGGGCGCGCAGGGCGTCGGGGTCGATCGCATCGGGGACCGAGGCCGCCACCGCCGGGGCCCGGAAGCGCACGGGCAGCGCGAGGGCCACCTGGAGCGTCGCCCTCCGGAGCCCGCTCGCGACGATCGACCGGGGAAGGCCGGCGCCGGCCTGCATCTTCTTGTGGACGTATCCGAGCGTTCCCGCCTCCGACTCGACCACGTGGTGCAGGACCTGCAGGGCCGACCAGCGGCCGGGCCCTGGCGGCCGATTGAGCGCGGCCGGCCCGAGGCCCTCGAGCAGCGCGAGCGCGCGCGAGCGGGCGTCCTCGAGACGGTGAAAGGGCCGCTCGAGGCGGGGCCTCACCTCTTCCCCGGGGTGACGTCGTCCACGTGCACGAGGTAGTCGGGGGCGGGGCTGTCGAGGAAGCGCACGTTGAGGCGCCGGATGTTGTCCTTCCCCACGTAGCTGCCCCTCACCTCGGCCCGGGTCCTGAACGGCCCGCCCACCTCCTCGAGGTACACGATGTCTCCGGGAGCGAGCGCGGCCATGCTCGTCATCACGCGCGCCCCGCCGCGGCCCACGTTCTCGGCGATCGTCCGCTCCTCCTGCAGCACCATGCCCGCCGTGCCCAGGCGCCGGATCTGGAAGTTCACGAAGATGTCGAGGCGAGTGACGCGGCGCCGCTCCGACGGCGTGGGCGTCACCGGGGCCGGAGCACCGGGGAGAACGGGGGCGGACAGGCTGCCGGTCGGAGCCGTGTCCGAGGGCACGCCGGAGAGGGTCTTCTGGTGGGACGCGCGGAGCGCCGCCGCCATCTCGGCGGCGGAGGCGAAGCGCTCGGACGGCCTCTTGGCGAGGGCCCGGCGCAGGACGGGCACCGCCGCGAGGGGGATCCGCGCCGCCACCGGTCCCTCGAAGGGCACCGGCTCCTGGATGTGCTTGAAGAGGGTCGCGACCGGGGTGTCCCCGCGGAAGGGGACGGTGCCGGTGAAGATCTCGTAGACCACGACGCCCAGCGCGTAGACGTCCGAGCGGGCGTCGATCCTCTCGCCCTGGCACTGCTCCGGGCTCATGTACTCGGGCGTGCCCATGATCTGCCCCGTGCTGGTGAGCCCGCCGGCCGTGCTGCGGTCGATCGTCTCGCTCTTGGCGATCCCGAAGTCCATGAGGCGCACCCGGCCGCCCGGGTCGCGCATGATGTTGGACGTCTTGAGGTCCCGGTGGATGATGCCCACGTCGTGGATGGCCTGGAGGCCGTCCGCGGCCTGGATGGCGACGTCGAACGCCTCCTCGGCGGGCAGGAAGCCCCCCCGCACCCGGGCAAGCTGCTTGAGATCGGTGCCCTCGACGTACTCCATCGAGATGTAGCGCACCCCGCCGTCCTCGCCGAACTCGTGGATCCGGCAGACGTTCCGGTGCGAGACCTTGCGGGCGAGCTTGATCTCCTTCTTGAACCGCTGGAGCATCTCCGAGGTGTTGCCGAACTCGGCCCGCAGGACCTTGATCGCGACCGACTCGTCGAGCATTCGGTCGTGGGCCCGGTAGACCATGCCCATGCCGCCCTTGCCGAGCACGCTCTGGACCTCGTAGCGGCCGGCGATGATCAGCCCCTGGGTGAGGGCGGAGAGCGCCCGCCCGCAGGTGAAGCAGGCCTCGGCCGAGTCGTCGTTCAAGGCCTTGCAGGAGGGACAGATCATGGCCGTTGGCTCGCTTCGACGCCTGATTGTGTACCGGAATGGCCGCGCGCCGCGAGTCCCTCGCCGGGCGTAAGATGGGCGGGTCCCGGATGGTCCTCCGCTCCTCGAACCCGGCCGACGGCACGCTCCTCCGCGAGTACCCAGAGGCCGCGCCCGGCGAGGTGGCCTCGGCGCTCGCCGCGTCGGCCCGGGCCTTCGAGACCTGGCGGCTCACCTCGTTCCCCGAGCGGGCCGCGGTGGTGCGGCGCGCCGGCGCGCTCCTTCGGGAGCGGCGCGACCGCCTCGCCCGCCTCATGGCCCTCGAGATGGGCAAACCCCTCGCCCAGGGCCGGGCCGAGTCCGACAAGTGCGCCTGGGTGTGCGAGCACTACGCGGACCACGCCGAGGCGATGCTCGCCCCGGAGCCGGTGGCGACCGACGCGTCGAAGAGCTACGTGGCCTTCGAGCCGCTCGGTCCCGTCCTCGCGGTGATGCCGTGGAACTTCCCGCTCTGGCAGGTGTTCCGCTTCGCCGCCCCCGCCCTCATGGCCGGCAACGTGGGGCTGCTCAAGCACGCGTCGAACGTCTCCGGCTGCGCCCTCGCGATCGAGGAGGTCCTGCACGCGGCCGGAGCGCCGCGCGACACCTTCCGCACGCTCCTCGTGGGCTCCTCCCGCGTCGGGGCGCTCGTCGAGGCAAGGGAGGTGGCGGCCGTCACCCTCACCGGCAGCGCCCCGGCCGGGCGCGCGGTGGCGGCGAAGGCGGGCGCGTGCCTCAAGAAGGCGGTCCTCGAGCTGGGGGGCAGCGATCCCTACGTGGTCCTCGAGGACGCGGAGCTCGAGAGCGCGGCCGAGGTGTGCGCCGCGTCGCGCCTCGTCAACGGGGGGCAGAGCTGCATCGCGGCCAAGCGCTTCGTGGTCGTCGAGGCGGTCCTCGAGCGCTTCACCGCGCTCCTCGTCGAGCGGATGCGCGAGCGCCGGATGGGCGACCCGCTCGAGGAGGGCGTCGACGTCGGACCGCAGGCGCGGCCCGACCTGCGCGACGAGCTCCACCGGCAGGTCGAGTCGAGCGTCGCCCGCGGCGCCCGGCTTCTCCTCGGCGGCCGCGTGCCCGACGGCCCCGGCGCCTACTATCCCCCGAGCGTCCTCGCCGGGGTCGAGCCCGGGATGCCGGCCTTCGACGAGGAGCTGTTCGGCCCCGTGGCGGCGGTCGTGGCCGCGAGGGACGAGCGCGACGCGATCCGCCTCGCGAACCACACCGTCTTCGGCCTCGGCGCCGCCGTCTTCACCCGCGACCCCGAGCGCGGCGAGCGGATCGCGCGCCACGAGCTCCAGGCCGGGTCCTGCTTCGTCAACGCGTTCGTGAAGTCGGACCCCCGCCTCCCGTTCGGCGGGATCCGCGAGTCCGGCTACGGCCGGGAGCTGGGCCCGTTCGGGATCCGGGAGTTCGTGAACGTGAAGACGGTGTACGTGGCCTGACGCCGTCCGGGCGGCCCTTCGACGGGAGCGCGGGCCGCTCGAGGACGGTCACCGACTCGACGTGGGGCGTGTGGGGGAACATGTCCACCGGCTGCACGCGCAGGACGCGGTAGCCCGCCTCGACCGCGAGCGGCAGCTCGCGCGCGAGCGCCTCGGGGTCGCAGGAGACGAGGATGCCGCGGGCGGGCCGCAGCCGGCCGAACACCTCGCGTACCACCTCGGGCGGGCAGCCCTCGCGCGGGGGGTCGAGGACGACGGCGTCGAACGCCCCGGCCGCGAAGCGGGGCAGGGCGCGCTCGACCGGGGCGCACAGGAGCCTCAGCCGCTCCTCGCCGATGCCGTTCCGGCGCCGGTTGAGCTCGGCGTCCCGCCCCGACTTCCGGCTCTCCTCGACCGCGGTCACGGCGTGCCCGCGCCGCGCCAGGGGCAGGCCGAAGAGGCCGCTGCCGCTGTAGAGGTCGAGGACGCGCAGGCCGCTCTCTCCCGGCAGGGCCTCCGCCACCAGGCGGACGAGGGTGGCGGCGGCGGCGACGTTCGTCTGGAAGAACGACGCGGGGGACACGAGGAACGTCGGCCCGAGCGACTCCTCGAGGACGTGTCCCGGGCCGGCGACCCGCTTCGACTCGCGCCCCACGAGGTACGGCCCGGGCCGGTCGTGGATGTTGAGGACGAGGCCCTCCGGCCGCTCGGGCCCGTCGAGCAGAGCGCTCATCGGGGCCTCGAGCGACGGCTCGTCGCGCGTCGCGACCAGCATGGCCACCGTCTCCGACTCGTCGCGGGTCGTGCGGACGACGACGTGGCGGACGAGGCCCTCCGTCTCCCCGCCGGCCCCGAGGGCCCCCGCCTGCGCGAGGGCGTCCCGGAGGGCGAAGGCGACGCGGTTGGCGCGCGGGGCGTGCACGGGGCACTCCTCGACGGGGACGACGTCGTGGGTGCCCCGCGCGAAGTGGCCCATCACGAGGCCCCGCGCGTCCCCGCCGAACACGAACGCGGCCTTCTGCCGGAAGCCCCACGGCATGCCGTCCACGCCCACCGGCATGCCGATCGCCGGCAGGACGCGCGGCGCCTTGTCCCCCATCGCCTTGCGCAGCAGCACGTCGAGCGCGGCGGCCTTCCTCCGCAGCTGCTCCGGGTAGGCGACGTGCTGCCAGGCGCAGCCGCCGCAGGCCTCGGCGTGCCGGCAGCGGGGGACGACCCGGTTCGGCGAGGCCTCCTCGACCGCCACGATCTCCGCCAGCACGCTGTGCCCCACGGGCCGCCGCCGCCGGACCCGCACGCGCTCGCCGGGGATCCCCCCCGGGACCACGAGGCGCTCGCCGCCGAGGTTTGCCACGGCCGCGCCCGACCGGTCCATGCCGGTCAGCGTGACGACGGGTTCGCCGCCCATGCCTCCAGGTTCCGCTCGATCTGCCGCGCGTGGCCCTCGAGGTGGGCGGCGTAGATGCGGAGCCAGTCCTCGGGGGTGTAGCGGCCGGATTCGGTGTGACGCCCCTCCTTCGCCCACTCGGGTTCCGAGAGCGCCCGCAGGAGGGGGACCGTCCGGCGGCGCGCGGCGGCGGCCGCGGCGAGAGCCTCCTCGATCGGCTCGGAGTGGTAGTCGAAGCGGCGCGCCCACTCGTCCTGGTCGTAGCCGACGACGAGGGGCTCCTTCTCCGCGATCAGGTAACGGATGCGCAGCGCGGCGTTCGTCTCGGAGTCGGCGCAGTGCACGACGATCTCGTGGACGCTCCACCTCCCGGGCTCGGGGCGCCACCGCAGGGCCGGCGCCGGCACCCGGGCGAGCGCCTCGCGGATGCGCTCGGGCCCCCTCGCGTACTGCTCGACGAGAGCGTCCCGCTCCTCGCGGCTCATGGCCATGGGTCCGTCCCCCTCCAAGTTCCGACAGTCTGACACAGGCCCACCCGGTCCTTGCCACTGTCCGTTTCCCCGCCAGCTGCCCCTCGGCCAGGAAGAGGGGCCGCGGCCATAAGTCGTTGATTCCACACGAGGCTATCAGCAGATGCCCGCGGGCATCCCGCTTGCATTGCCCGCTGGCGTGTGTGACCGAATCCTGGTGGTCGACGACGACGACAGCGTGAGGGGGATCTACCAGGCCCACTTCTCTTCCGCTGGCTACGAGGTCCACAGCGCCGGCAACCTCCAGGAGGCCGCGGAACGTCTCGCCGGCCACACGTTCGACGCCGTCATCGCCGACGTGTCCCTGACGCCGGGCGTCGGCTCCGAGGGCCTCGCGATCGCCGCGTATCTCCGTCACCTGCGCGCCACGCCGCCGGTCGTCGTCCTCACGGCGTACGGCGCCCCCGAGCGCGCGGAGGCGGCGGCCCGCCTGGGCGTCGACGCGTTCCTGCACAAGCCGGTCTCTCTCGTCTGGCTCGAGAGCCTGCTCCGCGCGCGGATCGACGACCACCGCCGGACGCCCGAGGCCGAGGCGATGGCGGCCGCCGGCTAGCCACGCCGACGAGGTCGTCCCGGCAGCGTCGTTTCTCGTCCGGCCTGGCCCCACCCTTGCAGTTCCCCTCGCCGAGAACCGGTTACAGCCGCTGGAGCACGCGATTGCGTGGCCCGGAGGACACAGTCGCGTGGCACGGGGGGCACAGGAGGGACAGATGGGCGTCGAAGTGAGACCGGCATCGCTGCAGGACGGGGTCGCGGTGCTCTCGCTCCTCGAGGACGTGGGCTACTACCCCGAGCCCATCTCGTACGCCCGCACGTTCCGCCGGACGATCACGGACCCGAGCTTCCTGGTCCGGGTGGCGGAGGCGGAGGACGGCCGCATCGTCGGGGTGGCGACGCTCTCGCTGCGCTACCGGCTCGGCCTCGGCGGGCTGCTCGCCTGCCTCGACGAGCTCGCGGTCCTGCCCGACGCGCCGAAGGGCGTCGAGCGGGCGCTGCGCCGCGAGACGCTGGGCCGTGCGCGGGCCATGGGTGCCGTGCGCGTCCTCAAGGAGGCGAACCAGTACACCCCGCCGCCCCGTGCCGCCCTGCTGCGCTCGCGCGCGGCGGTCGCGTGAACGAGACCCTCGACCTCCCCGGGCCGGCGGGGCGCCTCGAGGCGATCCTCATGCGCCCCCGGGCCGGGGCGGTCGCGGCCGCCGTGGTGTGCCACGCCCACCCGCTCCACGGCGGGATGATGCACTTCAAGGCCGTCTTCCGCGCGGCGAAGGCGCTGCAGTCGGCGGGGCTCGCCGTGCTGCGCTTCAACTTCCGCGGGGTCGGCCGCAGCGAGGGCACCCACGACCACGGCACCGGCGAGCAGGAGGACGCGCGGGCGGCCCTCCTCGAGATGCAGGCCCGCTTCCCCGGGCTGCCCCTCGTCCTCGGGGGCTTCTCGTTCGGCTCCGTGGTCGCGCTGGCCGTCGCCGCGGGCGACGCGCGGGTTCGTGCCGTCTTCGCCCTCGGGTGTCCCCTCCAGATGGCCGACCCCGGCCTCCTCGGCCGCGTCGCGCAGCCGCGCCTCTTCGTCCAGGGGGAGAACGACGCCTTCGGCAGCGGCGAGGCCCTGCGCGCGCTCGTCGAGCCGCTGCCGCCGCCGCGCGAGCTCGTCGTCGTCGCCGGCGCGGACCACTTCTTCACGGGCCACCTCGACGCGCTGCAGGCCGCGGTCGCCGGCGTGGGCGGAAGCCCGCCCGTGGGAGCCAGGCCCGACTCGGGGGGTGGGGGGGAGCCAGGCCGACTGAACTGCGCGACAATCTGCGCACCATGCGAATCCTCCCGTCTCTCGTCTTCCTCTTCGCGGCGGGAATGGCCGCCGCCCAGCCCACACCCGATCTGCGGCGCTCCGCGCTGACGGGGCCACCCTCGGACCGCGTCGTCCGGGGGGACGTCGACGGCGACGGCAAGCCGGACATGCTGGAGCGCTGGTGGAACGGCAAGCGCGTGCGCTGGCTCGACGAGAACGACGACATGCGTCCCACCGACACGCGCGGCGATCGGGTCGCCGACGTGCTCCAGGTCGACATGAACGGCGACGGATACTACGACGGCGTCACCGACCAGAACGTCAAGTGGGCCGACAACGACGGCGACGGGCGCGCGGACGTCCAGGCCTGGTCGACCCAGCCCCCGGTCTGGGGCGAGGGCGGTCAGTGGCTCATTGCCGAGTCCCACTGGATGCTTTTCCTCGACGTCGAGAGGGACGGCGTTCTCGGCTGGCAGGACTGGCGCAAGTTCGACTTCGGCGACTCGAACTGGGCGCACGACGAGCCGGCCAACTGGAAGCCGGACTACCACGGGGACGCCCTCTTCCTGAAGGTCCACCGCCCCCCGCAGGCCCTGCCCGACCCGCGCCTCAACTGGGAGAACCCGTTCGCGTTCTACGACACGGACGGGGACGGCCTGACCGAGATGGCCATGCGCTGGCTCGATCCCATGACGCCGGTGGAGAACGGGGTGTCTCCCCTCTCCGGCGTCCTGAACGAGGCCTTCCTGACGTTCGACCTCGACAACGACTCGTCGAAGGGCAACGAGATCGACTACGACATGACCCTGCGCGGCTCGGGGGGGCCGGGCGTGCCGTACCGCTCGATGGGACAGGCCTACCCCGCCCTCCGCGGCAAGGCGAAGTTCGACGGCTGCTTCCAGTGGGGCAACTGGCGACAGGTCGATCAGCTCTTCTTCATGCCCCACGAGAAGGGCTACGACGCGTTCTTCGACGCCGGCTGGAAGACGGTCTACTTCGTCTACGACGAGGACGACGACGACCACCGGTGGGAGCGCGTCGAGATGTACTACCCGATCCACGGCTTCGGAGGTCCCGAGGACGTCGACATCTGGAGCACGAAGCGCTGGCGCACCGGGAACTACGCGAGGCTCGAGATGGCGGAGGAAGGGCAGAAGCCAGGGCTCGGCGGGCACCCCCAGGCCGACTCCCTGGGGGACCGGGGCGAGTTCGACCGCGACAACTCCGGCGGCGGCCGTCTCTACGTCGGCGTCTTCGACCGCAAGCTCCACCTCGCCGGCGCCGAGTGGGGCGCGTGGACGGTGGACCGCGGCGGCGAGTTCCACGGCGGCACGAAGGCGCCCTCGACCCGGCCCTCGGCCACGAAGGTGGAGGAGGTCGTCCGCTACGACGACACGGACGGGAACGGCTTTCTCGACACGATCGCCTACGACTACGACGGCGACCGGACGTTCGACTTCACGGTGTCCCTCCTCGACTACCGGACACCCGAGAACCCCCACCCCGACGTCGTCCCGCTCCTGGACACGCACCGCGAGGGGTGGTCGGGGCTCCACGCGACCTTCGACCGCGTGGCCCGGACGTCCTGGCTCGAGGCCCTCGACGTCTACGACGCCGCCTGGCGGCGCGGCCTCACGACCCCCGAGATCGACGCGCTCGCGGCGCCGTCCTCGCTCGGCGAGCGGCACGCCAGCGCGTACTGGATCAAGGAAGGCGTCTTCCGCCTGGTCCGGAAGCGGCTCGCCGCCGCCCGCGCCTCGGACCCCGCGTCGGCGGGAGGGCTCGGCGCCCTCGAGAAGGACCTCGCGAGGCTCTACTACAGCGGGCGCTTCGCCGAGTACGTCGCGCGCATCGCGGACGTGCCGCGTCGTAGCGGACTGGCTTCATTTCGGCAGATCGATCAGGACGATGTTCGAGTTCTCGCGCGCGCGGTCGAACACGATGTGCTTCCCGTCGGGGGTGACGTCGAACGCCTGTAGCGTGCCGCGATAGTTGAGGTGGGTGAGACGGCGAGGTTTCTTCGCGGCCAGATCGAGCCGCCAGAAGTCCGGTAACAGCGTTGTGCGGCAGGTACACGAGTGCCCGTGCCGTCGGGCAGGAAGCGATAGGCCGCCCGGGCGGACCCGTTCGGAGGGCAGGTGACCGGGCCGCCATCCGGTCGCACGCCGAGCAGCGGCACGTTGCCGCCCACCGCTGCGGTATACACGATCAGGTCGCCCTTGGGCGACCACGCCGGATTGAACGCCTGCCCGGAGACGAGCCGGACGGGCGCGCCGCCTGCCACGGGGATCTTGAACAGGCCCTTCTCTTCCCCGTCGCTCCCGCCGGTCGCAATCCAGCTGGCCGTCGGGCGACCAGTCGGCCGTGCCTCGAACTTCGATGGAGGCGCGCCAGGGTTCGCGAGTCCGTGCCGTCCAGATGCCATGGCCCCGAGCTGCCGCTTCCCGTCCCTTCGATGCACCACGGCCACGCGGCGGCCGTCACGCGACACCGCGGGCGGCTCGAACAGCGCCGGGTCGGTGCCGTTCCGAACCAGGAACGACTGTCCGTCCTGCATCCGCCACAGCCCATCGTCCACCCCGCCCGTGGAGAGATGGAACAAGGAGGCTCCTCCGAAGCGCGGCGCCAGTGCCCGCACCGTGGGCACCGGGTAGGGCTCGACATCGCGCTCGTCGGCGACCGGTCGCCAAGTGGCACGCGCCAGAGGCTGGCGGTGGGGTTGGCCACGGTGGCGACCACTCGCCGGCCATCGCGGCTGGCCGCCACCGAGGTGTACTGCTCGAGGCCCACGCTCGCCCGGCGTGCGACCCGGCTCTCCACGTCGAGCGACCACAGCCACGGGCCGGACCTGTCCTCGGCGCGCGCCACATAGAGCAGCGTGCGCGGGCCGAGTGGCGCCAGGAAGGTCACCGCGGCGCGTCTTCCGCGAGATCCGCTCCGGCGGTCCGCCTGAGGGCCGAACGCGCCACACGTCCATGGCGCTCGTTCGGGTCCAGCCCGCCCGTGAAGTAGATCCACTGGCCGTCCGGTGACCAGACCGGGTTGTGATTGTGCATCTTCTCCCGGGCCGCGCACGATCTCCCGGGCATCCGCGCCCGCGCCGTCTGCGACCGACAGCGAATCGCGGCCATCCCCGGAGATCGTCATGTAGGCCAGCCGAGTGCCATCCGGAGACCAGGAGGGGGTGGTGGTGCCCTCGCCCAGGAAGGGCCGTGAAGGACCGCCTGTCAGCGGCATGAGCATCTTCCGGGCGACTGGCGTTGCCCGAGGGGCTGAGCCAGATCTCCGCCCCGTCGCCCGAGAACCCGAAGTTGCGCTGCAGAGTGGCGGGGGCGTAGAGCGGCATGTCCGGCGTGAGGTTCGTCGAAGCGCCCGGTGCCCACCTGGCTCTGCCAGAGGCCGAACGAGCCGTTCGGGTCCGCGAGGAAGGCCACGAACCTCCCGTCGGGCGAGATCTCGGCGCCCCCTTCGGTGCCCTCCCAATCCGTGAAGCGAGTGAACTGCGCGTTGGCGAGCGGGTTCTCCGGCATGGGCGCCGAGCGCGAGGCCTCGCGAAGCCCGACCGCGCGGCGAGCGCAACGAGCGCCGCCCACGGGAGCCACCTGGTGAAGCTCCTGGTGCGCAGCGGGAGGCGTGACCGCTCCTTCCGGGGTGCCCGGCGGCACGTCGTCGCTCGCGTCGATCTCGATGCGGACGTCACCCATGTCCCGCAGCCGGTGCTTCGCGTCCTTCGCGAGGCAGCGAAGCAGCAGCCGTCGGACGAACGCGGGTGTCGCGGCGGGCAGGCCGACCAGTCCGGCTCGCGCTCGAGGATCCTCGCGATCGTGTCGGAGAACGTGTCGCCCGCAAACGCGGCTCGCCCGGTCACCATCTCGTAGAGAACGCACCCGAACGCCCAGATGTCGGTGCGCTTGTCGACCTGCAGGCCGCGCGCCTGCTCGGGGCTCATGTACGCGGCGGTGCCCATGACGGCACCTGGGCGGCCCTCGGCGTGGGTCAGGCCGGCCGCCCGCGTGACGTCGGTCGGCGAGTGGTCGTCGTCGGCGATCTTGGCGAGGCCGAAGTCCAGCACCTTCACCACGCCCTCCGGCGTGATCTTGATGTTCGCGGGCTTCAGGTCGCGGTGAATGATCCCCTTGGCGTGAGCGACCTCGAGTGCGTCGGCTATCTGGCGCGCGATGGCCAACGCGTCGGCCAGCGGCAGGCCCGAGCGGGGAGGCTGCGAGCCGGAGGCGTCCGTGAGCCTGTCGGCCAGCGTCTCGCCCTCCACGAGCTCCAGGACCAGGAAGCGGATGCCGTCCGCTTCCTCCAGGCCGAAGATCGCGCAGACGTTCGGGTGGTGGAGCGCCGCGAGCATGCGTGCTTCGCGCTCGAAGCGTGCGAGTCGATTCGGGTCGTTCGTGAAGGCGCGAGGAAGAATCTTGATCGCAACCTCGCGTCCCGAGCTTCGTGTCGCGGGCCCGGTACACCTCGCCCATCCCGCCCGCGCCGACGAGCGCCCGCAGCTCGTACCCGCCGAGGGCCCGGCCGGCCATGGCCGCCGGACCCAGGTCGGCCGCCACCTGCGCCGCCGCGACGAGCGCCGGCCCGGCGAGGAACCCGTCCTCGGAAACCGATTCCTCGAGCAGCGACTCCACCTCGCGTCGGAGCGCCTCGTCGTCACGGCAGGCCTCGGCGAGGAACGCCGCGCGCTCGCCCGGCGGCCGGTCGCGCGCCGCGTGGTACAGCTCGTCGACCCGCTTCCAGCGCTCAGGCGTCATGAGAGGCACGGCGCGCACGTCAACCCGTTCAAGTTCTCACCCCTGATTCTCGCTTCCCAGTCAGGAGGGAATCCACATGATCAACCGTCTCCTTGCCGGCGCTATCCGGGCCAGCCTTCTGGCTCTACTCGGGCTGACCCTTGGCTGCGTCGGAGACTCTCGCTCACCGTCAGCGCCATCGCCCGCGGACTCAAGCACCCCTGCTGGAGCCTCACAACTGTCGGTAATGGCGGTCTCCCCGCAGGTCGGCTCAAGCGGCGGCGACACTTCCTTGACGATCACTGGTGCAGGAATCCAGCCCGGCGCGACGGTGACGCTCGGTGGCGCCACCGTGCAAGGAAGGCTCGATCGGCGATACCCATACGGCACCATCATGTACCTCGAGAGCCCGGCACACCCGGCGGGTACCGTGGACGTGGTCGTGACGAACCCGGGCGGCAAGTCCAGCACGCTGACGCGCGGGGTACGCATACGCGTCACCCGAGTCCTTTGATTTCAACGGACGATGGTCCGGCTTTGGCGATGCCGGCCAGGACATTCCCATCGCGTTCACGATCGAGAACAACATGCTCACCAGCGTCTCGTGCGATACGCATGCAACCTTGACGTTCTCACCCCCGCTCCCGGTGAGCCGCGGTGGGTTCTCCTTTTCCCGAGACGACGGCGTCGCCGTGGCTGGCGGGATCGTCTCGGCGTCTCAAGCCGTCGGGACGATCGAGCTCGCCCCCTGCACCGCCACGCGGTGGCGAGCCGGGAAGCAGTCAGCCGCGGGATCCCGAGAGAGGACGCAGCGTTCAGGCATCGTGTGCGCGTTCGCCGCGCATCGACCGCTGGAGCCACGCCTTGGCCAGCCGCCAGTCCCGCATCACGGTGTCGGGCGAGACTTTCAGGAACGACGCTGTTTCCTCCACGCTCAAGCCGCCGAAGAACCGAAGCTCGATGACGCGGCTCTTGCGTGCGTCGAACTTCGCCAGCTCCTGCAGTGCATCGTCGAGCGCCACGAGGTCCGGACGCGGTCCGCTCGTGACGACGAGGGCCTCGTCGAAGGTGACCTTGCCGCATCGCCGCCACGCTTCTGATAGCGCCTCGAGCGGGCGTGGTCCACCAGGATGCGCCGCATCACCCGGGCGGACACCGCGAGGAAATGCGCGCGATCGAAGCACGCCACGGCCTTGCCGCCCCTCAACCGTAGATACGCCTCGTTGACGAGCGCCGTCGCCTGGAGGCTGTGCCCCGCGCGCTCCCCCGCCATGCAGCGGCGTGCGATCTGATGGAGCTCCCGGTGGACGAGCGGGATCAACTGCTCGAGGGCGTCCTGCTCGCCCTGAGCCCACTCGAAAAGCAGCCCGGTGACCTTCGGTGGATGGTTGATGATGACGCCATTCTAGCCCCTTCCGGCTCGTTCAAGGTTTCGCCGCCTTTTCCCGCTTTCAGGCAGGGACACCCACTCAGCAGGAGAAACGACAGGACACGGAATCCCGTCAGGAGCGGCGCCACGGTGGCGGCCGCATGGCTGGTTCACGCCGGCCCAGGAGGTCATTGCCATGGCGCTCGGATCACGAAGCAGTTCCACGGTCTTCTCCCGCTTCTCGGCGATCGTCCTGCTGTTGCTTGCCCACGGGCTGGCCGGCTGCGGTGGCTCCGGGTCTCCGTCGACGCCGTCTGCGGTGCCGACGGGGTCGGTATCGCGCATCTCGGGCTCCGTGCTCGACACGGGGTTCAGGCCCATCGCGGGGGCCAGGGTGGAGGTCGTCGATGGCCCGGGCGCTGGCGCATCGACCGCTACGGACGCCGAGGGTCAGTTCTCGTTGACGGGGACGTTCGACGCCAGCACGAGATTCCGCGCGGCCAAGGAGGGTCATGTCGCCGCAACCCAGGCCTGGAGCTGCGGGGGGTCATGCCCCGGTGCCGGCCAGCCGTGGTTGGCGTTCTATCTCGCGATGCTCGCCCCGAACGCGGACATCGCGGGCAACTACACCCTGACCGTGATCGCCGACGGCGCGTGCGCTGACCTCCCGAACGAGGTGCGAACGCGAACCTACTCTGCGACGATCAAGGCGCGATCCGGTCCGGATCTTCCGGCGAATGCGGGCTTCGACGTGACGCTCGGAGGGGCGGCATTCCTCGATGGCCTCGACAGCTTCCGGATTGGCGTCGCCGGGGACTACCTCGGGTTCTGGCTCGATGGCGGGCACAATCCATCCTTCGTGGAGCAGGTGACGCCAGACACCTATCTGGCGGTCAGCGGCAGTGGCGCCGCATCCGTGCCGGTATCGGGCGCGTCGACGATCTCGACTTCCTTGCAGGGCTGGATCGAATACTACGGAGCAGCGGTCGTGCGTGCCCACTGCGAATCGGAAGATCACCGGCTGATCTTGACGCGCCGATGACGCCCGGCGACCAGGCGTCGTACAATCACCACAGACCTCCATTGCAGTCTGGACGGACGGGCGCGCGTCTCCTGGCTCGAGAGCCCGGGTGGACGACGTGCTGAGAAGGCACAGCTGAAACGAATCGGCCTCGAGCGAGGCGCCGTTCACGTGTGCTCCGATGGGCCTGCCGGTCGAACCGGGAGGCTCCTTGCGAGAGGCGTGCTCGCGCTGGCACTGCCGTGTCTCCTGGCGGCTTCCGCGCTCGCCCAGTTCGAGACCGCCAGCGTCCTCGGCACGGTGCGCGATGCGAGCGGCGCCGCCGTTGCCGGCGCCACGGTCACGCTCACCAGCACGGGCACCGGCATCAGCGCCGCCACCACGACGGACGCCGACGGCAACTACGAGTTCTTCACCGTTCGCATCGGCGGCTACCGGCTCACCGTCCGGAAGCAGGCGGTCTCGACGACGACCGCCGACGAGGTCACGGTGGGCATCGGC
This sequence comes from uncultured Acidobacteriota bacterium, assembly GCA_963729875.1. GTDB lineage: Bacteria > Acidobacteriota > Vicinamibacteria > Fen-336 > Fen-336 > DATBSL01. Next base: position 647,843 of record CAVSPR010000007.1, read on the forward strand.
GCCCGCCAGCGCGTCGATCTCACGCTCGCGGTCGGCCAGGCGCGCGAGACGATCCAGGTCACGGGCGACGTGAGCCTGCTCGAAACCGAAGGCAGCCAGCGCGGCCAGGTGATCTCGCGCCGGCAGGCGGTCGAGCTTCCGCTGAACGGCCGCGAGTACTCGGCGCTGGTGGCGCTGGCGACGGGCGCGCGGCTGTCGATGGTCAGCACGGGCTCCACGAACGCCCCGCGCGAGGGGTCGTTCAACGTCAACGGCCTGCGCAGCACGATGAACAACTTCCTCCTGGACGGCACCGACAACAACTCCTACTCCACGACCAACCAGGGCTTCTCGAACCAGGTGATGCAGCCGCCCCCCGACGCCGTGGCCGAGTTCAAGGTGGTGACCAACAACATGTCGGCCGAGTACGGGCGCAGCGGCGGCGCCACGATCAACGTGGCGTATCTCTCGGGCAGCAACACCTTCAAGGGATCGATCTGGGAGTTCTACCGGGACACCGGCCTCAACGCCACGGGATTCTTCAAGCCGGTCGACGGCCAGAAGCCCCCGCTCCGGCGCAACCAGTTCGGCTTCGTGCTCGGCGGGCCGATCAAGAAGGACAAGGCGTTCTTCTTCGTCGACTACGAGGGCTTTCGCCAGACCCGCAAGCAGGTGGCCTTTGCCACCGTGCCCGACGACGCTCAGCGCCAGGGCATCCTGACGGCGCCGGTGCGCAATCCGATCACCGGCGCATCGTATCCAGCCGATACGCCGATCCCCATGACGAGCTTCGCGAGCAAGGTGCTCTCGGACCTGCCGTCCACGAACCTGCCGGGCACGGCCAACAACTACCAGGCGCTCCAGGAGCTCGAGAACGTCGGCGACAAGTACGGCGTGAAGGTCGACGTGCAGCTCTCGCCGCGCCTCCGCACCTTCGCCCGCTTCGGCCAGCGCGACGCGGACATGATCGAACACCCGCTGCTGCCGCTGCCCTCGGGCGGGGGCGGGAACGGATCCCAGTACGTGAGGAACAGGCAGCTTGCGGCCGGCCTGACCTTCCTCCAGTCCGACAAGTCGCTCTGGGAGCTCCGGTTCGGGTACACCCGGGCGCAGGGCGGCAAGAAACCCCCGGCGCTCGGCTCGCCGAGCGCGCAGGAGGCGTACGGCATCTCCGGGCTCCCCTCGGACCCGCGCGTGTCCGGAGGCCTCCCGACGCAGATCATCACCGGCTACACCGAGCTCGGCCGCCAGAACACGAACCCGCAGTGGCAGTTTCCGACGGCGTTCACGCCGAAGCTGAACTACTCGCACAGGCTGGGACGTCACTCGCTGAAGGCCGGCCTGGAGTGGCAGCACGTTCGCACCGAGGTACAGGACGTCAGCCCCCTCTACGGCACCGACGAGTACGCGGGCCGCTTCACGCGCCCGATCGGCAGCGCCAGCACCGACAACCAGTACAACCTGGCCGACTTCATGCTGGGCCTGCGGAGCCGCTACTCGCTCAGCAGCATCCTGGTCGCCAACGTGCGCCAGAACCTCTATTTCGGCTACCTGCAGGACGACTTCAGGGTGAGCCGCAAGCTGACGCTCAACCTCGGCCTGCGCTACGAGTACGGCACGCCGCAGTGGGAAGCGGACAACGTCCTCTCGAACTTCGACCCGGCCAGCCGCACCATGATCGCGGCGAAGGAAGGGTCGGTCTCGGAGAGGGCGCTCGTGGACCCCGACCGGAACAACTTCGCACCCCGGCTGGGCTTCGCCTGGTCGCTCTCGGGCAAGACGGTCGTGCACGGCGGCTACGGGATCAACTACATCCACTTCCACCGCGCCGGCGCCGGGAACATGCTGATGATCAACGGGCCGCAGGTGATCAACGCGGTGGTGTCGCAGTCGAATCCGACGGCCCCCGCGTTCCGCCCGACCGAAGCCGGTTATCCCGAGGGCATCACGGACCCTTCCACGTTCAATCCGCTGCTCGCCAACGTCACGTACGTGCCGAGGGACTACAAGAGCGCCGAGGTGCACAGCTGGTTCCTGGGCGTCCAGCGCGAGCTCTTCCAGGGTGCGCTCCTCGACCTGGCGTACGTCGAGAATCGCGGCAAGCACATGCTGCTGTTCGCCAACTACAACCAGGCACTGCCGAACAACGCGCAGGGGTCGCTCCCGCTCGCGGCGCGGCGTCCGATCCCGGAATGGGGCGACATCACCTACGCCTTCGACGGCGGCAAGTCCGAGTACCGGGCAATGCAGGTGCGCTTCGAGAGCCGGGTGAGGTTCGGGCTCGTGCTCCTGAGCTCGTTCACCTGGTCGCGTGCGCTCGACAACGCCGCGGGTCCGTTCGAGGGCGCGAACGGCGACAGCCCCAACCCCCAGGACCTGCACGATCTCGACGCCGACTACGGCTACTCGGCGTACGACCAGCCCTACAACAGCACCACGAGCCTCGTCTGGGAGCTGCCCTTCGGCAGGGGCCGCCGGTTCATGAGCGGCGCCTCGGGTCTGGGCGAGGCGCTGTTCGGCGGCTGGCAGGCCAGCGGGATCTTCGTCGCGTGGAGCGGCGAGCGCATCAACCTGCGCTACAGCCCGAGCGCGGCCTTCCAGGTGTCCGGGATCCAGCAGCCCTTCCGTGGCGCCAACGCCTATCGGCCGAACGTGATCGGCGATCCGCTCGCGCCTGCGGGCGAGCGTTCGATCACCAACTACTTCAACAAGGCGAACGTCGTGGTCCCGACGGACCCCAGCCAGCCGTTCGGCAACGCGAAGCGCAACAGCGTGCAGGGCTACCCCTTCTACCAGGTCGACTTCGCGCTCTCGAAGTTCTTCCCGCTGCCGTGGCGGGAGTCCAGGCTCCAGCTGAGGATCGAGGCCTTCAACCTGTTCAACAAGACGAACTTCAGGGCGCCGAACCGGGATCGCAGCTCGGCCGGGTTCGGCACGATCACCTCGGCATACGACGCGCGGCAGATCCAGCTCGGCGTCAAGCTGCTATTCTGATCGGGAGCGACCCGCCAAGTCGCTCGGGTCCTCGAAGGGCTCAGGGCGGTGGCGAGCGCGCGCTACGGCAATGAGTGAAGGGCCGCTCAGTCGCGGAGGCCGAGGGTCGAGGAGGGCGTCTCTTCCGGGACTCCTCATCGGTCGACCGTCTCGACGCCGCGACCGCTCGGCAGGTAGCGCGCGAGCCCCCACGCGAGGAGCCCCGCGATCGCGTGCGGGATCAGCTCGACGCCGCCCCCGAGCCAGAAGGGGATCCCGACCGCGTAGGCGGCGAGGATCGGCACGGCGTAGCGCCAGAACACCGTGCGCTCCTCCCAGGCGAACGCCGCCGCGAAGAGCGGGAGGGCCAGGTGGGACCCGATCGGCGTGGGCGCGAGGTGGAGGGCGCCGAGCTCGAGGAGCGTCGCCGCCACGAGGCCGCGCACGAAGGCGAGCGCCAGGTGGCCGCGCTCGTAGAGGTAGGCGAATCCGGCCCCGGCGAGCACGGCGAGAAGGGCCTGCCCGCCGATCGGCTCCGGAAGGCCGAGCTTGGGCATCACCCACCCGCCGTAAACGACCATGAAGGCGGCGGCCGACCCATTGCGGACCCACTTTGTCAGGCGGCGCTGGGGCAGGGCGAGCAGGTCGAGCAGGAGGTAGCCGACGTAGGCGTAGGCGGGCCAGATGAGCCCGAACGAGCGCGTCTTCCAGAAGACGAGCAGGGCCAGGCCGAGGGCGGGCACCGCCTCGAAGAAGCGCGGCCAGGGCGCCGGGGTCCGGTAGAGCGCCTCGATCTTTCGGTCGGCCTTGACGCCCGGCAGGAGGGTCCTCTCCACCTGCCGCCGGAGCTCTGCGAGCAGAGCGGTCGTGGCCTCTTCGTCCCCCAGAGCGCGGTAGGGCGCGGGGTCGATGGGGTCGTGGTAGCGGACGTGGATCTTCGCCGGCTCGGGCAGGGCCCGGAAGTACGGCCACGCTCGGAACGCCCCGCGGATCGTCACCGGTATCAGGGGCGCCCCGGTCTCGAGAGAGAGCCGCGCCGCCCCCGCGCGCAGCTCCTCCTCCATCCAGCCCTCGCGCGAGCGCTTGCCCTCCGGGAAGATGCCGACGAGGTTCCCCTCCTCCACCAGCCTCTTCGCCGACTCGTAGGCGTCGCGGCCGCGCCCCGGGCGGACGTCCACGGGGAAGGCCCCGAAGAGCCGCGCGAGGGGCCCGACGAGGGGTACGCGGAACAGCGCGTCCCAGGCCATGAAGAGAATGGGCCGCTTCACCTGCAGGGAGAGGAGCACGGGGTCGAGGTACGAGGGGTGGTTCGCGGCGACCACCGCCCCGCCCGTCGGCGGGACCTTCTCCTCGCCGGTGCAGTCGTAGGTGAAGAGGACGCGGAAGAGGGCCTCGAGGACGGCGCGCAGCGCGTCGCGGATCACGATGGCGAGGGGGTGGGGGCCTGGCCCGCCCGCTTCGGGTGCCGTCCGGGCAGGGCCTCGAGGTGGGGCCGGACCGCGGTGAACTCCTCTTCGAGGGTGCGGGCGATCTCGACCGCGCCCTCGGTCGAGCCCGAGCGGCCGAGCACCTCGAGCCGGGCGCACAGGTCCGCCATGCGGCGGGCGCCGAGGTTGCCGCAGCTGCCGTAGAAGCTGTGGGCCGCCCGCTCGAGCTGCGCCGCGTTGCCCTTCGCGGCCTTGCGGATGGCGGCGAGGCGGACGGGCGCGATCTTGAGGAAGGTGGCCACCACCTCGTCCATCAGGGAGCCGTCGTCGTCCACCGACATCAGGCTGTCGACGATCGTCGCGTCGAGGAGGTCGCCCGCCGCCGCGGTGGCCGACACCGCCTTCTCCACCGGTGCCGCGGGCGCGCCCACCCAGCGCCGCAGGACCCTCTCGAGGTCCTCCGGCGTGACCGGCTTCGAGACGTAGTCGTCCATCCCCGCCTCGAGGCACTTCTCGCGGTCGCCCTTCATCGCGCTCGCGGTCATGGCGATGATCGGCAGCCGCGGCCCGCCCGCCTCCCGCTCGCGGATGCGCCGGGTGGCCTCGTAGCCGTCGAGGCCGGGCATCTGCCCGTCCATCAGCACCGCGTCGTAGCGCGTGCGCTCGCAGGCCTCGAGGGCCTCGCGGCCGTTCTCCGCGACCTCGACGCGGTAGCCGAGCTTCTCCAGGATCCGCGCCGCGACCTTCTGGTTGACCTCGTTGTCCTCGGCCACGAGCACGCGGGCGGCCACCGGCGGGCGCAGCTCGCGCAGGCTGTGGCGGGTGACGAGGTGGGGGGCCCGCTTCTCGCGCCCCTCGCCCATCACCTCGACCAGGCAGTCGTAGAGGTCGGCCTCGTCGACGGGCTTGGTGAGGTAGGCCGAGATGCCGATGCGCGAGGCCTCGGCCCCGTGGCCGCGCTGGCCGAACGACGTGAGGAGGACGAGCCGCACCCCGGCGAGCACCGGGTCCTCCTTGATCGCCCGGCCGAGGGCGAGGCCGTCCATCTCCGGCATCTTCATGTCGAGGATCGCGAGGTCGAAGCCCTTGCCCGCCTCCGCGGCCTGCCGGAGCGCGGCGAGGGCCTTCGGCCCGGAATCGGCGGCGGCCGTCCGCAGCCCCCAGTAGCCGAGCTGCTGCTTGAGGATCTGCCGGTTGGTCGCGTTGTCGTCCACCACCAGCACGTTGCGGCCGGCCAGCCGCGCGGGTACGGCCGGGACGGGGACCGCGTCCGGGGCCTGCCGGTCGAGCCGCACGGTGAACCAGAAGGTGCTGCCGCGCCCCGGGCGGCTCACGACGTCGATCGCGCCCCCCATCAGCGAGACCAACCGCTTCGAGATGGCGAGCCCCAGGCCGGTGCCGCCGTAGCGCCGGCTGGCCGAGCCGTCGGCCTGCACGAAGGACTGGAAGAGGCGGGGCTTCAGCTCGGGCTCGATGCCGATGCCCGTGTCGCGCACCTCGAAGCGGACGACCACGGAGTCCTCGGGGGACTCGTCGAGGGTGACCCGGAGGACGACCTCGCCCTCCTCGGTGAACTTGACCGCGTTGCCGACGAGGTTGGTGATGACCTGCCGCAGCCGTCCGGGGTCGCCCCGCAGGGCGTTCGGCACGTCGTGGCGGATGAGGCAGAGCAGCTCCAGCCCCTTGGCCTGGGCGGACTCCGCGAACGACCCCAGCACCTCGCGCACCGCGCGGCGCAGGTCGAACTCCACGGTCTCGAGGTCGACCCGGCCCGCTTCGATCTTCGAGAAGTCGAGGATGTCGTTGATGATCTCGAGCAGCGCCCTCCCCGACTGGTCGATGACCTCGGCGTACTCGCGCTGCTCGGGGGCGAGCGCGGTGTCGAGGAGGAGGCGCGTCATCCCGATGATGCCGTTCATCGGCGTGCGGATCTCGTGGCTCATGTTGGCCACGAACTCCGACTTGAGGCGGGAGGCCTCGAGGGCGGCCTGCCGCGCCCGCACCAGCACGTCGATGCTCTGCACCACCAGCACTACCCCGGCCACCGCGCCGGCGGCGTCGCGCCAGGGATGCAGGGTCCAGCGCAGGAACACCCGAGTCCCGTCCTCGCGCTCGAGGGCGTCCTCGGGCTCGATCACCACCTCGCCGAGGAGGGCCCGCTCGAACACCTGCCGGTACTTCTCCGGCATGCCCGGCCACACCTCGGCGAGCGTGCGGCCCACCACCGACGGGTCCTCCGAGGCCAGGTAGCGCAGCCAGCGCCGGCTGTGCGCGACGTGGCGCCCCTCGCGGTCGAGCATGGCCATGGCCACCGGCGCGTGGGCGACGATCTGCCGCAGCTGCTCGCGCTCGCGCTCGATGGCGCTCTGCAGCCGGCTGCGCTCGGTGACGTCGCGCGCCACCGCCTGCAGGCCGGCGAAGCGGCCGTCGTCGGAGAGCCGCAGCACGCGCTGGCCGACCCACACCTCGGCGTCGCCGCGGGAGGCGAGCGGGAACTCGCAGTACGTGTTCGGTATCTCCTGCCGCTCCTGGTCCTCGTAGAAGCGGCGGGCCTGCTCGCGGTAGTCGGGCCGCACCACGTCCAGGAAGGGCCGCCCGAGCAGCTCGCCCTCGGAGAGCGCGAACGCCTCCTCCGCCGCCGGGTTCACGTACTCGAAGCGGCCCGCGGCGTCGGTGCGGTAGATGATGTCGTCGGCCGCCTCCACGATCCCGCGGAAGCGGGCCTCGGCGGCGGCCAGGCGCGCGGCCTCCTCTCGCTGCCGCTGCAGCTCGCCCTCGCGCTCGAGGAGGAAGCGGTGGGCCTCCCCCGCCCGGCGGCGCTGCCGGAGCGCCCAGAGGGAAAGGAGCACGGTGGATGCGGCCAGGATGGTCGCGAGGGCGAAGCTGGGCGTCACGCGGGTCGGAAGCTCCTCAACGACCAACAGTAAGGCCCCGCCCGCGGGGGGTCAAGGCGAGGGCGGCGCCTACTCGAGGCCGTGGCGGCCCAGCAGGGCGCGGTCGGAGAGCACCTCGCGGGCCGGCGCGTCCGCCACGCAGCGCCCGCCGTCGAGCACGATCGCGCGCGTGCAGAGGCGCTCCACGAGCGCGAGGTCGTGGCTCGCCACCACGAGCGTCGCCGGCAGGGCGGCGACGAGGGCGGCGAGCTCGCGCCGCCCGCGCGGGTCGAGGCCCGATGACGGCTCGTCGAGCAGGAGGAGCCCCGGCCGGCAGGCGAGGGCGCCGGCGAGGCAGAGGCGCCGCTTCTCGCCGGTGCTGAGATGGGGGGGAAGCGGGCCTCGCGGCCGGTGAGGCCCACCGCGGCCAGGGCCTCCGACACGGCCGCGCGCACCTCGTCCGCCGGCCAGCGGCGGGCGCGGGGGCCGAACGCCACGTCCTCCTCCACGGTGAGCCCCACGATCTGGTCGTCCGGGTCCGCGAAGACGATGCCGACCCGCGCCCGGACGGCCCGCACCGTCTCGGGGGAGAGGGTGACCCCGTCGATCGCCACCCGCCCCTGCACGTCGTGGCGGTGGGGCGCCTGTGCGACGTCGTGGCGGTGGAGGTAGCGCTGCCGCTCCGGGAGGAGCCCCGCGAGGTGCAGGAGCAGCGTGGACTTGCCGGCGCCGTTCGGGCCGAGGAGAGCCACCCGCTCCCCCGCCGCGACGCGGAAGGACACCCCGTGAAGAGCCGGGGAGCCGTCCGGGTAGTGGTAGGCGAGGCCCTCGACCTCGAGCGACGCGGGAGCCACGCTCACGGCAGGTCCGCTCCCCGCGCGAGGCGCGCCCGCTCGACCGCCTCGGCCCGCTCGAGCGTCCGCAGGAGGAGCGCCCCCCCGAAGCGGCCGAACCCGCGCAGCGTCGCCCGGGGCTCGGAGAGAAGCGAGGCCCACGGGCCGTGCTCCGTCCGGCGCGCCTCCCGCGCCCGCAGCATGGCCCGGGCCTGCTCGATCATCGCCGCGAGGCTCGCGAGGGCGGCCTCCAGCACGTCGGTCAGACGGGAGGGGACCTTCAGGGCCCGCGCCCCGCGGACGAGGCCGAGCGGGCCGAGGAGGAAGGCCGTTCCGGCCGCGGCCGTCGTCGCGGCGAGGGCGCGCACGGCGAGGGCCAGCGCCGTCGCCAGGCGCCGCCCGGGCGGGGCCAGAAGAGCGGCGGGCACGGCGAGAACGAGGACGAATGGCACCAGCCACCCCAGCCGGCGCGCGAGCTGGGGCAGGGTGCTCCCCGCGAGCCGGAAGGCCGCGGTCCCACCCGCGAAGGCCAGCGCCCATGCACCCCAGGACCACGCGGGCACGGACGCCCGCGCCAGCCCCGCCGGCGCGAGGGCGGCCAGCACCGTGAGAGCGAGGCCGGCTCCGAGGACCGCGCCGGGGTGCGAGGTCCTCACCGGTGGGGCCCCGCCTCGGGACGGGCGCCCAGCCCGCGCGAGAGCGCCCAGGCGAGCGCGGCCGCGACGACCGTCCCGACCGCGCCGGCGAGCGCCGTGCCCGCGCGCCCGAGCGCCGCCCCGGGCAGAGCGGCGGCCGACGGCCATAGCGCCCGTGCGGCGTGGGCGAAGCCCAGCCTCTCGGCCGCCGACTCGAGCCCGTCCGGCAGCGGCGAGGCGAAGGGGGCGAGAAAGGCGGCGACGGCCAGGGCGATCGCGAGCGTGCCGAGGACGGGAGCGGGGGTGAGCGCGCCCGCGCTCCCCCGCTGCAGGCCGCGCACGAGGTCGGGTCGCCAGCGCAGGACCGTCCCGAGGATCGCCCCGGTGAGCGCGGCCTCGAGGAGCGCGATCGGGACGTGCAGCGCGAGCATGACCGGGAGCACGGCCGGCGCCGGGTACAGGCCGGAGAGCGCGAGGACGAGGGCCACGAGGGCGGCGCCGAGCAGGGTCCCCACGAACGCCCCCGCCACCGGCCCCGCCACGAGCCCGCGCACGCCCGGCACGAGCCGCGCCACGAGGGAGGCCACCGCGTGCCCGCCGAGGCAGCCCGCCCCCCCCATCGCGAGGAGGTTGGCCCCGAACGCCGTCACCCCGCCGTCCTGGAAGAGAAGGGCCTGTACCGCGAGCACGACGGCCATCACGACGATCCCCCGCGAGGGCCCGACGAGCGCGGCGGCCAGCATCCCGCCGACCAGGTGGCCGCTCGTTCCCGGCACGAGCGGGACGTTCACGAGCTGCGCCGCGAACACGAAGGCGGACAGCGCGCCGAGCGTCCCCGCCGGCACCCGGTCGGGGAGCGACCTCTCGGCGCGCAGGGCCCAGCCGACGGCACCGGCCCCCGCCGCCCACGTGCCCGCCGCGACGCCCGCGCTCAGGAAGCCGTCCGGGATGTGCATCGGCGGATTCTCCCTCATTCCCGGGTGGGCGCGGCCCCGGGGGGCGGACCCGCCGGCCGCGCGGTCGAGGGCGACGAGGGCAGCACGCGCGGAGCGAGGTCCCCGCACCGGAAGAGAGCCGTCCCGTGCCCCGTGCGCGCCGCCTCCGCACAGCTCTCCCGCACGCGGCGCCGCGGCTCCCCCTCCGCCTCGCGGTCCCCGGCGACGGCGAGGTCCAGGACCACGAACTGCGGCAGGCCGCCCGTGCCCAGGTCGGGGAACATGAACAGCCTCGCGCGACGGGCGAGGTGGGGCAGGAACCGGTACTGGGCCGAGACCGAGGCCTCGGCCGGGATGACGGAGAGCAGGGCACCCACCTCGGCTCGCTCCGCGGCGTCCCGGGCGAGCCCGCGCCACCAGCCCGCTCCCCGCGGAAGGAGCCAGGGCGAGGCGAAGAGCAGCTGCCCGGCGAGCGTGCCCGCGACGAGGGCGCCGAGGCCGATCCGCCGCCCGTGGCCGCCCGCGGGCCGCCGTGCCAGCGCCGCGACCGCCGCCAGGTAGACGAAGGGCACGACCGGCGCGACGTAGTGGTAGCGGATCTCGTGGGCGTAGGGCCAGGACGAGACCAAGTTGAGCGGCAGCTGGGCGGCGAGCAGCAGGATGCCGGGGGCGAGCAGGGGCAGGAATCCGGCCGGCAGCAGCAGGCCGATCAGGTAGGCGGCGTTCGCGCGGGTGGCCAGCCGCTCCAGAAGGTGGTCCGGCCGCGCGAGGTGCGCGAGGGCGCCCGGCAGGTCCGCCGCGAAGTCCCCGTACAGGCGGTAGCCGTACACGTAGCCGCCGGGGTGGAGCCAGGGGAACACGACGCCCATCACGACGAGGACGTACAGCCCGGAGCCGACGACGAGCAGCGCACCGAGGCGCCGCTGCCCCCGCAGCGCCGCGAAGGCACCGAGGAGGGCCACGGTGAGGGCGATGTTCTCCATCGTGAGGAGGGCGAGGCCCGACCACAGGAGCGCCGCGCGGGACCGCTCCTCGCGGACCGCGGCGAAGGCCCCGACGAGGCAGGGGACGGCCAGGGCCAGGGGCTCGTAGTACTCGAGCCAGGTGTACTGGAGGGCCGGGGACAGGAGGTAGGCGGCGAGCACGAGCCGCGCCTCCCGGGCGGGGAGGTGGCGGCGGGCCACGCCGAACAGCAGCACGCCGGAGAGGGCGAGGGCGACGGTCTGGACGAGGAGCAGGAGATGGGGGCCGAGGGCGGGCCCGAGGAGCGCGTCGAGGGGGGCGAGGAGCAGGTGGACGAAGCTCGCGTGCTCCCCGAAGAGGTTCATCCCCCGGACCGTGACGAACGGCACCTCGAGGCCGGACAGCCGGGAGAGGCCCTGCTCGAAGATCGCCAGGTCCCACTCGAGCGCGTAGAAGTGGGCGAGGCGGTAGTGGTTGACCGATCCGTACGCGAGGGCCGCCGCTGCGACCAGGCAGAGGGCGGCCGCGTCCGTGGCGACGGCCCGGCCCGCGCTCTCGTTGGACCCTCCCAGGGCAGCTCCCGGCCTCGCATTATGGCCGCAACCCGCTATCATGCTGGCGCATGGGGGAAGGCTCGGCCCTGACCGTCCGCTTCTGGGGGGTGCGCGGGAGCATCGCCTGCCCCTCGCCGACCTACATGGGCTTCGGCGGCAACACGAGCTGCGTCGAGGTCCGGGCCGGTGGCCGGATCGTCATCCTCGACGCCGGCACCGGCGTGCGGCCGCTGGGCCGGCTCCTGCAGCGGGAGGGCCAGCGGGAAGCCGACATCCTCTTCAGCCACACCCACTGGGACCACGTCAACGGCTTTCCGTTCTTCACCCCCGCCTTCGACCCCGAGCACACCTTCCGCGTCTTCGCGGGTCACCTCGCCAAGGCGGGTGGCATCCGGGAAGCGCTCGCCGGCCACATGCACGAGCCGATGTTCCCGGTGCCCCTCGAGGTGATGCGGGCCCGGCTCACCTTCACCGATTTCCGCGCCGGCGAGACCCTCGAGCTCGGGCCGGGCCTGCGGGCACGCACCACGGCCCTCAACCATCCGAACGGGGCCACCGCCTACCGCATCGAGCACCGCGGCCGCTCCGTGTGCTACGTGACCGACACCGAGCACGTACCGGGCCGCCCCGACGAGGGCGTGCTGGAGCTGATCGCGGGGGCGGACCTGGTCGTCTACGACTCGACCTACACGGACGAGGAGTTCCCCGTGCGTGCCGGGTGGGGTCACTCCACGTGGCAGGAGGGCCTGCGCCTCGTCCGCCGGGCGGGGGCGCGGCGCCTCGTCGTCTTCCACCACGACCCGGACCACGACGACGAGGCGATGGCCGCCATCGAGCGCGAGCTCGCCGCCGGCTCGGACGGGCACCTCGTGGCCCGGGAGGGACTGCAGCTCGAGCTGTGAGAGCCCTGCGTCCATGAGCCCCCTCGTCCGCTTCCTCGGCGTGGCCCTGGTGAGCCTGGCAACCCTCGCGCTGGAGCTCACCCTCACGCGGCTGTTCTCGGCCACGATGTTCTACCACTTCGCCTTCCTCGCCATCTCCCTCGCCCTCTTCGGCTCCGGGGCGAGCGGTGTGTTCCTCTACGTCCTGCGCCCGCGGCCGGACGAGGAGCGAACGCGAGGCCTCCTCGCCGTCTTCAGCGCCCTGTTCGCCGCCACCACCGTGGTCGCCCTGCTGGTCGTCCTCTCGCACCCGCTCTCGCCGGCGGCGCCCGGCCTCGCCACCCTCGCCTCGCTCGCCTGGATCTACGGGGCCACCGCGCTGCCGTTCTTCTTCTCGGGCTGCGTGATCACCCTCGCCATCACCACGTGGGCCCGCCACATCAGCCGCCTCTACCTCTTCGACCTCTCCGGCGCCGCCGCCGGCTGCCTGCTGCTCGTGCCCATGCTGGGGCTCCTCGGGGCGATCGACACCGTGCTGCTGGTCGCGGTCCTCGCCCTCGCCGGCGGCTGGCTCCTCAGCCGGCGCCGCTTCATCCTCCCCCTCCTCGGCCTCGCCGGCGCGCTCCTCGTCGCCAACCACGCCACCGGCCGGATCGCGCTGCGCGAGTCGAAGGGCCTCGCGGAGAAGGGAGTCGTGTTCTCGCGGTGGAACTCGTTCTCGCGGGTGACGGTGACCGAGACGGAGGACCCCGACCGCCTGCTCATCTTCATCGACTCCGACGCCGCGACCGTGCTCTACCGCGACGCCTCGAACCTCGAGCGGCACCGCGGCCTGCGCGACCGCATCGAGGGGCTCGCCTACCAGGTGGCGCTCCGCGAGAAGGTGCTCGTGATCGGGCCCGGGGGCGGCCAGGACGTCATGATCGCGCGCCTCCACGGGGCCCGCGACGTGACCGCGGTGGAGCTCAACCCGCTCATCGCGCACGACGTGATGAGCTCCGAGCCTTTCCTCTCCTACTCGGGCCGGCTCTACCGGCAGCCCGGGGTCCGCCTGGTGGCGGACGAGGGCCGCAGCTTCCTGCGCCGCTCGCGCGAGAGCTACGACCTCGTCGTCGCCTCGATGGTCGACACCTGGGCGGCGACGGCGGCCGGCGCCTTCGCCCTCAGCGAGAACAACCTCTACACGGTCGAGGCCTTCTCCGACTACCTCGACCGCCTGGCCCCCGGCGGCGTCCTGAGCATGATCCGCTGGCAGCAGACGCCCCCCGACCAGCTCCTGCGCCTCGTGTCGCTCGGCCGGGCCGCGTTGGCCGCGCGAGGGACCGGGGACGCGACGCGCCACTTCGTGATCGTGCGCGGCCCGTGGGAGGGCATGCCGCTCACCACCGCCAACGTCCTGCTGAAGAGAGAGCCGTTCACCGAGGAGGAGGTGGAGCGCGCCGAGGCCTTCGCGCGGCGCCTCGGCCTGGAGATCCTCTACACGCCCCGCACGCGACCGCCGAACGACCTCGCCCGCCTCATCGCCGCCGCGGACCCCGCGGCGTTCTGGAGCGCGTTCCCGAGCGACATCTCGCCGACGACCGACGACAGCCCCTTCTTCTTCCAGACGGTTCGGCCGGGGAGCGTCTTCTCGAAGCGCTGGACGCGCGGGGAGTGGCGCCGGACGAACCTCGGAACCCTCGTGCTGTTCGGCCTCGTGGGAATCACCGCCTTCGTGGTCGTGGCCTTCATCCTGGGCCCGCTCCTGCTGCTGCGGAGACGGCTCGCGGAGACGTCGCGCCGCCTGCGACTGGGCTTCCTTCTCTACTTCGCCTGCCTCGGCGCCGGCTTCATCGTGGTCGAGGTCGTGCTGATCCAGAAGTGCGTCCTCTTCCTCGGCCACCCCGCGTACGCCCTCACCGTGGTCCTCTTCTCCCTCCTCCTCTTCAGCGGCGTCGGGAGCCTGCTGAGCGGCCGTCTGGCCGACGAAGGGCTCGCCGGCCGGCTGCGGTGGGTGATCCTGGCGGTGGTGGCCCTGATCGTCCTCGCGGTGGCCGGCCTCTCGCCGGTCTTCTACGCCCTCGTGCACCTTCCTGCCCCGTGGAGGGTCCTCGTCACCGTCCTCGCGCTCGCCCCCCTCGGCCTCGCCCTCGGGATGCCCATGCCCACCGGGATCCGCCTCCTCGACGCGCGGGCGCCGGCGCTCATCCCCTGGGCCTGGGGCGTGAACGGCGCGGCCTCGGTCCTCGGCTCGGTGGGGGCGATGGCCCTGGCCATGGTCGTCGGCTTCGACCACGCCCTCCTCGTCGGCGCGGGCCTCTACGTCGCCGGCCTCGTCTTCGTGTCCCGCGCGACCTCGTGACCGCCCGGCCCCCGCGCCTCGCCGTACGTGCGCTCGCCGCGGCCTGGCTCGTCCTCGCCCTCGTCGCCCTCGCCTTTCTGGCCGGGGAGCTGTGGCTGCGGGTCGAGCGGTGGCGCGACGTCGCCGCCTCCGAGCGCTTCCGGGCCTCGAACGTGTTCTTCGCTAACGGGATGGAGCTCAACGTGGGCAACCACTCCCTCTGGCGCGAGCGCTGGCAGGAGTACGAGCCGGGGGCGCGGGTCGACGTGACGGTCGGCGGGGAGCGCTTCGTCGTCCAGATGAGCTCCCAGGGCTACCGCACCCACGAGTTCGCGGTGCCCAAGCCGGCCGGCCTGGTCCGCGTCATCTGCATCGGCGGCTCCACCACCGTGGCCGGGCGCACCAACGAGGAGACGTACCCCGCGCTCCTCGAGAAGAAGCTGCGCGCTCGGTTTCCCGGGCTCGCGCTCGAGGTGCTGAACCTGGGCGTGAGCTCGGTGACCAGCCAGTACTGGAACGCGAGGCTCGACCGCGTCCTCTCGTACGAGCCCGACGTCGTGGTCGAGTACCAGGCGGTCAACGACGTCTCCTGGTGGCACCTGCCCCGCTACGCGCAGGCCCACCCGTGGCGGCGCCTCGCCTACCGCAGCCTTCTCGTCCAGCGCCTCTTCCCCTTCCCGGTGGAGGAGCTCGACCCCTACCTGAACGACACCTTCGCGACGATGGGCGCGACCGCCCGCGCCTGCCAGGAGCGAGGTGTCACCTACCTCGCCGCCTCGTTCGCCTACCCCGACCCCGCGCGCACGAAAGGCGAGTTCCGGCGGCACCTCGACTACAACGCCGAGTTCTGGACCCGGCGACTCCCGATGCCGTCCTACGCGACCTGGGCGGCGATCATGGCGCGCCACAACCGCCTGTTCACGGAGTTCGCCTGGCGGAGCCACGTCCCCTACGTGCTCGTCCACCAGAAGCTCGACGACCCCGCCCTCTTCATCGACGTGTGCCACTTCACCCCCGAGGGGATCGAGCTGCTGGCCGAGGCGTTCGTCCCCGCGGTGGCCGACCTCGTGGAGGACACCGCGGCCTGGCGGGAGTGGCGACGCGCCGGTTGACCGGTCTTCCGGGCATCGGGTAGTCTCATCGGAACCCCCATGAGGCTGAGGAGACTCGCGGCCGCGGCCTTCGTGCTGCTGGGCGTGGCCGTGGCCACGATGGAGGAGTCGCTCGTCCACACGGACGACGGGTGCGTCGTCGAGACGCACTGCAACGCCTGCCTCCTCCGGCTCGGGACGACCGGCGTCGTGGCCGCGGCGTTCTCCCTGCCGCCCGTCGCCGCCGCCGGGACCACCGTCGTGCCCGCGATGCCGTCGGGGCACGAGGACGCCGCTCCGCGCCGCGTCTTCTCGCGCGGCCCGCCGCACGCCTGAGCGCCCTCCCGTCTCCCCGGCCGGACCCGCGCCGTCGCAACCCCTCGAGGGCTGAGCGGGGCCCGGCCTCGCTGGAGTCCGCTTCGCGTCCGAGGGAACCATGCGTCCACCGCCGCGTCTCCTCATCGCTTTCTCGTTGTCCTGCGCCGTCGTGGCCGCGAGCCCGCCCCGCGGCGCCGGCGCCGCCGACGAGCCGCCCGCTCGCCCGGGCCCGGCCGCCGGGGACGAGCTCTCACAGCTGAAGCAGGACCTCGAGGCGCTGCGCCAGGAGTACGCGAGCCGCCTGGCGGCGATCGAGTCGCGGATCGCCGCGCTCGAGGGAAGCCCCGCCGCCCCTCCCCCGGCGGCGCCCGCGCCGGTCACGGCCGCCGTCCCGCAGGGCGCCGTGGCCCCGACCTCGAAGGTCTTCAACCCCGACATCGCCGCAATCGGCAACTTCGTCGGGGCCGCCGGCGAGTCCCCGGGCGGCGGTGAGCCGTCGCTGAACATGCAGGAGGCGGAGCTCTCCTTCCAGGCCGTCGTGGACCCGTACGCGCGCGCCGACTTCTTCGTCACCCTGAGCCCCGAGGAGGTGGCCCTCGAGGAGGGATACATCACGTTCCCGGCCCTGCCGGGGGGCTTGCTGACGAAGGTCGGCAAGATGCGGGACGCGTTCGGCAAGGTGAACGGCCAGCACCCGCACACGATGCCGTGGATCGACCGGCCCATCGTCACGCGGAACCTCACCGGCGGCGAGGACGGGCTGGCGGACGCCGGCATCTCCGTGGCCCGCCTCATACCGAACCCCTGGCTCTTCCTCGAGGCGACCGGGCAGGTCTACCAGGGCCACTCGGCGATCTTCGAGGCGCCGACCCGCAGCGACCTCGCCTACGTCGGCCACCTCCGCGCCTACCAGGACCTCGGCGAGTCGACCAACGTCGACCTCGGCGGGTCGATCGCCTACGGCCACAACGGCGTCACCGCCGACACGACGACGCGGCTCCTCGGGGTCGACGCGACGCTGCGCTGGAAGCCCCTGCGCCGCTCGATCTACACCCACCTCCTCGCCCGCGGCGAGCTGACGTGGAGCCGGGCGGAAAGCGTGGACTCCCCCCAGGACGCGTTCGGCGGCTACTTTCACCTCGAGTACCAGTTCGCCCGCCGCTGGACCGCCGGCGTGCGGTACGACAGCTCCGAGCGCGCCTTCTCCCCGGGCCGGCGGGACACCGGCGGCTCCTTCTTCGTCACCTTCAAGCCCAGCGAGTTCAGCCTCGTCCGCACCCAGTACCGCCGGACGAACCTGGCCGACTCCGACGGCCCGGAGAACGAGTTCCTCTTCCAGTTCCTGTTCGCGATCGGCGCCCACGGCGCCCATCCCTTTTGAGGCTGCCATGAGATTCCTGAGTGTCTTCGTCCTCGCCGCCCTCGCCGTCGCCCCGACGGCGGGTGCCGCCGTCAACGTCGTGGCTTCCACCGAGGACCTCGCCGACCTCACCCGGCAGGTGGGGGGCGACCGGGTCAAGGTGGAGGCGATCGCCCGGGGCTACCAGGACCCCCACTTCGTCGAGGCGAAGCCCAGCTTCATCCTCAAGCTCGCCAAGGCCGACCTCCTCGTCGCGGTGGGCCGCGAGCTCGAGATCGGCTGGCTGCCCCCCTGATCCAGCAGAGCCGCAACGCGAAGATCCAGCCGGGGGCCGACGGCTACCTCGACGCCTCGCTCACCGTGCGGATCCTCGAGATCCCGACGGGCCAGATCACCCGCGCGATGGGCGACGTGCACCCCCTCGGCAACCCGCACTACTGGCTCGACCCCGGCAACGGCCGGCACATCGCGAAGGCGATCGCGGACAAGCTCTCGGGCATGGCCCCCGCGGACGCGGCGTACTTCGCCTCCCGCTACGCCGACTTCGACCGGCGCCTCGCCGAGGCCGAGAAGCGCTGGGACGCCCAGATGGCCCCCTACAAGGGCCTGAAGGTCGTGACCTACCACCGGTCCTGGCCCAACTTCGTCGACCGCTTCGGCCTCGACGTGATCGGCTACGTGGAGCCCCGGCCGGGGATCCCGCCCTCGCCCGGGCCACACCCTCGACCTCATCGCCGAGATGAAGCGGCAGGGCGTGAAGATCCTGATCGTCGAGCCCTACTTCGACCTCAAGACGCCGAACTCGATCGCCCGCGAGACCGGCGCCCGCGTCCTCGTCCTGCCGCCCTCGGTCGGGGGCGAGAAGGACATCACCGACTACATCGCGCTGTTCGACCACGACGTGGACCTCCTCGTCCGGACGATCAAGGAAACGGGAGCGAAATAGCATGGACCCCGACGTCCTGCGGTTCCTGGCCGCGCCCTTCGTGGCCAGCCTCATCCTCACCGGCATCCACGCCTACCTCGGCGTCCACGTGGTCGAGCGCGGGGTCATCTTCGTCGACCTCTCGCTCGCGCAGATCGCCGCCCTCGGCTCGACCCTCGCGATCCTCCTGCCCTTCACCGGGCAGGACCCGCACGGCCCGTGGGTCTACTGGACGGGGCTCTTCTTCACGTTCATCGGGGCGGCGATCTTCTCGACGATCCGCGTCCGCCACGCCCGCATCCCGCAGGAGGCGATCATCGGGATCGCCTACGCCGTCGCCTCCGCCGCGACCATCCTCGCCATGAGCCAATCCACCTCGGAGAGCGAGCACCTCAAGGACATGCTCGTGGGCAACATCCTGGCCGTCTCGTGGGAGGAGGTGGGGAAGACCGCCGCCCTCTACGCCGTGATCGGGGTATTCCACTACGTTTTCCGGAGGCAGTTCCTGGCCATCTCCATCGACCACGAGAAGGCGCAGCGCCGCGGGATGTCGGTGCGGTTCTGGGATTTCCTGTTCTACGCGTCCTTCGGCTTCGTGGTCACCTCGTCCGTGCTCATCGCCGGGGTCCTCCTCGTCTTCTGCTACCTGATCGTGCCCTCGGTGGCGGCCATGCTCTACGCGGACCGCATCGGCCCCCGCCTCGCCATCGGCTGGACGATGGGGACCGTGGTCTCCGCCCTCGGCATCTACCTCTCGGTGAAGCTCGACCTGCCGACGGGCGCGGCGATGGTGTGCACGTTCGGCCTCGTGCTCGTCCTCATGGCGGCGGTCAGGCCGCTCCTGCGGCCGGCCCGCCCCGCGTCCGCTTAGAATGGCGCCATGACCAAGACCGGAACCCTCGGGACCGCCGCCCTGTGGCTGGCCGCCTTCCTGATCATGGCGGGCGCCGCGGTCTGGCAGCGGCTCACCGGCCCCACCCACCCGCGCCGCGGCCACACGGAGGTGGCCGGCCAGGACGTCCGCTGGCGGCTGGCGCGCTCCTCCGTTTCCGGGGAGCCGTTCATGGTGACCCTGCCCGCGCCCGCGGGCGTGGACGGCGTGGTGCACTACCGCCGCTACCCGACGACGGAGCCTTTCCAGGAAGTGGCGATGAGCCGTGAGGGCGGGAGCCTCGTCGGGCTGCTGCCGACCCAGCCTCCGGCCGGGAAGCTCGAGTACTTCGTGACCCTCGCCGCCCCCGCGGGGCCCGTGCGCATCCCCGAAGGACCGCCCCTCGTCATGCGGTTCAAGGGCGACGTCCCGGCCGGCGTCCTGGTTCCCCACGTGGTCGCCATGTTCTTCGGCATGATGATCGGCGTGCGCGCCGCCCTCGCGGCCGCGCTCTCCCGGCCCGAGGCCCGGCGCTACGCCTGGGTGACGGTCGTCCTCGTCGGAATCGGCGGGCTCGTGCTGGGGCCGATCGTCCAGAAGTACGCCTTCGGCGCCTACTGGACGGGGTGGCCGTTCGGCGAGGACCTCACGGACAACAAGACGCTCGCCATGTGGCTGGCGTGGGTCGTGGCCGTCTACGTGCTGGGCAAGCGCCGCGACCCCGCCGACCGCAAGGCCCGGTGGACGGTGGCGGCCGCGGCGGCGGTCATGCTCGCCGTCTACCTCATCCCCCACAGCCTGAGGGGCAGCCAGCTCGACTACGGGAAGGTCGAGGGCGGCACCACCGCGAAGGACGCGATCACGACCGGGCGGTGAGGCGGCGCCGCCGCGGCTGATCGGGGCGAGGAGCCTACCCGGCGAGGTTCATCCGGCGCAGCAGAGCCCGGTAGCGCGGGTCGTCGCGCACGGGGTCGAAGAACGGGAAGCTCTTGATCGGCACGATGATCGGGTCGCGGACCTCGACCGCCCTGTCCCACCACCGGAACGCGGCGTCCCAGTCGTCGAGGCCAACGTGGCCGAGCGCGAAGGTCGACGGGGGAACGTAGCCCGTGGCGGCGACCGCTTCCGCGCTCTCGAGCAGCCTGCGGGCGTCGCCCGTCCGCCCCGCGCGCCCGTAGGCGTGGGCCAGCAATCCGAGGGTGAACGGGATCCCGCTCGACAGCTCGTGCGCCTTCTCGGCCGACCGGACCGCCTCGTCCGGCGCCCCGCTCTCGATCGAGGCCCAGGCCACGGCCCAGTGGCCGAGGAACTGAGAGGGGTCGAGCGCGATGATGTGCCGCCCCTCGTCCGCGAGTCGCTGCGGACGCCGGCCGAGCCAGGCCACGACGGCGACCCACCAGCGGGTGAACACCGACAACGGGTCTTGATGGAGCGCGATCTCGAGCTCGGCCGCCGCCTCGTCAATGCGGCCGTGGGGGAGGAGGCCGCTGATCGCGTTGCGCAGCCGCACCAGCGGCGACTGAGCGTTCAGCTCGCGGGCGCGTCCCATCTCGCGGTCGACCTCCGGCCAGTTGTAGTCGAGCTCTTTGCGGAGCATGCCCAGCAGGGCGTGGGTCTCGGCGAGGGTGTCGTCCAGCTCCAGGGCGCGCAGGGCGTACCAGGTGCTCTGGGAGAAGGCGTCCCGCGGGAGCACGTTGCCGAAGAAGCCGAGATACCAGTAGAGCTCCGCGAGTGCGTCGAACGCGAGCGCGAACCCGGGATCGCGCTCGACCGCTCGCTCGAAGCAGGCCCTCGCCTGGACGTTCGCCTGCGGCGTCCCCCGGGCGAAGTGGTACCGGCCCTCCAGGTACAGGCCGTGCGCCTCGACGTCCACCTGCCGCGGGCGCCTGTCGAGCCGGCCCAGTCCCAGCCCGACCCTCAGCCTTTCCGCGATGGCGCCGGCGATCTCGTCCTCCAGCGCCAGCACGTCGGTGAGCTCGCTGTCGAAGCGCTCGCTCCAGAGATGGCTTCCGTCGCGTGTGTCGACGAGCTGCGCCGTCACCCGCACCCGGGAGCCGGCCCGCCGCACGCTCCCCTCGAGAAGGCTGCCGACGCCCAGCCGCTCCCCGGCCTCGCGGACGTCGAGCGCCATTCGGCCGACGGCGAAGGAGGAGGTCCGCGCGATCACGCGCAGGCCCGGCACGCGGGTGAGAGCGTTGATGATCTCCTCCGCCAGCCCCTCGCAGAGGTAGTCGTCCTCCCGGCCGCCGGACATGTTGGCGAAGGGCAGCACTGCCACTGAGGGCCCCTCGACGTCGGCGCAACCGGCGGGACGCCCCTCGAGGGCCGACTCGAGATCGGCGGCCGACTGGAAGCGCTCGGTGGGGTTCTTGCGGAGGCAGCGGGCGACGAGCCGGGCCACCCCCGCGTCGACGCCGGAGAGGGGCGCCGGATCGTCGCGAAGGAGAGCGGCCAGCGTCCCGGCTGCGCTGTCCCCGGTGAAGGGACGCCGCCCGCCCACCATCTCGTAGAGCACGCAGCCCAGGGAGAAGACGTCCGAGCGGGCATCCCCTCGCTCGCCACGAACCTGCTCTGGCGACATGTAGCCGACGGTGCCGAGGACCGTCCCGGCCGCGGTGAGAGCGGGAGCGTGGGTCGCCGTCGGGGCCTCCTCGTCGACCGGCAGGATGAGCCGGGCGAGGCTGAAATCGAGGATCTTCACGCGGCCGTCGGCGGTCAGGAAGATGTTCTCCGGCTTCAGGTCCCGGTGGACGACCCCCTTGCGGTGCGCCGCCTCGAGCCCGGCGGCGAGGGCGGCGCCGATCCCGGCCGCCTTCTCCCAGCCCATGCCGCCGGGCCG
This sequence comes from uncultured Acidobacteriota bacterium, assembly GCA_963729875.1. Lineage (GTDB taxonomy): Bacteria > Acidobacteriota > Vicinamibacteria > Fen-336 > Fen-336 > DATBSL01. The sequence goes on from CAVSPR010000007.1 coordinate 669,620, forward strand.
GAGCCGGTCGCGAAGCGTCTCGCCCTCGAGCAGCTCGGTGACGGCGTAGGACACGCCGTCCTCGCGGCCGAAGTCGTGGATGGCCATGATGTTGGGGTGATCGAGCCGGGCCACGGCCCGGGCCTCGCGCTCGAAGCGGGCGACGCGGTCCGGGTCTGCCGTCACCTCGTCCGGCAGCACCTTGACCGCCACGTTCCGGTCGAGCCGCTCGTCGTGGGCACGGTAGACGACCCCCATGCCGCCCTGGCCGATCCGGGACAGGATGCGGTAGCGGCCGAGCGTGCGACCGACGAGATCGCCCATCTCCCACGCCCCGCCGCCGGCGTGCTGCGGAGCCCTCGACGCCGGCAGCCACAGGCTACTGCCGCGCGCGGGCGCCGGTCAACGGGTCCTTCTTCTACTCGACCGACTTGTCCTTGGGCAGGCCCAGCTTCTCGTAGAGCTTTCGTCGGCCGTCCTTGTCGCCCTCCAGGATTCGCTTCGCGTAGCGGGCCACGTCGGCCGCCATCGCCCGCGGGACGACGAGGACGCCGTCGCCGTCGGCCACGATCACGTCGCCGGGCACGACCAGGACGCCGCCGCAGACGACGGGCCGGTTGACCGACTCGATCTCGTTCCGGCCCGGCCGGATGCCGCGGCCGGGGCGGCGGAAGTACAGCGGCACCCTCTCGGTGACGATCTCGTCCGTGTCGCGGGCGGTCGCGTTGGTGACGACGCCGACCATGCCCCGGCTCTTCCAGGCGAGGATGTTGTTCGACCCGATCGAGCCGACGTCGGCCCGCTCGGCGTCGTCGACGACGAGGGCGGACCCGGGGCGCAGGAGATCCTGGAAGGGCTCGGGGGAGAGCGAGCCGTACCAGTCCCCCGCCCACTTGTCGTAGTCCTCGACCGGCCGCTTCCCCGCCTGGGGGCGCTGGGTGGGCACGTAGCGCGCGGTCACGGCGATCCCGACGAAGCGGTGGGCGTAGCCCTGGGTGTCCTTCCAGAGCGGTCGGATTCCCGGGTCCATGAGGCCCACGTTCGGGAGGCCGACGGCGTCCATGCCGTCGGTCGCGTCGGCGACGCGCAGCCCCTCGAAGAGGGCGAGGAGCGCCCGGTCCTCATCGGCGGAGTGGACCGGGGTCGCGATGAAGCCCCGTCCGGCGCGGGGGTCGCTCGCCGGGGCCGGCTGCGCGAGGGCGCGGGAGGGAAGAGCCGCGAGAGCGGCGAGGAGGACGGCAGAGGCGCGAGCGTTCATCTCACTTCCCTCCAGGGGTGGAGTGGTAGTACCGGCCGAGCCAGCCCACGATGGCCTTGCGCAGCTTCAGCGTGTCGAAGGCCCCGTCGCTGCGGTAGATCACCTCGCCGCCGGGGGCGACGAGGATCGTGTGGGGCAGCGCCCCCTGCCACTTCGGGTCCACCGCCTCGACGAGGGCGTACGGATCGCCCTTGTCGAAGGCGTAGTTCCGGGTGGAGGCCTGCTGCTCCTTCAGGAACGCGAGCGCCGCCCCCCGCTTCGCCGGGTCGTCCGCGTTGACGGTGACCACCTCGAACTCCCGGCCCCGGTAGATCCGGTGGATCGAGACGAGGTCCGGGAACTCGATCACGCACGGGCCACACCAGGTGGCCCACACGTTCACGAGGCGCAGCTTCTTCCCGCCCTCGTTGCCGACCTGGGCCCGGATCCCGGCCTCGTCGATCGTCTCGAGGCTCGCCGGCTCCCGCGCCCATTCCTCGAACCCGTTCTTCACCCAGCCCCGCTTGTCCGACCACTTGACGGAGCAGCCGAACACCTTGGTCTTCTCGACCGAGACCGGCCGGCCGGCCAGCACCGCCTCGATCGCGTTGCGGGCGTCCGCGGTGGTGGCCTTCGCCGGGTTCTCGTTGTCGTCCACTCGCCCCACGAAGCGCAGCTTCCGCGCCCCGTCGAAGACGAAGACGTGCGGGGTCGCCACCGGCCCGTACTTCCGCGACATCGCTTCCGTCTCGCCGTCGTAGAGGTACGGGAACGTCCAGCCCCGGTCCTTCGCCCGGACCTTCATGTCCTCGAGGGAGTCGCCGAGATCGGAGTAGCCCTGCTCGTCGAGACGCAGGGCGAGAGGGTCGTTGGGCGAGACGAGCACGACCTGGACGCCGCGATCCTCGAAGTCCGCGTGCAGCCTCTCGATCCGCCCCTCGTAGGCCTGGGCGGTCGGACAGTGGTTCGCGGTGAACACGAGCACGAGCACCTTCGCCGAGGCGAAGCTCGCGAGGGTGTGGCGCTTCCCGTCGACGCCGGGCAGGTTGAAGTCGGGCGCCGCGGCGCCGATGGCCAGGGTGGGGATTGTCGGTTCCTGGGCCGTCGTCACCGACGGCGTCGCGGCAACCAAGAAGAGCACAAGGGAAACCAAAGCGGGTTCCATGCTAGCCTCCGGAGCAAGAGAATCGGCACAGTGGCCGCGGGGATGCTAGCACCCCCGGCGGGGTGGCCGGGTGGCGCGGGCCGGCGCGGCCCCGAGGAGGAATGATGAAGCGACTCATGATTCTCGCCGGCGCGCTCGTGCTCACTGCTCCCGCCGTGGCGCGGGCGGAGGGGCCCGTTCAGGTGTCTCTGGTGTACTCGTTCGCCACGTACCTCGAGGAAGGGGGCGGCAGCGCGCCGCTGGGCGCCTTCCTCGCCCTCTCGGGCCGCCAGGGGCTCTCGCCCGAGCTCGACCTCGGGTGGCAGCGGGACTCGGAGGATCTCTTCGACGAGACGATCCACCTGGACACCTTCACCTTCGTCGCCGGTCCCCGCTACGAGTTCGCGACGTCCGGGGCGGTCCGCCCGTTCCTGCACCTGCTGGGCGGCGGCCGGTACGACAAGGTCGAGGGCGAGTCGAACACGTCCTGGGGAGGCTTCGCGGGTGGCGGCATCGACGTGAGGGTGAGCGACGGCGTCGCCATCCGCCTCGGGGCCGACTTCCAGATGTTCTTCGACGAGGGCGAGAACTTGAAGACGCTCCGCCTCGGTGTGGGAATCACCTTCTAGGTTCAACGCAGGCCGCGACCGGTGACGAGGTAGACGGCGAACGTCCCCAGCCAGTGACCGCCCTCGTAGTGCGCGCCGGTCACAGCGGCCACGCCCTTCTCCCGGTGGACGGCCGCGGCGGCCCGCAGCGAGGCGAGGCGCGCGTCGCCCGCCGGCAGCGCGGCGGCCACGCCCTCGAGCATCCACGCCCGGCTGAGGTTGAGGCCGTCGAGGTGGGCGAGCTTGGGGTCGGTGGGGTCGGTCACGATGCCCGGCTCGAGCCACCCGGCGGAGCCGTCCGTCGGCAGCGCCGGCAGGAAGCCGCCCAGCCAGCGGGCGTACTCGGCCGGCGCGAGCACGCGGCGCATCAGGTCGGCCTCGCCCAGGCACGGGGAGAGGAAGTCCTCGCCCGAGGGCTCGTAGGCGAGCGGGCAGTCGCGGTCGTCGCCGTAGAAGTCCCGGCTGCGGGCGACGACGAGCGCCTCCGTCTCCTTGTCCCCGGCCGCGCGGGCCCAGTCGAGCACGAGGCCGAGGGAGAACGCCGTCTGGGAGTGCTCGCCGATGCGGATGGGACGGGTCAGCTTCGGCAGCCACTCGCGGATGCGGGCGGCCGAGGCCCTCTCGAGCGGGGCGAGGGCCGCCGCCCACTGCGCGGGCCTCGGGCGAGCCCCACTCCCGCAGCTCGGTGGCGAGCTGCAGGAGCCACGCGAGGCCGTACGGCCGCTCGAAGCTCACCCGCCCCTTGCCCTCGAGGTAGGCCACCTCGACGGCGATGTTGGCGGGGGTGAGGCTGCGGCCGAGGGCCTCCCGCGCCGGGGCGGCGAAGGGCGCCTCGGGCAGGAGCCGGGCGACGCGCGCGAGCAGCCAGTGGCCGTGGACCGACGAGTGCCAGTCGTAGCAGCCGAAGAACGCCGGGGTCAGCGCGCGCGGCGGGAGGGCGTCCGCGTCCGAGCCCATGACGTGGGCGATCTTGTTGGGGTACTCCTGGTGGACGCAGGCGAGGGCCAGCCGGGCGAAGCGCCCGGCGAGGGCGGGGTCGACGGGGGCGGGCCCGGCGGCCAGAAAGAGTGGCAGGAGGGTGCTGGCGAGCATGCCCGATCGTAACCCCGTCTTAGAATGGCGGGATGCGCGACCCGCTCGGCGCCGCCCGAGAGTTCCTGGCCGAGGACCCCGACCCCGAGACGCGTGAAGAGCTCGAGTTGCTCCTTGCCCGCGCGGGCAGAGGCGACGAGGAGGCGGCCAGGGACCTCGCCGACCGCTTCGCCGCACCGCTCGAGTTCGGCACGGCGGGGCTCCGCGGGCGCGTCGAGGCCGGCCTCGCGCGCATGAACCGGCTCGTGGTGGCGAAGGCCACGTGGGGCCTCGGCACGTACCTCCTCGACGAGGCCTCGCGCGGCGGTCCCAACCCCCGCTCCCGCGGCGTCGTCGTCGGGTTCGACGGCCGCTACTCGAGCCGGGGCTTCGCCGAGGACGCCGCGGCCGTCCTGGCCGGGCTCGACATCCCGGTCCGCCTCTTCCCCGACCCGGTGCCCACTCCCCTCCTCTCCTTCTCGGTCCCGCAGCTGGGGGCGGTGGCGGGGGTCACGGTGACCGCCAGCCACAACCCGCCGCGAGACAACGGCTACAAGGTCTACCTCGCGAGCGGCGCGCAGATCGTGCCCCCGATCGACTCCGCGATCGCCTCCCGGATCGCCGCCGCCCCGCGCCTCGAGGCGATCCGGCGGCGGACGCCGGCCGAGGCCGCCGCCCGCGGCCTTCGGCTCCTCGTGGACGTCGAGGACGCGTTGGTCGAGGAGGCGTACCTCGGGGCGCTCGTCCGGGCCACGCTGCACGACGACGAGGCGACGCCCCTGCGCCTGGCCTACACGGCGATGCACGGCGTCGGCCATCGCCTGGCCGTCCGGGCCCTCGCGCGCGCCGGGTTCGACGGCGTCGCGGTCGAGCCCGCCCAGGCCGACCCCGACGGGGCCTTCCGCACCGTCTCCTTCCCCAACCCGGAGGAGCCTGGCGCCATGGACCGGGTGCTGGCGCTCGCCGCCGAGGGGCAGGCCGAGCTCGTGCTCGCCAACGACCCGGACGCCGACCGCCTGGCCGCCGCCGTCCCCGACCCCTCGGGGCGCGGGTACCGGATGCTCTCGGGGAACGAGATCGGGGTCCTGCTCGCGGACGACGCGATGGAGCACGCGGAGACGGGCGGCCGGCCGAAGCTCGTGGTGACCACCGTCGTCTCCTCCAGCCTCCTCTCGCGCATGGCGCGCGACCGCGGCGTCGCGTACCGCGAGACCCTCACCGGGTTCAAGTGGATCGCCGAGGCCGCGCTGCGCGGCGAGGCGGAGGGGCTCGCGTTCGTCTTCGGCTACGAGGAGGCGCTCGGCTACACGGTGGGCCCGATCGTCCGCGACAAGGACGGCATCAGCGCCGCCCTGCGCCTCGCCGAGAGGGCCCGCTTCCTCAAGCGGAGCGGGCGCACCCTGCTCGACCGCCTCGACGAGCTGCTGATGGCGCACGGGCTCTCGCCACCAGGTCCAGTGGTCGGTGGTGCTGCCAGGGGCCGAGGGCCGGGCCCGGATCGACGCGGCGATGGCCGCGCTGCGGGCGAGCCCGCCCGCCCGCATCGGGGCGAGCCCCGTCGTCCGCGTGCTCGACGCGGCGGCCGGCGAGGAGCGGGTGCGCGGCGAGAGCCGGCCCTGCGGCCTGCCGCGCTCGGACGTGCTGGCCTTCCAGTCGGAGGACGGCGCACGGCTGACCGTGCGCCCGAGCGGCACCGAGCCGAAGATCAAGTTCTACCTGGAGCTGGTCGGCGAGGCGAAGCACCGGAGCGACGTCGCCCCCGCCCGCGCGCGCCTGGAGGCCGAGGGGCAGGCGCTCCGCGAGGCCCTCACGAGGGAGCTGCGGCTGGCATGAAACGGGCTCGGTCTTCCGTTCTCCTGGTCCTGGTCGCGGCCGCGCTCGCCGCGCCGGCCTCCGCCCTCGACGAGAGGGTCGACTTCCGGGCGGGGGGCGGGGCGGTCCTCCCCGCCGGCTCCGCCGCGGATCGCTTCGAGACCGGCTGGCAGCTCACCGGCGGGGTCGGCTGGGCCCTCGGAGAGGCCCTCGGCTTCCGGCTCGACTACACCTACAGCGACGAGCGGCTCATCGGCCGCGCGGTGCCGCAGGCCTTCGTCAACGGCAGCCACGTCGTCCACAGCCTCGAGGCGGACGTGAGGTGGACCCTCACGCCGCGGGGCCCGGCCCCGGTCTACCTGGTCGGAGGGCTGGGGCTCTACCGGCAGAAGACCGCGATCACGAACGTCCGCGACTACGAGCCCGGGCCCTCGATCTGCGATCCGTGGCTCCCGGTCTGCTCCGTCGGCCCGGTGCCGGCCGGCACGATCCTCGGCTCGCGGTCCTCGACCGACCCGGGCCTCGACCTGGGAGCCGGGGTCGAGGTCCCGATCCGCGGCCGCCTCCGCTTCGTGTTCGAGGCCCGGTGGCGCTTCGTGTGGGGCGACACCTACGGCCTGCCCGGCCAGGGCGAGCGCCGGGCCACCGCCAGCACCTTCCCCCTGACCCTGGCCGTGCGCTTCTGATCAGTACCGCCAGCTCTCGAGGTCCGCCCCCGGCGGGGCGCTCTTCTCGATCCGCTCCACGATCTTCGGCGCGAACATCTGCACGTAGCGCAGGCGCGAGATCGCGTTCGGCCGCGTGTGGTCGCCGTTCCAGCAGTGCTCGGCCCGGTCGCCGTAGTCCACCTCGCCGCCGTAGGGCGGGTCGCTCGTCGTCTTCAGGAAGTCCTCCACCAGGTAGACCGCGTTGTTCAGGTAGTAGTTGTCCATGTCGCCGCAGTAGATGTTGACCTTGCCCTCGAGCTTGCGGCCCAGGCCCTTCGACCAGTCGCGCCGGAGGATGTGGCCGAGGTCGTAGTTCTCGCGCCAGTGCTCGGCCACCGCGCGGTCGATCGCGCCGGTCCTCTTGTCGAAGATGCGCTTCGGGTAGCCGTCCTCCCCCACCGGGGAGTAGACCGCCTCCCAGATGTCGAACTGCCCGCCCGAGCGGCTCTTCGTCCCCAGCACCAGCTCCGCGCGGTTCGACTGCTCGAGCGTCGCCGAGACGTGACCCAGCCAGTTGCGGTGCGAGGGCCGCGCCACCCGGCCGAACGGCCCCTCCCTCCAGAAGGCGTTCGCGTCCTCGTAGAGGTTCGTCGTCACGTACGCGCGGAAGTCGATGGGGTCGGGGCACGCGGCCCAGCAGCCGTTCCACTCGTCCGGGTAGAGAACCTGCACGGCGAGCGACTCCCACCCGCCCGTCGAGCCCCCGTAGAGGAAGCGGGCCCAGCCCTGCCCGATGCCGCGGAAGCGCTTCTCGACCTCGGGGACGAGCTCGTACTGGATCGCGTCCCCGTAGGGCCCGAGGTTCTGCGAGTTCACCGCGTACGAGTCGTCGTAGTACGGGTTCGCGTGCTGGATCTCGATCACGATGAAGCGAGGGAAGCCGGGGCTCGTCCAGTCCTCGTAGAGCTGGTGCGCCTGCTCCTGCTCGACGCGGTTGTAGCAGTCCAGCCGGAAGCGCTCCGAGTACTCGCAGGGGAGGGCCGGGTCCGGCGGCTCCTCGCGGAAGTCGGAGGCGGTGTAGGGGAAGTGGCCGTGGAAGACGACGAGGGGGAAGCGGGCCTCGGGGTGCTCGTCGAAGCCGTGGGGGAGGAGCACGACCGCCCCGAGGTGCATCGGCCGGCCCCAGAACTTCGTGAGCCGCTCGCTCTGGATGCGGACGTGCTTCACGTAGCGCGTGTCCTTCGGCGCCGCGATCGCCGGGATCGCCTTCTCGAGCTCGACCCTCACCACCTCCTCCTTCGCCGGGTCGATCGCCACCTCGCGCGGCGTGCTGAGCAGGTTCCCGGGGGCACGGCTCCACTGCTGGCCCTCGCCTCGGTCCATCGGCAGCTTCACCACGTGCCCGTCCGCGCGGTGGAACGTCTCGTACCGGTGGAGCAGCGCCTGGACGCGGTAGCGGCCGGGCCTCACGTCGGCCAGGCTCTCCGACGGGTAACCCAGCACCGAGGCGTCGAACACCGCCTCCTCGCCCGGCTTCCAGCCCAGGACGTCGATCCCGAACACCTGCTGGCTCTTCGCGGCGTCCGTGTCGCGCACCTGGAAGCGGGGCTCGGCCGAGGGGTCGGTGGAGACGAGGAGCAGCAGGCGCCCGTCGACGGGCCCGGCGTCGAGCGTGGCCGGGAAGCGCACCGCGAAGCGGAGAGGCTTCGCCCCTGCCGCGGCGGACTCACGCGGGAGGAACGGGAGAAACAGGGACAGCACGGCACCGGCGAGAAGGCTGATGCGTCGCGTCATGGGTCCTCCCAGGCGAACGGCGCGAGTATAGGCCTCCCCGGCGGCGATCGAGCCGCTTGATGACGGCGGGGCGGAGGGGGGATAAGATCGACGGGTTCTCACGGGTGGAGACGAGGATGGAACAGCGAGGTCGGGCCAACGGGCTCGTCGGCGCGATCCCGGGCGTCAAGCTCCTGGGGGGGCTCCACCCCGAGAAGGCGGCCGGCACCTTCCTCAACCGCTGGCTCCGCCGCGGCCTGCTCGCCAGCTTCGGGGTCGGCTTCACCGTCCCCTACCTCGCCATCCTGAACGACGTCCACGTCGAGGGTGACGGGATCCTCAAGGACCTCCCCCGGCGCAACGTCGTGTTCCTCGCCAACCACCAGACCTACTTCCTCGAGGCCCTCGCCTTCTTCGACCTCGTGTACGTCCGCCACCAGTTCCCGCTCGAGAAGCCGGTCGTCCGCTTCTCCGCGGCGGAGGAGACGATGAAGAAGAACCTCCTCACGAAGCTGATGGCGGTCGTCGGTGGCGTGACCTTCCGCCGGAGCTTCCGGGAGGGTGGGGTCGACGTGCGGCGCCCCGTGGACCTCGACGGCGTGGCGCGCGTCGAGGAGGCGATTCGCGACGGCTGGCTCCTGCACTTCCCCGCCGGCACCACGAAGAAGGGGGCGCCCCTGCGCACCGGCGTCTCGCGCCTCCTCCACAACACGAAGGCGATCGCCCTGCCGCTGCGCGTGGACGGGTTCCGCGAGATGCTGCTGCACAAGCAGGTGCCCGGCAAGCTGTTCAAGCGCTGCTCGCTCAGGATCCACCCGCCGCTCGACCTCGACGCGTTCTACGCGCAGCCCTACCAAAAGGACGAAGGGGCCCGCCTCCTCCGCCACCTCGAGGAGATGATCGGGGACAAGGACGGCTAGAGGCCGTAGTTCTCGGGATTCACGGCCATGTCGGCCCGGAAGTGGGACTGGAGCTCGCGGAGGTCCCTCTCGTAGTCGCCGGTGGGCTGGAAGACAGGGCCGAAGAAGATGACCTTGCGCGGGTAGTCGAACCTGGTGAGGACGATAGGTACCCCGGCCGCCATCGCAATCCGGTAGAAGCCCGACTTCCACTTGTCCGTGCGCTTGCGCGTGCCCTCGGGCGCGATGACCAGCGTCATCCTCTCGGCCTCCTTGAGGACACGCACCGCGTCGTCGGCGAAGCCGGCCGCGGCCGAGCGGTCGACCGGGACGCCGCCGAGCCAGCGCATGAACACGCCGAGCGGCCCGTGGAAGAGGGTGTGCTTGCCGACGAAGCGGGCCCCCATGCGCATGGCCAGCTTCACGTACACTCCCGTCAGGAAGTCCCAGTTGGAGGTGTGCGGGGCGACGATCATCACCATCCGGGGGATGTCCGGGAACTCCCCTTCCACGCGCCAGCCCCGGATGCCCATCATGAAGCGGCCCACCGCGGCCGCGAGGCGGCCGTGAGCGCGCTGGACGTGGGGCCCCAGCTCCGGGATCTGCGGGTCGGTCCACAGGGCCACGGTCTACCTCGACCCCGCGGGCTCGCGCCCGTCGATGAGACCGTCTCGAGGTCCAGCCGGCCCGCGTCGAGGGCGCCCTCCTCCCGGGGGCGCAGGACGAGCAGCGACGCGCGCGTGTCCGGGGCGAGGAGCGGGTCGACGGAGGGCCAGGCCGGCGAGGTCGCCGACAGCTCGCCGAGCGGGCGGCCGGCGGCCTGGGCGCGCCACGAGCCGCCGGTGAGGGCGTCGAGGGCGGCCTCGAGCGTCGGCGACGCGGGCGCCGTCGGCGGCCCGGGGATCTCGAGGAGCGCGGGCCAGCACGCTCTCGTCCACGATCTCGATCGAGGGCAGGCCGGCCCCGGCGAACGAGACGGCGTGGCCGAAGGCCGCGGGCCGGTCGCCGGCGGCCACGTGCCAGCGCAGCCGCGCGACGCCGAGGCGGCCGATCGCGGCGAGGGTCTCCGCGTCGAGCCACTCCTGCGCGGCGAGGCCGTGGACGGACGCCACGCACGCGGGGGCGAGGAGCCGCCCCGTCACGTCGAGGCGCCGGGCGGCGCCGAGGAGCCGGCCGTCGCCGACCTCGCGCACGCGCGAGTCGCCGGGCCAGCCGGGCTCGGAGCACCGCACCGCGAACGGGTCCTCGTCGAGGACGTCGAAGGCCACGTCGGCGCGGTACGGCTCCCCCGCGTCCGGCTGCCAGATGCGGCCGCCGGCGAGGAGCACGTCGGTCCACCAGCCGTCGTCGTTGCGCTTCAGGCCCTCGTAGAGGTCGGCCGTCTCGCCGCGGAGGTCGTCCCGCACGAGGCCGTGGAGGGTCGTGAGCAGGGCCACGTAGTTGAGGCGCGTGAGGTCGGTGAGCGGGCGGCCGGGCATGACGCCCCCGCTCTCGATGAGGACGACCGGGGTCCCCCAGGCGGTGACGTTGTCGCCGAAGGCCCGCGGGTTCCAGTCCTCGTCGTAGCGGCCGATGCCTCCCGGCACGAACGGCTCGAGGGTCCGGGCGATCGCCGAGCACACGCGCTTCGCCCGCGCGCGGCCCGGCGTCAGGGTGCCCTGCGCGTCGCCCGACACGGCGAGGAGCGAGATCGTGGCGAGGACGCCGGTGTCGCCCACCGTCGTGCGCCGGTTCTGGTCGTGGAGGTTGAAGCCGAGCTCCGGCTGCAAGCGGTCGCGCACCGCCTTGAGCACCCGCCCCTCCGGCGTCGAGAGCTGCAGCGCGTCCCGGTTGATGTCGATGGCCTGCGCGTTGCGGCGGGCGTAGCGCTCGGCCCCGTCCGGGTTGAGCATCGGCACCACGAGGAGCGTGAAGCCCTCGAGGATCGGCCCGCGCCTCGGGCGCGTCGCTCGCCAGCAGCGCGAAGGCGACGTCGAGGAGCGCCGGCGTCGCCGAGGGCTCGTCCCCGTGCATCTGCGACCAGAGCAGGATCCGCCGCGGGCCCGTGCCGAGCGTGAGGAGGTGGATCGGGCGGCCCTGGACGGAGCGTCCCACCTCCTCGAGGGAGACGCGGCCGGGGTAGCGCTCCTGGAGGGCGCGCAGGCGAAGGGCGAGCTCCGCGTGGCGCAGGCAGGGCGCGGGGGTCGCGACGAAGCGGCGCTCGGGCCACGCGTCCCACAGGGCCTGGGGCGAGAAGCCGGGGGGGGCGGCGGCGAGGACGGCGAACGCGATGGACGGCATGAGCAAAAGGAACCTCCTAGGCCGCCGGGGCGGCCCGGCTGAGCGCCTTGCGGACCCGGGCGAGGTCTCCCTGGCCGAGCAGGCGCAGCTCGCGCAGGCGGCGCGGGCGGGCCTCGCGCACGGCGGGTGCGGCCAGGGCATCCGCGAAGACGAGGTCGGCCACGGGCAGCAGCCGGCGCCACTCGGCGCGGCGGGACAAGAGCCGTGTCTCGACGAGCAACTCGTCGCCCCGCAGCCCTCCCACGAAGGCGCCCGCGATCTGGAGCAGGATCGGCGAGCCGGAGACGACCAGCACGGTCGCCCCCTCGGGCAGGGCGCGCAGGGCCTTCTCGTCCTCGGGCGAGGCCTCGACGTGCACCGTCTGCAGCGGTGAGGCCGGAGCGGCCCGCGACACCTTCGCGGCGTGGTAGGGCAGGGCGACGAGGAGCGCGCCGGAGGCGAGCCCGGCCTCGTGCTCCAGCTCCTCGAGGGTGCACCCGGAGGCGGGCACGCCGAGGGCGGTCCGGATCTCGTGGGCGAGCAGCTCGAGCGTCTCCCGCCGCGGGTCGACGATAACCACGCGCTCGGGGGGCGCGGCCCGCAGCCAGCGCTCCACCGCGTCCTTGATCTCGTTCCCGGAGTACCCCTTGCGGAAGGCGGTGCGGAGGGCGAGGCGGATCATCTCGTCGAGGCCCCGGGCCTCCTCGAGCGCGCCGGGCGCGCCGGCGCGGACGTAGACCCCCGCCCCGCGCCGCAACTCCACGTGGCCGGCCACCTCGAGGTCACGGTAGGCGGAGGACACCGTGTTGGCGTGCAGGCCGAGGCGCCGGGCGAGCACGCGGACGGGCGGCAGCCGCTGGCCCGGGGCGATCGCCCCGCTCAGGATCATCATCTCCAGCTGGGCCAGCAGCTGGTCGTGAAGCGGGACGCCCCCCTTGCGGTTGAGCACGAAGTCCACTGGTCCACTCCGTCGAAGTTGCGGGATTATGGACCGGCGCGGCCCTCCTCCGCCACGCGCCGGAGTGGCGGGCGGGCTCTAGGGCCGGCTCCCGCGGGGCGGGGCGAGAAGGCCGGGCAGGCGGTCGGCCTCCATGAGGCTGAACAGCTGGACCCAGCCGGCGAGGACGAGGCGCGAGCCGTCCGGGGCGATGCCGAACGACTCGGCGGCCACGTCGGGATCGAACCCGGCGAGCTTGCGGCGCGTGGCGGCGGTGTCCTGGCCCGGGGCGAAGTCCTGGACGTAGACGCCGGAGGCCCCGCTCTCGTCCTGGCCCACGAACGCGATCGCCTTGCCGTCGGGCATCCAGCGGGCGCGACCGAGCGTGACCGTGGTCCCCCGCTGCGCGTCCACCGCGATCTCGAAGGGCTCCGCCACTCCGTCCTCGGCGCGCACGACCTTCAGCAGCGCCGGGTACTTCCCGGAGAAGACCCGGTAGAGCACGTGGCGGCCGTCGGGCGAGACGTCGGGGAGCGACACGCGGCCCTTGACCAGCTGGACGGCGCCGGTGCCGTCGGGATGGATCTTCCACAGGCCCGCCTTCTGCGGGTTGCCGGAGCGGTAGACGACCCACTGCCCGTCGGGCGTGGCGGTGGGGTTCTCGGCGTTGCCACCGTCCTGCGTCACCTGCCGCGGCCCGCTCCCGTCCACGTCGGCGGTCCAGACCTCGAAGTTGCCGCCGCGGTTCGAGCTCCACAGGAGCCGCTTGCCGTCGCGCGTGAAGGCCGGGTCCCAGTTGACGTGGGCGTCGGTCACGCGGCGCAGGTTCCCGGTCCGCGTCGAGACGAGCCACAGGTTCATCCCGCCGCCGCGGTTCGAGGAGAAGGCCACCCACTCGCCGTCGGGCGAGTAGACGGGCTGGCGGTCGGTCGACTCGCCGCGCGAGAGCCAGCGCCCGTCGGCCGCCGGCCCCGCGAGGGTCGCCTCCCGCAGGTTCTGGCGGGGCGAGCGCGTGTCGAAGACCACCCGGCCGTCACCGAGGACGTCGAGGACGAGGGCGCTCGACGGGCTCCAGGTCTGCGACGCGATTCGGCCCGTCCCGGGGTCCTGCCGGACCAGGATCGCCGTGCTGCCCGCCGCGCTGACGACCGACTCGGCCTGCAGGTACACGATCTCCCCGCGGGCCGTCCACGCCGCGGCGGAGATGCTGCGGCGCGGGTCGGGGGCCGGGGCGGTGCGCACCGTCCCGTCCTCGACGCTCGCGAGCACCACCCCCTGCTGCGCGCCGGCGAGCAGCGCTCCCGGCATCGGCACGACGGCGATGGTCTTCCCGTCCGGCGACCATCGCGGCGCGCGCATCCCGCCCGGCACCTTCGCCACGTCGCGCGGCTCGGACCCGTCCGCGGCCGCGACCCCGACGACCGAGACCGTCTGGCCGCCCTCGCTCTGCAGGCGCACGAAGGCCACCCGCTTCCCGTCCGGGGACCAGTCGCCCTCCGAGGCGCCCTCGAGGAGTCGCCGGGCCTCGCCCCCGAGGACGGCGGCCCGGTAGAGGGACGTGGCGGTCCCGTCGGGCCGCGCGAAGAGGATCTGGGCGCCGTCCGGGGAGAAGCGCGGGAAATCGTCGGGGCCGGTCGTGAGCGGGGCCTCTCCCTCGCCGCTCACCTGCTTCAACCACACCCGCGGCTGGCCGTCACGGTCGGAGGTGAAGGCGACGGTGCGCCCGTCCGGCGACACCGCCGGCGAGGAGTCGCGGCCGGAGAAGCTCACCCAGCGGAACACGGCGGCCCCGTCCGCCGCCGGCGGGAAAAGCCGCGACCAGCCGAGGACCCCGCCCCCGGCGAGGAGGGCGCCCGCGAGCAGCAGCCCCGCGCGCTCGAGCCGCGAGGCGCTTCGGCCCGGGGCGCGCGGCTCCTCGTCATCGACGGCCTCGGTGACGAGGCTGCGCGTGGACGAGGACGAGATCGCGTCGAGAGCGATCGCGAGGTCGTGGGCGGTGCGGAAGCGCTCCTCGGGCCGCTTCTCGAGGCAGCGGCGGACGATGCGCTCGAGGGCCGGAGAGACGTTCTTCGTGGACTCGAAGAGGCTCGGCGGGTCCTCCTTCAGGATCGCGTTGAGGGTCTCGACCGGGCTCTCGCCCCGGAACGCCCGCTTCCCGGTCAGCATCTCGTAGAGCACGGCCCCGAACGAGAAGATGTCGGCGCGCGCGTCCACGGGCCTCCCGCGCACCTGCTCGGGGGCCATGTAGCCGACGGTGCCCATCACCCGCCCCGGCTCGGTCGAGAGAGACACCGTGGGGATGTCCGGGCCTTCCGGGGAAACGGGATCCATCCGGGCGAGGCCGAAGTCGAGCACCTTGACCTGCCCCGAGCCGAGGAGGAAGACGTTCTCCGGCTTGAGGTCGCGGTGGACGATGCCCTTGTCGTGCGCGGCGGCGAGCCCGCTCGCGATCTCGAGCGCCACCTCGACCGCCTTGCGCGTGGGCAGGGCCCCGTCCTGGAGCCGCTGGCGCAGCGTCTCGCCCTCGAGCAGCTCCATCGCCGCGTAGACGCTGCCCTCCTCGCGGCCGAAGTCGTGGATGGCGAGGATGTTCGGGTGGGAGAGGGCGGCCACCGCCTTCGCCTCGCGCTCGAACCGCGAGAGCGCCTCGGGGTCGTCCGCGAGGTTCTTCGGCAGGACCTTCACCGCGACGTCGCGGTCGAGCTTCGTGTCGCGGGCGCGGAACACCACGCCCATGCCGCCCTGCCCGAGCTGGGAGACGATCTCGTACGGACCGAGGCGGGTCCCGGGGGCGACGGGCATCGTCAGACCTCGAGCAGCTTCGGCACCCGGGTCAGGCAGCGCGAGCCGGTCCGGGTGACGAGCGCCACGTCCTCGATGCGGACGCCGCCGAGGCCGAGGTAGTAGAGGCCGGGCTCGACGGTCACCACGTGCCCGGCCCGCAGCACGTACGGCCGCTTGCCGACGGACGGCGCCTCGTGGATCTGCAGCCCGAGGCCGTGGCCGGTCCCGTGGAAGAAGCCCTGCATCCGGCCGTCCCGCACGCCGGTCTTGTAGCCCTGCCGCTCGAACAGGGCCTGGATCGCCTTGTGCACGTCCATGCCCTGGACGCCGTCCTTGATCATCCGGTGGCCGAGCCGCACCCCTTCGTGCACGATCGCGTACACCTCGTGCAGGGCGTAGCTGGCCTTCCCCCGCACGACGGTGCGCGTCAGGTCCCCGAAGTACCCCGTCTTCTCGGACCGCGGGAAGATGTCCATGACGACCGGCGCGTGCGCACGGATCGGGCCGTGGCCCTCCTCGTGCGGGTCCACCGCCTGGTCGCCCGGCGCGCAGATCGTGTGGGCGGGGATGGTGCCGTCGGCCATCATGCGCGTGTTGACCGCCGAGCGCAGGTCCTCGGCCGTGAACTTCCGGCCGTCGCGGACGAGCCAGCCCTTGCGGATCCGGCACGACTTGAGCGCCTCGATCCCGGCCAGAAGACCCGCCTCCGCCGCCCGCAGCGACGCCTCGATCGCCCGCACCTCGTGCGGCTGCTTGATCTCGCGCTCCGGCCAGAAGGGGTCGGGCCCGAGGCCGAGGCGGATCCCGCGGGCGTCGAGCTCCATCGCGAGGCCGAGGGGGAAGCTCTGTGGCACCTCCACCCGTCGCAGGCCGAGCTGCCTCAGGGCGAGCGCGATCACGTCGGCGGGCGGCGCCTTCTTCCCGTCCTTCTCGAGGGGTGCCGCGACCTTCGTCCAGGAGAGCACGCGGTCCACCCGCGCCTGCTTGCGGGCGCGATCCATCTCGAGGTCGCTCATCACGAGGAGGCGCGTCTTCCCCTTCTGGATGAAGAGGAACGGGTCCGGTGCGAAAAAGCCGGTCGGGTAGAGGATATCGGCGTCGGTCTCGGAGGCGGCGTAGAGGAGGCGGGCGGGCGGGCGGGGTGTCTTCGGCATGGGCGCTAGTGTAGCGCCGGCGGCCTCCGCAAGGTCAGCACGAGCAGGAGCGCGAGCCCGGCCGCGCAGGACAGCGTCTGGAAGACCTCTTTCTTGTAGTCCCACCAGTCGCGGGTCAGCGCGAGGGCCTGGAACGCGAAGAGCGCCAGGAGCAGCAGGAGCCGCCGGTCCCGCAGGCGGACGTACTGGATCAGGGTCACGACCATCGAGGCGACGTACGCGCCGATCATGTCATGGGGTCAGGTCTTGAATTGTGCCCTTCGCTGGGCAGAGCACAATTCAAGACCTGACCCCCTCCGCTTCCACTTCCACGAGGGCGTCGAAGAACGTCGCGCCGCGGCCCATGTCGGTCAGCTCCTGGCTGGTCACGGCGTTGGCGTTGCGGCCGCCGGGGCAGAGCTTGGCCCACCAGATCGAGAGGCCCACCACGACGCCGCGCCGCGCGGCGTCCGAGACGCGGGCCTTCGCGAGGAACGAGCCGCGGTCGTTGAAGACCCGGACCATCGCCCCCTCCGACGATCCCGCGGGAGGAGGCGTCGTCGGGGTGGATCGTGACGCTCGCCTCGCCCTCGCGCCGCAGGAGCACCGGCTGCGCCGAGAACGTGGAGTTGAGGAAATGGTGGGCGGGCGGCGAGATGAAGGCGAGCGGGTAACGCCTCGCGAGATCCGGCGCGCTCGTCGGCCCCTCGCGCGGCGGGACGTAGCCGGCGACGGGGTCGTGACCCTCCGCCCGGAGCTTCTCGGAATGAAGCTCGCACTTCCCCGACGGCGTGGGGAAGCCGCCCTGCGCGAACGGGACGAAGGGCTCGGGCACGCTCAGACGCACCGAGCCCTCGCGCTCGATCCGCTCGAACGTGATCCCCTTCATGAAGGGGTGGTCCCACTTGAAGGCCTGCCGCGCCATCTCCTCGTCGCTCTCCCGCAGGCAGGGGTGGTCGAGGCCCATCCGCCCGGCGAGGCGGCGGAACAGCTCCGTGTTCGGCACCGCCTCCCCCGGCGGCGCGATGGCCGGCCGGCTCAGGCTGATGAAGAGGTGCCCGTACGCCTTGTGGATGTCGTAGTGCTCGAGGGTCGTCGTGGCAGGGAGGAGGAGGTCCGCGAAGTCCGCGGTGTCGGTCTGGAACTGCTCGTGCACGACCACGAACAGGTCCTCGCGGAGGAGGCCTCGCCTCACCGCGTCCTGCTCCGGGGCCACCGCGGCCGGGTTCGAGTTGTAGACGAAGAGGGCCTTCACCGGCGGGGCGAGCGAGGGGTCGAGGAGGACCCGGCCGAGCTGGCTCATGTTGAGCGTGCGGGTGCCCGGCGGGAGGAGGTCGGGCCGCTGGAGGGCGTCGTCGTCCACCGGGAACGTGCCCGAGGTCGAGAGGAGGGCGCCCCCGCCGGGGTCGCGCCACGCACCGACCACCGCGGGCAGGCAGGCCACCGTCCGCACGGCCATCCCGCCCCCCGCGTGGCGGTTGAGACCGTAGTTGAGGCGGATGGCCGATGGCCGCGTGGTCGCGTACTCGCGGGCGAACGCCTCGATCTCCTCCGGCTGCAGCCCCGTTGCCTCCGCCGCGCGCGCGGGCGGCCACTCGGCCGCCCGCTCCCGCAGCTCCGCGTGGCCGACCGTGTAGCGCTCCAGCCACTCGCGGTCCTCGAGGCCGTCGCGGAAGACGACGTGCATCATGCCGAGGGCGAGCGCGGCGTCCGTCCCCGGGAACGGCGCGAGGTGGAGGTCGGCCTTCTCCGCGGTGCGCGAGCGGAAGGGGTCCACGCACACGAGCCGGGCCCCGCGGCGCCGCGCCTCCTCGACGAAGGGCCAGAAGTGCACGTTCGAGCTGACGATGTTGGCCCCCCAGGCCACGATCAGCCGCGCGTGGACGACGGCCTCCGGGTCGAAGCCCATCGTCTTCCCCACCGTCGCCTTGTAGCCGTGGGCCCCGGCCGAGGAGCAGATCGTCCGGTCGAGGAGGCTCGCCCCCAGCGCGTGGAAGAAGCGCCGGTCCATGCTGCCAAAGCCGAGGAGGCCCATGTTGCCGGCGTACGAGTAGGGCAGGATGGCCTGCGGGCCGTGAGCCTCCGCGATCTCCCGCAGGCGAGCGGCCACGCCGTCCAAGGCCTCGTCCCACGAGATGCGCTCGAAGCGCCCTTCGCCCTTCCGCCCGACACGCCGCATCGGGTGCAGGACGCGGTCGGGGCTGTAGACCCGCTCGAGGTAGCGGTTGACCTTCGCGCAGAGGAAGCCCCTCGTGAATCGGTGGTCGGGGTCCCCGCCGATCGCGACCGCGCGGTCCCCCTCGACGTCTACCGTCATCACGCACGTGTCCGGGCAGTCGTGGGGGCAGACGACCTTGAAGCGGCGGCGGCCCGGCAGGAGGGCGGGTGCACTCATCGGGTAGCGGGCCTACGCCACCGTCTCGGAGACCGGCGAGATCGGCGTGGGCCGGCCCGCCTCGTCGACGGCGACGAGCACGACCTCGGCCTCGGTGACCTTCACGCGCTCGCCGTGGCCCCCTCCCCAGCGCTCGGCCTCCACTGACACCCGGACCGTGATCGACGTGCGTCCGACCCGGACCGTCTCCGTGAAGAAGCTCACGATGTCGCCGAGGAGGACCGGCTCGTGGAACTCGACCTCGCGCATGGCCTTCGTCACCCAGCGGCGGGCCGCGGTCTTGCGGGCCTCGACCGCGGAGGCGAGGTCGATGTGGGAGAGGATGACGCCGCCGAAGATCGTCCCCAGGGCGTTCGTGTCCTTGGGCAGCAGCAGCACCTTGATCGCGGGAACGCGCTCCATGGCTCAGGATAACCCGAAGCCTGCGAATTCCGCGGGGAGTCAGGCCCCTGGTTGCTGGCTAACCAGTCGACGAGCCACGGGAGCGGCGGCTCCGGAGGGCTCCCAGGTGGGTCCAGCCGAGCACGCCTGTGGGCCCACCTGGGATCCCGGACCGCCGCGGAATTCGCGAGCCGCTGGGAGTCGGCTGCTGGGCGGCTGAGCTACCCGAACGTGAGCGGGTTGCCGGCCGCGTCCACGGTGCCCCGGCAGAGGTTCTCGTAGACCTCCCAGCCGGCGCGGTAGGCCCGCTCGAGCACGACCGTCCGGTAGCGGGCGGAGGGCTTCCCCGCGTGGCTGCCCTTGCGCCTCCGGTAGACGTGGGCCTGCACCACCTCGCCGACGAACGGCTCCACGTACACCGTCTCGCGGGGCAGGTGCGTCGACTCCTGGGCGTCGAGCCGCTGCAGGTCCGCCTCCTCGAGCCCCTCGATCAGCATGCCCACCACCACGTCCCCCGGGCTCGGCTCGAGGTTGAGGATGCCGCCGCCCCACTCGGCCCGGTACACGTTCCAGATGCGCCGCCAGCCGGGCAGCCGCGCGGGACGGAGGACGAGCGCGTCCGCGCGCGCGCCGATGGCCTCGCGAAGGCCCTCGGCCGCCATCAGCGTCCCGTACGTGAAGAGGTTCACGTCGCCCGGCCTCCCCTTCTCAGCGCGCGGCCCCCGGGGCCGCCTCGACGGCCTTCGGCGCCGGCTTCGCGACGCCCTTCGTCCCCGCCTTTCCGGCGGGAGCGGCGGGGGGCGGCGCCGTCGGCGGCAGCGGCTTGCGCGGGAGCATCTCGTCGCGCATCGCCGCCTGGTAGGCGAAGGTGGCGATCACGACCGCGGCCTGCACCAGGTCCTCCCGCTGCAGCCGGTCGTAGGTGTCCATGTCGGTGTGGTGCGTGCCGAAGAAGCTCTCCGAGTACTCGATCGGGTCCTGGATGAACTGGAAGCCGGGCAGGCCCACGCCGTCGAAGGGCACGTGGTCGGTGCCGCCGGTGTTGCGCATCGCGACGCGGGTCGCCCCGAGGTCCTTCACGGCCTCCATCCACGCCTCGAAGATCGGTTTCGTCGCCGCGTTGTCCTGGAGGTAGATCCCGCGGATCTTCCCGGTGCCGTTGTCGAGGTTGAAGTAGACGGAGAGCTTCGCGTGGTCGGGCTTCAGGGTGAGCGGCGCCGGCGGCTCGCTCCGCATGAAGGAGGGCAGCTCGTCCGGGCCCGTTTCCTTCGGCTCCGGCCGCGAGGCGAAGTGCTCGGAGACGTAGGCGCGCGAGCCGAGGAATCCCTGCTCCTCGCCGCCCCACAGGCCGATCCGGATCGTCCGCTTCGGCTTCGCGTCGATCGCCTTCAGGATGCGGAGGGCCTCCATCATGACCGCGGAGCCGGCCGCGTCGTCGGTGGCGCCGGTGCCGGGGTGCCACGAGTCGAGGTGGGCGCCGAGCATGACGAGCTCACCCTTCTTGTCCGTACCCGGCAGCTCGGCCACGACGTTGTAGCCGTTCGTGTCGTCCTCGTGGAACGAGGCCTTCACGTCGATCTCGACCTCGATCTCCATCTTGCGGTCGAGCAGGCGCGCCACCCGGCCCCACTGGGTGGCGGAGACGACGAGCTGCGTCACGGGCTGCGCCTCGCCCTTCTTGTACGAGCGGGCGCCGCCCAGCCGCAGGACGTTCGCGTCGCGCTCCGAGGGCTCGATCACGGCGAGGGGCTTCTCCTCGGCGTAGAGCTTCTCCAGGGCCCGCCGCACCCGCTCGCGCTTGAGGAAGGCCTCGCGGTCGAACGGCCCGCGGCCGCCGCGGCCACCGGTGAGCGGGTACTTCTCGATGTCGTCGAGCTGCTTGTCGGTGTAGCGCTCGAAGATGCCTTCTTCGGGAGACTTGAGATCCCGCGGCTGGCCCACCCAGAGGACCATCCCCGCGATCTTCCCCTTGAGGGCAAGGACGTCGGCCTCCGACTCCGCCTTCACCCGCAGCACCTTGCCCCGCACCGGGCCGCCCGTCCCCGCCGTCCACGCCTTGGGCAGGGCCACGAGCGGGAAGGCCATGGGCGAGACCACGTGGGCGGAGCAGCGCTCGAAGCTCCAGCCCCGGCCGAACGGCCAGCTCTCGAGGTGGGCGTTCGCGAGGCCCCACGTCTCGAGCTGCTGCGCGGGCCCAGTCGGCCGCCTTCTTGTACTGCGGCGAGCCGATGAGGCGCGGGCCGTGGACGTCGGTGAGCTGGGCCGCCGTCTCCATCACCTGCGAGCGCCGGATCCCCTCGTCGCGGATGCGGCCGACGCTCCCCCAGTCGAGCTTCTCCTGGGCGCCGGCGGGCAGGCCGGCGAGCACGGCGAGGGCGACGACGAGGGCGGGCTTGCGTGTCATGGATGGCTCCGTGGATGGCGTTGCCAGGATCGGGCACGGCGAGCGCCGAATCATAACCCGCCGGGGGTCCGCCATGGCCGCGGCGCCGGCCCGGGCGGCCCCCGCTCCCCGGCCAACTCGTTGGAAAGCTGCGGGCTTTCTGCTAGAGTCCAGCGTCATCCGGACCGGGCCGTGCTCTTCGATTTCGCGAGAGGTCGCGCCCCGGCGGGACGGGTCGGATCAAGGAGACGAGGCCATTTCGAACAAGGTATTCGTGGGCAACCTGAGCTTCGACGTGACGCGCGAGGAGCTCATCGAGGCCTTCAGTGCCGCCGGACGGGTCGTGGACGCCAAGGTACCCACGGACCGCGAGACGGGACGGCCGCGCGGCTTCGCGTTCGTGGAGTTCGAGAGCGACGAGGCCGCGCAGAAGAGCATCGCGCAGCTGAACGGGAAGGACCTCAAGGGCCGCCCCCTTCGCGTGAACGAGGCCGAGAACCGGCCGCCCCGGCCGGCGGGCGCGCCCGGGTTCTCGCGGCCGGCACCCGGCGGCGGCGGTGGCGGCGGCGCGTACCCGCGGTACGGGAGCGGCGGGGGCGGCGGCTTCTCCCGGCCGGGCGCACCGTCGGGCTTCCCCCCGCCCGAGGAGACCGGAGACAACCGCGGCCGGCGCTTCCGCCAGAAGCCGGAGACGAAGCCCGCCAAGAAGGTCAGCTCCCGGCGACGTCGCGACGACGTCGTCGAGGACGACGACGAGTACTGAGACGGCCGCCCCGGGTCCCCGTTGAGCGGCGAGCGACAGGGCGGGCCCACCCCGCGCACGACCGTCCGGCGCCTCCCGGACCGGGCCCGCTACGACCGCGACACGCTCCACGCCATCCTCGACGAGGGGCTGGTGGCCCACGTCGGCTTCGTGGACGAGGGCCAGCCGTTCGTCATCCCCTCGTCCTACGCGCGAATGGGCGACCGCCTGGTCCTGCACGGCTCGGCGGCAAGCCGGATGGTGCGGGCCCTCGCCGCCGGCACCCCTGCCTGCGCGACGGTCACCCTCCTCGACGGCCTCGTGCTGGCCCGCTCGGGCTTCAACCACTCGATGAACTACCGCAGCGTGCTCGTGGTGGGACGGGCCGCCGAGATCACCGAGCCCGGGGAGAAGCGCCTCGCGCTCGACGCGATCGTGGAGCACGTGGCCCCCGGGCGCGCGGCGAGCGTGCGGCCACCATCGGAGGTCGAGCTTCGCGCGACGCGCGTCGTGTGGCTCCCCCTCGACGAGGCGTCGGCCAAGGTGCGCACCGGGCCACCGAAGGACGACGAGGCCGACCTCGCGCTCGACGTCTGGGCCGGCGAGGTCCCGCTGCGGCTCGAGCCCAAAGAGCCGGTCCCGGATCCCCGCCTCGGCCCCGGCCTCGCGCCGCCGCCTGACGGGACGGGCTGGCGGCGCCCGCGGGGACGCCGGCCCTAGCCGTGCGCTTCGCCATCCTCGCCGCGCTGCTCGCCGTCCAGGCGGCCCGCCCCTTCTCCGACGAGCGTGTCCTCCTCGACCGCCGCCTCGAGACCCTGCGCCGCATCCTCCCGGACGGGCCGAGCGCCTCCGCCGACGTGCTGCTCGTCCGCGACCTCGCCGAGGCGGCCCGGCTCGCGCGGGTGGACGTGCAGCCCCGGCCGCCGGTCGAATCCGGGACGCGCGGCGAGGTGGTGGTCGACCTGACGGCGCTCGGAGGCTACGAGGAGGTCGACCGCTTCTTCCAGAAGGTCGCGATCTCCCCCCGCCTGGTGGACGTCGAGAGCCTGACCCTCACCGCCACCACCGAGAACGTCGTCCAGCTCGCCTCCGTCCTCCGGTTCGCCTACTGGCCGGTGCGCGCGCCGCTGCCGCCCCCGCCGGAGTCGCCGAAAGGCCGGCCCGCCGGCGTGCCCCGCCCCACGCTGGAGGCGTTCCTCCGCGACCAGTCCCTCGCCTTCGCCAAGTCGGACGTGATCGCGGCGCGCCGCCGCTCCCGCCGCAGCCCCCGCCTGTTCCTCTCGGAGCTCGCCGCGGTCGTCCGCGACCGGCCGGTGGTGCTGGGCTACGCCTCGCTCGCCGAGGAGTTCACGGTGCGCGGCCTCGCCGTCGGCGAGGGCCCCGTCCGCGCGCTGGAGGGCCGGCTCGAGCGCGGCTTCTTCCGCGTCTCCGAGTTCCTGATGGCGAAGCAGGGAGCCTGCCACCGCTTCGAGGCCCGGGGACGCAGCCCCGTCGCGGGGCCGGACGCCGAGCTGCCGGTGCCGGCCGAGGATCCGTTCGACCAGGACCCGACACCCTGCCGCGTCGACCGCGACGCGGGGCGGGCCGTGGTGGTGAAGGGACGCGCTCCGAGCGCGAAGGACCCGGGACGCGGGCCGCTGACCGTCCGCCTGCGCGACGTGGACTTCGCCGACGTGTTCCAGGCCCTCGCCAAGCTCGGCGCCGGCGGCTTCGTCGTCCAGGATGGCGTGGTCGCGCGCGTCAGCCTCGAGGTGACGCGGGCGACCCTCGACGAGACGCTCGCCGCCGTCCGCAAGGCCACGGGCGTCGAGGTCTCCGACGCCGGCCCGGTCCGTGTCGTCTCCTCCACCCGCCTCGCCGCGCGCAACGACGCGCCCGCGGGGGGCTCGCCGGCCAGCTTCGCCCTGAAGCGGGCCGAGGTGCGCGACCTCCTCGCGGGGATGGCCGACGTGGACCCGGGCCTGGCCGCGCTCGGTCCGCCCGGCTTCCTCGGCCGCGTCAGCGTGTGGACGAAGGACGCGCCTCTCGCCCTGGTGCGCTCGGCCGTCCTCGACGCGGCATTTCTCGCGGAGCGCACCGAGGAGGACCGCCGCATCGTCGAGCGCCGCACGGGAGCGAGCGAGGCGGCCGTCCCCGTCGCCCGCACCGGGCCGGAGCCCCGCCTCGTGCTCCGGCCCGACGAGCTCACGGTCCAGGAGTTCCAGCTGGCGGGCGTAGCCTCGGCGGGAGACAGCTTCCTCGCCTTCGCCTATTCGCCCACCGGACAGCTCTACGGCTACCGTCCCGGGGACCGCCTCGCCGACGGGGTCGTCCGCGCGGTCGAGTCCACGGACGTGTTGCTGGAGACGAGCGAGGGGCCGCTGCGCATCGCGCTCCCGCCCCTGCCGAACTAGCCCTCCAGACGAAACGACCCGGGAGCGACGGCTCCCGGGTCGTTGATTCGGGGCATTCTCGCCCAGCACACCAAGGGTGCGCTTCGAATCGGTCCGATTTCGACTAGGGCCTTGCGGCCCTCGTCGGGCCCGGCGGAGTGCCCTGCGCTTCCATCTCTCGCTCCTCGCGTCTCCCGGAAGCTCTGTGGCGCGGTCGCCGATCACGCCTTGCGCGTCGTCGGCCCGTCACCCGAGTGAGATCGCTTCCGCCTTTGGCTCACCTCCAGTGGTGTCGGCGGGCGCTTTCTCTGCCTCAAAGATGGCGCCGCGTCCCTCGGGCTGTCAAGGGGAAAAGTGCGGCGAAAGTGTTACGACGCGTTACCGCACCTCCCACGTGTCGCCCATGCGCAGCAGGCGCGCGAGATCGCCCTTGCCCTTCTTCTCCGTGACCGCCCGGACCTGCTCGGCGATCTGCGTCTCGTAGCGCGGGGCCTCGACGGCGCGCAGGACCCCGATCGGAGTCGGGAACCCCGGCGTCGCGTCCATCCGCGAGAGCAGGAAGGCATAGGCGGGATTCGGGTGACGCTCGTCGTGGACGATGAGGTCCTGCTCGCTGACGCCGTCGCCCAGCCTCACCACCTCGAGCTCGAGGCCCTGCATGCGGATGCCCTTGTCGCGGCCCTTCCCGAACACGAGGGGCTTGCCGTGTTCCAGCGCGATGGTCGCGTCGTCGCGCAAGTCCTTCTCGGTGAGGCCCTCCCACGCGCCGTCGTTGAAGATGTTGCAGTTTTGCAGCACCTCGACGAACGCCGAGCCCGGGTGGGCCGCCGCTTTCCTCAGCACCGCCTTGAGGTGGGGCTGGAAGACGTCCACGGAGCGCGCCACGAACGTCGCCTCCGCGCCGAGGGCGAGGGAGAGCGGGTTGAAGGGCCGGTCGAGCGAGCCGTAGGGCGTCGACTTCGCCTTCTTGCCGAGCTCCGAGGTCGGCGAGTACTGCCCCTTCGTGAGGCCGTAGATCCGGTTGTTGAAGAGCAGCACCTTGATGCCGACGTTCCTCCGCAGCATGTGGATCGTGTGGTTGCCGCCGATCGAGAGCGAGTCGCCGTCTCCGGTCGCGACCCACACCTCGAGATCGGGCCGCGCGATCTTGATCCCGGTCGCCACCGCCGGCGCGCGCCCGTGGATCGTGTGGAAGCCGAACGTGTTCACGTAGTACGGGAAGCGGCTCGAGCAGCCGATCCCCGAGACCACCACGAACTTCTCCCTCGGGACCCCGAGCTCGGGGAAGACCGACTGCACGGCCGACAGGATCGCGTAGTCCCCGCACCCGGGGCACCAGCGCACCTCCTGGTCGCTCTGGAAGTCCTTCTTCGTGTAGGCGGGAAGCGTCGCGGCCATGTCTAGCGGTCTCCCTCGCGCCCGAGGACCTGGTCGATCTTCGACTCGAGCTCGGACTGCATGAACGGCTTGCCCTGGACCTTCGGGTACGACACGGCGTCCACGAGGTACTTCGCGCGGAGCACCCAGACGAGCTGGCCCATGTTGAGCTCCGGCACGAGCACCCGGCGGTAGCGCTTCAGCACCTCGCCCAGGTTCGCGGGCAGCGGGTTGAGGTGCCGGAGGTGGACGTGGCCGACGCGACGGCCGCGCCCACGCACGGCCTGGACGGCCGCGGTGATGGCACCGTACGTCGAACCCCAGCCCACGACGAGCAGGTCGCCGTCGGGGTCGCCGGCGGGGACGGCGTCGGGCACGTCGTCGGCCACGGCTTCCACCTTGGCCGCGCGCAGCCGGACCATCGTCTCGTGGTTGAGCGGGTCGTAGCTGATGTTGCCGCTGCCGTCCTGCTTCTCGAGGCCGCCCACGCGGTGCTCGAGGCCCGGCGTCCCCGGGACGACCCACGGGCGGGCGAGCGTGTGCGGCTCGCGCTCGTAGGGACGGAAGCCGGCCGGCTCGGTCCGGAACCGCACCGGGATCTCGGGCAGCTCCTCGACGCCGGGGACCCGCCAGGGCTCGGCGCCGTTGGCGAGGTAGCCGTCGGAGAGCACGATGACCGGCACCATGTACTTGATCGCGATGCGGCTCGCCTCGAGCGCGACCCAGAAGCAGTCGCCGGGCGAGCTGGCGGCCAGCACCGGCACCGGGGCCTCGGAGTTGCGCCCGAAGAGGGCCTGCAGGAGGTCGGCCTGCTCGGTCTTCGTCGGGAGCCCCGTCGAGGGACCGCCCCGCTGGATGTCCACCACCACGAGCGGCAGCTCCACCATGGTGGCGAGGCCGATCGCCTCCGTCTTGAGGGCCATGCCCGGGCCGGAGGTGGTGGTGATGGCGAGAGAGCCCGCGTAGGCCGCCCCGATCGCCGACGTGATGGCCGCGATCTCGTCCTCGGCCTGGAAGGTGACGACCCCGAACTCCTTGAACGTCGACAGCTCGTGAAGGATGTCGGAGGCGGGGGTGATCGGGTAGCTGCCCTGGAAGAGCGGGATCCCCGCCTTCTGCGAGGCGGCCACGAAGCCGAGGGCGAGCGCGCTGTTGCCGGACAGGTTGCGGTAGACGCCGGGGGCGAGGCGCGCCGGGGGCACCTCGTAGCGGACCTCCCAGGCCTCGGTCGCGTCGCAGTAGGCGTAGCCGGCCTTCATGGCGAGCTTGTTCGCCTCGGCGAGGACGGGCTTGGCCTTGAACTTGTCGTCGAGCCACCGGTGGGTGGCCTCCATCGACCGGTTGTAGAGCCAGTAGCACATGCCGAGCGCGAAGAAGTTCTTGCACCGGTCCATGCTCTTGGCGTCGAGGCCGGTCTCCCGCAGCGCGGCGCGGGTGAGCTTCGTCAGCTCGACCGGGAAGACGCGGTAGCCCTCGAGCGAGCGGTCCTCGAGGGGGCTCGCGCTCATCCCCGCCTTCTTGAGGTCCGTCTCCTTGAAGTCGTCGGCGTTGACGATGAGGATGCCGCCCTTCTTGAGGTCGGTCAGGTTGACGCGGAGCGCGGCCGGGTTCATGGCCACGAGCGCGTCGACCGCGTCGCCCGGGGTGTGGACGTCGCTCGCCCCGAAGTGCACCTGGAAGCCGCTCACCCCGGGCAGCGTCCCCGCGGGGGCGCGGATCTCGGCGGGGTAGTCGGGGAAGGTGGCGAGGTCGTTGCCGAAGAGCGCCGTCGTGTTCGTGAACTGGCTGCCCGTGATCTGCATGCCGTCGCCGGAGTCCCCGGCGAAGCGGATGACGGCGCTCTCGAGGACCTCGCGGCGGCGCGGGGGTGCGGCGGTCGTAGCCATGCTCCTGCTCTTTCGGATGGGGTGAGGCGGCGGACCGCCCCGATCCTCGAAGTATACCGCCAGATGACGCCGGGCTCCGGCCCGCGCCCGCGCGGCCTACGCGCCCAGCGCGTCGCGCAAGAGGGCGTCCTGCTCCGCGAGGTGCACCTTCAGGGAGCCGGGTGCGGGGGCGGCCGCGGCGGCCCGGCCCGCGTAGCGCGGCGCGCGGCCGCCGGTCTCGACCTCGCCGTCCAGGACGCGGTCGCGGACGAAGCGCCACGCCCCCATGTTCCGGGGCTCCTCCTGGCACCACACGAGCTCGGCGGTGGGCGCGTAGCGGGCGAGGGCGGCCTCGATCTCCGCCGACGGGAACGGGTAGAGCCGCTCGAGCCGGGCGATCGCCACGTCGTCCCGCTTCGCGTCTTCCCGGGCCTTCAGCAGGTCGAAGTAGACCTTGCCGCTGCACAGGACGATGCGCCGGACGCGGCCGGGGTCGGCTCCGCGGTCGTCGAGCACCGGCTCGAAGCGGCCCTCGGCCAGCTCCGCGAGGGACGACACGCAGCGCGGGTGGCGCAGGAGGCTCTTCGGGGTGAAGACGACGAGCGGCTTCTCGGCCGGCTCCCGGCCCTGCCGGCGCAGGAGGTGGAAGTACGAGGCCGGGGTCGAGGGGTAGGCGACGCGCAGGTTGTCCTCGGCGCACAGGGCGAGGAAGCGCTCGATGCGGGCGCTCGAGTGCTCGGGTCCCTGGCCCTCGTGGCCGTGGGGCAGCAGCAAGGTGAGGCCGCTCGGCTGGCCCCACTTCGTCTCCGAGCCCGCGAGGAACTGGTCGATGATGACCTGCGCGCCGTTCACGAAGTCGCCGAACTGCGCCTCCCACAGGACGAGCGTGCGGTGCTCGGCCACCGAGTAGCCGTACTCGAAGCCCATGACCGCGGCCTCGGAGAGCAGCGAGTCGTACACCTCGAAGCGGACGCCGGAGGGGGCCACCGCGTTGAGGGGCACGTACTCCTTCTGGGTCCGCGGGTCGTGGAAGACGGAGTGGCGCTGCGAGAAGGTGCCGCGGCCCGAGTCCTGTCCCGAGAGGCGCACCTTTACCCCCTCCAGGAGGAGCGTCCCCCAGGCGAGCGATTCCCCCGTCGCCCAGTCGACCTCGCCCTTCCCGTCGAGGAGGTCCGCGCGCTTGCGCACGAACGGCACGAGCTTGGGGTGGATCTCGAAGCCGTCGGGCAGCGAGCCGAGCGCCCGGAGCACGGTCTTGAGCCGGCCCCACATGGCGGACGCGTCGACGGCGGCCGGCTCGACCGGCGCTCGCCGGGCGATCGTGACGAAGGGCGTCCCGTCGCCGTCCTTCTCGGACTGCATCGCGGCCTTCCGGTCGGCCCAGACCCGGTCGAGCTCCTCGCGGGCGAGGACGCCCTCGCGCACGAGCTTCTCGCCGTAGAGGGTCGCCGCCGAGGGGTGGCTCTTGATCTTCGCGTACATCAGGGGCTGCGTGTAGCTCGGCTCGTCGGTCTCGTTGTGGCCCCAGCGGCGGTAGCAGACGAGGTCGATCACCACGTCCTTGCGGAACTTCTGCCGGTACTCGAGGGCGAGGCCGGCCACGTGGGCGACCGCCTCCGGGTCGTCCCCGTTCACGTGGAAGGCGGGGGCGTGCACCATCTTCGCCACGTCGGTCGCGTAGGTGGAGCTGCGCGCGTCCTCGGGCAGCGTGGTGAAGCCGATCTGGTTGTTCACCACGACGTGGATCGTGCCGCCGGTGCGGTAGCCGTGGAGGCCGGAGAAGTGCATGGTCTCGGCCACCACGCCCTGCCCGGCGAAGGCGGCGTCCCCGTGGAGGAGGATCGGCAGCACCCGCACGTGCTCGCGGTCGCCGATCGCGTCCTGCTTGGCGCGCACCATGCCCTCGACCACCGGGTCCACGAACTCCAGGTGGCTCGGGTTCGGCGCCACCGTCACCGTGATCGTCTCCCCGGTGTCGGCGAGGTGGGTGCCGGTGGCGCCGAGGTGGTACTTCACGTCGCCCGAGCCCTGGTAGGACGCGGGGTCGTTGCCCTCGAACTCGGCGAAGATCTGGGAGAGCGGCTTCCCCACCGTGTTCGCCAGCACGTTCAGCCGTCCGCGGTGCGGCATCCCGATCACGACCTCGCGCAGGCCGCGCAGGGCCGCGTCGTTGAGGATGCGGTCGAGCAGCGGGATGAGCGCCTCCCCGCCCTCGAGGGAGAAGCGCTTGTGGCCGACGTACTTCGCGTGGAGGAACCGCTCGAAGCTCTCCGCCTCGACGATCTTCTCGAGCACGCGCTTCTTGCTCGACGCGTCGAGGGCGGGGTAGTTGCGCGTCGACTCCATGCGGTGCTGGAGCCACTCCTTCCTCTCCGGGTCGGCGATGTACATGTACTCGACGCCGATCGTGCCGCAGTAGGTCTCGCGCAGCGTGTCGAGGATCTCTCGCAGCGTCCCCTTGTCCTCCCCGGACAGGTCGCCGGTCAGGAACTCGCGGTCGAGGTCCCACAGGGTGAGGCCGTAGGTGGCGGGGTCGAGGTCGCGGTGCGGCGCGCGCGTGCGGTCGAGCGGGTCGAGGTCGGCCACCAGGTGGCCCCGCACGCGGTAGTTGTGGATGAGCTGCAGGACCTTCGTCTGCTTCTCGACCTCCTCGCGCCCGCCCGGCGCCCCGAAGAGGGCGGGGTTCTGGTCCATCTCCCACTTCACCGGCCGGTGCGGCAGGCCGAGGTCCGCGAAGACCCGGTCGTAGAAGGCGTCCTCCCCCTTGAGCAGCTCCTCCATCCGGGCGAGGAAGAGGCCCGACTCCGCGCCCTGGACGATGCGGTGGTCGTACGTCGAGGTCACCGTCATGACCTTGCTGATCCCGAGGAGCCCGAGGGTGCGCGGGGCCATCGACTTGTACTCGGCCGGGTAGTCGAGGGCGCCGGTCGCCACGATCACGCCCTGGCCGGGCATGAGCCGCGGCGCGGACGAGGTGGTCCCGACCGTGCCCGGGTTGGTGAGGGAGACGGTCGTGCCCATGAAGTCGTCCGGCGAGATCGTGCCCTTGCGCGAGCGGGCCACGAGGTCGTCGAAGGCCTTCAGGAAGGAGGCGAAGTCGAGCTTCTGCGCGTCCTTGACGTTCGGGACGAGGAGGGTGCGCGAGCCGTCCTTCTTCTGCACGTCCACCGCGATCCCGAGGCGCACCTGGTCGCGCTGGATGCGGTGGGGCTGGCCGTCCACCTCCGAGTAGGCGTCGTTCAAGCGCGGGAACGTGTCGAGGGCGCGGAGGATCGCCCAGGCCACGATGTGGGTGAAGCTGACCTTCCCCTGCCCCGACGCCTCGCGGTGCTTGTTGAGGAGGCGGCGGTTCTCCTCGAGCGTCCGCACCGGGATCGTGCGCATCGAGGTCGCGGTCGGGATCTGGAGGCTCGCCTCCATGTTCTCGACGACCCGCACGGCGCCGCCCCGGATCGGCTGGAGCACGTCGCCGGGGAGGATCGAGACCCGGGCCACCGCCTTCGAGCGCTCGCCCGAGGCCACCGCGGGGGCGTCCTGGCGGACGAGGGTCTGGAGGCCGGAGCCGGGCGCGGGCGTCGGCCCGGGCCGTGGCGCCTCGTTGACGATCACGGTCACCGGCTCGACCTCCGGGGGCAGGCCCAGGGCCTTGTCGAAGTAGGCCCGCCAGGTGGCGTCCACGCTCCGGCGGTCCTGCCGGTACTGCTCCAGCAGGTCCAGGGCGAAGACGTAGTTGCCCCCGAAGTCGTTGACCAGCGTCTCCAGGAGGGGATCGGCCGTGGCGCTCATCCCCGAAGTCTAGGAGCGCCGCCGGAGGGGTTCAACTGCGAGGGTCCCGCGAAGCGGGCGACCCCCGGGACGGGCGTCGGTCACCCCAGCACGGCGTCGATCCGCGCGAGCTCCTCGGGCGAGAGAGAGGGCGCGGCGAGCGCGTCCAGGTTCTGATCGAGCTGGGCGACGCTGCTGGCGCCGATGAGAGCGGACGTCACGACCGGCGTGCGCAGGACCCACAGGAGGGCCATCTGGGCGAGGCTCTGGCCCCGGGCCTTCGCGATCTCGTTCAGCTTCCGCGCCCGCTCGACCTTGTCCGCCGTGACGTGCTCCGGCCGCAGGAAGCCGTGGGGCTTCGAGGCCCGCGAGCCCGCCGGGATGCCGCCGAGGTACCGGTCAGTCAGCAGACCCTGGGCGAGGGGCGAGAAGGCGATGCAGCCGATGCCCTCTGTCTCGAGCACCGCCGTGAGGCCGCCCTCGATCCAGCGGTCGAACATCGAGTAGCGGGGCTGGTGGATGAGGCAGGGCGTGCCGAGACGCCTCAGGATCGACGCGGCTTCGGCCGTCTGCCCGGCGGAGTAACTCGAGATCCCGGCGTAGAGGGCCTTGCCCTGGCGGACCGCCTGGTCGAGGGCCGTCATCGTCTCCTCGAGCGGCGTCTCGGGGTCGGGGCGGTGGGAGTAGAAGATGTCCACGTACTCGAGCCGCATGCGCCGCAGGCTCTGGTCGAGGCTCGAGAGCAGGTACTTCCGCGAGCCCCACTCGCCGTAGGGCCCCGGCCACATGAGGTAGCCGGCCTTGCTGGAGATCACGAGCTCGTCGCGGTACGGCCGCAGGTCGAGGTCGAGGATGCGGCCCATGGCCTCCTCGGCGGAGCCGGGGGGCGGGCCGTAGTTGTTGGCGAGGTCGAGGTGCGTCACGCCCCGGTCGAAAGCGCGGCGCACGATCGCGCGGCCGGTCTCGAAAGCGTCGACGCCGCCGAAGTTGTGCCACAGCCCGAGCGATATCGGCGGCAGCTTCAGCCCGCTGCGCCCGCAGCGGCGGTAGGGCATCTTCTCGTAGCGATCGTCGGCGGGCGTGTAGGCCATGCTGTGCTCTCCCCGGTCGGGCCGGCCCGCGCATCTTCGACCCCGGCCGGGACGCGGTCAAGGCGAATCGACTTTGCCCATGCTCTCATCGGCGAGACGCGCCCGGCTTGAGACCGTGGGCGCCTGACGCGTTGCGCCAATCCTCCTAACGCGCCGCAGCAAGTCGGATCGAGGCGTTCGGGCGCTTCGGACGACTTACCCCGGTGGAGGGCCGCGCGCCGAAACTTCCTCGCGACAAAGCCGGGCGATGTGGTTAGGATGCGCCTCTTGAGTACTCGCCAGGAGGAATTCATGACAGGCAGACGACTTCCCTTCCGGCTGCTGGCGCTGGCGTTGACGTTCGGCGTCGCGGCCCTCCCGACCCCCGTTTTCGCGTCGGGCTTCCAGCTCGTCGAGCAGAACGCGAGCGGCCTCGGCAACGCCTTCGCCGGCCAGGCCGCGGGCGTCAAGAACGCGAGTGCCATCTACTTCAACCCTGCGGCCCTGACCGGGGTGAAGGGCTGGAACCTCGTGGCGTCCGTCGAGCCGATCGGCGTCGGCGCCACCTTCACGAACTCGGCCTCGACCGTGCCGTCGGCCGGCGGCGTGCCGTTCCCGGTGCCCCTCGGAAGCGAGGGGGGCGATGCCGGCAAGTGGATCCCCGTGCCGAACGCCTACCTGTCGGGCCAGGTGACGGAAAAGGTCTGGGTCGGAATCTCCTTCAACGTGCCCTTCGGGCTCGAGACCGACTGGAAGGAGGCCCCCTGGATGGGCCGCTTCCACGCGATGAAGTCGAAGGTCGAGGCCTACAACGTCAACCCGACGATCGCGTTCAAGGTCAACGACGCGTTCTCGATCGGCGTCGGCGCGAACTGGCAGCACCTGAAGGCCGACCTGGGCCAGCAGGTGGCCTACGGGGGCACCGCCTACTTCGGCTCCGTCGCGGCCCTCGTCGGGCTGGGGGTCCCCCAGGCCCAGGCGGCGGCCCTCCTCGGCGCCACGCTCGTCCCGCAGCTCCCCCAGGGCCTCGCCACGGAGGTCCCGGCCCTCATCTCGGGCGACTCGAATGCCTGGGGCTGGAACGCCGGGGCGCTCGTCAAGCTCGGCGATCAGGCGCACGTCGGCGTCACCTACCGCTCGAAGGTCAAGCACGACGTCACGGGCACGGTGGAGTTCACGGGCGTGCCGACCATCACGCTGCCCGGCACCCTGGCCCCGATCGCCACCGGCCTCAACGCCAAGTTCGCGAACGGGCCGGTAAACACCACGATCGAGCTGCCCGACACGATCTCGGTGGCGGCGTCCTGGGAGAACGACAACGTCGAGGTGCTGGCGGACTACACGTACACGGGCTGGGACAAGATCCAGTCGCTGGACATCAAGCGCGAAGGCCAGGCGGAGAACTTCAGCAGCGTCCCCCTGAACTTCGTGAACACGTTCCGGGTGGGCCTGGGGGTCAACGTCAAGGTGAACGAGAAGTTCAAGGTCCGGCTCGGCACCGCCTACGACAAGGCGCCCGTGCAGGACCAGTACCGCACGCCGCGGCTGCCGGACGACAACCGCGTCTGGGCGGCGGGCGGCTTCGAGTGGAAGCTGAGCCAGAAGGCGACGGTCGACGTGGGCTACGCGCACATCTTCGTCAGCGGCGACTCGCCCAGCCTCCTGCCGAACCAGGAGACCCCCGCCTCGACGCCCGCCGGCGCCCTGGTGGGTGTCTACAACGAGACGGTCGACGTCCTCGGCGTGCAGCTCACCCTGCAGTTCTGAGGGCCGATCCGAGCCACGCTTCGGCGCGCGTCCCGGCCACCCGGGGCGCGCGCCGTTCTCGTCTCCACGGCTGCCGCAACCGCACGGCCGCCGAGGTGCGGCTACGACGGCTCCCGGGGGTAGACTCACCCCGGAGGTGACGATGCGCCCACTCCCCTTGTTCCTGGCCGTGGCCGTCGCGGCGGCGTCGGCCGCGAGCGGGAACGACTCCCCCCTCGACCAGAAGGTCCGGCGCTTCCTCGAGAAGAACCGCGGGGAGTGGCGCGACATGAACGTCCCGTGGGAGGACGGGCAGGCCCTCTACGACGTCGTGGTGAAGAACCGCCTCACGCGCGCCCTCGAGATCGGCACGTCCACCGGCCACTCGTCGATCTGGATCGCGTGGGCCCTCAGCAAGACCGGCGGGAAGCTCACGACCATCGAGATCGACCCCGGCCGGCACGCGGAGGCGTTGCGGAACCTCGAAGAGGCCGGGGTCGCTGGGCTCGTCGACGCGCGGCTCGCCGACGCGCACGCGCTCGTGAAACAGCTGCCGGGGCCGTTCGACTTCGTCTTCTCCGACGCCGACAAGGACTGGTACCTGCAGTACTTCAAGGACCTCGAGCCCAAGCTGGCGGTGGGCGCCTGCTTCACCGCCCACAACGTGCGGCGCGGCTGGGGAGGCGGCCCCGGCGCGTTCCTCGACTACGTCGAGAAGCTCCCCAACTTCAGGACCACGGTCGAGACCGGCGGCGCCGGCCTGTCGGTGAGCTGCAAGGTGCGGTAGGTCAGTCCCCGAGGCGGATCGTCGCCTTGACCTCGAAGACGTTCGTGGACGGCGAGGCGAACAGCTCGTCGATGTCCTGCCCGAGGTCGGTGCCTCCGGGGTTCAGGGAGTTCTCCCGGGCCTGGGTCCACACCGCGTAGAGAGCGGAGCCGGGCCGCCACTCCCAGCGCAGGACCGTGTTGAGGCGCAGCGACTTGAAGTTGAAGTCGGGGTTCTCGAACGTGAGCGGGCCGGTGCTGCCCCGGCCCGGGTCCACCGTGTACGTCTCGGAGGCGGGGTCGTAGGCGACCTGGTCGTACACGAGGAAGTCGAAGGTGCGGGCGGCGAGGAGCTCCTTGAAGCCGGAGTAGCTCCCCCGCGAGACGAGGGGCTGGGCGTAGAGCTGCAGGGACAGCCGGGGCGAGAAGATCCAGTTTGCCCGGATCGTCAGGGCGACCTCCGTCTGCTCGAAGCCCGAGAACACGTAGTGGCCGGCGAGGTCCGGGGGCAGGGAAGCGTCCTCGAAGGACGTCACCCACTGCGCGACCCGGCTCGCCTTCATCACGGACGGCCCGATCGACAGGGTGAGCGCCGACGAGGGGCGAATCTCGGCCTCCACCCCGCCCTCCCACTGGCGGCTGCCGTACTCGTTGCGGAGGAAGAACGCCTCCGCGCGGGCCACCACGGCCTTGCGCTCGTCGCTCTCCAGCCAGAGGCCGCCGTTCCAGGTCTCGCCCGTGGCCATGGAGGAGCCGCCGCGCGTCTGCCGGTCGTCGAGGGCCCGCCACCGGAACGAGCCGTTCAGCCCCGCGTTCCAGTAGTTGCGGAAGCGGAGCCGGCCGAAGACGTTGACGGCGTCGCCCTGCTTGTCGCCGTCGAAGTTGTACGCCCACGCCTTGGCGACGGTCAGGGAGCGGAAGCGTGTGAAGGAGTCGGGCTCCGGCTCCTGCAGCTGCAGGGCCACGTGTCCCCCCCACCGATCGCTGCGGGGGTTGAAGCCGAGGTCGTTCGACTCGAAGCCGGGGCTCGTCGCCCAGACCGCGGCGTTCGGCCGGACCCGCCCCGACTGCCGGTTGAGGTTGAAGCTGCCCGTCCAGCCCGCGAGCGCCGTGCGTGTCGGGTCGAGGCGCAGCTCGGGGCGGTCCGGCCGCTGGAAGTAGCGGGCCGACGCGAGCTGGAGGGCCTCGATCGCCTCCCGGCTCCCGCCCACGCGGCTTCCCGCCAGGCGGCCCGCCGCGACCCAGTCCTTCCGCCCGTCGAGGAAGACGTAGCCGTCCACGCCGCCCACGTACGCGTCTCCCGCGAGGCCGGCGACCAGGAGCGGCTCGCGCAGCTCGCGGTTGACCGCGGTCGCGAGCAGCCCGTAGCCCGCGCGCCCCCGGTCGCGGAACGCACGCAGGACGAAGTAGTTGCTCAGCGGCTCCACCTCCTGCCGGCCCCCCTCGGCGCCCGCCGCCCAGCGCGCGTACTCGCGGCCGGTCACCGCCTCGAGGAGGCCCACGCTCCAGCCCGACGCGGACTTACCGCTGAGCTTCACCGCGCCGAGGATCGTGGTCGCGCGGGGGGCGGAGACGAAGTCGCCCTCCGGGGAGCCCTGGGGGACGCGCCCGATGCGGCGCGTGTAGAAGAGGTCGGGCTCGGTGCGCATGAAGCCGTAGTAGTTGTTGGGGCCGTTGCGGCCGAAGCTGTCGAAGATCTGCCCGCCCTCGACGAAGAAGGGCCTCTTCTCGGGGAAGAAAGTCTCGAAGTCGGTCAGGTTCACGACCGCGGGGTCCACCTCGACCTGACCGAAGTCCGGGTTGAAGGTGGCGTCGAGGGCGAAGCTCGCCCCGATCTTCCTCCGCAGGTCGAGCCCGACGCCGCCGAACGCATGGCTCCCGTCGAAGAACGGGTCCCCCGGGTCGGCGGGGCCGGTCTCGGCCCCGGCGGCGACGTACGGCACGACCACGAGCGGCGTCCGCGGCGTGACTCCCCGGATGCCGGTGAGGTCGGCCATCCGTGAGGCGAGGCCGCTCTCGGCCTTCGGCACGAGGGCGAGCCAGTCGGTCTCGTTCTTCCGCTGGATGTAGCGCGACGCGTTCACCCCCCACGTCTGCGAGTCGCCCGGAAGGAAGCGCAGCTCGGAGAAGGGGATCCGCATCTCGACGGACCACCCCTCGCCGTCGTGGTGCACCGCGGAGAGCCAGACCGCGTCCCACGAGTCGTCCATCCAGGTGTCGTTGTAGATGATCTCGTCGTTCTGGACGCCGGCCGCGCTCACCTCGAACCGCACGCCGGTGAGGCGGTCGCGACGGGGGTCGAGGTAGATCGTGAAGCGGTCGGCCTCGGCGTTTTCGTCGCGCCGCGAGAGTCGCTTGACGACCCGGTCGGGCTCGCGGTCGTGGAGCCTCGCCCCCACGTAGATGGCGTGGTCGTCGTAGAGGAGGCGCAGCTCGGTGCGCTCGGTGGCGGGCGACCCCTCGTCGGGGTCGCGCTGGGTGAAGTCGGTGAACGGAGGGACGCTCGCCCACGCCTCGTCGTCGAGCCGACCGTCCACCGTGACGGGTGCCGGGGCTCGGGCGGCCTCGACGGCGGGGGCCGGGGTGGGCTCGGGGCGGGGGCTCTTCGCCGAGGCGGGCACCGCGACCGCCACCACTGCCAGGACGAATGAACCGAGCTCCCGAGCGCCCCGCATGAATCTCTGAGAGTAGCAAAGACGCGTGTCCAGGTTTCAGACGACAGCGGGACCGCTCCTCGAAGCCGGGAGCCGGCCTGGGACGCATCCAAACGGATGGACGCGGCGCCGTCACAACTGCTTGCCCGCCAGCGAGATTCGCCGCTTCCGTCGATTCTGGAACCCCCCCGGAGGCCGGAGCGTATTAACGGTCGAACGCGGTCGGACACTTCACGGGATCGCCCGGCGGGGCGGCGAGAGGCAGACCCATGGCCAAGTCGAACGGGAAGCGTGTGCGCAGGTGGCTCTGGATCGGGGCCCTGGCGATAGCGGTCGTCGGGATCGGGTACGCGTTTGCCCGGCCCAAGGGAAAGCCCGGCGAGGAGAAGGACAAGGTCAAGACGGCCAAGGCCGAGGTGGCCGACGTCCAGGTCCGCGTCACCGAGGTCGGCTCGGTCGAGCCGGACGTCAAGGTCGACGTGAAGTCGGTCCTCTCGGGCAAGGTGGTCGAGCTCCTCGTCCGCGAGGGCGACCGGGTGAAGCGGGGCCAGGTGCTGGCCCGGGTGGAGCCCGACGTGAACCAGGCGCGCGACCTCTCCCAGGTCAAGAACTCGGTGAGCGAGGCCGAGATCGCGCTCAACGAGGCGAAGGCCACCTACGAGCGCAACAAGGACCTGCTCGCCCAGGGGCTCCTCTCCGCGCAGTC
Source organism: uncultured Acidobacteriota bacterium (assembly GCA_963729875.1). Classification (GTDB taxonomy): domain Bacteria; phylum Acidobacteriota; class Vicinamibacteria; order Fen-336; family Fen-336; genus DATBSL01. The sequence continues at coordinate 708,124 of CAVSPR010000007.1, forward strand.
CGGCCTCGAGAGCGAGACGCGCTACCGCCAGGCGAAGGCCAGCCGCGACTCGGCCATGGACAAGTACCGCATCGTGCAGGAGAGCGGCGTCCCGATCGCGTCGGTCGCCTCGGGCACGATCCAGCGCCTGAACGTGACCTCGCCGATGGACGGGGTCGTGATCCGCCGGCCGGTCGAGCTCGGCGACACCGTGATGTCCGGCGTCTCGTCCTTCAACTCGGGCACCGTGCTCATGACGGTGGCCGACGTGAACACGATGATCATCCAGTCGGGCATCAACGAGGTGGACATCGGCAAGATCCACCTCGAGCAGCCGGTGAAGGTCACCCTCGACGCCTACCCGAAGGTGAAGTTCGCGGGGAGGATCCTCCGCATCGCCCCCGCCGCCCGGCTCGAGGAGAAGGTGAAGGTCTTCGACGTCGAGATCGCGATCGACCGCCAGGGAGCCGAGCTGCGCACCGGCATGACCGCGAACATCGACATCGTGGGCGAGAAGCGGCAGAAGGTCCTGACCGTCCCCGTGGAGGCCATCTTCAAGAAGGACGAGACCGAGGTCGTCTACGTGAAGAAGCCCGAGGAACCGAAGAAGGCCACGGAGAAGGGCGGCTTCCTCTCGAGCGTCTTCGCCGCGGGCAAGAAGGACGCCCCCGCCGCGAAGCTCGACCCCAAGGACGCGTGGAAGGAGAAGTTCGAGCTCAAGGAGATCGAGACCGGCCTCGCCGCGGTGGACAAGGTCGAGGTGGTGAAGGGCCTCGCCGCGGGCATGGAGATCGCGGTCGAGGACCCGACCCGCCCGAAGGAGAAGAAGAACAATGAGTGAGGCGGTGGCCACGCTGCCGGCGACGACGGCCCGCGCCGTTTCCGTGGCCGCCGCTTCCGCGCTCCCCCTGATCCGCATGCAGGGGGTGACGAAGACCTACGACGCGGGCGAGCTCGCCGTACAGGCGCTCGCCGGGATCGACCTGGAGATCGAGAAGGGCCAGATGGTCGCGATCATCGGCCCCTCCGGCTCCGGCAAGTCGACGCTCATGCACATCCTCGGCTGCCTCGACGCGCCGACCGACGGCACCTACCGCCTGGAGGGGAAGGACGTCTCGGAGCTCTCCGGCTTCCAGCTCGCCGCCATCCGGAACCAGAAGGTCGGCTTCGTCTTCCAGACATTCAACCTGCTGCCCAAGGCCTCCCTCCTCCGCAACGTCGAGCTGCCCCTCCTCTACGCCGGCGTTTCCGGCGCGGAGAGGAAGGAGCAGGCTCTCGTGGCGCTCGACAAGGTCGGCCTCCGCGACCGCGCGAAGCACCGGCCGTCCGAGCTCTCGGGAGGCCAACGGCAGCGGGCCGCCATCGCCCGGGCGATCGTCAACCAGCCCTCGCTCATCCTCGCCGACGAGCCCACCGGCAACCTCGACACGAAGACCGGCCTCGAGATCCTCGAGATCTTCGACCGGATGCACGCGAAGGGCGAGACGATCGTGGTCGTCACCCACGACCCGCGCATCGCCGAGCGCTGCGAGCGCGTCGTCTCGATCGTGGACGGCCGGATCGAGGACGACCGCCGGAACCGCTGAGGCACGAGCCATGGCCCGCTTCAAAGCCCTCCGCAACCTGTTCTACTCGCTGTGGGACTCCGTGGTCGACGGCGTCGTCGACATGGGCGCCCACAAGAGCCGGAGCATTCTCCAGATGGTGGGCATCATCCTCGGGGTGGGCTCGGTGGTGGCGACCTTCGGTCTCATCGACGGGGGACGACGCCAGGGCCAGAAGTTCTGGGAGGAGACCGGCGGCATCAAGAAGATGTTCATCCGCGAGCTCGACGCCCGCGAGATGAAGCAGAACGCGGTCGAGAAGAAGTCGAAGGGTCTCACCTACGACGACGCCCTCGCCCTCAAGGCCCAGGCCACCACCCTCGAGCTGATCGAGCCGACGATGGAGCGGACGGATGTCGTGAAGGCCCCCGGCTTCGAGAAGCAGCTCGAGGTCGCCGGCAGCACCCCGGTCTACGAGCACATGTACGACTTCCACCCGGTCGAGGGCCGCTTCCTGACCCAGGAGGACCTCGCCCGCAGCGCCAAGGTGGTGGTGCTCGGCTCGACCCGCCGGGAGCAGCTGTTCGGCGGGCGCCCCGCGGTCGGGCAGCTGATCAGCATCGGGGCCGACCGCTACACGGTGGTGGGGGTCATGGAGCGGAAGGAGTTCTACTGGAACTCCGCCAACCGCAACGCCCTCGAGTGGATGAACGAGATGATGTTCGTCCCCGTCACCTCGGTCATCACCCGCATGGTCGGCGACCGCGAGAACCAGAAGGTCGCCTACATCAACGTCCAGGTCCGCGACGTGAAGGACATGGAGAAGGCCACCGACGAGGTCAAGGCCATCCTGAAGCGGGCCCACGGCGGGGTCGAGGACTTCCAGGTCTTCAACCGCAAGGCCTTCATGCAGCAGATGGACGAGCAGGGGAAGATCTACGACATCACCTTCCTCACCTGCGGGACGATCTCGCTCCTGGTGGGCGGGATCGTCATCATGAACATCCTGCTCGCCTCGTTCAACGAGCGGATCCGCGAGGTGGGCACCCGCAAGGCGCTCGGCGCCACCGGGCTCAACATCCTGGCCCAGTTCCTCGTGGAGAGCGTCGTGGTCACGATCGTCGGCGGGCTCCTCGGCCTCGGCCTCGGCGTCGGGTTCACCCAGGCGATGAGCACGCTCATCCAGCAGCCGGTGGTCATGACCGCCCAGAACATGCTCCTCGGCCTCGTGTTCGCGGTGACGATCGGGGTCTTCTTCGGGTTCTACCCGGCCATCCGCGCGGCGCGGCTCAACCCCATCGAAGCCCTGAGGTACGAGTAACGTGCAGATCGGGGAGTCCGTCCGCACTTCCGCCGCCGAGATCTGGAGCCACAAGCTCCGCTCGGCCCTCACCCTCGTGGGGATCGTGCTCGGCACGACGGCCCTCGTGGTGATGGTGTCGGTGATCGGGGGCCTGGCCGTGGCCGTGCAGAACGGCCTGGACGACCTGGGCTTCGACGGCGTCGTCTTCGCCGTCCCCCGCGCCGCCACCGACCGGATCGAGCTGAAGAAGCAGGGCTACTCGCGGGGCATGCGCTCGGCGGACGGCCGCGTGATCGAGGCCGGCCGCGAGACGATCGACCAGGCGGCCCCGGTGCTCGGCCTCGGCAACGAGACCGTCCGCATGAACGGCCTCACCCTGAAGGCCCTCGTCGAGGGCGTGACGCCGGAGTGGGGCCGCATCCGCAACCGCGTGCCCGAGGTGGGCCGGTACCTCGTGGAGAGCGACGTCGAGACGCGGGCGACCGTGGCTCTGCTCGGCCAGAAGATCAAGAAGGACGTCTTCGGCGAGGAGGAGGCGATCGGCCGCGAGATCCTCATCCGCGGCATGCGCTTCCGGATCGTCGGCGTCCTGAAGAAGTTCGGCAACAACCAGGTGAACGACGGCGAGATGGAGCGGGACAACGCGAAGATCTACATCCCCCTCACCACCGCCCAGAAGTACTTCGTGGGCACGGACACCGTCCACGCCTGGGCCTTCAAGGCCGACCCCGAGCGGATGGGCGACGCGCAGAAGGAGGCCGAGGCCCTGATGCGCCGCAGCCACCGGGGAATCACCGACTTCAAGATCGAGAACATCGGCCAGGAGATCCTCCGCGTCCGCAAGGAGATCGACAAGCTGATCCTGAACTGGAACATCGTCCTCGCCTCGATCGCGGGGATCTCGCTCCTCGTGGGCGGCATCGGCATCTTCTCGGTCATGCAGATCTCGATCAGCGAGCGCACCTACGAGATCGGGCTGCGCAAGTCGATCGGGGCCACCGACCCCGAGATCTTCGGCCAGTTCCTGATCGAGTCCGTCTCGCTCTCGCTGGTGGGCGGCCTCGTCGGCTCGGCCCTCGGCTACGGCATCACGATCCTGGCCGGCCAGGCCTTCCCCGACGGCCTCCCGGTCTCGCCCCTGGGCCTCTTCCTGGCCGCCGCCTTCGCGATCGTCATCGGCCTCGCCGCCGGCGTCTACCCCGCCCTGCGCGCCTCCCGCCTCACCCCGGTCGACGCCATCCGCGCCGGGTAGCTGTTGCGCCTTTCGGGTTGACGCCCTTCTGCCACTTCGAGAGCTGAAGGCTGGGGGTGTCGGGACCGTGGCGAGATCTGGAGCCGTCTCGGCCCAGAGGCGGGGGGGGGCAGGGAGGAGCGCGCAGGATTGTGCGAGCACCCCCACCTTGCTATCGTCTTGGCAGGCATGTCGCGCCGGTGCGGATCGCTGGCGTGCGTGCCGCCGAGCACCTTGCAGGTCGGGCAATGCTCCCCAGACCCAAGCGCAACTCACCCTACTTCGTGGCCTGCCTCCTTCTGGTCACTGCGTTTGCGGTCGCAAACCGGAGGTTCTTCCTCGGCGAGTACTATCCCATCTGGGATGCCGAGGGCCTCTTCGCCCCCTACTTCATACTCATCGCCGACTTCACCCGGCAGGGGCAGCTGCTATGGTGGAACCCGTGGGCCGGCGGAGGGCAGCCGGACTTCATCGACCAGTACGGAGCGCACAACCCCGCGGTCCTTGCGCTGGCATGGCTCCTGGGCCCGACGGTTCGGGGCTTCATCTACTACTGGTTCGCGATCTGGCTGCTCTTCGGTGTGGGAATCATCGCGTTGGCCAGGCGCTGGGGCGTGCCCGCCTGGGGCGCGTACGTCGTGGCGCTGGGTCTGATGTTCTCCGGTTTCTACGTCGGAAACGCCGAGCACACGTCGATCCTGTTCGCCTGGGCCTGGCTTCCGGCGGTGCTTTGGCGTCTGGAGGTCGCCCTGACGGAGGGCAGCAGCCCCGCAGCCGCGCAGGCCGGTCTGCTGTTCGGCCTGTCTGCGATCGGCGGATACCCTGGGGTCGTGTTCACGAACGGGGTATTCCTGGCGTTCTGGATCGTCGCCCGCCTCGTGTTCCAGGACGACGCGGGGCGACTCGAGCCAAGGGGGGCCGGAGAGTGGTGGACCGCGGCGCGCTCGGCCATGCTCCTGTTCGGCGTCGCAGCGGTAGTCGCGGCACCCACGTACGTCAACTTCTTCCTCGAAGGTCAGGGGTTCACCCAACGCGTGGGGCCTCTGCCGCGTGCCGTGGCAGTCGGCACCAATGCGCTGCACCCGCGAGCCCTCTTGACGTTCGCCAGCCCGTATCTCGCAACCCTGCCAACCGAGCGGCTGTGGGAGTATACCGACCCTTCATCCTGCAGCCTCTACTCGGGGGGGCTCGTCTTCGGCTTCGCGGTGTTTTCGATCTTCGCCCGTCCGCGCAGCCGATTTCGATGGACGCTTCTCGCTGCGAGCCTATTCGCAGTGGCCGCCTCGCTTGCCCGCGAAATGCCGGTACGGGGGTGGATCTACGATTGGGTTCCGCCGACCAGGTTCTTCCGACACGCCTCCTGGTTCCGTGCCTACCCGATTCTGATCGCGGGCACCTTGGCACTCTGCGGTATACGGGATCTCGCGACCGGTGTCCCTGGCGTGAACCGCAAGCGCAGGTTGTTGGCAGCGACGACGATGTCGGCCCTCCTGGCGAGCATCGCATATCTCGCGGTACTCCGCCGAGCTCGGCCCGCCGATCACCTGGCTGGCGATGTGCACTTTGTCTGTGCGTGGGCCGGACCCGCCCTGATCGCATTGTGGACGGCGTTCGACTCCCGGGCCGGCAAGCGCGCGTTCGCCGCCGCTGCGTTCGTCTTACTGGCGACCATCGACGGGGTACTGGCCATCGGTCTCGCCAACACCCTGGCCAACGTCGGCGATAGCTACCGGCGCGCCTGGGCGGCGCTGGAGCGGCATCACCGCCCCGAAGTCGACCTCCTCATGCTTGGCGGAGCCCGGCGCAGGCCCGAGCCGGAAGGTGGAGCCTACAACAACACGAACTTGATCACCCGCAGACCTGTGCTCCTCGGCTACTCGGGCCTGGTGAGCAGTACTCAGATGGAGTGGATGGGCGAGCCCGTGCTGGTCGCTTCGGCCACAACGGAGGACAGGTTTTGGTTCGCAGCTGATCCGGTGGTCGCGCCTCCGGCGCATGATCTCTTCCAGGCCTTCGCGCAGCGCGCGAGGGAGCTCGGGGCGCCCCCCCTCGTGGTCCACCCGAGGGAGACGATGCCCAAGCCCACGCCCGCCAGCCGCGACCAGATCGGCAGGGTCCGCGCCGCTCCGGCCGCCACGAAGGCTGCCGTCGTGCTCGAGCGCTATCTCCCGGATTCCCTCGTTTTGCACTTCGATGCCCCGCGGGACGGCTGGCTGCTGGTCACGGACCGATGGGCGTTCGGCTGGACCGCGCGGGTGAACGGGGCTCCGGTCCGCGTCGAGGGCGCGAATTTCCTCTTTCGGAGCGTGTTGGTGCGGCCAGGACCGAATCGGATCGAGTTCGCCTATCAGCCATTCGGCCGCCCGTGGCTGGCCCTTTCGAGTATGGCCGTGATCTGCGCGGTGGTGGGTGCGAGCTTTTTCGGCTGGCGGAATCGGAGGGCCGCCTCGAGCCCGGCCCAGTGCGAGTAGACGACTTGATGAGCCGGTCCCCGAACGCCTGCGGGCACCCGCGTCACTCGAGGTCGCGAGTGACCCCGGTCGGCCCTGGCTCGGCCGCTTCGCCCGCCCGCACGGGCCGCGGCTATCGTCGAAAACCCGCAGATGACAGGCGCCGACAATGGATGGATCATTCTCCTCGTGGCGGCGTTGGACGACCATTGGTGAGCGCAAGGTGAACGGACGGCTCCTTCGCGCCAGAGCTACGACATCACACAACAGGATGCAGGAGGCTGAAGATGGTAGGACCCGGCATCACGCGTTCGCACGCGTTCGTGCTTCTTTGCAGCTCGTTGCTCACGACTTCGGCACTGGCTCAATCGGCGGCTCCATTCAGCGCTTCATCGCTCGTCACACCGGGAGACGAGGCCAGACACGGCTCCTACGTGATTCGGAAGATCGGTGATGCCGCCTACCAGATCAACGATCCCGGCGACAAGGCCACGAAAGGCGGCGGCTGGGGTGTCGACATGTATCTGGTCTTCGGTGCCCACAAGGCATTGCTGATCGACCTGGGCAACAACTACATCGCCGGATATGAGAAGGACTTGATCAAGCCCCGACCGAATGCCGCGGAGGAGCTTCGCGCCGTCGTGGACGGTTTGATCGGCCACTTGCCGCTCGAGATCGCTCTCACGCACACGGGGCCGGATCATGACGGAATGACCGCCGCCTTTCTCGGCCGCAACGTACCGCTTTGGGTGGGCGAAGGGGAGGACCTGGGTGTGCTGACCACGCAGCATGGCGTGGATCCGTCAGCCTACCGGGTCTTTACCCAGGGACAGAAGTCCTTCGATCTCGGTGGCGGACACGTCGTGGATACGTTCAGGGTCAGGGGGCACAGCAACGGCGGCACCGTCTTCCTCGTCAAGAAGGACTCGCTCGTCTTCTCGGGCGATGCCCTTGGATCGGGGTTCGGCCAGGCCTTCGGTACAGTCGAAAAGCTGAAGCAGGTCGCGGAGGATTCCCAGAAGCTGGTCGACTACATAAAGGCCGGCTATTCGCCCTACGAGCGCTATGCCCTGAGGGTCTACACCGGCCACTGGTGGCAGAACGCGTATGGTGGCTTCCTGCACCCCAACAAGGCTCCGATCGACGTGGGATACCTCGACTGGCGGTTCATTCAGGACGTCGCTACCTGTGCAAATGGAGTACTCCAAGGCAAGTGGCTCGTCGATGGCAGCGGCGTGAGGCACGTCGGGGACATGGTCGCGACCGACGCATGGGGCTCCGCAGCGGGGAGGGCCATCATGGTGTCTGGTATCGGTACGATCATCATCCCGCTTGCGCGAGCCTACGAGGCAGCCGGCCTGCGGGTGCCGCAGCAGTGAAGCACGGCACGGGACTTCGCTTCGCGATCCTCCTGCCCGCGGTGCTCGTCTCGAGCAGCCTGCAGACGGCATCTGCTGCGACACGTACGTTCAAGTGGTCCTTCCAGGGGCAGGCCAACAGCAGCGCGGAGAGCGCCTGGGCTTCCGAACAAGGGACCTTCGGCGACATGGTCAGGGCTGCCACTGACGGCCAGGTCGACATTGCATATGTAGCCAATCTCTGTCCAGACAACCAGGTCCTGGATGCAGTCAGGGAGAGAAGGCTGAACCTCGGCTTCATGGGGTTGCACTACAGACCCGATATGGCCCTGATGAACTTCCCGTCTCTCCCCATGGTGCCGGACGACAGGGTTCCCGAGATACTAGCCCGGCTGAAGCCGCACTTCGACAGACTCTGGCAAGAACGATGGGGCACCAAGCTGCTTGCCTTCAACTACTACCTGCCGCAGATGCTGTATACGGCCGAGCCTGCCGATACCCTGGACAGGCTGAGGCCCCAGAAGATAAGGCAATTCAACCGTGACGTGATGAACCTGTATGCTCGCGCCGGCTGCGCTCCGGTCATGATCGAGAGCGTTCACGCCGTTCGAGGGAGTCTGGAAAGGGGAACGCTTCAGGGAGCACAGGGCGCATTGCCGGCGTACGTCGACTGGGGCTGGGCGCAGAGACTGCGGTACATCAGCCAGTGGCCTCTCGGCAGCCTCTATATGGCATTGATAGTCAACATGGATGACTGGAACTCCCTGACACCCGATCTTCAGCGGAAGCTCTCGATCGCCGCTGAGGAGCTGGAGAAGAAGCAGTGGAAGGGGAGGCAGGCTTACGTCGACGGCCTCTTGGATCGAGGCAAGGCCAGGTATGGGTCCCGTGTCATGAATCCTCCACAGACAGAAGTCGACAGCCTGCTGATGAATGTCGGGCCGATTCTGGAAGACTGGAAGGAGAGAGTCGGCCCCGATTCTCGGACTGTGCTCGAGGCGGTCAACGAGGTGTTGGGCACGCACTATAAGTAGCCCTGCGGTGATCGCGCGGAGAGGCACCGGCGGGAAAGGGAGACGATGACCAGGATCGTCGCGAGAGGCCCGCGGCGAGCCGAGCCGGGCCGGACGGGTCGGCTGATAGACTCCCCAAGGGAGGATCGGATGCGACTCGCGTGGACCCTGCTGGCCCTCGTCTCGCTCGCGGCGCGTCCCGCGGAGGCCGACAAGCGGCTCGACCAGGCTGTCGCCAAGGCGGAAGCCCAGCTCGCGAAGGGGAAGGAGGGCGAGGCGGTCAAGATCCTCCAGAAGGCGGTCTCGCAGGCCCCACGCGATCCGGAGCCGCCGCTCGCGCTGATGAGGCTTTTCACTCGCCTCGGGCGACGGGACGAGGCCGCCGCGGCGCTCGCCACCGCGGGCGAGCGGGCGGCGAACGCGCCGCCGGCCGTGCGGGCCCGGGTCCGGACGATCCAATCCGCGTTCGCCCTGCGCGAGGGCACGGCAGGGGAGGCGCTCAGGTTTGCCCAGGAGGCCGTCGAGGCGTCGGGCGGGGCGGAGAGCCTCGTCGCCCTCGCCCGCGCGCAAGCGCGGCTGGGTCTGACCTCGGCCCGCGCCACGGCCGAGCGCGCCGTGCTCGCCGCCCCGGACTCGTCCACGGCTCACGTGGCGAGCGGCGACGCCCTGCTCGCGGCTCGGCTGGACGCAGGGGCCGAGGCGGCGTACCGCAGGGCCGTCGAGCTCGACCCCCGCTCGGTCGCGGCGGGAGCCGGCCTCGCGCGGGCGCTCGTGGCGCGTGGGCAGGCCCAGGCCGCCCTCGCCGCGGCGCGCGCTGCCACCCAGGCGGACCCGCAGGCGGCCGAGGCGCAGGCCGCCCTCGGGCTGGCCGCCCTCGCGCAGGACCCGGAGGACGAGAAGGGAGAGGCGGTCGTCGCCGTCCAGCAGGCCGCGTTCCTCGAGCCGAAGAACCCCCTCGCGAAGCTCGCGCTCGGTCGGGTCTTCGAGAGCCGGGGCCAGCTCGAGCAGGCGGCCACGGCCTACGGCGACGCCGCGGCGTTGGACCCGTCGTGGCCAGCGCCGCAGGTCGCCGCCCTCGGCGTCCGCCTGCACCAGGGCGACGCGGCCGGCACGCTCTCTGCCCTGCGCGCGCTCCCCGAGGAGATGCGGACGACCGGCGAGGCGGAGCTGCTGCTGGGCCGTCTCCTCGCACAGAAAGAGGAGTGGGCGGGCGCCGCGGCCGCCTTCGACCGCGCCGCGGCCCTCCTGCCAGGACTGGCCGAGGCGCCGGCGCTGCGGGGCGACGCGGCGTACAACGCGGGTGAGCTGAAGCTGGCCGCCGACGCCTACGGTCGTGCGGTGGAGCTGGATCCCGGGAACCTGGCCTACCGGTCGACCCACGCGCTCTACCTCGGCTACGACGGACGCCGGGAGGAAGCGATCGCGGCGCTCCTCGAGGTCACGGCGAAGCCGGAGGGCCAGACTCCCGAGATGTTCCTGGCGCTCGGCGGGATCTACCGCAGCTTCGAGCCGCCTCGCGTCGCCGAGGCGGTCGCGGCGTACGAGAAGGCGCTGAAGCTCGACCCGAGGAACGGCCAGGCCGCGATGGGCGTGGCCCGGAGCTACCGCGCGGGCCGGCAGTGGGCCCGCGCGATCGCGGCCTACGAGCGCGTCTCGACCGCGTTCCCCCGGCTCGACCGGGAGGCCCTTCTCGGCACGGCCTGGTGCTACCAGCTGAGCGGCGACGACACGCGGGCCCGCTTCTACACGGGGCTCGCAGCCCGCGCCGGCGCGGACGTGGAACCCCTCCGCCGTGCGCTCTCGCGGGGAGGAGCGGCGATCGACGACGGCGAGCGGGCCGAGCTGGTCGAAGGGCTCCGGTCGAAGAACGCCGGGGACCAGGCCCGCGCGGTCAAGAGCCTGCTGGAGCTCGGCCGGCCCGCCGTGCCCTCCCTCGCGGCCGCCCTCGGGCGAGCGGGGACGAGCCTCGCCGCGCGCGAGCTCATCGTCGACGGTCTCGGGCGCCTCGGCCCCGGTGCGCGCGACGCGCTGCCGCAGCTCGACCGCCTGGCCGGGTCGGCGCCGCCTCCCCGGGGCCGCAGGAATCGGACGAGGAGAAGGCGCTACGCGAGCGCGAGGCCCGGCTCGCGGCCTCGGCGCGGGCCGCGAGCGAGAGCATCCGCGGCCGCCGCGTGGACGCGCCCTGAGTACGCCCGGCCGCCGGCGGTTCGTGCCTCAACGCGACCGGCCCGCGCGCAGCGACTCGAGGTTGCGCACCAGCCGCGGATCGCCGGGCGCCAGGGCCAGGGCGCGCTCGAGCTCCGCGATCGCCTCGTCCCGGCGGCCGAGCTGGGCGAGCGACCAGGCCAGGCCGGTCCGCGCCGCGACGTTGGCCGGGTCGTCGCCGAGCGCCGCGGCAAGCGTCGCGACGGCGGCCTCGTGCCGTCCGGCGCGCGACTGCGCGAGCCCGAGCCCCGAGCGCGCGCGCGGCAGCCCCGGATCCCGCTCGAGCGCGGCCGCGTACGACGCGGCCGCCGCGTCGAAGCGGTTCGCGCGCAGGAGCGCGTCGCCCAGCACCCGGTGCGCGATCGCCGCGCCGTCACGGATAGAGATCGCGCGCCGCGCGGCCTCCTCGGCGCCGGCGAGATCGCCCGCGTTCATCCGCGCCAGGGCGAGGTTGAGCTGCGTCTCGAAGCGGCCCGGCGCGATCTGCTCGGCGCGCGCGAGATGGTCGAGCGCCGCCGCGAAATCCCCTCGTCGGAGCGCCTCGTTGCCCAGGTGGTTGTGCCCCAGCCAGCTCGAGGGGTTCACCCGCACGATCGCGCGTGCCAGCGCCTCGTGGTCGCGATAGTCCAGCGCGTGACGCCAGGTCGTCGCGCCGAGCGCGACGAGGACCGCCGCCGCCACGACGACGCCCGGCCATCGTCGGGGCCGCCGCCCGAGAAGCCACGCGCCGGCACCCGCGTAGAGCGCCAGGATCGGCAGGCCCGCTAGGTAGACGAAGTGGTCGGCGACGAACGAGTAGCGGTGGAAGTAGAAGGTGACGAGGCCGAGCGCCGGGGCAGCGAGGCAGAGGAACGCAAGGATCGCGACGAGAGGACCGGCCCCCCAGCGTCGCCGCAAAGCCCACAGCGCCGCGATCCCTCCGGCGAGCGCCAGCGCGGCTGCGAGGTTCGCCGGTCCGGTGAGCCCCGTGGGCCAGTGGCCGTAGTCGAAGGAGAGGCCGGCGGGCCAGGCGAGCTTGCCGAGATAGAAGAGCGTCGCCCGCGCCGCGAGGAACGGCCGCTCGACGAGCGGCGGCGAGGGGACGACGTCGCCGCCGGCCACGACGTCGTTCTCGACCACGACCGTCACGACCGAGAGCGCCGCACCGAGCAGCACCATCGGGGCGAGCGGCGCGAGATCGCGCGCGGTGACCCGCCCGCGCCTCCACCAGAGCAGCAGGCCCGCCACCAGCGGCAGGCCGAGGATCGCGGTCTTGGAGAGCAGCGCGAGCAGGAACGAGGCGAGGCTCGCGAGGTAGAGCCACCGCCGGTCCGACCGCCCGTCTTCGCGCCGCTCGTCGAATCGCAGGTAGAACTGGAGCGCTACGAGGGCGAAGAGGCCGGACAGCAGGTTCTTCCGCTCCGCGACCCACGCGACGGTGTCGACGTGGACCGGGTGGACGGCGAAGAGGGCGGCGGCGAGCCACGCCGCCGGCACCGCGAGACGACGCAGCAGCCGCCAGGCCAGCAGCACCACCGCCGCGTGCAGCAGGAGGTTGGTGGCGTGGAAGCAGCGCGGCTCGATCCCGCAGAGGTGTCGCTCGACCCAGAAGGTCGTGAAGACGAGCGGGTAGTAGACCTTCAGCGCCCTGGGCTCGCTCCAGATCGTCGCCAGGCCCGGCGCATCGTCGAGCAAGCGGTTGTCGACGACGTATTGCGCGTCGTCGATGATCCATCCGCCGCGGAGCGCCGGGGCGTGAGCCAGCAGGGCCAGCGCGACGAGCGTCATCCCCGCCAGCCAGTCACGGCGCACGCGCGACTCGAGCCACCGCGCGACGACCGGCCCGCCGACGGTTGGTCGTGCCTCGATCCCGGTCGCCATCCGCTCTCCGCTCCGCGACAGCCCAGGCCAAGACGCGCGTGAGTCGCGGCCTGATTCTACCGTGATGGAGGAGGCTTCCCCGGGGCGGGGGTCGCTGACAAGGCCACGAGGGCCCACGCACGCTCAGGCGGCTGCGGGCTGGTCGTCGACGATCTCGCCGTCCCTGATCTGCACGATCCTCGAGGCGATGCGGGCGAGGGCCATGTCGTGGGTGATCATCACGACGGTCTGGCCGCCGGCGTGCAGCTCCTGGAAGAGGCCGACGATGCCCTTGCCCGAGGTGGTGTCGAGGTTCCCGGTGGGCTCGTCGGCCAGGACCATCGTGGGACGGTTCACCAGGGCGCGCGCGACCGCCACCCGCTGCATCTGGCCGCCCGAGAGCTCGGTCGGCCTGTGGTCGATGCGGTCGGCGAGGTCCACCTTCGCCAGCATGGCCCTCGCCCGCTCCCGCCGCTCCTTCGCGGGAACCCCTCCGAAGAGGAGCGGCAGCTCCACGTTCTCGAGGGCGGTCGCGTAGGGCAGGAGGTTGAAGTTCTGGAAGACGAAGCCCACGTGGCGGTTGCGGATCTCGGCGAGGCGGTTGCGGTCGAGCCCGCCGACGGTCTCGCCCGAGAGGCGGTAGAGGCCCGAGGTCGGGGTGTCGAGGCAGCCGAGGAGGTTCATGAGGGTGGACTTGCCAGAGCCCGAAGGACCCACCACCGCCACGAACTCGTTCCGGTCGATCTCGAGGTCGATGCTCTTGAGGGCCTCCACCTCCACCCGGCCCGTGCTGTAGACCTTCCGGATGCCCTTCATCTCGATCATCATCACTCGTACCTCAGCGAGACCGCGGGGTTGACCGAGGCGGCGCGCTTCGCCGGGAAGAAGCCGGCCAGGGTCCCGATCGTCCCCAGCACCGTCGCGGTGGCGGCGGCGATGGCGGGCGAAAATGTGGGCCGACCCATGAGCTCGAAGGCCTCGCCCTTCAGGGGGAGGGCGGCGATCGTCACGATGAGGCCGAGGGAGACCGCGGTGCCGAGGATTCCCCCCAGCACGGTCATGAGAAGCGCCTCCAGGACGAAAGGCAGCATGACCTGCCGCTCCTTGGCCCCGAGCGCCATCTTCACGCCGATCTCGCGAGTCCGCTCCTTCACCACCGCGTACATGATGTTGGCGACGCCCATCCCGCCCACGAAGAGGGTGAGCGCGCCGATGATCCCCAGGAAGAGCTGGATCCCGAGGGCGATGTTGTCGGTGATGCGCTGGTTCTCCCGGGTGTCCCAGATCCCGAGGGCCCGCGTGTCCTCGGGGTCGAAGTGGTACTTCGCCCCCATGACCCGGTAGAGCTGGGCCTTGGCCATGTCCCCGAGATCCAGGCTCACCGGCCGATAGACCAGGTTCTGGATCCGGGCGTCCGTGTAGGTGGACTTGAACGTCGGGGCGGGAATGGAGGCCTGGTTCTTGTCGGGACCGTTGTACATCCCCATCTGGATCTTCTTCTGGGCCACCCCCACGACCAGGAAGACCGACTGGTCGATCTGCACGGTCTTCCCCACCACGTCCTCGGTCCCGAAGAGATCGCTCGCCAGCTCCTCCCCGAGGAAGACCACGCGGCGCTTCTCCTCCGCGTCGCGCCGGTTCAGGAAGCGCCCTCCCGCCTGGGGGAGGAGGTTGCGCATCTCGCCGAACTCCGGGTCCACACCCCGCACGCGGGCGTTGATTGTCCTGGTCCCCACGGTCACGGGCGCCCGCTTGGCGAGCTCGACGCTCAGGACGGCGATCTCGGGGATGCGGCTGCGGAGCAGGTCCGGGTCTTCCTCCTTGAGCGGGATGGGCCGGCCCGAGGGCAGCCCCATGTACGCGCGGGTGGTCGCCCCCGGCCAGACGACGGCGATGCCCTCCCCCATCCCCCGCGACCCCTTGGCGAATGAGCGCTTCAAGCCCTCACCGAAGCTCAGGAGGAGGACGATCGAGAGGGTCCCCCACGCGATGGCGAGGACGGTGAGGACGATCCTCTTCGTCTGATGGCCGAGGTCGGCGCGGAAGAGCCGAAGGACGAGGGCGAGCTCGGTGGCCGCGAGCCTCATGAGAGCTTGAGCGCCACCACCGGGTCGAGAAGCGACGCCCGGCGGGCGGGGAAATAGCCGGCCACGAACCCGATGAGGCCGAGGAGGGCGGCGGTGGTGAGGACGACGATCGGCGAGGCCTCGGGGGTGCCGACGTAGTCGTCGAGGCCGAGGTAGGGGAACACGAAGAGGATCGCCAGGGTGACGAGGAAGCCGAGGAGGCCGCCGATCGCGGTGAGGGTGAGGGTCTCCAGGAGGAACTGGGTCTGGATGTAGCGGGGCTTCGCGCCCACCGCCAGCTTGATCCCGATTTCGCGCGTCCGCTCCT
Source organism: uncultured Acidobacteriota bacterium (assembly GCA_963729875.1). Lineage (GTDB taxonomy): Bacteria > Acidobacteriota > Vicinamibacteria > Fen-336 > Fen-336 > DATBSL01. The sequence continues at coordinate 723,440 of CAVSPR010000007.1, forward strand.
CGACCACCACGTACATGATGTTCGAGACCCCGAGGCCGCCCACCATCAGCGTGAACGAGCCGATGACGCCCAGGAAGGCCCGAAAGGTGAGAAAGAAGGTGGAGAGGAACTTCTCGCCCTCCGTGGTGTCCCACATGCCGACGGCTTCCTTGTCGTGGGGATCGAACCTCAGCCGCCGAGCGAGGACCTCGTAGACCTTCGTCGTCACCGCGGGCACGAGCGAGGGGAGCCGGGCCTGGAAGATGAAGTTGTCGACGTAGCGCTCGCTGAAGAGGCCCTTGTAGGTGGTGTCGGGGACGAAGGCCTTGTCCCGATCGCGCCCGCCGTAGCTCGAGTCCTGGTCCTTCTTCTCCATGACGCCCACGACCAGGAAGGGCACGTTGTCGATCATCACCGTCCGGCCCACGGCATCGGCCTCGCCGAACAGGTCCTGCTTGAGCTTGTCGCCGAGAAAGACGATGCGCCGGCGGCGGTCCACGTCGAGGTCGTTCACGTAGCGCCCGCCGCTCGAAGGGATGAGGTTGCGCATGGCCGCGAAGACGGGGTTGGTCGCGGACATGTCGGGGGTGAGGCGAGTCCGCTCGCGGCGGAACGTGCTCCGGTCGCGCGAGTACTCGCCGGAGAATCGCGCGTCCGGGATCTCGCGCCGAAGGACCTCCAGGTCCTCCTCGGAGATGCGGATGCGCCGGCCCTTGCCGAGCCCCTCCCAGGGCAGCGAGGTGCGCGAGGGCCAGGCGATCACGATGCTCTCGCCGAGCCCTCGCTGGCTCTTCTGGATCCGCCGCTGCAGCCCTTCGCCAAAGGCCATCAGGAGCGCGACCGACACCGTTCCCCAGGTGATGCCGAAGAGGGTGAGCAGCGTCCGCACCTTCTGGTGACGGACGTCCTGCAGCATCTGCCGGAGGAAGGACAGGGAGGTCATGGGGCCTCGCGCGGCGGGAGCCGCTACTCGATCTTCTTCGGGGGCCGCTCGACGACGAGGTCCTTCTCGGCGAGACCCTCCGCGACCTCGACGTTCATCCCGTCGGAGAGGCCGGCCTTGATCTCCTTCTTGACCGGGGGGTCCTTCTCGCCCTTCCCGGGCAGCTCGACGCTCGCCTTGCCGTCCGCGAAGGTGACCAGCCGCTCCGGCACCAGGAGCACGCCGTGCTTTTCCCGCACCGCGATCTCGGCGTTCGCCGAGTAGCCGGCGCGCAGGACGACGTCTTTCGCCGGCAGGAGCTCGATCTCCACGTCGAAGAGCGTGGCCCCCTCGGCGGTCTTGGACTTCGGCGAGATCTTGTAGATCTTCCCTTCGACCTTCGCCTCGGGGAGGGCGCCGATCTTGATGTGGGCGGGCATCCCCTCGTGGAGCTTCCCCACGTCGATCTCGTCGACCGTGCCCTTGAAGACGAGGGTGTTCATGTCGGCGAGGTTGGTGAGAGCCGTCCCCGCCTGGTAGGAGGTGAGGGGCACCACGGGGTCTCCCTCGTTCACGAGCAGCTCGAGGACGGTGCCGGCGATCGGGGAGCGGATGACGGATTCCACGGCGAGGCGGTCACCCTGGCGGCTGGCCTTCACCCGGCCCTTCTCGATGAGCGCGAGCCGCTCCGAGGCGAGCTCCAGGCGGATCCGGGCATCCTGGACATCCTTGTCGGCCTGGTCCCAGTCCTGGGTGGCGAGGATGCCCTGGTCCCTGAGGGTGCGCGATCGGTCGTACTTCTTCTGGGCCTGGTCGAAGATGTTCTTCGCGATCTCGACCTCGCGGCGGGCCTCGGTGAGCTCCATCGGGGTCGGGTCGGGCAGGATCTCGAACAGGGGGTCCCCGGGCCGGACCTTGTCCCCGATCTCCCGGAAGGAGGTCTTGACGATCCCCGAGATCTTGCTCTTGACCGCGATCTCCCGCTTCGGGCGGATGGCGCCGATCGCCAGCGCCTTCTCGACGACCGATCCCCGGGCGACCGCGACGGTCTTGAAGCCGTTGGTTTTACTGGAGTTGGACTTGCTGTAGAGGACCGCGGTGACGCCTCCCACGACGACCAGCACACCCGCCGCGATCAAACCCTTGCGCATGGAGGGAGACACCTCGAGGCCTCACTCGCTAAGACGCACCGGGAGGCCTGCGGGGTTCAGGAAATCTCACGCCGGCCTCGGGGTCGCTCCACGTCAGGGCAGCTTGCCCCGGGCGATTGCCGCGGCGACGGTCTGGAGCGCCTTCTCCGATCATCGCGAGAGGATGCCCGCCTTCATTGCCCGCGGAGGCTATGCCCCCGACCGGCTCAGGGTCAAGCGAGTACAATCCCCGCGCCGGACCGCCGCGCCGTGGCCGGCCGCCCCCGCTCGCGGCCTGGCGCAACCAGGAGGCAGAGGATGCGCAGCACGCGGAGAGCGTTTGCCGTGCTCGTTGCCGGGGCCATGGTGCTCGGGGCCGGCGTCGGTGCCGCCGCCGAGAGCCGGGAGCTCCGGGACTTTCCGCCGGGGACGTCGCCGCGCGAGGTGGGCAAGCGCGTCGCCCTGAACTTCGCGGCGCGTCCGTTCGAACGGCCCACCCGCTACGTCATCTACCCCGAGGTCTGCGCCTGGTACGGCTCGCTGACGCTCGCGCAGCTCACCGGCGACACGGACCTCCGGGACCGGCTGGTCCGGAAGTTCGACCCGCTGCTGACCCCCGAGGGCTCGAAGAACATCTCCCCGGACGCCCACGTCGACTACCGGGTGTTCGGGGCGGTGCCGCTGGAGATCTACCTGCAGACGAAGCAGCCGAGGTTCCTCGAGCTGGGCAAGGGCTTCGCCGACAAGCAGTGGGAGACCACGACCCCGGACGGCATCACCACCGAGGCCCGCTACTGGATCGACGACATGTACATGATCACGGCGGTGCAGGTGCAGGCCTACCGCGCGACCGGCGACGCCCGCTACCTCGATCGCGCCGCCCTCGCGATGGTCGCCTACCTCGACAAGCTCCAGCAGCCGAACGGCCTCTTCTTCCACGCCCCCGACTCTCACTACTACTGGAGCCGCGGCGACGGCTGGATGGCCGCCGGCACGGCGGAGCTGCTTCGCGCGCTGCCGGAGAAGCACCCGCGGCGCGCCCGCATCCTCGAGGCCTACCAGCGCATGATGGCTTCGCTGCTCAGGTACCAGGGCGAGGACGGGCTGTGGCGCCAGCTCATCGACGACCCCGGGGCCTGGCCGGAGACCTCGGGCACCGGGATGTTCACGTTCGCGATCATCACCGGGGTGAAGAACGGGTGGCTGGACGGCAAGACCTACGGCCCCGCGGCGCGCCGGGCCTGGCTGGGCCTCGTGAAGTACATCGACGAGAAGGGCAACGTTCGGGAGGTGTGCGCGGGGACCAACAAGGGCTTTTCCGTCGAGTACTACCTCTATCGCCCGCGCAACGTCGGCGACCTGCACGGCCAGGCGCCCGTCCTCTGGAGCGCGTCGGCGCTCCTGCGCTGACCCACGCGATCGGGGCGCGAGCGGCCTTCGCGAGCATCGCCGCGGAGGCGGTCAGGTCCGCGCTTCGCGGATGCCCATCGCGACGAAGAGCCCCGCCAGGATGGCCTGGGGCGGGGGGGGGCAGCCGGGAATGTAGACGTCCACCGGGACGACTCGGTCCACCGCGCCGATCGAGGCGTACGTCCCCTCGCCGAAGATTCCCCCGCTGCAGCCGCAGGCCCCCACCGCCACGACCACTCGGGGCTCGGGGGTCGCCTCCAGGGTCCGAAGGAGCGCGATCTCCATGTTCCGGGTGACGGGCCCGGTCACGAGGAGCAGGTCGGCGTGCCGGGGGCTCGCCACGAATTGGATGCCGAACCGCTCGAGGTCGAAGACGGGGTTGGCGGTGGCGGCGATCTCGAGCTCGCAGCCGTTGCAGCTCCCCGCGTCCACCTGGCGGACGTGGAGCGAGCGGCCGAAGCGGCCGCGGATCCGGGCCGCGAGCGCCTCGGCGGACTGCGCCAGCGAGGGGCCCGGGCGTGTCTCCTCGCCGCGGAACGTCGCCCTCCCCGAAGCCGGGTCCACGTCGAAGGACGCGCGCCGCGTGAGCTGCTCCCGCGTGTACGCGACGAGATCGAACGTGCTCCCGGCGGTGAGCGCCCCCTCGGGGCAGGTGTCGACGCACTCGAGGCAGCCGATGCAGGGGCCGTAGGCGAGCGATACCGTCCGCGTGCCGGAGCCGGGCGAAGACCCGGGGGGCGTCGCCTCGGGTGGGCCCACCTCGATGGCGCCCGTGGGGCAGGCGGCCGCGCAGTCGCCGCAGGCCGTGCACCGCTCGAAGGCGATGGCGGGGAAGCCGAGGCGCAGGCGCGGTGCGAGCGGACGGGGATCGGTCACGATCCCGGTGCGGGCGCTGCGGGCCAGGATTCGGAACATCGCTCCTCCTCTTCCCTACCGGTCGTTGCCCGAGTACGACAGGTTGAAGCTCTTGTTGATGACGGGGAAGTCCGGGATGATGTTGCCGGGCACGGCGTGCGCGAGGCCGGGCCAGTTCCGGAAGCTCGGGTCGGTGACCTTGACGCGGGTGAGGACACCGTAGGCGTCGGTCTCCACCCAGTGCAGGCAGGGGCCGCGCCACGCCTCGGCCCAGCCCAGGGCGGCGGAGAAAGCGGGCAGCTCGGCCGGCGGCGCAGCCCGCAGGGGAGAGTCGGGAAGGTTGCCCAGGGCCTGTCGGAGTATCGCCATCGACTGCTCGATTTCCCGCGCCCGCACCATGAGCCGCGCGCGGACGTCGCCGCCTCGCTCCACCGGCACCTCGAACCGCAGCGCGTCGTAGGCGTCGTGCGGGTGGTCGCGCCGCAGGTCCTCGTCGATGCCGGAGGCCCGCGCGGCGAGGCCGGCCACGCCGAGATCCCGGGCCGCGTCCTCCGGCAGGACCCCGGTGCCGTCGACGCGGTCGGTGAAGCTGCCGGAGTCGATGAGCAGGCTCACGAGGGACTCGAAGTCGCGCTTCAGCCGCGCGAGGTGCGCCAGGAGCTCGTCGCGGCCCGCGGCCGAGAGGTCCGTCTTCACCCCGCCTATGGCCACGGTCCCTCGCAGGAGGCGCGACCCGAACAGCCGCTCCTGGAGCGAGACGAGGCGCTCGCGCAGGAGCTGGGCGTGCGCGGCGGGGACGGCGAACGCCACGTCGGTGGCGATGGCCCCGATGTCCGCGACGTGGTTGTAGATTCGCTCCAGCTCCAGCAGGACGACGCGCAGGTACCGCGCGCGCGGCGGCGGCTCGCAGCCGGTCAGCCTCTCGATGGCGTGGGCGAAGGCGAGCGCGTGGCCCACCGCGGTGTCGCCGGAGATGGACTCGGCGAGGAAGATCCCGTGACGCCACGGAAGCCGCTCGAAGCGCTTCTCCGTGCCCTTGTGCACGTAGAAGAGGCGGAGCTGCAGGTAGAGGACGGGCTCGCCGGCGACTCCGAAGTGGAAGTGCCCGGGCTCGATGATTCCGGCGTGCACCGGTCCCACTGGCACGTGGAAGACGCCCTCGCCGGTCACCGGCCGGAAGGGGTGAAACGCGCCCTCGACGCGAGGCACCTTCCGCTCGTCGGCGAAGTCCTTGCGCAGCGCCCACTCGCCCTCGGGCCAGTCGTCGTGCAGGCTCACACGGGTGGGGTTGGGGTGGTTTTCGGGGACGAGGCCGAACGTGTCCATCACCTCGCGCTCGAACCAGTTGGCGGAAGGGTGCTTCGCCGCGATCGACGGGAAGCGGGGGTGTGCGGGGTCGACACGGGCCGCGACGCGGACGAAGGTCCGGTGGCGCGGCAGGAGCCAGACCTGGTGGAGCGCGTAGACGGCGTTCCAGGCGCGCTCGTCCGTGGCGAACAGGGAGGCGAGCCGCGCGCCGGTGCCGGCCACCAGGCGGTCGGCCACCTCGGGGAGCGAGCCCGGCTCGACGCCGATCCGCAGCTCGCCCGGGCGAGGCGAGCGGACCGAATCCGGCGGAAGGCCCAGGGCTTCGGAGACGGCCCGGATCACGGGGGTCATGCGCCCTCCACGACCCGCACGGCGGCGCGGACGAGAGCGACGAGCGGATCCGGCAGGTAGAAGGCCGAGACCACGGCGACGATCGCGGCGACGACGGTCGTTCCCATGGCCAGGTCGAGCCGCTCCGGCAGGACGGGGTGGTCCGGGGCGTTCGTTTCAGGCCCCAGGACGAGCCTTCCCACCTGGTAGAAGAACCCGCAGAAGAGGACCACGAGGGCGGCGAGGAAGACCGCGACCACGGCCAGGTGCGGCCCGAAGAACCCGGCCCTCAGGATCGTCATCTCGCTCCAGAAGAGCCCGAACGGCGGCGAGCCCGTCACCATCAGCGTGGCGAGCAGCAGGAGGCCGCTCGCGACGGGTGTGCGGCCGAGCGTGCCCCCGCCGATCGCGTCGAAGTCGGAGGAGCGGTGGAGCTGGGCGAGCGTCCCCGCGGAAAAGAACGCGACCGGCTTGGCGAACGTGTGGTAGGTCATGTGGAGGAGCGCCCCGAGGGTGGCCACCTCCCCCCCCAGCCCGAAGCCGATCGCCATGATGCCCACGTGCTCGATGCTCGAGTAGGCGAGGAGGCGCTTGAGGTTCCACTGGACAAGGATGAACGGCGTCGCGACGAGCACGGAGGCGAGCCCCAGGCCGAGGAGGAGCCGGCCGGAGAACTCCGGCCCCAGGACGGCCCCGGACAGGATGTGGACCCGCAGAAGGGCGTAGAGAGAGCAGTTCATCATCCCCACGGCCATGAGGACGCCGGCCGGCGAGGGCGCCTCGCGGTAGGCGTCCGGCTTCCAGGTGTGCATGGGAGCGAGGCCCGCCTTGGTGCCGTAGCCGACGAGGAGGAAGACCACCGCCAGCTTGACGGTGAAGGGGTGGAGGGCGCTCGCGTGGGCGAGGAGCCGCGTCCAGTCGAGCGCCGACGTCTCCTCGCCGAGGACGCCCCGGCCCGACGCGAAGAGGAGCACGGTGCCGAGGAGGGCGAAGGCGAGGCCCACGCTGCCGAGGACCAGGAACTTCCAGGCCGCCTCGAGCGACGTGTCCCGGTTCTGGAAGGCCACCAGGAAGACGGAGGCGAGCGTCGTCGCCTCCACGGCGACCCACAGGACGCCGAGGTTGTTGGACGCCGCGACGAGGAGCATCGCCGCCAGGTAGGCGGGCACGAGGGCCAGCAGCTCCGTGCGCTGCTTCGCGGAGACGAAGCCGGCCCTCTCGTTCCGCTCGAGGTAACCCACGGAGTAGAGGCCCGAGAGGAGGCCCACGAAGGCGGTGAGGACGAGGACGAGCGCCGAGAGGCCGTCCACGCGCAGCGCCCCGCCGAAGGCAGCCGGCGTCTCTCCCGCGAGGTAGCGCCCGGCGGTGGCCAGGACGAGGCCGAACGTGGCGGCGAGGCCGCCGAGGAAGAGGGCTTCCTTGGGCCGGCGGGGGCCGGGGACCGCCCCGATGGCGGCGGTGGCGAGGGGAGCGGCGAGCGTCGCGAGGAGGAGGTTCACCTAGCCCCTGAGGTTGGAGAGGCGGCTCGTGTCCATGGACTCGAATCGGTCCACGATCCGGTTCACGAGGACACCCAGGACGAGCACGGCGAGGATCACGTCGAAGGAGATGCCGAGCTCCACGACGAGCGGCATCCCCGCCGTCGCCCCCACCGCGACGAGGAAGACGGCGTTCTCGATGGTGAGCAGGGCGAGGATCTGGGTCAGGGCCTTTCGGCGGGTCGCCATGAGGAAGAGGCCCATGAGCACCATGGACAAGGCGACGCCCACGACCTGGTGGGGAACGGCCTCCCTGGCCCCGGCCATCCCGAGGCTCACCCGGTACCCCACGACGGTCAGGCCGAGGCACAGGAGCAGCGATGCCGGCACGTTGACGAAGGGCTCGATCTCCCGGCGGATGCCCACCCGGTCGATCACGCGCAGCAGGAACCAGGGGATCACCAACGCCTTCAGGGCGATGGTCAGGGCCGCGGTGACGAAGAGGTGGGGCCGGTGCTCCGCGAGGCCCATGGCGACGCCCACCGCACCGAGGAGCAGCGACTGGACGCCGTAGAGCCGGATGGCGACCACGAGCGCCTTCTGGCCCACCATCAGGTAGACGCTGACCAGCATCCCCGCCGCGCACAGGATCACGAAGTCCTGGATCATCCCGCCCCCTAGAAGAACCGCATGGCCAGGGCGAGGAAGCCCAGGCCCAGCGCCACCGCCATCAGCTCGGGGACGCGGAAGAAGCGCAGCTTGGCGTTCGTCGACTCGACGAGGACCACCATCAGCGCGAGGGCGAAGACCTTCGCGAGGAGCGCGAGCGCGGAGATCGCCAGCGCCCGGGGCGCGAGGCTCGTGGCCACGCCGATCGGGAAGAAGAGGCCCGCGAGCAGGGTCATGAAGACGAGCTCCTTGACGGCGGAGGCCCACTCGACGAGGGCGAGGTCCGCACCGCTGTACTCCAGCACCATGGCCTCGTGGATCATGGTCAGCTCGAGGTGGGTGGCGGGGTTGTCGATGGGGACGCGGCCCGCCTCGGCGAGGAGCACGATGAAGAGCGCCGCCGCGGCCAGGATCTCGCCGGGGTGGATCGAGGTACCGCGCTCCACCGAGCGCCGCACGAGCTCGCCCAGGTTGAGCGACCCGGCCGAGAGGCCCGCGGTGAAGAGGGCCAGCATCAGCGCGGGCTCGGCCAGGGCCCCGACCGTCATCTCGCGGCTCGCCCCCATTCCCCCGAACGGGCTCCCGGTGTCGAGGGCGGCCGTGGCCAGGGCAAAGCGGCCGAGGGCGAGCAGTCCGACCAGCAGGAGGATTCCTCCCGCCCCCTCGAGCGGGGCGGAGGCGAAGACCGTCGGGAGGAGGGTGGTCGCCGCGACCGCGCTCGCGAAGTAGACCCGCGGGCCGGCCACGAACACCCAGGAGGCGGTGGTCGAGCGCACGGGCTCCTTGCGCAGCAGCTTGGCGAGGTCCGAGTAGGGCTGCAGGAGGCGCGGCCCCTGCCGGAGCTGGAAGGCGGCCTTCATCTTCTTGATGAGCCCGCGCAGCAGCGGGGCGAGCAGCAGGAAGCCCAGGACCTGCGCGACCGCGAAGAGCGCCTGGCTCATCCCCGCCACCAGAGGAGCACCACGAGGAAGAGGACGAGGGCCATGACGTAGCCGAGGTAGGCGTGGAGGCTCCCCGCCTGGATCACGCGCATGCGCTCGGCCAGGCGCAGGAGCCCCCGGGTCAGGGGGCGGTAGACGAAGCGCTCGAAGGTGGGCTCGACCTCGGCCCGGTAGCGCACCTCGCGCGCGTAGTAGGGCGCCGTCTCGAGCGTCGACACCTCACGGGTCGGGCGGTAGATCGCTCCGAAGATAAGCATGAGGGGCTTCGAGAAGGCGGTGGCGGTGTACTCCGCTTCCGCCGTCAGCTCGCCGCCGCACCCCCACGTCGGAGCGGGGCGCCGGGCGAAGGCAGAGCGTGTCGAGAGCACGGCCGCGAGGCCGAGCGCGGCCGCGAAGGCCAGGGCGGCGAGGGGGAGGGAGAGTCCGTCGAACGCTCCCGGCGCGGGCGCAATCCGCGAGAGGTTCGCCACCAGCCCCGGCTCCGGCGGCGCGCCCACGAGGCCCCCGGCGAGGCGCGCGAGCACCGAGACGACGGGCCCGGGGAAGAGGCCGATCGCGACGCAGGCCGCGGCGAGAGCCGCTTGCGGCACGAGCATGAGCACGCCCGACTCGCGCGCCTCGGCCGCACCCGCACCGCGCGGCAGCGCCAGGAAGGTGATGCCGAACGCCTTGACGAAGCAGGCGGCGGCGAGCGCCGTGGTCAGGCCGAGCAGCGCCCCCCCGATCGGGAAGGCGAGCCGGGCGAACGTGTCGGTCGAAGTGTGGAATCCGAGCAGGAGCGACTGGAAGACGAGCCACTCGCTGACGAAGCCGTTCAGGAAGGGCAGGCCGGAGATGGCCATGGCGCCCAGGAGGAAGAAGCCGGCCGTCCACGGCATCCGGCGGGCGAGGCCGCCCATGTGCTCGATCTGCCGGGTCCGGCAAGCGGCTACGACCCCGCCCGCACCGAGGAAGAGCAGGCCCTTGAAGAGGGCGTGGTTCAGGACGTGGAGAAGCGATGCCGCCAGGGCGAGCACCGCCAGGCCGGGCCGTCCGATCGACAGCGAGATCATCCCGACCCCGGCGGCGACGAGGATGATGCCGATGTTCTCGATGCTGTGGTACGCGAGCAGCCGCTTGAGATCGTGCTGCATCAGCGCGTAGAGGACCCCCAGCACCATCGAGACGGCGCCCACCGCGAGGACGAGGCCGCCCCACGCGAGAGGCGGCACGCCCAGGCCGGCCACGCACACGCGGAAGATCCCGTAGATGCCGGTCTTGATCAGGACCCCCGACATCAGCGCCGAGATCGGGCTCGGCGCCGCGGGGTGCGCCTCGGGGAGCCAGACGTGGAGGGGGATCATCCCGGCCTTGACGCCGAAGCCGGCGAGGAACAGCAGGAACGTGGCGTCGCGGAAGGGAGTGGCGGCCGCTCCCGGCCCGAGGATGTCGGCGAAGGCGAGGGACGTCCCACCCGAGGCGAGAAGGAAGAAGCCGGCCACCAGGCCGCCGGTGCCGACGTGGGAGAGCGCCAGGTAGAGGAAGGCGGCCCTTCGGGTCTGCTTGTGCTCGTGCTCGGTCGCCACCAGGGCCGCGGTGGCGAGGGTCATGAGCTCCCACGCCAGGAGGAAGCCGATCGCCCCGCCCGCCACGAACACCATCTCGACCGCGCCGAGGAGCACGTTGAAGGCGACGCCCACGAAGGCGGCGCGGCCCGGGCTCGAGTGGGCGAAGTAGCCGATGCTGTAGACGGCGACGGCGATGCCGAGGATCGCCAGGACCAGGAGGAACCAGCCGGAGAGGGCATCCACCGAGTAGCCGAGGGTCAACCCCGAGGCCTCGTGGCGGATCAGCCGGCCGCGCAGGGCGCTTCCCGTGCCGAGGCCGACGAGACCGACCGCGCCGGTCACCAGGGAGGCCGCCGCGGACCCGCCGAACGCCGCCGACCGGCTCAGGCCCGACCGGCGGCGCGAGACGATCGCCGCTGCGATGGCGGCCAGGCGGATGGCGGCGGCGAGGAGCAGCCACGCGCCCAGGTCACCGGCGTCCAAGGTCCTCCTCTCGCGCTCCCACCGCCACGTTCCAGCTCTGGCTCACGCTCCCCGAATCTTAGCCTGCGGGCGGCAGGTCAGGAAGAACACAGCTCCCCCCTGGCCCCGGTCGTTTCGATCAGAGCGGCAGCCAGGTGCCGAGGCCCGCCTCGGTCGCCCGCCGCAGGACCTCGGGCGCGACTGCCATGTCCTCGAGGGCGAGCCCCAGGTTCATGGCGAGCGTGCGCTCGACGGGCGACTGGCGCCCGGGCCGAACGCCCGTGACGAGCTCGCCGAGGTCGGCGTAGGGCTCGGGGGTGTGACGGAAGTAGCCGAGCTCGCGGTAGTAGCGGAACTGCGCGTGGTCGTCGGTGGCGATGCGGTCCATCTGCGCGAGCGCCTCGCCGGTCCAGTACGAGTCGAAGTCGACGGCCGACGCGAACGCACCCTCGCGCAGCCAGCCCTTCCGGATCGCCGGCGTCGGGTGCTTGAGGATCGGCCCGGACGTGACCACGAGGTCGGCCTCCCCCACCGCCGGCTCCGGCTCGTCGACCCCGATCACCTCGAGCTCGAGCTTCTCCGACATCTCCCGCACGTACCGGTCCCGGGCCTGGGGACGCGTGTCGTAGGCGTAGACGCGGCGAAGGCGAAACTGGGTGGCGAGCGCCTCGAGGTTGGTGCGGCCCTGGACGCCGCAGGCGAGGATGGCGGCGGTTTCGCTCTCGGGTCGCGCGAGGTAGCGGGCCGAGAGGGCGGTGGCCGCGCCCGTCCGACAGCCCGTGATCCACGTGCAGTCCATGACCGCGATCGGGAAGCCCGTGTCGACGTCGTTCAGGATCAGGAGACCGCTGATGTAGGGCAGGCCGCGCGACGGGTTCTCCGGGTAGCCCCCCACCCACTTGAGGCCCGCCGCTTGAAGGCCCGGGATCGAGGCCGCCATCGCGTGAAGGAAGGCGTCGGGCCGGGGGTGGATGCCCGGCTTGGGCGGCATCTCGACCCGGCCTTCGCCCTTCTCCCGAAAGGCGGTCTCGAGCAGGCCGATGACGGTCCTCATGTCGAGGCCGACCGCCTCGACGTCGGCGCGCGACAGGTAGAGGAAGCGCCGCGATGTCATGGTCGAGCCGGAATCGTACCCCACATCGCACCCGCGGGCCGGCGCGCCCCGCCATGGGCCGCGCCGCGCGAGGCGTGATAGCCTCCCGTCGACGGGAGCGACCATGGCGACACCAGCGAAGAACGCCCGGGAGCGGGCCGACGCTTTCCTGCGCGACGCGGTCCAGTTCCGGCTCGGCGCGCTCGTGACCGAGTCGTCCCACCCCCGCTCGCAGGAGCTGAGCCAGGCGGCCCGGGAGGACGCCGCGGCCGGCCTCGCCATCCTCTTCGACGTGGACCGGGACGTCGTGGAAGCCTACGACGGCTGGTCGCGTTCCGGCCAGCCGGAGGCCTTGCGAGACGACCTCGTGGCGACCCTCGAGGGCGGGGGGCGGGTCTTCTTCACCGGCTGCGGGGCCACCGGGCGCTTGAGCATCCAGCTCAACTCCATCTGGCGCGCGTTCTGGCAGGACCGCCGGGAGCGCGGCCTCCTCGTCCCGGCGCCCGAGGTCTGGGAGCGCCGGGCCGAGAGCGTGATGGCGGGCGGCGACTACGCGCTCATCAAGTCGGTGGAGGGCTTCGAGGACTTCGCCCCCTTCGGCCGCAAGCAGATCGCCGACCTCGGCGTGGCGAGGGGCGACATGGTCTTCGCCATAACGGAGGGCGGCGAGACCTCGTTCGTGATCGGGACCGCATGGCAGGGGCTCGAGGCCGGGGCGCGCGTGGCGTTCGTCTACAACAACCCCGACGAGGTCCTGCGGGCCCACGTCGAGCGGAGCCGGCAGGTGATCGACGAGCCCCGGATCGTCAAGGTCAACCTGACCACCGGGCCCATGGCCATCACCGGCTCGACGCGCATGCAGGCCACGAGCATCGAGCTCCTCGCCATGCTCACGGTACTGGAGATGGCGCTCCGCGACGTCCTCGCCCGCGCGGGGGCGGCCCCGCCCGCCCTCGGCCCCTCGGACTCCGTGCCGGAGGCGATGCGGGAGGGCCTGCGCGCCGTGCACGCCGAGCTGGCGGGCGAGAGGCTGCGCCGCGATCTCGCGCGCCTCGTCGAGGCCGAGGAGGGCGTGTACCGCCGTGGCGCGCGGACCTCCTACTTCGCCGACTCGCTCGCGGTGGACGTGCTCACCGACACCACGGAGCGCAGCCCCACCTTCTGCACGCCGTCCTTCCGGAAGTGGGACGACGAGGAGGCGTCGGAGTCCTGGGCGTTCCTCTTCACGCCCGCCTCCACGGCCGAGGAGGCCTGGGCGCGGCTCCTCCGCCGGGAGCCGCAGACGATCGAGTGGACCGAGGACGACCTGCGCGCGCTCCTCGACGAGGAGGCCGCCGAGAAGCAGGGAACGATCCTGCGCGAGATCGGGCGGCGCGAGCTCATGCGCTTCCGCATCGGCCTCGATGGGCTGGCCCACCGGCCGGCCCGTAACGGCGACGGCACCACGGCGGTGGTGGCGGAGGCGGACCTTCCCCTCGGGGAAGCGGGCGGGGCCTTCGCCCGGCAGCTCGAGCGCGCGCGCGCGGCGGGGGCGAAGACGGCGGTGGTCGCGGTCGCGCGGCGCGAGGCGCTCGCCCGTCTCGCGGCCGCGGCGCGGGAGAGCGGCGCGCTGGCCGTGGGCCTCGAGACCCCCCCCACGCCGTTCCTGCTCGACCCGCTCACGCGCATCGGGGTGAAGATGCTGCTGAACGCGCTGTCGACCTGCACGATGGTCCGCCTGGGGCGCGTTCTCGGGAACCGCATGATCTGCCTGGTCCCGAGCAACCTGAAGCTCATCGACCGCTCGACACGCTACATCCGCGACCTCTCGGGCGCGACCTACGAGGACGCCTGCCACGCGCTCTTCGAGGTCATCGAGCACGTGGAGCCCAGGAGGCGGGCGGGCAAGGCGTACCCGGCGCCGGTGGGTGTCGCCACGATGCGCCTCCGGCACGGTCTCTCCCTCGCGGAAGCCGAGGAACGCCTGGCTCAGGAGCTCGGCTGAGAAGCCGGGACACCGTCGCCCGACGGCAGGGTGAAGCAGAACGTGGCCCCGCTCCCGGGGCCGTCCGACTCCGCCCAGGCACGGCCGCCGTGGGCCTCGACGATGCGGCGCACGAGAGCGAGGCCCACGCCCGTTCCCTCGGCCGCCGGGTCCAGCTTCTCGAAGAGGTTCCACACCCTCTCCAGGAACCGTGGCTCGATTCCGCGCCCGTTGTCTCGCACGAAGAACACCCGGTCGCCGCCCGTGCTGCGCATCCCGACCTCGACCCGTGGGTTCGCGCGGTCGCCGGCGAACTTGGCCGCGTTCTCCACCAGGTTCTGGAAGACCTCGACGAGCCGCCGCCGGTCCGCGCGCACCACGGGGAGGCCGGGGGCGATCGCGACCTCGACGCCCCTCGGGGCGAGCTGGCCACGGACCAGCTCGACCGCCTCCCGGGCTAGCTCGCCGAGAGGCACGTCCTCCGGCGGGTTCACGACGCGTCCCACGCGTGACAGCTCGAGGATGTCGTCGAGGAGGCGGTGCATCTTGTCCGCGGCCGCCACGATGCGGCCCAGGTCCTGCCGGACGCGGTCGGCCCTCTCCGCCGCGAGGTCGGTGCTGGCCAGGCCCGCGAAGCCGCGGATGGTGACGAGCGGCGTCTTGAGGTCGTGCGAGACGGTGTAGGCGAAGCGCTCGAGCTCCGCGTTCTTCGCCGCGAGGTCGGCCCGCTCGGCCCGCAGCGCCTCCTCGTGCGCCCGCAGGTCGCCCGCCATCCGGTTGAGAGCGCGCGCGAGGTCGCCGAGCTCGTCGGGCGAGTCGAGGGTGAGGGGGCGGTCGAGGTTGCCGGCCGCGATCTCCTCGGCGGCGCGGCTCATCTCCGTGAGGGGACGGGCGAGGCTGCGGGAGAGGGGGAGCGCGGTCAGGAGGCCCAGGGCCAGGGTGAGGGCGAAGGCGATCGCGCCCAGGGAGAGGAGCGAGGTCCGGTGGCCGCTCCACATCGCCTCCGTCCGCTGCTCGAGGTGGCGCAGCGAGGCCTGCCACGGCGCCTCGGCCAGGGTCACGACACCCCAGCCGGCCGGGACGCCGCCGGAGGCGATCGCGAAGCGGATCTCCGTCTCCCCCCCCCGGCGCGTCAGCCGCGGACCGCTCGTCGTGCTGGGCAGCTCGCCGGCGAGCCTTTCCCCGTAGCGCAGGTTGGCGGGGGTGCCGTCGGTCAGGATGGTCTCGTCGCGGGCGACCACGACGAACGAGGTCACGGGCATCCAGGCCCGGACCTGCTCGATCTCCTGCGCGAGCCGCTCGACGTCGAGCTGGTAGAGCGCGTTGAACAGGCGGGCGCCCAGGAAGGTCGCGGTGCCGCGCAGCGCCGCCTCCTCGTCGGTGGTGCGGGCGGCGTTCACGGCCTGGTGGATCTCGCGCTGGGCCACCCGCGACTGGTGGAAGGCGATGAAGGCGGCGGCGAGGAGGGCGGTCGTGACCAGGGCGAGCGCGAGGGCCGCGATCCAGAGGGCGTAGCGCGTGCCGATCCCGCGGAGGCGCATCAGCGGGTGCGGATGGGCCTCAGGATGGGAGCCCAACGCCGCAGGCCGGCGCGGTCGTCGGCGGTCAGCCGCTCGAACCGGGTCACGCCCGACGCGGCGGCGAGCGCGGCCCGGCCGGCCTCGTCCTCGTGGAGCTTCAGCAGCGTCTCCTCGACCGCTCTCCTGGTGCTCGCGTCGAGGCCGGCGCGAAAGGAGAGCAGCCCCCGGACGATGGGCCGCCCCTCGTGGAAGATGCGCAGCTGCGAGCGGACTCTTTCCGGCAGGGCCGCCCAGTCTGCCTCGTTGAAGGCGCCGGCGTCGCCCTTGCCGTGCAGCACCCAGACCGCCTGGTTGATCTCGGCCCCGGCGAGGACGTAGCGCACGTTGCCGCGGCCGGCCCGGGTGTCGTCCGCCGGCACGACCGCCAGGCCCATTCCCTCGAGCTCGGCCTTCGGCAGCGCGAAGGCCGAGGTGGAGCGCACGGCCTGGAGCACGAGGGTGCCACCGCGCAGGTCCGCGAGGCGCTGGATGGGCCCCTCCTTGCGGGTGAAGAACACGCTCCGGTACTCGCGCAGCCCCCGGCGCACGACGACGAGGGACGGCTCGAGACAGCGGCTGCGCTCCTGGAGGACCAGGGTCGGGAAGACCGTCTCGATGACGAAGTCCACCTCGCCGCGGACGAGACGCTGGGACAGGTCGTCGAGGTCGCGCGCGATCACCAGGTCGCCGACGCCGAGCCCGGCCGGAGCGAGGCGCTCGCGGAGGCGGGCGAGGAGCTCGCCGTAGACGTTGAGCAGGCGGTCGGGCTCGTTCTGCTCCTCGGCGACGACGCCGAAGCGGACGGGCGTGGGAGCAGCCGCGGCGGCGGCCGGCCCGCCGAGCGCCAGCCCGCAGAGGAGGACGGCGGACGGAAGGAAGGCAGACAGTCTCGTGACGCGGGAGATCTCGGAGGCCACGGTGCGCCCATTGTCGGCCCGCAGCCTCGGGTCCGCAACCGGGTCGGCCCGGCCGGGGTCAGGTCTTGAACTGTGATTCACGATTCAAGACCTGACCCCTCCGGCCTTCGTCCGTCAGTGCTTGCCGGGCGCGAGCGCCACTCCGCGGCGCTCGTACGCGACGTAGGCCTCGAGGGCCACCATGTCCGGGCTGTCGAGGGCGAGGGGCTTCCCCTCGAGCGGCTGCTGGATGCACCAGTTGATCATCTCGCGCAGCGCGATCACGCGGCCGAGCTGCTGCTGGAACTTCGGGTAGGTCTCGGGGTGCGTGTTGGCGCCGTTTGGGTGGCACTGGGCGCAGGCGACGCCGTTCGTGCCGAGCTGGGGGCTCGTCCAGAGCGCCCGTCCCTTCTGCACCACGCTCATGTACTCCTTCTCCCAGCGCTCCTGGTCCTTCTGCGTGAACTCGTCGGCCCGGATGGCGATCCCGCCGACCATGGCCAAGACGACAGCTGCCGCGAGGGCGACCGCGATCTTCCTCTTCATGGCGATTCCTCCTCTAGTAGTGGACCTGCGGCGGGATGCGCTTCGCGGGGTCCTGGAAGACGGTGTCCTCGGGCTTCCCGGTGGCGGGGTTCCAGGCCACGGTGCGCGCGGTGTTGTTGTAGAGGTTGTACTTCAGCGCCACCCGGCCGGTGTGCACGTCGATGAACTGCCAGCCCGTGGCATCGCGCTCGAAGAACGGGTTGGCACGGTTCATGGGCACGGTGAGAACGGGCATGGCGTTCTGGGCCTGGGCGTAGCTGTTCGGATAGGGCCAGGGCCAGGCGGTCGCCATCACCGAGTTGAACGCGATCCTCCCGATCTGGTTGTACTGGATCTGGTGGACGTGCCCGTAGATCACGTTCACCTTCTCGAAGGGGGCCAGGATCGCCTGCACCTCCTCCGCGTCGTCGGTCCAGAAGTTCCACCCCTTGTAGAGCTTCTGCAGCGGCGAGTGAGAGAAGACGACGACCGGCGTCGTCTTCGTCGACCTTGTCGAGGTCGGACTTCAGCCACGCGCGCTGCTTCTCGCCGACCATGAAGGGCGAGCCGTTCGGGTTGTCGAGGCCGGCCATCTGGAGCATGCGCTCCTGGGCCGACGGCCACCGGTTGAAGGTCCACTCGTCGTGGGTGAGGATGCTGTTCAGCACCACGAAGTGCACGCCCTTGTGGTCGAAGCTGTACCAGTGGGGCCCGAAGAGCTTGGACCAGTACTCCCCGAGGTCGAGGTAGTAGTCGTGCTCCCCCATCACGCAGTGGAGCGGGTAGTGGAGCTTCGAGAGCATCTCCGCCCCGTGGTCGAGCTCCTCCTTCATGCCGAGCTGGCCGAGGTCTCCCCCGAACATGACGAAGTCGGGTTTCGGGTTCAGGAGGTTCGTCTCCGCCACCGCCCGGATGAGCCCCCGGTCCCAGTTGCGGACGAACTTCGTCCCCGAGATGTGCTGGATGTGGGCGTCCGAGATGTAGGCGAACGTGAAGTCCAGGGCGGGGTCGGCGAAGGCCAGCTTGACGACGCTCATGGGAACGGCGCCGGCGGCCGCGGCCGCGGCCGCCCGCCTCAGGAAGTCGCGACGGCTGGGAACGATCGGGCTCATGGCTTCACCTCCGTGCGGGCGGCGCTCGGCAGGCTGGCGAACTGGGGGCTGGTGAGCGCTTCCAGGAACGAGACGAGATCGTCGATCTCCTGGTCGGTCAGGTTCAGCGGCCGGATGCCGCCGCTCAGGAAGTCGTTCACGGGATCGCCTTCCTTCGTCACACCCCCGTTGTTGTAGTGGACGACCACGTCCTTGAGCGTCTTCAGGCTGCCGTCGTGCATGTAGGGCGGGGTGACGGCGACGTTGCGGAGGGTCGAGGTCTTGAAGGCGCCCAGGCCCTCGAAGTCGCGGGAGATGGCGAAGCGCCCGAGCTCCGACGTCCGCTTGTCGCCGAGGACCTTCACGTCCACCTGGGCGAGGGTCGCCTTCGCCTGGAGGAAGGCCCCGGCCAGCGCCGGCACGTCCTTCTGGATGTCGTTGATGCCG
The DNA here is from genome assembly GCA_963729875.1 of uncultured Acidobacteriota bacterium. Taxonomy (GTDB): domain Bacteria; phylum Acidobacteriota; class Vicinamibacteria; order Fen-336; family Fen-336; genus DATBSL01. The sequence continues at coordinate 742,045 of CAVSPR010000007.1, forward strand.
ACCCCGACGTTGTGGAAGCGGTTGTCGGTGAAGAGGGCCTGGGTCTGCTCGATCACGTGGCAGGACACGCAGCGGCCCTTGTTGACGTAGAGGTCGAAGCCCCGCTTCTGCGCGTCGGTGAGCGCAGCCGACTCGCCGCCGTAGAAGTAGCGGTCGAAGGGTGAGTTCCCGGCCACCTTCGTGCGCTCGAACGCGGCGATCGCCTGCTGGACCTCCTTCATGGTGACCTGGGCGCCCTTCTTGCCGAAGACCTGCTCGAAGGCCTTCACGTATGCCGGGTCGGAGCGGACGATCTTGAGGATCGGCTGGTGGTCCTTGAGGCCCATCTCGACCGGGTTGATGAAGGGGTGCTGCGACTGGTCCTCGAGGCTCGGCGACCGGCCGTCCCAGAACTGCGCGTTGAAATAGGCCGCGTTCACGACGGTGGGGGCATTTCGGGTGCCGGTCAGCTTCTTGCCGGCCTTCGCGATGCCCTCCGAGGTCCGGAGCGGGCTGTCGGTGAAGGCCTTTTTCGAGTCGTGACAGGTGGCGCAGGCCACCTGGCCGGTCGCGCTGAACCTCTTGTCGTCGAACAGCTTGTCCCCGAGGGCGACCTTTTCGGGGGTCTGGAGGTTGTCGGCGGGGATGGGGACGGGCGGCAGGCCCAGCGGCGGCTTCGTGGTGGCGTCCGCCGCCAGCACGGCCGTCGCCGCGAGACCCGCGGCGACGAGTAGTCCGAAGAGGGTTCGTTTCATTTCTTGTCCTCCTGCTCACGGCATTCCTTGCAGATCCCGCGCAGCTGGACCCTGAAGTCCGACACGACGAAGCCGAAGCGCCGGGTGTCGGGGACCGGCAGCGAGTCGAGGCGGGCGTCCGAGATGTCGCTAACCCGGTCGCAGACCAGGCAGACGAGGTGATGGTGCCGGTCGGTGCGGCGGTCGTAGCGGACCGAGCTGCCCGGGTGACAGGCTTTCGTGATGACGCCGAGGCGCGCGAGGCTCTCCAGGGCGCGGAACACCGTCGCGCGGGAGACGCGCACGCGGCGGCGCGCGAGGGCGGCCTGCACCCTTTCGGCGGTGGGGTGGTCGTCGGCGTCGAGAACGGCCCGCAGGATGGCTTCGCGCTGGGGGGTCAGCGTGAAGCCGTGCTCGCGGCAAAGCTGTTGGATCCGCTCGTCCTGGGCGCGCTCGTCCATCACACCTCGAGGCGACGACACGGGAACGGCACGCGATGGCTGAGACTCTGTCTCAGGGAACGGGTCGGGGTCAAGCGAAATCGGCCCGGCTACACTCCCCCGCACCCCGGCCGCGCGGGATCACTTCACGTCGAGGACGCGCTCCGAGAACCACTCGAGGTTCTGCTCGAGGGCGGCGCGGACGGCCTTCGGCTTGCTGAGGCCGTGGCCGAAGCCCTTGAAGACGACGAGCTTCGCGCTGACGCCCTGGTCGACGAGCCCCTGGTAGAACTCGTAGGCGTTCGGCAGCGGCACGCGGCGGTCCCCGTCGCCGTGCTGGATGAGCACCGGCACCTTCGCCCCCTTGATGTAGGTCATCGGCGAGGTCTTCCGGTAGATCTCCGGGTCGTCCCACGGCGTCGCCCCGAGGTACTGGCGCGTGAAGGGGTGGATGTCGGTGTTGACGTAGTAGGTCACCCAGTTCGAGATCCCCGCGCCGACCGAGACCGCCTTGAAGCGCGCGGCGTCGTGGGTGGCGAGGAAGGCCGAGATGTAGCCGCCCTGGCTCCATCCCATGACACCCACGCGCGCGGGGTCGGCGAGGCCCTGGGCCACGAGATGGTCGACGCCCGAGAGGACGTCCCACGCGTCGCCCACGCCGAGGTTGCGGACGTTCAGGGAACGGAAGGCCTCGCCGTAGCCGGCGCTGCCGCGGTAGTTCGGGTCGAGGACGAGGGCGCCCTTCGCGAGGAACGGCTCGACCGGGTAGACGTAGTCGCCGCCGACGAGCGACGGCCGCGACGTCCCGGTGGGCCCGCCGTGGACGATCACGAGCAGCGGCCGCCTCTCGCCCGCCTTCCAGCCGGCGGGCTTGCGCAGCACGCCCTCGATGACGGCGCCGTCGCGGCTCGTCCACGAGACGACCTCGCTCGTCCCGAGCGTCCAGCCCTTCACCTGCTCGCCCAGGCGGCTGAGGCGGGTGACGGCCCCGCCCGCGGTCGGGGCAAGGCACGCCTCGGGAAAGGTGGTCGCGCTCGACCCGACGAACGCGACGTGCTCGAATGCGCGGTCGAAGGCGAAGGCGAAGGCGATCGGGGCCGCTTCGAGCGGCGCGCGTGCAATCGCCTTCGTGGCCGGGTCGAGGCGGAAGAGCCCGGCCTCCGTCTTCTGGCCGGCCGCCATCCAGATGCCGTTCGGCCCCCAGTCGAGGAGGGAGGGGCTCTCGTCGAAGGCCGCGGTGAGGCTCACCGGCGCACCGCCCGCTCGCGGCACCACCGCGACCTGGCCATTCCTGTAGTAGTCCCCCTCGCGGGCCATCGCGCTGCGAACGCCAGCCGCGCCCCGTCGGGCGAGAAGACCGGGCGCGAGTCGGGGCCGGCCTGGGTAACGAGCGGGCGGACTGTCCCGTCGGCCACCGTGACGATCGAGATGTCGGCGGTGCCGGAGCCGCCCACGTCCGGGCTCCTCCGGTGGTCGAAGGCGATCTCGGCGCCGTCGGGGGCCCAGTCGAAGCCGCCCACCGTGAAGGCGCCCTCGGTGAGCCGGCGGGCCTTCTTCGAAGCGACCTCGATCAGGTGCAGGTGCGTCGTCCGGTGGTCCTCGTCCACCACCTCGTACTCGCCAAGCCGCTTCTCCCGCTCCTTCATCGCCTCGGTCTTCGGGTCCTGCGACGTGAAGGCGATGGCGGCGCCGTCGGGGGACCACGCGAAGGCCGAGACCCCCTCCTCGGCCGCGGTCAGCGCCTCGGCCTCGCCTCCCCGCGGGTCGATCAGGAAGACCTGCCGCTTTTCGCCGCGGTCGGAGCCGAAGGCCAGTCGCTTCCCGTCGGGCGAGAAGGCGGGCGCGTCCGAGGACTTCTTCGCGTTCGTGAGCTGGCGCGTCTCGCCGGTCCGCGCGTCGGCGAGCCAGATCTCGGTCTCGAACGCGTTCTCGTCCCAGCTGGCCTCGCGCACGACATAGGCGACGAGGGCGGCGTCCGGCGACAGCGCGACAGACTGCACGCGCTTGAGCTCGACGAGCTGGTCGATCGTGGGCGGGGCGGGGGTCGGCGTCGGGGCGGCGGCGGCCTGGAGCAGGAGCACGAGGAAGAGGAGGGACATTGGCGCCGATTGTAGCCGAGGGCCCCGTGCTACCATGCTTCGCCGGAGTCGTGCGCGCGCGGCGCGGCGGCCCGGGTGTGACCGCATGGACCCCGAGCGGATCGGCAAGTACCTCATCGACGGAGAGCTCGGCCGCGGCACGATGGGCACGGTCTACAAGGCCCACGACCCCGTCCTCCGGCGGTACGTCGCCCTGAAGACGCTCGCCGTGCACGGGTCCTCCGGCGAGGAGACGCTCGACCGATTCCGGCGCGAAGCGCAGGCGGCGGCCCTCCTCAACCACTCCAACATCGTCACCGTCCACGACTTCGGCGAGGAGCAGGGCCTGCTGTACATGGCAATGGAGCTGCTCGAGGGTACCGACCTCCGCGATGCGATCGACTCCGACGTGCTCCTCACGCTCGAGGAGAAGATCGACATCGTGGACGGCATCCTCGCCGCTCTCGACTACGCCCACGCGAAGGGCGTCGTCCACCGCGACATCAAGCCCGCGAACGTCCAGCTGATCGGGCCGTGGGGCGATGCGGGCGACACGAGGGAGCGGCAGGTCAAGATCATGGACTTCGGCCTCGCCCGGGTGAGCAGCTCCGAGATGACCCAGGACGGGATCGTCCTGGGGACGCCGAACTACATGTCCCCGGAGCAGGCGCTCGGGGACAAGGTGGACGGGCGCTCGGACCTCTTCTCGACCGGGGCGGTGCTCTACGAGCTGCTCACCGGGCACAAGCCCTTCGAGGCCGACTCCACCCCGAGCGTCCTCTACCAGGTGGTTCACCGACAGCCGCCGCCGGTGCGGCGCTGGGCGCCCCAGTCTCCCGCGGGAATCGTCACCGTGGTCAACCGTGCGCTCGAGAAGGACCGGGAGAAGCGGTTCGGCTCCGCCGGCGAGATGAGAGCGGCGCTCGCCGCCGCGGGCCAGGCGATCGCTACCACCGCGAAGGCTCCTCCCCTCCCCTCCCCTCGACCGGCGAGGCCGGAGCCGCCTCCTCTTCCCCAGCGCGCGACGCCCACCATCTCGTCGGCGGCCCCCGGCTCCGTCCCTCCGCCCGTGGCCCCGCGGCCCCGGGCCCCGACGCCCCAGCCGATGGCGTCCCCGCCGGGCGTTCGCACGGGACACGCGACGCCTCGGCCCGGATCGGTCCCCCCGGTCGGGCGCGCTTTGCCCCGGCCGGTGGCCGTCGGCGCCGGCGTGGGGATCCTGCTGCTGGCCCTGCTCGCCGTGGGCCTCTGGCTGCGCGGCGTCCCGCGGCCGGCACCCGGCCCGAGCCCGAGCGCCTCGAGCGCCACGGTCAGCGCGCTCACGCGGGAGCTGTTGCGCAAGGAGGTCCAGCTCGCCCGGCGGGAGCTCGAGAACAAGAACTACGCCGCCGCGACCACGGAGGCCGAGGGGGCGCTCAAGCTCGCCCCCGGGGACCCGGAGGCGAGCCGCGTGCTCGCGACCGCCCGGGAGCGGGTCCGTGAGCTCGATCGCTCGATCGCCGAGGCGCGCCGCCTCCTGGAGGCGGGGGACAGCGGGGGCGCGTCCCGGGAGCTCTCGCGCGTCCTCGAGCTCGACCCGCGCCACCCAGCCGCGGCCGAGCTGGCCGCGAGGCTCAACAGCGTCTTTCGGGCGCAGGCCGACGCGGCGGCGTCGTCGATGCGCGAGGCGCGCGCCGCCGCCCTCGCCGCGGGCGTCACGGCCTGGTCGCTCCGGTCGGTGGACGCCGGCGTGAGCCAGGCCGAGCTGCTTCTGGGCAAGGGAGAGTTCGCCGACGCGACCCGCATGCTCCTCGAGGCGCGCGACGCCTTCGACCGGGCCCGGCGGGCGGCGGCGGAGCGCCGCGAGCCATCTCCACAAGCGGAGTCCGCAGCGGCGACGCCCGCCGCCCCCCCGGCTCCCGCCCCGGCCGTGGCCTCCACCCCGGCCGAAGGCGTCGGCGCGAGCGCCCCGCCGCGCGCCCCGGCCCCCGCCGCCCAGGTGCCGCCTCGCGGCTTCGACACGGACACGACGTCGGTGGCGACCCCGGCCGCCGGCGGGGTCGAGGGCTTCGAGAGCTCGGACGTCAGCAGCCGGCGGCCGCCGCAGTTCACCGGGCGGCTGGAGTTCGAGGTGCTGCCGCCGGCGGTGCGGCCCGGCGAGCCCTTCGTCGTCCGCATCCACCTGCGCAACGAGGGCCGCCGGCCCGTGAAGATCCGCGGGCTGTCGCTGGCCACCGCCGTGGACGGGCGCCGGGAGCCGGCGCTCGTCAAGGCTCTGCAGCGCGAGGTCGCCCCGCAGTCGCGCGCCCTGGTCGCCGAGTACTCCGGCGTCTGGAGCGAAGCGGGGTCGTGGGTCCTGGAGGCCGTGGTCATCGCCGACCGGGACGAGAAGATCAGCAGCCGTCTGCGAGCCAACTGAAGGAGAGAACGCCATGGCCCCCCAAGTCTCCGAGCGCGGCCGGATGATGCCAGCCTCCCCCATCCGCAAGCTGATGCCGCTCGCCGACGAGGCGAAGCGCCGCGGGGTGAGGGTCTACCACCTCAACATCGGCCAGCCCGACCTCGAGACGCCCCCCGTCATGCGGGCGAAGCTCGCCCAGGCGCCGAGCATCTACGCCTACACGCCCTCGGCGGGCACGGCGGAGTGCCTTGCCACCCTGCGGGAGTACTACCACCGGCTGGGGATCGAGCTCGCGACCGACCAGCTGATCGCGACGACGGGAGGCAGCGAGGCCATTCTCTTCGCGCTCACGGCGTGCGCGGGCGACGGCGACGAGGCGCTGGTGGTCGAGCCCTTCTACACGAACTACATCGCCTTCGCGACGATGGCCGGCGTCCGCCTCGTGCCGCTGCGCGCGCGGGGCGAGGACGGCTTCCACCTCCCGAGGATCGAGGAGTGGGAGGGTGCGCTCTCCCCGCGCACGCGGCTCGTGCTGCTGTGCAACCCGGGCAACCCCACGGGGACCGTCTACCGGCCGGACGAGATCGAGGCGATCGCGGGCTTCTGCCGCCGGCACGGCCTCTTCCTCGTGGTCGACGAGGTTTACCGTGAGTTCGTGTACGACGGGCGGACCGCCACGAGCGTCCTGAGCCTGCCCGGGTGCGAGGAGATCGCGGTCCTGGTGGACAGCCTCTCGAAGCGCTACAGCGCCTGCGGCATCCGCCTCGGTTGCCTGGCCACCCGCAACAAGGACGTCTACACCGCGGCCCTGCGCATGGCACAGGGCCGGCTCTCGCCCCCCGGCCTCGCCCAGCTGGTGGCGCTCGGGGCGAGCGAGCTCGGCCCGGATTACGCGAAGGGCATCGTGCGGGAGTACCAGGGCCGGCGCGACGTGCTCTTCGAGGGCCTCTCGCGCGTCCCCGGTGTCTTCCTCCGCAAGCCCGAGGGGGCCTTCTACTTCGTGGCCCGGCTGCCCATCGAGGACGGCGAGGACTTCGCGTCCTGGCTCCTCACCGACTACGCGCACGAGGGGGCGACCGTCATGGTGGCCCCGGCCCAGGGCTTCTACGCGACGCCCGGCCTCGGGCGGGACGAGGTGCGCATCGCCTACGTCCTCAGGAAGGAGGACCTCGAGGCGTCGATCCGGATCCTGGGCCACGCGATCCCGACCTACCAGGCGACCCGCGTGGCCCGCCTCGCGGGTGCACGGACGAAGGCTTGAGACCCCGGCTCCGTTGACCGTGGCGCGCCTCGCCCGGCCGCTGGCCTGGGGCCTCGCGGCCCTCGCTGCGGGCGGCGCCCTCCTCGCCTGGCTGTCGCTCTCTGCCTCGGCCGACCTCCAGCGCGGGAGAGAGCGCCTGCTGGCCGGTGACACCGCCACGGCCCGGGTCGCCTTCGCCCGCTCGCGGCGCTGGCCGGGGGCCTCCGCGGCGGCCCGCGCGGGCGAGATCGCGACGGCGGCCCGGGCGGGCAGCCCGGCCGTCGAGCCGGTCCTCCTCGCCGATCTCGAGCCGCTCTCTCCCGAGGCGCTGCTCCTCTCCGCGCTCGCGGAGGGCCGCCTCGACGCGGCGGGTGCGCTGGCCGACGTTGCGCGCCGGGCGGGGCACCCTCTCGGCAGCCTCTACGCCGCGGCCGTCGCCTTCGACCGCGGCGACGAGAGCGGCGCCCGAGCCCTCGCCGCGGGCGCGCCCCTTGCGTCCCGCGGGCTCGGCACCCGGCTGCGGCGCGCCCTCGAAGCGCGCGACGCCGGCGCGGCCACTCTCGTGCTCGATCGACGGGGCGAGCTCCTCGCGACGGTCGGGCGCGACGGCCGGCTCGAGGCGGAAGCGGACGCGGCGCCGTTTCTCTCGGGCGTCCTTCCGAAGCTGCCGGCGCTCCCCGCCGGCGACGCCGCGCGCCTCTCCGTCGACCTCGACCTGTCCCGCCTCGCCCGGGAGGCCCTCGGCGGGCGCCGGGGCTCGATCGTGCTCGTCGAGGTGCGTTCGGGCGCCGTGCTCGCGGCGGTGAGCGACGAGCGGACGGCGGCCGCGGAGGGCGCCGCCGCCTTCACCCAGCGCCGCGAGCCCGCCTCGATCGCGAAGGTGCTGACCGCGGCCGCGGCGCTCCGCGCGGGCGTCGACGTCGACGCGGAGATCCGAAAGATGACCTGCACCGGCGTCGAGCGCTACGGCGGCCAGCCGCTGTGGTGCGCCTGGCCCGCCGGCCCTCTGGAGGGGCTCGACCACGCGCTCGCCGTGAGCTGCAACATAGCCTTCGCGAACGTCGGGGTGCGGCTCGGCGCGGAACGGCTGGTCGCGGAGTATCGCCTCTGGGGTTTCGACGAGCCCGGGGGGCTGCTGGGGGCAGCGGGACGGGTCCACACGCCGCCCCGCACCCCGCGGCAGGTCGCCGACCTCGCGGACGGCCTGACCCTCGTCGACGTGACGCCGCTGCACGCCGCCTTGCTCGCCGCGGTGGTGGCGAACGACGGACGCCGGCCCGAGCCGAGGCTGCTGACGGGCTCCTGCGGGCGGCTCGGCCTCACCGACGGGCCGACGCTTCCGCTCGCCGGCCGGGACGTGCTGGAGCCCGCCGCCGCCCGGCGCCTGCGGCGGGCCATGCAGGCGGTCACGGAGTCCGGCACGGGCGCGGGGCTCGCCCCCCTGGCCTCGCCGTCGCCATGAAGACCGGCACCGCGTCGGAGCGGGGCAAGGGCTACCACGTGAACTACATCGGCATGACTCCCCTTTCCGATCCCGCGATCGCCTTCTGCGTCCGGGTGACGCACGAGCGCAGCTCGCCGGCGGTGACCACGGCCGCGCGCGAGGTGACCCGCCGGCTGCTGTCGGGGCTCGCCGACCGCCGACAGAGACGGCGATTCCAGGGCGGACGTGAATAGGCGCGCCTTCGCCGGAGGGGTCTCGCGGACGCGCTAGAAGCTGCGGAGCGCCTCCTCCTCGGACTCGTACGCTTCGAGAACGGTGAGCAGCCGGGTGGTGGACAGGAGGTTCCGAATCCTCGGCGTGAGATTGAGCAGCTTCACCTGGCCTCCGCTGCGCGTCACCGTGGTGTAGGTCCGGACGATCTCGCCCACGACACTGGAGTCGACGAAGGGCACGTCCGCGAAGTTGAGGAGAATCCTGGAATCGCCGGGCTGCCGGGTGACCACCTCGCGGAGGGCCTTGTCTCCCTCGCCGGTGACGATCCGGCCGTGGAGATCGATGATCACCACGCCGCCCACCTTCCGCTCGAAAATCTCCATACCGGGGGTGCCTCGACGAGAGGGTAACACGCCCCGACCTCCTGGCCCCGTGAACGCGAAGGCGGAGAGCGGCTGCCTCCCCCCCGCGGATGTTGCAGAACTGTGACACTCCGGCCCGTGACCGGGTGCTAGTCTCCGCGAGAACGCTCCGGCAGGCCGCTCGGGGGCCCGACGCGCGACCGCCGGGGCGTTCCCTGGGGCGACGCCGCCGACGCGCGGCCGGTGGGGGCAAATTGAGGACTTCCTGATGCCCGTGGCATTGCCGGAAGGTTCGTGGGCTTTGATCCTCGGTGGCTCGAGCGGGTTCGGCCTGGCCACGGCCCACCAGCTGTCGCGTCACGGCGTCCACCTGTGCCTCGTGCACCGCGATCGCCGAGGCGCCATGTTCCGCATCCAGCCCGAGTTCGATGCGATCCGGGAGCGCGGCATCTCGCTGCTCACCTTCAACGACGACGCCCTGAGCCCCGAGCGGAGGGGCGCCATCCTGGACCAGCTCGCCCCGGCCCTCGGCGAACGGGGGAGAGTGCGCCTGCTGATGCACTCGATCGCCTTCGGCAACCTCGACTTCATCGCGCCGGAGGCGAAACGCAAGGAGGGGCTCGGGCCGCCCTCGCCAAGGCGCTCGGCATAGACGAGGTGCTTCTCG
>CAVSPR010000008.1:0-62657 GCA_963729875.1 uncultured Acidobacteriota bacterium
GGGATCCCCGCCCCCGGGTGGGTCCCCGCGCCCGCGAAGTAGAGGCCGCCGATGCGGGAGTCGCGGTTGTGCACGCGGAACCAGGCGCTCTGCCAGAGCGCGGGCTCGAGCGAGAAGGCGGAGCCCAGGTGGGCGTTGAGCTCGTGCTCGAAGTCGAGCGGGGTGAAGATGCGCTGCGTCACGATGTCGCCCCGCAGCCCCGGGATGTACCGCCGCTCGAGGTAGTCGAGGATGCGGTCGGCGTAGCGGGGACCCTGCTCCTTCCAGTCGACGCGGGCCCGGCCCAGGTGCGGCACCGGCGCCAGCACGTAGAACGACTCGCAGCCGGGCGGGGCCAGGGAGGGGTCCGAGACGGTCGGAGCGTGCAGGTACAGCGAGAAGTCATCGGCCAGAACTCCCCGGTCGAAGATGTCCGCGAGCAGCTCCCGATAGCGCGGACCGAACATCACATTGTGGTGGGCGAGGTGCGGGTGACGGTGCTTTGTGCCGAAGTATATCAAGAACAGCGACATGCTGTGGCGCATGCGCCGCAGCCGCGCGGCGGTGGCCGTCGCCCGGGGCTCCTCGCGCAGCAGCTCGCCATAGGTGTGGACGACGTCCCCGTTGCTGGCCACGATCTCGAAAGGCGCCTGCCAGCCGTCCTTGGCCACGAGACCCGACACGCGCCCGTCGCGGGTCAGGATCCGGTCGACGTCGCAGCCGAGGCGCAGCTCGCCGCCGATCTCGCGGAACAGCGCGACCAGAGCCTCCACCAGCGCCCCCGTCCCTCCGCGCGGGAAGTGCACCCCCCACTTGCGCTCCAGGAAGTGGATGAGCGTGTAGATGGCCGAGGTCGAGAACGGGTTGCCCCCCACCAGAAGCGAGTGGAAGCTGAAGGTCTCGCGCAGGTGCGGGTGCTCGATGAAGCGGGACACGGCGGAGTAGACCGACCGCCACGCCTGCAGGCGCACGAGCTGCGGGGACGCGCGCACCATGCTGCGGAAGTCGAGGAAGGGCACGTGGGCGAGGCGCGTGTAGCCCTGCTCGAAGACGTCTTCCGCGTAGGCGAGGAAGCGCTCGTAGCCGAGGACGTCGGCCGGGCTGATCGCGGCGATCTGCCGGCGCGTGTCCTCGGGGTCGCTCGAGTAGTCGTAGACGAGGCCGTCCTCCCAGAAGAGCCGGTAGAACGGGGTGACCGGCATCATCTCCACGCGGTCGGCGAGGCGGCGGCCGGAGAGCTCGAACAGCTCCTCCAGGCACCCCGGCGCCGTGATCACGGTGGGGCCGGCGTCGAACACGAAGCCGCCGTCCTCGTAGACGTACGCCCGCCCGCCCGGACGGTCCCGGCGCTCGACGAGCGTCGTGGGGATGCCCGCCGCCTGCAGCCGGATGGCGAGGGCCAGGCCCCCGAAGCCGCTGCCGACGACCGCCGCCCTGGGCGTCTGTCTCACCCTCGTCCTCCCGCGCCTTCGCCGCTCACGGCCAGCGGCCGCGCGCGGGCCGCCCGGGCCGCGCGAAGCACCGGGACCGGGGGGCGCCCGCCCAGGATCCGTGCCCGATCGAGGAAGGTCAAGCGCCCCGCGTAGAAGCGATGGACGAGCGGCTCCGGCAACCGGTAGAAGCGCTCGAGCACCCGCCACCGCTCGTCCGGCTCGCCGGCGCGGAACAGCATGCGGTTCAGGAGGCGGAAGAAGCCCTGGCTCGCCCACCACTCCTCGGAGAGGCCCCGCACGAGCGCGTACACGGAGGCGCTGTCGAGCGTCGGCCGCGCCGCGATCTGGTCGGCGAGGCGGGCCGCCAGGGGCAGCGAGTAGCCGGTGGTGGCGTGGAAGAGGCCGGCCCGCACGCCGGAGCAGGGGACGCCCGCGGGCAGCGCCGCCCACAGCGCCCCGATGTCCCCCTCGAGCGGGATCGGCAGGGCGCCGTGCTCCTCGCGGACGACGCGGGCGATCGTGAAGCCCCGCGCCTGCGCCCAGGCGCCGATTCTCCCGCGCAGCGCGGCCGGCTCCAGGGCGGGCTCGTCGGCGTAGCAGGTGTCCTCGACGAGTGCCGTCCGCGGCCCGAGCGGCAGCACGTAGACGAAGCGGAAGCCGCCCTCCTGCGGGACCGTCGCGTCCATCAGCAGCGGGGCCGCGAGGCCGTGGTCCGCCGCCAGCTCGACCTCGAGGCCGAGGAACTTCTGGAACCCGGCGTTCATGAACCGCGCCGCCGGGAAGCCGCGCCCGTCGATTACGCAGCGGGCCTCGATCTCGCTCCCGTCGTCGAGGGTGGCGCCGTCGGGCCTCACGTCCCGCGCCCCGCGGCCGAGGAGCGCCTTCTCCCCCAGCGCGCGCGACAAGGCCCGGTCGAGGCCCTCGGAGCTCATCGAGTGATAGCCCCCGGCGACCCGCCGCTCGAGGCCGGGGAAGCGCACGTCGTAGCACGTCCACGAGCGACGGACGAGCGGCTCGAGCCACGCGCGCGCGGCGGGGTCGACGTCGCTCGTGTGGAACGACCAGGTGCAGTTGCCCCCCAGGCGCGCCTCCCGCTCGACGAGGACGACGCGCAGCTCCGGCCGCAGGGTGCGCAGCCGCCAGGCGAGGAGGCCGTTGGCCAGCCCGCCGCCGACGAGCAGGACGTCGGCCCTCAACGCGGGGCACCCGGCGCCGCGGAAGGCGGCGCCAGCGGCCGGACGAGCGCGACCGCCTGCGCCAGCCGCTCGGGCGTCGGGTCCCCCGCGAGCTGCCCCGCGAGGCGGCCGGCCGCGTCGAGCACGAGCACGTTGACCTGGCGGCTGTCGATCTCGAAGCCCGTGGCCCAGAGCCGGTCCACGTCGATCAGCACCGACACGTCCCGGGGGACGCGCTCGCGGAGGCGCCGGGCGACGTCCTCGTAGCGGGCCGGCGGGCGGGCCGGCGGCACGTCCGCCACCCGGACGAAGCGAAGGCCCTCGAAGCGCTGCCGCAGCGCGGACTCCCAGGCCTTGAGCCGCTTGAGACGCGCCGCCGACACCACGAACACCACGGTCGGCTGCCCTCCCGACGGCTCGAAGCCGCCTGGCCGGCCGTTCTGGTCGGGTAGCCTCGCGGCCAGGGCGGCGGCCTGGCCGTCGGAGATGACCTGGACCGCGGCCCACGGCACCACGGGCTCCGCCCCGGACCGCGCCCCGAGCGCGAGAGCGCCCGCGGCCGCCAGCACCGCCGTGGCCGGCACATACAGCCCCGGGCGCGCGCCTCGACGCGGGGCCGTCGAGAGAGACATGGCGCGATGATACGATGCCCGAGCGCAGGCGTCAATCTATTGCGTAGATATTGCGGCGCTTTTGACGTTCTTCCGACAGGAGGCCTCACCGTGCGACGTCTTCCGGCTTTGCTCTTCCCCCTCGCCCTCGTGGCCCCCGCCGCGCGGGGCGCCGACGCGCCCCTGCCAGACGAGGCGCGGCTGCGGGCCATGACGGCGCGGTTCGCACCGGTGGACATCGGCGCCGACGTGAGCGGCCTGCCCGAGAGCGAGCGGAACGCCCTCGTGAAGATGATCGAGGCGGCCCGGGTCCTCGACGGTCTCTATCTCCGCCAGGTGTGGGGAGGGAACGAGGCCCTGCTGCTCGAGCTCCTGGCCGACCGGTCGCCCCTCGGCGAGGCCCGGCTCCACGCCTTCTTCGTCAACAAGGGACCGTGGTCCCAGCTCGACCGGCAGGCGCCGTTCCTGCCCGGCGTGCCGCCGAAGCCGAAGGCGGCCACCTTCTACCCGGCGAGCGCCACGAAGGCCGAGGTCGAGGCGTGGATGAAGGGCCTGTCCGCGGCCGATCGCACCGTGGCCCAGGGCTTCTTCACCACGATCCGGCGCACCCCCGAGGGCCAGCTCCGCGCCGTGCCCTACAGCGTGGAGTACCAGGGCGAGCTGGCGCGAGCGGCGGAGCTGCTGCGGGAGGCGGCCGCCGCGACCACGCAGCCGACGCTGCGAGCGTTCCTCGAGAAGCGAGCCGCCGCCTTCCTCTCGAACGACTACTACGCGAGCGACGTCGCCTGGATGGAGCTCGACGCCTCGCTCGAGCCCACGATCGGGCCCTACGAGACCTACGACGACGAGTGGTTCGGCTACAAGGCCGCCTTCGAGGCGTTCATCACCGTGCGCGACGACAAAGAGACGGCGAAGCTCGCGCGGTTCTCCTCGGAGCTGCAGTGGCTGGAGGACCGGCTGCCCATCGACCCCGCCTGGCGCAACCCGAAGCTCGGCGGGATGGCCCCGATCCGCGTGGTCGACGTGGTCTTCTCCTCGGGCGAGGGCAACAGCGGCGTCCAGACGACAGCCTTCAACCTGCCCAACGACGACAAGTTCGTCGCGGAGAAGGGCAGCAAGCGCGTGATGCTGAAGAACACGCAGCGGGCGAAGTTCGACGAGGTGCTCGTCCCGATCTCGAAGGTCGCCCTCGCCCCCGCCGACCAGCCGGACCTGGACTTCGAGGCCTTCTTCACCCACACCCTGATGCACGAGCTGATGCACGGCCTCGGCCCCGGCAACATCCGGGTCGGGGACCGGACCACCACGGTCCGCCTCGAGCTCGCGGACACCTACGGCGCCATCGAGGAGGCGAAGGCCGACATCTCGGGCCTGTGGGCGCTGCAGCAGCTCGTGGACAAGGGCGTCCTCGACCGCTCGTTCGAGCGGACGATGTACACGACCTTCCTCGCCTCGGCCTTCCGGTCGATCCGCTTCGGCATCGGCGAGGCCCACGGGAAGGGCCAGGTCCTCCAGCTCAACCACCTCCTCGACGCCGGGGCGTTCCGGGTGGCCGCCGACGGCACGTTCTCGGTGGACGCGGCGAAGGTGAAGCCGGCGGTCGCTGCCCTCACCCGCGAGCTGATGACGCTCCAGGCCGAGGGCAGCTACGCGAAGGCGAAGGCCATCCTCGAGCGCCTGGCCGTCATCCGGCCCGAGACGCAGCGCGTCCTCGACCGGCTCAAGGACGTGCCGGTGGACGTCGAGCCCCGCTTCGTGACGGCGGAGAGGCTGGCCGGCAGATGAGCGCCCTCTTCCAGCCGCTGCGCCTGCGGGAGGTCACGCTCCGCAACCGTATCGCCGTCTCGCCGATGTGCCAGTACTCGGCGCGGGAGGGGCTCGCGAACGAGTGGCACCTCGTCCACCTCGGCAGCCGGGCGGTGGGCGGGGCGGGCCTCGTGATCGCCGAGGCCAGCGCCGTCTCGCCCGAGGGGCGGATCACCCCGGACGACACGGGCCTGTGGTCGGACGCGCACGCGGAGGCGTGGGCCCCCATCGCGCGCTTCGTGGCGGAGCAGGGCGCCGTCCCGGGCATCCAGCTGGCGCACGCGGGGCGCAAGGCCTCGACCGACGCGCCGTGGCGTGGCGGTGGGCCGCTCGCGGAAGGCCAACGCGGCTGGCGGCCGGTCGCGCCGAGCGCGCTGCCCTTCGCCAATGGGCACCCGGTGCCGCGCGAGCTCACGGTCGACGAGATCGAGGCCGTCGTCGGCGACTTCCGCGACGCCGCGCGCCGCGCCGAGCAGGCCGGCTTCGAGCTGGTCGAGATCCACATGGCCCACGGCTACCTGCTCCACCAGTTCCTCTCACCGCTCACCAACCGCCGGACGGACGCCTACGGCGGCGCCCTGGAGAACCGGATGCGCCTGCCCCTCGCGGTCGCGCGCGCGGTGCGCGAGGCGTTCCCGGTGGAGCGACCCGTCCTCGCCCGCCTCTCGGCCACGGACTGGGTCGAGGGCGGGTGGGACCTCGAGCAGTCGATCGCCCTCGCCCGGGAGCTGCGCGAGGCCGGGGTCGACCTCGTGGACTGCTCGAGCGGCGGCGCGGTGCCCGACGCGAAGGTCCCCCTCGGACCGGGCTACCAGGTCCCCTTCGCCGCGGCGATCCGTGAGAGGGCGGGAGTGCTGACCGGCGCGGTCGGCCTCATCACCGAGCCCGCGCAGGCGGAGGCGATCGTGGCCAGCGGGAAGGCCGACATCGTCCTCCTGGCCCGCGAGATGCTGCGCGACCCCTACTGGCCGCGGCACGCCGCCCAGGCTCTCGGCGCCGACGCGAGCTGGCCCGTCCAGTACCTGCGGGCGCGCCCCGCGGGCCGCTGAGAGCTCCGGCTATGATTGCCGGAGGGCCGCCGGTCGGGCCCGCTCTCGCAGGAGATCACTGCTCCAGATGACCCGGGAGGTTCTTCGATGCACCGCCTTGCTCTCGCCGTCGCGCTGGCCATGAGCGCCGCCAGCCCCACCACCGCCGCGGACGCCCCCAAGGCGTCCGCCCCCGAGGACCGCTACCTCTGGCTCGAGGACGTGACGGGGGACAAGGCACTCGAGTGGGCCCGCGCGAGGAACGCCGAGAGCGCAAAGGTCCTGGAGACGGACGACTTCGCCGCCGTCGAGAAGCGCATCCTCGAGATCCTCGACTCGGACGCGCGCATCCCCTACGTCGAGAAGCTCGGCCCCTGGTACTACAACTTCTGGCGCGACGCGAAGAACCCCCGCGGCCTCTGGCGGCGGACGACGCCCGCCGAGTACAGGAAGGACCACCCGGCCTGGGAGACGGTGATCGACGTCGATGCCCTCGGCGCGGCCGAGAACGAGAACTGGGTCTGGCATGGGGCCGACTGCCTCAAGCCCGAGTACAGGCGCTGCCTCGTCTCGCTCTCGCGGGGTGGGGCCGATGCCGCGGTGGTGCGGGAGTTCGACCTCCAGACGAAGGCCTTCGTGAGGGGCGGCTTCACCCTGTCCGAGGCCAAGAGCTGGGGCACGGGCTGGCTCGACGCCGACACGCTCTACGTCGCGACCGACTTCGGTCCCGGCTCGATGACGACCTCGGGCTACCCGCGCATCGCGAAGGTCTGGAAGCGGGGCACGCCCCTCGCGGCCGCGGAGACGATCTACGAGGGGAAGGTCGAGGACATGATGGCCTCCGCCTCCCGCGACCACACGAAGGGCTACGAGCGCGACTTCGTTCAGCGGCAGGTCACGTTCTACTCGAACGAGTTGTTCCTCCGCCGCGACGGCAAGCTCCTGAAGATCGAGAAGCCAGACAGCGCGAACGCGAGCGTCCACCGCGACCTGCTCCTCCTCGAGCTGCGCGACGACTGGACGGTGGGGGGCAAGACCTACCTCGCCGGCGCGCTCCTCGCGTCCGACTTCGAGGGCTTCCTGAAGGGCGAGCGGCGGTTCGACGTGCTCTTCCAGCCGACCGAGAGGAAGTCGCTGGCCGGCTTCAGCCACACCCTCAACCACGTCCTCGTCAACGAGCTCGACAACGTGAAGAACCGGGTTTACGTGCTCACCCGGAAGGACGGGGCGTGGACGAGCGAGGCGCTGCCCGGGATGCCTGAGCTCGGCACCGTGACCGCGAGCGGGGTGG
Source organism: uncultured Acidobacteriota bacterium (assembly GCA_963729875.1). Taxonomy (GTDB): domain Bacteria; phylum Acidobacteriota; class Vicinamibacteria; order Fen-336; family Fen-336; genus DATBSL01. The sequence goes on from CAVSPR010000008.1 coordinate 7,324, forward strand.
ACGACGAGGAGTCGGACGAGTACTTCATGACCGCCACCGACTTCCTGACGCCGACCGCGCTTCTCCTCGGGGCGGTGGGAAAGGGCGCCCCGGAGAGGATCAAGCAGCTCCCCGCCTACTTCGACGCGAAGGGACTCGAGGTCACCCAGCACGAGACCCCCTCGAAGGACGGGACGCGGATCCCCTATTTCCAGGTGGTCCGGAAGGGCCTCGTCCTCGACGGGAAGAACCCGACGCTCCTCTACGGCTACGGCGGGTTCGAGATTCCCGAGGTCCCGGCCTACAGCCCGGGCCAGGGCGCGGCGTGGCTCGAGAAGGGCGGCGTCTACGTCGTCGCCAACATCCGCGGTGGCGGCGAGTTCGGGCCGAAGTGGCACCAGGCGGCGCTCAAGGCGAACCGGCACAAGTCCTACGAGGACTTCATCGCGGTGGCGGAGGACCTCGTCCGCCGGAAGGTGACCTCCACGCCCCACCTCGGCATCCGGGGCGGGAGCAACGGTGGCCTCCTGGTGGGCAACATGCTCACGATGCGGCCCGACCTCTTCGGGGCGATCGTCTGCCAGGTGCCGCTCCTCGACATGCGGCGCTACAACACGCTGCTGGCGGGGGCGAGCTGGATGGGGGAGTACGGGAACCCCGACGACCCCGCCGAGTGGGCCTTCATCCAGACCTTCTCGCCCTACCATAACGTGAAGGAGGGAGTGAAGTACCCGCCCACCCTCTTCATGACATCGACGCGCGACGACCGCGTCCACCCCGGCCACGCCCGCAAGATGACCGCCCTGATGATGGACGCGAAGCAGGACGTTCTCTACTACGAGAACATCGAGGGAGGCCACGGCGGCGCGGCCAACAACAAGCAGTCGGCCCACATGAACGCGCTCGCCTATACGTTCCTGTGGCAGAGGCTGAAGTAGTCCCGCTGTCCCGAGAGCGCCGGTCAAGCGCGCTCTCGGGACCCGCAATCTCGTCCGGCCGTACGTCCGTTTCTGGAAAGCCCCCTCGAAGGCCGGCTGAAAGCCCCCCGAAGGCCTACTGCAGGGCCGCCCTGATGGCCCCTTCCAGCACCGCCCTCTCCTGGAAGTTGACGAGGTGCTTCACGATCGTGCCCTTGCCGTCCACGACGAAGATCGTGGGGAAGACGCTCACGGCCCCGTAGGCCTCCTGCACCGCCGCCGTCATGTGGGCCAGGGTGAACGACCAGCCGTTGTTCTTCGCGTAGGCCTCGCGGTCCTCGTCGGTGGTGGTGGGGAGCTCGAGGGCGCGGTCGGCGTTCAGGGCGACGATCCGAAAGCCCTTGCCGACGTATTCCCGGTCGAGCTCCGCGAGGAGCGGCGAGGTCCGCGCGCACGGCGGGCAGCCCGTGAACCAGAAGTAGAGAAGGTATGGCTTTCCGGTCAGCGACTCCGAGGAGAGCGTCTGGCCGTCGTAGGTCGAGGCCGTGAACGGCGGGGCGGGCTTGCCCTCCCAGCCGGTGATCGTCCGCTCGAGGGCCTTGCCGAAGCGCGGGTGGGCGAGGATCTTGTCCACGTCGACGCTCGTGATCTCCCCGCTCGCCGGGTCGCGCGTGAGGAACTTCGGCATCCGGGGGTCGGAGTCCATGATGCGGAGCATCACGTCGGCCTCCCCCGGGACCAGGAAGCGGAACTGCTCCGAGATCTCGGCGAGCGTGGGCGCCTTGCCCGCCGCCTTCTGGTACTGCGCCACGTAGAGCGGCATCTTGAAGAAGGTGTTGAACAGGCGGTTGAGGGCCGCCCGCTCCCCGGGCCCGGTGAAGACGGTGTTGTAGAGCTCGGACACGACCACGGGCTGGCCGGGCCTGACGTTGGCCTTGAGGTACTCGACGACACGCGCCTCGGCCTCGGGGGCCTGGGGCGCGGCAAGGACGAGGGCGAGGAGATGGGCGAGCACGTTCTTTGTTCCTTTCGATCGATCCCGGGATTCTAGCCCGGGGCGCGGGAAGGCATCTCGGCCGGGCGCCGTTTCTGCTACCGTTGGCTCGATCCGAGGGGGACGCGGCATGCGAGACCTCGTCCGGCGGCACGAGACCGGCGCCTTCGTCGCCCTGACGTTCGGCCTCGCCTGGTCGCTCTGGCTGCTCTCCGGTGTCCTCGGTCGGGCCGACCTGCGCACCCCCGACTGGCGCTGGGCGGTGGCGCAGGTGGGCGTCTTCGCCCCGGCCTTCGCGGGCCTCCTCGTCGCGACGTGCGTCGAGCCCGGCGCCGGCAGGCGGGCCCTGCGCACCCTGCTCTTCGTGTACCTGCCGGCCACCGCTCTGGCCTTCGCCCTCGCGCGACAGGGTCACGTGTCGTTCGTCGAAATCGGCCTCGGCTGGACGGTCGCGATCGCGGCGCTCGGGACGTGGGCCCTCGTCTGGTTCGCGCGAGGCTCCAACCGGCTCGTCGCGTGGCCCGGGGAGAGGGCTTCCGGCGGGACCGTCGCCCTGTGGACTCTCGGCGCGCTGGTCGTCCCCGTCCTGCTCTTCGTGCCGTGCTGGCTCGGCGCCGCTCCCTCTGGCGCCATCCCTTCCGAGGTGCCCGCCGTGGTGCGCGAGCTGACACCCCTCGGGATCACGAGCGCCCTCGCCGTCAACCTCTCGTTCGGCGGTGCCCTCGGCGAGGAGCCCGGCTGGCGCGGCGTGTGGCTGGCGCGGCTTCTGCGGGGCGAGCTGCCGCTCGGGGCGAGCCTGACGATGGGGGTGGTGTGGGCCCTTTGGCACGCCCCGATCGACCTCGCGCAGGGCTTTGGCCCGACCGGGATCTTCGCGCTCGTGTCACGGATCATCTGGACGCTGCCCGTCACGCTGCTGTTCACGTGGGTGACGATGTGCGCCGGCGGCAGCCTGCTGCCGGCCCTCGCTTTCCACACCGGGATCAATGCCATCCCCGACTTCGCGATGAGGGACCCTGGCCGCTACGAGCGCTCCATGGGGCTCTACCTGCTCGCGATGCTCGCCCTCGGCATCGCTGTCTCCCTCCTCGATCGCCGGTTACGGCGGCCGGTCGGTGCGGCCGGGTGCGTGGTGCTCGTGGCCCTCGTCCTCTCCGGAGAGCGGAGCGACGCCGCGGAGGGTCCGGCCGCCAGCCTCCCCCTCGTGGACCTCGCAGCGGAGACGGAGCGCCAGGTCATCGTGGACCGCGAGGCCGGCCAGTACCTCGGCCACCCGACGACGGTCCTGCTCGAGGACGGCCGGACGATGCTCTGCGTCTACCCCAGGGGCCACGGCAAGGGCGCGATCCTCTACAAGCGGAGCGAGGACGGCGGGAAGACGTGGTCGGCTCGCCTGCCGACGCCCGCGAGCTGGGAGACGTCGCTCGAGACGCCCACGATCTACAGGACCGTCGACCGCGCCGGGAAGCGGCGCCTCCTCCTCTTCTCCGGCCTCTTCCCGATCCGCCTGTCGGTGAGCGAGGACGACGGAAGGAGCTGGTCCGAGCTGCGGCCGATCGGGGCCTACGGCGGGATCGTCGCCATGGCGTCGCTCGTGGCGCTCCGGGACGGCAGCCACCTCGCGATGTTCCACGACGACGGCCGCTTTTTCCGCCAGGGCGGGAAGGCCGATGGCGTCTTCCGGCTCTACCAGGTGCGCTCGGAGGACGGGGGGCTCACGTGGGGCGAGCCGCGCCTCGTCTTCGAGTCGGGCGAGGTGCACCTGTGCGAGCCCGGTGTCGTGCGCTCGCCCGACAGGAAGCGCCTCGCCGCGCTACTGCGGGAGAACCGCCGCGTGAAGAACTCCCAGGTCATCTTCTCGGACGACGAGGGGGCGACGTGGTCGGCGCCACGCGAGCTTCCCGCGTCCCTGACCGGCGACCGCCACGTCCTGCGCTACGCGCCCGACGGCCGGCTGTTCGCCACCTTCCGCGACATGGCGAAGGACAGCCCGACCCGCGGCGACTGGGTCGGCTGGGTGGGGCGGTGGGAGGACGTCGTCGATGGCCGCCCGGGCGAGTACCGAGTGCGTCTCATGAAGAACCACGAGGGCAGCGACTGCGCCTACCCGGGCCTGGAGCTCCTCCCCGACGGGACCTTCGTGACCACGACGTACGGCCACTGGACCCCCGGCGAGCCGCCCTGGGTCGTCAGCGTCCGCTTCACCCTGGCGGAGCTGGATGCGAAAGCGAGGCGTCCGTGATCGGCGGCCCGAGGCCCATGACGCCGGTGGACGCCGCCTGGTTCCACATCGACGGGCCGGCGAACCTCGCCCAGGTGACGGGCATCCTGCTCTTCCGCGAGCCCCTGGACTTCGCGCGGGTCAAGGAGGTCTACCGGCGCCGGCTGGCCCGGTTCGACCGGTTCCGCCAGCGGGTGGTGGAGCCCGCCGTGCCCCTCGGGCCGCCGCGGTGGGAGGACGTGCCCCACTTCGAGGTCGACCAGCAGATGCACCACATCGGGACGCCGCAGCCCCACGACACGGCCGCCCTCATGGAGCTGGTGAGCGACCTGGCCAGCACGCCCCTCGACCGCGAGCGGCCCCTGTGGCAAGTGCACGTCGTCGACGGCGTCGAGGGGGGCAGCGCCCTCGTGATGCGGTTCCATCACTGCATGGGTGACGGGACGGCCATGATGGCTCTCTCTCAGCAGCTCTTTGACACCACCCCCGACGCCCTGCCCGGAGTGGAACCGCTGCCGTCCCGTCACCTCGAGGCCGGTCTCCTGGACAAGGTGCTCGGCCCCACACTCGAGTCGGTCGACCGCTCGGCGCAGGCGGTGGCCGGTGCCGTCGAGTCGGGGATGGATCTCGTGCGCCACCCCGGGCGGCTGGTCGACCTGGCCGGCCGGGTCGCCCTCGGCGCCGGCGTCCTCGTGGAGGAGCTGCTCAAGCCGTCGGACCCGAAGTCCCCGCTCAAGGGGGAGTTCGGCCTCCGCAAGAGGGTGGCCTGGTCGGAGCCGGTGTCGCTCGACGACGTCAGGGCGATCGGCCGCAGATGCGACGCGAAGGTCAACGACGTGCTCGTCGCCGGCATGGCCGGCGCCCTGCGGGGCTACCTCTCCCGGCGGGGCGTCGACCTGGAACGTCGCAAGCTGCACGCGATGGTGCCCGTGGACCTCCGTCCGCGGGGCCGGGCGCTCGAGCTGGGCAACGACTTCGGCCTCGTCATCCTGGAGCTTCCGACCGGCCCCGCGAAGCCCCTGGACCGCGTCCGTCTCACGCGGGACCGCATGGCCGCCCTCAAGCACTCGCCGGAGGCGCTCGCCGTCCGGACGCTCTTCGACGTCTTCGGCCTCGGGCCGAAGGCGATCGAGGACGTCGCCGTCGATCTCTTCGGCAGCAAGGCCAGCCTGGTCGTGACGAACGTCGCCGGGCCCCGCCAGCGGCTCTTCCTCGCCGGCGTCCCGATCGACCGGATGATGTTCTGGGTGCCCCATCCCGGGCGGCAGCTCGGCATGGGCGTGAGCATCCTCAGCTACGCCGGCGTCGCCTCCCTGACCGTGATCGCCGACGCGCACCTCGTGCCCGACCCCGAGGCGATCACCGCGCGGTTCAACCGCGAGTTCGAGCGGATGCGCGGCCGGCGCCGGGGGCGAGTGAAGGGGCCGGCATGAAGGGCAAGACGATCCTCTACTCGATGCTGGTCTTCGTGCCGGCGAGCTTCTGGCTGGGCCTCACCCACGCCTCGCCGACGGCGGTGTTCGTCGTCTCCTGCCTGGCCATCGTGCCTCTCGCCGGCATCATGGGGGAGGCGACGGAGAGCCTCGCCCACCGTACCGGCCCGGGTCTCGGAGGCCTGCTCAACGCGACTTTCGGCAACGCGGCCGAGCTCATCATCGGCTTCATGGCCCTGCGGGCCGGGGAGACGGAGATCGTCAAGGCGTCGCTCACCGGATCGATCATCGGGAACATGCTCATGGTCCTCGGCTTCGCCATGCTCCTCGGCGGGTGGAAGCACGAGGAGCTCCGCTTCAGCCGCCTGGCCGGTGAGACGGGCAGCGGGATGATGGTGCTGGCCGTGGTGGCCCTCGTCATCCCCGCCATCTACGCGCAGGTCACCCAGCACTCGCACCCGGAGCACATCGAATCGATCAGCCTCGACATCTCCTGGATCCTGATCCTCACCTACCTCGCGAGCCTCGTCTTCCAGTTCAAGACCCACGACCGCTTCTTCGCCCCCGAGCGCGCCCCGGACGCGGCGGAGGCGATCGAGGCGGGCCGCCCCTGGTCGGTCACCCGGAGCGTCCTGGTTCTCCTCGCCTCGGCGGTCCTCATCGGCTTCGTGAGCGAGTTCCTGGTGAGCGCGGTCGACGCCGCCGGCACCGCCCTCGGCCTCGGCAAGATCTTCATGGGTGTCGTGGTGGTGGCGGTGGTCGGCAACGCGGCCGAGCACTCGACGGCGATCGTGGTGGCGATGAAGGACAAGATGGACCTCGCCCTCGGGATCGCGATGGGCTCCTCGATGCAGATCGCCCTCTTCGTGGCCCCCGTCCTCGTGATCAGCGGCCACCTCACGGGGCGGCCCCTCGGGCTCGAGTTCACGATCCTCGAGGTGGCGGCGGTCATGCTCTCGGTGTTCGCCGTGGCCAACCTGGTGCAGGACGGCAAGACCAACTGGTTCGAGGGCGTCCAGCTCCTCGCGATCTACTGGATCCTCGCCGTCACGTTCTACTTCGTCTAGGCGAGCGCTACTTTCCGCCGTACCAGAAGGCCCGCAGCCACGCGTGCTTCCGGAGGCGCCGGACGAGATCCTCCGGCATCGGCTGAAGGTCCGAGACGCCGCAGTTGGCCTCGGCCTGGGCCACGCTGCGGATGCCGGGGATGACGGTGCTCACCGCGGGGTGGGCGAGGGCGAACTGGATCGCCGCCTGGGGGAGGGTGAGGCCCGAGCCCGCGATCTCCCGGCGGACCTTCTCCGCGCGCGCGACCGCCCGCTCGAGGCGGTCGCCGGCGAAGTAGCGGCGCCGGAAGTCGTCCTCGGCGAAGGCCGACTCCTTCGTGTACTTGCCGGTCAGGACGCCCTCGTCGAAGACGACGCGCACGATGATGCCGACGTTCGCCTCCTTCGCCACCGGCAGCAGCTCCGCCGCCGGCTCCTGGTCGAAGACGTTGTAGATCACCTGCACCGCGTCCACCCAGCCCCCGCGCATCAGGTCGACGACGCTGTTCTGGTCGTGCTCGGGGGTGGAGATGCCGACGAAGCGGATCTTCCCCTCGGCCTGGAGCTTGCGCAGGACCTCGAAGGGCCGCGGGTTCCGGTTCCACGCCCGCGTCCACGTGTGCAGCTGAAGCAGGTCTATCCGCTCGGTGCCGAGCTCGCGCAGCCGCTCCTCGACGTTCGCGCGGAGGTAGCTCTCGGAGTAGCGCTCGTCGTCCCGGCACCAGGGGGTGGGCGGCCACGGCCCCGGCGCGGGCGGGGTCTTGGTCGCCACGAAGACCGTCTCCTTCCGCTCCCGGAGGACGCGACCGATGATCCGCTCGCTGCGGCCGTTGCCGTAGCCGGCGGCGGTGTCGATGAAGGTGCAGCCGAGGTCGAGGGCCCGGTGAAGGGCGGCCGTCGAATCCTCCTCCCTCTGCTCGCCCCAGCTGCCGCCGATGGCCCAGGCCCCGAAGCCGATCTCGGAGACGGAAACGCCGGTGCGTCCCAGGGTGCGGTAGCGCATGCTCAATCCTCTCTCGGGCGGTGAGTCTACCGCTTTCGTGCGAAGATCCCTCCCCATGAAGATCGCCTACTTCGGCACCGGCCTGCTCGGCACCGGCTTCGTCCGCCACCTGCTCGAGCTCGGGCACGAGGTGAACGTCTGGAACCGCGGCGCGGCGAAGGCGCGCGCCCTCGAGGGGGACGGCGCACGGGCGTTCGACGACCCGGCCGAGGCCGTCCGGGGGGTCGAGCAGCTCCACCTCACGCTGGCCGACGACACGTCGGTCGACGCCGTCCTCGAGCCGATCGCCCACGCGATCGCGACCGCGACGTGGATCGTGGACCACACGACGACGGCACCCACGCCCACCGCCGAGCGGGTGGCCCGCTGGAACGCGCGCGGGCGGCGCTACGTCCACGCCCCGGTGTTCATGGGCCCGGCGAACGCCCGCGAGGGGACGGGCGCGATGCTCGTCTGCGGCGAGGCGGCACGCTACGAGGCCCTGCGGCCGACCCTCGAGTCGATGACCGGGAAGCTCGTCTACCTCGGCGATGACCCGGCCCGCGCCGCCGCCTTCAAGCTCTTCGGGAACCTCGTCATCATCTCCTCGGTCGGACTCCTCGGCGACATCAACCGCCTGGCGCGCGGGCTGGGCATCCCCACGGCCGAGGCCATGGGCCTCTTCCAGTCGTTCAACCCGGGCCTGCTCCTCCCCGCTCGCGCGGCGAAGCTCGCGGCCGGCGACTTCGTGCCGCTCTTCGAGGCCACCATGGCGCGCAAGGACCTGAGGCTCATGCTGGAGGAAGCCGGGCGCCACGGCGCGGAGCTGCTGGTCGTGCCCGGGGTCGCGGCGATGCTGGACGAGGCGATCGCCCGCGGCGACGGGGCCTGCGACATGGTCGCCATGGCGAAGACGTAGGGCTGCCTCGCGAGCCGTCGGTCAGAAGCGGACGCGCACCCCCGCGACCGCGTAGTGGAAGAAGGCGAACGTGTAGACCTCGTCGTTGTCGGCCCCGCCCTCGAGGAGCCGGTAGCCGAGGTCCACGTCGACCCGGTCGGAGACGCGGAAGACCCCCTTGAGCGAGACGTCCTCGGCGCGGCCCTGGGGCGCGGCGAGGGCGTCCGCTTCGAGCTCGAGGGCGAAGCGGTCGGTCGCCTGGTAGCGCGCGTAGGCGTAGAGGAGCGGGACGGCGCCGAGGTCGTCCTTCACCGATCTCCCGGGGGCGCCGGCGAGGCCGATCTCCGCGTCTCGCACCTTGAGCGTCGCCCCGAGGCGGAACGACCACTTCCCGCTCGACGGGAAGCGCCAGTACCAGGTGAGCCGGTAGGAGTTGAAGACGTACGTGGCGTCGACGGGCTGGCCGACGGGGAAGGTGAGGTCCTGGAACGAGACCGGAGTGTCCGGCGTGAACGGGGTCTCGAGCCGCAGGGGGGCGGCGAGGAGCCGGAGGGACTGGCGGGACGTCAGGTCCCATGTCAGCGTCGCCCGGAAGGCGGCCACCGGGCCCGAGTCGTAGTCGGCGAGCTCCACGAGCGTGCCCCCGTCGCCGGGAATCCGGAAGTCGTTCCGGGTCTGCCACGCGGCCCCGCCCTCGAGGGCGGCGTGGAAATCGCCGGCCCCCGCGGGCACGGCGAGGGCGGCAGTCAGGGCGAGGAGCAGGGCAGCCGAGCAGCGCATCATGCAGGACCAGTACGAGGGAGCGGCGTCGTCGGATCGGTCAAAGTTCGTCATGGTCGTGCTCCAGACCACACCGGGAGGCCCCGGGGCCCGCCCATGGACTCGGGCGTCGCTTCCGGAGCAGAATCACCGCGCCCATGTCGTGGTCCCCGGTCGCGGTCGCCTTCGTCCTGACGCTCCTCGCCGGGCTGGCGACCGGCATTGGCAGCGCCCTCGCGCTGCTCGCCCGCCGGACGAACACCCGCTTCCTTTCCGCCTCCCTCGGCTTCTCGGCCGGGGTCATGATCTACGTCTCGTTCGTCGAGATCCTCGCCGACGCCCGCGCGAGCCTCGCCCGCGATCTCGGGGCCCAGCCCGGCGCCTGGGTGGCCGTCCTCGCCTTCTTCGGCGGCATGGGCCTCACCGCCTTCATCGACCGCCTGGTCCCGGCCGTCGAGAACCCCCACGAGGTGCACCGGGTGGAGGAGATGCACCGTCGCCCCGACGCGCGCCTCATGCGCATGGGGCTGCTCTCCGCGGCGGCCATCGCGCTCCACAACTTCCCGGAGGGCATCGCCACCTTCGTGGCCGCGCTCGACAACCCGAGGCTCGGGGCGAGCATCGCCGCCGCCGTCGCCATCCACAACGTGCCCGAGGGGATCGCGGTGGCGGTCCCGGTCTTCTACGCGACGGGCAGCCGCGCCCGGGCCTTCTCCTGGTCGTTCCTCTCGGGCCTTTCCGAGCCCCTGGGCGCCCTGGTCGCCTGGGTGCTGCTCGCGGGGTTCTCCGGCGACACTCTCCGCGGCACCCTCTTCGCGGCCGTCGCCGGCGTCATGGTGTTCATCTCCTTCGACGAGCTCCTGCCGACGGCCCGCGAGTACGGCGAGCACCACGTGGCGCTTTACGGGCTGACCTCCGGGATGGCGGTGATGGCCATGAGCCTCGCCCTCATGGCCTGAGCACGCCGTGGGGCGGGGTGGTCACGCCGGGCCGTCCAGGCGCCGCGTGAGGGTGAGCTCGTCTTCCGGGACCTCCGAGATCGCAGGAGCGGTCGCCCCGCCGTTCCGCTCCCACCACGCCCGGGCGTCCTCGTCGGTCCAGCCGCCGAACGCCGAGCAGGCATCCAGCCGGCGGCGGAGCTCGCGGGCGCCCGCCGGACGTCGGGCCGGGTCTTTCTCGAGGCAGTCGAGCAGCAGCGCCTCGAGGTCGGCCGGGACGGGCTCGTTCAGGCGCCTCGAGGGCGGCTCCGGCTTCGTGTGGAGGTGGTGCGAGCAGACCTCGACGAGGGTGCGCCCATTGAAGACGTGCTGCCCCGTGAGCGCGAAGTAGCCGACGGCGCCCAGCGAGTACAGATCCGATTGCGGGCTCACCGATTCCGGCGAGGTGATTGCCTCCGGGGCGATGTAGAGCGGCGTCCCCGCGATGACGTCGGCCCGGGTGAGGGCCGCGTCGCCGCCGGGCTCCAGGTCCTTGACCAACCCGAAGTCCACCACCTTCGGGAAGTCGTAGAGGCCCCCCTGGCGGCACAGGATGATGTTCGCGGGCTTGATGTCCCGGTGGATGAGGCCGGCGTCGTGGGCCTCGACGAGGGCACCCGCCACCTCGTAGAGCACGTGGATCACCCTCGCCGGCCCCAGCCGTCCCGCCACGGCCACCACTCTCTCCAGCGAGGCCCCATCCAGGAGCTCCATGGCGTAGTAGAAGACGCCGTCCGGCGTGCGGCCGTAGTCGAAGAGGGTGATCGTGTGCGGGTGCGTGAGGCGAGCGGTGAGCCGGACCTCCCGCTCGAACCGCTTCAAGTTGGCCTCGACCGCCTTGTCCGGCCGGAGCAGCTTGATGGCGGTGGGCCGCCTCATCATCCCGTGGTGAGCGCGGTAGACGACGCCCATTCCTCCCTCGCCGATCTTCGCCTCGAGCGTGTACTGCCCGAGGCGACGGGCCTGCCGCACCTCCGCCCGCAGCCCGAAGACCACGTTCGAGACGACGGTGGCTGCGGTCGCCACGATCGCCCACCAGAACGCATAGGTCACGGCGCCCACGACGGGGAAGTTGGCGGTCCGCAGGGCGGGGGCGCCGACGAACGCGGGCGCGAGGAAGAACGGCACGGCGACGAAGGGAAGGCCCAGCAACGAGGTCAGGACGAGCGTCCGTCCGGGCGGCGAGGGGACGAGCGCCGCGTGAACGACGAAGACCAGGGCGCCACCCAGCATGACCATGATCGAGGCGTAGGCGTCGGCCGCCTTCAAGACGGCCAGCGAGCCCGGATCGGTCCCCGGGGCCTGGGCCAGGAAGTGGGCGATGGCCTCTGCCGCCAGGTAGCGGCCGGAAAGGGTGATCGCCGCGGCCGCGACGCCCAGCCCGACCCACTCGACGGACATCAACACCCTCCAGGAGCGGTGCCCGCGGCGGCAGAGCAGCCAGAGGAAGCCGAAGACGAATGTCGAGGCACGGTCCAGGACGGCGCCGGTCCGCACGAACGAAGACGGGTCCAAGAGGAGCTCGACGACGTCGGCGCCCAGGGTGATGAGGAAGACGGCCTTCCAGAAGAGTGCCACCCGCTGCTGGAGAAACGCTCGCTCCTCTTCGCTGTGGCTCGAGCCCCGAATGCGCTCCGCGCCGCGCGCTTCCATCGTCGGTCTGCCTAGGTGACGACGTACGGCCAGCGCTGGGGTCGCGACAGCATGGCGTTGGCCTCGTCGTCGTTGCGGAACCGCTCCCGGAGCGGGTCCCAGTAGAGCTTCCGCTTCGTCTTCATCGCGATGTGGTGGAGGAGGCACGCGCTGCAGGAGCGGTGCGCCACCTCCACCGGAGCGATGGGCGGCATCCGGGACCGGACGCAGTCCAGCCAGTTGCCGTGGTGGTCCCGGCTCTCGTAGAGGTGGATCTCGTCGGGGCCGATGACGGAGGTGAGGATCTTCGGGTCGCTCGCGGAGAGCGCCTGGGCGTCCTTCAGCTTCGCCACCGGGTCGCTGGCCGTCACCGACTCGTTCCCCCGCGAGACGAACACCCAGCCCTCGGTCCCCTCGAACTTGATGCCGTTCGGGAGCGTGCCGCTGACGATCATCCGCACGCCGTCCGCGTAGACTCCCTCGGTCTGGAAGGGACCGTGCACGTCCCAGAGCCCCTTCCGGGGGAACTCCGCGGAGCCCGAGATCTCGACCGGCCCGGTGTACTCCGCCCCCATCGCCCAGTGGGCGGCGTCGATGTGGTGGGCGCCCCAGCCGGTGATCATCCCGGCCCCGAACTGCTCGCAGCGGAGCCAGCCCGGGCGGTCGTAGCCCTCCTGCGGGTGGACGCGCTTCTCGGTGTAGTACACGTGCGGCGTCGAGCCCAGCCACGTCTCGTAGTCCAGGTTCTTGGGGACCGGCATCTCCGGCTCCTCGTCGCCCGGGGGGTCGCCGGGAAGGCCGATGGACACGGTCTTCAGCTGGCCGATGCGCCCGTTGCGCACGAGCTCCGCCGCGTAGCGGAACTGGGGCGATGAGCGCTGCTGGCTGCCGATCTGGAAGATGCGCCCCGTGCGGTGGACCGCGTTGCTGAGCGCCCGGCCCTCGGCGATGGTGAGAGAGGCCGGCTTCTGGAGGTAGACGTCCTTGCCGGCTTCCACCGCCGTGATCGCGATGAGGGCGTGCCAGTGGTCCGGGGTGCTGATGAGGACCGCGTCGACGTCGCGGCTTGCGAGGAGCTCGCGGTAGTCGAGGTAGCCCCGGACGCCGTCGAAGGGCCTCCCCGTCTTCTTCGCGTAGTACCCGTTCACGAGGACCTTCGCGTCCTCCATCCGCCGGCTGTCGAGGTCACAGACGGCGACGATCCGGGCGCGGTCGTACTTCCAGACGCCGGGCATGTCGTGCCCCCGCGAGATGCGCCCGGTGCCGATCGCGCCGACGTTGATGCGGTTGCCCGGAGCCGTGGGCCCGAGGACCGAGGCGGGGACGATGGCGGGGAAGCCCGCACCGAGAGCGGTCGAGGCACCCACCGCCCGGGCGGCCAGCGAGAGCGCCTGCCGCCGCGACATCTCCTTCTCGCGTGTCATGGAGTGCTTCTCTCCGCGAAACGAACTCGCTGCGCCACCTTCTGGGCGGTCAGGGCCAGCTCGGTGGCGAGAAAGCAGTGGGCCTGGGGCATCGCGGTCTCGGTCCGGTCGACGACGTCCGAGACGAGCTGCTCGCCGTACGGCAGCGCCTGGTCGGTGCAGTCGACGTAGCGCGTCTGCTTCTGGTCCACGAGGAAGAGGTGGCTGCCGCCCTCGCGCGCTCCCCCGAGATCGATGTTCTTGCGGACCTCGATGAATCCCTCGGTGCCCAGGATCGTGAGCCGCCCGTCGCCCCAGGTGGCGAGTCCGTCGGGCGTGAACCAGTCCACGCGTATGTAGCCGGCCCCTCGATCGCCCCGCACCATCACGTCACCGAAGTCCTCGAGGCCCGGGTACTGCGGGTGGTGGACGTTCCCCACCTGCGCCGCCACCACCTCTACCCTGGTCGACCCGGTGAAGAACAGGAACTGGTCGAACTGGTGGGACGCGATGTCGCAGAGGATCCCGCCGTACTTCTCCCGCTCGAAGAACCACGCGGGCCTTGTCGGCGCGCTGAGGCGGTGGGGCCCGAGCCCGATCGTCTGGATCACGTCGCCGATCGCCCCGGCTCTCACGAGGTCGCCCGCCTTCACCGTGGCCTTGTTCTCGAGGCGCTCGCTGTAGCAGATGGAGTAGATCCGCTTCGTCTCCGCCTGCACCTTCCGCACCTCGGCGAGCTGCTCGAGCGTGGTGACGCCGGGCTTGTCGACCATGTAGTCCTTGCCGTGGCGCATGACCCGCACGCCGAGCGGCGCGCGCTCGCTGGCGATGGACGCGCTCACGACGAGCTGCACCGAGGGGTCCTCCAGGATCTCGCGCTCGTCGCGCGCCCGCTTCGCCTCCGGGAAACGCTTCCCGTAGGCGGCGGCGAGATCGTCTTCCGGGGCGAAGAAGGAGACGAGCTCGCCACCTCCGCGGATCACCGCCTGGGTCTGGCCGTAGACGTGGCCGTGGTTCAGGCCGATGACCGCGAACTTGATCTTGGGCGGAGCGCTCCGGGGAGGCTCGTCCCCCCACCCGAGAGCGCTTCCCGGCCGGGCCGAGACCGCCGCCAGCCCGGCAAACGCCTTGATGAACTGCCGCCGATCGTCTCGTGGGTTCGCCATGGAAGGGAACACTATTCCCCTCTCGCGGAGGGGTCAAAGGTGCCGGCCCTCCACTGCGGGTAGAATCCCCCGTCCGGGAGGGTTCATGGCTTCACCCAGCACCGCGCCGCAGAAGCCGGGACTCGTGCGCGTCCTCGGCCTGTGGTCGCTCGTCGTCTACGGGATCGTGCTCATCCAGCCCACGGCCCCGATGTCCCCGTTCGGGGTGGTGAGCGAGAAGGCGCAGGGGCACGTCGTCACCACCATCCTGATCGGCATGGTGGCCATGCTGTTCACGGCGATCAGCTACGGCCGGATGGCGGCCGTCTACCCGAGCGCGGGGTCGGCCTACGCGTACGTCGGCCACACCATCCACCCCTCGCTCGGCTACGTGACCGGCTGGAGCATGCTCTTCGACTACGTGATGAACCCGATCATCTGCGTGATCTGGTGCAGCAAGGCCGCCGCCAACTTCCTGCCCCTGCCCTTCGCGGTGTGGGCCACCTTCTTCGCGCTCCTGTTCACCGTCCTCAACCTCCAGGGCGTCAAGACGAGCGCGCGCACGAACGCCGTCATCGCCGGCGGGCTGGGGCTCGTGATCCTGCTCTTCCTGGCCGCCGCCTTCCGCTACCTGTCCGGTGCCACGCTCGACGCGGCCGCTCTCACGCGGCCCTTCTACGACCCCGCGACCTTCTCCTGGGACAAGGTCTCGACCGGCACCAGCCTGGCCGTGCTGACCTACATCGGCTTCGACGGGATCTCGACCCTCTCGGAGGAGGCGAAGAACCCGCGGCGCAACATCCTGCTCGCGACCGTGATGGTCTGCCTCTTCACCGGGATCGTGGGCAGCCTCCAGGTCTACCTCGCCCAGCTCATCTGGCCCGACTGGTCGAGCTACCCGGACGTCGACACCGCGTTCGTCCACGTGGCGGGCCGCGCCGGCGGGCCGATCCTCTTCGCGATCCTGAACATGTCGCTCCTCGTCGCGAACGTCGGCTCCGGCATGGGGGCGCACCTCGGGGCGAGCCGGCTTCTCTACGGCATGGGCCGCGACGACGCGATCCCGCGCCGCTTCTTCGGGTCCGTGAACCCCCGGACCCACGTCCCTGCCAACAACGTCATCCTGGTCGGGGCGATCGCGCTGGCGGGTGCCTTCACGGTGAGCTACGGCCTCGGGGCCGAGCTGCTGAACTTCGGCGCCTTCATCGCCTTCATGGGCGTGAACCTGTCGGCACTCCTGCACTACTGGTGGCGGGCGGAGAGGAAGACGGCCCTCAACCTGCTGCCGCCGCTCCTCGGGTTCCTCATCTGCGGCTACCTCTGGTGGAGCCTGAGCTGGCCGGCCCGGGTCGCCGGCTTCGCCTGGCTCGCGACGGGCGTCCTCTACGGGGCCTGGAAGACGCAGGGTTTCCGGAAGCCGATCGAGTTCCGCGAGGCGAACGACGAGGAGGGGCGATGAGGACGCTCGCGCTCGCCGGCTCGCTCGCCGCGGCCTGGGCCATCCCCGTGGCCGCCGCCGATGCGCCCCCGCCCTTCGCGTGGCCTGACGGCGAGAAGGCCGCCGTCGTCCTCACCTACGACGACGGGGTCGACGTCCACCTCGACCACGCCGCCCCCGACCTCGACGCGGCCGGCCTCGCCGGCACGTTCTTCGTCCCCGGCCACTCGGAGTCGCTCGTGAAGCGCCTGCCCGAGTGGCGCGCCCTCGCCGAGCACGGCCACGAGCTCGGCAACCACGCGATCTTCCACCCGTGCCTTCGGAAGCCGGCCTCCGGCCCCGAGCGGGAGTGGGTGAAGCCCGAGTACGCCCTCGAGAGCTACACCGTCGAGCGCATCCGCGCCGAGGTCGCGGCCATGAACGCGACCCTCCTGGCCGTGGACGGCGAGACCGTTCGCACCTTCGCCTACAACTGCGGCGACACCACGGCCGGCGGCGAGTCGTACGTCGAAGCCCTCCGCCCGCTCTTCCTCGCCGCCCGCGCCGGCGAGGACCGGATCGTCACGGACCCGCGCACGCTCGACCCCATGCTCGTCCCGAGCTGGATGGTCCGGGACGTCACGGGCGAGGAGATGATCGCCTTCGTCCGGAAGGCGGTCGACGCGTCCGGCATGGCCGTCTTCATGTTCCACGGCGTCGGCGGCGGCCACAGCATCGACGTCTCGCGCGAGGCCCACCGCCAGCTCCTCGCCTGGCTCGCCGCCCACCGCCAGACGGTCTGGACCGGCACCTTCCGGAGCGTGATGACGCACGTCGTGGCCGAGCAGAAGCGCCTCGCCCCTCCACGCTGACTCGCCCGCGGGCCGGGAAACGGCCTCGATCCGCCCGGCCTCGTTCCGTGCGATTCTGTAGGCACGGGGTGGCCATCCCCCGAAATCCCGGCCGACCGAGGTGAAGCCATGTGGGTGTCCCGCCAGAAGCTGACGTTGCCGTCGCCGGAGGATGCCCTGCCCGGCCGCGAGGAGCGCATGCGCGTGCCCCCCTCGCACTTCGTGAACGGCGCGCCGCTCGAGCCGCCCTTCCCGGCGGGCACGGAGACGGCCCTGTTCGGTCTCGGCTGCTTCTGGGGGGCGGAGCGCAAGTTCTGGCAGACGCCGGGCGTCGTCTCGACCTCCGTCGGGTACGCGGGAGGCCTCACGCCCAACCCGACCTACGAGGAGGTCTGCTCCGGGCGCACCGGCCACGCGGAGGTCGTGCGGGTCGTCTTCGACCCGAAGAAGGTGAGCTACGAGGCGTTGCTGAAGGCCTTCTGGGAGGGCCACGACCCGACCCAGGGGATGAGGCAGGGGAACGACGTCGGCACGCAATACCGCTCGGCGATCTTCACCTACGGCGAGGAGCAGCGACGGCAGGCCGAGGCCTCGCGCGACGCGTACCAGAAGGCGCTCGATGCGGCCGGTCACCGCGCGATCGCCACCGAGATCCAGGACGCTCCGGAGTTCTACTACGCCGAGGACTACCACCAGCAGTACCTGGGCAAGAACCCGAACGGCTACTGCGGGCTCGGCGGGACGGGGGTCGCGTGCCCGGTCGGGCTCGCGGGCGCGAAACGGTCGTGACCTCTGGCGGGCGTCGGGGCAGATCTCTCTTGAAGCACGACTCCGCTCGGGCTACGTTTACGCCGTGAAGATCCTGGTCATCGACGTCGGGGGCAACAACGTCAAGCTCCTGGCCAGCGGGCAGAAGACGCCGCGCAAGATCCCGTCGGGCCCGCGCCTCACCGCGCGGCGCATGGCGACGGCGGTGAAGAAGGCGACCGTCGGCTGGAAGTACGACGTCGTCACGATCGGCTTCCCGGGCCCCGTGAAGGGCGGCCGCATCGCAGAAGAGCCGGTGAACCTCGGGCGCGGGTGGGTGCGCTTCGACTTCCGCCGGGCCTTCCGGAGGCCCGTCCGCATCATCAACGACGCCGCCATGCAGGCCCTCGGCAGCTACGACGGCGAGCGCGAGCTCTTCATCGGCCTCGGGACCGGCCTCGGCGCGGCCCTCGTGATGGAGGGGGTCGTCCAGCCCCTCGAGATCGCGCACCTGCCCTACCGCGCCGGGAAGACCTACGAGGACTTCCTGGGCAAGCGGGGCCTCGATCGCGCGGGCAAGAAGCGCTGGCGGCACCTCGTGTGGGAGATCGTGCCCCGGCTGCGGGAGGCCTTCCAGGTAGACGAGGTCGTACTCGGCGGCGGGAACGTGAAGCAGCTGAAGGCGCTGCCGCCCGGCTGTCGCAAGGGCGACAACGCCAACGCCTTCCGGGGCGGCTTCCGGCTCTGGGGCGGTCGGCCGGCGCTCGCCCGGAAGCCGAGGCAATCCCGCTCGTAGCCCGGATCAGGACGCCGCCGCGCCCTCCCGCCCGTTGCCGCCCGAGCGGCCCGGGACGAGCCGCGCCAGCCGCCGCCACCGCGGGCTCTCGGCCCAGTCGTCGAAGAGGCTGTAGACCACCGGCGTGCCGATGAGCGTCAGCACCAGCGCGAGCGTCTGGCCGCCCACGATGACGGTGCCGATCGCGCGGTTCGTGCCCGAGCCCGTCCCGCTGGAGACGACGAGCGGGATCATGCCCGCCACGAAGGCCATGGTGGTCATGAGGATCGGCCGGAGGCGGTCGCGGTTCGCGAGGCGGATGGCTTCCGCCCGCGGCATCCCGTGCGCGCGCAGGCCGTTCATGTGGTCGATCTGCAGGATCCCGTTCTTCTTCACGATGCCGAAGAGCACGAGGATGCCGAGAGACGAGTAGATGTTGATCGACTGGTCGAACACCACGATCGACAGGAGCGCGAACGGCACCGTCAGCGGGAGGGCGATCAGGATCGTCACCGGGTGGATCCAGCTCTCGAACTGCGCGGCCAGGATCAGGTACATGAAGATGACCGAGGCGAGGAACGCGATCAGGAAGTTGCGGGCCGCCTTGCCCTGCTCGCGGGAGCGGCCGGTGAAGCCGTAGCTGTAGGAGGGCGGCATCTTCAGGTCCTGCGCCGCCTGCACCAGGCCGTCCATGACGGTCTGCGCCGACGAGCCGGGGAGCGTGTTCGCGAAGAGCAGCACCTGCCGCTGGCGCCCCAGGCGGTTGACGAGGGAGGGGCCGGACGTCTCCTCGAAGCGCACCACGTCCTTCACCCGGACCGGGCCCCGCGGCGAGGGCACCTCGGCCTGGGCGATACCCTCCGCGTCGCGGCGGTAGGAGGCGTCCGCCCGGAGATGCACCTCGTACTGCTCGCCGCCCTCGTAGTAGTCCGTGACCTTGAGCCCCCCCACGAGCACGTTCAGGGTGGAGGCGAGGTCCTGCACGCGAACGCCCAGGTCGCCGGCCTTGGCCCGGTCGATCCGCACCCCCAGCTCGGGCTTGCCCACCACGAGGTTCGAGTCCGCGTCCACCGCCCCCGGCATCGCCTTCACCTTCCGCATGAGGACGTCCGCGTACTTCTGCAGCTGGTCGAGGTCCGGTCCGCCGATCCAGAACTGGATCTCCGCGTTGTTGCCGGCGCCGAAGGCCGCGACCGGCTGCACCTGCACGCGGAGGTTGAGCCGGCCGTATTGCGGGAGAATGCCCGTCCGGATCTCGTCCATCACCACGAACTGGTCCTTCTTGCGCTCCTTGACCGGGCGGAGCTTGACGAAGATCGAGCCGAGGTTGAGCGTGTTCTGGGGGTCGGAGCCGATGGTGAGGAGGGTGTACTCGACCTCGGGGAGCTCGTGCACGCGCCTCGCGATCGAGTCGAGGATCGTCTTCGTGGACTCCAGGCTCGAGCCCTCGGGGGCGCGGACGTTCACCTCGAACTGCGACTCGTCGTCGCGGGGGAGGAAGTTCTTGTTGGCGACCATGCCGAGGGGGATCGTGGTGAGGAAGACCGCGATCATGAGCAGGACGACCGCCCAGCGGTGGGACATCGCCCAGTCGAGGAGGCCCAGGTAGGTCCGCTCGATCCAGGCGTAGAAGCCGTGCTCGCGCGAGCCGTGCTCGGCCTCGATCTCCTTCGGCCGGATCCACCGGGCGGAGAGCATGGGGGTGAGGGTGAAGGCGACCAGCACCGACACCCCGATCGCGTAGGCCATGGTCACGCCGAACGAGTTCATGAAGCGGCCCACGATCCCGCCCATGAACGCCACGGGCAGGAAGACCGCGATCAGGGAGAGGCTGCTGGCGAGGACGGCGAGGCCGATCTCCTTCGTCCCCTCGACCGCCGCCTTCATGGGCGGCAGGTCCTTCTCCTCCATGAAGCGGAAGATGTTCTCGAGCACGATCACCGCGTCGTCGATGACGATCCCGACCACGAGGGTGAGGGCCAGCAGGGTGATGATGTTGAGCGTGAAGCCCATGTACTGCATGGCGGCGAAGGTGGCGATGAGCGAGCTCGGGATGGCGATCGCGGAGATGAGGGTGGGGCGGAAGCGGCGCAGGAAGAACCACACGACCCCGGCCGCGAAGAGCGACCCGAGGACGAGGTGCTCCTTCACCGTGTCCACCGCGGTCACGATGTACTCGGCCTGGTCGCGCACGACGTCGAGCCGGTAGCCCTTCGGCATCTGGGCCTTCAGGCTCTCCAGGCGGTCCTTGACCCGCTGCACCACCTCGATCGTGTTCGTGCCCGACTGCTTGCGAACCTGGAGGACCACCGCCGGCTCGCCGTTGACGCTCGCGAACGTCTCCACGTCCTCCGCCCCGTCCTCGACCCGGGCCACGTCGGAGACCCGCACCGGGGTTCCGTTGCGGTTCGTGATGACGATGTCGCCGAAGGCGGCGGGGGTGGCGACGCGGCCGTAGGTGCGCAGGGTGAGGTCGCGCAGGCCCTGCTCGACGCGCCCGCCGGGGAGCTGCGTGTTCTGGGAGGCGAGGGACCCCGCCACCTCGGCCGCGGTCAGGCCCAGGCCGGCGAGCTTCGCGGGGTCGGCGATCACGTTGATCTGCCGCAGGCGGCCGCCGATGAGCTTGACCTGGCCGACCCCCAGCACCGACTCCACCTGCCGGCGCAGGACCTTGTCGCAGAACTCGGTCACGTCCCGGATGGGGGCGGCCGCCGAGACCGCCACCGAGAGAACGGGGGCGGCGTCGGGGTCGATCTTCTCGATCACCGGCGGGTCGGCGTCGCGGGGCAGGTCGCGCAGCACGCTGTTGACGCGGTCGCGCACCTCCTGGGCGGCCACGTCGGGGTTCTTCTCGAGGTCGAAGTTGACGATGACCTGGGAGACGCCCTCGGCCGAGATCGAGATCAGCTGATCGATGCCGCTGATCGTGTTGACCGCCTCCTCGATCTTGTCCGTGACCTCGGTCTCGATCTCCTCCGGCGCCGCGCCCACGAGGCGGGTGCTGATGGTGACGAAGGGGAAGTCGATCTTGGGGAAGCGGTCGACGCCGAGGCGGTCGTAGGCGAAGAGGCCGACCACGACGAGGGACAGGATCAGCACCCAGGTGAAGACGGGGCGCCTCACGCAGATCTCGGCCAGCTTCTGCATGGCTCAGTCGGCCTTGATGTCGAGCGTGATCCGGGCGAAGAGACCCGGCCGCAGCCGCCGGTCGCGGTTCGGGAACTCCGCCTCGGCGAGGAACGTCCGAGTAGCGGCATCCATCGAGCCGCCCACCAGGCTCAGCGTCCCCTCGAACTCGGTGCCCGGGTAGGGGTCGACCGTGGCCTTCACCGTCTGGCCGACCTTGACCGCGGCGAGGTAGCGCTCGGGCACGCGGAACTTGAGCTTCAGAGGGGCGGTCTGCTCCACGACGAAGGCCACGGTGCTGTCGCCCAGCCGCTCGCCCACGTCCGTCCGGCGGGCCGCCACGACGCCGTCCACCGGCGAGGTCAGCACGGCGTCGGCGAGGCGCTGGCGGGCGGTGTCGAGAGCCGCCCGGGCCGCCGCCCGCGCCGCCGTCGCCCCCTCGGACCCCGCCTGCGACCGGTCGTAGGCGGCCTGCGACACCGAGCCCTTGGTCGCGAGGCCCTTCTTCCGCTCGAAGTCGCGCTCCGCGTCCTTTGCCGCCGCGTCGGCGCGGGCGAGGTCGGCCTCGGCCCGCGCGAGGTCCAGCTTCAGGTAGTCGGTCTCCAGCTCGAGGAGCGGCTGGCCCTTGCGCACGAGCTGCCCCTCGTCGACGAGCACCCGTCCGACGCGTCCCGGGGTGCGGGGCACGAGGTCGGAGCGGATGGGGGCCACGAACTCGCCGGTGAGGTCCAGGTGGCCGCCGGCGGTGAGGGCGTCCGTTCCGGGCACCGTTACCGAAGGCGGCGAGGCCACCGCCTCGACCGACCGGACGTCGGCGGGCAGCGGAGGAGGGGTGGCGGAGGTCTCGGCCTTCCGCGGGGCGCGGCCGCAGCCGGCGAGCACGAGAGCGAGAAGGGCGAGGGCGGTCGTCGGTCGGAACGTCACGGCTGGACCTCCTTGATGACGGCGGACTTGAGATCGCCGGCGGCGAAGTACACCGCGAGATCGGAGAACAGGCGCGCCAGGCGGCTCACCACGACCGCGCGTCGCGCGTCGTTCAGGTTCGTCTCCGAGGACTGGATGTCGAGCGACGTGGCCTCCTGGCTGCGGTAGAGGTCGGCCACCTGCTGGTACTCGGCCTCCGCGGCCCGGAGCTGGTCCTCGGAGAGGGCGAGGCTGGTCGTCGCGGTCTGCAGGTCGAGCAGCGCCCGCCGGACGTCCTCCTGGACGGTGCGCAGCTGCTCCTCGAGGGCGAGCCGCGCCTGTCGCTCGCGCTCGCGCGCGAAGGCGACCCGGGAGCTGATCTCGCCCGACTGCCAGATCGGGACGACGAACCGCAGCGCGGCGTAGCCGTACTGATCGGTCGGGAAGGCGGTCTTCTGCCAGACGTATCCGGCGTCGGCGGTCACCGTCGGCAGGTAGGCGCCCCTCTGCTTCGAGACCTCCAGCTCCGCGATGCGCAGGGCGCTCTTCGCCTGGCGGACCTCGGCCCGCGACTCCTCGGCCTGCTGCAGGAGGAGCGCCTCGTCGGGCCGGGCCGGCAGGGAGAGGCTCGGCTCGCTGACCTCGAAGTCGCCGTCCTGGTTCAGGTCGATTCGGAGCTGGCCGAGGGCGGCGTCGCGGTCCCGGCGGGCGAGGGCCACGCGGCGCTCCGCCGCCGCGACCGCCGACTCCGCGCGCAGGACGTCGACCCGCGTCGTCTCCCCGGCCTCGAAGAAGTCGCGGGCTTCCTTGAGCCGGTCCCGGGCGAGAGCCAGCGTCTGCTCCTCGACCTTCATGAGGGCGTCGCCGCCCACGACCTGGATGTAGTCCGCGGCCGTGCGCAGCAGGATGCGGTCCTCGGTGCCGCGGACGCCCTGCTCGGCCGAACGCACGCCCTCCTTCGCCTGCTGGTAGGCCCGCTGCTCGCGCAGGCCGGCGAAGACGGGCTGCGCGATCGTGAGCCGCACGTTCCAGTCGTTGAGGGGAAGGATCACCCGCTGGAAGTCGCTGCCCCCGAACGAGACCTCCTCGCTGTTCCGGATGAGGCCGCCGGTCGCGCCGATGCGGGGGAGGACGTAGGAGAGGTAGGTCCGCCTCTGGGCATTGGCGGCGCCCACCTCGGCCCGCGCGCGCCCGACGGTCGTGTTCGCGTCGAGGGCCCGGCGAAGGGCCTCGTCGAAGCTGATGGTCGTGCGGGACCCGGCGGGCGGCGCCTGGGCGTAGGCGGTCGCGGCCGCGGCCAGGGTGGCGGCGAGGGACGAGGCGAGCGCGAGCCGTCTCACGATCGCCGCCCGGGGCAGAGCCCGTTCAGCAGCAGGTCCACGATCCACTCCACGTCCTCCTCCGGGGGCCGCCCGGTTTCCTCGAGGCGGCGCTGCAGGATGGCGCTCGTCCCCTCGGCGAAGAAGAGCGCGACCCGGGCCGGGTCGAACGCTCTCATCTCGCCCCGCCGGGTAGCCGCGGCCAGGTACCCCGTGAGGATCTCCAGGTAGCTCGCATACCGCGAGCGGCGTCGCCGGTGGTGGCGGGCCGTGTCGCCCCCCCCGAGCCGCAGGGCCATGTACACCCGCAGGAACGCCTGGTTCTCGTCGAAGAAGGCGAGCTTCGTCCGGACCAGCTCGCGAAGGCTCTCGCGCAGCGGGCGACCCCCGGCCAGCACCCCCTTCAGCCGCTCGAGCAGCTCGTCGAAGATGCGGCCGGCGGCCTGGTCGAGGAGGTCGTCCCGGTCCCTGAAGTAGAGGTACAGGGTGCCCTTCGCGACGCCGGCCTCCTCGGCGATCGCGGCCATCGACGTGCCGGCGAGGCCGCGCTGGGCGATGACCCGCTGCGCCGCGCACTGGATGGTGTCGCGGCGGTACTGCTCGACCAGCGCTTCCTTCGTTTCGGACATCGTCCTCTCGTAGAACCCATGAGTCAGCCGGCTGACCAGTCGGTCATTCTACGTCAACTCCGGGCGCTTTGTCCTCTCCGGTGGCTTCGGTTCCTCCGTCGACACAAAAGCCGCGTGCTACGCTACGGCCGCGCCCTGAACCAGCGATCGAAGGGTCCCCATGT
Organism: uncultured Acidobacteriota bacterium; assembly: GCA_963729875.1. Classification (GTDB taxonomy): domain Bacteria; phylum Acidobacteriota; class Vicinamibacteria; order Fen-336; family Fen-336; genus DATBSL01. The sequence continues at coordinate 31,641 of CAVSPR010000008.1, forward strand.
TCCTGCCCGTCGGCGACGCCCCGAACCCGAAAGGCATCCCCTTCGTCACCTACGCCCTCATCGCGGCGAACGTCGCGGCGTTCCTGCTCTTGAACGTCCCGCTCGGCTCGCAGCGCGCGGACGTGAACGACCCCGACTTCCCGGAGTACGTCGAGGTCATGTCCCGCGAGCTCCAGGGCAGGGCGGACGTCAGCCAGATCGTCGCCCAGACGAGTGCTTACGACCTCTTCGCGTTCGAGCACGGGTACCGTCCGAACGCGCCCCACCTCGCGAGCCTGCTGAGCTGCATGTTCCTCCACGGGGGCTTCATGCACCTCTTCGGGAACATGCTCTTCCTCTGGATCTACGGGGACAACGTCGAGCGGCGGCTGGGGGCGATCCCTTACTTCCTCGGGTACCTGCTCACCGGCGTCGTGGCGACGCTCAGCCACGCCCTCGTCTTCCGGTCCTCCGACGTGCCGCTCGTCGGGGCCTCGGGGGCGATCTCCGGCGTCCTCGGCTTCTACTTCGTCTTCTTCCCGAGGAACACCGTGAGGATGCTGGCGTTCCTGCCGCCGTTCCTGATGCAGGTCTTCGAGATCCCGGCCAGGTACGTGCTCGGCATGTACCTCCTCCTCGACAACCTGCTGCCCTTCCTGTTGGCGGGCGAGGGCGGGGTGGCGCACGGCGCGCACATCGGGGGCTTCATCGCCGGTGGCCTCGCCGCGTGGGTCATGGATCGGCGCGGCCTCGCCGAACGACCCGCCGACATCGAGTCGCCCCGGGAGGCACCCACCGGCGTCGCGGCCGTGCGGGCCGCCCTCGCCGACGGCCGCCTCGACGAGGCCGCCCGGGCCTACTTTGCGCTGCCCGCGCCCGCGGCCCGCGGTGTCCTCTCCGCGGGAGAGTCGGTCGCGCTCGCCACCTGGCTCCGCGAGCAGGGGCACTCCGATGCGGCGCTCGTCCTGCTGCGGCGGGTCGTGCGGGACGTGCCGCAGGGCGAGGGCCTCGCCGAGGCCCACGCGCTCGCCGGCATGATCCTGCTCGACGACCGCCACGAGCCCACGGCCGCCTACCAGTACCTGCTCGCCGCGCTGGAGCTGGGCCCGAGGCCGGAGACGGCGGCGGCCGTGAGGCGGGAGCTGGCCGCGATCGAGACGCTGCAGAAGCGGCGGGTGGGGCAGCTGCGCCGGCCGGCCTGGTAGGCCCCTCCCCACGCCTGGATCGCCGCGGGCGGAGGGGCTATCCTGCCCCTGCCCCGATGAGCGCCGACCACGAGAGCTTCATGCGCCTCGCCCTCGCCCAGGCAGCCTTCGCCCGGGCCGCGGGAGAGGTCCCGGTGGGCGCGGTCGTCGTTCTCGACGGCGGGGTGGTGGGCCGTGGCTACAACCGCCCCATCGGCACCTCCGACCCCACCGCCCACGCGGAGGTCCTGGCCCTGCGCGAGGCGGGGCGCGCCCTCGGCAACTACCGCCTCACCGGGGCGACGCTCTACGTCACCGTCGAGCCGTGCCTGATGTGCGTGGGAGCGATCGTGCACGCCCGGGTGGCCACGGTCGTCTACGGCGTCGCCGACCCGAAGGGCGGGGCCGTGCGCTCGCTCCTCGACCCGAGCGCCCTGCCCCTCAACCACCGCTTCGAGGCGGTGGACGGGGTCCTCGGCGACGAGTGCCGGGCGATCCTGCAGGAGTTCTTCAAGTCTCGGCGGGACTCGTCCTAGGCGTCCCGGCGGTCCCGCCGGGATCGGCGCCGGCCTGGGTTAGAATCAGGGGCTGTCTCGACCACGGCCGGACGCGCGGAGAGGTGCGAGAGTGGTTGAATCGGGCGGTCTCGAAAACCGTTGTACCCAAAAGGTACCGTGGGTTCGAATCCCACCCTCTCCGCCAGGCCGGCGCCACGGACGAGTGGCGCCCGCGCGCCGAAAGCCGGGCTAGAATTCCGCGAGAGGTGACGATGCTGGCTCTGGTGCTCGCGGCCCTGCCGTTCCTCGCTACGGCTGCGCCTCCTCCGATCATCACCCCGGCCGAGGCCGCCAAGCACGTCGGCGACCTCGTCGTCGTGGAGGGCAAGGTCGAACAGATCGTGCTGTCGGTGAACCTGACGACCCACATCAACTTCGGCGGCCGCTACCCCAACCACGTGTTCACCGCCACGATCATGAAGGCAAGCCAGCCGCTGTTCACGGGGGTGAAGGGCCACGAGGGCAAGGTCGTCCAGGTGCGGGGCGTCGTGCACCTCTACCGGGGAAAGCCCGAGATCGTGCTGACCGAGCCGACGCAGCTGCGTCTGCCGGACTAGGGTCGGACGCCGGCGAACCCTGGAGGCGTCTACGGCCGAGGCTGCCTGAAGACCCGGCCGTCCTTCATCACGAAGCCCACGCGAGCGACCACCCCGACGTCGCGGGTCGGGTCGCCGGGCACCGCGACGAGGTCCGCCAGCAGCCCCGGCCGGACCTGACCGATGCGATCGGCCCAGCCGATCACCTTCGCGGCGACCGCGGTGGCCGCGAGGAGGGCTTGCGCGGGCGTCATGCCGGCCCTCACCAGCCACGCGAGCTCGCGGTGGTTCTCGCCGTGGGCGAAGACGCCGACGTCGCTGCCGCAGGCCACGACGACCCCGTTCTTGCGCGCGAGGCGGACGGCGTTCAAGACCGTCTGCATGTCCTTCGTGTAGGGCTCGGTCCCCCGCTTGTAGCCCTGGAAGTACTCCGAGTACGCCTCCTCGGCGGTGAGCGTCGGCAGGAAGGCGACGCCCTTCTCGGCCATGAGCTTGAAGACCTCGTCGGTGCCGCCGTAGCCGTGCTCGATCGTCTCGACGCCGGCGAGCGTGGCGCGGCGCATCCCCTCCGCCGACGCGGCGTGGGCGGCGACCGGGCGGCCCGCGCTGTGCGCCTCGTCCACGAGGGCCTTCAGCTCCTCGATCGAGAACGTCGGCACGGTGGCGCCGCCCGGCCCGCGCCGGTAGTCGGCGTAGACCTTCACCCAGTCGGCCCCGTGGCCGACCTGCTCGCGCACGGCCTGGACGATCTGCGCGAGGCCGGTCGCCTCCTGCGCCCCCTTCGGGGGCACGAACTCCGGGGCGAAGCCCAGCGGGCCGGGGCCGTAGCTCGCGGTGGCGACGATGGCCAGCGTCGCGACCTGGAGGCGCGGGCCCGGTATGCGCCCCTCGTCGATCGCGCGCTTCACCGAGAGGTCGGCGTAGCCCGCCCCCTCCGTGCCGAGGTCGCGCAGCGTCGTGAAGCCCGCCATCAGCGTGCGCTCGGCGTGGATCGCGGCCGCGAGGGTCCGGTAGGCGAGCGGCTCCTTCAGCACCTGGTCGTTCCAGAGGGTCTCGTCGTAGGGGTGCAGGAACACGTGCGAGTGCGCGTCGATGAGGCCGGGCAGGAGCGTCATCCCGGGCAGGTCGATCGTCCGCGCGCCGGCGGGGGCCTGAACCTGCGCCGCGGGGCCGGCGGCCGCGATGCGGTTGCCGGTGACGAGGACGACCCAGTCCTCGTGGGCCTGCTCGCTCGTGGCGTCGAACACCCGCTGCGGCCGGAGGACGACGCTCGGCTCGGGCGGGGTGACGCCCTGGGGTGCGGCGGCGAGCGCGGCAGGCGCCAGGCCGAGGCCTGCCAGCAGAAGGACCGACGCGACGAGCCCTCGCGACCGCTGCCGCACGCGCATGTGCCGACCTCCCCGGGACTTGCCGCGGAGTATCCCCCCGGCCGGCCGGGCGCTCAAGGGGCCGGCGTGCGCGACCCCGAGGCCCGATGGTATTCTGTGCCTCTCGCGGCCGGGTCGACGACGGAGAGATGCGAGAGTGGTTGAATCGGCGTGACTGGAAATCACGTGTAGGCGTAACCCGTCTACCGAGGGTTCGAATCCCTCTCTCTCCGCCACCCCACGGGACAGGAGACTCGACATGGAGCGTCGACCGGCGGCCCTGGCGTTCGTGATCGTGGCGACGTCGTGGGTCCCGAGCGCGTGCCGGCCCTCGTCGTCGCCCGCCCCGAAGCCGTCCCCCACCGCTTCCCCCGCCCCGACCCCGATCGCCTGGAAGTTCGCGATCGAGCCCCGGTTCGCGGACGCCAAGGCGTTCAGCGAGGGGCTCGCGGCCGTTCGCGTCGGCGACGTCAAGACGGGCAAGGTCGGCTACATCGACAAGACGGGGCAGCTCGTGATCGAGCCGAGGTTCGCCTGGGCCGGTGGGTTCAGGGACGCAATGGCCCTGGTCCGCGTCGAGGACCGGGGGTCGCTCAAGAGCGGCTACATCGACAAGACGGGCAAGTTCGTGATCCGGCCGCGCTTCGACCGGGCCGAGCCGTTCGCGGAGGGACTGGCGGCCGTTCGCGTCGGCGACGTCAAGACCGGCAGGTACGGCTACATCGACAAGACGGGCAAGTTCTTGATCGAGCCCCGGTTCTCGTGGGCGGACAGCTTCGCCGAGGGATTCGCCGCCGTCCGCCTCGACGAAGGGTCGAGCCAGGGGGGCCACATCGACAAGGCGGGCACGTTCCTCTCCTCCCGGCGGTTCGATGACGTGCTCCGGTTTTCGGAGGGACTCGCGGCCGTCCGCGTGGGCGACGAGGAGACCGGCAAGTGGGGCTATGTCGACAAGACGGGCGCCCTCGTGATCCAGCCGCAGTTCGACCGGGCGTACTTCTTCAGCCAGGGCCTCGCGGTCGTCCGGGTGGGCGACGAGGAGACCGGCAGGCACGGTTACATCGACGGGACGGGCCGGCTGGTGATCCAGCCGCAGTTCGACGACGCGGGCCCATTCAAGGACGGGATCGCCGTCGTCCGCATCGGTGACCTCGAGACGGGCAAGCAGGGCTACATCGACAAGACGGGCGGGTTCGTCATCGACCCCTCGTTCGATTCCGCGGACCCGTTCAGCGACGGCATCGCCGTCGTGCTCGTCGGCAGGGAGGAGGAGGGCAAGTTCGGCTACATCGACAAGGCGGGCAACTGGATGATCCCCCGCCAATTCGACTACTGCGAGGCGTTCAGCGAAGGGCTTTCCCCGGTCCTCGTCGGCGACGTGTTCACCGGTAAGTGGGGTTACATCTCCCGGTAGCCCTGCTCGCCCTCGCCGACGTGGCAGCGCTCTTCCTCTGCCTCTCCGTCCGCACGCAGCGCTCGGCTGATTTCGGGTAGGATCGGCCGCTATGCAGTGGATCACCGACCCCCAGGCCTGGATCGCCTTCCTGACCCTGGCCGCCCTCGAGATCGTCCTCGGGATCGACAACATCGTCTTCATCTCGATCCTGGTCGGGAAGCTGCCCGCCCACCAGCAGGCGAAGGCCTACCGCATCGGCCTCGGCCTCGCGATGGTCATGCGCATCCTGCTGCTCCTCTCGCTCTCCTGGATCATGGGGCTGACCGAGCCGCTCTTCACCGTGCCGCTCATGGGGCACCCGGTCTCGGGCCGCGACCTCGTGCTGATCGTCGGGGGACTGTTCCTCGTGGCGAAGAGCACCCACGAGATCCACGACAAGCTCGAGGGCCACGAGGGGGAGAAGTCGGCGCGGGTGGCGGCCTCCTACGCCTCCGTCCTCGCCCAGATCATGGCCCTGGACATCGTCTTCTCGCTCGACTCGGTCATCACCGCGGTCGGGATGGTGCAGCAGGTCGCGATCATGATCGCGGCGGTCGTGGCCGCGGTCCTCGTCATGATGGTCTTCGCGAAGCCGATCGGCGACTTCGTTTCCCACCACCCGACGATCAAGATGCTGGCCCTCGCCTTCCTCCTCGCGATCGGCATGATGCTGATGGCGGACGGCTTCGGGCACCACGTGCCCAAGGGCTACATCTACTTCGCCATGGCCTTCTCGCTGTTCGTCGAGATGCTGAACCTGAAGGCCGGCCACCGCGAGCGGCCGGTGCACCTGCGGCAGCCCTACGTGCCGGAGAAGGCGCCGGGCGGGAAATGACGGCTCGGCGCCCCACCCGCCTCGCCCTTCTTGCCTGTCTCGTCGCCCTTCTCCCCGCCGCCCGCGCCGCGGGGGACACGTTCCCCGCGCAGCCCTTCAACGGGATGCAGATCATCTACACGATCTCCGGGGTGTCCGTCTCGCGGACGCAGGACGCGGAGGGCTTCACGACGTCCCGCGAGCTCGAGGGCACGGCGAGCGGGGGCGAGATCCGGGTCTCCGGGTCGTGCCGCATGGGCAGCGGCTACCACGCCGACGCCGTCGTCACGGTGAGCGCCGGCAGCGAGCAGAAGTCGTGGAGCAAGCGCATCCCGAGCGGGTGGCCGAACTTCAACAGCGAGTCCTTCGACGTCGCGGTGCGCGTGCCCGCCGGGGCGAAAGGGGCCACCGTCCGCATCGAGATGAGCGGCTCCTACAACGCCGGCGGGCGGGGGCTGGTCGTGGCCGGGAGCTTCACCATCCCCCCGCGGCCCTCGCTGACCCAGACCCTCGGGGGTTTGTTCGGCGGCAAGGACGAGCCCTCGCCGACGCCCACCCCGAGCCCCAGCCCGCCCCAGGTGTCCCTGGCCGTGCGGCCCGCCACGGTGGCCGCCGACGGCGAGACCACGGCCGAGGCCGTCTTCCGCTACGTGGACGACAAGGGCAAGCCGGTCGGCGGCGTCGCTCTCGAGTGGAGGGTCGGCCCCCGCCTCGCCCCCGACGAGCTCGGCTCGCTCGTGAAGTCGGACGCCACGACGGGCGCCGACGGCACCGCCCGGGCCCTCTACAAGACTCCGCTGCTCGAGGCCCGCAACATGCAGGAGATCGGCGAGCAGAAGGGGCGGGAGATCGCCGTCGACTACCGCGCCGGCGAGCAGAAGGGGACGAAGACGGCCACGCTCACCCTGCTCAAGACGGCTCCCGCCGACCTCGTCGTGGAGAAGCCGGGCCTCCCGAAGTCCCGGGTGGGGATTCGCATCGGCAGCCTCAACGGGAGCATCCGGGGGACGCTGAACCTGCGGGCCTCGCACCTGCCGAACTCGCCGGTCACGAGCCGCGAGGCGCTCAACGACGCGACCGTCTCGCTCGAGAGCCCGATGCTCACCTGGGCGGCGATCGAGAAGGCCGTCTCCGACGAGAAGGGCCAGTTCACGATCGCGATGAAGATGGCGAACTGGCCGCGGTGGGACCTCTCGCTGCGCGAGGCGGTCCTGCTCGACCCCGACGAGGAGTTCACGGCCCGCCAGAAGCGGCTCACCTCGGCGCTCGGGCAGTGGCCGGCCTCGCTCGCCGTCAAGCGGCAGGCGCTCGACCTCGCCTCCGACGCGCAGGTCCTGCTCGCCCGCCTGAAGGCCCCCGAGGCGCAGGGCCTCGCCGACAAGCTCCAGATCGCGGCCTGGATGCTCAGCCTCCTGAAGGACGGTCGCGGCGACGCGAAGACGGCCGCCGGAGAGCTCCTCGGCCACGGCTGGTCGCTCGTCAAGACCGCCGGCGAGTACTTCTACACCGACTCCCGCCTCGCGAAGGCCGTCGACGAGAAATACAAGCACATCGAGAAGGCCGCGGGCGTCCACGACCTCAAGGTGAAGAAGGCGAAGTGGATCAAGTCGCTCGCGGACAAGTCGGGCGTGCGCGACAGCCTGTTCGGCTGGCTGGCCAAGGTCGTTCTCTCCCGCGCCCCCTCGAGCCCCGAGCTCGAGTCGGGGGGGCGCTTCCGGCGCTCCCTGCTGGACAAGGTGTTCCTGTCGAAGGCCCTCGAGGAGCTCTCGGACTTCGTGGCGGGGAAGGTGACCGAGCAGGTCCCGGAGGGCGTCGTCCCCGACCTCGGCGGGTTCCTCACCGAGAAGCTGTTGAAGCCCTACGACGACGCCGGCAACGAGACGGTCTCGCTCTTCCTCGGCAACGCGGACTACGAGCGGATCCACGAGGTGAGCTCCGGGGTGGAGGCCCGGCTCGGCGCGCGCAAGGCGGCGATGGGCCGGGAGTTCCAGCACGTCACCGACTGGCGCATCGGCGAGGACATGGTCCAGGCCCTGGCCGCTAACGCGAGCGAGTGCACGCAGGCGTTCCTGAACGTGATGGCGGCCGGCCTCGGCGCGCCCGAGCTCGCGGCGGCGGCGAAGCGCCTCGAGGAGGTACACAAGGCCCTCGACGCGGTGGCGACCTCGGCCCGCTTCGCCGAGGAGTGCTTCAACTTCTCCGGCATCCTGACGAAGACCGCGGACACCGTGCTCGACGCCACCAGCGATGCCGCCGGGGTCACGGTGCGAGCGGCCGACCGTGGAAAGGCGGCGCTCCCGCCGGCCGTCCTGCGCCCACCGGCGCGCTTCGAGCTGCTCCCGGCCGTGCACGCGGCGGAGGGGCTCGCGCTCGACCTGGCCGGCGGCATCGACTGGGCGGCGTTCCAGCCCCGCGAGGGCCGGGTCCCGGTCGAGGCTCTCGGCCAGCTGGCGCTCGTGGGGCCCGCGGTCGCCGACTGGCGGGCCGGGAACCTCGTCCCGCTCCTCGCGGTGGCGGAGAGCGATCCCGGGGGCATGGCCGCGCTCCTCGCGCGGGAATCGGAGTGGCGCGAGGCGGTGCTCGCGGCCTACGTGCTGGCGCTGCAGAGCCTCGGGGCGCCGATGGGGCCGGCGGAGGACGCCGAGTGGACGGCGGCGGTGAAGACACTGCGCGAGCGCACGGACGCGCTGCAGGCCCGCGTCGACGCGGCGTCCCGGGCCGCGGAGCGCCTGGGGCCGGACCCCGACGCGGAGCTGCGGAAGGCGATCGCGGAGAAGCAGAAGGCCGCCGCCTCCGTCGCCGCCCCTCCGGCCGCCGCCCCGGCCGGTGGCCGGCGGTGGCTGCCCCTCGCCGCCGCGGCCGGGGCGCTCGCCGCCGGGCTGCTGGGACTCGGCCTCGTCCTGCGGAAGGTGCTGGGTCGGAGGGCAGCCCCGGAGCCGGCCGCGACGGCTCCGCCGGCCGAGGCCGTCGCCCTCGCTGTCCCCGGCGTCCTGATCGATGCCCGGGGGCAGGCCCACCCCCTCGACCGGCCGTGTCTCACCCTCGGCACCGCCCGGGACAACGACGTCGTCCTGGCCTCCCGACGGGCCTCGCGCCACCACGCTCGGGTCTGGCGGACCCCCGAGGGGACCTGCTGGATCGAGGACCTCGGCAGCACGAACGGGACCTGGGTCGACGGCCAGCGCACCGAGCGGGCCTGGCTGCAGCCGGGCAGCGTCGTCGGCCTGGGGGACGAGACGCTGCGCGTGTCGTGAGGAAATGCGGTAACCTAGCTTCGGGTCGGCCGCACGTGGGCCCCGGCCCTGCGCAACTCGAGTCGCTGAACCCCGCCAGGCCCGGAAGGGAGCAACGGTTAGGCGAGCCTCGCGTGTGCCGCAGGTCAGCCGGGGTTCACGTGGGGCCGGCCCCTCACGACCCCCCGACCAGCCCTTGAGCTACAAGGTCCTCGCCCTCAAGTACCGGCCCACGTCGTTCGACGAGGTGGTGGGCCAGACGACCGTGATCCGCACGCTGCGCAACGCCATCGAGCGGGGCAAGATCGGCCACGCCTTCCTCCTCTCGGGCGCCCGCGGGGTCGGCAAGACGACGACGGCCCGCATCCTCGCCAAGGCCCTCAACTGCGCGAAGGCGGAGGGGCCGACCGCCAGCCCCTGCTCCACCCGCACCGACGAGGAGCGGGCGAGGGCGTGCGACTCCTGCCGGGAGATCGCCGACGGCAAGAGCCTCGACGTGCAGGAGATCGACGGCGCCTCGAACACCGGCGTCGACAGCATCCGGGAGCTGCGCGAGGCGACGCGGTACAGCCCGGCCCGGGACCGCTTCAAGATCTGGATCATCGACGAGGTCCACCAGATCTCCGGCGCCGCCTTCAACGCGCTGCTGAAGACGCTCGAGGAGCCGCCCCCGCGGGTGAAGTTCATCTTCGCCACCACCGAGTACCACAAGATCCCGGAGACGATCCTCTCCCGCTGCCAGCAGTACGACTTCCGCATGATCCCGGCCCGGGAGCTCCAGCAGCACCTGCGCCACGTGGCCGACCAGGAGGGCATCCGGGTCTCCGACGCCGCCCTCGCCCTCGTCGCGCGCGCGGCCGAGGGCAGCGTGCGCGACTCGCTCTCGCTCTTCGACCAGGTCCTCGCGTTCACCGGCGACGAGGTCGGCGACCCCGACGTGGCCGGGCTCCTCGGCCTGGTGGACCGCGAGCTGCTCCACCGCGCCGCGAAGGCGATCGTCGACGGGGACAGCCTGGTCATGCTCGACCTCGTGGAGAGCCTGGCCGACTACGGGTCCGACTACCGGGCCTTCGCGCGCGAGCTGCTGCTTCACCTGCGGGAGATCCTGCTCGTGAAGCTCGCCCCGCCGGCAAGCCCGCTCCTCGCCCCGATCCTGCCCGAGGAGCTGGAGCGGCTGCGCGGCCTCGCGGCGGCCCTCTCCGAGGAGGACCTGCTGCGGGGCCTCGACGTGCTGACGCGCGTGGAGGGCGAGCTGCGCAGCGCCACCGACCCCCGCGTGGCCCTCGACCTCGCCCTGCTCAAGCTCGTGCACATGAGGCGCCTCGTGCCATTCGCCGAGCTGGTCGCGCGCGTCGAGCGCCTCCTCGGCGGCGCTCCGGCCGGCACGCTGCCCGCGCCGAGGCCGGCGGCTCCGCCCGCCCCGGTCGCCTCGCGTCCCGCTCCCGCGTCCCCGACCCGCCGGGAGGAGGCGCCGCCCCCGGCGCCGCACCCGCCCGCCCCCGCCGGGTCGCCGGAGGCGCTCCTCGCGAAGATGATCGACCTGTGCCAGGGCCGTCCGTCGCTCGCGGCGCCCCTGCGCCCGGCCACCGTCCGGCTCGACGGCGAGACGCTCGTGATCGAGGTGCCGCCGGACTTCCTGACTTTCGGCACCATGCACCAGGACGAGTACCGCGAGCTCGCGAAGAAGGCCGCGGGGAGGAGCCTCCACCTGAAGGTCGTGGTGGCCGACGCCCCCCCGCCGGAGGCGCCGGGTGGCCCCTCGCCGGAGGAAGACCGCCGCCAGACGTTCCGCGAGGAAGCCGAGAAGGAGACGGCGGTGCAGGAGGCGCTCGACATCTTCGACGGGCGCGTGGTGGACGTGCGCGAGGCCAAGGCCTCCAGGGAGGACGTGTGAACCCCTTCGGTGACCCCCGCAAGCTGATGAAGCAGCTCCAGCAGGCCCAGGAGCGCATCCAGGCCGAGATCGCGGCCCTCGTGATCGAGGCGAGCTCGGGCGGCGGCATGGTGAAGGTCGAGATGGACGGCCAGAAGCAGCTGCGCAGCCTGAAGATCGACCCCGAGGTCGTCAACCGGGACGACGTCGAGATGCTCCAGGACCTGGTGCTCGCCGCGGTGAACGAGGCGAGCCGCAAGGTGGACGAGGCGATCCAGGAGAAGGTCGGCGGCCTCACCGGCGGGATGAAGCTGCCGGGCCTGTAGGGCCCACCGCCTCGCCGGGGCGAGCCGTCGACTCGCCCCTTCCCAGCCGTGCTAGATTGGTCGGTGCGCCGGTCGCGCCAACCCCCTCCATGGCGCCCGGGCTGTCGCGTTCACTCGGGAAAGACGGAGAATGACCTTGGTTTCGTCCCCTGGGTCGGAGGGGTTGTGGGGTGTAGTCCTCGCTGGGGCCTACCCCAAGCGCCGGTCGCTCTTCGAGCGGCTCCGCCCGCGCCCGCTGCTGCCCGTCGCCCTGCGCCCCGTCGTCAGCTACCCTCTCCGCTGGCTCTGCGAGGCCGATGTCTCCGGAGTGACCGTCTGCCTCAACGGGGCCTCGCGAGAGGTGCGCCAGGCCGTCGAGGCCGAGTCCGGCCTCCGTTGCCCCGTCTCGTTTCGCGAGGACCCGACTCCCAGGGGTACCGCCGGCGTCGTTCGCGACGCCGGCGGGGACACCGCGGCGGGCACGCTCCTGGTCGTCGACGCCACGGCCATGCCGGATCTCGATCCCCAGGCTCTCCTCGAGCTCCACCGCGGGGAGCGGGCTGCGGTCACCGTCGTCGTCCGCCGCAAGGGGGGTCTCGCCGTCGCGGGGCTCAGCCCCCTGGGTGTCTACGTGCTCGACCGGCGCGCCCTGGACTTCGTGCCGTCCCAGGGGTTTCACGACATCAAGGAGACCCTGCTGCCGAGGCTCCACGAGGCTGGCGAGCGCATCGCCATGCTCGAAACGGATGGGACCGGCCCCCGCATCGTCGACGCCGAGACCTACCTCGCGGCGAACGAGAGGTTCATCGGCCGCGCGGTCGAGGGCGACGTGCCCGCGGGCTTCCTCCGCTCGGGGCACGCACTCCTGCACGCGAGCGCGCGGGTCCTTCCCGGGGCCCGCCTCGTCGGCCCGGTCATCGTCGGTCCCGAGGCGGTCATCGGGGACGGCGCGACCATCGTGGGGCCGACGGCGATCGGCGCGGGCTGCCAGGTGGGGCCGGGGGCCGTCGTCTCGCGCTCGGTCCTGTGGGACCGCTGCGCCGTCGGCGCCGATGCCCTGGTCGACCGCTGCCTCGTCGCGGACGGGACCGTGGTTCCGGAAGGGGCCGAGCTCTACGGGGCGCTCCGCGCGGGATCCGCCGCTGCCGATCCGCGGGCTCTCGGCGACCGGAGGGCGGGGGTCCCGGAGGACGAGGATGCCTCCTTGAGTCTCCCGGTGAGCGCGCCATGAGGATCGTCCCCGTCTTCCTGGACGCGCGGCCCGGCTACCTGGCGGGCTCGCCCGGGATCTCCCTGCTCCAGATGCCGGCGGGCTCCTCCACGGTGCTCGGCCGCCTGCGGGCCGAGGTCTCTCCGCACGCCCCGGGGCGGGTCCTCGTCCTGACCACGTTCGACCCCGGCCCGGACTACGTCGCGTCGATCGGGGGTCCCGCGGCCGGGGTGGACGAGGTTCTCTCGCCCGCGGGACTCGCGCGGCGGCTGCACCAGTTCGAGCCGTCGGACTGGCTTCTCCTCCGGGACGCGGTGACGCTCGCCGCGGAGCCCCTCGACATCGGGCCGCTCGTCGCCAACCTCGAGGGGGAGGGCCGCTCGTCGCGGCACCTGGTGGTGCCGGCCGGCACCTCGGCGGGCACGACGGAGCGGCTCCTCCTCGACGCGGAGGGCCGGGTGGTCCGCATCCAGCGGTACTACGACCGAGTGACCTGGTCGTTCGCCGCGGGGGTCGCCTGCTCGGCCGTCTCCGTCGCCAGCCTGCACGGCGTCCTCAACCCGCACTTCGCCTCGCTCTCCGATCTGCGGGCCTCTCTCGCCGGCGCCGGCGTCCCGAGCCGCGACTTCTTCATCCCGGGACCGACCTTCAACCTGAGGCGCGAGGCCGGGTACCTGGGGCTGACCGAGCGCCTCCTGCAGCCAGCGTCCCCCCGGGGAGCGGCCCTCCGTGAGGCGCGGTGTGCGCGGGTCGCCTCGACGGCCGTCGTGCGCGGCGCGGTGGTCGTGGACGCGGGGGCCGAGGTGGGGGAGCGAGCGGTGCTCATCGGCCCCTGCGTCGTGGGGCGCGGGAGCCGCGTCGGAGCCGACGCGGTCATCGCCCAGGCCGTCGTCGCTCCGGGCACCGACATCCCCGCCGGAGCCGTCGCCCGCCAGCGGGTGGTGACCGCGGCGCTGGCCTCCGCCGGCGCCCTGGTGGACGACGCCGCGCCCCGGGAGCCCGCGAGCCCGATCGGCCGCCTCCGCGAGGCGGAAGAGCGCAACCCCTTCCGGAAGCTGTACGGCCTCAAGGGCCCGGTGGAGCGGGCGGTCTGCCTCCTCGCCCTCGTGACGCTCGCCCCCGTCCTCGCCGTCCTCGCCGCCCTGGTCAAGCTGTCCTCTCCCGGCCCCGTGCTCTACGGGGACCGCCGCGAGGGGCGTCTCGGGCGGCCGTTCCGGTGCTGGAAGTTCCGGAGCATGGCGCAGGACGCGCACGCCCGGCAGCGCGAGCTGGTGGAGGACAACGAGCTGGACGGGCCGCAGTTCAAGCTCCAGGACGACCCGCGCGTCACCCGGGTCGGACGCTGGCTGCGGCGCCTGAACCTCGACGAGCTGCCCCAGCTGTGGAACGTCGTGCGGGGGGAGATGAGCCTCGTCGGGCCGCGTCCGTCCCCCTTCCGCGAGAACCAGATCTGCGTGCCCTGGCGCGACGCGCGGCTGTCGGTGGCCCCCGGGATCACCGGCCTGTGGCAGGTGTGCCGGGACCGGCGGGAGGGCGCCGACTTCCACCAGTGGATCACCTACGACCTGCTCTACGTCAACCACGCGTCGCCCTGGCTCGACCTCAAGATCCTCCTCGCGACGGGGCTGACCCTGGGCGGTCGCAACCCGGTGCCGCTGCGCTGGCTCGTCCGCACGGAGGAGCCCGCCGCGAGCGAGACGGAGCGGGCCGCGTAGTCGGCGGCCCGCATTGGCGCTACACTCTGGCCGGCGAAACCCCTGGCCCCATGGACTACCCGGTCCCCGTCTCCCGGCTGATCGACGAGCTGCGCAAGCTCCCCGGGATCGGCCCGAAGTCGGCCCAGCGAATCGCTTTCCACCTCCTGCGGGGCACCCGGGAGGACGCCTCCCGGCTCTCGGAGACGATCGCGACCCTCCTCGACGGGATCCGGGCCTGCTCGGTCTGCAACGCGGTGACCGACCGGGAGGTCTGCAGCCACTGCTCGGACCCCGCCCGGAGCGACAAGACGATCTGCGTCGTCGAGGAGCCCCACGACGTCGTCGCGGTCGAGAAGAGCCGGGACTTCCATGGCCGCTACCACGTCCTCCTGGGAGCGCTCTCGCCGCTTTCGGGGATCGGGCCGGACGAGCTCCGCATCCCGGGGCTCCTCGAGCGGGTCCGCTCCGGCGGGGTGGAGGAGGTGATCCTCGCCACGAGCCCCACCGTGGAGGGCGAGGCGACCGCCGTCTACCTGGCCCGGCTCCTCAAGCCCCTCGGCGTCCGGGTCACCCGCATCGCCATGGGCGTCCCGGTCGGGTCGGACCTCGAGTGGGCCGACGAGGTGACCATGGCCAAGGCCCTCGAGGGGCGCCGGGAGTACTAGTCCGGCCGTGCCGGTCCGCGGGGGGACGGGTGCCCCTAACCCCCGGCCCTCGTTTGAATTCCCTTGACCCGCGGGCTACCCTAATGCGTTCTCCGGGGACCTGTCCGCCCGATTCGTCGGGCCTCTTGGCACCGGGCCCTCGCGAGGGGAGGATCACGGCATGGCGGCGCCCGACATCGTGATGTACGAGGAGGAGTTCAACGAGATCAAGCGCGTCATCTCGAAGCTCCGAATCGACGCCAACGCCAAGGTCGTGTTCCTCGTCGACAAGAACGGCCAGCAGATCGCGGCCCAGGGCGAGATCGAGCACCTCGACACCACCTCGCTCGCCTCCCTGACCGCGGGCAACGTGGCCGCCACCGACGGCCTCGCCCGGCTGATCGGGGAGAAGGAGTTCTCGATCCTCTTCCACGAGGGGGAGCGGGACAACATCCACATCTCGATCGTGGCCCAGCGGGTCATCCTGGTCGTGATCTTCGACGAGCGCAGCTCGCTCGGCCTCGTGCGCCTGCGGGTGAAGAAGGCCTCCGGCGAGCTCAACGACGTCTTCGCCCGCATCATGTCCAAGGTCGAGAGGGAGCGGGCGGCGGCGGGGGCGGCCTTCGAGAGCCCCTTCGCCGAGATCACCGACGACGACATCGACTCCCTCTTCAGCGAGTAACCCGGCGAGCGATGACGTTCATCAACTACGCCTCACGCGAGATCAACTGCAAGATCGTTTACTACGGCCCCGGGCTGTGCGGGAAGACGACCAACCTGCAGTGGATCTACGACAAGACGAACCCGAACGCGAAGGGCAAGCTGATCTCGCTCGCGACCGAGACCGACCGCACGCTGTTCTTCGACTTCCTGCCCCTCGAGCTCGGGACGGTGCGCGGCTTCAAGACCCGCTTCCACCTCTACACCGTCCCCGGCCAGGTCTTCTACGACGCGAGCCGGAAGCTGATCCTGAAGGGCGTCGACGGCGTCATCTTCGTGGCCGACAGCCAGAACGAACGCATGGACGCGAACTTCGAGTCCATCGACAACCTGCAGATCAACCTCAAGGCGCAGGGCTACGACCTGATGTCGATCCCCTACGTGCTGCAGCTCAACAAGCGGGACCTGCCGAACGTGGCGCCGGTGGACGAGATGGTGAGCCTGCTGCGCCGGAAGGGCGAGCCGGTGGTCGAGGCGGTGGCCTCGAAGGGGACGGGCGTCTTCGAGACGCTCAAGGGCGTCGCCAAGCTCGTCCTGCAGGAGCTGACGAAGACCGGCTGAGGCCCTACGGCGCCGCGCCCCCCTTCGGTGCGTCCGCCGGCGCGCTCATCGCCTGCAGGGCCAGGTAGCTCGGGCCGAAGCGGCGGATGTTGTCCATCTGCTTCTCGTACTGGTCCTGGTGGCGCTCCTCGTCGGCGATCAGCGACTCGAACAGCTGCTTCGACTGCGCGTCCGAGTGGGCGGCGCAGACCTTGGCCGACTCGTTGTAGTCGACGATGCTCTGGCCCTCCATCGCCACCGCCTTGGCCAGCACCCTCTCGGGCTCGGTGATCTTCTCGACGGGCACGCTCGGGACGAGCTGGACCTCGCCCTTCAGGAAGAGGACCCGCTCGGCCAGCCGCTCGATGTGCATCATCTCCTCGATGGCCGTGCGCTTGAAGAGGAGAGCGAGGGGAGAGAAGCCCTGGTCGTCGAGGTGGAAGTGGAAGTACATGTACTGGTGGACGGCGGCCAGCTCGTCGGCCACCGCCCGGTTCAGCAGGTCGATGCTCTTCGTCCGGTCCATGGCGCCTCCTCGACGCCGGGGAGCGTAGGCGCTCGCGACGGGGGCCGTCAATGGCTCGAACGGCGGAGCCCCGCGGCTCCCGGCCCGCCGGGTGAAAAGCGCCCGCGGAATCGTGCTCCAAATTCGGACTTGACGAAGATCGATATAGATGATATCGTTTATCGATATGACAAGACCTTCGATCCGCGCAACCGGCTCGACCTTTCCCGCCCTTCCCGCCGCTCGACGACTCCTGACCGCACTCCTCTACGTCAACGGGGTTTACGGCCTGGCGATCCTCAGCCTCCTCCTCGCCAGCATCGTCGTCCCCGGCCCCCTCTTCGAAGGCCTCGGTGTCCGGCCTGCCGCCGGCCGGGACACCCTCGAGCTCGGCATGCGGCTGATCATGGTCATCGGCATCGCGTCGGTGCCGTTGGCGTACGTCATCCTTTCCCGGCTCCGCGCCATCGTCGACACCGTTCGCGACGGCGACCCCTTCGTCGCGGCCAACGCCGAGCGCCTCCAGACCATCGCGTGGGCCTATCTCGGTCTCGAGCTGCTCCACCTCGGCGTCGGCGTCGTCGTCGCCAGCTCGGGCTCGTCGGTGCAGCCGCTCGACGTCAACTGGCGCTTCTCCGTCACCCCCTGGGTCGCCGTTCTCCTGCTCTTCGTGCTGGCACGGGTGTTCGACCACGGCGCCCGGATGCGAGCCGACCTCGAGGGCACGGTCTGACCCATGGCCATCCTCGTCAAGCTCGACGAGAGGCTCTGGGAGCGGCGCATGACGCTGACCGAGCTGTCCGAACGCGTCGGCATCAGCCTCGCGAACCTCTCGATCCTCAAGACCGGCAAGGCCCGCGCCATCCGCTTCTCGACGCTCGACGCCATCTGCCGCGCGCTCGAGTGCCAGCCCGGCGACTTGCTGGCCCACGACCCGGCCGCCGAATCCCCCCTGGAGGAGTAGCCATGCCGCTTCCACGCTTCCTGGCCCCCGACCACGACCGTCACCACGGCGTGAGGCCGATCCAGATCCACATGCTGCGCACGCTCTACTTCCTGATGGCCGCATTCGTGGCCACGGACGCCTGGCGCGTGATCCTCACGCACCAGGGGCCGTGGGATCACGTGCGCGCCGTCGCCTGGTGCGTGTGGGCGACGTACCCGACCCTGGCCCTCCTCGGGCTCCTCCATCCGCTGCGGATGATTCCCCTCGTGCTCTTCACCATCGGCTACAAGTCGCTCTGGCTCGCCGCCGTCGCCTACCCGCTGTGGCGCGCCGGGGCCCTCGCCGGAACCCCGCCGAGGAGATGGCGAGGGTGTTCCTGATGACGCCGGTGGCGATCGCGGCCGTGCCGTGGGGCTACGTCCTCCGCCACTACGTGCTGCCGGCGCGGACCCGGGTGGCGTGATGCCGACCGCGCGCGGCCGTGGCCGCCTCGTCGGCGGACTCACCCTCCTCCAGCTCGTCGGGCTGATCGTCCCCTTCGTGCTGCTGCTGCCGATCGTCACGCCGCCGGGCGCCTCTCTCGCCGACGCTGCGGCCTCGTCCACGCGGGTCCGGGCCGGCGTCCTGCTCCTGGTCGTGAACGGCGCAGTCACGATCGGGATCTCGATCGCGTCCTGGCCCATCCTTCGCCGCACGAGCGAAGCGCTCGCCCTGTGGCTCGTCGTGCTCGGCGCCTTGATGCTCGGGGTCCAGATGATCGACAACATCCACATCCTCTCGATGCTCTCGCTGAGCCAGGCGCACGCCGCCGCCGGCGCCGCCGCCGACTCGCTCCGCGAGGTCGCCACCGCGATGGGAACGACGCGGCGGTGGGCGCACCTTTCGGAGCTCCTCGTCATCGACGCCTGGATCCTGGTCTTCTACCTGGGCCTGATCCGAGCCGCAGCCCTTCCGCGCCTGCTCTCGGCCTTCGGGCTCCTGACCGTGGCCGCGCACTTCGTGGCGATTCCCCTGCCGGGGTTCCTCGGGCTCCGCGCGGTGGCCGAGGCGGGGATGCCCATGGCCCTGAGCCACGTCGCGACGGCCGGTTGGCTGGTGGCCAAAGGGCTCGGTCCGCCCTCTTCCACCGGTGACTCGCCGCCAGTCGCCCCGGTGGCCCGCTGAGTCCCACCGCATGAGGCGAGTGCGCCCGGGCTCCGCGTTGACACCCCCGGACGGCCTGCCTAGAATGCAGATTTGGCGTTGGGGACGACCCGTTCCTCAGTAGCTCAGCGGTAGAGCATCCGGCTGTTAACCGGAGGGTCGTAGGTTCGAATCCTACCTGAGGAGCCAGCCCCTTCCCGGCCCTCGACCGCGCGCGCCGTCCTCCTCCGTGTGCCCTGTGGCCCGCCGCCCGATGTAGGGGATACTGCCCCTGAAATGCGCGACTACTCCATCGCCGTCATCCCGGGGGACGGCATCGGCAACGAAGTCGTCCCCGAGGCCATCCGCGTGCTCGACGCGGCGGGGGACATGACCGCCTCGTTCAAGCTCGGCTACGAGCAGTTCCCATGGGGCTGCGAGTACTACCTGAAGCACGGCGAGATGATGGCCCGGGACGGGCTCGAGATCCTGCGCCCCTTCGACGCCATCTTCTTCGGCGCCGTCGGCTTCCCGACCGTGCCCGACCACGTCTCGCTGCGCGGCCTGCGCCTGCCCATCTGCCAGGGGTTCGAGCAGTACGTGTGCTACCGGCCGAGCGTGCTCCTGCCGGGCGTCAGGAGCCCGCTGGCGGGCAAGGGACCGGGCGACATCGACTTCGTGGTCGTCCGCGAGAACACCGAGGGCGAGTACGCCGGCGCGGGCGGTCGATCGCACCAGGGGCTGCCGATCGAGGTGGCGGTGCAGACGGCCGTCTTCACCCGCGTCGGCATCGAGCGCGTCGTGCGCTACGCGTTCCAGCTGGCCCGGGGCCGCCGCCGGAGGATCGTGAGCGCGACCAAGTCCAACGCGCAGCCGCACGCGATGACCCTCTGGGACGAGGTGGCGGAGGCGGTGGGCCGGGAGTTCCCCGACGTCGCGATGGAGCGCGTCCTGATCGACGCCCTGGCCGCGCGCTTCGTCCTCGCCCCCGAGTCGCTCGACGTGGTGGTGGCCAGCAACCTGTTCGGCGACATCCTCACCGACCTGGGCGCGGCGATCTGCGGCAGCATGGGCCTCGCCCCGAGCGGCAACATCAACCCGGAGCGGGAGTACCCGTCCATGTTCGAGCCGGTGCACGGCTCCGCGCCGGACATCGTGGGCAAGGGCATCGCCAACCCCGTCGCGCAGATCGGGAGCGGGGCGATGATGCTGGAGTTCCTCGGCGAGAAGGCGGCGGCCGACCTGATCGTCGCCGCCGTCCGGGCCGTGCTCGCCGAGGGGCGTGCGCTGACGCCGGACCTGGGCGGCACGGTCGGCACGGCACAGGTGACCGAAGCGGTTCTCGGGCACATGCGGGCCGCCGCCCGCTGAGGGAGGGACGTCGTCTCGATGAAGCCCGCGTGGTGGAGAGCGGCCGTGCCCCTCGTCGTGTGGCTGGCGCTCGTGCTCGTCCCCGTGCCGGCCGGGCTGGCGCCGAAGGCCTGGAGCTACTTCGCCCTGTTCGCCGCCGTCATCGTCGGCCTGGTCCTGGAGCCCCTCCCGGCCGCCGCCATCGGACTGATCGGGGTGGCGGTGGCCGGCGTCGCCCGCCTGGTGGAGCCGAGCCCGGCCGCGTCGATCACGTGGGCGCTCTCGGGCTTCCAGGATCGAACGGTGTGGCTCATCTTCGGTGCCTTCGTGTTCTCGATCGGCTACGGCAAGACCGGACTGGGGCGCCGCATCGCGCTCGGGCTGGTTCGCCGGCTGGGCGGGCGGACCCTCGGGCTGGGTTACGCGATCGCGCTGGCCGATCTCGCCCTCGCGCCGGGCACCCCGTCGAACACGGCGCGGAGCGCGGGGACCATCTTCCCCGTCATCCGGAACATTCCGGGCCTGTACGGCTCGGAGCCCGGGCCCACCGCGCGCAGGATCGGCTCCTACATCATGTGGACGGCGTTCGCCGCCACCGCCGTGACGAGCTCGATGTTCGTGACGGCGCTCGCACCCAACGCGGCCGCGCTGGCCCTCGTGAAGCAGGCCACGCAGCTCGACATCACCTGGACGCAGTGGCTCGCGGGGTTCTGGCCGATCGGCGTCCTGCTCATGGCCCTCGTCCCGCTCCTCGTCTACGTGGTCTACCCTCCCGAGATCAAGACCAGCAAGGAGGTGCCCGCGTGGGCCGCGCAGGAGCTCGGGCGGATGGGCGCGGTCGGGCGGCAAGAGAGGGTGATGGCGGTCCTGGTCGTCCTGGCCGTGTTCCTGTGGGTCGTCGGCTCGAACAAGGACATCGCCCTGCCGTTCCTGGGATCGCAGTTCATCGACGCGACCGGCGTCGTGCTGCTCGCGAACGCGCTGATGCTCGTCACCGGGGTGGTCACGTGGGACGACATCCTCGGCAACAAGGGTGCGTGGAACGTGCTGGTGTGGTTCGCGACACTCGTGGCGTTGGCCGACGGACTGAGCAGGGTCGGGTTCGTCTCCTGGGTCGCCGGGGGCCTTGCCCCGAGGCTCGACGGGATTCCGCCCCTCGCGGCCATGGCCGTCCTGGTCGTGTTCTTCTTCTTCGTTCACTACATGTTCGCGAGCCTCACCGCCCACGCGGTGGCGGTCCTGCCCGTCGTGCTCGCGACGGGCATGGCGGTGCCGGGCCTGCCGGTGAAGGTGCTCGCGCTGCTGCTCGTCTATTCGCTGGGGATGATGGGCGTCCTCTCGCCGTACGCCACCGGGCCCGCGCCCGTCTACTACGCAAGCGGCTACGTCTCCCGGCGTGACTTCTGGGTGCTGGGCCTCGTCTTCGGCGCGATCTACCTCGTGGCCCTGCTCGGCATCGGCATCCCGTACCTGACGGCCGCCCGCCCGCTGGGCTAGCGCCAGGGCATGTATCCGTCCAGCCGGACCCCCCGCGCGAGCTTGCTGCGCTTCACGCACATGTCGACGCGGATGAACTTCGCCAGCAGGTCCACTCGGTCTCGCGGCACGTAGTAGCGGTTGAGCCCGTCGGACATCGCCGGCGCGTAGTCGGCCTGCAGCAGCAGTCCCTCCCAGGGCTCGTAGCTCGGGACCTCGGTACCCGGCACGCAGGCCTCGACCACGATGACCAGCGGCCGATGCCTTCGCAGGTCGATGCTCTCGAGCACCTGCTTCTCGAAGCCCTCCACGTCGATGCTGAGGATCGTGATCTCCTCGAGGGGGCGCTGCTCCAGGACCTGGTTCAAGGTCGTGACCGGGACCACGCTCTCGCTGACGGTGAGGCCGGCCCGTCTCCACCGCCGGGCGTCCGCCGGATCGAAGGTGGACAGGCCGCCCGCCGCATAGGTGCCGTCGCCGCCCGGCGGATCGGTGACCCGGTAGAAGGTCATCGTCCCCGCCGCGCTCGCGATCCCGAGGTTCAGGTGGACGTCGCGCGGCCGGAGCTTCGCGTAGAGGGGGATGAACTCGGGGTTCGGCTCGATCGTGATCCCGTGCCAGCCCCGCTCGTAGAACAGGGCGGTGACGTTGTACTCGATCGGGTGGTTGGCGCCGACGTCGATGTAGGTGCCTGAGGCCACGCCGTCCAGGACGGAGGAGAGGACGTAGTCCTCGTAGTACTCGCCATGGAACGAGCCGCCCTCGAACTTCGACGGCGCGCAGCGGCACGACGCACTCGCCTGCGAGGAGAGCCCCAGCCGCACGGCGAGCACGACGGCCGCGAGGGCGAACGCGGCCGCCAGTACGGCGAGCGCCGTCATCCGGTTGCGGCCGACCGTCATCAGCCACCAATCCTACCCTGAGGAGCCAGCCCCCCCTTCCGCATCCCCCTCCGCCGTCCAACCGAGCACGGCCTTGACAAGTGTCTCTATGCAAAGTATCTTTGTGTAGAGATATATGGCGCCCGCCACGAAAGAAGAGTCGATGGCTCACGCGGAACGATCCCGATCGAAAGCGACGCCCAGCGAGTGGCGAGGGGTTCATCTCTGGCTCCTGCTGTGGAAGGCGACGAAGGCGCAGGAAGCTCACGCACGGCGCAGCGTGGAAGCACTGGGACTGTGCCTGAGCGATTTCGGCGTCCTCGAAGCCCTCCTGCACAAGGGGCCGCTGCCGGTGAGCGCGCTCGGGAACAAGATCCTGATCAGCAGCGGATCCACGACGACGGCCGTCGATCGCCTGGAGCGAGGAGGCCTCGTCGAACGGATGAGCGCGGCGACCGATCGCCGCTCGCGCGTCGTCCACCTGACGGCCAGGGGATCCGCGCTGATCCGGAGGCTGTTCGCGGAGCACGCGCGCGACATGGAGCAGGCCTTCTCCTGTCTCGACCACTCGGAGAAGGCCGCCCTCGCCAACCTCCTGCGCAAGCTCCGCGCTGGCGCCGAGGTTGACGACCCCGCAGGGCGACCAGGGACGGCCAGGCCACGCGCAGAACGGAGTTGAGGAATGTCAAAGCTCGAGCCGGTCCGAGGAGTCGACGCGGCCTCCCCGCACGAGGGGAGGCCGATCGAAGGAATCTACCGTGCCCCCGCCCTGCACTGGGTGGGTGACGGCTTCCGCGTGGCCGGGTACTTCTCGGCGATTCCGGATGCGGCGCGGAAGATGGACCCCTTCCTGCTCCTGGACTACCACCCCACGTACGACTACCCGCCATCGGAGCGCCCCCGGGGTGTGGGTGTCCATCCCCACCGCGGGTTCGAGACCGTCACGATCGCGTGGCAGGGCAGCGTCGCCCACCACGACAGCACGGGCAGCGGTGGCGTGATCGGCCCCGGGGACGTCCAGTGGATGACGGCCGCCTCGGGGATCCTCCACAAGGAATACCACGAGGCGAGCTGGGCCCGGCGCGGCGGCCCGTTCCAGATGGCGCAGCTGTGGGTGAACCTGCCCCGGGCGCACAAGATGGACGCGCCTCGCTACCAGGCCCTGGTCGCGGATCGGATGGGCGTCGTGACGCTGCCCTCCGAATCCGGCGTCGTGCGGATCGTCGCGGGCGAGTTCCAGGGCGTGCGCGGGCCCGCGCAAACCCACACGCCGATGAGCGTGTTCGACGTCCGGCTGAACGGACGGGGCAAGGTCGAGTTCACGTTCCCGGCCCGCCAGAACGCGGGCCTGCTCGTGATGAAGGGTGACATCACCATCAACGGCGTGGCCCCGGCGGTCATGCACGACTTCGTCGTGTTCAAGAACGCGGGAGAGCGCGTCGCCATCGAGGCCGGCTCCGAAGCACAGCTGCTCGTCCTGAACGGCGAGCCCATCAACGAGCCGGTGGTGCAGTACGGCCCGTTCGCCATGAACACCGCGCGGGAGATCGAGCAGGCGTTTGCGGACTTCCAGAGCGGGAAGTTCGGCCACCTCGAGGATTGACCGAGGAGCCAACCCCTACCCTCTCGCGTTCCCCACCGACGTACACTGGCTGCGTGAGCCTCGTCTCCGCCCTCGAGCGCCTTCGCGGCCAGCCGATCGAGCGGGATCTCTCGGCCTACCGTGTCGTCCTGGCACGGATCTCCGCCCTCGAACCCGCGATGGAGCCGCTCGCGGAAGCGGGCCTGACGGAGCGGGCCCGCGCGCTGCGCACCCGCGTGGCCAGCGGAGCGGCGGTCGAGGCTCAGCTGCCCGAGGCGTTCGCGCTCGCCCGGGAGGCGGCCCGGCGCACCCTCGGGCAGCGGCCCTTCGACGAGCAGGTACTCGCCGGCCTCGCCCTCGCCGGCGGCAAGATCGCCGAGATGGCCACCGGCGAGGGCAAGACGCTCGCCGCGGTCGCGCCGGTCTTCCTCCATGCCCTCGCCGGCCGCGGGGCGCACGTCCTCACCTTCAACGACTACCTCGCCCGGCGCGACGCCGCCTGGATGGGACCGGTCTACGAGCGGCTGGGGCTCGAAGTCGGCTTCGTGCAGGAGCGGATGAGCCTCGCCGACCGCCGTCGCGCCTACGCCGCCGACGTCACGTACCTCACCGCGAAGGAAGCCGGCTTCGACCACCTGCGCGACGCCCTCGCGCTCGAGCCGGGCGACCGCGCGCAGCGGGAGTACCACTTCGCCCTCGTGGACGAGGCGGACTCGATCCTGATCGACGAGGCGCGCATCCCCCTGGTCATCGCCGGCGAGACGGGCGAGGCCCTGGCGGGGCCGGAGAGGCTCGCCGCGCTCGTGCGCGACCTCGTCCCCGGGCGCGACTACGACACCGACGAGCACGCGCACAACATCGCCCTCACCGAGGCGGGGACCGCGCGGGTCGAGGCGGCCCTGGGCGGGGTCAGCCTCCACGCGGTCGAGAGCGTGTCGCTCCACGCCCAGCTCCGCCACGCCCTGCACGCCGAGCACCTCCTGAAGCGCGACGAGGACTACATCGTGCGGGGAGGGAAGGTGGAGCTCGTGGACGAGTCCACCGGCCGCGTGGCCGACAAGCGGCACTGGCCGGACGGGCTCCACGCCGCGGTCGAGGCCAAGGAGAGCCTGCGCCTCACGTCCGAGGGCCGGGTCCTCGGGCAGGTCACCCTGCAGCACTTCCTGCGGCTCTACCCGCGCCTCGCCGGCATGACCGCCACCGCGCACACCGCGGCCGAGGAGCTCGAGACGTTCTACGGCCTGCGCACCGTCGTGATCCCCACCCACCGCCCGATGGTCCGCACTGACGAGCCCGACGTCGTCTTCACCCACCAGGCGGCCAAGCGGGCGGCCCTCGTCGCCGAGATCGCGAGGGTCCACGCGGCGGGGCGGCCGGTGCTGGTCGGCACCGCGAGCGTGGGGGAGTCGGAGGAGCTGGCGGCGGCGCTCGCCGCGGCGAGGGTGGCCTGCGAGGTGCTGAACGCGAGGAACGACGAGAAGGAGGCCGCGATCGTCGCACGGGCGGGAGCGCCGGGGGCGGTCACCATCTCGACCAATATGGCCGGCCGGGGGACCGACATCCGCCTCGGAGGAGCCGACGAGTCGCGGCGGGACGAGGTGGCGGCCCTGGGGGGGCTCTACGTGATCGGCACGAACCGCCACGCGAGCCCGCGCATCGACCAGCAGCTGCGGGGCCGTGCCGGACGGCAGGGCGACCCCGGCTCCTCGCGCTTCTTCGTGAGCCTCGAGGACCCGCTCGTCCGCCGCTACGGCGTCGAGCAGCTCGTTTCCGCGCGCCACCTGCCCCCGCGCCAGGAGGCACCGGTCGAGTCGCGCCTCCTGCGGACCGAGATCGCTCGGGCCCAGCGGATCGTCGAGGACGAAGGCTTCCAGCTGCGGCGCACGCTCTACGGGTACTCCGACATCGTCGAGAAGCAGCGCCGGGCCATCCAGCGCTGGCGCACGGCGGTGCTGGAGCGGTCCGAGCCGCAGCATCTCCTCGCCGAGCGCGCGGGGGAGCGCCACGAGCGCCTCCTTTCGCTCGTCGGTCAGGCGGTTCTCGACGAGGTGGAGCGGCGGCTCCTCCTCCTCGCCATCGACCGCTGCTGGAGCGACCACCTCGCCGAGCTGCGGGAGATGCGCGAGGACTCCGTGCTCCTCGCCTTCGCCGGCCGCTTCCCCCTCGCCGAGTTCCACCAGCAGGCGGGGGAGACCTTCCAGGACCTGGAGGATCGGATCCGGGACGAGGTCGTCAGCGACTTCGGGCGGATCGAGGTCACGCCCGAGGGCGTCGACTGGGAGCGGGAGGGGCTCCGGGGCCCGTCGGCCACGTGGACCTACCTGGTGGGCGAGAACCCCTTCGGTGCGAGCGGCCTCCTGAGCCCAGCGGGCCGGATCGGCAGCGTGGCCGCCGCCGCCGGTGCCCCGTGGCTGGTGCTGCTCCAGGGGCTGGGGATCCTCTGGAAACGCCGCCGCCGCCGCTGACCGTCCCCGGAGGACCCGCCCCCCGCCGCCCGCTATACTCACCCCAGCATGGCGATCTTCCAGTCGGACGCACGGGTCCTCCTGAAGCGGCTGGCGGAGAAGGCCTTCGAGACGAGCCAGGACCGCGACCAGCTCCTCGCCCAGCTCGCGACGGCCGAGGGCCTCAAGGCGAAGGACCTCACCTGGATGCTCTTCCGCCCCGACCGCGCCTACCGGGACGCGGTCATGGGCGTGCTGAAGCGGCTGGCCGACCCCGACACGGTCGACGCCGTGATCGCGGAGTGCAAGAGCAAGCCCGAGGCCGCCATCCGGGCGGCGGCGGGTACGCTCTTCACCCTCGGCATTCCCGGCACGGAGCAGCGCCTCGCCGAGCTGGCCGTTCACGGGAAGGGCGAGCCGCAGGAGATCGTGCGGCGGCTCCTCCTCGACGCCCCCGTCACCCCCGCGCTCGAGCCGGTCCTCTGGCACCTGGCCGGGACCGGCCGCGTCGAGGACCGCGTCGCCTACCTGGGCCGGGTGGCCGGCGCCCGATTCGACGCGAAGGCCCTGGCCCGCTGGCAGAAGCTCGCCCGAGACCCCGAGAAGCCGCTCCGGGAGAAGGCCCTCACCGTCCTGGCGCAGCACGACCCGGCGGGTTCGGTCGACCTCTTCGTGGAGCAGCTCCCCCTCGTCGACTACTCGACCCAGCAGGTCCTGGTCGAGGCCCTCACCCGCGCCGCCTCCGGGCAGGGGCCCTCGTTCGCCGACCGCCTCCTTCCGCTGATGGCCTCCGGGGAGGCCGGCACGCGCTCCGCGGTGCTCAAGATCCTGATCGGGATGCCCGAGCGACGAGAGGTGGTCAAGCGCTACATCGTCTTCTCGAAATCGCTGGCGGGCTGGGCCCGCGACCGCGCCCTCGACTCGATGCGCGCCTTCGGCCCCGACCTCCTCGAGCCCACCATCGAGCTGCTCTCCGACCCCGACGAGGAGGTCCGCGCGTCGGCCATGCTGGTGGCCCAGTCCTTCGAGGACCCGCGCATCGTGCCGGCCACGATCGGGCTGCTGAAGGACCCCGACTGGTGGATCCGCATCACCGCCGCCGAGACGCTCGGCCGGCTCAAGGACCCGCGGGGCGTCGCGCCGCTGATCGAGTCCCTCTCCGATCCCGAGACCCGCTGGAGCGCGGTGGAGGCGCTCGGGCGGATCGGCGACGTTCGCGCGGCGCCCGCCCTCTGCGAGCTCCTGCAGGACCCCGCCCCCGAGGTGCGCATCGAGGTCATCCAGGCGCTCAGCCACTTCAACCACCCGCAGGTGCTCGACTTCGTGCGCAACGTCGCGAAGAAGGACGCCGTCGCGGGCGGTGCGGGCGCGGGCCCTCGAGATCGCCCGCGAGATGGCGGCGCGCCGGCAGACGAAGCTCGCCGACGAGGACGCCCTCAAGCAGGCGGCCCTCGCCGCCCGGGTCGGGGCCGGGGAGCCGAAGCTCAACGCCCTCCTCGTGGCCACCCGCAACAACGGGGCCTCCGACTTCCACCTCTCGGTCGACCAGCCGCCGATCATCCGCCTCGCCGCCGACCTCGTGCGGGCGCAGGGGGACCCCTTCACCGCCGAGCAGACCGAGGACATGGTGCGCGAGATCCTCACCGAGGCCCAGTGGGAGCGGCTGCAGCGGGAGAAGCAGCTCGACTTCTGCTACTACATCCCCACCGCCGGCCGCTACCGCGCCAACGTCTTCGTGGACCAGAAGGGCGTGAACGGCGTCTTCCGGGTCATCGCCGAGCGCCCGCCGACGATCAGCGAGCATCGGGCTGCCCGCCCACCTCGCGGAGATCGCGGACTACCACCAGGGGCTCGTCTCGTCTGCGGCCCGTCGGGCTCGGGCAAGTCGACCACCCTCGCCGCGCTCGTGAACCTGTTCAACGAGACGCGCCACGACCACGTGATCACGATGGAGGACCCGGTCGAGTTCATCCACCCCTTCAAGAACTGCCTGGTCAACCAGCGCGAGGTCGGCACGGACACCCAGTCGTTCGCCCGCGCGCTGCGCGCCGCGCTGCGCGAGGACCCGGACGTCATCGTCATCGGCGAGCTGCGCGACAACGAGAGCGTCTCGCTCGCCCTCACCGCGGCCGAGACCGGCCACATCGTCCTCGGCACCCTCAACTCGACCTCGGCGCCGAAGGCGATCGACCGCATCATCTCCTGCTTCCCCTCGGACGAGCAGGCTCAGGTCCGGGCCGCCCTCTGCGAGTCGCTCAAGTACGTCATCGCGCAGCGCCTCCTGCCGGCGAAGGAGGCGCGCAAGCTGGTGGCCTGCTTCGAGATCCTCAGGAACCGGTGGCGGTGGCCAACATGATCCGCGACGAGAAGACCTACCAGATCCCCTCCGCGATGCAGATCGGCAGGTCCCAGGGGATGCAGACCTTCGACGACGCGCTGAAGACGCTGCTGGCCGAGGGGAAGATCACCCCCGAGACCGCCTACCTGGCGGCCGAGAAGAAGGAGGACTTCGAGTCGTTCCTCCCCGCCGGGTCGGTGGAGGGGAGGAAGCCATGAGCGTGGAGACGCCCACCATCGCCCCCAAGATCGACCGCTTCCTCAACCTGATGACGACCGCGGGGCCTCGGACTTCCACATGACCGTGGGCCGGCCGCCGATGCTGCGCATCTCGGGAGGGATGGAGCCGATCCGCTACCGCACGCTCAGCGAGGCCGATTTCGTCGACCTGGTCAAGCCCATCGCGCCCGCGCGGCTATGGGACGAGTTCGCGGCGACGGGGGACGCGGACTACTCGTACGAGATCCCCGGGGTCGCCCGCTACCGCGTCAACCTCTTCCGGCAGCAGCGGGGCTCGGGGGCGGTCTTCCGGATCATCCCGTCGAAGATCATGACGATCGAGCAGCTCGGCATGCCGGAGCAGGTCCGGCGCCTGGCCGCGATCGCAGCGGCCTCGTGCTCGTGACCGGGCCGACCGGCTCCGGCAAGTCGACGACGCTCGCCGCGATCATCGACCTGATCAACGAGACGGAGAACTGCACATCATCACGATCGAGGACCCGATCGAGTTCGTCCACCCGAACAAGAAGTGCCTCGTCCACCAGCGCGAGATCGGCTCGCACGCGAAGAGCTTCGCCGAGGCGCTCAAGGCGGCGGGACGCGAGGACCCCGACCTCGTCCTCGTCGGCGAGATGCGCGACCTCGAGACGATCTCGATGGCGCTGTCCGCGGCGGAGAAGGGGACGATCGTCTTCGGCACGCTCCACACGAACAACGCGGCGAAGACGATGGACCGCATCATCAACGTCTTCCCCGCCGGCGAGCAGGAGGGGATCCGCAACGTGCTCGGCGAGACGATCCGGGCGGTCGTCGCCCAGCAGCTGCTCCCCAAGATCGGCGGCGGGCGCGTGGCGGCGATCGAGATCCTCTTCGGCTCCCCGGCGCTCGGGAACATGATCCGCGAGGGCAAGACGCCGCAGATCACCTCGATGATCCAGACCGGGGTCAAGGAGGGGATGATCGACATGGACTCGTCGATCCGGAGGCTCTTCGAGGACAGGAAGATCACCGCGCGGGCCGCCTACGACAAGGCGATCGACAAGTCGCTGTTCAAGGACGTCGCCGAGGAGGGGGCGCCGCCGGGCGCTCACTGAAGCCTCATGAAGACAGCCCTGTTCGTCGGGCTCGGGCTCGTCGCGATCCCGTACCTGCTCGCCCTCGCCGGGGCCGCCGCGCGCGCACGCGCGGCGCGGGCGCAGGGCGAGGAGAGCGCGAGCCCACGCTCCTCGACATGGCGATCGGCTTCGTCACCAATTTCTTCGACACGCTCGGCATCGGCTCGTTCGCCACGACGACCGCGGTCTACAGGCTCCGGCGGCTGGTGCCGGATGAGCTGATCCCCGGGACGCTCAACGTCGGCCACGCGCTGCCCACGGTGGCGCAGGCGCTGATCTTCATCGCGGTCGTGCAGGTGGACGATGACGCTCACAGCCTGATCGTCGCCGCGGTCGCGGGGCCTGGCTCGGGGCCGGCATCGTGACCCGCCTGCCCCGACGCGCCATCCAGCTCGGGATGGCTGTCGCGCTGCTCACCGCCGCCGTGCTCTTCCTGCTGACCATCTTCGGCGTCGTGCCGGGGGGCGGCGAGGCGGTCGGCCTCTCCGGGCCCGCGCTGGCCATCGCGATCGCGGCAACTTCCTGCTCGGCGCGCTCATGACGCTCGGGATCGGGCTGTACGGGCCGTGCCTGATCATGGTCAGCCTGCTGGGCATGAACCCGCTCGCCGCCTTCCCGATCATGATGGGCTCGTGCGCCTTCCTGATGCCGGTCAGCAGCCTCACGTTCATCCGGCGCCGCCGCTACAGCGTGCGAGCCGCGATCGGCCTCGGCCATTGGCGGCATCCCGGCGTGCTGATCGCGGCGTACATCGTGAAGTCCCTGCCGCTGCTGTACCTGCGCTGGCTCGTCGTCATCGTCGTGCTGTACACGGCGATCACCCTGCTGCGCACGGCCGTCCGGGAGACGCAGCGCAAGCGGACCGAGCCCGCCCCCGCCGCGTAGCGGCTCTCAGCGTCCCGGGCGCGCGGACACGTCGACGAGCGGTCGGCCGAGCACCTTGCGC
>CAVSPR010000009.1:0-815303 GCA_963729875.1 uncultured Acidobacteriota bacterium
ACCAGGCCAAACCGTAGTTCCGCTCCGCAGGAAGGGCAGCGGTACAGTGCCGCGAACTGGGAGTCTGCTGTGCCAAGACCACCGGCATCACTCACGTGTGGGAGAGTACATCAATTGCTGGGCGCACAGCCCAGGGCCGCGCTGTCGACCTGTTCCAGTTCTCTCCGTTCCGGTCAGACGAGGCGGCGTTCTTTGCCGTTGTGCGATAATCGCCGCGCATTGATCGAGCCGCCGACAGGCGTTCCTCCCGCCATCCTCGTGATGCGCCGCCGCAGCGAAGTGTGGGTGGCGGCGGTAATTATTGTGGTGTCGCTGGGATCTCGGTCGGGCTGGCTCAGTGAGCCGAGCCCACCGGCTGCGGACGAGATCGAGTATCACTCCCTCGCTCGCCGCCTAGCGGCGGGACACGGATTCACAACAGAGGCTGGAGAGCCAACCGCCTTTCGAACACCCGGCTTCCCGGTGGCCCTCGCAGGCGTGTACCAGTTGGTGGGTGAGGATCCGGCTTGGGCTCGACCCGTTCTCGCGTTTGTGACGAGCCTGAGCAGTCTCTTGGTGTTCTTCCTGTGCCGGTCCTGCTTCGGGCGCTTGGACGTGGCGGTCCTCGCTGCGCTCGGGTGGACGAGCCTCACAAACGGGCGGCACCTCGCCGGTCGCCTTCTGGCCGAACCCACTGCCGCGTTGCTGCTTCTGGGCAGCCTGCTGTGTCTCGTTCGCGCTGAGAGAGACGGACGGATCAGCCGAGCCATGTTGGCGGGAGTGCTGTTCGGTGCGGCGGTGTTGACGAGGGGCTACCTGCTTTTCCAGCTCTCGGACCGATGGTGTGGCTTCTCGGCCGCCGCAACCCGCGGCTCGGTCTCGCGTATGCCCTGTCCTTCGTTGCCCTGCCCGGCGCCTGGGTTATCCGCAACTCCGTGACCATGGGGGTCGCGGCAGCTTCAACGCAGGGGTCTGTGCTCATCTGGCACGGCAACAACGTCTGGGCACGGGGATCCTTCAATGCCGACTGGGATGACCCCACCTCCCCCCAGCGCGCTTATCTGCGGAGGAAGTTTCCCGGATTCGAGCAGCGGAGCGAGGCAGTCGAGCGCGCATTTGTGGCGGCGGAGACACGGTCCGATCTGCGGAGCCACTCGCGTCACATCCTCTGGCTACTGCCGCGCAAAGTCCTGCTCTTCTTCTCCCCAGTCTCGTATCTCGGGTGGGACTGGCCCTATCTCCTCTTCGCGGGTTTCGCACCGGTGGGGTTGCTGGCGCTGTGGCATGGGCGAGCCACGAGAGAGGTGGCGGCATTCCTCGTGTTGCCGATCGCCGGTACCATGGTCTCGGCCATGGTGACCTTTGGAGACCCCCGTTTCCGCCATCCCGTCGACGCGCTCGTCGTGGTCCTCGGGAGCTTTGGGCTCTGCCATCTCACCGACCGGTACCACCTCCTGCCACGGCCCGAGCTTAGCGAGAGGTGGCCCGCGCCGTGGCCTCGAGTTCCTCGCCACAGTCGCCGGACCAGAAGTTGACGAGCGCCTCGAGCGCCTGAAACGCGCGAGACGAACCGACCGGACAGTTCGAGTTGTACACGCCGCTCCGGATGGCCCGTGAAGCGCAATAGACCCAGTGTGCGGATACCGCAGTAGTGCGCACCCGGAGGATCTCGAAGCCGGCTTGTGTCAGCAGCATCCGCAAGGCCACTGGGTTGAACAACTGGAGATGCCATGGAGCCGTGAGCCCACGCCAGTGTCGGCCGAAAATGCGGCTGGCCAAACTCCGGCCGTTTGGCGTCGCCACGCCGGCCGGCCCCCAGTTCCAGCAGGCGACGACACTCGAGCAGCGTGTGACGGACTCAGGCACGTGTTCAATAGAGTGGCGGCTGACAATGGCGTCGAACGACGCGGACGCGAGCCCCTGCTCCTCAAGGGTTCCCTTGAGGATGCGTACGCCGTAGCGGGAGCGCCCGGTCGCAGCAGCGGTCCCATCGGCTTCGACGCCGATCGCATCCCAGCCGAGATCCTGGAGAAGGCGAACGTACCAGCCGTACCCGCAGCCAACATCCAAGAGGCGTCCCCCAGCTCGGTACGGCGGGAGCATGAGCCCCAGACCGAAACGTGCACGTCGGCCGACCCAGGGGAAATGCCCAAGCATCAACCCCGCCCACTCAGCCGCGATGGCCTTTCGCGGGTGGAACGGCAAGGGGATAGCCGTATTGGGCCGCGAGCACAGCCGCCCGTACCCAGGCCTTCACTCTTGACGTCTGGACGTCCGGGTCGGGAGCCAGTTGAGCGACACCGTAGTATTGTTCGTAGAGTTCGACCAATGCTTCAACGGAAGGCTGTGAGGACATCCACAAAATGCGGCAGACGTCGCAGCTGAGATAGTCGTACGCACCGGGGGACCCACACAAGAAGTCGTGCACGCCGAAATAGGCCGCTCGTCCGAGCCCCCCGCAGACGAGACAATTGGATCGTGATTCCACGGCCTCTCGTCACTCCTAGTCGACCTGCGCGGGGCCGGCCTGTCAGGCGAAAGCCTAGCACGGCCAGCTGGACGAATCGCCGCCGCATGCGCGCGGTGAACGCCTTGTCTGTGCGACGCGGATCACCGGTATTCGCCTGCGGCTTCACCCTCAAGCGGTGGGATGCTACTCCTGCAGGGTGCTCCCGCAACCACGGTTCTGTCCGCTCGAGTACGGGATCGACGGCGGCGCGCTGAGACCACCCGGCGCCGCCTCATGACCAACCTGCTCGATGCACTCTTGGCCGCCCTGATCGCCGCGATCGCCAACTTCGCAGTACTCCAACAGATCCGAAACCGCTCCGCAGCGCTTCTGAAGGGCGGTTTGTGGGTCGTGTCTACGTGTGGACCGTGGCGTTTCGATACGCCCTCGCCTTGATCCTCAACTTCTTTGCCACCAACTCTGCGTTCGCGGCGGCGTTCTGGGGGGATTCTTCGGCCTACGACATCGGGGGCCATCAACTCGCCCAGCGTTGGTCCGGCGAGCCCGTGGGTCGAGCACGTATCTCTCCATGGCGGTCAGCGGCTATCGGCTGGGTACACTTCGTGGGTGCAGTCTATTCCTGGTCGGCCGCAACCAGCTGTTGGTCCAGTTCATCAACGGTCTCTTCGGTGGGCTGACGGTACTGATCATCTACGCGATCACGGCGCGACTCTTCGATGCGGCTGCGGCGCGGTGGGCGGCGCTGTTCATGGCCTTCTTCCCGCAGGTCGTCTTCTGGTCGGCGGGAATGTACAAGGATCCCGCAATCCTCCTCTGCATCGCGCTGTGCATGTACGCGGTACTGCGGCTGCGCGAGCGCCTGTCCCTGGGCATGGTTCTGCTGTTCGTCGCGGCCGAACTGGCCTCATGACGCTCCGCTTCTACATAGCCTACTTCGTGCTTCGCCGCCCTGGCCACATTCCTCTTCGTGGAGGGGCGCGACATCTTCACGGCTCGCTGGCGACCTATGGGGTCCTGGTGGCCGCCCTGGCGGGCGCCCTCAACATGGCCGTGGCGAGAGACACTCGGAGCGGCAGGCTCCTTCCTGACGCTCGAGAGGCTCCAGATCACGCGCGACGACCAGGCGATGTGGGGCAAGTCCGCCTTTGGGCGGGAGTATGACGTCTCGACGCCGGCCGGCGCATTGACGGCACTTCCCACGGGTCTCGTGTACCTGCTGTTCGCTCCCTTCCCCTGGGCGATCTCGGCGTCAGGCAAGCTCTCGTGTTGCCGGAGACGCTCGTCTGGTACGCCCTGATGCCGGCGTTCGTCCGCGGTGTCGTCTACGCGATGCGGCACCGGTTTCGAGCGGTGTTGCCGATTCTCGTGTTCGCCGCCAGCCTGACGGGAGCCTATGCGCTGATGCAGGGTAACGTCGGGACCGCCTACCGCCAGAGAACCCAGGTCACGATGTTCTTCTTCATCTTCATGGCCGTAGGAATCGTTGAGAACGTCGCCAGCGGAGGCGGGGCCGACGGCAGCGTACTCGCCGGGCTACTTCTCCCGCCCGTGACCGCGATCCTCGACTACTTCGTCGCCTTCCTGCTCGCTGGCGTCTCAATGCGGTCATCGTCGCGCGCATGGGGTCAAGGACCGACCCCGACCGCCGTTTCTCGTGCGGACGTACGTCGTGGACGCTGGCGCTTCGTTTCGTCTTGGCCGTCGTCCTGAATCTGTTCGCGACGAGACTCAGCCTTTGCGGGCATGTTCTGGGGGGACTCGAGCGCCTATGACTCCGGGGGTGATCTCCTCGGCCGACGGTGGAGGGGCGAATCCGTGACCACCACCGCCGGGTCCTTCGTGAGTGGCTACGGGTTCATGTACTTCGTGGGCGTCAGTTACCTCATTTCGGCCGAAACCAACTCCTCGTTCAACTGCTGAACACTACGATCGGGCGTCACCGTCCTCTGCTTTACGCGATCGCAACCGGCTGTTCGGGGCCGTGTTGCGCGGTGGACCGCGCTATTCATGGCCTTCTTTCCGCAGATGGTCTTCTGGTCGGCCGGCATGTACAAGGACCCCGCGATCCTCCTCTGCATCGCGCTGTGCATGTACGCCGTGCTCTGCCTCCGCGATGCTCTGAGTCTTCGCCACGTCGTGCTCTTCTCTGTGCGGCCTTCTCGCTTCTCACGCTGCGCTTCTACATCTTCTACTTCGTAGTCGCGGCGGCAGTGGGCACTTTCGTTTTCGGCGGCCGGGGGAGCCACCTCCAGCGGTTGGCGTCGCTCGGTCTCTTGGTTGGGGCGATCGCTGCTGGTCTCACGCTGGGCGTGAGGCAGGAAACCATCGAGGCTCAGGCGGCCTACATGACCCTCAACCAGGTGCAGATTACACGCGCGGATCAGGCGATGTGGGGCAAGTCCGCCTACGGAACGGAATACGACGTGACGACACCCGCGGGGCCCTTCAGCCCTGCCGGTTGGTCTCGTCTATCTCCTATTCGCTCCCTTCCCATGGGCCATCAGCGGCGTCAGGCAGATGCTGACCGTCCCCGAAACCTTGGCGTGGTATGCGCTAATGCCCGCCTTCTACGTGGTCTCGTTCACTCGGCCCGCCACCGACTCCGAGACATCTTGCCGATCTTGGTCTTCACAGTGACCCTGACGCTCGCGTATGCCCTCGCCCAGGGGAACGTGGGGACAGCCTACCGTCAGCGAACCCAGATCACGATGTTCTTCTTTCTCTTCATGGGTGTCGGCTCTGATGGCGGCGACACCGACGGTACACGAGCGCAGGCGAAATCCCAGTGCCAGTTGGGATGTCGACCACACCGGCTCCCGCATCCGTCATCATGGATCACGACTTCGTCTACCCGCTCGAGGACCACGACTTCGTCTACCCCGCAGAGTAGGTCGAAGGCCTGTTTCCCCAGGAAGCCCCGAGACACCAATCACAGTCGGCAGTACATCAACGATCCCCCTTGAGACGCTCTGGCGTCCCGTCTGCTTGGCTCGGGTCAGTGTCCTCGCGGGGCCCTCAGCGGGCGGCGGTGATGCGGGCGGACGGCTTGCCGTAGCGACTCGTTCTGGGGGTCGAGGGTCGTGGCCCACTGTGCGAAGGGGGTGGGGTCTTCCTTCGGGCTCTGGAGGGTGAGCCAGGCGAGGTGGAGCCAGGGGTCGGCGTGGGCGGGGCGGCGGTGGAGGTGGGCGGTGAGGGCGGCCTTCAGGGTGGTGGTGCGGAGGTCGGTCGTGGGCGTGCGCTGGACACGGAGCAGAAGGGTCGGGTCCCAGGGGGGCTGTGTCCACGGGGTGAACAGGGCCATCAGGAGGGTGAGGGCCGTGGGGAGGGCGAGGGCGCAAGGCCGGGGAGTCTCGGGGGCGCGCTCTCCGTTCTTCGGCGGTCCGGGACGAGGGTGGCGGCGAGGAGGGCGGCCAGGAGGGCGTTCGAGGGGATGCGGAGGTTGAAGTCGAAGGCGCTGTGGACGTAGAGGGCGACGAGGCCGGCGATCGCTGCCGTGCGGAGGGCTTTGTTGAGACGGTGGTCGTCCTGGCGGAGGCGTTCGTAGGGACAGGAGGAGGAGGGCCAGGACGGCCGTGGCTCCGAGGAGGGTGCCGAGGAGGCCGCCTTCGGCGAGGAGCTCGAGGTGGTCGTTCTCGGCGTGCTCGACTCTGAAGTTGCCGGCGGCGGTCTTGAAGCGGGGGAGCGCGTCCTCGTAGGCGCCGAAGCCGGAGCCGACGGCGGGGCTCGAGGCGGCGAGGCTCAGGGTGTCCTTCCAGATGGCCAGGCGGTAGGAGCCGGACTGCTCGGTGGTGATGCCGGTGAGGGTCAGGATGCGGGCGCGGGAGTCGTGGGGGAGGACCGCGACTGTTGCGGCCGCGCGGCGAGGAGTCCCGCCGCGGCGAGGGCGAGGGTGCGGGTCGAGAGGAGGGAGGCTCTTCCGGGACCAGATGCGGAGCGCGACGAAGGTCGCGAGGCCCGCGGCGAGGCTCACGACGCCTCCGCGGGAGAGCGAGACGGGGACGGCCAGGATCAGGATCGCCGCCGCGGCGTACGCGATCACCACCCACTGCGCGCGGCGGCTCTCGATCCAGCTCAGGGGGTCCGGGCCGTGGCGCGCCTCGTCCCGGAGGCCCATGACGAGGCCGACCGCGAGGAGGGCGGCGAGCTCGACGTAGCCGGCGAAGTGGTTCTTGCTGACGAAGGGGCCGAAGGGGGCGACGGTGGGGACGGTCCACAGGCCGTAGAGCTTGCTGCCGAAGGCGAGGCGGGCCGTGAAGGCGTAGAGGGCGAGGAGGACGGCGCCGGCGACGACGGCCGTGCTGGCTTTCAGCAGCTCGCGGCGGTGCCTCAGGGCGGGGGCGGCGGCGAGGGCGAGGGCCAGGAGGCCGGTGGCGAAGGCGAGCCAGCGGCGCGTGGCCTCGGGGTAGAGCGAGACGGGGTGCGGGCCTTCGCCGAGGACGGCGGCAGCTTGCGGGACGGCGGGGTGCCAGACGGCGGCGGAGCCGGGGGCGATGGCTTTGTGCAGGGCTTCCGGCAGCGGGACGAGCTGGAAGACGGCCAGGAGCCAGAGGCCGAGGAGGGGCCAGAGCAGCAGGCGGTTGGGGACTTGCAGCCGGCCGTGCCAACCGTCCCAGGCGGTGGCTCCCAGGGCGGTGGCCAGCGAGACGAGGGCGATCGCCTGCGTGGTGCGCAGGTGCACGCTGCCGAAGGGCCAGGGGGAGAGGACGACGAGCGCGATGAGGACGACGAGGGCGGCCTTCGAGCCGGCAGGGGCGTGGGGTGCAGCCGGCTCCATGGCCACGCAGGAGTGTAACTCCGCGACCACCAGGTGCCGTCCGGGATCGGACCTCCCCTGTCCGGGGTGCGGCCTACCCTTCGGGCTGTGGACGCTGATCAACCCCTGAAGGTGCTCTTCCGGACGCGGCCGCGGGACTTGCTCCCGCTCACCGGGGACGCGGGTTCGCGCGTGCTGTCGGCGGGCGTGCTCGAGCTGAGCGCGGCCAAGCGGACAGTGGACTTGGCGCTCTTCCTGAAGCGACGGGGGGAGCGGTACGTGCGGCATCTGGAGTTCCAGTCACGGCACCGGGCGGACGTGGCGCTGCGGTGCTTCGAGTACGCGGCGCGGCTGGTGGCGCAGGTCAGGCTGCCGGTCCTGACGACGGTGATCTACACGAAGCCGCCGGCGCCACGGGAGTTGGCCTTCCAGGAGGCCCTGTTCGGTCAGGTCGTCCACGAGCGGCGGTTCGACGTGGTGCGGCTCTGGGAGCACGACGCTGGGGAGATGCTGGCGCTCGGGCCGGGCGGGGCGGCGCTCGCGGGGCTCCTGGACCGGGGGGACATCCGGGTGATCGGGCGGGCGAGCCGCCAGATCCGGCGCCAGGCGCCGAAGACCGAGCACCCCGACCTGCTCGCAACCTTGCGGGCGCTTTGTGCGGGACGCTACACTGCAGAGCAGCTGGGGCGGGTGATCCCGAAAGAGGTTGTCATGGCTTCGAGTCTCTACAAGGAGGTGCGCGAGACGGCGCGGCTGGACGAGGCACGCCTTCTCTGCACGTCGTTCGTGAAGCGGCACCACGCCGTCGTGGCCGCGCGGGTGCTGCCTGCCATCGAGGCCTGCACCAGCGTCGCCCGCCTGCACCGTTGGGCGCTGCGGGCGCCCGAGGTCTCGTCGGACGAGTTCGTTCGCCTGGTGCGCCAGTCGACCGTGGCGCGGGCGACCCACCGTCGCGCTCCCCGTCCCGCGCGAGGCGCCCGGAGGTCGGCCGCTCGCTAGCCAGCTGGCGAGCCGGCGGCAGGGCGGGCGCGTGAGGCGTCGAGGATGCGCACGAGGCCGGAAAGGCCCACGAAGCGCACGCGTAGATCGCCGTAGCGGCGCTCGAACTCGCGGTCCACGTCGGCCGCCACCACGAGGTTGCGGCCCGCGGGGTATCGCCGCCGGAAGGCCCTGAGGTTCGCCGCGTCGAACGCGTCCGCCGACCACTTGCACTCGATGGCCGTGGGCGCCTTGCCCCGGGGGGCGAAGACGAAGTCCACCTCGTTGCCGCCCTTGCTCCGCCAGTACTGCACCTCGACCCGGCCCAGGCGGGCGTGGATCTCGTTCAACACGTAGTGCTCGAAGAGCAAGCCCAGGTCGTCGCGTCGGAGCTCGCCGATGCCGCGGTGGTAGCACACGAAGCCGGTGTCGAAGCCGTAGACCTTGGGTGCGGCCACGATCTCGGCCGTGCCTCCGGCCGAGTACGGCCTGACGACGTGGGCCACGAGCGTCGCCTCGAGGACGGCGAGGTAGTTGGAGATCGTCTGCCGGCTCACCCCGCAGGGACGCGCAAATCGGGTCGCTTCGAAGATGCCACCGCTCGACGCCAGGAGAAGCTCGAAGAAGCGCTGGAAGGAGGCTCGCCGCTCCAGCCGGAAGAGCTCCAGCACGTCCTTGGCCCAGTACGCGTCGACCCATTCCTGGAAGTCGGCCTCGGGCAGGCGGGGGGCCAGAAAGAAAGAAGGCAGTCCCCCTCGCAGCAGCCGCCGAGGGAGGTCCGGGTGTGGGAAGGCGGCCCGGTCCGCCTCGCACATGGGGGTGAGCCACAGCTCTGCCTTCCGACCCGCAAGGGTGTCTCGAAAGCGCGCGGAGGCGCCCAGGGTCGAAGACCCCGTGGCCAGGATCCGTGTGGTGGAAAAGTGATCGGCGGCGATCTTCAGGACCTCCGCCGGGTCGACCAGGCGATGCACCTCGTCGAGCACGATCCGCCGGCCGCGCACGCCCTCGAGGAAGGACTGGGGGTCCTCCAGCTGCCGCCTCACCCGCGGCAGCTCGCAGTCGAGATACAGGGCGTTCGGGAGGGACTGACTCAGGAGCGTCTTCCCGACGCGACGGACGCCGAAGAGCCACACCACGGATCGCCGGCGCCACGCGGCGCGCAAGCGACCCTGCCAGAAGCCTCGTTCGACCATACGACGGCAGCTTAGCGTTTGGTCCTACCAAACGCAAGGCTACTGGCGCTTGGTCCGTCGCTAACGAGGAGGCGGCAGGAGAGCCAGCTCTTCCCCGAGCCGCCGCAGATCCGCCAGGAAGAGGTCCGGGTCGGGGGCCTCGATCCAGCGGATGAGCTCCCAGTCGGTCCTCGACGCGCTCAGCAGGTTGCGCGCGAGGGCCGGCGGGAACAGGCCGGCGGCCTTGCTGCTGGCGTCTTCGAGCGCCCGGGGCAGCGCCAGGCCCAGCCGGCAGGAGAATCCCCAGACGTCGGCCAGGTCCTTGGGCTCGTCGCAGGGTGCAGCGTCACGGTGCCGACGTGAGCCGGGACGTCGTTCACCATCTCGACCTTGAGGATCGTCTCGCCAGACTCGACCTCGAGTCGGACGAATCGTGCTTCGCGGAGCTGCACGCGGACGCGCCACGCCGGGCGCCCCGCGAGCCGGTCGAAGAAGCGGGAGCGGTCCACGCGCCTAGAGAAGGTCCGGCCGCTCGCGCGGCACCCACTCGACGAGGAAGTCGAGCCCGCGGCGGCGCGTCTCGGACCGGATCCGGCGCCGCCAGGTGGGCCAGCCCTCCACGAGGTCGCGCAGGCTCAGCAGGCGGCGGATCTCGGCCCAGGACGCGTACTCGAGCAGGCGGACGGCGGCCCAGTTCCGGTCCAGGCGGCCGCGGGTCTCGCGGCCCTCCAGCAGGGCGCGGAAGGTCCCCTCGTCGAGGTCGTAGTCCCAGACGTACGGCAGTCCTGCTGACGGCATCCTGACCCTCGCCACGAGTGTACCCCTTCGGCGCTCGTCCCCTGGGTCGTCCGAAGCCGCCGGCACCGCGGTCGTTCGCGATCCGATCGGACCTCCCCTGTCCGGGGTCCGGCCTACCTTCGGGCCGTGGACGCTGATCAACCCCTGAAGGTGCTCTTCAAGACGCGGCCGCGGGACCTGCTGCCGCTCACCGGGGACGCCGGGTCGCGCGTGCTCTCGGCGGACGTTCTCGAGCTGAGCGCGGCCAAGCGGACCGTCGACCTGGCTCTCGTCCTGAAGCGCAGGGGGAGCGTTACGTGCGGCACCTGGAGTTCCAGTCGCGGCACCGGGCGGACGTGGCGCTGCGGTGCTTCGAGTACGCGGCGCGGCTGGTCGTGCAGCTGCGGCTTCCCGTCCTGACCACGGTGGTCTACACGAAGCCTCCCGCGCCGCAGGAGCTCGTCTTCCAGCAGAGTGCTCTCGGCAGGGTCGTCAACCAGTGGTCGTTCGACGTGGT
Organism: uncultured Acidobacteriota bacterium; assembly: GCA_963729875.1. GTDB lineage: Bacteria > Acidobacteriota > Vicinamibacteria > Fen-336 > Fen-336 > DATBSL01. The sequence continues at coordinate 10,647 of CAVSPR010000009.1, forward strand.
CAGGCTGTGGGAGTGCGAAGCGACGGAGATGCTGGCCCTCGGGCCGGGGGGGGCGGCGCTCGTGGGTCTCGTGGACCGAGGGGACTTTCGGCTGATAGGAAGGGCGAGCCGGCAGATCTCGCGGCAGGCCCCACGGCGCCAGCACCCGGACCTGTTCGCGGTCTTGCAGGCGCTCTGCGCGGGACGCTACACTGCGGAACAGCTGGCGAGGGTGATCCCGGAAGAGGTAGTCATGGCTTCGACCATCTACGAGAAAGTGCGCGCGAGGGCGCACGAGAAGGGCCTCGAAGAGGGGCTCGCGAAGGGGCTCGAAGAGGGTCTCGAGAAGGGTTTCGAGAAAGGTCTCGACAAGGAGCTGGCTGACGCGCGTCGCCTGTGCGCGTCGTTCGTGAAGCGGTACCACGCCCCCGTGGCGTCCCGGGTGCTTCCCGGCATCGAGGCCTGCACAGACGTCGCGCGCCTGCACCGGTGGGTTCTGCTTGCGCCGGAGGTTTCGTCGGACGAGTTCGTTCGGTTGGTCAAGAAGTCGCCTGCGGCCCGGGTGACCCGCCGCCGCGTCCCCCGCCCCGCTCGTCGCGCCGGGCGATCGACCGATCGCTCGCGGTCGTGACCAGTTTGCCCTCCGGGGGAGCGACGATACGCGAGACAGAACGCCCGCGCCACCGAAGCAAGCGCCGCCCCTGACATGGGACGCTCGACCCGAAGGTCGTGATGACGCGCGTTCCACGCCCGCCTCCCTTCTCGTCGTCGGCGAGGCTCGAGGCCGGCGGGTGCCGGACGGGCGCCTGACCTGGGTCGCGAAGATCCTCAACTCGAGCCAGTCGCGTGTCGCCAAGATGGAAGGCGGCGACCCGAGCGTCTCCCTCGACCTGCTGATCCGCTCGCTCTTCACCTTGGGCGCCTCGCATCGCGATCTGGCCCGAGCCATCACCGCGACTACCCTCCGAAAGGCAAGCTGATATCGGACGCCCGACGAGCAGGGCTCCTGGTCACTGACGATGTGCGGGATCTGCGGGTACCTGTCGCGGGAGGGGCCGGTCACGGGGGAGGCCCTGCGGGGCATGGCGGGGACGCTCGCGCACCGCGGGCCGGACGGGGAGGGCTTCCACCTCGACGGGCCGGTCGGGCTCGGCCACCGGCGGCTGTCGATCATCGACCTCTCCGAGGCGGCCGGCGAGCCCATGTCCAACGAGGACGGCTCGCTGTGGCTCGTGTTCAACGGCGAGATCTACAACTTCCGCGAGATCCGCCGGGACCTCGAGGGCCGCCACCGCTTCCGCAGCCGCAGCGACGGCGAGGTGATCCTGCACCTCTACGAGGAGAAAGGCGACGACGCCGTCGCCCTCCTCGACGGAATGTTCGCGTTCGCGCTGTGGGACGCGCGGCGCCGCCGGCTCCTCCTCGCGCGGGACCGGGTCGGGAAGAAGCCGCTCTTCTACCACGAGGGGCCGCGACTCTTCGCCTTCGGCTCGGAGACGAAGGCGCTCCTCGCGCACCCGGGGGTGCCGCACGAGCGGGACGCCGCGGCCCTGCCTCTGCTGCTGACCTATGGGTACGTGCCGACGCCGGGGACGCTCTACCGCGGGATCCGGGCGCTGCCGCCAGGGCACCTGATGGCGGTGACCGAGGCTGGGGCCTCGCCGCCGCGGCGGTACTGGCGGGCGCGGTTCGTGTCGGGCTGGGATCGCGCCGCGGGCGCCGCGGGTCTGAGCGACGGCGAGGCGGCGGAGCGCTTCCGCTCGCTGCTGCGCTCGGCCGTCTCGCGGCGGCTGGTGGCCGACGTGCCGCTCGGCGCCTTCCTCTCGGGCGGCCTCGACTCCTCGAGCGTCGTGGCCCTCATGGCGGAGACGGCGGGGGGGCGCGTCCGCACCTTCACGATCGGCTTCGCCGGCCACACGGAGTACGACGAGCGCGCCCACGCGCGCGTGGTGGCGGAGCGCTTCTCGACCGAGCACACGGAGTTCGTGGTCGAGCCGAAGGCGCTCGAGCTCGTGGACCGGCTGGTGTGGCACCACGACGGGCCGTTCGGCGACTCCTCGGCGGTGCCCACGTACCTGCTGTCGGAGCTGACCCGGGCGCAGGTGACCGTGGCCCTCAACGGCGACGGGGGCGACGAGGTGTTCGCGGGGTACCTGCGGCTCTACGGGGGCGCCCTCTCCGCGCGGGTGCCGCGCCTGGCGTTCCGCGCGCTGTCCGGACTGCTCGGCCTCCTGCCCGAGCCTTCCGATCGGAAGCACCCGCTGCGCTTCGCCAAGCGCTTCGCCGAGGCCGGGGGCCTGCCTCTCCTCGAGCGCTACCTGCACTGGAACGCGTACTTCACGGCCGACCTGCCTTCGCTGCTGCGGCCGGAGCTCGCCGCCTCGCTCGACCGGGAGCGGCTCCTCGACAGCTTCGAGACGAGCTTCGCCGCCGGCGGGGGCTCCACCCTGGCGCGCCTTCTCCAGCTCAACTTCGAGACGTACCTCCTCGACGACCTCCTCGTGAAGATGGACCGCACGTCGATGGCGCACGGCCTCGAGGCGCGCTCGCCCTTCCTCGACACCGCGGTCGTGGAGTTCGGCGCGTCGCTGCCCGACCGGCTGCGGATGCGCTTCGGCAAGGGGAAGCTCCTGCTGCGCCGGGCGATGAAGGACCTCCTGCCGCAGTCGATCCTCGGGCGCGGGAAGATGGGATTCGGGGCGCCGCTCGGGGCCTGGTTCCGCCGCGACCTGCACGGCCTCGTGCGCGAGCGTCTCCTCGACCCGGCGAGCCCGATCTACGAGGTCCTGCGGAGAGAGCCGGTGGCGGCGCTCGTCGAGCGGCACGGCGCGGCCACCGCCGACCTCTCGGCTCAGATCTGGCTGCTGCTCACGCTCGAGAGCTGGCTGCGGCAGGAGAAGGGCTGGGGAGCGGCGGGCTAGGACGGGCTACGATACACGGAGACCATGGCCACCGCCGCGAAGCTCGAGTATCCGCATATCGAAAAGGCGGCGAGGGTGCGGGCGGGCAAGGCCTGCATCGCGGGGACCCGGGTTGCCGTCGTCGATGTGGCCCTCGCCGTCGAGCGAGGGCTGACGCCCGAGGAGATTCGAACGCATTTCTCCTCACGTCCCCTGACACTGGCCGAGGTCCACGCCGCGCTGACGTACCACTACGACCATCCCGAGGAATTGGCTGACTACCTGCGCCGATCCGAGGGAATTCGGCAGAGCGTCGAGACCTCCCGGACCGCCTACCTGGGGCGTACAACCGGCCGCTAGAGGCCCAGCCTCGAAGGGGCACGCGCCGCGGTCGATCTCGGCGTCACATCGACCGTGGTGACCAGGGGGCTCTCCTGGGACGGGGCCAGCTCGGGCTCATCCTCGAGCTTCAGCTCCAGGGCCTCTCGGAGGTTGGCGAGCGCAGACTCGACCGCCTGACCCTGGCTGGCGACTTCGACCTCGAGGCACCGGGCCACGAACCACGGCCCCTCGCGAGTGATCACCGCCGTGAAACGCACGCCTCTAGCGTAACCTAGCACCCTTCCCGAGAGGCTGAGCTTGGCCGCGTCAGTCGCGCGCGACGTGCGGCCGAACCGCCGCCACGACCCCCCGCGCGGCCTCGCGGGCGCGGGTGGCGTCGGCCTGCGAGTAGAAGCTCGAGGGCGTGAGGTCCTCGGCCCCGTAGAAGGCCAGCTCGCGGTCCCGCCGCAGCTCGCGCGAGGCCTGGGCCAACTGGGCCACGGCGGGCCGGAGGGGCTCGGGCAGCCGGTCGCGCTCCGCGAGGAGCACGTCGGAGACGTCGTGGATCCGCGGGGGCTCGACGCCGAAGGCGCGCAGCAGCCCCTTGAGGGCGAGCTCGACGACCTCCTGTGATTCGCGCACGACGTCGGCCCAGCTCTCGGCCTCGAAGAGGACGTCGAGGGCGCGCACGCGCGCTTCCGCCCGTCCCACGTAGTCCGAGGCGAGAGAGCGGTTTCGCATCTCAGGCCGCCGTCGTCCAGTAGGCCTGCCCGTGCGCCTCGCGGCGGACGATGCGACCCGCGGCGATGTCCCTGCGGATCGCGGCGAGCCGCGTGGAGACGCCGAAGCCGCGCTCGAAGAGCACGATGCCGTCGAGAGCCACCTCGGCCCAGAGGCCGGCGGCGAGGTGCTCCGGCGGCGGCAGGTGCGCGAAGTGGGCTTCCACCGGTCGGCCCGCCCACTCGAGCGGCGCCTGGTCCCACTCGCGGTAGAGGGCGCGGGTGAGAGCCACGCCCTCGTCGAGGACGACGAGGAGGTCGACGTCCGAGCCGGCGCCCGCCTCGCCCCTCGCCCAGGAACCGTAGGCCACCACTCCGCGGAGGCTTCCACCGAACAGCGACGCGGCCCGGGCGACCGCCGCACTCGCCGGGGCAGTCGCCGCCGACGGGCCCGCCGGCAGCGCGAGCTTGCGGGCGCAGTAGTCGTTCATCGAAACGCCGGAGTCGCGGGCCGCGGCCCGCAGCGCGGCGTGGAGCCCCGGCTCGATGCGGAGGACAAAGCGCCCCGAGGCCGGGACCTGTCTGGAGGACGCGCGGCGAACGGTATCACGCATTGTCATGATGATACTACGACGTGGGCCAGTTAGTGTCAACTGACGGCCCATGAGTTCAGCCGTCGGAGCGGCGGTCCGGACGAACCGGGGCCGCGCTAGACTTGGCTATGGCCGGCCCAGCGCGCAAGGCCGCGACGTACGAGGACCTGCTCAAGCTCCCGGACGGTACGGTGGGTGAGATCGTGGACGGGGAGCTCTACGCCACGCCTCGCCCCGCCGGCAAGCATGCGGGCTGCGCTTTCACGTTGAGCTCGGAGATCGGCCCGCCCTTTCAGGCGAAGCGCGGGGGTCCCGGCGGCTGGCTGTTCCTGTTCGAGCCCGAGCTTCACCTGGCGGGCGAGACGCTCGTGCCCGACCTGGCCGGGTGGCGGCGGGAGCGAATGCCCACGATCCCGGACGCACCGGCCGTCACGCTTGCCCCCGACTGGGTCTGCGAGATCCTGTCGCCCTCCACCGAGCGGCTCGACCGCGTCAAGAAGCTCCCTGCCTACGCTCGCCACGGAGTCGGTCACGCGTGGCTCATCAACCCCTCGACGCGGACGCTCGAGGTCTACCGCCGGGAGGGCGGCAGCTGGGTGCTCGCGGCCTCTCACGCCGACGATGCGATCATCCGCGCGGAGCCGTTCGACGCGATCGAGCTCGACCTCCTGCGCCTGTGGGGCGAAGAGCGGCCGGCGCCGGCCGGGTGAGGCGCCTCAGGCGCCGACGTGCTGCACGAGGCGGCCCAGCTTCACGGTCCAGGGCGTCGTCCGGCGTTCCGCGGTGAGCAGCGGGGCGCCCAGCGCCCGGCTCACCGCGATGAACACGGCGTCGTATGCGGTGGCGTCCAGCTCCAGCGCGGTCCGCAGGACCTCGCCGCGTTCCGGCTCGACGACCTCCAGCGGCGCCTCCAGGTGAAGCGAGTAGATCTCCGCTGCCAGGTCGGCCGCGAGCTCGGAGCGACGGACGTAGGTTCGCAGGACGTTGGCGAGCTCCCAGTAGTGCAGCGAGGGGACGACGAGGCGGGCGCGGCCCTCCAGGAGCCGGGTCTGCCACCGTCTGGCCGCCGCGGCGAAGGCCTCGGGCAGGTACCAGGCCGCCGCCACGCTCGTGTCGAGGACGAACGTCCTCACGACCGGTCCCGATCGGCCCGGAGCACCGCCGAGGGGCGCTTCCTCAGCCGGAGGCCCTGCAGCCTCGACTCGAGACGCTGCAGGCGCTCGCGATAGGTGGCGAGGCGCGCCTCGGCGCCCTTTACGGCCACGAAGGTCGCCAGGGCTTCCTCGACGAGGGCCCGCTTGGTCCGGGCGCGGGAGTGCTGCATCGCCTCGCGGAGGAGGTCGTCGTTCAGGACGATGTTGGTGCGCATACACCTCAGCATACACCTTTGTTGCCAACCCATACACACGAAGGCATCGGGTCGTTGGTGCCTGCAAGAATGGGCCGTGCCCCGGGAGTTTCCTCGCGTGACGCCGGCCCTCCTCGCCGTCTCTCTCGCCCTGGCCGCGGTGTTCACGGACGAGCCGGCGCGGTGGCTGGTGGCGAAGGACCCGCCGCGGCCGACCGACGCGGCGGTGGTGCTGGCCGGCGACCCCGACTACGAGCGGACGCTCTCGGCCTCGCGCCTGCTGCTCGCGGGGCAGGTGCGGCTGCTGATCGTGACCGGGGGCGAGCCGGGGCCGGGCGACAGCGCGGAGAGCCTGAGGGCGGTCGCCATCCGCGCCGGGGTCCCGCCGGAGCGGATCCGCATGGAGCAGGTCTCGCGCAGCACGCACGGGTCGATGGTGGCGATCCAGCCGATCCTCGAGCGGGAGGGGATCCACAGCCTGACCGTCGTCACGTCGCCCTACCACCAGCGGCGGGCCCTCTGGGCCGCGCGCCGGACGCTCACGGGGATCGACATCGTCAGCCGCCCGGCCGACGCGGCCGGCTGGAGGCCCGAGGGCTGGTGGAAGACCCGCTGGAACCGCCGGATCGTCCTCGGCGAGTACGCCAAGCTCGCCTACTACATCCTCCGCGGCTGGGCCTGAGGGCGTCGGGCTCAGACGCCCTTCAGGCGAACCCGCCGGCGACCGAACCGGGCCGTCACCTCGACCGAGCCGCCGAGGCTCTCCACGTATCGACGAAGGGTCGAAACCAGGTGGTCCGTCCGCCTCTCTGCGCGCGACAGCTCTCCCTGGGTCATTCGGGCGGCTCGCGCGACGTCGGACTGTGTCTTCCCGAGAGCCTTTCGCAACTCCTGGAGATTGAGCTCGACGATCTGCTCCTCGACCCACCGATCGCCCTGCGCGATCTGGTCCGGCGAGAGCTTTCCCTTCTCGATGTCCTTCCACTGATGGATGCGCATGAGTAGCCTCGACCACGGAATAATAACTCCTATAGCATATGTCGTCAATGTTATTCGGCTTCTGACGGCCCCCAACCGCCCGCGCGGCTGGGCCTGAGGCGCCCCGCGCGAACTGGACCTCAGCTGTCCAGTCATCGCGGCCGAGAAGCTCCGGGACTACATCCTCTCGCCGGTTCACCCGGACGGCTGGGGCAAGGCGAACTACCTGGCGAAGCTGGGCTACTCGCAGACCACGTGGAGACGGCTGGCGTTCGACCTGCGCGCACAGGTATTGCCCCGGCCCGCGCAGCCCGCGAGGGCATCCGCGTACGGCCGCAAGTATGAGATCCTAGCTCCACTCAGGGGACCGAACGGGAAGACCGCCTGGATCAGGACGATCTGGATCATCCCGAACGGCCAGCGCAGGGCACGGCTGGTGACCCTTCTCCCGGAGGCGAGGCCATGACGTTCATTCCGTTCCAGCGCGTCGTGCTGACGGCCGACGTTCCCGAGGAGCGGCTGCGCGCGGGCGATGTCGGTGTCGTCGTCGAGCACTACCTCCACCGAGGCGACGTTCCCGAGGGCTACGAGGTCGAGTTCTTCTCGGCCACCGGGGAAACCCTGGCGGTCGTTTCGGTGCCGGCGACGTCCTTGCGCGCGGCCACCGCAAGCGAGGTCCTGAGCGTTCGCGGCCTGGCCCGGGCCTGAGCGCCCTGTTCGGGCCCGCCTCCCGTCCCCAACCGGGACGGTTTCCGGCTACGAACGGACCCGGCCGACCGCCCCAATCTGCTTCAGCCATCGCAAGTTAGTTTGACGGCCCTCAGGCAGGGTGCTACCCTCCCGCGACCGGTCGAAGTGTGTCCGGGAATGAATGGCTGAGGACTCGGGCGCCGAGCGAACGGGGGGGGTGCGTGTGCTCCGCATCTTCTCCCGCCTGAACATCGGGGGGCCGTCCGTGCACGTGATCCTCCTGAGCGCGGGCCTTCGTCCCCTGGGCTACGAGACGCGGCTGGTCGTGGGAAGGGAGTCGCCGCGCGAGGGCAACATGCTCGCGCTCGCGGCGGAGAAGAGCGTGACGTGTGAGGCGATGGGCGGGCTCGGCCGGGAGATCGCGCCGCTCGCGGACCTGCGCGCGCTGGTGGGGCTCGTCCGCCTCATGAGGGCGTGGCGGCCGGACATCGTCCACACCCACACCGCCAAGGCCGGCGTCCTCGGCCGGCTCGCCGCGCGCGCGGCCCGGGTGCCCACCGTCGTCCACACCTACCACGGGCACGTGCTGCGCGGCTACTTCTCGCCGGCGAAGACGGCCCTCTTCCGCTGGCTCGAGACGCGCCTCGCCGCCTCCGCGGACGCGCTGGTGGCGGTGTCGGAGTCGGTGAGGGACGACCTGGTCGGCCTCGGCATCGCCCACGCGGGGAAGATCCGGGTGGTGCCGCTCGGCCTCGACCTCGCCCACCTCGCGGGCGAGCTGCCGCGCGGCGCGCTGCGCCGGGAGGCGGGGATCCCGGAGAGAGCACCCCTCGTGGGGATGGTGGGCCGCCTCGTGCCGATCAAGGACGCGCCCACGTTCCTCCGCGCGGCCCGCATCGTCCGGGAGACCCGCGACGACGTGCGCTTCGCCCTCGTCGGCGACGGGGAGGAGCGCGCCGCCCTCGAGGCGCTCTGCCGCGAGATGGGGCTCGAGTCGCGGGTGACGTTCTTCGGCTGGAGGCGGGACCTCGCCGCGGTCTACGGGGACCTCGACGTGGTGGTGAACGCCTCGCGCAACGAGGGCACGCCGGTCGCGCTCATCGAGGCGCTGGCGGCGGCGAGGCCGGTCGTGGCCACCCGCGTGGGCGGGACGCCCGACCTGCTGGGCGGGGGCGAGCGCGGGCGGCTCGTCGCGCCCGGGGAGCCGGAAGAGCTCGCCCGGGCCGTTCTCGAGACGCTCACTGGGTCCGAGGCCGCGCGCCGTCGCGCGCAGGCCGGTCGGGAGCACGTGCTGACGCGCCACTCGTCGGACCGTCTGGTCGGCGACGTGGACGCGCTGTACCGCGAGCTGCGGGCGGCGAAGAAAGCGGCCTGAGCGAGACCGTGACGACCGCGCTCATCCCCATCGGCGTCCTCGCCGTCGCCTTCGCCCTGTCCGCCGTCCTCGTGCCGGTGGCCGCCTGGATCGCGCGCCGCTTCGGCATCCTGGACGAGCCGGGGCCGCGCAAGGTCCACCCGGTGCCGACGCCGCGCGTGGGCGGGATCGCGGTGTGGGCCGCCTTCGTGCTCGTGGTGCTGGCCGGCTACTACGGGGTGCCGGTCCTCTCGCGGCTGCCCTGGATGCAGACCCACATGGCCGCCCCGGTGGCCATGCTGCAGGAGGCCTACCGCGTCCAGGGGAAGCTGATGGCGCTCGTCGTGGGCGCCACGATCGCGTTCGCGGTGGGGCTGCTCGACGACGTGCTCGGCCAGCGCTTCAAGGTGGGCTGGAAGCTCGGGGGGCAGGTCCTGGCCGCGGTCGTCCTCGTGGCCGGCGGGATCCGGACGGACATCCTGCACTACGACGCGCTCAACGTGGCCCTCACCCTCGTCTGGGTGGTGGGGATCACGAACGCCTTCAACCTCCTCGACAACATGGACGGCCTGAGCGCCGGGGTCGCCTTCGTCGCGTCGCTCGTGCTGCTCGTCAACGCCTGGATCCTCGGCGAGTTCTTCATCAGCCTCGTCCTCGTGGCCCTGATGGGGAGCATCCTCGGCTTCCTCGTCTTCAACTTCCACCCCGCCTCGATCTTCCTCGGCGACTGCGGGAGCCTCTTCGTCGGGTTCACCCTCGCCTCGCTCACCCTCCTGCAGCGCTACGTCTCCCACGCGTCCGGCACGCTCTTCCCCGTCCTCATGCCGGTGCTGGTGCTGGCCCTGCCGATCCTCGACACCGCCACCGTGACGTTCATCCGCATCCGGGAGGGCCGGCCGATCTACGTCGGCGACAGCCGCCACCTCTCCCACCGCCTCGTCTCGCTCGGGATGCGGCCGCCCCTCGCCGTCTTCACCATCTACCTCATCACCCTCGGCGTCGGCCTCGGCGCCGTCGGGCTCGCCCACGCCGACGTCGTCCACGCGCTGCTCATCCTCGTGCAGGCCCTCGCGGTGGTCGCGGTGGTCCTCATCCTGCTCTTCTACGAGCGGCGCGCGCAGCCCCGGCGGGAGCCTCGGTGAGGGGGACGCTGGCCATGCTCGCGGCACTCGCGCTGGCAACGAGGGCCCACGCGGCCTCCCCCGAGGTCCGCGCGGTGCGCGTCACGACCCTCGACTTCCGCCCCGCGGTGCGGGTCCTCACCACGGACGACGTCAAGCCCGGCGAGGTGGTGCGCGAGGGCGAGGAGGTGGTGATCCGCGTCCCCGCCCCCGCCGCCGAGTCGCCTGGCGCTGCCCGCGGTCGAGAAGCCTCTCGAGGCGATCCGCGTCGAGCGCGAGCCGGAGCGGACGATCGTGCGGGTGAAGGTGGCCCCCGAGGTGCCCTTCGAGGCGAGCTACGAGGCGGGGATGCTCACGGTCGTCTTCGGCGAGCAGCCGGCGCCCGAGCTGCGGGGGCCGGTGACCCCGGACCTCTACCAGCGGCTCTTCCCCACCGGCACCCTGGGCCCGGGCGCCCCCGGCGAGGAGGAGGAGGGCTTCGACCGGGGGCCGGCCGAGGGGATCGTGCTCGGCCCGGCGACCCTGCGGCCGTACGTCTCGGCGAGCTACGTCAGCGCGGACGTGCTGGCCTTCGAGAACCCGGTGCCCGTGCACGACCGGTACCTGCAGCTGGCGCCGGGGGTGACCGCCTCGATGCCGCTCTTCGGCGGGCTGCTCGCCGCGGAGTACGAGCCGCGCCTGCGCTTCTTCTCGAGCATCCCGCAGGTCTCCGAGACGTCGCACTTCGCCGGGGTCCGGCTCGAGCTGCCGGTGGGCAGCCGGGCCTTCGTGCGCCTCGGCCACCGCTTCACGAGCGCTCTGCTCGAGACGACGGTGGTGGACCCCGGGCGCGAGTACTTCTACAACCTCGCGCGCTACACCTTCCAGTCCTCGACGGTGGCCGGCCGCGTGGACCTCGGGGCGCGGCTCTCCGCGGAGGCCGAGGCGGGCTGGCAGTGGGCCCGCTTCGACGAGAAGCAGCCCGGGGGGTTCTTCGACTACGACAGCCGGGCGATCCGCCTCGGCCTGGGCTACGATGTGGGCAGCGACCTGAGGGCCACCGTGAGCTATGCCTTCGAGCGGACCCCGCCCTCGCCGGACCGCAGCCTCGTGGAGTCGAGCGCGCACAGCCTGGTCGGCGCCCTCTCGGGCAGCCTCGCGCCGCTCACCACCGCCTCGTTGACGGCGGGGCTGCGCACCCAGACGAACCCGCTCGCCACCGGGGAGAGCGCGTCCTTCACGGGGGTGACGCTCGGGGGTACCCTCCGGCGCGAGCTCGGCCACTCCTCCTCGATCGAGCTGGCGCTCGTCCGCGCGGTCGAGCCCAGCTCCTACGACACGAACGCCTACTACGTGACCAACTCGGCCCTCGTGGCGCTGAGCGTGCCGGCGCCGCTCGAGACCTGGGCGCGGGCCTCGGTCGGCTTCCTGCGCAACGGCTACCCGAACGACGCGCCCGACCTCCCCGAGCCCCGCCGCGACGACATCTTCGGCTGGACGGTCGGCCTCGGGCGCCAGATCGGGTGGCGGGCCTGGGTCCGCGCCGACTACCGCCGCGAGCGCCGCACCTCCAACGTGCCCGGCCTCGACGTGACCACAGACGGTTTCGTCGTGCAGCTGGGCGTGGGCCTCTTCGGCCCGGGATCCTCCCGCCCATGATCGCGACCCTTGCCCTTCTCGCCCTGCTGCTCGCCCCGGCTTCCCGGGGCAGGCCCCGCCCCCGGCGGACACCCCGCCCGCGACGCAGGTCCCGGCCGCCGCGCCAGCCACGGGCGACGCCCCCGCCGCGACCGGCGACTACGAGGTCGGCCCCGGCGACGTGCTCGAGGTGAACGTCTTCGGCAACGAGGACCTCTCGCGCATCCCCACCGTGCAGACGAACGGCGCCGTCTCGCTGCCGCTGCTCGGCGAGGTGCAGGTGGCGGGGCTGACGGTGGCCGAGGTGCAGCGCAAGATCACGAACCTGCTGGCCAAGGACTACCTCGTGAACCCGCAGGTCGAGGTGAAGGTCAAGGACTACATGAGCCAGTACGTCTCGGTGGTCGGCGAGGTCAACACCCCCGGTCGCAAGCCGATCCGCGGGCGGATGCGCCTCATCGACGCGCTGCTCGAGTCGGGGGGCTTCAAGGCCTCCGCCTCCGCCGAGGTGATGATCACCCGCACCGACGGCACCTTCGACGGGGGGAGACGGTCGATCGCGGTCCGCATCTCCTCGGCCGCCTCGCTGCAGGACGAGATCAACCTCGAGCTGCCCCTCAAGAACGGCGACATCATCACCGCGCTGCCCAAGGCCTTCGTCACCGTGGACGGCGAGGTGAACAAGCCGGGCCGCTACGCGATCGAGTCCGACCTCACCGTCACCGGCGCGATCTCGCTCGCCGGCGGGCTCACCCGCTTCGGCAGCGGCGACGTGAAGGTGCGCCGCACCGACCCCCAGACGGGACGGTCGACGATCCTCGAGGTGAGCCTGAAGGACGTGCGCAACGGCAAGAAGCCGGACGTGCCCCTCCACCCGAACGACGTGATCTCGGTCGCCCGGCGGATCTTCTGATGGCTTCCCCTCCGTCCCCGCCCCCGCCCCGGCGCCGCAAGCCGAGCGGCAGGCCGTCGCCCGGAGCCCGGGCCCGCGAGGGACACTCCGAGGCGCCGGCCGCCCGGGTGACGGAGGCGGCCGCGGTCCTGCCGCCCCCGCCGACGGACCTCGGCTTTCCCGGCGAGCGGGACATCGACGTCCGCTACTACGCGGGGCTCCTGTGGCGCCACCGCTCGTTCCTCGGGGCCTGCGCGCTCGTCGGCCTCCTCCTCGGCCTCGTGGTCGCCCTCGTGCAGACGCCCGAGTACCAGGCGGGCGTCCTCCTGCAGATCGAGCCCCCGCCACCGCCCTTCGCCACCGTGTCCGACGCCCTCCTCGTGGGGGCGGGGAACTACTGGCAGAACACCGACTTCTACAACACGCAGTTCAAGGTGCTGCGCTCGAAGGGCCTCGGCGAGAAGGTGGTCGCCCGCCTGAAGCTGACCGACCGCGAGCCGTTCAAGACCTCCTCCGACGTGGCCGCGCTGTTCATGGGCCACGTGGGCGTCGAGCCGGTGCCGGAGAGCCGGCTCGTCCTCGTGAGCGTGACCCACCGCGACCCGGCCGAGGCGGCCCTGTGGGCGAACACCCTGGGCGACGTCTACATCGAGCAGTCGCTCGCCACCCGGGTGGAGTCGGCGCGCAAGGCCTACGAGTGGCTGCAGGAGCGCCTGGCCGCCACCCAGCAGGGGATGAGGGACGCCCAGGACAAGCTCTTCCAGAGCTACCGGAGCCAGGACCTCTTCGTGCCCGAGGGCAGCGTCTCGGCCGTGTCCACCTCGATCGCCAAGCTCAACGACGACTTCATCCAGGCCCAGGCCCGGCGGATCACCATCGAGGCGGCGCTCAAGCAGGCGCGGGAGATGCAGGCCCGCGGCGAGGACCTCGACGTGCTGCCCCAGGTCGCCGCCGACCCCACGGTGACCGCATTCAACTCCCAGATCGCGGGGCTCACCGTCGAGCTCGGGCGCCTCTCGGAGAAGTTCAAGGAGGGCCACCCCGAGGTCCAGAAGGTCAGGGCCCAGATCGAGCAGCTCGAGAAGGCCAAGCGGGCGCGGGGCGTCCAGATCCTCGACGCCCTCGAGGCCGAGTTCACGCAGCTGCGCAAGCGCGAGGCGGAGCTGCGGGGCGCGATCGACTCGCAGAAGACCCAGGCCGCCAACCAGAGCCGCAAGGCGACCGAGCTCGAGGCGCTCAAGAAGGAGGCCGACTCGGCGAAGAGCCTGTACGAGGTGCTGCTGCAGAAGCTCAACGAGACCGACATCGCCGCCTCGATCCGCAGCAACAACGTCTCGGTGGTGGACCGGGCGACCGCCCCCCAGTTCCCGGTGCGGCCCCAGAAGCGCCGCAGCGCGCTCGCCGGGATGCTCCTCGGCCTGCTGGCCGGGCTCGGCCTCGTCCTCGGGCGCGACTACCTCGGCAACACCATCCGCGACGCCGAGGAGATCGAGCGCTACCTGCACCTCGACCTCCTGGCCGCGGTGCCGCGCTACGAGAACGAGGACGACTCGCTCGCCACCGAGGCCTACCAGAACCTGCGCACCGCGCTCCTCTTCGCCCGCGGCGACGAGCTCGGGCAGGTGGTGCTGGTCACCGGCACCGCGCCCCAGGAGGGCAAGACCACCACGATCGTGAACCTGGCCCGGCTCCTCGCCGGCTCCGGCGAGAAGACGGTGGTGGTGGACTGCGACCTGCGGCGCGCCCAGATGCACCAGCGGCTCGGGCTGCCCCGCGAGCCGGGCTTCACCGACCACTTCGTCCGCCACGAGCCGGTGTCGGCGCTGCTGCGGCCCTCCCCGATCGCCAACCTCTTCGCCCTCACCGCCGGCGCGCTCCCGCCCAACCCGCCCGCCCTCCTGGCCCGCAAGTCGATGGGGGCGCTGCTCGCCGAGCTGAAGGGCGAGTTCGACTGGGTGCTGATCGACTCGCCGCCGCTCGCCTCGGTGACGGACGCGCTGCTCCTCGCCCGCCACGCCGACCACACGGTGCTCGTCATCCAGCACAACAAGGTGGACAAGAAGCTGGTGAAGCGCGCCGTGGCCGCGCTGCGCAAGGCGACGCCGAGCCTGCTGGGCGCCGTCCTCAACGTGGTGGACGTGCGGGCCCGCAGCTACCACTACTACTACTACCCGCAGAAGGACGGCGCTTCGCCGAGAGGTGCGAAGGCGGGCGCGACCGGCGACGGGCCGCCGCCGGCGCCCGCGGCGGAGGCCTGAGCGGATGCGGCCCGCGCGGGCCGGCCTCGGCGTCGCGGCGACCCTGTGCGCGGTCGGCCTCCTCGCCGCGCGAGGAGCCCTGGCGCAGGCGCCCCGGCCCACCGCGACCCCGCCGCGTCCGGCCGGCGCCGGCATCGCGATCGGCGATCTCGCCTGGGTCGACCGCGGGATCGAGCGGGCCGAGCTGCCCGAGAAGAGCTCGTGGCGCCCGCTGGGCCCGGGCGACAAGCTGCGCACCGGCGACACCTTCCGCACCTCCGAGGACGCCACCGCGCGGCTCTCCTTCCCGTGGATGGAGGTGACGCTCGGCTCCTCGACCATGCTCACGATCCCCGCGAGCACGGTCCTCTCGACCGTGCTCGAGCAGGGTCGCGCGGAGTTCGCGGGGCCCGGCCGCGACATCGTGAAGATCCGCGTAGGCGACGGCGAGGTGCGCGGGGGCGGGCGCCTCGTGCTGCGCCGCTCGGTCGGCCGCACGAGCGCGGCCGTCCTCGAGGGGGCCTTCCGCGTGCGCTCCGCCTCGCGGACGGTGGAGATCAAGGCGGGCGAGGGGACGGTGGTGGAGGACGGGCGGCCGCCCGAGGCCCCCACCCCGCTGCCCCCCGCGCCGGGCGGCCTGCGGCCCGGCCGGGACCCCGTCTACGTGCGCTCCGGCCAGGCGCTGGACCTGCGCTGGACGGCCGCCGGACCGTCGCACCACGTCGAGATCCTCGCCCTCGACGCCGACGAGGTCCTGCTCGAGCGGGAGGCGGGCGCCCCGCCGCTCCGTCTCGAGATCCCGTGGCTGGGGACCTACCGCTGGCGGGTCTCCGCGCGCGACGCGCGCGGCCTCGAGAGCCGCCCCTCGACCGCCGGCCTGATCTGCTCGGTGGAGCGGTAGGCCTCGGCGTCGCGGGAGTCTAGCGTCCGCCGGCGAACCGGTCGGGCAACACCGGGCTCGGCGGCGGCAGGGGCGGGATCACCGGCGGAGGCACGCCCCCGCCACCACCGCCCCCTCCTCCTCCACCGCCACCACCTCCACCGCCACCCTCACCGCCCCCGCCGCCTTCACCCCCGCCCTCGCCGCCCCCGCCGGAGCTGCCCGGCCCGGTGGTGGCGAGGTCGGCCACGAGGGTGCCGGGCCGGAGGATGTCGCCGCACAGCTCCATCGTCTGCTGCGCGCGTCGGCGCTCGAGGAACCGGCGCGCCTCCTCGGCCCTTTCGCGGGTGACGGGGCCGGCGGGGCCCAGCTCGAGGCCGAGCCGCTCCACCGCGGCCGCGTAGTCCGCCGGGGCGTCCTTCTTCCGCTCGAGGCGGATGCGCTGGACGGCGGTCTCGGGGCCGAGGCTCGCCGAGAAGAGGTGCGCCCCGTGGTGGAAGCGGCCGGAGAGCACGACGCGCCAGCGGGGCAGCGGGTCGTTCGAGGGGCACACCACGCACTTGCGGCAGGCGTCGGCCGTCCAGCGCTGGCCCCCGCCCGGCACGCCGAAGACGGAGAGCGTGTAGAGCCCGTCCTCGGGGAGGTCGGCGAGCAAGGTGACGCGCGAGCCCCTCGGGCCGCCGCGGAAGACACCCTGGTCGCCGGCCGAGGCCGAGAGGGCCCGCGAGCCGTCCTCGAGCTGGAGGTCGCTGCCGCGGAGCTCGATCGGCGCCGCCGCCGGGGGCAGCTCCGACTCGAGGTCGAGGGCCTGGAGGACGGTGACGGCGACGTCCTCGGTGGTGGCGACCGCCGCGGGCTTCCAGCCGCCGAGCGGCTCGATCGGGTGCAGGCAGGGCGGGGCGAGCTCCACGCGCTCGAGGACGCTGCCCTCGGGCAGCAGGATCGTGGCGTCGTAGGCGCCGGGGTCGAGGTGGACGGCCCCCGCGTCCACCCAGCCCATGACCGTCGCCGCGGGGACGGTGAAGGAGCGCAGGACGTCGTTGGTGCCCGCCTTCGTCAGCTCGGCCTCGGCCGCGGCGGGCCCGGAGACGTGGAGGCGGAGGCGGTAGTCGCCCGGGCGCGCGATCCCGATCGCGTAGGCCGCCTCGCCGATGCCGCCGCTCGCGCGGATGCCGTGCACGTCCGCCTCCTCGAACGCGAGGACGCGCTGGCCCCGGACGTACTGGTCGGCGGGCCAGGAGCGGCTGTCACGGCCGGAGAGCGTCGCGAAGGCCTGGGCCGCCGTGTCGTTGACGCCGGGGGCGTCCGCGAGGAGCTCGAGGCCCCGCAGGACCATGCGGGCCCACTCGGGGTGCGACACGGCGGCCGAGGGCCGCGCGTCGCCGTAGAGAGGGAGAAGGGCGACGACGGCGACACCGGCCAGAAGGGCGACCGCCCGGAACGCTCGCACTCCACCCCCTCCGTCCCGGGGCCCCACGATCCCCGGGTTTGACAACCCCGCAAGCCCAAACCTACGCTCGTCCGATGGCCGAGTCAAAGGCGCGGGGCCTGCTGCGGGACCTCGCCGCCACCGGCGTCCTCCCGGCCCTCCCCGAGGGGCTCTCCGCCGGGGATCTCGCGGAAACCGCTCGGGGTCAGGGGGTTGCCGGCGTCCTCCTCGGGGCGATCGAGCGCTCGCGGCCGGAGTGGGCGGCCGAGGTCGAAGCACCTCTCGCCGCCCACCGACGGACCCTCCTCGTCCGGACGCTCGGCCAGGTCGGCCTCGCCTCCCGGGCGCTGGGGCTCCTCGAGGCCCGCGGCATCCGAGGCCTGCCGCTCAAGGGGGCGGTCCTCGCGGAGACGGTCTACGACGTCGAGTCGGACCGGCCGATGTCCGACGTGGACGTGCTCGCGCTCGAGCGCTGGCCCGAGGCGGTGGCGGTGCTCGTCGAGGCGGGCTTCGCCGAGGTCGCCCGCGGCGACCACGCGTGGGCCTTCCGCGACCCCCGCGGCGACGGGATCGTGGAGCTGCACCGCTCGGTCGTCTCCGCCCCCGGGCTCTTCCCCCTCGACCCGGAGGGCCTGTGGGCGCGGAGCCGGAAGGGCGGCGGCCAGCTCGCCCGGCTGCCCTCGGCCGAGGACCTGCTGCTGCAGCTCGCGCTGCACGCCGCCTTCCAGCACGGCCTCGTCCTCTCGCTCGTGCAGTGGCTGGACTTCCGGCGCGTGCTCGAGCGCGAGGCGATCGACCCGGGGCGCCTGCTGGCGATCGCGGCCGCGGCCCGCGCCGGGGTCCCGCTCGCGGTTGCCCTGCGCGCCGCCGAGGCCGTCGTCGCGGCTCCGCTCTCCCCGCCGCTGCGCCGCCGGCTCCCCGATGGCGTCGAGCGATGGCTCGAGCCGCGCCTCGGCGCGCCGCTCGGCTTCGTCTCGCCTTCCGAGCCCCGCCTCGCGCGGGCCCGGTGGGAGCTCCTGCGCGGCCGGCGGGCGGAGCTGCTCTGGCGGACGCTCGTGCAGCCCGAGACGCCCGAGGGGGACACGCGCCTCGGCGCGCGGGTCGCGTTCGCGTTCGGCCGGGCGCTGCGCCTCGCCCGGGGGCGGGCGCCCGAGGCCGCTCCCGCCGCGCCACCCGCCGAGGGGGACGTCGAGGTGCCGTTCGCCGAGGAGCTGCTGCGCGACTGCCTCGGGGCCTTCCCGCACGTCCGTCTCACGGTGAGCGGCCGCTGCATGGAGCCCGCGATCCGCAGCGGCGACAAGGTGCACCTCGTCGCCGCCGGGCGCCGGCCGCCGCGGGTGGGCGACGTGGTGCTGGCGCGGCAGAAGGAGGGCCTGCGCCTGCACCGGCTCGTGTGGGGGCCGCCCCTCGCCCCGGACGGCTCCGCGTGGCGGACGCGGGCGGACCGCGGGAGCCTGCTCGACCCGCCGCTCGCGGCCGCCGACGTGCTCGCCTCGGTCGAGGCGGTCGAGAGGCGTCCCGGCGAGCCCCCGCGGCGAAGAGGACGCGCGCTCGCCTCGCTCGCCGGCGCGGTCTACGCGCGCCTGCGCCTCGGCGCGCCGGGCGGGGGCCCCCGGTGAGCCGGGCCGGGCTCGAGGAGGCGTGGGCGCGCTCGGGCCGCGTGACGGCCCGGCAGGTGGGCGAGCGGACCGTGCTCGTCACCCTCGCCGGCGACGGCGTCGACCTCGACGGCGCCCTCGACCTCAACCGCGTGGCCGCGTTCATCTGGGAGCGGCTCGACGGCGCGCGCAGCGTGGCCTCGATCGTGGACGCGGTCGTCGAGCGGTTCGAGGTGGAGCGCGGGAGGGCCGAGACAGACGCGCTGGAGCTCGTCGACGCGCTGCGCGCGCGCCAGGCGGTCGTGCCCGGCCTTCGTTGACAGGCCGGCGGAGCGGGGCATAGTCTGGCCTCGGCCATGACCCCTCCCCAAGGACGCGAAGAGCGGCAGGTCCTCAGCGCCTACCTCACCCGCAACCACCTCAAGCGCAGCTCCCAGCGCGAGGCGATCCTCGACGCGTTCGTGAAGGCGGGCCACCACGTCTCGGTGGAGGACCTGCTGAAGATCGTGCGCCGCCGCCACCCCGAGGTGGGCCGCACCACGATCTACCGCACGCTCAGGCTCTTCAAGGACGCGGGCCTCGCGAGCGAGCTCGTCTTCGGGGAGGAGGCGCGCTTCGAGCCGGTGTGGAACCGCGACCACCACGACCACTTCGTGTGCACGTCGTGCGGGGAGATCTTCGAGTTCCACAGCCCCGAGATCGAGCGGCTGCAGGAGGAGATCGCCGCGGGCATGGGCTTCCGGGTCGAGGGCCACCGGCACCACATCTTCGGCCGGTGCCGCAAGTGCGCGTCGAAGCCGTCCCGCGAGGCGCGGACGAGGTAGCGCGATGAGGCTCGACCGGGTCGAGGCCCGGCGGGTGACGCTGCCCCTGCGCTTCCCCTTCGAGACCTCCTTCTCCCGCACCACGACGAAGCAGTTCCTGCTCGTCTCGGTCTCCGCCGACGGGGTGAGCGGCCACGCCGAGTGCGTGGCCGACGTCGACCCCTACTACCTCCCCGAGACGAACGACACCGCGCTGCACGTCCTGCGCGACTTCCTCGTGCCCCTCGCCTTCACCCTCGAGATCTCCCACCCGCGCGAGCTCCTCCCCGCCTTCGCCCGCGTGCGCGGGCACGAGATGGCGAAGGCCGCGCTCGAGATGGCGGTCTTCGAGCTGTGGGCGCGGCGCGAGGGCGTGCCGCTGTGGCGCGTCCTCGGCGGCCGGGGCGGGGAGATCGCGGCCGGCGTCTCGGTGGGCCTCCAGAAGGACGAGGCGGCGCTCCTCGACAGGGTGGCGGCCGAGGTCGCGGCCGGCTACCGCCGCGTGAAGGTCAAGATCAAGCCGGGCCGCGACGTGGCCCTCGTGGAGGCCATCCGGTCGCGCTTCCCCTCGCTTCCGCTCATGGTGGACGCGAACAGCGCCTACACGCTCGCCGACGCCGACCACCTGCGGCAGCTCGACCGCTTCTCGCTCATGATGATCGAGCAGCCGCTCGGGTGGGACGACATCGTGGACCACGCGACGCTGCAGCGCCGGCTCTCGACGCCGATCTGCCTCGACGAGTCGATCCGCTCCGGGGAGGACGCGAGGAAAGCGCTCGAGCTCGGGGCCTGCCGCATCGTGAACGTCAAGGTGGGCCGGGTGGGGGGCTTCACGGGGGCGATCGCCGTGCACGACGCCTGCTGCACGCGGGGAGCCCCCGTCTGGTGCGGCGGGATGCTCGAGTCCGGGATCGGCCGCCTCGCCAACGTGCACCTGCAGACGCTGCCGGGCTTCACCCTGCCCGGCGATACCTCGGCGAGCGCCCGGTACTTCGAGGAGGACCTCGTGGACCCGCCGGTCGTGGTCTCGCCGTCGGGGACGATCGCGGTCCCCGGGGGCCCCGGCATCGGCCACGAGATCCTGTGGCCGCGCGTCGAGCGGGCCACCGACCGGCGCGAGACCTGGCACCGGCCGTAGGAGCGGCACCTAATCGCCTGGAAAAGGTGTGGTTACGGGTCACGACCAGGCTCTTGACTGATCCCACAGTCACACGTATCCTGTGGGCATGAGGAACGTGACCATCGCGCTCGACGAGACGACGCTGCGCGAGTCCCGGCGCATCGCCGCGGAGCGGTCGACCTCCCTGAACGCACTGATCCGGGAGTTCCTCGAGCGACTCACCCAGCGCGAGTCGCAGTCCCGGGCGGCGCGCCGGCGCATCGCGGAGCTCTGCCGCGACGCGAGGGCCGAGGTCGGGGCCCGCACCTGGACTCGCGACGCGCTCCATGAGCGTTGACTGCTTCCTCGACACGAACGTGCTCGTCTATGCCGTCTCCTCGGCCGAAGCGGAGGCCGCCAAGAGCCGCAAGGCGCTCGACCTCGTGCAGCATACGAACTTCGGCTTGTCCGCCCAGGTGCTCCAGGAGTTCTACGTCACGGTCACGCGCAAGATCCGGCGGCCCCTCTCCCCCGATCTCGCCGTGGCGATGATGGACGAGTACCGAGCGTTCCCGATGGTGCCGACGGACTATCCGTTGATCGTGTCGGGCGTCGAGCTGTCGCTTCGACACGGCATCTCCTACTGGGACGGCGCGATCATCGCGGCCGCGGAGGCCCTCGGAGCTTCGACGCTCTACACCGAGGACCTGGCCCACGGCCAGAGCTACGGGAAGGTCCGCGCGGTCAACCCCTTCATCGAGACCTGACGCCGGCCGCAAGGCCTCAGGAAGGGAGCAACCGGAAGAGGCGGCTCTGCCTCAGCCTCCGGTCGAAGGTGGCGGTGCTCTCACAACCCGCTTCCCGCCCGCGACGGCCGATCACGTAGTCGGCGAAGTCACCGCTGCCCGCGCGGTAGTCCTCGAGGGCCTCGCGGACCACGTCCTTCTGGTCGATCTCGAGCTGGGCGGTGGCGAGGATGCGCTCGAGGACACCGACAACAGAGGCCTTGTCGAAGGCGTAGGCCCCGCGAAGCACCCACACGAGCTCGCACAGGACGACGGTGCCGACGAAGAGCCGCTCCCCACTCGAGACCGCGTCCGACACGAGGGCATTGGCCCGCCGCGACTGGCGCGGCTCGTCCTGGGTCAGGTAACGCACCAGGACGTTCGTGTCGAGGCCGGTCACGGCCTCTCTCCCCGTCGGGCGATCGCCTCCTCCATCGCTTCGAGCGTCACCGGCGGGCGCCCGGGCCGGCGCAGGAGCCCCCGCAGCGCGCTGACGTCCAGGTCTCCGGCGCGCACCCGCACCTCCCCGTTCTCGTCCAGTACGAAGTCGACGCGGTCTCCGGGCCGGATCCGGAGGGCCTCTCGGATCTTCCGGGGCAGCGTGACCTGGCCCTTGCTCGTGACGGTGGCGGTAGGCATCTTACCTCCAGTAAGGAATATGACCAGATGTAAGGATAGCACGCGAGCGCGCCCCGGGCGACGCTCGACCCCGAGGCGGCGGGGAAGCTCTTCGCCGGTACAATCGAAGGGCAATGAAGAGCGTCCTGCGGACGGTGGGGATCGTGGCGGTCGTGCTGGCCGTGGCCTTCGGCTACGTCTACCTCGCCGAGAACAAGGGCTACGCGCTCAAGAAGGGCAGCGAGACCCCCGGCCTGCGGCTGCCCGCGCTCGCGGGCGGGGAGCTGGACCTCGCGTCGCAGCGGGGGAAGGTCGTGGTGCTCAACTTCTGGGCGACCTGGTGCCCGCCGTGCGTGGCGGAGATGCCGTCGCTGGAGCGGCTGCACCGGGCGCTGGGGCCGGAGGGGCTCTCGGTGGTGACCGTCTCGACCGACGAGGACGAGGCCGAGCTCCGGCGGTTCGTCTCGCGGCTCGCCCTGACGCTGCCCGTGCTGAAGGACCCCGGCGGGCGGCTGGCCGCGAGCGCGTACCACACGACCGGCTACCCCGAGACGTTCGTGCTCGACCGCGAGGGCCGGCTGCTGGAGCACGTGGTGGGCCCGGCCGAGTGGGACTCGGCCGAGAGGATCGCCGGCTTCCGCCGCCGGCTCGAGGCCGTCCCCGCCCGCTGACGCGGCGCGTCAGACGCGCCGCGCCTCCCGCTCCAGGATCTCCTTGACGGCGCCGACGAGGTAGAGGCTCCCCGCGACGACGACCGTCGTCATGCCGCCGTGCGCGAGGGCGAGGCGCCGGGCGAGGGCCAGGGCGCGCGAGACGCTCGGCTGGCGGTGGGCGCTCGTGGCGAGCCGTCCGGTCCGCCGGGCGAGCTCGTCGGGCGTCGCCGCGCGCGCGATGCGGGGCCGGGTGAGGACCACGGCGCTCGCGCGCGGGAAGAGCTCCCGTGCGAGGCCGGCCACGTCCTTGTCCGACATCGCCGCGAAGAGGAGAACGATCGGGGGGCCCGTGCCGAGGTAGTCGGCGAGGGCGCGCGCGCCGGCGGGGTTGTGGGCGCCGTCGAGGAGGAGCGGCGGGTAGCCGGGGACCCACTCGAGGCGGCCGGGCCAGCGCGTGGCGGCGACGGCCCGCGGCAGGCGCCGCAGGTCGACGCGCAGGCCGGCGCGCTTCGCCTCCTCGAGGAGGCGGACGGCGACGAGCAGGTTGTCGCGCTGGTGGGCGCCGGGCAGCGGGCGCAGGTGCGCGTACTGGCTCGTCGGCGTGCGGGGCGCCTCGACGACGCGGGCGCCCAACTCCCGGGCCCGCGCGCGAACGGCGCGCCGGGCCTCGGCGGGCAGGGGGCCGACGACGGTCGGCCGCCCCGGGCGCAGGACGCCCGCCTTCTCGCGGGCGATCGAGGCGAGCGTCCGGCCCAGGTACACCTCGTGGTCGAGGTCGATGGTCACGATCGCCGAGGCGAGCGGCTCCGCGACGTTCGTGGCGTCGAGGCGGCCGCCGAGACCCACCTCGAGGACCGCCACGTCCACCCGCCGGCGGCGGAAGTGGGCGAAGGCGGCGGCGGTGAGCACCTCGAAGAACGTGGGGTGCGCCTTCAGGACGCGGCGGCGGATGAGGCGCTCGGCCGCGTCGCGCACGTCCTCCACGGCGCGCGCGAAGTCGCGGTCGCTGATCTCGCGGCCGTCCACGGTGATCCGCTCGTTGACCCGCACGAGGTGGGGCGACGTGTAGCGGCCGGTGCGCAGGCCGGAGGCGCGCAGCACGGCGTCGCAGTAGGCGGCCACCGAGCCCTTGCCGTTGGTGCCGGCGATGAGGAGCGACGGGCAGGCGCGCTCGGGGTGGCCCATCTCCGCGACGAGAGCGCGCATCGTCTCGAGGCCGAACTTGATGCCGAAGCGGACGCGGCGGGCGAGGTAGAGGCCGGCGACGCGGTGGGCGGGGAGGGGGGACATTCAGGGCCGCCGTGCGGTGCGGGAGGGGCGACGCCGGGGAACGAACCGCAGGAGGGGCTCGTGGCTTCCCAGGGTCGCGAGGCGCCGGGCGCGCCCACGGGCGATGAGGGCTTCGAGGCCCGCGTGGACGACGGCCGTCGTCGAGTGAAGGCCGCTCAGGCGGCGAGCGCGGTCCAAGAGCCCGTCGTCGATGTCGAGAGTGGTCCGCACTGCGCCGAAAGCATGGCGGCTCGATGGGAGCAGATCAAGAGGGGGGGCCTCGAAAACAGCGCGGCGCTGGCTTTCATCGGGGCTTTCCCAAACGGAATCAAGACAACGGACTGGCTCTGCGAAGGGGCTTTGCGGAACGGACGCTGTCGCCGACGGATCGGCTGTCACCTTCCTCGGGGATCCCTGTGGGGATCCCCGAGGTGAGGGTGTGGAAAAGTGGAAGAAAGTGTGGAATACTCCCAGGCTGCTGTGTTCAAAGGGACTTATCGCCACCGGATCGACGCCAAGGGCCGGCTGCCGGTGCCGGCGGCGTTCCGCCGGTCGCTTGGCGACCAGGGCCACGTGGTGGTGACCCTGCTCGATCAGTGCCTCGCCGCCTACTCGCCTTCCGAGTGGGCGAAGCTCGAGGGACAGCTTGCGGCTTTGCCCGCGTTCAGCAAGCCGGTGAAGGCCCTGACGAGGCTCGTCGCGAGCCGCGCCGCGGACTGCGAAATCGACGTGCAGGGGCGCATTCTCCTGCCTCCCGGCCTGCGCTCGGCGGCGGGGCTCGGGCGCGACGCGGTGGTCATCGGCGTGCTGAACCGCTTCGAGGTCTGGGCGCCCGAGAGCTGGGACACCTTCGTCCGGGAGTCCGAGCGCCTCCTCGACGACGTGTCGCTCGACATCCAGTGGCCTCCGCCTCCCGCCGGCCCGGCCGGGCCGGGTCCGACCGCCCCGGACAGCCCGCCGCGGGCCCCCTCCGGGAGCGACGATCCACAGGCGAAACCCAACGGCTAGTTCAATTTCGGCTTGACACCCCCCGAGAGGGGCCACTAGACTGCCTGTGGAAATTTGTGGAGCGGAGTGGTGCCTCTGCTTCCCCTGGAGGGGAGCGGGGGAATCAATCCGTACGAAATGGGTGTCGGCATGCTGCGGGGCAACCATCCGGCGCGCATCGACGAGAAGGGACGGCTGAAGGTCCCGAACGGCTTCCGTGCGCTCATCGAGTCGCAGTGGGGGCAGGAGCTGTTCGTCACCAGCGTCACCGGCGAGTTCGTGCGCCTGTACCCGATGGCGGTGTGGCTCGAGATCGAGCGCCGCCTCGCCGCCATGCCCTCGACCCACCCCTCGAAGCTGCGCTTCCTCGACCGCGTGAACTTCTTCGGCCAGGTGACCACGATGGATCGCCAGGGCCGGATCGTGATCCCCCCGCTGCTGCGCGAGAGCGCGGCCATGGCGGGCGAAGTGAGCATTCTCGGGCTGCAGAACCACCTCGCGGTGTGGAACCTCAAGCGCCTGCAGGAGCGGCTGTTCAAGAAGGAGCCGTTCACCGACGAGGACGGGAGGCTGCTGGCGGAGCATGGGATCTGATGCGGTCCACGTCCCCGTGTTGCTCGCCGAGACGCTGGAGCTGCTCGCGGTGAGGCCGGGAGGGCTCTACGTGGACGGTACGGTGGGCCTCGGGGGCCACGCCGAGGCCGTGCTGCGGGCGAGCGCGCCCGACGGGCGGCTCCTCGGCCTCGACCGGGACGGCGAGACGCTCGAGCGGGCGCGCGCGCGCCTCGCGCCGTTCGGCGACCGCGCCCGGCTCGAGCCGGGCGACCACCGCGAGATCCCGGATCGGCTGGGGGCGGAGAGGGCCGACGGGATACTGCTCGACCTCGGCATCTCCTCCGCCCAGCTCGACGACGCGGAGCGCGGCTTCAGCTTCCAGGCCGAGGGCCCGCTCGACATGCGGATGGACCGCTCGCGCGGGGAGACCGCGGCCGACCTCGTGAACCGCATGCGCGAGCGCGACCTCGCCGACCTCATCTACACGTACGGCGAGGAGCCCGCTTCGCGGCGGATCGCCCGCGCGATCGTCGAGGCGCGCGCGCGGCAGCCGATCACGACCACCACCGAGCTCGCCGACGTGGTGCGCCGCGCGGCCGGGCGCAGCCGTCGCCCGGGCCTCCACCCCGCGACCCGCACGTTCCAGGCCCTGCGCATCCGCACGAACCGCGAGCTCGACGGCCTCGGCGAGGCCCTGGAGCGCGCGGCCGAGTGCCTGCGCCCCGGCGGCCGCCTGGTCGTGATCGCGTTCCACTCCCTCGAGGACCGGGCCGCGAAGGAGGCCGTCCGCTCCCTCGCCGCGCGGGGCTTCCGCCCGCTGACGCGCAAGCCGGTGCGGCCGGGCGAGGCCGAGGTCCGGATGAACCCCCGCGCGCGCAGCGCGCGGCTGCGGGCCGTGCTGCGCGAGGAGGCCGCGGCATGAGGGACGAGGGCGTCGTGCTGCTCGGCAAGCCGATCGACAACTCGCGCGTGGTGCGCCAGGTCGACCCGCGCTCGCGGCGCGAGATCTGGCTGCTCATCCTGCTGGTGGCGGTCCTCGCCGCCGGGGTGGGCCTCTACGCCTGGCCGGCCCTCGAGATCCGCCGGGCCGGGCAGGCGGGCGCCCTCCTCGACCGCGAGAAGGAGCGCCTCATCGAGGAGAACCGCAAGCTGCGCCTCGAGAAGGCCGCCCTCGAGAACCTCGGCCGCGTGGAGTCGATCGCGGCGAAGGACCTCGGCCTCGCCGCCCCCGCCCCCGAGCGCTCGGTCGTGGTCGAGGTGCCCAGGGCCCTCGCCCCCGGCGAGAAGGTCGCGGAGAAGGGCGCGCCCCGCCGCGAGGCGCGGACGGGGACCCCGGCGGAGGTGCGGCCCTGACCCAGGACCGCCCGCCCCTCGTCCCCCCGGCCCTGGCCGGGGAGGGGCCCTCGCCCCGGGAGAGGAAGACGCGCCTGCGGCTGATGCTGCTCGCGCTTTCGATCTCGCTGTGGGCGCTCGTGATCGGCGCCCGCCTCGTGCACCTGCAGGTGCTCGGGCGCGACTTCTTCGAGCAGCAGGGCACCCGGCAGAGCGAGCGCACGATCAACCTCGACCCCCGCCGCGGCCCGATCCTCGACCGCGAGGGCCGGCCCCTCGCGGTGTCGGTGGACGCGGAGAGCCTCTACGCGGTCCCGCAGGACGTGGCCGACCCGCCCTCGACCGCCGCCGCGCTCGCCCGCGCGCTCTCCCTCGACCCCGCCGGGCGGCGCGAGCTGCAAGCCAAGCTGCAGAAGAACCGCGCGTTCGTCTGGATCCAGCGCAAGGTGGACCCCCTCACCTCGCAGCGCGTCCGCGACCTGCAGCTGGAGGGGATCGGCTTCCTCGCCGAGCACCGCCGCTACTACCCGCAGCGCGAGCTCGCCGCCCACGTGCTCGGCTACGTGGGCCTCGACAACACCGGCATGTACGGGGTCGAGTACACCTTCGAGAAGGACATCCGCGGCCGGGCGGCGAAGGTCGTGGTCTCGACCGACGCCCGCCGCCGGCCCGTGGCCCAGACGGAGCGGCCCTCCACGGACGGGGCCACCGTCGTCCTCGCCCTCGACGAGGCGATCCAGCACGTGGCGGAGCGCGAGCTCGACCGCTCGATGGACGAGACGCAGGCGGCCTCGGGCTGGGTGGTGGTGGTGGAGCCCTTCTCGGGCGAGGTGCTGGCCATGGCCGGGCGGCCCACCTTCAACCCGAACCGGTACAACGCCTACCCGAGCGCGCGCTGGAGGAACCGCATCGTCTCCGACGTGTTCGAGCCGGGATCGATCTTCAAGATCGTCACCGCCGCCGCCGGGCTCCAGGAGAACGTGGTGTCGCCGGGCGAGGTGCTCGACTGCGGGAACGGGAAGATCGAGATCTCCGGGATCACGATCAACGACCACGCGGTCTTCGACCGGCTCACCTTCGCCCAGGCGGTGGCGAAGTCGAGCGACATCGGGATGATCCGGGTGGGACAGCGGCTCGGCCGCGAGAACTTCGCCCGCTACGTGCGCGACTTCGGCTTCGGCGCCCCCACCGGCGTCGAGCTGCCCGGCGAGTCGGCCGGCCTCTTCCGCCCGACCGCCCGCTGGAGCGCGCTCTCGCTCCCCTCGCTCTCCTTCGGGCAGGAGATCGGGACGACCGGGCTCCAGATCACGATGGCGGCGGCCGCGATCGCGAACGGCGGCTACCTGATGAAGCCGATCGTGGTGAAGCGGGTCGAGGACGCGGAGGGGCGTGTCGTCCGGGAGACGAAGCCGGTGGTGGTCCGCCGCGTGCTCCAGCCCGAGACCGTGGACACCCTGACCGAGATCCTCCGCTCGGTGGTGACGGAGGGAACCGGCCGCCGGGCCGCGGTGCCCGGCTACGTGGTCGCGGGGAAGACCGGCACCGCGCAGAAAGTGGACGCCACCGGCCGCTACTCGATGGTCGACCACGTCGCGTCGTTCGTGGGCTTCGTCCCGGCCTCGCGCCCCGCCCTCGTGATCCTCGCCTCCCTCGACACCCCCCGCGGGCCCGCGAACCAGGGTGGCGACGTGGCCGCACCCCTCTTCGCCCGCGTGGCGGAGGGGGCCCTGCGCATCCTGGCCGTCCCCCCCGACGACCCGGGCCGCGTCCTGCGCGCGGTGGCGACCGCCCCGGAAGCCCTGGTGCCCGCGGCCTACCGGCCGCAGGGCCCGGTGCGGCCGGCGGCGGCCGCACCCGAGGAGGAGCCGGGCCTCATGCCCGACCTGCGGGGTCGCTCCGCCCGCGAGGCCGCCATCGCCGCGGCGCGGCGGGGGCTCGTGGTCGAGCTGCACGGGTCCGGCCTCGTGGTGGGCCAGAGCCCGGAGCCGGGCGCGGAGATCGAGCCGGGCAACACCTGCGTGCTGACCCTCGGCCGGCAGGAGGTGCAGCCGTGAGGCTGCAGGAGCTGCTCGTGCGGCTCCCCGGGGCGGAGCTGCGCGGCGACCCCGCCCTCGAGATCGCGGACGTCACCCACGACTCGCGCCGCTGCTCTGCGGGGTCGCTCTTCGTCGCCATCCGCGGCGCCGTGACCGACGGCAACCAGTTCGTCGAGGCGGCGAGGAAGAAGGGTGCTTCGGCCGTCTGCTCCGAGGCGGCCCCCACGGGAGAGGGTACCTGGGTGCGCGTCGCGGACGCGCGCAAGGCCCTCGCGACGCTCGCCGCCGCCCGGCTGGGGGACCCCGCGCGCTCCCTCGAGCTCGTGGGCGTCACCGGCACGAACGGCAAGACCACCACCGCCTACCTGGTGGACGCCGCGCTGCGGGCCGCCGGCGAGAAGGCGGGCCTCCTCGGCACCGTCGAGTACCGCGTGGGCGACCGCGTGGCGGAGGCGGTCCGCACGACACCCGAGTCCTCGGACCTGCAGGCCCTCTTCCGCGAGATGGTGGACGCCGGCTGCCGGCGGGCGGTGCTCGAGGTGTCCTCGCACTCGCTCGCCCTCGACCGAGTCCACGGTCTCCAGTTCCGCGTCGCCGTCTTCACCAACCTCACCCGCGACCACCTCGACTTCCACGGCGACATGGACGCGTACTTCGCGACCAAGCGGGGGCTGTTCGAGCGGCACCTGAGCCCGGACGGCCACGCCATCGTGAACCTCGACGACGACCGCGCGGGCGAGATCGCCCGGGCGAGCCGCGGCACCGTCTGGACCTTCTCGCTCGAGGACCCGAAGGCGGACCTCCTCGCCGAGGACGTGCGGCTCTCCCTCGAGGGGACGCGCTTCCGCGCCCGCACGCCGGTGGGCGCCCTCGAGGTCGAGACGGCCCTCGTCGGTCGCTTCAACGTCCAGAACGTGCTCGCCGCGCTCGGGGCGGGTCTCGCCCTCGGCCTGCCCGCGGACGCCGTGCGGCGCGGGATCGCCGGCCTGCGAGGCGTGCCCGGGCGGATGGAGCGGGTGTCCGCGGGGCAGGACTTCACGGTCCTCGTGGACTACGCGCACACCGACGACGCGCTGCGGAACCTGCTCGAGACCGTCCACGAGCTCTCGCCCCGGCGGGTGATCACCGTCTTCGGCTGCGGGGGCGACCGGGACCGGACCAAGCGCCCCCTGATGGGAGCGGTGGCGGCGCGGCTCTCCGACGTGATCGTCGTCACCTCCGACAACCCGCGCAGCGAGCCGCCGGAGGCGATCCTCGAGGAGATCCAGCGCGGGATCCCGGCGGCGCGGGCCGCCGACACGCTCGTCGTCCCCGACCGCCGCGACGCGATCGCCCGCGCCCTCGAGATGGGCCGCGAGGGGGCCTGCGTGGTCATCGCGGGCAAGGGCCACGAGCCGTACCAGGTCCTGCGCGACCGCACCGTGCCGTTCGACGACCGGCAGGTGGCCCGCGACGTCCTCGCCCGCCTCGCCGCGGCGAGGGGAAGGAAGTGACCGCGGTGGCGCTCGCGGCCCTCACCCTCGCCGACGTGCTCGCCGGCACCGGGGGAGCGCTCGTCGCCCGGGCGCCGGACGCGCTCGCCCTCGCCTCCGTCTCGATCGACTCGCGGACCCTCGAGCCGGGCGCCCTGTTCGTCGCGGTCGTGGGGCCGAGGTTCGACGGACACGACTTCGTGGCCGAGGCCGCGGCGCGGGGCGCCGCTCTCGCCCTCGTCCACCGCGACGTCGCCGCGCCGGGGGGCCTCCCCCTCGTGCGCGTCGCCGACACCACGAGGGCCCTCTCCGACCTCGCCCGCCACGTGCGGCGCCAGGCGGCGCTCCCCGTCGTCGGCGTGACCGGCTCGGTCGGCAAGACGACCACCAAGGACATGACCGCGCACCTCCTGGCGACGCGCGGGCCGGTGCTCAAGACCGAGGGCAACCTCAACAACCAGTACGGCCTGCCCCTCACCCTCCTGCGCCTGCGGCCCGAGCACACCGCCGCGGTGCTCGAGATGGGCATGTCGGCGCCGGGCGAGATCCGCGCCCTCTCGACGCTCGCCGAGCCCGACGTCGCGACGATCACGAGGGTGGCCCCGGTGCACCTCGAGTTCTTCCCCTCGGTGGACGCGATCGCCGAGGCCAAGGCGGAGATCCTCGAGGGGCTGCGGCCCGGCGGAGCGGCCGTCCTCAACGGCGACGACCCGCGCGTCCGCGCGATCGGGGAGCGCTTCGCGGGTCGGGTCGTGTGGTTCGGGCGGGACCGGCGCTTCGACGTGTGGGCGCGGGAACGAGCGGGTGGACGTGGGGCAGACGGACTTCTCCCTCCGCGTCGGCGGCCGCGGCGTCGACGTGGCGCTGCCCCTCGCCGGGGCGCACTTCGTCTCGAACTTCCTCGCCGCCGCCGCCGCCGCGCACGTCCTCGGGGTCACGCCCGAGGCGATGGCCGAGGCGGCCGCGTCGCTGCGGCCCGCGCGCCACCGCGGCGAGGTGCGGCGGCTCGGCGAGAGCGTCACGCTCCTCGACGACTGCTACAACTCCTCGCCGGACGCCCTCGAGGCCGCGGTCGCCGCCCTCGCGCTGGTGCCCGGCCGCCGCCGCGTGGCGATCCTCGGCGACATGCTGGAGCTGGGGCCGTCCGGGCCCGCCCTGCACCACGCGGCCGGCCTCGCCCTCGCCGGCCGCGTGGACGTCCTGGCGAGCGTCGGCCCGCTGGCCCGGGAGATCGTGGAGGGCGCGCGGGAGGCGGGCCTCGGTGGGGGCTCGCTCCACCACTTCGAGACGGCCAGCGACGCGGTCGCCGCCCTCCCCGGCCTCGTCCGGAAGGGCGACGCGGTGCTCGTGAAGGCCTCGCGGGGGGTTCGGCTCGAGGCCGTGGTGGACGCGCTCGCCGCGCGCTTCGGGGAGGGGGAGGCCTAGCGTGCTCTACCACCTCCTCTACGCGCTGCGCGGCGAGCTCTCGCTCCTCAACGTCACGCGCTACATCACCTTCCGCACCGCGGTGGCCAGCCTCACCGCGCTGTTCCTGGTCCTCTTCCTGGGGCCCTGGATGATCGAGCGCCTCCGCCGCCTGCAGATCGGCCAGTACATCCGCGAGGAGGGCCCGCAGGCCCACAAGGCCAAGGCGGGCACGCCGACGATGGGCGGGGTGCTCATCCTGGTCGGGGTCCTCGTGCCCACCCTCCTCTGGGCCGACCTCACCAACCTCAAGATCTGGATCGTGGTCCTCGCGACGCTCGCCTTCGGGGCGATCGGCTTCGCCGACGACTACCTCAAGGTCGTGAAGAAGAGGAACCTCGGCCTCACCGCCCGCAAGAAGCTGCTCGGGCAGTTCGCGGTGGGCCTCGCGGTGGGCCTCGCCGTCGTCTACCTCGCCCAGGTCGAGCCGCGGGAGTACTCGACCCGCGTCGTCTTCCCGTTCTTCAAGCAGGTCGTGCCCGACCTCGGCGTGCTGTACGTCGTCTTCGCCATCCTCCTGCTGACCCTCTCGAGCAACGCGGTGAACCTCACCGACGGGCTCGACGGGCTGGCCATCGGCACCACCCTCGTGGCCGCCGCCGCCTTCACCGCCCTCGCGTACGTCTCCGGCCACGCGCGCTTCGCCGATTACCTGGACCTGCTCTTCCGCCCCGGCACCGGCGAGCTCACCGTGTTCTGCGGGGCGCTGGTGGGGGCGTCGATGGGGTTCCTGTGGTGGAACTGCTACCCCGCCCAGGTGTTCATGGGCGACGTGGGCAGCCTCGCCCTCGGCGGGGCGCTCGGCACCGTCGCCATCCTCATCAAGCAGGAGCTGCTGCTGTTCGTGGTCGGGGGCCTCTTCATGGTCGAGGCCTTCTCCGTGATCCTGCAGGTGGCGTCCTTCCGGCTCACCGGGAAGCGCGTCTTCCGGATGTCGCCGCTGCACCACCACTTCGAGCTCGTGGGCTGGAAGGAGCCGCAGATCATCATCCGCTTCTGGATCGTGGCGTTCATGTTCGCGCTCGTCAGCCTGATGACGCTGAAGCTGCGGTGAGGGGCCCAGGGGAAATGGAGGGAGGAGAGGTCGTGGTGATCGGGCTCGCGCGGTCGGGGATCGCCGCCGCGGAGTTCCTCGCCCGCCAGGGGGCGAGGGTGGTCGCGGCCGACGCGAAGGACGAAGGCGCCCTCCCCGCGGAGGCCCTCGCCCTGCGCGGGAAGGGCGTCCGCCTCGAGCTCGGGCCGCACCGCCGCGAGACGTTCACCGCCGCCTCGATGGTCGTCGTCTCCCCCGGCGTGCCGTGGGAGCTGCCCGAGCTCGTGGCCGCCCGGGCGGCGGGGGTGAGCGTCGTCGCCGAGATCGAGATCGCCTTCCGCCACCTCCGCGGCCGCGTCGCGGCGATCACCGGGACGAAGGGCAAGTCCACCACCACCGCCGCCCTCGGCGCGATGCTTCGCGAGGCCGGGTTCGACGCGCGGGTGGGCGGCAACATCGGCTCGCCCCTCGTGGGCCTCGTGGAGGGCTCGACCGACGCCACCACGTTCGCGGTCGAGGTCTCGAGCTTCCAGCTCGAGGGCACGGTGCGCTTCCACCCCCACGTGGCGGTCTGGCTCAACCTCTCCCCCGACCACCTCGACCGGCACCCCTCGCTCGAGGCCTACGTGGCGGCCAAGGCGCGCCTCTTCGCCAACCAGGAGGCGGGGGACTGGGCGGTCGTGAACGCGGACGACCCCGTGGTCCTCGAGCAGGCGCGGGCGGCACGCGCCCGCCGGTTGCCCTTCCGCGTCACCGGGGAGCCGCTCCGCGAGGGCGACGGGGCCTTCTTCGAGGGCGGCCTCGCCCGGATGCGCAAGGACGGCCGCGAGGAGACGCTCTTCCGGCGGGACGAGGTCACCCTGCCCGGGGCGCACCTCGCGGGGGACCTGCTGGTGGCCGCCGCCGCCGCGCGCCTCCTCGGCGCCCCGGCGGAGGCGATCGCCCGCGCCGTGCGCGGCTTCCGCGGGGTGGAGCACGTGCTCGAGCACGTGGCCACGATCGCGGGGGTCGACTACTACGACGACTCGAAGGCCACGAACGTGGAGGCGGCGCGCCGGAGCCTCGAGGCCTTCGACCGGCCGGTCCTCGTCGTCCTCGGCGGGCGCTACAAGGGCGGCGACTTCGCCCTTCTCGCCCCCGCGCTGCGCGAGCGCGGCCGCCGCGTCCTGGCGATCGGCGAGGCCCGCGAGCGGGTGCGGGCGGCGCTCGGGAGCGTCGTCCCCGTGGACCCCTGTGGCTCGCTCCGCGAGGCGGTGGAGCGGGCCCACGCCGAGGCGCGCCCCGGGGACGTGGTGCTCCTCGCCCCCGCCTGCTCCTCGTTCGACATGTTCACGGACTACGCCGACCGCGGCCGCGAGTTCAAGGCCGAGGTGCGGCGCCTCGCGGAGGCCGGGCGTGGCTAAGAAGCTCAGCACCGACCTCCTGCTCCTCGCCGTGACCGTGGCTCTCCTCGGCTTCGGCCTGGTGATGGTGTGGAGCGCCTCGTCCGCCCTCGCCCAGGAGCGCCACGGCAGCCCCTACTACTTCCTGCTCAAGCAGGTGGCGTGGAGCGTCCTCGGCCTCGCGGCCATGGTGGCGGCGCTGCGGCTCGACTACCGGGTCCTGCGCCGCCCGTCGGTCGTATACACCCTGCTGATCTCCTCGACGCTCCTCCTGATCGGGGTCCTCTTCCTGAGCCCGGTGAACGAGACCCACCGCTGGATCCGGCTCGGGGCGCTGAGCTTCCAGCCGGCCGAGCTCGCCAAGCTGGCGATCGTCGTCTTCCTCGCCTACCACGTGGAGCGGCGGGCGGAGCGCGTGAACGAGATGGTGACTCTCTTCCCGGCCCTCCTGCTCCTCGGCTGGTTCGGCTTCCTCATCCTGATCCAGCCCGACCTCGGCACCGCGTTCTGCCTGGTGCTCACCGGCGCGGTGGTGCTCTACGCCGCCGGCGTGCGCCTCAAGTACTTCGCCGCCCTCGCCGTCCCCGCCCTCGTCGTGCTCTACGCCGCGGTCATGACCGTGCCCTGGCGGAGGGTCCGGGTCACGAGCTTCATCAACCCGTGGTCGGACCCGCAGGGCGCCGGCTACCAGGTCATCCAGAGCCTCATCGCGGTCGGCACGGGGGGGCTGACCGGGGTGGGGCTCATGGAGGGGCGGCAGAAGCTCTTCTACCTGCCCTACCCCTACAGCGACTTCATCTTCGCCGTGATCGGCGAGGAGCTCGGGATGCTCGGCGCCCTCGCGGTGGTCGCGGCCTTCGTCGTGCTCCTCTGGCGCGGGCTGCGGGCGGCCTGGGGCGCCCCCGACGACTTCGGGCGCTTCCTCGCCGCCGGGCTGACCCTGTCCATCGTGTTCCAGGCCCTGATCAACGTCTCCGTGGTCCTGGGCATCCTGCCCACCAAGGGCATCCCCCTCCCCTTCATCAGCGCGGGCGGCTCCTCGCTCGTCTTCGCGCTCGCGGGCATCGGCCTCGTGGCCAACGTCTCGCAGCACGCGGACTGACCATGGGCGCCACGATCCTCGTCGCGGCCGGCGGCACCGGGGGACACCTGTTCCCCGGGATCGCGGTCGCGGACGAGCTCATGCGCCGGGACGAATCGACCCAGGTCGTCTTCGCCGGCACCGCGCGGGGCCTCGAGAGGCGGCTGGTGCCGAGGGCGGGCTACGAGCTCGAGCTGCTGCCCATCCTGCCGCTCAACGGCGTGGGCCTTCTCCGGATGCTGAAGGGCCTGCTGGTGCTGCCCTGGGGCCTCCTGCGCTCGGCGATGCTCGTGCTGCGCCTGCGGCCGGCCGCCGTCCTCGGCGTCGGCGGCTACGCCGGGGGCCCGGTGACGCTCCTCGCCGCCCTCCTCGGGGTGCGCGCCGTGATCCTCGAGCCGAACGCGAAGCCGGGCTTCACCAACCGCGTGCTCAAGCCCTTCGCCCGCGCCGCCGCCTGCGCCTACGAGGAGGCCCGCGTGGCCTTCGGCGCGAAGGGGGTCCTCACCGGCAACCCGGTGCGGGGCGGCTTCGCCTCGCTCCCTCGCAAGGAGCACCGCGAGCCGCTGACCCTGCTCGCGTTCGGCGGCAGCCAGGGCTCGCGCGTCCTCAACCGCGCCCTCGTGGCCGCGATCCCGCACCTCCCCGGCCGCGAGCGCCTGCGCATCGTCCACCAGACGGGCCCGTCGATGCGCGACGAGGTGGAGGCCGCCTACGACGCGGCCGGGCGCGAGGGCGAGGTGGTGGCGTTCCTCGACGACATGGAGGCCCGCTTCGCCGCGGCCGACCTCGTGCTCTCACGCAGCGGGGCCACCACCTGCGCCGAGCTCACGGTCGCGGGGAAGGCGGCCGTCCTCGTGCCGTTCGCCCTGGCCGCCGACGACCACCAGCGGAGAAACGCCCGCGCCCTCGAGGGGGCGGGGGCGGCCCTCATGCTGGAGGAGAAGGACCTCACCGGCGAGTCGCTCGCCCGCGCGGTCCGCGCGCTCGTCGACGAGCCGGGGCGCATCGCCGCGATGGAGGAGGCCGCCCGCCGCATCGGCCGGCCGGACGCGGCGGCGCGGGTGGCGGATCTCCTGCTCGCCACCGACGAGCCCTCCCCGAGGCTTTCCCGTGAAGCAGACGGCGAGTCACAGATCAGGACGACCCGCGCTTCGCGCGGGTCGAGCGGGGGTGAGGCGTGCTGAGGAGGATCCAGCACGTCCACTTCGTCGGGATCGGTGGCTCCGGCATGAGCGGCATCGCCGAGCTGC
This sequence comes from uncultured Acidobacteriota bacterium, assembly GCA_963729875.1. Taxonomy (GTDB): domain Bacteria; phylum Acidobacteriota; class Vicinamibacteria; order Fen-336; family Fen-336; genus DATBSL01. Next base: position 47,122 of record CAVSPR010000009.1, read on the forward strand.
TGCTGAACCTCGGCTACACGGTGTCCGGCTCCGACCTCAAGCTTTCCCCGGTGACCGAGCGGCTCGTCTCTCTCGGGGCGCGGGTCTTCGAGGGGCACGCCGCCGAGCGCGCCACCGGGGCGCACGTGGTCGTGACCTCGACCGCGGTGCGGAAGGAGAACCCGGAGGTGGCCGAGGCGCGGCGGCGCGGCGTCCCCGTGATCCCGCGCGCCGAGATGCTGGCCGAGCTGATGCGGCTCAAGTACGGCGTCGCGGTCGCGGGCAGCCACGGCAAGACCACGACCACGTCGATGGTGGCGCTCGTGCTCGACCGCGGCGGGCTCGACCCCACGGTGGTGGTCGGCGGGCAGGCTCGGCGTCCTCGGCTCGGGGGCGAGGCTCGGGAAGGGCGAGTTCCTGGTGGCGGAGGCGGACGAGTCGGACCGCTCGTTCCTCAAGCTCACCCCCACCCTCGCCGTCGTCACCAACATCGACCGCGAGCACCTCGACACGTACCGCGACCTCGCCGACATCCAGGAGGCCTTCCTCGGCTTCGTGAACAAGGTCCCCTTCTACGGTGGCGCGGTCCTGTGCCTCGACGATCCCCCGGTCCAGGACATCCTGCCGAGGGTCGAGCGGCGGGTCGTGACCTACGGCCTCTCGCACCAGGCGAGCGTCTCGGCGCGCGACCTGCAGCTCCAGCCCGCCGGGCTCGCACTACACGGCGACCCTCGACGGCCGGTCGCTGGGGCCGGTCGCGCTCGCCGTGCCCGGGGCCCACAACGTGGCGAACTCGCTGGCGGCGGTGGCGGTGGGCCTCGACCTCGACGTGCCGTTCGAGGCGGTCGTGGCCGGCCTCGAGTCGTTCACCGGGGTGGACCGGCGCTTCCAGGTGAGGGGCGAGGCCGGCGGGGTGCTGGTCATCGACGACTACGGCCACCACCCGACCGAGATCCGGGTGACCCTCGAGGCGCTGCGCCGCCGCGCGGGCGAGCGGCGCACGGTGGTGCTCTTCCAGCCCCACCGCTTCAGCCGCACCCAGGCGCTCTGGGACGACTTCACGAAGGCCTTCCACCAGGCCGACGTGCTGATCCTGACCGACATCTACCCCGCCTCCGAGGAAGAGGTCCCCGGCATCACCGCGGAGCGACTCGCCCGCGCGATCGGCGATCACGGCCACCGCCGCGTGGCGTGGGCGGGCGACCTCCGGTCGGCCGCCGAGCGGCTCGCCGCCGAGGTGCGCGAGGGGGACGTGGCCCTCACCCTCGGCGCGGGCAGCGTGGCATGGGCGGGGGAGGAACTGCTGCGGAGGCGGGGCCAGTGACGCGGAGGGGGCTGCCGGTGGGACCGCCGCCCGAGGAGCTCATGGAGCTCTCCACCCTCGACCCGTCCGTCGAGGAGTCGCCCTTCCTCCGCTCGCGCCGGCGGACCCGGGTGCGCCCGCGACGCCGGGGCCTCGCGACCCGCTCGCTCCTCGCCCTGCAGGTCGTCGCGGTGGCGCTCGTCGCCGTGGTGGGGGCATGGACGGCGTGGCAGCGCGTCTTCGCGAGCGACCGCCTGCGGGTGGGCCGGCTCGAGGTGCGCGGGAGCCACTTCCTCTCCGAGGGCGAGGTGCGCGAGCTGATCGGCCCCGCGGTGGGGGAGAGCATCCTGTCCCTCGACATCGAGGCCCTGAAGGCGCGCCTGCGGTCCTCGCCCTGGGTCGCGGACGCCACCGTCGTCCGCGCGCTGCCCGATACCGTGCGGGTGGAGATCCACGAGCGGGTGCCGCTCGCCCTCGCGGAGCTGGACCGGCTCTACCTCATGGACGAGGACGGCGGGCTCATCGACATCTACGGCCCGCGCACCGGCGCCTTCGACCTGCCCATCGTGCGGGGCCTGCTCGGGGTCGAGGAGGAGTCGCGGCGCGACCGGGCCCGACGGGCCGGGGCGCTGCTGGCCGACCTCGCCGAGCTGGGCGAGCGAGATCTCGGAGGTGTACGTCCTCCCCTCCGGCGACCTGCGCGTCGTCCTGCGCGGCCCCGGCGAGGTCCTCCTCTTCGGGGACCCCCCGTACCGCCAGCGCCTCGTCACGTTCCTCGGCCTGCGCCGGGAGCTCGCCGAGAAGGCCCCCGGCGCCGAGCACTTCGACCTGCGCTTCCGCGGCCGCATCTTCGCGAAGCAGGCCGTGCCGTCCACCCCGCGTTCCGAGCCGGGAGTCCCCCCTCCCTCCCGGTGGCGGAGAACCAGGTCCCCCCCGCGGTGACGCCGGCCCTCGTGCCGGCCTCCCGCCGCGCCGCGCCGTCGCCGCCCGCCCCGAGGGCGGGCCTCGTGGCGGACATCCACTAGGAGATACAGCCCTGGGCAAGAAGAAGGACCGCTACATCGTCGGCCTGGACGTCGGGACCCACAAGATCTGCGTGATCGTGGCCGAGCTCACGGAAGAGGGCCGCCTCGACGTGATCGGCATCGGGCAGACCGAGTCCAAGGGCCTGCGCAAGGGGGTCGTCATCAACCTCGAGGCCACCGTGGACGCGATCAAGCGCGTCCTCGAGGAGGCCGAGCTGATGGCGGGGGTGGAGATCGGCTCCGCCTACGTCGGCATCGCGGGCACCCACATCAAGGGCTTCAACTCGCGGGGGGTGATCGCGGTCTCGAACAAGAACCGCGTGATCGACAAGGAGGACGTGCGGCGGGTCATCGACGCGGCCAAGGCCGTCTCCATCCCCCTCGACCGCGAGATCCTGCACGTGCTGCCGCAGGAGTTCGTGGTGGACGACCAGGACGGGATCGGCGACCCCACGGGGATGACCGGCACCCGGCTCGAGGTCAACGTCCACGTCATCACCTGCTCCACGACCGCCGCCCAGAACACCGTGACCTGCGTCAACCGGGCGGGCCTCGAGGTGGTGGACACCGTGCTCACCCAGATCGCGGCGGCCGAGGCGTGCCTCACCCCGGACGAGAAGGAGCTCGGGGTCGCGATCGTGGACGTCGGGGGCGGGACCACCGACCTCGCCATCTTCGAGAAGGGCTCGCTCTGGCACACCGCGGTGCTGCAGGTGGGCGGCGAGCACTTCACGAACGACGTGGCGGTGGCGCTGCGCACCCCGGTGGGGGAGGCGGAGAAGATCAAGAAGAAGCACGGCTGCGCGCTCACCTCGATGATCCCGGAGGAGGACTCGATCGAGGTGCCGAGCGTGGGCGGGCGCAAGCCCCGCATCATGGCCCGCCAGGTCCTCGGCGACGTGCTCCAGGCGCGGGCGGAGGAGATCTGCCAGCTCGCCCTGACCGAGATCCGGCGGGCCGGCTTCGAGCGGAGCCTCAACAGCGGCGTCGTGCTCACCGGGGGCGGCGCCATCCTCGAGGGGCTGCCCGAGATCGCGGAGCAGATCTTCGACATGCCGGTCCGGCGCGGGACCCCGGCGGGGATCGGGGGGCTCGTGGACGTCGTGGCCAGCCCCGTCTACGCGACGGCGGTGGGCCTCGTGCAGTGCGGCTACCGGAACCGGGCCGGGCGCTCGCTCGGCACCTCGCGGCAGGCGGCGACGGGGACCTTCGGCAAGGTCACCGGGCGTCTCATGGGTTGGCTGTCCGACTTCTTCTGATGGGGGAAGACATGGACACGAAGCGCGAAGGCCCGGCCCTTCCGCCCCTGCCCCTCGCCGACCCGCGAGTCGCGAGGGCCCGCCGCGGACCCACCCAGCAGTGCGACACGGGAGAGCTGCCCTGCGAGATATGCGGCGCCGCCGTGGTCGCGTACCATTGCAAGCGCATCTGCCTCCACTGCGGTTTCATGACCGGCTGTTCCGAGGGGATCTGAGGGAATGAGCAAAGAGAACGACCGTCCGGGCCGCATCCAGTTCGCCGAGGAGGAGATCCGCGGCGCCCACATCAAGGTGGTGGGCGTGGGCGGGGGCGGGGGCAACGCGATCTCCCGCATGATCGCCTCGGGCCTGCAGGGGGTGGAGTTCATCGCGGTCAACACCGACCTGCAGGCGCTGCGGGCGAACCGCGCGTCGGTCAAGATCCAGATCGGCAACAAGCTGACCAAGGGCCTCGGGGCGGGGGCCAACCCCGACGTGGGCCGGCAGGCCGCGGTCGAGGACACGGAGAAGATCTGCGACGCCCTCGAGGGCTCGGACATGGTCTTCATCACCGCCGGCCTCGGGGGCGGAACCGGGACCGGGGCCGCCCCGGTGGTCGCCTCGATCGCCAGCCAGCTCGGGGGCGAGACCGGCAGCGTCCTCAGCGTGGCCGTGGTGACCCTGCCCTTCTCGCTCGAGGGCAAGCGCCGGATGGGGCAGGCCATGGACGGGCTCGCCCAGCTGAAGGACTGCGTCGACTCGGTGATCGCCATCCCGAACGACCGGCTCCTCAGCACGGTGGCCCGCAACACGCCGGTCACCGAGGCCTTCCGCGTGGCCGACGACATCCTGCACCAGGCCGTGCAGGGCATCTCCGACATCATCACCGTGCCCGGCCAGATCAACCTCGACTTCGCCGACGTGCGCGCGGTGATGAAGGGGATGGGCCAGGCGGTGATGGGCACCGGCGTCGGCCAGGGCGAGAACCGCGCGGTCGAGGCGGCGCAGCGCGCGGTCTCGAACCCGCTGCTCGAGGACTCCTCGATCGAGGGGGCCAAGGGCGTCATCGTCAACATCACCGGCGGCAGCGACCTCTCGCTCTCCGAGGCCGCGGAGGCGACCGCGCTCATCACCAAGGTGGCCGACCCCGACGCCAACGTGATCTACGGCATCGTCACCGACGAGTCGATGGGCAACGCGGTGAAGGTCACGGTGATCGCCACCGGCTTCAACCGCGGCCCGCGCAAGGCCGCTACCACCCCGGTGGACCTCGCCAACTACATGAACACCCCGCAGCCGCAGGCGGCCCCGCAGGCCGCGGCGGCCGGCGAGGGCTTCTACCGCAAGACCCCGAACGCGAAGGCCGCGTCGGGCGGGGGCCGGTTCGACCTCGACGTGCCCGCATTCCTGCGCCGCAAGTCCGGCGACGGCGGCAGCGAGTGAGCACCCGGTGACGGCGTTCGAGCGCGAGGCCCGCTGCGCCGGGTGCGGGCAGGAGTACGTCGTCTCCGGGGTGGCGCTGCACCCGGGGGCGGAGACCGAGGGGCCCGACATCGCCTGCGCTGCTCGTGCGGCGGCGCGATCGAGGCCTTCGTGCCGGGCAGCGTCAACACGGAGCGCCTGGTCCTCACCCCCAGGGCGCCCGCGGTCCGGCGCCCTGAGCACCGGCGGGAGAAGCCGGCGACGATCCAGGAGCCGCCGGGCCACAAGCCAAATCCAAGGTCCGGGACGGCGGCCAGGCCGTAGCTTGTGGAGGGGGAGGCGTCGCCGCCCCTGCCCGCAGACGGCCCATGACCGACCCCGCCCAGCGCGAGCGCTACACGGCCGGGGACCTCTTCCTCGATGCCGCGCAGGGAACGGTCACGCGCCGGGGCGAGCCCCTGCCCCTGCCTCCCCGGACATTCGAGCTCCTGCTGGTCCTGGCCCGACGCTCCCCCGAGCGCGTGCGAAGGCACGAGCTGCTCGAGACCGTCTGGCCCGAGGAGGTCGTCAGCGACCAGACGCTGTCCCACCGCGTGCTCCTGCTGCGCCGCGCCCTCGGCGACGACACGCGCACCCTCGCTACCTCGCGTCCGACCGTGGCTGGGGCTATCACCTGCTGGTGCCCGTGGCGAGGCTGGGGGGCTCGTCCCCCGCCCCTTCTCCGGCGGACACGCCGGTCGCGGTGCGGCTGCCGCTCCGCCTGCTCGTGACGGGCCTGCCGGTGCGGTCGCGGCGCTCGTCCTCCTGCTGCCCTCGCCCGCCGCGCGGGCCCGGGTGCTGCGCTCGTCGTGGTCGCCGCGATCGAGGCGACTCCGGGCGACCCGGGGGCGTTCGTGGCCCGCCGCCTCGGCGACCGAATCGCGACGACGATGGCCGGGGAACCCCTCCTGCGGGTGGCGCGCGGCGATGCTCCCCCGGGGGCGAAGCCGAGGGCCCGCATCGCGGTCGCGATCCGCCCGGCGCCGGCCGGGGCCACCCTCACGCTGCAGCTGGCCGAGCCTTCCTCCGGGCGCGTGCTGTGGGACACGACGGTGACGAGCTCGGTGTACGAGCTGTTCGACGCCGAGGAGCGCCTCGCGGGAGAGGCCCTGGCGGCGACACGCCGGGTGCTCGACCTGCCGCCGGACGCCTTCGAGAGGACCGCGACGCGGGCCGAGGTGAGCCAGCTGTGCCTCCGTGGCGAGTGGTTGCTGCGCTCGTGGCAATGGCCGAGCCTGAGGCAGGCGGAGCGGATGTACGAGCGCGCGCTCGTCCTCGATGTGACGTGTGCCTCGGCCCACGCCGGGCTGTCGATCACCCGCACGACGCTCGCCCTGCTCGGTGGAGTGCCCGCCCGCGAGGCCGCGGGGCCGGCGCGCGCGGAGGCGCGGGCGGCCCTGCGATGCGACCCGGGCCTCGACCTGTCGCACGCGGCGCAGGGGCTCGTCCGGCTGGTCTTCGACGGGACCTCGAGGGGGCCCGGGCCGAGCTGACCCGCGCCCTCGACGTCGTGCCGGCAGGCGTGATCCCGCTCGTCGCGGAGGCGTTCTACCTCCAGACCGTCGGCCAGGCCGGAGCGAGCCTCGTGGTCTTGGGGACCGCCGCGGAGCGGGACCCGTAGCGGCGCCCATCCCGTATCTCGCGGGGCGGGCCCACTACCTCGCCGGGCGACCCGATGCGGCGCTCGAGGCCTACGCCCAGGCCCTCCAGCTCGACCCCTACCTGGCGCCGGCGTACCTCGCCCAGGCTCACTGTCACTCGGCACGGGGCCGGGACGTCGCCGCGCTCGAGGCGCTGCTGCAGGAGCGGCGCCTGTCCGGTGCCGACGCCGGCACGCTCACCGCCCTCGAGCGCGCCCACTCCAGGGGCGGCCTTCGGGGCCTCTGGGGGCGGGTCTGCGACGACCCGGGGTCCCGGGACGCCGACCCCGTGCGCACGGCCGCGGCGTGCGCCCGCGCGGGCCGCGGGGAGCGGGCCTTCGAGTGGGTGCGTCGCGGCCTGGCGGAGCGCGCGCCGGGCGTCCTCGGGTCGCCGTGGACCCGGCCTTCGAGCCGCTGCGCGGCGAGGGGCTGGCGCGGCTGCTCGCGCAGAGCGGCCTGCCGCCACCCGCGCGCCCGGGAGACGGCCGGCCGCTCACCGTCGCGCGCTGACCGCGACACGTGGCGGGCTACGGCCTCGCCTGGATGAACTCGAGGTAGCGGACCAGCTTGAGCACGTCGCAGGCCGTCTTGCTCTCGCTGCCCAGGTTCTTGACCCGCAGGGCTCGACCCAGGCGGGCATCTGCACCGTCTCCGGCCGTGACGGGTACCTGGACTGCTCGCCGAAGACGACGTGGTTGCACGTGGAGCCGGTCGAACCCGCCCTCGCGCAGCACGATGACGGTCAGGTCCGGACCGGTCCCGGCCGCTGGCTCTCCACGACGCCCTTCGCCGCGGTGCCGTGGCATCCCACGCAGTGCCTGACGTAGAGGGCGCGACCCTCGCCGATCGCCCGGAGCTCGCTCGCCGTGTACTCGTCGGCGGAGCCGAGCGTGCCGAGGCCGAGGAGAGCCAGGCCGACGGCAGCAGCTCTCAGTCTCATGGATGGCCTCCCTGCTTCGAGGAGATCGAAGCGACGCCCATCGACGCTTCGATCCCCAATCTGCGCGCATGGCGGGGTCCGCGCATGACGATCCGCTCGTCTGTGGATGACGACTCGGTGACCCCCCGGAGGTCCCGGGCCGTCTTCGAGAAGCCTTGGAGAACGCTTGGTGCGAACGTCAGGGTCTAATCTGTACCAATTGGTATAAAATAGCAGGTCGGCCATGTCCCGAAAGCTCCAGGAGCGGCACCGCCGTCTGCGCGAGGCCGAGGTGTGGCTCGAGGACGTGCCCCGCACCGGCTCGTTCCGCGTGGCGCTCGTCTGGCCCAACCTCTACTTCGTCGGGATGTCGAACCTCGGCTTCCAGGCCGTCTACCGGCTCCTCAACCGGACGCCCGACGTCCTCTGCGAGCGGGCCTTCCTCCCGGACGACGAGGACAAGGCCGAGCTCGAGCGGACGGGCAGCCCCCTGGTGAGCCTCGAGAGCGGCACCCCCCTGCGGGACTTCGACGCCGTCGCCTTCTCCGTCTCCTTCGAGAACGACTACCTCCACGTCCTCCAGGTGCTGCGCCTCGCCGGCATCCCACTGCGCGCGAGCGACCGCGGCCCCCGCGACCCGCTCGTCATCCTCGGCGGGGCGGCCATGTTCCTGAACCCGGAGCCGCTCGCGCCGTTCGCCGACCTCGTCGCCGTGGGCGAGGGCGAGCCGATGGTGCCGCGGATGATGGAGGCGCTGCTCGGCTCTGCCGACCCGCGCAAGGGCGTCGAGGCGCTCTCGCCGAAGGACGGCTTCTACGTCCCCTCCCGCTACGAGGTGCGCCACCACGACGACGGCACGGTGGCCGCGTACGACGGCCCCGGCCGGGTCACGCGCCAGCGGGGGTGGCCGGGCACGATGGGCTTCCCGCAATCAGTCGTCCTCACCCCGCACACCGAGATGTCGATGAAGTTCATGGTCGAGATCTCGCGGGGCTGCCCCTGCATGTGCCGCTTCTGCTGGGCGGGGTACAACTATCTGCCGGTCCGGGGCTTCACGCGGAGCGAGCTGGTGGCGCGGGCGCGCGAGGTTCGCCCGGTGACGAACCGGATCGGCCTCGTCTCGACCGCGGTCTGCGACCACCCCGAGATCGACGGCATCGTGGACGACCTCGCGGCCCTGGACTACGAGGTGTCGGTGGCGTCCCTGCGCCTCGACGACCTCACCCCGCAGTTCGTCTTCAAGCTCGCCGACACCGGCGTCCAGGGGCTCACCCTCGCCCCGGAGTGCGGCTCCGACCGCATGCGGAGGGTACTGAACAAGCAGTTCACCAACGCCGAGATCCTCGACAAGGCCACCTGGATCTTCGAGAACGGCATCCAGAACCTCAAGCTGTACTACATGGTCGGGCTGCCCTTCGAGGCGCACGAGGACGTCGAGGCCATCGTGACCCTCACCGACCAGATCCGCGAGCGGATGCTGGCCGTCGCGCGCGGCCGCGGGCGGATCGGGCGCATCCACCCCTCGGTGAACCCGTTCGTGCCCAAGCCGGGGACGCCCTTCCAGTGGCTGCCGATGGAGGACCCGAGGGAGACGGACCGCAAGCTGCAGTACCTGCGCAAGGCATTCGCCCGCATGCCGAACGTGGACGCGATCATCAAGAGCGCCCGCACGGGAGCCGTGCAGTCGGTCCTCGCCCTCGGAGACCGGCGGGTGGCGGACGCCCTCGAGCTGCAGGCGTCGCAGGGCACGGACCTCAAGCGCGCGCTGCGCGCGAGCGGGCTCGACCCCGCCTTCTACCTCTTCCGGCGGCGGCCGAAGGACGAGGTCCTGCCGTGGGACCTCCTGGACAACGGGGTGAGCAAGGACTACTTCTGGAAGGAGCTCGGGCGCAGCGAGCAGGAGCGGCTCTCCCCGCACTGCCCCGAGATCCAGGGCTGCATCCGCTGCGGCGTGTGCGTCGACGCGCCGAACCCCTTCTACGCGCTCCCGGAGAAGTGGAAGGGACGCGAAACCCTTCCCTTCTACGAGCGGCTGCCCGTGCGCTGAGGCCTCGGACGCGGGGGGCGGGGTCGGACGCCGCGTCCCTCTCCATCCGGGGGCGAATGCCCGTTCACGCCCTCCGAGCAGCTACTCCGGGCGGTTGCGCCAGTAACGCTCGTAGGCCGCCCATTCGGCGGCGTCGGTCGTCCACTCGGCGTACAGGGCGACGCCCTCGAAGGTGCCGCCGGCGCCGAGGCCGCGCAGGCCCGCCACGACCCCGGCCAGGGCGTTCTCCGGCGTCTCGACCCCGGAGCGGTGCATGAAGCCGTAGGGCTCGTAGGTCGGTATCCCCATCAGCACCCGCGCGTCGGAGCCGGAGGCGTCGAGGGCTCCCGCCACCGAGCGGGCGGCCCAGCGCACGTAGCGACGGTAGAACGAGGGCGTGGGCAGCGCGGTGTCGTAGGCCATGATCACGATCTGGTCCACGGTCGCGGCCACTCGGGCGTAGTAGTCGGGGCTCCAGGCGAAGTTCGGCGCGCGGGGCAGGCCCACCGGCGCCGGGCGGATGGCGGCGATCGAGAGCACGGCGCCGGCCCCCACCGCGGTGCGCAGCGCGCGGAGGAGGGCCAGGAACTCGTCGTTCCCGTCGTCCACCGGCTCCACGTTGAGGTGCACGCCGTCGAAGCCCTCGTCGACGAGCCCTCTCGCCTCGGCGACGAGGCGCTGCCGCTGCGCGAGGTTGGCGAGCTCGATCGTGCCCGGCCGCTGTCGCCGGTAGCCCTTGCGCAGGCCCCCGACCCAGGGCAGCACCCGCAGCTCGGGGGCGACGCGGCGGGCGGCGGCGAGGAACGCCCGCATCTGCTCGCGGTCGTGGGGCGGGAGCCGGCCGGTGGCGTCGAAGGGGATGAGGTGCGGGTACACGTAGGCCATGCCCCGGGAGCGCAGCCTCGAGAAGAGGGCCTCCATCTCGGCCTCGGGGTGGGGGCGCTCGAGCCAGCGGTGCTCCAGCCACACCGCGTTGCGGTCGTGGTTGAACGGGTGGGGGGCCGTGTCCCCCGCCGGGGCGTAGGCGAGGTAGACGAGCCCGCCGGCACCGGCGAGCGCCGCGAGGAGCAGCAGGCGCCCGAGGAGGGCCGCGCGCCTCACCGTGGGTCCCGCAGCAGGAGCACCAGCGCGGCGGCGTGGGCGCGCTCGTGGGTCAGGCTGACCAGGGTCCGGGAGGCGCCGAGCGCCCGCATCCTCTCCCGCGCCGCGCCTTTTAGCCGGAGCGCGGGCGGGCCGTACTCCGCCCGCACCACCTCCACCTCGGCCTCGCTCGCCGTGCCCCCGAGTAGACGGCACGCCGCGCGCTTGGCGGCGAGGCGCGCGGCCAGGCGCCGGCCGGGGTCCGACCGCTCGCGGGCGTAGCGCAGCTCGGCCGCGCTGAACACACCGCCCCCCCCCACCGCGAGCAGGCGCTCCGCCTCGGCGACGTCGACCAGCTCGACGCCGCTCGCCACGACCCCGTCGCCCTCCTCGTGCGCCATCTCGAGGTCAGTGTACCGCTGGTACGATGGCGGCATGGACCTCCGCACCGCGACCGTGCCGGCGCTCGCCGCGGTGCCCGGCCTCGTGCACGGGTTCGAGCAGCGCGCTCCCCGCGACGGCGCCGAGACCAGGGAGGAGGGCCTCGCCCGCATCACCCGGGCGCTCGACGGGAGCGGCCGGCTGCTGCTGCTCCGGCAGGTCCACGGAGCGGCCGTCGCCGAGGCCCCGTGGGACGGCGCGCCGGAGGCCGACGCGTCGGTCGCCTCCGCCCGCGGCCTCATCCTCGGCATCCAGACCGCCGACTGCCTGCCGGTCCTGATCGTGGATCCTCGTCGGCGGGCCGTGGCCGCGGCCCACGCCGGGTGGCGAGGCACGGCCGCCTTCGTCGCCGCCCGCGCCGTGGAGTCGCTCGTCGCGCGCGGCTCGCGGCCCCAGGACCTCGTGGCCGCGATCGGCCCCGGAATCGGGCCCTGCTGCTACGAGGTGGGGGAGGAGCTGCGCGGGGCCATGGGGCCCTCGTTCGCGCCCTTCTTCCGCCCGGGGCCGAGCGGCCGGCCCCACCTCGACCTGCGCGCCGCGAACGTGCGGCTGCTCGAGGGAGCGGGCGTTCCCCCCGGGGCCCTCCACCACGTCGCGGACTGCACGCGCTGCCGCGCCGACCTCTACCCCTCCTATCGCCGCGACGGCAAGGCGGCCGGGCGCATGGTCAGCTTCGTCGGGTTCGCGCGCGAGATATCGGCCGTCCTACAGCCGTAGGCCATCGGATCCGCGGCGGTCCGGGGTCCCACGGGGGCCATCGGATCCGCGGCGGTCCGGGGGGTCGCTCGGCGAAACGCCGGTCAGATATTGGACGCGCGCTCGTCGACGGCGCGATTGGCGAGGGCGTCGGCCTCGCGGTTCCTCTCGCGGGGGACGTGAACGACGCGGGCCCTCTCGAAGCGGGCGAGGAGCGCCTTCGCCTCGCGGTGGAGCGGCTGGAGGCCGGGGTTCTTCACCCGGTAGCGCCCCTCGATCTGACGGACGAGCAGCTCCGAGTCGGACGAGACCTCGACCCGCGCCGCCCCGCGATCGAGGGCGAAGCGCAGGCCGTGGAGCAGCGCCTGGTACTCGGCCACGTTGTTCGTGGCCTTCCCGAGGTACCCGTAGAGCGCGGCGACCTCGGCCCCGTGCTCGTCGGTGACGTGGACGCCGAAGCCGGCCTCCCCGGGGTTCCCCCGGCTCGCGCCGTCCACGTGGAGGCGCAGGACCGCGCTCACGGCTCGACGACGACGGTCGGCGGGGGCGGCTCGTAGTAGTAGATCCGGCTGCAGGACTCGCACTGGAAGATCTGCTCGTTCTTCTTGACCTCGACCCAGATCTGCAGCCGCATCCTCACGTGGCACGCCTGGCACATCCCGTCCCGCCCCTCCGCGACCCCCGTGCCGCGCCCCTTCGCGACCCGCGCGTAGATGGCGAGGAGGTCCTCGGGCACGGAGGCGGCCACCGCATCGCGCTCCGCCCCGAGCCGCTGCGCCTCGACCCCGAGCGCCGCCGCCCGGGCGTCGAGCCCGACCTTCTCCGCCGCGGCCTCCTTCTCGACCGCCTTGAAGTCGGCCTCCTCGTTCCTGACCTCCAGGGTGAGCGCCTCCGCCTTCTCCATCTCCCCGAGGATCACGTCCTCGCGGGCCTTGATGTCCCGCTCGACCCCCTCGATCTCGTGGAGGACGGCGGTGTACTCCTTGTTGGTCTTGACCTCCATGAGCTGGCCCTTGTACTTCGAGCGCTTCGTCTCGAGGTCCTGGACCGCGGCCTCGTTCTGCTTGCGGGCCTTCTGCGAGGCCTCGAGCGCCGCCCGGGCGGCGTCGAGGTGGGCCCGGTCCCGGGTGAGGCGCTCGTCGATCTCCTGGCGGAGGCGTGGCACCTCGCCGAGCTCGGTCTGGACGCGCTTGAGGTCGGTTTCGGTGTGGTGGAGGCGGACGAGCTTCTCGAGGTCGGGGTTCATGGGCGGGAAGAGGGCGACGGGGGCACGCTGAGCGAGCATTCTACACCGGCGGGAGGAGGGGGCGGGGGTGTGGGCCTGGAAGGACTCGAACCTTCGACTAGCCGGTTATGAGCCGGCCGTTCTAACCAGCTGAACTACAGGCCCGCCTGGAAGCGTAGCAGAACCGCGGCCGTCCCGGCCCACCACGGTGAAGCGGCGGCGCACGCTCTCGCCCCGCTCGTCCACGAGGACGAGGACGTGCGGCCCCGGCCGGGGGGCGAGCGCCATCTGGTGGATGTCGCGCGTCTCGCCCTCGTACTCGTCGTCGAGGTGCCAGAAGACCCGCGCCGCCGGGTCGCGGTGCGCGGCCTCGAAGACGACCCGCCCCGCCGTCCCGTCCATCTCGAGTGGCACGTAGACGACCGCTCCCTCCCGCGGGTACACGAAGGAGAGCGAGGCGCTCCCCGCGGCACCCAGCGCCGCGCGGCAGTCGGGCCGGTAGGGCGGCGGCGGGCGGTAGTCCGCATGGAAGCGCCGGTAGTGCGTTTCCATGGCCGGGGGCAGCACGAACCAGGCCGCGGAGCGGATCGCGGCCGCCGGCTCGCAGTCGGCGTGGACCAGCCACTCCCCGGCGGCGTCGGTGTGGAGGAGACGGCAGAACGAGCAGGGAGGCGAGTCGAGCCCCGCCCGCGGCACGAGCTCGGCGCGAAGCGCCTCGCAGTGCGGCCCGGCTCGCATCCCGCTGCGGGCGCACACGTCCACGTCCTCGAGCCCCTCGGCCGGGGCCGCGAACCAGCTCCCGCCCGGCAGGGCGCTCATGAGCTCGAAGAGGATCGGGGCGGCCGCGGAGTGGCCGGTGAGCCCCGGGCGGCCCTCGCCGTCGGCGTTGCCCACCCACACGCCCACCGCGTGGCGCGGGTCGACGCCCACCGCCCACGCGTCACGGAAGCCGTAGCTCGTGCCCGTCTTCCAGGCGATCTTCCGCGCCGAGCCGAAGGCTCGCCAGGCCAGCTCGTCGCCCGGCCGCTCCACCTCGAGCATGGCCTGGAGCGTGAGGTAGCTCGCGGCGGGGCCGAGCGGCGCGTTGGCCGCCCCCCCTTGCGCCTCCGGGCCCGCGTCGAAGAGCGGGGGATGAAACGCCTGCCGCGCCTCGGCCGCCGTGGAGGCGAGGGCCGAGCGCGCGAGGCCCGCGTAGACGCCGGTGACGTCCCACAGCGTCCCCTCCGCCCCGCCGAGGATGAGGGCGAGGCCGTAGTGCTCCCCGGGGCGGGTGAGGGTCGTGATCCCGAGGCGCCGCAGGACCGCGCAGAAGCGGCCGGTGCCGTGGGCGCGCAGCATGCGGACGGCAGGGACGTTGAGCGAGCGGGCCAGCGCCTGCGCGGCGGGCACGGCTCCCGCGTAGTCGCGGTCGAAGTTCTCCGGGTGGAAGGAGCCGATGTGGGTCGGCACGTCCGGGACGAGCTGCGCGGGGAGCACCTCGCCCGCCTCCAGCATCGAGGCATAGAGCAGCGGCTTGAGGATGCTGCCGGTGCTCCGCGGCGCGGGCACGACGTCCACGTGCTCGCCGTGCTCCCCGGCCCCCGGCGGCCAGCGGTTCCCCACGTACGCGAGCACCTCCCCGGTCGCGGTGTCGAGGACGAGGGCGGCCGCGTTCCAGACCCCGTTGCCGGCGAGGAAACGCTGGTGCCGTGCCAGGATCCCGTTCGCGCGCTCCTGGACCGCCTTGCGCAGCGTCGTGCGCACCCAGGGGCTCGTGTCGCCGGCGCGGAAGGACGTCGCCTTCCGCTCCGAGCGCACCCGGGCCACGAGGTGGGGGGCGAGCATGGGCAGGGGCGCCGGCGCGAGGGGCAGCGGCTCCTGCTTCGCGAGGTCCGCGCTCAGGGCGTCGATCGCGCCCCGCTCCCGCAGGGCGTCGAGGAGGCGGTTCCTCTTCGCGAGGAGCCGCTCGCGGTTGCGGCCGGGGTGGACGAGGGAGGGCGAGTTCGGCAGGACGGCGAGGGTCGCGGTCTCCGCCCACGACAGCTGCCGCGCGTCCCGGCCGAAGTAGCGCCAGGCCGCGGCGTCGAGGCCCACCGTGTTGCCCCCGAACGGCGCGTAGGCCGCGTAGAGACCGAGGACCTGGGCCTTCGAGAGCGACAGCGTCAGGCGGAGCGCGAGGACCGCCTCCTTCGCCTTCTCCGCGAGCGTGCGCGGCCGTCCCCTGCGGGAGAGGCGCACCACCTGCATGGTGAGCGTGCTGCCGCCGCTGACCACGCGGCCGCGGCGCAGGTTCGACACCGCCGCCCGCGCGAGGGCGAGCGGGTCGATCCCGGGATGCGAGTAGAACCGGCGGTCCTCGAAGCAGGTGATGGCCGCCGCGAACTTCCCGGGGACCGCCTCGGCCACGCCGAAGCGCCACTGGCCGTCCTCGGCGATCGAGGCCCCGAGGAGCTCGCCGTCCCGGTCGAGGACCACGGTGGAGAGCGGGTCGTCGAACGACACCACCGGCACCAGCAGCCAGAACGCCAGAAGGAGCAAGACGCCGGGCGCACCGAGGCGCACAGCCAGTGAGCGGCGGCTCGCGCGCGGGGACCCCGCCCAGGGTACGCGAAACCACATGCTAGCCCGGATTATTCACCAGGACTCGCGAGTCGCGCTTGACCAGCTCGTCGAAAACCATCTGGAGGAGCGGTGGACTCCGTCCAGACGTGCGCCGGGACAAACCGGCGCAATGCAGCGAATTGGCGAGGCCGAAGTCGAGGACCTTCACCTTCCCGTCGGGCGTGAGCTTGACGTTCGCGGGCTTGAGGTCGCGGTGGACGATGCCCTTCTCGTGGGCCTCCTCCAGGGTAGGGTCCGAACCGCATCGCGTCCACCCGCCCTGACAGGAACGTGACGATTCTCGAACCGCATTCGGGATGTCGTCACGTAGTATTCCTCCAGGTCTCATGGTCTTACGGGACTGGGTCCGGCCTCCGCGCCACCTGCTGGCTGTCCTGGTGCTCCTCACCACGGCGTCGGTTTCGGCCCTGCTGTGGCTCGGCTGGAGGCTGACGAAGCAGGAGGCCGCTGTCGAGGCGCAGCGAAGCCGGGAGCGACTGGAGCAGGCCGCAGATCGCATCGCCGCACTGCTGCGCGCCAGCCTGGCCGAGACTGGCGAGCGCCTTGCCGCCGCCGCGTCTTCACCGGCCGGGATCCTGCCGGAACCCGACCAGTCTCTGCTGCTGATCCTCACGCGGGACGGTCTGTCCAGCTATCCGCCGGGGAGGCTGCTCTACACTCCCGTCGTCGAACAGGAGGCCGAAGCCCCAGAGAGCGCATTCGCCGAAGGCGAGGCCGCCGAGATCCGGCACCAGCAGCTCGACAAGGCGGCCGGGATCTACCGTCGGTTGAGCGAGACGAAGGACCGGGCGCTCCAGGCAGGTGCCCTGATGCGCCTGGCTCGCGTTCTGCGGAGAAACGGGCAGACCGAGGCAGCCCGAGCGGTCTACGAGCGCCTGTCGCGGATCGACGGGGTCCGAGTGGCAGGCGCTCCGGCGGCGCTCGTCGCCCGGCTCGCTCTTGCCGATCTGTCGCGCGATCCGGCAGAAGCGCTGCGGCTGCAGGAGCACCTGCTGGCCGGCCCGTGGACCCTGACGCGCGGCCAGTTCGAGTTCTACTGGGAGGAGGCCACCCGTCTGTCCGGACACGAGGAGCGCCTGGGCGAGCGGGCCGGCCTCGCCGAAGCCGCCGCGGTCGCCTGGTCGGAGTGGAAGCGGACGGCGAGCATCCGAGGCCAGCGGACGATCCGGGTCGACGGAGGGCCCTGGTTCACGATGTGGCGCTCGGCTGCCGGTCGCCAGGCGGTCCTGATCCAGCGGCCGGAGTCGGTCCTGCAGATGCTCCCGGCCGAGCTCGACGCCGATTGCTCGCTGCTGGACGAGGAAGGGCGGGTCGTCGCGGGCGGCAAACGGGCCGGGGACGCCGTGGTGCGCATGGCGACCGAGAGCCAGCTGCCCTGGTCGCTCTACGTCACCGGGAATCAGGGCCCCAGGGACGAGACGATGACGGCCCGGCAGCGCCTCATCCTGCTGGGTCTCGGCACGGTCGTGGTGTTCCTCATCGCAGGAACGTACTTCGTCGCGCGCGCGATTCGCCACGAGATCGCGGTGTCACGGCTGCAATCGGACTTCGTCGCCACCGTGTCCCACGAGTTCCGCTCGCCCCTGACCGCCATGCGCCAGCTGTCGGAGATCCTCGCGCTCGGCAGGGTCCCGGACGAGGAACGGCGCCAGAAGTACTACGACACGCTGGTCGGCGAGACGCGGCGCCTCCAGGAGCTGGTGGAGACGCTGCTGGACTTCGGCAAGATGGAGGAGGGGGCCCGGCGGTACCGCTTCGAGGAGATCGACGCGGGGGAGCTGGTGGGGGGCGTGGTGGCCGAGTTCGCCCCCCAGCTGGCCGCCTCCGGCCGCCGGATCGAGCTCCGCCACGCGGCGACCCGGTGCCCGACGGAAGCGGATGCCGAGGCGCTCGCGCTCGCCGTCCGCAACCTGATCGACAACGCGCTGAAGTACTCTCCCGATCAGCCGGTCGTCTGGGTCGAATGGGGCTGCGAGGACGGCACAACCGCCATCCACGTCCGGGACCGCGGCATGGGCATCCCGGCGGCCGAGCAGCCACTGATCTTCCAGAAGTTCGTGCGAGGGAGCGCGGCCGCCGCCGCGAACGTGAAAGGCACCGGCGTCGGCCTCGCCATGGTCCGCCATGTCGTCCGGGCGCACGGCGGTGAGGTCCGGGTCGCGAGCGCAGCCGGCCAAGGGAGCACGTTCACGATCCTCCTTCCCGCACGCCATCGAGGGCGCAAGGTGGCGGCCGCGGCATTCGTGGAAACGCCCCAGAATCGAGTCGATCCCGTCGATGACGCGCATTCTCGTCGTTGAAGACGAGCCCGGCATCGCGCTCGGCCTGGAAGACGACCTGAAGATCGAGGGCTACGAGGTCGAGGTGGCCGGGGACGGCGTCACCGCGCTGCGGCGCGCGAGAGAAGGGGCCTTCGATCTCATCGTGCTCGACGTCATGCTGCCGGGCAAGGACGGGTTCGACGTGTGCCGCGAGCTCCGGCGGGGCGGGCAGCGCACGCCGATCCTGATGCTGACGGCCAAGGCGCAGGAGGCCGAGAAGGTGCTCGGGCTGGAGCTGGGCGCCGACGACTACGTGACGAAGCCGTTCGGGACGCGCGAGCTGCGCGCGCGCATCAAGGCCCTCCTGCGCCGAGCGGGCGGCGAACTGCCGGATCAGCCGGAGTCCTGTCGTTTCGGCGATGTCGAGGTCGACTTCCGGAGAGGAGAGCTGCGGCGCGGTGGCGAGGCCGTCGACCTGACGCCGATCGAGTTCAAGCTCCTCGGTGTCTTCATTCGGGCGCGCGGGCGGGTGCTGAGCCGCGATCATCTGATGGACGCCGCCTGGGGACCGGGTACCTTTGCCTCCGCCCGCGTCGTCGACAACCACATCGCGAATCTCCGGAAGAAGATCGAGCCGGATCCCGCGCAGCCGCGATACCTGCGGAACGTGCGCGGTCTCGGCTACCGGTTCGACGGATGAGCGGCCGTGGCCGGTGGTCAGTTGTCGGCACCAGCGTGGCGTCTGACGGTTTCCGCCTGGACTCCTTACGGAAACGTGACGATCGCACGGCCAGCTCCTCGCAATCGACGCCTATGTTGCGGGTCGGGAGGAATCACCCGATGACATGTCGACAGGCAGGCGGGGTCGCCGTGGCGGCGCTCCTGACGGCCGTCCTCTCGACGGCCGCACCACAGCAGGAAGAGAGTGCGGAGAAACAACTCCAAGCGGCCGTTCACCGCGAGCAGGTGCTCGGAGACGTGAACGGTGCCATCGAGCAGTACAAGACGCTGGCGAAGAGCGGCAACCGGCCGGTGGCCGCGCAGGCCCTGGTACGCCTCGGCCGGTGCTACGAGAAGCTGGGCGAGGCGCAGGCGCAGCAGGCGCGCGACGCCTACGGGCGCGTGGTGCGCGACTACGCCGATCAGGCGGAGATCGTGGCGCAGGCGCGGGCGAGGCTCGCGGCGCTCGGCGGTCCCGGCGGCACCGGGGGGCTCGTCACGCGCCGGGTTCTCGCCGATGCGTCCGATGTCGACGGGGCTCTGAGCGCGGACGGCAAGTACATTCGGCGCCTGGAGTGGGCCGGCGGTGACGTGAGCCAGTTCGAGCTCGCCAGCGGGCAGGCGAGCCGCATCGCGAACAACGGGCCTCGAGTCGAGCGGGTGTACTTCGTCGAGGGCTGGGCGTTCTCACGCGACGGAACACGTGTCGCGTTCGACAGGGAGACCAGGGACGCGGGGCCGAACCTGTGGGTCAGGGATCTCGACGGCTCGAACCTCCGCGCGCTCCACAGCGAAAGGGTGGCTCAGCCTTTCGACTGGTCGCCCGACGGAGGGTCCATCCTTGCCCTCCGCAAGGTGTCCGGAGAAGCGAACAACCAGCTGGTTCTGTTCTCGACCAGCGACGGTTCCGTCCGCGTCCTGAGGGACATTGCCGCGGCCTGGTACATGTTGACGAGGGCCAGGTTCTCGCCCGACGGGAGATTCATCGCGTTCAGCCTGGTGGGTGAGGGCCGCCCGGCCCACGGCGACGTCTACGTGATGACCACTGATGGCCGCAACGAGGTGCTCGTCGCCGGGCATCCCGCTGAAGACGAGTTGCTCGACTGGTCGCCCGACGGAGGCGGCCTGCTCTTCCGCAGCGACCGCTCCGGAACGTGGGACATCTGGGCCGTCCGTGTCGCCGGTGGGCAGCCGCAGGGAGAGCCGGAGCTCCTGAAGAAGGACTTCGGCCGGTACTCCAAGGTGCTTGGCATAGCCCCGGACGGCGCCCTCTACTACCGGACCGTCACGCCCTCGGGCCGCCTCTACCTCGGCGAGATCGACCTCGAAACCGGCAAGGTGCTCGTGCCGCCCGCACCGGTCGCCACGCGGTACGACGGCGCCCCGTCGAGGATCACGTGGTCGCCCGACGGCAAGCACCTGCTCTACGTTTCGCTCGGGGGCGCCATGGGCAACGGCAACAACAACCTCACGATCCGGTCGGCCGAAACCGGGGAAGAGCGCTTCCTGTCCACGAGCCTCCGCAACGTCTGGGACATCCGCTGGGCGCCGGACAGCCGGTCGCTCCTCGCGTCTGGGATGACGGTGGCGGGAAACGCCCTCTTCAAGGTCGACGCCGACACCGGCGACCTCACCAGGTTGGCCGAGGGACGGTGGGCACCCAAGATGTCCCGGGACGGCAAGACCATGGTCTACAACGCCCCGGGCGGCATCAGGAGGCGCAACCTGGAGACCGGAGAGGATTCGGCCGTCGAGAACGCCGCGGTACGCGTCTTCGAAGACCTCTCGCCGGACGGCCGGGACGTGGTGTTCCAGAACGGCGACGCCATCGAGATCGCGGCCCTCGACGGGGGAGAGCCGCGGAAGCTATTCCGCGGCCCGCTCTGGTACGTGCCCAGGTGGACGAGCGACGGCCGCTCCATCATCGCCCAGGCGCTCGACACCAGGACGGGACTGTGGGCCGCGACCAGCGAGATCTGGCGGATTCCGGTGCAGGGAGGAACGCCGCTCAGGCTGGACCTCGGTGTCGCGGGCATGCAGGGGTTCGCGATGCACCCCGACAACCGGCGCTTCGCGTTCAGCGTCAGCGAGGGGACCCGGACCGAGCTGTGGGTCCTGGAGAACTTCCTGCCGCCGGCGAAAGGCGCGAGGTAGCAGAAGCCTCCCTGGTGTAGTCTGCCCACGGCACCGCGTCTCGTGCCGGGAGGAACCATGGACACGCGTCGCCCCGCCAGCACCGATCGCCGGGACTTCCTGGTGAAGGCGGGCCTCGGCGTCGCCGCCGTCGAGGCCCTGTTCCCGGACACGCTCCCCGCCCAGAGCTCCGTGGCGCGCCAGCTGACCGACGGCGAGAAGATGTCGCGCCTCGCCATGACGTGCTGGCCCCAGCGCCACCTGTTCAAGTCGTACGGCAGGGGCACGCCCAACGAGGAGACGCTCGCCCTGCGAAAGAAGTACGGCGAGATCACGATGCACGATCTACCGAAGTGGACGAAGGACTTCTTCCCGGGGATCCATCACCTCGACCTGTGGTCGGACGTGTTCGGCGACCCCGCCGACACGACGCAGTACACGGAGAGGACCGTCGAGCGCGACGGCAAGCCGTTCACGGTGCGCCGGTGGGACCCCAGCTCGCCCGCGTCGAAGAAGTGGGTCGAGAAGCTGGCGTCGATCATCGCGAACGAGAAGTTCGTCTGCCAGCACATCTCCAACAACGCGCCCCAGTTCCTGGCCGACCCCGACGACACCCGGCGCCGGGAAGGCATCCGCGTCGCGAAGACGTGGATGGACGCAGCGGCGGTGCTCGGCGCCAAGACGATGCGGGCCAACACCGGCACCGTGATCGGGCGGATCATGCCCGAGGCGGAGGACCACTCCACCGGCTACCCGAAGAACGAGCAGATCGTCGTCTACCTGAGGAAGTGCATCGAGTCCTTCAAGGAGCTCGCCGACTACGGCGCCACCGTGGGCGTGAAGATCACCATCGAGAACCACTGGGGCCTCTGCGCCAACCCCATGAACATCCGCATCATCATGGACGAGGTGAACCACCCCTACTGCGAGTGCACGCCGGACTTCTGCAACTGGGAGAACGAGTATCACCTCTTCCACGGCCTCGAAGCCGTGATGCCCTACACGTTCACGCACGTGCACGCGAAATACTGGGACCGTTGGAAGACGCCCGAGAGGGACTGGAACGACGTGCAGCGCAGCGTCCGCATCCTGAACGCCCACCGCTACAAGGGCACGATCGCCCTCGAGTGGGAGAACGGGCCGATGGACGGCATCGAAGGCACGAGGTGGCTGATGAAGGAGGTGCTCGCCGCCCTCTAGGCCCGCACTTCGATACGGTCGCTAGCGTCCTGGCTCGAACACCTCGACCCACTGGCCCTTCACCCGGGCGTTGAGCGTCGCGTCGTACATGGCCTCGACCGTCACCATCGGCCGGTAGTACCGGCCGAGGTAGGCGGCGTGGAGCCCCACCTCGAGGGTCTTGGTCTCGCCGGCTTTCAGGTCGAAGTAGGTGTAGACCCGGTCGTCCCGCACGTCCTGGTAGTCGAAGGCGGACGTCGCACGCGCCCGGCTCGGGTCGAGGTGGTCGTTGCGGATCTCCCACCCCGAGGCGACCACGTGGGAGAGGGCCACATTCCGGTAGTCGCCCCGTGCCCCCGTGTTCGTGACCTTCACCACGGCCTTGAAGTCCGTCCCCTGCGCGAGCCGCGCGGGGTCGAGCGGCTTGTCGTCGGGCGTCCGGTACTGCACCTCGAGGGAGAGGCCGCTCGCCGCCTCCGTCTCGCGTCCCACCGGCGGCAGGCCCGAGAGGACGAGCCGGGGATAGAGGACCGCGTCCCCCGTGTTGCGCACGACGAGCTTCGCCGCCGCGGCGCGAACCACCTCGAGCCGACGCTCCACGACCGGCGAGCCGCTCGTGACCGCGGTCGCCGCGCCGCCGCCCCACGCGAAGGAGAAGCGAGCCTGAGCGTCGCCCTTCGTCCCGGCGGCCGCCTTCGAGAGGGCGAGCAGCGCGTACGCCGTCTCCTGGGTGCTGAGCCACTGGTTCCTCGAGAGCGACTCGGAGAGGCCCCTCACCAGGGGTCCCACGTGCTCGGCGAGGTCGAGGAGGACGACCGCCTCGAGCACCATGGCCCGGTCCCTGAGGTCCGAGCCGTAGGTGCCGGCGAGCTCGCGGTAGGGTGCGATCGTGACCGGGCCGCGCGTGGCGAGGGCCCGGGCCGCCTCGGGCTGGCCCGCGAGCTGGTAGGCGGCGGCGAGCCGCCACTTCGCCGCGACGGGCAGGCTCGCCCGCTCGCGGAGCTGGTTCAGGGCCGGCAGCTCGGCGGCGCCGGCCAGCGCGAGCGTGAAGAGGCGGTAGGCCTGGGTGAGCTCGCCGGCCCCGGCGGAAGCGCCAGGCAGCTGGCCCTCGCCCGGCACCCACGCCCGGGCCCGCCGCCGCTGGAAGGCCGTCCACTGGTCGAGGAGGCCCGGGGGCGGGAGGTAGCCCGCCTTCTGCGCCTCGACCGCGAAGTGGCCGGCATAGTTCGTGGCCCAGTCGGCCGAGTCGTCGTCGCCCGGCCAGTAGCCGAAGCCGCCGTCCGTGGCCTGGAAGCGGCGCAGGCGCTCGAGCGCGGCCTTCACGTTCGTCTCGACCCGCGCCTGCTTCTCCGGGTTGAGCTCGAGGAGCTTCCCGAGGAAGAGCTGCGGGAAGGCGGCGGAGACGGTCTGCTCGATGCACCCGTGGGGGTACGAGGTCAGGGACTCGAGCCTGCGCCCGAGGTCGAGGGGAGGCACGCGCGAGACCTCGAGCGTCGCCTGGTTGGTCCCGGCGAGTCCGGGCAGCGCGATCTCCGGCGCCCACGTCTCGCCGGGCTTGACGGTGCCGCCCAGGACGTCGGTCACGCGGGTCGTCGAGCTGCGCACGTCCAGCTCGATCTTCTGGCTCGCCCTCTCCGTCCCGGAGGTCGCGGTCACGGTGGCGGTGGCGACGCCGAGCCCCGGCCTCGTGCGCAGGCGGAAGTCGACCACCTCGTCGCCGACCGCCTCGAACCGCAGCGTCTTCTTTCCCGCGGCCGCCACCTCGAGCGGGCCGGAGGTGGTGACGGAGAGCGCCACGTCCTTCACCTTCGGCTCGAGCGCGAAGACGGACACGGGGAGCGAGACGTCCTCCTCCGGCCCGAGCACCCGCGGCAGGGTGGCGAGGAGCATGAGCGGGCGGCGCACGAAGGCGGACTTCTCGGCGGCGCCGAAGGCCCCGTCGCGCCCGGCCACCACCATCACCCGCACCGCCCCCACGTACTGCGGGATCTCGATCTTGTGGGTCCCGGTGGCCCTCGCGGCGAGGCGGAAGGGGCCGAGGAAGCGGACCATGGGTGGGAAGCGGTTCGCCCGCCGCCCCTTCGCCGACACCCCGGCCTCGTCCCCGCCGACGGCGAGCATCCGCTCCATCGCCGCGCCGTAGGCGCCGACCACGTCGTCGTAGAGGTCCCACGTCCGCACCGCGAGCGCCTCGCGCGCGTAGAAGTGGTCCCACGGGTTCGGGGTCTGGAAGCGGGTGAGGCCGAGGAGGCCCTCGTCCACCACCGCCACGGTGTAGGCCATGGCCCGCCCCGTCGCCTCGCGCACCGCCACCGTGGCCGTCGCCTCCGGGGCCATCACCTCCGGCACCTCGAGGACGGGCTGGAGGCGGGTCTGCGGGTTCACCACCTTGATCGGGGCGACCCCGTAGAGCCGGATCGGCAGGTCGTTCGCGGTCTGCGCGTGCGGCTGCAGGAGCGTCACGTGGGCGTACACGTTCGGCGCCATCTCCGGGGTGGCGGTGAAGGTGTAGCGGGTCTCCTGCCCCTTCGCCTCGATCCACTCGGCGCGCAGGACCCGCGATCCCGACTCCAGGCTCACGAGGCCGCGGCCCTTCTGCGGCGTGGGGATGGAGAGGGTCACCGTGTCCCCGGGCGCGTACTCCGGCTTGTCGGCGGCGAAGGCGAGAACGCTCGCCCCCGCACCCGTCTCCTTCTGTCCCCTTCCCGCCCAGCCCGGCCAGTCGACGTACACGACCCGGCCCGTGCGGTGGCCGCCCGAGCGGTCGGTGGCGGTGACGAGGTAGCGGCCCCACTCGGGGTACTTGACCTCGAAATCCCAGGCGCCGGCGCCGTTCGTCACCTTGACGACGCCGGTCTGGATCGGGGTGTGGGCGCTCGCGTCGGCCCACGCGGCGAGGTCCTCCTCGCCCCGCTCCCACCACCAGCGCCACTCCACCTTGTAGAGCTTCAGCTCCACCTCACCGTCCCCGGCGGGCGCGCCGTCGGGGTCGAGGAGGGCGACGTCGAGCCGGTGCTTCGTGTCGGTGAGGAGCATGCCGCGGGTCCGGTCGCCCTTCGGGGTCCGGATGCCCACGTAGCGCGCGTAGGGGGAGTAGGGGATGCTGAAGCGGTCGATGCTGAAGGCCCCGCCGGGCTCGAAGACGCGCGTCGTGAGGTCGGCGCGCAGCTTTCCGGGGGCCATTGCCTCGGCCGAGACGGAGGCGTCGACGCGAGCCTCGCCCGTCGCGTCGAGGCTGCCCTCGAAGACCTGCTGGCGCTCGGTCTCGTACCGCCGGGTGGGGTCGTCGAAGACGTACTCCTCGAACCGCTTGAACGTCGTGCGGGCGGGCGAGAGGGCGAGCTCGACGTCGGCCTTCAGGTTGCGGGCGGGGGCGCCGTGGAGCCAGGTCGATCGCAGCGTGCCCGAGAGGCGGCGGCCCGCGCGGAGCTGGTCGGTCCCGAAGTCCATTGCGATCTTGAGGCGGTTGGGCATCACCGTCTCGACCTTGAGCGTGCGGTCGAACGTCGCTCCTCCCACGCTCACGCGACCGTTGTAGTTGCCGGTGGGGGCGTCGGGCGCGGTCGAGACCGCGAACGCGTAGAACCCGTCGGTCGACTGGGTGCGGGTCACCGTCCGCACCAGCTGGCCGCGGGGGTCGAGGAGGTCGAAGCGCACGGGGTGGTCGGCGGCGAGCCGCTTCGCGGAGTCGTGGAGCACGAAGGTGAGGTGCATCGTGTCGCCCGGGCGCCAGATCCCTCGCTCTCCGTAGAGGAAGCCCTTGAGACCCTTCGGGGTGCGGGTGCCGGCCACGTCGAAGTGCGCCACCGGCAGGGCGGAGCCGCCGTCGAGGCGGAGGTAGCCGGTCTGGCCGGCGTGGCGCACGACGGCGAGGAACGCCGGCCGCTCCACCGGCACCCGCGCCATGCCGTCGCGGTCGGTCCGCGCCGTGGCGAGCGTCTGCTGCTGGTAGTCGAGGAGAGTGATCTCGGCGCCGGCGACGGGGTCGGTCGTCCGCAGGTCGGTGGCGAAGACGAGGACCGTGTCGTCCTCGCCGGCCTTGGCCATGAGGCCGAGGTCGGAGACGAGGACGTTGCGGGCCGCGCGGACGTCGTGGTCGTAGAAGCGCTGGTAGTAGGCGGGGTGGCAGGGGTTGTCGCGGTTCTCGAAGCGCTGGTCCCAGTCGCCCTCGCTCTCCTCCCAGTTGTCCCAGTAGCTCTGCTCCTGCTCCTCGTCCTCGCGAAGCGCCGCGCTGTCCGTCTCGACCGGCGGCTGTCCCTGGCAGGGCCACGCCACGTGGGGCCTCCGGAACGAGAGGGTGAGGCGGTACATCCCGCCCGGGCTCTTCGCGAGGAGAGGCTGCACGTCGAGCCCCACCTTGAGCCAGCGGTTCTCCCGGTCCGGCGTCAGCTCGAGGGGCAGGGTCTTCTTCCAGACGACGCGGCCGACCCGCTGCAGCTCCTGCTCGCCGTCGAGGGTGTTCGTCTGGAGGAACTGGGGCATGTTGGAGGAGGGGATGAGCATCGCCTCCACCGTCACCGCGCGGAGGTTCACCGCCTCGATGGGGACAGTGAAGCCGGCCGAGGTCGGCACCACGACGCCCTTGCCGGCGAAGCGCACCGCCGGCTTCAGCAGCTCGAACTGCACGGTGAGCTCGCGCGCCTCCTTCATCCGGTAGCCGAGGACGTTTCGCACCCCCGCCTCGACCCGCACCGTCTGCTCGCCGCGCCAGCCCTTCGTGCTGTAGACCCGGACGAGGCTCCCCTCGACCGCGAAGCGCAGGTCGTCGCGGTCCCCGATCCGGACGAGGCCCTTGAGGCTCTGTCCGGGCTTGAGGGGGTCCGTGAAGCGCAGCTCCACGTGGGGCTCGGGGGCGACGACGACGCGGGCCTGCTCGACGGTGAACGTGTCGAGGCCGGGCACCGCGATCTCGCGGGCCTCCTTGCCCTCGGCGCCGATGGGCCCGCCGTCCCAGGCGAGCCGCAGGGCCGACGCCTGCTCGGCGCGCTCGATCCCGGTGACGGTGAAGGCGTGGACGCGGCGGTTCGTCTGGTGGGCCCAGGAGACCGGCAGGTCCCGGCCGTTGTGCGAGGCCCGCAGGACCCTCTCGACCCCCGGGGCGTCCTCGACGTCGGCGGTCACCAGGCGGCCGGTCAGGGTCTGCCTCTTCACGTCGGTCGCGTCGGCCGCCTGCAGCCCCTCCACCGCCACGTCGAACGACTGCCGCATCGTCGAGAACACGAAGTCGAAGCGGGCGAGGGGGGCCTTGCCGGCGGGGAAGAGCGGGCCGAGATCGAGGCTGGCCGCGTAGGTCTGGCCGTCGGGAAGCCTCTCGGCCGGGCGGAACTCGATCCGGTCGGGGGCGGCCCAGACCGCCGTGCCCTTGACTCGCGGCTCGAGGCGGAAGGGGGACGCGTCGAGCGGCACGCCCACCTGGTCGGGGCGGACCACGGCCTCCTGGAAGGCCACGCGGATCGGGCTCTCGCGCGAGATGGTGCCGCTCGTGAAGGCGGCGACGACCGCCTTCTCGGCCGCGGTGAGCTCGCCTCGCTCCCGGGGCGCCGGCGTGCGCCGGCACGCCACCACCACCGCCAGAAGGCACAGCACGGCCGAGACGGAACGCGCGTGGCGTCGCATGGTCACCCCTCCGGGCGGGATTCTAGCCCTTCGCCCCGGCGAGGGGGGGTCAGGCCCCCGATCGACGCTTCCGGCTCGAGTCCGCCATCGCGGCCGCGACGGCAGCCCCGGCGCCCACCGCGAGGCCGAGGACGAGGCCGAAGAGAGCGAACAGCCCCGGCCTCGGGAAGAACGGCCCGATCGGGGCCACCGCGGGCCGGACGATCTCGCAGCGCGTGACCAGGCCGAGCGGGAGCGACGCCCTGGCGGCGCGCGCTTCCTCCTGCAGCGACAGGTAGCTGGCGCGCGCCGGCTCGAGGTCCTTCGCCCGAGCCTCGGTCTCGCCCTGCGATCCCGGGACGCCGCCCGGGGAGCGAGCGCCCCCCGCCACGCGCCGGAGCTCCGACTCCAGCTCGCGGCGCCGGGCGTCGAGGGCGTCGACGTCGGCCTGTGCGCTCGTCAGCTGCGCACGGAGCGCTTCGACCGGACCCGGGGCGGGGTCTCGGCAGGCGGCTGAGCCGCCGCCAGCCGCTCGATGCGGCGGGTCAGCGCCTGCACGTCCGGGTGCGGAAACCGGACCTTACCTCGCGCCGCGCTTCGCGCGGCGCCACGCGCCGGGCGAGGCGCCGACCTCCCGCTTGAACGCCCGCGAGAACGCCGCCTCGCTCTCGTAGCCGACCGCGAGCGAGACCTCCACGAGCTTTGCGCTCGTGTCGCGGAGGAGGCCCGAGGCCACCTGCATCCGCCAGCGCGTCAGGTACTGCATCGGCGGGGTCCCGATGAGGTGGGTGAAGCGCTCGTGGAGCGACGACCTCGACAGCCCCGCCTCCTCGCCCAGCTTCTCGAGCGTCCACGGGTCGGCCGGCCTCTCGTGCAGGAGCGCCAGCGCGCGGCCGACCACCGGGTCGCGCATCCCGGCCAGCCACCCGGTCTGCTCCGGAGGAAGCGAGTCGACGTGACGGCGCAGCACCTCCACGAAGAGCATCTCGCTCATCCGCTCGAGCACCGCCTCGCCACCCGGACGCCGCTGGTTCGACTCCGTGACGACCGCCCGCAGGAACGTGGTCACCCACGAGTCGGGCCCGAGGGTGGCCCCGGGCACCCGCAGCACCCGCGGGAGCGCGGCCAGCAGGGGATTGAAGGGTGTCGCGTCGAGGCCCAGGAAGCCGCAGGCGATCGTGGAGTGGTCCCCCCCGCCCCCGTCGAGGCGGGCCGTCGTGATCCGATCGCCCTCCATGCTGAGCGAGTAGGGCAGCTGCGGCGGCCGGGGCGAGAAGTAGAAGCTCTTGTCCACGCCGGGGGCCCGCAGTCCCGGCGCGCTCGACATGACGTGCGGGTCGCCCTGCGGGAACAGGACGACGTCGCCCTCCGCGAGGCGGATGGGCGGCTCCCCCGCGATGGCCGCCCAGCAGGAGCCCTTCACGACCCCGTGGAACTCGATCATGTGCTCCGCGCCGGGCAGGATCGCGGGGATGATCTCGCGCGCGGGCGGCGCCTCGGCGACCCAGGGGGAGGCGCCCTCGATGTAGTAGAAGAGCGCCCCGCGGAAGCGGACGGCCCGAAGCAGGTCGGAAAGGGTGTCTCCACTCACGGCCACCCCCGGTGCGGTCGGTCCATCCCGAGGGACGCTCGGCAAGGGCCGGCGGACCTTCGGCAAGGCCGGCATCGCGTTTCGGATGTTTGGTCAAGTCTTGGCGACGCCGGGCCAGACGTCAACTCCTCGCGCCGGCCGCATCTTTGCTCTAGTCCACACACGGTAAGGAGGCTCCCATGCACCAGATCGCGCGCCCGATACCCCGTGCCGCTTCGCCCGCCGCCGCCCCCGACCTCGCGGCGATCAAGGTCCGCCAGCAGGCCACCTGGGCCGCGGGCGACTTCGGCCGGATCGGCGTGACGCTCCAGATCGTCGGCGAGTCGCTGTGCGAGGCGGTGGACCTGGTCGCCACCGACAAGGTCCTCGACGTCGCGGCGGGAAACGGCAACGCCTCGCTCGCGGCGGCCCGCCACTTCGCCGACGTCACGTCCACCGACTACGTTCCCGAGCTCCTGGAGCAGGGGAGGCTCCGCGCGGAGGCCGACCGGCTCCCGATGACGTTCCAGGTGGCCGACGCGGAAGCCCTCCCGTTCGACGACGAGTCGTTCGACGTCGCCCTCTCGACCTTCGGCGTCATGTTCGCGCCGAACCAGGCGCGGGCCGCGAGCGAGCTCGTGCGCGTGGTGAGGCCGGGCGGGAAGATCGGCCTCGCCAACTGGACCCCGGAGGGCTTCATCGGGCGGCTCTTCGAGGTGATGAGCGCCCACGTGCCGCCGCCGCCGGGGATTCGCTCACCGATGGAATGGGGGACGGAGCCGCGGCTGGTCGAGCTGTTCGGGCCCCACGCCACCGACATCCGGACGACGCGCCGGACGTACACGTTCCGCTACCGCTCGGCCGAGCACTGGATCGAGGTCTTCCGGACCTTCTACGGGCCGACGCACAAGGCGTTCGGCGCGCTCGACGAGGCGGGACAGCAGGCGCTGCACGCCGCCCTGGTGGAACTCCTGGGACGCTGGAGCCGGGGCAACGGCTCCGGCCTGTGCATCCCGGGCGAGTACCTCGAGGTCGTAGTGACGAAGTAGGGGGGCAGCTGAGCCTACCGGGCCTTGAGGTGGATGGCTCCCGCGTAGCAGGTGTTGCTCGGCTGTCTGGTGAACGTCCAGGACCAGTCCTGCGTCGCCGTCGTGTCGTTGTAGGCATGGCCCAGCGCGTCCGCGTTCTCCATCGTGTCGGTGTCGATCTCCCCCGCGTAGGTCACCAGGTCGAAGACCGCGCCGGCGGGAGCGGTCACGGAGAGGCCCGGGCTCATGGCCCAGCGCCATCGTCGCGAGCGTCAAGCCGTTTGCGGACCCGGGCGTGATCGGCGGCGCGGCGGTGATCGACGTGAGGTTCGAGCACTCCGTCGCGCTCATGCCGGCCACGGCGTCCACCACGCCCGAGGTTGCCGCCCCGGTGATCTCGAAGAGGCGCATCGACACGCCGGCGCGCCGCACCCTTGATGTCGCACCCTTGGCGTGACCACACCGCCCCGGTCGTCGACGCGACCGGGACGCCACCCGTCGCACCAGACCCATGGGTTATGCTCGCTGCCGCCAGGAGGACCGTGCCCGCGCGTCCGTCACCGGGCGAGGGCCGTGGAAGAAGGAGTGGAGATCCCCGGGTCCAGACGCGACGCGATCCCGGGCCACGGGCAGAACATCCGTGAGGACATCCAGGGTCTTCGCGCGATTGCGGTCCTCGTGGTCGTGGCGTTCCATGCGGGCCTGCCGGTCCCCGGCGGCTTCGTGGGCGTCGACATCTTCTTCGTCATCTCCGGCTTCGTGATCGCGGCGATGTTGCAGCGACAGTGGACGTCTACTGGACGGATCCAGCTCGGCCGTTTCTACCTGCGCCGATTCAAGCGACTGACTCCCGCGTTGGCCCTCGTCGTGGGGGTGACGATCCTCGGCTCCACCCTGATCCTCTCGCCCCTCGGCCCTCAGCAGACGGTTGCCAAGACCGCCCTGGGCGCCATGCTCATCTCGGCCAACATCGTCATAACCCAGGCCTCCGGGAACTACTTCGATGCGCCCGCCGCCGCCAACCCACTGCTGCACACGTGGTCCCTGTCGGTGGAGGAGCAGTTCTACCTCGCCTTTCCGCTGATCCTGACGATCGGCTGGACGGTCAGCTCGAAGTGGCCGCGATTGAGATGGGTGACACCGCTGTGGGTCGCGTGCGTCACGTTCGTCTCGTTCGCCCTGGCTGTGTTCGCCCTCGGCCGGTCTCTCGGAACAGCGGCCCAATCTCTCATCGGCTTCTACGGACCGTTGAGCCGAGCGTGGGAGTTCGCGGTCGGGGCGCTTCTCGCTCTGGCGGTGCCGAAGCTCGAGCGCCTGTCGCACAGGGAGCGATCGGCCCTCGAATTTCTCGCCGTCTTCCTCCTGGCCGCCTCCCTGTTCGGCCTCTCGGAGTCGACACCTTTCCCCGGACCGTGGACGTGGCTCCCCGTCGCCGCGACCCTGCTCATGCTCGTCACCGGATCCCGCGAGCAGACGGCAGTGTCCCGAGCGCTTTCCAGTCGTCCCCTGGCGATGATCGGAGACTGGTCGTACTCGATCTACCTGTGGCACTGGCCCTTCATCGTGTTCGCGACAGTGCTGTGGCCGGCGAACCGGACCGCGGTCGTGGCCGCCGCCGTCCTCTCGGTGTTCCCCGCCCTGGCGTCGTACCGCTGGCTCGAGACGCCGATCCGCCGACTCGGCGGGCTGAGCAAGGTCGCGGTCGCCGGTCTCGTGGCCGCGGTCGTCGTCCCGGTGCTCGCCGTCTCGGCCGGGGCGCTCTACGTGTCGACGACGGTCCTGCGATCTCGAGTGGAATCAGGGATCGGCAGCGCCACCTACCGCGGTGAGATCGGCTGGAGGGACCACGACTACCGCTTCGGGGGATTCCACCCCTGTACGGCGCCGGCGCTTCGCCGAATGGTGGAGCAGGCTCCCAACTACGAGCCTCGTTGTCAGCAGTCGAAGGCGGGAGCCGACGTCGACCTCGCCCTCGTCGGCGACAGCCACGCCGAACATCTCTTCATCGGACTCGTGGAGGCGCTGCCGGAGCGCAACATCATGTACTTCACGGCAAACGCCTTTCCCTCCATGTCGAATCCGCAGTACGCCGCCGCGGTGGACTACGTCGATGAAACCCCCTCCATCGAGACCGTCATCGTGACCGCGTACTGGCACACGCGGGGCGTGCAACCCGGCCATCTCGTGGGGGTGCTGCGCTCCCTGAGGAACCGCGGGAAGACGGTGCTCATCACTGACGACGTCCCCGACTTCCCGTTCGCCCCCGACGGCTGCAAGTACGGGGCCAGCCCCCTGGTTCCGAGAACCTGCTCCATCGACGCCTCGACGTTCGGGATCGTGCACCGGCCCGTCGTCGACAAGCTCTCGGACGTTCTGCGAGAGGTTCCCGGGGTGCAGCTGTTGGAGACCGCGCGCTATCTGTGCGCGGAAGACCGATGCGACATGACCCGCGGCCGCGACATCCTCTACGCGGACCGCAGTCACCTCAACGTGCTCGGCTCCCGGTACGTGGCCGGACGTATCATTGCCGACTACCCGATGCTGAAGGACAAGTAGCCGCCGTAGCTGACCCGGCTCACATCGGGCGCGGTCAGTCAGGGCCGCGACCGGCCGTCCTCGCGGATCCGGGCCAGCCGGGCGGTGAGATCGCGCACGACGTCCGGGTGCTCGCGGGCGACGTTCCGCTGCTCCCCCAGGTCGGCCGACAGATCGTAGAGCTGCGGCTGCGGGTCGTTGCCCAGCTCGGTCATCGTCTCGGGATGGACCCTGCGGCCCTCGTGCGGCGAGATGAGCTTCCACCGTCCCGCGACCAGCGAGAGGGGGCCCGCCTGCTCCACCAGCTCCTCGCGCCCGGTCGGGGAGGTCCCGAGCAGCGCACCCAGCACGTCGAAGCTGTCGGGGGCATCCTCGCGGGTCAGGGCCTGGCCGGCGAGCGCCGCGAACGACGCCAGGAAGTCGACCTGGCCGACGAACGCGTCGGAGACCCCCGGCTTCACCCGGCCGGGCCAGCGCACGATCATCGGCACGCGCGTGCCGCCGTCGAACGCGCTGTACTTGCCGCCCCGCAGGGGTCCGCTCGGGCGATGCCCGCCCAGCTTCTCCTCGGCCTCGTCCCGGTAGCCGTCGTCCACGACCGGCCCGTTGTCGCTGGTGAACAGGACGAGCGTCCGGTCCGCGAGCTTCAGCCGATCGAGCGTCTCCAGGATCTGGCCGGTCGCCCAGTCCAGCTGGAGGACCGCGTCGCCGCGGGGGCCGAGGCCGCTCCGGCCCGAGAAGCGGGGGTGCGGCACGCGCGGCACGTGGATGTCGTGGGTGGCGAAGTACAGGAAGAACGGCCGGTCGCGGTGTCGCTCGATGAAGGCCGTGGCCTTCGCGGTGAGGACGTCGGCCATGTCCTCGTCCACCCAGCGGGCCGAGCCGCCGCCGCTCATCCAGCCGATGCGGCTGATCCCGTTGACGATCGTCTGGTCGTGGCCGGCGCTGGGGTGCATCTTCAGGAGCTCGGGGTGCGCCTTCCCCGTCGGGTCGCTCCCGACCGGGTGCTCGTAGCTCACCTCGATCGGGTCCTTCGGGTCCAGCCCCCGTACCCGGCCGTCCTCGACGTAGACGCACGGCACCCGGTCGCCGGTGGCGGGGACGAGGAAGGACTCGTCGAAGCCGATCTCGCGCGGCCCCGGCCGGATGTCGCGGTTCCAGTCGACGGGGCCGTCGCCGAGGCCCAGGTGCCACTTGCCGACCACCCCCGTGCGGTAGCCGGCCCGCTTCATCACTGACGCGAGCGTCGTGCGCCCGGGCGCGACGATCAGGCGAGCGTCTCCTGGCAGGACGCCGGTGCCCTTCCGTCGCCAGGCGTACTCGCCGGTCATCATGGCGTACCGGGAGGGCGTGCAGGTGGCCGCCGCCGCGTGGGCGTTGGTGAGCCGCAGGCCTTGGGCAGCCAGGCTGTCGACGTGGGGCGTCTGGTACCGCGCCGCCCCGTAGGCGCTCAAGTCCCCGTAGCCGAGGTCGTCCGCGTAGATGAGGACCACGTTCGGCGGAGGCTCGCCGGCGTGGGCGCCCGCGGCGGCGGCGAGAAGGGCCAGGACGAGCGGAAGGACGGACCTCATTTCACGCCTCCGGCCGGGCCCGGGACGGGCTTCCAGCCATACGCGGCCATCATCACCTGGAAGAGGTACGTGTTGGGGAAGAAGCCCCGGACCCGCTCGGCGCCGGGGCCCCTGGCCGCCACCACCACCTCCTCTCCGGCGTGCCCCTTGTCCCTCCGCAGGGCCGGCTTCGGGGCGTCCGGGTTGGCCAGGAGCGACTCGCCCTTCTTCCCGGCCCGGACGCGCAGGTCGTACGAGTGGTCGGCGGTGTAGATGACGAGGGTGTCGTTCTCCGGGACGGACTTCGCGGTGCGCTCGATGATCCCGTCGAGCTCGACCGTGCGCCGCAGGCCGAGGGCCACGTCGTCGGCGTGCAGGTCGGACTCGACCATCAGGAAGTAGCCCCGCGGGTTGCGCGAGAGGATGCGCAGGGCGATCTGGGTGGCGGCGCCGAGGTCGAAGTTCCCGTCGTCCAGCAGCACGATCAGCCGGCGGGCCTCGGGGGAGACCTCCGCGAGGCTCGTCCGGAGCTCGTACCCGTGGCCGCGAGCCTCCGCCGCGAGGTCGAGGCCCCTCTCCGCGGTCGCCTGGAGGATCCGGGTGCGGCCGGCGCCGATCATGACGTCGACGCCGTCCCCGCTGCGGGGGGCGAAGACCTGGGCCATGATCTCGCCGGTCTTGCTGCGGGAGTTGACGTGGGCGTAGCAGGCGGCGGGTGTCGCGTCGGTGATGGGGCTGTTCGACACGACGGCGGTGGAGAGCCCGCGCTCCTCGGCGTACTCCAGGATGGTCTTGAGGATTCGCCCGTCCTTCTGCCCCTTCACCGCCGAGTCCGACTGCGAGAGGACGCCGTTCTGCGTCTTCTCGCCGGTGACCATGGCCGTCATCGCGGCCGCGGAGTCCGTCACCCACGCCGAGGCGTCCGAGGTGTCCATGAGGCCGACCCAGGGCATCCGCTGGATGAAGAGCTGCTGCGGCCGCCCCGCCTCGATCGCGGCCGCGCTGAGGGTGGGAAGCCCCCCGGCGTCGCCCACGAAGAGGATCACGCTCTTCGCCTTCCCGCCCGCGTCGGCCGAGCCCGCGATCCCGAGGCACAGAGTCACCGCTGTCAGCAGCCGCATCCGTCTCTCCTTCTGCCCACCCGGCCGTCCGGGCCGGTGGTGTTCGTGATGCTAAGCGACGAACGAGGGGCGGGCCCGGTGGCCCGCCCCTCGCGAGGACTGTCGTTCGACGGCTCGGCTTGCAGCGCTAGAACCGCAGCTTGGCCCCGAAGCGGACCTCCCGCTCGTTGGTCGACGAGGTGATCACGCCGAAGTTGGGATCGGCGATGTCCAGGACCGGGTTGTCGTCCAGGGGATCGTTCGGGCCCGCGAACTGCGGGTTGTTGAAGAGGTTGTCGGCCTCGATACGCAGCTCCAGCTTGAGGCGGTCGCTGAAGGAGAACGTCTTGAAGAGCGCGGCGTTGTGGAAGAACGAATGGGGGCCCCGGATCCACCCGTAGCGCAGCGCGGTGGGAGAGATCGCGTAGGTATCGGCCAGGGGCTGGAAGGCGGCCACGTTGAACCACGGGTTGATGACGTTCCCCGCGGCGTCCGTCTGGTCGCCGAGCCGGTCGTGGATGCTGCCCGATGTCGTGGGATCGGCGATGGGGATCGGGTTGCCCATCCGGTTCATCTCCGCGGTGAGCGCCGCCCCGCTCGTGTACTTGGTCTGCCAGCCGATGCCCCACCCGCCCAGCAGCCAGTCGAGCGGCGCCGCGACGTCACTTCCCCAGGCCCGCCCGCGGCCGAACGGCACGTCCCAGGTGGCGCTCAGGCGGAAGATGTGGGGGGTGTCCGACGAAGACACCGTCTTGTGGACGCGCTCGTTCACGATGCTCCGCTGCTCGTACACCATCGTCTTCGAGAACGCGTAGGCGGCGACGAACGCCAGGCCCTGCGACAGCCGCTTCTGGAGGCGCAGTTGGAGGCCGTTGTAGCCCACCCGCCCGGTGTTCAGCCTCTGCATGGTCACGTTGACGAACTGGGGGTACGGCTTGGTGAGCTGGGAGGCGTTGATCGTCTTCGACCCCGGGTTGCCGAGGACCGAGGTGGCCGGGAAGAGCTCCGGGTAGGCCAGGAAGGGGTTCGGGACCTTGAGGTCGGCCGACGCCTTCTGCGACGCGACGGAGTCCGGCACCTCGTTGATGTTGATGTTCTCGAAGACCTTGACCGCGTGGGTCCCGACGTAGGCGACCTCGGCCAGGATCTGCCAGGGCAGCTCGCGCTGGACGCTCACCTGCCACTGCTGCATGTACGGGAGCACGTAGTTCTCGTTGGGGACGGTGACAGAGTCGCCGAGCAGGGTGTTGATCCCGGCCGCGCTCCCCGTGGGCACGTTGTATCCCTGCGGGTAGGGGTTCTGCAGGTTGACGCCCGGGATGATCGTCCGGTTGCTGTCGCTCGACCCGACGTACGGGGTGACCATGCCGAACGACTCGACGGCGGTCGGCGAGTTGCCCGTGTTCTGGGCGGCGGAGGCGTAGAAGATGCCGTAGCCGGCGCGCACGACCGTCTTCTCGTTGAGCGTGTAGGCGACGCCGATCCGCGGGCCGAGGTTGTTCCAGTCGATCTCCCCCTGGCGGCTGGGGTTCGGGTCCACGCCGGCGAAGGTCAGGCCGCCGGCGAGCGCGGTGGGCTGCGTCCCGATCACCTGGCCCTGCTCGTTGAAGATCGGCACGTTGATCGTGACCCCGAGCGGGGCAGTCGCGGCGAAGCTGTACGCCTGCCGGTCGTACCGCTCCGTGAACGGCGTCTCCAGCTCGTAGCGCAGCCCGAGGTTCACGGTCAGCTTCTGGCTGATCTTCCAGTCGTCCTGGAAGAAGAGCGCCATGTAGTGGTTCCGGAGCGAGAGGTCGGTTCCCTGCCTGAACCGGGTGCCGTTCGAGCCGGTGTTGGTCGTCGGGTAGCCGAGGAGGAGCGAGGCCATGGCCGAGCCGCCGGTCGTGTTCTTGGTCGGGTCGGCGGCGGTCATCGCGTAGTCGAAGAGGAAGCGGCCGTTGCCCGCGTAGCTGGTGTCCGGGCTCCGCTCGTTCCAGTTGATCATCCGGTAGTCGAGGCCGAGCTTCATGCTGTGGTTCCCGGTCAGCTTGCTGAACGTCCCCATCACGGTCCAGGTGTCGTTCGCCTGCTGGCGGACGCGGCCGCCGATCGACGGGATGTTCTCGTTCGTCAGGTCGAACGTCGGCCAGGCCTGGGTGAGCTGCGCCCCGATGACCGAGGGAGCGACGTTGAGGTCCGCCGGGTCCTTGCCGTCGCCCGGCCCCTGGATCGACTGGAAGTAGCGGGTGTAGCCGAAGCTGAACGTGCCGACGAGCGACGAGGAGAAGACGTGCGTGTCGTTCAGGGCGAAGGAGTAGTGGCGCCGAGAGTCCGTCTCCATGTTCGAGATGTCGCGCCCGGTCCCGAACATGTAGGCCCCGTCGAAGAAGTTCGGGGAGGGCTCCTGGTCGTGCCGGAGGTTGCTGAAGCGGGCGTACAGGCGATTGCTCTGGCTGAACTGGTGGTCGACGCGGACCTGGAAGTTGTAGGTGATCGGGGAGAACGTCGTGCTGTCGATCCAGTTGATGTC
The DNA here is from genome assembly GCA_963729875.1 of uncultured Acidobacteriota bacterium. Lineage (GTDB taxonomy): Bacteria > Acidobacteriota > Vicinamibacteria > Fen-336 > Fen-336 > DATBSL01. Next base: position 84,936 of record CAVSPR010000009.1, read on the forward strand.
GCTCAGCCGGTAGCCGGCCTCACCCGCCCGCGTGGGCTGGTTCGGCGTCGGGTACAGCGCCAGGACCGCCCGGCCGGTCGGGTCGATGAGGTTCGCCGGGATGATGTTGCCCGGGACCTGGGTCCGGGTGGTGCTCGTGCCGGGGTAGTAGATGTTGAGGGGCTTGCCGCTGCGGTCGAGGGTCTGGGAGAAGTCGCCGTTGCGCTCGGCCTCCGTGGGGACGCGCCCCTGGCGCGTGAAGTCGGACTCGTTGGAGATCCGTTCCGCGGCCACGAAGAAGAAGGTCTTGTCCTTGATGATCGGCCCGCCGAGGGTGGCCCCCATCAGGTTGTACTTGGAGTTCGAGGGCCGGGGGATGCCGGCCTTGTTGTTCTGCCAGCTGTTGGCGTTCAGGCTGGGGTCCCGCGCGTAGTAGTAGGCCGAGCCGCCCATCTGGTTGTTGCCCGAGCGGGTCGTCACGGACATCGCCCCGGCGTTCGAGCGGCCGAGGCTGGCGTCGAACATGGTCGTCGTGACCTTGAACTCCTCGACCGCGTCGGACATCGGCATGGTGACGGAGAGGCCGTAGCGGCGCGCGGTGACGTTGGGGATCCCGTCCACCGTGATCTCGTTGCCCCCGTTGCCGCCGCTCGCCCCGCTGCCGCCGTTGATCGCCGTCCGGTAGGAGTCGGTGCTGATGTAGCCCGCCGACGCGGCGACGACGCCGGGAGCCATGTCGGCCTGGCTCAGCGGGCTGAGGCCGATCGCCGGCATGCGGTCGAGGAACACCCGGCTCACGACCTGGCCGAGGTCGGCGTTGTCCTGCTGCAGGAGCGGGGTGTGGGCGATCACCTCGACGGTCTCGGCCTGGGCCCCGATCTCCAGCTTGAAGCGGAGGTTGATCTTGTCCTGGATCTGGACGATGACGCCCTTCTGGCTGGTGGCCTTGAACCCCTCGGCCGAGACCTCCACCGTGTAGGTCGCCGGGATGAGGAACGGCACGACGTACCGTCCATCGGCGTTGGTCTGCGCCTCGACGGCCGTGCCGCTCTTCTCGTTGGTCACCGTCACCTTCGCCCCGGCCACGACGCCGCCCGAGCTGTCGGTGACGGTTCCGAGGATCGAGCCTCTGTACTCCTGTGCCGACAGGGGCGTGAGGGCGAAGACCAGGAGCCCCACGGCCAGGAGGGCTACCACCACGTGTCTGCTCTTCATGAATCCTTCTCCTCCGCGCCGGTGGTGAGCACTCACCGTCGCATGCATGACCTCGAGGGCGCGTCTTCGTGGACCCCACCGACCGGGCCCCACACGTCTTTTCACGAAGAGGCTACTCGCGGGGCGGGGAGCCGTCATCCACCTTTTGGGGGATGGGAGCGTCCCCGGGGCTGGCTATGATCGCCCCGGTTCCGAAGGACGCGAGGCCGTTCTCGCAGGGAGGGGACGCCCGATGACACGTCGCGTCGAATGGCGGCTCCGCTCGCCCGCGTTCTTCGTCCTGCTGCTCACCCTGCTCGCGGGAGCGACGACGGCCTCGGAGGAAACGGCCGACGAGGCCTTCCGGAAGGCGAGCGCCAACGGCGTCACCACGGAGCGGATCTTCCGGGAGACCCGGAACGTGGTCCGGGCCTGGCTGGCCCAGGCGGACCCGCGGACCCTGCTCCTGCCGGACACCCTCCCCAGCTTCCGGGCCGACCACCCGGGGGTCGGCCTCTACACCCCGCACAACTCCGGGGCCGACCTCGCCCCCTACTTCGTGGCCACCGCGTACCTCACCGACCGCGCGCTCTACGAGGGGCGGATGCGCGAGATGCTGCGCAGCGAGATCCGCTACACGAACGTCGAGGACGGCATTCCCGGCAACCTGAAGCTGCGGGAGGGCGAGCTCGGGCCCATGAGCCTCTTCGGCGCCGCCGAGTACTGCAAGGACGGGATGATCGCGCTCACCGAGCTGCTCGGCCGCACCCCCTGGTACGACCGCATGGTGGACATGACGGCGGCGGTCATGGAGCACGCCCCGGTGGACAGCGCCTTCGGGCGGCTGCCGGACGCCGGGGCCGAGGTGAACGGGGACCTCCTCCAGACCCTGACGCGCCTTTCGCCGATGACCGGCGACCGGCGCTTCCTGGAGTGGGCGGAGCGGATCGGGGACGCCTACGTCCGCGAGGTCCTGCCGCGCAACCACGGCCTGCCCGGCTACGACTGGGACTTCGCGCGGCACTCCGGCCCCGACCGCCTGCGCCTGCGCGACCACGGCAACGAGATCGTCGTGGGCCTGGTGATGCTGTACGCCCTCGAGAACGACCTCGGCCGCGAGCGCGCGAGGGAATACCGCGAGCCGGTCGCGCGCATGCTCGATCGCGTGCTCGAGTCGACGAACGCGGACGGGATGTTCTTCGACGAGGTGCGCACGTCGGACCTGCAGCCCCTGAACCCGCGGATCTCCGACAACTGGGGCTACATCTACGGCTCGATCTACACGTACTCCATGATCAGCGGCGAGACCCGCTATCGCGACGCCGTCCGGCGCGTCCTGCGGAACCTGCCGAAATACCGTGCCTTCGACTGGGAAGGCGGCCGCCAGGACGGCTACGCCGACGCGATCGAGAGCGCCCTCTACCTGGTGAACCGCGAGCCCGTGCCCGAGGCCCTGGACTTCATCGAGTCCGAGATGCCGAGGCTCATGGCGTTCCACAGATCGCCCGACGGTGTCGTCGAGGGCGCCCACCCCGACGGCAACTGGAACCGCACGGCCCTCCTCTACGCCCTCTACAAGACGCAGGGGTGCACCCTCGACGGGTGGCGCGACGGCGTCCACCTCGGCGCCCACCGGGTGGGGGATCGCCTCTACGTGTCGCTCGAGTCCGCGGAGCCCTGGCGCGGCCGGCTGCGCTTCGACTTCGCCCGCCACCGGCGCGTCATGAACATGGCGCGCAACTACGTGCGCGTCAACGAGTGGCCGGAGTGGTACACGGTGGACGAGAACACCCTCTACTCCGTGCGCGACGCCTCCGGCGGTGAGCAGGTCCTCACCGGCTCCGACCTCAAGGACGGCCTGGAGGTCGCCGCCCCCGGGCGGTGGGTCGTCTCGAAGCGCTGATGCGCGCGACACGGGCGTGCGCGGCCCTGGCCGCAATCTGGGTGTCGGGGCTCGCCGGGGCCTGGGGAGCGGAGACGGAGATCCGGTACCTCTCGGGCCAGGGCAAGGACGACGCCGTCCCCTGGGACTTCTTCTGCACCGCGGGGCGCAAGAGCGGCGAGTGGACGACGATCCGCGTGCCCTCGTGCTGGGAGCTGGAGGGCTTCGGGACCTACAACTACGGCCACGACCCCCAGAAGTCCACGGAGCAGGGGCGCTACCGCCTGGGCTTCGACGTGCCGGCGGCCTGGAGGTCCCGGAAGGTCGCGATCGTGTTCGAAGGTGCCATGACGGACACCGAGGTCCGGGTCAACGGCACGCCGGCCGGGCCCGTGCACCAGGGAGGGTTCGTCCGCTTCGAGCGCGACGTCACGTCGCTGCTGAGGTACGGCGCCCGCAACCTCCTGGAGGTCACGGTCAGCAAGACGTCGGCGGACGACTCGGTCAACTTCGCCGAGCGTTGTGCCGACTACTGGATCTTCGGCGGGATCTACCGCCCGGTCTACCTGAAGGTCACGCCGCGCGAGTCGATCGATCGCGTGGCGATCGACGCCCGCGCCGACGGCGCGTTCCGCGTCGACGTCCATCTCGACGGCATGCGGAAGACCGACGGCGTCGAGGCCCGGGTCGAGACCCTCGACGGCTCGCCCGTCGGGCCTTCCATGCACGGAGCGATCCGGGCCGGCCAGTCCCTCGTTCGGCTCGAGGCCCGGATCCCGAGTCCTCGCCCGTGGTCGGCCGAGTCGCCTGACCTCTACCAGGTCACGGTGACCCTCTCGGCAAGAGGTGTCGAGGGTCACCGCGTGCGGGAGCGCTTCGGCTTCCGCACGGTGGAGGTGCGCCCCCGCGACGGGGTCTACCTCAACGGCCGCAAGGTCCGCTTCCAGGGGGTGAATCGCCACTCCTTCTGGCCCGACAGCGGGCGCACCACGAGCGCGGCCCTCAGCCGCAGCGACATCCTTCTGATGAAGGACATGAACATGAACGCGGTGCGGATGTCGCACTACCCTCCCGACCCGCACTTTCTGGACGCGTGCGACGAGCTGGGGCTCTACGTCCTCGACGAGCTGCCGGGTTGGCAGGCGCCGCCCTACGACACGGCGGTGGGAAGGACCATCGTGCGCGAGATGGTCGCCCGCGACGTGAACCACCCGTCCGTCCTCCTCTGGGACAACGGCGACGAGGGTGGCTGGAACCCCGAGCTGGACCGTGAGTTCGACGTGCACGACCCCCAGAAGCGCACGGTCCTGCGCCCGGGGGCCGCCGCCGGCGGGGTCCTGTGCGAGCACTACCCGGACTTCGCCACGCTCCGGAAGCGTCTGGCGGGAGACGAGATCTACCTGCCGACGGAGCTCCTGCACGGGCTCTACGACGGCGGGCTCGGGGCGGGGCTCAACGATTTCTGGAACCTGATGGTGAAGAGCCCGCTCGCCGCGGGCGGGTTCCTGTGGGCGTTCACGGACGAGGCCGTGAAGCGCACGGACCGGGACGGCGTCCTGGACACCGCCGGCAACCTCGCGCCCGACGGCATCCTGGGGCCCCGCCGCGAGAAAGAGGGGAGCTTCTTCACCGTCAGGGAAATCTGGTCGCCCATCCAGGTCGAAGCACCGCGCCTCGACGAGGGCTTCGACGGGCGGCTCGCGGTCGAGAATCGGTACCAGTTCACGGACACGGAACGGTGCGCGTTCCGCTGGAAGCTGGTCAGGTTCAGGGGGCCCTGGGATGAGCAACCCGGCCACGAAGTGACCCGCGAGGCGGACGTGCCCGCTCCTTCGATCGCGCCGGGGGAGAAGGGGACGCTGGTCCTGCCGCTGCCGTCCGGGTGGAGGGCGAACGACGCGCTCTACCTCACGGCAAGGGATCCGGAGGGGCGAGAGCTCTGCACGTGGACGTGGATGATCCGCAAGCCGGCCCAGGTCCTCGCCGGCCTCGCCAGGCAGGAGGCCGGCGAGGCACGGGGCCGCGACGCGGGGGACGCGGTCGTCCTGTCCGCCCGGGGAGTCGAGGTGTCGATCGACAAGGCGCTCGGGACGCTGGCGTCCGTGCGGGCAGGGGGGAGGACGATCTCCCTGGGCGGAGGGCCCGTCGTCGCGGGGAAGAACGTCGCGGGCTGGCTGCGCGAGCTGACTCACGGACCGGAGGGCGAGGGCTACGTCGTCCGGGCGCGCTTCGGCGGCAACCTCCAGCACCTCCAGTGGCGGATGGAGCCGTCCGGCTGGCTTCGGCTGGACTACCGGTTCTGGCTGCCCGACCGCGACGGCCACGCCGACCACGACTTCTACGGCGTCACCTTCGACTATCCCGAGGCGCAGGTGACCGGCGTGCGCTGGCTGGGCCGCGGTCCCTATCGCGTGTGGAAGAACCGCACGAGGGGCACGACCTTCGACGTGTGGCAGAAGGCGTACAACCGGACCGAGACGGGCGTGAGCTGGGACTACCCCGAGTTCAAGGGCTACCACGGCAACCTGTACTGGGCCCTGATCCAGAGCCGGGAGAAGGACTTCGTCGTGGCGACGGAGACGGACGACCTGTTCCTGCGCCTCTTCACCCCGCAGTTCGTGAACGCCGGGAGCGCCCTGGCCGCCTTCCCCCCGGGGGACATCTCGTTCCTCCACGGGATCGCGCCGATCGGCATGAAGTTCGCCTCGGCGGGCAGCCTGGGCCCGGAGAGCCAGCGCCGCCTGGCCGTCGGGACCTTCTCGGGGACAGTCCTCTTCTACTTCGGCGATCCGCCGCAGGCCGGCACGGGGCCGTGATTCGCTTGACCGGTCCCGGCCGCGGGCTTAGCCTCGATCCGTCGAGGGCGGTGCGATGAGAGTACGTGTGCGCGTCGGAGTCGCCGTGCTGGTCGGGCTCGCCTCCGCCCGTGCCGCCCTGGCCCTCGACCCCCACCGCCCCCTGAACCAGTACGGCCACGACGTCTGGCGCATGGCCGAGGGCCTGCCCCAGAACGGGGTCCTTTCGGCCGTCCAGTCTCGCGACGGCTACCTGTGGCTCGGGACCACCTCCGGCCTCGTGCGCTTCGACGGGGTGCGCTTCACGGTCTTCGACAAGGCGAACACGGCGGCTCTCCGCCACAACCAGATCTCGGCGCTCTTCGAGGACCGCGGCGGCACCCTCTGGATCGGGACCTTCGGCGGCGGGCTGACGAAGATGCAGGACCGCCGGTTCACGACCTACACGACCCGGGACGGCCTCTCGCACGACGTGGTCAAGGCGATCTGCCAGGACCGCGGCGGAGGCCTCTGGATCGCCACCCTGGCCCACGGCGTCAACCGTTTCAAGGACGGCCGCTTCAGCGTCTACACCACCGCCAACGGGCTCCCCCACGACGACGTGTTCTCGGTGGCGCCCAGCCGCGACGGCGGCGTGTGGATCGCCACCGGCGGCGGCCTGGCCCACTTCCGGGACGGGCGGTTCACCACGTACACCACCCACGACGGCCTGCCCAGCGACCGCGTCGTCTCCGTCTACGAGGACCGCAAGGGGAGCCTTTGGGCGGGGACCCGGGACCGGGGGCTCGTTCGCCTGCGGGACGGGCGGTTCTCGGTCTACACGGTGGCGGACGGCCTGTCGAGCGACGCCGTCTTCTCGATCCTCGAGGACCGTGCGGGGGCTCTGTGGTTCGCCACGAAGGACCACGGCCTCAACCGGCTCTACGACGGCCGCTTCAGCTCCTACACCACGAAGGAGGGGCTCTCCAGCGACGTCGTCTACTCGCTCGTCGAGGACAGGGAGGGGAGCCTCTGGATCGGCACCTTCGGCGGGGGCGTCAATCGGCTGCGCGACGCCCGGTTCACGGTGTTCACCACCCGGAACGGGCTCCCCCACGACCACGTCCGCTCGGTGTTCGAGGACATGGAGGGGCAGGTCTGGATGGCCACGTTCGGCGGCGGCCTCGGCCTGCTGAAGGACGGCCGATTCACGACCTTCTCCCGGCGGGACGGTCTTCCCGAGGACCGTCTCTACTGCGTGCTGCGGGACAGCCGGGGCGACCTCTGGATCGGCACCGACGGGGCCGGGCTCGTCCGCCGACGCGCAGGACGGTTCACCCGGTACACGACGCGGGACGGGCTCGCCCACGACAACGTCCGAGCCCTGTACGAGGATCGACAGGGGAACCTGTGGGTGGGGACGAGCGGGGGACTCAGCCGATTCCGCGACGGGCGCTTCACGACCTACAGGACCGCCGACGGCCTCTCCAACGACGCCGTGCACGCGATCCTCCAGGACCGCACGGGGGCGCTCTGGCTGGGGACCTGGGGCGGGGGCCTCAATCGTCTCCAGAACGGGACCTTCACCACCTTCTCGGGGAAGGACGGCGTCCCGAACGACTTCATCCTGTCGTTCTACGAGGACCGCGAAGGGAGTCTCTGGATCGGGACCCTGGGTGGCGGCCTCGTCCGGGGCCGGGAGGGCCGCTTCCGGGCCTACACGACGAACGAGGGTCTCTTCGAGGACATGGTCTACCAGGTGCTCGAGGACGGCCAGGGGTACCTCTGGATCAGCTGCAACAAGGGCGTCTTCCGGGTCAGCAAGAGCGACTTCGACGAGCTCGATCGGGGGCACATCCCCTCCGTGCGCTCCGTCTCCTTCGGCATCGCGGACGGGATGCCGAGCGGCGAGTGCGCGAACGGCTCCCAGCCCCTGGGCGGGAAGGGCCGCGACGGGCGGCTCTGGATCCCCACCCAGGGGGGTGTCGTCGTGGTCGATCCCGACCACCTCGAGTCGAACCAGGCCCCGCCACCGGTGGTGATCGAGGAGCTGCTCGTCGACCAGCGCCCAGTGGCCCTCGAGGGTCAGCTCTCGCTGCCGCCCGGTCACGGCGACCTCGTGTTTCACTACACGGGCCTGAGCTTCCTCGTGCCCGGGAAGGTGCTCTTCAAGTACAAGCTCGAGGGCTTCAACGACGACTGGGTGGACGCCGGCCCGCGCCGGGCGGCGGCCTACACGAACATCCCACCCGGCCGGTATCGCTTCCGCGTGATCGCGGCGAACGCCGACGGCCTGTGGAACGAGACGGGCGCTTCCTTCGACTTCCGCCTCCGGCCTCACTTCTACCAGACCTGGTGGTTCTACGGGCTCGTGGCCTCGGCTTTGGCCCTGGCGGGCCTCGGCCTGCACCACGTGAGGGTCCGGCAGGTGGAGGCGGAGTTCGCCGCGGTCCTCGGCGAGCGGACCCGCATGTCCCGCGAGCTGCACGACACGCTGGCCCAGGGCTTCGCGGGCATCGCCATCCACCTCGACGCCGCCGCGGCCAGCCTGCCGAAGGGCGCCCAGGAGCTGCGTGGCCACCTCGCCCTGGCCCGGGCGCTGGTGCGGGAGAGCCTCGCCGAGGCCCGCCGCGCGGTCCTCGACCTGCGGCCCCGGGCCCTGGAGCACGCCGATCTCGCCGCCGCGCTCTCCGAGATGGCGGGACGGCTGGCCGGGGACTCGGCGATCCACGTCGAGGTCACCGGGCAGTCGCGCCGTCTTCCGAGCGCGGTGGAGGGCCACCTGCTGCGCATCGCACAGGAAGCGGTGACGAACGCCCTCCGGCACGCCGGGGCGCGCGAGATCCGGGTCGGCCTGGACTTCGGCTCCGACGTGGTGTCGCTGCGCATCCGGGACGACGGTCGCGGCTTCGCGGGAGACGGGGCGGCCCTGTCGACGGACGGCCACCTGGGACTGGTGGGCATCCGCGAGCGAGCGGCCCAGATCCGCGGGCACTTCACGCTGCACAGCGGGGCCGGCGCGGGCACGGAGGTCGTGGTGGAGGTGCCCCTGCCCGACGTGTCGGGCGTGTCGCATGCGGGCGAGGGGCAGACCCACTGACGAGGACCGGGCACCGATGAAGAAGGACGGCCGGCGGCTGAGCGTGCTCGTGGTGGACGATCACCCGGTGGTCCGGGCCGGCCTGCGGGCCATGATCGACGCCCAGCCGGACATGGAGACGGTGGCCGAGGGCGCGAACGGCCAGGAGGCCATCGATCTGTTCCGCCGGCACCAGCCCGCGATCACGCTCATGGACCTGCGCATGCCCGTCCTGGGGGGCGCGGAGGCGATCGAGACGCTCCACAAGGGCTTCCCGGACGCGTGCATCCTGGTGCTCACGACGTACGACGGCGACGAGGACATCTACCGAGCGCTGCACGCCGGCGCGCGCGCGTACCTCCTCAAGGACATGCCGCGCGAGGCGCTCCTCGAGACGATCCGTGCCGTTCACGCCGGGGCGCACCGGCTCCCCCCGGAGGTGGCGGCGCGCCTCGCCGAGCGGATGCACCAGTCCGAGCTGACCTCCCGCGAGGTCGAGATCGTGGAGCACATCGCCAGCGGGCTGAGCAACAAGCAGATCGCGGCCGCCCTCGGCATCGGCGAGGCGACGGTGAAGACGCACGTCAACAACATCATGGGCAAGCTCGGGGCGAACGACCGCACCCACGCGGTGACCATCGCCCTCCGGCGCGGCTTCATCCGGCTCTGACGAGGACCGTCCCCCTGGTCCACCGAAAGGTGGACCTTTCGCTCGGCGTCCCGGGGGATGACAGCCCACCCCCGCGAGCCCTAGCTTCGGGTGGAGAGAAAGGAGCCGCGGGCGATGGCGCGAAGACCGAAGGCGCTCGTCCTCGGCACCCTGGCCGCGGCCGCCGTCGGCGCCGTCGCCTGCCCCCGGCCCTTCCCGATCGTGTCGTCGAGCGTGACCACGGGGACATGCCGCTCCGGCGACGGCTGTGACGACACCGCAATCTGGGTCCACCCGACCGCGCCCGAGAGGAGCGTCGTCATCGGGGACGACAAGCAGGGCGGTGTTCTCGTCTGGAGCCTCCGCGGGGACGAGCTCCAGCGCCTCGACGGCGGGACGGCGATGAACAACCTCGACATCCGTTACGACTTCCCCCTCGAGGGCCGCTTCGCGACCGGCCAGCCCCACGCGACCGTTGCCCTCGTCGGCGTCGTGAACGAGTCCGACGCCGGGCTGACGTTCTACAAGGTCAACCCCCACTCCGCCCCCGCGGGGCAACTCGAGCACGTCGGGGAGGGCCTCGTGGGCAGCACCGTCGCCCTGGACGCGCCGAAACCGTACGGCGGGTGCCTCTACCGCAGCGCCGCCACCGGGCGCACCCACTTCTTCGTCACCTGGAAGGACGGGACGCTCAGCCAGGTGGAGCTCACCGGAGGTCGGCAGATCACGGGCCGGGTCGTGCGCCGGCTCGTCGTCGGCGGGCAGCTCGAAGCCTGCGTGGCGGACGACGCGCACGGCGACCTGTACGTGGGCGAGGAGAACCTCGGGATCTGGAGGTACGGGGCCGAGCCCGGGGACGGCGACGCCCGGCGCCTCGTGGACCGCGTCGGCTCCGGGACGGGTCTCGTGGCCGACGTGGAGGGAATCGGGCTCTACTCTCGGAGCGACGGAGGCGGCTACCTGATCGCCTCGGGGCAGAGCTCCGGTGCCGACACGCGATACGCCGTCTACGACCGGGGCGGAAACAACGCCTGGCAGGGGACCTTCCGGGTGCGCGGGGCCGACTCCACGGACGGGCTCGAAGTGACGAACGTCGCGCTGGGCCCGCTCTTCCCGTGGGGGCTGCTCGTGGTCCACGACGCCCGGCCGACACCGTCCCGGCATCGTCTCGTCCCGTTCGAGCGCGTCGCCCGTCCGCTCGGCCTCGTCCTCGACACCACGTGGCCTGGCATTGGCCACGGCGCAGGTGAAGACCAGTCACCCGGAGGCACCGCATGCGCGCGATAGCCGCTCCGCTCCTGCTCCTCGGAACGCTCGCCGCGACCGGGACCGCCCTGGGCGCCCCTCGGGTCCGGGTGCTCAAGCTCTCGGTCTCCAATCCCGGCCCCGAAGCGCGCCCGGCGGAAGGAATCGTGGTGCCCTGGTCGCTCCTGCGGCCGGCCGCCCCGGGCCTGACGCCGGCCGCCCTCGTCGTGACCACCAGCGAGGCCCGGACGCTCGAGGAGGACGAGGCCACCCTCCTGACGGAGGAGCTGCCCTCGCAGGTCGACGACCTCGACGGCGACGGGCAGCCGGACGAGCTGGTGTTCCAGGTCGACCTCGGTCCCCGCCAGGCCCGGATCGTGAGCGTCGCCTACGGCGACCCGGAGACGCTCTTCCGCCTGCGGGCGTCCTACGCACGGCGCGTACGGGCCGCCAGCCGGGAGCCGGCCTGGGAGTCGGAGCGGAGCGGCTGGAGGATGGCGCTGCGCCCCTGCGGCACCGTAACCCTGATGGGCAAGCGTCGGCCCGGTCTGCAGCTGGACCGCATCGCGGGCCCGGGTCCCGACGACTCGCCGGCCGGCCGCGAGCTCGTCGCGACCGGGGAGGGCGTGGGGACTGGCTCGGTCAGCCTCCTCCGCGGTGACGGTCGCATGCCGGCCCCGGGGCCCGCCGGGCGGTGGAGAGTGCTGGCGGACGGACCGGTGCGTGCCGTCGGAGAGCTGAGTTGCGGGGGCGGGCAAGGTGGCAGCGCGAGCGGCCTCACGAGCCGGATCACCCAGTGGGCCGGCGAGCGTGGTTTCGAGCACCGCCTGATCGCGAAGAGCCCGGCGGGGGCGATCCCCGTCACCGGCCTTCCCCGCCGGCCCGGCGAGCACGAGATCGGCACGGCCCGGGCGAACGGGTCGCTCGTCCTGGCGACGTGGGGGCCGCTGGCATCCTCCGACGGGGCCCTGGGCCTGGCGGTCATCGTCCCCCACGCGAACGCAGGGGCGCTGGTCTCGGGCGACCTGTCGAGCCACCTCGTGCGACTCGATGTCGCCCGGAGCTCGGCCTCGTGGTACGTCAGCGCCGCCTGGGACCAGGAAGGGACGGAGACCGTGACCGGCTCGCGGAACTACCGCGAGGAAGGCGACGGGGAGTCGCGGCTCCTCCCCCCGCCTCCGCCGTGGACGGAAGAGGCCTTCGCGGCGGAGGTGGAGGGCCGGCGGACGAGGATGGATCGGCCGGCCGCGGTCGCCCTGCTCTCGCGGGAGGCGGCGCCACAGCCTGCCCCCGCCGACACGCGGGCTCCCGCGCGGCGCAAGAGCTACCGCGAAGCTCTCTCGCTCCTGCAGCAGTCGGCCGTGCGCACCGCGCGGCAGTGGGGGCCGGTCCTGGCCGCGGCGCCGCGGACGCCGGGCACCTGCTTCGACGGCCCCGGCTTCCTCGAGGACGGTGACAACGCGACCGGAGAGTGGCGAGAGCGCCGCGGCCACGGCTGGCCCGGCAGCTTCTGGGTGGGTGAGCTGTGGCAGCTGTACGCGAAGACCCGGCTCCCCGAGTACCGGCGCTGGGCCGAGCAGTGGAACGCTGTCCTGCTGGGCGACGAGGCCGTCCACAACCACGACGCCGGCTTCCTGAGCTTCTATTCCTCGGCGATGGCCTACGACCTCACCGGCGAGCCCCGCTACCGGGACGGAGCGCTGCGGGCGGCGGCGCGGCTGGAGCAGCTCTACAACCCGCTCACGGGGCTCGTCGCGTCGTGGGAGGTGGGGGGCGACGACACCATCATCGACACCATGATGAACCTGCAGCTCTGGTGGTGGGCGAGCCGCACGACGGGCGACCCCCGCTGGCGCGAAATGGGCCGCACGCACGCGCTGAAGACGGCCGATTGGTACGTGCGGCCGGACGGCTCGACCGTGCAGTCCGTCCACTACAACCCGGGCGACAACCGCCAGTCTTTCGGGCCGCCGGGAAGCAAGCGCGAGGTCGAGAACGCGGCGGCGCCCGGGGAGCGGGTCTTCTCGCACACCCACCAGGGCCTCGCCGCCGACACCGCCTGGGCCCGGGGGGCGGCCTGGGGTCTGTACGGCTTCACCGCGGCCTTCGAGGAGACGAAAGACCCGAGGCTCCTGGCGACGGCGGAGACCATCGCGGGCTTCGTTCTCGATCGCCTTCCCGAGGACGGCGTCCCCTGGTACGACCTTCACGACGAGGGAGTCCACTGTCGCAACCGCGACACCTCGGCGGGGGCTATCTTCGCGGCCGCTCTCCTGCGGCTCTCGGAAGCGACGGGCGATCCCGGCCGGTCGCGAGCCTACCGGGCGGAAGGGGAGCGCATCACCCGGGGGCTGATCGATCGCTATGTCGCGCCGGTGGCGGCCCAGGATCCGACCCCGCCGGGTGTGCTGCGTCACGGCTGCCGCACCCGACCCCACGACGGGCGCCTGATCTACGGCGAGTACTACCTGCTCGAGACGCTCTCGTGGCTCGAGGGGCGCGGCATCGAGCGTGACGACGGCTGAGCGCCCCCTCGTCCACCGAAAGATGGACCTTTCACTCGGCGTCACGGGGGATGACAGTCTGCCCCCGCGGGCCTAGCTTCAGTCACCGCCCCCGGCAACCCGGCCCGCACTCGGGCCCTGCACGGCGCGGAGCGAGGGACACCTTGAGAATCTCGGCCATGCGCTCGGTGCTGCTCGGGGTGGTGTGGGGAGCGGCGGGCCTCGCCAGCGCCGCCCCCGACCTGTCGCTCCCGGCCTTCGCCCAGGCCCGCGACGGGTCCTCGGTCGCGGCGGCCATCGACCTGAACGGCCCCTGGCAGTTCAAGGCCACCGACGAGACGGCGTGGATGGACGCGGTGGTGCCGGGTGTCGTGCAGAGCGACCTGCTGCGGGTGGGCCGGCTGAAGGACCCGCACTACCGGGACCAGGAGCTCGACGCGCAGTGGGTGGAGAAGAAGGAGTGGGAGTACCGCCGGCGCTTCCGGGTCGGCCGCGACTTCCTGCGGCACGACGCGATCCGGCTCGACTGCCGCGGCCTCGACACCATCGCCGAGGTGTACCTGAACGATCGGCTGGTGGCGAAGACCGAGAACATGCACCGCCGGCACGAGTTCGACGTCAAGCCCCTCCTGCGCGCGGGCGAGAACGAGCTCCGCGTCGTGTTCCGATCCATTCTCGAGTGGAACCGCAAGCGCATCGAGGCGGAGCCCAGGGTCCTGTGGTGCCGCAACTCGGAGCTGCTGGACTGCAGCAAGGGGAACGTCTTCTTCGCCCGCAAGGAGGGCTCGGACTTCGGCTGGGACTGGGGCCTGCGCCTCCTGAGCTCGGGGATCTGGCGGCCGATCCGCCTGGCCGCCTACGACACGGCCCGGATCACGGGTCTCCTCGTGCGGACCGACCTGAAGGACCCCCGGCGGGCCGTGCTCGACGTCTCCGCCGAGATCGTGAGCTTCCGGCCGCGTCCCCTCGACCTCGAGGTCGTCGTTTCGCTCGAGGGGAAGACCGTGGCCACGGCCAGGGCCGCCGTCGTCGGTGATCGGGCGTCGCAGGCCCTCCCGATCGACGAGCCGCGGCTGTGGTGGCCGAACGGGTGGGGCGAGCACCCTCTCTACGAGGTCGTCGCCTCGCTGAAGAGCGGGAACCGGGTCGTCCACGTCCAGCGGCTGAAGGTCGGACTGCGGACGGTGGAGATCGCACGGGAGAAGGACGCCCGCGGCGAGAGCTTCGGCATCCGGGTGAACGGGCAGCTCCTCTTCGCGAAGGGGGTCAACTGGATCCCCGCCGACTCGCTCCCCGACCGCCTGACCGAGGACCGCTACCGGCGGCTGCTCGACGCGTGCCTGAAGGCGAACATGAACATGATCCGGATCTGGGGCGGCGGCCTGTACGAGGCGGACGTGCTCTACGAGTTCTGCGACGAGAACGGCCTCCTGGTCTGGCAGGACTTCATGTTCGCGGTCGGCCCCTACATCGCCAACGAGGCCTACGTCGAAAGCGTCCGGGCCGAGGTCGAGGACGTCGTGCGCCGCCTGCGGCACCACCCCTCGATCGCCCTGTGGTGCGGCAACAACGAGTCGGAGAGCAACATGGGGGGCGGCCAGAAGTGGATGAAGAAGTACCCCACCGCGACCTGGGCCGAGTACGACAAGATCTTCCACGAGACGATCCCGCAGACGGCCCAGCGGCACGACCCCGACCGCCCCTACTGGCCGAGCAGCCCCCACCACCCGCTCGACCGCGCGAAGGAGAAGCCCGACTGGGAGACCGCCTCCGGGAACGCCCACTCCTACGACGTCTGGGGCGGTGGTCAGCCCTTCTCCGCGTTCGACGAGATGGGGCAGTACCGGTTCATGGCCGAGTTCGGCTACCAGGCCCTCCCCGACCTCGAGACGATCCGCGAGATGACGGCACCCGAGGACCGCTACTATCCCTCCCGCATCCTGGAGCACCACGAGAACAGCGGGAACGGGAAGACGAACGACCTGGGCACCGCGCGCATCGCGCGCCACCTGGCGGCGACCTTCGGGGTGCCGAGCGGCCTCGACGACTGGGTCTACCTCTCCCAGGTCCTCCAGGCGGACGGGATCCGGCGGGGCGTCGAGGCCATGCGCCGCAACCACCCGCAGTCGACGGGGGCCCTCTACTGGCAGCTCGACGACAACTGGCCGGTCATCTCCTGGAGCAGCATCGACTACCACGGCCGCTGGAAGGCCCTCCACTACCTGGCCCGCCGCTTCTTCAGCCCCGTGCTGGTGAGCGGCGTCGTCGAGGACTCGCCCGAGCCCATCGACCTGGGCCAGCGCGGCAAGGTCCGGATCTGGGGGGCGAGCGACCTCCTCCAGGAGACGCCGGCCCGGCTCGAGTGGACGCTGGGGCGCTTCGACGGGACGGAGGTGAAGCGGGGAGAGCAGGAGGTCGTGTTGCCGGCGAACCGCGGCACCCTCCTCGCCGAGCTGGACCTCGAGAAGGAGGTTGCCGAGGCGGCCGACCGCCGGACCTACCGCAAGGCGAGCTACGAGAACCGGCGGCAGTACTACGTGGCGTATCGGCTGAGGCAGGGTGAGCGGGAGCTCTCCTCGAACGTCTCCTTCTTCGTTCCCCCGAAGTACCTGGCGCTGCAGCCGCCGGGCTTGCGCGTGGCGACCCGGAAGGTGGACGATCGGCGGGTGGTCGAGGTGACGGCCGAGCGCTTCGCCGCCTTCGTGCACGTCGGGCTCCGGGAGGGCTACGCCCTGTTCTCCGACAACGACTTCCATCTCCTCCCCGGCGAGACCCGCCGGATCGACGTGCTCTCGTCCGAGGTGCCCGACGAGCAGCTCGCGGCGCGCCTCTTCGCGCGGAGCCTGGTCGACTCGCGTCGAGGGGTGGCGGCCGCCGGGGCGGCGCTGCCGTGAGGCGGCGATCCTGGGCGGGCCTCGCGCTGGTGATGGCCACCGCCACGGCGGCGGCGCGCGGCGAGCCGACGCGGCCGGACCGGCTCGCGAGCGGCGCCCGGCCGCGGGTCCTGCTGACCGCCGAGCGGCTGGCCGAGCTGCGGGCCCTGCGCGAGACGAGCCACCGCGACGTGTTCGCCGTGGCCAGGGCCGAGACCGACGTCTACCTCACCCTGCCGCTTCCGGCCGACCGCTCCCGTGCGGTCAACCCGTACCGCGCCCACGGCAAGATGCTGCCGGCCCTGGCCCTGATGTACCGCCTCACCGACGACCCCGCGTACCTCGAGGCCGCGCGGCGGTGGCTCCTCGGCCTCGTCCGCTTCGAGACCTGGGACGGGTCGCAGAACCTCGGGCGCTCGTCGTTCGCCACCGGCGTCTCCCTCGCCTACGACTGGCTCCACGACGCACTGTCCGCGGAGGAGCGCGCCGAGGTGCGCGCCCGCCTCCTGCGCGAGGGACGGATCCTCGCCCCCGTCGTGGCCGCGCAGCACCGGCTGCTCTCGAACCACCTCCACAACGAGATCTGCGGACTGGCGATGATCGGCTACGCCCTGTGGGGAGAGGCGGAGGAGGCCGAGGGCTTCGTAGCCGTGGCCGAGGAGAAGGCGCGCCTCACCCTCGAGCACGCTCCCGCCGACGGCGCGTGGCCGGAGGGAGTGTCGTACTGGGGCTACGGCCTGTCGTACTTCCTGCGCATGCTGGAGGCGAGACGCCTGCTGGGGCGCGGGGACGCGTTCGCCGAGAGCGCCTGGCTGCGCACGACCGGCGACTACTTCGTCTACCTCTCCCTCCCGCCGGCCCACTGGAAGAAGGGCACCGTGGTGGCCAACATCGCCGACGCCCCGCTCGACGGCGGACCCAACAGCGGGGTGGTCCTGCGGCGGCTGGCGTCGGCCTACGGCAACGGCGTCCATCAGCGGATGGCCGAGGCCCTGATGCCCCTCGAGCGGCCCCGGGAGGACTCCTCGGGCCGCCGCGAGGGGGCCACCGGCTCGTGGATGCACCTGCTCTGGTACGACCCCGCGGTGCGGCCCGCGCCCCCCGACGGGCTGCCCACGATGAGGCACTTCGCCGACATGGACCTGGTCAGCATGCGCAGCGACTGGGGAGAGGACGCCGCGATGCTCTTCTTCCACGCGGGTCCCGGCCCCGGCCACCGCAACATGGCGGACCCACGGCGCGTCGCGATGCGCGGCTTCGGCCCCGGGCACGCGCACCCGGACATCAACTCCCTCTCGATCTTCGCCCGGGGCGAATGGCTCGTGGTGGACCCCGGGTACAGCCACGTGAAGGACACGCGCGACCACAGCACGGTGATCGTGAACGGCAAGGGACAGGCGGGAGAGGGCGGCCCCTGGCTCGACTACTGGGCCTTCCAGCAGCGCCAGCCGGTTCCCGCGATCCGCCTGGCGGAGAGCACCCCCGCCTGGGACACCGTGCTCGGCGACGCGGGCGGCGTCTACGTCGACGAGGCGCGCCTGCGGCACTTCCGCCGCCAGGTCGTGTTCCTCAAGCCCGACGTGTTCGTGATCGCCGACGACATCGAAGCGAGCGGGGCGTCGCGCTTCGAGTGGCTCCTGCAGGCGCCGGAGGGCTCTCTCACGCTGGAGGGCGGCGGCGCCTTCGAGATCGCCCGGCCGGGAGTGCGGCTGCGGGGGGTCCTCCTCCATCCGGCCGCCGCCCCCGTCCGCGTCGTCTCCCGCGTCACGGGGTCGTCGGGCTTCGATCCCACGTCGTGCCTCGTCGCGGAGATGACGGGAGAGACCGCGCGGCCCCTGGCGGTTCTGTCGGTGCTCCGCGAAGGCGAGGCGGCGCCCAGCGTGCGCCTCACCGGGGGGCGGCTCCGCATCCGCAAGGGCTCGAGGGAGTGGACGATCCGGGTCGTGGACCGGCCGGCGGCGCCGGCCGACCCGCTCCTCCTCGTCGAGCCACCCGGCTAGCTCGACCCGTGCGCCTGCCGCCCCTCGCCGACCTGCACCGACACCTCGACGGCTCCTTGCGGGAAGCGACGTTGCGAGAGCTGGCGGCGGGCCTCGGGGTCGACGTCCCCGCGCAGTTCCGCTTCTCTCGCGGGATGGGCCTCGCCGCCGCGCTGCGCTGCTTCGACCTGAGCCTGGCCGTGCTGCAGACGCCCGCCGCCGTGCGTCGCGTGGCCGACGAGATCTGCGCCGACGCCGCCCGCGAAGGCGTGACGACGCTCGAGATCCGCTTCGCGCCCCAGCTCCACCGGGGAGCCTCCGCGGGGGCGATCGTCGAGGCGGCCGCCGAGGGGGTGGCCGGCCGCGCGGGACTCATCCTCTGCGGGCTCTTCGGCGAGGACCCCTCGGTGCTCGAGGCGCTCGTCGGCGTCGCGCGGGACTGCCCCGCCGTCGTCGGCATCGACCTCGCGGGCGGCCCGAGCCCCGCGCACCCGCATCATCTCCGCGACTACTCGCGTCCTTTCTCGCTCGCCCGCGACCACGGCCTGGGCCGCACCGTGCACGCCGGGGAAGGGCGACCGCCCTCGGAGATCCGCGAGGCGGTCGAGGTCCTGCACGCGCAGCGCATCGGCCACGGCACGACCCTCCCGGACGACCCGGCGGTGCTCGACCTCGTCCGCGAGCGGGGGGTGACGATCGAGGCCTGCCTCACGTCCAACCTCCAGACGGGCGCCGTGGACGAGCTCGCGGCGCACCCGCTGCCCCGCCTGCTGGAGGCCGGCGTGCGGGTGACGGTCTGCACGGACAACACGCTCTTCTCCGACGTGGACGCGCCGGGCGAGTACCGGCGCGCCGCGGCGCTTCCGGGCGTGGGCACCGCGGCGGTCGGGACCCTCGCCGCCTACGGCCACGCAGCGGCGTTCCCGCGTCGAGGCTGAGCCGCACGACCCAAGGGCGGGTGCGTCCCTGGCCGAGGTTCCGCGCACGGTCCATTGACAGCTCGCTCAGCCGCCATGTAACTTGCCGGCCCGAAAGAGCGCGAGGGCCGAGATGGTCGACACGAACGGGCGGAAGAGGGCGGCGCTGGTGTGCGGGGCGGGGGGCTTCATCGGCAGCCACCTCGTCAAGCGCCTGGTCAGGGACGGCTACTGGGTCCGCGGCGCCGACCAGAAGCACACCGAGTTCTCGCCCACCGCCGCCCACGACTTCATGAAGGTCGACCTGCGCGACGCGGCGAGCTGCGAGGCCGCGGTGCGCACCCCGAAGGGCGAGCCTTTCGACGAGGTCTACCAGCTCGCGGCCGACATGGGCGGCATGGGGTTCATCCACTCGGCCGAGTGCGAGATCATGCGCAACAGCTGCCTGATCAACCTCAACATGACCCACGCCGCGGCCACGGCGGGGGTGCCGCGCTACCTGTTCTCCTCCTCGGCCTGCGTGTACCGGGACATGGAGCCGGGCGAGCCCGAGATCGCGGAGGACGAGGCCTACCCGGCCCTGCCCCACAACGAGTACGGCTGGGAGAAGCTCTACGCCGAGCGCACCGCGGCGGCCTACGGGCGCCGGTACCGGATGGTCGTGCGCCTCGCCCGCTTCCAGAACTGCTACGGGCCGGAGGGCACGTGGCGGGGAGGGCGGGAGAAGGCGCCGGCCGCGATGTGCCGCAAGGTCGCGGAGACGCCGGCCGGCGGCACGATCGAGGTCTGGGGCGACGGGACGGCCATGCGCGCCTACACCTACGTGGACGACATGGTGGACGGGATCGTCACCCTGATGAGCTCCGACCTCGAGGGCGGCGTGAACATCGGCCGCCGCGAGTACGTTTCGGTCGACCAGCTCGCCCTCCTCGTGGCCGAGGTGGCGGGAAAGAGGATCCACCTGAAGCACGTGGACGGGCCGGTGGGCGTGCGCGCCCGCAACTTCCTCGCCCCCCGCATGGCGTCGATCGGCTGGGAGTCGAGGATCTCGCTGCGCGAGGGGATCTCCCGGACCTACCCCTGGATCGCGAGCCAGGTGGAGGCCGCCGCCGTCTCGCGCTAGGGGGGACGAGGCCGGCCTCCCGGCCGCGGGGAGAGCGATGCGACTCTTCGACACGGTCCTCGTCACCGCCTCCTCGGAGCGGCAGGCGGCCGCCTTCCGCACCCTGATCGAGCGCCGCCGGGACCACGGCCTCTACCCGCGCGAGCTCGCGTTCGAGGTCGTGTCCGACCCTCCGGGCGGCCGGGCCGGTACCGGCGGCGGCACGCTGTGGGCCCTGCACCGACTGCTCGAGACGCGGGGGGGCGACGCCGGGGCCCTCCTCTCCTCGCAGCGCCTCCTGGTGATCCACGCCGGCGGGGAGAGCCGCAGGCTCCCCGCCTACGCGCCCGAGGGCAAGCTCTTCTCGCCGCTGCCGGTCGCCTCGAGCGCCCTGCTGCCCCCGGTCGTCCTCGACGTGCAGCTGGGCCTCTTCTTCCGCTACCCCTGGCGCCGCGGGGAGATCGTGGTCACCTCCGGGGACGCCGTGGTCTCCTTCGACCCCTCGTGCGTTCCCGAGGAGCGGGGGCCGGTCTTCGGCTTCGCGAAGCCCGCCTCGCTCGAGCAGGGCTCGCGGCACGGCGTCTTCCGATTCGACCAGCGCCGCGAGCGCGTCCTCGACTACTTCCAGAAGGCACCCCCGGAGGTCCTCGCGCGCCAGGCGCGGCTCGAGGGGACCGGGGACTGCGCGCTCGACATCGGCCTCGTGTCCCTCGCCCCGCGGGCCGCCCACGCTCTCCTCGAGGTCGGGCGAAGCCGGGTGGGCGGGGAGACGGTCCTCGACGCCCTCGCCGGCGGCCGGCTCCGCTTCGACCTCTACCTCGAGGTCCTGACCGCGTGCCTCGGCGCCCTGTCGTTCGAGGCCTTCCGGGAGAGAGTGCGGCCGGCGAGCGTCCTCCCCGAGGAGGCGGCGCGGGCCGTGTTCGAGGCCTTCCACCCGTTCGGCCTCGGCGGGACGGTCACCCGGTCGACCGTGTTCGAGCACGTGGGGAGCCTCGCCGAGCTGCCCGAGGCCTGCCGCAGCCTCCTCACCCACCGGAGCTCCCCGTTCTACGAGCCGGAGGACGGCGAGATCCGCCCCTTCGAGGCTCCCGACCGGATCGTCCACAACAGCGTGGCGGTGGACCTCGACGTGGCGGGGCCGGGCCCCGTGCTCGTCGAGTCCTGCTCCTCGTGCTCCCTGGGAACGCTCGGCGGCGACAACATGGTGGTCGGCCTCGACGGCGTCGCGCTGCCGGGCGGCGTGCCAGCCGGCTTCAACCTCGACGGCCGGCACCTTCCCGAGGGGCGCGTCGTCGTCGTCCTGTCCTCACGAGACAGCCTCAAGCCCTCGGAGGACGCCGAGCCCCTCGTCTTCTGCGGGAAGCCCCTCGACGAGTGGTTGTCCGAGCGGGGCCTCGTCCGGGCGGACGTCTTCGGGGCGGGCGAGGGAAGGGACCTCTTCGCCGCGCGGCTGTTCTGCCTCGACCCAACTCCCGCGCTCCTCGCGGGCTACCTCCGCCCGCCCGACGCCTCGTGGGGTGCCGCCTTCCGCGCGTCGCGTCGCCTCTCGCTCGCCGAGATCAACGATCACGACGACGTGGTGAGGCGGGAGGACCGGCGCGTCGCCCTCCGCCTCGAGACGCTGCGCGATCTCTTCCGCCGGGGCCAGGGCTGGCGCGGGCTCGGCGTGCGCGACTTCGCGGCGGCGTTTGCGGGCGAGGAGTGGCGGGCGCCCCTGCTGACGTGGCTCGAGCGGACCGACGACGCGCTCCTGCGGGCCTACCGCGAGCGCCTGTTCTGCGCCGCGTTCCCCAGCTTCGAGGCCGCCCCCCTCGACGGGGCGCAGATCGACTACGTCGGGCGGGGCGGCGAGCGCCCGCCCCTGCGCGCGGCCCTCAAGGAGGACCAGATCGTCTGGTCGCGGGCCCCGGTGCGCTTCGACCTCGCCGGCGGCTGGACCGACACCCCGCCCTACACGCTGCGCGAGGGGGGGCGCGTCGTGAACCTCGCGGTCGACCTCAACGGCCAGCCGCCGATCCAGGTGTTCATCCGGCGCACGGCCGAGCGGCACGTGCGCGTGCACTCGATCGACCTCGGCCACACCGAGACCTTCACGCGCTTCGAGGAGCTCGGCGACTACCGCGACCCCGTCTCCGCCTTCGCCCTGCCCAAGGCGGCGCTGTGCCTGATGGGCCTCGACGCCGCCCACGGGGCGGCGCTGCCCGAGGCCCTCGACGCGCTGGGCTGCGGCCTCGAGATCACGCTCCTGTGCGCGGTGCCGAAGGGCTCCGGCCTCGGCACCTCCTCGGTCCTCGCCGGCGTGATCCTCGCCGGGCTCTCCCGCTTCCTCGGCCGGCCGGTGGTGCTCGACGAGCTCATCCGCCAGGTGCTCCAGGTCGAACAGATGCTCACCACCGGGGGCGGCTGGCAGGACCAGATCGGCGGCCTCGTGGGGGGCGTCAAGTGCGTCGAGAGCCGCCCGGGGCTGCGCCCGCACCCGGTGATCCACCAGCTCGACCCGTTCCTCTTCCAGGACCGCGAGAGCCTCGCCTGCTTCACGCTGTTCTACACGGGGATCACCCGCCTCGCGAAGAACATCCTCTCGGAGGTGGTCGACCAGGTGAACGGGGCCTCGAAGGCGTATCTCTTCACCCTGCGGCACATGGCCCAGCTGGCCCTCGACGCGAAGGACGCGA
The DNA here is from genome assembly GCA_963729875.1 of uncultured Acidobacteriota bacterium. Lineage (GTDB taxonomy): Bacteria > Acidobacteriota > Vicinamibacteria > Fen-336 > Fen-336 > DATBSL01. The sequence continues at coordinate 107,788 of CAVSPR010000009.1, forward strand.
TCGAGCGCCGGGACCGCCGGGCGCTCGCCGACGTGCTGGCCCTCTCGTGGACCGCCAACCAGCGCGTCCACCCGAGCACGACCAACGAGGAGGTCGAGGAGATCCTCTCCGCCACGCGCCCCCATTTCCGCGGGACGAAGCTGCTCGGGGCGGGCGGGGGCGGGTACGCGCTGTTCCTCTCCGAGGACCGCCGGGAGGCCGAGGCGGTGCGCGACGTGCTGCGCCGCCGCTTCGAGAACGAGCGCGCCCGCCTCGTGGACTTCTCGCTGAGCGCGTGCGGGCTGGAGGTCTCGGTCTCCTAGGATCCAACCCTGGCCCGTGAGTTCACGACGGAGGTTTCCGATGTCCGAGAGCCGCGAACCCGATAGAAGAGCCTTCATCAGGACGTCCGCGCTCGCCGCGGGGGCGCTGGGGCTGCCCCGCGTCTCCCTCGCCCGCCCCGGCGGTTCGCCGAACGGGAAGATCGGCGTTGCCGTCGTGGGCGCCGGCGGACAGGGCAAGTACGCGGTGGAGCAGGCCGCCAACGAGAGGCTCGTGGCCCTGTGCGACGTCGACGACCAGAGGGCCTGCCAAGCCTACGGGGCGCACCCCGCCGTGCCCCGCTTCAAGGACTTCCGGGTGATGCTGGACAAGCTGCACAAGCAGATCGACGCCGTCGCCATCTCGACACCCGACCACACGCACTTCCCGATCGCGATGGCGGCCATGGAGCTTCGCAAGCACGTCTTCGTGCAGAAGCCGCTCGCCCACGACATCTGGCAGGTGCGCACGCTGCGCAAGGCGGCCCGGCACTACGGCGTCATCACGCAGATGGGGAACCAGGGCCACACGTTCGAGGGCATGCGGCGCATCAAGGAGTGGGTGGACGCCGGGGTGATCGGCGACGTCTCGGAGGTGGTCACCTGGACCGACCGCCCGAACGATCCCTGGTTCATTCCGCCCCGGAGCTTTCCGCCGGAGACGATGTGCCCGCCCGCCGACCTGGACTGGGACCTGTGGCAGGGGCCGGTCGCCTCGCGCGAGTACTCCCGCGCGTACGTGCCGGTCACTTGGCGCGGGTGGTGGGCCTACGGCTGCGGCTCGCTGGGGGACATCGGCTGCCACACCTTCGACGCCCCGTTCTGGGCGCTGGACCTTGGCGCGCCCGCCCGGATCCAGGCCTTCCGGGAGCCGCCGCCCGGAGACGGGTTCGTCCCGATGAACTCGGTGGTCGCCTACCAGTTCCCGGCCCGCGGCACCCGGCCGCCCGTCACGCTGACGTGGTACGAGAAGGGCTACGACGTGCCCAAGCCCCGGCGCTGGGAGCCCGAGAAGCCCCTGTCCGCCGAGGGCGGCATGTACATGGAGGGGACGAAGGAAACCCTCTACCACGCCGGGATGCGCCCGGAGAGCCCGATGCTCACGCCGGCGGCGCGCTTCATGGAGATGAAAGGCGAGCTGCGCAGCATCGAGAAGCTGCCCGCGGTGGGTGACGGCCCGATCGAAGAGTGGCTCCGGGCGATCAAGGGCGAGGGCCCCGCGCCCGGATCCAGCTTCGACTACGCCGCGCCGCTCACCGAGATGGTCCTACTGGGCGCCCTCGCCCAGCGTACCGGCCGCACGATCGACTGGGATGCCGAAGCGATGCGGGTCAAGGGACAGCCCGAGCTCGACGCGCTCATCAAGGAGCCGGCCCGGGACGGCTGGCGGTACGGCCAGAACCTCGGCTGACCCGAACCGCTAGCCGTTGGTGTTGACCAGAGGAGTCCAGTCGGCCAGGGTATCCTCCTGGAAGCGCTCCTTGCCGAACAGCGCGGATGCGTACTCCAGGTACCGCTGGACCGTCCGGACTCCCTCCACCGTCCACCCGGCCCTCGACATCAGCGAGAAGTCCTGACGCGTCCCGTCCTCCAGCACCAGCGCGATCTGAAGCTCCTCGAGCTCGTTGTAGAAGAGCTTCTCGAGCGAGTACGTGCTCACGAGTTTCCCCATGGGAACGTGCACGAGGTTCTCCGGGCCGCCGAGCCTGATGCTGTCGGCGCGGAGGGCTATCGTCCGACCGTCTGACTTCAGGAAAGTGCGGTATCGGTCCTTCTCCCGCCATCCGGGAACGAAGAGATCCGCGGCCGGTGGCGCTGACACGGGGAGTCCGAGGGTCGCCCGCTGCCGCCAGTACGCCTCGACGACTCTCACGAACAGCGCGCCGGTGGCCGCCGGACGGCGACCGGGGCGATAGGCCTCCTCGAGGCCCACGGCACGGCCGATCTCGGCGCACGGATAGGGCACGTAGCTGTCGAGGGACTTGGGAAGCTCGAGGGAAGTGAACGGCAACTCGCCCTCGGCCGCCACCCAGATCCTCACTTGCCGGCCTTCGTCGTCGCTTCCCTTGGCGATCGCCTTTGCGCCAAGGACGCCGGACAGCGGGATCTCGCGTGGCTTGTCGGAGGCGGACCTCTCCGGGAGGAACGCCTCCCGGCCGGTGGCGGGGAGCCGGAGGGCTTCGCGATCGACCCGCAGGATGGCCGACTCGCTCCGCCGGGGCACGAAGAGCGTGGCCTCGCCGAGCCGCTCGCGAAGCTTGGACACCGCCTCCGAGGCGGCACCTCGGACCGCCCCATCGTCGTCTTCGCCGGCCGCGCGAGACAACTCGTCCCACGTTTCGAACCGGCCGAGGTCGCCGAGCGCCGCGGCGGCCGCCGCGCGGATCGTCGCCTGCTTCTTGAATTGGAGGGCAGAGACCAGGCCGGGGACATCCCCGGCGGCGGCGAGCGCGGATACGTCCGGCGGGGCGAACAACTTGTCGAAGATCGACATGGGTTCCTCGGCAGGATACTCCCGATCGCCGGCTACGGCGCCTCGGCCCCGACGCTGCGGATCGCCGCCTCCGAGCGCGCACCGAGACGGGCCGTTGCGAGCGAGCGACGGCGCGACCGGCTACGGCCGGCAGACCGTGATCTGCGTCCCGTTGCTGTCGCCGTCGGGGTCCGTGTTGAGCGAGGCGTCGTACTTGAGCGTGGCGTGGGTCACGTTCGTCACGCCGAAGGTCAGGCACGGCAGCGTCCACTGGTAGCCGACGACGGTGCAGGCGCCGCTCGCGTTCGTCGTGCACTGGAATAGAGACGGGCCGTCGCTGAAGAGGCCGGATACGCGCGCGTTCGGCACGACCCCGCCCACGGTGTCGGCGACCCGGATCGTGATCCGCGCCTCCCAGAGGCCAAAGAACAGCCGGCGGCTCGCGCGGTCGAGGTCCGAGACGTGGAGCGTGTTGTTGACGGTCCGGACCGTGACGTCCTGTGAGGCGGCGCCCGTGGCGCCGAGCTCGTCGGTCACGGTGAGGTCCACCTTGTACGTCCCCACGGCCGCGAACGTGTGACGGACCGCCTTGCCGGAGCCCACCTGGCCATCGGCGAAGCGCCAGGCGTACGCCTGGATGCTCCCGTCCCCGTCCGAGGAGGCGGAGGCGTCGAAGTCGCAGACGTTGGCGTTGCACGAGTAGCTGAAGGCGGCGGTTGGCAGCTGATTGTCGTTGTTCACCCTGACCGTGACCGGCGTGGCCTCGGTTGTCTGGCTGGCGCCGTCGGTTGCTCGGGCGTGGAGCGTGACCGGGCTGTCTTCCGCCTCGGCGAGCGTGTTCCACGACGCCTCGTAGTAGCCAGTGACCGGGTTGTAGGTCGTAGGTGAGTAGGTCGCTCCGTCCGTTGACCACTGGACGTCGAGGCTCCCGGTCGGGGTCTGAGCGTCCGAGGCCGCAATCTGCAGGGTCACGCTGCCCAACACCATGCGGCCCGGACTCGGGCTGAAGATGCTCGCGGTGGGCGGCCGGTCGCCGGTGGCGACCGACTCGAGCGCGCGCGTCGCGTCGACGAGCCCGAAGCCGCAATCGGCGGTGACGCTGGCGTCGGCCGTGTCACCGAGCACCTGCCGGATCTCGGCGGGCGTCAGCGTGGGCTTCTCCGACTTGACGAGCGCAGCGAGGGCGGCGACGTGCGGCGTCGCCATCGAGGTCCCCGCGAAGAACCAGTAGCCGAAGCTGCAGACGGCGTGGGTGTTCGGGTCGAAGGTGTTCTGCAGGATCATGTCCGGGTAGCTGTCGCCGTTCAGGTCCTCGCCGGTGCTGGTGCCTCCCGGCGCGCACAGCTCGTTGCCACGGTTCGAGTAGGACGCGAGCTGCCGGTTGTAGAGCGTCGCCCCGACCGCGATCACCTGCGGGTAGGCGGCCGGATACAGCGGCGTGGCCCCGCTCGAGTTGCCCGAAGCCGCGACCAGCACCACGCCCTTCCCGTAGGCGTACTCGACCGCATCCTGGAGCACGGTCAGCAGGGCCGGAGAGGCGCTCGTCCCGAAGCTCATGTTGATGACGTGGGCGCCGTGGTCCGCCGCCCACCGGATGCCGTCCGCGATGCCGCTGACGGACCCTGAGCCGTCGGCCCCCAGCACCTTCACCGGCATCAGCGACACGTTGTAGGCGATGCCCGCGACGCCGAGGGTGTTGTTGGTCGTCTGGGCGATCGTCCCCGCGACGTGGGTCCCGTGGCTCTCGTCGTCGTTCGGGTGCGCGTCGTTGTTGACGAAGTCCCAGCCGGCCACGAAGTGCGCTCCGGCGAGGTCGGGTGCCTGGCAGAACGTGCCGGAGCTTTCGTAGGCGATTCCCGAGTCGACCACCGCGACCACGACCGAGGGATCGCCTCCCGGGTTGACGGCCCAGGCTCCCTCGACGCGGATGCTGCCCGCCGAGGCCGAAGGACTCTGGAGGTTCCACTGGATGGCATAGAAGGGATCGTTCGGCGGGATGTCCAGGGCGTGAGCGATCCAGTCGGGATGCGCGTAGCGCACGCGCGGATCGCTCCTCAGCGCGCTCATCACCTCAAACACGCGCCCCCTTGGGGACCGCCAGCACGTGGAACGCCCGCCGAAGACCGCGGGCGCGCACGAAGACGCCCTGGCGCAGGCCGCTCACGATCTGCGCCGCCTCCGCGTCCGTCACGCGGTTGGCGAAGCCGACGACCACGCGGTCCGGTGCGTACCTGGCGGACCGGCGCGCCAGGTTCCCGGTGAAGACGCCGGGCTCCTGTGCGCGCGCTTCCGGAGCCAGGAGCAGCACGAAAGCGACGGTGGGGATGGCCCATGCCGGCTTCATGGCGTGGCCTCCGCTCTCCCTTGGGTCAGCCGCCCGGGTCCAGGACGTGCGCGCCACGGAGGGAGGGCCGCGGACGGCTACCCGGGCCCGGCTCATGGAAGAAGGTGCCTGGAGGATACTCCCGTCGAGGCCCCCGAAGTCCACAGGAAAGTGCTCCCCGGCGGGTCCGAGAGGCTTCTGTATTGACACGTAGCCACCTCCGACCTAACTTGTGGACAGTTTCAATCCGTTGAAGCCGGACCGACCTTCACCGCCTGTCGCTGACCCGAGGTGCGGCCGCATGGAATGTGGTGCCTCGGCCGGCAGTGAATCGGCCACCGCTCGCGAGGAAGACGACGCAGTTCGTCTCGTGACCGAGGAGGGGAGATGACCGACCCTGTGGCATCGCGCGGCACGGCTCCGCCCGATCTCTTCGCGGCCCGCGTCAGGGTGACGCGGGACAGGTATGCCAGGCTGGTGCAGGAGTTCCACGTGGACGTGGGCTGCCGGCCCCACGTCGAGGCGAACCCTGACGGCACCGGCAGCCTGCAGATCTTCGCCAGCGCGGCTCAGATCCAGGAGCTTCGTGCCGCCGGTTTCGAGGTCGACCAGGGCGAGAACGCCTCCGAGCTCGGCCGCAAGGCGCAAGCCGAGATCGGCAAGGGAGACCGCTTCGAGGGCGGGCGGGTGACACCCCGCGGGCTCGGCCGCAAGCCGGGGCGGGATGGTGGAACCACGGGGGGAGCCGCACGATGAGCTTCCTGAACGTCGTCGAGATCGAGTCGGCGGTGGTCGGGCTCGCGAGCGCCTACCCCGACCTCTGCCGGCTCATCACCCTCCCGTACTGGACATCCGAGGGACGCCAGAGCCACGCCCTGAAGATCGGGACGAGCGACTGCCCCCGCAGCGCCGTGCTGATCATCAGCGGCACGCACGCCCGGGAGTGGGGCGGTCCGGACATCGTCATCGACTTCGCGGCCGACCTGCTGGAGGCCTGCTCCCTGGGCACCGGGCTCGCCTACGGCGGGACCTCGTTCAGCGCGTCCCAGATCGCCGCGATCGTCCGCCGGATCGACGTCATCGTCTTCCCCGACATCAACCCGGATGGCCGGAACTACAGCCAGACCGTGTACTCGATGTGGAGGAAGAACCGCAACCCGGCCAGCAGCGGCGGGGTCCCGAGCCGGGTCGGCATCGACGTCAACCGAAACTACGACTTTCTCTGGAACTTCCCGACGGCCTTCGCCCCGGGCGCCGTGGCCGCGGGGACGCTCGCCTCCAACGATCCCGGCAGCGACCTCTTCCATGGCACCGGCCCGTTCTCGGAGGCGGAGTCCAGGAACGTGCGCTGGCTCTTCGCCCAGTATCCGCGGATCGCCTGGTTCGTGGACATCCACTCCTACGGCGGCGACATCCTCCATCCCTGGGGCGACGACGCCAACCAGCTCGGAACCCCCTCGATGAACTTCACCAATCCCGCCTACAACGGGCAGCGCGGGATCGCCGGCGACGCGTACGGCGAGTACATCGGCGCCGGCGACCTCGGCAGCCTGCAGTCGGCCGGCAACGCCATGAGGGGTGCCATCGCGGGGGTGCGCGGACAGTCGTACGACGTGGCGCAGTCTTTCTTCCTTCCGGGGTGGACCACGTATCCCACCTCCGGCGCGAGCGACGACTGGGCCTTCAGCCGCCACTACGCGGACCCGGGCCTCAGGAAGGTCTTCGGCTACACCATCGAGTTCAACAACACCTGGACGTTCTTCCCGCCCTGGTCCGAGATGCAGAACATCATCCTGGACGTCGATGCCGCCCTGGTGCGGCTCTGCGTGAACGCGGTGCCCCGCTTCCCGTGGGTGATCTTCATCTGGTGCTGGTGGAAGGACCTCTGGGAAGCGATCTGGAAGCGGCTCTGGCCCAAGGACCTGTGGGGACCGTACGGGCCGTGGAGCTGGCTGAAGCAGACCGTGTTGCGGGTGGTCGGGCCGATTCTCGGTCTCTTCCAGCCGCCGCGCGAAGGGCCGGGGTGACGGCTCTGCCCCGGGCTCGGATCGCGTCGCGCTAGGTCCGGTTCCGCTCCCCTCCGCCGTGCTTCAGGCCGCACACGGGGCAGTCCGTCGGCGGCTGGCCGTTGGTCACGACGTGCTTCACCGGCTTCAGCGTGCGCAGGTAGGCGAACACGGCCTTCAGGTCCTCGTCGTTCATCCGGGCCGTCACGACCCAGGGCATGACGGGGCTGAGCGTCCCGAGCTTGCCGGTGCGCATCGCCTGGACGAAGGTGGCCTCGTCGTAGTTCGCGATGCCGGTCGGATCGAGCGTGATGTTGGTGGCGAAGGCCGGGCCCGCCGGCGACTCGAAGGCGTTCCCCCCCGCCATGTCGAGCGCGGCGTTGAGCTGCCCTCCCTGCCTGGGGGTGTGGCAGTGGTGACAGGCCGACGTGCGGAGGACGTACTCGCCGCGCTTCTCGGGGGTCGAGAGGTCCGGCGCCGGAACCGGTCCGTCGAGGGGCTCCGGCACGCCCTTCATGATCAGCCCCAGGGGGAAGGGGAGAGCGGTCTTCGGCAGGGGGTTCCGGATCGGCGGGAGCGAGCGCAGGTAGGCCACGAGCGCGGCCACGTCCTCGTCCGGGATCCGGCGGTACTCGGCGTACGGCATGAGGGCGAAGAGGGCGCGGCCGTCCGCCCCGATCCCCTCCCGGATGGCCCGGGCAATCGCGTCGTCGCTCACGCGGCCGAGGCCCGTCTCGGGATCGGGCGTGAGGTTGGGGGCGGTGAGCCAGGGCATGCCCTCCGCCGTCCAGACGACGCCGGCGCCGAGCCGGTCCTCGCGCGGCGGCGCCCCCGGGGCGCTCCAGTCGCGCTCCGAGTGACAGAAGACGCAGCCGTGCCGCACCGCGAGGTAGCCTCCGCGCTCGACCTGCCCCGGCGACCTCTGTCGAACGTGCGGCTGGCCAACGCGCGCGCTCGCGGGCCGAACAGCAGGGCCCGCCAGCCCACGACGATCTGGACCCCGACGGCGAGGACCAGCAGGACGAGAACGAGCACCGACAGGACGAGCTTCTTCCAGAGAGCCATCGGACCTCCACCGGCTTCCAGCTCGGGAGCGCTGGCCGGGAGTCTAGCAGAGACGGGTCAGGACCTCGTGGACCACCGCCCGCGAGGGCCCGCAGGGGAGGACGCGGCCGTGCTCACGAGCCTCTTGATCCAGCGTAGCACGCGTGCTACAGTGATTTCGTGGCCAGGACGATCACCCAGCGCGAGCTCAGGAACGGCAGCGGCAAGATCATGCGCGCCCTCGATCGCGGCGAGACGTTCATCGTGACACGCAACCGCGTCCCGGTTGGCGAGCTTCGGCCGCTGCCGCGACAGTTCGTGAGTGCCACCGCTGTCGCCGCCGCTTTCGGCTGCGCTCCGCCGATCGATCGCGAGCGCTTCCGCCGCGACCTGGACGCGTTCGTCGACCAGGACCCCTCTCCGCGTGGCTGAGCATCGGCGCAAGCGGGGCTTGCTGGACACCTCGGTCGTGATCGATCTCGAGCGGATCGACGCGAGCTCGTTGCCGGCCGAAGTGGCCGTGTCGGCGTTGACCTTGGCCGAGCTGGCCGCAGGCCCTCACGCCACCACAGACCCCGACGAGAGAGCGCGACGGCAGGAGCGCCTGCAGCGGGCCGAGGCCACCTTCTCGCCGCTGCCGCTCGACGGCAAGGCCGCCCGTGCGTACGGGAGGATCTACGCCGCGGTCGCGGCCCAGGGCCGCAAAGCCAGAGGACCTCGAGCGATCGACTTGCTGATTGCCGCGACGGCTCTCGCCGAGGGTCTGCCCCTCTACACCCGCAACCCCGACGACTTCCGCGGGCTCGCCTCCCTCCTCGAGGTGCACACGGTCGAGGCGGCCGCCGAACGCTCCTCGTCCCCGTAGCCTCTCGACCCTAGATCCGGCTGCCCTCCAGGAAGGCCTTGAGCTTGCGGGAGCGGCTGGGGTGGCGGAGCTTGCGCAGCGCCTTCGCCTCGATCTGGCGGATGCGCTCGCGGGTGACCTGGAAGCTCTGGCCGACCTCCTCCAGCGTGTGCTCCGAGCCGTCGCCGATGCCGAAGCGCATCTTGATGACGCGCTCCTCGCGGGGGGTGAGCGTCTTCAGGAGCGCGTCCGTCTGCTCCTTCAGGTTGAGGTTGATGACGTTCTCGGCCGGAGACACCGCGGAGCGGTCCTCGATGAAGTCCCCCAGATGCGAGTCCTCCTCCTCCCCGATCGGCGTCTCGAGCGAGATGGGCTCCTGCGCGATCTTCAGGACCTTGCGGACCTTGGAGACCGGGATGTCCATCCGCTTCGCGATCTCCTCCGAGGTGGGCTCGCGGCCGAGCTCCTGGACGAGGGCGCGCGACGTGCGGATGAGCTTGTTGATCGTCTCGATCATGTGCACGGGGATGCGGATCGTGCGCGCCTGGTCGGCGATGGCGCGGGTGATGGCCTGGCGGATCCACCACGTGGCGTAGGTCGAGAACTTGTAGCCGCGCTTGTACTCGAACTTGTCCACCGCCTTCATGAGGCCGATGTTGCCCTCCTGGATGAGGTCCAGGAACTGCAGGCCGCGGTTCGTGTACTTCTTGGCGATCGAGACGACCAGGCGGAGGTTCGCCTCGACGAGCTCCTTCTTCGCCTGCTCGGCCTGGGCCTCGCCGGTGACCACGGTGTCGAGGCTGCGCTGGATCTCCTCCGGCCGCGCGTCGAAGTCCTCCTGGATCTGGTCGAGGACCTGCTTCTGGTCCCGGATCATCTGGCGGACCTGCTTGCGGTAGTCGTCGCTCACGTCGCGCCTGAGCTTCAGCTCGAGCCGCGCGATGCGATCCTCGGCGTCGCGGATGCGCTCGACCGCCTCCCGGACCCGCTCGACGAGGCGGCGCTTGAAGCTCTCCGCGAACTCGATCCTCCGGATCGCGTTGGACATCCGGATGCGCAGCCGCCCGAGCCGCCACTTGCCCCGCACGTAGCCGCGCGACTTCCGCTCGAGCTTGCTGAAGTGCTTGCGGTAGGCGAGGTAGTCCTGGTGCGCCTGGTTCGCCTTGCCGATGAGCTTGAGGGTCTCCTGGATCTTGGCCTCGAGCTTCTCCTCGGTGACCTCCTCCTCGATGAAGACCACCGCGTCGCGGACCCCGATCTCCCGGTTGGCGAGCCGCTCGCCGAGCCGGGCCACCTCCTGCGCCGCCATGTTGGTGCGGGAGATGGCCCGGAGCATGGCGTTCTTGCCGCGCTCGATCCGCTTGGCGATCTCGACCTCGCCCTCGCGGGTCAGCAGCGGCACCGTCCCCATCTCGCGCAGGTACATGCGCACGGGGTCGTTCGTCTTGTCGAGCGCCCCCGGGGTGAGGTCGAGCTCGACCCCCTCCTCCTCGGACTTCTCCCGGAACTTCTGCTCGGAGTCCACGACCTCGATCCCCATGGACCCGAACATGGAGAAGATGTCGTCGAGCTCGTCGGAGGAGCCGATGTCCGAGGGCAGGAGGTCGTTGACCTCCTCGTAGAGGAGGTAGCCCTTCTCCTTGCCCATCGTGATGAGCTGCCGGACCTCGTCGTATTTCTCTTCGATCGTGAGCGCCATTGCCGTTCCGTTTGCTCCTTGAAGCCCTTGCCTAGAGGCCCGCCATCTGCCGCGAGAGGCGCGTCTTCTCCGCGAGGAGCGCTTCCTGCGCGTCCTCGCTCGCCCCCGCCAGCCGCTTCTGGATCTCCGCCATGCGCGCCTTGAGCGGCTGCCGCCGCAGCTCGCGCACGCACTCCTCGGCCGAGAGGCCCTCCGCCGGCACGCCCTCGACCGCGATCTCCGACATCACTCGCTGCGCGTCCTCGTCGAGCTCCGCGAGGACCGCCGGGAGCGTGACCCTCTCGTTCCGCCGGGCCACCGCCTGCGCCACGCGCAGGAGCGGTGCCGACCGCAGGCCCTCGAGGTCCGCGTCCTGGAGCTCGTCGAGGGCGATCTCGACCCCCGCCGCCCCCTGCGCCACGAGCGCCAGCAGCCACCGCTCCGCCGGGAGCAGGACCACCGGGCGCGGCACCACCGGCCGCCGCGTGGCCGCCTCCGCCACCGCCGAGGGGCCGCCGGTGCGGCCCGAGAGCGCCCGGCGCAGCTCCTCGCGTGCCGCCCCCGCGTCGATCGCGCCGCGCTCCACGACCCGGGCCAGCCACGCCTGCCGCTCGACCGCGTTCGCGGTGCGGACGAGCGCCGGCATCACGGCCGTCAGGAAGGCCGCCTTGCCGGCGGGGGACGAGAGGTCCTGCGACGCCTCGGCCCGGCGCATCAGCCACTCGACGGCCTCGGGGGCCTCGTCGAGGCGCCCCTTGTAGGCCTCCGGCCCCTCGGCCTTGAGGTACGTGTCGGGGTCGTGGCCCTCGGGCAGCTCCACGATGCGCACGCGCAGCCCCTCCTCGAGGAGGACCTCGAGGCTCTTGCGTGCCGCCTTCTGCCCCGCGTCGTCCTGGTCGAAGTTGAGGACGATCGTCTCCGCCCAGCGGCCGAGGAGCCGCGCGTGCTGAGAGGTGAGGGCGGTGCCGCAGGTCGCGACCGCCTCGGCGATCCCGTGCTCGATCGCCCGGGCCACGTCGAGGTAGCCCTCCATGAGCACCGCCCGCTTCTCGCGGGCGAGCGCCTCGCGCGCCCAGGAGAGGCCGTAGAGGACGCGGCTCTTCGAGTAGACCGGCGTCTCGGGGGAGTTCAGGTACTTGGGCTCGCTGCCGTCGAGCGAGCGAGCGCCGAAGGCCACCACCTTCCCGGACTCGTTCAGGATCGGGAAGACGACGCGGTTGCGGAAGCGGTCGTAGTGGCCCTCCTTGCCCTGGCGCTCGATGACGAGGCCGGCCTTGAGGAGAAGCGCGGGCGGAAACTTCCCCCGCAGCGCACCGAGGAGGTCGTCCCACGCGTCGCGGGCTGCCCCGGCCCGGACACGCTCGAGCGTCTCCTTGCGGAAGCCGCGGCCGAGGAGGTACTCGCGGGCCTTCGTCCCCCCCGCGGCCCAGAACGTGCGCGTGAAGTGCTGGGCCGCCGCCTCCATGAGGGCGAGCGTCTCCTCGCGCTCCTTGCGGTCGGGGCCCGGCTCCACGCGCCCCTCCGGCACCGGCACCCCGAAGCGCCGGGCCAGCATCTCGATCGCCTCCGGGAAGCTCACCCGCTCGCGCAGCATCACGAACTTGAAGACGTCGCCGCCCTCGCCGCAGCCGAAGCAGTGGAAGACGGCCGGCTCCTGCCGCACGTTGAAGGACGGGGTCTTCTCCTGGTGGAAGGGGCACAGCCCCTTCCACGACGTCCCCATCTTCTTGAGGGCCACTTGCTCGGAGATGACGCGCACGATGTCCGCCACGCGCCGCACCTCCTCGACAAAGCTGTCCGGGAAGGCCATCGCTAGTCCTTCAGCTCCACGACGGTGGCCCCGGCGCCGCCCTCTCTCGGCCCGCCGAGCCGCCACGAGGCGACGAGGGGGTGCCCTTCCAGCATCTGCGCCACGGCCTTGCGGAGCTTGCCCGCGCCGAAGCCGTGGACGAGGCGGATCTCCCGGCGGTCGGAGAGGGCCGCGTCGTCGAGCAGCTTGTCGACGCGCTCTCTCGCCTCCTCGACGGTCATACCGATGAGGTTCACCTCGGCGGGGACGTGACTTCGTGGGGAGCTGGGGAGCCGTCGCCGAAGCTGAGGCGCCCCGGAGAAGAAGAACCGGAAAGCCAACGGCTTCGATCCAGCTCGCCTCTCGCGGGGGCCACTCCCCGGACCGGTCTGCCGAGCGCCAGACCGAGCTCGGCCTGCGGTAGCCGCAGGCGCTTGCCGGAGATCGCGACCTCGGCCTCTTCGCCCTGGAAGGACATGAGCTCGCCTGTGATACCCAAGGGCTTCACGCGGACGCGCATGCCGACGGCGAGCGCCACGGCCGGGGCCTCCTGCTCCTCGGGGATCGCGAGCTCGGGGTCCTTCAGCACCGTGTCGCGCGCCTCGCGGATCGCCAGCACCGCCTGGGTCCGCACGCGGGGGGCCGCGGCCGCCGCCTTCTGGGCGGCCTCGACCTTCTCGACGGCGGCCCGGATGGCCTCGGACGCCTTTCTCTCCGACTCCTCGGCCCGGCGCCGGAGCTCCTTCGCGAAGACCTCGACCTCGCGCCGCTTCCTGGCCTGGATCTCGCGCTCGGCGATGAGAGCGCGCGCCTTCGCCCCTTCGGCCTCGGCTCGCATCCCCTCGACGAGCGCCTTCTCCCGCTCGAGCCGCGCCTGCTCCTTCTCGAGCCGCGCGAGCAGCGCCTCGGCCTGCTGCTCCTTGTCGTCGCGCCGGGCGCGGGCGTCCTGCACCACCTCGGCCGGGAGCCCCAGCCGCTCGGCCATCTCGAGGGCGAGGCTGCGCCCCGGGGCGCCGAGGGTGAGGCGGAAGGTCGGCTCGTAGGTCTCGGGGTGGTAGCCGAAGGACGCGGTCGCGACGCCGGGCGTCGACTGCGCGTAGGCCTTCATGAGGCCGTGGTGCGTCGTGGCCACCACCATCGTGCCCTTGCGGCGGAAGTGCTCGACGATCGCGACGCCGAGAGCGCCGCCCTCCGTGGGGTCGGTGCCGGCGCCGACCTCGTCGAGGAGGACGAGGGCGGGCCGCTCGAGGTCGCGCGTCATCTCCACGATCGCGGCGAGGTGGGAGGAGAAGGTCGAGAGGTTCTCGGCGATCGACTGCTCGTCGCCGATGTCGGCGAAGACGCGCCGGAAGACGGTCAGCCGGCTGCCGGGCCCGGCCGGCACGTGCAGCCCGCACTGGGCCATGAGGGCGAAGAGGCCGACCGTCTTGAGCGCGACCGTCTTGCCGCCCGTGTTCGGCCCGCTGATCACGAGGATGGGCTCGTCGCCCCCCACCCGCAGGCTGACCGGCACCGGCTCCTTCGACCGGGCGATCCCGAGCCGCTCCGCCAGCTTCGGCATCAGCAGCGGGTGGCGCGAGTCGAGGAGCTCGAGGTCGGGCTTCGCCCCGTCGACGATCTCGGGCGGGTGCGCGCCCATGTCCACGGCGAGGAGCGCCATGGCCTGGACGGCGTCGAGCTCGCCGAGCACGGACGCCATGAGCGCGAGGTCGTCCGCGCGGGCCCTCGCCCGGCCGGTGAGCTCCTGCAGGATGCGGACGACCTCGGCCCGCTCGTCGTCCTGCAGCGCGACGATGTCGTTGTTCAGCTCGACCGCGGGCAGCGGCTCGACGAAGAAGCTCGCGCCGGAACCCGAGCTGCCGTGGATGACGCCGGGCAGCTGGCCCTTGTGCTCGGCCTTGAGCAGCAGGACGTAGCGGTCGTTGCGGGTCGTGATGACCCGGTCCTGCAGGAGCCGCTCGGCGTCGGCGCTGCGGAGGTAGCCCTCCATGACGCTCGTCAGCTGCGACCGCAGCCGCACGAGCGTCCGGCGGATCTCGGCGAGCCGGGGCGAGGCGTCGTCGGCCACCTCGCCCGACGGCAGCAGCGCCCGCCGGATGGCAGCGGCCACCGCCGACGTGTCCTCCACCTCGGATGCGAGGCGCGAAAGGCGGGGCGTGCCCTCCACCCGCGCGACGCGGCGAGCGATCTCGACCCCGCCCTCGATGAACGAGGCCAGGTCGGCGAGCGCCCGTGGCTCGAGGTGCGCCCCCCGGACCCGGGCCCCGGCCAGGGCCTCGGCGGGGTCGGGGAGGTCGTGGTAGGGCTGCCGGCCGACCGCCTTCAGCAGGACGACACCCTCGCTCGTCCGGGCGAGGGCCTCCCGAACGGCGGCCGGCTCGGTCTGCGGCCGGAGCGCTTCGAGGCGGGCGTGTCCCTCGACGGACCCCGCCTGCTGAAGAAGAAGGGCCCGAATACGGTCGAACTCCAGCGTTTTGAATGAGTTAAGGTTCACACGCGTCGCCCCGGCCGTCCGTCTCTGGATTCCTGCGGTGCCCCGTGCGCCTCCCCGAGCGCCTAGCGCGCACAGCCGAGGCTCTTTCCGCGCGTAAGGGGTGGGACACGGCAGGACACGACAATCTACAAGATCAGCAGAATCAACGGTTTTGTCAAGGACGAGGGACCTGCCCCCCGGAATCGCCCGGCTGTCTGGAGGGGGTTTGCCCTTTCAGGATCAGGCAGGCGAGGTGGGCGGCGCCGAAGCCGTTGTCGATGTTCACGACCCCGACCCCGGAGGCGCAGGAGTTGAGCATCGCCAGGAGGGCGGCCAGGCCGTTGAACGCGGCCCCGTAGCCCACGCTCGTCGGGACGGCCACCACGGGCGCGTCGACGAGACCCGCGACCACCGAGGGCAGGGCCCCCTCCATCCCGGCCACCACGATGACCACGTCGGCCTGGCGGATCGCCTCCGCCCGGTCGAGGAGGCGGTGCAGGCCGGCGACACCCACGTCGTAGATGCGCTCGACCGTCGCCCCGTGGAAGACGGCCGTCACGGCGGCCTCCTCGGCCACGGGCAGGTCGGACGTCCCCGCGGCGCACACGGCGATCCGCCCGGGCAGCGGGGGAGCCGGTGCCGTCTCGACGGTGAGACAGCGGGCGGCTTCGTGGAACCGGGCCTCGGGCCGCACCGCCGCCACCTGCCGGTGGACCTCGGCGGTCGTCCGAGTCACCAGCACGCGCTGGCCCCGCCCCGCGATCCGCTCGACGATCGCCACGATCTGCTCCGGGGTCTTGCCGCCACCGAAGACCGTCTCGGGGAACCCCCGGCGCAGCGCCCGGTGGTGGTCCACCTTGGCAAAGCCGAGGTCCTCGTAGGGGAGGGTGGCCAGGCGAGACGCGGCCTCCTCGGGGGATACCGCCCCCGACTTGACGGCGTCCAGCAACTCCTTGAGGCTTCGAGGATCCATTGACTTGGGCCGTGGCTCCGGTAGACTTGGTGGCTGTGCCCTGAGGCATGAGCCCCGTTTCTGGATGGCAGGGGCGCCCGTCGGGGACATTCCGAATCTGGCATCTTCCACCGTTGATTCGGACGTTGTCAAGGGAGACGCGGTCGTGTCTTCGCGCCGGGCGCGAGGCACGATGAGCGCGGGCGGAGGCGGCGTCAGACGAGTATGAGCGCATTCGAGTTCGGGATCCTGGGCCTGTATTTCCTGACCCTGGTCATCCTGGCCACCATGGGCTTCCACCGGTACGTGATGGTGTGGCTCTATTTCAAGCACAAGGACCGCAAGGCCGTCCCCGCGCCCCTCCCCGCCGAGCTGCCCCGGGTCACGATCCAACTGCCGATCTTCAACGAGATGTACGTGATCGACCGGCTGCTCGAGTCGGTCGCGGCCATCCGCTACCCGAAGGACCGCCTCGAGATCCAGGTCCTCGACGACTCGACCGACGAGACGACCGCGATCGCGAGCCGGGCCGTCGAGCACTACCGCGAGCAGGGGTTCGACGTCCACTACCTGCACCGCACCGACCGCACCGGCTACAAGGCGGGCGCCCTCGACGCCGGCCTGCGCCGCGCCACCGGGGAGTTCGTCCTCATCTTCGACGCCGATTTCGTGGCCCCCCCCGACATCCTGGAGAAGACCCTGGGCCACTTCACCGAGGCGAAGGTGGGCATGGTCCAGGCGCGCTGGGGCCACATCAACCGCGACTTCTCGCTGCTCACGCAGGTGCAGTCGATCATGCTCGACGGGCACTTCATCATGGAGCACGGGGCGCGGAGCCGCTCGGCCCGATTCTTCAACTTCAACGGCACCGCCGGGGTATGGCGCCGCTCGGTGATCGCCGACGCCGGCGGCTGGCAGCACGACACCCTCACCGAGGACCTCGACCTCTCCTACCGGGCGCAGATGAAGGGCTGGCGGTTCGTCTACCTGCCCGACCTCGTCTGCCCGGCCGAGCTGCCGGTCGAGATGAACGCCTTCAAGACGCAGCAGCAGCGGTGGGCCAAGGGCTCGGTGCAGGTCTGCAAGAAGCTCCTGCCGCGGGTCCTCGCCTCGGACCTCCCGTGGCGCGAGAAGGTGGAGGCCACCTTCCACCTCACCGCGAACCTCGCCTACCCGCTGATGGTGCTCCTCGCCGGGCTCATGTTCCCGGCGATGGTCATGCGCTACAACATGGGCTTCGCCGAGATGATCGTGGTGGACGTGCCGATCTTCCTCGCCGCGACTGCGTCCGTGTGCGCCTTCTACGTCCTCTCGCAGAAGGAGCAGTTCCCGACGACCTGGAAGTCGAAGGTGAAGTACGTCCCCGCCGTCCTCGCGATCGGGATCGGGATCAGCATCAACAACGCGCTGGCGGTCATCGAGGGGCTCTTCGGGAAGCCCTCGGAGTTCACCCGCACCCCGAAGTACCGGATCGAGGGCATAGGCGACAGCTGGAAGCAGAAGGTCTACAAGGGCAAGTCGAGCTGGGTGCCCTACGCGGAGCTCGCCCTCGCCGGCTACTTCACCTTCATGTCGATGTACGCGGTGGCCTACGGCCTCGTGGGCACGCTGCCCTTCATCGCGCTCTTCCTCTGGGGCTTCCTCTACACCTCCGGCATGTCGCTCGCCCAGAGGTTCGAGTGGCTCATCCCGAGGGAGCAGGAGGCGTAACACGACCCGCGTTTCGCCAGTCCGGCGCGAAACGCGGGTCGATCTCTTTCTTCCGTCCTGGAAAGCCCCGATGAAGGCCGGCCCCCCCGGCCCCCCCGGCCCCCCTCGCCCCCCCTCCTGATCCCCTTCAGGCCCGCCTGAGAATGGCCTCGATCGACACCGGCGTCCAGAGCCGCGGGGTGCGCCGTGTCCTCTGGATCACCCTCGCCCTCAACCTGGTGGTGAGCGCGGGCAAGGTGGTCGTCGGCCTCCTCTCCGGCAGCCTCGCCATGGTGGCCGACGGCTACCACAGCCTGGTGGACGGCTCGAACAACGTGATCGGGCTGATCGTCGCCGCCTTCGCGTTCCGGCCTCCCGACCCCGACCACCCCTACGGCCACCGCAAGTTCGAGACGGCGGCGACGGCCTTCATCGGCATCGCCCTCCTCGCCCTTGCCTGGGAGGTCGTCTCGGGCGCCGTCGGCCGGATCTCGACGCCGGCCCTCCCGGAGATCGGGCTGCTCAACTGGGCGGTCATGGCCGTCACGATCGGCGTGAACCTGTTCGTGAGCGGGTACGAGGCGCGCGAGGGGCGCCGGCTGAAGAGCGCCTTCCTCGTCGCCGACGCCACCCACACGCGGGCCGACCTCTATGTCTCGCTCGGCGTCGTGGCGTCCTTCCTCGCCGCCCTCGCCGGCCTCGGCTGGGCCGACCCGCTCGTGGCGGTCGTGATCGCCGCCATCATCGCCTGGCAGGCGGTGCAGATCCTGCTCTCGGCCTTCAACGTCCTCACCGACCGCGCGGTGCTGCCCGCCGATCGGCTCGAGGCCCTGGCGGCGGCGGTCCCCGGCGTCCTGCGCGTCCACGACGTCCGCACCCGCGGGCGGGGCGACGCCGTGTACGTGGACCTGACCGTCCACCTCGACTCTTCCATGAGCCTGCAGCGGGCCCACGACATCGCCGACCGGATCGAGGCCGAGCTGGAGAAGTCCCATCCGGAGATCGTGGACGTGGTCGTGCACCTCGAGCCCGAGGGCCACGAGGGCCACGAGGGCCAGGCCTGAGCCCACGCCGGTCGGAGCGGGCTAACGCTTCTCGCCCCCGCACGCGTCGCAGGGGCACAGCTGGCGCAGCAGCCTGAAGCTGTAGAGCCCCGTGTTGTGGCCGTCCTTCCACGTCAGCGAGACCGCGTAGTTGCCGACGCCGTCCACGTGGACGAGCTCCTGGCCCTCGAGGTCGAGGTACTTCGCGGTGGGGGCGTGGCCCTGGCAGGACGCGCAGGGGCACCACGAGCGGAGGTAGTCGAGCGGGAAGTCGGATCGGTGGCCGTCGTCCCAGGTGACGACGACGCGGCGGGCGGCGCGCTCGTGGCGGATCTCGACCGGCTCGCTCACTCAGTGCTGCCGAGGGTCACGTCGTCGACCTTCCAGGCGCTGCCCTCCTTCACGAGCTTGATCACGATGGGCTGCGTGGAGCCGCCCCCCGTGAGCACGCCGGTCAGCGTCGCCCGGTCGTTGTCCACCGAGCGCTGGAGGAAGGTCGCGTCCTTCGACTCCTGGATGGGCAGGAGCTCCTTTGCGCCCCCCTCCGCGGTGAGGCGCGCGCGGTAGGCCTCGGTGGCGCCGGCCGCGACCTCCTCGTACTTCTGCTGGCGGACCTCGCCGAGCCACTGGTGCGCCGCGTCCGCCGCCCCCTTCGTCGCCATGTAGGCCCCGCCGCCGATGACGCCGGCGAGGAGCAGGCCGAGGAGCAGGCAGCCGCAGCAGCCGATCGCGACCCAGAACAGGGGACCCTTCCCCTTCTTCGCCGGAGGTGCCCCGGCGGGCATCTGTGGGACGGGCGCGGCCGGGGCCGGGGCCGGGCGGAAGCGCTCCTTCGCGGCGGCCGCGCTCGGCGGTGCCGGCGGCGGTGCCGACGCGGCGCGGGGCAGGGGCGGGGGAGGCGCCGGCTTGGGCGTCGGCGTCGCCAGCGGCGGCGCCGCGGGCGGGAGGGGCGGCGGTGCCGAGGGAGCCATCACCGTCGCCGAGTCGTCGGAGAGGACCGGCGTCGCGAGGGTGGCCTCGGGGTCCTCGCGGAGGTCCACGCGGAACGCCAGCGCGCCGAAGCGCAGCTCCTGGGCGTTCCTGAGCGCCTGCTCCGCGACCTTGAGGCTGTTGATGTAGGTCCCGTTGGCGCTGCCCTGGTCCACCACCCACCAGGTGCCGGCGCGCTTCTCGAGACGCGCGTGCCGACGCGAGACGGAGCCGTCGGTCACGACGATCTCGCAGCTCGGGTCCCGCCCGACCATGCTCTGGTCCTTGACGACCTCGATGGGGGGGCCGGAGACGGGCACGAGTCGCAGGCTGGACATGGACGCTCTCCCTCGCCGTGCTTCGCGCCCCGCGCGGGCGGAAGTTGGCGTCGATTCTAGAGATGCGCGGGCGAGGGGTCAACGGCGTCGAAGGGAGTGCGATTGGCCGCATTGGTGGTTTCATTGACATCACCGAACGGGCGACCCTAGAATGGCGTTTCGACCTCCTCGACTGAAATCCCATGAACGACAAGAGCTTCGGCGGACGCGTGCTGTCATTCCTGTCCTCGCTCCGCCTCGCCGTCGTGACGATGGTGACGCTCGGCGCGGTGTGCGGGTACGCCACGTTCTACGAGATGCAAAACGGGACGCCCGCCGCCCAGCGGGACATCTACCAGACCCCCTGGTTCGCCTTCATCCTCGGCGTCCTCGGCACGAACGTCTTCTCGGTGATGGTGAGCCGCTACCCCTGGACGAAGCACCACACCGGCTTCCTGACCGCCCACGTCGGCATCCTGCTGGTCCTGGCCGGCTCGATCGTGTCGCTCTACCGCGGCCTCGACTCGAACATGGCGCTCCTCGAGGGCGAGACCTCCGACCGCGTGGCGCTGCTCGAGAAGGCCCTGCAGGTGTCGCTGCCGGGCCTCGGGGCGAGCGCGACGATCCCCGTCGTCCTCGAGAAGCGCCCGCCCGGCCCGGGGCGGGAGAAGCGCTACGCCATCCCCGGCAGCGACGTCGTGCTCGTGGCGGACGAGTACCACCCGCACGTCGCGGTGGTCGAGTCGTTCGAGCCCGCGGCCGCGGGCGTCAGCGCGCTCCACTTCGTCCTCCAGGCGCCGATGGCCACGCAGGAGCAGTGGCTGGTGGCGGACGACCCGCAGCGCAGCCACCTCGACCTCGGCATGGTCTCGTTCGGCTTCCACGCCGCGCGCACCGAGGATGAGGTCGTGCCGATGCTCGCGAAAGACGAGGGCGCCAGCCACCTGTCCTTCGTGTCGGCCCCCGACGGCAGGCTGCTCTACGCCGCGTCCGATGCGTCGGGCGCCCTCCAGAAGGGCGCGATCGAGCCCGGCCAGCCCGTCCCGACGGGCTGGCCGGCCATGGGCGTCACCGTGGACCGCTTCCTGCCCCGCTCGCGCCTCGCCCGGACGGTGAAGCCGGAGGAGCCCCCGCCCGCCAAGGAGGAGCGGCGACAGTCCGCCGTGCGGCTCCACCTCGAGGGGCCGCAGGGGAAGAGCGAGCCCGAGTGGGTGCTCTGGGGCGAGCAGGTGCGTGTCGCCTTCGGCGGCCAGACGGCGAGCCTCGCCTATCGTTCGCCCGAGGCGGCCCTGCCGTTCAAGGTCACGCTGCTCCGGTTCAGCAACGAGCCCTACCCGGGCTCGCGGATGGCCTCGACCTTCGAGAGCACCGTGCGGGTGGAGGACCCGGAAAAGGGCACCTTCGAGGCCCTCATCTCGATGAACCACCCCCTCCACCACCGGGGCTACATCTTCTTCCAGTCCTCGTTCGTGGAGGGGCAGCCGATGATGTCGATCTTCTCGGTCGCCCGCGCGCCGGGGCTGCCCCTCGTCTACCTCGGCACCACGCTCATGGGCATCGGCATCATCTGGATGTTCTACGTCAAGCCCTGGCTCGCCAAGCGCCAGGCCGCGGCCGCGCTGGCGGCGCACCGCGCACGGGAGAACCGCAATGAAGCGAAGCCTGCTGACCCTGTCACTGCTGGCGCTTAGCGCGCCCCTCCTCGCGGGCGGCCCCGAGCTCGCACCGCTGCGCCGGATCGCGATCCAGGAAGGGGGCCGGACGAAGCCCCTCGACAGCTTCGCCCGCGAGCTCGCCAAGCGCGTGCAGGGCGCGCGGGCCTTCGGGCTCGAAGGGGTCGCCGGCCTCGAGCCCACGGAGTGGCTCCTCTCCACCCTCGCCGCGCCCGACCGCTGGCGCGCGGAGAGGATCGTCAAGGTCACCCACGCGGGGCTCCGCGACGTGGCCGGGCTGCCCCACGACCAGGACCGTTACAGCTTCCAGGAGCTGGCCGACCACAAGGGCCTCCAGGACGCCGTCGCCCGCGTTCGCGGGAAGCTCGATCGCAGCGAGGACCTCGACCCCGTGGACCGCGAGGTGCTCGACCTCTACGACACGCTCCTCACCTACCGGGGCGTGATGTCGGGCGAGTCGCTCCACGTCGTCCCCCACCCCGACGACCCGAAGGCCGCTTGGTACTCGCTCGCCGACCTCGCGACCCCGCAGGCGGCGGCGGTCCCCCAGGTGCAGCGCGTGCGCGCCCTCGTGAGCGCCCTCGTCTCCGCCTATCAGGCGGGCGACCGACCCGGCGTCGCGACCGCAGCCTCCGCCCTCGGCAGCCGTCTCGCCGGGCTCGCGCCCACGGTCTACCCGGCCGCCCGCGACCTGGAGATGGAGGTCCACTACAACCGGGCCAAGCCCTTCCGCACCGCCTGGCTGCTCTACCTCCTCGGCTTCCTCGCCCTCCTCGCGAGCTTCCCCCTCGCCTCACGGCGCTTCACCTGGGCGGGCTTTCTCCTCGTGGCCGCGGGGTTTGCCTCCCAGGCCTACGGCATGGTGCTCCGAGTCCTCATCTCGGGGCGGCCCCCGGTCACCAACATGTACGAGTCGGTCGTCTGGGTGGCCTTCGGTGCCGTGCTGTTCGCCCTCGTCTTCGAGGCCGTCTACAGGGTGCGCATCTTCGCCGCCTGCGCCTCGGTCCTCGCGGTCGCCTGCCTGATCCTCGCCGACAACGTGCCGATCCTCGACGGCTCGATCTCCCCGCTCGTGCCGGTCCTGCGCGACAACATGTGGCTCACCGTGCACGTGCTCACGATCACCCTCGGCTACGCCGCCTTCACCCTCGCCATGGGCATCGGCCACCTCAACCTCGGGCTCTACTTCTTCCGCCCCCGCGAGGTCGCCCTCTTCAAGACGCTCTCGCTCTTCCTCTACCGCGCGATCCAGGTGGGGACGCTCTTTCTCGCGGTGGGGACGCTGCTCGGCGGCGTCTGGGCCTCGTACTCGTGGGGACGCTTCTGGGGCTGGGACCCGAAGGAGACGTGGGCCCTCATCGCGACCCTGGGCTACCTCGCGATCCTGCACGCCCGCATGACGGGCTGGATCAAGAGCTTCGGGATGGCGGTGGGGTCGCTCGTCGGCTACCTGCTCGTGCTGATGGCCTGGTACGGCGTGAACTTCGTGCTCGGAACGGGGCTGCACTCCTACGGCTTCGGCTCCGGGGGCTACTGGTACGTCGGGGGCTTCGTGGCCTTCGAGGCCCTCGTGATCACCGCGGCGGTCCTCCGACGCCGCTCCGAGACGCAGAGGCTCGCGACGCCGGCCCCGGCGCCGGTGCCCGCGCACTGAGGAGGCTTCCATGAAGAAGGTGTGGACGCTCGCGCTGGCCGCGGCCCTCTCCGCCACCGCCGCCACCGCCGCCGAGCAGATGGTGACGTTCAGGAGCGGGGACGAGCAGGCCTCGGGCCTGCTGGCGACGCCGGAGGGCAAGGGGCCCTTCCCGGCCCTGGTCGTCATCCAGGAGTGGTGGGGCCTCAACGACTGGGTCAAGGGCCAGGCCCGCGCCCTCGCGAAGGAGGGCTACGTCGCCCTCGCGGTGGACCTCTACCGCGGCAAGGTGGCGACGAAGCAGGAGGACGCGCACCAGCTCATGATGGGCACGCCGCCGGACCGTGCCGTGCGCGACCTCCGGGCCGCCTTCGCGTACCTCCAGGCGCACCCGGCGGTGAAGAAGGACCGCATCGGCGCGGTCGGGTGGTGCATGGGCGGGGGGTACACGCTGCGGCTCGCGACCCTCGAGCCGACGCTGGCCGCCGCCGTCGCGTACTACGGCGCGCCGCCCACCGATCCGGCTGCCATCGCCGCCATCCAGGCCCCCGTGCTCGGCAGCTTCGGGGCCGAGGACAAGGGCCCGACGCCCGACCAGGCGCTTGCCTTCGAGGCGGCGATGAAGAAGGCCGGCAAGACGATCGACGTCAAGGTCTACCCCGGGGCAGGCCACGCCTTCGCCAACGTCAACAACCCCTGGGGCGGCTACCGCAAGGAGGCGGCCGAGGACGCCTGGGCGCGCACGACCGCCTTCCTTGCGAGGCACCTCAAGAAGTGACGGCCTGACGGTCGACCGTCAGGCCCCCTCCGGGGCTCGGCCCGGCTACTGGCGATCGTAGACCGCGGTGACCTTCTCGGTCGTCGTGGGGGCGCCGCCCACGTCGGTCAGGGTCTTGCCGTCGGTGGAAGCGGTCAGCGTGCTCTTGGAGAGCACCTTGCCGTCCCTCTTCCAGGTCAGGTCGAGCGCGGTCGCGCCGTTTCTCGCGATGGCGCACATCCAGCCCGGCGGCCAGGTGGGACCGCTCGCAGGGTAGTCCTTGCCGTCGAACTTCGCGCTGCAGGTCCCCTTCTCCTCCACGAACGTCAGGGTCAGGCCGTCGGGCCCGCTCGGGCTGATGCTCACCGTTCCCGGGGAGCCGATCTTCACGTTCTTCGTCTTCCACTTGCCGGCCAGGCCCGGGCCGCCGGAAAGGCGCTCGTAGGCGGCCACGTCGTTGGACGTCTCGCCGGTCGCCTTGATGTTCTTGCTGTCGACGGTCAGGGTCTTGCCGTCCGCGGCGAGCTTCAGGGTGGCGGTGCCGACGACCTTCGCGTTGGCCTTGTAAGCGACCTCCCACGTGCTCGCGTCGAGGGCCTTCCATCCCGCCGTGATTCCCCACGGCGTCGGGTAGTCCTTGCCGTCGGCCTGGAACGTGTACGACTGGCCATCGGCGGTGAGCTTCATCTGGCCGCCGGCCATCGGCTCGTACGTGACGGTCGTCTCGCCGAAGTTGCTCTTGGCCGGGTTCAGCTTCCAGGTGCCCACGTACGGCGGGTCGGACGCGAACAGGATCCCGGTGCCCATGCCGACGAGGGCCAGGGACAGCACGACGGTTCGAACGGGGACTCGCATGGCTCGCACTCCCTTCAGATACACCCGTGTCCGCCGGCCGCGGTTCGGTGCCAACCAGCCCGGCCGGTCGGGCATGCCATCGTCGCCTCGGACGGGTGTCTCTGCCGTCAAACTAGGCCACCCGCGTGGGCGCGTCAAGGGGAGCCGCGCGGGAAGCAGAGGCGCCGGAAGTTGCAGCGACGGCAGACCTGGGGGCGGTCGATCATCGGGAAGTCCTCGAGCCGCGCGACGTTTCCCACGGGGTCGAGGAGCAGCGCCTTCATGTCGCGGGCGCTCCTCTCGACGAAGCGCCGCGCGTCGTCGATCTTCCGGCTCGTGACCGTGCGCCGCACCGCCTTGGGGACCACGAGGTAGTTGAGCTCGGTCGAGATCTCCCCGGGGTCGCCCGCCCAGCCCTTCTCGGTGGCGTACAGGGCGTAGCCGGCCACCTGCACCTCGTTGAAGCGGCCCTCGCTCCGGCCCGTCTTCCAGTCCACGATGAGGACGCGCCCGTCGCCGTCCCGGAAGGCGAGGTCCATGCGCAGGAAGACCTCGACGTCGCCCACGTGGAAGGAGACGAGGTCCTCGAGGGCCAGCCACCGACCGCGGCCCGCGGCGAGGGCGTGGCCCAGCGTCTCGCTCCGGAAGAAGTTCCGGAGCGAGCGCATCACGATGTCGACCGCGATGCGCTTGTCCTCCGGCTCGACCGGGATCTCGTACTCGTGCTCGAAGAGGCGGAACCGGAGAGACCCCGCCTCGCTCTCGCGCCAGTCCGTGACCATGCCCGAGTGCACGACCGCCCGCACGAGGGCCTCCTGGTCCCCCGGGGACGGCAGGGCGTCGTTCGTGCGCAGGAACGACTCGATCGTGTCGTGGACGACGCTGCCCGCCCACAGCGGCAGCGCGGAGAGCTTCTTGAGCCGCCGGACCTCCTCGTCCTCGAGGGAGGCGTAGTACGAGTAGTAGTAGCGGCGGCGGCAGGTCGCGAAGGTGTCGTGGCGGGACGCCGACCACGAGAAGGGCCTGCCGCCCGGCGGTGAACTGCCGGGCGAGGGTGACTCGTCCTCTGGAGTTCGTCCGCCGCTCGGAGAGAGCCCGGCCATCGGGGCGGACTCTAACACGCGGCCCGGCGCCGGGAGGTCCGCCCGGCGTCCGCCCGAGACGCCTATCGCCCGCGGCGCGGGCGGAAGCTGCGGACGGACCGTGACCCGCGCTCTGCCTCGGCCTGCAGGCGGCCGGCCCACGCGCCGGACGGCTCGGTGCGCGGTCCCGAGCCGGTGCGACGCTGCGGCGGCCGGCCTGCCCCCCGACGTTGATCCGCCGGGCGAGGGGAGTGCGGCCTCGCGGGCGCCGGCGGGGCCGCGGGCGGCGCCTGCCGGTAGTCGAAGTCGGGCAGCAGCACGCGCGGCAGGGGCTTGCCGACGGCCCGCTCGATCGCTCGCAGGTCGGCCTCGTCCTCCGGCGCCACGAACGTGAACGCCTCGCCGGTCATCTCAGCCCGCCCGGTGCGGCCAACGCGGTGGATGTAGTCCTCGCTCGCCGCCGGGACGTCGAAGTTCACCACGTGCCCGAGGGCCACGACGTCGATCCCGCGGGCCGCGATGTCGGTGGCCACCAGCACGTCGTAGCGTCCGGCCTTGAAGCCCTCGAGGGCCTGGGTGCGCTGGCTCTGGCTGCGGTTGCCGTGGATGCGGGCCGCGCGCACGCCCTGGCGCACCAGAAAGTCGGCGAGCCGGTTCGCCCGGTGCTTGGTGCGAGTGAACACGAGGGCGCTCTTCATGTCCCCCCGGCGCAGCAGCGCGAGGAGGAGCGCCGGCTTGAGCTTCGCGTCCACCGGGTAGGCGGCCTGGGTGATCCCCACCGCGGGCGCGGCCCGCCGGTCGAGGTTGATGCTCACCGCGTCGCGCAGCATCTCGCGCGAGAGCGCGACGATGGGCGCGGGCAGCGTGGCCGAGAAGAAGAGGGTCTGCCGCTTCGCCGGCAGGTGCCGCAGTATGCGCTTGATGTCGGGCAGGAAGCCCATGTCGAGCATGCGGTCGGCCTCGTCGAGGACGAGGACCTCGAGGCCCTTGAGCGCGGCGTAGGGGTGGCGGAAGTGGTCGAGCAGCCGCCCCGGCGTCGCCACGATCACGTCCACCCCGGCGCGCAGGGCGTGCTCCTGCGGCCCCATGCCGACGCCGCCGAAGACGGCGGCGCTCGTGACCGGCGTGTGCACGGCGAGCTCGGACAGGTGGGCGTCGATCTGGGCGCACAGCTCGCGGGTGGGGGTGAGGACGAGCGCCCGCGTGGTGCGCCGCGGCTTGTGCATCAGGCGGTGGAGGATCGGCAGGCCGAAGGCCGCCGTCTTCCCGCTGCCGGTGGCGGCGCAGGCGAGGAGGTCCCGGCCCGCCATGGCCGGCGGGATGGACTGCTCCTGGATGGGGGTCGGCCTCGTGAAGCCGAGCTCGCGGACGCCGCGCAGGAGGAGGGGGTCGAGGCCGAACGAGGAGAAGGGCAAGAGATCAGGGCCAGGTGCGCTGGGTGCGCGTCTTGCGGTCCGGGGAGCGACGCAGCTGCGAGTCGCGGTACTCGTCGATCTCGGCGGGGGTGATCGCGAAGGCGAGGCCGCCCGGCACGTCGGGGTTCGCGGCCAGCTCGCGCTGCAGGCGGGCGAAGCAGAGCTCGGGGGCGTCCTGGAAGCGGGCCTTGCGCGACTCGAACGCCGCCGTAGGGATGGTCACCGTGAACAGCCGCGGGTCGTCCCCGTTGTCGACACGGAGCGAGTAGGCCCGTCCCTCGCGCGTGCACTCGAAGCCGAGGTAGCGGATCGAGGCGGGCCGGACGGGCATCGGTCTCTTCGGGGGAGCCGTTTCGGGGGGGCTAGTGTGCACTGCCGGGACCTCCGTTGGAGCGTGGAGGGACCGGGATGGCCCGCGCGGCTCACCGACTAGAGTAGCACGCCTAAACCGGCACCGTGCGGCCGAGCGCGGTGAAGAGCACGAGCCTCTCGCGGACGGGCATCTCGGCCGCCTGCGCGAGGCCGCGGCCGTACAGCTGCAGCTGCGGCGCGTGGTGGGCGGCCTGGGCGAGGGCGTGGTCGTCCGCGATCGCGTCGCTCTTGTAGTCCACGACCACGAGCTGGCCGTCCTCCTCGAAGACGAGATCGACGACGCCCTCCACGAGGTGCGCTCCGTCGGGGAACCACAGGGAGAGCTCGCGCCACGCTCGCGAGGCCCGCCGCGCGCGGTCCATGACGGGCAGGGCGAGGGCTCGCTCCACCTGGTCGGCGGCGCGGCGGGCCGCGGGGGCGTCGAGACCGAAGGAGGGAGCGAGGGCCTCCGCCATCGAGACGACGCGTGCCGCGCGGGCGGCGTCCACGTCCTCGAGCGGCACCCACTCCAGCAGGCGGTGCACGAGGCTGCCGAAGTCGCGGCCGCCGGGGCCGACGGCCGCCGCCGCGGGCGGGGCCGTGCGGGCGGCGAGGCGCGTCGCCGACGCCGGGGTGAAGGGGCGCCCGGCCGCGCGGCCCACGAGGTCGCGCCGCTCCGATTCCCACCGCGCGGCCACCGGGTCGCCGCCCTCGGCGCTCGACAGGGCCCACAGCTCCCGCCCCCGGCCCGGGACGTCGGGCCGCGCCACCGTCTCCGCGTCCACCACGCGGACGTCGGGGTCGCTCGCTCCCCCCGGTGGATCCGCCGGGCGAGGGGGGCCTTGCGTCGGGAGGCGCTCGATCAGCGCCTTCCAGAAGTCGCCCACCGCCGCGTCCACCGGCGGCCGCGGCACGACCAGCAGGTCGCGCGCGCGCGTGCAGGCCACGTAGAGGAGGCGGCGCGACTCGGCCCACGCCTTCTTCTCCTCCCGCTTCACGAGCACGTCCCACTCCGGGGGCTGGCAGCCGCCGCGGAAGCCGATCGCGATCCTCCCCTCCTGCCACAGGGGCACCGTGGTGATCGGCGAGT
Source organism: uncultured Acidobacteriota bacterium (assembly GCA_963729875.1). Taxonomy (GTDB): domain Bacteria; phylum Acidobacteriota; class Vicinamibacteria; order Fen-336; family Fen-336; genus DATBSL01. Next base: position 136,522 of record CAVSPR010000009.1, read on the forward strand.
AGCCCCGGTCGTCGGTGTCGTAGAGGGCGACGACGGGCGCCTCGAGCCCCTTCGCCTTGTGGATCGAGAGGACGCGGACGGTGTTCGGGTCGCCGGGGCGGGTCGACGGGAGGTCCGGCTCCTCGCGCGCGTTCTGGATGCGGTCCTCGAGGAGGTTCGCGAAGCCGCGCAGCGTCAGGGCGCCCAGGGCCGAGGCCTCGCGGGCCAGCGCGGTCACCTTCTCCAGGTTGGCGATCTGCGCCTCGCCGCGCCGCGAGCCGGTGAGGGCGGCGAGGACGCGGGTCTCGTCGTAGAGCCGCTCGAGGACGGCGGGGACGCTCGCGTGGCGCCTCTGGCGGTGGAGCTCGTCGAGGAGGACCATCGCCGGCGCGAGAGCGGCCGCCCCCGGGCGGCCCTCGTCGACCGGCCCCGCCCACAGCGGCGGGCCGGAGAGCGCGTAGGCCACGACGTCGCGGTCGCTCACCCCGAAGAAGGACGACCGCAACGCGGCTACGAGAGCGATCCGGTCCGAGGGGTCGTCGACCGCGCGCAGCACCGCGAGCGTCTCGTGGACCTCCTGCCGGTCGAAGAAGGACTTGCCCCCCTCCACGGTGAACCGCAGCGCGACGGCCTCGAGCGCCTCCTCGAGGGCCTGCACGCGGGTGAGGCGGCGCGAGAGGACGAGGACGTCCCCGGCGCGGCTGGGGCGGACGGCCCCCGACACTTGGTCGCGCACCGCCTCGGAGCCGCGGGCGATCCCGGCGAGGAAGGCGGCGAGCCCCGCGGCCTCCGCGCCGAGCAGCTCCGGGCCGCTCGCGTTCGGCGGCGCCGGGAAGCGCAGGGCCACGACGGACGGCTCGTCGGAGAGGCCGGGCGGGGGCGCGATCGCCTCGTAGGCCGGCTGGTCGGCCTCGTCCGAGGCCTGGACGAGCTCGGCGAAGACGCGGTTGACGAAGCGGAGGATGGCCGGGCGCGAACGGAAGTTCTGGACGAGGTGCAGCACGGCGCCCGTCCCCGTCCCCTCCGCCTGTCGCGTGAGCTCGCGGAACAGGCGCACCTCCGCCCGCCGGAAGCGGTAGATCGACTGCTTCGCGTCCCCCACGACCACGAGGGCACCGGGGCGGTCGCCGGCGAGGAGCCGCGCGATCTCGACCTGCAGGGGGTCCGTGTCCTGGAACTCGTCGATCACCAGGTAGCGGAAGCGGCCCCGGAACCACTCGCGGACCCCCGCGTGGTCGCGCAGGGCATCGCGCGCCTTGAGCAGCAGGTCGAGGAAGTCGAGGACGCCGCGCGCGGCCTTCTTGCCCTCGTAGAGCGAGCCGACGCCCGCGAGGGCAAGCACGAGCCGCCCGTGCAGCGCGGCGCCCTGGGCCGCGGTCCACGCCGCGCGCGCCTCCTTCGTCCAGACCGCGATCGCGCGCCCCTCGGCGAGGGCCTCGGCCGACGGCCAGCGCGGCTTGAAGCCGAGGTTCGCCTGGATGGATTCCAGCGAGAGCAGGTGGCGGGAGAGGGCTTCCCCCTCGAGGAAGCGCGAGGCGCCGGCGAAGTCGGCGAGCCGCTCGAGGCGTGCCCGCAGCGTGTCCCCCTCCTGCGCCGCCGCGGCGAGCTCGCGGGCGCGGACCGCCTTCTCGAGGAGGTCGTCCCTGGCTTCCTGGGCGTCGAACGCCCCCCCCGCCACCGGCTCGAGGTCGCGCTGGTCGAGGAGCGTCCGCGCCAGGCCCCGCAGCGAGGTGCGCTCGCCCCAGCCGTCGCCCTCGAGGGGGATCCCGCGGTCGAGGGCGTCGAGCAGGACGTCGTCGCCCCCCGCGAGCCTCTCGCCCAGCCACTCCTCCCACGCCTCCGCGAAGAGAGCGTCGGCCTCCGCCTCGTCGGCCATCCGGAAGCCGGGCAGGACGCCGCACTCGAGCGGCCGCTCCTGGAGGACCTGCGCGCACAGAGCGTGGATGGTGGAGACGCTCGCGCGCTCGATCACGTCGAGGGCCGCGCCGACGCGCTCGCGCTCGACGGCGGGCAGACGCGGCTCGGCCCGGGCCCGCTCGAGCCGCTCTCGCAGGCGCAGCTTCATGGTGGTGGCCGCGTTCTCAGTGAAGGTGACGGCCGCGATCTCCTCGAGCCGCGCCCGGCCGGCGCGCAGGATCGCCTCGATCCGGTCCACGAGGAGCGTCGTCTTGCCCGTGCCTGCCCCCGCGTCGAGGACGAGGCTCGTCCCGTGGTCGCGCCGGGCCCGCTCCCGGGCCTCCTCGTCGACGGGGCGGAAGGCGCTCACCCGACATCCCTCAGCCGCAGGTACTCCTGCAGCGAGCGGTCGCGTACCTTGATCGCCTGCCGGCGCTCGAGGAGAGCCTTGGGGCCGCACACCGCGGTGAAGTCGCACCAGTCGCAGGCCGTCGGCTCCTGCACGAAGACGCCCCGCGCCACGAGGTCCACGAGCCGGCGCAGGAGGTCGCGGAACGCGGGGCCGCGCGCGAGCTCGGGGCGGAAGGCGACCTGGCGCCCGCCGTCCACGTAGTCGAGGAAGGCCTCCACCACCGGCTCCCCCGGGAAGAGCTTCTCCGCCGCGAGGACGTAGAACGGGATCTGGAGCTGCTTGCCCCCGCGGAAGACGCCGCCGTCGTCCTTCGGGGCCCGGCCCGTCTTGTAGTCGCGCAGCACGAGGCCGTCCTCGCGCCGGTCGATGCGGTCGATCCTGCCGGACACGCGCAGGGCCCGCCCGTCGCCGAGGTCGATCTCGACGGGGTCGGGGTCGTGCGGCTCGGCGCTCCCCGCCGCGCGGTCGAGGCCGAAGCCGACCTCGAAGTGGGCGGGGACGCTCCGCTCGCCCGCCAGCACCTCGCGGCCGAGCCAGCCCTGCACGGTCTCGTGGAAGCGGCGCTTCTCGCGCTGCCACAGGAGCAGGAAGCGCGGCGGGCTGCCCGCGATCAGCCCCTCGAGGGCCTCCTCCGCCATCTCGGTGAGACGGGCCCGCGCCGCCTCGCTCTCGCGCAGGGGCAGCTCGCCCCGCTCCCGCCGCTCGCGGAGGAACCGCTCCGCCACCTTGTGGAAGAGGTCCCCCCGCTCGAGGGGGTCGATGCGCCGGCGCTCCTCGGGCTCGGGGGCGGGGCGGAGGTGGAGCACGTTCTGGAGCAGGTACAGGAACCCGCAGCGCGCGTAGGTGGCGAGTCGGGTCGCGGAGACCGGGTAGCGGGCCGCGAGGAGATCGAGGTGCTGGCCCAGGGCCTCGTCCCCCTCGCCCACCACGAGGCCGTCGTAGCGCGTGAGGCGCCCCGACCAGCGGGCCTGGCTGGCGAGGCGGGACTGGCGGAAGAAGGCCGAGCCGGCGGCGATCGCGGTCGGCGCCGCCTCGTCGCGCCGCACGCGGATGCGGTCCCGCTCTCCCGCGTCGACCGCGTCCTCGAGGGGCAGGCGGTCGAGCGCGTCCTCGGCCACGAGCCGCTCGAGCTCGGCGCCGGCGAGGGGCCGTCCGGCGAGGGTGGAGGCCGCCGCCGCGAAGAAGAGCGAGGGCAGCCGCTCCCGGCCGGTGCGCGCGTCGGCCCGCGGGTACGAGAGGACGAGCCGCTCGGTCGCCTGCGAGAGCGCGCGGTGGAAGAGGCGGCGGGCCTGCAAGAGCCGGTCTTGGGTCCCCGGCAGTCCCGTGGCCGCAGCGGTCCAAGACCGGCTCTCTTTGGGGCTTTCCGTGGGAGAAGAAAAAGGGAAAGCTGGGAAGGAGAGCCCTTGCGGGAGCGCGAGGCGCGATGGGGGGGAGAACCGGAGCCGACCCGTTCCTCCCGCACCCGGAGCGCTTCGCGCTCCGGGTCGAGGAGGAACGGGTCGGGGCGGAACACCCCCGGATACCCCCCTTCCACGAGCCCCGGGATCGCGACGAACCGGAAGGGCAGGCCCGCCATCGCGTCGAGGGCGCCCACGTGGACGGCGCCGCCTTCGAAGGGCTCGAGCGGCAGGCGCTCCCACTCGAGGCGGGCCTCGAGGACCTCCTCCACCTCGGACCAGCTCGCGCGCGTCGAGACCGAGCCCAGTCCGCCGAGGTCGGCGATCACCTCGAGGACCGCGTCGCGGTCGCGCTCGGGGCCGATCCACTGGTCGCAGACCGTGCGGAGCCGCTCGACCCACTCGGGCCACGATGCTTCGCCGGCCAGGGCGTCGAGCGTCGTGCCGAGGAGCTCCACGACCCGCAGCAGGGCCTCGGCGTCGGCCACGTGGAGGAGCCGCCGCTCCCTCCGGTCCGCGTCCGCCTCCGCCTCGGCCGCCTCGCGCTCCGCCTCCCCCCAGGCGCGCAGGCCCACGATCCAGCGGCTGAGGCCGGAGACGATGCCGGCTTCCCGGCTCAGCTGGTCCCAGCGCGACGGGCGGGCCCTCGCGTCGGGGCCGAGCAGCTCCTCGAAGGGCACGGGCGCGAACGTCAGCAGCTCCAGGACCGCCGGGCGCGGGAGCCCGCGGCAGCGGAAGAGCAGGAGCAGCGATCGCGCCGCGCGGCCGAAGCGCAGCGGGATCGAGGGGTGGAGGCGGTGCGGGATCCCGAGGCGGGAGAGCAGGTCTGTGAAGAGCGGCGCATAGGTCTCCGGCCGCGGAAGGACGACCCCCATCTCCTCGAACGGTACGCCGCGGGCGCCCTCGCGCAGCAGGCGCCGCACGATCGCGCGCACCTCCGCCGCCTCGCCGGGGGCGGTCACGAGCTCCACGCCGCCGTCGTCGTCCGGGAGGCCGGGCCCGGGGACCGGCGCGTCGAAGAGGCCCTCGCGCAGGCGTCGCAGCGACGAAGGCGGCTCGGGGGGCGCGAGCGAGGCGAACGGGGTCTCGCTCCACTCGACCTCGGCGACGCCCCGGGGAGCGAAGAGCGCCCGGAACGACCCCGCTCGCAGCGAGGCCGGCAAGGCGCGACGCAGCACGCGCACGGGGAGGGCCGCGGCCAGGGCGGCCACGAACTCGGCCTCCACGGGGTCGAGCTCGAGGTCGTCGGCGACCAGCACCTCCGCCCCGTCGAGCCAGCGCGCGCGGGCGAGGCCCTCGCGGGCGGCCGCGAACAGCGTCGCGGGGTCGGCGGTGCGGCCCTCGAGGGCGAGGTGGAAGCCGCGGTAGAGCCGGGCCAGCGCGGCGAGGCGGCGCGCGTCGTCCGTCCCCGCGATGGCCGTGGCCGCGAGGGCGTCGAGCCGCCCCGGCGCGATCCCGGCCCGTCGCAGCGTGCCGAGCGTGCGCGCGAGGGCGGCCGCCACCGGGGCGCGGGGCGTGCCCTCGGGGAAGCGCAGGCCGGCGCCGTCCTCCTCGGCGAGGAGGCGCGAGGCGAGGAGCGCGTCGTGTCCGCTCGACCAGGCGTGGAGCCCCCGGCCGAGCAGCACCGGCTCGGCGAGAGCCCGCGCGAGCTCGAGCGGCTTCATCGGGTAGACGCCGGCGATCGCGCGGCCGGTCGAGGCGAGTCGCCGCGGGAGCTCCACCGCGGCGGCGAGGGACGGCGTGAGGAGGACGAGGGGACGGAGAGCCAAGGGGGCGATCGCAATTCTACCACCCGCCCGCGGCGCGACCGGGCGGTGGGGGATAATCCCGGAGTGGACCCGCTCGTCCGCCTCCAGCGCTACCTCGAGTGGCTGATCGCCCACCCCGTGGCCGAGCTGAGCCGCGCGCAGCGGTGGCTCCGCTTCGCGGTGGACCTCACGCGCCACTGCAGCCGCGAGCTTCGGGAGAACGACGCCGGCCAGATGGCGGCGGCGCTCACCTACCGCACGATCTTCGGCCTCGTCCCCCTCCTCATGGTGAGCATGCTCGCGTTCCGGCTCTTCGGGGACATGGACGCGGCCGCGCGGCAGCTGCAGGCCGCGGCCTACGCGTTCTTCAACTACCAGGTCGACCCGGCCCGCCCGGAGGCGATGGCCTTCAAGACGGCGCTCGACGAGCGGCTCTTCGACATCATGAAGGCGGTCGGGGGCCTGAGCTTCGAGGCGATCGGCGCGGTGGGCGCGCTCCTCCTCATCTGGGCCGCTCTCGGCCTGCTCATCTCCTTCGAGGACGCGGGCAACCGGATCTACCGCGCGCCGCGGGGCCGGCGGTGGCTCACTCGCGTCGGCATCTACTGGACGGTGCTCACCCTGGGGCCGATCCTGCTCCTGCTCGTGCTCTACGCCGCGGAGTACTGGCTGGGCCGGGCGGAGGCGCTGCCCCTCCTGGGGCCGCTCTTCGCGTTTCTCGGCGACAAGGGCTCGCTCTTCGGGAGCTTCCTCGCGCTCACGCTCCTCTACAAGCTGCTCCCCAACACCCTGGTGCGCTGGCGCCCCGCGGCGAGCGGGGCGTTCGTGGCGGCCGTCCTCTGGGACGCCTCGAAGTGGGCCTTCGGCCTGTACGTGAGCCGCGCGCTGCCCTACCTCAAGCTCTACGGGGCGATCGGTCTCATCCCCCTCTTCCTCTTCTGGCTCTACCTCAACTGGCTGATCGTGCTGTTCGGCCTCGAGGTCGCGTACACCCTGCAGGGGATGAAGGGGCGCGTCTTCGAGCGGAAGGACCCGCGGGGTGCCCTCTCCGCGGCCGACCCGCAGTGGCTGCTCCCCGTGATCGCGCAGGTCGCGCGCGGCTTCGCGAGGGGCGAGGTCGTGAGCCGGCAGGCGCTGGCCGAGGATCTGGACCTGCGCCTCGAGTCCGTGGCCGAGCTCGTCTCCCGCCTCGAGGCGGAGGGCCTCGTGCACCAGGTCCCGCGCCGGGGGAGCGAGGACGTCGGGCTGACCCTCGCCCTGCCCCCCGACCGCATCGCCCTCTCGCGCATCGCGGAGCTCGCCTCGCGCTTCACGCTCGGGACGCGCCCGCGGGAGGGAGCGGGCTGGGACGCGCTCGCCGCCATCCACGCGAGCGCCCGCGCCGCGGCGGGCGAGCGGACGATCGCCGATCTCCTCTAGATCGCGACCGGGCTCAGGCGGACGGCCTGGCCCAGCGCCACCGCCAGGACCATGTAGCCCCAGAAGACGGCGGGGAAGATCCCGACGCAGCAGAGGAGCATCCCGAACTGGGAGAGGAACGACGCGAGCAGGTAGATGACGAGGGCGAGCAGGTAGTTCCCGAGGTTCGCCCGGATGAAGCCGAGGATCTCCCGCCAGGCGAAGCCGTCGGCCACCGTGCCCCGCAGGGCCGAGCGGGCGAGCGCCGCGGGAAGGTAGACGGCCAACGCGAGCGAGCCCAGCATCAGGAGCCCGTAGAAGGCCACGATCCCGAGGCCGCCGAGCGCGGCGAGGGGGCCCTCGACGTCCCGGCCGCTGCGCGAGAGGGCGAGGAACGGCAGGGCCAGCAGGCAGCCGAGCGCGGCGAGCACGGCGAGGATGCCCAGCGTGTAGAGGAGGTAGACGGCGGTCAGGCGCAGGCCCTCGTTGAAGAGCCCGCCGAGGTCGTCCCAGTCGGGCATGGGCCGTGGCTGGCCGTCGACGACGTTGCGCAGGGTGCGGGAGAAGTAGCCCAGCACGAACGGCACGCCCACCAGGAGCGCGCAGGCCAGGCAGAAGGCCCCGCCGATCAGGATCTTCTTGACCCACTCCGGGTCCTCGGTGACGAACGTGAAGGAGCGGCCGAAGTCGACCGACCCTCGGGGCGCGGGCGTCGTGGACATGTGTGCCTCGCTTTCGGCGTGCCGACCGGGGGAGAGCTTACAGGACGCCCGCCGGGCGTCAACCGCGGGCCCGGGGTTCAGGGACGAAGAGCAGGAGACCGAGGGCCGCGAGGGTGGCGAGCACCGCCCCCGTGCCCAGCGCCGCGGGGGCGCCCAAGCGCTGCCAGAGCAGCCCGGTCAGCAGGCTGGCCGGCAGCAGCACGGCCCCCGTCACCGCGTGGAAGAGGCCGAACGCACGGCCGCGGGTCGCCTCGCCGGCGAGGTCGGCCACGAGGGCTCGCTCGGCGCCCTCGGTGAGGGCGTGGAAGAGGCCGTAGAAGGCGAAGAGCAGCGTGATCGCGAGAGGCGAGCCGGCCGCGGCGAACCCCGCGTAGGCGAGCGCGTAGACACCCCAGCCGAGGAGGATGACACGCCGCCGGCCCGCGCGGTCCGAGAGCGCTCCCCCCCACGTGCTCACGGCCGACTTGACGACGTGGTGCAGGGACCACAGCGCGGGGATCGCGGCGAGGGCGACGCCCTGCTCCTGCGCCCGCAGGAGGAGAAAGGCGTCGGAGGAGTTGCCGAGGGTGAAGAGGGCGAGGACGCCGAGGTAGCGGACGAGAGCGGGCTCGAGGGGAGCGCCGCCCCCCGTGGCCGCCGTCGCGGCGACGGCGGCGGGCCGGCGCGGCTCCTCCCGCACCCCGAGCACGAGAGTGGCCACCGCGAGGGCGGCGGGGATCGCGGCGAGGGCGAAGACGACGCGCAGGTCGTCCGTGACGAGAAGCGCCGCCGAGGCGAGGAGGGGGCCGGCCACCGCCCCGGCGTGGTCCATCGCCCGCTGGAAGCCGAACGCGCGGCCGCGGTCCTCGCGCGGCGTGACCTCGGCCACGAGCGCGTCCCTCGGGGCGCTGCGGACACCCTTGCCCACGCGGTCGAGGAGGCGCACCGCGAGGACGTGGGCGGGGGCGGTGGCGAGCGCGACGAGCGGCCGCACGAAGGAGGAGAGCGAGTAGCCCGCCACCACGAGCGGCTTGCGGTGGGGGAGGCGGTCGGAGACGCGCCCGGACACGATCTTGAGCGCCGCCGCCACCGTCTCGGCGAGGCCCTCGACGACCCCGAGGAAGGCGGGCCCCGCCCGCAGGGTGCCGGTCAGGAAAGCGGGCAGCAGCGGGTAGATCATCTCGCTGCTCGCGTCGGTCAGCAGGCTGACGAGGCCGAGCGAGCGGACCGTCCGGTGGAGCGGCGGGAGCACCCGCGGATTGTAGGACCGGCAGCCATCTCCCGCCGTCGGGCCGGGACCAATCAGGCCCGGTCGGAGCCCCCGGGGGGCGGTGCGATGAGCGCGTGCTGCAGGAACCAGGGAAGGCTGCACGAGATCTCGCGGTCGCTCGCGACGGACCGCGGCGTCCGGGAGATCAGGATGCGCTTCCGGGCGTCGATCAGGTCGGCGGCCTTGTTGAGGCGGCGCATGTCGTCCGGCCCCGGCGTGGCCGAGAGCTTGATCTCGATGGCCCAGAGGCCGACTCCGAAGTCGAGAACGAGGTCCACCTCGTGCTGGTCGCTCGTCCGGAGAAAGAAGGCTTCGGCGGGCCGGTCCAGCTGCGCGAGACGGGCCAGGACCTGCTCGATGACGAAGCCTTCCCAGCTGGCGCCCACCCAGGGCTGATCGAGGAGCGCCGTTTCGGACGGCCCCCCGAGCAGCGAGTGGAGGAGCCCGCTGTCGCGCCAGTACACCTTGGGGCTCTTCACCAGGCGCTTGCCCACGTTGGCGTGCCACGGGGACAGCCGCCGGACGAGGAACGCGCCCTCGAGGTAGTCGAGGTAGCCGTTGACCGTGTGATAGGACAGCCCCAGGCTCTGACCCACCTGGGTGCCGTTCCAGGCCTGACCATGGACCGCCGCGATCATCTTCAACAGCCGTTGCGTGACCTGAGGCTTGGCGGGCAGGCCCCAGGCCGGCAGATCACGCTGAGCGAGTAACGCCAGGTAGTCGCGCTGCCAGTGGGGAAAGCGCTTTCCGCCGAGCACGCCGCCGTCGGGGTACCCGCCACGGTGCCAGAGGCGCGCGAGGGGCACCCTCGGAACCTCGGCGAGCGAGAACGGGACGAGCTCGACGAGGGCCAGCCTGCCCGCAAGCGATTCCGACACCCGCGACATCATCGCCGGAGAGATCGAGCCGAGGAGAAGGAAGCGACCGTTTCGGCGGCGGTCGCGGTCGATGGCCGACCGCAGGCGGGGGAACACCTCCGGCCAGGCCTGCGCTTCGTCGAGGACGACGAGGGCCCTGCCGCTCTCGAGGCTCTCCCACTGGATGTCGAGACGGAGCCTCTCGGGCTCCTGCTCGAGGTCGAAATAGTGCCCACCCAGCTTCCGGGCGAGGGTCGTCTTGCCGCACTGCCGGGGCCCGACCAGGGTCACGGCGGGGTAGCCGCGGAGGCGGCGGCGGACGACCTCGACGAGGGCGCGGCGAATCACTCTTACATTTTAGAACAGAAGTTCTGTTTTGCAAGGTGTGGGCGTTCCCATGTGCTTCGACCGGGGAACCACGTCGGCCGCGCTGGCCGGTGTGACGGTCTCCACTCCTTTACCCCCGGGCGGGTGCTATCGTTCCTCCCCGACCGGAGGATGCGATGACGACACCCCGACGCGGCTTTCTGAGAACCTTAGCCGCGGTGCCGCTCGCCCCGGCCGTGGTCGGGCCGCAGGCCGTCCCGGCGCCGGCCCCCGCCCCGCCCCCGGCCCCCGCCCCGACCCCTCCGACCGGCCACGAGGCCGTGGCGGAGGCGCTCGCCGAGGTCGCGAAGCGCGAGTTCGGCGCTCCCTTCGACTCGGCCGACCTCGCGGCGTTGAGGAAGGAACTCGTCCGCGGCCTCGACAGCGCGAACCGGCTGCGCCGGGCCGCCGCGCTCCGCAACTCCGACGGCCCGGTCAACCTCTTCGAGGCGCGGCCCCCCGCACCGGCGGGGAGAGGAGACCGGCGATGATCGGCGAGGAAGTCCTCTTCTCCGGGATCCGGGAGATCGGAGCCCACCTCCGGGCGAAGCGCCTCTCGGCGGTCGACCTCGCGGAGATGTCGCTGCGACGGCTCGAGACGATCGGGCCGAGGCTGGGGGCGGTGGTGACGGTGACCCGCGAGCGCGCGCTCGCCCAGGCCCACCGTGCGAACCAGGAGATCCTCGCGGGGAAGGACCGCGGGGCGCTCCACGGGATCCCCTTCGGCGTGAAGGACCTCCTGGCCACGAAGGGCGTCCCCACCACGTGGGGCGCCGAGCCGTTGCGCGGCCAGGTCTTCGACTTCGACGCGACCGTCGTGAGGCGCCTCGAGGAGGCAGGGGCCGTGCTCGTGGCCAAGCTCGCCATGGTCGAGCTGGCGGGGGGCCTGGGCTACGACAACCCCGACGCGAGCTTCACCGGCCCGGGGCGCACCCCGTGGAACCCGGACTACTGGAGCGGCGGGTCGTCGAGCGGCTCGGCGGCGGCGGTGGCGGCCGGGCTCGTCGCCTTCGCGATCGGCAGCGAGACGGTCGGCTCGATCCTCACCCCGGCCGCCTTCTGCGGGGTGACCGGCCTGCGGCCCACCTACGGCCTCGTCTCACGTCACGGCGCGATGGCGCTCAGCTGGACGCTCGACAAGCTGGGGCCGATCGCGCGGAGCGCGGACGACTGCGCGATCGTGCTCGCGGCGGTGGCCGGCCCCGACCCCGAGGACCCCACGACGGGCGAGAGCTTCCGGTACCGCGAGAAGCCGGCGAAGCGCGGCCGGCCCGGGCACCGCTTCCGCGTGGGCGTCCTTCGCAACGCCACCGTCGGCGCCGACCCCGACGTCGAGTCCCGCTTCAAGGACGCGCTCTCCGCGCTGCGCGACGTGGCCGACATCGAGGAGGACGTGCCCCTCCCCGACCTGCCCTACCGGGAGGCGGCGGGCGTCATCGTGGACGCGGAGGGCGCCTCGGCCCTTCGCGACCTGATCGAGAGCGGGAAGGTCGCGCAGCTGCAGGACAGGAGCGACCGGGTGGGCGGCTACGCCATGATGATGACGCGCGCCGCCGATTACGTCGACGCCATGCGGGCGCGGGTGAGGATGCGCGCGGAGCTCGACGCCCTGCTCTCCCGCCACGACGCCCTCGTCGCCCCGACCCGCACGCGGCTCGCCCCCCCGATCGGACGCGATCTCAGCGCGCCCGCCCCCGGGGCCCCGCCCGCACCGGAGCCGGCGAAGGACGCGCCCCGTCCGCCGGCCACGATCCCGGCCGGGAACCTGGCCGGCCTCCCCGCGGTCGCGGTGCCGATGGGCTTCGGCCGGGACCAACTGCCCGCCTCCCTGCAGCTGCTCGGCCGCGCCTTCTCGGAGGAGACGCTCGTGGCCCTGGCCGACGCCTACCAGGACATGACGGACTGGCACCGGCAGCGGCCGCCGGGGGTGTAGGCCCCGCGCACATCGCTCGGTCGTCCTGCATCTCGGGGACATCCGAGCGGAGACGCCGACGGCTTCGTCTGGCGTTCCTGTTCTGGGGGGACTGCGTGCACCCCCAGGCCCCCCGTGAGCTACTTCTTGCGGTGGAGGACGAACTGGTTCTGGCCTGTTTGCTTACCGGCCGAGAACACCGTCCACGAGGCGTGGAGGGTGTCGCCCTTCCACTCGACGACGCCGGAGTGGACGTGGGTGTCCTTCGCGGGGTCGAAGTTCGTGCCGCCGTCGAAGGCGAACACGAGGCGGTCGGGCGAAGAGCCCTTCGGGTCGAGGCGCATGCGCGGCTGGTTCGCCATCGAGCAGTAATGGGTCAGGACGAGCTGGCCGTCCACGAGGTGGTACATCGAGATCATCTCGTGGGGCGTGCCCGGGAACAGCGTCTCCTCGACCACCGAGCCGCCGGAGGCCACGCGCCAGGTGACGGTCGCGGGCTGGCCCGGCTGCCCGTGGCCCGCCTGGCCCTCCCATGTCCCTTCGAGCGCCTTCAGGCGCTCGAAGGCGTTCTTTCCGTCGAGGGGAGCCTGGGCGAAAAGAGGGCCAGCGAGGAGAGCGAGGGCCAGGGGGAGGAGCGGGAAGGGGTGGAGGAGACGGCGGGGGGCTGGCTTCATGGAATGGCCTTCCTGGGAAAGGGAGAACAGACAGATTGTAGAACGTCGCGGGCGCGGCGTGATCGGGCCGCGCCCGCGACGAGCGGGCGCGTGCGAGGGAGTCAGGCTCGTCCGGCGGCCACCACCTGGACCGGCGTGACCGCCGCGCGGTCCTCCTCGCCGGTGCGGATGCGGTAGATCTTCTCGACGGGGAGGACGAAGACCTTCCCGTCGCCGACCTCCCCGGTGCGGGCGGCGCCGAGGATGGCCCTCACCGTCGGCTCGACGAAGTGGTCGGATACCCCGATCTCGAAGCGAACCTTCTCCTCCAGCTCCATCTTCACGGTGGTCCCGCGATACGTCTCCACCTTCTCGGTTTCGCCCCCGTGGCCCTGGACGCGGCTGAGGGTGAGGCCCTGGACGTCGGCGCGGAACAGCGCCTCTAGGACCTCGTTGGCCTTGTCCGGGCGGACGATCGCCACCACGAGCTTCACGAGCGGCCTCCCTCCGCCGCCGCGGCGGCGAGCGTGGGGACGTCGGCCGGCGCGGGGCCTTCCGTCCGCTGCAGGATGAGGATCGCGCCCTCGTCGTCGGCGTAGGCCTCCTCGCCGTGCTGGCTCACGTCGAGGCCGAGGCCCTCCTCGCGGGCGTCCACCTTGAGCGGCGCGACGAGGCCGATCGCCTTCAGGAGCAGGAAGCTCGCGAGGCCGCTGTACGCGATCGCGGCCAGCACGCCCAGGGCCTGGATCCCCAGCTGGGCCGGGTTGCCGTGGAGGAGCCCGTCGGCGGTACCGTTCCAGTTCTTCGAGGCGAGGACGCCGGTGAGCAGCGCCCCGACCGTGCCCCCGAGCCCGTGGGCGGCCACGACGTCGAGCGAGTCGTCGAGCCGCGTCCGCGCGCGGTAGAGCAGCGCGTAGTAGCTCGGGAAGGCGGCGGCCACGCCGAGGGCGAGCGCGGGCATGGGGCCGACGAAGCCGGCCGCGGGCGTGATGGCCACGAGGCCGACCACGATGCCGGTGGCCGCGCCCACCGCGGTGGCCTTGCCGCCGCGGAGAAGGTCGAGGGCCGTCCACACGACCAGCGTCCCCGCCGGCGCGATCATCGTGTTGACGAAGGCGAGGGCGGCGGCGCCGTTCGCGGCGAGCGCGCTGCCCGCGTTGAAGCCGAACCAGCCGAACCACAGAAGCCCCGCCCCGAGGAGGGTGAAGGGGACGTTGTGGGGGAGGATGGCCTGGCGGGCGTAGTCCTTGCGCCGCCCGAGGACGACCGCGGCCACGAGGGCGGCGGTGGCGGCGTTGACGTGGACGACCGTGCCGCCGGCGAAGTCGAGGGTGCCCATCTTCGCGAGGAAGCCGCCGCCCCAGACCCAGTGGGCGACCGGGGCGTAGACGACGAGGCTCCACAGCGTGATGAAGGCGAGGTACGGCCCGAAGCGCATCCGCTCCACGATCGCCCCCGAGACGAGGGCGGCGGTGACGATGGCGAACGTGCCCTGGTAGGCCATGAAGAGGAGGTGAGGGATCGTCCCCTGCGGCTCGAGCCCGACCCCCGCGAGGAAGGCCCTCGACGAGCTGCCCGCGAAGGCCGAGCCCTCGGCGAAGGCGAGGCTGTAGCCGAGGAGGGTCCAGGCCACGCCCACGAAGCCGAGGGAGGACACGCTCATCATCATCGTGTTGAGAGCGTTCTTGGAGCGGACGAGCCCGCCGTAGAAGAACGCGAGCGCCGGCGTCATGAGCAGGACGAGCGCGGTCGAGGCGAGCATCCAGGCCGTGTCGGCCGGGACGAGGGTCGGGGTATCCATGCCCCGTCACGGAGGCAAGAGGCGTGCACGCCGGCTCCGGCCCCGGTCTCGAGGGGGAAGCCCTTTGCCGGCAGTCAGTTGCCGCCCGGCCCGACCCGCGCGCGGCCGGGACCACGGGCCGACAGAGATGTCGGCCCGCCGGTTCCGGGGCTACACGTTTGTGGGAATCAGGCGGGGCGCCCGTCCTTCCAGCGCCCCCGCGTGAAGTCCGGGAACTCGACGGGGGTGCTGCCCCCGGCCACCGACCGCTCGCTGAGGGCCGAGGGCGCGCTCCAGGCCGCCGCGTCGTAGACGTCCATGTCGGGGGCCAGCCCCTCGCGCACGCACTGCACGAGCCGCCAGCTCATGATGTAGTCCATGCCCCCATGGCCGCCCCGGGAGGCGGGCCCGGCGAGCTTCTTCCACAGCGCGTCCTCGTAGCGGTCCTCGATCCCGCCGGCGGTCCGGCCCTCTCGCTGGTGCAGCTCCTGCCACGCGTCGTCCTTCTGCCCGTCGAAGAAGACCCGCGCCGGGTAGTCGGCGAAGGCGCCCTTCGTGCCCGAGACCATGTTGATGCGGCTGTAGGGCCGCGGCGAGACGACGTCGTGCTGCAGCACGACGGTCCGTCCGCGGGCGGTGCGGACGAGGCTCGTGTTCATGTCGCCGGTTGCGTAGGTCTCCTGCCGCCGCGGGTCGTCGGCCGTGAGCGCCCCGTCGCGGTAGCCCTGCAGGCCGAGCGAGGGCGAGCTCATGGACACGAGGCGTTCGAAGCGGTCCCCGCGGTGGACGCCGAGGTACTGCGCGACCGGCCCCAGCCCGTGGGTCGGGTAGAGGTTCCCGTCGCGCTCGAGATGCTCGAGCCGCCGCCAGAGCCCCACGTGCTCCTTGTCGAAGAGCAGCTCCCGCAGGTCGTGGATGTAGGCGCACTCGCCGTGGGTGAGCTCGCCCAGCATCCCGGCGCGGACGAGGTTCTTGACCAGCATCTCGCTCCAGCCGTAGCAGCAGTTCTCGAGCATGATGCAGTGCCGGCGCGTCCGCTCGGAGGCGTCCACGAGCTGCCAGCACTCCTCGAGCGTGACCGCGGCCGGGACCTCGACGCAGGCGTGGGCGCCCCCCGCCATCGCGGCCAGCGCCATCGGGACGTGCCAGCGCCAGGGGGTGGCGATGTACACGAGGTCGAGGTCGCCCCGGCGGCAGAGGTTCTCGAAGTCGCGCTCCCCCTTCGAGTAGCCCTCGGGCCGCGGCCGCCCCGCCTTCTCGACCCGCTCCTGCACCCGCGCCACCCGCTCGGGCACGGCGTCGCACACCGCCCTGAGCTCGACCCCCTCGATCCCGAGGAGGTTGCGGGCGTGGCCCGGGCCGCGCGAGCCGCAGCCGATCAGGCCGACGCGGACGACGTCCTTCCGCTCGAACGGGACGCCCATCATGCTGCCGCCGGGGCCGGGCGGCGGCGGGGTCTGGGCGGAGCCGGGCCGGGCCAGCGACAGGGCGGCGGCGGCGCCGGTGGCGGTCTTGAGGACGTCGCGGCGCGAGAAGGGGCGGGTGGTCATGGGCTCCTCCGGGGGAAGGGCCGAGACTACACCGGCGGGGAGCTCAGCGGAAGCGGGAGACGTCGATCCCGTGCTTGCGGACGGCGTAGCCCAGGATGCGCTCGGTCGTGTCCAGCAGCCGGGCCGCCTTGGCCCGGTTGCCTCGGGCGCTCTTGAGCGCGTCCTGCACCAGGTCCTTCTCGTAGGCAAAGAGCGCCTCGCGCAGCGACTGCCGGGCGAGGGTGCCGGACACCTCCGCCGTCTGCAGGGTGGGCGGCAGGTGGTGGGCGTGGATCGCCCCCCCCTCGCACACGAGCACCGCCCGCTCGATGCAGTTCTCGAGCTCGCGCACGTTGCCCGGCCAGTGGTAGCTCATGAGCATGTCGATGGCCGAGGTGGCGATCCGGCGCACGTCCTTGCCGTGGGCGGCGGCGTGCTTCTCCACGAAGTGGTCGGCGAGGAGGGGGATGTCGGTCTTCCTCTCGCGCAGCGGCGGCAGCCAGATCGAATAGACGTTGAGGCGGTAGTAGAGGTCCTCGCGGAAGCCGCCCTCCTTCACCGCCGCCTCGAGGTCCTTGTTGGTGGCCGCGATCACGCGCACGTTGGCCTTGATCGGCTGCACCCCGCCCAGCCGCTCGAACTCGCGCTCCTGGAGGACGCGGAGGAGCTTGACCTGCGTGGAGGGCGTGAGCTCGCCGATCTCGTCGAGGAAGAGGGTCCCCCCCTGGGCCAGCTCGAACCGGCCCTTCTTCTGCGACCGCGCGTCGGTGAAGGCACCCGGCTCGTAGCCGAAGAGCTCCGACTCGACGAGGGCCTCGGGCAGCGCCGCGCAGCTGACCTTGACGAAGGGCTTCTTCGCCCGCGCCGAGGAGTAGTGGATGGCGTGGGCCACGAGCTCCTTGCCCGTCCCCGACTCCCCCCGCAGCAGCACGGTGGTGCTGGCCGGCGCCACCTGCGCCACCTGCTCGTAGACCGCCTGCATGGCGCGGCTCGAGCCCACGAGGTTGCGGATGTCGTAGCGCTCGGTGAGCTCGCGCCGGAGCTTGGTGTTCTCGTCGAGGAGGCGCTTTCTCTCCGCCTCCACGAGGTGATGGACCCGCACCGCCTGGCCGATCATCGAGCCCACCACCCCGAAGAACCGGGCCTCCTGCTCGTAGGGGCGGTCCCCCTCGTAGGGGAGGGCCACGCCGAGGGCCCCCACCGTGCGGTGCTCCGAACGGATCGGGACGCAGACGAACGACATCTCCGACCGGCCCGAGCGGCGGTAGGCGCCGGAGCGGTCGAGGAAGAGGGGCTCCCGGCTGACCTGCGGTACCACCACCGGCCTCCCGCTCTGCGTCACCCGCCCCACGATCCCCTCGCCGAGGCGGTAGCGGGTGGCGCGGGACGAGGCCCCGCTCCCGCTCGCCGCCTCGACCGCGAGGTCACCCGACTCCCCGTCGCGCAGCACCAGCGTGGCGGAGAGCGTCCCGTGGCTATCCTCGAGGATCGTCAGGACCCGGTCGAGGGCGGCGCGCAGGTTCAGCGTCCCGCCGAGGGCCTGGCTGACCTCGAGCAGGCCGGACAGGTGGCGGGGGTCCGGGGTGCGGGGAGGCACCCGGGGATTTTGACAGAAATGTCGGACGACCGCCGGGATCCCGACGGAATTGTCCGACGGCTAGAGGTGGAAGCCGAAGCGGGGCGAGGATGAGGCGGCGGCCGAGCGGGCCCGCGTGATGGCCTTCCACCAGCCCTGGGCCAGCACCTGGTAGCCCGCGTCGTTCGGGTGGACGTCGTCCGTGTAGAGGGAGGGGAGGTTGCCGGCGGCCTTGAAGTCCGCGTTGAGGTCGGCGAGCGTCACCTTCTGCTGCTGGGCGAGCACCTTGATCCGGGCGTTCATGTCGTCGTACCAGACGTTGCGGCTGGCCGGGGCCTTCGCGGGGTTCGCGGGGATGATCGTGGCGAGCACCGGCAGGCTGTCCCAGTCCTTCACGTCCTCGAGGATCGACTGCAGGGCGTCGATCGTGAAGCAGGCGGACGGTCCCTGGTTCTGGCACGTCTGGTCGTGCCAGTCGTTGGTGCCCAGCAGGATCAGCGTGTAGGCGGGGTCGTAGTCCCGGAGCGTCCGGCGGGTGACCTCCGCCGTCTCCGCGCTGGTGTCCCCCTGCCGCCCGCGCAGGCGGACCTCCGCCCGGCCGAAGTGGGCCCCCAGGAGGCTCTGCAGCTTGAGCCCGTAGCCCATCTTGTCGCTCGACCCGTCGCCGAACGTGATGCTGTCGCCGAGCCCGAGGTAGAGGTTCGGGTTGTTGTTCCCGATCGGGAGCGTCAGCGGGACCCGGATCTCGGTCGTGCCGGGGACCTGCACGGGGATCGGGGCGGGCGCCTGGAAGTACGCGGGCAGGCTCTCCGTGCGCACGGCCGCCGTCAGCGCGCCCTCGGTGATGCCCGTGACCGCCGCCAGCCCCGTCCCCACGGCGCTCGTCCCCGTGCCGGTGCCGATCACGACCGCGACGCCGGGGACGCGGGCGCCCTCGCTCGGGTCGAGCAGGCCGTTCGCGTTCTGGTCGTAGAACACGGTCGCGGTGACCGAGTACGTCGGGGTCGTCGGCCCGCTCGGCCCGCTCGGGGACGTGCCGCCGCCCCCGCAGCCCGTGGCCACGAGGCCGGTCACGAGGGCGAGGGGCAGCCGCAGTCTCGAGGAGGCGTTCCGCATACCAAACAAACAGCTTAGCACAGGACGCGCCTCGAGCCCGAGCCTCCGGAGCCGCCCCAGCCGCCCCGCGCGATCAGCCGACCGGCTCGAGGAACCTCTCGGCCTCGGCCGGTTCGAGGAAGCGCACGCCGACGTCGAAGGCGGGGTCCTCCTCTCCCGGCACCCGCTCGACCCGCACGACCTCGCCGCGCAGGCCGACGGGGCCCGCCCCCGCGCGCTCGATGGTCAGGTTCACCGCGCTGCCGACCGCCACCGTCTCGCGCAGGCTCACCAGCAGGCCCCCCTCGGAGACGTTCTTCACGCGGGCGGGCGCATCGGCGACCGCCGTGGCGACAGTGGCGCGGTGGGGAGCCGTCAGGCGGCGGAAGCGGCGCCTCTCTCCCTGGGGCAGGAAGATCCGGTTCTTGCCCGCCGCCTTCGCGCCGTAGAGCCCGGCGTCCGCCTGGACGACGAGGTCGGCCGGGGCCCCGGCGTCGTCGGGGAAGATGGCGATCCCGCCCGAGACCGTGACCGGCGTCCGGCTGCGGGCGAAGCGCTCCTCGACCCGGCGCCGGATCCTCTCCGCCACCACGAACGCCCCCAGGCGCGACGTGTCGGGCAGGAGCACCGCGAACTCCTCGCCGCCGTAGCGGGCGGCCACGTCGATCTCGCGGACGCCGTCCTTCACCGTCGCCGCCGCGCGCATGAGGACGCGGTCGCCCTCCACGTGGCCGTGCTCGTCGTTGACGCGCTTGAAGTCGTCGAGGTCGAGCAGCAGCAGGGCCGCCTTCAACCCGTGCCGCTTCGAGCGCAGCACCTCCTGCCGCAGCGCCTGCAGGAAGTAGGCGTGGTTGAAGAGGCCGGTCAGCCCGTCGCTCACCGCCGAGCGCTCGGTCCTCTCGTAGAGCGCGAGCTCGATGACCTTCGGGTTCCGCAGCTCGTGGCTGACGTTCACGAAGTAGTCCACGATCGCCACCCGCAGGCCCGGGTCGCGCCCGAGCCCCTCGCGCATCGCCTCGCGGTGGGCGAGCACGCGCTTCCAGTGGCGCGAGGCCTGCTTCTCGGTGAAGTCGAGGTGGGTGAGGAGGTAGAGGAGAGAGGAGTAGAGCGGGTCGCCCGCGTCCTTCTTCCGCTCGAACTCGCGGAGGAGGGCCTCCTCCTGGCCCGGGCCGGCCTCCAGGAACTCGAGCAGCGACTGTCGGAAGTTGAGCGACTCGGCCGGGGTCTTCACGATGCAGGTGTCATCGTCTGTCGAGGCCGCGCGAGACTGTATGATAGTCACCCGCGCTTGTCCATGGCTCATTTCGGAGACGCGACGTGATCCACGCTGCGGTTTTCGCTCTGCTGCTATCCGCCTCCCCGGCGGGAACGGTCGGCCTCTACTTCGAGCAGACGACGGTGGTGCGGCCGGGCGGCGCGGTCGTGGGACCGGGCGTGCGCTCGCGGGTCTGGCACGCGGGCCGCCGTCTCCGCCTCGAGGCGGGCGACGAGCCGGGCGGGCCCGCCCTCGTGCTTCGCCTCGACGAGGGGCGCGCGATCCGCCTCGACCCCGACGCGCGTCTCGCGGTGGAGCTCGACGTCACTCGGCTGCGCGCCCGCTCGCACCAGGACGCCTCGGTGGCCGGCGCCCTCCTGGACGATGCTCTGCGCCCGGCGCCGCTCGAGGGACGCCGCACGATCGCCGGCCACGCCTGCCGCGGCTTCCGCCTGCGCGGCCGCCAGGCGACGATCGACGTCTGGGTCGCGGAGGACCTGCCGGTGGGGGCCGCCGCCTTCGCGGACTTCCTCGAGTGGTCGGGTGCGGCCCAGGCCCTCGGCGGACTCGTGGCCGCGATCCGCGAGCTGCCCGGGTTCCCCCTCGAGACCCGCACCCGCGTGAGCGTGCTCGGCGAGACCCACGAGACGGTCGCGACCGTCACCGCGGTCCGCGTGGGCCCCCAGCCGGCGGAGCTGTTCGAGGTGCCCGCCGGCTGGCGCCTCGAGAGAGAGAAACCCTGAACGACGGAGGCCTCCCGATGAAGATCCTGCTCTCGATCGTCGCCAACGCCGTGGCCCTGATCGCCACGGCCTACGTCGTGCCCGGCATCAGCTTCGGCGGGAGCTGGGTGCAGCTCCTCGTGGCGGGGGCGATCTTCGGCCTGCTCAACCTCATCGTGCGGCCGATCGCGCTCTTCCTCGCCCTGCCCTTCCTCGTGCTGACCCTGGGGCTCTTCTACTTCGTCCTGAACGGGCTGCTGCTCTGGGGCTTCTCGCAGTTCATGCCCGGCTACCACGTGAGCGGCCTGTGGGCCGGGATCCTGGGCAGCCTCGTGATCATGGTCGTGAACTGGATCATCCACGCCCTGTTCGGCGGAACGAAGAAGCCGTAGCCCGGCCTCAGGCGCCCGCACCCCGGGCGACGAGGGCGAGCACCTCCTCCGTCGTCCGCGCCCGCTGGAGCAGCGCGAGGTCCTCGGGCCCGATCTTGCCGCACCGCAGGAGGGAGGAGCTGAGCCACGTGAGCAGCCCCTCCCAGAACGCGTCGTCCCCGACGAGGATGACCGGGAAGGGCGGCACCTTCCGCGTCTGCACCAGGGTGAGCGCCTCGAACAGCTCGTCGAGCGTCCCGAAGCCGCCGGGGAGGATGATGAAGGCCTTCGTGTACTTCACGAACATCACCTTCCGCACGAAGAAGTAGCGGAAGCTGACGACGTGCGTGAGGTAGGGGTTGGGCTTCTCCTCGTGCGGCAGCTCGATGCAGACGCCGATCGTGCGGCCGCCCGCCTCGAACGCCCCCTTGCTCACCGCCTCCATCTCGCCGGGGCCGCCGCCGGTGATGACCGTGTGACCGGCCTTCGCCAGGGCGCGGCCGAGCTCCTCGGCCTGCCGGTACTCGGGATCGCCGGGGCGGGTCCGGGCGGAGCCGAACACGGTCACCGCCCTGGGGATGCTCGAGAGCGTCTCGAAGCCCTCGACGAACTCCGCCATGATCCGGAAGACCCGCCAGGTGTCCTCGTCGGTGAAGCTGGCTCTTGGCTCACGCAAGCGATTCTCCTTCAATGGCTTCCGGATTATGGAGGGCCGGCGCGGCAAAGACAACGACGCCTCCCCGGGAACCCCGGCGCTCCCTCGGGCGTTACCCGTCCGGAGGATGAAGACCGGGGGCGCGGTACCGTGGTCCAATGAAGCGATCCACATGGAGCCGTCGCGGGAATCGGGCGACCGGGAGCTCATGGCGCGACTCGCGGCCGGGGACCGCGAGGCCCTCGCCCCGCTCATGGAGCGGCACTACCGCCGCCTCTACCGGATCGCCCTCGGGTACCTGCGCCAGCCCGAGGACGCGCTCGACGTCGTGCAGGAGGCCTTCGTGAGGGTGTACCAGTCCGCGGGGCGGTGGGACGGCTCGGCCGAGGCCGGCCCCTGGCTCTCGCGCATCACGGTGAACCTCTCGATCGACCGCTGGCGGCGCAACCGGCGGAGGGGCGAGACCTTCACGCCGCTCGCGGAGGGCGACCACGCCTCGTCCCTCGCCGACCCCGGGCCGTCTCCCGACCGGCACCTCCAGGGGCGCGAGGCGGGCGAGCGCGTGGCCCTGGCCCTGCGCGCCCTGCCCGACCGCCAGCGCGCGGTGGTCGTGCTGCGCCACTACCAGGACATGAGCCTCGAGGAGATCGCACGGGCGCTCGACATGAGCCTCGGCACCGTGAAGAGCAGCCTGCACCGCGCGCTCCACCGGATGCGCGCGGCCCTCGCGGGAGGCCGGGCGTGATCCTCGAGCATCTGCGCCGCCGCCGCCGCGTGAGCCTCCTCGCCGCCGGCGCCCTCGAGGGGCGCGAGCGGGAGCAGACGCTCGTCCACGTCCAGTCCTGCCCGCGCTGCCGGGCGGAGCACGACGCGCTCCTCGCCGTCGTGGCCGAGATGGAGAGCGACCCCCTGCGCGACGCCGAGCCGCCGGTGAGCGTGCGCGTCCTCGCCGCGCGGGTCGAGCGCGAGGTCGAGCGCGCGCTCGTGCCGGGGGGACGACCGCGCTGGTGGCTCGTGGCCCTCCCCGCGGCGGCCGCCGTGCTCGCCGTGGCCGCGCTCGTGCCCTCGATCGTGGGGACGCTGCGGCCGGCCCCGGAGGCCTCGCGGGCCGAGATCCCGCCGGCCGAGGCCAGCCCGCTCGTCACCGAGGACGCCCTCGCCCGCATCGAGCGCAACCTCGCCCGCGAGCACGCCGCCCGCTACCTCAGCGACGCGGGCGACGTCCTGGTCGCGGTGTCCGCCACCGGCGTCGACTGCGACCGCGAGGACGAGAGGCTCGACGTGGGCCGGGCGCCGGAGCGCAGCCGCGAGCTGCTCGGCCGCCGAGCGCTCGTGGTGGGGGCCGGCGGGGAGGCGGTGGCGAGCGCGCGCGGGGTGCTCGACGAAGTGGAGCTGGCGCTGCGGGAGGTGGCCGACCTGCCCTCCTGCGTGAAGCGCGGGGACGTGGAGCGGCTGCGCCAGCAGGTCGAGCAGCGGCAGCTGCTGATGCGGATCCGGCTGATGACGAGGGAGCTCGAGGGATGAGGCAACGACTGGCGGCGCTCGCCGTGGCCGCGCTCCTGCTGCCGGCGGTGGCCAACGCCCAGGCCGACGCGGAGAAGCTGCGCTCGGCCAAGGCGCTCTTCTTCGACCGGCAGTACGCCGAGGCGCGCGAGGCGTGGCAGTCGGTGCGGGCCTCGGGCCGCGGCCCCGACGCGCAGGCGTCGATCTACTGGATCGCCCGCTGCAGCGAGAGCCTCGGGGAGAGCGAGCGTGCGCTCTCCGAGTACCGTGCCTATCTCGCCGTCAAGCCCGTCGACCGCACCCTCGTCGAGGAGGCGAAGACGAGCCGGGTCGCCCTCGCGGTGAAGCTGGCGAAAGTGGGAAAGGCGCAGCACCTCGCGGTGGCGCAGGACGCGCTCGCCGACCCGAGCCGCACGGTCCGCTACTTCGCCGCCCTCCAGGTGGCCTCGCTCGGCCCCGGGGCCGGCAAGCCCGCGGTCCCCGTGCTACGCGAGATCCTCGCGCAGGAGAAGGACGAGGACCTCGTCGAGCGGGCGAAGCTCGCCCTGCTCCGCGTGGACCGCGCCGCCCTCGCCGAGGCCCCCCCGGAAGGCCCCCGGCGCGCCACGGGAAAGGCCCGCGGGGCGAGCTGGGTCCGGGTGAGGATCTACGAGAAGGGCGCGACGAAGCCCGGGGTGTCGATCAACCTCCCGGTCGCCCTCGCCGACCTCGTCTTCAAGAGCCTGCCCGACGACGCCATCGCCGACCTGAGGAAGGAGGGCTACGACGCCCGCACGTTCTGGGACCGGCTGAAGCAGACCGGCCCCGGCGAGATCCTCACGGTCGAGGGCGACGACGGCGAGCGCATCCAGGTCTGGATCGAGTAGGAGGAGGGGCCATGAAGACGACGCTGTCCGCCGCGATCCTCGTGCTCGCCCTCGCGGGGAACGCATCCGCCGATCGCGCCGACGACGACCTGCAGGCGGTGAGACGGGCGGTGGCCTCCTCCCCGGCGGCCGCGTCCCCGGTCGAGGAGCCGCCGCCAGCGAGCGGGGCGCAGCCCCGCGTCGCCGGCGCCGAGGCGCGCTGGTTCAAGGTGCGGATCGTCGAGAAGGCGGGAAAGAAGGCGAGGGTCTCCGTGAACCTGCCGCTCGGCCTCGTCCGCTCGCTCGGCGACGACTGGCCGATCGGGCCATCCGACCGGCGCCGTCGGCCGACCCTCGGTGAGGTCCTCCGCGCCCTCGACTCCGGGCAGAGCCTCGTGGAGATCGACGACGAAGAAACGACGGTCCGCGTCTGGGTCGAGTGATCACGAGAGCGTCCTCCCGGGAAGACAACAACTGTGCGCCGCCGCTGACGCCCCCGCGCCGGCTCTCCGCGTAAACCCTTTCGTCTCAAGGCTCGGGCAGCGGGAACGGAGATTGCTCCTGCTCATTGCGGAGAACGTCACGGAGGTCCCGCGATGAAGGCCCGAACCCTCGTCCCCGCGCTCGCGCTCGCCGCCGCGCTCTTCGCGTCCCCGCTCGCCGAGGCGCGGGACCGGCCGCGCTCGTCGCGCGGGCACCGGCCCCCGGCCCACGGCTACTACGGCCACCGGCCGAGCTACGGCCATTCCGGTTATGGCTACCGGCCGTACTCCCGGGGCTACCGTTACTACGCCCCGCCGGCGTACTACGGGTACGGCTACGCCCCTTACGCCTACGGCTCCTATGGCTCCGGGTACGGCTATGGGTACGGCTACTACCCGCCGCCCCCGCCGCCGCGGTACTGCCCGCCGCGGCCCCACGTCAGCGTCTGGCTCGGGTTCTGATCTTCAGCCCCGCGGAGCGTAGTAGCCGAGCTTGTGCCGGACCGTGATGCCCTCGCGATCCGGCACCCGCACCACGATCCTCCGCCACTTGCCGTCCCGGCGCGCGTTCGCGGAGACGTAGCCGACGCTGTAGAGGGTGCGGAGCTCCTCCGCGATCCGGTCGTACACCGACTCGAGCTCGCCGATCGAGGACGGGAAGTAGGCGCGCCCGCCGGTCTCCCGGGTGAGCGAGTTGACGAGGTACTCGGCCTGGCTGAAGGCCTGCCGCTGCCGGTCCTGCGGGCGGTTCGGGCGCAGGCTGATCGCGTAGATGTTGATCTCGCTCTTCTTGGCGAGGTCGAGCACCTGCTCGTCCGTCACGAGGGAGGCGGTGTCCTCCCCGTCCGAGAGCAGCACGATCGCCCGGCGCCTCAGCTCGGCCGCCTTCTTGTCTCGGCCGAGGTCCTTGAGGGCGATGTAGAGGGCGTTGTGCAGCGCGGTCGGCCCCGAGGCCTCCGTCCTCTTGATGGCGGCCTCGAGGAGGGCCAGGTCGTTCGTGAAGGGCTGCAGGGTCGTGGCCCGGTCGTTGAACTGCACGACCTGGGCGACGTCCTGCGTCCGCAGCGTCTTCGTGAACCGGATCGCCGCCGCCTGCGCGGTCTGCAGCTTCTCCTCCATCGACGCCGAGGTGTCGACCATCAGCACCATCGAGATCGGTAGGTTCTCGTGGGTGAAGAGGCTCAGCTCCTGCCGGATGCCGTCCTCGAACACCGCGAAGTCGCGCTGGCCGAGGTCGGTCACGAAGTTGTTCCGGGGGTCGGTGACGGAGAGGCTCAGGTTGATGATCTCGATCCCCGTCCCGAAGACGGGGGCCTGGGGACGGGCCTGGGCGCCGAGGGGCGGCGGCGCCGCGATCCCCGCGCCGATGAGGAGGAGAAGAGCCGTCCGCGTCTTCATCGCGCGCCCTCGCGCCGTTCAGCGCTCGCCGGCGGCGGGCTCGCGGTCCGACGCCGCGGGAAGGAAGACCCGGGTGCCCGGACGGGCCACGCTCAGGTCGAGCTTGCGCTTCTTGAGGTCGGGCACGGTGGCGTAGGCGAGGCGGTAGCCGGCCCGCAGGTGGGCCCCGACCTTCCGCAGCGCGTCGTTCACGCCCATGGCCGAGAGGGTGATCTCCTGACGCCCGCCGGTCGCCCGCACCAGGCGGTCGAACACGTAGCCGATGTTGCTGCGCACCTCGAAGGCGGCCTCCCCGGCCTCGATCTCGACACCGAGGAAGAGGTCGAGGTTCTTCTCGCCGACCTCGGCCGAGCGGTACTTGTCGACGTAGCTGAACTCCGGGCCCAGGCCGGTGACCGCCACCATCGCCTTGCGGTCGCCCTCGCGGGAGAGCTTCGCGAGGTCGGTCGAGGCCTCCAGGACGGCGTCGAGCATGTAGTTGCCGCCCTGGGGGGCCACGAGCCGCAGGGCGTTGCCGGCAAGCTGCCGGTCGTCCGTGTGGTCCACGATCTTGGTCGGGCGGTCCCCGGTCGTCCAGAGGGTGTAGCGCGTGCCCTCCGGCAGCGCCCTCACCACGCCCAGCACCGAGTCGACGACGTGCAGGCGGTAGGAGGAGGAGAGGGCCGCGCTCGAGTCCACCACGATCGCGACGGACAGCGGACGCGCGTCGGGCTTGAAGGATGTGATGTCCCGCGAGACGCCGTTCTCGACGAGCGCCACGTCCGCGACCGAGACGTCGGCCGCGGCCTGGTCCTTCTCGTCCAGCAGGGTCACGGTGAGGGCACGGACCTCGGTCCCGGCCGCGGTGGCGGGCGCCGCCTGCCCGAGGAGGAAAACCGCCAGTGTCAACGCCGACATCGTCTCTCTCCGTGTGTCATGGGTTGCGGGGCCCCCGCCAGCCTGCCTATCCTCCACTATAGGTGCCGGCTTCCGGCACCGTCAAACGGGCGTCCCCGGAGGTCCCCATGCCCCGCGCCACGGTGCTCACCATCAGCGACTCCTGCGCGCGGGGGGAGCGCGAGGACGTCTCCGGGCCCGAGGCGTGCCGGCTCCTGCGGGAGGCCGGGTTCGAGGTCGCGGGCCCCCGGGTCGTGCCCGACGACCGGCCCGCGATCGCCGCCGCCTTGCGCGAGGCAGCGGCCGGCGCGACGCTCGTCGTGACGACGGGTGGAACGGGGCTCGCCGAGCGCGACGTGACGCCGGAGGCGACGCTCGACGTGATCGCCCGCGAGGCCCCCGGCATCGCGGAGCACCTGCGCGCCCGCGGCCTCGCCGACACCCCCCTCGCCCCCCTCTCGCGGGGCCGGGCCGGGCTCCTCGGCGCTTGCCTGATCGTCAACCTCCCGGGCAGCCCGAAGGGCGTCCGCAGCGGACTTCTCGCCCTCGTGCCGCTGCTGGCGCACGTCTCGGACCTGCTGGCGGGACGGACGGGGCACTGAAAGGCGACGGGGGGCTGACGCCCTCCTTGCGATGCAGACCCTGGCGAGCTAGCATCTGCATCGGGAGGCCGACATGCGCACCACCCTCAACATCGACGACGCTGCCCTCACGGGTGCCATGAAGACCGCGCCCGGCAAGACGAAGACGGCGGTGATCAACGACGCGCTGCGGGAGTACGCACGGCGTCGTCGGGTTCGCCGGCTTCTCGACTATCGCGGGCGGGTTCGCTGGGAAGGCAGCCTCGACGATCTCCGGAGCCGAGAGAGCGGCACCCGGTGAGGGTCCTGGTCGACACCTCGGCCTGGGTGGACTTCCTGAACGGTGCTCCCACCCACGTGGCCGACGCCCTCGCCGAGCTGCTGCGCGGCGACGACGACGTGTGCACGTGCGGGATCGTGGTGGCAGAGGTGTTCCAGGGCCTGCGGCGCGACGAGGGGCGGGATGCGATTCGCCGGTCGTTCGGGGACCTCGTCTTCCTCGAGCCGCCCGGGATCCGTCTGTACCTGCGGGCCGCCGAGCTCTATCGCGAGCTTCGCCGGAAGGGGAAGACGGTCCGCTCGACCGTCGATTGCATCATCGCGTCGATTGCGGAAGACGGTGGCTGCTCCCTGCTCGCCCACGATCGCGACATGGACGCGATCCTCGACAGTGGTCTCCTGAAGGCGGGCCGCTGGCATTCCCCCTCCGCCGGCCGCTGACGTCCCAGGCGGACCGCGTGCGGGGGATGAGGCGCCCGCCCCTCCGTACGCCCGATCGGGCCGACATGGGGAGGCTTTGGCCATGGCTCGGTCGGCGCGGGGCACGACCCACCCAAAATGATGCAATTGCTTGGCTTGACGGTCTTCCGAGGCATCAAATATGATCCGCCCGGCCCGACGGCCTGTGGGGTGACATGCGCCCGCTCCTCTTCCTGATACCTCTCTTTCCCCTCCTCGGCTTCCTGTTCAATTTCACGATCGGGGTCCGCGTCCTCGGCCGCAAGGCCGGCGGGCCCGGCCACGACGAGCACGGCCACGGGGACCACCACGCCCCGAGCCCGATCGTCGGCCTGGTGGCCGCGGGGGCGGTCTTCCTCTCGTTCCTGGTCGCCGTGTGGGCGGTCGTCGAGGCGCGCGTCGCGCCGGACCACACGATCGTCGAGACGCTCTGGACCTGGCTGCCGGGGAGCGCCGCCGAGACCGCCGTCCACGGTGCCGCCGGCGCCACGCCCTTCACCGTCGAGTGGGCCTACATGGTGGACCCGCTCTCCTCGGTGATGGTCCTCTTCGTGACCTTCGTCGGCTTCCTCATCCACGTCTACTCGATCGGGTACATGGGCCACGACCCGGGCTACGCCCGGTACATGGCGTACCTGAACCTCTTCATGTTCGCCATGCTCACCCTCGTCCTGGGGGCGAACTACGCGGTCCTCTTCGTGGGGTGGGAGGGGGTCGGCCTCTGCTCGTACCTCCTCATCGGGTTCTGGTTCCACAAGCAGAGCGCCTCCAACGCCGGCATGAAGGCCTTCATCGTCAACCGCATCGGCGACGCCGGCTTCCTCGCCGGGATGTTCCTCGTCTTCGTGACCTTCGGCACCCTCGACTTCCGCTCGATCATGTCCGGCGTCGCGGAGATGCCGGTCGACTGGGCCTGGGGCGGGACGCTGACGCTCATCGGCCTTCTCCTCTTCATCGGCGCCGCCGGCAAGAGCGCGCAGGTCCCGCTCTTCGTCTGGCTGCCCGACGCGATGGAGGGTCCGACCCCGGTCTCCGCCCTCATCCACGCGGCGACGATGGTCACCGCCGGCGTCTACATGGTCGCCCGCTCGGCCCCGATCTACGCCCACGCCCCGAACGCGATGGCCACCGTGGCGATCGTGGGCGCCGTGACCGCGATCTTCGCGGCCACGATCGGCCTCGTCCAGAACGACATCAAGCGGGTGCTCGCCTACTCGACGGTGAGCCAGCTCGGCTACATGTTCCTCGCCTGCGGGGTGGGGGCCTTCGGCGCCGGCATCTTCCACGTCTTCACCCACGCCTTCTTCAAGGCGCTGCTCTTCCTCGGCTCGGGCTCGGTCATCCATGCGATGTCGGGCGAGCAGGACATGCGGAACATGGGCGGCCTCAAGTCGAAGCTGCCCTGGACGCACGTCACGATGCTGGTGGGGTGCATCGCGATCGCGGGGATCCCGCCGCTGGCCGGCTTCTTCTCGAAGGACGAGATCCTGTGGTCGGCCTACCGCGTGGGCGGCTACGGTCGCTACGTGTGGGCGATCGGCGCCGTGGCGGCCGCGCTCACCGCCTTCTACATGTTCCGCCTCTACTGGATGACCTTCGGCGGGGCCTTCCGCGGGACGGCGGAGCAGGCGAAGCACCTCCACGAGTCACCGAAGACGATGGTAGTGCCGCTCCAGATCCTGGCCGTGGGCTCGATCCTCGCCGGCCTGCTCGGCGTCCCCGCCGTCCTCGGCGGCGGCAACTTCATGGAGCACTTCATGGAGCCCGCCTTCGAGCACGCCCACCACGCGCTCACCGAGGTGTTCCAGGCCCCCGTCCCCGGCCACGGCGTCGAGCTCGGCCTCATGGGCCTCAGCGTCCTCATCGCCGCCGCCGGCATCCTGGTGGCGACCCGCTTCTACAAGGGCGCCTTCGAGATCCCGAACCGGCTGGCCGCGTCCTTCCCCGCCGCCTACCGGACCCTCCTCAACAAGTACTGGGTGGACGAGCTCTACGGGGCCGTGTTCGTCCGTGGCCTCGCCCTCGGCGGCGGGAGCGCGCTCCACGCGAACGACCGCTTCGTGGTGGACGGGGGCGACGGCGAGGTGCGCCCCGGGCTCGGCGTGAACGGCATCGCGTGGTCCGTGCGCGACGTGGTGGCGAAGGCCTCCAACCTCTGGGACCGCTGGATCGTGGACGGCGCGGTGAACCTCCTCGCCTTCCTCCTCGACAACCTGAGCTACGCGCTGCGGGCCGTGCAGAACGGCCTCGTCCAGCACTACGCGCTCAGCATGCTGATCGGCCTCTTCCTGCTCGTCGCGGCCGGCCGATTCCTCCTCGGGCTGTACTAAGGGGCACTCATGGACTTCTACCGGGAGCACCTCCTCTCCGTCATCGCCTACACCCCGCTCGTCGGGGCGCTCGTCCTCCTCCTCCCCATGTTCGGGGGCAAGGAGAAGGAGGGCGCCGTGCGCTGGGTGGCGAACGGCTTCGGCCTCCTCGGCTTCCTGGTGAGCCTGCCGCTGTGGTTCTCGTTCGACCGCACGGCCGACGGCTTCCAGTTCGTGGAGAAGGCCTCGTGGATCCCCTCGATCGGGGTCCAATACTTCTTCGGGGTGGACGGGATCTCGGCGCTGCTCATCCTGCTCACGACGCTCCTCGGCGCGATCGCGATCCTCTCGAGCTGGACGGCGATCACCGACCGCGTGCGGCAGTACTACATCTTCCTGCTCCTCCTCCAGACCGGGATGATCGGCACGTTCTGCTCCCTCGACATGTTCCTCTTCTACGTGTTCTGGGAGGTCATGCTGGTCCCGATGTACTTCCTGATCGGGATCTGGGGCGGCGCCCGGCGCCTGTACGCCGCGATCAAGTTCTTCCTGTTCACCCTGGCGGGCTCGGTGGTGATGCTCCTCGGCATCCTCGCCCTCTACTTCCAGTCGCGGAAGCTCCCCGGCCTGGAGACGACCGGCACGTTCGACTTCACGCGCTGGGTGGAGATGGGGGTCCCGGCGGACCTCCAGTTCTGGTGCTTCCTCGCCTTCTTCCTCGGCTTCGCGATCAAGGTCCCGATGTTCCCGTTCCACACGTGGCTGCCCGACGCCCACGTGGAGGCCCCGACCGCGGGCTCGGTGATCCTGGCCGGCGTCCTCCTGAAGATGGGGACCTACGGCTTCATCCGCTTCTCGCTGCCCCTCTTCCCGCAGGCGACCCTCGAGGCGGTGCCCTGGATGGTGACGCTCTCGATCATCGGCATCGTCTACGCCGCCCTCGTGACCCTCGTGCAGAAGGACATGAAGAAGCTCATCGCCTACTCCTCGGTGAGCCACCTCGGCTTCGTGATGCTGGGCATGTTCGCCCTCAACCCGCTCGGGCTGGAGGGGAGCGTCCTGCAGATGGTCAACCACGGCCTGTCCACCGGGGGGCTCTTCCTCCTCGTGGGGCTCATCTACGAGCGGCGGCACACCAAGGAGATCGCCCAGTTCGGCGGGCTCGCCCACGTGATGCCGGTCTACGCCACCTTCACGATGATCATCTTCCTCGCCTCGCTGGGTCTGCCGCTGCTCAACGGCTTCGTCGGCGAGTTCATGATCCTGCAGGGGGCCTACGCGGCGAACCGGGTCTGGGCCTATTGGGCGGTGACGGGCGTCGTGCTCGGCGCGGCCTACCTGCTCTGGCTCTACCAGCGGGTCTTCTGGGGCAAGCTCACCCACGAGGAGAACAAGCACCTCGTGGACCTGAACGGCCGCGAGATCGCGACCCTCGTGCCGCTCGTCGTGCTGTGCTTCTGGATCGGCCTCTATCCGAAGCCCTTCCTCGAGTTCCTGCACAAGCCGGTGGCGAAGGTCGCGGCCCTCGTGCAGCCCGCGAAGTTCGGCCCGAACACGGCGCTCGCCGCGACCCCGGCCGCGGGGGAGCCCGCTCCAGCCGCGGAGCCCGCCCCGGCCCACTGACCGCCGGTCAGAGCTGACGGTTGGACGGGCGAGCGGGGATGGGCTAGTCTGCCGGCCTGTCTTTCGAGGCGAACTCTCGAGGCAGAAGGAGCTCCCCATGATGAAGTGGCTCGGGTGCCTCGGTGTGCTGGTCGTCGTCGCCCTGGTCGTGGGCGGCATGGTCATGGGCACCTACAACAACCTCGTCACGCTCGGCCAGGGCGTCGACGCGCAGTGGGCGCAGGTCGAGAACCAGTACCAGCGCCGCGCCGACCTCATCCCCAACCTCGTCTCGACCGTCCAGGGGGCGGCCAACTTCGAGAAGTCGACGCTCGAGGCGGTCGTGCAGGCCCGGGCGAGCGTGGGCCAGGTCAACCTGGGCAACATCCCGAACGACCCCGCCGCCTTCGCGCGCTTCCAGCAGGCGCAGGACTCGCTCTCGAGCGCCCTCTCTCGCCTCATGGTGGTGGTCGAGCGCTACCCCGAGCTCAAGGCCAACCAGAACTTCCGCGACCTGCAGGTCGCCCTCGAGGGCACCGAGAACCGCATCTCGGTCGAGCGCAACCGGTACAACGAGTCGGCGCAGGCCTACAACACGGCGCGGCTGCGCTTCCCGGCGGTGCTCTTCGCCAACCTCCTCGGGATGCGGGAGAAGGCCTACTTCAAGGCCGTGGCCGGGTCCGACAAGGCCCCGGACGTCAACTTCAACTTCGGCGCCACTCCCGCGCCGGCCGAGCAGCGGTAGGGCGCGCCCCGCTCGCCGTGGTGCGCGCCTGGCCTCGCGCGCTCGTCGTCCTCGGCCTGCTGGCCGGGGGGAGGGCGGGGGTGTCGGCGGCCGAGACGCTCCCGCCCGCGCCCACGGCGTACTTCAACGACTACGCCGGCCTCGTGCCGGCCGCGGACGCGCAGCGTCTCGACGCCAGGCTGCGCCAGTTCGCCGAGCAGACCTCCACCCAGATCCTGGTGGCGGTGTTCAAGGACCTGCCCT
This sequence comes from uncultured Acidobacteriota bacterium, assembly GCA_963729875.1. Classification (GTDB taxonomy): domain Bacteria; phylum Acidobacteriota; class Vicinamibacteria; order Fen-336; family Fen-336; genus DATBSL01. Next base: position 169,416 of record CAVSPR010000009.1, read on the forward strand.
CCCCGTCCCTCGAGGACTTCACCGTGCGCACCGCCCAGTCGTGGCGCGTGGGCCGGAAGGACTGGGACAACGGGGCCGTCCTCTTCGTCTTCGTCGACGACCGGAAGATGCGGATCGAGACCGGCTACGGCCTCGAGGGGGCGCTGCCCGACCAGCTGGCCGCCCGCATCCTCGATAACGAGGTGAGGCCGCGCTTCCGCGCCGGGGAGTGGACGGGCGGCCTCGAGGCCGGCATCGACGCCATGATGGCCGCCACCCGCGGAGAGTACACGGCCCCCCCGCCACGGAAGCAGGGCGTGCCGCTCGTCGCCATCCTGATCATCGTCCTCTTCGTGGTCCTCTTTCTCTGGCTCGCGTCCCAGGGCTCGCAGAACGTCCACGTGGGCCGCACCTACAACCAGCGCGGGTGGCGCCGCGACCGTGGGTACTGGGGAGGAGGGGGCTCGCTCGGGGGAGGAGGCTGGTCGGGCGGCGGCGGAGGAGGAGGAGGGTTCTCCGGGGGCGGGGGCTCGTTCGGCGGCGGCGGCGCTTCGAGCAGCTGGTGAGAGGGGAAGGCATGGAGCCCGACGCGTTCGCGAACGCCCTCGACGACGAGCGGATCGTCGCGGCCATCCGGGAGTCGGAGGCCCGCTCCCGCGGCGAGATCCGGGTCCACGTCGCGGAGCACGAGGTGTCGGACTCCCGGGCCGAGGCGGTGGCGACGTTCGAGCACCTGGGGATGGCGGGCACGGACGAGCGCAACGGCGTCCTGATCTACGTCGCCCCGAAGAGCCGGACGATCAGCGTCATCGGCGACCGGGACATCGACGCCCGGTGCGGCGAGGCATTCTGGACGGCGGTGGCCGGGACGATCAGCGCGGAGTTCCGCTCCGGCCGGTACACCGAGGGCATCGTGGCCGGCGTGCGCGCGGTCGGGGACGAGCTGGCGCGCCACTTCCCCCGGCGGCCGGGCGAGACGGACCGCAACGAGCTGCCGGACGGGGTCAGCCGGGGCTAGCCGCAATGCCGTTTAGATAGCCTCCCCGCCCACATCCTCAGATCCGGGTTTTGGACCTGCTGGGGCTTGCGGATTCAGCATCTTACAGCTATAACAGTGTAAGACATGAACGACCAAGCTCTCCGAGCCCGCCGTCAGCGACTGGTTGCCGCACTGCCGCCTCTGGAGGAGGTCCTCCGTGGCAGCGTTTACGTGCGGTCACTTCGCTGCGGAAAGGACGGGTGCCGGTGTACCTCAGGAGACGGCCACCGCGTCGCCTATCTGAGCGTGACCCATTCGGGCGGCCGCACCGAACAGATCTCGCTTCCCACCGAGCTTGTCACCCTTGCGCGGCGATGGGTCGACAACTATAGGGCCTGGTGGCGCGCCATCGAAGAACTGTCTGCCATCAACCGCCAAGTCTTACGGCAACGCCGTCAGGAGACTTCAACGCCGCGACGAGTAAGGCGTAAACGCCGAAGATCTTGAGCGGGTGATCCCATGGAACTCGGACGCGCATTACTGGCGACCTCGTTCGAGCCCGAAGCGACCTTCGACGTCTTCTCCCGTGAACTCGATGTCGATTGGATCCAACGTGCCTTGGAGGTCACGGGGACCGCCACAATCAGGCGGCGCAAACTGCCGGCAGAACACGTGGTGTGGATCGTTGTCGGAATGGGGCTGCTACGCGATCGTCCCATTCAGGATGTCGTGCGACACCTCAACCTCGTTCTGCCCGATGCCGAGCAGCCCACAGCTCGCGGACGGGTGAGCGGTGGCGCCATCGTGCAGGCCCGCGATCGACTGGGTGCCGAACCATTGGCGGTGCTCTTTGCCGATACCGCCGATAACTGGGCCACCCGGTCGGCCGACCAATATCGTTGGCGGGGCCTGGCCGTCTATGGAGTCGATGGATCGACCCTTCGTGTGCCCGATACCGAGGAGAACGAAGCCGCCTTTGGCCGTCCCCACAGCGGGCGCGGAGGCGCTGCCTACCCTCAGGCGCGACTCGTCGCTATCATGGTGCTCCGCTCGCACCTCTTAGCGCGAGTCGTGTTCGGGCCCTCGTCAGATTCCGAGGTCAAGCTCGCCGAGCGGATCTGGCCCACTCTCCCGGACCACTCCATCACCATCGTCGATCGTGGCTTCATTTCCTACAGGGTGTTCCACGCCATCCAGACTGGCGGCCAGCAGCGTCACTGGCTGACCCGAGCCAAGGTCAACCTCCACTTCCGCGAGGTCAAGTCGCTGGGACGCGGTGATCACCTCGTCGAGATCCCGATCAATCGCAACCTGCGCAGAGCCCATCCTCACCTGCCGGAAACGCTCACCGCTCGCGCAATCCGCTATCGCCGCCGCGGCTTTCGTCCCCAGAGGTTGCTCACCTCCCTGCTCGACGCCAAGACCTACCCGGCACACGAGATCGTCGCGCTGTACCACGAACGCTGGGAAATGGAGGTCGTCTTCGACGAGATCAAGACCCATACCCTGGAGCGCGAAGAGGCGCTCCGAAGCCGCGCGCCAGAGCGCATTCGCCAGGAACTCTGGGGCCTCGCCCTCGCCTACAACCTCGTGCGTCTCGAGATGGAGCATGCCGCTCAGCGTATCGGACTGCCGCCAAATCGCATCAGCTACAGATCCACGCTGCTCTTGGTGCGAACCTTCTGGCTCGCCACATGGCAGGTCGCTACTGGTAACGTCCCACGCCGCCTCGAGATCCTGCATGAGGACGTCGGCCTACATGTCCTCCCGCCCCGACGAGAGCGTCGCTATCCCCGTGCCGTCAAGATCAAAATGAGCAACTACCCGCTGAAACGGGACGGGCTAAAGTGAACGGCATTGGGGCTAGCCGGGCTCGCGCCCGCCGCACCGCGGCGGTACGATGGGCGGGCTGACCCGACGCCATGACCGAAAGACGACGCCGCGACCTCCTCACACCGCTCCTCCTCTCGCTCGCGGTCATCCTCGGCCTCGCCTTCTGGGTCTTCAAGCCGTTCATCCTGGTCTTCGCGGTGTCCGCGTGCGTCGCGCTCCTCCTGGCGCCGGCCCAGAAGCGGCTGGCCCGGGTGCTGGGCGGCCGGCCGACCCTGGCCTCTGCCCTCCTCGTGCTCCTGACCACGGTCGTCATCCTGGGACCGGTGCTCACCTCGCTCTTCCTCCTCGCCCGCCAGTTCGCGGTCTTCCTGGAGTGGGTCCGCGTGCAGCCGCTCGTCGGGCCCGAGGAGCTGGAGCGCTTCTGGGAGCAGCTGCCCCAGCGCTACCCGGGGCTGCGCACCTGGATCGCCTGGCTGCAGGCGCAGGTGACCCCCGTCGTCTCGGGCGGGCTCGCGGAGCTCGCGGGCGGCGCGAACGGCCTCCTCCAGAACGTCCTCGGCCGCGTCACCCACGCCGCGGTGGACCTCGGCCTGTTCCTGCTGATGCTGTTCTTCCTGCTGCGGGACGGGGGCCGCCTGCGGGCCGAGCTGCGGCCCGTGTCCCCGTTCTCGGAGGAGCAGGAGCGACAGATCTTCGATCACCTCGAGCGGACCATCAAGGGAGCCCTGCAGGCGGTGGTGGTGGTGCCGGTGGCCCAGGGGATCCTCGCCGGCATCGGCTTCATGATATTCGGCGTGCCGTCGCCCTTCGTGTGGGGGACGGCGGTGATCCTCGCCGCCACCGTGCCTCTCGTCGGCTCGCCCCTCGGCTGGCTCCCAGCCGTCGGGTACCTCGTGGTCAAGGGCCACCCGGGCCCGGCGGTGGGCCTCCTCGTCTACAGCACGATCGTCGTCAGCGGCAGCGACAACGTCATCAAGCCGCTCGTCCTCGGCGGTTCGGCCCGGATCCACCCCCTCCTGGGCTTCCTCTCGATCCTGGGGGGGGTCCTCGCGTTCGGGGTCTTCGGCTTCCTGATCGGCCCCGTGGTCCTGTCGCTCGTCCTGTCCGCGATCCGGATCTACCGCCTCGACGTGCTGCGCGTGGCGGTCACGGGAATCCCCGCGACACCCTCGCCGCCCGACGATCGATCCGTAGCGGACTCAGCGGCTTAGCGCTCCTTGCCGGGTCCGGGGGCGTGTGATACCGTTTCGGTCTGTTGCCGTCCCAATCGACTCCGCCCTTCCGGCCGAACGCCCCGGGGAGAGCCGCGCGGGACTTTTCGCGCGCCATGCGCGAGGCGGCGCCCTTACTGGGGCTCGGCACGACCCTCGCGGCCACCGTGCTCGCGGGGGTGGGCGGGGGCTACTGGCTGGACGGCCGGCTGGGGACCCGCCCGGTGTTCCTGCTCCTGGGGGGCTGCCTCGGGCTGGCCTCGGCACTCTACTATTTCTTCAAGACCGTCGCGGGACTGAACAAGCGTCAAGCGGGCCCCAAGCGTTGAGCCTCCTCCGGTACTCGATCCTCGTCACGGGCGTGGCCATAGCCACCTTCGCGCTCGCGTGGGCCGTCGTCCTGCGCCGGGCGGAGGTCCCCGTGCGGGGTGCGGCCGCCTTCGGCGCCGCGCTCGCGGTCGCCAACACGATCCTCGCCCACGCCCTCGTGCTGTGGTCCGCGCGCCGGTCCACGAACGCCTTCCTGGCCGTCGTCCTGGGTGGCATGGTCGGCCGCATGGCGCTGATGCTCGGCGCCGTCGTGGCCGGGGTCCTGCTGCTCGGCCTGCCGAAGCTACCCCTGGCCGTCTCGCTCCTCTCCTACTTCGTCCTCTTCCTCGTCATGGAGCTCTCGATCCTCCACCGCCGCACGACCCCCGCCCGCCTCGAAGAAGGAGCCGGCCGATGAGCGCTCTCCTGCTCGCGCTGCTGCTGCAGGCGGCCCCCGCCCACACCCCCGCGCAGGCGGCCCCGGCCGAGGCGACGGCAACTCACGCCCCGGAGGGCGAAGGGGGCGCCGCGCACGCCGCCGACCCCGCGACGGTCATCATGCACCACGTGATCGACATCCCGCTCGCGATCGGCCTGCCCGGCCGGGAGCCGTGGGTGGTGCTGCCCTCGAAGCACGCCGTGTTCTTCCTCGGCGCCGCGCTCCTGGTCATCGTGGGCGCCCGGCTCGCCATGCGCAGCTACGGCCAGAAGGGCGTGCCGCGGGGGATCGGGGCGGCGGTCGAGGGCCTCGTCCTCTTCGTGCGCGACGGCATCGCCGAGCCCAACATCGGCCACGACGGGCGGAAGTTCACGCCGCTGCTGTGCAGCTTCTTCTCCTTCATCCTGGTGGCGGCGTTCCTCGGCCTCATGCCGTTCGCCGCCACCTCGACCGGCAACCTCGCGGTCACGATGGGGCTCGCCACGATCTCCTTCATCGCCCAGCAGTACGCGGGGATCTCGAAGTACGGCGTCGCCGGCCACTTCCGCAACCTGATCCCGCCCGGCCTGCCCGCGTGGCTGCTGCCGATCATGATCCCGGTCGAGATCCTCAGCATGTTCACCAAGCCCTTCGCCCTCATGATCCGGCTCTTCGCCAACATGCTGGCCGGCCACATGGTCATCACCACCCTCATCCTGCTCATCTCGCTCATGGGCCAGATCAGCTGGCTGGGCGGGGTGGCGATGACGCCGGTCTCGATCGGCCTCGCGCTCTTCATCATGATGCTCGAGGTCCTGGTCGCCTTCATCCAGGCCTACATCTTCACGCTGCTCTCCGCCATCTTCATCGGCATGTACGCGCATCCCGCGCACTGATTCGCTTTGGAGCCCCCACCCCACGCTCAGGAGGAAGACTGAAATGGATCCCAAGGTCATGGCTTACTTCGCCGCCGGCATCGGCGCGGGACTCACCATCATCGGTGGCGCCGCCGGCATCGGCCGTCTCGCTGCCGCCGCGATGGAGGGAATCGCCCGCCAGCCCAACGCCGCCGGCGACATCCGCGGGGCGATGATCGTGGCCGCCGGCCTCATCGAAGGCGTCACGTTCTTCTCGCTCATCGTCACCATCCTGCTCGCGATCAAGTAGGCTCTTCGATGCTGACACTGGTCCCGGTGCCCCTCGCCCTGGCCGCGGCCGAGGGGGGCGGGGGCGGCATCCTGAGCGTGGAGTCCACGCTCGTGTGGGGCACCCTCGTCGTCTTCGCCCTCTTCGCCTGGGTCCTCGGCAAGTTCGCCTGGGGCCCGCTCCTCAAGATCGTCGACGACCGCGAGAAGACGATACAGGAGCAGGTCGACTCCGCGGAGAGCGCGGCGGCGGAGGCGAAGAGCCTCCTCGCCCAGCACCAGGAGATGATCAAGGGCGCCGGCCGCGAGCGCGAGGAGATCCTCCAGAAGGCGGTGAAGGAAGCCGACGCCGTCCGCGCCGATCTCGTGGGAAAGGCCCGCACCGAGGCCGAGCAGGCCACCGCCCGCGCCCGCGATCAGATCCAGCGCGAGAAGGAGCAGGCGATCGCGGAGCTGCGGGCCCAGGTGGCCGACATCGCGGTGGAGGCCGCCTCCCGCATCGTGAAGTCCTCGCTCACCGAGGAGGCCCAGAGGAAGCTCGTCGACGACTACATCCGCGAGCTGCCCGCGGCACGCAAGGAAGGCCGGGCGTGAGCGAAGTCGAGACGATCTTCAAGGGCCTCTGCAAGCGCTTCAACAAGGCGAACGTGGCGGCCGAGCGCAGCTACTACTTCTCCCTCGGCGAGGACGAGAAGTGGACCGTGCAGATCACGAAGGACAAGTGCACGGTCAAGAGGGGCAAGAACGACGAGGCCGACTGCTTCTTCAAGGGGCCGGCCGAGCTCTTCCTCGCCGTCTGGAACGGCGAGCACCAGCTCGGCCCCATGGACTTTCTCACCGGCAAGGTCAAGAGCAACAACCCGACGTTGCTCAAGGACTTCGTAAAGACCTTCCAGAAGTCGTAGCCTCGGCCGGCGGTGAGCCGGGTCGGCTATTTCATGGTCATCGGGTCGCGCAGCGGGAGCGTGGTGACCTTGCCCCCCGGCGCGAGCGCGGCGAGCGTCACCGGGTGCTTCTCGTCCCCGAGGTCGATCTCCGACTGCTTGCCCACGACGAGCAGCATCATCTTCCCCGGCACGAGGTGCGCCCGCGCCACGCGCTGCACGTCCGCGGCGGTCACGGCCCGGATGCGGTCCCGGTACGTCGCCCAGTACGACGGGTCCCGCTTCGTGTACTCGTCGGCGGCGAAGATCCCCATCGACTGCGCCTTCGAGGCGAACCCGGAGGGGAAGGTCTGGACGATGCTGCTCTTGATCGTGTCCAGCTCCTCCGCGGTCACGGGCTCCTCGCGGATCTTCCGGATCTCCTCCATCACCAGGGACATGGCGTAGGGGACCGACCGGCTCTTCGACTGGAAGGCGGCCCGGAAGCGGCCCGGGTAGAAGACGCCGAACGACAGCCCGGAGCCCGCCGAGTAGGCGAGGCCCTCGTTCGACCGCACCGTCCTCGTGATGCGGGAGTTGAACCCGGCCCCGCCCAGGATCTCGTTCATCACCTCGAGGGCGTAGACGTCGGGGCTGTCGCGCCACACCGTGGGCAGCCCGATCGAGACCCGGCCCTGGTTCACGTCCTTCTCGACGCGGTAGACGCCGGGCGCGGTCGGGCCGAAGCTCGTCGGCATGGGCGGCACCGGCGCCTTGGGCCACGGCCAGCCGGAAAAGGCACGCTCGAGCCTGCGGATCATCTCCGGCCGCGAGAACGAGCCCGACACCGCCGCGATCATGTGGGCGGGGTGGAAGTACCGCCGGTGGAAGGCCACGAGGTCCTCGCGGGTGATCCCCGCAACCGAGGCCTCGGTCGTGAAGCGGTTCGTGAAGTGGCCCTCGCCGTAGAGGAGCACGTTCCACTCGCGCGCCTCGATGTCGGCGGAGTCGTCGTTCCGCTTCTTCATCTCCTGGAGGGACTGCTCCTTCGCGAGGGCGAGCCGGTCCTCCTGGAAGCGCGGCTCGCGCAGCATCTCGACGAAGACGGCGAGCGCATCGTCGAGGTTGTCGGTGAGGCAGTTGAGCGAGGCGGAGCCGGCGGTCGAGCCGATCCCGGTCGAGGCCTGGGCGGCGAGGAAGTCGAGCCTCTCGTCGAGCTGCTCGGCGGTGAGGGTCTTCGTTCCCCCCCGGCGAATCTGCGAGCCGGTGAACGCGGCGAGGCCCTCCTTTCCGACGGGGTCGAGCCAGCTCCCGGCCCGCAGCGTGATCGAGATGTTCACGAGGGGGAGGGCCCGGTCCTCGGCGATGTAGACGACCATGCCGTTTTTCAGGACCACGCGGTGGTCCTTCGCCACCGGCGGCTGGAACGCGATCGGCTCGAACGTGAGCTTGTCCGGGTTGTCGGGGATCGCCTGGGCGGCGGCGGGGGCCGTGGGCAGGAGGGCGGCGAGGAGGAAAGCGGCGGCGGGCGTGCGGGTCATGGCGGTCCTCACTTCTTCTCGCCCGAGAGCGCGGCGAGGCGCTCCCCGGCCCTCCTCAGGACGAGCTCGAACGCCGGCTTCATCTCCGGCGGCACCTGTCCGGCCGTCTGCTGCATCTGCGCCACCATCTCCTGGACCTTCGCCGGGTCCGTCTCGCCGGCGATCTGCGCCAGGGCCTGCCGGACCATGGCCTGCGCCGGTGGCGGCAGCTTCGCGACCTCGGGGTCCTCGGGCGCCCCGCCTTCCTTGCGGAGGAAGGTGGCTACGGTGCGGTTTTCCTTCGTCAGGTACTCCCGGGCCACGCGCTGCAGGTCGGCCGCGGTCACCGCGTCGGCCCTCTCGGCCGAGGTGTTGATGAGACGCCAGTCGCCGAGCGCGTCGTAGCTCACGAGCTGGAAGCCGACGTAGAAGGGGGAGGACAACCGCCGGTACGCGTTGGCCTTGTAGGCGTTCTTGACCTTCTGCAGCTCCTCGGCGGGCACCGGCTCCCCCTGCAGCTTCTCGATCTGCTCGTAGACGGCGGCCTCGGCGGCCGCCGGCTCCCTTCCGTCCTTCACCGTGGTCTCGACCATGAAGATCCCCGCGTACTTGCGGGCGTCGATCGAGGCGGCGGAGGCGTTCGCCACCTGCCGGCCGAGCACGAGGCCCTTGTACAGCCGTCCCGTGCGCCCGGACAGGACGTCCGACAGCAGGTCGAGGGCGGGGGTCTCCTTGTGGAGCATGGGCACCGTCTTCCACCAGATCCGCACGGTGGGGGAGGTCTCCGCCTCCGCGTTGAAGCGCTTCTCGCCGAGCTGCTTCGGCTCCAGCGTCACGACGGGCGGCGGCTCGACCGTCCCCCGGGGGATGCGCCCGAAGTAGCGCTCGAGGAGGGGCAGGACCTCGGCCGCCTTGAAGTCCCCGGCGAGGACGCCCGTGATGTTGTTGGGGGCGTAGTACGTGGCGAAATACTGCTTCGCCTGGGCGAGCGTGTACATCGGGATGTCGGAGGCCCAGCCCACCACCGGCCACTTGTAGGGGCTCGCCTCCCAGAAGAGCGCCTCGAACTCCTCGTCGTACTTGCCGAGCGGCGTCGACTCGGTGCTCAGCCGCCGCTCCTCGAAGACCACGTCCCGCTCCGAGTAGAACTCGCGGAAGACGGGGTTGAGCAGCCGGTCGGACTCGAGCCACGCCCATAGCTCGAGCCTGTTCCTGGGGACGCGGATGAAGTAGGCGGTCTGGTCCGCGTTCGTGAACGCGTTCAGGGCCTCCCCCCCGTTCTTCGTGTAGATCTGGTCGAGCTGGTCCTTGACGATCGTCTCCCGTTGCTTCTGGACGAGGGCGTCGAACTGCCGGTCGAGCTCGCGGTAGCGCTCCGTCCAGCTCTCCGGCTTCTGCAGGTCGTCGATCTCGCCGCGGCGGAGACGCTCCCGCATCACCTCCATCTCCGCGCGCATCGCGTCCCGGATCTTCTCCTGCTCCTCGATGAGCCGGAGGTCCTCGTCGATGTTCTTCGTGCCGATCGTCCTCGTGCCCTTGAACATCATGTGCTCGAAGAAGTGGCTGATCCCGGTGATGCCGGGCCTCTCGTTCACCGAGCCCACGCGGGCCGTCCAGAAGGCGGCGACGGTGGGGGAGTCGTGCTGCTCGTAGAGCAGCCACCGCATCCCGTTGGCGAGGGTGTGCTCCTCGACCGTGATCTGGGGCCGGTCGGCGGCGGCGGCGAGCGGGGCGAGGAGGAGGAGGATCGTCGCGGCGCGTCGCGCCCTGTGAAGGTCACTGGGTCTCATGTATGGGCTCCGGGCATGGGAGCCTATCAGCCCCGGGCGATGGCCGCCAACCGCCCCATTTGACGCCGCGCGGCGGCGCCCGCTACGCTCGTCGCGACGTGAACAGCACCCTCCTCGCCGGCCTCGCCGCTCTATACGCGGCCGGAGGCTTCCTCGCGCAGGAGCCGCCGCCCCCGCCCGAGCCGAGCGCCCCGGCCGAGGCGCCCCTGCCCCCGGAGGCCGCCCTGCCCCCGGAGGGCGCCCTCCCCGAGGCGGCGCCGCCCGACGCCCCGGAGAGGGTCATCGGCCCCACCGAGGGGGCCCCCACCATGAGCCTGGCCGCGGCCGTGCGCCTCGCCCTCGGGCAGAACTTCGCGCTGCTCGACTCGGTGGACGCGCTCAGCTCCACGCGCTGGGGAGAGAGGTCCGCCTTCGGCCAGTTCTACCCGACCGTGACCCCGGTCTTCCAGCGCTCGGACGACCGGACGGTCTTCGGCGTCGACTTCGCCCAGAAGCTGCCCTGGACGGGGGGCACCGTCACCGCCACCGGGCGCTACCTCACCGAGCCGACCGCCGACTCGCCCTTCCCGAAGACGACCGACCTGCGCCTCCTGCTCAGCCAGCCGCTGCTCCGCGGCGTGGGGCCCAACGCAACGTTCTTCGAGCTGACGAACGCCCGCCGCGCCGTGCAGGGCCAGGAGCGCTCGTTCGCCCTCACGCAGCAGCGGCTCGCGGTCGAGGTCGCCTCCGCCTTCTACGCGGTCATCGCGCAGCGCCAGCTCCTCGAGGTGGCGCGGCAGAGCCTCGACCGCACCGAGGCGCTGCTGAAGTCCTCCGAGGCGCGGCTCCAGGTGGGCCTCGCCAGCAAGCTCGACGTGTTCCGGGCCGAGCTGCAGGCCGCGCAGGCGCGCGACGCCACGGTCCGGTCCGAGGCCGCGCTCTCCTCGGCCCTCGAGCGGTTCCGGGGGCTCCTCGCCCTGCCCCCCTCCGACCCGGTCGAGCCCGAGGCGGCGCCCCTCCCGGACGCCGCCGCCGACTTCGAGCCGGTGGAGGTGCTCGTGCGCCGCGCGCTCGAGAGCCGCCTCGAGCTCGCCGAGGCCCGGGACCAGGTGGGGGACGCCCGCCGCTCGGCCTCGCTCGCCGCCCAGAACCTGCTGCCGCAGCTGGACCTCAACGTGGGCGTGACCCAGCTCGGCTACGGGGGCTCCTTCGGGGACGCCTGGACGGCGGGCGACCGGCGCGTCGAGGTGTTCCTGAGCGCCTCCTACCCCATTCAGCAGTCCTCCCAGCGCGCGAGCCGCGCGGTAGCCCAGATCGAGGTCGGCGCGCGGGAGCGGGCGGTCCGGCGGCAGGAGCTCGACGTCGAGCAGCAGGTGCGCCAGGCCCTGCGCGACCTCGACCAGGTCCGCCAGAGCGTCGCCTTGCAGCGCCAGGCGGTGGACGTGGCCGTCCAGCAGCGGCGCCTCGCGGTCCTGCGTTACCAGCGCGGCCTCGGCAGCAACTTCGACGTGGTGGACGCCGAGAGCAGCCTCGTCACCGCCCGCAGCGCCCTCGTGCAGCTGCTCACCGCGTACGCGGTCGCCCGCCTCGACCTCAAGCGCACGACCGGCACTCTCGACGTCGCCACGGAGTTCGCCCCTTGACCACCGAAGCACCCCCGCCCCTCGCTGCCCGCGCCCGCGCCGCCGCCGCGCGCGCGTCGGAGGAGCTCACCCGGCTCGCCCGCGACGCCCGGCCGTGGTTTCGCCGCGAGCAATGGACGAAAGAGACCCTCGCCGGTCTCGCCGACGCCGCGCGCCGGCGCCCCCGGCGCGCGCTCGCGCTCCTCGGCCCCCCCCTCCTGCTCCTCGCCGCCCTCGCCTGGGCGCTCGGGGGCGGTCGGGGCGACCTCGCCTCGGCCGAGGTGCGCGAGGGCCCCTTCCGCGTCGCCATCACGGAGGCGGGGACCCTCCAGGCCCTGCGCTCGGTGACCTACGCCTCGAGCATCCAGAGCAACCAGGCGAAGATCGTCGCCCTCGCCCCCGAGGGCAAGCTCGTCCAGAAGGGGGACCTCCTCGTGCTCTTCGACGCCGCCCCCTTCGAGGAGGAGATCCGGAAGAACCAGGCGCTGCTCGCCCAGGCCGAGGCCGACCTCATGAAGGCCCGCGAGGACCTCAAGCTCCAGGGTCTCCAGAACCAGGAGGAGCTCCTGGCCGCCCGCCTGCGCGTGGAGAAGAGCTCCCTCGAGATGAAAGACGTGCAGGAGGGCAAGGGCCGGATCAAGGAGGAGGAGGCGGCCACCGCGGTCACGAACGCGGAGCGCGAGCTGCAGAAGGCGGAGACGGCACTCGCCGACCTCAAGCCCCTCCTCGCCGAAGGCTTCATCACGCGCACGGAGCTCGAGCGGGCCGAGCAGCAGGTGGCGCGCGCGCGCGAGGAGCTCGAGCTCGCGAGGCGGCGCCGCGACGCCCTGCTGAACTTCGGCCGCCCGCTCGAGCTCTCGCAGGCCCGCTCGGACGCCCAGTCCAGCCGCGAGACGCTCCGCCAGCTCGAGAGCGCCGCCTCCTACCGCCTGGCCCAGAAGCAGGCCGGGATCTCCGCCGCCCGGAGCCGGATCGAGGAGGCGGCGGCCCGGCTCGAGCTGGCGAAGCAGCAGCTCGCGCGGTGCGAGGTCCGGGCCGAGGTGCCGGGGATCGTGGTCTACAAGGACGTCTTCTTCGGCTCCGAGCAGAGGAAGCCCCAGGTCGGCGACCAGGTGTGGGCCAACCAGCCCCTGATCATCCTGCCCGACATCTCGCGGATGGTGGTGGAGACGAAGGTGCGCGAGACCGACATCCACAAGGTGGAGAAGAACCAGAAAGTCACCGTGCGCGTGGAGGCCTACCCCGACCTCCGGCTGAGCGGCGCGGTGACCCTCGTCGGCACCCTCGCCCAGGAGGAGAAGGAGCGGCGCGGGACGAAGTTCTTCTCGGTGGTCGTGCAGGTGAAGGAGTCGGAGCCGCGGCTGCGGCCCGGCATGACCGCCCGCGTCGAGATCGGGGTGGAGGAGAGGGTGAAGGCCCTCTTCGTCCCGCTCGAGGCGGTCTTCGAGCGGGACGGCCGCAGCGTCGTCTACCTCGACGGCCGCCGGCCCCGGCCGCGGGTGGTCGTGCTCGGCCCCTCGAACGCGGACTTCGTCGTCGTCGAGAAGGGCCTCTCCCGGGGCGACCGGGTCCTGCTCCGCGACCCCGAGGCTGCCCTCCCGGACTTCAGCGGTGCCCCCGGTTCCTGATCCCGCTTCCGCTCCGCTCGTCGCCCTGCGCGACGTGGCCCGCGTCTACCCCCGCGGCACGACGGAGGTGGTGGCGCTCGCCGGGGTGAGCCTCGACGTGCGCGAGGGCGAGAAGCTCGCGATCATGGGCCCCTCGGGGTCGGGCAAGACGACGCTCCTCTCGATCCTCGGATGCCTCGACCGCCCCACGCGGGGGGAGCACCTCTTCGACGGGCAGAGGGTCGAGGGGCTCGGCGACGACGAGCTCTCGCGCCTGCGCAACCGGTCGATCGGGTTCGTCTTCCAGGCCTTCCACCTGATCCCCCAGCTGACGGTGGCGGAGAACGTGGAGACGCCGCTACTCTACTCGGGGGCGCCGGTCGACGCGTGGCGCCCGCGCGCCCTGCGCGCGCTCGAGCAGGTGGGGCTCTCCGGCCGGGCCGACCACCTCCCGGGCGAGCTCTCGGGGGGCGAGGCGCAGCGGGCGGCCATCGCCCGGGCGCTCGTGACCGAGCCGCGCCTCGTCCTCGCCGACGAGCCGACCGGCAACCTCGACACCCAAACCGGCGGGGAGATCGCGGCGCTCCTCGACGCGCTGCACGAGCGGGGGACGACCGTCGTCCTGGTGACCCACAACGAGGCCCTCGCCCGGGGCGCCGAGAGGCTGGTGCGCCTCCGGGACGGGCGGATCGAAGCGGAGGAGCGCCCTTGAAGAACCGGATCCCCGTCCTCGCGCGCGGGCTCGTCGTGGCCTTCCTCGCCTTGGTGCCGTTCCGAATCCTGGCCCAGGGATACCTGCCGGGGGACGACGCCCTGCGCCACGCCGCAAAGGCGGTCTCCGGGAAGCCCTGGAGCGAGCTGCTCGTGCTGCGTCCCGAGGTGACGATGGACAGCCACCCCGGGTGGCACGCGCTCCTGGGGTTCGTCCACCGCGTGAGCGGCGCCGACGCCCTCGGCCTCGTGCTCTTCTCGGTGGCGGCGGGGCTGCTCTTCCTCCTCCTCCCCGGGGCGCTCGTCCTGCGGCGCCCCGAGGCCTGGGCCCTCGCCCTCGCCGCCTTCGCGGTCCTCGAGCCCCGGATCCCCAACCGGTTCATCTCGGGCCGGCCCTTCGTCCTGAGCGTGGCTCTCCTCGTCTTCCTCTGCCTGCGGGTCGCGCGGGACGCGGACGCGCCAGCCGCCTCGCCCCGGAGCCGCTGGGGCACCATCCTCGCCCTGGCCGGCCTCCTTGGCATCGTCGCCTGGATGCACCCCAGCTGGCACCTCTTCCTGCTCCCGGTGGCGGCCTGCCTCCTCGCCCGCCGCCTCGACCTCGCGGCGCTGCTCGCGGGGGGCCTCGGTGCCGGCGTCCTCGTGGCCGGCCTCCTCCACGGCAACCCGGTCGAGTTCGTCCAGCAGAGCGTGCTGCACACCGTCCTCGCCCTCGGCGTCCCGAGCCCGGCGAGCACGCTTGCCATCGAGTTCCTGCCCGGCGACGGATCGCCGTCCCTGCTGCTCGGCCTCGTCGCGCTCCTGCTGTGGCGCGCCGCCCGCCGGGCCTGGACGCGGCAGGCAGTGAGCGGCCCGGCGTTCGCGCTCGCCGCGCTCGGCTGGCTCCTCGGCTTCCTCGTCATCCGCTTCTGGTCGGACTGGGGCGGCCCGGCCCTCCTCGCCTGGATGGCCGTGGAGCTGGAGAAGGCACTCGAGGCCCACGTGCCCGAGCGCTCGCCCGCCCGGCTCGGCCTCGCCGCGGTGGCCGGCCTGGCGGCGCTCCTCGTGTGGACGTCCAACACACGCGGCCAGCGCCTCTCTCCGGCGGAGCGGCCCTATCAGTCCCTCGCCGCGCCGGCCGCCGAGCCGGCCCTGCCCGGGCCCGGGGGCATCCTCTACACGGACGACATGCGGCTGTTCTTCGAGCTGTTCTACGCGCGGCCGCAGGCCCCCTGGCGCTACGCCGTCGGCTACGAGCCGGGCCTCATGCCGAAGGACGACCTCGCCACGTTCCGCCGCGTCCTGGCCGCGCGGACCCCGGCCAGCTTCGAGCCGTGGGTCCTCAAGATGCAGCCGGCCGACCGTCTGATCATCAAGAGCACCGAGGGCCAGCCGCGCATCCCCGGGCTCGAGTGGATGCAGGTGAGCCAGACCGTCTGGAGCGGCCGCACGCCGGGAGGAGCCGCCCGCTGAGGGCGCGAGGCATGCCACTGCGCATCCTCCTCCGCCTCGGCCTGCGCAGCCTGCGGCTGCACCGGCTGCGCTCGAGCCTCTCCATCCTCGGCGTCGTCTTCGGGGTGGCCGCGGTGGTGGCGATGTCCTCGGTGGGCGAGGGCGCGCGGCGCGAGACCCTCGCGCAGGTCGCCGCGCTGGGGATCGACACGGTGACCGTGCGGCCGCGCCCGGCGGAGGGCAAGACGGCCGCCGCCCTCCCCTCGTCCGCTGCGGAGTCGCTCCGCCGGGTCGTCCCCGGCGTGCGGGCAGTGGCGCCGCTGCGGGTGGCCGAGCTTCCTGCCGAGGCCGGGGGACGGGGCGCCGCCGTGACCGCGATCGGGACGACCCCCGCCTACCGCGACGCGACGCGCCTCGAGCTCGCCGCCGGCCGCTTCCTGGCCGACCTCGACGTGGCCGACCGCAAGCGCGTCGCGGTGCTGGGAGCGTCCGTCGCCCGCGCCCTGTTTCCGCTGGGAAGCCCCCTCGGGGAGTCCCTGCGGCTCGGCGGCGACTGGTACCAGGTGATCGGCGTCCTCGAGGGGCGGGCCTCGCCCCGCGGCCGCGGGGCCGCCATCCGGGGCCGCGACCTCAACCGCTCGGTGCTCGTCCCGCTCTCCGCGCTCGACCGCGGCGCCGACCGGCGGCCGGACGGCGTCGACGAGATCGTCTTCCGGGTCGACTCGCCCGAGGGGGTCGTGCCCGCGGCCGGGATCGCCCAGGCCCTCGTGGGCCGCGCGACGGGCGGGGACCCGCTCGAGGTGGTGGTCCCGCGCGAGATCCTCCGCCAGCGCGAGCGCACCCAGCGGATCTTCAATGTCGTGACCGGGGCGGTCGCCGCAATCAGCCTGCTCGTGGGCGGGATCGGCATCATGAACATCATGCTGGCGAGCGTCGCCGAGCGCACCCGCGAGGTGGGGGTCCGCCGCGCCCTGGGGGCCCGCCGCCGCGACGTGGCCTCGCAGTTCCTCGTCGAGAGCTCGATCCTCACCCTCACCGGGGGCGTCCTCGGCAGCGCCCTCGGCCTCGTCGGCGCCGTCCTCATCCAGGCCTTCGCCGGCTGGCCCACCGCCGTCCACCCGCTCATGCTCGCGGCGGCGCTCGTCGTCGCCTTGTCGGTCGGGATCGGCTTCGGCCTCTACCCGGCCTGGCACGCCGCCGGCCTCGACCCCGTCGAGGCGCTGCGGAGGGAGTAGCGACGGCGGGCCGGCCCCGTGCCGGCCGCTACCGCATCTCCTTCCTGTACCGCACCTTGCCCTCGGTGTCGACGAGCTCGACGCGGAGCGCCTCCTTGGAGACCTCGAGCGCGGCGAACCCGTAGAAGGAGTCGGCGAAGCGCGTCAGCGGACCGCTCTTCGCGGGACGGGCCTTCTGCCCTGCCGGGGGGGTGTTCAGGAAGTGGACGCCATCCTCCTCGAGGACCTGCACGATGTGCTCGTGCCCGAACAGGTAGAGATGGGCCCGGCCCCTGAGGACCGGGAGGAGCGACTGCTGGAGCTCCGGCGTCGGGCCGTAGCCGCCGTACGAGTGGATGGGGTGGTGCCCGTACACGACCTTGAAGCGCGCCGTGCTCCGCGCCAGCTCGCGGTCCAGCCACGCCGCCTGCGTCTGCGACCACGCCTGCGTGGCGAGCGCGAAGAACTGGGCCGGCCCCGCGGTGAACGAGTAGTACAGCCCCGGCATGCGCCAGGTCTGGCTCCGGCGCGAGTAGTCGATCTCGGCGGCGGGGCTGTCGGCGAACCCCCAGTCGTGGTTGCCCGTGGACGCGAAGATCGGGATGCCGAGCGGACCGTAGAGGTCCTCCCACTCCGCCTTCCAGCGCGGGTCGTCGAGCCCGGTGACGCCCCGGGGCGGGAAGTTGTCGCCCACCGTCAGGCCGAGGTCGAAGCGCTTTCCCCGGTGGTACGCGGCGATGGCCGCGGCCACCTGCGGCCCCTCGGGTCCCGGCTCGTTGATGTCGCCGAAGACCAGGACCCGCGCGGGCTTTGCGGGATCGAGGGCCGCGAACACGTCGGGAGGCCCCTGGAGGAAGGCCGGCAGCACCGCTCCGCGCGCGAGCGTCGCCCATCTCTGGTGCTGGGGGACGAGGGCCTCCAGCGCCTTCGTGTCCCCTTGCTCGTGGGCGAGGGCCAGCCGCCTCGCGAAGAGCTGGCCCAGCTCCTGGGCGTGCAGCAGGCGCAGCCTCTCCAGGGCCAGGAGGGCGACCCCGGCGTCGGGGTCGTTGGCGGCGTGGTCCTCCAGCGCCTCGCGCACCCCCGAGAGGGGCAGGCGGCTGAGGCGGTCGAGGATGGCCCGGCGGATCGCGGGGTCGGGGTCCTTGTCGGCCCGCTCCAGCAGCGCGCCGAGGGCCTTCGGATCGAACTTCCTGAGCTCCTGCTGGACGGCCGCCAGGCCCTCCTGCGGCGCGGGTTGAGGCGCGACCCGCGGCGCGGGCAGCAGGACCAGGGCGAGCGCTCCCGCCAGGCACACCATCGGCGCTCTCATCGCGTACCTCCCTCGTCCTTCCAGCCGTCCCGCACGAGGATACACCGCCGTCCGAAGCGGTCCGGCCGGTGTCACGCGAGAAGCTCGAGGTCCACGCCGCGGAACTGCTTGAAGGCCTGGTCGGTCGTCACGAGCCGGTATCCGCCGGCCAGGGCGAAGGCGGCCAGGTAGGCGTCCATCCAGATCTTGGGCGAGGCCGTGTCCCGCAGGGCAAGGCGCTTCCAATGGACGTCCAGTCCCGCCGGCTCCTCCGCCCGAAAGCCGACCCGGTCGTCGGCGAGCAGCGCTGCATACGCTTCCCAGGCCTGTCGGTTCGTCAGAGGGGGGTTGCCGTACGGGCTCAGCACGGAAGCGTTGGTCAGCAGGCGGAGGAGGGTCTGCTGCGTCGCGCGACAGAAGACCACCGACGCCGTGTCCCCGACGGCATCGAACCACTCACGGGCCGCCGAGTGGTGAACGTGCTTCGAGAGCGCGAGGGCCAGCCAGACGTTGCTATCGCAGAGGTCCACGTGGCGTCCCGGCCTCCTCTTCGAGCAGGACCCTCGCCACGCGCTCGGGGGTCACTTCCTCTCCGGGGAGCGCCTCGTGAGAGCACCGGACGAGAGGAAGCGTGACCCGAGGGCGCCGCCGGGGTGGCTCCACGGCCTTGCGGGACAGCCCGCGCCTCAGCAGGTCGGCGACGGCGTCCTTGAGCTTGCGATTCTCCCTGGCCGCCCGGACCTTGATGTCCCGCATCAGGTCGTCGGGCAGGTCCAGCGTCGTCTTCATGGTAGCCATAATACCATAAAGCTGGTTTTCTGGCTCTTGAAGTGACTGACAAAAAGCCATTACTCCTGAGCCACACGAGAATGGCTGGAGGGGCTCGGCCCCGTTCCCGCTCAGAGCCCCCGCAGCGCGTGGGCGACGTTGGCCCGGGCCGCCCGGATGGCGGGGGGCAGGCCCCCCACCGCGCCCATGACGAGGGCGAACGCCATCCCGATGGCCAGCAGGTCCGGCGTGACGCGGAAGGCGAACGCGAGGTGGGAGAAGGTCTGCCAGTTGATGGTGCCGGTGGTGAGGCCGTTCACCGGCAGGACGGCCGCGCAGCCCACGAGGCCGCCCACGAGGGCGATGACGAGCGACTCGACGAAGAAGGACAGGACGATCGCCCCGCCCCCGAAGCCGATCGCCCGCAGGACGGCGATCTCGCGCGAGCGCTCGGCGACCGCCGAGTACATCGTGTTGAGGGCCCCGAACACGGCGCCCAGCCCCATCACCGCCGCGATGAGGCCCCCGACCGCGGTGATGAGCGTCGTCACCACCTGCGACTGCTTGGCGTAGTAGGCGGGCTCGGAGAGCGCCTGCAGGTTGAGGCGGGGGTCGCCCTTCAGCGTCGCCTCGAAGGCGGGGAAGTCCTCCGGGGAGCGCAGGCGCACGGTCGCCGACTGGTAGACGGCCGGCGGCCGCTGGTAGAAGCCGTTCAGGATGCCGGCGTCGGCCCAGACCTCGGAGTCGAACGCGGTCCCCTTCCCGTCGAAGACGCCGACGATCTTCCAGGTGCCGGCCCCGATGCGGACGGTCGCCCCGAGGTCGAGGCCCACGTACGCATCGCGCGCCCCCTTGCCGACCACCGCCTCGGCGAGCCCGGGGGTGAGGAAGCGCCCCTCCACGAGCTTCACGTTGTCGCGCACCTCGAGCACCCGCGGCGAGACGCCGCGGACCTGCACGTTCGCGTCGGTGCCCGTGGCGCGCAGCGGCAGCGCGGCGATCACCACGACCTCGGGGCTGACGAGAGGCCCCGAGGCGCCCCGGGCGACCTGGGGCGCGTCCTCCACGATCCGCACGTCGTTGACGAGGAGGATGCTCGTCATCTCGTTGTCCGCCCCCGCCCGCTGCACGATCGCGTTCTGGGGCAGGCCCGAGGACCGGACCGTGGCCTCGAAGCCCCGCGCGAGCGCGAGCATCGCCACGAAGACGCCGACCGTCCCCGCGATGCCGAGCACGGCCACCACCGTGGACGCCCAGCGCTCCCGGGTGCTCCGCAGGTTGTAGGCGACGGGGATCGCCATCGTCAGACCCTCCGCAGCGCGTCCACGACGCTCAGGCGCATCGCGGAGACCGCGGGCAGGAGCCCCGCGAGGAGGCCGGTGCCGAGCGCGACCGCAATGCCCGCGGCGAGGGCCCAGCCGGACAGATACATGGGCAGGAGCCCCCCGGTGATGTCCTGGGCCGCGACGCCGCGGGCGAGCCAGAGGCCGACGGCCCCGCCGACCACCGCGATCAGCATCGACTCCGCGAGCACGAGGCCGAGCACGAAGCCGTCGGAGTAGCCCACCGCCTTCAGCACGGCCAGCTCGCCCGTGCGCTCGCGGACGGCGATCGCCATCGTGTTCCCGGTGACGAGGAGGAGGGTGAAGAAGACGATGGAGCCGATGGCGAGGATCAGGAACTCGATGTTGCCCATCTGCCTCGCGAACGAGGCGGCGAAGGCCGACTCGGTCTGCGTGCGCGTCTCGGAAGGGGAGTTTGCGAACTCCTGGTCGATGGCCCGGGCGACCTGGAGGGCCACGCCGGGGTCGCTCACCCGGACGACGTACCAGCCGACCAGCCCCTGGAAGTAGCGGGGTGCCTTCTCGTAGAAGTAGCGGTGCTGGAGCCACAGCTGCCCCTCGTCGTCCTGGGGGCGCGTGCCGTGGTAGATCGCTCGCACGTTGAAGTCCCAGCCCTGCCCGCCCAGGTAGCCGGGGGCCTTCATCGGGACGTGGTCCCCGAGCTTCCAGCCGAACCGCTGGGCCAGCTTGCGCCCGACCACGACGCCCTGCCGGTCGGCCAGGAACGCCTGCCACTCGCCGTCGGGCACCTGGAACTCGGGGTACATCCCGAGCCACACCTCGGGCTGCACCACGAACTGGGGGAAGAAGTTCTTCGGGTCCTGGTAGACCCCCCCGAACCAGGTGGCGTGCACCACGTCCTCGACGCCGGGGAGGCGGCGGATGCGCTCCAGGTAGGGCAGGGGGAGGAGCTGGATGACGCCGGTCCGCCCGATCACCACGAGCCGGTCCGCGCCCGCCACGTCGATCCCCTGGCGGAAGCCGGCCCAGAGCGCCGCGAGGAGCCCGAACAGCATCAGCGCCACCATGAACGAGCCGGCGGTGAGCCCCGTACGGATCTTCTTCCGCCGGAGGTTCGCGAGGAGGAGCGGAGGAACCTCATGCCGTCGCCCCCGCGAGCCTCGCCGCCTCCCCCTTCCGCCCCGCCTCCACCAGCACGCCCTTCTCGAGGTGCAGCAGCGCGCTCGCGCGCTCGGCTGCGCGCGGGTCGTGGGTGACCATCAGGATCGTGGTCTTGCGCTCGGAGACGAGGAGGCCGAGGAGGTCGAGGATCTCGTCGGCACTGCGCCGGTCGAGGTCGCCGGTGGGCTCGTCGCAGAGGAGGAAGGTGGGGTCGGCCACGATCGCCCGCGCGATGGCCACCCGCTGCTCCTGCCCGCCCGAGAGCTGCCGGGGGAAGTGGTGCATGCGGTCCTCGAGGCCCACGACGCGCAGCGCCGCCTCGACGTGCTCCCGGCGCTCCGCGCGCGAGAGCGGCGCGAGCAGGAGCGGCAGCTCGACATTGCGGTAGCCGGAGAGGACAGGGATCAGGTTGTAGGCCTGGAAGACGAAGCCCACGTGGCGGGCGCGCCAGGCGGTGAGCTTGCGGCGGGACATCGAGGTGATCTCGTCCCCGGCGACCGAGATCGTCCCGTCGGAGGGCACGTCCAGCCCGCCCAGGAGGTTCAGGAGCGTCGTCTTGCCCGAACCGCTCGGGCCCATGAAGGCGATGAACTCGCCCGCGTCCACGTCCAGGTTGAGGCCCTGCAGGACGTGGATCTCCTCGCCCCCGCGCCTATAGCTCTTGTCGAGCCCCCGCGCGCGGATGAGCCCTTCACCGTTCCCGTTGCCGTCGACTCTGACCATGCGCGCCCCCGTTGCCCTCCGACGACCTCCGCTCTTCTGCTGGAGGCTACGGTCCCCTGCCGGGGGCCGTTCCCCCTCTTCGGCGAGCCCCCGGTGAATGCCGGCGGCCGGTCCCCGGGCCCTCAGCCCCGGTCGTGGAAGGCGAAGGCGGCGAGCTGGGCCGCCTCGATCTGCTCCGGGTTCGGCCGGACGATCGGCCGTCGGTCGGCCAGGAAGCCGAGGGCGGCCTCGACCCCCTGGTCCCGGAAGGGGCCGGCCAGGAGGTGCGCCAGGACCAGCGTCGAGGAGCGACCCACCCCGGCGAGGCAGGCCACGAACACCGGCATCCCGGCCGCCTCGCACTCGCGCAGGAACGCGAGGCCGATGCGCAGGTGGGCCTGGGAGGGAGCCTCGTGGTCGTGAGTGGGCAGCCAGAGGAAGGCCTCGAACCCCCAGGGGTCGGCACCCTCCTGCTTCATGTCCACGCAGGCCCGGATGCCCTCGGAGCGCAGCCGGCGGAAGTCGTCGAAGCTGGCGATCCGCGACCCCATCCAGACAGGTCGGTGACCCGGTCGAAGCTCGTCCTCTCAGGCGAGAGGATCACGGAAGCGCTCGCACAGGTCCACCAGCGTCTTCACCCCGAACCCGATCGCGCCCGCGTCGAAGTACTTCCACTCCTTGTCCTTGAACATCGGCCCCGCGATGTCGAGGTGGGCCCACGCCGCCCCGTTCGGGACGAACTCGCGCAGGAAGAGCCCCGCGGTGATGGCCCCGGCCAGGCCCCCGGCCGCGATGTTGTTGATGTCGGCGTACGGCGTCTTCAGCGACTCCTTGTACTCCTCGACGAGGGGCAGCTCCCAGAAGGGCTCGCCGTGGTGCTCGCCGGAGCGGATCACGCGGCGCACCATCTCGCGGTCGGTGCCCATGACCCCGGCGACGCTCGGGCCCAGCGCGCGCACCACGGCGCCGGTGAGGGTGGCGATGTCCGCGATGTGGGTTGCCCCCTCCTCGCCCGCGCGGGCGAGGCCGTCGAGGAGGACGAGGCGCCCCTCGGCGTCGGTGTTGTCGACCATGACCGACTTGCCGTTCTTCGCGGTGAAGATGTCGCCGGGGCGCTGGGCGTTCGCGTCGGGGAGGTTCTCCGCGCAGCAGAGGATGCCCAGCACCTTCACGTCGGGGCGGATCTTCCCGATCGCGCGCATGGCGTAGAGCACCGCGGCCGCTCCCGCCATGTCGCCCTTCATCTCCCACATCTTGTCGCCAGGCTTGAGGCTGATGCCGCCGGAGTCGAACGTGATGCCCTTGCCCACGAGGGCGATCGTCTCCTTCGAGGCCTTCTTCGGGACGTGGCGCAGGATCACGAGGCGCCCGGGGTGGGCGCTGCCCGCCCCCACCCGCAGGATGCCGTTGTACCCCTTCGCCTTGAGGGCGGCGGGGTCGAGCACCTCGACCTCGAGCTCCACCTCGCGGGCGATCTCGCCCGCCGCGGCCGCGATCGTCTCCGGCGTCACCACGTTCCCCGGCTCGTTGATGAGGTCGCGGGCGCGGTTGACGTTCTCGGAGACCCACACGTAGCGAGCCTTGCGTGCCTCGGCGTCGGCCTGGTGGTCGGGGTGGGCGAGGATCGTGAGCGAGGCCTCCTTGGCCAGGAAATCGTCCTTCTCCTGCTTGTACTTGTCGAAGACGTAGGTGCCGAGGACCGCGCCCTCGACGGCCTTCCCGACGAGCGGAGCCGCGTCCTTCGTGTTCAGGACGAGCCCCACCCGGGCGAAGCGATAGTCCCGGGCGAGGCGCAGGGCCCGCGCGGTGAACGTCTTCACGTTCTCCCACAGGTTCCAGCTCTTGAGCTGCGGGCTCCAGTAGACGACGACGGCCTTCGCACCCGCCCCCTCCGGCAGCGTCGCGTAGTACTCCCGCTTCAGGGTCTTGTCGCGGAAGGCGGCGGCCGCCCGCTGGACGTGGGCAGAGAGCTGGGGGTCGTCGATCTCGTGGAGGGTCTTCTCGTCGTCGAGCACGACGGCGAGGAGATCGACCGGGTTCTGGGAGGCGGGGGTGAAGGCGAGCTTGACGTTCATGAGGACCTCGCGCGGGAAGAGCGGCCGGGCGCCCGGAAATTATACGACGCCGGCGAGGCCGTCCCGGCGCGGGGCGGACGGGTCAGGGGGCGCGCTGGAGGTCCTTGCGCCCCTGGCGCACCACCGCCCACAGGGCGAGGGCGAGGAGGAGGGCGGCCAGCACCACCGCGCCCGCGAAGAGCATCACCGTCGAGGAGAGGATGCTCCGGTTGTCCATCTCCGCCCCGAACTCGAGCCGCCCGCCGTCGAGGGCGGCCGCGGTCTCCTGCCGCCAGCCGAGGATGTTCCCCCGCTCGACGCCGTCGGCCGCCCGCCGGTGCCCGTACACCTTGCTCGGCAGGTGGAAGCGCACGGCCATGAGCCCCTCGCGGTCGGCCTCCCCGCCGGCCAGCGCCTCGATCGGCCGCTGCCAGCTGCCGTCGAGGTGGAGCCGGCCCCCTTCGCGCCGGAGCCCCACCCGCAGGTCGGGGAACGCGGGGGTGTAGGAGATGCGGTTCACGTCCTTGAACTCGGCGGCGACGAAGAGGTAGGCGTGCCCGCCCCGTCTCGTGACCGTGGTCCGCCGGACCACGAGCCCCGACTTCTCGAAGAGCTCCCGCGCCGCCTTCATCATGGCCTCGGGGTCACGCTCGTCGAGGGGCAGGCCCTTGAAGGCGGTCCAGAGGGCCGGCCGCCCGGTCACGTTCACGGCGCCGGAGCCGTCCACCTGGAGCCACACCTCGTGCTCGTACTCGTAGGTGAAGCAGCCGCGCAGGGCGGTGGCGAGGAGCAGCGCGGTCGCCAGGCGGGAGATCATCGCGGGGGATTCTAACGAAGCTTCGCCTCAAACCGCCAAGTGTTGCGCCGGTCCCCGGGGCGGGGGCCGGCGACTCCTTGCGGAGTAGCATCGACGGACTTCCCTGCAAGGAGGACGCCGAGGCCCAACGTCCACGAGATTATGCGCGATCACGTGTCGCTGTCGACGCGTTGTGTGGACCGTCTGTACGTCAACGGTTACATCCCGACGCTGCAGATTCCGGAACAGTTGTGCCTCCACGCGTCAACGACTCACGGATTGAAGACGTCTAGGGCGATGGAGGGAGGCCCGGCCGCGCGGGTGGTTCCTACCGCGAAGGCCGGATGTGAAACCTCTTGCACCCGCCGATCCGGCAGGTCTCGGAGTTGTCGTGGTCCACAGTGAACACCGTGCGACGGATTCGCGCTCGGCGAGGTGGACGAACGTCGCGTCCGCCGTGGATCCCGACCTTCTGGGCGCTGCTAGGCGCTGATGTAGCCCTCTCGCTCAAGGTGCAAGAGGACCTGGTGGGCGGCTTCTTCGGGCGTCAGCTCGTCGGTCCTGAGTCTCAGATCGGCGTCCGCCGGCGGCTCGTATGGATCGGAGACTCCGGTGAAATGCTCCACCAGCCCAGCCCTCGCCTTGGCGTAGAGTCCCTTGCGATCGCGTCGCTCGCAGACCTCGAGGGGGGCGTCCACGTGGACAAGCACGAACCCCCCGAGAGGCTGGATCATGGCCCTAACTTCTTTGCGTATCGCGTCATACGGGGCAATGGGCGCGCACAGGGCAATTCCACCGTTCTTCGTGATCTCGGAGGCCACGAAACCGATTCGGCGAATGTTGATGTCCCGATCCTTCTTCGAGAAGCCAAGCTCGGAAGACAGGTGCTTGCGCACGATGTCGCCGTCGAGAAGGGTGACGGGTCGGCCGCCCATCTCGAGAAACCTCGAGAGGAGGATGTTCGCCACGGTCGACTTGCCCGCTCCGGAGAGGCCGGTGCAGAAGACGGTGAAACCTTGGCGGCTGCGTGGCGGGTGGCTTCGCTGGAGCTCGGCGAGAACCTCGGGGAAAGTGAACCACGAAGGAACCTCGCGCCCGCTGGCGAGCAACTGCCGAAGCTCAGTGCCGGACAGATGAAGTGCGCGGTTACCCGGTGGCACTTCTCCGTCTGGGACATAGGACTTCGTCTCCTCAACGAACACCATGTTGCGGAATGGAACCATGGTGATTCCGATCTCAGCGCTGTGGGCTCGGACAAGCTCCTGGGCGGCATAGGGTTCATAGAACGGCTCGCCGCTCTGGCGAGCGCCCGGCCCGGCGTGGTCGCGTCCCACGATGAAGTGCGTGCATCCGTAGTTCTTCCTGATGAGGGCGTGCCAGACCGCCTCGCGAGGCCCCGCCATCCTCATGGCGAGCGGCAGCACCGCCAGCATTGCCATGTGAGGAGGATACCGGTGCATCAGCGCCTCGTAGCACCGAACGCGAACGTAGTGGTCCAGATCTCCGGCCTTCGTCATCCCAACGACGGGGTGGACGAGGAGGTTGGCGTCGACCTCCTGGGCAGCACGAAGGGTGAGTTCGAAATGCGCGCGGTGCATCGGGTTCCGGGTCTGGAAGGCCACCACGTTGCGCCAGCCGAGCCGGGCGAACTCGGCACGCAGCTCGGCCGGTGTCGCCCGAAGGTGAACGAAGTCGTAGTGACGTGGTGGGCGAATGCCCCGAATCTCCCCGCCCACGTAGGTGCTCTCAGTACGCTCCAGCAGGTATTTCACGCCCGGGTGTGCGGGATCGTCGAGCCCGTAGACGGCTGTCGCCTCGGCGCGCCTGTCCGGTTTCCAGATATCGCGCACGGTGAGGACCGCTAGCGGGGACCCTTCGGCGTCGCGCAGGACCACCTGCTGGCCCGCCGAGAGCGACGCCCCGAATTCCTCCGTGACGTCGAGTACCACCGGAATGGGCCACAGACTGCCGCTGGCCAGTCGCATGGTCGAACAGACCGATTCGTAGTCGGAACTCACCATGAATCCCGATAAGGGTGCAAACCCCCCGTTCATGAGGAGCTCAAGGTCGCAGATCTGACGCGGGCGCAGCTCCCACGAGGGCCAGTCGCGGGAGCTAGACGAGATCTCGGGTATCAATGACAGCTCTTCCTGATGGCGGTTCGACAAGGGCTGACCTCGCGCGGGCGCACCGTCTACACGATGATAGCGCCTAATGACGGGCGTATGCCCCGCTCGTCTGCACCCGCTGTGGCCAGAGGATGCGGATGTGAGACCGGCCCCGCCGGCGGGCGTCAGAATCTCGATGGGATCGCCGCCGCCCGCGCGATCGCCGCGAGCGCCAGGTCGTGGACCCCCCGCACGGCCTGGTTGTCCGCGTGGACCCGGCCGAGAGGGCTCCTCTCGTAGGCGGTGCGGAAGCGCTCGAGGACGGCGACCTCCTCCCGTGAGAAGCAGGGGTGCCAGAAGTTCAGGAAGAGCACGATCCGCGTCTGGTCGGAGTGGTTCCAGACCTCGTGCTCGAAGGAGTCGTCGAAGACGAGGAGCTCCCCTTCCTCCCAGGCCCGCTCGTCCGTGCCCACCCGGATGAAGCAGCCGGGCGGGGCGACAAGGGCGAGGTGGGCGCGGATGATGCCGTTCATGGGCCCCGTGTGCGGCGGGATCCGCGAGTGCGGGTTCAGGGCGGAGAACATGATGTGGTCGCGCTCGAAGCGCGGCAGGGACTCGAGGAGAGCGGTCGTCTGCGGGCAGCGCGCGCAGTTCTCCTCGAACTTCCGGCCGTAGAAGAAGAGGTTGTAGGTGTTCCAGCCCGCCAGGCGCTGCTGCGCCTCGCTCAGGTAGCCCTTGAAACCCTGCCCGTCGCCGCCCAGGATCGCGTCGAGCTCGGCCCGGATGGTGGAGCGGGCCTCCCGGAGGGGCCTCGCCCACTCGAACTCGGCCGGATCGTAGAACGTGCGCGCCGGCACGCCCGGGATGTAGTAGGCCGGGTACTGCAGGCGGTGGGTGTAGGGAGAGGGGATGATGTGCGCCCGCCGGCTCGGCACCTCGAAGATCGACCGCAGGCCGAGCGCCTCGAGCCCCCGGCGAACGGTCGGCAGCTCGTCGACCTCGTGCAGGATGGCGCGTAGCTTCTTGAATTCATCCACCCGTGCCGAGCGGAAGGCCGCGCCGACCTCGGGCGCCACGCGCCGGGCCCGGCCCAGCCTCGAGGCCAGGAGGAGCCCGCCGATGCGGTAGCGAAGCCAGAGCGTGTAGGGGTAGAGCGCCGGTCGCTCGAGGAGCCGCCGGACCCGCCCCCGGGCCAGGGTCCGCAGGACGACGACGAGAGCGAACGCCGCCCAGAAGGCGACACCGGTTGCCATGAGGAATCCTGCGATCATGCGTGCCTCCCCCAAGCTGCGGCCGGGTCCTCCCGGCCCCCCGTCACCCTGCTCGTGTGCGACGGGGGTAGCAGAGGCAGGAGGCTCCTGTCAAACCCGCGCCTCGACCTCGACCGCGCGCCGGGCGGAGCTTGACGCTCAACGTGACCGGACTTACCGTGAAGGCATGAAGGTAGCGCTTAACGGGCTCGCGGTCGCGACGTTGCTCTGCGCGGCGATGCCGCAAGCGCGCGCCGCCGACTCCTCCCTCGGTGTGAGCCTCGGCTACGTGGAGGCGCGTCGCGTCGACCCCACCCTGGTGTTCTCCGGCGACTTCCGCTTCCACCTGAGCCGCACGTTCGCGCTCGCCCCGGAGTTCAGTTACTGGAAGAAGTCCGAGAGCTCCCTCTCGGTCACCTCCTCCATCGAGGACCTCCAGTTCGGCGTCAACCTGGTGGCGGTCCTGCCGGTCGGCCGCCGCGTCGAGTTCTTCCTCGGGGGCGGCGGCGGGCTCCATCACGTGACCGGCAACGTCCAGGTGACCAGCGCGGCCGCGGTCTCGGACTCGATCACACAGGGCGGGGTGGACGTGCTGGGCGGGATCGACATCGGGGCCGGGGACAACCTGAGCTTCTTCGTTCTCGCCCGCTACGATTGGGTGCTCGGGCTCGAGGGCGACGAGCCGACCCGCCTCGACCAGTACAAGGTCGCCGGCGGCTTTCGCGTGAGGTTCTAGGAGGGTGAGCCGGCCGCGCACGCGCGTCCTCCTGGCCCTGGCGACGATCGGCCTGCTGCTGTCCGCGCACGGCTGCCACCGGGGCGAGGTGGACGCGAACGAGCCGTCCCCGGCGGCGCCGACCGCCCCCCCGAGCCCGGGACCAACCCCCACCCCGAGCCCGGGGCCGGCCGGCGGCCTGTGCGACGGCCTGGTCGGAGATCTCGACCCCCACCCGATGACCGCGCTCGTGCAACCGACGCCAGGCTCCGCGGTGGTGGACCCGCAGTTCGGGACCCGCATCCGCCGCATCACCGCCGCATCCCCCGCCGAGGGAGAGAACGCTGTGATCAAGCCGGCGTACGGCACCATCCAGGCGTGGAACGCCGACGAGTCGCGGATCCTCCTGTGGCACCGCGAGAAGGGGCACGAGCTCTACGACGGGCGGACCTACGCCTTCCTGCGGCCCCTGAAGCTCGTGTCGCCGACCGACATCGAGCAGGTCCTCTGGGACCCGGTGGACCCCGACCTCCTCTATTACCCGAGCAACTACAACGCCCAGCCGAACCTGATGCGCTACCGGGTGAGCACCGACACGAGCGACGTCCTGCACCGGTTCGAGGAGTGCCCGGCCGGCGACTGGGGGCGGACGCTCTCGCTCGGGAGCGATCCGATGTACCTGTCCTGGGGCCCCGCCTCGAAGGTGGTCGGTCTCTCCTGCGGCGAGCGGAAGTTCCTCTACGACATCGCCGGCGACGCCGTGCTCGGCCGCGGCTCGATCGAGGGACGCCTCGCCCCGCAGCCGGGGCCGAGCGGGAAGCTGGCCTACTTCTACGGGCGGGTCTACGACGCCTCGTTCCACTCGCTGCGCGCCCTGCCCCTCGCCAGCCCCACCGAGCACGCCTCGCTCGGACGTTCGGCCGCCAGCGGGCACGATCTCTACAACGCAGTGGTGTTCGACCCTCCCCCCGGCGGGAGCGAGAGCGCCGAGGTAGGCACGCTCGTGAGCTTCGACATGGAGACGGGGCAGCGCAAGGTGGTCATCGGGTTCGCCACCGGCTTCCCCTACCCGCCCAGCGGCACCCACGTCTCCGCGATCGCCCACCGCCGCCCGGGCTGGGTCGCGGTGTCGGTGGTGGGGGACCCGCGGGGGCAGAAGCTGCTGGACAACGAGCTGCTGCTGGCGAACGTGGACACGGGCACCGTGTGCCGGGTCGGCCACCACCGGAGCTGGGCGGGGGAAGGCCGCTGGGGCTACTGGGGCGAGCCCCACGTCGTGATCAGCCCGACCGGCACCCGGCTGCTGTTCGGGAGCGACTGGGGCAACGGAGCGACCGTCGACACGTACGTGGTGGAGCTGCCTGGCTACGCGGGGCGCTAGCGTCCCCCGCCCCCGCCCGCCCGGATCCATCCCTGCTGCTCGTAGTACCAGAGCCCCACCCGCTCGTGCAGGGCGGAGGCGAAGGCGCGCAGCCGCTCGTGGGGACGGTCCAGGTTCTCTAGGTCGAACTGCGTCTCGACAGCCGGCGACGACAGGACGCTCACGCCTTCCTGCTCGAGGGAGGCCGCTCCCCGCCTCGCGTGCAGCGGAGAGGTGACCAGGAGCACCCGGCTCCAACCCCGCGCACGGCAGAGCGCCGCCACCGCGACCGCCTCGTCGCGGGTGCGACGCACGGGGCCGACGGAGAGCACCTCCGCGGCGAGGCCCAGACGCGCCAGGGTTCTTCTCGCCAGCTCGGCGTGCGACGCGGCGGGAGACGGCATCTCGGTGACGACCAGTCGCGGGGCCCAGCCCCCGGCGAGGAGCTCGAGGGCGTGCGCCAGGCGGTCCTGGGCGTCGGTCGTGGGCTCCCCGTCGGCCTGCAGGCGCGAGGCGAGGACCACCACGGCGTCGGCCTTCTGCAGGACATCGCGGCGCGCGAGCCCGCCGGCCAGCCGGGCGGAGAGCGGAGTGAAGGCGGCCGCGAGCCAGACCGCCATCAACGCCCCGAGGGCCGCCGCGAGGAAAGGGCGCCCGCGGCGGGAGGACAGGCTGGCCCCGACGACTGCCCCCGGCACCCAGGCCGAAGCGGTGTCGACCAGTCCCAGGTCTCGACCCAGGAAGCCGGCAAGGCCTCCCGCCAGCGCGCCGGACACGGCCCAGCCCCAGGCCGACCGGCGTTGTTGCGGGTTCGAGGTGGCGGGCACGAATCCCTCCGGGTGGAAGACCTGTGACGGGCATTCTGACCCGGAAAGGCGGAGGAAGGAAGACGACGGGGGCTCGATTCTGTGCCGCTTGTTCCGTGCTAGTCTCGCCCCAAAACAGCGCCATGCTCTCGTGGGTCGGAGACCGGATCGGCTGATCATCAGCGTCCGCAGGCGCGGAAGGACAGGTGGAACGATGACGAGCCTGGTGTGGCTGCTGGCAGCGAGCCTCGCACCAGCCGCCTCGCACACGCAGGCGGCCGCCTCCCCGGCGGCGCCCGCGCCCGAGCAGGACGCCCTCTCGGTGGCCGCGAGACCGTCGGCGGACCACGACCGACTCGACTTCATGGCCGGGACCTTTCGTTTCGAGCGAACCGCCACCCTTCCCGGCCGCGCTCCCGAGCGCACGAGCGGAGTCAGCGAGAACCGCTGGATCCTCGGCAACCGCTATCTCGAGTGTCGCAGCCGCGAGGGCGAGGGCGCGAGTGCGATCGAGAGCGTCGCCATCTACGGCTTCGACATCCGGAGGCGCGTCTACTTCGCGTTCCTGATCGGGAGCCGGGGCACGAACTACCAGAGCCTCGAGGGATTCTACGACGACCCGGCACACTCCTTCGTGCTGCTCGGCAAGGACCCGGGCGACGGGCGCGTGCCGGGTCCGAAGCTGCGGCAGGTCGTGCGGCTCGCGGGGCATGACCGTTTCGTGGTCGAGATTTTCACGGTCCCTCCCGGCCGACTCCCTCAGAAAGTGATCGAGGTCACACATACGCGCCAGTGACGGCGCGCGGACGCCCAACGACGTGCATTGTCGTTGCCAAGGCCCTATAATTTTCTGCATCCCTCCACGGTTCCTTGGAGTAGCAATCGTTCGCGCTCGGCCGTTGCGGTGTCTTCGGTTCGCGGTTTGTCGTCGGGTGTTGCGCTGGGGCAGGCATCCCCGAAGCGCGACCGTCGGCTGACCGCGGCGGCATCGGCAGCTCCCGGGGGCGAGATCAGGTGCGCTGAAGGCGAGCCCGGATCGGCGGTGCCCGATCGGAGTCGGCTCGGGCTCGTCGCCGGAGGACGGAGTTGACACAGAGAGTGCCGTCGAACGGCAACTGGGTCTTTCGGCTTCGCCGCCAGTCTCCGCCGCACCTGCGGCTCTTCTGCTTCCCGTACGCAGGCGGGAGCGCGGCCGTCTACCGCAGCTGGCCGACCGCCCTTCCATCCCACGTCGAGGTGTGTGCGGTGCGGCTGCCCGGGCGGGAGGCACGGCTGGCCGAGCCCGCCTTCACCCGCGCGGACGACCTCGTGACCGCGGTGGCGGAAGCCCTCGAGCCGCTTCTCGACCGGCCGTACGCCCTGTTCGGGCACAGCCTGGGGGCGCTCGCCGCGTTCGAGCTGGCTCGGGAGCTGCGCCGTCGCGGTCGGGCTCTTCCCGTGAGGCTGCTCGTCTCCGGCGCCCGTGCCCCGGAGCGCCCCAACCCCGACCCGCCGCTGGGCCACCTGTCCGACGAGGACTTCCTCGCCGAGGTCCGCCGGCGTTACGACGCGGTCCCCGGGGCGGTTCTCGAGAACCCGGAGCTCGTCCAGCTGCTTCTGCCCAGCCTGCGGGCGGACTTCGCCGTGGCCGAGACCTACTCGTACCGGGACGAGCCCGCCCTGGACTGCCCGATCTCTGCCTACGGCGGGCTCGACGACCCCCGCGTGCGCGAGGACGACCTTCGGGCGTGGGAGAAGTACACCACGCGTCCCCTCGACCTCCGGATGTTCTCCGGGGATCACTTCTTTCTCCACGCCGTCGAGCCGGCGGTGCAGCGGGCGATCTCGGAGGATCTGGCCCGTGGCTGAAGCCGGCGAGGTGTGCGTGCTGACCGCGTCGCTCGACGTGCCCGACGCGCTCCGCGGTCGGCTGTGGGCGTGGCTGTCCTCCGACGAGCGGGCCCGGGCGGAGCGCTTCCGCTTCGCGGTCCACCGGAACCGTTTCGTCGTGGCCCGCGGCCGGCTCCGCGAGATCCTCGGAGCCTCCCTGGGTGTCGCCCCGGGTGAGATCGCCTTCGAGTACAGCCCGCGCGGGAAGCCGTCGCTGGCCCGCCCGTTCGCCGCACAGGGCCTGCGCTTCAACCTGTCGCACGCCGACGGCCTCGCCCTCTACGCGATCGCGCACGGACGGGAGGTGGGCGTGGACGTCGAGCGGGTGCGGCCCCTGCCCGATGCCGAGTCGATCGCCGAGCGCTTCTTCTCGCCGCGCGAGCAGGCGGCGCTTCGAGCACTCCCAGCGTCCGAGCGGGCGGCGGCCTTCTTCGCGTGCTGGACGCGCAAGGAAGCGTTTCTGAAGGCCACCGGGGACGGGCTGGCCCGTCCCCTGGACGGGTTCGACGTGTCGGTCGTCCCCGGGCTCCCCGCGCGTCTCGAGCGTGTCGAGGGCGATCCCCTCGAGGCGGGACGCTGGTCGCTGGCGGAGGTGCGTCCCGCCGCCGGCTACCTGGGGGCGGTCGCGGTGGCCGGAGCGCGGGCGAGCCTGTCGTGCCGCGAGTGGGCGCCGGTCGGGGAGGAAACGGGCCGGGTGCCGCCGGTACGCGCGGCCTGCGGCCAGGAGCTGGAGGCGAGATGAGCACGGACGAAGCTGAGGACAGGACGATCTACAAGGTGGTGGTCAACCACGAGGAGCAGTACTCGATCTGGCCGGCCGACCGCGAGAACGCCCTCGGCTGGCGGGACGCGGGCAAGAGCGGGACCAAGGCGGAGTGCCTCGCCCACATAAAGGAGGTGTGGACCGACATGCGGCCCCTCAGCCTGCGGAAGCGGATGGAGTCAGCAGGCCAGGAGAGCTGAGACCGCGGATGGGGCGGGACAGGGGATCGGGAATGGACGAGCCGGATCGCCTCACGGAAGGACTCGGATCCGGGAAAGCGGCGGCGTGGTCGCAGCGCTCTCTTCCGCTCGGTGTGCGGGCGTCCTGGACGCGCGGGGTCAAGACCCCGGACGGAGGTCCGAACCCCCGAGCGATGGCGTTCGCCGCGTGCGTGGCCCTCATCAGCCGGTACACGCGGGAAGAGCGGCTCATCGTCGGCTGGCTGGAGGACGATGCGTCCGAGGTCCTCGTCGTCCACGCCGACTTGTCGGATCGCCCTCGCATTCGTGACCTGGCCGATCGGCTCGAGGAGAACCTCTCGACCGCGCGGCGGCTCGCGGGCGTGCCCGGCCTCACCCTGCCGGCGGGTGACATCGATGATGACGGGCCACCGCGGCTCCGGGTGGTCTTCGGCCTGCGTGACGGGGACGCTCGGACGGACGGCGGGAGCCCGGTGGCCTGCGACCTGCTGCTCCAGGTCGAGAGGCGCGATGGGGACCTCATCGCCCACGGCCTCTTCGACCCCGGCCGAACCGACGGCGCGACGGTGGGCCGGCTTCTGGGTCACTACGGACGGCTGCTGTCGGAGGCCCTGCGGGACCCGGACCGTCGCGTGGACGAGCTCTCGCTGCTGGGGGAGGGGGAGCGGCGGCGGGTGTTGGTGGAGTGGAACGCGACGGGTCGGGAGTTTGAGCGGGTGGAGGCGGTGCACCGGCAGTTCGAGTCTCAGGCGGCGCGGACGCCGGAGGCGTTGGCGGTTTCGTGCGGGGATCGGCGTTGGAGCTACGGGGAGCTGGATCGGCGTTCGAGCCGGCTGGCGCGGGAGCTGGTCGGGCGGGGAGTGGGTCTGGAGTCGCGGGTGGCGCTGTGCCTGGAGCGGGGCCCGGAGCTCGTGGCGGCGGTGCTGGGAGTGTTGAAGGCGGGGGGAGCGTACGTGGCGCTGGACCCGGAGGCACCCGGGGAGCGTCTGAGGTGGATGGTCGAGGACTCCGCCTCGCGGGTGGTCCTGACGCAGGGGTGTCTTCTCGGGAAGCTGGAGGGTGTGGGGGCGTCGGTGTTGTGCCTGGACGGGGAGTGGGAGTGGGAGGGGGGAGAAGAAGGGGAGAGGGTATCGGCGGAGGTGAGCGGGGAGGCTCTGGCGTACGTGATCTACACGTCGGGGTCGACGGGAGTGCCGAAGGGAGTGGAGCTGACGCACGGGGGCCTGCGGAACCTGGTGGAGTGGCACTGCGAGCGGTACGGGGTGGGGAGCGAGGACCGGGCGACGCAGCTGGCGGGCCTGGGCTTCGACGCGTCGGTGTGGGAGGTGTGGCCGTACCTGACGAGGGGGGCGAGCCTGCACATTCCGGACGAGGGGACGCGGGTGACGCCGTTGCGGCTGAAGGAGTGGCTGGTCGAGGAGGGGATCACGCTGAGCTTTCTGCCGACGCCTCTGGCCGAGGCGGTTTTGGGGGAGGAGTGGGCATCTTCGGGGAGCCTGCGGGCTTTGCTGACGGGGGGGGACCGTCTGCGGAGGCGCCCGGGTCGGGGTCTGGGGTTCGAGGTGGTGAACCACTACGGTCCCACGGAGAACACGGTGGTCGGGACGGCGGGGGCGGTGGCGGTGGACGGGGAGGAGGGGCGAGCGCCGTCGATCGGGAAGCCGATCTCGAACGTGCGTGCGTACGTGCTGGACGGGGGGATGGAGCCGGTTCCGGAGGGGGTGTGGGGGGAGCTGTACCTCGGGGGCGCGGGGCTGGCGCGTGGGTACGTGGGGCGAGCGGAGCTGACGGCGGAGCGTTTCGTGCCGGACCCTCACGGGGGTGAGGCGGGGGGCCGTCTGTACCGGACGGGGGACGTGGTGAGGTACCTGCCGGGGGGGAGCTGGAGTTTCTGGGTCGAGCGGACCAGCAGGTGAAGGTGAGAGGCCACCGGATCGAGCTGGGGGAGATCGAGACGGTTCTGGGGCGTCACCCGTCGGTGCGCGAGGCGGTGGTGGTGGCCCGCGAGGACGATCCCGGCCAGAGCCGCCTGGTGGCCTACGTCATCCCGGACGTCGTCGACCGCTCGGCCCCGGGGGGCGAGCACGTCGAGCGCTGGCGGGCCCTCTACGACGAGACCTATGGGCGGTGCCCCGTGGAGCGCGATGCCGGGTTCGACATCGCGGGCTGGACGAGCAGCTACACCGGCCTCCCGATCCCGAAGGGAGAGATGAAGGAGTGGGCGGACGGCACGGTCGAGCGGATCCGGGCGCTGCGGCCGAGGCGGGTGCTCGAGATCGGCTGTGGCACCGGCCTGCTGCTCTTCCGGCTTGCGCCCGAGTGCGAGGAGTACTTCGCGACCGACTTCTCGGAGGTGGCGTTGGGCAGGGTCCGCGCGGAGGCCGCCCGGCGCGGTCTCGCCCAGGTGACCCTGCTTCGCCGGATGGCCGACGACTTCGGGGGGCTGGAGGCGGGTCGGTTCGACGTCGTGGTGCTCAACTCCGTCGTCCAGTACTTCCCTGGCGCGGACTACCTGGTGGACGTCATCACCCGGGCGGTGGACGTGGTCCGCGCCGGAGGCTGCGTGTGGCTGGGGGACCTTCGCAGCCTGCCGCTGCTGGAGGCGTTCCACGCTTCCGTCCAGCTTCACCAGACGCCCGCCGCACTGCCCGCGGCCCAGCTCTGGAACCGGGCCCGCAAGCGCGCATCCGACGAGCAGGAGCTTGTCGTGGCGCCGGCCCTCTTCGACGTTCTGGCGGAGGAGTTGCCTCGCATCGGGCACGTCTCGGTGCAGCTCAAGCGCGGCCGGCACGACAACGAGCTGACCCGCTACCGCTACGACGTCCGGCTGACGGTGGGCGGTGCGGAGCCAGGGCCCAAGGCACGCCGTCTCGACTGGACCCGCGAGGGCCTCACGCCGTCCGAGCTGGGCGCCCTCCTCGAGCGCGAGCGGCCGGAGCGTTTGGTGGTGACGGACGTCCCCAACGCGCGGGTGGCGGCGGACGTCGCCCTCCTCGACCGGCTGCGCGGGCCCGTGGATCCGCGGCTGACCGCCGGGGAGCTCGCGCGGGCGCGGCAGACCGTTCGGAACCTGGTGGATCCCGAGCAGCTGTGGGCACTCGGCGAGGACCGGCAATACGCGGTCGAGGTGCGGTGGGCCGAGTCGGGGGCCCTGGACTGCGTGGACGTGGCCCTGGAGCGACAGCCCGCGACCGCCGGCGGAGCGGCCGGATCCAAGGTCCCCGAGGTGCCTCGCTCGGCCACGACGCGCGCGTCGGCGAAGTCCTGGAGAGACTACGCCAACGATCCCCTGCGGCCCGCGCTCGTGCGACGCGTGGTCCCCGAGCTGCGGGGCTTCCTGCGGGACCGGCTTCCCGGCTACATGGTGCCCGCCGACTTCGTCGTCATCGACGCACTTCCCATCGGCCCGAACGGCAAGGTCGATCGCCGCGCCCTGCCGGCACCGCCTTCCTGCCGGCCGGAGCTGCTGGCCGCGTACCGGGCACCGGCGACGCGGCTGGAGGGCCAGCTGGCGTGGCTGTGGCGCGAGGTCCTGGGCCTCGACGACATCGGGGCCGACGACGACTTCTTCGAGCTGGGTGGGGACTCCCTGCAGGCGGCGGTCATCGTCAACCGGCTACAGGAGCGGCTCGGCCAGGTGCTCTACGTGGTTGCCCTGTTCGACGCGCCAACCGTCGCCGCGCTGGCCAGGTACCTCGCGCACCACTACCCGGGTGCCGAGGCGCGCCTGTGCGGGGGCGCGCCCGCCGGCGCGAGCGAGCGGCCGGGGACCCCGGCCGTCACGGCCGAACCGCCAGTCGATGCCGCGTCCGAGGCGAGCCTGCGCCGGCTGATCCGGCCCCTGCCACCGCTCGGCGTGCGGGCGGGGCGGCGGCGGAATCCCTCCGCCATCTTCGTGCTCGCCCCGCCCCGCTCCGGCTCGACGCTCTTCCGAGTCCTGCTCGGGGGACATCCGCGGCTGTTCTCGCCGCCCGAGCTCTACCTCCTCGGTTTCAACACGCTACGGGAGCGGCGGCAGGCCTGCAAGGACCGGCTCGGCTTCCTCCTCGAAGGCACGATCCGCGCCCTCATGGAGATCCGCTCCTGCGGCGCGGACGAGGCGACCCGCTTCATGGAGGAGTGCGAGGCGCGGGACCTCACCACGCAGGCCTTCTACCGTGTGCTCCAGGACGAGCTCGGCGAGCGGCGGCTGGTGGACAAGACGCCCGGCTACAGCCTGGACGTCGCGACGCTGCGCCGCGCGGAGGAGGCCTTCTCCGACCCCCTCTACATCCACCTCGTGCGCCACCCGGCGGCGGTGGTCCGGTCCTTCCAGGAGGCGAGGATGGACCGCATCTTCGACTTCGATCACTCCTTCTCCCCGCGTGCCCTCGGGGAGGTGGTGTGGCTGGTCTCCCACCGCAACGCCTTGGATTTCCTCTCGGACGTGCCCGCGCGCCGACACCACCGGGTGTGCTTCGAAGAGCTGGTGACGGCCCCCGGGCCGGTGCTCGAAGGCGTGTGCCAGTTCCTGGGGCTCGACCTGGACCCGGGCATGCTCGAGCCCTACCGGGAGAAGCAGCAGCGGATGACCGACGGCGTTCATCCGCTGTCGCGCGGCCTCGTCGACGTCAAGTTCCACCAGCACCGCGGGATCGACCCCGCCGCGGCCGAGGGCTGGCGCGAGGCCGGCGAGGAGGCCCGGCTGGGCCGCATCACCTGGGATCTCGCCAGGACCCTCGGCTACCCCGGGCCCCCGCCCCCCTCCCTCGAGGCCATCCGCCCGGCGGCGCCGATGGCGAGCGACCTCCTCCGACGCCTCGACCACCTCAGCGAGGCCGAGATCGACGGGCTGCTCGCGAGCCGGGCCCACCGGGGAACGGCTGATGCCGGATAATCTCGACGGTGCCGCCGGGCACCTGGACGCCAAGCGCGCGCACCTCGCCAGGTTGCTCGCCGCGGAGGCGCGGCAGGTGCGCACGCAGGCGCTCTCCTTCGCGCAGGAGCGGCTGTGGTTCCTGGACCAGCTCGCCCCCGGGACCGCCGCCTACAACGTGGTCCAGGCGTTCCGGCTGGACGGCGAGCTGCACCTCGAAGCGCTGCGGCGGAGCCTGGTCACGATCGTGGAGCGGCAGGCGAGCCTGCGCACCACCTTCACGGTCGCCGAAGGGCGCGCGCTCCAGGTCGTGGGGCCGGACGGCGGGGACCGCCTGGCGGTCGTGGACCTGGGGGCAGTCGGGCCTGCCGAGCGCGACCGGGAAGCGCGCCGTCTCGTCGCCGAGGAGGCCGAGCGTCCCTTCGACCTCCAGCAGGGGCCGCTCTTCCACGCCACGCTGCTTCGCCTGGGCGAGCTCGACCACGTGCTGCTGCTGGTCATGCACCACATCGTCTCCGACGGCTGGTCGGTGGGGGTGCTGCTCCGAGAGCTGGGGCAGCTCTACTCCGCCCATCGTGTGGGCCTGGACTCTACGCTGCGGGCCCTGCCGATCCAGTACACCGACTTCGCGGCCTGGCAGCGCGAGCAGCTCGAGGGCGAGCGGCTGAAGGCGCAGCTCGACTACTGGCGCGGGCAGCTGAAGGGGGCGGCGCCGCTGGAGCTGCCGACCGACCGACCGCGCCCTCCGGTCCAGAGCTTCCGCGGCCGGCGGCTCCCGTTCGCGCTGGGGCGCGACATCCGCGAGGCCGTGCGGTCCTTCGCGAAGCGGGAGGGACTGACCCCCTTCATGACCCTGCTCGCGGCCTTCCAGGCGCTGCTGCAGCGTTACTCGGGCCAGGGCGACGTCGTGGTGGGCTCTCCGATCGCGAGCCGCACGCGGGCGGAGCTGGAGGGACTGATCGGCTTCTTCGTGAACACGCTGGTGCTTCGGACCGACCACTCGGGAGACCCCACCTTCCGCGAGCTCGCGCAGAGGGTCCGGCGGGTGACGCTAGGGGCCTACGCCAACGCAGACGTGCCGTTCGAGAGACTGGTCGACGAGCTGGCACCGGAGCGGAGCCTCGATCGGAACCCCGTGTTCCAGGTCCTCTTCGCCCTGCAGAACGCTCCGGCGGAGCCCCTCGATCTGCCGGGGCTGCGGGTGGTCCCGTTCGAGGTGGACCGGGCCACGTCGAAGGTGGACCTCATGCTCTCCCTCGAGGAGCGCGGGGGAGGACTCGAGGGCTTCGTCGAGTACAGCACGGATCTATTCGACGGTGGGACGGTTGAGCGGATGCTGGGGCACTACGAGCGTCTGCTGTCGGGGGTGGTGGCGGAGCCGGACAGGCGGTTGTCGGAGCTTTCGCTTCTGGGGGAGGAGGAGCGGCGGCGGGTGGTGGTGGAGTGGAACCGGACGGGTCGGGAGTACCCGGGGGAGGCGGGTCTCGGCGAGCTCTTCCGGGCGCAGGCGGAGCGCAGTCCTGACGCGGTGGCGGTGGTGTACGGGGAGGAGCGGCTGAGCTACCGGGAGCTGGAGGTTCGGTCGAACCAGCTGGCGCGGCACCTGAGGGGTCTTGGGGTGGGACCGGAGTCGCGGGTGGGGCTGTGCGTGGAGCGCTCGGCGGGGCTGGTGGTGGGGATGCTGGGGATCGTGAAGGCGGGGGGGGCGTACCTGCCGCTGGATCCTTCGTACCCGACGGAGCGGCTGGGCTTCATGCTGCGCGACGGCGAGGTGGAGGTGGTGGTGACGCAGGAGAGCCTGCGGTCGCGGCTGCCCGAGCACTCGGGACGGGTGGTGAGCCTCGACGCGGAGCGGGAGGCGATCTCGCGGGGCAGCGGGGAGGGGCTGGAGAGCGGGGTGTGCGGGGACTCTCTGGCGTACGTGATCTACACGTCGGGATCGACGGGGGAGCCGAAGGGGGTCTGCGTGACGCACCGGGCGGTGAGCCGTCTGGTGTGCCAGACGGACTACGTCGAGTTCGGGGGCGGGGAGGTGGTGGCGCAGGCGTCGAACGCGTCGTTCGACGCGGCGACGTTCGAGATCTGGGGTCCGCTGCTGCACGGGGACCGGGTGGTGGGGATCACGCGCGAGGTGACGCTGCAGCCTGGGGAGTTCGTGTCGGAGCTGCGGGAGCACGGGGTCACCGTGCTGTTCGTGACGACCGCGTTGTTCAACGTCCTGGCGCGGGCGGGGGGTCGCGGGCTGGCGGGGCTGCGCACGCTGCTGTTCGGGGGCGAGGCGGTGGACCCGCGGTGGGTGAGGTCGGTTCTCGGGGGGTCGGGTCCGGAGCGGGTTCTGCACGTGTACGGGCCGACGGAGACGACGACGTTTGCGACGTGGCACCGGGTGAGGGAGGTGGGGCCGGAGGCGGTGACGGTTCCGATCGGGCTGCCGATCGCGAACACGACGGCCTACGTGCTGGACGCGCGGATGGAGCCGGTTCCGATCGGGGTGTGCGGGGAGCTGTACCTGGGGGGAGAGGGTCTGGCGCGCGGGTACTGGAAGCGGCCGGGGCTGACGGCGGAGAGGTTCGTGCCGGACCCGTTCTCGGCGAGGCCGGGCGGGCGGCTGTACCGGACGGGCGACCTGGTGAGGAGGCGGGCGGACGGGGCGATCGAGTTCGTGGGTCGGGTGGACCACCAGGTGAAGGTGAGGGGTTTCCGGATCGAGCTGGGGGAGATCGAGTCGGCCCTGCTGCGGCAGGGCGGGGTGAAGGACGTGGTGGTCGTGGCTCGGGAGGACGAGCCGGGGGAGAGGCGCCTGGTCGCGTACGTGGTGTGGGGGGAGCAGGGGGAGCGGGGCTGGGGCGAGCTTCGCGAGCACCTGCGGGGGACGCTGCCCGAGTACATGGTGCCGTCGGCGTTCGTGTCGCTGCCGGCGCTGCCCCTGACCCCGAACGGGAAGGTGGACCGGGCCGCGCTCCCCCCGCCGGAAAATGCGGGTGCGGAGGCGGGCTACGTAGCCCCGCGAACGGCGGTGGAGGAGATCCTGGCCGGGATCTTCGCGGAGGTGCTGGGGCGCGAGACGGTGGGGATCCACGACGGCTTCTTCGAGCTCGGCGGGCACTCGCTGTCGGCGACGCGGGTGATCTCGCGGGCCCGGGAGACGTTCGGGGTCGAGATGCCGCTGCGCTGGCTCTTCGAGACGCCGACGGTGGCAGAGCTGGGGCGGGCCGTGGAGAAGGCCCGTGCCGGCGGCGGGCCATCGGTTCCCGCGATCACGAGGGTGGACCACGAGGGCACCCTGCCGCTCTCCTTCGCCCAGCAGCGGCTGTGGTTCCTGGACCAGCTCGAGGGCCGGAGCGCCGCCTACAACGTCCCCGCCGCCTTCCGGCTGACGGGTCCGCTCGACGTCGAGGCCCTCGGCCGCGCCTTCGAGGAGATCCAGCGACGCCACGAGACACTCCGCGCTCGGTTCACCGTCGCGGCGGGCGTGCCTGGTCTCGGCGTGGCGGAGGCGGCGGTGCCCCTCGCGAGGGTGGATCTCCCCGGGCGCGCCGGCGAGGAGCGGGAGGCGGAGTGGCGACGGGTGAGCCAGGGCCTCATGGACGAGCCCTTCGACCTCGAGCGGGAGGCGCTCGTCCGGGGCGCCCTGCTCCGACTGGCCGAGACGGAGCACGTCCTCCTCGTCGTCGTGCACCACATCGTCTCGGACGGGTGGTCGATGGAGATCTTCCTGCGCGAGATGCGGGACCTCTACGCGGCCTTCCGCGCGGAGCGGCCCTCGCCGCTGCCGGAGCTCGCCGTCCAGTACGCGGACTTCGCCCATTGGCAGCGAGGGTGGCTGCGGGGGCCGGCGCTGGAGTCGCAGACGGCCTACTGGAAGAGGCGGCTTTTCGGTATGCCCGAGCGGGTCGGCTTTCCCGCAGACCGTCCGCGGCCGGCGCGGCAGAGCTTCCGGGGCGGGCGGCAGACGAGGCGCCTGTCCGCCGGGCTCTCCCGGGATCTCCGCGCGCTCGGACGGAGCGCGGGCGTGACCCTCTTCATGACGCTGCTGGCCGCATTCAAGGTGCTGCTCGGCCGACATGCCGGCGTGGAGGACGTGGTGGTCGGCACTCCGATCGCCGGACGCACCCGGACGGAGCTGGAGGGTCTCATCGGCTTCTTCGTGAACACGCTCGTCCTGCGAACGGACCTGTCGGGCCGGCCGAGCTTCCGGGAGCTGCTCGGGCGCGTGCGCGAGGTGGCGCTCGAAGCCTATGCGCACCAGGACGTGCCCTTCGAGAAGCTGGTCGAGGAGCTTCAGCCCGAGCGGGACCTCGGCCGCAACCCCCTCTTCCAGGTGATGTTCAACTTCATCGGCCTCGAAGCCGCCGCCCTGGAGCTCGAGGGGCTCGTGGTCCAGGCCCTGCCCGGCCCCGAGCCCACGTCGAAGTTCGACCTGACCCTCTACGCCAGGGACGCCCCCACCGGGATCGAGCTCAGCGCGGTCTACAACGTCGACCTCTACGAGCCGGCGCGGATCGCGGAGCTGCTGGATCAGCTCGAGCGGCTGCTCTCGCAGGCGGTGTCGAGTCCCGACCAGGGCATCGAGCGGCTCTCGCTGGTGACCCCGGCGGCGCGGCGCGTGCTGCCGGAGCCCTCCACGGGCCTCGAGCGTGGCCGGCCGGAGCTGCTGACGACGCGGGTCGCGGAGGAGGCTCGGCGGGCGCCGGACGCTCCCGCGATCGTCGAGCGCGGCCGGGTCTGGAGCTACGGGGAGCTCGACCGCGAGTCCGGTCGGCTGGCGGGCTGGCTGCGGTGCCAGGGCATCCGTCCGGGCGAGGTGGTGGCGATCCAGGGGCACCGCAGCGGCTCCCTGGTCTGGGCGATGCTGGCGGTGCTCAAGTCGGGCGGCGCCTTCGTGATCCTGGATCCCGCCTACCCGGCGCTGCGTTCGGTCGAGTGCCTGCGACAGGTACGGCCGCGCGGCTTCGTCCAGCTGGCCGCAGCGGGACCGCCCGGCGAGCCGCTCGAGGGATTCGCGGCCGGGCTGCCCTGCCGGATCACGCTGCCGGCGGATCCGTCGGGGGGCGGGCCCTGGTCGAGCTTGCCGGAGCTGGAGCCCGGGGTGGGACCGGACATCGACGACGTCGCCTACGTCGCCTTCACCTCGGGCTCGACCGGCGCGCCCAAGGGCATCGTGGGGACGCACCGGCCACTCTCGCACTTCCTCGACTGGCACACGCGGCACTTCGGCCTCGAGCCGCAGGACCGGTTCAGCCTGCTCTCCGGGCTCTCCCACGATCCGCTGCTGCGCGACGTCTTCGCCCCCCTCTGGGTGGGAGCCGCCCTGTTCGTCCCCGACGAAGGCGCGATCGCCGAGGCGCGCGTGGGGGCCTGGATGGCCGGGCAAGGGGTCACGGTGGCCCACCTGACTCCCGCCCTCGGGCGGCTGATCGTCGCGGGCGGCACTGCCCTGCCCGCGCTGC
This sequence comes from uncultured Acidobacteriota bacterium, assembly GCA_963729875.1. Classification (GTDB taxonomy): domain Bacteria; phylum Acidobacteriota; class Vicinamibacteria; order Fen-336; family Fen-336; genus DATBSL01. Next base: position 213,473 of record CAVSPR010000009.1, read on the forward strand.
GCCACACCTTCTTCGGCGGGGACGTGCTCACCTTGGCCGACGTGAGCCGGCTGTGCTCGCTCGCCCCCGGTGCCCGGTGCGTGAACTACTACGGCGCCACCGAGACCCCGCAGGGCGTCGCGTTCTTCGAGGTGCCCGACTCCCCGCCGCCTCCAGGTGCGGACGGGCAGCGGGTCCCGCTGGGGAAGGGGATCGCGGACGTGCGGTTGCTCGTGCTGACACCGGCCGGCCAGCCCGCCGGGATCGGAGAGCTGGGCGAGGTCCACGTGCAGACCCACCACCTGGCTCTCGGTTACCTGGGTGACGATGAGCTCACCCGCGCGCGCTTCGTCGCCGACCCCCTGAGCGGCGGCCGCGCGGGGCGGCTTTACCGCACCGGCGACCTCGGGCGCTACGGCCTCGGCGGCGAGGTCGAGTACGTGGCGCGTGCGGACGATCAGATCAAGCTGCGGGGCTTCCGGATCGAGCCGGCCGAGATCGAGGCCGCACTCTTGACCCACCCCGGCGTCTCGCAGGCGGCCGTCCGCGTCGCCGAGGATCCGCTCGGCGATCCGAAGCTCGTGGCGTACGTCGTCGGCCCGGACGCAGACCCCGCCGCGGACGAGCTGCGGGCCTGGCTCGCCGCCCGCGTGCCCGAGCACATGATCCCGGCGCGCTTCGTGCGGCTCGAGGCCCTGCCCCTCACCCCCAACGGCAAGGTGGACCGCCGCGCCCTGCCCCCGCCCGAGTGGGGCGCCCGCGAGCCGGGGAACGGCTACCTGGCGCCCCGTACGCCCGTCGAGGAGCTGCTCTGCGGGATCTGGGCCCGGCTCCTCGGCGTGGAGCGCGTTTCCATCCGGGACGACTTCTTCGCCCTGGGAGGGCACTCGCTGCTCGCCACGCAGCTCGTCTCCCGCGTGCGCGACGCGCTGGGGGTCGAGCTGCCGTTGCGCGCCCTGTTCGAGCAGCCCACGGTGGCCGAGCTGGCGCCGCGCGTGACCCAGATCCTGGTCGAGATGCAGAGCGATGACGAGATCGAGGGCCTCCTCGCGGAGGCGAGGGGCCCGAAGGGGGGGGCGTCGGGCGACGCGAGCGGAACCGGGGCGCGATCCGTGAAGGCGTCCGGGGAAGCCTGATGTCCGGGATGTCGAGGAACATAGCGGATCTCACGCCCGAAGAGCGCGGCCGGCTCGAGCGGCGGCTGACCCGCCGTCCGGCCGCCCCGCGAGTTCCCGTCCTCACGCGGCGGAGCCGACCCGGCGGCGCTGCGCTGTCCTTCGCGCAGCAGCGACTCTGGTTCCTGGAACGGCTCGAGCCGCTGGCCGCCGCATACAACACGATCGGGGCCTTTCGCCTCCTCGGCCCGCTCGATGCGGGCGCTCTCGAGCGTAGCCTGTGCGAGGTGCTCCGTCGCCACGAGGCGCTGCGCACCCGGTTCGCCGAGGAAGACGGCCAGCCGGTGCAGCACGTGGCGCCGCCCCCGTCGTATCGGCTGGAAACGCGGGACCTGAGCACGGTCCCCCCGGGGGGACGGGAGGAGGCCATCCGGCAGGAGGCGGCCAGCGAGGCCGCGCGGCCGTTCGACCTCGTCGTCGGTCCTCTGCTCAGGGCGTCACTGCTGCGCTTCGGGCCGCATGACCACGCGCTGCTGCTCTGCCTGCACCACATCGCCTCCGACGGGTGGTCGGTGGGTGTGCTGGTGCACGAGCTGGGGACGCTGTACGAGGCGTTCTTGGCCGGCCGACCCTCGCCGCTGCCGGAGCTGCCGATCCAGTACGCCGACTACGCGGTCTGGCAGCGCGAGTGGCTGCAGGGCGAGGTGCTCGAGGGCCAGCTCGCCTACTGGAGGCGGCAGCTCGCGGGGCGGCCGCCCGCCCTGGCGCTGCCCCTCGATCGCCCGCGGCCGGCCGTTCAGACCTTCCACGGCGCGCGGCGGGACTTCACCCTCCCGGCCCCCCTCGTCGAGGAGTTGAAGCAGCTCGGCCGGCGGGAGGGGGTCACGCTGTTCATGACCCTTCTCGCCGGGTTCCAGGCGCTGCTGGCGCGCTACACCGGGCAGGGGGACCTCGTCGTGGGGTCTCCGGTCGCGAACCGGACGCACAGCGAGCTGGAAGGGCTGATCGGGTTTTTCGCAAACATGCTCGTGCTCCGCACGGATCTCTCGGGCACCCCGAGCTTCCGGGAGCTGCTGGGCCGGGTCCGGGAGGTGGTGCTGGGTGCCCAGGACCACCGCGACGTGCCGTTCGAGAAGCTGGTCGAGGAGCTGGAGCCGGGCCGGGACCTGAGCCGCAACCCGCTCTTCCAGGTGGCGTTCGCCCTCCAGAACACCCCGGGCCAACGCCTCCGGCTCGGGGACCTCGCGATCGAGGCGGTTCCGATCGACACGGGGACGGTTCGCTTCGACCTCGAGGTCCTGGTCTGGGAGACCGGCGAAGGTCTGCGTGGGGCCGCGCGCTACAACCGCGATCTGTTCGACGGCGCGACGGTGGGCCGGCTTCTGGGTCACTACGGACGGCTGCTGTCGGAGGCCCTGCGGGACCCGGACCGTCGCGTGGACGAGCTCTCGCTGCTGGGGGAGGGGGAGCGGCGGCGGGTGTTGGTGGAGTGGAACGCGACGGGTCGGGAGTTTGAGCGGGTGGAGGCGGTGCACCGGCAGTTCGAGTCTCAGGCGGCGCGGACGCCGGAGGCGTTGGCGGTTTCGTGCGGGGATCGGCGTTGGAGCTACGGGGAGCTGGATCGGCGTTCGAGCCGGCTGGCGCGGGAGCTGGTCGGGCGGGGAGTGGGTCTGGAGTCGCGGGTGGCGCTGTGCCTGGAGCGGGGCCCGGAGCTCGTGGCGGCGGTGCTGGGAGTGTTGAAGGCGGGGGGAGCGTACGTGGCGCTGGACCCGGAGGCACCCGGGGAGCGTCTGAGGTGGATGGTCGAGGACTCCGCCTCGCGGGTGGTCCTGACGCAGGGGTGTCTTCTCGGGAAGCTGGAGGGTGTGGGGGCGTCGGTGTTGTGCCTGGACGGGGAGTGGGAGTGGGAGGGGGGAGAAGAAGGGGAGAGGGTATCGGCGGAGGTGAGCGGGGAGGCTCTGGCGTACGTGATCTACACGTCGGGGTCGACGGGAGTGCCGAAGGGAGTGGAGCTGACGCACGGGGGCCTGCGGAACCTGGTGGAGTGGCACTGCGAGCGGTACGGGGTGGGGAGCGAGGACCGGGCGACGCAGCTGGCGGGCCTGGGCTTCGACGCGTCGGTGTGGGAGGTGTGGCCGTACCTGACGAGGGGGGCGAGCCTGCACATTCCGGACGAGGGGACGCGGGTGACGCCGTTGCGGCTGAAGGAGTGGCTGGTCGAGGAGGGGATCACGCTGAGCTTTCTGCCGACGCCTCTGGCCGAGGCGGTTTTGGGGGAGGAGTGGGCATCTTCGGGGAGCCTGCGGGCTTTGCTGACGGGGGGGGACCGTCTGCGGAGGCGCCCGGGTCGGGGTCTGGGGTTCGAGGTGGTGAACCACTACGGTCCCACGGAGAACACGGTGGTCGGGACGGCGGGGGCGGTGGCGGTGGACGGGGAGGAGGGGCGAGCGCCGTCGATCGGGAAGCCGATCTCGAACGTGCGTGCGTACGTGCTGGACGGGGGGATGGAGCCGGTTCCGGAGGGGGTGTGGGGGGAGCTGTACCTCGGGGGCGCGGGGCTGGCGCGGGGGTACGTGGGGCGAGCGGAGCTGACGGCGGAGCGTTTCGTGCCGGACCCTCACGGGGGTGAGGCGGGGTGCCGTCTGTACCGGACGGGGGACGTGGTGAGGTACCTGCCGGGGGGGAGCTGGAGTTTCTGGGTCGAGCGGACCAGCAGGTGAAGGTGAGAGGCCACCGGATCGAGCTGGGGGAGATCGAGACGGTTCTGGGGCGTCACCCGTCGGTGCGCGAGGCGGTGGTGGTGGCCCGCGAGGACGAGGCGGGCGACAAGCGGCTCGTGGCGTACGTCGTGTGGAGGGGGGAGGCGGACTGGGTGTCGGTGCGGGAGGCGCTTCGGGAGAAGCTGCCCGAGTCCATGGTGCCCCCTGCGTGCGTGTCGCTGGAGCAGCTGCCTCTGACGGCGAGCGGGAAGGTGGACCGAGCCGCGCTGCCGGGGCCGGAGGAGGCGGACGCGGGGGCGGGTCCGGTGGCGCCGCGGACGGCGGTGGAGGAGATCCTGGCCGGGATCTTCGCGGAGGTGCTGGGGCTCGAGACGGTGGGGATCCACGACGACTTCTTCGAGCTCGGCGGGCACTCGCTGCTGGCGACGCAGGTGGTGTCGCGGGTGCGGGAGGCGCTGGGGGTCGAGCTCGCCCTGCGCCAGCTCTTCGAGACGCCGACCGTGGCGGAGCTGGCCCGGGCGGCCGAGAACGCACATGGTGGCGGCGGACCGTCGGTTCCACCGGTCGCGAGGGTGGACCGCGGAGGCATCCTGCCGCTCTCGTTCGCCCAGCAGCGGCTGTGGTTCCTGGACCAGCTCGAGGGCAGAAGCGCGGCCTACAACATCCCCGCCGCCTTTCGACTCAGGGGCCCGCTCGACGGCGAGGCCCTCGGCCGCGCCTTCGAGGAGATGAAGCGACGCCACGAGACTCTGCGCACCCGCTTCGAGCGAGCGGGAGGGCAGCCGCGGCAGGTCATCGAGCCCACCGCCGGATGGACCTTGACCGCCGAGGACCTTTCCGGCCTGGCCGAGGGCGAGCGGGAGCAGGCGGCGCAGCGCCGCGCGACGCAGACGGCCCGCCAGCCCTTCGACCTCGGGCGCGGGCCGCTCTTGCGTGCCGTGCTCCTCCGACTCGCGGACCGAGATCACGTGCTGGTGCTGGCCATGCACCACATCGTCTCGGATGCCTGGTCCGTCGAGAGGCTCGTGCGCGAGCTGGCCACGCTCTACGAGGCCTTCTCCCGGGGCCGGCCGTCGCCCCTGCCGGAGCTGCGCGTGCAGTACGCGGACTTCGCCGTCTGGCAGAGGAGGTGGCTGGAGGGCGACGCGCTCGAGTCCCAGCTGGCCTACTGGCGGGAGCGGCTCGCGGGTCTGCCGCCTCTCCTGGACCTGCCGGCCGACCACGCGCGACCGGAGGTGAAGCGTCATCGGGGCGGGCGGCGGGTAGTCGAGCTGCCCCAAGAGCTGGCGGAGAAGCTCGGCCGGCTGAGCCATCGCCGGGGGGCGACGCGGTTCATGGTGCTGCTGGCCGCGTTCCAGGCTCTGCTGGCGCGGGTCAGCGGCCGCACGGACGTGGCGGTGGGCTCGCCGATCGCGAACCGGACACGGAAGGAGCTGGAAGGGCTGATCGGCTTCTTCGTGAACACGCTGGTGCTGCGTACGGACCTCTCCCGGGACCCGACCTTCGCGGAGCTGGTGAGCCGGGTTCGGCAGGTCGCCCTCGGGGCCTACGCGCACCAGGACGTGCCCTTCGAGCGGCTGGTCGAGGAGCTGAATCCGGAGCGGGTGCTGAGCCACCACCCGCTGTTCCAGGTCGCCTTCGCGGTGCAGAGCGCCGTACACGAGGCGCTCGAGCTCCCCGGGCTCGAGGTGGCGCGGCAGGAGCTCGAGGAGGCGGACGCGGCGAAGTTCGACCTGACCTTGACCGCGGTCCAGGACCGGCGGGGCCTGCGCCTGTCTCTCGGCTACGACCGCGACCTGTTCGAGCCCGCGACCGTCGACCGGATGCTGGAGCAGTACCGACGGATCCTGGAGACGGTGGTGGACAACCCCGGGGCGCGGCTCTCGGAGCTGCCGGTCGGGGAGGCGGAGGCGCGGGAGGCCGGGGAGGCCGGGGAGCGAGGCATGAGCGACGAACGGAAGCCCGCGAGCGGGAGCGACCTCTCGACCGAGGATCGCGTCCTGCTCGCGTACCTGCTGGAGCAGGAGGGGGTGGCGCCCCCGACGCCGGCGATCCGACCCCGGCCGGATCCAACCCTGCGCCCGCTCTCGTTCGCCCAGGAGAGGATGTGGTTTCTCCACACCCTCGAGCCGGACAGCCCTCTCTACAACCTGCCGGCGGCGGTGAGGCTCGTCGGCCCCCTGGACGAGGCGGCGCTGCAGCGCGCGCTCGCCGCAATCGTCGAGCGGCACGAGGTCCTCCGCACGCGCTTCGAGACGGTCCAGGGGCAGCCGGCGGCGCTCGTCTCCGACCGCGCCTTCGAGGTGGCGCGGGCCGACCTGAGCGCGCTCGGCCGGGAGGAGCGGGAAGCCGAGCTCGCCCGGCGCGTCGCCGCCGAGTCCCTGAAGCCCTTCGACCTCGCGCGGGGTCCCCTCGTCCGGGCCAGCCTGCTGCGGCTCGGGGAGCGGGAGCACGTGCTGCAGCTCACGATGCAGCACGTCGTGTCCGACGCGTGGTCGACCGGGGTCCTCATCCGCGAGCTGGCCGCCCTTTACGACGCCTTCGCCGGCGGAAAGCCCTCGCCGCTGCCGCCGCTTCCGATCCAGTACGCGGACTTCGCCCACTGGCAGCGCGAGTGGCTGCAGGGCGAGGTGCTCGAGACCCAGATCGCCTACTGGAAGCAGCAGCTCGCCCATCCCCCCTCGATCCTGGAGCTGCCCACGGACCGTCCCCGGCCCGCGGTGCAGACCTCGCGGGGAGCGGTGGTGCGCGCCACTTTCGCCCCGGAACGCCTGGAGGGGGTGCAGCGCCTGGCGAAGCGCGAGGGGGCGACGCCCTTCATGGTGCTGCTGGCGGCCTTCGAGGTGCTGCTGCGGCGCTACAGCGGGCAGACGGACCTGCTGGTGGGCTGCCCGATCGCGGGCCGCACCCGGCAGGAGGTCGAGGGTCTCATCGGCTTCTTCGTGAACACGCTGGTGCTGCGGGTGGACATCTCCGGAGACCCGACATTCCGGGAGCTCCTGGGGCGGGTGAAGAAGGTGGCGCTCGAGGCCTACGCCCACCAGGACGTCCCCTTCGAGAAGCTGTTCGGCGTCCTCAAGCCCGAGCGGGCCCTGAGCCACAGCCCGCTGTTCCAGGTCGCCTTCAACCTGCAGAACGCCCTTCAGGACACGCTCCAGCTCCAGGGCCTCACCCTCGCGCCGCTGGAGACGGCCACGGACACCGCGAAGTTCGACCTGTCGCTGTACCTGAGCGAGAAGCCCCAGGGGCTGCGCGCGATGCTCGAGTACAGCACGGATCTATTCGACGGTGGTGACGGTTGAGCGGATGCTGGGGCACTACGAGCGTCTGCTGGCGGGGGTGGTGGCGGAGCCGGACAGGCGGTTGTCGGAGCTTTCGCTTCTGGGGGAGGAGGAGCGGCGGCGGGTGGTGGTGGAGTGGAACCGGACGGGTCGGGAGTACCCGGGGGAGGCGGGTCTCGGCGAGCTCTTCCGGGCGCAGGCGGAGCGCAGTCCTGACGCGGTGGCGGTGGTGTACGGGGAGGAGCGGCTGAGCTACCGGGAGCTGGAGGTTCGGTCGAACCAGCTGGCGCGGCACCTGAGGGGTCTTGGGGTGGGACCGGAGTCGCGGGTGGGGCTGTGCGTGGAGCGCTCGGCGGGGCTGGTGGTGGGGATGCTGGGGATCGTGAAGGCGGGGGGTGCGTACCTGCCGCTGGATCCTTCGTACCCGACGGAGCGGCTGGGCTTCATGCTGCGCGACGGCGAGGTGGAGGTGGTGGTGACGCAGGAGAGCCTGCGGTCGCGGCTGCCCGAGCACGTCGGGACGGGTGGTGAGCCTCGACGCGGAGTGGGAGGCGATCTCGCGGGGCAGCGGGGAGGGGCTGGAGAGCGGGGTGTGCGGGGACTCTCTGGCGTACGTGATCTACACGTCGGGATCGACGGGGGAGCCGAAGGGGGTCTGCGTGACGCACCGGGCGGTGAGCCGTCTGGTGTGCGAGACGGACTACGTCGAGTTCGGGGGCGGGGAGGTGGTGGCGCAGGCGTCGAACGCGTCGTTCGACGCGGCGACGTTCGAGATCTGGGGTCCGCTGCTGCACGGGGACCGGGTGGTGGGGATCACGCGCGAGGTGACGCTGCAGCCTGGCGGAGTTCGTGTCGGAGCTGCGGGAGCACGGGGTCACCGTGCTGTTCGTGACGACCGCGTTGTTCAACGTCCTGGCGCGGTCGGGGGGTCGTGGGCTGGCGGGGCTGCGCACGCTGCTGTTCGGGGGCGAGGCGGTGGACCCGCGGTGGGTGAGGTCGGTTCTCGGGGGGTCGGGTCCGGAGCGGGTTGCTGCACGTGTACGGGCCGACGGAGACGACGACGTTTGCGACGTGGCACCGGGTGAGGGAGGTCGGGCCGGAGGCGGTGACGGTTCCGATCGGGCGGCCGATCGCGAACACGACGGCCTACGTGCTGGACCAGCGGATGGAGCCGGTTCCGATCGGGGTGTGCGGGGAGCTGTACCTGGGGGGAGACGGGTCTGGCGCGCGGGTACTGGAAGCGGCCGGGGCTGACGGCGGAGAGGTTCGTGCCGGACCCGTTCTCGGCGAAGCCGGGCGGGCGCCTGTACCGGACGGGCGACCTCGTCAGGCGGCGCACGGACGGGAGCATCGAGTTCGTGGGTCGGGTGGACCACCAGGTGAAGGTGAGAGGTTTCCGGATCGAGCTGGGGGAGATCGAGGCCGCGCTCGTTCGGCAGCCCGGCGTGAAGGACGTGGTGGTCGTGGCACGGGAGGACGAGCCGGGGGAGAGGCGGCTGGTCGCGTACGTGGTGTGGGAGGCGCAGGGGGAGCGGGGCTGGGGCGAGCTTCGCGAGCAGCTGCGGGGGACGTTGCCGGAGTACATGGTTCCGTCGGCGTTCGTGTCGCTCCCGGCGCTGCCTCTGACCCCGAACGGCAAGGTGGACCGCGCCGCCCTGTCCCCGCCCGAGGGACGGGAGGAGCTCGAGGCCGGGTTCGTCGAGCCCTCGGGAGAGGTGGAGCGCGCGGTCGCGGCCGTCTGGCGGGAGGTCCTGGGGGTCGCCGGCGTCGGCGCCGAGGACAATTTCTTCGACCTCGGGGGGCACTCGCTCCTCCTCGTGCAGGTCCACGACCGCCTGAAGGAACTCTATCCGGACCGGGCCTTGAGCGTGGTGGACCTGTTCCGGTACCCGACGGTGAGGCTGCTCTCACAGCACCTCGGCGCGGGCGGCCGGCCCACCACGGTCTCGCGGGCCCGCGAGCGCGGACGCAGCCAGCGGGAGACGCGCCGGGAGCCGATCGCGATCGTGGGGATGGCCGGGCGCTTTCCGCGCGCAGCGGACCTCGAGGAGTTCTGGAAGAACCTCCGGGCCGGGGTGGAGTGTCTGTCGTTCTTCACGGACGAGGAGCTCCTCGCTTCGGGGGTGGCCCCCGAGCTCCTGCGCGACCCCAGCTACGTGAAGGCGCGCGGCGTGCTGGAGGGCGCGGACCTCTTCGACGCCGCCTTCTTCGGGTACGCGCCGCGGGAAGCGGAGGTCATGGACCCGCAGCAGCGGATCTTCCTCGAGACGGCGTGGGAGGCGCTGGAGAGCGCGGGCTACGACGGGGCCCGCTACGCCGGGCACGTGGGCGTCTACGGCGGAGCCAGCATGAACAGCTACCTGTCGAGCAACCTCCTGCGCGCCCCGGGCTTCCTGGCCTCGGTGGGGGGGCTGCAGGCGCGGATCGGGAGCGACCGGGACATGCTCGCCACCCGCGTCGCCTACGAGCTGGGCCTGCGGGGGCCGAGCCTGACCGTTCAGACGGCGTGCTCGACCTCCCTCGTGGCGGTGCACGTGGCCTGCCAGGGCCTGTGGGCGCAGGAGTGCGACATGGCGCTGGCGGGGGGCGTCTCGGTGGCGGTGCCGCAGAAGATGGGCTACCGCTACCAGCAGGAGGGCATCGGGTCCCCGGACGGGCACTGCCGGGCCTTCGACGAGAAGGCGCGGGGGACGGTGTCCGGGAGCGGCGCGGGGATCGTGGTCCTGAAGCGGCTCGAGGACGCGCTGCGTGACGCCGACACCATCCACGCGGTCATCCGCGGGTCCGCGATCAACAACGACGGCTCGATGAAGGTGGGCTTCACCGCGCCGAGCGTGGAGGGACAGGCAGAGGTGATCGCGGCCGCGCAGGCGCTGGGGGAGGTCGACCCGGGGAGCATCACCTACGTGGAGGCGCACGGGACGGGGACGTCGCTGGGCGACCCCATCGAGGTGGAGGCGCTCCGACAGGCGTTCCGGGGCGGCACGTCGCGGCGAGGGTTCTGCGCGCTGGGGTCCGTGAAGACGAACATGGGCCACCTGGACGCGGCGGCGGGTGTCGCCGGCCTCATCAAGACGGTGCTGAGCCTGGAGCATCGGGAGATCCCCCCCAGCCTGAACTTCGAGACGCCGAACCCCAAGATCGACTTCGAGTCGAGCCCGTTCTACGTGAGCGCGCGGCTGCTGCCGTGGGCGAGCGAGGGGCCGCGGCGCGCGGGGGTGAGCTCGTTCGGGATCGGGGGGACGAACGCGCACGTGGTGCTCGAAGAGGCGCCGCCGGCGGAGGTGCCGTCCCCGGCGCGAGAGTGGCAGCTGCTCCTTCTGTCCGCCCGGACGGAGACGGCGCTGGACCGGGCCACGGAGAGGCTGCGGCGGCACCTGGAGGATCGAGCGGAGCTGAGCCTGGCGGACGTCGCCTTCACGTTGCAGGTGGGACGGCGCGCGTTCGACCACCGGCGGGCGGTCGTGGTGCGCGACCGGAACGACGCGGTGGCGGCGCTGGGGGAGGGCCGTCGCCTGGAGGGCGCGGCGACGGAGCGGACGAACGCTCCGGTGGCGTTCCTGTTCCCGGGGCAGGGGTCGCAGTACGTGAACATGGGTCGTGGTCTCTACCGAGACGAGCCGACGTTTCGGGAAGCGATGGACGCCGGCTGCGAGTCGCTGCGCGGGCGGCTGGGCTTCGACCTGCGGGAGGTGCTCCATCCGCGGGAGGGCGAGGAGGAGCGGGCGGGGGAGAGGCTCCAGGAGACGAGCCTGACCCAGCCGGCGCTGTTCGTGATCGAGCACGCGCTCGCGCGGCTGTGGATGTCGTGGGGCGTCGAGCCGGCGGCCATGATCGGTCACAGCGTCGGCGAGTACGTGGCCGCGCACCTGGCGGGGGTGTTCTCGCTGGAGGACGCGCTGGAGCTGGTCGCCGAGCGCGGGCGCCTGATGCAGTCCCTGCCGCGGGGCTCCATGCTGGCGGTGCCGCTGTCGGAGGCCGAGCTCGAGCCCCTGCTCGGCGCGGAGCTGTCGCTGGCGGCGGTGAACGCCGCCCGCCTGTGCGTGGCCTCGGGGCCGAAGGCATCGGTGGAGAAGTTGGCGGCGCGGCTGCGGCAGCGCGGGACGGAGACGCAGCCGGTGCGGACCTCGCACGCGTTCCACTCCGCCATGATGGACCCCATCCTGGAGCCCTTCCGGCAGCGGGTGGCCCGCCTGAGGCGCCAGGCCCCGTCGCGCCCCTTCCTGTCGAACGTGACGGGGGACTGGATCACCGCCGAGCAGGCGACGGACCCCGGCTACTGGTCCCGGCACCTCCGGGAGCGCGTGCGGTTTGCCGACGGCCTGGGCCGGCTCCTTCAGGAGAGGGAGGGCGTCGTCCTGCTCGAGGTGGGCCCCGGTCGCACGCTGAGCGCGCTCGCACGGCAGTCGGTGGAGGCGGGCCGGAGCGTCGTGGCCGTCCCCAGCCTGCGCCATCCGAAGGAGGCCGAGGAGGACCGCGCACTGCTGCTCCGGGCCCTGGGGCGGCTGTGGCTGGGGGGGGTGACGATCGACTTCGCGCGCCTGCACGAGGGCGAGCGCCGGCGTCGTGTGCCGCTGCCCACGTACCCGTTCGAAAGGCGCCGCTACTGGGTCGACCCGGAGCGGGGGGCGAAGGTGGCGACGGCGGGCAAGCGGCCCGACGTGGGCGCTTGGTTCCACGTGCCGGTGTGGAAGCGGTCGGTTCCGCTCCTCGGGAGCGCCCCGGAGCGGCCGGGGGATGGAGGGGCGGCCTGGCTGGTGTTCGCGGAGGGGACGGGTCCGGGCGCTCAGCTCGCGGAGCGACTGCGACGCGAAGGGCGTCCGGTCGCGGTCGTCCGCCCCGGCCCCCGGTTCGAGAGGCGGACGGAGGACGAGTACACGGTCCGAGCCGTGGCGCGGGAGGACTATCGCGCCCTCATGACCGACCTGGACGGTCGGGGCCGGTCCCCCGGGATCGTGGTGCACGCCTGGGGCGCGACCCCGCTCGAATCGGGCGGCTCCGAGCGGGATCGTTTCGAGGGGGCGCAGGAACGGGGCTTCATCAGCCTGCTGCGCCTGGCGCAGACGCTTCCCCGGGGCCGGGCGGGCGGGCGCGTGCGGCTGGTGGCGGTCTCCAGCCACCTGCACGAGGTGACCGGCGGGGAGGCAGTGTGCCCGGAGCGGCTGACGGCGCTCGCGGTGTGCAAGGTGGCGCCCCAGGAGCGGCCGGAGCTGAGCGCGTGCAGCGTGGACGTGGAGCTGCCTCCGGACGGCGTGCTGAACCAACGGACCCTCGACCTCCTGCTCGACGAGTGCCGGGCGAGCGAGGCGGGGACGGTGGCGGCCCTGAGGCGAGGGAACCGGTGGGTGCAGGTGCTCGATCCCGTTCGCCTCGGGCGTCCGGCCCGGGAGCGGCTGCGGTTGCGCGAGGGCGGCACCTACCTCGTCACGGGCGGGCTCGGCGAGATCGGGCTGGAGGTGGCTGAGTACCTGGCGAGGACGGTGAGCGCCCGCCTCGTGCTGGTGAGTCGAAGCCCGCTGCCGGGCCGGGAAGAGCGGGAGGCCTGGGTTTCGACCCACGGCGAGAGCGACCCGACGAGCCGGAGGATCCGCCGGGTGCAGGGGCTCGAGGCGCGCGGGGCCGAGGTCCTGGTCGCCACCGCCGACGTGGCGGACCTCGAGCGGATGCGGGAGGTCTTCGCGGAGGCGGAGGAGCGGTTCGGCGCCATCCACGGGGTGGTCCACGCCGCGGGCACCACGCGCGGGCACTCGTTCGCGACGCTCGACGAGCTGGACACGAGCGCGTGGGTCGAGCAGTTCCGGCCCAAGGCGCTCGGGACCTGCGTTCTCGAGGAGGTGCTGCGGGGAAGGCGGCCGGACTTCTGCGTGCTGATGTCGTCGCTCTCGTCGGTGCTCGGGGGCCTGAGGATGGGGGCCTACGCGGCCGCCAATCTCTTCATGGACGCCTTCGCCCTGGCCCGGGAGCAGGCCGGGGACGCCGGCTGGACCAGCGTGAACTGGGACGGCTGGCGGCTCGGGGAGGAAAGGGCGCCGACCGGGCCGGGAGCCGCGCTCGCGGCGCTGGCCCTGCTCCGCTCCGAGGGCATGGAGGCGCTCGAACGGATCCTGGGGGCGCCCCCGCTGCCGCAGGTGGTGGTGTCCACCGGCGATCTCGACGCCCGCCTCGACCAGTGGGTGAGACGTCCCTCCCCGGAGGTGGAGCCCGCCGCGGCGACCGCGACCCCCTCGCGGCACACCCGGCCCGACTTGAGGAGCGACTACGAGGCCCCGCGCAACGCCACGGAGCGGACGATCGTCGAGATCTGGCAGGCCCTGCTCGGCATCCAGCCCGTTGGCGTTCACGACGACTTCTTCGAGCTCGGAGGCCACTCGCTGCTGGCCACCCAGCTCGCGACCCGGCTGCGCGACACCTTCGGGGTCGAGCTGGCGCTGCCCGTGCTGTTCGAGGCCCCGACCCCGGCCGGTCTCGCCGGGCGGATCGCCTCCGCCGACGCGAAGGGGGGACGGGCCGCGAAGATCGCCGAGCTCGTGCAGCACCTGAAGAACCTCTCTCCGGAGGAACGCCGCGCCCTCCTCGAGCGAGAGAAGAAGGCCCGGGGACAAGCCTGATGGCGGACGCGCCCCTCTCGTCGCCGGCGGCCGAGCTCTCGCCCGAGGACCGCGAGCTGCTCGCCTACCTCCTGGAGCGGGAGGGCGTCTCCCCGGCCGGGGCCGACGGCATCCGGCCTCGGCCGGACCCCACGCTCTTCCCCCTCTCCTTCGCCCAGGAGCGGATGTGGTTCCTGCACACCGTCGATCCGCGGAGCCCCCTGTACAACATCCCGGCCGCCGTGCGCCTCGCCGGCGCCCTCGACGAGGAGGCGCTGCGTCGCGCCCTCCTGGCGATCGTCGAGCGTCACGAGGTCCTCCGCACGCGCATCGAGGTCCTCCGGGGTCAACCCTTCGCGATCCCGTCCCCGCCGGACCTCGAGGTCGCGTGCGAGGACCTGCGCTCGCGGCCCGGGGAGGAGCGGGAGGCGGAGCTCGCCCGCCGCGTCGCCGAGGAGTCCCTGCGCCCGTTCGACCTCACGCGGGGTCCGCTGCTGCGGGCCACGCTCCTGCGGCTCGGGGACCGAGACCACGCGCTCCTGCTGTGCATGCACCACATCGTGTCCGACGGGTGGTCGATGAGCGTGCTCTTCCGGGAGCTGGAGGCTCTTTACGGCGCCTTCGCCGCCGGCCGGCCCTCGCCGCTGCCACCCCTCCCGATCCAGTACGCGGACTTCGCCCACTGGCAACGGGAGCGGCTCCAGGGGGAGACGCTCGCGGAGCAGCTCGTCTACTGGACCCGGCAGCTGGCCCATCCGCCCTCCGTCCTCGAGCTGCCCGCGGACCGTCCCCGTCCCGCCGCCCAGACGTTCCGGGGAGCGGCGGTGGAGGGCGGCTTCGGGCCTGAGGTGCGGGCCGGGCTGCACCGCCTCGCCCAGGGCGAGGGGGCCACGCTGTTCATGGTGCTGCTGGCCGCCTTCAAGGTGCTGCTCCGGCGCTGCAGCGGGCAGACGGACCTCCTGGTGGGCTGCCCGGTCGCGAACCGCACGCGGGCGGAGCTCGAGGGGCTCGTCGGCTTCTTCGTGAACACCCTGGTGCTGCGCACCGACCTGTCGGGCGACCCGACCTTCCGCGAGCTCGTGGGCCGGGTGAAGGCGGTGGCGCTCGAGGCCTACGCCCACCAGGACCTGCCCTTCGAGAAGCTGGTCGGGGCCCTCAACCCGGAGCGCGCGCTGAGCCACAGCCCGCTCTTCCAGGTCGTCTTCAACCTCCAGAACGCTCCCCTGCGCCTGCACCAGGAAGGGCTGACCGTCTCCGCGCTCAACACGGCCACCGGGACGGCGAAGTTCGACCTGACCCTCTTCGTCACGGACACGCCCCGCGACCTGCGGGCGTCGATCGCCTACAGCACGGATCTCTTCGACCGCGGCACCGTCGAGCGCCTGCTGGGCCACTACGGCCGGCTCCTGGAGGGGGTGGTGGCCGATCCCGACTGCAGGATCTCGGCCCTCCCGCTGCTCTCGGAGGAAGAGCGGCGGCAGGTGCTCGTGGAGTGGAACCGGACGGAGCGGGAGCTCCCGAGGGACGCGACCCTGGCCGGGCTCTTCGAGGCGCAGGTCGAGCGAACGCCGGACGCGGTGGCGGTGGTGTTCGAAGGGGAGAGCGTCAGCTACCGCGAGCTGAACCGCCGGGCGAACCGCCTCGCCCACCGCCTGCGGACGCTGGGAGTCGCTCCCGAGGTGCGCGTCGGCGTCTGCACGGAGCGCTCGCTGGAGATGGTCGTGGCCCTGCTCGGCGTGCTGAAGGCGGGCGGGGCCTACGTCGCCCTCGACCCGGGCTACCCCGAGGCCCGTCTGTCCTTCATGCTCGCCGACGCCGCGGTGCCGGTGCTGCTGACCCAGGCGCGGCTGGTCGCCAGCCTGCCCCCGCTGCCGGCCCGGGTGGTCCTCCTGGACGCGGAGGAGGAGACGGCCGCCGGCGAGGCGGACGCCAACCCCGGGATCGCGACGAGCCCGCAGGGCCTCGCCTACGTGATCTACACCTCGGGCTCCACCGGCCAGCCCAAGGGCGCGATGAACACCCACGCCGGGATCTGCAACCGGCTGCTGGACATGCAGGAGCGGCACCGGCTCTCTCCCGCGGACCGGGTCCTGCAGAAGGCCCCCTTCAGCTTCGACGTCTCGGTGTGGGAGTTCTTCTGGCCGCTCACCACGGGGGCGCGCCTGGTGCTCGCGCGCCCGGAGGGACACAAGGACAGCGCCTACCTGGTCCGCCTGATCGAGGAGGAGGGGATCACCGCGGTGCACTTCGTGCCCTCGATGCTGCGGGCCTTCCTGGCCGAGCCCGGGGTCCCGGGGCTGGAGACGCTGCGCCTCGTGTTCAGCGGCGGCGAGCCGCTCACGCGCGAGCTGCAGGAGCTGTTCTTCTCCCGGTCGGCGGCGGAGCTGCACAACCTCTACGGTCCCGCGGAAGCGGCGGTGGACGTCACCAGCTGGGCCTGCCGCTGCGGGGACGATCGCGGGCTCGTCCCGATCGGTCGGTCGCTCGCCAACAACCGCGCCTACGTCCTCGACGACCGTCTGCAGCCGGTCCCGATCGGGGTCGTCGGCGAGCTCTACCTGGGCGGCGTCCAGGTGGGGCGCGGCTACCTCGAGCGGCCCGACCTCACCGCCGAGCGCTTCGTGCCCGACCCGTTCGGAGGCGTGGCCGGGGCGCGCCTCTACCGGACGGGCGACCTCGTGCGCCGCCTCGACGACGGGAGCCTCGAGTACCGGGGCCGGATCGACCACCAGGTGAAGGTGCGCGGGTTCCGGATCGAGCTGGGCGAGATCGAGGCCGCGCTCGAGGGCCACCCGCAGGTACGGGCGGCGGCGGTCACGGTCCGGGAGGACACGCCCGGGGACAGGCGCCTCGTGGCCTACGTCGCGGGGGAGGCCGGCGCCCCGGAGCTGAGGGCCTACCTGCAGGGGAAGGTCCCCGGCTACATGGTGCCCGCGGTCTTCGTCCGGCTGGATGCGCTGCCCCTCAATCCCAGCGGGAAGGTCGATCGTCGCGCGCTGCCCGCGCCCGAGGGGCTCGTCGAGGCGGGGGAGGCGTACGAGGGTCCGCGCACCCGCGCGGAGGAGGTGCTGGCGCGGATCTGGGCCGAGGTGCTGCGGGTGGAGGCGGTGGGGATCCGGGACAACTTCTTCGCCCTCGGCGGGGACTCCATCCTGAGCCTCCAGGTCCTCGCCCGCGCGAGCGACGCGGGCCTTCGGCTGAGCCCGAAGCAGATCTTCCAGCACCAGACCGTGGCGGAGCTGGCGGCGGTCGCGGGCACGGCGTCGGCGGCGGACGCCGAGCAGGGTCCGGTGACCGGCCCGGTCGCGCTGACCCCGGCGCAGCGGCGGTTCCTCGACTCGGAGCCGGAGGAGCCGCATCACTTCAACCAGGCGTTGCTGCTGGACCTCCGGCGGCCGGTGGCGCCGGAGGTCCTGCGCAGCGCGCTGGGGGATCTCCAGGGTCACCACGACGCGCTGCGGACGATTTTCGACAGGACCGCCTCGGGCTGGGAGGCGCGGTGCGTCGAGCCGGGAGAGGAGGTTCCCTTCCGGCGAGTGGACCTGGGCGGGATCGCCGAGGAAGAGCAGGCCCGGGCGATCGAGGCCGCCGCCACGGAGACCCAGCGGAGCCTGGACCTGGAGCGGGGTCCGCTCTGGCGCGTGGTCCTGTTCGAGCGTGGAGAGGGGAGAGCACCCCGGCTGCTCGTCGTGATCCACCACCTGGTGGTGGACGGCGTGTCCTGGCGGGTGCTGCTGGAGGACCTGCAGACCGCGTGCGAGCAGCGAGCGCGGGAACACCGCGTCAAGCTGCCGCCCAAGACGACCTCGTTCAAGCGCTGGGCCGAGCGGCTGTCGGACCACGGCCGGGGCGGGGAGGCTGAGGCGGAGCTCGAGTACTGGCGCGGCGTCGGGCTCCCCGGGGCCGGCCGCCTGCCCCTGGACTTCGCGGCCGGGGAGGAGCGAAACACGGGTGCGTCCACCCGGGCGGTCTCGACCGTGCTCGGGGAGGAGGAGACGCGGGCGCTCCTGCAGGAGGTCCCGCCCGCCTATCGGACGCGCATCGACGAGGTGCTGCTGACGGCGCTCGTGGAGGCGCTGTGCCGGTGGACCGGCCGCGACGAGGTGGTGATCGACCTGGAGGGCCACGGCCGTGAGGAGCTCTTCGAGGGCGTGGACCTCTCGCGCACCGTCGGGTGGTTCACCGCCGTCTACCCCGCGCGCCTGAGGCGGGTGCCCGGAGGCGCCGGTGAAGCGCTGAAGGCGGTGAAGGAGCAGCTCCGCTCGGTCCCGCGGCGAGGGATCGGCTACGGCGTGCTCCGGCACCTGAGAGGGGAGCCGCTGCGCTCCGGGGCGGAGGTGGTCTTCAACTACCTGGGCCAGTTCGACTCGTGGCTCGGAGGGAGCGGGCTCTTCGCCCCGGCACCCGGGGGCACGGGTCCCTCGCGCAGCGAGCGGGCGCGACGCGCGCACCGGCTCGAGGTGAACGGGCTGGTCTCGGGCGGGCGACTGCGCCTCACGTGGTCGTACAGCGAGGCCCTGCACGTGCGGGACACGATCGCCGCCCTGGCCCGCGGCTTCGAGAGCTCGCTCCGGGCCCTGATCGCCCACTGCCGCGGCGGGGCGTGGGGCCTCACGCCCTCGGACTTCCCGCTGGCCCGCCTGGACCAGGCCGCTCTCGACCGCGTGGTGCGAGGAGGGCGGGACGTGGAGGACGTCTACCCCCTGTCGCCGATGCAGGAGGGCATGCTGTACCACACCCGGCACTCGCCGGAGAGCGGCCTCTACTTCCAGCAGGGCCGCTTCGAGCTCGAAGGGACGCTCGACCCGGCCGCACTCCGCCGGGCCTGGGAGCGGGTGCTGGAGCGGCACGGGGCGCTGCGGACCCGGTTCTGCCTGGAGGGCCTGCCGCTCCCGGTCCAGGTGGTGGAGCGCGGGGTCTCGCTGCCCTGGGCGGAGGAGGACTGGAGCGGCCTCCTTCCCCGGGAGTCGGAGGACAGGTTCAAGGAGCGGCTGGAGGCGGATCGCCGGCGGGGTTTCGACCTGGACTGCGCGCCCCTGATGAGGATGACCCTCGTGCGCCTGGGCGAGGCGCGGCACCGGCTGGTGTGGAGCTTCCACCACGCTCTGTTCGACGGCTGGTGCCTGCCGCTGCTCTGGAGGGAGGTGCTGCTCCTCTACCGGTCCCACGCGCGGGGGGCACCGGCGGCTCTCGACGATCCCCGCCCGTATCGCGAGTACGTGGCCTGGCTCGGCCGGCAGGACCTCGGCGCGGCGGAGCGCTACTGGCGGAGCGAGCTCGCGGGCTTTCGCTCCCCGACGCCGCTGCCGGCGGGGGGCGGCCGACGACGCCCGGCGCCGGACGAAGGAGAGGTCGGGGAGTCGAGCCTGACGCTCGACGAAGACGTCACCGCCGCGCTCAAGGGCCTCGGCCGGCGGCACGGGCTGACGCTGGGCACGCTGGTGCAGGGGGCGTGGGCGATCCTCCTGAGCCGCCACAGCGGGGAGCGGGACGTCCTGTTCGGGGTGACGGTGTCGGGACGCCCGGCCGCGCTGCCCGGCGTGGAAGGGATGGTGGGCCTCTTCATCAACACGCTGCCCCTGCGCGTGCACGTGGGAGGCGACCTGCCGGTGCTCGAGTGGCTCCGGGATCTGCAGGCCCGGCAGGCGGAGCAGCGGCAGTGGGAGTACAGCCCGCTGGCGCAGGTCCAGAAGTGGAGCGACGTGGAGGCCGGGTCGGGCCTGTTCCAGACCCTGCTCGTCCACGAGAACTACCCGGTCGATCCCGCGTTGAGAGAGCTGGCCCTGGAGCCGCGCGTGAGGAGCCTGGGGATGCGGGAGGCGACGAACTACCCGCTGACCGTGGCGGTGAGCTCGGGATCGCGACTCGTGATCCGGCTGCTCTACGACGTCTCTCGCTTCGACCGGGCCTCCGTGGAGCCCCTCGGCGGGCACCTGGCGCGACTGCTCGAGAGGCTGGCGGGCGGTGCGAGGGGACGCGTGGACGAGCTGTCGCTCTTGGGGGAGGGGGAGCGTCGGCGGGTGCTGGTGGAGTGGAACGCGACGGGTCGGGAGTTTGAGCGGGTGGAGGCGGTGCACCGGCAGTTCGAGTCTCAGGCGGCGCGGACGCCGGAGGCGTTGGCGGTTTCGTGCGGGGATCGGCGTTGGAGCTACGGGGAGCTGGATCGGCGTTCGAGCCGGCTGGCGCGGGAGCTGGTCGGGCGGGGAGTGGGTCTGGAGTCGCGGGTGGCGCTGTGCCTGGAGCGGGGCCCGGAGCTCGTGGCGGCGGTGCTGGGAGTGTTGAAGGCGGGGGGAGCGTACGTGGCGCTGGACCCGGAGGCACCCGGGGAGCGTCTGAGGTGGATGGTCGAGGACTCCGCCTCGCGGGTGGTCCTGACGCAGGGGTGTCTTCTCGGGAAGCTGGAGGGTGTGGGGGCGTCGGTGTTGTGCCTGGACGGGGAGTGGGAGTGGGAGGGGGGAGAAGAAGGGGAGAGGGTATCGGCGGAGGTGAGCGGGGAGGCTCTGGCGTACGTGATCTACACGTCGGGGTCGACGGGAGTGCCGAAGGGAGTGGAGCTGACGCACGGGGGCCTGCGGAACCTGGTGGAGTGGCACTGCGAGCGGTACGGGGTGGGGAGCGAGGACCGGGCGACGCAGCTGGCGGGCCTGGGCTTCGACGCGTCGGTGTGGGAGGTGTGGCCGTACCTGACGAGGGGGGCGAGCCTGCACATTCCGGACGAGGGGACGCGGGTGACGCCGTTGCGGCTGAAGGAGTGGCTGGTCGAGGAGGGGATCACGCTGAGCTTTCTGCCGACGCCTCTGGCCGAGGCGGTTTTGGGGGAGGAGTGGGCATCTTCGGGGAGCCTGCGGGCTTTGCTGACGGGGGGGGACCGTCTGCGGAGGCGCCCGGGTCGGGGTCTGGGGTTCGAGGTGGTGAACCACTACGGTCCCACGGAGAACACGGTGGTCGGGACGGCGGGGGCGGTGGCGGTGGACGGGGAGGAGGGGCGAGCGCCGTCGATCGGGAAGCCGATCTCGAACGTGCGTGCGTACGTGCTGGACGGGGGGATGGAGCCGGTTCCGGAGGGGGTGTGGGGGGAGCTGTACCTCGGGGGCGCGGGGCTGGCGCGTGGGTACGTGGGGCGAGCGGAGCTGACGGCGGAGCGTTTCGTGCCGGACCCTCACGGGGGTGAGGCGGGGGGCCGTCTGTACCGGACGGGGGACGTGGTGAGGTACCTGCCGGGGGGGGAGCTGGAGTTTCTGGGTCGAGCGGACCAGCAGGTGAAGGTGAGAGGCCACCGGATCGAGCTGGGGGAGATCGAGACGGTTCTGGGGCGTCACCCGTCGGTGCGCGAGGCGGTGGTGGTGGCCCGCGAGGACGAGGCGGGCGACAAGCGGCTCGTGGCGTACGTCGTGTGGAGGGGGGAGGCGGACTGGGTGTCGGTGCGGGAGGCGCTTCGGGAGAAGCTGCCCGAGTCCATGGTGCCCCCTGTGTGCGTGTCGCTGGAGCAGCTGCCCCTGACGGCGAGCGGGAAGGTGGACCGAGCCGCGCTGCCGGGGCCGGAGGAGGCGGGTGCGGGGGCGGGCCCGGTGTCGCCGCGGACGGCGGTGGAGGAGATCCTGGCCGGGATCTTCGCGGAGGTGCTGGGGCTCGAGACGGTGGGGATCCACGACGACTTCTTCGAGCTCGGCGGGCACTCGCTGCTGGCGACGCAGGTGGTGTCGCGGGTGCGGGAGGCGCTGGGGGTCGAGCTCGCCCTGCGCCAGCTCTTCGAGACGCCGACCGTGGCGGGACTCGCCGGGCGGCTCGCGAGCGTCCCACAGAGCGACACCGCGGCGGCGGCGCCTCCGCTCGCCCCCGTGGGACGGGACACCCCCCCGCCGCTCTCGTTCGGGCAGCAGCGGCTCTGGCTGCTGCAGGAGCTCGAGCCGCAGAGCGTCCTGTACAACGTGGCGGCGGCCCTGCGCCTGTGCGGCCGCCTGGACGTGCCGGTGCTCGAGGCGAGCCTCGCCTCGCTGGTGAAGCGTCACGAGGCCCTGCGCACACGCTTCGGGCGGATCGAGGGTCGGCCCGTGCAGGTGATCGACGACGGTACGGCATGGCGCCTGGCGCACGAGGACCTCTCGGCGCTTCCGGAGGCGGAGCGCGAGGGCGAGGCGCGCCGGCGGTCGAGCGAGGAGGCGCGCCGGCCGTTCGACCTCTCGGGCGGTCCCCTCTTCCGGGCGCAGCTGCTGCGCCTGGACGAGCGGGACCACGTGCTCGCGCTGGCCATGCACCACGCGGTCTCGGACGGCTGGTCGGTGGGCGTGCTGGTGAGGGAGCTGAGGGAGCTCTACGCGGCCTTCGCGGAGGGACGGCCATCGCCCCTTCCGGAGCTGCCGGTGCAGTACGCCGACTTCGCGGCGTGGCAGCGGGAGTGGCTGCGGGCGGAGGTGCTCGACGAGCAGCTCGCGTACTGGAAGGGGCGGCTCGGGGGAGCGCCGCCGGTGCTGGAGCTGCCGACCGACCACCCCCGGCCGGCCGTCCAGCGACACCGCGGGGCGAGGCGGGAGCGGACACTGCCGGCGGAGCTCCGAGGCGCCCTCCTGCACTTGAGCCGCCGCGAGGGGGCGACGCTGTTCATGGTGCTGCTGGCGGCGCTCGAGGCGCTGCTGTGGCGGTACGGCGGGCAGACGGACCTGGTGGTCGGGTCCCCGATCGCGAACCGGACGCGGCGGGAGGTGGAGGGCCTGGTCGGGTTCTTCGTGAACACCCTGGCGCTGCGCACGGACGTGTCCGGGGACCCGACGTTTTGCGAGCTGGTCCGGCGGGTGCGGGAGGTGGCGCTGGGGGCGTACCAGCACCAGGACCTGCCGTTCGAGAAGCTGGTGGAGGAGCTCCGGCCGGAGCGGTCGCTCAGCCACCACCCGCTCTTCCAGGTGATGTTCGTGCTGCAGAACGCCCCGCGGGAGACGCTGCAGCTGCCGGGGCTGAGCCTGTCGCCGCAGCGGATGGAGGAGGCGACCACGGCGAAGTTCGACCTCCTGCTGAGCGTGGTCGAGGGGGCGGCGGGGCTGGGGGTCGGCCTCGGCTACGACGCGGACCTGTTCGAGCCTTCGACGATCGATCGGATGCTGGGGCATTACGAAGCGCTGCTGAGGGCGGCGGTGAGGGATCCGGGAGCGCGGCTGTCGGAGCTGTCGCTGCTGGCGGCGGGGGAGCGGCGGCGGGTGCTGCGGGAGTGGAACGCGACCTCCGTGGCCTTCCCGGAGCGGAGCATCGGGGAGGTGTTCGAGGAGGCGGCGCGGGCCCGCCCCGAAGCGGTCGCGGTCGTGCACGGGAGCGAGCGCCTGAGCTACGGCGAGCTGGAGGCCCGCTCGAACCAGCTGGCGCGGTACCTGCGCACGCGCGGGGTGGGCGTGGAGAGCCGCGTCGGAATCTGCCTCGAGCGATCGATGGAGCTGGTGGTGGGGCTCCTGGGGATCGTGAAGGCCGGGGGAGCGTACGTGCCGCTGGACCCGGAGTACCCGCGCGACCGCCTGGAGCTCCTGGCGAGGGACGCCGGGATCTCCGTGATCCTGACCCAGGAGCGCCTGCGCGGACGGTTGTCGGGGTGCGGGGCGGAGCTCGTCAGCCTGGACGAGGAGTGGGGACGGATCGGAGAAGAGGGCACGGAGGCGATCCGGAGCGAGGTCGGGCCCGAGCACCTGGCGTACGTGACGTACACGTCGGGGTCGACGGGAGTGCCGAAGGGGGTGGAGGTCAGGCACCGCGGAGTCCTGCGGTTGCTGTTCGGAGCGGACTACGCGGAGTTCGGGCCGGGGGAGGCATTCCTGCAGCTGGCACCCGTGAGCTTCGACGCCTCGACGCTGGAGATCTGGGGGCCGCTCCTGCACGGGGGCCGGTGCGTGCTCTTCCCCGGCCGGGTGCCGACGCCGGGGCAGCTCGGGGAGGTGCTCCGTCGCGAGGGGGTGACGACGCTGTGGCTGACGGCGTCCCTGTACAACGCGGTGGTCGACGAGGCCCCGGAGGTCCTGGAGGGCTTGAAGCAGCTGCTGATCGGGGGCGAGGCGCTGTCGGTGCCCCACGTGAAGAAGGGACTGGAGCGCCTCCCCGGGACCCGGATCATCAACGGGTACGGGCCGACGGAGGGGACGACGTTCACCTGCTGCTACCCCATCCCGCGGGAGATCGGGGACGTGAGGTCGATTCCGATCGGGCGGCCGATCGGGAACACGCGGGTGTACGTGCTGGACGAGCGGATGGAGCCCCTGCCCGTCGGGGTGGCGGGGGAGCTGTTCATCGGTGGGGATGGGCTGGCCCGGGGGTACCTGAGGCGCCCGGAGCTGACGGCGGAGACGTTCGTGCCGGATCCGTTCGGGCCAGGCCCCGGGGGACGGCTGTACCGGACCGGGGACCGGGCGAGGTACCTGGAGGACGGGCGGGTCGAGTACCTGGGGCGCCTCGACGACCAGGTCAAGGTGAGGGGATACCGCATCGAGCCGGGGGAGATCGAGGCGGCGCTCCTGGGGCAGGGGCAGGTGCGGCAGTGTGCGGTGGTGGTGCGGGAGGACGCGCCCGGGGACAAGCGGCTGGTGGGGTACGTGGTGTGGCAGGAGGGGGAAGCGGGTCGCGTCGCGGAGGTGCGGGGGTACCTGAGGACGAAGCTGCCGGAGCACATGGTCCCCGGGGCGCTGGTGGCGCTGGCGGAGCTCCCGCTGACGCCGAACGGGAAGGTGGACCGGCGGGCGCTGCCGGCTCCGGAGGGGCGTCTGGAGCGCGCGGCGGCGTACGTCGCTCCCGCGAGCGAATGGGAGCGCGCGGTGGCGGCGGTGTGGCGGGAGGTGCTGGGGACGGAGACGGTGGGCCTCGACGACAACTTCTTCGAGCTCGGCGGGCACTCCCTCCTGCTCGTCGAGGTGCACCGCCGCCTGACGACGCTCTTCCCGGAGGGTGCGCTCGAGGTGGTCGAGCTGTTCGAGCATCCGACCGTGCGCTCCCTCGCCGCGCGCTTGGGCCGGGCCGGGGGCCGCACCGCCTCGCTCCCGACCCCGCCTCCGGCGAGCCGAGACGAGGGTCGCCGGCGACTCGCCCGACGGCGGGAGAGGCGGGCCAGGGCCTCGGGTGAGGACGATGTCTGACGCCGGCTTCGAACGGCTGAGCGCCGCCGAGCTCCTCGCGGAGCTGCGCCGCTCCAACGTGCGCTGCTGGGCCGACGGCGATCGGCTGCGGCTCGACGGGCCGCGCCACGTCCTGAACGCACAGCTGCGGGACGAGCTCGCCCGGCGCAAGACGGAGCTACTGGCCGTGCTTGGCGCAGGAGAAGAAGCGAGCCGCCCGCCGCTCCGGCGCGCGGCCCGCGACGGTCGCCTGCCCCTCTCGTTCGCCCAGCAGCGCCTGTGGTTCCTGCAGCGGCTCGAGCCGCAGAGCGTCGCGTACAACCTGCAGACCCGCATCCCGTTCACGGGTCCCCTGGACCAGGGCGCGCTCGCCCGCAGCCTCGGCGAGGTGGCCCGGCGCCACGAGATCCTGCGCACGACGTTCGCCGAGGTGGACGGCCAGCCGGTGCAGGTCGTCGCGCCGCCCGCGCCCGTGCTTCTCCCCGTCGAGGACGTGCGCGACCGGGCCGAGGAGGACCGCGCCGCAGAGGCGCAGCGCCTCCGCGGCCGGGAGGTCCGGCGTCCGTTCGACCTCGAGCGGGGTCCTCTCATCCGGCCCCTCCTGCTCCGGCTCGGCCCGAGCGAGCACGAGCTCGTGCTCACCCAGCACCACATCGTCACCGACGGCTGGTCGATCGCCGTCCTGATCGAGGAGATCCTGGCGCTCTACGCGGCCTTCCGCGCCGGCCGCCCCTCGCCCCTGCCCGAGCCCGCCCTGCACTACGCCGACTTCGCCCGTGCGCAGCGCGAGTGGCTCCAGGGCGAGGTGCTGGAGCGTCACCTCTCCTACTGGAGGCGGCAGCTGGCCGGTCTGCCGACGCTGGACCTGCCCACCGACCGGCCCCGGCCCCCGGTGCAGAGCGACGAGGGGGCGAGCCGGGGGTTCGAGCTGCCCGCCGACCTCTCCGAAGGCCTGCGCGCCCTGGCCCGCCGGGAGGGCGCCACGCTCTTCATGGTGCTGCTGGCGGCCGTCCAGGCCCTGCTCTCCCGCTACGGCGGGCAGGAGGACGTCGTGGTCGGCGCCCCCAGCGGCACCCGGGGCTGGGTGGAGACCGAGCGCATGCTCGGCCTCTTCCTCAACACGCTGGTGCTGCGCACCGACCTCTCGGGCGACCCCCCGTTCCGCGAGCTGCTCGCGCGGGTCAAGCGCGTGACGCTCGAGGCGTCCGCCCACGAGGAGCTGCCCTTCGAGCGGCTGGTCGAGGAGCTCCAGCCGGCCCGCGACCTGAGCCGCCCGCCGCTGTTCCAGGTGCTCCTCGTCCTCCAGAACACGCCGCTGCAGTCCCTGGCGAGCCGGTCGCGGCCCGGGCAGCCTCTGCTGGCCGACACCGGGACCGCCGCCTTCGATCTCACGCTCTACGTGATGGACACCGAGGACGGCCTCCGGGGCCACGTGGAGTACGCGACCGCCCTCTTCGATGCCGCCACCGTGGCCCGCCTGATCGCGCACCTCGAGACGCTGCTGCGCGGCGTCGTCGCCGATCCCGACCGCCGCCTGTCGGGCCTGCCGCTCGCGCCTCCCGCCGAGCTCGAGACGCTCCTCCACGCGTGGAACGAGACTCGGGCGGAGTACCCGCGGGCCTGCGTGCCCGAGCTGGTCGCGACCCGGGCCGCGCGCGCCCCCGGGACGACGGCCGTCGTCTGCGGGGAGCGCTCGCTCAGCTACCGCGAGCTCGATCGGCGGTCCAGCCAGCTCGCGCACCGGCTGCGCCGGCTGGGGGCGGGACCTGGCGCACGGATCGGGGTCTGCCTGGAGCGGTCGGTGGAGATGGTGGTCGCCCTCCTGGGCATCCTGAAGGCGGGGGCGGCGTACGTGCCCCTCGACCCGGCCTTCCCCGCCGCCCGGCTGGCCTTCATGCTGGAGGACGCGCGGCTCGAGCTGGTGCTCACCGAGAGCCGGCTCGACGGCGTCCTCCCCCGGGCCGGTCTCCGCCCCGTCTTCCTGGACCGGCACGAGGCCCTGGAGGGCGAGCCCGAGGACGCGTCCAGCCTGCCCGCGGCCGCGCCCACGGACCTCGCGTACGTGATGTACACCTCGGGCTCCACGGGGCGGCCGAAGGGAGTGGAAATCGAGCACCGCGGCCTCGTGAACTTCCTCGCCTCGATGCTTCGCGAGCCCGGTCTGTCGGAGGCGGACGTGCTGGTCTCGGTCACCACGCTCTCCTTCGACATCGCCGGGCTCGAGCTGTACCTGCCCCTCCTCGCCGGGGCGCGCCTGGTGCTTTCCAGCCGCGAGGTCGCGCAGGACGGCCGGCGGCTGGCCGACCTCCTGGCCAGCTCCGGCGCGACGGTCCTGCAGGCGACCCCGGCCACGTGGCGAATGCTGATCGAGTCCGGTTGGAGAGGATCCCCGAGGCTGACCCTGCTCTGCGGCGGCGAGGCGCTCCCGCCGGAGCTGGCCCGGCAGCTCCTGGCCCGGGGCCGCGCGCTCTTCAACCTCTACGGGCCGACCGAGACGACGATCTGGTCGACGGTCGAGCGGGTCGACCCCGCAGAGGGCCCGGTCACGCTGGGCCGCCCTCTCGCCAACACCCGGCTCTACGTGCTCGACGCCCGGGGCCAGCCGACCCCCCTGGGCGTGCCCGGGGAGCTCTTCATCGGGGGCGACGGGGTGGCGCGGGGCTACCTGCGGCGCCCCGAGCTGACGGCCGAGCGCTTCGTGCCCGATCCCTTCGGCCCGCTGGAGGGGGGCCGGCTCTACCGGACGGGGGACCTCGGGCGCTTCCGGGCCGACGGGCGCCTCGAGTACCTCGGGCGCATCGACGACCAGGCCAAGGTGCGGGGCTTCCGCGTGGAGCTGGGCGAGGTCGAGTCGGCGCTGGCCGAGCACCCGTTCGTGCAGGGGTGCGCCGTCGCCGCCCGCGATGACGGGGCAGGAGAGAAGAGGCTGGTCGGCTACTTCGTGGCCCGCGCCGAAGCCCGTCCCTCGGCCGCCGAGCTGCGAGCCTTCCTCGCGGACCGCCTGCCGCAGTACATGGTCCCCTCGGCCTTCGTCCGGCTCGAAGCGCTGCCCCTCACGCCCAACGGCAAGGTGGACCGCCGCGCCCTGCCCGCGGTCGGGCCCTCGCGGCCCGAGCTCGGGGCGCTCGTGCCGCCCCGCACCCCGATCGAGGCGGAGCTCGCGGGCCTGTGGCGCGAGATCCTGCGCGTGGCGGAGGTGGGCGTCCACGACAGCTTCTTCGAGCTGGGGGGGCACTCTCTCCTCGCGACGCAGCTGGTGTCGCGCCTTCGGGACGCGCTGGGGGTGGAGCTGCCGCTCCGGCGGCTCTTCGAGACGCCCACCGTGGCGGGCGTCGCGGAGTGGGTCGAGGCCGAGGGCCGCGCCGCGCCGCGCACCGCCGGCCCTGCTCTCGCGAGGATCCCGAGGGACGGCCGGCTGCCGCTCTCCTTCGCGCAGGAGCGGCTGTTCTTCCTGGACCGGCTCGACCCCGGCTCGCCGGCCTACAACATCGCGGGCGCGGTCCGCATGCGGGGCCCGCTCCGCCGGCCCGCGCTGGGCCAGGCCCTCGCCGAGATGGTCCGCCGCCACGAGTCGCTGCGCACGAGCTTCGCCGAGGTGGACGGGCAGCCCGTGCAGAGGATCGCGGAAGCGGCGGAGCTCGTCCTCCCCCTGGAAGACCTCGGCGGCCTCCCCCGGGAGCGACGCGAGGACGAGGCCCGGCGCCTCGCGCAGAAGGAGTCGCTGCGTCCCTTCGACCTCCAGACGGGGCCGCTCTTCCGGGCGCGGCTGCTGCGCCTGGCGGAGGAAGACCACGTGCTGGTGCTGAGCATGCACCACATCGTCTCCGACGCGTGGTCGCTCGGGGTGCTGGTGCGCGAGCTCGGCGCGCTCTACCTGGCCTTCGAGGCGGGCGAGCCCTCGCCCCTGCCCGAGCCGGGGGTGCAGTACGCCGACTTCGCCGCCTGGCAGCGGCACCGGCTCGACGAGGAGGAGCTGGAGCGCCAGCTCGGCTACTGGAGACGCCGGCTCGGAAGCGGGCCGCCCCCGCTGCGCCTGCCCATGGACCGCCCGCGGCCGGCCCGGAGGAGCGCGCGGGGGGGCCACGTGCCGTTCCGTCTCCCGCCCGCGCTGACCGAGTCGCTGAAGGCGGTCGCGCGTCGCGAAGGGGTCACCCTGTACATGACCCTGCTCGCCGCCTTCCAGGCCCTCCTGCACCGCGTCAGCGGCCAGGACGACGTCGCCGTCGGCTCGCCGATCGCCGGTCGCACCCGCAGCGAGGTGGAGGGCCTGGTCGGGCTCTTCGTGAACACGCTCGTCCTGCGCACCGATCTCTCGGGCGACCCCTCGTTCCGGACGCTGCTCGGGCGCGTGCGGGAGGTCGCGCTCGGCGCCTACGCCCACCAGGACCTGCCCTTCGAGCGGCTGGTCGAGGCGCTCCGGCCGGAGCGCAACACGAGCCTGAGCCCGCTGTTCCAGGTGATGTTCGTCCTGCAGAACGCCCCGCTGCCCGCCCTCCGGCTGCCCGGCCTGGCGCTGGAGCCGCTCGGCTTCGAGCGGGGCACCGCGCGCTTCGACCTCACCCTCTTCGTCTGGGACTCGCCCGGGGGCGCCTTCGGGGCGCTCGAGTACAGCACCGACGTGTTCGAGGAGACAAGCGCGCGTCGGCTCCTCTCCGCGTTCCGCCTCCTGCTCGAGGCGATGGCGAAAGACCCCGACGTCCGGCTCTCCGGGGTGCGGCTGCTCGAGGAGGAGGAGCGCCGGCGCCTCCTGGTGTCGTGGAACGACACGGCGGCCGAGTACCCGGCGGCCTGCGTCCACGAGCGCCTCGAGGCGCAGGCGCTTCTCACCCCCGACGCGGTGGCGGTCGTCGACGGGGAGCGACGGTTGTCCTTCGCGGATCTCGACCGCCGCGCGAACCGGCTGGCCCGGCACCTGCGCTCGCTGGGCGTGGGCCCGGACGTGCCCGTGGGCCTGTGCCTCGAGCGGTCCGTGGAGCTGGTGGTGGGCCTCGTCGGGGTGCTGAAGGCGGGCGGGGCGTACGTGCCGCTCGACCCGGACTACCCTGAAGAGCGCCTCGCCTTCATGGTGGAGGACTCGGGGGCGCGCGTGCTGCTGACCCACGCGCCCCTGGCCCAAAGGCTGCCCACGTCCCCCGCGACCGTCGTGTGCGTGGACGACGAGAAGGTCGCGGCGGAGAGCGCGGACCCGTTGGGGCCCACCGCGGGAATGGACGACCTCGCCTACGTGATCTACACCTCCGGCTCCACGGGCCGGCCGAAGGGCGCGATGATCACGCACCGCGGCCTCGCCAACTATCTCTCCTGGGCCACCGAGGCCTACCGCAGCGAGGCAGGGAAGGGAGCCCCCGTCCACTCGTCGATCGGGTTCGACCTCACGGTCACGAGCCTCTTCTGCCCGCTGCTCCGGGGGGAGGGCGTGACCCTCGTCCGCTCCGGCGACGGCCTGGCCGAGGCGCTGCGCGGCGGGGAAGGGTGGAGCCTCGTCAAGCTCACCCCCGCCCACCTCGAGATGCTCGCCGGGCAGCTCGCCCCCGAGGAGGCGGCGGGAGCCGCGCGCTGCTTCGTGATCGGCGGCGAGGCGCTGCTCGGCGAGACGCTCTCCTTCTGGCGCCGCCACTCACCGGCGGTGCGGCTGGTGAACGAGTACGGTCCCACCGAGACCGTCGTCGGCTGCTGCGTCCACGAGGTGCCGCCGGGCCCGGTGCCGCCGGGGCCGGTGCCGATCGGGGGACCCATCGCGAACACGCGGCTCTACGTGCTCGATCCCCGCCTGGAGCCGGTCGCCACCGGGGTTCCCGGGGAGCTGTACGTCGGCGGCGACGGCCTGGCCCGCGGCTACCGGAATCGGCCGGAGCTGACCGCGGAGAGGTTCGTGCCCGACCCGTTCGCCCCGAGCCCGGGCGGGCGCCTGTACCGCACCGGCGACCTCGTGCGTCACCTTTCCGACGGCGGGCTCGAGTACCTCGGCCGCGTCGACCACCAGGTGAAGATCCGTGGCTTCCGCGTCGAGCTCGGCGAGGTCGAGGCGGTCCTCGCCGCCCACCCCGCGGTGGAGGCGGCCGCCGTCGCCGTGCGCGAGGTGTCCGGCGACCGGCAGCTCGCGGCCTACGTGGTGCTCGGGCCCGAGCAGCCCACCGTCACCGAGCTGCGCCGCTACCTGAAGAAGACCCTCCCCGCCCACATGGTCCCGTCGTCCTTCGCGGTGCTGGACGCGATGCCGCTGACCGAGAACGGGAAGGTGGACCGGCGGGCTCTCGGCGCCCTGGGCACCCGGGCCGACGGAGACGAGGCGTACGTCGCGCCGCGGACGCCGATGGAGCGCCTCGTGGCGTCGTGTGGGCGGAGGCCCTGGGCCTGGAGCGGGTCGGCGCCCGCGACAACTTCTTCGACCTCGGCGGGCACTCGCTGCTGTCGCTGCGGGTGCTGGCGCGCATCGAGGAGCGCGTCGGCTGCCGCCTCGGCCCGCGGGAGCTCATCTTCCAGACCCTCGAGCAGTTCGCGGCCACGTGCGAGGAGCACACCCGCCTCGCGCCCCCGACCCGGGCGCTCGGCGCCGGCCGGGGGAGGTGGCGGGGTGAGCGGGACGAGGGCCGAGGCCAACGGCCTCGAGATCGCCGTCGTCGGGATGAGCTGCCACTTCCCCGGGGCGCCGAGCGTCGAGGCGTTTCTCGAGAACCTGCGCGCGGGCGTGGAGTCGATCCGCGTCCTCGACGAGGAGGAGCTGCGCGGTGCGGGGGTCCCTCCGGCGCTGCTCCGCCACCCCGCCTACGTGAGGGCCGGCGCCGTGCTCGAGGGCGTCGAGAGCTTCGACGCCGCCTACTTCGGCTACACGCCCCGGGACGCCGAGCTCATCGATCCCCAGCAGCGGCTGTTCCTCGAGCGCGCGGCGGAGGCCCTCGAGCGCGCCGGCCACGACCCCGAGCGCTTCCCCGGCGCGATCGGCGTCTACGCGGGCCTCACCGCCGGCGGCTACGCGGCGCGGCTCCACGGCCATCCCCAGCTGCGGGGCCTCGTCGACGGCTTCGAGATCCTCGTCGCGAACGACCGGGACTTCCTCGCCTCGCGGGTGGCCTACAAGCTGAACCTGCAGGGACCGGCCGTCGTCGTGCAGACCGCCTGCTCCACGTCGCTGGCGGCCGTGCACGTGGCCTGCCAGGCGCTGCTCGCCGGCGACTGCGACATGGCCCTGGCCGGCGGTGTCTCGGTGCGCGTGCCGCACCTCACGGGCTATCTCTACCAGGAGGAGGGGATCGCGTCTCCCGACGGGCACTGCCGCCCCTTCGACGCCCGGGCGCAGGGTACGGTGCCGGGGAGCGGCGTCGGCGTCGTGGTGCTGCGGCGTCTCGCGGACGCGCTGGCCGACGGCGACACCGTGGAGGCGGTGGTCCGCGGCTCGGCCGTCAACAACGACGGCGCGAACCGCCTGGGCTTCACCGCCCCCCGGGTGGAGGGCCAGGCCCAGGTGATCCGCGCCGCCCTGGCCATGGCCGAGGCGAAGCCCACCAGCATCGGCTACGTGGAGGCGCACGGCACCGCGACCGCGCTCGGGGACCCGATCGAGATCGCGGCCCTCAACCTGGCGTTCGGGGCCGTGGGCCGCCACCGCTGCGCGATCGGCTCGGTCAAGGGCAACTTCGGACACCTCGACGCCGCCGCCGGAGTGGCCGGGCTCGTGAAGGCGGTGCTTTCGCTCAAGCACCGCCAGCTCTTCCCCAGCCTGCACTTCGAGCGAGAGAACCCGCGCGCCGACTTCGCCGGGGGCCCGTTCCAGGTCAACCGGACCCTCGCCGACTGGCCGAGCGACGGCGCGCCGCGACGGGCCGGGGTGAGCTCGTTCGGGATGGGGGGGACGAACGTCCACGTCGTCCTGGAGGAGGCCCCCGAGCGTGCGCCGGCCGCGGCCAGCGCGGGGCCGCAGCTGCTGGTCCTCTCCGCTCGCACGGAGTCGGCCCTCGCGCGGTCGCAGGCCGACCTGGCCGCGCACCTTCGAGCCCACCCCGACGCGGACCTCGGCGACGTCGCCTTCACCCTCGCCGCCGGTCGGCGCCAGCGGGAGCACCGTCTGGCGCTGGTGGCCGCCGCAGCGGAGGAGGCCGTGCGCTCTCTCGAGCCGGGCGACCCCCGGCGTCTGCGGCGCGGTCACGCCCCCGAGGGCTCGGTCCCCGTCGCCTTCATGTTCCCGGGGCAGGGCGCGCAGCGGGCGGGAATGACGCAGGGGCTCTACGCGGCCGAGCCCGCGTTCCGACGCGAGGTGGACGCCTGCTGCGAGCGGCTCGGGGGGGGCCGGGAGCGCGACCTGCGCCTCGTGCTCCAGCCGACCGCCGAGGGGCACGCTGCCGCCGCGGAGGCGCTGGGGAGCACCGCGCTCGTGCAGCCCGCGCTCTTCGTGGTCGAGTACGCCCTGGCCCGCCTCTGGATGAGCTGGGGGCTCGAGCCGCAGGCGCTCGTCGGACACTCCGTCGGGGAGTACGTGGCCGCCTGCCTCGCCGGGGTGTTCGACCTCGAGGACGCGCTCGCGCTGGTGGCGGAGCGCGGGCGTCTCATGGCGAGCTGCGCTCCGGGGGCGATGCTCGCGGTGGTGCTGCCGGCCGAGCGCCTCCAGCCGAGGCTGGACGCGGGCGTGAGCCTGGCCGCCATCAACGCGCCCGAGGCGTGCGTGATCGCGGGATCGGAGGGCGCGATCGAGGACTGGCAGCGACGGCTGGAGGCGGAGGGGACCGCCTGCACCCGACTGCGGACGTCACACGCCTTCCACTCCGCGGACGTGGAGCCGATCCTGGAGCCCTTCCGCGAGCGCGTCGCCCGCATCACGCGGCGTCCCCCGGCCCTGCCCTTCCTCTCCAACGTGACCGGGACCTGGATCGAAGCCGCGGAGGCGACCGACCCGGGCTACTGGGCCCGCCAGCTCCGTGCCCCGGTGCAGTTCGCGAAGGGCGTGGGCGAGCTGCTGCGCGAGCCCGGGCGCATCCTGCTCGAGGTGGGGCCGGGCGACGGCCTCACCTCCCTCGCACGCCGCCAGCTGCCCGCCGGCGAACGCGAGCGAGTGATGGCCTCGCTGAAGGGGCGGCCGTCCGCCGAGGACGAGCCCCGGGTCCTCCTCGACGCGGCGGCCCGGCTGTGGGCGGCCGGCGCCCCTCTCGACCCCGCGGCGCGCTTCGCCGGTTCCGGGCGTCGCCGGGTGGCCCTGCCCACCTACCCCTTCGAGCGCCAGCGCTACTGGATCGACCCGCCGGCCCGAACGCCCCTCCCGGCCTCGCGCGGGGAGCGGCGGGAGGACATCGCCGACTGGTTCTACGTCCCTTCCTGGCGGCGGGCCTCGCCGCCGCCGCCGTCCGCGATCGGCGAGGCGGGCCCGCTCTGCGTCTTCGTGGATCGGGGCGGGATCGGGGCGGCGCTCTTCGCGCCGCTGCGGGCCGCGGGCGACGACGTCGTCCTCGTGGAGGCGGGCCGGTCCTTCGGGCGCCGCGGCCTCGACTACGGGATCGACCCGAGGGAGCCGGGTGACTACCGCCGCCTGCTCGAAGAGCTCGCCCGGGAGGGAAGGACGCCGCGACGCATCGTCCACATGTGGGGCGTCGATGCGGAGGAGGACGATCTCGAGCACGGGTTCGGGAGCGTCCACGCGCTGGTCCAGGCCCTGGGGGCCCTGGAGCAGGAGGCGGCGCGACTCGTGGTGGTCACGAGCGGCGTCCAGGACGTGACGGGCCGCGAGCCCCTTCGACCGCTCCGGGCCGCGGTGCTGGGCGTCTGCCGCGTGGTCCCGATGGAGTACCCGTCTCTGGCTTGCCGGAGCGTCGATCTCGAGCTCGCGGGTCTCGACCGCGACGCCGAGGGCCGGCCGGCGGCGGGGGCGACCCTTCGGCTGCGGGAAGAGCTGCTCGCGGACACGGCCGATCCCGTGGTCGCCTTGCGCGGGCTCTACCGGTGGGTGCCCGCGTTCGACCCGGTCCGCCTGCCCGCGGCCGGCGATCGAAGGGGGCGGTTGCGAGAGCGGGGGGTCTACCTGATCACCGGAGGCCTGGGTGGAATCGGCCTCGCCCTCGCCGAGGACCTGGCGGTCACGCGGAAGGCCCGGCTCGTCCTGGTGTCCCGCTCGGGGCTGTCGGAGAGGCCCGAGCGCACCCGGGCCGTCGAGCGGCTGGAGGCCGCCGGCGCCGAGGTGCTCGTGGCCCGGGCCGACGTCGCCGACCGCCAGCGGATGGCGGAGGTGGTCGCGGAAGCGGAGCGTCGATTCGGCGCCATCCACGGTGTCGTCCACGCCGCCGGCGTGCCCGGCGCCGGCCTGATCCAGCTCGAGACCCGGGAGCAGGCGCTCGCCGTGCTCGCGCCGAAGGTGAAGGGGACGCTCGTCCTCCGCGAGGTGTTCCAGGACCGGGCGCTCGACTTCATGGTGCTCTGCTCCTCGCTGACCGGGGTGCTCGGCGCGGTCGGCCAGGCCGACTACGCGGCGGCCAACGCGTTCCTCGACGCCTTCGCCCAGGACGCGTCCCGGTCTCCCCGCGGGCCGCTCGTCGTCTCCGTCGCCTGGGACACGTGGAAGGACGTGGGCATGGCGGTCGAGGTCGAGCTGCCCCCCGAGCTGCGGGAGCGGCGGCCGGAGATGCTGAGGCTGGGGCTCCGCCCGCCCGAGGGCGTCGAGGTGTTCCGCCGGGCGCTGGAGGCGGGGCTGCCCCGGGTCCTGGTCTCGACGCGTGCCCTCGAAGAGCGCCTGGCCGACCGCCTCCCGCGGGGCCCGGCCGCCTCGACGGCCGGCCTTGAGCCGGCGGCTCGGGCACGCCACGCGCGGCCCGCCCTGCAGACCGAGTTCGCCCCGCCGCGGACCGACCTCGAGCGCGCCCTGGCGGAGGCCTGGCAGCAGCTCCTGGGGATCGACCGCGTGGGGGTGAGCGACAACTTCTTCGAGCTGGGGGGCGAGTCGCTGAGCGCGCTGCGGCTGGTGGCGCGGCTCAAGGAGACCCGGGGCCTGTCGATCTCGCTGGTCCGGCTCTACGAGGCCCCGACGATCGAGCTCTTGGCGCGGCACCTCGAGGGCACCTCGGAAGGGGCCTCCCCCGTCGACGCGAGCGCGAGGCGGGGAGAAGCGCGGGCGGAGAGGATGGCGAGGCGGCAGAGGCGATGACCACGCGAGACGAGCACGTGAACGACGTGGCGATCGTCGGCATGCACCTGCGCGTCCCCGGCGCGCCGGACGTGGAGGCGTTCTGGGAGCTGCTGCGCGAGGGCCGGGAAGCCGTGCGTTTCCTGTCGGAGGACGAGTTGCGCGCGGCCGGCGTCCCCGAGCGGGTGCGACGCTCGCCGCGCTTCGTGGGCGCGGTGTCGGACATCCCCGGGATCGACCTCTTCGACGCCGGCTTCTTCGGGTTCAGCCCGAAGGAAGCGGAGGTCATGGACCCGCAGATCCGGCTGTTCCTCGAGTCCGCGTGGGCGGCCCTGGAGGACGCGGGCTACGACCCCGCGACCTTCCGAGGCCCGGTCGGCATCTGCGCCGGGGCGGGCGCGAGCGGCTACCTCCAGGAGCACGTTGCCCCGAACCGCGACATCGTCGCCAGCCTCGGCGGCCTGCAGGTCAACATCGCCAACGCCATCGACTCGCTGACCACCCTCGTGTCCTACAAGCTGAACCTCACCGGCCCCAGCTTCGCGGTGCAGACCGCCTGCTCGACCTCGCTGGTGGCGGTGCACCTCGCCTGCCAGAGCCTGCTGAGCGGCGAGTGCGACATGGCCCTCGCCGGCGGGGTCTCCGTGAAGCTCCCTGCCTTTCCCGGCTACCTGCACCAGGAGGGGGGCATCCTCTCGCGGGACGGCCACACCCGTGCCTTCGACGCCCGGGCCAGCGGCACGATCATGGGCAGCGGCGTCGGCATCGTGGTGCTGCGGCGGATGGGGGACGCCCTCGCCGACGGCGACGCGATCCACGCCGTCATCCGCGGCTCCGCGGTCAACAACGACGGCAGCGCGAAGGGCGGCTACACCGCGCCCTCGGTGAGCGGCCACGCGCGCGCGGTGGCGGAGGCGCTCGGCGTCGCGAGGCTGCCTCCCGAGACGATCGGCTACGTGGAGACCCACGGCACCGGCACCGAGCTCGGCGACCCCATCGAGATCGAGGGCCTCACCCGGGCCTTCCGGGAGGGCACCGGGCGTGCCGGGTTCTGTGCCATCGGCTCGCTGAAGACGAACATCGGGCACCTGGACCACGCGGCGGGGGTCGCCAGCCTGGTCAAGGCGGTGCTCGCGCTGAAGCACCGCCAGATCCCCCCCAGCCTGCACTTCCAGGAGCCGAACCCCAAGCTCGAGCTCGAGGCGAGCCCGTTCCGCGTCTCGACGCGCCTCGCGGACTGGCCGGAGGGGCCGGTCCCGAGGCGGGCCGGCGTGAGCTCGCTGGGGATCGGGGGAACCAACGCCCACGTGGTGCTCGAGGAGGCCCCCGCGCTACCGGGGCGCGCCCGGCCGGGTGGGCCGCACGTGCTGCTGCTGTCGGCCCGCTCGGAAGCCGCCCTCGAGGAAGCCACCGACCGCCTGGCGCGGCACCTGCGCTGCCATCCGGAGCTCGATCCGGGCGACGTCGCCTTCACGCTCCAGGCGGGCCGCCGTCGCTTCGGCTGCCGGCGGGCGGTGGTGTGCGAGAGCACGGGGGATGCCGCGCGGGCCCTGGAGACCCGGGACCCGGAGCGGGTCCTGACCGCGCTCGGGCAGCCGACGTCCGTTCCCTGCGCATTCCTGTTCCCCGGCCAGGGCACGCAGCACGTGCGCATGGCGGAGGGGCTGTACCGGCACCACCCGGGCTTCCGGCGCGAGCTCGACGCCTGCTGCGACATCCTCGCCCCGCACCTCGGCCTCGACCTGCGCCCCCGGCTCTTCCCGGGGGAGAGGACGCCGCCGTCGCGCCGGCGCTCGACGAGACGGCCCTCGCCCAGCCCGCCCTCTTCGCGGTGGAGTACGCTCTCGCCCGGGTGTGGATGGGGGCGGGGCTCTCCCCGGAGGCGATGATCGGCCACAGCATCGGCGAGTACGTCGCCGCTTGTCTGGCCGGCGTCCTGCGGCTCGAGGACGCCCTGGCCCTCGTCGCGCTGCGGGGCCGGCTGATGCAGGCGCTGCCGCGCGGGGCCATGCTGGCCGTGCCCCTGCCCCCGCGGGAGGTGGAGGGCCTGCTCCCGCCCGGCCTCGCCGTCGCCGCCGTCAATGCCCCCGCGACCTGTGTCGTCTCGGGGCCCGAGGCGGAGATCGAGGCCCTCGCGTCGACGGTGCGCGAGCGCGGCAGCGAGAGCCGTCGCCTGCGCACCTCCCACGCCTTCCACTCGCCGATGATGGACCCCGTGCTCGAGCCCTTCGCGGAGGCGGTGGCCCGCGTCTCCCTCGGCGCCCCGCGGCTGCGCTACGTCTCGAACGTGACCGGCGACTGGATCGGCGAGGCGCAGGCCCGCGACCCGGGCTACTGGGCCCGCCACCTGCGCGCTCCCGTCCGCTTCGCGGAAGGCCTCGGCCGGATCCTCGCCGAGCCGGAGCTGGCCCTGCTCGAGGTCGGGCCGGGACAGACCCTGGGCGGCTTCGTGCGCCAGCACCCCGCGCGCAGCCCGCACCACACCGTGCTCGCGTCCCTGCCGCGGGCGGGGAGCCCGGCGAAGGGGGAGCACCCGTTCCTACTGGCAACCGCCGCGCGGCTCTGGCTCTCGGGCGCGCGGATCGAGTGGTCGGCGCTGGGCGAGCGCGGCCGCCCTCGTCGCGTCCCGTTGCCGAGCTACCCCTTCGAGCGCCACCGGTACTGGATCGAGCGGCCGGCCGCGAGGGTGGGCGCGGCCCGTCCGGTGGAGAGGCTGGAGAAGGCGATGGACGTGGGGGACTGGCTGTACGCGCCGGCATGGAGGGCCACCGCCGCCACGGCCCTTCGGCTGGGAGCGGCCACGGCCTCGCCGGGCCGCTGGCTGGTGCTGCGAGACGGGGACACGCTGGCCGCGCGACTCGCCGGCCAGCTCCGTGACCGGGGCCACCACGTGATCGAGGCGCGTCCGGGGTCGGGCTTCGCCCGGGAGGGCGAGGCCGCCTATCGCCTCGACCCGCGCCGGGCCGAGGACTACCGGGAGCTCGTGATGCGGCTCCGGGAGGGCGGCGAGCTCCCGCTGCGGGTCCTCCACCTCTGGACGCTCGGGCCGGGGCCCGGGACGCACGACGGCCCGCGCCTCGACGAGGGCTCGATCGACCGTGGCTTCCACAGCCTGCGGCTGCTCGTCGCCGCGATGGAGGACGCTCACGTGGGCCCGGCGACCCTTCGGGTGGTCGCGAGCGGCCTCGCGCCGCTGGCGGGCGCGGACCCGGTTCACCCGGCCCGGGCGATGCTCCGGGGCGCGAGCACGGCGATCCGGCAGGAGCATCCGCACCTCCAGTGCGGGGTGATCGACGTCGTCGTTCCGGGGGCGGGCACCGCCGCCGAGGATCTCCTCCTGGAGCAGCTCGGGTGGGAGCTCGAGCGCGACGAGGTGGAGCCGTTCATCGCCCTGCGGGGGGCGCTGCGCTTCCGCCCCGACCACGAGGTCCGGCCGCGAACGACGACGGACGCGACGCCTTGCCGCCTGCGTCCCGGGGGCGTCTACCTGATCACGGGCGGCCTCGGGCGCGTGGGTCTCGCGGTTGCCGCGCACCTCTCGCGGCGCGTGGGAGCTCGCCTCGTGCTCACCGGACGCTCGGGCCTCCCCCGTCGCGAGGAGTGGGACTCGTGGCTCGCGCGCGAGGACGGCGGAGGAGCCGTCGGCGGGAGGATCCGCTCCGTGCAGGCGCTGGAGGCTCTCGGGAGCGAGGTCCTGGTCCTGCCGGCCGACGTCGCCGATCGTGCCGGAATGGCCGAGGTCGTGGCTCGGACCCGATCGCGCTTCGGCGCCCTCCACGGCGTCGTCCACGCCGCCGGGACTCTCGATCGCGCCTGGCATCCCCTGCGGGATCTGTCGCGGGAGGAGTGCGACCGGCAGTTCCGGCCCAAGGTGGAGGGCCTGGAGGTGCTGGCGCAGGTGCTCGAGGGCGAGAGCCCCGACTTCGTGCTCCTGATGTCGTCTCTCTCGGCCGAGCTCGGGGGCCTCGGATACGGCGCCTACGCGGCGGCCAACCTCTTCATGGACGCCTTCGTCGAGGCGCAACACGCGCGGGGCCGCCGATCGTGGATCAGCGTCGACTGGGACGCCTGGCAGGCGGACGCCGTCCCGGGGCCAAGTTCGCCGGGGGCGGAGCTGGCACGTCTGGCGATGACGCCCGCCGAGGCCGTCGAGGCGCTGGACCGGATCCTCGGGCTCGGACCGGTGAGCCGGGTGGTGGTGTCCACCGCCGACCTCGCGGCCCGGGTCGCCCGCTGGAGCCGCCCCGGTGCGGGCGCGGCCCTGCCGAGCGCGGCCGAGGAGCGCGCCAGCGGGCGCCACCCGCGACCGACCCTGCACACCGGCTACGTGGCCCCGGAGAGCCCGCTCGAGACGCGGGTCGCCGAGCTGTGGAGCGAGATGCTCGGAATCGACCGCGTGGGCCTTCACGACAGCTTCTTCGAGCTCGGGGGCACCTCCCTCCTCGCCGTCCAGCTGGTGGCGAGGGTGCGGGCCCTCTTCGAGGCGGAGCTGTCGGTCGCGGCCGTCTTCGAGGGGCCCACCGTCCAATCGCTCAGCCGTTTGATACGGGAGGGCTCCGCGCGGGGCGGCGTCCTCGTGGGCACGGGCTCGCCCGGACAGGAGTAGAGCGTGACGAGAGATTCGCACGGCATCGCCATCGTCGGCATGGCGGGGCGCTTCCCCGGCGGCAACAGCGTCGAGCAGCTCTGGCAGAACCTCGTCCACGGTGTCGAGTCCGTCACCCGCCTCGACGTCGAGCGCTGGGCGGAGGTCGTGGGGGCGCATCCGGCCCTTCTCGACCGCCCCGACTTCGTGAAGATGAAGCCCCGGGTCGACGGCGAGTACCTCTTCGACGCGGACTTCTTCGGATACACCCCGCGGGAGGCCCAGGTGCTGGACCCGCAGCAGCGGCTGTTCCTGGAGTGCGCCTGGGAGGCGCTCGAGCACGCCGGCACCGACACCGAGCGCTTTCCCGGGGCCATCGGCGTCTGCGCCGGGGTCAGCCAGAGCAGCTACCTGCTCAACTCCCTGCAGTGGGACCGCAACCTGGGAGAGGCGGTGGGCGCGTTCAACATCGGCCTCAGCAACATGAACGACTCCCTGGCCACCCGGACGGCCTACAAGCTGAACCTCAAGGGCGCCGCGTACGCCGTGCAGTGCTTCTGCTCGACGTCGCTGGTGGCGATCCACCTCGGCTGCCAGTCGCTCGCCAACCACGAGACGGACATGATGCTGGCGGGCGGGGTGACCCTCTACCTCCCGCAGGAGGCGGGTTACCAGTACCGCGAGGGGGGCATCCTCTCCCCCGACGGTCACACCCGCGCCTTCGACGCCAAGGGGCGGGGCATGGTGTTCGGAAGCGGCGTCGCCGTCGTGGCTCTCAAGCGGCTGGCCGACGCCCTGCGGGACGGCGACACGATCCACGCCGTCATCCTCGGCTCGGCCGTCAACAACGACGGCTCGCTGAAGGTCGGCTTCTCGGCGCCCAGCGTGAACGGCCAGGCGGAGGTGATCACGGAGGCGCTCACCGCCGCCGGCGTCAACCCGGAGACCATCGGCTACGTGGAGGCGCACGGGACCGCCACCGCCCTCGGCGATCCCGCCGAGATCGCCGGGCTCACCAAGGCCTGGCGCCGCTGGACGGACAAGAGGGGCTACTGCGCGATCGGGTCGGTGAAGACGAACATCGGGCACCTCGACGCGGCGGCGGGGGTCACGGGCCTGATCAAGGCCACCCTCGCCCTCGAGCGGGGCCTCATCCCGCCGAGCCTCCACTTCGAGGTGCCCAACCCGGCCATCGACTTCGCCTCGAGCCCCTTCCACGTGAGCACGCGGCTCACGGAGTGGAAGCGCGGGGACACGCCGCGGCGCGCCGCGGTGAGCTCGTTCGGGATCGGAGGCACGAACGCCCACGCCGTGCTCGAGGAGGCGCCGGCGGGGGAGCCGTCGTCCCCCCCGCGACCGTGGCAGCTCCTGGTCCTCTCCGCGAAGACGGAGACGGCGCTGGAGGAGGCCGCCTCACGGCTGAAGCGGCACCTCGAGTCCTCCCCGGAGACGAACCTCGCCGACGTCGCCTTCACGCTGCAGCTCGGCCGCCGGGGCTTCAACCACCGCCGGTCGGTCGTGGCCCGCGACGTGGCGGACGCGGTGGCGGCGCTTTCGGACCCTCGGCGGGCCGAGAGCCTGCTGCAGGAGCGGCAGGGCGGGCCGGTGGCCTTCATGTTCACCGGGCAGGGCTCCCAGTACGCGAACATGGGGCTCGGCCTCTACCGCGGCGAGCCGGTGTTCCGATCCGCCGTCGACTCCTGCGCCGAGGCGCTGCGTGGTCCCCTGGGCTTCGACGTGCGCGAGGTGCTCTACCCGCGGGAAGGCGAGGAGGAGCGAGCGTCCGAGAGGCTGACCGAGACCGGCCTGACTCAGCCCGCCCTCTTCGTGGTGGAGTACGCGCTCGCGCGTCTCTGGGCGTCCTGGGGCGTGGAGCCGGCCGCCATGATCGGCCACAGCGTGGGGGAGTACGTGGCCGCCCACCTGGCGGGGGTGTTCACGCTGGAGGACGCGCTCTCCCTGGTGGCGGAGCGGGGCCGCCTGATGCAGGGCCTGCCTCGGGGGGCGATGCTGGCGGTGCCGCTGTCGGAGGAGGAGCTGCGTCCC
The DNA here is from genome assembly GCA_963729875.1 of uncultured Acidobacteriota bacterium. Taxonomy (GTDB): domain Bacteria; phylum Acidobacteriota; class Vicinamibacteria; order Fen-336; family Fen-336; genus DATBSL01. The sequence continues at coordinate 255,962 of CAVSPR010000009.1, forward strand.
TACCTGCGGGGCGCGGTCGACCTGGCGAGCGTGAACACGCCGACGGCGAGCGTTCTCTCGGGCCCGAGCGAGGAGATCGAGCGCGCCGAGGCGGAGCTCGCCGCCCGCGGCGTCATGAGCCGGCGGCTCCACACCTCCCACGCTTTCCACTCCTCGATGATGGACCCGATCCTGGAGTCGTTCCGGGCGTGCGTGGAGCGGACGGAGCGGCGCTCGCCGACCCTGCCCTTCCTCTCGAACGTCAGCGGGGACTGGATCCGGGCGGAGGAAGCGACCGACCCGGGCTACTGGAGCCGCCACCTGCGTGGCTGCGTGCGGTTCGCGGAGGGGCTGAAGCGGCTGCTCGCGGAGAAGGCGGGGGTGACCCTCCTGGAGGTGGGGCCGGGGAACACGCTGTCGGCGCTGGCGCGGCAGCAGGCTCCCGCTGGCGGGGCGACTTCGGTGATGGCCAGCCTGCGGCACCCGAAGGAAGCGGAGGACGATCGGGCCTTCATCCTCCGGGCGCTCGGGAGGGTGTGGCTGGCGGGCGCGCGCGTCGACTGGACCGGCCTGCACGCCGGCGAGCGACGCCGGCGCGTGCCCCTGCCCACCTATCCCTTCGAGCGCAAGGAGTACCGGATCCTCCCCCAGCAGAGCATGCTGCGGGGACTCGCGATCGCCCGCGGCTCCTCGGGCCGGAGGCCGGAGCTCGCCGAGTGGTTCTACCAGCCGTCCTGGCGACGGACCACTCCCCCTGCGGTCCTCGGCGATCCGGCGGCAGCGGGCGCTCGCTGGCTGGTCTTCGCCGACGAGCACGGGCTGGGCGACGTGCTCCTCGCCCAGCTCCGGGCGCGCGGGCAGGCGGCGACCGCCGTCCGGGCCGGAGCCGGCTTCGGCGGCGACCCCGGGGAGGGATTCACGATCCGGCCCGGCGCCCGGGGCGACTACACGAGCCTGCTCCAGGCCCTGGCCGCCCGAGGGCTGCCCACGCACGTCGCCCACCTCTGGGGAGTCACGGGCGGTGCGCCGCCTCCGGGGCCGGACGGGCTCGCCGAGGCCCAGGAGCGCGGCTTCTTCAGCCTGCTCTTCCTGGCCCAGGCCCTGGAGGCCGGGAAGGCCGGCAAGGTGCGACTCGGTGTCGTTACCGACCACATGCAGGACGTGATCGGGGGAGAGCTGACCCGGCCCGAGAAGGCGACCGTGCTGGGGCCCTGCCGCGTCATCCCCCAGGAGATGAAGAACGTCGCCTGCGTGGCCATCGACGTGGCGCTGCCGCCGCCGGCGGGGATGCCGGCGCTCGCCGTCCAGCTCGCGAGAGAGCTGTGGGTCGAGCCGCAGGACCGCGTCGTGGCCTACCGCGGGCCCCACCGCTGGGTCGAGTGGACCGAGCCCACGCCCCTCGGCCCCGCCAACGGGGCGAGCCCCGTGCGCGAGCGCGGCGTCTACCTGATCACGGGCGGCCTCGGGGGCATCGGCCTCGTGCTGGCCGAGCATCTCGCCCAGGCCTACCAGGCCCGACTCGTCCTCACCGCGCGGTCGCCGCTGCCGCCGCGCGAGGACTGGGGGCGCTGGCTGGAGGGCCACGGTCCGCAGGACGCCACCAGCCTCCGGATCCGGCAGGTCGAGCGCCTGCAGGAGCTGGGCGGCGAGGTGCTGGTGGCGGCGGCCGACGTGGCGAGCCGGCCGGACATGGAGGCGGTCGTGGCGCGCGCCGTCGAGCGCTTCGGGCCCATCCAGGGTGCCATCCACTCGGCCGGGGTCGCCGGGGGCGGGGTGATCCAGCTCAAGGAGCGCGCGGTTGCCGAGGGCGTCCTGTCTCCGAAGGTCGAGGGCACGCTCGTGCTGGAGGCGGTGCTGCAGGACCAGCCGCTCGACTTCCTCCTGCTGTGCTCCTCCACCACCGCCTGGCTGGGCGGAGTCGGCCAGGTGGACTACTGCGGGGCGAACGCCTTCCTGGACGCCTTCGCCCACAGCCGACGGTCGACCGGCGCCCGGCGCGTGGTCGCGGTCGACTGGTACGCCTGGAGGGAGGTCGGGATGGCCGTCAACACGCCCGTCACCGGCGCCCTCAAGGCCAGCCGCGAGGTGAGCCTCAAGGTGGGGATCGGCTCCCGGGAAGGCGTCGAGGCCTTCCACCGCGTGCTCGCGTCGGGGCTGCCCCAGGTGGCCGTGCTGTCCATCGACATCATGCCGCGGCTGCTCAACCGCTTCGTGAGCACGGCCCAGGCGGTCGAGGAGAGTGCCTCCGGCGGCGACGAGCCGGCCGAGGCGGTCGCCGAGAGCGGACCGCGCACGGGCGCGCCGGTCGGTGGGAGCGACCTGGAGCGCGCGATCGTCGAGACCTGGCGCAAGGTCCTCGGCCGCGAGCGCGTCGGGGTGAACGACAACTTCTTCGAGCTGGGCGGGGACTCGCTCACCGCGCTGCAGGCGGTGGCGCTGCTCCGGGCGACGTCGGGCCGCGACGTCCCGATCGCCACGTTCTACGGCGCGCCGACGGTGGCGCTCCTGGCCAGGGCGCTCGCGGCGGAGCCGGGGGCGGAAGAGGCCCCGGTGACGCTCGGAGAGGTGGAGCAGCGGGCCGGCACCCGGCTCGAGATGATGCAGCGGCGGCGGCGCGCCCGGACGGGCTCGCCGGCCGGCGGCGGGGAGCGGGGATGAGCGCGCAGACCGAACGCCTGAACGACATCGCGGTCGTGGGGATGGACGCCCGGCTGCCGGGGGCGCCGGACCTGGAGCAGTTCTGGCGCAACCTCCGCGACGGGGTGGAGTCGATCGAGTTCCTCTCGAAGGAGCCGCCCGTCGTCCGGAAGGGCCTCGCCCACGTGAAGGCGGTGCCGCGGCTCGAGGGCATGGAGCTGTTCGACGCCTCCTTCTTCGGCGTGAGCCCGCGCGAGGCGGAGGTGATGGACCCGCAGATCCGGATCTTCATGGAGTGCGCGTGGCACGCGCTCGAGGCGGCGGGCTGCGACCCGGCGCAGAGCCCGGGCCGCATCGGCGTCTTCGCCGGCTGCAGCTTCAGCAACTACCTGACCGGGCACCTGCTGCCCAACCCCGAGGTCATGCGCTCCTCGGGCGGGGGCTTCTCGGCCCTCGGGCAGTTCAACGACCGCGACGCGCTGGCCACGCTCGTGGCCTACAAGTTCGACCTGACCGGCCCCGCCCTCACCGTCCAGACCTTCTGCTCCACGTCGCTGGTCGCGGTCCACCTCGCCTGCCAGAGCCTGCTGAGCGGCGAGAGCGACCTCGCGCTCGCGGGCGGGGCGTCGGTCAACCCCCAGTCGGCGGGCGGCTACCTCTACACTGAGGGCAGCATCCTGTCCCCGGACGGCCACTGCCGCAGCTTCGACGAGAGGGCGGCGGGCACGGTGTTCGGGAACGGCGTCGGCGTGGTGGCCCTGAAGCGGCTGGCCGACGCGGTCGCGGACGGCGACGTGATCCACGCGGTCATCCGGGGCACCGCCGTGAACAACGACGGCAGCCAGAAGGCGGGCTACACGGCCCCGAGCGTTGTCGGCCAGTCCAAGGCGATCGCCGAGGCCATGGCGGTGGCGCAGGTGGGGCCGGAGGAGGTCGGGTACGTGGAGGCGCACGGCACGGCGACCGCGCTCGGCGACCCCATCGAGATCGAGGCCCTCACCCGCGCGTTCCGCCTGGGCACGCGGAAGGCCGGCTACTGCCCGATCGGCTCCGTCAAGTCCAACTTCGGGCACCTGGACCGGGCGGCGGGGATCGCCTCGTTCGTCAAGACCGTCCTCGCCCTGAAGCACCGCCAGATCCCGCCCAGCCTGCACTTCGAGCGGGCGAACCCGAAGATCGACTTTGCCGCCAGCCCCTTCTACGTCAACACGCGCCTCGCCGAGTGGCAGAGCGGAGACAAGCCGCGGATCGCGGGCGTGAGCGCGCTCGGGGTCGGTGGGACGAACGCCCACGTCATCCTCGAGGAGGCACCGGGGCGCGCCCCGTCGGGCGGCTCGCGCGCCGCCCACCTCCTGGTCCTCTCCGCGCGCACGGAGACCGCACTGGAGGCGGCCACCGACGGCCTGGCCGCCCACCTGCGGGACCACCCCGAGCCAGCGCTGGCGGACGTGGCCTTCACCCTGCTCGTGGGCCGGCACCGCTTCGAGCACCGGCGCTGCCTGGTCGCGAGCACCGTCGCCGAGGCGAGCCTGGAGCTCGAGTCACGTGACCCGAGGCGCCTCTTCACCCAGCGCTCCTCGGCCGTCGAGCGGCCGGTCGTGTTCATGTTCCCCGGCCAGGGCGCCCAGTACCCCGGGATGACGCGGGGGCTCTACGAGTCCGAGCCCTCGTTCCGTCGCGACGTCGACGCGGCCTGCGAGCACCTCCGGCGGCCGCTCGGCTTCGACCTGCGGGAGGTGCTCTTCCCCGGGGACGCCGACGCGGAGGCGGCGGGCGAGCGGCTGCGCCAGACGGCGATCACCCAGCCCGCGCTGTTCGTGGTCGAGTACGCTCTCGCCCGGCTCCTGATGAGCTGGGGCGTGAAGCCGGAGGCGATGATCGGCCACAGCATCGGGGAGTACGTGGCCGCGCACCTGGCGGGGGTCTTCTCGCTCGAGGACGCGCTCGCGCTGGTGGCGGAGCGGGGGCGGCTCATGCAGTCGCAGCCCCCGGGGGCGATGCTCGCCGTCTCCCTGCCCGCTTCCGAGCTGGCGCGGCTGGTGGGGGAGCCTCTCTCCATCGCGGCCGTCAACGCGCCTCGGCTGTGCGTCGTCTCGGGACCCACTCCGGCGGTCGAGGCCTTCGAGGAGAAGCTCAAGAGCACGGACGTGTTCACGGCGCGCCTGCACACGTCCCATGCCTTCCACTCGTCGATGATGGACGCAGTCCTCGACGCCTTCGCGGAGCGGGTGCGGCAGGTGCACCTGCACCCCCCGCAGATCCCCTACGTCTCCAACCTGACCGGGACGTGGATCAAGGCCGAGGAGGCCACCCTTCCCGGGTACTGGGCCGAGCACCTGCGGCGGGGGGTGCGCTTTTCCGACGGCGTCGCCGCGCTGTGGTCGGACCCGGGGCGGGTCCTCCTCGAGGTGGGTCCCGGCAGCGCGCTCTCGAACCTCGCGAAGCAGCAGCCGGGGCCCGGAGAGGACCGGATCGCGGTGGCCACCGTCCGCCACCCGCAGGAGCCGCAGGGAGACCTGGTCGTCCTCCTCGGCGCCCTCGGCCGCCTGTGGGCGGCCGGGGCGGCCGTGGACGGACGCGCGCTCTACGCGGGGGAGAGGCGGCAGCGGGTGGAGCTGCCGCGCTACCCGTTCGAGCGGGAGAGAGTTCTGGATCGACCCGCCCGCCCGGTCCGCCCGCCCGGGCCGCGGCGAGGTGGTCCGGCGCGATCCCTCGGAGTGGTTCTACCTGCCCCAGTGGCGGACGGCGCCTCCCGCCTCGGCCCTCGCCGGCGGCCCGTCGCGTCCCGGCGGCGAAGGCTGGCTGCTCTTCTCCGATCCCCACGGCCTCGGCGCTCGGCTCGCCGCGCGCCTGCGCGAGCAGGGCGCGTCGGTCGCCACGGTGGAGGCGGGGGAGGCCTTCGCCGCCGGCCCGGAGCAGGGCTACCGGGTGGATCCGGGGTCGCGCGCGGACTACGACCGGCTGCTGGCGGAGCTGGAGGAGGCGGGGCGTCCCGTCACCCGCATCGTGCACGGCTGGGCCGTCGACGCAGACGCAGGCTCGCAGGCCGGCAGCAGCCGGTCGCGGCTCGAGCTCGGCTACTACAGCCTCTTCCTGCTGGCCCAGGCGCTCGCGGCCCGGGGCTCGAAGCAGCCCGTGCAGCTGAGGGTCCTCTCGAGCCACATGCACGCGGTGCTGACGGGCGACGAGGTCCACCCGGAGAAAGCCACCCTCCTCGGTCTCGCCAAGGTGGTTCCGCAGGAGCAGCACGACGTCCGCTGCGCCTGCGTCGACGTGGAGCCGGCCGGCTCGGCGGTCTGGCGGAGCGACGAGACGGTCGACACGCTGCTGGAGGAGCTGCGCGCGGACGCGCCCGGGGTGGTGGCGGCCTACCGTGGCGGGCAGCGCTGGGTCCAGGGATTCGAGCGCGTGAAGCTCCCCGCGCCGGCGGAGCGCCCGGCCAGGCTGCGCGAGCGGGGCGTCTACCTCATCACCGGCGGCCTGGGCGGCGTCACCTTCGTGCTGGCCGCCACCCTCGCCCGTGCGGTGAAGGCCCGGCTCGTCCTCACCGGTCGCTCGCCCCTGCCGCCGCCCGAGCAGTGGCCGGCGTGGCTCGCGGGCCACGCCGAGACCGATCCCGTCAGCGTCCGGATCGGCCGGGTCCGGCGGCTGGAGACGCTCGGTGCCGAGGTGCTCGCGCTCAGCGCCGACGTCGGCGATCCGGCGCAGATGGAGGCCGCCGTCCGCGAGGCTGAGGCCCGCTTCGGGACCATCCACGGCGTCATCCACGGGGCCGGCATCGTGGGGGGCGAGACCTTCCGGCCGGTGGCGCAGATCGGTCGGGCCGAGTGCGAGCGGCAGTTCCACCCCAAGGTCACGGGCCTCGAGGTCCTCGAGACGGTGCTGCGGGGTCGTTCCCTCGACTTCTGCCTCCTGACGTCGTCCCTCTCGAGCGTCCTCGGGGGCTACGGGTACGGCGCCTACGCGCCCGCCAACCTGTACATGGACTCCTTCGTGCAGGCCCGCCGCGGGGGCGCGGTGCCGTGGATCAGCGTCAACTGGGACGAGTGGCGTCTCGCCGCCGCGGAAGAGGAGCCGTCCGGCGCCGAGCTCGCCCGGTTCGCGATGAGCCCCGCCGAGGGGGCGGCCGCTTTCGCGCGCCTCCTCGACCTGCGCGGCGTGCCCCAGGTGGTCGTCTCCACCGGAGACCTGGAAGGGCGGATCGAGCGGTGGATCCGGCTCGAGGGCCTGCGGCCGCAGCCCGGTGCCGAGGAGACGAAGGCAAAGGTCAGCCGCCACGCGCGGCCCAACCTGCACAACGCCTACGTCGCCCCCGCGACCCCCACCGAGGAGAAGCTGGCCGCGATCTGGCAGGAGCTGCTCGGGATCGAGCGGGTCGGGATCCACGACAACTTCTTCGAGCTGGGCGGCCACTCGCTGCTGGCGATCCAGCTGGTGACGGCGATCCGGGATGCCCTGAACGCCGAGGTCTCGGTGGCCACCCTCTTCGAGGGCCCGACCGTCCAGTCGCTGAGCCGCCTGGTCGGTCCCGAGAGGGCGGAGCCGGCGGGCGTCGATCGCAGCGGCGAGCGCGGGGCGCGGCGCAAGGAGGAGAGCCGCCGCCGGCAGGCGCAGAGAGAGCAGGGAGCCCGATGAGCGCCCCGACGCCGCCGACCGGCTACGACGGAGGCGAGATCGCGATCTGCGGCCTGGCCGGCCGCTTCCCGGGCGCCCCCGACGTCGACCGCTTCTGGCGGAACCTCTGCGAGGGCGTCGAGTCGATCACGCGCTTCACCGACGCGCAGCTCCAGGCCGCGGGGGAGGACGAGGCGCTCCTGGCCGACCCGGCCTACGTGAAGGCGCGGCCCATCCTGGACGACGTCGAGCGCTTCGACGCCGACTTCTTCGGCTTCACCCCGCGGGAGGCGGAGATCCTCGACCCGCAGACGCGGCTGTTCCTCGAGTGCGCCGACGAGGCGCTCGAGCAGGCGGGGTGCGACCCCGCGCGGCAGGAAGGCGCGATCAGCCTGTTCGCGGGCGCCAGCTTCAGCAACTACCTCGTCCGCAACCTCTACGGCAACCCGACAGTGCTGGACGCTTTCGGGGACGTCCAGGCGACGATCCTGAACGTGCAGGACTCGCTGGTCACGATGGCGGGCTACAAGCTGAACCTGCGCGGCCCCTGCTGCGCGGTGCAGACCTTCTGCTCGACCTCGCTCGTGGCCGTCCACCTCGCCTGCCAGAGCCTGCTCGGCTACGAGAGCGACGTCGCCCTGGCCGGTGGCGTCACCGTCTACGTCCCCCAGCGCAGCGGCTACCGGTACGAGGAGGGCAGCATCGTCTCGCCCGACGGGCACTGCCGCACCTTCGACGCCCGGGCCGGCGGCACCGTCTTCGGCAGCGGCGTCGGGGTGGTGGTGCTCAAGCGGCTCGCGGACGCCCTCGCCGGGCGCGACACCGTGCACGCGATCATCCGGGGGTCGGCGGTCAACAACGACGGCGGGCTCAAGGTGAGCTACGCCGCGCCGGGCGTCGTCGGTCAGACCGAGGTGGTCGTGGAGGCGCTGGCGGCGGCCGGGGTCGAGCCCGACACGATCGGCTACGTGGAGGCCCACGGCACGGGCACGCTGCTGGGAGACCCCGCCGAGGTCGCCGCGCTCGCGAAGGCCTTCCGGGGGAAGACGGCCCGCCGGGGCTTCTGTGCCCTCGGTCGGTGAAGACCAACGTCGGACACCTCGACGCCGCCGCCGGGGTCACGGGCCTGATCAAGGCCGTGCTCTGCGTGAAGAACGGTCAGATCCCGCCCTCCCTCCACTTCGAGGCGCCGAACCCCCAGATCGACTTCGCGAGCAGCCCCTTCTACGTGAACACCGCGCTTCGCCCCTGGGAAGCGGGCCCTTCGCCGCGGCGGGCCGGGGTCAGCGCGTTCGGCGTGGGGGGCACGAACGCGCACGTGATCCTGGAGGAGGCCCCGCCCCCGCCGCCCGCGGAGCCGGGTCGCGCCGAGCAGCTCCTCCCGATCTCCGCGAGGACGGAGGCCGCTCTCGAGGAGGCGATCCGGAGGCTCGCCGCACACCTGCGGTCGCACCCCGAGGCCGACCTCGCCGACGTGGCCTGGACGCTGCAAGTCGGGCGCCGGGCGCACGGCCACCGGTGGGTCGCGGCCTGCTCGACGGTGCCGGGGGCCCTCGCGGCGCTCGAGGTCCGGGGAGCCGTCCGCGCGCGGCGGGCGATCCAGGACCGTCGCAGCCGGCCGGTGGCGTTCCTGCTCCCCGGCGGACCCGTGCCCGGGCCGGACGTCGGCCGGGAGCTCTACGAGCGGGAGCCCGTCTTCCGCGAGGCGCTCTCTCGCGCCGCCGCCGCCGCCCGGCCCCTCCTGGGCGAGGACCCCGCCGTCCGGCTCTACCCGGAGCCGGGGCGACGGGAAGACGCGGCCCGGGCGCTGCGAGACACCCCCGTCGGAGAAGCGGCGCTCTTCGCGCTCGAGTACGCCCTCGCCCGGCTCTGGATGGCGTGGGGCGTCCGGCCGGAGGCGATGGCAGGGTCGGGGACCGGCACGTGGGTGGCCGCGTGCCTGGAGGGGCTGTCCCTCGAGGAGGCGCTGCGCGGCGTGGTCGGGGGCGGGACGTCGTCGCGGGGAGGCGAGAGCGGCACGCACAGCGGATCCGTGACGCTGGAGCTGGGGCCGGCTGTGGCGAGCGGCGTGACCCAGGCGCTCGAGGCCCTCGGCGAGCTGTGGCTGGCCGGCGTGGAGCCGGACTGGGCGGGCGTCCACGCCCCGGCTCGACGCTCCCGGGTGCCCCTCCCGACGTATCCCTTCGAGCGCCAGCGCCACTGGGTCGAGCCGGAGAAGCCGGCCGAAGCGCCCGCGCCCGCGGCCGCGCGCGAGGCGGACGTGGCGCGGTGGCTCTACCAGCCGGTCTGGATGACCTCCCTGACGACGACGGCGGTCCCCGGCGCGCCGCCCGCGGGGCCGTGGCTGGTGTTCGCCGACGGCCGGGGAGTCGGGCGGGCCCTCGCGGAGCGCCTCCGTTCGGCAGGCGTCGAGGTCGTCACCGTGGAGCCGGGGGGGCGCTCGGCGGCGACCCGCGCTCGGGCTACCGCCTCGACCCGGGCCGCCCGGCCGACTACGGTGCGCTCCTCGAGGACCTCCGGCGGCGGGCCGCTCTGCCGGTGCGCATCGCCCACCTCTGGGCCGTGGACGGGCTCGAGGCGGGGGCCCCGGTCGCCCAGCGCTTCGGCGCCGCCGGCGAGCGCGGGTTCTACAGCCTTCTTCACCTCCTGCAGGCCCTGGGGCGGCCGCCGGGAGTCGGGAAGGTCGAGCTCACCGTCGTCACGAGCGGCCTGCACGACGTCCTCGGCCAGGAGCCGCTCGAGCCGGAGAAGTCGCCCCTGCTCGCGCTGTGCGCGGTGGCCCCGCAGGAGTACCACGAGCTGCGCTGCCGGAGCGTCGACCTCGCGCTCGACGCAGGGGACCCGGAGGAGCAGGGCGAAAGGCTGCTCACCGAGATCGCCTCGGGGAAAGGCGACGCGCGCGTGGCCCTTCGGGGGGCCAGGCGCTGGGCGCTGGGCTTCAAGTCGCTGCCGGGGCAGGCCGGCGCAGGTCCCCTGGCCTCGGTGCGCCCCCGGGGGACCTACCTCGTCACCGGGGGCCTCGGTCACGTCGGCTTCGTGGCGGCGATGGCTCTCGCGCGCGGGGCACAGGCGAAGCTCGTGCTCCTCTCCCGGTCGGCGTTGCCGGACAGGAACGAGTGGGACCGCTGGCTGGAGAGCCACCCCGACGCCGAGCCGACCAGCCTCCGGATCAGGAAGGTCCGGGCGCTCGAGGCGGCGGGGGCGGAAGTCCTCGCGGTCGCGGCGGACGTGGCCGACCCCGGGCCGATGCGCCGCGCCCTCGACGCCGCCCGCGGCCGCTTCGGCGACATCCACGGTGTCGTCCACGCGGCCGGTCTCCTCGGGCCCGGGGAGTTCGGTCCGATCCAGGGCCTCTCTCTGGAGACCTGCGAGCGGCTCTTCGCCGCCAAGGTGCGGGGCCTGCTGGTCCTCGAGAGCCTGCTCGCCGAGCCGGCCCCGGACTTCTGGCTGCTGACGTCCTCCCTTTCGGCCGTGCTCGGCGGGCTCGGCTACGCGGCCTACGCGGCCGGCAACGTGTTTCTCGACCACTTCGCGCGGGCTCGCGGCCGCCTCGGGGGGGCCGCCTGGACCTCGGTCGACTTCGACCAGTGGAGCGTCGCAGGACGGGTCCACGAAGCCCCGGGGAAGGCTGGCGATCCGGGCGCGACCGCGATCACGCCGAGGGAGGGGCTGGGCCTGATCGAGCACCTGCTGCGGACGAGCGTGGCGGGACAGGTCGTCGTCTCCACGACGCCCCTGCACGACCGGCTCGCCCGCTGGGTCGGCCTCGAGGAACGCCCGGCGGGGCCGGCGCCTCCGCCCGCCTCCGCGCCCCGCCCGCGGCCGGAGCTGCCGACCCCGTACGTGGCGCCGCGGAACGAGACGGAGCGAGCGCTGGCCGGGATCCTCGAGGAGCTGCTCGGGATCGGCCCGATCGGCGTGAACGACGACTTCTTCGCCCTGGGCGGACACTCGCTGTTCGCAGCGCGGACGCTGTCCCGGCTGCGCGCGGCCTTCGGGCTCTCGCTCCCGCTGTCGGCCTTCTTCGCGGCGCCCACGGTGGCGGGGCTCGGCGCCCTCGTCGCCGCGGCGCGGGCCGCACAGGAAGACCGCTCGCGCCCGGAGGCGCCGCCGGCCGGCGACCGGGTGGAGATCGAGATCTAGAAACACGCGAACACGGGTCACCGGCCCCGGCCGGGCGCGCGGAATCACACGGGTCCCCGGACTGTGACGCCTGACACCGCCGCCTCGAGCCCGGGCTCGTAGAATCCCGCTCGCGTCCGGCATCCTCTGCCGGTCGCAGGGCCGATGCGCAGGTCCGGGCGTCTCCCGGCACCTGACGAAAGCGGCGTCGGACTTTGGGGGTCCGGGGGTCAGCGCGCCGCGCGTCTCCTCGGCCCCAGCGCCGTCGGACCGGTTCCCTCCGGCGGGCAGGCCGGAGGTCTGACATGTCTTCGAAGTACGGCTGGAGGGCGCGGGGGGTGACCGCCACCCTCGTCGTCGTGCTCGCGCGAGCGGGGTCGGAGGCCGCCGGGGCGGACCTGTGCCAGGGGCTTTCTCTCGACAAGGCCCCGCACCCCATGACCCCGATCGCCCGGCCGGCGCGGGGGGCGGCGGTGGTGGACCCCGAGTTCGGAGGCGCCATCCGGCGCATCACCGAGGTGCCGGAGGCGGGGGCCAACCCCGTCATCGCCCCGCTCTACTCGACCGTCTCCGCCTGGAACGCCGACGAGTCGCGGCTGCTCCTCTACCACGTGGGCAGGGGCCACGAGCTCTACGACGGCCGCTCGTATCGCTTCATTCGTGCCCTCGACATCGACCCCGTGGAGCCGGAGCAGGTCTACTGGCACGTCTCGGACCCCGACGTGCTCTTCTACCCCACCGGCCGGCGGCTGGTGCGGTACCACCTGCGTCAGGGGATCAAGGAGACCGTGCGCGAGTTCACGTTCTGCGCCACGGGGGTGACCGGCGGCGCCGACCCCATGTTCATGTCCTGGGACTCCGGCGAGATCGGGCTCAAGTGCGGCGACCAGGCCTTCATCTACCGCCTCCACGACGACACGGTCACCGGTCGGGTCACCACCTCTCTGCCCGCGCCCCAGGTCGCCCCGAGTGGCACCCTCGCCATCACGGGCGGCTACGTGGTGGACGCTGCCTTCAGGGCGATCCGTCGACTGGACCTCGCGAACCCGTACGAGCACGCCTCGCTCGGCCGGCTGTCGAACGGCGACGACGCCTACCACGCCGCGGCCTACGACCCGGGCCCCTCGGGAGCGGGGTCGGCTCCCTGATCAGCCACAACATGCGGACCGGGGCCTCGAAGGTCGTGGTCGGTCCCGCCACGGGGTACCCGTATCCGCCCACCGGCACGCACGTGTCTGGGATGGCCTACCGCCAGCCCGGCTGGGTGTTCCTGTCCGTCGTGGGGGACCCGGCGGGGCGCGGCGTGCTCGACAACGAGCTGCTCGTGGCGGACACGACGACGGGCCGGGTGTGCCGGGCCGCCCACCACCGCAGCTGGGGCCGCGGGAACACGCGGCTCGCCGAGCCCTACTGGGCCGAGCCCCACGTCGTGCCCAGCCCGAGCGGAACGCGTGCCGTCTTCGCGAGCGACTGGGGGAACGGGGGCACGGTCGACACCTACGTGCTCGAGCTGCCGGCCCACCGGTGGCTGACCGCCTCGCTCACCGCCGACCGCCCGACCGGCACCACCGGGCAGAAGGTGACCCTCTCCGCCGCCATCCACAACCCGGGGATCGCGACCCGGGTGGACCTCTATTTCCTCGCTCTCCTCCCCGACGGCCAGCAGGTGGTGGCCTTCGGGGCCGCCGGCGCCGTCCTGGGCAGCTGGTCGAACCCGGCCGCCTGGCCGGCGCTCGCCCCGGCGTTGAGCCTCGAGAACGCCTTCGAGTTCGACCGGGCCGCCTTCTACAGCCTGGTCTGGCAGACGGGACAGACCCCCGGGCCCTACCGCTTCTTTCTCCTCGCCGCCGAGCCCGGCTCCCTGGCGGACGGCCGGATCGAGAGCTGGGACCTGTGGACCGCCGCCGTGACCGAGGTGCGCTTCACACCGTGACGAGGGGCGTTGGCGCAGCAGACCGGGCGTGCTAGGATCCGCCCTCCCCACCCTGCCCGGGATCGCGTTTGAGACCCTTCTTCTTCGGTGAGACCGCTGAGCCCCTGCTCGGGCTCTACCACCCGCCGGCGGGGCCCCGGCCCCGGTCCGTCGGCGCCCTGATCCTCAACCCGTTCGGGGACGAGTACCTGCGGGCCCACCGGTCGCTGCGCCAGCTGGCCGACCGCCTCGCCGGCGCCGGCTTCCACGTCCTGCGGTTCGACTACTTCGGCTGCGGGGACTCGGCCGGCGAGGACCACGACGGCCGGCTGGGGCGGTGGGTCGATGACGCCGCGGTGGCGGTGGAGGAGCTGGAGGCGCTCGCCAGCTCGTCGCGAGTGGCGCTCGTGGGCCTCCGCCTGGGGGCTTCCCTTGCGATTCGCCTGGCCGGCCGTCGCCCCGGGGCGGACCACCTCGTGCTCTGGGACCCGGTCGGGGACGGACGCCTGTACCTGAAGGAGCTCGACGCGGCGCACGAGGTCTGCATGCGCGAGAACGCGCGGCGGGCGACGGGGGCGGCGGACGCCCAGCCCCCGGAACGCCTCGGCTTCCCCCTGCCCGACCCCCTGCGTGCCGAGATCGAGGCGCTGGACCTCTTCGGACAGGCGACGGCCCCCGCCCCGCACGTGCTCGTGCTGACGACCGGAAGCCGCGAGGGCCCGACCCTCTTCCCCGGCGGCGCCCCCCCGGGGGGCAGCCTGGAGCGAGAGCCCCTGCCCGGGATGCCGGTGTGGACGCGGGGCGACTCCGACGCCATGGAAGGCGCGCTCGTCCCCGTCGAGGCCCTCGAGCGGATCACGGCCTGGCTGGTCGCGCGGTGCCCGTGAAGGAGTCGGTTCTCCTCTTCGGAAGGGAGAAGTCCCTCGTGGGTGTGATCACCGATCCGCCTCCCGAGGCGAGGCGGCCCGGGAGCCCTGCGGTCGTGCTGCTCAACGCCGGCCTCCTCCACCGGGTCGGTCCGAACCGCCTGCACGTGAGGCTCGCGCGCCGCCTCGCCGCCTCCGGGCTCGTGACGGCGCGCTTCGACCTCTCGGGCATCGGGGACAGCCGGCCGGCCGGGGAGCGCTCGGGCTTCGCCGGGCGCGCGGTCGCGGAGACGCGAGCCTGCATCGACCTGCTCGCCGCCGCGCGCGGCGCCCGCCGCTTCGTCGTCGGGGGGCTCTGCTCCGGCGCGGACCACGCCCTCCTGGCGGCGGGCGAGGACGCACGGATCGTCGGGCTCGCGCTCCTGGAGCCGGTGAGCGCGCCGTCCACCGCCCAGGTGATCGACTCCTACCGCGACCGCCTGCTCCGCCCGGCGAGCTGGATCCGGCTCCTGACCGGCCGGAGCGAGGCCTGGACGATCCTGGCCCGGCGGCTGCGACCACGAGCTGCGGCCGCCCCGCCTCCCGCGTCCCCGTCTTACGAAGGGTCGCCGGGGGACCGGATGCGTCGTTTCGCCGAGCGCGGCGGGGCCTTGTGCCTCGTCTACTCCGCCGGCAACCCCGCGCACTACCACTACCGCACCGTGCTCCGGCGACAGCTCGAGGGGGCGCCCCCCGATCGCCTCCGGGTCGAGGTCATCGGCGAGACGGACCACGTCTTCACGCCGCTCGACGCGCAGGGCCGGCTGATCGACGCCCTGTGCGACTGGGCGGGAGGCGTCTAGGCTAGGTCAGGCCGGCCGGACATCCTCGCCGGCGAGCAGGGCCGCCATGCCGCGCGCGAAGTCGACCCGGGGCCGCCAGTCCGTGGTACCCGCCAGCTTCGAGACGTCGCCGACGAGCTCCTGCCTCTCGACCGCGCGCAGGCGGTCCGCGGTCTGCACGACCCTCAGCCGGCGTCCGACCACCCCTTCCACGACGGCCACCACCTCCCGGACCGAGTGCCCGCGCCCGGACCCGATGTTGTAGACGGCCAGCTCCGCCGCGGTGCCGCCCTCGGCGGCGAGGATCCCCGCCACCACGTCGTGAAGGTGCACGTAGTCCCGCACCGGGTCGAGGTTGCCGAGCTCGAGCGCGTCACGGCCGTCCCGGACCTGGGCGACGAGGTCCGGGATGAGGTGGGGGTTGGAGTCGTTCGGCCCGAACACGTTGAACAGGCGGCCGACGACGGTTCGCACGCCGGCTTCCCGCTGGAACAGGCGCGCGAGGTCCTCGTCCATCGCCTTGCTGTGCCCGTACATGTCGATGGGGCCGACCGGCGCCTCCTCGCGGAACGGGCTTCCCGCCCGAGGGTAGACGGCGGCGGTCGAGGCCACGAAGACCGACGCGGGCGGCTCGCGGCGGCAGGCCTCGAGCAGGACGCGGGTGCCGCCGACGTTGATGTCGAGCGTGTCGACGGGGCGGGCGTTGCAGTGGGGGATGTAGTGGAGCGCGGCCAGGTGGACCACGCGCCGCGGCCGAATCTCACGCAGCAGCCGTCCCACGGCCTCGGCGTCGCGCACGTCCCCGCGGACGAGGCGGACGCCCGCGGGCAACCGATCGGGTCTTCCCACGGACAGGTCGTCGAGCACGGTCACCTCGTGCCCCCGCTCGAGCAGGGCCCGACACAGCGCTGCGCCGATGAAGCCGGCGCCACCCGTCACCAGGGCCGTCTCACCCGCCATTCGAGCCTCCCGGCCGCTTCCTGCGGTAGTGCCGCAGGTAGACCTCTTCGTTCGCCCGGCGCGCCGCGGCGAGGCTGAACCGCTCCTCGACACGGCGCCGTCCCTCCCGTCCCATGAGGCGCGCCCTCTCGGGGTCCCGGGCGAGGGCCGCGATCGCCCGTCCCAGGGCCCCGGGGTCGCGTGGCGGCACGAGGAGGCCGGTCACGCCGTCCTCGACCGCCTCCGGGTTGCCGCCCACTTTCGTGGCCACGACCGGCTTGCCCGCCGCCATCGCCTCCAGGACGGCGAGCGGGTGGCCCTCCATGAGCGAGGGCAGGACGAACACGTCGATCGCGGCCAGGGCCTCGGCCAGGTCCGGCCAGTATCCGATCATCCGCGCCCGCTCGCCGAGCCCGAGGGCCGCGTGGCGCTCCTCGAGGGCCGCCCTCTCGCGACCCTCCCCCACGACGAGGCCGCGGAGCCCCGGCTCCTGCCCGGCGAGCCCGGCGAGCGCCTCGAGGAAGTAGCGGTGGCCCTTGCGCTCGTCGAGCCGGCCGACCACCCCGGCCACGACCGCGGCCCGGGGCAGCCCCATCCGCTCCCGCACCGCCTCCGTGTCCACCGCCGCGTCGAACGGGGCCGTATCGACGCCGTTGAGGACGACCTGGCCGCGGGAGGGGTCCAGAGAGAGCCGCTCCTGGTAGAAGGCCTCGACCTCGCGGGAGACGAAGAGGAAGTGGTCGGTGACGCGGGCCAGCTGGCGATCGGCCGCGAAGTGCCAGCCGCGCCGCCAGGTGTCGATGTTGTGCTCGGTCACGACGACGACCGGAACCCCCGCGAGGAGGGCGGCCAGGCGGCCCCAGAAGCTCGAGGTCCACAGGTGCGTGTGGACGACGTCCGCCCGCTCCCGGCGCATCAGGCGCGCCAGCCGCACGAGCGCCCCGAGGTCGAGACGGCCCTTCTTGCCGAGGGCGTGGACGCTCACGCCTTCCCTCTCGAGCTCCTCGGCCAGGCGTCCCTTGAAGTTCAGGCAGCACACCACCGGGCGGAACCGCCCCCGGTCCAGCCCGCGTGCGAGGTCGGCCACCACCCGCTCGGCCCCGCCCATCTGGAGCGACCAGATGACGTAGAAGACGTTGATCCGCTCAGCCACCGAGCAGGCTCCGGTAGAGGGCCTCGTAGCCGGCCACCATCCGGTCGACGGAGAAGTCGGCCAGGACCCGTCGCCGGGCGGCCTCGCCGAGGCGTCGCGCCTCGTCCGGGCGCTCGAGCAGGTGGAGAACGGCCGCGGCCAGGGCCTCCGGGTCGCGCGGCGGCACGAGCAGGCCGCTCACGCCCGCCTCGACCGCATCGGGGTTGCCCCCCACCGCCGTCGCGACCACCGGCCGCGCCATGGCCATCGCCTCGAGGAGGGAGTTGGAGAGGCCCTCGGTATGGGACGGCACCACCACGACGTCCAGGGCGGCCAGGACGGTGGCCACGTCCTCCCGGGCGCCGGTGAAGGCCACGCGGTCGCCGAGGCCGAGCGCGCGGGACCGCGTCTCGAGCTCGGGCCGCAGGACCCCGTCCCCGACCACGAGCAGCCGCGCCCGCGGGCGCTTTGCCACGATCCGCGCCATCGCCGCGAGCAGGTCGGCGTGGCCCTTGACGAGGGAGAGGTGGGCGATCACACCGAGCGAGCGCTCGTCGTCGGCGAGGCCCAGGCGGCGGCGCGCCTCCGCGCGCGGCCGGAGGGCGGGGTCGAAGGCGGCGGCGTCGACGCCGTTCGGGACCGTGACGACCCTCTCCGCCGAGAGGCCGCGCTCCCGGCAGGCCTCGCGGGCGACCGCGGGGCAGACCGCGGTCACCCGCTCGACCCGGGGGTTGACCAGCCACTCCTCCACCAGCCGCAGGCGCCAGTTGCGCGAGAAGCCGGTGTCGCGGCGGGAGGTGACCACTGCCCTCACCCCGGCCAGGCGGGCGGCCAGGGTGCCGTAGAGGTTGGCGCTCACCAGGTAGGTGTGCACGATCGAGGCACCGCGGAGCGCGCGGACGAGGCGGGGCAGGGCCCGGAACGCGCGTGGCCCGTAGATCGACCCCATGCCGAGCACGTCCACCACGGTCCCGAGGGCGCGGATCCGCTCCGCCACCGGCCCACCCCGGATCAGGCAGAAGACGCGCGGCTCGAAGGCGCGGCGGTCGAGCCCGCGCAGCAGGTGAAGCAGGTGGACCTGCGCCCCCGCGAGGTGCAGCTTGTCGATCACGTAGGCGACGCGGACTGCCCCGGTCATGGCGCACCCGTCTCGGGCGCCGCGGCGCCCACCCGCGAGCCCGCCGCGCGATCGATCCGCTCGAGGTAGCCCCGGACCGTGCGGCCGAGGTCGAACTGCTCGGCGACGAGCCGGTGCCCGGCCTCGGCCAGGCATTGCCGACGCGGGTCGTCGGCGGCGAGGCCGAGGAGGGCCTCGGCCAGTGAGGCCGGATCCCTGGCCGGCACCAGCAGGCCCGTCTCCCCGTCCCGGACCAGCTCCTCCACCGACCCGAATCGGGTGGTGATGACCGTGACGCGCGCGGCCAACGCCTCCACCAGCACGTTCGGAATGCCCCAGTGCCACTCGGACTGGGCCATCAGGACGAAGACCGCCGCGCGCCGATAGAGCGGGATGAGGTCGCTCTGCTCCAGCGGGCCGGTCAGGACCACCTGGCCCTGGAGACCGTGGCGGCGCACCTGCTCCTCCAGCGTCCCGCGGAGCGGCCCACCTCCTACGATGGTGCATCGGAAGTCGAGGCCTCGCTCCTGCAGGACGCGCAGGGCCTCGATCAGGTAGGCGTGGCCCTTGTGCGGGAAGAGGGTGCCCACCGAGAGCAGCTCCAGGGGCCGGGTGGCCGGGCGGACGGGGGCGGCGAACTGCTCGAGCACGATGCCATGGTGGAGGACGGCGACCCGCTCCGGAGGCACGTCGGGGGCGAGGCGGAGGAGGAAATCGCGGTTCGCCTCCGTGCACGTCGCGACGAAGGCGGCGCGGCGGATCTTCTCCGCGAGGTGCGTGGTGTCGAGGTAGAGGTCGTGGGCGTGTCCGGCGAAGCTGAAGGGGATTCCGGTCAGGTCGGAGGCGACCATCGCGACCGACGCGGGGAAGGTCGCCCACCCGGCGTGGATGTGGGTGATGCCCTCGCGGGCGGCCCAGTCCGCCAGGAAGACGGCCTTGGGAAAGAACGCGAGGTTCCCGGCCAGGAACTTGGGGCTCCGCAGGTTGCCGACCAGCGTCCGCCCGAGCGCGCCGAAGTATGCGCGCGGGCGCCGGCGGAGGGCCCGGAACTGCGCGGCCCACACGCGCCCGGACAGCAGGTAGTGGGGCGAGAGATGGCGCTCGAGCAGGGGCTTCGCCGCGTCGTGCACCAGCACGTCTCCCGGGGGTCGCAGGGAGAGCACGTAGAGGTCCACTTGCTCCGCCAGGGCGGCGAGCTCGCGCAGGATGAACACCTCGTCGTAGAGGGGGAACTTCGACAGGACCACCACGACCCGGGCCCGTGCGCTCACCGGCCCCCTCCTTTCCAGGCGGCGGCCGGGCCCCCGCGGAGGACCTCGACCAGGGCCGCCGCCGCCGCCGCGTTCAGCAGGAGGAAGGCGTAGGGCAGGGACAGCGCGCGGCCGGTCCATCCGCCACGCGCTCGCGGGCGGACCGCGCCCCCGAGAAGCCCGGCCAGGTAGAGGGCGAGCTGGAGGCCCAGGGCCGTCCGCCCGAAGGCGCCGCCGGTCGCGAGCACGGCGCTCGAGGCGAGGAGCGCCATGAGGCACCAGGGCACGGCCAGCCGCGCCAGCTTGTGGGACACGAGCTGCCAGAGGAGGCGGTTGCGCCTCGGATCGAGAAGGGCGGGCCGCAGCCGGACGAGCTGGTAGTTTCCGGCCAGCGTGCGGACCTTGCGCCGGTACTCGCGGGCGGGGTCGGCGGGGATGGTGTCCCAGGCCGTCGCCCCGGGCTCGAAGACGACCCGGTGACCCGCCATCACCACCTCCATCGGCACCGCGACGTCGTCGAGGACGGTCCGCTCGTCCAGCGGGCGGAACAGCTCCTTGCGCAGGGCATAGAGAGCCCCGGTCACACCCACCGTGGAGTCGAGGCGGCTCTCCGCGCGGCGCAGGCGCTTCTCGAGGCTCCAGTAGACCGCCACCCCTGCGCCGGGGGAAGGGGCGGAGGGCGGCCGGAGGTGCAGCTCCCCGCTCACCGCCCCCACCGTGGGATCGGCGAGGCAGCCGACCAGCTGCCGCGCGGCGTCCGCTGCGAGGTGCTGGCGGGCGTCAGTGAGGAGCAGGACCTCGCCGCGGGCCCGGGGGACGGCCTCGTTGATCGCGGCCGCCTTGCCGCGGGCCGGCCGCACGCTCAGCAGGCGGACGCCGCGGTCGCGGAACCCTTCCGCGATGGCCTCGGTCCGATCCGTGGAGCCGTCCGACACCACGAGGATCTCGCGCCTTTCCGGGGGGTAGTCGAGGGCCAGGCAGTTCCGCAGCTTCTCCTCCAGACAGGCCTCTTCGTCGCGCGCGACGAGGATCACGGTCAGCTCCGGTGTGATCGCGGCCTTGCGCACGGGGGGGGCGGGACGGAGCCAGGCGGCGAGGGTGACCAGCGCGGGGTAGCCGAGGTAGGCGTAGACGACGGTCGCCAGCGCGATCGCGAAGACGAGCCCAGCCGCGCTCATTCGCGCCCCCCGTCGCCGCGCCGGCGCGCCGCCCGCCGTGCCCAATGGACGTAGGCTCCGGATCCGATCGCGGTCCGCAGCGCCTGCAGGGCCCGGTAGCGCAGCGCCTGGGCCAAACGAAAGCCGAACCTCTGCTCCACCGCCGCGCAAAAGCCTTCCATCCCGTGACGCCGGCGGACGGCGTGACGGGGAACAGGGAGGGGCAAGGGACCCCGCGCCACCCGCCCCGGCCGCGAGCCGAGGACGAGGCGGTAGCCGAGGCGACAGGCAGCCTCGAGGGCGGCGCGGCCGCCCGTTCCGCCCGGGAGCGAGAGAGCGTCGATCTCCGCCCCGAGCCTCTCCTCGAGGAGGCGTCGGGACAGCTCGAGCTGTCGCTCGATCTCGCCCGGGGCCAGGCTGTCAAGGAGGGTGTGATCGAGGCCGTGCGACCCGATCCGCATGCCCGCGGCCGCCAGCCGCTCGACCTGGGGCCAGCCGAGCCGTCCCCTCTCCCCGACGGTCGCGGGGTTGAGGAAGAAAGCGGCCGGGAAGCGCAGCTCGAGAAGGTGCGGCAGCGCGACGGCCACGTCCGTGTCGCAGCCGTCGTCGAACGTGAGGACGACGGAGCCGTCCTCGAAATCGCCCGCGGCGAGACGGGCCAGGGAGACGACGGGTCGGCCCTCGGAGACGAGCCGGCGCATCTGCTGCTCGAAGAGCCCGGTTGGGAGGGCGAAGTCTCCCTCGTCCGGCCGCGCGTCGTCCAGGGAAACGCGGTGGTACATGAGCACGACCGCGTGGGCACCGCTCATTCGTGCCTCCCGCCGCGGCGCCTCAGGCGCTGCACTAGCCGGTGCCACGCGTCGAAGCCGCCGCGGAGCTTCAGGCTGAAGTCGGCGAGGTCGTCGTCACCCGAGACCTCGGTCCGGCGGAGGGCGAGAAGCGGGGTCCCGGGCGGGTTGCATCCAGGGTACACGGTGCAGGCGGCCTCGAAGCCCCGGGCGGCCACGATCTCCCGCACCGCCGGGCTCTCGCTTCCGCGGGGATAGCAGAACAGGCGCGGGCGCTGGCCGGTGTGCTTCGCGATGTCGAGGGCGCAGCCCTCCACCTCGGCCTCGGCTTCGGCGGCGGGCAGCGACGCGAGCTCCCGGTGGTGCCGGCCGTGCCCGCCGATCTCGTGCCCGCGCGCCCGCATCTCGCCCAGCTGCGCCCAGTCGAGCATGCGGTCGTCCCCGCGGCACTCCCGGTAGCGTTCGATGGTCCGGGGAGTGCCGAGGAACCCGGTGGCCACGAAGACGGTCGCCTTCAGGCCGAGCCGCTCGAGGATGGGCAGGGCCACACGTAAGTTGTCCTCGTAGCCGTCGTCGAAGGTGAGGGCGAGGGCGCCCGGCGGCCCGGGCTCCCGTCCGCGCACGAAAGGGAGAGCCTCCGCCAGGGAGAGGACGGGTCGGCCCCGCGAGAGGATCTCTTCCATCTGCTCACGGAAGGCCGTGGGGTGCACGCTCAGCCGGTCGCCGGGATGACGATCGTTGACGCGGTGGTAGGTCAGGATGCGCAGGCCCCGCGCGGGGCTGGCCGGCAGCAGGGCGGACAGCGCCCGGGCGACCGCCCGCCGCGCCCGTGCCTGCAGGCGCGACCTCAAGGCGCGGCCTCCGGGACCGGGCCCGGCCGATGCCTAGGAGCCCTGCGCGCCGCCGCGAGCAGCTCCCGCAGCTCGTTCCGGCAGAACACCCAGAGGCCGCCCCCGTAGGCGAGCGTCCCCATCGCGGCGAGGAGGAGCAGGGACAGGGCCGCGGCCCACAGCGGGATGTGGACGCGCCGCGCCCTCGCCAGCAGCGGGTACATCACCCCCAGCATCACCCCCACCGCGAGCAGGGCGCGGAGCCAGGCGGAGAGGGTCGCCCGGAGGTCCGCCGTGCCCAGAGTGCGCCGCAGGAGCAGGACGAGCACGGCGAGCTTGACGTAGAGCGCGAGGGTCGTCGCGAGCGCGACCCCCCGGTAGTCGAGCAACGGCACCAGGAGGCTGCACAGCGCGAGGTTGGCGCCGATCCTCACGAACCCGGCCCGGGTGGGGGTCACCGTGTCGTTGCGCGCGTGGAAGACGGAGCCGAGGAACGCGTTCAGGGCCAGGGCGAAGGTTCCCGGCGCGAAGATCTGGAGCGCGATCACGGTCCGGTCCGTGGAGGCCTCGTCGAAGTGCCCGTGCTCGAAGAGCGTCCACACGACGACGCGGGAGAACAGCCAGATGCCGGCGGACAGGGGCATGAAGACGAAGGCCAGGGCGACCATGCCGCGTCGGAGGCTGGCCCGGAGGTCCGGTTCGGCCGAGCGTGCGAACTTCAAGGAGAGGAAGGGGAAGAGCGTCGTGGTGAGCGCCCCGGACACGAGGGTGGGCACGGCCTCGGCGATGCTGTGCGCGTACTGCAGGGCGGAGACCGCACCGGGGGCCAGCAGCGATGCGAACCCCCGGACCACCACGAGGTTCGCCTTCTCGCCGAGGGCCCCGAGGTACACCGGCAGGGTGAGCCCGATCGTGCGCCGCACCGGCGCGCTCGCGAGGTCCAGCCGCGCGTGGAGGCGTCGGCGGTGCCGAAGGAGGCCGGCCGCGACCACCGCCAGCTGGGCGAAGCCCCCGCAGATCTGGGCCCCGGCCAGGGCCTCGATGCCGAAGCCCCGGAAGGCGACCAGGTAGGCGATCGA
The DNA here is from genome assembly GCA_963729875.1 of uncultured Acidobacteriota bacterium. Classification (GTDB taxonomy): domain Bacteria; phylum Acidobacteriota; class Vicinamibacteria; order Fen-336; family Fen-336; genus DATBSL01. The sequence goes on from CAVSPR010000009.1 coordinate 279,205, forward strand.
GACCAGCTGGAACGCCGCCTCGGAGAAGGCGGCCGCCGCGAAGCGCCGATCCGCGTGCAGGGCGACCGTGAAGAGGCGGGCGAGGCCCGTGGCCGCGGCCATGAGCAGGAGCTGGCGGGTCAGGCCGACGGTCTGGGCGCGGCGGGTGGCGTCCAGTCCCGGAGCCATCAGGCCGGTGAGGGACGGGCTCAGCAGCAGGACCACCGTGAGGGCCCCGGCCAGCACCAGGAGCCAGTAGCCGAGCATGCGCCCGGCGGCCCGCCAGGCTTCCTCCTCGGAGCGCTCGCGCTCGGAGGCGAAGACCGGGATGAAATTGAAGGCGCCGGTCTGGGCGACCTGCACCGCCATCTCCGGCAGGAGCACGGCTACCAGGTAGGCGTCCATGTCGCCGGAGGTGCCGAAGTAGGCGGCGGCCAGGATGCTCTTGACGAGGCCGAGGGTCCGCACCGTCACCGCGGAAGCGAGGACCATCGCCGCCGCTCCGACGACCCGTTTCCTCATTGGACGTCGGTCGTTCCCGCCGCGCCCCGGCCCGCCCGCCGGGCGAGGCCGAGGCCGCTGACCCGAGCGGCGAAGAGAGGGAGCGACGCCTCCGTGGTGTAGACGCGCGGAAGGTCCCACGCGTCGTGGACGGCCCGGACGAACCCATGGCGGCTGCTGAGCGCACAGCGCAGCCCCAGGGCCCGGAGGGTCTCGATGGACCGGGGGTCGTAGTCACCCTCTTGGCCGTTCGGGTAGGCGAAGGTCCGGGGGCGCCGGCCGACGCGTGCCTCGATGAGCTCGACGGAGGCGGCGACCTCGGACCCGACCTGCGCGTCGTCGAGCCGCGCCAGCATGTAGTGGTTGTGGGTGTGGGCGCCGAGAGCGATCGGGCCGCGCGAGAGACGGCGCACCTCGTCCCAGCCCAGCAGCCGGGGCGCGTAGGGGCGAGGGTTGAGCTGCTCCTCGGCCTCGGCGAGGGCCTGCGCGATCGCGCCCGGCCCCAGCTGCTTCAGGACAGGGAGGAGCCGGGCGCACGCGTCGAGCCGGGCCTCGCGGGTTTCCGTGGACAGCGAGGGGAGCCCGAGCGCGGGGAGGGACAGCGTCGGGCCCCGCGCCTGCTGGAGCATCCCCCGTGCGCGGTCGCTCCAGACCGGCTGCGCGGTCTCCGGTGGGCCGGTGCAGAGGAAGAGGGTGGCCGGGAGGCCCAGCCGCTCGAGGGTGGGCAGAACGACGTCGTGCGTGTCGGGATACCCGTCGTCGATGGTGATCACGACCCGAGGGGGCCCGGGCGCGCCCTCCTCCAGCCAGTCGAGGACGCTCTCCAGGGGCTCCACGCGGTAGTGGCGGGCGACGTGCTCGAGCTGGGCGACGAAGTGCTCGAGGGGCAGCGCGGGGAAGAAGGGGTCGCCCTCGTCGTTCACTCGGTGGTAGAGCAGGATCACCGCGCGTCCCCGCTCCCGGCTGGCGCGGTGTAGCGAGAGCAGGCCCGAGTGCAGCAGGCCCCAGGCCAGGAAACGCTTGAGGGGCGGGGCCATCCTCATGCCCGTTGCCTCCGGAGGCGGCGGGGCTCGGGCAGGCGCCGCACCACGGCCACGAGGGCGGCCAGGATCCAGAAGTAGGAGATCAGCGACTCGTCCGAGAAGCGGGACCCGAGCATACAGCTCACGATCAGGCCGACCCAGCTCCCCAGGAAGGCGAGGGCGACGGTGCGATCGACCCGGTGGCGCCGGCGGAACCAGGCCCGGGTCGCGGCCAGGGCCAGGGCGAGCAGCAGCGTCAGGGCCGTGGCGAGCGCGGGAAGCCCCATCTCGGCCGCGATGAGGATGAACGCGTTGTGGGCGTCGTTCGGGTCCTCCTTGCTGAGCGTGACCTCCGTGTACTGTCCCACCACCGACGAGAACTGCCCGAGGCCGACGCCGGTCAGGGGCCGCTCGCGGATCATGCGGAAGGCGGCTCTCCACAGGATCAGGCGGTAGGCACTGCTCCGGTCCAGCGACTGCTGCTCGCCCTCCAGCCCGACGCCTTCGGTGGTCTGGCCCAGCCGCTCGCGAATGCTCTCCGGGATGAGCGTGGGCTTCACCGCGACTGCCACGACCCCGCCGCCGGCTCCCGCGACCAGCAGGAGCGGGTTGTGGAGCAGCACCACCAGCGACGCTCCCGAGGCGAGGGCGAGGTAGGCCGACCGCGAGAAAGTGAAGAGCATGGCGCGGGCGGCGGCGAGAAAGCCCCCCAGGTAGAACAGGCGCGTGGCGAGGCCTCGCTCCCGGAGCCCGAGGGCCAGGAGCACGATCCCGTAGTAGACGAGGAACGCCCCCATCTGGTTGGCCTGCTGCATCAGGCCCGGCACACGGGCGGCCTCGATGCTGCCGCGGTCGGAGCGCGACAACCCTTCGATCCAGGTGAGGACCGCCACCAGGACCGTCACGGTGGCCATCAGCCTCAGCACGGTGGCGAGCGCGACGCGATTGCGGACGAGCCCGAGCGCGACGAAGAAGACGAGGAAGGGAGCGAGCCACCCGCGGTAGGTCTGGAGCAGCTCCCCGAGGCTGTCGACGCGCCCGAGCGACGGGAGCACGCCGAGCGACCCCACGACCACGTAGAGGCCGACCAGGGCCTCGAGCGCGCCCGGCTTGTGCCGTCGCCGGCTCCCCCGCCGGCTCGAGAGCCAGGCCACAGGGGCCAGGAGGAGGACGATGTTGCTCATGTTGGCGCCGGTGATGCCGGCCAGCGACAGCGGGTAGGCCTTGGCGAAGGGCAGGTACGCCACCGCCAGGAGCAGGAACCAGAGCGGGCGGGCGATGGCGGCGGCGACGAGGGCGGGGAAGAAGGCCAGGCTGAACGCCAGCATGAGCTTGCCGTCCTCGGACACGTCGATGACCCGCGCGGCGGCGAGGACGAGCGCGAAGAGGGTGGCGAGGGCCAGCCCCAGCCGAGCGTCCGCGGACGAGCCCATGCCCGCACCGCGCCTCGGAACCCGGGGCGTCGCCCCGGGCACCGGGCTTCGCGGCCGTTCGGGGCCGGTGGAGGCCACGCTCAGCGGGCCCCCCGTCCGACCAGCATGACCTTGACGGTGTCGAGGACGATCGCGAGGTCGAGGAAGGGGGACATGTTCTTGATGTAGTACAGGTCGAACTGGAGCTTGCGCTCGGCGTCCTCGATGGTGGACCCGTAGCCGAACTTGACCTGGGCCCAGCCGGTGATCCCGGGCGGGACGTTGTGGCGCTCGTCGTAGTAGGGGATCACCTTGCGGAGCTGCTCCACGAAGTGCTGCCTCTCCGGCCGCGGGCCCACGAAGCTCATCTCGCCGCGGAGGACGTTGACCAGCTGCGGGAGCTCGTCCAGGCGCAGGCCGCGCAGCACGCGCCCCACCCGTGTGATGCGCCGGTCGCCCACGGGCGAGGCCCAGGCCGGCCCGCTGGCGGCCTCCGCGTCCGCGCGCATGGTGCGGAGCTTGAAGAGCTCGAAGACGACTCCGCCTCGCCCCACCCGGGCCTGTCGGAAGAGGGCGGGACCAGGGCTGTCCAACCGGATGAGGAGCGCCACCAGCCCCAGCAGGGGCGCGAGGGCCACGAGAAGGAGCGCCGCCAGTGCGAACTCCAGGACACGCCTCGACGCGAGGAGGAGCCGCGGCTTGCGGAAGCCGGGGGAGAAGACCAGCCAGCTCGGCCGCAGGTCGCTCACCAGGAGCTTCCCGGTGAGGCGCTCGTAGAAGGTGGGAGCGTCCTCCACGGGGATTCCGGCCACCCGGCACCGGAGCAGGTCGTCGACGCGCAGGCGCCCGCGGCGGTCGTCCATGGCCACCACGATCAGGCTCACCTTGAGCTCGGGCACGACCCGCAGGAGCCGATCGGTCGTCCCCACCACTGGCGGGCTCGTCATGGACCGGCCCACCTCGTCCGGGTGCTCGCCGAGGAAGCCCACCACCCGGTAGCCGAGCGGCGCTCGCCGGAGCAGCTCCGCCGCGACCTGCTGGGCGGAGTGGCCGGTGCCCAGGATGAGCACGTTGTCGGTCAGGGCCTCGCGGCCACCGGCCCAGTAGACGAACGCGTGCCACAGGAGGATGACGGTCGATGCCACGGGGAGATAGAGGAGCAGCAGCCGGGGAGCGAGGCGGATCGACGGGGCGAGGTAGTAGACGAGCGGCAGGAGGAAAGCCGCCAGCAGGATCGACCGGCCGAGGCGCAGGAAAAGACCGGTGCGGCTGCGCAGGGCGCGCAGGTCGTACACCTCGCCGTAGTAGAGGCTGAGCTGGACCACCGCGACCACGACCAGGCCCCGCGCGATGAGGGAGGCATAGGCGGGGCGCTCGTCGGGGGCGGACGCGAGCACCGCCACCCCCAGCAGGGCGAGCCAGAGCAGGATGCCTTCCCCCAGGAACAGCAGGAGGAGGTGGCGGCGGTCCGAGGGGCTGGACTCGCTCACCACGGACAGGAACTCAGGCCCGCGATTCGGGGCCGAGGGGATGGGAGCGAGCGAAGATCTCGCGCAGGTCGTTGAAGACGACCCCCCGCAGGCGTCCCGGCTGGAGCTGCGAGACCGCCTGGAGGACGCGCTCGCGGGGCGCCCGGCGCGCGCGCACCACCAGCAGGTAGCCGTCGAGCATGTCCTGGATCAGCACCGAGTCCGCGACGGGCACCAGCGGCGGGCAGTCCACCACCACGAAGTCGAAGGCCCGTCCGGCCGCCTCGAGCAGTCGCGCCAGCCCGCCCGACTCGAGGAGTGAAGCGGGCTCGGCGTTCGCCGTGCCCCCGGCCAGCAGGGAGAAGCCCCACGGCTCGACCCGGCGGAGCGGCACCGGCCCGAGGCCGCCCTGGGCCAGCCAGTCGGTAAGGCCGGGAGCGGTATCCAGGTGGAGCCGCGACTCGAGGGCGGGAGCCCGGAGCACCGCCTCGAGCAGGAGCACGCGGCGGGCCCCGCCCCGGGCGAGAGCGGAGGCGAGGCCCAGCGCGGTGAGGGTCGTGCCCTCGGCTGCCGCCGCCGCCACCACGCCGATACGGCGGAACCTCTGCTCCGCGTCGAGGGATTCCACCCTGGCGCGCAGGATCCGGAGCGTCTCGGCGAAACCGCTGCCCGGTGAAAGCGCGCGGACCAGCCCGCGGTCGGTCGGCGCCGCGGTCTCGGTCCGGGTCTCGGCGAGGGTCACGTTGCCGGGGCTGGTCCCCCCGGCCTGAGCTTCGAGGGGGGTCATGCCGGGCTCGCGCTCACGCTCACGAAGAGCGCCTCGCCGCCCGCCCGAGGTGCGGGAAGACCCCGAGGACGGGGGCCGGGAGCAGGGTCTCGAGCTCCCGGCGGCTCTTCACGGAGTGGTCCAGGAAGTCCGCGGCAAGGGCGAAGGCCAATCCGGCCAGTATCGCGGCGACGAGGCCACCCATTCCGAACATCGCGCCGTAGGGGCGGATGGGCCGCTCGGGGGCCTGGGCGGGGTCGAGGATCCGGAAGTAGCTGCCCTGCCAGTGCTCCTCCATCTTCCGGGCCATCCTGGCTTCGCTGTCCTTGCGCAGGAGGGCGAGGTAGTTTTCCCGCAGCTGCTGGTAGTCCCGCGTCAGCTCGGTCAGCTCCTGCTCCACGGCGGGCGTCTTCTCGATCCGGGCCTGGAGGTCCGCAATCCGCTGGTCCAGCCCCTCGCGCCGGGAGTTGACCGCGCTGATCTCCGCCTCCACCTGCTGCAGCGACCGGTGCAGCGCCAGCTCCTGGGGGTCGGTGACGGGGCGGGGCGCGTCCGGCACGGTCGCGGGCTGGTCGATCTGCTGCTGGAGCCGGGCCATGCGCAGGCGGAGGGCGCGAACGTCGGGGTGGTCGTCCTTGTAGCGCTCGCGGAGGGCCGCGTACTGGGCCTGCAGCTTCAGGAGCTGGGCACGCGTGTCGTTGGCCGCGGAGGGGGCCTCCCCGCCGGCCCCCCGCAGCTCGACCAGCGCGCGCTCGAGCGACGTCCGCCGGGCATCGAGGGTGCGGAGGTTCTCGCCGAGCGTCTGCTGCTCGAACTGCAGCTGCGTGAGCAGGCGGAGGCTGGTGTCGAGCTGCTCCGGCAACGCTCCCCGGTACTGCTGCTTGAGCTGGCGGAGCGCCACCTCCCGGGCCTCGAGCGCGCGCCGCGCTTCCTCCAGGCTCGACTCGATGAAGTTGAACGTCTGCTCGGTCATCGTCTCGCGCAGGTACCGGGTGTCGGAGATGAACTGCTCCGCGAGCCGGTTGGTCACCCTGGCCGCTTTCTGGGGGTCCCGGTTGACGTACTCGATGCTGAAGGAGTCGTTGCCCTGGACGCGGATCTGGATGGCCCGCCGCATGGCCTCGACCACGACCCCCCGGGGAACGCCGGCGAGCTCCGGGTAGGGGTCGATCTCCTGGACCACGGCCTCGAGCCGGGTGCGGCTCAGGATCACCTGGCGGATCGTCTGCAGGCGCTTCTCCACCGTCTCGGACGCCATCGGGGTCACGAAGTAGTCGGGGACCTTGTTCGGCTCCACCAGGATCAGCGTGGCCGAGCGGTACTTGCGGGGGAAGACGAAGGCCAGGACGAGAGCGATCGCCAGCACCACCGTGAAGGGGATCCACATCGCCCGCGGGTAGCGCAGCGGGGCCTCGAGGTACTCGAGAGGGTCGCGGCCCGGGGCCTCCGGGGTCTCGACGTCGTCCTCGATCATCGGGGCGGCCCACCCTCGATCACCTCGCCCCCCCGGTACTCGCAGGCGAAAGCCACGTCGTCCACGTGGCTCAGCACGAAGTCGAGGTCCTCGTCGGCCCCCGCCCGCCGCAGCGCCTCCGCGCTGTTGCCCCACCCGGCGAGTCTGGGCTCGATGCCGTCCCAGCGCTCGAGCAGGGCGGCGGTACGGCGATCCCCGGGCTCGAAGCCCTCGCGGGTGAGACGAAGGCCGACCCACGCCGCCGCCATCTGGTCCTCGCAGCTGAACTCTTCGCGGCAGCCGGCCCCGAGCAGGGCGACGTGGTGGTGGCCCGCGAGCCGGCTCGCGGTGGCGGTGAGGTTGCGGAACGACGCCACCAGCACGTTGCGGCAGCGGGAGGCGTTCGCGATCAGGTCCGTGCCGGGAGGCGACCACAGCAGCAGGGGTCGGTCCGTCGGCTCGCGCAGGAGCGCGGTCGGGCTGTCCGCGAGCGCGAAGCCCGATGGCCGCCCGCCGTCAGCAGTGCCCATCAGGCAAGCCCCGGGCAGCGATGCGGCACGGCTGAGGGCCGCCGCCTCGTCCGTGGCGACGCAGGCGCGTCGGCCCTGGGTCACCGCCGTTACCAGCGTCGTGGTCGACAGCATCACGTCGATGCAGACCACGGCGTCCGCGTCCAGGTAGCGGAAGGCGCCGTCCGGAAAGGAGTCGATCGTCAGGGTCTTGCGTGCCATGCCGTTCGTTCCGTCGAGCGAATCCTCTCGGCCGTCGTCACGGGACGAGGATTGAGTCCCCCGCCTCGAGAAAGATGTTCTGCTCCAGGCGCAGCCCCGCCTCCACCTCCCTGTAGTTGAACGGGATGGCCGTCTGCTCCCCGCCCCGGTTGCGAAGGATGCGGATGGACTCCTTCTTCGCGAACTCCCTGAACCCCCCGGCCAGGGCGAGGGCCTGGACGACGCTGATCCGGCTGGGCAGGGGGAAGGCCCCCGGCTGCGCGACCTCCCCGAGGACGTAGAAGCGCGCGCTGATCGCCTGGGAGACGGCCAGCGTGACCTGGGGCACTTCCAGGAAGTGTCCGAGCTTGGCCTGGATCTCGCTCGCGAGATCGTCCGGCGTTCGTCCCGCAGCCATCAGGTCCCCGAGCAGGGGGACGGTGATGCGCCCGTCCAGCCGAACGAAGGCCTCCGTGCTGAGCTCCGGCTCCTTCCAGATCAGGATCTTCAGCACGTCACCCGGGGCGACGAAGTAGCTGGGCGCGAGGTCCAGAGCGGCGGCGGTCGGGTTCTGCGCGGTGGCCGGAGGGGTTTGCGCGGGAGCGGCGGGAGGAGCCTGTGCCGGAGGGGGATCGGCCGGAGCGGGGGAGGCTCCCAGCAGGAGAGCCAGCGACAGGAGCAACTGACGAAGGGCGCGCGGGTCCGGGGCTTCCCGCCCGGCTCGCGCCACGGACGCCGTGGCAGCGGGCCGATGCCCGGAATCACCGCGTCGTTCCATCGCGCGGAGCGCCAGCTGCAAACACACCTCTCTTCCCGATATCGCAGGGAGGGTCTGCGAGCGTGGGGTCCTTCCCGATACGCGGGGAGATAGGATTCTGAGACGAGGCGCCCGCCGTGTCAAGGGAAGGGCCGCCTCAGGAGCACGTCGAGGGGCCCCCGGTCCGCCGGGCCCGGTGGAAGCGCGTCCGGCGGCCCCTCCGGCGGCGTCGGCTCGCCCGGGTCGAGGAGCCCGTTTGCACCGAGCCGGTACTGGCGGTCGTGGATCTCGAGGTAGCGTCCCCCGCGGGACAACAGTTCCTCGTGCGACCCGCGCTCGACGATTCGGCCCGCCTCCAGCACGAGGATCTCGTCCGCAGCGCGGATCGTCGAGAGGCGATGGGCGATGACGAGGGTGGTGCGACCGCGCCGCAGGGAGCGGAGCCCGTCCTGGACGAGGGCCTCGCTCGCGCTGTCCAGGCTGGAGGTGGCCTCGTCGAGGATGAGGATGCGCGGGTCGGCCAGGACCGCCCGGGCGATCGCCACCCGCTGCCTCTCTCCCCCCGACAGCTTCACCCCTCGCTCGCCCACGACGGTGTCGTACCCCAGCTCCAGGCGCCGCACGATCTCGTCGCAGTGGGCCACCCGGCCGGCCCGCTCGATCTCTTCCCGGCTCGCCCGGGGGCGCGAGAAAGCGATGTTCTCCGCGATCGACCCGTCGAAGAGGAAGCTGTCCTGGAGCACCACCCCGAGGTGCGAGCGGTAGTCGTCGAGGCGCAGGCGCGCGAGGTCCCGGCCGTCGATCCGGAGCTGCCCCGACTTCGGACGGTGGAATCCCATGACGAGGCCGATGATCGTGCTCTTGCCGGCCCCGCTCGGCCCCACCAGGGCCACGGTGGTGCCGGGGCGGGCGCGGAACGACACGTCCTCGAGGACCGGACGGCCGGGGGAGTACTCGAACCCCACCCGGTCGAACTCGATCTCTCCCCGCACCTCGGGCACGCTCTCGCGGGCGTCCTCCTCCTCCTCCTCTGGCGCCACCGCCCGCAGCTCCCGGATGCGGTCGAGCCCGGCGAAGGCCTCGCCGAGCTGGGTGGCGCTGTCCGCCAGGCGCACGACCGGCGCGATGAGCAGGCCGATGAAGAACACGAACATGACGAAGTCCCCGAGGGTCATGGTCCCGGCGAGGATGGCGCGGCCCCCGAGGAAGAAGAGGGCGGCGGCGATCGCCGAGAAGATGAGGATGGCCGCCGCCCCCACCGCTGCGCTGAGGGTGATCTCCCGGGCCACGTTGCGGAAGAGCCGGTGGATACGGCGGGCGAAGCCCAGCTCCTCCCGCTTGGACGCCCGGTAGGCCTTGATGACGCGGATGCCGTTCAACGACTCGGCCAGGCTCCCCGTCAGCTGGGCGTTGAGCTCGGCGCGCTGCCGGAAGAGCGGCCGGAGCCGGGTGAACGCGAACCCCATCAGGCCCCCGAACGCCGAGAGCAGCAGCAGCGTGACTGCGGTCAGCCGCCAGTTTAGGTACAGGAGCACCGCGAGCGCGAAGGCGGCGGTCATCACGCTGCTGAGGAGCTGGATCAGCCCGTTGCCCAGCAGGTTCCGGAGCCCGTCGGGGTCGTTGATGATGCGGGAGATGAGGACGCCGGCGCGAGTGGAGTCGAAGTAGTGCACCGGCAGCCGGGTCACGTGACGGTGGAGGCGCCGGCGCATGCGCATGATCTCGCGCTGGGCGGCGACCCCGACCAGCTGGGACAGCCAGAAGGAAGTCCCGGCCTGCACGAGGGCGGCGGCCACGATGGCCAGGGCCAGCGGCCCCAGCATCTCGCTCCGGTGCCGGCCCACCACCTCGTCGATCAGGTACTTGGACGAAGCGGGCAGCACGAGGGCGGCCACGCGTCCGACCGCGAGCAGCAGCAACCCGAGGAGAAGGCGGCGACGGTGGCTCCAGACCAGGTCGCGGGCCTCGCGCCAGACACCTGCTGTCCTGCTTGCGCCGAAGGGCTGGGGCGAAGGGTCCATGGGCTCACGGGATCCGGCCCGGGCGCGGAGGGGGCGGCCGCGAGCGGAGAGAGGTCTTGGCCCTTATACCCCAGGGGACGGGCCCCGGCAAAGCGCCCCGCCGGCCGCCCGGCCGGGCCCTCGGTCGGTTTGACCCGACGGAGGGCCGGAGGCTAAGGTAGTTTTCCCGTGTCGATCTGCCGCCGGCCAGCCTCGCGAGCCGGGGGGCTCCGTCCGGCCCTTCGCCGGGGCGGGACCGCTGCGGTGTGGCTGGTGCTGGCCCTTCCGGTCGCGGTCGAGGCGCAGCCGACGGCGACCCCCGTCGAGGATCAGCGGTGGTCGTTCTCGACCACCTTCGGCCGCTTCCACACCGACAACTTCTTCCTGGTCTCGCCCGAGACTCCGGGAGACACGATCAACACCCTCTCCACCGGCCTGCTCTACGGCCGCTCCGGCAAGCGCCTGGGGTTTTCCGGCTACGGCCGCGTGTCGGGTAACTACTACCAGACGTTCACCCAGTTCAACCGACTGAACTACGGCGGGGGATTCGGGCTCGCTTATCGGCCCTCCCGGACGGCCAGCTTCTCGTTCGGCCAGGCGGCGAGCTCGGGCTTCTACGCCCCCCTGCTCATCGGACTCGGCGTGGCGCTCCCTCAGGTGCGTACCGACGTCGTCCGCAGCGTGATGCTCGCCACCTGGCACCCCGGCCCTCGCACGACCCTCGCCGCCGACGGCGAGTTCGCCTACCTGCACTATAGCTCCGACCTGTCGACGCTCGACGCCGCGCAGCTCCCGCTGGACACGCTGATCCTGACCGGGACCATCCCGCCGGAGCAGGCGGAGGTCGGGTTCCTGGACCTGCCGACGCCGGTCGACGCCTCGCTGGTCGCGCTCGCGGCCTTGTCGGCCGAGGGCGTGCGCCAGCGGCGGCTGGACCTCGTGACCTACCGCGCGGGGTTCCGGGCGGAGCAGATGCTGACGGACCGGCTGAGCGGCTCGGCGCAAGTCGGGTACCGCGGGCTGGACTACGGGACCCCCGGCATCCTCAGCGGCGGCCAGCTGGACTCGGGAGCCTCCCTCCGGCTCGGCCTCGGCCCGGGGACGAGCGCCTCGCTCCAGTACACCTACCAGCAGAACCGGGCCCAGGTGCCGACCGTGGCCACGCACACCGCGATGCTGCTGGTCGAGCACGACCTGCGCGAGCACCTCAAGATCGACGCCTCCTTCGGCGTCGGCATCAGCAGCCGCGCCGGCCAGGCCTCGTCGTCGGGCACGTCCTGGCTGGGCGGGCTCGGCCTGTCCGGGCAGTACCGGCGCACCCACTACGACGCCGCCTATGGGCGATCGGTCTACCAGGCGTTCGGGTTCGGGCGCAACTACCTCACCGACTACGCTTCCGTCTTCGTCGACCACCGCTTCACGAAGCGGCTCACCGGCAGGCTGGACGCGCGATACCGCCGCAGCCAGGACGTCTTCGCCCAGCGCTTCTTCTTCGACTCGCAGATCTACCGGGTCTCGGCCGGCTACCGGGTCGAGCGGCGGACGGTCGTGGGGGGCTGGTACAGCTACCGGATCATCGACCGGGGCTCGGAGTTCCCGGTCATCAAGAGCTCGACCTGGGGCTTCTCCGCCACCTACGTCCGGGCCTGGAAGTGATCCTGCCCCGGGGGCGGGAGCGCGGGAGCGAGGCGCCCTTGACTCGCGCTCCGCGCTGACTCAGGATCGGTACCCAACGACCTCATGGACAGGGAAGCAAGGCGGTCGGGGCGGGGGCTCAGGGCCCTTGGCCTGTGCCTGGCCGCTGCGATCGCGCCCGGGTGCGGCGGCGACAAGAACCCGCTGGGGCCGCACCTGGAGAACGCGGTCGTGTTCCGGCACGACGCGACCTTCAGCGGTCTCGCGCGGTTCGCCGTCTTCGTGACCGACTTCGCGGTCCCGGAATCGGGGGTACTCCGGGTCACGGTCGACTGGACCCTCTCGACGAACGACATCGATCTCGTGCTGAGCAACCCCGCCTGCGACGCGGTCGCGCTCGCGGCCGGGATCTGCAAGGTTCTCGGCACGGACGAGAGCAACGGCAAGCCGGCAGGAGTGGCCCTCTCCACCGGTGCGACCGCCTATCGCCTGTTCGTCGTGAACCGGGGGCCCGAGGCCGAGTCGGGCACGGTCCAGGTCGTCGTGACGCAGGCCCGGCTCGTGCAGTGACGCAAGGCGCGGGGCTCGTCGGCCCCCGAGGAGGCCGCTGAATGAGCACACCCCCGGACCCACCGCTCGCTCCCCGTCGGAAGGCCCTTCTCCGGCTCGCCCTGCTCGTCCCCGCCTTTGTCGTGTTCGCGGCCGTCGCGGCCAAGCCCGCCCTGACCGACACGCCGGTGGGGACGAACAGCCTGCTGCTGGTGCTCGGGGCCATGGCCTACCTGGGGGTCTGCTTCTGGTTCGCGGGACGGCCCGCACTCCTCGCCAACCTGACCCTTCTCGCCTGGGCGATCCTGCTGGCGGGGCTGGGCGCCGCCGGCGCCTTGCGCTACCTTCAGGGTCGCAGCGCGGCGCGCAGCGTCGACGCATTCGAGGCGCAGTGGGAGCGGTACTTCCAGGGCGAGGGGTGGTACCGGGAGTACGGGCGGGAGTTCCGGGTCTCGACCCAGATGCAGTGGCACCCGTACGTGCTGTGGAGGAGACGGCCCTTCACCGGGCGCTACATCAACGTCGACGCCGCCGGCCGGCGCCGAACCTGGAACCGGGAGGCTCCGGGCGATCGCCCGACCGAGATCGTCGCGTTCGGCGGATCGACGCTGTGGGGCAACGGAGCCCGCGACGAGAACACGATCCCTTCCTACGTGTCCCGCCTTCTCGACGAGTCGGGCCACAGGACGCGGGTGACGAACTACGGGGAGCTGGGCTTCGTCAGCACCCAGAACCTCGTCAGCCTGATGCTGGAGCTCCAGGCCGGGCGTGTCCCCGGGGTCGTCTTCTGCTACGACGGGGTCAACGACGTGGTGGCGACGCTCCAGAGCCGGGAGGCCGGCCTCCCGCAGCTGTCGAACCGGCTGAGCAGCACCATGAATCGCCTCTACCGCGACTACTACCGCAGCGTCACCGGCCTGGCCCCGGGGGCGTCCCCCGCCCCGGTCCGCCCGGACGCGAGCGATGCCGAGCTGGCTCAGCAGACGGTGGCGGTGTACCTCGGCAACGTGCGCGTCATCGAGCGCCTGGCCGCGGCCTACGGCTTCAAGGTGATGTTCTTCTGGCAGCCGGTGGCGTTCGTGGACAAGCCGCTGTCGGCCGCCGAGGCCGAGCGGGTGGAGCCACGGCGCCGCCCGGCGGGCGAGTTCTTCGAGAAGGTCTACGCGGCGATGCGGGCGGCCGAGACCCCCGGCAGCTTCCACGACGTGAGCGACGTTTTCGCCTCCACCCGGGAGACCGTCTACATCGACTTCTGCCACGTGACCGAGGAGGGCAACCGCCTCGTGGCGCGGCGGATCAGCGACGAGATCGCGAAGGCATTAGGGTCCTGAGGCGCAGGCCGACCCGACGGGGCGGCGGGCGGGGACGGTCGGGGTCGTGAATTGGAAGGAGGGGACCATGCATGCGGTTTCTCGGGGAGCCCGTATCCTTGCCGGCGTCCTTTTCGTGCTCGGGGCGGCCGGCTCGGCGCCGGCCTCCAGCGTGACGTCGATGGACCTGCCCACCCTCGTGCGCCTCTCCGCCGTCGTCGTCCGCGGCGAGGTCGAGGCCATCGCGACCGCCCCTGACGAGAGGGACCGCTGGATCGAGACCTGGGTGACGCTGCGGGTCGACGAGGGGCTGAAGGGCGCGGCCGACGGCGACCGCCTCACCCTGAGGCTGCCCGGCGGAGTCTGGGGCGAGCGGCGCAGCCTCGTCTTCGGGATGCCGGGCTTCGAGGTGGGGGAGCGGGTGGTGGTCTTCGCCGCCCTCACGCGCGCCGGGTACCTGACCGTGACCGGGCTCTTCCAGGGCAAGTACCGGATCGAGGCGCACGAGGGCGCAGAGGCCGAGGCGGTCCCGGACGGCGGCAGCGGGGCCGAGCGTCTCGGGCTGTCGGCCGCCCCTCGACGCCGTCGGCCGCTCTCCACCTTCCTGAGCGACGTGAAGGAGCTGATCCGGCGCCACCCGGGGGGCGCCGCGCCCTCCGCGGCGGCCGCAACCGCGCCGCCGCCCAACGCCGACAGCGCCAATACCTCATTCACCTTCCTGAACCCCTTCCTCCCCATGCGCTGGTTCGAGCCCGACACGGGCCTCCCGATCGCCGTTCGCTACAACCCGGCGGGGGCCCCGGGATTCGCCGAGGGCGTGAGGGGCGGGTTCGTCACGTCGCTCGGCCACTGGACGGGCGTGACGGGCTCCGCGGTGGTCCTGGCCGACGGGGGCGACACCACGCAGAGCTGCCGGGTCTTCTTCGACGGCAGCGTCGTCTCGCACGGCGACCCCTGCGACCAGATGCCCGCCTTCGACACCGCGACCTGCTCCGGGGTCCTGGCCATCACGGGCGTCTCCGGCTTCGCCCTGGAGAGCAAGACCGTGAACGGCGTCTCCTTCCTGCGGATGACGGAGGCGGACACGGTGTTCAACGCCGGCATCGACTGTTTCCTGGGGGGGGACCGGCGGAACTACGAGGAGGTGCTGACGCACGAGCTGGGCCACCTGATCGGGCTCGGCCACACCTGCGGCGACTCCTTCACACCCGCCTGCGTGCCGGGCACCGAGGCCGATGACGCGCTGATGGCTGCTTTCGCCCACGGCGGCGGTCGCGGCGGGGCGCCGCGAGCGTCCGACATCGACGGGGCGCGCTTCCTCTACCCGCCGGCGGGCTTCGTCGATCTCAAGCTCAACGCCGGCAGCTTCTCGGCCGGCCAGCAGCTCAGGCTCACCGCCGACTTCAACGGCACCGCCACCGCCGACGTCTACCTGCCGCTCGTGCGGCCGAACGGGACCTTCGTCAGCCTGGCCCCCGGCTTCCCCTCCGGCGTCCTCGCCCCCTATGCCAAGGGCGTCTCCCTGCGCTTCCTGAAGGACGTGCTGCTCTTCGCCCCCACGCTCGGCGCGAGCCAGGCGGCCGGGACCTACCAGGTCGTGGCAGTCCTCGTCCGCGCCGGCGCCGACCCCTACCAGACCAGCAACTGGCTGGGCTACGACGTCGGCGGGTTCACGTTCGCGCCCTGAGGTGTGACGGGCAGGGCCACGCACCTTGTAGGGCTTGAGTCGGTGGTCGATCTGGCGAGCTGGAATCCGAAGCAGCGGGCTTCGAGCCGCGGCGAAATCGACAGCCGCTCCTTCAGCCATGACAGCCTCCGGGGCAGCAGCGGCTCACTGCGTACTTGCGGTGGTAGCCCGTCACACGGCACACCTCGTCCAGCAGCCGCCCTTTTTCCGCCCGTCCCGCCTCCCGGTACCGAGGCCACATCTGGCACAGGTACTCCCACCGAGCCTGTCGTCCCAGGCTGTAACCCCCGTCTGGAGGGTTACTTTTCAAATGGCTCGACGTACCCCCCTTCGGTCACATCCTGGATGGCGCGATACATGGGTTGGACTTCCTCCCCCGCCCGGGACCAGAATCGCCCCAGGATGCCCCCCGCGAAGACGGTCTACCTCGTCGACGGCTCCGGCCAGTTCCACCGCGCGTTCCACGCGATCCGGGGCCTCGCCACCAGCAAGGGCCTGCCCACGAACGCCACCTACGGCTTCACGACCATGCTGCGCAAGCTCGTCGAGGACGAGAAGCCGGAGTACGTGGCCGTGCTCTTCGACCCGCCGGGGAAGACCTTCCGCCACGAGCAGTACGCCGAGTACAAGGCCAACCGCCCGAAGATGGACGACGACCTCGCCGTCCAGCTCCCGTACATCCGCCGCGTCTGCGACGCGCTGCGGATGCCGGTCGTCGAGGTGCCGGGCTACGAGGCCGACGACGCGATCGCGACGCTCGTCGCCCAGGCGGTCGCCCAGGGCCACAAGGTCGTCGTCGTCTCCGCCGACAAGGACCTGCTGCAGCTCGTCACCGGCGACGTCCTCGTCCTCAACCCCGGCCGCGAGGGCAGCGGCTCGACGCGCTTCGACCGCAAGGCCGTCGAGGAGAAGTGGGGCGTCCCCCCCGAGAGGATCGCCGACGTGCTCGCCCTCGTGGGCGACGCGGTCGACAACGTGCCCGGCGTCCCCGGGATCGGCGACAAGGGCGCGCGCGACCTCGTGCGCGAGTTCGGGACGGTCGAAGCGGTCCTCGAGCACGCCGACGAGGTCAAGCGCGCGGCCTACCGCGAGGGGCTCAAGAGCCACCGCGAGGACGCCCTCCTCTCGAAGCAGCTCGTGACACTCCGCCTGGACGCGCCGGTCGAGCTCGACCTCGAGGCGCTGCGCATCAAGGAGCCGGACCGGCCCGCCGCTCACGCCCTCTTCAAGGAGCTCGAGTTCCAGGCCCTCGCCCGGGCCTACGCCCCCGAGGTCGAAACCGCGGCGGCCGAGCACCGGCTGCTCACGACCCGGGAAGAGATCGAGACGGTCGCCGCCGAGGCCCGCAAGGCCGCTCACGTGGCGCTCGGCGTCGTGGTGACGAGCTCGCAGGCCATGCGCGCGCAGGCCATCGGGATCGGCCTCGCGTGGGCGCCCGGGCGCTCCGCCTACGTGCCGCTCGGCCACTCGTCGATCGACCTCCCGCAGGCCCCGGGGACGAAGGACGCTCTCGAGGCCCTCCGGCCGCTCCTCGAGGACGAGAGGGTCCGCAAGGCGAGCGCCCATGCCAAGCGCGACCGGGTCGTGCTCGAGCGGCTCGGGGTGCGCGTGCGCGGCCTCGCCTTCGACGCCCTCATCGCGTCCTACCTCCTCGACCCCGGCCGCCGCGTCTATGCGCTCGAGGACCTCGCGATGGAGCACGTCGGGGAGCGCCGCGCCCCTGGCACCGACGGCGTCGCCGCCCCCGACGCCGCGGCCGTCCCCACCGGCCAGGCGGCGGGCGGCGAGGCCGAGCTCGTCCTGCGCCTCGACCGGCCGATGACCGAGCGGCTCGAGACGGAGGGGCTTCTCGAGGTCTACGAGCAGATGGAGATGCCGCTCGTCGAGGTGCTGGCCGACCTCGAGCGGGCGGGGGTGAAGGTGGACACGGCCCTCCTCCACACCATGAGCCGCGACATGGAGGCCCAGCTCGCGACCCTCACGAAGGACATCCACCGCCTCGCGAAGGGCGAGTTCAACATCAACTCCCCGCCGCAGCTGCGCGAGGTGCTCTTCGACCGGCTGGGGCTGCAGGCCGGGAAGAAGACGGCCAAGACGAAGGCCGCCTCCACGGCGGAGGACGTCCTCGAGGAGCTGGCCCTCGTCCACGAGCTGCCGCGCAAGATCCTCGAGTACCGGGGCGTCCAGAAGCTCAAGTCCACCTACGTGGACGCGCTGCCCGAGATGGTGGACCCCGGGACCGGCCGCATCCACGCCACCTTCAACCAGACGGTGGCGGCGACCGGGCGGCTGTCCGCCACCGACCCCAACCTGCAGAACATCCCGATCCGCACGGCCGAGGGCCGGCGCATCCGCGAGGCCTTCGTGGCCGAGCCGGGGAACCTGCTCCTCTCCGCCGACTACTCCCAGATCGAGCTGCGCGTTCTCGCCCACCTCTCGAAGGACCCGACCCTCATCGACACCTTCCGCCGGGGCGAGGACGTCCACGACCGCACGTCGCGGGAGATCTTCGGCCCGCTCTCGCCCATCCCGCCGGCCGACCAGCGCCGCATCTCCAAGATGGTCAACTACGCCCTCCTCTACGGGAAGACCGCCTTCAGCCTGGCCAAGGACATCGGGGTCTCCCGCAAGGAGGCGGAGAACTTCATCGAGGCCTACTTCGCCCGCTACCCGAAGGTCCGCACGTTCATCGACGAGACGATCGCGAAGGCGCGCGAGACCGGCCACGTGCGCACGCTGCTCGGGCGGCTCCGGCGGCTCCCCGACCTCCGCGCGAAGAGCTTCCCGGTCCGCATGGAGGCGGAGCGGCAGGCCATGAACACCCCCGTCCAGGGCTCGGCCGCCGACCTCATCAAGCGGGCCATGATCGACCTCCACCGCGAGCTCGCGGAGAGGAAGCTGCGCTCCCGCCTCATCCTCCAGATCCACGACGAGCTGCTGCTGGAGGTCCCGGAAGCCGAGGCCGAGAACGCCCGCGCTCTCGTCAAGGACGTGATGGAGAGCGCCCTGAAGCTCGACGTCCCCCTCGTCGCCGACGCCCGCCTCGGCCGGAGCTGGGCCGAGGTCCACTGACCGTGGATGGATAGGCCCGAATATGGTACTCTTTTTGGTGCCATAGGGAGACCCCATGCGAATCGAGCCGGACGTGAAGCCCGTGACCTACATGAAGACCCGGGCCGCCCAGCTCCTCCGCGCGGTGGGTGAGAGCCGTCGGCCCGTCATCATCACCCAGAGCGGCCATCCGAAGGGTGTGCTGATCGACTTCGAGAGCTACCAGGACCTGCGGCAGGCGACGGTCCTCCTGCGGCTGCTGGCGCAGGGGGAGGCCGACGTGCGCGCGCGGCGGACGATCCCCCAGGAGAAGGTCTTCGCCGACCTGAGGGCTCGCCTGGCCCGACGGTGAGCCGCACGCGGGTCGTCTGGACAGAGGTCGCTCGCCGCGACCTGTACGCACTGGTCGAATACCTCGGCGACCGCAGCCCCCGGGCGGCGCTCGGCGTCCTGGACCGGATCGAGTCGGCCGCTGGCCGGCTTGTCACGCTGTCTGCCAGAGGGCGGGTCCTCCCGGAGCTGGCGCGCCTGCACATCCGCGATTACCGGGAACTGGTCGTCTCCCCCTATCGAATCGTCTACCGGAGCGCGGGACGCCGGGTCTTCGTGCTCGGCGTCTTCGATTCACGCAGAAGCCTGGAGGACGTCCTGCTCGACCGCATTGTCCGGGACCCGGACGAGCCCTGACCCGGCTCCCGGCCGACGCCCGCCTTTTGACCCCGCCGGCCGCCGGGTGCTAGAAAG
Source organism: uncultured Acidobacteriota bacterium (assembly GCA_963729875.1). Lineage (GTDB taxonomy): Bacteria > Acidobacteriota > Vicinamibacteria > Fen-336 > Fen-336 > DATBSL01. Next base: position 298,250 of record CAVSPR010000009.1, read on the forward strand.
GTCTATTCGGAGGTTGGTGAAGTTGCCGCTCTACGAGTACGAGTGCCAGAAGGACGGCGTGTTCGAGCAGATCCGGAAGTTCTCGGACCCGCCGCTCTCCGCCTGCCCCACCTGCGGCGGTCCGGTGGAGAAGCTCGCCTCCGCCCCCGCGATCCAGTTCAAGGGCACGGGCTGGTACATCACCGATTACGCCCGCAAGTCCTCCGGCGGCGAGGGCGGCAAAGAAGGCAAGGACAAGGGCGCCTCCAAGGAGAGCTCGAAGGACAGCTCGAAAGACAGCGGCTCCTCCTCGTCGGAGTCGAAGAGCAGCTCTTCCGAGAAGAAATCGAGCACCTCCAGCGAAAAGAAGTAGGCGGAGACGCGTGCACCGGCTCGAGTTCCCGCCCTACAGCTTCAGCGACTTCAGGTAGTCGCGGAAGGGGCCGCCGAGGTCGTCGCGCTTGAGGGCGAACTCGACCGTCGCCTTCAGGAAGCCGAGCTTGTTGCCGGCGTCGTGGCGCACGCCCTCGAAGCGGTAGCCGTAGAGCGTCCTCCGCTGCTTGAGCCGGCGCAGGCCGTCCGTGAGCTGGATCTCCCCGATCGCGCCGCGGGGGGTGTTCTCGAGCTCTTCGAAGATGTCCGGGGTGAGGACGTAGCGGCCGATGATCGCGAGGTCGCTCGGGGCCGCCTCGACGCTCGGCTTCTCCACCATGTCCCGGATGCGGTAGAGGCGCCCGCTGTCGCCCTCCGGCTGGCCGTCGATGACGCCGTAGGCCGAGATCTCGTCCCGCGGCACCTGCTGCACCGCGATCACGGGCCCGCCGTAGCTCTCGTAGACGTTCAGCATCTGCCGCATGCAGGGCACCGGCGCGTCGATGATGTCGTCGCCCAGCATCACCGCGAAGGGCTCGTCCCCCACGAGGTCGCGCGCCTGGAGCACCGCGTGCCCGAGCCCGAGCTGCTCGCCCTGCCGCACGTAGGAGACGTTGATCTTGGAGATGGCCCGGACCTGGTCGAGGACGTCCGTCTGCCCCCGCTGCGCGAGGTGTCGCTCGAGCTCGTAGGAGACGTCGAAGTGGTCCTCGATCGCGTTCTTGCCCTTGCCGGTCACGATGATGATGGAGGAGAGGCCGGAGGCCACCGCCTCCTCGATCACGTACTGGATGATGGGCTTGTCGACGAGGGGCAGCATCTCCTTGGGCTGAGCCTTCGTGGCGGGGAGGAACCGCGTGCCGAGACCGGCCGCCGGGAACACGGCCTTGCGGACTTTCTGGTAGGGCTTCATGGCGGGAAAATGCTACCACGTGGCCCCGCGGAGAGCGGCGACGTGGCGTGCTATCCTGCCCGGCCATGCTGGACCTGAAGTACGTCGTCGAGAACCGCGAGGCCGTCCTCGCCATGCTGGGCAGCCGCGGGCAGGGCCTCGCGGCCGTGCAGGCCTTCCCCGGCCTCGCCGGGGTGGACCCCTGGGCGCTCGACGCCGAGCGCCGCGCCCTCATCCAGGAGGTGGAGCAGCTGCGCCACCGCCAGCGCGTGACGGGCGAGGAGATCGCGCGCCGGGGCAAGGCGAAGGAGGACGCCTCGGAGCTCAAGGCCGAGATGAAGGGCGTCGCCGACCGGATCAAGCAGGGCGAGACGCGCCTCGAGGAGGTGCGCTCGGCGATCGAGCGCTTCCTGCTCGTGGTGCCGAACGTGCCCGACCCGGGCGTGCCGGTGGGGAGAGACGCCGCGGACAACGTCGAGGTCCGGCGGGTCGGCACCCCGCGCGCCTTCGACTTCGCGCCGAAGTCGCACTGGGACCTCGGCCCCGAGCTCGGGATCCTCGACTTCGAGCGCGCGGCCCGGATCTCGGGGGCGCGCTTCGCCGTCTACTGGGACATGGGGGCGCGGCTCGAGCGGGCGCTCATCCAGTTCATGCTCGACCTGCACGGCTCGCGCGGGTACCGCGAGGTCATCCCGCCCTACCTCGTCACCGCGGAAACGCTGACCGGCACCGGCCAGCTGCCCAAGTTCGAGGACGACCTCTTCAAGACGAGGGCGGGCGACCGCGACCTCTACCTCATCCCGACCGCGGAGGTGCCGCTCACCATCCTGCACGGAGGCGAGATCCTCGACGCCGCCGAGCTGCCGAAGAAGTACGTGGCCTTCACCCCCTGCTTCCGCTCGGAGGCCGGCTCTTACGGCAAGGACGTGCGCGGGCTCATCCGCCAGCACCAGTTCCACAAGGTGGAGCTGGTGAAGCTCACCACCGCCGAGACGTCGATGGACGAGCTCGAGGGGATGGTGGCGGACGCCGAGGAGGTCCTGAAGCGCCTCGCGCTCCCGTACCGCGTGGTCGTGCTCTCGACCGGGGACATGGGCTTCGCCGCGGCCAAGACCTACGACATCGAGGTGTGGCTGCCGGGCCAGGGGGCCTACCGCGAGATCTCGTCCTGCTCGAACTGCACCGACTTCCAGGCGCGGCGGGCGAGCCTGCGCTACCGGCCGGAGGGCGGGGGCAAGCCGCGCTTCCTGCACACGCTCAACGGCAGCGGCCTCGCGGTGGGGCGGACGCTCATCGCCGTGCTCGAGAACTACCAGCAGGAGGACGGCTCGGTGGTCGTTCCCGAGGTCCTGCGTCCCTACGTGGGCGGCGTCGAGCGGATCACGAAGCGGTAGAGGCCGTCGCCGCCGACACCGGCGCGCCCCCGGGCCGCACCCAGCGGTCCACCGCCACGGAGACGGCGAGGAAGAGCAGGAGCGGCAGGGCGAGGCCCCGGAAGAGCGCATCCACGCGGTCGCGCGAGCCGGCGAGGCGGTCGAGCAGCAGGAGGGCGAGAAGCGCCGCCGCCCACACCGCCATCACCGGCACCTCGGTCGCCGGCGGCTCCCAGGGCGGCCCTGTCGAGCCCGCCCGCGAGCTCACGTAGGGCAGGTAGCGCCCGAGGGAGACGTCGCCGCCGAGCACCTCGAAGACCTGCGGCGGGCCGTCGCGCCCGTTCACCATGCGCATGTCCCGCGGCTGCGTGAACATGACGAAGACGAGCCCGAAGCCGGCGGCGACGAGCCCCCAGCGCCAGCGGGCGAGGCCGCGGCCCGGGGCGGCCGAGAGCCGCGCGCCGAGCGCGAGGGCGAGGATCGGGAGGAGCGGGATGGTGAAGCGGGCCGGCGGCGAGAAACCCCACCAGTTCCGCCAGCCCAGGACCGGCAGCCAGCACGCCGAGGCCGGCGAGCGCGATGGCCCAGCGGTCCCGTCGGCCGCGGCCGAAGAGGAGCGGCAGGCCGGCCAGGGCCAGGAGGAAGGCCGGCGCGTACGGCAGGAGCCCGTAGGCGCCGTCCAGGAAGAGGCCGAAGAGCGTCCGCAGCGGCGTGCTGCGGGCCATCGGGCCCGGCGTCGTGCCGCCGTAGCGCGCGAACGGCGAGACGGTGCCGAAGACGGTGTACTGGTAGCCCGCGTATGCCACGGCCATCGCTCCCGCGGTGAGCACGAAGGCCAGCCGGGGGCGTCCGCGGAGCCGTGCGAGGGCGAAGGCCCCCAGGGCGGCGGCGGCCAGCGTCATCCGGACGTGCAGCCACGGCAGGGCCGAGAGCGAGAGGGCGGCAGCCACGGCGGACCGCGGGCCCGGCGAGCCGAGGAGGAACCGAAGGGCGAGGGCGATGCAGAGGGCGACGACGACCTCGGTGTAGAGAAAGGCGGTGTAGAAGAGGACGGGCGGGCCCACCGCCGCCGCCCAGGCCACGAGCGACGACCGCTCGTCCGCTCCGCCGCGCAGCGCGAGGTCGCGGACGAGCAGGCCGAGCGCGGAGGCCACCAGGGCCAGGAAGACGGCGCAGCCGGCGCGGCCGCCGAGGGCGTACGCGGGGGCCACGAGGGCGGGGAGGCCCGCGCTGTGCGTGGGGTAGGAACGGCCGTCCTTGCGCCGTGCCCCGCCGGGCATCCGGTCGAGGCCGCCCAGGTATTCGTGGTGGTCGCCCCGCTCGAAGTTGTCGCGCAGGTCGAGGTCGTGCTCCCGCCAGAGGCTCTGCGCCATCAGGAGGTAGTCGATCTCGTCCCCGGACGGCTCCACCGCCCGCACGTAGTGGATCCCGACCGCCGAGGCGACGAGCGCGGAGAGCGCGAAGAGCGCCCAGGGCGGTGGCACCGGCAGGTACAGGGGGCGCACGCGGCCGAGGGCCATGAGCCCCGCGGCCGCCAGCAGCACGAGCCCGAGAGGGCCCGTGAAGACGCCGAGGCCGGGCACCGCCGCCCGCGCCGCGCCCACGTGGGCGAGGGCGAGGACAACCCCCGCCTCGAGGAGCGGTGCCACGCGGTGGAGCGCGGTCCTCACCTCACGGACGGTCCTTGTAGCGCTCGTAGAGCCGGGTGTGCCGGGTCTCGAGCGACTGCGCCGCGCCGTCGATCCACACGCCGGTCACCTGCGTGCGGGTGTCGAGGATGTCGCCGGTCGCGAGCACGAGGTTTGCGTCCCGGCCCGGGGCGATCGCGCCGACGCGATCGGCCGCGCCGAAGATCTCGGCCGGGGAGAGCGTGATCGCCCGCAGCGCCTCCGCCGCGGGAAGGCCGTAGGCGGCGGCCATCGCCGCCTCGTAGGGCAGGTTGCGCACGTTCTCGGCGTCGTCGGTCACGATCGCGAAGCGCACGCCCCGGCGGTGGAGCACGGCCGCGCTCGCGTAGGGGGCGTCGTAGGGGTCCGACTCCCGGGAGGGCGAGCGAGCGACCTTCAGCAGGACCGCGACGTCTTTCTCCTTGAGGAGATCGGCGCAGCGCCAGGCCTCGAGGCCGCCGGCGACGACGAGGCGCAGGCCCTGCTCGGAGGCGAAGCGGACCGCCCCCCGGATCTCGTCCTCGTCGTCGGCGCGCACGACCACCGGGAGCCTCCCCGCGGGCGAACGGCGCGAGAGCCTCGAGGGCGAGGCTCGTCTCCGGGAGAGGGCGCGCCCCGCGACCGGCCTCCGCCACCGCCGCCGCGTACGCCTTCGCCTCGGCGAAGAGCGAGCCGAGGCGCGCGAGGGCCTTCTCCTGGTTCTTCTTCCTCTCCTGCAGGCGCTCCTCGAGCGTCTTCAGCTCCGGCTCCTCGAACATGCGGGAGATGTCGAAGGCGGGGCGGCCGCTCGGGTAGACGACGTGGAGCGCGGCCGGGGCCTCGAGGGTCATCGCCTCCGGCGTCGTGCCGGCGAGGCGCACGAGCGCGCTCTGGCCGGAGACGAGGCCGCCCGCGGGCGCGCTGAGGACGGTGGTCACCCCGTTGGCGCGGGCCACCGGGACGAGCTCGCTGTCGGGGTGGAGGGCCACCCACGCCTTCGCGTGCGGGTTCACGTCGCCGACCTCGGTCGTGTCCACGGTGGCGGCGACGCTCGCCACCTCCTCGAGGCCGATCGAGGTGAGGGCGTCGAAGAGGCCGGGGTAGAGCGTCTTCCCGGCGCCGTCGATCACGGTCGCTCCCGGCGGAACCGTCCACGTCCGGGCCCACCGCGGCGATGCTGGCCCTTCTGCGACGACGACCGTGCCCCGCTCGATCACGGGGCCGGAGACGGTCACGACGCGGGCGTTCGTGATGGCGAGGGGAGCGTCCTGGGCACCGAGCGCGGGCCAGGCGAGGACGCCCGCGGCGAGGAGGAGGACGAGGCGCACGGCGGCCTTCATCGCGCACCTCCCGGGGCGGCGAGCGGCGCCCAGGCGGTCACCCCGGAGCGGGCCGCGAGGTCCTTCGCGCGGTCGAAGTACACCTGCCCGTCCACGAGCGTCATCTCGCAGCGGGCGGAAGGGGAGAGCGGGTGGCCGCTGAAGATCGGCGATGTCGGCCTGCTTGCCGGCCTCGAGCGAGCCCACGTAGCGGTCCACCCCGAGGTGCCGGGCCGGGTTGAGCGTGATCATCCGCAGCGCTTCGTCCTCGCTCACCCCGCCGTACTTCACCGCTTTGGCCGCGTCCCAGTACAGCCGGCGGGCGAGCTCGTCCGAGTCGGAGTCGAGGGCGACACTCACGCCGTGGCGGGCGAGGATGGCGGGGTTGTACGGGATCGCGTCGATCGTCTCCATCTTGAAGCCCCACCAGTCGATGAACGTGCCGACCCCCGCCCCGTGGCGGGCGATCTCGCTCGCGATCTTGTAGGCCTCGAGCCCGTGCTCGAACGTGCGGACCTTGAAGCCGAAGTCGTCCGCCACCTTCATGAGCATCAGCATCTCGTCCGCCCGGTAGGCGTGGGCGTAGACGAGGACCTTCCCGTCGAGGATGTCGGCGAGGGCCTCGAGCCGCAGGTCGCGCCGGGGCGGCACCGGCTTCTCCCCCTTCGCCCCCGCCGCCTTCACCTTCGCCTCGTAGTCCGTCCACTCCTTCCGGTACGCCCGGGCCCTAGAGAAGCCCTCGCGCAGGACGGCCTCGACCCCCATGCGCGAGCCGGGGTACCGCGGCTCCTGGCCCGGCACGCGGAACCCCGAGCGCTTGACGTTCTCGCCGAGGGCGAACTTGATGCCCCGCGGGGCCTCCTTGAAGAGGAGCCCCTCCGGGCCCTTGCCCCAGCGCAGCTTGAGGACGGCGTTCTGGCCGCCGATCGCGTTGCAGGAGCCGTGGAGGACGTTGACCGCGGTGACGCCGCCCGCCAGCTGGCGGTAGATCGAGACGTCGTGCGCGTCGATGACGTCCGAGACCCGGGTCTCCGCGGTGATGACGTCCGTGCACTCGTTGACGCCGCCCTCGATCGCGGTGTGGGAGTGGGCGTCGATGATGCCGGGCATGACGTGGCGGCCCTTTGCGTCGATCACGAAGGCGTCGTCCGGCACCGGCACGTCGCGGCCCACCGCGAGGATCTTCCCGTCGCGCACGAGCACGGTGCCGTTCTCGATCGTCCCCTGCGGGCCCACGGTGAGGACGGTGCCGCCGACGATCGCGACCGTCGTCCCGGCGGGAAGCGCCGGCGGGGACACGGGCAGCGGCGCGAGCGGCGTCTCCTCGGCCGGCTTCTTCCCCGCGTCGGCGCCCGTCTCCGGCTTCCCGGCCCCATCCCGTCCGGCCTTCTTCGCCTCCGTTGCCTCCGGCTCGTAGAGCCGCCCGTCCACGAAGACGTAGCGCGGCTTCGTCTCCTTCGCGAACGGCTCGCCCGACCACGCCACCACGTTCGCGAGCTTGCCGGGCTCGAGGCTCCCGGTCCGGTCGGCCAGGCCGAGCACCTCGGCCGCGCCCAGGGTGGCCGCGCGCAGGGCCGCCTCCGCGGGCAGGCCCCGCTCGACCGCCCGGCGGATGCCGGCCACGTAGTCGGGGGCCCACGCCGAGCCGAGGCCGAACGGCACGCCCGCGCGGGCGAGGGCGGCGGGGGTCTCCTCCGCCTCGCGGATGCGCCGCCGCTCCTGCTCCTCGTCGAACCCGAAGAAGCCGCCCGAGCGCGGCGGGTCGAAGTTCACGCCGGCCACGAGCGGCACCCGCCGGCCCTTGAGCGTGTCGGCCAGCTTCTCCGCCTGCGGGGCGTTCGCGACCACCACGCGGATCTTCCACTCGTCGGCGAGGGCGAGGGCCCGGCGCACGTCGTTCTCCCCGTTGCCGGTGACGACGAGGGGCAGCCGGCCCGCCAGCACCTCCTGCCAGGGCAGGAGCGAGGCGTCGTAGCGGGGCCGCTTCTGCCCGCGGGGGGCGCGGTCCCAGGCCGCCCAGGCGTCGCGCGCGCGCGCGGCGTCGGCGAGGGCCTGCCGCACATAGGCCATCGTCCCCATGAGCGAGCCGGGGTACTGCCGGGAGAGGGAGGACATGTGCAGGTGCAGGGCGGCGGGCTGGCGCAGCACCATCGCCTCCGCCCGTTCGCCGGCCAGGTTCAGGATCGCGCTCTGCCCGGGGAGGACGCCGTCCTTCGGGATGACGAGCGCGGTCGTGACCCCGCCGTCGCGCGCCTTCGCCACGTCCGCCGCCTTCACGCGGTCGAGGGCCAAGGCCTGGGGCGCGAGCGGGGCCGGCGGAGAGCCGACTCCGCCGCTGCCGGGCCCGCCGCTGCCCCCTCGCGCCGGCGCCGGCAGGCCGATCGCGGAGAGCGCGTCGACGAGCCCGGGCGTCACCACGAGGCCCGCGCCGTCGAGGACGCGCGCCCCCGGGGGCGGCACGACGTCGGGCCCCACCGCCTCGATGAGGCCGTCGCGCATCACGATCGTGGCCCGCTCGTACGAGGCGCCGGACACGGTGAGGACGCGGGCGCCGACGATGGCGTGGGCGTCGGCCTGCTGGGCATGGGCGGCGCCGGGCAGCGCGAGCGCGGCCACGGCGAGGAGGAGGGCGCGTCTCATGGGGCCTCCGGTTCTCGATCGGGAGGCCGCGAGTTTATACCGGCTCAGCTCCGGCCGTGGTGCAGAGAGGCGTGGCTGAAGGCGGCGGCCGCCCGCGAGGCGTAGGCCTCGAGCAGCCGGTCCTCGGGCGACTCGCCGTTCGGGTCGAGGAGCACGAGGCAGCCCACCCAGCCCTCGGGTGTCGCGAGAGGCACGAGGTACACCTGCTCGGCCGGCAGCTCCGTGCCGAGCGACTCCGCCACGTCGAGCATGCGCGAGGCGGGGAGGCGACGGGCGACGGTCGAGGCGAGGTCCGAGGGGGCGGGGCGCTGCAGCGCGCCGGCGAAGGCCTCGCCCGAGGCGGCGGCGACCACGGGCCCCCGGGGCGTCTGCACGACGAGCATCCCCCCGCGATAGCCGCCGATGCGGCACGCTCCCTCGAGGATGGCGGGCGCGAGCACGTCCGGCCCGTCGCCGTGGAAGACGTGCTGGTCCACGTCCACTACCTGTTCGAGGAGCGCGGCGTACCGCCGCACCTGGGCCTGCAGCTGGACCCGGCGGATCGCGGCCGCGGCCCAGAACGCCACCGCCTTCGTCCGCAGGAGCTCCTCGTCGGTGAAGCCGTCGAGGGCGAGGCGGCCGGCCAGGAGCAGGCCCACGACGTCCCCCTCGAGCAGGAGGGGGAGCGCCACCCAGCAGCGCAGGGGGGGCGCCGCCTCGAGGGCCAGCCTTCCCTCCGCCTCCGCGTCGGCCACCTGCACCGCGCGCGGCGGCTCGCGCAGCCCCGTGAGGCGCGGGTCCTCGAGGGTCGTTCCCACGAGGGACGCCGCGTCGGACCCGCGCACCGCCTCCACCCGCAGGGTGCCCCCCGGCTCCGCCACCGCCACCAGCGCGAAGTCCATGTGGACGACACGCGCGAGCTGCTTCAGCACCTCGTCGAGGGCCTCGTCCGGCCTCACCGCGCCGTGGATCGCCTCGAGGGCCCCCCGCAGCTCCTCGGCGTGCCGGCGCCGCTCACGCTCATCCTCCACCGTGAACGAGGGGTCGAGAGAGCGGCGCTCGCGGGCGATCGCCTCCCGCAGGACGTCCATCACCTCGCGACGGACCTCCTCGTCGTGAGCGGCCAGGCGGCCCTCCACGTCGCGGAGAAGGCGGTCGATGTTCAAGCGTGGTGAGTGTACAACGCGACGGCCGTACAATGCGGGATCGTGGTCTTCGCCCCGTCTTCGCGCGAGCGCATCCTCTTCGTCTGCACGGCCAACATCGACCGGAGCCGGACGGCCGAGGACCTCTACCGCGACGACGAGCGCTACGAGGTCCGCTCCGCGGGGGTCGCGTCCTTCGCCACCGTGCCCCTCACCCGCGACCTCCTCCTCTGGGCCGACCGGGTGTTCGTGATGAACGAGCGCGAGGACCAGCACCGCACGCTCATCCGCGTCCGCTTCCCCGACGTGGACCGGCCGGTGGTGGACCTCGACATCGAGGACCGCTGGCCCCGGGGCGACCCCGAGCTCGTCGCCCTCGTCCTGCGCCGCCTGCGGCCGCACCTCGGCCCCCCGCGCCCGGGCGGGGGAGGCGCATAATGGCGGCAGGCCGACCGCGGAGGGCTAGTCCTAACTGGTAAGGCAGGAGCCTTGAAAGCTCCCGGGCCTCACGGCCCTTGGGGGTTCGAGTCCCCCGCCCTCCGCCACTCCCCTTGATTTTCCCCCGCCACGGGGGAAGAATCCCCCCGAAATCCACGCGAGGACTCGGGCTCGAAGAGCCCTTCGCGCCAAGCAATCAGGAGGAGCCGAACCATGCGCTTGCTCCGTACCCTTTCCCTTCTTCTCGTGGCGGCGCTCGCACTGGGCGTCGTCGCGCACGCCCAGGAGACCGGATCCATCTCCGGCGTCGTCAAGGACGCCCAGGGCGGCGTCCTGCCCGGGGTGACCGTGAAGGTCTCCGGGCCCCTGCTCCCCGCCGGCCGCGAGGCCGTCACCACGGCCACCGGCAACTACCTCTTCCTCCGGCCTGCTGCCCGGCACCTACAAGGTCGAGGCCACGATGACCGGCCTGGGCAAGACCGCGGCCGAGGTCCGGGTCCACGTGGACGTGGACGCCCAGGTGAACCTCGTGCTGAGCCCGACCGCGACCGAGGAGATCACGGTCCTCGCCCAGACGGAGGCGGTGGACCTCAAGAAGACCGAGGTCAACTTCAACTACACCGCCGACAACACGAAGAACCTGCCGCTCGGCCGCTCGTACAGCGGGCTCTTCCAGCTCATCCCCGGCGTCGCCCAGAACAACAGCTATCGGTCCCGCCGCGGGCGGCAGCCGCCAGGACAACGTGTACCTGATGGACGGCGTCAACATCTCGAACCCCGGCTTCGGCTACCTCGAGACCGAGGTGAACGAGCTGGACATCGCCGAGTTCAACGTCAAGCGCGGCGCGATCAGCGCGGAGTTCGGCCGCGCGGCGGGCATCGTGACGAACGCGGTGAGCAAGTCGGGCACGAACACCTTCTCCGGCAGCGCCCGCATCCAGTACCAGCCGGAGTCCTTCATGAGCGATCCCGACGACCCGGCGTTCGGCGTGCAGCCCACGGACGTCTTCAACCCGGCGATCGGGCTCGGCGGGCCGATCGTCAAGGACAAGGTGTTCTTCTACGCCTCGGCCCAGTACCAGAAGATGACCCGGGGCGACCGCGTGAACAAGTTCGGCACGCCGCTGCCCGACCTCGTCAGCTCCACGCAGGAGTACTACGGCAAGATCACGTCCACCCCGACCCCGAAGCACCTGATCGCGGCGAGCTACCGCTACCGGCCGACCGACTCCGAGGGCAACAACGTCGGCTCCGGCTATTCGCCGACCGTGGCCACCACGGACGAGGCCCGGGCCCACATCGCGACCGCGGCCTGGTCGTTCTTCGCGACCAGCCGCACCACCTTCGACCTGAAGTTCCTCTACATGAAGGACGACAACAGCTCCAACCCCGACACCCTCCTCGGCTACCTGCCCACCTGGGACAACAACAACATCGCCCGCGATGGGCCAGTACACCGACCCGAACCAGGCGAACCTCGACGTCGGCGGCTACCAGTACACGAACCGCCAGGACTACCGGCGCAACGAGGTCAAGGGCTCGATCAGCCAGTACTTCGACCTCGGGAGCACGGGCCACCAGCTCAAGGCCGGCGTCGGCTACACGTTCGGCGAGGAGGACCTCAACCGTCTCACCAACGGCTGGGGCCAGATCTCGCGGATCACCGCCGCCGTGCCCTACTACCGGGCCCGCTACTACTTCGAGCAGCCCTCGCAGATCGGCCAGGGCCGCACCTGGTCGCTCTTCGTCCAGGACACGATGACGGTCGGCTCGCGGCTGACCCTGAACCTCGGCCTCCTGACGAACTCGGACGCCTACTCGCAGGACCTGCCCGAACAGCGGCGGCTGCCCGGTGCCGGCGAACACCCCGAGCGGCGTGGGGAGCGGCACCGCGGTCTTCGAGTCGGACGGCGACCGCTGCACGTTCGTCAAGTTCGGCTTCGGCGACGAGCTCCAGCCGCGCCTGGGCGTGAACTTCAACGTCCGCCAGGGCAAGGGCGACAAGGTCTACGCGAACTGGGGCCGCTACTACAACATGGACCAGCAGTCGTCCGGCCGCTCGCTCGCGCCGCGGCGCATCTACCAGTACGAGGCCCGCTACAACGTCGCGACGGGCGCGCTCATCTCCGACCTGCCGCGCGCCGCGACGACGGGCAAGCTGATCGACCCCGACCTCAAGCCCACCTACAACGACGAGTGGCTGGCGGGCTACGCGACGCCGATCGGCGGCCAGTGGAGCCTGGACCTCTTCTACATGAACCGCAACACCCACAACTTCATCGAGGACGTGCCCTCGGTCTACCCGTCCACCGGCCCCTACGCCGCGGCCAACCTGCCCTGCACGATCTTCGAGGCCTGTCGAGGGCAGGAGGCCCAGCGGAAGTACCAGGCGGCTACGGTCGAGGTGAACCGCCGCTTCGCCAACAGGTGGAGCGCCAACGTCAGCTACACCTGGAGCCAGTTCGAGGGGAACATCGACTACGACTACGGGGGCGGGACCCGGTCTTCAACACCTCGTCCATCTGGCAGGACGGCCCCGGGACGTTCGTCGGGGACCAGTACCGCTACGGCCCCCTGCGCGAGGACCGGCCGCACGTCTTCAAGGTCTTCGCCAACTGGGAGCCGATCGGCAACCTGATGCTCGGCGGCTACCTCCGCGTCCAGAGCGGCACGCCGTGGCAGGCCCGCGGCCAGGACTCGCAGGGCGGCTCGGCGCTCTTCTACCTCGAGCCGGCGGGCTCGCACCGCAACCCCACCTGGACGAACTTCGACTTCCTCGCGTCCTACCGCTTCAAGCTCTCGGACCGGACCGGGCCTGGTCATCGAGGCGCGCGCCTTCAACCTGTTCAACAGCCAGACGCAGCTCTCCACGGACTCGGTGAAGTACACCGACTTCAAGAGCCTGCCGGTGGCTCCGTTCATCACCGAGGGGACGATCCTCAACTCGTTCTTCGGCACGGCCAACTCGTACGCGGCCGGGCGGCGGGTCGTCCTCGCGGCCCGGCTCGACTTCTAGCTCGACCCGGCGTCCTTGCGGCCCGGCGGTCCTCGCGACCGCCGGGCCGTTTTCTTTCTGCGGCGTCAGCGCGCCCGGTCGAGCGCCTCGAGCAGGCCGCGCGCCTGCGGGTAGTCGGGCTGCAGCCGGAGGGCCTCGCGAGCGAGGGCCCGCGCCGCGTCGAGCCGGCCGTCCTGCGCCTCCAGCACCGCGAGGTTGAGGGCGGTGCTCGCGCTCGCGGGGTCGAGGCGGCGGGCCTCCTCGAGCTCGGGCCGGGCCTCGGACGGGCGGCCGAGCATGGCGAGGGCGAGACCCTTCTTCTCGCGCAGGGCCGCCACGTCGCGGGTCCTGCGCGATGCCCCGGTCGAGGAAGCGCAGCGCGAGGTCGGGCCGGCGCAGCTGCAGCGCCGTGTTGCCGACGACGAGGAGGCTCGCGGCATCGGTCCGCGGTGGCAGCGAGAGCCGCTCGAGCCGAGCCGCCGCCTCCCCGGGCCGCCCGGCGGCGGCGAGGGCCTGGACGAGCGTGAAGCCCGCGGTCTCGGGGCGGAAGCCGGCGTCGAGCGCGGCCTCGAGGTGGGGGATGGCCTCGGCCGCCCGGCCGGCGTCGAAGAGCGCCCGCCCGAGGGCGAGGCGGGTTTCCGCGCGCGAGGGGTCGAGCGCGAGCGAGCGCTCGAGGAGCTGCGTCGCGGCCGCGGCCTCCCGGTTCTCGTCGAGAGCCTGGCCGAGCCGCAGCAGGAGCCGCGCGGGCTCGGGGTGCGCGGCTTCGGCCGCGGGCAGACGGCGGAGGGCCTCGGCGCCCTGGCTGTTGTCCACGAGCCAGAGCAGCATGACCGTGCGCTCCTCCGACCGGCCGTCGTCCAGGCGGTGCGGCCAGAGGGCGAGGGCGAAGAGAACGGCGAGCGCGGCCGCGTACGCCGCCAGCCGACGGGTGGCGCGCCCGCGGATCGCCTCGACCACCCGCACCAGGCCGAAGCCGGCGCCGGCGGCGAGGGGCACGAGCAGCGGCAGGCGGTAGCGCGCCGAGACGAAGAAGGCGGCGACCGAGAGCGCGTAGACGGGGACGACGAGGGCCCACAGGCCGAAGTCCCACCGCTGGCCCGGGCGCTCCTCGCTTCCGGGCGGAGCCGAGACGAGGCGGTCGCCGAGGCCGAGCAGCCCGAGCGGCACGAGCAGCCACGCCCCGACGACGAGCCACCGCAGCAGCGTCGGCTCGTCGAGCGCGTAGTAGGCGTAGGAGTAGTTGAGGCTGATCTCGGGCGCGGCCAGGACGTAGGCCAGCTTGCGGAGGAAGAGCCACGCCGCGTCCGCGGGATGGGACGAGGTCCACTCCCAGGCGAGAGCGCGGAAGTGCGCGTCCACCTCGCGGGCGCTCAGCCGGCGGCCGGCCGCCTCCTCGGCCACGCGCCGCGCGTCGCGGGCCTGGCCCTGGATGTCCGGCGTGATGCCGGTCACGCGGCGGTAGGTGCCGTCGGCCTCGGCCCGGTTGCCGATGTAGAAATTGAGCCCGCCGTGCGAGGAGACGAGCACGGGCTCGCCGGAGACTGCGAGGTTGCGCAGCGTGGCCGGGGCGATCGCCAGCGCGAGGCCGAGGGCGAGCGCCGCGGCCTCTCTTCCGCCGCGGCGGGCCCCTCGGGCGAGCGGAAGCGCGATCGCGAGGGCGGCACCCCACGCCAGGGCGTTCGGGCGGTTGAGGGCGAAGAGGCCGATCGCCGCCCCCGCGAGGGCCCAGTCGCGAAACCGGCCGGCGCGCAGCGCGCGCGAGACGGCGAGGAGGGCGAGGGCGATCAGGAACGGGTCGAGCGCCGCCTGGAGCAGGATCGCCTCGTGGAAGACGGCCGGCCCGGTGAGCGCTAGGAGAGCGGCCCCCGCGAGCGCGCCCGCGCGGCCCAGCCAGGGCCGCGCCGCGGCGTACAGCAGGCCCACCGCGGCGGTGCCGAGGACGACCTGCAGGAGCTTCGCGGCGAGGAGCGAGCCGCCGCCGAGGGCGAGGGGCAGGGCGAGGAAGTAGACGTACAGCGGTGCGAGGAAGAACGGCTCGCCGCCCGTGGCCGCGCGGAGGAGCGGATCCCCGCCCGCGACCTGCCGGGCGAGCGCGACGAAGACGCCGCTGTCGAGCTGCCCCACGGGCTGCAGCAGCGGGTGCCCGTGCAGCTGGGCGAGGACCACGGCCCGGACCGCGAGCGCGCAGGCGAGGACGACGACGAGCGCGCCGGCGCCCTTCCGGGCGATGTCTTTCGTGCTAGTCTTGCGAATCTGGGCCCTCCTCCGGAAGCGTTCCCGGGGACGTCGCCTCGCGCGGAGAGGTGCTGGAGTGGCTGAACAGGACAGATTGCTAATCTGTTGTACGGGGCTAAAACCTGTACCGGGGGTTCGAATCCCCCCCTCTCCGCCAGCCGTCACACCCCGCGGCCCATCTTAGCGCGGGGTGCTGGGCGCATGGCCGTGCCCCTCTCGTTGCGCCGTTCCACCCCTTTTTTCCGGGCCCATCGTCTCTGGAATGCAGTTAGTGATTATTAAATATACGTAATTAGTCGGAAGTCTGAAGAGTATACGCCCCATCAGTATTCATTTCTCTTGACTAGTCGCGCCAGAAACGTATATTCTCCCTACGACGGGAGGTAGAGTATGGCACGGCGAGTGGATCTCATCGACCAGTTCACGGAGCTGGTCGTCGGTGCGGACGATCCCCGGCGCCTGGCGGAGCGGACGCTCGAGGTGGTGATGTCGCTCTTGAACGGGCGCGCGGGTGCGGTGTTCACCTGCGACGGCGACAGCGTGACGCTGTTCGCCTCCCGCGGGATCGACCAGGCCGTCCTCGACATCGTGCCCGCGGTCTGGGCGAGCCAGAAGGGCGGCTTCCGCCAGGGCGAGACGTTCTACGTCCCCGAGCGCGGCGGAGACCGGCGGCTCCCCGCCGCGGTGGCCGAGCGCCCCGGCCCCGCCGCCTTCGCGGTTTCGCCGGTGCTCGAGGACGAGACGCTCCTCGCGCTCCTCTACGTGGACAGCCAGGAGCCGCACTTCTGCGACGCCCACGACCTCGAGCGCCTGTCCAAGTTCTCCCGCATCGTGGCCAAGTCCGTCCGCGACACCGCGTCCCCGCGTCCTGCCGGCGCCGGCGACTCGTGGGAGGCCTACCTCGAGCGCACGCCGGTCGAGGACATGGAGCGGGAGAAGCTGCTCCTGCTGCTGAACCGCAACGAGTGGAACATCGCACGGGTGGCCCGCATGATGGGCGTCACGCGCCGCACGGTGTACCTGCGCCTGCAGCGCTACAACATCCCCCGCGAGCGCGTCCCCAAGTCCCGGCTGAAGTCGGTCTCCTGACCGGGGCGCCCGGACGCTACAATCCGCGGTGAGCCGGGCCCGGGGCGACGGCGGCGAGCGGAGGTGGCGTGATGAAGGGAGCGGGCGGGACCGAGGGCGGCGTCGCCCAGTTCTTCATCGGCCTCGCGATGGCGGTGGGCGGGGCGTACCTGCTCACCCAGCGCGTGACCGTGACGTCGGGGTTCTGGAGCTTCTTCGGGGGGCACTCGTTCGGCCTCTCGCTCCTGCCGCTCCTCGTCGGCGCCGGCGTCCTCTTCTACGACGGGACGAGCCGGCTCGGCTGGGTCCTGACCCTGGGCGGAGCGCTCATCGTCTTCCTCGGGATCCTGATGAACCTGCGGATCTACTTCGAGCCCACGAGCCTGTTCGACACGCTCCTGATGCTGGTCCTGCTCGCGGGAGGCCTCGGGCTGCTGGCGCGCTCGCTGAAGGCGCGGCCGCCGTCTGAGTAGGCCGGCCGAACGGCCTATTGATCCTGGCGGCCCGCGGTCTGGAGCCTGACCCAGGTGTCCTTCAGGGTGCAGGTGCGGTTGAAGACGGGGCGGCCGGGCGCCCCGTCGGGGTCGGGGCAGAAGTAGCCCAGCCGCTCGAACTGGACCGTCTCGCCGACCGGCGCCCCCGCGAGGTCGGGCTCGACGAGGGCGCCCGCCAGGATCTCCTCGGATGCCGGGTTGAGGTCGGCGAGGAGGTCGCCGTCGGCGCCGGGATCGGGGCGGGTGAAGAGGTGCTCGTAGAGACGCACCTCGGCGGGCACGGCGTCGGCCGCGCAGAGCCAGTGGAGGGTCGCCTTCGGCCGGCGGCCGTCCGGGGCGTCGCCCCCGCGGGTCGCCGGGTCGTACGTGCACCGCAGCTCCACGACCTCGCCGGAGGCGTCCTTCACGACCTCCCGGCAGGTGAGGAAGTACGCGTAGCGCAGGCGGACCTCCCGCCCGGGGGCGAGGCGGTAGAACTTCTTCGGCGGGTCTTCCATGAAGTCCTCGCGCTCGATCAGGAGCTCGCGCGAGAAGCGGACCTTCCGGGAGCCGGCCGAGGGGTCCTCGGGGTTGTTGACCGCGTCGAGCTCCTCGACCTGCCCCTGCGGGTAGTTCTCGATCACGACCTTGAGCGGGCGCAGGACGGCGAAGCGGCGGGGGGCCTTGCGGTTGAGCACGTCGCGCACGCAGTGCTCGAGCATGGCCACGTCCACGACGGAGTCGCGCTTGGCGACGCCGATCATCGCGGCGAATTCGCGGAGGCCCTCGGCGGGGTAGCCGCGCCGGCGGATGCCACAGATCGTGGGCATGCGCGGGTCGTCCCAGCCGCGCACCCGGCCGTCGTTCACGAGCTTCAGGAGAAAGCGCTTCGAGAGGACGGTGTAGCTGAGGTTGAGCCGTGCGAACTCGTACTGGTGCGGTCGCGAGGGGACCGGCAGGTTCTCGATGAACCAGTCGTAGAGCGGCCGGTGGTCCTCGAACTCGAGGGTGCAGATCGAGTGGGTGATGCCCTCGATCGCGTCCGACTGGCCGTGGGCGAAGTCGTAGGTCGGGTAGACGCACCAGGCGTCGCCCGTGCGCGGGTGGCTCGCGTGGAGGATCCGGTAGAGGACCGGGTCGCGCAGGTTGATGTTGCCCGAGGCCATGTCGATCTTCGCGCGCAGGACGCGGGTGCCGTCCGGGAACTCGCCCTTGCGCATCCGCACGAAGAGGTCGAGGTTCTCCTCGACCGACCGGTCGCGGTACGGGCTGTTCCGTCCCGGGCTCGGTGAGCGTCCCCCGGTGCTCGCGGATCTCGTCGGCGGAGAGGTCGTCCACGTACGCCTTGCCCGCCCGGAGGAGGTGGACCGCCCACGCGTAGAGCTGCTCGAAGTAGTCGGAGGCGTGGTAGAGGTGCTCTCCCCAGTCGAAGCCGAGCCAGCGGACGTCCTCCTCGATGGCGTCGATGTACTCCTGCTCCTCCTTCGTGGGGTTCGTGTCGTCGAAGCGGAGGTGGCAGCGGCCGCCGAACTCGCTCGCGATGCCGAAGTTCAGGCAGATGGACTTCGCGTGGCCGATGTGGAGGTAGCCGTTCGGCTCCGGGGGGAAGCGGGTGACGACGGTCTCGTGCTTGCCGCTCCGGACGTCCTCGGCCACGATCTCGCGGATGAAGTCGGCCCTCTCGCGCTCGGGGCCCGCGGGTGCGCTCGTGCTCATTTCGCGGCTCCAGTCTTCAGCGCGTCGGCGGCGCGGCGCAGGCGGCGCCGGCAGGTCTCCTTGCCGAGGACGGCGAGGGTCTCGAAGAGGGGCGGCGAGGCGGCGCGGCCCGTCGTGGCCACGCGGACGGTCATGAAGAGCTCGTTCGGTGCCCAGCCCGCCTTCTCGGCGAAGCGGCGGATCGAGTTCTCCACCGCCTCCCGTCCCCAGTCCATGATCGCGTCCAGCTCCTCCTCGAGGAGCGCGCGCAGCGTCTTCGACGTCTCGGCCGGGGTTCGGCCCTTCGGCACCATGGCCTTGACCGCGGCCTCGTCGTAGGGGACGTCCCCCACGAAGAAGAAGGACGCGTACTCGAAGAAGCTCTCCAGGGTGTCGATCCGCTCCTGCACGAGGGGCAGCACCTCGAGGAGGTGGTCCTCCGAGAGCAGCTGCAGGCGCAGCCGCTCGAGGAGCTCCTTCGGCGACGAGGCGCCTCAGGTACTTCCCGTTCAGCCACTTGAGCTTCTCGACGTCGAAGACCGGCCCCCCGAGGGAGATCCGCTCGAGGGTGAAGGCCTCCATGAACTCCTCGACCGTGAACTCCTCCCGCTCGTCGGGCATGGCCCAGCCCATGAGGGCGAGGTAGTTGAGCATCGCCTCCGGGAGGAAGCCGGCCCGCCGGTAGAAGTTGAGGCTCACCGGGTTCTTGCGCTTCGAGATCTTCGAGCGGTCGGCGTTGCGCAGCAGCGGCAGGTGGCAGAAGACGGGCTCGTCCCAGCCGAAGCCACGGTAGAGCGTGACGTGCTTGGGCAGCGACGACAGCCACTCCTCGGCCCGGATGACGTGGGTGACGCCCATCAGGTGGTCGTCCACCACGTTCGCGAGGTGGTAGGTGGGGAAGCCGTCGCTCTTCAGCAGGACCTGGTCGTCCACCTGCGCGTTGTCGAAGCGCACCTCGCCCCGCAGCAGGTCGCGCACCGCGGTCTCGCCCCCTCGCGGCATGGCGAGGCGGACGACGTGGGGCTCGCCCGCGGCCCGGCGTCGCTCCGTCTCGTCGCGGGGCAGCCCCCGGCAGAGGCCGTCGTAGCCGAAGTTCGCCTTTCGGGCCTTCTGCTCCTCCCGCAGCGCGTCGAGCCGCTCGCGGGTGCAGAAGCAGGGGTAGGCCGCCCCCCGGCGCACCAGCTCCTCGGCGTGCTCGCGGTAGATCGCGGTCCGCTCGCTCTGCCGGTAGGGGCCGTGCGGCCCCCCCACGTCCGGGCCCTCGTCCCAGCGGAGGCCGAGCCAGTGGAGGGCCTCGAAGATCATGGCCTCGCTCGCGGAGGAGCTCCTCTCGCGGTCGGTGTCCTCGATCCTCAGGATGAACTGCCCCCCGTGCTTCTTCGCGAGGGCGTAGTTGAAGAGAGCCACGTAGGCGGTCCCCACGTGGGGGTCCCCGGTGGGGCTGGGGGCGATGCGGGTCCTCACCGTCATGGCAGCCGCTGAGGCTATCACAGGGCCGCGCCCAGGCGGCCAGCATCGCCGCCGTCGAGGTGGGCCGCCTGCGCGGGCGCTCGGCTTGACGGACCCCGCGCCGCTTCGTAGACTGGCGGGTGGCGCTATCGTCTAGGGGTTAGGACGGATGGTTCTCAGCCATCAAACCGGGGTTCGAATCCCCGTAGCGCTACCAGGCCCTTCGGGCCTCGCCGAAACCGGGCCCAGCCTGCTGAAAAGCAAGCCGACTTGCGACGGTTCCAGACTGTTCGCCGTCCCATTCCAGGCGGCAGCAGACAAGGCACCGGCGCCCGCCGCGGCCGTCGGTCGGATGCCCCTCGTCGTCCCGCTCTCAGCGGGCGACCGGGTTGGCGCCGGCGCCCGGGCGCTCGACGCCCTCTCCGCGCGGCACCCATACATAGCGTGGCGCGCAGGGATACCCCGTCAGGGACCGCGGGGCCTTCCCGCTTCGAGCAAGATCCTCGACGAGGCGGTAGTACGTGTTGAGCCCGAAGAGCCGAGGCGTGGGGCAGTCGTCCTGGATGACCATCTTCCATCGCCGGGATCTGAAGGAGCTCATCACGCTTCCGCGAAAGCGATCCTTGATGGCGGTGTCTCTGCCGGGGTCGGAGGTGATCGTGCGGGGCCAGAAATAGACGTCGTTGACCCCCATGATGTGGAGATGCCCTTTTCCTCCTGCCAAGACGTTGTAGAAAGGGTGGCTGGGCACGAAGATCTCCGGCCCCTGCTCGGTGAGGTAGGCAAAGAGCCTTCTCGCTTCCGCGTGATCCTGCTGGCTGGGGACATGGGGGGATGAGTCCGGCCATCGGATCATGGCGTGGGCTGAAAGTAGCCCCAGGCCAAGAAGGCTGAAGGTCCGCAACGACCCGGGCCAGGGTCCGTGGCGCTCTCCAATGGACCAGACAGCCCCGTCAGTCGAGGCCCTGAGCTCCGCGGCGAGCGCTGGGAGCTCGACGGCACACGCCGCAGACAGAAGCGCTCCGAAGTAGACGGCCGGAATGTACGCGTTGTCGTAGGCTCCCTCGGTGGCGCTGCCCACCGCCGCGGTCGCCAGGCCCGTGGCCGCCATGGATGCCCAATAGAAGAGCCTTCGAGACAGCCTGCGCCGGAACGCCACGAACAGGAGGCACGCGGCGACGGGGAACAGGAGCACGAACCCGTAATCGAGCAGGATACGAGGGGTCTCGGGCCAGATTCTCTCGAACCGGGTCTCATGGCTTTGGTGCAGTCGATAGATGTAGATCCACAGCCACCCGTCCGTCAGGTACTGGCCAACCAGGATCGCCGTCGTGGTCGAGCCAAAGGCCACCGCAGAGAACACCAGTCCACGCCTGATGCCCGAGGTCAAGGCCACCGAGGCGGCCGCTGCCACCATGAAAGGTGCGGCTGTCTGCTTCGTGAAGAACGCAAGGACCAGGAGGATCGCCCCAAGCACGATCCGCGTCGTCGATCGACCCGGGGAGCAGCTGTAGAGCCCCGCCGAAACGAGAAACAGCCACAGCGAGTCGCCGCGGACCAGGTCATAGAAGGCGCCGCAGAAAGGAAAGGCCAGACACACGGCCGCCGCCCCCAGGAGCCCGGCGGTGGTGGCCACGGCGGGCAGCTCCTCCGACTCGAACTGCTGCGCGATGCCACGCGCCGCAGCGACGAGAAACACCAGGGCACCAGAGAACGCCAGGATGGAGACGGCCCGGCCCAGCACGTACGAAAGACCGAAGATCTTCGAGAGCCCGCAGAGGACGGCCGGGTACAAGGGAGTGTAGAGAAAGCTCACGAAGTCGACGGAAGGCTCTGCGTAGAGAGGCTGGCCTCTCGCAAGCCGCAGGGCGTGGGTGAGGAGGCCGCCTTCCATCCACTCCAGGTCGAGGGGGTAGCTCAGTCGCGACAGGAAGACGCCGGCCAGGACGACGAAGGTCCAGGTGGCGAGGAGGATGAAAGGCAGAAACGGGAGGTACGAAGAGACGGCCTTCCTCGCCTGGCCAGCTCGGGCGGAGATGCGTCTGACGGTCTCAGTTGAGCCCACGTGCGTGGCCGAGGTGACCTCGAAGTGACCTATAACCCATAGTCACTTCCATCTGCGGTGGCGGCCGTCACGCCCTCCGCACGCCGGAGCCTGACGCGGTGCCCCATGGCCCGGCTGAGCGGTCCGAAGTGCTGGGCCACGCTGGCCCGCAGGGTCCAGCTCTCCTTGCGGTCGACGGCGAAGAAGCCGACTCGATGGCCGTGCGGTGGCATATCGACCACGGCGACCCTGACCCACTCGGGCGGGATCAACGGGACGGCCACGCCCCACCCGAGCGAGACGATCGCGATCTTCGGCTGGTACGGCGCCGTCCAGGCCGTGACCTCGCGGCTCGTGTAGGCGGTGTTTCGCATGATCACGAGCGGCTCGATGTCGCCCAGCCCGACGAGGTCCAGGATCCGGGCCTGCGTGTAGTACGTGACCGCGCCGAGGTCGTTCACGATCACGGCGGCATCGGGGTAATAGCGCCGGATGAGCTGCGCCGTCTGGTACTGCTCGAGATACGTGCCCCGCATCCCCTCGATCTCCGCGTCCGGGACGATCCCTTCCCGGACGTCGGCGACGGCCGGCACCAGCGCGGCCACGAGGAGCGCCGGCAACGCCCCGCGCGGGAAGGCCCTCGGCGTGGGCAGCCCGACGAGCACGACGGCCGCGGCGAAGATGCCGAACCCCACCAGGTAGGCGTCGTACCGGTACGCCCAGTACAGGGGCGAGAACACGAAGTGACCGTGCACGAGGATCATCGCGGCGAGCAGCAGCGGAATGAGGAGCGGCGGCCGCCAGGCGCCGCGGCGCGCCAGCGCGTGGGCGACGGTGCCGAGCACGCCGAGCGCGAGGAGGATCGGCATCGCGCGGTTGTTCTGCAGGAAGGCCAGGTCCTCGCTGCCGAACGGCTTGAGGAGCGCCCGGACCGGGGACGTCGTCTCGCCGACGGCCTTGACCATCAGCGGGTTGGGCAGGAAGTACGAGCCGTTCGCCACCGAGATCGCACCGAACGCGATGACGGGCAGGAGCGACGCGAACCCGATCGAGAGGGCGCGCGGCAGCTGGCGGCGGACCAGGAAGGCGAGGCAGACCAGGCCGACCAGGAAGAACCCCTCGTACCGGGACGCGCCGAGCAGCGCGCCCAGGACGCACAGCGCGAGCGTCCGGCGCCGCCCCCGGTCCGGGCTCTCCTCCGGGCTCGTCAGCGCCTCGACGGCCGCCGCCGCGAACCCGATCGTCAGGAGGAGGTGGAGGATGTGCTCCATCCCCATCAGCACCATGCCGGCCAGGGGGAACGCCACCACGATGCCGACGAGCGCCGCGGCGCGCAGCAGGGCCGGGGCGCCGAGGCGGACGAGCCAGGCGTGGGCGACCACCAGGGTCCCGATGGCGAAGGCGACGTTCAGCACGAGCGGGGTCCACTCGTGCACCCCGAACACGCGATAGGCAACGCCGAGGCCGAACGTCCACAGGAGAGAGGAGGACGACGACGAGAAGTGGAAGGGCGTGCAGCCCCAGATGCCGTGGGTCGCCAGGGTCCTGGCCACCGCCATGTGGATGTAGGCGTCGTCCAGCGCGTAGATGAGGCGGCCGTCCGTCCACCGCAGCGCCGTACGCAGCGCCGCCACGAGGGACACCAGGAACACCGCCAGAGACAGCAGCAGAGGCCAGAGCGGGCGCGCAAGGGCGAGGAGGGACCGTGCCGTGAGCTGCATTCGCGAGGCGCCCGACATCGGCTTCACCACCCTCTCCCGCCACCCTTGCCGCGGTCGCGAGCAGCTGGACGAACGAACCGTTCGTCAGTCTAGGGTTGCGTTGCGCTGCCGGTCAAGGTTGCGTCGACCAACGCGAGGGCCCGGAGACGGGCTCTCGTCGCTTTTCAAGGTACACTCGCCCCGACTGCCCCGGGGGCCGTCGGCCATGGTCGAGCTGAACCACCGCGACCGCACGATCAAGGTCAAGCTGGTCTACTACGGCCCGCCGGTGGGGGGTAAGACCACCAACCTCCAGATCCTGCACCGCTGCGCGGACGCGAAGCGCCGCGGGGAGCTCATCTCGATCAACTCCGCGCAGGACCGGACGATCCTGTTCGACCTCCTTCCGCTGAAGACACCCGGATTCCGGGGCTTCGACCTGCGCCTCCAGGTGCTCGCCGTCCCCGGCCAGGCCATGTACTCCACCACGCGCCGCCTGGTGCTGAAGGGAGCGGACTCGCTCGTCTTCGTCGCGAACTCCGCCCTCGACCGGTGGGAGGAGAACATCCAGAGCTACCGCGAGATGGCGCAGAACCTCATCTCGCACCACCTCGACCCCTCCGCCATGCCGCTCGTCTTCCAGTACAACAAGAGGGACCTGCCGGAGGTGCTCTCGGTCGAGGCCCTCGACCGCGCGCTCAACGCACGGCGCGCCGAGGTGGTCCCGGCCGTGGCCGTGCGGGGGGAGGGCGTTCTCGAGACGTTCGGGGCCATCCTCGGCCGAACGGTGCAGGACCTGGCCAGCCGATACGCAATCCTGGACGTGAAGGAGGGCGCGCCCGCCCGGCAGTGGGCGGAGCAGGCCCTCATGGAGCTCTTCGGGAGGACGAGCCTCTCGTTCGAGCCGGAGAGCCCGCCGCACACGCGCCCCTTGCCGAGGACCGAGGTCGTGGTGCCGTCCGCTTCGCCCCCGCCGCCCCCGCCGCCCCCTCCGCCCCCCGCCCGTGCGGGGCAGACCGTGGTGCGGGTGGCTCCACCGGCCGCACCGCCGGAGGAAGGGCCCCGCCCGACCGGGGCCGACGCGCGCGCGAGCGAGCTCGTCGAAACCTACGCGGAGGCCTCCGCCCAGCTCGGCTCCGCGCTCACCGACCTGCGCGAGGAGCGGGACCTCGCGCGCCAGCGGCTCGAGGACCTGCGGCAGACCATGGTGGCGGCGCAGAACCTGCTCTCCGGCACGCCGCTCGACGCGGCGCTCGACCCCGTGCTCGCGCGCATGGCGCGGATCGCGGGGGCCGCTCACGCGGCCTTCTGGATCCCCCAGCTGGGGCAGCCGCCCCGTGCGGCGGCGCGGCTCGGGCTGGCGGCCGACCCCGTCCTCGCGTCCCCGGCCGCACTGCGCCGCGTCACGGAGAGCGTGGCGCACGGCAGCCAGCCCGCCTTCGCCTTCGCCGCCGAGGACCTCGATCTCGGCCAGGCCCTCGACGGCCCCCAGCA
Organism: uncultured Acidobacteriota bacterium; assembly: GCA_963729875.1. Classification (GTDB taxonomy): domain Bacteria; phylum Acidobacteriota; class Vicinamibacteria; order Fen-336; family Fen-336; genus DATBSL01. Next base: position 323,186 of record CAVSPR010000009.1, read on the forward strand.
CCGCTTCGCGGCCCTCCTCGCCGTCCCCGTCCGCACGCCCGGGGGGCTGCAGGGCCTGGGCGTCTTCTACTACGGGCCCGACACCGCGCGGCCGGGTCCGGAGGTACTCGGCCACCTCGCCGAGATCCCGCGTGCCCTCGCCGCCTCCCTCGAGCTGGCGGCGACCCTCCACACCGTGAGGGCCGCCGAGCGCGCCCTCGAGCTCGCCCTGGCCGGCACCGCTTCGCTCGGGGGCCTCGAGCACCTCGTGGGCGCGATCGAGACGCTGCGCGACCGGCTGGGAGAGATCCGGGCCCACACCGACGCCCCGCCCTGGTTCGCGGAGCACTACGTCCGCCTGGCTCCGCTCCTCGCCTCCGCCCTGGACGACGGGCGCTCGCTCCTCGCCTTCACCCGGGGCGAGATCCGGTGCGACCTCGTGTACCTGGAGGACCTGCTCGCGGAGCTGCGCACGCCCGAGGTCTCGGTGGAGATCGAGCCCGCGGCGGAGACCGTCCAGGCCGACGCGGCGCTGCTGCGCGTGGCATTGCGCGCGATCGCCGACGAGGTGCGCTCCCGGACGGGGGCCAACACCACTCCCCTGGCGATCCACGCTGGCGCTTCGCCCGGGGGCGTGCGCGTCTCGGTGCGCGCCGTGCCCCCCGCCGCGACCGCGGCGTCTCCAGGATCGGTCACGGCCGGGCTGGGCCTCAACCTCGCCCGGCGGATCGCCGAGCTGCACGGCGGCCAGCTCGAGGACGGCGGGACCGCGGGCGAGGTGGCGCTCACCCTGCCCGCGGCCTGACCTTCCCGCCCTCTACGTCGGCTTCTTGTCCTCGCCGTCGCGCCGCAGCCAGGAGAACAGCGAGAAGGACGTGCGCTCGGCCGGAGCCGCGGGCTCCTCGCGGTGCTCGGCCGGCGCGTGCTCCGCCTCTTCGGCGGTCGCCGACTCCTCCGCGTCCTCCTCCCCCTCGTCCTCGGCCTCGTCGCTCCCGGGCGAGCCCGCCTCCGCCGGCGCCGACGGCGCGCCGACCCGCCGTCCACGGCCGCCGCGTCCGCGCCGCCGCCGGGAGGGACGCGCTCCGTTCGCGCCCTCCGCGTCGGCGGCCTCGGTCTTCCGCTCCGCCGCGGGCGCCGGCTCCGAGGCCGCCGCGTCGGTCTTGGCCGCCGCGCCGAGGTCCTCGATGATGTAGCTGCCCGACTTCTGGTCGCGGCGCAGGCTCACGACGCCCCGCCGCTGCGCGTCCTCGAGCAGGTGCGAGAAGGTCCGGAAGCCGTAGTAGGTCTCGTTGAAGGAAGGGCGCTTTCTCTTCATGGTCTCCTTGACCATGGAGCCCCAGAGCACCTCCTTGTTCTCGCGCTGCAGCGCCGAGACCGAGTCCACGAGGAGGTTGAAGCAGTCCTGCAGCTTCTCGGGCAGCGCCCCTCCCGCGAGCACCGGCATGGGCCGCTGCTGCACGCGGACGAGGTCCTCGTAGAAGATGAACTCGTCGCAGTTCTCGATCAGGAGCTCGGAGGTGGAGTTCTTCACCCCCAGCCCGATCACGTACTTGTTGTTCTCCTTGAGCTTCGAGACGAGAGGCGAGAAATCGGAGTCCCCCGAGCAGATCACGAAGCAGTTGATGTGCTCTTTCTGGAAGGACATGTCCATCGCGTCGACGACGAGCCGGATGTCCGCGGAGTTCTTGCCCCCGACGGACTTCTGCGGCACCTCGATGAGCTCGATCGCGGCCTCGTGGAAGGAGCGCTTGTAGTCGGAGTAGCGGCTCCAGTCGGCGTAGGCCTTCTTGCTGAGCAGCTTGCCCTTGTCGAGCAGGCGCTCGAGCACGAGGTTGATGTCGAACTTGCGGTAGTGGGCGTCGCGGACGCCGATGGCGATGTTCTCGAAATCGATGAAGAGGGCGAGCCGCTGCTCGTCCTGGGTGCTGACTGCCAAACTCCCTCCTGTGCGGGGGTTGCCTTCGGTGACGTACCCCCCCTCCGAGAACCAGAGAGTTCCGGGCGGGGTCGCCCGGGTGGCACGCCCGGGCCTCGGGGATGGGCCAGAGTAGCACACGGGGCCCATGGCGAAAAGGACGGAACCAGTGTACCGTCCGGTACGTATAGCACGAGGGTGGCAACCGAAACTCTACGAACGCAACGACCGTATCCTCAAGAAGGCACTGGAATTATTCTCCGAGAAGGGCTACGACGCGACCTCCGTACGCGAGATCTGTGAGGCCGCCGGGATCACGAAGCCGACCCTCTACCACTTCTACGGGAGCAAGGAAGGGGTCTACAGGGCGATCGTGGAGGGGGCCCTCGAGCGTTTCCAGAAGGACCTGAGCGTGGCGCTGGCCGTGGAGGGGTCGCTTCGCGACCGTCTCGTGCGGATGGCCCAGACGTACGTCGAGGAGACCCGGCGCGGAGCCTGACCTGGCCCGCTTCGTCATGGCCCTCATCCACAACTCGCCGCGGTCGGCGCCGGCCACCGACCTCGTGGGCTTCTACCAGGGCATCCTCGACGCGGTGGCTCGCGCGCTCGACGCGGCGGCCGCGGGCGGGGAGATCCGCCCGGGGCCGACCGACGTCCGCCTCCTCGTCCTCATGGGCGCTCTCGGCGAGGCGCTGCACGGGCACCTCCTCGTGGGACGCCCGGACCTGACCCCCGCCCTCGCCGAGACGCTCGTCGACACCATCCTCGGGGGCTGGGTCCCCCCGCCGCCGCAATGAGCACCAGGAAGCCGAGATGAACCGACGCCCTTCGATCGCCCTCGCCCTCGTCCTCGCCGCCGCGGCTCCCGCCGCCGCCGAGCCCCTCTCCCGCGCCCAGGCCGTGGCCCGCGCCCTCGAGAGGAACCCCACCGTCATGCGCAGCTTCGCCGACCGCGACGGCCTCCGCGGCCGGGCGACGCAGGCCCGGGCCGACGCCCTCCCCGAGGTGAGCGTCTACGGGACGTTCCTCCGCTACCAGGACCCGGGCTTCTTCAACAGCCCCAACATCGACGAGTTCCCGCCCGAGATCCTGCAGGCCTTCCGCCCCATCGCCTCGAACCTGTGGGACGGCTACGCGAGCGTGCGCCAGACGCTGTGGAGCTTCAGCCTCGGCAAGGCGATCCGGGCCGCCGGCTACGCGGAGCACCTCGGCGACGAGAACGTGCGCTCCGCCCGCCAGGACACGGCGCTGCGGGCCGTCTTCGCCTACAACGCCTACCTCCTCGCCCTCGAGCAGGTGGGTGTCGCGGAGAAGGTCGTGGGCCAGAAGGAGAAGCAGCTGGAGATGTCGCGGAACCGCCGCGGGGCCGGGGTCGCGACCGACCTCGAGGTGCTGCGCTTCGAGGTGGACCTCGCCAACGCCCGCACCACGCTGCTGCGCCTCTCGGGGGCGGCCGACCTCGCCCGGGGGGACCTGAACGCCGTGATGGTGGAGCCGACCGACAAGCCGATCGAGCCCACCGACGCGCTGGAGTTCGAGGAGCACGCCGGCCGACCAGCAGGAGGTGGTCCGCGACGGCGATCGCGGGCCGCCCCGAGGTGGAGGCCGTGTCCTGGAACGAGAAGATCTACGACGAGGCCGTCGGCATCTACAAGGCCGACATGCAGCCCCGCCTCGACTTCAACGCCGCCTACGGCTGGTCGGTGCGCGACACCTCGAACTTCTTCGAGACCAACTACAAGAAGTGGAGCCTCGCCGTCACGCTCAAGATCCCCGTCTTCGACGGGTGGCGCACGGCGGGCAAGGTCGCCCAGGCCCGGGCCGACCGGGCGAAGGTCGGGCAGGACCGCGTCGCCCTCGAGACGCTGATCGACCTCGAGGCCAAGCAGGCGGTCGACCGCCTGCGGGTCGCGGCGAGCGTCTTCCGCTCGACCGAGCTCAACGTGACTCAGGCGAAGAAGGCCCTCGACATGACGGAGGCCAACTACCGCCTCGGCGCCGCCACCACCCTCGACGTGCTCGACGCCCAGGCGGCGCTCACCCAGGCCGAGTTCTCGCCGCGTGGAGGCGCTCCACGCGCACGCGAACGCGCGCGCGGGGCTGCGCTACGTGACCGGCCGGAGCCCGCTCGAGGACGGCGGCCTCCCGCCCGCGCCCCCCGCTCCTTCCACTCCGCAGGCGCTCGCCCCGGCCGGGGACGAGGCCTCCGCCGCGAACGCCGGCCGCGAACGAGGGACACCATGAACCCCCGCACCCTGCTCCTGCTCACGACCGCCGCCCTCCTGCCGCTCGCCGCCTGCTCCGGCGGCTCGCGCGCCGAGCCGGATGACGGCCCCGCGCGGCCTCGCGGTGCGCACCGCCCTCGTCGAGAAGCGCGACCTGCCCGAGGAGGTCGTCCTGACCGGCACCCTGAAGCCGAGGGCGCAGGTGCAGGTCGTGGCCGAGGTGCAGGCCCGCCTCCTGCGCGTGGTCCGCGAGGAGGGCTCGCGCGTCGCGAAGGGGGACGTGCTCGCGGTCCTCGACGACACCGACTACCGCCTCGCCAACGACCGGGCCCGGGCCGCGTTGGCCGTGGCCGAGGCCAACCGGGCCCACGCCCAGGCGGAGAAGGAGCGGGCGGACAACCTGCTGAAGACCGGCGGCATCACCGACCGCGACCACCTGTCGGCCCAGGTGGCCCAGCAGGTGGCCGAGGCCGGGCTCGCCCAGGCCCACGCCGAGACCGCGATCACGGCCCAGCAGCTCGCCCGGACCCAGGTCAGGGCGCCGTTCACCGGGCGGGTGGCGAAGCGGTTCCCCGACCCCGGCTCCATGCTGGCGGCGGGGACGACGCTCTTCACGCTGGTGGACGACTCCGTCCTCGAGTTCGAGGCCCAGGTGGCCTCGCGGGACCTCGCGAAGGTGAAGCTCGGCGCCGCCGTGCACCTCTCGATCGACGCCCTGCCCGACGCGCGGGTCGAGGGGCGCGTGGCGCGCGTGGAGCCGCTCGTGGACGAGCGCTCGCGCTCGTTCGAGGCCGTCGTCGAGGTGCCCGGGCGGCCCGGTCTCGTGGGCGGGCTCTTCGCCCGCGCGTCCGTGCGCGTGGGCGAGGTCGCGGGGGCCCTCGTCGTCCCGCCGGCCGCGCTCGTGCGCGAGGGCGCCGACCCCCGCTCGGCGGCCGCGTTCGTGGTGCGCCAGGGCAAGGCCGAGAAGGTGGCGGTCACGCTCGGGGTCGAGGCGCCGGACGGGATTCAGGTCACGAGCGGCCTTGCCGCGGGCGACGTCGTGGTGCTGGACCCCCCGACCGCCCTCGCCTCCGGCGCGCCGGTCGACGTCCAGCGCCGTGACGCCGCGAAGCCGGCCGCCAACTAAGGAGCGTAGGAGCGCGGCATGTTCCTGAGCAACCTGTCGATCAAGTACCCGGTCTTCGCGACCATGATGATGGCCGCCCTCGCGGTCCTCGGGATCGCCTCCTACTCCCAGCTCAACGTCGACTTCTTCCCGAAGGTCGAGATCCCGGTCGTCACGGTCACGACGATCTACCCCGGCGCCGGCCCGGAGACGGTCGAGCGCGAGGTCACGAAGAAGATCGAGGAGGAGATCAACACCGTCGAGGGCGTGAACCACATCGAGTCGATCTCGCAGGAGGGTGTCTCGAACATCGTGATCGAGTTCGACATCGAGGTGTCCGCGGTCACCGCCTCCCAGGACGTGCGCGGCAAGATCGCGGCGATCCGGGGCGACCTGCCGCGCGAGATCGAGGAGCCGATCGTCCAGCGGATCGACTTCGGGATGATGCCGATCGTGTCCGTGGGCGTGAACGCGCCCGGCCTCACCTCCCAGGCGGCGACGGACTTCGCGGACAAGGTCGTCAAGCGCCGGATCGAGAACGTGCGCGGGGTGGGCTCGGTCGCCCTGGTGGGGGAGTCGACCCGCGAGATCCAGGTCGTGGTGGACCGGCTGAAGCTCGAGGCCTACCACATCTCGCTGGCCGAGGTGGTGAGCGCCCTCGGGCGCGAGAACGTGGACGTCCCGGCCGGCACCGCCGACCGGGGGGCGACCGAGGCCCTCGTCCGGGTGGCCGCGCGCGGCCGCACGGCCGCCCACATCGGCGAGATCCCGATCAAGCGCCCGGGGGGCGCGGCCGTCTACGTCCGCGACGTGGCGCAGGTGGTGGACGGGATCGAGGAGCCGAAGAACGCCGCCTTCCTCGACGAGCGGCCGGCCCTCGCCCTCGAGATCCAGAAGCAGTCCGGGGCCAACACGGTGACGGTGGCCGACGGCGTCCTCGAGGCGGTCGAGGCGCTGAAGAGGGAGATGCCGCCCGGCGTCGCCCTCTCGATCATCAAGGACGACTCCACGTTCATCCGCGAGTCGATCGAGGACGTGACCAGCACGATGATCATCGGCGGCCTCCTGACCGTCTTCATCGTGTACCTCTTCCTCAACTCCTGGCGCTCGACCGTCATCACCGGGCTGACCCTCCCCATCTCGGTGGTGGCGGGCTTCATCGCCATGCGGGCCTTCGGCTTCACCCTCAACATCCTGACCCTCATGGGCCTCTCCCTCGCCATCGGGATGCTCATCGACGACGCGATCGTGGTGCGCGAGAACATCGTGCGGCACCTCCAGCGGGGCAAGGACCACTTCGACGCCGCTCGCGACGGGACGGCGGAGATCGGCCTCGCGGTCATGGCCACGTCGTTCACCATCCTCGCGGTCTTCGTGCCGGTGGCCTTCATGGGCGGCATGGTGGGCCGGATGTTCTACGAGTTCGGGATCACGGTGGCGGCGGCGGTGGCCGCCTCGCTCTTCGTCAGCTTCACCCTCGACCCGATGCTGTCCTCGCGGTGGTACGACCCCGACATCGAGAAGGGCTACCACCCCCACTTCGTCGGCCGCACGCTCCAGCGGTTCAACGCGTGGTTCGACGACATGCACGCCAGGTACGAGCGGCTGCTCGGCTGGGCGCTGCGCCACCGGCCGTCCGTCCTCGCCGTCGCCGCCGTCGCCTTCCTCGGCAGCTTCCCGATCCTCGCCATCCTCGGCGGCGACTTCATGCCCGACTTCAACCAGGGCGAGTACCAGGTGAACCTCAAGGCAACCCCCGGGGCCACCCTCGCCGAGACGAAGGCGCGGGCCCTCCAGGTCGTCCGCCGGCTGAAGGCGATCCCCGACGTCGACTACACCTACACCACGATCGGCGAGTCGGGCATCACGCGCCGGCCGGTGACGGAGGGTGTCGTCTACGTGAAGCTCAAGCCGACGCGCGGCAAGACCTTCAGCCAGGTGCTCGACGAGGCCCGCCGGGCCGTGGCCGACGTGCCCGGGCTCACCTACGGCTTCACCGAGGCGGGGCCGTTCGGCCAGAAGCCCCTGCAGTACAGCGTGCGCGGGCCGGAGGTGGACGAGCTCGACCGCCTGTCCCGCGAGCTCGTGCAGGCGATGGGGAAGATCCGCGGGGTGGCGGACGTCGAGACGAGCCTCGAGAAGAGCAAGCCCGAGCTGCGGGTCGAGTTCGACCGCGACCGCGCGGGCGACCTCGGGCTCACCGTCGCCCCGGTGGCGATGACCCTGCGCGCGGCGCTCACCGGCGAGGTCGCGACCACGATCGAGGACGCGGCCGGCGACACCCACGACGTCCGCGTGCGGCTGCGCGCCGACCAGCGCCGCTTCGCCGACGACCTCCTCGCCCTGCGCGTCCCGACCGACAAGGACGACGACCGCGGGGACAAGATCCTGGTCCCCCTCGGGGAGGTGGCGAGGGCGGTTCCCGCGAGCGGCCCGTCCACCATCCGCCGGAAGGACCTGCAGCGCGAGGTGCGCATCTCGGCCGGCAAGTCGGAGCGCAGCCTCGGCGAGGTCGCGGCGGACATCGAGGCGGCGGCGGCGGCGATGAAGCTGCCGGCGGGCTACGACGTGATGCCGGGCGGGGACTCGGAGGAGCTGAAGAAGATGTTCCGCAACATGCTCCAGACCCTGTTCCTCGCGGTCATCTTCATCTACCTGATCCTCGCCTCCCAGTTCGGGTCCTTCTTCCACCCGTTCGCGATCATGCTCTCGCTGCCGCTCTCGCTCGTGGGAGTGGCCGTGGCGCTCCTGTCGACGGGGGACAGCCTCAACATCATGAGCATGATCGGCCTCATCATGCTGATGGGGCTGGTGACGAAGAACGCGATCCTCCTCGTGGACTTCACGAACCAGGCCCGCGCCAGGGGGACCCCGCGCGACGAGGCGCTCGTCAAGGCCGGCTCCACCCGCCTGCGGCCGATCGTCATGACGACCCTCGCCATGATCTTCGGCATGCTGCCCCTCGCCTTCGCGATCGGGGCGGGGGCGGAGATGCGGGCGCCGATGGCCCGCGCCGTGATCGGCGGGCTCATCACGTCGACGCTCCTCACCCTCGTCGTGGTGCCGGTCGTCTACACGTACCTCGACGGCCTGCGGCCCGAGGCGGTGCGGGAGTGGCTCGCCTCGCGCCGGCGCGGCAAGGCGAAGTCACCGGCGACCGTGCCCGGGGGGGCGATCCCCGCCGGCGAGTAGCTACTCGACCTTCGGCGCCGGGCCCATCACGTCCTCGACGGTGAGCGTGCGCACCGCGCCGAGGCCGAGGGCCCGGAGGGGCGCCTCGACCGCCTTGCGGTCGCCCACCACCACGAACGCCATGCGTTCGGGGTCCACGAGGATCCGGGCCGCGGCCTGGAGGGAGGCGACGTCCACCGCCAGCGCCTTCGGGACGAACTCCTCGAAGAAGCCGTCCGGCAGGCCGTAGACGACGCGGTCCGCCATCCGGCGCGCCACCTGGGTCGTGGTCTCGAAGTCACCGGCGTAGCCGAGGGCGGCGTAGCTGCGGGCGCGCTCGGCCTCCTCCGGCGTCGCCGGCGTCCGGATCCGCGCGAGCTCCTTCACGAACTCGTTCACGGCGGGGGCGGTCTTGTCGGTCTGCACGTCGGAGAGGGCAACGAAGAGCCCGCCGGAAAGGTAGCGCTGGACGCGCGAGGCGGCTCCGTAGGCGTAGCCGTGCTGCTCGCGCAGGTTGTCGTTGAGGCGCGAGGTGAACGACCCGCCGAGGAGGGTGTTCATGACCTCCGTCGCCGGGTAGCCGGGTGCGCTCCACGACGGTCCGACGGCGCCGACCCGGATCGCGGACTGCGCGGCTCCCGGCTTGTCCACGAGCCACACGGTCCGGCCCCTCAGGGGGGCGGGGGCTGGCACGCCGGGCGCGGGTGCGGCGGCGGCCGACCCGCGCCACGCGCCGAACGCCTTCTCGAGCAGGGGCAGGACGTCGCGCGCCACGTCCCCGGCGACGACGAGGGTCGCCGCTCCCGGCACGTACCGCGCGGCGTGGAATGCCCGCAGGTCCGCGACGGAGAAGGCCGCGATCGTCGCGGCGTCCCCGCCCTCGGGACGGCCGTAGCGGTGGCTCGCACCGAACACCGCCCGGTAGAGCGCCCGCGAGGCGATCCTCCCGGGCACGTCGCGGGCCTGGAGGAGCTCGGTGAGCGCTTCCTTGCGCAGGCGCACGAGCTCGCTCTCCGGGAAGTCGGGCCGGAGGGCGACATCCGCCATCGTCGGCAGGGCGTCCGAGAGGCGGGCCACCGGGACGCGCAGGCGCACGGTCGAGGCGTCCCACGAAGCCTCGGTGTCGAGCTGGGCCCCCAGGAAGTCCACCGCGTCGGCGAGCGCGAGCGCGTCCTTCCCGCCGGCGCCCTCGTCGAGCATGTCCGCCGTCATCCGCGCGAGGCCCTCGCGACCCGGGGGATCGGCCACCGCTCCGGCGCCCACGACGAGGAGGACCTCGACCACCGGGACCTCGTGCATGGGGACGAGCAGGACCGGCAGGCCGCTCGCGAGGGCGAGCCGCTCGACGGGGGGCAGCTTGAGCGGGCGCACCGCGCCGGGCTTCGGGGGCGCGCTGCGGTCGGCCTGGGGGAGGGCCGGGGCCGCGGCGAGCGCCGCGGCGAGAGCGAGGGCGGGGACGAGGCGTCGGGCGTTCATCGCGTCACCTCCGGCACCGCGAGGTCCTTCTTTCCCTCGGGCACGACCGAGACGACCACGCGGCCAGGTCCGAGGAAGCGAGCGGCGGCGGCCTGCACGTCGCTGGGCGCGAGCGCACGATAGCGGGCGAGGTCCTCCTCGAAGAAGTCGGGGTTGCCGGTGCTGAAGTAGTAGGCGTTCAGCTGGTCCGCCTTGCCCCCGAAGCCGCCGACCCGCTCCAGGCGGTCGTAGAAGGAGGCCTCGGTCTGGTTCAGCAACCGGGTCACCTCGCGCTCCGCGGGCGGCTCCTTGGCGAGGAGGCCGATCTCCTCGTCGACGAGGCGCCGGATCTCCTCGAGGCCGTGGCCGGCCCGCGCCGTCACCACGACCATGAAGGTCGAGGCGAGCGCGTTGCTGCCCTGGAAGGCCGAGACGTCCTGGGCCACCTGGAGGTCGTAGACGAGCCGCTTGTACAGGCGCGAGTTCTTTCCCGACGCGAGCACGCCGGCCACCGCGTCGAGGGCCGCGTCCCCGGGGGCGAAGGCGGGCGGGGTCACCCAGGCGAGGTAGAGCCGGGGCAGCTGCACCTTGTCCTCCAGGACGAGGCGCTTCTCCTCCCGCAGCATCACCGGCCGCGGCCCGATCGGCTCGACCGGCTCGCTCTTCGGGACGTCGGCAAACCACTTCTCCGCCAGGCGGCGCACCTCGCCCGCGTCCACGTCGCCGGCCACGACGAGGCTCGCATTCGCCGGCCCGTACCACCGCTTGAAGAAGTCCACGACGTCCTGGTAGCTCGCGGCGGAGAGGTCCGTCATGGAGCCGATCACCGGCCACGAGTACGGGTGGTCCTTGGGGAAGATGGCCGCGGGCAGCAGGTCCTGGACCCGGCCGTAGGGCTGGTTCTCGACGCCCTGGCGGCGCTCGTTCTTCACGACGTCGCGCTGGCCGTCCACCGTCTCCTTGCGCATGGCGTCGAGGAGGAAGCCCATGCGGTCGGACTCGAGGAACAGCGGCACCTCGAGCGCGTTCGCGGGTGCCGCCTCCCAGTAGTTGGTCCGGTCGTTGTTCGTCGAGCCGTTGTTGTCGCCGCCCACCGCCTCCAGCCAGCGGTCGAACGCCCCCTCCGGCACGTCTTTCGAGCCCTCGAACATGAGGTGCTCGAAGAGGTGGGCGAGGCCGGTGCGGCCGGGAGTCTCACGCCCGGAGCCGACGTGGTACCAGCAGTTCACGCTCACGATCGGGGCCGAGTGATCCTCGTGCACGATGACGGTGAGGCCGTTGGGCAGGCGGAACACCTCGTAGGGGACGGCCAGGCGCCCGGCGGCGCCGGCCGAAGGCGCCGCGGCCATGATCGCCACCAGCAGGGGAACGGCATGTCGCATCGAGTCCCTCCCGATCGAGGCAGTCTACATGCGGTCCACCCCCGACTGCCACGCCGACGACCGGATGCACGGCCCCGCTGCGCCGTGGTAGTAAGAGCTGATGCTCCGCTCGCTCGCCGCGCGCTGGCCCCGTCTGCGGCCGCTGTTGCCCGCGGCGGTGATCGCCGCGGGCTGGCCGGCGTGCACGGCGGGGGAAGGGCCGCTCGTGGCCTTCCTCGGGGACAGCCTCACGTCCGGCTGGCGGCTGGCCGAGGACGAGGCCTACCCGGCCCTCGTCGGGCGCGCCCTCGCCGCTCGCGGGCACCGCGTCCGCGTCGTCAACGCGGGAGTGAGCGGCGACACCGCCGCTCAGGGCCTCGGGCGGTTGCCCGAGGTGCTGAAGCACCGGCCCGACGTGCTCGTCGTGGCCCTCGGGGCGAACGACGGCCTCGGCCCGGGATCGCTCGACGACACGGAAGCGGCCCTCAGGGGGATCCTCCTCGACGCGCAGGCCGCCGGGGCGCGCGTGCTGCTCGTGGGTATCCGCCTGGGCCTGGGTCCGAAGGCGCCGCGAATCGGCGCACGTGCCGGGGACGCCGCGCGCGCGGAACGGCTCTTCGGGATCCAGGCCGGCCTCGCCGCCGCCCACCGCGTCCCCTTCGTGCCCGACCTGCTCGCGGGCGTCGCGGGCGAGGCCGACCTTCTCTTCCCGGACCGCCTGCACCCGAACGCGGCCGGGCAGCGGCGCCTCGCGCAGAACGTGCTCCCGACGCTCGAGCTCGTCCTGGCCGAGGTCGAGGCGGGGAAGCGCTGACGTGCGCGGCGTCGAGCAGGTCCCCTGGCTGTACGACGCCGCCATGGTCCTCCTCGAGAAGGCCGGCCTCGGGCGCTGGCGCGTGTGGCTCGCGGCCGGCGCTCCCCCCGGCCGCGTCCTCGACCTCGGCTGCGGCACCGGCCGAAACCTCGTGCTCTTCGCGAGCGGTGTGCGGGCAGTCGGCCTCGACCCCTGCCACGCGTCGCTCCTGAAGGCGCGGCGGCGCGCCCCCGGTGTCCCGCTCGTCCGCGCCCGCGCGGAGGCGCTGCCCTTCCGCGACGGGGTCTTCGACACCGTGGTGAGCGGCCTCGTCTTCTGCAGCGTCTCGGACGTACCGCGCGGCCTCGCCGAGGTGAGACGCGTGCTGAAGCCGGGGGGCGTCCTGCGGATGCTCGAGCACGTGCGCGCGCGGGGCCGTGCTGCCGCATGGTTGCAGGACCTCACGCAGCCGGCGTGGACGTGGTTCACCGGCGGCTGCCACCCCAACCGGGACACCGAGCACGCGGTCGCCGCGGCGGGCTTCGTCGTCGACCCCGCCACCCGCCGGGCCCGGGGCGACATGAGGCGGTTTGTCACCCTCGCGCGCCGCACTCCGGACGCGGCGCGCGAGGGTTCTCGAAAGCCCCTCTCGAAAACCCCCTAGGAAAGCCCGGGGGCCCGCTACTAGCCCGGAGCGTCTCCACCCGGGATTGCGGTCGGCGGCAGCGCGACCACAAGGTCTTCGGGATTGACGGCGCTCCGCTCCGGGAGCGATATTGACAGCGAAGAAAAGGCGAAAGTCATGAGTGCCGTCCCTATCCCCGTCGAAGCGCCCCCACCGTCCCCGGCCGAGCGCAAGCGTGCGCTCGAGGACCTGCTCCGGGTTCGCCGCCTCCAGGCCGACGCGCCCCCGCTGCGGGGGGAAGACCCCCGGCTGCGGCCGCTCGCGACCGGCATCGGCGAGGTGGACGCGCTCGTCGGGGGCGGCTTTCCGCGCGGCGCGCTGTCGGAGGTCCACGGTCCCGCGTCCTCGGGCCGCACCGGCGTCCTCCTCGCCCTGCTCGCGCGGGCGACGCGCCGCGGGGCGCTCGGGGCACTCGTCGACCCGCTCGACCGTCTCGACCCCGCTTCGGCGGCCGCGGCCGGGGTGGACCTCGCGCGGCTTCTCTGGCTGCGCGGGCCGCGGGTCGCGTCCGAGGAGCCGTCTTCGAGGGCGCTCGCCGACGCCACGGCCGCGGTGGCGACGCTCGCCTCGTCCGGGCTCTTCGACGTGGTGGCGCTCGACCTCGCCGGCGCCGGGCGCGAGCGCCGGCGCCTGCCGGCGGCCACCTGGCTGCGTCTTTCGCGCCTCGTCGATGACACGGCGACGGCCGTCGTCCTCGTGGCCGAGGAGCACGTGGCCTGCGGCCCCGGCGGCGCGACGCTCGCCCTCGAGCCCGTCGCGCCGCGCTGGTCGGGCCCGTCCGGCCCCGCCCGGCTCCTCGGCGCGCTCGCCGCGCGCGCGCGGGCCGGGCGCGACGGCCGGCGCGGCGCCGACTTCGACCTCGCGGCCCTCTGAGACGGCGGACGAATGTTCGGCGGCCTGCACTCTCCCCGACCCCTCCCCGAGGAGGGCGCGCTCGTGGCCGTCGCGCGTGCGTTCACGCCGCGCGTCTTTGCCCCCTCGCCGACGCCCGTGCTGCTCGACCTCTCGGGCCTCGGCCGCCTGTGGCCGACCCCGCAGGCCCTCGGGCGCGCGCTCCTCGACGAGGCGGCGGCGCGCGCGATCGAGGCGCAGGCCGCCCTCGCCTTCTCCCGCGCGGCGGCGCTCGTCCTCGCGCGGGCGTGCCCCGGCCTCACCGTCGTGCCCGCGGGAGGGGAGGGGGCCGCCCTCGCCCCGCTGCCCCTCGATCTCCTCGACGTCGGGGAGGAGCGTCTCCTCCTCTTCCGGCGCTGGGGCCTGCGCACGATCGGCGACCTCGCGCGGCTGCCCCCCGTGTCCCTCGCCGCGCGCCTCGGGCCCGAGGGCCCTCGCCTCGCGCGGCTCGCCCGCGGCGAGGACGACGGCGTCTTCGTTCCCGCTCCGCTCCCCGAGCGGTTCGAGACGACGCTCGAGCTCGACTGGCCGGTGGACGGCCTCGAGCCGCTGGCCTTCCTCCTCGGCCGCGTGCTCGAGCCGCTCTGCGCCTCTCTCGCCGCTCGCGGGAGCAAGGCGGCCTCGCTCGCCGTCGAGCTCGGCCTCGCGGACGGCTCGACCCACGCCCGCGCCCTCCGGCCCGCCGCACCCTCGGGGGAGGCGCGCACCTGGCGCACCCTCGTCCTCCTCGACCTCGAGGCGCACCCGCCACGGGACGCGATCCTCCGGGTCACCGCCCGTGCCGAGCCGTCGGCGGCGCGCGCCGTCCAGTTCTCGCTCCTCGACCCGGCCCAGCCCTCGCCGGAGCGGCTCGCGGAGACGATGGCGCGGCTCCACGCGTGGACGGCGGAGGGCCGCAGCGGTTCGCCGCAGCTCGTCGACACCCACCGCCCCGGGGCCTTCGCCGTCTCGACCTTCGCCCCCCCGCCGCTCCCGCGGGGGAGGCGGGAGGAGCCGCCCCCGGTCCCCCGCGTGGCGCTGCGTGCCTTCCGCCCCCCGCGCCTCGCGCAGGTTCTCGTGAAAGGCGGCGCACCCGCCTTCGTGTCGGCCCCCGGCGTGCGCGGCGCGGTCGCGGCCTGCGCGGGCCCGTGGCGCGCCTCCGGCGACTGGTGGGACGTCGCCTTCTCCCGCGAGGAGTGGGACGTCGCCCTGGCGCCGCCGCCGGGCCGCGCGAGCGGCGGGGTGTTCCGCCTCTTCCTCGACCGGCTCCACGGCGAGTGGTTCGTGGAGGGCGAGCTCGACTGAGGCGAGAGTCCTCGCGGTGGTATCCTCTCGCGCGTGAGGCAGGCCGCGTCGCGGGTGCTCGCCGTCGGCGTGGTGCTGGCGGCCGCGCTGCGCATCCTCGCCTCGGGCTACCTGCCGTACGACGACGCGCTGCGGCACGTCGCGAAGGCGGTGTCGGGCCGCCCGTGGTCGGAGATCCTGCTGCTGAGACCCGGGTTCGACCTGGACTCGAACCCCGGCTGGCACGTGATCCTCGGCGCCCTGCACCGCCTCCTCGGCCTCGGGTCGATCGACCTCCTGCTCGTGTCCGTCGTGCTGCTCTTCGTCCTGTTCTCGCTCGGCCCGATCCTCCTGCTGCGGCGGCCCGAGGCCTGGCTGCTCTCGCTCCTGCTCCTCAACGTGGTGGATCCAGGGGCGTTCGTGCGGCTCATGTCGGGCCGGCCGTTCATCGTCTCGTCGGCGATCGTCCCGATCACGTTCCTGCTGTGGCCGCGGTTGGCGGGCCCGCGCTGGCGCGGCCCCTTCGCGCTCTTCGTGGCGTGCGGGGCGGCCGCGTGCTGGATCCACGGCAGCTACTACCTCCTCGCGCTGCCCGTGCTCGCGCTCCTCGTCGCCGGGCGGTGGCGGGCCGGCGCGCGGCTCGCCTCGGCCTTCGCGATCGGCATCGTCCTCGGCGCGCTGCTGACCGGCCACCCCCTCGGGCACCTCTGGCAGATGCTCCGGCACGGCTACGCCGCGGTCGGAATGCCGCGCTCGACCGAGGCCCTCGTCAGCGAGTTCCAGCCGTTCGAGGGCAAGGCCGCGGCCGTCGTCGCCTTCTTCGCCCTGCTCGCGTGGCGCAAGGCGCGTCGCCCCGACGCAACGCCGCCCTGGCGCGAGCCGGTGGTCGTCATGGCGGCCGGCGGCTGGGCCCTGGGCTACGTGGCCGCCCGCTTCTGGCACGAGTGGTCCGCTCCCGCCCTGCTCACCCTCGCCGCCCTCGAGTTCCAGGACGCGCTCGAGGCTCACGACGGGCGCGCGGCGCGCATCTCCGCGGGCGTGGTGACGGCGGCGCTGGTGCTCCTGGCCGTCGGCGCCGACAGCCAGCAGCGCTGGTCGTCGCTGTCCCACCGGCCGTTCCTGTCCCGCGACAACCCCACGCACGTCCCCTGGCTTCCCGAACCCGGCGGGATCGCCTACAGCGCCGACATGGGCGTGTTCTACGCGCTGTTCTTCAAGAACCCCGACGCGCCGTGGAGGTACGTGCTGGGCTTCGAGCCGGCGATGATGCCGCCCGACGAGTACGAGGTCTACCGCGAGGTGAAGCGCTCGAACGCCGCGACCGAGTCCTACCTCCCGTGGCTGCGGAAGATGCGGCCGTCCGACCGGCTCTACCTGCTCAACCACTCTCCGGTTCCGCCGCCCATCCCGGGGCTCGAGTGGTTCCAGCCGGTCTACACGGTCTGGGCCGGGCGCCTGCCCCACCCGGCCGACCCGGGCCAGGAGCACCGATAGCGCGGAAGGTCGCTGCCTCTCCTGGTCGAAGAACTGAAGGCCGTCAGCCGACCCTCAGAACGCGCGTCTCGTGCGGGGCGAGCTGCAGCCGCCGGACGTCCGCGTCCGGGAGGGCCGTGCCGCGCCAGGGGTCGAGCCAGAGCCGCGGCCCGCGGGCGGCGACCTCGAGACCGCCGCCGGCACCGGCACCACCCTCGTTGAAGAACAGGTAGTAGTCGACGCCGTCCCGCACCACGTGGCGGAAGCGGACCGGGGCCTGCGCCGGCGACAGGCGCACGTCGCGCGTCGCGAGCCGCTCGACGGCGGCGAGGCCGTCCCCGGGCCACCGCGCCAGGCGTCCGGCCCGGTCCAGCACGCCGAGCGCCGTGGCCGCCTGCGGAGGCGGCTCCACCCCGTCGAGGACGAGGGCGCGGTAGTGCATCCCCGCGATCCGCACGCCGCCTTCGTCCACGACCGCGTCCTCCCAGAGGTGGCGCGCCTCGAGGTAGTGGAAGTCGAGCTGGCTCTCGAAGAGGGCCTTCGCCGCCCGCCAGGGCAGCTCGTCGGCGAGGCCGAGCACGGCCACGTCGCACACGGGGCGGCCCTGCGCGTTCAGCGCGCACAGCCGCGCGGCGTAGTCGGCGAACGAGCGGAAGCCGGTCCACCAGGCGCTGTGCGGGCCGACGTCCGGCGGCCGCTCGTCCACCCGGGGCCCGCGCACCGAGTAGTAGAACGCGTGCGGGACGAGCAGGTTCACCCCGCGCACGAGGAGCCAGTCGGCGAGCCACTTCATCTCGTCGAACGTGAGCTGGGGGCCGTAGGCCCCGCAGAACTCGTTCGCGTTGCGCTTGCGGCCGAGGTGGAGCGCGGCCGAGGACGAGCACTTCGCCTGCGTGGACTCGGGCCCCTCCAGGGCCGAGGGCGTTCCCGGCAGGACGCGGCGCCAGACCACGTCTTGCCCCGGGATCTGGAAGTGCCGCAGGGGGCCGATGTCGGCGGGCTCCGCCGGGTGACCGGTGAGTGCCACGCCGTGCGCCTCGCACCAGCGGTGGAGCGGCTCGTAGTAGGTCGTCTCGAGACGTGCCCTCACCGCCCGGTGCCAGTCGCGGCGGCGGAGGAGAGCGTCGGGCTCGTCGTCGTACCACAGGGCCGGGAGGTGGGGCGTGAAGTCGTACCCGAGGTGGGCGCTCACGTGGGCGAGGATGCCGGTCGTGCCGGGCACGAGCGCGGCCTTCTCTCGCGGCCGGCCGAGGAGTGCCGGCTCGTCGGTGAAGATCGCCTGGACGGTCCGGCCGAAGTGCGTGCCGAACGCCTCGTGGTACCGGTCGTACACGAGGCGAATGAAGCAGGCGACGGCCTCGGGGTTCAGGAGGTCGGCGGCGGGCGGCGTGTCCTCGGGCGGGTCCTTTCGCGGCGCGCCCGGCCGCGAGAGGTCGTCGGGGCCCGGCGACCGGGGCGGGTCGTCCGCGACGTAGTGCAGGCCGCGGATGACGGAGTCGACGGGCCGGTCGAAGACGGCGACCCGCCGCCCGTCACGACGCGGCACGACCGCGACGAGCTGCCCGTCGGGGCCGAGCGTCGGCCCGGCGTCGCCCTCGAGGACGCGATGGTCGAGGCCCCGGCAACGGAAGCGCGGGTCGGCCGCGACCACCTGTCCGCTCGAGGAGCCGCTCGGGTACATGCCCTCGTCGTACAGGAAGACCGCCATCCGCCGGCGCGCCGCCTCCTCGATCGCCACCCGCATGAAGCCGAGCAGACGGCCCGACATCCAGCCCGTGTCGCGGGGGAGGCCCACCCGCGGGTGGAGGACGAAGCCGTGGACGCCGTGGGCCTCGAAGTCGGCGATCTGCCGGAGGATCTCGGCCTCGTCCAGGCGGTCGTTCCAGAACCAGAAGGGGACGAGGGAGAACTCGCGGAGCACCTCGAGGGCCGGGTCTTTGCCCCCGGAGCGCCCCGCGCGTGAGACGACCGGGGGCGCGAGGGCGGCGGCTCCGGCGAGGGCGAGGAACTGTCGCCGGTAGAGGCTGCGGCCCACTACCCCCCGCTCCGGATGTAGCTCTCGAGCTGGCGGATGGTGAAGCGCATGTCCTCCATCACCGCGCGCACGATGTCGCCGATGGAGACGACGCCCACCACCTTGCCGCCCTCGACGACGGGCAGGTGGCGGATGTGGCGGTCGGTCATGTGCGCCATGCACTCTCCCGCGTGCGCGTCGGGCGGGATCGTGAAGACGTCGGTGGTCATGACCTCGCGGACGGCCGTCTCCTTCGAGGAGCGCCCGTGGAGCACCATCCGCCGCGCGTAGTCCCGTTCGGAGAAGATCCCGACGAGCCTCTCGCCCTTCATCACGAGGAGCGCCCCGACGTTCCTCTCGTCCAGCACCTTCAGGGCGTCGAGAACGGTCGCGTCGGGATCGACGGCGTAGACGTCGGGCTTGCGCTCCAGGATCTGGCGAATGATCGTCATCCCCACCTCCCGGGCGTGAGCCCCCGTCTCGCGGGCAGGACGTGCCGGCGAGACATGCGTCGATTCTACTCTCGCGCAGTCTTTTCGGGGCGCTCCTCGGCATCCGCAGGCACCGGGAGTCGGCCACCGAGCACAAGTGGTTTTCGCACAGGGGTGTTCGGCCGGCGACGCTTCCCGCCCCTCGTCGGCACACGAATTGCTCGTTCCGCCCGCCGAGTCCCAGCCGACCCCAGGAGCGCCCATGGATGCGTTGACCCTCGCCCGATGGCAGTTCGGAGTCACGACCGTCTACCACTTCTTCTTCGTTCCCCTCACCCTCGGCCTCGCGTGGGTGGTCGCGGGGCTCCACACCGCCTGGTACGTCACCGGGCAGGAGGCCTGGAAGCGCCTGACGAAGTTCTGGGGGAAGCTGTTCCTCATCAACTTCGCGATGGGCGTCGTCACCGGGATCGTCCAGGAGTTCCAGTTCGGCATGAACTGGTCCGAGTACTCCCGGTTCGTCGGAGACGTCTTCGGCGCTCCCCTCGCGATCGAGGCTCTCCTCGCCTTCTTCCTCGAGTCCACGTTCCTGGGGCTGTGGATCTTCGGCTGGGACCGGCTGCCGAAGAAGGCGCACCTTCTCTCGATCTGGCTGGTGGCGATCGGCTCGAACCTCTCGGCCCTGTGGATCCTCATCGCGAACTCCTTCATGCAGCAGCCGATGGGCTACGTGCTGCGCAACGGCCGGGCGGAGATGGAGAGCTTCGCGGCGCTCGTCACGAACCCCCACGTCTTCGTGCAGTTCCCCCACGTCATCACGGGCGCGATGGCCACCGCCGCGTTCTTCGTCCTCGGCATCAGCGCCTGGCACCTCCTCCGGGCGAAGGACCACGAGACGCGGGACGCCTTCTCCCGCTCCTTCCGCTTCGGCGCCGTGTACGCCCTCGTGGCCACCGTGGCGGTGATCGTGGTCGGGCACACCCAGGCCCAGTACATGATCCGCGTGCAGCCCATGAAGATGGCGGCGGCGGAGGCGCTCTGGCAGACCGAGGACCCCGCCGCGATGTCGCTCTTCACCTGGGGCAACGAGGCCGAGCGCCGTGACGTCTGGGCGATCCGAGTCCCCGGGCTCCTGAGCTTCCTCGCCTTCAACCGGTTCGACGGCGCGGTGAGGGGCATCCAGGACATCCAGGCCGAGTACGAGACGGCGTACGGTCCCGGCGACTACGTCCCGCCCGTGAAATGGACGTACTGGAACTTCCGCGTGATGGCGGGGGCGGGGATGGCGATGCTCCTGCTCGCCGCCTGGGCCGTCTGGGCGACGCTCGAGGACCGCATCGAGAGAAGCCCGAGGCTCCTCGCCCTCCTCGTGCCGGCGCTCGTGCTGCCCTACGTCGCCAACAGCGCCGGGTGGATCTTCACCGAGGTCGGTCGGGCCCCCTGGATCGTGTTCGGGGTGATGAAGACCGAGAGCGGGGTCTCGCCGGCCGTCACCGCCGGCGAGGTGCTCTTCTCGCTCCTCGCCTTCACCCTCCTCTA
Organism: uncultured Acidobacteriota bacterium; assembly: GCA_963729875.1. Lineage (GTDB taxonomy): Bacteria > Acidobacteriota > Vicinamibacteria > Fen-336 > Fen-336 > DATBSL01. The sequence goes on from CAVSPR010000009.1 coordinate 343,486, forward strand.
CGGGGCGCTGATGGTGGCGGACCTCTACCTGCTGAACAAGTACGCGAAGGCCGGCCTCCACGCGCCCGAGGCCGCTGACGCGGCCCTCGGCGCCGAGCCGGCGCGGGCCTAGGGGAGGAGAGCGACCATGGACCTCAACACCCTCTGGTTCCTGCTGATCGGCGTCCTCTTCACCGGCTTCTTCGTCCTCGAGGGCTTCGACTACGGCGTCGGCATCCTCCTGCCCTTCCTCGGAAAGACCGACGGGGAGAGGCGGCGGATCATCAACACGATCGGCCCGGTCTGGGACGGCAACGAGGTGTGGATCCTGACCGGCGGCGGCGCCATCTTCGCCGCCTTCCCCCACTGGTACGCGACGCTGTTCAGCGGCTTCTACCTGGCCCTCTTCCTGATGCTGGCCGCCCTCATCGTGCGCGGGGTGGCCTTCGAGTTCCGCAGCAAGGACGAGAACCCGACCTGGCGTGCCCTGTGGGACTGGTCGATCTTCTTCGGCAGCGCGATCCCCGCGCTCCTCTGGGGCGTGGCCCTCGCCAACCTCCTGAAGGGGACGCCCATCGACGAGACGAAGACCTTCACCGGCGGCTTCTTCGACCTGCTCTCGCCGTACACGCTCCTCGCCGGCCTCGCCACCTTCAGCCTCTTCGTCACCCACGGGGCGATCTTCCTGAACCTGAAGAGCACCGACCCCATCCGCTCCCGGGCGGTGGCGGCGACGAAGAGGGTCGGGCCGGTGGCGACGGTGCTCCTGCTCCTCTTCGCCGCGGGCACGTACGTCTGGACCGACGTCTACGCCCGCCTCGGCGTCAACCCCGGCCTCGTGCCCCTCCTCGCGCTCGGGGCGCTCCTCTCCGCCGGGGCCCTCATCCACCGCGAGAAGATGGGCTGGGCCTTCACGATGACGACGCTCACCATCCTCTTCACGGTGGCGACGCTCTTCGTCTCGCTCTACCCCCGGGTCATGGTCTCGAGCCTGAACCCGGAGTGGAGCCTCACGATCTACAACGCGTCCTCGACCCCCTACACCCTGAAGGTCATGAGCATCGTGGCGGGGGTCTTCGTCCCCGTCGTCCTCGCCTACCAGGCGTGGACGTACTGGGTGTTCCGCCACCGCATCACCGCGGAATCGAAGCTGGAGTATTGATACCGTTACCGGGTGCGGGAAATCACCCGGATCATTCCCTCCGGGGCGGGGCCGCGCGGCGGCCTCGCCCCTTCCGTTCTTCTGGGGGGGCTGGCCGGCCTTCTCGCCGTCGTGCAGGCGTGGCTGCTGGCGTCTGCGATCACGGCCGGCTTTCTCGGGGGGGGCGATTTCGAGACCGTCGCCCCCCAATTGCTGGGGTTTGCCGTCGCGGCCGCGCTGCGCGCGGCCGCGACGTGGAGTCAGGAGGTCCTCGCCCAGCGCTACTCCGGCGCCGTCCGCGTTGCCGTCCGCGACCGCCTCCTGAGGCGGGTCCTCGCGCTCGGCCCCCGCTTCGCCTCGGGCGAGCAAACCGGCGAGCTCGCGAACACGCTGGTCGGCGGCGTGGACGCCCTCGACCCGTACCTCGCCCAGTACCGGCCCCAGTCGGCTCTCGCGATCCTCGTCCCGCTGGCGATCCTCGCGGCCGTGCTGTGGGCGGACCCGCTCTCGGCCCTCGTGCTCCTCCTCACCTATCCCCTCGTCCCCCTCTTCCTGTGGCTCGTCGGGGGGGCGGCCGAGGAGCGCACGCGACGGCAGTGGGTCACGCTCTCGCGCCTCGCCGCGCGTTTCCTCGACGCCGTGCAGGGCCTCGCCACGTTGCGCGCCTTCGGGCGCGACGGCGCCGAGGCCGACGCGATCGCCCGGGCGAGCGAGCGCCACCGCGAGGTGACGATGGGCGTCCTGCGCGTCGCGTTCGTCTCCGCGCTCGTCCTCGAGGCACTCGCGACCCTGGGCACGGCGGTGGTGGCGGTCGAGGTGGGTCTGAGGCTTCTCTACGCGCGGATCGCCTTCGGCGAGGCCCTCTTCGTCCTCCTGCTCGCCCCCGAGTTCTACCGGCCCCTGCGCGCCCTGGGCGCCTCGTTCCACGCGGGGATGGCGGGCCGGGAGGCGGCGGGGCGAATCGCGCAGGTCCTGGAGGCCGACGGCCCGCGGGTCGCTCCCGCGGTCGAGCGCGGGGAGAGCGCCGCCGGCGGCGACGGAGCGGCACCTGTCCCCGCGACCGCCCCCGCGATCGCGTTCGACGGCGTGCGCTTCGCGTACGGCCCCGGTCGCGCGCCGGCGCTCGACGGCTTCACGCTCCTTCTTCCCGCCGGCGCCACCGTGGCCCTCGTCGGCGCGAGCGGAGCCGGAAAGACGACGGCCGCACGGCTCCTTCTCCGCTTCCTCGAGCCGGACGGGGGGGCCATCACGGTCGACGGCCGGCCGCTCGGCGAGACGGCGCCGGAGGCGTGGCGGCGCCGCGTGGCCTGGGTCCCGCAGCAGCCGCGCCTCTTCCACGGCTCGCTCCGCGACAACGTGCTCCTCGCTCGCCCCGGGGCCTCGCCCGCCGAGCTCGAGGCGGCCGCCGCCCAGGCCTTCCTCGGCCCGGTCCTGGGCGGCCTGCCGCGGGGCTGGGAGACCCCGGTGGGCGAGGGCGGGGAGCGGCTCTCCGGCGGCCAGGCCCAGCGCGTCGCCCTCGCCCGCGCCTTCCTGAAGGACGCCCCCGTCCTCGTCCTCGACGAGCCGACCGCGCAGCTCGACCCCGAGAGCGAGGCCGCGGTCTCGGACGCGATCGACGGCCTGCGGCGCGGCCGCACGGTGCTCCTCGTCGCCCACCGTCTCGCTACCGTGAACCGCGCCGACCGGGTGGCGCTGCTGTCACACGGCCGGGTCCTCGAGGAGGGCCCGCCACGCGAGCTCGCGGCCGCGGGCCAGGCGTACGCGCATCTGCTGGCCGCCGCGGAGGGGGCGCCTTGAGCGGCCGGTGGCGGCGGCTCGTCCTGCTCCTCGCGCCGGAGCGCGGCCCCGCGTCGCTCGCGGCCGCGCTGCAGGTCCTGGCGGTGGCCGCCGGCGTGGGGCTCATGGGCACCTCGGCCTGGCTGCTCTCGAAGGCCGCGCTCCACCCGTCGATCGCCGCGCTCTCGGTGGCCATCGTCGGCGTGCGCGCCTTCGGCGTGTCCCGCGCCGTGCTGCGCTACCTCGAGCGCCTCGCCTCGCACGACGTCACCCTGCGTCTCCTGGCCCGGCTGAGGCTGGCGGTCTTCCGCTCCCTCGTGCCCCTCGCGCCGGCCCGCCTGGTCGACCGCCGCAGCGGCGACCTCCTCGGGCGGCTGATCGAGGACGTGGCGGCCCTCGAGACTCTCTACGTGCGCGTCCTGGGCCCGAGCCTCGCCGCCCTCGTGCTCGTCGTGCTCGCCGGTATCGCTCTCTGGCCCTTCGGGCCGGGCCTGGCGGCGGCCGCCGTGGCCGGCCTCGTGACCAGCGGCACGCTCCTCCCCTGGCTCGGCTGGCGTCTGGGCCGGGCACCCGGGCGCCGTCTGGCGTCGCTGCGCGGGGAGCTCGCAGCCCGGCTCGTGGACGCCGTCCAGGGACAGGCGGAGCTGCTGGCTTTCGGGCGCGAGGCCGACCACGCGGCGGCGGTGGACGCGACGAGCCGCGAGGCCGTCGGCGAGCAGCGGCGCCTCGTGAGCGCCTCGGCCCTCGGCGGCGCCTTCGTGGGACTGGGCGCCGACCTCACCGCGCTCGGGGTTCTCGCCCTCGCGATCCCGGCCGTGCGGGCCGGGAGCCTCGGCGGCGTGCACCTGGCCGTCGTGACGCTCCTGACTCTCGCCGCCTTCGAGGCGGTGGCGTCCCTCCCCGCGGCCTGGCAGGGGCTGGGCGTGGTGGGCGAGTCGGCCCGCCGCATCTTCGAGGTCGTGGACCAGCCGCCCGCCGTGCCCGAACCCGCCCTTCCCACCCCCGTGAACGCGGCCCCCCGGGTCCTCGAGGTCAGAGGCCTGCGCTTCGCCTACCCGGGCGACCCCGCCCCGGTCCTCGACGGCGTCCATCTCCGTCTCGGGCCGGGCCGCCGCGTCGCCGTCGTGGGCCGGAGCGGCTCCGGCAAGTCCACCCTCGTCCACCTGCTGCTGCGCTTCTGGGACGTGGACCCGGGCGCCCTCTTCCTCGACGGGCGCGATGCCAGGACCTGGCCCTCCGACCGCGTGCGCGAGGCGATGGCCTTCGCCGCGCAGCGCGCGCAGCTGTTCACCGGAACGCTGCGCGAGAACCTCCTCCTTGCCGCGCCCGGGAGCGGCGAGAGAGAGCTCCGCGCCGTCGTCCACGCGGTTCGCCTCGACGACCTCGTCGCCCGCCTTCCCGGCGGCCTCGACACGTGGGTCGGCGAGCAGGGGCACCAGCTCTCGGGGGGCGAGCGGCAGAGGCTCGCCCTCGGGCGGGCGCTGCTGCGGACGCGGGCGCCCTTCCTCCTCCTCGACGAGCCGACCGCCCACCTCGACGCCCTCACCGAGCGCGAGGTGATGCGCGCCATCGTCGGCGCGGGCGAGGGCCGGGCCACGCTGCTCGTCACCCACCGCCTGGTCGGCCTCGAGGCCTTCGACGAGGTGCTCGTCCTCGACCGGGGCCGGGTGGTCGAGCGAGGCCGTGCGGCCGAGCTCACCGCCGCCGGAGGGGCCTTCGCCCGGCTGCTCGCCTTCCAGCGCTCGACGGCGGCCCTCGACGACCAGTCCTTCGACCGGGCGTGCCGCTGAGCCCACCCCCCCGGCTCCTCACGGCATCCGCCGCAGGCCCTCCCAGCGCACCTGCCAGCTCCCGTCGGCCGGGAAGCCCGGAGCCGGACGGTCGGGCCCGCCGTCCCAGCCGGCCGCCATCATGGCCACCGCCGCGAGCAGCCCGCCGTTGCCGGGGAGGTAGATCGTCAGCCCGGGGCGCTGGTGGTTGTGGCCGTTCGGCCGGTAGGCGTTCTTCGGCACGTCGAGGAGCAGCGCGTCGATCGCCCGCTCGGGCTGGCCCAGGCGCGTGGCGCACATGGCCAGCATCGGGTAGTCCCAGCCCCAGGTGTCCGGCCAGCTCCAGTGCCGGAAGATCCAGTCGAGCGTGCGGCGCATGGTCGGGGGATCGACCCCGCCGCCCGGCAGGACGCCGAGGGCCCCCGTCACGGAGGGGTGGTCCCGGGCCCATCGGGGGTCGGTGAAGCTGTCCGGGGCGCTCTCGGCGAAGAGGTACTTGCCGTCGCGCACCGGGAGGGCCGCGAGGTGGTCGAGGACCCTCTGCCAGCGGGGCTCGCGGGCGAGCCCCAGGCGCTCGCGCCAGCGCTGGGCGGTTTCGAGGCCCCAGCGCCAGTACGCGAGCTCGAAGGCCGTGTTGTACGTGCGGTCCTTCGGGAAGATCTCCTGCGCGCCCTGGAGGACCGGCCCCAGCACGTAGCGTCCTCCCGCGGCGTCCCACGAGGCGAACGACGCCATGAACTCCGCCGTCTCGTGCACGACGTCGCGGAATCGCTCCAGGGTGGCGCGGTCGCCGCGCTCCCGGTGCACGAGCTCGGCGTAGTAGATCGGGTGCGGCTGCTGCCAGACGAGGAACGGGCCGACGCTCGACGGCGACTCCGCGCCGCTCGGGCTCGTCATCTTCGGCCAGCGGGCCCCGGAGTAGCCCTGGCGCCGCGCGGTCTCCCGCGCGCGTGGGAGGATGTCCACGTAGTACCCGAGGCTCCGCTCCAGCAGCGGGAGGCGCCCCCAGAGGGCGAAGTGCGCGGCGTGCCACCAGTGCATCTCCAGGTGGAACTTGCCCTCCCAGCTGTTGAAGGTGAGCCCGGTCTCCTGCGGCGGGTAGCGGCCGGCGCACTGGATCGCGGTGAGGTACTGCGAGAGCACGACGCGCCGCTCCAGCTCGCGCCAGCGGGGATCGCGGCTGCGCGAGAGGTCGATCGCCCCGCCGGTCGTCCAGAAGCGGTTCCAGTGCTCCTGCGCGGCCCGGCGCGTCTCCGCGAACCCGGGAGGAACTCCCGCCGGCGCGGGGGAGAAGCCCACCACGGTCTCCAGCGCTTCGCCCTCTCCTCCCGGCTCGAGGACGAAAACGTGCCTCTCCTTCTCGGCCAGGGTCGCGGCGGGGGCCCAGGCGAGCCGGACGCGGTAACTGTCACCGTCCAGCCGCCGCGCGAGCTCGGCGCCCCTCGCGTCCGAGCGGACGAGCACCGTCTCGTGCGCCTCCGGCCGCGTCCAGTCGGCGGCCGTGACGTGCCCCGTGCCGTAGGGGAAGCGCAGACGGATGGCCATCCGCCCCTGCCGGACGAGAGACGAGACGACCCGCACCGCGACGAGGTCGAGCTGCGGGTGGCAGAGCGTCTCCACATCGACCGGCTCCCCCTCGAGCCGGAAGCGGCTGCGGAGGACGCCGTTCCAGAGGTCGAGGACCTGCTCGACGTCGGTCAGGTCCTCGCGCGTCGCCTCCCGGCCGTCCCGGAGCGCCAGCCGGAAGCCGATGCGGCCGAGATGGAGGCGGTGCGGGTTCGCCCGCAGCCACTCGATCTCGGGCGTCCTGCGGTCGCCCGGGATGTCCGCGTAGCCCACCTTGCGGCCGTCCGCCTCGAACTCGGTGAAGCGGAAGCGGTCGAGGGAAAAGCCCAGTGGGTTGGGTGCGGTGTGCCAGCCCCACTGCGAGAGCGTGCCGAGGGGGATCGTCTCGTCGTAGGCCTCGGCGAAGGTCTGCAGGCCGGTCGCATCGACGGTGAAGGCGAGCTCCCCATTGCCGACCGACAGCGGCGAGCCGGTGTCGAAGGTCCGGAGGACCGGATCGTGGCGGCTCACCAGCACGTGGCGATCGATCGTCTCCGCGGGAGCGGTGGCCCCGGTCCCCGCCATGGCCGTGGCGAGCCAAAGGGCGGCGAGAGGGTGCATCACGCGGCGAGTCTATCGCCTTCGGGGATCTCCCTCGGGAAGGACATTGGTCCGACCATTGATCCAGTCGGGCACCCCTTGGTATGAGGTTTGCGTTGCAATATGTCAAGAAAAGTGATATTCCAGTCACGTCCAAGCAGGCAATGGATCGAAAGGTCGGACCGCATTTGACTCCTCGTGACAGCGCCGCCGGCGCCCAGGTCGTCGAGCACGTCTGGCGGGAGATCGAGACGGGGCGTCTCGGCCCCGGCCACCGGCTCCCCCCCGAGCGGGAGCTCGCCCAGAAGATGGGCGTCAGCCGTCCCTCTCTCCGCTCGGGCCTGCGGACGCTGCAGGCGATGGGCATCATCACCTCGCGACGCGGCGCCGGCACCTTCATCGTCGAGGGCCCGCCGAAGCTCGGCAAGGCCCCGCTGCAGTTCCTCGCCGCCCTGCACGGCTTCACCCTCGACCAGATGTACGAGGCCCGGCGGATGCTCGAGGTCGGCTCGGCCGGGCTCGCCGCCGAGCGCGCGACGGGCGAGCAGCTCGCGGCCATGGCCGACGAGATCACGGGGATGTTCGCGACCCTCGAGGAGCCGGACCCCTTCCTCCGCCACGACCTGGGCTTCCACCGCGCGGTGGCCGCCGGCTCGGGCAACCCGATCGTGGCGGCGATCATCGGGACACTCACCGAGATCATCTGGGAGACCGGCCGGATCAGCATGAAGGGCTTCGGCCTGCGCGAGTCGGCGGAGACCCACCGGCGCATCTACGAGGCGATCCGCGCCCGCAGCGCCGAGCGCGCCCGGCGCGAGATGACCCAGCACCTCGAGCACGCGCGCTGGGAGCAGGTGAAGACGAAGACGGGCGACGAGCGCCCCGCCCCGCCCGCGGCAGAAAGACGTCGCGGGCGCCGGGCGATCACACGAACCGAGGAAGGAAAGGCTTCATGAAGGCACCGCTCGATCCTTGGCATCCAGTCGGGCCCAGCGCCCGCGGCCGAAGGGAGATTGACATGGAACGCAAACGTACCCCGCCCAGAGGCGTGTACTGCGCCCTGGCCCTCTTGCTGACGTTTCTCATCCTCCCCCTGTCCCTGCAGGCTCAGGAGACACGCGGGAGAATCACCGGCCGGGTGACGGACACCACCAAGGCGCCGATCCCCGGGGCGTCCGTGACCGTCACGGACGCGTCGAGAGGCACGACGGCCTCCTCGACGACCAACGCCGACGGCCTGTTCCAGGTCAGCTTCCTGCTCCCGGGCACCTACCAGGTGACGGTCGAGGTCGCGGGCTTCAAGAAGCACGTCCAGGACAACGTGCTGCTCCAGATCAGCGAGACCCGCAACCTGGCCATCGCGCTCGAGGTCGGGGGCCTGCAGGAAGCCGTCAGCGTCACCGCGGAGAGCCTCCCGCTGAACAACTCGGACGCCAGCATCGGCTTCACGGTGGACCAGAAGCGCATCGCGGAGCTGCCGCTGATCCACGGCGACCCCTACAAGATCATGGGCCTCGCGACCGGCCTCGCCCACTCGGGTGACCAGCGGCTGGACCGGCCGTACGAGCCGACCCACATCATCGGGTACGCCTACGACGGCACGCGCAGCAACCGCAGCGACCTCCTCATCGACGGCGTGCCGAGCACCGCCACCGCGAACCAGAACGAGGTCATCGCGAGCTACGTCCCGCCCTCCGACATGGTGCAGGAGTTCAAGGTGCAGACGGCCACCTTCGACGCCCAGTTCGGCAACACCGAGGGCGGCGTCACCAGCATGAGCATCAAGTCGGGGACGAACCGCTACCACGGCACGGTCTACTACTTCGCCGAGCCGAAGGGCATGGCGGCGAACGACTTCTTCGGGAACTCGAGAGGCCAGGCCAAGCCGGACACCTCCTCGAACCGGCCCGGCTTCAGCCTCACCGGTCCCATTCGCATCCCGGGCCTCTACGACGGGAGGGACAAGACCTTCATCGCGGTCGGCTACGAGCGCATCAAGGACGTCCGCCCGCGCTTCGACGCCCCCTCCGACTCCTGGGTCCCGACCGAGGCGCTGCGCAACGGGGACTTCTCCGCCTACTCGTCGAACATCACGATCTACGACCCGCTCACCCGCGTCCCCAGCGGCTCGCAGTTCGTCGGGCAGCCGTTCCCCGGCAACATCATCCCGGCCAACCGGATCAGCCCCGTCTCGCAGGCGATCCTCGACTACTACTCCCTGCCCAAGAACCCGGGCCTGTCCGGCAACATCTACGACTCGACCGTGGCGGAGACGGCCAACTACGACACCTTCACGGCCCGCCTCGACCAGAAGGTCTCCAGCGCCAACAAGATGTTCGCTCGGTACAGCTGGTACAAGCGCGACAGCATCTACAACGACTACATGGGGAACGGGCTCACTGCCACCAACTTCCAGTTCATCTCGTACCAGGCGGTGGTCGACGACGTCCACGTCTTCAACCCGACGACCGTGCTCAACGTCCGGTACGGCTACAACCGCTTCGAGCGCAACTCGGGCCAGGTACCGGAGTACCGGAACTACGACCTGACGCAGCTGGGCTTCCCCCAGGAGTACAACACCCTGATCCCCGAGGTGAACCGGTACTTCCCGCGTCTCGACTTCGACGGGAACACGATGCTCGACGTGGCGTTCGGCAACGACTTCCGGCCGACCACCTCGCACACCGTCGTCGCCGCCTTGAACAAGGTGCTGGCCCAGCACTCGCTGAAGGGCGGCCTGGAGATGAGGATCTACCGCGAGGACAGCCTCTCCACCGCCAACAACCAGGCCGGCCAGTACGCCTTCACCAACGCGTACACCCGGCAGAGCAGCGCCAGCGGCACGGACTACCAGGGCCTGCAGAACTACGCCGCGTTCCTCCTCGGGATGCCCAACACCACGTCCCTCAACCGCGCCTCGGACTACTCCGAGTACTCCAAGACCTGGGGGCTCTTCGTGCAGGACGACTGGCGGGTCAACAGCAAGCTGACGCTCAACATCGGCCTGCGCTGGGAGCTCGAGACGGCGCTCACCGAGCGCAACAACAAGAGCGTCACGGGTTTCGACACCACCTACACCCAGCCGATCGAGGCGACGGCCCAGGCTCGATACGCGGCCCTCAACGAGCCCGTCGCTGAAGGCCCTCGTTCCGCAGTTGAACGTGAAGGGCGGCCTCCTGTTCGCGGGCGTGAACGGCCAGAGCAACCGGCTGTACGAGACCCCGAAGAACACCTTCCTGCCGCGCTTCGGGTTCGCTTACCAGATGAACGCGAAGACGGTCATCCGCGGCGGCGTCGGGCTGTTTGCCGGCTTCCTCGGGCAGCGGCGTGGCGACGTGTTCCCGAACGGCTGGCAGCAGACGACCACCGCCGGCACGGTCAACAACGCCTACGGCGCGCCGGTCCCCAAGAGCTGGGACACGGCGTTCCTCACGACACCGATCCTGGAGCCGGTCGGCAACGCGAACGGCTACCAGCAGGGCCTCGGGCAGACGATCAACTTCTTCAACCAGAACCCGGCCGTGTCGAAGCAGATGCGCTACCAGATCGGCTTCCAGCGGGAGCTGCCGGGGGGCTTCGTCCTCGACGCGGCGTACGTCGGCAACTACGGCTACGACATCGAGATCGCCCGCAACATCAACGCGCTGCCGAACCAGTACCTGAACGGGGACAACTCCCGGACCGCGGCGATGGACGCGAACAACTCGTTCCTCTCGGGCGCGGTCCCGAACCCGTTCGCCGGGCTGCTGCCGGGGACGAGCTTCAACAACCCGACGATCGCCCGCAACCAGCTGCTGCGGCCGTACCCGGAGTTCGCCGACATCATCACGACGAACAACGACGGCAAGTCCTGGTACAACTCCGCCCAGCTCAGCCTGCAGAAGCGCTTCTCGCGCGGCTACACCCTCGGCGTCGCCTACACCTACGCCAAGTGGGAGCAGGCGACGGAGTACCTGAACGCGGGCGACGCCGAGCCGACCCGGATGATCTCGGACCTCGACGTGAAGCACCGCCTGTCCCTCAGCGCCATCCTCGAGCTGCCCTTCGGGAAGGGCCGCCGCTTCCTGTCCGGCGCGGACGGGTTCGTGAACGCGCTCGTCGGTGGCTGGCAGGTCCAGGGCGTCTACACCTACCAGAGCGGCTTCCCCGTCCCGTTCGGGGCCATGAACGTCAACACCTCGGTCACCTCGGGTGACCTCTTCTACAACGGCGGGGACATCGCCAGCAGCGACCCGACCGTCGCCCAGTGGTTCAACACCGGCGCCTTCACCTCGATCCTGAACGCGACGTCGACGGCCGCGACGCCGGTCAACCACCTGCGGACGACGCCGTACCGGTTCGACGACGTCCGCCGGGACTCCATCAACAACGTCGACCTGGCGCTCCTCAAGAACACGACGTTGAGCGGAGACATTCAGCTCCAGCTGAGGCTGGAGCTCATCAACGCCTTCAACGAGGTCTACTTCCCCCAGCCTGTCTCCAGCGCGACGTCCACCACGTTCGGGCAGGTCACGGCCTCGAACCAGTCGAACTACGCCCGGCGCGCCCAGATCGGAATCAAGCTGATCTTCTAGGCCGGGGGCGACACCGTTCTCTCGAGGGGGATGGGGCGACCCGCGCGGGTCGCCCCATCCTTCCCCTCACGGGGCCAGGCTGCGTCGAGGCCTCAGAGGAGTCAGACCCGGACGATCTGCGGCAAGTGGTCGAAGTGCCCGTCCCGGTCGTGGAGCCGGAGGTTGTGCTGGAGAACCAGGGCGGCGATCCACAGGTCGTTGGTCGGGATCGGCGTTCCCTGAAGCCGTAGCTGCCGATAGGCCGCGGCATAGTGGTGCGTCGTCTGGTCGTCCGGGTAGAGGACGGCGACGCCCTCCTTCAGGAGGAACCGCCGGAGCACCCGCTCGTTCTCCGTGGTGCGCTTCCCGAGAACGAACCCGGCCCGCAGCTCGGCGACCACGACGAAGGGAAGCCAGACGGCCTCCGCAGTCGAGACGATCCGCACAGTGGGCTCGACCCCCTTGCAGAGGTCCACGTACCGGTGGGTGTCGAGGGCCACCCTCACTTCCAGAGGCCCTCGTCGATCCGGTCCTGGGCGGCGAGGACGGCCTCCAGCACCGGGTCCCGTCTCCACGACCCGGCCACGTCGGAGAGGTCGCGGCGGACGACGTCCTCGTCACCCAGGCCGAGCCCGTCTGCGAGCGCCTCGACCGCCGCCTCGTTCAGGCTCTTGCCCTCGGCCCGGGCGCGCTCCCGGACCGCCGCATCGATGGCGGGCGGAATCCCCCGAATCGTATACTGCATGCATTTAGTGTAGGTGCTGCCTGCACAATCTGCAAGCGCGCACGCCCCCCTATACTGTCGAGCGACCCGATGCCGCGCACGTCCCTGGCCGCGAACCTGCTCCTGAGCCTTGCGGTCAGCGTCCTGTTCCTCGGGGCCCTGGAGGGGCTCGCCCGCCTCTTCGAGCCTCGCCGACCGCAGACGGCGCTCGCCGAGGGCCGCTCCTGGGCCCCCGAGGGAGGGGACCACTTCTACACGCTCGAGCCCCAGCCGCGCGGTTGGCCGCCATCCGAAGTGACGGCGGACGGCGTCCGCGACCGGACCCACCCGATCGAGAAGCCCGAGCTCACCTCCCGCGTCGTCTTCCTGGGCGACAGCGTCACCGAGGGTTTCGGCGTGGAGCCCGAGGAGACCTTCCCGCGGGTCCTCGCCGCGCGGCTCGAGCAGGAGGGCGAGAGGGTCGAGGTCCTCAGCGTCGCCGTCCGGGGGTGGTCGACGCGCCAGCAGCGGATCGCCTACCACCGCATCGCGCGCCCCTATCGCCCCGACGTGGTGATCGTGGCGGCCTGCCTCAACGACATCGTGGAGCTCGAGCACCAGCTCCGGCCGCCGCCGCCCTTCCTCGTCGGGCTCTACCGTCGGTCCGCGCTCGTGCGCCGGCTGGTGGGGGCCCGGGAGCGGGAGCTGCGCGACGTGGAGGAGCTCTTCCGGAGCGGAGCGACCTACGACGTGTTCTTCCGGGAGCTGGGCCTCCTGCGTGACGAGGTGCGGCGGGACGGCGCCGCCTTTGCGCTCGTGCTCTTTCCCTACCGCCTGCAGGTCTCGCCGGGGGCGCCGCCGCCGCTGCCTCAGCAGGCGACGGCGGCCTTCTGCGCGCGGGACGACATCCGCTGTCTCGACCTGCTGCCGGCCGTCGGGACGCTGGGCCCGGCCGCGTTCGTCGACGACAACCACCTCAGCGCCGAGGGGGGCCGCCTCGTCGCGACCGCGATCGAGCGCTCGGGCCTGCTGCCGCGCCGCTCGTTCGTGCCCCCGCTGCTCGCGGCCCTTCGCGCCGGCGGGCCGGAGGGGGCAGCCGCGAGCCGCTGGATCGAGGCGGGGAGGCCGCGCTCGGTCCCGTCCGGGACCCTTCCGGCACTGATCCGGGCCCTCTCTGATCCCACGCTCGACGTACGGGCCGCCGCCGCCTGGGCCCTCGAAACGCTCGGGGCGGACGCGGCCCCCGCGGAGCCGGTCCTGGCCGAGCGTCTCGGCGATCCCGAGGAGCCGGTGCGCGCCGCCGCCGCCCGTGCGCTCGGAGCGCTGGGCCCCGCCGCTCGGGGAGCCGTTCCCCCGCTGTTGCGGGCCCTGGACGACCCACGGGAGGTCGTGCGCTGGGAAGCCACGCAGGCCCTGGCCCGGATCGGCGTGCCCCCGGGCCGCCATCTCCCGGACCTCACCCGCGCGCTCGAGAGCCAGGACCCGTGCGTCCGCAACTTCGCGGCGTTCACCCTGGGCGGGATGGGATCCGCCGTGGGCGAGGCGCTGGGCGCGCTCGTGGCCGCCCTCGAGAACGAGGCCGGCTACGAGCTCGGCAGCGCCGCCCGGGCCGCGCGCCGCCTCGGCCCCGCAATCCACGCCGCCGTGCCCGGGATCGTGGGCCGCCTGGGCAGCCCGGACGCCGACGTGCGCGCGAAGGCGGCGCTCGCGCTGGCCAAGATCGGCCCGGAGGCCGCAGGCGCCGTGGCGCCGCTCGTGGAGCTCGCTCGGCGACGCCGACGCGCGCGTCCGGGCCCACGCGGCCCTCGCCCTCGGGGACATCGGCGTCGATTCCCCGGCACTGGAGCCAGCGCTGCTGGCTCGCCTGGCCGATCCCGAGGGATGGGTGCGCGCGGAGGCCATCCGCGCCCTCGGCAAGCTCGGCCAAGAAAGCCGACGGCACGGTCGCGGCGGTGCTCGCGGCGCTGGGGGACGCCGACCCGGAGGTCCGCCTCCAGGCGGCGCGGGCCCTGGGCCGGATGGGACCGGCGTCCGGTCCGGTGCTCGAGGGCCTCGAGCGCGCGTCACGCGATGCCGACGAGCGCGTGCAGCGCGAGGCCCGCAAGACGCTCGAGAAGATCCGGGGCTGAGAGACATGGAAGACCTCGCCGGTTTCTTCGCTCTCGCGCGGTTCCACCTGCACGTCGGCGCGCGCCTCGCGATGCGGGCGGCCGCCCCGCTCGCCGCCGTCCCCGTCGTCGGTATCCTCGTCCAGCAGGACCCGAGCGCGGCCCTGCGCGGGACCGCGGCGTGGGTCGCGGGCCCCCATGGCGGGCCGGGTGCGGGGCTGGCCGTGGCGGCGGTCGCCCTCACCCTCGCGGCGTGGGCCACGCCGCGGGTCACCGCCGGGCTCGCTGGGTGGCCCCGACACCTTCCGGTCCGCGCGACCACGCACCGCCGGGCCGCGCTCGTGGCCGTCGCGGCCGCCCAGGCGCCCCTCGCCTTCGCGCTCGTCTCGATGGCCGCCTTCGCGGCCCGCCAGCCCGCGGGGGTCGGGCTCGGCCGCCTGGCGGCCCTTCCGCTGGTGACCCTGGCCGCCGCGCTCGCCGCCTGGCCCGGGGAGAGGGCGTGGCACAGCCGCACCCTGGCCCTCGGAGCGCTCGTGGCCCTCAGCCAGCCGCGCCTCGGCACGCTCCTCGGCGCCGCACTGGTGCTCGTCGCGGCCGAGCGGCTGGCCGGTCCGCTCCGCTCCTCCTCCGCGTCGGGCCGCCGGTCCTTCTCCCCGGCCGTCCCCACCCCCACACTCGTCGCGGCACGAGCCCTCGGGCCCGCTCTCGTGACCGCGCCGCTCCTCGGCCTCCTTCCCGTCGGCGCGATGACCCTGCTGCGCGTCAACAACGACCTGACCCCGGCCGTGGCCGCCGGAGCCGCCCGCCTCGGAGGCGGTCTCGCGGTCGTCCTCGTCATTGCCTCGTTGGCCGAGCACCTCGCCCGCCGCCGGCCCGCCTGGCCCTGGGCCCGCTCCCTTCCCGCCGGATCGCATCGAAGGACCGCGGAGGACGCGACGGCCCTGGCCCTGCCGTGCCTCGTTCCCCTCGTCGCCACGGCCATCCTCGAGCCCGTGGCGGCGCTCACGGTCGCCGCGTGCCTCCCGACCCTGGCCCTGCGCGCGGCAGGCGCGGTCCGGGCGAGCGGCCGGCCGAAGACGGGATCGATCGGCAGCTTCCTGGCCGAGGCCGCGCTCCTCGCCGCCTGGGTGGCCGTCCTCCCGTGGCTGTCGCTTCCCGCCCTGGCCGTCGCCCCCTTCGCCTGGCGCGCGGCGGCCGCGCGGGACCGGCTCCAGAAAGTCAGCCGCTGGGAAGAGCTGCACCACCGGGCGGTCGGCGACCCGCAGTCCTGGAGCGCGAGATGATCGAGCTCAGCCGCGTCCGCTTCGCCTACGACGGGGAGGAGGCGCCCGTCCTGGACGGTATCGACCTGCGCCTCGGCCCGGGACTGACCCTCCTCGTCGGGCCGAACGGCTGCGGCAAGTCGACGCTCCTGAAGCTCGCCGGTGGCGTCGAGCGGCCGGACGCGGGCCGCGTCCTCATCGAAGGGCGGGACCTCTGGACGGACGAGGCCGCGGCCCGCCGGCCTCTCGCCTATGTTCCCGAGCACCCCGACCTCTCGCCCTACGCCTCGCTCCTCGAGGTGCTGCGCCTCGTCTGCCGGCTGCGCGGCGAGCCGGCTTTCCGCGCGCAGTCGGCCCTGGCCGAGGCCGGTCTCGGCGAGCGGATGCACGCCTCGGTCCGTGAGCTCTCCGCCGGCCAGCGCCGTCGCGCGCTCCTCGCCGCCGCGTGGGTCGGCACGCCCCGCGTCGTGCTCCTCGACGAGCCGCTCGAGTCCCTCGACCGGGGCCTGCAGGAGCGGGTCCTGGGGTGGATCGAGGCCCTCCTGCGGCAGGGCGCCGCGGTCGTCGTCGTGAGCCACCAGATCGAGCCCTTCGCCGGGATCGCGTCGCGCGCCGTCAGCGTGCGCGACGGGAAGGCCGTCGGTCCGGTCGAGCTCCCGGCCGAGGCCGGGGCGCGAATCACCCGGCTCGACCGTCTCGCCCGCGGTGCGCCGCCGCCGACGGGGTGATGGCCGCGGCCGACCGGCCGGACCGGGCCTCGGAGATCGAGGGCAGCCGCTCGACGTAGGCGTAGTACGGCTCGAGGTCGAACTTGCGGGCGGTGTTCTCCGAGGACATGTAGCGGACCGAGCCCAGGACGGGCCGCTCGGGCGCCCACGGCCGATCGAAGAGGCCGAAGCACCACAGGATGCCGGTGGTAGGAGTTGGGGTCGCGCCCGTCGAGGGCGTACTTGTTGTTGAGGTGCTCGAGGGTGCGGTAGGCCTCGGCGGGGGAGGCCGACCACTCGAGGACCTTCTTCCCCCACAGCATCCGCAGGTAGTTGTGGATCGTCCCCGTCGCGACGAGCTCGCGCTGGGCCGCGTTCCAGAGCGGGTCGTGGGTCGCGCCGTCCTCGAGCTCCTCGGCCGAGTAGAGCCACGGCCGCTTGTCGCCGGCGTGGGCCCCGAGCGTTCGCAGCGCCCAGGCGGGAAGCGCCGTCTCGAGGCTGGCGGCGTCGGCCCGGCGGGACCAGTGCCACTGGAAGCCCACGTCGCGCCAGGTGAGCGCCTCGTCGAGGAAGGAGTTGACGTCGGGGTCGTCGCAGAAGAACCCCTCGCGCTTGCCCCGGTTGTGGACCCGAAGCTCGTCCGGGTTCCACTTGCCGGTGGTGCCGAGCGCGGCCCCCACCACTTCCTCGATCGAGACGTGCCCGAAGTGCAGGTAGGGCGAGAGGCCGCTCGCGTGGCCCTCCGCGGGAGCGCGCGGCTCCGAGCGCTCCTCGGCGTACCCGCGCAGGCGCTTCTTCAGGAACTCGCGCAGGCGTGCCCGGGCCGCGGGCGTCCCGCCCGGGACCTGCGGTACCGGGGGAACGGTGGGATCGAGGGGCAGCCCGTCCACGAAGGCCGCGACGTCCTTCGTCTTCCACGCGTCGAAGGGGGCCTTCACGCCCCTCGACGCCACGTCGGGCACCCGCGGCCTCGCGGCGGCGCGATTCGGCCACGCCTCGGCGAAGGCCTTGTGGATGCGGGGGCGCAGGTGCGCCGCGGCGAAGACCGCGGGGCCGAGGAGCGGCAGCGGCACCACCGAGTTCGAGTCCACGGCAAAGACGGGGACGGCCGCTCTGCGGGCGAGCGCCTCCGTCTGGGCCGGCACGATGAAGCAGGGGAAGTCGTCGGTCACGACCAGGCAGGCGCGTGAAGTCAGCGAGCGCAGGAGGCCGCGCCCCTCGCCCTTCTCCCTCTCGACGAACGGCCAGTAGTTGAGGCCGAGCTCCGCGGCGCGCGCGGCGTTCGTCTGCATGCCCTCGAGGACGAAGCGATGCAGGCGGCGGCTCGCCCAGGGGTAATCGATCCGGAGGCCCTCGTAGACGACGAGAGGCCGGCCGAGCTCCTCCGCGCACCGCAGCGCGTAATCGAGCGCGTGGTTGCGCTCGAGGCGCCGGTAGAGCTGCATCCAGTAGAGGACGTAGTCGCCCCCGGGCGCGATCCGCGCGTCGTTGAGGCGACGCAGCCGAGCCTGGTTGTAGCCCACGGGTCTCATCTTATGCCGCTGCCCGGGGGCGCGGGGCGTTGTACGATAGCCGGCACCCCCGTCCGTGGGCGCGCTCATGCTTCGAAGCCACGCCCTTCGCCTCGTCGTGCTCGTCGCGTGCGCGACCGGTCTCGTCTCCTGCGCGGCGCACCGCCACGGGCCTCCTCCGCCCCCGCCTCCTCCGCCCGGCCAGCCCCTCACGCCCGAGCCGGCCGCCCCGCCGGAGGAGATCGCGCTGCCGGTCAAGGCCGTGCAGGAGCCGATCGTGGTCGCGGCCTGGGCCGAGCCGCGGCAGCTGCCGGCAGGCGGCGGGCAGTCGCAGATCCTCGTGCGGATCCAGAAGAAGGGCGGGCGCCGCTTCCCCGGCGTCGAGGTCCGGCTCGCGACCTCCGCCGGCTCGCTCTACTCGGGCGGCCGGGTGCTCGTGACCGACGCCCAGGGCATGACCCGCGACCGGCTCACCACGCGCAAGACGGCCATCATCACCCTGAACGCCGGCGGCACCCGCTACCGCTTCCAGGTGCAGGCGGCGGAGGCCCCCTAGGGGAGACACCATGCGACCTGCCGACCCTGCCGTCATTGGCGACCTCGAGCGCCTCCTCTCCCCGGACCGCGTGCTCTCCCGGCCCATCGACCGCCTGGGCCGGTCCGCCGACGCCTCGATCTACCGCCTCGTCCCCGAGGCGATCGTCCGCCCCCGCAGCCTGGGCGAGGTCGGCGACCTCTTCGCCTGGGCCCGCCGCCGCGGGCGGCACCTGACCTTCCGGGCGGCCGGCACCTCGCTCTCCGGCCAGGCCGTGAGCGACGACGTGCTCGTCGAGGTCGGCCCCTTCTTCCGCGGCGCGCGGGTGCTCGACGCTGGCCAGCGCATCTGGACGCAGCCCGGCGTCGTCGGA
This sequence comes from uncultured Acidobacteriota bacterium, assembly GCA_963729875.1. Lineage (GTDB taxonomy): Bacteria > Acidobacteriota > Vicinamibacteria > Fen-336 > Fen-336 > DATBSL01. The sequence continues at coordinate 362,048 of CAVSPR010000009.1, forward strand.
GCGCACCTCAACCGCCTCCTCGCGGCCCACCAGACCCGCCTCGGGCCCGACCCCGCCTCGATCGACGCCGCGATGGTGGGCGGGATCCTCGCCAACAACTCCTCCGGGATGTGCTGCGGGGTCGCGCAGAACAGCTACCGCACCCTCGACTCGCTCCGCGTCCTCCTCGCCGACGGCACCGAGGTCGACTCGTCGCCGCCCGACGCCGACGAGGCCCTCCGCCGGGCGCGGCCGGCGCTCCACGCCGAGCTCCTGGCGCTGCGCGACGAGATCCGGCGCGACGAGACGCTCGCCGCCCGCATCCGCCACAAGTTCAGCACGAAGAACACGAGCGGGTACAGCCTGAACGCCTTCGTGGACTTCGACCGGCCGGTCGACATCCTCGCCCACCTCATGGTGGGATCCGAGGGCACGCTCGGCTTCGTGGGCGAGATGATCTTCCGCACCGTGCCCGAGCCGCCCGCGCGCGCCACCGCGCTCGTCTTCTTCGCCGAGCTCGAGGACGCGGGCAGGGCGGTGGCGCCGCTGGCCGCGGCAGGGGCGGACGCTCTCGAGATCCTCGACGCGTCCTCCCTGCGCTCGATCGCGACCGAGCACCCCCTGCCCTTCGAGATCGAGAAGCGCCACGCCGCCCTCCTCGTCGAGCTGCGGCGGGCGGACGAGGCGGCCCTCGCCTCCTCGATCGCGGACGTGCAGGCCATCCTCGCCCCGCACCGGCTGCTCGAGCCGCCGCGCTTCACGACCGGCGAGGCCGAGCGGGCGGCCCTGTGGCACCTGCGCAAGGGCCTCGCCGCCCGCACCGGGGCGATGCGCCCCACGGGGACCGCGTTCCTCACCGAGGACGTGGCGGTGCCGGTCGCGCGGCTCGCCGAGGCGATCCTCGACTGCCAGGCCCTCTTCGAGCGCCACGGGATCCCCGACACCGTGATCTTCGGCCACGCGAAGGACGGCAACCTGCACTTCGTCCTCGCCGAGGACGTGCGCAGCCCCGAGGCGATCGAGCGCTACGGCACCTTCATGCAGGGGCTCGTCGAACTCGTCGTGAACAAGTACGACGGGGCGATCAAGGCCGAGCACGGCTCGGGCCGGAACATGGCCCCCTTCGTGAAGACCGAGTGGGGCGAGCGGGCGTACGGGATGATGGAGCGCGTGAAGCGGCTGCTCGACCCCGGGGGGATCCTCAACCCCGGCGTCGTCCTCAACCCGAACCCCCGCGCCCACCTCGAGGACCTCAAGCCCTGCCCGACCATCTCGCCGCTCGCCGACCGCTGCACGGAGTGCGGCTTCTGCGAGCCGCGCTGCCCCTCGCGCGACCTCACCCTCACCCCCCGCCAGCGCATCGTGGTGACGCGCGAGATCACGCGGCTGCGAGGGTCCGGCGCGCCCCGCGACCGCGAGTGGCGGGAGGCGCTGGAGAAGGACTTCGCGTACGAGGGCGTCGCGACCTGCGCCGGGGACTCGATGTGCCAGGCCGCGTGCCCGGTGAAGATCGACACCGGCGCCCTCGTCAAGGAGCTGAAGGCGGCCGCCCACCCGGAGGCCGAGCACCGGGTGGCCGCGGCGGTGGCCGGGCACTTCGGCTTCGTGGCCGAGGCGGCCCGGGCGGGCCTCGGGACGACCGCGGCGGTGCGCGCGCTCCCGCTCGGCCCCGCGCTCGTCGAGCTCGCGTCGGAGGTCGCGCACGCCGCGGCGCCGACGCTCGTGCCCCGCGTCCCCGCGGGCCTGGCGCTGCCGCTGCCCGCGCCCGGCCTGCCCCCGGTCGCCCCCGCCGCCTCGGGGCGCCCCGTCGTCTACTTCGCGAGCTGCCTGACCCGCATCGTGGGTGCCCAGCCGGGAGAAGACGCCCTGCCGCCGGCGCGGGCCATGCTCGAGGTCCTCCGGTGGGCGGGGCTCGCGGTGCGTGTCCCCGACGGGATCGAGGGCCTGTGCTGCGGCATGGCCTTCCAGAGCAAGGGCTACCCGGACGCCGCCCGCGCCGCGGCGAGCCGGACGGCCGAGGCGCTCTGGCGCGCGTCGAGCGGGGGGCGCGTGCCGGTGGTGACGGACGCCTCGCCGTGCGCGGGCACCCTCGCCGACCTCGTGGCCGGGATCCTGAAGGAGACCGGGCGCGAGGTGAGGATGCTGGACTTCCCGAGCTACTGGGCCCGCGAGGTGCTGCCGGGGTTGGGGGAGCCCCCCGGCGCCGGGGGACCGCGATCCTCCACCCGACGTGCACGCTCATCAAGTCGGGCGGCGTCGCCGACCTCCTGGCCGTGGCTCGCGCGCACGCCGAGCGAGTCGAGGTGCCGCTCTTCGCCGAGTGCTGCGGGTTCGCGGGCGACCGGGGCTTCCTGGTGCCGGAGCTCACCGCGAGCGCCACGGCGGTGGAGGCGGCGGAGATCCGGCGCATCCTCGAGCGCGAGCCCGGGGCCGGCTGCTACTCGACCTGCCGCACCTGCGAGATCGGCATGTCGCGCGCGGTGGGCCGGCCCTTCCGCTCGGTGCTGCACCTGGTGCACGAGGCAGTGGCGCGTGCTTGACCGGCTCCTCGACGCCCTGGCGTCGCTGCCGGTCGTTCCGACCTACCTCGTGCTGATGGCGCTCTCGGCCCTCGAGAACGTCTTCCCGCCGGTGCCCGCCGACACCGCGGTGGCGCTGGGGGCCTTCCTGGCGCGGCGGGGCGAGGTGTCGGTCGTGCCCCTCGCCACGCTGTGCTGGCTCGCGAACCTCGCCTCGGCCGCCGGCACGTACGCGCTCGGCCGGCGCCACGGCCGCGGCTTCTTCCGCGACGGCTGGGGGAGGAAGCTGATGCGGCCCGAGGTCCTCGCCGCCCTCGAGGAGGCCTACGCCCGCTGGGGGACGGCGGGCATCTTCTTCAGCCGCTTCCTGCCCGGCCTGCGCGCGGCGGTACCGCCCTTTGCAGGGGTGGCCGGCCTCACCGCCGCCCGGGCGCTCGTGCCCGCCGCCGTCGCCTCCGCGATCTGGTACGCCTTCCTGGCGTTCGCCGGCTACGAGCTGGCCCGGAACTGGGACGCGGTGAAGGCGCTCGTGGCCGACACTAACCGCGTGCTGGGGATCGCCGCCGTCGTGATCGCCGCTGCCGCCTCGGTCTGGCTCTGGCGCCGCTCCCGCCGCCGGCCGGCGTAGCCCGTCGGCCGGGCGACGCCGCGAAGCGCCTGCAGCAGAACGAAGGCGGAGACCGCCGGGCGCCAGCCGGCGACCACGGGTAGCGGCGGGTTCACGCGCGGGACCCGCCGCGGATCCGAGGACCAAGGCCGCGCGGTCGGAGGCGTTCGCCTCAGGCCTTCGACTGCAGCGAGGCGACGATCGTCCGGATGCGCTCCTGCGTTCCCGTCGAGAACCACCCGTCGAGGAAGCCCTGCACCCGCTCGCCTTCCTGCGCCATCATCTCCGCGAGGACGCTTTCGCGCAGCCAGGCCTTCGTGGTGGCGAGGGCCAGCGGGTCCTTGTCGGCGTACTCCTCGAGCCGCGCGAGGCACGTCGCCTCGAAGCCCTCGGCCTCCGCGACCTCGTCGGCCAGGCCCATGCCGAGCGCCTCCTCGTCCGCGAAGTTCCGGCCGAGGAGAGCGATGCGCGAGAGCGCTTCCGGATGGACCGTGGCCCGCAGCAGGCGCGTGACCGACCACGGCAGGGGCACTCCCACCTTGACCTCGTTGAGCCCGATAGGGGCGCCGCGCTTCAGCACCCGGTGGTCCGCGGTGAGGGCGAGGATGCAGCCGCCGGCCACCGCGGCGCCGGAGACCGCGGCCACCACCGGCTTCGGCAGGCCGTAGAGCCCCCAGACCGCGACCGCGAAGGCCATCATGAAGCGCTCCATGGAGGCCCGGTCGTACTCCGCGAGGGCGACGAGGTCGAGGCCCGGGCAGAAGAGCTTCGGGTGGGCGGAGGCGAGGAGAACGCCCCGCACGCCGGGGTCGGAAGCGGTCTCGGCCGCCGCGTGCGCCAGTGCCTCGACGAGCGGCTCGTCGATCGCGTTGCCGCGCGCCTTGGCGAGCCGCAGCACGGCGAGCCGCCCCTGCCTCTCGATCGTGACTCCGCTCATCGGTCTCCCCGGGGGTGCCCCGCGCACGGGGCGGAACACGCGAGTATACCGGGCCGTGCCGCCCCGGCCCGCTCGACGATCGCCTGCACCCTCCATGGCGCAGCCGCGGAAGGGGTTCGCCGTCCAGTCGAACGGCACCCGGGGCGGACCATGGACTTCTGCCTATAATCCGGGTTGGGGGTCCGCCATGACCTCGTCGCCCTCGCTCGTCCAACTCCTCGCACGTCACACCCGCGAGGGGGAGCTCTACGAGAAGCTGGACAACGACCGGGTCCGCTGCGTCGCGTGCGGGCACCGCTGCCTCGTGCCCCCCGGGCGCGAGGGCATCTGCCGCGTCCGCTTCAACGACGGTGGCATCCTCCGCGTGCCCTTCGGCTACGTGGCCGGGCTGCACCTCGACCCCGTCGAGAAGAAGCCCTTCTACCACGTCCTGCCCGGCGCGAAGGCGCTCTCGTTTGGCATGCTCGGCTGCGACCTGCACTGCGGGTTCTGCCAGAACTGGCTCACCTCGCAGACGCTGCGCGACCCCGGGGCGCTCGCGCCGGTCGAGGAGGTGAGCGCCCGGGAGATCGTGCACGCGGCGAGGCGGGGCGGGGCCCGCCTCGTGACCTCGACCTACAACGAGCCCCTGATCACGAGCGAGTGGGCGGTCGAGGTCTTCCGGCTGGCGAAGGCGGAGGGGCTTCTCTGCTCGTACGTCTCGAACGGCAACGGCACCGAGGAGGTTCTCGAATACCTGCGCCCCTGGGTGTCGCTCTACAAAGTGGACCTCAAGGGCTTCCGGGACCGCCCGTACCGGGATCTCGGCGGGACCCTCGAGCGCGTGACCTGGACGATCCGCGCCCTCCACGCGAAGGGCTTCTGGGTCGAGGTGGTGACCCTCGTCGTGCCCGGCTTCAACGACTCGGACGCGGAGCTGCGCGACGTCGCGCGGTTCCTGGCGGGCGTCTCACTCGACGTGCCGTGGCACGTCACCGCCTTCCACCCGGACTACCGCATGGACGACCGCGAGCCGACCTCGGTCCGCTCGCTCCTGCGCGCGGCGGAGATCGGCGCCGCGGAGGGCCTGCACTTCGTCTACGCGGGGAACCTCCCCGGCGTCGTGCGGAGCTGGGAGAACACGTACTGCCCCGGCTGCCGGGGAACGCTCGTCGAGCGCCTCGGCTTCCGCGTGCTCCGCAACCGCCTCGGCGCGGACGGTCGCTGCCCCGACTGCCGCCTTTCGATCCCCGGCGTCTGGGCCTGACGCTACCGCGCGATCTTGGCCCGGGCGTCGCGCAGCGCGCGCTTGAGGTCCCCGTCCTTCATCTCGGCGTCGAGCTGCTCGGCCGAGGCGCCCCCCACGGGCGCGGTGTAGGGCGGCTGGCGGATCATCCCGTCGATGTTGGGTAGCGCCGAGCGGGCGGCCGGCCCGAGCGCGCCGAGGGCCTGGGTGGCGGCGATCTTGACGTCGTAGTTGGGGTCCGTCTGCATCAGCACGACGAGCGCGGGCACCGCGTCCGGCCCGGCGAGCCCCGCGATGTCCCGGGCCGCGCGCGCCCGGGACGCCGCGTTGCGGGAGCGCAGGGCGTTGTTCGCCGACTCGAGCCTCTTGTTGCGCTCTTCGTACTCCTGCTGCTGCTTCTGGGCCTCCGCGATCTGGGCCTCGGTGATCGCGGCACCGCTGGCGATGGCCTTCTCCAGCTTGTCGATGTTCTCCTTGAGCTGGGTGACGCTGCGCCCGGCCGCCGCGGCCTTGTCGGCGAACGCCTTCGCCTCCGGCACCTGCCGCTTGAAGAAGTAGCACCAGGCGATGCCGAGGTTCGCGTCGGCCGAGGCGTCCTTCGGGTCGATCTGCATGGCCTGGTTGTAGGCCGCGATCGCCTTGTCGTACTCCTTGGTGTACTGATAGGCCCAGCCCAGGCCCAGCGCCGCCTGCTCCTGCTTGGGGTCGAGCTCGAGCGCCTTCTGGTACGCGGCGATCGACTCCGGGGGCTTGTTCAGGTTGCGGTAGACCCAGCCCATGTTGGCCCAGCCCGCGGCGTCCTTGTACCCGGGCGTGGCCGTCACCTTCTGCAGCTCGGCGAGGCCCTTCTCGAGGTCGCCGGCCTGGCCGAGGATCAGGCCGTAGGTGGAGCGGTAGTTGACGTTCGCCGGGGCGAGCTCGACGGCCTTGCCGTAGGCCTCGGCTGCCTCGTCGTAACGGCGCACCGCGTGGTAGGAGCGGCCGAGGAGCGCCCAGCCGTCGGGGTTGCCGGGCAGGCCCTTCACCGCCTTCTCCAGGTACGCGAGGGCCTCCGCGTAGTCCCCCTTGCGCACCGTCATCTCGCCGATGAGCAGCTGGATGTCCGGGCTCGTCGGCATCTCGGCCGCGACCTTCTTGGCTTCTGCGAGCGCGGCGTCGCGGTTGCCGCGGTTGAGCTCGGCCTGGATGAGGGCGAGGCGGGCGGGGGCGAAGGCGGGGTCGGCCTCGAGGGCCCGGCGGTAGGCGCCGGCCGCCTGCTCGAGCTGTCCATTCGCCTCGAAGATCTTGCCGACGGCCGCCTGCACGATCGGGTTCTTCGGGTCGAGGAAAGCACCCTGCTGGGCCTGGCTGATGGCGTCGCTCCAGCTCTTGAGGTCGGCGGCGAGCATCGCGCCCCCGAGGGCGGCGAACCCCTCGCCGAACTTGTCGTCGACCTCGGTGGCCTTGCGCGCGGAGGCGACCGCGTCCGCGGCCCGCCCCAGGCGGATCTGCGCCAGCGCGAGGCGGGACCAGGCGAGGGCCGACTTCGGGTCGAGCTCGACGGCCCGTCGCAGCGCCGCCTCCGCCTCGGCCAGCTTGCCGAGGGAGATGAGGGCCTCGCCGCGCGCGGCGTGCGCGATCGAGCTGGACCCGTCCGCGGCCACGGCCTTGTCCGCGGTCGCGAGGGCCTCGGGGCCGTTCTCGTTGCGCAGGAGAGCCCGCGCCTGGGCGGCGAGGGCGGGGGCGGTGGCCCCGGCCTCGACCGCCTGCTTCGCCACCGCGAGGCCGTCCTTCGCCGTCCCCGTGCGCAGCGTGAACTCGGCGGCGGCGGCCAGGATGTTCGCGCGCCCCGGCCCGCTGGCCGTGGCCTTGGCCTGGTCGTAGGCCTTCCCGGCGTCCTCGAGGTTGCCGAGTCGCTCGTGCAGCTGGGCAAGGGCGAGCTGGCCCTCGGCGCCTGCCCCCTCGGCCGCCTTGGTCAGCGTCTTGACCGCCTCGTCGGGCTTGCCCTTCTGTATCTGCTCGTAGGCCTTGGCGACCGCCTGGTCCAGCTTGGACTGGGCCATCGCGGGGGCCGCCACGAGCACGGTGGCGGCGAGTGCGGCGAGGACTGTTTTCATAGCGGGGCTCCGTCTGCGGTTGGTGCCGATCGGTCGTCAGTTCAGCGGGCCGGCATTATAGCCCCCGCCGGCCTCCGTGCCTCCTGTGAGACCACCGAGGACCGGGCCGGGGCGAATGGACCTGTGCTATGGTACCTCTAACGTCCGGCGCCGCAGCGAGAGAACGATGGAGCCCCCCGGCAGTTGCCAGTCCTGCAGACAGGCGGTCACGGAGAGCCGCCTCGACTACCGGCGCGGGGACGGCATCGTGCACAACCAGGCACTGCTGCAGTGTGACATCTGCGAGCGATACGCCTGCGCCGAGTGCCTTCGCGTCTACGATATCTACTCCGGCTACGACTTCCTCTGCCACGAGTGTGCCCGCGAGCTCGAACGGGCTCGCTTGAAGGGCGGGGGCCACTGAACGTCGTCTGCGCGCAAAAAACAGCCGCCGTTGTGCCGTTTCCGGAAAGAATGTGGCGCCCAGACAGAAATCAGAAAGCTCGAGCCATCGTCGGTCCGCGAGCGTAGCTCTTTGTTTTTGTTGGTTTTAGGCCACTGTCGGTCGAGCGGCATGGGTCGCGGCACGTCGCTTGCAGGCCGTCTAGACAAGAGTTCCATGCGCTTTCCTGATGGCTCATCCAACCTCTACATGAATCCCGTCTAGAAACCCTACCCCCCCAACGAGGGGATCATCCTCCTGGTCGTGCTCGGGGCGCCTCCATGGCGCCCCGAGCGTTTTTTGGGGACGTTTCCTCCCGGGGCTCGCGCGTGGCGGCTTCCAGGGCGCGCCGGGCGTCGACCACTCCCCATCCCTGGCGGTCCGCGTCCACGTGCGGCAGCCGGCGCGCCGTGCGCAGAAGGAGCCGCTTCACCTCCCGCGGGGCGAGGGCGGGGTTTGCCTCGAGCAGCTGCGCCGCCAGCGAGGACACGATCGGGGCGGCAAAGCTCGTCCCGTCCACGTGCTTGTAGGCGCCGGAGATGACGTTGTTGTCGCGGATCTTCGCCGCTACGAGCTGCCGCAGGAGAGGCGGCTCGAGGTGGGCGGCGGCGTCGAGGTCGGGATCCACCCCGCGGGCCGCGTCGAGGACTGGCCCGAGCTCGCCGTCCGGCGCGGAGGCGAGCCGCGAGAGCAGCGCCGCCTGATCGGCCGTCGGGGTCCCCGGCAGGATGGGGGCGGCCACCCAGATCCCGGGCGCGATCAGCTCCGGCTTCTGGAGCCCGTCCACGGTCGGGCCGTAGCTCGAGTGGTACATGTCGTAGGCGGAGAACGGGAGACGGTTCTTGTCGTCGAGGCCGCCGACGGTGAGGACCGACGGGGCTGACGCGGGCGGCAGGACCGGGTGGCCCGGCTTGTCCCCGAGGTTCCCGGCGGCGGCCACCACCAGCAGGCCGGCGCGCGTCGCCGCCTCCGCGGCCTGGGACAGGCCGTCCTCGAGGTAGCTCGCTTCGTAGTCGCCCCCGCAGCTGACGTTGACGATGCGGATCCCGTAGCGGCGGCGGTTGCGGACCACCCACTCGAGCCCGCGGCGGATGTCGTCGTGGCGGATCCGACGGGCGGTGCCGACCTTGACGAGGACGAGGCTCGCCTCGGAGGCGAGGCCGCGGTAGAGGCCGCGCGAGAGCCAGCCGTTCCCGCAGGCCACGACCGACGTCATCATCCCGTGCCAGCTCGACTCGTCGGGCCGCTCGAGGTCCCGCCCCCGGGCGCGCGGGTCGTTGACGTCGACGTACCGGAGGATGCGGTCGCGGGGCTTCACGAGGTCGGGGTGGGCGTGGAAGCCCGAGTCGAGGAAGGCGACCGTCACGCCCCGCCCGGTGCGGTCCTCCGGGGCCCCGAGCCGGACGGGGGTCGGCAGGATCGGGACCCCCCCTCGGGCGAAGCCGGGGTGGTGGGCGCGCGCCTCGCCCCAGGCGCCCTCGAACTCCCTCGCGCACGGCGCGCACAGGCCCGCCTCCGGCCGCCACCACGGGTTGTTCGCGAGGACGAGCAGGAGCACCTCGGGGTCGAGGTGCTCGGCGCGCGGGGACCCACCGGGCCCCAGCTCCACGCCGCAGAAGGGACACTCGCGAGGGTCGCTCATGGGCGCGCGAGTATAGAAGAGAAAAGGGGTCGCTGCGCAGGCCGGCGTGCCGGTCCGCTCTCCGAGGCTTCCCGCGCCTTGGAGCGAGGCTCCCTCCAACCCCACCCCGCGCGGGCCGCATCGACGGCGGCCGGTCGCGCCCACCTGCTCGCGACCCCACCCCGTGTACAGCAAGGGCGGTGCCTGGCCCGGCCACCGGTGCTCCTCGTTTCAGCGCAACGAGTTACACCGATCGACAGCGGCTCCGGGGGCCGCTTTCCCGCCCGCCCGTCCTCTTTCCGGTCAGCGGCCCGTCAGTCTTCCTGACGCGTGGCGAGGGCCGTCTCCGGCTTGATGAAGGTGTAGGCGTCGGCGGCGCGATGGATGTCCTCGACCACGTCCGCCCCCACCTGCGCCGCGGCGAGGAGCGACTCCTGGAGCGCGTCCGTGCGGGACACCGTGCTGTTGTCGCAGCACAGGGCCACCGGCACTCCCGCCTCGAGGAACGTGTCGATCGGGTGCCGCGCACCGCGCTTGACGGCCCCGGTGTGGTAGTTGCTCGAGAGGCACACCTCGACCGCGATCCTGTCCCGGGCCAGCCGCTTGACGAGCTCGGGGTCCTGGGCCGCGGCGCAGCCGTGGCCGATGCGGTCGACGCCCAGCTCGTCCACCGCCTGCCAGACGTAGTCGACCGGGGCGTCCTCGCCCGCGTGCGCGGTGAGCCCCAGCCGGCCGAGCCGGGCCATCTCGTAGGCGCTGCGGAAGAGGCGCGGCGGGTTGCCCCGCTCCGGGCCCGCGATGTCGAAGCCCACGACGCCGGTGCGCTCGTGCAGGTGCTGCGCCTCGGCCAGGGACTGTCGGGCGAGGAGCTTCGCGATGTGCGGCCCGTGCTGGCGCATCGTGATCACGATGAGCCCCAGCTTCATCCGGGGGTGCTTCCTCTGCACGTGGTTGAGGCCCGACAGGGCGGCCCGGATGGACTGGCGGGGGGTGAGGCCGGCGTAGGTGTGGATGAGCGGGGCGTAGCGCAGCTCGAGCGTCTGGACGCCGGCGCCCGCCGCGGCGAGGCCGATCGCCTCGACCACCTTCGAGATGTTCTCGTAGAACTGCGTCACCCACAGGGGGTAGTGCATCTTGTCGAGGTAGGCGAGGAGCGTCCCTTCCTCGCCGTCCTGGATCTCGAGGTAGCGGCGCATCTCCGGCAGCGATTCGGCCGGGTGGAGCTTGTAGTGGCGCATCAGCTCCCAGGTCACCTCGGCGGGGATGGAGCCGTCCACGTGCTGGTGCAGCTCCACCTTCGGCAGGTCTCGCAAGCGCTCCGCGAGCTCCGGGGACCGGGGGGCTTCGGGGAACGGGGGGGGCGGGCTCACGGGCGCACGTTAGCACGGCCCCCGGCCGGGCCGCCACGTGAGCGGGGGCCTTTCCCCACGACCCCGAATAGTGGCAGCATTGGGGCCCTTCGAGCGCCCGCCTTGAGCGACCCCCTCCCCCCCGCCTTCGACACCTGGATCGGCGGACGCTGCCCGGGCCTCCCCCTCCCCGGGGTGCGGGCGGTGATCGACCTCGCCGCGGACGGCGCCACGGTGCCGTTCATCACGCGCTACCGCAAGGAGCGCACCGGCGGGCTCGACGAGGTGGCCGTTCGCCAGGTCCTCGAGGCGAAGGATCTCTTCGAGAAGATCCTGTCCCGCCAGGCCATCATCGTGGAGTCGATCGAGCGCCACGCCACCCTCACCCCCGAGCTGCGGGAGCGGGTCCTCTCCACGTTCGACCTCGACGCCCTCGAGGACCTCTACCACCCCTATCGTCAGCAAAAGAAGAACCGTGCCCTCACGGCGCGCGAGGCGGGTCTCGAGCCCCTCGCGGAATGGATCTGGAACTGCGGCCACGGGACGGAGACGCCGCAGGAGGGCCAGACCCTGGAGCTCTGGGCGTTCACCTTCCGCGACGAGGAGAAAGGCGTCCCCGACGCGAAGGCCGCGATCGAGGGGGCGCGCGACATCCTCGTCGAGCGCCTGGCGGGGACCCCGGAGCTGCGAGCCCTCGTGCGCAGGGCCTACTTCGAGAACGGCTGGCTGCGCGCCACGAAGACGGAGAAGGCGAAGCCCCACAGCAAGTTCGAGGCCTACTTCGCCTTCCAGGAAAAGGTCTCGTCCCTGCGCGAGCCCGCGAGCTCCCACCGCACCCTCGCGGTCCGGCGCGGCCAGGCGGAGGACGAGCTCCAGGTCTCGGTCGGCGGACCGCCCGACGACGCCGAGTGGGAGGCTCGCCTCGTGGCCGCGTTCGAGGCGGCCGCCTGCACGGTGCCCGAATCCCCGGGGGCCGAGGTGCTGCGCCACGCGGGCCGGATCGCGTTCAAGAACAACGTGCGCACGTCGATCGAGAACGAGGTGCACCGGGTGCTCAAGGAGGCGGCGGACGCCGCGGCGTCGCACGTCTTCGCCGAGAACGTGCGCCGGCGGCTCCTCGAGGCGCCCCTCGGACCGAAAGCCGTGCTCGGGGTGGACCCGGGGATCCGCACCGGGTGCAAGCTCGCCGCGGTGGACGCGGCCGGGAAGTTCGTGGCGACCGAGGTCGTGCACCTGCAGGCCGACGAGCAGAGGCCGGCGGCCGGCGAGACCGTCCTGCGCCTCGTGCGCGAGCACGCGCCGGCGGCGGTGGCCGTGGGCAACGGGACGGGGGGGCGCGAGGCCGAGGTGTTCGTGCGCAAAGCGCTGCGCGAGGCCGGGATCGAGCTCCCGGTCGTGCTCTTGAGCGAGGCGGGGGCGAGCGTCTACAGCACGAGCGACGCCGCCCGCGCCGAGTTCCCGGACCTCGACGCCACGGTGCGCGGGGCGATCTCGATCGCCCGGCGGCTGCAGGACCCGCTGGCGGAGCTCGTGAAGATCGAGCCGCGCAGCATCGGGGTGGGCCAGTACCAGCACGACGTGGCCCACGCCGCCCTGCAGCGGGCGCTCGACGCGGTCGTCGAGGACTGCGTGAACCGGGTCGGAGTCGACCTCAACACCGCCTCGCGCCACCTGCTCGCGCACGTGGCGGGCATCGGGCCCGCGCTCGCCGGCGCGATCGTCGAGCACCGGGAGCAGCACGGGCTCTTCCGCTCGCGCCAGCAGCTCCTCGAGGTACCCCGCTTCGGCCCGAAGGCCTTCGAGCAGGCGGCCGGCTTCCTGCGCGTCCCCGGGGGCGAGCACCCCCTCGACTCCACCGCGGTGCACCCCGAGCGCTACGCCGCCCTCGAGGCCCTCGCCGCGCGTCTCGGCAAGGGGGTGGCGGAGCTGCTCGGGCCCGGCGCCGCGCTCGTGCGCGAGGCGGTCGGGCTCAAGGAAGAGCTCGGCGCCTTCACGTGGGAGGACGTCGTCGCGGAGCTCGAGAAGCCGGGCAGGGACCCTCGCGAGACCTTCGTCCCGTTCGCCTTCCGCGAGGACTTGCGACGGCTCGAGGACCTGAAACCCGGGATGACGTGCCCCGGGGTCGTCACGAACGTGACGAACTTCGGCGTGTTCGTCGACGTCGGCGTGCACCACGACGGCCTCGTCCACGTCTCCCAGCTCGGGGCGAAGTTCGTGAAGGACCCGACGACCGCGTTCAAGCCGGGGGACCGCGTGCAGGCCCGCGTGCTCAAGGTGGACCTCGAGAAGAAGCAGATCTCGTTGACCCTGCGCCCCGCCGCGCAGCGGCGGCCCCCGAAGCCGAAGCCGCGTCCGCCCGACCGGCGACCCGCACCGTCCCGCCCGCCCGCGACGAGAGCCGTGGCCGAGCCGAAGCCCGGGGCGGACGCCCGGCCCGCTGCGGACACGAAGCCCGCGCGTCCGCCCGGTCCGCGCCCGGAACGCAGAGCCCCCAGCGGGCGCCCGCCCACCCGTCCGCCCGCCGAGAAGCGGCCCGAGCCGCGCCGGCAGGTGTTCAACAACCCGTTCGCCGTCCTGGCGGGGCTCAAGGTGCCACCGAAGAAGTAACGACGGGGGGGGCGAGAGGCCCGGAGAGAGCGAGCCGGGGACCGGCTCGACCCAGGGGCCTTCAGGGGCCTTCCAACCGGGGGGATCCGCCCCCCCGGCGCCCCCGGAGCGGGTGGCAGGGTTGATGCTTAGAAAGCCGGGGGGCGCGGCGCGCCCGCAAGGCTTTCGCGGAGGTCGGTCATGCCGATTCCAGCCCTGGAGCTCGAGGCCCATAAGGCCGTTTCACCGATGAACGGGAAGAGGAACGGGACCGTCGCTCCCACGCTGTGGAAGGACCGCTTCGCCCAGCGCACGCAGCGGATGACGAGCTCGGCGATCCGGGAGCTGCTCAAGTACACCGAGAAGCCCGACGTGATCTCGTTCGCGGGCGGGCTGCCGGCGCCGGAGGTGTTCCCCTTCGCGGAGATCGAGCTCGCCGCCGCGACGGTGCTGCGGGAGCACGGGAAGACGGCTCTCCAGTACAGCCCGACCGAGGGCTTCCTGCCGCTGAGGGAGCTGCTCGTGCGCCACATGGCACGCTACGGGATCAAGGTCAAGCCGGCGAACGTCCTCGTCACCTCCGGCTCCCAGCAGGGGCTCGACCTCATCGGCAAGCTCTTCGTGAATCCCGGGGACCGCATCCTCACCGAGTCGCCCACCTACCTGGGCGCGCTCCAGGCGTGGGCCGCGTACCAGGCCGAGTACCTCACGGTGCCCGTGGACGACGACGGGCTCGACGTGGGGAAGCTCGAGGGACAGCTGCGGGGCGGCCCGAAGTTCCTCTACATCCTGCCCAACTTCCAGAACCCCGCGGGCGTCACCTTGAGCCTCGAGCGCCGCCGGCGGCTCGTCGAGCTCGCCAACCACTACGGCGCGCCCATCGTCGAGGACGACCCGTACGGGCAGCTGCGCTACGAGGGCGAGCACCTCCCGCCCCTCGTCCAGCTCGACGCCGAGATGCACGACTGCGCGAAGGGGGACTGCGACTTCACCGGCGACGTGCTCTACCTCTCGACGCTCAGCAAGACGCTCGCCCCCGGCCTGCGCATCGCGTGGGTGGTGGCGCCGGAGTCCGTGATCGCGCGCCTCGTCCAGATGAAGCAGGGGGCCGACCTCCACACCAGCACCTTCGGCCAGATGGTGGCATACGAGGTGGCGAAGGACGGCTTCCTGGACCGCCACGTGCGGAAGATCCGCGAGGTCTACGGCGAGCGGAGGAACGCCATGCTGGCCGCTCTCGAGCGGCACTTCCCGGAAGAGGTCCGCTGGACGAAGCCTCAGGGCGGGCTCTTCCTCTGGGCCACCCTGCCCGAGGGCTTCGACTCGACCGACGTCCTCAAGGAGGCGCTCGGCCAGGAGAGGGTGGCGTTCGTCCCCGGGACTTCGTTCTTCCCGCGGGGCGGGGGCGAGCGCACCTGCCGCCTCAACTTCTCCTACGCCGGGCCGGACGTCATCGACGAGGGGATCCGCCGGCTGGGGAACGTGATCAAGCGACGCCTCGCCGCCCGCGCCTAGGCCTTCCGCCTCGCCACGGCTACTTCTCGATCCCCATCTGGCCGAGGACGAAGGCGTAGTCGAACGCCACCTCGCGCAGGTAGTCGTAGCGTCCCGAGGCCCCGCCGTGGCCGGCCGCGAGGTTGGTCTTCAGCAGGAGCACGTTCGCGTCGGTCTTGAGCGTGCGCAGCTTCGCCACGTACTTGGCCGGCTCCCAGTACATGACCTGGCTGTCGTTGAAGGACGTCTTCACGAGCATGGCCGGGTAGGCCTTCCGCTCGAGGTTCGTGTACGGGCAGTACGACCGGATGTAGTCGTACGCCGCCCTCTCCTTCGGGTTGCCCCACTCCTCGAACTCGCCCACGGTGAGGGGGAGCGTCTCGTCGAGCATCGTGTTGACGACGTCCACGAACGGGACCTTCGACACCACCGCCTTCCACAGGTCCGGTCGCATGTTGGCCACGGCGCCCATCAGGAGGCCGCCGGCGCTGCCGCCCTCGATGACGAGCCGGTCCCGGCTCCCGTACTTCCCTTCCCGCAGGAACTCGGCGGCGGCGATGAAGTCGGTGAACGTGTTCTTCTTCTGCAGCATCCGCCCCGCATCGTGCCAGGGCTTGCCCAGGTCCCCCCCGCCGCGGACGTGGGCCAACGCGACGACGACGCCGCGGTCGAGGAGGCTCACGCGGTTCGAGGAGAAGGTGACGGGCAGGGGGAAGCCGTAGGACCCGTAGCCGTACAGGAAGACCGGCGCGGAGCCGTCCTTCGGGAGCCCCTTCCGGTAGACGATCGAGAGGGGCACCGTCACCCCGTCGGGGGCGGTGGCAAAGGCACGCTCGGTGACGTAGCGGGAGCGGTCGTAGCCCCCGAGCACCGGCTGCTCCTTCAGGAGCTTCGCCGCCCTCTTCTCCATGTCGTAGTCGAAGACGGAGCGCGGGGTGACGAGCGACTCGTAGGTGTAGCGGAAGGTCCTCGTGTCGAACTCGGGGTTCGCCTCCGGCCATGCCGAGTAGGCCGCCTCCGGAAAGGCGATGCGGTGGGAGGTGCCGCTCCGCAGGTCGGTGACCCGGACCTGCGGGAGCCCGCCCTCGCGCTCGAAGAGGACGAGGTGGTCGCGGAAGCAGTCGACGCCCTCCAGCATGACGTCGTTCCGGTGGGGAACGACCTCGGCCCAGCCCTCGCGCCCGGGCCTCGCCACCTCCGCCTTCACGAGGCGGAAGTTCCGCCCGGTGTCGTTCGTCCGGAGGTAGAAGACCTCGCCGTGGTGGTCGACGTCGTACTCCTGCTCCGGGACGCGGGGCGCCACGAGCCGCCACTCGCCGAGCGGCTCCGCGGCGGGGAGGACCCGGGCCTCGCTGGTCGTCAGGCTGCCAATGCCGAGGACGAGGTACTCGAGGCTCCGCGTGCGGTAGACGCCGACGTTGAAGGCCGCGTCCGCCTCCTCGTAGACGAGGTCGTGGGCGGGCTCCCCGAGACGGTGCCGGTAGAGCCGGTGCTGCCGCTTGGTGGACTCCTCCTCGACGGTGTAGAAGAGGGTCCGGCCGTCCGGGGCCCAGGCCGCGGAGCCCACCTTCTCCGCGACCTTCTCCACGACCTCGCCCGAGCGGAGGTCCTTCACGAACAGGGTGTACTGGCGAAAGCCCGTGTCGTCCGTCGAGTAGGCGAGCAGGCTCCCGTCGTCGCTCACCTGGTAGGCACCGAGCGCCATGAACGGCTTTCCCTCGGCCATGCGGTTGAGTTCGAGGGTCGTCTGCTCCTCGGCTTCGAGGCTCCCCTCCTTCCGGCAGTGGATCGGATACTGCTTCCCCTGCTCAGTGCGTGAGTAGTAGAAGAAGCCGCCCTTGCGCCAGGGGACGTTCTGGTCCGTCTCCTGGATGCGGGCGAGCATCTCCGCGTAGAGCGCCTGCTGGAAGGCCTCGGTGGGCTTCATCACCGCGTCGGCGTAGGCGTTCTCGGCCTCGAGGTAGGCCCGGACGTCCGGGTTCTCCTTCTCGCGCAGCCAGGCGTAGTCGTCCACGCGGCGCTCACCGTGGATCTCGCTCGTCTTCGAAACGACCTTCGCCACGGGGGGCTTCGGCCCGCCGCCGCCTTCGAGGAACACGGTGCTCAGACCTTGAGGTAGATCCCCCGGCGATCCATCCAGAGGGCCAGGAGGTAGAACAGAAAGACGAACGAGACCGCCCAGGCGAAGGAGGCCTCGTGGGGAGGCAGCCAGCTCGCGTAGAGCGCCTCGTAGAGGCGCCGCCACAGGCTGACCGCCTCGCCGGAGGCGTCCGCCCACTTGACGGACAGGAGCGTCCGGGCCAGGAGACCGGCCCCCACGTACACCGCGATCGCGTTCTTGCCGTAGGTCACGAACGGAGTGGCCCAGCGCTTCCAGCCGGCCACGTCCACGACGAAGTAGGTGAGCCCGAACAGCGCGGCGGCGAGGCCGCCGGTGAGCAGCACGAAGGACGACGTCCAGATGTTCTTGTTGACCGGGAAGAGGAGCCAGGCCGGAGCCGCCTCGCTCCAGAGGACGCCGAGCAAGGTGAGCGCGAGCCCGCCGAGGAGGAGGCCCAGCGTCTTCGCGAGCGGTCGGCGAGAGGAGCGCACCCACTCGCCGAAGAGGAGACCCAGCAGCGTGGTCGCGATCGCGGGGAACGTCGAGAGCGTGCCCTCGGGGTCCCAGGTCTTCGAGACGCTCCAGACGTGGGGCACGAGGAGGATGCGGTCGAGCTGGGCCGAGAGGTTCGTCTGCATCTCGAGGTTGGGCGGGTGGCCCTCGGGGCCCGTCACCTTCGTCATGAGCGCCCAGTAGCCGACGAGGATCGTGACCACGAGCGTGGCCTGTCCCCGCGGGCGCAGCCAGCGCTTCGCCGCCCACGCCGCGAGGTAGCAGATCCCGATGCGCTGCAGGACGCCCGGCCAGCGCAACGTGAGGATGGGGAAGTAGGGGTAGAGGGCCAGGAGCAGGCCGAGGCCGACGAGCTTCAGCGCCCGCACGACGGCCGGGCGGAACTCGAGACGGCGCGAGAACGTGAGCGACATCCCGACCATGAACAGGAAGAACGGGAAGATGAGGTCGGTGGGCGTCCACCCGTGCCAGGGCACGTGGAGCAGCGGCCAGTAGACGTGGGCCCACTCCCCGGGGTTGTTGACGAGGATCATGGCGGCGATCGTCAGGCCGCGGAAGGCGTCGAGGGAGACGAGGCGGGAGGTCGCGGAGGGCGGCTGGGTCACGGGGGCCATCCTACCAAGCCGCGGGCGCGCCCGGGACCGCCGGAAAAGGAAAACGCCCGGAGCCTCGCGGCCCCGGGCGCCTCTCGGTTCAGTGGCTCGAAAGAGTCCCCTACCCGATCTTCTGGACGTTCGCGGCGCGCGGCCCCTTGGGGCTGTCGACGACCTCGAACTTAACGCGGTCACCCTCGTTGAGAGTCCGGAACCCCTCCGCCTTGATCTCGCTGTGGTGGACGAACACGTCCGGCCCACCCTCGCGGGAGAGGAAACCGAAGCCCTTGGACTCGTTGAACCACTTCACCGTACCTTCGACCATGAACGTATAGGCCTCCCTAGCCTTCGCCTGGCGACAAGCTACGTGCACGCCAACCCCCGAAACGGCCCACCGTGGGCGGCCCCGGGCAACGGGCGCCAGAGCGACAGTCACCAGGCGACAAGAAACTAGCAAAAGTGCTTTCGGCGCGTCAAGGCGCCTTTCGGGGCTCTAGCGTCCCTCCCGGGCGGGGAGGAGGCCGCCGAGGGCCCAGCCGAGGGCCCCCGCGATCCCGTTCAGGATGGCGTTGACCACGAGGCCGCCGGCCCGGATCCCCAGCGCCTGCCCGAGCCCCACCGCCTCGGGCTGGTTGAGCGCCGTCGGGTGGGAGAAGTAGCTGGAGACGCCGAGGACGTAGGACGCGGCCGTCGAGAGCAGGATCACGAGCTGGGCCACGACGGCCATGAACGCGGCAAAGCCCGCCGCCTTTCCCAGGCGCCAGCCGAGCCAGGCACGGGTGAACAGCGCGGAAAACAGCGAGGCGAAGAGGCACAGGGTGACGATGCTGAAGACGTGGGTGCCCTTCTCGTAGGGCACGCCAAACACCGTCCCCTGGAGCCACCGGCCGACGGTCACGATTCCCAGCATCACGAAGAACGGCCGCGCCAGCCGCAGGTACTCGTTCATCCTCTCCTCCTCATGTCGCCTCCCCGCGGGGCAATGGCGGCAGGCCCGCCGCCTGAAGCAGGCGCTCGAAGGCGGCCGGGTCGGGGAAGTGCAGGTTGAGCCGTTTCACGTGGTCGGGACCGGTGTAGACGTGGCACACGAGCGCGTCGGCGGCGGCCTGGTCGGCAAGGTCGCTCACGGCCACCGTGTCGCCGGGGGAGACGGGCAGGGTGGTGAAGACCCGCGCCCCGCCCCGGCTGACATTCTCCGTCACGGTCTGCTCCTCGAGGGCGCTCGGGGCCCCGCGCCGCCGGATCCTCAGGTTCACGAACAGCGGCAGCCGCTCGTGCCGCCGGCGCTCCGCGCCGGGGGGCGCCCCGCCCCTGGGGTCGTCGGGCAGCCGGAACTGGCCGCCGGGCCTGGCGTCGAAGCCCTTCGGCGGCACGCGGCCGAGGAAGAGGACGCCGACGACACGCGGCCCCTCTCCTCCGGCCCGCTCGTTCCGCACGAGCGCGTAGGTCTTGTACGAGGTCTCGGCGAGGTCGTAGCGGCGGAAGTTGCGCGGCAGCGGCGCCGAGAGGTGCAGGACCTGGCCCACCTCGTGCGGGTGCCGGAGGGTGAAGGACGCGCCGCTGTAGGAGGCGTCGTCGGTCGCGGTCATCTCCTCCCAGGGGGTCCCGTCGGGGTCGTGGCCGAGCACGCGCAGCGGCACGCTGAGGCCCATGCGCGGATCCCGACGGCGCTCGGACTGCGGCAACGCTACTTCTTGTTCGTGTACCAGTCCGCGTCGATCTTCGTGAAGTGCGCCCACTTCTCGGGCAGCTCTTCGAGCGGGAAGATGGCCTGGACCGGGCAGACGGGGACGCAGGCGCCGCAGTCGATGCAGGTCTCGGGGTCGATGTAGAGCTTGGTTTCGGCCGCGAACTCGGCCTCGTCCTTCTTCGGGTGGATGCAGTCGACGGGGCAGACCTCGACGCAGGCCGTGTCCTTGGTGTTGACGCAGGGCTCAGCGATGACGTACGCCATGGACGACCCTCCTTGGGCGGCTAACCCCGGCTCAACCGGGCAGGCTGGCATCGTAGCTCAAAACGCGGGGCGGCCGCACCCTCGGCTACTGCTGCACGACCTCGCGGTGCATCGCGAGCAGGCGCGGGTCGTTCTTCCGGATCAGGAAGCCCCGGCGCACCTCCTCGAGCGCGCGCTCCACGTCCCCCTCGCGAAGCGCGGCCCGGGCGTTGCGCAGGCACTCGTCGATCACGAGCTCGGCCTCCGCCTGCTGCGCGAGCGCCGCCGCCCGGGAGTTCCTCGGCTGCGCGTCCAGCACCGCGCGGGCCTCGGCGAGGGCTTCCGCCCAGCGGCCGCGCCTCACGAAGTCGTCGGCTCGCAGGAGGCGCGCGTCCGGGCTCAACCCCGGCGCGGCCGCGGGCGTCGGCGGCGGAGCGGGGGTCGCCGGCGCCGGTGTGGGGGGGGCCACCGTGGGGGACGGCCGCACCGCGGCGGGCGTGGGGGCGGGGGTGGGGACGGCAGTGGGCTCCGCAGTGGGCGAAGCGCTCACCGCCGGCTCGGGGGTCGGAGCCGGCGCCTCGGCGGTGGCGACCGCGTCGGGCGCGGGAGCCGACGAAGGTGATGTGGACGGGGGCGGCGAGGGCGCGGCCCCCGGGCGCAGTCCCAGCCACAGGCCCGTGGCGGCGACCGCAACGAGGGCCGCACCCCCGAGGCCGGCCAGGAGCGCGGGTCGCCGGGTTGCGGCCGGCGCCGCGGGCACGGGGGTCGCCCGTGGGGTCGGACCGCGAGAGGGGGCGGCGGGCGGTGTCGGTGGCGCCGTGCGCCCGGCCGTCGGTGCCAGCCGCATCGTCGACTTCGGCCGCACGAGGAGCGCCTGGTCCGCGGCGACCGTCCAGTCGAGGGTCCCGCCCAGTTCCACGAGCGCTTGCGCCAGATCCGCCGACATCGACCGCGCGTCGGGGTAGCGATCGGCGGCCTTGCGGGCGAGGGCTCGCGTCAACACCGCGCGCAGGCGCTCCCACTGCCGGCCCCCCGGGATCAAGGAGAGATCCGGCGCCTCGTTGAGGATCTTGTAGAGCAGGGCCACCAGGCTGTCCGCCTTGTACGCCTTCTCGCCGGTGACGAGCTCGTAGAGGATGAGGCCGGCCGAGAAGAGGTCGCTGCGGCCATCGAGCTCCCCGGCCGAGGCCTGCTCCGGCGACATGTAGTTCGGCGTCCCCACCACGACGCCGGTCGTGGTCGTGCCGAGGCCGGTGAGGCGCGCCACGCCGAAGTCCATGATCTTCGCGGGGCGGCCGGAGGGGAGGAAGACGTTCGACGGCTTGACGTCGCGGTGGACGATGCCGTGCTCGTGGGCGTGGCCGAGCCCGGCCAGCAGCTGCAGCACGACGGGCAGCGTCGCCCGCGGGTCGGGGCGGATTCCCCCGTCGATCGCGCGCTGGAGGTCCACCCCCTCCAGCAGCTCGAGCACCATGAAGGGCGCGCCCTCGTGCTCGCCGAGCTCGTAGATGACGACGATGTTCGGGTGCTGGAGCCTCGCGGCCGCGCGGGCCTCGCGGAGGAAGCGCGCCCGCGAGTCGGCGTCGGCGATGCCCTTCGACATCACCTTGACCGCGACGTCGCGGTCGAGCACCTCGTCGCGGCCCCGGTACACGGTGCCCATCGCCCCCTGCCCCAGCTCCTCGAGGATCTGGTAGCGGCCGATGCGGTCCGGGACGCCCATGGCGGGAATGATATCCTCGCGAGCCGTGCGCGCGGTGGTGCAACGCGTAAAGGAGGCCTCGGTCCGGGTGGACGGTGAGGTGGTGGGCGCGATCGGCCCCGGCCTCGTCGTGCTGCTCGGGGTGGGGCAGGGCGACGCCGAGGCGGACGCGGACCACCTCGCGGACAAGGTCCTCAACCTGCGCGTCTTCCCCGACGAGGCGGGGCAGATGAACCGCTCGGTGCTCGACGTGTCCGGGGGCCTCCTGGTCGTCTCCCAGTTCACGCTCCTCGGGGACGCGCGCCGGGGGCGGCGACCCTCCTACATCGAGGCCGCGTCGCCCGAGGAGGCGAACCGCCTGTACGAGCACTTCGTCTCCCGGCTGCGCCCGTCCGGCCTCGCCGTGGCGACGGGCGTCTTCCGCGCCGTGATGGACGTCGCCCTCGTGAACCAGGGCCCGGTCACGATCCTCCTCGATTCGCGGAAGCTGTTCTGACCATGGCCCCGCCCGGTCGTCGCGTCGTGACGGGGGCCCTGCGCCTCCTCGCTGCCGCTGCCGGCCTCCTCCTCTTCGTCCTCGCCCTGGAGCTGCTCAAGCGGGGGGCGGGCGGCGTGGGGCCGCTGTTGCGGGCGGTCGGAGTCTCCGGCCTCGCCGGCGGGATCGGCGCGGGCTGGCTCGGGGCGTGCCTCCTGCTCTCGGGCTCGCCGGTCGCGGCGGTGGCGCTCACCCTCCTCGCCTCGGGCACGCTCACCACGGCCGAGACCTTCGGCATGATCTCCGGCTCCCGCCTCGGCGCGTCGTTCGTGGTGCTGGTGGTCGGCGTCGTCGAGGACCTCCGCGCCGGCCGTCGCGAGGCGCGCAGCGCCTACATCGGCGTGACGGCGCTGGTCGCGACCGCAGTCACTTACCTGCCGGCGATGGCCCTCTCCTGGCTCGCCCTCGAGCGGGGTGCGCTCGGCGGCTTGCGCCTCGAGGGCCGCGACCTCGAGGGGATCGTCGAGAGGCTCTACGGCCCCGTGCTCCACGCGACCTCGGCTCTCTTCCCCCGGGCCGCGCTCTTCGTCGTCGGGGTCCTGCTGCTGCTGCTGGCGTTCCGGGCCTTCGACCGCGCCCTGCCCGACCTCGGCAAGGGCCGGGGCCCGCTCCTCCCCGCCGACCACGTCGTCTACCGGCCCTGGTTCATGTTCGCGGTGGGCCTCGCCACGACCGCGCTCACCCTCTCGGTCTCCGTCTCGATCTCGCTCCTCGTCCCGCTCGCCGCGCGCGGCTTCGTGCGCCGCGAGAACGTCTGGCCCTACGTTCTCGGGGCGAACGTCACGACCCTCGTGGACACGCTCTTCGCGGGGGCGCTGGTGGGCCACCCCGACTCAGCGCGGATGGTGGCGCTGCTCATGGCCTCGGTCGCCGCCCTCTCGCTGCCTCCGGTCCTGCTGTTCCCCGACTCGTTCGGCCGGTGGCTCGACCACCTGGCCTCGCTCGCCACCGGGAGCGCCCGGGCGGTGGTCGTGTTCGTGGCCCTGCTCTTCGCGATCCCGCTCGCCCTGATCGCTCTTTTCTGAGGAGGACGCCCATGGACGTGCTCGTCTACCTCGACCCGTCGCCCCGGGGGGAGTGGGCGCTCGCCGCCGCCGCGCAGCTGCCGCCGCGCTGGCGGGGCAGGCTGCGGCTCCTCGCCACCGCCGAGGACGCGTCCGCCGACCCGTCCCTCGTCGACCGCGCGCGGGCACGGCTCGCCGGGGCTGGGCCGGTCGAGGCCGTCACGCGCCCCGGGCCCGCCGAGCGGGCGGTGATCGAGGAGGCGCGCGCGCGCCGCTACGAGCTCCTCGTCGTGCCCCCGGCCGGCCGCGGCGCCGTCGCTCGGATGCTGAGGGGCTCGCGCGTGGCGACCGTCGTGCGCAGCGCCGGGGCGCCGGTGCTCGTGGCCCGCTGGCCCCCGGAGCGCATCGAGCGGGTGCTCGGCGCCCTCTCCGGCCGCAGCACCACCGCGGCCGTGCTCGAGGCGGCGATGGCGTGGGAGGAGCGACCCGGTGCCCACGCCGCATTCGTGCACGTGCGCTCGGAGGTGCCCCTCCCGATCGGCGCCGGCGATGCCGCCGTCCCCGCCGAGGTCCCCGGGGGCGCCGACCTCGACGCCGTCCGCTCCGCCCTCGCGGCGCGCGGCCGCGAGTCCGACCTCCAGCTCCGCGACGGCCTCGTCGTCGAGGAGACGCTGGACGCGTTCGAGACCGGCGCCTTCCACCTGCTGGTCATCGGCGCCCACGGCGAAGGCGCGCCCGGCTTCGGCCGCGAGGACCTCACGGAGCGCCTCCTGCTCGGCTGCCCCGGCTCGACCCTCATCGTCCCGCGCTGAGCCGGGAGGGTGACCTCTTGACAGGCCGTTCCGAATTCATTATCCTATCGATCCGATAGGGATAGACATGAAAGTCTCTCGCCGTGGCCTCTACGCTCTCCAGGCGCTCATCCACCTGGCGGAGGCCTACGAGGGGGGGCTCGTGGCCGCGCGGACGGTCGCCGAGAAGGAGGGGATCCCCGAGAAGTTCCTCGAGGGGATCCTCCTGGCCCTCAAGAACGCGCGCGTGGTCTCGAGCGAGCGGGGACGCGAGGGCGGATACCGCCTGCGGAGGCCGCCCCGGGAAATCTTCATCGGGGACGTGGTACGGCTCATCGACGGCCCGCTCGCACCCTTCGGGGACGTGGTGGAGCTGCAGCACCGGGTGAAGACGGAGGTGCGCCACCCGGGGCTCTTCGACGTCTTCCTCGAGGTGCGCAACGCCGCGTCGGCCATCATGGACCGGACGAGCCTCGCCGACCTGGTCGAGCGCAACCGCCGGGTCCTGGCCGGCCGTGGCACCGAGTCGGGGCGGTGACGACGTGGTGTGCCTAAATGCCTAGTAAGCCCGTAGATTTTATGGATATGGATGTCTTGAGCCCGCAAGCCGGGGAGACGAACGAATGAGAGGACGGACGAGACGGGCCGTGGGCGCGTGGGCGCTCGCGCTGTGGGGTGCTTCGGCGGGAACGGCGCTCGCGGAGGAGAAGGCGCAGGCGCCGGCGAAGCCCGCCGACCCGCCGAAGCTGACGGCCGGGGCCGAGGGCTTCGTCCTGCAGTCGGCGAGCGGCGACTACCGGCTGCAGCTGCGCGGCTACGTGCACTTCGACGGTCGCTTCTTCCCGAGCGACGAGGGAAGGCTGGCCGTCGACAACTTCCTCCTGCGGCGGGTGCGGCCGATCTTCGCGGGGACAGTGGGCCGCCACTTCGAGTTCCAGATCATGCCGGACTTCGGCATGGGCACGACCGTCCTGCAGGACGCCTGGCTCGACGCGAACTACTCGCCGAAGGCCCGCGTGCGGGTCGGGAAGTTCAAGTCGCCGGTCGGCCTCGAGCGCCTGCAGTCGGCCACTGCGATCACCTTCGTCGAGCGCGCCTACCCGACCGCGATCGTCCCGAACCGCGACGTGGGGCTGATGCTCCACGGCGAGCTCGCGGGCGGGGTCGTGGCCTACGCGGCCGGCCTCTTCGACGGGGCACCGGACGGGGGAAGCGTCGACCTCGACGCGAGCGACGGGAAGGACGTGGCCGGGCGCGTCTTCCTTTCGCCCTTCAAGCGCGGGAGCTCACCGCTCAAGAACCTGGGCTTCGGGATCGCCGGGACCACCGGCAAGCAGTCGGGCGCTCTCACCGGCTACCGGTCGGGCGGACAGGTCAGCCTCCTCACGATCCTGGCCGGCATCACCGCCGACGGCACGCGCAACCGCCTCTCGCCG
Source organism: uncultured Acidobacteriota bacterium (assembly GCA_963729875.1). Taxonomy (GTDB): domain Bacteria; phylum Acidobacteriota; class Vicinamibacteria; order Fen-336; family Fen-336; genus DATBSL01. Next base: position 387,490 of record CAVSPR010000009.1, read on the forward strand.
CAGCTCTCCTTCTACTCCGGGCGGTTCGGCCTGATGGCGGAGTACGCCTGGTCGGAATCGTGGGTGAAGAAGGCCTCGACCGGGACGCGCGCCCAGTTCACCGGCGAGGCGTGGGAGACCACCGCCACCTTCACCCTCACCGGCGATCCCGCGTCCTACTCGGGCGTGCGCCCCCGCGAGGCCTTCGAGCCCGGCCAGGGGAAGTGGGGCGCACTCGAGCTCGCGGCGCGCGTGAACGGCCTCGAGGTGGGGACGGGGGCTTTCCAGGAAGGGATCGTGGACCCGACGAAGTCCGTGCGGAAGGCCTTCGCCTGGGCCGTGGGACTCAACTGGTACCTGAGCCGGAACGTCAAGCAGGTCGTCGATTTCGAGCGCACGACCTTCACCGGGGGGGCGAGGACGGCGCCGACCGCCCGGCCGAGAACGCCCTCTTCATCCGCACCCAGGTCTCCTTCTGAGCGAGAGAGAACGAACCATGACCCGAAAGAACCGCACCGTCACCCTGGCCCTGATTGGCATCCTCAGCCTGGGCGCGGGGGCGCTCCGCGCCCAGGAGATCCTCAACGTCTCCTACGACCCGACCCGCGAGCTCTACCAGGAGGTGAACGCCGCCTTCGCTGCACAGTGGAAGGCGAAGACCGGCAAGGCCGTCACCATCCAGCAGTCCCACGGCGGCTCGGGCAAGCAGGCCCGGGCCGTGATCGACGGCCTCGACGCCGACGTGGTGACGCTCGCCCTGGCCTACGACGTCGACGCCATCGCCCAGACAGGGCTCGTCGCCGCCGGCTGGCAGAAGCGCCTGCCGCAGAATTCCTGCCCCTACACCTCGACCCTGGTGTTCCTCGTCCGCAAGGGGAACCCGAAGGGCATCAAGGACTGGGGCGACCTCGCGCGAGCCGGCGTCTCCGTCATCACGCCGAATCCCAAGACCTCCGGCGCCGCGCGCTGGAGCTACCTGGCGGCCTGGGCGTGGGCGCTGCGCCAGCCGGGGGGCAACGAGGCGAAGGCGAAGGCCTACGTGGCCCAGCTCTTCAAGAACGTGCCCGTCCTCGACACCGGCGCCCGGGGCTCGACGAACACGTTCGTGCAGCGCGGGATCGGCGACGTGCTCCTCGCCTGGGAGAACGAGGCCTTCCTCGCGGTCAAGGAGCTCGGGACGGACAAGTTCGAGATCGTCGCCCCGAGCCTCAGCATCCTGGCCGAGCCGTCGGTCGCGGTGGTGGACAAGGTCGTGGACAAGAAGGGCACGCGCGCGGTGGCGCAGGCCTATCTCGACTTCCTTTACTCGCCCGAGGGCCAGGCCATCGCCGCGAAGCACTACTACCGGCCGCGCGCGAAGGAGGCCCTCGCGAAAGCCCCGGTTGCCTTCGCCGCGGTCAAGCTCGTCACGATCGACGAGGTCTTCGGCGGCTGGGCCGCAGCCCACAAGGCCCACTTCGCCGACGGCGGCACCTTCGACCAGATCTACTCGCGGTAGGGGTCAGGTCTTGAATCGTGCATCGCCGGGGGAGGTCACAATTCAAGACCTGACCCCTTTCCGTTGGCGACGACACAGCGTGCTGCCGGGATTCGGGCTGACGCTCGGGTTCTCGCTCTTCTACCTGTGCCTGGTGGTGCTCATCCCGCTCGCGGCGCTCGCCCTGAGGGCCGCGTCCTTCGGGTGGGAAGCGCTGTGGCAGGCCACGACGGCGCCGCGGGTGCTCGCCTCCTATCGGCTGACGTTCGGCGCCTCTCTCGCCGCCGCCCTCGTCAACGCCGTCTTCGGCTTCGTGGTGGCCTGGGTGCTGGTGCGCTACCGCTTCCCCGGCCGGCGCCTGGTGGACGCGCTGGTGGACCTGCCGTTCGCCCTGCCGACGGCCGTGGCCGGGATCGCCCTCACGTCGCTCTACGCCGAGACGGGCTGGCTGGGGCGGCCGCTCGCCTCGCTCGGCCTCAAGGTCGCCTTCACGCCCCTCGGTGTCGGCGTGGCCCTCACGTTCATCGGCCTGCCCTTCGTCGTGCGGACGCTGCAGCCGGTGCTGGAGGCGCTCGACCCCGAGGTCGAGGAGGCGGCGGCCAGCCTCGGCGCGAGCCGCGCCCACACCGTCTGGCGGGTGGTCCTGCCCGCGGTCGCGCCGGCCTGGCTGACCGGCGTCGCCCTCGCCTTCGCACGGGCGCTCGGGGAGTACGGGTCGGTCGTCTTCATCTCCGGGAACATGCCGATGCGGACCGAGATCGCCCCGCTCGTCATCATGACGAAGCTCGAGCAGTACGACTACGCCGGCGCCACCGCGATCGCGGTGACGCTGCTCGTGGCGTCCTTCCTCCTCCTGGGGGCCGTCAACCTGCTCCAGGCGTGGAGCGCCCGGCGCGGGGCGGTGGAGTAGGCCATGGCCCGACCGACCACCGAGCCCCTCGCCGTCCGCGTTCTCCTGGTCGGCGTCGCCCTGGCCTTCCTCCTCCTCTTCCTCGTCCTGCCCCTCCTGCTCGTCTTCCAGCAGGCCCTCGAGAAGGGCGCCTCGGCGTACCTCGCGGCCATCCGCGAGCCGGACGCTCTCTCGGCGCTGCGCCTCACGCTCCTCACCGCGGCGATCGCGGTCCCCGCCAACCTCCTCTTCGGCCTCGCCGCCTCCTGGGCCATCGCCCGCTTCGACTTCCCCGGCCGGAGCGTCCTGCTCACCCTCATCGACCTGCCCTTCGCCATCTCGCCGGTCATCTCCGGCGTCGTGTTCATCCTGCTCTTCGGCCGGCAGGGCTGGCTGGGGCCGTGGCTCGGCGCTCACGACCTGAAGATCGTCTTCGCCGTGCCCGGGATCGTCCTCGCCACCGTCTTCGTGACCTTCCCGTTCGTCGCCCGCGAGCTCATCCCGGTGATGCAGGCCCAGGGGCGCGACGAGGAGGAGGCGGCGGTCGTGCTCGGCGCCTCCGGGTGGCAGATCTTCCGGCGGGTGACGCTCCCCAACGTGAAGTGGGGGCTCCTCTACGGCGTCATCCTCTGCAACGCCCGCGCGATGGGCGAGTTCGGGGCGGTGTCGGTCGTCTCCGGCCACATCCGCGGCCTCACCAACACCCTGCCCCTGCACGTCGAGATCCTCTACAACGAGTACCAGTTCCAGGCGGCCTTCGCCGTCGCCTCGCTCCTCGCCCTCCTCGCCATCGTGACCCTCGTGGCGAAGAGCGTCGTCGAGTGGCGGGAGAAGGCGAGCGGGCGCGGGACCGTCGAGGAGCCGGAGCGGCTCGAGAGAGTGGAGCGATGAGCATCGAAGTCAAGGGAGTCACGAAGACCTTCGGGTCGTTCACGGCCGTGAAGGACGTCAGCCTGAAGGTCCCCGACGGCGAGCTCGTCGCCCTCCTCGGCCCCTCCGGCTCCGGCAAGACGAGCCTCCTGCGCATCATCGCCGGCCTCGAGCGGCCCGACCGTGGCCAGGTCCTCTTCGAGGGCCAGGACGCGACGCGCCGGGACGCGAAGGACCGCCGCGTCGGCTTCGTCTTCCAGCACTACGCCCTCTTCCGCCACATGAGCGTCTTCGAGAACGTGGCCTTCGGCCTGCGGGTGAGGCGGCGCGAGACGCGCCCCCCCGAAGCGGCGATCCGCGAGAAGGTGACGGACCTGCTGCGCATGGTGCAGCTCGACTGGCTCTCGGACCGCCTGCCCTCGCAGCTCTCCGGGGGCCAGCGACAGCGGGTGGCCCTCGCCCGCGCCCTCGCGGTGGAGCCGCGGGTGCTGCTCCTCGACGAGCCCTTCGGCTCGCTCGACGCCAAGGTCCGCCAGGAGCTGCGTCGCTGGCTGCGCCGCCTGCACGACGAGATCCGCCTCACCAGCGTCTTCGTGACCCACGACCAGGAGGAGGCGCTCGAGGTGGCCGACCGGGTGGTGGTCATGAACCAGGGCCGGGTCGAGCAGGTCGGCTCCCCGGAGGAGATCTTCGAGCGTCCGGCGACGCCGTTCGTGATCCAGTTCATGGGCAACGTCAACGTGTTCCACGGGCGGGTCCAGAACGGGAAGGCCCACCTCGGGCCGCTCGCCCTCGACTACCCCGACCACCCGCACGCCGAGGAGAGGACGGCCGCCGGCTTCACCCGCCCCTACGACCTCGACGTCGAGCGCACCGCCGAGGCGGGAGGTGGCTTCTGGGCCACGCTGCGTCACGCGACGCCGGCGGGCGCGGTCGTCCGACTGGAGCTCGAGGGCGAGGACGGCGCCCTGCTGCAGGTGGAGATTCCGCGCGACCGCCACGAGGCGCTGCAGCCGCAGCTGGGCGAGCGGCTGTACCTGCGGCCGCGCCAGGTCCGCGTGTTCCTCGACGCATAGCCCGGGACCGAGCCGTTTCCGGGCTTGATGAAGGGCGGGTCGGGAACCTAGATTGGGTAGAGGGCCTCGTCCGGCCCCGCGCGAGGAGCCATCCATGACGAGCCGAGCCGTGACGAACTTCATGAAGCAGCAGGGCTTCGCCGAGGAGCCTCCCGACGCCTGCGATATGCACTTCGAGGGGCTGTACTTCCAGCCCCGCATCGTCTTCCCGGCCGTGATCGCCGCGATCCTGCTGCAGCTGCTGTCGATCCCGGCTTCCGCCGTCCTGCACTTCGTCCTCTCCGCCGTCCTGTGGTGGAACACGCTCCTGCCCGCCCTCAACCCCTTCGAGCTCGCCTACAACCGATGGGTGGCGCGGCCGAAGGGACGTCTCGCGCTCGTGCCCGCCCCCGGTCCGCGCCGGATGGCCCAGGGCATGGCCGCGGCGTTCAACCTCGGGGCCGGTCTCGCTCTCGTCGCCGGGACGGTGTCGCTCGCCTGGGTATTCCAGGCGATGCTGGTCGTCGGCTTCTCGGCGCTCCTCTTCGGCCGATTCTGCCTCGGTGCCTACGTCTACCACCTGCTGAAGGGCCGCGTGGCGTTCGCGAACTCGACCCTGCCCTGGGCCTGATCGCCGCGAGCGGACGCGCTGCGCCCGGGTCGGCCCCATAATGGGTCGATCGATGCCCCCGGAGACGGTCGCGCACTACCGGCTGAGGGAGCCGCTCGGCTCCGGCGCGATGGGCGAAGTCTGGCTGGCGGAGGACACGCGCCTCCACCGCCTCGTCGCCCTGAAGATGCTGGCCCGGAAAGACACCGGCGACGCCGAGGCCGCCGGGCGCCTGCTGCGCGAGGCCCGGGTCGCATCCTCGCTCAGCCACCCGAACGTGGCCGTCGTCTACGACGTCGGCGAGGCCGAGCGCGACGGGACGAAGGTCGCCTACGTCGCGATGGAGTACGTCCGGGGCCGGACGCTCGCCCAGGTGCTCGAGGGCGGGCGCATCGAGGCGGCCTCCCTCCTGCCCATCGCGCGGCAGGTGGCGGAGGCCCTCGCCGACGCCCACGAGCACGGCGTCGTCCACCGCGACGTCAAGCCCGGCAACGTCATGCTGACCGAGCGCGGCCTCGTGAAGGTGCTCGATTTCGGCCTCGCCCGCTTCGCGCCGCCGGGGCATCCGGACTCGGCCACGTGGAGCGGTCGCCACGGCGCCCTCGAGGGGGCGATCGTGGGGACCCTCGCCTACATGTCGCCCGAGCAGGCCCGGGGCCACTCGGTCGACGCGCGGAGCGACGTCTTCTCACTGGGCGTGCTGCTCTACGAGATGCTCGCCGGCCGCCGGCCCTTCGAAGGAAGGAACGCCATCGAGCTCGTCGAGGCGATCCTCACGCGGACCCCCCTGCCGCCGTCCACGGAGGGCCCCCTCGCCGCCGGCCTCTTCCAGGTCGTCGCGCGCATGCTCGAGAAGGACCCCGCGCGCCGCCCGGAGGACATGCGGCAGGTCCTCGGCGCCATCGACAGCCTGCTCGCGGGGGAGGCCCCGGCCCCTGCCCCGGGGCGCGAGCTCGCGGTGGCGGTGCTCGCCTTCACGAACGTGACCGGGCGGCCCGAGGACGCCTGGCTCGGCACGGGCCTCGCGGAGACGGTGGCCGCGGGGCTCGCGTCGGTCAGCGGGCTCGCCGTGGTCTCCCGCGACCGTATCGCCGAGGCGGTGCGCGCCCTGGGCCTTCCCAAGGACGCCTCCGACCCCGCCCTGGCCACGCGGGTCGGGCGCGAGGCCGGCGCCCGCGCGGTCGTGACCGGCTCCTACCAGGGCCTCGGGGAGAGGATCCGCGTCACCGCCCGCGTCACGGACACCGCCACCGAGCGCGTGAGCCTCAGCCCGCGCGTGGACGGCACGCGCGAGGGCATCTTCGACCTGCAGGACCGCCTCGTGGCGGAGCTGGTGGCGGGCCTTCGCGGGCACCTGCCGGCGGCCCGGCTCGAGGAGACGCACAGCCTCGCCGCGTACGAGGCCTTCGCGAAGGGCCTCCTCAACTACCAGGAGGAGACACAGGAGTCGATCGACCGCGCCATCGTCTTCTTCCAGCGGGCCGCGGCTCTCGACCCCGGCTACGCCCGCGCCCACACGATGCTCGGGGCGGCGCTCGACCTGAAGGGCGACTACCTGACGACGCCCGAGCTCAGCGAGCGGGCGCTCGTTTCGCTCGATCGCGCCCTCGCCCTGCACCCGGACTCCGCCGAGGCGTGGCGGTACCGGGGCAGCGCCCTCGTCACCCTGAACCGCGACGACGAGGCCCTCGCCGCATTCGAGAACGCCCTCGCCCGCAATCCCCTGGACTCCTCGGCTCAGTCGGGCATCGCCCGGGTGCATTTCATTCTGCGCGGCGACTTCGCGAGCGCGGTCGTGGCCTACGAGAGGGCCCTCGCCCTGAACCCGCGGGCGGGCTGGAGCGCCCTCCAGCTCGCGCACTGCGCCACCTTCCTCCGCGACTTCCCGAAGGCGGAGGCCGCGGCGCGGCGGGCGGTGGAGCTGCAGCGGGCCTTCCTCTCCGGGCGCACAGGGATGGTGATCGTCGGGGCCCACATGCGCCTCGGCCACGCCTTCGCCGCGCAGGGCCGGCACCGCGAAGCCCTCGAGGAGTACGGCCACGAGGTCGAGTTCGTGACGAGCATCGAACACGCGCTCCGCGGCCGCATCTTCATCGAGCTCCAGCAGCGGATCGGCGAGGCCCGCCTCCGCCTCGGCGAGGACTTGGAGGGCCGCTCTGCCCTCGACCTCGCGATCGAGGCCTACGAGCGGCGCATGCGCACCGGGGCCGACGACGCGATGAGCCCCTACTACGCGGCGTGCGCCTACGCGCTCCTGGGACAGGGGGACGCCGCCCTCGTCTGCCTCGAGAGGACGGCGGCGAAGCGACCGCGGCTCACCGCCGCCCGCGCCGCGCTCGAGCCCGCGCTCGAGTCGCTCCGCGACGAGCCGCGCTTCCGAGCGGTCGTTCAGGCCATCAGGTAGAAGGCGACCGCGGCGAGGGCCATTCCCGCCACCACCACGCGGTGGGGGATCACCCGGTAGAGGAGGAGCGAGAGCACGATCGTGATCACCGGGGCGAGGGCGTTGATCATGGGGCTCACGATGATCACCTTGCCGTGGCGGAAGGCGTAGACCATGGTCAGCGCGCCGATCGAGTTGAGCAGCTGGATGGGGGCGCACAGCCAGGGCCCGCTCGGCCCCCAGTTGATCGGCTTCGCGAAGTCGGTCATCCACACCGCCGCCGGCACGAGGACGAGGCCGGTGAGGGTCATGTAGAAGAAGATGCTCTCGCTCCGCATGGTGGCGTTGGCGAAGCGCAGCACGTAGGCCTGTATGCCCCAGGCCAGGAAGACGAGGAGCGCCAGCAGGAACCAGAGGCGTCCCTTCGCCGGGCTCGAGTGGTTGGGGGGCTGATAGGAGAGGAGCGGCATCGCGAGGAGGGCGAGGACGATCCCCGCCCACGCGCGCGGGCTGGCCGTCTCCGCGAGCAGGAGCACGGACAGAAGAACGCTCACCACCGGCGACAGCGAGATCACCGGGAAGACGAGGTAGGCCGGACCGCGCCGCAGCGCGTCGAAGAGGACGAGCTGCCCCGCCGCGCCCAGGAGGCCCGCGGCCGACCCCAGGAGCACCGAGCGCAGGTCGTGCTCGGGCACCCAGCCGATGACCGCGAGCGCCACCGCCGCGCAGGGGACCATCGTGAGGGCCCAGACGGCGTAGCCGAGCGTGGCCGGAAACCCGTTCTTCTCCGGGCGCTCGATGAGCGCGCCCCAGACTCCCCAGAACAGCATGGTGACGACGGCGTAGAAGAACCAGAGGTTGGATTCCATCGCTCTCCCGGGGGGCGGCGCGGCCGCCGGCTGTCACACGACGATCACGTCGACGTTGTGGGCGCGCAGGGCCGCCAGCACCTCCGGGCTCACCCCGGAGTCGGTGATGACCCGGTGGACGGCGTCCAGCTTCGCGATGACGGACAGGCTCCGCCGCTGGAACTTCGAGGCGTCCGCCACCACCACCACCTCGCGCGAGACCTGGATCATGACCGTGTTGAGCTGGGCCTCGACCACGTCCGGGGTCATGAGGCCGATCTCGGGGTCGAGGCCGTCGATCCCGAGGAAGAGGCGGTCCGCGTGCAGCCCGCGCAGCGTCTGCTCGGCGGGCGGCCCGGCGAGCGAGTAGGACATCTGGCGCAGCACCCCGCCGATCATGATGAGCCGTACATGGGGCAGGTTGGCGAGCTCCATCGCGATGTTGAGCGCGTTCGTGATGACGTTCAGCGAGCGCAGCTTGAGGAAGCGGATCTGCCGCGCGATCTCCGCGGTGGTGGTGCCGGAGTCGAGCATGATCGTCTCGCCGTCCTTGATCATCTGGGCGGCGGCGTGGCCGATCCGGACCTTCTCGGCGTGGTGGAGCGTCTCCTTGACCGTGATGGGGACGTCCTCGGGGGTGTCGGCGCGCTTCAGGGCCCCCCCGTGGGAGCGCACGACCGCCCCGAGATCGGCGAGGGCGTCGAGGTCGCCCCGGATGGTCACCGCGGAGACCCCGAACCGGCCGACGAGCTCGTCCACGGTGACCCGCTCCTGCGTGTCGAGCATCTCGAGGATCCGCCGCCGCCGCTCCTCGACCAGAAGCCGCGGGGCGCGGCCCTTCGCCGGGCCCGCCTCTTCCTTCCTTCGGCTTCGCATGGCGCTCACCTCAGGGGCAAATCCGCGGCGGCCGAGACCCCCGCCGGGGCCGGGCGGCAGGCCCGCGCGTAGCGGCGGAGCACCCGCCGAACGTGCCACCGCTCGAGCCGGCCGGGGAGGCCGGGATCGTCCCCGGCCGTCGCTCCGGCGGCGTCCGGCAGGTACTGGCTCACGAGACCGAGCGGGAGACGCCGACGCTCCAGGTTGGCGTGGAGGCGCCCGAGGGCGGTCTGGACCTGCGGACACGTCCAGTAGTAGCGGCAACGGTCGCTGAGGCTGTACCGCCTCCGGAGACGGACCGCCTCGTCGTCGCCCCCGGCGTACCAGGCCGTCCAGTGGCGCGGGTCGGAGAGCATGGCGTCGTCGAGCGCCTGCCCGAGTCCCGAGAGCCGATCCGCCGAGCGCCGGCCCAGGAGCTCGCCCTCGATCGCCTCGAGGGCGAACACGGCCTCGCGGAAGGCGAAGGTCAGCTCGGGGCCCACCTTGAGGATCGCGAAGCGATCCTGGACGAGCGCGCGCAGCGCCTCCTCGGCCTGGTAGTCCGTGGAGTGCGCCTCGTAGACGAGGCCGTGCGCGCCGGCGACGGCCGCCAGCTCCGCCGCCGCCTCCCGCCGGTAGGGGAAGACGACGTCGTCGCCGAACTCGACGCCCGGCTGGACGACGAGGGCGACGACCCGGGAGACGACGTTCTCGAGGCCCCGTCGGGTGAAGGCCTCCCGGGTGAGCGCGAGGGTCCGCTCCACGTCCGGGGGCCGCGTGGGCACGGGGCCGCCGTGAGCGCTGGCCTGGCCGCCCGGCGGCGGGACCTCCGTGCCGACGACGTAGAGCGGGGCGGGCCGTCCGGGGGGGCACTCCGCCGCCGCCGCCTCCGCCGCCGCGGCGAGCTCGGCGGTCCGCGCCGCGGCCACCGTCTCCGCGAGCGGGCCCAGGGGGTCGTCGGCGCAGGCCATGCTCGCGTCGAGGTGGATCTTCGCGTACCCGGCGCGCACGTAGTCGCGGACCATGGCGCCCGCGCGCGCCATCGCGATCGTCGCGCCCAGCTCCCGCCAGGGGTGAGGCCCGAGGTGGTCGCCTCCCAGGATCACGCGCCCCACGGGCAGCTCCGCGTCCTCCGCGAGACGGCCCACGAAGGCCGCGAACTCCGCCGGCCTCACCCCCGTGTACCCGCCCTCCTGGTTGACCTGGTTGGAAGTGGACTCGACGAGGACCGTCCCCCCGTCCTCGAGCGCCTGCTCGAAGGCGGCCTGCAGGACGGCGGGGTGGGCGGAGCAGACCGACGTGATCCCGCGTGCGTCGCCTCCCGCGCGGGCGCGCAGGATCTCGGCGAGGGCGCTCAGCTCAGCCATCGCTCGAGGTTCTCCGAGACGAACTCGTCGTCGGTCAGGTGGGGGTAGATCTGGAGGACCCGGTCGATCTCCTCCGCCTGCCCCGGCGAGAGGTCCTCGCGCGGGTCCAGGCACCATCGGCCGGCCAGCAGCCCCTGGCGCCGGAGGACCTCGTGGATTCCGGCGATGCAGCCGGCGAAGCCGTGGCGGGCGTCGAAGAGCGCGGCGTTCGCGTCGGTGAGCTGCTGACCGAGGGCGAGCAGGTCGAAGGCGCCCTGGCCGGTCCGCCGGCACTCCCGGACCTCCTGGAGAAGCTCCACCGCCCTGCGGGTCCAGACCGCCCACTGGCCGAGGAGGCCTCCCGCGAAGCGGACCGGGAGAGAGCCCCGCGCGAGCTCGAAGCGGGCGAGCAGGTCGGCCACGATCGAGTCGTCGTTGCCGGTGTAGAGGGCCACCTCTCCGCCCCGGCCGCTCGCGGCGAGAGCGCGGGCGACGTCGAGCGTGTGGTAGCGGTTGAAGGGCGCCACCTTGATGGCCGCGACCGGGCCGATCTCGAGGAAGCGGCGCCAGAAGCCCTCGTCGAGGACACGGCCTCCGACCGCGGGCTGGAGGTAGAAGCCGAACAGGGGGAGGACCTCGGCCACCCGGCGGCAGTGGACCAGGAGCTCGTCGGTCGTGGCCTCCCGCAGCGCGCCCAGGCTCAGCAGCCCGAGGTCGTAGCCGAGGTCCCGGGCGAGGCCAGCCTCGGCGACGGCCTGGCTGGTCGGGCCGACGACACCCGCCACCTTCACCAGGCGCCGGCCGCTCGCGGCCTCGCGCTCCCGCACGACGCCGGCGGCGAGGCGCAGCACGGGCTCGAGCAGGTCCGCGGACCGAACGGCGAACTGGGTCGTGTGGACACCCACCGCCACCCCGCCCGCGCCCGCGTCGCAGTAGTAGCGGGTGAGGGCCACCTGGCGCCGCTCGTCGAGCCGCCGCTCGTCGGTCAGGGCAAGGGGGTGGGCGGGGATGACGAGGCCCTCGAGGAGCCGCGCGCGAAGGTCGCTAGAAGCGTCCATCGGTCGCCTCGAAGTGGGTGGGCTTGCCGAGGCTGCGTCCCCCTTGCTGCACCCACGCGGCCACCCAGTCGAGGAGGCGAGCCAGCGGGACCTCCGGCGGACCGAGGAGCGAAACGCAGAGAGAGGGATCGCCGAGAAGGGCGGGACCGGGGTCGCCGTGGAAGCGGGGGGGCCGGCCAAGACGTCGGCCGAAAGCCTCCGCCGCCTCGCGGACCGACACCACCTCGGGACCCGTCACGACGAGCGGACGGGGCGGGCTCTCGCACAGCCCCAGCGCGCGGAACGCATACGAGCTCGCGTCGCCCTGCCAGATCGCGTTGACGTGCGAGGCGCGCAGGTCCACCGGCTCGCCGGAGAGGACGCTGCGCGCCACGTCGACGAGCGTGCCGTAGCGGAGGTCGACCGCGTAGAACAGGCGGAAGAGGAGGCAGCGCGTGCCGCGCTCGCGCGAGGCGTGCTCGAAGACCCGCTCGCGCCCGACACAGGTCTGCGCGTACTCGCCCACCGGCGCGACCGGGTCCTGCTCGGTCGCGCCCGCCCCTCCCGGACCGGCGAGCGGGTACACGTTCCCGCTCGAGAAGACCACGATCCGGCTTCCCGCGAAGTGCGGCGCCACGATGGACGGCACCACGACGTTCTGGGCCCAGGTCAGGTCGGGGCGGCCCGAGGAGCCGAACTTCCGCCCGGCGAGGAAGAGGACGTTCGGGCACTTCGGGAGCCGGGCCACATCCCCGGGGTCGAGCAGGTCGCACGCGAGGGTCTCGATCCCGTCCCGCTCGAGGGCGGCGCGAAGGCCGGGCTCGGAGAACCGGGCCACGGCGAGGACGCGGCGCGGCACGCCGGCCGCGTCGCAGGAGCGGCGCACGCGCCGGGCGAGCGACGGGCCCATCTTCCCGCCCGCGCCCAGGACGACGACGTCACCGTCGAGCGCGCGCGCGAAGTCCACGTCGTCGGCGGAAGGCCGCGAGAGGAGAGCCTCGAGCGCGGGCTCGTCCCGGACGGCATCGGGTAGAGGGGAGAGTGCCGTGCTCATCGGCGATCCCGGCGAGATCGTGCCCAAGACGCGGGCGGCGTGGCCCCCGCTCCCACGGGAAGGAGCGGAAACCACGCCGCCATGGGAAGGATCTAGAAGGTGGCTCTTATGCCCAGTCGTATGGTACGTCCGGGCGCGAACCCTTCGACGTTGCTCACCGCCTCCGAGCCCAGGACACCCATGGAGCCGTTGTCGTCGATCCCGTTGATCAGGTAGTCCGTCAGGTCGATGAAGCTCGAGGCGGCTCCCACCCAGAACTGCGGATGGTTGAAGGCGTTGTCCAGCGTGGCGGTGAACTGCAGCCTGAACCTGTCTTTCGTGATGACGTCCTTGTAGACGGCCAGGTTCACCACCCACGTGCCCGGGCCCTCGAAGCTGTTCTTCTTGGTGTTGCCGGGGAAGACCCCGGGCGCGGGCACGGCGTAGGCCGACGGGTCGAACCAGCGGTCGCGGGAGCCGCCGGTCGCCGGGTCCCCGACCTGGTTCGGCCGCCAGGTGTCGCCGGAGTACGTGCCGGTCGTGTCCGGGAGGAACCCGAGGTTGTACGGCGTGATCGAGCTGTAGCCCAGGGTGAAGAAGGGAGTCAGGTTGTTCCCGGATCGCGCCTGGACGATCGTCGAGAGCGTCCACCCCCCGAAGAGCGCGTCAGCCCAGCCCGGCATGTCCGACCCGAACTTCCGACCCTTGCCCACGGGAATGTCCCACGTCGCGTTCGCCACCAGGCGGTGCTTCACGACGTTGGGGTCGGGCCCGCGGTCCGCCTCGATGTTGTAGGGGTCGTACTGGATGACGCCGATCGAGCTGTTGCCGGCGTCGGGCGCGTTGCTGTCGGAGTGGGCGTAGGTGTACGCGACGTTGAAGGCGAGGCCGCCGCGGAAGCGCCGCTGCAGCTCGACCTGGGCCGCGTTGAACTGCCCGCTCCCGGTGTTCTCCGTGATCGTCATGTAGTAGCCGTACAGCGGGAACGGCCGATAGATGTTGTCGTCGGGGTTGCCGTTGTCGATGGTGTTCGTGCTCGGCGGGATGCTGTTGTACTCCTTGGTGACGAGCAGCTTCCTCATGGTCGAGCCGATGTAGCTCAAGCGCAGCCCCATGTCCCCGGGCAGCTCCTGCTCCACGGTCAGGTTGTACTGGTAGATGTCGGGCAGCTGGACGTCGGGCCAGATGCCGACGATGCCGAAGTCGTCGTTGCTCGGCTCCCCCGTGCCCCCGCTGAAGCCGTTGCTGAGGCCGCCGCCGGTGCGCCGGATCGTGTAGCGGAACTGGTTGGCGGCCATCTGGTCGCGGAGCCCCTGCACGGCGGCGGTCGGGTGGAAGAGGCCGAAGCCGCCCCGCACCACGGTCTTGTCGCTGTTGCCGACGCGCCAGGCGAAGCCGACGCGCGGGCTGAAGTTGTTCTTGTCGGTCTCCAGGATGGTCTCGGGGAGGCCCTTCTCGGCCGCCGTGTAGACGCGCGAGGAGTAGATGCTCTCCGGGTCCTGCAGGCCCGGCGGGAGCGCCGACCGCGTGCTCTCGTTCGGGATGATGTGGTAGCCGCCGTCGAGCGGCACGAAGTCGGCGACGAGCCCGCTCTTCTCCTTGAAGATGCCGGTGATCTCGTAGCGCAGGCCCAGGAAGAGGGTCAGGCTCGGGCTCGCCCTCCAGTCGTCCTGGGCGAAGACCGCGAAGTCGTTCGAGGTGCCCTCCAGGTCCCCGCGCGTGCTCACCTGGTCGTCGACGCGGGCGGGCAGCCCGAGCATGAAGTCGGTGAAGGCGTTCCCGGTCTTCGAGGCGTCGAAGCGGTAGGCGCCGCGGTTGTTGAGGCCCCGCCCGAAGCCGTCGGTCGCGGAGTTCCGGTTCCAGAGGAAGCCGCCCCGGAGCGAGTGATCCCCCTTGACCCAGCTGAGGTTGTCGCTGATCGAGAACGAGTTCTGGTACTGCGCGCGGGCGACGTTGCGGCCGGCGTCCGGGAGCGAGCTCGGCCGGTTCGTTCCTCCCACGAAGTTGATGGCCGGGAAGCCGCGCGCGCCCTCGACGAGGCTGGGGGACGCTTCGTAGCCGAGCTGGGCGGCCAGCTCCTGGGCGATGTAGTTGCTCTTCCGCTCCGAGGTGTCGTTGTTGTAGCCCATGCGGAACTCGTTCACCACGGTGCTCGAGAAGACCCGCGTCCAGCCCCCGATGACGGAGTACGTGGTGAGCTTGTCCTCGAGGTACGGGAGGTTGTTGAAGGCATTGCCGCTCCCCACCTCGGAGCGGAAGGCCCGCGGGTCACGGACCTGGTAGCTGCCCCGGGCGAAGAGGGAGTCCTTCGACGTGAGCTCGTGGTCGACCCGCAGGTCCGCCCGCTGGCGGTTGCGGATCTCGGGGATGTACTTCTGGTAGATGCCCCAGCCGGTGGAGAGCGGAGTCTGGTTGGGCAGGGGGTAGAAGAAGTTGATGATGTTCGTGGCCACCGGGTCGATCCGGCCGGCCGGGATGATGTTCCCGGGGAAGTTCTGTCCCGTGAGCGGGTCCCTGATCTTGAAGGTCGCGCCCGAGAAGTCGCCATTGCGCATGGCCTCGGTGGGGACGGTGGCCCGGCCGCCGCCCGTGATCAGCTGGTCGCGCTGCCCCTCGTAGTTCGCGTAGAAGAAGGTCTTGTCGGACTGGATGGGACCGCCGAAGCTCGCGCCCCAGCGGTGCTGGGACGTGTCGGCGTTGGGGTCGTCGCGCGTCGCCCCCGTCAGCTTCTGGCTGTAGGTGAGGGCGTTCAGGCTGTTGTCGTTGAAGTCGTAGAAGGCCGTCCCGTGGTACGCGTTGCCGCCCCTCTTGGTGGTGACGACCACCCCGGCGAGCCCGCCGTACTCGGCGCTGTAGGAGTTGGACAGCACCTGCACCTCGGAGATCGCGTCGACGCCCGGCGCGGAGTTGCCCACCGTGCCGAAGATCGCGTTGGTCGAGGCCTGGCCGTCCTGGATGTAGGTGACGCCGTACGTCCGTCCCCCCAGGAACTGGAGGTCGGTGTCGCCCCCGCCCACGACGTTGGGGTTGAGGTACAGGAAGTCCTGGATGTCGCGGCTCGCCCGGGGCAGGTCGTGGATCTGCTGCGCGTCGAGCCCGCGGGCGATGGCCGGGCTCTCCATCGTGATGTTGGCCTTGCCTTCGGCGGTCACGGTCACGGTCTCGGTCAGGCCGCCGACCTCGAGCCGGGCGTCCACGCGCGCCACGGACGCGGCGCTGAGGACGACGCCCGGCCGCTCGACCTTCTTGAAGCCCTCGAGGGACACCTCGACCCGGTAGTTGCCCGGGCGCAGGTTCGAGATCTCGAAGTTGCCGTTCGCGTCGGAAGGAACGGTCCGCGCGATGTTGGTGGTTACGTCCGTCGCCGTGACGGAGGCACCGGGCAGGGGGAGCCCCTGCGGGTCGAGGACCGTTCCCCGGATGGTCCCCAGGAAGGACTGGGCGAGGACCGGGCCCGCAAGCAGGAGGGTCCCCAGCACCGCCCAGAGGAACGACTTTCTCATCATGTCTGCCTCCTCGGCATCCAGCCAAACCACCGCGGCTATTCCCGACCCGGCCCCGTGGGAGAGCGGGGGCCATCTAGCGGCATGTGGATCCAATCGAAAGAATACGACAGTCCTTTGACTTTCTAGTGCTTTTCTTTTGGCTTGTCAATTCTTTTTTTGACGCTCCGAACCGGGCGCGCGCGGTTTGGACGGGCCCGCGATCTGCGATAGCTTGCCTTCACACATGGCGAAGCGCCGACCCCCGACCCTCCCGCCGGGCCCCGCCCCTGCGCCTGCCCCTCGCCCCAGGCGGTCCCGCTGGATCCTCGCCCTCTCCGCCCTCGTCCTCGTGGCCGTGGCTGCTTTCCTCTGGTCGCGCCGGCCGAACCGTGCGGCCCCGCGCGAGCGGCCGAACGTGCTGCTCGTGACGGTCGACACGCTGCGAGCCGACGCGGTCAGCGCCTACGGGAACTCCGCGGCCTCGACACCCCTCATGGACGCCCTCGCCGCGAGGGGTGCGCGCTTCACGACGGCGGTGGCCAACGTGCCCCTCACCGGACCCTCCCACGCCACGATCCTCACCGGCCTCATCCCGGTGCGCCACGGCGTGCGCGACAACGGCGGCTTCGTCCTCCCCGACGAGGTCCCCGTCCTCGCCGAGAGGTTTCGCGGCGCGGGCTACCGCACCGCCGCGTTCGTGTCCGGCTATCCCCTCGTGAGGCGCTTCGGCTTCGGCCGGGGCTTCGAGACCTACGACGACTCGCTGCCCCACGGGAACGACCCGCGGCGGGCCCCCTACGTCGAGCGGTCCGCCGACCGCACCACCGACCTCGTCCTGCGCTGGCTGGACGCGCCCGCGGGCGAGACGACCTCCGGCAGCGTCGGCGCGCCGTGGTTCCTGTGGGTCCACTACTACGACCCGCACGCGCCCTACGAGCCGCCGGGGGAGCTCGCCACGCGCTTCGCCGCGCGGCCGTACTACGGCGAGGCCGCCTTCGTGGACCAGCAGCTCGGCCGCCTGCTCCGCCGGCTGGACGAGCGCGGCTGGTCGCCGCGGACGCTGGTGCTCGTGACCTCGGACCACGGCGAGAGCCTCGGCGAGCACGGCGAGGACTCTCACGGCATCTTCGTCTACGACTCGACGCTGCGGATCCCGTGGATCATGGCGGGCCCGGGGATCCCGCCCGGCGCTACGGTCGACACCGTGGCGCGGCTGGTGGACGTCGCGCCGACGCTCCTCGACTGCGCGGGGATCGCCGGCCTCGGGGACGTCGACGGTCGGTCGCTGTGCGCCGCCTCCGCCGGCCGCCCGCTGCGGGACGAACCGGCCTACGCGGAGTCGCTCTCGTCGCTCCTTCACATGGGATGGGCGCCGCTGCACGCCTGGCGCACGCGGCAGTGGAAGCTCATCGAGGCCCCCCGGCTCGAGTTGTACGACCTGGAGAAGGACCCCAAGGAGGCCCACAACCTCGCGGGGGAGCGGCCCGAGCTCGTCGCGGAGATGAGGCGACCGCTCCAGGCCGCGATGTCCGCGCCCACCCCGCTCGCGGCCAAGGCGGTGGACGCCGAGGCGGCGGAGCGCCTCGCCGCACTCGGCTACGTCGGGGGCGCCTCCGTGCCGCCGCCCGCGGACGGATCCACCCGGAAGGACCCGAAGGACCACATCGACGTCATCACCCGCCTCGAGCGCGGCATGTCCCGCGCCCGGATGGACCCCGCGTCCGCCGTCCGGGACCTCACGGCGGTGATCCGGCAGGACCCCGGGATCACGGTGGCGCGCCGTTACCGCGCGGTGGCGTACGCCGCGGCCGGCCAGCCCGAGGCGGCCCTGGCCGACCTCGACGCCCTGGAGAAGGAGGAAGGCCTCAGCGCCGAGGACCTGATCGTTCTCGCCGACTGCCTGCGGGCCTCCGGGCGCTCCGAGGAGGCGCTGCGCGCGCTGGAGCGGGCCGCCCGGCTGCAGCCAAAATCGCCCCAGCCCTTGCTCTCCCGCGGCAACGTCCTGCTGAAGGAGGGGCGGAGCGAAGAGGCCGCGGCGGCCTTCGAGGGCGTGCTGTCGGTGGCCCCCGGCCACATCGAGGCCCTGCGGGGTCTCGGCGACCTGGCCCTCCTGCGAGGCGACACCGCGGCCGCCGCCGAGCGCTACGCCCGCATCCTGGCCATCGACCCCAACGATTCCGGGGCCATGGTGAAGCTCGGTGTCATCCGCATGCGCGGTGGCGCCCGGGACGAAGCCACCACGCTCTTCCGCAAGGCGGTGGAGAAGGAGCCGAGGAACGCCGAGGCGCTGCTCTATCTCGCGGGTGCTCTCGCCGCGAACGGTCGGCACGCGGAGGCCGTGCCCGTCTTCGAAAGAGCGCTCGCCGCGGGTCCGAAGACGACCATGGCCCTGAACGGCCTCGCCCTGACCCTGATCGAGCTCGGAGAACGCGCGGCGGCCGCGAAGGCGCTGCGCGAGTCGCTCGCCCTCGACCCGCGCCAGCCCGGGGTCGCCCAGACCCTCGCCGATCTCGGGCGTGCCCCGGCGTCGCGGTAGCCCCGGTCAGCCGAACTCGGGGCCGAAGACGACGGGCTCGAGGGCCGGCCGCGCCTCGGGTCGCGCGTCGCTCCAGTACATCCGCGTGAACGGCCGATGCTCACGAAAGCCCAGGTCCCCCAGCGTGGCCAGCCACGCCGGCTCGACGCGGGCGTCGAGAACCAGCGGCCGGCTCCGCGACCGGGAGAGACACGCCAGGACGAGGTCGCGGGCGAGCGTCGGGTCGTCCGCCACCACCGGGCCGACCTGGTCCGAGTGATCGCCGTGCCGGCCGAAGCAGTAGCCCCGCACACGGCCGGCCTCGCTCACGACGCACGCGAGACGAGGAGCGGCACCGAGGGCCCACCGCAGGACCGGACTGCGATCGGCGCCGAACACCTCCCGGTCGCGGGAGAGAACGGCTTCGAGGTCGGCGGGGGTCAGGTCTTGAATTGTGCCCTGCTCGTGAGAGCACGATTCAAGACCTGACCCCTTCCGTTCGGCCGTCGTCGTCGGCTCCACCCGCATCCGCACGAGGCCGGGCGAGGAGGCGTCGACGAAGCCCCGCTGGGCGTAGATGCCGTGGCCGGCCGGGGTCGCGTCGAGACCCACGCACCGCAGGCGCCCGGCTAGCACCTCCGCCTCGCAGCGGACGAGCACCTCGTCGAAGATCCGCGTGCCGAGGCCGCGGCCCCGCGCCTCGGGCTCCACGAGGATCATGCAGATCCACGCGATCGCGTCGCCGTAGCGGACCGCCCCGCCCGATGCCGCGACCCGCCCGTCCTGGACGGCGACGCGGAAGAGGCCGGGCCCGAGCGCGAGGAGCAGCCGCCAGTCCTCGACCGTCTGGTTCCAGCCGCTCGCGCGCGACAGACGCAGGCCGTCCTCGAGGTCGGCCTCGGTCATATCACGGAACTCGAGGTGCGGCCCTTCCTGCGTCACGTGCGCCCCTACCGCGCCGGCGGGAGGAAGACGAACTCGCGGAAGGCCCCGGCGTCGTGAAAGCTCTGCCCGGACGGGGGCGACCACGCCGCGAACACCGCGTCCTTCTCCCGGGCCCCCGGGCCCCCCGGCCGCTCGATGCGGAACACGTTGAAGCGCCAGCGGTCGCCGGCCTTCGGCGGAACGGCCACCTTCCCGGCCGAGGGCAGCGGCCGCAGGCCCGACCACGGGAGGAACGCAGTCGCCGTCCAGCCCGTCGCCTTCCCGGCCGCGTCCTTCGCCGCGTGCACGCGCGTCTCGAGGCCGGCGAGGTTCCAGTCGATGTCGCCCTTCTTGTCCGGCCAGGGCGAGATCATGCGCAGGTCGCAGACGACGTTCGCGGGGTTGATCTCGAGCTCATAGTAGTCGCGCCCCGAACGGTCCGCGTCCAGGAAGATCTCGACGACCTCCTCGTCCCACAGGTGCTCGTCGCGCCGGGTCATGGTGTGCCAGGGCGAGGGGTCGGTCGAGTCGAAGCGCAGGAAGAGCCCCTCGTCGCTCCACAGCGCGCGGAAGCGCGTGGTGTACGCGGCGGGACCCCACTCGACCGCGAGAGCCCCCGCCCAGGCCGCCCCGTCCGCGGCGAGGAGACTCTCGACGGGAGCAACCGCCCGCGCGACCTCGTACGATGGCGAAGAGGCCACGAGGACCGTGGTCAGAAGTGACGCCGCCAGCGGCGTCACAGCGTGAGCCCCAGGAGCCGCTCGGCGTTCTCGTGGTAGACCTTCTTCAGGACGGCATCGGGCAGGGCGATGCCGTAGATGCGCCACCGCCCCTGCGGCGGGACCGAGGCCGGCGCGTAGTCGAAGTACTCGTCGTCGGTCTCGAGGAAGCGGTAGTAGATCTCGTACAGCTCGTCCTTGAAGACCTGCTGCGGTGTCGCCTCGCCCTCCGGCGGCGGGATCGCGTCGGTCCCGAAGAAGATCCGGTCCTGGTACGTCTCGAAGAACTTCCGCGCGGCGCGCGGCTGCCGGCCGAGCTCGCCGATGCGGGCGCCGAGCTCGACGGCCAGGTTCGGAAAGCGGTCGAGCGAGGCGGACACGAAGGGCAGGTTCTCGGCATCGTGGCCCACGTGCAGGCCCACGAAGAGGGTCTTCGGGTGGCGCGCGAAGACCCGGTCCCGCGCCGCCATGATCTCCTCGTGGCTGGGGAAGTCCTTCCCGTGGAACGACCAGTCGGGGTGGTGGCCGAGCTCGTCGTACCTCTCGTTCGTGCAGTCGATGGGCAGGAAGAAGGCCTCGGGGTCCGAGACGTGGATGTAGACGGGCAGGCGGTGGGCGGCGCACGCCTCCCACATCGGGTCGAAGCGCCGGTCGTCCACCTTGACGAGGGGCCCCTCCCGGCCCCGCTCGCGGAGGTAGAGGCCGAGGGTCTTCAGGACCTTGACCCCCTTCGCCCCGGCCCGGGCCCCTTCTCGATCGCGTCGGCCTGGAGCTGCGGGAACTGCGGGTTCGCCCACTCGCCCCACATCGGCTCCGTGCACGTGTGGAAGCGGCCCGGGTGCGCCCGGTCGAGGGCCGTGATCGCCTGCTCGAGGCCGTTGCCGAAGCCGCCGGTCAGGTTGACGACGGCCTTGACGCCCTTGCGGTCCATCACGGCGAGCGCGTCCTTGGCGGACGTGGTGAAGCCGACCGCGTCCTCGCTGGCGGCGCCCTTGCGGCCGCCCTTCGCGAAGGTGAAGTGAGTGTGGACGTCGATGACCGGGAAGCGCGGCGTCGCTACCCGGGTCTCCTTCACGTGGAGCATGGACCGCGGGCGGAAGTCCTGGAGGCGAAGCGGCTGGTCGCCCGCGGGGCAACCGGACTCGTCGGCCTGTGCCCCGCGCGGGGCGAGGGTGCTCACCGCCCCCAGCCCGGCGGCGGCGAGCCAGCTCCTGCGGTCCCATTCCATGGCTTGTTCTCCTTCTAACGCGGGCATCGCGCGAGGATGGCGTGCACCCGCCGGGTCAGGGCCAACGCCTCGTCGAGCCCTCGCAGCCACATGTTGCGCCCGAACATCACCCCGGTCGCCCCGCACTCCATGTAGAGCTTGACCTTGCGGAGGACGGCCGCGTCGTCGTCCTGCTTGACGCCGCCGGAGAAGAGCACCATCACCTTGCCGGCCGAGCGCACCACGCGGCGCAGCCGCGCCGGCGCGTCCTCGCGCAGCGAGCGGTAGGGCTCCGGGCTCGCGCCGGGGTCCTCCGCCGGCTCGTGGAGCTTCACGACGTCCGCGCCCAGCTCCTCCGAGACCCGCGCCGCGTAGTCCTGGGCGTAGAGCGTGCCCTTGCCACCCTTCGCCTCGATGTCGCGGCCGCGGGGGTAGGCCCACACGACGAGCGGCATGCCGAAGCGCTCGCACTCCTGCCGCACCTTGCCGTACTCGCGGATCTCGACGTCCTGCCGCGGCGACCCCACGTACACCGTGTACCCGACCGCGTCCGCGCCGAGGCGAACCGCGTCTTCGACGCTCGCGAAGGCGGGGGAGACGGCCTCGGCGTCGTCCGCGATGTTCGTCTTGCCGTTGAGCTTCAGGACGAGGGGAATCCGCCCGGCGTGCTCGGCCATGTACTTCTCGGCGAGGCCGACGCCGAGGGCGATTGCCGAGAAGCGGCCCTCCACGGCGAGGCGGAACTGGTAGCTCGTGTCGAGCGCGGGCGGGTTCGGGAAGAAGTCGGTCGGTCCGTGCTCGAGCCCCTGGTCGAGGGGCAGGACCATGAGCGTTCCGTTGCCGGGCCCGTGCCCGTACAGCAGACGCCACAAGCGGACCCGCTTGCCGTGGGCGAGGGACAGGGACGAGAGCGACATTCCGGGCCTATCGTTTCTTGCTTGACTCTTGCGTTTCATTGCGATAATTTGCCAATGCTTTCGTTTTGTAGCTGATGGTGGAGGCGCGTGTCAAGCCGAATTCTCCCCCAGAACCACCGGTGGAGACTGAAATGAACGGCACAGAGACGTTGCCGTCCTCCGTCGACGCGTGGCTCGCGTCTCTCGCTGGCCCCGGCGCCCTCGGTGCACTGCTCTCTCCCCCCTGGAGGAGCAGCTTCGTCGAGGCTACGGCCACACTCTTCGTGAGATCGCCCAGCAACCGGTGACCTGGATCGAGACTGCCGACCGCATGAGAGGGCACCTCGCGGCAATCGAGGAGAGCCTCGCCGGCGTCTCGGCCGTGGTCTTCACGGGCTCGGGGAGCTCGGTCTACGCCGCGGAGTGCGTGGCGCCCTGTCTGCACCGCAGCCTGGGCGTCCCCGTGTCGGCCGTCCCGGCGGGCCTCATCCTGACCCACCCGGAGACCTGCCTGCCCCCGGCCGGCCCGTTCCTCGTGGTCTCGCTCGCCCGATCGGGCAACAGCCCCGAGAGCCGCGCCGTCGTGGACTGGCTGCTCGAGAGCCGGCCCCAGGCCCGGCACCTCTTCATCACCTGCAACCGGCAGGGCGCCCTCGCCACGTCCTATGGTCATCGCCCCGACGTCCGGACGATCGTCCTCGACGAGAAGACGGACGACCGCAGCCTGGTGATGACGAGCAGCTTCACGAACCTGGTTCTCGCCGGGCGCGCTCTCGCCGGCAACCCCGGTGCCTGCGAGGCCCGCGCTCTCGGGCTCGCGCGAGCCGCCGCCGTCCTGCTGCGGGAACGGGCCGCCGCTCTCGACGTGACCGCGCGAAGCGGCTTCGGCTCGGTCGTCTACCTCGGCAGCGGCTGCCGTCTCGGCTCCGCCCGGGAGGCCGCGCTCAAGATGCTGGAGATGAACGCGGGCGAGGTCTTCACCTTCGCCGAGTCCTACCTCGGCCTGCGGCACGGGCCCATGTCGGGGATCCGACCCGACACGCTGGTGGTGGCGTTCGTGTCGTCGGACCCGCTCGTGCGCGCCTACGAGCGGGACCTGCTTCTCGAGCTGGATCACAAGGGTCTCGGCGCCGGGCGCGTGATCCTGGGCGCGCGGGTCCTCCCGAGCATCGTCGCCTCGACCGACGCCCTCGTCCTCGACGGCGAGGCGTGCACGCCGTGCGCGGACGAGGACCTGACTCTCCTCGACGCCCTCGTGGGCCAGCTCCTCGCGTTCTTCCGCTGCCTGGCCGGAGGCCACCGCCCCGACTCCCCGTCGGAGGACAGCGTGATCACGCGGGTCGTGAACGGCTTCGAGATCCACCGGCGGAACGGGACGAGGTGAGGGCGTGAAGAGGGTCCTCTGCGCCGGGGAGATCAACGTCGACCTCGTCCTGCAGGGCTACACGGAGTTCCCGGTGCCGGGGAAGGAGGTCCTCGTCCGGGACTTCGCGATGGTGCTCGGCAGCGCCACCGCGATCATGGCCATGGGGCTCGCGCGGCTCGGCACGACGGTCGCGTTCGTGGGCCGGGTCGGCGACGACGTCTGGGGTCGCTACTGCCTCGAGGACATGGCCGGCCGCGGCATCGATCTCTCCCGCGTGATCCGAGGGGGCGGCCCGAAGACGGGCGTGACCGTCTCCATCACCCACCCCCTCGACCGCGCCCTCGTCACCTACCTGGGGGCGATCAGCGCGCTGAGCGGAGCGGACGTGCCGGACTCCGCGATGGCCGGGCTCGACCACCTGCACGCATCGTCCTTCTTCTTCCAGGAGGGCCTGCGCCCGGACTTCCCCGACCTGTTCGCCCGAGCGCACCGCGCCGGGCTCACCACCTCGCTCGACACCGGCTTCGACCCGAGCGGGCAGTGGGACGGGGGCCTGCGGGAGACGCTGCGCGAGACGGACCTCTTCTTCCCGAACGAGGTCGAGCTCGAGGCGCTCACTGGCACCGCCGACCCCGCGGAAGGCCTCCGGCGGCTCGAGAACGGGAGGACGCGCGTCGTGGCCAAGCTGGGGACGAACGGCGCGATGACGCTGGAGGGCGGTCGCCCCGTCCACGTGCCCGCCTACCCGGTGGAGCCGATCGACACCACGGGCGCCGGCGACTCCTTCAACGCCGGCTTCCTGCACCGGTGGCTGCAAGGGGCGCCGCTCGTCGAGTGCCTGCGGCTGGGCGCGGCCTGCGGCGGCCTCAGCACGCTCGGCCTCGGCGGCACGGCGGCGCAGCCGACCCTCGAGGCCGCCGAGCGACTCGTCCGGATGGTGTAGCCTCACGGGGCCATGAACGCGCTTCTCGCCCTCCCCCGAGCCCTGAGAGGGCGCTACCGCTGGTGGATCGGCGGGCTGCTCTTCCTCTCGACCGTCATCAACTACCTCGACCGGCAGACTCTCAGCGTCCTCGGGCCCACGCTCAAGGCCGAGTTCCACTGGTCGAACCAGGACTTCGCGCTCATCATCATCGCGTTCCGCGTCGCCTACACGGTGATGCAGACGGTGGGAGGACGCCTCCTCGACCGGATCGGCACCCGCCGCGGCCTGACCCTCTCGGTGCTCTGGTACTCGACGGTGGCCGTGCTCACCTCCTTCGCGTCCGGGCTGCGGAGCTTCTGCGCGTTCCGCTTCCTGCTCGGCGCGGGCGAGGCGGCGAACTGGCCAGGGGCCACGAAGGCCGTCTCCGAGTGGTTCCCCCGCCGCGAGCGGGGCTGGGCGGTGGCCCTCTTCGACAGCGGCTCCTCGGTGGGGGCGGCGGTGGCCCCGGCGCTCGTCCTCTTCCTCGTGGGGCACTTCGGCGGATGGCGCCCGGCCTTCGTCGTGACCGGGATCCTCGGCTTCCTCTGGGTGGTCGCGTGGCGTCTCAACTACCACCCGCCGGAGACGCACCCGAAGGTCACCGACGCGGAACGGGCGATGATCCTCGCCGACCGCGCCGCCGAGCACGCGGAGGCCCCGCCGGAGGCGGGCGAGTCGCTCCCGCGCTGGTCCGAGCTGCTGCGGCTGCGCCAGACGTGGGGGGTCATCGCGGCCCGCGGCCTCACCGACCCCGTCTGGTTCATGATCGCGGACTGGTTCGCGATCTACCTCGACTCGAAGGGCTTCTCCCTCGCCGAGACCGCGGCCGGGTTCTGGGTGCCGTTCCTCGCGGCGGACCTCGGAAACTTCTTCGGCGGGGGCTTCTCCAGCCACCTCATCCGCCGGGGCTGGCCGGTCGGCCGGGCGCGCAAGGCCCTCGTCGTGGGCGGTGCCTTCGGCGTCCTCGCCCTCGTGCCCGCCGCCTTCCTCTCCGACTTCCGGAGCCTCGTGGCCTGCTTCGCGGTCGCCACCTTCTCCTACGCGGCCATGTCCACGATGGCCCTCTCGCTCCCCGCGGACCTCTACCAGAGCCGGGCGGTGGCCACGGTCTCGGGCCTCGCGGGGACCGGGGCCGGCCTCGGCACCATCGGCGCGACGTACCTGATCGGGCTCGTCGCCGACCGCTTCTCGTTCACCCCGATCCTGATCGTCGCGAGCTTCGTGCCCTTCGCCGCCGCGATCCTCGTCCTCGCCCTCGTGCGCAACACGGCGGAGTCGGGCCGGGGGCTCGTCAAGGTGATCTGATGCCCCGGCCGCGGCTCGTCGTCCTCGCCCCCGTAGCCCTCTTCCGCTCGTTCTTCGACTCTCCCCGCGCGCGGCGGCTCTCGCGTGCCTTCGCGTGGACGCGGGTCGCGGGGAGAACACCCACGCCCGCGGTACGTGCGGCCCTGCGCGGGGCCGAGGCCCTCGTCACCACGTGGGACAGCCCGATCTTCGGCGAGGAGCTCCGGTCGCTGGCGCCGCGGCTGCGGGTGGTGGCGCACTGCGGGGGCGAGGTGAAGGGACGCTTCGCCCGGCCGCTGTTCGAGCACCTGACGATCGCCAACGCCCCCGGGCCCATGGCCCCCTACGTCGCCGAGCTCGCCGTCACGTTCGTGCTGATGGCCGTGCGGCGCATCGACGAGTACCGCGCGGCGCTGCGCCGGCCATCGCACGCCGTCTACGCCGCGCTGCACACCCACGGGGCGGGGAGGGAGGCGCTGCGCGGGCGAACGGTCGGGGTCCTCGGCCTCGGGCGCATCGGGCAGGAGACGGCGCGGCTCCTCGCGCCGTTCGGCCCGCGGCTGCTGGCCCACGACCCGTACATAGCGCCCCGTGTCGCCCTCGCCCTCGGCGCGACCCTCGTGCCCCTGCGCCGCCTGCTCCGCGAGTCCGAGCACCTCGTGATCGCCGCCGGCCTCACGGACGAGACGCGCGGCCTCCTCGACCGCGCGTCGCTGCGCCTCCTGCCCGACGGGGCCATGGTCGTGAACGTGGCCCGCGGCGGGATCGTGGACCTTCCCGCCCTCACGGCCGAGGTTCGATCGGGCCGGCTCCGCTGCGCCCTCGACGTGACCGACCCGCTCGAGCCGTTGCCGAAGCGCCACCCCCTGCGCCGGATGAGCGGCGCGATCCTGACCCCCCACGTCGGGGCGGCGGCGGTCGAGGTCCGGCGGGCCATGGCGGACATCGTTCTCGACGCCCTCGAGCGCTTCTTCGCGGGGAGGCGCGTGCCGACGAGGGTCACCCCCGCCATGCTGGACCGGATGACATGATCCGACTCTCCTTCTCGACCCTCGGCTGCCCCGGGTGGACCCTGGCTCGCATCGTCGACGAGGCCTCCCGCATGGGCTACGACGGGGTCGAGCTGCGCTTCCTCGAGCACGACGACGCGCTCTGGGCCCGCCCCGAGCTCGCGGGCGCCGGCCTCGCCGAGACGCGCGCCCGCCTCGCCGACGCCGGTCTCGCCGTCCCCTGCGTCGATACCCGGTCCTTCTTCCACAGCCCCGACCCCGCCGCGCGAAAGACGGCCGTCGAGGAAGCGGAGCGCACGGCCGAGGTGGCCGCGCGGCTCGGGGCGGCGGGCATCCGCGTGTTCGGCGACCGCGTGCAGCCGGGAGCCGACCTCCGCTCCACGCGGGGGTGGATCGTGGAGGCGCTCGCGACGCTCCGCGACCGCCTGCGCGGCAGCGGGGTCGGGGTCTGGCTCGAGACCCACGGCGACTTCGCGACCGCCGCCGCGACCCGCTCGCTCCTGGAGGAGGCGGGAGGCGAGGGGCTCGGGGCGGTCTGGGACCCGGCCAACGCCTTCTCGGAGTTCGGCGAGGAGCCCGAGGCGGGGGCCCTCGCCCTCGGGCCCTTCCTGCGCCACGCCCACCTCAAGGACGAGCGGCGGCCGCCCGACGGGAAGATCCCCTGGCCACCCGTCCTGCCCGGCCGCGGCGATTTCCCCGCGGACCGCGTCCTCGCGTGGCTGCAGGGGGCAGGAGGCGACCGCTGGGCGTCCTTCGAGTGGGAGAAGCGCTGGCACCCGCACATCGAAGACCCGGAGGTGGCGCTGCCGCATTTCCTCCGCTGGGCCGCCGACGAGCTCCGGGGGCGCCGCGCACCGGCGCGCACCGGTGCGCGCGTGCTCACCTGCGGCCGCCTGCGGGTGGAGGTCTTCCCCAGCCGACCCATGATGGGCCTCGCGGCCGCGCGCGCGGTGGCCGAGGCCCTCCGGGGCCTCCTCGCGCGCGAGGGGAGGGCCGCCGTCGTCTTCGCGTCCGCGCCTTCGCAGAACGAGTTCCTCGCCGCGCTGCGCGACGAGCCCGGGATCGACTGGCCGAAGATCACCGCCTTCCACCTCGACGAGTACGTCGGCATCGCCCCCGGCCATCCCGCGTCCTTCCGCCGATTCCTCGTCGACCGGCTCTTCTCGCACGTGACGATCGCGGCCTTCCACGGCCTCGACGGCCAGGCCCGCGACCTCCCGGCCGAGTGCGCGCGCTACACCGCGCTGCTGCTCCGGGAGCCGCCCGCTCTCGCGATCCTCGGGATCGGCGAGAACGGCCACCTGGCCTTCATCGACCCGCCGGTGTGCGACTTCGCGGAGCCGGCCGACGTCCGGGTGGTGGAGCTCGACGAGCCGTGCCGGCGACAGCAGGTGAGCGACGGCTGCTTCCCGGGCCTCGACGAGGTCCCGCGCACGGCCCTCTCGCTGACCGTCCCCTTCCTGATGCGGGTCCCGCGCGCGGTGGCGATCGTTCCCGGCCCGGCCAAGCGCGCGGCGATCACGGCGGCGCTCCAGGGGCCGGTCACAACGGCCTGCCCTGCCTCGGTCCTGCGCCGCCACCGCGACGCGACGCTCTTCCTCGACGAGGACTCCGCCGCCGGGCTCGGCTGAGGCCGCCGGACAATTGTGAGAAGACCATGACCCTGCGTGTCGCCCTCGCCACGATCGTGTCCGCGCTCACGCTCCTGCCCTTCGCGAACGGCCGGGTCGCGGCGGCCGCCGAGCCCTCGCTCGTCGACCTGCTCCGCAGCGCGGGCGAGTACGTCCTCGCCTACGAGGACGCGTTCCGCGTCGTCGTCGCCGAGGAGGTGTACGTGCAGCGCCGGCGCGCGTCTCCGGGCGGCCCCGTGCAGCAGACGCGCCGGCTCGGCTCCGACGTCGTCTTCGTGCGTGCCCCCGGCACCGCCCTGCCCTGGTGGCTGCTGCGCGACGTCTACGAGGTGGACGGCCGTGCCGTGCGCGACCGGCAGGACCGTCTCGAGAGGCTCCTGGTCGACAACCCGGCCGCCGGCCTGGAGCGCGCGCGGGCGATCGCGGACGAGGGGGCCCGCTTCAACCTCGGCCGCAGCGCCCGGAACTTCAACGTGCCCACCCTCGTGCTCGCCTTTCTCCACCCCTCCGTGCTGCCCCGGTTCTCGTTCGAGTGGAAGGGCACGACCGAGATCGAGGGGCGCAGGTTCGTCGAGCTCGCCTTCCGGGAGCTCTCCCCGCCGACGGTCGTCCGGGGGCCCGAGTCGAGCCCGGACCTGCTGGCCGCGGGCCGGGTGTGGGTCCACGCCGGGGACGGCACCGTGGGCCGCACCGAGCTCGTCCTGGAGGTGCCCGGCGACGCGGTGAGGACCCGCGCGACGCTCACCACGGAGTTCCGCCCGTACCGGGACTTCCCCCTGTGGGTGCCCGTCGAGATGCGCGACCGTCTCCAGACCGAGCTGGTGGGAGCACGCGGGCGGTCCGGCAGCGTCGAGCTCGTCGAGGGCCTGGCCGCCTACACGGGATTCCGTCAGGCGGGGGTGAGCACGAAGGAGGAGTTCCGCGTGCCCGAGTGAGGCCCGGGCGAGCTACCTTCGGGTCCGGGTCGATCCTGCCCCGGGCGCGCAGAGGACGAGCAGCGCCGGTCCGATCCGCACCTCGTCCCCGTCGGCGAGCGGCACCTCTCCCTCCACGCGCCGTCCCCCGACGAGCGTGCCGTTCTTGCTGCCGAGATCCCGCAGCGTGACCCGCTCGCCGTCGACGTCGATGCGCGCGTGCTGGCGCGACACGAGGCCGGAGGGAATCGAGAGGACGCACTCCGGACCCCGGCCCACGAGGTTCTCGCCGCGGGCGAGCGGGACCAGCCGCTCGCCCCAAAGCAGCGCGCAGCTCCCCTGAAGCCCGCTCGCGCCAGGTTCCCGACCAGCGCCGACCGCGCCGTCGGTCGCGACCCCCACGAAGGCGTAGCCGAAGCGCTGGACCGTGCGCACGAGGGAGGGCTCGCCCGGGCGCTCGCCCAGGGCCCGCCGGATCTCGCCCACGATCCGGGGGAGGCTCGTCTCGCCCACGAAGGTGTCGGGCCAGATCCGGTCGCGCAGCTCGGCCTTGGGGAGAGCGCGTGGCCGCTCGCGCAGGAGCGCGGCGAGCAGGTCGATCGCCTTCGGCGAGAGCGGAACGAGCCGTCCGCCGGCGCGAAGCTCACGGCTCGCCTCGTCGAAGGCGAAGCGGCCGAAGCGGACGCTCACCGCCGGCCGCCTGACTTCAACGAAACCGCAGCCTTCCCGCAGGACTTCCGCCCCCCGTGCGCCCATGTTGGTGGGCAGCGATACCAGACAGTGCCGCCTGGCCAGGCCGCGCCGAAGAGGAGCGGTCCATGCGCGGAATCGGTGGAAAGACGAGCCCAGGGAGGGCTCTCGTGAGCTGGAGCCTCGTCGGTTGCCTCTACGGGGGGCTCGGCGGCAGCGCCGGCGCGTCGGACTTCGGCCGCGTGTCGAGGCCCATGCCGACGCGCCCGACTCTCGAGGACAAGATCCCGGACCTGAAGCGGGCGCGCGAAGGGGCCCGCGAGCGCCTCGGCGAGCCGCAGTGCCTGGCCGTGCTCACGGACTTCAAGAGCGTCAACGGGGGACGGCTCGACCTGCAGTTGCGGTCGACCGGCCGCACGGCCCAGGAGCAGATCGACCTCCTGGTGTTCGAGAGCGGACTGGGCCGCCCCGGCTGCAGCGGGGGGCAGCTGGCCTTCACGCGGATCGGCTCGCCCGTGGTCTCGATCTGCCTCCGGTCGTTCACCCTGCTGCTCCCGGCGAAGCAGGACGCCGTCCTCATCCACGAGATGCTGCACTCGCTCGGCTTGGGGGAGAACCCGCCGGAGAGCGTGGCCATCACGGAGCAGGTCCTGAAGCGCTGTGCGCGTTGACACCGGCGCTACCTCAGGCCCTCGGCCACGTAGAGACGTCCCACAGAAGACACGAACTGATAGGCGTAGCTCTGGCCGTCGGGCGTGATGAAGGCCCGCCCGATCAAGAAGACGCCGGCTGGATCGGCGGGCATCAGCTCCCTCCAGGGCTCCCGGGTCCCGGTGGCGATCTCGATCCTGTCGATCCGCCCGGGCATCGCCCCCTCGTGAGGCCCGGGGGCCTCGGGCTGGACGTAGAGCCAGAGCCCGTCTCCGCTCCAGCGGATGGGCACGTCCTCCGGGGTGACGCCCGGCACGATGCGGGCGGGGCCACCGTCGACCGGGCAGACCAGGACTCCCTGGACTCCGGCCTTGACGACGACCCTCCGTCCGTCCGGCGAGACGACGGGCGAGCTCAGCTCGCCTTCGGCCGACAGGGCTCGAGGTGCCGCGCCGGGCTCGATGCTCCAGACGAAGAGCCGTTTCGGCCCTCGTCGCTCCCGGCCGGCGACGACGGCGATCCGCTGCGCGTCGGGGAACCAGGCCGAGGCCTCCTCGGTGAAGCGCAGGCCGCCGTGGCGGAGATCGCGCCGCTCGCCGGCGCCGGTGGGCACGAGCACGAGGCGATCCGATTCGTCTTGCTCGGTCGGGAGCGCCAGGACGAAGCGGCCGTCCGGCGACAGCGCCAGGCCGTTCTCGTCCCCAAGCCTCACCGCCGTCGACTCGTCCGTCCTCCGCAGGTACGTGCCTTCGGTGCCCGCAACGACAGGACTCCACCCCCCGAGCACCAGCTGGCGGCCGTCGAGCGAGAGATCCTGGGCGGTGGTGAAGTCCATCCACGACAGGTCGCGCTCCCGCGACTCGCCGGGAGGCACGCCGGCCACCTTGCCGCCACGAAAGCGCTGCTCGATGAGAAGTCGACCGCGCACGTCCGCGTCGTGCACGTTGAAGTCTCCCGGGATCCGCGCCACGAGGCGTTCCCGGCCCTCCAGGCTCACGGCGTGAAGGCCGAAATCGTCCATCCGCCTGGCGGCGAAGAGGAGTTCCCGGCTCGACGGCGACCAGGTGAGGTCGAACCACTGCCTCCAACCGGGAGAGAGGACGGTCCTGCCGCCCGTCCGGTCGATGAGTGCGACAACGGAGCGATACCTCCCCTCTGCAGTCTGCTCCATCTCGAGGACCGCGAAGCGCTGGCCCGGCAGGGCCCGGACGGAGAAGAGGTCGCCGTGGTATAGCTCGCGCCCGATCGGGTACTCGAGGCGCTTCCTCCCCTGCACCCGGCGCACGACCGCGAGCTCCTGCCCTTCCGGATCCCAGTCCGCCGCCACCACGCCCTCGACCAGCTCCCGAGGTGAGCCACCGGCGAGGGAGACGCGGGCGAGCGTCCCCTCCTCTCTCCGTCCCCACGCCCGCTGGCCCCGGAAGCTGCCCAGCTTGACGGCCACTTCGTCCCGGGCCGAGACGGAAAGAACGATGCCCTCGACGTCCAGGGACCGGTCCTCGCGACTGCCGACCCGGGTGGCGTAGACCTGAGCCGGCCGGCCGTGCCAGGCCGCCGAGTAGACGACAGTCTGGCCGTCGTGCGAGAAGCGGGCCGAGAGGATGGCGCCCCGGCGGAACGTGAGCTGGGTGTACGCCGGTGGCGGGGTCGGTCGGCCCCGGATGGCCAGCAGCCCGGCGCCGGCGGCCAGGCTGACGAGGAGGGCCGCCATCCACCCCGCCACCCGGCGCCGGCGTCGAACCGCGTCGACGGTCGCCGGCGCTCCCGTGGACCCCACGGCCTCGAGCGCGAACGCCACGTCCCGGGCCGATTCGAACCGATCCTCAGGCCGCTTCTCGAGGCAGCGTCGCGCGATCCGGTCGAGAGCGGGAGGAATGCGGCTGTCTATCGTGGCGAGCTCCGGCGGCTCCTCGCGCAGGATGGCGGTCTGGATCTCCGATGTCGTCTCGCCGACGAAGGCCCGGCGCCGGGCCAGCATTTCGTAGAGGACCGCACCGAGGGCGAAGATGTCGGAGCGTGCGTCCGCGGGCAGGCCCCGCACCTGCTCGGGCGACAGGTAGGGGACCGTGCCCAGGACCACGCCGGGCCGTGTCTCGTGGGTGGCCGTCTCGCCCTCCGGATCGCTCCGGGCCTCGTCGCTCAGCTTGGCGAGGCCGAAGTCCAGGATCTTCACGTGGCCGTCACGGGTGACGAAGACGTTCTCCGGCTTCAGGTCGCGGTGGACGATCCCGCGCTGGTGCGCGGCGGAGAGCCCGCGCGCGACCTGGACCGCGAGCTCGACGGCCTTGCGTGGCGTCAGCCCTCCGGCGCGGATCCGGCCGCGGAGCGTGTCGCCGTCCAGCAGCTCCGAGACGATGTAGGGGCTCGACTCGTGCGCGCCCACGTCGTACACGGCGAGGACGTTCGGGTGGTTGAGCGCGCCGGCGGCCCGGGCCTCCAGCTCGAATCGGCGGAGGCGATCCGGCTCGCCGGCCGCCGAGGGGGGCAGGACCTTGACCGCGACCTCACGCCCCAGCCGCGCGTCCCACGCGCGGTAGACCTCGCCCATGCCGCCAGCCCCGAGCGAGCCGCGGACCTCGTAGGAGCCGAGACGTGACCCCGTTTGCAGCGCCATGGTGGGAAGCCGTTGGGAGCATTATAGGGCTCGCACGGCTCCCGGCGCCGGGCCGGCCACGGATCTCCGGGAGGGGAAGCGGCGGTCTCAGCGAGCTCCGGCGGTGACCTCCGCGAGGGTCTCGCGCCGCGCCCGAGTGTGTGTCTCGAACAGCCGGACGTCGGTCTCCAGCATCCGCGGGTCGTCGCCGGTGAAGACGCCGACGCAGGCGAGGTCCTGCGGGCGCATCCGCGCGGTGCAGTAGGCGAAGGCCGCCTCCGGGTCGCTGCGGCCCGCGGCGAGGATCTTGTAGTGGATGACCGGCCGCGAGAGCCCCTGGATGAGGCCGGTCATCGCCTCGCGGTCCTCCTCGCGGTACTCCTCCACCGCCCCGTGGACGTGCTCCGGGTCGTCCGTGCGCGGGGTGGGGTTGTAGTAGCAGCACATGTAGTAGTCCACGTCGAGGTGCTCCTCGGCCCACTCGAACACCGCGGGCACGTGGCCGGCGATCCCGGCCTTCATCCCCAGCGAGCGGATGAGGGCGATGGCGCTCGCCACCTCCCCGGCGCGGCCCTGGGCCACGAGGTGGTCCATGACGCCCCCGTGGACGTGGCACGCCACGGCGCCCCCGCGCGCGGCGCGGCGGGCGCAGGCCTCGGAGTCGCCGACCTCCGGGCAGGTCTGGGCGAGCCACTGAAGCTTCCCGCCGTCGTCGCGGTACTCGAGGAGCATCCGCATGACGTGGAAGTCGGTGCGGGCGACGAAGCCGGTGATCCCGAGGCGCTCGGCCTCGAAGAGCGCCTCCTTGATCCGGGCCACCGTGTAGTGGTGGACCATCCGCTCGTCGCGAAGGACGCCCTGGTGCGAGAAGCCGCTGAAGGGGTTCGAGCCGAGCAGCAGACGCGAGAGCCGCAGGTCGCCGAGGGTCGTCGTGTCCATGAACGCCTCCTTGGAACAGTCTATGGCCGCCGGGGCTTCTCTCACACCGGGAACCGCGCGAGGAGCGCCTGGAGGTTGCCGGCCAGCACCTTCGCCTTCTGCTCCTCGGTGAGGAAGCTGTGGTGGATGCGGGCGAGCACGGTGCTCGGGTCGTTGATCGAGAAGTCGGAGCCGAAGAGGACGCGGTCCGGGCCGATGGTCTTCACCGCGTACTCCAGCATTCCCATGCGGTCGTGACCGTAGCCCGAGGTGTCCATGTAGCAGTTCGGGTGCTTCGCCACCAGGTCGATCCTCTTGAAGATGTGGTCGTACTCCTTCTCGTCGCCGAAGTGGGGGAAGACGAGGGTCGCCTCCGGGAACTTCTCGACGACGTACTCGATCTCCTCGTTCTCGGTGTGGAGATCGAGGATCATCCCGAGCTTCACGACCTGCTGCACCAGCAGCTCGAACTCCTTGATCGTGTACTCGTAGGGTGCCATGTAGTTGCACAGCTCCCCGACCCACACGAAACCGAGCTGCCGGCGGCAGTACTCGATCTCCTTGAGCGCCTCGTCGATGAACTGCGGGTTCACGACGCAGGCGCCGACGAAGCGGCCCTGGTGCCTCTCGACGAAGCGCGCGACCTCGCGGTTTCCGGCCACGAACTCGGCGGGCGTGCCCTTCTCCTGCGAGCGCTGGGAGTTGATGATCCCCCGCTCGACGCCGGTCTTGTCGAGGTAGGCCACGAACTCGTCGAAGTTCCGGGTGACGGTGTGCCACTGCCAGAGCTCGCCGCTCTCCGCCGGGCAGTGCAGGTGGGCGTCGAAGACCCGCACCGGCCGGACCGCGGCCGCTTCGTCGGATGCCGCGGTCCGGCCGGACCCGAGTATCCCCAGGCCTGCGGTGACCCCGGCCGTCTTCACGAATTGCCGACGGGAGTGCTTCTGGCACATGCGTCCTCCTATCAGGGGCGGATGGAGACCGTCCTTCGCGCGAGGTCCCAGTCGACCGTGGTGACTCGTCCCCCCTCCGTGAAACGGATCTCCAGGCGGCCGCCCTGGCGCTCGGCCCGGACGTCGGCGAGGGCGTTCCCGCCCGCCGATCGCCCGCGCAGCAAGGTCAGCAGGAAGGCCTCGCCTCCAGCGAATGCAGGCCGCACGACCACGCGCGTCGTCTCGCGGAACGTGAACGGCTCCGCCTCCGGCTTCGCGACCTCGTGCCGGCCCCAGGTCAGGGTCGAGCCGCTGGAGAGGAGGCGGTGGAGCTCGAGCACCGCGCCGCCCTGCGCCGCCTCGAGGCCGTCCTCCGTCTCTCGGACCTCGGCCTTCGGGTCCAGGTGGAGAAGCCACTCCGCTTCGAGCGGGGCCTTCACGCTGTCGGAGAAGACGGACATCTTCGTGAGCCGTGTGCCCGCGGGCAGGCTGGCCCCGCGGAAGGCGACCCGGCTGCCGCGCCGCAGCGTCACCGCTTCGGAGACGGCGATCAGGTGGTCGTCCCGGTCCTCGTTCCGGCTCGTCCAGGAGTGGACGGTCCGCTCGTCTACCTCGAAGGAGTAGCGGCCGGCGCCCGGCACGTTGTCGAGGTACACCGCCGCGATCCGGTAGGTCCCGGGCTCGCCGGCGAACGTGACGAAGGCTCCGCCCTGCGGTCCCACCACGTACCCGTTACCGGCGTGCGTCAGTTCTCCCGTGGTCTCGAGAGCCTCCGGCGCGAAGTCGTGGACGACGCCCTGCTCCCGCAGCACGACCTCGTCCGCGACCACGAGGACGTCCGGCTTCACGAACAGGAGATGGCGCACGAAGCGCTGGAGGCCGAGCGCGGGGTGGTAGGCGCGCGTCACGTCGCCCACGACGTAGTCGTAGCGGTCGGTCGTCTCGGCGTGGACGACCTCGGGGAAATGGCCGAAGCGCAGCGCCTCCATCGAGCCGAACGCGGCCTGCTCGCCGAGCTGCCCGTGGCGCTTGAAGAGCATCGTGCTGTGGTCCGCGGTGCGCTCCTGGCCGGTGTAGAGCGGGTCGATGGCCAG
Source organism: uncultured Acidobacteriota bacterium (assembly GCA_963729875.1). GTDB lineage: Bacteria > Acidobacteriota > Vicinamibacteria > Fen-336 > Fen-336 > DATBSL01. The sequence continues at coordinate 423,665 of CAVSPR010000009.1, forward strand.
GAACTGCCCGTGCGAGAAGAGCTGGAAGGAGCCGGAGTCGGCGTCCTGGTGGCCGGTGCCGAAGTCGAAGACGGCACCCTTCGAGAGCGTCCGACCCATGAACGGCCCCGACTTGAAGCCGACGAGGGTGGCGCCGGGATCGGTCCAGGAAGACCGCATCATCACCTGCTCGATCTCCGGGAACCGCGCGAAAGTCGGAAACGTGGCGGGGTCGGCCGGCGGCACCGTGGGGTCGTAGGCGAGGAGCATCATGAAGCCGCGGCTGCCGAGGCCGGTCGGCCGCAGCCCCACCGTCTCCCGCGCCATCCACTGCGCCCCGCCGTCCCGGTGGAGCCGGGCCAGCGTGAAGAGGTGCTGCGCGGTCGAGGTCCAGCCCCGCCGCGGGGCGTCGCCGAAAGTCATGGCCCACTCGTCCGCGGAGCGGCGAGGGAGAAGGCCGTGGAGCAGGTACTCCGGGAAGTGGCGCGCCCAGGGGCCGTCGGAATGGTCTTCGCCGAGGAGATCCCGGGCGAGCAGGGCGTAGAGAAGCAGGTACTCGCCGCCGTAGCCGGCGTAGGCGTAGCCCTCGAGCGACGAGCCGTCGGCGGGCAGGACGCCGAAGGTCTGCTCGAAGAACCGCGCGGTCTCCCGCTCCCACTTCGGCGCCCGCGGGTCCTCGCCCCACAGCGCGGCGGCGGCAAAGGCGAGGGCGGCGGTGTTCGAGTGCGAGTGGTTCTGGAAGTACTGGTTGCGCCACCACGCCCGCTCGCGGGTGATCCGGCCGAACTGCGCCTCCGCCTCGCGCCCCAGGCGCGCCGCCACGGTCGCGCGCTCCGCCGGGGTCAGGGCCTCGTACAGCCAGTCGTAGCCGAGGGCCATGCCGAGGATGTAGTGGCCGGGGACGAGGTAGGCGAGGTCCTCGTTCGTGCTCCACTGCTCGTCGGTGGCCAGGCGCAGCAGCTGGGCCTTCGCCACGGGGAGCAGGTCGCGGCGGCCGGTCGCGAGCCAGGCGAAGGCCAGCTCCGGCACGAGGTCGCCGTCGTAGCGCGCGTCCTCGAGAGGCGCCTCCCGCTTCGACACCGCGATCATGCGCGGCAGGTCCTGCTGGTAACGCTCCCAGAGGAAGCGGTGCGTCGTGTCGAGCCGCGCGCGCAGCGCGGCGACGCGGTCGGGGTCGAGCAGCAGGCGCGGGTGCCCGGCGCGCACGGCCGGCACCGCCGCCCCGACCCGCCGGGCCACGAACGCGACGGCACGGTCGAAGGCGCGGCCGACCGCGGGGTCCTCGAGGCCGGGGCCCTGGATGTCGAACACGTGGCCGAGCCCGGGCAGGGTGACGAGCTCGTGGGGCACGCCCGCCGCCCGAAGGGCCCGCGCCATCTCCACCGACCGCTCGTAGGGCACGTCCGCGTCGCGGTCGCCGTGGAGGAGGAGCGTCGGCGGGAAATCGGGCGTCACGTTGCGGACGGGGCAGAGCGGGTCGAAGGCGCGCGGGTCCCGGTCGGGGTCATGGCCCGCCACGAGCAGGGGCCAGAGGCCGCGCTGGCGGGCGTAGCGGTAGAAGACGAAACGGCGGCCCTCGTCTCCCTGAGCGAGCGGCTCCCGCCCGACCGCGCGCTCCGCCTGTGCCGGGCTCACCGCTGCCTCCCGCAAGTAGCCGGGGTCCGGCCGGCTGTACCACGGGCCGGCGATGTCGCCGTAGCCGTAGAAGGAGACGACCGCCTGCGGCCGCGGCCGGAATCGCTTTCCCGCCACGAGGGCGAGGTAGCCGCCGGCCGAGTGGCCGACCACGGCGAGACGCGTCGGGTCGAGGCCGAGGGACGGGCCCTCCCGTTGCAGCCACGCCTGCGCCGCGTCGAGGTCCTCGAGGATGCCGGCGAGCTTCGTCTCCGGGGCGAGGCGGTAGTCGATCGAGACGACGGCGAGGCCGGCCGCGAGGTAGCGCTCCCGCTGCTCCCTGGGGAGCATCCCGCGGTCGCCGAAGACGAGGGCGCCGCCGTGGATCCAGAGGACGACCGGGTGCGGCCCGGGCCCCGCCGGACGGAAGACGTCGGCCGGGATCGCGAGCGGGCCCACCGTCCGGTAGGCGAGGGTCTGCGTCGGCTCCTCCGCCGCGGCGCCGGACGCCAGGAGAGCGCAGCCGCACGCGACCGCGGCCAGCGTTCGTGCGACCTGGCGTGTGCGTCGATCCAACGGCGTCGCCGTGGTCCTCCAGTTGCGGCTCAAGGCGGTGGCGGTCATCGAGGGCTCGGGCGGCTGATCTCCGCGAAGACGAGCTGCTCCCCGCCGTCGCGGGTCTCCGCCATGACGCGCCCCGACGGGTCGACCACGAAGCTCGGCCCCACGAAGTCGAGACACTCGTGGGGCCGTCCCGACTGGTTGACGAAGAGGGCCCAGAAGCGCCCCTCGCGGGCGAGGCCGGGGATCGTCTGGTAGAAGTCGTCGCGCATCTGGTCGTGCGTCTTCCAGAGCATCTGCCCGGTGCGCCGGAGCCGGGCCACGATCTCCTCCATCGAGTCGTAGTCGATCACGCGGCCGTCCTCGTCGAGGGCGTCCGCGTCCCAGGCGTGGGGCATGAGCACGATCTCGGCGCCGCCGCGCGCGTAATGGCGCAGCAGATCGGGGTACTGGTTGTCCCAGCAGATGGAGACGGCCATCGAGCGTCCGAGCGCGGGGAAGACGGGCTGCTCCCCGTGCCCCCGCCAGAATGGCACCTCGAGCTTGGGGATGTGGTTCTTGCGGTAGACGCCGGCCAGGGTCCCGTCCGGCTCGACGACGGCGTAGGCGTTGTGCGGCCGGCCGTCCGCCGCCTCGCTGAAGCCGAAGCCGATGGCGAGATCGAGGCGGCGCGCGAGCACCCGAACGAATGCGACCGACGGACCGTCGAGGGTCTCGCTCACGCTGGCGAGGCGCTCGTCCTTGCAGATCCCCGGGACACAGAGCTCGGGGAAGACCACCAGCTGGGCGCCGCCGCCCCTCGCCCGCTCGGCCCAGCCGGCCATCCGCTCGAGGTTCCCCCGGGTGTCGGCCCACGGGCAGTGGATCTGGGCGAGGGCCACGCGGAGGGGCGTCCCGTGCGTCACGGCACGGGCACCGCTTCGAGGAGCAGGTGGTGCGCGAACGAGGCGGCGAGGAAGGGGTGGCCGGCGTCCACCACGCCGAGGTCCATGCCCTCGACGGAGTCGCGAATCGCCCAGCGGCCCGGCTTCAGGCCTCGGAGCTCGATCCGTCCCTTCCACGGCACGGCGGGGTCCGGGGCGAAGAACGCATAGTGCATCCGGCCATCCTTGGCGATCGCGTAGCCCTCCGGAGCGTCGTAGCCGTGGACGTAGAGGTTCAGGAACGTCCCGCGCGACAGGCGCTTCTCGTTGTAGAGGGAGGTCCACTTCCGCCAGTGGGCTTCCTTCGCCGGGTCGAGGAAGACAGCCTCGAGCTTCTTGCCGTAGTCGGGCCACGTGAACTTCGTGCCCACCACACCGCCCGGCCCGATCGTCGACGCGAAGTCGGTTCCGACCTCGAGCCAATTGTCGGCGTCCACCTTCTTCATCTCGGACAGCTCGACGTGATCGCCAAAGACCGCGGCCTCCGGCCCCAGCAGCGCCTTGTACATCTTGATGCGGGTGCGGACCTGGCGCGCGCCCACCGGGTCGGCGGTCACCGCCTGGTCCATGTAGGGCAGCCACGCCACGTTCGGCGGCGTGCCGCAGGGGCAGATCTGCGTCACGCTGTCCGGCTTCAGCGCGCGCGTCGTCTCGAAGATCGCCTTGTAGGCGTCGCCCACGGCCTGGACGGACTCGTCCGGCGAGCGGTGGTGGTGCGCGGGGTTGTGGCAGGGCGGGACGGTGAACACGACGTCGAGCTTGTGGCCGTCGAAGCCCCAGTCGCGCACGAACCGCCCGGTCAGCTGACGGAGGTGCTCAAGGACCCCGGGCACGGCGGGGCACAGCACGGCCAGGTTGCGGGCGCCCCGCGTGTGGCGTCCGGCTGCGTCGAGGATCAGCCAGTCGGGGTGCTGCGTGGCGACCGCGCTCGCCGCGTACGCGTGGGGCCCGTACTTCCCCTGGCCGTCCTCGACGCCGAGCGGCATCCACCAGAGCTGGACGCGGATGCCCTCTCGGTGGAACGCCCCGACCATCGTCCGGATCGAGTCGCCCGGGAACGTGTCCGCGCGCGGGAGCCAGTCCCCGTAGCCCGCGAACCAGCGGTCGTCGAGGGTCGCCCACCCGATTCCCAGCTCCCGCAGCTTCGGGATCGTGCCGAGCATCTGCGCCGGGGTGACGTCGAACTCGTAGCCCCAGCCGCACCAGGCCGGCTCGTAGGCTGCGTCCGACGGGCGCGGGATTGGCCAGCCCTCGCGCTGCCGGGCCAGCGAGTACAGGCGCAGGGGCTCGTAGAAGTCGCCGGCGAACACGGCCAGGAAGCTCCGCGGCGCCTCGTACTCCTCGCCGGGTGCGAGTCTGCGGTGTGGCTCGACGACCAGCGAGGTCGCGACACGCCCGCCTTCCTCGACGGCGACCGGCAGCGATGCAACCTGGGGCAGCGCCTCCAGGTGCCCGATCGCCGTGCCCACCGCACGCGTCCAGAAGGCAACCACCGGCACGCCGCCGCCGGAGCCGTTCTCGAGCTGCGCGCCCAGGACGTTCGCGCGGGAGAAGCCCTTCGTGAGCGGCACGACCTCGTCCAGGCCCCACGCGACGCTCGCCCCGTGGAACGACCAGAGGTCGAAGGGCGCCGCGCCCGGCTTCACAAGCGAGGCGTCCAGTCGGTGCGCCTGCTGGACGACCCGCTCCAGGGTGAGCTCGCGGCCCCCGGCGTTGCGGTACCGGACGCGGCTCGTCGCGAGGCTCGGGAAATCGGCGTACACCTCGACGACCAGACTCTTCTCGAGGGCCGCCCCGCCCCGGTCGCGACCACGGACACTCACGCGCTTGCCGGCCCCGAGGCTGCCCTGGACATCCGTGACGACGGCGCCCGCGAGGTCGAGGACGAAGGCGCTCGCGGGGACGCCCGCGATCTCGACGATGTCCCCGGGCCCGCCCGGCCCCTGGAGCGACAGCCCTTTTTCCCCGCCGAGTAGCGCGCCTTCCAACTCGCCCGAAGGCAAGACCCTGAATTCGGCGGTCGACGTGCGGAGCACGATCGGTCCGGCCGCCTCGCGGGCGACCATGACCCCCTCGGCCCCGCCGCGCGAGGTACCGGCCAGGAGTCCGAGCGCCGCCCAAACGACCCACGCCCTCGTCGCGGTCACCGGACCGCAACCGGCCGCGCGCTGGCCGCCGCCCCCTTCGTGACCTGCAACGCGTTCGCCCGGTAGATCTTCTTCAGGACCGGATCCTCGAGTCCGAAGCCCGAGTAGCTCCAGTGGTACTCGAAGATCGGGGCGTAGAAGTGCTCGTCGAGCGTCTCCAGGATGCGGAAGGTGAGCCGGTACATGTCCGGGTCGGCGCCCATGTCCGTGCCGTAGACGACGCGGTCCTGGTATCGCGTCAGGAACTGCGCGGCAGAGCGCGGCGTGACCGCGGTCTCCGCGTAGCGGGCCGAGATGTCCGCGTACAGGTTCGGCAAGCGGTCGAGGAGCCGGCCGAGACGGGCCAGGTCGTAGTCGAGGTTGGCCAGGTGGCAGGCGACGAAGGTGGTGCGCGGATGCCGGCGCACGGCACGCTCCAGCACGGCGATCATCCCCGAGTGGTCGACGATGCCCGGCTTGTCGTCCAGCCGCCAGTTGACCGCGTTCATCATCCCGTCGTTCGTCTCGTCCATCCTCTGGTACATCCAGATCGGGTCCGCGACGTGGATGTTGACCGGGATGCCGAGGTCGGCGCAACGATCGAGGAGAGGCGCCATTCTCGCGTCGTCGAAGTGCAGGCCCCTGGCCTTGCCGAAGCCCATGCCGAGGCCCTTGTCCCCCTCCTCGCCCACGCCCCGGGCGCCCCTGCGCACGCAGCGCTCGAGCTCCGCGACCGCGGCGGGGCCGTAGCCGGGCTGGTCGTATCCCGTGTAGTCGAAGCCGCACCACAGCTCGAAGCGCGTCGGGTGACGGGAGTAGAGCTCGACGAGCCGGTCGAACTCCTCCCCGTGTGCCTGGGTGAGCAGGACGGTCTTCTCGATGCCGACCTCGTCCATGACCTCGACCCAGCGGTCGACGTCCTCGGGCGTCTTCGCCCCGGGGTGCGAGTGCATGTCGATGGCGGGGTGGCGGGCTTTCGGCACGCGCGTGACCGGGACCTCGTGGATGGAGGCGGGCTTGTAGTCCTTCAGGAGGATCTGGTCGGGCGGTTTCGCGCCGGCCTCCGGGGCCTGGGCGCGCGCGATCCGGGCGCCGCCGAGGGACAGGACGAGCAGCACGGCCGTGGCGGGAGCGGCAGCTCTGTTCATGACACTCCTCTTCTCTACGGCTCCTGGAGCGCGAGGCGAGCGATGTGGTGCGGCAGGCCCTTGTCCGGGAGGACGAAGACCTGCCGCAGCGCCTCGTCGCCCTCGGACGTGCGACCGAGCGCACGCAGCAGCATGCCCCGGGCACAGGTGGCACCGGCGGGGTAGTGGCCCCCGCGGAAGAGATAGAGATCGGCCTCGGCGAGCGCCGTCTCGAGGCGCACGCGCCACTCGGCGTCGCCGGCCTGTCCCAGCCTCTGCGCGGCGCGGTACGCGAAGGCCGTCTGCCGGAAGTCGCGCCCGGAGGCCGCGCGCGTCCAGTGCGCGCGGGCGGCCGCCTCGTCGCCGAGCAGGAACTGCAGCTCGCCGCAGTAGAGCTGGAACCGCGGCGCGTCGACGAAGGCCTTCGTGCCGTCCTTCGTGAAGTCGAACCCGGGCACGGGCTGGCCGAGCGTCGCCGCCAGCGCCGCCGCCTCCGCCTTGCGCCCCTCGCGCGCGAGGGCGAAGGCCTGGCGCAGCTTCACCTCGAGGAAGACCTGCCGCACGTTCGTGCCGAACTCCTCGCGGGGGAAGAAGCGCCCCGGGAAGAGCGCCTCTGCCTCGGAGAAGCGCTTCGACTCGGTGAGGGCGAGGGCCAGCTTGAAGACGAGCGTCGAGGGCAGCGGCGTCTCGGGGTATCGGCCCAAGGAAGCGATCCGCTCCTCGGGCCCGCGGCCGAGGAGGCTCAACGCCTGGTCGGCCCCCTGGTAGAGCTCGACGTTCGCGGGGTCCGCGCTCATCCCCTCCTCGAAGGCGCGCAGGGCGTCCGCGGCGGCGCCCCGCGCGTAGAGATGGGTGAAGCCGATGTTGCGGTGGAGGACGGGGAGCCTCGGGTCGAGCGAGCGCGCCCTCTCCCACTCGGCGAGAGCGGCGTCGGACCGCCCGCCGGAGAGGAGGAGGGACCCGAGGAGGAAGTGGGCGGTGGCGTCTTCCGGATTCGCCTCCGTCGCCCGCCGGAGGACGACGAGAGACTCGGGACGGTTCGGGAAGACGTAGCGGGTGGACTGGCCCGAGGCGAGGGCGAAGTCCTCCCCGCCGGAGCGGCCGGCCCTCTCGGCGCAGTAGCCGCGGTAGTAAGCGACGAGCGGGTAGTCCTGCGGGAGGGCCGTCCCCGGCTCGGCCGCCACCCCGGTCGAGGGATAGCGGCGCGCGAGAAGGGCATGGGCGTCGTCCCAGAGGCCGAGCGCCATGTAGTCGACCGCGATCTCGAGGACGCGCTCGGGGTCCCCCGCGAGGTGCGTCCACAGCGACGCGTCGCTCGCGCCGAGCAGCACCGCCTCGTGGCGGAGGAAAGAGCTGGGCGGGTCCTCCGAGCGCCATTGCGCGAGCCGCGCCTTCGCCTCCTCGACCCGGCCCAGCCGGCGCAGCAGGGCCACCTCCATCCCACCGGCGCGGATCATCCCCGGCGACTCCGCGAGGGCCTGCCGGACCAGGCGATGAGCTGATTCAAGATCTGACCCCTCGCGGGCGGCGAGGCGACCGAGCTGGAGGAGCGACGGGGCACGCCAGGCCGGGAGCGTTGCCGCCTGGTCCCAGGCGAATCGAGCTTTCTGCGTTTCGCCGAGGGCGGCCTGGGCGAGGCCGAGGTAGTAGAGCGCCTCGGCGTCGTTGCTTCTTCGCGCCACCGCCTTCGAGAGGGGCTCGACCGCCTCGTCGTGGCGCTTGAGCTGGACGGCCAGGCGTCCGGCGGCCCGCTGGAGCTCCGGGCTGTCGGGAAACGCCGCGAGCGCCGCCGCGTACACGTCGTGGGCCTCGAGGAGCTTCCCGTTGAGCTCCTGGTGGCGGCCGAGCTCCACCCAGTCGCCCTCGCTGCGCTTCTCGGGTGGCGGGAAGACGTGGGCCACCTGCGGGCCGGTTCTCACCTCGGCCTTCGGCACCACGTCGTAACGGCCTTCGGTGTGGGCGAGGAGCAAACGGCCGCCGCCGTCGCGCACCTCGACGGTGTACGGGCCCGCCGCCGTGAGGCCGCCGAAGGCGCGATCGAAGGCGCCGGACGGCTCGAGGCTCAAGGCCTCCTCGCGGACGGTCGTCGCCCCGTCGCGGACGACGACGCGGCCGCCGCGAACGGCTCGCGTGACGTTCAGGCCGGCGTGCAGCACGCCCCCCTCGCCCCGCCGCACGTGCACGACCCCCTCGTCGCTCGCGCGCGAGTAGCCGCCGATCTTCCGCACCGGCTGGTAGGTCTCACGGAACCGCAGGAGCTGGTGGGGCTCGAGGAACGCGTAGGTCTCCTGGTTGCGGAAGAGGCCGGCCTGGACCTCGAGGTAGGCGCTCTGGTCGTCCGAGAGCGCTCGGCGCCAGTCCTTCCCCTCGTCGTCCCAGCCCCAGGACCAGATCTTCTTGCCCGGCATGTCGTGGTGATCCGCGACGTGCACCACCCCCGTGCCCGTGGCGGGGTGGTAGACGCCCATGAACGGCTCCCGGCTGCCGTGGACGAAGCGGGACACGAAGCCGGCAACGTGATTGCGCGGGTAGCTCAGATCGGCGCCCGTGGAGTCGACCGGCCAGGTGTCGACGTCGGCGAAGTGGTGGGAGGCCGAGAACTCCATCGGGTAGAGGATGTGCGAGTCTCCGTCGGCGCGGACCGAGGCCGTCGTCCACCAGTAGAAGCGGTGGCGCACGTCGCTGCGGTTGTAGAGCGTCGTCGTCTGCTCGAGCAGTGAGCGGCCGGGGCGCAGGCGGAGCTCGACCCGCCACTGCATCCCGTACGGGCGGTCGATCGTCCCGACCCAGACGGACGCGCTCCCGTCCGCGTGCCGCACCGTCCCGAAGTCCACCGGCGAGACGGTGGCCCAGTTGTGCGAGACCGGGAAGTTGAACTCAACACCGAGCGCCACCCACGCCCCGCGGTACGCCACGTCGGCGAACTTGATCGACGGGTTGGCGTAGAACATCTCGGCGCCGGTCGCCTTGTCGACGCAGCTGTAGATCCGGCCCCCGAGGTCGGGCAGGACCACGAGCTTCAGGTGCTCGTTCTCGAGCTCGAGAGTGCGCCAGGTCCGGCTCGCTCGCCGGTCCGTGAGGTTCGTACGCGCCGTGTAGGGGTAGATGAGGAACGGCCGGCGCGCGAAGAGGTCGAAGCGCGGGTTCACGTCCGGCAGGTCTTCCTCGTAGGTCGGCAACGTGAGCAGGCCCTGGCGCACGGCCACTGCGGCGGGCCCCCGCACCGCTGTTTCGGCGGGCCGGGCCTTCTGGCCCGCCGAAGCAGCGGACCTGGCCGCGGCCGCTCCTGCCGAGAAGGCCAGCAAGGAAAGCCCCAGGAAAACCGTTCTCCCTCGCCTCATGTCGTACTCTCTCTCCCCCTTCACACCCCGCACCACTCGAGCGCGGCGGCCAGGTAGACCTCGGCGGTGCGCAGGACGGACGCGGTTTCCACGTACTCGTCGGCGTTGTGCGCACCCGCCCCGCGCGGGCCGAAGACGAGGGTCGGGATGCCGAAGTGCTTCTGGTTGAGGAACGCGTCGCACGGCCACTCGGAGGCGGTGAGCGGCACCTCGGGCCCCAGCACCGCGCGCGCGGCCGCGTGCAGGCAGCGCGTCCAGGGGTGGCCGGCCGCGAGCTCGTGTCCCTCGAGCGGCGGGTCCACGAGCCGCCGCACCTCGGGCGGGTGCTCCCGGAAGAAGGGGTCCGCGGCCGCGAACTCGCGGAGCGACGCCTCGATCTCGCCGACGCGCGCCCCGACGTCCTCGTGGGGCAGGAACTGGAAGTAGACCCGCACGCGTGCGTCCAGGGGCACGCTCCACGGGACGTCGGGGTCGAACCGGTTGGCCTCGACGGCCAGGACCTGCACGGGCGCAGGGTCGGGGAAGTCGCGATAGGCCTCGCCGCGTTCCACCTGGCGCCTCCTCGCCGTCCAGGTGTCGATCCAGCCGAGCAGCCGCCCCATCGGCACCGCCGGGCTCACGACCTCTTCCTTCGAGAAGTAGGCACTCGGGTCGCCGGCGCGGCAGGCGACGTCGAAGAAGTGGCCGCCCCGCGAGGCGCGCAGCACCGCCTCGTTCGTGGGCTCGGCGATCGCGCAGGCGTCTGCGGTGACTCCGCGGAGCCGGGCGGCCAGCGTCCCGCCACCCCCCGCGAACTCCTCGTCCACCACCGACTCGACGATCAGGTCTCCGCCCGGCCGCAGCCCCGCCTTGCGCAGGGCGATGGCCACCGCGCACTGGGCGGCGAGGCCGCCCTTCATGTCCCAGCTCCCGCGTCCGTAGAGCCGTCCCCGGCGGACGACGCCCGACCACGGGCGCTCGCGCCAGGGGGCCGGGCCCGTGGGCACGGTGTCCATGTGCCCGCTCAGGAGCAGGCTGCGGCCACGCCCCGTTCCCGGCACGCGCGCGGCGAGGTTGTGTCGGCCGCGGTAGTTCCGGTCCCGGCGGACGAAGCGGTGGCGCGAGCGCGAGAGAAAGCCCGTGTCGTAGAGCTCGACGTCGATGCCGTGGCGACGCAGTGCCGACGCGAGCCGCCTCTGCGCCGCGGTCTCGTGGCCGTCCGGCGGCACCGCCACGGTGTTCACGCGCACGAGGGCCTGCGCGAGGGCCAGCGTCTCCTCGCGGAGCGGGCGCAGCAGCCGCCTCGCGTCGCGGGCCGCTTCGTCGCCGGCGGCCTCACGAGGCACGGCGGTGCTCCTCGTCGTCCGGCAGCAGGCGTCGCAGGTCCTCGCCGAAGGCGACGCCGTGCTCCCGGGCAAAGGCCAGGAGGGCGTCGAGCGAGAGGTCCGGCGGGATGGTGTGCGGGGAAGTCACCTTGAAGGCGGCGACGAGCGCCCCGAGATCGAGCGCGCTCGAGAGCGGCCGTCCCGCGAGGCTCGCCCGCGGGCTCCCGGCCGGCGCGAACGGCAGCCCGGCCGCGAGGCCGGCCAGGACGCCGCCGAGCAGGGCGTCCCCCGCTCCGGCGGTGCTCACGACCGTCACGGGCAGGGCGGGCGCGTGCGTCCACCCGGTCCCGTCGAAGGCAAAGGCACCCCGGGCGCCGGCGGTCACGACGAGGCGGACGCCGGCGGCACGCCGGCACCGCACGAGCCGCAGGAGGAAGGGCTCGGGAGGCCCGTCCGGGAAGGGAGCGCCGGCGAGGGCCGCGGCCTCGTCCTCGTTCAGCGCGAGGAGGTCGACGAGGGACAGGAAGCCCGTCTCCCGGGCCTCCTCGATCTCGGCCGTGGTGAGGGAGGCGACCCGCAGGGCGCCCCTCTCGGTCGCCCTGCGCAGCAGGTGTCGGCGGACCGGGAGCGGCACCTCGGGCGACGGCCACCGCGATCGCTGTCGGGGACAGCCAGCGCTCGACGAGATCGACGTCGCGCTCGCCGACGAGCGCCGCCGCCGAGTCCACCGTCGTCACGTTGCCGCCGCTGCCGTCGGGGTACTGGAAGCAGACGCTCAGCAGCGTGGGGCGGCCGGGCACGGCGTCGACGAAGCGCACGTCCATGCCCGCCCGCTCCATCTCCGCGCGCAGGCGCAGGCCCACCTCGTCGATCCCGACCTTGCCGACGGGGACGACGTGGAAGGGGCCGTCGTCTTCGCGCGCGCCGAGGAGCACCGTCGGGTACTGGGCGACGATGTGGAGCTTGCAGTAGTCGCGGACGTCGAGCAGGCGGCCCGGGCGGCTCTCGTTGCGGCCGAGGTCGTGGTTGCCCTCGAGGGCGAAGAAGATGCCGGCGCCGATGCCCCCCACCCCGACCAGGCGCCGGTAGGGCGCGTCGGGGGAGAGCCGCAGCGCCCGCGCCGGGGGTCGGCCCTCAGAGGAGTGCCCATTCCGGGTTCTCGCTGATCGGGTGCCGGGCGGTCTCGCGCGTCGCGGTGACGAGCGCGTCGCGGTGCCGCTGCAGCAGGGTCATCGGGTACTCCGCCACCGGCTCGGAGAAGAGGGCCACCCGCAGCGCCGTCTGCTTCCAGCTGCCGGTGTCGCTGAAGACGCGCACCTTCGCGGCCGAGAGGCACTCCCTCAACCCGAGCGTGACCGACATCGGGGGGACGAACTGGTAGGCGGCGCCGAAGGTGCGGTGGGCGAGGGCGAGGATCGTGTCGAGGTTGTTCTCCTGGACGCGGATCGTCGAGGCGGCCAGCTCCTCGAGCCCGACCGCGCATGAAGGGGTGGCGGCGGGCCTGGTTGTAGGCCACGTGGCCGTCCTGCCCCCAGCCGCCGAGGGTGAGGTCGACCGGCGCCTCGGCGATCGCCTCGCGCACGCGCTCCATCGTCGCGGGCAGGAGCCAGAAGCGCTGCGCCTCGGGCACGTTGAGCTCCGGGCGGATGCCGCCGTAGAAGTGCCGCTCCATGAAGGTGCGGAAGTTGTAGGGGTGGTTCGTCGGGAGGGGCCGGCCCTGCCAGTCGAGGCACTCGTCCATGTGGAAGACGGTGAGCCGGGCGAGCGACACGCCGCGCGCGTTGACCATCTCCGTCCACGGCGCGTACCAGCCGCTCGGCCCGCAGGGCACGATGACGCGGGTGGGCCGCTCCTCGGCGTTGTGCGCGGCCACAAGGTCCACCAGCTCCTGCGCCATCAGCCGGCCCATCTCGCGCGCGTCCTCGACCATCCGGAACGGGACGCGCAGGGCCGGGTGGCCGACGAGCTGGTCGGCCGGGATGCGGCACCACTCGAGGAGCCGCTTCGGATCGACGTGGTCGCTCACGACGCCCTCGAACGCCGCGCGCGGCGTGTCTCGGGGAGGTCCAGCACCTCGTAGACCTCGGTCCAGGCCTCGAGGAAGAAGGGGATCTGCCGTTTCAGCAGCCGCGCGTGGTCTGGGTCCTTGCCCATCGTCGCGACCACGTCGTTCACGGCGGCGAGCGTCGGCAGGCGCGCACTCCCAGATCAGGGTGTTGCCGGGCTCCCGCCCGGCGAAGGGCCGGCTGCGGCGGCCCCGCGGCCAGCCCTTGCGCTTCTCGAGGGCGGCGAACTGCGCTTCGAGGGCCAGGAAGGCCGCCTCGTCTCCGGCCCGGAACCGCTGGACGAACCTCAGGACGAACGCCATGGGCTCCCTCTCAATCCTGTCCGGACGTTCTTGCCGCGCCTTTCCTCCTCGAGAGCCGAGAAGAGCTCACGGATCTCGGCGACGCCCCGGATGGCGATGACGAGCGAGATCAGCGCTGAACGCGCCGAAGGCCACGATGAACGCCGCCAGCCAGACGAGCGCCCAGCTCATGACCGTGCCTCCCGGCTCTCGCCGGCGGCATCAGGCGGGACCCCGGGCCGGGCCGGCGGAACGAGCAGCGAGCCGATCACGAACCCGGCCACCGCGAGCGCCCAGCTGAGGTTCCCGGCCGTGGCGACGTCGAGCTTCAGCTGCGGCACGAGGTAGGTGAGCGAGGCCGCGGCCCCGAGGAGGAAGGCGAGGATGGCGCCCGTCGCGGAGGCCCGGCGCCAGTAGAGCCCGCCCACCACCGCGATCAGCGTCGGGGCCATGAACAGGTTCGCCGTGACCTGCAGGTAGAAGTAGGCCGGTCCCGGCAGGTCGTACACGAGGCTCCAGATCATGATGAAGACGGTGAGGCCCAGGACGGTCAACCGGGTGAGCCGCAGCCGGACCCGGCTGGAGAGCTGGCCGCCGGCGAGCGGTGCCACGATGTCCTGCGCGATGATCGAGCTCCAGCCGAGGAAGTAGCCGGCGTAGGTCGAGATCGACGCGGCGAGCATCCCCGCCACCACCAGGCCGAGGATCCCGGTCGGGAGGATCGCGGCCAGCATCCACGGCATGGCCAGGAGACCGATCTCGCCGCGCCGGTCGCGGGCCGCGTCCTCGAACCGGGCCGCCTCCGGGAAGGCCGCCTTCTCCTCGCGGGCGAGCCGCTCCAGGAGGTCCACCTGCGGCAGCGCGCGCTCGAGCCGTCCCTCGTCCAGGTCCCGGCGGAAGGTCTCGCCGAGCCGCGCGTCCAGCTGCTGCACCTGGACGAGCCGGGTCGGGGCCGGGGGCGCCACGGCCGGCTCGGCCCTTCCCCAGAAGAACGCGAGGGCGGCGATCCCCCAGGCCATGGGAATGAGCGCGCGGCCCAGGAAGAGGAAGCCCGTCAGCGTGAACATCTTCTTCCCGACCGCCGCGTCCTTCGTGGAGAAGGTGCGCATCGCCACCGACTGCCACACCGTCATGAGCGCGATCCAGAGGAGGACCTGCCACAGGATGAAGCCGACGCCGAGGTCCTCGATCGGGTTGAATCCGTGGCCGCCCATGTGGCCCTCGACCGCCCCCACCATCCCGCTCCAGCCCACCTGCCGCAGGCAGGCGAGGGTCACGATCACGGTGCCGGCGGCGAGGAAGACGTACTGCACGTAGTTCGTGACGATGAGCGACACCATCCCCCCGAGGGCGGTGTAGGCGAGCGCGATCACGAGCAGGCCGGCCATCGTCCAGCCGACGTACTGGCTCGGGATCCCGGTCACGATCGCGAGGAAGCGGGCCTCGATGATGGGGAAGATGCCGAGGTTCAGCGAGCCCCCGAACGCCATCAGCACGCCGGCCAGGACGCGCACGCCGCGGCCGTACCGCCGCTCGAAGTACTCGGGGACGGTCAGGATCTGCATCTCGCGCAGGCGGGTGATGACGAACCCGGTCCGGCCGACCAGGAGGCACACCGCGAGCGTGATCAGGCCCGTCACGAACGCGGAGAAGCCGGCCACGAACCCGAACTGGGCCTGGTACATGTAGGTGATGATCCCGACCTCGGTCGAGAGGAGCGACGCGGCGCCCACGTAGAGGCCCATGCCCCGGTTCGCCACGAGGTAGTCCTCGATCGTCCCGATGTACCGCTTCACGCGGAGGCCGATCCAGAGCGTCGCCAGGAGCGAGAGGACGGCGATCGCCCCGTCGAGGAGAGAGAACGAGGTGACGATCGCGGGCGCGCTCACCGCTGGTCCTCGACCCGCGGCTTCTCGACGGCGGTGACGCCCAGCAGGATCGGGCCGGCATTCGAGGGTCCGGGGGACCCCACCAGCGTGACGGACGCGACCCCTACGTCGGGGCGCGGGTTCGCCCACTCGCTCGCCCACACGACCGCGGGGCGGCCGTCGGGCAGCGTCCCGTTCACGAGAGCGCGCGCGAAGTAGAGGGGCAGGGTGAGGCTGGCGTCCCAGCGGCCGACCGTCTCGTCGTAGCGGATCTCGTGGGTGGCGACCAGCCCGTCCTCGTAGCGGATCTCGTAGAAGCCCAGGAGCTCCGAGGACTCGCGCGGGAAGTGGGTCTGGTCGCCGGCGTGGACCGTGGGCCGGCCCTCCCCGGTCGCGGACTGGATGAAGACGAGAGAGGCCCAGCGACCCCGGATCGGAAGCTCCGCGCGGGTGGGCGCGTCGCCCGGGCGGCGCGCGACGCTCACCGCCGACCGGCCGCCCCATCGCGCGGGGTCGGCGATCGCGTAGGGCAGGCCCGCCACGTAGTGCCGGCCCGGGCGCAGGCCGCCGAGGTCCCAGCCCTCGCCCCTGGGCGGGTGGTTGAAGGCGGCAACGATGTCGAGGACCTCGAAGCGCATCGGGTCGGCGCCACACGAGGGCAGAGGCTTCGGCGCCAGCATCCCCCTCACGTCGGAGAGCAGTTGGCCCACGTGCTCGAGCGCATCCTCTCTCTTCGGGTCGTGCACGGACCAGAGGAGGTTGCTGCTGTAGACGGCCTCCGCGACCTGGAGCTTGCCGAGGACGAACTCCTCCCACGCCCCCCACGACGAGACCTCGCCCCCGAGGGCGCCGTGGCGCGCCACCCGGCCCCGCCAGTCCTTCTCTTCGCTCCCGGCGAGGTTGCCGACCACGAACGACCATCCGAGCTTCCGGAAGGTGGCGTCGCCCTTCTCCCCGGACCAGTTCAGGATGCGGATGTCGCTCGTCTCGGCGGCGATGAGGTCCCGGGCGGAGGCCGTGTCCGGCTTCTCGAAGCGGACGACGCCTCCCTCCGACCACTGCTTCGCGAAGCGGTTGTGGCCGTCCACGAGGTGGTCGCCCCACATCCAGGTCTCGAGGCCCTTCTCGTGGAGGTGGCGGTGGATCTTGAGGACGTCTTCCGCGTAGAGCGCTCCCGTGTCCTTGCCGCGGCAGCGGGGGCAGAAGGCCCCGGCCCGCCACTCGTCGTGGCCGATGTGCACCCGCTTCGGCCGCAGCACGTCGAGGACCTCGTCGAGGACGTCGAAGTAGATGCGGTAGGACTCGGGGTTCGACGGGCAGTAGGAGTCGGGCCACGCCATGTCCGGGTCCTCGGCCACGTCGCGCCGGGCGGACGAGATGTAGTAGGTGTGGGCGAGCGCCTGCACCTCGGGGACGATCTCGAGACCGTAAAGCTCGGCCAGGTCGGCGAGCTTGCGGACGTCGTCTCTCTCCACGTACGCCCCGCCCCCGACCCCCACGTGGAGCGAGGCGGCGAAGCGCCGTGCCGTCCCGAGCGGGATCCCTTCGCCCAGCTTGTCGATCGTCTCGCCGTGGGCGTACCACTCGGCGACGGTCCGCTTCCAGCCCACGCTGATCTCGGGGTGGCGCTCGAGCCGCATCCCGCCGCCCGTTTCGAGCACGATCCCGTTGAACTTGAAGCGGAGCAGCAGGTCTCGCATGTACCGGCGGGCGAAGCCGAGCTGGTCGCGGCCCGGCAGGTAGAGGTGGACCCAGCGCACGGGCAGAAAGGGCCAGTCGCGGACGACCGCCTGGCGCACGGCGACGCTCTGCTTTCCCCAGCGATGGACGAGCTGGACGAAAGAGGAGACGCCGTAGAGGGCGCCGCGGTAGTCGCGGCCCGCGACCACGGCGCCCGTCGCGTCGATCGACAGCAGATGACCCTCGGCCGCCTCCGGCACCGTGGCTCCGGTGCGCACGACCGCCGCCGCCACCTCCCCGGCCGTGGCCTCGCCGACGACGATCGGCGTCCGCCCGTCCGGCGCGGAACCGACGGCGACCGGGAGGACCACCCCGAAGTGGTCGGCGACGAGCTCGGCCAGCAGGCGTCCCGGGTACTGGGCGCGTGCGTCGCCCGCGGGCACGACGATCGTCGCTTCGGTCAGGAGCAGCCGCGTGTCCGCGACGCGCGCCTCGCGGGGGATCGGCCATAGGGGAAACGGGGAAGACTCGGGCGAAAGGTCGACTCCGGCCGCGGGCACCCCGGCGAGCACGACCACCGCGAGCGCCGCGAAAACGTGTCGCATGGCCGCTCCTCCCTCTTGCGGTCCGTCTACCGCGGGCGGATCTCGAACGGGACTTCCTGGCGGAGCGTCTGGCCCGCCACCGCGTCCGTGACGTCGAGGCGGACGACGTACGCTCCCGGCGCGTAGGTCGCAAGCGCGATGGGCCCGACGGAGGCGACCGCGTCCGCCGTCGTGAAGGCGTCCTCCGCGCCGCGGGCGACGGGCTTCCCATCCTCGAGGATGGTGAAGCGCGAGCGCAGCGAGGCCTGGCCGGTGGCGGTGTCGACCTTCGCGCCGTAGACGGTGGCGACCACCATCAGGGCATCCGCCGGGGCGAACGCGTTGCCGAACCGGGGCCGCAGGCGCATGGATCCGAGCTGCATCGGCGCATAGGGGTCGCGCGGGTCGGGAGCTCCACCCGTCCGCGGCTCGTCGGGATAAAGGACGAGCGGGCTCGCGACGAGCGCCGTTCCGCCGAAGTCGGGCACCTCGACGTCGACGGTGGCGACGGAGCCGTTGCCCGGCTCGGGCAGGAACGCGGCCACCGTGACCGCGTACCGACCCGGCTTCAGCGAGAGGCCCCAGGAGGCCAACCGCGAGCCGTCTGCCTCCACCGGCACCAGTGCCTCACGGGCGGCGCTCGCGACGACCTGTCCTCCCGCGTCGGCGGCCTGCACGACGAGCGACAGCCGCAGCGGCCCCGGCGCCGGAGCGGTCGGCGAGAGCCGGACGAGGCCCGCGGCCCAGGCCTCGCCCTTCGGCCCCCGCAGGACCAGCTTCGTCTCCACCGCGAGAGGGAAGTCCGTGCGGGGCGAGGCGAGGAGCTCGCGGGCGCCGGCCGCGCCGCCGCCGGCCGCGGCCAGGGCTTCGAGGCGCACCAGGTGGCCGTCCGGCCCGACCCGGTAGTCGAGCTCGGGCCGCACCACCCAGGCCCGGGCCGCCCGGCGCAGCTCGTCGAGGACGAGGCCGCCCTCGGCGAAGCGGCACGCTTCGTCCATCGCGATCCGCAGCTCGCCGCCCGGGAACTGGAAGCCGTCTCCGCCCTGGCTCCGGTAGATCCAGGTCTCCGGGCGCCGCGCGCCTTCCTTCAAGTTGCGGTACGTCGTCTCCCCGGCGTCGTGCGTGGTGCCCTCCCCGTGGGGGTGAGCGCCGTAGGTCACCACGTCCCGGCCAGTGACTTCCCGCGGGTCTCCGAGCAGGAGGAAGACCTGGCCGCACCCCGTGTGCGCCCCGCGCTCGCCAGGCGTCGCGAAGAGCGCGTCGGCCCGGGCGACGCCCTTCACCCAGGCGTCGCGCCGATCGTTGGCAGGGGTGGCAGGGTCGGGGTCGCGGCGGGCCCAGAAGATGCGCTGGAACTCGAGGCGGTCCTTCTCGTCCTTGAGGCCCTTCGAGACGACTTCCTCCTCCGGCAGCAGGAGGAGGCGCACCAGCTGCGGGAAGCGCCGCGTGTCGATGGTGGGCTCGGCCGCGGTGCCGAGAGCCGGGCTTGCGGCGAGTCCGAGGAGCAGAAGAGAGGTCGAACAACGGCTGCGAGAGGTCATGGGCGCCTCCCCGGGCGGTAGGGTAGGCGAAGCATACTCCGATTTCGCTTGCGTTTGATATTTTTCTCTTGCGTTTGGCTGCGATTTCCTTCTATCGTGTGGGCTGCCCGTCAGCGGCGGGTGGGCCGGGGGCCCTCGTCCAGGGTCGGCTCTCGGGTCGCCTCGGACCGGACGGCCCTCGAAGGATCACGATGACCCCTCCCCTCAAAGGCGTGACCCCCGTCGACTTCGCGGTCATCGCCGCCTACATGGCGCTGATGCTCGGCATCGGCTTCTACGCCATGCGCTTCAACCGCGGAGCTTCCGACTACTTCAAGGGAGGCAGCCGGATTCACTGGCTGGCCGCCGGCCTCTCCTCCTTCATGAGCGGCTTCTCGGCCTGGACGTTCACCGGCGCCGCCGGCCTCGCCTACCAGCACGGCCTGGTGGCGATCCTGCTCTACGTCGGCAACGCCTGCACGTTCCTCCTCGGCTACTTCCTCTTCGCGCAGCGCTGGCGTCGCGCCCGGATCGGCACCGTCATGGAGTACCTGGTGGACCGCTACGACGAGCGGACCCGCCAGGCCTTCTCGTGGACCACGATCTTCTTCCAGCTCTTCATGGGGGCCAGCATGCTCTACGGCCTGGGTCTCTTCGTGGCCCCGACCTGCGGGTTCCCCCTCTCGTGGGCGATCGCCGGCTCGGGAGCGGTGATCCTCGTCTATTGCGTGATCGGCGGGCTCTGGGCCGTCGTCATCACGGACTTCCTGCAGGCAGCGATCCTCATGCCGTTCACGATCGTGATGGCCTTCGCCTCTCTGGCGCAGGTCGGGGGGCTCTCCGGGCTCGTGACCCGCCTCCCCGCGGGGATGACCTCGCTCGCCCTGCCCCCCGGCTACGGCTGGACCTACGTGGTGTGCTGGACGGTCATGACGAGCTTCGGCTACAACACCGCGGCCATGGCCCAGCGCTACTTCAGCGTGGAGGACGAGCGGGCCTCGCGGAAGATCGCGCTCCTCTGCTTCGCCCTCTTCCTCCTGGGCGCTTTCATCTGGTTCGTCCCGTCCTTCGCCATGAGGATCGTCTACCCCGACCTGCACGCGGTCTGGCCCGGGCTCGCGAACCCCCAGGAGTCGTCCTACGCCCTGGCCGCGCTCACCCTCCTCCCGAGCGGACTCGTGGGGATCATGCTCGCCGCGATGTTCAGCGCCACCATGTCGAGCATCTCGGGGCTGCTCAACCTGCACGCCTCGATCATCTCGAGGGACATCTTTCCCGCCCTCTTCCCGCGCCGTGCGGGCGAGGCCGAGAAGCTGGGCGTGGCCTGGGCGGCCACCTTCGGGGTGGGCGTCGTCATCACCGGCATCGCGCTCGCCATGGCCGCAGGGGGCCGCAGCGTCTTCCAGATGATGGTGACCTTCAACACCGTGATGTCCCTCGCCTACGGCCCGCCCGCCCTCCTCGGCCTCGTTGTCCGGCGCACCCCCAGCTGGTCCGGCCTCGCCTCCTTCGCGGTGGCCCTCGCGATCGGCTCGATCGGGACCTTCGTCTTCCAGTGGGGGCTCGTCGCGAACGTCGTGACGGTCGTGCCCGCCTCCGTGGCCGTCTTCTTCCTGAGCCGGCTCTTCCCGGAGAAGGACGCCGCCCGCGCCGCACGGCACGACGACCTCTTCCGGCGTCTCGACACCCCGGTCGACAGGGCGGCGGAGCTCGCGGACGCCCCGGATCCCACCACGGCGGTCTTCCGCTTCCTGAGCCGGACGACCGGCCTCGTCGGCCTGCTGTGCCTCCCGTTCGTGCTCACCGCTCCCCCCGGCGAGCGCGCGACCGCGGCCGGGTACGTCGCGATCACCCTGGCCCTCGCCGCGGCGCTCGCGTTCGTGAGAGGAAGGCCCCGGGGGGCACCGGGGGGGCCGGATGCCCCCCCGGTTGGAGCGCCGCTTTCACCATGACTCGGAAGGAGCCGCGATGACCAGGACGATCATCCTCCTTGCCCTTGCCCTTCTCGGCGCCGCGCCGGCGGCGGCTGGTGTCGTCGCGGTCTGGGCCGTGTCCGACGGCGAGAAGGTGGAGCGGGACGATCGCGCGCACCCCCTGAAAAAGGGCAACGCCGTGTGGGACGGGAAGGCGATCCGCCTCGCCGCCGCCCGCAACGAGGTCGTCGCCTTCCAGGCGATCGTCGAGGCGGACACCGCCGGGATCCGCGCGCTCTCGGCCTCGCTGCCGGTGCTGCGGCGGCGGGGTGGGAGCGAGACGATCGACTACGGACCGCCCACGAAGGACCCCAGCCTCTCCGCCGGCCGGCCCATCCAGCTGTTCTCCGTGAACTACATGAACGTCACCGCGGAGAGCCACGCGGACTGGGCGTGGAAGCCGGGGAGCCCGGCCGCACCGAGCGACACCACGGGGTGGAAGCCGGTCCAGCTCGTGCCCGAGAACGCGCGGGGCGGTCGAGGCGGGTTCCCGCTCGCGATCGGCCCCGGCCTCGGCCAGGCGCTCTGGATCGAGGTCTACGTGGGCCGCGACCGCCCGGCGGGTCTCTACGAGGGGACGCTGACGATCACGGCCGACGGGAAGGCGACGGCGCTGCCGGTGGAGCTGCGGGTCTTCGACTTCGTCCTCCCGGACACGAGCAGCCTGCCCGTCATGGTCTTCTTCGAGCCCGTCCAGCCCGAGCTCTACCAGGGCCGCAACCTCGACCCCGCCTACCACCGCTTCGCCCACCGCCACCGCGTCGAGCTCGTGCACGCGTACGACGAGGCGACAGTCGAGGCACACCGAGGGCGGTTCGACGGGAGCGACTTCACGGCGAGGGCGGGCTACGAGGGCCCGGGCGAGGCCGTCGGCAACACGATCGTCCCCGTGTCTTTCTACGGGCCCGGCCCCGCGTTCGAGCAGAAGGAGAGCGCGTGGAGGCGCTCCGACGCCTGGATGGGCTTCCTGGCCCGGACGCAGCCGAAGGCTCTCACCTTCCTCTATCTTCCCGACGAGCCCTATCCGCAGCAGTACCCGGAGGTGAAGCGCCTCGCCGGGAACGTCCGCTCGAACCCGGGTCCCGGGGCGAAGCTGCCCCTCTTCCTCACCAAGCGGATCATCCCGGAGTTCCAGGGCCTCGTGGACATCTGGAGCATCCCGCCGCAGGCCTTCGACATCGCCGCTGCCGCGGCCGAGCGGGCGCGAGGCCGCCGCGTGTCGTTCTACAACGGCGGACGCCCGCAGGGGCCGACCCCCGTCATCGACGCGCCGGCCACGGAGGCCCGGGTCGTGGCCTGGGCGGCGTTCAAGCACGACGTGGACATCTACTTCTACTGGCACGGCGTCCACTGGCAACACAACCGCCAGAAGCAGGGCGAGCGGAAGCAGGACGTGTGGAGGAACCCGGTCACGTTCGACAACCGGGGCCAGCCCCGCAAGCCCGTCGAGGACCAGGGCTGGATCAACGGCGACGGGGTCCTCCTCTACCCCGGCGAGGAGAAGCTCCACCCCGGGGAGGACCGCGGGATCGCCGGGCCGATCGGGACCGTCCAGCTCGCGAACCTCCGCCGCGGCCTCCAGGACCACCAGTACCTGACGATGGCGCGCAAGCTCGGCCTCGAGGCCGAGGTGAAGGCGGCCCTCGCCGCGGTCGTGCCGCGGGTCTTCTCGGACGCCGGCGAGACCGTGGGCTTCGCCGAGACGGGCGAGACATTCGAGGCGGCACGCCTCGCGCTGGGAGAGGCGATAGAGGGGCGGGTGGGGAAGGAGAGGAGATGAACGGGCTCGTCCTGACGCTCGCTCTCCTGGCCGGGACGGGCTTGGGCCTTCCCAACGAACAACGGCCAGGCGAACGGACAACGACAGAAGCCTCGGCGCGCGGCCGGGCCGGCGCGCCGAGGCTGCTTCTCGCCGAGCACGACCCGTTTGCCGGCCTGCCGGCGCTCCGGGCGAGGTGGGCGGCCGGGGAGAGGCCCTCGACCGACCTGCCGGGCCTCGCGCTCTCGTGGCTCGTCTCCGGCGACGAGTCCTTCGCGCGGCGAGCCCTCGAGGAGCTCCGGGCCGACAAGCCGACGGGCTCGAGGGGCTCGAACCGCTACGTCCGCTACCTGAACCGCTCGCTCGCGTTCGACTGGCTCTACGGCTACCCGGGCTTCGACGGCGCTCTCAAGGACGCCGTCGCCACGGACCTCGTGGCCGGGGCCGAGCAGATGCTGGCCCTCCCGTCCCTGAAGGACCCCGCCCAGGCCTCGTACCACAACCACACCGTGCGGGAGCTGGCCCTCGCCGTCTTCTCGCTGACCGCCGTCGAGGGACACCCCTCGGTGGAGGGCCGCGCCGCGCCCCTGCGGGCGCAAGCCTGGCGGGCCGTCGACAACGTCCTCGAGCAGACCGGGCTCGTGAACCCGGACGGCGGCTACCACGAGTCCACCGACTACATGCGCATCACGTGGGCGCCGCTCGCGATGATGGCGGAGGCGCGGCGGACCGCGACGGGGCAGGACCCCGCCTCCCGCTGGTCCGCCTTCCGGAACATGGGCCTCACGTACCTCTACAAGGTGCTGCCCGACGGCAGCGAGGCCCGCGACGACGACGACGAGTTCCCCCACCTCGACACGCGGGACAACGTGGTGCTGGGCTACGCCGTCCACCGGTTCAAGGACCCCTACGCCGCGTGGCTCCTGAGGCAGAGGGACTGGCTGCCGGCGGAGTGGGCGAACCCGGTGCTCCAGTTCCTCTGGAACGACCCTGCCGTCGTGCCCCGCGACCCCGCGACGACGGCCGAGGGCGAGCTGCCGCGCCACCGGCTCTTCCGCGGCATCGGGCACCTCGTCCTCCGCGACGGGTGGGGCCCGGACTCCACGTGGATCCAGCTGGCCTGCGGGCCCTACCTCGCGAAGCACGACCACCTCGACGCCGCGCACCTCGTCGTCTACCACAAGGGCTACCTGGCGATCGACGCCGGGGCCGACTACACCGACACCGAGAGCCCGCATTACCTCAACCACTACCGGCGCACGGTGGCCCACAACACGATGCTCGTGTACCAGCCCGGCGAGGCCTTCTTCTGGGGCGAGAACAAGTGGACGGCGGCGAACGACGGCGGCCAGCGCATGGACTCCTCCCGCTTCTGGAACAGCGTGCGGAGCCTCGAGGACTGGCGCCGCACGCGCGACCTGTGGGACCGCTGCCGGCTGTCCCCGGTGGCCGCCGAACCCGCCTACCGCTACGCCCGCGCCGACGCCACGCGTGCCTACCAGCCGTCGAAGGTCGAGCGGTTCACGCGCGAAACCGTCCACCTGCGGGAGCCGAACGTGCTCGTGGTCCTCGACCGGGTCCGCGCCGCCGACCCCTCGTACCGCAAGGCGTGGCTCCTCCACGGCGTGAGCGAGCCGAAGGTCGCGGCCCCGTCCCCCGGGGCGAGCGTCGGGAACGGGGGGACGAGCTACCGCAACGGCTCGCTCGTGACGTTCGAGGACGGCCAGGGACGGCTGCGCGTCCACTCCCTCCTCCCGCGCGAGCGGGAGGTGATCGTGCGCGGCGGCCCCGGCTTCGAGTTCTGGACCCCCGGCGACGAGAGCGGCGGGGCCTGGGGCTCGGGCCGCAACTGGCCTCTCGACCCGCCGGAGGGTGGCCCACTGCCCGAGGACCCGTACCTCCAGAAGATGTGGAAGACGTTCTGGGACGGCATCGACAAGCTCTCCCCCTCGAACCGTCGCGCGGTGGTGCCGGGCGGGTGGCGCATGGAGACGTCGCCGGCCACGCCGTCGAAGGACGACGTCTTCCTGCACGTGCTCGAGATCGGCGACCGCGACGCGAGGCCCCCCCGGCGCATCGATGCCCTCGAGGGCGATGCGCTCGAGGGAGCCGCGATCGAGGGAGAGTCGGTCGTGCTCTTCGCGGACGGCGACAGCGCTTCGGCCGAGGCGACACTCCCGGACATCCGGACGCGATCGCTCCTCCTGGCCGGCCTCGAACCCAACGCCCCGTACGAGGTCCAGGTCACGTCGAGCTTCGCCCCGGGGGCGCCCGCGTGGCGGGCCGCCGCCGAGGCCGGAGACGAAGGGACGCTCCTCCTGCCCTGGGAGGGCGTCCGGGACGGGCGCCTGCGGCTGCGGCGCCTGAAGTAGAGAACGATGGAGGACAGCATGCACCAGCCCACACCCCGCCGCTTCGCGGCGATCGCCCTCGTCGCTGCGGGGGCGACCGCCCTCGCTTTCGCCGCCCCTCGCGTGCGGCCCCCCCTGCCGAAGATCACGGCGCCCGTGATGTTCGGGACGCCGGAGGCCGACCGGGTCCTCGAGGCGATGCAGGTCTTCCCGCCCGACAACCCGTGGAACCAGGACGTCTCGAAGATGCCGGTCGCGAAGGACTCGACCCCGCTCATCGCCTCCATCGGGGCCGACAAGAACCTCGGCTACAACCTCGACATGGGCTTCATCCTCGTGCCGCCCGACCAGAAGCGGGTGCCGGTGAAGCTCCTCGACTACCCGAACGAGTCCGACCCGGGGCCGTACCCGGTGCCCGACAACGCGCCGATCGAGAACTGGCCGCTCGCCGTCAACGAGGACAAGGGCGCGCTCACGAAGCCCGGCCAGACGCTCGAGGACATCCAGAGAAACGGCACCGGCGACCGCCACATCCTCGTGGTCGACCCCGTGAACGGGAAGCTCTACGAGTTCTGGCAGAGCCGGAAGACGGACGCGGGCTGGCAGGCCTCGAACGAGGCCACGTTCGACCTCACGACCGGCGCGCTCCGGCCCGAGCGGTGGACCTCCTCCGACGCGGCCGGCCTGCCGGTCTTCCCCGCCGTCGTCCGCTACGACGAGTGCGAGCGGGGGATGGTCGAGCACGCGATGCGCTTCACGGTGCGGCGCACGCGCCGCGGCTACGTCCTCCCGGCCACGCACTGGGCGAGCCCGCACTTCGACAAGTCGTACCCGCGCATGGGCGAGCGCTTCCGGCTGAAGGCGAGCTTCGACACGTCGGGCTTCCCCAGGCACGCGCGGGCAGTCCTCGAGGGGCTCAAGACCTACGGGATGTTCGTGGCCGACAACGGGAGCGACTGGCTGATGTCGATCTCGCCCGACCGGCGGCTCGAGGGGCTCGAGACTCTCAAGCGGGTCAAGGGATCGGACTTCGAGGTGGTCGACACGGGGGCGCGCGCGGTCGAGGACGTGCCGAAGTGAGTCACCGGCGATGAGGCTCTGCCAGGTCGGCTGCGGCGAGCACGCGCGGGTCGCGCACGGGCCGTCCCAGGCCCGCTGTGCGCGCGAGCGTGCCGACCTCGTGCTGGCCGGGTGCTGCGACCTCGACGCGGCGCGCGCGGAGGCCTTCCGCCGCGACTTCGGCTACGGCCAGGCCTTCACCGACCCGCGCGCCATGCTCGAGGCGGAGCGGCCCGACGCCGTGGTCGTGGTCGTGCCGGTCGAGCGGACGGTCGCGGTCGGGTCGATGGTTCTCGAGCGGGGCCTTCCGCTGCTCCTGGAGAAGCCCCCCGGTGAGACGGTGGCCGAGGTCGACCGGCTGATCGCGGCCGCCGAGAGGGGGGGCGCGGCGTGCCCCACCAGGTCGCGTTCAACCGCCGCTTCGCCCCGCTGGTGCGGGAGCTGCGGCGGCGGGTCGGGGAAGCGGGGCCGCTGCAGCACCTCCACTACGAGATGACGAGGGTCGAGCGCCGCGACCCGGACTTCTCGACGACCGCCGTCCACGGCCTCGACGCCGTGCGGTATCTCGCCGGCAGCGACTACGCCGAGGCCCGCTTCCGCTACCGCGAGCTGCCGGAGCTCGGAAAGGGAGTGGCGAACATCCTCGTGGACGCCGTGATGGTCTCGGGCGCCACGGCGCACCTGGCGTTCTGCCCGGTGGCTGGCGTCGTGGTGGAGCGCGCCGCGGCGCACGCGCACGGCCACTCGCTCTTCCTCCACGTCCCGATGTGGAGCGGCGTCGACTCCCCGGGGAGGCTCTGGCACTTCTCCGGGGGAAAGCTCGCGGCCGAGGTCGGCGGCGACGAGGTGGGAGACGGCACCGCGCTCTTCGAGCTGGGCGGCTTCTACCGCGAGACGGTCGCCTTCCTCGACGCCCTCGGGTCGGGCCGGGCGCCGTCGCCGGGGCTACGGGAGTCGCGTCAGTCGGTGGAGATCGCGGAGCGGATCCGGCACCGCGCGCCGGAGTACCGGGCCTAGCGTTCGGCCGGACGGAACGGAGGGTCGCATGAAGCGTGTCCCACTCGCCGCGGCGATCACCGCGGTCCTGGCGATGGTGGCGCTCGTCCTCGCGGCGGACCTCGGTCCCACCCGCCCGGCCCGCCTCGACGCCTGGCGGGTGATCGGACCCGGGGGAGGCGGGACCATGCGCCGTCCCGTCCTCAGCCCGCACGACCCGAAGGTCGTCCTGCTCGGGTGCGACATGACGGGCGCCTACCTCACCGGCGACGGCGGCGCGTCGTGGCGGATGATCAACTTCGGAGCGGTGCCCACCGCCTTCGCCTTCGACCCGGCGACGCCCGCGACCGTCTACGCGGGTGCCGGGGCGGTCTACCGCAGCGACGACTCCGGCCGGACCTGGCGCATGGTCCTGCCGGACCCGGCGAAGAACACCGTGGCCAGGGCCATCGGCGACCACGGCGACCGCGTCCTCTTCACCGACGATCCCGCCTACCCCGGCAGCGGCCGCAGCGTCACGATCCACGCGATCGCGGTGGACGAGGACGACCCGGCGCGCGTCCTCGTGGCTGCGAGCGCCGCCGACTCGCCGGTCCCGGGCACGCCGGCCTCGCCGACGCTCCTCCTCGGCTCGACCGACGGCGGGCGCACGTGGTCGCGACTCGCGGCTTTCGGCTCGGAGCGGGTCTTCGCGGTCCGGTCGAGCGGCGGCGGGCAGACGCCGAGAGTGCACGCCCTCGCCGAGACCGGGGTCTACGAGGGCCCCGGGCCGTCCCTGCAACACGTCCCGGCTCCCGGCGGAGGCCGCTTCACCTCGGGGAGCCTCGGCCGCGACCCGAGGTCGGGCGTCGTGTTCGCCTACGCCACCCTGCCTCTCGGCGCCCCGGGCGGGACCGTCGGTGGCGTGCAGGTGTCCGAGGACGCGGGACGCACCTGGCGAAGCGCGAACGGGTCTCTCCTCGAGGCGGTCCGGGAGGTCGGCCGCGGCGACGAGTGGGGACCGGCAAAGGGCTCACGGCCGTCGCTGGGGCCGATCGCGGTCTCGGCTCACTTCCCGCTCGTCGCCTACGTGGGCCTTCGTGGGATCCTCCTTCCCGGCCGGGGCGACGCCCCCTTCAACGGGATCGCGAAGACCACCGACGGTGGCCGGACCTGGGGCGTCGTCCACGCCGAGTCGGACCGGCCGTCGGCGAACCTCGCCGGATCCTGGATCGAGCCGCGCGCCGCCGAGGACGCCCACTCCGTCTGGTTCGACTCCCCGTACGACCTCGCGGTGGCGCCCAACGACCCCGACGTCGCGTACGCGACCGACCTCTTCCGGACCTACCGGACGACGGACGGCGGCCGGGCCTGGGCGCAGGTGAACTCCGAGCGCCGCGGCGAGGACCGCTGGACGACCCGCGGTCTCGACGTGACGACCACGTACGGGATCCAGTTCGACCCGCACGATCCCCGGCGCGTCTTCATCCCCTACACCGACATCGGCCTCTTCCGCAGCGAGGACGGCGGCGAGACGTGGACGGGCTCGACGACCGGCATCCCGACTCCCTGGCGCAACACGACGTACTGGCTCGCCTTCGACCCCGAGGTGAAGGACCTCGTCTGGGGCGGGTTCAGCGGGACCCACGACCTGCCCCGCCCCAAGATGTGGCGGCGCACCGACCCCGCGCGGTTCCGGGGTGGCGTCGCCGTCTCGACCGACGGGGGGCGCCGTTGGACCGTGTCGAACCAGGGCATGGAGGAGTCGGCGATCACTCACGTGCTGCTCGACCCGAAGAGCCCGAAGGGGAGCCGCACGCTGTACGCGGCCGCGTTCGGGCGCGGCGTCTACAAGTCCGCCGACAACGGCCGCACCTGGGCGCTGAAGAACGCCGGACTCGCGCCCGACCCCCGGAACCAGCCGTTCGCCTGGCGGCTCACGCTCGGCCCGGACGGCACGCTCTACCTCGTGGTCGCGCGCCGCAGCGAGCGCGGGCGGATCGGCGACCGGGACGACGGCGCGCTCTACCGCTCCACCGACGGCGCCGGGACCTGGCAGCCGGTGGCCCTGCCGCCCGGCACGAACGGTCCCAACGCGCTCACGGTGGACCCGGCGGACCCGAAGCGTCTCTACCTCTCGGCCTGGGGGGTGACGCGCCCGGACGGCGACACGGGCGGCGGCATCTTCCTGAGCACCGACGCCGGCGCCACGTGGCGTCCCGTCTTCACCGAGGCGCAGCACGTCTACGACGTGACCGTCGACCCGCGGGACCCGAAGGTGCTCTACGCCTGCGGATTCGACCAGGCCGCGTTCCGCTCGGTGGACCGCGGCCTCGATCTGGGACGCGGATCCGCGGGTTCAACTTCAAGTGGGGCCAGCGGGTCGTCCCGGACCCCGCCGACGCCTCGAAGATCTTCGTCACCACGTTCGGCGGCAGCGTGTGGCACGGCCCCGCGGCCGGCGATCCCGCGGCCACCGAGGACGTCGTCCCGGCCCCCTCCCGCCTCGAGCAGCTCGTCGAGGCGAACATCCTCGGCACTCACGCGTTCCAGGTGGCCCTCGCGCGGAAGCAGGGCAAGGGGGACCCGGCCTGCTACCCTCCGGGGTCGCTCACCGACGCCGAGCTCGCCGCCCTCGAGACGCACCAGGCCGCGCTGATGAAGGCCGACGTGAAGAGCGGTGCGCGCGTGGGCGGAAGGCAAGCCGTCGGCCTTCGACCCGAAGGCCGACCTCGGGCCGCTCCTCGCCTCGGGGCTCAGCCTGGCGGAGGCGCTTCCCGTGAACGTCTTCGCGCGCGAGCTCGCGGGGCGGGCGAAGGCCCCGCCGGTCCAGGTACGCGCCATCGCCAGCCTCTTCCAGACGAACCTCGAGGTGGAGCGCGACGGGGACCGGCTGCAGGAGCTGTTCGCGTTCTACGCCGGCCTCGGGCTGCCCGTCTACCTCGGCCAGCTCGGCCTGCCGGGCACGGACGAGGCCTTCCTGGCCCTGGGCCGGACGCTCGAGGGGAAGAGCTGTGCGTCGCCGGTGGGGACGGCCGCTGCCGACTGGCAGATCGCCGGGCGCAAGAACTGGAACTGGGGCGAGAAGAACCTGGGGATCCGCGACGACAAGGTCCTCGCGAGGGAGCTGCTCGAGGAGCCGGACGTGAAGGCACTGGTCCCGAGGATCCGGGCGCTGCCGGCGCAGAGGATCGCGGTGATCGGCCACTCGTTCACGATGCAGCTGCACTGGTCGACGCCGGGCTCCTTCGTGCCGGTGGTGACCGCGATCTTCGCCCGCGAGAACCCGGGGGTGGAGTTCCGGCAGTTCCAGGGGGGCGGGCTGACGTCGACGCGGGCGGTGAACCGCTTCTACGCGGACGTCGTCGCCTGGAAGCCGCAGCAGGTGCTGCTCGTGGTGATCAACCGGACGGACGAGGACCTCGAGAGCTTCCGTCGTCTCGGCCGCGGCCTCGCCGAAGCGGGGGCGAAGGTGCTGACGTTCGACGACGTGCACGACCCGACGGGCACCGCCCCGGGCCTGCGGGAGCGGGAGATCGCGATCGCGCGCGAGACGGGCATGACCGTGATCGAGGTGGCCCCCCTGCTGGCCGCTGCCCCCGACCGCGAGCGTTTCCTCTGCCTCGACGGCATTCACATGACCGAGCCCTACCACCGCCTGATGGCGAGGGAGTGGCTGAAGCTGCTGGTGGGAGCGCGGGAGGCCGCGCTCCCGGGGAGGCCCTAGTGGACATCGCCATCTTCGACTCGAAGCAGGACCTCGGGCGCGCCGCGGCCGACCGGGCCGCGGCGGCGATCGGCGAGGCGGTCGCCCGGTCCGGGGAGGCGCGCGTGATCGCCGCGACCGGCGCCTCGCAGTTCGAGTTCCTCGACGCGCTCACGGCGCGCAGCGAGCGTGGCCTGGCCGCGGGTCGAGATGTTCCACCTCGACGAGTACGTCGGGGTGAGCGACACGCACCCGGCCAGCTTCCGCCGCTACCTGCGCGAGCGGATCGTCGAGCGGGTCCACCCCCGGGCCTTCCACTTCCTGGCCGGCGACGCGGCCGACCCCGCCGCGGAGTGCCGGCGCGTGGGCGCTCTCCTCGCGCGGTCCCCCGTCGACGTGGCGTTCGTGGGGATCGGCGAGAACGGCCACCTCGCGTTCAACGACCCGCCGGCCGACTTCGAGACCGAGGAGCCCTACCTCGTGGTCGACCTCGACGACGCCTGCCGCCGGCAGCAGCTCGGCGAGGGCTGGTTCGCGACCTTCGACGACGTACCGCGCCGGGCGATCTCGATGTCCATCCGGCAGATCCTCAAGGCGCGCGAGATCCTCTGCGTGGTGCCCGACGCGCGCAAGGCAAGGGCGGTGCGGGAATGCCTCGAGGGCGAGGTGACGCCCGTCCACCCCTCGTCGATCCTGCAGACGCACCCGGGGACGACGGTGTACCTCGACCGGCAGTCGGCTGCCCTGCTGAAGCGGGCGGCGAAACGATGAGCGTCGCCCGGAACGCCGCGAAAGCGGCGGCCGCCGGCACGGTTGCGGCGCTCGCGCTCGCCGCCTCCGGCTCCTCCGTCCGTGGCGAGGCGCCGCTGGCGGCGCGCCACGACATCCCCTTCTCGACGGCGGTCGTGACGCCCCACGTGCCCTGGGCGAAGACGCTCCCCGGCGGACCCATTCGAGGCTTCTTCGTGCCCCCCGTGACCGAGGGCCGGGACATGGTCGAGCTGATGCAGCGGCTCTCCCTCGAGCCGACGACCGTGACGATCGACCGCAGCTGGGACGTGAACTGCTGGGGCATCGGCGACTACTACGACGGCGACCACGTGCTGCGCGGCGACAAGGACGACTTCCGCATCGTCTACGGCTACGTCGAGGAGGAGCTCGTCGCGCCGAAGCCGTTCGAGGTGCTCGTCGTCCCCGGCCTCAACGGCTGGTCCCGCTACACCCGCAAGACGCGCGACGCGATCCTGCGGCGCGTGAGCGAGGGGGCCGGGCTCGTCCTCCTGCACCCGTTCGTGGGCGACGTGGCGGGCCACCCGTTCCTGGGAGACGAGCCCGTGGGCGACGAGCGGATCTGGGAGATCTCGCCGCTCGTCGGCGTGCCCGACGACCGGGTGAGCGACCGCGGCTACCCGGAGCCCAACCGGGAGGCGATCACCGAGGGTCAGTGGCGGGCGCGACCGCACCCGATCATCGAGGGGATCGACCTGGGACTGCTGCCCTCGGGAGCACGCGGCGGCCGCTTCTACCGGTACGAGGCGAAGGGCGACGTCGTGATCGAGGCGGCCGGGCTGCCCGTCGTCGCCGCGCGCACGTACGGCAAGGGCCGCGTCGTGGCCTTCGCCACCGTGGGCGACGGCTTCATACCCGAGGCCATCGACCCGGTGAAGACCCGCACGTACTGGGACTACTGGGAGTACCAATACTCCCTCCTCGCGCGCGCCGTGCTGTGGGCGGCGCGCGGGGAGGGTTCTGTCCGTTTCCGTAGGCTCGACGCGTCTCCCGAGGGCGGTCTCGTCCTCGTCCTCGCCTCGCCCCTGGTCCCCACGGTCGATGTCGAGGTGGGCGTGCGAAGCGAGAGCGGGACAGTGCTCTCCACGCAGACACGGCGGCTCGCTTTCGTCGACGGCGAAGGCCGGCTGAATCTCCCGGCCTCCGACCTCGCGCTCGCGGCATGGCCCGGCGGGCGTTCGGTCGTGGACGTGATCGTCCGCGACCCCGCCACGGGCGCGACGCTCCAGTGGGGCTGGGCAGGACTCGACGCCCCGAAGGCGGCCAGCCTCACCGGCCTCCGGTCGAACGCCTCCGTCTACCGCGAGGGCGACACCCTGAGCCTCGTCGCCCGGGCGGCGGGCGATCTCGCCGGGCTCACCCTGCGCGTGCGCTTCGCCGACGACCTGGGCCGGCTGCGCGCCGTCGAGGAGGCCCCCGCCCGGGGGGAGCGCACGTTCTTCCACCGCCTCGACCACGTTCTCGGCAAGCGCGTCGTAGTCGCGGCCGAGCTCGTGGACGCGAAGGGCCGGGTCGTCGACACGATACGCCACGAGCCGATCGTGGTGGCCGCGCGCGAGCGGCGGAGGAACGAGTACCGCGGCCTCCTCTCCTTCGAGACGCCGGTCCACTACCTCGCCGAGGGACGGCTGCGCCGGCTGCGCGAGAAGGCCATGGACACGAGCTTCACGTGGGGCGGCGAGGTCAACGACGAGCTCGACATGCCCCGGGGCTGGTTCGGAGTCTACTGGTACGACCGCGGGCCCACGACCCCCGAGGGCATGGAGAAGGCGATCGCCGAGTTCCACAGGACCGGCGACGTGGACTCGCTCCCGTACCTCGTCAAGAAGGAGCTCTACCGCCGCACCGGGGAGACGCGCTTCCTCGTCCGCAGCCCGAGCTTCGACGACCCGCTGGTCCAGGAGCGCCTGCGCGGCCTCGCGCGCACCGCGGCGCGGGCCAAGGCCGTCTACAACATGGACTACTACTTCGTCGGCGACGAGGGCTCGCTCGGCTCCTACGCCGACCCCGTGGACTTCTGCTGGGGGAGGCACACCCTCGCCGGCTTGCGGGCGTGGCTCCGCGAGCAGTACGGCAGCCTCGACGCGCTCAACCGCTCGTGGGGGAGCCGTCACGGAGACTGGGACGCCGTCCTGCCCCTCACCACCGAGGCGGCCCGGCGCGAGGGCCGCTTCGCCCCGTGGGCGGACCACCGGACCTACATGGAGGCGTCGTTCGCCCGCGCGTACCAGACGGTGCGCGACGGCGTGCGCGAGGGCGACCCCGAGGGCCGCATCGCGCTCTCCGGGACTCAGGTCACGAACCCGTGGAACGGCTGCGACTGGCACCGGCTCGACGCGGTGATCGACGACTTCCTCTCCTACTCGGGCGGCAACCAGTGGGACATCCACCGCTCGTTCGCCAAGCCCGGAGCGAGGATCGGCTTCTGGACCGGCTACGGGCGCAGCGGGGCCGCGGTGAAGCACGAGGTCTGGACGGCGGCCCTGCAGGGCGTCCTGCACCCGCAGCTGTTCTGGAGCCCCGCAATCGTCAACCCCGACATGACGTTCTCCCGCTCCGGCCGGGACCTCGGCGAGGCCTTCCAGGCCCTGCGCTTCGAGGGGATCGGCCGGCTGCTCATGGAGGCGGAGCGCCTCGACGACGGCGTCGCCGTCCACTACTCGATGCCGTCCGTCCACGCCGCCGGCGTACTCGGCCGGCACGACCGCGAGGAGGCGAAGAGGGGGGGCACGAGCTTCCCCGCGAACCGCGACGGGTGGGTGGGCCTCCTCGACGACCTCGGCCTGTCGTTCCGCTTCGCGGCGGCGCCGCAGGTCGAGGAAGGCGCGCTCGCCGGAAAGCGCGTCTTCGTGCTCCCGCACTCGACCGCGCTCTCCGACCGGGAGGCGGCCGCGATCCGGCGTTTCGTCGAGGAGGGCGGCGTCCTCCTCGCCGACGCCGGGGCCGGCCTCTTCGACGAGCACGTGGCGTGGCGCGAGGCGGGTGCGCTCGACGCTCTCTTCGGCGTGACGGCGCCCCCGCCCCGCGCGAGGGTGGCGCCCGCGGAACGCGTGCAGGGAGCGGTCCGCGTCACGAGGGACGGCTCCGCCCTGGGCCTGCAGGCGCGGGACCTCGCCGGCCTCGAGGCGATGGAGCCGGCGGTGCGGGCTTCCACGGGGCGCGCGCTCGCGCGCGTGGGCGCCACGGACGTGGCGGTGGTGAGCCGCGTGGGCCGGGGTCGGGCGGTCTACCTGAACGCGCTCCTCGACCGGCCAGGCCCGGCGCGCGAGGCCTGGCGGCCCCTGCTGCGGGCGGTGCTCGCGGACGCCGGCGTCCGGCCGGCGGTCGTGGTCGCCGACCCCGGCGGCCGGCCCGTCTCGCGCGTGCGCGTCGCGCGGTACCGCTTCGGCGAGGACGAGGTCGTCGCCCTGCTGAGCGGCCGGCTCGACGTGAAGACGTCCTTCGGCCGCGACGGGGTCACCGTCTACGAGGACGCCGAGAGCGGACGGGTCGTCCGGCACGAGGTGAACGTCGCGCTGCCCCGTGCCGCGCACGTGACGAACGCCCGCACCGGCGAGTTCCTCGGGGAGACCGGCCGCATCCGGACGACCCTGACCGCCGGCGACGCGCTCGTCCTCGCCCTCGGTCCCGCACGGACGTCCCTGAGCCTCGAGGGCCCGGCCCGGGCGAAGCGCGGCGAAGCGCCGGTCTTCACCGCCTCCGCCTCGTCCGCCGCGCGCCGCCTTCTCCGCTGGCACGTGTGGGGTCCCGACGGCGCCTTCCTTCCCGAGTACGCACGCGTGAGCGTCGAGGAGGCCGCCACCGCGGCCTTCGTCCTGCCATCGGCCCTGAACGACGCCGGTGGGGAGTACCGTGTGCGGGTGACCGACGTGCTGCGCGGGGCCTCGGCCGAGGCGACCGTGCGCCTGGAGTGAGCCATGACCGAGAGGCGAGAGTTCCTGAAGGCGGGGGCGGCCCTGGCCGCGGTGGGCCCGGCGCTGGCCCGCGCCGACGAGCGACCGCACCTCTGGCAGGGGCACGACTTCGGCCCCGGGCCGACCGTCACGGACCGGCTCGACCAGGGGCCCTTCGGCATCGAGCAGGACGAGGGCTGGTACACGATCGCCACGACGACGCCCAACCCCGGCCGCGTCGCCAACCCCGGCCTCGGCCTCGTCGGGTACACGTGGGAGGAGAACGGCCCGTCGCTCGCCGCGCGGGCGGGCAAGGAAACGCTGGAGCAGGCGGTCGAGCGACTGGCCGCGCTGCCCTTCGTCGACGTCCTCTACATCCGCTGCGACTGGCGCGACGTGCAGAGTCGTCCCGGGCGGCTCGACCTCCACCCGGTCTGGGCCCTGACCCGCGATGCCGCTCGCCGCCGCGGCCGGCGCGTCGCCTTCCGCGTCCAGCTCTCGAACCCGGAGATCCAGCCCGCGAAGCTCGCGCTTCCCGACTTCCTGCAGGAGAAGGTGCCGCTCGTCACGATAAGGCGGCCCGTCCCCGGGAGCCCCGACCGGGTCGAGCCCCGCTACGACCACCCGGAGTTCCAGCAGGCGTTCCGCGAGCTCAACGACCTCCTCGCGGCCGAGCTCGACGGCGACCCCCTGGTCGAGTTCGCGGACCTCATGATGTACGGCTTCTGGGGCGAGGGGCACACGAGCGACTACCCGAGCCCGATCCCGGACCCCGCGCTGGCCGAGCGCACGTTCGTGGACATGACCGAGCGGCAGGTTGCCGCCTGGCGTCGCGTCCCGCTCGTGGTGAACACGCAGCCCGACATCAGCCGCACCGGGAACCGGGCGGTGCTCGACCTCGCGGTCCGGGGCGGCTGCTGGCTGCGATCGGACAGCGTGATCCTCGACGAGCCCGAGCAGATCGAGGAGCTGGCCCACCGGCCGCCCTGGCTCGCGGTGGTGATGGAGGACGGCTACCATCGCCACTACCGCACGGACACCGCCCGCTACCGGGTGGACGCGGCCGGGGTGGACGTCATCGAGCACACGATGCTGCACGCCCTCGACGTGGGCGCGAGCTACTGGTCGCTGTGGACCGAGGCCGGGAACGTCGCGCGCTACCGCGAGCAGAGGCCGGCCGCCTTCGAGGCCCTCGAGCGCCGGATCGGGTACCGGGTGCGGCCCTCCTGGGTCTGGCAGAGAAAGCGCTCCTCGACCGACGAGCTGGTCGTGGCCTTCGCCAACGACGGCGCCTCCTCCGTGCCCGGCGTGCTGCGGGTCCTCGCCGAGACCCGTGACGGCAAGCCTCTCGCGGGCGGCGGCCTCGACGCGGGCCACCCCTTCGCGGGCCGGCTGCGGCTCGCCTCGTTCCTGCTCCCGCAGGGGATGGCCGGCAGCGAGGTGCGCCTGCGGGCCGAGCTCGAGACGAAGGGCATCCGCCGGGCCGTGCGCTGGGCCTGCGCGCAGCCGCTCGAAGCCGATGGCGCCCTCGCGGTGCGCCTGAAGAAGCACGACGAACCGGACTGGCGGAAGGGGGTCTGAGAATGGGAGCGTGGGGGACCACGGACGGCTCGGGGGATGGAGCGCCCGGGACAGAACGGCTGGTGCGCCTCGCGTGGCTCGTGGTCGCACTCGCGTGTGCGGTGCCGGGTCGAGCCGCGGAGGTTCCGAAGCCCGAGATGCTGCGTGTCCTCGAGCCGCAGGCCGAGGGCCCGCGCATCACGCCGTACCTCGCGTACCAGATCGAGCGTGCGTGGACGCTCGACGCGGCCCGGCTGGAGCGGTTTGCCCAGGTGAAGACCGAGGCCGACCTCGTCGCCCTGCAGGACGAGCTGCGGCGCAAGGTCCTCGGGGTGATCGGCGGGCTGCCGGAGGCGAGGACGCCGCTCGCCGCCCGCATCGTCGGAACGATCGCGATGGACGGCTACCGGATCGAGAAGCTCGTCTTCGAGAGCCTGCCCGGGATCCACGTGACGGCCCTCGTCTACGTGCCCGAGGGCCCCGCGGGGAGGAAGCCGGCGGTGCTCCTCGCCTGCGGCCACTCGCCGGTCGGCAAGGCGCACCCCGGCTACCAGGAGATCGCCGCCCGCCTCGCGCGGCGCGGGTACGTCGTCCTCTGCTGGGACCCCGTCGGCCAGGGCGAGCGCAGCCAGTTCTGGGACAAGGTGCGCGGGCGCAGCCGCTACAACCTCGTGTGCGGTGAGCACGCCGTGCTCGGCAACCTCGCGACGATCGCCGGCACCAGCCTCGTGCGCTACATGGCCTGGGACGGGGTGCGCGGCGTCGACTACCTGCTCACGCGCGACGACGTGGACGGGAGCCGGATCGCCATAACGGGCACGAGCGGCGGCGGCTTCCAGGCGACGTGGATCGGCGCCCTCGACACGCGCATCGGCGCCGTCTTGCCCTCGTGCTTCCCGACCGCGCTGCCCATGCGGATGGCGAACCGCGTCTTCGAGGACCCCGACAGCGACCCCGAGCAGGACCCGCCGGGCCTCGTCTCCGAGGGGATCGACCACCCGGGCCTGCTGCTCCTCGCCTACCCGCGGCCGCTCCACGTCTCCGCCGCCGTCCTCGACTTCTTCCCGATCGAGGGGACCCGCCGGACGATGCGGGAGGTCGCCGCCTTCTACCGCCGGTTCGGCCACGGCGACCGCGTGGCGCTGAGCGAGGGCTACCACAAGCACCAGTACTCGGCGGAGAACCAGGGGAAGGCGTTCGCGTTCCTCGACCGCGTCTTCGGCCGCCCGCCTCGCGCCGGCCTCGACCCCGTGAAGACGCTCGCCCCCGAGGCCCTGCAGTGCACGACCGGCGGACAGGCGCGCGAGGACCTCGGCGGCCGGTCCCTCGTCGAGGTGATCCGCGAGGACGCCCGGGCGCGACCGGCCGGGTCGAGAACGATCGGCGAGATGTACCGCGGCGCCGGGTACACGGGCGTCCGCGACTGGCCGGTGGTGGCCTTCGATGGCGTGGCTCCGCGCGGCGCCATCGCCTGGGAGGCGGCCGGCACCGACCGGGTCGGGACGGCGATCGTCGACCGCTACCGCCTGCACCACAGCGACGGTCTCGTCATCCCGGTGCTGCACGTGCGGCGGGACGGCGGAGCGCGCCGGGAGACCCTCCTGCGCCTCGGCCTCGAAGGCAAGATCGGCCCCCGCGACTGGCCCGAGGTCGAGGCCCGGCTCGCCGAGGGCCACGAGGTCGTCTCGTTCGACCCGCGGGGGCTCGGCGAGACGCGGATGCGCTACCGGGCGGCCTCGATCGACGACCCCGCGCTGGCGCCGGCCGACGAGGAGGCCGCCTACGCGAACCCGCTCTCCGGCGTCCTCGCCAACCACGTCTACAACGCCCAGCTCCTCGGGCGGCCGTACCTCCTCGAGGTGATCGAGGACGTCGAGATCGTGGTCCGCTTCGCCCGCGCCCGGCTCGGCGCCCGGGAGGTGGCGATCGACGCGCCCGGCGACGCGCGCCTCCTGGCCCGCGCCGTGGGCGCGGCCCTCCCCGACGTCGCGCTCGTCGTTCCCTCGGGCGCCGAGGCGTCCTTCTCCTGGACGGAGGCGGTCGAGAGCGGGCGCGAGGCCTGGCCCATCCACTACCTCGTGCCCGGGGGTGCCTTGCTGCGCCTCGACGGGCCGGGGGGGCCGCGGCCGTGAGGGTCCTCTTCCTGGGCGGGACCGGGAACATCAGCACGGCCTGCGTCGAGCACGCCCTCGCCCAAGGCCACCAGGTCGGCATCCTCACCCGCGGGCGGAGGCCCTCGCCCTTCGGACCCTGGGTCGAGGTCCTCCACGGGGATCGCGATGACGCGGTCGCCCTCGCGAAGGCGGCGGAGGGCGGCTGGGACGCGGTCGTGGACTTCCTGTGCTACACGCCGGCGCAGGCCGAGATGGCGGCCCACGCCTTCGCCGAGCGAACCGCGCAGTACGTCTTCATCTCCACCGCCGCCGCCTACGACAAGCCGAACGCGCGGCTGCCGATCACCGAGGACGCCCCGCTCGCTAACCCGTTCTGGGAGTATGCGCGCCTGAAGATCGCGTGCGAGGAGCTCTTGCGCCGGGCGCACCGCGAGCACGGCCTGCCCCTCACGGTCGTCCGGCCGTCCTACACCTACGGCCCGACCTGGATTCCCTCGGGCTTCGGCGGTCAGGACTACACGGTGGTGGACCGCATGCGCCGCGGCCTCCCGGTCGTCTGCCACGGCGACGGCACGGCGCTCTGGGTGATGACCCACGCGAGCGACTTCGCGGCCGGCCTCGTGGGGCTCCTCGGCCAGCCCGCGTCCCTCGGCGAGGCGTTCCACGTCACGAGCGACGAGGTCCTGTCCTGGGACGCGATCTACGAGACGATCGCCCGCGCCGCGGGGGTCGAGGCGAGGCTCGTCCACGTGCCGAGCGCTCTCGTCGCCGCTCTCGTGCCCGACCGCGGGGCGAGCCTCCTGGGAGACAAGGCCCAAAGCACCGTCTTCGACAACGCGAAGCTCCGGCGGCTCGTCCCGGGCTTCCGGGCGAAGGTGACGTTCGCCGAGGGCATCGCCCGCTCGATCGCGTGGTTCGACGAGGAGCCGGCGCGACGGGCCGTGAGCCCGGTTGCCACCGAGAACATCGAGCGCGTGCTGGCCGCCTGGAGCCGGGCCTGGGAGGGCCTCCCGGAGGGCGGCCCGCGGTGAAGCCCGAGGACGTCGAGCGGCTCCACGAGGCGAGCCTGCGGATCCTGGACGAGGTCGGGGTCCGCCTCGAGCACGACGGGATCGTCGAGCGCCTGCTCGCCGCCGGGGCGCGGGGCGGGAGCGGGCCGCACGACGTGCGTCTGCCGCCCGCG
Organism: uncultured Acidobacteriota bacterium; assembly: GCA_963729875.1. Taxonomy (GTDB): domain Bacteria; phylum Acidobacteriota; class Vicinamibacteria; order Fen-336; family Fen-336; genus DATBSL01. The sequence continues at coordinate 464,001 of CAVSPR010000009.1, forward strand.
ATGGTGCGAGACCACCTCGCTCGCGCACCGCGGCGCGTCGAGCTCGGCGCCCGCGACGGGACGACCACCGTTCTCGCGCCCGAGTCCGACGCCGTCTTCTGGACGGCTCCGGTCCTCTACCTCTCCACCGGGAGCGAGCGGCGCCCGGTCACGAGCGCGGACCTCCGCGACATCGCGCGCCTCTCCGACCGCCTCGACGCGGTGCAGGGGGTCATGGGGGTGGCGATGGACGACGTCCCGCCGCTCCATCGCGACTTCGTGGGCCTGCGGGTCATTGCCGAGGGCACGCGCAAGCACGCCCGGGTGCTGTGCTTCTCGCCGCGGGGCATGGACGCTCTGGTGCGGATGAAGCCCGTCTTCCCCGGCCCGTGGTTCAGCATCGGCTTCACCGCGCACGGCCCGCTGCGCTGGACGAACCTCGCCCTCGAGGTCTTCGCGCGGAGCGCCGGCCACGGCATCCCGGTGACCGTCAACGGCGAGCCCATGGCCGGGGCGAGCGCCCCGGTGACCCTCGCCGGGGCCTTCGCCGTGGGCAACGCCGAGATCCTGGCCGGCATCGTGGTGAACCAGCTGCTCGAGCCGGGCCGCCCCGTCGTCTACAACCTCGGCCTGGGGCACGTGTTCGACATGCGGGACGCCACCGCGGTGACCGGCGGCCCGGAGAACGCGCTCTTCGCCCGCGCCTCGGCCGCCCTCGGCCGCTTCTACGGCCTGCCCTCCTCCTCCTGGGTCTCCACGGAGTCGGTCTTCGAGGACGAGCAGGCCGCGCTCGAGACGATGTTCGGGCTCGTCACCCACGTCCAGGAGGGCGTGAGCCTCGTGTGGGGTCTTGGGCAGCTCGAGTCCGAGATGACCCTCTCCCTCGCGCAGCTCGTGATCGACGACGAGATGGTGGCCTACCTGCGGAGGCACCGGCGCGGGTTCGCCGTGGACGACGCGTCCCTGGCGCTCGACGTCGTCCGCGAGGTCGGCATCGCGGGCTCGTACCTCGAGACCCGCCACACGCGGGAGCACCACCGGCGCGAGCTCTTCTCGCCGCGGATCCTGAACCGCCGTCCCCGAGGCACCTGCCCGGGGCCGCTCCACGAGGTGGCGGCGGCCCGCGCGAGGGAGCTCCTGGCCGTCCCCGAGGCACCGGCCCTCGCCGAGGACGAGCGCGCCGGCCCTCCTCGCGGTCGAGCAGGCCTTCGCCGGGGACTGAGAGCCCGGGCGGAGACCGGGGTCCGCGGATACAATCGGCCGACCCAGAACCGGAGGATGACCATGACGCGTCGATGGCTGCCTGCGCTCCTGCTCCTGCCCGCGCTCGTCGTGGCGGAGTCCGCCGTCCGCCTCGAGTACCCGAAGACCCGGGCGGTCGAGCAGGTGGACGACTACTTCGGCACGAAGGTGGCCGATCCCTACCGCTGGCTCGAGGACGACAACAGCCCGGAGACGAAGGCGTGGGTGGAGGCCCAGAACGCGGTCACGTTCGCCTACCTCGGGTCGATCCCCCAGAGGAAGGCCATCGAAACCCGCCTCACCGAGCTGTGGAACTACGAGCGCTTCAGCCTGCCCTCGAAGGAGGGGCCGTGGTACGTCTACACGCGCAACCGCGGCCTCCAGAACCAGGCCGTCCTCCTCCGCACGCGCCGGCTCGACGCGGAGCCGGAGCTGCTCCTCGATCCGAACACGCTCTCCGCCGACGGCACCGTGGCCGTCGGCGGCCGGGCCTTCAGCGACGACGGGTCGCTCCTGGCCTGGGCGACCTCGTCGGGGGGCTCTGACTGGAGGGAGTGGCGCGTGCGGGAGGTCGCGACGGGGAAGGACCTCGCCGACGACGTCCGGTGGTCGAAGTTCAGCGGCGCCGCCTGGAAGAAGGACGGCTCCGGGTTCTACTACTCACGCTACGCCGCCCCGAAGGAAGGCGACGCCCTCAAGGGAGTGAACAAGAACCACAAGGTCTACCTCCACGCCATCGGCACGGCCCAGGACGCGGACACGCTCGTCTACGAGCGGCCCGACCACCCCGACTGGAACTTCGGCGCCGACGTGACGGACGACGGCCGCTTCCTGCTCGTGTACCAGAACGAGGGCACCGACCCGAAGAACCGGGTCTTCCTCCGGGACCTGCAGGACCCCCAGGGCGCCGTGGGCGCCTTCCTCGACGCGTTCGACGCCGACTACCAGGTGGTGGGCAACGACGGCGACGTCTTCTACGTCAGTACCGACAACGGCGCCCCGCGCTATCGCCTGGTCGCCATCGACCGGAGGAACCCGGCGCCGGGCTCGTGGAAGGAGCTCGTCCCACAGCACCCGGGCAAGGGTGTTCTCTCGAGCGTCACCATGGTCGGCGACCGCTTCGTCGTCGTCTGGGAGACGGACGCCCACGACGTGCTGGAGATCCGGGGCAAGGACGGGACGCTCCAGCGGGGGGTCGAGCTGCCGGGGATCGGCAGCGTGTCCGTCTCGGGCAAGCGCCGCGACGCCGAGTTCTTCTACCTCTTCACGTCGTTCACCCGCCCGATGACGAGCTACCGCTGCGACCCCGTGACCGGGGAGAGCGCGGTCTTCCGCCAGCCGAAGGTGGCCTTCGACCCGGCGGCTTACGAGACCGTCCAGGTCTTCTACCCGTCGAAGGACGGGACGAGGATCCCGATGTTCGTCACCGCGAAGAAGGGGATCGCCCGCGACGGGAGGAACCCCGTGTACCTCACCGGGTACGGCGGCTTCAACAGCTCGAGCACGCCCTACTTCTCTCCGGCCACGATCCTGTGGCTCGAGATGGGAGGGGTCCACGCGCTGGCGAACCTGCGCGGCGGCGGCGAGTACGGGAAGGACTGGCACGACGCGGGCCGGCTGAAGAACAAGCAGAACGTCTTCGACGACTTCGTCGCCGCCGCCGAGTACCTCGTCCGCGAGAAGTACACCTCGCCGGCGAAGCTTGCGATCGAGGGCGCCAGCAACGGCGGCCTCCTCGTCGGGGCCGTCCTCAACCAGCGGCCGGACCTCTTCGGGGCCGCCCTGCCCGCGGTCGGCGTCATGGACATGCTCCGCTTCCACCTCTTCACGATCGGCTGGGCCTGGAAGTCCGACTACGGCAGCTCGGAGACGAAGGAGGGCTTCGACGTCCTCTACCGCTACTCGCCGCTGCACAACATCCGGCCGGGGACGAGGTACCCGGCGGTGCTCGTCACCACCGCCGACCACGACGACCGGGTCGTCCCGGCCCACAGCTTCAAGTACGCGGCGACGTTGCAGCCGGCGCAGGCGGGCGACGCGCCGGTACTCATCCGGATCGAGACGCGGGCGGGCCACGGGGCGGGCAAGCCCACGAGCAAGATCATCGCCGAGGCGGCGGACCGCTACGCGTTCCTCGTGAAGTCGCTCGGGATGGAGGGACCGCCCGCACGGTAAAGGTGCCGACCCATTCGGGGCGAGAGCGATGAGCCTCTCGGCGATCGACATCCTGGTCTTCGCCGCCTTCTACGGGCTCGTCCTCGGCGTGAGCCTCTGGAAGAGCCGGGGCCGCAGGACGAGCGAGGACTACTTCCTCGGCGGGCGTCGGCTGCCCTGGTGGCTCATCGGCGTGTCGATCGTCGCCGCCAACATCTCCACCGAGCAGTTCGTGGGGATGGCGGGCCAGGCGGCGGGCGACGTGGGGCTCGCGGTGAGCGCGTGGCAGCTCACCGGCGCGGTCGGGATCGTGGTCGTGGCCTTCACCTTCCTGCCCCGCTTTCTGCGCGCGGGCATCTACACGATGCCGGAGTACCTCGAGTACCGCTACAGCCCGGCCGCGCGGACCGTGATGTCGGTCCTCACGGTCGTCGTCTACGTCGACGGTGACCACGACCGCGGTCCTCTACTCGGGGGCGACCGCGCTCGAGACGATCTTCGGCCTGAGCCTTCCGCTCGCGCTCGCCGTCATCTGCGGCATCGCGATCGGCTACGTGCTGTGGGGCGGGCTGCTGGCCGCGGTGTGGGCCGATCTCTTCCAGGGCTCGGCGCTCCTCCTCGGCGGCCTCCTGACCCTCGGCCTCGGCCTCGCCGCGGTGGGCGGCCCCGGCGCCTTCCTGCAGGCGAACGCCGACCGGCTGCACATGGTCCTGCCGAGGACTCGCACCCCGAGCTGCCCTGGACGGTGCTGGTGGGCGGGATGTGGATCCCGATCTTCTACTACTGCGGCCTCAACCAGTTCATCACCCAGCGCACGCTCGCCGCGCGCTCGCTCGGACAGGGGCAGGCGGGGATCGTCCTCGCCGCGGCGCTCTGGCTCCTCGTGCCCTTCGCGATCGTGATGCCGGGCGCGATCGCGCACCAGCTCTACGGGGCCGTGCTCGAGCGGCCGGACCAGGCCTACCCGATGCTCATCCGGGAGCTGGTTCCGCCGGGGTCTGCGCGGCTTCATCCTCGCCGCCCTCGCCGGAGCCGTCATCAGCACGCTGGCCTCCGTCCTGAACTCGGCCTCGACCCTCTTCACGTTGGACCTCTACCGGCGCTTCTTCCGGAAGGGCGCGAGCCAGGGCGGAGCTCGTGGCGGTCGGGCGCGTGGTCACGGCCGTCGCCCTCGCGGTGGCCGCGGTCCTCGCCACGTCGCCCTTCCTGAAGGGCGGCGTCTTCACCTTCATCCAGGAGTTCCAGGGCTACGTCTCGCCCGGGATCGTGGCCGCCTTCGTGTTCGGCTTCGCGGTCCCGAAGGCGCCGCCTCTCGCCGGCCTCGCCGCGCTCCTCCTGAGCGCGCCCGTCTACGGGCTCCTCGCGTGGGCCTGGCCGGACGTCGCCTACCTGCACCGCATGGTCGCGACGCTCGTCGCGCTCGTCCTCGTGATGGCCGCGATCACCGCCGCCCGGCCCCTCGCCGAGCCGCGGCGACTGCCCGTCCGGGAGGGCTTCGACATGCGATCCTCCGCTCTCGCACGGGCCGGAGGGGTGGCGGTGATCGCCGCGGTCCTCGTCTTCTTCTGGGTCTTCCGCTGACGCGGTCTACTCCAGCCGGAGCTCCAGCGTCGTCGCCCTCGAGCGGTCTCGGCAGAGGTCGCGTGCGTATGGAGCTTCCCCGGGGCGCGGGTACTTCCGGAGGTAGGCCCGGTCGACCGCGGCCTTCAGCGACTGGCCCCGCGCGCGGACCGCACGAAACGGCGCGGCCTTGCGGCCGACCCGGAGGACGCCGTGCTTCTCGGCGACGAGCGTGCGGTACCAGCCGCCCGGGGAGAGGCTCCACGACCGGGCGTAGACCCGGCCGCCCACCACGACCGCCCAGATCCGGATGAAGCGGTGGGGCCTGGGGCCGGCCTTGATCGCGATCGACCAGGCGTCGCGGACAGCGGGCACGAGATCGCGGGGGGGAGAGCGGCGGGATCCTGGGGGCATGGCACGATTGTCCCCGGCCCGAGCGCGCCGGTCGAGGCCCTTCGCCTGGTGTAGTCTCGGGCGTGCGAGGACCTGACCCGTGATCGAGCTCGCCCTCCGTGCCTTCCTGACCCTGTTCGTGGTCGTGGACCCCGTGGGCATCGCCCCGGTGTTCCTGGCCCTGGCCGGGGGGCGCCCGGCCGCCGAGCAGGCGCGGATCGCGCGCCGGGCCGTCCTCGTGGCTGGGGCCGTCCTCTTCTTCTTCGCCCTGGCCGGCCCGTGGCTGCTCGGCCGGCTCGGGATCACCATGGACGCCTTCCGCATCGCGGGCGGCATCCTGCTCTTCCGCATCGCGGTGGGCATGGTGCTGGCGGCCCACGAGCGCGAGACGCCGGAGGAGGAGGCGGAGGCACGCGAGCGCGCGGACGTGAGCGTCTTTCCGCTCGCCATCCCCCTCATCGCCGGGCCCGGGGCGATGGCGAGCACGATGATCCTCGTCGGACAGGCCGGCCGCGACCCGCGGCGGCTCGGGCTCGTGTTCGCGATGGCGGCGGCGGTGCTGGCCCTGACGTGGCTCGCCCTCCGCCTGGCCGCGCCCCTCGGCCGTGTCCTGAGACGTACCGGCGTCAACGTCGTCACGCGCGTCCTCGGCGTCCTGCTAGCCGCCCTCGCCGTCCAGTACGTCGCCGACGGCGTGCGTGGGTTGCTGCAGGCGGGCTGAGGGAGGAGGGACGAGCGGATGGGCAGGCTGCAGGGCAAGGCCGCGATCGTGACCGGGGCCACGAGCGGGATGGGGCGGGCCACCGCCCTCCTCTTCGCCCGGGAAGGGGCCGCGGTTCTGGCCAGCGGCCGGGACGCCGGGCGGGGAGCCGCCGTCGTCGCGGAGATCCGGGCCGAGGGCGGACGCGCGGAGTTCGTGCCGGGCGACGTGAGCCTCCTCGCGACGAACGAGCGGCTGGTGGAGGCGTGCGTCCGCTCCTTCGGGGGCGTCGACACCGCGGTGGCCTGCGCCGGGATGCTCGGCCTCGGCTCTGCGACCGACGTCCCCGTCGGGACCTGGCGGCAGACCCTCGCCGTCAACCTCGACGCGGTCTTTTACCTGATGCGGTCGATCCTCCCGGCCCTGCAGGGCCGCGGCGGGGGATCCATGGTCGTCGTCAGTTCGATCGCCGCCTTCAAGGGGTTCCCGAACCACGCCGCCTACTGCGCCTCCAAGGGCGCCCTCATCGCCCTCGTGCGCCAGGCCGCGATCGACTACGGGCCGACCGTGCGCATCAACGCGCTGTGCCCCGGCCCCACCGACACGCCGCTCATCTGGGAGTCCGCGGTGGCCTTCCCCGACCCGCCCCGAGCGGTGGCCGCCGTCGGCGAACGGACCCTTCTCAAGCGCCTCGGCCGCCCCGAGGACGTGGCCCGGGCCGCGCTCTTCCTCGCCTCGGACGATTCCGGGTGGGTGACGGGCACCGCCCTGACCGTCGACGGCGGAATCATGACCGGGGCCTGAGTCGGCATTTTCGTTGTAGTAAAACGCCACTAATGGCATATTAATGCCATGAAGTTCCCCGCCCTCCTCGAGATCGTGGAGGGCGAGCCCGTCTTCGAGACCGGCTTCCTGCTCGCCGGGGACGTGGACCCGGCCGACGTGAGGCGCCAGCTGTCGCGCTGGGCGAAGAGCGGCCGGCTCCACCAGCTTCGCCGCGGCCTCTACGCGGTCGCCCCGCCGTTTCGGACGGTGACGCCCCACCCGTTCCTCGTGGCCAACCGCCTGGTGCGCGGCTCCTACGTGAGCCTCCAGTCCGCGCTGGCGTACCACGGCCTCATCCCGGAGCACGTGCCGGTCACGACGAGCGTCACCACCGGCCGCCCGCAGCGCCGGGAGAACCCGCTCGGCTCCTTCGAGTACCACCACGTGAGCCCGGCCCTGCTGGACGGCTATCGCCTCGAGAGGCTCGCCGGCGGCCAGGAGGCGCTGGTCGCGACCCCGGCGAAGGCGCTCGCGGACCTCGTGCGCCTCGTCCCGGGCGCAGACTCGCCCTCGTACCTGTCCGAGCTGCGGCTCCAGGGCCTCGACCGGATCGACGCAGCGGAGCTCAGGGCCCACCCGATCCTCGGCCGGCGGCCGAAGATCCGGCGCGCCCTCCGGAGCCTGGCCGCGCTCGCCGAGGAGCAGGAATGAAGGAGCGGCTGCGCGACGTCCTGAAGGGCGCGGCCCCGGGACCCGCCGCTCGCAACCTCGCCCGCGAGTACCTGCAGGCACAGGTGCTCGGCGCGCTGCAGCGGGCCGGCGCCATGGTCCCCCTCGCCTTCCAGGGCGGGACGGCCCTGCGCTTCCTCTACCTCATCCGGCGGTACTCCGAGGGCCTCGATTTCGCCCTGGAGCGCCCCGGCGGGGCCTACGACTTTCGCGGCACCCTCGAGGCGATCCGGGCGGGCCTCGCGCGGGAGGGATACCCGGTCGAGATCGGGAAGCCGAGCGACCGGAAGGTCGTCCACAGCGCGTTCGTGCGCTTCCCCGGCCTCCTGCACGAGATGGGGCTCTCCGGCCAGCGCACGGAGGCCCTCTCGGTGAAGCTCGAGGTAAACACGCGGCCACCGGCGGGCGCGCGGCTCGAGACGACGGTCGTGCGCCGGCACGTCCTCCTGCGGATCCAGCACCACGACCGCGCCTCGCTCCTGGCCGGCAAGCTCCACGCGATCCTGCAGCGGCCCTGGCCGAAGGGCCGCGACTTCTACGACCTCGTCTGGTACCTGAGCGACCCGGCCTGGCCCCCGCCGAACCTCGTCCTGCTGAACAACGCCCTGGCCCGGACCAGGTGGGACGGCCCGCCCCTCACGCAGGCCACGTGGGCGACCGCGGTCCGCGAGCGGCTGCGCTCGGTGCGGTGGGACGCCCTGGCCGCCGACGTGGGCCCGCTCCTCGAGTCCCCCGACGAGCGGGCGCTCCTCACGGAGGAGACGCTCACCCGCCTGCTGGACGCCCGAGTGCGCCTCAGTCGAGCCAGCCGGGCGCCCCGATCCACTCGACGTGTCGGGCCAGCGGCCCGCCGGCGAGGGCGTTGACGAGGCGCTCGTCGGCGGTCGCAAGACGGCACTCGAGCGCCACCGCCAGGGCGAGATACACGCCGTCGTAGACGCTTCGCCCGGTCCGGAGCGCGATCTCGAGGGCGCCCCCGAGGACGAGCCGCGAGGGGAAGACGACGAGCGGGAGGACGTCGAGCGCATCGACGATGCGCGTCGCCTCCCGCGACGAGATCTCGCCGGCGCGGGACTTCTTCCAGACGACGTTGCCCACCTCGGGCCACAGCAGGTCGGGCGACGCCAGCTCCCGGCCGCCGTCCAGGAGGCGGACCGCCTCTTCCGAGAGGCGCTCCGGGACGAACCACTTGGCGATGACGTTGGCGTCGACGACGTGGCGGCTCAACGCGCCCGGTCCTCGGCGAGCAGGTCGGCGCTGTCGCTGTGGCCGCGCCCGGCGAGCCGGCGCCGAATGCGAAGCGCCACCGCCCGGGCGTCGAGGGTGCCCTGCCGCGAGGCCTGCTCGAGGATCTCCTTCAGCTCGGCCTGGAGCGACCGGCCGCGGCTCCTCGCCCGGGCCTTCAGGCGCGTCACCACCTCGGCCTTCAGCTCCCGAACCAGCACCTGTGCCATGGATCTCACTCCGATGCTAGTGAAATGATAGCACGGGACGCTTGCCGGGGGGGCCGGGAAAAGCGAACGGGCCGGAACGCCTCGCGGCGCCCCGGCCCGTCCTCACACCCGCCCGGCTCTCGCCGGCAGGCGCTCACTGACTACGCGACGTCTAGAACTCCAGCCGCAGCCCGATCTGCATCCGGCGCGCGCCGGGGCTGTTGGTCGCAATTTCCGAGCTGGTGCCAGGGGTGAACTGCAGGAAGTTGTTCGCGGTGTAGCTCGTGACCGGAATGCCCCAGTTCGGGTGGTTGAACACGTTGAAGAAGTCGAACCGGATCTCCGGGCGCACCTTGCCGACCTGGAACGCCTTGAAGATCGACAGGTCGACGTTCCACACCGACGGCCGGCGGAACTGGTTGCGGTCGCTGGTTCCGAAGCCGTCGTAGCCCGTTCCGGTCGGCTGCGAGAACGCCGACTTGTCGTACCAGGTCTCGGTCGGCGATCCGGCGGTGCCAGTCGGTGACACGTCGCCGCTGAAGTTGATGTAGACCGAGCCGCAGGCCGGGCAGTTCAGCGGGGTGTTGGTGCCGCCGATGGAGAACGGCGTCCCGGAGAACCAGGCCATGACGCCGTTGACCTGCCAGCCGCCGAGGATCTTGGCCGTGGTCGACTTCTGGTCCTTCAGGAACGGCAGCTGGTACAGGAAGCCCAGCTGAGCGATGTGCGTGCGGTCGTAGCCGGCGAGGGCGAAGTTGTCGTCGTACTTGATCGGGCTGTTCCAGGTGAGGCCGACCCACCCGTCCTCGTCGGCCATGTCCTTCGCCTCGGAGAGCGTGTAGGCGCCCTTCAGCATCAGGCCGTTGCGGAACGGCCGGTTGAGGGCGAGCTGCAGGCCCTTGTACCGGGCCTTGGTGCGCGCGCCCCAGTCGTTGACCGCGGTCGTGCCGGCCACGGCAAAGTACTGGCGGGAGGCGTTCCCGCCGCCGGGCGTGCCGTAGTTGATGTTCAGGTCGGCGTAGCCGCCGTCCGTCGCCGTGCCCACGTACGCGATCTCGGCCGAAATGTCATAGGGCAGGCGCTGCTCGAAGGCCACGTTCCAGCTCTTGATGCTCGCGCGGTCCACCATGTCCGGGTTGGGCGAGCGGAAGTAGGTGTTCGGCGGCAGCTTCGCGACGCCGGTGCTGAGGTCGGGGAGCACGACGGTGGGGATGCCGTTGGCCAGCGAGGTCGCCGCCTGGTAGGGGTCGGCCGTGGAGTTGAGGACGATGTCGTAGGGCCACGAGCCGCGCATCGGGCGCGACCAGGGCAGCGGGTTGTACGTGATGCCGAAGCCGCCGCGGATCACGCTCTTCTCGCTGAGGCGGTACATCGCGCCGACGCGCGGGGCGAGGTACCAGTGCTGCATGTTGATGCCCACGTCCTCCGGCGTGCTGCCGCGGCCGCCGAGGAGCACGTTGTAGGTGGCGTAGTCGAGCCGCTCGATCCCGCTGTCCGCCCGCGTCATGAGCGGGTAGTACTCGAGGCGCAGGCCGAGGCTGACGGTCAGCTTCTCGGTGACGCTCCAGCGGTCGCGGATGTAGGTCGCGAACTGGTTCTCGCGGCCGGTCATCTGGATCTCCTGCGCGTCCTTCGAGTAGTAGTTGGGCAGGCCCAGCAGGAAGTCGGCGTAGCTGTTCCAGCCCGGCGAGATGTAGCCGGAGGCCCCGGTGACGAGGCCGCCGAAGCTGAAGCCGCCCTTCAGGCCGTAGTCGCCGAACTCGGCCTGGTAGTGGTTGAGCTCGAGGCGGACGAAGTCGAGTCCGGCGCGGACCTCGTGCTTCGGGAAGACCTTGGTGACGGCGGCGCTGGCCGTCCAGACCCGCTCCTTGCGGACGAGCGGCATCCAGCTCGGCGTGCCGCCCATCGTGTAGGTGCTGGCGAAGGTCGGCATGCCGCTGTAGCGCCCGGCGTCGCCGTTGACGCCGGGGATCCCGAGGTCGGTGCCGTAGGCCGTGCCGTAGTCGGGGCCGTTGACGGTCTGGTCCTGCTGGTTGATGCCGAAGTTGGCGTCGAAGACGAGGGTCGGGCTGATCGTCCAGGTGGTGCCGAACGTCCCCACGTACACCTTCGTGTCGCCGATGCTGCCGTTGTCCCAGCCGAGGTTGAAGTTGTCCACGACCGCGGCGTCGAGCATCGAGAAGCGGCCCCAGACCGTCTGGGACTGGTTCACCTGCCAGGTCAGCTTGGCGTCGAAGTTGTCGCGGTCGACCTGGACCTCGCGGTCCTGCACGTAGTCGTCGGCGATCTGGTTCGAGTTGAGGTCCTTGCTCGTGTTCGGCATCGGGAAGTACGCATTCACCCCCTGCGAGATCGGGCTGATCAGGCTCGCGGGGACGGTGTAGTTCGGGAACGGCGTGCGGCCCACGCCGTTGGCGCTGCCGGTCCGGGGATCGTAGAGCTGGAAGCTCGAGTACGCCGCCTTAACCTCGGAGAAGTCGCCGGCGCGCATCGCCGCCGTCGGCACGCCGTATCCGACGCTGGTGGTGCGGCGGTCCTTGAAGCGCTCCCACGACCCGAAGAAGAAGAGCTTGTTCTTCATGATCGGGCCGCCGAGGGTGCCGCCGTAGATGTTGGTGTCGCGCGGCGTCTTCGGCAGGTTGAACGCGTTGTTGTAGAGCGAGTTGGCGTTGAAGCTCTCCTGGTTGTTGAACCAGAAGGCCGAGCCGTGGAACTCGTTCGTGCCCGACTTCGTGATCAAGGTCACCGCCGCGCCGCCGGCCATGCCCTGGTCGGCGTCGAAGTTGTTGGTCGCGATGTTGACGCTCTCGATCGTCTCCGCGGGGCTGATGTAGCCCGCGTGGTGGGGCAGCCAGACGTTCACGGACACCGCGCCGTCGAGGCGGGTCGCGTTGCTGTTCGGCTGCACGCCGTTCACCCAGGTGCGCAGCGAGCGGCCGGGGGTGTCGATCTCGGCGTTCTGGAACTGCGCGGGCGTGGCGCCGGGGACCAGGTTGATGAGCTGCTGGTAGTTCCGGTACTGGTTGAGCGGCAGGTTCACGATGTCCTTCCCCGTGAGCTCGGTCGAAAGGTCGGCCTTCTCCGTCTGCAGGAGCGTCGTCTCGCTGACGACGTTGACGGTCTCGGCGAGGGCGCCGACCTCGAGCTTCAGCTCGACACGGACGGGGTTGCCGGCCGAGACGCGCAGGCCGGTCTGATTGAGCTCGCGGAAGCCCTGGAGCGACACCCCGAGGTCGTAGATGCCCGGGAGCAGGTTGCGGAACGCGTAGGCACCGTCGGCGGCGGAAACGGCGGTGACCTTGAGGCCGGTGCCGGTGTTCGTCGCGGTGACGGTCGCTCCCGGAACGGGGGCGCCGGTCGTGTCCTGGACGGTGCCGACGATGGCGCCGTAGAGGGCCTGCGCGGAGGCGGGGACCGGCGCGATGAGCGCGGCCGCCAGCAGCACCAGCGCTGCCCTCAGCGTGAAGCGGGTGAGATGAGTCATCCTGGTTTATCTCCTTAAGATTGGTGGGGTGCGAACGTCTGCCGGGGGCGACGGTCGACCGGGGTTCTCCCGAGGGGATTTACCCATTGCCGCACCTGGACTTAGTCAATTAATGCTGCAACACCCGTGCCCTCGGGGGCCGCCGGACAAGGGTTGCGAAGTCCCCTGTGATCAAGCCTTTGAACGGTCTGACCACTCGGAGGGGGTGGAGCGACACGGGTTTCGCGTCCAATCGGCCGTAGTCGATGCAAACTTTTGTATCTTGGCACACGCGGGCGGGCGGGAACGCCGTCCGGGCCCGGACCCTTCCCCCCGCTGTCGGATAGAATGCGCCCCCGTGTGACCCGAGGCCGCGACATCCTCGCCCCGCCGTCCGTGACCGCAGTCCTCGCCCTGTGCCTCGGCCTCGGGGCCCCCGCTGCCGCCCTCGCGGCCGCCCCCGGCAGCAACCAGGTACTCCAGGCCCGGCGCGCCGCGGCACCGATCGTCCTCGACGGGCGGCTCGACGAGGCGGACTGGCAGCAGGCGCCGGTCGCGACCGGCTTCCTCCAGCGCGACCCCGACCAGGGCCAGCCCGCCACCGAGGCCACCGAGCTGCGACTCCTCTTCGACGACAGGGCGCTCTACGTCGGCGCGCGGCTTCACGACGGGTCTCCCGACCGGATCGCGCGCCAGCTCTCGCGGCGCGACGGGGTGCCGGAGGCCGACAGCTTCACCCTCTACCTCGACCCGCACCGCGACCGGCGCACCGGCGTCGTCCTGCAGGTGAGCGCGGCCGGCGTGCAGCGCGACGCCGCGATCTACGACGACAACTTCGAGGACGACACGTGGGACGCGGTCTGGGAGTCGGCGGTCGCGGTCGACGACGGCGGCTGGAGCGTCGAGATCAAGGTCCCGCTCTCGCAGCTGCGCTTCGCGGCCGCCGGCCACGAGTGGGGCGTGAACGCGCGCCGCGTCGTCTACCGCAAGAACGAGAGCTCGTGGCTCACCCTGGTGCCGAAGAACGAGAACGGCCTCGCCTCGCGGATGGGGCCCCTCGAGGGGATCGAGGGCATCCACCCGGGGCGGCACCTGGAGCTGCTGCCCTACGTGGCGGGTCGGGCGGAATACGTGGAGCCGCTCAGCAAGGCCGATCCCTGGAACGACGGGTCGCGCCTCTTCGGGAGCGCGGGTCTCGATTTCAAGTACGGCGTCTCCAGCGGCATGGCCCTCGTGGGCGCGGTCAACCCGGACTTCGGGCAGGTCGAGGTGGACCCCGCCGTCGTGAACCTGACCGCGTTCGAGACCTTCTTCGAGGAGAAGCGGCCGTTCTTCACCGAGGGCAGCCAGGTCTTCCTGCGCTTCGGCCGCAGCGGGGCGAGCGAGTACACGACCTTCTTCTACCCGGAGCCGCAGCTGTTCTACTCGCGCCGGATCGGCCGCGCGCCGCAGGGCCGTGCAGTGGGGGCGTACGTGGACTCGCCCACCTCGACGACCATCCTCGGCGCGGCCAAGCTCGTCGGCCGCACGAAGAGCGGCTGGAATGTCGGCCTCCTCGAGGCGGTCACCGGGCGCGAGTGGGCCCGGACCGCGACGGGCACCGTCCAGGACCGCGTGGAGGTGGAGCCCCTCACCAACTACTTCGTGGGCCGCGCGCAGCACGCGCTGGGCCGCCGCGCCTCGATCGGCTTCCTCGGCACCTCGGTCGTGCGCGACCTCGACACGCCGAGCCTCGACGGCCTGCTGGTGGACCGCGCCTTCCTGGGCGGCGTGGACGGCCACTTCTCGCTGGACAGCCGGCGCGACTGGGTCGTCTCCGGGGGCCTCTCGGGCAGCACGGTCTCGGGCAGCCAGCCCGCGGTGCTGCGCCTGCAGCGGGCGGCGCAGCGCTACTACCAGCGGCCCGACGCCCCGCACGTCAGCGTGGACCCGAGCGCGACGTCGCTCTCCGGCTGGAGCGGCCGTCTCGGCCTCAACAAGAACAACGGCAACATCACGGTCAACGCGGGGCTCTGGGGCATCAGCCCCGGCTTCGAGCCGAACGACCTCGGCTACGCCACCCAGACCGACCGGGGCGGCGCCCACGCCCTCGTGCAGTTCCGCAAGCTCACCCCCGACCGCTTCACCCGCAGCCGCCGGCTCTACGTCGCCAAGTGGTGGACCTTCAACTACGGACGCGAGAGCCAGGGCGACGGCGTGCAGCTCACGGCCGGCGCACAGCTGCGCAACTTCTGGCAGGTCGACCTGACCCTCGGGAAGTCCTGGAACACCTGGGACGACAAGCTCACCCGCGGCGGGCCGACCACGATCCGGCCCGGCATCGAGAACCTGAACCTCACTCTCACGAGCGACGCCCGCCGGCACTTCTGGGCGGGCGCCACCGCCGCGCTGTCGAACCGCGAGTTCGGCGGCCGCACCCGGACGTACTCGGCCACCTTCAACTACCGGCCGATCACCTCGCTCACCCTCTCCGTCGTACCGTCGGTCCTCAACAGCTACGTGCCAGCCCAGTACCTGGCGACCGTGCCCGACGCGACGGCGACCGCCACCTACGGCGCGCGCTACGTCTTCGGCGGCCTCGACCAGACCGAGGTCTCGATCCCCCTGCGGCTCAACCTTGTCCTCTCGCCGCGGCTCTCGCTGCAGCTGTACACGCAGGCCCTCCTCTCGAACGGCGACTACCCGGACATCCGCGAGCTCCTCGCCCCGCGCACCTACGACTTCCCGGTCTACGGTGTGGACATCGGGACGATCGCGCCGGACCCCGGGCTGCCCTTCTACGACATCGACCCCGACGGGGCGGGCCCGGCGCGGCCGTTCCGCATCCCGGTCCCCGACTTCAACTTCAAGTCGCTCCGGGTGAACGCGGTCCTGCGCTGGGAGTTCCGCCCCGGCTCCGCCGCCTACGTCGTGTGGACGCAGCGGCGGCAAGACGGCCGGAACCCCGGCGACTCCGACCTCGTCCGCGACCTCGGCGACCTCTTCGGCGCCCCCGCCGACGACGTGTTCATGGTCAAGCTCGCCTGGTGGCTGGGCCGCTGACGTGCTGCGGGCCCGGCGGTGAGCGACGTTACAATAAGAGGGTGAGCTCCTCCGACAGGGCGACGGGCGCAGCGTCGCGAGCGTCCTGGCCGGTCCGGCGTTACCGCCTCGGCGAGGAGCCCGGCGACGACCTGAGCCGTTCGACCAGCGCCGAGGAACGGCTCGCGATGGTCGCCACCCTCTCGGCCGAGGCATGGGCCCTCACCGGCACGCCGGCTCCGACTTACGCCCGCCACGAGACCCCCATCGTGCGACGGCCCTGGCCGCCCGGGCGCTCCCCGCGCTGATCACCCTCCATGAACGAGGACTTCCGCGACCTCCTCCAGGCCCTGCTGGAAGCCGGCGCGCGGTTCCTCGTCGTGGGCGCGCACGGTGGTCCAGATCGGCCTTCCCCCGCGCCGCATCGACCTGCTCACGTCCATCAGCGGGGTCGGCTTCGAGCAGGCGTGGGACGATCGGGTCATCCGCGAGGTCGAGGGCATGGCCGTCCCCTTCCTCGGTCGCGACTCGCTCGTCCGCAACAAGCGCGCGAGCGGTCGCGCCAAGGACCGGGCCGACCTGGAGGCCCTCGGGGAAGGTTAGAGAGCGCGAGGTCTATCGCGCCGCAGTCGCCCGGCCGGTCGGGCTCAGCTGCCGGAGCTCGGTGAACCAGTTCTGGACGAGCTCGAGGCGGGTGACCGGGGGAATCACCGTGGGCGCCCGCTCCCGGGCGAAAAGGAAGCGGCGCCCGTCGGGGTGCAGCTCCAGGCGCCCGACCGGCACGAGGCCGATGGCGTTCGCGGGGGTGGGGAGGACGACCGAGGGCAACCCCAGCGACAGCCTCTCCCCGCCGCCGACCGACACGGCCATGACCGCCTTGCGGTCGATCGACCGGTAGAACAGCCGGCGCCCATCGCGCGACCAGGCGGGGAAGTTGCCCCCGTCCTGCGAGACGGCGAGCGTCTGACGGCGGTCGGGGAACGACGTGACGTAGACCTCGTGCCGGCCGGTCTCGTTCGAGACGTAGGCCAGCCGGCGGCCGTCCGGCGAGAACTCCGCGTAGCCGAAGACCGTGATCCGGCCGGCGGGACGCGTGACGAAAGGAACGACCTGCCGGTCCTCGAGGCGAAGCAGGAAGACCTCGAGGCGGCGGACGAACGCGAGCACCCGGCCGTCCGGGCTCCAGGAGGACGGCCAGTCGTACTCCTCGCCGGTCGTGAGCCGCTCCCAGGCGCCCTCTCCCTCCGCCGGAATCGCCCAGAGGTTGAGCGAACCCTCCTTCGCCCACGCCACGACCACCCGGCTTCCGTCCGGGCTCCAGACCGGGAAGCCCGCGACCCCTCCCGGGTGAGCTGCCGCTGCGTCTGGCGCTCGACGTCGAACAGCCAGAGCAGGCCGCTCGCCGCCCGCTCGACGAACGCGAGCTGGCGCCCGTCAGGCGAGAAACGGTGTTGCCCCGTGACCAGCGGGCGGTCGAACCCCGGTAGCGGCTCGACGCTCCCGCCAGGGGCCGCGAGGACCAGCTCCGCCGGCGGATCCGTGAAGATCCCGCCGGGGGCGTAGGCGAGGAGCCCCGATGCGGACACCGCGAGCTGGGCCGCTCCCGAGTTGGCGGTGGGTGTCTGACTGGCAGAGCGCCTGGAGAACGCCCGCGATCACCGGGGCCGGGGGTGCCTTCAGCTCCAGCCGATCGAGGTCGAAGGGAGCAGCCATCACGGTGCCCTGCCTCGCGAAGACGAGGTGGCCGGTGGGCAGGTATCGGGGATCGGCCGCGTCGTCGACGACCACCTTGCGCGCTCCGCTGGCCAGGGAGAGCGCCTCGATGCGTGCGACGAGGCCGAAGGCGTTGGGCATGGCGGTGAAGAGGAGCGTCCGCCCCCCCGGCAGCGCGAAGGGTAGCCGGTGGGAGGACTCGCGGGAGCGCTCGACGCGCGTGACGTCCTCCAGCTTCCCGCCGTCGGCGCTCACCGAGCGGATCCCGCCGCGGTACCCCGACTGCGAGCCCAGGTAGATCCGGCCGTTCTCCGCCCAGGACGCGCCCATCGGGCCCACGTTCCCGACGGGGAAGTCCACCCCATAGAAGCTCGCCAGGTCGACGCCGAGGCCGCCGGCGGTCGGGACCTTGCGGAGCATGTCTGCGGTGGCCGAGTAGTACCCGATCCACTGGCCGTCGGGAGAGAAGAACGGGCAGTGCGCGCCCTCGGTCTCGGGCAGCCTCCGGACCTCGCCCGTCTCCATGTTGCGGACGTACAGGGCCGAGCTCTGCCGGCGCACGTCGGGGCTGCCGCTCCACACGAGGAGCCGGCCGTCGGGGCTGAGCGCGAGCTCGGTCCGTGCGACGGACGGAAGCCCGTAGCGTCCGAAGTGCAGGAGCGCCGCGGACGCGGGCAGCTCGATCTGGCTGCGGACGACGGCGGCCGGCGGGGCGGGAGGCCGCAGCCACTGCCGGCTGGCGAAGACCCCGGCCACCAGGGCCACCGCGGCCGCACCCGCGAGGGTCGCGAGCAGCGGCCACCGCCGGCCCCTGATCGCAGGCCGCTCGTCGCCGGGGCCCTCCGCCTCGGCGATCTCGCGCAGCCGCAGCGCGACGTCCGCCGCCGATTGCCAGCGCCGGGCCGGGTCCTTCTGCAGGCACTGGCGCACCAGCCGGTCGAGCGCGGGAGACGCCGCGGGCCGCGGCAGCCCCGGCGCGTCGTCCTTCTCGATCGCGGCGATCAGCCTCGCCTGGCTGTCTCCCTCGAAGGCGCGGCGCCCGGCGAGCATCTCGAAGAGAGTGCACCCGAGCGCCCAGATGTCCGTCCGCGCGTCGGCTTCCCGTCCCTCGAGCTGCTCCGGCGCCATGTACGGCACCGTGCCGGCGACGACGCCCTCCTCGGTCAGGGACGTCACCGTCTCGCCCGCAGCGTCCGCCCGCCCCTGCCGTCTCGCCAGGCCGAAGTCCAGCAGCTTGGCTCCCGAGCGGGTGAGCATCACGTTCGCCGGCTTGACGTCGCGGTGCACGACGCCCTGCCCGTGGGCCGCGGCCAGCGCCTCCGCGATCTCGGCCGCCGATGCGTCAGCGCCTCCTCCCTCGGTGAGAGCCTTCTTCTTGAGCCGTGGGCGAGTGTCTCGCCGTCCACCAGCTCCATGACGAGGTAGTGCGTCCCGTCCGTGTGGCCGACGTCGAAGAGCGAGGCGATGTGGGGGTGGCTGAGCGAGGCGACGGCGCTGGGCCTCGCGCTCGAAGCGGCGGAGGCGCTCAACGTCGGAGGCGAAGTCGGCGGGGAGGACCTTGACCGCGACCTCGCGCCCGAGGCGGGTGTCGGTGGCGCGGTAGACCTCGCCCATGCCTCCCGCCCCGAGGGGCCGGATGACCTCGTACGGGCCGAGCCGGGTCCCGCGGGTGACCGCGACTACTGCGTCGCCGCGCCCGCCGCGGGCTCTTCCATCAACCGCTCGGCCGCGCGCTCTTCCGCGAGGAGCGACTCGACCTCGCGGCTCAGCTCCTCGTCCGCGCCGCAGGCTTCGTGGAGGAAGGCCTCCCGCTCCGCCGGCGCGCGCTCCAGCGCCGCGTGGAACAGCTCCTCGACCTTCGACCAGCGGCTGGACATGGCGTCAGTCTCGGCTCGGCCGTCCTCCTAGCGGAAGTTCTCGATCAACACCAGGTCCTTGTTGGGTGGCTTCCTGACGCCGTACAGGATCGTCTTTCCGTCCGGCGACACCGTGAGACCGGCACCGGCATGGTCGACTGCGGCCAGCTCTCGGGACCGTCCTGTCGCAAGATCGAGGAAGCGCAGGGAAAACGTCCGGCCGCCGAAGTCGGTGAAGTAGTAGATGCCGTCTTCCCTCACGACGTACTCCGTCCGGCTCACGGAGTCGACCGCCCGGCGCTCCTCCGCCCCCGCGACGGGTCGCGCGAGGAGGGGACCCCCATCCTCCTGGCGAAGGTAGTAGAGAGTCCGACCGTCGGGTGAGAACCTGGGCGCGAATCCGCCGCGGTCCGTGATCTGCGTCGGATCTCCTCCCTCCGCCGGAACACGCCAGATCTCGAACCGCCCGGACCGGTTCGAGGTGAAGTAGATCCATCGGCCGTCGGGGGACCAGGCGGGACGGTAGTCGTCGGCCTGGCTCTCGGTCACCTGCTGCGCGGCCCCCCCATCCGAGCCCACGACGAAGATGACCGCCGTTCGATCCGGCTGGATCGAGTCCAGCGCAATCCGTCGCCCGTCGGGCGACCAGGCGGGACTGCCTTGCCCCATGCCGAGGCCGCTCGTGACCTGGACGGGGTTCGATCCATCGGCGTTGGCCACGAAGATCTCGCCGCGGCCCGTGCGCTTCGAGCAGAACGCTAGCCGTCTCCCGTCCGGCGAGAACTCCGGGAACGTGTCCCGGACGGTGTGCGCGATGAGAGGCCGCGCCGGTCTCCCTCGCTCCAGCTTCCAGATGTCCTGGTCGTCCGGGTTGTCCTCGCGCGAGAACGCGATCCGATCCGCGACTGGCGAAGCGGCGGGGTCGCGGGCGCCCCTCCCGGGGATCTGGAGACGCTCGGGCGGGGAGTTCCCGGACACGGGAACCCCGAACAACCACCCCATGCCGTCGGCGGAGTAGACGAGACTTCGACCATCGCGGTACCAGGTAATGCCCTGCAGGTTGTTGTGGGCTTCACGCGTCAGCTGTCGCGGTGAACCCTCCAGGGTCTCGGGCCCCAGGGTGGCGACGAAGACGTGGCAGGCGTACGGCCGCTCGCAGGCGCCATAGGCGAGAAGGCGGCCATCGGGGGACACCGCGGGGCTGACGAGGCTTCCGCTGCTCGACAGCAGGAGCCGCCCCTTGCCCTGGTCGACGGGGACGAGGTGCAGGGACCCGCCCTCCGGTCCACGATGAGCCGCCACGAGCCGCTTGCCGTCCGACGTCCACGACAGGGACGGGTACGGCCAGCCATGGTCTCCCTGCGGACCGAGGTCCTCGACCTTGGTCGCCGGCCCTCCAGTGCGGAAACGACGTGCAGGCTGGCCAGGGAGTCGCTGACACGGCGAAACGCGATCCGGCGGCCGTCGGGCGACCAGGCCGGGAAGTCCTCGACGGAGGGATCGGTCGTCAACCGGAGGGGCAAGCCCCCCGCGACGGACATCACGTAGATGTCGGCGTTGTCGCCTGCCTCGCCCGTCCACGCGAACGCCACCTGCAGCCCATCGGGCGAGAAGGCCGGGCGCTGCTCCTCGCCGGGAAAGGTGGTGAGCTGAACGAGCCTTGGCTGCGGCACCCGCCTGGAGGCCCATCGCGCGGCAACGGCGATGGCCAGCCCGATCATCACGACGGCAATGGCCCCGGCGATACGTGCGAGCGGCGTTCGCCGCGCGGCCCCGGCGGCGGGGGGTTTGTCCAGCTCCGCCGCGACTTCCTGCAGCTCCAGCGCGACATCCGCCGTGCTCTGGAAGCGCCCGTCCGGGCTCCTTGCGCAGGCAGCGCAGGACGATCCTCTCGAGATCGCGTGGGAGGGCCGGCGCGAGCTGGCCCGGGGCCTTCGGCTCCGTCTCCACGATGGCCCCGAGCGTCGCCGCCGACGTGCCCCGCCGAACGGGTGCTTCCGCGTCAGCAGCTCGTAGAGCACGACGCCGAAGCGAGAAGACGTCGGACCGCGCGTCCACCGCCAGCCCCTGGGCCTGCTCGGGCGACATGTAGCGCGACCGTGCCCATCACGACGCCTCCGGTCGCGGTGGGCTGCGTCGCCCCGGGCTCGCCTTCTGCCGTCGGCGGGACGTGCCTGGCGAGTCCGAAGTCGAGGATCTTCAACGCCGCCGTCCGGCGTGACGAAGAGGTTCTCGGGCTTGACGTCGCGGTGGACGACGCCCGCGCGGTGCGCGGCGGCGAGGCCGTGCGCCGACGTGCACCGCGAAGGCGAGGGCCTCCTTCGAAGGAGGGCGCGCGGCGCTCCGAGCCGCTCCCGCAGTGTCTCGCCCTCGAGCAGCTCCGTGACGACGTACGGTGTCCCCGCGTGGGTGCCGACGTCGTGGACGGTGAGGATGCTGGGAGTGGTTGAGCGAGGCCGCAGCCTGCGCCTCGCGCTCGAAGCGACGCAGCCGCTCGCTGGTCGGAGGCGAAGTCGGCGGGGAGGACCTTGACCGCGACCTCGCGGCCGAGGCGGGTGTCGGTGGCGCGGTAGACCTCGCCCATGCCTCCCGCCCCGAGGAGACCGATGACCTCGTACGGGCCGAGCCGGGTCCCGCGGGTGACCGCGACCTTCTGCGTCGCCGCGCCCGCCGCGGGCTCTTCCATCAACCGCTCGGCCGAGCGCTCCTCCGCGAGCAGCGACTCGACCTCCCGCCGCAGCTCCGCGTCGCCGCCGCAGGCCTCGCGGAGGAAGGCCTCCCGCTCCGCCGGCGCGCGCTCCAGCGCCGCGTGGAACAGCTCCTCGACTTTCGACCAATCCGCGGACATGGCGTTGGCTTTCGGTTGGCCTGTTCCTCAGCGGAAGTTCTCGATCAGCATCAGGTCGGCGCTCGGCGGCTTCCGGACGGTGTAGAGGATCGTCCTGCCGTCCGGCGACACCGTGAGCCCCCTGCCGAGATGGTGCACGGTGGCCAGCTCGTGGGACCGTCCCGGTCGCGAAGTCGAGGAAGCGCAAGGTGTCGCCCCTGTCGATCTCCGTGCCCCAGGGCAACGTCGCGTGGCTGCCGCCGCCGACGGGGCTGAAGTAGTAGAGGCCGTCCTCCCTCACGACGTACTGCATGCGGGTCACGGAATCGACCACCTGGCGCTCCTCCCCCCGGCGATCGGCCGAGCGAACAGGGGGCTCCTGAACTCCTGCCGCAGGTAGTACAGGGTCCGACCGTCGGGCGACACCGCGGGTCTGAACCCGCCGGTGTCCGTGACCTGCGTCGCGTCTCCTCCCTCGGAGGGCACGCGCCAGATCTCGAATCGCCCGGACCGATTGGAGCAGAAGTAGACCCAGCGGCCGTCGCGCGACCAGGCGGGGCAGTAATCGTCGGCCCGGCTCTCGGTCAGCTGTCGCGCGGCCCCCCCGGCCGAGTCCACGACGAAGATGACCGCCGTACTGCTGTCCGGCCGGCCGGCGTCGAACGCGATGCGTCGCCCGTCGGGCGACCACGCGGGGCATCCCTGCCCTCGGCCCGCGCCGCTCGTGAGCGCGAAGGGGTTCGACCCGTCGGCGTCGGCCACGTGGATCGCGACCTGTCGCTCGAACGACCGGACGAGAAGGCGAGTCGTTGTCCGTCGGGCGAGAACTCCGGGAAGGCGTCCGTCGCGGTGTGCGCCATGAAAGGTCGCGCGGGCTGGCCTCGCTCCAGGCTCCAGATGTCCTCGTCGCCCAGGTAGTAGAGCGAGAACGCGAGCCGATCCGACGCTCGCGAGGCGGCGGGATCGTGGGCCCCGGTCCCGGGGAGCTCGAGGCGCTCGGGAGGGAGTCCCCGGACGCGGGGACCCGCCACAGTCTGGCCGGGTCGCCGCCGGTGTTGGAGTAGAGGAGGCTTCGCCCGTCTCGTGACCAGGAGACGCCCACCAATGTTATGGACCGCGGCGTCACTCGTCGGGGCGGGCCCGCGAGCCCATCGGGGCCCAGTGCCGAGACGAAGAGGTCGCAGACCCAGGGGCGGGGGCAGGCGCCATAAGCCAGAAGGCGGCCGTCGGGCGACACCGTCGGGCGAGACCAGCCTTCCGTCGTTCGTCAGCAGGAGCCGCCTCTGGCCCTGGTCGACGGGGACGAGCAGCAGGGTCCCGCCGTCCGGGCCCCGGTGCGCGGCGACGAGCGAACGGCCATCGGGCGTCCACGCCAGGGACGGGTACGGGATGCCGTGATCCCCGACGGGGCCCAGGTCCGCGACCTTCGTCGCGGGTCCTCCCAGGGAGGAGACGACGTGCAGGCTGGCCAGGGAGCCCACGCGGCGAAACGCGATCCGGCGGCCGTCGGGCGACCAGGCGGGGAAATCCTCGTCCGAAGGATCGCTCGTCAGCCGGAGGGGCGAGCCCCCCGCGACGGACATCACGTAGACGTCGAGGTTGTCGCCGGCGTCGCCCGCCCAAACGAACGCCAGCTGCTGGCCGTCGGGCGAGAAGGCCGGGCGGCGCTCCACGCCGGGAAGGTGGTGAGCTGGACGAGCTTCGGCGGCGGGCGGGGCGTGGGGGCGAATCGCGTGGCGACGGCGGCGCCAGGGCGATCAGCACCAGCGCCGCTCCCCCGGCGAGGGGCCAGCGCCACTTTCGCCGTGGGGCTGCGCCGACCCCGGGGGCGGGCTGTCCAGCTCCGCCGCGACCTCCTGCAGCTCCAGCTCGACGTCGTCCATGCTCTGGAAGCGGCGGTCGGGGTCCTTCCGCAGGCAGCGCAGGACGATCTTCTCGAGGTCGTGGGGGAGACCCGCCGTGATCTCGCCCGGCGGCTTCGGCTCGGTTTCCACGATGGCGCCCAGCGTCGCCGCCGGCGTGTCCCGCCGGAACGGGTGCTTGCGCGTCAGCAGCTCGTACAGCACGACCCCGAACGAGAAGATGTCCGACCGCGCGTCCACGGCGAGCTCCTGGGCCTGCTCGGGCGACATGTACGCCACCGTGCCCATCACCACGCCGTCGCCCGTCACGTCCGACGGCGTCGTCCCGGGCTCGCCTTCCGCCGCTGCGGCGAGCCTGCTTGGCGAGGCCGAAGTCGAGGACCTTCACCTGTCCGTCCGACGTGACGAAGAGGTTCTCCGGCTTGACGTCGCGGTGGACGATGCCCTTGCGGTGCGCGGCGGCGAGTCCCTGCGCGGCCTGCACCGCGAAGGCGAGGGCCTGCTTCAGGCGCGGGGCGCCTGCCGCGAGAGCACCTCGCGCAGCGTCCCGCCCTGGAGCAGCTCCGTGACGACGTACGGCGTCCCGTCGTGGGTGCCCACGTCGTGGACGGTGAGGATGTGGGGGTGGTTGAGAGAGGCGACGGCGCGGGCCTCGTGCTCGAAGCGGCGCAGGCGCTCCTTGTCCGAGGCGAAGTCGGCAGGGAGGACTTTGACCGCGACCTCGCGGCCGAGGCGGGTGTCGGTGGCGCGGTAGACCTCGCCCATGCCTCCCGCGCCGAGGAGATCCGTCACTTCGTAGGGACCGAGCCGCGTCCCGCGGGTGATGGCCAGCCGCTGCGTGGCCGCACCGGCGGCGGGCTGCTCCATCAGCCGCTCGGCCGAGCGCTCCTCGGCGAGCAGGGACAGGACCTCGCGCCGCAGCTCCTCGTCTCCGCCGCAGGCCCCGTCGAGGAAGGCCTGCCGCTCCGCCGGCGCGCGCTCCAGCGCCGCGTGGAACAGCTCCTCGACTCTGTGCCAATCCTGGGGCTTCATCGTGCCCTCACCGGCCCCGCCGGCGGCGGCGGACGGACCGCAGTGCCTCGGGTAGCTTGCCGACGTCCTGGATCGGCCAGACCGTCACGTCCTCGCGCACCGGGTACGCGTGCCGCCCGGGGTAGACCACCCACAGGTGGTCGAGCGAAAGGTCCTCGATCGCGGTCCACATGGAGCGGGTCGCCGCCGGCGCCTCGTCGAGCTTGAACTCGACGCCGTGCCGACGGCCGTCGAGCACGAAGAAAAGGTCGAGCTCCGCGCCGCCGTGGCTGCCCCAGAAGAAGGCCGACGGGGGGAGACCGCGTGGAGCACCTGCTCGAGCGCGAAGCCCTCGAACGACGCCCCAGCCCGCGGGTGACCGAGCAGCGCGCGCCGGTCGGGGACCTCGAGGAGGCCGTGGAGCAGCCCGGTGTCCCGCAGGTACACCTTCGGGGACTTGACCTGCCTCTTGCCGATGTTCTCGTGCCACGGCTGCAGCTGCCGGACCATGAACGTCCCGGTGAGGATGTCGAGGTAGGCGCGCACCGTCTTGTCCGAGAGTCCCATCGACCGCGCCAGCTCCGAGGCGTTCCACGTCTGGCCGTGGTAGTGCGCCAGCATCGTCCAGAACCGGCGCATGGCGCCGCGGGGACGCCGATCCCGAGCTGGGGCACGTCGCGCTCGAGGAAGGTGCGGATGAAGCCCTCGCGCCAGGCCAGGCTGTCCCCGCTCGACCGGGCCAGGAACGACCGGGGGAGCCCGCCCCTGAGCCACAACCTCGGCCACGAAGCGGGGCCCGTCTCGCGCACGTCGAACCCGGAGAGCTCCACGAACTCGACCCGCCCGGCCAGGGTCTCGGAGACCCCCCGGACGATGTCCGGCGACGCGCTGCCGAGCACCAGGAACCGGGCGGGCCTCCGCGGCCGGTCGACCAGGACCCGGAGCACGCCAAACAGCTCCGGCTTGGCCTGGATCTCGTCCAGGATCACGAGCCCCCGCTCGGCCCCGAGGACGAGCTCGGGATTCTGCAGCCGCCGCAGGTCGGGCTGGGACTCGAGGTCGAACACGGCGGCGTTGCGTCCCTCCGCGAACGCGCGGGCCAACGTCGTCTTGCCGCACTGGCGGGGGCCGAGCAGGGCCGTGACCGGCGACCGCCGCACGGCCGTCGCGAGCCTCTCGAGGGACCCGGGCCGTTCGATCACGAGCCGACGCTATCACGAAAGTTCGGAGTCTGATTCCGAAATTTCAAGATCGTCCGGCCGGCCGGTCCTTCCTGGCGGGGAATCGGCCAGCTGTGGGACATGGCGGTGGCTCTTCGGTCGGCTGCCTTCTCGAACTGAAGGAAGATGTAGTATTGGGGGCGCAGCGGCTGCGGTGGGCGGAAGTCCCGGCCGGTGGAACCAGAACGGCGACAACACGATCTGATTATAGTCTTTCGTGCGGGTGCTCTTCGAGATGACCGCCTGAAACGACTGGTAGCGCTGACAGCTTCGTGGGTATCGGAAAGGCGTGGCCGAGATGCTGATCGACGTCGTGTGGACCTGGCCGGCGCGGAGGACTTCACGGAGACGCAGCTCGTGAAGCTGCTGCGGCCCGCGTCCTGCGGGGAGGGCGGTGGGTCATCGATCTGGGGGCGGAAGAGCGCCTGCTCGTTCGGCTGTCGTCCGATCGCAAGACGGTGAAGGTGTTTGAGGTGTCCGTGAGCCTACCGAGATTCGTCCCGCTGACATTCCCGCGAGCGCCGGGTCGTGCGCTCAGGCGCCTGCTCGATAAGGAGGGGATCGCCAGGCCGAGCTCGCGCGCCGCATGGGGCGTCCCTATCAGGTAGTGAACGACATCGTGAACGCACGGAGACGATAGCCGCCGCGACCGCGCTCCAGCTCGAGCGCGCTCTCGGGCTGCCGGCGCGTTCTGGATGATTCGCGAGGCGGACTAGGCTGAAGCTGGCGCGGGAGGACGCAGCCTGAGCCGCTGGGTGCGCGCGAGGTGGGCTTCCGTGCCACGTCAGCGCGAGCCGCTGGAGCTCGGCGCCAGTCGTGGGCGAGGGTGAGGCGGGTGAACCGGGGGGCGAGGCTGGCTAGGGGAGCAGGGCGAAGAGGGGAAGAGCGGTGCCCTGTACACCGGAGACACCGCGCCCGACGCAGACCCGTGAGACACCCGAGCGCGGCGACCACCTCTGGGCCCGACGCCTCGACGCGCCCGCTCGCGGTCAGGCGATCCGTTCGCCCGCAGCCCTCGGCGAGACGCCGTAGCGGGTGCTCAGCGGAAGTTCTCGATCAGCATGAGGTTGCTTTGCCGCTTCCGGAGGGCGAAGAGGATCGTTTTCCGGTAGGTCGAGACGGTAGGCCGTAGTGGAGAGCCCCGTCGATGCGCGCGAGATCGCGCGACTTCCCGGTGCCGAGTCGAGGAACCGCAGGACGTGGCCCGGCTGCGCGCTCCCCGTCGAGTCCAGTCAGTGAAGGCCGCCTTCGACGACACGGTAGGACTTGACGAAGAGCACGGAATGGAGAACCTGTCGCTCGTGGCCTCCGGCCAGCGGCCGCGCGAACAGCGGCTGGGACGAGCTCGAGAGCAGTTCTCGCTTGACGTAGTACAAGATCCGGCCGTTGGGCGACTCTGGCAGGAGAAGCCGCCGGCGCGGGTGACCGGCACCGCGTCCACTCCCTCCGCGGGAGCGCGCCGAATATCAGTGCCGGCCGGTCCGGTTCGACGCGAAGTAGATCCACCGGCCATCCCGCGACAAGGTGGAGGACGACCTCGTGAGCTGGGCTCGGGGTCAGGAGGCGGGGGGCGCCGCCGGCGGCATCGACCACGTAGACGTCCCAGCTCCCAGTCGGCGGCCTGCGAGTCGAAGGCGATCCGTCGGCTGTCGGGAGACCACGACGGGCTGCACGCTCTCGGCCCGCCCCGCGGGTCAGCTGCATCGGGCTCGCCCCGTCGGCGTCGGACACGAAGACCTCGATCGAATCCGACCAGCGGTCGGAGCAGAAGGCGAGCCGCTTCCCGTCCGGCGAGAACGCCGGCTGGTTCTCGAAACGGGACGAGGTGATGAACGGCTCGGGAGGTCCGCCGTCCGTGATTCTCCAGACATCGCTGTCACTCTCGTTCCGGGTGAACACCAGCAGGTCGTGTGCCCGCGACGTTCGGGTGCATCGCGAGTTCACCCGCCAGGTCGATGCGCTCGGGGGTCGTCGAGCCCGTCAGGGGCAGTCGCCAGAGATAGGGATTGTTGCCCCCTCCGGGGGAGGCCGCATAGATGAGGCTTTGACCGTCAGGGCTCCAGGTCAGACCCTGCACGGAGGTGTTCGGCTGCCCCAGTGGGCGTGGCGGCCCCTCGGGAACGAGTCCTCGACTCAGGCGCAACACCTGAAGCTCGCACTGGTACCGTGACGGGCAGGTGGCGTAGGCCAGCCGCCGGCCGTGCGGGGACAGGCTCGGGCTTCGGTCCGCGAACTTCGACTTGGGAGTGAGCCGTCGCCTCTCGCCCGCGCCCAACGGGATCAGGTAGATCCCCTCCCCCTCCCGCGGGTCGTTGTCCACGGCGAGGAGTGCCTTCCCATCTGGCGTCCACGAGAGACAGGGCTGTGTGGAGGACGTCTGGCCCAGGTCGGCCACCTTTCTCTCCGGGCTGCCGAGGGCGGAGACCACGTAGACGGCGATCCCGGCCTGGGTTGCCCGGCGGAAGGCCAGTTCGCGTCCGTCGGGGGACCAGGCCGGGCGGGAGTCGGCGGCCGGATCCGTGGTCAGTCGCAGCGGTTGGCCCCCACCGGTCATCTGGACGTAGACGTCGAAGTTGTCGCGCTTCTCGCCGTTCCAGGCAAACGCCACCTGCCGGCTGTCGGCGAAAGAGCGGGATGAACCTCGCTGCCGGGGTAGGACGTGAGCTGGACGACCCGTGGAAGAAGAAGCGCTCGAGGGGAGGACCGCAGCGAGAGCCCGGCGGCGACTCCGACAAGAGCCAGACCGGCGGCCGCGGCGACCGCGCACGCGCGCTTCCGCCATCGCGGGGCGGCGGCCTGCGAAATGCCGTGCCCGCGGCATCGAGCTCGGCGGCCTCCTCCTCCAGCTCCAGCTCCACGTCCGCCATGCTCTGGAAACGCTTCTCGGGGTGCTTCCGGAGGCAGCGCAGGACGACCTTCTCGAGATCGTGGGGAAGCTCGGTGCCCGCTGGCAGGCGGCTTCGGCTCGGTCTACAGCGATGGCGCGCCAGCGTCGCCGCCGGCGTGTCGGCGCCGGAAGGGGGTGCTTCCGCGTCAGCAGCTCGTACAGCACCACCCCGAAGCGAGAAGACGTCGGACCGAGCGTCCACGGCGAGCCCCTGCGCCTGCTCGGGAGACATGTACGCGACAGTGCCCGATGACCACACCGTCGCGCGTCAGCGTCCGACACCGTCGTCGCGGCTCGCCTCCGGCTGCCGTCGGGCGACCTGCTTGGCGAGGCCGAAGTCGAGGATCTTCACGTGGCCGCGTCCGACGTGACGAAGAGGTTCTCCGGCTTCACGTCGCGGTGGACGATGCCCCTCTGCGTGGGCGGCGGCGAGGCCCTGCGGCGGCCTGGCGTGCGCGTAAGCCGAGGGCCTGCTTCAGCGTCGGGCGGGCGGCGCGAGAGCACCTCGCGCGAGCGTCTCGCCCTCGAGCAGCTCCGTGACGACGTACGGGGTGCCGTCGTGGGTGCCGACGTCGTAGAGGGTGAGGATGTGGGGGTGGTTGAGGGAGGCGACGGCGCGAGCCTCGTGCTCGAACCGGCGCGAGGCGCTCCGGGTCCGAGGCGAAGTCGGCCGGGGAGGACCTTGATGGCGACGTCGCGCCCGAGCCGCGTGTCGCGCGCGCGGTAGACCTCGCCCATGCCTCCGGCGCCGAGGAGCGTCGACGATCTCGTACGGCCCGAGGCGCGTCCCGCGGGTGACCGCGAGCCTTCTGTGTCGCGGCGCCCGCGGCGGGCTCTTCCATCAGCCGCTCGGCCGAGCGCTCCTGGGCGAGCAGGGACTGGACCTCGCGCCTCAGCTCCTCGTCGCCACCGCAGGCCTCGCGGAGAAAGGCGCCCCGCTCCGCCGGCGCGTGCTCCAGCGCCGCGTGGAACAGCTGCTCGACTTTCGGCCAGTCCCGGGGCTTCATGACGCCCCCTGTCCTTCAGATGCCTTCGTCCTCCGGCAGCGGCGTCGACCAGTCGACTTCTTCGCCGAGAGAGGCCATCGCGGCGAGCCAGAACCGGGCGTACGCGAGGGGCACTCGCCGGGCAATCCGCCGCGATGCGGCGGCGAAGCCCGGGGTGGCGGGAGGCCAGGTCGAACAGCGCCCTCCAGTCGCCGAGGTCGCCGCGGTCGAGGAGCTGGGCCAGGATCTCGTCGCTCGAGAGGTCGAGCCGATCGCGGTTCCACAGCGCGGCCGAGGAGGCGAGAGTCCGCTCACGGCGAGCCTCCCGCGTCGCCGCGCAGGAGCGAGGCCGACAGGACCTGCGCCCAGTGGCGACCCCGGGCGGCGACGTGGGTCCAGTCGTTCCACGGCGCGACGAGCGCCTTGTAGGTGCCGGAGGTCGACCTGGGGGGCGTCCGACGGCGCCGCGCGCGCCAGCCGCTCCACGACCTCGGCCAGGGGACGAGGTGCCCGTCGGCTGGGCGTAGAGGTCGTCGAACGGAGGAGAAGCCTCACCTCGCGCCGGGTCACCAGTCGCGTCGAGCAGGACGACGGCGTCCAGGTAGTCGCGCACGGTGTGCCGCGTGGCGAGGAGCCAGGCCTTGATCCGCGCCATCTCTGCGAAGGTCGGCACGCGCAGGCCCTCGATCTCCTCGGTCTCGAGGGGCCGGGTCCGACGCAGCTGCCGGATCCCGGTCATGATGCCGTCGAGCCGCCCGAGAATGGCCACCGGCCGCTGCATCGCGACGTCTGCCACCCGGCCGCGGCCTCGAGGTCTGCGAGGACGTAGTCGAACAGGTCGCAGGTCGCCACCACGTGGTACCGTCCTCGCTCCGGCGGTAGCGGGCATGAAGCGCCGCGGCCGTCCCTCCGACGAGCACGGACCCCGGGACGAGCAACTGCAGGTGACGCTCCGCGGCGAGAATCCGCTCCCACTCGGGGAGGTCCGGCAGGTCGCTCATGGGCTCAAGTTTAGCGGCTTTGCCCCGCGCTTCATCTCGCGCAGCAGCCATACCTTCGCGAGCTTCCAGTCCCGGAGCACGGTCTGGGGCGACACTTTCAGGACCTCGGCCGTCTCTTCGACGCTCAGGCCCCCGAAGTAACGCATCTCCACGACGCGGGCCTTGCGCTCGTCGAAAACGGCGAGGGCCTGGAGCGCGTCGTCGAGCGAGACGAGGTCGCGGTCCGGCCCACCCGCGACGAGCAGCTCCTCGTCGAGCTCGACCGGGCGGCCCCCGCCCCCCGCTTGAGCGAGCGCCGGGCCCGGGCGTGGTCCACGAGGACCCGGCGCATCACCCGGGCCGCGACCGCGAAGAAGTGCCCCCGGTTCTCCCAGGCCACGGGGGAGGGGCCGACGAGCTTCAGGTAGGCCTCGTGGATGAGGGCCGTCGTCTGGAGCGAGTGCTCGACGTGCTCGCCGGCCATGCAGCGTCGGGCCCGCAGGTGGAGGTCCCGGTAGACGAGGGGGACGAGCTTGTCGAGGGCCGACTCCTCCCCCCGGCTCCACGCCTGCAGCAGCTGCGTGACGTCCGGCGGCGAAGCGGCGGCCAAGGCGCCTCCCCGAGGGTCGGATCGGAAGCGGCCCGAGTGTAGCACCCGGGTGACAAGGCCCCCCGGCGGAAAAAAAGAGCCGTGGCCCGCCCGGGCTTGTAGTTCCGCCCCCCGTTTCCGCCCCAGCAGCCGAGGAGAGCGGCTGATGAGGATTCGGGGCTGGCGGGAGCGGCGGTTTCGGTGGCGCTGGTGCTTTCGGGTGCGGTCCGGGCCGAGGCGGAGATCCGGACGGACGGGCTCTCCGGCCGCCAGCTGAAGACCTGGAAGGCGATCGTGGCGGTCATCGAGGCGGCGGACCGGGACGGCCAGCCCCTCCACCCCACGCTCCACCGGCTCTACCGGGAGATCGCGTCGAGCCCCCACGCCGTCCGGATCCTGATCCCGGGCACGAAGGGCTCCTCGGCGATCGCGGGCCGGTTCCGGATCGAGTCGCTCGGGACCGACGGCCGGCACGAGGCCTCGATCACCCTCAACCTGCGGATGATCGACCGGGTGCTGACGGGCTCTCCCGACGCCCAGCTCGGTCACCTTCGAGAAGCTCGGCCGCACGGAGCGCTACGCGCAGGTCCTCGGCCACGAGATGGCCCACGCGGCCTGGACGCTCGGGGACGCGGAGAACACCCGGCTGGTGGTGGACGTACAGCGCCGGTCGATCGAGCTGGCGCGGCGGGCGCAGACGGAAGGCACGGCGGGCGAGGGCTTCTCCGAGGCGGTGGCCAAGAACGAGCAGCTGGTCCGGGGCTCGAGGAGCCGGCGCTTGCGGCCGAGGCGGCCATCACCGAGGAGCTGCGGGGGCCCGGCACGCGACGGAGTGAGACTTCCGCGGTGCTAACCTATGACCGTGGCGATCGCGCACCCGGAACTGGCGGAGCGCCAGCGCCGGATCACGCTGGACGAGTATCACCGCATGGCCGAAGCGGGGATCCTCGGTGAGGACGAGCACGTCGAGCTCATCGACGGAATGCTGGTCGCCATGACACCGCAGGGACGAGCCCACGCCCGCGTCATCCAGCGGCTGACCCGACTTCTCGTGCGCGCCCTCGGCGACGACCTGGAGGTCCTCCCCCAGCTTCCCCTCACCTTGCCCGACGACAGCGAGCCCGAGCCGGACCTGGCGGTCGTGCGCGCGGAGGACGCCCAGTCCGGCGAGCACCACCCGCGGACGGCCCTCCTGGTCGTCGAGGTGGCCGGCGATTCGCTGCGGCTCGACCGCGGCTCCAAGGCCGCACTCTACGCGCGAGCGGGGATCCGGAGTACTGGATCGTCAACCTGGCTGAGTCGACCGTGGAGGTGCACCGCGAGCCGGAGGTGGCGGCAGGCGCCTATCGCGCGAGGACGGTGGTCCCGGCCGGGCAGGACCTCGCTGCCGTGAGCGTGCCCGGCCTCACGATCGAGGTCGCCGCCCTCTTCCGCTGACCCGCCGGCGCGTCGGGCTCAGGCGCAGGCCGAGCTGCACCGTCGCGGGCGGGGGTGTTCGTGGGCGCGTGCCGGGGCGGAGAAGGGCCGCGTTGCCTGGGTGGGCGTGAAGGTGATGAACGTGGGGGACGTGAAGGTCGTGACCGGAGCGCCCCAGGTGGTGTGGTTGAACACGTTCGCGGCCTCGACCCGGATCTCGGGCCGCACCCGGCCGACCCGGAACGAGCGGACGAGCGAGAGGTCGACGTTCCACACCCCGGGGGAGCGGAACTGGTTGCGGGCGCTGTTGCCGAAGCCGGCGAGCGTCGGCCCGGTGGGCTGCGAGAACAGCGACTTGTCGTACCACGGCTCGGCGCTCGAGCCGGCGTTCCCGTCGGCCTGGGGTCGCCGACGACGTCGATCACGACGACACCGCAGCCGGGCAGTTGAGCTGCGGGTTGGCGGCGGTGATCGAGAACGGTGCGCCCGAGAATGCGGAGACGAGGCCGCTCACCTGCCAGCCTGGACGAGGCGGCCGAGGACGCTCTTCGAGCCCCGTGCGAACGGGAGCACCCAGGCGAAGCGCAGCTGGAAGACGTGCGTGCGGTCGAAGGTCGCCAGTGCGAAGTTGCGGTCGAGGACCGCGGGGTGGGCCCAGGCGAGCGCGATCCACCCGTCCTCGTCCGTCTCGTTCTGCGCCCGGCTGAGCGTGTAGGCGCCCTTCAGCAGCAGGCCGTTGCGGAACGGGCGGTCGAGGGCCACCTGCAGCCCGTGGTAGC
The DNA here is from genome assembly GCA_963729875.1 of uncultured Acidobacteriota bacterium. Classification (GTDB taxonomy): domain Bacteria; phylum Acidobacteriota; class Vicinamibacteria; order Fen-336; family Fen-336; genus DATBSL01. The sequence continues at coordinate 497,566 of CAVSPR010000009.1, forward strand.
GGCTCCTCGTGCGCGCCGCCCAGTCGCCGATGTCCGCCGTCGCGGCCACCGCGTAGAGCTTCCGGCCGGCCTGCCCGGCACCGGGCTCGGAGAAGTTGACGTTGCGGGCGGCGTAGCCTCCGTCGGTGCGCGTGTAGACGTACGCGATCTCGAGCGAGAGGTGCCCCGGCAGGCGCTGCTCGACGGCAGCGTGGGCCTGCTGGATGGTCGCGCGGTCCACGTCGGTGGGGTTGGGCGAGCGGACGAAGGTGTTGGGAGGCACCGCGACACGGCCGGTGGAGATGTCGGGGAGCGGCACCGGCGGGATGCCCTGCTCGAGTGTCGTCGTCCAGGCGTACTGCTCCGCGCTGCGGTTGAAGTAGACGTCCAGCGGGAACGTGCCGCGCAGGGGCCGTGACCAGGGCAGGGGGTTGAACGTGCGGCCGTACGCGGCGCGCAGCGCGGTCGTCTCGCTGAGCCGGTAGATCGCGCCGAGGCGCGGCGCGAAGTACACGGTTTGCATCCGGATCCCGACGTTCTCCGGGGTCGTGCCCCGCCCGCCGATGAGCATCTCGAACGTGTCGAAGTCGAGGCGCTCGATGCCACGGTCCGCGCGCTTCATGAGGGGGTAGACCTCGCAGCGCAGGCCGAGGTCGAGCGTCAGCTTCTCGCTCGGCTGCCAGCGGTCGCTCGCGAAGAACGCGAGCTGCCACTCGCGCCCCGTCATCTCCTCGGCCTGGACTTCCTTGCCCACGGTCCCGGACAGGCCGAGCAGTAGGGCGGCGAAGCCGTTCCAGCCGAGGGGCACGTAGCCGGGCGTCGCGGTCTCGGAGCCCGTGAATGTGAAGGCGCCGCGAACGCCGCTGGAGAGCTCCGCCTGGACCTGGTTCAGCTCGTGGCGCACGACGTCGAAGCCGGCGCGGACCTGGTGCCGGCCGGTGGCCCAGGTGAGCGCCGAGCTCAGCGTGTAGCTGCGGTCGTGGCGGAAGAGCGGGAAGTAGCTCAAGGTCCCAAGCGGGTAGACGCTGTTGAAGTCCGGCATTCCGCTCTGCCGGATGTCGGTGCCGTTCGTGCCGGGGATGCCGAGGACCTCGGACCCGTAGTTCGTGCCGTAGTCGGGACCCGTCACCTGCTGGTCGAGCCGGTTCAGGCCGAAGGTGCCGTCGAGGACCAGGCTCGGGGAGAGCGTCCACGTGTGGCCCAGGGCCGCGACCCAGACGCGCGTGTCCCCGAGGCTGCCGTTCTCCCAGCCGAGGATGAAGTTGTCCTCGACCTCCGCGTCGAGCAGGCCGCCGCGGGCCCAGATCGTGTGCGTGGGGGTCCTCTGCCACGTCAGCTTCAGGTCGAAGTTGTCGCGGTCGGTCCGCGCCTCCCGCTCGACGACGTAGTCGTCGGGCAGCCGGTTGGAATTGAGGTCTTGCGACGTGTTGGGTTCGGGATACCAGGGGAGCACGCGCAGGGCGACGGGGCTGATGAGCGTCGCCGGGATGAGGAAGCCGGGGAACGGCTGGCGTCCCGTGCCGCCCCCTCCCCCGGTGTACGGGTTGTAGAGCCGGAAGCTCGGGTACGCCGCGGCCACCTCCGAGAAGTCGCCCGCGCGCATCTTCAGCGAGGGCACGCCCCAGGACTCCTGGCGTCCGTTGCGGCCGAGGTACCGCTCCCACGAGGCGAAGAAGAAGAGCCGGTCGCGCCGGATCGGGCCGCCGAGGGTGCCGCCGAAGATGCTGCGGGAGAGCGGCGGGTTCGCGAGGCCGAAAGCGTCGTTGAAGTAGCTGTTCGCGTTCAGCTCGTCCTGGTTGCGGAAGTAGAAGCCGGACCCGTGCAGCTCGTTCGTGCCGGACTTCGTCACCACCGTGATCGCGGCGCCCGCGGCGAGCCCCTGGTCGGCGTCGAAGTTGCCCGTCGACACGTTGACCGTCTCGATCGTCTCCGCCGGCTGGACGTAGCCGACGTGGTGCGGCAGCCAGAGGTTCACGGAGACCGCCCCGTCGATCCTCGTCGTGTTGCTCTGGGGCTGGGTGCCGTTGACCCAGGTCCGGAGCGAGCGCCCCGGGGTGTCGATCTCCGCGTTCTGGTACTGGGTGGGGGTCGCCCCGGGCACGAGGTCGAAGAGCCTCTGGTAGTTCCGGTAGGGGTTGAGCGGAAGGCTGACCACGTCCTTCCCCGAGACCCCGGTGTGCAGGTCGGCCTTCTCCGTCTGCAGGGGCGTCGTCTCGCCGGTCACCTCGACGCGCTCCTCCAGCCCGCCCACCGCGAGCGTCACGTCGAGGCGCACCGGGTTGCCCGGCGTGACCGGGATGCCGCTCGTGCGGTGCTCGCGGAAGCCCTCGCGCTTCGCGGTGAGGCTGTAGGGCCCGGGCGGCAGGTTGCGGACGGCGTAGCGGCCGGCCGCGTCCGAGACGAACTCCAGCGTCAGACCGGTGCCGGCGTGGGTCGCGGTGAGCGTCACGCCGGGCAGCGGCGCGCCCGACGGGTCCGAAAGGACGCCCACGATCGAGCCGTACAGGGCCTGACCGTGCGCGGGCGTGGCCGATCCCGCCGGCGAGGAAGGGGAAGAAGACCGCCGCCAGGAGTCGCTTCATGGGTGACCTTGGGGCGGGCCTTACGACTTCACGGCGACGACCGGCGGGCCGGCCGTCGCCCTGGAATCGAACCGCCCGAACGAACCGCCGATCTCAGAGCGCGGCGAGCACCTCTTCCATGATCTGCTTCGAGCCGAGGACGCCGTCGCCCTGCTCCTCGTACTCCACCGCGAAGTAGCCCCGGTAGCCGGCGTTCGTCATGATCCTCACGCAGCGGGCGATGTCCACCTCGGGGAAGCGGGTCCAGCGCTTGGCGTGCACCATGGTCGAGGAGAACGGGGCGAGCACCTCGAGCCCGTGGTAGAGCATGTACTCGTGCTCCCAGTTGCAGAAGTCGGGGGAGGCCTCGCAGAACGGGCTCGCCACCTCCTCGATGATGATCCGGATCGTCATGGGGTCGGCGGCGATGCCCCAGTGGTTCTCGATCGTGACCTTCACCCCGACCTTCTCGCCGTGGTCCGCGAGCTCGCGGAACGACTCGATGGCCTTGCCGATGTAGGGCACGAGCTCCTTGTTCATGGGGTAGCCGAGCTCGGGGTCGACCTGCGCGGCGGGGATGAGCCTCGGCCCGCCGGTGTTGCACCGCATCGAGAGGGCGCCGATCTGGCCGGCCGCGTCGAGCCAGTGCTTGGCGACCTGGATGCCGGCCTTGCGCTTCTCCTCGTCGAGGTCGGCCAGGTTGCGCGGCGCGTTGTTCGAGATGTGGGCGGCGCGCACGCCGGTCTTCGCGATGCTCTCGGCGAGCCTGTCGAGGTACTTCTTCGACGACGGCTGCGACGGGTCGAAGTCGCCGGGCCGCGTCTGCCCCCCGGAGCTCCGCCTTCAGGAACTGCGAGTCGTCCGCGATGTCCCCGAAGTGGCCCGAGAAGAGGTCCATCTTCGTGACGCCGGGGTAGGTGTCGCGCGTGAACTGCGGGAAGTCGAGGAGCGTGATCTCGCCGTACTTCTTCCTCCAGGTGTCGCGCTCCTGGCGGAACTGCTCCCGGCGCTTCTTCTGCTCCTCGGTCATCCCCGGGCGCTCGGGGTACTCCCGCTGCTTGAAGAGGTGGCGGACCGACCAGCAGTTCGAGGCGAGCCGCTTCAGCTTCTCCTCGCGCGTGGCGGTCGCCGCGGACGCGGCCGGTGCCGCCGGGCCGCTGGCGACGGCGGCCACCGCCGCCGCGCCCCCCGCAACCGTCAGGAAGCCGCGGCGAGACACCGCGCCCTCTCCCGTCTCCGGACGGGACGTCACATCGGTCTTCATGGTGGTCTCCCTCACGCGAACGCCGATCGCAGGACCTCGTAGCTCTTCGGCACGGCCGTGGCCGCGTCCTCCTTGCCCTCCATCTCGAGCGACACCCAGCCGTGGAAGCCGGCCTTGCGCAGGATGCCCGCGATGCGCGGGTAGTCGAGGTCGAGCGTGTACCACTCGCCGCCGCCGTAGTACGTCTTCGCCTGCACGATCACGGCGTGCGGCGCGAGCAGCTCGAGGCCGGCGTACGGCTCGCCCGGGAAGTTGCCGGTGTCGAGGTTGATGCCGAGCCACGGCGAGCGGACCTTCTCGTAGATCGCCAGCAGGTTCTCGGGACGCGTGGTCAGGCCCCAGTGGTTCTCGAGGGCGAGCATCACGCCGAGCCTCTCGGCGATGGGGAGGCACTGCTCGATCGACTGCACGCACCAGTCGATCGCCTCCTGCTGCGTGTGGCCGGGCAGGGGCGGCTCGTCGCCTTTCACCTTCATGAGGTCGTCGAAGGACTGGATCGTCTTCCAGCGCCCCGAGTTCAGGCGCACGACGGGACTGCCGAGATCGGCCGCGAGCTGGAGCGAGCGGGTGGTGATGTCGACGTGCCGCTGCCGCTCCATCGGGTCGGGGGACACGAAGTCCTGGTGGATCGAGAGCATCGGGAAGGAAACTCCCGCCCGGAACGCGGCCTTCTTGAGACCGTTCACGTAGGCCGGCGTCTCGTCCTTCATCTGCCGGCGGAGGATCTCGACGCCGTCGAAGCCGATCGCGGCCGCGCTCTCGATCACCTTCTCGATCGGGACCTTCTCGGGCTTGAAGTGCCAGTAGGAGTAGGTCGAGACGGCGAGCGAGATGCGGGGTTTGGCCCCTTTCGCATCCGGGGCCTGCGTCGCGGAAGCCAGCGAGCCGAGGGGGGCGAGCGCCGCCGCCCCGGCGCCGGTGAGAAGGGCCTGGCGTCGTGTGATCGTCATGGTGTCTCCTTCGCTCAGGCGGCGGGAACGAACGGCTTCTGGCCGGCCAGGAAGCGGTCGAAGCGCGCGACCACGTCCTTGAGGTACGCGGCGTCGCCGCCGCTGATCTCGGTCGTGACCCAGCCGTCGTAGCCGACCTCGCCGAGCGCCTTGCGGACCGCAACCCAGTCCACGTCGCCCTCGCCGAGGTTGACCCAGGCGAACTGCCCCTTCCCGCGCTCGAGCTTGAAGTCCTTGATGTGGACGCGGTGGATGCGCTTCCCGAGGGTGCGGACCCAGTCCTGGGGGAACCCGTAGAACAGCATGTTGCCGACGTCGAGATAGGCCTTCACGTACGGCGAGGCGAGCTCGTCCACGTAGCGGGCCATCTCGAGAGGAGAGAGGAGGAACTTGTTCCAGACCTCCTCCATGCCGATCACCACCTTAAGCTCCTGGGCGAGCGGCAGGATGCGCTCCTTGATCACCTTCTGGGAGCGGGTCCACGCGTCCTGGTAGGAGGTCTCGGGGTTCAGCACCGCCGGCACGAGGAGCACGCTGTCGCAGCCCCAGAGCTTCGCGTTGCGGAGCGACGTCTCCATGCCCGCGACGCTCTTCGACACGACCTCGGGGTCGGCGCTCGAGAGCGGGTACTTCCAGTGGTCGGCGTTCATCACCGAGTGGATCGTCAGGCCGGCCTTGGCGGCGGCCTCCTTGATCGCCTGCGCCTCGGCCGCTTCCGCGATCGTCCCGATCTCGACGCCCTCGAAGCCGACCTCCTTCGCCAGCTGGAAGCGCTCCAGGTAGCCGAGCGGCCGCGCGGCGCCCGACGGGTCCTTCAGCTCCTTCGGGAGCATCGAGATGTAGACGGCCTTCTTCATCGTCCCCGCCGCCGCCGCCGCCTGCGGCCGCAGCGCGGCCACGGCCGCGAGCGCGGTGGCCGACTCCAGGAACGTGCGCCGATCGATAGTCATGATGTCCTCCCTCGGGACTCTTGCGGGGCGCCCAGGCTGCCGCCATCGGCCCGCGCTGCCGAGACTACTCCCGTCCGCGGAGGCGACTCAAGCGCCCCGGCTTTGACAGGCGGGAAGCGGGGACTAGAATCCGTCCACCGGACTCATCAACGGCGGCTCCGGAGCCGCCCGCCCGCGCCCGCGGGCCTGTACAAGGAGAGATTCCAGATGAACGATCCAAAGGACACGAGAGTCGGCCGCCGCGAGTTCGTGGGCGTCACCGCGGCCGCGGCCGGCATCACGATCCTGAAGCCGAGCCTCGTGTTCGGCACGCAGGCCAACTCGGCCGTCCGCCTCGGCCTGCTCGGCTGCGGGGGCCGGGGGCTCGGCGTGACGAGCGGGTTCCTGAAGAACACCGGGGCCGTGGTCACCGCGATCGGCGACCTGTTCGCCGACAACCTCGAGGCCGGGAAGAAGAGGCTCGACGAGGTGGCGGCCGGGGCCGGAAAACCCGGGATCGACGCCGCCCACGCCTTCAAGGGCATGAAGGCCTACGAGGCGCTCTTCGCCAGCAAGGACGTGGACGCGGTCTACATCGCGAGCCCGCCGTACTTCCACCCCGCCCACGCCGAGGCCGCGCTCGCCGCCGGCAAGCACGTCTACCTCGAGAAGCCGGTGGGGGTGGATGTGCCGGGAGCGAAGAAGGTGATGGCCCTCGGGGAGATCGCGAAGGCGAAGAAGCTGAGCCTCGCCGTCGGCTTCCAGATCCGCCATGCCTCGCCCTACGTCGAGCTCGCGAAGCGGGTCCACGAGGGCCAGATCGGCCAGGCCGTCTCGGGACAGATCCACTACTTCGCCTCGGCGATCAAGCGGCCCGACTGGCCCACCGCCAGCCCCGCCGAGCGGCGCCTGCGCAACTGGGTCCACGACAAGGCCCTCTCGGGCGACATCATCGTCGAGCAGGACGTCCACATCATCGACGTCACCAACTGGCTGCTGAAGGCCCACCCGATGAAGGCGGTGGGCTCGGGCGGCCGCGTCGGGCGGACCGACCAGGGCGACGCCTGGAGCCACTACAACTGCCTCTTCACCTACCCCGGTGACGTCCACATCGGCTTTGCCGCCACGCAGTTCGGCACTGCGGCGTGGGGCGTGGGGATGCAGTACTACGGCACGAAGGGCTGCGCGGAGGCCCGGTACGACGCGCCGGTCCGCATCTCGGGCGAGACCAACTGGGAGTTCCCCGGTCTCGGGAAGCCCCCGGCCACCGACCAGGCGGCCGCGGTCACCGGCGCCTTCCGGGGTGCCCTCGAGGACGCCGACCCGAACAAGCAGAAGTCCTTCATCGACAGCATCACGAGCGGCAACCTCCTCAACGAGGCCCAGCAGGGCGCCGAGTCGGCCCTCGCCGGCATGCTGGGGCGGATGGCCGCCTACACCGGCAAGGAAGTCGCCTGGGACCAGCTCATGAAGTCGAAGGATGTCTCCGACCCGAAGATGGACTGGAAGCAGTTCGCCTGAGCGTCAGTCCTTGCGCGTGAAGCGCATCGGGGGCGCCGAGCCCTGCTCGATGTCGAGGGCTTTGGCGCCCCCTTCGTTCGCCTCGAAGGCCGCACCGTACCCGAGCGGCCCGCCGAGCAGGCGGAAGCGTGTCGGGGAGAGCGGGACGAGGACGAACTCCTTCCCGAAGAGCAGGACTTTCAGCCGTCCCCCTTCCGCCGACACGACGGCCTTCGCACCCACCGCCTCGGCCACGTAGGTGCCGGCGAGGCGGGCGAGATCGGCATCCGGGAGCCGGACTGGCTTCGTCTCGGGCAGCCGGGTCGGGAATGGCGGCCGCCGGATCTTCTCCACGCAGGACGTGCGGAGCTCGCGCGCCGAGCCGCGGCGGATGGTCTCGACCATCAGGTCGTAGATGCACTCGTCCCCGATCAGGCCGTCCCACTCGTGGGCCCCGTGGGGGACGACCACGTTCCTCGCGTTCGGCAGTCCCGCCGCCACCGCCTCGGCGTGGGCGGGAGGCGTCACCGGATCGAGCGTGCCCGAGAGGAGCAGGGCCTCCACCTCAGAGCGCACCGGCTGGTTGAAGCCGGCCGGCACAGGCGCCCGCGGCCAGACGTCGCAGGCGGCCTTCTGCTGCCGGTAGCGATAGTCGCGGAGGAAGGTGCCCTGCGAGCGCGCCCGGGCGTCCCCCGGGTCGATCCAGGGCAGGTCCTCGGCGCAGGTGATCGAGAGGTAGAGGCCGGTGCCGATGCCGTTCACGATGTTGACCCGGGAGAACAGGGCCTGCTCGGCGGCCGGCGCGAAGTCCCCGGCCGCCGCCGCGTGCACCACCGCGGGCACGAAGCCGGCGGTCGGCGGGCTGTACAGCATGTAGCGGATCGTCTCCGCGAAGAGGTCGCGCGAGACCGGCACCTGGGCCGGCTCGCCCGTCTTCGGGTGCATGACGGTGGCCGTCGCCGCCTGCTTCGAAAGCCGCGCGAGGGCGGTCGCGAGGTCCCGGGCGGGGTCGGGGAAGGCGGCGTGGCAGTCCGGCTCCTGCGCGCACTCGGCGAAGAGCCCCTCGATCGCGCGCTGGGCGTCGCGCGCGAAGTCGAGCGGGACGTAGTCGGTGGGCCCGATCACCCCGGCGAGGACGGCGGTGCGGACGCTCGTGGGGTGAAGGCGCAGCATCGCCTGCGCGGCCCGCGTCCCGTACGAGGCCCCGAAGATGTCGAGCCCCCCGTAGCCGAGCGCCTGGCGGACCTCCTCGAGGTCGTCCGCGAAGACGTCCGTGGTGTACTTCGTGAGGTCGGCGCTCTTCTCGAGCCGGGTCCGGCACCTGCGCACGGCCTCGAGCGGCAGGAAGTCCCCCATGAGCCGGTCCAGCCGTCCCTCCGGCCCGAAGAGGTCGCACTCGAGAGGGTTCGACGCGCCCGTGCCGCGCTGGTCGACGAGCAGGATGTCCCGGTTCTCCCGCAGCCTCGCGAAGCCGGCGGCCATTCCCGCGGCCTGGGCGGTGGCGGGGGCCCCGGGCCCGCCGGCGAGGAAGACGATCGGGTCGGGGAGCGCACCTCCCGCGGTGGCGGGGACGACCACGACGTTCACGGGGATCTTCCGGCCCGACGGTGCCGCGCGGTCTTCGAGGACCTCGACCTTCCCGCAGCGCGCGGGGCCGAGGCCCTTGACCTCGCACGGCTCGAGCCGCGCACTCCCCGCCGCGGCGACCGCGCTCGTCTTCCCCGGGAGCGGCTCGAGGTCGATGCGCCGGAAGAAGATCTCGGCCCCTTCGGACTGGATGAGGATCTTCCCCCCGGTCAGGCTCGAGCGCGTGCCCTCGTTGACGACCGTCCCGTTCACGATGTTCGTGACGCGGTCGCCGTCCGCGATCACCTCGAGGCGCGTCCACCCGCCGGAGGGGCTCTCGACGTCCTGCTTGCCCCGGAAGCCGAGGCGGTCCTGCCAGTCCGGGTCGCGCCCGAACCAGTTGATGCGGCCGCTGTCGAACTCGCGGGGCTCGCCCTTCGGGTCGTAGACGGGCTCGCCGTCGCGGTCCGTGCCCGCCCGGGCGGTGAGGCGCGGCATCTGGCGCTGCCCGCCGGCGTCGTAGCCGGCCACCAGGATGAAGTCGCCGACCCCGCCCTCGATGACCTGGGCCTCGACGGAGCGCATCCAGGCCCCGTTCCCGTCCGCGCCCGTGTTCCCGTCCGGGCCCTGGCCGTGGACGAGGACGCCGCTGTCCCGGGCGGCGTTGCGGCGCTGGCCCCACGTGAGGGAGCCCCAGCGGAACTCCACGACAAGCCGGTAGTCGCGGTACGCCTCGCGGGTGACGAGGCCCCCCCAGCGCTCGCCGCTGATCCGGATGGCGGGGGCGCCGTCCACCTGGTCCACCACGCTGAAGACGCGCAGGGGGTCCTCGCGGTGCGAGTCCACGAGCCAGGTGTAGAACCGGTCGAGCGACTTCCCGTCGAAGAGCGGGACCCGGCCCTCCGGGCGGATCACCGTCTGGGCGAAGAGACTACCCGGCGAGAGCGCGATCAGGGCCACGAGCACGAGCTTTCGCATCAGAGCCTCCGCAATGCCTGAATGTACCCACCGAAGGCCACCCGGCGCGGCCCGGTCCCGAAGAGCGGGGCGAGATCCGCCTCCAGGCGGGCGCGCAGCCGGCCCTCGTCCTCGCGGCCGTACTCGACCGCGGCGATCACGTTCGACTCGGTCATCAGGAACTCCGCGTACCGGGAGGCGGTGAAGGTGCACTCGGACGCGAAGTCGCGCCGGATTGGTGCGGAGAAGCCGTGGCGCGCCGCCTCCTCCGCCGTGAGGTACGGGTCGCGCGCGGGCGGTCGCGGGTACAGCTTCTGGAAGACGTCGTCGTACCAGCGGGCGAGGCACGGGACCTCGGGCGAGCGTCCCGTGTCGCCAAAGTCGAGCGACACCAGCCATCCGCCGCGCGGCACGAGCTCCGCCGCCCGCGGCATGAAGCGCGCCCGGTCCACCCAGTCGATCGACCCGCAGGCCACGACCAGGCCGAAGGCGCCCTCCCGAAACGGCAGCCCCTCCGCGCCCGAGGCCACGTAGCGCACGCCGGGAGCGCGGCTCGCGCGCCGCAGCATCGCGAGCGAGGCGTCGATGCCCACCACCTCGTGCGCCAGATCGAGCAGGGCGATCGACGACAGCCCCGTCCCGCAGCCGACGTCGAGGGCCCGCTTCGCCCGGCCCTCGAAGTGGACGAGGTCGCGGACCTGCGCGAAGGCCTCCGGGTGGAGCCAGGGGCGGGCCGACGCATACCCCTCCGCGACCCGGTCGTGCTCGAAGAGCCGGTGGGTTCCGGTCGGGTGGTCGATGCTCACTGGCCGCCCACGATAGCACCGCCTCGCGGGCGATCGAACGCCCGGCCGGACGCGCCGACCCTAGCGGGCGCGAGCGAGGCGCACCGGGGCGCCCTCGAAGGCCCGCCCCGCGACGTCCTCCGCCGCGGCTACTGCCACTTGTCGACGTCGACCTCGCCGCACGCCCCGAACTCGGTGCAGACACGGTAGAGGCCGCCCTTGAAGGCCTTGACCGAGAACGGTCCGTTGGGGTGACGATCGCAGGGCCCGGCGGGTCCGGTGCAGTAGCTGGTCGTCCCGTCCGGGAGGGTCACCGTCCACGTGGGGCCGGGCTGGCCGGTGTCCTTGGCGATGCCCGAGCGCCAGATCTCGCAGGCGAGGCGGTCGTCGGCGCCCTCCTCCCGGATCGTGCAGATCGTCCGGTCGGGGAAGCCGACCGAGGCGCAGTACTCGGCGTTGGGGCCCACCAGCGGGGTGGAGTCGACTGTGTAGTACTCCTTCTCCTTGTAGAGGACCTTCACCTTGAACCGGGAGATCGGGGGCGGGTAGGGCTTGCCGCACCCGCTGCCGGCGGGCGGCACGTTGGGGTCGGGGGTCGGCGTGGGCACGGGCGTCGGAGTCGCGACCGGCGTCGGGGGCGCGACGGTCGGGCTGGCCGACCCGCCCCCGCAGGAGGAGGCCAGGGCGAGAAGCAGGGCCAGCCCCGCCGCGGCCAGGGCCGTGAGCCCGGCCGAAGCCGGTCGCGAGACACGCCTCGAGTCCTCACGCATGCCGTTCAACGCTGGCACCGCCGGTGCCGCCTGTCAACGGCTTGCTCATCGCCCCACCATTCGCTGCGGCCTCACCCACTCGTCGTACTGCTCCGGCGTGACGAGGCCCAGGTCGACCGCGGTCTCACGCAGGGTCCTGCCGGTGGCGTGGGCCGTCCTCGCGATCCGGGCCGCAGCGTCGTACCCGAGGTGGGGGGCGAGCGCGGTCACGAGCATGAGCGACCGGTCGAGATTCTCCGCGATCCGCGCGCGGTTCGGCTCGAGGCCCGCGACGCAGTGCTCCCGGAAGCTCTCGCAGCCGTCCGCGACGAGCCGGCAGCTCTGCAGCACGGCGTGCGCGATGACCGGCATGAACACGTTGAGCTGGAGGTGGCCGGACAGGCCGGCGAGGGACACGGTCATGTCGTTGCCCAGCACCTGCGCCGCCGCCATCGTGAGGGCCTCGGCCTGCGTGGGGTTGGTCTTGCCCGGCATGATCGAGCTGCCCGGCTCGTTCTCCGGGATCGTGACCTCGCCGATGCCGCAGCGGGGGCCCGAGGCGAGCAGCCGCACGTCGCTCGCGATCTTGAAGAGCGAGACCGCCAACGTCTTGAGCGCGCCGTGGGCGAAGACGAGGGCGTCGCGCGCGCCGAGGGCCTCGAACTTGTTCGGGGCGGTCACGAACGGGTGGCCGGTCAGCCCGGCGAGCTTCGCCGCCGCCCGCACGGCCAGCTCGGGGTGGGCGTTCTGGCCGGTGCCGACCGCCGTTCCCCCGAGCGCGAGCTCGAGCAGGCCGCTCAGTGCCTGCTCCAGCCGCCTCACGCCCTGGTCGAGCTGCGCCGCCCAGCCCGAGATCTCCTGTCCGAGCGTGAGGGGGGTGGCGTCCATCAGGTGGGTGCGGCCGATCTTCACGACGTCGTCGAAGGCCGCGGCCTTCGCCCGCAGGGCGTCGCGCAGGCGCTCGACCGCGGGGACGACGTCGCGGCGCAGGGCGCCGGCCGCCGCCACGTGGATCGCGGTGGGGAAGGCGTCGTTCGTGGACTGGCCGCGGTTGACGTCGTCGTTCGGGTGGACGAGCCGGCGCTCGCCGCGCTCCCCGCCGAGGAGCTCGCTCGCCCGGTTGGCGAGCACCTCGTTGACGTTCATGTTGGTCTGGGTCCCGCTGCCCGTCTGCCAGACGACCAGGGGGAACTCGTCGTCCCAGCGGCCGGCGAGCACCTCGTCGGCGGCGGCGACGATGGCCCCCCCGCGGGCCGCGTCGAGGACGCCCAGCTCGACGTGGACGAGGGCGACGGCCTTCTTCACGAGCGCGAGGGCGCGGACGAGGTCGCGGGGCATGCGCTCGCCGGAGATCCGGAAGTGCTCGAGCGAGCGCTGGGTCTGCGCGCCCCAGAGGCGGTCTTCCGGCACCTCGACCGGGCCGAGGGTGTCCCTCTCGGTTCGCGTGCGGCCGGCGATCGGTTCCATGGGAGAGCCTCCTCGGCGGGTGTCGGGCGGAATGAGAACAGGATAGGACAGGCCCGCGGCCTTCTGGTAGCCTGAAGGTCCCGTCCGCGGAGGTCCCGTGCGCTCGATCCTCGCCCTGCTCCTGTGCTGTGCCCCCCTCCCGGCTGTCGCCGAGGACCCGCCCGCCGTGGTGGACGGCTGGGAAGCCGTGCGGGTGGAGGCGAAGCCCTTCGAGGTCCCGGCCCTCACCGGGGGGGCGCTGAAGAGCTCCGACCTCGCGGGCAAGGTGGTCGTCATCGACTTCTGGGCCTCCTGGTGCAAGCCCTGCGTCCAGGAGCTGCCGGACCTGGCGGCCTATCATGCCCGCCTCGCCGGCCGCACCGACGTCGCCTTCCTCAGCTTCAACGTCGGCGAGGATCGCGCCGCGGTCGCGGCCTTCCTGAAGACCTCGCCCGTCTCCTTCCCCGTCTACTGCGGCGACAAGCTCGTCGAGCCGCTCGAGCTCTCCGCTTTTCCGACGAAGCTCGTCCTCGACGCGCGCCGGCCCGGCCCCGACGGGTCCCCGCTCGTGCGCTTCCGGCGCGAGGGCCTGACTACGGTCGCGAGCATCGAGGCCCGGGTCGCGGCCCTCCTGGCCGAGAAACCCTGACGCCCTGAGCGGAGACGTCCTCTTCTACGACGGGGGCTGCGGCCTTTGCCACCTGTCCGTCCGCGCCCTGCTCGCCATCGACCGCAAGGGCGCCCTGCGCTTCGCCCCGCTCGGCGGTGAGACCTTCAGCGCGCTCGTGCCCGGCGACGCGCGCGCCACCCTTCCCGACAGCCTGGTGCTGAGAACGGCCGAGGGGCGGCTGCTGGTCCGGTCGCAGGCGGTGGTCGAGAGCCTCCGGCGGGCTGGCGGCGTCGGGCGGGGGCTGGCGGCGGTGGCCCGGCTGCTGCCGACGGCCCTGGCCGATCGCGTCTACGACCAGGTCGCTCGGGCCAGGCGACTCGTCTTCCGGGTTCCGCGCGACGCCTGCCCCGTCGTGGACCCCGCGCGCCGCGCGCGGATCCTGCCCTAAGCCGCCACCGCGGGCAGTCTCTTCACGACCACGATCGTGGCGTCGTCCTCCCACGGCCGGGCCTCGCCCCACCCGAGCGCGGCCGCGAAGAGCCGCTCGAGGATGACCGGCGCCGGCTGGTCCTGCCCCTCGCGCACGATCGCCCGCACGCGGTCGAGCCCGAAGAACTCGCCCCCCTTGTCGCGCCGCTCGAGGATGCCGTCGGTCAGCATCAGCAGCACCTCGCCCGGGTGGACGCGGGCGAAGCCGCGCCGGAAGCGTGCCTCGGGGAGGGGGCCGATCACCGTGCCCCCGACGCTCAGCTCCACCTCGGAGGGCTTGCCCGGCTGAGGCTTCCGGAAGAAGAGGATGGGCGGCTGGTGGCCGGCGTTGACGTAGACGAGGTTCCCGTCCGACTCCAGCTCGCCGTAGAACACGCTCACGAAGCGGCTCGAGAGGCGCGAGCGGTGGATGACACGGTTCAGCTTCTCGAAGACGTGGGCGACCTTCAGCTCCTTCTCGATCCCCATGCGCAGGCCGGTGACCACGTCGCGCACGAGGAGGGCGGCGGGCAGGCCGTGCCCGCTCGCGTCGCCGATCGAGACGCCCAGCATGTCGTCGCCGAAGGGCTCGAAGTCGTAGAAGTCGCCGCCCACCTCGTCCGCCGCGACCGAGCGCGCGGCGAGGTCGTAGCCGGCGAAGGGCGGCGGCTCCTCGACGAGCAGGCTCTGCTGGATCTCCGCCGCCTCGCGGAAGGACCCGCGCACGCGCGCGTCCACGAGCCGCGCGTCGAGCGAGGCGCGGATGGTGTTGAGGGCGAAGTCGACCTCGTCCACCTGCCAGCCGTCGGCCAGGACGAGGAAGAACGCGTAGCGGTGTGGCCGCTGCCCGACGAGGAGGGCCGCCACCGCGGCGCGGGGCAGCAGCCCCTGGCGGTGCGGCGAGCCGGCCGCGTCCGGGTCGCGGAAGATGTAGACGCGGTGGCGCGCGACCTCGGCGAGGGGCGACAGGGCCGGGTCGAGCGTCTCGGCGAGCGGGTGCCCGGGGCTGCCGACCGCCTTCACGAGGGCGAAGTTGTCACGGCGCTCGGCGTAGAGGAGCCCTCCCTGCAGGCGCAGGTCGTCTTTCAGGTTGGAGAAGCAGTCCTCGAGGAACGTGTCGAGGAGTTTCGGCTGCGGACGTCGCGACTTCATCGAGCCGAACAGCGCGTCGAGGCGCCGGTACAGGAGTTTTTCTGTGACCATTAACCGCCCTAATCATACCACCAACAGGCAGTCACCGGTGTGATGATGGCGTGACGCCCGCTTCCCGCGCGATCACGTCGAGGACCTCGTAGACGGCGCGGTTCGGCGGGAACGCCGCGAGGCGCTCGTGGATGCACGCCCGCTCCGCGGAATCGCGGAAGAGGGCGACCGCCGCCGCGGGGATCTCGCGCCAGTGGGAGACCACGCAGCCGAGCCCGTGATCGCGGACGAAGTCGGTGTTGAACCGCTCCTGCGGGATCGTGTGGACGTTGCGGGTCACGATCACGGGCACGCGCTGGTGGAAGGCCTCGCAGAGCGAGCCGGGCCCGGGCTTCGTCACGAGGAGGTCGCTCGCGGCGAGGATCCCGGCCACGCGGTCGGTGAAGCCGTACCGCGTGAGCCGGCCCCCGGCGCGGGCCTCGAGCGGGGCGAGCCGCTCGAAGAGGGTGGGGTTCTCGCCGCAGACCGCGGCGACGCGGAAGGCCGGCTCGGCGTCGAGCAGGCGATCGGCGAGAGGCGCCATCTCGGGCGACCCCTTGCCGCCGAAGAGCAGCGTCACCGCGAAGTCGGAGGGCCCCAGACCGAGCTCCCCGCGCGCCCGCTCGCGCGCCTCCGCGGCCCCCCGCGCGGTAGAAGCGGGGGTGGAGCACCATCCCCGAGACGCGGCTCACCCGCTCCCTCGGGATCCCGACGGCGACCGCCTGGTCCCGTGCCTCGTCGGTGCCGACGACGACGCGGTCGATCCCGGGCTCGATCCAGAAGCGGGGAGGGAAGTCTGCGAGGTCGGTGAGCACCACCACGAGCGGGGTGCCCGGGATCGCCTCCCGGACCGCGTCGCGCATCACGCCGTTGAAGTTCGGGAAGACCGAGACGACGGCCGCCGGGCGCGGCTGCGCGCGGAGCCAGTCCGCGAGGGTCCGCACGAGGGCCCGCCGTCGCACGCGGATCCCCGCGTGCATCAGCCGGAGGAGCGGCACCATGAGCGCGCTCGCGTGGCGGCGGAGGATCAGGTTGTAGGCGTCCTCGAGCGACACCCCGGTCGACCGCTTCAGGACGTCGAGCGGCAGCAGCGTCTGCTGGAAGCTCTCGACGCGGAGGCGGAAGGGCGCCCTCGTCTCCTCCACGGCCGCGGCGAGCGCGCGGGCCGCGGCGCGGTGGCCTCCCCCGGCGTCGATCGTGAACAGCAGGACCTCGGGCGCGCTCATCCTGTGGGCGGATGTTTCCCCTTTCCGGCGCGCCTTCGCAAGGCCCTGCCGGCCGGGGTCCTGGCGGCGGCCCCGGCCGGCTCACGGCGAGGCCGCCGTTCAGCGGCCCCGCGGACCGGAGATGACCTCGACCTCGTCCGCGGTCTGTCCCGTGGTGCCCGTCGGGTGGTAGAGGATCCTCACGCGGCTCCCCGCCCGTAGCTCTGCCGGCGACACGCGCGAGCCGGGCGCAAACGTGATCCGGTGGTGGTGGTCGTCGATGTTCAGGACCAACGCGTCCTTTCGGACCGAGACGAGCGTCCCGGTCACCGCGTAGCTGCGCTGCTCCACGACGGTGGTGAGCGGAACCGACTGACCTCCGGCGGCCGGGCTCTGGGCCCAGGCGACGCCTGCGGCCGCGAGGCCGGCTGCCAGGAACGCGGCGACGTAGTGCTTCACGAGCCACCTCCTTCCCGCCGATCCGCGACGCCCTTCGTCGACGGTCGCGCTCGGCACTTCGGAAGCTGGGGGCGCCGACGACGCTCGTGCCGGAGCGCCACGGCTCTTCCGGCTGTGCCCGGGCCATGCCCGCGGCTGCCTCGACGGTCTGTCTCTCTTACAAACTAGTCCGCCGCCACGAGTCCGCCGTGACGGCGGTCACAGGCCTGGCCGGGGGCTCAGGCGGGCGCATCCTCTAGCCTCCGCTGGGGGGTATGTTCCAGCCGTCGACGGTTCCCTCGAGTCGGCGGGCCTCCTCGAGGGCGCGCTGGGCGAACTCTTCGGGGGTGACCCCGGCCCGCTCGAGGACCCCGGCCACGTCCTGGGGGTTCTTCTTCACCTCGGCGGCGAGGCGCGCGAGGGACTCGTCCATCGAGTAGCCGGTGGCGCGCAGCTCGGAGCGCTGGGCCATGTAGCCGACGCGGTCGATCGCCTTGGCCACGGACTTGGGGTCGGCCTTCTCCGCGATCGCCTTGACCTGCTCGTGGGCGATGCCCGGGAACTCCTGGGGCGCGATGCGGGGCCCGATCTCGCCGGGCTGGGGGCCGCCGTGCTTCGCGACCTCCATGTCCCACTGGTCGACGCACGCCTCGCGCGAGGCCGCGTGGGGCCGCCCTCCGCCCTGGGGGTAGACCGTGGTCTTGCCCTGGGTGGCCTGGCGCGTGGTGGCGAAGCCCGTGGGGTAGGCGTCGGACTGGCCCGCCTTGGCCCCGAAGCCGCCGTAGCTCTTGTAGTCGACGTCTTTCGCGCTCAGGCCCCCGGGCAGCGCGTCGCCCACCGCCTTCTCGTGGATCGACTTGAACTGGGTGGTGAGCTCCTGGTGAGCCTGGGCGGGCGTGATCCCGCGGTTCTTCGCGTACTGGCTCACGTCGTCGGGGTCGAAGACGGGCACGGTGGTCCGGTCGAAGTCGGTCAGCACCGAGCGGGCCTTTCCCTTGACGGCGGAGGAGCCGGAGTCGGCGACGAGGACCTCCTTGAGCCGCACCCCGGGGTTTCCCTTCTCCCACAGGTCCAGCGCCTCGCGGGTGCCGCGGTCGACCGCGCGGTCGACGGTCCTGGAGAGCGTAGCGTTGAGGGCGATGGCGTCGGCCTTGGAGATGTGGCCGAGCCGCTCGAGCTCGGCGAGGTCCTTCATGCCGTGCTTCTCGTAGAGCTTGAGGACGGCGTCGGGGTCGCCCTTCTTCGCGAGGTCGAGGGCCTCGCGCATCGCGTCGGCCTTGGCCACGAGCTTCGGGTCGGCGATCTCCTCGATCACCTTGGCCGTCTTGCCCGCGGCTCCGGCCGCTTCGTCGAAGAGGCCGGGCTGCCCGGTCAGCTTGCGGCCGGCCGCGTCCATCCCCATGTCCATGGCGACGTTCTCGGCGGCGAGCCACAGCCCGCGGCGGATGTCGGCGGGCTTGAGGCCGCGGCCCTCCGCGATCGCCTCGCCCACCACCGTGGCCATCCCCTTGGCCGTGTTGTAGCCGGCGCGGATGGCCTGGCCCACGGGGCCCGTCACCTCCGCGAGCTCGCCGATGGCCGTGTCCGCCGCCATCTGCACTGCGTCGACCGCGCGGCCCATCCAGTCCGCCTGCTGCAGCTCGGCCCGGGCCGCGGCCTGCTCCCGCTCGAGCTGCTCCTGGCGCTCCATCAGCTGCAGCTTCTTGTCGTACTCGGCCTGGGCCGCGCGCGCCGCCTCCTGGCCCTCGCGGGCCTTCCGGATCTCGCCCTCGATCCGCGCGAGCTCGGCGTCCTGCTTGAGGTGCTCCTTCCAGGCGCGGTCGCGCTGCGCCTGGTACTCGCGGGCCTGCTCGTCCGTGACCCAGCCGTCGCGATCGGACCAGCGGTAACCCTGGGCCTCCATCTGCCGGGCGTAGGCCTCGTCGGGTTCGACCGGCGGCTCGGGGGCGGGGGGGGGCGGGGGTACGGGGGGAGCGGCGCCGATGGGCTGGGAGCTGAGGAGGCCGGGCAGGAGCTGGAGGAGCGATCCGCCCAGAAGCGCCAGGCTCGAAAGCGCCACGGCGGCAGTGGCATCCTCCGGCCGCAGCGGCGGGTTCGTCTCGTCCTCGTGCGGCGTCAGCGGGTCCTCGCCCGAAGGGCGCGGCGTCTCGGGCGCCGGCGCGGGCTTCACGTCGTGAGCCGGCGGCTCGTCGCCGTCCCGCGGCCGGTCTTCGGGGACGGCGACGGGAGGCACGGCCGCCCCGGGCCGCTCGATCGCCCGGTTGGCCGCGGCTTCCAGGATGTCGAGGAGGGGGACCCTGTAGCGCGCGGCGCCGGGCGTCCAGATCCACGGGTTGGCGAGCTCGATCACGAACCGGCCCCCGACGAGCCTCCGGCACTCCGGACGGATGATCGTCGAAAGCGGGGGGGTGAGGCTGGACACGTACTGCTCCGCCACCCCCGGCTCCGCGAAGGCCAGGACCCTCAGCCCGATATACACCCTGGGGACGCTCGGGCTCGCGAGCCTCCGGTTCTCGATTCTGGCCCCCCGTGGCCAGTTGTGGAGCCATCGCTCGTAGTCGCCCCAGCCATCGCGACCCGGCGCCAGCTGGAGGTCCCCGAGTACCTTCCGGCACTCCAGGAAAACCGGGTCCGACTCGCTGTCCATCAGCACGGCGTCGAAGATGGCCTGCTCCTCCGTGGTCTGCGCCCGCGTGGCACCGCCCGCCAGCGCCCACGCCCCGAGCACGAGACCGGCCGCGGCGACCGTCGTGGCCCGGCGGTACGCGCGCAGCACGGACGCGTTCATGCCGAGGTTCAGCCCGAGGTTCACGATGGCGAAGCCGTAGAGGACGACCGGCACCCGGTGGAAGAGAACGGCGTTGAGCTGGGTCAGGACCATCAGGACCGACCAGGTGAGGATCCAGGGCAGCGTGTAGCTCATCTGCACGCCCTTGCCGGTGCGCACCACCCGGACGAAGCGCCCGTAGACGAGGCCCCCCAGCCCACCGAAGCCGAGGAGCAGCACCCAGCCGAGGGGCCCCGGCGGGCGCGCCGTGAGGGCGGAGAACAGCACCATCGAGACGAAGGCGGCGGCCTGGCTGAGGACGACCATCCACGGGCGGACCGCCCGCTGCTTGCGCCAGGTTCGCAGCTGCACCACCACGCCGAGGACGAAGAGCGCGACGAAGAAGAGCGAGAGGACGGTGAGCAAGGCGTTCCGCATCGAGGGACCTGCTTCAGGCCGGCGGTGCCGCCGGCGAGATCGCCTCGCTCGCCGAGAGGCGCGTGAGGAGCCGGGAGGCCCCCGCCGGGGAGAGCGAGGCGAGGCCGCCGCCCTCCGGGGCCAGGCTCAGCAGCCACAGCGAGACCGGTCCGCGCACGAGGAGCGCCGACTCGTAGACGAGCGAGCGGTCCGCGGCGAGTCGGAACGTGCTCAGGGCCACGTGGGCCACGGCGCGGGCCAGCTCCTCGACGAGGGGCACGAGCGCGGCGGCCGGGCTGAACAGCACCGGCAGCGCGCCGCTCGCCTCCGCCGCCTGGAGGAGCCCGGCCGCGACGAGGCGCTCCAGGGAGGCGGTCACCGTCGCCTCCTGGGCGATCGCGGTGACGTCGAACGGCAGCACCTTCTCGAGCGCGCACAGGGGCCAGCGCGGGTCGGCCGAGCGCGCGTCGGCCAGCCGCGCCGCCACGTCGCCGGCCGAGGCGCTCTCGAGCGGGCGCTCGTGGCGCAGCTCGGCCCGCAGCCGGTTCGCCCTCAGAACGTCGAGGAAGGCCGCGAGGGCGAGCACGGCGTGCGCGTCGAGGGGGCGGACGAGGTCGGATCCCACGAAACCGGCGTCGAGGCCCAGCGCCCCCTGAAGCGATGCCGCGAGATCGCCGCCCGTCCGCAGCGCGAGCGAGTAGCTTCCCGGAGTCACGCCGAGGACCGCGACGCGGCCCGAGCCCCCCGGAAACGCGAAGTAGAGGTGGTGCGGCCCCTGGGCCGACACCGTGTGCAGCTCGACGAGGCGCGCCGGGGCGGCGAGGCGCACCACCGCCTTCGTCGCGCGCTCGCGCGCCACGTCGGTCAGGGTCGCGAGGCCCCGCTGCCAGGCGTCCCGCTCCTCCGCGCTCCCGCGGCCGAGCGGGGCCGGTGCCAGCGCCGAGAGGGCCTGCCCCGTGTCCAGCCCCCCGCCCCGCAGCTCGGCGCCGTCGACCGAAACGAAGCCGTGTGTGTCGTCGTAGCGCATCCTCTAGCCTCCGCCGGGGGGTATGTTCCAGCCGTCGACGGTTCTCTGGAGTCGGCGGGCCTCCTCGAGGGCGCGCTGGGCGAACTCCTCGGGGGTGACCCCGGCCCGCTCGAGGACCCCGGCCACGTCCTGAGAGTTCTTCTTCACCTCGGCGGCGAGGCGCGCCAGCCCCTCGTCCATCGAGTAGCCGGTGGCGCGGAGCTCCTGGTAGAAGAGCGAGACGAGGGTGAAGAAGGCGCTCCGCATCGAGCCCAGGCCGTGCAAGCCACGTTCCCGGCCGTTCAGCCTGAGTCGAGCCCGCTCAGGCGCCGAGTCGTGGTGCGGTTGGCGTGTTTGGGACGTTCGTCCCGGCTCCAACGCCCCGAACGAGACGGGCTGGCGTCGGAAACGATCCGGATTCCAGACGCGCCGGGCCGCCTCACTTCCTCCGCTTCGCCGGCATGTCGCGTCCGCCCTGGTGCAGGACGAGCTGGTCCACCGTCCCGCCGGGCCCTCGTACGAAGGTGATCCGTGCGTCCACGACCTTCAGGAAGAACTCGGTCTCGGAGGAGGGGAAGATCTCCACCTTCGACTGGCCGGTGGCCTGCGTCATCAGGCGGTCTCCCTCGCGGGTCACGGTCAGGATGAAGCCGGGGGCGAGCTCGAACTCCCCGACGTACGCGTCGTAGAGGGCGGGGTCGACCTTCGCCACCGGGCGCTCGGCGGGGGCTTCCGCCAGGCGGGGGGCGCGCTCCGGCTCGTCCGCACCGTCCCGGTAGAACAGCATCTCGGTGACGCGGCCGGCCTCGTCCACCACGAAGCGCAGGCGGTTGAGGCTCTTGTCGTAGAAGAACTCCGTCTCCGAGCCCGGCCGCACCTCCACCCGCTCGCCGCCGGTGCGCTGGGTGTAGATCCTCCCGCCCTCGACGGTGACGGTGCGGGTCGAGCCCTCGTCGATCCGGTAGACGCCCGCGTAGCGCGCGAGGACCTTCGGGTCCAGGGTGACGACCGCCGGCTCCGGGAAGGGGTCGCCCACCGCGATCGCGGCGATCTTCTTCCCGAGGTACTCGGGGGCCGCGGCCGGGGAGTCGCTGTTGCAGAGCACGGCCACGTAGACGTGCTCGTCCGGGAGGCGCACCGCGTAGGTCGAGAAGCCGAAGATGCCTCCGCCGTGGCCGATCGCGCGCCGCCCGCGGAGCTTGGACACCCCCCAGCCGTAGCCGTAGCCGGTGGCCTTGCCGCTCGCGAGGACGTAGGGCGTCCACGCCTTCTCGAGCGAGGCTCTCTTCAGGAGCTTCTCCGTGTACAGCGAGCCGTCCCATCGGGCCAGGTCGTCCACCGTCGAGGCGAGCGAGCCCGCCGCGTAGGGCTGCGTCATGCTGAGGTAGCGGGCGTTGCGGGGCTGGTCGCCTTCCCGCGTGTAGCCCGGGGCCCGCCTCGGGATGATCGGCTCGGTGCGGTCGTAGTACGAGGACGACATGCCGAGCGGCTGGAAGATGCGCTCGCGGATGAACGCCTCGTACGTCTTCCCGGACGCCTTCTCGACGATCGCTCCGAGCAGGACGTAGGCCGAGTTGTTGTAGGCCCACCGTGTCCCCGGGGCGAACTGCATCGGCTCCTTCTTGAAGCCGTCGATCAGCTCCTGGACGGTCATCGGCGCCAGCACCCGGCTCGCCATCCAGCCCGGCATGTCGGTGTAGCTCTGGATCCCCGAGGTGTGGGTCAGCAGGTGCTCGACCGTGATGACGTGGCCCTGGGTGGGGTAGCCGGGGAGGTGCTTCTCGATCGGGTCCGGGAGCGAGAGCTTGCCCTCCTCGGCCAGCATGAGGACGGCGGTGGCGGTGAACTGCTTCGTGATCGAGCCCAGGCGGAGGACCATGTCGGGCTGGAGCGGGACGCCCAGCTCGAGGTCGGCCATCCCGTAGGCCCTGCGGAAGAGGGTTCGCCCGTCTTTCATCACGATCACGGCGGCGCCCGGGCGGTCGGCGGTGAACGAGCTCTTCAGCAGAGCGTCGATGGCGGCGGCCGGGCCCGTGGACGGCGGTGCGGGGGCCGCCCCCGCGCCCGCCGGGAGCAGGAGAGTGAGGGCGGCGCACGCGGCGCGAAGAGCGAGCCGGCGCGGCAGGAGCGTGGTCGTCATGGCGGCCTCCTGGAGACGAACGACAGGAGTCTACAGGAGGTCACTCTCCCGGAATCACGCCGGGTCTTCGGGCATACACTGGCCACCGGGCTTTGACGGATCTGGGAGAGGGCGGTGAAGCATGCCTGAGTTCCGGAAGCTCGCCGACGGCGTCTACGCCTTCCTGCAGCCGCCCCTGATCTGGTACAGCAGCGCCGGGGTGATCGTCGGCGACCGGGACGTGATCGTGGTCGACTCCCTGGCCAACGCCGCCATGACCGGGAGCTTGCAGGCGGAAATCCGTCGAGTCACGGACAAGCCGATCCGCTTCCTGATCAACACCCACTCCCACGCCGACCACGTCTACACCAATCACCTGTTCCCCGGGGCCATCGCCATCAGCTCCCACCAAGGACGCGAGTGGACGAAGGCCAACCAGAAGGCACAGGGCAAGCACGACGCGTTCCTGGCCGAGCATTTCCCCGACGTGGATCTCCGGGGCGGCCGCTACACCCCGCAGGACGTGAGCTTCAGCGGCAGTCTCTCCTTCCATCAGGGGGAGCGCGAGGTCCGCGTGCTCGAGCTGGGCGTGGGCCATTCCGAGTCCGACGTGGTGGTGCACCTGCCTGCAGAGAAGATCGTCTTCTGTGGCGACGTCTTCCTGAACGGCATGCCGCAGCTGCCCGGCCGGGGCCACGTGAGCCGGACGATCGCCCACTACGAGGCCATCGAGGCCCTGGAGGCCGAGATCTACGTGGCCGGGCACGGCGATCCCGGCACCCTGGCCGACGTGCGCGCCCAGCGGACCCGGCTGGAAAGCCAGTTCCAGCGCGTGAAGGACTTCTTCGAGCAGGGCCTGAGCTGCGACGCGGCCCTGCAGGCCTTCGCCGGGGACGGCGCTCCCTCGGACTCCCAGAGGATGATGGTCCTGTACAGCTACTGCGAGCTCGCGGGCCAGCTGCCCGAGAGCGCCGACCCCGCCCGCCAGGACCACCTCGTCCTGCTGCAGGGGATCGCCGCCGAGGCCCGGTTGCTCCTGGGCCGGAGAGGGTGAGGGCCGAGGCTCACACGGCGCGCCCGACCACGATCGTGTGCGGCCCGGTGGGGACCGGGTGGCCGGCGACGTCGGCGAAGCCGGCGGCACGGTACATCGCCTCCAGCTCGCGCAGCGTGTAGGCGTCGCCCGCCGCCGTGGTCGCGAGCATCGTGAGGCCGAACGAGGCCGCCATCGGGGGCGAGACCCGGTCCTCGTTCGGCACGAACTCCAGCGCCGCGACGCGGCCGCCGGGCTTGAGCGAGGCGCGCACCTTCTTCAGGAGGCCGACGCAGGTCGGCGGGTCGAAGTGGTGCAGGAAGTTCGTGAGCAGCGCGATGTCGTGCGGCCCGCCGTACTCGACCTCGAACGCGCTGCCCGCCCTCGCCTCGTAGCGGTCCTGCACTCCCGCCCGCCGGGCGTTGGCGCGCGCGACCTCGAGCACCGCGGCCCAGTCGACGGCCACGACGCGGACCTCGGGGTTCTGCTTCGCCAGCTCGATGCCGAAGAGCCCGTGGCCCGCGGCGATGTCCAGGACGGACAGGGGGCCCTTCTGGCCGTCCAGCACGATCCAGCCGAGCGGCGCCGCCATCGGGGCCATCATCGGGGCCATGCTGTGAGCGAACTCCACCCAGGCCGGGTTCTCGGGCTCCACCGAGCCCTGGCCGGGGAGCACCGTGCGCCCGGTCCGGACGCTCTCGGCCAGGCGGTCGAACGGCTCCTGGATCATGGGGTTGCCCAGGAATCGTGCGGTCGAGGCCACGCACGCCGGGGAGCTCGGGTCCAAGAAGAGGGCGCTCGTCTCGGTGTGGCCGTAGCGCCCCTCCGTCTTGCGCAGGAGCCCCACGACCACCAGGAAGTCGCAGAGGATCCGCGTCCCGCGCTCGGAGGCCGAGCAGCGCCTGGCAATCGAGGCCACGTCCCCCGCCCCTTCACCGATGGCCCGGAACAGGTCCAGCTCGATGGCCGCCCGGAGGGCCGCCGTGCGCTGGTAGGCGAACAGCGTGTCGAAGACCAGCGCTGGTGACGCGGCTCCGGCCGCCTGGGGCGCAGGCGACGTGACAGTCCGGCTTTGTGACGGGGCTCCAGGCACGTTGGGCGCAGACGCCATGACAGATCTCCTTCTTGCGACAGGGCGCCGGCGTGGGACTCCGGCGCACGGGGGGCGATTGAGCTGGCTGTGGACTAATGGTGAATATAGGCCAAGCTGCCCGAACGCGCCAGCAAGGAGGTTCTGTTCAAACGGTTTTACGTCCGTTCCCAGCGCTCCCTGGGCCGAGCAGGCCGGTCGCGAGGCCGCGCAGCCCCTCGGCGACCGCAATGCCGACGTTCGCCATGAGGTCGCCCTTCGCGCCCACCGCGAAGAGCCGGGGCGTCACCGCCCACACCTCGCGGATGAGCCGCCTCGGCGCGGGCGACCGGCCGCTGCGTCGGGCGAGCTCCTCCGCGAGCATCGCGACGACCTTGTCCCCGAGGCGCAGCGCCGTGTCGACGACGAAGAAAGCGAGGTCGGGCCGCAGCGCCTCCAGGCGACCGAAGAAGGCCGCCACCTCGGGCTCGTCGAGCTGCCGGGGCGGGGAGGACTTGGCCTCGACGTAGAGGAGCCGGCCCTCGGCCGCCGCCACCACGTCGAGGTCGCCGCCGACCCCCGGCGCGCCGAAGCGCAGCGCGGCCGCGGTGTCGAAGGCGAGGCGGGCCGCGAGCTCGCGGGCGAGGTACCACTCGAGCGTCGGCCCGAAGCTGCGCGGCGGGTGGACGAGCGCGTAGCTCTTGCGTCCCTTCCTCTCCGCGAGCCCGAGAGCCACCAGCTCCTCGGCCATGGCGCGGGCGGCCGCGGCGTCCACGTAGCGCGTGACGTCGGCGGGACGGAAGCCCGGAGCCTGCAGGATCGCGCCGCGCAGGAAGAGGCGGAAGGCGTAGTGGTCGAGCCGTCGGGCGAGGCGCTCGCGGCGCGCCTCGTCGAAGCCGGGTGGGAAGGGCAGGTCCGGCGGCCAGGGCTTCGGGCGGAAGCCGCGGCGGCGCAGCATGGCGAGGGCCTCGCCGGCCGGGGTCCGAGCGACAGGGTCGGCCCCCGGCGGGCCCGGCGGCGGCTGCAGGGACGCGCGCCGCTCCTGCTCCCGTGCCGTGAGCCGCCGCACGCGCTATCCCTTGATCGTGACGATCGGGACGAGCTTCGCCACGCGGCGGGCGAGCCCGGCCCTCTCGGTGGCCTCGACCACCTCCGTCACGTCCTTGTAGGCCCCCGGCGCCTCCTCGGCGACGCCGCGGAGCGAGGGGCTGCGGATCAGGATGCCGCGCGCCTCCAGCTCCTCCACCACCTGCTTCCCTTGCCACTGCTTGAGCGCCTGGTGCCGGCTCATGGCCCGCCCCGCGCCGTGGCAGGCCGAGCCGAAGCTCGCGCGCATGCCGGTCTCGGTCCCCGTGAGCACCCAGCTCGACGTGCCCATGGTGCCGCCGATGAGGACCGGCTGGCCGACGGCGCGCAGCCGGCCGGGGAGGCCGGGGTGCCCCGGCCCCCACGCGCGCGTCGCGCCCTTCCTGTGGACGTAGACCTCGCGGGGCTTGCCGTCCACCTCGTGCGTCTCGACCTTGCAGGTGTTGTGGGAAACGTCGTAGAGGAGCGTGAGGTCCGAGTGCGGGAGGACGGACGCGAACGCCTCGCGCGAGAGGTGGGTGAGGACCTGCCGGTTGGCGAGGGCCACGTTGATGGCCGACCGCATGGCCCCGAGGTAGTGCTCGCCCTCCTTCGAGCGGACGGGCGCGCAGGCGAGCTCGCGGTCGGGCAAGTCGATCCCGTGCCGCCGTCCCGCGTCGAGCATCTCGCGCAGCGCCTCGGTGCCGATCTGGTGGCCGAGGCCCCGCGAGCCGCTGTGGATCGAGATGACCACGTCGCCCCGGGCGAGGCCGAAGGCCTCCGCCGCCCCGGCGTCGTGCACCTCCGCGACCTCCTGCACCTCGAGGTAGTGGTTGCCGGAGCCGAGGGTGCCGACCTCGTCCCGCATGCGCGCCTTCGCGCGGTCGGAGACGGCCTCGGGCCGGGCGTCCCTCATCTGGCCGCCCTCCTCGATCCGCTCGAGATCGCCCCTCTCGCCCCAGCCCTTCTCGACCGCCCACCTCGCGCCGCCGCGCAGCATGCGGTCCATCTCCTCGCCGGAGAGCCGGATCCGGCCGCGGCTTCCGACCCCGGCCGGGATCGCCCGGGCGAGAGCGTCCGCGAGGTCCTTCTTCCGCGGCTCGACGTCGGGGCGGGTCAGCCTCGTCCGCAGGCAGCGCACGCCGCACGAGATGTCGAAGCCGACCCCGCCCGCGGAGACGACGCCCTCGTCGGGGTCGAAGGCGGCCACGCCGCCGACCGCGAAGCCGTAGCCCCAGTGCGCGTCGGGCATCGCCATCGAGGCGGCCCGGATCCCGGGGAGCGTCGCCACGTTCGTGACCTGCTCGAAGACCTTGTGGTCCATCGCCCGCACGAGCGCCTCGCTCCCGAAGAGGACGCCGGGCACGCGCATCTTCCCGCGGGGCTCAATCACCCACTCGAACTCGGAGCGGCGCTTCAGGAGGGAGAGGTCCACGGTCGTCCTCCGCTCAGACGTCCACCACGCACTCGGCGATCCAGCCGCTGCCCTCCCGTGCGATCCGGAGGCCCGTCCACGTGGCGCCCTTCACCTCGACCGCCGGGTGGTGGCGGGCCACGTCCACCGGCTCGCCGAAGGCGCGGGCGGCCAGCCGGGACCCGACGACCTTCACCTCGTAGCGGGCGAACAGGACGCGCCGGGTCGCCATCTCGTAGACGAGGGCGTTCAGCCAGTCGAAGAGGAGCGTGTCGGGGTCCGGCGCGTCGCAGGCGATCTCGACGGAGAGCACCTCGCGGACCGCGGCGGGGTCGGTGACGACGGAGGTGAGAGCCCGGCCCGCGCTCGCCAGGGCCTCGGCGAGCGTTGCCCCCCGGCCGCGCACGCCGATGTCGGCGTCGTGGGCGAACGTCTCGAACGCGGGCGGGGAAGGCATGGGGAGCCTCCTCCAACTATAGCCCCGCGCGTCGCCAGGCGACGGTACGGGACTGGGGGTGAGCCTCTCGGCGGCATCGGCGATCGCGCGAGGCTCTTGTGGGTGCGCGGCTCCGGGATCTTGACCATCAGGCGTCAGCAGCGGTAGCCCCGGTGGTTCGGTGGTATAAGCCCGCTCATGCTGGTCGGCGGGAAGGGACGCGGCTATCTCATCGCCCTGGTGACCGTGGCGTGGATGGTCGGCATCGAGTGGGCGGCCGTGCGGTACTTCGACGATCGCCAGTACTACGCCGAGCACGGCTGGCCGAAGCTCCTCGCCTGCTGGGCCAGCGCCGCCACCGTCCTCCTGATGCGGCGGGAGCTGGGCGTCGCGGAGCCGGACGACAGCCCGTACGGCGCCGTCGCTCCCATCACTCCCGACCCGCATCCCGTCCCCGAGGCCGAGTCCCAGCTCTTCTACATTCGCGCGCGCTACTGGCCGGCGATCCTGTTCGTGCTGGGCATCGCGCTCTCGAGGCTGTAGCGGGGCGTTCTCCGCCTCCCCTCCGCGACGCTCCGCCGCTACCGTTTGGGCGTGCCGGCCGCCCCGAGGCGCTCGAGGGCCTCCTGGGCGCCCTCCGCGCCGGCCGATGCCGCCTTCTTGTACCAGAGCACGGCGGTGTCGAGGTTCTTCTCGACGCCGTCGCCGTGCTCGTAGGCGTCGGCCAGGTTGAACTGGGCGATCGCGTGCCCCTGCTCCGCCGCCAGGCGGAACCAGCGCACCGCCTCCTTCGCTTCCTTCGGGATGCCTTCGCCCACGCGATAAGCGAACCCGAGGCTGTTCTGACCTTCGGAGTGGCCTTGCTCGGCGGCCTTGCGGTACCAGCGCACGGCCTCGGCGGCGTCCGGCTTCACGCCCTCGCCGTTCTCGTAGGCGTAGCCGAGGTTGAACTGGGCGTCCGCGTCGCCCAGGTCGGCGGCCTTGCGGTACCAGCGGACGGCCTCCGCGAGGTCCTTCTTCACCCCTTCGCCATTCTCGTAGGCGTAGCCCAGGTTGTACTGGGCGATCGCGCTGCCCCCGTCCGCCGCCTTGCGGTACCAACGCAAGGCCTCGGCGTGGCTCTGGGGGACGCCCTCGCCGTTCTCGAAGGCCCAGGCCAGGTTCGCCTGGGCGTGAGGGTTGCCCTGCTGGGCGGCGAGGCGGTACCAGCGGACCGCCTCGGCCGGGTCCTTCTCCACGCCTTCCCCGTGGGCGTAGGCGTAGCCGAGGTTGTTCTGGGCGTTCGTGTGGCCCTGCTCGGCGGCGAGGCGGTACCAGCTCACCGCCTCGGGGGGGTTCCGGGGCACGCCCGCGCCCTGGTCGTACGCGTAGCCGAGGTGGTGCTGCGCGCTCGCGTAGCCCTGCTCGGCGGCGAGGCGGTACCAGCGCACGGCCTCGGCGGGGTCCTTCGGGACCCCGTGCCCGCGTTCGTAGGCGTAGCCGAGGTTGTCCTGCGCGAGGGCGAGCCCCTGCTCGGCCGCCTTTCGGTACCAGCGCGCGCCCTCGGCGTCGTCCTCCGAGACGCCGACGCCCTGGTCGTACGCGTATCCCACCGCGTTCTGCGCTCTCGCATGGCCCTGGTCGGCCGCCTTTCGGTACCACTTCAGGGCCTCGGCCGGGTTCGGCTCCTCCCCGAGACCCCCGTCGTAGAGGCTGGCCAGGTTGTACTGCGCGACGTCGTTTCCCTTCTCCGCGGCCATCCGGTACCAGCGCACGGCCTCGGCCGTGTCCTTCGGGACGCCCTCGCCGTTCTGGTAGGCCCAGCCCAGGTTGTTGCACGCCGTCTCGTTGCCCTGGCCGGCCGCGAGCCGGTACAGGCGCACGGCCTCCGCCGGGTTCTTCTCGACGCCCGCTCCGTCGTCGTAGGCGCGGCCGAGGAAGACCTGTCCCGAAGCGTCGCCCCGATCGGCCGCCCTGCGGTACCAGCGAACGGCCTCGACCGGGTCCTTCGCGACGCCCTGGCCCTGGGCGCAGGCGGCGCCGACGAGGACCATGGCCGAAGTGCTGCCCTGCTCGGCGGCCTTGCGGTACCAGCGGACGGCCTCGGCCGGGTCCTTCGCGACGCCTTCCCCGTGGGAGTAGGCCCGCGCGAGCGCGAGCTGCGCCTCGAGATCGCCCCGCTCCGCGTCCCGGCGCAGGCGGTCCACCGAGCTCGCGGCGAACACGGCCTCGCCCACCCGCACGGCCCCGACGGCCGCGGTCCACACCAGCACACCGCCGGCCACCACCACCGCGAGCCCTGCGGCCGTCCAGAAGAGCGCGGGATGGCGTTTCATGGTGTCCCTCCCGGCGTTGATTATGCGCCGCCCGCCGACCGAGCAGTGGCCCGACCGGGTCAGGCGGGCTGCACCTCGAGTGTCGCCGCCATGACGTGCACAGCGCCCGGCGCCAGCGTGACCGCGTCGTCCATGGCGTTCGCGGTCTCGACACAGACCATGCCCGTCCACTCGTCGTCGCCGAAGTCCGGCATGGCCTTCGCTTTCGCGACCCACGGGTTCCAGACGACGGTGGTGGCGGAGCCCGTCTTGCCGACGACGATGCGGCGCTTCCAGCCCGGGTCCTCGATCGTCACCGTCCCCGCCGCCCCGGGGTAGACGCGGTCGGTCTCCGCGGCGATCGCCACCGGCTCGCCCTCGCCCGCCCTGCGCGCCATCGCGGCCGTCTTGTCGACGTAGCCCACGCCCTCGAGCCCCCGGATCCGGACCTGCCGGACGTCGGAGACCGCGAAGTAGGAGTGGAGCGCCTCCTCGAACGTCGCGGGAGCGGCGTCGACGTTGCGGGCCGTGAGCTCCATCCGCAGAGAGCGGCCCACGGTGAGGGCCAGGGACAGCCCCGGCACGCGCGGGAAGCCGCCCCGGGCGGCCGCTTCCGCCGCGAGGTGGAGGACGGCCCGCATCCGGCCGTCCGCCTCGCGATCGACCGACGAGAGCGTCCACGGGAGGATGCGCGCGAAGCCGTGGAGAGGAGCGTCCGGCGAGCCCTTCTTCGCCCCGAACCACGGGAAGCAGATCGGCACGCCCCCGCGCATCGGCTTCCCGGCCTCGAATCGGCTCTCGGCGCTCATCCAGAGGACCGGCCTCTCGCCCTTCGGCTGGAAGTGGGCGACGTGCGCGCCCTGGAGGTAGACGAGGGCCTCGCCCTCGGAGGCCGAGAGCACCAGGCGGTCGAGGCCCCCGGGGCCCTTCTCGAGTCGTGCGCCGTCGGGCAGTTCCATGGCGCGGAGTGTAGTCGATCCCGGCGCGGCGGTACGATGGGCCGTGCCTTCCCTGCGCCGCTCCCTCCTCTACGTGCCGGCCTCGTCCGAGGCCATGCTCCGCAAGGCCGGGTCCCGCGGGGCCGACCTGCTGATCGTGGACCTCGAGGACGGCGTCCTGCCCGAAGCGAAGGCCGAGGCCCGGGCGCAAGCCGAGAGGCTCTGGCTCGAGCTGGACCTCGCCGCCGCGGAGGTGCTCCTGCGCGTGAACGCGCCAGGCACGCCGTGGCACGACGACGACATGGCCGCCGCCGCGAGAATCCAACCGGCCGGCCTCGTCCTGCCCAAGTGCGAGGACCCCGCGGGAGTGGCCGCGGTCGGGGCGCGGCTCGATGGGACGCCGCTCTTCCTGATGGTCGAGAACGCGCGCGGCGTCCTCGCCGCGGCCGAGCTGGCCCGGGTGAGCGGTGTCGCGGGCCTCCTCTTCGGCGCCGCCGACTACCGGGCGAGCGTCCGCGCCGGCCGCGACGCCGAGGAAGCGGAGCTGCTCGTCGCCCGCGGCACGCTCGTGCTCGCCGCCCGCGCCGCCGGTGTCGACCTGTTCGACACGCCGTTCTTCGAGTTCCGCGACGAGGCCGGTCTCGAGAGGAGCGCCCGGCGGGCGCGCCTCCTCGGCTTCGACGGCAAGACCGCCATCCACCCCTCGCAGGTGGGGGTCATCAACCGCGTCTTCTCGCCGACGGACGCGGAGGTGGAGCGGGCCCGGCGGGTCGTCGAGGCGCTGGCGGCGGCGGCCCGGGAAGGCCGCGGTGTCGCCACCGTGGACGGGGAGATGGTCGAGGCCCTCCACGCGGCCGAGGCCCGTCGCACTCTCGACCGCGCCCGCCGGGCCGGACCCGCCGCCGGCGGCCCTACGGGTGGACCTGCTCCAGCACCTTGAGGAAGGTCTCGTAGGACACCGCGGGCCAGCTCTCGGCGCTCACCGCGCCCTCCGAGCGCGAGATGAGCGAGACCTTGTGCGCGGTCTCCACGTCCGGGGCCTCGTAGATGTCCATGAAGTCGTAGGGGCCGAGCAGGGCGTAGTGCGCCACCCACTTCACCTCGGGGCATGCGGTCTTCACCTTGCCGAGCCACTCCTTGCCCATCGCCCGCCGGGTGCCGGCGTCCTTCACCGAGCCAGGGGCGAGACGGGTCATGAGGACGAACAGGGCCATGGCGTGCTCCTTGTCAGGGCGTCTAGAGACGCTTCATCGGCCCGGGGGCGACGCCCTTCGAGCCGTTGCGGTACTGCGCCTCCCACAGCGGGTCGGTGATCGCCTGGAACTCGCGGTCGAACTGCTCGAGCCCCTCGTGCCACTGCTGGTCTTCGAGTGCCGCGCGGGCGTCCTCGTCGGTCGGCGACGCGTCGTGGGCGTCCATGATCCGCCGGAAGTCCGAGTGGTGGTCGCGGATGAGGCAGGGAGCGATCCAGCTCTGGCAGCTCGAGCAGCTCTCGTGCGACTCGCGGTAGCCGTACTCCCGCTGCCAGCGCCGGATGTCCGCGAAGAAGGGGTGCGCCCAGACCTCGTCGAGCGATCCGCCCCGGGCGTAGACTTCCTTCACGTTCACCGGCGAGTAGGGGAAGAAGACGCAGGGGCTGACGTCGCCGTTCCAGTTGACGTGGAAGTAGCCGCCCGGGCGGCCGGCGGCCAGGCAGCCGTTCGACCCGGTGGCCCCGTTCCAGAAGTCCACCGCGAAGAGGTGGCGGTCGCGGATGAGCGACCACGTGCGCTCGTAGAGCCGGAAGCGCTGCTCCGCCGTCATCATGAGGTCGAGCGTCCAGGCGCGCCCGATCGGCATGTAGTGGAAGACGAAGGCGTAGAGCGCACCCAGCCGGTCCACGAAGAGATCGAGCACCTCGTCGCTGAGGATCTCGTCCGCGTTCTGCCGCGTGGCGGTCAGCGAGATCCCGAAGAGAGCCCTTCACGCTCGAGGCGCTCCGCGGCGGCCACGATCTGGTCGAAGACGCCCTCGCCCCGCCGCGCGTCGGTGCGGGCCTTCATGCCTTCGATCGAGAGGGCCGGGCTGAGGTTGCCGAGCTCGCCCATGCGCCGGGCCACCGCGTCGTCGACGAGGGTCCCGTTCGTGTACACGATGAAGAAGCAGTCGGGGTGCGCCTCGGCCAGCTCGAGGACGCCCTTGCGGCTCTCGCGCCAGGCGAGGGGCTCGCCGCCCGTGAGCACGAAGAAGCGGTTGCCCCACTCGTCGTGGGCCTCGCGCACGATGCGGTCGACGGTGGCCCAGTCGAGCTTCTCGCCGTGGGTGCCCGAGTTCGCGTAGCAGCCGACGCAGGCGAGGTTGCAGGCCTTGCCCGGGCTGATGGCCAGGAAGTCCGGGGGCGTGACACCCCGGTGCCGGGCCCGGAAGCGGTCCTTCGCGCTCTCGTCGCCGCGGTGCACGAGGACGTCGGAGAGGACCGTCTTCAGCAGGGCGCGCAGCGCCGGGCGGCCCAGCCGCCGCTCGGCCAGCGCGCGCTCGGCCATGTGGAGAAGGGCGAGGCTCAGCGACGCCTTGTCCTGCTCGACCGCGGGCGGGTGGCGGGGAACCGGTCGATTCCCCTTCTCCCGCAGGCGTCTTTCCGCGCGATCCGCCAGGTTTCGACGGAGGGGGCCGATGCCCCCGAGGGTGCGCGCGCTCCAGGCGAGCGCGTCGAACGTCCAGTCACCCAGGACCCCGTTGGTGCGGGCCATGATCTCCTCCCGGTTCGGGTGCGGAGACTCCCAGGCTTCTCTCCATTTCGGACCCGCGGGGGCGACGAGCTCAATGGACCGCCCTGAGCCGTTCGATTCATGGGCACGCGTCATGGTTCTGGCCTTAGACTGCGGGCAGGTCGAGGAGCAGCCAATGGCGTCGAAACAGGCGATCGATTCCTTCCTCTCGTGCCGGCGCATCGCGGTCCTGGGGGTGTCGCGGAACCCGAAGGACTTCAGCCGGGCGGTCTTCCGGGCCTTCGTCGAGCGGGGCTACGACGCGGTGCCCGTCAACCCGAACGGCGGGGAGGCGGGGGGCCGCCCGTGCGCCCGCGCGCTCGCCGAGGTGGCTCCCCCGGTCGAAGGGGCCATCCTCCTGACGCCGCCCGCGGCGACACTCCAGGCGACCCGCGACTGCGCCGAGGCCGGCGTGAAGCGCGTCTGGATGCACCGCGGGGCGGGGCAGGGGGCGGTCGTCCCCGAGGCCGTCGCCCTCTGCCGCGAGAGGGGGATCGAGGTGGTGGACGGGGAGTGCCCGTTCATGTTCCTCCCCGACGCCGGGTGGTTCCACGGTGTCCACCGATTCTTCCGGCGCCTCGGCGGGCGCCTCCCGAGCTAGCGCCATGCGACCTCACCTGCGCTTCCTCGACGACGCCCTCGTCTCCCGCATCCTGGACGAGGCCCGCCACCTCCTCGCCACGATCGGCGTCGAGGTGCACAACGACGCCGCGACCGAGCTCCTTCTCGCGAACGGGGCACGCAAGGACGAGCGGGGCCGCGTCCGGCTGACCGCCGACCTCGTGGAGCGCGCGCTGCGTTCCGCCCCCCGCGCGGTGCGCCTCTTCGACGCGCTCGGGGGGCAGACCCACGAGCTCGCCGGCGACGCCTGCTACTTCACCCCCGGCTCGGCCGCCATCCACGTCCTCGACGGCGAGACGGGGCGCATCCGGACGCCGACGACCGCCGACTACGTCCGCTACGCGAAGCTGGTCGCCGGCCTCGGCCACATCGCGGCCCAGTCCACCGCCCTCATCCCGGCCGACGTGCCGGAGGGGATCCAGGACAGCTTCCGGCTGTTCCTCTCGCTGCTGCTCGGCGAGAAGCCGGTGGTGACCGGCGCCTTCAGCGCGGGCGGCTTCGAGGTGATGCGGGACCTGCAGCTGGCGGTGCGCGGCACCCCGGAGGCGCTGCGGACGAAGCCCCTGTGCGTCTTCTCGTGCTGCCCGACCGCGCCCCTCAAGTGGAGCTACGAGACGAGCCAGAACGTGATCGACTGCGCCCGGGCCGGGGTGCCCGTCGAGTTCATCTCGATGCCGCTCTCCGGCTTCGTGGCCCCCGTGACCCTCGTCGGGAGCGTCGTCCAGCACGCGGCGGAGACGCTCTCGGGCGTCGTGATCTCGCAGCTCGCCGCGGCGGGGGCGCCGGTCGTCTGGGGCGGCTCGCCGGCGATCTTCGACATCCGGCACGAGACGACCCCGATGGGCGCCATCGAGACGATGATGCTCGACTGCGCGAACGCCGAGGTGGGGAAGCGTCTCGGCCTGCCCACGCAGGGCTACATCGCGCTGTCGGACGCGAAGGCCCTCGACGCCCAGGCCGGGCTCGAGACCGGGATGGGCGCGCTGCTGGCCGGCCTCGCCGGGATCAACAGCGTGTCCGGCCCCGGGATGCTGGACTTCGAGAGCTGCCAGAGCCTGGAGAAGCTCGTCCTCGACGACGAGATCGCGGGCATGGTGGCGCGCCTGCGGCGCGGGATCGAGCCGCGCGACGACTTCCCGTCGCAGGGGCTCTTCGAGGAGCTCCTGAGCGAAGGGCACCTGCTCATCGCCGCCCACACGCGCAAGCACCGCAAGGAGCAGATCCGCTTCTCGTCGCCGGTCGTGGAGCGCGCCCCGCTCGGGCGCTGGCGCGAGGAGGGGGAGACGACCCTCGGCCAGCGGGCGCGGCGGGAGGTGGAGCGGCTCGTCGGCGCCTGGGCGCCGTCGCGGGTCCCCGACGAGGCGAAGCGCGCCCTGCGGGAGAGAATGGGCCACGCTGCCCGGACGGCGGGAATGGCGGACCTGCCGATGGTCGAGGCGTGAGGGAGATCGTCCGCTTCTCGAGCGCACGAGGCCCGGCCGGAGGCCCGCGAGGTCCTCCGCGCCCAGGACCTGCCCGAGGAGGACGCGCTCGCCCCGCGGATCCACGGGCTCCTCGACCAGGCGATGTCCGCGTACCTCGCCCTCGTCGAGCCGAGGGCCGTCCTCGAGGAGCTCCCGGCGGAGCGCTTCGCCGCAGTGCTGGCGCCCCTCGGCGTCCCGGACGACGCCCTCGTGGTGGGCCACGTCTACCCCCGCGCCGAGAGCCTCGCCCTCTTCGTGGCGACGCTCGGCGAGGCCGTGCCCGCCCGCATCCGACACCTCTTCGACGAGGACGCGCTGGCCGAGGGCTACATGCTCGACGCGGTGGCCTCGGCCGGGGCCGATCTCCTCGCCGACCGGCTGGCCGAACGCTACCGGGAGACGCTCGCGGGGCGGGGGATGGGCGAGGCGCGCGTCCTCCCGTACAGCCCCGGCTACTGCGGCTGGCCCACGCGCGGGCAGCAGCCGCTGTTCGACGCGCTGCGGCCGGGGGAGATCGGCGTCACCCTCAACGACTCGTGCCTGATGTCGCCGATCAAGTCCGTGTCGGGGGTCCTGGTGGCCGGCCCCGGCGAGGCGCACCGCTTCCGGCCGGACTTCCCGTTCTGCGACGACTGCCGGACGCACGAGTGCGGGCCGCGCATGGCCTCGGTCCTGAAGAAGGGCTGAGGCGACCGGAGGAGACGAAGATGGAGATCCTGAAGCGGATCGCGGACGCGCTGCAGCAGGGCGACCACCAGCAGGTGGGATCGCTCGTCACCGAGGCCCTCGGGGCCGGCCTTCCCGCCGGCGACGTGCTGCAGCAGGGCCTCCTCGCGGGGATGAACGTGGTGGGCGAGCAGTTCCGCCTGCGCGAGATCTTCCTGCCCGACGTGCTCCTCTCCGCGAAGGCGATGTACGCGGGGCTCGACATCCTCAAGCCCCACCTCGCGAGCGCGGGGGTGCCGTCGCGGGGCAAGGTCGTGATCGGCACCGTGAAGGGCGACCTCCACGACATCGGCAAGAACCTCGTGGGGATCATGCTGAAGGGCGCGGGCTTCGAGGTCATCGACCTCGGCCACGACGTGGCCCCCGAGGCGTTCGTGGACGCGGCGGTGCGCGAGGAGGCCACTCTCATCGGCATGTCGGCCCTCCTCACCACCACCATGACGAGGATGCGGGACGTGGTGCAGCTCCTCCGCGAGCGGGGGCTCGCGGGGAAGGTGCGGACGATCGTGGGCGGGGCGCCGCTGAGCGCCGACTTCGCCCGCGAGATCGGGGCGGACGACTACGCCTGCGACGCGGCCACCGCCGTCGACCGCGTCAAGGCGCTCCTGGGGGCGTGACGTGGACGGGCTCCTCGAGAGGCTGAGGCGGGGCGAGGTCCTGGTCGGCGACGGGGCGTGGGGAACGCAGCTCATGGAGCGGGGGCTGCCGCCCGGGCAGCCGCCGGAGTGG
The DNA here is from genome assembly GCA_963729875.1 of uncultured Acidobacteriota bacterium. Classification (GTDB taxonomy): domain Bacteria; phylum Acidobacteriota; class Vicinamibacteria; order Fen-336; family Fen-336; genus DATBSL01. The sequence continues at coordinate 534,999 of CAVSPR010000009.1, forward strand.
TTCGCGCTCGAGCAGCCGGAGGTCCTCGAGGAGGTGGCGCGGCTCTACGTCGAGGCCGGGGCCGACCTCGTCACCACCGACACGTTCGGGGGGACCTCGTTCCGCCTGAAGCTCCACGGCCTCGACGGCGAGCGCGCGCGCATCAACCGCCAGGCGGTCGAGGCAGTGAGGCGGGCGGTCTCGCGGCCGCGCCCTCGTGTCCGCCTCGGTGGGCCCGTCCGGCCAGCTCCTCGAGCCCTACGGCGACACGTCGCCCGACGCGGTGGAGGCGGCGTTCGCCGAGCAGATCGCGGTTCTCGCCGCCGCCGGGGCCGACGTCCTGTGCATCGAGACGATGGGCGACCTCACCGAGGCGACCCGCGCCGTGAAGGCGGCGAAGGCGGTGGCGCCCGGCCTGCCGGTGATGGCCACCATGACCTTCGAGCCCACGCCCCGCGGCTACTTCACCGTGATGGGCGTGAGCGTCGAGAAGGCGGTCCAGGGCCTCGAGGCGGCGGGGGCCGACGTGGTGGGCTCGAACTGCGGCACCGGCATCGAGGACATGGTCGGAGGTCGCGCGGCTGATGACGCGCGCGACCCGCCTGCCCATCCTCATCCAGCCGAACGCGGGCCTCCCCGAGAGCCGGCACGGCCGGGTGGTCTACAACGAGACGCCGGAGGCGATGGCCGCCCGGGTCCCGGAGCTCCTCGATCTGGGCGTCGCGATCGTGGGCGGCTGCTGCGGCACCACCCCGGGCCACACGCGCGCGATCCGCCGGGCGGTGGACGCCTGGCGGGGGAGGCCGCGTCCCGCCTGATCCTCGGGGGGCCGGACGCCTCAGGGAACCACGGTCAGGCCCTCGGCCCTCGCCGCCGCCTTCAGGCGGTCGTCGTAGGCGGCGAAGGTGACGGGTTCGTTCAGTTCCCGCCGCAGGAGGAGAGCGCTCGCGAGCTGGATCGCATCGGCGGCCCGCAGCGGGTGACGGACGAGCAGGGCGCGCGCCTCGACCACGACCGGCAACGACAGCTCGACGACCTGCAGCGCCAGGAAGTCCTCCTCCAGCGCGGCCAGCGCCCGATCGCGCTCGTCTCGGAGAAGGCGCCCTCGCGACAGCGCCGCGCGAGCGCGGAGGCCACCTCGACCGCCGACAGCCGGGCCGTCGCCGCCGGGCCGGCGGCGAGCCAGCGGCCCACGCGCGGGCTGTCCTCCTCGCGGGCATAGCGCTTCACGAGCGCGCTCGCGTCGAAGTAGCGGATCAGAACCGGTCCTCGCGGTCGTCGAGGACGGCACTGCCCAGGGACCCTCCGCTGGACCGGACCGGCCGCAGTCGCCGGAGGCCGGCTCGCGTCGGCCGACTGACCAGCCCCGCCGTCTCCAGGCGCAGGAGCCGCGCCTCGCGGCTCTCGTCTCCCGTGCGCAGGCTCCGCAGCTCCGCCACTGGCGTCCCGCGCTCGGTCACCACGATCCGCTGGCCCTCCTGAACGCGCCGCAGGTAGGCCCCGAGCCGCGTCTTCAGCTCCCGCGCCCCGACCGTGACCGGCGTCTTCATGTGGTCATTGTAACCACATCGTGCCCCTCGTCAAGGGCGGACCCGCGCCCGCGCCTACCCGACCCGCGTCCGAGTCGCGCGATCGAGGGGTGGCCGGGCGCGTCACTCCTTGAGGGCGGCCTCCCGAGCGCTCAGCCGGTGCTCGGCCAGGAGCCTCGTGAACTCGCGCGTCCCGATCCGCCGGGTCGAGCGCCTCCGCCATCGCTCGCGGAGCGTCGCGGGCAGCGCGACGAGAGCCGAGGCATAGGCGTGGAGGGTCACGCCGACGAGCTGGAGCATCGAGGTCTCGGCGGCCAGGCGCGCGGCGGCGCCGCGCCCCGTGAGCGCCCCCCACGCCTGGAGGGCGAGCCGCACCGCCGTGAACAACGGGCTCACGGCCACGAGGGAGAGCGGAAACACCCGGAAGAGGACCAGGACACGGTTCCGCTCGACGTGGAAGGCCTTGAGCCGCGAATACGAGCCGACGCTGCGCGAGTAGTGGTGGAAGGCGACGGCCCGTGGAGCCAGGGCACACGTCCAGCCCGCGATGCGCCCGCGCAGGCCCAGCTCGGCATCGTCCCCGTAGAGAAAGAGCCGCTCCTCGAAGAGGCCGACGTCGTCCAGCATCCGGCGCGCGTAGAGCGCGGCGGCGCCGCTCGGGAACAGGGCGGTGCGGCAGGCATCGTACTGTCCCGCGTCCCGCTCCAGCCGCCCTCGGCCGCGGTTCAGGCCGTCCGGATAGAGCAGGTGCCCGACGGTGTCGATGACGCTGCGGTCCGCGAGCTGGAGCACCTTCGCCGCGACCATCCCGATCCGAGGGTCGGCCTCGACGGCCGCGACGAGCTCGCGGACGAACGAGGGCGCCGCCACGGCGTCGTTGTTCAGGAGGACGATGTGACGCCCTCTCGCCTGGCGGATCCCCAGGTTGTTGCCGCCTCCGAACCCGAGGTTGCGCACCGACCGCACGAGCCGTACCCGCTCCCCGAAGGCAACTTCGACCTCCTCGGCCGAGCCGTCCGTGGAGGCGTTGTCCACCACCAGCACCTCGACCCCGGGCGCGTCCTGCTCCAGCAGGCTCCGCACGGCATCGTTCACGTAGCCGTGGCCGTTGTGGTTCAGGACGATGGCGGTGGCAATCGGCTCGCCGGTCATGGGAGCCGGGCCCGAACCCGGGCGAACGCCTCCGCTTCCTCGGCCGAGCCCGCGAAACGGGACCCGGCCTCGATGAGCTTCCGCGCCCGCTCGGGATCTCCCTTCCGGAGCGTCAGGGCCGCGAGGTTCGAGTAGGCCGGGCGCGAAGGTGGGCTCGGCGGCGATCACCGCCTCGAACTCCACGGCCGCCTCGTCGTCTCGCCCGAGCGTCAGCGAGCACCTGCCCGAGGTAGTCGCGCACGGCCGCCTCGCGCGGGTTGCGCTCGAGGGCCGAGCGCAGCGCCGGACCGCCTCCGCCCGGCGGCCGTGCTCCCCGTAGTAGAGGCCGAGGTTGGCCCAGTAGCGGTAGTTCGCCGGGGCCAGCTCCGTCAGCCTGAGGAAGAGCCCTTCGGCCCGCGGATCGCCCCGCTCCGAGTAGGACTCCGCCAGTGCGGAGAGGGCGTCCGGCGCGTCCGGGGCCCGGGCCACGACGTGCTCCCAGGCGCGGACGGGATCGGCGAGCACCCGCTGGAACGCGAAGCTGCGGGCCGCGAGCACGGCGATCACCACGACCCCGAGACGCAGGCCGCCCAGCCGATGCAGGAAGAGGCCCAGGGCGAACGCCACGCCGAGGCTGCCGAGATAGGCGCGGTGATCGACCACCATCTCGTTCAGCGGGACGATCGACGAGGAGGGGAGGAGCCCGGCGGCCAGGCACGCGACCGCGAACGCCCAGGCGGGCCACCGCCGGTGGCGGGCCACGGCCAGCGATCGCCATGACCGCCGTCAGCAGCCCGAGCGCGACCGTCGTCGCGTCGGGGGGCCACGAAGCCGGAGGATGGTACCGGTAGAGGGCCGGGTCGAGCGGGATCAGGGCGCGGACGAAATAGAGGGGAAAGGCCGCCCACTGCGTCAGCAGGTACAGGCCGGTGTCCATCGCCGGCGGGGGCAGCCACGAGCCGGTGGCGAGACGCCGCGCGGCGAACCCGAGCGGAATCACCGCGAGGAAGCACGCGTGCATCCACCGGCGGCGCTTCAGCCCCCCGAGGTCCTGGCCGGCGGCGAAGAAGTAGTCGAGGAGGAGCAGCAGGAGCGGCAGGGCCGCGGCCTCTTCCTTGGTCGCAAGGGCCAGGAGGAAGAGAGCCATCGAGCCGACCAGCCGGCGGGGCGGGGCCCCGGCGAGGACGCCGGCGGCCACCCGCAGGCTCGCGAGCGTGAAGAAGGTGACGAGGGCGCTCGAGCGGCTCGCCACGTAGGCGACCGTCTCGGCGGCCATGGGGCTCGCGGCGAACAGGCACGCGCCGAGAAGCGACTCGGCCTTCGCGTGGGGCCGCCCCCAGCGCTGCGCCATCCAGAGGAAGAGCGACGCGAGAAGGGCCGCGTTCGCCGCGTGGATGAGGACGTTCACGAGGTGGTAGTGCCAGGGAGCGGCGCCGCCTATCGCGTAGTTGAGGGCCCAGGTGAGGTTCAGGAGCGGGCGCGCCGGCTCGTAGCGCAGGACGGTGCCGATGGCGCTGAGGTCGCGTATGGAGGGGTTGCGGAGGATCAGCTCCCCGTCGTCGTAGAGGAAGCCGCCGGCAACGGAGGGAAGGTAGACGGCGAGCGCCACCAGGGCCGCCGTGAGCGAGGGGTGCCGGAGCCAGAACGGCGGAGGGGCGGGCGCGCTCGCCGGTTCGCCGAGCGCCGCCGGTCGGCGCTTTCGCTTGCCGGGTCGCGTCATGCGGGCCGCCGGATCTCCTCGTAGACGCGCTCGTAGGCCGCGGCCGCCTCCGCCCAGGTCAGGCGGTCCCGGGCGAACGCGGCCACGCCGGTCGCCTCCTGGCTCGCGAGCCGCGGGTTGCGCAGCCGAACCCCCACGGCTGCGGCCAGCGCCGCGGCGTCGTCGGGTGGCACCACACAGCCGCCGGCGCGAGCATACCACTCGCCGCAGCCGTGTCCCCCGGCGACGACCGCCGCGGTGCCGGCGAGGGCCGCCTCGAACGGGACGAGGCCGAAGGCTTCTCCGACCGCCGGGTGGACGACGACGTCGGCCCCCGCGTAGGCCGCGGTCAGAGCATCGCCCGAGAGCACCCCGCGAAAGGTGACCCGGCCCTCGAGGGAGCCGAAGAGCCGCCGGAACGGGGGATCCACCGGCCCCACGATCTCGAGTTCGGCGTCTGGCAGGGCCGACAGCAGCGGCAGCAGCAGCTGGCCGCGCTTCTGGCGCCTCCCGCTCCCCACGAACAGGAGACGGGGCCGAGCCGCCGGCGTCCGCTTCGCGGGCGTCGGGCCCGGGAGCTCGATGCCGTTGGGGACGACGCGGGCCGGGCGCGGCAGGTCGCGGGCCTCGCTCTCGCTCACGGCGACGAGCGCTCGCGCGCCGCTCACGATGCGGTCGCCGGCAAGGCGATCGAAGACGGATTTCAGGAACCGGTGCTGGCCGTGGTGGGGGAAGGTCCCCGCCGGCGCGAGAAGCCAGGACCGCTCCGCTGACACGAGCGCGCGAGCGGCCGTCACGGCGAGGCCGTTCCGGTGACCCTGCAGGTGGACCACGTCGAAGGACGGCACCTCCGCCCGGAGGAAACCATTGAAGCCCCGGGCCAGGGGGAAGAGCCGACGCGCGAGGGCACGCGGCCCCGTGAAGCGGAGCACCTGCACGCCACCCTCCGTGCCCCGGGCCGGCACGCCCTCTCCCAGGAGCGCGGTCGCCACCGTGACGTCGTGTCCCCTCGCCACCAGCGCCCGGCAGAGCGCGCCAGACGCGCGGGCCATCCCGCCATACGCCCAGAAGGGCTCATAGAAGGGAGTCACGTGGAGGATCCTCATCGCCGGATTCCAGACGGCGAGTATAAGCGTCCCCGACCGGCCGGACTTCAGGAGTCGACGAGCGTTGGTGCTACGATGCATCGCGCCAACGCATGCCCTCGCTCCCGCAGTGGTCGCGTTCCCTCGGCCCGCTGGTGCTGGCGGACCTCCGCCGTCGCTACGCCGGCTCGGTCCTCGGAGGCGTGTGGGCGCTCCTGTCTCCCCTGTTGGAGGTCGCCGCGTACGGCGTCGTGTTCGGCTGGATCCTCGACGTCGGGCGCGGGCCGGGGATGCCCTACGTCGTCCTCATCGCCTCCGGTCTCTTCCCCTGGATGTGGTTCCGCGAGACGATCGAGGGCTGCTCGACGCTCCTCTCCGACAATCGCTGGGTGCGCCGGTCCCGAGTGCCCCTCGAGCTGCTCGTGGCTCGCCTCGTCCTGGCCGCCGTCGTCCGGGCCCTCGTGGGCCTCCTCGTTGTCTTTGCCTACGCCGCCCTGAGCCGTCCGGGCGCCTCGATCGACGCCTGGCTGTCCCCGTTGGTCGCCCTCGCCCTGCAGGCCGTCGGCTCGTTCGGCCTCGGGCTCTTCGTGGCACTCGTCGGGACGCTGCTTCCCGACTCGAGGCCAACCGTCGTCTCCGGGCTCACCCTGCTCACGTTCGCGAGCCCGATCCTCTATCCCGAGTCGATCGTGGAGGGCCCGCTCCGGACCGTCCTCCTCTGGAACCCGTTCACGCACCTGCTCCGCCTCTACCGCGGCCCGATCGAACCCCTGCCGTGGCCGTCGCTCTTCGCGTCGATCGCGGTGGCGTCGGTCGCGGCCGCCGTCTTCCTCGCCGCCGGTACGGCCGCGCGCGGGCGACTATGGTGGAAGGCACGGGACCTTCTATGAGCGGCCCCGGCGCCATCGAGGTGCGCTCCCTCGGCAAGGTCTTCGGCCTCGGCTCCGGCGCGAGCGTCGTCGCCCTGGACGGGGTGAGCTTCGACGTCGCGCCCGGCTCGGCCCTCGCCCTCGTGGGCGAGAACGGGTCCGGGAAGAGCACCTTGCTCGACGTGCTGCTGGGGCTGACCCATCCGTCCGCGGGTTCGGTGCGGGTCGAGGGAGAAACCGCGGCGCTCCTCGAGCTGGGCGCCGGCTTCTTCCACGAGCTGAGCGGCCGGCAGAACGCGGTCCAGATGGCGCTCCTCGCCGGCGCTTCCGCCGCCTCGGCCCGGGCCCTCGCCCGCCGGGCCGCCGAGTTCGCGGAGATCGGCGACTTCTTCGACCGCCCGGTACGCACGTACTCCGCCGGCATGCTCATGCGCCTCGGCTTCGCCATCGCCTCCAACCTCGAGGCGCCGGTCGTGATCGTCGACGAGGTGCTGGCGGTGGGCGACGGCTACTTCCAGCGCAAGTGCATCGACCGGCTGCTCGAGATGCGAAGCACTCCGGTCACGCTGGTGATCGCCGCCCACGACCTGCACGCCCTTCGCAGCCTGTGCGATCGCGCCCTGTGGCTGCGGCGCGGGAGGGTGGCCGGCCTCGGCCCGGTGGACGAGGTGCTCGGGAGCTACGAGGAGCACCTGAGGAGTCGCAGCGCGGCCGCCTCGCCGCCGCCCCTGGCGGGCGGGACCGGAGAGGTCGTGATCCACCGCGTCCGCCTCACCGACGCAGACGGCGTGGAGCGCTCCGAGTTCAGGAGCGGAGACACCCTGCGCGTCGAGGTGGAGTTCGAGACGCGCGAGCCCCTCGACTCGCCGGTCATGGGTGTCGCGCTCTTCCGGGACGACGGCGTCTACTGCTCCGGCCCCAACACCCTCTTCGACGGCCGGTCCGCCGGCTCCTACGACGGCCGCTACGTCCTGACCGCCGAGTTCGATGAACTTCCGCTCCAGGGGGGCCTGTACCAGGCTTCCGTGTCCTTCTACGACAAGGACCACGTCTACGCCTACGCCTGGCACCATCGCCTGTATCCTTTCACCGTGCGGACCGATTGGAAGGACCACGGCCTCGTCCGGCTGCGCCATCGCTTCGACGTGCGCCGCGTCGGCGGGGAGCGATGAAGGCACCCACGCCGGAGCCGCAACCGCCGCCGGAGCCGCTGCGGGACGTCCTGGACGTCGCGAGCCGGGAGGGAGCCCTGCAGGGCGAAGGGCTCACGGCGTTCGTGGATGCCCTTCGCGAACGGGCCAGCCTCGTCCTGGCCGAGCGTGTCGAGCGGAACGAGGAGCGCCTGCGGACGCTCGAGGCCGAGGCGGCCTGGAGGCGTGAATCCATGGCTTCGCTCGGAAGACGCGAAACCGGGGCGGGCGAGAGCCTCGCGGACGAGCTGCGCCGGGCCCAGGATGCACACGGCGCCCTGCTCGCCCACCACCGGGAGCTGGTCGAGCGCGTGGCCGTGGAGCTCGACTCGATCGCCGCGCTGTCGCCCCTGCGGGCCCGCCAGGCTCGCCGCCGCCTGCGGGCCCTGGCCGGGCTCCTGCGCGTCGACTCGCGATGATCAGCGCGATCGTTCCCACGCGCGGAGGCGATTCGCGCCTGGAGCGCAACCTCCCGAGCGTCGTCCGCGCGCTCGTGGCCTCCGGCGACGAGTGGGAGGTGCTCGTCGTGGACGACGGCCACGAGCTGCGGCAGGAGCCTCCGGGAGCTCGAGTCCTTCCCCTCGCGCAGCCTCGTGGGTACGGGCCCGCCGTGAACGCCGGGGCCGCCGCGGCTTCGGGAGTCCAGCTCCTGGTGCTGAACGACGACGTCCGTCTCGAGGAGTCCGCGGTGCGCGTGCTGCGCGAGGCCCTCGCGCCCGAGGGCGTCTTCGCCGTGACGCCGCGGATCGTTTCTCCTCTCGCGCAGTCGGGCGACGAGGGCGGCAAGTCGGCGGTCGTCCGGGCCGGCCTCGTCGAGATCGAGGAGGCGCCGTCGAACGAGACTCACTCCACGTTGTATCCGGTGGGGTGCTGCTACCTCTGTCACCGGCGCACCTTCCTCGATCTCGGCGGCTACGACGACGTCTACGCTCCCTTCTTCTGGGAGGACGTCGACCTCGGCTACCGGGCGTGGCGGCGGGGGCTGGCGTCGCTCCACGTGCCGGCGGCCGTCTGCCACCACGAGGGCTCGGCGACGATCGGGCAGCGCCCCATGGACGAGCGCCTGAGGGCGTGGCACCGCGGCCAGGCGCTCTTCCACCTGCGTAACCTGCAGAGCCTGCGCCTGCGCGCCGCGAGCCTCGGGGCCTGGGCCGCCCGCGTTCTCCTCGACGACCGGCGTCCCGTCCTCGACGGGATCTCCGAGGCGCTGGGTCGCTACCGAGCCGCCGGGCGCAGGCCCGCGGAGGGCTTCTCCGACGAGGAGATCCTGGCCAGGGTGAGACGAGAGTGAGGGCGCTGTTCCTCTCTCCGAACGTCCCCTTTCCTCCCGAGAACGGCGGCCACCACCGGAACCTCGGCCTCATCCGGGCCCTGGCTCGATTCGCCTCCGTGGAGGTGCTGGCCGTCGGCGATCCTGGCGATCCCCGGGTGTCCCCGGCTCGCGAGCACTTCGCGACCCTCGGCACGACCCTCTCCGTCCACGCACCGACCGGACCGGGGCCCTCCGAAGACGATCCCGACGACCTCGAGCGTCTCCCCGACGCCGCGGCGCACTTCCGAAGCCCCGGGCTCCGGCACGAGCTGTCCCGACGCCTCGCCGCCACGAGCTTCGACGTGGTCCACGTCGAAGAGCTGGTGATGGCGCAGTACGTGGACGGCGCTCCCCTGCGCGCGAGTCATCGACCGCCAGAAGGTGGACTGGGCCTACCACGCCGCGATGGCGCGCGTGGTTTCGGCCGGGTCCGCCGGGCACCTGCAGGAGGCGGCCCGTTTCCTCCGGTGGGAAAGGCAGCTCGCCGGAGCCTTCGATCGAGTTCTCGTCCCCGGCGAGGGAGACCGGCGGCTCCTCGAGCCTCTTCACGGCCCGGGCTCGGTGAGCGTCGTGCCGATCGCCATCGCGGACGACCTCCGCCCGCCCGACGGGGGAGCTCGTCGCGTGGACCACGCCCTCCTTTACGGGGCCCGGGACTACGGGCCGAACGTCGAGGCCCAGCAGTGGTTCTTCCGGGAGGTCTGGCCCCGCCTTCGGGCGGCCGCGCCCGCCCTGGGCGTGCGGGTGGTCGGCTCGGGGCGGCCGCCCCTGGCCGCCGAGCTTCCTCCCACGGACGCGGGCGTCGAGGTGCTCGGCTTCGTCCCGGACATCCGCCCCGTCCTCCAGGGCGCCGGCGCCTTGGTGGTGGGCGTCCGGGTGGGGGGCGGGGCCCGGACGAAGATCCTCGAAGCCCTCGCCTGTGGCATGCCCGTCGTCTCCACCGCCGTGGGGGTCGAGAACCTGGACCTCGTTCCCGGGCGTGACTTCTTGCTCGCGGAGACCGGGGCCGAGATGGCCGACGCCCTCGTGCGCCTGCACCGCGACGCCGGGCTCGCGACCGCGCTGGCGCGCGAGGGGCAGAGGCGCGTCGAGGCGTTCCGCTGGGGACGCGTCGAGCCGGCGGTGGAGGCCATCTACCGTGACGTGCTCGCGCGCGCGGCGGCTCGAGGGCCCCGACACGCGACTCGCGGCGCGGGCTCCCACGAGGCGCGCTTCGACTCGCCGGAGGTTGCCCGCCTGGCGGCGGAGCTCGACGCGCTGCGCCGTCACGGGCTCCCGGGCTCCTGGCGACGGGCGCCTGCGTCGGCTCGAGCGGCGCCTGCTGCGCTCGGCACCGGTCGCGAGCGCCGAGCGTGCGGCCCTCCGGCTCCTGGACAGGCTCCTCACGCCCCCGCCCGGCGGTGGCCTCGGCGAAAGGGCGCGTCGAGCGCTCCACGGGGTGCTGGAGTCGCTGCGCCGCGGGCGCTGAGCGGCGGCCCCGGCGCGCCAGTCGAATCGTCACGGGGGAACAGATCGGTGTTGATGTCCCGCGTGGGACGCGGCATTTCGGGACCGATGGGGGTGATCTCAAGCGCGCCCACGAGATTCACGACCTCCTGGAGCAGCTCCAATCCCCGCGGCGTCGACTGGAAAGAACGGCGGACCGCGGGCGCCTTCAGGCGTTCGAGGAGCGTGGCGACATCGACGTCGAGCGGCTCTTCGGCCCCCAGCATGATCCTGAGGCTCGCAAGCCTGATGTCGACGACGAACGGAAACGCCGCCAGGACGGTGTCAGCCACTCGCCGGGTCGGCACGTAGGTGCAGAAGACGCCTCCCTTGGACAGGCGGCGCCGGACCTCCAGGAAGAAATCGAGGGAGTAGAGATTCCCGCTGTACGCCATGTAGCTCTCGGCGGCGTCCGCCTCGACCACGTCGTAAAGCTTGGGTTCGAGTCGCAGGGCCAGGCGACCGTCGGTGAAGGATGTCCGGATGCGAGGGTGCCGCAGGAACTCCTGCACCTCCGGATGACCCCCCCGCCTGTTCTCCCACGCGACGAGGACCGCACGTTCGGGGCGGGCGATCTCGTAGAGATGCAACCGTCTCCACGCCCGGCATCTTGGCTGTCGCCCATGGTGTCGCCCCGGTCGCCATCCCGATGATGAGGACCGTCTTCGCCTCGCCGTGGGCCGCCACCGGCAGCACGCCGAGCAGCGTCCAGACGGTCCCGTAGGGGACGACGCTGTGGCCAACACCGTTCACCCTCATGACCGCCTCGACCCCTTCCTGGGGCTGCATCGAGACGACGCTCGAGCTGTCCTCGGCGATCACCGCGGCACGGGAGTCCGAGCCGTGCAGCGTGGCCCAGAAGCGCTCGTGGCCCGGCAGGGCGGCAGCGAGGACGATCGGCATGCCGACGCCGAAGATGGCCTCGCGCGTCCGACGGGCCTGGAGATGGCGTCGGGCGATCAGCAGGCCAAACACCCCGGCGATAGGGCCACCAGCGCGCGCAGCGTGTGGGGGGTTCCCAGAGCCTCGAAGAAGACCAGTCCGGTCGCCGCGCTGCCGAGGGCGCACCCGAAGACGTTGGCCGCTTGGACCGCCCCGACGCGCCGGCCCACCCGGCGCAGGTCCGTCTGCACAGCACGTTGGATCCAGGCATAGCTCGCACCCATCAGGAACGAGCCGGGACCGACGAGCGCCAGCGGAATGAACACCCAGAGGCACGCCGCCAGCCACAGCACTTCGGGCCGGACTTGGGTCGCGGCTTCCACGATCTGCCTCGTCTCGAGGGGGGAGTCGGAACCGAGGAACCGATAGAGGAAGCCCATCGGCGCGTTCTCCGCGATCAGCAGCGGCGTCGCGACGAAGGGCAGCGCCGCGAGCACGATCGCGGCCCACTGCAGCCGCAGGAAGATGCCCCCCGCATCCGCCGGCACCTTCCTGCCGGCGAGCGCGGCGCCGACCAGGCTTCCGGCGCCGCCAGCGATCAGCAGGACGCCGACGACGTGGCCGAACGTCTGCGGGCTCGCCTTGATCATCGTGCCGATGGCGCGCAGCCAGACCATCTCCAGGCCGAGGGCGACGAAGCCGGAGAGACCGTAGGTGGCTGCCCAGAGGCGGACGGTGGCGGCGTCGGCGGGCGCCTCGTCCGCTCCGTTCCGCTCGACGGCCGAGGGGATCGCGGCTCGGGCGAGGAGCAATGCCAGGCCGGCGGCACAGACGTTCAGGGCCGCCGCGAGACGGATCGCTCCGGCGAACCCGATCGCTCCGGCAAGACACCACGCCGTGGTGAAGGCGCCGAGCGCGGCGCCGAGCGTATTGGCGGCGTACAGCACCGCGATCCGTCGAGCTGCCGGCGGCCCCTCGCTCACGACGACGCCCTTGGAGAGGAGCGGCAGGGAGGCGCCCATGAGAAGGGTCGGCACCAGCAGGAGCGCGAAGTGCGTGAGAGGCAGCGCCGCCGCCTCGCGGACGAGGCCGCCCAGGTGCGCATACGCGACGTCGTAGTAGAGCCAGGGACTGGCGGCGCCGAACAGGGCCACGAGCAGCTCACAGGCGGCGAACGCGCGCACGGACGTTCGCGGAGCCAGCCGGTCCGCGAGGCGGCCTCCCGCGATGCTGCCGAAGCCGAGCCCGACCATGTAGGCCGTGACGATGACCGTGATCGACCAGCTGTGACTGCCGGAAAACACCGCCAGGATGCGCTGCCAGGCGACCTGATAGACGAGCGCCGCGAAGCCCGAGAGAAGGCAGGCGGCGACCGCGCCGGGCCCGGTGAGGCCTAGGCGGACCGAGGCAGGCCCGGTAGCAGGCCTCGAGCCGGTCCACGTAGAGGTCGAGGTCGAAGCGATCTCGGGCCACGCGTGCCGCCCGCTCCCCGAGCCGCAGCCGCAGGCCGTCGTCGTCGGCCAGCCGCCGCACGGCGCGCGCCAAGGCCGTGGGGTCGCCCGGTGCCACGAGGAGGCCCGTCTCGCCGTCGGTGATCGCCTCCGGCGTCCCGCCGGCGGTCGTCGCCACGACCGCCATCCCGCAGCTCATGGCCTCGATCGGCACCGCGGCGAACGGCTCGTCCCACTGGCTCGGGAAGACGAGGACGTCATGGCTCGTGCAGAAGTCCCGCACTCGGTCCTTTCCGACCCTCCCGTGCAGCGTCACGGCGTCCCCGACACCCTCCTCCGCGATCACGCGCCTGAGGAACTCAACGAAATCGGGGGCTCCATCGCCGCAGACGTCGAGGTGGGCGGGCACGCCCTCGCGTCGGAGAATTCCGAGGGCGCGAACCGCCGTCTGCGGGCCCTTGCCCTCCCACAGCGAGCCCGCGAAGAGGAGCCGCAAGGGCTCGCCGGCGGCTCGGGGCCGGCGGGGCGCAAAGGCAAACTCGGCGGTCGGAACGCCCAGGTGGATGACCTCGATGCCCGCGCGTCGAGGCCGGCCCGGGCGTAGAACGACTTCATGAACTCGCTGATCGCGACCAGGCGTCGGGGCCGGGCCCACGCGCGGAGGAGGGGCTGCACGGTGCGGCGCGAGAGGCGGACCGCGGCCCGCTTCCAGGCCACCACCGGTCGCAGCAGGGCCTCGAGATCGAACAGCCCGAAGTAGAGCCACTTGTCGCACACCTGGACGACGACGGGCGTGCCGCTCCGCCGGGCCGCGATCAACGGCGACAGCGAGGCCATGTAGAGGTTCCAGACGACCACCAGGTCGGGGCGTCGCTCGGCCAGCCAGCGCCGCGTGACCTGGTAGCTCCGCGGGCTGAAGAGGTGCAGCCGCACCGCCTCCCACGCGGACGGCAGCCTCCCGCCCAGGAACGTCTCTTCCTTTCGGTCGAGGTCGATCTCGAGCGCGCCCGAGAGATCCGGGTGGATCGGAAGGTCGCGGCCGCGGCCGCAGAGCACGGACACCCGGTGCCCTCGGGCCCGCAGGGCCCGCACCACCTCGTCGCAGAGCATCTCGTTCCCGCCGACGACGTACGGCGGGTACAGGTTGGTCACGAAGGCGAGGTGCATCGTCGCGCTATTATGTCCCTGCGAAGCGACCCCTGGAGCGGAGCGGGCCTTGTCGAAAGTAGACCGCGACGTCTCGTTCGCCCACGTCCGCAGGCTCGGGCTGATCCTCGGCCTGCTTCTGGCCTTCACGCTGCCCTTCTCCGGGAAGGCCTTCCACATCGACGACGTCTACTTCGTCGAGGTGGCGCAGAACATCCTGCGGGATCCCTGGCGTCCCTTTGCCGGCGCGGTGGCGCTCGAGGACATCGACTACCGCGTCTTCGCCGGAGAGAAGGAGTGCCCGAACACCTTCGACGCGATGGCCCACCCGCCGCTCGTCCCCTATGCCATCGCGGCGATCGCCGCAGCAACAGGCGGACCCCGCGAACGCTCGCTCCACCTGGGCTTCCTCGTCTTCGCGGTCGTGGCGGCCGCCGCCATGTACGACCTCGCGCGACGCTTCACGGAAGGCCCGCTTGAGGCGACCCTGCTCCTCGTCTCCGCCCCGATCTTCCTGCTCAGCGCGGGAAGCCTGATGACCGACATGCCGGCGCTTGCATTCTCGTTGAGCGGTCTCGCGCTGTTCGTGCGCGGGGTCGATGGAGCGCGGCCGGCCGAGGTGGGCGCGGCGGGGATTCTGATCGGCCTCGCCACCCTGACCCGCTACTCGACGCTCACCATGGTCGCGCTGCTCCTGGTCTATGCGCTGACGAAGGGCCGGTGGCGCGCCGCCCTGCCGGCGCTCGGTGCCGCGGGGCTGGTCTTCGCCTCGTGGGCCGCCCAGAACCTCGCCGTCCACGGTGCGCTCCATGTCGTGGCGAGCGCGCGGCACTACCGGCTGTTCTTCGAGGGCCAGAGCTTCGACGCACTGGCGCTCGTGAGAAAGACGCTCGGCGATGCGGCGGCCCTCGGCGGCACCACGTTCGCCGCGGCCGGCCTCCTGCTGCTGACGCGCACCCGGCGGCGCCTCCAGGTCTTCGGCCTGGCCGGCCTCGCGGCCTTCGTCGTGTTCCTGCTGGCCCCGAAAGGCATCGAGCGGCTCGCGACCTACCGCGGGCTGGAGATCCTGGCCGTCTGCGCCTGCTTCGCGGCGGGGGTGCTCCTCGTGGTCGAGGCCATCGGCTCCGCCCGCGAGGAGATCGTCGGCGCAGCCGGCGCTCGCCGGCGCGACACCCGGGTCCTCGCATTCTGGCTGGGGCTCAACCTCGTGGCCGCGATCCTGCTGTTGCCCTTCGGGGCGGCGCGCTACGTGCTCCCTGCTCTCCCGCCCCTCGTCCTCCTGCTCGTGCGAAGGTGGCAGGGTGCCCTTACGGCTGGCGGTTGGGCTCGCCCGGTCGTGGCCTTGATCGTCCTCCAGGGCTTGGGTCTGGGCGGCGTGCTGGCGCTGGCCGACGCGGAGCTGGCCGACCGGTATCGCTCGGTCGCTCGCCAGGTGCGTCAGGACCACCCGGGGCGCCGTCTCTGGTTCGTCGGCGAGTGGGGCTTCCGGTACTACATGGGGACCATCGGCGGCCTCTACCTGCGTTCGACCGACGAGTCCCCCGGCGTCGGCGACTTGATCGTCCGCCCCGTCATCGCCGGGATGCACGAGGTGTCCCCGGGCGTGAGACGCCGTGCCGTGCGGACCCAGGAGATCCCGCTGCACAGCCGCTGGCCTGTCCGCCTGATGAGCTTCGAGGCCAAGGCCGGCTACTACTCGCACCACTGGGGCTACCTTCCCTGGGCGCTGTCCCACGCTCCGCTCGAGGCCATCGAGATCTTCGAGGTGCGCTCGCCGGCGCCGCCCGCTTCTCCCGACCCGTGCGCATCCTCCTGACGACCCACGCGTTCCTGCCGCGCTCGGTCGCGGGCGTGGAGGTGTACACGGCGCGCCTGGCCGCCGCCCTCCAGGAGCTCGGTCACAGGGTGCTGGTCCTCACGGCGGCCCACGATCTGGGAGCGGCGCCCGGCTCGGCCCGCCGGCGCGGTCTCGGCTCGCTGAACGTGGTGGAGATCGTCAACACCCACCTCGAGGGAACGCTGGAGTCCACCTACAGGGCTCCCGCAATCGACCACGCGATCGAGCGCGTCCTCGAGGAGTTCCAGCCGGACTGCGTTCACGCCCAGCACCTGCTCAATCTCTCGACCGGGCTACTCGGGGCCGCTCGCGTCCGTGGCGTGCCGGTCGTCCTGACCTTGCACGACTACTGGCTGAGCTGCCCCCGGGACGGGCTGCGGATGCAGGCGGACGGGACGCTCTGCCGGTCCGTCGACCACCGCGTGTGCGCGTCCTGCCTGGCCGGCAGTTCCCACCTCGCCCCGCCCCTCCAGCGGGGAGCCTCCGTCGTGGCGCGCCGGCTTGGCCTGGGCCGCGTCCTGCACCTGGCCCACGGACGGGCCCCGCGCGTGACCACGTCGATCCTCGCCGCCCTGCGCCGCGCGTGGCCGATCGGCTCCCGCGGCCTCGAGGGTGCTCTCGACGAGCGGGACGATCATCTGCGAGGAACCCTGCGTGAGGCAGACGCCATCCTCGCGCCGACACGGTTCGCGAGGGACCGGGCCGTGGAGTGGGGTGTGTCTGCCGACAAGGTCCGGGTCCTGTCCCTCGGCGCGGTCGCGGGTCCGACCCGGCCCCGCCCCGCGGCTGTCCGCCGCCGCTTCGGATACGTCGGGACCCTGGCGCCCCACAAGGGTGTCCACGTCCTTCTCGAGGCCGTGAAAGGACTGCCACGCCACGACTTCACGCTGGAGGTCATCGGCAATCCGAGCATCGACCCGGGTTACGCGGCGCTCCTTCGAGCTCTCGCTGGCGGCGACCCCCGGATCCGGTTCCGTGGCGCAGTTCCGCCCGCGGAACAGGAGCAGCTCTGGGAAGGTCTGGACCTGCTCGTGCTGCCTTCCCTCTGGTGGGAGAACAGCCCTCTGACCGTGCTCGAGGCGCTGGCCGCCGGACGGCCGGTCGTCGCGTCGCGAACCGGGGGCGTGCCGGAAGTCCTTCCGCCGTCCGCCGGCCTGCTCGTGGCTCCCGGTGACGTCGAGGAGCTCCGTGCGACGCTCGCCGGCGTTCTCGAGGGCCGGCTCCTGGCCTCCGCTCTCGACCCGCTGCCTTTGAAGACGTGCCGTGAGGGGGCGGTCGAGCTCGCCCGGCTCTACTCGGAGGCCCGGCGGCAATGAGCCGAGCCGGCGTCGTCGTCCTCGACTTCGGCCGGCCCGAAGACGCGGCTCGGGCCGCTGCCTCGGCGCGAACCGGGGACGTGGACGTGCGCGTGCTCATCGTCGAGAACGGAGCCCCAGCCGACGAGCCCTCCGACGCTGGACCACCTGCGGCTCGCCGGGAACCGGGGCTTCGGCGGGGGGATGAACGCAGGCGTGAGGCAGCTGCTCGGCGAGGGGTGCGACCGGATCCTGCTTCTCAACAGCGATGCCGTGCTCGAGCCGGGCTGCCTCGTCCGGTTGATCCGCGCCCTCGAGGCCCCGGGGCTGGCCGCGGTCGGGCCGGTGATCGTGCGCGAGGCCGACGGACGCGTCGAGTCACGCGGGGTGGGCGTCGATCTGGCTTCGGGTCGCGTGCGGCTCCTGGGCCACGGCGAGATTCCGGGCCTCCGGTAAGGCGGGCCTCGTTCCGGTTTCGGCCCTCTCCGGCGCCGCGTTGATGATGACCCGACCGGCCCTGGAGCGCGTCGGCCCCCTCGACGAGGACTACTTCTTCTCGTTCGAGGACGTCGACTGGTGCCTGCGGGCGCGTGCGGCCGGATTCGGCCTGGGAGTCGTTCTCGACGCACGCGCGCGTCACGGCGGAAGCCGGACGATCGGCCGCGCCTCTCCCGACCGTTTCTACTATGCCGCTCGCAATCATGCTCGCCTGCTCGAGAAACATGGAGCTTCGGCCGGGGGCATCGGCTGGCTCCCGCTCGCCAACGCGGCGAGCCTCAACCTGGCCTACGCGCTGCGCCAGACCGAGACGCCCCGGCTCGCGGCCGCACGCGCGGTTCTCTCAGGGATCCGGGACGCCCGCCGCGGGCGGCTCGGGCCTCGAGGCGCAGGCGGGAGGGCGGAGCCTCCCGACCGAGCCGCTACAATCCCACCGGGAAGAGCTTGAAGGACTCCGGTGAGACGAGCACGGCCGCCGCGCCGCCGGCGCACCTCCCGTGCCAGGCGGGCGTCCTGCTCTTCCTCTTCGCCCTGGCTCTGCGCCTCCCGTTGCTGCCCCGGCACCTCCTGGCCGAGGGAGACGGCGTCCACTACGTCACCCTCGCCCGGGCGATCCTCGCGGGGGACGCCTCGGGGCTCGCGAACCCGTACTGGTCCAACCTCTGGCCGGCCGTTATCGCGGCCGTCGCGTGGCTCACGCGGCTCGACGTGGTCGCGGCGGGGCGGATGGCGTCCCTCGTGGCGGGCGGCTGTCTCGCGCCGGCCACGGCGGCGTTGGCGGCGCGGACGCTCGGAAGGCCCACGGGAATCGTGGCTGGTCTGCTCGTGGCGGGCCACCCGTGGCTCATCCACTTCTCGACCCTTCTCTTCACGGAGTCGCTCTTCGCCTTCCTTCTCGTGATGCTTCTCCTGAGCGCCGTCCGGCGCCCGGGAGCGGCGGGCGCCGCGGCCACGGGGGTCTGGGCGGGCCTCGCGCTCCTCACCCGCCCGGAAGCCCTTGCGGCGATCGCTGCGGTGGCGTTCGGCCTTTCCGCCGCGGGCCGATCGAAGGCTCGTGCGGGGGCGGTCCGCAGTGTCGCAGTGTTCCTCCTGGTCGTCCTGTCATTTGCCCTCGCCCGTGCTCTCCTGGTTCACAGGTACGAGGGCACGTGGGACCTTGGCGGCGCGAAGGCGACCACGAACATTCTCGTGGGCCTCGCCGAGACCGATCGCGAGAAGGAGCGTGTGTCCACGGAGCTGACCGAGCACGATGAGAACGCCCTGGCCCGGGAAGCCCAGGACGGCGGTCCTCTGGGCTTCGCCCTGGCCCATCCGGGGCTGATGGCCCGCCACGTCATGGCCAACGGCGCCGCGCTCGTGGCTTCCTCCTTCCGCGTCTTTCCCTTCGTCCCGCTGGTGGGGGGGCGGCCCCCGCTGTGGGGGGGCGCCTGGCCGCCGGTGCTGGCAGTCTGGGCCGTCGTCCTAGGCGCCATCGCGCTCTTGGGCTCGGTTCGGTCGCTGAGAGACGGCGGACCGGCCCGCCTTCTGGCGGCGACCGGCCTTCTCTACGCCGCCGGCCTCGCTCCCTTCACGGTCCACGACCGGCTCGTCGTGGCGCTCACTCCACTGTTCCTCCTTTTCCTGGCGCACGGGCTGGTTCGCGGGGCTCGGCGGAGGCTGCCCGACCGGTCCTGGACGCAGTGGAGCCTCGCCGCGGGCGCAGTGGTCCTCGGATTCGCGTCCCTCGCCGGGCTGCTCCGCGCCCCCGTGCTCGACTATGCGAGTGATCCCGTCGTGCAGCGAGAGGCCGGAGAATGGCTGGCTGCTCGATACCCCCAGGACACGGTCTTGATGACGGCAGCGCCGTGCGTGGACTTCTACTTTCACGATGCGGCCCACCCCGGCCGGGAGCTGTCGCTGCCCTGGGCGGACTATCCCGGCGTGCTGGAGTGCGCCCGGCGCCAGAAGGTGGGCCTGCTCGCGATCCCCGAGTGGCACCTCAGGGTGACCCAGCACCCGGCCGCCGCCGCCCTCCTGAGCCCCGAGATGTGCCAGGAGGAACTGCGGCTCGTGGCGACGCTCGGGAGCGAGGGCGGGCGGATGTTCCTGTACGAACTCCGCTCCGAGGCGCCATGACGCGGCGGGCCGCCGTCATCCTCGTCGTTTCGGCGTTGGTACAGGTGGCTCTGGCGACGATTCCCGCCACGATGTCCGACCTGCTCGAGTACCGCTCCTGGGCCCGCCAGCTCACGCGGGTCGGACTCGCGGGCGCCTACTGGCCCGTGCAGACGACGGCCGAGTCAGGACCGTTCACGCTGCCCATCGACTACCCCCCGCTCCTGCCGTACGTGCTTTCGGCCATTGGCCGCCTCGTCCACGCCGTCTCCCCCGAGGCCCTGGAGAAGAACGACCGCCTCCTCGACTTCCTCATCCGCCTGCCCCTCGTCGCTTCGAGCCTCTTCCTCGCGCTCGTCGTATATCGCGAGACCCGGCGGACGGTCCCCGGCGCAGCGCCCCTGGCGCTCGCTCTGGTCGCCCTGAACCCCGCGATCGTTTTCGACACCGCCTACTGGGGCCAGGCCGACGCGCCGTGCGCTCTGCTGGTCACGGCCTCGTTCGTGGCCCTGGTGCGGGGACGACCCGAGTGGGCCTGGGCGGCGATCGCGACCGCCGCCCTCGTGAAGCCCCTGGCTTATCCGTTCCTGCCTCTCGTCCTCGTCGAGACGTTGCGACGCTTCGGTCCTCGACGGGCGCTGCGCTCAGCGGGCGCGGCCGGCGCCGTGGCGGGCGCGGCCCTTCTCCCGTTCCTGTGGAGCGGCCATCTCGCCGTGGCCCTCCGGACGCTCGTCACCCAGGTCGACGCGATGCCCTACATCAGCGTGAACGCTCACAACCTCTGGTGGCTCGTCGGCCGGGGAGTGCCCTGGACCGAGGCCCACGTCCGCCCGCTGGGTCTCCTCTCCTGGAGCACGCTGTCGCTCCTGCTGTTCGGCGCCTTCTACCTCTTCGTGATCGTCCTGCTCTTGCGGTCTCGCGAGCCCCGCGGCCTCTACGTTGCCGCCGCCACCGTCTCCTTCGGCTTCTTCGTGCTGTCGACCCACATGCACGAGAACCACCTCTTCTATGCGCTTCCTCTTCTGGCGCTTGCCGGAGCGGAGTCGAGGCCGGCGCGGACCGTGCTCGCCGTCCTCACCGTGACGACGCTCGCCAACATGGCCCTGCACGACCCCCTTCTCACGGACTGGGCTCGACCGTACACCCCGGGTCCCCACGTCCTCCTGCCGTCAGGGCTGGAGCCGACGCTCGAGCTGCAGGAGCAGTTCGCTCGACTCGGCTATCCCTGGATCGTGCGACAGCTGCGCGGCGAGAGCACGCTCGTGGGTCTCGTAGCCACTCTCGTGAACGCGCTGGTCGTGGTGCTGACTCTCGGCGCCTGGCTCGTCGTCCTTCGGCGGGCGCGGGGTCTCGACCAGACGCTTCACTTGTGGGCCTGTCCGCTGCCCCGGTGGTTCTGGCTCGTCGGCGCCGCACTCGCCGTCTCCGCGGGTGCACCCTTCGTCGCCCACGTGCTGCGCTTCGAGAGCCAGCACTACTTCCTGCTCCACTTCGAGAACGCTCGGACCGTCACGGACGATCCCACTCGCGTCGGCATCCACACCTTCGACATCGACGGGGATCGGCGCAAGACACTGTTTGTCCATCCGCCGTCCGAGGTGCGATACGACCTGGTGCCGCCACCGGGGGCGATCCTGCGCACCGCGATCGCCCAGGCGTGGTCGACAGAGAGGGGAGACGGCGTCCAGTTCGAGATCCGGGTCGAGGACGAGGGGAGGTGGCGCACCCTGCTCTCACGCCGCATGGATCCGAGGCACGAGCCCGCCGACCGTCGCTGGGAGCCGGTCACGGTCGACCTCTCGCCCTTTTCCGGCCGCCCCATCACCCTCACCTTCGCGACCACGGCAGGGGGCGCCGGTGACATCGATTTCGACTGGGCCGGCTTCGCCGATCCGTCGCTCGAGACCCGCTGAGGGAGGCCGCGACTCGGTTAGACTTCCTCGACATCCGTTCCCCGCGCGAAACCGACCAGTGAACCGAGAGCTTCTCATCACGTTGCCGGCGCTGAACGAGGCGGAGAACCTCCCCGAGGTTCTCGCCGGGCTGCGCGAGCGCTGGCCGGGCGCGGCCCTTCTCGTCGTCGACGACGCCTCGACCGACGCCACCTCGGCCGTGGCCCGCGAGCACGGGGCCGCCGTGGCCACCCTGCCTTTCCGCCTGGGCTACGGCGGAGCGGTGCAGACCGGGATCAAGTACGGCCTGCGCTGCGGGTTCGCCGTCGTGGTGACCTTCGACGCCGACGGCCAGCACGATCCGGCCGACGTCGGACCGCTCGTCGAGGCGGTCCGGGAGGGCGCCGACCTCGCGATCGGGTCGCGGGCGCTCGCCACCGGATCCTACCGAGGCAGCCTCGCGCGGCGCCTCGGCCGCGCCGTCTTCGCCGGGCTCGCGCGTGTGCTCACGGGGCTTCGGCTGACCGATCCGACCTCCGGGCTGAAGGCCCTCGGCCCGCGTGGCCAGGCCCTCTTCGCCGCCTCGCGCTTCCCCGACCGCTACCCGGACGCCGACGCCCTCGTCCTGGCCCGGCGCGCGCGGCTCACGATCGCCGAACGTCCGGCCCGAATGCGCCGCTCACGCAATCGCCACAGCATGCACGGCGGCGTGGGCGCCCTCGCCTACGGGTTCAACATGCTGTTCTCGCTGTTCGTGGCCGCGACCGGCCGCGACCTCCACCGCAAGGAGTGACCCGTGCCCACGCGCCAGGTCGTCGTCTTCCTGGGTCTCGTGCTCGTCCTGCTCGTCGCCATCCTCGAGCTGGTGCGGCGGCGCGCCCTCCGCGTGGAGTACTCCTGGCTCTGGATCGCTTCGTGCTTCACCACCGTCCTTCTCATCCTCCGCTACGATCTGCTCGTCGAGCTGACCGAGCTGGTGGGCGCCGTCGTTCCGACGTCCACCCTGTTCTTCCTCTGCATTCTCTACCTGGCGCTCCTGTGCCTTCACTACTCGGTGCGGATCTCGGACCTCACGCACCAGGTCAAGGACCTCGCCCAGGAAGTTGCGCTTCTCCGGGCACACACCCCCGACGCGCGGTCCGCCCCCCCGCCGACGCGGCCCCGCGGCTCGGCTGACTCCTTCCGCTGAGGATCACGGATGATGCGCAGCGGACGCGTCCTCGTCCTCCTCGTCGCGCTGGGCGCGGCCGCAGCTGGGGAAGGGCCGAAGGTCGAGCCCGTCCCGGAGCTGGACCTCGCGCGCTACGCGGGGACCTGGTACGAGATCGCCCGCCTGCCGTTCCCCTACCAGAAGAGCTGCGCGCACTCGGTGGTCGTCCGGTACGCCCTGCGCGCGGACGGCCGGGTCGACGTCACGAACCGCTGCGTCCGCGCGGATGGCACGGTGAGCGAAGCGCGAGGCGTGGCGCGGCGGGCGGGAGCGGACCGCCCGGCCTCCGCGCTGAAGGTGCGCTTCGCCCCGGCCTTCCTCTCCTTCCTGTCGATGGTCTGGGCCGACTACTGGGTGATCGACCTCGCACCCGACTACAGCGCCGCCGCGGTGGGCGGTCCCGACCGCAAGTACCTCTGGATCCTCTCGCGCTCTCCCGAGATCCCCGACGCGCAGTACCGCGAGGTCGTCGGCCGCCTGGCCCGGGTGTACGACGTCACCGGGCTCGTGCGGACCGAGCAGCGTTAGCCCCCGCGCCGGGGCCCCCTGAGCTAGCGCTCTGGCGTCCGCCCCCGGCCCTTCTCCTCGATGTCGCGCAGGTGCAGGTTCAGCGCGTTGGCCGAGATCTGGATCTCCCAGAGCGACAGCGCGAGCGAGGCAATCATCAGCAGGAGCGCGACGCCGAACACGATCTCGGCGGCGAGGAGCGACCGCACGTAGATCAGGAACATGCTGAGCACGCACAGCAGGAGGCTCGCGATCCCGGCTACCTGCATCCAGCGGATGAGGTTGAGTCGAATCCGGAGGTTCCGGATCTGGCCGTAGAGCACGTCGTCCGGTCTCTCCTTGTAGACGGCGTGCAGGTTGCGTACGAGCACGGCCAGGGAGTGGAAGCGGTTGGTGAAGGCCAGCATCAGGAGAGAGATCGCGGAGAAGAGCAGGGCGGGGGTCGCGAGCGTGATGTGTTCCACGGGCATGCGCCATCTTGCCATGGTGCGGGCGCCGGCCGCGGTACGATGGTGCCCGGCCGATGACGCTGCTCCTCCTGAAGCGCGAGCCTTCCGCGCCCGACCGCGTGCCCGTTCTCGGCGAGAAACCTGACGATCGCGTCGGGGAACCGCGGATCCGCTGCCCCCGGTGCGCGTGGCAGCCGGAGCGTCACGACCAGTGGATGTGCACCTGTCTGCACTGCTGGAACACGTTCGAGACGCGCGGGATCTGTCCCGCCTGCGGCCGCCTCTGGGCGCAGACCCAGTGCCCGCGCTGCAGCGAGTGGTCGCCGCACGAGTCGTGGTACGTCCAGGATTGGACGGCCTGAGCGCCTACCCCACGTGGGGGAGCAGCGGGCGCAGGAGCAGGATCCCGGCCCACAGGGCGACGAGGCACGCGAGGTCGAGCAGGATGCCGACGCGGATCATCCGGGTGAGGGGGACTCGACCGGTGCCGAACACGATCGCGTTCGGGGGCGTGGACACCGGGAAGACGAAGGCGCAGGTGCAGGCGATCCCGGCGCCGATGGCGGGGGGGACGGGGTCGAAGCCGGCCTCGCGGGCGGCCGCGATCACGACGGGAATGAGGAGCGTGGCGGCGGCGGTGTTGGAGGCGACCTCCGTGACCGCGAGCGCCGCGGCGATCGAGACGAGGAGCAGCCCCTCCGGGCTCGAGGCGAGACCGGAGCGGACGACGCCCTCGCCCACCCACTTCGCGAGCCCCGTCGTCTCGGCCAGCGTGCCGAGGGACAGCCCGCCCCCGAAGAGAAGGAGGATGCCCCAGTTGATCCCCTCGGCGTCGCCCCAGTTCAGGACGAAGCGGCGCTCCCGCCAGCTCGCGGGCACGGCGAACAGGATCGCTCCGCAGAGGAGGGCCACGCCGGCCTCGGGGAAGAGCCGGTCGAGCGTCCGGGCGAGCGGGTGCGTGCGGCCGAAGACGCCCCCCGCCACGGCCGGCGCCGTCCAGAGGGCGAACGCGAGGACGATGGCGGCGACGGTCCAGGCACGACCCGTGCGATCCACCGTCCCCCCCACCGGCACGTCCGCCACCTCCGCCGGGGCGTCCAGGGCCAGGCGCCGGAGGCCGAGCCGGAGCGAGAGCCCGCCGATCGCCACGACGAGGACCAGCGCGGAAAGGGGCACGCCGAAGAGCAGCCAGTCCGTGAACGTGATCCGCACTCCGGCCATCCGCTCCAGGAAGCCGGCCACCAGCAGGTTCGGCGGAGTGCCGATGATCGTCGCGAGCCCGCCGATCGACGCCCCGTAGGCGACGGCGAGCAGGACGGCCGTGTCCAGCCGCCGCGGCGTCCCGTCGCTTCGGCCCGCGCGCGCGTCGAGCGTGCCCGTGGCCACCGGGACGAAGAGCGCCGCCGTTGCCGTGTTCGACAGGAACGAGGAGACGGCCGCCGAGGCCAGGCCGAAGCCGGCCACGAGCCCCCGGGGCGACCCCGCGAAGGCGCGGACGGAGAGGATGGCCCGCGCCACGCGCACGTCGAGGCCGTACTTCCGGAACGCCTCGGCCAGGAGGAAGCTTCCCATGAAGAGGAAGATCACCGGGTCCGCGTAGGGAGCGATCACCTGGCGGAGCGGCGCCACTCCCGTGGCGACGGCCAGGGCGGAGCTCAGCAGCGCGGTGGCGGGGAGGGGGAGGGCCTCCGTCATCCACCACACGACGGTGAGGGTGATGATGGCGAGCAGGCGGCGAGCCTCGGCCGGATGGCCGCCGGGGTTCCAGGCGTAGACGGCCAGGGCCAGCACCGGGCCGAGGAGAAAGCCCGCGGTCTTCAGGCCGCGCTCGAACTGACTCTCCGAGTCTGCCGACGGTTCGGGGGACATCGGGGCGAACTATAGCGCCGTTGGGAAGGGGTCAGCGGGGCAAGACGAGGCCGAGGAGGCCGGCCGCCGGAACGAGCCACGCCGGGCTCGTGCGGAAGCGCAGGAGAAGGACCGCGCTCACCGCCGCGATGCCCGCCGTCCAGCCGTCCACGATCGCCGCTCGCGCGAGCTGGGCCGTGACCAGGGCCATGAGGGCGATCGAGGCGACATTCACCCCATCGAGGAAGGCCCCGGCGACGGGGGAGCGGCGGATCCGCGGCACGAGCGGGCCGCTCAGGGCAACGAAGACGAAAGCGGGCAGGAAGATCCCGACAGTGGCCGCCGCCGCGCCCCAGAACCCGCCGAGCACGTAGCCGACGAAGGTCGCGGTCGTGAACACGGGGCCCGGCGTGACCTGGCCCACGGCAACGGCGTCGAGAAGCTGGCTCTCGGTGAGCCACCCCCGGCGCACGACGAGGTCGGCGCGCAGGAAGGCGAGGAGCACGTAACCGCTCCCGAAGAGCACCGACCCGATCTTCAGGAAGACGAGGAAGAGGGGCGCGAGGCCGAACGGCACCGCTCCCGTCGTTGCCGAGGCGATGGCGGCCGCGCCCAGCGGCAGGGCCGCGATCGTGTTCGCCGCGCTCCGCCCCGCCCCGGAGCGCGCCCACGCGAGGACGGACACGATTGCCCCGGCTCCGAAGATCACGGCGAGCTCGTGCACCCCGGCCGAGGTGGCGGCGAAGGACAGAAGGCCGATGGCCACGAGGAGGCGGGTGCGGGTCGCGATCCGCCCCAGGCTCCACAGCGCCTGGAGCACGATCGCGATGATGACGGGCTTGACGCCACGCAGCAGGCCCTCGGCCGCCGGGAGAGTGCCGTAGCGCGTGTAGGCCCAGGCGCAGCCGAGGACGATCGCGAAGGCGGGCAGGATGAAGCAGGCACCGGCCACGACGAGACCGCGCCACCCCGCCCGCTCGTTGCCGACGTGGATCGCCATCTCGGTCGAGTTGGGGCCGGGGATGAGGTTCGTGGCCCCGAGGAGGTCGAGGAACCGCTCGCGGCTCATCCAGCCGCGGCGGCGGACGACCTCGTCCTCCATGAGGGCGATGTGGGCCGCAGGCCCGCCGAAGCCGAGGGTCCCGAGCTTGAGAAAGAGCCGGGCGAGATCGAGCAGCGCTCCCGGCGGCGTCCGGCTCACCGGGGGGCGGTCACGAGGATCGTCTCCGACGAGCGGAGGGCGAACCCGCTCTCGCCCTGGGCGATCCGAGCGCGCACGATCCGGAATCCGCCCTCGACCGGTTCGAGATCTCCGAGGAGAGCGATGGTGTCGCCGTCCCTCATGCCGCAGGTGTAGCTCGCCCGTCGGCCCTCGAAGGCGAGGGAGGCGCCCGTGCCCGAGAAGCGGCACGTGAGGCCGTCCGTCAGCGCGATCTCCGACACCCGCACGGCCGTCGTCTCGATCGGGCGCGGGGCGCTCCCGCTTTCCCGCCAGTCGATCACGGCCTTCTGCGCCGTGAGAAGGCCCCCGGTGCCGACGGAGAGGGGCCCGACGAGCCCCACCGTGTCGCCGCCCCACCGCCCGCAGTCGAAGTTGACGCGCTGGCCCCTGACCGTCGCCGTGGCCCCCTTGCCCGTTTGCTGGCATGCCTGGCCGTCGGGGAGGACGAGCGCCGTGATCCCCCCCTTTGCGGCGGGGAGGGCGCCAGGCTGCGGTGCCGGTGCCGGCGTCGAGGGCGCTGGCGCGGCCGCGGCCACGACCGGGCGCGGCAAGGCTGCGTCTGCCGGGGGTGGAGCGGCGGCAGGCATGATCGTGCAGCAGCCCTGGCGCGTCGCGCCGTCCGGCAGCGACACCCGCGCCGTGTAGTCGGCGGGCCCGCCCCCCTCGGCCGCGTCCGCCATCGTGTCGACGCAAGCCTCTCGCGTGATGACCGCCACGAGGTCGGCCCCCGCCGCGCCCGCGCGTCCTCGGTAGACGAAGAAGGCCGTCCGTCCGTCCGTCTCCTGGAGCCGGCCGTCGAGCCCCGTCTGGGCGAGGCCCCGGGTGTCGAGGGTCGCGAGCGTGGCCCGGGAGGCGTCGATCCGGAGATTCCACTCCGGCTCGTGGCCGCGGCAGGCGAAGCCGGGCGGCGGCTCGGCCGCCGCGGGAGCGACGAGCGCGAGGAGCAGTGCGGGGAGCGTGCGGTGGCGCATGGCCCAGTCTAGCCGGAACGCGGCGCCCGCGACGCGGTGCTCACCGTCAGGCGGCCTCCAGGGGCGGCGGCGTCCGGACGAGGGCGCTCGGCAGGAACTCCCGGTCGTCGTCGGGGGACTCGAGCGGCAGCAGGGGCGCGAGGCCCGGTTCCGGAGGCGGCGGGGGCAGCTCCGTGCC
The DNA here is from genome assembly GCA_963729875.1 of uncultured Acidobacteriota bacterium. Lineage (GTDB taxonomy): Bacteria > Acidobacteriota > Vicinamibacteria > Fen-336 > Fen-336 > DATBSL01. Next base: position 562,758 of record CAVSPR010000009.1, read on the forward strand.
CCGTCGGCGGGCGGCACGCAGGGAGGCGAGACGCTTCCAGGGTCGTCGATTCATGCACGGGAGAATCGCTTCCCCAAGTGACGCGGGCATGGCGAGGAGTGTTTTCTTCCGGCGACAAGTCACCGCGAACAAGGGACTTGACGGTGGCGACGCAACGTTAACCTCCCGTTCACACGGCCGTCATCTCGCCGTCACGAGCCCTCCCTAGATTAGCTCCCGCGCCGCGCCACCGAACTGGCTACGCGCGACCGCACTTCTTCCATGGAGGAATCTCGAATGCGAACGACACTCCGGCGAGGAGCCCTGCTCGTCGCCCTTGCGCTCCTGGCCCTCGTCGGCGTGGACCAGGCCCAGGCCCAGGTCGCCTACACGGCCAACACGATCACGAGCCTGTACTACCGGGAATTCAAGAAGGACGATCGGTACTTCGTCTTCAACGACGCCGCGGCGGCCACGCGCTTCGAGCAGTCGGGCGAGACCGGCATCGGCATCACGAAGATCGGCATCGGGCCGAACGGCGAGACGGTCTACGCCGACAGCGAGACCGCGATGGAGCTGTTCTTCTTCAAGCACGGCCTCTCGGAGAAGGTGGACCGGCCGAAGCCGCCCGCGCTCAACGTCGTCTGGCGCGACGGCAAGACCCGCTTCACGCTCGGCAGCAACTTCTACATGGAGATGTCGAACCGCATCCAGCCGCGGTTCACCCTCGAGCTTCCCGACGACTCGGTCCAGCTCGCCGGCACCGCGGGCAAGGGCGACAGCAAGGGCAGCTTCCGGATCCGGCGGGCGAAGTTCAAGCTCGAAGGCTGGTTCTACAAGCCGCAGCTCGAGTTCGAGGTCCAGCTGAACTGGACCGACGTGAACAACACGCCGCCGAGCCAGTTCGTCGAGGACGCGAACATCGACTGGGACATCTCGTCGAAGAAGGTCTTCCGCGTGAAGTTCGGGCAGTTCAAGGCTCCGTTCGGACGGCAGCAGCTCACCTCGTCCGGCGCCCAGCAGTTCGTGGACCGCGCGATCAACGACTCGCGCTACAACGACGCGCGCGAGACCGGCATCGCCCTCTGGGGCGTGGTGGGCGGCAACAAGCTCGATTGGCGCGTCATGATGTCCAACGGCAACGGGCGCACCCAGGCCACGAACGACAACAACAAGTACCTGTGGTCCGGCCGCGTGATGTGGCAGGCGATCGGCAACACGCGCATGGACCAGTGGGGCTCGGGAGCCCTGCTGACCGAGGGCGACCTGGGCGACTCGGTCGCCGGGCCCCTGCTCGCGCTCGCCGGGCAGTTCTCGAACAACAACCGGTACGGGTCCACGACCGCCGTCGACCTCGACAACCAGACCTGGGCCGTCGACTACACCTTCAAGTACAGGGGCTTCGCGACCTGGGCGGAGTACGCCGACCGCCGGTCGAACCCCGAGGCCCCGGCGACGGGCGATCGCTCTCCGGAGTTCCACGACAAGGGCTTCCTGGGCCAGGCGTCGTACGCGTGGAAAGCGCCGGGGATCCCCGGGGCTTCGTTCTTCGAGCTGGCCTTCCGGTACGCCAAGGTGGACCCGAACGACCTCGTGGACGGCAACGATCGCTCGGAGATCGGCGGCGCGGTCAGCTACTACTACAACAAGCACGCACTGAAGGTGCAGGCCGACTTCCGGCAGCTCAAGGACGACGCGGCGAACGCGGGTGCGGGCACCACGACCAACGAGTTCCGGCTCCAGACCCAGTTCATCTTCTAGGCGGTCTGCGGGGGGCGCCGCGAGGCGCTCCCCGCGGCTCCCCGTCCCAGTTAACACGGAATTAACACGCGCGTAACCCGCCGTTTCCCGGGCGTTGCTAGCCTGACGGTGGAATCGAGGAGAGAGATCTCATGAAGCGTTTCGCGACGGTGGCGGCCCTGGTGGTCCTCGCGGCCCCCGTGCTCGCCCAGCGGGTGCAGGTCGACGCCGGGATCCCCGCCTACCAGAAGGCCTCGGGCGTCTCCGGCAACATCAACAGCGTCGGCTCCGACACGATGAACAACATGATGGCGCTGTGGGCGGAGACGTTCCGCAAGATGTACCCCAACATCAAGATCCAGATCGAGGGCAAGGGCAGCTCCACGGCGCCGCCCGCGCTCATCGCCGGCACCTCGCAGTTCGGCCCGATGTCGCGCGCCATGCGCTCGACCGAGATCGACCAGTTCGAGGCCAAGTACGGCTACAAGCCCACGCAGCTCCGCACGTCGTACGACGCGCTCGCCGTCTACGTGAACAAGGACAACCCGCTCGAGAAGCTGACCCTCGCGCAGGTGGACGCGGTCTTCTCGAAGACGCGCCGCCGCGGCGGCAAGAACGTCAGCACCTGGGGCGACCTCGGCCTGACCGGCGACTGGGCGGGCCGGCCGATCTCGCTCTACGGCCGCAACTCCGCCTCCGGCACGTACGGCTTCTTCAAGGAGCACACGCTGAAGAACGGCGACTACAAGGACACCGTCAAGGAGCAGCCGGGCTCGGCGTCGGTGGTCCAGGGCGTGACCGAGGACCGCTTCGGCATCGGCTACAGCGGCATCGGCTACAAGACCTCGGGGGTCAAGGCGCTGCCAGCTCGCCGAGACGGACCAGTTCTTCGACGGCAGCCTACGCCAACGTCACGAGCGGGAAGTACCCGCTCGCCCGCTTCCTCTACATCTACGTGAACAAGGCGCCGGGCAAGCCGCTCGACCCGCTGGTCAGGGAGTTCCTCAAGCTGATCCTGAGCAAGGACGGCCAGGAGGTCGTGGTGAAGGACGGCTACCTCCCGCTCCCGCCGGCGATCGTCGCGGAAGAGCTGAAGAAGGTCGAGTAGGCATCACCTCGCGCCCGGGGCGGAGGTCCGGAGGGGACTCGGCCCCGGGCGCCGCCGTGCCCCCGGAGCCCCGACACCATGGCCACCGCCAGCCCCAGCGTCCGCGAACGGATGGCGGCCGCGTCGAAGCGGATCGCCCGCGTCAAGCTCGTGGACCGGGCGGCCACGCGGGGTCATCACCTTCGGCGGCGTCTTCATCATCCTGAGCGTCCTCTTCATCTTCGTGTTCATCTTCGGCGAGGCGCTGCCGCTGTTCCGCGGCGCGACGAGCGAGCGCCTCGCCACGCTGTCGCTGGCCGCTCCGGGAGGGGGTGAGTCGCACGCGACCCCCCTCGCGGTGGGCGTCGACGAGTACCAGCGCTACCTGTACGACGTCACCCCCGACGCGCGGGTCGTCTTCTTCCGGATGCAGGACGGCGCGCGCCACCGCGAGATGCGGATCCCCGGCCTCGACGGCGCCACGGTGACCGCGGCCTCCCGCAGCCTGCAGGGTGACCTCGTGGCGGTCGGGGCGAGCGACGGGCGGGTCGCGCTCGCCCAGGTCCGCTTCCGGCCCCTGTTCGAGGGCCAGACGCTGCGGGACCTCGAGATCGAGCTGCGTGACCGCGGGCTCCTCGAGGTCGACCCGCAGAAGCGGCCCGTCCGCGAGGTGAGCTACCAGGAGTCGAGCGAGGGCGAGAAGACGGTGACGGCGCTCGTCGCCGACGACGAGGTCGTGCTCGCCCGCGTCGCGGCGCCCCCGGACGGAGAGGCCCCGCCGCCCCCCTCTCTCGAGACGCTGAAGACGAAGCCCGGCGACGCGGTCACGCACGTGCGGCTCGGCCGCGCGGGCACGCTCGTCGCCACGACCACGAGCGGCGTCCTCTACCACTGGGACCTGTCGAGCGGAAAGGCGCAGCTCACGGACGCGACGAGGATCAGCTCGGTGCCCCTGACCGCGGTCGAGTGGGCGCTCGGCGGCAACAGCGTGATCGTGGGCGACGAGCAGGGCGGGCTCTCCGCGTGGTTCCGCGCCCGCCCGAGGGCGGAGGCCGACCTCGAGATGGTCAAGGCCCACGAGTTCGAGGGCCAGGGTTCCGCCGTCCTCTCGATCGCCTCCTCCACCCGCGAGCGCAGCTTCGTGACGACGGGACGCGACGGCTCCGTCGTCCTGCGCCACCTCACCTCCGAGCGCACGCTCCTGAGGTTCCCCGGCGGCGGGTCGCCGGCCGACACCGCGCTCGTCACGCCCCGCGCCGACGGCATCCTCGTGAAGCGGCACGACGGCACCGTCGAGCGCTACTCGCTCCAGAACCCGCACCCCGAGTTCTCGTGGCGGGCGATGTTCGGCAAGGTCTGGTACGAGGGCTACGCCCAGCCCGAGTACGTCTGGCAGTCGACCGGCGCCACCGACGACTTCGAGCCGAAGATGAGCCTCGTTCCCCTGATCTTCGGGACGATCAAGGCCACCTTCTACGCGCTCGTGTTCGCCATCCCCCTCGCCGTCTTCGGGGCCCTCTACACCTCGCAGTTCGTCCACCCCACGCTGAAGGCGAAGGTCAAGCCCACGGTCGAGATCATGGCCGCCCTGCCGAGCGTCGTGATCGGCTTCATCGCCGGGCTGTGGCTCGCCTCGCGCGTCGAGGCGAACCTCGTCCCCGTCCTGCTGCTGATCGTGTTCCTGCCGCTGGCCGGCACGGCGGGCGTTCTCTTCTGGGACCGCCTCCCCTACGCCTTCCGCCACCGGCTCCGGCCGGGCATGGAGGTCCTGGTGATCCTGCCCCTCCTCGTGGCGGGCGGCTGGCTGGCCTTCCAGGCCGGTCCCTGGGTCGAGGCGGGCGTCTTCGGCAACGACGTGAAGCAGTGGCTCGGGTCGGCGCTCGGCCTCGTGTACGACCAGCGCAACAGCGTGGTGGTCGGCCTCGCCATGGGGTTCGCGGTCATCCCGATCATCTTCACGATCTCCGAGGACGCCTTCTCGAGCGTGCCGCAGCACCTGACCGCCGCGTCGCTCGCGCTCGGCGCGAGCCGCTGGCAGACGGCGACCCGGGTCGTCCTTCCCACCGCGAGCCCGGGCATCTTCTCGGCCGTGATGGTCGGCTTCGGCCGCGCGGTGGGCGAGACCATGATCGTCCTCATGGCGACCGGGAACACGCCGCGTCCTCGACTGGTCGCCCTTCAACGGCATGCGCACGCTCTCCGCCAACATCGCGGTCGAGGTGCCGGAGGCGCCCTACGGCGGCACGCTCTACCGCGTGCTCTTCCTGTCGGCCTGCGTCCTCTTCCTGATGACCTTCCTCGTCAACACCCTGGCGGAGCTCGTGCGGCAGCGCCTGCGCGACAAGTACAAGGCGATCTGACGATGTCGCTCCGAAGGAACCTCGCCCGCGGCGAGCACCTGATCTGGCTGACCGGGAGCGCGCTCGGGATCTGCCTGCTGATGATCCTGGGCCTGCTCGCCGTCATCCTGTCGAACGGTCTCGGCATCTTCTGGCCCTCGCGGATCGAGCAGCTGACCCTGAAGGACGGCTCCGTGCTGGCGGGCGAGCTCGGTGCAGCGACAGGCGATCCCGGACCCCGGCCAGCCGGACCACCTGAAGAACCACCGCATCCAGCTCAAGGTCGGCAACCGCGACCTCTACGGTATCGACTTCAGGTGGGTGAACGAGTCCGAGATCGCGAAGAGGGAGGAGCCGGCCGGGCTCTACCTCGTCGAGCGCAGCGAGTACGGCCCTCTCATCGGCACCCCGGCGAAGATCGTCGAGGGCGGCCAGGAGACCGCGAGCGGAGCGCAGGCCGTGCGCGCCCGCCTGCCGGAGCTCGTCGCCAAGGCCGGGCGCGACCGCGCCGCCGTCAAGGCGCTCGAGAAGGACGAGATCGGCGCCGTGAACTACGCGATCGAGAAGGTCCGGCTCGATCGCCGCCGGCTGGACTACCGCCTGAAGCAGGACCCGTCGCGGGACCAGTCGGCCGAGCGCCAGGCGCTCGAGAAGCGCGAGCAGGACGAGAAGGCCCGCTACGCGGAGCTCGAGGAGAAGCTCGGCCGGCAGATGGAGGGCGCCGCTTCCACCCGGGTCACCTTCCGCACCGTCGACGGGCAGGAGAAGGAGCTGCGAGCTCTGGACATCTACCGCGCCTACCCGGCGAACGAGCTCCGCTGGCCCGGCCGCGCACGGGTCTACGCGAGCCGGCTCTGGAGCTTCCTCGCGGACGAGCCGCGGGAGGCCAACACCGAAGGCGGCATCTTCCCGGCCATCTTCGGCACCGTGATGATGGTGTTCCTCATGAGCCTGGCGGTGGTGCCGCTCGGCGTCCTCGCCGCGCTGTACCTCCGCGAGTACGCGAAGCAGGGGCCGCTCGTGCGGACGGTGCGAATCGCCGTGAACAACCTGGCCGGGGTGCCCTCGATCGTGTTCGGCGTCTTCGGCCTCGGCTTCTTCGTCTACTTCGTGGGCGGCGGGATCGACCGCGTCTTCTTCCCCGAGGCCCTCCCCACCCCGACGTACGGCACCGGGGGGATCCTGTGGGCCTCGCTCACCCTCGCCCTGCTGACCGTCCCGGTGGTCATCGTGGCCGCCGAGGAGGCGCTGGCCGCGGTGCCGCGCTCCATGCGCGAGGCGTCCCTGGCCATGGGCGCGACCAGGTTCCAGACCATCCTCCGGGTCGTCCTGCCCGCGGCCGCCCCCGGCATCCTCACCGGTCTCATCCTGGCCATGGCCCGCGCCGCGGGTGAGGTGGCGCCGCTCATGCTGACGGGCGTCGTCAAGCTGGCCCCCGAGCTGCCCCTCGACGGCTACTTCCCCTTCTTCCACCTCGACCGCAAGTTCATGCACCTCGGCTTCCACATCTACGACGTCGGCTTCCAGAGCCCGAACGTGGAGGCGGCGAAGCCCATGGTGTACGCGACCACGGTGTTCCTGCTGGTGATCGTCGTCCTGATGAACATCACCGCCATCACGGTGCGGAACTACCTGCGCGAGAAGTACAAGACGTCCGCGTTCTGAGGACCGAGGCATGCCGATGGCCGACCGCGACATGAAGACCACGGCCCCCGACACCGGGCTGCGCATCAGGACCGAGGTCAAGGCCCAGGAGGCGGGGGCCGCGTCCGGCGGCCCGCCCGACATCGTCTGCCGGAGCGTGAACCTCTCCTACGGCGACAACCACGTCCTCCACGACATCACCATGGACATGGAGGACCGGAGGGTCACCGCCCTCATCGGGCCCTCGGGCTGCGGCAAGTCGACGCTCCTCCGGTGCCTCAACCGGATGAACGACCTCATCGACAACGTGAAGGTGTGGGGCGAGGTCCGGGTCAAGGGACTCGACATCAACGCTCCCACCACCGACGTCATCGAGGTCCGGCGGCGGGTGGGGATGGTGTTCCAGAAGTCGAACCCGTTCCCGAAGTCGATCTACGAGAACGTGGTCTACGGCCTGCGCATCGCCGGGATCAACGACAAGGCGACCCTCGACGAGGCCTGCGAGCGCAGCCTCGAGGGAGCGGCCCTCTGGGACGAGGTGAAGGATCGTCTCGGCGAGAGCGGCCTCTCTCTCTCCGGCGGCCAGATGCAGCGGCTCTGCATCGCCCGCGCCATCGCGGTGGAGCCCGAGATCATCCTCATGGACGAGCCGTGCTCGGCCCTGGACCCGATCGCCACCCTCAAGATCGAGGAGCTGATCTTCCAGCTGAAGGAGAAGTACACGATCGTGATCGTGACCCACAACCTGCAGCAGGCGGCGCGCGTCTCGGACAAGACGGCGTTCTTCTGGCTGGGGAGGCTCGTGGAGTACGCCCCGACGGCGGAGATGTTCACCGCCCCGAAGGACAAGCTGACCGAGGACTACATCACGGGCCGGTTCGGGTGAGCCCCGCCGACGCAGGCGGGCGATAACGGGAGAAGATCGGAAGAATGGAACGGCACCACTTCGAAGGCGACCTCCAGGCGCTGCGGAACCAGCTCCTCACCATGGGGGGGCTGGTGGAGGACCGCGTGCACCGCGCGGTGCACGCCCTCATCCACCGGCGGGAGGAGGAGGCGCAGCGAGTCATCTCCACCGACAAGGAGATCAACGATCTCCAGATGGACATCGACAACCGCTGCCTGAAGCTCCTCGCCACCCAGGCCCCGCTCGCCGTCGATCTGCGCCTCATCACCTCGGCCATGAAGATCAACGCCGACCTCGAGCGGGTGGGCGACCAGGCGGTCAACATCGCGGAGAGCGTGCTGGTGCTCATCCCGCAGCCGCCGCTCAAACCGCTCATCGACATCCCGCGCATGGCAGAGGTCGCGGAGAAGATGGTCCGGGACGCCCTCGACGCCTTCGTCAAGAAGGACGCCGAGCTCGCGCGCGACGTGCTCCGGCGCGACGACGAGGTGGACGAGCTCAAGGACCAGGTGTTCCGGGAGCTGCTCACCTACATGATGGCCGACCCCGGGACGATCCAGCGGGCGCTGTCGCTCATCCTCATCAGCCGCAACCTCGAGCGGATCGCCGACCACGCGACGAACATCGCCGAGGACGTCATCTTCATCACGGAGGCGAAGGACGTGCGCCACCACGCGGAGGCCGAGAAGCCATGAGGGTGGACCGGGCCGAACGGAGCGAGCGCCCCGCCGCCCGCGAGACGGCCCCGCCGCCGGCGGGGGCGGACACGCGCCGCCGCGTGCTGCTCATCGAGGACGACAACGACATCGCGGAGGCGATCGGCTATCAGCTGGAGAAGGCCGGCCTCCAGGTGCGCGTCGCGCGCACGGGCGAGGAGGGCCTGGAGGCGGTGCGCAGGGGGGTCGACCTCGTGCTCCTCGACCTCAACCTGCCGGGCATGGACGGCCTCGAGGTCTGCCGGATGATCCGGCGCCAGACGGCGACCGCCCACGTGCCGATCATCATCGTCTCCGCCCGCGCGGACGAGGTGGACCGCCTGCTCGGACTGGAGATGGGCGCGGACGACTACGTGGTGAAGCCGTTCAGCCTCAAGGAGCTCGCCGCCCGGGCCAAGGTGGCGCTGCGCCGCTCCGCGGGCACGGGCGAAGAGCCGCAGGGCTACCGCGACCTGAACTGGGAGATCGAGTTCGACGCCTACGTGGTGCGCTACCGGGGGGAGGAGATCCGGCTCACCCACAAGGAGTTCGAGCTCTTCCGCTACATGGTCGAGCGGCCGGGGCGCGTCCTCACTCGCGAGCGGTTCCTCGAGCGGGTCTGGGGCTGGGAATCCGAGATCGACGAGCGCAGCATCGACGCGCACATCCGGCGGCTGCGCCTGAAGCTCGGCCCCGCCCGCCACCACGTCGAGACGGTCGTCGGCGTCGGCTACCGGTTCGTCAAGTAGCCCCGCCGCCTGCGGCGGCGAGGGGGAGCGTGACGGTCACGATCACGCCGCGGCCGTCGGGGCGGTCGTGCGCCGCCGCCGAGCCGCCGTGGAACTCGGCGATGAGCCGGACGACGTAGAGGCCGAGGCCGAGGTGGGGAGGCATGGCACCCGCGCCGGCGGGTCGGATCGACACCATCGACTCGAAGAGCCGGCCGTCCATCTCCGCGGGCAGCGGGGGACCCTCGTTGCGAACCGACAGCGCGACCGTCCGCCCGTACCGGTGGAGGTCGATCTCAGTCGGAGTGCCCGGGCGCGCGAAGCCGAGCGCGTTGTCGACGAGCTTGTCGAGGAGCTGGGCGAGGAGGTCCGGCGAGCCGGCGACGCGCAGCGCCTCCCCGGGCTCGCGCAGCGCGACCTCGCGGCCGGGGTTCGCCGCGCGGTAGCCCTCGACGCACCCGCGCACCACGGGCACGAGGTCGTACGGCTCCCGCTCGGTGGCGGCGAGCGACTGCTCGAGCCGCGTGGCCTCGCTCATCCGCGAGAGGATGAGGCTCAGCCGGCGCAGGCCCTCGTCGGCCCGGTCCAGGTAGACGCGCGCGTCGTCGGGCAGGGCGGCGAGGCGCAGGTTGTCGAGGGAGGAGCGCACCACTCCCACCGGCGTCCGCATCTCGTGGGACAGCCGGCGGCCCACCTGCTCGAGGTACGCCGCGTGCTCCCGCTGCCGCGCGGCCAGGCCGCCGACGCTGCGGGCGAGGTCTCCGATCTCGTCGCCCGCGTCCGCCTCGGGCACCGTCGCCGCCGCGTGCCGCGTGCCTTCCGCCAGGTCCTCGATTCCGTCCCGCAGCCGCCGGACGCGGAGGGAGAGCCGCGCGGACAGGCCGAGAAGCGCCAGGGCGCCGAGGAGGGACGCCGCGAGGAAGGTGGCCAGGGCCGCCGCGAGGGAGAGGCCGCGCAGCCCGACGCCGTCGGGCGCGGCCTCCTGGGCGACGACGACCCCGCGCACCCGGCCCTCCACCCGGACGGGGTGCGCGGCCGAGAGCACGACGGTGCCCGAGGCCGCCAGGGTGCGCCGGCGCGCCGCCGGCTCGCCGGCGAGGGCCCGGTCGACCTCGTGGGGGGCGTCCGTCGCCGGCACGGCCTCCCGGGGCTCGCCGGCGGGGAGCGAACGCCAGAGCCGGCGCCGGAGCGGGTGGCGGTTCGTGTCCGGAGTGACGGCCCCGGCCTGGGCCAGCACGTGCTTGTCCTCGTCGGCCACGAAGAGGCGCATGCGCTCGCCGGCGAGGCCGGCGAGCAGGTCGTGGACCTCCGGCGCGGGCGTCAGGACGGCGAGGAGCGCGCCCCGGGTCGCGGTCCCACCCGACTCGAAACGGGCCGCGACCTCGCGCGTCTGCGGGTCGTCCACGTCCACGACCGCGAAGCCGAGGCGGGGGCCCACGAGCGTACGCGCCAGCCGGAGCTCGAGGACCCAGCCGCCCTCGGCCGTGCTCCACGCGCCCTCGATGCGGTTGTCCGGCGCGCGGCGGCCGTCCTCCCCGACGAGCCACGCCGAGGCCGGCCCGTCCGCGCCCGCGTCCACCTCGAAGCGGAGGAGCTCGTCGTCCCGGGTGACGGCCCCGATCTCGAGGTGGTCGCCGCTCCCCGTCTCGCCCCGCAGCACGACCGCGGCGTCGCGCACCTCGAAGAGGACGTAGACGCCGTTCCCCCGGCGGCCGATCCGGTAGAGAGCCGGCGCCGCCTCGTCGGCCTCATCCCCCGCCTCGGGAAGCCGGTGCGTCTCCAGGTCGGGGTCGCTCCAGTCCTCCGCGCGGCCGTCCACGACGACGGGGCCGGGAAGGTCGAGAAGCCTCAGGACGCGCCCGGGCCCGGTGCCGGCCGCGGACGCGGGCAGCAGGGAGGGCCGGTCGCCGAGGGCCAGGGCCGTGGCTCGCGCGGTCGCCGCGAGCGCCTGCTCCTGCGCCTCGAGCGCCAGGAGCCGCAGCTCTCCGAGGACCCGCCAGGCGAGCCAGGGGAGGACGAGGAGCAGGCTCGAGGCGACGAGGAGGCCGGCCGGCAGGGGGAGCCGGAGGCGGACACGGCCCACGCTAGCCGTCCTCGCCGTTCCAGCGGTAGCCGAGGCCGTAGACGCTCTCGATGCGGTCGAAGCCGGGGTCGACGGCGAGGAACTTCCTTCGGATGCGCTTGACGTGCGAGGTGACGGTGCTGTCGTCGACCACCATCCGCGCCTCGCCCATGAGCTGCTCGCGGTCCTTGACGTGCCCGGGGTGCCGCGCGAGGGCGTGCACGATCCAGAACTCGGTGACCGTGAGGTCCACCCGGCGGCTCTCCCACGCCGCGAGCACGCGCTTCGTGTCGAGCCGCAGCCGGCCCCGCTCGACCACGTCCTCGGCCGCCGCCTCGGTGCCCGCCGCGTCCACTCTCCGGAAGAGAGCGGCGATCCGAGCGAGCAGGTGGGGCAGGCTGATGTCCTTCGTCAGGTAGTCGTCGGCCCCGAGCCGGAGGCCGGCGACCGTGTCGAACTCGCTGTCCCGGGCGGTGAGGAAGAGGATGGGCAGGGTGGCCGAGAGAACGCGCAGCTCGCGGCAGAGCTCGAAGCCGCCGTCCACCTCGTCCCCGAGGCCGATGTCGACGACCGCGAGGTCCGGCAGGCGCGTCCTCGCGGCGAGCATGGCCGAGCGACGGTCGGGGTAGGCCGCCACCTCGTAGCCGTGCCGGCGGAGCACGTCCGCGTAGTTCTCCCGGAGTGTCCGGTCGTCCTCGACGATCGCGATGCGCCGGCTCATGGGCGGCCCCGGCCGACTATAGCGCGGCCGCTGCCCCGCGGAGGGGGCCCGCCCTCTTCCTGCCCGAATTGATCCCCGGACCGCCCCTTTCTCTCCCCTGCCGCTCCCGATTGCGGCCGTCTCATCCAGGTGAAGGAGGAAGGACATGACCACACACGCGGACGCGATCGACGTCGAGCGAAGCCGGTGGCGGGACGTCGCCTCGGACTTCGCCGGGCTTCTGGGCCGTGCCTTCGTGCTCGCCGTCGCCCTCGGGCTGCTGCTGACGATGGCGGCGGTCGCCCTGCCCGCGCCCCTCGCCGAGGGCCCGGGCGTCCCCGATGCGGCGCTCGAGCCGGAGCAGGCGACGAGCGGCTGCTTCCTGATGCGCCGGGCGAAGGAGGACCCGTGGGCCCCCGCCCCCACCCTCGCGACCGAGGTCCGCTTCGCGGTCTCCGGGGTCGTGGCGCGGGCGAAGGTGACCCAGCGCTTCCGCAACGGGACCGACGGCTGGGTCGAGGGGATCTACGTCTTCCCGCTGCCCGAGACGGCGGCCGTCGACCACCTGCGGATCCAGGTCGGCGCGCGGACGATCGAGGGGCAGATCCGCGAGCGCGAGCAGGCCCGGGCCGAGTACCGGCAGGCGGCCGAGTCGGGCCGGCGCGCGAGCCTCGTCGAGCAGCAGCGGCCGAACGTCTTCACGAACCGCGTGGCGAACGTCGCCCCCGGCGAGGAGGTCGTGGTGGAGATCGAGTTCCAGCAGACCCTCGCCTTCGAGCGGGGCGAGGTGCGCCTGCGCTTCCCGCTCGTGGTCGGGCCCCGCTACATCCCCGGCCACCCGGTGGCCTCCGCCGACGACGGCGGGGGCTGGTCGCCCGACACCGACCGCGTGGGCGACGCCTCGCACGTCACCCCGCCGGTGCGGCCTCCCTCGGAGACGCCCCACAACCCGGTGGCGATTGAGGTTGATCTCGACGCCGGCTTCCCGATCCGCCGGCTCGCGAGCCGGACCCACGCCGTGGTCAACGAGAAGCGGGAAGGGGGCCGCTACCGCGTGCGCCTGAGCGACGCTCTCGTGCCGGCCGACCGCGACTTCGAGCTCGCGTGGGAGCCCGAGGACGGCGCCCTGCCCCGCAGCGCCGTCTTCGAGGAGGAGAGGGGCGGGTCCCGCTACGTGCTGTTGACGCTCTTCCCGCCCACCGGCGCGGCCGTCGAGGCGAGCCGGCTCCCGCGCGAGGTCGTCTACGTGATCGACACCTCCGGATCGATGGAAGGCCTCTCGATCCAGCAGGCGCGGCGGGCGCTCCTCCTCGCCCTCGGGAGGCTGCGCCCCGGGGACCGCTTCAACGTGGTCCAGTTCAATAACGCCGCACAGGCGCTCTTCCCGGGGGCCCGGCCCGTCGACCCGCAGGCCCTGGAGCTGGCGCGGGACTGGGTGGCCGGGCTCCGGGCGAACGGCGGGACGGAGATGCGGGAAGCACTCGAGGCCGCCCTCGTGGGCAGCGACGACCCGGCGCTCGTCCGCCAGGTCGTCTTCCTCACGGACGGCAGCGTGGGCAACGAGGACGAGCTGTTCGGCGTCATCCGGCAGCGCCTCGGCGACACGCGGCTGTTCACGGTCGGCATCGGGTCCGCCCCCAACGGCCACTTCATGGCGAAGGCCGCCGAGTTCGGCCACGGGACGTTCACCTACATCAACGACGTTCGCGAGGTCGAGGAGAAGATGGGGCACCTGTTCGCGCGGCTGGAGAGCCCCGTGCTCACCGGCATCGAGGTGCACTGGCCGGACGGTGCGGCCGTCGAGGCGTGGCCGGCGCGCGTCAGCGACCTCTACCTCGGCGAGCCGATCGTGGTGAGCGCCCGGCTCACGGGCCGCGTGGACGAGGTGGCCGTGACCGGCCGCCGCGGCGGGAAGAAGTGGCGCGTGGGGCTCCCCCTCGCCGGCCGCGCCGGCGAGGGCCTGGGCGTCCTCTGGGCCCGGAGGAAGGTCGAGTCGCTCCTCGACTCGATCCACGAGGGACGGGACGCGGACGCGGTGAAGGCCGAGGTCGTCGCCCTCGGGCTCGAGCACCACCTGGTCACGAAGCACACGAGCCTCGTGGCGGTGGACGTGACGCCGGTGCGGCCCGCCGGCGCGCCGCTCGACGCGCAGGCCGTTGCGACGAACCTGCCCCACGGCTGGAGCTACGACGGAGTCTTCGGCGAGCTCCCGCAGACGGCGACGCCCCTGCCGGTGCACGCCGGCCTCGCCGGCCTCGCCCTCGCCTTCGCCGCGCTCCTGTGGCTGGACGACCGCCGGTTCCGCGCGGGAGACCGCTCGTGAGCGCTCGCCTGCGCCGGGCCGCCCTCGTCCTCCTGCTCGCCGCGGCCGCATGGCACGGGGGCCGGGCGGCGTGGATCGGGGCGAAGGCGCACCTCGCCCAGCACCTGGTGCGCCGCGCCTGGCAAAGGACGCAGTCCGGGGCCGGGGACGCGAGTCCCTGGCCCTGGGCCGACACCCGCCCCGTCGCCCGGCTGATCGCCCCGTCGCGTGGCGTCGATCTCTTCGTCCTCGACGGGGCGAGCGGCCGGACGATGGCCTTCGGACCCGGCCACCTCAGCGGCACGCCGCGGCCGGGCGAGGCGGGGAACGCGGTGGTGACCGGCCACCGCGACACCCACTTCGCCTTCCTGCGGCGGCTGCGCCGCGGCGACGCCCTCGTGGTCGAGCGTCCCGACGGACAGCGTCGGCGCTACACGGTGAGCGACACCCGGATCGTCGATCGCCGCGAGACGTGGGTCGCGCAGGACGAGGGCGACACCCGGCTGACCCTGGTGACCTGCTACCCGTTCGACGCGCTGCGGCCAGGCGGTCCGCAGCGGTACGTGGTCGTCGCGCGGTCCGACGAGGCGGCCGGGGGAGCGCCCGCCGGCGAGCCTTGACGGCGCCCCGGGCCGAGGAGAGCATGGACCCCATGCCCAGGACCACGAGCCGCCCGCCCGCCGCCCACCAGCAGTTCGTCCGCCGCTTTCCGAAGCTCGGCAAGGCGTGGGACCTCGTCAACGAGGAGGGCGGCGGCGGCCCTCTCGACGCGAAGACGCAGCGCCTGCTGAAGCTCGCGATCGCGATCGGGGCGATGCGCGAGGGGGCGGTGCACTCCGGCGTCCGCAAGGCCCGCGACGCCGGGGCGAGCCTCGCCGAGCTGGAGCAGGTGGTGGCCCTCGCCGCCACCACGATCGGCTTCCCCTCGGCGGTGGCGGTCTGGGGCTGGGTGCGGGAGGAAGCCGAAGGCGGGACGCGGCCGCGCCGGACGCGGCGGCGCTAGGTGCCCACCGAGCCCGTCGCCCTCGCGGGGCTCGCCGCCCTGGTCCTGGCCGCGGCCGTGCTCTACTCGTCCGTCGGCCACGCCGGGGCCTCCGCCTACCTCGCGGCCATGGCCCTCTTCGGGGTCACTCCGGCGGCTAGCAAGCCCGCCGCCCTCGTCATGAACATCGCCGTCGCCACGGTGGGGACCCTGCGTTTCGCCTCCGCCGGCCTCGTGCCCTGGCGACGACTCGCGCCCCTCGTCCTCGGCTCCGTGCCCGCGGCGTTCGTGGGCGGCCTCGTGTCCCTGCCCACGAGCGTCCACCGCCTCGTGCTCGGCGTGCTCCTGGCCGCGGCCTCGCTGCGCCTGCTGTGGGCCGCCCCCCGGGAGATCGCCCGGCGCCCCTTCCCGCCGGCCCTGCCCCTCGTCGGGATGGGCGCCTTCATCGGCCTCTTCGCCGGACTCACGGGGGTGGGCGGCGGCATCTTCCTCTCGCCTCTGCTTCTGCTGACCGGCTGGGAGGAGACCCGCCGGACGGCGGGAGCCTCGGTGGCCTTCATCCTGGCGAACTCGGCCTCCGGGCTCCTCGGCCACTGGAGCGCGGGCCACGCCGTCCCCGGCGGCACCGGCCTCCTGACCGTGGTGGCTCTCGCGGGCGGGCTTGTCGGCTCCTGGCTCGGGGCGAAGAAGCTCGCTCCGCCGCTGTTCAAGCGCCTGCTGGGGGTCGTCCTCCTGGTGGCGGCGGTGAAGCTGCTCCTGACCCGCTGAAGCCGACCCTCGCCCAGACCACGGCCAGCAGGACGAGGGCGAGGTAGCTCGGCCAGTCCCGGTCCTGCCCGTGCACGACGAGTCGATCGACGCGCAGGACGTCGGCGGCCAGGAACGTGCCGTGGAGCGACACCGCGGCGTCGCGGCTCGGCAGCGTCCCCGTGGCCCGGACGAGCTCGCCCGTCCAGAGACGGATCCGGCCCCCCGCCGGCGTCGCGAGGAAGGCCGTCCGGTCGAGGCCGACGGTCCGCCCCGGCCGCGCCTCCACCTCGCGCAGGGTCTTCACCGAGTAGCTGTCGGAGGCCTCGATGGCGCGGAGGAAGGGGAGCGGGGCGGCGACGTAGGCGGCGAGCAGCGCGCCCCCGAGCGCCAGGCGGCCCGGGCGCAGGTCGAGGCCGACCGTGGCGGGGCTCCGGCGCGCGATCTCCCAGGCGAGGAGAAGGACGCCCGCGACCGTCAGCAGGAGGTAGACCGGGCTCTCACCCGGGAGGAGGTCGAAGCTCGTCATGCGCCAGGAGAAGGGGGCCATGAGGTGGACGCCGTTGCCCCACTTCACCTCGGTCCCGTCGAGCAGGAGATGGAGGAGCGCGCCGGCGCCGAGGACGGCGAAGACCGTGCGCGGTGCCACCGTCACGACCGCGATGGCGGCGCAGAGCAGCAGCGTGCCGGCGAGCGAGGCCAGCCCCATCGTGTACACGCGCAGGTCGAACGTGTCCACCGGGAAGGCGAAGGCCACGACCGCGCGCCTCAGGATCCACGGCAGGTCGGGCAGGAGGCAGGCGAGGTAGATCCAGCGCGGGTCGAGGCGGGGCCAGGCGCCCCGGCTCGCGGCGCCCTGCGCGGCGAAGTGGACGAGGGTGTTGGGCACTCGCCCGATCGTACTTCAGTCGTCGGCCGAACCGGCGCGACGGCGGCGCCTCGCGTCCGGCGTATCGGGGGTATGCTCGCCGCGATGCGCGGGCGCCTGACGGAGCTCGAGGACGACGAAGGCTGGCGCGGCCTGCTGCTGCCCGAGGCCGGCCCGGCGAATCCCCTGGTCCTCGGCGCACGGGCCGTCCTCCTCGCGCTGCTCGCCCTCTGGACGCTCGGCTTCCTCCGCCACGGTCTCGACCCCGCGTACCTTGGAGGCTCATTCCTCCACCTCGTCCACCTGCCCTTCCACGAGGCGGGCCACGTCCTCCTGATGCCGTTCGGCCGCTTCGTGACCGTGCTCGGGGGGAGCCTCTTCCAGGTCGCGATCCCGCTCCTGTGCGGCGGCGTCTTCCTGCTCAAGAACCGCGACCCCTTCGCCGCGTCGGTCACGCTGTGGTGGGCGGGGCAGAGCCTGATGGACCTCGGGCCCTACATCGCCGACGCGCGCGCCCTGAGCCTGCCGCTGCTCGGGGGGCGCACCGGCGCCGAGGTCGAGGGCCACGACTGGGAATACCTGCTCGGGACGACGGGCCTTCTCGCCCGCGACGTGACGCTCGGGCGGCTCTCCTTCTTCCTCGGGGCTCTCGCGATGCTGGCCGCGCTCATCTGGGGCGGCCTGGTGCTCCGGCGCCTGTGGGCCGGCTCCCGGTAAGATGGGCGCCCTCATGACCGGCGGAGACCTCGTCGCCGACGTCCTCGCCCGGCAGGGGGTGCGCTTCCTCTTCACTCTCTGCGGGGGGCACATCTCCCCGATCCTCGTGTCGGCCAAGGCGCGGGGGATCCGCGTCGTGGACACGCGCCACGAGGCGACCGCGGTTTTCGCGGCCGACGCCGTGGCTCGGCTCACCGGCGTTCCCGGCGTGGCCGCCGTCACCGCCGGCCCCGGCGTCACGAACACGATCACCGCCCTCAAGAACGCCCAGATGGCGCAGTCGCCGCTGGTCCTCCTCGGCGGGGCCACGGCGACGCTCCTCCGCGGCCGCGGGGCGCTGCAGGACATCGACCAGATGGCGCTCGTCCGCCCCCACGTGAAGCGGGCGAGCCGCGTCGGACGGGTGCGCGACCTCGCCCCGGCGCTCGAAGAGGCGTTCTCTCTCTCTCGCGAGGGCGTCCCCGGCCCCGTCTTCCTGGAGTGTCCGGTCGACCTCCTCTACCCCGAGGCGCTCGTGCGCGAGTGGTATGGCGCGAAGGCGGGGAAGCAGGCCCGCACCCTCGGCGAGCGGGCGCGGCAGTGGTACGTCGGCCGCCACCTGGGGCGCCTCTTCGGCGGCGTCGAGAACCCGCCCGCCGGGCCGCCCGCGCCGGTGCCGGTCCCGCAGCCGGACGAGGCGCGCGTGCGACGGGCGGCCGCGCTCCTCTCCCGCGCCGAGCGGCCCGTTCTGCTGGTGGGCTCGCAGGCCCTGCTGAGCGCGACGGAGGCCGGGGCGCTGGCGGGGGCCGTGCGCGCCCTCGGCGTGCCGGTGTACCTCTCGGGCATGGCGCGCGGCCTCTTGGGCCCCGCCGACCCGGTGCAGATGCGCCACAGGCGCAAGGAGGCGCTGCGCGAGGCCGACCTCGTGGTCCTGGCCGGGGTCCCGTGCGACTTCCGCCTGGACTACGGGAACCACATCAACCGGAAGGCCGCCCTCGTCTCCGCCAACCGCAGCCGGGCCGAGATCGCGAAGAACCGCCGTCCGGCGCTGGCCGTCCTCGGCGCGCCCGAGCTCTTCCTGCGCGGCCTCGCCGGCGTGGCGAGGAAACCGCGGCCGGAGTGGACGGCCTGGCGCGACGCGCTGCGCGCTCGCGACGCCGCGCGCGACGCCGAGATCGCGGCGCAGGCGGAGGCCGACTCCCCGGGCGGCCTCAACCCGCTGCGCGTCGTGCGCGCGCTCGACGAGGCCCTCGCCGACGACAGCGTGATCGTGGCCGACGGCGGCGACTTCGTCTCGACGGCGTCCTACGTCCTGCGCCCTCGCCGGCCGCTCTCCTGGCTCGATCCCGGGCCCTTCGGCACGCTCGGGGTCGGGGCCGGGTTCGCCCTCGGGGCGAAGCTCGTCCGCCCCTCGGCCGACGTGTGGGTCGTCTACGGCGACGGGTCGGTCGGCTACAGCCTGGCCGAGGCCGACACCTTCGCCCGCCACGGCCTCGGGGTGATCGCGGTGATCGGCAACGACCGGGGCTGGACCCAGATCGCGCGCGAGCAGGTCGAGGTGCTGAAGGACGACGTCGGCACCGTCCTCGCGCCCACCGCGTACGAGCGCGCGGCGGAGGGCCTCGGCGCGCGGGGGCTCGACCTCGACGACGCCTCTCTCATTGCCGCCGTCTTCCGGGAGGCCCGCGACCTCGCGCGGTCGGGCCGGCCCGTCTACGTCAACGCCCGGATCGGAAGGACCGACTTCCGCAAGGGCTCGATCTCGATGTGAGGGCGAGCCGATGGTCATGACCGGGCCGTGGCTGCTCTACGGGGCGAACGGGTACACGGGTGAGCTCGTCGCGCGCCTCGCGGCCGCCCTCGGCCACCGGCCCATCCTCGCCGGGCGCAGCGCCGAGGGCGTGTGCGCGCTGGCCGAGGAGCTGGGCCTCGAGCGGCGCCTCTTCGGGCTCGACGAGCCTCGCCGCCTCGACGAGGCCCTCGCCGGGATGAGCCTGGTGCTGCACTGCGCCGGGCCCTTCTCGCGGACCTCGCGGCCGATGGCGGACGCCTGCCTGCGCACGCGCACGCACTACCTCGACATCACCGGCGAGGTCGAGGTGTTCGAGGCGCTCGCCGCGCGCGACGCCGAGGCCCGGTCCTCGCTCGTGATGCTGCTGCCCGGCTGCGGCCTCGACGTGGTCCCGTCGGACTGCCTCGCGCTTCACCTCAAGCACCGCCTGCCCGGGGCGCGCCGCCTGGCCCTCGCCTACGCCGGCGTCGGCCGGATCTCGCGGGGCACGGCCACGACGGCCATCGAGGCCATCGGCCGCGGCGGGCTCGTCCGCCGCGGCGGCGCCCTCACCCCGGTGCCCTCCGCGTGGAAGACCCGCCGGATCGACTTCGGCGAGGGACCGCGGACCGCCGTCACCCTGCCTCTCGGCGACGTGACGACCGCGTGGCACTCGACCGGGATCCCGGACATCGAGGTCTACTTCGCCGCTTCGCCCGGGCAGCGCGCGCTGGCCGTGGCCGGCCGGTACTTCGGAGGGCTCCTCGGCTCGGACGTCGTCCGCCGCTACCTCACCGCCCGCGTGCGCGCGGGGGCCCCGGGGCCGACCGAGGACGAGCGCCGGCGGGGCCGCGCGTTCTTGTGGGGGGAGGCGGAGGACGCCGAGGGCCGTCGAGCAGTCAGCCGCCTCGCGACCCCCGAGGGCTACACGTTCACCGCGCGCGCCGCGCTCGCCGTGGTCGAGCGCGTGCTGGCCGGCCAGGCGCCGGCCGGCTTCCAGACCCCCGCCACCGCCTACGGCCCGGACTTCGTCCTCGGCATCCCCGGCGTGACCCGCACCGACCTCTGAAGGAGCAGCATTGGGCCTCTACCTCGGCATCTTTCTCGTCACCCTCTCCGGTCTCATGTTCGAGATCGGCCTCACCCGCATCTTCTCGGCCACCATCTGGTACCACTTCGCCTTCGTCGCGATCTCGGTGGCGCTCCTCGGCTGGGGCCTCGGCGGCTTCGCCCTCCACCTCCTGCGGGAGAGGATGGCCTTCTCCCGCGAGCGCGCGGCCCTCTTCACCTTCCTCTACGGCCTGTCCATCCCGCTCGCCCTCTGGCTGATCGTGAGGGTGCCCTTCCACCCCGACCGGCTGGCCTTCTACTTCGCGGTCTCGCTCGTGCCCTTCTTCCTCGCCGGGGTCGCGCTCTCGATGCTCTTCGCGGTGGGACGCGAGAACGCGGGCCGGCTCTACTTCGCCGATCTGCTCGGCGCCTCGCTCGGCGCCCTCGCCGTCACGTTCCTCCTGTCCTGGCTCGGGGGAGAGACCGCCGTCCTCGCGGTCTCGATCGCGCCGCTCGTGGCGGCGGCCCTCTTCGCCCCCCGCTTCCGCGTCCCGTCCGCGGTGGCGGTCCTCCTCGTCCTCGCCGCCCTCGGCGCCAACGAGACGACGGGCCTCTTCAAGATCCGCAGCGCGCCCACCAAGGGCCTCTATCGCCACGTGGCCGCGACCCCGGGCGCCCGCATCGCGCTCACCGGCTGGAACGCGTACTCGCGCATCGACGCCGTGACCGGCTTTGAATCGCCCTACCTCGCCCGCCTCTACATCGACTCGGACGCCTGGACGAACATCCTCGAGTGGGACGGCGACGTCGCGAGCGTGGGCGACATGCGCAACTGGTACCGCGGGCTGCCGTTCCGGATCGTGCCGGAGCGGCCGAAGACGCTCATCATCGGACCCGGCGGCGGGTCGGACGTCCTCGTGGCCCTCGCCGCGGGTTCCGAGAAGGTGACCGCGGTCGAGATGAACCCGCTCATGCTCCGCTTCGTGCGCCACTTCGGCGCGCGGGCCGGGAACCTCTACGACCACCCCAGGGTGGAGGCGATCCTCTCGGAGGGCCGGACGTTCATCCGGCGCACCGACCGGCTCTTCGACGTGATCCTGATGGGCTTCGTCGACTCGTGGGCCGCGGTCGCCTCCGGCGGGCTCTCGCTCTCCGAGAACCATCTCTACACGGTCGAGGCCTTCGACGCGTACCTCGACCACCTGACCCCCGACGGGCAGCTCGTCATCCTGCGCTGGGACGTGGACGTGCCGCGGCTCGTCTCGAACGCGGTGGCGCTGCTGGGGCCGGAGGAGGCCGGCCGGCGCATCGCC
Source organism: uncultured Acidobacteriota bacterium (assembly GCA_963729875.1). Lineage (GTDB taxonomy): Bacteria > Acidobacteriota > Vicinamibacteria > Fen-336 > Fen-336 > DATBSL01. The sequence goes on from CAVSPR010000009.1 coordinate 584,368, forward strand.
GTTCTCCTGGAGACCCGCGAGGGGAACCGCGAGGACCCGCCGCAGATGATCTTCATCCTCAAGAAGCGGCCGTTCACCGCGCAGGAGACCGAGCAGATGGCCTCGTGGCCGGGCACCCAGCCGGTCATCGTGCCGGGGCGGAAGGTCGAGGAGCCCTACGCCTCGCTCTTCTCCGGCCGGACGAGCTTCGCCGAGTACGTGAGCGAGGCGACCACCCGCGTCGACCCCGTCTTCGACGACCGGCCGTTCTTCTTCGCGCGGGCCAAGCCGTGGGGCCTGCCCCGGGCGATGCGGAGGGCGTTCCTGTGGATCCTCGCGCCCGTCCTCGTCCTCTGCGTCCTCTTCCTCGCCTTCGGCAAGCCGAAGGGCGAGCCGGCCGGCCTCTACGCCGCGTCGGTCGCCTACTTCGCGAGCCTGGGGATCGGCTTCATCGCGGTGGAGCTGTCGCTGCTGCAGCACCTGACGCTGCTCCTCGGCCATCCGATCTTCACGCTCTCGATCCTCCTCTTCACCCTGCTCGCCGCCGGCGGCCTCGGCAGCATGTCGAGCGCGCGGTTCCGGCTGGGCCCGGTGTGCCTCGCCGTGGCGGGCCTCGCCGCCCTGTACGCCCTCGGCCTGCCGCGCGTGGTGCCGGTGCTCCTGCCCCTGCCCCTGGGCGCGCGGATCGCCGTCGCCATCCTGCTCGTGGCCCCGCTCGGCTTCCTGATGGGGATGCCCTTCCCGCGCGGCCTGCAGTCCACGGGCCGGGGCCCGTTCCCGGCCCCGCCCTTCTACTGGGGCCTCAACGGCATCTTCAGCGTGGTCGGCTCGATGGCCACGATGGTCGCGGCGGTGATCCTCGGCTTCACGTGGGCCATGATCGGCGGGGCCGCCTTCTACCTGTTCGCGGCCGCTGCCTCGCGGGCGTTCTCGCGGGCGTAGGAGGGACCGGTGATGAAGCGCGTCCTGAAGCTGATCCTGCTGGGCGGGCCGCTGGTGCTGCTCGCCTGGCTCGTGCTCTCCTGGGTCTTCGAGTACCGGCGCACCGACGTGCTCCTCATGCCCGTCGAGAAGGCGGTGTGGGGCCAGGGCGAGGCGGCGATCCGGTTCTCGGTGAGCGAGCAGCAGGAGGGCGAGACCCTGAGGTTCCGGATCGAGCCCCGGGCCGCGAACGGCCGGGCGCTCGAGGCCCGCGACTTCGAGGTGAACCTCGACATGTGGGGGGGCGGGTTCGTCCGCGCGGCGCAGGCCGACGACGACCCGGAGCTCGAGATCGTGGCCTGGGGCCTGCACGAGGGGCCCCGGACGGCCTTCGTCCTCGACGACCAGGGCGGGCAGGTGACGGAGTTCCCCTTCGAAGCCGCGCGCGACGAGCTCGAGGACCTCGCGCGCGCGTGGCACCAGGCCCACCACGTGGACCCGGTCGGTCTGGGGATCTCCTTCTTCCTGGCCTTCGGCTACTACCTGGCGGTGGGCGTCGCCTGGGCCCTTTATCGGTCGATGAGGCGGAAGGCCGCGGCCCCGCCGCCCCCGGAGGGGGCCTGAAGCGGTCCCGCGAGCCTCGCGTCAGAGCTTGCGGAGCACCTTCGGCGGGAGGAAGAAGACGAGCTCGCCGCCCCCGGCCAGGCGGCCGGGCAGCTCGACGAGGGCCACCCCGCCCTTCTTGAAGGCCAGGCGGTCCTCGGAGCGGCTGCCGACGAGCCGCGCGAGCAGCTCCGACACGTACGGCTCGTGGCCCACGACCGCCACGGTGGAGTCCTCCGGGTAGCGGTCCAGCACCGCCGCCTGCTCGTCGAACGACCCGCCCGCGAGGGCCGCGGTTTCCTGCGGCTCGATACGTCCCCAGGCCGCGGCGGCAAGGGCCGCCGTCTGCTTCGCCCGGAGCCACGGGCTCGTCAGCAGGGCGCTCGGGCGGTCCACTAGTCGGGCCAGGCCCTTCGCGGCCTCGCGGAACTTCAGCTCGCCCTCGGGCGTCAGGGGCCGGTCCTCGTCGGGAATCCCCGGCGTCCCGCGGGGTACGGCGGTCGCGTGACGGATGATCAGGAGCTGCATGCGGGTTCCCCCCGTGTGGTGGGATTCTAGACCGAGGCGATCGACCGCCCGCGGGCCATCGCCTGCAAGGCCCGCAGCGCGAGGTCGGCGGGCCTCGTCTCCAGCAGCGCGCGGTGCAGGAGCCGGCCGAGGCCGACGAAGGCCCGGCGCTCGCGTTGCGCGGCGCGGGCCAGCAGCACGTTGCCCCTCGCGCCGGCGAGGCGGGCCTGCTCCTCGAACCAGCCGGCGAGGACGTCGTGGTCGTGGACGATCCCGATGCCGTCCTGGAGCCGCTTCCACAGGACGGGGGCCCTCGAGTCCTCCCCCCGCAGGGCGTCCTGCAGCTCGGCCGCGTAGCGCAGCCGCCGCACCCGTCGGCGCAGGGCGTGCAGGTCCGCCGGACGGTACCGCTCGCCCACCTGGCTGAAGCCCCGCAGGAGTGCCCTGCCCTCCTCCTCCCGCAGGGCGCCCACCCGCGCGAGCGCCGCCGCGGAGTCCGTGGCGCCGGCGTGGAGCAGGCGCCGTAGGTTCCGGCGCAGGCCGTCGATGTCGAGGTCGAGGATGTCCTCGGCCACCTGCGCGCGGCTGCGCGCCCGGGCCGCGCGGAGCCGGCTGAGCAGCGCGCGCTGCTCGGCCGAGGGGGCCTTCAGCTCGGCCAGGCGGTCCACGAAGAGGCCGACGATCACGTCCATGTCCCGCCCGGCCCCGACCGCACGCACCAGCTTCCGCAGCACCTTGAGGGCGCGATTGACCGGCCGGATGCCACCCTTGCGGGCCAGCAGGGGCAGGGCCACCCGCAGCCGCCGACCGGCGACGCGCACCTGGTGGACCGGTTCCTCGTGCCCGGCCACGGCCCCGGGCAGCTCCCGGAAGACGCGCGTCACCCGGTCCTCGAGGAGGTGGGCCGCTCGGTCGTCGGGGTCGTCGTCGGGAGCCGTCACGGGATCGTCGCCAGGGCCTTCTAGCCTACTCCACCCGGGCCGAAAGCCGGCCCGCGGGCCACGGGCTACAATGGTGGGCCCTTCCCGGAGATCCCCGTGACAAGCCCCGCCGACCCGCCCGCCGACCCCCCCGGGGGACCCGCCCTGCGCCCCGTGGCCGTGCTCGACATGGGGGCGAGTGCCATCCGGCTGGTCGTGGCCGAGCTGCCTCCCGGCGGGCCTCCCCGGATCCTGGAGGAGGCCTCGCGGGCGGTGCTCCTGGGGAAAGACGCCTTCACCGGCGGGAGGCTGGGTGCCTCCACGATCGAGGCGACGCTGCGGGCGCTCGAGGGCTTCCGCCGGATCATGGATTCCTACGGGGTCGTGCGCTACCGCGCGGTCGCCACGAGCGCCGTGCGCGAGGCGGTGAACCGCGACACGTTCCTCGACCGGGTACGCCTGCGCACCGGCATCGACGTCGAGGTGATCGACGGCTCGGAGGAGAACCGCCTCAGCTACGTCGCGGTCCGTGAGGCGCTCAAGGAGCACGAGGCGCTCGCCGGCGGCGACGCGCTCCTCGTCGAGGTGGGCGGGGGGAGCGCCGACCTCTCCTTCCTGCGCCGGGGCGAGCCCGTCTACTCGGGCACCTACGCCCTCGGGGCGATAAGGATGCGTCAGAATCTCGCCGCCTGGCACGGCAGCCACGACCAGCGGGTGCGCCTCTTCCACCGGACGGTCCAGAACATCGTGGAGGACATCCGCCGCGAGATGCCGCTGCGGGAGGCGAGGCACTTCCTGGCCCTGGGCGGGGACGCCCGCTTCGCCGCCGACCAGATCGTGGGGGACGACTCCGGTCTCGCCGCGCGGGATTTCCCGCGTGAGCGGTTTCTCTCCTTCTGCGAGCAGACGGTGGCGCTCGACGACGAGCAGCTGGTCGAGGCCTACCACCTGCCCCTCTCCGAGGTGGAGACGCTCGTCCCGGCGCTGCTCGTCTACCGCGAGCTGCTCCTCGAGACGCAGGCCGACACCGTCCTCGTGCCCGAGGCCACGCTGCGCGCGGGGCTCCTCCTCGACATGGTCCGGGCCGACGAGGGCCACGGGATCGAGGACTTCTCCCGCCAGGTGCTGGCCTCGGCCGCCGCCCTCGGGGAGAAGTACCGCTACGACGCGCCCCACGCGCGCCACGTGGCCGCCCTCGCCTTGCGCCTCTTCGACGAGCTGCGCGTCGAGCACGGGCTCGGCGTGCGCGACCGCCTCCTGCTCGAAGTGGCGGCGCTGCTGCACGACGTCGGGATCTTCGTGAACCTGCGCGGCCACCACAAGCACGCGCAGTACATCCTGTCCGTGTCCGAGATCTTCGGCCTGAGCCGCGAAGACATGGCGGTCATCTCGAACATCGCCCGCTATCACCGGCGGGCCGCCCCCAACAAGTCCCACCTCCCGTACATGGCGCTGGACTCCGACGCGCGGGTGGTGGTCAACAAGCTCGGGGCCATCCTCCGCGTGGCCAACGCCCTCGACGCCGACCACCTGCAGAAGGTGCGCGACGCGCGCGTCCTGCAGGAGGACGACCACTGGGTGCTGGAGGTGGACGGGGGCGGGGACCTCACCCTCGAGCGCCTCGCCGCCCTCGCCCGGGCCGACCTCCTGACCGAGGTCTTCGGGCGCAAGGTCTCCTTTCGGGAGTCCGGGAGCCGGCCGTGAAGAAGTCGAAGCGGCGCGAGCCCGAGCTGTTCCTGAACCGCGAGCTGAGCTGGCTCGAGTTCAACGCGCGCGTCCTCGAAGAGGCCTGCGACGCCACCAACCCGCTCCTCGAGCGGCTGAAGTTCGCGTGCATCGTGGCGAACAACCTCGACGAGTTCTTCATGGTGCGGGTGGCGGCGCTCCAGAACGACCTCGCCGAGGGCGACACCGGGCCCGACGTGGCGGGCCTCAGCCCGGCCCAGCAGCTCCAGCGCATCTCCGAGCGGGCGCACGCGATGGTGGAGCAGCTGTACGCCGCGCTCACCGGCGACATCCTGCCCCCGCTCGCCGAGCGCGGCCTGCGGCTCGTCCGCCCGGGCGACCTCGAGCCCCCGGCGCGGGCGTCGCTCTCCCGCTACTTCCGCGACGAGGTCCTGCCCGCCCTCACCCCGCTCGCCATCGACGCCTCGCGCCCGTTCCCGATGCTGGCGGGCCTCAGCCTCAACCTCGCCGTCCTCCTCGGCCCGGCGGAGGGGGAGGACGAGCCGCGGCTCGCCGTCGTCCAGGTGCCCGGGCGGCTCTCGCGCCTCGTGCGGCCGCCCGGCTTCGAGGGCATGGTCCACGTGCTGCTCGAGGACGTCATCTGGTCCGAGCTCGCGAGCCTGTTCCCCGGCCAGGAGATCCGCGACGTGGCCGCGTTCCGCATCGCCCGCGACTCCGAGCTCGACTTCGACGACGAGGGAGGGCGCGACTTCCTGGAGGTCATCGAGGAGGAGCTGAAGAACCGGCGCCGCAGCGGGATCGTCCGCCTCGAGGTGGAGGACGGGGTGTCGGAGGCGCTCCTCGCGCTCCTCGTGTCCCGCCTCGAGGTGAAGCCGGAAGACGTCTACCGGATCCGCGGGCCGGTCGACATCCGGCCCCTCATGGCGCTCGTCGACCTGCCCTCCCTCGAGGACCTGCGCGACGCGCCCCTGCGGCCGCAGCCGACGGCCGAGGTGGCGGGGCCGGACCTCTTCGCCCTCCTCGACGAGAAGGACGTCGTCCTCCACCACCCCTACGACGCCTTCGACCCGGTGGTCGCGCTCGTCTCCTCGGCCGCGGACGACCCCGACGTGCTCGCCATCAAGCAGACCCTCTACCGGACGAGCGGGGACTCGCCGGTCGTGCGGTCCCTCGCCCGGGCGGCCGAGAACGGCAAGCAGGTCACGGTGCTCGTGGAGCTGCTCGCCCGCTTCGACGAGCAGTCGAACATCCGCTGGGCGCGGCGCCTGGAGGAGTCGGGCTGCCACGTCATCTACGGGATCCGCGGCTACAAGACCCACTCGAAGATCCTGCTCGTCGTCCGCCGCGGCCGGCAGGGCATCCGCCGCTACGTGCACCTCGGCACCGGGAACTACAACGAGAAGACGGCGCGCGTCTACACCGACTTCGGCCTGATGACCTCGGACCGGGAGATCGGCGAGGACGCCTCCGCCTTCTTCAACGCCCTCACCGGCTACTCCGACCCGCCCCGGATGAAGAAGCTGGTGATGGCCCCGACCCACCTGCGCGACCGCGTCCTGCGCCTCATCAACCGCGAGCGCCAGCGCGCGGAGTCGGGGGCCCCCGCCGAGATCCGGGCCAAGATGAACTCCCTCGTCGACGAGGAGATCATCCGCGCTCTCTACGACGCGGCCCGGGCGGGGGTGAGGATCCGCCTCGCGGTGCGGGGGATCTGCTGCCTGCGCCCCGGCCTCAAGGGCACGAGCGAGTCGATCGAGGTCGTCTCGGTCGTGGATCGATTCCTCGAGCACTCGCGGATATTCCACTTCCGCAACGGGGGTGACGAGGAGGTCTACCTCTCCAGCGCGGACTGGATGCCGCGCAACCTCGACCGGCGGATCGAGCTGCTCTTCCCGGTGGAGGCGCCCGAGGGCCGGCAGAAGGTCCTCGCCGCCCTCGAGGCGATCCTGCAGGACAACGTCAAGGGTCGCCGGCTCCAGGCGGACGGCAGCTACAAGCGGCGCCGGCCGGCGAAGGGGGAGGAGCCGTACCGCTCGCAGATCGAGCTGTTCCGCGAGGCGAGGCGCGCGCTCGACCGCCTCCGGGCGGGGACGGGCGTCACCTTCGAGCCGCTGCGCTCGCCGTCGGAGTGAGCCGCGGGTGAGCGACGAAGCCCGCCGCATCGGCCGCCGCGCCCTCTTCGGCCGCCTCCTGCCCCAGGCCCCGGAGGAGGGCCACTGGGTCAAGGTCCACCGTGCCGCCATGGCCTGCCGGTTCGAGGTGACGCTCCCCTCCGAGGACGCGCGCCACGTGGAGACGGCTCGCGCCGCCCTCGACGAGGTGGACGCCATCGAGAGCCAGCTCACCTGGTTCCGCGACACGAGCGAGCTCGCGCGCGTCAACCGGGCGGCGGCGGCGGGGCCGGTCGCGGTGAGCCCGGGCCTCTTCGCGCTCCTGTCGCTGTGCCACGAGCTCTCCTCGGCCACCGGCGGCGCCTTCGACCCCGCGAGCGACCGCCCTCTCCCGGTGCTGGGGCTTCCTCGAGCGGAGCCCGCGCCTTCCCGCGGACGAGGAGATCGAGAAGGCCCGCGCCCGATCGGGAATGGACAAGGTCGCGCTCGACGGCCTCGGCCGGACCGTGCGCTTCGCCGTGCCCGGCGTCGAGATGAGCTTCGGCGCGGTGGGGAAGGGCTGGGCCCTCGACCGGGTCGCCGCCACCCTGCGGGTGCGGAAGGTGGCGCGGGCGCTCCTCACCGCCGGAGGCAGCAGCCACCGCGGCTGGGGCGGCGAGGCATGGGAGCTGGCGCTGCGGCCGGGGGGCGAGGAGCTGGGTCTCCTGCGCCTGCGCGACGCGGCCCTCGGGACGAGCGGGGCCGGCGAGCAGAGCTTCAGCGTGAAGGCCGTCGCTACGGCCACGTCCTCGACCCGCGCACGGGCCGGCCGGCCGAAGGCGTCCGCAGCGCCAGCGTCGTCACGACGGAGGCCGCGGTGGCGGACGCGCTGTCCACCGCCTTCCTGGTGGGCGGGCCCGAGCTCGCCGCGTCCTTCTGCGCGTCCCGCCCGGGCACGATGGCCCTCCTCGTCCTCGACGAGGCGCCCCGGGAGATCCGGGTGTTCGGAAGGCGGGACGGCGTCACGGTGGATCCCGTGGCGGGCGTTCGCCTCGTCGAGGCGACCGGGTGAGTGCCCCGAACCTGGCGCGTGAGCTGCGCAAGGCCCTCGCCGCCGTCGCCGAGCCCGAGCGCGCGGCGCCGATGCAGGCCTACGCGAAGTCGGCCCTGCCCTTCCTCGGGGTCACGGCCGTGCCGCTGCGCCGGGTCTGCCGGGAGGTCTTCGCCGACGTCGACCTCCCGACCGCCGCCGCCTGGCGGCGGGCGGTGCTCGGCCTCTGGCGCGGCGCCCGCTACCGGGAGGAGCGCTACTGCGCCATCGAGCTCACCGGCGTGAAGCGCTTCGAACGGTTCCAGGACATGGCGGCCCTGCCGATGTACGAGGAGATGATCGTGACCGGGGCCTGGTGGGACCTCGTCGACGGGATCGCCGGCCACCGCCTGGGGCGGCTCCTCCGCCTTTTCCCCCGCGAGATGCGGAGGGAGATGCTCGCGTGGAGTCGGTCGGACGATCTCTGGAAACGCCGCAGCGCGATCCTCTGCCAGCTGACGTTCAAGAAGGACACCGACCTCGACCTCCTCTACGCCGTGATCGAGCCCGCTCTCTCGTCGCGGGAGTTCTTCCTCAGGAAGGCCATCGGCTGGGCGCTCCGGCAGCACGCGTGGACGGACCCGGCAGAGGTCCGCCGCTACGTCCGCGAGCACGAGGGCCGGCTCAGCCCTCTCTCGAAGCGCGAGGCGCTGAAGAACGTCGGCGCGAGAGCTCGACGCTCGGCTAGAAGAACCGGTACAGCACGAAGTAGCTGAGCGCGGACATTGCCGCGGCCAGGGGGATCGTGAGGACCCAGGCCCAGACGATCCGCCCCGCCACGCCCCACTTCACCGCGGAGAGCCGCTTCGTGGCGCCGACGCCCACGATCGCCCCGGCGATCGTGTGGGTAGTCGAGACGGGAATGCCCGACAGCGTCGCGCCGACGAGAGTCAACGCCCCCGAGGTCTCGGCGCAGAAGCCCCCGAAGGGCTGCAGCTTCGTGATCCTGCTGCCCATCGTCTTGACGATCCGCCAGCCGCCGAACATCGTCCCGAAGGCAATCGCCGCATGGGAGATGAGGATGACCCAGAGCGGCACCTCGAACTTCTGAAGGTGCCCCGAGGCCACGAGGAGCCCGGTGATGATACCCATCGTCTTCTGGGCGTCGTTGCCGCCGTGGCCGAGGCTGTAGCAGGCGGCCGATAACAGCTGCAAGCGCCTGAACAGCTTGTCGAGGCGGAACGGGTTCCACTTCCGCAGGAGCCACGTGATCGAAGACATGAGCGCGAAGCCGAGGATCATCCCGATCAGCGGCGCGAGCACGATGAAGACCAGGGTCTTCGTCCAGCCGGACGCGATGATCGCACCCCAGCCCGCCTTCGCGACCGCCGCGCCGGCGTAGCCGCCGATGAGAGCGTGCGAGGAAGACACCGGGATCCCGTAGTACCAGGTGATGAGGTTCCACAGGATGGCCCCGATCAATCCGGCCAGGACGACCTCACGGGTGACGACCGACAGGTCGATCATGCCCTGGCCCAGCGTCTTTGCGACGTGGGTGCCCAGGACGAAGGCGGCCACGAAGTTGAAGAAGGCCGCCCACACGACCGCCTTCTGCGGCGAGAGGACCCTCGTCGAGACGACGGTGGCGATCGAGTTGGCCGCGTCGTGGAAGCCGTTCAGGAAGTCGAAGACGAGCGCGACGAGGATGATGAAGACGATCAGCGGGGCGTCGGTCGGCATCGCCGTGGCTCAGGCGTTCTTGATGGCGACGTTGCCTACGACGTGCGTGAAGTCCTTGCAGCGGTCGCAGGCCTCCTCGAGGCCCTCGTAGACCTCCTTCCACTTCAGGATCTCGATGGACTCCGTGTAGCCCTTCTTGAAGAGCTCGGACATCACGGTGAAGTAGAGCGAGTCGCCCTCGTTCTCGAGCTCCGAGATGCGGACCATCGCCTCCTGGATCCTCTGCAGGTTGCCCATGTCCCAGATCAGGACGCGGAGCTTGTCTATTTCGACCGCCATCGCGGTCAGGATCTCGGCGAAACGGCGCAGCGGCTCGGGAGCGTCGCTGAGCTCGAAGAGGACGAGGTACTTAGCCACGCTCTCGAGGTGGTCGAGGATGTCGTCGAGGTCGCTCGCCAGCGAGCGGATGTCCTCGCGGTCGAAGGGCGTGATGAACGTCGTGTTGAGGGCCTCGAAGATCTGGCGGGTGATCCCGTCCCCCTCCCGCTCGAGGGCTTTGAGCTGCACCCCCTTGACCTTGCGGTCCTCGAGGCTCGTCGCGTGGGCGATCTCGGCAAACACCCTTGCCGAGACCAGGAGATTCTGGGTGGCCTTCTCGAGGAGCTCGTGGAAGCGCTCCTCTTTCGGCATGAACCACTTGATGGCCTTGTCGATGTTCATGGAGCCCCCGGGCGGGGCGATCCTACACGATGGCCGGGGGCTCTTCTACGGGCCGTTCGGATCAGGGCCGGTGCCCCGGAGATGGTCGTGGCGACACCGCCGGGCGATTCCTTGACATCGATTGGACATCTGCTTATGGTGCCTCTGGATCATGCCCACTCGACTCGAAGAGTCGCTCGAGAGAGACATCGAGCGCATCCGCCGGCAGGTGCTGGAGATGTCCGCCCTCGCGGAGAGGGCGCTTCGGGACTGCGTGGAGGCCCTTTCCAGCGGCGACCGCCAGAAGGCCTACGCGGTCATCCTGCGCGATCAGTACATCGACGAGAAGGAGAAGGAGATCGACCGGCTCTGCCTCGAGTTCCTGCTCCGGCAGCAGCCCGTCGGGGTGCACCTTCGCCTCGCCTACAGCACGATCAAGATCAACCTCGAGCTCGAGCGCGTGGGCGACTACGCCGAGAGCGTCGCCCGCCAGCTCCTCCGCCTGAGCACCCTTCCCCCGCCGGAGCCCATCCGTGAGCGGATCGTGGAGATGGCGAACCTCGCGATCCCGATGCTCCACGACGCGATCGACGCTTTCGTGCACCAGGACCCCAACCTGGCGAAGGGCGTCATCCTGGTGGAGCCGGCCGTGGACGCGCTCCTCACCAAGCTCAACAACGACCTCCTCGAGGCGTTCCAGCAGCAGATGGTCCAGCCCGACATGCTGGAGCCGCTGGTCAACATCGGGCGGCGGTTCGAGCGGGTGGCCGACCAGGCCCGCAACGTGTGCATGGAGACCCTCTACATGTGCACGGGCGAGTACGCCAAGCACCCCGGGGCGGAGACCTTCCGCATCCTCTTCGTGGGGGAGCACAACGCCTGCCGGAGCCAGATGGCGGAGGCGATCGCGCAGTCGCTCGCCCAGCCGAAGTTCATCTTCTCGAGCGCCGGGGTCGACCCGCGGGCGATCGACCCGGGGACCCTCGCCTTCCTCAAGGACAAGGGGCTCGACACGAGCCGCCTGGCCCCGAAGGCGGTCTACCAGGTCCCGAACCTCGACCACTACCAGGTGGTCGTCGGGGTCGCAGACGAGGCCCAGCAGGCCTTCCCGCGCGGTCCCCGCAAGCTGGTCTACGTGGACTGGAGCATCGACGACCCCTCGCGCGTCCAGGGCTCGCCGGAGGAGGTCCACGCGGCGTACGAGGCCACGTTCCGCTTCCTCTCCAGCCACGTGCGCGACCTCGTCGGGGCCGTGCTGGGCATTCGCATCGAGTAGCCACCCGAATTCCGCAGGAGACCCCCATGACCCGAGTCCTCCCCTCGACGCCGATCCGGCTGTCCCTCCTGGCCCTGGCCGTGGCCGCCGTCGCCTGCGGGGGCGGCGGCGGGCAGCAAGCGGCGAAGCCCGCGAAGACCATCATCCAGAACAAGGGCTCGGACACGATGGTCAACGTGGCCCAGGTCTGGGCCGAGGAGTACCGCAAGGCCGCGCCCGGCGTCGAGGTCGAAGTGTCGGGCGGTGGCTCCGGCGTGGGGCTCGCCGCTCTCCTCAAGGGGGCGGTCGACGTCGCGAACGCCAGCCGCGACATCAAGCCGAGCGAGATCGAGCAGGCCGAGAAGAACACCGGCAAGAAGCCCGTGGGTTTCAACGTGGGTTTCGACGCGCTCGCGGTGTACGTGCACAAGGACAACCCGCTGTCCGAGATCACGCTGGAGCAGCTGACCGAGATCTACGCCGAGGGCGGCAAGACGACGCGTTGGTCCGAGATCGGGGTGAAGATCCCCGGCGTCTCGGACGACACCATCGTGCGCGTGAGCCGCCAGTCGAGCTCCGGCACCTACGAGTTCTTCCGCGAGCACGCTCTGGGGAACCGGGACTTCCGCATGGGCTCCCGCGACCTGAACGGCTCGAAGGAGGTCGTCGAGCTCGTGGGCGGCACGCTCACCGCGATCGGATACAGCGGCATGGGCTACGCGACGGCGGCGGTCAAGATGCTGAAGGTCACCTCGAAGCCGGGGAGCCCGGCGATCGCCCCCACCGTAGCGGCGGTCCACGACAAGACCTACCCGCTCGCGCGCTCGCTCCACCTCTACACGCTCGGCGAGCCGCAGGGGGCGGTGAAGCAGTACATCGACTGGATCCTGTCCGACGCGGGCCAGAAGGTGGTCGAGGACAGCGGGTACGTGCCGGTGCCTCCGGACCAGCGCGCGAAGCCCTGAGGCCCGATCCCCCCGCCGAGGCCCAGACCCCGCTTCCAGGCGGAGACGACCCCGGACCATGAGCCCCGAGAACGCCCCCAGACCCAGGCCCGCCCCCCGGCCCCAGCGCCCGCGCTGGGCGGTCGTCGGCGAGCGCGCCCTCGAGGGCCTCATCCGCCTGAGCGGGGTGAGCGCGATCCTCTTCGTGGCCGCGATCTTCTTCTTCGTCCTGCGCGAGGCGGCGCCCGTCCTCTTCCGGGAGGACTTCTCCCTCGGGCAATTCCTCTTCAGCACCGAGTGGTACCCGACCTCGGCCAACAACGTCCGCTACGGGACGCTCGCCCTCACCGTCGGCACCCTGAGCGTGACCGCGCTCGCCATGGCCCTCGCCGTGCCCTTTGGCCTCGGGGCCGCGATCTACCTCTCGGAGTTCTGCGCGCCCCGGGTGCGCGAGACGCTCAAGGTCGTGATCGAGCTGCTCTCCGCGATCCCGAGCGTCGTCTGGGGGTTCGTGGGCCTCACCGTGATGAGCAAGCTGATCGTGAAGCTCACCGGGGCCCCGGTCGGCGTCAACGTGCTGAACGGCGGGATCATCCTCGCCCTCATGAGCGTGCCGGTCATCGTCTCGATCGGCGAGGACGCGCTGAAGGCGGTGCCCGACTCCTACCGCGAGGCCGGGATCGCCCTCGGGGCGACCCGCTGGCAGCTCGTCTACCGGGTGCTCGTGCCCGCCGCGCGCAACGGGCTTGCTGGCCGCGGTGCTGCTCGGGGTCGGCCGGGCGGTGGGGGAGACGATGGCCGTGCTGATGGCGACCGGCCACGCGGTCCACATCCCGGCGGGAATCCTCGACTCGGTGCGGACCCTCACCGCCAACATCGCGGCCGAGCTCGGGGAGGCGCCGGCCGGCTCCGACCACTACCGGGTCCTCTTCCTCACCGGGACCCTCCTCTTCCTCATCACCTTCGCGGTGAACCTCACGGCGGACTTCGTGGTCCGCGGCATCCGGAGGAAGTAGGCCGTGCGCTTCGCGAGGACGCCCCACGTCGCCCGGAAAGAGCGAGCCGAGACCGTGGCGCAGGCCGTCTTCGCGCTGATGGCGGCGGCCATGGTCGTGCCGCTGGTCCTCATCGTGGGCTACCTCGTTTACCTGGCCTGGCCGTCGCTCGGGTGGGAGTTCCTCGTGGACGTCCCCCGGCGGGGCATGACCGACGGGGGCATCTGGCCCGCCTTCGTGGGCACCCTCTACCTCGTCGGGATCTCGCTCCTCGTCTCCACGCCGATCGGGGTCCTGGCCGCCGTCTACCTCAACGAGTACGCGAAGGACAACTGGTTCAATCGCGTGGTGCACCTCGCGGTCATCAACCTGGCCGGCGTTCCGAGCATCGTGCACGCGCTCTTCGGCCTGGGAGCCTTCGTCTACGCCGCCCGCTTCGGCTACTCGATCCTCTCCGCCGCTCTCACCCTCGCGATCATGACGCTACCCGTCATCATCGCGAGCACCCGCGAGGCGCTCGCGTCGGTGCCCATGGCCTTCCGCGAGGCCTGCTGGAACGTGGGAGCCACCCGCTGGCAGACGATCCGCGCGGTGGTGCTGCCGAACTCGATCAGCGGCATCCTGACCGGCATCATCCTCCAGGTGAGCCGGGCGGCGGGGGAGACCGCCCCGGTGATGTTCACGGGGGCGGTCTTCTTCAAGTCCGTCGAGCGGGGCGACCTCTTCCCCTACGGCCTGCGCGAGCAGTGCATGGCGCTGTCCATGCACCTCTACACCCTCGCCACCCAGGTGCCGAACGTCAAGGAGTCGCTCCCCTACGCGACGGCGGTGGTGCTCCTGGGGTCGGTCCTCCTGGTCAACGCCGCCGCCATCGCGCTCCGCGTGTGGCTGCGCGGCCGGAAGAGGTGGTGACGGCGTGACCGCCTTCATCAAGGAGATCGAGGTCGAGGGCCTCCGGCTCGCCTACGGCTCGAAGGAGGTCCTCCACGGGATCACCTTCGACGTCTACCGCAACGAGATCCTGGCCGTGATCGGCCCCGCCCAGTCGGGCAAGACGTCGATGCTGCGCTGCTTGAACCGCACGATCGACTTCACCGCCTCGGCCGTGGTCTCGGGCACGGTCCGCGTGGCCGGCGAGGACGTGCGCAGGACGAAGGACATCTTCGCGCTGCGCCGCAAGATCGGGATGGTGGCGCCCCTGCCGACCGGGCTCCCCCTCACCATCTACGACAACGTGGCCTTCGCCCCCCGGTGCTCGGGGCTCGGCCGCAAGGCCGATCTCGACCCCATCGTGGAGCGTTGCCTCCGGCAGGCCGCCCTGTGGGACGAGGTCAAGGACCGGCTGGGGAGCCTGGGCACCGCGCTCTCCGGCGGGCAGCAGCAGCGGCTCACCATCGCGCGGGCGCTGTCCCACCAGCCGGAGATCCTCTGCCTCGACGAGTTCTCGATCGCCATCGACCCCGTCACCACCATGCGCATCGAGGACGTGCTCAAGGAGCTGCGCCGGGAGATCACGATCGTCCTCGTGACCAACCTGACCCAGCAGGCCCGCCGCCTCTCCGACCGCACGATGTTCCTGTGGGACGGGGAGATCGTGGAGATCGACCGCACGGAGGTGATCTTCTCGGGCTCGCCGAAGAGCGAGCGGACGCGGGACTACGTGAGGGGGGTGTTCGGGTGAGCGCCCTCACCCACGCCATCGAGACGCGCGGCCTGGGCCTCTGGTACGGGGGTTTCCAGGCGCTGCGGGACGTGTCGGTGGAGATCAAGCAGGGCATCATCACGTCCCTCATCGGCCCGAGCGGCTGCGGGAAGACGACGCTCCTGCGCTGCTTCAACCGCGTCAACGAGCGCTACGGCAACGTGCGGACGACGGGGGAGATCCGGGTCCTCGGGCAGAACATCCTCGACCCCGAGGTGTCGCTCGTGGAGCTGCGCAAGGCGGTGGGCATGGTCTTCCAGAGGCCGAACCCGCTGCCCATCTCCGTCTACGAGAACGTGGTCTTCGGCCTGCGCATCCACGCCTCGCGGGGCGAGCTCGGGCGAAGCGTCCTCGACGAGGCGGTCGAGAAGGCCCTCACCGAGGTCGGGCTCTGGAAGGACCTGAAGGACCGGCTCGACACGAAGGCGACGAGCCTCCTGCTCGAGCAGCAGCAGAAGCTCTGCCTGGCGCGGCTCCTGCCGCTGAAGCCCGAGGTCATCCTCATGGACGAGCCGGCCTCGGCCCTCGACGTCGAGGGCACGCGCGGCATCGAGGAGCTGATGTTCGAGCTGCGCGGGCGCTACACGATCGTGATCGTCACCCACAACATGGCGCAAGCGCGGCGGGCGAGCGACGAGTGCCTCTTCATGCTGCTCGGGGAGGTCGTCGAGCACGCCCGCACGGAGAACCTCTTCCTCAGCCCGCGCGACCCGCGCACGGCGGAGTACATAGAAGGACGCTACGCGTAGCACCTGAGGGTGTCCCCTCGCCGGCGGGACACCCGAAGGATCTCCAGAGCCTCGGTGAAGGCCGGCGTTCAGGAAGGCTCTCGATCAGGGCCCTGGAGATCTCCCGGGAAAGCGCTAAGCCGGCTTTCCCGGGAGTGCGACAACGAACCTCGCCCCCTTCCCCGGCTCGCTCTCCACGGACACCGACGCGCCCATGCTCTCGGCGAGGTGGCGCACGATCGAGAGGCCGAGGCCGGTCCCCCCGAGCTCGCGGCTGCGGGCCTTGTCCACTCGGTAGAAGCGCTCGAAGATCCGGGGCAGGTGCTCGGCGGCGATGCCGGGGCCGTCGTCCGCCACCTCGACCCGGGCCGACCCGTCCGGGCCGGGGACGGTGGCGACCTCGACCTGCCCCCCGTCCGGGGTGTACTTGACGGCGTTGTCCACGAGGTTCTCGAGGATGCGGCGCAGCCTCTCGGGGTCGCTCCTCACCGCCGGGGCGCCCCGGTCCGCGCAGAGCAGGCGGATGTCCTTCCTCGCGGCCGCTCCCCCGAACGACGCCACGACCTCCTCCGCCACGTCGGCGGGCTGCGTCTCCTCGAGCTCCAGCTCCCGCTCGCCGGCCTCGAGCCGGCTGAGCTCGAGCAGGTCCTCGACGAGCACGGCCATGCGGTCGGCGTGGGTCCGGATCTTCCCGAGGAAGCGCTGGGCGGTGGCCGGCTCCGCGATCGCCCCGTCCTCGAGCGCTTCCACGAAGCCCCGGATCGAGGTGAGGGGCGTGCGCAGCTCGTGCGACGCGTTGGCGGCGAAGTCGCGCCGGATGCGCTCGACGCGCCGGCGCTCGGTGGCGTCGTTGAAGGTGAGGACGGCGCCGGGCGGCGTGCCCTCCTCCCCCGGGAAGGGCACGCCGATGATCGAGAACTCCCGCCGGGCGTGGAGCAGCTCCACCTCGGCCTCCCGCCTCTCTCCCGTCCTCAGCACCTCCT
Organism: uncultured Acidobacteriota bacterium; assembly: GCA_963729875.1. GTDB lineage: Bacteria > Acidobacteriota > Vicinamibacteria > Fen-336 > Fen-336 > DATBSL01. The sequence goes on from CAVSPR010000009.1 coordinate 601,090, forward strand.
CGATGAGGGCCCCCACCTCGCGCTGGCGGACGACCTCGAGGTAGTGCCGCCCGGGGGCGTCCTTGAGGTCGAGGGCCTTCACGAGACTCGGGTTCGCGAGGACCACGGTGCCCCGGTGGTCCACGGCGAGGACGCCGTCGTCCATCGCGGACAGGATGGCGTCGGTCCGCCCGCGGTCGCGGGCGATCTCGACCATCCGGCCCTGGAGCTGGTCGGCCGAGAGGTTGATGATCCGGGCGAGCTCGCCGAGCTCGTCGTCGCGGCGAACCGGGATCCGGGCCGAGAGGTTGCCCCGCGCGTACTCCCGCGCGGTGGCCATGATCTCGCCCAGGGACCGGCCCAGCGAGGACGAGAGCAGCACCGAGAGGAGCCCCGTGGCAACGAGGGCGAGAAGCAGGGCGAGGGCGCCCGCGCGCCAGAGGCTGGCGCTCTGCGCCTCGATCGACTCGAGGCCGCGGGACAGGCGAGCCACACCCACGACCTCGACCCCCCGGCGCACCGGGACGGCGGCGTAGAGCAGCTCTGCCCCCACGGTGGCGCTCCGGCGCTCGGACCGGCTCACCTCGCCGGCGAGGGCCGCGCGCACCTCGGGGCGGTTGCCGTGGTTCTCCACCCGCGCGAGGGCCTCTCCCGAGAGGGCCGAGTCGGCGAGGACGCGGCCGTCAGGGGCGATCACGGTGACGCGGGCGCCGACGTCCCGAGCGGCAGCGTCTACCACCGGATCGAGCTCGTCCGGGCCCGTCCCTCGCGCCAGGGCATCCTCGACCACGCGGGCCATGAGGCGGGCCTCGGCGGTGAGCGCGGCAAAGGCGTCGTCCCGGGCCCGGCGATCCAGGGGGGGACCTGCGAGCGCGAGGAGGACGGCGAGGGCCACTCCCGCCGCCACCACCGCCGTCGTCACCATTCGCCCCCGGAGAGACAACCTCGTCAGGGTTCTTCCTCCCAGGCCATACGGTACCCCATCGATTTGACGGTGATGAGGCGATCGGCCACTCCGGGGAGCTTCTCCCGCAGCCTCCGGACGTGGACGTCCACCGTCCGCGTCCCCTCCGCGTAGGAGTAGCCCCAGACCTGCTCGAGGAGCGCCTGGCGGGAGAGGACGCGGCCCTTCGCCTCGATCAGGGCCACCAGGAGGGCGAACTCCTTCGCGGTCAGGTGGACGGGCTCGCCCTCCCAGCGGGCGGTGTGCCGGGCGGTGTCGATCTCGAGCCCCCCGACGACCAGCGGCGCGCCCTCGTCTTCCGGGCGCTCGAGCCGCCGGAGGAGGGCGCGCACCCGCGCCACCAGCTCCTTGGGGCTGAAGGGCTTGACGACGTAGTCGTCCGCGCCCACCTCGAGGCCCACCACCCGGTCCGCCTCGTCGCCGCGGGCGGTCAGCATGATGACCGGCAGCGCGCGCGTGCGCTTGTCGCGGCGCAGCTCGGCGCACAGGCTCAGGCCGTCCATCCCGGGCAGCTGGAGGTCCAGGATGACCAGGTGGTGCTGCCCGGCGCGCAGCCGCTCGAGCGCGCGTCGGCCGTCGTCCTGGGCCTCGACCTCGAAGCCCTCGGCGCGCAGGTAGTGATCGATCAGCTCGACGATGTCGGGGTCGTCCTCGACGACGAGCACGCGCTTCATGACCGGCCCAAGCATATCCCCGGCCGCCCTGGGTTATGCTGGCAGTTCGGGTATCGAGCGATGAGCGGAAGCGAGCAGACCTACTTCCAGAAGGGCTTCAACCTCAAGGCCCAGGTGCGCCCGGTCCTCGCGGCGAGCTACCACTCGCAGGTGGTCAACCGGCTCAAGGAGCTGGGCTACTCCGCCCGGGCCGGCGACGTGGGCGTCAAGCTCGCGCGGGAGTTCGGCTTCTGCTACGGCGTCGACCGCGCGGTCGAGTACGCGTACGAGGCGCGGGAGAAGTTCCCCGACCGGCGGATCTTCCTCTCCGGCGAGATCATCCACAACCCCGAGGTGAACGGGCGCATCCAGGCCCTCGGCATCGAGATCCTGCCCGACCACCGCAACCCCGAGGTGCGCTACGCCGGGGTGGAGGCCGCGGACGTCGTCATCCTGCCCGCGTTCGGGGTGCCGATGGGGGAGCTGCAGCACCTGCGGACGAAGGGCTGCGTGCTCGTCGACACGACCTGCGGCAGCGTGCTGAACGTCTGGAAGAACGTCCACCGCTACGCCCGCGACGGCTTCACCTCGGTGATCCACGGCAAGCACTACCACGAGGAAACGAAGGCCACCGCCTCGCAGGCCCTCACCCACCCCGGGGGGCACTACCTCTGCGTCAAGGACCGCCCGGAGGCCGAGCTCGTCTGCGACTTCGTCCGCGGCACCGTGCCCGCGGCGGTGCTCCTCGATCGCTTCCGCGACGCGACGAGCCCCGGGTTCGACCCCGACCGGGACCTGCAGAGGATCGGCCTCGCCAACCAGACCACCATGCTGATGACGGAGAGCCTGGAGATCCAGGAGATGCTCCGCACGGCGATGAGGGACCGCTGGGGCGAGACGGGGCTCGAGGAGCGCTTCCGGGCCTTCGACACCATCTGCTCCGCCACCCAGGACCGTCAGGACGCGGTGCTGAAGATGCTGCGGGAGGGCGGGCTCGACGTCATGGTCGTGATCGGCGGCTACAACAGCAGCAACACGCAGGCCCTGGCCCGGATCTGCGCCGAGCGGCTGCCTACCTTCCACATCAGCGGCGCCGACCGGATCGAGGGGGCGACGATCCGCCACCGGCCCGTGGGAGGGCACGACGAGACCTCCAGCGAGGGCTGGCTGCCGGAGGGGACGGTGGCAGTCGGCCTCACCGCCGGTGCCTCGACGCCCAACAACGTCGTGGGCGAGGTGATCGAGCGCATCCTCGCCCTGCGGGGCCGGACTGCGGACGAGCTCGTCGCCGGCTGAGCGTTTCCCCGACGATCATCCGGAGAATTCCCCCGACCAGAGGGCGTCGAGGAACTCGCCGTAGGGGAGGATGCGAACCCCGCCCACGCGGCGGGGTCGGGGGTCGAGACTCACGCAGACCGCGTGCTTGATCGGCTTCTCCTCGGCGAGGGCGGCGAGTCCCCGCAGCTCGCGCGGAGCGACGTTCTCCTTCGCCTTCACCTCGATGGCGGTGTGATCGCCGAGCACGAAGTCCACCTCGTAGCCGGAGGCCGAGCGCCAGTGGCTGATCGGCGCCCCTGCGGAGTAGTCCCGGTGACAGACGAGCTCGTGGAGGAGCCAGGTCTCGAAGGCCGGCCCGAACTCGGGCGTGCCCCTCCGCACCGCGCGACCCTGGAGCCAGGAGACGACGCCGACGTCGAAGAAGTAGTACTTGGGGGACACGAGCGGCTTGCGCGCGGAGGAGCGGGTCCAGGCCGGCACCTCGTGCAGCAGGAGAGTGTCTCGCAGGATGTCGAAGTACTCGTAGACGGTCGTCCGGGGAACCTGGGCGTCGCTCGCCACCGCCGTGAAATTGACCACCGTGGCGTTACAGGTCGCCGCCACACGGAGGAATCGGCTGAACGCGGGCACGTTACGGGTGGCCCCCTCCGCCATGACTTCCTGCTGGAGGTAGGTGCCCGCGTAGGCCTCGAGGTCCGCGCCGGGGTCGTCCGAGAAGTAGATCGACGGCAGGAGCCCCCGGGCGATCGCTCGGCCGAGATCGAACCGGGAGGCCAGCTCGCGACGCGTCAGGGGGTGGAGGTGACGCGTCCGCGCGCGGCCCCCGAGCAGGTTGACGCCCCCCCGGCGCAGCTTCCTCGCGCTCGAGCCGGTGAGAAGGAAGCGGATGCCGCGCCCCTCGATGAGCCGGTGAACTTCGTTCAGGATCTCGGGGAGGCGCTGGACCTCGTCGATGACCACCAGCCGGTCACGAGGTCCGAGCTCCTCCGCGAGCCGCCCGGGCCGCTGGCTGAGGGCGAGGTACACCGCGCCGTCCAGCAGGTCGTAGGTGCGGGCCTTTGGCAGCTGCCGGCGGACCAGCGTGCTCTTGCCGGTCTGGCGCGGCCCCAGAAGGAAGTGCGACTTCCTCGCGAGGAGAGTCGGGAGGTCCAGCTCGCGCTCGACGTAGGGGGGCGAATCCATCGTGTCTCTCGTCATCTATTCTGTCAAATGACGAGAGACTCGTCAATACGGTCACTCGCTCCTGCGCCGGCTGAGCTCGCGCAGCAGGAAGCCCGCGGCGAGGATCAGCGACAGCTGCCCGATCTGGGCGGAGCCGCGGGTGGCGAGCAGCCAGAAGCAGAAGAGGATGCCGGCGCAGGCGACGGCGGGGCCGCCCGGGACCGCGAAGCCCGGCGCCTCCGCGGGCCGCCGCCAGCGCAGCACCGGCAGCGCCGCGCAGGTGAGCGCGAAGATCCCGAGGCGCGTGACGACCGAGAGGCTCGCGGCCTCGGCGAACGAGCCGTAGACGGCGAGCCCGAGCGCCACCGCGGAGTTGACGGCGACCGCGACGTGGGGCGTCCGGAAGCGCTCGTGCACGCTCGAGAACGCGCGGGGGAGCTCCCCTCGTTCCCCCATCGCGAAGAGGATCCGCGGGGTCATCATCGCGAAGCCCGTCAGCCAGCCGTAGCCCGACACCAGCGCGGCGAGGCTGCCGACGAGGGCGCCGAGCGGGCCCGCCACCGCCTCGAGCGCCGCCGCGACCGGGTTAGAGGCCCCGGCGGCTCCCGGCAGCACTCCCACCACCACGAGCTGGACGAGCGCGTAGGTGGCGGTCACCACGGCCAGCGCGACGAGCAGCGCGAACGCCGTGTGGCGGCGCGGGTCGCGCGTCTCCGACGCGGCGATCACGGCCGACTCGAAGCCGCCGTAGAGGAAGACCATCAGGAGCACGGCGTCGGTCCAGCGTGCCTCGGGCACGGCCTGGGTCGCGAGGACGGGGCCGCTGACCCGCGGCAGGCCCATCAGGAGCAGCAGGCCGAGCGGGGCGAGCTTGGCGATCGTGAACGCGTCGACCGTCCAGGCGGCGAGCGTGATGCCGCGGACGTTGATGGCGGTCACGAGCGCCACCACGACCGTCATCGCCGTCACCCGCCCGGCGGCCGTGCCGGCCCAGGGCAGGAGCGGCGTGAGGTAGGCCACGAAGACGTTCAGGATCGCGGCCGCGGTGAGCAGCCGCGTCCACACGTGCAGCCAGCCGACCCCGAAGCCCACGTGCCCCCCGAACGCCTCGCGCGTGTACAGGTACGGACCGCCGGACTCGTCGAAGCGGCTGCCGACCTCGGCGAAGCACAGCACGACCGTGAGGATCCCGAGCGCCGCCCCCAGCGCGGCGAGCGGGCTCCAGGCGCCGGCCGCCGCGGCGACCGCCGCCGGCGCGCCGAAGATGCCCGCACCCACGACGCCGTTCAGGATCCCCGCGGTCAGGTCGAAGCGGCTGATCGCCCGAACGAGGCGGGGCGGGCCGGGGCCGGAATGGGATCCGTCAGAGCTCGCCATCCAGCACCCGCCGGAGCGTCTCCCGGTCGATGTTGGCGCCGGACAGGACGACCGCGACCGTCCGGCCGGCGAGGACCGCCCTCAACTTCAGCAGACCCGCGAGGCCCGCCGCCCCGGCCCCCTCGACGAGGGTGTGGGTGGTCGAGAGCACGAGGCGGACCGCATCCGCGATCTCGGCGTCCGTGACCGTGACGAAGCCGGCGAGGCCCTCGCGCAGCGCGCCGAAGGTGAACGGGTAGGTGTTGCGCGTCGCGAGGCCGTCCGCGAAGGTGTCGGCCGAGGGCTTCGACACCGGCTGGCCGAGGTGCCACGCGTCGTGGATCGCGCTGGCGCCGGCCGCCTGCACCGCGTAGACCGGGAGCCCCGGCTGGTGGGCGCGCGCCACGGTCAGGCCGCCGACCGCCTGCGAGCCCCCGCCCACGGAGAAGACGAGCGCCTCGATCTCCGGCGCCTCCTCGAGCATCTCCAGGGTCAGCGTCCCCGCCCCCGCCACGACCGTCGCGTCGTTCGTGGAGTGGACGAGGTGCAGGCCCTCCTCGCGCACGAGCCGCTCCGCCGCCCGGACCGACTCGTCGTAGTCGCGTCCTTCCTCGACGAGCCGCGCGCCGAGGCCGCGCACGGCCGCGTTCTTCTCGGGGTTGTTGCCGAGCGGGACGCAGACCGTGACCGGTGCACCGAGGCGCCTCCCCGCCCACGCGATCCCGAGGCCGTGGTTCCCGCGGGTGGCGGCCACGACGCCCCGCCGAAGCACCTCCGCCGGGAGGGCGGCGAGGGCGGACAGGCCGTTGCGGACCTTGAAGGCCCCCGTGGGCTGGAAGTTCTCGTGCTTGACGAGGACACGGATGCCCGCACCGGCCGCCTCGTCGAGGGCGGCGTAGGACCGCAGCGGCGTCGGTGGCAGGTGGGCGCGCAGCCGCTCGCGGGCGGCGAGCACGTCGGCGAGGGCGATCGGCCAGGCGGTCATCGCATCTCCTTCCGTTCCGGGGCGTTACCCGGGCATCCGGAGCCTGATGGTATAGTGCAACGACTTCCGGAGGGACCATGCTGCTTGCGGGAAAGCGCGGCCTCGTCCTGGGGATCGCGAACAAGCGCTCGATCGCCTGGGGCATCGCCCAGGCGGCCCATCGCGAAGGGGCGCGCCTCGCGGTGACCTACCAGGGGGAGAGGCTCGAGGAGAACGTGCGGGAGCTGGCGCAGCAGCTGCGCGACCCCCTCGTCCTGCCCTGCGACGTGTCGAAGGACGAGGACCTGAAGACCCTCGCCGCCTCGGTCCGCGAAGGCCTGGGCGGGCTCGACTTCGTGGTCCACGCGGTGGCCTTCGCGCTGCGGGAGGAGCTCGACGGCGAGTTCGTGAACACCTCGCGCGAGGGCTACCGCCTGGCCCAGGACATCTCCTCGTACTCGCTCACCGCGCTCGCCCGGGAGACGGCGCCCCTCATGGAGGGCGGCGGCAGCATCGTGACCCTGAGCTACCTCGGGGGCGAGCGGGTGGTGCCGCACTACAACGTCATGGGCGTGGCCAAGGCCGCCCTCGAGATGTCCGTCCGCTACCTCGCCGCCGACCTCGGCCCGAAGGGGATCCGGGTGAACGCGATCTCGGCCGGGCCCATCAAGACCCTCGCCGCGTCGGGCGTCCACGGCCTCTCGAAGATGCTCGAGTACCACCGGACGCACGCCCCGCTTCGCAAGACCACGGACCAGGACGAGGTGGGCGACGCCGCGCTCTTCCTCCTCTCCCCGCTGTCGCGGGGGATCACCGGGGAGGTCATCCACGTGGACGGCGGCTTCCACGTGATGGGAATGGCGGCCCTCTGAAGGGGGCCCGCACGCTCCCGGAAGGCACCGTGTCGCGGTCGCTTCCGCTCGCCGCCCTGCTCGGCCTCCTCCTCGCGGGCGTTCCCGCCGGGGCGCAGGGTCCCCCCCTGAAGGGGGCCCCTCCGGGGGCCGCGCCAGGGAGCGGGGCCACGGAGCCCGCTCCCCAGAGACCGGCGGAGGCCGGGGTGTGCGAGGCCCTCAACCCTGGCGAGCTGCGAGTGCGGGCCGAGTCCTACGAGCAGGTCGAGAAGGGCCGCTTCGAGGCGCGCGGGCTCGTGGACCTGTGCCTCGGGCCCATGCGCATGCAGGCCGACAAGGCGGACGTCTACGAAGACGCGCAGCCCGACGGGACGGTGAAGCGTCGCCTCGTGGCCGAGGGCAACGTCGTCTTCATCCGCGGGGAGGAGCGCCTCGCCGGGGACCGCGTGGAGATGGACGAGTCGGGACGCGGGTTCTTCGAGAACGCGGTGGGGTTCGTGGAGCCCGGCGTCTTCGTCGAGGGCCGCCGCGTCGAGCGGGTCGACTCCGACACCTACCGCGTCGAGGGCGGGCGGTTCTCCTCCTGCTCGCAGCCCAACCCGCGCTGGTACTTCACCTCGTCGAGCGCGCGCATCGAGGTCGAGGACAAGGTCGTGGCGAAGAACGCGCTCTTCAAGGTGAAGGGAGTGCCGGTCTTCTACGTGCCGTACATCTACTACCCGATCCGCAAGGACGGCCGCTCGACCGGCTTTCTCTTCCCGCACTTCGGCTACTCCAGCTACCGCGGCTTCAACACGGGCACCGGCTTCTTCTGGGCGATGAGCCGCAGCGCGGACCAGACCCTCTACGCCGACTACTACTCCAAGCTCGGGTACGGCTTCGGCCACGAGCTGCGCTACACGGCGGCCACGCCGTCGCGGGGCAACTTCAAGACCTACCTGTTCGACCTCACCCAGCCGGGCACGGGAGGCACGGTCGACACGTCGAAGCTCGACTACGACATCGACTGGAACGCGCTGCAGATGCTGCCCGGCAAGGTCCGGGCCACCCTCAACGTGCGCAAGTACAGCAACCTGAGCTTTCAGCAGCGCTTCCAGGACAACTTCAACTACGCCAGCAGCCGGACCGAGCGGTGGTCGGCGTCGCTCGAGAAGGACCTCAAGCTCGCCGTGCTGAGCGCGTACGCCGACACCACGAGCACCTACTTCGGCACCGACTACACGCGGGTCAACGGGCGGGCCCCCGGGGTGTCGCTGCGGCGCTTCCCCCGCCAGACGGGCTTCGGGGGGATCGTCTTCGGCCTCGAGGCGACGGCCGACCGCATCCGCTACGGCGACGGGGAAAACGTCGACACCTGGGCGCGCTACGACATCGCCCCCACCGTCTCCCGCCCCTTCACGCTGAGCTTCCTCGACCTCAACCCCTCGGTCGGCTACCGCTACACGCGCTACGGCGCGAGCTACGCGACCGACGAGGAGGACCAGAACTCGATCGTCGGGCCGCCCCTCGACCGATCGTTCTTCGAGACCCAGGTGGAGATGCGAGGGCCGACCTTCTCGCGCGTCTTCGACACCCCCGGCTTCGGGTACTCCGAGCGGTTCAAGCACGTGATCGGCCCCGAGGTCTCCTGGACCTACCGGACGCGGGTCGAGGACTTCAACTCGATCCCGAAGTTCGACGGCGACGACTACTTCCTCGGCACCAACCAGATCGCCTACTCGCTCGTCCAGCGCTTCTACGCGAAGCGCCGCGGGCCGACCGGCAAGGCGGTGCCCTACGAGTTCTTCAGCTGGCGGCTCATGCAGACCTACTACGTGAAGATCTCGGACGGGCAGAACAACTTCGACCCGAACTACTCGTCCTCGGCTTTCGGGCCCGGCTTCAAGCCCGAGCACCTCTCCCCCCTGATGTCGCGCATGCGGCTGCGCCCCTCGCCCGAGTTCTCGCTCGACTACCAGGTCGAGTACGACGTCAACTTCGAGCAGATCCGGCGCACCGGCGTCTACGGCAACCTCACCATGCCCCGCCTCGCGGTGACCGGCGGGTGGTCGCGCTCGGTGCGGCTCTCCGAGGACCCCTCCCAGCGCACGGTCGGCGCCCACTCCCTGCGCGGCAACGCGGCGATCGAGGTCCTCCCCCAGCGGCTCTTCGTGGAGGGCTCGGCGGACTACGACGCGCTCAACCACATCCTCTGGCAGCTGCGGGGCCAGGTCCGCTACGCGGTGCAGTGCTGCGGCTTCTCGGTGGAGTACATCCAGTACGACTGGAACGGGCGCAACGAGAAGCAGTGGCGCTTCAACCTGGAGCTCGCCAACGTGGGCTCCATGGGCAACTTCCTCGGCGCGGGCTCGATGGGGATGGGCGGAGGGCGGGGAGGCTACCGGTGAGGCTGCTCGTCACCGGCGCCGGCGGATTCGTGGGCGGGCACCTCGTGGACTACCTCCACGCCGAGCAGCCGCAGGCCGAGGTCCACGGCGTCGTCATCCCGCACGGCAGCGTGTCCTGGCGCGCCGCCTCGGGGGCCCGCGTGCTCGAGGCGGACCTCAACGACCCCCTGGCGGCGGCGGCGGTGGTGGAAGAGGTGCGTCCCGATCGGGTCGTCCACCTCGCCGGGCAGTCGAGCGTCCACCTCTCGTGGCTCGACCCGGCGGGCACCCTGCGCACGAACGTGCTCGGCATCGTGCACCTGCTCGACGCCGCACGCGCCCGCGGGCTCGGCCTGCCGTCCTCGTGGTGGGCAGCGCCGAGGAGTACGGAAAGGTGGGCCCGGACGAGATGCCGATCCGCGAGGAGGCACCCCTGCGGCCCGCCTCCCCCTACGCGGTGAGCAAGGTGGCCCAGGGGGCTCTCGCTCTCCTCTACGGCCCGGCGGGCGGGATGCGCGTCGTGCTGACCCGGACCTTCCACCACACGGGCCCCGGCCGCGGGGAGGCCTTCGCGGAGAGCTCCTTCGCCCGGCAGCTCGCCGAGATCGAGGCGGGGCTGCGGCCGCCGGTGCTGAAGGTCGGCAACCTCGAGGCGGTGCGCGACTTCGCGGACGTGCGCGACGTGGTGCGCGCCTACTGGATGCTGCTCGAGAAGGGCGAGGGGGGCACGGTCTACAACGTCTGCACCGGCCGGGGCCGCCGCATCCGCGACCTGCTCGACATGCTCCTCGCGGCCTCGAGCGCGCGCGTGGAGGTGCGGGTGGACCCCGACCGGCTCCGGCCGTCCGACGTGCCCACGCAGGTCGGCGACCCATCCCGCCTCCGGGCCGCCACCGGCTGGGAGCCGCGCATCCCCCTCGAGCGCACCCTGTCCGACCTGCTCGACGACTGGAGGGGCCGCACCGCCACCTCGGACCCGCCCCGGCCATGAAGGTCCTGCTCACCGGCGCCACCGGCTTCCTGGGGCGCACCGTGGCCCGGCGGCTCGCCGCGCGCGGCCACGCGCTGCGCGTGCTCGCCCGTCCCACGAGCCGCCTCGAGGGGCTCCCGGAGGGCTTCGAGGTGGCCGCCGGCGACGTCACCGACCCGCTCTCGCTCCAGGCCGCCGCCGAGGGCTGCGCCGCGGTCGTCCACATGGCCGCGCTCGTGAAGATCTGGGTCCCGGACCCCGGGCGCTTCGACGCCGTGAACGTCGGCGGCCTCGAAAACGCCCTCCTCGCCGCGCGGTCCGCCGGGGCGCGGCTCCTCTACACGTCCTCGTTCATCGCCCTCGGCCCCTCCGGCCCGGGGTGCCTCGACGCGTCGCGGCCTCACCCCGGCCCGCCCTACCGCAACGCCTACGAGCGGACGAAGGCCCTCGCCGACGCGCGCGCGCGCGAGGCGGCGGCGGGGGGCAGGACGTGGTGACCCTGTACCCCGGAGTCATCTATGGGCCCGGCGACATGACCGAGGGCAACATCGTCGCCCGCATGGTCGCCGACCACCTCGACGGCCGGCTCCCCGGCCTCGTCGGCCCCGGTGACCGGCGCTGGTCCTACGCCTTCGTCGAGGACGTGGCGGAGGGCCACGCCCTCGCCCTCGAGAAGGGCCGCCCCGGCGACCGCTTCGTCCTCGGCGGCGAGAACGCCACGCTCGCGCGGCTGTTCGGCCTCGTGCAGGAGATCGCGGGCGCCGCCCCGCCGCGCCTGCGCATCCCCTACGGCGTCGCCTCCGCCCTCGGCCGGGCGCAGTGGCTGTGGGCCGAGCTCACCGGCCACCCGCCGCAGCTCACCCACGGCGAGGTGGGGGTCTTCCGCGAGGAGTGGGCGCTCGACAGCGCCCGGGCCGAGCGCGAGCTGGGCTACTCGCCGCGGCCGCTCGCCGAGGGGCTGCGGGAGACGGTGCGGTGGCTGCGCGCGTCGGGCCTCGTCTCGCCCGCGGGGGGCGCTTCGTGATCGAGCGCGGCGAGCTCGCCCGCAGGGTCGTGCACGTGGGCTGCGTCGCCTTCGCCTTCCTGCTGCGCTGGCTCACCTGGTGGCAGGGGGCGCTGCTCGCGGTCGCGGCCTTCCTCTTCAACTGGCAGGTGCTGCCCCGGGTCGGGGGCCGGGGGATGTGGCGCGGCCCCGACGTCGCGCGCGGCTACCCGGTCGGGATCCTGGCGTACCCCCTCGCCGTGCTCGGCCTCATCCTGCTCTTCCGGGACCGCCTGTGGATGGCGGCGGCCGGCTGGGGCATCCTGGCCGTGGGCGACGGGATGGCGTCGCTCGTCGGCCAGACGGCGGGCGGGCCGCGGCTCCCCTGGAACCCGAGGAAGGGCTGGGCCGGCTTTGCCGCGTTCTGCGCCTTCGGCACCGCGGCGGCCGCCTTGCTCGCGGCGTGGACGGCGCGGCTCCCGCTCGACCCCTCGGCGGCGCACTGGCCCCGGACGCTCGGTGTCGCCTTCGCCCTCGCGCTCGCCTGCGCCCTCGTCGAGTCCCTCCCGACCACCCTCGACGACAACGTGACCGTGCCGCTCGCGGTGGCCCTCGTGCTGCCCCTGTTCGCTGCCGTGGAGCCCGCGCTCCTCTTCGAGGACCCACTCTTCGCCCGTCGTGCCCTCGTTGGCCTGGCGGTGAACGCCGCGATCGCGGTGCCGGCGTTTCTCGCGCGGTCGATCGACCTCTCCGGGGCCGTCTCCGCGGTGGTCATCGGCACCGCCATCACCGCCGGCCTGGGCCTCCCCGGCCTCGCCCTCATCGTCGCCTTCTTCGTCCTCGGCTCGGCGACCACGAAGGTCGGCTACCGCGTTAAGGCGGCGCGGGGAATCGCCCAGGAGAGGGGCGGGGCCCGCGGCTGGCGGCACGCGTGGGCGAACGGCGGCGTCCCCGCGCTCCTGGCCCTCCTCGCGGGCATGGCCGCGCCGGGGCTCCGCGACCTGCTGGCCCTCGCCTACGCGGGCGCGGTGGCGACCGCAGCCGCCGACACGTGCTCGTCGGAGGTGGGCAAGGCCTACGGCCGCCGGACGTTCCTCATCACGTCGCTGCGGCCGGTGCCGCCGGGCACGGAGGGCGCGATCAGCCTCGAAGGCACGCTCGGGGGATTCCTCGGCGCCCTCGCGGTGGGCGCGACCGGCGTCGCGACCGGCCTCTTCGGCTGGACCGCGGCCCTGGTCGTGGCGGTCGCGGGCCTCCTCGGATGCCTGGCCGAGAGCCTGCTCGGCACGGTGGCCGGGCCGCGCGGCTGGGCGGACAACGACCTCCTCAACGCCGCCAACACCGCGATTGGCGCCCTCTTCGCGACCCTGATCGTCCGACTCCTATGACCAAGCTCAAGACCTACGTCGACTTCGCCCGCCCCTTCACGCTCCTGCCGCCCGCTCTCGGGGTGGTGAGCGGCGCCGTCACCGCCTGGGGCTCCCACGGCACCCGCGACGCGGTGACCCTCGCCACGTTCCTGCCCGTCCTGTGGGGCGCCCTGATGGCGGCGGTCCTCAACTCCGCGAGCAACGCGATCAACCAGATCTACGACCTCGACATCGACCGCGTGAACAAGCCGAAGCGGCCGCTGCCCGCGGGCGCCCTCACGATGCGGGAGGCGTGGGGCTTCACCCTCGCGAGCTTCGTCCTCGCCTGGCTCCTCGCCTGGCTGGCGGTGCCCCCCGGCCTCGAGGCGCACCGCGAGTGCTTCTGGATCGTGCTCTTCACGAGCGTCCTCGTGTGGGCCTACTCGGCCCCGCCCTTGCGCACGAAGGCGCACGGCGTCTGGGCCAACGTCACGATCGCCATCCCCCGGGCGCTGCTCCTGAAGGTCGCGGGCTGGTCCACCGTGAAGACCATCCTCGGCCCCGAGCCCTGGTTCATCGGCACGATCTTCGGCCTCTTCGTCCTCGGGGCCTCCACCACCAAGGACTTCGCCGACATCGAGGGCGACCGCGCCGGCGGGTGCCAGACGCTGCCCATACTCTACGGGGTGAAGAAGGCCGCGTGGATGATCGCGCCGTTCTTCGTGCTGCCGTTCCTGCTCATCCCCGTGGGCGTGCGCCGGGGGATCCTGACCGGAAACCCCGTGCTCCTCGACGCCCTGGCCGCCGCGCTCGTCCTCTACGGGGTCTACACCGTGTACCTGCTGGTGCGGAAGCCGGAGGAGCTGGCGTTCACGGAGAACCACCCCTCCTGGACGCACATGTACCTGATGATGATGGCGGCGCAGGTCGGCTTCGCGCTCGCCTACGTCCTCTAGCTCTTCTCTTCCGGGTCGCCGAAGATCTGGCGGATCGTGGCCTCGTCGAGGGGGATCGTGTCGGCGGCGGCGATCGCGGCCGCGGCCTCCTCGGCCGCGGCTCGCTCGTCGGCGCCGATGAGACCCTCGGCCGGCGCGCCCGTGGCGACGCCGCCCTCGCGGTACTGGCCGACGATGACGCGCGAGGCGCGCGCCACGCGCCCGTGGAGGCGGTAGCCGCGGAGCACCTCCCGGACGACGACGTGGTCGTGCTCGGGCTCGCTGACCGGCTGGGTGCTCACCGCCTCGCTGAAGGCGGGGTCGTAGGGGAGGCCGAGGACGGCGACGCGCTCGAGGCCTTCCTGCTGGAGGGTCTGCAGGAGCTGGGTGCGGACCAGGATGAGCCCCTCGACGAGGGGGTTGCCCGCATAGGTCTGCTCGGCCGCCTCGAGCGCGCGGTCGAGGTTGTCCAGGATGTCGATGAACTTCAGGACGATCTTCTCGTGGCGCTTGTCGAACTGACGCTCGACGTCGCGGGTGACGCGCTCGCGGAAGCCCTCGTTCTCGACCTTGACCTGGCGGTAGGCGGCGAGGACCTCGGCGAGGCGGTCCTCGGCGAGGCGGGCCCGACGCTCGAACTGCTCCGCGGCGCCGGCCTCGGGAGCCGGTTCCAGGGCAGGCCCGGCAGCCGGACTCGGGCACGGGGCCGTCGTCTTGGTCTTGCCCGTCGTTTTCGTCGACGGGATCCTCGTTCAATGTGCCCCCCACGGGCGAATCGGGCGATTATACTCCCCGGCCCGGAGGGGGACCAGCGAGGAGGGCCACGACGTCGACGACGTTCGTGCCCGTGGGGCCGGTCACGATGAGGTCGCCGAGCGGGCCCAGGTAGTTACGGGTGTCGCTCGCCGCCAGGAAGGCGTCGGCCGGGGCCAGGCCGAGGGCGGCCGCGCGCGCCACCGAGGTGTCGTCGGCTATCCCGCCGGCGGCGTCGCTCGCGCCGTCGACGCCGTCCGTGGCGAGGCTCGCGACCACCGCGGGGACGGGGAAGCCGTCGAGGGCCGGGGCGGCCGCCACCGCGAGCTCCTGGTTCCGGCCTCCGCGGCCGTCGCCCCGGACGGTGACCGTCGTCTCGCCTCCCGCGAGCAGGCACACCGGCGGTGCCGCCGGGCGGCCCGACTCGACGCACTCGCGCAGCACGGCCACCAGCACCCGCGCCGCCTCCCGCGCCTCGCCCTCGAGCCGCGTCGTGAGCACGAGCGGGCGCAGGCCCAGGCGCCGGGACTCGCGCGCCGCCGCCTCGACGCTGAGGCGGTTGCTGCCGACGATGCGCGTGGCCACGCGGCGGAATGCGGGCTCGCCCGGCTTCGCCGTCTCGGGGACCCCGCCTGCCGCGCCGGCCTCGAGCCGCGCCCGCACCGCCCCCGGCACGTCGTCGAGCACGCCGCGGCGCCGCAGGGCCCCGAGGGCGTCGGCAAAGGTCGAGGGGTCCGGCGCGGTCGGCCCCGAGGCGATCGTGGACAGGTCGTCCCCGACGACGTCGGAGAGGACGAGCGTCAGGACCCGGGCCGGCGCCGCCGCGCGGGCGAGCCCGCCGCCCTTGAGGCGGGAGAGGTGCTTGCGCACGGCGTTCATCTCGTGGATCGTCGCCCCCGCCCGGAGGAGGAGCGCCGTCGTTCGCGCCTTGTCCTCGAGGGTGACGCCCTCTGCCGGGGCAGGCAGGAGCGCGGAGGCCCCGCCCGAGAGGAGCACGAGCAGCAGGTCGTCGCGGCCGAGGCCGCGCGCGAGCGACTCGACCTCGGCGGCCGCCGCGATCCCGCGCGCGTCGGGGACCGGGTGGCTCGCCGTGAGCAGCCGGACCCTTGCGAGCCGGCCCTCCGAGGCGGTCGAGACGGCGACCCCCTCGGCCAGGCGGTCCCCGAGGACCTCCTCCGCGGCCCGGGCCATCGGCACCGCGGCCTTGCCGACCGCGACGACCACGACGCGGCCGCGGTCGAGCCGGTGCCGCACGCCGGCTGCCTCGAGGGCCCCGGCGCGGAGCCTCAGCTGGCGGCGGACGAGGCGGTGGGGGTCGGCGGCGAGGAGAGCCTCGCGC
Organism: uncultured Acidobacteriota bacterium; assembly: GCA_963729875.1. Lineage (GTDB taxonomy): Bacteria > Acidobacteriota > Vicinamibacteria > Fen-336 > Fen-336 > DATBSL01. The sequence continues at coordinate 616,990 of CAVSPR010000009.1, forward strand.
AGGACGCTCCGCGCGGCAGTGCGCAGGCGCGCGCGGGTCCAGCGGGCGGTCAATGCCGCTGCCGCGGGTCGAGGTCGCTGAGCCGGCTGAGGGCGTCGAAGCTCTGGAGGACGGTCTCGGCGACCTCGGGGAAGTGCTCGAGGCCGCACAGCTCGTCGAGGTGGCAGCAGAACGCGCGGCAGGCCCGGTCGGTCACCTCCCGGTTGCTCTCGTCGAGGATGCCGGAGGCCTGCAGGTACTCGATGTGCCGCAGGAACTCCTCGCGGTAGAAGTTCGAGAGGGCCACCCGTTTCGCAACGTCCATTCGTGCCTCCGCGGTCCGAGCTGTTTACCTTTTTTCACGTTAGACCGAAGCTCGGAGCGCTGTCAAGGAGCCGGACGGCTCAGCCGAGCGGGAGGTGGGGGTCGGCGTTCAGGGAGAGGTCGCCGCGCGTGCCCCGGCGGAAGGCCACGAACCCGGCGGCTGCGATCATCGCGGCGTTGTCGGTGGTCAGGTCCAGGGGCGGGATGAAGACCGGGAGGCCCAGCTCCCGCGCCACGCGCTCTCCCTCGCGGCGCAGGAGGGAGTTGGCGGCGACGCCCCCGGTGAGGACGAGGCTGCGGGGCCGGTGCTCGCGGGCCGCTCGGGCGAGGCCGCGCACGAGGGCGGCCACGACGGCGCGCTGGAAGGACGCGACGAGGTCGCGAACGCGGGGCGGGACGTCCCCGGGGTCGGCCACCGGCGGGATGCCCTCGCGCTTCACGTGCAGGAGCACCGCCGTCTTGATCCCGCTGAACGAGAAGTCCGAGCTGCCGTCCTTGATGCGCGCGACCGCGAACTCCACCGCCTGGTCGTTCGCCCCCTCGGCCAGGCGGTCGATGGCGGGCCCCCCGGGGTAGCCGAGGCCGAGCAGCTTCGCCACCTTGTCGAACGCCTCCCCGGCCGCGTCGTCGCGCGTGCGGCCGAGCCGGCGGTAGACGCCCTCCTCGGGCACCTCGTAGAGGCTCGTGTGGCCGCCGGAGACGACGAGGGCGATCGCGGGGAGGGGGATCTCGCCGTGGGCGAGGAAGGCCGCCTCGACGTGGCCCGCCACGTGGTGCACGGGCACGAGGGGCTTGTCGTGCACGAGCGCGATCGCCTTCGCCGCCTGGAGGCCGACGAGAAGCGAGCCCACGAGCCCCGGCCCCTGGGTCACCGCGACCGCGGCGAGGTCCGCGAAGCCCGCCCCCGACTCCCGCATCGCCGACTCGACGACGGGGACGATGTTCTCGATGTGGTGGCGCGAGGCCAGCTCCGGGACGACGCCGCCGTAGGGGGCGTGCACCGCGGCCTGGCTCGACACGACGCTCGAGAGGACGCGCCGGGCGTCCTCGACGACCGCGGCCGCGGTCTCGTCGCAGGAGGTCTCGATGCCGAGGACGAGGGCCACCGGGCCTACCGCCTCGCCTGCGTGCCGCCCGCCAGCGCCCGCAGGCTTTCCGTGAACGGGGGCCGGGCGACCCCTCTCTCGCACACGATGGCGCTCACGTAGCGGTGGGGCGTGACGTCGAAGGCGGGGTTGCGGACGAGGACTCCCTCGGGGGCGATGCGCCGCCCCGCGACGTGCGTCACCTCCTCGGCCGGGCGCTCCTCGATGGGGATCCCGGCCCCGGTCGGCGTCGCGAGGTCGAAGGTCGAGACCGGCGCCGCCACGTAGAACGGGATACCGTGCTCCTTCGCGAGCACCGCCACGGTGTAGGTCCCGATCTTGTTCGCCACGTCGCCGTTCGCGGCGATGCGGTCCGAGCCCACCACGACCGCGTTGATCTCGCCGCGGGCCATGAGGTGGCCGGCCATGTTGTCGGAGATGAGGGTGGTGGGGATGCCGTCCTGGAGCAGCTCCCACGCGGTGAGGCGCGCCCCCTGGAGCCAGGGGCGGGTCTCGTCGGCGAAGACCATCCTCACCTTGCCGAGCCGGGCGGCGGAGCGGACGACGCCGAGGGCCGTGCCGTACCCGGCGGTCGCGAGGGCCCCCGCGTTGCAGTGGGTGAGGACGCGCGCCTCCGCGGGCAGCAGCTCCGCCCCGAGGTCGCCCATGCGCCGGCACGCCTCGAGGTCCTCGGCCTGGATGGCGAGCGCCTCGTCGAGGAGGCCCTGCCGCAGGCTCGCCCCTCCCGCCGCCCGCAGCGCCTCGAAGCGCCGCCGCATCCGCTCGATCGCCCAGAACAGGTTCACCGCCGTGGGCCGCGTCGCGGCGAGGACCGAGCACATCTCCTGCCACTCGGCGAGGAGCGCCGGGCCCTCGCTCCCGGTCGTGCGCACCCCCGCGGCCAGGCCGAGCGCGGCGGCCACGCCGATCGCAGGGGCCCCGCGGATCGCCATGTCCCGGATCGCGGCCGCGACCTCGTGGTGGGTGCGGCACCGGACGAACGCCTCCTCCATGGGCAGGCGCCGCTGGTCGATCATCACGACCGCCCCGTCCTCCCACGCCACCGTCGGGACCAACCGCACCTCCGAGAGGAGCATCCTAACGTGCCGAAGACCGACGAGGAACAGCCCACGCCTTGACGGAGTATACTGGTAGTTGTATAGTTGTGCCTGATGGAGAAGCCCGTGCTGTGGCTCGGCTCGTCGCGCCGAGACATCAGGTCATTCCCACCTGAAGCCAGACGGGCTGCCGGCTACCAGCTCCTGCGCGTGCAGCAGGGCATAGAGCCGATCGCCTGGAAGCCGATGGCGATCATTGGTAACGGTGTGAGGGAGATACGGGTGCGTGCCGAAACGGAACATCGAGTCTGCTACGTCGCTCGATTTGCGGAAGCTATCTACGTTCTGCATGCCTTCGAAAAGCGTACCCAGAAGACACCGGCAAGGGATGTCGAGCTTGCACGGACGCGGTATCGGGAGCTGCTGGAGTGGCGGCGGGAGCAGGGACATGGAAAAGACTAGGGCAAGGGTGACACGCTCCAGCGGCAACGTGTTCCGGGATGTGGGCTTCGGGCCCGAGGAAGCTCAGCACCTGCTCGTCCGCTCCGAGCTCATGCTGAAGATCGAGAAGCTGCTCAAGGAGAGGTGCCTCACCCAGGCAGCGGCGGCCAGGATCATGGGCGTGTCTCAACCGCGAGTCAGCGACCTGCTGCGGGGGAAGGTCGGTCTCTTCAGCACCGACTCGCTGATCGACATGCTTGCCAGGCTGGGCGTTACCGTGCGACTGGCATTCGCCTCCTCGAAGCCGCGACAAGTCGCCTGACCGGCGCGGGAACGAGGTCAGTCTCTCACGCCCCCCATGATCCCCGTCGAAGAGGCGCTGGAGATCGTCCTGCGAGAGGCGCCCGCGCTTCCCGCCGAGGACGTGCCACTCGAGGAGGCGGTCGGCCGTGTCCTCGCCGAGGAGGTCGTCTCCGACACGGACCTCCCCCCGTTCGACCGCGCCGCCATGGACGGCTTCGCGCTGCGTGCCGTGGACGTGGCCGGGGCGCCGTCGGCGCTCGAGGTGGTCGGCGAGGTGCGTGCCGGGCAGTGGCCCGACCTGACGGTTGGCCCCGGCCAGGCGGTCCGCATCATGACCGGGGCGCCGGTCCCGCCCGGCGCCGACGCCGTGCAGCAGGTCGAGAAGACGCAGCCGCTCGACGAGTTCCGCGTCACGATCCGGTCGGCCGTGGCGCAGGGTGCGAACGTCGCGCCCCGCGGCTCCGAGGTGACGGCCGGGGACGTAGTCCTCACCGGTGGCCGGTGGATCGACCCCGCCGCGATCGCGGTGCTCGCCTCGGCCGGAAAGGCCCGCGTGCGCGTGGCCCGCCGGCCGAGGCTCGCGCTCCTCGTCACCGGCGACGAGATCGTCGAGGTCGAGGCGAATCCAGGCCCCGGGCAGATCCGCAACAGCAACGGGCCGGCGGTCGCGGCCCAGGCCCGGCTCGCCGGCGCCGACGTGCGGTGGCTCGGCATCGCGCCCGACCGCCAGGACGCGATCGCAGAGGCCCTGCGCGCGGGTCTCCCGGCCGACGTGCTCGTCGTCTCGGGGGGCGTCTCGGCCGGCGACTACGACCTCGTCGAGCCTGCGCTGCTCGAGCTGAGGGCGCGCTTCCTCTTCACGAAGGTGGCGATCAGGCCGGGGGCGCCCCTCGTCTTCGGCCGCCTCGGCGAGACCCTCGTCTTCGGCCTGCCCGGCAACCCGGTCTCCGCCCAGGTGACATTCGACCTCTTCGTGCGGCCGGCGCTCCTGAAGATGCAGGGCGCCCGGGTCCGGGAGCGCCCGCGGGTGGGGGTCGAGCTCCTGGGCGCCGTGAAGAACCGCTCGGGGCGAAAGAGCCACGTCCCCGCCCGCGTGCGCTTCGAGGGGGGACGGCTCGTGGCCCGCCCGCTGCGGTCGATGGGCTCGGGCGACCTCGCCGCGCACGCGCGGGCGAACGCCCTCGTGGTGATCGAGAAGGACCGCGAGCACGCCGCGGCCGGCGAGACCGCCGAGGCGGTGCTGCTCGGCAGCTTCCTGGAGGACGACGGTGCGCCACTCTAGCGTCGGAGGACCCGCCCCGGACCGCCGGGGCCCTCGCTCAGCCACCTCGACGAGGAGGGCGCGGCCCGGATGGTGGACGTGTCGGCGAAGCCCGTGACCGCCCGCGAGGCGGTGGCCCGGGGGAGGATCAGGATCGCCCCCGCCGCCATGCGTCTCGTGCGCGCCGGGCACCTGAAGAAGGGAGGCGTCGTCGAGGTCGCGCGCCTCGCCGGGATCATGGCGGCCAAGCGCACGGCCGACACCATCCCGCTCTGCCACCCGCTGCCGCTCTCGCACGTGGACGTGGACCTCCGGCCGCGACGCGACGGCTTCGTGATCGAGGCCCACGTCCGCACCGACGCGAGGACGGGCGCCGAGATGGAGGCCCTCCACGCGGTCGCGGTGGCCGCCCTCACCGTCTACGACATGGTGAAGGCCGCCGACCGGGAGATGACGATCGGCGAGATCAGGCTGGTGCGCAAGACTGGCGGCCGCAGCGGGGAGTATCGGCGGCGGTAGGCGGAGGGCTTCGGCGCCTCTTTTCACCGTGAGGTCGTCGATCTCAGGAGCCACCCGAGGGTCGCTGGCCGCTCCTGTCCTCGAGGACGGCGGCAAACTCGGCGACGACCGACCTCACGCGGCGAGGTTCATCGTCCGGCCGTGCGCGAGAGGAGGCTCTCACCCCGTCGAAGGGCTCCGGGCCCGCGCCTGCGACCATCTTGTGGATGCCCATGTCCGCCGGGCGGACGCCTCGCGCCGGACGCCGTCGACGTCGCGCCTCTTCCCGCTCGCCCGTGATGCTTCCTCCTCGAACCGCCGTCAGGCCAGCGCTAATCTGGCGTTCCCGTCGGCGGTTCCTTCCGCGGAAGACGTGGCCGTGCGCGCGAGGGCGAGCCGCGCCTGACCGGGACGTCGACCTCGTGGCGCCGAGAGCGTTCGGCCGGAGCCGAGTTCGGGCGACGCCTGCAGGGCCTTCGACGAATGCGCCCGGTCGCCACCGCGCCGCGCCGGGCCTTGAGGCGGCACCAGATCTCGCGGGCGGGCCCGTCCTCGGCCTCGTCGACGCGCTTCATCTGCGGGGGCCCGAGCGGCGAGCGCCGCCTCGCTCAGCTGCAGCGAGATCGCGTCCGGCCCGGGCCGGGCGGCGGCCGCTCGATCCGCCTCGCTCGCGGCCTCGAAGCCTTCGATCCAGCTCAGGACCGACGCACGGGACGGGGCCGTACGCCTATCGCAGCTGAGGGTCCTCGAGGGAAGCGGGCGCAACCGCCCGAAAAGACGAAGGCCCCGGAGGCCTTGCGGGCCCCCGGGGCCTTTCACGCGTCCGGCCGGGTCAGGCTACCCGGCCGGACGACGGGGTCAGAAGCTCCAGCGGGCTCCGAGGAGCCAGCGCCTCGGCCCGATGATCGTCGTCGGGCTGCCGCCCTCGACATCCTCGTTTGCGATCGAGACGCTCGGGTAGCGCTCGTTCACGTCGGTGATCGTGCCGGCGTTGAAGAGGTTCTGGACATCGGCGTAGACGGCGATCCGGTCGGTTCCCGCCCCGACCTTGAAGATCTTCTCGAGCCGCAGGTCCAGGTAGCTCTCGCTGTCGAGCCGCCGGTTCCCGAACGGCTCGAGGTTGGGCTGGCGGCCCGCCGACCGCGGGTAGACGATCTGCCGCGAGGTGTACCGCTGGTAGGGGGTCCAGGTCGTTCCGGAGAGGTATCGCCAGTAGCCATTGAGGCCCACCTCGATCTTGGGGATCTGCCAGGTGCCGTACACCTTGATCTCGTGGGGGCGCTCGTAGACTGGTCGGCCGAAGTTGTTGACGAGGGCGAGCGTCGGCGTCTCCCAGGCGCTGGTCTGCCCGTAGGTGTTCGAGACCGTGTTGTTGACGGTTCCCTCGCTCTTCGACCAGACGTACGAGACGCGGCCCTGCCAGCGATTGGTGAACCGCTTGTCGAGGACGACCATCAACGCCTTGTACTTGCGCTCCGTCCGGGCCGTTCCGAGCGCGTTGCCGGACGGGTCGCGGTACACGAAGCCGTCGGGGTTCGTCAGGATCGGTGTCGTCTCCGAGGCCGCCCGGTTGGCCCAGTTGTAGACGGTGAGGGGCTGGCCGGTGACGCCGTTCGTGACCGTGGTGGGTGTCCACCGGGCGTCGGGGTAGACCGAGGCCTGGACGTTCTTGTCCTCGCGCCAGATACCGGTCAGGGAGAGACGGACGTCCTTCGTCAGCTCCCGATCGATGCCCACCGTCCACTCGTCCACCCGCGGGTGCTTCACGTCCGAGTCGATTCCGTAGAGGGGGTAGAGAAGCCGGCTGTCCTCGGTGAAGCAGTTTCCGAGCGGCCCGCACTTGTCACCCTCCGGGTCGTAAAGGTAGGTCACGTAGTCCCGATAGCCCGGCAGGGCCCGCTGGTACATGTCGAAGAGCATGGCCTCGTAGTACTGGCCGTAGGTGCCCTTCACCACGGTCTTGCCGTTGCCGGTGGCGTCGAAGGCGAAGCCGAGGCGGGGCGCCCAGTTGGTGTTGCTGTAGACCGTCTTGTCGAGCACCGGGCTTCGGCCGCGCACGAAGTCCACCCGGACCCCCGCGTTGATGGTGAGCCGGTCGGTGGGCTTCCAGGAGTCCTGGGCGAACAGCGACTCGCGCCCGTTGCGGCCGTCGTTGTCGTAGCCGTAGTCGTAGGCGTAGTACTGGCCCTTGGGATAGTAGTCGGTGTTGTCGTAGTAGTAGATGTCCTGGTTGTAGCCGTACCGGCTGTGGACCTTGCTCCGCTCGATCTCCACGCCGAACTTCAGGTCGTGCTTGCCGAACGCCTCGGCGTAGTGCGAGATCGAGGCGTTGACCTGGTGCCGGCCCCGGTCCGCGTAGTAGTAGCCCCAGCCGCCTCCCGTGTACTCGCCGGTCGTCCCGTCGTAGGAGAGCGGGGTCGGGTCGATGGGGTCCGTGTAGTAGTAGCCCCACCACCCGCTGTACTTCACCTCGGCGAAGGTGCGGGTGCCGAAGAGGTGGCGCCACTGCACGCCCCACACGGCCTCCGGGGAGTCCTGGTTGACCGTGTTGCTGTCCTGGTCGAGGTTGCTGCCGATGCTCGGGCGCCCCGTCTGGTTGTAGTAGTCCCACTGGAAGCTGGCGGACAGGTTGTCGTTCGGCCCCGGCTGCCAGGTCAGCTTGGCGTTGAAGCGCGGGCTGATCTCGGTGTGCAGCGTCCGGGGTCCGCTCGGGTTGTCCTCCTGCTCGTAGCGCTGGGCCGCGATGAAGAAGAACAGCTTGTCCTTGATCAGGGGACCGCCCAGCTGTCCGCTGAGGTCCAGCCGCTTGTTGACGACGAAGGGGTCGCCCAGCGACGGGTTCTGCGTGACGTACGCCGGATCGATGTTGTCGCTCCAGAAGCTCTTCTTCGTCCAGTAGGCGTCGAACAGGCCGGTGAAGCGGTTGCCGCCCGACTTCATGATGGTGTTGACGACGGCCCCGGTGTAGGAGCCGTACTCGGCCGGTGCGCCGAGGCCGCCCACCTGGACCTCCTCCATGAGGTTGTAGTTGAAGAAGACCCACGCCGAGCCGGCGTCGGGGTCGCGGGTGTCGACGCCGTCGATCAGCAGGCCGTTCGCGTAGTCGGAGTTCGTGCCGTAGGCGGAGCCGTCGTTGATGCCGGGCAGGTAGTTGAGCATGTCGAGGGCGGCGTTCGTGGGCCGGATCGGCAGGTTGAAGAGCATGTCCTGGGACAGCGAGTTGTCGGTGGAGCTCGAGCGTGACGTCGACGACGGGCGACTCGCCCACGACGTCCACGGTCTCGGTGACGCCGCCGATGCCGAGCGTGACGTCGATGGTCGCGACCCGGCCCAGGGAGACGATCACGTTGTCCTGGCGCTTCGGGCGGAAGCCGCCGAGCTCGGCCGTGACGGAGTAGGTTCCCACCTCGACCGCGGGGAAGCGGTAGCCTCCCTCGGCGTCGGTGGTGGCGGTGCGGTTGCCGGCCTTGCCGATGAGCGTGACGGTGACGCCGGGCAGGACGCCGCCCTGCTCGTCCTTGACGACGCCGGCGACGGTGCCGGTGAGGGACTGGGCCGCGAGCGGAAGGGCGACGGCGAGGAGGAGCAGCGACAGGATCAGGATTCTGCGCATGGTTCTCGTTCTCCTCACTTGGCCGGCGACTTGATGCGGTCGTTGGACATGGAGTAGCCCATGTAGCCGAGGGTGCCGGCGAGCAGAACGAGGCTGATGACGCCCGTCGTGGTCTTGAAGAAGGGCTTGTCCCCGGTGCTGGCGGAAGCGGTCGCGGGTGCGGGTTGGGCGGCCTGCGCGAGGCTGGCCGCGGGCATCGCCTCGACCGTGGCGGTCGCCGCGGCGGCGATCGGGCGCGGGGCTGGCCCGGGCGCGGGTTCCGCGGCAAACGCCGGGGGAGCCACGAGCGTCAGGCCGACGACGAGCGCCAGGGCCCCCGCGAGGAGCCTGGCGTGCTTGAGATATCGCGTCACTCTCATTCCTCCTGCCGACCCTCCCGGGCCGGCCGTCCGAGAATGTGGGACAACCAAGGCTGTCGACACGGGCAGACACCCTTCAGCACAGCAACCCATGTGCCACGCCCGCCGCCCCGGGGACGATCCCCGAAGAGGCCTTGCGTCATGACGTTAACGGGGCTGTGGGCTGCCGCCGTGCGGCGAAGCATACAAGATTCCGTGTCTGTCAAGTCGGGATTTTGGATCGGCGTCCAATGGACTGGTCGTGGCCGGTGGCCTGGCCGCCGGTTGACCCCGTGCGAACCGGTCGGGTAGCGTGGTTCGTCTATGGCTGCGAACGCGCGGCGCCGAAGGCTCTGGCTGGCGGGGGCGGTCCTGCTCGCCCTGGGTGTGGGGGCGCTCCTCGTCCTGCGCGCCGGCCCGCCGAAGACCGACGCCGCCGCGCGCCGGCGCCTGGCCGCGCGGCGACCCGCTCCCGCCGACCTGAACGTGGTCGTGATCACCCTCGACACGCTGCGGGCGGACCGCCTCGGCTGCTACGGCTTCCGCGGCGTCGCGACGCCGAACATCGACGGGTTGGCGGCCGAGGGCGTCCTCTTCGAGCAGGCCACCTCGACGGTGCCGCTCACGCTGCCCTCCCACACGTCGATCTTCACCGGCCTCATCCCCCCGAAGCACGGTGTCCGCGACAACGGCGGGTTCTTCGTGGACGAGAAGACGACGACCCTCGCCGAGCGCATGAAGGCGGGCGGCTTCGCGACGGGGGCCTTCATCGGCGCCTGGGTGCTCGACTCGCGCTGGGGGCTCGACCAGGGCTTCGACACCTACTCCGACCGCTTCGACCTTTCGAAATACAAGATCGTCAACCTCGGCACCGTCCAGAAGAAGGGCGACGAGGTCATGGACCTCGCCCTCGAGTGGCTGGAGGGGGTGAAGTCGAGGAAGTTCTTCGCGTGGGTGCACCTCTACGACCCGCACACCCCCTACGAGCCGCCGGAGCCGTTTCGCTCCCGCTACCCGGGGCAGCCGTACCTGGGCGAGGTGGCCTACACCGACCAGGTGGTGGGGCGCCTCGTGTCGTGGCTGAAGGGGGCGGGGGTGTGGGACCGCACGGTCCTCGTCCTCCTCGCCGACCACGGGGAGAGCCTCGGCGAGCACGGCGAGAACGCCCACACCTTCTTCGTCTACGACGCGACGCAGCACGTCCCGCTCGTCGTGCGGACGCCGTGGGGCGACCGCGGCCGCAGCCGGGCGCAGGTCTCGACCGTGGACGTGATGCCGACCGTCCTCGACCTCGTGGGCCTTGCGCCCCAGCCGGGGATCGACGGGCGCTCGCTCGCCCGGCTCGTCCAGTACCCGGCGGCCGACGCGCCGGGCGTCGCCTACGCCGAGACCTACTTCCCCCGCTTCCACTACGGCTGGCAGCACCTGCGAGCGATGCGCGACGGGAAGTGGAAGTACATCGAGGCGCCGACCCCCGAGCTGTACGACGTGCAGCAGGACCCAGGCGAGACGAAGAACGTTTACAGGGCCTTCTCGCGCCGTGCGGAGGACCTCCGCCTCCTGCTCGAGAAGATGGCCGGCAGCGGCGTCCAGGCCGCGCCCGACGCGACGACGCTCGACCCCGAGACGCTGCAGCGGCTGGCCGCGCTCGGCTACGTGGGCGGCGGCCCGCGGGTGGACCCCGCGGCCGTGCTCCCCGACCCCAAGGACAAGATCGCCCTCTTCGAGCGGATGGGCGAGGCGCGGGGGCTCGCGAAGGGGGAGAAGCTCGACGAGGCGGTGGCGGCGATGCGCGCGGTCATCGCCGAGGACCCCGGGATCATCGACGCCTACACCGCGCTCGGAGGCTGGCTGCGCAGCCTGAAAAAGCCGGACGAGGCGATCGCCGCGTACCGGCGCGCCCTCGAGATCCAGCCCGAGAACGAGATGGCGCTCTCCGCGCTCGCCGAGGTCTACCGCGCGCAGGGCAAGCCCGACGCGGCGATCGAGGGCTACCGCACCGCCCTCAAGCTGCAGCCGCGCCAGCCGACCGTGTGGTACCAGCTCGCGACCCTCTACCTCGACCTCGGCCGCGAGGCGGAGGCGCGGAAGACCTTCGACGAGGCCCTCAAGCACAACCCGAAGATGGGCGCGGCCTACAACAGCCTGGCCGCGCTCGCCTTCGAGCGGGGGGAGATGGAGGAGGCGGAGCGCCTGGTGCGCAAGGGGCTCGAGCTCGAGGAGGACATGCGCTCGAGCCGCTTCAACCTGGGCCGCGTCCTCGAGGCGCGAGGCCAGGTCGCTGAGGCGGAACGGCTCTACCGCGAGGAGCTCGCTCAATTCAGCGACAACGGCCGCGCGCGCTTCAACCTCGCCCAGCTCGCACGGCAGCGCGGCGACCGGGCGGGCTACCTCGCCCAGCTGCGCGAGTCCACCGAGAAGGCGCCGGAGTTCGGGGCGGCGTTCTTCTTCCTCGCGCGGGAGGAGCTCGGCGCCGGGCGCCTCGAGGAGGCGGCGGACCTCGCGCGGCGGGGGCTGGAGGTGGACAAGGGCTCGCGGGTGGCCCCTCTCGGCCACTACGTGCTCGCCGACGTCTACACCCGCCAGGGGAAGAAGGCGGAGGCGGATGAAGAGGTGGCGAAGGCCCGGCGCATCGAGGCGGGGCGGCGGCGCGCGCCCGCGGACGTGGGCTAGCGGAGCCGCCCGGCGTCGCCGATATGGTAGTATTCCCGAGGTATGGCGACGACTAAAGTGACCTTCACGCTCGACGGCGAGACGATCGCCCGGCTGCAGGCGGCGGCCGCCCGGCTCGCGGTTCCGAAGAGCGCGATCGTCCGCGAGGCGATCCGGGACTTCAGCGAGCGGGCCGACCGCCTGGGCGAGGACGAGCGTCGGCGGCAGCTCGAGGCCTTCGACCGACTGGTGCCGGCGATACCGCGGCGGTCCCCGGCCGAGGTCGCGCGGGAGCTCGCGGGACTGCGGCGCGCGCGCCGCGCGGGCGGGCGGCTTCACGGGGCCTCGGGCGGCGGCGCGCGGTGATCGTTCTCGACACGTCGGTGCTGATCGACGCGCTCAGCGGGCCGCGCCGGTCGGCGCCTGCCCTGCGCCGTGCGATCGAGGCGGGCGAGCGCATCCTGCTCCCGAGCCTCGTCCTCTACGAGTGGCTCCGCGGCCCGCGCCTCGACGAGGAACTCGCGGCCCAGGAGGCTCTCTTTCCCTCCGCGCTCGCCCTGGCCTTCGGCCCGGCCGAGGCTGCCCGAGCGGCACAGCTCTACGTGACCCTGCCCCGGCGCCGGGGCCGCGAGATCGACCTCGCGATCGCGGCGTGCGCGCTGACCCTCGGCGCGCGCTTGTGGACGCACAACCCCCGCGACTTCCGGGACCTGCCGGGCCTGCAGCTCTACGAGGCGGGCTGATGCGCCGGTGGTTCCTCGCCGCCCTCCTGGTGGCGGTCGCTGTCGTCGTGGCCTGGCTGGCACTCGCACCAGGGCCGAAGCTGCCGCCCGGGATCACTGGTGCCATCGCGTTCGTGAGCGACCGGGACGGCACGCCCGCTCTCTACTGGCGCCGCCTGCCGCGGGACCGCGACCGCCGTCTCACGTTCGGGAGCGAGGCGGTGGGTGAGCCAGCGGTCTCGCCCGACGGCACCCGCGTCGCCTTCTCGATGAACGGGCGGATCGGCGTCGTGGCCGTGGCGAGCGGGGACGTGCGCATCCTCACCCTCGGTGTCGACTGGAAGGACGCCCAGCCGGCGTGGCTGCCCGACGGCCGGCGAATGGTCGTCTCGGCGCGGCGCCGGGCGGGCGAGCCGGCCGGCCTGCAGCTGCTCGTGGTTGCGGAGCAGCTGCTCGGCCCCTCGGCCGACGGCGCGGTGGCGCGGCACCCGCTCACCCAGCCGCGCGCGGGCGACGACACGAGCCCGTCCGCGAGCCCCGACGGGAACTTCGTGGCCTTCGTCCGCGAGGAGCACCTCATGCGGGTGGACCTGTCCGACGGGCGCGTGCGGCGCCTCACCGGCGGGTTCAAGCGGGAGCGCTCGCCGCGCTTCCTGCCCTCGGGCCGCATCGTCTGCGCCTGGAGCGAGGGCAAGCGGCACGGCCTCGACGTGATCGACGCCGAGGGGAAGGGCCGCGAGACGCTGGCCGAGGGCGGGGTGCTCTACCGCACGGTCGCGCCCTCCCCGGACGGGCGCTTCCTCGCCGCGACCCTCACCTGGGACGCGGGGATCCGCCCCCTCGACGCCCTCCTCGGCTCGCAGAAGGAGGAGGTGCGGCTCCTCGACGCCACGGGGCGCGAGCTCGGCCGGCTCGAGGCCTCGCGACGGCACGCCAACCACTCGCCCGACTGGGGGCGTTGACGAGCGGGAGGCGGAGGTATGATCCGAAGGGAGGTCACGTCCATGGCCGTCTGCCCCGAGTGCGAAGCCGACGTCGAGATGGACGAGTTCGACGTGGACAAGGGCGAGATCATCAGCTGCCCCGAGTGCGGGGTGGAGCTGGAGGTGGTCGGGCTCTCCCCGCTGCAGCTCGACCTCGCCCCGCAGGACGAGGAGGACTGGAACGAGTGACGGACCCCGCGGATCTGGCGGCGAAGCGCGAGCGGCTCGAGGCCGTCCTGCGCGAGATGGGCTCGGTGCTCGTGGCCTACTCCGGCGGGGTGGACAGCGCCTACCTGGCGGTGGCGGCCCACCGCGCCCTGGGAGAACGCGCGCTGGCGGTGACCGCGGACTCGGAATCGCTGTCCGCCGAGCAGCGCGAGCTCGCCCTCGAGGTGGCCCGGCGCTTCGGCTTCCCGCACCGGCTGGTTGCGACCCGCGAGATCGACAACCCCCTCTACGCGCGCAACGACGCAGAGCGCTGCTACCACTGCAAGTCGGAGCTGTTCCGCCACCTGGCGCCGATCGCGCTCGCCGAGGGGTTCCGGCAGGTGGCCTACGGCCTCATCGTGGACGACCTCACCGACTTCCGCCCCGGGCAGCGGGCGGCGGCGGAGGCGGGCGTGCGCGCCCCGCTCGCCGAGGCGGGCCTCTCCAAGGAGGACGTGCGCGAGCTCTCGCGCGAGCTGGGGCTGCCCACCGCCGACCTGCCCGCCTCGCCCTGCCTCGCCTCCCGCCTGCCCTACGGCACCCCGTCACCCTCGAGGCCCTGCGGCGCGTGGAGCGCGCGGAGGCGGCGGTGCGGGCCCTGGGCTTCCGCGAGCTGCGCGTGCGCCACCTGGGCGACGGCGCGCGCGTCGAGATCGCCCGCGAGGAGATGGGCCGCCTCGACGACGGCCTGCGCGCCGCCGTGCTCGCGGCCGTGCGCGCCGCCGGCTACGCCGCGGCCACGATCGACCCCGAGGGCTACCGCCGCGGCCGGCTCAACGACGCGCTGCGCGTGGTCTCGGTCACTGCCTGAGCGGGCGGGGATCGGGTATATGATGCAGAAGGGCGGGCAGCGTCCGCCCTGGAGGCGAACATGTTCGGTCTCGGCGTCCCCGAGTTGCTCCTCATCCTCGTGATCGTCGTCCTGATCTTCGGAGCCGGGCGTCTTCCGCAGCTCGGGAAGGGCATCGGCGAGGGCATACGCAACTTCAAGCAGTCGATCCGCGGCGAGGAGCCGGGGGACGACAACAAGAAGGTCTGACCCCAGGCACGCGCCCACCCGCGGGAGGCGGCCGCCCGAGCCTGAGGGGCGGCCCACGGCGCAGAGGAGGTTCGGGATGAAGAAGACGGCTCTCGTCGTTCTGGCCCTGGCCACGATCGCCACCTTCGCCGCCTGCGGCAAGAAGACGCCCCGGCGCCGCCGCCTCCCCCGCCCCCGTCGCCCCCGAGGCGCCGCCTCCGGCTCCGCCGCCGCCGCCCAGGCCCGAGGTGGCCCCGGTCGTGGACGAGTACGCGCGCATCAAGGCGATGAGCGCGGAGGAGATCGAGAAGTCGGGCCTCCTCGCCGAGGTCTACTTCGACTTCGACAAGGCCGAGATCCGCGAGGCCGACCGGGCCACCCTCGCGAAGAACGCCGACGCCCTGAAGCGGTTCGACTTCCTCCGCGTCACGGTCGAGGGCCACTGCGACGAGCGCGGGACCGTCGAGTACAACCTCGCCCTCGGCGAGCGGCGCGCGAGGGCCGCCTACGACTACCTCGTGTCCCTCGGCGTGCCCGCCGACCGCCTCAAGACCGTCTCCTACGGCAAGGAGGTCCCGGTCTGCACGCAGTCCACCGAGGAGTGCTGGCAGCGAAACCGCCGAGCACACCTCACGGTGACCGGCAAGACGAAGTACGCCGCGGGGGTGTGGGGGGCGCAAGCCCCCCACCCTCTCCGCCCCGCCCTCGCCCGCCCCGCAAAGCCGTATCCCCGCAAGGCCCCGTGGAAGGCCGGCGTCGTCGTTGCGTCGACCGCCGGCGACGCCCCCGTTCTGTTGACACCCCTGGGCCTTTGCCTTCTAATCCCCTGTCTGGAGGGGATTTGTACGCCTTGAGGTGCGTGCATGGGTGAGCCGAACCGACCCGGGCACACCGATCGTCAAGGAGCTGACCGGGCGGATCGGCAAGTACGAGATCGTCCGCCCCCTCGGGAAGGGTGCGATGGGCCAGGTCTACCTCGCCCACGACACCGTGCTCGACCGCGACGTGGCCCTCAAGGTCATGGTCGCCCAGATCGCGGACGACCCCGAGCTGAAGCAGCGGTTCGAGCGCGAGGCGAAGGCCGTCGCGAAGATGACCCACCCGAACGTGGTGACCGTCTTCGACATCGGCAGCCACACCGACGGCTCGCCCTACATCGCGATGGAGCTCCTGAAGGGCCAGGACCTCCAGAAGGCGACCCGCCAGACCCCGCCGCTGACCCTCGAGCGCAAGGTCGCGATCATCGTGCAGGTCCTGGCCGGGCTCGCCCACGCGCACCAGGCGGGCATCGTCCACCGCGACATCAAGCCCGCCAACATCTTCATCCAGGAAGACGGGTCGGTGAAGATCATGGACTTCGGGGTGGCCCGCCTCACCACCGCCTCCATGACCGGGACCGGCAACATCGTGGGGACGGCGGACTACATGTCCCCCGAGCAGGTGAAGGGCGCGAAGGTGGACGGGCGGAGCGACCTCTTCAGCGTCGGCTGCATGCTCTTCGAGCTCGCTGCCGGCCGCCGCCCCTTCCACTCCGACAACCTCATGGCGATCTTCTACAAGATCACCCACGAGGAGGCGAACTTCGACCTCATCCCGCAGGGCGCCGAGTACGACGCCCTGATGCCGATCCTGAAGAAGGCCCTCGCCAAGAACATCGACGAGCGCTACCAGTCGGCCTACGAGTTCGCGGTGGACCTGCGGGAGTGGCTGAAGGCCCACGCCACGACGGCGTCCTCGCAGAACCTGCTCGAGGCCCTCGTGGACCTCGAGGCCCCGACCCACCCCCCGGTGCCCATGACCGAGGCGCCGGGGATGACCCACGTGCCGGAGACCGGGCCGACCGTCGACCTCGGCCGGCGCGGCCCCCGCCGGGGGACGCTCGCGCCGACCCGCACCGGCGGGCGCACGGTTGCCGACGGGGCGGCGGCGGGCGCGACCGTGCGCCCCGGGGCGACCCGCGTCGTCGCGCCGCCGGTGCCGCGCGTGCCGGCGCGGCCGCAGCCGGCACCGGAGCCGAGCGTCCTGCCCTGGGTGGCGGTGGTGCTCGCCCTGGTGGCGGTCGGCGTCGCGGGCTACCTCGCCTGGATGAGCCGGCAGGCCCCGGCCACCCCGCCGACCGCGCAGGCCGTGGCAACCCCGGCTCCGCCTCCGCCCACCACCGTGGCGACGCCGACCCCGCCGCCGGCCACGCCGGCGCCGGTGCCGACCTTCGAGGAAGCCGGCGGCAAGGCGGCGGCCCAGATCCGCGACGCCCAGGCCGCCTTCAAGGCGGGCCGTTACGACCGCGCGGTCGCCGCCGCGCAGGAGGCCCTGCGGGAGGACCCGCAGAACGAGAACGCGCGCAAGGTCCTCGACAACGCCCAGAGCGGCCAGAAGGCCCTCGTGCAGATCCAGGCGGCGGAGGCCGCGCTCGCCCGGGGCGACTTCGCCGCCGCCGAGACCGGGGCCGACGCGGCGCGGCGCCTCGCGCCCTGGGACCGCAGCGTGGTGGACTTCTCCTCGCGGATCGCCGAGGCGCGCGCGCGGGTCCAGCGCGAGACCGAGGCGAAGGCCCAGTCGGCGCGTACCGCGCAGGTCAACGACGGTCTCAACCAGGCGGCGGCGGCGCTGCAGGGCAAGCAGTACGAGGCGGCGATCGCCGCTTACGACCGCGTCCTCGACTCTCGAACCCGCCAACGCCGCGGCGCAGACCGGCAGCCAGGCCGCGATCAGTGCGAAGTCCATGGCCGAGGCCGCAGCCAGCGGCCCGCGGGCGGGCGGGGCCGTGCGCAGCTTCGTGCCCGGGAAGACGGAGGCGAAGGGCGCGGAGCCGGGTGGCCTCGTCGGCTTCGAGGACTCGGCCGGCGTGACCGTGAAGAAGGGAACGCAGGCCGCCGAGCTGCCCGGCCAGATCGTCTTCGAGGCGAGCCCCTCCGCCCCGAGGCCGGGCGAGCGGTACAGGGTGAGCGTCTTCCTCTCGAACGAGGGGCAGCAGGCCATCCAGCTCGCCAGGATGACCGTCGCCACCGTCCTCGACGGCCGCCGCCAGAGCGGGTCCGTCCCGCTGACGGTGACCACGGTGGCGCCCGGCCAGCGCGCTCCCGTCTTCCAGACGCCGGGCGAGCAGGTGTGGAAGGAAGGCACGCAGTCCTGGACGATGGAGATCGTCCTCCGCACCGCCAAGGGCGAGACGTACCGCAACACGCTCTCCTGGAAGTGACCGCGGCCCCGTCCCGTGGCGGCGCGGGCGCCCCTCCGCTAAGATGAAGACGTCGGAGGGCCTGATGAAGAAGGTGCTGGCGCCGGCGCTCGTTCTCCTGTGTCTCGCGGCGGCCCCCGCCCGAGCGGACGACCCGCCCTCGCTCGAGCACCAGCCCGCCCTGTGCACGGTGCCGGACAAGCCCATCGCCCTGTGCGCCTCGATCAGCGACGACGGCAGCGTGGCCACCGCCCGGCTCTACTTCCGGCGCGGCGGCGAGGACTACTACGCGTTCGTGAACATGGCCTTCACCGGCGTCAACTACTGCGGCACCGTGCCCGGCCCGCGGGAGAAGGCGAGGGCGGTCGAGTACTACGTGCAGGCCGTGGACGACGCCTACCAGCCGACCCGCACGAGCACCTTCCGCCTCCCCGTCCAGCCCGAGGGCGTCTGCGAGTTCCCGCCGCTCGAGAAGGACGCCGCGAAGGCCGCGGCCATCCGGGTGATCGCCACCAACCGCAAGCAGGGGAAGAAGCTCGACGAGGGCTTCAACCCGGCCGGCGTCACGTTTGTCCCGCTTCCCTGACGTCCTCGCCGCCGCCGTCGGCGTCCTCGCGGCGTCCGCGCCGGCGTGGGCGCAGGCGGTCCTCGACGTGTCCGGGTCGGTCGTCGCCGTGGCCCCGCGCCTCGAGGTGCGGGTGGAGATCGCGAACCGCGGCGACCGGCCCGCCACGCCGCTCGATGTCTCGGGGGAGCTGCTCGGCGAGCGGCGCGAGGCGCGGCTCGCCACCGGCGTACCCCCGGGCGGCACCGGCGCCGTTCGCCTCGACTTCGCCGCCGCGGGCGGTCGGCCGGGCGTCCATGCCCTGACGCTGCTCCTCGAGCACCCCGTGGACGGCACGCCCGACGCCGCCGGCAACCCGCCGGTGGCCAGCCAGCGAGCCTGGCTGCTCCTCGCCCTCGGCGGCGCGAGCCCAGAGGAGGCGGTGCACCTCGCCGCGGAGCCGCTTGCCCTCGACGTGAAGGGCGGCCTGGCCGTGCGCGCGGAGAGCGCGGACGGCCGGCCCCACCCGGTGCGCCTGCGGGTGCTCACCGCGCGCGGCTTGCGCGCGGAAGGAGAGGCGGTCGAGGTGGCCGTGCCGGCGTCGGGCTCGGCCACGGCCCGCCTGCCCCTGGTGCGGGCGGGCGCCCCGCGCGGCAGCCGCCACGCCGTCCTGGTGGTGGCCGAGGCCCTCGACGGGCCCCTGGCGCGGACGACCGTCCTCGCCGCGCCGGTGGACCTGGCACCCGATTCCCTCCCTCCTGCCCCGGCTGCACGTGCCGCTCTTCGTCCTCGGCCTGGCCCTCGTCGCGGTGGCGCTCCTCTTCGAGGCCTCGCGCCGACTCCGCACTTGACACTCCTTCCGACCCCAACCTATGGTGTATCTCGGATGGAGAAGCCCAAGGACTATTACCAGCTTCTCGGAGTGCCCCGGGACGCGAGCCTGACCGCCATCAAGCGGGCCTTCAAGCGGCTCGCGCGGCGATTCGAACCGGCGAGAGCCGGGGCCGCGCTCGACGCCTTCGCGGAGCTCCAGGCGGCCTACGAAACGCTGACCGACGCGGAGCAGCGGCGCCGCTACGACGACGAGCTCGGCGGAGAGGACCGCGGGGCGGCCGTCGACTGGTCCCTGGTGCGACGTCCCGCGGCGGGGGACCTGCGGCGGCCGTTCGCCCCCACGAGCCTCACCGCGGAGCTCCTCGTGCGCCCGGAGGAGGCGGCGGCGGGCACCGTCCTCTCGATCGACGTGCCCGTGACCGCCACCTGCGACGCCTGCGGCGGCACGGGGGGAGCGTCTTCGACTGCGGCCGCTGCCAGGGCGAAGGGAAGGTGGCCCGGCGTCTCCCGGTCCCGGTGCACGTCCCGCCGGGGCTGCGCGACGGGGTCGTCTTCCAGGTGCGGACCGACGACCCGGCCGTGCCGTCCATCCTGCTGACCGTCCACGTCCGACGGGTCTGAGCCGGGCCGCCTTTTGCGGGGCCACAGGGCCTCGCGCATAATGCGCACACCGATGAACGCGGACGACATCCGCAGGATCGTCGCCGACAGTGTCAGCCTGAAGGAGCGCTTCTTCGCGGCGAGCGCCCCCCTCCTGCTCGAGGTCGGCCGACGGATGGCCGAGAGCCTGCTCGCCGGCGGGCGGGTGCTCGCCTTCGGCAACGGCGGCTCGGCTGCCGACGCCCAGCACTTCGTGGCGGAGCTCGTGGGCCGCTTCCAGCGCGAGCGCGCGGGCCTCTCCGCGATCGCCCTCACGACGGACCCGTCCGTCGTGACCTCGGTCGGGAACGACATGGGCTTCGCCGCGATCTTCCGCCGGCAGGTCGAGGCCCACGGCCGGCCCGGCGACGTCGCCCTCGGCATCAGCACCTCCGGCCGCTCGCCCAACGTGATCGAGGCCCTTCGCGCGGCCCGCCAGCGCGGGCTCCTCACGGTCGGCCTGACCGGCAACGGCGGCGGCGAGCTGGCCGGCCTCGTCCACCACCTCGTCGACGTGCCGCACGGCGACACCCAGCGCATCCAGGAGGTGCACTCGATGGTGCTCCACGTCCTGTGCCAGGTCATCGAGGAGGCGGCGCCCCGCTGATGGGACGGCCTCTCTCCCTCGACCGGGTCGCGACCTACCCCCTCGCGTCGAGGAAGAGCAGGGTCGACCGCGCGCAGCTCGGCCGGGTCCACCGGCGCGGGGACGGCTTCGCCCGCTTCCTGGACGGGCTGCCCCGGGTCCTCGCCGGCGGGACGCTGCGCGCGCTGCGCGACGAGGTCCTGCGGGCCCGCGCCCGCCGCCGGCCCGTCATCTGGGGCATGGGCGCCCACGTGATCAAGGTCGGCCTCTCCCCGGTCCTGATCGACCTCATGGAGCGGGGCCTCGTCACCGCGATCGCCCTCAACGGGGCGGGGGTCGTCCACGACTTCGAGCTCGCGGTGGCCGGGCAGACCTCGGAGGACGTCGAGGCGGGGCTCGGCTCGGGGGCCTTCGGCATGGCCCGTGAGACCGGCGAGGAGGTGAACCGGGCGACCGTCGAGGGAGACCGCGACGGACTCGGCCTCGGCGCCGCGGTCGGGCGCCACCTCGCCACGCGCCGTCCCCGCCCCCGCCACCTCGACCTGAGCCTGCTCGCCGCGGCGTGGCGGCTCGGGGTCCCGGCGACGGTGCACGTCGCGGTCGGGACCGACGTCGTCCACATGCACCCGGCCTGCGACCCGGCCGCCCTCGGCCGGGCGACGCACCTCGACTTCCGCCTCTTCGCGGGCGAGGTCGCGCGGCTCGGCGGGGGCGGCGTCTACCTGAACGTGGGCTCGGCGGTCGTGCTGCCCGAGGTGTTCCTCAAGGCGGTGACCCTCGCGCGCAACCTCGGGCACCGGCTCGACGACTTCGCCACCGCCAACCTCGATTTCATCCAGTCCTACCGGCCCGGCACGAACGTCGTGGAGAGGCCGGTGAAGGGAACCGGGCGGGGCTACCGCCTGACCGGCCACCACGAGCTCCTCGTCCCGCTCCTCGCGGCGGCGCTGGTGGAGAAGGCCGGCCGAAGGGGGGGCACACGGTGAAGAGCCAGGGCCGCCTCGAGGAGCAGGACTTCCCGGACCTCCTCCGGGAGCTGAGCCAGCAGAGGTGGACGGGCGTCCTGCGGCTCGAGAAGGACGCAGAGCGGATCGGCATCACCGCCGAGGACGGACACCTCGTGTTCGCCTCGACCTCGAACGCCGACTACCGGCTCGGCCCCCGGCTCCTCCGCCGCGGGGTGATCACCCTGCGCCAGATGGAGGACGCGGGGAGGGCCATGACGCCGGGCAAGCGCTTCGGGGCCGTCCTCGTGGACCTGGGCTTCCTCGAGCCGAAGGAGCTGGTCCGCGGCGTCGTCGACCAGACCCGCGACATCATTCTCCTCGCCTTCCACTGGACGGCGGGCCAGTACGCCCTCGAGCCGGGGGACGCCCCCGGCGAGGCGATCACGCTCAACATGAGCACGCCGCAGCTCATCCTCGACGGCATCTCGCAGATCGAGGCCTGGAGCCGGGTCGAGCGCGGGTCGGGCGGGATCGAGGCGCGCTACGCGCCGGTGGCGGGCAGCGAGGGCCTCTTCAAGCAGCTCACGCTCGACGTCGACCAGGCGGGGCTCCTCCGCTCGGTCAAGGGCGCCCGCGACGTCGAGGCGCTCTGCGCGGAGTCCGTCCTCACCCACTTCGAGGTCTGCCGCAACCTCTGGGCCTTCCGCGTGATCGGCCTCGTCCGGCGCCTGGAGGCGGCCACCCCGCTCGACGAGGACGGCCTCGAGTTCGTGCTGCCGGCGTGACGCCCAGGCGAGGGGGCCGATGAGCGAACCCGTGCGGGCGGACCTGTCGGGGAAGACGTGCCTGGTGACGGGCGCGAGCGCCGGCATCGGCCTCGCCACCGCGCGCGAGCTCGCCCGCCTGGGGGCGCGCGTCGTGATGGCGGTGCGCGACCCCGAGAAGGGCGAGCGCGCGCGGCGCTCCGTCATGGGCGCGACCGGCCGCGACGTGGAGATGGCCCTGGTGGACCTCGCCCGCCAGGACTCGATCCGCACGTTCGCCCGGGACTTCTGCGCCCGGCACCCGAGGCTGGACGTGCTCGTGAACAACGCCGGGATGTGGAGCGAGAAGCGGCGCGTCTCGCCGGACGGCATCGAGCTCACCTGGGCCACGAACGTCCTCGGCTACTTCCTGCTGACCGAGCTCCTGCTGCCGACGCTGAAGGCGGCCGGGAAGGCCCGGGTGGTCAACGTCGCCTCGCAGCTCGCGGGCGACCTCGATCTCGGCGACGTCCAGTTCGAGAAACGGCCGTGGAGCGGGCGCGTGGCCTACGCGCAGAGCAAGCAGGCGGACCGGATGCTCACGTGGGCCCTCGCGCGGCGGCTCGCCGGCACCGGGGTGGCCGCCAACGCCATGCACCCCGGCTTCGTCGCCACCGAGATCTTCGGCAAGGGCGGGGGGCTCGTCTCCCTCGCCGCCTCGCTCTACTCGAAGCTGCGGGCGAGGCGGCCCGAGGAGGGCGCCGACACCGTGGTGTGGCTCGCGGCGAGCCCCGACGTCGAGGGCCGGAGCGGCCTTTTCTGGATCGACCGGCAGGAGCGGCGCTGCCGCTTCCGGGACGAGGCGGGCGAGGAAGCGCTGTGGGCGCTGTGCGGGCACATGTCCCGGCCCGCGTGAAACGCGGGCCGATCTGCGGAGCCCCAGGAAAGCCCCGCGAAGGCCCCCTGGAAAGCCCCCGCGAAGGCACGCTAAACTCCCCCCGTATGCCGACCCAACCGAAGTTCAAGGTAGGCCTGGTCCAGATGGCCATGTCGGTGCGGCCGGAGGACAACGTCGACAAGGCCTCCGCGAAGGTGCGGGAGGCGGCGAAGCTCGGCGCCGAGGTCGTGTGCCTCCCCGAGATGTACCGGACGCCCTACTTCTGCCAGAGGGAGGACCACGCGAACTTCGCCCTGGCCGAGACGGTGCCCGGGCCGAGCACCGAGGCCCTGGGCCGCGCGGCGAGGGAGGCGGGCGTCGCGGTCGTCGTCCCCGTCTTCGAGCGCCGCGCCCCCGGCGTCTACCACAACAGCGCGGTCATCCTCGACGCCGACGGCTCGGTGGCCGGGCTCTACCGCAAGATGCACATCCCGGACGACCCGCTCTTCTACGAGAAGTTCTACTTCGCGCCGGGGGACCTCGGCTTCCGGGCCTTCGACGTGAGGCCGGGCCGGATCGGCACCCTCATCTGCTGGGACCAGTGGTACCCCGAGGCCGCGCGGCTCACCGCGCTGCGCGGGGCCGCCGTCCTCTTCTACCCGACCGCGATCGGCTGGCACCCGAGCGAGAAGGCGGAGCACGGCGTCTCGCAGCGCTCGGCCTGGCAGACGATCCAACGCGCGCACGCCATCGCCAACGGGGTCTACGTCGCCGTCGTGAACCGCGTCGGCCACGAGGTGCCGAAAGAGGGTGGGGACGGGCTCGAGTTCTGGGGCTCGAGCTTCCTCGCCGACCCCCTCGGCGTCGTGATCGCCGAGGCCTCGACCGACGGCGAGGAGATCCTGGTCGGCAGAGGTGAGCCTCCCCCGCATCGACGAGGTGCGCACCCACTGGCCCTTCCTCCGCGACCGGCGGATCGACGCCTACGCCGGGATCGACCAGCGCTTCATCGACCGCGAGTAGCGCGCGTGGCCAGCCCCGCCCTCGACCCCGACGTCCAGGAGTTCCGCATGCCGGCGGAGTGGGAGCCCCACGAGGCGACCTGGCTCGGCTGGCCGCACAACCTCTCGGACTGGCCGGGGCGCTTCGCGCCCATCCCCTGGGTCTACGGGGAGATCGTGCGCAAGCTGGCCGAGGGCGAGATCGTCCGGGTCATCGTCCCTTCGAAGGCGCACGAGGCGAAGGCCCGGCGCATCCTCGAGCGCGTGGGGGCCTCGACGGCCCGCGTCGAGTTCTTCCGCTGGCCGACCGACCGCGGCTGGACGCGCGACTTCGGGCCCATTTGCGTGCGCCGCGAGCACCCGGAGCCCGAGGTGGCGATCGCCCGCTTCCGCTTCAGCGGCTGGGCCAAGTACCCCGACCACAAGAAGGACGACCAGGTCGCCGAGCGGGCGGCGAAGGCCCTCGGCGTCCACCTCCGCCACGCCGTCCACAAGGGCCGGCCGGTGGCCCTCGAGGGCGGTGCCGTCGACGTGGACGGGAAGGGCACGATCCTCACCACCGAGGAGTGCCTGCTCGACCCCTTCGTGCAGGTCCGCAACCCCGGCTTCAAGCGCGCGGACTACGAGAAGGTCTTCCTCGAGAACCTCGGCGCGACCCACGCGGTCTGGCTCGGCCGGGGGATTGCCGGGGACGACACCCACGGCCACGTGGACGACCTCTGCCGCTTCGTGAGCGCGAAGACGATCGTGCTGTGCCGCGAGAAGGACCGGAAGGACGCCAACCACCGGGCCCTCGAGGAGAACCGAGAGCGGCTGCAGGACGCACGCCTCGCCGACGGCGCAAAGCCCGAGGTGGTGGAGCTGCCGATGCCGGCGCCCCTCGTCTTCGACGGCCGGCGGCTGCCCGCGAGCTACGCGAACTTCTACATCGCCAACGCCGCCGTCCTCGTCCCGACCTTCAACGACCCGGCCGACCGCGTCGCCCTCGGCACGCTGGGCGAGCTCTTCGCCGACCGGCCGGTGGTCGGCATCCACGCGGTCGAGCTCGTGTGGGGGCTCGGCACGCTGCACTGCCTGACGCAGCAGCAGCCGGCCGTGGACGGCGCCGTCCCGCGGGCCTGATAAAGCGCCGCGCGATACCATCAAGGTCACCGGCTGGGGCATTCGTGCCCCGTTGTGGCGGGACTGCGCGAGCCCCGACGGGAGACCCCTCAGGTGAAGTGCCTGATGGATCTGGAGTTACGGATGCGGCCGGCCGGGTGGACCTCGGCACGGACCTTGAACTCCTTCCCCCGGACGGCCGAGCCGCTTCGGCCCGACCGGTTCAAGTCCGATGGAGGAGAACGAATGAAGAGAACGCTCGTGCCCCTGGCCGCGCTCGCCCTCGGCGCCCTGCTGGTCTCGCCCGCCCTCGCAGGCTCCCAGGCCGCCGCGCCGGCCACCCACCCGAAGTCGCAGGCCGCGACTCACGCCGCCGTCCCCGCCGCGGAGCTCCTCGACCTCAACACCGCCACGGAAGCCCAGCTCGTCGCCCTGCCCGGCGTCGGCCAGGCCTATGCGAGGAAGATCGTCGCCGGCCGCCCGTACAAGTCGAAGGACGAGCTCGTGCACCGCAAGATCGTCCCCGAGTCCGTCTACAGGGAGTTCAGCGCCAGGGTCGTCGCCAAGCACTCCGCGACCAGGTAGTCGAGGAGCGTCGCCGGGGGTCGGGGCGGTGTCGGGCCGCCCCGGCCCCGGGCACGTCTCCAGGACGCGGAGGGCGCATGGAATCTCTGCTCCTCAAGTACGGCTACGCGCTCCTCTTCCTCGGCGTCGCGTTCGAGGGCGAGGCGGTGCTGCTGGCCGCCGCCCTCCTCGCCCAGCGCGGCGTATTCCGCCTTCCCGTCGTGATCGCAGTGGCGGTCGCGGCGAACTCCCTCGCCGACCAGGCCTGGTTCCAGCTCGCCCGGCTGCGCGGCCGCCAGTGGCTGGAGAGGCGCTTCGGTGGACACCCCCGCTACCAGCGGATCATCGATCTCGTCGGCCGCCGGGGCGGCCTGCTGCTCCTCGCCAGCCGGTTCGCCTACGGCCTCCGCATCGCCATCCCCGCCGCGTGCGGCGCCCTCGGCATGGGGGTCGTGGCCTTCACGCTCCTCGACCTCGCGGCCGGGCTCCTGTGGGCGGTGCCGATGGCCGCCCTCGGCTACTCCGTCGGGGGAGCGCTCGGGCCGCTGCTCGAGGGCGTGCGGCGCTACGAGGAAGCCGTGGCGCTCCTGCTCGTGGCCGGGGTCGCCGTGCTCCTGGGCCTGCGCCACGCGCGACGAGCCGTCCGCTGGCGCGAGCTGCGGTGGGCCGACCTCCACGCGGTCGTGCCCTTCGTGGTCGGCCTCATGGGCGTGCTGAACCTGCTCTCGGCCATCTGGCCCCGTGAGCCCGCGGTGATGCGGGACCTCGAGCAGTGGCTCCCCCTCGAGGTGACCCAGCGCAGCCGGGCCCTCATGCTCCTCGCCGGGATCGCGCTCCTCCAGATCACGCGCAACCTCGGCCGGCGCAAGGCCCTCGCGTGGTGGGTGGCCGTCATCGCCCTCTCCGTCTCGCTCCTCTCGCACGTGGGACGCGCGTTCGACCTGCACCACTCGCTGGTGGCCGCGCTCCTCCTCGCGTATCTCGCCGTGTTCCGTCGCCGCTTCACCGCCCGCTCCGATCCCGCCTCGATCCGCCAGGCGCTGGTGATGGCGCCCGTGCTGGCGGTGACGGTGTGGGTGTTCGGCGCGGTGGGCCTCGCCGACCTGCGGGACCAGTTCGCCTGGGACGATGGCAGCACCCCGGCCGTGGAGGCCGTGCGCTCGGGCCTGCTGATCCTCGACCCCGGGGTCGAGCCGACGACCGAGCACGCCGCCCGCTTCCTGGGCGCGCTGCAGATCGCCGGCTGGGCGGCCCGCTTCTACCTGCTCGCCCTCGTGCTGCGCCCGGTGATCCTGCGCCGCCGGCAGGAGGCGCCGCCTCTCGACGTCGCGCGGGCCGTGGAGGAGCACGGCCGCCACTCGCTCTCCGCCTTCGCGGCGCAGGACGACAAGCATCACCTGGTGGTCGCCGGAGGCAAGGGGCTCGTGGCCTTCGCCGTGCGCGCCCACGTGGCCCTCGCCGCCGGTGACCCGCTGTGTCCCGAGGACGCCCTCGAGGCGTCGGCGCGGGAGTGGCTGGGGCACTGCCGGCAGCACGGCTGGACGCCCTGCGTGTACGAGGCGGCGGAGGAGAGCCTCCCCGTCTACCGTCGCCTCGGCCTGCGCTCGCTCAAGATGGCCGAGGAGGCGATCGTGGACCTGGCACCTTCGGCCTCGCCGGCGGCAAACGAGCCGCCTTGCGCTCGATGGTGCACAAGGTCACGCGGATGGGGCTCGCGGTGCGGCGGTACGACCGGGCGCAAGGGGCGGAGCCGGCGGTCGACGAGCAGCTCGAGGAGATCTCCGAGGAGTGGCTCGCCGAGAAGCGGCTGGGGGAGATGGGGTTCAGCCTCGGCCGCTTCTCGCTGGAGGCGCTCGACGGCGCCATCGTGTTCCTCTGCCTCGAGGGGGGCCGCGTCGTCGCCTTCACGACGTGGCGGCTCTATCGCCGCGGCCGGGCCGGCCTCCTCGACCTCATGCGCAAGAGGAAGGACGCCCCCTCCGGCACGATGGACCTCCTCGTGGCCCGTGCCCTCGAGGGGCTGCGAGCGGCGGGCCTCGAGGAGGCGAGCCTCGCCAACGCTCCCCTCGCCAACGTGGGCGAGCCACGGGGCGGGCTGGAGAAGGGCGTCGCCCTCCTCTTCGAGAGCCTCAACGCGTTCTACGGCTACAAGAACCTCTTCCAGTTCAAGAAGAAGTTCGCGCCGCGCTGGGAGGGGCGCCACCTCGTGTACCCGCGGGGGGCGGACCTGCCGCGCGTGGCCTACGCTCTCTCCGGCGTCCACGGGGCCGGCGGTTTCCGACGCCTGGTGCTCGGCCGATGAAGAAGTCCCTGCCGGTCCTCTACGCCCTCGTCTCGACCCTTCTCGCCTTCACGGCCGCTCTGCTCTTCGAGCGTGCCCTCGTCCGCGTCCTGGGCCTCGACCTGCGGGAGCTCGAGTGGATCAGCGACGTGGTGCTCGCCGTCGCGTTCGGCGCGGCCACCTTCCTGTGGCTCCACCTGAGGCGGGCACGCAACGAACTCACCCGCCTCGAGCGCGCCCAGGTCGTGCTCGACACCGAGCTCGCGATCGCGGCCGACATCCAGAAGGGGCTGCTGCCGAAGGCGCCGCCGGCGCGCGACGGCTGGCGCTTCGGCGCCCAGCTCGAGCAGGCCGGTCACATCGGCGGCGACTTCTACGACTTCGTCGACCGCGGCCGCTCGATCCTCGTCCTGCTCGCCGACGTCTCGGGCAAGGGGATCCCCGCTGCCCTCGTCATGGCGTCCGTGCGGGCCCTCTTCCGGCAGCTCGCCCGCGAGACGGACCGCCCGGACGAGCTGCTCTCCCGCCTCGGCCGCGCCGTCTGGGAGGAGCACGGCGGCACGCCCTACCTGACCGGCATCCTCGTCCGCCTCGACCTCGACGCCCGCTCGCTCGTCTGGGTCAACGCCGGCCACCCGTCCGGGCTCCTCGTGCGGGGCACGGAGCGCAGGGCCCTCGCGTCGACGGGACCACCCGCCGGGCTCCTCCCCGACGCCCCTCATTCCGCGCAGGAACTCTCGATTGCCGCCGGGGATACGATCGTGCTCGTGACGGACGGCGTGACCGAGGCGCTCGAAGCCGGCGGCCGGGTCGAGGAGCGGATCGCCTGGACGGTCGCGCAGCGGCGGGACAAGGGGCCGCAGGCCGTCTGCGAGCGGGTGATGCGCCTCGCCGCGTCCGGGCGCGGGCCCGTGGGGGTGGGGGACTGGGCGGACGACCGCACGGTCGTCGCCGTGACCCTGGACGCGCCGTGAGGAGCTGGTCGTCGGCGCGCTTCCGACGGGCCAGCCCCTTCGACGGGCTGGCCCTCGTCGCCGTGGCCCTCGTCGTCCTCGTCGTGTTCCTCGACGAGCCCCACGTGCTGCCGCGGACGAGCGAGGTGCTCAACCTCTCGCCCGTCATGCTGCCGCTGTACGCCGCTTACTCCCTCCTGCGGATGCTCTGCGCCTACGCCCTCTCGCTGGGCTTCGCCCTCGGCGCGGGCTACTGGGCCTCGGCCTCGCCCCTGGGCCGCCGCCTGATCCTGCCCGCGCTCGACGTGCTGCAGGCGGTGCCGATCCTGGGCTTCTTCCCGGCCGCCATCTTCTTCTTCATCCGCCTGTTCCACGGCTCTCCGCTCGGCGTGGAGGCCGCCGCCGTCTTCCTCATCTTCACGAGCCAGGCCTGGAACATGGCCTTCAGCGTGTACGAGTCGCTCACCACCATCCCCGACGACCTGCTGACCGCCGCGCAGGTGAGCGGGCTCTCGGGGGTCGTGCGGTGGCGGCGGCTCCTGCTGCCCGCGTGCGTGCCGCGGCTCGTCTACAACAGCATGCTCTCGTGGGCCGGGGGCTGGTACTTCCTGATCGCGAGCGAGATCATCGCGGTGGGCCGCCGCTCGTGGGTCCTGCCGGGGCTGGGAAGCTACATCGGCGAGGCGATCACGCTCGGGCGGCCCGGCCTCGCCGCGGCCGGCCTCGTGTCGCTCGTGGCGGTCATCGTGGGGCTGAACGTCGTCCTCTGGAGCCCGCTCGAGTTCTGGGCGCGGCGCTTCCGCTACGAGACGAGCGCGGCGGGCGAAGCCACGGCTCCACCGCTCGTGCGCTCCCTCCTGCGGCGCGCCCCGCTCGTCCGCGGGGGGCTCGCGCGCGTCGGGCGTCGGGCGGGGGAAGCGCTCGGGGGCATCGCCGCCGGGGCATCGCACGCGCTGTCGCACGCCTTCGTCCGCCCCCTGCTCGCGCTCGTCGCGGTGGCGGCGCTCGGCGCCCTGGGCTACGGGGCCGTCGAGACCGTGAGGGTGCTTCTCCGCCCGCTTCCGGCCGAGGCCGCTGCGGTCCCTGTCGCCCTGCTCCTGAGCTTCCTGCGGCTGCTCCTCGCCTACTCGATCAGCCTCGCCTGGACGATCCCCGTGGCCTGCTGGGTGAGCCGTTCGGCCGTTCGAGCCGGGAGGCTGATGCCCGTCGTCCAGGTCCTGGCCAGCGTGCCCGCCACCGCCTTCTTCCCCGTGCTCGTCGCCATCGTCCTGTGGCTCCGCCTCGACCTGAACGTCTGCGCCGTGGCCCTCGTGCTCACCGGCATGCAGTGGTACCTCCTCTTCAACCTCGTGGCGGCGGCGCAGGCGATGCCCGAGGACCTGCGCGAGCTCGCGCGCGCGAACGGCGCCCGCGGCTTCTTCTACCTGCGGCGCTTCTTCCTGCCCGCGGCGCTGCCCAGCCTCATCACGGGCAGCCTGACCGCCTGGGGCGGGGGCTGGAACGCGCTCGTGCTGTCGGAGAGCGTGACCGCGGCCGGCCGCACGTACTCGGTGAACGGTGTGGGGACCCTCCTCGACCAGGCCACGTACGTGAAGGGCGACCTGCAGATGATCACGATCGTCATCGTGAGCATGGTGGCGACGGTGCTGCTGCTGAACCGGGCGGTGTGGCGCCCGCTCTACGCCTGGGCCTCCGTGAGGTACCGCCTCGATGCCTGAGCCCCTGATCTCGCTCGTCGGCGTGGGAAAGCGCTACGACGGGGCCGAGGTGCTCCACGAGGTGACGTTCGACGTGCTCCCCGGCGAGATCCTCGCCCTCGTCGGGCCCTCGGGCTGCGGCAAGTCGACGCTCCTGCGGATCATCGCCGGGCTCATCCCGGCCTCCTCCGGAGAGGTGCGCAGCGAAGGCCGTCCCCTGACCGGTCTCAACCCCGCGACCGCCCTCGTCTTCCAGAGCTTCGCGCTCCTGCCCTGGCTCAAGGCGGCGGAGAACGTGGCTCTCCCCCTGGAGGCGCGCGGGGTCCCGGCGGTCGAGCGCCTGCGCAAGGCGGAGCGCCTGCTCGACCTCATGGGGCTCCGCGGCCACGCCCGCGCCTATCCCCGCGAGCTCTCGGGCGGCATGCGCCAGCGCGTGGGCATCGCGCGCGCCCTCTGCCAGGACCCGCGGGTGCTCCTCCTCGACGAGCCCTTCTCGGCGCTCGACGTGCTCACCGCCCAGACGCTCCGCGACCAGGTCGTGGATCTCCTCCGGGACCCGGCGGTCTCCACGCGCACCGCCGTCCTCGTGACCCACTCGGTGGAGGAGGCCGTCTACATGGCGGACCGCGTGGTGGCGATGCGCTCGAACCCGGGGCGACTCGCGGAGGTGGTGACGGTCG
Organism: uncultured Acidobacteriota bacterium; assembly: GCA_963729875.1. Taxonomy (GTDB): domain Bacteria; phylum Acidobacteriota; class Vicinamibacteria; order Fen-336; family Fen-336; genus DATBSL01. The sequence goes on from CAVSPR010000009.1 coordinate 648,097, forward strand.
ACGCGCCCCGGCCACGCCGGTGGGGGGCGCCCGAGCTCGTCCCGTTCGTCGACCGTCTGTACGCGTTGATGACGTGAGGAGGCGACCATGAGCTCCGCCCTTCTGCCGCACGTCCCGGTGGGCCGCCTCTTCGGCCTGATCGAGGCGATGGCGGAAACGCCCGGGCCCGACGACCTCTATCGCCTCGCCGAGCGGCTGCGCCTTCGGCTGGACAAGCTCCACCCGATGCTCGAGGCGGCCCGGATGCTCGGCTGGGCCCGGGTCGAGCGGGGGGATTACGACCTGACGGACGAGGGGCGTCGGGTGGCGGAGGGGGGCGTCGCGGAGCGCAAGGCCCTCTTCCGCGAGCGGGTGCGCGCGCTCCCCCTCGTCACGACGATCCTGCGCGCGCTGGACGCGGGGGCGCCCGTCCCCCGCGAGCAGGTCCTGGAAGGCCTGCGGGCGCACGTCCCCCCGCCCGAGGCCGAGCGGCAAGTGGACACCGCGGTCAACTGGGGCCGCTGGGCGGACCTCTTCGACTACGACGCGGACGACGCCTGCTTCCTCCGCCGTTGAGCTCGCGGGGCCGGCGCCCCGGCGGCGTCTACCTCTGCGGCGTCTGCAGGGGCTTCTCGGCCTGGTCGAAGAAGAGGTTCTGCAGCTCCAGGACCTTCGTGTCCGCCTTCACGGCGCGGATCATCGCCGCGAGCTGCTCGGCCTCGTCGTCGAGGACGAGGTTGCCGAGTTCGGCCGTGGCGGGGCCCCCGTCGCCCGCGTAGTGGTTCGGGAAGCGGGCATACCACCAGATCGCGGTGTAGGCGTCCTTCAGGCCGGCGAGCCGGGCCTGGTCGGCTCCCGACTGCTGGCCCGCGCGATCGGGGTGGGCGATCTCCGGCCGGTGGGCCAGCACGGTCGAGGTCTCGACCTCGCCCGCGTGCATGTCCACTGGCGTCTTGCGCAGCGCCTTCACCCGAGGCGTCGGCCTCGGCGTCGCGCGCGGGCTGGAAGAGGTAGACCGCGTAGTCCCGCCGCCGCGCGAGCTGCGACTGGCAGAAGAACTGCAGGAAGCTGTTGTTCCCTCCGTGGCCGTTCACGAAGACGATCTTCTTGATCCCGTTCCGCGAGATCTCGTCGAGCGTCTCCTGCAGCAGGTCCCAGGTGAGCCGCTCGGAGTAGGCGAGCGTCCCCGGCTGGTGCTTCGCCTCGAAGATCTGGCCGAAGTAGTAGGGCGGGAAGACGATCGAGTACTCCTTCCGGACCGCCCGCAGCGCTACCTCGCGCGCGTCCAGGAGGTCCGTCCCGAGCGGCAGGTGCGGCCCGTGCTTCTCGACGATGCCGAGGGGGACGACGGCCGTGCCCCCCGAGCGCTCGACCGCCTTGACGAAGTCGGGCGCGGTGAGCTCCTCCCAGCGCGCGGGCAGGTCTCCGGTCGCCGGCGCCGGCCCCTGCGCGAGCGCCGGAGCCGGGACGACCGCGAGCATGCCGACGACGATCGCGAGCCCGCCGATCCTCGCCTCGAACCAACCGTTGAGCCAGGCGTTCATGACGTTCCTCCTTTGTCGTCTTCTCCGAGGTCCATGCCGAAGCGCTCGGCCATGCGGTAGAGGGTGCGGCGGTCGATGCCCAGCACCTCCGCGGCCCGGCTGCGGTTGCCTTTCACCGCGGCGAGCACATGGCGCAAGTAGCGCTTCTCCATCTCCTCGAGACTCGGGAGGCCGGTGAAGAGCGGCTCCTCGAGGGAGGCGGAGCGCTCCCGGAAGGTGGGCGGCAGGTCGGCGACGTCGATCGTCCCCCCGCGCGTCTCGACGGCCAGGCGCTCCAGGGTGTTCTCGAGCTCGCGGACGTTGCCCGGCCAGTCGTACGCGGCGAGGGCGGCCACCGCGGCCGGGGTGAGGGAGACGGCGCCCCGGCCGCGCGCGGCGAAGCCGGCGAGGAAGTGCGCGGCGAGCACCGGGACGTCCTCGCGCCGCTCGCGCAGGGGCGGGACGCGGATGGCGAGGACGTGGAGGCGGTAGTAGAGGTCCTGGCGGAAGGTCCCCTCCCTCGCCGCTCGCTCGAGGTCGCGGTGGGTGGCCGCGATCACCCGCACGTCGACGTTCATGGCGCGCGGGGAGCCCACGGGACGTACCTCGCCGAGCTCGAGGGTGCGGAGAAGCCGTACCTGGAGGGCGGGCGACATCTCGCCGATCTCGTCGAGGAAGATCGTTCCGCCCCGGGCCTCCTCGAAGAGGCCCCTCTTGTCGGCGACGGCGCCGGTGAAGGCCCCGCGTACGTGGCCGAAGAGCTCGGACTCGAGCAGCCCCTCGGGCAGGGCCGCGCAGTTGACGGGGACGAAGGGCCGGGAGGAGCGCGGGCCGTGCCGGTGGACGGCCCGGGCCACGAGCTCCTTGCCGGTGCCGGTCTCGCCGGTGACGAGGACGGGGGCTTCGGAGGCGCAGGCGAGGGCGATCTGCTTGTAGACGGCGAGCATGCCCCCGCTACGGCCCACCAGGCCGTCGGGGGCGGCGCGCCCGGCGGGGAACGCCGCCGCCTTCGGCTCGCCCGCCCGGGCGCGCCGGGCGAGGGCGCGGGCGACGACGTCGCGCACCTGGCCGATGTCCACCGGCTTGCTCACGTAGTCGAACGCCCCGGCCCTCACCGCCTCGAGCGCGGTCTCCAGCGCCCCGAACGCGCTGATGAGGACGACCTCGACCTCCGGGTCGCGCGCCTTGAACGCGCGCAGGAGGTCGAGGCCGGAGAGCGCGGCGTTCAGGTTGATGTCGGAGACGACGAGGTCGAAGCGGCCGTCCTCGAGCTGCGCGAGCGCGTCCTCCGGCGTCTCCGCCGTCGCGATCTCGCGGTCCGCCTCCTGCAGCAGCTCCCGCATGAAGCGGCATGTCTCGCGGTCGTCGTCCACGACGAGGATGCGGGTCATCAGGCTCCCTCCTCCGCCCGGGGCAGCCGCACGACCGCGGTCGTGCCTTCTCCCGGCCGGCTCTCGAGGCGCACGGTGCCGCCGTGGGCCTCGACGATCTCGCGGAGGATCGGCAGGCCGAGACCCGTGCCCTTGCCCGGCGGCTTGGTCGTGAACAGGGGATCGAAGACGCGCGAGAGGTCCTCGGGGGCGATCCCCGAGCCGGAGTCCCGCACCACGAGGGCGACGCCGTCGCGGTCGGGCCGGGCGCCGAGGTACAGCCGCCCACCCTCCGGCATCGCGTCCATCGCGTTCGTGACCAGATTGAGGAGCGCCTGCTCGATCTGGGCCCGGTCGACGCCCACGAGGGGCAGGCCGGCGCCCACCTCCACCGAGAGCTCGATGCCGCGGCCGACGATCGAGGGCCGGACGAGCTCGGCGAGGCCCTCGACGAGGTCGGTGGGCGCGAGGGGGCGGAGGGTGAGCGCCGGCCGGCGCGTGTGGTCGAGGAGCGACTGCACGATCGCGGTGACCCGCGCGATCTGGTCCTGGATGGCACGCAGACGCTCGGCGTCGGGGGAGCCCTCCTCGTGCCGGGTCCGGAGCATCTGGACGTAGCCGGAGATGACGTTGAGCGGCGTGCCGATCTGGTGGGCGACCGACGCCGCCATCTGCCCGGCGAGGGCCAGCCGCTGGCTCCGGGAGAGCTCGCGCCGGGCCGCGAAGAGCCGCTGCGCGGCCTCCAGCAGCTCGCGGTTCGCCGCGCGCAGCTCCGTCGTCGCGCGCTCGACCTCGGCTCGCAGGGTCTCGTTGAAGCCGGCCATCCGCTCGAGCATCCCGTTGAGCCCTTCGGCCACGGCCCCGATCTCGTCGGTCCGGACGCGTGGCGCCCGCGCGCCGAGGTCGCCGCCGGCGGCTCGCTCCATGGTGCGCAGGACGGCGGCGAGCGGCCGGTGGACGAGCCGCCGGCCGAGGAAGTCCAGGCCCAGGGCGAGGAGGAGGATGGCCGCCGCCGCGAACACGAGGGCGGCCATCCGGCTCTGCCGCTGGACGCGGCGCAGGGCGTCCATGCCCACGGCCACCACCACGGCGCCGTAGCGCTGGTGCTGCCGCTCGAGCGGGACCGCCACGAAGTGGAGGCCGACGGGCCCGTCCGCGTAGGTGACGAGATCGCCGCGCACGACCGCCTGCTCGCCGAGGGGCACGGCCCGCGACGGGGCGGTGGCGTCGGAGCTCGCGACCACCCGTACCTGCCCGACGCCCCCGGCCGTGACCGTGATCGACTGGACCGCCGGCACGGCCTTGCGGTAGTCGCCGAGGAGATCGACAAGGTCCGCCGCGGACGGCGTCTGGGTGTGCTCGCCGAGGTCGGCGGACACGCCGAGGGCGATGGCGGCGGCCGCGTCGAGGGCCTCGGCCTCGACGGCGCGAGAGACGATCCGCGCCTGCAGGTAGGTGCTGAGTCCGACCACCACCGCGACGACCAGCGCGGCGGACAGGCCGAGGCGCGCCCGGAGGGACCTCACGCCCCACACGATACCGCGGACGGACCGCCGAGCGGCAAGGCCGCCGCGGTGTGGCCGTCTGGCCTCGCCCGCCCGCCCCGGGGTCGACGCCAAGCGGCTGCAACCAGTGTGCTTGTGCGACCCGGCGACCGGCGGGGACTCGGCACGGCGCTTGCCTTCTGGCGATTCGATGATCGCAGGACTGCCGAAAGCGGCCGCACTCGCGGGGGCGATCCTCGCCGCGGATCCGTTCGGGAACGTCGGTGCTCCCCCTCACGGCACGGTCCCCGCCTGCACCCCGGGCTCCCGCCCGAGCCACCACACCGCCACGGGAACGATGGCCGCGTACGACCCCGCGACCCGTGCGCTCAAGGTGGACAGCGCGACCGGGTCGATCGTCTACCGCGTCGCGTCCGACGCCCGCGCCTGGCTGGGGCAACGGCGCCTCCCGCTCCAGCAGCTGGTGTCGCACGTCGGCGCCCAGGTGACCGTGGCCTGGACCGAGATCGACGGGATGAGGACCACCCACACGGTGCGGCTGGAAGAGCCCCCCGCGGGGCGAGGACGGTGAGGAAGGAGGGAAGCGTGACGCGACGGGGATGGATGGGAGTGGCAGTGGCGACCCTGTGGCTCGGGACGGCCGTCGTCGAGGGGGCGGGCGGCGGACCGCCGGTCCGCACCGAGGTCCTCTCCATCCGGGGCGTCCCGCAGACGCTCCACCTCTACGGGACGCCGGGCGGGAAGGCCGCCGTCGTGACGAGCGGCGACGGCGGCTGGGTGCACCTCGGGCCCGACGTGGCCGCGTTCCTGGCGGGCCAGGGCTACTTCGTCGTCGGCTTCGACGCGAAGGCCTACCTCTCGTCCTTCACCGCGAAGAGCGGCCCTCTTCGCGTTGAGGACGTCCCCCCCGACTACGCCTCTCTCGTCGCGCACGCGGCCGGAGGGAGCGACGGTCGCCCGCTCCTCGTCGGCGTCTCCGAGGGAGCGGGGCTCTCCGTCCTCGCCGCCACCGCGCCCGCGGTGCAGGCCCGGATCGACGGTGTCGTCGCCCTCGGCCTGCCGGAGAGAAACGAGCTGGGCTGGCGCTGGCGCGACTCGATCATCTACATCACGAAGCAGGTGCCGAACGAGCCGACCTTCAGCTCCCGCGAGGCGGTGGGGCGGGTCTCGCCGGTGCCGCTCGCGGCCCTGCACTCGACCCACGACGAGTTCGTGGCCCTGCCGGAGATCGAGGGCGTCCTGGCGCAGGCCCGGGAGCCCAAGCGGCTCTGGGTCATCGAGGCCTCCGACCACCGCTTCAGCGATAATCAACCGGAGTTCCAGCGCCGCCTGAAGGAGGCGATCGCGTGGATCGAGTCCCAGAGGAGCGCGGCGCCCTGACGCGTCTCGCCCCCCTCGCGGGGGCGGCCCTCTTCTTCGCCGCTCTCGTGGTGCTGCACCGCGAGCTGCGCGAGGTCCACTACGCCGAGCTGTCGGCGGCGCTGACGGCGCTGCCCCCGGGCCGCGTGCTGCTCGCGGCCGTGCTCACCGCGCTCAACTACCTCGTCCTCACCGGCTACGACCAGCTGGCCGTCGAGTACGCCGGGTTGCGCCTCCACCGCGGACGCGTCGCGCTGGCCGGTTTCGTCAGCTACTCGATCAGCAACAGCCTCGGCTTCGGCATGCTCTCCGGGGCCGCGGTGCGCTTCCGCTTCTACACCCGCTGGGGCGTGGGTGCCCTGGAGCTGTCGAAGATCGTCCTCTTCCAGTCGACGACCTTCTGGCTGGGCCTGCTCGCCCTCGGCGGCGCGACCCTCGGCTTCGCTCCCCATCCCTGGCTGCGCGATCTGCCCGCGGCCCCGCTCGTCCGCGCCCTCGGCCTCGCCCTGCTGGGCCTCGGCCTCGCCTACGCGGTCCTGCCCCTGGTGCGCCGGGCGCCCTTGCGCCTCGGCCGCCTCGAGGTGGCGGTGCCCACCCCGCGCCTCGCGGCGGGGCAGTTCGTGCTCTCGATCCTCGACTGGGGCCTCGCCGCCGCCGTCCTGGCGACGCTGCTGCCGCCGGACGCGGTGCCGTTCGGCGAGCTGCTGGGGGCGTTCCTCGCCGCGCAGATCGTGGGGCTCGTGAGCCACGTGCCGGGCGGGCTCGGGGTCTTCGAGACGCTCATGGTCCTCGCCCTGAAGCCCTACCTCCCGGCGACCTCGGTCCTGCCCGCCCTCGTGCTCTACCGCGCCGTCTACTATCTCCTGCCCCTCGCTGCCGCCCTCGCCTTGCTGGTCGCGGACGAGGTGAGCGAGCGCCGCGCGCAGATCGCGTGGCTGGGGGGAGCGCTCGGCACGGTCACGCGGGCGGTGGCCCCCCGGCTCCTCGCGGCGTTCACCTTCCTGGCCGGCGCGGTGCTCCTTTTCTCGGGGGCGACCCCGTCCGCGCCGGGCCGCGTCGCCTGGCTGTCGGACTTCCTGCCCCTGCCGCTTCTCGAAGTCTCGCACTTCCTCGGCAGCCTCGTCGGGGTCGGGCTGCTCGTCGTCTCCCGCGGCGTGTGGCGACGGCTCGACGCGGCCTACTACCTCGCGGCCCTCGGGCTCGTCCTCGGGATCGTGGCCTCGCTGCTCAAGGGGGGTGACTACGAGGAGGCGGCGCTGCTGGGCTTCGTCCTCCTCGCCTTCGCCCCGAGTCGGCCCGCCTTCGATCGCCGGGTCGCGTTCTTCGACGGGCGCCTCCCCCCCGGCTGGGCGCTCGCCATCCTGTCGGTCGTCGCGGCGTCCGTGTGGCTCGGCTTCTTCTCCTTCAAGCACGTGGAGTACTCCCACGACCTGTGGTGGCGGTTCGAGCTCGAGCAGGACGCGTCCCGCTTCCTCCGGGCCTCGGTCGGCGCGATGGTGGGGCTCCTCGTCCTCGGGGCGACGCGCCTGCTGCGCCCGGCGCCGCCGGAGCTGAAGCCGCCCACCGACGAGGAGCTCGCGGAAGCCGCTCGCGCGATCTCCGCGCAGCCGTCGACCCTTCCGTTCCTCGCCTTCATGCGCGACAAGGCGCTCCTCTTCGACGAGTCGCGGACCGGTTTCCTCATGTACGGCGTGCGGGGGCGCACGTGGGTCGCCCTCGGGGACCCGGTGGGTCCCGAGGCGATTCGCCGCGACCTCGTCCGGCGCTTCCTGGAGCGCTGCGACGACTACGCCGGTCGCCCCGTCTTCTACCAGGTAGGGAAGGAGTCGCTCCACCACTTCGCCGACTTCGGCCTCACGTTCGTCAAGCTCGGCGAGGAGGCGCGGGTGCCCCTGCGCGGGTTCTCGCTCGAAGGCGCGGAGCGCAAGCCCTTCCGCAACGCCCTGCGACGGCTGGAGCGGGAGGGGGCGGCCTTCCGGATCCTCTCCCGCGAGGACGTGGGCGCGGAGCTCGACGCGCTCCGGGCGGTGTCGGACGACTGGCTCTCGCGGCGGGGGGCCTCCGAGAAGGGCTTCTCGCTGGGCTTCTTCCAGCCGGAGTACGTGCGCCGCTTCCCGGCGGCCGTCATCGAGAAGGACGGGCGGATCACCGCCTTCGCGACCCTCTGGCCGGGACCGGGGAAGGTGGAGCTCTCCGTGGACCTCATGCGGCACCTCGAGTCGGCCCCGAAGAACGCGATGGAGGTGCTCTTCGTGCGCCTCATGCGGTGGGGGGGCGAGCAGGGGTACGAGTGGTTCAACCTGGGCATGGCGCCGCTCTCGGGCCTCGAGGGATCGCCGCTCGCACCCCTGTGGTCGCGGCTCGGACGGATCGTCTACCGGCGCGGCGAAGCCTTCTACAACTTCAAGGGCCTGCGCGCGTTCAAGGAGAAGTTCCAGCCCGCCTGGGAGCCGCGTTACCTGGCCTACCCCGGAGGGCTGTCGCTGCCCGGCGTGATGGCCGACGTCTCGGCCCTCGTGGCGGGGGGATACACGAGGATCTTCCGATGAGATACGTGAAGATGCTGGCGCTGGCGTGGGTCGCCGGGGTCGCTCTCGCGACGGCGGCCTCGGCCGAGGAGACGTTCACCTTCTCCCCCTTCGGCACGGTGCACGTGTACGCGCCGACGGCAATCCCACAGCAGGTCGTGCTGTTCATCTCCGGCGACGGGGGCTGGAACCTGGGCGTCGTCCCGATGGCCCGGCGCCTCCAGTCCGAGGGGGCGCTCGTCGTGGGGATCGACATCCGCGCGCTCCTCGCCAGCCTCGAGAAGTCGGGCTCGTGCGCCTACCCGGCGGGCAGCCTCGAGGAGCTCTCGCGAGCGGTCCAGCTGCGGCACCGGCTCCCCGAGTACCACGCGCCGATCCTCGTCGGGTACTCCTCGGGGGCGACGCTCGTCTACGCCCTGCTCGCCCAGGCCCCGCCCGAGACCTTCCGCGGCGCGATCAGCCTCGGCTTCTGCCCGGACGTGGAGCTGCGGAAGCCCCTGTGCCGTGGCCGTGGCCTCGTCTCGCGCCCGAAGGCGAAGGGGCCGGGAGCCGACCTCGAACCGTTCGCGGGGATGGGCGTGCCCTGGACGGTCCTGCACGGCGACATCGACCAGGTGTGCGCGCCCGCGGTGGCGGCCGGCTTCGTCGCGAAGGTGGACTCCGGGCGTCTCGTGACGCTGCCGAAGGTCGGCCACGGCTTCGGCGTCACGCCGCACTGGGAGCCGCAGTACGTCGAGGCGTACCGACGCATCGCCGCGGAGGCGAAGCCTGCGTCGCCGGCTCCCGCGGCGTCGGGTGCGACGGACGACCTCGCCGGCCTCGGCCTCGCGGAGGTGCCCGCGACGGGGCCCGAGCGCGACCTCATGGCGGTCGTGCTCACGGGCGACGGCGGATGGGCGGAGATCGACAAGCGAGTTGCGGCGCGCCTCGCCGCGAATGGCATCCCGGTCGTGGGCTGGAGCAGCCTGAAGTACTACTGGACCCCGCGGACGCCCGAGGCCGCGTCGCACGATCTGGGCAGGGTCCTCGAGCACTACGGTCGGGCCTGGGGCAAGCGCCGGTTCCTCCTCGCCGGCTACTCCTTCGGGGCGGACGTGCTGCCGTTCCTCGTGAGCCGGCTGCCTCCGGAGCTGCGGTCCCGCGTCGCGCTCGTCAGCCTCCTCGGGCTGTCCGAGCAGGCCTCCTTCGAGTTCCACGTCGCGGGCTGGCTGGGCGTCGAGACCGGCGATCACCCGACGGTGCCGGAGGTGGCCCGGCTCGAAGGGACCCGCGTGCTCTGCCTGCGTGGCGCGGACGAGGACGACTCGGCCTGCCGCCTGCTGCGAGGGCCCGCGGTGCGCACGGTCACCATTCCCGGCGGCCACCACTTCGGTGGAGACTACGAGCGGATCGCGGAGGCGATCCTGGTTGACACGACGAGAGCGGGGCCCTAGGGTCTGCGGGTGTCCCCCGTCGCGCTGAGGCGCGCTCTGTTCGCCGCCGTGTTCCTGTCGGGGGCGGCCGCGCTCGTCTTCGAGACGCTCCTCTTCCGCCAGGCGGGCCTGGCCCTCGGGAGCAGCGTGTGGGCCACGAGCCTCGTGCTCGCCAGCTTCATGGCGGGCCTCGCCGTCGGCAACGCTCTCGCCGCCCGGCACGGCCACCGGTTTGCCCGGCCCCTGGGCGCATACGCCGGGCTGGAGCTGCTGGTGGCGGCCACCGGCGTGGCCCTCGTCTTCGCCTGGCCGGCTCTCGGAGGGCTCCTGGTCCCTCTCTTCCGTGCGCTCGCGGACGTCCCCTTCACCCTGAACGCCACCCGCCTCGCCGTGGCCTTCCTGCTGATGCTGCTGCCGGCCGCCGCGATGGGCGCGACCCTGCCGCTCCTGGCCCGCACGCTGGGGCCCCACGAGACCTCGTTCGGCCGTCTCCTCGGCTCGCTGTACGGCTGGAACACGCTCGGCGCCGTCGCCGGGGCCGTGGCCGGTGAGGCGCTCCTCGTGGGCGAGCTCGGCATCCGGGGAACGGCGCTGTTCGCCGGCGGGCTCGACATCGTGGCGGCGGCCGTCGCGCTCGCGCTGTCTCGGCGAGGAACGGCTCCGGAGGAGGCGGGGACCGGCTCGCGACCGGGGCCCTCGCCCCCTGCCCCCTGGCGTCTCCTCGGCGTCGCCGCCCTGTGCGGGGCGGCGCTCCTCGCGCTCGAGGTCGTCTGGTTCCGCTTCCTCAGCATGTTCCTCGTCGGCACCAGCCTCACCTTCGCGCTCATGCTGGCGGTCGTCCTGCTCGGCATCGGGGCCGGGGGGCTCGTGGCGTCCAGCTGGCTGCGGGCCGACCCGGAGGCCTCCCGCTTCCTGCAACCGGTGCTGCTGGCCGCCGGCGCGCTGACGGTCGTCTCCTACGCGGCGTTCCAGGAGGTCGACGACCTGCAGGTGCTCGCCGTCGCGCCCGAGCGGGTCCTCGCCCTCGGCCTGCGCCTCATGCTGCCGGTGTCGCTTCTCTCGGGTGTCGCGTTCACCATGCTCGGGCACTCTTCCCACTCCGGGCCGGGGAGCGAGGCGCGCACGGTCGGCCGTCTGACCCTGGCCAACACGCTGGGGGCGCTCGGCGGCTCGCTGTGCGGGGGGTTTCTCCTGCTGCCCTTCCTCGGGATGGAGCGCTCGTTCGCGCTGCTCGCGGCCACCTACGGGGCTGCCGCCTTCCTTCTCCCGCGCCCCGCCGCCGTCCCCCTCTCCGCCCGCGTCGCCCGCACCTCGCTCCTCGCCCTGTACGCCGTGGCGCTCGTCCTCTTCCCGTTCGGCCTCATGAAGCAGCGGTACCTCGCTGCGCTCGGCCTGCGCTTCGGGGCGGACGGAAGCCGGATCGTGGCGGTCCGGGAGGGGGTGAACGAGACGCTGCTCTACGCGAGGCGCGACCTCCCCACCGAGCCCCCCGTGTTCCGGCTCATCACCAACGGCTACTCGATGTCGGGGACCGCCCTCGCCTCGCGCCGCTACATGAGCCTCTACGCGTGGTGGCCGGCCGCGGTGCACAAGGACCTGCGGCGGGCCCTGCTCATCAGCTACGGCGTCGGTGTCACCGGGCGGGCGCTCACGAGCCTCTCCGGGCTGGAGCGAATCGACGTCGTCGACATCTCCCGCGACGTCCTCGAGATGAGCGCCATCGTCCACCCGCCCTCCGCGAACCCGCTGGCCGACCGGCGCGTCCGGGTCCACGTCGAGGACGGGCGGCAGTACCTCCAGACCTCGACCGCCTCGTACGACCTCATCACGGGCGAGCCGCCGCCGCCCCACGCCGCGGGCGTCGTGAACCTCTACACGCGCGAGCACTTCGATCTGATGCGGTCGCGCCTCGCCCCGGCGGGCGTCGTGACCTACTGGCTGCCGGTCAACCAGCTGCTCGTGCCGGACACGCAGGCCATCGTCGGGGCCTTCTGCGGAGCGTTCCCCGACTGCTCGCTCTGGGGCGGCGCCGGCTTCGACTGGATGCTCGTGGGGACGAACGGCCTCCGGGGGCCCGTCGCCGAGGAGCGCTTCGTGCGGCCGTGGGGCGACCCCGGCCTTCGCCTGGCCATGGCCGAGGTCGGCCTCGAGGTGCCCGAGCAGCTCGGAGCGCTCTTCATCGGCGACGCTGCCGACCTTCGCGAGCTGGTGGGGCCCTCGCGGCCGCTGGTGGACGACTTCCCCCGGAGGATCATGGCCAGGGCGAATCAGAAGCTCACGCTCGTTCCTCGCGACTACTACCGGCGTCTCCTGGACGCGGGGGCGGCGCGGGAGAGGTTCGCGAAGAGCGCGTACGTCGCCTCGCTGTGGCCCGCGGGGCTCCGCGAGCGGACCCTCGGCTACTTCGAGTGGCAAAGGGGCATCGACGAGGGCTTCCTCTCGCTCGCCTTCTGGAAGCCCCCGGCGACCGCCGGGCTGGCCGAGCTCGATGCCGTTCTCAGCCGCACGTCCCTGCGCACGCTCGCCCTGTGGTCGGTGGGCACCAGCGTGGCCGAGCAATCGGTCGTGGCCACCCTCGCCTCCCGGGGCCAGCGCTTCGAGGAGCTCCTCGGCCTCGGGGCCCTGGCCGATCGCGACTACGAGGGCGCCGCCTCTCTCTTCGCGCGGGCTCCCGGAGCCGACAACGTCTACCGGCGCGCCTACTCCCTCGCGCTCGCCGGCCGAACGGAGGAAGCGACCCGGCTCGCCCGCGAGGTCCAGGAACGGCCGGACCGTCCCTCCGACCGGGCCTTCTGGGCCTGGATGGACGGCCGATTCGGGACGGGCGCGCCGTCGCCCTGAGCGGCGGAGGCGTAACCTTCCGAGTCGCGGTATCCTCTCGGTAAGCGACCCGTGCCCACCATGACCCTGGTTCCGGGGGCCCGACTCGGGCCGTACGAGATCCGCGGCCTGCTCGGGGCCGGCGGGATGGGCGAGGTGTACGGGGCGTGGGACGCGCGGCTGGGGCGCGAGGTGGCCGTGAAGGTGCTGCCGGCCGCGGCGGCGTCCGACCCCGATCGCCGCCGCCGCTTCGAGCAGGAGGCGAAGGCGGCGGGAGCGCTCCACCACCCGAACCTGCTCGCCGTCTACGACGTGGGCTCGCACGAAGGCGCTCCGTACATCGTCTCGGAGAAGCTCGAGGGGGAGACGCTGCGCGAGCGGATGGGCGCGCCCGGCCTCACGCCGCGCAAGGCCGTCGAGTGCGCGGTGCTGGTCGCGCGCGGCCTCGCCGCCGCGCACGAGCGGGGGATCGTGCACCGGGACCTCAAGCCCGAGAACGTGTTCGTGTGCCGCGACGGGACGGTGAAGATCCTGGACTTCGGCCTGGCCAAGCTGCGCGACGAGACGACGGGCGGGCCCGAGGACGAGACGGCCGCGCGCCTGACCCGGCCTGGGGCGATCGTGGGGACGACCGCCTACATGTCTCCGGAGCAGGTCCGGGGGCTGCCGGTGGACGCCCGGTCCGACCTGTTCTCGCTGGGTGTCGTGCTGTACGAGATGCTGGCGCGGCACCGGCCGTTCGGGGGGGAGACGGCGGCCGAGGTCCAGGCCGCCATCCTGCGGGAGGAGCCGCGTGAGCTGACGGCCGTCGACGCGCGCTTGCCCGCATCCCTCGACCGCGTCGTGCGCCGCTGCCTCGAGAAGAGACCCGAGGACCGCTTCGACACCGCGCGTGACGTGGCGCTGAGCCTGGAGGCCGTGGCCGGAGCGACCGGCGAATCGACGGTCACCGCGGCTCCGGCCGGACGCCGACCCCGGCTCGGGACGGCCGCGGTCCTGACGGGGGCGCTCCTCGCCGCCGCCGCGCTCGGGGCCCTGCTCGCCTGGCACCTGCGCCCGCCACCGCTCCCGCCCTCCTACACGCAGCTCACGTACCGCCGCGGCACCATCCTGCGCGCCCGCTTCGCCCCGGACGGCGCCACGGTCGTCTACTCGGCCGCGTGGGACGCCCAGCCGGCCCGCGTCTTCACCACCCGCCCCGGCAGCCGCGAGTCGCGCGACCTGGGCATCGAGGGAGTCGTGCTCGCGGTCTCCTCGAACGGCGAGATGGCCGTCGAGCTCGGTCGTCATCACGGGGCGTTCGGATCCGGCACGCTGGCCACGGTCTCTCTCTCGGGAGGCGCCCCCCGGGAGGTCCTCGGCGACGTCCGGGACGCCGACTGGGACGCCGAGGGACGGGAGCTCGCGGTCATCCATGTCGTCGGCGGGCGGACGCGCCTCGAGTACCCGATCGGACACGTCCTGTACGAGCCGGCGGGCGGCCTCATCGTGCTCCGCATGCTGCCCTCCGGCAGCATCGCGGTCTTCGAAAGGGTGCCGGACGGGGGGGCGAGGCCGTTCACCGTTTCCCTCGTCGACCCGAAGGGAGGACGAACGATTCTCTCGCCGGGCTGGGCGGACTGGGCTCACCTGGGCTGGTCGTCGGCGAGCGGAGAGATCTTCTTCCCCGGCGGCACCGGGGGCGAGTTCGCGCTCCAGGCCGTGAGCCCGACCGGCCGCACCCGTCTCGTCGCGCGCGTCCCCGGGGACTTCCTGCTCCACGACGTCGACCCCCGCGGCCGCATTCTGCTGGCCCGGACCTTCCCGCGCGGCGGGATCCTCGCCCTGGCTCCGGGCGAGACGCAGGAGCGCGATCTCTCCTGGCTCGATTTCTCGTCCGCGGCGGACCTCTCGGCGGACGGCCGGCAGCTTCTCATCGGAGAGATCGGCGGAGGCCTCGGCGGACGGAGCGGGATATCCCTGCGGAAGACGGACGGTTCTCCGGCCGTCATGCTCGCGGAAGGCTCTCCTCTCGCGCTGTCGCCGGACGGCAGCTTCGTCCTGGCGTTGCCGGTTGCCATCGGCGCGGGGGACCACCTGCTGGTGATCCCGACCGGCGCGGGGCAGAGTCGCGAGCTCAGCCACCCGTCCGTCCCCCGCTTCACCGACGCCCGATGGTTCCCCGATGGACGCCACGTCGTGGTCGTCGGCGGCCAGGGCGAAGGACTGACGCGTCTTTACTACTGGGACGTGGAGAATGCCGAGGCACCGCGAGCCCTGTCTCCGGAGGGCGACTTCGGTCCCCCTGCGGTGGCCCCCGACGGCCGGTGGGTGGCCGCGGCGCCCCACGGCGCGCCCCTCGCGCTCTACCCTGTCGACGGCGGGTCGGCGCGGCCCCTGCCGGGAGGCCAGGCCGACGACGAGCCGCTGCGCTTCAGCGCTGACGGCCGCTCGCTGTTCGTGCGACGCGGGGACAGGGTGCCCGCGCGCATCGAGCGGGTCGACGTCGTGAGCGGCGCGAGGCACCCCTGGAAGGAGCTCCGGCCCGCCGACCCGGCGGGTGTCTTCGGCATCAGCAGCGTCGTTCTCACCCCCGACGGGAGGAGCTACGCGTACACGTTCTCCTCGGCGATCGGCAGCCTGTACCTCGCCGAGGGCGTGAGGTAGCGGGCTCGGCGGCGAGCCGGCTGTCGCCCGAGGCGAACCACTCCGAGGCGAAGCCGGAACAGGAGTGAGGCCTCACCCGCCCGCCACCCGGAAGACGAGCGCCACCGTCCGGTAGGGGAACTCGAGGACGCCCCCGTGGGCGTGGACGTCGAAGAGGGTGCGCAACGCGGAGTCGAAGCCCCCGCGGTCCGCCACCGCGCGAAAGACGTACGAGCTCGACCAGGCGCGGCCGCGGAGGCCCTCGAAGTCGAAGAGCTGCGCGTTCGGTGCCTCGAAGTCGTGGGGCGCCTCGACCCGCGGGTGGGCTCGCAGCCGCACGAGGCTCTCCTCCCAGCGCTCGAGGACCGCGTACTCCGTGCTGAAGCGCCGGAGGAGGTCCTGGTACTCCGCCATGAACGGGCTCTCGCCCCGCAGGTTCCAGATCGCGGCCACGCGGCCGTCCGGCTCGAGGATGCGGTGGAACTCGGCGAGGGCCCGGTCGGCGTCGAACCAGTGGAAGGCCTGGGCGACCGTGACGAGGGCGACGCTCGCGTCGTCGAGCCCCGTGGCTTCGGCCTCGCCGCGACGGTACCGCGCGGGCCCGCCGGCGCCGCGCGCCTCGGCCAGCATGTCCTCGTTCGGGTCGATGCCCACGACGTCGAGGCCCCGCACCGCGAGGAGGCGGGTCAGGATGCCGGTCCCGCAGCCGACGTCGGCGACGCAATCGCCCGGGGCGCACGCCCGACTCGCGCGAGGACCTGGTCGACGAGCGCGTCGGGGTAGGACGGGCGGTGCCGGGCGTAGCCGGACGCGGCTCCGGCGAAGCGCTCGCGGGGGTCGATCGGCGCCCATCCCCTCCATCGTACGCGAGGGGGCCGTTGACAGCCCGTCCCGCGGACGTATGCTCGGGCCGCGCGAGCGTCCGAAGGGGGCGATCATGGGCCACGCGATCTCGCGGCGGGGCTTCTCTGGCAGCAGCAGGGACGGCGGTCGTCGGCCCGCGCCGCCGCACCTCCCGGGAGCGCGCCCGGGCCGACGGTCCTCGCGGCCGGCGGGGAAAAGCCGGCCCTCCTCGGCGGCGCCCCGGTCCGCACCACGTCCTTTCCCTCGTGGCCGGTCATCGACGAGCGCGAGGACAAGGCGCTCCTCGACGTGCTGCACGGCGGGAAGTGGTACCGCGGCGACGGGCAGACGGTGAACCGGTTCGAGGAGGCCTACGCGCGCCTCACCGGTGCGAAGCACTGCATCGCCACCGCCAACGGCACGAGCGCCCTCTACGCCTCGCTCGCCGGCCTCGACGTCGGCCCCGGGCGACGAGGTGATCCTCCCCCCCTACACCTTCGTCGCCACCCTGAACGTCGTCTTCCTCCAGTACGCCCTCCCCGTCTTCGTGGACTCCGACCCCGAGACGTTCCAGATGGACGCGCGTAAGCTGGAGGCCGCCGTCACCGACCGCACCGCCGCGATCATGCCCGTCCACCTCGGCGGCAACGCCTGCGACCTCGACGCGATCCTCGAGGTCGGGCGCAGGCGGAAGGTCCCCGTCCTCGAGGACGCGTGCCAGGCGCACCTCGGCGAGTGGCGGGGGCGCAAGCTCGGGACGCTCGGTGCCGCCGGCTGCTTCAGCTTCCAGGCGAGCAAGAACCTCAACTCGGGCGAGGGCGGCGCGATCCTCACCAGCGACGACGACCTCGCCGGGCGCTGCTGGGCCTTCCACGACAACTCCCGGGCGCGCCGGGGCGCCGGCTACGGCACCCCGCCCCTCGGCGGCCGCGGCGCGAACCTCCGCCTGACCGAGTTCCAGGCCGGGCTCCTCCTCGCGCAGATGACCCGCGTCGAGGAGCAGTCGCGGGTCCGGGAGGAGAACGCGCGGTACCTGACGCAGCAGCTCCGGGAGATCCCCGGCATCCTCCCCGCGAGGATGCACGAGGGCTGCACCCGCAACGCGTACCACCTCTATATGTTCCGCTACCAGAAGGAGGCGCTTCGCCGGCCTGCCGCGCGCCCGGTTCCTCGAGGCGCTCGCGGGCCGAGGGTATTCCCTGCTCGTCGGGGTACACGCCGCTCAACAAGGAGCCGTTCGTCAAGGCGACACTGGCCTCGCGCGGCTACCGGAAGGTCTTCCCGCCGGAGGTCCTCGCGGCGCTGGGAGGAGCAGAACCGCTGCCCGGCCAACGACCAGCTGTGCGAGGAGGGCGTCTGGTTCACCCAGACCATGCTCCTCGGCCCGCGGCGGGACATGGACGACATCGTCTCCGCGATCCGCCGGATCCACGCCTCCGCCGCGGACCTGGCGCGGGCCTGAGCCTGGAGGTCAGCCGATGAAGCCGAGCACGTGGCGGGCCCTCCTGCTGGCCGCTCTCCTCCCGGGCGGCCCCCTCCTGGCCGCCGGCTTCCAGGCCGGGGTGGCGCGGGTGAAGATCACGCCGGACCTGCCGTTCTGGATGTCCGGCTACGCGGCCCGGACGCACCCCGCCGACGGCGTCGAGCAGGACCTGTGGGCGAAGGCGCTCGCCCTGCGGGACCCGGGAGGGCAGACGGTCGTGATCGTCACGACCGACCTCATCGGCCTGCCCCGCGCGATCTCGGACGAGGTCGCGGCGCAGGTGCGAGGCCCGCTTCCAGCTCGGCGCGCGCGCAGCTCGTCCTGAGCGCGTCGCACACGCACTGCGGGCCGGCGGTGCGGAAGAACCTGGGCGTCCTCTACGACTTCGGCGAGGAAGACCGGCGCCGGGTCGACGCCTACGGCACCCTGCTCGTCGACCGCCTGGTCGGGGTCACGGGCGCCGCCCTGGCCGACCTCGCGCCCGCGCGGCTCTCGGTCGGCCACGGATCGGTCGGCTTCGCCGCCAACCGCCGGCAGCCCACGCCCGAGGGCGTGAAGATCGGCACGAACCCCGCCGGGCCCGTCGACCACGACGTGCCGGTCCTCGAGGTCACCGCGGAGGACGGCAGGCTTCGCGCCGTGCTCTTCGGCTACGCCTGCCACAACACGACCCTCGGCGCCGACTTCTACCGGATCGGCGGGGACTACGCCGGGTACGCCCAGGCGAAGCTCGAGGAGGCGCACCCTGGCGCGACCGCCCTGTTCGTGATGCTCTGCGGCGGTGACCAGAACCCGAGCCCGCGGGGCACCCTCGAGCTCGCCCGGCAGCACGGCCACGCCCTCGCCGCCGAGGTGGACCGCGTGCGGGCCTCCGGGCTGAAGCCGGTCGCCCCGCCGATCCGTGTCGCGGTCGAGACCGTCCCCCTCGCCTTCGCGCCGCACACGCGGGCGAAGTTCGAGGAGGAGGCGAAGAGCACCGACGTCTACCGGCAGCGCCGCGCGAAGCTGATGCTGGCGGCCTACGACGAGGGCCGGCCGGTGAGGCAGGCGCCGTACCCGGTGCAGGCCGTCCGCTTCGGCCGCGGCCTCACGCTCGTGGCCCTCGGCGGCGAGCCGGTCGTCGACTACGCCTTGCGCCTGAAGCGGGAGCTGCCCGGCGAGAACCTGGTGGTGGCCGGCTACGTCCACGACGTCATGTGCTACGTCCCCTCGCGCCGCGTGCTCCGCGAGGGCGGCTACGAGGCGGTCGACAACACGATCTACTACGGCCAGCCCGGCCCGCTCGCGGAGTCGGTCGAGGACGCGATCGTCGCCGCCGTCCGCCGCGTGGCCGCGGCCGTCGGTGCGACGCCCGTCGCCGGCCTCGAGTCCGTCCCCGCCGTGGACCGGCGCGCCGTGGAGGTCCGGACCCTCGACACGCCGTACCGGACCGCCGCGTACACGGACAAGGACGCCTGGCTCGCGCGGGCGCGCTCGCTCCGCGAGCAGGTCCTGGTGAGCGCCGGCCTGTGGCCCCTGCCCGAGAAGACCCCGCTCAACGCGCAGGTCTTCGGCCGGATCGAGAGGGGCGACTACTCCGTCGAGAAGGTCTACTTCGAGAGCTACCCCGGCTTCTACGTCACGGGGAACCTGTACCGCCCCGTCGGGAAGACGGGGCCCTTCCCCGGGGTGCTCTCCCCGCACGGGCACTGGACCTACGGGCGCCTGGAGAACAGCGACACCGGCTCGATCCCGGCGCGCGGCATCTCCCTCGCCCGGCAGGGCTACGTCGTCTTCTCCTACGACATGGTCGGCTACAACGACTCGCGCCAGGTGGACCACCGCCTCCTCGACCCACGCCTCGCGCTGTGGGGCATCGGTTCGCTGGGCCTCCACCTGTGGAACAGCATCCGCGCGGTGGACTTCCTGGAGTCGCTCCCCGACGTCGACCGCGGCCGTCTGGCGGCGACCGGGGCCTCCGGGGGAGGGACGCAGACCTTCCTGCTGAGTGCAGTGGACGACCGGGTCCGCTTCTCCGCTCCCGTGAACATGATCTCGCACACGATGCAGGGCGGGGACGTCTGCGAGAACGCGCCGAACCTGCGCCTCGACACGAACAACGTGGAGATCGCCGCCCTCGCGGCGCCGCGGCCGATGCTCATGGTCGCGGCCACCGGCGACTGGACGCGGGACACGCCACGCGTCGAGTTCCCGGCGGTGCAGGGCGTCTACGCGCTCCTCGGGGCGAAGGACGCGGTCGCGACCGTCCAGATCGAGGCCGACCACAACTACAACCGCGACAGCCGCGAGGCCGTCTACGCCTGGTTCGGCCGCTGGGTGCTCGGGCAGACCGACGCGGCTCTCTTCCGGGAGCGGTCGTCCAACCCCGGGCAGCCCGCCGACCTGCTGGTCTTCTATGGGAGAGATCTGCCGCGAGAGGCGAGAAGCCAGCAGGAGATCGTGGACGCGCTCGTGGCAAGCCGGAAGGCACAGCTGGAAGCGCTCCGGCCCCGCAACGCCGGGGACCTGAAGCGATTCCGCGCGCTCATGACCCCCGGCCTCCGCCACGCCCTGGCCGCGGAGTGGCCCGACCCCGGTGCCGTACTGGAAGCCCCGTCGAGTCCCGCCGCGAAGGCGCCGGTACGGGACCTGGCCCTCGGCCGGCGGGGTGTCGGGGACCGCGTCCCCGTGCGCGCGTGGGCGCCGCTCTCGCGTGCCTCGGGGAAGGCGACGCTCGTCGTCCACCCCGGGGGCATCGAGGGCGCCGCCGCGCGCCAGGCGTCCCTCATCGACCCCCTGCGCCGCCGCGGCCACCTCGTGGCCTCCCTCGACGCCTTCAACACCGGGAGCGCCCGCGCCGCGCGCGACACGAGCGACCGCTTCTTCACCACCTACAACCGCACGGACGACGCCCTCCGCGTCCAGGACGTCCTCACCGCCCTCGCGTGGCTGACGCGCCAGCCCGGCGTCCGCCGGGTCTCGCTCGTCGGCCTCGACCGGGCCGGCCTGTGGTGCCTCCTCGCCCAGGCGCTCGCGCCGGATCTCGCGGCGGTCGTCGCCGACGCGGACGCCTTCGCGACCGAGGCCGACGCGTCCTGGGTCGAGCGGCTTCCGATGGCGCTCGTCCGCGGCGTGGGGGGCTTCGAGACGGCCCTCACCCTGGGCCTCGGCACGCCCCTGCACGTCCACGGCACCGCCGGCGTCTTCGAAACGGCCGTCACGGAGGCGAGCGCCCGGGCGACGGGAACGGGGCAGCGATTCCGCGTGTCCCGGGAGAAGCTCAGCGACGCCGAGGTGGCGGCGTGGCTGCTCGCGGAGAGGTAGCTTCGCCCTCGGCGACGGGCCGCGCGGAGAAGCGCACGTACGGGAAGACCTCGGGGATGTGGGAGTCCCACGCCCCGTGGGGGCTCCAGGCCCAGCCCCCGGGGTCCTGGGCGGGCGGCGCTTCCTTGTACTGGTTGAACCGCGAGAAGTCCATGCGCCAGACGTCGCCGTCCCTCGGGGGAAGGGAGCGCGCGTCGGGCCGCGCGAGCGGCGCCAGGCCCGTCCAGGGGATCGCGATCTCGACGGTCCAGCCGCGGTCCCGGTCCCGGTTGTCGTTGACCGTGCCGTCCACGTGCACGGCGGTCCTCAGCCCCGGGAGGTCCCACCGCCAGAACCCGATGCGCGGCCCGCGGGGGTGGTTCTTGAAGCCGACGCCGCGGAAGGGCCGAGCCCCCTCGGCCTTTCGATCGAACTCAAGCATGCCCGCGTAGCCCGAGGTTTCGTACGCCTCCTCCCAGATGAAGAAGACCTCGTAGATCGTGCCGAGGGAGTTGATCTCGAGCTCGTAGTACGCGTCGCGGCCGGCGATGAAGAGCTCGACGTCGTTGTTCTTGTAGATGAGCGAGTCGCGCTCCGTCAACGTGCCCTCGACGAGCGGCTCCTCGACCCAGTAGCCGACGTAGAGGTGCTGGTCGTCCCACAGGACGGCGGCCCGCGTGTCGTGGATGCCCGGCACGCCCCGGACGAGGTCGGAGAAGCGGGGAGACCTCGGGGCGGCCTTCCAGTCCGCCTCGTCGAGGCGGCCGTCCACCACGATCGGTCCCGGTGCGCGGTGGGCGTCGTAGCGGGCGATGCGGCTCTCGGGCCAGGGGAAGGGCCAGGGAGGGGCATCGCCGGCCGCCGCCGTCGCGGCGAGGAGAAGAAGGGCCAGGGTGGGCTTCATCGATTCACCGCCGGGAGACTACCGCAAGAAGAGGGGTCAGATCTTGAATCTTGCCCTGCCGCCTGAGAGCAAGATTCAAGATCTGACCCCCTCCGATTGACCGCCTCGGAGCCGGGGCGTAGTGTCTGTGCAGATCCTGCTGCGGCGCTCGAAGGCCCATGAGCTACGGGGGTCCCATCCTCGGCGACGGCCCGATCCCCTCGGGCCGCCTCAAGAACCGGCTGGTGACCGGCCTGCAGGACCACGTCCTCTGCTCCTTCTCCTGGCTGTCGCGCCACCGGCTGGGCGACCAGGGCTTCGCCCGCGCCGCCCGGCGGCTCGTGGGCGGGTACCTCTACTCCGTGAAGATCGAGGTCAACACCGCCTGCTCCCTCAGCTGCCCGATGTGCTACGTCGAGCGCACGGGCGTCGAGCTGCCCCGCGCCGTCGTCGACCGCGTGCTGGACGATCTGCGCGGGGCCGGGGTCCGCGTCGAGATCCTGGGCGGCGAGCCGCTCCAGCGGGGCGACATCGTCGAGATCGTGGAGCGGGCGAAGAGGGGGGCGCGGTCTCCCCTCGTGTCCCTCTACACCAACGGGCTGCTCGCCACGCGCGGCCGGGCGGCGCGGCTGCGAGCGGCCGGCCTCGACGTCGCGATCGTGACCCTCGTCTCCCATCGTCCGGAGGCCCACGACCTCTTCGTGGGCCGGGCCGGGGCCTGGCGGGAGACCGTCGAGGGGATCCGCGCCCTCCGGGACGCCGGGGTCTCCACCTACACGTTCACCGCCGTTCACCACGCCAACGCCGGGGACTGCCGCGACGTGCACGCCTTCGCGACGCGGGAGCTCGGCGTGGGCGCGCTGTTCTTCCCGTACGTGCCGCAGCGGAAGGACGACCCCCTGATGATCGACGCCGAGCGGTGGCACGACATCAAGGAGTGGGTGCTCTGCGAGGCGAGCCCGGGCCACGCGGCCTTCGTCCGGGACTTCTTCATGCTGACCGGGAACGCGTGCTCCGGCGGCAACTTCGTCCTCACCGTCAAGGCGGACGGGACCGTGCAGCCCTGCCCCTTCCTGGACGACCTGCCCCTCGGCCGCGCGGGGGAGGAGAGCCTCTGGTCGATCCACCGCCACCGCTTCCGCCAGGCGCACCTGCGCGAGCTCAAGACGACACCCGAGGAGTGCGCGGGCTGCACCTACGTGTCCGTCTGCGCCGGGGGGTGCCGGGCGGGGAACCGGGAGCTCTACGGCACGTACGCGCGGCGCGACCACCGCTGCCTCGGCCCGTACCGCACCCCGCTCCGGCGCGACGACGTGTGCCGGCGGGTCCCCTGCTTCTTCTGAGGCCCTTCGTTCGCGGCACGGCCCGCGGGGTTAGACTCCGCCCATGAAGCGACGCGGGGTGCTGAAGGCGGCGGTGGCAGCGGCGGGAGCGTCCTCCCTGGGCTCGGCGGTCTCCGCGGGAGAGGCCGGCCCGGCGGCCTCGGTCTACGCGCGGCTCGGGGTGAAGCCCCTCATCAACGGCATGGGCACGGTGACCGTGGTCGGCGGGTCGCTGATGCCGCCGGAGGTCGTCCGGGCGATGGAGGAGGCCTCGCGGCACTTCGTCTTCGTCCCCGACCTGCAGAAGAAGGCCGGCGCGCGGATCGCCGGGCTCGTCGGCGTGCCCGCGGCGATGGTCACGGCCGGCGCCGCCTCCGCGATCACCGTGGCCACGGCCGCCGCCATGACCCGCGGCGACCTGCAGAAGATCGCGCAGCTGCCGGACCCGACCGGCCTGCCCGCCGAGGTGATCCAGCAGAAGAGCCACCGCTCCGGCTACGAGGCCCAGATCCGGGTGGCCGGCGCGCGGGTCGTCACCGTCGAGACGCGGGAGGAGCTCGACCGCGCGATCGGCGAGCGCACCGCGATGATGTTCTTCCTCAACAAGGCGGAG
Organism: uncultured Acidobacteriota bacterium; assembly: GCA_963729875.1. Lineage (GTDB taxonomy): Bacteria > Acidobacteriota > Vicinamibacteria > Fen-336 > Fen-336 > DATBSL01. The sequence continues at coordinate 671,644 of CAVSPR010000009.1, forward strand.
CCCGACGGCCGGATCAAGCGCGAGGAGTGGGTGCGGGTCGCCCGCGAGCGCGGGGTCGTCTCGTTCAACGACGCCGCCGCGGACGTGCCGCCGCGGGAGCACCTCGCCCAGTACGTGCGGGAGGGCTTCGACCTCGTGGCGTTCTCGGGCGGCAAGGGCCTGCGCGGGCCGCAGTGCTCGGGCCTCCTGCTCGGGCGCGCGGACCTGATCGAGGGCGCGCGGACGCTCATCTCGCCGCACGGGGGCCTCGGCCGCGGCATGAAGGTCGGCAAGGAGGAGATCGCCGGCCTCGTGGCGGCGGTCGAGCGCTACGTGACGGTCGACCTCGAGGCCGAGCGCCGCGCCCTCGAGGCGAAGGTCGATCACATGAAGGAGGTCGTCGGGGAGGTGAAGGGCGTCGCCGTCGAGACCCACGTCCCCGAGATCGCCAACCACGTCCCGCACCTCCGGGCGAGCTGGGACGAGGCCGCGCGCGGGATCACCGCGAAGCAGGTCCACGAGCGGCTGCAGGCGGGCGACCCGCCCATCCACGTCCTGCTCACGGGGCCGGGCCAGCTCACGGTCTCCGTCTGGCTGATGCAGGGCGACGAGCACCGCGTGGTGGCCCGGCGCCTGCGGGACACCCTCGCCGGGGCCTGACCGCGGTCAGGATTCCCCAACGGCGTGAGAAACTGAACCGCTCACACGAGGTGCTCATGCTCTCCCTGCTTCTCGTCCTGCTCGCGACCGCGGCTCCAGCGGCCGGAGCCGAGACGGTCACCGTCACCGTCCTCGCCACCACGGACACCCACGGTCACATCTACCCCTGGGACTACTTCACGAAGGAGAAGGCGGCGCGAGGCCTGGCGGCCGCGTCGGTCCTCGTCGAGCAGGTGAGGCGCGAGACGCCCAACGTCCTCCTCGTCGACTGCGGCGACACGATCCAGGGCTCGCCCCTCGAGAGCGTCCACCAGGCGGCGGTGCGGGACGGGCGGACGAGCGCCCCCGACCCGATGATGCTCGCCATGAACGCGATGGGCTACGACGCGATGGTCGTGGGCAACCACGAGTTCAACTTCGGCCTCGAGAACCTCGGCGCCGCCCGAAAGGTCGCGCGCTTCCCGTGGCTCTCGGCGAACACGCGCACGGACGGCAAGGTGCAGCCGTTTGCCCCGTACGTCGTGAAGGCCGTCGGTGGGGTGAGGGTCGCGATCGTCGGGGTCACCACCGCGGCCATCCCGCAGTGGGAGAAGCCGGAGCAGATCGCCGGGCTCACGTGGCTCGATCCCGTGGAGGGCGTGCGCGGGGCGCTCGCCGCGCTCGAGGCCGTGAAGCCCGACGTGGTCCTGGCCGCCGTGCACGGGGGCCTCGACCGCGATCCCGGTACGGGCGAGCGGCGGCCGGGCGAGAAGCCGGGGGAGAACAGCGTGTGGCAGATCGCCGAGGCCTTCCCGCAGCTCGCGGCGATCGTCTACGGGCACACGCACCGGCGCGAGGAGGGCCGGCGCGTGGGCAACGTGCTGCTCGTCCAGCCGCGGAACTGGGCGCAGGAGGTGGCTCGCATCGACCTCACCCTCTCGCGGGAGAGCGGCGGGCCGTGGACGCTCGCGCGGGCGGAGAGCCGCCTCCTCGCGGTTCAGCCCGACACCCCGGCCGACCCGAAGGTCCTCGAGATCGCCCGGCCCTACCACGAGGCGGCCGAGCGCTACCTCGAGCAGCCGGTGGCCGAGTCCCCCGCCGAGCTCTCCGGCGAGCGGGCGCGCTTCGAGGACTCGGCCCTCGTGGACGCCATCCACGAGGTCCAGCTGCACTACGCGAAGGCCGACGTGAGCTTCTCGTCGCTGTTCCGGCCGCAGGTGCGCGTGCCCCGCGGGCCGGTCACCGTGCGCGAGCTCGCGGGGCTCTACGTCTACGACAACGAGCTCTACGCGGTCGAGGGCGACGGCCGCGTGGTGCGCGAGGCCCTCGAGAACGCGGCGCGCTACTTCCGGACCTGCCCGGAGCCGACCTGCGCCACCGGGCCCCTCGTCGACCGCGCGATCGCCGGCTACAACTACGACATGGCGCAGGGAGTCGAGTACGAGATCGACCTCACGCAGCCGGTCGGACGGAGGGTCGAGGGCCTGCGGTACCACGGGGCGCCGCTCCGGGACGACCAGCCGCTGCGGATCGCGGTCAACAACTACCGGGCGGCCGGCTCGTCCGGCTACACGATGTTCCGCGGGGCGAAGGTCGTCTGGCGCAGCGGCCGGGAGATCCGCGACCTGATGGTGGACTACTTCACCGAGCGCAAGCGGTTGCCGGACAGGCCCGACGGCAACTGGCGGCTCCTTCCGCCGCGCGCCGTCGAGACCCTCGCGCGCGAGGAGACCGCCCCCCGCTGACTCGAGGACCGACGCGAGGCCGGGACGTCAGAACTGGAAGCGCGCCGAGAACTGCATGAGGCGCGGGTCGCCCGAGAGGCTGCGGATCTGCCCGACCGTCGCGGTGTTCGAGATGTTGGAGTCGGGCAGGCCCAGGTTGACGGTGTCGAAGACGTTGAACACGTCCCAGCGGAGGCCGAGGCGGGTGCGGCCCATCGGGAAGCTCTTCTGCAGGCTGAGGTCGAGGCTCTGCCAGTCGGGCCCGCGCTGCGTGTTGCGGCCGGAGTTGCCGAAGGTGCCCGAGGGCACGGCCTGGTAGTCGGCGGGCTCGAACCACTTGTCCACCGTCTTCGGCCCCTCGCCGCTGCCGACGACGTTCGGCAGCCCGGTCATGCCCTGGCCGACGTTGTTGCTGCCCTGGGTGACCGTGAACGGTCGGCCGGAGCGGTAGGCGTAGATGCCCGAGACCGTCCAGTCGCCGAGGACGGCCTTCGTCAGGCCGGTGCTGCTCTTCGCGAACGGGAGCTCGACGACGAAGCTGCCGACGAAGCGGTGGCGCGTGTCGTAGCCGCACGGGCCCTGCCAGGCCGCGAGGTTGTCCTTGTCCTGCGGGAAGCTCGGCGAGCCGCCCGTCGAGAGATGCTCCGCGCTCTGGTCGGTGCAGTCCGACAGCGTGTAGGCGAGGCTGAACCCCCAGCCCTTCGAGAAGCGGCGCTGGAAGCCGAGATCCAGGCCCTTGTAGCTCGAGGTAGCGTCCTGGCGGCGCCACTCGACGAAGCCGAAGTCGGGGTAGGGCAGGGCCCCGCTGCCGCCCGCGGGCTGGTTGAGGTTGACGAGGTTCGCGAGGTGGCGTCCCTCGGTCCCGACGAGGTCGAGCGAGGCCACGTACGAGCCCGCGAACGACTTCTGCACGCCCACGCTGAACTGGTGAATGGTGGTCTTTGACGCGTCCGCGTCCGCGGCGCGCAGGCGGATGCGGCGGTAGTCGATCTGGCTCGCGTCGAGGAAGTTCGCGGGGAAGCCGTCCTCCAGGAAGAAGAGCGGCGTCGTGGTGGAGCTCGTGGACAGGCTGTTGTTGATCAGCCCCGGTGGGTTCAGCGCGAGCTGGTCCTCGCTGCCGATGCGGTCGAAGATGTTGAAGAAGATCCCGTAGCCGCCGCGCAGCACGAGAGTCTCGGTCGCCTGGTACACGACGCCGATGCGCGGGGCGAAGTTGTTCGTGTCGGCGCGGACGAGCCCGCGCTCCTCGAGCGAGCCGTCCGTCGCGAAGAAGACGCTCCCGCTCCCCGCCGGGTCGAAGTTGGCCTGGTGGTTGTCGGCCTCCAGCGCCGGGGTGATGAAGTCGTAGCGGAGGCCGAGGTTCAGCGTCAGCTTCGGGCCCAGGCGCCAGTCGTCGCCCACGAAGAACGACGTCGCCCAGTGCCGCTGGTTCACCACGAAGACGTTCGACAGCTGGGCGTCCGCCGTGTAGCCGAGCAGGAAGTCGGCCACGGAGTTCCCGGTGAAGCGCCCGCGGTAGCGCACCGAGCCGCGCATCGCCGGGACGTCCAGGTACTCGTTCTTCATCGGGGCGAGCACGTTGATCCCGAGCTTGAACTGGTGGTCGCCCTTCAGCCAGGACAGCGTGTTGAGGAACTCCCACTGCTCGGTGTGCTGGAACTTGGGCAGGAAGTCGGGCGAGCCCATGCGCCCGAGGCCCCCGCCGCCGAAGTAGCCGTCGATCGACGTGCCGATGACCCCGCCGGCGACGAGCGGGTCGTCGGGGACGCCCGGCACCTGGGCGCCCGCGGGCGCCGCCTGGCCGAAGGGCTGCTGGACCGCGTCCGAGTCGACCGCGCTGTAGGAGAAGCGGAACTCGTTCACGACCGAGGGGCCGAAGATCCGCGTCCACCCCAGCACGAGCGCGTTCGAGGTGATCGCCTGGTCCCCGAAGGCGGACGTGCCGGTGCCGTCGATCACGCCGCCGAAGACGCCCGGGATGGACCGCTCCCGGTCGGTGTAGATGTAGCGCAGGAAGAACGTGCTCTGGTCGGAGGCCCGGAAGTCGAGCTTGCCGGTCACGCGGTCGGCGTCGTCGGTGACGTTGGCGTCGGGCCGGACGTAGTTGTTGGTTTCGTTGGTGTTGGGCTCGGGCAGCAGGGCGAAGATCGCGGCGGCCACCGGGTCGATCCGGCCCGGGGGAATGACGTTGTTGGGGAAGGGCTGGCCGGTGAGCGGGTCCCTGACGGCGCTCGTGAAGACCCCCTGCCGCTCCGCCATCGTCGGCACGCGCGTCGAGCGTGTCGTGCCCCGGGTGATCCGGGTGCCCTCGTAGTCGACGAAGAAGAAGAGGCGCTCCTTGAGGATCGGGCCCCCGAGGTTGAAGCCGAACTGGTCCTGGTCGTTGCTCGGCTTGGGCAGAGCGGCGAGCCCGCGCTCCGTGCGGAAGTCCTCGTTGAAGTAGGTGTTCGAGTCGAAGCGCTCGTCGCGGAAGTAGTAGTACCCGCTGCCGCTGAACGCGTTGGTGCCCGACTTGGTCATCACCGAGATCGCCGCCCCCGGCGAGCGCCCGTACTCGGCCGCGTACGGGCTCGTCACCACCTTGAACTCCTGGATGGCGTCGATCGAGGGGCGCGAGACCTGCGTCGTCAGCTCCTGGACGTTGGTCGAGATCGAGTTGTTGTCGACGCCGTCGAGGAGGTAGTTGTTCTGGAGCGAGCGGTTCCCGTGCACGTTGACGCCGCCGGTGCGTCCGGCGGCGGTGCCGCCGCTCTCCTCGGTGAAGCGGTCGCCCTGGACGCCCGGGACCAGCACCATGAGGTCGTCCCAGTTGCGGACGGCGAGCGGCAGCCGGGAGACGGCGCTCTGGTCGATCACGGAGCCGACCGCGGCCTGCGAGGTGTCGAGGAGCCGGGCCGGCTCCGTGACCGTGACGGCCTCGCTGATCCCGCCGACCGCGAGCGTGAAGTCGATGCGCGCCCGCTGGCCGACGTCGAGGATCACCGCGCGCGCCTGCGAGCCGAAGCCCGGCGCCTCGGCCTGCACGGTGTAGGTGCCGGGGATCAGGCTCGGCGCGAGGTAGGCGCCGTCGGAGGTCGTCCGCACGCGCGTCACCGCCTTCGTGGCGTCGTGGGTCACGGCGATCGAGGCCCCGGCGATGACCGCTCCCGCGGGGTCCTTGACCGTTCCGGTGAGCGTCGCCCGGTCCACCTGGGCTTGCGCGGGGACGGCCAGCAGCACGAGGGCGGCGAGGATCAGGCGCTTCATGGGAACCTCCGCGGCTCGGGTGGGGTCCGGCTGGGATCGTGGGTGGGCGGAATCCTACACCGGCGAGGCGCCCGGCGGGCAAGCCGGGATGCGGCTCCGGAAGCGTCGCCCCCCCGGGGGGAGGGTAGAATCCCGCTCTCCCCGATGACGCCCCTGCTCTTCCCGCTTCTCCTCGCCGCGGCCCCCCCGCTGCACGAGCATTCCTTTCGCCTGGAACGGGCGGCGGAGGCGGTGGCCGTGATCCGGGCCTCGTGCGAGCGCTGCGACTGGGGGGAGAAGGGCCGCGAAGCCGCCGTGCTCGCGCTCGCCCTCGACGGCGGGCACTCGCAGCACCTCGTGCTGACCCGCGGCGCGCACGGGGAGTACCGCGTCCTGCTCGGGGCGCTCCCCGGGGGCGAGCACCGGCTCGTCCTCGCGCTCGATTCGAGACGCTCGGCGCGGCGGGTGGGGACGGTGCGGGTCGAGGGCGTCGACGTGGAAGCCGTGGCCGCCGGCGAGCCCGGGCGCGAGGAGCTCGCCCACGCGCCCATCGTCCACACGCGCCGGGGCTCGCTCGACCGCTTCTCGGACGCGCCCCTCGTCGCCTGGGTCGAGACGCGCCCGGCCCGGGACGGCGGGCAGGAGCTGCGCTACTCGATCGTCTTCAGCCACGAGGACGGCGGCACCCCGATCGACCGGCTGATGGCGACGTGGGGCCGCTCGACCGACATCGAGCTCGTGTACGCGGTCGAGCTCGACGCCGCGGGCGGCGTGCGCAGGGCCGAGTACCAGGGCGAGGACCACGTGATGACGCCGTTCGCGGGCCGGCGCGAGGGCCGTCACCCCGTGCTGTACGTGGCGACGCGGAACAACATGCTGAGCGACCACGGGCGGGCGACGCCGCGGGTGGCGCTCGCCCCGGTGCCGTTCTCGCTCGACGGCGTCTCGCGCGAGGCGGTGATGGACGCCCACCCCTGGACGTACGGCGTCTCCGCAGCGGAGGCGAGACGGGAAGGCCTCGTGCGGGACGCGGCCGCGCCGGGCTCGAAGCGCATCCCGGACCCGCGCCGCTTCGCCTACCTCGAGGCCTGCGCCCGCGTGACGGACGCGCGCCTCGCGCTCGAGGTCGGGGTGCCGGGCGCGAGCGGCGGGCTCGCTTGGCGGGCCTCCGACGCCGGAGGCGCCGACTTCCGCGTCGGTCGGAGCGGCTGCTTCCGCGCGGCGGTGGCGCTGCCGCCGGGAGAGGCAGCGGCCGACGTCCGCGCCGTCCGCGTGCGCGCGCACACGCGCCCGCCGGGCCGCGACGAGCCGGCCCTGCCGCGGGGTTCCGGCTCCGCCCGGGTCGAGCGCGTCAACCGCCTGTTCGGCCTCGGGCCCGACGGCCGGCCGGGGCCGAACCTCTTCAGCTGGACGGGAGGGGCCGACCTGGTGCCCGACGGCCCGGCCCTCGAGCTCCCGGTTCGCTGACGAGCGAGCGGCGGGACGGTCCCCGAGCTGACGGGCTACGGCAGGCGCATCTGGCCTCGGGGCGCGACGCAGGAGGCGCCCTCGAGCTCGAGCAGCGCGCGCTTGACCGGCAGCCCCCCGCCGAAGCCGGTGAGCGAGCCGTCGGCGCCGATCACGCGGTGGCACGGGACGACGATCGGGAGGGGGTTCGCGCCGTTCGCGGCGCCGACCGCGCGCGAGGCGGCCGGCCGGCCGATGCGGCGCGCCAGCTCCGCGTACGAGATCGTCTCGCCGTACGGGATCGCGGCGAGCGCGCGCCACGTCGCCCGCTGGAACTCGGTGCCCTCGGGCGCGAGCTTCAGCGAGAACGTGCGGCGCCGGCCGGCGAAGTACTCGGCGAGCTGCGCGCGCAGCTCCCGGAACGGCTCCGGGTCGCGGACCCAGCCCGCCTCCGGCGCGTGCGCGCGCCCTCGCTCGGGGAAGTAGATCCGGCGCAGTCCGGAGTCGTCCGCCACCGCGAGGAGCGGGCCGACCGGGCTCTCGATCTCGTCGTAACGCATGTCAGCCTCCGTGGGCGTGCCGCGCGCGGCGGCCGTGGTCGCGGGCCGACGCCTCGGCCCAGAGGTGGAAGACCGCGTAGCCGCGCCAGGGCCGCCAGGCCTCCGCGCGGGCCTCGAGCGCGCGCGTCGCGAGGGGGCCGGGCCCGCCGGCGATCTTCCGCAGCACGAGGTCGGCGGCCGGGAACGCATCGGGCTCCCCGAGCCCGCGGAGCGCCACGTACTGCGCGGTCCAGTCGCCGATGCCCGGCAGCGCGCGCAGGCCGGCGACGACCGCGTCGGCCGGGCCGCCGAGGTCGAGGCGGCGCTCCGCGACCGCCGAGGCCAGAGCGCGCAGCGCCGCTTCCCGCGCCGACGTGAGGCCGAGGCCCCGCAGGTCGGCCCCCGCGAGCGCCGCCGGCGCCGGAAAGCAGTGGGTGAGCCCGTCGATCGGCGCCGCCAGCCGCGAGCCCGCGCGCTCGACGAGGCGCGCGGCCAGCGTTCGTCCGGCCGCGACGCTCACCTGCTGGCCGAGGATCGCGCGCACCGCGCACTCGAACGGGTCCCACGCGCCGGGGATGCGCAGGCCCGGCCGCCGTCGCACGAGAGGGCCGAGCAGAGGGTCGGGCTCGAGCGCGGCCCGGACCGCGGCGGGATCGGCGGCGAGGTCGAACACCCGGCGCGCGTCGGCGGTCAGGCGGTGCAGCGAGGCCGCCGGGGCCCCGTCGACCCGCAGCTCGAGCGCGTCGAGCGCCGCGCTCCGGCCGCGCCGGCGGGAAGCGGCCGGGCCGACCCGCACCACCGCCGTCGCGCCGTCGAGCGCCACCGTGCGCGCGTAGCCGCCGTCGTCCACGCGCTCGACGCCGGGCAGCGCGCGGGCCGCGAGGAACTCGAGCACGTGGTCGAGGTCGTAGGGCGGGCGCAGCGCGAGCCGGAGCGAGAAGCCGGCGCTCCGGCGCTCCTGGCCGGCGCGGCCGAGTCGGCGCAGCACGCCCGGCGGCCGCCCGTACGCGGCGAGGAACGCGGCGTTGAACCGGCGCAGCGAGCCGTAGCCGGCGGCGAGCGCGACCTCGGTGAGCGGCAGGGCGGTCTCGTCCACCAGCCGCTTCGCGAAGTGGAGCCGGCGCGTCTGGGCGACCGCGACCGGCGACGCCCCCACGTGCGCGACGAACAGCCGGTGCAGGTGGCGCGAGCCGATGCCGAGCCGCTCCGCCAGCGCGTCGACCGGCGCCTCGTCGAGCGCGCCCTTCTCGACGAGGGCGAGCGCCCGCCGCACCAGCGCGGACGTGCCGAGCCAGGCCGGCGTGCCGGGCGCCGCCTCCGGCCGGCAGCGCAGGCACGGACGGAACCCGGCGTCGGCGGCGGCGGCGGCGGACGGGTAGTAGCGCACGTGGGCGGCGCGCGGGGTGGGGGCCGGGCACACCGGCCGGCAGTAGATCCCGGTCGACGTCACCGCGACGAAGAAGCGCCCGTCGAAACGGGCGTCGCGGGACCGCCGGGCCCGGTCGAGCACGGTGCGGGCCGGCAGCGCGGCGGCGGTGGGATCCATGACCAGAGCTTACGTCCGGCCCGTCCCGCGCACTAGCCGTTTTCGGACGTGCTCGCCCTCCCCCGGGCGAGCGACGCCCGCGACCCTGAAGGCTGCGCTACCGCGCGATCGGCACGAGCTCGACGCGCCGGAAGTGGATCTCGCCGCCCTCGGACTGCAAGGCGATCCGGCCGGGGAGGACGGTGGCGCCGTTCGCCTCGTTGACCTTCTTCCCGTTGACGAGGACGACGATCGAGGGGCCGTCGAGGGTGATCTCGTAGACGTTCCACTCGCCCTCGGGCTTCTCGGCCCCCTCGGCCTTCGAGAAGCCCACCATGTCGCCGAGCGTGGGGTCGCCCTTCTTCTCCCGCCGCCGCGCCGGGTCGCCCTCGATCGCCATCCCCCAGAAGCCGTAGAGGTCCCCGGCGTCGCCACTGCGCAGCTGCGCCTCGATCGCCCGTGGGACCGGCTTCGGCTCGCCGTTCACGCGCATCAGCACGCCGGAGTTCGGCGTCTTTCCGAGACGAGCGGCGGCGCCCGGGGCCCAGCGCCACTCCACGACGAGCCGGAAGCTCGTGTAGTCGGCAGTCGTGTGCAGGTAGCCGACGGGCTCGCCCTTGCACACGAGGAGCCCGTCCCGGACGCTCCAGACGTCCTCCATCTTCACCTTCGGGTCCGCGAGGAAGTGGCCCCAGCCGGAGAGGTCCTTCCCGTTGAACAGGCGGACGGCCGGCGGCTCGGCGGCCACCCCGGGGGAGAGGGCCAGGCCCGGGATGATCCTCTCCGCGTTGCCGTGGTAGAGCTTCTCCAGGACCTCGCGCGGCAGCCCGAGGCAGCGGACCGTCTTGCCGCGGTACTCCATCTCGCCCTCGGTCGAGTAGTACCGGAAGTCCTGCCGGTACGAGTCCTCGAGGCCCCGCGCGAAAGCCAGCCGCTCCTGCGCGGAGCTCTCGCGCTGCGGGTCGGGGGCGCGGGTCCGGTCGAGCCCGTAGAGCACGCGGTCCTGGTAGCGGACGAGGAAGGCGCGCACCTTGTCGGAAGGCTGGCGGGTCAGGTCGACGGTCCGCGCCGAGCAGTCGACGTAGAAGTTGGGGTAGCGGTCGAGGCGCCGGGCCACCTCGTCCACGTCGTGCTCGAGGCTGCCGAGGTGGGCGCCGATCACGGTGAGCCGGGGGTACCGCTCGAGGATGCGGTCCCGGGAGGCGACGATCTCCGCGTGGGAGGGGAACCCGGCGCGGCCGTAGAGGTGCCACTCCGGGTTCTTCGAGTAGTACCCGTAGTGGACGCCCTGCGGGTCGAGGGGGAGCCAGGCCTCGAGCGGCTCGGCCAGGTGGGCGAGGAGCGGCTTGTCGCGCTCCACGAGGTACGCGTAGATCGGGTCGAAGAGGGGGGCGTCGGGCAGGATGAACCGGCCCTGCCGGTCCTTGATCTCCATGCCCACTTCCTTCCAGATCTTGACCATCAGCGCGCCCTTCTCGAACGACGCGTCGAGCCAGCGCTTGACCTGGTCCACCCAGTCCGGGTCGTCGCGGCGCGTCAGATCGAAGGTGGACGCGAACGGGAAGCGCTGCCGGCCGTACTTCGCCTGCTGCTGCTCCGCCATCGCCTCGGCCCGTCGCATCCGCTCCACGTCCGTCCCGCGCACGCAGACGTTCACGATGCGGAAGCGGCAGCGGTCCATCATCTCCACGACCTCGGGGACGTCCTCGAAGATGTGGGAGTGCACGTCGATCTTCGGGATCTCCTCGAACGCCGGCGGGGACCCGGCGAGCGCCAGGGCAGGCGCGGCGAAGCTGATCAGCACCATCGAAAGGACGACGCCCGGCAGGCGCATGGCTCCTCCTCGAGGGTGCGATCTTGACACGATCCGGCCCGGGCCGGGTCGCTACGGGAGGGTTTCGCGGCCGCCGGGTTCACGACCGGCAGGTCCTCGCGGCCGCTCCAGTCCTCGAACGACCCGTCGTAGAGCCTCGCCTCGTAACCGAGGATCCTCGCCGCGAGCCACACCAGGCTCGCCTGCTGGCCGATGTGGCAGTACGACACGACCTCGGACCCGGGCCTGACCCCGGCCGCGGTGAAGATCTCGCGCAGCGCGGCCTCGTCCTTGACCTTCGTGCCCTCGATCAGCGAGGTGAAGGGCACGTTGACCGCGCCCGGGATGTGGCCCGGCCGGGGTTGGCCTCCGCCCTCGCCGTTGTAGAAGCGCGCGTCGCGCGCGTCGACGATCGTGGCCCCCGGCGCCGTCGAGGCGCGCCTGGACGTAGGCGGCGTCGGCGACCAGCCGCCCCCCGTCCTTCGCCACGGCCGTGCCCGGCGCGACGGTCGGCGTCTCGGTGGACACGGGCCGCCCCTCCGCCTTCCACGCGTCGAAGCCGCCGTTCAGGATCGAGGCGCGGCCCCCGAGGCCGAACTGCTCGAGGGTCAGCAGGGCGCGGGCGGTCTGCTGCACTGCGGTCCCGGAGTAGACCAGCACGATGCGCGAGTCCGGCGCGAGGCCCAGCTCGCCGAAGACGGCGGTCGCCTGCTCGAGCGCGGGCAGGTCGTAGGTGCCGTCGGGCGTCGACGGCGCGTAGGCCTGGGCCCACAGGAAGCGCGCCCCGGGGACGTGACCCCTGCGGTACTCGCGGCGCGTGCCGGCCACCTGGACGACGACGAGGCCGCGGTCGGCCTGGTGCTCCTGGAGCCAGGCGGTGCTCACGAGCCACGGCTCGCGGGCCGCCGTCGCTCCGGCATCCGGGGACCGACCCTGCGCCAGGCCGTGGCTCGCGCCGCTCGTCAGGAGGAACACGGCCGCAACGACGGTTCTCATGCTCGCCTCCGGCTGCGATGGCTTCCGGGACCATCGTAACCCGACACCGGGGGCGGGTCCTCGACGATCGTCTTCCCGCGCGGCTCAGCGCGCGGTCCGGCGGGGAGACGGCTTCGGCAGGAGCGGAGCGAGGAAGCGGCCGGTGTAGCTCGCCTTGATCGCAGCCACCTGCTCCGGCGTGCCCTCGGCCACGATCCGGCCGCCGCCGTCGCCGCCCTCGGGCCCGAGGTCGATCACCCAGTCGGCGGTCTTGATCACGTCGAGGTTGTGCTCGATGACGACGACGGTGTTGCCGCCGGCCACGAGCCGGTCGAGGACGCGCAGGAGCTTCTTGATGTCGTCGAAGTGGAGGCCGGTCGTGGGCTCGTCGAGGATGTAGAGCGTGCGGCCCGTGGAGCGCTTCGAGAGCTCGCGGGAGAGCTTGACGCGCTGCGCCTCGCCGCCGGAGAGGGTGGGGGAGGACTGGCCGAGGGCGATGTAGCCGAGGCCGACGTCGGCGAGCGTCTCGAGGGCGCGGCGGATGTTCGGGTGGTTCTTGAAGAGCTGGAGCGCCTCGTCGACCGTGAGGTCGAGCACGTCGGCGACCGAGAGGCCGTTGTACTTCACGGCCAGCGTCGCCTCGTTGAAGCGCCGCCCGTGGCAGACCTCGCAGGGCACGTAGACGTCCGGGAGGAAGTGCATCTCCACCCGCTTGACCCCGTCGCCCTCGCAGGCCTCGCAGCGGCCGCCCTTCACGTTGAACGAGAAGCGCCCCGGCGTGTAGCCGTGCATCCGCGCCTCGGGCAGCTCGGCGAAGAAGTCGCGGACGAGGTCGAACAGCTTCGTGTAGGTGGCGGGGTTCGAGCGCGGGGTCCGCCCGATCGGGCTCTGGTCGATGTCGATGACCTTGTCGATCTCCGAGAGGCCCTCGACCCGCCGGTGCACCCCCACCGCGACGTCGCTCCCGTGGAGGGCGCGCGCCACCGCGGGGTAGAGGATGTGGTTGACGAGGGTGCTCTTGCCCGCTCCGGAGACGCCGGTGACGCAGACGAAGAGGCCGAGCGGGAACGACGCGTCCACGTCGCGCAGGTTGTTCTCCCGGGCCCCGAGGACCTTGACCTTTCGCCCGTCGCCCTTCCGCCGCTCGGACGGGATCCCGATCGAGAGCTCGCCCTTCAGGTAGCGGCCGGTCAGGCTGGCCTTCGACCGCGTGACCTGGTCCGGGGTGCCCGCGGCCACGATCTCGCCCCCGTGGCGGCCGGCGCCGGGGCCGAAGTCGATCAGCCAGTCGGCCTCCTCCATCGCCTCGTGGTCGTGCTCGACCACCACGACGGTGTTGCCGATGTCGCGCAGGTGCTTGAGGGCGGCGAGAAGCTTCTTGTTGTCCCGCTGGTGCAGGCCGATCGAGGGCTCGTCGAGGACGTAGATGACGCCGGTGAGCTCGGAGCCGATCTGGCTGGCGAGGCGGATCCGCTGGCTCTCCCCGCCGGAGAGGCTCGGCGCCGCGCGGTCGAGGGTGAGATAGGTGAGGCCCACGTCGAGGAGGAAGCGCAGGCGCGAGCGGATCTCCTTGAGGAGCTCGGCCGCGATCTTCGCCTCGGCACCCTTGAGCTCCAGGGACTCGAAGAAGCGCTGGGCCTCGGCCACGGAGAGAGCCGTGATCTCGGAAATCGCCTTGCCGGCGATCCTCACCCCGAGGGCCTCGGGCCGGATGCGGCGGCCCTCGCAGGCCGAGCACGGGCGGGAAGAGAGGTACTTCTGGTAGTACTGCCGCATCTCCTCCGACTTCGTCTCGCGCATGCGGCGCATCATCGAGTTGATGGCACCCTCGTAGCGCATCTTGAAGGCACCCGAGCCCCACGAGCTGCTGACCCTGATGCTCACGCGCTGGTCCCCGGTGCCGAACAGGATCACCCGGCGGTGCTCCTCGGGGAGCGCCTTCCACGGCCGGTTGAGGTCGATGCCGCGCTCGCGCGCGACCGCCCGCACGATGTCGCTACCCCAGGTGGTGGCCTCGCCGACCGCCCCGAGCGGCTTCACCGCGCCCTCGTTCACCGACAGCTCGGGGTTCGGGACAACGAGCTCGGGGTCCATCTCCATCCGTGTCCCGAGCCCCGAGCACTCCGGGCACATGCCCTGGGGCGAGTTGAAGGAGAACAGCTGCGGCGAAGGCTCGGGGAAGGAGATCCCGCAGTGGTGGCAGGCCCGGTGCTCGGAGAGCACCTGGTCCGGCTGCGACTCGGCGGCGACGATGAGGATGCCCTGGCCGTGCTTGAGCGCCGTCTCCACGGAGTCCGTCAGGCGCTGGCCGAGGCCGGGCTTCGCGATCAGCCGGTCCACCACGGCGTCGATGGAGTGCTTCTTCTTCTTGTCGAGCCGGATGTCGTCCTCGAGAGACAGGACGATCCCGTCCACCCGCACGCGGGTGAAGCCCGACTTGCGGACCTGCTCGATCACATCGCGGTGCTCGCCCTTCCTCTCCTTGACGAGCGGGGCGAGGACGAGGAACTTCGTCCCCTCGGCGAGCTGCAGGACCTCGTGGACGATCTGCTGCGCCGACTGCTGCGAGACGGGACGCCCGCAGCGGTGGCAGGTGAGCCGCCCCACCCGGGCCCACAGCACGCGCAGGTAGTCGTGGATCTCGGTGACCGTGCCGACGGTGGAGCGGGGGTTCGTGCTCGCCGTCTTCTGCTCGATCGAGATCGTGGGGGCGAGGCCCTTGATCGAGTCGTACAGCGGCTTCTCCATCTGCCCGAGGAACTGCCGGGCGTAGGCGGAGAGCGACTCGATGTAGCGGCGCTGGCCCTCGGCGTAGAGCGTGTCGAAGGCGAGGGAAGACTTGCCGGAGCCCGAGACGCCGGTGAGGACGACGAGCCTCTTCTTCGGGATCTCGACGGTGACGTTCTTGAGGTTGTGCTGCCGTGCCCCGGTGATGACGATACGGTCGGGCTCCATGGGCTTTCGTCCTCGCTTGCGGCCGGGAAAGGCCAAACACCCATGTTAGTCCGGCCTCCGAATCGCGTCGAGGGCCCGACCTCGGGCCCTCGGGCCCGGCGTCCGGTGCAGGCTCGAGCCGTCACGGGGAGGCCGACCGCGAGAGCGGTCTTCAGAGAACGTGAACGAGCGCGAGAACCCCGTACGCCACCGCGGCAAACCCAGTGGAGAGGGCAATCCACGCGACGGGCTCGCTCGGGGAGTGCAGATTGCGGCTGACGAGCGAGCCGGCCAGGTGGCCCAGCCACAGCACCGAATCGAACCAGTGGCGACCGGGTGTGCGCCCCAGGTGCATCAGCGTCGTGGCCAGGCTGCATCCGAAGACGAGGCTGCCGACCAGCCACCCGGGGTTCATGCGTCGAAGAAGTCCGTCGGGAGAGCGAGTTCCCCGGTGAAGTACTCGTGGGCACGCTGCGTCGCACGATCCAGGCGGCTACCCGGCCCCGGGTCGTAGTACTCGCTCAGGACGTGGTTTCGCCCGTTCTTGCTCCAAACGCTGTTCCACTTCTCGTCCCATACCTGGAAGCGTTCGTGGGATGGAGACGTCGCGTCCTGGAGGGTGTGCATGGCGTTGCCGAGGTGGCGCATTGCCTCCGGGTGCCTGCCCTCGGCCTCGAGCCTCCGCGCCAGCTCCAACTCGCTGTGGACGAACCTGTTGGCCTGGTCCCGAGCCTGCTGAGCCGTCTGCCCCGGCCCTCGCATCGCGTGGGTGGGGGCTCCAGCGGCCGACTGATCCTTGTCCATCGCCACCTGCGCCGCCTTCAGGGCTTCACGGTCCTTCGCGGGCAGGCCGGACAGCACGCGGTCGATGGACCGCTGGTGGACCGGTCTGCCCTTGGCCGGCCACCTGCCGTCCAGGTCTGCCGCGAATCTCCCCGGGGCGCGCTCGATGACGCCGTCCGCGACCTGCTCGTGGGCCGCCCTCGTGGCGGACTTCTCCGTGGCCTTGGCCGCGGTCTGCGTGCGAGCGGCTCTCGTCTCCGTGGTGTTGGGGGCCTTCTCGCTGATCCTCATGTGCCCTCCGTGCGCCGGTCAAGACCGCGCGGCGTCGCGAACTCCCACTCCGGCTCGACTCGCGACGCTAGCAACGCTCGTCTCGAGGGATCGTGAGCACCGTCACACTATTCGCAAGGTGTCCCCCGACGACCCGCGGGGCCAGCGGGCAGCGTCTCCGCACGATTCGCAAACCGTATTGTCGCGACGAACGGGGCCCGGCCGGCATGGCCGCACACGTCCTTTCACGAGAACGGGCTCAACACGCGCGCGCACTGTGACCACCGGCACCGAACTGCGCTCTCGTGGTCCGTTACGCTGAGCTGCGATTCAAGCCGGGGTCCCCCCTCCATTCGCAACGGGGCTCAGGGCTGAACACTCCAACCCCCGAAATTCAAACTGGGGTCCCTCCTTGTCCAAACACAGGTATTCCTCTGCCCTCCTGCTGGTCTTCGCAACCCTCCTCTTGCTGGCGCCTGGCCCGCTCGCCAGCGCCGGAATCCTTCCCGCCGATCGGGCGACGACGTGGAGCCCGGGCGTCCCGGGCGGCGTCCCCGTGCGCACGACCGTGTGCGCAACCATCGCGCCGCTGGCCGGCGACGCGACGGCCACGATCCAGGCCGCGATCGACGCGTGCCCGGCCGGCCAGGTCGTACAGCTCTCGGCCGGGACCTTCACCATCGACGACGACATCCTCTACGTGAACAAGGGCATCACGCTGCGCGGGGCCGGGTCGAGCGCGACCCTGCTGCAGCGCACGAACGGGGCCACGCCCGGGACCTACATCCCTGGCGTCGCGAAGCCGGTCATCATCGTCGGGCCCTCCCGGTGGGCCAGCGGCGGCACGAGCTACAACCTCGCCGCCAACGGCGCGAAGGGAGCGATGGCAGTCCAGCTCGCAACCGCGCCCGCCTCGTTCTCACCCGGGCAGATCGTGCTCGTCGACGAGCTCTCGAACGCCTCCTGGCAGCCCGACCCCGGCGGGCGAGGGCAGATCTGGGCCGCGCCGGACTGGCGCGTCGTGTACCAGCGCCACAACCCCGGCCTCGGCACCGACGACCCGTTCCCCGACGCCGCCGGGTGGTTCTGCCGGCAGGATCGCCCCACGTCCGAGGTGAAGGAGGTCGCGAGCTACGACGCCGCGACGAGGACCGTGACCTTCACGTCGCCGCTGCACATCAGCTACCGCGCCACCCAGGGCGCCCAGGTCTACGTCTTCGCGCCGCAGGACACCCACGTCAAGTTCGCGGGCGTCGAGGACCTCAAGGTCAAGGGCGGGGACGACGGCCAGATCCGATTCGAGTTCGCGGCCTACTCCTGGGCCTCCCGGATCGAGAACACCGCCTGGCTGGGCGAGGGCTTCGCGATCAACCACTCGTTCCGCGTCGAGGTGCGGGACTCCTACGTCCACACCCCGGTGTGGTTCGAGCCGGGCGGCGGCAGCTACAACATCAGCCTCGCGAACGGTTCCTCCGAGGTGCTCATCGAGAACAACATCTCGACGGACGCGGACAAGGTCATGGTGGCCCGGTGTGCCGGGGCCGGATCGGTGGTCGGCTACAACTACATGGACGACGGTCACATCGGGTCGAACTCCAGCTGGGTGGAGATCGGCCTCAACGCCAGCCACATGGTCGGTCCGCATCACGTGCTCTTCGAGGGCAACTGGGGCTTCAACTTCGACAGCGACAAGACGCACGGGAACTCGATCTACCACACCGTCTTCCGCAACTGGCTCACGGGAAAGCGCACGCACTTCACGGACGGCGGCCCGAAGCGCGCGGCCGGCGTCGCGTTCTACGGCTACTGGATGAGCTTCGTCGGCAACGTGCTCGGCGTGCCCGGGGGGATGAGCGGCTGGAGCTACGAGTCCACGGACATGGACACGCCCGCCATCTGGCTCCTCGGCTGGGACGACTGGGACCCGTACCCGAGCGACCCGAAGGTCAAGGCCACGATTCTCCGCGAGGGGAACTTCGACTACGTCACGAACCAGGTCCAGTGGGACACGGCGGCGCAGGCCATTCCCGACTCGCTCTACCTCTCCGGCAAGCCCGCCTTCTTCGGCTCACTGACCTGGCCCTGGGTCGACCCCACCGGGACGACCAAGGTCTACACCCTCCCCGCGAAGGCCCGGTACGACGCCGCGACCTCCTCCTACGCCCTGACCGTGGCCAAGGTGGGTAGCGGCAGCGTCACGTCCGTCCCCGCCGGCATCAGCTGCGGCAGCACGTGCGGTGCCAGCTACAGCTCCGGCACCTCCGTCACCCTCACCGCCGCCCCCGCCGCCGGCTACGCCTTCTCCAGCTGGAGCGGGGCCTGCGCCGGCACCGGATCGTGCCAGGTGACCATGAGCGCGGCGAGAGCCGTGACCGCCACGTTCTCGGCATCCGTGCCGTCGCTTTCCGTGGCCGACATCGCCCTCAACGAGGGCAACACGGGCAGCACGAGTGCCACCTTCACCGTCACCCTCTCGCCGGCGTCCTCCCAGACGGTGACGGTGAGCTACGCGACCGCGAACGGCACCGCCACTGCCGGCACCGACTACACGGCGACGTCGGGGACCCTGACCTTCACCGCCGGCCAGACCAGCAAGACGGTCGCGGTGGCCGTACTGGGCGACACCCCGGTCGAGGCGGACGAGACCCTCACCCTGGCCCTCAGCTCCACCTCGGGGGCAACCCTGTCCCGCGCGGTGGGCACGGCCACGATCGTCAACGACGACTTCCCGACGGTGTTGATCAGCGACGTGGCCGTCAATGAGCCTAGTTCGGGCAGCACGAGCGCCGACTTCATGGTCTCCCTCTCCGCGACCTCGCCCCAGACCGTCACCGTCAACTACGCAACCGCCAACGGCACGGCCACCGCGGGCTCCGACTACGTCGCCCAGGCCGGCAACCTGAGCTTCACCCCCGGACAGACCAGCAAGACGATCGCGGTTGCCGTCGCCGGCGACACGACCGTGGAGCCGACCGAGACGTTCATGGTGAACCTCTCCGCCCCCAGCAAGGCCACCCTGGCCGTCGCCCAGGGCCACGCGACCATCATGGACGGCAGTGCGACGGCGCTTCCGAAGCTCGCCATCAGCGACGTCACGGTGTTCGAGAAGAACTCCGGCACGTCGATCGCCCAGTTCACCGTGACTCTCTCGGCGGCGAGCCCGTCCATCGTGACCGTCAACTTCGCCACCGCCAACGGCACAGCCGCCGCAGGCAGTGACTACGTCGCGCAGTCCGGCAACCTGAGCTTTGCCGCAGGCCAGACCACCCGGACGATCAGCATCACGGTCAGGAGCGACACCACGTTCGAGCCCGACGAGACCTTCTTCGTCAACCTCAGCAGCCCCGCCGGCGCCACCGTCGCCGACGCCCTGGGCCTGGGCACCATCGTCCAACGCCGTAAACGTTAACGAAGACGAGGGGCTCACCGGGGACGGCACGTCGAGTTCCCGGTGAGCCCCTGCCGGCCCGGAGCTGCCGCGCCCTTGCGTGTCGGGCCGGGCGGCCGTATGGTGCCCGGCATGACGCCACACGATCGACCCACCCGCCGCGCGTTCATCAAGTCCACGGGCACGATGGCCACCGCGCTCTGGGCCGCCGGCCCCTCCATCCTGCGCGCCCAGACCGCGGACAAGCTGCGGCTCGCGATCATCGGCTGCGGCGGGCGGGGAGCGGAGAATCTGAAGGGCGTGTCGGGCGAGCACATCGCCGCACTGTGCGACGTGGACCGCAACGCCCTCGACAAGGCCGCCGCCGCCTATCCGCAGGCGCGCAAGGAAGTGGACTTCCGCCGCCTCTTCGACCACCCCGGCGAGTTCGACGCGGTCGTGGTCAGCACCACCGAGCACACGCACGCCTTCGCCACGCTGCCCGCGCTGCAGCTGAAGAAGCACGTCTACTGCGAGAAGCCGCTGGCCTACAACGTCCAGCAGACGCGCGTCATCCGCGAGGCCGCGGCCGCGCCGGGGTGGCCACGCAGATGGGCACGCAGATCCACGCCAGCGACAACTACCGCCGCGTCGTGGAGCTGGTGCAGGCCGGCGCCATCGGCAAGGTGACCGAGTGCCACGTCTGGGTGGCGCGCGCCTGGGGCTGGCACGCCACCGAGGCCGAGGCGACCGAGCACAAGGACATCGTCTTCGTGCAGGACCGCCCGGCCGCGGCCGACCCCGTTCCCGCCGGCATCGAGTGGGACCTGTGGCTCGGGCCCGCTCCCGCCCGCCCGTACAGCGACGTCTACCTGCCCGGGCCCAAGTGGTACCGCTGGTGGGACTTCGGCAACGGGACGATGAGCGACCTGGGCAGCCACTGGATCGACCTGCCGTTCTGGGCGCTGAAGCTGCGCGCGCCGGCCACCATCGAGGCGAGCGGCCCGCCGCCGCATCCCGAGATCGCCCCCGCGTCGATGCAGGCGAGGTACGAGTACAAGGCCTCGGGCGACCAGCCCGCGCTGGCCCTCACCTGGTACCAGGGCACGAAGAAGCCGGACGTCTGGACGCGGGGCGAGATCCCGCAGTGGCCGAGCGGCGTGCTGTTCGTCGGCGACCGCGGGATGCTGCTGACCGACTACCGCAAGCACGTGCTCCTGCCCGAGGAGAAATTCAAGGACTTCACGCGGCCGCCGGAGTCGATCCCGAAGTCGGTCGGCCACTACCAGGAGTGGATCGACGCGTGCAAGACCGGCTCGCCCACGACCTGCCACTTCGGCTACTCGGGCTGGCTGACCGAGGCGAACCACCTGGGCAACGTGGCGTATCGGGTGGGCAAGAAGCTCGAGTGGGACGCCGAGGCGATGCGCGCGACGAACGCGCCGGAGGCCGAGCCGTTCCTCGCGCGCGCCCACAGCCCCGGCTGGAAGCTCGCGTAGATCGGAGGAGGATTCGCATGACAGAGGACATGTCGCGTCGCGGTTTCCTGGCCGGGATCACGGCGGGAGGGTCGGCCCTGGCCCTCGAGGCGAGAGGCGGCGACGCCGTCGTGCAGTCGGTGCACCCGCGCGTGGAGATCGCTCCCACGGGAGGAACGATCAAGATCCTCGTCTCGGCGAGGCTCACCCCCGATGAGATCGACAGCATCCGCCGCGCCGGCCGGAACGTGGAGCTCGTCGTCCCGCCGAACGACGCCGAGACCTTGACGGCGGCGGCGGACGCTGAGGTGATCCTGGGCGAGCCCTCCGTCGAGACGATCCGGGCCGCGAAGAGGCTCAAGTGGGTGCAGCACTGGGCGGCCGGGGTGGAGAGGCTCCCCCCTGAGCTGATGCGGCACCCCTGCGTGCTCACGAACATGCAGCGGGTCTTCGCCCCGGTCATCGCGGAGTCGGCCTTCGCCCTGCTGCTCGGCCTGACCCGCGGCCTCGTGCAGGCGTCGGTCCCGAACTTCCGGCTCCGCAAGTGGGAGCGAGGCGGCAGCGTCCCTCTCGACGACCTCTACCAGAAGACGATGGGCGTCGTCGGCCTGGGCGGGATCGGCACCGAGGTCGCGCGCCGGGCGCACTGCGGCTTCGGCATGAAGGTCCTCGCCGTCGACCCCAAGCCGATGCCGAAGCCCGAGTTCGTCGCCGAGCTGCGAGAGCCCGCCTGGCTCCCCGAGATGGTCCCGCAGGTGGACGTCCTCGTGAGCTGCGCCCCCCACACCCGGGAGACGGAGAGGCTCTTCGGCGAGGCGGTGTTCCGCGTCCTCCGGAAGACGGCGTACTTCGTCAACGTCTCGCGGGGCGCGCTGGTCGACCAGGTGGCCCTCGCCCGGGCGCTCAAGGAGGGCTGGATCCGCGGGGCCGGCCTCGACGTGACCACCCCCGAGCCTCTGCCCCCCGAGGACCCGCTCTGGGACTGCCCGAACCTCGTCATCACGCCGCACAGCTCCGGCTCCGCTCCCGTCCGCCAGGTGCGGCTCGTGGCCCTCGTGGCCGAGAACGTGCGCCGCTACTCGACGGGGCTCGCGCTCCTGAACGTGGTGGACAAGGAGCGGGGCTACTGAGGTCTATCGATTCACCTGCGACAGCATCTCCCGGGCCCCGCCCGCCATGAACCCGATGTCGCTCGACGCCTGGAAGAAGCGGAAGCCCTGGGCGATCCTCTTGTTGATCTCGGTCGGGTTGCCGGTGGGATAGCCGACGGGGATGCCGTGCCGGCGCCCCGCGTCGAGGACCTTCGTGAGCGCCTGCTCGACGAGGGGATCGGTGGTGCGCCCGCCGACGCCCAGGGAGTAGGAGAGGTCGTTCACGCCCACGAAGAGGACGGAGATGCCGGGTACCGAGGCGATCGCCTCGATGTTCTCCACCGCCTCCTTCCGCTCGATGATGACGACCACGAGCACGTTCTCGTTGGCGAAGCGCACGTAGTCCGGGCCGCTCATGCCGTAGCGGGAGAGGGCGAGGGCGGGGCCGAAGCCCCGGTCCCCGAGCGGCGGGTACCGGCAGGCCGAGACCGCCCGCTCGGCCAGCTCCCGCGTGCTCGTGAAGGGGAAGACGACGCCGAGGCTCCCCTCGTCGAGCACCCGCTTGGCGAGCCACACCTCGTTGGCCGGCACCCGCGTGATGGGAACGGCCTTCGCTCCCCGGGTGGCGAGGAGGATCGCGCGCAGGCTCTCGAGCGTGATCGGGCCGTGCTCCATCTCGATCCAGAGGAAGTCGAAGCCGGCGTTGGCCAGGGTGAGGGCCGTGTCCACGTTCGGCACGGTGACCGTCGCGCCGATCACCGCTCGGCCCTCGAGCAGGGCTTTCTTGAGAGCGCTCTCCCCCGGGGGCGCGGCCTCCGAAGCCGTTGTGGCCTGGTACTGGGCGGCGAGCCCCGCGGCGACGAGGACGGAGGCCAGCGTGAGCGTGAGGACGCGGGAGGGACTCGGCATGTCTCACCTCTCCTCGGCGCCGGCGGAAGGGCGCCGTTCAGCTTCGGGGCATGATATCCCCGCGTCCAAGCCGAAGGGCGACCAGACTATCATCAGCCCGCACGGCCGTCCGTCGAAAGGCAGGGAACTCCCATGATCGAGGAAATCACCGCACAGGCGCTGGAGCCCGCGGCCTTCGTCGCCGGGAAGGTGAAGGAGATCAAGGACGCCGTCGGCGAGGGCACGGCGATCAACGCGCTGTCGGGCGGGGTCGACTCGTCCACGGTCACGATGCTCGGCCACCGGGCGCTGGGTGAGCGCCTGCAAGACAGTCTTCGTCGACAACGGCCTGATGCGCGAAGGCGAGCCGGAGCGGGTCGTCAGCCTGTTCCGGGCCCTCGGCGTCACGGTCGACGTCGTCGACGCGCGGAAGGAGTTCTTCGCGGCGCTTCAAGGGCTCGGCGACCCCGAGGAGAAGCGCGAGGCGATCACCCAGACCTTCTACCGGCACGTGTTCGGCCGACTGGTGAAGGCGAGCGGCGCGAGCTTCCTCCTCCAGGGCACGATCCTCACCGACGTCGACGAGACGGTGGCCGGGATCAAGCGGCAGCACAACGTGTTCGAGCAGCTCGGCATCGACCCGCAGGAGGCGTTCGGCTACCGCATCCTCGAGCCGCTCGTCCAGCTGCGGAAGGACGGCGTGCGGAAGGTCGGTCGGGCCCTCGGCCTGCCGGCCGAGCTGTTCGCGCGCATCCCGTTCCCGGGGCCGGCGCTCTCGGCCCGGGTGATCGGCGAGGTGACGCCGGAGCGCATCGCGACGGTCCGCGCGGCGACGGCCGTCGTCGAGCGGGTGCTCGAGGGCACGGCCGCGTTCCAGTACCTGGCGATCCTCCACGAGGACCGCGTCACCGGGATGCGCGACGGCAAGCGCGAGTTCGGCCAGCAGATCGAGGTGCGCTGCTGGGACAGCGTCGACGCCCGCGTCGCGACGCCGACCCACCTCCCGTTCGAGACCCTCGAGCAGCTCGCCCGGGAGATCCTGCGCGAGGTGCCCGGGGTCGTCAGCGTGACCTACAACATCGCTCCCAAGCCGCCGTCCACGATCGAAGCCGTGTGAGGGCGGTCGTTCTCCGGGGCCTTCAGCGGCCCGTCGAGCCGAAGCCCCCCCCGCCCCGGTCGGTGTCGTCGATAGCCGGGACCGCCGTGAAAGTCGCCCGCTCGACCGGCTGCACGAGGAGCTGCGCGACCCGGTCGCCCCGGGCGATCCGGAATGGCTCCTCGCCGTGGTTCACGAGTACGACCCGCACCTCGCCGCGGTAGTCGCTGTCGATGACCCCGGCCAGCGTGTCGATGCCGTGGCGGACGGCGAGGCCGCTGCGCGGCCAGACGAGCCCGACGTGGCCGGACGGGATCTGCAGGCGCACGCCCGTCGGCACGGCGCTCCGGGCGCCGGGCGCGATCTCCACCGCCTCGCTCGCGCGGAGGTCGGCGCCGGCGGCGCCGGCCGAGGCGTAGTCGGGGAGCGATCCGCCCTCGCCGACGAGAGCGGGGAGGGGGACCGGCTTTCGGTGGCCTTCGGGCATGAATGGCTCCTGACTGGGGCTTTCGAAGTCCCTCGCGTGCCCATTCGACCGGGGCACGCTCGGGTGCGTGGGCGCGCTCGGGTGACAAGAGACTACACCGACCGCGGGTTATGATCGCGAGGTGAGCCGACCCAATTTGTTCGGAATGGGCGCGAGCGCCCTCGAGGCGCTTGCGGCGGAGCGGGGCGAGCCCGCCTTCCGCGCCCGGCAGATCTACGGCTGGCTCTACCACCGCCGCGTCCGCGACGTCGCGGCGATGGTCAACTTGCCGAAGGCCCTGCGGGCCGCGCTGGCCGAGGGCTTCGAGCTGCGCTGGCCCGAGGTCGCGGAGCGGACGCTCTCCTTCGACGGCACGCGCAAGTACCTCTTCCGCCTCGAGGACGGGGCGACGATCGAGGCCGTCTACATCCCCGAGGACGACCGGCGCACGATCTGCATCTCGACCCAGGCCGGCTGCCCGCTCAAGTGCGCCTTCTGCCTCACCGGCATCGCCGGCTACAGGCGCAACCTGAAGCCGTGGGAGATCCTCGGACAGGTGGCGACGGTGATGGAGGAGCACCCGTTGGTGGCGACGCACCCCCACCGGCGCGAGGACGACCCCTTCCCCTGGAACATCGTGGTGATGGGGATGGGCGAGCCGCTGCTCAACTACGAGGCGACGGTCGAGGCCCTGCGGGTCCTCATGGACGAGGAGGGCTTCGGGGTTCCCCCGCGCAAGCTGACCCTCTCCACGGTGGGCATCCTGCCCGCCCTCGAGAAGCTCGCGCAGGAGCCCTTGCGCCCGAACCTCGCGATCAGCCTCCACGCCCCCGATCCCGGCCTGCGCCGCGCCCTCATGCCGATCGAGGAGAAGTACCCCTTCGGCGCCGTGGTCGACGCGGCGCTGCGCTACCCGGTCCCGCGCGGCGGCCTCGTCACCTTCGAGTACGTGCTGCTCGGCGGCGTCAACGACTCGGTCTCCCACGCCCGCGCGCTCGCCCGGCGCCTCGCCGGCAAGCGCGTGAAGGTCAACCTCATCCCCCTGAACCCCGCGCCCGAGATCCCGTTCAAGGCGCCGGAGCCGGAGGCGGTGGACGCCTTCGGCGCCGCGCTCGCCGCGGCGGGGGTGAGGGTCTCCGTGCGCCGCCCGCGCGGGAGGGACATCCTCGCCGCCTGCGGCCAGCTCCACCTCGAGAAGGGCGCCACCGCGCCCGCCCCCGCACGCCCCTGAGCGCCCCGACCCTTTCCGCGCGCCGCTTCGCGGCCGGCCTCGCGCTCCTCGCGCTGGGCCTCCTCGCGCTGCTGCTGCCCCACCTCGGCACCGCGCCCCTCGAGCGGGCCGAGATCTACTTCCTCGACGCGGCCCGGGGCATGGTCGAGAGCGGGGACTGGGTGATCCCGCAGTACGAGGGCCGGCCCTTCTTCGACAAGCCGGTCCTCTCCTACTGGCTGATGGGGGCGGCCATGAAGGGGCTCGGGACGACGGCGGGCGCGGCGCGCCTCGTCCCGGTCCTCGCCTCGATCGGCGTCGTGCTGGCCACGGCGTGGCTCGGCACGCTGCTCTTCGACCGCCGCACGGCCCTCGCTTCCGCCCTCGTGCTCGCCACGACGCTCGCCTTCCTGTCCTTCGCGCGCGTGGCCATGTCCGACATGCTGCTCACCCTGTGGACGACGCTGGCGGTGGCCCTCGCGGCCCTCGCGTGGCGGCCCGGGGCGCCCGTCTGGGCGGTGCCCCTCCTCGGCGTCGCGGCCGGCCTCGGCTTCGCCACCAAGGGCCCGATCGCGCTCCTCGTCCCCGGCTTCGCGGTCCTCCTCCTCCTGTGGGAGAACCGCCGCCGGCCGGCTCCCTGCCGGCCGGTGGGCCTCCTCCTCGGCGTGCTGGCGTTCCTGGCCCTCGCCCTCGGCTGGTTCGTCCTCGTGTATCGCCGACTCGGGACCGAGCCGCTCGTCACCTTCTTCTTCCGCGAGAACCTGGAGCGCTTCGCCGGCGAAGCCTACGACGTCGGGCGGCCCTTCTGGTTCTACCCGCCCGCGTACCTCGCCGAGGGCCTGCCCTGGTCTCCCCTCCTCCCGATCGCGCTGTGGCGGCTCCTGCGCTCGCGCGAGGGCGACGACGCGGCGCGCGCCCGCTTCCTGTCGCTCTGGGTCGCGCTCGTGCTCGTGCCGCTCAGCCTCTCGCGGGGGAAGATCGACTACTACCTGCTGCCGGTCTACCCCGCGCTGTGCCTGGTGATCGGCCGCTACCTGTCGGCCGTGCCCTGGAAGCGGGCCGACCGCGCGTGGGCCGGCCTCGCGCTGGTCGCGGAGGCGGCCAGCCTCGCCCTCGTCCTCGCCCGGCCGCCGCGCATCCCCGACGAGTGGCTTCCCGGCGCCGCGCCGCAGGGGCTGCTCGTGGCCGCGCTGGCGCTGGGGGCGGCCGCGCTCCTCGCGGTCGCGGTCCGCCCGACCGCGGCCCGGGTCACGGCCGTGCTCTCGGCGATCGTGGCCTCGGCCTGGCTCGTCCTCGTCGTCTTCTTCCTCCCGGCTTTCGCCGCCGCGCAGCCCAACCGGGCGATCGTGGCGGACGTCGCCCGGGAGCGGCAGTACCGCCCCGACCTGCGCATGGCGTTCTGCTCGGACCCGACGCGGGTCCGGCGGGACGTGCTCTTGCACGTCCGGCTGGCGGCCATTGCCGACTGCGACCTGTGGGGCCTCGCCGGCTCGCGCGAGCCGTTCCTGCTCCTCGCGACCCCCGACCAGGACGCCTCCTTCCGTGTCGACCCCCGCTACCGCGAGGTCGCCCGCTACCGGTACCTGCCGGCGCGCGCGCTCACCCTCGAGGGGCTGTTCGCGGTACGCGACTCCGGCGAGATCGTCCTCGGGGCGAACTTCACGACCGGCGACCCCGAGGCCGACCGCAAGCGCAGGCGCGCGTACCGCAAGGCCATGCAGGAGGCGAAGAAGGAGTGGGCCAAGGTCCCCTGACCGGACCCGGCCGGGCCTTGACGCTCGTCGAGATCACCCTCGCGGTCGCCCGGGGCGAGGTGCCCGGGCCCGCCGCCCCCTACTCGTCGTCGTCGCCGAAGAAGAACAGGTTGGCGCAGCGCTGGCTGCAGAACATCCGGCCGTACTCGCGCCGGGCGCAGTCCACGCAGATGGGCTTGAAGCAGATGGGGCACTTCGAGAGCGTGACCTCGCGCTCGTCCTTCTGGCAGGTGACGCAGTTCATGGCGGGTCGCGGGGAGTATAGCACCCGCTCGAAAGCGGGCCGTTCCTGGTTTCGTAGTAGACTCGTGAGTCCGGGAGGCGGTCGCTTCCCGCACCCGTGGCGGTGTAGCTCAGCTGGTTAGAGCACGCGGCTCATATCCGCGGCGTCCGGGGTTCGAATCCCTGCACCGCCACCAGGCCCCCCTTCATGAGGAGGCCCGACTCGTGAGGCTGCCGTCCCTCGTCGCGGCCGTCGATCGGGCCCTCCGGGCCGCCGGGCCCATTGCGCCCGGGGCGACGATCGTGGTGGGCCTGTCGGGCGGGGCCGACTCGGTGGCTCTCACCGACGCGCTCGCCGCGCTGCGCCGGCGGCGCGGCCTGCGCCTCGTGGCCGCCCACCTCGATCACGGCCTGCGGCCGGGCGCCGCGGAGGACGCGGCCTTCTGCGCCGAGCTGTGCCGGTCGCTCGACGTGCCCCTGCGCACCGGCCGGGCGGACGTCCGCGGCCGGGCCGCGCGGGAGAAGGGGGGGATTGAGCAGGCCGCCCGCCGCGAGCGCTTCGCGTTCCTCCGCCGCGTGGCCGCGGAGGAGGGGGCTGCCGTCGTCGCGGTCGCGCACACCCGGGACGACCAGGCGGAGACGCTGCTGCTCCGGCTCCTGCGAGGGGCGGGGGCGACCGGCCTTGCCGGAATGCGGCCGCGGGCGGGCGACGTCGTGCGCCCGCTGCTCACGGTGTCCCGACAGGAGGTCCTGGACCACCTGGGCGAGCGAGGGCTCGCGTGGCGGGAGGACCCGTCGAACCTCGACACCGCCCACCGGCGCAACCGCGTCCGGCACGAGCTGCTGCCATATCTCGAGGCGCGCTTCAACCCGCGCGTGCGCGCGGCGCTCGCGCGCACCGCGGCGCTCCTCGCCGACGAGGCCTCCCACGTGCGCACGGAGGCCGAGGCGCTGCTGGCCGGGATCGCCCGGGAGGAGGGGGGGGCCTCGTCCTGCGGCGCGCGCCGCTCGCGGGGGCGCCGAGGGCGCTCGCCCGCGCCGCCCTGCGCCAGGCCCTGGCCCGGGCCGGGGGGCTCCGCCAGGTGGGCGCCGACCACGTGGAGCGGCTCCTCCGGCTCGCCGGCAGCAAGGCTCCCTCCGGCCGCCGGCTTCCCCTGCCGGGAGGACGGGAAGCCCGCTTCACCCGGGACGAGATCCGGATCGAAAAGCGTGCCGGGACGGCCGGGAAAGCCGTATCATCCCGGGAGGAATCATGAGGGACCAGGTCTCCGTCCTCTTCACCGAGGAGCAGATCGCCCGGCGGGTCGCCGAGCTGGGCGAGGAGATCGCCCGCGCGTTCGCCGGACGAGAGATCTGCGTCCTCGGCCTGATGAAGGGGAGCCTCGTCTTCATGGCCGACCTCATCCGGAAGATCCCCCTCGACCTGACCGTCCACTTCGTCCGGGTGACCTCCCACCGCGAGCAGGCGGCGGGCCGCGTGCTGACCGAGATCGTGTACTCGACGGCCGTCCCGCTGGAGGGGAAGCACGTCCTGCTGGTGGACGACATCGTGGACACGGGGATCACCCTCAGCTACCTGCTCGCCCACATCCACGAGCACGGGCCGGCCAGCCTCCGGGTCTGCGCCCTCGTGGACAAGCCAGAGGAGCGCAAGATCGACGTCCACCCGGACTGGTCCGCTTTCCCCCTGGTCGAGTCGCCGGCCGACCGCTTCCTCGTGGGCTACGGCCTCGACTGGATGGAGCGCTTCCGGGGCCTGCCCTTCATCGGGACCATACCGAGCCCACGCTGAGCCCGTCCGGGGGTAAGCTAAGATGAGTGATTCCTCCCGAGTCGGGAGGAGAGGACGGTAGCCGGGGCCCCGTCCGGAGGTCCGAAATCTCGTGAACGCCACGTTCAAGACCGTGATGCTGTGGATGTCCCTCCTGGTCGTCGTGTTCCTGGCCTGGCACTTCGCCCAGTTCCAGAAGAAGGAGACACCCCTCAAGTTCAGCGAGTTCATGACCCAGGTCGAGGCGGGGCAGGTGGCGGACGTCACCATCACCGGCAACGAGATCAAGGGCCACACCGCGAGCCGGGAGGCGTTTCGGACCTTCGCCCCCCTCGGCTACGACAAGCTCACGGACCGCCTCCTCGCCAAGAACGTGACGGTGACCTACCAGCCCGACGCCACCCCCACCTGGGCCAACATGCTCATCTCCTGGGCGCCCTTCCTGCTGCTGATCGGCTTCTGGGTGTTCTTCATGCGGCAGATGCAGAGCGGGGGGAACAAGGCCCTCTCCTTCGGCAAGTCCAAGGCGAAGCTGCTCGCCAGCCAGCAGAAGAAGGTCACGTTCAAGGACGTGGCCGGCGTCGAGGAGGCGAAGGACGAGCTGCAGGAGATCATCGAGTTCCTGCGCGAGCCGCAGAAGTTCCAGAAGCTGGGCGGTCGCATACCCAAGGGTGTCCTCCTCATGGGGCCGCCGGGCTCGGGCAAGACGCTGCTCGCTCGCGCGATCGCCGGCGAGGCGAACGTGCCCTTCTTCTCGATCTCCGGCTCCGACTTCGTCGAGATGTTCGTGGGGGTGGGCGCCTCGCGCGTCCGCGACCTGTTCGAGCAGGGCAAGAAAAGCGCCCCCTGCATCATCTTCATCGACGAGATCGACGCGGTGGGACGCCATCGCGGGGCCGGGCTCGGCGGCGGGCACGACGAGCGCGAGCAGACGCTGAACGCGCTGCTCGTCGAGATGGACGGGTTCGAGAGCAACGACGGGGTCATCCTGATCGCGGCCACGAACCGGCCCGACGTGCTCGACCCGGCGCTCCTGCGGCCCGGCCGCTTCGACCGGCGGGTGGTCGTCTCCCGGCCCGACGTGCGCGGGCGCGAGGGCATCCTCCAGGTCCACACCCGCAAGATCCCCCTCGCCGAGGACGTCGACCTCACCGTGCTCGCGCGGGCGACGCCCGGCTTCTCCGGGGCCGACCTCGCCAACCTGGTGAACGAGGCGGCCCTCATGGCCGCCCGAAACAACCAGAAGTACGTCTCCATGAAGGACTTCGAGTCCTCCAAGGACAAGGTGCTGATGGGCGTCGAGCGCAAGAGCCTGATCATCTCCGAGGAGGAGAAGAAGATCACCGCCTTCCACGAGGCGGGGCACGCCCTGCTCGCCACCCTCCTGCCGCACTCCGATCCCATCCACAAGGTCACGATCATCCCGCGGGGCATGGCCCTCGGCCTCACCCAGCAGCTCCCGACCGAGGAGAAGCACAACTGGACGAAGGAGCAGCTCGAGGCGCGGATCGCGGTGTGCATGGGCGGGCGGATCGCCGAGGAGACGACCTTCAGCCAGCTCACCACCGGCGCCCAGAACGACATCGAGCAGGCGACCGAGATGGCGCGGAAGATGGTCTGCGAGTGGGGCATGAGCGACGCGCTGGGCCCCCTCGCCTACGGGAAGAAGGAGGAGGCCATCTTCCTGGGCAAGGAGTTCAACCGGCACCAGGACTACTCCGAGGCCACCGCCCTCAAGATCGACGCCGAGGTCAAGCGGATCGTGACCGAGCAGTACGAGCGCGCCACCCACATCCTCACCGAGAACCGCGCCCGCCTGGTCCGCGTGGCGGAGGCGCTGCTGGAGTACGAGGTGCTCGACGCTCCCCAGCTCAAGCAGCTGATGGCGGGCGAGCCGCTCGCGGTGAAGCCCGCGGCGCCCCTCGCCCCGGCTCCCCCGCGCGAGGCGCGGGCCGGGGAGGACGGGCGCGCGTCGGGCATCCTTCCGCCACCGGTGGCGGACCCGAGACCGACGTCCTAGACGAGACGCGGAGGGGGCGATCGAGAAGAGAGGGCGTCGCCTTTACCGCATTCCGCTGAGGGGCGCCGAGGTCGCGCTCGGCGAGCGCACGCTCGTCATGGGTGTCCTCAACGTCACCCCCGACTCGTTCTCCGACGGGGGACGCCTCGCCGGTCCCGAGGCCGCCGTCGCCCGCGGCCTGAAGCACTTCGAGGACGGGGCCGACTGGGTCGACGTGGGCGGCGAGTCCACCCGGCCCGGGGCCGCGCGCGTCCCCCCCGAGGAGGAGGCCCGCCGGGTCGTCCCCGTGATCGAGGGCCTGAGGCGGCGAGGGGCGGGGGCGATCTCGGTGGACACCACGAAGGCGCCGGTCGCCGGCGCCGCTCTCGACGCCGGGGCCGATCTGGTGAACGACGTGAGCGGCTTCGGTTACGATCCCGCGATGGCGACCCTCGTGGCCCAGCGGGGCGTGCCGGCCGTGCTCATGCACCTGCGCGGGGGCTTCTCCGAGATGCACGCGGCCCCCGCCTACCGCGACGTCATGGGCGAGATCGTGGCCGAGCTCGGCGCTGCCCTCGACCGGGCGGCGAGCGCCGGCGTCGCGCGGGAGCGCCTGATCGTCGACCCCGGGGTCGGCTTCTCCAAGGACGCCGCCCAGAGCCTCGAGACGCTGCGCCGGCTGCCGGAGCTCGCGGCCCTCGACCGGCCCGTGCTGGTGGGCCCGTCCCGCAAGAGCTTCATCGGGAAGGCGCTCGACCTGCCGGTGGAGCGGCGGCTGCTGGGCACGGCGGCCGCGGTGGCCGCCTGTGTCCTCGCCGGGGCCCACGTGGTGAGGGTCCACGACGTGGCGGAGATGGTCGAGGTCGTCCGCCTGTGCGACGCGATCCGGGGCGACGCCGCGGGGAGGGCCGCGTGATCCTCGAGCAGATCACCGCCTTCTTCGCCGGGACCGAGTTCCGCTGGTGGGACGCCGTCGACATCCTGATCGTCGCGTTCCTCGTGTACGAGCTGCTGCAGTTCATCCGGGGGACGCACGCGGTCCAGATCGCCATCGGCGGCCTCCTGCTCGTCTTCCTCTACTGGGCGTCCGTCCTCTTCAACCTCCAGACGGTCAACTGGCTGCTCCGCACGTTCCTGCCCTTCCTCGTCTTCGGCATCATCGTCGTCTTCCAGGCGGAGATACGAAAGGGCCTCGCCCACCTGGGCCGGGCCCCGTTCCTCGGCGGGGCGGCCCGGCGCCGGCAGGAGGAGGTCGTCGACGAGATCGTCCTCGCCGCGACGAGTCTGTCCGGGGACCGCACCGGCGCCATCCTGGCCCTCGAGCGCGAGATGGGCCTCCGCAGCTACATCGAGACCGGCATCTCGCTCGACGCGGTCGTGACCTACGACCTGCTGGTGAGCATCTTCCACCCGGCGACGCCGCTGCACGACGGGGCGGTCGTGATCCAGGGGAACCGGGTGGCGGCGGCCGCCTGCTTCCTGCCGCTCACCGTGAACCCCGAGCTGAGCCGCACCCTCGGCAGCCGGCACCGGGCCGCCATCGGTCTGTCCGAGGACACCGACGCGGTGGCGATCGTGGTCTCCGAGGAGACGGGGACGATCTCCGTCGTCGAGGACGGCCGCATCCGGCGGGGGCTGGACGGCCCCGCCCTGAAGCGCGCGCTGCTCGGCTCGCTCGGGCTCACCGAGGCCGCCCCCGCCGCGGGTGAGCCGGTGGCGGAGCGCACCGGGGGGCAGCCGTGAAGTTCCTCCGCGGCAGCTTCGCGGTTCGCCTCGCCAGCCTGGCCCTCGCGCTGGGGCTTTGGTTCGTGATCGCGGGCAAGCAGACCGCCGAGCGAGGGCTGCCGGTACCGGTCGAGCTGCGCAACGTCCCGCGGGACCTCGAGCTCACCGGCGACGCGGTCGACTCCGTGGACGTGCGGTTCCGCGCCTCGCCCGGCCTCATCAACAGCCTCGACTCCGGGAAGGTGCTCGCCACCATCGACCTCGCGGGGGCGCAGGAGGGAGAGCGGATCGTGCAGATGACGTCGGGCATGATCCAGGTTCCGTACGGCTTCCGGGTGGTCAAGATCACGCCGTCGCTGCTGACCCTGAACCTCGAGCGCACGCAGCGCAAGTCGATCCCCGTCCGCCCGCGGGTCCTCGGCCGCCCGGCGCCGGGCTTCGAGGTGGCGGAGGTGACGAGCGACCCCGCGGAGGTCCAGGTGGCCGGCCCCCGCAGCCGGGTCCAGGAGATCGAGAGCGCCTTCACCGAGCCCGTCTCGGTGGAGGGGGCCGACGGCACGGCGACCGAGATGGTCAACGTCGGCCTCGAGGACCCGCTCCTGCGCCTCGAGGGCGGCAGCCGGGTCCGCGTGACGGCGACGGTGCAGGAGGTCAGGGAGACCCGCCGCTTCGAGGGCCTCGGCGTCGCGGCCCGCGGGCGGCCGGCGCGCGTCACGCCGTCGCGGGTGACCGTGTCGGTGACCGGCCCAGCCTCGCTCGTCCGGGCCCTCGACGCCGGCGACCTGCAGCCCCACGTGACCCTGCCGAGCACGGGAGCCGTCCCCCGGCGCCTCCCGGTGGCGGTGGACATCGCGCCGGGCCACATCGGCGTCAGCGTGCTGGAGACGGCACCGGCCGAGGTGGCCGTCCAGGCGCTGCGGCAGGGGAGTCCGCAATGACCCATTCCCGGTCGCTCTTCGGGACGGACGGCATCCGCGGGGTGGCGAACACCCACCCCATGACCCCGGAGCTCGCGCTGGCCCTGGGCCGGGCCGTCACCTTCGTCGCCGGCCGCGGCAAGCGCCACTCGCCCCGCGTGCTCATCGGCAAGGACACCCGCCTCTCCGGCTACATGCTCGAGACCGCGATTGCGGCGGGGGTGACGTCGATGGGGGGGCGCGTGCTCCTCTGCGGGCCGGTCCCCACCCCGGCGGTGGCGCACCTCACGGTCAGCATGCGGGCCGACGCCGGCATCGTCATCAGCGCCAGCCACAACCCCTACGACGACAACGGCATCAAGATCTTCGGGGGGGACGGCTTCAAGCTGCCCGACGCCGCCGAGGGTGAGATCGAGGGGCTCATCCGCGAGCCGGAGCGCCTGGGCGAGCGGCGCACCGGCCCCGCGATCGGCCGCGCCGTCAAGCTCGAGGACGCGCGCGGGCGCTACGTGGCCTTCGTCAAGAACACCTTCCCCCGCGACCTCACCCTCGACGGGATGAGGGTCGTGGTCGACGCCGCCCACGGCGCCGCCTACGTCGTGGCCCCCCTCGTCTTCACCGAGCTCGGGGCGCGCGTCAACGCCATCGGCGTGCGCCCGAACGGCACGAACATCAACCGCGAGGTGGGGGCGCTGCACCCCGACCACGCCCGGGCCGAGGTCGTGCGGCGCGGGGCCCAGATCGGCATCGCCCTCGACGGCGACGCCGACCGGCTGATCGTGATCGACGAGAAGGGCCAGATCGTGGACGGCGACGCCGTCATGGCCATGTGCGCGACGCGCATGAAGCGCGACGGCGAGCTGCGGCGGGACACCGTGGTGGCCACCGTCATGAGCAACCTCGGCCTCGAGCGGGCCCTCGACGCCCAGGGGATCGCGCTCGTCCGGACGCCGGTGGGCGACCGCTACGTGGTCGAGGCGATGCGACAGGGCGGCTACAACCTCGGTGGCGAGCAGTCCGGCCACCTCGTGTTCCTGGACCACGCCTCGACGGGCGACGGCCTCATCGGCGCCCTGCAGGTCCTCGCCCTCATGATCCGCACCGGCCAGCCCCTCTCGGAGCTCGCGCGGGAGGCCATGGAGCGGGTCCCGCAGGTGCTCGAGAGCGTGACGCTCCCGGCGCGCAAGCCCCTCGAGGACATGCCGTCGCTGCAGAGGCTCGTCGCCGAGGTCAAGGCCGTCCTCGGCAAGGAGGGCCGCGTCCTCGTGCGCTGGAGCGGCACCGAGCCGAAGCTGCGGGTCATGGTCGAGGGCCCGGACGAGGGCCGCATCGGCACGATCGCCCGGGACCTCGTCGCCGCCGCCCGCGAGGACGTCAGCTAGGCCGCGCCGACGAGTGCTGCGCCTCTATCGGCAAGCCGCCCTCGCCGTGCTCACGACGGCCGCGGTCGCATTCTCCGCTGCCTCCGCCCGGGCGCAGGCCCCGGCTCCCGGACCCGACCGCGTCCGTCTCGTCCTGAACGCCGCCTTCTGGCCCACGGGGACGAGCTTCGGCGAGTCGCGGACGTTCACCGAGTACGCCGAGAGGACCACCCTGCGCGCGAGCTACGAGGCGGGCACCGCGCTCGGCCCCGACGTCGCGCTGCAGGTGAGCCTCTTCCGTGAGCTTGGCCTCCTGGTCGGCTACTCCCACGCCCGCCGGGACGTGGCCGGCGAGGTGGAGGTCTCGCGTCCCCACCCCCTCTACCTGGACCGCAGCCGCAGCGCGTCGTCCGGGATCTCCGGCTACGACCTCACCGAGGGAGCCCTCCACCTCGACGTCGCGTACGAGCGAGCCGCCGGGCACCTCGACTGGGCGCTCTTCGCCGGGGTGACGCTCTTCCAGGTCGAGGCCGACCTGCTCGAGCAGCCCACCTACGACGACGTCTACCCCTACGACAAGCTCGCGATCACGGCGACCCCGGCCACCACCGTGAAGGAGAGCCCGACCGGCTTCAACGTGGGGGGACGCCTGGACTACCGCTTCGGGCGGTCCCGGCGCTTTGGCGCCGGCGTGCAGGTGCAGTACAGCTCCGCCAGCGTGACGCTCACGACGACGCCCGACGCCACCGGGGCGAGCTTCGACGTGGGCGGGCTCTCGGTCGGGGCCGGGGTGCGCGTCTACTTCTGAGCCGCGGCTAGTCGATCACCCCCAGCTCGCGGTCGAGCGTCTTCAGCATTTCCTCCGTGAGGATCGTCGGCTCGTACGGTGCGGCCTCACGCAGGGTCATCCCCAGGGCCTGGTCGACCCGGGGGTCCCTGGTCATGCCCGGGAGGCGCTTCTCGAGCACCGCGCGGGCCTGGGGGTTCGCGAGGAGGACCCCGATGATCGTTCGCGTGCTGAACCGCGCCGGCGGGTTGACGCGAGCGTCGAGGGCGGCCCCGTCGTAGGTGAACCGGTAGCGGCCCGAGCCCACCTCGACCACCACGGTGTCGGTCTCCTGCACGGCCGATTTCACGCCGGGCGCCGAGGCGACGGCCACCCCTCCCTCCGTCACCCCGGCGAGCGAGGCCGCGGGCAGGCGGACCGTGCCGCGCGCGTTGGGCGGCACGGTGGCCGTCACGGTCGCCTTCCCGTCTGCGAGCGCCCAGCCGGACGCCGCCTCGCCGTAGGGCGTCTCGAGGCGCGCCTCGGCCGAGGCGAGGCGCCCTCCCGGCCGTGGCTGGACGAGCACGTGCCGGTAGGCCGGCTCGGCGGGGTCGATCTGGAGCCCGGCCACGACGCCGTACATCCACTCGCCGATCGCGCCGTAGGCATAGTGGTTGAACGAGTTCATGCCGGGGTTCTGGAACGTGCCGTCCGGCTTGATGCCGTCCCACCGCTCCCAGATCGTGGTCGCGCCCTGCTTCACCGGGTAGAGCCAGGACGGGTACTCCTCGCGGTTCAGGAGCCGGTACGCGAGGTCTGCGTAGCCGTAGCGGCTCAGCACGTGGCAGAGGTAGGGCGTGCCGACGAACCCGGTGGTCAGGTGCCCGCGCGACTTGACCTCGGCGGCGAGCCGGCGGGCGGCCTCGGCGCGCATTCCCTCGGGCAGCAGGTCGAACTGGAGGGCGAGGGCGTAGGCGGTCTGGGTGTTCTCGCCCACCCGTCCGGCGGACGTGACGAACTCGCGGACGAAGGCCTCCTTGATCTTCGGGAGGAGGGCGGCGTACCCGGCCGCGTCCTCCTTCTTCCCGAGGACGGTCGCGGCGCGCTGCAGGAGGTCCGTCGAGTGCGCGTAGAACGCGGAGGCGATGAGGTCCTTGCCCGTCGTCGCGCCCGGGTAATCGGACGCGGTGGTGGCGTAGGCCAGCCAGTCCCCGAAGTGGAAGCCCGTCGTCCAGAGGTGGCTCTCGCCCGACTCGCGCCGCACGAGCTCGACCCACGCCTTCATGCTCGGGTACTGCCGCTCGAGCAGCCGCGTGTCGCCGTAGGCGAGGTACAGGTTCCAGGGGATGATCGTGGCCGCGTCGGCCCAGGCGGCCGAGCCGCCGGGGAAGCGGTCCTGCTCCCGCACGTCGGTCGGGTTCAGGACGTTCGGCACGACGTGCGGCACGCTCCCCTTGTCGTTCTGGTCTGCGGCCAGGTCGCCCAGCCACTTGGTGAAGAAACCGGCCACGTCCATGTTGAAGGCGGCGGTGCGCGAGAAGACCTGCGCGTCGCCGGTCCAGCCGAGCCGCTCGTCGCGCTGGGGGCAGTCCGTGGGCACGTCGACGAAGTTCCCCTTCTGGCCCCACAGGATGTTGTGCTGTAGCTGGCCCAGGAGGGGGCTCGAGGTCGTGAACCGGCCGGTGACCGGCATGTCCGAGTGCACGACGATCCCGGTGAGACCGTCGAGTGCCGGCTCGCCCGGCCAGCCCTCGACCGCGACGTAGCGGAAGCCCTGGAACGTGAAGTGCGGCTCGTACACCTCGACGGCGCCGCCCTTCAGGGTGTACGTCACCTGCTGCTTCGCCACCCGGAGGTTGGCCGTGTAGACGTTGCCCGCCTTGTCGAGCACCTCGAAGTGGCGGAGCGTGAGAGTCGTCCCCGCCGCCCCCCGCACCTTCAGGCGGACGTAGCCGACCATGTTCTGGCCCATGTCGAAGACCGTCTCACCGGCCGGCGTCTTCAGGATCCCGACCGGCTTCACCTCCTCGATCCTCCGCACCGGCGGGCCGGCCGGGGCGACGAGCGGCCGCGCCGCGGGAAGGGCGACCTTCACGCTCGCCCAGTCCTTGTCGTCGTATCCCGGCGCGCTCCAGCCCGGCCGCTCGAGCCGGGCGTCGTAGGTCTCGCCGTTGTAGATGTCCGAGGCGAGGATGGGGCCGGTGGCGGACTTCCAGGTCCCGTCCGTCCCCACGGTCTCGACCCGGCCCCCCTCGTACTCGATCCTCAGCTGGCAGAGCAGCGCCAGGCGGTCGCCGTAGACGGCGCGGCGGTCCTTCCAGGCGAGGAAGCCGCGGTACCAGCCGTCGCCGAGCATCGCGCCGATCGCGTTCTCGCCGGCGCGCAGGTGGGCGGTGACGTCGTAGGTCTGGTACTGCAGGCGCTTGTTGTAGCTCGTCCAGCCCGGGGTGAGGAGCTGGTCTCCCACGCGCCTCCCGTTGATCTCCAGCTCGTACAGGCCCAGGCTCGTGACGTAGGCCCGCGCCGATCTCACCTTCCCCTTCACCACGAAGGTCCCGCGCAGCATCGGCGCGGGCTGCGACGCCTTCGCGCCCTCGTCCTTTGCCGACTCGATCCAGCGGGCCTTCCAGTCCCCGGGAGCGAGCAGCCCCATCTCCCACGACGCGATCGGGCTCCACGCCGAGGCCTGGCCGGCGCCGTCCCAGACGCGGACCCGCCAGGTGTAGCGCCGGGACGACTCGAGCTCGGGGCCGCCGTACGGGACGTGGACCGAGCGGTCCGAGACGACCTTGCCGGTGTCCCAGACCTTCTTGCCGTCGCGCGTCACCTCGACCTGGTAGGCGGACTGCGCGGCGCCCCGCGCCTCGGAGCGCAGCTGCCAGCTCAGCCGCGGCTGCGCGACGTCGATCCCGAGGGGATCGACCTTGTACTCGCAGCGCAGGTTCGCGACCGAGGGCGGGGCGTCCCCCGCCGCCGCCTGGAGCGATGGCGCCGCGAGCGGGGCGAGGCAGAGGGCGGCGAGAACCACCGCCCGGAGGTCGGTGGCAGGGGACGTGAAGGCGATCATGGGGTTCCTCCTCCGCCCGGGGTGGCGGGCGGGCCGATTATCCGCCCGTCTCCCGTCCGGCGCTCGCCGGCTCCCTCGCCGCGTAGAATCGAGACGACCATGGCGGGCGCGAAGGAGGGAAAGACGGGCCTGCGCACCTTCGGTGGGGCGGTCGCCGTGGTGACGGGAGGTGCGTCCGGGATTGGGGCCGCCCTCGGGCGCGAGCTGGCGAGACGGGGAGCCGTCGTCGTCCTCGCGGACCGTGACGGCGAGGACGCCCGCGCGGAGGCGGGACGGATCGCGCGCGACGGCGGGCGGGCCGAGGGCGCGACGCTCGACGTGCGCGACGCGGCGGCGGTGGACGCGCTCGTCGCCGACGTCTTCGCCCGCCCCGGCCGCCTCGACTTCCTCTTCAACAACGCCGGGATCGCCGTCGGCGGCGAGGCGCGCGACCTCACGCTCGAGGACTGGCGGGAGGCGGTCGAGGTGAACCTGATGGGCGTCGTCCACGGCGTGCGGGCGGCCTGGCCCCGGATGATCGAGCAGGGCTTCGGGCACGTCGTGAACACCTCCTCGACGCTCGCCTTCCTCGGCACGGCGATGGCCGCGCCCTACGGGGCGACCAAGAGCGCGGTCCTGTCCCTCTCCCGCGCGCTGCGCGCCGAGGGGCGGGACCACGGCCTGCGGGCGAGCGCCCTGTGCCCCGGCGTCGTCCGCACGCCGATCCTCGACGGCGGGAGCCGCTACGGCCGCCTCCTCCGCTTCCTCGACCCCGTATCCCGCAAGGTCCTCTGGGAGCGGCTGCGGCCTATGGACGTGGACGTCTTCGCGCGCCGCGCCCTCGACGACGTGGCCAGGAACCGCGCGGTCATCGTCCACCCCGCCTGGTGGCGGGCGCTGCGACTCGTGGACGGTGTCCTTCCCTCGCTCGTCGACGCGCTCTCGCGGCGGGAGCTCGCGCGCGTGCGCGACCGGCGAGGAGAGTAGGCCCGGCCGCGATATACTCCCGGATCCATGCTGCGCCTCGGCGTGAACATCGACCACGTGGCCACCGTCCGTCAGGCCCGGCGGGCCAAGGAGCCGGACCCCGTGCCCGCGGCGCTGCTGGCCGAGATGGGGGGGGCCGACGGCATCACCGTGCACCTGCGCGGGGACCGCCGGCACATCCAGGACCGGGACGTGCAGGTGCTGCGCCAGACCGTGCGCACGCGGCTCAACGTCGAGATGGCCGCCACCCAGGAGATGACCCACCTCGCCCTCACCGTGAAGCCCGACCAGGTCACCCTCGTTCCCGAGCGGCGCGAGGAGCTGACCACCGAGGGCGGGCTCGACGTGGTCCTCAACAGCGTCCAGGTCCGGCCGGTGGTTCGTACGCTCCGGGAGGCCGGGATCGAGGTGAGCCTGTTCGTGGATCCCGAGCTCGAGCAGGTCAAGGAGGCCCACAAGCTCGACTCGGCGGCGGTCGAGATCAACACCGCGGCCTGGGCGGACGCCGCGGACGGGCGATCCCGGGAGGCGGCGCTGCGCAAGATCACCGACGCCGCCCGGCTGGGCCGCAAGATGGGCCTGCACGTCCACGCCGGGCACGGGCTCGACTACCGCAACGTGGGCCCCGTCGCCGCCCTCACCGAGATCACGGAGCTCAACATCGGCCACGCGATCGTGGCCCGGGCGATGCTCGTGGGCATGGAGCGGGCGGTGCGGGAGATGAAGGACGCGATGCTCGCGGCCCGCGGGGCGCGGGTTTGACCCGGTCCGGGAAAGCCCCTATGCTGAGCGAACTCCCATGATCGAGGCGTTCGGGCGAACCGACGTGGGCCGGCGTCGGAAGATCAACGAGGACAGCTTTCTCGTGTCTCCGGAGACGAGCCTCTACGCCGTCTGCGACGGGATGGGGGGTCACAACGCCGGCGAGGTGGCCTCCCGGATGACGGTCGAGACGATCTCCGCTTTCGTGGAACGAAGCGCCGTCGAGAAGGAGATCACCTGGCCCTGGGGCCTGGACGCGAACCTCTCCTTCGACGCCAACCGGCTCAAGACCGCGATCCGCCTCGCCAACGCACGGGTGTTCCAGGCCGCGGACAACCGTGAGGACCTCACCGGGATGGGCACCACCGTCGTGGCCATCCTGCTCTCGGGCGACCACATGACGATCGGGTCCGCCGGCGACAGCCGGTGCTACCTCGCGCGGGGTGGAGAGCTGAAGCAGCTCACCCGGGACGACTCCTGGGTCTCCGCCGCCCTCGGCGAGGGCATCCTCAACTCGGACGACGTCGAGCACCACCCCCTGCGCAACGTGATCACCAAGGCGGTGGGCGCACGCGACACGATCGACCTCGACGTCGTGGAGCACGAGCTGCAGCCGGGCGACGTCGTCCTGCTCTGCTCGGACGGCCTCCACGGGATGATCGGCGACGCGGACATCGCGCGGATCCTGGTGCCCCCGCCCGAGTCCCTGGAGCAGGCGAGCGCCCGCCTCGTCGACGCCGCGAACGACGCGGGAGGACGCGACAACGTGACCGTGGTGCTCCTCCGCCGCGCCGGATAGCGCTCCTTCGCCGTTGACACCCGCGCCGGGCCGGACCTACGATCCGGCCCGTAGAGGCGCCCGGAGAGCGAGAACCCATGAGCCTGGTCGAGAGGGAGAAGCGCGTGGGCCTGCACCTTCCGGTCGAGGTGCACGGAGAGGACGCGGGCGGCCTCCGCTTCACGGAGTTCACCCGCTCGGTCAACGTGAGCGGGGGCGGCATCTGCTTCGAGAGCCACCGGCAGATCTCGGTCGGCGCGCGGATCCACCTCTCGATCGAGCTGCCGGTCAACCTCCGCCGCCACTTCGGGGACAAGGATGTCTACCGCGCCCGGGCCGTCGTGTGCCGGGTCGAGCGCTTCGAGGGCGAGGACGCGGCCCGCATCGGGGCGCGCTTCCTCGGCGAGGGGCCGCGGGCCGAAGAGGTGGTATGATCTTCCGTTTCGCGCCCCATGGGTGACCCGCGGCTCCTCGGTCGGATCGCGGTGGTCACCGGCGGGGGGCGGGGCCTGGGGCGCGCTCTCGTCCGCGCCCTGGCTGGGGAGGGGGCCGACGTGGCCTTCTCGTACCGGGAGAGCCGCCGCGGCGCCCTCGAGGAGGCCGAGGCGGTCCGGCGCTTCGGGCGCCGGACGTTTACGGGGCCGGCGGATGCGCGGGTCCCGGGAGAGATCGCGGCCTTCGTGGACGAGGCGGCGGCCGCGCTGGGCGGTTGTGACTTCCTGGTCAACAACGTGGGCGTCTTCCGGCGGATCCCCCTCGACGAGATGAGCGAGGAGGTCCTCGACGAGGCCTTCGACGTGAACGTCAAGGCCGCGGTGATGGCTTCCCGGGCGGCCGTGCCGCACATGCGACGCCGCG
Organism: uncultured Acidobacteriota bacterium; assembly: GCA_963729875.1. GTDB lineage: Bacteria > Acidobacteriota > Vicinamibacteria > Fen-336 > Fen-336 > DATBSL01. The sequence goes on from CAVSPR010000009.1 coordinate 714,038, forward strand.
GCGGCGGGGCCATCGTGAACGTGGCGAGCCTCGGGGGGATCCGGCCCTGGCCCTCCCACCTCGCCTACTGCGCGTCGAAGGCGGCGCTGGTGATGGCGACGAGCTGTCTCGCCCTCGCCCTCGCGCCGCAGATCCGGGTGAACGCGGTGGCGCCGGGGATCCTCGACCCGCCCGGGGCGGACGAGGCGGTCGGGCGGCGAATCCCCGCCGGGAGGTTCGGGACCCACGGCGAGGCGGTGGAGGCCATCCTCTTCCTGCTGGCCGGGGGCGGCTATACGACGGGCGAGGTGCTCAGGGTGGACGGGGGACGATCCCTGGCCTGAGCGGGTCGCTCGAGCGGGACTTTTTCACTTTCTACCGATTGAGGAAGGAGCAGCACCGAGGTGAACATGACGGTGACTCGTGAGGACGACAAGCCCTGGAAGACCGACCTGGCGCGCAAGGCCGCACAGCGCCGCGAGACGGTGGGCCAGGAGCTGGAGGACGTGATCAAGAAGGCCGCCTCGTTCGAAGAGGCGCTCCACCAGGCGGTGGAGACCATGAAGAAGCGCTTCGCGCGGTTCTCCGCGGTGACGGCGTACGTGGCCGACGGCGAGGGGCTCGCCGTGCACACCGCGCTCGAGCGGCCGCAGGGGCCCGAGCGGGTGGGGTCGACGGGCGGCCCGCTGGCCGACGCCGCGCAGGGGCAGGCTCCGACGCTGTTCTCGGACCTGTCGGCCGTCCCGGCGTGGGCCGAGGTGGGCCTCGCCAGCGGCAGCGTCATGGTGGCCCCGGTGCGGACCGAGGCGGGCCTGTGGGCCATCCTCGAGGTCTGGAGTGACTTCCGCGACGCCTTCACCCCGCCGGACGTGAAGCTGCTCGGCCGGGTGGCGCAGGCGCTCGCGAAGAAGACGCCGGCGGCCTGACCACCGTGTCGCTGCGCGGCGTCATCCCGCCGCTCGTCACGCCGTTCCGCGCGGACGGCGCGCTCGACCTTCGCGCCTTCGAGGCGAACGTCGAGACGCTCGCCGCCCACGACCTCGCCGGCTTCCTCGTGCTCGGCTCGAACGGGGAAGCGGCGAGCCTCGACGAGGAGGAAAAGGTCTCGCTCGTCGCCGCCGCGCGGCGCCGGGCGCCGGGCCGCTTCCTCCTCGTCGGGACCGGCACCGAGAGCACCCGCGGCACCGTCGCCCTCACCCGCAGGTGCGCGGACCTCGGTGCCGACGCCGTGCTCGTCCTCACCCCGCACTTCTACAAGAGCCGGATGACGGCCGACGCGCTCCGCGCCCACTTCGAGGCGGTGGCCGACGCCTCGCCGGTCCCCGTCTACCTCTACTCGGTGCCGGCCTTCACCGGCCTTCCCTGGCCGCCGGGTCTCGCCCCGGCCCTCGCCGGCCACCCCCGGATCGCGGGCATGAAGGAGTCGAGCGGCGACGTCGGCCTCCTCGGCCGGGTCGTGTCATCGGTGCCCGCGGCCTTCCAGGTGGCCTGCGGCAACGCTCTCGTCTTCTACCCGGCGCTGTGCGTGGGTGCCGCCGGCGGCGTCCTGGCCGTCGCGAACTGCGCCCCCCGGCCCTCGATCGCCCTCTACGAAGCGTTCCGCGCCGGCGACCACGCGCGGGCCCGGCGCCTGCAGGAGGCGCTGACGCCGCTCGCCGCCGCCGTGACAACGACCCACGGCGTCGCCGGCCTCAAGCGCACGATGGGCCTCGCCGGCCTGCAGGGCGGGGAAGTGCGCGCGCCGCTGCTTCCCGTGCCGGCCTCCGTGCTGGACGAGATCCGCCCGCTCCTCGAGAAGGCGGAGCAGGCCGTATAGGCTCCTGACGGCTCCTCTTCCGTTCATCGATGTCACGTTTTCTGGTCGAACCTTGCGTGTGACGCGGCGCACTTCCAGTCGACGCCGTTCGGCGTGATCCTCCCGCACTCTCGGTGCATCTGCGGGGCGGCGGTGGCCTCCAGGGGGCACGCATGGCGGTGTTCGATCCGCGCGGCGACGGGGTTCTCCGTGGGGCCGACGAGGCCCTCCGGCAGGCGGAGAGCCGCCGCGCCGGCGAGGTGGCTCGCGGTTCCTCCCTCGCGGGCGAGCTGCCGGCTCTCGCAGGCCACCCCGGCGACGACGCCACCGCCTCGGTCGCCCGTGTTCTGAGTGAAGCCGAGGGCTTGACGCCCGAGGGCCGGATCGCGTTCCTCTCCGTCGCCTCCCTCGGGAAGGCCACGGCCTCGGCGAGCGATCCCGGCGCTCCGTTGCGAAAGCAGCTGGAGACGTGCTTCCCGCCCGAGAGCGAGTCGCGCGAAGAGCTCGGGGCGGCGATCGCGCGGCAGCGGGGCGAGAAGGCGAGCGGCCCCGCGGCCGAGGCCCTCGCGGCGGAGTCGATCCTGCGGGCGACGAGCGTGGGGGCTTTCGTGCGCCCGGCGCGGCCCGCGGCCGACTTCGCGAGGGACGGGATGGAGCGCACGCGCCCGGCCTCGCTCTTCGAAGCGTCCTACGGGACGCGGGCCCGGGTCCCGACGCCCTCTGCCCTTCGCTCCCGCGACTCCCCTCCCCGTCTCATTGCCTTCCAAGTCCTCCCTTCTCGCCCAGGCGAGGGCGGCCTTCCCGTCCGTCTCGGACTCGCTGCTGGTGACGGGCCGCGGCCTCGAGTCCGTGGCGACCCACTTCGGGTCGATGCGGTCGAAGCTCGAAGCGGCGCGGGCGAGACTGGGGGACGGCTCCGGCGAGAACCTGCGCGTCCGCTACGGCCTGCGCGAGGCCGGGGAGGCCCTCGGGGCGATCGAGGGCCGCGTCCTGTCGGCCGAGGCGCGCCTCGTGCGCGAGGTGGTGCCGGGGCGCCCGACGAAGCACCTCGTGGCGGGTCTGGCGGAGGCGCAGGGCGAGCTGCGGACGGTCGCTCCCTGGGCCGAGAAGGCGCAGGGCGAGCTCACCGCCGTCGTGAGGATGGCGCAGGGCACGGACGTGCGGGGCGCGATCCGGGACGTGGGCGCCGTGGCGCAGGAGGCGCTCCTCGCCGAGCGGGAGCTTGGCGTCGTCTCGGGTCAAGTCGAGCTGCTCGCGGACGGCGCCTCCTTCGAGCCGGGCGCCGAGCCGGCTGCCGCATCCGAATCGCTCCCCTCCTCCGAGAATGAGGCCGGTGTCGGCCTGACCGAAGAAGACCTCGCCCGGATCGGGAGCGGCCTCGACCCCTCCCGTCCCGCGCCCCAGATCCTGTGGACGGAGGAGTCCGTCAACCGGACCTGCGAGCAGGGCCGCGCCCAGGGCGGGGTCACGGACGCCGAGGGCCAGGCCCACCTCCAGCTCGCCCAGGGGCTCCTCGAAGGGGCCTCCTCCCCCGTCGAGCTCGGCCCCGGCGACATCGCCCTCCTCCTCAAGGAAGGCGGCGTTCCCCTCGAGACGGTCGATCCCCAGCAGCTCACCGCCGCCGCCCGCTACGCGAGCTCCGCCACCACCGTCGAGGAGCAGGCGGATCGGCTGCGCAAGACTCTCGACAGCTTCCAGACGCTGGCCCGGGTGGGAGCGCCGAGGCTGACGCGCCAGGAGATGGTGGCCGAGCTGTGGGCGGCGGCGAAGGTGCCCTCTCACGCCCTGCAGAAGCTCTCCGAGGCGGACGTCGCGAAGACGCTGCAGCAGGTGCGCTCGGCGCTCAACGGTCCTCCCGGGGAGCAGCAAATCAAGGTCGGCTCGTACACGCTGAAGCTCGCCGTGGGGTCGGGGGGAACCCTGCGCTCGACGTCGTGCAAGAAGCCGGGGTTCTTCTCGAAGCTGGGGAGCGTCCTGAAGAAGGCGGTCCCGGTGGCGCTGACGGTGCTGAGCTTCGTGCCGGCGACCGCGGTGTTTGCGCGCCTGGCGCAAGGTGCGATCTCGCTGGTGAAGGCGATCCGGGCGAAGAGCGTGCTGGGGGCAGTGACCTCGGCGGCGTCGATCGTGGCGGGGGGAGCGGCGGCGGTGGCGAGCAAGGCGGCGGGGGCGGCGGCCGCGGCGGCGAACAAGGTCGCCGCGGTGGCCGGAGGTGTGGCTCGCAGCCTTCAGGGGGTGTCTAGCCTGCGCCAGGGGAGCGTCCTGGGGGGGCTCGCGGCGATCGGGAGCGGGGTGGCGGGCGGCCTGGGAGCGGTGGCGAAGGGGATGGGGGACGGGCTGTCCCGGGTGTCGAACGGGCTCGAGAAGGTGTCGACGCAGGCTGGCGCAGGCGGGCCAGGCGGCGTCGGTGGTGGAGGGGTATCGCACGGCGAGCCTTGGTGTGTCCGAGGCGAAGGCGGCGCTGCGGCAAGCGGAGGCGACGGGCGACCCGACGGCGATTGCGGCGGCGCGGGAGCGCCTCCAGCAGGCGGAGAGCGCGAAGACGAGCGCGGTGCTGGGGTCGGTGGCCTCGGCGGCGAGCCTGGCGGCGGACGTGCGGGCGGGGTACGCGAAGCAGCCCGGGCAGGCCACCGCGACCCCGAAGGCGGGGCAGACGCTGGACGTGGCCCTGCGCGCGGCGTGGCGGGGGTTCAACGTCGCGCGAGGGATCCACGACCGGGACTTCGCGGCGGCAGGAGTGAGCGCGCTGGGGCTGGCGGCAGTCGGGCGTCAGGCCACGGGCAAGGAGAGCGGGAAAGGTCTGGGGCTCGGGGACGCGGCGAACATGGCGGACGCGGCCCTGGGGTACCACCAGGCGAGCCGGGGCGAGGCCTCAGCGAACCAGAGCTGTCGAGGACGCGGAGCGCGCACTGCGGGTCGCGCGGTACCAGGGCGACCCGGCCGCGATCCGGGAGGCCGAGGCGAGCCTCGCGCAGGCCAAGAAGGCCCGCGAAGGGGCCCTCATGGGCGGCATCGCCGCCTGCGAGTCGCTCCTCGCCACGGCCGGGGCCATCGGGGAGAAGCACCACGACCTGGGCCAGGTCGAGACACTGAGGGCGCGCGCCTCGCAGCGAGGAGAGCGGCTGCTCTCGGTGCTCCAGGACCCTCGGGCGAGCGCGGCCCAGAAGCACGAAGCGCTCGCGGCTCTCCTGCAACTCACCGAGGCGGGCACGGCCTACGAGCAGGCGGTTGCCTCCGGCGACCCCGCGGCAATGCGCCTCACGCGTGGCGAGCTCGAGGCCCTCCATGACTCGCTGGGCGCGGACCCTCCGGGGAGTGTCCGCGTCGCCTCGCTCGGCCAACGCGACGTCGAGCCTTCGGCGATAGGGGCTTACCGCGTGTCCGACGGTGACACACTGTGGCGCCTCGCGAAGAACTACGGGATGACGGTCGAGGACATCCTGGCCGTCAATCCCGGCCTTGGGCCAGACGGTCGGATCCGCACTGGGGAGGTCATCCGCATCCCCATGCCGGAGCGCAGCGGAGCGGGGCCGGGGACGGACGAGATCGTCACCATCGAGATCCCGCCGCCGCAAGCAACGGGAGTGCAGACGTCCGCCGGCGTCCTCACCAAGCTCGGCAGAGGGGTGGGGGTCGTTCTGGACCGGCGCGATCGAAGGAGACTTCAGCGACAACGACTCGTGGAGCAAGACCGCGGGACAGGTGGTCGCGGGACTCACACCCTATGCCGGACAGGTAGCCGATGCCCGTGACACGCTGGCCGCCCTCGAGGGGGTGCGGCAGGGGCGTCCCGGATCCTGGCTCGGCCTGCTGGCGGCCGGCATCGGGTGGGTGCCGGGGGCAGGTGACGCGCTCAAGGGGGCGCTCCGGGGTGGCCGAAAGGTGGCGGGCGAGGCCGCCGAGGCGGCCCTCGAGCAAGGAGCCCGCCGCGTAGGGAGTGAGACCGCCACGGAAACGACTGAACGCGCAGCCCTCGGGACCTCACACGCCGGGGCAGCGGGTACAATCGAGCCAAGGAGCGACGCTCCTTCATGGAAGCGTTATGAGCAGCGATACGGCGGCAAGCAGACTCCGATGGAAACCACTTTCGAGGGAAGAACCATCAGGGTCCGCCTCGACAAGCCTCCGTCCGACGCACAGATCGTCGACTTCAAGGATTTCGACTGGAGCAACCCAAGCTATCAGAAGCCTTTCATCATGACGAGGGTGGTCGAGGACTTCACTGTGCAAATCCAGAAGTACAGAACGATCCGGACCAATGTTCATCTCCAGTTCTCGAAGGACCCGCCGGCTTGGGTCGCTGAGGCGATTCGGCGTGCAGGAGGGACCTACAGTGTCGCTCCTTGATGTTCCCCCCTTCGAGTCCCTCACCCGAGGTACGTCTCCGTATTCGGGCTTTGGGCCGACCTCGACCGATCCGGAAGTCGCAGAGCACTTCTTGCAGGTCGTCACACAGGCCCGGGCCCGGATTCACGAGGCTTTCGCCGTGGACGTGCCTCAAGATAGAGCGGGTATCGTGGCCCTCGAGGAGCTAGCGGCGCACATGTGGGAGGAGGGTTGGGATCCCGAGAGCGCCGATGTGAACCTCTTTGTCCGTGACCTCGGCAGCGTCTTCATGTCCATCCTCCAGGCAATGACGGGGGGCGAGGCAGTGTTCCGATCGAAGACGGATCTCTCGCACGCCTCGCTCTGGTGGCCGACGAAGCGCCTCGAAGTGTTCCCTTTTCACAAGATCTACCGGCGTCTCACAAAGCGGGATGGCGAATCCCTGGCGTTCTTCGTGGACAGCATGGTGAAGGCGTTGGCGCTGTAGCGGATCGGTACCAGCGCCCGCCACCTCCCGAAGGAGGCTCACCCCAGGACGGGCCGGGATTGCGAGGCCCAGTACCTGCTCGACGAGAGATCGGGCAACCGGTACGTGGTCTTCACGGTGTTCACGACCTGATTCGCTGTCACGAACCCGCTCAGCTCTCGACGACGAACGGCCCGTCCGGGTCGGAGGCGGTCGTCGCCGGGACGACGATAGCGAGGGCGTGCGGGCGCAGCTCCACGTCGACGCGCATGGCGGGGGGCGCGGGGTCGCCGTCGCGGTGGACGGCCACCGGCGCTGCGGCGGTGATCGTGGCGGCCGTGCCCCGCAGGCGCCGGTAGCCCGGGGCCCGCTCGATGCCGCCGAGGAACATCCGCGGGGCCGCGGCGAGCATTCGCAGCACGGGGCCCGCCTCGAACACGACGACCTCGAGCTTTCCGTCGTCGAGCTTCCCGCCGGGGTTGATGACGGCGCCCGAGCCGTACTGCGGCCCGTTCGCGAACGTCACGACGAACGCGGAGAGGTCGAGCCGTTCGGGCCCGACCTCGAGAACGAGGCGGGGGGGCTGGTAGGCGCGCAGCTCGAGGAGGCTCAGGCGCAGGTACCCGAGGAGGCCCCGCCGCGCCCCTTCCTTGCCCCGCTCGTGGAAGGCGTGGCCCACCGCCGCGTCGAAGCCCATCCCGGCCACGTTCAGGAACGGCGCGCCGTTGAGGAAGCCGACGTCCATCTGCCGTCGCACGCCGCCCTCGAGGGCGGCGAGGGCCGCCGCCGGCCGCAGCGGGAGGCGCAGGGCGCGTGCGAGGCCGTTGCCCGACCCCGCGGGCACGATGCCGAGGGCGGCGGGGGAGCCGATCAGCCCGCGCGCCACCTCGTTGACCGTGCCGTCGCCGCCGACCGCGAGGACCACGTCGGCCCCCGCGGTCGCCGCCTCGCGCGCGAGCTCGGTGGCGTGCCCGGGCTCGCGGGTCAGGTAGACCGCGAAGTCCCTCCACGACGGCCGCCCGGCCTCGACCGCTTCGCGCGTCCGCCGGGCGTCGACGCCGGCGCGGGGGTTCAGGATCGCCCGGACCTTCACGCGAGCTCCGCGAGGACGCGCAGGGTCTCGTCCACCATGTGCTCCGCGGTGAAGCGCTCCAGGAAGCGCCGGCGGCCCGCGGCCCCCCAGGCCCGCCGCTGCTCCTCGTCGGCGAGGACCTCGGCGAGCGCGTCCGCGAGGGCGCCGGGGTCGCGCGTCGGGACCACGCGGCCGGTGACCCCGTCCTCCACGGCCTCCGGGATTCCGCCCGCGGCGGTGGCCACGACGGGGAGTCCGAACGCCATCGCGTCGAGGAGGCTCGTGCCCAGCCCCTCGAGGCGGGACGACAGGCAGAAGACCGAGCAGGCGGGGAGGAGGCGGTCGAGATCCCGGCGGAAGCCGGCGAAGGCGACGCGGTCGCCGAGGCCCCTCTCGCGCACCTGCGCCTCGAGGGCGGGCCGCAGCTCGCCTTCGCCGACGATCACGAGCCGCGCCTCGGGCCGGCGCGGGCGCAGGAGCGCCATCGCCTCGACGAGCGTCGCCTGGTCCTTGTGCCCCGTGAGCGCGGCGACGTTCCCGATGACGGGGACGCCGGCGGGCACGCCGAGCTCCGCCAGGGCCTCCTCGCCGCCGGGGGCGGGCGAGCGATCGGGGACTCCCTCGTAGACGAGGCGCAGCCGCTGCGGGGGCACGCCGCCTCGCTCGACCACCGAGCCGATGGCGCGGCTCACCGCGATCACCCGGTCGCAGGCCGCGTACTTCGCCCTCGAGACGACGCCGCGCAGCGGAAAGTCGACGCGCCGGACGGCCACCAGGGGAAGGCGGCCGGCCAGGCGGGAGGCCACGAGGCCGGCGGAGACCGCGTGCGGGTCGTGGAGCAGCAGGGCCCCCGGCCGCTCGCGGCGGAGCAGGCGCGCGAGGGCGAGGATGGCCGGCGGCCAGAGGTCGCCGCGGAAAGGGATCGTCCGCACCGCCGCCCCCGCCGCCCGGGCCCGGCCCTCGAGCTCACCCCCCGCCCGACAGGCGATCGTCGCGGGGACCCCGCGCGCCGCCATGCCCTGCGCGGTGAGCAGCACCTGGTTCTGCCCGCCACGCCAGGTGGCGGCGGTGTCCACGTGCAGGACGCCGCGGCTCATGCCCGGGGGCGGGCCGGTGGCCCGAGCTCGCGGAGCTTGGCCAGCTTGGCGAACGTGTAGTGCGTGTTGAGAACCGAGACGATCAGGCCCGTGCCGCCGAGGGCGAAGCCGCGCTTGAGCACGTAGTTCCGGAAGAAGGCCCAGGTCGCTCCCGCGAACATGTCGACGAGGTTCGACCGGCGGCCGGCCGCGTGGGCCTGCCGGGCCCAGAGCGTCGTGTAGGAGTCGATCTTGCGCAGGTGGTCCGAGATGTCGGCGTAGGGGTGGTGCTCCAGCTCGCCATGGAGGCGCCCGAGCGGCCCGCGCACCGCCACCGACTCGTGCACGAGGTTTCCCTGCCACGTGCCCCGGCTGCGGTCGAAGAGGCGGACCTGCCAGTCGGGGTACCAGTCCGTCCCCCGGATCCAGCGGCCCAGGTAGTAGGCCACGCGCGGGATGCGGTAGCCGCCGGCGTCGAAGCCCTTCCCCCGGAGCGACTCGATCTCCGCGCGCAGGACCGGGCTGACCCGCTCGTCCGTGTCGAGGGCGAGCACCCAGTCGTGCCGCGCCGCGCGGGTCGCGAAGTCCCGCTGGGCCACGAACCCGGGCCAGGGGGAGTTGACGACCACCCTCGCCCCGGCTGCCTCCGCGATCGCGCACGTGCGGTCCCGTGAGCCCGAGTCCACGACGACGACCTCGTCGCAGAAGGCGACGCTCGCCAGCGCGTCGCCGATCGTCTTCTCCTCGTCCTGCGCGATGAGGACGGCCGAGAGCGGGACCATGCGCCCCGCAGTATACCGGGGGCGGGTGGGGGCGCCGGAGCGAGCGACTGCCACACCGCCCTGCCAACCCGAGGTAGCATTCGGGCTCGTGACGAGCCAAGAGCCTTTCACGACGGACTCCCTGCTGCGGCTCTTCGAGGAGCGCGGCGCCCTCCTCCAGGGCCACTTCCTGCTCACCTCGGGGCTGCACTCCCCCCGCTACCTGCAGTGCGCCCGGGTGCTCATGGACCCCGCGCTCGCGACGCGCCTCGGCGCCCAGCTCGCGGAGCGGCTGCAATCGCTCCCGGGCGGGCGGCCCCCGGGCGCGGTGGTGGCCCCCGCCCTGGGCGGCGTGCTCGTCGCCCACGAGGTCGCGCGTGCCCTCGGGTGCCGCGGGCTGTTCACCGAGCGCCAGGACGGCGCCATGACCCTGCGCCGCGGGTTCACCCTCGAGGCGGGCGAAGGCGTCGTCGTGGTGGAGGACGTGATCACCACCGGCGGCTCCACGCGCGAGGTGATGGACGCGGTCGTCGCGAGGGGGGCGAAGGTGCTCGCCGTGGGGAGCCTCGTGGACCGCAGCGGGGGCAAGGTCGATCTCGGCGTGCCGCGCCGGAGCCTGCTCGAGCTCGAGGTGCCCACCTACCCGGCCGGCGCCTGCCCGCTCTGCGCCGCCGGCTCGAAGCCCGAGAAGCCCGGGTCCCGCGCCGCGCGCTGAGCTCGCGTGCCCCTTTTTCGCGTCACGCTCGCGTACGACGGAGCCGACTTCCTCGGCTGGCAGCTCCAGCGGCCCGGTGGGGGCCGCACCGTCCAGGGGGTCCTGGAGGAGGCCCTGGGCCGGCTCGCGGGTGGCTCCCGGGTCGTGGTCAACGGGGCCGGGCGCACGGACGCCGGCGTGCACGCCCTGGGGCAGGCGGCCTCGTTCGACCTGCCGCGCGACATCGAGGCGGACGAGCTGCAGCGGGCGTTGAACGGCCTGCTTCCCGAGGACGTCCGGGTGCTCGACGCCGCCCCGGCGCCGCCGGGGTTCCACGCCCGCAAGAGCGCCGTCTCCAAGCTCTACCGGTACGAGCTCGACTGCGGCGGGGTGCCCCTTCCCCAGCGCCGCCGCGCCGCCGGCTTCGTGCCCTGGACCCTCGACGAGGGGGCGGTTCGGGAGACGGCCGCCCTCTACCTGGGGCGGCACGACTTCGCCTCCCTCGCCTCGTCCGGCGGCTCCGCGAAGACGACCGTGCGCACGGTCCTTCGCTCCGAGGCCGTCTTCGCGGGCGCGACCCTCGTCTACGAGACCGAGGCCGACGGCTTCCTGCGGAAGATGGTCCGCAGCATGGTGGGGGGGCTCGTCGCCGCCGGGCGGGGGGCGTTGCGGCCGGGGGACCTCGCCCGGGCGCTCGAGGCGCGCGACCGGCGCGCCTGGCCGGCCCCGGCGCCGGCCTGCGGCCTGACCCTGGTGCGCGTGCGCTACCCCGACTCCCCGCGATGCTAGGATAGGCACGAAGCGAGAGTCGAGACCACCGGCCCATGTCCCTGCAGGACCTGCTCGAGGTCGTGCCCGTCGGCACCGACGAAGAGGACCTCCTCCGCGTCATCGACTTCACGCGCCTGCCCCGGCACGTGGCGATCATCATGGACGGGAACGGCCGCTGGGCGCAGCTGCGGGACAAGAACCGGGTGGAGGGACACCGCGCCGGCATCCACGCCGTGCGCGACACCGTCGAGACCGCGGCCCGCCTCGGCCTCGAGGTCCTCACCCTGTACGCCTTCTCGATCGAGAACTGGAAGCGGCCCGAGACCGAGGTGAGCGTCCTCATGGGCCTGCTCAAGCACTACCTCCGGAGCGAGCTCGACACGCTCCTGAAGAACAACATCCGATTCCGCGTGGTGGGCCGCGCGCAGGAGCTCGCGCCGGAGATCCGCGAGGAGCTCGGCCGCGCCGAGGAGCGCACCGCCGCAGACTCCGGGCTCCAGTTCAACATCGCCCTCAACTACGGGGGGCGCGCGGAGATCACCGACGCGGTGAAGGGCCTCTTCGCCGAGCTGCTGCGCGACGGCCGCTCCCCCGAGTCGATCGACGAGGAGGCGCTCTCCCGGCACCTCTACACCGCGGGCCAGCCCGACCCCGACCTCCTCATCCGCACGAGCGGCGAGCTGCGGGTCTCGAACTTCCTGCTGTGGCAGATCGCCTACTCCGAGATCTGGGTCACCGACGTGCTCTGGCCCGACTTCCGGCGCCGGCACCTGCTCCAGGCCATCGCGGACTTCCAGAAGCGTGAGCGGCGCTACGGCGGAATCGTCTCGGCCTGACCGCCTGCCGCCGCGCGGGCTGCGGGCGCCGGGGTTCCTCGCGAACCTCGCCCGCCGCGCGGGGACGGCCCTCGTCGCCCTTCCCGCCCTCCTCGCCGCCTTCTTCCTCGGCCCGCCCTGGCTCACCGTCGCCGTCGTGGCCCTCGCCCTCGGGGTGGGGCTCCACGAGTTCTCGTTGCTCCTGCGCGCCCGCGGCATCCGACCGATGCGGCGCGTCGGCCTCGTCCTCGCCGCCGCCTTCTTCCTCGACGTGATCTCGCCGGGCTGGCTCCCCGTCCCCTTCGCCCCCCTCGGCGCGCTGCTGCTGCTCGCGTTCACGCTGTGGCGGGGGGGGGATCTCGAGTCCGTCACGTCAGCCGCGGCCACGCTCCTCGGGGCCGTCTACCTGGGCGCCCTCGGCGGCACCATCGCCGCCCTGCGGGTCCTGCCGCCGGCCGGGGAGGGGGCGTGGCGGATCGCGCTGCTCCTCGGCATCCTGGTCTTCTCCGACACCCTGGCCTTCTTCGTCGGCCACGCGATCGGAAGGAGACGGCTCGCGCCGGGCATCTCGCCCGGCAAGTCGGTCGAGGGCGCCCTGGGCGGCCTCGCCGGCGGCGTTCTCGGGGCGCTGGTCGTGCGCCAGCTCGGCCTGCCGTCGCTCCCGCTCGTGCACGCGGCCTTACTCGGCGCGGCGGTGGCCGCGCTGGGGATCGTGGGGGACCTCGACGAGAGCCTTCTCAAGCGCTGGGCGGGCGTCAAGGACTCGGGGACCCTCTTCCCGGGCCACGGCGGCATGCTCGACCGGCTCGACAGCTTGCTGTTCGGAGCGCCGGTCCTGTACTACTACTTCCAGTACGTGCGCTGAGCGCCAGCCAAGACTGAAAGCCTGGAGTTGGCTGCCCGCCGCCGTCTCCGATCCGGCGGAAGTAGCATTGCCCCAGCTCCCCCCTGAGTGAAAACATGTGGATACGGGGCCGAGCGACCTCGCGCCGCTCTGATTCGGGCCATGCTGAAAGACGTGCGAGGGAATCAGATGACGAAGGGGATCGGTACGACGTTGTTCGCGGCGGTGTTTGCCGTCGCGTGTGGTGGCGGGAACGGCATGACGGGACCCAGCGCGCCCGGTCCCGGTAGCGGGGGCGCCGGGGTCGTGGCATTCATGTCCGAGTCCCCCGTCGCGGGAGCAACGGGAGTCCCGGTCAGCTCGCCCATCACGTTCCGCTTCAGCGGCGCGATGGGCGCAGGGATGGAACAGTTCGTGGACCTCCACCTGGGCGACCTCTCCGGCTCGGAGATGCCCATGAGCTGCGGGTGGTCGGCGGATCGCACGCTGCTGGCGTGCACGCCCGCATCACCGCTCGCGGCGCACACGACCTACGCCATCCACCTCGGCGGCGGGATGATGAGCGCTGGCGGGGCGGCCGTCGATTACACGGCCGGCCTCGGCATGGGCGGCCAGTGGATCATGGGCGGCATGATGACGGGCAACCACGGCGGGATGGCATGGGGCATGATGGGAAGCGGCTGGCGGAACGCCAACGGCAGTTACGGCATGTCGTTCTCATTCACCACCGCGTGAGTCCTCGGGTGCCCCTCGCTGACCTTGCTGTCCCCGCAAGTGCCTGTCGGTGCACGATGATGACTGCCACCGACACCTGTGGTAAGTTCTTCCAGTACGTGCACTGAGCGCTCCACCACAGCCGAAGACGCCCCTGCGCGACCGCCAGATGCCCGTGACCCCTGACGCGACGCGCGAAGCACGCTTCCCATGAAAGGTCTCTCGATCCTCGGCTCGACCGGCTCCATCGGCACGAACGTGCTGAGGGTGGTGGACGCCTTTCCCGGCCGCTTCGAGGTCGTGGGACTCGCGGCCGGCGGCAACGTCGAGGTCCTCGCGGAGCAGGTCGCGCGGCACCGTCCGAAGGTCGTCTCGGTGGCCGACGCGAACGCCCTCGAGCGGCTCTCCCGCCTCGTGGACCTCTCGGGGCTGCGCGCCGCGACCGGCCGCGAGGGCATGGTCGAGGTCGCGACCCGCCCCGAGGCGCAGGTGGTCGTGGCCTCCGCGGTCGGCGCGGTCGGCCTCGTGCCCACGTACCGCGCGCTCGAGGCGGGCAAGGACGTGGCCCTCGCCAACAAGGAGACGCTCGTGATGGCGGGGGAGCTGATGCTCGCCCGGGCCCGGGAGACGGGGGCGCGCCTGCTGCCCATCGACTCCGAGCACTGCGCGCTGCACGAGTGCCTCGACGGGCGGCGGCCGCAGGACGTGCGGCGGCTGATCCTCACCGCCTCCGGCGGCCCCTTCCGCGACCGGCCGCGGGAGAGCTTCGACCGCATCACCCGGGAGGAGGCCCTCGCCCACCCGACGTGGCGGATGGGGCCGAAGATCACGATCGACTCGGCGACCCTCATGAACAAGGGCCTCGAGGTGATCGAGGCGCGCTGGCTGTTCGGCGTGCCGGCGGCGAAGATCGACGTCCTCATCCACCCCCAGTCGATCGTCCACTCGATGGTCGAGCTCGTGGACGGGACGGTGCTCGCCCAGATCGGCGTCACCGACATGCGGATGCCGATCCAGTACGCCCTCAGTTACCCGGAGAAGTGGGAGGCGGCGATCCCGGGGATGGACTTCACACGGGCCCTGTCGCTCGACTTCGCCCCGCCCGACCGCGCGAAGTTCCCCTGCCTCTCCCTCGCCTACCGGGCGCTCGGAGAGGGCGGAACGGCCCCCGCCCTCCTCAACGCCGCGAACGAGGAGGCGGTCGCCGCGTTCCTCGACGGCAGGGCGCCGTTCCCCGCCATCCCCGAGACCATAGAGGAGGTCCTCGAGACGGAGCCGCACGCGGCCGCCGCCGCCCTCGAGGACGTGCTCGAGGCCGACCGCCGGGCGAGGGAGCGCGCCCGGCAGGCCCTCGCGCGGTGGTCGACCGCCCACGTCACACGCTAGCGCCCCGCCCCCCCTCGGAACGGATCACATGAGCTTTCTGACAACCACCCTCGCCTTCGTCTTCGTCCTCGGGATCATCATCTTCGTGCACGAGTTCGGGCACCTGATCACGGCCAAGGCCTTCGGCATGCGGGTGTTCATCTTCTCGTTCGGCTTCGGAAAGCGCCTCGTCGGCTTCAAGTGGGGCGAGACCGACTGCCGGGTGTCGGCGGTCCCGCTCGGCGGCTACGTGAAGCTCGAAGGGGAGGGGGACGACCTCGTCAGCGAGGACACGAGGGCCCTCGGCGACGGGAAGGACTTCCTCTCGCGGCCGAGGTGGCAGCGCTTCCTCGTCTACCTCGCCGGGCCCGCCATGAATGCGCTTCTCACGGTCGCGGTCCTCTCCGGCTTCTACATGGTGGGCTTCGCCGTCGAGGGCAGCCGCTACGACCGGACGATCGTCGGCGCGGTGGACGCGGGCTCGCCCGCCGCGCGGTCCGGCATCGTGCCCGGGGACGAGATCGTCTCGATCGACGGCACGCCGGTTCCCACGTGGGAGGAGGCGCAGTACCACATCGTGCTGCGGCCGGAGGCGGCGCTCTCCCTCCGGGTGCGGCGCGGGGGCGAGGAGCTCACGGTCCCCCTGCGCTCCGAGGCGACCTCCGTCGAGAAGGTGGGGTCGATCGGCGTCTACCCCCTCGTGCGCGTCGGCCAGGTGCTGCCCGGCCAGCCGGCCGAGGCCGCCGGGATCCGCACCGACGACGCCATCCTCGCGATCGACGGCACGCCGGTGCGCTCGTTCTCGGAGATCCCGCCGATCGTGGGGGCCTCGGGCGGCCGCGCCCTGACGTTCCGGGTCTGGCGGGAGGGCCAGGTCCTCGACCTCGCCATCGCCCCCCGGGACTCCGGGGCGGGGCCGAAGATCGGCATCGCGCCCCGGACCGTGCTCAAGCAGTTCGGCCCGGTGCGGGCGGTGGGGGAGGCGCTGCGCTGGGCCTGGGACATGACGCGGCAGACGTTCGACGTGGTCGGCCGGCTCGTCACCGCGCGCATCTCGCCGAAGACGATGATGGGGCCGCTCGGCATCGCCCAGGCCTCGGGCGACGCCGCGCGCGGCGGAGCCGGGTCGCTCCTCTACCTGGTGGCGGTGATCAGCCTCCAGGTCGGCATCCTGAACCTCTTCCCGCTCGCCCCGCTCGACGGGGGGCACCTCGCGATTCTCGCCGTCGAGGGCGCGGCGCGCCGCGACCTGAGCCCGGCCGTCAAGGGCTGGATCATGAACGCGGGGGCAGCCGTCATCTTCCTGCTGATCGGCCTCGTGCTCTACTCCGACATCAGCAAGATGGCCTTCGTGCAGCGGCTGCTGCAGTAGCCTACCGGCCCCAGGTGGGCCGGAACGCCGGGTCGATGGAGAAGGCCTTCGCGAACAGCTCCTTGGCCCGCTCCTTGTCCGCGTTCATCCGCCGAGAGGGCTCGCCCATCTTGTAGAACGTGTAGCCCAGGTAGTACGCGGCGGCCGCGCTCTGCGGGTCGGCGGCCAGGGCCTTCTCGAACTCCCCCCGCGCGGCGGCGAAGCGCCGCTTCTTGAACGCCGCGATCCCGGCGTCGAGGGCGGCGGTGGCACCCGTGGGCGCCGCAGGGACGCCGGCGGCCTGGACGGCCGGGGCCGACGGCTCGGCGGGGGAAGCCTGGGGAGCGAGCGCGGCCGACAGAAGGACGGTGGCGAGCAGCATGTCCGACTCCTTTCCCGGGGTAGGTCCAGTCTACGCCCGCGGGGCAGTGAGCGGGATCACGGTCCCGGGAGCCGGGGCGGGGAGACGGTCGTGGGCCGGCCGAGACGGACGGCGGTCGTCGACCGCTGCCCGCTCGGGTACACCGTGAGGCCCAGCACGATCGAGACCGCCTCGGTATTGTCGCTGCCGATGCCGGTCGACGGGTCGCGGGGCACGTTGTAGAGAACGAGGTAGTAGGTCCCCGGGTCCAGCGACTCCGTGACGAGGGACCGTGGCTTCGGCGTCTTCGTCTCCGAGGAGACGAAGAAGGGACAGGTCCGACCGGTCAGCTGCTCGTAGTTGCAGCTCGTCCGGGAGAGGTACACGTACATCCACGTGTCGGCGAAGGTCCAGTCCACCGTGACGTCGAGGACCCCCTTCTGCGACAGGACGAGCTCGATCGAGATCCAGACGTCGGGCTCGTAGCCGGTGAACGAGGTCTGGGCGATGACGCCGCGGACGGGTTGCGGGGTGACGACCACGACCGGAGGCCGCGGGGAGTCGTCGCCGCCGCAGCCGGCGAGGGCGCCGAGCAGTGCCACGCCGAGGCCGACGCGCACGGCGCTCGCGACACCTCTTCCCATCGACTGCCCCCTTCCGCTCGATTCTAGGGGCCGGCCGGCGCCGGCGCAATCGCGATGTAGAATGGCGCCGTCGTCGGGATGGAGTGACCCGCCGTGATGATGTGCCGCGCCCTCCAGCGCCGTCGCACCCGGGCCGCCGCGGCGGCTGTGTCCATCCTGGGCCTGTCGCTCCTCGCCGCGGGGCCCTCCGCCGCCGTCCCCCGCTCCCAGGCGGCCGGCGCCCCCGCTCAGGCCGCCCCCGCCGGCGGCACGCTCTCGATCGAGCACCAGGCCCCCGCCTGCGTTCCCGCGGGAAAGTACTGCCGCGTCGCCGCCTGCTTCCGGCCGCAGGACGCGCTCGCCCGGGCCCGGGTCTACTTCCGGGCCGGAGGCACCGCCGACTGGTTCTACGTCGAGATGTCGGGGGCGGCGCCCTGCCTCCAGGCCGTGCTGCCCCGGCCCAAGAAGAGCCTCCAGCGCCTCGAGTACTACGTCGCGGCGACCGACCGCTCGTTCGCGGAGACGCGCACGCCGGAGAAGGTCGTCCAGGTCACGGACGACGGCAAGTGCTCGGCCGGCCCCCTCGCTCCCGTGGTCGACACGGCCAACGTGATCATCGGCTCGGCCTCGGGGGCGGCCCCGGTGGGCTTCGTCACCGGCGGTGGCTTGTCTCCGCTCCTCATCGCCGGGGGTGCGGCGGTCGTCGGGGGCGGGGCGGCGGTGATCATCGCGGGAGGGGGAGGCGGGGGTACGTCTTCGCCGACGACCACGCTGCCGCCGCCGGTCACCCCGACGACCACGCTGCCGCCCACGACCACCACCACCACCACGACCACCCTCTCGCCGACGCCGCCACCTCCAACCACCACGACGACGACGCTACCGCCGCCGACGACCACGACCACGACCACCACGACGACGCTGCCGCCGACGACGACGACCACGACGACGACCACGACGACGACCACGACCACGACCACGACCACCACGACCACCCTGCCACCCTGCGAGACGCCGAACCAGGTGCCCACCGTCAACATCACCTCGCCGTCCACCGGACCCGTGGGCGGGTTGTCGGTCACCATCGAGGCCAGCGCCTCGGACCCCGCGCCGGGCGCCGGCGTCAAGGAGGTGCGGTTCTACTGGCGGTACTGCCCTGGGGGCGTGTGCGGCACGCAGACCCTCCTCGGCGCCGACACCACCTCTCCGTACAGCGCCACCTGGGTGTTCCCTTCGTGCGGGGCGGCGCCCGAGGACCGCTTCCGGATCCTCGCCCGCGCCGAGGACAACTGCGGAAACGTGAGCGCGGACGCCGGCGCGGACGTGCGCCTCACCGGCCGCGGCTGCTTCCGCGCCGACACCCTCCGCAGCGCCACCGGGGCGTGGGTCAGCGAGCTCGCTCCGCCGGGCGTGCGCGGCCAGGTCGTCGTGGACGGCACGCAGGCGGTCTTCCCGAGTGGCGGGCTGGAGACGTTCTCCCTTCCGCTCGGCCCCGGGGTGCACCGTTTCGAAGCGACGCTGGTGGACGCAACCGGACGGCCGGGCACCTGGCGCTTCGACCTCTCGACGCTCGGCCTCTCACCGGGCTCGCTCCGCGTCGTGGCGGGCGAGGCGCTGCAGGCGACCCCGGCGACCGTGGTCTTCCGCCTGCGCGGGAAGCCCGGCGAGCGGGTGGTCTTCACCTTCGAGGTGGGGGGGGAGCGGTAGCACTGCCCTCAAAGGCCGTGACGTCGCCGGAGAGTGGGAGCCCGCTCGCTCTGCGCCTCCTGCCGTTCGCCCTCGCCGTGGCACCCCTCGTGGTCCTGCCCGGCCAGCCGGACTTCGCCCGCCTGCCGCAGCAGGCCTTCGTCCAGCTGCTCGCGCTCGTTCTCGGCCTGCTGTGGGTGGGCGCGAGAGGGGGCCTGGCCGTCCCTGGCTCTGGCCGAGTCCTCGACCTTCCGATCGGCGCGTTCCTGGCCTGGTCCGCGATCAGCCTCCTCGGGGCGCCGGAGCCGGCCCCCGGCCTCCGCATCCTGGGCCACTGGATGGCCTGCGGGGTGGTCTACGTGCTCGTGTCGCGCGCCGCCGGGGCCCGTGATCTGCCGCGCCTGGCCGGCGGCCTCCTTCTCGGGGGCGCAGGGGCGGCTGCCGTGGGCCTGGGGCAGGCGCTCGTGGGTCTCGACTGGGTTCCGCAGGCCGCCGCACCCGCGGCGACGCTCGCCAACCGCAACGTCGCCGCCGCATACCTCGCCGCGGTCTCACCGCTCGCACTCGTGGCGTGGTCGACCCGGGGTGCGCGGGCGGCCGCGGCCCTCGGGGCCGCCACGATGCTGGCCTTCCTGCCCTTTACGCGCTCGCGCGGGGCCCTCGCGGCGGTGGCCGTGCAGCTGGCCCTGCTGGCCCTCGCCCGGCGGCGTCTCCGGGCGCCGGCGCGGAAATGGGCCCTCGTGGCGCCGGCGGTCCTGGTCGCGGCCGCCGTCGCGCTCGTGTCGGGCGCCGCGTGGCTGTCCCTCGCCGACCCCCAGAAGGCGCGATCCACGTCGATCCGCGGGAGCCTCGCCCTGGGCGCGGCCGCCATGACCGTCGAGCACCCGCTTCTCGGCGTCGGCCTCGGCGGCTTCGCGGCGCACTACCCCTCTCACGGGCCCGCCCTCGTGTCGGCGCGGGGCGTTCCCTTGAAGGTCGAGAGCCCGCACGACGAGGCGCTGCAGGTCCTGGCCGAGACGGGCTGGCCCGGCCTCGCCGCCGCGCTCTGGCTCGCCCTCGCCGCCGCGGCCGTCCTGCGGCGCCTCCGCACCTCGCCCGAGCCCGCCGTCCGGCGGGCGGCGCTGGCCCTCGGCCTGAGTCTCGCCGGCTTCGCCGTGGACGCGGCGTTCGGCTTCCCCCTGCGGTATCCCGTGCCGCCGCTCGTCCTGGCCGTCCTGCTCGGCCTCCTCGCGGCGCTCGACGCCTCCGCCTCGTCGTCGACGGTCGTGGCGGATACCCGCCGCGTTCGCGGGTGCCCCGTGCGCGCGCCTCGACTCGTACGCCTCGGAGCCACCGCCGGCTTGACGGCCTTGCCGGCGCTCGCCCTCTTCTCGTCCATCAGCCGCCTGCAGCAGGACCGGGCCGCGTTCGAGATGGCCTTCCTGCCCGTCGCCTACGCCCAGCCGCGCGGTCGTCGCGCCCTGCGTCACGGGCGTGACCCTCGACCGGACGGCTGACGGCCAGCTCGACCTGTCCGCCCGTGCCGTCCCCCTCGCGGACGTCCTGGAGTGTCTCGTCGAGCGCGTGGGCCTTCGCGTGGAGTACGAAGGCCCCCCACCCCGGCAGCCGGTCAGCGTGACGCTGCGCGGCGAGTCTCTGGCGGGCACCCTGGAGTCGCTGCTGGAGGGCCTCGGGGTCAACTACCTGTTGACCCGCGACTCCTCCGGGGCCGACCGGCTGATCGTCTTCGGGGCCTCGAAGGAGACGGAGCCGTCCCGCGGGGGGGCGCCCCGGCCGTCGCCGGCCACGGGGCAGCCGGAGGCGGTCGCGCCGCCGGAGAGCGGCCCCGAAGACGAGTCCCGGCCGTTCGGTCCGCCACCCGGGTCTCCCGGGATGGTCTCGCCCTTCCCGATGCCGCCCGGTTCCGATCCGTCTGCCATCGAGGCGCCGGCCGAAGAGCCCTCCTACGTCCCGGAGCCGCAGGAGCTGACGCCCCTGACCCTTCAGCTCGGCCGGGGTGTGGGCAAGACGGTCGCCTCGATGGCGGGGAACTCGCCGGTGCGATAGGCCCCCGTCATCGAGGACGGGGTGTAATCGACGACGAGGTCCTGGAGCAGCTCCACGATCCGGGTGCGGTCGGCCGCGGCCGCCGCCACGGTCAGGGCGTCGATCCGCAGCTCGAGGTCGGCCGGAGGGGCGGTGCCGTCCACCGCGAGGATGCCCTCGCGGAACGGCCGCGCGCTCTTCGCCTCCGTGTCGGTCATGAGCCGCTCGTGCAGCTTCTCGCCGGTCCGCAGGCCGGTGTAGGTGATCGCGACCTCGCGCTCGGGGATGCGCCCGGCGAGCGTGATCATGAGCCGCGCGAGGTCGAGGACCCGGATCGGCTCGCCCATCTCGAGGACGTAGAGGTCGTCGTCGCCGCCGAGCCCGGCCATCAGCACCAGGCCGACCGCCTCCCGGATCGTCATCAGGAAGCGGGTGCAGTCCGCGTGCGTCACGGTGACCGGGCCGCCGCGGGCGATCTGCTGGCGGAAGAGGGGCACGACGCTCCCGGCGGAGCCGAGCACGTTCCCGAAGCGCACCACGGTGAACCGCGTCGGGGACCGGCGGTCCCGGTGGCGGACGAGCATCTCCGCGAGCTGCTTCGAGGCCCCCATGACGCTCGCGGGCTCGACCGCCTTGTCCGTGGAGATGAAGACGAAGCGCTCCGCCCCCACCGCCTCGGCCATCCGCACCACGTTGCGGCAGCCGGCCACGTTGTTCTTGATCGCCTCCTCGGGGTTCCTCTCCATGAGCGGCACGTGCTTGTGCGCCGCCGCGTGCAGGATCCGCTGGGGCCGGTGCTGCTCGCCGAGCTGGCGCAGGCGCGCCGCGTCGCGGATGTCCACCACCTCCACCGAGACCGGGAGGGAGGGGTGCGCGCGTCGCAGGGCGCGGTAGAGCATGTAGAGGCCGTTCTCGTTGATGTCGGCCAGGATCAGGCTGGCCGGCCCGGCCGCCGCGACCTGGCGGCAGATCTCGCTGCCGATGGAGCCGGCGGCGCCGGTGACGAGGATCCGCTTGCCCTCGACGTGCGCCCGGATCGCGTCGGGCTCGAAGTGCACGGGGCTGCGCCGCAGGAGGTCCTCGGTCTGGAGGTCCTGGAGGGCTGAAGCCGAGAGGCGGTCGTTCAGGTAGGCGAACGACACCGGTACCGTCTTGTAGACCAGCTTGAGCTCGGCGCACGCGTCGAGCACCTGGCGCATCCGCTCCGGCGGGAGCCGGGGGATCGCGAAGAGGACCTGCTCCACCCGCCAGCGCCGGCAGACGTCGGCGAGGTCGTCGAGCGAGCCCAGGACCTGCCGCCCGCCGATCGTCGTCCCCCGCTTCGAGGCGAGGTCGTCCACGAAGCCGATCACGCGGTAGCTGTGCTCGTCGGAGCGCTGCAGGTCGCGCAGGAGCAGCTCCCCGGCGCTGCCCGCGCCCACGATCACCGTCCGCACCCAGTCCCCGACCGCGGGGCGGAACGTGTTCACGCCCCAGGCCTCGGCGACCCGCAGGGAGAAGCGGATCGCGCCGACGAGCGTCGTGGTCAGCAGGAACTCGATGAGGATGACGGAACGCGGCGGGCCGATCGAGACGTCCTCGGCCGCGCGCTGGACGAAGTAGAAGAAGGCGGTGAGAAGCGTCGAGCCGAGGAGCGTCGCCTGCACGATGCGGAGCGCCTCGTGCAGGCCCGACAGGCGGAAGGACCAGCGGTGGAGGCTGAAGGCCAGGCTGAGGGCCAGCCGGATTCCCAGCAGGACGGGCAGGCATCGGAGGAACTGCGCGACACGGACGGGAGGGATCTGCCCGTCGAAGCGCACGACGAAGGCCACGTAGAAGGAAGCCGTCGTGGCCAGGGCGTCGAGAGCCAGCAGGACCAGGGCCCGGGGCCAGCCCTCGAGCCGGCGGAAGGGCTTCAGCAGCGCGACCACCGTGGGGCGGGCGGCCGGAGGGGCGAGGGGCTCGAGCGGGCGGCTTTCCCGGCGCGTCTTGGCTCGCTTGGGCACGATTCTGTCTTCAGTCTCCCCGGCCGGCCCGACGCTCGAGCCGGCCCACGAACACCCACTCACCCGCCACGGCCACCGCTCCGATCGCGAGCGCGGCCCAGGACCACGCCGCCTCTCCCGTTCGCCAGCCGGCGAGCGCCAAAGCACTCGCCGCGAGCGCCCCGAGTCCCACCCAGGACGCCACCGTCCCGTGGCCTGCCCCCGTCCGGACCCAGCGCTGGTACAGGTGCTCCCGGTGCGCCTCGTACCACCGCTCACCCCTGGCCATGCGCCGGAGGAGGCACGTCGTGGCGTCCGCCAGGAACAGGAACAGGCTGGCCCCCACCAGCACGACCAGATCCGAGCGCCTCTCGCTGCCGGCCAGAAACGGCAGGGTTCCTAGAGTATATCCAACGAGCCCGCTTCCCGTGTCGCCGAGGAATACGGAAGCCGGAGACCAATTGAACATCAAGAAGGCCGCGCAGGCGCCCGCGAGCGCGGCGGCGACCGCCGCCGGCGTCGGCTGCGTGTGGGCGAGGGCCACGGCAAAGGCGCCTGCCGTAATCAACCCCTGCGATCCAGCGAGGCCGTCTATCCCATCCATGAAGTTGAAGAAGTTCACGACCGCCACGATCCAGACGACGGCGACGACACTCCCGAGCAGCAGGCCGAGGGGGACGTCCAGGGGCGGGGGCAGCGGCAGCCGATCCAGGCCGCCCGCCGTGCCGACCACGGCCAGCGCCGCCGCGGTCTGGCAGGCGAGGCGCGGCCAGGGAGACAGGCCGAAGCGGTCGTCGAAGAGCCCCACCACGGCGATGAGCAGGCCGGCGGCAGCGAAGATGGCGCCGTTGCGGCCCAGGAGCGGGCCGGGTGCCAGGGCCAGGGCCAGGGTCAGCCCCAGCAGGATCGCAATCCCGCCCGAGCGCGGCGTGACCGTCCGGTGGGACGAGCGCTCGTTCGGGTGGTCGAGCAGGTGGAAGCGCCGGGCCGCCGCGCGGGCGACCGGCATGGCCACGAGCGTGACGAGGAACGCGACGGCGAGGGCCCGGAGAATCACAGGGTACTTCCGGCGTCCGGCTCGTCGGGAAACCGGAACGGCCTCGGATCGTAGCCGAAATCCTGCCGGGCGGGGCCGGCATCGAATACCAGGTCCTCGTTCATCCGGTCGGCCATGTCGGGGGTGAGGTGTCCAAGGCCCGGGAGCCAGCGCGCCGCGGCGAGCGTGCCTCGCAGAAGCGGCAGGGGCAGATGGACAAGTCGCGGCACGTGGCCGACCCCCCTCGCGATCCGGGACACCATGTCGGCGTAGGCGAGCGTCTCGCCCCCCGGCGTGTCGTAGGCGCGGTCGAGACGTGGCGGGGCTCTCGAGGGCCGCGAGCGCGGCCGCGGCCAGATCGGCGCCGTGGACGGGCTGCCTCCTTCCCGCTCCCCGCCCCGCGATCGGGAAGAAGCCGAACCGCCTGACGAACCTCGCGATGTCGCTCACGTTGCGGTCGCGTCCACCGCCGTAGACCAGGGTCGGCCGCAGGATCGTCCAGCGGATGCCGCGCTCGCGGCAGCAACGTGCCACGGCTTCCTCGGCCTCGGTGAGGCGACGGGCCGTCGCACGCTCGGTCGGACTCCCCGAGCTTTCCTTGGTGAATCGGCTCGTCGAGCTGAAGGCCACGAGCCGCCGGACGCCGGCTTCAGCCGCGACCTCCAGCCATTCCGGCAGGAGCCAGATCGGGGCCGCGTGGAAGAGGCACCCGGCGGGCTCGAGGGCGCGCGGCCGGCGTGTCCACTCCCCTCTGGGGCGAGCCAGGTCGAGCGCGATCCAGCGCACTCCCTGTCGCGGGCCACCGGCTCCGCGCGGCTCTCCCTCGCCCTTCGACGGCTCGACCGGCGCCTGCCGGCTGATCGCCTGAACGACGAAGCCGCGCGCCCGCAGCAGCGGCAGCAGGTAGTAGCCCACGAGGCCTCTGGCCCCGGTGACGATGGCGACACGGTCTTCAGCGGCCGAGGACACGACCCGCTCCTCGTCGAACGGCAGCGACCGTCGCCAGGACCCCGAACCGGAGCCAGATCCCGGCGAGGACCAGCCAGAACAGCGACCGGGGATACTCGTCACGGAAGAACTTCCGGTAGTAGCGGACCATTCCCCGGTGCATGTGCCAGAGCACCCGTACTGGGCGGCCCCGGCTGCTCACACCCTTGTCGTGAACGACCCTCACGTCCGGCACGAAGAGCACGTCGAAGCCCGCGCGGCGAAACCGCTCGCACCAGTCGAGGTCCTCGCAGTGGAGGAAGTAGTCCTCGTCGAGAGGCCCAACGGCCTCGACCGCGTCTCGTCTCACGAACATGAAGGCACCGGAGATGGCGTCCACCTCGACGGGATGCGGCGGCAACGGGTCGCCGGTGCGGACGAAGTCGCGGCCCACGCCTCCCAGGCCGAAGGCCCGCACGAAGGCCTTGCCGGGGGTGGGCCTCTCCCGCCGCCCGCCGGCCTGCTCCGTCCCGTCGGGATTCAGCAGGAGGCCGCCCGCCATGCCGGCCCGAGGGTGCGCCTGCAGGGACGCCTGCATGCGGGCGATCGCGTCGCGCTCGATCACGCAGTCGGGGTTCAGGAAGAGCAGCCACTCTCCGCCCGCCCCGGCCAGGGCCCGGTTGTTGGCCCGGGCAAAGCCGAGATTCGCCCCGTTCTCGAGGACTCGCACGCGGGGATCGTCGCCGACCGCCGACTGCAGGGCGTCGAGACTGCCGTCCGTCGAGCCATTGTCGACCACGAGGAGCTCGACCGGCGCCGTCGAGGCCAGTACCGAGCGTGCGCCGGTGGCAAGGTGGGCTCCCGCGTTGAAGTTGACGGTGATGACCGACGTCAGGCCCGTCGTCGTCCGCTGCATCCAGGGGAGTCTACGCCGCCACCCGCCCTCAGCGCCCGAGTCCGAACCCGCGCCAGCCGTTCACCCGGCGCCCGGTCGTCCCGCAAGGGGCGGTGGCTTGCCCCTCGAAGGTCGTGTGGTTAGAGTGTGCACACCGCGACGGGGGTGATCGCTCGGAGCACGAGGCACCCGGTCAGGAGCATGTCGGTCGACCCGCGTGGGTCCCTTCGGAGGCGCAGATGAAGGTCTTGGTCGTAGGGGGTGCAGGCTACATTGGAGGAGCGGTCACGGACCTGCTGATGGGCAGCAAGCACGAGGTCCGCGTCTACGACGCCCTCCTGTACGAAGAGACGTACCGCAAGCAGGTGCCCTTCGTCTCCGGGGACATTCGGGACCGCGACCGCCTCCGTCCCCACCTGGACTGGGCGGAGGCTGTCGTGTGGCTCGCGGCCCTCGTCGGAGACGGGGCCTGTGCTCTCAACCCCGAGGTCGCGGTCGAGATCAACCAGGGCACGGTCGCGTGGCTCGCCGACAGCTACGACGGGCGGATCGTCTTCATGTCGACCTGCTCGGTCTACGGTGCGCAGGACAAGGAGCTCGACGAGAGCTCCCCCACCAACCCCCTGTCCGTGTACGCGGTGACGAAGCTGGAGGCGGAAAAGAGCCTCGCCCGCAAGAATGCCATCATCTTCCGCCTGGGCACGATCTACGGCGTGTCCGACCTCTTCGCACGCATACGGCTCGACCTCGTCGTCAACACCCTGGTCGTCCGCGCGGCCACCGCCGGCAAGCTGACCGTCTTCGGGGGCGACCAGTTCCGCCCGCTTCTGCACGTGCGCGACGCGGCGAAGGCGGCCGTCGACAACCTGGAGACCCCGCACGTCGGCGTCTTCAACCTCCACCGGCAGAACGTCCGGATCGTCGACCTCGCCTACCAGGTTCGCAACCACTTCCCCGACGTGGTCATCGAGCAGACGCAGATGAAGTTCCAGGACGCGCGCAACTACCGGGTCAAGAGCGATGCCGCCGTCCGGACGCTCGGGTTCCGCCCGACCGTGTCGATAGACGACGGCATCGAGGAGGTCAAGGAGCTGGTCGTCGACGGCCGCATCAAGGACCTTTCCAACTCGCGATACACGAACCAGCTGTACCTGGAGCAGTTCCGCCCGCACCTGGCGGTCCACGCCCCGCTTTTCTAGGCCGGGTCGAGCTCGCCGGCCGAGCCGCCCGAGGCCGAGGAGACGTCATGAAGAAGGTGACCCTGATCGAGGGCGGCCGCGCCGTCGACGATCGCGGTTTCGTCTCGTTCGTCAACGGCTTCGGCTTCGAGGACATCAAGCGGTTCTACGCGGTGGAGAACCACCGCGCCGGTTTCGTGCGGGCGTGGCACGCCCACCGGCGGGAAGGAAAATACGCCTACGTGGCGCGGGGCAGCGCGATCGTGGCGGCGGTCGAGATCGACGACTGGGAGAAGCCATCCCCCGACCTGCCGGTCGAGCGATTCATCCTGTCGGCCCAGAAGCCGGCGGTCGTCTACATTCCCGCGGGCCACGCGAACGGGTTCATGTCCTTGTCCGACGACACGCTGATCATCTTCTTCTCCACCTCGACGCTGGAGGAGAGCAAGGGCGACGACGTGCGCTACGACGCGCGCCTGTGGGATCCCTGGCAGGTCGTGGAGCGATGAGGGTCCTGGTTGCCGGCGGCACGGGGATGCTGGGAGGCATGGTGGCCGACGTTCTCTCCCGACGAGAGGGAGTCGACGTGACGGTCACCGCCCGCGACGTGAAGTGGCTCTCCGCGGCCCAGGCGAGAATCCCCGGCGTGCGGTGGATGGCGTGGGACGTCGAGCGAGAGCACGAATCGCAAACGCTGCCCGGCGGCGGATACGACTGGATCGTCAACTGCATCGGGATCATCAAGCCGTTCATCAAGGACGACAACTCGGAGCAGGTCACCCGGGCCCTACGGGTCAACGGCCTGTTCCCGCACCGGCTCGCCGCGATGGGGCAGACGGCCAGGGCAAGGGTGCTGCAGATCGCCACCGACTGCGTTTACTCGGGTGAGGACGGGGACTACCCGGAGGACGCCCCTCACGACGCCCTCGACGTCTACGGCAAGACGAAGAGCCTGGGTGAGGTCGTCGCCGACGGCTTTCACAACGTCCGGTGCTCGATCATCGGCCCCGAGCCCAAGGGCAAGGTGTCCCTGCTCGAGTGGTTCCTCAAGCAGCCCAGGGGGGCGACCGTCACCGGGTTCCTCAACCACCGCTGGAACGGCGTGACCACGCTCCACTTCGCGAAGGTCTGTGCGGGGGTCGTCCTCGGCAATCCCGCGCTTCCCCCGCGCCAGCACCTCGTCCCCTCCGGCGACCTGTCGAAAGCGGACATGCTCTCCTGCTTCGCCAGGGCCTACGGGCGGGAGGACGTCGTGATCAACCGGGCCGACGCCGCGACCGTCATCGACAGGACTCTCTCGACGAAGCAGCCGGACGTGTCGGCCGCATTGTGGAAGGGCGCCGGCTACCCTGTTCCGCCAACCGTTCAGGAGATGATCGCGGAGATGGGAGCGTTCGACTTCCGCCTCGGCGGTCTCGAACCCGGCCCGAAGGAGCCCCTGCGGTGAAGGTACTCACTATCCTGGGGACGCGACCCGAGATCATCCGCCTCTGTCGCGTCATCGAGAAGCTCGACTCGCTGTGCGAGCAGGTGGTCGTCCACACCGGCCAGAACTACGACGCCGGCCTCAACGACGTGTTCTTCGAGCAACTGGGCGTTCGCGCGCCCGACCACTACCTGGGCGCCCGGGGCACGTTCGGCGTCCAGATCGGGCAGATCCTGTCCGGGATCGAGCAGGTCCTGAGGACCGAGAGGCCGGACAAGTTCCTGGTCCTGGGTGACACCAACAGCTCCCTGGCCGCGGTCATCGCCAAGCGCATGGCCATCCCCGTGTACCACATGGAGGCGGGCAACCGCTGCTACGACGACCGGGTGCCCGAGGAGGTCAACCGGCGCATCATCGACCACAGCAGCGACGTGCTCCTCCCGTACACCGAGCGGAGCCGGCAGAACCTCCTGCGCGAGGGGATCGCGGGAGAACGGATCTACGTCACGGGCAACCCGATCTACGAGGTCATCCGGCACTACGAGCCGCGCATGGCGTCGTCGACCGCGCTGTCAGACCTCGGGTTGAAGAAGGGCAGCTACTTCCTGGTCACCATGCACCGGGAAGAGAACGTGGACGTGCCGGAGCGGCTCTCGTCCCTGACGAGAGCGCTGGCCGGCCTGCGCGCCGAGCACGGCGTCCCCGTCATCGTCAGCACGCACCCGCGCACCCGCAAGCGCATGGAAGAGCAGGGCATCCGCGTCGAGGACGAGGATCTTCGTTTCCTCCCCCCCTTCGGCTTCTTCGACTTCATCACGCTGGAGCGCAACGCACTGTGCGTCCTCTCCGACTCGGGCACGGTCCAGGAGGAATGCGCGATCTTCAAAGTCCCGAACGTGACCATCCGGGACGTCACCGAGCGGCCGGAGACGCTGGAGTGCGGAAGCAACGTCCTCGCCGGCGCCGACGTCGAGACCATCCTGCGCTCCGTGAAGGCCGTTCTCTCCCTCCGTGGTGGCTTCACCGCCCCCCCGGAGTACCTCGTCGAGAACGTGAGCGAGACGGTCATCAAGATCGTGACGGGATACCTGCATCGGAGAAGGTAGTGCGCTTCTCGCGCGACGGCTCGCAGATGAGTCCTCCGGGCCCCCCGAGGTGCGGCTTCGGGCCAGCCGGTAGGATGCGGGCACCGTTGCGGGCGGAAACCACGGCGACGGATGCGGGCCATCACCTCCCCGGTTTCCGCCGTGGGCCGCTGACATAGACCACTCGCTTCAGAGGCAGGGCTCGCCGATGCGAATCCTCTTCGTGGGTTTTCAGGACAGCATCCACGTCGCGCAGTGGATCAACCTTCTCCGCAACACCGGCTACGACATTCATCTGTACTGCTCGCACATCGGGCCCGTGAACGATGAGCTGTACGACATCACCGTCCACGCTCCGCGCCTGGTTCATTACGGGTGGGAGGACTCGGTATTGAGTGCCACGCGGCGGCTCGCGCAGGGTCTCGAGAGCCTGCGGCTCGGCCGGCTTGCCGCATCGGTGCGACGGCTGGAGCACTTCTGTCGATTCCGAGCCCTCGACTACCGGGCATTCGGCACCGATTTCAGTGGTTGCCGGAGCCGATCGGTCCGGGTCGTCTTCACTACCCCACCGATTCCCACGATTCTGGCGGCACTGCTCGAGCCCCTGGCACGGTGGATGGGGCGCCGCGCGGACGGCGCCCTTCCCGTGTATGGACCCCGACTCCTGAGGAAGGTCATCCGAAAGCTCAAGCCGGCCGTCATCCACTCCATGGAGTTCCAGCTCAACGGCTACTTGACGATGGAGGCCCGGGAGCGTTGGCGGGGCGCCTTCCCCACGTGGATCGCGTCGAACTACGGGAGCGATCTCTACTACTTCGCCAAGCTCCCGGAGCACGAGGAGAGGACCCGGCGCCTCCTGTCCCAAGTCGACTACTACTCCTGCGAGTGCCACCGCGACCTGCACATCGCGAGGCAGCTGGGCCTTCGGGTGCCCGCCCTCGCCGTGCTGCCCAACTCGGGGGGAATCGACTTCGCCAAGATCAGGGCAGTCCCAAGAGAAGAGCCACCGTCAAAGCGTCGTGTAATCGCCGTAAAGGGCTACGAGAACTGGTCGGGCCGCGCCATCCTGGCACTCCAGGCCCTGGCGGCGTGTGAGGACCTGCTCTCGGAGTACACGATCGTCGTCTACAAGCCCGATGTGGCGTGTACGAAGTACGTCGAGTCTCTGGCCGGACGGGGGTCGCGGATCCAGATCCAGCCGTACACCTCCCACCGGAATCTGCTGGAGTTGTTTGGGCGGTCGCGGCTCTACATAGGTATCAGTCTATCGGACGGCATCAGCACCGCCATGCTCGAGGCCATGGCGATGGGGGCGTTTCCCATCCAGACCTGCACCTCATGCGCTGACGAGTGGCTCGAGAACGGCAAGTCGGGCTTCATTGTTCCCGCCGACGCCAACGCGATCGCAGATCGGATTCGCGAAGCGCTTCGCGACGACGGACTGATGGACTCGGCGGCGAACGAGAACTGGCGGATCTGCGCCGAGCGGGCGGACTCCCGAGTCGTCGGCGACCAGGTGGTCGCTCAGTACGAAACGATCCGGAAAGGGGCGGCGCCACCCGCTCCCGCTCCGGAGCCGGCGAGCTTCCGTCAGAAGGCGGGGGCGTTCTCGCCCAAGGTGTCGATCATCATCCCCGTCTACAACGGCAGCAACTACCTCCGTGACGCGATCGACAGTGCCTTGGCCCAGACCTACGAGGACTGCGAAGTCATCGTGGTGAACGATGGCTCGACCGACGGCGGACGGACTCACGCCATCGCGGCAAGCTACGGCGACCGGATCCGGTACTTTCAGAAGCCGAACGGAGGGGTCGCCACGGCTTTGAACCTGGGCATTGCCAGGATGCAGGGCAGCTACTTCTCCTGGCTCAGTCACGACGACGCCTATGCGCCGGACAAGATCGCCCGCCAGATCGGGTACCTGCGACACGAGCCGGACCCGGAGAACGTCGTCTTCTACACCGACTACGAGGTGATGAACGAACAGGGCAGGACCCTGTACGCCTGCAGGTGGGACCACCACGAGGTGTCCCGAAAGCCGATCTACAGCCTGCTTCGAGGGCTGGTTCACGGTTGCTCACTGCTGATTCCCAGATCGCTCTTCCTCCGCTTCAGGACCTTCGACGAGTCGCTACGGGCGACGCAGGACTACGACCTCTGGTTCGATCTGATCCGGGGTGTGCCCTTCAAGCACATACCGGAAGTTCTGGTGCGGTCACGCTGGCATCCCGAGCAGGACACGAAGACGCGAAGCAGGGAATACGTCGTGAACGAGTGCAACGCGCTCTGGACGCGCTTCCAGACGGAATTGAGCGATGCCGAGATCCGTTCCTGCGAGGAAACGAAGGGACGCTTCTTCTGGGAGCTGGCCCGCTTTCTCGAGACGACGCCGTACGACCAGGCGAGGGCGAGCGCCTACAGGAGCACCCTGGAGCACGCCGCAGACCTGAGCGTCTCCGTGATCATACCCTTCTGCAACCGGGTGGACCTCACCGAGCGGGCGATCGAGAGCGCGCGGAGCCAAAGCCACCGCAATCTGCAGATCATCGTCGTGGACGACGGTTCCACCGAGCCTGTGGGCCGGCTCCACGACATGGCTCGAAGGGACCACCGGATCGTGTACTTGCGGCAGGACAACGCCGGGGCGGGCGTTGCAAGGAATGCGGGCCTGAGGAGGGCCACGGGCGACTTCGTCGCTTTCCTCGACTCTGACGACTGGTGGGAACCGAAGAAGATCGAGATCCAGTTGCGGGAGATGGTGACCAACAAGTGGGCCATCTCGCACACCTCGTACACCCGAGTCTGGGCCGATGGGAGGGAGGAGCTCGTCCCCGCTGCCGGAGAGCAGCGGCTCGAGCTTCCGGGCATGATCGTGAACTGCCCGATCTGTCCTTCGACGGTAATGGGCACCCGCGACGTCTTCCGGAAGTACCGTTTTCCGGCTCGCCCGGAGAGGACGTGATCGCGTGGCTCGAGATCGCGACCGAGTTCCCGTTCTGGGGCATCGACATGCCTCTCGTGAGGATGCACGCGTCGCCGCAGTCCACGGCATTTGACGCCAGGAAGAACGCAATCGGCATGCGCAGCATTTATCAGTTCTTGGCGGAAGATGCCCGCTTTGCCAGGTACCCGGATGCGCTTCGCAGCCTGGCTGC
Organism: uncultured Acidobacteriota bacterium; assembly: GCA_963729875.1. Lineage (GTDB taxonomy): Bacteria > Acidobacteriota > Vicinamibacteria > Fen-336 > Fen-336 > DATBSL01. The sequence goes on from CAVSPR010000009.1 coordinate 746,425, forward strand.
GGACGTAGAGAGCATTGAGCGGCGGGCGGCGGGGTCGGTGTCGAAGGAAGCGGAGAAGGGGGCGACGATGAAGGGTCTGCTCAAGGGAATCGTCATGTGGGTCCCGCCGGTCGGGCGATACGTGGAACGACACCGTGCGATCTTCCGGGAATCGGTGGCCCTGAAACAGGAGCATGCCCGGCTGGCATCTGAGCGTGCCGGCGTTCTCGAGTCGCTGATCGGTCAGGTGGGAGCGTTGAATGCAGCGGTTGAACGCCTCAGCACGGAGTTTGCCGAGCCGGTGCGTATCGGTATGGAGCAGACGAGCACTGAACTGGCTCGGCTCGAGGCTGGGCTCGCAAGTGTCGGTACCGCAATGAGCAAGCAGGTGGCGGGGCTCTCGGGGAATCTGGAGGTCGTCTCGGCGCGAGCGACGGCGGACGTCGCTGCCGCGAAGGGCGACTTCGCGCGCGCTCTCGAGACGTTGTCCGGGAGGATCGATCGGCTTGTCGAACAGACCGTTGCTTCCAAGGCCGAGCTGAGTCAGAGGTTCGATCCGTTGTCCGAGCAGATCGCCGCTTCCAAGGCCGAGTTGAGTCAGAAGTTCGATCCGTTGTCCGAGCAGATCGCCGCCTCCAGGGCCGGGCTGAGTGACCAGGTCGCGGCGTCGAGGGCCGACCTGGTCGACAGGATCGAGGGGTTGATGCGTGACTCCGCTGCCGCCCACCTGAAGGAGGAACTCTGGTATCGCGATCTGCTCGCGGTGCTGAGGCAGCCGGAAGTGCTGGGTCGTGCCCCGGCATTCGTGATCGCCACGGACAACCCCGTGGCGGCTGACAGCGACGACCATCTCGTGCCTTGGGGCACGCAGCTTGACAATACCCGCTGGCCGCGATTCGTGAGGGCATGCGAGGCGCTCGTCGGACGAGGTCCCCTGCGAATGATGGACCTCGGCTGTGCTGGTGGGGGTCTAGTGCTCGATTTTCTGCTGGCGGGCCACAGCGCCGTCGGCATCGAGGGCAGTGACTTCTCGGTCGTCCGCCAGCGCGCGGAATGGCGAACCATTCCATTCAACCTGTTCACGGCTGACATCACGAAGCCGTTCACCATAAGCCCAGCAGGACAAGAAGGGAATCGCCTCCTTCGACGTCGTCACCGCGTGGGACGTGATGGAGCACATTCGGAACTCCGACCTTGAACAGGTGTTCGCCAACGTGAAGAGGCATCTCCATCGAGGCGGCTACTTCATCGGGACGATCGCGGTCGTCCCCGACGAGAACCCGGACACAGGTGCCGTCTACCACTTGACCGTCAAGCCGCGGGAGTGGTGGGTTGCGCGGTTTGCCGCGGCCGGCCTTGAGATCCTGAAGGACCATCCCTTCGCCCACGACGACTTCTGCCGTGGCATTGGCAACCCCTACAACCCGAATGACGGTGACTACCGCAGACTCCCGGGGATAGGGTTTCAGTTCATCGCCCGGATGCGGGGTACAGCCGAGCCAGACGAGTGACCATAGGGAATCGTCCGGCGGTGACGGCGATCGGGTGGAGGACGAGATTCTCGCGAAGGAGTGGTTTTATCCGTTCACTCTCCCCCAGTGGCAAGACGACGAGGACAATGGCGCCGCAATGCCGCCACGTGCCGGGTATCGAGAGCCGCAGCGATGGGACCCAAGCACCCACACGCGCGTCAACCCGACCATTCGCAGATTGGATCTGCTAGGATCCGCGGCCAGGTCAACGAAAGGTGCAGTCCATTGCGGAGCAATCTCGCGTTCTGGCAGCAGCTACAGGACGATGGCTATTTCGAGAAGCATCCACTTTATCGCGGCCTGATGGATATCGACGGTGATGATGTCGTCGTCATCGAGACTTTCCGCCGGCTGACGCCGGAATCCGTCGCCGTCGTGATCGGCTGCGGTTATGGTCGCGAGACGGCACAGATCGCCCCACGCGTCCGTCACGTCTATGGGATCGATGTCAACGATGCCATTCTGACAAAGGCGGTTGCCTACCTTTCGCAGAGGGGCATTTCGAATTTCACGCCGGTCGCTGCGGAGCGATACAAGACAGAGATCCCCGATGGAATCGATCTGGCCTTCTCGTATGCAGTCATGCAGCACTTGACCCGCGATCTCGTAGCTGACTACTTCTCTTCGCTCGGAAGCAAGCTGAAGCCCGGCGGATCGCTGCTGATCCAGTTCCTCGAGGATATCGGAGAAGGGAAACAGACCGAAGCCGACCTTCGTGCCTATGAACCGTCGGTGTCATGGACGCTCGCGGAGATCGCGCACCTCTGCAGGTCGTGTGAGCTGAGGTTCAGCGCCAGAACGTACTCGGCGACGGACTTTGCCCTCTGGCACTGGGTTCATGCCCAGCGGGGTGATTGACGCGAGGTTGCTGAAGGTCCTCGCCGTGAGATGGGCATTGTGACGAGAGGGCAGGGTTTCCTGAAGGGGTTGTTCGTCGCTTCATCGGACAAGGCCGTGTGGCTCGGCCAGCCCTGCGATCGCTCCCGGGTGCGGCTCTACCTGACCGACGATGGCTTCGTGTCCTTCAAGAGCGCGAGAGGGAATGTCAGCAGACCCGCGATCGTCTTCTCATTGCCCAAGGCGGGGACGTACCTGGTGGCCAAGATGCTCCTGGAGATCGGACTGGTCGATCTGGAAGTACACCTGTCGCTGGACGTGTACAGTGACTATCGATTCCGATCCAATGTCGAGAAATTCGCTCGGGTCAGGGAACTCAGTGTCGAATTGCCGATCGAGGTGAGCGCTCGCCTCATCCGTCCCGGCCAGTTCGCCGTCGGCCATATCCCTTGTGGCTCGCGCACCCAGGAGTTGTTTGCAGACTTCACGAAACTGATGGTGGTGCGCGACGTCCGCGATTCACTGGTGTCGATGATGCGGTTCCATTATCGCCGTCAGGTCGCAGACCCGATGTGGATGCCCGCCCAACGAGGCTGGCTCGCCCGTCCCGAGGGTCCCAGTCGGATGCTGGGTTTCCTCGATACCTTCGGCGCTGACTTGATGACGGACGCGCGCAGGGTACAGCCTTGGCTCGAGGGCGGCAGAGCCGATCTCGTGCTCCGATTCGAGCAGCTGATCGGGGACCTCGGCGCCGAGGCTCAGCAGTCGGCGGTCGAGCAGCTCGCGAAGACAGTCGGCGCCGGGCGAGCGGACGCCGTGCGCGTTCTGCAGGCCAGCATCGGCGCCGAGACTCTTACGTACTCGGGCCAGCGAACGGACCGATCGGGATTCTGGAACGCGGATGTGGAGGAGAAGTTCGTGGAAATCGGGGGACGCGGGGTCAGCGAGGCGCTAGGCTACGGTAGCTGACGGGCAGAGCAGCGTCCTCGCAGGTCACCTCCCCGCAGCAAAGGTAGCGACCACCTCAACGGGACATGCCGCCCCAAGGAGGTGTCGGGCGAATCGTGGTGGCGGGATAGAGGTCGGTGGGCTCCGCCGCGGCACACGTGCTACGTCCTCGCCTCCACGCAAGGTCGAGGGCCCAAGGGCGATCCTGTGAGAGCGGAGATTGAGAATGCGATGGCAGAGGCTGTGCACGCGCGGATGGCGGTTGTTCGCGCTCTCGGTGGCCGCGGTTGCCCTGACCCTGGTTCCGCTGCGGCTGATCCTCAGGTTCCCTTTCGACATGCCCTTTGTGGACGACTGGATGTTGGTGCCGTGGGCTGCCGGTCAAGTCGACTGGACCGCCGCTACGCTGTTTGCTCCGGTGATCGGCCACCAGACCGTGATCCTCAAGATCTTCTGCTGGATCCTGGGGAAGTTCTTCCACTGGGACCTGCTGCTAGTCTCGATCCTGGCCACGATCACGTTTGGCTTGGCCTATTGGATCATCGTGGTGGACCAGGAGAGGCGCCTGTCCTGGTCGGACCCCGTGGCGAGCGCAGGCCACGCAACACTGCTGGCGGCGATGCTGACGATGATGCTGTCCCTGCGGCAGATGCAGGACATGTCGCAGGTATGTGTCATGCCGTGGGCCTGGTCCGTGCTGGGCATGGGCGTGTTCTCGCTCCAGTGGCGCGATGGAACGCGGGGCTGGGATGATCCTTGGTGGGTAGCTCGCCTCGCCCTGCTGGTGCTATTCGTGCCACTCCTCTTCGGGCCCGCGATGACCGTACCTCTCTATGTCCTCTGGGTAGGGGGAGTCGATCGATTGAGGAGCCTCTACAATCGTCTTCGGCGAGACGGGCGCAGTGATCCGAGTGAGCAATCGCTGTGGGGGACGCTTGGCTTCCGGTGGGTCTTTGCGGTGGCCATCGCATCCCTCGCCCTGTCCTATTCCCCCTGGTACGCGATCGTCGCCAGGCCCGCTCCGGCGCCAGGGTTCGCGCCGCCAGGGAGCTCCGTTTTCGCCACAATAGTCGCCGCCCCGGCGGTGCCTCTGCGGTCTACGATCGCGAGGTTCGTGGCAGACCCTGAGGATGCCTTTCGCACGGTCTTCGTCCTGATCGGACAACCGCTGATCCCCTGGCAGCACGCCAAGAGCCCGATTGCCGCCGCGGTTGGTCTGGTCGTCGTGATGGTGCTTGTCGTCAGCCTCTCCCGGCGAGCTGCAGTCGGAGGTACGAAGGCCTTCGTGGATGATCTCAAGTCGCAGCCACTCCTGGCCATGACATCCCTGTTTGCGATCCTCTTCATGGTCAATCGGTGGGTCTACATGGGAAGCGACGCCGCTTCGGAGGCGCGCTATACACCGATGAGTCTGGTCTTCCTGGTTTCCTTCTTCGCCTACGTGTACGGCAGCCTTCACGGAAGGTGGAGCAGGCTCTCCTGGGCGGGAGTGTGCCTGCTCTGCGCTCTCGTGGCATGGCGTGTGGGCGACGGAGTCGCAGAGGATTGGATGCGCTGGCGGAGCAACGACTACAACCGACGGCTCTCCTGTTGGACTCAACATCCGGACAGCCCGTTGACGCTGGAACACCCATGTGTCAAGGAGAATCAGATACCAGAGATGTTCCAACCGGATTCCATGCTGCGCTGGATGATCCAGCTCAAGGAACGACGCCTCAGCTTCTTCGCACACCTGTAGAAGAAGCGTCCGACCGCTGCCGGTGGATACGTCATCTCGGTGAGCCGGTGCGACCGTCAAGGGGCCGTATTGCAGTCGACGTAGCCCTCACGCTCGAGGTGCAGGAGCACGAGCTGAGCGGCTTGCTCGGGGGAGATCTCAGCGGTCTTCAGCACGATCTCGGCATCCATGGGCGCCTCGTAGGGGTCGGAAACCCCGGTGAAGTGGGGTATGAGGCCGGCCCGGGCGCGGGCGTAGAGACCCTTGCGATCGCGCTTCTCACACACCTCGAGCGGCGCATCCACGTGGACGAGGATGAAGCCCCCCAGCGGCTCGATCATGGCCCGGACTTCCTTGCGTACGGGATCATAAGGAGCTATCGGGGCGCAGAGGGCGATCCCGCCGTTCTTCGAAATTTCCGACGCGACGAAGCCGATGCGTCGGATGTTGGTGTCGCGATCCTTCTTGGAGAACCCGAGCTCGGAGGAGAGGTGCTTCCGGACGATGTCCCCGTCGAGGAGGGTGACCGGGCGGCCGCCCATCTCGAGGAAGCGGGAGAGCAGGACGTTGGCGACGGTCGACTTGCCAGCCCCCGAGAGGCCCGTGAAGAACACGGTGAAGCCCTGTTGGCTGCGCGGGGGATGGCTGCGTCGCAGCTCGGCCAGGACTTCGGGGAACGTGAACCAGGAGGGTATGTCCCGGCCCTCGGCGAGTCGCTTCCGCAACTCGGTCCCCGACAGGTCGAGCGCGCGCTGGTCGGGTGGCACCTCGTCGTCGGGCAGGTAGGCGTCGTCCTCCTCGACGAAGACCATGTTACGGAAGGGAACCATCGTGATGCCGATCTCGGCCTGGTGGGAGGAGACGAGATCCTGGGCCGCATAGGGATCGTAGAAGGGCGCCCCGTCGGGCCGGTTGCCCGGTCCAGCGTGGTCGCGGCCCACGATGAAGTGGGTGCAGCCGTAGTTCCTGCGGATGATCGCGTGCCACAGGGCCTCGCGGGGGCCGGCCATCCTCATCGCCAGCGGCAGGAGGGCCAGCTTCGCCATGTGAGGCGGGTACCGATGAATGAGGGCCTCGTAGCAACGCACGCGCACGTAGTGGTCGAGATCGCCTGGCTTTGTCGGCCCCACCACCGGGTGGATGAGGAGGTTGGCCCGGGTCTCGCGAGCGGCCCTCAGCGTGAGCTCGAAATGCGCCCGGTGCATGGGGTTCCGCGTCTGGAAGGCCACGACGTCGCGCCAGCCGAGGCGTGCGAACTCGGCACGCAGCTCGGAAGGGGTGGGGCGCAGGTGGGCGAAGTCGTAGTGATGCGGGAGGCGGACGCTCTCGACTCTCCCGCCCACGTACGTACTCCCCACGCGCTCCAGCAGGTGTCGGACTCCCGGGTGAGCCGGGTCGTCGGTTCCGTAGACGGCTTCTGCCTCGGCGCGCCGGTCTGGTCGCCAGATCTCTTCGACCGTGAGGACCCCCAACAGCAGGCCCTCGGCATCGCGGAGGGCCACGGTTTCCCCGGGGACGATGCCCTCGACGAACTCCGGAGTGACGTCCAGGACCACCGGGATCGGCCAGAGGTGCCCGCTGGCCAGCCGCATGGTCGAGCAGGCAGATTCGTAGTCCGCCCGCCCCATGAAGCCGGCCAACGGGGCGAAGCCCCCGTTCATCAACAACTCGAGGTCGCAGATCTGACGCGGGCGCAGTTCCCACGAAGGCCAATCGCGGGACCTGCGCACGAGTTCCGCTACAGGCTCCGGTTTCCGCTGGGCGCGTCAGACATGCGTTCACCTCTCCTGCCCCGTGCAGCAGCCGGTCGTAGACGAGAGTCAGGCGCGCGTCCGGTGCTCGAGCCTGGAGCCGCTCGAGCCGAGACGCGAGTCGCCGGGCAACGTGCCTGGCGGACTCCCGGTCTGAGGACAGGTACTCGCGAAACCGGGCGAGCAGGAGACTCGCCAACGACGGCTCGCCTGCGAATGAGCCGTCATCGACCATGGCCTCGAGGCCCGCACGCAGGGCGCGGGAGGAGATCTCGACGTCGTCCCAATTCAGACCGGGAAAGAGCGCAGCCAGGTCGTTGCTTCGAAGAAAATCCTCGGCCGCGCTGAGCGCGTCGTGGCGGCAGCGGTCCGCCTCGACGACGCTCCGCTGGGTGGGGTAGACGCGGTAGACACAGTGACTCTCGGGGACGAATCGCATCTCGCACTTGTTGCTGAGCCGAAGCCACAGGTCGTAGTCCTGAGCATGCGAGTGTACCGTCCGGAACGCGCCGATCGTCGAGAAGAGATCCCGGTGTATCACGGTCGTGATGCCGTTCACGTAGTTCGCGCAGAGCAACTGGATGCTCTGCCACGGCGGTGGAAGCGCTCGCCGGGGATCGAGCCAGTGCGCCCGCGGTATCGTGCGTCCGGCCGACTCGTGCAGGATGTCGAAGTCTCCGTGGAAGAACCGGACGGAGGGGCATCGGCTGATCCAGCGCGCGGCCGACTCCAGGCGAGTCGGGGCGTACAGGTCATCTGAAGAAAGCCATGCAACCCAGGTGCCACGAGACGCCCGAATCCCTTCGTTCAGGGCTGACGCGGTTCCGCCGTTGCGCTTGCGAATGACCCTCACGCGTGGGTCGGCCTTGGCGAACGCGTCCAGAAGCGCCGGCGTCCCGTCGGTGGAGCCGTCGTCGACGACGACTGCTTCCCAGTTTGAATACGTTTGCGCGACTATGCTGTCCAGGGTGGCACGAAGATACGCCTCGTGATTGTAGGTGGGCACGACCACCGAGAAGAGAGGCGTCCCGGCGATCATGGCGACGTCGGGGGGCTGGTGTGAACCGCGTCCCTGGATCGCATGGTCGGTGACCTTGGCTCTGCCCCCGAGCATGCAGGGGTCCAGGCCCTCGCGCGAGCCCTGAACAAGGAAGTGGGCCAGGGGATTGGCGCCTTCCGGCAGGGAGTCTGGGTTTGACGCGACGTAGAAAGACGTGTCGAAGTCCGGCCCTGGGTCTCGTCGCTCCGCCCCTCCGTGGCGAAGGTAGTGAACGAGTGGATTCAATCCGGCGGCGGCCACGTCCACGTTCTTTCTCAGATACCAGGCTGTGTTGAAGAAGGGATTCGGGTCCCACCCGAGTGCGGCTCCATACGCAATGTAGTGTTCGGCCGGACGCAACCCCGCCAGATCGACGTCGGGGTGGATCGACAGGTAGTGATCCCGATCGAAGAGACCAGCCGCCTCGATCTCCGCAGCCAGAGCACCCCAGGCTTCCCTGGGTGCCTCCGGAGCCGGCGGGTGGCGCACGGCCACCCGACGCGAGAGGGCAGCCCAAGGCCGGGCCAGGGTGCGAAGCGTCCTGACCACCCGAGCCGCACCTGGAATCGACGCGAGAACGAACCGGGACACGCGGCGCTTCCCCCCTTCTCGGTCTGATTCTAGACCCATCAACTCCGCTGGGCCTTCCAGGGCGCCGGAGCGCCGGCTCGTCCGACGACTGTTGACACCCGACACGGCGTACGGTTAAGTGGCTGACTGAAGCGAGGGGTGACCGCGATCGACCTGGTCTCCCCGGGCGGGCTTTCTGGAGGGGTGTGGGTGCGCCGTCTCGACGGGCTGGCCTCGGTTCTCAGCCGAATCGCCCGGGCGATGGGACGAGAGCCGGCACGCGATCACCAGCGGGTGCGGCAGCTGTGTGAGACGTCGGGCCTCTTCGACCGCGCCTTCTACCTCTCCCAGAACCCACACGTTGCCGAGAGCGGCGAGGATCCCCTCGACCACTTCGTTCAGCAGGGGGCTCTCGAAGGCCGGAATCCGAACCCGTTCTTCGACATAGCTTTCTACTCGCAGCACCCCGGCGTTCTCGATGGCGGCCAGAACCCCATCGCCCACTACGTTCTCGAGGGGGCCTCGCGAGGCCTCGCCTCGAGCCCGGAGTTCGACACGGCCTTCTATCTGGCCCGGCACCCCGACGTCGCCGCGTCTGGCGTCAACCCCTTGGCACACTACCTGGCGCATGGGTGGAGAGAGGGTCGTGTCGCGCGCGCCCCCGCGGCGTACGCTCAGCTCCGCGCGCTATGGGGTGAGGCCGCGCGCATCGACCCGTCGATCGCCGGGAGTATCCCCTCCCCGGAGGCCCTTCCTCTGAAGACCACTCGTCCATCAAGGGTGGGCGAGGCCTTCCTGGCACTGAGTCAACAGATAGACCAGCCCTTCCAGCACTTCGTCGTGCTCGACACCCTGGACGACGATGAGATCTCCCGTCATGCCGTCAACCTGATCTCGCAGCTCAGCGAGCGCCCTGGCCCACGGAGCGTGCTTGTATTGCTCGTCGGATCGGATACGCCCCTGAGCACTCGTCTGCCACGCACCGTGCGTGTGGTGAGCATGAGGGATGCGGCAAGTCCGCTGGACCGCCGCGAGAAGGCGTACCTGCTGGCTCAGTTGACACTGAACTGGAAGCCGAGGTGGGTGCATGCGATCGAGTCCCCTGAGTGCTGGGACAGCTTCGAGACCTACGGGCGACCGCTCGCCCTCCACACGAAGCTCGGCGTTTCGCTCTTGCGTCGAGAATTCGACCGAGACGGGGTGCCGATGGGCTCCGCTGCGCGCGCACTGCCGAGGCTGTTCGAGTCCGTGCACCACGTCGTCCTCGACAATGCGACCCTGCGGGAGGAGCTCATCAGTCAGTTCGCGATTCAGGCTCCAATCACGGACCGGCTCAAAGTCGTGTACCAGATCGCTGAAGAACCCGGGTCGGACACGGGTGAGGAGGGGGCGGCGGCAGAGGCCTCGACTCCCTTCGGACAGTTGTCGGTACTCTGGGCGGGACCACTGGTGTGGCAGAGGCGTGCCGACGTTCTCCAGCGAATCGCGGAGGCGTGTCCCTGGGCCGAGTTCCACGTATGGAGCCGGCCAACGTCGAAAGGCAATGTGGCCGAGCCGCCGCCGTCGGCGCCGAACCTGCGGATACACGGTGAGTACTCGAGCGTCTCGGCCCTTCTCCGAGGCCGACACCACTGTTATCTGCACACGTGCGAGTCGGGTGGTCTGCCCCTGCAGCTTCTCGCCGCCGCCGCCGCTGGTGTCCCATTGGTGGCGCCCCGGGTCGGCGGCATCCCGGAGCTGGTGAACGAAACGACGGGATTCCTCGTCGAGCGAGCCGACGACGTCTCGGGGTTCGTCCGATGCCTCGAGACGATCCGTCGATCGCCCGAGGACGCCATGAATCGTTCGCGGCGAGCGTCCGAGCTGGTTCGCCAGAGACATTCACGAGCGGCGTTCGCACGAGCAGTCGCCGCCCTCTTCGTCTGAGGTGATCGGATTGGCGAAACCGAGCGGGCCCGACATCTCGGCCATCGTGAATGCGCATTCGGAGGGAACGCTCGCGCACTTCAGCGTGGTCAGCGCCCTGCGGGCCGCGCATCATGCGAGAGAGCTGGGCCTCGAGGTCGAGGTGATCGCAGTTCTGGATCGTCCGGATGCAGCGACGCGCGACTACTTCCTGCAGGCGAGCCCCGGGGCGATCCGACTGTTGGAGGTCGATTTCGGGGACCCGGGGCAGGCCCGGAATGCCGGCGTGACCGCAGCTTCCGGCGAGTTCATTGCCTTCCTGGACGCCGACGACCTGTGGTGCAGTACGTGGTTGGCGGCGGCCCACGGTTTTGCCCGGAAGAGCATCGACCCGGTGGTGTGTCACCCGGACATCTGCGTGTACTTCGGGGAAGGTGGCGTCATCCATGTCCACGTCGACCAGGATTCACCGGTCTTCTCCGTGTCTACCCTGGTTGCCAGGAACTACTGGACAGCCTCCTCCTTTGCCCCGCGGCGCCTTCACGAGGAGCACCCGTTCCTTCCCAGCGACCTCGACGGCGGATTCGGATTCGAGGATTGGCACTGGAACTGCGAGGTCATGGCCGGTGGCTACCGCCACAAGACGGTCGCGGGTACCGCTCACTTCATCCGCGTCAAGGACGATGGTGTGTTGGCACAGTCGGCCCGGCGGGCATGCCTCGTACGACCCTCACGGCTGTTCGCCCGGGATTGATGGGAGCGACGGTTGACCTACTCGCGGCTTGACGTCGGGTTTCACGAAAGGGCGACACTGTTCAAGGAGTCACTCCGGAACAGGCACACGAAGAACGTCGTCTACTTCTCCCAGACCGCCGACCCGGGCACGTTCAGGTACCGGGGCTACAACGTCTGCCAGGCCGTCGAGCGCAGCCCCGTCGTGCGTGCCCATTTCTTTCTGAGCCACGAGATCCCTGACATCAGGCCCCATCTCCGGGACGCCGACGCCTTCGTGTTCGTTCGGATGCTGTGGTCTCCGAAGGTGGAGACTCTCATCGAGGAGCTGAAGGCGTTCGGCAAGAGCGTGCAGTTCGACCTGGACGACCTCATCTTCGACGATCGGTACCTGACGCTCGTCATCAAGACGCTCGGCCGCACGGAGGACGACGCTTCCATCAATCACCTCTGCGCCTACATGAACAGGGTCAACAAGACGGCGAGCCTCTGCGATGGGTTCACGTGCACCAACGAGTTCCTGGCAGAAAAGCTGCGGGAGCGATACGGCAGGATCGTCCGAGTCGTCCCGAATCTGATGAACCGCGAGCAGGCCGACGTCTCGGCACAGCTCGTGGCTCGCGGGCGACCGTTGAGGCGACGTTTCCTCGTGGGCTACTTCAGCGGATCGCCGTCGCACGACAACGACTTCCGCGGGATCTCCGACGAGCTCCTGGAATTCCTTCGACGCAGAGATGATGCGGAGCTGGCCGTCGTCGGAATCCTGAACCTCCCACCAGAGCTCGAGGCTCTCCGGGCCGCGGGGCGTGTCCGCTGCGAACCCCTGAAGAGCTACCTCGACCTGCAGGAGAGCATCTGGGGAACGGACGTGACCATCGTGCCGTTGGCCGTGAACGACTTCACCAACTGCAAGTCGGCGCTCAAGTTCTTCGAGGCGGCGGCGGTGGGTGTCCCGACGATCGCGTCGCCGGCTCACTCCTACCGCCAGGCCATCCGACACGGAGACAACGGGCTTCTGTGCGAACCGGGAGAGTGGCTGGAGGCACTCGAGAGGGTGCACGGAGGCTGGCGTCCCGACCCTTCCGGGCTGGCCGGCGAGGCGCGATCGCGCTACCTGAACGAGAGCCGGAGGGCGGACATCGAGGCCGTGCTGCTGGCCATCTGACCCGGGGCCGCTGCTCAGCGCCCCAGTCCGAAGCCGCGCCAGCCCCCGACCATCAGCCGGCGCAGCTCTCGTGAGCCGACCCGGCGCCGGGCCTGAGTCTCGCGCCGCTGTCTGAGGACCCTCGGCAGGCCTCGAAGCGCGTCCCACTTTGCCTTCCAGATGGCCCGCCCCTGCCCGCGCAGCGTGAACCAGACGAGGCTGACCACGTTCAGCAACACGTGATGAGGCCAGTAGAGCCCCAGCAGTGGCCCCGGCATGTTCTTCACGAACGTCCAGACGAGGTTGCGGTGCCCGTGGTAGACGGAGAAGTCGCTTCCGCGGCCGCTGCTCGCCGAACCGACGTGGTGCACGACGGCGTCGGGGACGTACAGGCACCGGTGCCCGGCGAGGCGCAGCCGGAAGGCCAGGTCGACGTCCTCGAAATAGCAGAAGAAACGCTCGTCGAACCCCCCGACCTCGGCGAGAGCCTCACGCCGATAGAGCGCGGCCGCCGCACACGGGCCGAAGACCTCCTCGGGCGCGAGCCGCGTTCCATGGGCGTCCAGGCCGTGGTCCCGCCGCCAGGCCCGGCCGCTGACGGCATACGCATCCCCCGTGCCGTCGAGCCGGTCGGGATCATCTGCGTTCACCTGTCGGCTGGCGAAGAACGAGTACTCCGGGTACCTGGCGGCCGCGACCAGGAGCTTCTCGAGCCATCCCGGCTCCGGGAAAGCGTCGGGGTTCAATACCGCGATCCAGTCGCACTCGGCGGCCAGCGCGATTCCACGGTTGGTCCCGGCCGCGAAACCGCAGTTGTCCGCCAGGCGGACCATCTCCACCTGCAGGTGTTCGCCCCTGACGTGCCGCCAGGTCTCGCTGGTGCTCGCGTTGTCCACGACGACGATCGCGTGGGGCCGGACGGTCTGTCGTGAGAGCGCGGTCAGGCATCGCGTGACCAGCGCGGCCGCGTTCCAGTCGACGATGACGACACCCACGGACCCCACCGTCGACCCCGAGCCACTCATCCGGCCAGCACCCGCAACAGCTCCTCGGCTCTCGCTCCCCAGGTCTGCCTTGCGGCCCACTCCTGGCGCCTCGAAGCCAGGGCGTGATCGTCACGCTCGGCCACGGCTCTGGGCAACGCCTCCAGGAACTCCGGGCCGGGGCGAGCGAGGTGCACCAGGCCAGGCGGCAGGAGCTGCAGCTCGGGGAGCGGGGTCGCGACCACCGGCTTGCCGGCCGCGAGGTACTCGTAGACCTTCACCGGGTTCACGCACCGCGTGAGGTCTCCTTCCACGAACGGCACCAGGCACACGTCGAAGCCGGCGACGAGCTCCGGGACGTCACCGTAGTCGATCTCCCCGAGGAGGTGGAGATTGGGCCGCGCCCGGAACGCTCCCGTGTGCAGGCCAGCGTAGGATCCAGCGAGGACGAAATCCCACTCCGGCCGAGACTCGACACACCGGTTCAACAGATCGACGTCGAACCACCGATCGATGGCGCCGACGTAACCCACCCTGACGCGATCGCTCACCCGGAGGGGCCGGGCGCCGGCAAACCGGCCAAACTCGCAGCCGTTTCTGATGATCGCGCTCCGAGAGCCCACCGGTGTCTGCTCCCGGAGGTTCTCGGCCGTGAACACCACCAGGTCTGCCGACCGGAGGAGCTCCTCCTCCAGCGTGCCCATATCCGCGGCCACGTTGGGGAAGGCTCGGTAGAGATCCATGCAGTCGTACACCAGCTGCCGGTGGGGGAGCGCCTGGCCGATCGGGAGCCAGAACGGGGCGTGGAGGATCAACGTGGGACGGGCGACAGAGACGGCATTGCACAACCGCAGGAGGTTCTCGGTGAGGACGCGGACTTCCTCGGCGGAAGGGGGCCTTCGATGGATGTCGATGACGCCCGGCGCTCGCAGGCTGGCGCAGAACACGTTGTCCTCGGGCGATTCCTCGAGGCGATACGGCTGGGGGTCGGCCTCGGGCAGAAAATCGGGCTCCACGTATACCACGCGCTTGCCGTGCCGGCCCAGCTCCGCCGACAGATGCTGCGGCCGCTGATGACGATAACGCCAGGAGATCGATCCCAGGAACAGGAAATCGGCATCGGTCTTCCCGAGGGCGCCCAGGTCGCGAGCGAGTCCCTCGAGCTGAGCGCTTCGGGCCGCGCTGGACCCGAGGCCCGCCCGGCGGAGCAGCTTCGCGAGCGGCCGCTGCCCGACCGTCCAGGGCCAACGACTGCGGGCGGGTCCGTCCATCGGTCCCAGGGGGTTGACGCGGACACCCAGGTGCTCGAGCGGCGGCCCGAGGCTCTGCGTCCACTCGGGCACGCAGTCGTCCGCAACACCGACTTCGAGCCCGTCCGCACCGCATGCGGCCTGCACCGCGGGCGTGGCGAAGACGGGGACCGCGCGTGCCAGGGCGCTTCGTATGGCCTCCGTCTCGACGCCAGAGCCCGTCTCCAGCGCGATCACGCCGAGGGCGCCCTCGGCTTCCGCCGTGGACAGCGGCACGCCGCTCACGACCTGTGCCTCGGGCAGGCGCTCCCGAAGCTCCACCTCCAGAGCGTCCACCGCCGACCGGGGCCCCGCACAGTACAACCGCGTCCGCCTCGTCTCGGCCGCGTCGGAGGTCGTCTCCTCTCCCCGGCCAGTACCGCCGCGAGGTCGAGGTGATTGGGAAAGGCCGGTTCCCGGCCCGGCGAGACCACCCCGTCGAGCTGGTCGAGCCACCGCCGATCGGCAACGCCGCCGTCGCCCGACACGAGGAGGAGAAGGCGCGCTCGCGGTTGAACGGCCAGGATGCGGGCAACAGTCGCGGGGTCGATGGTCTGGTCCAGCAGGACGGCGTCCGCGCCGGAGTCTTCGAGGAATGGCAGGGGGAGCTGGTCGTCCCGTCCCGAGGCCACCTCGAGGCCGACCGCTTCCCACGCGCGTGCCGCTGACTCGTGCGCGTTCCCTGACCGGCCCCGGGGCCAGACCACGACGCGCCAGCCCGTCGCCGCGAAGAGCCGCAGCAGGGCGACCGCGGGATCGGCCTGCATCGCGCCCGCGTGGGGCCAGGGCCCGCCGCAGACGGCCGCGAAGAGGCTGCGGCGTCGCTGCTTCTCCTCGGGTACCCACGGCGTGGGCCTCTCGCCGAACAGCCTCGACTGCGGATGGCCGTAGACCTCGAACCCGGCGCCCCTCAGTCGTTCGGCAAGGCGGTGGAGGGCCTCCTCGTAGGAGGACACGGCGGGATCCAGGCCGCCGACGCGCAGGAACAGCTCACGGGGGACGAGAAGGCCGCCCGCCGAAGGTGCTTCGATCGCGCGAACGGCACCCGCCGCCGGAGCCCAGGAGGCCCCCTCGTTGCCCACACCTGGGGCGTCCGCGACCACCGACGAGCAGACGGCCCCCACGCGCGGAAGGAACGCGAACGCCTGCAGGAGCGGCTCGAGCCAGCCGGGCGCCGGCTGAAGCGAGGCCGTGGCGAGGAACGAGTAGTGCCCACTGCTGTTCCTGACCACGCGGTTGACGGCCTCCGCGCACGCCGGGAAACGAAGCGGCAGATCCAGGCCGGCCACGTCGATCCCGAGCGGCGCGGCCGTAGAGGCCATGCGATCGGCCCACTCTCTCGCGGGTTGAGAGGTCGGCCCGAGGGCCACGACGTCCACCCGGGTCGACGGCAAGAGCGAGCTCGCCGCGGCGGCGGCGAAGGTGGGCTCGGAGTGCCCGGTCGTGCCTGCGCCCACGGCCTCGTCAGCGACGGACGAGAGACCCTCGGCGGCCCCCGCGCGGACGAAGTGCACGAGCGGGCTCTGCCCCTCGCAGAGGCTGTCGCGGTACCGGGAGACGTAGAACGACGTGTCGAAGAGCGGATGCGGATCGCGGGTTTCGGCGGCCCCCTGCTCGAGATAGGCCACGAGTGGATTCGCCGGCTGGGCGCCCGGAGGGTGCTGCCGGAGGTAGTGGGCGGGGTCGAAGAGCGGATGGGGCCATCGCCCCTCGCCGGCCCCGAACCGAACGTAGTGGACGAGGGGGTTGAGGGCCGCGAGGGCCACATCGTGGTTGCGGCTGCGGTAGTACTCCGTGATGAAGAGCGGGTGCGGGTCCCGGCCCTCGGCCGCGCCCCGGGTCAGGTAGTGCACCAGCGGGTTGACCTCGGCGGGGATCTCTCCATGGCCGGCCCCTCGATAGAAGGTCGCGTCGAAGAGCGGATGCGGATCGTAGCCCGCCGCGGCGCCCTCGCGGACGAAGTGGACGAGGGGGTTCTGGCCGGACTGCGCGACGTCGGGGTGCCGGTCGAGATAGAAGGCGGTGCTGAAGAGCGGATGGGGGTCGCGGCCTTCCGCGGCGCCGCGCTTGAGGAAGTGGACGAGCGGGTTCGGCCCACTGCGGGCGACGTCGGGATTCCGATCGAGATAGAAGGCGGTGCTGAAGAGCGGATGGGGGTCGCGGCCTTCCGCGGCGCCGTGTCTGAGGAAGTGGACGAGCGGGTTCATCCCGCTGCGGGCGACGTCGGGATTCCGATCGAGGTAGAGCGCGCCGTCGAACAGCGGAAGCGGGTCGTCCGGCCCGCCCCCGCCGAACCAGAGAGCCTGACCGATCAGCAGGAGCTCCGGACGGGAGGCCCCTGCGTAGCGTCGCCCCCGCGCGGCCCGGAGCAGGTCCGCGACGACGCTCGTGATGCGCGCGAAGCGGCGACGGAAGCCTTCCCGTCCGGAGGCCGTCGGCGGTCGGGCGGCGGGTGTCATCGCTGGTCCTGCGTCGCGGGGCGGGGCACTCAGCCCCCGAAAGGCACGACCTCCCGGCCAGCCAGCAGGCCCGCGATCCTCTCGGCCGCGCGGCCGTCCCCGTACGGGTTGCCGGCGCGGGCCATGGCGGCGTAAGCCGTGTCGTCGGTCAACAGCGTCTCGGCCTCGTCGAAGATGCGCTGCTCGTCTGTGCCCACGAGCCTCGCCACGCCCCGCTCGACGCCCTCGGGGCGCTCCGTCGTGTTGCGCAGGACGAGGACGGGCTTCCCGAAGGTCGGGGCCTCCTCCTGGATGCCCCCGCTGTCGGTGAGGACCAGGCGGGCGGCACGGAGCCATGACGACGAGCTGCCGGTAGTCCACCGGCTCCACCAGCCGGACGTTCGGCACCTGCCGGAGCTCGTCGAGCGCGGCGGTGACGTTGGGGTTCGGGTGGACCGGGAAGACGAAGGAGTGGTCCGGGAACCGCCGGGCCAGCCGCGCGATGGCGCGGAAGGCGCGGTGCATCGGCTCGCCGAAGCTCTCCCGGCGGTGCGACGTGATGAGCACCAGCTTGGACTCGTCCGGGGCGCGGCGGCTCGGGGCCCGCGATCCACGAGGAGGGCGTCCACCACGGTATTGCCGGTGACGTGGACCCGACCGCCGGGTATCCCCTCGCGCTCGGAGTGGCCTGCGGCGCTGCGGCGCGTCGGGCGCGAAGTGCAGGCTGGAGGCGAGATCCGCCACGCGCCGGTTCATCTCCTCCGGGAACGGGCTGGCGAGGTCGCCCGTTCGGAGGCCCGCTTCGACGTGAGCGACCCTGACGCGGCGGTGGAAGCCCGCCAGGGCAGTCGCCATGACGCGTCGTCGTGTCACCCTGGACGAGCAGCCAGTCCGGCCTGCTCCGCGGCGAGGTACGAGTCGATGCCCTCGAAGATGCGGGCGCAGAGGCCGTTCAGCGTCTGGTTCGGGCCGCATCAGGTCGAGATCGAGGTCCGGCTTCAGGCCGAACAGCTCGAGCGGCGAGTCGAGGAGGCCGCGGTGCTGTCCCGTCGCGCACAGGGAAACCGCGAACGTCTCTGGCTCCTGCCGCAGCCTGAGGACGATGGGGGCCATTTTGATGGCCTCCGGACGGGTTCCCACCACAGCGAGCACGCGACAAGGCAATCGACCCTCCGGACGACTCAGGTGCGACCGTAGTCTACTGCCGCTGGAGTGCCTCCCGCCCGGGGACGCCTCGGCGACGGCCCCGCCTTATACTGAAGAGCAGGAGGAGAGTTGGCGGAGCAGAGCCCCACGGGACGGCGAGCCGGCCTCGGCCGCATCTTCATCTCAGGCTACTTCGGGTTCGGCAATCTCGGTGACGAGGCCATCCTGGAAGCGGTCGCCCTCGAGCTTCGGAGGCGCCACCCGTCGCTGGCGATCGCCGCCACGTTCGGAGAGGACCGGGCGACGGCCGAGCGCCTGCAGGTCACGCCGATCGACCTCTTCGACCTCGAGGGCTGCGCGCAGGCGATCCTCGGAGCCGACCTGGTCCTGTTCGGCCTCGGGGGCGTCTTCCAGGATTACTGGGGAGCGACGTTGACGGCGCTCTTCCGGGAAGGCTCGATGGGCATCGAGGCCTGGGTGCGGCCGGCCCTCCTGGCGCGGATGGGGGACGTGCCCGCAGCGCTTTTCTGTGGCGGGGTGGGTCCCCTTCGGACGCCCCCGGGCCGCGCGATGTTCCGGATGGCCTGCGAGGCCGCGGACCTCCTCCTGGTTCGCGACGAGACCTCAGCCCTGGAGATCCTGGACATCGTCCCGGCGGCGAAGCCTCTCGTCGCGATCGACCCGGCCCACGACCTCGAGGCCGACGAGGACGACCGGCGGTACGCGGACACTCAGCTCCGGGAAGCGGGCATAGAGGGCGCCCCGATCTCGGTCGCGGTCCGGGCCTGGGATCTCGGCATGGACCGCGACCACCTCGTGCGACAGCTGGCGGCGGGTCTCGGCAGCCTTCCCACCGGCCACCCGATCGTCTTCCTTCCCTTCCACTGCGGGGCGGGTACGGACGATCGGGAGGTGGCCGACGCGATACGAGCGGCTCTGCCGGGGCGGACCACCGCAGTGGTGGCCCCTCGCACCGGGGGCCAGGCCATCGCGCTCTTCGAGCGGTCGGCTCCTCGTCGTCGCCGCCCGCAACCACGCCGTCGTCTTCGCCGGCTGTGCGCAGACGCCCGTGGTTCCCATCCGGTACGACCCGAAAGTCGCCGCCAGCGCGGCAGACGTGGGAGTCGAGGATTCGCTGCTCGGGCTCCACGAGCTCGATCGCCTTCCCGAGACCCTGTCACATGCTCCTCGGCTCGCGTCACGTCGTCGTCGAGAGGATGCGGGCGCGTCGAGCGGGTCTGAAGGCCCGCGTCCAGAGCGCCTTCGACCACCTGGACGGCCTCCTCGCCTCGCGCCGGGAGTCGAGCGGCGCATCGGTAACGGAGGCCGACGTCGTCGCCCACCTGCGGCGTGAACGCAGCGAGCTGTACCAGCGGGTACTCGCCGCCGACCGTCACGTGAGCCACCTGGCGGCGGTGGAACAGGACCTCATCCGCCTCCGGGGTGAGCTGCAGGCCCTGACGGCCAGCCTCCGGGGGAGCTGACCGCGGCATCCTCGAGCGTGATCCTGATCTGGGCGATCTGGACGGTCGA
Source organism: uncultured Acidobacteriota bacterium (assembly GCA_963729875.1). Taxonomy (GTDB): domain Bacteria; phylum Acidobacteriota; class Vicinamibacteria; order Fen-336; family Fen-336; genus DATBSL01. The sequence goes on from CAVSPR010000009.1 coordinate 765,968, forward strand.
CTCGAAGAAGCGTCCCTCCATCGTCGCGCGCGGCCCGTCGACGCGCTCGAGCCGGCAGCGCAGTCGGAAGTCCGTGCGGCCGGTCAGGGGACGCATCCAGCGCACCTCGGCGTGCCGCGGCTGCTTCCCTGGCAAGACCTGCATCGACGCGTAGACCGCCATCCCGAGGGAGGCGAACCCGTAGGGGTGCAGGCGCCGAGCCGGCGGATCGTTCCATCCGGCCACGGGGTTCACCAGCAGCCGGAACAGCTCCGCCGGGAAGAGCCACTCCCAGGTGTCGCCCGCCGCCGGGGACTCGCCGGCCACTGCCGCCTGCGTGAGCCGCGGCGGCACGATCCGGAGCAGCTCCTGCACCGCGTCCTCGCCCCGCTCCTCGTACTGCGGTCGCGGGGATGCCTCCGCTCCCTGATCCGCCGTCTTCGCGGGGGCCAGGGCGGCTTTCGTCCTGGCTTCGAGCGCGTACCCTTCTCTCCGCTGCGCCCGGAACTCCACGCTCCCCAGGGCGGGCCCCTCCGCTCTCGCGACGGCGACGGGTACGCCGTCCTCCAGGACCGTGAGCGTCTCCAGCTCATCGGGATCGAGGGACAGGGGGGCGAGAACCGTGAGGGTCGCGGGCTGGCTGGACGAGAGCGGAATGCCTCGTCCCAGGATCCGGATCGGATGCACCCAGGTCCCGCCGTCGTCCGACCGGCAGGTGGGGCCCGCGATCACCGCCCGCAGCGTCGGTGAGTAGTAGTCGAGGAACTCGAGGACGGCCTCGGAGGCGGTGGCGAAGCGAACGCCCGGATGGGTCCGGCGAACGTGCTCGAGGTGCCGGTCCAGCTTCTCGAAGTCGCCTCGCTCCACGTCGCGGAACGGGTCGGGCTCGCCCTTCATGAACATCGCGTGCGTCATGGCCACGATCGCCTGCACGCCAGGACCGCCCGACTGGGCCATCCGCCGGTCGAACCAGGCGTTCAGCTCGTCGAGCGTCGCGGCCTCGAGCTGGATCTCCGGCGCGCGCAGCTGGACCAGGGAAGCCTCCTCCAGGGCTTCGATCTCGGCCTCCAGGTCGGAGCGCCGACAGAAGTAGACCTGCCGGCCGCGCGGGTGGGCGCCCACGTGCTCGTACAAGCCCGCGTCCGCGTTGGCCAGCAGGCCGTTGGCTTCCAGGGCCCCGAAGCTGGTCTCCAGGTCCTCGCGACTCGCCCCGAAGTCGCAGGCGCCGGTCCGGGTGACGAGAGGCTGGCGGTGCTCGAGGGCGAGCCGGGCGAGCAGACGCACCGCCTTCCGCAGCGATCCCGTCTTGGAATCGGGGTCCCGCAGGTCGCCCTCCCGCTTGACGTACGCGATTCCCTTCCGGGCGCCATCCCAGCCGTGGTACTTGTGGTCCGGGTTGGTGACCGGGTCGTAGTAATCGACGGGCAGCAAGCCGTCCGTGCGAGCGTCGTAGGCGAGGCGAGGCTGCGGCGGCAGCGCGGAGTCCGGCTCGAAGTCGAAGTGGAGGTGCGGCGCGTACTCGTGCCGCGCCGAGCCGGCGCGCACCGACTCCCGCAAGTCACGCACGATCGCGGGCCAGGCTCCCGTCGCCGATTGCCCGCACGCCCACTCGGCGGCGGAGAGCTGAGGGGTGGTCCAGAAGTGCGTCCAGCGTGCGCCGTGCTCGTCGGCGATCCGGTTGAGGGCGGCCGGCTTCTCGATCATCTGGACCCTGTAGTCCTCCGGGTCCATGAAGTCGTTGGCGTTGCCCAGGACGCTCAGGGGACCGTAGCGGCCGGTCTTCTGGCCGCCGTCGAAGGTCTCGCAGTCCTCGGTGAGGACGTAGAGGACGCGGCCGGGAGCCTCGTCGGGCACGCGCACGCTCGTCTCCCGCCGCTGAAGCTCCCGCCCGGCGTTCTTCAGGACGCAGGCGAGCCGCCACGGCCGGCCCAGGTTCACCTCGTCCGGGCGCAAGGCACGTACGCTACCGGACAGCCGTGTGGACCGGCCGGGCTCGAGGCGGAAGACGGCCGGGCTCGTCCACTCGGCCGCCAGGCCGAAGCCGAACGGGGTTTCCAGGACGGCTTCGAGGTCGAGCGGCCGCCCGCCGTCGTTACGGACGTCCAGCTCGAACGCGCCCGCCTCCCCGATCGAGAGGGTCTGAGGCGCCCTGACCCATTCCAGCGCGGTCGTCGAGACGGCCAGGCCGGGAGGTGAAGCCGAGTGCCGCCATCGCCAGTACAGGCGGCGCAGGTGCTGGTGGGCCAGCGGCGGCAACAGCGCTCTCGCCAGCGCCCGCGCCCGCATCGGGAGCGGTCTCCTCGTCAGCGCGACGGCGGCACCGGGGGCGTCGGCCGCAGACGGCTTCCCTTCCGGCGACGGGCGCCCCGTCGCCCGGCGGGACGTGCCCATCACGAGCCTCCCGCGAGCCACGACGTCTCCCCGCTCGGCGCCGACGACGTCGAAGGCATGGGTCACGCCGGTGAGCTCGAAGCGATCCGGCGTCACCCGCTCGACGACGGTCTTGGCCCGCAGCGTCTCCCCGGGCGCCGCCGCACGCAGCCAGTCGACCGAGGCGCTGATGCCGACCCAGCCTCGCTCCTCGGGGCCCGCGCAGACGGCGGCGGTGGCGGCGGCTCCCAGGCCGATCCACCACTCGTGGCCCAGGCCCTCACCGAGCCGGTGGCCGTCGGCGTCCCGCAGGTCGAGGAAGCCGGCCAGCCCCGGCTCGACCTCCACCAGCGCCTCGTCGCCGACCGACAGAAGCTGCGGCCGCACGCGTCGGACGACGAGCAGGCGTGGCCGGGGTATCCGGACGCCGGCGCCGCTCACCGTGTCACCTTGCCCGCCACCAGCCGGCAGACCGCCTCCACGCTGACGGCCTCCTCGATCTCCTCCGCGGCGAACACGATGCCGAACTCCTGCTCCAAGGCGATGACCATGTTGAGGTGTCGCAGGGAATCCCACTCCTCGATGGTGGCCGGCGAGGACTCGGGACCGAGCGCCGCCGCGTCCACCTCGAAGACGTCCGCCAGGACGCCGACGACCCGCGGCAGGACGGCACCGTCCATCAGGCCAACGCTCCTTCCTCCACGGTCAAGCGTATCCAGCCCGGGCACTCCACCCGGGCCGCCGTGGGGTCGACGGCCCAGGCGGTGGCACCCTCGCGCTCGCCCCCGGGTTGGAAGCCGTGCCTGGAGAAGAGGTCCTCGACGATGCCGTTCCTGCGCGTCGGCACGAACGACCCCCGGACCTCGGTGAGGCCGAGCCTCCGCGCGCGCTCGATCAGGAAGGCGAGCACGGCGGTCTCCACGGTGCGTCCGATGATCCGGCAGCTCAGCAGGAAGGTGTCGATGTAACAGGCCCCGTCTTCCTCCCGCGTGATGGCGGTGCCGGTGAGGCCGCTGTCGCCAAAGCGATCGCTGACGCTCACCGTGAAGATCCGCCATTCCGGCCGGGCCGCGAGCTCCATCACCTGCCGAGCCGTGTAGCGTCGCGTGGTGAGGTTGAACTGGTTGGTCTTCTGGGTGAGCTGGGCCACTCGCTCCGCCGTGTCCGGACCGAGTCGCGCGATCACGACCTCCTGCTCCAGCGAGCGGTAGAACTCCTCCAGGGACGGCGCCCGGTGCTGGAGCTGCAGCCGGGCCTGCTGCTCGGCATAGTAGCGCGGGCGCGCTTCGTCCTCGGGGGAGAGCACCAGCCGCGCGAAGACGGGGTCCTCGCGGACGACTTCGGCGTAGCGCTCCGGCTCCGCGGGCAGCTCGATCACGTGCACCTCGGGCAGCTCCGCCCGCACGTGCTCGAGCTGCACGGGGTCGTCGTCGATGAAGGCGAGAGCGTCGGTGCCGATGTTGAGCTCCTCGGCGATGCTGCGCACGTTCGCGGCCTTCTCCTCCCAGTTGACGCGCATGGCCGCGAAGTGCTGAGGCCGGAGCAGCATCCCCGGGTGCTCCGCGAGCGCCTCCCTCGCCTCCGTGAGATCGTTCCGGCTGCAGACCGCCAGCAGGACCCCGCGGTCGCGGATCTCGAGCATCGCCTCCTGCAGGGAGCGGAAGTGCCGCCCGGGACCCGAGGGGGCGCACGAGATCCCCGCCAGCCCGTCCTCCCCGATCACGCCACCCCAGAGGGTGTTGTCCAGGTCCGTGATCAGCGCCTTGCACAGCTTGCCCGCGAGCGGATGCACGAACCGGAGCCAGGCCCGAGCCAGGGGGAACAGGCTCGCGTTGGCGAGCGGCAGGCGCGAGGTCGTCCAGTTCCGCTCGTCGTTCCAGCCCGACGGGCCGTGGCGTGCCACGAGCGCCTGGTAGTCGAGGACGTACGTCCCCGGGTGCTGGGCGGCCAGCTGGCTGAGCCGCGCGTTGATTCGCGCGACCGCGGAAACCTCGGCCGCCCGACCGCCCCCGTGAGGAGCCGCCACTACCTCCTCCAGGCCCTGGATCACGAGAGAGGCGCTGCAGTTGGCGCGAAACGCCGTCACATAGCCACCGAAGCTCTCGCTGATCCTCTCCACGGCCGGCGCCGACGGGTCGGCCTCCGTCAGCTCCGGCCCCAGGTCGCGGGTCAGCACGGCCAGCAGGGCGGCGTCGGGTCGGAATCGGTAGAGGCTGCTGGCCGGGTCCAGGATGTCCCGCGCGTACGTGTTGAAGTCGCCGACCTGGACCTCGAGGTCGATGCCCTCCACCAGGGCCCCGGCGCGCAGCAGGGTCACGATCGGCTCGACGGTGAACGAGCGGAGGATCGCCAGCTTGTAGGGCACGAGGGGCACGCGGTCCAGCAGGCGCGAGCGGCAGCCGAGGACGTAGCTGGAGACCGTCATCGTGGGCTCGCGGTGCCACAGCTGGGCCAGGTGCTGGCGAGCCAGGCCCCAGTTGCCGTCGCGGAGATCCTGTTCGATCCGCTGTCGCAGGCCCGGAGATCGAGTCATCGATTCGTTGAGGGAACGCGAGACGCGGAACTCAGGATACCAGATCGGCGCTCGGCGACGTACCGGCCTCGGTTCGGGGCCGCGCCTTGCCTGCGGCCCCTCGGCGAGCCATCATCCGAGGCTCGTGTCGCCAGGGACGACGCCGCAGCCCGAATTCGACCGGCTACTCGACGAGATCGCACGCTCCGATGCGAGGCTCGCCGGGGCGATCCGCCAGCTCGAAGAGAACTGGCGCCGACCGGATCCGCGGGACGACGCGCTGACCGAAAGCGTCGCCCTCGCCCTGCGCCGGGGCGTGGCGGCGGGCATCTTCGACGTGGCCTCGATGGTGCGCGGCTTCAACCGCTTCGCCGGCGAGTTCCAGGAGCGCCAGATCGACTTCCTTCGCTCGGGCCGCTACCGCGAGAAGAGCTACGATCAGGTGGCGCGCGCCGTCTACGCCGACGATTCCTACATGGAGTCCGTGTACTACCCGGCCTTGCTGCTGAGCTACGTGGCGGCGCCGAACTATCGCCACATCCTCCGTGCCCTCGATGCCACGATCGCGCGCTGGCGTGCCGCGGGCGTGCGGCGCATCCTGGACGTCGCCTCCGGCCACGGCCTGCTGCTGCTCTTCGCGCTCCAGGAGCTGCCCGCGGCGCATGGGGTGGCGGTGGACGTCGCCCCGGCGGCGGCGCGCTTCGCCCTGGCGCTGCAGCAGGCGACCGGCTGGGGCGAGGGCCGCTTCGGGTTCGAGGTGACGGACGTGCTGGGGGCGTCGCCGAGCGCGCTCGGCGGCCCCTTCGACGCGGCGATCTGCTGCGAGCTGCTGGAGCACGTCCCGCAGCCGGAGCGTTTCCTGGCGGCGATCCACGGGGCGCTGGTGCCGCGGGGCCGGCTGTTCCTGACCGCCGCGGTGCGGATGGAGAGCGTCGACCACCTCACGCTCTTCGCCTCGATCGACGAGCTGATCGAGCTGCTCGGCCGGGAAGGCTATCGCCTCGAGAGCGAGGCGAGCGTCCCGTTCGTGACGCGACCGCCGCGCGACGAGGCCCACCGCCGCAAGCTGCTCGCCAACCCGCAGCTCGCGGCCACGTTCGTGGCCGAGTGCGTGCGCTTCGAGCGGGCTGCGAGCCGCGCGGGTTGGCCCCCGATGAAGACGACTGCCGGTCGTTGAGGCGGATTCGATCGAGCGGGCGGCGTACACTACGGCCAGTGCTGTTCCAACGTGACCGAAAGGAACTCGGCAAGCTGGCCGCCTGTCGACCGTTGGTCGGGGGAGTACGAGCCCGCGGCGGCGGTCACACCTGCGGCCGCCAGCGCCTCGAGGTGACCTGAAGAACGGGTGCTGGTCGGCACTTGTCGTTGGGAACGTCGCGGCCGCGGTGCCGGCGCTGATTGCAGATGTAGCGCACGCTCGCGGCCGTGAAGGAGGTGGCGCTGGTATCGAGGTCCTCACGGCGACATAGTAGGCGTAGGAGCTGTTGTCCACCGTTTGGTTCGGGCTCACTGCCGCAGGGAAGAACCGAGCCGGGCGCGGCCTCCCGGGCGGCTCAGCGGCGACAGGGTCGTGACGCCCTGGTCGGCCGATCCTGAACAGGATGAAAACAACCTGTCCCGCGGCGCTCGTTCGGCACCCAGCGATCGCTCCGTGATCTGCGCCCCGTTGGCAGCTGCACCGGCGCCTCCGCCTCTTCCCCAGTCGAACTGAACCGGTTGACGCCGTGCCACTCAGGGTCAACCGGCTAACGCCTGCATCCCAAACGCAGGGACGACGTCGAGATCGTGGACGCCGTGCCAAACTCCGCCCTCAGCCCCTCGTCGCCCTCGGCCTGGGCGCTCGGGAGTACTTCCTCGGCAGGGCCGGCGTCCGTAGCCCTCGCCGGCTCCTGCTCCTGCGCCTGGGCCTGATCGGGCCCGCCACAAAGAGCACGCCGACGAACAGGAGCATGATGCCGGGACCGTGACCGCCTTGCCAACTGTCTCAATAGCCCGCCACCTTGGCGATACGCCGGCGCGCCGGAGGGAAGGTCGCGTCTGCGAGACTCCCTAACCAGCGCATCGGCACGACGTCGCGACCGGGGAGAACGGACGGCCGTTCATCGCGTTCTCCAGGCCCGCACCGTCCAACCATCGCCCATCAACCTGTACGCAATCTACCTGAGCATGCCGATCTGACGCGAACATCAGGTGCAAGCGGGTATCGGGGGCCCTGGTATCGACGAGGCCGTGGCGCCGCCGACCCGGCCACCGCCACAGCTTCACAGGCGGTGGAGCGGCGGTCGACACGAGACCGGGACGCGATTCTTCAGATACGTCCGGGCGGCTGTCGGAGCAGCGGGATCACGGCGGGGTGCGGCGGCTGGCAACTTCGTGTCCCGACTCCCCCCTTACGCGCGGCCAGGAGGCGATCTCCTGAGCTCGCCCGGGGCTGCACCATCCGTTCTAGCCGCGGTCCGGTCTCCTTGCGCCTGCCGTCCGGACCGCAGGCCAAGGACCGCGTGGGGTCCCCCGGCCGGGCCCGGGTCCGTCGCCGTCGCCGTTTGCCTTCTCGCGGGCGTACTGCTCTCCGCTTCGACCGCGCTGGCCACGAGGCGGCCCGCTCAACCTAGGGATCGCCTCTCTCAGGCCGGGCGGTCCGACGAGAAGTCGCCGATGCGACGCTCTCGCTCGAGAAACCGGGGCCGGCTCCGCCGCCGACCGAGGTTCGCCGCCGTCCTCCGATCAGGCTGGCGACGGCGACGAGAAGCGCGCGAGGGATGCTCGAGCTCGCGAACGGAAGACCGTGCAGGCCATGGGTGTGCCGCGGATCCTCGACCGGATCCGGTCGGGAAGTAAAGACTCCGCATCGCAGAGCGATGAGCCGACGGCGGCTGCGCGGCCGAGAACGTCGAGGTCCCCACGACGAGCGCCCGTCTTTCCCGACGGTATCTGCACGGGGCCTGCCGGGGATCGGGAAGATGACCACGATCTCGCAACGGGAGGAGCGCCTACCTCGGGGCGGCAGGACGGACCGCCCGTTCCCGAAGGCGAGAAGCGGGACGTCGAGGACCGGATCCTCCGCAACCCCGTCGTCCTCCTGAGGAGGCGGCACGACCTCGCGTCTCTCCGGGAGCGGTGCGCCGAGGGCCCGCGGAGAGGTGAGCGGTCGGCGCGTCGACTGGGTTCGCCTGCAGCTGGGCCAGCAGAAGGTGACCTGGGTGGCTGCTCGATGCGGAGACCGGACGTGTCTCGCGGGTGCGGTACCGCGAGCGAACGCCGGAGGGGGAGACCGGCGCCGAGGTCGTGGCCACCTACTCCGATTATCGAGGCGTCAAGGGCCTGCAGTACCCGTACGCGGTGGAGGTCGCCGTGGGCGGCCAGACCGATTTCTGGGCGGAGACCCGCTCGCTTCTCGTGGACGAAGGGGTCACCGAGACGATCTTCGAGCCACCCGACACCCAGCGGGAGGTCCCTGATCTCCCGAGCCGGCGGCTCACGTCCCCGCCGGCCCGCTGACGCGCGGCCCGGAAGACCTCGCGAGGGAGGGCAGGGTCGCGAGAATGCGCGGCCACACCGCCTTCCACGTGTGCTCCCGCCGCACGCGCTCCCGTCCCGCCCGGCGGATCCTCTCCGCCTCCTCGGGGTGCTGCAGGAGATGGCGGATCGTCTCGACCAGCTCCTCCGTCGACGAGAAGCCGACGATCTCCCGCCCATAGGTCAAGTACGGCTCGACCTCCGCAAACCGGTTCGTGACGACGAGCGCCCCGGCCGCGGCGAAATCGAAGAGGCCGGGCTTCACGACGGGGTGGCCGCCGGGGGTGCGGAAGAACACTACGCTCGTCCGGGCCGAGCCGAGCGCGGCGAGGACGTCGTCGCCGAAGATGAGGCCGCGGCTCGCGATGCCGTGGTCGGCCCAGCCCTCGCCGTAGACGTGGGTGTCGAAGCGCTCGAGGAGCACCCGGACCGGCTCGATGCGGTCGGGATGGGCGTTGCCCAGCACGAGGACCTCGCAACGCCGCTCGTCGCGCGGGGGGACGGGGTGGAAGAACTCGTCGTTCGTCCCGATCGGGAGGGTCGCGCAGCGCACGCCCAGCTCCCGGTAGCGCTCGACGCACACCGACGCGTTCGTGAGGAAGGCGTCGAACTGCGGCGCGATGTGCCGGGTGGCCGGCAAGAAGTTGTCGGGGTCGCTCAGGGCGATGCCGAGGAGGAAGCAGCGATCGCGCAAGCGGTCGCCGTCGACCGGCCGCAGGCCCAGCCCGCCGGCGTTGCAGATCAGGAGGTTGGGGCGGAACCGTTCGAAGAGGTCCTGCAGCGGCTCCGGCCGCAGCCAGACCGGCGCCGTGGTTCCCCGGCGGTAGGGGCGCCCCTCCGTGTCGAGGAGGTCCGGGCGCTCGTCCGTGTTGACCTCCTGCACCTCGGCGCCCGCCGCGCGCAGGCCCAGCATCATGTGGCGCACGATGTCGTTCGGGCCCCGCCAGTAGCCGCCGATGTGAAGGGCACGGACGGCCCCGATGCGGTCGGGGAGGATCGACGTGCGCGAGCGCCGCCCGACCCTCCGCCGCCACGCGGCGCGGCCCCGGTCGATCAGCGTCCGGACGCGCATCTGTCAGGGAGCCCCGGCTGGGAGACCACTCAATCCAACCGCAATCGCTTCAGCGCCCGGTCCACGCGGCGCTGGAGCGCCCAGTAGGTGCTGCCGATTCTCCACCACCGGGATCCGTGGATGCGGGCGAGGTCCGCCCGGAGACGGTTCGTTTCGGCGGCGAGCGTACCGAGCGCGAGGCCCTCGCACTCGCGGACGAGCTGCTGCACCCGGGCCAGGCTCCCCCCGAGCGACTGCTCGTGGTGGGCGGCGGCGGCCACGATGCCGGAGCGCCACGGGGTCGCGGCGCCAGCTGGCGCATCGGTCGCGCTCCGGGATGCGAGCTCGGCCCGCAGGAGCTGCAGCTTTTCGCGGAGCCGAGCGACGTCGGCCTCCAGCCGAGCGAAGTCCTGCGTGCTCAATGGGCTCCTCTTGGCAGACCCCGCATGCGCGAGCCCGCATTCTGTTGCCCCGCCCATGCCCTGTCAAACCGGACTCGATCGCCCCTCGCGAGGCGACGGCCGGGGCCTACCGGGCCAGCGCGTCCAGCAGCGACTGTGTCGTCTGGCGCCACGAGAACCGGCTGCGCACGAAGCGGTAGGCGGCCGCCGCGTGCGCCTCGAGGAGTGCCGGTCTTTCGGAGTAGGCCCGCAGCTGGCGCACGACGTCGGCAATCCCACCCATGACGAACGGCGTCACCTCGGGGTGCGCGCCGACGTCGAAGGCCAGGCCGACCGTGCCCACCGCCTGGGCCTCGGCGAGCGGGAGATTGAAGCCCTCCCAGAGGCTGCAGGAGACGAACACGTCGAGCCCTCGGAGGTACTCCCACTTCTGGTCGTCGGTCAACCCGAGCTGCACGTCCATGCCCGCCTCGCGAAACGGCCGGGCATCGGCCTCGATGCCCCGCCCGGCGACCGCGAACTCGCAGTCGATGCCCTCCCGATCGCTGCCGGTCTTGATCGCGCGAAACAGGGCGTTGCCCTTGTAGCGCGTCTCGCCTGCGCCAAACCTCATCAGGGTTCCGACGCGCAGGCGCCGCGGCCGTGGCCGCCCCGCGGCCGGGGTCTTCGGCCCCAGGTCCGGTGCGTGGTCGGCGCCGGGATAGACCACGGGGCAGTCGCTCCAGCCCACTTCCGACCCGAGAAAACGGGATCCGACGATCACCCCGGCGATCGCCGGGTAGACCGTTCGGCGCTTGTTCGCGATGACCGCGGCGCGAAGGTCCCGGTCCGCCACGAAGAACTCGGGGGTCGGGTCGCCCCATTCCCAGGCCCAGCAGCGGAACCGCCCGGCGAGCGAGGGCAGCGCCTCGAAGAACGGCGAGGTGAGGGCGACGATGGTCCCACACCCCTGCTCCTCGGCGAGGCGCGCGACGGATGCGGGCTCGTGGGCGATGCCGCGAACCAGGAGGTCGTCGAAGGTGTCGTCGTGCTCCGAGCAGCCCACGACCACGGGTATGCGCAGCTGGCCGAGACGCCTTGCGACCTCCGCCGCCACCACGGAGACTCCCCATCCCCGCTGCATGCGCTCGGCGAGGAGGACGACGCCGTTCAGCAAATCCCCGCCTCCACGAACGAGGCCCACCGGCGCACCAGACGCTGGCGGTCGGCCCAGTCTTCCGAGCCCCGGGGCCGCGTCCCGTTCTCGAGATGGTCGATTCGTCCGGCGGGGACCAGGCGGCACCGGTACCCCTGTCGCCACGCCGCAAGGCAGAGAGCCACGTCCTGGCACTCGGTCCGGTACCCCTCGTCGAAGCCGCCCAGGTCGGCGAACAGGCTGGACCGGATCGCGAGGCAGGCCCCCGTGACCGCACGGCAGTCGCGAGCTTCCGTGAGGCCGTCGAGCACCGCCGGGGAGCCTCCGTGGTGCGGGTGGAAGGGGAGCCCCCGGAGCGGGCCCGTGTCGTAGAAGTCGATCCCGACGTGCTGGACGCGACCGTCCGGGTAGGTGAGGGCGGCGCCCGCGATCCCCACGTCCGGTGCTCCGTCGATCTGGGTGGCCGAGGGCCATGAGGCTGTCGGTCGCGCTCGCGAAGAGGATGTCGTTGTTCAGGAAGAGCGTCTTGTCCAGGGTGACCCGCTCGCGGAACAGGCGGTTGTTGCAGCGTGAGAAGTGGTATTGAAGATCCCGCTCGACCACGGATCTGCCCGGACAGGGCCTCGTACCTGCGGAGCACCCTCTCGTCCGTCGAGCCGGTGTCGCCGACGATGATCTGGAGCTCCAGCCCCCGGGTCCGGAGCGGCAGCCGTGCCGCTACGAGCTGGTCCAGCAGCGGGGCAATCAGCTCGAACCTGTCCAGCGTGAGGATCACGATCGAGAGCCCGGGCCGCCACTCACGGCCCGAAACCGCGGGCCGCCGCGGCGCGACCTGGACCTCGGCGGCCCGTTTCCAGTTGTCGACGGCGGCGTAGGGATCGAGCGGGGAGGCCTTCCTGCCCGCCGGGGCCGGCGCCTCCTCGTCCCAGGGACTCCGAGTCCGAGGCGGAAGCGCCAGGGAGAACCTCCCCGCGTCGAGGCTCAGGTTCGGGTTGTAGAAGGGATCGTTCTGGATGACGTGCATCCAGCGCGCGCGGAAGCGGTCGAACTCGCTCGCCCTCTGGTCGTCCAGGCCTACCGTCCCCGGGCGAGGCGTGGATTCGTGCTGCACCAGCTCCGCATGAGGGCAGAAGAGGACCCTCAGGCCGCGAGCCCGGACGCGCAGGCAGAGATCGATGTCGCTGAAGTTCTCCGGAAAGGCGTCCTGATCGAACCCACCGACTTCCTCGAACACCGAGCGCCTCATCGCCAGGCAGGCGCCCGACACGGCCGAGTACTCCTGCGTCAGCACCGCGCGGGCGAAGTAACCCTCCTCACCCTTCGAAAGGCCGGCGAACGCGGGTCCCGCCAGGCCTCTCACTCCCACCACCATCCCCGCGTGCCGGATGGTTCCGTCCGGGGCGCAGAGCCTGGCGCCGACCGCGCCGACGTCGGGACGCAGGCAGAGGCGGACCATCTCCGTGAGCCAGGACCGATCGAGCACCTCTGTGTCGCTCTTCAGGAAGACCACCACGGCGCCAGCGGCCTGCCCGACGGCGAGATTGTGGTTGGCGGAAAGGCTCAGGTCGCCGCGGTAACCCAGGACGCGATGCGGTGACTCGAGGCGGCGAAGATACGTGCTCGTCTCCGGGTCGCGGCTGTCTTCGCCGACGACCAGGATCTCGAGCCGCGCGTAGTCGGTCTTCTCGCGCAGGGTGCTCAGGCATCGCTCGAGCCGATCGAGCCGGCCGTCGACCGGTCACGATGACGCTGACGAGCGGCAGCTCCTCGGGCAGCGGGTGCCGCACGCGGTGGAAGCGGTCCCGAACGGCCTCGACGACCGCCGGCGTTCCCCTCTGCGCGAGGTGGTCCTCGAGTGCTCTCGCGGCAGACCTCGCCTCTTCCGGGCTGCCCGCACCGGCGCCCGGCGCGCCGCCCGGCGGTGGCAGAGGACCCACGGGACGTGCCGCACGCGGCTGTCCCCGGCTTCGCCGATCACCCGGAGGAGAAGGTCGTACTCGTGGCTCGGGGCGAAGGTCCCCCTGAGCCCGCCGACCTCCTCGACGACCCGCCGGTCGAGGAGCACGAGTCGGCCGAGATAGTTCCATCCCAGGAACAGGTCCCGGTTCCAGTCAGGCTTGAAATGGGGGTGGCAGCGTCGGCCCCGAGGGTCCACCCGGTCTTCATCCGAGTACACGACCGCGGCGTCGTGCTGGCCCCCCAGCTCTTCCGCCAGCAGGAAGAGGGCGCGCTCGTCCAGGAGGTCGTCGTCCCCCACGAACGCCACGAAGTCCCCCGTGGCATGGGCCGCGCCCTCGTTCAGCATCGCCCACGGCTCGGCCGTCTCGGGCCGTCCACACACGGATGCGCCGGTCTCGCGCCGAGAGTCGCTCGAGGCGGTCCCGGGCGGAGGCCGGAACGCCGGGCGGCAGGACGACGAGCAGCTCCCACGCTTCGTACATCTGCCGGCAGACCGACTCGACGGTCGCCTCCAGCACGCGGCAGCTCCACGCCGTCGCGGACGGCCACGATCAGCGACAGGGTCGGGCGCCGCGCCAGCCGGCCGACACGCCTGCGCCGGGCCGCGGGGTCGGGTTCCGAGCTGACGTCGAAGCTCGCGAGCCACGAGCGATACGCGAAAGGCGTGTCGCGTGGATCCTGGCCCCTCGGGAGAGACCGGAGGAAATGGGCGAGGGCGTTGACCCCGGAGGTCTGGACGTCGGGGTTCTCTTCGAGGTACAGCCGGGTCCGGAACAGCGGACCGGGATCACGGCCTTCCCGGCATCCGAACCGACCGTAGTGATCGAGCGCGTTCAGGCCAGCGGCGTCGACGTCGGGGTAACGCTCGAGGTAGAACGACGTGTCGAACAGGGGGTTGGGGTCGCGCCTCTCGCGGGCGCCTTCCCGCAGGAAGTGGCCGAGCGGGTCGACTCCGGCCTCCGCCACGTCCGCGTACTGCGCCAGGTAGAAAAACGGGTCGAAGAGCGGGTGGGGACTGTGGCCCTGTGCAGAGCCGGTGCGCACGTAGTGCTCGAGGGGGCTGCGGTCCGGCGGCCACGCGTCGCCGCATGTCTCTCGATAGTAGGCCGAGTCGAACAGCGGGTTCGGGTCTCGCCCGCTGTCGGCTCCGTGGCGGATGTAGTCGACCAGTGGATTGGACTCGCGCGGATCGGCACGCGAGGCGACGTAGTAGGAGGCATCGAAGAGCGGATGGGGGTCTCGTCTCTCCCTGGCCCCGCACTGCAGGTAGTGCACGAGCGGATTGACGCCCGACTTCGCGACGTCGGGGTACTGCCGGAGGTAGAAGGAGGTGTCGAAGAGGGGGTGGGGGTTTCGTCCCTCCCGGGCGCCCGACCCAGGTAGTGGCTCCAGTGGCGCCAGGCCCGACTCGCGACGTCCGGGTACTGGTCCAGATAGAACGGAGCGTCGAACAGGGGGTTCGGGCTCCGGCCTTCGGCGGCCCCGTGGCGCAGGTAGTGGACGAGCGGGTTGAGCCGAGCGCGGGCGACGTCCGGGTTGCGGTCGCGGTAGAAGCGGGGGTCGAAGAGGGGACCCGGCTCACGGTCTTGGCGCGACCCCACCGTGACGTAGTGCGTCACGGGGTCGACCCCGCTGCGCGCCACGTCGGGGTACCGCGAGCGGTAGAACGCGGCGTCGAAGAGATCGCTCGTGCGCAGCAGGCGGATCTCGTCGAGATGGCGACGCAAGCGCCACGGGCGCCTGAGCAGGAGCGCGGCCCGACGCACGCGGGCCGAGAAGCCACCCGGCCACAACCCCGCCCACCGGCGCCTCATCACTCGCCTTCAGTGTACGCGACTCCGGGACCGACCCCGAGCGCGGCCCCGGGAGGTCCTTTCGGGTTAGAATCCGGCCCCCGGGAGAATTCTCACCCACCTTGCTCACCGATCTCATCGCCTACCGCACTTTCATCAAGAACATCGTCCTCAGGGACCTCAAGCTTCGTTACCAGGCGTCCGTGCTCGGGTTCCTGTGGTCCATGCTGAATCCCCTGCTGATGCTGGGGCTCTACACCGTGGTGTTCTCGAAGATCATGCGGATCCAGGCGGAGAACTACACGTTCTTCCTGTTCTGCGGCTTGATGCCGTGGACCTTCTTCTCGGGCTCGTTGATGGGTTCCACGAGCTCGATCCTCGGGAGCGCCGGGCTCATCCGAAAGGTGTACTTCCCTCACGAGACGCTGCCCTTCGCGACCGTGCTCTTCAATTTCGCCCAGCTCGTCCTGGCGCTGCTCGTGGTCGTCCCGGGGCTGGTCGTCATCACGGGGGCACGGCTGACTCCGGTGGCCCTGCTGGCCATCCCGCTTCTCTGCCTCCACTTCGTCTTCACCGTCGGGCTTGCCTTCGCCCTCTCGGCGCTGACGACGGTGTTTCGCGACGTGGCCCACTTCACCGAGATCGCCCTGCTGTTCCTCTTCTGGGGGAGCCCCATTCTCTACACCGCCGACATGGCGCCCCACGCCCTCCAGGTCTGGTTTCGCCTGAACCCACTCGCGGGCTTCGCGATCGCCTACCAGGACCTCCTGGTGCACCACCGGCTGCCGAGCCCCGAAGTGGTCCTGATGCTGGTCGTCTGGACGACGGCGGTGCTCCTCGGGGGCCACGCGCTGTTTCGGAGGCTCTCCCCCTCCTTTCCCGAGGCGGTCTGATGGCGGCCCCCGGTCCCGGCACGGCGCAGGACGAGTACGCCCTCGAGCTGCGAGGGATCTCCAAGATGTTCATCGTCCGCCACAACCCCGCGCAGAACCTCAAGACGAAGCTGCTGGGCGCGGTCGTCCCCCGACACCGCGAGACGGTCGAGCAGTTCTGGGCGCTGCGTGACGTGAGCCTGACCGTCCGGCGGGGCGAGTTCCTGGGCCTCATCGGGCCGAACGGGTCGGGCAAGAGCACGCTCCTGCGGGTCATGGCGCGCATCTACCCGCCCACCGCGGGCACGGTGACGGCACGGGGACGCCTCGCCCCGATGATCGAGCTGGGTGCCGGCTTCACCCCCGACCTCACCGGCCGCGAGAACATCTACCTGAACACGTCGCTCTTCCGCCTCACCACCCAGGAGACGGACGCGATCTACGACGACATCGTGGCCTTCTCCGAGCTCGAGCAGTTCATCGACATGCCGTTGAAGAACTACTCGACGGGGATGTCCGCGCGCCTGGGGTTTGCTGCCGCCATCCACCTCGTCCCCGAGATCCTCCTGATCGACGAGGTGCTTGCGGTGGGCGACGAGCTCTTCCAGAAGAAGTGCCTCCAGAAGATGGACGAGCTGCGCGCACGGGGTACGACCATCGTGCTCGTCACGCACGGGATGGAAACCGTGAGGAACATGTGCGACCGGGCCTGCCTGCTGCTCAACGGCAGACTCGTCGCGGATGGAGCGCCGGAGATGGTGATCGACACGTACCGCCAGGCGCTCGGGACCGCCTCCAGCCCACCGCCCGCATAGCGCCCTCCCACGCGATGATCGCTCCCGGGGGCCGGGCCAGAGGGCTGCGACGCCGGTGGTCTCGCGTCCTGCGGCTGGCCCGGACGCTGCCGGCCGGCGAGGTTCTCAGGAGGCTGCTCATCCGTCCCGGGCGCGCCCTGCGCCTGCTGCTCTCGGGCGAGCCGTTCGCGCGCCGATCCGCTACGAGACGTGGCTCGAGGCCCGCCGTCTGACCCCCGAGCGGTCCGGGCGCATCGCCGCCGAGATCGCCGGCTGGACGCTGGCGGCCCCGCTTCAGCCTGCTGATGCCCGTCTACGATCCGCCCGCCGAGTACCTGCGAGCGGCGATCGCCTCGGTGCGGGCGCAGGTCTACCCGGACTGGGAGCTGTGCATCGCGGACGACGCGTTCAACGGCCCCGCACGTCGCACCGGTCCTGGAGGAGGCTCGCGCCGCCGATCCGAGGATCAAGATTGCCCGGCTGGCGGTCGAACCGGGGGATCAGCGGTGCTTCGAACGCCGCCCTCGAGCTGGCCACGGGCGAGTTCGTGGCTCCCGTGGACCACGACGACACGCTTGCGCCGGAGGCTCTCTACGAGGTCGCCCGCCGCCTCCAGCAGGAGCCCGACCTCGACTTCCTCTACACCGACCACGACATGAGGAACGTCGAGGGCCGCCGCTTCGGGCCCTTCTTCAAGCCCGACTGGTCTCCCGACCTGATCCTCGCGATGAACTACGTCACGCACTTCGCGGTCTACCGCCGCGGCCTGGTCTCGGCGGTCGGCGGCTGGCGCGAGGGTCTCGAGGGGAGCCAGGACCACGACCTGATCCTGCGGGTCACCGAACGGACGGAGCGGATCGGCCACGTGCGCCTCCCGCTCTACTCCTGGGTCCAGGCTCCCGGGTCGATCGCCCGTGTCCCCGCGGCGAAGCCCTACGCCCACGCGGCCGGGATGCGCGCCATCCGCGACGCGGTCGCGAGACGCGGCATCGACGGCACGGTCGAGGAAGCGTACGACGCCCTCTATCGCTACCGCATTCGGCGTCGCGTCCGCGGGGAGCCGCTCGTGAGCATCGTCGCGCTGCCCGGGGCGGGCGGAACGCCCTCGGAGGCGCTCGCGCGCGCTCTGGCCGAGCGCACACGCTACTCCCGGTACGAGTTGCTGACGTCGCCGGCTGGCCTCGATCGGGTGCAGGCCGGCAACGAAGGAGCCCAACGAGCCCAAGGGGAGATCCTCCTGTTCCTCTCGACCGACGCAGCTCCCCTCGCCGAGGACTGGCTGGAGACGATGCTGGGGCATGCCCAGCGGCCGGAGGTGGGGGCGGTGGGGGCGCGGCTGGAGTTCAAGGACGGCTCCATTCGTCACGCGGGCTACGTCGTGGGAGTGGAGCCGGGCGCCGTGCACGCCTTCTGGGGCTTCCCGCGCGATCACCCGGCTACTGGGACTTCGCCCGTGTGGAGCGCAACTGCAGCGCGGTGAGCGGCGAGTGCCTGATGATCCGGCGCGACGTGTTCCTCGAAGCGGGAGGGTTCGACACCGCTTTCGCCGATGCCCTGGCCGACGTGGACCTGTGCCTGCGCCTCCGCCGGCGCGGGCTTCGCGTGCTCTGGACGCCCCACGCGACCTTGAGGCTGGACGTTCCCCGGGAGCAAGCCGGACCCCGTGCGGCGGATCCGAAGGGCGAAGCGACGAAGCGCCTGCGGGAGAAGTGGCCCGAGGTGTTCGGCCGGGGCGATCCGTTCTACAGTCCGCACCTGACCCGGACCGGCTGGGACTTCAGCTTCGCACCGCGCGACTAGAACGCGCTCCGCGCCGAGGTCGCCCGGAAGCACAAGGACTTCGCCGGCAGCGGGCGGTCATCCTGACGCAACTCGAGGAGCGGGTAGAGCCGCGTGTTGCAGGCCCAGAGTGCGACGCTCTCGTCTCCCTGACGCGCCTCGGACTCGATCACGAGAGTGAACGTGGATCCGGCCGAGTCCTCGATCGGGTCGAAGTCCAGCTCGACCCAGTCGTTGTCCCGGATCGCCGGGTCCGGGATCGGCCGCCGGGCGACCCGCACCCTGGAAACGGCCGTGCCGAGAGGGTTACCGGCGATTCGATAGAGGCTCAGGATGACCGGCGCGACCCGGCTCCGCCCCCGGCGGGACAGGCAGCACTCGACGCGGCAGAGGCCGTCGACCCGGGACAGGAACGACTGCTCGATCGGTCGACCCTTGAGCACCTCGAGCGAGGCATCTTCCGGAATGGCGATGGAGACGTCCATCTCCCGCCGCGGACTGCGGGCCCGACCCTGGACCATCTCGAGCAGAGGGACGACCGCCCGCTCCCACGAGAAGACCTCGCGGGCCAGCTGCCTTGCTCCTTCCGCCTTGCGGCCGACGATGGCGGGGTTGGCCGAGATCTCCTCGACGATCGGCTGCGGGAGGTGGCTGCCTCCCGGCTCCACGACCCAGCCGGCGTCGTAGCGGTGGACGAGGTCTGCGACGTCGGTGTCTTCCCGACAGGCCAGAGGCACCCCGGACCACAGCGCCGCGGCCGATGACAGGCCCAGGGTGATCTCACCCTCGAGGCTCCAGGGGGCCAGATCGGTCGCGATGTCGGCCCCGGCCAGCTCGGCCAGGAGCGCCTCGTAGGATAGCGATGACAGGGCGCGGAGGGAGACGACGCGCGGGAAGCCGCCACCGCCGGAGACGGGCCGCGCATCGGCCGGCAACTCCGGGCTCAGGGGCATCGGGACCACCGCCATGCGCGTCTCGGCCCGCTCCACGCCCGAGCGAAGCAGGAGCGACAGGCCGAAGAGCCGCTGGCGCGGACCCGAGACGAGAAAGTAGTCGGCCTGGGCGATGGCCTGAAGCTGCCTGCCCAGCGCCGTCGAAACGGCAGCCGGAGGACCCGCCGAGCCCCGTTCCGAGGCCCCCCCCAGATCCAGCACCAGGGGCTGGGGGAGAGGAGCCTCGAACGGGACGCTGGCCCCTGCGCCGCAGACGACCACTTCGGGCCTCGCCGCGTGGACGCAGCGCGTCGGATCGAGTCCCGTCCCAGATGTGGCGACCTCCACCGCGTGGCCGTGGGCACGCAACCCGGAAGCGAGACCTGAGGTGCGAAGGGCCGCCGCCGTGGCGACCGCGTCCTGAAGGGGGGCGGGCTCTGGGGCGAACACGAGGAACTTCATGATGCCGCGCCCCAGAGTCTATAGGAGAAGCGCCTTCCGGCTGGTATCCTCAGCCGCCCCCGTCGCCGATGAGAGTCCTCCTCTTCGCCAACGACCTCATGCCGTTCGGCTCGCTCCCCACCTCCGGGGGCGGGCTGCGCTGCTACCAGCTCATGCGGGGCCTCGAGGCCCACGGCGTCGAGGTGTTCGCGTCGATGCCGGGCTTCTCGTACCTCGCGGAGCAGAACCTCGCGGCGATCCCGGAGCCGCAGCGGGAGCTGCTCTGGCGCTGGGAGACCCAGGACGAGATCCTGCGCCGGGTCAAGCCCGACGCCGTGCTCTTCGCCTCGAACTGGGACCACTTCAACCTGACGTTCCGGCCCGACGTCCCGGTGGTGATCGACCTCCACGGCTCGCGGCTCATCGAGACCACGATGTTCGGGAACCCGGTGAGCCCGGAGAAGAAGGTGCAGGTCCTCGGCCGGGCCGACTGCCTGCTCTCGGCGGGCCGGCGGCAGCGCACCTACTTCTACGGCTGGCTCGCGCAGGCGGGGCGCCCGCCGCGGGACGAGCACTTCATCCGCTACATTCCGGTCTCGCTGGGGCCGGACCTCCCCGAGCACGCGTACCCGGCCCCGGACGACCCCGATGCGCCCCGCATCGTGAGCGGCGGCGGGTGGTATCCGTGGCAGAACCAGGCCCGGGCCGTCTTCGCCGCGTGCCGCGAGGTGGTCCGGCGCGACCGAGGCACCGTGACGATCTATGGCACCCCGCACCAGAACCCCACGATCTCCCCGGAAGAGCGGGCGATCCGGGAGGTCTACGCGGAGGTCCTGAGGCTCGCGGAGGGATCGCGCCCGCATCCAGGCACGAGGCTACCTGGGCCGCGACCAGCTCCTGGAGATCTACCGGAGCGCGTCGGTGGCCCTGGAGGCGATGCTCTACAACCTCGAGCGCGAGCTCGCGTTCACCACCCGGACGATCGAGTACCTCTGGTGCGGCCTCCCCGTGCTCTACAACGACTACGGGGAGGTCGCCGAGCACATCCGGGAGTACGACGCGGGCTGGACGGTCGACCCGGAGAGCGACGAGCAGCTCGCGGCGGCCCTCGAGGAGGTCTTCTCCGATGCCGCGGCCGTCCGGCGCAAGGGCGCAAACGCCCAGCGGCTCGTGCGCGACCGCTTCACCTGGGACCGGACGATCGAGCCGCTCCTCGATTTCCTCCGTCACCCCAGCCGGGCGTCCGCCGTCGAGCCGGTCCCGGCGCCGCCGCCTCCTCCGCCGGCCTATCTCGTCCCGCGGGGCGACACCGTCGACGTACCCCTCGTAGCGCCCCGCGCGCGCATCGAGCAGCCGTTCGTCGTGCCCGTCGATCAGGTGCGCATCCTGTCCGTCCCGGGCGCCTTCACGGAGGACGGGCTGCAGCACGTCTCGCGCGTGACCTTGAGCCTGCGGGGCGGCTCCGGCCGGCTCCGTGCGCGGCGGGCCTACCGGTCAGACGAGCTTCGAGCCGGTGCGCCGCTGCGGCTCGTCGTCCCGTGGTACCGCCCCTGCCGCCCGGGCGAGCGGCTGGTGTTCGCCGTCGAGGTCGACACCCGGGCCCCGGCTCCAGCCGGAGCCCTGACTCTGGGGACGCTTCGGGGGGTGGCGCGAGCGCGGTTCCCCCTCCTCCCGCGGGAGGAGGGCCCGGCGCTGGCTCTCCACCTCACGCCGCACCTCGGGCGTGCGGATCGCGCGGTCCTCGTCGGCCGACGGGCCTGGTCGCTCCTTCGCTCCGGGGAGATCGGCCGCCTGCGGCGGGCCGCCGTTCGTCGTGCGCCGGGCCTCGTCCGCCGCGTGCGCCGGCTCCTGGGTGGGCCGGCCTGAAGGGGACGGCCTACACGTCCCAGGAGGGAGGCAGGTTCTTCCGCACCTCGATGTTGCGGAAGACGACCGGGGCCATCGCCCCGCGCCGCTTCGCCCACTCGGCCATGCGAGAGATGCCCTCGCGGAGCGGGACGGCCGGGCTCGCCCCGAAGGTGCGAGCGACCTTCTCGTGGCTCGAGAAGGCGTGGAGCACCTCGTTGCGCGGCGGCAGGTGCGTGACCTTCGGCTCCACGCCGAAGGCCCGGGCGACCTCCGCCGCCAGGTCGTTCACGCTGTACGGGGTGTCGGCGCCGATGTTGAAGACCTGGTCGTAGGCGGCCGGCACCCGGGGCGCGCGGGCGATGATCGGGGCCACGTCGTCCACGTGCGAGAAGGCCCGGGTCTGGGTGCCGTCGCCGAACACGGTCATCGGCTGCCCCTGCATGACCTGGTTCATGAAGATGCCGATGACGTTGCGGTAGCGGTCGGCGATGTTCTGCCGCTCCCCGTACACGTTGTGGGGCCGGAACACCACGTAGGGGAGCCCGAACATGCGGTGGGCGGCCTCGAGGTCCAGCTCCGTCGCGTACTTCGAGATGCCGTAGGGGTCCTCCGGGAGCGGCGTCAGCTCCTCGGTCATCGGCGTCTGGCCCGCGCCGTAGACGGCGATCGAGGAGGTGAACACGAAGCACTCCACCTCGTGCCGCACCGACTCGTTCACGAGGTTGATGCTCCCGACGAGGTTCGTCTCGTAGTTGAAGCGCCGGATGAAGTGGCTGAGTCCCTCGGCGGCGTAGGCGGCGAGGTGGTAGACGTGGCGGAAGCGGTGCTCGCGGAAGAGACGCTCGACGAGCGCGACGTCGGTGACGGAGCCCTCGACGAACGCGATCCCGGCGGGGAGGTTCTCGGTGAACCCGCCGCTGAGGTCGTCCATCCCGACGACCTCCATGCCCAGCTCGAGGCACCGCTCGGCGACGTGGGAGCCGATGAAGCCCGCCGCACCCGTGACCAGGACTTTGTCGCTTGCCATCGCGCGGCACCATACCACCGGCCGCGTCGGCCTGTCACCCGCGAGGGAGTGCCTGGCCCGCGGTACACTTCGCTTCCCGAAATGACCCGCCTCTTCGCCTGGCTCCACGGCGCATGGATGGCTGTGAGGGCACTCGGCCTGCGCGGCCTCGTCGAGCGGCAGCGACGTCGCTGGCGGGACCGGCGCGACTACGCGCGCTGGCTCCGGGCGCGCGAGGGGCGGGCGAGCGGGGGCGTCGTGCAGCCGGGCGGGCCCGCCGGCGGGCCGCTCATCTCGGTGCTGATGCCCACCTACGAGACGGACCCTCGCTGGCTGGCGCGGGCCGTGGCGTCCGTCCGCGACCAGCGTTACGGGAACTGGGAGCTCTGCATCGCGGACGACGCCTCGCGCGCCCCCCACGTCCGGGAGACCCTCGAAGCGCTAGAGCGCTCGGACCCTCGCATCCGGGTCGCCTTCCGGCCCGTCCGGGGCCACATCTCGGCCGCGTCCAACACCGCTCTCTCCCTGGCCCGTGGGGACTTCGTGGCCCTCCTCGACCACGACGACGAGATGGCCCCCGACGCCCTGCTCCAGGTCGCGGCCGCCCTGGGCCAGGACCCCGCGACGGACGTGGTCTACACGGATGAAGACAAGATCGACCCTCGGGGCCGCCGCGTCGACGCCTACCTCAAGCCGGACTGGAGCCCGGATCTCTTCCTGTCCCAGAACTTCCTGAGCCACCTCGGCGTCTACCGGACCGGCCTGGTGCGCCTTGCGGGGGGATTCCGCGAGGGGTTCGAGGGCGCCCAGGATCACGACCTGGCCCTCCGCGTCATCGAGAGGTCCTCGCCGGAGAGGATCCGGCACATCCCTCGCGTCCTCTACCACTGGCGCACCACCCGGCAGTCGACCTCGGGCGGGCTCTGGCGGAAGGGCTACGCCGTGGACGCCGGCTGCCGCGCGATCGCCGATCACCTGGAACGGACGGGGAGGCGGGCGTCGGTGGAGCGGACCTCCTACGCCTTCTATCGCGTCCGCCAGGACATGCCCCAGCCGCCGCCCACGGTCACGGTCCTCGCCCTCGAGCAGCTGGCCGGTCCCCAGGGAGGGATGAGCCTGGCGGCGGCCCTCAACGCGGCCGTGCGCGAGTCGAGCGGAGAGATCCTGGTCCTCCTCGGCCCCCGCTGTCGGCCCCGTCCGGGCTGCCTGGACGAGCTCGTCTCCCAGGCGGCTCGGCCGGAGGTCGGAGTGGTGGGAGGGAAGGTCGTCTCCCGCTGGGGGCGCGTCGCTCACGCGGGCTACCTGCTGGCCCTGGACCGCGATCCCCCCGTCCTCGACGCGCACGAGGGGATCCCGGAGAAGGCCCGCGGCCACTTCGGCCGCGCCAGCCTGGTTCAGAACCTGCTCGCGGTCGGCCCCGACTGCATGGCCTTTCGACGAGAGACCTTCGAGACGCTCGGAGGCCTGGATGCCGGGGCTTTTCCCCGCGCCCTCTTCGAGGTGGACTTCTGCCTTCGTGCCCGCGAGGGTGGGCTCCTCACCGTCTTCACGCCCTACGCCACGGTCTCACGGTCCCGCCGGGTCGACGCCGGGCGCCAGGGCACGCCCGACGCGTGGCGAACGCTTCGGGAGCGCTGGTCCGCGGCGGTGCCTCGTGACCCCTATTGGCACCCGGAGCTGGATCGCACGAGCCCGGACTTCCGTCTTCGCGTTTGACGTTAGCGTGGCTACTGCGGGCTCTTCCCGGGGCCGATGGCCACACCACGGTGGCGGTAGTCCTCGTACCCGCTCGCCATCATCCGAGTCCACACGCTGCTCACCTCCACCGCGAGGCGAAGGGCGCGTGCGTCGGGGCTGCACTCGCCGAAAGGCAGCGGTGGAGACGGCGGCGGCAAACCCGAGCCCTCGGGTACGCTGAGCGAGCGCTCCACTCTCTCCGGTTTGTCGAACACCACCCGGTCGACGAGGCGGTCGCCGACCCGGAACACGACCTCGACGGGCAGCAGGTGGGGAGGACGCTGGCCAGGGCTCACCGTCAGGCGCACCACCGGCCCCCCGGGGTACAGGCAGAGCACGCCCCGGCTCGAGCTCCATCGCCTGACCGAGTCGTCGTCCGGCCTCGCGCCGTAGAAGCCCCGGGGCTGCCGGGCCAGCCTGGCCTCCAGCCCCGTCCACTCGGGCCGAGCGTGAGAGGCACTGGCGACGAGCAGCAGGGCCAGGCCCGGCCAGGCTGCGGTCCGGAACCACGCCGGCCACGGTGGGCCGGTGGAGGGGTCCCTCTCCCCGAGCGAGGCGAGGGCGACGGTGCCCCAGAAGAGAACCTGCAGGCCCTGGATGTAGAAGAGGCTCTGCGGGCCGGAGTAGACGAGGGCCCCGGACAGGGCGGCGGCGCAGGCGATCCCGAGACCGCGGGGAACCCCCGGCACGGCGCCGGTCAGCACGCGCCGCACTGCGACGCCGGCGGCGACGGCGAGCCCGGCCAGCGCCGCCAGGCCCAGGATCCCCCGTGTGGACAGCACCTGGAGCCAGGTATTGTGGGCATCTCCTGGAAAGGGCACGTCGAGCGCGGACCCGGCGGCGACGAAGGCCCGGTATCGCCAGCAGAACGCCCCCTCGCCGATGCCGAAGATCGGGGCCTCGCGCCACATGAGCAGCGCCGCCCGCCAAAGCCGGCCGCGGTACTCGTCGAGGCTGGGGTCGGCCAGCAGACGGCTGGCGCCCGGCTGCCACGACGTGGTTCTCAAGGTAGCCGAGACCACGATCGCCCCCACCACGAGTGCCGCCCCCACGCCGAGCGCGAGCCGGCGACGCTCCCGGGGCAGCGCGGCGGTGCCCAGCCAGGCGACGACCAGCACGATCGCCACCGCGGCCGCGGTGCCCGCGCGCTGGCGCGAGAGGAGGAAGTAACCCCAGCCGGCGGCCAGGGCCGCCGCCACCGCCCACCGCCAGGGGGGGCGCTCCAGCCAGACGAGGCCGACCGAGAGCCCGAACGCCAGAGCGAAGTAGCCGGCGAACCAGCCCGGGTTCCAGAAGACCGACTGCATGGGGTCGTCGAAGAAGAGGTTGGGATCCACGACGTCGAACCACCACCGCCGGAGGTCGACGAGCGAGTGGAAGCGCAGCGCGCCGAGGGCCATGACGACGACGAGCCCCGCGAAGACCGAGCGGAGGGCGCGGTGGGCGAAGGCCGGGTCGGCCCCGGCCCGGCGCAGCGACACCGCCCACAGCACGCACAGGACGAGCTGGAGGAACGACCCCAGGCTGTAGAGGGGGTCCCCCTCGGCGGCGACGAGGGCCTGCACGAGCAGGAGCGACGGATCGTTCACCTGGGCCGCGCGAAGGATCGCCCCCGGCAGGGCGGGGGGCAGGGCGAGCGCCGCCGAGGCGAGGACGCTCAGTGCCGCCGGCCAGATCCATCCCGCCGCCGGGCGAGGCCGGCGCCACCCCCGCAGGGCCAGGCCGAGCGTGGCCGCCGCCACCGGCAGGAGGAGCAACTCGACGTAGCGCCCGCCGGGGTGGTTGCCGAAGAAGGGCACCGCGAACAAGACCAGGCAGGAGGCGGCGAAGGGGAAGCGGACGAGCACGGCCACGAGAGCGACCAGGCCGACGCCCGCCGCCGGCCACCTCCAGATCTCGAGGCGGTCGTACGCGGTCAGGAGGGTGGCGCCGAGGAAGAAGACGGCGGCCGCCAGCAGGGCCGGCCCGGAGTGCCCGGTCCGCGCCTCGGACACGCCGGCTACGGCATCACCTTGCGGTGCCTGGCCGTCTCCTCCTCGTAGTACTTGCGGTAGAGCACGTCCCACTCGTCGGAGCCCTCGACGATCCGCTTCTGGGTCTCGAGCTTCTTCCGCACGAGGGCGTCGATCGCCTCGTCGTTGCGCATCTCGTCCATGATGATCTTGACGATCGTCTGGCGGATCTGCTGCGGCTCGTCGAAGTACTCGACCCCGTCGTCCCCGTCGAGGTGGTGGAGGATGAGGTGCGACATGTGGAGCACCTTCTCGCGGGAGAGCTTCACAGGACGATCCCCTTCTGCTTCGCCAGCTCGCGCTTCACCTTCTTGAACATCTCCGAGTAGGTGATGTCGGAGCGCTCCATGTGGGTCATGTGCTGGGCGAGGACCTCGCGGGCCTCCTCGTTGAGGCGGTCCTCGATGGAGAGCTCGTCCGCGATCACCCTCGCGATGCCCTCGACGACGCGGGTCTGGTCGTCCACCTCGAGGCGCCCGGCGGCCACGAGGGTCTTCACGATCTTGCGGGAGATGAACTGGATCTCGTCGGTGGAGAGTCTCATCGAAAGGCGAAGTATACCACCCGAGCGGGCGTGCTATCCTCGCGCCGCCATGAAGCTGCACGTCGTCTCCCACCCGCTCGTGGACGACGTCCTGGCCGCGCTGCGCGACAAGCGGACGCCGCCCGTCGAGTTCCGCCGCCTCTCCCACCGGGTGAGCCTGCTGGTGGCGGCCGAAGCCACCCGCGACCTGCCGACCGCTGAAGCGAAGGTCGAGACCCCGCTCGAGACCACCACCGCGCGGACGCTCGCCCGCCGGGTGGTGGCGGTGCCCGTCCTGCGCGCCGGGCTCGGGATGCTCGACGCCTTCCTCGAGCTCGTTCCCACCGCGGAGGTGGGCTACTTCGGTCTCGAGCGGAACGAGCAGACGGCGATCGCCCGCCGCTACTACGAGAAGGTGCCGAAGGACTTGAAGGACGCCGTCGTGTACCTGCTCGACCCGATGCTCGCGACCGGCGGCTCGGCGGCCATGGCCATCGAGGGCCTCAACGACCTCGGGGCGACCCACGTACGCCTGCTCTGCGTGGTCGCGGCACCCGAGGGCGTCGCCTACCTCGAGAAGGCGGCGCCCGAGGCCGAGGTCTTCACCGCCGCCCTCGACCGCGAGTTGAACGACCACAAGTACATCCTCCCGGGCCTCGGCGACTTCGGGGACCGCCTCTTCGGGACGTAACCCCAAGGGGCTCGAAGCGTTCGAAAAACAGCGGCACACCCGGGCCTCCTCGGGCGTAGACTGGACGCAGTCATCCCACTGGTCCCCGGAGGTCGCATGGCCCCCCCAGGCGTGCAGGGTGTCTGGCGCCGGCTCTCCTGCTGGCCGTGAGCTCCGTGGCGGGGCCAGCCATGGCGGCCCCCGCGGCCCAGGCCCAGACGGTCGCGCCCGCGTCGGCGCCCGCGTTCCTCGTGAAGGACGTCAATCCCGGTGCGGCCTCGTCATCGCCGCAGGACCCGGAGTGGATGGGCGGCACGCTGCTCTTCACCGCTGACGACGGCGTGCTCGGTGCCGAGCTGTGGAGGAGCGACGGGACCGAGACGGGCACCTCCATGGTGAAGGACCTCTGCGTCGGGTCCTGTTCGGCGAATCCGCGCGAGAAGACGACGGCCGGCGGCCTGGTGTTCTTCGCGGCCGACGACGGGGCCGGGGCGGTCGGCGTGTGGAAGAGCGACGGGACCGAGGCCGGCACGGTGCTCCTGCGGGGAGGCTTTGGCTCCGGCGCCTCCATCGCGCCCCATGCGCTCACGCCGCTGGCCGACGGGGTGCTCTTCGTCAGCGGGACGTCCGTCTTCAGGGCTGACGTGACCGGGGTGACGCTGGTCAAGGACATGAGTAGCAGCTCCCCCCTGCTCCTCTCGGGACCCAGCCAGCTGATCGCGGCGGACGGTGTCGTCTTCTTCACCGTGACCTACCTCACGGGGGGCAGCCCGGTCCCGAGCTATGAGGAGCTCTACCGCACCGACGGCACCCCTTCCGGAACGGTGGACGCGGGATACGCCGGCGAAGAGCTCACCTGCGTCGGGAACGCACTCTTCTTCGTGCGAAGGGTCTTCAGCGCCTACCTCTCCAGCGAGACCCTCGAGAAGCTCGATCTTCAGACGTCCCAGAGGACCACGCTGCGCCAGACCAGCACGCGATTGATCGACGAGCTCGCCGGGTCGGGGGGCACGCTCTTCTTCACGTCCGACTCCGACCTGTGGAGGAGCGACGGCACCGCCGCCGGGACGGTCTTGCTCAAGGCATTCACCGCGGCGTCCGAGCTGACGGACGTCAACGCACACGCTCTTCTTAGTAGGCCGACGACGGCGCGCACGGCCCTGAGCCCTGGAAGAGCGACGGCACCGCGGCGGGCACCTCCCTGGTGAAGGACATCGTGCCCGGGGCAGGGGGCTCGTCCCCGCCCGTCTCACCGCCGGTGGCAGCGAGGCGTTCTTCACCGCCGACGACGGGGTGCACGGCCGCCAGCTGTGGGTGAGCGACGGCACCTGGTTCGGCACCCACCTGCTGCAGCTGTTCGAGCCGGGCGACGTGCCCCTGATCGCGCCCGGTCGGGCCGGGCTCTTCTTCACGCCCTCGGACGCCGGCGTGGGCTACGAGCTCTGGCGGCTGCCGGCGGTCCCGGTCTATCGCCTCTACCTCGGCGCGACCCTCGAGCACCTCTACACGACCGACTCCTACGAGGACCGGGTGCTGGGCACGGTGGGCTGGCGGCGCGAGGGCACCGCGTTCCGCGTGTTCCCCGGCAGCGAGGCCTACCGTGGGCAGACGCCGGTGGCCCTCCACCGCCTCTACCACCCGGGGGTCCTCCAGCACCTGTGGACGACGGACGCGAACGAGGCGTCCGTCCTGTCCTCCTCGCAGGGATGGACGTACGAGGGCGTGACGGGGTACGTGCTTCCGAGCGGTGCCACCGGCACCGTTCCGCTCTATCGAATGGCGCTCGCCAAACCGCCGCTGCATCTCTGGACGACCGACGACAACGAGTACGTGGTCCTGACCACGCAGAGGGGCTGGATCGGGGAAGGCATCATCGGGTACGTGGTGCCGTAGTCGGCGAGGGGCCGCGGTGAGACGACCGGCTCGCTTCGTGCTGGCGATCCTGACGGCAGCTCTGTGGGCTGCAGCCCCCACACCGGTGCGGGCCCAGGCGGTCGCCCTCGACCCGACCGCTACATCACGGCCATGGGGAACGCGGTGTACTTCGCGGGCACCCGGGCCGCCGAGGGGACGGAGCTCTGGAGGAGCGACGGCTCGGCCCTCGGCACGGTTCTGGTGAGCGACCTGCGGCCCGGTCCGGATTCCTCCGCCCCGGTGAACCTGACGAACATCGGGGGCACCCTCTACTTCGGAGCCAACGGCAGCGAGCTGTGGAAGAGCGACGGGACCGCGGCGGGCACGACTCGGGTGTGGGACTTCCGGGACCCGTCTTCGCCGTCCTGGACTCTCTACCAGGTTCGGCCGATCGCGCAGCTGAACGGCTGGATCCTCCTCACGGTCGCGAGCCGGTTCACGAGCTGCTGCCTGGGCATTCGCCTCTGGGCCACCGACGGGACGACCGGAGGGACCGAAAGCCTCGGCTTCTTCGACGGCTTCGGGTTCTCCGAGATCCCGTTCAGCTCGCCCCTGGTCTACAAGGGGGCTCTCTATTTCGGCGGCCGAGGCGGGCTCTGGAAGAGCGACGGGACGGCCGCGGGCACGCTGCTGGTGAAGGGCTTCAGCTCCACGTACCCTTACGTGCTTTATGGCCTGACCGAGGTCGGGGGGACGCTGTTCTTCGCAGCGAACTCCAGCGACTCCGGCGTCGAGCTGTGGAGGAGCGACGGGACGCAAGCGGGGACGAGCCTCGTCAAGGACATCACTCCGGGTGCCACGCCGTATTCGCACCGTACGGCCTCACCGCCGCCGGCGGCACGCTCTACTTCGCCGCCGACGACGGAGTCCACGGCGTCGAGCTGTGGAAGAGCGACGGCACCGACGCGGGTACGGTCCTGGTGAAGGACATCAACCCGGGCTCAGCGCCCGGCTCCCCGGCCAACCTCACGAGCCACGGCGGCACGCTGGCGTTCAGGGCCGATGATGGCGTCCACGGTGTCGAGCTGTGGAAGAGCGACGGCACCGAGGCGGGCACCGTCCTCGTGAAGGACATCAACCCCGGGGCCGCGTCGTCCTCACCCGGACCCGGACTTGCCCCCCAGTTCACGAACCTCGCCAGCCTCGAGGCCGGCTGTACTTCGCCGCGGACGACGGCGTGAACGGTGTCGAGCCCTGGAAAAGCGACGGCACGGAGGCGGGGACGCTCGGGCTGGGGGACATCGCCCCGGGTAAGGGCTGCGGCCCTGCGGGGTTCACCTTTGCCGGCGGACTCGTGTTCTTCAGCGCCGACGACGGGGTGCACGGCCGCGACCTGTGGCGGAGCGACGGTACGGCGATCGGCACGATCCTCGCCAGCGGGCCGCCCAACCTGACGATCGCCGACGCCCGCGTGGCCGAGGGCCACGCGGGGACGACTCTCCTCGCCTTTGCCGTGGATGCGACCGGTGCGTACCCGCAGGCCGTAACGGTGCGGTACAGCACGGCGGACGGGACGGCCGTGGCCGGAGCCGACTACGTCGCCACGTCGGGCACCCTCACCTTCTACCCCGGCCAGACCCGCAAGACGGTCCTGGTGCCGGTCCTCGGGAACACGGTGGTCGAGCCCGACAAGACCTTCGACGTGAAGCTGAGCGGTGCGACGAACGCGACGATCGTGGACGACACGGCGGTGGGGACGATCCTGAACGACGATCCCGCCGTATCCGCGGGAGCCATCACGCAGTACCGCCTGTACAGCCCGGTGACGCTCGAGCATCTCTACACCACCGACGGCAACGAGTACGCGGTGCTGGGGACGCGCGGGTGGGTGCAGGAGTCGACCGCTTACACGATGTTCAAGGACGAGGGCCCGTACGGCGGGGTGTACGGGGTGCCGCTGTATCGGCTGTACCACCCGGGCATCCGGCAGCACCACTGGACGACGGACTGGTACGAGACGACGGTTCTGTCGGCGGGGGCGTGGGAGTACGAGGGGATCCCGGGCTACCTGCTGCCGAGCCCGGTGACGGGGACGGTGCCGCTGTACCGACTGGCGCTGGCGAATCCGCCGCTGCACCTGTGGACGACGGACCCGTGGGAGTACCACGTGCTGACGACGCAGCGGGGCTGGACCGGGGAAGGCATCATCGGCTACGTGTTGCCGTAGGCGGGGTGTGGCCGCTGCGCGGCCCGAGCGGCCCAAGGAGGCGTCATGAGCGATCGGCGGTCAACGGTCGCGATCGGCGTTCTGGCCCTGGGGACACTGCTGGGAGCAGACGCGACCGCCGAAGCGGCAGGCGCCCCGACCTGGACGACCCTGTCGTCGTCGTCCAACCCCGTCCTCGTCGGTCAGCCGGTGACGTTCACCGCGACGGTGAAGCCGATCGGCGGGGGCGCGACGCCAACGGGGACGGCAACGTTCAAGGACGCCGCCGCCGTGCTCGGAGCCGTGACGCTCGACGGCACGGGCAGGGCCACGTTCACGACCGCCGCGCTGGGCCTGGGCACGCACCCGATCACGGCTGTCTACGACGGCGACGGCAGCTTCGGCCCCAGCGCCTCGGACGTGCTGCACCAGGCCGTGCCCGACGTGACGGCCTGCAGCGCCCCCGGCCTCTATCCCGCCGCAGGATCCCCGGTCACTGGAGACGCGGTGGGTACTGCCGTGGCCGACTTCGACGGGGACGGGAAGCCCGACCTCGTGGTGATGAAGAGATCGACGGAAGACGTGACGATCTACCTCGGCGACGGGACCGGTGG
Organism: uncultured Acidobacteriota bacterium; assembly: GCA_963729875.1. GTDB lineage: Bacteria > Acidobacteriota > Vicinamibacteria > Fen-336 > Fen-336 > DATBSL01. The sequence continues at coordinate 797,972 of CAVSPR010000009.1, forward strand.
CTTCGTGGCGGGATCACCGGCGCCCGTGGCCGCGGCCTATCGGCTGGTGGTGAGCGACTTCAACGGGGACGAGAAGCCCGACGTCGCCGTGGTCTGGCCGACCGATGGCCAGCCTGCCGGCTCGTACGCGAGCATCCTCTTGGGCAACGGAAGTGGGGGCCTGGCCGCAGCGGGGCCGCCGTTGCTGCTGGATGCGAGCCCCTCAGGATCCGTGGCCGTAGGCGACCTCAACGTGGACGGGAAGGCCGACCTCGCGGTGGGTCTCTTCGACCCCGATCCCGCCACCGGCCATGTGGCGATCCTGCTGGGAGACGGGAGCGGGAACCTCACCTCGACGGCCCCGGAGTTGAACACGGGCAGCTACCCTTGGCTCGTCGCGAGAGACCTCAACCTGGACGGGCGACCCGATCTCGCCGTGGACGCCGGATACGAATCCAGGACGGTGACCGCGTTTCTCGGGAACGGAAGCGGAGGCTTCACGATCGGGCCCGTGACTTCGACGGGGCTACAGAGCTTCCCCTACATTGTCGCCGGCGACTTCAACCTCGATGGAAAGCCGGACCTCGCAGCGCGCAGCTACATCTGGAACCGCATGGCGATCCTGCTCGGGGACGGAGGTGGGGGATTCGGCGTGCTGGCGGGCCCGTCGGTCACGAATCCCCTGGGCATCGCAGTGAGCGACTTCAACCTGGACGGAAGACCCGACCTTGCCGTCGGGGCGGGGGGCAGGATCGCGATCCTGCTGGGGGACGGAGCCGGCTCCTTCGTCCAGGCGGACTCGCCGAAGCCAGCCGGCGGCGATCCAGTGGTCGGGGACTTCAACCGGGACGGCAGGCCCGACCTCGCGGTGACGAGCGGCGACCTGTCCGCGACCGTGAGCGTGCTCCTCAACAACTGCGGTGCGCCCGCGTCGGTGACCGCGTTGACGTCGGCGCCGAACCCGTCGCGCCTGGGTGAGCCGGTCACTCTGACGGCAACCGTGTCGGCGGCGTCGGGCTCGGGTGTGCCCACGGGGTCGGTCCAGTTCCGGGACGGGGCGGTCGACCTGGGCTCGCCGGTCGCGCTCTCGGGCGGCACGGCCGTGCTCACGATTTCCAGTCTCTCCGATGGCCCCCACGTCCTCACCGCCGTCTACCTCGGCGACCCCGCCTTCTCCGGGAGCACGTCGGCGCCGGTGACGCACTCCGTGGAGGTTCGCGTCGTCGCGAACGACGGGACGGCGAACGCCGCGAGCGCCACGAGCCTCTCGTTCACGGTGTCGCTCTCGGTGGCGAGCGACCTCACGGTGGCCGTCGACTACGCCACCGTCGACCACACCGCGAAGGCGGGAGTCGACTACACGGCCACCGCGGGCACCCTCGTGTTCGGCCCCGGTGAGATCGCGAAGACGATCGTCGTTCCGATCGCCTCATGGACCGTCCCCGGGCCGAGCAAGGACTTCTTCCTGACCCTGAAGAACCCGAGCAACGCGACCTTCGGCAGGAGCGCCGCGCTCGGAACCATCTTCTACGCGGCGTCCGGCAGCCTCGCCCTCTACGTCGACGACCCGAGCGTCGGCGAGGGGAACGCGGGCAAGGCCCTCCTCGGCTTCTCGGTGCAGCTGTCGCGGCCGAGCTCCAGCGCGGTCACGGTGAGCTATGCGACGGCCGACGAGACGGCGCGAGCCGGAACCGACTACGAGGCGACGTCGGGCCCGCTGACCTTCCACCCCGGCCAGACCACGAAAGCGGTGCTCGTCCCGGTTATCGGGAACACGGCCGTGGAGGCGGACCGGACGCTCTTCGTGAGCCTGACGAACGCCACGACCGCCGAGGCGACGGGCATCACGATCGCGAAGACCCAGGGTGTGGGGACGATCCTCGACGACGATCCTCCAACCGCGCCGGCCACCTGGACCCAGTACCGTCTCTACAGCCCGATCACGTTCGAGCACCTGTACACGACGGACACGAACGAGTACGCGGTGCTGGGGACACTGGGCTGGCTGCAGGAGGGGTCGGCCTACACGATGTTCAAGGACGGGGGCTCGCACGGCGGTGTCTATGCGGTGCCGCTCTATCGCCTCTACCACCCCGGCGTGCTCCAGCACCACTGGACGACGGACTGGTACGAGACGACTGTTCTGGCGGCGGGGTCGTGGAGCTACGAGGGGATCCCGGGCTACGTGCTTCCGACGCCGGTGACGGGGACGGTACCGCTGTACCGGCTGGCCCTGGCGTACCCGCCTCTGCACCTGTGGACGACGGACCAGAACGAGTACCAGGTGCTGACCACCCAGCGCGGCTGGATCGGGGAAGGGGTCATCGGTTACGTGCTGCCGTAATCTCGCTGCGCGCTCGAGACCGCATCCTGTTGCAGCTTTGGCGAACCCGGAACTAGAATCGCCGTCACACCCTGACTCCCAATCCCACCGTTAAGGCCTGCGAGGCCGAGGAGGGATCGTGCATGCTCGGCGAGGATCTCGGGTGCGTCTGCCCCTCCTGCGCGAGGGCGGCACCGTCGCGAGCGGCGTTCTTGCCGTTGCGGCATTCGTGATGAGCGCGGCGCCCGGCCATGCGGCCGGTGCTCCGACCTGGACGACCCTGACGTCGTCGTCGAACCCTGTGCTCGTGGGGCAGGCCGTGACCTTCACGGCGACGGTGAAGCCGATCGGCGGCGGAGCGACGCCGACGGGGACGGTGACGTTCAGGGACACGGCGGCGACGCTGGGGACCGGGACTCTGGACGGTGCGGGCAAGGCCACCTTCACGACCTCCGCGCTGACCCTGGGCACACACCCGATCACGGCGGTCTACGGTGGCGACGGCGGCTTCGCCGGGAGCCGCTCCGATGTGCTGTCGCAGGCGGTGCCAAGGACGACGGTCTGCAGCATGCCCGCCTTCTTTGCCGCGACGGGAACGACCGGGGTCGTTGGCCTGCCGGCCGCCAGTGACTTCAACCTCGACGGGAAGGCCGACCTCGTTGTCGTGAACGGTCCCGACAGGTCCGCTCGAATCATGCTGGGAGATGGCACCGGCGGTCTCGTGGCGGCGGGCCCGTCCGTTCCATTGGGAGGCACCTCTCCTCCGGTCCCGCGTGCTGCGGTTGTGGACGACTTCAACTCCGACGGACGACCCGACGTCGTCGTCCTGGGCGCGAACTCCTCCAGCGGCTCCCTGGCGGTGCTCCTGGGGGATGGGACCGGAGGACTCGCGGTGGCGGGTTCGGTCATCCCGGTGGGTGTGGGCAGCGGTCCTCCGGGCGGCCTGGCGGCAGCCGACTTCGACTTGGACGGAAGGCCCGACGTAGTGGTCGTGGGCGCAGCATCCGGCTCCGGCGGCGGCTACGGGAGTGTCCTGTTGGGCGACGGGAACGGGGGCTTCACGCCCACGTCTTCGAGCCTGACGATCGGAGACGGACCTTCACCCTCGGTGGCCACGGGCGATTTCAACGCAGATGGACGGCCCGACCTCGCGGTGATCACCGGAGATGGGCCGGGAAACGGGAACAGCAAGGTGACGGTGTTCCTGGGAGACGGAAGCGGTGGCTTCGATCCCGCAGCCGGAGCCGTGTCGTTGGCGGGGGCGAAGGGAGAGTCGTTCGTCGTGACGGGCGACTTCAACCTGGACGGCAAGGCCGATGTCGCCTGGTCCTCCTTCTTCCAGTACCGGGTCGTGATCCTGCGGGGCGATGGGAGCGGCGGCCTGGCCGCCAGCTTCGTGCCCGTGTTCGGCCCGACCGGCCTGGTCGGCGGCGACTTCAATCTCGATGGGAAGCTCGATCTGGCCGTGCGAAACGGCTTGTTCGGTGCCCTGAGGATCGTCGTCGGCGACGGGGCCGGCGGGTTCGTCGAGAGAACCCCGACGGTGTCCGGAACGTTCGCGACGATGCCGGAGGTCAGCGCTGACTTCGACACGGACGGGGTCCCCGACCTGGCGGTCACCGACGGCTCCAACAACATCGCGATCGTGCTCAACAACTGCGGTGCACCGGCGTCGACGACCACCGTGTCTTCGTCTCCGAACCCGTCCGCCTTCGGCCAGGCCGTCACGCTCACGGCGACGGTGTCGCCGACCTCGGGACCGGGATCGCCTACGGGACAGGTAGGCTTCCTGGACGGGAGCATCGACCTGGGCTCTCGATCCCTCTCCGGAGGCGTCGCCGTGATGACGACGTCGCTCGCGGACGGCGTCCACAGCATCACCGCGGTCTACTCGGGCGATGCGGACTTCGCGGGGAGCACGTCTTCGCCGTGGACCCACACCGTGCTCTCGCGCCTGACGATCAACGACCCGATCGGCAACGCTGGCAGCGGCCCTGCCACGGTCGACTTCACCGTCCGGCTATCGGCTCAAAGTGCTCTGACCGCGACGGTGGACTACGCCACGCTCGACCACACGGCGAAGTCAGGGACGGACTACGTGGCGACGTCCGGGACGCTGACCTTCAACCCCGGTGAGACGACCAGGACGGTCGGCGTGCCGATCCTGGGTCAGAGCCTCCCGGGTCCCGCCAAGGACTTCTACCTGACTTTGACGAGCCCCACGAACGCCACGCTCGCCAAGGGCGCAGGGATCGGGACGATCATCTACTCCCTCCCCGGCAGCCTGACCCTGTACATCGACGACCCGAGCCTCCGCGAGGGGAACAACGGCACGACGCTCCTCGGTTTCACGCTCAGCCTCTCCAAGGCAATCCCCTCGAGCGTCACGGTGGACTACGCGACCGCGGACGGGACGGCGCAGGCGGGGGTCGACTACACGGCCCGCTCGGGGACGGTCACCTTCCCCCCGGGACAGACGACCCGCTCGGTCCTCGTCCCCGTGCAGGGCAACACGACGGTGGAGGCGAACAAGACGCTGTTTGTGAACCTGACGAACGCCAGCACGAGCGAGCCGGCCGGCATCGCGCTTGCGAAGAGCCAGGGCGTGGGCACGATCCTCGACGACGATCCTCCGGCGGCCGCAGCGAACGTCGCGCAGTATCGTCTCTACACCCCAATCACATACGAGCACCTGTACACGACGGACACGAACGAGTACGCGGTGCTGGGGACGGTGGGCTGGCTGCAGGAGGGGCCGGCGTACACGATGTTCAAGGACGGGGGTCCTTACGGGGGAGTGTCCGGGGTGCCGCTGTACCGGCTCTACCACGCGGGAGTTCGGCAACACCACTGGACGACGGACTGGTACGAGACGACGGTTCTGGCCGCGGGTTCGTGGAGCTACGAGGGGATCCCGGGCTACGTGCTTCCGACGGCGGTGACGGGGACGGTGCCGCTGTACCGGCTGGCCCTGGCGTATCCGCCGCTGCACCTGTGGACGACGGACGCGAACGAGTACCTGGTGCTGACGACACCTGAACGCGGCTGGATCGGGGAAGGCGTCATCGGCTACGTGCTGCCGTAGCGGAACGCCGCGGCCCGCAAGGCCGAGGAGGGGCGATGCCCTATCGGGCGAGGCTGGCGATGGGCGCCGCGGCGCTCGCGGCTGCGCTTTCGGCAGCACCGGGGTACGCGGGCTTCGGCGATCTCGACTGCTCGTTCGGCTCGGGCGGGCAGAGGTCGTTCACGGACGGCTGGGGCGCACCCGTCAGCTTTGCCCCGCTCCCCAACGGCGACCTCCTGGTTCGCGTCGGCTTCCTCAGCACGGGTGCCAACCTCTACCGCGTGGACCCGTCCGGCACGGTGAGCCAGTGGCTCAACACGACAGGGACCGTGGGGCTGGGGCAGGGAGACCCGAGCATCGCCGTCCTGGCAGACGGCCGGAACCTCCTCCCCATCGGAGGTCTGTCGGACTCCGAAGTGTACGGGGGGGTATCGCGTCACCTGCCGACTGGAGAGATCGATCCAACCTTCGGTTCCAACGGTGTCGCGACGATGCTCGGAGTCTCTCGGGTCACCGCCGGGCCTCTCCTGCAGGCCGACGGGAAGATCCTCGTCACCGCAACCCTGGACGGGCACGCCGCCGTGCTGCGCTTCCTGGCGGACGGCACGCCGGACAAGAGCTTCGGCGTGGATGGCGCGGCGGTGGCCCCGGCAGCCGGTTCGGCTTTCAGCTCGATCGCTCTGCAGCCCGACGGTCGAGTGCTCGCAGTCAGCGCGACGACCCTTGCTCGATTCGGCTCGAGCGGCCAGCCCGACCCAGGCTTCGGTTCCGCAGGCTCGACGAGCCTCGTCGTCGTCTTTTCCACGAACGAGGGGTGGCTGCGGCACGTCCGACTGCAGCCGTCGGGAAAGGTCCTCGTGGTGGGGGAGATCAGCAACGGGTCTCTCCGCCTGGCGCGCTTCAGCGCGAGCGGAGATCTCGACACGAGCGTTGGTGGTGGCTCCGGCTACCGCGACGTCGTCGGCCCGGCAGGACCGGTGTGGGGAGGGCTCTCTCCCTACATCCCACTCTCGATGGAGCCGGATGGGCGGCCGGTGCTGGTCGGGTCGATGGGCTCCGGTCTTTCGACATCCGGCGTGATGGTCCGCTACGGCGTGGACTTGAGCGACGACGTCGTGGTTCCCATCGGCGGCATTCCTTCTGCGGCCTTCGTGCTCCCAAGCGGGAAGGTGGTCGTGGGTGGCCGTGACGCCTACTATCCCCTCATCGAGCGACGGCTCGGAGATCTCGACCCGGCGACGTGTGCCTCGAGCGCCACCACTCTGGACACCACGCCGAATCCGTCCTCGTGGGGAGAGGTCGTCACGTTCACGGCGACCGTGTCGGCGTCGGGTCTCACGCCTGCGGGCCAAGTGCAGTTCAAGGACGGTGCCTTCGACTTCGGATTCCCCGTCCCGCTGAGCAACGGGCAGGCGACGCTGACCTGGTCCAGCCTCAGCCCGGGCGACCACACGATCACCGCGAGGTATCTGGGTGGGCCGGGCTTGCTCGGGAGCACATCACCACCGGTCATCCAGACCGTGATACCGGGCCTCACGATCGACGATCCGACCGTCAACGCGGCAGAGGGGGCGACGATTCTCACCTTCCGGGTAGCGCTGAACGGTCCCAGGAACGTCACCGTGGCCGTGGACTACTCGACCGCCGATCACACCGCGAGGGCCGGCGTCGACTACTCCGCGACCTCCGGCACCCTGACCTTCAGCCCCGGCGAGACGCAGAAGACACTGTCCGTTCCGATCGTCGGCTGGAGCGTGCCTCAGTCCAGCAAGGACTTCTTCGTACTCCTGTCGAACCCGGACAACGCCGTCCTCACCAAGAGCGCGGGCATCGGCACGATCACCTACTACGCCCCTGGCAGCCTGACGCTCGCCATCGGGGACCCGAGCGTGCACGAGGGCCACGACAGTCTCACCCTCCTCGGCTTCCCGGTACAGCTATCTCGGCCGAGCGCCGGCTTTGTCACGGTGAGCTACGCGACGGCGGACGCAACGGCCAAGGCAGGGACGGACTACACCGCCACCTCCGGGGTGATCACGTTCTCCCCCGGCCAGACGACGCGCTCGGTGCTCGTGCCGGTGCTGGGAAACACGGCCGTCGAGTCGGACCGGACGCTGTTCGTCAACCTGACGAACGCCACTACCACCGAGACGACGGGTATCACCATTGCGAAGACCCAGGGAGTGGGGACGATCGTCGACGACGACCCTCCGAGCGCCCCAGCCACGGTCGCCCAGTATCGCCTCTACAGCCCGATGACGTACGAGCACCTGTACACGACGGACACGAACGAGTACGCGGTGCTGGGGACGGTGGGGTGGCTGCAGGAGGGATCGGCGTACACGATATTCAAGGACGGGGGCCCGTACGGCGGGGTGTCTGGAGTTCCGCTCTACCGGCTCTATCACGCGGGAGTGCGGCAGCACCACTGGACGACCGATTGGTACGAGGTGACGGTCCTGTCGGCAGGGGCGTGGACATACGAGGGGATCCCGGGCTACGTGCTGCCGACGGCGGTGACGGGGACGGTGCCGCTGTACCGGCTGGCCCTGGCGTATCCGCCGCTGCACCTGTGGACGACGGACCAGAACGAGTACCAGGTGCTGACGACACCACAACGCGGCTGGATCGGGGAAGGCGTCATCGGCTACGTGCTGCCGTAGCGCGACGCTCCGGGACGATCCAGACGTCGAGACCCGCGACCATCGGGCGATGCGGTGGATTTCGTCATATCGAGCGCTGCGACGGATCTGGCTCCCGGATCTGGCTTCTGGTCAAAAATGAGGCGGCACTGCGCTTCCCTCCCGGCAGTAGGATCCAGCATTCGAGGAAACGGGCGCGCCGACTGAGCGGCCCGACGCGCCTGGATCGACACTCCGGGCCAGGGGTCACCGTGGACCCAAGGAGGAATCGTGCGCAGCGCGCGCGGCTTCGGATGCTCTCTCTCTCTTCTCACGTCTGTCCTGTTCCTGATCACGGCGGACGCGAGCGCAGCGGTCCAGGACGGCAAGTGGTCCGGCTCGACGGCGACGGGCCGGGCCTATAGCGTGACGACGGCGGCCAACAAGGTGACGCAGATCCAGCTCTCCTTCAGCGTCGGCGGCTGCAGTGGCACGATGACGTCGACCATGTCGGTGGCGATCGACGCCAGCAACCACTTCTCCGTGAGCGCCGGCTTCTGCCCGAGCTACTCGACGAGCGGCACCTTCGACGCGGCGGCAGGGACGGCGACCGGGACGCTCTCGCTCACCGCGACCTACATTCCCTACGCGTGCCCCTGCTCGGGGTCGTCGAACACGACGTGGAACGCGATACTCGGCGCCGCGGAGATCTCGATCAACGACCCGAGCGTGGTCGAGGGCAACGCCGGCAAGACGCTCCTGGCCTACGACGTCAAGCTGTCGGCGGCCAGCAGCAAGACCGTCACCGTGGACTTCGGCACGTGCGGCGCCGGGTGCAGCGGCGGCGGCACGGCGCAGTCGGGTGTCGACTACACCATCAAGAACGGCACCGTCACCTTCGCCCCCGGCCAGACGAGACGCTCCGTGCTGGTCGAGGTCTTCGGCAACACGACGACCGACGGCAACCGGACTCTCAAGCTCAACCTGGGCGCGGCCACGAACGCCGTCATCGCTGACGGCTCGGGCCTGGGGACGATCGTGGACGACGACCCGGCCGTGCTCGCGCCGGTCGCCGACATGTATCGGCTGTACGCCGACAACCTCACCTACGAGCACCTCTACACCACGGACCTCAACGAGTACAACGTGCTCGGCTCGGGCTACAACTCGACCACCCACGTGGGCTGGCTGCAGGAAGGTATCGCCTACAAGCTGCTCGGCAACGCGGGGATCTACAACGGCGAGTTCGGCATCCCGCTGTTCCGGCTGTACAACACCGCGACTCGCCAGCACCACTGGACGACGGACGCGAACGAGGCCGCAACCCTGGCCACGTGGGCGGACTGGAACTACGAGGGCATCGTGGGATACGTGCTCCCGAGCGCCACGAGCGCGACCGGGGTCACCCCGCTCTACCGGCTGTGGGACAACGGCGCGCTGCACCTGTGGACGACGGACGCGAACGAGAAGCTGGTCCTCTCGACCCAGAGGGGCTGGACGTACGAGGGCACGATCGGCAGCGTCATCCCTTAGAGGGCTCGCGCAGGGGGCCGCCGGCCAAAGCCGGCGGTCCCCGGTGGCACCCGTCACGGGGGCACTGTGGCAGGCGTCACTGCATCGCGTGCTCCGGCGGCGCACGCTACGGGCGTGAGGCGCCGCTCGCTCGCCGCCGGGATCGTGCTCGCCGTCGCCGCCGGCGCCGGTCTCGCCCTGGCCGCCACCCAGGGCGGGCCCCTGCCGGGGCCGCTGCCCCTCTTCCCGTCCGACAACTGGTGGAACACCGACGTCAGCCTTGCGCCCGTCGACCCGAACTCCGCGAGCTACATCAGCTTCATCGGCTCCACCCGCACGCTCCATCCCGACCTCGGGGGCGAGGTTTCCCCCGGAAGCGTCGAGACCTACGGGATGCCCTACGTGGTCGTCGGACGGCAGCCAGCCGAAGAAGGCCGTCGAGTTCGACTACTGCGGACGAGAGCGACGGGGTGAATCACGCGACGGGCCTGAGCTACCCCTTCTACCCGATCCCGGACGAGGCGATCACCCAGCCGCACTGGATCGAGGGGGGACAGCCCGGCCGCGAGAACCCCGGCGGCGACCGGCACATGCTGATCGTCGACACGGACAACCGCTCCCTCTACGAGCTCTACAACGTCTGCACTGGGACGGCAGCCGCTGGACGGCCGGGCTCGGGCGCCTTCTTCGACATGAAGACGAACAACCGCCGCCCCGACGGGTGGACCTCGGCCGACGCGGCGGGCCTTGCGATCCTGCCCGGGCCTCGTGCGCTACGACGAGGTCTACGGGACGAGCGAGATCGGCCACGCCTTCCGGGTCACGGTGCGGGCGACGAATGGCTACGTGTATCCCGCGTCCCACCGCGCGGGCGACACCGCGGGCGCGCTGCCCATGGGCGCGCGGCTGCGCCTGAAGGCCTCGAAGGACATCTCGGGCTTCCCGGCCGCGGTGCAGCGGATCTTCCGCGCCATGAAGACGCACGGGCTGATCGTGGCCGACAACGGCTCGGACATGTACGTGGGCGGCACCTTCGACACGCGCTGGGACAACGACGTCCTGAACCCCGCCTTCGCCGCCCTGCGGGCGAGCGATTTCGAGGTCGTGCTGCTCGGGTGGAAGCCGCTTCCTCCGGCGCCCGCCGGGCTCTCCAATCGCTTCCGCCTCTACCACGGCGTCACCAAGGAGCACCACTACACGACCGACGAGTACGAGTACCTCGTGCTCGGGACGCGCGGGTGGGTGCAGGAGGGGATCGCGCACCGGGTGTACCGGGACACGACGCCCGTGAGCGGGGTGACGCCCGTCCCGCTGTTCCGCCTGTACCACCGCGGGATCCTGCAGCACCTCTGGACGACCGACCGCAACGAGTACGACGTCCTCGCCACCCGAGGCTGGACCCAGGAAGGAGTCGACGGCCACATCCTTCCGGCGGCCGTCACGGGGGTCACGACGCCGCTCTACCGGCTCGCGTACAGGTACCTGCCCCTTCACCTCTGGACGGTGGACCGGAACGAGTACGACGTGCTGGCCGGCCAGGGCTGGGTCCAGGAGGGCGTCGTCGGACACGTCGTGCCCTGATTCGGGGGACGGGATCTCAAGGGAGGACGTGCGCGGCCACCCCCTCCTGGATCCACCCTCTCGTCGCCAGAACGGCGTACTCGTTCGCATCCGTCGTCCACAGGTGGATCGGGAGGAAGGCGTAGGCCAGCCGATAGAGGGGGACGGTGACTCCCGCCACTGCCGACGGCAGGACGTAGCTGTCCGTGCCCTCCTGCGTCCACCCCCGCGTCGCGAGCACCGCGTACTCGTTCGCGTCGGTCGTCCACAGATGCTGACGAATGCCCGCGTGATAGAGACGGTAGAGCGGCACCGGCGTGACTCCGCCGACCGGCGTCGCATCCACGGGCACCCAGTGCGCGATGCCCTCCGGGACCCAGCCGCGCCCGGTCAGAACGCCGTACTCGTTCGTGTCCGTCGTGTAGAGGTGCTCCTTCGTGACGTCGCTGTAGAGCCGGTACCGGGCCCGCTGGCCCGGCCGCGAGCCGTAGTTGATGCGAAGGACCTCACCGCTGCCGCGGGCGAGGTAGTAGAGGTCGCCGCCCGGGAGACACGAACAGGTCGACCGGCGAGGAGATCCCCGAGGCGAAGTCCGTGGCCCTCCCCGTGGCAGGGTCGAAGCGCCGGATCCACCCGCTGCAGAGGTCCGCGAAGAAGTACTTGCCCAGGTACTCGGCGGGGAAGGTCGCGGTGGCGTCGTAGAAGGCGCCCCCGGCGATCGCGCAGCCGGTCGTCGAGCTGGAACCGTGACCGTAGGAGAAGAGCGGATAGGTGAAGGCCGGGTTCGGTGTCGGGCCGGGAGGGCCCTCGGACGACGGCCAGCCATAGTTGGCCCCCGCCTTGCCGTCGTTGATCTCCTCCCAGGTGCTCTGGCCGACGTCGTTCACGAACAGCCGCCCGGTACCGCGGTGGAAGGCGAAGGTGAACGGGTTGCGCAGGCCCAGGGCCCAGATCGCCCGGTTTGCCCCGCTCGCCTGGGCGAAGAAGGGGTTGTCCGGGGGGATGGTGCCGTCGGGGTTCACGCGCAGGATCTTCCCGAGGCGGTTGGAGAGGCTCTGCGCGTTGGCGCCGTTCGCGTTCTCTCCGACGCCCACGTAGAGCTTGCCGTCGGGACCGAAGTGCAGCGCTCCGCCGTTGTGGTTGGTGGCGCTGCTGAGGTTGTCGAGGTCCAGGAGGACGACCTCGCTTCCGGGCAGGGCCACGTCGCCGCTGGCCGTGAAGCGGCTCACCCGGTTGTGGATCGGAGAGGCGGCCACCGTGTAGTACACGTACAGGCGCTGGTTCGTCGCGAAGGCGGGGTCGAAGGCCACGCCCAGCAGGCCGCGCTCGCCCGTCGAGTCGACGGCCACCGTGAGGAAGGGCGTCGGGAGGAGGGCCCGCCCTTGACGACACGCAGGCGGCCGTCCTGCTCGCAGACGAAGATCCGGCCGTCCGGAGCCAGGGCCATCGCGGTCGCGTTCGTGAGACCCTCGGCGATGCGCGTCTCCACGAAGCCCGGCGGCAACGTGGCGGCGGCTCCCGGACGCCGAGACCCCACGTCCCGAGGACGGCGGAGACAAGGACGGCGGGTGCTGTTCGCGACTTGGCCATGGACCTTCCCTTCGGGAGACTCTTGCAGCCATTCTACCGCGGCTGCCCCGGAAGCGACCGGGGCGAGGGCAAGCGGCGCGGCGTCGGCGCCGCGTTTTCGGTGTTAACCTTCACGGGGTGGCTGATGGCGGCCCGGCGGCGTGGGGCACGTCGGGTCGAATGGCCGGACGGTCTGGGGTGAGCGAGGCAATCTGATGCCCAAGAGCAACGGTAGTCATCCGAACTGGCGCTGGGTCGCCCTGGCGTGCGTGGCGACGCTCCTGAGCGCGGGACTGGCCCAGGCCGACCGCCGGCCGGCCCGTCGCTCTCTTCCCGAAGGGGCCCTCGACAAGACGGCCCCGGCGGTGGCGGGGGCAAAGGCCGCGACGACTCCCGGCCGTCGCCGCCGCTGTCGATCGGCTCAGGGAGGCCGCCGATGCGGCCTCGGCCGCCACCGGCCGGCCGGCCGGCCCGGCACGTCTCGTTCAGACGCCCGGCGGGTTCGTGCGGTCGATGAGCTTCCCCGTCGCCCTCGCTCCGGCTCCCGGCGCCGACCGCAATCCCGGTCAGGCGGCCCTGTCGTTCCTGCGCGAGAACCGCGTGGCCCTGGGCTGGTCCAGGAAGGGAGTCGACTTCGCAACCCGCTCGATCCGAAAGAGCCGGGGGCGCAGCTTCGTGCGCCTGGAGCAGCGCTTCCAGGGCCTGCGGGTGTTCGGTGCGGGCGTCCTCGTGCAGGTCGAGCCCTCGGGGGGCATCCGCTTCGTGCTCGCCGACATCGCACGCGACGACGCCGCCTTCCTCGCGGGCCCCTTCGCGACCGAGCCCGCGCTGGACTCGGCGGCGGGCGTCACCGCCGCCCTCGAGCTCGCCATACGGACGCGGGGCCAGGGCGACGTCGCGGCCGAGCCGGCGGAGCTCATGGTGTACGAGCCGTCGGTCATCGGGGAGGCGGGCCCGAGCCGTCTCGTGTGGCACGTGCGGGCGCGCAGCGCCGCCGGCGACGTCAACGAGGTCGTGCTGGTCGACGCCGCTTCCGGCGAGGTCGCGTTCCACTACTCGGACGTCAAGCAGGCGTTGAATCGGACGATCTGGGACCACAACAACGTCGCCGGCTCGGCCGGGACGGTGGTGCGGACCGAGGGGAGCGGGGCGAGCGGGATCGCGGACGCCGACCAGGCCTATCAGTATTTCGGCGACACCTACGGCTTCTACTTCACGAACTTCGGCCGCGACAGCTACAACGGCGCCGGCGCCGCCCTCGTCGGCCGGGTGCGGTACTGCGAGCCGACGGGCACCTGCCCCTACTTGAACGCCTACTGGAACGGCTCCGAGATGCGCTTCGGACAGGGCTTCGCCGCCGCCGACGACGTGGTGGCGCACGAGCTGACGCACGCGGTCACGGAGTCCGAGTCGAACCTGATCTACTGGGGCGAGTCGGGCGCGATCAACGAGTCCCTGTCCGACATCTTCGGGGAGCTCATCGACCTCTCGAACGCGGGCGGCACGGACACCGCGGGCGTCCGCTGGCTGATGGGAGAGGACGCGCCCGGGGGGGCGATACGGAGCATGTCGGATCCCACGCTCTACGGGGACCCCGACCGCCGGTTCAGCGCCCTGTGGTACACGGGCGCGGAGGACAACCGGGGGGTCCACTTCAACTCGGGGGTCGCCAACAAGCTCGCGTTCCTGCTCGTCGACGGCGGCAGCTTCAACGGGCAGACGGTGAGCGCCCTCGGCATCACCGCGGTGGCGCGGCTGTTCTACGAGGCGCAGGTGAACCTGCTGGTGCCCGCGTCCGACTACTACGACCTCGACGCCGCGCTCATCCAGGCGGCGGTCAACCTGGGCTGGTCGGGCACCGATCGCGACAACCTGGAGCGGGCGCGCAAGGCGGTCGAGATCGCGGGGGCGCCGAACCCGGTCAACCTCTTCGAGGACGGCTTCGAGTCGACCCTGGGCAACTGGAAGGTGTTCGACCAGGGCGGGACGACCGGGAACGGCATCGGCACCACCTGGGGGTTGTCCTCGTACCGGAAGGTCGAGCGGGACCTACAGCCTCTACTGCGCGGGGGGGGCTCGTCTCCGGCCGCTCCGGGCACGAACTACAAGTCCAACATGGATGCGTGGGTCGTCTACGGGCCGTTCTCCCTCGCGCAGGTGCAGGCGGCATGGGCCGAGTTCGACCTCTACCTCGACGTCGAGTATCCGTTCGACGAGGTGTTCTGGGGCGTCTCGCTGGACGGGGTGAACTTCGACGGCTACGCGGTGTCCCCCGGCCCCGACGGGCTGACCCCGGGCTGGGTCCACGAGGTGTTCAACCTGAAGGAGGTCCAGTCCACCACGCCGGCCCTGGGCCAGCGGCAGGTGTGGTTCGCCTTCAACTTCTACTCCGACTCCACCACCGAGTACGAAGGGGCCTACGTCGACAACTTCGCGATGCGCCAGAGCTACGGGCCGACCACGCCGACCCTCGTCAGCCGGTACCGCCTCTACAGCGACATCACGAAGGAACACCACTACACGACGGACCTGAACGAGTACAACGTGCTGGGGACGAGGGGGTGGACGCTGGAGGGCGTCGCCCACAGGGTGTACACGACCAACGCGCTCGCGCTACGGCCTCATGCCGAGTCCCTCTCTACCGGCTCTACCACCCGGGTATCCGCCAGCACCTGTGGACGACAGACGCCTACGAGTACTCCGTCCTCGGCACGCGCGGCTGGGAGCACGAGGGGATCGACGGCTTCATCCTGCCCTCGGAGGTGCCGGGCGTGACCGTCCCGTTGTACCGGCTGTCCTACGCCTTCCTGCCCATCCACCTCTGGACGACAGACGCCTACGAGTACGCGGTGCTCGCAACGCGGGGCTGGTCACAGGAGGGCATCGTCGGCCACGTCATCCCATAGCAGGCCGGCCTCGCCATCCCACCGGGAATCCCGATCCGCGGGGTCGGGATTCCCGGTTGACGCTCCGGCGGCCGTGTACTAGTCTCTCTGCTCTATTGCGGGACCCCCTTCGATGGATCAGGGGTCCGGACCCAAGAGACAGCCAGGCAACGACTCGAGGCACACCGGATAGCTCTGTGGCGTAGCGAGGACATGGCCCAGGTTTTCCCGAAGTCCGCGAACCAGATCGCGAAGGCCAGCATCGTGCTCGGCGGCGTGCTCGCCGCGACGGTGGCCGGCATCGTGGTCTTCGTCTTTCCCCGCTCGGCCTACGTGACGCGGCAGAAGGAGGCGCGGGAGCAGCCCGTGCCCTTCTACCACCTGCACCACGTGGGCGGGATGGGCATCGACTGCCGCTACTGCCACACGTCCGTCGACAAGTCGGCGAACGCCGGGATCCCCCCGACGAAGACGTGCATGAACTGCCACTCGCAGATCTTCAACCAGAGCCCCACGCTCGAGCCCGTCCGCGCGAGCTGGCGCACCGGCCAGTCGATCGAGTGGGTCAAGGTGCACGACCTCCCCGACTTCGTCTACTTCAACCACAGCGCCCACGTGAACAAGGGCGTGGGCTGCACGACCTGCCACGGACCGGTGGACAAGATGTCCTACGTCTGGCAGGAGAAGTCCCTCCTCATGGAGTGGTGCCTCGACTGCCACCGGCAGCCCGAGAAGTACCTCCGCCCGAAGAGCGAGGTCTACAGCGTCGCGTGGAAGCCCCCTTCGAACCAGCTGGAGCTGGGGCGACGGCTCGCGGCGGAATACAAGGTCAAGACACAGGTCACCTGCTCTACCTGCCACCGATGAGCCAGGAACACTTCGCCGCCGTCCCCGTGGAGTTCCAGGGCGTGCGCCGGAAGCCCGACGGAGCAGGGCCCCCGCCGCTACTGGAAGAGCCTCGACGAGCTCGCCGACGCCCCCGCGTTCCTCGAGTTCCTGCACCGGGAGTTCCCGGAGCAGGCCTCGATGTTCGAGGACCCAAAGGGCCGCCGCGAGTTCATGACCCTGATGGGCGCCTCGCTCGCCCTCGCCGGCCTCACCGCCTGCACCAAGCAGCCTTCGGAGAAGATCCTGCCGTACGTGCGGCAGCCGGAGCAGCTCGTGCTCGGGCGGCCGCTGTTCTTCGCGACCGCCGCCGGCCACGACGGCTACGCCCGCGGCATCCTGGTGGAGAGCCACGAGGGGCGGCCGACGAAGGTCGAGGGCAACCCCGACCACCCGGCGAGCCTCGGCGGCTCGGACGTGTTCGGCCAGGCCCACGTGCTCTCCCTCTACGACCCCGACCGCTCGAAGACGGTCCTCTACCTCGGCGAGGACCGCACCTGGGGCGACTTCCGCGCCGCGCTGCGCGAGGCGCTCGACAAGCAGAAGGCGAAGCAGGGCGCAGGCCTGCGGTTCCTCACCGGCCGCGTGACCTCGCCCACGCTGGCCGCGCAGATGGCCGCCGTCCTCGCCGCCTTCCCGCAGGCGAAGTGGACGAGCTGGGAGCCGGCCGGCCGCGACAACTCGCGCGCGGGGGCCGTGCTCGCCTTCGGGGAGCCGGTCGAGGCGCAGTACCGTTTCGACCGGGCCGACGTGATCCTGAGCCTGGAGGCCGACTTCGTCGCCTCGCACCCGGCGAGCCTGCGGCTCGTGCGCGAGTTCGCGGCGCGGCGCAAGCCGAGCGCGGAGAAGCCGGAGATGAACCGGCTCTACGTGGTCGAGGGCTCGCCCACGTCCACGGGCGCCTCCGCCGACCACCGGCTGGCGCTGCGCAGCT
>CAVSPR010000010.1:0-300186 GCA_963729875.1 uncultured Acidobacteriota bacterium
CTGCAGGAGCTGCCGAGGCCGCTCAGCAAGGTCACCTGGGACAACGTGGCCCTCGTCAGCCCGAAGACGGCGGCGGCGCTCGGCGGCGTCCGGACCGAGCAGAGCGCGAGCGGCCACAACACCGACGTCGCGGAGCTGAGGCTCGGCGGCCGCTCGGTGAAGGCCCCGCTCTGGGTCCTCCCCGGCCACGCCGACGGCGCCGTCACCGTCCACCTCGGCTACGGCCGCACGGCGGGCGGGGCAGGTCGGCACCGGCGTCGGCTTCGACGCCTACGCGCTGCGCACGAGCGACGCGCCCTGGACGGCGGCGCGGGCTCGAGGTCGTGAAGACCGGCGAGACCGCGCGCATCGCCTGCACCCAGGACCACTGGACGATGGACGCGACCGCCCACGAGCAGGCGCAGGAGCGGCACATCGTCCGGGCGGTGACGCTGGCCGAGCTCGCGAAGGACCCCCACGCCGTCCAGAAGATGGCCGAGCCGCTGAAGCCCGGCCTCTCCATGTACCCGCCCCACAGGTACGAGGGGCACGCCTGGGGCATGGCGATCGATCTGAGCGCGTGCATCGGCTGCAATGCCTGCGTGGCCGCCTGCCAGGCGGAGAACAACATCCCGGTGGTGGGCAAGGAGCAGGTGGGCCGCGGCCGCGAGATGCACTGGATCCGCGTCGACCGCTACTACGAGGGCCGGGCGCGAGAGCCCGGAGACCTTCCACCAGCCGGTCCTGTGCATGCACTGCGAGAACGCGCCGTGCGAGGACGTCTGCCCGGTGGAGGCCACGGTTCACAGCGACGAAGGCCTCAACGACATGGTCTACAACCGCTGCGTGGGGACGCGGTATTGCTCGAACAACTGCCCCTACAAGGTGCGGCGGTTCAATTTCCTGCTCTACCCGGACTGGGACACGCCCGACCTTCAAGATGATGCGCAACCCGGAGGTGACGGTGCGCTCCCGCGGCGTCATGGAGAAGTGCACCTACTGCGTGCAGCGCATCGCCGCGCCCGGATCGACGCGAAGAACCAGGGCCGCGACATGGCGGACGGCGACGTGGTGACCGCATGCGAGGCGGCCTGCCCGGCCGCGGGCGATCGTCTTCGGCGACATGAATGACCCGGCGAGCCGGGTCTCGAAGCTGAAGGCGAGCGAGCGGAGCTACGGCCTGCTGACCGAGTTGAACACGAAGCCGCGCACGACGTACCTGGCGCGCGGTGCGGAACCCGAACCCGGAGATCCCGGGAGGACGGCGGACGACGCGGAGGGCCGATGCGCTGAGCACGACGCCGCCGCGCCGAGCACCCGGTCATCGGCCCCGGCCACACGTTCGCCTCCGTCACCGACAAGATCGCGAGCCTCGTCCTCACCACGAAGACGCCGCTCGGCTGGTTCGTCGGCTTCGGGATCGCCTTCTCGCTCTGCATGATGTTCCTGGTCACGGTCACGTATCTGCTGGCGAAGGGCATCGGCATCTGGGGCATCAACGTCCCGGTGGGCTGGGGATTCGACATCATCAACTTCGTCTGGTGGATCGGGATCGGCCACGCGGGGACGCTGATCTCCGCGATCCTGCTGCTCCTGCGGCAGCAGTGGCGGACGTCGATCAACCGCTTCGCCGAGGCGATGACGCTCTTCGCGGTGGCCTGCGCCGGGATGTTCCCGATCCTGCACATGGGCCGGCCGTGGGTGGGGCCTACTGGCTGATGCCGTACCCGAACACGATGGGCCTCTGGCCCAACTTCCGCAGTCCCCTCATCTGGGACGTGTTCGCGGTCTCGACGTACGCCACGGTCTCCGCTCTCTTCTGGTACGTGGGGCTCATCCCCGACCTCGCGACCCTGCGCGACCGGGCGCGAGAACAAGGTCGTCAAGACGATCTACGGGATGCTGGCCCTGGGCTGGCGCGGCTCGGCGCGGCACTGGGCCAACTACGAGATGGCGTACTTGATGCTGGCCGGCCTGTCGACCCCGCTGGTCGTCTCCGTCCACACCGTGGTGAGCTTCGATTTCGCGGTGGGGGTGATCCCCGGCTGGCACGCCACCGTCTTCCCGCCCTACTTCGTGGCCGGCGCCATCTACTCCGGCTTCGCCATGGTGCTGACCCTCGCCATCCCGCTGCGCAAGGCCTACGGGCTCGAGGACTTCATCACCATGAAGCACATCGAGAACATGGCCAAGGTCATGCTCGCGACCTCCCTCGTGGTGGCCTACGGCTACCTGATGGAGGCCTTCATGGCCTGGTACAGCGGGAACACCTACGAGCGCTTCATGATGTGGAACCGGATGACCGGCCCCCTCGGCTGGAGCTACTGGATGCTCATCCTGTGCAACGTGGTCGTCATCAACACGCTCTGGGTCAGGCGGCTGCGTACGAGCATCCCGTACCTGTTCTTCGTCTCGCTCGTGGTCAGCGTCGGAATGTGGCTGGAGCGCTTCGTCATCATCGTCACGAGCCTCCACCGCGACTTCCTGCCCTCCTCGTGGGGTACCTACCGTGGCACGCCGTTCGACTAGTCGATGTTCCTCGGCACGATCGGCCTCTTCCTGACGCTCTTCTTCCTGTTCATCCGCTTCCTGCCCACGATCTCGATCTTCGAGATGCGGACGCTCGTGCCGGGGGCGGCGCCGAAGGAGGACGAGGCATGAGCCGCCCGGCGCTGTACGGGCTGATGGCCGAGTTCCACACCCCGGCGGAGATCGTGAAGGCCGCGGAGGCGGTCCACGCGGCCGGCTACCGGAAGGTCGACGCCTACACGCCTTACCCGATGGAGGAGGTGCTCGACGCCCTCCACCTCCACGACACCCACGTGCCGAAGCTCGTCCTCGCCGGCGGCCTCTTCGGGATGGCGGCGGGGTATGGCCTCCAGTACTGGTCGTCGGTGATCGAGTACCCGATGAACATCGGCGGCCGGCCGTTCCACGCCTGGCCGGCGTTCATCGTGCCGACCTTCGAGACGACCGTCCTCTTCGCCGCGTTCGCCGCGGTCTTCGGCATGCTGGCCCTGAACGGCTTCCCCCAGCCCTACCACCCGGTCTTCAACGTGCCCACGTTCGTGACCGCGAGCCGGGACCGCTTCTTCCTGTGCATCGAGTCGGGCGACGCGAAGTTCGACGTGGAGAAGACGCGGGAGTTCCTGAAGGGGCTGGGGGCGGCGGACGTTACCGAGGTGCAGCCGTGACGCCTCCCGCGATGCCATGACGCCTCGTCGCGCCGGACGGGCGCGCGACGAGCGTCATTTCTCCAGGGCCTTCGCGAAGGCCTTCCGAGAGCCCTCGGGAAGGCCGGGACAACCAACCAGCTCCGCCGCGGCTTCGCCCTCGTCCTGCTCGCCGCGGCGGTGACCGGTTGCCGCCAGGACATGCACGACCAGCCCAAGTACCGGCCGCTCCGCGAGAGCGAGATCTTCGCCGACAAGCGCTCCGCCCGCCCCTTCGTCCCCGGCACGGTGGCTCGCGGGACCCTCCGCGAGGACGCGGCCTACTACACCGGGAAGGCCGGTGACGCC
The DNA here is from genome assembly GCA_963729875.1 of uncultured Acidobacteriota bacterium. Taxonomy (GTDB): domain Bacteria; phylum Acidobacteriota; class Vicinamibacteria; order Fen-336; family Fen-336; genus DATBSL01. The sequence continues at coordinate 3,501 of CAVSPR010000010.1, forward strand.
TTCGTGACCGAGATCCCGGTGAAGGTCACGGCGGAGCTGCTCGCGAGGGGGCAGTCGCAGTTCCAGGTCTTCTGCGCGCCCTGCCACGGCCGCACCGGCCGCGGCGACGGCATGATCGTGCAGCGCGGCTTCAAGAAGCCGAGCTCCTACCACGTGGACCGCCTCCGCCAGATGCCGATCGGCTACTTCTACGACGTGATCACGAACGGCTTCGGCGCGATGGCCGACTACTCGGCCCAGGTCCCGCCCGCGGACCGCTGGGCGATCGCCGCCTACGTGCGCACGCTGCAGTACAGCCAGTACGCGCCCGCCGCCGACGTGCCCGCCGACAAGCACCCCGAGCTCGACAAGAGCCTCGCCGCGGCGACCGCCGGCACTTCGGCCCCGGAGCACCACTGATGATGCCCACCCACAGCCCCGCCCTCGAGCGGCTGCAGAAATCCGGCGTCGCCGTGGGCGGCCTCTTCCTGCTCGCCCTCGCCGCCGGGTTCGCCCTCGACCGCGCCCAGTTCTTCCGCTCCTACCTCTTCGGCTGGCTCTTCTGGGTCGGCATCGGCGTCGGCTGCCTGGGCCTCGCGATGCTGAACCACCTCACGGGCGGCCTGTGGGGCCTCGTGCCGCGCCGCTTCCACGAGGCGGCGGCCCGGACGCTGCCCGCGATGGCCGTCCTCTTCCTTCCCGTGCTCCTCGGGGCCTCGTCGCTCTACACGTGGGCGAAGCCGGAGCTGGTGGCCGCGGACGAGATACTTCAGAAGAAGGCCGCCTACCTGAACGTGCCCTTCTTCGCCGCGCGCGCCGTCCTCTACTTCGCGGTCTGGGGACTCCTCGCCTGGCGGGTGAGCTCGTGGTCGCGCCAGCAGGACGGCGGCGCCGATCCCGCCCGCGCCGGGCGGCTGCGCGGGCTCTCCGCGGTCGGCCTCGTCCTCCTGTCCCTCACGACCACCTTCGCCGCGGTGGACTGGGGGATGTCGCTCGCCCCCCACTGGTTCTCCACCATCTACGGGGTCCTCTTCATCGTGGGCTGGACGCTCAGCGCCCTCGCCTTCACCATCATCCTGATGTCGCGCCTCGCCGGAGAGGAGCCCTTCACGCGGGCCCTGCAGCCGGTGACCGTGCACGACCTCGGCAAGCTCCTCCTCGCCTTCACGATGCTGTGGGGCTACGTGAACCTGTCGCAGTTCCTCATCATCTGGTCGGGCAACGTCAGCGAGGAGACGCCGTTCTACCTGCACCGGCTGCACGGCGGCTGGCAGGCGGTCGCCGTCGCCCTCCTCGTCTTCCACTTCGCGCTGCCCTTCGCCCTCCTGCTCTCGCGGCCGCTCAAGCGCAGCGCGCGGGCGCTGGCGTGGGTGGCGGCGCTGATGCTGGCGATGCAGCTCGTCGATCTCTTCTGGCTGATCGGCCCCGACCTCGTCGGCCACGGGCACGAGGACGTGCCGCTGCGGGTCCACTGGATGGACCTCGCCGCCGCCCTCGGGCTCGGCGGCCTGTGGCTGTTCCTCTTCGCCCGCCAGGCGCGCACGGCCCCCGTGCTGCCGGAGGGCGAGCCGGAGGTGCGGGCGCTGCTCGCCGCCGCCCCGGCGAAAGCGCACTGAGCATGAGCCAGCACGAGCACCAGGGACACGGCGGCTACGAGAAGACCGACGCCCAGGCCGGCCCCACCTACCGGGCGGGCCTCTACATCCTGGGCGTCATGTTCCTCACCGCCCTCGTCCTCGTCCCGATGTACCGCCTCCTCTCCCGGCGCGAGGCGGCGGGGCAGGAGCGGGCCGCCACCGTCCTCAAGCCGGACGCGGCCGCCCCGGCCCCGGCGTTCCCGAGGCTGGTGACGTCGGAGCCCGCGGTCCTCGCCGACTTCCGCGCCCAGGAGGACGCCTTCCTCACGAGCTACGGGTGGGTGGAGAAGGACAAGGGCATCGCGCGGATGCCGGTCGACGAGGCGATGAAGATCGTGGCCGAGCGGGGGCTGCCGAAGTTCCCGGCCCCCGAGGCCTCGCCGGCCGCGGCGGGAGGTGCACGGTGAGCCGCCTCAGCGTCGCCGCCGCGATCCTCCTCGCCTTGCCCGCCCTCGCCGCCGCGCAGATGGGGCCGGTTCCGCCGCCGCCGATGGCGGCCACCCCCGGCGTGCTCCAGGAGGTCGGCTTCGACCAGAAGCTGGGAGACACGATCCCCCTCGACCTCGCGTTCAAGGACGAGACGGGCAAGGACGTCGAGCTCGGCGACTACTTCGGCAAGAAGCCGGTCGTCCTGAGCCTCGTCTACTACCAGTGCCCGATGCTCTGCACGATCAGCCTCAACGGGCTGGCGGGGGCGCTCGAGGTCCTGTCCTTCGTGCCGGGGCAGGAGTTCGAGGTCCTGACCGTGAGCTTCGACCCGAAGGAGGGGCCGGTCCTCGCCGCGGCGAAGAAGAAGGCCTACATGACCCGCTACAAGCGGCCGCGAGGCCGACAAGGGCTGGCACTTCCTGACCGGCTCCGCGGACTCGGTCGAGCGCCTCACGAAGGCGGTCGGCTTCCGCTACGTGTGGGACGCCGAGACGAAGCAGTTCGCGCACCCCGCCGGCATCGTCGTGGCCACCCCCGACGGGAGGATCGCCAACTACCTCTTCGGCGTCGAGTACTCGCCCAAGGACCTGCGCCTCGCCCTCGTGGACGCGGCGGGAGGGAAGATCGGCAACGCCGTCGACCAGGTCCTCCTCTACTGCTACCAGTACGACCCCAAGACCGGCCGCTACAGCACCTCGATCCTCAACGTGGTGCGGCTCGGCGGGCTGCTGACCGTCGTGGCCCTCGGCGGCTTCATCCTGACCGCGACCCGGCGCCGCCGGGGGAGAGCCAAGTGAGCCCCACGTTCCCCCTGCTGCCCGAGCGCGCCTCCGCCATCGCCGGCGAGGTGGACGCCCTCTTCTTCTTCATCGTCGCGGTCACGATCTTCTTCACGGTCGGGATCCTGCTCGCGCTGTTCTACTTCGCAATCAAGTACCGCCGCCGCTCCGACGACGACCGGCCGGCGGAGATCCACGGCTCGCTCGCCCTCGAGCTGACCTGGACCCTCATCCCCCTCGGCATCGTGGTGATCATGTTCGTGTGGGGGGCGAAGGTCTTCTTCCACATGAACCGGCCGCCCGACGACGCGATGACGGTGAGCGTCGTGGGCAAGCGCTGGATGTGGAAGCTGCAGCACCCGACCGGCCAGAGGGAGATCAACGAGCTGCACGTGCCGGTCGGCCGCGCGGTGAAGCTCGTGATCACGTCCGAGGACGTCATCCACAGCTTCTTCGTGCCCGCCTTCCGCATCAAGAAGGACGCGGTGCCGGGCCGGTACAACATCGCCTGGTTCCGCGCCACGAAGACGGGCAGCTACCACCTCTTCTGCGCCGAGTACTGCGGCACCGAGCACTCGAAGATGACCGGGCGGGTGGTGGTCATGGAGCCGGAGGAGTACCAGACCTGGCTCGCCGGGGGCCCGCCCCCGGAGTCGCCGGTGGTGGCGGGGGAGAAGCTGTTCACCGAGCTCAACTGCGTCACCTGCCACCGTCCGGACCACGCCGGCCGCGGGCCGGTCCTGCAGGGCCTCTTCGGCCGCTCGGTGAAGCTCGCGAGCGGGGACACGGTGGTGGCCGACGAGGCCTACGTTCGCGAGTCGATCACGGACCCCGCGGCGAGGGTGGTGGCGGGCTACCAGCCGGTGATGCCGACCTTCCAGGGGCTGGTGAGCGAGGAGCAGCTCATGGCCCTCGTCGCCTACATCCAGTCGCTGCAGGTCCCGGCGGAGGCCACGCCCGCCTCCGACGGGGCGCCGTCGCGCTAACGAGGGCGGAGCCAGAGAGCCGATGAGCACCGAGCCTGCCGCGCTGCCGAGCGACCACTACCTCTCGGGCGGCTGGGACCTGAAGTCCTGGCTGCTCACCAAGGACCACAAGCGGATCGGGATCCTCTACCTCCTCTCGATCTCCGCGATGTTCGTCCTGGGCGGGCTCTACGCGGGCCTCATCCGCTGGAACCTGCTGGTCCCGGACGGCAGCCACATGTCCGCGGAGACGTACAACAAGACCTTCACCGCCCACGGCGTGATCATGGTGTTCTTCTTCCTGATCCCGTCGATCCCCGCCGTGTTCGGGAACTTCCTCATCCCCCTGATGATCGGGGCGAAGGACCTCGCATTCCCGAAGCTCAACCTGCTCAGCTGGTACATCTACGTGCTGGGGGCGGGGATCACTCTCTACGCGCTCTTCGCCGGCGGCCTCGACACGGGCTGGACCTTCTACACCCCCTACTCGACCGTCTTCGCCCAGAGCAACGTGGAGTTCGCCGCGATCGGGATCTTCGTGGCCGGCTTCTCCTCGATCCTGACCGGGCTCAACTTCATCGTCACCATCCACAAGATGCGGGCCCCGGGCATGACCTGGTTCCGCATGCCCCTCTTCGTCTGGGCCCACTACGCGACCGCGATCATCCAGGTCCTCGGCACCCCGGTGGTGGCGATCACCATCCTGCTGGTGGCCCTCGAGCGCATCTTCCACTTCGGCTTCTTCGACCCGAACCGGGGCGGCGACCCCATCCTCTTCCAGCACCTGTTCTGGTTCTACTCGCACCCCGCGGTCTACATCATGATCCTGCCCTCGATGGGGGTCATCAGCGAGCTCATCACCTGCTTCTCCCGCAAGCGGGTCTTCGGCTACAGCTTCATCGCCATGTCGAGCCTGGCCATCGCCGCCATCGGCTTCCTGGTGTGGGCGCACCACATGTTCGTCTCGGGCATGGCCGTCTACTCGGCCATGGTCTTCTCCGCCCTCACCTACCTGGTGGCGATCCCCTCCGCGATCAAGACCTTCAACTGGGTGGCGACGCTGTACCGCGGGTCGATCTCGTGGGACACGCCGATGATCTACGTGTTCTGCTTCCTCGGCCTCTTCCTGATCGGAGGGCTCACCGGGCTCTTCCTCGGGAACCTGGGGACCGACGTCCACCTCACCGACACCTACTTCGTGGTCGCCCACTTCCACTACATCATGGTGGGCGGCGCCATCATGGGCTACCTCGGCGCCCTGCACTTCTGGTGGCCGAAGATGACCGGGCGGAAGTACTCCGAGGCCTGGGCGCGGCTGTCGGCGGTGCTCATCTTCGTCGGCTTCAACCTGACCTTCCTCCCCCAGTTCCTGCTCGGCTACCTCGGGATGCCGCGGCGCTACCACGTGTACCCGGAGGAGTTCCAGGTCCTGAACGTGCTGTCGACCGCGGGCGCCACCGTGCTCGGCTTCGGCTACCTCTTCCCGTCCTTCTACCTCCTCTACTCGCTCTTCAAGGGCGAGCCCGCGGGGCCGAACCCGTGGAAGGCCACGGGCCTCGAGTGGACGACCACGTCGCCGCCGCCGACCGAGAACTTCCACCAGATCCCGGTGGTGAGCGAGGAGCCCTACGACTACGCGAAGGCGCCGAAGGAGGCCGTCGTTGCCTGACCCGACCGCCCGCGGGCACCACCCCGACTCCGCCGGGGCGAGCGGGGCGCTGCAGCACCAGTTCACCGACCTCCAGCAGCAGAAGGAGGCCTCGCACCTCGGCATGTGGGTCTTCATCGCCCAGGAGGTGCTCTTCTTCGGCGGGCTCTTCGCGGCCTACGCGGTCTACCGCGGCATGTACCCCGCGGCCTTCTCCGCGGGCAGCCACCACCTGAGCTGGAAGATCGGCTTCGCGAACACGCTCGTCCTGATCGGCTCGAGCCTGACCATGGCCATGGCCGTCCACTCGGCGGCGGTCGGCAGGAAGACCCGGATCGTGGGCTTCCTCCTGGCCACGATCCTCCTCGGGTCGGTCTTCCTCGGCGTGAAGTACTTCGAGTACGGGGAGAAGATCCGGCCCTGCCTCGGCGACGGGGCCCACGTCGGGTGCCTCGTCCCGGGCGAGGGCTTCGATCCCTCCGCCGTCCACCTCGCGGGCCAGGAAGGCCTGCACGTCCAGATCTTCTTCTCGCTCTACTTCGCGATGACGGGGCTGCACGCCCTGCACATGATCATCGGGATCCCGATCATCCTGGGCATCGCCTTCCTGGCCGGGCGGGGGAAGTACAGCCCGGAGTACCACACCCCGGTGGAGCTCGTGGGGCTCTACTGGCACTTCGTGGACATCATCTGGATCTTCCTCTTCCCCCTCCTCTACCTCATCGGGGCGCACTGACCATGTCCGAGCACCAGCACCACGTCGTTCCCGTGAAGGTCTACGTGGGGATCTTCCTCGCCCTCTGCGCGCTCACCGTGGTCACCGTGGTGGTGACGGGCTACGACTTCGGCCCGTTCAACCTGATCGTGGCTCTCGGGGTCGCGATCACGAAGGCGTCGCTCGTCGTGCTCTACTTCATGCACGCGCGCTACAGCCCGAGGCTCACCGGGGTGGTCATCGCCTCGAGCCTCGCGTTCTTCGTGATCCTGGTCTTCCTCACCCTGACCGACTACGTCAGCCGGCCCTGGCCGGCCTAGTTCGAGAAGGGGGGTGCTGCGTCGCACCCCCCTTGACCCCCCGCTCGCCACGGGGGAGTGAATCCCCCTCCGCTCGCAGCCCGTTGCCTATATCTCGTCTATGGGACGGGGTCGGCCGAAGAAGAAGCCCTGGGCGTGGGTGAAGCCGATGCGCATGCAGACGTCGGCCTCCTCGGCGGTCTCGACGCCTTCCGCCACCGTGTAGACGAGCAGGTCGCGGGCGACCGACACGAGGGACGTCAGCATGCGCTGGCGCGAGGCGGGGGCCGAGTCGATGCCGCGCACGAAGCTCATGTCGAACTTGAGGTAGTGCGGCGGCACCTCGGCGAGCTCGAGGAGGCGCGCCTGGCCGGCCCCGAAGTCGTCGTAGGCGAGGCCCACCGCGGAGCGGGAGAGCTGCGTGCGCAAGTGATCCACGCTCTCGAGGTCGGCGAGGGCCCCCTCGTGGACCTCGAGGGTCAACCTCAGCTGCGGCGACCTCTTCCGCGCCTCCGCGACTGCCGGGAGGAGCCCCGGCGTCTCGAGCTCGGCCGGGTGGACGTTCAGGAAGAGGGCGGGGAGACGGCCCTTCGCCTCCACGATCTCGAGGGCCTTCTCGCGGAACACCTGGCTGAGCTCCGCCTCCGCCCCCATCCCCTCGGCGATCTTGAACAGCTCGAGCGGCGCCTCGGGCAAGCGCGGGTGGCATCCCCGCCCGAGGGCCTCGTAGCCGGCCAGGGTCCCGCTGGGCAGGCTGACCAGCGGCTGGAAGACGGTCGTGACCTGCCGGCCGCGGAGCAGCTCCGGGAGCTCGCGCGCGCCCTCGACGAACTGCTCCGGCAGCTTCATGTCGGAGAGGGACACCGTGGACGGCTCGAGGGCTTGCTCCTCCGTCTCGTCGATCTCCTGCCGGCCCACCCGGAACTCCACCTGCGCGAAGTGGAGGATGTCGCCCTCGCGCAGCGGGGACTCACTGACGCGCTCGCTGTTCACGAACGTCCCGTTCTTGCTGCCGAGGTCGCGGACGTGGAGGGCGCCGCCGCGCAGGAAGAGCTCGGCGTGCTCCTTCGACACCGAGTCCGAAACCAGGGTCAGGGCGAGACCGTGGAGGCGGCCCACCCGGAACGGCAGCGGCTGCACCGTGATCCTTCGCAGCTGCCGGCCGCCCTCGACGAGGCTCTCGAGGTAGAAGCGGAACGTGCGTGCCGGCGGCCCGGGCGCGGCGCGGGGGACCATTGGGGAGCAAGGGTATCATCGTTCCCGGGTGACTCTCCCCGCCTGGATTGCGAAGCCGCGCCGAGCCGTGACGCTGGCGTGTCTCCTCGTCCTCCTGCCGGTCGCACCCCCGCTCCCCGGGCCCGAGGAGCGCCTCGCCGGCGACCTGCGCCGCCTCTACGACGGTGGGGCCCAGCCGTGGGAGCGCTGGCGCCGGCGCTCGACGGTGCGCCTCGCCGACGGGCGGGAGGTCCCGCGCGAGCAGGCGTACCGGGACGACCCCGCATTCGTCCCCGCCGCCCGGCGACTCCTGGCGAGCCGCGCGGGTGACGACGCGCCTCTCGGGGCCTGGCTGCTGGGAACGCTGCCGCAGGGCCGTCGCCCGGACGCGGAGCCGGCGCTCATCGAGACGCTCGGCCACCCCGACGCCCGCGCGGCGTTCGAGGCCGCGCAGGCGCTGGCTTCCGCCGGCAGCGCGGCGTCGCTCGAGGCGCTCCGGCAGGCCGCGGGCTCCTCGCCCTCGGCCGACGTCCGGACCGCCGCGGCGTGGGCCGCGGGCGAGATCGCGCGACGCGCCACCCCGGCGACGCCCCCCGTCCCGGGAAACCCCGGCCCCTCGCTCGCGCCGGGCTTCCGGCGTGGCGTGTCGTGGTGGATGAGCGAGGGCCGCCGCGACTCGGGCGAGGCCTCGTTCCGCCGGCTCGCCTCCCTGGGCGTCACCTGGGTCTCGATCCACACCTGGGACCCCCTCCAGCGCGGGCTCGACGACCCCGTCTTCGCCGCTGCCGACCGGCACTTCGGCTTCCGGGACCTGGGCGCCCTGGTTCGCGCCGCGCACGCGGCGGGGCTGCGCGTGATGGTGAAGCCGCACCTCGAGATGCGCGGCTACGAGGCGACGGAGGCGGAGCGACGCGTCTTCCGCGGGCCGGACTCGCCGGGGCGGCGCGCGCTCGTCGCCCGCGTCGAGTCGCGGATGGCCACCGGCGAGCACCTGCAGCACAACCGGATCGCCATGCGCAGCGAGGCCGACTGGCAGGCGTGGTTCAGGAGCTACACCGGCTACGTCCTGCCCTACGCGCGCGAGGCCCGGGCGGCGGGGGCCGACCTGCTCTGCGTGGGGCGCGAGATGGACTCGACGGTGGTGCGGCGGGAGGCCGACTGGCGCTCCCTCGTCACCCGCATCCGGGCCGAGTTCCCCGGGCCGCTCACCTACTCGGCCAACTTCGACACATGGGAGGAGATCGGCTTCTGGGACGCGCTCGACTTCATCGGTGTCTCGGCCTACTTCCCCCTGTCGGACCGGCCCGATCCCTCGCCCGTGGACCTCGCGGCGGGGTGGGACCGGGCCCTCGCCCCGCTCGAGCGGGCCGCGCGCCGGTGGGGCCGCCCCGTGCTGCTGACCGAGGCCGGCTTTCCTTCGATCCCCTCGGCGGCCCGGGCGCCGTGGCGCGAGGAGCGCACCGCCGCGGACGTGTGGCTGCAGGCGCGCTGCTACGAGGCGACCCTGAGGGCCCTCTCCCGCCGGCCCTGGATCGAGGGGGCGTTCTTCTGGCTGTGGGAGCGGACGTCGCCCCCCGCCTTCCGCGACCCCTCGCACGCCATCGCCGGCAAGCCGGCGAGCTTCACGATGGCCCGGTGGTATGCCGGGGGTCAGGTCTTGAAATAGCGCATGCGGCCGCGACCCGTCGCCGGCGCGCCTCGATTCGAGACCTGGCCCCGGTCAGAAGCGAGAGACGATGTCGAAGCTGGTCGTGAGCTCGATGTCCGGCCGCATCGAGTGCCAGACCGAGCAGTACTTCTCGCGGGAGAGCTGGATCGCGCGCTCGACGCGGTCGGGGGGAACCTCCCCGGCCAGTGTGTAGTGGAGCCGAACCTTGACGATCCGCCTCGGGTCGGCCGGGGCGCGCTCCGCCTCGAGGTGCGCCCTCATCCCCTCGAGGTCGAAGCGGCCCCGCTTCATCACCACGAGGACGTCGATCGCCATGCACCCGGCGAGGGCAAAGGCGAGGGTCTGCACCGGCGAAGGCCCGGCCACGGGCGGTGAGTCCATCACCATCTCCACGTCGCCCGAGCGCCCGTGGAGGCGATGGTCGCCCAGCCACTCGAGGTCGAGAACGACGGGCTCGGGCGGCGCGGCCGCCGTCTTCGCTTCGCCCACCATCCGCTCAGGCGACGCCCGCCGGCTCCCCGACCCGTTCCATCGCGGGGACGAGGCCCAGCTTGCGCCGCATCTCGGCCTGCACCACGTCGGGCCCCGGCGTGCCGTCGACGGTCACGATGAGCTCCTTCGCGCGCAGCAGGTCGAGAATCGGCTGGGTCTTCTCGCGATAGTCCTTGAGGCGGGCGCGGATGGCCTCGGGGGTGTCGTCGGCGCGGGTCACGAGCCGGCCCCCGCAGTTGTCGCACACGTCGGGCACCTTCGGCCGCAGCTGGATGAGGTTGTAGTCGAGGCCGCAGCCCGAGCAGAGCCGGCGGCTCTGCATCCGCGCGATGGCCGCCTCCTCGGGCAGCTCGATGGCGATCACCGCGTCGATGTCGTAGTTCTCGAGGAAGAACTCGGCCTGCGCCGCGTTGCGGGGGAAGCCGTCGAGGACGAAGCCGAACCGCCAGTCGTGGACGTCGAGGCGCCACTTCACGACGTCGGAGACCATCTCGTCGGGGACGAGCCGGCCCTCCTTCATGTAGCGCTGCACCTTCGTGCCGACCTTCGTCCGGCTCTGGATGTGCCAGCGGAAGATGTCGCCCACGCTGATGTGGACGAGGTCGAAATCCCGGGCCAGCATCTTCGCCTGCGTCCCCTTGCCGCTGCCCTGGGGCCCCATGATGATGTACTTGCGCACCGGCGCCTCCTGTCGCCGCCAGTATGAGCGCTTCATCCCCGTCCACCAATGGGACGCATGACCCACGGCCCGTGGACCTGCCGGCTCAGGACCGATAGGATGGTCGCATGAGGCGCGCAATCAGGGCCGTCTTGCTCCTGTGGTCGGCCCCCGCCCTGGCCGGCGTGCCGGAGGCCGTCGATCCCGGTCAGATCCCGGCCTACCGGCTCATCCGTCCCGGCCTCGCGGCGGCCGGGCAGCCGGCTCCCGAGGCGCTGGGGCGCCTCAAGGACATGGGCTTCCGGACCGTCCTCAACCTCCGCACGGAGAAGGAGGGGGCGGGCGACGAGAGGGCGGTCGTGGAGGCGCAGGGCCTTCGCTACGTGTGGGTCCCGGTGACGCCGGACACCCTCAGCCTGGCCGACGTGGAGGCCGTGGAAAAGGTGCTGGACGACCCCGCGTCCGGCCCCGTCCTCCTCCACTGCGTCTCGTCGAACCGGGTCGGCGGGGTCTGGGCGGTCGTGGAGGCCCGTCGGGGGAAGAGCCTCGGGGAAGCCCTGGCCGCCGGCCGGGCGGCCGGCTTGCACAGCCCCGCGATGGAAGCCGCGGTGAGGCGCGTCCTCGGCGCGCCCGCGGCCGCCCCCGTTCTTCCGACGCCGCCGCTGCAACCCTGACCTCAGAGGCTCTCACTCCAAGGAAGGAAAGAGAACATGGACGGCTGGCTCGGACCGCTTCTCGTGCTCGTGGGCTGGGTCGTGCTCCAGACCTGGGTCCTCCCGCGCCTCGGTGTCCCCACCTGAGCCGTGCCTCAGCCGCGCCGGGGGGCGCGGCCCGCGGACGACGAGGGCGCCGATCCCCAGGGAAAGGAGGGCTGACGTGACCGCCTTCGGAATCCGGAAGACCCTCGACATCGGCTTCGACGAGGCGCTCGCGAGAGTGCCCGAGGCCCTGAAAGCCGAGGGCTTCGGCGTCCTCACCGAGATCGACGTCCAGGCGACGCTCAAGAAGAAGCTCGACGTGGACTTCCGGCGCTACCGGATCCTCGGTGCGTGCAACCCGCCGTTCGCTCACCGGGCCCTCCGCCACTCGCTCGACATCGGGATGCTCCTGCCCTGCAACGTGATCGTCTACGAGACGGACGAGGGAAAGACCGTCGTCTCGGCGGTGGACCCGATGCAGACGATGGCGGCGCAGGGCGACGCGGCGATCCAGCCGCTCGCGGCGGAAGTGCGCCTCAAGCTCCAGCGGGTCGTCGACTCGCTCTAGGCGCTGGCAGCTGGCCGCGTCCTCTGTCAGAGTGGTCGAGGGGGCGCGGCCCTCGCGCCCGGGAGGCGAGCTTGAAGAGAGCCGTGCCTTGCGTCGGGCTGTTCCTGTGCGCCGTCGTTGCCTCGGCCCTGCCCCTCGGTGCCCAGGAGGCGCGACCGTCCGGCCCCGCCCCGGGCCCGGCGCAGCTGCGCCGCCTGCTGGCCGCCACCGGCGAGGAGAAGCTCGTCCGCGACATGTCGGCAGAGATGCTCGCCTCTGCCCGGAGCGCGGCCGAGGCGGCGGCGAAGGCCACCGGCAAGCCCGTTCAGGGTCTCGCGGCCATCGAGGCGACGTACGAGCCCGGGAAGCTCATGGACATCGTCGGCTCCCTGTACGCGAGGCACTTCAACGCCGCCGAGATCGACGAGATGATCCGCTTCTGGGAGAGCCCGACCGGGAAACGGCTGGCCCTCCTGCAGCCGCAGATCGTCGAGGAGACGCGCGAGGCCCTGACCAGGTGGATCGGCGAGAACGCGGGGACTCCGGCCGCGAGGTAGCGTGGAAGCGGACCTCCTTCTCTGGATCCACGCTCGCGCGAGCCGTCCCCTCGACGTGGCCTTCGTTCTCTCCTGGGTGTTCGGCACCTGGCGCTTCTGCATCTCACTCGTCTTGCTGGCGGTCGCCTGGCATCTCGCGCGGCGGCAACGGCGGGAAGCGCTCGCCTGGGTCGCGGTGGGCCTCGCGGTGGCCCTCTCGACCGAGCTGCTGAAGGTGGGCTTCGCGCGCCCCCGGCCGACCCTGTGGCCCTGGCTCCTCCCGACCACCGGCTACGCCTTTCCGAGCGGCCACGCCGTCGCGGCCATGGCCTTCTACCCGTTCCTCGGTTGGCTGGCCCTCCGCGGCCGTCGCCTCGGCCGGACGGGCTACATGCTCGGGGCGCTCTTCGGCGTCTACGTCGGGCTCGGGCGTCTCTACCTCGGCGTCCACTGGCCGAGCGACGTCCTCGCCGGCTGGGCGATCGGGGCGGCGCTCAGCGGCGGTGCCGTGCTCGCCTTGACAGCCCCGGTGGGCTCCTCTAGAGTCGATCGACAGGGAATTCGGTAGCCACATGACACCGCGTGCGAGCACGGCTCTTCGGTCCGATCGCGGCGGAGCCGTGTGCCGCTGGCGTCCCGTGTTCCATTACTGGCACCCGTAGCGGCGGCCCCCGCGGGGACCGCCGCCACCGGAGCGGGTTCCCTGGGGATGAAGGACGCGGGTCGAGAAAGCCTCTCCAGGAAACCTGGAGGGGCTTTCGTGCTTCAGGGCGGCCGGACGAAGATCGCCGTCAGCCTGACGGAGGAGACGACCGAGGGGGTCGTCTCCCGGATGGCGGACCTGCGCGACGTCGCCGACCTCTTCGAGGTCCGGGCCGACTTCGTCCGCGACCTCGACCTCGGCGCCCTCCTCCGGGCCCGGACGAAGCCGATCCTCTTCACCTGCCGGCCGGAGTCGGAAGGGGGGCGTTGGCCGGACCGCGATCACGCCGCCCGCCGACGGCTGCTCCGCGAGGCGGTCGCGCGCGGCGTCGACCTCGTGGACGTGGAGGCCCGGTCGGGCTTCGAGGACGTGATCGTGTCGAAGGCGGGGCGAGGGCTCGTCCTCTCGTGGCACGACCTCGAGGGCACGCCGGCGGACCTCGACGCCGTCCGGGCGCGGATGGCGGCCTGATCACCCCGACGTCGTCAAGATCGCGGTGACCGCCCGCTCGGTGGCCGACCTCGGCCGGCTGACGGCTTTCGCGCGTCGCCACGCCGAGGGGCGCGGCCCGCGCCTCGTCGCGCTGGCCATGGGCCCGCTCGGGGTCGCGTCGCGCGTCCTCGGCGGACGGCTCGGGGCCCCGTTCACGTTCGCCTCGGCCGGGGCCGGGCGCGAGGCGGCCCCGGGGCAGCTGGCCGCGCGCGTGCTGGCCGACACCTATCGCGTCCGGTCGATCGGCCCGACCACCCGCGTCTACGGCCTTCTTGGCTCCGACGTCCTCCGCAGCCTCTCCCCGGCCATCCAGAACCGCGCCCTCGCCGAGCGGGGGATCGACGGCGTCTACGTTCCGCTCCAGGCGGAGTCGATGGGCGGCTTCATCGAGGCCCTCCCCGCCCTCTCCCTCTCGGGCTTCGGTGTCACGAGGCCGTACAAAGGCGAGATCCTGCCGCACCTCGACTCCGTGACCCCGGACGCGGCGGAGGCGGGATCGGCGAACACGGTCGCGCTTCGGGAGGGCCGTCTCATCGGCTCGAGCACCGACGGGGACGGCGTGCTCGTGCCGCTGCGCGGGCGCATCGATCCGGCGGGCCGCACGGTCGCGATCCTCGGGGCGGGCGGCGCCGCCCGGGCCGCGGCATTCGCCCTCGTGCGCGCGGGCGCCCGCGTCACCGTCCTGGCCCGGCGGCTGGAGCAGGCGGGCGAGGTGGCGCAGGCGACCGGAGCGGCGGCGGCGGCTCTGCGCACCCTCGATCGGCTGCGGTGGGACGTGCTCGTCCACGCCACCCCCGTCGGCTCCGGGGCCGCGCCGGGCGAGTGCCCGGTCCCTCCGTCTGCGATTCGCCCCGGGACCGTCGTGTTCGACATGGTGTACGAGCCGCGCGAGACGCCGCTCCTGGCCGCGGCGAAGGCGAGGGGGTGCGCCACGATCGACGGCGTCGAGATGCTGGTCGCGCAGGCGGTGGGGCAGTTCGAGGCGTGGACGGGCGAGCCCGCCCCGGTCGAGGCCATGACCGAGGCGGCGCTCGCCGCGATCGCGGAGGCACGCCCGTGAGCCGCGGCTCGCGCGCTCGGTCCACGCGCGGTACGTGGGGGTCCAGATGAACGGGACGCACCGTCTCGCCCAGGTCCCGCCCGGCGTGCAGTGCTTCGTCGGCGGCGAGGCCCGCCGCCGACGCCGCGTCGAGGAGGCGGTGGTGTCGGTCTTCGAGGGGTGGGACTACGAGGAGATCATCCCGCCGCTGTTCGACTACGCCGACGTCTTCGCGAGCGAGGCGCTCGCCCCGAAGACCTACTCCTTCGTGGGCCGGGACGGCAGCGTGCTCGCGCTCCGGCCGGACTTCACGAGCCTTCTCGCCAAGATCGCGGCCGGGCGCCTGCGCGACCGCCCCACCCCGATGCGGCTCTACTACTCGGGCGAGGTCGTGCGCTACGAGCCGGTGAAGGCGGGCCGCCAGAGCGAGCTGCACCAGATGGGCCTCGAGCACCTCGGGGGCGAGCCGCCCTCGGCCGACGCCGAGGTGCTGGCGATCGCGGCCGAGTGCCTGGAGCGGCTGGGCGCGCGGGGATGGGTCCTCGCCGTCGGCCACGTGGGCGTCTTCAACGGGCTCGTCCAGGGCACGGGCCTCCACGGGGAACGGCTCGAGGCCCTGCGCGACCGGGTGGAGTCGAAGGACCCGGCCGGCGTGCGCGCCGCCCTGACGGGAGCCGGCCTCGCGCCGGCGACGGCAGGGGCCCTCGAGCGGCTGACCGCGTTGACGGGCGGTCTCGCCGCGCTCGACGAGGCGGCGCGGGTCTTCGCCTTCTGTCCCCCCGCCGCGGCGGCCGTGGACGAGCTGCGGGTCGTGACCTCGGCCCTGCGCGAGGCGGGCCTCGGCGAGCACCTCGCGGTGGACCTCGGCGAGGTGCGAGGCCTCGACTACTACACCGGCCTCGTCTTCCGCGCCTTTGCCCACGACCTCGGCTTCGAGGTGGGCGGCGGCGGCCGCTACGACGCGCTCCTCGCGCGCTTCGGCCGGCCCCTCCCCGCGGTCGGCTTCATGCTCGGCCTCGACCGCGTGGCCCTCCTGCTGGAGCGCCAGGGCGTGGCCCCCGAGCGGGCGCCGTCCCCGGCGGAGGCGGTGGGAGGGAAGGACCTCGGCGCCGGCCTCGCCGCGGCCCGCATGCGCCGCGCGGCGGGTGCGCGCGTGCGCTTCGGAAACGGGGGGGCGAAGTGAGCCTCACCGTGGCGCTCTCGAAGGGGAAACTCCTCACCGGGGCCGAGGCGCTCTTCCGCAAGGCGGGGCTCCGCTTCCCCGGGGGGGACGGGCGGCGGCTGGTCGTCCCCGCGGGCGACCTGCGCTTCCTCTTCGTCAAGGACATGGACGTGCCGACCTACGTCGAGTACGGCGTCGCCGACTGCGGGATCGCCGGCCGCGACGTCCTGCTGGAGACGGGGGCCGACGTCCTCGAGCCGCTCGACCTCGGCTTCGGCCAGTGCCGGCTCGTCGTGGCCAGCCCGGCCGGATCGGGCTTCGCCCCCGACCGGGCGTCCACGACCCGGGTGGCGAGCAAGTACACGCGGGTGGCCGCCGCCCACTTCCTCGGCCGAGGGCTCGCCGTCGAGGTCGTGCGGCTCGCCGGCTCGGTAGAGATCGCTCCCGGGCTCGGCCTCGCCGACTGCATCGTGGACGTGGTCGAGACCGGCCGGACCCTCGCCGAGAACGGCCTCGAGGTCGTGGAGACCGTGGCCGAGTCGTCGGCCCGCCTGATCGTGAACCGCGCGAGCTTCCACGCCCGGCGCGAGGACGTTCAAGGCCTCGTGGAGACGCTGCGGAGGGCCTCGCGATGAGAACGCTCACCTACGGCAGTGCCGGCTGGAAGCGGTGGCTCGCGTCGCTGCCGCGCTCGAGCGCCCCCCGGCCCGCGGTGATGCGCGCGGCGGCGGCGATCGTGAGCACCGTGCGGCGGGAGGGCGACGCCGCCCTCGTGCGCTTCACCGCGCGCTTCGACGGCGTCACCCTGGCGCCGCGGCAGCTGCGCGTCCCGCCCCGTGAGATCCGCGCGCTCGCCCGGAAGACCGACCCGCACGTCCGGGCCGCGCTGCGGAGGATGGCCCGGCAGATCGAGGCCTTCCACCGGGAGCAGCGCGACGACGGCTTCCATCGTGTGCTCGCCGACGGCTCCATCCTCGAGGAGGCGGTGCGCCCTCTGGCCTCGGCCGGCCTCTACGTCCCTGGCGGGGCCGGGGCGTACCCGTCGTCCGTCCTCATGAGCGCGATCCCGGCGCGGGTGGCCGGGGTGCCGAGGATCGTCGTCGTCACCCCGCCGCGGACCCTCGAGAGAAACCCCGCGGTCGCGGCGGCGATTCTGCTGGCCGGCGTCGAGGCGCACGTCTTCCGCGTGGGGGGAGCCCAGGCGGTGGCCGCGCTCGCGTACGGGACGAGGACGGTCCCGTCCGTCGACGCCGTCGTCGGCCCCGGCAACGCGTACGTGACCGCGGCGAAGCGGCTCGTGCGCGGGCAGGTGGCGATCGACAGCGAGGCAGGCCCCAGCGAGGTCGCGATCCTGGCCGACGCCTCGGCCGACCCCGGCTGGGTGGCCGCCGACCTCCTCGCCCAGGCCGAGCACGGCAGCGGCGACGAGACGGTCGTCCTGGTCACGACCTCGCGCGAGCTGGCGGCGGAGGCGTCGCGGCTCGTGGCCGACGGCGCCCGCTTCGTCGCGAACGCCGCGCGGGCCCGGCACGCGCTCGCCCGCCACGGCGCCGTCGTGCTCGTGAGGGACCTCGCCGCGGGGGTGGCGGCCGTGAACACCCTCGCCCCCGAGCACGTCGAGGTGATGACGAGAGGGGCGTCCCGGGTGGCTCGCGGGATCGTGGGCGGGGCGGTGTTCGTCGGCCCGTACGCGCCGGTGGCGGTGGGTGACTACGGGATCGGCCCCAACCACGTCCTCCCGACCGGAGGCGCCGCGCGTTTCGCCTCGCCGCTGTCCGTCCGCGACTTCCAACGCCGGCACAGCGTCGTTACGATGTCCCGCGCGGGCCTTGCCCGCGTCGCCGAGGACGTCGTCCGAGTGGCGGTCGCGGAGGGCTTCCGCGGCCACGCGCAGAGCGTCCTCACGCGCTTCGAGGGGGAGTGATGGACCCGCTGCGCCACGTCAAGCCGGCCGTGCGGGCCCTCTCCGCGTACACGCTCACGCTGCGCGAGGCCCCGGTCAAGCTCAACCAGAACGAGAACCCGTGGGACGTGCCGGGGCCGCTCAAGCGGCGCGTGCTGGAGCGAGCGCTCGCGCGGCCGTGGTCGCGCTATCCCGACTTCGACCCGAAAGAGCTCCTGGAGGCACTCGCCCGTTTCTCGAGCTGGCGCGCCGACGGCATCCTCGCCGGCAACGGCTCGAACGAGCTCATCGAGACGCTCCTCCTCGTCACGGTCTCTCCCGGCACGAAGGTCGTCATCCCACAGCCGACGTTCACGCTCTACGCGCTGATGACCACCATCCTCGGCGGCGAGCCGGTCGCCGTTCCGATGCGATGCCTGCTGCCGGACGCGACCGATCGGGGGCGGGCGAGGGGCACACTCCGCTCGCTTATCAACTCGGCAGCGCATGCGCTCGCTCCGGTGCCCTCGCCCGCTCCATCGCCGGTCGCGTCCCCGGTCGTTGCCCCGGCCTTCGTCTACGACGTCGAGGCGCTGATCGAGACGCGCCGGGCGAGCGGGGCGTCGGTCGTGATCGTCGGCTCGCCAAACAATCCCACCGGCACGAGCCTCCCGCTCGCGGACGTCGAGCGGCTCTGCCAGGCGAGCGACTCCCTCGTCGTGATCGACGAGGCGTACCACGAGTTCTCGGGGCAGACGGCGGTTCCCCTCCTCGAGCGCCACCCGAATCTCGTCGTCCTGCGTACGTTCTCCAAGGCGATGGCCCTCGCCGGCCTGCGAGTCGGCTACCTCCTCGCCTCGCCCGAGCTCGTCCGCGAGGTGAACAAGGCGCGCCTGCCCTACAACGTCAACTTCTTCTCCCAGGCCGCCGCCCTCGCCGCGATCGAGGAGTACGAGAACGTCCTCGCGCCCGTCGTCCGCCGTCTCGTGGGCGAGCGCGAGCGGCTGCTCACCCGCCTCGCCGACGTGCCGGGGGTGCGGGCCTGTGCGTCCGACGCCAACTTCTTCCTGCTCGAGTGCAGGGCCGCCGACCCGAAGGCCGTCTTCGCCTCTCTCCTGCGGCGCGGCGTCCTGGTGCGCGACGTCACCTCGTACCCGATGCTCTCCCGCTTCCTGCGCGTCAGCGTCGGCTCGGAGGAGGAGAACGACGCCTTCCTGCACGTCCTGGGGACGGCCCTGACGGAGGCCGGCATGGATCTCACCACGGGGAGGGCCTGATGGCGGTTGCCCGCCGTACGAAGCGCACGGGGTCACCGGAGCGAGCGACTGAGCCGCCCGCGTCGGGGAGCGAGCGGAGTGTGAACCCCGTGCGCGCACCACGGTCAAGGGAGGCGCGAGTCGAGCGCAAGACGCGCGAGACCGACATCGTCCTCTCGCTGAACCTCGACGGCGAAGGCCGGTCCCGCGTTCGCACCGGGATCGGCTTCCTCGACCACATGCTGAGCGCCCTCGCCACCCACGCCCGCTTCGATCTCGGCGTTCGCGGCAAGGGCGACCTCCACGTGGACGCCCACCACTCGGTGGAGGACGTCGGCATCGCGCTCGGCCAGGCGCTCGAGCAGGCCCTCGGCGACAAGAAGGGCATCGTCCGCTTCGGCCACGCCTACGTTCCCCTGGACGAAGCCCTCACCCGCGCGGTGGTGGACCTCTCCGGCCGGCCCTGGCTGCACTTCGGCGTGCAGTTCCGCGCCCAGCGCATCGGCGACATGCCGACGGAGCTCTTCGAGGACTTCTTCTGGGCGCTCGTCGACCACGGCCGCTTCAACCTGCACCTCGACGTCGTGCGCGGCCGCAACGCCCACCACGTCGCGGAGACACTCTTCAAGGCGACGGCGCGGGCTCTCGCGATGGCAGTGGCCCGGGACCCGCGGGTGAAGGACGTGCCGTCCACCAAGGGGAGCCTCTAGGCGCATGATCGCGATCGCCGACTACGGCATCGGCAACCTGGGCAGCGTGACGAAGGCCTTCCGCCGCGCGGGAGCCGAGGTCCTGCTCACCGGCGACCTCGAGGTGCTGCGTCGGGCGGACGCGCTCGTGCTGCCCGGGGACGGTGCCTTCGCCACCACGAGGGCCGAGATCGACGCGAGGGGTCTCGTCCCCGTCCTGCGCGAGGCGGCGGAGAGGGGCAAGCCGCTCCTCGGGATCTGCGTCGGGATGCAGCTCCTCTTCGAGGAGAGCGAGGAGCACGGCCGCCACCGCGGCCTGGGGCTCCTCCCGGGGCGTGTTCTTCGTTTCGAGGGCGAGCTGCCCGTTCCCCACATGGGCTGGAACCGCCTCCGGGCCCGGCGGCCGCACCCGATGCTCGACGGCGTGAGCGACGGTGCCCACGTCTACTTCGTCCACTCGTACTACTGTGACGCCCCGGACGAGGTGGTGATCGCCACCTCCGACTACGGCCGCGACTTCGCCGCGATCGTCGGAAAGGGGAGCGTCCTCGGGGTGCAGTTCCACCCCGAGAAGAGCCAGGAGGTCGGCCTGCGCATGGTGGAGGGCTTCGTGGGGATCGTGGACGCGGCGCGGAGGGTCGCTTGCCCCCGGGAGATGACCGGCCATACGGAGGGGGCATGATCGTCGTTCCCGCCATCGACATCCGGAAGGGACGGGTCGTGCGCCTCAGGCAGGGGCGGGCCGCGGAGGAGACCGTCTACGGCTCGCGCCCCGCCGAGGCCGCCCGCCGCTGGGAGGCGGAGGGAGCGGAGCGCCTCCACGTCGTGGACCTCGACGCGGCCATGGACGGCCTCTCCCAGGCGGACGCGATCGCGGCCGTGGTGCAGGCGGTGCGCATCCCGGTCGAGGTCGGCGGCGGCATCCGCACCCTGGAGGACGCGAGGCGCCTGCGCGGTCTCGGGGTGGAGCGGGTGATCTTCGGGACGGCCGCGGTGTCGCGTCCCGACGAGGTCCAGGCCGCGGTGTCTCTCTGGCCGCAGGCGGTGGCGGTGGCGATCGACGCCCGCGACGGCCGGGTGGCGGTCGCGGGGTGGAACGAGGTCACGGGCGTGGACGCGCTGGAGCTCGCCGCCACCGTCGAGGGCTGGGGCGTCGTGCGCGTGCAGTTCACGGACGTCCGCCGGGACGGGACGCTCGCGGGCCCGAATCTCGAGGCGATCGAGACGCTGGGGCGGAAGACGGGCCTGCGCGTCACCGCCGCCGGCGGCGTCTCCGACGTGCCGGACCTCGTCCGCCTCGCCGAGCTCGAGCCCTTCGGCGTGGACGAGGCCATCGTGGGGAGAGCCCTGTACGAGGGACGGGTCACCCTCGCCGCCGCCCGGCAGGCCCTCGCCGAGGGTGGGGCGACACGCTGATGCTGGCCAAGCGGCTCATCCCCTGCCTCGACGTCGACCACGGCCGCGTGGTCAAGGGTGTTCGCTTCGTCTCGCTGCGGGACGCGGGCGACCCCGTCGAGGCGGCCGCCCGCTACGACGCCGAGGGGGCGGACGAGCTCGTCTTCCTCGACATCACCGCCTCTTCCGACGCCCGCCCGATCGTCATCGACATGGTGCGGCGGGTGGCGGACGCGGTGTACCTGCCGTTCACCGTGGGCGGGGGCGTCCGCACCGTCGACGACGCCGAGGCCCTCCTGCGCGCGGGGGCCGACAAGGTGGCCGTGAACACCGCGGCCGTCCACGACCCCGGCCTCCTCGAGGAGCTGGCGCGGCGGTTCGGCTCCCAGGCCGTCGTCCTCGCCGTCGACGCCCGCGCCACGGGGCGCGGCGGCTGGGAGGTGTTCGTCCACGGCGGGCGCAAGCCGGCCGGGAAGGACGCGGTCGCCTGGGCGCGCGAGGGGGCGTCGCGGGGGGCGGGGGAGATCCTGCTCACGAGCATGGACCGGGACGGGACGAAGGACGGCTTCGACGTGCCGCTGACGCGGGCGGTGGCGGACGCCGTGCGCGTGCCGGTCGTCGCGTCCGGGGGGTGCGGCACCGTCGCCCACATGGCCGAGGCGTTCACCGAGGGGCGCGCGAGCGCCGCCCTCGCCGCGTCCGTGTTCCACTTCGGCGAGATCCGCATCCCCGAGGCCAAGGCCCAGCTGCTCGGCCGGGGCATCGAGGTGCGGCCGCCGGCGGACGGGGAGAGTGTCATGGCCACGGGAGGCCGGTGATGACGGTGGCGATTCCCGACGGCGTCGTCTTCGACGCGAGCGGGCTCGTGCCGGTGGTCGTCCAGGACCGGGCGAGCGGCGACGTCCTCATGGTCGCGTGGGCGAACGCCGAAGCGCTCGAGCGGACGGCCGGGACGGGTCTCGCCCACTTCTGGAGCCGCAGCCGGCAGGCCCTGTGGAAGAAGGGCGAGACCTCCGGGAACCAGCTGAAGGTCGTCGAGGTCCGCGTGGACTGCGACCTCGACACGCTGCTGCTGGTCGTCGAGCCCGCTGGCCCCGCCTGCCACACCGGCGCGCGCACCTGCTTCGGCGACGCCTCGGTGACGGCCGCCGGGATGCTCGAGGAGCTGGCGCGGGTGGTGGCCGAGCGGGCGAAGGCACCGGTCGAGCAGTCGTACACCGCTCGGCTCCTGGCGAAGGGCCCCGACCAGGTGCTGAAGAAGGTCGGCGAGGAGGCGACGGAGGTCGTCCTCGCCGCCCGCGTGCAGAGCGACGAGCGGCTGGTCGAGGAGACGGCCGACCTCCTCTATCACCTGCTGGTGGCGCTCCACCAGCGCGGCCTGCCGCTGGCGCGGGTGATGGACGAGCTGCGGAAGCGGCGGCTGTCATCGAAAGCCCTCGAGGTGAGCAAGGACGACGCATGAATTCGCTGGGGTTCGACGAGTACGAACGCCTCTCCGAAGAGGGACGGCCCGTCCCCGTCTTCCGCGAGGTCCCGGGCGACCTGCGGACGCCGGTCTCCGCGTTCCTGTCGCTCGCGTCGCGGTCCGAGCGGGCCTTCCTGCTCGAGAGCGTCCTCGGCGGCGAGCGGCTCGCCCGCTACTCCTTCCTCGGTCGCGACCCCATCGCCCGCCTCGAGGTGAAGGGCGGCCGGGTCGTCGTGCACGACGCGGCCGGCACGCGGGAGGAGGGAGGCGACCTCCTCGGAGCGCTCCGCTCCCGCCTGGGCACCCAGCCCGCCGAGATCCCCGGCCTGCCCCGGTTCACCGGGGGCGCCGTCGGCTACCTGACCTGGGACGCGGCGCGCCTGTTCGAGCGGCTGAGCGACCGCCACGGCGCGGCCGAGGGGGTCGTGGCCTCCTTCGCCTTCTACGCCTCGCTCGTGGCCTTCGACCACGTGCGGCAGCGGCTCGTGCTCATCGCGCAGGCCGAGCCCGGCAGCCGGGCCGCGTTCGACCGGGCACGGGCGGTCCTCGACGGCCTCGAGGACGACCTCGGCTGGGAGCGTCGTCCGGCGGCCACGCGCCGGGCGGAGCCGCCGCCCGCCCTGCCCTTCACCGACGGCGCCGCCTTCCGCGAGGCCGTCCTCGCGGCCAAGGAGCACATCGCCGCCGGCGACATCTTCCAGGTCGTCCTCTCGCGCCAGCACGCGGTCGACTGCGCGATCGACCCCTTCACGGTGTACCGCGCGCTGCGCATGGTGAACCCGTCGCCGTACATGTACTTCCTCAAGGACGGCGACGCCGCGGTGGCCGGGGCCTCGCCCGAGATGCTCGTGCGCGTGGAGGGCCGGAAGGTGGAGACGCGCCCGATCGCGGGCACGCGCCCGCGCCACGACGGGCGGGGCGACGACGCCATCGCCCGGGAGCTGCTCGCCGACGAGAAGGAGCGGGCCGAGCACCTCATGCTCGTGGACCTCGGCCGCAACGACCTCGGCCGGGTGTGCCGCTTCGGCAGCGTCCAGGTGGCGGAGCTCATGAAGGTCGAGCACTACAGCCACGTGGCCCACATCGTCAGCTCGGTCATCGGCGAGCTCGACGAGGGCAAGGACGCGCTCGACGCCCTCGCCGCCACGTTCCCCGCGGGGACGCTGTCGGGGGCGCCGAAGATCCGGGCCATGCAGATCATCGACGAGCTCGAGCCGCGGGCCCGGGGCCTCTACGGCGGGGCCCTCGGCTACATCGACCTGCGGGGCAACCTCGACTTCTGCATCGCCATCCGCACGCTCCTCCTGAAGGCCGGCAAGGCCACCCTCCAGGCCGGCGCCGGCATCGTGGCCGACTCCGACCCGGCGTCCGAGGAGCGGGAGACGGAGGCGAAGGCCCAGGCGCTCTTCGAGGCGCTCAAGGTGGCGGGAGGTCTCGCGTGATCCTCCTCGTCGACAACTACGACTCGTTCACGTTCAACCTCTACCAGTACCTCGGCGAGCTGGGGGCGGAGGTCGAAGGTCGTCCGCAACGACGCGATGAGCGTCGAGGACGCCCTCGCCCTGCGGGCCGAGCGCATCGTCATCTCGCCCGGACCGGGCACGCCGGACGAGGCGGGCATCAGCCTCGAGCTCATCCGCCGCTCGCCGGTGCCGCTGCTCGGCGTCTGCCTCGGCCACCAGGCCCTCGGCCAGGCGTTCGGGGGGAAGGTGGTACGGGCGCCGAAGCTCATGCACGGGAAGACCTCCGAGATCCGGCACGACGGGAAGACGATCTTCGCCGGTCTCCCCGACGTCTTCACCGCCACGCGCTACCACTCGCTGGTCGTCGAGCCGGCGAGCATCCCCGCCTGCCTCGAGGTGTCGGCGTGGACGGACGGGGGCGTGATCATGGGCCTGCGCCACCGGGAGCGGCCGCTCGAGGGCGTGCAGTTCCACCCGGAGAGCATCCTGACCACCGCCGGGAAGGACCTCCTGCGCAACTTCCTCGGCCTCGGGGCGAAGGTGAGCATCAAGCGCCACCTCGCCAGGGCCGCCCGGGGCGAGAGGCTGACCGAGGACGAGGCGGCGCAGGCGATGGGCTCGATCATGGACGGCGAGGCGACCCCCGCCCAGATCGGGGGGCTCCTCGGGGCCATGGCCGCGCGGGGGGAGACCGAGGACGAGGTCGTGGGCTTCGCGCGGGCGATGCGCGCGCGGGCGGTGCCTCTCACCTCGAAGGGCGCCGTCGACACCTGCGGCACCGGCGGCGACGGAGCGGGGACCTTCAACATCTCGACGGTCGCCTCGTTCGTGGTCGCGGCCTGCGGCGTCCCGGTCGCCAAGCACGGCAACCGCTCGGCGAGCGGGACGTGCGGCAGCGCCGACGTCCTCGAGGCCCTCGGCGTCCGCATCGACGCCCCGGCGGCCACCGTGCAGAAGGCCCTCGACGAGACCGGCTGGACCTTCCTCTTCGCACCGCGGTTCCACGCGTCGACGCGGCACGCCGCCTCTCCGCGCAAGGAGATGGGCGTGCGCACGGCCTTCAACCTGCTCGGGCCGCTCACGAACCCGGCGCGCCCGGAGGGACAGGTGGTCGGCGTTCCGCGTGCCGAGCTCGCGCCTTTCGTCGCGCGGTGCCTGCAACGCCTGGGGACGAAGCGCGCCTGGGTCGTGAACGGCAGCGGGCTCGACGAGCTGACGCTGGCCGGCCCCACGGCCGTGGCCGCGCTCGACGGCGAGGACGTCCGGACGTTCACGGTCACCCCGGAGGACGCCGGGCTCGTCTCTGCCCCGCTCGAGGCCGTGCGGGGAGGGGACCCCCAGGCCAACGCCGCGATCGCCCGCGAGGTGCTCTCGGGTGCCCCGGGGCCGAGGCGCGACGTCGTTCTCCTCAACGCGGCCGCGGCGCTGGTGGTCGCCGGCCGGGCGAAGAACCTCCGCGAGGGGGCGCGCCAGGCGGCGGCGGCCATCGACGACGGGCGGGCCCGGCGCCTCCTCGACCGGGTGCGGGCGGCCCTCGCGTGAGCGCTCCCGCCTCCGTCCTCGACACCATCCTCGCGCGCACGCGCGAGCGGGTCGCCCGGGAGCAGGAGCGGCGGCCGCTCGGCTTCGGCCACCCGGCGGTGAAGCAGGCCCCGGCCGTGCGTCCCTTCGCCGAGGCGCTCGCCCGGCCCGGCTGCCTCAACGTGGTCGCCGAGCACAAGCGGCGCTCGCCCTCGAAGGGCGCGATCCGAGAGGACCTCGCCCCGGCCGACGTGGCCCGTGGCTACGAGGCGGCCGGCGCCGCCGCGATCTCGGTCCTGACGGACGAGCCCTTCTTCGGGGGCCGGCTGGCCCACCTCGAGGAGGTGCGGGCCGCGAGCGGGCTCCCCGTGCTGCGCAAGGACTTCGTCGTCGACCCGTGGCAGGTCTGGGAGGCGCGGGCCGCCGGCGCCGACGCCGTCCTCCTCATCGTGGCCGCCCTCACCGACGCCGAGCTCCGCTCGCTGATCGCGGTGGCCGGGGACGCGGGCCTGGACGCGCTCGTGGAGGTGCACGACCGCCCGGAGCTCGACCGCGCCCTCGCCGCCGGCGCCCGAGTCGTCGGCGTGAACAACCGGGACCTGCGCACGCTCGCCGTGTCCCTCGGGACGTCTCTTGCCCTCGCCCCCGCCATCCCCGACGACGTGGTGGCGGTGGCCGAGAGCGGCATCCGCACCGGGGCGGACCTGCGCCTCCTCCGAGGCGCCGGCTTCGATGCGTTCCTGGTCGGCGAGCGCCTCATGTCGGCACCGGACCCCGGCGAGGCGCTGCGCCAGCTCATCGCGGGAGCCGAAAGATGAGCCGGCTCTTCGTCAAGGTGTGCGGCATCACGTCACCCGAGGACGGCCTCCTCGCTGCCGAGGCAGGCGCCGACGCGATCGGCCTCGTCTTCTGGCCGGGGAGCCCGCGGGCAGTGACGGTCGACATGGCCCGGCGGATCGCCGAGGCCGTGCCCCCGTTCGTCGTGCGAGTGGGCGTCTTCGTGGACGCCTCCCGGGACGAGATGGCGCGCGCGGCGGACCAGGCCGGGCTCGACCTCCTGCAGCTGCACGGGAAAGAGCCCCCGGAGGCGTGCGTCGGCCTGCCCCGCCGGGCGCTCAAGGCGGTCCGCGTCGGGGTCGGCTTCCATCCGGACGACGCCCTGCGGTACGAGGGCCGCGCCGCGGGGATCCTCCTCGACACCGGGGGCGGCGCGGCACCGGGAGGCACCGGCCGGGCGTTCGACTGGTCGCTCGCGCGGGGAGTGCGGGAGCGGGCGCGCTTCATCGTGCTCGCCGGGGGCCTCGGGCCGCAGAACGTCCGCGCCGCGATCGAGGCCGTCCGGCCGGATGGGGTGGACGCTTCGAGCGGCGTGGAGTCGGCGCCCGGAAAGAAGGACCCGGCCCGTGTGAAGGCCTTCGTCGAAGCGGCACGCGCGGCGCGGGCAAATCCGGGGAGGGACGAGGAGGCATGAGCACGACGCGGCACGCGGGCGTCTGGCCCGACGAGGCGGGGCACTTCGGCCCCTACGGGGGACGCTACGTCCCCGAGACCCTCATGGAGCCCCTCCGCGAGCTGGAGGAGGCATACGGCGCGGCCCTTCGCGACCCCGGCTTCGAGGCCGAGCTGCAGCGGCTGCTCCGCGATTACGTGGGCCGGCCCACGCCCCTCGGCCTCGGCGCCCGCCTGTCGGAGCGCCTCGGCTGCCGGGTGTGGATGAAGCGCGAGGATCTCTGTCACACCGGCGCCCACAAGATCAACAACGCCCTCGGCCAGGCGCTCCTCGTGAAGCGCATGGGGAAGACGCGCGTCGTGGCCGAGACCGGGGCGGGCCAGCACGGCGTCGCCACTGCCACCGTGTGCGCGCTCCTCGGCGTCGAGTGCGTCGTCTACATGGGCACCGAGGACATGGCGCGGCAGGCCCCGAACGTGAAGCGGATGCAGCTCCTCGGCGCGGAGGTGCGGGGCGTCGAATCCGGGACGCGCACGCTCAAGGACGCGATCAACGAGGCGATGCGCGACTGGGTGACGAACGTCCGCACGACGCACTACCTGCTCGGCTCCGTCCTCGGCTCGCACCCCTACCCGGCGATGGTGCGGGACTTCCAGGCGGTGATCGGCCGCGAGGCCCGGGCCCAGGTCCTCGAGGCGGACGGGCGCCTGCCCGACCTCCTCGTCGCCTGCGTCGGCGGCGGCTCGAACGCCATCGGCCTCTTCTTCGCCTTCCTCGAGGACCCGGGGGTGCGGATGGTGGGGGTGGAGGCGGGCGGCCGCTCGACGCGGCCCGGCGACCACGCGGCCCGCTTCCTCGCGGACGCGGGATCTGGCGCGGGGGTCGGCGTCCTCCAGGGCACGCGGACGTACCTCCTGCAGGACGAGGCCGGGAACGTCCTCCCGACGCACTCGGTGTCGGCCGGCCTCGACTACCCGGCGGTCGGGCCCGAGCACGCCCTCCTGCACGACGAGGGCCGGGTCGAGTACGCCTCCGTCACCGACGACGAGGCCCTCGCCGCCTTCCACCTCCTCGGCGAGACCGAGGGCATCCTCCCCGCCCTCGAGTCCGCCCACGCCGTGGCCTGGCTCCTCCGCGAGGCAGCGGCCCTCCGCGGCCGCACGGTCATCCTCAACCTGAGCGGCCGAGGAGACAAGGACCTCGGCATCCTGGAAGCGGAGGGGGGTAGCGCCGGGCGCTCCCGGACCGGTCGCCAGCCTCACCAGGGACCCGCTCCGGGACACGGGACCGCCGCGGGATTCTCGGGCCGAGTTCGAGAGAAGGAGGACGGGCGATGAAGCGGACGAACGTCCGGGGCAACAGCCCCTACGAGCCCGTGGTCGGCTACTCGCGCGCCGTGCGCGTCGGCCAGCACGTCCACGTGGCGGGCACGACCGCCACCGGCGAGGACGGCAAGATCGTCGGCAAGGGGGACGCCTACGCCCAGGCGATCCAGTGCTTCCGCAACATCGAGAGGGCACTCCACGAGGCCGGCGCGAACTTCCGCGACGTGGTGCGCACGCGGATGTACGTGACGGACATCGCGCGCTGGGAGGCGGTGGGCCGCGCCCACGGCCAGATCTTCCGCGACATCCGCCCCGCCGCCACCATGGTCGAGGTCAGCCGCCTCGTGGACCCCGACATGCTCGTGGAGATCGAGGTCGAGGCGGTGGTGGGGGAGGACACGACCCGGAAGCTCGAGCGCGAAGGAAGAGGGAGGAGCAGGACGTGAAGAGCGCGAGGCCGGGCTCTCCCGGCGTGCGGAACGGCTCTTGCCCAGGGAGCGGGACTCCCGCTAGCGTGGGACGCATCGGGGCGAGGTTCGCGAAGAGGCGGGCCGAGGGGCGGGCGGCCTTCGTGGCCTTCCTGACCGCGGGCGATCCCTCCCTCGACGGCACGGTGAAGGCCGCGCTCGCCCTCGACGCGGCGGGGGCCGACGTGCTCGAGCTCGGCGTGCCCTTCTCGGACCCGCTCGCGGACGGTCCCGTGATCCAGCGCTCGAGCGAGCGCGCCCTCGCCCGTGGCGTGACCCTCGGGAGGGTGCTCGAGGCGGTGCGACGGATTCGCGAGCAGAGCGAGCTGCCGCTCCTCCTGTTCTCCTACCTCAACCCCCTCCTCCAGTACGGTCTCGAGCGGCTCGCGCGCGAGGCGAGGGCGGCGGGGGTGGACGGCGTCCTCGTGACGGACCTCCCGCCCGAGGAGGCGGGGGAGTGGATCGCCGCGGCGCGCGAGGTCGACCTCGACACGGTCTTCCTCGCGTCGCCCACGAGCCCGCCCGAGCGCCTGCGGCTCGTGGCGGGGGCGAGCCGCGGGTTCGTCTACGCGATCAGCCGCACCGGCGTCACCGGGGAGCGGCAGGCCCTGTCCGGCGACGCGCGGCCGCTCGTCGAGAGGCTGCGAGCCCTCACGGACGTGCCCGTCGCCCTCGGCTTCGGGCTCTCCACGCCGGAGCAGGTGCGCGAGGCGGCGGCGGTGGCGGACGGCGTCGTGGTCGGCAGCGCCCTCGTGCGATTCCTGGAGGAGCACCCGGAGGGGGACCTCGGGGCTCGGGTGAGATGGCTGACGAGCACGACGTAGACGGAGCGTCGGACGAGGCCGTGGCCGCCCGCGGAGACGCGCAGGTGAGCGACCTGCGCCGGCGGATCGACCAGATCGACGACCAGCTCATGAGGCTGCTGAACAGCCGCTCCGCCTGCGCGGTGGAGATCGGCCGGATCAAGCGGCGCATCGGGATGGCCGTCTACCAGCCCGAGCGGGAGAAGTGGATCCTGGACCGCGTCGAGCGGAACAACCCCGGGCCCCTCGACCGCGGGGCGGTGCGGCGGGTGTTCGAGCGCGTCATCGACGAGAGCCGCCGCCTGGAGCGGCTCGCCGGCGAGATGGACGACCCGCGCGAGGCGCGGGTCGATCCGGGCGGGGACTCCGGGAAGGCCGGGAAATGATCATGCCTTCCGCGGGGCATTCCCGGGACGGGGCGCGGAGGGCGAGCGGGAGCCGCGCGGGGGAAAAGAGCGAGAGGTATCCATGGTCATCGTGATGGAGCACACCGCCAGCGAAGAGAACATCCAGAAGGTCATCGAGGCGCTGGTCGAGGTGGCGTACGACGTCCACCGCTCGAGCGGGGTCGACTTCACGGTCCTGGGGGCGGTCGGCGTTCCCACCCGGCCGATCGACCCGAGGCTCGTCGAGGTGCTGCCGGGGGTGCGCGAGGTCATCCGCGTCTCCGAGCCCTACAAGCTCGCGGGGCGGACGTTCAAGGCGGAGGACACCGTCGTCGACCTCGCCGGCGTCCCCGTGGGGGGGACGGAGGTCATCGCCATGGCCGGTCCCTGCTCGGTGGAGAGCGCGGAGCAGGTCGCCGGCGTCGCGAAGTCGGTGGCGGCCGCGGGCGCGCGCGTCCTGCGCGGGGGGGCGTTCAAGCCCCGCACCTCGCCCTACTCCTTCCAGGGCCACGGGGAGGAGGCGCTCAAGTGGATGCGGGCGGCGGCCGACGCGAGCGGCATGGCCGTCGTCAGCGAGGTCATGGACCCCCGGCAGATCGAGATGATGATGCGCTACGTCGACTGCCTGCAGGTCGGCGCCCGCAACATGCAGAACTTCGACCTGCTGAAGGAGCTGGGACGGGTGCGCCGTCCCGTCCTCCTCAAGCGCGGCCTCTCCGCGACGATCGAGGAGTGGCTCCTCTCCGCCGAGTACGTCCTGGCCGGGGGCAACGGCCAGGTCATCCTCTGCGAGCGCGGGATCCGCACGTTCGAGAACTACACCCGCAACACCCTCGACATCTCCGCCATCCCGGTGGTGAAGAAGAGGAGCCACCTGCCGATCGTGGTGGATCCCAGCCATGGCACGGGCCGGCGCGAGAAGGTCATCCCCATGGCCCGCGCCGCGGTGGCGGCGGGCGCGGACGGGCTCATCATCGAGGTCCACAACAACCCGGAGAAGGCCCTCTCCGACGGACCCCAGAGCCTGTACCCCGACCAGTTCGACCGCCTGATGGGCGAGCTGCGCATCATCGCCCCCGTGCTGGGGAGGACGGTCCCGCTCGCCCGCGGCTGAGGGCGACGATCCTCCTGGCCGTCAAGCGGGCGGTCGACGACGAGCGCGCGCCGGGTCGCTTCCTGCTCACGGGATCGGCCAACCTGCGGCTGATGAAGCGCGTCTCGGAGACGCTCGCCGGCCGGGCGGTGTACCTCACGCTGCGTCCCCTGACCCGGCTCGAGCTCCTCGGCCGCGGGTCGGCCGGCGCGTGGAGCGAGCTGTTCCGGCGGGAGGATCGCGCTTGGCCAGAGATCCTCCGCGGACGGGGGGACGCCGACGACTGGGAAGAGGTCGTGCGCCGCGGCGGCTATCCCGTTCCGGCCCATCACCTGAGGCGAGCGCCCGAACGGACGCTGTGGCACTCGGGCTACGCGCAGACCTACCTCGAGCGCGACCTCCGCGACCTGAGACGCGGTCAATCGCACGAGCCGACTGATCAAGGCGCCGAAGCTCTACTGGAGCGACACCGCGCTGGCTCTTCACCTGGCCGGCGAGAACGAGCCCCGCGGCGCGCACCTCGAGAACCTCGTGCTCACCGACCTGCTGGCCTGGAGCGCCGGGCTGCTCGACGCACCGCAGGTCATGTACTGGCGAACGGCTTCCGGGCGCGAGGTCGACTTCGTCGTCGAGTGGAAGGGCCGGCTGCTGCCCGTCGAGGTCAAGACGACCGCCCGCCCGCGCACGGCTGACGCGGACGCCCTGCGTGCGTTCCGCGAGGAGTACGGAGACCGCTCGCTCGCCGGCCTGTTGCTGCACACCGGCGAGTCCGTCTCCTGGCTCGCGGACGGCGTGCTGGCCGCGCCGTGGTGGAGCGTCGTCTGACCCCGAACCTCGAGTGGGGCAACCTCAGGGCTCCCGGATACGGATCTCCTCCTGTGTCGTCACCTCGAATCGCCGCACGTTGCCGTACATGGCCGAGCTCTCGACGTAGTAGCGGGAATCGAGGGTCTCCGGCGAAACGCGGAGGTCGTACCGCTCGGTCATCTCGGCCGGGAGCCACAGCCCGGTCCCCTCGTTCCACGCGAACCTCGTGGTGAGACGCGCCCGGCTGTTGCCGCTCGCCGAAGCGAAGCGCACCTCCGTGCGAGAGACGGCCCCGTTGTCCGCGTCGATCCAGTAGGTCAGGGTCAGGGGCGTATCGACACCGTTCGATCGGACCAGAGTGGGCCGGGTCGACTCGGTGCCCTTCACGACGACCCATGTTCGGCCCCCCGTCTCCTCCGCTCCGCCCGCGGCGAAGCGGATCCTCCCCTGATTGCCGGGGAGGAGGAACACCAGGGCCAGGGTCGGTATGTTGAAGTTCCTCTGGACCGGTCCGATGTTGAAGCGGGAGCTCTCCTGCAGCAGGGCCTGGGCCCTGCGCACGGCGTCGCTCGAGCTCGACTCGCGGAAGATGCGCTCGAGGCGGCCGCGCTCGTCGGTGACCGCACGACCATCCACCGACAGGACGTCCCGGTACATGAGCCACTTCACGTCCACCGGGAGCTGCGCGATGAGCACCTCGGACCGAAGGACGCGCGTCTGCGTGGGACCGGATTCGCGAGGCGTGAAGTACCGCTGCTCGTAGGTCTCGTCGGCCACGATCGCCGAAACCGACGCCGCGTAGCGCGAGGCGTAGTCCCCCGCTCTGGCCAGGACTGCGCCCAGATCGGGGCCAGGCGCCGCCTGCAGCCACGGGGTGCGGATCACCGAGGCGATGGCGAGGAGGGTCAAGCCGAGACCCGGCGAGCGTCTTGTCACACGTTGCGCTGTCAAGGTCAGTTGCACCATTGGCCGCCGTACGAACACATAGCCGGCGGGCAGCTCGATTGACTACCATTCACATAACACAACACAGAGGGCGACGCAGAGCCGCAGGGAGCCGTGAGAACGGCTCGGTGCTGAGATGCAGTAATGCCCCAGTTGTAGTGGCTGCCGTCGCAGACCGCCTGATGGGCGAGCTGCGCATCATCGCCCCCGTGCTGGGGAGGACAGTCCCGCTCGCCCGCGGGTGAGGCCCCCGGGCGAGCGCGGCAACGATCCAACGCCCCGCTCAGTACTGGGCGGGGGGCTCGGGCGCTTCGCTGTTGAAGGTGACCGTGTGGAGGTGGGCGTTGGTGCTCGTCGAGTCCGTCTTCACCGCCTGGCCTGCCTTGATGGCCTGGATGGCGTCCACGCTGAGCGTGACCGTGTGGGTGTGGTCGGCGGTGCCACGAATGTCCAGTTGCACCAGGTTGGCGGCCACCAGCTGGGCAGCCGTCACCAGGGCGGAGTGGTTGTGGTTGTTCGAGATCGAGCCCACCTCGTCGCCGGCGTTCGAGGTCGTCGGGGGTGGATTGCTCGGGGCCGTGGGGCTCGAGGGGCTCGAGTAGCCGCCGCCCCCGCCTCCGCAAGCGGTGATTGTGATCGCTACGCCGGACAGCGCGGCCAGCACTGCCTCTGCGGTGAACTCACGCCGATCGATAAGCCGGTTCCCCATGTTCACTCCTTTCGTCGAGGTCATTCCCAGGGGCAACTTCCGTGCCGACGACGGCGTGTTGGTGGGCAAGGACTTGTGGCCACGGGCGGGGTCCGGGGGCTCCGTTCTGCGTAATGCTCTTACGTCCCGCGTCATCCCCGGGAGCCGCGCCGCGCGAGCTCAGCGTTGCGCGGGGAGGCGCAGCTCGACGCGGAAGGAGGACTCGCCCGGCCGGGCCTCCACGAGGGCGGCGTCGCCGTGCAGCGCGGCGAGGCGGCGCCTCACGTTCTGGATGCCGATGCCGGTGCCCTTCCTCCCCGGCGAGTCGGAGTCGCGGGGGTTCGTGATCACGATCCGCAGCTCCTCTCCCCGCCGCTGCGCCTCGATGCGGATCTCGCCTCCGTCGATCATCTGGGCGACGCCGTGGGTGACCGCGTTCTCGACGAGCGGCTGCAGCAGGAGCGGGGGCACCGCGCACGCGCGCGCCGCGTCGTCGGCCAGGACGAGGTGCGAGAGCCGGTCGCCGAAGCGCGCCTTCTCGATCGAGAGCAGCTGCTCGGCGAGGTCGAGCTCCTCCGCGAGGGGGACGGTCTCCCGCGAGCCGAGGGTGAGGCTGCGGCGCAGGAAGTCGCCGAGGCGCACGCACAGCCGCCGTGCGTCCTCGGGCCGGGCGGCGATCAGGGCGTTGATGGAGTTGAGGCTGTTGAAGAGGAAGTGCGGGTGGATCTGGGCCCGCAGCGCCCGCAGCTCGGCCTCGCGCGAGGCGACCTCGAACTCCAGGGCGCGCCGCTCGGCCTCCTGGGAGGCGGCCACCGCCATCAGGAGGTAGTGGAGGGCAGAGGTCAGGAGGAAGAGGGCCACCCCGAGCCCGAGCAGCAGCGGCGCTGCCTCGAGCTGCTTCGCCACGAGTCCGGGGAAGACGTCGAGTCGCTCGAGGGCCGTGGCCCACCCGCGCCCGGCGGCCAGCCAGAGCGCACCCGAGAGCAGGGCGGCCAGCAGCTGGGTCCCGAGGGAACGGAGGAGGACCGGGAGGCGGAGCGGCGCGGCCTGGCAGACCCAGAAGGCGCCGAGGCCCGCGAAGCCGAAGAAGAGCGCGAGGGGGACGGCGAATGACAGCGCCTCGGTCCACCCGAACGGCGCGGCCAGCACCAGCTGCCCCGCGACCAGGCTCCCGACGAGGGCCCAGGCTGCGAGGTAGGCCCCGAGGCGGCGCCACTCCGCCAGGATCGGGTGCATGGCCTAGTTCTTGACCTCGACGCCTCCCATGATCGCCGTGCCCGTCACCACCAGGCGCTTGCGCGAGCCGGGGGCGGGGCGCGTCTTGTTCTCGAAGCCGCCGAGGAACGCGCTGCCGCGGTTCACCACCTCCCAGTCCTCGGGCACCTTGATCTCGATCCCGCCCCAGAAGGCGAAGGTGTCGATCACCGCCTCGCCGCCCTCGGCGATCGACGCGTGGCGCAGGTCGATCTCGCAGCCGCCCATCGTGGCGAAGGCCTGGCCGCCACGGAAGTCCGTGGCGTGGCTCACCGTCTTGGCGCCCCCCAGGACGGCCGCCATGTCCAGGGTCGCGGAGGGGTCGCCGGCGGGCACCGCCGGGCGCAGCGCGCGCCAGGCCATGTTCGCGCCCACGAAGAGGAGGATGAGGGCCCACAGGCCCAGGAACGACATCCGCCCGAAGGTCACGAGGAGGAAGCCGAGGCCGGCCACGATCCAGACGAGCCCGGCCGAGGGCTGGCGCGGGGGGGAGATCCACTTGACGACGCCCACCGCGACGAGCGCCAGTGGCCAGAAGCGGAAGACCTGGCTGCCGTCCACGAAGCCCAGGCTGTCGAGGGCCAGCACGAGGCCGGCCAGCATGATCGCGAGGCCGATCACGAGGCGGGGGGTCACCCGGATGTCCGGGGCCTGCTCGTCGGGGCTCGTGGTGGGTCTCATTCGCCTGCCTCCACCCATAACGTACGGCCAAACAGCAGCTTCCGGAAGCCGTGAATCGGCGAGTCCCCGGCGGGTACCGGCGGACCACGGGGGCTTTCGGCCTAGAATGCCCTGGATCGAGGCACGATGATCGGGAAGACCCTCTCGCACTACAAGGTGCTGGAGGAGATCGGCCGGGGGGGCATGGGGGTCGTCTACCGCGCCCTCGACACGAGCCTCCACCGCGAGGTCGCCCTCAAGGTCCTGGGCCCCGCCGCCGGGCGCGACCCGGAGCAGGAGCGGCGGCTCCAGCAGGAGGCGCGTGCCGCCGCCTCGCTGTCCCACCCCGCCCTCTCGGTCGTCTACGAGATCGACGCGGTCGAGGGGGTGACCTTCATCGCAATGGAGCTGGTGCGGGGCCGCCCCCTGGCCGCGCTCCTCGCGGGCACGCCCCTCGAGCCGGCTCGCGCCCTCGACCTGGCGGTCGAGGTGGCGGAGGGGCTCGCCGAGGCCCACGGTCACGGCGTCATCCACCGCGACCTCAAGCCCAAGAACGTGATGCTCACCGAGTCGGGCCACGCCAAGATCATCGACTTCGGCCTGGCCAAGCTGGAGAGGCGGCGCCCTCCCTTCGAGAGCGGGG
The DNA here is from genome assembly GCA_963729875.1 of uncultured Acidobacteriota bacterium. Taxonomy (GTDB): domain Bacteria; phylum Acidobacteriota; class Vicinamibacteria; order Fen-336; family Fen-336; genus DATBSL01. Next base: position 39,355 of record CAVSPR010000010.1, read on the forward strand.
CCGACACCCCGGCGTGGGGCGACACCGACCCCGGCCGGATCGTCGGCACCGCGGCCTACATGTCGCCGGAGCAGGTCCGCGGGGCGGAGGTCGACGCTCGAAGCGACCTCTTCGCGTTCGGCGCGCTCCTCTACGAGATGCTGTCCGGCGAGCCCGCCTACCGCCGGGAGACCGGCGTCGAGACGCTGCACGCGGTGCTGAAGGAGCCGGCCCCTCGCCTGCTCGAGGCCGGCCTGGGCGCGGCGGCGCCCGTTGTCCAGCGCGTGCTCGACCGCTGCCTCGCCAAGGCTCCGGAGGACCGCTACGCCTCGGCCGCCGAGCTGCTGGCCGACCTGCGGGAGGCCCGGCGCCGCCTCGGGGCCGAGGCCGAGCCCGGCGAGCGCCCCGTGCCCGCCCGCCCGGCCCCCCCGCCCGCCGACCTGCGCGTGCTCGTCGTGGACGACGAGGAGCCCGCGCGGGCCCTGCTGCGCGAGTACCTCGAACGGGCGGGCGGGGTCGAGATCCTGGGCGAGTGCCGCAACGGCTTCGAGGCGGTCAAGGCTGTCCACGACCTCGGGCCCGACCTCCTCTTCCTCGACATCCAGATGCCGAAGCTCAACGGGTTCGAGGTGCTGGAGCTGCTGGGGCGCGAGGTGGCGGTCGTGTTCGTGACCGCCTTCGACGAGCACGCCATCCGGGCGTTCGAGGTGAACGCGGTCGACTACATCCTCAAGCCCGTGTCCCCCGAGCGGGTGAAGGCCGCCCTCGACCGGGCGCGCCAGCGCGTCCTCGCCCGCGCCCCGATGCCGGTGGCGGCGCTCGCCGCCGCCGCGCGCCCGGAGGGGAAGCCCGCCGCGCGCATCGTGGTGCGGCAGGGCCCCCGCGTGCACGTGATCCCCGCGGAAAAGCTCGACTTCGCGGAGGCGCAGGACGACTACGTCAACCTGCGCTCGGAGGGGAAGAGCTACCTCAAGCAGCAGACGCTCGCCGACCTCGAGGCCTCGCTCGACCCCCGGCGCTTCGTGCGCGTCCACCGCTCGTACCTGATGAACATCGACCGCCTCGCGCGCATCGACACCGAGGGCGGCGAGCCGCGGGCGGTCGTTCTCGGCGACGGGACGCGGCTGCCGCTCAGCCGCTCCGGATACGGCCGCCTCAAGGCGCTGCTCTAGGGCTTCGGCGGCAGCTCGTCGGCGCCCACCGCGGGCAGGAGCCGCTCGGGGGCGGGGGTGTCGAGGAAGAGCAGGTTGAGGCGGGGCTGCCCGTCGGGGCCGATCGACACGTTCCGGACCTCGGCTCGCGTCTCGAAGTCGCCGTTGATCTCCCGGACCCGGAGGGTGGCGCCCTTGCCCACGGGCAGGGTCGACGCCCGCACCGAGGCCCCCCAGGCGCTCACGTCCTCCGCGGTCGTCTTCTCCTCGGCCGCCACCCCGCCGGGGGCGTGCTCCGCCTCGAGCCGGAGGCTGATCCGGAGAACGTGGCGCGGGAACCTCCGGCGCTCGAACGGAATCGGGTCGCCCCGCATCAGGAAGAGCTCCCCGGGCAGGGACGAAGCACCGCGCGGCGGGAACTTGCCGAGGAAGACGGCGCCGATGCGCACGCCGCCCCCGGGCGCGGGGCGCATGTTCCGGATGAGCGCGTAGACGCGGTACGAGGGGTCGGTGAGGTCGTACTGGCGGAGGCGCGGGGGCAGCGGCATCGAGAGGTGGAGGACCTGCCCGAGGGCGACCTTCCGGCTCACGAGGAGGCCGACTCCGCCGGCGGAGGCGTCCTCGCAGGTCGTCATCTCCTCCCACGTCGTCCCGTCCGGGTCGCGGCCCTGCACGCGGACGGGGAGCTTCATCGGCACGCGCCTCTGCTTGCGCCGCTCCGCTCCGCCTGGGGTCATTGCTCGACGGGAAAACTAGCACAGATCGGATAACCTTGCGTCGATGATCGATTCCGACGCGATCGTGGTCGAGGCGCTGACGAAGACGTTCCGGCGGCAGACGGCGGTGGACCGCGTGAGCTTCCGCGTGGCCCGCGGTCGCTTCTTCGGCTTCCTCGGCCCGAACGGGGCCGGCAAGAGCACGACCATCAAGATGCTGACCGGCCTGCTCCGCCCGACCTCGGGCGACGCGGTGGTCGAGGGGGTCCGCCTCTCCGGGGACCTCCTGGCCCTGAAGCGGCGGATCGGCGTCCTCACCGAGGAGCTGCCCCTCTACGAGCGGCTGACCGGCGAGGAGCACCTGCTCTTCGCCGCGCGCATGCACGGGCTGCCGCGCCCGGAGGCCCGGCGGCGGACGGAGGAGCTGCTCGAGTTCCTCTCGCTGGACGACGAGCGGGGCAAGCTCGTGGTGGACTACTCGCAGGGCATGCGCAAGAAGCTCGCCCTCGCCTGCGCCCTCGTGCACGGGCCGTCGGTCCTCTTCCTCGACGAGCCGCTCAACGGGATCGACCCCGTCTCCGGGCGGGTGGTGAGCGACCTCCTGCGCCGCCTCACCGCGCGGGGGGTCACCCTCTTCTTCACCTCGCACGTGCTCGACGTGGTGGAGCGGCTTTGCGACGAGGTGGCGGTCATCGACCGCGGGCGCATCGTGGCCCAGGGCACGCTCGACGAGATCCGGGCCCAGCGCGCGCTGGGCGGAGACGCCTCGCTGGAGGACGTGTTTCTCAAGCTGGTCGGGGCCGACGTCCGGCGCGGGGACCTCTCGTGGATCGGCTGATCGCGCTGGTCGCGCTGCGCTGGCGGCTCGAGACGCGGGCCGTCGCCGGCTCGCGGGGGCGGCTCGCGGCGGTCCTCGTCGCCCTGCCCGCGCTGCTGCTGGTTTCGCTCGCCGGGGCCTTCGTCGCCTTCACCGCCGCGCGCGTCGTCGAGCGGGCGCAGCCGGAGCTGGTGCTGCCCGCGCTGTCCGCCGCGGCGACGCTCTTCGGCCTCGGCTGGGCACTGTCGCCGCTCCTCGCCGGCTTCGCCGCCACCGAGACCCACGACCTCGGCCGGCTGCTGCCCTACCCCGTCCCCGTCCGGGTCCTCGTCGCCTCCTCGCTCCTCGCCAACCTCCTCCAGCCCCTGACGCTCGCCCAGCTGCCGCCGCTCGCCGCGCTCGCGCTCGCGCTCGGCGGCCGGAGCGGGCGGACGCCGCTCGCCCTTCTCGGCCTCGGCCTCGCTCTCCTCCTCGTGCTGGCCACGGGCCAGGTCGTGGGGCTCGCCCTGCACGCGCTCTCCCGCAACCGGCGGTGGCACGACCGCGCTCTCTTCCTCGGTCTCATCCTCGGCGTCGGGCTCAGCCTCCTGCCCCTCCTGCTGCTCAGCCGGGGCGGGTCGGCCGCCCGGCGCGTGGCGCTCGTCCTGCTCGAGCGGGACGTGTTCGGCCTGGTCCCCTTCGCCTGGGGCGCGCGGGCCGCCGTCCACGCCGGCCGGGGCGAGCCCCTCGCCTTCCTGGCCTGGGCGGGGGCCTCGGTGCTCGCCCTGGCGGCCGTCGTCGGAGTCTCCGGGGCCCTCGCCGAGCGTTTGTACCGCGGCGAGATCGACGTCGGCGAGGCCGCGTCACGGACGTCCGCCCGGGCCCGGATGCGGCTCCCCGGCGTGGTGGGCGCGCTCGTCGAGAAGGACCTGCGCGTCGCCTGGCGCGACCCGCGTCTCAAGGTCCTGGTGTTCACCGGGGTTCTCGGGCCGCTCGTCCTGCTGCTCGTCCTGTGGCAGGGCTCGGCGGGGGCCTTCCCGCCGGGCGTCCTGCTCGGGGTGGCCTGCTTCTCCGGACTCGGCGTGCTGGGGACGAACGCCATTGCCTTCGAGCGGCAGGGCCTGGGGCTCCTCTTCGGCTTCCCCGCCGACCGCTTCTCGATCCTGACGGGGAAGAACCTGGGCGTGCTCGTGCTCCGGCTGCCCAGCGTCGTGGCCGTGTCGCTGGCGACGCTCTTCCTCGCCGGGCCCGCCCTCGTGCCCGCGGTCACCACCGTCGTCCTTCTCACGCAGGTCCTCGCGGCCGCCGCGGACAACTACCTCTCGATCCACTTCCCCCTGCCGGTGGCCGCCGCGGGCCGCGACCCGAACGCCCCCGTCTCGGGGACCCGCGGCCTCGGCGCGGCCGCGACGACCTTCGCCGCCATGCTCGTGACGCTCTTCGTCGCCGCGCCCTTCGTGTTCCTCGCGTGGCTGCCTCACCTCCTGGGCGAGCGCTGGTTGTGGGCGCTCACGCTCCCGCTCGCCCTCGCCGGCGCCGTGGCCGTCCACTTCATGGCCACGTCGGTCGCGGCCCGCCTCCTGCTGCGGCGCGAGCCCGAGCTCGTCGCCCGACTGGCCGGGGAGGAGTGACGTGGCCCGTCGGCCACACATCGCGATCGTGGGCCTGGGTCTCGTGGGCGGCTCGCTGGCCCGGGCCCTCACGGCGGCCGGGTGCCGCGTGACCGGGATCGACTGGCCCCTGGTCGTGCGCCGGGCGCTGCGCACCCGGGCCATCGCGGCGGGGGCGACACGTACCGAGGCCGGTGCTTCGGCTGACGTCGTCGTGCTCGCCGCCCCGCCCGCCACGAACCTCCGGCTCCTCCGCCGCCTGGCGAAGGTGGCTCGACCCGGCCTCGTGATCACGGACGTCTCCAGCGTGAAGGGGGAGATCGTGAAGGAGGCGGCGCGCCTCGGCCTGGACGGGTTCGTGGGCGGGCACCCGATGGCCGGCACCGAGAAGCGGGGCTTCTCCGCATCGAGGGCGGACCTCTTCCGCGGGGCGCCCTGGTGGATCGTCCCCGGCCGCTCCGCCCGGGCCACCCGCGTCGTCCGGGCCCTCGTGGCGGCGGCGGGGGGGCAGGCCGTCGTCACCGACGCCCGCACCCACGACCGCGCGATGGCGTTCCTGAGCCACGCGCCGCAGGTCGTGGCCTGGGCGCTCCTGGACGCGGCCCGCGGCGACGCGGTGGCCCGCCGCCATCTGCGCCGGGCGGGGCCGGGGTTCCGCGACATGACCCGCCTCGCCCGCAGCCCGCGCCCGCTCTGGCGAGACATCCTCGAGGCGAACCGCGCCGAGGTGCGCCGCGCCCTGGCCGCGCTCGTGACGCAGCTCGAGAGGAGGAAACGGTGACCCGCGCCCGTCACGTGAACCGGGGGATCGCCGCGCTCGCCACGGCGTGCCTCGCCCTCTTCGCCGGCGCCTGCAACAAGGGGCCGGCGGAATCGGCGCTCGCGGCTGCCGACCAGGCCCTCACCGCCGTGAAGGCCGATCTCGAGAGGTACGCGCCGGACCAGCTCGCCTCGCTGGACGACGCCCTGGCGAAGGCCAGGGCCGCGCTCGGCGAGGGCCACTACACCGACGCGCTCAAGGCCGCCCAGGCGCTGCCGGAGAGGATCCGGGTCGCGGCCGGCGCCGCGGCGGCGAAGAAGGAGCAGCTGACCGGAACCTGGAGCGAGCTGTCGGCCGCCCTCCCCGGCTCGGTGCAGGCCGTCACCGACAGAGTGGCGGCCCTCGCCGGGGCGACGGCTCTGCCGCGGGGCATGACGACGGACACGCTCGCGAGCGCGCGAGCCGAGCTCGACGCGGTCACCCGGGAGTGGAACGAGGCGGCCGCCGCCTTCCAGGCCGGAGACGTCCCGAAGTCGATCGAGATGGCCCGGGACGTCCGGGCCAGGGCCGACGCCCTCGCCGCGACGCTGGGGGTGATCAAGTCCACCGCCCCCGCCGCGGGCGCGGCGCCGCCGCCGTAGCTCCCCCCTGCTATCATCGACCGGTCCGGCCGCGAGGCCGAGGAGCGCCCATGAACAAGGTGGTGAGGAGCGCGGCCGACGCCGTGCGCGACGTCCCGGACGGGGCCACCGTCATGCTGTCCGGGTTCGGCCTGTGCGGGATCCCGGAGAGCCTGACCCTCGCCCTGCGCGACCACGGGGCGAAGGGCCTCACCTGCATCTCCAACAACGCGGGGGTCACCGACTTCGGGATCAGCGTCCTCCTGAAGAACGGGCAGGTCCGGAAGATGATCGCGACCTACGTCGGGGAGAACAAGGTCTTCGAGACCATGTTCCTCGACGGGTCGCTCGAGGTGGAGCTCAACCCCCAGGGCACCTTCGCCGAGCGGATCCGCGCCGGCGGGGCCGGCATCCCCGCGTTCTTCACGCCCGCCGGGTACGGCACCGTCGTCGCGGAGGGCAAGGAGGTGCGCTGGTTCGACGGCAAGCCCTTCGTCATGGAGACGGGCCTGCGGGCCGACTTCGCGCTGGTGAAGGCCTGGAAGGGCGACACCGCGGGCAACCTGGTCTTCCGCCGCACCGCGCGCAACTTCGGGCCGATGATGTGCCAGGCCGCACGCACGACGATCGCCGAGGTGGAGCACCTCGTGCCGGCCGGCGCCATCGAGCCCGACCAGGTCCACGTGCCCGGGATCTACGTCCACCGCCTCCTGCAGGGGACGGGGTACGAGAAGCGCATCGAGCGGCGCACGCTGCGCGGCGAGGGCGGGGTGGAGGCCGACCCGAAGCGGGCGCGGATCGTGAGGCGGGCCGCCCTCGAGATGAAGGACGGCGACTACGTGAACCTCGGCATCGGCATGCCCACCCTCGCCGCCAACTACGTGCCCGAGGGTGTCTCGATCGTGCTCCACTCGGAGAACGGGATGCTGGGGGTGGGGCCCTACCCCGAGGCCGGCCAGGAGGACCCCGACCTCATCAACGCGGGCAAGGAGACGGTCACCGAGCTGCCCGGCACCGCATACTTCTCGAGCGCCGAGTCGTTCGCCATGGTGCGGGGCGGGCACGTGGACCTCACCATCCTCGGTGCGCTCCAGGTCGACCAGGAGGGCAACCTCGCAAACTGGATGATCCCCGGCAAGATGGTGAAGGGGATGGGGGGGGCGATGGACCTCGTGGCCGGTGCGCGCCGCGTGGTGGTGACGATGGAGCACGCGGCGAAGGACGGCAGCCCCAAGATCCTCACCCAGTGCACGCTGCCCCTCACCGGGCGGCGCTGCGTGGACCTCGTCGTGACCGAGATGGCGGTCATCCGCGTGGCGAAGCAAGGCCTCGTCCTCTGCGAGATCGCCCCCGACACGACCGTCGAGGCGGTGCGGAAGGCGACCGGCGCGCCACTCGAGGTGGCGCCCGACCTGAAGACGATGCCGTTCTAGAGCCCGCAGGGCGCGGGGGCGCGCCAGGGAGGCCATGGGAGCGCAACGGGTCGCGATCGACTGGGACGGCCTCGAGCGGGCCCTCACCCGCCGCTCGCGCGAGTCGGAGGCCTTCCTCGACACCCGCACCGGCGACATCGTGTGGGTGACCCGCGGCTGGAGCGACGACCACGGCTTCTCCGACCCGGAGCTCGACGAGGGCCTCGCCGCGCGCCGGCTCGTGCCCGTGCTGCCCGTGCCTCCCCAGACCGAGCACGGCTGGATGCGGGCCTTCGCGGACTCCCTCGAGGACGGCTGGCCGCGCGACCTGCTGACGGCCGCGCTCGACGGGCCCGCGCCCGACCTGCGCTTCGAGGACGCCCTCGGCTTCTTCCCGGCGGACCGCCTGCGCTGGATCGCCTGCCGGGACGCGAGGCTCGGCGCCGTCCTGCGCGCCTGGCTCGAGGCCAACGACATCGAGCCCACCAGCGAGCCCCCGCGGCGGTACCGGTGACGGTCGTGCTGCCTACAGGCCCTCGTGCTCGGTGCGGGCGATGATCTCGTCCTGCAGCGCGGCCGAGAGGTCGCAGAAGTAGTCGCTGTAGCCGGCCACCCGCACGATGAGCCCGCGGTGGCTCTCCGGGTCCTTCTGCGCCGCGAGCAGCGTCGCCTTGTCGACCACGTTGAACTGGACGTGGTGCCCGTCCATCCGGAAGTAGCCCCGGACCAGCTGGCCCACCTTGGCGACGCCGTCGTCCGACGCGAGCAGCGCCGGCGCGAGCTTCATGTTGAGGAGCGTCCCCCCGTCCTCAGGTGGTCCATCTTGGCCGCCGAGCGCATGACCGCGGTCGGCCCGCGCCGGTCGGCGCCCTGCACCGGTGAGATGCCCTCCGACAGCGGCTTGCCCGCGGGCCGCCCGTCGGGGGTCGCCCCGGTCACCGAGCCGAAGTAGACGTGGCAGGTCGTGGGCAGCATCTCGATGCGGTAGGTGCCGCCTCGCGCGGTGGGCCGGCCGTCCACCGCGCCGAAGAACGCCTCGAAGGCGCGGCGCATGAGCTCGTCCGCCCGGTCGTCGTCGTTGCCGTACTTGGGCACGCGGTTGACGAGCCACAGCCGCAGCGTGTCGTGCCCGGCGAAGTCGGCGTCCGCCGCGGCCACGAGCTCGGGGAGCGAGAGTCGCTTCTCCTCGAAGACCAGCGTGCGGATCGCGGCGAGGCTGTCGGTCAGGGTGCCGATCCCGACCCCCTGGATGTAGTTGTTGTTGTAGCGGGCGCCCCCGGCGTTGTAGTCGCGGCCCTTCGCGATGCAGTCGTCGATCAGCACCGAGAGGAACGGGGCCGGCATGAGGCGGGCGTACATGCGCTCGATCGCCTGGTTGCCGGCGATCTTGACGTCGAGCACGTGCCGCATCTGGGACTCGAACGCGGCGAACACCGCGTCGAAGTCGCCGAGGTTCGATGCGGCGCCGGTCGCGGGGCCGAGGCGCCGGCCCGTGCGCGGGTCGACGCCGCCGTGGAGAGCCAGCTCCAGCAGCTTGGGCAGGTTGAAGTAGCCGGTGAGGACGTAGGCCTCCTTGCCGAAGGCCCCCGTCTCCACGCAGCCCGAGCAGCCGCCGGCCCGCGCGTCGGCGAGCGTCTTGCCCTGCCTCAGCTGCTCGAGGACGACCGCGTCGGCGTTGAACAGCGACGGGAAGCCGTAGCCCTTGCCCACCACGCGCAGGGCGTGGGCGAGGACGTCCTCGCCCGTCCGGCGCGACAGCTGCAGGTTCGAGGAGGGCTGCAGCAGGTGCATGTCGTCGACGACGTCGAGGACGAGATGGGTGACCTCATTCGCACCGTCGCCGCCGTCGGCGAGCAGGCCGGCGAGGTTGATGTTCGCGAAGTCGGTGTAGGTGCCGCTCTCCGCCGCGGTGACCCCGACCTTCGGCGGGGCGGGCTGGTTGTTGAACTTGACGAAGAAGCACTCGAGGATCTCGCGCGCCTTCTCGCGGGTGAGCGTCCCGTCGGCGAGGCCCCGCGCGTAGAAGGGGCCGAGGTGCTGGTCGAGGTGGCCGGGGCTGAACGAGTCCCAGCCGTTGAGCTCGGTGATCACCGCGAGGTGGCAGAACCAGTAGGCCTGCAGGGCCTCGTGGAAGTCGCGCGGGGCGTGGGCGGGGACGTGTCGACACACCTCCGCGATCCGCTGGAGCTCGGCGCGGCGGGCGGGGTCCCTCTCGGCCGCCGCCTGCCGTTCCGCCTCGACGACGTGGCGCTCGGCGAAGAGGATCACGGCGTCGCAGGAGATCGCCATGGCGCTCAGCTGCTCGCGCTTGTCCCACACCTCGGGGTCCCGGTAGACGTCGAGGGCCGCGATTGCGGACGCGATGTCGGCCTTGAAGTCGAGGAGGCCGCGCCGGTAGACCTTGTCGTCGAGCACCGTGTGCCCGGGCGCGCGCTGCTCCATGAACTCGGTGAAGAGGCCGGCCTCGTAGCACGCGTGCCACTCCGGGGGCAGGGTGGCAAAGATGCGGTCCCGGAGCGAGCGGCCCCGCCAGTACGGGATCACCGTCGTCTCGTACGCCTCGAGGACCTCGGGCGACACCGCGTAGCTCGTCAGCGGGCGGGTGCCGAGGATCTGCAGGTCTTCCAAGCTGTGGCAGGTCAGCTCGGGGAACGTGGGGACCGCCTTCGGCGCCGGGCCGCGCTCGCCGACGACGAGCTCACCCTCGCCGAGGTGGATCGCCTTCCTCTCGCACAGGTGGAGGAACGAGCGGGCGCGCAGGACGGGCGTCGACCAGCGCCCGTCGTTCTCGCGGTAGAACTCGGTGAGGAGAAGGGCGCGCTCGGCGCTGATCGAGGGGGCGAGGTCGAGGCTGCGCCGGCGAAGGCTCTCTGTCCGGGCGTTCATGTCTAGGCTCCGATGGTGACGGCCAGCCCCCGGGCGCGGAAGACGGCGGCGAGTGCGTCGAGACGCTCCGCGGGGGGCGGGGCGAGCGACTCGAGGGGGAAGGAGCGGCCGAGGCGCCGGGCCTTGGCCGCGCCGGTGCGGTGGAAGGGCAGGAGGCTGACCTGCCGCACGCCGGGCAGGCCGGCCACCAGCGTGGCCGTCGCCACGATGTCCGCCTCGGCGTCGGTGTGGCCGGGCACGACCGGGATGCGCACCCAGACGTTCCGGTGGACCTCGGCGAGGGCCCTCAAGTTGGCGAGGATCGGCGAGGCGGGGAGGCCGGTCAGCTCGAGGTGGCGCTCGTCGTCGACGAGCTTCACGTCGAAGAGGAAGAGGTCGACGAGAGGGGCGAGGGAGACGAGCGTCTCGCGGGGGGCGAAGCCGCAGGTGTCGACGGCGGCGTGGATCCGCTCGGCCCGGCAGGCCTCGAGGAGCGCGCGCAGGAACGCGGCCTGGGCGAGGGGCTCCCCGCCCGAGACGGTCACCCCGCCCCCGAGTCCTCGTAGAATGCGCGGTCGCGCCGGACCTCGTCCATCACCGCGGCCACCGTCATCTCGCGCCCCGCGATCTCGCGCGCCCCGGCCGGGCAGGCCTCGACACAGGCCCCGCACGCATCGCAAAGAGGGGAGCCGGGCGGCGGCGCGCCGTGGGGGCAGACGTCCCGGCAGGTGCCGCAGCGCGCGCAGCGGCTCTCGACCACGATCACCTCGGGAGTAGCCCTCTGGCTTTCCGGGTTGTGGCACCAGAGGCAGCGGGCGGGGCAGCCCTTGAGGAAGACCGTGGTGCGGATGCCGGGCCCGTCGTGCAGCGAGAAACGCTGGATGTTGAAGACGCGACCCACGGCGGCGCTCACGAGAAGTAGTAGCGCAGGACGAAGCGCTCCTGGATGGTGAAGGACCAGTGCACGTCGCGCAGGTGGTCGGCCGCGGCCCGCGCGTCTCCCTTCTTGACCAGCCGCACGAGCTCGGCATGCTCGCCGACCGACGCCTGCTCCCACTCCTTGACGAAGCCGCGCCGGCGGGGCCAGTCGTACAGGCGCTGCTTGAGCGTGCCCACGATGCGGACGAGCCGGGGGTTGTCGCAGCGGTCGAGGAAGACGTCGTGGAAGGCGAGGTTACGCTCGTAGTAGCGGTCGAAGTCGCCGGCCTCGACCGCACGCTTCATCTCCGTGTTCTCCCCCGTCATCCGGGTGACCTCGGGGGGCCCGAGCCGGGGGAAGGCAGCGAGGAGGGCGGCCCCCTCGAGAGCGCCGACCACCTCGTAGAGGTGGCGAACGTCCTGCCGGGTCAGCTCTCTCACCTGCACCCCGCGGCGGGGGAGGATGGTGACGAAGCCCTCGGCCTCGAGCTGGATGAGGGCGTCGCGCAGGGGGGTGCGGCTGACCCCGAGGCCGGCGGCCAGGGCGTCGAGGTCGAGGAAGGCGCCCGGCCGCAGGTCGCCCCGGTTCATGAGCTGGCGCAGGTGGTCGTAGACCTGCTCGCGCAGGGACTTGAGGACGAGGGGGGCGGGCTTCGCGGGCACGGTCTGACATCTGATATATCAGATGTCAGACCGTGCGGCAAGCCCCGTCAGTCGGCGCGGATGCGGTTCTGGGCGTCGTGGCAGGAGTTGCAGGCCCCGCTCGTGACCAAGGCCGTCATCGAGCGTCGGGCGCCGCCCGTGCCGGCCACGTCGGCGTGGAGGCCGGAGCCGAAGGACACTCCCTGCGACGAGTAGAAGTTGCCGGACGCGTCGGTCGAGACGGAGAGGACGACACTGCCGCCGCCGTCGGCGGCGGTGGTGAGGCGCACGGTCGCACCGGGGTAGGCGCTCCCGTCGGCCCGGTACACCGTCCCCGCCACCCGGAAGTCGCGGTGGCAGCCGAGGCAGTCCCGGCCTGCATTGTGGCTCGTCGTGAGGCGGCTGCCTCCGCCGGTGGCGGCGCTCGCCGCGCCCGTCGGCCCCGAAGCCGCCCCGCCGCATGCGGCCGCCAGGGCCACGGCCGCCAGGGAGGCCGCCAGCCGGAACGAAGCACCTCGTGTCGTCATCTCGACTCCTGTCCGGCCGGCGATCCCGGCACGCCTCGACTGTAGCCGAAGCCCCAGCCTCGAGCTGTCACAAGCTGTTTCGTTGACGAGAGTTGACAGCCGAGCGTGTCCTCCACTATCGTTCCCGCATCCGGTCCAACTCAGCGGGCGTGCCGCCCGTACGTATTCCCACTCCGCGTACTCCCAGGGACACCGCAATGGCCAACGACGATCCCTCGTCCAACCCGCCCGACTCACCCGGCGACGCGGAGCGCGCCCGCCCCTCGAGCGAGGGAGAGCGCGGCGGACGCCCGCGCAACGCCGCGCCCCGGCGTGGCCGCGGCCCGAAGGGGGAGCCTCATCCCCGCAAGCCCCGCCTCCCGCAGCGCGACGTCGCCGAGGACGAGCCGCCGCCGGTCGACGGTGCGCCCGACGGGGCCGCGGCCGACGCCGGCGCCCCCGGCGGCGAGGACGGCCGCAGCCGCCTGGACCTCGCCGTCCTCAAGGAGATGAGCATCCAGAAGCTCATCGAGGTGGCGAAGGAGCTCGAGATCCCCGGCGCCACCTCGATGAAGAAGCAGGAGCTCGTCTTCCAGATCCTGCGGGCCCAGGCGGAGCAGGAGGGCCTCATCTTCTCCGAGGGCGTCCTCGAGATCCTGCCCGACGGGTTCGGCTTCCTGCGCGCCCCCGAGTACTGCTACCTCCCGGGTCCGGACGACATCTACGTCTCGCCCTCGCAGATCCGGAAGTTCGACCTGCGGACGGGGGATACGATCAGCGGCCAGATCCGCCCGCCCAAGGAGGACGAGCGCTACTTCGCCCTCATCAAGGTGGACGCGGTCAACTTCGAGCCGCCGGACCGCGCGAAGGAGAAGATCTTCTTCGACAACCTCACGCCCCTCTACCCGCAGGGGCGGATCCGGCTCGAGACGACGCCCGACCAGCTCACCACCCGCGTGATGGACCTGCTGTGCCCGCTCGGCAAGGGCCAGCGCGCCCTGATCGTCGCCGCCCCCCGCACGGGCAAGACCATGATCCTCCAGGCGATCGCGAACGCGGTCACCACGAACCACCCGGAGATCGTCCTCATCGTGCTGCTCATCGACGAGCGGCCCGAGGAGGTCACCGACATGCAGCGCTCGGTGCACGGCGAGGTCATCTCCTCGACGTTCGACGAGCCGGCCGACCGGCACGTTCAGGTGGCGGAGATGGTGCTGGAGAAGGCGAAGCGCCTCGTCGAGCACAAGAAGGACGTCGTGATCCTCCTCGACTCGATCACCCGCCTGGCGAGGGCCTACAACACGATCGTGCCGCCCTCGGGCAAGGTGCTCTCGGGCGGCGTCGACTCGAACGCCCTGCAGCGGCCCAAGCGGTTCTTCGGCGCCGCGCGCAACGTGGAGGAGGGCGGCAGCCTCACCATCGTCGCGACCGCGCTCGTCGAGACGGGGTCGCGGATGGACGAGGTCATCTTCGAGGAGTTCAAGGGAACCGGCAACGCCGAGATCGTCCTCGACCGCAAGCTGACCGACAAGCGCATCTTCCCCTCGCTCGACATCAATCGCTCGGGGACCCGCAAGGAAGAGCTGCTCATCCCCAAGGAGGAGCTCAACCGGGCGTGGATCCTGCGCAAGGTGCTCTCCGCGCTGTCGCCGGTCGAGGCGATGGAGCTGCTCATCGAGCGGCTCTCGAAGTCGAAGGGCAACCGGGAGTTCCTCGAGAGCATGTCGGCGGGCGGGTAGGCTCCCGCCCGGGCGCCTTCAGTCCCCGGGGTCGGGACTGGTGTCGCCGAGCCCCGCCCGGACCGTGAGCGAGAAGGTCTGCGACATGAGGTTCTTACCCGACTTGCGCAGCGTGATCTTCACCCGGTAGAGCCCCGCGAACTGGAACGTGTGGTTGGCGGTGAAGCGGCGGTCGATCTTCGTCGCCTCCGTCCAGGGGTCGCAGTCCGCCTCGTTGACGCTCTTGCCCCCGTCGCCCCACTCCCACTCCACCTCGGGGCAGTAGATCTCCTCCACGTCGTCGCCGCCCTTCAGCTCCGCCGTGAACAGGATGTTGGCGGGCGAGAAGGCGAAGCGGGGGGAGGCGCGCAGCTCGAGGGCCGGCCGCTTCCCCTTCTTCGGCTTCTCGTCCTGGGCGGCCGGGACGGTCGCGGAGACCAGAAGGGCCAGGACGGCGAGAACGGCGGTGGCGCTCGGCAGCACGGGAACGCTCCTGTTCGTGGAAAGACCCTCGATCATTCTAGCCCGGAACGTCGACGATGGACCCCATCCTCGCGGCCCGCCTAGAATGCCCCCGGGATGAGCAGCGGACTCCACCTCCAGCCGAGCGCCGCCGTCCGGGAGAAGCGCCTCGCGGCGCTCCTCGAGCAGCGCGGCCTCCGTGCCGACGACCCCGGTCTCGCCGCGATCGTCGAGGACGCGCAGCTGCTCGGCAGCCTCGAGCTCGCCGGCTTCCGCTTCGCCTGGGAGGAGGTGCGCTCCTCCCGCTCGTCGGGGGAGGGTCCGGCCGACCTCGTCTCGCTGCGCCGGGCCCGCGCCGCGGTGCCTTCCGACGCCCCGCTGACCGTCGAGGCGATCCGCACCTGGCACGCCGCGATCGCCGGTCCCGTCGGCTTCCGGCGGGCCGAGCGCGATCGCGAGGGCGCCCCGCCCTCCCCGGCCGGGCTCGTCGCGAGCCGGCTCGCGACGCTCGCGGAATGGCTGGAGACGGCGGGCACCCGCGACCTCCGGCCGGAGCAGGCCGCGGCGCTCGCCCTCGCCCGCATCGTCGAGGTCCTCCCGTTCGACGACGCGAACGGGCGCATGTCCCGCCTCGCCGCGTCGCACCTCATGGTCCGGGGTGGCCTGCGCCCGCCGATCCTCGTCGCGGGCGACGCCGCCCGCCTTCGCGCCGCGATCGAGGCGGCCTTCCGCCTGGAGACCGAGGCCCTCGTGGTGCTTCTCCTCGAGGCCTCCGGCCGCGCGGCCGAGGTGATGATCCAGTCGCTCAGCGGCCGCTGATCCGCTCGCCCGCCGGGGCGCCGGTGCCGGCCACCACCCTCCGCTCGCCGGTCGCGAAGTCGAGGCGGAGCACCTGGCCGGAGGCGTCGCGGAAGAAGTGCACGCGGGGCGCGCTGGCACCCGACGGAGCGGACCCCGAAACACCCCAGAACCCAGCCGCGGGCCGCAGGCCGGCGAGCCGTTCGACCACCCGGCTCTCGCCGGCGTCCACGACCAGGGTGTCCTCGGAGAGGAAGGCGGCCCGGAGGGACGATACCACCACGCGGCCGGGAGCGACCTCGGGACCGATGTTGAGGCCCCCGGGGGGAAGGTCGAGGCGTATCTCGCCGGTCGGCGCGCCGATCGGGTCGAAGACCCGGACGAGCGCCCGCGGCGAGCCCGGCTCACCCTCCCCGACTCGGCTGTCGCCGACGACGACGCGCCCGTCCGCTAGGAAGAGCACCGGGAAGTGGCCGACGCCGTCCACGAGCGTCGCTACCAGACCGCCCGTCGCCCCGTCCCTCAGGTGGAGGCCGGCGTCCACGGTGACGATCCGCCGGCCGTCGGCGTCGGGGAAGACCGTCCGCCAGGCCGGCGCGGCGTCGAGCGGCGTCGCGATCGGAAACGTCGCGGTCTTCGTGGCGCCACCGACCGCCAGGTCCACGACCCGCATCTCGGCGCGTGGGCCCGCCTGGCCTCCCGTCACGCCCGGGCCGTCGGGGACGAGCCAAGCCCGGGCCGTGCCCTCGGCGGGAAAGCGGACGGCCGCCGGGTGCCAGCCGGGTGGGATCGTCGTGGTGGCCACCCGCCGGCCCGAGGGCAGCGCGAAGAGCGAGGCACCCGACTCGTGGGCGACGAAGACGACCGCCGCCGCGGGGGAGAGGGCGAAGGCCGTCTTCCAGGTCGGCGGCGGGCTCGATTCCAGCACGACCTCGACGGCACGCGGGGTGCCCCCGGTGAGGTCGAAGAGGTCGATCGCGGCGTTGCGGCCGTCGCGATCGATCTTCGGCAGCGCGGCGAAGCGGCCGTCCCCCGAGAACAGCATCCCGACGCCGAAGCGCTCCCGCTCCGGGTCGGGCTCGCGACGTGTCACGTACCGGCCGCTCGCGGTGTCGAGCAGGAGGCCGTGCGGGTACCAGCCACCGCGAGGCGTCGAGCCCTCGACGTAGACCCAGCGACCCGCGGGGTCGCGGGAGATGGCCCGCACGTCGACGTCGGCCGGGCCCGCGGACAGGACCCAGGCCCAGTGGCCCGCGGCCACGGCCAAGGTGGCGGCGGCCACCGCCCAGAAGCCCAGCGACAGCGCGCGGTGGGCTCGGCGCAGGTCGGTCCGACCGACGGCGACCTGGGCCACGCTCCCCACGAGGAACCCGGCCGCGAGGGGCACGAGGGCGAGCGCGACGGTCCGGTTGGCCTGGCCGAGGATGCCGTAGCGCCAGAGAGGAGCGACGAACTGCCGGGTGGCCCAGATCCCCCCCATCAGGAGCAGCAGGTCGAAGCTCACCCACGGCGAGCGGGAGCGGAAGGCCGTGGCGTTGAAGTTGGCGAGGCCGACGGCGAAGACGGCCAGCGTGAGGAAGAAGACCGATCTCGGCCCGTCGAGCATCGCCCGGAGCCAGGAGTCGCCGTGGTGCCCGCCCACGGACGCCAGCGGGTAGACGGCCATCCACGGGATCGCGGCCAGGAGGCCGGTGGCCGCCACCAGCACGAGGGCAGCCAGCCACTTGCCACCCCAGATCGCGGGCCAGGGCACGGGCCGCGAGAACAGGAAGCCGAGCCGGCCGTTGGACGCGTCGCGGGCGAGCATCGAGGAGCCGATCACGACGGCAGCGCCGAGCCCGAGGAGCACCGCGCCCACGGAGCCCACGACCGGCATGACCTCCCGCTCCACGCCGAAGGCGGGGAGCACGAGCGGGAAGCAGCCGCTCGCCACGGCGCCGGGAAAGAGCAGCCACCGCTCGCGCAGCTCGCGGGCCGCCACCGCCAGGAGCCGGCTCATGGGCGCACCTCCGTCGGGCGGACGTCGGTCGCCCGCGTCCCCGCCACCGAGGCGAAGATCTGCTCGAGCGGCAGGCCTTGCTCCGCCTTCAGGGCCTCGAGCCGGCCGGCGAGGGCGAGGCGCCCGCCGTGCAGGATCGCGACGTGGTCGGCGATCCCCTCGATCGCACGGAGGTCGTGCGTGGAGACGAAGACAGAAGTCCCGCGATCGGCGAGGTCGCCGATCACCTCCTGGAAGACGGCGTCGCGCGCGACGACGTCGAGGCCGAGGGTCGGGTCGTCGAGCAGCAGCAGCTCGGGCCGGTGGCCGAGGGCGAGGGCGAGCATGACCGCCCCCTTCTGGCCCTTCGACAGCCGCCCGAACGGCCGGTCGGCGGGAACGTCGAACCGGCGCAGCCGCTCCGCGACCGCGGCGGAGTCCCATTGGGCGTGGAGCCGCGCGCAGAAGGCGGAGAGCTGGTCGGGCGTCATCTCCGGCGGGGCGTCGGGCTCCTCGGGCACGACGCCGACGCGGGCCATGAGGCTCGTCCGGCGGGCCCACGGGTCCTCGCCGAGGAGCCGGACGCGCCCGCTCGCGGGCGGGCGCTGGCCGAGCAGCACGCGCAGGAGCGAGGACTTGCCGGCCCCGTTGCGGCCGAGCAGCGCGTACACGGAGCCGCGCGGGACGGAGAGGGTCAGCCCCTCGATCACTCTCGTCCGGCCGTAGCTCACCGTGAGCCCGTCCGTCTCCAGTGCCGGGCCCGCGGCGGCGGTCGTAACGGTCTCCGCGCTCATCGCCTGCCTCCCTTCGACGTCGGCTCGTCAACCGGCCAGGCCGCCTGCAGCGTCGAGACCGCCTCGGCCCGCGTCGCGCCCAGGTTCACGGCGAGCGTCGCCAGACGCGTGGCACCCTCCCGCAGGACACGTGCCCTCTCGGCGGCCGGCATCGCGGGCGGATGCTCGGCCACGAACGTCCCCTCGCCGCGGCGGGTCTCCAGCAGACCCGCCTCGACCAGGCGCTGGTAGGCCTTGGCCACGGTGTTCGGGTTGATGCGCTGGTCGCGGGCGAGATCGCGGACCGAGGGGAGGGCATCCCCGGGCCGCAGCGCCCCCGAGGCCACGAGGTGCCGCACGCTTTCCTCGATCTGGCTCCAGATCGGAGTCGGCAGCGCGGGGTCGGCGCGGATGCGCGGCGTGGGGCTCATTGGCCTGTCTTCTGTATTAGTGTACTAGTACAGCATGACGGTGTCAAGAGGCTTCTCGGATTGCTGGTAGGCTCATGTCGTTCCGGCATGAAGCTCGACCTGCCCCCCGGCCTCGTGCGCCTGCTCGCCGACCTGCGCGCGGCGGGCGGTCGGCCGCTCGTCGTCGGCGGTGCGGTGAGGGACTCGCTTCTCGACCTCCCGGTCGAGGACTTCGACGTGGAGGTGTTCGGCCTGCCCGCTGAACGCCTCGAGGCCCTTCTCGCCGCCCACGGCCGGGTGGACGCGGTCGGCCAGGCCTTCCGGGTCTACAAGCTCTCCGGAGTCGAGGGGCTGGAGGGCGCCCTCGACGTGGCCCTGCCGCGGCGCGACTCGAAGGTGGGCGCCGGCCACCGGGGGATCGCCGTCGAGGGCGACCCCTTCCTCCCGGTGGAGGAGGCCGCGCGCCGCCGCGACTTCACGGTCAACGCGATGCTGCTCGATCCCGCCACCGGCGAGCTCCTCGACCCGTGGGGCGGGCGGCGAGACCTCGACGCCCGGGTGCTGCGCGCGGTGGACGCGGGGACGTTCGGCGAGGACGCGCTCCGCGCCCTGCGCGCCGTCCAGCTCGCCGCGCGGTACGAGCTCGTGGTCGAGCCCGCCACGGCCGCGCTGTGCGCCTCGATGCCCCTCGGCGAGCTGCCCGCCGAGCGCGTGTTCGGCGAGATCGAGAAGCTCCTGCTCAAGGCGCGCCGGCCGTCGGTCGGCCTCGCCCTCCTGAAGTCGTGGGGCATGCTCGACGCGCTGGCCCCTGAGCTCCTTCCCCTCGGGGCGACGCCGCAGGACCCTGCCTGGCACCCCGAAGGCGACGTGTGGGTACACACCCTGCAGGTCGTCGACGAGGCACGGGCACTCCTCGACGACCTCGCCGCCGACCGGCCGCGGCAGCTGGCCGTGATGCTCGGCGCCCTCTGCCACGACCTCGGCAAGCCGCCCACCACCCGCTTCGAGGACGGCCGCATCCGCTCGCGCGGCCACGAGGAGGCCGGCCTGGCCCCCACGATCACCCTCCTCGACCGCTGGAACGTCCACACCCTCCTCGGCTACGACGTGCGCGCGCAGGCCCTCGCCCTCGTCGCGCACCACCTGAAGCCCGGCCAGCTCTACGACGAGCGCGAGCGGGTGAGCGACGGGGCGATCCGCCGCCTCGCCCGCCGGTGCGAGCCCGACCTGCTCTACCGGGTGGCGAAGGCCGACTGCCTGGGCCGCCGGCCGGGGGCCTTCGAGCCGGTGGCGATGGAGTGGTTCCGCGAGCGCGTCCGCGAGCTCGACGTGGCGACGCGCCCGCCGGAGCCGCTGCTCAGGGGACGCGACGTGCTCGCTCTCGGGGTCGCGCCCGGGCCCGAGGTCGGCCGCGTGCTCCAGGCCGTCTACGAGCGGCAGCTCGACGGGGCGGTCCGGACCCTCGAGGAGGCGCGGGAGGAAGCACGCCGCATGATCGGGGCTCCCGCGGAGCCGGAGACGTGAGCGCTCCGGCTCCCCTTCTCTTCGTGGCCGTGCTCCTCGCCGCGCCGCCGTGGGGGTCGGGCGCGGTGATGCCCGGGAGCTTCGACTCCGCCACGGAGGCCGCGATCCTCGCGGCCGTGTTCCGGCAGCAGGTTCGCGAGCACCTCGACGCGACCGAGCGGGCCCGGGGCACGGTCGTCTGCGTCGCCATCGACCCGGGTGGCGCGCCGCAGAGCCCGAGCCGGGAGTTCATGGCGCGCCTCGCGGGCGAGCCGGCCGTACGCCGGGCGGCCGAGTGCGACGCGCGCCCGGAAGGCGCCGTCGAGGCCACGACGCTGCGGCCGGCCGTCGTCGTCACCGCCGGACCCATCGAGTGGGTGGCCGCGGACGAGGCATGGGTGGAAGTCCACTACTTCCGGAACGCGCGCACGTCGGCCCACCGCCGGTACCGTGTCGTCCTGGAGCGCGAGGGCTGGGTGTCGCTCGGGCCCATACTCCTCGACGGGCCCCTGGCCCGTCGAGGCACTGAGAGGGACGGAGGCGCTCGAGGAGAGCCTCGATGAGAGCCCGCGAGGCGGCCGTGATGCTGCCGCCCCGGCGGTGAACGGGCCTACCGCCCGTAGGTCGTCTCGCGGTCGAGGACCTCGAGGGTGCGGGCGTAGAGGTCGTCCACCTGCGCCGGGCTGTTCGCGATCGCGGTGAGGCCCAGCTTTCCGAACTCCGACAAGGCGCCGATCAGGTGGAAGAGGACCCCCGACTCCGTGCCGTGGCTGTAGTGCAGCTTGTTGACGGTGAGGATGTCGACGAGGTCCTCGGGGAGGAGCCCCCGGTACTGCTCCGAGAAGAGGTTGTCGGTCGCCTTGTAGTACTTCGCGTGCCCGCTCGGCGAGAGGAAGAGGCCCGTCCCGAGGTCGAGGCTCCCCCCGGTGAGGAACTGCAGGGCGAGGTAGGGGTGGGTCGTGCCACCCATCCGCAGGTTGATCTCGAGGGCCGTGAGCGTCCACTCGTCCTCGGGCGCGTGCCGGTGCACCAGGAAGTCCACGCCGAACCGGGCTATGACGCCGTGGTCGGCGAGGACGCGGCCGATCGCGAGGCCCGCCTCCTGGATCCGCAGGCGGTAGTCGTCGCGAGCGGGGAAGCGGCAGCCGAGGAAGACCTGCCCGCTCGGCCCGCCGAGGATCTGGTCGTGGGTGGAGATCGCGGTCACGTCCCCCCGCGGGCCGTTGCGCATCTGGGCGCTCGGCGAGAGCTTCTCCTCGGCCTCGATGAACTCCTCGACGATGCCGCCCATCTTCGAGAGCTTGTCGAAGTAGGCCTCCGGCGTCTCCGTCGGCACCGAGAACTCGACCTGCGGCAGCGCCTCGCGCAGGGCCGAGGTCGAGCTCCCCCGGGGTAGCGGAAGAGGGCGTTGCCCTCGCCGGAGAAGCTCTCGTCGAGCTTGATCACGGCCCGGCGGATCCCGGGGCGGCGCGCGCGCAGCTCCACGAGCGCCGTCTCGATCTCGTGCAGCGTGTGCAGGTCCTCGAAGCCCTCGGGCAGCGGCACGCCGGCCTCCCGGAAGACCTTGCGGCTTCCCGACTTGGTGCCGAGGTGCGCGAGCCGGGGGTCGCAGCCGTTGAGGGGCACCCCGAGGAGGACGGCCAGCTTCCGCTCGTGGGGGGTCGAGTTGAAGACGCTCAGGTAGGCCTTCTCCGGGTCCGCGATCCCGGCCCGGATCCGCTCGACGAGCCGGGGGCGCTCGAGGATCTTCTCGGTGAGCGAGCGGGGCGAGGCGTCGTCCGCGCAGAGGAGAGTCAGGCGGGAGCGGGCGTGGCTGGCCGGGATGCCGGCGAGGAACTGCAGGTAGTACTCGAGGATGATCGGGTGGATCGGCTGCGACGTCACGTACACCATCCGGGCGCGGGGGTTGCGCAGGCGGATCAGGAGGAAGAGCAGCCGCTCCTCGTAGAAGCTCACCCCCGCGATCTTCCGCAGCTCGCTCTGGTCGAGGGTGAGCGAGGGCACCACGACCGTGGTGTGCGGCTCCTCCTCCCGCATGGTGAGCGAGTCCCACACCTCGGCGAGGCGGGGCTTGAGACGCTCGAACTCCGCGATCTCCTGCTCGGGGGTGATGTCCCGGGCGAACGGGGGCTTCGGGATCATCGGTCCCCCCTCAGAACACCTCGGCCGCGCGCGCCGTCGTGGCCTCGCCGAGGAGGGCGTGGAGGACCCGGTCCTCGTGGAAGCCGTGGGCCCGGCCGAGCGACTCCGCGCGCAGGCGCACCTGCCGGAAGAGGTGGAAGCGGAGGGGGCCGAGGAGGGTGAAGTCCGAGGTGAGGTGCAGGCGCTGGTCCACGTCCTCCTCGGGGAAGGAGCGGGTGAGGATGTCCAGGCGCTCGCGGTACCACTCGTCGGTCACCTCGCCGCGGTCGCGCTTCTGGTCGAGGATCATCACCTGGCGGAACCGGTCCACGATCTCCGGGTGGTGGTTCACCGCGAACATCCGGGGCATGACGCCCCCGCGGTCCCGCGCGAACTCGATCATCGTGACCGCATCGCCGGGCTCGCCCCCGACCCCGAGCGTCTCGAACCCGATCGGGACGGCCCAGGAGGGCCGATCCCCCCGGGGGATGAGGTCGAAGAGCCGGTTCTCGACCACCCGGAGCCGGGCGCTGGGGCCCACGAGCTCGGCGAAGCGCCGGAACCAGGGGTGCTCCCCGGCCGGCCACGCGAGCACGTTCTCGAGGACGCCGGTGCACTTGCCCTTCGCCGGGCTGCGCAGCACGGGCAGGGCCGCGCCCGACCAGCGGCACAGGATCCCGAAGGTGTGGCAGACCGCGAGGAGCGCCGCGTCCTCGCTGGCGCGGATCGCGTCGAAGAGCCGGAAGGCCGGCTCCTCCCATGCCGGGTTCTCACGGACGCCCTGGGAGAAGGGTGCTTTGCCGTCGTTCTGCCGGGGGTCGATGTGCCCGGGCCCACCGGTCCCGACGTAGAGGGAGTACCGTCCGTCCGGCTGCTCCGGCAGGACGCCCGAGCGCCGCACGTCGAACGAGAGCACCCGCACCCGCAGCCCCGCGTCCTCGAGCGCATCGATCGTCTCGCAGCTCGAGTCCATGATCGCGTGGACGAGCGAGTCGTGGCCGAGGTTGGGCCAGCCGTGGTTCATGTCCAGCACGGCCACGTCGATCGCGCGGGGATCGGCGGCCGGCACGTCCTCGGGGCGCTCCACCCTCACGTACTCGAAGGTGCCGCAGGGGGCGCTCGCCGGGCAGTCCGTGACGCAGAACTGCCGGCCGTGCCTCTGCTTGAAGGCGCACTCGAGGGGCATGATCCGCAGAGTCTACCGGGGCCCCCCGGCCCCGTCCACCTGATCCCTTGCCACGGCGGGGGCCGGGGATGCAGACTCCGTCTCGGGATCCCGGAGGGACGGCATGGGCCTCGAGCTGAAGCTGGTCGCGATCGACAAGCCGGCCGACGTGAACCTGATCCTCGGCCAGTCGCACTTCATCAAGACGGTCGAGGACCTCTACGAGGCCCTCGTTTCGTCCGTCCCCGGGATCAAGTTCGGCCTCGCCTTCTGCGAGGCGTCGGGGCATTGCCTGATCCGGACGGAGGGGACCGACGAGGCAATGAGGGGCGTCGCGGTCTCCGCCGCCCAGGCGATCGGCGCCGGCCACAGCTTCGTGATCGCCCTGAAGGACGCCTTCCCGGTCAACGTCCTGAACGCGGTGAAGGCCTGCCCCGAGGTGTGCCGGATCTACTGCGCCACCGCGAACCCGCTGCAGGTGGTCGTGGCCGAGACCGAGCAGGGCCGCGCCGTCCTGGGCGTCGTCGACGGCTCGTCGCCGAAGGGCGTCGAAGACGCGGCGGGCGTCGCGTGGAGGCAGGAGCTGCTGCAGAAGATCGGCTACAAACGCTAGGGGCCGGATGCAGCGGACGAGCGCACGGCACGATCGAAGCGCTCGCCGCTGATCCAGCCCAGGGGAGGACCAGGATGGGACTCGCACTCAGCTCGCCGGCCTTCGCGCCGGGCGGCGAGATCCCCGCCCTGTTCACCTGCGAGGGCCGTGACGTCTCGCCCGCCCTCGACTGGACGGGCGTTCCCGAGACGGCGAAGAGCCTCGCGCTGATCGTGGACGACCCCGACGCCCCGGACCCGAAGGCCCCGAGGATGACCTGGGTCCACTGGGTGCTCTACAACCTGCCGCCATCGGCCCGCGGCCTGCCCGAGGGCGTGGCTGCGAAGGACCTGCCGGCGGGGACGAAAGAGGGGACGAACGACTGGAAGCGCACCGGCTACGGCGGTCCCTGCCCGCCGATCGGCCGGCACCGCTACTTCCACAAGCTCTACGCCCTCGACACCGTTCTGCCCGACCTGGGGCCGGCGACGAAGGCGCAGGTCGAGGCGGCGATGAAGGGGCACGTGGTCGCGCAGGCGGAGCTGACGGGGACCTACCAGAAGAAGCGGCCGTAAGCCATCGTCGGGCGGAGGGCACTCCAATGAGAATCCACTCCTTCCGTGTCGTGCCCGCGCTGCCGGAACGCCTTCAGGGCCTGCGCGACATCGCCATGAACCTGCTCTGGTCCTGGGACGACGACCTGCGCGTCGTGTTCAGCCGGCTGGACCGGGACCTCTGGGACAAGACGTACCAGAACCCGGTGCTGATGCTCGGCACGATCGCCCAGGAGCGCCTGGAGACCCTGGCCCGGGACGAGAGCTTCCTCTCGTACTACGACCGGGCCCTCGAGCGCCTGCACGCGTACCTGCGCGAGCCGACCTGGTGGGAGAGGCGCGTGACGGAGCGCCCGCTGGTGGCCTACTTCTCGGCCGAGTACGGGCTCGCCGAGTGCCTGCCCATCTACTCGGGGGGCCTCGGCGTCCTCTCCGGCCACCACCTGAAGAGCGCGAGCGACCTCGGCGTCCCGCTCGCGGGGGTCGGGCTCCTCTACCAGCAGGGCTACTTCCGCCAGTACCTCACCTCCGATGGCTGGCAGCAGGAGAGCTACCCGGTCAACGACTTCTACAACGTGCCCGTGCAGATGGTGACCGGCTCCGACGGTGCGCCCGTGCGCGTGGAGATCGATCTCGCCGGGCGTCGCCTCCTCGTGCAGGTCTGGCGGGTCGAGGTGGGCCGGGTGCCCCTCTTCCTCCTCGACACCAACGTGCCGGAGAACCCACCGGAGCTCCAGGACATCACCGACCAGCTCTACGGCGGGGACCAGGAGAACCGGATCCGCCAGGAGATCGTGCTGGGCATCGGCGGCCTGCGCGCGCTGCGGGCGGTGGGCCTCGACCCCGTCGTCTGCCACATGAACGAGGGCCACTCCGCGTTCCTCGGCCTCGAGCGCATCCGTGTCCTCGTGAAGGAGCGCGGGCTCACCTTCGCCGAGGCACTGGAGGCGGTGCGCGCCGGCGGGGTCTTCACCACCCACACGCCGGTGCCGGCCGGCTTCGACGTCTTCCCGCTCGAGCTGATGGACCGCTACTTCGGGGGGTGGATCCGGGAGGTCGGGGCCACGCGGGCGGACCTGCTGGCCCTGGGTCGCCCGAACGGCGCCGACGACAAGGCCGGCTTCAACATGGCCGCTCTCGCCCTGCGGACCTCCGCCTTCGCGAACGGGGTGAGCGAGCTGCACGGCGAGGTCTCGCGGAAGCTGCTCGGCGTCTACTTCCCCGGGCTGCCGGAGCACGAGGTCCCGGTGGGCCACGTCACGAACGGGGCCCACACCCGCAGCTGCGTGTCGCGGGACATGGCCGGGCTCTTCGACCGCTACCTCGTCTCCGACTGGTCGCGCCGCCCGGGCCTCGCCGAGACCTGGGAGGGCATCGACACGATCCCCGACGAGGAGCTGTGGGCCACCCACGAGCGCCGCCGCGAGCGCCTGGTCGTGTTCGCCCGGCGGCGCCTCGCCCGCCAGCTCGAGCAGCGCGGCGCCTCCGCCCGGGACGTCGACCGGGCCCGCGGGGTCCTCAACACCCGCGCCCTCACGATCGGCTTCGCCCGCCGCTTCGCGGCGTACAAGCGGGCCGACCTCATCCTGAAGGACCTCGAGCGGCTGAAGGCGATCCTCCTCTCCGCCGAGCGGCCCGTCCAGGTCATCTTCGCCGGCAAGGCCCACCCCAAGGACCGCGAGGGCAAGGAGATGCTCAAGGCGGTGGTGAGCGCCTGCCAGCGCGACGAGCTCCGCCGCCACCTCGTGTTCATCGAGGACTACGACCTCGTGGTGGCCCGCTACCTCGTCCAGGGCGTCGACGTCTGGCTCAACACCCCGCGGCGCGGCATGGAGGCGAGCGGGACCTCGGGCATGAAGGTGGTGCCGAACGGCGGGCTGAACCTGAGCATCCTCGACGGCTGGTGGTGCGAGGCCTACCGCCCCGAGGCGGGGTGGGCCATCGGCAAGGGCGAGGAGTACCAGGACCACGCCTACCAGGACGCGGTCGAGTCGAGCGCGCTGTACGACCTGCTCGAGAGCGACGTGGTGCCGCTATTCTACGGGCGGGCGGCGGACGGGCTGCCCCGCGCCTGGATCGCGCGCATGAAGCGCTCGATGCGCCTGCTCACCCCCGTCTTCAGCACGAACCGCATGCTGTGGGAGTACGCCGAGCGCTACTACGTGCCGGCCGCGCACTGCTACGGCCGTCTCGCCGCGGAGGGGATGGCCCGGGCGCGCGAGCTGGCCGCGTGGAAGGCGGGGATCCAGAGAGGCTGGGGCGCGGTGCGCATCGAGTCCGTCGAGGACGTCCGCCCCGGCTCGCGCCGGGTGGGCGAGGGCTTCGAGCTGGCGTCGGTCGTGCGGCTGGGCCCGGTCCAGCCGAAGGACGTGGCGGTCGAGGCCTGCTTCGGGCCGCTCACCGCCGGGCGCGAGCTCGAGCAGAGCCGGGCGGTCGCCCTGGCCCTCGAGCGGTCGCTCGGCGACGGGCGCCACCGCTACGCCGGGACGGTCCCCTGCCCGCGCAGCGGCATGCAGGGCTACACGGTGCGGGTACGCCCGTTCCACCCCGAGGCGTGCGACCTGCTCGGGGCCGGCCTCGTCACCTGGTGGCAGGGGTGAGCGCAGCAGGGCCAGAGGCGTGGTAGAGTAAGACTCGTAGGAGTCTTACCATGCGCATCACGTCCAAGGGACAGGTCACGATCCCCCAGGAGATCCGCGACCGGCTCGGGCTGCTGCCCGAGACCGAGGTGGAGTTCGACGTGGTCGGCACCACCGCTCGGATCCGGAAGGTCGAGGGGCGGCCGGGCCGCGGTCGCGGAGTCGTCGAGCACCTCCGGGGTCGGGCGACGAGACGGCTGACGACCGACCAGATCCTCGCCCTGACCCGCGGGTAGGGGCGTGTCGGGAGTCCTCGTCGACAGCAACGTCCTTCTCGACGTTCTCACGGAGGACCCGCGGTGGTTCGCCTGGTCCTCGGAGACCCTGGGACGCTGCGCCGACGAGTACGGCCTCGTGATCAACCCCATCGTCTACGCGGAGGTCTCGATCGGCTTCGACCGGATCGAGGACGTGGAGTCGGCGCTGCCGCAGGACGTGTTCCTTCGGCGCCCCCTGCCCTGGGACGCCGCCTTCCTCGCCGGGAAGTGCTTCGAGGCCTACCGGCGGCGCGGCGGAGAGCGGCGCTCACCCCTGCCGGATTTCTACATCGGTGCCCACGCCGCGGTGTCGGGCCTGTCCCTCCTGACCCGCGATCCCAGGCGTTACCGGACGTACTTCCCGAAGCTCAGGCTGATCGCTCCCTGACTGCAGCGCGCCCGGACGTGGCACCTCAGGAGTAGACGGCCGCGGTCAGGCCCGCTCCCGGGCCCTTTCGGCGATCGTCTCGAGGCGTGCGGCGTCGAGAGGCCCGCAGCGCGGGTCGGACGGGGCCCGGGCCACGGTGTAGACCTGGACGTGGTCGACGCGGCCGCCCTGCCTGGTGATCTCCCGCATCCGCTCCACCCAGGCCGCGAGCTCGGCCTCGTCGGGGCCCACGCCGTCGAGCGTGAAGAAGAGGCTCTGGATCACGATCGGCCGCTCGCGCGCGACGAGGAGCAGGTTGTCGAGGACGCGGCGGAAGGGGAGGCGCGTCCCGTCGACGACGCGGAAGTACGCCTCCGTGCCGGCGTCGAGCTTGCACCACAGCTCGTCGAAGTCGGCGAGGGCGGCCCGCACGCGGTCCTTGTGGAGCAGCGTCGCGTTCGTGAGCAGGCGCAGCGGGACGCCGGGGGCGAGGCGGTCGCGGGCCTCGCGCGCGGCGCGGGCGGCGGCCGGGAACTCGGGTGGGGTCGTGGGCTCGCCGTCGCCGGCGAAGGCGATGTCGGCCATCCGGCGCAGCTCGGGAGCCACGGTGTCGAAGGGAGGCGTCGTCCACAGGTCGGCCGAGGCGCGACGCAGCAGGTCCTCGAGCTCGCCCAGGAGATCGGGGACGCTCACGCGCGAGGGCCCGCCCGGGGTCGTCCGGTCCACCTGGCAGTAGGGGCAGTCGAAGTTGCAGCGCTTGTCGGGGTTCATGTTGACCCCGATCGACAGGCCCCGCGCCCGCCGCGAGACCACGGCGTACACGTAGCGGTTTCGGTCGAGCTCGCGGCGATGGTCCCTGAAGTCGAGGCGGCGAGCCACGAACGCATCGTAGCGGAGGGTCGCCGGCAAGTACACGGGCCTTCGTTTCGCGGCACAATGGGCGGCGAGAGGTGCCCATGCGCTCTCTGAGGACCTTGATCGTCGCCGCCGTCGCCCTCGGCGTGGCCGGAGTCGTCCTCGGCGACCCGCCCCAGGACAAGCCCGTGCCCCCGGGGCTCGCGAAGAAGGGCGGCGTGCCGCCCGGCCTCGCGAAGAAGGGAGGCCTCCCGCCCGGCCTCGCGAAGAAGTTCGGCGAGGACGTGCCGGAGAGGGCGTGGATCGCGTTCCACCCCTCGCGCGACGACGGCGCATGGTTCCTGCTGGACGGGCAGTGGACGCTCATGACCGGCTTCTCGGCGGACGTCAAGGCGGAGGTGAGGGAGGCCCGCAAGCGCCCCGCCGCCGTGCCCCCGGTCCCCCCGCCGAACGCGGGCGTGACGCTCCACGTCGTGCTCTTCGAGTAGGCGAGGGGGCGCGTGAGCCGGCGCGAGGTCCTGGCCGTCGCGGTCGGCGCCCTTCTCTACGTCGGCCTCGCGGTCGACGGGATGCGGCGGGCCTCGGCGACGTACGACGAGCCCGCGCACCTCTCCGCGGCCTGGACGCACGTGGCGCTGCACGACTACCGCCTCTCCCCGGACCACCCCCCGCTCGTTCAAAGTCTCGCCGCGGTCCCGCTGCTCTTCCGGAACGTGAAGATGGATCGAGGTGACGAGACCTGGCGCCAGCACCTCATCTGGGGCTTCGCGCGGCGCTGGCTCTACCGCTGGAACGACGGGGGGCAGCTTCTCTTCTCGGGCGCCTCCCGATCGTGCTCCTGGGCGCGGCCCTCGTGGTGGCCATCGTCCTCTGGACCCGCGCCCGGTTCGGCGCCGGCGCGGCCGCCGTGGCTCTCGTCCTCGCCGCTCTCTCGCCCGACCTCCTGGCCCACGGGCAGGTGGTCACCACGGACATGGGCGCGGCCGCCTTCATGTTCCTGTCGGTCGTCGCCTTCGACGCCCTGCTGCGCCGGCCGACGCCGGGGCGCCTGCTCCTCAGCGGGGCGGCACTCGGCGCCGCGCTCGCGTCCAAGCTCTCGGCCCTCGGCCTCGGGCCGATCCTGCTCGCGCTCGCCCTCGCCCGGCTCGCCGACCCTCGGCCGATCGTCCTGCTCGTGGGCGGCGAGCGGCGTGTCGAGGGGCGGGCGGCGCGCGCCGCGGCGCTCCTCGGCCTGCTCGCGGCGCACCTCCCGGTCGCCCTCGTCGTCATCTGGGCGGCCTACGGCTTCCAGCGCTCGTTCGGCGCCGACCCCGGCCTGAGCGCCTCCTTCCCCTGGGACGCGCTCCAGGCGACGAACCCGCTGGTCCACGGCGCCGTGCGCATGGCGCGGGAGTGGGGCCTGCTGCCGGAGCCCTACCTCTTCGGCTTCCTCCGCTTCTTCGAGCACTCGGAGGCGAGGCGCGCCTTCCTCCTGGGCCGGCTCTCCGACACCGGCTTCCCGCACTTCTTCCTCGTGACGTTCGCGGTGAAGACGCCCCTGCCCCTCATCGGGCTCCTGCTCCTGGCCCTCGCCGGCCGGGGGCGGGACCAGGCCCGGCCCGGGGCGCTCGCGGCGGCCTGGCTGCCGCTCGTCGTCTACGCGGCGCTGACGACGACGCGCGGGCTCAACATCGGCCACCGGCACCTCCTCCCGCTCTACCCGTTCGCGTTCGTGGTGGCGGGGTGCGCGGGGGCCTGGCTCCCGCGGCGCTTCGGGAGGACGGGCGCGCTACTCCTCGGGGCGCTGCTCGGCTGGTACGCGTGGGGAACGCTGCGCGTCCACCCGCACCCGCTCGCCTACTTCAACGAGACGGTGGGGGGGCCGTCGAACGGCTGGCGCGTGCTCGTCGACTCGAGCCTCGACTGGGGCCAGGACCTGACGCGGGTGGAGCCCTGGATGCGCGCGCACGGCGTCGCGCGGTACAAGCTCTCGTACTTCGGGACCGCGTCTCCCGAGTACCACGGGATCACGGGCGAGATGCTCCCGGGCTACACCTCCCCGCGGGTGCCCCGCGTCACGCGCGAGATCGCGCCGGGCGACATCCTCGCGGTGAGCGCCACGAACCTGCAGGGCGTCTACATCGAGGACGCGGACCAGCCGCTGATGGCCCGCATCCGGCAACTGCAGCCGATCGGCCGGATCGGCTACTCCATCCTCGTCTTCCGCGCGGACTTCCGCTGGCCACCCGCTCCGTAGCCTTCTGCTGGCAGGCGTCACGGGCCGGTGAGCCGAGGTACCGGGCGGCGACTGCGCCCCGTCGGCACGGCCGCGCTGACGAGCGCCGGCGAGGATCGCGCGAGCGGGGAGCGCGCGGAGGCGCACCCCGGCCCGAACCCCGCACCGGCAGGTCAGGGCTTCGCTGCGGCCTTGGCGTCGTCCGTGCCGAAAACGGCGTTGCGCGCGAGGGCCTGCGGGTCCCACGGCGACGGGTCCCCGCCGAGGTACCGGTGGAACCAGTCGAGGTGGGCGGCGTAGTAGAGGACCATGTCGTACCAGCCGGGCCAGTGCCCCGAGCTCTCGAAGACGACGAGGCGCGAGGGGACGCCCATCTTCTGCAGGTCGGTGAAGAAGGAGAGCGACTGCGTGTACGGGACGCGGAAGTCCTTCTGCCCGGTGACGACCAGCGTCGGGGTCTTGAACCGCGTCACGTACGACGACGGGCTCTGCTTGCGGTAGCCCTCCGGGTTCAGCCACGGGGCTCCCCCGAGGTCCCACTCCGGGAACCACAGCTCCTCGGTCGAGGAGTACATCGACCGCAGGTCGTAGACGCCCATCATCGAGGCGATGGCCTTGAAGCGATCGGTCTGGCCGGCGAGCCACATCATTGCGTAGCCGCCCCACGACCAGCCCATCGCCCCCATCCGGTCCCGGTCCACCCACGGCTGCGCGGCCAGCCAGTCGCTCACCGCCGTCACGTCCTGCATGACCTTGCCGTCCCAGTCCTTCGAGATGGCCGCGGTGAAGTCCTGGCCCCATCCGGTCGAGCCGTGTGGGTTGGGGAAGGCGACCACGTACCCGGCGCCGGGGTACACCTGCGCGTCCGGGCGGTACGCGTCGGCCCACTGCATCTGCGGCCCCCCGTGGACGTTCACGATCGCCGGGTACTTCCTCGCGGGGTCGAAGCCGTGCGGCTTGACGAGCAGCACCTGGATCTTCCGCCCGCTCGGGCTGTCGACGAAGACCTCCTCCATCGGGCGGAAGTCCACCTCGTCGAGGAGGGCCTGGTTCAGGCTCGTCAGGGCCGTTTCGGAACCCGCGGGGAGAGCCACGCGGTGGAGCTCGGTCGGCTGGTGCATCCGCCGGCGGGCGACGGCCGCCCACGTGCCGTCGGGCGCGATCTCGAACGCGTCGACGAGGCCGACGCTGGAGACGGCCGTGACCTTCGAGGTGGCGAGGTCGAGGGCGTGGAGCGGCGTCCGGCCCTTCACGTCGGCGGTGAACCAGATCCGTTTCCCGTCGGGCGCGAAGCGGAAGGACGTGACCCAGTCGTCGAAGCCCTCGGTGAGGACGCGGCTCGTCCCCGCCGCGCGGTCGTGGAGGGCCAGCACGAAGCGGTCCGACTCGTAGCCGGGGACGCGCTGCATCCGCCAGGCGATGAAGCGGCCGTCCGGGGAGTACCGCGGCTCGCCGTCCGCCGCGGTGTTCGCGGCCGTGAGGTTCCGCGGGGAGGCGAGCGCCTCGGGGCTCCCGTCGATCGCGACCGTCCAGAGGTCGACGTTCGTGGAGGTGGCCGGCGCGGCGTCGCGCTTCGAGGTGAAGACGATCTCCTTGCCTTCGGGGGAGACGTCGTAGTCCCCGCCGCCGCCCACCGAGAAGGCGGGCGAGTCGAAGTCGCCCGGGGTCAGGTCGCGCGGCGTCGCCTTCGGATCGGCGAGGTCCACCAGGAGGATGTGGGTGCGCTTGCCGTCCTCCCAGGAGTCCCAGTGGCGGAAGAGGAGGCGGTCGGCGACGTACGCCTTCATCTTCCCCTTCTCCATCGCCTCGTCCTTCTTCCGGTTGCAGGCCGCGTCGGCGCCGCACTCGGGCCAGACCTCGGCGGTCAGGAGGAGGCGTTTGCCGTCGGGGGTGAACTTGAAGCTGCCCACTCCCCCTGGCACGTCGGTCTTCTTCTCGGCCTCGCCGCCCCCGGTGGGCAGGAAGAACACCTGGGGGTCTCCCGCGCGCGTGGAGAGGAAGGCGAGGACCGTCCCGTCGGGCGAGAAGGCGGGGCTCGCGTCGCGCTTGTCGGAGAAGGTCAGCGCGCGGGCGCCCGTCCCGTCCGCGCCCACCCGCCAGAGGTTCGTCTGGCGGCGGATCGCCGGCAGGTCCGTGGTGGTCACCGCGAAGGCGACGCTCCGGCCGTCGGGCGCGATCGCGGGCTCGGCGACGCCCCGGACGCGGTAGACGTCGGCGATCGTCAGGGCGCGCCGCTCGGCCGCCGCCGGGGACGGGGAGAAGGACGCGGCTGCGAGCAGCGCGGCGGCAAGGGCGAGGCTTCGGTTCATGGGGTCTTGGCTCCTCCGGGCGGCTTCGCCCGGCTCGGTCCGGATCGACGCGGACGATAGCACCGCTCAGGTGCGCCGTCCCACCTCCGCGTCGTAGCCGGGGTGGGTCGTGAGGCGCGGGTCCTCGACCGCTCCTCCGACCGTGAAGTGGTAGAGGTCGCGGAAGCGGTCGTCCCCGAGGCCGAGAGTCTCGTGGACCACGTCGTCGAAGAAGCAGCCGATGCCGGTGCCGCGCAGGCCCGCCGCCTCCGCCTCGAGGTAGAGGACGTGGCCGAGGAGACCGGCCTCCCAGTGAAGCCACCGGTACCACCAGGGGCCTTCCGCGAGCAAGGCGCCGACGTCGGCGAGCATGGCGACGGCGAAAGCCGAGTCGGAAGCGATCTCCTGGTGGCAGCTCGCGAGGCGCGC
The DNA here is from genome assembly GCA_963729875.1 of uncultured Acidobacteriota bacterium. GTDB lineage: Bacteria > Acidobacteriota > Vicinamibacteria > Fen-336 > Fen-336 > DATBSL01. The sequence continues at coordinate 72,454 of CAVSPR010000010.1, forward strand.
GAGAGAGCGGGTGTCGCCAGCCTCGAGGAGGAACAGGGACAGGCTCTCGGGGACAGCCTTCCACGGCGCTCCAGGCGAACGACCGGCGCAGGGCGTCTGCGCAGATCCTCGAGCGCGCCGGGGGCGCGCTCGAGGAGATAGAGCCCGCGCGCCAGGCCGTCGACCCGGTGGACGAAGAGGACGGGGTGGACGCGCGGGAGACCACGGCAGCACGTCCCACGGCGGGGTGCCGGGTCGCGGAACGAGCCGGTCGAGCAGGGCGAAGAAGGCCGCGGACGGAAGGCCCGTCTCTGCGTCCATCGCCACGGCGCTGCGGCGCCCGCGGACGAGGCCCACGGCCGATCGCGCGTCGCTCGGCCGATCGGCCACCGCCGGGAGGGGGGCACCGGGCGGGGTCGAGGAGGGCAGAGACGTCCGTGGCTTGGCAGTGGCGGTCGCCACTTCGGCGATCGCCGGCCAGTCGACGTGCTCCGGGCTGAGGGCGTTAGGCTCGCCCGACCACGTTCCTCCTCGAAGGGCCTCGATCAGGTCGCCGAGCGCCTCCTCGACACGACGTGCCGCGGCGTCGATCTCGCCGGCCGGGGCCACGACCACGAGGCCGTCGGGGTGCTCGCGGTCTCCCGGCGCCAGTGAGGCAGAGTCGCCCTCGCGGTCGAGGCCGAGGAGCGCGGCCACGTCGTCGTCGCCCGGCGTCTCCAGCAGGCGGGCCGACCAGCCGAGGGCGGCCGCCGCGTAGCGCACCGCGCCGAGGGCGTGGCCCACGTCGTGCTGGCAGTAGCGGAACGCCCGCTCGCCGTACTTCCAGGCCTCGCGCCAGTGGATCGAGGCGAAGCCGAGCACGAACACGCCGGGAGGGAGCAGCCCCGCCAGCGCCTCGGGGACGGGCGGCGTCCACCTCCGCTCGAGGACGTGGTCGCGGCTGAGGTAGTGGTGGAGTCCGGCCGGGACGCCGCCGGCCCCGGCGACGAGCAGGTATCCCTCGGTCGGGTGGAGGTTCCCGCTCGAGGGGTTGGCGCGCAGCGCCCACCGGGCGCCGCCGTGCTCCTTCCACGCCGTGATCCCGAGGGCGAGCTCGAGGACGCTCCCGAGCGAGGCGCGGTCGAGGGGGCGCGGGAAGACCGACCCCGGCCGGTGAAGGTCGCCCCACGACACCGCAACATCGTCGCCCGCCAAGGGCAGAGGGACGCGCGGCGCTCCCGCGTAGAACCGGAACGGCTCCGGCTGGTTCGCCCAGTCGAGGAGGCCCGGCCCCCGCGCGTAGCGGCCGGGGTGGTGCGTGCTGCGCTCGTGATAGCGGTGGACCGTCTCGGCCCCGCGCGGCTCGCTCACGCCGGCAGTGTACGCTGCTGCGGCCCCATGCTATCGTCCTGACAGGAGGACCTCGGATGGATGAGCGAGGCGGAGCCGTGTACGCGCAGCGGGAGGGGGTCGTCCTGCGCGAGGTCGCGGGCGAGCACATCCTCGTCCCGATCCGGCGCGACGTCGCGGACCTGAAGGCCATCTTCGCCCTCAACGGGGTCGGGCTCCGGATCTGGGAGCTGCTCGACGGGGTGAGGGCCCTCGACGGCGTCCTCGCCGCGCTCGTCGAGCGGTTCGACGTCCCGGCCGAGGAGGCCGCCGCCGACCTCGTCTCCTTCGTGGGCCGTCTCGAGGCCGCGGGCCTCGTCGAGCGGAGAGGCTGACATGGCGCCGGTGACCAGCCCGGGCGACGTCGTGAAGGCGCGGCTCGAGGCCATGCTCGACCGGGCGATGGCCCGAGCGGGTCCCCCTGAACGGCTCGATCGCGATGACGCACCGCTGCCACCTGCGCTGCGTCCACTGCTACCTGGGCTGCGAGCGGCAGGCGCTGCCCGCGGGGGGGGAGCTCGACGCCGCGTTCTGGTGCTCGGTCATCGACCAGGTGGCGGACGCCGGCTGCCTCGACCTCCTGATCACGGGCGGGGAGCCGCTGCTGCGCCCCGACTTCGCCGAGGTCTACACGCGGGCCCGGCGAGCGCGGGATCCTGGTGACCGTCTTCACCAACGCCACGCTGATCGACGAGCGGATCGTGCGGCTCTTCGAGGAGCTGCCCCCGCAGCTCGTCGAGGTGACGCTCTACGGCGCGTCCGAGGAGGTGTACGAGCGCGTGACGGGCGTCCGGGGCTCGTACCGGCGCTGCCTCGACGGCGGTGGACGCCCTGCTCGCGCCGCGGCGTCGCGGTCGGCCTCAAGGCCGTGATCCTGAGCGAGAACCAGGACGAGATGGCCGCGCATGCGGGCGATGGCGAGCGAGCGCGGGGTGTCGTTCCGCGTCGACGCCGCGCTCTTCCCCTGCCGCGACGGGGACCGCGCGCCCGCTCGAGCACCGGGTCCCGGCCGCGGACGCGGTGGCCATCGAGATGGAGGACGGAGGCTACCTGCGCGGGACGGCCGAGTACTTCCAGCGGATGCGCGGGCTTCCGCCCGAGAGCAGCTCTTCGCCTGCATGGCGGGCCTCACGGGCTTCCACGTCGACCCGCTGGGGACCCTGCTCCCCTGCCTGATGGTGTGCACGCACGGCTTCGACCTGCGCCAGGGGCACCTTTCGCGAGGGGTGGGAGACGGTCATCCCGCGCTTCCGCGAGCAGGCGCTCGACCCCGGGGTACGAGTGCCACGAGTGCGAGATGCGGTTCCTCTGCGGGACCTGCCCGGCGCAGGCCGGCATGGAGACGGGCAGCCCCCACCGGAAGGCCGAGTACCTCTGCCGCCTCGGGGAGGCGCGGCTCGACGCCGTCGAGGCGAGAGCTTGACAAGTGAGCGGGACGCCCTTAGCGTCTTGCCGATGAAGCCGAAGGAGCGCTACGAGAAGCCCGAGCTGCTCGTCATCGAGCTGAAGGCGGAGGAAGTCCTCGCCGTCGGCTGCAAGAACGTCGGCCCAGAGTCGGCCGTGGGGACTGCCGCCAACTGCGGCTTCGCGCAGGGCTGCAACCGGCGAGGCTCCTAGCCTGCACCTGCCGGGCTCGCGCCTCGAGGCCCGATCGTGGCGCGCGAGATCCGCCTCTGCCCTGGGCGGCTTCGACTTCCGGCTCTCGGCCGAGGGCCTCCCGCTCGTCTACGACGCGGACGACGGCCTACCGGTCCTTCGTGCCGCCCGGCCCGGACGCGCCGCCGGCCCGTCGAAACCGTCCGCGTCCGCTTCGAGGTCTCGCCCCGACCCCTCCTTCGAGGGCCGGACGATCCTCGAGAGCAGCGCGACCTGGTCGGTCCTGGCCCGGGACGGGGAGCGAGCCGCTCGTCTTCCGCTTCCCCTCCGAGGCCGAGCCGGCCTGGGTGGCGCGCTTCCGGCCCGGGGCCCCGCCGAGGTCTCGGTCGTCTGCTCGCCCCGCTTCCTCGAGACGGTCGACGGGCACGACCGCCCTGCGGTGCAGCCACTTCCGCTACCCGCTCGACCAGGTCCTCGCGATGTACCTCCTCGGGCGCCGGGGCATCATCCTCCACGCGGCGGGAGCGCTCGTCCGCGGCCGGGGCGTCGCCTTCTCCGGGGTGTCCGGGGCGGGCAAGAGCACGCTCACCGGCCTCGCCGCGGGGCGCCCGGGCTGGGAGCCCCTGAGCGACGACCGGGTGATCGTGCGCGTGGGGGAGGCGGCGCCCACGCTGTGGGGGACGCCCTGGTCCGGAGAGGGAGAGGTCGCGGAGCACCGCTGCGGCCCGATGGCGTGGCTGCTCTTCCTCGAACAGGGCCGATCCACGAGATCCGCCCCCTCGCCCCTGGCCAGGCCCTGCCCCGCCTGTTCCAGACGGCCTCGCTGCCCTGGTACGACGCGGAGTACCTCGAGGCGGCCCTCGCCGCCTGCGGCCGGATCGTCGAGGCGATCCCCTGCGGCGTCCTGACGTTCCGGCCGGAAATCGGCGCGATCGAGGCCGTGGAACGGCTTCTCGGCCGACGGTCGCGACAACCCCAACCCGTTGAGCCCCTGGAGGACTCCCCCGGCAGGGCCGAGGCTGGCACGAGGCGTGCAACTAGTTGCCAGGGATGGCGTACGCCTGTCCAGAAACGGGACGGCCGACGCTGAGGAGCTGACGTCATGCGGACCGCCGAATCGGGATTCGAGGCCGTTCCGGGTGGCGCCCTCCGGTGGCTCGCCGCCGCGTGCCTCGTCGCTCCTCGTCCGTCTCGCCGGCCCGCGCCCAGGTGGCCGCCGGGTACTCCGAGTACTACATCCCCGGCGACGAGACAACATGCGCCTCGTCTTCGACTCCCTGGGCGACGCCGGCGCGAACTACGACATGCACGCCGTGATCGCCGTGACCGCCTGGTCCGCCAACACGACCGTCTACTACGACCACTGGGAGAACGGGTACGACTTCGACCCGGCGAACCCCGAGCGACCGCGGACGAGAGCGTCGTCCTCGCGAACACCGGCGACCAGCGCGTCTTCGAGTCCGCCAACATCCCGACGAACCCCCGGGGCAACCGGCGACCTACTACGACGGCGGCGACCGGATCTACGTGGCCGGCGGCGCGGTCACGGTCACGCGCGCCAGCTGGATCGAGGCGCGGGGCGTGGGCAACCAGCGGCGGCGTGGGAGATCTACCCCGTCAAGCCCCAGCTCACGACCTACGTCGTCCCCTTCGGCGAGAACCTCGGCTTCGCTCGCCTTCCACCGGGTGTTCGTGCTCATCCAGGCCACCGCCGACAACACCACGTTCACGGTCGACCTCGACGGCAACGGCACCCCCGACTCCATCGACTGGAACCGCGACGGCGACGCGCGGACCCGGCGACACAGCCGGTCACGCTGCAGAGGGGCCAGACGTTCCTCCTCGACCGGCACGCAGCGCCTGCCCGAGCGGCACGACGCACGCCCGCTCCCGACACCGGCGCCGTGATCCAGGGCACGCAGACCCTCCAGGTCAAGTTCATCGCCGGGAACCCAGGACAGCAACTACTGCGCGCGCGGGCTCAGCGCCTTCCCGCGGGGCTTCTGGACGAAGGACTACTACGCCCCGCTCGACCAGCCCACGACCGCGCGACCGGGCAACACCGACTACTACCTCTACAACCCGCACTCCGCGGCCATCACCGTCAACTGGGAGACCCACGCCGAGCTCCGGGTCCTTCACGATCCCCGCCGGCGACCACCGTCTCGTTCCGGGCGCCGCCGGGGCCCTGCCCGTCGACTCGGGCCTCTACTTCAAGCGGAAGCGACGTCTTCTGGGGCGTCGGCATCGAGCGACTCGACCGGGGCAGACCTACGAGTGGGGCTACAGCCTGCTGCCCTCGACGTTCCTCTACCAGGAGCACTTCCTCGGCTGGGCCCCCGGCGCGATCCCGTCGACACCGCGGGAACCCGGGCAACCAGGACAAGCGGCGTCTTCCTCACCGTCGCCCAGGACAACACCCGGGTCTTCGTCGACTACGACAACGACGGCACCGCCGACCAGACCTACACGCTGAACCGCCTCCAGACCCAGTACATCTACGACCCACGAACCCCGGCGGCGGGGACCTCTCGCGGGCCCACTTCTGGGCGACCGGGCCCTTCACGATGGCCTACGGCGCAGAACGCGGACACCGCGCCCGACCAGGCGACTCCGGCGCTGGACCTCGGCTACGTCGCGATCCCCGGCACCGACTTCATCTCCCTCGTGCTCAGGCGTGGACAAGTCGGTGAGCCCGCAGGTCGTCCCCACGGCCGCCGGGTCGACGGCCACGTTCACGCTCACGGTCAACTCGCAGAAGTACACCGTGGACGGCGTCAACGTCACGGACATCCTGCCGCCGAGCTGGAGCTACGTCGGGCAGCACCAGCATCACCCTCGCCGGACCAGACGACCATCACCGGCGCCGACCGACCACGATCACCGGTGCCGCGGCCGACCCCGCGCCGGCACGCTACACCCTGGCGTGGTCGAGCGCGCAGCTGGGCACCGGCGAGCATGGCCGAGAACCAGGAGATCACGATCACGTTCACCGCCCGGACGACGGCGGCGCTCGCCGCGGGGACCCTGAGCCAGAACCGGGTGCAGGCCGTCGGCACGCGGACGGTCGGGCGGCCGACGACCCAGACCTTCACGGCCACGGACTTCGCCTACGTCGCCTCCGGCGACGCTCGCAGATCACAAGACCTCGAACGCGCCGACGCCCCTGTACCCCGGGCGACACGTTCACCTACACGGTGACGGTCGACGAACCCGGCCGGACCGGCGTCACGCTGACCGGCGTGTCGCTCTACGACGCCCTGCCGGCCGGCGTGACCTACGTGCCGGGCAGCGGCTCGGCGACCTGCGAGCTCACGTCGCAACGTGCGGACCAGTTCGACGACCGCAGCCTACACCAACAACAACGGCACGACGGACCTGGGCCGGCGACTGGACGGAGACGGACGCCGGGAGCGGTGCAACCGGCGCGGCCGGGGGATTCGTCTGGGTCACGGGCGGCGCAGCTGCAGTTCCGATACGCTGCACTCGTTCGTGCTGCGACCAGTTCAACAGCGACGGCAGCTACGCCGGCAACGACGGCTCCGCCACCTGGCAGGACGACTGGACGGAAGCCGACGACGACGGCGCGCAGCAGCGGTGACATCCAGATCGCCAACAACCGCGTCGAGTTCCGTGACCGCCACCGACGGCGGGGACGTCGATCACAGCGCACCGCGACGGTCTCGGCGGGCCACTGCGGTCGCGATCAGCTTCACACCTGCGCGACGCCGGCGGCCTGGACGCCAACGACGACCTCATCGTCGAGTACAGCTCGAACGGCGGCGGCGCCTGGACCACTTTGCGGACGCTGCGACGGAGGCTCGGCGAACCAGACCGTACACCGACAACGTCACGCTGGACGCCGGCCAACGCCACCGATCATCCTCCGTTTCCGCGCCGAGGACGCCATCGAGAACGGCGAGCAGGCGATGCTCGACGACGTGCAGATCAGCTACAACGTCCCGGCCAACGCCGCCGGAGCCCTCGATCCGGCGGACCGCCGATCTCACGGGAGCCACGAGCGCCACGCTTCAGCTTCAGCTACACCGGGGCGAATCTCGACCTCGGCGGGCGACATCGCTCGTGCGTCGAGGCGAGCACGGACGGCACGAACTTCACGACGCTGGCGACCTTCAACGCGCCAAACGGGACCGCGCGCCGAAGACGTACAACCTCTATCTCCCCGATCGACTACACCTCGGCGAACACGACCATCCGGCTTCCGCGTCACCGGCGGCTTCAATGCGACCGGCAACGAGACGTTCTCCATCGACAACGTCGACATCAGCTACACGTCCGTACCGCGACGCAACGCCGCCCCCGAGTTCCTGAACAGCAGCGCGGGCTGCAGCCTCGCTCCCGGCGGCTCCCTCACGCTGACCTTCAACGCGACCGTCGACAACCCCTCGCCGAGCGGGATCACGTCGATCACGAACACCGCCTCCACGACATCCACCCAGTTGCCGATCGCGCTCAGCGCCTCGGTCACGAACATCGTCGTCGAACCCGAGCGTCGCTGAGCGCCAGCGTCGGCGGCAGGGTCTGGCTCGACGCCGACGGCGACGGCGTCCAGGACATCGGCGAGCCGGGGATCGCCAACGTCGAGGTCACGCTCAAGGACCAGTCGGGACGCCGGTGGCGACCACGGTCACCGACGTCAACGGCCGCTACCTCTTCCCCGGCGTCGCAGGCCGGCAACGGGCTACTACGTCGAGGTGACGGCGAGCCGTTGCCGAGCGGAGTCACGCAGTCCTTCCCGTCGGGCCGACCGACAACCGGACGACGACCTTCGACCTCTCGGCCGGGCAGGACTACACCGGCGCGGACCTGGGCTACCGGCCCTCCGCGGGACCGCACCTTCGGCGACCTGGTCTGGGTGGACGCCGACGGCGACGGCGTGCGCGACTCGGGCGAGATCGGCCTGCGGCGGCGTCACCGTCAGGCTCTACCAGGACATCGACGGCGACGGCGTGGTGCGACGGCTGGCGACACCTACGTCGGCACGACGACGAGCGCCCCGACGGCAGCTACCTCTTCACGGGAGCGACGGCCCGGGCACCGAGGCCTACTTCGTCGCCGTCGACGACGACCCAGGCCCCGGCTCTCCGGGTACACGCCACCACCGCGACGAGCCGCAGTCTACCCCGAATGTCGCGGCGGCGGCGCCTACCTGACCGCCGACTTCGGCTTCCGGGGGCACGCGATCACCACCTACACCTCAGCGACCGCGTCTGGCTCGACGCGGACGGCGACGGGATCTACGACGCCGGGAGCGAGCCGGGATCGCCGGGGTCACGGTGAGCTGCTCGACGCCAGCCTCAACGTCATCGGCACGACGACGACGGCCGCGGACGGCACGTTCACCTTCAGCGGCCTCGCCGGCGGCGGCGCCGACTACACGACCCGGCTCAGCGACACCACCGGCGTCCTCGCGCAACTACTTCGGCACGACCACCTACGCCCAGGCGCGGCAGCGCGCCGAGAGCAAGTCTGGCCGGCGAGCCGTGGACCGCACGGCCGCGCCCAGCTACGGCTTCCGCGCCTCGCGGAGCATCGGCGACACGATCTTCTACGACCTCAACGGCGACACGGCGTCCAGGACCCGGCGAGAACGGGATCGCCGGGGTCGCCGTGAGCCTCTACCGGGACCCCAACGGCAACGGGCGTCATCGACGACCGGCGCGACGACTGCCTGGTGGGCGGCAGCGTCACGACGGACGCCAACGGGCAGTACCTCTTCGCGGGGCTCGTCAACGCCAACTACATCGTGAGCGTGCCGATCCCCGCCGGCTACACCTTCAAGGGTCCCGGCCACGGACAGCGACGGCGGGACGGCCGGGATCCAGAAGGGACGGCACGATGGCCGGGCCGCGAACATCCTCGACGTCGACTTCGGCTTCCAGGCCCACGAACCCAGCGCACCATCTCGGGCATCATCTGGAACGACGCCGACGCCAACGGGGTGATCGACGGCGGCGAGTCCGGCATCGCCGGCGTGACACTGGACGTCGCTCGCTCGGGGACCGACGGTCGTGGCCACGGTGACCACCGACGCCACGGCGACCTACTCGGTCGTCCGGCCTGCCGAACAGCGCCTACACGTCCGGGTGACCGACACCGACGCGTCCTCACCGGCTACGCGCCGACCTACGAGAAGACCGAAGGCACGACGGCGCCCTTCAACTACCAGGAGTCGGTCGACTCGTCCGCCGGCAACGTCACGGACGTCGAACTTCGGCTACGCGAAGCCGCTGCCGACCTACGCGGCGATCGCCTCCTGAGGGCGTACCTGGCCGCGGGGTCGGTCACCGTGGAGTGGCGCACGTCGCTCGAGGTGGGGACGGTCGGGTTCCACCTCCTGCGGCTCGACCCGCGACGCGGGCAGTACGTGCAGCTCACCGAGCGGCTCCTGCCGGGCCTCGTCGTGCACCCGCAGGGCGGCGTCTATCGCTTCGCGACGCGGGGGCGCCCACGGAGGGGCGGCTCACCTACAGCTCGCTGGAGCTGGACGTCCGCGGCCGCGCGCACCCGTACGGGCCGTACGCCGTCTCCGTGTCCCCGGGCGGCGCCCCGGGCCCTCGATGAGCGCGGCGCACCGGGACCTGCGAGTCGCGGGCGTTCAGCCGCCAGGCCGTCGGCCCGACGCGCGATGCGACTGGCCCTTCGCGCGACCGTCGCCGAAGCCGAGCGGCAGGTGGCGTCTCATCGGACGAGGTTGCGGCGACAGGGCCGGGTCCTCAAGGTCACGACGCGGGAGGCGGGATCCACTACCTCTCCGCCGCCGCCATGGCCCCGCCCCTCGGCCTGCCCGCGGAGAGGGTCGCGGGCCTGATCCGCACCGGTCGGCTCACGCTCAGCCACCGCGGGCGCGTCGGTGCCGCTACCTGCCGGACGAGCGGGGACGCGGGATCTACTTCTACGCCGAGCCGGTCGGGAGCCCCTACACGGACGAGAACGCCTACTGGGTGACCGTCACCCCGGGTCCGACCATGAGCGCCCGGCCCGCCCCGCCGGCAGGGCTCCTCGCCACCTCCTTCACGGAGACGGTGCACCGCGAGGAGGACCAGTATCCCCTGCCGGTGTACTTCCGGGACCCGGAGCGGGACTTCTGGGTCTGGGACTACCTCTACGCGGGGTACGACGGGGTCGACGCGAGGAGCTTCACGATTCGCGCGGACGGGCGTCGCCGGGTACGGCGACGCGTCGCTGACCGTCCACCTCCTCGGCGGCACCGACAGCGTGCCCGGCGACGACCACCACGTCCAGGTCCTCTTCAACGGGCAGCCGGTGGGCGAGGCGCGGTGGGACGGGCTCGCCCCTTCGACATCGAGTTCCCCGTCGCGTCCGGCAGCGTCCTCGAGGGGGACAACGTCGTGGAGCTGAGGGCCGTGCTCGACGCGGGCGTCGCCGAGAGCCTCCTCTACGTCGACTCCTTCGACCTGACGTACGAGCGTCGCTACCAGGCCGTCGACGACGTCCTGTCCTTCACCGCCGCGACCGGGACCGGCGTCGCCGTCGGCGGCTTCTCCGGGCCCGAGGTGATGCTCTTCGACGTGACCCTGCCCTCGCGCCCGGTCCTGGTGACGGGCTACCGTCTCCGCCGGGCGACGGCCGGTACGAGGTGCGCTTCGGCGCGGCGGGGACCGGCGAGCCGGCGCTACCAGGCTCTGCTGCCCGGCCGCGCGAAGTCGCCGGCGGCGTGGCGGCGTGGCAGGACGCCGGCCTGCGCCGGAGGCGAACGCGGCGGACTACGTCCTCGTGGCCCCCGAGTCCCTCCTGGACGCCGCGCAGTCGCTGGCCGAGTACCGCCGGAGCCAGGGCCTCGCCACGATGGTCGTGGGGCTCGAGGACATCTACGACGAGTTCAACGCCGGCATCGCCGAGCCCCCCGCCATCCGGGCCTTCCTGCGCCACGCGACGTCCCGCTGGAGCACGGCCGCCGCGGTACGTGACGCTCGTGGGCCGCGGGACCTACGACTACCGGGACCTGCGGGGCTTCGGCGACAACCTCGTCCCCACGCTGCTCGTCGGCTCGCCCGACGGCCTCGTCGCCTCCGACGTCGCCTTCGCCGACCTCTCCGGCGACGACGGCATTCCCGAGATCGCGCTCGGGCGCCTGCCGGTCGTCACCGCCGCGGACTCGCGGACTACCTCGCGAAGATCCAGGCCCACGAGAGCGCGGCGAGCGGCGAGTGGCAGCGCCGGGTGCTCCTGACCGCGGACAACCCGGACGCGGCGGGCAACTTCACCGGCCGACAGCGACTCCGTGGCCGCGCTCGCTCCCGCCGGACTACACGGCGAGCAGGGTCCACCTCGACACGACCACCGCCGCGGCGGGCCGGCAGGCGATCCTCCAGGCCGTCAACGACGGCGTCGTGGCCTTCAACTACATCGGCCACGGCGGCCTCGACCGCCTCGCCGAGGAGAACCTGTTCACCAGCGCCGACGTCGCGGCCCTGACAACTCCGACCGGCTGCCGGTCTTCCTGGCCATGACCTGCTCCGTGGGCAACTTCGCGATCCCCGGGTACCCCTCGCTCGGCGAGGCGATGCTGCTGCGGAAGGACGGCGGGGCGTTCGCGGTGTGGTCGCCGTCGGGGCTGTCGGAGAACCCCTGGCGGTGCGGCTGGACCAGGGCTTCTTCCGCGGCGCTTCGTGGATGGGGAGAAGGTCGTCGGCGACATCGTCGTGCGGAGCCTGGGCGAGCTCGACACTCCCGGGGTCGGCGCTACATGCGCTCCATGTACAACCTGCTCGGGGAGCCGGTGAGCCGGCTGCCCGAGTAGGCCACGGACCGCGCCGCGGCCATCCGGCGTAGACTTCCGGAAGGCCGCCCCATGGATACCGCCCGCCGGGTCGTGGCGCTCATGCTGCTGCTCGCACTCCCGCCCTCGCTGCTTCTCTGGGTCGTCATCCACCCGCTGGCCCGCTTCTGGCGGCGCCTGGGGTTCGGTTGGACGTACGCCCTGCTCTCCGTCCCCTGCGCGGTGGTGATGGGCACGACGTGGGCGGCGCGGCGCCGCCTGCTGGGAGCCGACCTCGGGACCTCCTGGCCCCTCGTCGTCGTTGCCGCCGCCTGCGCCGTCGTGGCCGCCGTCCTGGCGCGTGAGCGGGGCCGCCTGCTCACCTTCGGCATCCTCGCCGGGCGGCCCGAGCTCTCGCCCGCGCGCTACCCGGCCGGCTCCTGACCGAGGGCGTCTACGCCCGGATCCGGCACCCGCGCTACGTGGAGGTGGTGATCGGGACGCTGGCGTACGCGCTGTTCGCCAACCACGTCGGCACCTACGTGCTGTGGCTGCTGCTGCTGCCCACGCTCCTCTTCGTCGTCCGGCTCGAGGAGCGCGAGCTGCGCGAGCGCTTCGGGGGCGCCTGGGAGGAGTACGCGCAGCGAGTGCCCCGCCTCATACCGCGCCGGCGGCGGGACGGCAGCGCCTGAACCGGGCTCCGGAGTCTCCCCCTGCCGCGCGGCCCGATCGCGTTAAGATCCCCCGAGCGACGCCCCGCCTTCCCAGAGAAAGGAGCCCGGCCATGAACCGAAGACTCACGAGGGCCCTCCCCGTCGCGCTCGTCATCGCCTCGCTTCTCGTCGGCGTCCCGGCCGCGCGCGCGGCCGAGGACCCGCTCGTGGCGAAGAAGCTCCAGGGCTTCGACGAGTACATGGCGAAGGTGGTCAAGGACTGGAACGTGCCCGGCATCGGCGTGGGCGTCGTGGTGAGGGACAAGCTCGTCTTCGCCAAGGGGTACGGCTACCGCGACTACGGGAAGAAGCTGCCGTTCACCCCCAGACGGTGCTGCCGATCGCCTCGAACACCAAGCTCTTCACCGCCGTCGGCCATGGGCCTCCTGGTGGAGGAGGGCAAGCTGGAGTGGGACAGGCCCGTCCGGCGAGTTCGTGCCGAGCCATCAGTTCTACAACGACGAGTTGAACAACACGGTCACCATCCGCGACATGCTGGCCCACCGGACCGGCATCACCCGGCACGACGCTGATCTGGTACAAGTCGGACTTCTCGCGCAAGGAGCTGTTCGAGCGGCTCGAGTACCTGGAGCCGAAGGAGCCGCTGCGGCCAGACGCTTCCTCTACAACAACATGATGTACGCCGGCGCCGGCTACGTCATCGAGCTGCTGTCCGGCAAGACGTGGGAGGAGTTCGTCCGCGAGCGGATCTTCACGCCGCTGGGCATGACGAACACGGTCTTTTCGATCGACGAGATGGTGAAGCAGCCCGACCACGGCGTCCCCTTCACCGAGCGGCGCGACTCGTTCGAGATCTACTAGATCCCCTACTACGAGGAGCAGGTCGGCGTGGGCCCCGCCGGCTCGATCAACTCGAACATCGAGGACATGTCGCACTGGCTCATCGCCCTGATGAACGACGGCCGCTCGACGGGCGCGCAGGTCATCCCGCCGGCGGTGCTCAAGGCGACGCTCGAGCCGGCGATCGCCCTGCCGAACACCGGCCTGGAAGCGCGGGGCTACGGCGAGATCCTCAACTCGGCCTACGGCATGGGGCGCTGGACGGCCTCGTACCGCGGGCACCTGCTGGCCTACCACGGCGGCGACATCAACGGCTTCCACTCGCAGGTGTCGTGCATGCCGCACGACAGCATCGGGGTCGTGGTCTCTCGTCATCGGCGACCACGCGGCGCCGCTGTACAACATGGTCGTCCTACAACGTCTACGAGCGGCTGCTGGGCCTGGGCCTGACGCCCTGGAGCGAGCGGCAGCAACGGGATCCGCCTGAAGGGCAAGGAGGCCGGCCAGGAGGCCCGGGCCAAGGCCGGCGGCGAGCGCGTGCAGCGGAACCCGGCCCTCGCACCCGCTCGCCGACTACGCGGGCGAGTACGAGCATCCCGCCTACGGCGTGGTGAAGATCGCGTCGCCGAAGGACGGCGAGCTCGCGTTCGACTTCCACAAGATCCGGCTGCCGCTCAGCCACTTCCACTACGACCGGTTCGACACGCCCGACGACGAGCAGGACGGCAAGTGGTCGGTCAACTTCGCGCACGAACCCGCAGGGGGAAGTCGACAAGGCGATCATGTCGCTGGACGAGGCCGAGGTCGACGTTCGTGCGGCGGGTGCCGGCCGAGGACTGAAGGCGACGGCGACGCTCCAGCCGTACGTCGGCGACCTACCTCACGCCGACGGGCGGCCAGCTTCGAGGTCGCCTCGAGGAAGGACGGCAGCTGGGTCTCGCCTTCCCCGGCCAGCCGTTCCAGGCGCTCGTCCCCTGGAAGCCGAACCGGTTCAGGTGAAGGAGTTCTCGGACGTCCTGGTCGAGTTCGAGGTGGACGCGGGGACGGTGAAGGCGATGAAGCAGGTCGATCCCTCGGGCGAGTACCGCTTCCCGCGGCAGCAGCCCTAGCCCCGTTTTTCCTCGCCACGGGGTGTCTGACGGCGCTACCATGGGCGCAGGTTTTCCAGCTGGGGGCCGGTCGTGGCGCTCGCGTCGAGTCAGCGCCTGGGCCGCTACGAGATCCTCGCCCCCCTCGGCGCCGGGGGGATGGGTGAGGTTTACCGGGCTCGGGACGAGAAGCTGGGGCGCGACGTCGCCCTGAAGGTCCTGCCTGCGGCGTACGCGTCGGACCCCGAGCGGCTGCGTCGTTTCGAGCAGGAGGCGCGCGCGGTCGGGGCCCTGGACCACCCGAACATCCTGACGGTGCACGACGTGGGGGTGGAGGGCGGGGCTCCGTACATCGTGACGGAGCTGCTGGAAGGGGAGACGCTGCGTGAGGCGCTGGTGCGCGGCGGGATCAGCCTGCGGCGGGCGGTGGAGCTGGGGTCGGAGCTGGCGCTGGGTCTTGGGGCGGCGCACGCGAAGGGTGTGGTTCACCGGGACGTGAAGCCGGAGAACGTGTTCCTGACGCGGGACGGGCGTGTGAAGGTTCTGGACTTCGGCCTGGCGAAGCTGCAGGCGGAGGTGGTGGGGCCGGGGGAGCTGACGACGGAGGCGCTGGGGACGCGGCCCGGGGTTCCGATGGGGACGCTGGGGTACATGTCCCCGGAGCAGCTGCGGGGGCAGGGGGTGGACGCGCGGTCGGACGTGTTCGGGCTGGGGGTGGTGCTCTACGAGATGCTGGCGGGGCGCTCTCCGTTCCGCCGGGACTCGGCGGCGGACGTGGTGAGCGCGATCCTGAACGAGGACCCGCCACGTCTGTCGCTGACCGGGCGCGGGGTGCCGCCGGCGCTGGAGCGACTGGTTCAGCGGTGCCTGGAGAAGCGGGTGGAGGACCGTTTCCACTCGGCGCACGACGTGGCGCTGGCGCTGCGGACGCTGGTGGGGAGCCCCGGGGCTGACGGCACAGCCCGCGGACGCCGAGGAGGAGACGAACCCATACCCGGGACTGCGTGCGTTTGGGGAGGAGGACGCGCCGGTCTTCTTCGGGCGGGAGCGGGAGGTGGAGGCGGTCTGGGCCCGGATCCGGGAGCGGCGGCTGCTGGCGGTGATCGGGCCCTCGGGAGCGGGGAAGACGTCGTTCGTGCGTGCGGGGGTGATCCCCGCGCGGCCGTCGGGGTGGGCGGCGCTGGTTCTGACACCGGGGAGAGCACCGCTGGCGTCGCTGGCGCGGGCTCTCGTGCCGGAGCTGGCGGGGGACCCGGAGGCGCTGCGGGAGCTGGTGGCGTGCGAGGACGCGGACGTTCTGGTGGAGCTGTTCGGGAGGTGGCGGCGGGGGCAGGACGAGGCGCTGGTGGTGGTGGACCAGCTGGAGGAGCTGTTCACGCTGAGCGGGCCCGAGGTGCAGGAGAGGGTGGCGGTGATTCTGGCGCGTCTCGCGGAGGAAGCGGGCGTGCACGTGCTTCTCTCGCTGCGGGACGACTTCCTGATGCGGTGCCACGAGCACGCGGCGCTGGGGCCGGTGTTCTCGGAGATCACGCCGCTGGGTCCTCTGACGCGGGAGGGTTTGCGGGGAGCGATCGTGGAGCCGGCGCGGAGGAGCGGCTTCCGTTTCGAGGACGAGGCGTTGGTCGAGGAGATGGTGTCGGGTGTGGAGGACCCGCGGGGTGCGCTGCCGCTGGTGGCGTTTGCGACGGCGCGTCTGTGGGAGAGGCGCGACGTCGAGAGCCGGCTGCTGACGCGCGAGGCGTACCGTGCGATCGGGGGTGTGGAGGGGGCGCTGGCGCAGCACGCGGAGGCCACGCTGGAGGCGATCGGGCCGGAGCGTCAGGGGATCGTGCGGGAGGTCTTCCGGAACCTGGTGACGGCGCAGGGAACGCGTGCGGTGATGGACCGGGAGGAGCTCCTGTCGGCCTTCCCGGAGCGGGCGGCGGCGGAGCGGGCGCTGAGCGGCTGGTGGACGCGCGGCTCCTGACGTCGTACGAGGTGGGGGAGGGGGAGGGACGGAGCCGGCACCGTGTGGAGATCGTGCACGAGTCTCTGCTGCGGGTGTGGCCGCGTCTGGTGAGGTGGCGAGCGCAGGACGAGGAGGGAGCGCTGCTTCGGGACCAGCTGCGGCAGGCGGCGCACCTGTGGGAGGAGAAGAGGCGGGGCGGAGGACCTGCTGTGGACGGGGACGGCGTACCGGGAGCTGGAGCTGTGGCGTGAGCGCTACCCGGGGCAGCTGACGGCCGTCGAGCAGGCTTTCGTGGCGGCGTCGGTGGAAGAGGGGGCACGGCGGCGCCGCCGCCTGCAGCGGCTGGTGGCCGGCTCGCTGCTCGGCGCGGCGGTGGTGGTGGCGGGGGTGACGGGGGCGCTGTGGAGGCGGAGCGAGGCGGCGCGCGAGCGGGCCCAGGCCGAGGCCCGCCGCGCCGAGCGAGCAAGCTCGTCGCTCTCGCCCGCGCCGAGCTGGGCCGCTACCCCCTCGCCAGCCTCGCCTACGCGCGCAAGAGCCTCGAGGTCGCGGACACGCCGGAAGGCCGGCGGTCCGTGGTCGAGGCACTCTGGCAGGTCCCCCACGGCGCGCCTTCTCCCGGTGGACCCGCCGACATGGGGCGCGGCCCTGAGCCCGACGGCCGCTGGCTGGCCGCCTTCACCTTCTCCGAAAAGGTCCTGCTGTGGGAGAACGACGGCCGCCTGGTCCCGACGATCGGAGGCCAGCGACCTCCCGGCTCGCCTCCGGGGCTCGCCTTCACGCCCGGGGGCGAGGCGCTCCTCACCTGGTCGCCAGGGGAGCCTCGCATCCGCCTGCTTTCCGTCCCGGACGGGCAGGAGATCCGCTGGCTCCCCGCGAATCCGAAGGCCGAAGCGAACGGGGGTGGTGGGGCGCCCAGGGCTGGGCAGTGCTGCGCGACGGCGTCCAGGTGATCCGTGGGGAGATGGGCTCGAGCCGCTTCGTGACGACCGGCATCGAGGCCTGGCCCTACGACGGGGGGACGCCTCGCGCTCTCGGGTCGTGGCGACGCCTCACGGGGACACGATCGCAGGATGCAAGCGGCTCCCGGATCGCGTTCTTGCGCGGCGGGCGGGTCGTGGTTCGACCCGTGGCCGGGCCGGCCGATACGGCAGAGCGGGAAGTCGGGTCGGTGGTCGACGAGCCGTCCGCCTCGGGCAGGCGCTGGAACTACGTGCGCTGGAGCCCGCGCGGAGACAGGATCGCGGTGGGAGAGGCCGGTGGCCGCCTCGCCGTGTTCGAGGTCGCTCCCGGACCGGCGGGCGAGCCGCGTGTCCTCCGAATGGCAAACCCCGAAGTCCAGTTCCGCCCGTCTTCGATCTCTCGGGCACGAGGCTGCTCTGGGGCTCCGCGGCCGACCGTCGCGTGTCGATCTGGGACCTCGAGGGCCCGCCGGACGCCGAGCCCCTCGTGCTTCTCCGGCCGGACGCGGCCGAGACGAAGCCGAGCTTCTTCGACTACGGGGGTGACTGGGTCGTCGTCGTGAACCACTCCTCGCTGGCATTTTGGTCCCAGCGCCAGCCCCACGTCCGCGTGCTGCCGGGGCACGCTGCCGGGGTGAGCGCGTCTCGTGTTCACCCGCGACGGGAAGTGGCTCCTCTCCTGCGCCGACGACGCCGTTCGCGCGTGGCCCCTCGCCGCGGGGGTGGGCGGGGGGCGGCGCCTGGACCGCGGCGGCACATGGTGCTACGACCTCGCCATCGCCCCGGACGCGGGCGAGGTCCTGAGCGGCGGGCCGAGCGGCGCCTACCTAGCCCCGCTCTCCGGGGCTCCGGGTCACTGGCTCTACCGGAACCCCGAAGAGGACCAGGTGGCGGCCTGCGCCATCGACGACTCCGGCCGGTTCGCAGCGACCGCACCCGCCTACACGGGTCCCGTCGCACGGAAGGCCCTGCGCGTGTGGGACCTCGCGCGCGGTGGGGTTCAGGTTCTGCCCCTCGTCCCCCCCGGGGAGAGGGGCGTGGGTTTTGACTGGGGCGTGGGGCACCTGAGCTTCACGCCCGAGGGTCGCGTGCTGGCCGCCGGCCGGCGAGGGATTCGCCGCTTCGACCCCCGGAGCGGCGAGAGCGCCTGGATCTGGAATGGACCGAACGCGTCGGATTCTGGCATGTCGGTGAGCGCCGACGGCCGGCTGGTCCTGGCCTTCGCCCGGCCCTCCGACCCGAAGGACGGCCAGGACCGCCCGGTCGTTCTCATCGACCTGGCCGGGGGGGCGAGCCGATCCGTCACGTCGCACGGGACCCTCGTCGACGTCGTCGCTCTCGACGCGTCCGGACGGGTCCTCGTCACCGGAGACACGGCCGGGGCCGTCCGTGTCGGGTCGGCGGATGGCGAGCCTCACCTGTTGCTCGGTCACGCCGGCGCCGTCTCGGCCCTCGCCGTGTCCCCCGACGGGAAGTGGATCGCCTCCGCGAGCGGCGGGGAAATCCGACTCTGGCCGAGGCCGGACGTGAGGAAGCCGCCGCTGCACACGCTGGCCCACGCGGAGCTGATGGCGAAGCTCGAAACCCTGACGAACCTGCATGTGGTCGAGGACCCCGGCTCCTCGACCGGGTACCGTCTGGAGGTCGGCCCGTTCCCCGGCTGGAGGGACGTGCCGGCCTGGTGAGGAGAGGAGGGGGCCATGAGGGCCGCCGCTCTGCTGCTCACGATGGCGTGCGCCGCCCCGGCGCTCGCCCAGATCACGCGGGGAGGGATCTGCGGCACCGTCCGCGACGCGAGCGGTGCGGTCGTCTCGGGGGCCGGCGTGACGGCCACCCGCGTGGACACCAACGTCGCTCGCCGGTCCGTCAGCGACGAGCTGGGCTTCTACCGCACCGGCGCCCTCGATCCCGGCGTCTACGTGGTCCGCGCGGAGCTCGCCGGCTTCACCGCCGCCGAGGCCCGCGACATCGGGGTGCGCTCGGCGACGGACACCACGGTCGACATGGTGCTGAAGGTCGCCGCGGTCGGCGAGGCGATCACGGTCACCGAGCAGGTTGCCGGCGTCGAGCTGAACAAGACGAGCCCGACGGTCGGCTTCACGACCGGGGCAAGGCAGGTCGTCGAGCTGCCCCTCAGCGCGGACCGCAGTGTCAACAACCTCATTGCACTCTCGGCCAACGTCGTGCGGACCGTCGGCCAGGGCACCTACGCCGTCAACGGCCAGCGCTCCCGCAACAACAACTACATGGTCGACGGCTCGGACAACAACGACGTCTCGGTCACGATCTCGACCGTGAAGGTGGTGCCGGAGGGGGTGGCGGAGTTCCAGGTGCTGACCAACCCCTACAGTGCGGAGTTCGGCCGCAACAGCGGGGCCCAGGTCAACGTGGTGACGCGGTCCGGCACCAACGCCTTCCGGGGCGAGGCGTGGGATTACTACACCACCAGCGAGCTCTACTCCCGCAGCAACCTCGAGAAGGCCTCCGGCCTGACGTCGCCGCCGCGCTTCAACCGCAACCAGGTCGGGGCAGCCTCGGAGGGCCGATCCTCCGGGACCGCACGTTCTTCTTCCTCCTCTACCAGTACGACGCGCAGCGCCCGGGGCCGACGCTCGGGCCGACCACCCGGATGCCCACCCGGCCGGCCACGCCGCGCTCCAGGGCGTGCCGCTCGGCCCCGGGCAGACGCCGGCCAGCCGCGAGGCCGTCCTGCAGCGCCTCTCCTTCCTGCCGGACGTCTACGCCCAGGGCCTGACGTTCCGCAACCTCCGGCCGACGCTCGTCAACGGGATCCCGATCGAGACCGGCGAGGCGAACGTCCGCTCTCCGCGCCCAGCACCTGGCACAACGTGCTCGCCCGGGTGGACCACCGGCTGGGCGGGGCCGACAACCTCACCCTCCGCTACCTCCTCGACGACCGGGCGTTCACCAACGCGGTCTCCAACTGCACGTTCGGTCCCGTTTTCTGCGGGAACGGGACCGTCCGCAGCTCGAACCTCGCGGGGAGCGAGATCCACACATTCGGCCCGTCGATGCTCAACGAGCTCCG
The DNA here is from genome assembly GCA_963729875.1 of uncultured Acidobacteriota bacterium. Lineage (GTDB taxonomy): Bacteria > Acidobacteriota > Vicinamibacteria > Fen-336 > Fen-336 > DATBSL01. The sequence continues at coordinate 92,698 of CAVSPR010000010.1, forward strand.
GCTCTCGTGGGTAAGGCGCGAGATCGAGCAGGTGAAGAACGACCCCGAGAGCCCCACGGCGTCGATCGAAGGCCTCTTCACGGTCGGGGGCGCCAGCAACTACCCGCAGGGCCGCCTCGACGACGCGTTCCAGCTCTCGGACACGCTCACGTGGGAGAAGGGGCGCCACACGCTCAAGGCCGGGGTCGACGTCCGCCACAACCGCGTCCGCAACCGGGCGGCCTTCAACTCGAAGGGCACGTTCTACTTCAACAGCCTGCAGGACTACGTGAACAACGTCGCCGCCTACGTCGGGCAGGCGCTCCAGACGGCGAGCTACGATGCGACGCAGTGGCAGACGTCCTTCTTCGTCCAGGACGACCTGCGCGCGACGGCGGACCTGACCCTGAACCTGGGGCTGCGCTACGGCTGTCGGAGGTGCCGCTCGGCATGTTCGGCGCCACCGACCCCGAGAGCCTGGCCGCGCGGGTACCCGGCCCGCCCGGGAGGGACGCCGACAACTGGGCGCCGCGCGTGGGCTTCGCCTGGAGCCCCCGCAAGGGCGGGGGCCTGCTCGGCGACGGCCAGACGGTGCTGCGCGGCGGCTTCGGGATCGGCCACGACCTGATCTTCTACAACCTGTTGACCGTCAACGCCTCGAACTACCCCGGGTCGTGGTCCTCGGCCGGTTCGACGTCGCGAACCTCTACCCGGAGAGGCTGGCGGGCAGTGCCAGCCCCGTCTTCGACCCGCTGGCCGCCTACACGAACGCTCCCCGGACCTGCAGAACCCCGACACCCGCTACTGGAGCCTCACCGTCCAGCGGGAGATCTCGGACTTCGTGGTCGAGCTGGGCTACACGGCGAGCCGGAGCGGCCACGGGATCAACAGGTCCAGATGAACCCGTCCCTCCTCACCGCGGAGCAGGCGGCGCTCGTGGCCGCGACCCGCAACGCCGGCGCGATCCCGGGCGCGGCGGCGCGAAGGCTCTACCCGCAGTACGGGAGCCGACTGCCGATCCCGGCCTACGTGGGGCCGGGCAGGAACGACGTCGAGGCCCGCGCGGAGTACGACGCGGCGATCATGTCGGTCAACAAGCGCTTCTCGAAGGGCTGGCAGGCCGGAGTCGCGTACACGTACAGCCGCTTCCTGAGCAACAACGACGCGTCCCTCGCCGAGAACGGGACCGACGCCTCGAGCCAGCGCCCGCAGAGCGCTCTTCGACTACGAGGCGGAGTGGAGCCGCTCGCAGTTCGACCGGCCGCACCGACTCGCCCTCAGCTGGATCTGGGAGATCCCCGGGCCGAGGTCCGGCGTGCTCGGCCAGGTCCTCGGCGGCTGGCAGGTCTCCGGGGTGACCCAGGGCCAGTCGGGGCGCCCGTTCACGATCTTCACGGGCGTCGACTCGAACGGCGACGGCGCCACCCCCGACCGCCCCGACCGCAACGGGTCCTGCGGCGTCACCTGGGACGGCGAGCACCGGGGCTTCGTCAACGCCGGCTGCTACACGACCCCGCTCGGCACCAACAACCTGCCCCTCGCCAACGCCCTCGGCGACGGCAGCGCCCCCGCAACAGCGAGCGCGGCGCCTCCACCTGGAACACCGACCTGAGCCTGCTCAAGCGGTTCCGGATGGGTCGGTGGGAGCTGAGCATCCGGGCCGACGTCTTCAACGCCTTCAACCAGGACTCATACGGGGTGCCGGTCGCCGTGATGAACAGCCCGAGCTTCGGCCTCAACACGAGCGACTCGGGACGGCGCAGCGTCGCCCTCAGCGTGAAGGTCGTGTGGTAGGCTGCCCGCGCCGGCCGGGCGGGCGAAGGGGGTCGGATGAGGGGACGAGCCGGGGCAGTCCTCGTCCTGGTCGCGCTCGCGGCGGCGACGGGTGCTGCCGATCGGGCTCCCCTCGAGCGCCAGAGCTTCCGCCTCGCGGGCCTCGCGAGGACGGCGGAGATCGTCGTCGACCGCTGGGGCATCCCGCACATCTACGCCGCCACCGAGGAGGACCTCTTCTTTGCGCAAGGCTGGAACGCCGCGCGCGATCGCCTGTGGCAGCTCGACCTCTGGCGGCGGCAGGGCGAGGGGAAGCTGGCCGAGGCCTTCGGCCCACGGTTCGTGGAGCAGGACCGCGCGGCACGCCTCTTCCTCTACCGCGGGGACCTCGACGCCGAGCTCCGGAGCTACCACCCGCGGGCGCGGTCGATCCTCACCGCGTTCACGCGCGGGATCAACGCCTACGTCGACCTCACGCGACGGCAGCCTGACCTCCTGCCCGTCGAGTTCGAGCTGACCGGCGCCCGGCCCGGGCACTGGAGCCTCACGACCCCGCTCGTGCGCCTCTTCGGGCTCACGCGCAACGCGGGGCGCGAAGTGCGCCTCGCACAGCTCGTCCGGGCGCTCGGACCGGACCGCGTGGAGAAGCTCTCGCTCTTCGAGCCGCCCACGAAGCTGGAGGTGCCGAAGGGACTCGACCTGTCGGCTCTCGACGCCGCCGTCCTGAAGACCTACGCGCTCGCCCATGCCGGCGTCACCTTCACGGCGGCGGACCTCGCGGCGGCCAATCCGCAAGAGGACCGCGAAGGGCTGGCCCGCGCGATCTCCACGCCGCCCCCGGCTGATGCGTCCGCGGCGGGCGCCCCGCGGTTCGAGAGCAACAACTGGGCGGTCTCGGGACGGCTCAGCGCGTCCGGCCGGCCGATCCTGGCCGGCGACCCCCACCGGGCACTCGCGGTTCCGTCGTTGCGATACGTCGCGCACCTCGTCGGCCCGGGCTGGAACGTCGTCGGGGCGGGGGAGCCGGCCCTGCCCGGCGTCTCCCTCGGCCACAACGAGAGGATGGCGTGGGCGCTGACGATCTTCGCCTTCGCCGACGAGGAGGACCTCTACGTCTACGAGACGAACCCCGCCGCCCCGCGCCAGTACCGCTACCGGGGCCGCTGGGAGAGCATGCGAACGGTCGAAGAGCAGGTGCCGGTGCGGGGCGCCGCGCCCGTGACGGTCACCTTGCACTTCACGCGTCACGGGCCGGTCCTCTTCGAGGACGTCGTGCGTCACCGGGCCTGCGCGCTGCGCGCCGCCTACCTGCAGCACCCGGGCACCGCCCCCTACCTCGCGAGCCTGCGCCTCGGCCAGGCGCGCGGGTGGAGCGAGTTCGTGAGCGCCGCCGGGCGGCACCTCATGCCGAGCCTCAACCTGGCGTACGCGGACGTGGACGGGAACGTCGGCTGGTTCGGGGCCAGCCTCGCGCCCGTGCGGGACGGGTGGAGCGGGCTGCTGCCGGTTCCCGGGGACGGTGCGTACGAGTGGCGGGGAACCCTCGGGCCCTCGAACCTGCCCCGCATCCTCAACCCGCCGGAGGGCTGGATCGCGACCGCCAACCAGTTCAACCTGCCCCCGGGGTACCCGCACACCGACGCCTCGGGCCGGGAGTGGGCGGCGCCCTATCGGTTCCGTCGGATCGCCGAGGTGCTGAGCACGGGACGGCCGATCGGCATCGAGGACGCGATGCGTCTCCAGTACGACGACGCGTCGCTGCCGGCGCGGGAGCTGGTTCCCCTGCTGCGAGGCGTCGTGGCCGTGACTCCCGACGTCGATGCGGCTCTCCAGTCGCTGCGGAGCTGGGACCTCGTCCTCTCGAAGGACTCCGAGGCCGCGGCGATCTACGAGGCGTGGGTGGTCGAGCTGCGGAAGCAGGTGCTGTCGCGATACGTACCCGGGGCCGGCGGCGACACCGGCGCGCTCGTCCCGATGCCGGTGCTCGTCCGCCTCCTCGCCTCGCCGGACGGCGCGTTCGGCGACGACCCCGTCGCCGGCCGTAACGCCGTTCTGCTCGAAAGCTTTCGACAGGCGGTGGCCCGTCTCGAGGAGACGCTCGGCCCCGACCGCTCGGCCTGGCGGTGGGGGCGGTTGCACCATGTCGCGCTCGAGCACGCGCTGTCCGCCACCGCGGGCGCCGCACGGCGGGACACGCTCGACGTGGCGCCGCTTCCCGTCGGCGGCGACGCCTACGCGGTCCACAACACGTCGTTCCGCGAGAGCGACTTCCGGCAGACGTCCGGCGCCACTTACCGGCAGGTCGTCGACGTGGGGGCGTGGGACCGCTCGATGACGCTCAACGCCCCGGGCCAGTCCGGCGATCCCCGCAGCCCGCACTACCGGGACCTCTTCCCCCTCGCCGCCGAGGGGCGCTACGTACCGATGCTGTACAGCCGCGAGAAGGTGATGGAGGCGGCGGAGCGGATCATCACCCTGGAGCCGGACGCCCGGTGAGGTCGTCGACCGCTCTGTGGAGGACTCCGATGCGCACTCGTGGGACGTGTGTCGCCCTGGCCGCCCTTGGCTGCCTGGCCGCCGTGGCTGCCGCGCCAGAGCCGAAAGCCCCGAGTCGCTTCTCGCCGGACGTGCAGGCATACGTCCGGCACGATGCCCCGCGCATCGTGCTGGCGCACGTGCGCGTGGTCGACGGCACCGGCGGGCCGCCCGTCGAGGACCGCAACGTCGTCGTCGAGGACGGCCGGATCTCGGCGATCGAGCCGGGCGCGGACCTTCGGCCGACGCCCGGGACGCTCGTGCTCGAGCTGCCCGGGCGCACGGTGCTGCCGGGTCTCGTCGGGATGCACGACCACATGTTCTACATCGCGCGGCCCAACGTCGACGCGACGATGCGCTTCGAGCGGCCGCTGCTGGTGCCGCAGATGACGTTCTCCTCGCCGCGGCTGTACCTGGCGAACGGCGTCACGACCGCGCGCACCACCGGCAGCGTGGAGGGCTACGCCGACATCAACCTCCGCGACCTGATCGAATCCGGCCGGATCGTCGGGCCGCACCTCGACGTGACCGCCCCCTACCTGGAGGGAAAGGGCTCCCCCTTCATGCAGATGCACCAGCTGAAGGACGCCGCCGCCGCGCGCCGGTTCGTGGACTTCTGGGCCGACGCCGGGGCCACGTCGTTCAAGGCGTACATGTACGTCAGCCGCGACATCCTCCAGGCCGCGATCGAGCAGGCGCACGCGCGGGGCCTGAAGGTCACCGGGCACCTGTGCTCCGTCACGTACCCCGAGGCCATCGCGCTCGGCATCGACGACCTCGAGCACGGCTTCTTCGCCAACACCCAGGGGGCGCCGGGCAAGCAGCCCGACGTGTGCCCGGAGGGACAGACCTCGGCGTTCCTCGACCAGGCGGACCCCGCGAGCCCCGAGGCCCGCGCACTCGTCGAGAGCCTGGTGTCGCACCGCGTGGCCGTGACCTCCACGCTGCCCGTCTTCGAGCACTCGCTGCCGAACCGGCCGCCGCTCGACCCGCGGGCCCTGGAGGCCCTCACGCCCGCCGCGCGCACAGCCTTCCTCTACGCCCGCGCCGCCCGGGCGGCCGCCTCGCCCGAGGTCGCCGCGAAGGCCCTCACCCGCTTCCAGCGCGACATGACGCTCGAGCTCGCGTTCGTGCGGGCTGGCGGACTGCTCATCGCCGGCCCGGACCCCACCGGCAACGGCGGCACCCTCCCCGGCTTCTCGAACCACCGCGCGGTCGAGCTCCTCGTCGAGGCGGGCCTCACCCCGGTGGAGGCCATCCAGGTCGCCACCCTCAACGGGGCCCGCTACCTCGGGCGCGAGAAGACGATCGGCTCCGTCGAGGTCGGCAAGCACGCCGACCTGCTCGTCGTCGAAGGCGACCCCTCGAAGGACATCAAGGACATCGAGCGGGTGGAGCTGGTCTTCAAGGACGGCGTCGGCTACGACCGCGAGAAGCTGCTCGCGAGCGTCCGCGGTCGGTACGGGGAGTACTGAAGCCCGCGCGTCCTCACTTCTCGGCGAGCAGGTCCCTGAGGACCGGTCGCCCGCCGAGCGAGGTCCGGAAGCCCCAGCCGGCCACGGCGAGGCATGCGCCTACGGCGAGGAAGGTCACGTAGGCGTACCACGCGGAGAGGTCGTCTGTCAGCGGGAAACTGCTGAGCAGGTCGGTCGTGACGGTGGCGGTCAGGATCGTGACCCAGCCGAAGCGGAAGAAGAAGACGTGCCAGAGCGTGATCCAGGAGACGATCGGCACGAACCCGAAGCTGGAGGAGTAGAGGAGGACGTACCCCGTCCAGTGCGCAGCGATCGCGAGCCCGGTCCGGCGCAGGAGGAAGCGCAGGAGCAGGAGCGCGACGAAGAGGAAGAGGATGTGCGTCGTGAGGTTGACGACGACCGCGAGCATCTCCGCGACGGCCTCCCGGACGCCGCCCAGGGCGAGCAGGGTGGCGGGATGAGGCGGCAGGTCGGGGCGGGGGGGGATGCCGCCTCGCCAGACGGTGAAGAGACGGAAGGTCATTCCCAGGACGGCGTACCCGCCTCCCCAGAGGCAGCCGATCAGCACGTCCCGTCCGAGCTGGGGGTCGCGCAGCCGCCCGTCCAGCAGGCGCACCCAGGAGATCATCGTCCGGGGCCACAGCCGGCGGGCGTAGGGCTCGAGGACGATGTAGAAGAGCCAGCCGAGGCCGAAGGCGAAGAAGGCCCGGTAGAGACCGCCGAAGACGAGCTCGAACTCGGAGCGCTCGGGTACGTGGTGCGTGGCGAGGAGCCACTGGAGCATCACCAGGACGAAGAGGACCGAGGCGAGGCGGAAGGCGAACCGGCGGTCGCCTCGCCCCGTGCGGAGGTTGCGGCGGGCGAGGAGGCCGAGGCCTAGCAGCAGGGAGAAGTGGAAGCCGATGTGGGCCACGCGGAGCCAGTTGGCCGAGACCACGTCCCACGAGCGGACCCAGCCCGGTCGATCGGTGCCGGTCGGGGTCCACGGCTCGACGATGCGGAAGGCGACCGGTCTCCCTCGGAACGCGGCGGCCTCGACGCGGATCGGGACCTCGGGGGCGTCGGGGTAGCGCCCCTCCCAGGCCGCCCGGCGATCCGCGAAGGCCGGGGGCAGCCACCGTGGCTCGACGGCGGTGAAGCGCGCGGGGTCGAGCTTCGCCTGGGCGAAAAGGCCGTTCCAGTCAGGCTCCCCTCTCGCTCCGCCGGCCTCGTCCGTCTCCGCGGGAACGGCCTCCAGCCGGCGCAGCCGGCCGCGGGTGTCGAGCTGCACGCTCACCATGCCGGGGATGGAGACCGGCGGGTCGAGCTCGGTCGGGAAGAACTCGGTCGTCCGGTGGGGCACGAGGTAGGTCGGGCTCTCGCGGTACCAGAAGCGCACGACGCTCGGCTCGCCGCGCGCCAGGAGCTTCCACCAGTCGGGTGAGCGCGGTCCGGCCACGAGATGGTCGACGTAGCCGCTGTCCCGCAGGAAGCCGCGGGTGCGGTCGCTCCGGAGCGCCGGGTAGCCGAGGGCTTCGAGGATGGCGCGCGCGTCCGCGGCGAGCACTTCAGGGGACTTGGGGAGCGGGACGATGCTCGTCAGCCGGGTCCGGCCCGCCGACCAGACGGCCCCGACGAGGGCCAGAACCACCCCGGCGAGGCACATCCACGCGGCCGCGGGCGAGAGCGCGGCGAAGTCCCCCGCCTCTGCGACGATCTCGGGAGCGGGCGTCTCCCCGCGGGCGACCGCGAGCGTGAGCAGGTCGCTGCCGGGGAAGGCGGCGCGCACGGCGAGGGCCGAGGCCGGGCGCCGGGCCGGGTCCTCCTCCAGACAGCGCAGGATGATCCGGTCCACCGCCGGGTCCAGGCCCTCGACGAGGCTCGACGGCGGCGGGGGCGGCTCCGCCAGGCCCGGCTGCGGGAAGGCGCGCCGGCCCGTGAACAGCTCGTACAGCACGAGACCGAGGCTGTAGATGTCGCTGCGCTCCGTCACCTCCCGGCCGGCCCGCTGCTCGGGGGCCATGTAGGCCGGCGTCCCGCTCTGGATCTCCCCGGCCCCGATCGTCCCCGCCACCGCCGCGAGGCCGAAGTCCATGATGCGGGCGTGGCCCCGCTCGTCGAGCATCACGTTTGCGGGCTTCAGGTCGCGATGGAGGACGCTCTTCTCGTGGGCCGCGGCGAGGCCCGAGGCCAGCTGGCGGGCGATCTGGGCCGCCTTGTCGGCGGGGAGTCGCCCGATGCGCTGCAGGAGCGAGCGCAGGTCCTCCCCGCGGATGTACTCCATCGAGAGGAAGCACAGGCCGTCCGTCTCGGTGATGTCGTAGACGCGGCAGACGTTCGGGTGGGAGACCTGGCGCGAGATCCGCACCTCGCTCTTCAGCCCCGCGAGGCGCTCCGGGTCCCGGGCCACCCGCTCCGGCAGCAGCTTGAGGGCGACCGGCTGGTCGAGGCTGAGGTCGTCCGCGTGGTAGACCTCGCCCATGCCGCCCTTGCCCACGCACTCGACGATGCGGTAGCGCTTCGCGAGGACGTCGCCGGGACCGTAGCGGCCGGCGTCCGGGCGGCGAGAGGCCGAAGAGCCGAGCCCGTCCCGCAAGTGAGTGCAGGCCGTCGCCGTCGGGGGCGAGAGACTCATGCGGCACCCACCTCGTCCCGCTCCCCGCGCGAGACCGAGGCGATTGTACGCTCGTGAGTCCGGCCAGGGGGCCGGCGCCGCAGCGGGTCGCCTGGCGTCACAGAAGCGCGCGTAGCGCTTCTGTCGAGAGATCGCAGTCGCGGAGGATCTTCGCCGTGATCCCGGGGCCCAGCGTCTCTCCCGCATGCGCCGGTACCACGGTGGACCGACCATCCGCATGGCGGAGGTAGTGGTGGCTGCCCTTCACTCGAACGACGGCGAATCCGGCAGCGCCAAGAGCCGTGATCAGGTCCGCACCGGTCAGGCGCGGCAAGCGCGTCACGACGCCAACCGGACCCGCTGCACTCCGACGAAGTCCAGCTTCTCGCTGGTGTCTCCCTGGACTTCGACGCAGAGCTGGATGGCCTCCTTGATGCGTTCCATGAGCTCATCGAGGGATCGAGCCTGCGTGTGGCAACCCGGCAGGGTCGGCACGGATGCGACGTAGAAGCCTTCCCCGTCCCTCTCAACGACGACGTCGAACTCTCGGCCCATCAGTCCACCACCTGGCCGTATTGTACGAGTGAACTCCCCTTCACGCGCGGGCGTACTTCGAGGGGCTGAGCAGCATCGTCTTCTTCGAACCGCCCGCTCCAGGCCGGGCTCTCCCACCGGCACGTCGGTTGGTGTGGAGATCACGTGTCGGCGATGGGGCGATCGCGGTACGCATCCCCAAGCACGCCCGCCGCGGGTCGGGCTGCGGGCCCGGCGGCTGGAGGCACAAAAGGCCTGGCGAAGTAGCGAAGCCAGACGAAGGCAATCCAGCCGGACACCGGATGAATCCCGAGCCACATCCAGTGCGGTGACCGGCCCTTGGCCTTGGCCGCGCGGAGGCCGCCTTTGCCCACGCACTCGACGATGCGGTAGCGCCTCGCGAGAACGTCGCCGGGCCCGTCCCGCAAGTGAGTGCAGGCCGTCGCCGTCGGGGGCGAGAGACTCATGCGGCGCCCACCTCGTCCCGCTCCCCGCGCGAGACCGAGGCGATTGTACGCTCGGGGGTCTAGCCCGGGTGGGACGGGGCGGCGGTGCGGTCCTGGGGTCCCGAGCCGACCGCGAACTCGTCGCGCGGGAAGAGGTCCCGGTTCAGCGGGATGTCGGCCGGCGGGTCGGCCGGCACGAGCCTCATCACGCGCTGGTGCACCAGCTCCGTGTGCGCCCGGCCCAGGTAGTCCGCCGACGCCTCGAGCCGGCGCCGCCAGGTGCCTGGCTCGATCGGCAGCGGCTCCCGGCTGCCCACGAGGATGCCCCCGTCCGCGACCTCGAGGACGTGGGGGAACACGCGAAGAAACGTCGCGTGCACGCGCGGCGTGGGCGCCCAGGTGCAGGCGATGCCGCCGGGCCGGAGCCGTCGCGCGACGAGCTCGAAGAACTCGAGGGAATAGAGGTTGCCGCTGTAGGCCGCCTGGGGCCAGATCGCGTCGGCCTCGATGAGGTCGTAGGTCTCCGGCTCGGACTGCAGGACCTGGCGGCCGTCGGCGATGCGCATCGTCACCCGGGGGTCGTCGAGGAACCGCGTGAGGGCGGGAAACGACGCGAACGGCAGGAGCCGGCGCAGGATCCTCGGCTGCGGGCTCGACAGCTCGATGACCGTGACGGACTCCGTCTCGCTCCGGCACCCGGCCGCCCACGCGGTGTCGCCGGAGCCGAGGCCCACGATCGCCACCCGCCGGGGGGCGGGGTGGACGATCGCCGGCACCGCGCCGAGCGCCGTGTGGGCGCCGCCGAAGGGGAACCAGCTGTTGCCCTTGCCGTTGATCGAAAGGCGGAAGCGCCAGCGCGCGTCTTTCGGCTCCTCGGTGATCGCGACGACGCCGGTGGCGTCCTCGTCGAAGAGCGCCCGGGCGTCCGTCGGCAGGCCGTGGAGGCGCCGCCACAGCGCCTCCCCGTCGGGGAGGGCCGCGGCGAGGGCGACGACCGCGAGGAGCGGCGCCGCGAAAACGCGGCCGTACCGCCGCCAGCCGAGAGCGGCGAAGACGACGCCGGCGAGGACGAGGAGGCGCAGGGTGCCCGCGGTCCCGATCGCCTGCACGGCCAGCAGGCCCACGAGGAGGCTCCCCGCCACGCAGCCCGCGATGTTGGCCGCCTGGAGGAGGCCGACCTTGCGGCCGGTGTCGCGGACGTCGTCGTGCACGGCCCGCTGCAGCACCGGGAAGGAGAAGCCCATGAGCACCGTGGGCAGGCCGAAGAGGAGGAGCGGCAGTTGAACGTAGAGCCGCAGCAGCGCGGCGGCGTCGTGCGCCTGGCCCAGGTCGAAGAAGTTGTACCCTCGCCAGTACGCCCGGTAGAAGGACTCGTTCGGCATGCCGTGGGCCAGCATGAGCATGCCGCCGGCCGTGACGACGAGCATCGCGCACTGGGCGAGGAGGAAGACGCGCAGCGGCCGGCGGACGCGCTCGACGAGCGCCGTGGCGACGAGGCAGCCCGCGGCCGCGCCGAGCAGGTAGACGGCCAGGACCGTGCCGAACGTGAACGCGGTGGACTTCACGGCCACGTCCAGGATCCGGAACCACGTGATCTCGAGCGAGAGGGCGACGAAGCCGGAGAAGGCGTAGAGGCCGAGCCAGAACCGGAAAGGCTGGCTGCCGGGGGGCTCGGCCGCCGCGAGCGCGGGGACCTCCTCCTCCGGCGCGGCCGGGACGTCGTCCCGGACCCTCCGCAGGAGGGCCAGCCCCCCGAGGCCCACCATCGTGCTCGTGACGCCCGCGGCGACGAGCGCCCCCCGGATGCCGAGGTGCGGCACGAGGAGCCACGGCGTCGCGAGCGCCCCCAGGCCCGCCCCCGCCATGTTCAGCGCGTACAGCAGTCCGATGGAGTGGCTCGCCTCCCGCACCCCCGGGACGACCGCCCGCGTCAGCAGGGGCAGCGATATCCCCATCAGGAGGGTCGGCGGGCCGAGCGCCGCAAAGTGCACGAGGCCGGCGGGCCACGAGGGGACGGGCAGGTGCGAGGCGATGGGGTACAGCCAGTCGTAGTAGACCCAGGGGCTCGCGATGCCGAAGGCGCCGATCGCGGTCTCCACGAGCGCGAAGCGAGAGAGCGCGGCCCTCCGGCCGAGGCGCGCGCTCCACAGGCCCCCGAGGTGGCTTCCGGCGCCGAGGCCGGCCATGAACGCCGCGACGATCACCGCGATCGAGTAGAGTCCCACCCCCGTGTAGAGGGCGAGGATGCGCTGCCAGGCCACCTGGTAGACGAGGGCCGCGACCCCGCTGAAGAGGTAGAGGGCGGCGGTCAGCCGGAGGGTCACCGTCTGGCGAGGTGTCGTCATCGGCGGGCCCCAATCTGGCCCGGCCCGAGGCGGGAACGCAAGCGCCCTCGAAGGTACGTTCAGTGTGGATGAACAGCAGCGACGGGCTCGAGCCGTTCTTCACCGGCGGCCCGTTGGGGTAGGCTCTCGTGCTGGGCTCTTCGGTCGCGCTGGAGCGCCGGCCCGCACGAGAGGAATTCCGTGACCCCGAACCAGACTTCGACGCTCACCCGCCGTCGTTTCGTGACCACCACGGCCGCCGCCGCCGCCGGGGTGACGATCCTCCCCCGCCACGTCCTCGGTGGTCCGGGCTTCGTGGCCCCGAGCGACAAGGTGAACGTCGCCATCGTCGGCGTCGGCGGGCAGGGGCGCACCAACGTCCGCGCCCTCTTCTACGAGGAGGACTGCCAGATCATCGCCATCGCCGACCCGTGCGAGGAGTGGGACCTCTCCCCCTTCTACTACGAGGGGAAGGCCGGCCGGGGACCGGTCCGGGCCGAGATCGAGCAGCACTACCGCGCCAGGACCCCCAGCTACGCCTGCGCGGTCTACGAGGACTTCCGGGTGATGCTGGACAAGGAGAAGGCGATCGACGCCGTCCTCATCGCCACCCCGGACCACTCCCATGCCTACATCTCCATCCTCGCCATGAAGGCCGGCAAGCACGTCTACTGCGAGAAGCCTCTCACTCGCGACATCTGGGAGGCCCGCACGGTGGCGAGGATCGCGAAGGAGACGGGCGTCGCCACCCAGATGGGCAACCACGGCCGCTCCTCGGAGGGGCACCGGCAGACCGCCGAGTGGATCTGGGACGGCGCGATCGGCGCCGTGCGCGAGGTGCACTCCTGGGGTGGGTCGGACCCCTTCGCGACGGGGCGGGGGCGCCCCGCGGACACCCCGGACGTGCCGGCCGGGCTCAACTGGGACCTCTGGCTCGGGCCGGCCGAGTGGCGCCCTTACCACCCGGCCTACGCGCCGTTCGGCTGGCGCGGGTACTGGGCCTTCGGGGGTGGGTCGCTGCCGGACCTCGCGGTGCACCACCTCGACCCGGCGTTTGCCGCCCTCTTCCTCGACACGCCCGAGACCGTCGAGGCCACGGCCGCCGGCGGGGTGGACGCGGAGGTCGTCGCGTTCGGAGAGCTCGTGACCTGGCGGTTCGGCGAGCGCTCGACCGAGCACGGCACGATGGGCCCCGTGACCGTCCACTGGTACGACGGCGGCCTGCGACCGCCGACACCGCCGGGCGTCGACCTCGAGGACCCGCGGCAGCGCCTGGGCGAGGGCGGCAGCGGCGTCACCTTCATCGGCGAGAAGGGGATCATCACGTGCGGGGGGTGGTCGGGCATGCCCCGCCTGCTTCCCTGGGAGCGACACCGCGAGTACAAGCGCCCGCCGAAGACCCTCCCCCGGGTGGAGGGGCACCACGCCGACTGGCTCCAGGCCTGCAAGGGCGGGAAGCCCGCGAGCGGCAGCTTCGAGTACGGCGCGCGGCTCGTCGAGTTCATCATGCTCGGCAACGTCGCGCTGCGCGCGCAGAAGCAGATCCGGTGGGACGGCCCGGGCCTGAAGGCCACGAACGCGCCCGAGGCCGACGCCTACCTGAAGGGCCCCTACCGCGCGGGCTGGGAGCTTCCCGTCTGATCGCGGGGATGCACGACCTCGACGAGCTGGCCCGCCTGAGCCCCCGTCCGGACATCCGCCTGATCGCGACCGACATGGACGGCACGCTCGTGGACGACCAGAAGCGGATCCACGACGAGCTGTGGCCGCTCGTCGACGAGCTGCACGCCCGCGGCATCACCTTCTGCCCGGCCAGCGGCCGCCAGTACTACAACCTGCGGCAGCAGTTCGAGGACGTGGCCGACGAGCTGGTGTTCGTCGCCGAGAACGGCACGTACGTGGTCGCCCGGGACCGGGAGCTCTCCTCGGACTGCCTGGACCCCGGCGTGGCGCGGGCCGTGGTGAGCCGGGTGCGGGGGATGAAGGACGCGGGCGCCGTGCTCTGCGGCAAGCGCTCCGCCTACATCGAGCGGACCGACCCGCCCTTCGTCGACCAGGGCACGGCCTACTACGCGAGGCTGCAGGTCGTCCCCGACCTGCTCGAGGTCGAGGGCGACGAGGTGCTGAAGGTCGCCGTCTACGACTTCGTCTCCGCCGAGCACGGTGCTCTCCCGCGGCTCGCCGAATTCCGCGCCACGCACCAGGTCGCAGTGTCCGGGCTCCACTGGGTCGACGTCATGAGCCCCACCGCGAACAAGGGGCGGGCGCTCCGGCGCCTGCAGGAGAGGCTCGGCGTCACGCGGGACCAGACGATGGCCTTCGGGGACTTCCTCAACGACCTGGAGATGATGGACACGGCCACCTACTCGTTCGCGATGGCGAACGCCCACCCGCTCCTCAAGGAGCGCGCGAGCTGGATAGCGCCCGCGAACAACGCGAACGGGGTGGTGAGGACGATCCGCACCGTGCTCGGGCTCTGACCCGAGGGGCGCTCAGAAGACGAGGACGAGGGCGAGGGCGACGAGCGCCGAGTACACGGCGAGGGCGAGCAGCTCGTAGCCGAGGATGTCCCGGAACTCGAGTCGCGCCACGCCGAGGAGCGGGATCGCCCAGAACGGCTGGACGAGGTTCGTGGCCATGTCGCCGTACGCGTAGGCCATGGCCACGGACGTCGCGGGGACGCCGAGCTCCCTCGCCGCGCCGAGGACGTAGGGCGCCTCCATCGCCCACTTCGCCCCGCCCGAGGGGACGAGGTAGTTGAGGACGGCGGAGTAGGCGAAGACCACGAGCGGGTAGCTGCCCGGCGTCGAGACCGCGAGAAACGCCCGCGTCAGGGACTCAACGAGGCCGGTGTCCCGGATGATCCCGTAGATGCCGGCGTAGAGCGGGAACTGCAACACGACGCCGTGCAGCGGCCGCGAGGCCTCTTCGGCCGCCCTTCCGAGCGAGGCCGGGCTCGAGTGCAGGAGCAGGCCGAGGGCGAGCGCGATCAGGTTCACGCTGTCGAGCGTCGCCGCGAAGGTGCCCGCGCGCACCTGGAGAAGGACGAAGGCGAGGGCGAGGAGCCCGAGCCCGCGGTTGAGCCACGGCCCGTGCATCAGCCGCTCCGCCGGCGTGGGCTCCGCCGGCCGGGCCGGCGGCTCGAACGTGGCGAGCTGCGCCAGCGTCAGCGGGCTCACCGCGAGTGTCGCCTCCCGGGCGGGGTGCAGGAGGGCCGCGAAGCCGGTGAGGACGGCCACGACGGCGAGCATGAGGCCCAGGTTCGCGGCGGTGAAGACGGTGGCCGAAAGGGGGACCGGCCCGGCGAGCAGCCCGTCCTTGATCATGAAGTTGCCCGGGGTCGCGAAGAGGAGCGGCACCGAGCCCGACGGCCCGCCGTGCCACGTCGTGCCCATGCCGAGGTAGGCCACCGCCACGAGGAGCCGGTAGTCGGTGTCGGGACGGGCCCGGCCGATCGTCCGGACGAGCATCGCGGAGGCGATGAGCCCCATGCCCCAGTTCAGCCAGCACAGGACCATCGACAGGAAGGCGGTCCACGCCACCGCCGAGCGCGGCCCGCGGGGCACGCGGGCGAGGGCCTCGAGGGCCCGCGCGACCGGCGGGGCCACCGCGAGCACGTACCCGGCGAAGATGACGAGCGCGATCTGCATCCCGAAGGACAGCAGCGCCCACACCCCGCCCCCCCACGCGAGCGCGCACTGCGCGGGGGAGGCGCCGCCCACGGTCAGTCCGAGGACGAGGGCGAGCAGGCTCAGGAGGGCGGCGATCGAGAACGCGTCGGGCACCCAGCGGAAAGACAGCCGCGCGAGGGCGTCGGCGAGCCGGGGCAGGAGGCCGCTCACGGCGTCAGAGCGGGAGCGGCTCGAACAGGGCGGTGAAGTGTCGCAGGACGGACGGCGCCTTCGTGATCCGGTAGCCTCGCAGCCCGTCCTTCATCCGGGCGACGCCGATCACCGCCTCCGCCACGTAGTCGATGTGCGACTGGGTGTACACGCGGCGGGGGATGGCGAGGCGGACGAGGTCCATCGGCCCCGGGGCCTCGGTGCCGTCCGCGTGAAGGCCGAACATCACGGTGCCGATCTCGACGCCGCGGATCCCCGCCTCCACGTAGAGGGCGTTGGCGAGCGCGATGCCGGGGTACTGGAGGGGAGGGACGTGGGGGAGCAGCGCCCGCGCGTCGATGTAAACCGCGTGTCCCCCGGCCGGCTGGATCACCGGCACCCCGGCCGCCACCAGGCGCTCGTGCAGGTACTCCGTCGAGCGGATGCGGTAGCGGAGGTACGGCTCCTCGACCACCTCCTCGAGGCCGCGGGCCACCGCCTCGAGGTCGTAGCCGGCGAGGCCGCCGTAGGTGGGGAAGCCCTCGGTGAGGATGAGCAGGTTGCGGCAGCGCTCCGCCCAGGCGTCGTCGTTGAGGCCGAGGAAGCCCCCGATGTTGGCGAGGCCGTCCTTCTTGGCCGACATCGTGCAGCCGTCGGCGAGCGCGAACATCTCCTGGGCGATCGACTTGGGGCTGCGGTGGGCGAAGCCCTCCTCGCGGAGCTTGACGAAGTAGGCGTTCTCGGCGAAGCGGCAGGCGTCGAGGAAGAACGGCTTGCCGTACCGGTCGCACAGCTTGCGGACGCCGCGCAGGTTCTCGACGGAGACGGGCTGGCCTCCGCCGGTGTTGTTGGTGACGGTGACCATGACCAGCGGCACGCGGGCGCCGTCCGTCTCCAGCGTGCGCTCGAGGGCGGCGAGGTCGACGTTGCCCTTGAAGGGGTGGACCAGCGAGGGGACCCGCCCCTCGGGGATGACGAGGTCGCGCGCCTCGGCCTCCTCGACCTCGACGTTCGCCCGCGTCGTGTCGAAGTGGTTGTTGTTGGGGACGACGTCCCCCGGCTCGAGCACGCTGTGGAAGAGGATCCGCTCGGCGGCGCGGCCCTGGTGGGTGGGGATGATGTGGCGGAAGCCGGTCAGCTCCTGGACGACGTCGCGGAAGCGGTAGAACGAGCGGCTCCCGGCGTACGACTCGTCGCCCTGCATGATCGCGCCCCATTGCGCGGCCGACATCGCCCCGGTGCCGGAGTCCGTGAGGAGGTCGATGAGCACGTCCTCGGCGTGCAGACGGAAGACGTTGTAGCCCGCCTCCGCGAGGGCCCTCTCGCGGTCTTCCCGTCGCGTGAACTTCACCGCCTCGACGGACTTGATGCGGAACGGCTCGATGATCGTCTTGAAGTGCAGCATGAGGGCCTCGCTCGCCGGCGCCAGTATAGCCCCCGGTGCCGTGGCGCGGCCCGCGATCCGCCGGCGCGTGACGGCGCTCAGCGCGGGCGCGACAGGCGAAGCAGCACCACCCCGACCAGCACGGCGCCCGCCGCCACGAGGGCCTCGCGCGCGGTGGCGCCCGAGGCCACGAGCACCGCGGCCACGGCCAGGGTGGGGACGGCCGACCACGCCTGGCGCGGGACGAGGCCCCGGTCGCGGCGCCGCGCCAGCACGACGAGCGCGAGCGCGCTCGTGCCGAACTGCAGGAGGACGGCGATGCTCGACAGCGCGAAGAGCTCGCCGAGATCGCCGAGGCTCACGAGGACGGAGACGACCACCCAGGTCACGGCGAGCGCGCGCGTCGGCACGCCGCTCGCGGACACCCGGTCGAGAGCCAGGAGCTCGCGCCCACCCGCGGCGAGAGCCGAGAGGTAGCGGGGCGTCGTCACGATCATCCCGAACGCGATGCCGAGAGCCGAGACGCTGGTGCCCACGGCGACCAGGCGGGAGAGCCCGGCGCCTCCCAGAACGGCCGCCGCCTCGGCGAGCGGGGCGCTCGAGGAGGCGAGCCCGGGGAGTGCCGTGACGCAGGCGAGGACGAGCGCGACGTAAAGGGCGACGGCGAGGACGAGCGAGCCCACCGTCGCGAAGGGCACCGCGCGCGAGGACGCGCGCACCTGCCCCGCGATCACCGGCACGATCTCGAAGCCCTGGCAGGCGAAGACGACGGTCAGGGCGGCCCGCAGCCAGCCCGCGTGGGGCGCGGCGGGCGACGGGGCGGGGAGGCTGCCCCACGCGAGGGCGAGAGCGCCCACCAGCAGGACGAGGGGGAGCAGCTTGAGGACGGTCAGGCTCGTCCACACACGCGCGGACAGGCGCAGGCCCGAGGCCACGACCGCGGCGAGCAGCGCGACGAGGAGGGCCGGGGCGGCCCGGCTGAGCACGCCGTCGCCGGGGCCGGGGGCAGGGAGGACGGAGCGCGTGAGGCCGACGACCACCGCCGCGGTGCTGAAGAGCGCGCTCACGTAAGCAACCCAGCCGACGAGAAACGCCACGCGGTCGCCGAAGGCGGCGCGGGCGAAGACGACCGGGCCGCCGTCCTCGTCGAAGCGGCGGCCGAGCGTCGCGAAGGTGAGGGCGGCGGGCAGGAGGCACAGGCCGGTCAGGGCGAACACGGCCACCGCGCCGAGGCCGGGGGCGCTCGACGCCACCGCGGCCGGAACGAAGAAGATGCCCACCCCCACGATCCCGTTGAGGCCGAGGGCCAGGAGCTGCAGCGGCCCGACGGGTCGCGCGCCCCCCTGCGGGCCGGACGCCGTGCTCTCGGGGGGCGACATGGAAGGCGAGTTCACCACAAGGGCCGGGAGAAGACAAAGCCTTGTCGGCCGGGGAGCCGCTCGCCTATCATTCGGGCAAGGGTCCAGGTCATTCCAAGGGGGTCCGTTTCCATGCGGTGCTTGGGTTCGATGCTCGTTGTCGCGCTGGCGCAGGTCAAGCCCGGCTCCCCTCCCGCCGACCCGGGCCTGCAGGTCGTCTCCGGCGCCTACGCCTTCCGCACCTACTGCGCGACCTGCCACGGCGCCGACGGGAAGGGCGAAGGTCCGCTCGCCGAGAACCTCCGCTTCCGTCCCCCCGACCTGACCGTGATCGCGAAGGGCAACGGCGGCGAGTACCCGGCCGAGAAGGTCCACCGCATCGTTGACGGGAGAAAGCCCCTGCCCGGCCACGGGGGCCCCGACATGCCGATCTGGGGCGACGCGTTCAAGAACCCCGAGACCGGCTTCGACGACGCCTCGGTGAAGGAGAGGATCCGCGCGGTCGTCGAGTACGTGCGCACGCTGCAGGCGAAGTAGGCGGACGCGGGCCGGCCGGCACCGGCGCTGTTATGATCGCCGCGGACGTCTTCCCTCCGATGGCCGATTCCCGCCTTCCCGCCGACCCGGTCCTGGACATACGCGTCCGCTGGCGTCTCGGGCGGGTGCTCCTGGGGGTCGCGGCGTTCCTCACGGTCGTGGCGCTCGCCCGGCCCCTCGCGCCATGGGCGCCGGGCTGGCTCAAGGCCGCCGACGCGCTCCTGGTCGGCCTGGGTGTCACCGCCTCCGCCCTCCTCGCGAGCCTGCGCGGGAAGAAGCTCCCGGAGACCCTGGCCCTCCACGCCTTCCTCGTCCTCTCCGTCGACGCGCTCGGCCAGGTGATCGGCGCCCGCGGCTTCCCCGTCTGGCCCTTCATGGCGCTGCTCGTGGCGGCGCTGGCCGTCGCCGAAGGGCTCCCGGTCGCACTCGGCGTGGCGGGTCAGGCCACGCTGCTCGCGCTCGCCGACGTCGTGCGGCCCCTCCTGCCGCCCGCGCCCCCGGGCGTCGCTCCCTTCTTCGACCCAAGGCCCGCCCTCGCCGCCGCCATCGGCTACTTCGCCCTCGCCGTCGCCGTGAACCGCGCGCTCGCCGGCGAGAAGCAGCGGCTCAGCGCGACGCTCGCGGAGCTGGCGCGGCTCAAGCACGGCATCGACCAGCTCGAGGACGAGCCGGGCGAGGCCCCGGCCTCGCCGGCGAGCGCGGCCGAGGCCCTGCGCCAGGTCACGGAGGAGGGCCGCCGCGCGCGCCACCTCGACCGCGCGAGCGAGCTCGACGCGTCCCTGCAGCGGCTCGTGGACGTGGCGCACCTCGCGGTCGGGGCGCACTCTCTCCTCTACTTCGACCTCGACCGCCAGCGCGAGCAGGCGCACCTGCGGGTGGCCCGCGGCCCGGCCGCGCTGCTGCCGGGGTGCGCGGCGCCGCTCGGGGCCGACCCCTTCTCGTTCCTCGTGGAGCGGGACCAGCCCTTCTACGCGACCGACTTCAAGAGGCTGCTCTGGGAGCTGCCGTGGTACCGCGGGCAGGTCAAGGTGGGCACGCTCCTGGTGGTCCCGGTGCGGTCCGGCGACGTTGCCGTCGGCGCCCTCGTGGCTGACCGGCTGGAGATCCAGGCCTTCACCGCCAACGAGCCGCGCCTGCTCGACGGCTTCGCCCGTCTCGCCGCGGAGGCGATCCAGCGCACCCGCGCCGCGCTCGGGCGCGAGGAGCTCGACGCGGAGTGGAAGGCGGTGTACCCGCTCTCGCAGCGGCTCGCCACCTTGTCGCGCGAGGCGGAGGTCCGGGAGCTGCTCCTGCGCGCCTCGCGCCACATCGCGAGCCTCGACGGCGGCGCGGTGGCGATGGCCGACGACCTCGGCACCCGCTACGTGGTCGAGGCGGGCTTCGGGTGGCCGACGGACTTCCTGAAGCGCGAGGTGAGCCTCGACGAGCGCACGTGGGCCTCCTGGGTGCTGCGCAGCGCCGAGGAGGCCTACCTCCTCGACAGCGTCGCGGGGCACGAGGACCCCATGCCGGTCCTCGTCCTCGACGAGGGCTCGGGCCGCGCCGAGTCGCTCCTCGCCGTCCCCCTCCGGGCCCGCAACCGCACGCTCGGGGTCCTCGTCCTCACCGGGGCCCGCGGGGCCTTCGACGCCTCCTCCCGCCGCGTGCTCGAGATCCTCGCCAACCAGGCGGCCGCGACCATCCAGCTCATCAAGGACAAGGAGCAGCAGCGGCAGCTCGCGGTGCGCGACGGCCTGACCGGCCTCTACAACCGGCGCGCCTTCAACGAGCTTCTCGCCGCGGCCATCGCCAACGAGGACCGCCGCCCCGGCGGCTCCCTCGGCCTCGCCATCCTCGACCTCGACCACTTCAAGAAGCTCAACGACACCTACGGCCACCCGGCCGGTGACGCCGCGCTGCGCTCGCTCGCCCGCCTCCTGACCCAGCACCTGCGCAAGGGCGACCAGGCGGCCCGCTACGGCGGGGAGGAGTTCGTGGTCATCCTGCCCGGCTCCGACGAGGAGCGGTCGATGGGCGCGGCCGAGCGCCTGCGCAGCGCCCTCGAGAAGCACCGCTTCGTCCACGAGGGGGCCCGCATCCTCCTCACCGCGAGCCTGGGGGTCGCGGTGTGGCCGGCGGACGGCCGCGAGCCGGACGCCCTGCTCGCCGCCTCCGACCGCGCCCTCTACGCCGCCAAGCAGTCCGGCCGCAACCGCGTGGTGTCGGCGTCGAGCGTCGCCCCGCCGGCCGAGCGGCCCTGACCGCCGTGCCGCACGACGGCTGATATGATGCGCTTCGCCCGCCCGGGCGCCCGATGACCCGCCCCCTCGACCCCCCCCTCGACTACGCCGCGGTCGGCTTCATCTCCGGGCTCGAGGTCCACCAGCAGCTGCTGACGGAGAAGAAGCTCTTCTGCCAGTGCCCGGCGGGGCGCTACACCAGGACCCACGACGGGACGGTGCTGCGGCACATGCGGCCCACCCTCTCCGAGCTCGGGGTCTACGACGGCACCGCGCTCATGGAGTTCAAGACCCGCAAGCACATCGTCTACCTCCTCAACCGGGCGAACACCTGCACGTACGAGATGGACGACACCCCGCCCTTCCCGGTGAACCAGGCGGCGGTGGACGTGGCCATCGAGCAGTGCCTCATGCTCGGGTGCGACATCGTGGACGAGGTCCACATCGCGCGGAAGCAGTACCTGGACGGGTCGATCCCCACCGGCTTCCAGCGAACCGCGATCGTGGGCGTCAACGGGACGCTCCCCTTCCGGGGGCGCACGCTCTCGATCACGCAGGTCAGCGTCGAGGAGGACTCCTGCCGCGAGGTCTCGGACAAGGGCCACCTCATCGTCTGGCGCACCGACCGGCTCGGCATGCCGCTCATCGAGACGGTCACCGGCCCCGACCTGCGCACGCCGGACGAGGTGGAGGAGGCGATCCTGCTCGTGGGCCGCGTGTGCCGCTCGACGGGGCACGTGCGGGTGGGGATGGGCGCGAGCCGACAGGACGTGAACGTGTCGGTCCGGGGGGGACGGCGCGTCGAGATCAAGGGCGTCCCGCAGGCGGGCTGGGCGCCGCGGCTCGTCCACGGCGAGGCCTGGCGGCAGGTCAACCTGCTGCGGCTGCGCGACGAGCTCTTCGGCCGCGGCTTCCGGGGCGCCTACGACGTGCGGGTCGAGACGACGGACGTCACCGGCTTCGTCGGCTCGTCCTCCCTCGCCCCCCTGCGCGCGGAGAGCTGGGAGTGGTTCGTGCGCAGCCAGAGCCGGCGCCCGGGCTTCGAGCTGGGGCACGGGCCGTTCCGCGTGCTCGCCGTGCGCCTGCCCGGGCTCGCGGGCACGCTCTCCTGGCCGACCCAGCCGGGACGCACGTTCGCCGACGAGCTGGCCGGCCGCGTCCGCGTGATCGCGGGACTCGACCAGCCGCCCATCCTCTTCCACTCCGAGGCGTGGCCGCGGGAGGCGGGGGAGCACCTCGCGCGGCTACGGGCGACGGCGCGCTGCGGGGAGAAGGACGGCCTCGTCCTCGTCT
Source organism: uncultured Acidobacteriota bacterium (assembly GCA_963729875.1). Taxonomy (GTDB): domain Bacteria; phylum Acidobacteriota; class Vicinamibacteria; order Fen-336; family Fen-336; genus DATBSL01. Next base: position 114,969 of record CAVSPR010000010.1, read on the forward strand.
GGGGGCCGGAGCGCGACGTGCACACGGCGGCGGACGAGATCCGGCTGCGCTACGTGGATGCGACGGACGGCGTCCCGAACGAGACGCGGCAGCCCTTCCCGGACGGCTCGACCGACTTCGAGCGCATCCTGCCCGGGCCCGACCGCATGTATCCCGACACCGACTCCCCGCCCACGCGGGTGACACGCGACCGCGTCGATCGCCTGCGGGCGGCCCTGCCCGAGCGGCCGTGGGATCGCGAGGCGCGTTACGCGGCGGCCGGCGTGCCCCTTCCCGTCGCGCACTACCTCGTCCGGCGGGGGGGCGCCGCCCTCGTGGACCGCGTGGTGGCGGAGGCGAAGGCGGACCTGCGCTTCGCCGCGTTCTTCTTCGGCGAGCGTCTCAAGGGCCTGCGTCGCGCCGGCGTGCCCGTCGACGCGATTCCCGGCGACGCGTGGGTCGACCTCTTCCACGCGCTCGCGGCGCGCCCGGCCCGCCGCGAGGCCTGGGCGATCCTGGTCCGACGGATGGCGTATCGTCCCGGGGAAAGCCTGGCCGGCCTTCTCGGCGAGCTGGGTCTCGACCACGAGCCGCCCGGGTGGCGGGAGATGCTCCCGCGCTGGGTGGAGGCGGCGGAGCATGAGGCCTACGACCGGGACCCCGGCCGCATCCTCCGCCACGCGGCGGGGCAGGTGATGGACACGCTGCGCGGACGGGTCACGGCGAGCGTCGTTCTCGAGGCGATCCGGTCGGCCGCGGAGGTGAGGCCGTGAGCGCCCCCGATCCCCTCAAGGGCTACAAGGGCCGGGCCCGGGCGCGGCTCGAGGGCTTCGGCGTCCGGGTGTGGAGCGACGTGCGCGCCACGAACGACGCCGGCAGCGTCTTCGAGGGCGTGATCCTGCCCCGCAGCGAGACCCTCGACGACGAGCACGTCGTCATCAAGCTCAAGACCGGCTACAACGTCGGCCTCCACGTCGACCGGGTTCGGACGATGGGCGAGGTCGGGTACAAGGAAGCCGTCTACAAGATCCCGGAGAAGGAGTTCCCCTCGCGGCCGGAGCTGCCGACGGTCACGCTCCTCGGCACCGGGGGGACGATCGCCTCGCGCCTCGACTACCGGACGGGCGCGGTGATCCCCGCCTTCACGCCCGGCGAGCTCTACGGCGCGGTGCCGGAGCTCGCCGACCTCGCGAACCTCACCACGAAGAAGCTCTTCGGCGTCTTCTCGGAGAACATGGCGAAGGAGCAGTACGTGGCCCTCGCCGAGGCCATCGGCCGCGAGATCGAGGACGGGGTGGACGGCATCGTGATCGGCCACGGCACCGACACCATGGGCCACACCGCGGCGATCCTGTCCTTCATGGTCCAGGACACCCCGGTGCCGATCGTGATGGTCGGCTCGCAGCGCTCGAGCGACCGGCCCTCGAGCGACGCCGCGCTCAACCTGATCCACGCGGTCCGGGCCGCGGGCCGGGGCGAGATCGCCGAGGTCCAGATCTGCATGTTCGGCCCGACCTCGGACCAGTACGCGCTGCTGCACCGCGGCACGCGCTGCCGCAAGATGCACAGCTCGTACCGGTCCACCTTCCGCACCATCGGCGGCATCCCTCTTGCCATGGTGGGCGACGACTTCACGTACCTCTCCGACGACTTCCGCCGCCGCGACCGCTCGGGCAAGGTGAAGGTGGACACGGCCTACGAGGACCGGACGACCATCCTCTACTACTACCCGGGGATGAAGCCGGACCTCGTGGACGCGCTCGTCGAGAAGGGCTACCGCGGGATCGTGATCGCGGGGACGGGCCTCGGGCACGTCAACAAGCCGCTCTACCCGGCGCTCGAGCGCGCGGTGGCGGCGGGCGTCCACGTGGTGATGACCGTGCAGACGCTCTGGGGCTACGCCCAGATGTACGTCTACGACACCGGGCGCGACCTTCTCGACCTCGGCATCGTGCCCCTCGACAACATGCTGCCGGAGACGGCCCTCATGAAGCTGAGCTGGGTCCTCGGCCACACCGACGACCACGCCGAGGTGCTCCGCATGATGCGCCACCCGATCAGCCACGAGACGACGGAGCGCGAGCCACACAACGGCTACCTCATCCTCCAGGGCGGGCTGCCGGAGACGGAGGAGTTCGTCTCCAGCCACTGGAAGTAGCGCCGGCTCTCCTGCGCGCGGTGCCTCCCCATCTCCGCCGGGGGCAATCGCGGCGGTCGATGGTATAGTAAGACTGGTAGGAGTATTACCATGCGCATCACGTCCAAGGGGCAGGTCACGATCCCGCAGGAGATCCGGCTCCGGCTCGGGCTGCAGCCGGAGACCGAGGTCGAGTTCGATGTCGTCGGCAACGCGGTGAGGATGCGCAAGGTCGAGGGCCGCCCGGGCCGCGGCCGGGGGATCGTCGACCGCCTGCGCGGGCGCGCGACGACCCGGCTCACGACCGACCAGATCCTCGCCCTGACCCGGGGGTAGCGGCATGGCGGGGGTCCTCGTCGACAGCAACGTCCTCCTCGACGTCCTCACCGAGGACCCGGAGTGGTTCGCCTGGTCCTCGGAGGCGCTCGCGCGCTGCGCCGACGAGTCGGAGCTCGTCGTCAACCCGATCGTGTACGCGGAGGTGTCCGTCGGCTTCGGCCGGGTCGAGGACGTCGAGTCCGCCCTGCCCCCGGACGCCTTCATCCGCAGCCCGCTGCCGTGGGACGCGGCCTTCCTGGCCGGGAAGTGCTTCCAGGCCTACCGGCGTCGGGGCGGAGCGAAGCGTTCGCCGCTCCCCGACTTCTACATCGGCGCGCACGCGGCGGTGGCGGGGCTCTCGCTCCTCACCCGCGACCCCGTGCGGTACCGGACGTACTTCCCCAGGCTCCGGCTCGTCGCGCCTACTTCGTGATCCCCACCTGCTTCAGCATCTCACGCCGCCTTGTCGTTGGGGTTGCCCCACTCGAGGTGCTCGCCGACCGTGAGCGGCAGGGTCGCGTCCATCATGGTGTTCATCACTTCCACGAAGGGCACCGTCGCGTGGACGGCCCGGAAGAGGTCGGGGCGCAAGTTGGTGACGGCGCCCATCAGGAGGCCGCTCACGGGGAAGCGTCGCTGTCCGCCTCGACCGCCCCGTCGCGCAGCCGGATGATGCGCGTGGCCAGCTCGACCACGCGCGCGTCGTGGGTGGCGAAGATGAAAGTGACGCTCCGCTCGCGGTTGATGTCCCGCATCAGTCGGACGATGCCGCCGCCGGTCTCGGAGTCCAGGTTCGCGGTGGGCTCGTCGGCCAGGACCAGGAGGGGGTCGGTGACCAGGGCGCGGGCGATGGCCACGCGCTGGCGCTGTCCGCCGCTGAGCTGGTCGGGCCGGTGCGCGAGGTGGCTCGCGAGCCCCACGGCCTCGACGGTCTCGCGCACCTTGCGGTCGCGGTCCTTTCGCGCCCGGCCCTTGAGGATGAGCGGGAACTCGACGTTCTCGTAGACGTCGAACACCGGCACGAGGTTGAAGCTCTGGAAGATGAAGCCGATGGCGTCACGCCGCAGCCGGGTGGCGGCGGCGTCGCTCAGGCGGCTCGTGGCCTGCCCGTGGACGTACACCTCGCCCTCGGTCGGCACGTCCAGGCAGCCGACGAGGTTGAGCAGCGTCGTCTTCCCCGAGCCGGAGGGGCCGGCCACCGCCACGAAGCCGCCGCGGGCGATCGAGAGGTCGACGCCTTTCAGGGCCCGGACCCAGGTCTCGCCCAGGCGGTAGGACTTCCGAACCCCGGCGAACCGCACGACCGTGTCGGGATCATCGGCCATGGTCGTCCTCAGAGGAAGTACCGCAGGGAGAGGGCGAGGCTGCGTCGCACGGCGAGCAGGCCGAACTCGTCGGCCGCGCTCCCGTAGCGCCAGAAGCCCGTCAGGGCGACCTTGAACCGGCCCGCCGCGCTCCACTCGAGGACGGGCCTCACGTACCCGGAGCCGTCCTCCAGGCTCGTCAGGCTCACCAGGCCGAGCTTCCACCTCTTCGCGCCGGTGTGGGTGTACGACGCGTGGAGATAGGCGTGGCGCAGCTCCCCGGGCTGGCGGAGCGCCCCCGCGAGGCCCGCCGCCGGGTCCATCCCGCCCTCCGCCGGCGCGCCGAGGCCGCCGGCGAGGGCCCGGACGCGCTCGAACTCGGCGGCGGAGAGGCCGCGCGAGTCGTAGAGCACCTCCATCACGAGCAGGCCGTTCCGGAGCGCCTGCCGGTTCACCCCGAGGACCACGAGGCCCCGGACCGCGTCGCTCCGCTTCTCCACGGGGGGGGCTCCGGCGGCGACGTCCGGTGGTGGCACGGGGTAGATGCGCTGGTCGTTCCAGATGAGGCAACCCTCCGCCTGGACCGTCCACGAGCCCAGGCCGCGCCGGACCCCGGCCCCGAGCGTGCGCTCGGACTCGGTGCTGCCGAAGGCGTTGACGTAGGCCTCGGTGCCCCCGAAGTAGCCGTCGAGCTGCACGCCCGGGAACACGCCGTCGGAGTTCCAGGCCACGACCAGCCGGGGCGTGAGACGGGCGGAGCGGCACCACACGGCGGCGGTCGAGATCCCCTCTGCCAGGTAGTCGGGCCGCGCCAGGTCGACCTTGGGCTGGGCAAGGAAGGTCGGGTTCCAGTAGTAGGAGTACTGGTCGGGGTAGCGCCGCACGCCCAGCGACGCGCCGCACTCGGCCGTCGAGAAGGCGAGGTAGGCCTCGTTCAGCTCCCCGGTCAGGCCCCCGAGCCGCGAGACGTCCTCGCCTCCCGCGATGGCGTAGCCGTCGAAGCGGGCGGTCAGCCGGCGGCTCTCGTCGCCCATCTGGAAGAGAGCCCGCAGGGACAGGGCCGTCTGCACGTCGTCCACGGCCTCGCTGCCGGGGGCGCCGGGGCTGCCGTCGTTGGCCCTCACCATCCACTCCAGGTCGCCCGACAGGCCCTGGGCGCCGACCGGGGCCGCGCCGGCGAGCGCGGCCACGAGCAGGCCGACCGCCGCGAGCGAGCGCGCCGCCCCGGGAGGGAAGCTCACCGGAGCGCCTCCACGGAAAGGGCGCCCGGAGGGACCGCGGCCTCCTCCAGCTTCTCGATGTCGATGACGGAGAAGCTGCCCTCGACCGTGTCGTCCCGCATCTCGATGCGGGTGGGACGCAGCCTCCGGGCGAGGTGCTTCGGTGCGCCGAAGGAGGCCGTCTTCGTCCGGAGGCCGGACCGCGTGAAGTACTCGAACTGCCGGGGGATGAAGGTCTCGGCGTCCACGACCATCTTGATCGAGGCGTACGTGATCCGCTCCGTCCGGGCCCGGCAGACGAGGACGTACACGCTCCGGCCGCCGACCACGCTCATCGCCTCCACGCGGCTGTCGTAGTCGTCGGCGTAGGCCGAGTCCATGAGGTCGCTGTTGGCGAAGCTCGAGTCCATGAAGTCTTCCTTCGCCGAGACCCGCACGACGTTCGGAAGGCCCGGGATCGCGATCCAGATGCTGCGGTCCCGGAAGAGGTACCTCTTGCCGACCTCGGTGGGGGGTGCGCTGAAGCTCAGCAGGCTGCCCGTGTGCCGGGCCCCCTTGAGGTGGATCCTGAAGGACCGCTCGCCCAGGCGGGGCTTGTGGTCGGTGAGCGTGAGCTCCATTGTGAACGAGGCGGGGAAGAGCGTCTCGTCCACCCGCGCCAGGACCTCCTCGGCCGTGAGGGGCGGGTTGCCCTGGGCCGTCCAGCCCGGCGCGAGCGGAAGGGCGAGCACCACCAGCGCGACGACGGCGGCGTGCCGCGACCTGGACCTCATGAAGGACCTCTCAATCACGCAGCGCCTCCACGATCCTCAAGCGGCGGGCGCGGAGCGCCCCGCGCAGCCCGCCCAGCCAACCCGCCGTCACCCCGAGCACGGCACAGCCCACGTACTCGATGGGCCGGCTGATCGGGTAGAAGCGGGGGCTGACGGGTGTCGAGGACAGCTCCCCGACGTCGGTCGGGATGCCGTGGATCCCGTAGTACCAGCAGAGGAGCGCGCCCAGCAGGCACCCGGCGAGGGCGCCGAGAGCTCCACGAGGGCCGACTCGGCCGAGACCAGGGCCAGGAGCGTGTTGCGGGACATCCCGACCGCCCGCAGCGTGCCGAGCTCGCGCGTCCTCTCGAAGACCGTCATCGACATGGAGTTGCTCATGATGAACGTCGAGACCAGGAGCAGCACCCCGAAGAAGAGGGTGAGGAAGCGCGTGTCCACGGCGATGTCGGCCACGAGCGCGGGCTCGTAGTGACGCCAGTCGAACGCCTCGGTCGCCGCCGCGAGCTCGGGCCCGAGGAAGCCGGGGATCGCCCCGAGCACCGCCTTGGTCGCGCCCGGGTCCTCGAGCGCCACCAGCACCTCCGTGGCGCCGTCCCGCATCTCGAGCAGCTCCCGGGCGAGGGGCAGGGGGACGAAGAACGTCGCCTGGTCGACGGCGCTGAACGGGGGGCGGACGATCCCCACCACCTCGGCCTCGACGATGTTGGGGACGTCGTGGACGCTCTGGGCATTCAGCCGGACCGTCTGGCCTGGGGCGGCCTCGAGCAGGCGCGCGAGGCGCTCGGTGAGCAGCACCCCCGCGTCGGACGAGCGCAGGTAGCGCCCGGCCCGGACCCGCTCGGGAAGGAGCGAGAACGCCGCCTCGCGCTCCGGGTCGAAGGCGACACCGTGGCTGCGGAGCTGCTCCTGCCCCCGGGACAGCGACGCCGGGAAGCGGATGCGCGCGGAGACGAGCCGGACCCCGGGGCGGCCCTGCAGGGCGAGGAGGATCGGGCCGGGGTCGGCGATGGCCGGCGCGAGCGGCAGCCGTCGGGCGACGGCGTCGTAGCCGCGCGCGTGGATCTGGATGTGCCCGGTCCGGTAGCGCGTGGCCTTGGTCACCCCGTCGACGATGCGGAAGCGGTAGACGCCGACGAAGAACGCGATCATGGACAGGCAGACGACGAAGGCCGCCATGTCGAGCAGGGTGCGCCTCGGGTTCCGGCGCACGTTGCGCCCGGCGAGCCCGAGGACGAGCCGGGCGGGTCCCAGGGCTCTCATCGGAAGGACAGGGCCTCGATGGGCTTAATCTTCCCGGCCAGCCAGGCCGGGTAGACGCCCGCCAGGGCCGACACGCCGACCCCGATCACCAGGCAGAAGACGCCGATCTCGGCCGTGAACGCGGGGTGGATCACCCGGGCGATCCCGTCCAGCTGGGGTCCCATGTCGATGCCCCTGCGCCCCGCCAGGGCGACGACGAGCGCGCCCAGGGCCACTCCGAAGATCGAGCCGACGAGGCCCGTCAGCCCCGTCTCGGCCACGACGACGCCGGCGATCCCCCACCGCGACATGCCGATCGAGCGCATGGTCCCGAGCGTGCGGACGCGCTCGAAGACCGCGATCAGGTGCGTGTTCGCGATCCCCGAGACGACGACGCCGACAATGATCGAGAACAGCACGACGATCACGATGTTCACCCAGACGAGCCCGGCCGCGATCTCGGCGTAGACGTCGCGCCAGGAGTGCACGGCGAGATGCCGCTTCGCCAGCGGCCCCGCGAGCTCGGCCACCACCCGCGCCGTGTCGTCGGCGTCGCGTAGCCGCACCAGCACCGCGGTCACGCTCGACCGCACCTGCAGGAGGCGGCGCACGGTGTCGATGGAGGCCAGCGCGAGGTCCTCGTTCTCCTCGGTCTTGTCGGTCCGGTAGATCCCGGCCACGACCACGCTCACGGCGTTGAGGCCCCCGTTGGGGTTGTAGGCCAGGAGGGTCAGCCGGTCGCCCACCTTCAGTCCCAGGTAGCGCGCGAGCCCCCAGCCGAGGACGACGCTTCCGTCGGAGGCCGGGAAGGCGCCGTCCACGATCGCCTGGCGATAGCGTCGGTTCCACGCCGCATCGCCGACGTCGATGCCACGGAGCATCACCTCCGCGGAGCGCTCGCCGCTCAGCAGCCGGGCCCCGCACGCCAGCTCGACGGTCGCGCCCGACACGTCGGGGCGCCCGCGCAGCGCTTCGAGGAGGGGCGCGGGGTCGTCGATGGCCAGGTGAACGGGCAGCATCGCGGCCCTCTCGCGGTAGCCCTCCCGCTCCACCGTGACGTGGCCGACCGTGTCGAAGGCCAGCTCCATGAACATGCGCCTCATGCCGATGAGGAGCGCGAGCGCAGAGGTGAGCGCGGCGATGCTCAGGGCCATGGCCACGACCACGCCCATCGACCTCCGCCGGTCCCGCAGGGCGTGGCGCCAGGCGACCTTCAGAACCATGGCCATCGCGCTCTCTCTAGGCCACCGGCGCCGCCGGCGCCGGGCGCGCCGTCGAGAGGGGGCGCCAGTCGCACGCCAGCGCGAAGTCGATGCAGCGCCTGAACAGCTCGTAGTCGAAGGGCGGACAGCGCACGCCGGCCGCCTCGAGGACCCGGTCGGCGCGCGTGGTGTCGAAGAGGCGCGTGTCCTTCAGGTAGGGCCGGTAGACGTCGATGTCCTTCTCGAACCGCTCCTCGAGAGCGGTCTTGGGCGCCGCGAGGAACGTCTCCGACGGGCAGGCCGCGGGACCCGTCAAGCGGAAGTAGCGCGACGTGTAGGCGACGAGGTCGGCCACCGAGGAAGGCCGCTTGTTGACGAGGTGGTAGATGCCGGGCTCGGCGTCCGAGGCGATCACGGCGAGCACGGCGTCGACGACGAAGTCGATGGGCACGAGGTTCAGGACCCCTCCCCCGGGGGGCCCGTGTCCAGCCGCACCGGCACGTCGAGCGTGCCGTCCTCGCGCAGGTGGACCCCCATCTCGGCGGCGAGCCGCCCCTCGTTCTGGTCGATGTCCATTCTCAGGAGGTCGAGGATGTATCGCGAGAACCGGACGGGGTAGTACATGGCGTTGAAGAGCAGGGTCCGCCCGTCCGCGGAATCGCCCACGATGATCGAGGGCCGATGGACGTACACCGGGACGTGGCGGCGCCGGCCGAAGTCCAGGACCATCTTCTCGGCCTCGAGCTTCGATTCCTCGTAGGAGTTGTGGAAGCCCGGCGGGTCCTCGATCGCCTCGGCGCAGAGCCCGTCCCGACGGCCGGACACGAAGGCCGTGCTCATGTGGTGGAGGGAGCGGAGGGGCGCGGCCTCCGCCAGCTCGAGCAGGTGGGCCGTGCCCTCGACGTTCGAGGCGTAGATCTGCGCCCGCTTCGTCTCCTCGAAGGTGGTCGCCGCCGCGCAGTTCACGATCCCGTCCAGGCGGCGGGCGAGACGCGTGAAGGCGGCCGGGCTCAGGCCGAGCCCGGGCCGGGCGAGGTCGGCCTGCACCAGCTGGACGCGGGAGGCCTCGCTCGCCCCGTGCCAGCGCAGGACGCGCTCCAGCCGCTTCCGCGCCGGGTGGTTCTCGCGGGAGCGGACGAGCGCCGCCACGCGATGGCCCGCCCGGAGGAGAGCCACGGTGAGGTAGGAGCCCACGAACCCGGCGGCGCCCGTGACCAGAAACCTCATCTTCGGCCCCCGAAGAGATAGGTCGCGGGGCGGCTCAGCCCGTGCAGCCGGACGGACTCGCCCGAGCAGACGAAATCGGGGCCCGCGCACAGCTCGCGCTCGGTCTCCGCCGCCTCCTTCATGGCCGCGCGGACCTCCCGGACCTGGCGCGGGTCGGTGGCGTCGAAGTACAGGTCGTACTCCATCACCGCCCGCGTGCCGTCCGCCAGCGGGACGAGGTAGCCGAACGCGTGGGGGAGGCCGTGACGCTCGCCGATCTCCCCCAGGCGCTCGCAGGCCCGGGGCACGGCCCCCGGCTCGTCCAGCGAGCAGTAGAGGACGCGCGACACGAACTGGTGCCCGCGCCCCATCCGCGCGGGGAGGATGCGGAAGAGGTTGAGCCAGACGGAGTCGGCCGTCTCCGGCCGCCGGAGGAAGGCCTCGAAGAAGCCCCGCAGGTCCGCGTCGACACCGTCGTCGGGCACGCAGGCCCGCGCCCGCAGCGCCATCTCGACGAGCGGGCGCAGGCCGGGGGCGAAGAGCTCCTTGTAGCGCGCCTCCCCGCCGCCCTGCTCCATCATCCACTGGAGCTCGGGGTCGCGATCGAGGCTCGGGAGGGCTCGCAGCAGCAGGCCGCCCAGGGCGCGGCTCAGCACCGGCCCGGCGAACGACGGGATGGCGGCGAGGACGCTGCGGTCGCCGATGCACACGACGAAGGCCCGCACGCCGAGGCCGTCCTCGAGCGCCCTGCGGATCCGCGGGACGGCCGCCGGGCTGGGGGCGGCGAACATCGACACGTACGCCGTGCCCATCACCCCCAGGCCGGTCCCGATCCGGCGCCGGGCGATGTCCCTCGCGACCGCTACCGCCTCCTCTAGGCTGCCGCAGGGGACGAAGACGCAGTCCTCGTCGGGAGGGGCGGGGTGGAGCCGGATCTCCATCTCCGTGCAGATCCCGGCCTCGGCCGCGGACCGCGCGCCGGGAAGGGAGACCAGGTTGGGCGCGTCGGGGTCGCTCAGCCGGTACACGCGGCCGGTCGGGTCGACGAGCTCCGCGTCCACCACGTGGTCGATGCCCACGCCCCAGGCGTAGGACAGGAAGGAGTGCATGTTGGTGCACAGGACGTTGGCGCAGACGCAGGCTGCGGGCTCGGCCACGCTGGCCCACATGCCGACCTTCACCGCTGCCGCCTGCAGGTCGAAGGCGAGGACCCCGGGTCCGACCGTGGCGGTCCAGCGGGGGCGGTCGATGCTCAGGCCGTTCATTCGCGCGAGGTCGATCACCAGGCCGTCGCTCAGCGCGCCCGCGAGGCTCGTCCCCGCGCCCCGGGCCGCGAAGGGGATCTCCCGGTGCCGGCAGGTCCGGACCAGGGAGGCGACCTCGGCGGTGGATCCGGGCAGGGCCACGTAGCGCGGCGGCGTCTCCTCGGCGAGGGGCGAGCGGGCCCAGCCGTAGCTCGCGAGGATCGCCGGGTCGGCGCTCACCCAGCCCCGCCCCACGCAAGCGACGAGCTCCGCGAGCACGGGATCCGCGCCCTGGCCGGCGGCGGGAGCGGCAAGCGTCGCCACCTCCTCCTTGAAGGCCTGGAACAGGCGCAGCGAGCGGATGCCGGCGGTGAAGTAGCACTGCTTGTCGCAGACCCCGCACTCCGTGCAGGAGCGGGCCACCTCCAGGAGGCCGTCCGTGACCGGCAGGGCGCCCCGGCGGAACGCGCCGATCACCCGCATCCGGCCCTGGGGATAGAAGGCGGCGAAATGCCGCTCCCGGCCCACGGGGCAGACGCCGATCCCCAGGAAGTCGATGCGGCACATCCCATAGCCGGGACAGCGGTCGGCGGCCTCCGCCTGCCGGGCGAAGCCGCTCGTCGGTCGCACGGCGACGGAGCTCACGGGAGCCCCCCCCCGGCGCCGCCGGCCCGCGCCGCCTCCTTCGCCGAAGCGGAGAGGATGGCGGCGAACCGCAGGACGTCGAACAGGCTGCCCGAGGTGCGGATGAGCCCCTGCATCTTCGCCTCCAGCGGGTTCAGGGTCCCCGCCATCAATCGGTCCAGCGTGCCTTCGTCGAGCTCGAAGAAGGGTGAGGCGTCGTCGGCCGCCGGACCGAGCGAGGCCCGGCCCCCGTCGATCAGAAGGTGGATGCGTTCGGCCCCGATCGCGAGGCCGACGCACCTGTCCCAGCCCCGCAGCATGCGTCCCACGGAATCGCTCCGGTTGGCGGCCTCGACCAGCAGCCCGACCTTGCCCGCGGCGTCCACGATCGATGCCTCCCCGCCCTCACGCCGTGACCGGGGCTTCGAGGTAGGCGTTCACGTCGACCTCCTCCATCCAGCGGGTGTCGGACCGCGTCAGGCGATGGCCGTGGCCCTTCTTGCGGGTGGCGTCGATGCCCGTCTTCACGGAGAAGTCCCCCACCCGGGCGGCGTCGGTCAGCTCGCCGGTCGCTTCCAGCACCACGACGTCGCGGGTGGCGACCACCCGCGTGTCCACCGCCCACTGCACGTCCTGCGGGTCGTAGATGTCCACGTCGGTGTCGACCACCACGATCCGCTTGAGCCGCGCGGAGAAGGCGAACAGCCCGCGGATGAGATCGAGGGGCTCGCTCTCGCTCCGCTTGTCGACCGCCACCACGAGCCCGGTGCCGGGCACGCCGGGCAGCACGAAGAGGTCCTTCACGTTGGGGGAGATCAGGGAGACGAACCGCCGGGTCTTCGCGAGTTCGGTCATGTTCAGGGGGAGGATGAGCGACACCATCTCGAGCGACGTGCAGACCAGGCTGTGGAAGACGGGGGCCTCCCGCCGGCGCACGGCCGTGACGTTCACGCAGAACCCCTCGGTGGCCTGGCTGGCGATGAGGTCGTACTCGGTGAACGGCCCCTCGCGGACCCGCTCGTCCGGGTCGATCGTTCCCTCGATCAGGAACTCGGCGTCGGCCGGCACGGGCAGGTCGACGGTGAGCCCCCGCGCCACCTCGTAGGGAGCGCCCTGGAGCGCACCGGCCACCGCGAGCTCGCTCTGGCCGAAAGGCACGCTCATGGTGGCCGCGACGAGCAGGGAGGGCGCGACGCCGACCGCGATCGCGACCTCCAGCCGCTTCCCCTGCCGCGACGCGCCGTAGAGGATCGACAGGAGGTCCCGCCTGGCGTTGACCATGATGGCCAGCCGCCGCTCGTCGAGCAGCTGGATGCGGTAGATGCCGGCGTTCAGATGGCCGGTGGCGTCGTCCCGGGCGATGGTGACGGCCGTGGTGAGGTAGGGACCGGCGTCCTCGCGGAAGTACCAGGAGGCAGGGACGAGCCGCGGGACGTCCACCTCCCGGTCCACGACGGTGTGCTCCCATTGGCCGCCGGCGGCCACGGGCTCGATCGGATGCGCCAGCGCCCCCATGACCGCGGCCTCCAGCTCCCGGTAGAGGCCCAGGAACATCGGGTTGGTCGCCCAGACGGGGTAGACGATGCCGGGCTTGCGAAGCCCCGCGTAGAGGCCGGCCAGCTCCGGCTGCATCGGGATGGTGGGGAGGACGCCCGTTCGCAGCGGCATGAGGAACAGGTTGCCGGCGGCCGTCACGCCCGGGTGGCCCACGATCTGCTCGAAGAGAACGGCCTTGCGGAGCGTCCTCTCCACCTGCCACTGGACCGCCGCCATCTCGTGCCGGGTCTCGACCGGCCGCCGGACGCGGACCAGGTGCCCCAGGTCCTCGAGCTCCTCGATGTACTCTCGCAGGCCATTCATGGCCGAGGCTCCCCGGGGGTCAGATCAGTCTGCCGAGCTCGGACCCCCGTCTCTCGTTGCGATACTCGGACAGCATCTCCGTCGAGATCTCCACCTTGTCCCGGAGCCACGCGAGCGCCTTGCGGTTGAACTCCAGGTACGGCTCGAAGGGAAGGCGGTACCCCAGGGAGTGGATGAGCGACATCACGACGCCCAGGCACACCGGCTGCGCGCGGTAGCTCGTGGCGTAGTCGGACTTGTGTCCTCCGTCGCCGAGCACGTTCATCTCGTGGAGCTCCTGCGACGTGCTCTTGTGGACGGCGCCCTCGAGCTCCTCCGGGGAGAGGTACTTGACGAGATCGAAGAGGTCGTCGCCGACGTAGTCGACCACCGGGTGCTCGAGGGTGATGCCGAACGCGCGATACAGCTGGTCGATCATCTCCAGCCCCTTGCGCGTCTGGTCGACCCACAGGGCCATGGTGATGTTCGCGCCGTCGAGCACGTGGGCGACGTCGTTGTCGAGGCAGTACATGATCGTCCGCACGTGCATCCCCATCCGGCAGTGCAGGCAGAGGGAGGCCTCCATGAGCCCGTGCCGGAGCACGGAGCGGAGCTGCTTCTTCGTCAGGATCTTCTCGATCACCGCCCCGGCCGGCATCATCACGTGCGTGAAGCGCACGCCCGGGAACGCCTCCCGCAGGCGGGGCACGTTCCGCCCGGCGAACTCGTCCAGGCACGAGACGGGGACCTCGTAGGTGAGGAGGACGATCTCCTCGAACCGGCCCGACCGGGCGGCCTTGGCGGCGGCGAGCGTGCAGTCGGAGCCGCCGGAGAAGAGCACGACCGCCCTCGCGCTCACGCCGCCCCCCTTCCCGGTTTCGCCTGCTCGATGATGTCGAACATCACGCGAAAGAACTCGTACCGCCTCCAGACCGGCAGCCGGGCGAGGGCGAGCGCGAACCGGCTCTTCAGCCGGATCGTCGGGATCAGCACGAAGGTCGAGAGGACGAGGAAGCTGAGCGCGGCTCTCCCCACCCTGACCGTCCTGTGGGGAGAGATCATCTCTTCCATGCTGTGAGCCCCCGCCGGAGGGTTCTCGTGTGCCTCACTGAACGCCCAAGGCGCCGGCAACCTCAATAGTGCAAGTGGACTACGCACCGCCGGGGACGGCACGACTCACTGCTATTCTTGGTCCGCCTCGAGTCGCCGTCGGGTGCGCGTGGACGAAGGAGGGCCAGTGTGGGCAAGAAGATGAAGAGCGCGGGACCGCCGCCGGCCCCGCCCGGCACGCCGGTCCCGGCGGCGGGCGCTGCGTCGCGGGCCCTCCTGCTCCTCGCCCCGCTCCTCTCCGGCGCGGCCATCATGGGGCTCGAGCTCGTCGGCCTCCGGCTCCTCGCCCCGCGCTTCGGCGCCTCGACGTACGTGTGGGGAGGGCTCCTCGGGACGATCATGGCGGCGCTCGCCGTCGGCTACCTGCTCGGCGGGGCGCTGGCCGACCGGCGCCCGCGCCCCGCGTGGGTCTTCGGGCTCCTCGTCGCGGGCGGGGCCTGGGTGGCGGGGAGCCTCCTGGTCACGGAGGCGGTCCTCGACGCGGCCGAGCGGCTCGGCGCCACCCTGGGCCCCCTCCTCGCGACCGGCGTTCTCCTCGGGCCCCCCATGCTCCTGCTCGGCTCGGTGTCCCCCTTCGTCATCCGGCTCGAGGCCCAGCTCTCCTCCCTCGGGGTCACCGCCGGGCGCGTCTTCGCCCTGTCGACCGCGGGCAGCCTCGCCGGCACGTTCGTCGCGGCCTTCTGGTGGATCCCGGATTACGGGTGCCGTCACACGCTCCGGATCCTGGTCGCCGCGCTGGTGGTGCCGGGGATGCTGGGGCTCGCCTGGCCGCGCTCCCGCGCCGCGAGGGCGGCGGCGGCCCTCGTTCTCGCCGCCCTCCCCCTCCTGGCGCCGGACGCGCCGCTCCCGCCGGGCATCGTCTTCGCCGAGGAGTCCCCCTACAACACCGTCTTCGTCGAGAAGCAGGGAGAGAACACGCTGCTGCGACTCAACGACCCCAGGCGCGGCTTCCACTCGGTGCAGCTGGGGCGGGGAATGCTCACCGGGGCCTACTACGACGTCCTCTACCTCGGCCCGCTCCTCGCGCAGGGAAGGGACGTGCTGGTCCTGGGGATGGGCGGAGGGACGACGGTGCGCGCCTACCGCCGCTTCTACCCCGGCGCCCGCGTGAGCGCGGTCGAGATCGACCCCGTGATCGTCCGGGTCGCGCACGAGTTCATGGGCGTCGCGCGCGGCCCCGACCTCGACGTGCACGTCGAGGATGCCCGGCCGTTCCTGAAGCGGGGGAAGAGCGCCTTCGACGTGATCGAGGTCGACCTCTTCGCGGGCGGCCCGTACGCGCCCTTCTACTGCCTGACCCGGGAGTTCTTCGAGGCGGTGCGGGCGCGGCTCGAGCCCTCCGGCCTCGTCTCGATGAACGTCTACGCGCCCGGCGGCGACCGCACGCTCGCCGAGGCCGTCGTGGCTACCCTGGCCGCGGTGTTTCCCACCGTCCTGGAGTTCCCGCTCGCCGAGGAGCGGGTGCTGATCGCGTTCAGGGAAGAGACCTCTCTGGATCGGGTCCGCGCGCTTCTCTCCGACCCCGCCCTGCCCGAGGAGCTCGGAGCCGTCGCGCGTGAAGCGACGGTCGCGCTGCGACCGGCGACGCCCGGCCGCGGGGCCGTTCTGACCGACGACCGCGCCCCCGTCGAGCCGCTGACGCACGCGATGATCGTCCGCCGGGACCTCCTTCGCGAAGGGAGCCGTCGGCACTGAGGGCCCCGCCCGCTCCTTCGGGGGAGAGAGCGAAAACGTACTCTCGGTGTACACATACCGTTCCCCCCAGAACCACCAGTGACACGCGAATCACCGGATGAATCATCGGCACCATTGCCCGTAGCAGGGGGGGCCGGTAAAAAGAGGTGTGTTCCAGTGTCGTGGTGGGGGAGAGGGTTTCGGAGATTCCGCACTCCTTCCCAGGGTTTTCACCTGACAGGAAGATTCGATCGCTCCCCGCCCCCCAGCGACAATGGACGTTAGCGCTAACGAGTCAGCTGAAAACCCGTCATCTCCAAGGAGAAGCGTACCGATGAAAGCCTACAAACTCCTGATCCTCGCGGCGGCTGCCGTGCTGGTGACGGGAGCCCCGGCTCTCGCCTTCCACGACGGCGGCGTCGCCGCCTGCAACGGCTGCCACACCATGCACAACAGCTCGAACGGCCAGCCCATGAACTACAAGGCCGATGGCACGATCGGCGGCACCCCCGTCGGCACCGGCTACACCGACCTGCTCCTCTTCCAGAACAAGTCCGACGTGTGCCTGCGCTGCCACGGCAACAACACCGCGTCCTACGGCGTGTGGTCGTCCGACCCCGCGGCCCCGAACGTCGTCCGTGCGAACCGGGGCGGCGGCGACTACGTCTTCCTGCAGGAGGACAACATCAACGACGGCCGCGGCGGCGCCACGAACCCGATCCTGGGTCACGCGGCGGGCCACAGCGTGATCTCCGGCATCAAGGGCACGTCCGCCGACCCCGTCCTCACGACGTCCCCCGGCGGCACTTTCGCCGCCGCCAACCTGGCCTGCACGTCCTGCCACGACCCGCACGGCACGGGCTCCTATCGGCTGCTGTACCAGTCCGGCCAGAGCGTGAACACCGCGGTCTTCACCAGCACCTTCGACGCCGACGGCATCGCGCTGTCGACCACGGTCGGGGAGTCGGCCACCAACCACAACGCCTACAAGGGCGGCATCAGCGGCTGGTGCGGCACCTGCCACGGAAACTTCCACGCGAAGTCGGGCAACCTCATCCACCCCTCGGGCGAGCCCCTGGGCGACGACATCGCGACGGCCTACAACCTCTACAAGGGCACCGCGGACTGCATCGCCAACCCGCCGACGGGAACGCTCCCCTGCGGCAGCGGCGTCCAGGCCACGGCCTACCTGCCTCAGGTGCCCTTCGCGGACGCCTCAGCGACCATCACGTCCACCGCGGGGCCCACGTCCAACAGCGCTGTGGCCTGCATCAGCTGCCACCGCGCCCACGCCACCTCGGCGCCGAACGCGGGCCGCTGGGACTTCAACATCCTGGGCATCGCCACGGACGGCAACATCTCGGGCTCCTACAAGATCCCGAACCCGTACGACGACTACCAGCGCTCGCTGTGCAACAAGTGCCACTCCAAGGACGAGTTCGACGAGCTGGAGGACTTCGTTCCCTAGAGTCCCGAACTCGAGCGTGTAGCCCGGGGCGTGAGCCCCGGGCTTTTTTTTCGGGCGGACCCCCTCGGGGCGGGGGGAGCGACCTGGTGCAAATGGTGCAAATGGTGGAGTGACTCGGGGGCCGTCCCGTGGTCAGAATGGGCCCTCCAGCGGAGCCATGAGGCCGACGCGCGTGCGGGATCACCGACCGACGATGGACGTCAGGGGAGCCACCCCGTTGCACCCGGCGTGTGCGGCCTTCCTGCTCGTCTCGCTGGCCGGGCTCGCGTCGCCGGCCCTCCCCGCCGACCTCACCGGAAGCGCCCTGGTGGCGAACACCTCGACCACTGCCGGCGCCTTCAAGAGCGACCTCCTCGAGCAGCAGTACACGCTGGGCCTCTTCCAGCCGCTGACGCCCTACCTCACGGTGCGCGTCGGCTACCAGTACTTCGACCTCGGGACCACGTTCCAGGGCGGCACCTCCTTCACCCGCAGCACGTCGCAGCCCCTGGTCGAGCTCCTCTACAACCGCGAGGAGCTGTCGGCGCGCGTGGCGGCCTACCAGCTCTCGGTCGACAGCTCGGCCGCGGCGGAGAGCCTGGACCGGCGGTCGCTCGCCGCCAACCTGAGCTGGAAGTCCTCGTTCGGGCCCGGGTTCAGCGTGGACTTCCGGGACGAGCGCAACGTCGCCGACGTCTCCGCGTTCGGACGGGACGTGAACACGCGGCTCCTGGACCTCACGGCCTTCTACAACCGCCGGCACTGGTCCGCCAGCTACACCTACGAGACCCTCACCGTCGACAACCAGTCGAACGCCTTCCGGAGCGATCAGGACCGGCACGAGGCCCGCCTGAGCGCGCAGCGTTCGTTCTGGGCCGATCGTCTCTCGGTGGGGCTGTCCGGGCAGGCCAGCCTCCTCGGCCGCACGACAGGGATCGGCGAGGAGGCGGAGCTCGCCGAGCCCGTTCCCGCCGCCGCCGGCCTCTTCGCCGTCGACGCCTCGCCGGAGATCGGCGAGCTCGTGAGCAGCCCTACTCTCGTCGACGGGGACGCCGTCACACCGGCCTCGCCTCCGGTCGAGATCGGGGGGGCGAGCACGTTCCGCAACGTCGGGGTCGACCTGGGCGTGACCCGCCCGATCACCCGCCTGGAGATCGCGACGGACGTCGTCTCCGGCCCGTCCGTCGTCTGGCAGGTCTACCGCAGCCGGGACAACCTGTTCTGGGAGGCGGTCTCCGGGGCCACCTCGACCTTCGATTCGGGACTCCTGCGGTACCGCATCCTCTTCCCCCAGACCGAGGACCGGTTCTTCAAGGCCGTGAACGTCTCCGTCAATGCGGCGTCCGCGGTGCGCGTCACCGAGGTCCGGGCCCTGCTGGACCGGGCGGCGACGGCCTTCGCCGAGGACTCCGACGACAGCCTCTACCGGGGCGACGTGATCCTGGGCTTCAATCCCTCCCGGAGGGTGAGCATGGCCGTGGGCTTCGGGGCGAGCTCGGACGAGACGCTGGCCGCCGGCCTCGTGCGCCGCGACTACGAAGACGTGCACGCCCAGGCGCGCCTCTCGGTCATCCTCGCCCGGGACCTCGACCTCAACCTGGGGTACCGCTACAACGACTCCGCGAACCGGGCCGATCCGGTGCTGCTGCGGACCGTGAACCACTACAGCGCGAACCTGGTCTGGAAACCCCTCCCGACCGTGGACGCCGCCCTCACCGTCGGCCGCCGGGACGAGTCCGAGAAGGCGACTCTCCTGCAGTCACAGGACTCCGTCCGCCTCGGCGTGAGCTTTCAGCTCCTGGAGGACCTGCGCTACATGACGAACTTCGACGTCTCGCGGCTCGCGGATCCCTTCGAGGGGCGCGACCGCAACAGCTGGACCTGGACCCACACCCTGGAGATGCGCCCCCTCCCGGCGTGGGACGTCTCCGGCAGCCTCACGCTCTCCCGCAACGAGACGTTCGCCGGCGAGCCCCTCCTCGACCGGACCCAGTACCAGCTCTGGACGACCTGGAACCCCACCTCGTACCTCTCGCTGAGCGGCAACTGGTGGTACACCGACGACGGCGGGCGGGGCTCCCTCAACCAGAGCTACAACCTCTCGTACGCGCCCGGGGACCGGCTCACGGTCTCGGCCACGTACCAGGGGTACGAAGACGCCGGGGGCTTCCAGACGTCGACCGACAGCCTCAGCGCGACCTATCGCCTGTTCATGCAGTTCCTCCTCTTTGCTAACCTCTCGAGGTCGACGAGCGAGGGCACCCAGGGCGAGAGCACCCGGGTGTCCAACTTCCGAGCGGGCCTCCAGCTCGCCTTCTAGGACGGTCAGACATGAGCCAATGCGCTTCCGTCGCCTCCCTCCTCCTCCCGGCCGCGCTGGGCCTCGGCGCCTGTGGCGGCACGATGAAGGCCACGCAGTTCACCAACCCGAAGTTCGACTTCGCCTTCGTCCAGAGGGTGGCGGTCCTGCCGTTCGACAACGAGAGCATCGACCGCCAGGCCGGCTCCCGGGCCACGCGCCTCGCGATCACCGAGCTTCTGGCCACCGGGGCGGTGGACGTGGTCGAGCCGGGCGAGGTGCAGGCCGCGCTCGTCAAAGTCGCCGGGGCCGTCTCCGGACGCCCGGTCGCCCCGAGCACCGAGCAGATCCTCGCGCTGGGCAAGGCCCTGAACGTACAGGCGCTCCTCCTCGGTAGCGTCACCCAGTCGGAGAACCTGCGCTCGGGCGCCGTGCCCATCCCGGTGGTGACCGTCGACCTGCACCTCGTCGAGACCGAGACGGGCGCCACGGTCTGGGCCACGACCCACAGCGAGAAGGGGGGCAGCCTCGAGGCCCGTGTGCTCGGGACCGGCGGCGAGCCCATCGCGGAGACGACCCGCCGGTGCGTGCACGAGGCCCTCAAGACGCTGGTCAAGTAGCGGGTCCCGCGTGAACCTCAGGTCAACTCTCGCCGCCGCTGCCGTCCTGCTGGCCGCTGCGTCGGCGGCCCCGGGGGGCGGCACGGCCGCCGCGGACGCGCGCGCGGTCGCGCTCTTCCCCGTGCAGGACCGGGCGGGCGACCCCGCGGCCGCCGCCGCGGTCGGCGAGGCGCTGCGGAGCGAGCTGGGCCGCCTCGGCCGTCTCGTCGGCCCGGGCGAGACGCGGGACGCGCTGCGCCGGCTGCGCATCCGGAACGGGGACCGCATCACCCCCCAGCTCCTGCGCCAGCTCGGCCGCGAGCTGGCGGCCGACTGGCTGGCCTCGGCCACGCTGCACGAGGCCGACCGGAGCCTGGTGCCCGGCCTGACCCTTTCGGTCCGGCTCTACTCGAGCGAGACCGGGGAGCTCGTCTTCTCGGGCTTCCGCGGGGAGAGCGGCCTCGATCGGCGGAAGCTGCTCGGGCTCGGGGTGATCGCCGGGATCGAGGATCTCACCCCCCTCGTGGCCCGCGATCTCCTGCGAGATCTCCCGCTCGTGGCAGACGGCGCGGGGGCCGCGCGCCCCCGCGAGCCGCGCCGGAGCCGGCTCGGCACCGTCGCCGTCGTCCCCTTCACCGGCTCGACCGCCTTTCAGCCCACGTTGAGCGCCGAGGCCGTCACCGAGGCCGTTCACGCCCGTCTCTTCGCCGACGGCGTTTCCGTGGTCTCGCCGAACCGCTTGTACGACGTCCTGCGCCGGCTCCAGGGCGGCCAGTGGGGCGGCGTCACCTCGCAGACACTTGCCGCCCTCGAGCGCACCGCGTCGGCCGACACGATCCTCACCGGCACGGTCGAGACCTGGGACCTCGGGGGCGGGGAAGCCGAGCCGGAACCGGAGGTCGCGGTCGCCCTTCGGCTGCTGGAGGCCTCGACCGGCCGCATACTGTGGACGGGCGCCTCGGAGCGCCGAGGCTGGGACGGCCAGGGCCTTTTCCGCCGCGGGCGCGTCCACTCCCGGGGAGCCCTGACCGCGCGAGTGATAGAGGACCTCGCCCGCCGTCTCGACCGGGACGGCATCGAGGTCGCTCCCCGAACCGAAGGACGACGATGACACCGAGATCCTTGCTCGCCGCCACGCTCCCGCTCCTGCTTGTCCTGGCTGGAGAGCCAGGGCTTGCCCTGGCCGCGCAAGCCCAACCGGCGTCCCCCGCGGCGCCGGAGCCCGGCGTCATCGCCCAGGTGAACGGGGAGCCCGTCTACCTGGAGGATCTCGAGAACCTGCTGGAGCAGAAGCACAGCGGCGCCGCGGAAGGCCGGCGGAGCCGGCCCGACCTGAACCAGCTGATGTTCCGGCTCGTCAACGACACGCTCCTGGCCCAGGAGGCCCGCGCGCTGGGGATGGACGAGGATGACCCCATCCCCTCCCGGCTGGCGGCCCGACGCGAGAGTCTCGCGACCGCCCGCCTCGAGAGCGAGGAGATCTGGAGCCGGGCCGAGGCCACCGACGAGGAGGTCCAGCAGGCCTTCGCCGAGCAGTACCGCAGGATCACGTTCCGGATCCTCACGGTCCGCGAGCGGCCGAAGGCCGAGGCCCTGCGCGGGCAGATCGAGAAGGGGGCCGACATCGGCGCCCTCGCGAAGGAGATCTCGATGGACCCGTACGGGCCGAAGGGAGGCCTTGTCGAGAACCTCGCGAGGATCGACACCCCGAACGAGTTCGCGGCCGCCCTGTTCGCCCTCGAGCCCGGCGCCCTCGCGGGACCCCTGGTCACCCGCCTCGGCTACAGCGTCGCGCGGGTCGAGTCGCTCGCGCCCGCCGACCCCGCGCGGCTGGAGAAGCTGAAGCCGTCGCTGCGGACCTTCGTGCGCTTCCGCAAGGCGGACGCCCTCCGTGCCGACCTCGGCGCGCGCCTGCGCGCCGCGCACAAGGTCTCGATCGACGAGTCGGTGCTCGCGGCGATCGTCCCCGAGCGGCTCCCCGACGGGAGGCTCATGCCGAAGGTCGAGAGCCGCGACGCCGTCGTCGCCCGCGTCGCCGAGCGCACGATCACCGCGGGAAAGCTCGGTCAGACCCTCGGCCGGCGGTGGGGAGGGGTGGCGAACGAGGAGGCCGCCCTCGCGGCGAAGCCCATCGTCCTCGATCGCCTGGTCGAGGGGGAGCTGATGGTGGCCGAGGCCCTGGCCCGCGGCTATGGGGACACGAAGGAGGCCAAACGCGCGCTGCACGCCGCCCAGACCCAGCTTCTCGCCCCGCGCTTCCTGAGCCAGGTGGTGGCCGCGGAGATCCGGGTCACGCCGGAGGAGACGGCCGCCTGGTACGAGCGGAACAAGGAGAGCTACCACCGGCCGCCGCGGCTGCACCTGCGCCAGATGACGGTGGCCACCGAGGCGGAGGCGCAGCGCCTCGCCGCCCTCGTGCGGCAGGGCGCGGACTTCGGCTGGCTCGCGCGCCAGCACTCGACGGACGGCTACAAGGAGAGCGGCGGAGACAAGGGCTGGGCCACCCCCAAGGGGACGGGCGAGGCTCTCGAGGCCGCCCTCTTCGACGCGAAGCCGGGGGACGTGCTCGGGCCCCACCCCGCTCCGGAGGGCTTCACCGTCGTGCGGGTCGAGGCCCGGGAAGAGCAGGGGATCTACGACTACGGCGAGGTCTCGGGGAACGTGCGCAAGGTCCTCGAGGACCAGAAGCGCCAGCAGGCGATCGACGCGGTGATCCAGAAGCTGCGGGGGCGATCGAAGATCGAGGTGTACGACGACCGGGTCGCGGCGCTGGCGATCAGCGTGGCCCCGGCCGCCGAGGCGGCGCCGTCCCACGTCGCGCCGCCGAGACCCGAGCCCTAGGAGAGCGTCGCGAACCATGAGAGCGATCATGCGGAGACCATCGAGGATCGGCCTGGCGGCGGCGCTCGCTGCCGTGGGCCTCGGCGCCGGCGTCGCCCACGGCCAGCTGAAGAAGGGGGCGCGCTTCGAGAAAGGCGGCTCCTGCGTCGAGTGCCACGCCGACGTGGGCAAGGCGCGCAAGGTGCCGCACGCCCCCATGGCCCAGGGCGACTGCACGGTCTGCCACAAGCCCCACGGCCTGGTCGGCGCCCTGCGACTGCAGTCGGAGGAGCCGAAGCTGTGCCTCGGCTGCCACCAGGCGGCGGCGCTCGGGCTCGAGGCGGCGCACCGCCACCCCGAGGTGGACAAGTGCTCTCGGTGCCACGACCCGCACGGCTCCGACCACGCGAAGATCCTGAGGACCGCCGCGCGTGAGCTCTGCACGAGCTGCCACAAGGACGGCGGGTTCGGGGGGAAGGTCGTCCACGCCCCGGTGGGCGAGGGCTGCCTCACCTGCCACCGGCCGCACGGGTCGGCCGAGGCCTCTCTCCTCGCCCAGCCCGGTGAGACCCTCTGCACCTCCTGCCACGACGGGTCGAACGGTTTCGCCGCGGCCCACGGGGGCTTTTCGGTGGCTGGAGCGAAGTGCGCGTCCTGCCACCCGCCCCACTCCGCGGCCAGCGACCACCTGCTCCGGGCCTCGGTGCACCCTGCCCTCGAGTGCGGCACCTGCCACGAGCAGGCAACGCGCACGGCCGCCCCGGCCGCCGGCGCCGGCGTGTGCTTGAACTGCCACGAGAAGCCCGAGGCCGGCAAGGGCAGCCTGCACCCGCCGGCCGCCGAGGGGGACTGCCTGACCTGCCACGACCCCCACACGAGCGACTTTGCCCCGGTGCTGGTCGGCGCCCAATCGACCCTGTGCGTCGGCTGCCACGACGACGTGGGGAAAGCGCTCGCGGGCAGCCATCCCCACAAGGCCGCCTCGGAGTGCACGGACTGCCACAAGGGGCACCGCTCCGACCGCCCGAACCTGCTGAAGGCCGACGGCCGAGCCCTCTGCGTAGGCTGCCATGAGGACCCGGCGAAGAAAGCGGGCGCCGCCCTCGTTCACGCCCCGGCCGCCGGCGAGTGCACGGCGTGCCACGCGCCTCACGGGACGGGTCGCAAGGCCCTGCTCACCGCCGCCCAGGGCGACCTCTGCGGGGCCTGTCACTCCGACGTCGGGGCCCGCTCGGGCCTGCCCGTCCTCCACGCCCCGGTGACCCAGGGCGAGTGCGCCGCCTGCCACGAGCCCCACGCGGGGCCCGCGAAGCTCCTCCGGGCCACGGGCCGGGCGCTCTGCATCCGCTGCCACGATGGGATGCTCAAGGGGACCGACGGCCTCCCGCAGCACGAGCCCTTCAAGGCGGGCGACTGCGACACCTGCCACCCGCCCCACGCGTCGGAGACGCCGAAGCTCCTCAAGGCCCCGGAGGGCACCCTCTGCCGGGGCTGCCACGACGTCCCGGACGCGGCGCCGGCCGGGGGGTCCCTGCACGCGGTCGCCCGCGACCGCTGCACAGGGTGCCACCAGCCCCACGCGAGCGCCACGGCCCACTTCCTGATGGCCCCGGCGCGGCCCCTCTGCGTCACCTGCCACAAGGAGATCGGCGAGCGGCTCGAGAAAGAGACGGTGCACCCGCCGGCCGGGCAGGACGACGGCTGTCTGGGCTGCCACCGCCCGCACACCGCAGCCGAGCCCCACCTGCTGCAGGCGTCCGTGTCGAAGACCTGCCTGGGCTGTCACGACGGCACGACACCAAAGTTCGCGGAGAAGCACCTCGGCTTCCCGCCCGAGGGAATGAACTGCGGGGAGTGCCACGACCCGCACGCTTCACGCGTGGCGGGGATGCTCCTGCCCGAGACGCACCCGCCGTTCGTCGGGGGGGACTGCACCACGTGCCACACGGGGCCCCGTCCGAAGCAGGAGGGTGCGCGATGAGAGCCAACGGGAGAACCCTCGCGCTCACGCTCGCTGGGGTGGTCGGCCTCTTCGGTGCCGCCCCCGCCGCGGAGGCCCAGCACACGGCCGGGAGCCAGGTCGACCAGAAGGCCGTCTGCCTGTCCTGCCACGACCTCGAAGACCTGAAGGCGAAGGTCACCCACGCACCGGCGGCAGCGGGGGAGTGCAGCGCCTGCCACAACCCCCACGTCGCGCGTTTCAAGAAGCTGCTCCGCGATCGCCCCGCGCCCCTGTGTGCCCGCTGCCACGAGTCGGTGCAGGCCCAGCTGGCGCGCAAGACCGTGCACCGGCCGGTCGCCGACGGCAAGTGCGCCTCCTGCCACCGGCCGCACGGCAGCCCGAACGAGGGCCTGCTGGTCGCCCCGAGCCGGGACCTCTGCGCCACGTGCCACGCCGACGTGACGGACTGGAAGGGGCGGAAGGTCCAGCACGCCCCCTTCGCCCAGGGGCGCTGCGCCACGTGCCACGACCCGCACGCGAGCGACGCCCCGGGGCTGCTCACCCGGGGTGGGGCCGGCCTCTGCGGCAGCTGCCACAAGGTCGATGCCACCCTGCGCGCGCGGCACAAGGGCTACCCGGTCGAGAAGGCGGCCTGCCAGCAGTGCCACGACCCCCACGCCTCGGCCCGCCCGGGGCTCTTCCGCGAGTCGCTCCACGCCCCATTCGAGAGCGGCGACTGCACCACCTGCCACCGCGGGCCGGGGGCGGCCGACCCCTTCGCCACCCTCAAGCCCGTCAACGCCCTCTGCGCCGACTGCCACGGCGACGTGGTCGAGGCGTCGCACAAGACGGCCTTCCCCCACGTGACCGGCGGGGGCTGCACGGCGTGCCACAACCCGCACACCGGCGACGGTCGCGCGCTGCTCCGCAAGCCGCCGCAGGCCCTGTGCACGACGTGCCACGACCCCGGTGGCTCGAAGTCCGGGGAGAAGGGGCGCCACGCGACCCACGCCGGCTTCGAGTGCACGAAGTGCCATGCGGGCCACGGGGGCCAGCAGCCGCTGTTCTTCGTCTCGGACTCGATCGAGCTGTGCGCGGGCTGCCACAAGCACGAGCACGGCGTCAGCCACCCGGTCGGCGAGAAGAGCCGCGACCCGAGGACCGGGGAGCCCATGACGTGCCGCTCCTGTCACGGGATCCACCGCGCCGACGGCGAGAAGTATCTCTTCGAGGCCGACCAGAGGACGCTGTGCCTCGGCTGCCACAAGGACCTGCGAGGACGCTAACGATGAACCGACCGATCACTCTCCTGCTGGCTGCCGGGGCGGTGGTGGGCCTCGCCGGCGCCCGTCCCGTCCGTGCCCAGGTCAGCCCGCCCCGGGTGCTCGCCTTCCAGGAGGCGCTCAAGGGGACCGAGGCGGCCTCCCTCCGCTGTCCGCTGGCCGTCGCCGCCGCTTCCGACGACGAGGTGGCGGTCGCCGACGCCTCCGGCCCCCGCCTCCTGCGCTTCCGCAAGGTCGGCGTGTCGTGGCAGCTCGACCGCACCGTCCCGATGGGGGGAGCCCCGGCCGGCCTCGCCTGGGACGGGCGACGCTACGTCGCCTCGCTCCGGCAGAACGCGGGCCTCGTGGCCTTCGAGGGCCCGGAGCTCGCCCAACGCCGCCTGCCCCTCCCGCGCGGCGTCGTCCCCGGGGCGCTGGCCGCGGGGCCGGCCGGCGGCCTGCTCCTCTACGACGCCGCGAAGCGCAGCGTGCTGCGCCTCTCCCCCGAGGGGGCCGTCACCGCCGAGGTCGCGGTTGGCGACGCCGTCACCGGCCTCGCCTCGACGGTCGCCGGCGGCTTCTTCGTTGCCGTCGCCGCGGAGGGGTCGGTGAAGCAGTTCGACGCCGGGGGGAAGCTCGCCGCCACCTGGAAGCTGCCGGCCTTCGAGCAGGTGCCGGCCTGGCCGACGGGCCTCGCCGCGGAGCCCGGGGGCAACCTCCTCGTCGTCGACCGCCACGCCGGGCGCGTGCTCGTCCTCGACGCGAACGGCCAGGTCACGGGCGTCGGCTCCCGGAAAGGGTGGGAGCCGGGTCTGCTGCTCTTTCCGGCCGGGATCGCGCGCCTGCCCGGCGGCCTGGTCGTGGTGGCCGACGAGGGCAACGGCCGCGCCCAGCTGTTCCGGCGCAGCGCCCCAGGCACGGGCCCGTGAGAGTGGTGAGGACGCGGCTCGCCCGGGGTCTGCTCGCGGCCCTCGCCCTCGCCGCCGCGGCGGGGACGGCGGCGGCCCAGGAGCCCGCCTACGTGCGGCGACTCGTCCTGCCCGTCGCCGAGGACCAGATCGGCTATCCCCCGGGAGTGACCGCTGACCCGCACACCGGGGAGACCTTCGTGTGCGACGCGCGCATGAACCGTGTCCTCGTCTTCGACTCCGAGGGGCTCTTCCTCTACGAGATGCCCGGGAGCGATGCATTCAACGCGCCCCAGGACGTCGCGATCGATCCCGAGGGCCGGCTGGTCGTCGCGGCCAGCCACGACCTCCACCCCGCGGTTGTCGAGCTGGACTTCGACGGGCTCTTCCTGCGGGAGGTCCGCCTCTCCGGGCTCCCCGAGGGGGCGGCCGAGCCGCACGTCGGCTCGCTCGCGATCTCGCCTCGGGGCGACCGGCTCTACCTGCTCGACGGGTCGAACCTGCGCGTGTGGATCAGCAACCGCGACGGCGAGGTGCAGGGCTCCATCGACCTGGCCGCGGGGCTCTCCGCGGAGGAGATACGCGACCTCATCCCCGGGCACGTGGACGTGTACGGAGAGACCGTCCTCGTGGCCATTCCTTCGTTCTCCCAGGTCCGCCTGTTCGACCTCGATGGGCGCCCCGTCAAGGTCGTCGGCATCCGCGGCACCGCCCCGTGCACGCTGGCATTTCCGACCGCGGCCGCCCTGGCCGGCGAGGACGAGCTCGTGATCGTTGACCAGCAACGCATGCTCGTCCTGCGCTGGAGCGTCTCCTCGAACCGGTGCCTCGGCGAGTACTTCGGGCTCGGGGACGCCCCCGGCTACCTCTACTACCCGATGGACCTCGCCCTCGACCGATCGGGGCAGCTCTTCGTGAGCCAGGGCTACGAGGGCCGGGTCCAGATGTACCGGGGGATGACGCCCGCGGCCGGCCCCGCCGCCCCGCGGCCAGCGGCCCCCTGAGCTACCGGAAGGGCGGCCGGAAGTCCGCCGGCCGACCGGTCTTCGGGTCTTTCGACGGTCCCGTCGGCGTCTCGTGGCACTTGCTGCACAGGGGCCCCTGCTTTGCCCCGCCGTAGGGGTTCGGGATCGGGTAGGAGCCCGACGCGCGTCCGTCGTCCGCGAGGAAGGCGACCTTGAAGTCCCAGCGCCCGGCCGCCGGCGACGACGTCGCGTGGGCCCGGTGGCAGCTGAGGCACATGAGCCGGCTCGCGGGCCCGGGCCCGGACGTGGACGTCGTGGTGCTCGCCCGGTCCTCGAAGGGGACCGCCGGCAGGTAGGCCTGCGCCTCGACGCCGGCCGCGGGGCTCGCGTCGCCCAGGTACTCGTTGTAGCGCCGGACGATCTCCGTGCCGAGGTCCCGGTCGACCGGGTGCTTGAAGGCCGAGCCGCTGCCGGCCTGGTGGTACTGCCCGTGGCAGTTGCCGCACCAGTCGCTCGCGCCGCTGCGGTAGGCGGAGTGGTGGCGGGCGCTCTCCGGACCGGTGCCGACGTCCGGCCCCTCCGCGTCCGGGGCCGCCCGGTTGAAGGTGATGACTCCTCCGATCGACGCCCCGGTCCCGTACAGCATGCGGAAGTTCCCGTTGCCGTGCGGGTCGTGGCAGGAGGTGCACCCGAGCTTCGCGGAGGGGAACGTACCCCCCGGCGCCAGGGTGTGGCGGGGATCGGCCCGCAGCCCGTGGCCCGGGGCGACCACGTTGTGCCCGGCCGCGTCGCCGAGGATCGGGTTGAGGCGGCCACCGGGGGCGTCGTTCAGGTTGTCCTCCGTCAGGAAGACGAAGTTACCCGGCCCCGTCTCCGGCGGCGGGACGAGAGGGTCGAGTCCGAAGACCTGCCCGGACCCGCGGGCGTGGCAGACGAGGCACACGTCCGTCGGGCTCTCGGCGATCAGCAGCCCCTTGTCGGCACTCGGGCCGACGAGCTTGCCCGGGTCGCCGTGGGTCAGGTGACAGCCGTTGCAGTTGGCGACGCCCTTCTCGTGAAAGGCCCACGCGTCGCCGCCCCCCACGAGGACGCCCGCCACCAGCACCGCCACTCTCACGAGCATAGCGGTCAGACAGCGCGGGCCAGGCCGCCGCCGAGCTCCGCCGACAGGATGCGGTGGCAGGCGGGGCAGGCCACCACGTACCCGCGGCGCGGGAGCATCGAGATGAAGTTCACCCGCGTGCGGACGAGGCGCAGGACCTGGAGGGTCGAGATCGTCTCCTCGCAGTGCGGGCACTTCAGCGGGGACTCGAGGGCGTACTCGGCCTCGAACGTGGCCGGGGCAGGCGAGGGCTCCATTATCTCCGGCAAGGTCGTCCTCCGCTTCCAGGGCCGCGGCGGCCCCGGGTCAGGGTAGCCCAGGGCCGCCGCGGACGCCAGCCCGAGGACCAGCGATGCCCGCCGTGTCACGGCGGCGTGGCGAGGGTCATCGAGGGCGGTCGGTCGGCGGCCGCCGTCGCCCACGCCGGGTTCGGATTCGGCCCGAGGACCACGTGCAGCTCGCCCGCGCTCATCACCTCGTCGTGGGTGAGCCAGGCGCGGGGGAGGGGCTTCCCGCCGAGAGTCCCGGACTGCACGTAGACGTCCGCCGGCGAGGATCGCTCGACGCTCACGGTGAAGCGCCGTCCCTCGCCGAGGTCCACCGTCGCCCGGTCGAAGAGCGGGCTCGCGAGGACGTAGGTCGCGCTGGCGGGGTTCACCGGGTAGA
The DNA here is from genome assembly GCA_963729875.1 of uncultured Acidobacteriota bacterium. Taxonomy (GTDB): domain Bacteria; phylum Acidobacteriota; class Vicinamibacteria; order Fen-336; family Fen-336; genus DATBSL01. Next base: position 144,848 of record CAVSPR010000010.1, read on the forward strand.
GGCCCAGCGCGCTCAGGACGTACCACGCCGACATCTGCCCGCAGTCTTCGTTCCCGGAGAGCCCCTCGGGCGTGTCGTCGTACATCGTGTCGAGGATGTGGCGGACCCGCTCCTGCGTCTTCCACGGGGCACCCGCGTACGTGTAGAGGTAGGCCACGTGGTGCGACGGCTCGTTGCCGTGGGCGTACTGGCCGATGAGGCCGCTGACGTCGATCGGCAGGCCGGCCGCCTTCGCGTCGAGGGGCGTTGCGAACATCGTGTCGAGCTTCCGCACGAGGCCTTCAGGCCCGCCCAGCAGCCGCACGTAGCCCTCCGCGTCGTGCTGCGCCGCCCACGAGTACTGCCAGGCGTTGCCCTCGACGTAGTCGTGCCACTTCGTGGAGACGGCGTTTCTCGCCGGGTCGAAGGGGCCGGGGAAGGTCCCGTCGGCGAGCCGGGGGCGGGCGAAGCCCACCGCGGGGTCGAAGAGGTTCTTCCAGGAGGCGGCCCGGCGCAGGTACTCCTTCTCGTCGTCCGTCCGGCCGAGGGCCTTCGCCACCTGCGCGACGGCCCAGTCGTCGTAGCTGTACTCGAGGGTCTTCGAGACCGACTCGCCCTCGCGGTCGGAGGGGACCCAGCCGAGGCGCCCGTAGTCGCCGAGCCCCCGGTAGTCGGCCTTGGCGGCCATGGCTTTCAGCCGCTCGAAGGCGGTGGCGAGGTCGAAGTCGCGGATGCCCTTCACCCACGCCTCGGCGAGGACGCTCGCCGAGTGGTAGCCGATCATGCAGTTCGTCTCGTCGTTGGCGAGAGGCCAGACCGCCATCTGGCCGGCCGGGCTCTCGACCGCCATCCGCACGAGGGTGCGCGCGAGGTCCCGCGTCCTGTCCCGCTGCACGAGGCAGTAGAGAGGATGCGCGGCGCGGTAGGTGTCCCACAGGGAGAAGGTGGAGTGGTACCAGAAGCCGTCGGCCGCGTGGACCTGGCCGTCGAGGCCGCGGTAGGAGCCGTCCACGTCCGAGAAGAGGGTGGGGGCGAGAAAGGCGTGGTAGAGCGCGGTGTAGAACGTGCGCTGCTGCTTCCTCGTGCCGCCCTCGATCCGGATACGGGAGAGCTCGGCGCGCCAGGCGTCGGCCGCGGCCTTGCGCACGCCGTCGAAGTCGGGCCGGGGCGCCTCGGCCTCGAGGTTCCGCAGCGCGCCCTCGACGCTCGTCGGGGAGATCGCGACCCGGACGAGGACGGCCTCGCCGGCGCTCGTGCGGTAGTCCACCCACGCCTTGAGGCTCGTGCCCCGCGCCTGCCGGAGGCCGGGCTCGTCCTTCGCTTCCACCCGCAGTCCCCACGCCGTGAACGGCTTCGAGAAGCGCGCGGCGAAGTAGACGTGCCGGTTCCTCGCCCAGCGGGTGATCCGACGCCAGCCCACGATCGTGTCGTTCCCACGGACCTCGATCTCCGAGTCGAGGATCGTGCCGTGCGGTGTACCGGCCTCGATGCGGTGCTCGAGGTCGAGGACGACGTGGGCGGCGTCGCTCCGCGGGAAGGTGTAGCGGTGGATCCCGGCCCGATCGGTGGCGGTCAGCTCGACCCGGACGCCGGTGTCGGCGAGGCGGACGGAGTAGTAGCCGGGGCTCGCCGTCTCCTCGGCGTGAGCGAAGCGCGAGCGGTAGCCCGAGTCCGGGTCCTCGCGAGTGCCGGGCTCGAGCTGCAGCGGCCCCACCGTGGGCATGAGCAGCACGTCGAGCATGTCGCCGATGCCGGTGCCCGAGAGGTGGGTCTGGCTGAAGCCCAGGATCGAGGAGTCGCTGTGGTGGTAGCCGGAGCACCAGTCCCAGCCTGACGCGTGGGTGTCGGGGCTCACCTGCACCATCCCGAAGGGCACCGTGGCCCCGGGGTAGGTGTGGCCGTGGGCGCCCGTGCCGACGAAGGGGTCGACCAGGGTGAGGACGTCCGGCGGCCCGGCGGCGAGGAGCGGCGCGGCGGCTGCGGTGAAGACGGCCAGGGTCAGGGCCGTGAGCTTCGTGCGGCGCATATGGCCTCCTCCGGGAACGCGCGCTAGGGGATCTTACCGGGCTTTCCAGGGGGCCCTCCAGCCGGCTTTCCAGGGTGATAGGCTCTAGCCCGCTGGCCGTTCGCCGGCTGTTCTCAAGGAGGGACATCATGAGCGCTTCCGGGATCACTCGCCGCGAGCTGGTCCGAAGGGGGGGCCTCCTGGCCCTGCCGCTTCTTCTCAAGGGTCGCGAGGCCGTGGCCGCGCCCTTCGGGGCCACGCCGGCCCCCGCCCCCCCGGCTCTTCCGGGCCTCCGGGTTGGTCCCGAGATGTTCCAGTCGATCGGGGTGCGCCCGTTCGTGAACGCCCGGGGCACGTACACGATCCTCACCGGGTCGACGATGCTGCCCGAGCCGCGGGCGGCGATGGGGGAGGCGTCGAAGCACTTCGTCCACCTCGACGAGCTGGCCGAGGCGGTCGGCCAGCGCCTCGCCGAGCTGACGAAGGCCGAGTGGGGCATGGTCACGAACGGCTGCTCCGCCGCCCTCACCCACGCGACCGCGGCTTGCGTGACCGGGGGCAACCCCGACCTCCACGTCCGCGTGCCCGACCTGCGGGGCTTCCCGAAGGACGAGTGCATCATCCCGAAGCACTCCCGGAACCAGTACGACGCGGCGGTCCGCGCCGTGGGGGTGAGGGTCGTCGAGGTCGGGACCGCGGAGGAGCTGGAGGCGGCCTTCGGTCCCCGGACCGCGCTCGTCTACATCCTCGCGGGCCCCAACGCGGACGAGGGGCCGCTCAGCACGAAGGCCCTCTGCGAGGCCGCGAAGAGGCGGGGCGTCCCCGTCCTCGTGGACTGCGCGGCCGAGATCCTCACGGTCCCGAACGTGCACCTGCAGCTCGGCGCCGACCTGGTCGGCTACAGCGGGGGCAAGTGCCTGCGGGGCCCGCAGGCGGCGGGGCTCCTCCTCGGCCGCAAGGACCTCGTGAAGGCGGCGTGGGTCGGCAGCGCGCCCCACCACGGCTTCGCCCGGGGCTTCAAGGTCGGCAAGGAAGAGGCGATGGCCATGCTGGCGGCCGTCGAGGCGTGGACGAAGCGCGACTACGAGGCCGAGATCCGCACGTGGGCCTCCTGGGTCGACACGATCGCCAGGCGCATCGCCTCGATCGAGGGCGTGCGCACGACGGTGACGCCGCCCGAGGGCCTGTCGAACCGCATGCCGGTCCTCCAGATCCGCTGGGACAAGACGAAGCTCGGGACGACCGGCGAGGCCGTGGCGAAGCTGCTCTTCGAGAGCGAGCCGCGCATCTCCCTCTTCCCGGCGCGCGGGAAGCTCGATGGGAACGAGACCGGGCTCACCATCGGGCCGTACATGATGTCGCCGGGGGACGAGAAGGTCGTGGCGGAGCGCCTCTTCGCCGTCTTGTCGAAGCCCCCGCGAGTCGAGGAGAAGCCCCCGGCCGCCCCGGCCGCGGATCTCTCCGGCACGTGGGACGTCCGGATCCAGTACGCGGCGAGCGTCTCCACCCACCGCCTCGACGTCCGGCAGCGGGGCAACGACCTCGACGGAACCCACCAGGGCGACTTCGTCTCCCGCGACCTGCGGGGCACGATCGACGGCGATTCCGTGCGGATCCGCAGCTCCTGGGAGCACGGCGACTCGGTCAACTACACGTTCTCGGGCAAGGTCTCGGGCGACGAGATGACCGGCGAGCTGACCATGGGCGAGTACCTCGACGCCCGCTTCATCGCGAAGCGCCACGGGAGGGCCTGAGCATGAACCCGAGAGCCGTCATCGCTGCCGCTTCGCTCCTGCTCGCCGCCGGAGGCGCCATGGCCGAGACGAAGTACGACCTCCTGCTCCAGGGCGGGCACGTCATCGATGCGAAGAGCGGGACGAGCGCCGTCCGCGACGTCGCGATCGCCGGCGGGAAGATCGCCGCCGTCGCCCCGAAGATCGACCCCGCGGAGGCGTTCAAGGTCGTGGACGTCTCCGGCCTCTACGTCACTCCCGGCCTCGTGGACATGCACGTCCACGTGTACGCGGGGACCGGCGAGAAAGGGTCCTACGCCGGCGACAACAGCCTGTACCCCGACGGCTTCACGCTCCGGGTCGGCGTCACGACCGTCGTGGACGCGGGCTGCGCCGGCTGGCGCAACTTCGCGGACTTCAAGGACCGCATCATCGATCGCTCGCGCACGCGCGTCCTCGCCTTCCTGAACATCGTCGGGAACGGCATGCGCGGGGGGAAGTACGAGCAGGACCTGGCCGACATGGAGGCGAAGCCGACCGCCGAGATGGCTCTCCAGCACAAGGGCCTGATCGTCGGCATCAAGTCGGCCCACTACGAGGGGCCGGAGTGGGCCCCGGTCGAGCGGTCCGTCGAGGCGGGCACGATCGCCGACGTGCCGGTGCTGGTCGACTTCGGGGCCAACAAGCCCGAGCGCCCGCTCGCCGAGCTCGTGACGAAGAAGCTCCGGCCGGGCGACATCTACGCGCACATGTACTCGGGCCTGCGGGGCGAGCTCACGGAGGACGGCCACGTCAACCCCGGGATGGTGGAGGGACGCAAGCGCGGCGTCCTCTTCGAGGTCGGCCACGGCGGCGGGAGCTTCGCCTGGTACGTGGCGGCGCCGGCGATCAAGGAGGGCTTTCGGCCCGACGCGATCTCCACGGACCTCCACATCGGCAGCATGAACACGGGCATGAAGGACCAGCTCAACGTCATGAGCAAGTTCCTGGCCCTGGGACTCTCGCTCGAGGACGTGGTCGCGAAGTCCACCCTGAACCCGGCCCGCATGGTGAAGCGGGAGGACCTGGGGCACCTGTCGGTGGGGGCGCCCGCGGACGTGGCGGTGCTGAGCCTCCAGGCCGGGAAGTTCGGCTTCACCGACTCGTTCGGCGGCCGTCTTCGGGCGGACAAGAAGCTCGTTTGCGAGATGACGCTCCGCGACGGCAAGGTCGTCTACGACCTCAACGGGCTCGCCCGCCCCGACTGGCAGACCCTGCCGAGGGGCTACCGCAGCACGGGCGACGCGCGCTGGGACGCATACAAGAGGTGAGCGATGGCGAACACGAAGCGTAGGGCCTTCCTGGCCGGGGCGTCGGCCGCACTGGGGGCCACCGCAACCGCGAAGACGGCGGTGGCCCAGGACAAGGGGCAGCCGGTGAAGAAGGTGCACTGGAAGGACGGCAAGCGGCCGGAGAAGACGCCTCTGTTCAGCGGCGTCACGTCGTATGGCGGCCTCGTCTTCATCTCCGGCGTCGGCGCTCACTTCGAGGGCGACATCACGGCCCACACGAAGCACGTGCTCGACGAGATCCAGAAGAAGCTCGAGGAGGTCGGCTCCTCGATGGAGAAGGTCCTGAAGGTCAACGTCTACCTGAACGACCTGAAGGACTACAAGGCGATGAACGACGCCTTCCTCGGCCGCTTCGGGCCCGAGCCCCCGGTGCGCACGACGATCGCGGCCGCGGGCGGCATTCCCGGCAACTCGCTCGTCGAGATCGACTGCATCGCGACGCTCTAGTCCGCCGCCCTCGAGGCTCGCTGTCGGTCCCGGCAGTACGGGATTTCTCGTTGACAGGCTCGACGTGTGTGTGGTCCATTCGCCGTCTGGGGGCAGGGGCGAGCGGCCACTGGCTCGCTGGGGGAGGTTCCAATGTCTCATCGGACTACCGGTGCGCTTGTCGCCGCGGTCCTGATCGCCTGCGGCCTGGTCTCCGGGCTCGAGGCACAGACGGTCCAGGTGTTCCCGGGCATCACCTACATCAAGCGAACGGATTCGCTGCTGCCGTTCCAGTGCCCGGGCTGTGGGTCACCGACGCCGAACCCGCGACTGGCGCGGATGAACATCCTGCTCATCGACCTGACGAACCCGGCAATCCACTTCAAGCTGACGCCGCCCGGCCAGAATCTCCCGGCGGTCCTGCCGGGATCCACGACTCCTGGGTGGCCGGTCGTTCCCTTCGAGGTCGTCCGGCAGAACACCCTGGGCTTCCTCAACGACGCGCACGCCCAGGCGGCGATCAACAGCCACTTCTTCGCCCCGTTTCCCGTGCCGGGCGGATCGGCCCAGGGCGCCTACGCGTACCTGATCGGCCTGGCCGCGTCCCGGGGGAACGTCTACTCCGCGTTCGAGGCGCCCATCCAGAACTACGCGATCGTGACCGACTCACCGGCCCTCAACATCGATGCCTCGAACAACGCGGGCATCGTCCACCGGGACCCGAGCTTCGCCGACGGCCTGCACGTCCTCGAGAACGTTCAACTCTGGAATGCGCTTGCCGGGTCGGCGCAGACCGTGACCAACGGCGTCACGACGATACCGGAGTACAAGGATGCGACGCATCCCGACGCGCTGCTGACCGAGGTGCCTCCCTACTCCCGCGCGGGAAGACACTGGTACGACCTCAGCAACGCGCGCGCGGCCATCGGCCTGACCCAGGACGGCAAGACCCTCGTGCTGTTCACGGTCGACGGTACTAACGGCGGCCACGGCATGCAGGTGGGCGAGGTGGCCGACCTGCTGAGGAGGGACTACGGGGTCTGGAACGCTCTCAACCTGGATGGCGGCGGCTCGACGACCATGGCCATGGAAGACCCCGTCACCCACGTGCGAAAGCTCGTGAACGTGCCTTCCGACAACCCTCCTCGATCCGAGGCCAGCAACTTCGCCGTCTACTCGGACGGCGTGCCGCCCGTCACGACGGCCGCAGTTGCGCCCGCCCCCAACGCGAACGGGTGGAACCAGACGGGCGTCAGCGTGAGCCTGAACGCCACCGATCTCGCGAGCGGGATCCTGGACATCCCCGTGGGCTGGGTGGACCAGCTCGAGTACTCCCTGGCCGGCGTGCAGACGGGGGGATCGCAGGTCGTGCCCGGGCACTCGACCTCGTTCGGCGTCTCGACGCCGGGAATCACCACCGTCACTTACTTTGCCACCGACGCGGCGGGGAACGAGGAGACGCCCCGAACGCTCGCGGTTCAGCTCGACGGCACTCCGCCCGTCATCAACGGCCTGCCCGCCTCGGGCTGCTCTCTCTGGCCTCCCAACCACAGGATGCAACAGGTCGCCGTGGTGACCGCGGAGGACGCCCTGTCCGGCGTCGCGTCGCTCGAGGTGGCGGCGACGAGCAGCGAGCCCCAGGTCTCGGCCGAACCCGACGTCATGGTCACTCCCGACGGCTCCGGTGGGTACGTGGTCGCGCTGCGGGCCGAGCGGCAGGGCCCCGGGCGAGGACGCGTCTACACGCTGACGGCCACGGCGAAGGACCTCGCCGACAACGTCCGAACGGCCACCGCGACGTGCCTCGTTCCCCACGACCGGAGCCTCCGGCTCCATCGCGGCTCCCCCTTGCACGGTGCGTGGAGGAACTGGTACGGTGGTGGTAGACAGCACACTGAATCCAGGACGGGCGTCGCGCCGGGGCCGTGGTGCTCCCGGACGTGCGTCCGACTTTGCCGGGAGGGACAAAGATGAAGCTGTACTCCGGCGCACCCGCATTGGCACTCCTGACCCTCGTGGTCATGGGGACTCCAGCCCTCGCCGACCCGCCAGCCGTCGAAGAACTTCGTCGCTCACCTCTCGGGCGACGACGAGGTGCCGGTTCGAGAGACGCTCGCTGAGGGCCAGGCGATATTCCACTTGAGCGACGACGGCAGCACGCTCTCGTACAAGCTGATCGTTGCCAACATCGACAACCTCGTCGCCTCGCACATCCATCTCGGGCCGTTCGGCGTCAACGGCCGGTGGTCGCTTTCCTCGCGGGCACCTTCGCAGCGGGCGGAGGCCGCGTGGACGGAGTGATCGCCACAGGGACGATCACCTCGGCCAACCTCGTGGGGCCCCTGGCCGGGCAGGGTCTGTCGGTCCTGATCGCGGCCATGCGAAACGGCGGAACGTACGTGAACGCCCACACCAACGACGGGGTGGCCCCGACCAACACTGGCCCCGGTGACTTCCCCGGCGGTGAGATTCGGGGGCAAGTCCGAACGGCGGGACCCGGCCAGTGAGCGAGGGGCGGTAGGCGCCCTACGAGAGGCCGTAGCGCTTGAGCTTCTCGTAGAGCGTCCCTGCTTCGCGGGCTCGAGCACCTTCGTCTGGCCCGCGTCGGTCGTCCTCGCCCTCGGCTTCTCGGCCGCGGTCGGGATGGAGTCCACCGCGGCCACTGGCCCCAGGCGTCGCATTCGAACACGCAAAGCGTGCAGGTCGAGAATCCTCGATTCGACGGCCCGCGGCCGTGGGACAATCAGGCCGTCACCGCCAGCACCGCAGCCGCCGACCACGCACCGGGAATGACCCCGGCACGCTGCGCGCGCCAGAGGCCCTGTCCGTCGATGGTCGCCGCAACGGCAGTGACGGACGAACGGAGAATCAGCAATGGCCACATCCCGCACCGCGACCGTCGTCGCCGTCGCGACGCTGCTCGTGCTCCCCCCGCTCGCCGGGCCCGCGCTGGCGCACCACGCAGGCTGCGGCGATCACGTCCGGCGCGAAGGCCGCACCTTCTGGGTGCTGCCCACCGACGTCGACGACACCGACAACCTCCAGTGCGCGTTCGACCAGGCGGCGCTCGCGGGGCCGGGGAGGACGGTGCGCCTCGTCGCCGGCACCTACGTCACCCGGCAGATCGTCATTCGTGACTTCAAGGGGGCCTTCCGTGGCGAAGGGGCCGACGTGACGATCGTGACCAACCCCGAGGACCCGATGCCGGTCGCGAGGACGAAGTGGTACCTCGCCGAGCCCAGTCGCGAGCGCCCGTGGCCTATGCTCTTCACCGCGCTCCACAGCGCGATCGCGGTTTCCGACGCGACCTTTCGCATCCGCGGCGCCGCCCCGTTGCAGGGCTGGACCGGGGGATCGGAGTGCGACACCGAGGCCTCCGCCCCGTGCGTCCACGACCTGGCGGCCGTTTTCTTCGTGGGCCCGGACTGGAGCCGGCCGGACCGGAACGAGGGCACGCCACGTTCCGGCGGGTCGTGGTGGAAGGCGAGCGAAACAGCACGCTATGGCCGGAGCCTGGCGGCAGCTACTTCGGCTACAACGCCATCAGCGGCATCTACGCCTCGGCAACCCCCTTCGGGGCCACGGTCGGGCTGTTCTCCTCAACCGTGCGGACGATCTACGACGCCGTGCAGGTGGAGGTGCTCCTCGACTCCAGCGTGTCGGTCCGGAGGAACCTGTTCGACGACGTCGGCGGCGCCACCTTCGGTGATCTCGAGGGCAGCCGGCTCGATTTCGCCTACAACGAGGTGCGGGTGAGCCCCGCGCAGCGGGCCCCTCTCGGTCTCTCGCTCCACGACGACGTGGACGGCTTCGAGTCCTCGAACCTGCTCGTGCGCCACAACGTCTTCGAAGGCCCGATCGGGATCCAGGTTCCTGCCACCTTCAAGGACGACGTGAGCTGCCTGCTCTACGACAACGACGTCGAGCGGGTGACGGGCGTCGGCATCCACCTGGGGCCCGGCACCCGCGGCTGCCGCGTCCTCGGGACGCCTCCGGACCGCGTCGTCGACGAGGGGACGGACAACCGCATCGGCGGACGCTGGCACTGAAAGCCGTCCCGCCGGGACTGACTTACGGCACCTTGCAGTTGCCGCCGGGCCTGCGTCTTGCACACGCTCTGCTGTGCGTGGCAGCAGTCGCTTTCGCACTGCCAGCTGTAGGTGCATTCCGCGCCTGTTGGGCGGCTTCCGGCAGCGGCCTCGGGCGTCGGCGCGAGCACGGAGACGACAGCCAGACCGGCCAGCCTCGCGACACGGCACAGGGCTTCACGGCGCCCGGCCCCGGTTGGCGTTCCATGCGGCGCGGAGGCCGGCTCGTCCGACTGAGGGGCCCGTCCGTCGATGAGCCCCGCCCGCTCGAGCCGACGCAAGGCCACCCGGACCGCGGTCTCGTCGACAGGCTCTCCCCGCACGGCGCTCACGCGCTGGGCGATCTCGGCCGCCGAGCGGCGGTTGTCGCATGACCGCCACACCGCCGCCGCCAGCGGGCCGAGGCAGTGAGCGCGGTGCCGCCGGCGGTCGTAGACCACCGTCTCGGGTCCGACCTGCCGCACGATCAGGTTCTCCCCGCGCACCCGCATGTCGTTTGACGCGAGAATCGCACGCGCGGCTTCCGACTTCAAACTCGCGTCTCGCGCCGTACGAATAGACCACCTCCCGGAAGGCTGCGTCCCGGAGGCCCGCGGGACGCCGTCCTTGACCAATCGCCTCTTCGGTAGTATTGTGCCGTTAATTCTAATCGGGCGTTTTGGTGTTTTGGCGAGAGCCTCCATGCGCGTGGGTGCTTGGGGCCTGTCCGGCGACCCACCTCGGTAAAGTGCGGAGGAAACCAATGTCAACATCCGATCAGCTCGCCAAACGGCTCCGCGAACTCCATGAAGTCCGCTTCAAGGAGTTTGAAGGAACAGTTCTCCGCCACAAGGCTCTTGGCGACCGTGCCGCCAAGTCCGAGCCGGGCCGGGAGAAGAGACGCAGGGCGTTCCTGGAGAGCATCGGGGTCAATCTGAAGAACCTGGACAGAGAGCGCCAGACGGATCTGCGCACACAAGAGAAGGAGCTGAAGGCCTTCCTCGACGAGTCCAGGCCCGATGCCGTCTCCCGGCGGAGTCGGCAAGCCGCGGATGCAAGAGACGGCGCCGTGAGAAGCGCCGTGCTCGGCGAAGCGGGCCATCTGGTTCTTCCGCCACTTGCCGCCTCCCTCTATGCGGCCGACAAAGCGGACCTGAAGGACATCAGCGGCGAGACGGGAAGCGGTGCGATCAATAGCGGGTGGGTGTTCCCGGACGATCCGGGAAAGATCCGCATCAAAGACAGCGGCCACGTTGCCGCGTGGTGTTTTCAGGCGGTCGCGGCCGGCGCTGATCCCGTCTTCTCCGTTCACTTCGGATTCGTGCCGGCCACCACTGCCACCTACGAGATGACGGCCGTATTCGCTTTCCACGGGTTCTACGTTCTGCGCTCGGACGACAGCTGGTACAACTGCCGGCATGCAGAGGTGAAGCTGAGCGTTCAGATGAACGTCAACCAGTACGTGGACGTGGGCTGGAGAGGCTTTCCCGCCCTCATCGATCGCAACGAAGACAACGTGGAGGAAGTCACCAACTACGATCACACCGGCTTCTTCGACTACACGACCGTGCTGAAGGGAGGAGATCCCGTGGTCGTCACCGTGAGCGGCGCTCTGCACGCATTTGCCCGCGGCGGCGGCGCGTATGCCGAGTTGAACTTCGAAGCGGGAACCGCAAACTACATCGAGCCCCTGCTGCTGTCGGTGAACCAGGTCTAGCGGCGCGAGGGGGCTCTCAAGATGAGACTCCCTCGGGGAACCTCATGCGGTGCAGGAGCGACTGGAAGCGCGGATCACCGCGCAGGCTGTCCCAGTCCCAGCCGACCCCGAGGTGGACGAGGGGGCTCTCGCGCCACGCGTGGGCCTTCTCCAGCCACTCCAGGGCGCGGTCGACGTTTCCCGCGTGTGCCCACAGCCGGGCGATGCGGACCGCCGGCACATGGGTGGCCGCCGCGCGCTCCTCCAGCTCGAGCGCCGCGAGCCTCATCGCGCCCTCGTATCCGGACTCCGACTCGCCCCGCCGCAGGGCCTCCACCACCGCGTCGTCGCCCAGGACAGCGAAGAACCTCCTCGCCGCGCCCAGCGCCTCCTCGCGCATGCCCTTCCGGTAGAAGGCGCCCCACAGGCCGAGGTGGGCCGAGGAGAAATCCGTCTCCATCTGGAGCGTCTTGTGAAGGTGGGCGATCGCGTCGTCGCAGCGGTGGAGGTACACCAGGTGCCAGCCGAAGAAGCCCTGGATGAAGAAGCTGAACGGATCGAGCTCCAGCGCTCGCGCGGCCTCGGCGGCGGCCTCGTCGTTGCGTCCCATGGAGATCAGGAAGTCCGCGTAGAAGAAGCGCGCGTCCGCGGAGTTGGGGTGGAGCTCGATCGCCTGCCGGAACTCCCGCTCGGCGCCGTTCCAGTCCCACTCGCAGCAGAACCGGATGTTGGCGAGGGTGACGCGGACCTCGACGAGCGACTCGTCCAGCTCCAGGGCCCTCAGGGCCGCCTCCTTCGCCTTCGGGATCGCTTCGTGTGGCGACACGAAGCCGGCGTCGGTGAGGGAGGACCAGGCTGCGGCGATGCCCGACCAGGCGCGCGCACAACCCGGGTCCTTCTCGAGGGCGAGGTGGAAGTACTGCAGGGCGATGTCGAGGTGCTCCCGGGAGAGCTTGTACCAGTGGAAACGGCCCTTCAGGCAGGCGTCGTACGCTTCCGGGTCGACCGGGCGAGGGGAGGCCAGCCGGCGCGCCTCCTCCGCCGTCACCGCGATGCGGATCTCGCCGACGATCGCCCCCACCACCTCGCTCTGCAGGAGCAGGACGTCCGCGAGATCGCGCTCGTAGCTCTCGGCCCACAGGTGCGTGTCGGTCGCGGCGTGGACGAGCTGCGCGGTGATTCGGACGCGCGGGCCGACGCGCATCACCGACCCTTCCACCACCCCGTCGACACCGAGCTCCGTCGCGATCTCCGGCAGCGACTTCCCGGTCCCCTTGTAGCGCATCGAGGAGGTGCGCGAGATGACCCGCAACGCCCGGATCTTGGCGAGCTCGGCGATCAGCGCCTCCGTCATGCCGTCCGCGAAGTACTCCTGCTCCGGGTCGCGGGAGAAGTCGAGCAGCGGCAGCACCACCACCGACCGGACGCGCCTCCGGCCGGCCGTCTGTCTCGGGCGGGCCGCCTCGCGCCTGGGAGGGGCCGCGCCGGCCGCGTGCTGCAGCGCGTCGAACGCGACCTTCAGCTCGCCGCCCCCCTGGTAGCGCTGTCCCGGGTCCTTGGTGAGGCAGCGTTTCACGACGGCCGCCAGCGGGGCGGGCACGCGCGCCGGGAGCGGTGGCGGCTCGTCTCTCAGGATCGCCGTGACCGTGTCCGTGGAGGTCGCCCCCCGGAACGGGTGCCGCCCCGTGAGCATCTCGTACAGGACCACCCCGAGGGCGAAGACGTCCGTGCGCTGGTCGACCGGCATCCCGCGCGCCTGCTCGGGCGACATGTACGCCACCGTCCCCATCACGACACCGTCCCGTGTCTCGCGCGAAAGCGTCGGCCCGGACTCGCCTTCCGCTGCCGGCGGGACGTGCTTGGCGAGGCCGAAGTCGAGGATCTTCAGCACCCCGTCCGACGTGACGAACAGGTTCTCGGGCTTCACGTCCCGGTGGACGACGCCGTTGCGGTGCGCTGCGGCGAGCCCCTGCGCCGCCTGCGCCGCGAAGGAGACGACCTGCTCGAGGGTGGGCGCGCCGCGCGTGAGCCGCTCGCGCAGCGTCTCGCCTTCGAGCAGCTCCGTGACCACGTAGGACGTGCCCTCGTGGGTGCCCACGTCGTGGACGGTGAGGATGTGGGGGTGGTTCAGGGAGGCGACGGCGCGGGCCTCGCGCTCGAAGCGGCGGAGCCGCTCGGGGTCGGCGGCGAAGTGGGACGGCAGGACCTTGACCGCGACCTCGCGGCCGAGCCGGGTGTCCGTGGCGCGGTAGACCTCGCCCATCCCGCCGGCGCCGATGAGATCGGCCACCTCGTACGGGCCGAGCCGGGTCCCTCGCTCGACCGCGGGTCTCTGCGTCGCCGCGCCTTCAGCGGGCTCCTGCATCAAGCGGAAGCGTAGCATTCCGTCCCGAGGCGAGATCCCTGAAATGCTGGACCGGCTCCTTGGCTCCGAGGAGACCGTAGAATGCCGTCAGGTCTCGGATCCATGCTCATTCTCAGCGACTGCCCGGAGCAGCTCGCCGGCCTCGCCCGCGGCGAAGACGGGTCGGCGACGCCCGCGGACTCCCTCCCCTCGAGTGAACGGGCCCTGTGGCGGTCGCTCGCCGGCGGCGACCGGCTCTGGCGCGGGACGGCCCGCGACCCCGACCATTCCGGGTTCTGGTCGCATGCGGTGGTCGTGGCGGATGCGCCCTCGTCGCAGTTCGATTCGCTGAACGAATCGCTCGCCGCAGGCCTGGAGTTCCCGGGTCCGACCGCCTGCCTGGCCCTGACCGGCCGGGGATTCCGTGGCCAGCGGGGCCGGCCCTGGGTGTCCGCTCCGGGCAACCTCCACCTGTGCGCCGTCCTTCCCAGCCCAGGCGTGGCCGCCCGCGAGGCGGGCTCGCTGCCGATGCTGCCGGCGGTGGCGCTCGTCGACGCCGTTCGGGCCTTGAGCGGCGGGACGGTGCGACCCGGGATCAAGTGGGTGAACGACGTGCTCGTCGCGGGACGCAAGGTCGGCGGCGTCCTCACCGCCACCCAGACCCGCGCGGACCGCGTCGAGGCGATTCTCCTGGGCGTCGGCCTGAACGTCGCCACCGCGCCGGCGGTGCCGCCCACGCCGTTCGTGCCGGCGGTCGCCTGTCTCGCGGGTGCGGGGGTGCCCGTGACGTGGGACGAGGCCTTGTTCGCAGTACTGAAGGCACTGGCCCGGCGCCTGGCCGAGTTCGTCAGTGGCGGCCCAGCCGGCCTCCTGGACGCCTACCGTGCCGCCTCGGTCGTCATCGGCCGGGAGGTGTGCGTGTTCCCGGACACGGAGCACGGCGAGACCCCGGTCGGGAGCCAGTCGTCGCCGATCGTCCGGGGCACCGTCCGCGACATCGCCGCCGACCTCTCGCTGGTCCTCGAAGGGGCCGAGGCTCCCGTGGCCCGCGGTCGCCTCGCGTTCGCGGAGGACTGTCCCCGCACCGGGCCCTGATTCGACTGTCCGACCAAAGCCACCTCAGCGCCCAAGCCAACCGCGGCGGCCGAACTGCAACCCATGGGTCATTTGAACGATGGACGTGCCGCGGGCGCGGCCATAGGGTGAGGGTCGGAGGGCCGCGGACCTACCCGTGGAAGGACCGAGCCTGCTCGCCGTCTGCAGCACCGCCTTCACCGTGGTGTTCCTCGTGCTGGGCCTGCTGGCCCTCGTGATCCAGCTCGTCACCTTCGTCCTGCCCGCGCGCGCCCCTCGGACGGACCCGGCCGTGGTCGCCGCGATCGCGGCCGCCGTCGCCACGCAGCAGCCCGGGGCGCAGGTCGTCCACATCAAGGAGACCCCATGATCCTGAGCAGCTCGCCCCGGAAGATCCGGGTCATGATCACCACGTTCCGGGACGGGCTGCAGAGCTCCTTCGGGGGAAAGGTGCGTCTCGAGGCGATCCTGCCCGCCATGGAGGCGGCGGCGCGTGCGGGCGTCCGCCACTTCGAGTCCGGCGGCGGGGCCCGCTACCAGGCCCCGTACTTCTACGGGGGAGAGGACCCCTTCGCCTGCATGGACGCGATGCGCCGGGTGGTAGGGCCCGATGCGAACCTGCAGATCCTCACGCGCTCGGTCTCCGGGGTGACCCTCACCACCCAGCGGCTCGCGGCGCTGGAGCTCCAGGCGAAGCTGATGCGCCGGCACGGCACGACCTGGAACCGCAACTTCGACTACATGAACGACGTCGACAACCTGGTCCGCACCGGCGAGCCCATCGTCGCGAGCGGGATGCACCACCAGGTCTGCGTGGCGATGATGGGCCTCCCGTTCGAGGACCCCACCGTCCACAGCGCGGAGTTCTACGTAGACGTCGTCCGCAAGCTCCTCGCCCGCGGGGCGCACTTCGACTCCGTTTGCATGAAGGACGCGTCGGGGACCACCGACCCGAGGACGTGCTACGAGACCGCGATGGGGCTGAAGAAGATCCTGCCGCCCGAGGTGCCGCTCTGGCAGCACACCCACGACACCGCGTCGCTCGCCGTCGCCTGCTACCTCGCGGGGCTCGAGGGGGGCGTCGACGGGATCGACCTCTCGGTGCGCCCCATGGCCTCGGGCACCGTCCAGCCCGACGTGCGCTCGATGTGGCACGCCCTGCGGGGCACCGGCTTCACCCTGGACGTGGACGAGACGCACATCCACGAGGTGGAGAGCCTGCTGCTGGAGAGCCTGAAGGACTACGAGTTCGACCCCATCACCACCACCCCCGACGCACGGGTCGTCAACTTCCCGATGCCGGGCGGGGCGATCGGGCCGAACGTCCAGATGATGAAGGAGGCGGGGATCCTCTCGAAGTACTCCCAGGTGCTGGCGGAGTTCCCGGTGGTCGTCCGGGCGGGCGGCGCCTGGACGAGCGTGACGCCGGGAAGCCAGCAGTACTGGCTGCAGGCCTTCAACAACGTCCTGCACGGGCGCTGGAAGAAGATCGACCCCGGCTACGGGAGGGCGGTGCTGGGCTACTTCGGGCGACCGCCCCTCGCCCCGGACCCGGAGGTCGTCCGGATCGCCACCGAGCAGCTCGGGAAGGAGCCGTTCCGCGGGGACCCCCTCGAAGCCGCGCCCGACAGCCTGAAGATGGCGCGGGAAGCCCTCGAGGAGCGCCACCTGCCCGCGACCGAGGAGAACGTCTTCCTGGTGGCGGCCGCGATCGTCCCCGGCAAGACCCTCGACCTCAACGAGGGCATCCGCTTCCTGACCGGCAAGGGGAAGATCAGCCTCCCGTTCCGGAAGAAGCCCGAGGCCGCCCCCGCCGCCGCGCCGGCCCTGCCCGCGCCGGCCGCGAGCCCCGCCGTCGCGTGGCGCGTTCCCGTGACCACCGAGTGCACGGTCGTCGAGGGCACGACGACGCGCCACTTCCAGATCACGATTGCACCTCCTGCGGGCTACGGAAGGCGTCGCGCTCGCGTCCGTCACACCAGGGTCCGTCGCTCCCGCCGGCGGCGGCCGGACACCCGTCTACTCCCCCTTCGACGGGAAGGTGCAGCTCGTCGAGATCCGGGTGCGGGTCGGGGACGCGGTCCGCGAGGGACAGGTCGTCGCCGCGGTCGAGGCGATGAAGGCCAAGCACGACGTGCGCTGCCCCTGCTCGGGCCAGGTGGCGTCGATCGACGCCGAGCTCGGCACGGACGTCATGGCCGGCCGGCCCATCCTCACCATCGCGGCCTAGGACCGTGGAGATCCTGTCGACGCTCTTCCGGGAGTCGGGCTTCCGGGGCCTGACGTGGTCGAACCTCGTGATGTTCGCGGTGGGGGGGCTGCTCATCTACCTGGCCATCCGAAAGGGATACGAGCCGCTTCTCCTCATCCCAATCGGCTTCGGCACGATCCTCGCCAACCTTCCCCGCGCGATGCTCTCGGTCTCGGACAGCCCGGTCGCGGCGACCGGCCCCATCCCGCCCCTGCTGCAGCTCGTCTACGACGCCGGCATCCGGACCGAGTTCATCCCGCCGGTGATCTTCCTGGGGGTGGGGGCGCTCACGGACTTCCGCCCGCTGCTGGCGCGCCCGATCACGTTCCTGCTGGGGGCGGCGGCCCAGCTCGGGGTGTTCGTCGCGGCCATGGGGGCGAACCGGCTGCTCGGGCTTCACGCCCGGGCGAGGCGGCGTCGATCGGGATCATCGGCGGCGCGGACGGCCCCACGACCATCTACCTGACGAGCCTCCTCGCCCCGCACCTGCTGGGGCCCGTCGCGGTGGCCGCCTACAGCTACATGTCGCTCGTGCCGATCATCCAGCCGCCGGTCCTGCGCCTGCTGACGACGCGGGCCGAGAGGGCCATCGACATGCCGCAGGCGAAGCCGGTCTCGGAGGCGGCCGTCATCGCCTTCCCGATCGTCACCGCGGCCGTCACTGCGCTCGCCGTGCCGTCCTGCGCCGCTCTCGTCGGCCTGCTGATGTTCGGGAACCTGCTGCGCGAGTCCGGGGTCACCGAGAGGCTCTCCCGGACGGCGGGCGGCACGATCATCGACATCGCGACGATCTTCCTCGGCGTCACGATCGGCGCCACGATGGCGGGCCCGGTCTTCCTGAGCCCGCGCACCCTGTACATCCTGATCCTCGGCGCGGTGGCCTTCGTCTTCAGCACCGCGGGCGGCATCCTGTTCGCCAAGGCGCTCAACCTCGTCCTCCCGCGCTCGCAGCGGCTCAACCCCTGCATCGGGGCGGCCGGGGTGTCGGCGGTGCCCATGTCGGCCCGCGTCGTCCAGGACTTCGTCTCCAGGGACACGAACGGGAAGGTGAACCCGCTGATGCCGGCGATGGGCCCGAACGTGGCCGGCGTCATCGGGACCGCGGTCGCGGCCGGGGTGTTCCTCGCGTTGCTGAGGTGACCGGGCGCGGCGCGCCATGGGTGAGCCGGATCCCGTCGCGGCCCTTCTCGAGTCGATCGCCGCCGAGTTCGACGTCACGATGGGTCGTCCGGAGAAGGTGCATGCCGACTGCGAGCGGCTCCGCGAGCACCTGGCCCGGCCCCCGACCGCGCGGGACCTCGAGCGGCTGGGACGTCTCGCCCCTCTCCTCCGCCAGCGCGCGGGCCCGATGGCCACGCCTCTGTTCGACTTGCTGGAGGAGCAGGCCACCGCCAGCGACGACCCGTGGCCGCTCGTCGAGGGGCTGCTGCGCAGCCGCGACGTCGCTCTCGCCCGCCGGGCCCTCGAGACCGCCGAGCGCCTCGCGGAGGGCGGGTCCCTCGTCCTCGATCGTCGCGCGCTGTCGTTTCTGGCGGACGAGGTCGAGCGGGCCGGCTCTCCGCTGGGTGAGGCGGCCGCTCTCGCCGTGATCGCCCGGCTCCTCCGCCGGCGGGGGACGGAGCGCGAAGACCCCGTCCTCGCCCTGTACCTCGAGCCGGCCGGGGGGCGCATCCGAGGCCTCGCCGCGCGGCTGCTCGATCTCCCCGGGCTGCCGGCGCCTCTCGCCCTTGCCGGGAGCCTGCTCGGGCCGGAGGCCCACGCGTTCCTCGACCCGTACCTGCGCTACACGCGTGCGACTCACCGCGACCTGCTCCACGTCCAACCCGATCCCGGACGCCCGCCGCCGGCGCTGGCCTCGCTGCGGCGGGCGGAGGCCGCCTGCGGCGAGACGCTGCTGCGCGAGGTGATCGCCGAGCTCGGCTGGGCCCGGGTGAACCTCGGGCTCGACGTGCGGCCCCGCGTGGGCGTGAGCTTCGGCGGCTCAGTGCCGCTTTTCGTCTCGCCCGCGGAGGCGCCCCTCCTCGAGGTCGTCGAGGGGGCCCGCCGGACGACCGAGGCATGGGTGATCGTCGCCCACGGCGGCCTGCCGGCCGCGGCCGAGGAGGCGAAGGGCGCCGACGTGGTGAGCCGGTTCCGGGCGTACAACCTGGTCCACGCGGAGGCCCTCGCCGACATCCTCGACGTCTCTCCCCTCACGCGCGAGAAGGTCGAGCGCATCGTCGCGCGGATGGACCGCATCGTGGAGGACTTTGGCGCGATCTTCGCCCCCCACGCGGAAGAGTGCGCGATCCTCCCGGGGCTCTACCGCGACCTGCGGGCCCGGGTGGTCGCGGAGCTCGAGAAGGAGGGCGCTCCCGCCCAGCTCTCGGCGGAGCTGACGCGGCTCGTGCAGAGCTTCGAGGACCCCCGCACGCTCGGGGAGGTCCGGACTCTCCACGGCCTCAAGCGCTACCTGCACCAGCGGGGGCTGCGCCTGGGCTTCCGGCTGGTCGAGACGGGGGGCGGCACCAACCGGACCGTGGACCTGGTCCTGGCGTCCGGAAGCAAGGTGCTGCGCAGCGTCCGGAAGATCGCGTACGTCGACTTCGAGACCGCAGGGCCCCTGGCCGTCCCCTACGCCGTCGCGGTGATCGCCGACGGGTTCTCCCGCCAGCTCCTCCACGGCCAGGAATCCTTCCCGGGCGTCCAGGTCTTCTGCTACGGGAACGAAGTCCACTACTACCTCGCCTTCCGCAACCACCCGGCCTTCCTGCGCATCGACTACGCCCCCCCGCTCCTCGGCGGCATGATCGACCTCGAGTACTACGGTGTCAGCGTCTACGAGCAGTCGGTCCACCCCAATCCCACGCTGGACGCCCTGCGCCTCTTCTTCCGGGCGCTCGAGTTCTACGTGAAGATCGACGGCACCCGCGTCCACGCCCGCTACGACAAGGAGCGGGCGCTCGACCTCGGCGACATCTGCGAGAAGGCCGAGCTTCTCTCCGGCTTCGTCCCCTACCTCATGGACGTGGACTGGGCGATCGGCTCCCTCAGCCTCGATGCCGAGGCCAGACGGAGAGTGGCCGAGGCCTGGTCCGAGTCGTTCGCGGAGTGGGGCGTCCTCCCTCTGCGCCAGCTGCTCACCGGCGACCGGCAGGGAATCCTCCTGGGCGTCGAGAGCGGCCCGGAGGGAGAGCGCGAGATCGCGTGGTCCGGCGAGCCGCTCTACCGGGACCGCTTCCGCGTCCCGGCGCCGCCGGACCTCCTGGCGCGCCTGCAGGCCGCTCCCGCCGAGCTGGGCCTCGAGACCGCGCCGCTCTTCGGGGACGAGACGGGGCTCCTCCCAGGCCAGCTCCGCCTCGAGCGCCAGCTCCTGCTCCCGCTCCGCCAGGGGGTCGCGCGCGGTCAGCTCGTCGCCACTGCGGACGGCCTGCGGGTGCGCCCGCGCGAGCTCTTCGAGCGGCGGCACGAGGCCGAGGTCTTCGCCGGCATCCTCGCCGCCGGGGACGTCGCCGCCGCCGCTGGCCTGGCCCGCCTCGTCGCACCGCTCGAGCGGGTGCTGCGCTTCCGGGCCACCGGCCGCGTCAACGGCCACGAGGTGCAGGCGGGCACGACTGGCCCTGCGCGGGGAGATACTCGGCCTCACGTGCTGCGCGACGCGGGCGGGATCATCCGCCTCGCGCTGTTCGCTCACGGGGACGTCCTGGGACGCCGGCGGGAGGACGGCTCTCTCCCCTGGGAGGCCACGTGGAGCACCGATCCCGTCGAGCTCCTGGGGCTCCTCCGCCGCAACAACTACCTCCCTCCCGGGGCGGAGCCGGGGGAGGTTCCGGCCGAGGAGGCGGCGGAGGTCCTCGCGTGGTTCCGCCGGCCCCGCGCCGTCGAAGGCCCCCGGCCCCTCCCCGGCGAGCGCGTCCTCCAGGGCTTCCCGGCGTCGCCCGGGCGGGCCGTGGGACGGGCGCTGTTCGGGACCGAGGGCCGCGAGCCCGGGGACTTCGACTCCGCCGTGCTCGTCGCCCCGTCGGTGCGCCCGGAGGACAACACCTGGCTCTACCACGCGCGGGGCATCGTCTCGACGGGCGGCGGGATCCTGAGCCACGCCGGGCTGATCGCGACCCAGTTCCGTAAGCCCGCGCTGATCGTCAGCGGAGACTGGCAGCGGGAGCCCGACCGCTCGTCCACTCTCCTCTACCGCACGCCCGAGTACCGCGAGGAGCGGCGCGAGGTGGAGGGGTACGAGGTCGTGGTCTTCCGCGACTGGCGCGAGCGCGAGCACCGGCTCCGGGAAGGGGACCTCGTGGTGCTGGACGCGGTCCAGGGGACGCTGCGCGTGCTGGGGCAGGAGCGCGACGCTCTGGCCCTCGAAGACGAGCTCTGGCGGCTCGGCGAGGCGGGCCGGCGCCTCCTCCGTGCCAAAAACCCGCCGGACGTCCTCGCGCTCCGGGGGCATCGCGTGCGCGCCGCCCACCAGGTCCGCAAGATCCTCGTCCGGTTCCAGGACCCCGTGCTCGCCCGCCACGCGGCCCACGAGCTCGTCTCGGGCGACGCCCTCGCCGGGGGGGCCGTGAGCCGCGACGAGCGGGCGGAGCTCGTCTCGCTGCTCCTGCGGAATCCCGCCGTCGGGGAGGCCGCGCGCCAGTACGTCGTCGAGCTCGTCTGGGAGCTGCGGACGCGCCGCGCCGCCCTCGTGGACGAGGCCCGCCGGCTCCTTCCGACGGCGTTCTCGACCTACGAGGTCCTGGCCCGGAGGCTCGACGCGCTCCGGATCGAACGGACCCTGGACGAGGCCGTCTCGTCCCTGCGCGCCCACGGCGTCGGACCGCCCTCGGCGGAGCTGCCCGTGGCCGCCCGCATCGACCCCCTGGCTGCCCGCCGACTCCGGGAGCTGCGCGCCGCGCGGCTGCGGGAGCTCTCGGAAGCACCCGCGCACGACCCGCGGCGGCGCCACCTCCACCGTCAGATCGAGCGGCTCGACCTCCTCCTCGGCGGCTCCGGCGAGGCCGAGGTCCGCAAGGCCCGGGCGCGCCTCGCGGAAGAGGACGAGGCGGCGCGTCGCGCGCTGCGAAACCGCCGGGTCGTGACCGCCGAGGAGGGAGGCTTCGCGCTCCATTCACTCATCGGCTGGAAGGCGGCGAACCTCGCCGAGGTGGCGCGCCTCGGGAGCGGCCTGGTCCCTCCCTGGTTCGTCGTCACGGACCGCGCGTTCGAGGAGGTGCTCGAAGCGCCTGTCGGCCGCCCCGGCGCCGAGGCCGTCCCAACCGAGGCGGCCACCCTGCGCGAGGCCATCGCCGCCATCCTGGCCCGCGGCGACCTCGACAACGCCCGAAAGTCGGCTCTCATTCGTGGCCTGTGGGACGGGGTGCGGCTTCCCGAAGAGCTGTCGCGGGAGGTGGGAGCGGCCTACCGTCGTCTCGCGGAGGGCCGGCGCGGGGGGGGCGACCCGGGCGACCCGGAGGGACCGTTCGTCGCCATCCGCTCCTCGGCTCGCGAGGAGGACGCCGAGGTCGCGGCCCGGGCCGGCGAGTTCGAGACGTTCCTCTTCGTCCGCGGGGAAGAGCGCCTGCTCGAGCGGTTGAAGCGGGCCTGGAGCGGCCTGTGGACCGAGCGTGCGATCCACAACCGGGCCCTGCTCGGCGCGGGGTCGGAGAGGACGGGCGGGGGCATCGTCATCCAGCGAATCGTGTCGTCCCGCGTCTCCGGCGTGCTGCAGACCGTCAACGTCGCCGAGAGCGAGCCGCGGGAGATGGTGATCAACGTCGGCCTTGGGCTGGGAGAGGGGATCGTCTCGGGCACGGTCGCCGCGGACCACGTGGTGGTCGCGAAGGAAGGCGACCTGGAGCGGGGACCGCTGCGGTTCCGCTACGTCACCGCGGACAAGCGCGAGCAGGTGCTCTTCGACCGCCGGGCGGGCTTCGGGACCTCCCGCGTGGAGTGCCTCTACCACCAGAGGCTGCGGCCCGCCCTGGAGTACGTCGAGCTCGCCGAGCTCGTCGCCGTGGCGGCCCGCCTCGAGGCCGCGTACGGGTATCCCCTCGACATCGAGTTCGGGATCGAGGGGCCACGGCTCTTCGTCCTCCAGGCCCGTCCCGTGGCCACGTTCCTGTCGCTGCTGCAGGAGACCCTGGAGCGTCATCCCCTGGAGGAGTCATGATCGGACGCGAAGAATCGCTCGAGTACCACGCCACCGGGCGGCCCGGCAAGGTCGAGCTGCGGGCGACCAAGCCCTGCCTGAGCCGGCGGGACATGCGCCTCGCCTACCTGCCCGGCGCCACTTTCCCCGCCCTGGAGATCGCCCAGGACCCCGCCGCCGCCTTTCGCTACACGTCCCGCGGCAACCTGGTCGGTGTCGTCACCAACGGCTCGGCGGTGCCGGGTCTCGGCCCCGTGGGACCCCTCGCCGCCAAGCCGATGCAGGAGGGCATCGCCGTCCTCTTCAAGCGCCTCGCCGACATCGACGTCTTCGACCTGGAGCTGGACGCGGCCGACCCCGACCGCTTCGTGGAGACGGTCCTGCGGCTCGAGCCCACCTTCGGCGGGATCAACCTCAAGGACATCCGCGTTCCCGAGGGGCTCGCCATCTACGACCGGCTGCGCGAGCAGATGGGCATCCCCGTCTTCCACGAGAACCTCGACAGCACGGCGGTGGTGGCCGCCGCCGCCCTCCTCAACGCGCTGGAGCTCGTGGCGAAGCGCATCGACGCCGTGCGCGTCGTCCTGTGCGGGGCCGGCACCGTCGGCACGGGTTGCGCCCGGCTCTTCCTCTCCCTGGGCGTGCGCGAGGAGAACCTCCTCGTCTACGACGTGAAGGGCCTCCTGCACCCCGACCGGGCGGACCTCCACGAGTACCAGCGGGCATTCGCCCGAAGGGACCCGGCCGGGCAGCTCGGCGAGGGCCTGCGCGGCGCGGACGTCTTCCTCGGCGCCTCCGCCGGGGGCGTGCTGAGCCAGGAGATGGTCCGCTCGATGGCCCGCTTCCCCGTGGTCCTCGCCCTCGCGACCCCCGAGCCCGAGATCGACTACGAGGCGGCGCGGGCGAGCCGGCAGGACGTGATCGTGGCGACCAGCCTCGACCGGCACCCCAACGCGGTGCTGGACCTGCTGAGCTTCCCCTACATCTTCCGCGGCGCGCTCGACGTCCAGGCGACGCGGATCACCCCCGGGATGCTGATGGCCGCCGCCCGGGCCCTGGCCGAGCTCGCCCGGGAGGACGTCGTGGAGGAGGTGGAGCGGGCCTACGGGAAGGAGCGCTTCAGCTTCGGCCCGGAGTACCTGCTGCCCAAGCCCATCGATCCCCGGATCCTGGTGCGCGAGTCGGCCGCGGTGGCCCAGCAGGCGATCGAGGAGGGCGTCGCGCGCCGGCCGCTGGAGAGCCGGGCCTACCAGGAGAGCCTCACCGTCCGGCTGGGCACCGGCCGGGAGACGCTGCGAGGGATGATCCTGAGCGCGCGGCAGCGGAAGCTGCGGGTCGTCTTCTCCGAGGGGACGAGCGAGACCATCCTGCGCGCGTGTGCCCTCCTCGCGGACGAGGGGATCGCGAGCCCGATCCTCGTCGGGCGGGAGAGCGAGGTCCGCGAGGCGATCGAGAGGCTCCGCCTCGGGCTGAGCGGGGTCCAGATCGTCGAGCCGGCGCGCAGCCCGCGCTTCGAGGGCTACGTCGACGAGTACTTCCGCATGCGTCGCCGTCGCGGCGTCATGCACGCCGGCGCCGCGCAGCGCGTGCGCCAGACGGACACCTTCGCCGCCCTGATGCTCCACCTCGGCGACGCGGACATGATGATCGCCGGCGTCTCCACCCACTACGTCGAGTCGCTGCGGACCATCCTGGACGTGATCGGCCCCGCCCCCGGCGTCCGCCGCGTCTCGAGCCACTACCTCGTCCTCCTCCCGAAGGGTGCTCTCTTCCTCGCCGACTGCGCGGTCAACGTCGACCCCGACGCCGAGGGCCTGGCCGAGATCGCCCTCCTCACGGCCTCCACGGCGCGGGCCCTCGGGATCGAGCCCCGCGTCTCGATGCTCTCCTTCTCGAACTTCGGCAGCGTCGACCACCCCTACGCCCGCAAGGTCCGGCGGGCGACCGAGCTCGCGAAGGAGAAGGCCCCGGGCCTCGTCATCGACGGCGAGATGCAGCTCGCCACCGCCCTCGACGGCCCCCTCCGGCGCGAGTACTTCCCCTTCTCCAGCCTGGACGAGGACGCGAACGTGCTGATCTTCCCGGGCCTGCACTCGGGGAACCTGGCCCTGCACCTCCTCCAGTACGTGGGCGGGGCCGTGCCGATCGGGCCGCTGCTCATGGGCACGCGGCTGCCGGTGCATCTCCTGCAGTACGGGGCCACGGTGGAGGAGGTCGTCAACCTCGTGGCGGTTGGGGCGGTGGAGGCGGCGTCGCTCAAGCGGCCGGATTAGGCTGTGGTCCGGATTTCTGATATTCTTGTTTCATGGAATTGGTGAAGCTGGGAAAGCGGGGTCAGCTCTCCATCCCGCGGGCCCTCCTGCGGCAGCTGGGCATCGTGGGCGAGCAGACCCTGCTGGTCGATGTCTCCCCCGACGGCTCGATCGTGCTGAGACAAGCCGGTGTCTACCCACTGGAGATCTACGGCGAGGCCCGCCTCCGGGAGTTCGAGGAGTCCGACCGGCTGACCGCGAGCGAGAAGGTCGGGCTGAAGCGAAAGCTGAAGGTCCGGCGCTAGGCTCGCGTGCGCGTCTTCCTCGACGCCAACGTCCTCTTCACCGCCGCCCACAACCCGGACGGCCGTGCGGCCGCGATCGTGCTCCTCGCGCAGGCCGGGGCGTGCACCCTCGCCAGCTCGCCGCACGCGCTCGAGGAGGCGAGGCGCAACCTCCGGCTCAAGTACCCGGGCGCGGTGCCATCCCTCGAGCGGCTCGCCGCCATGATCGCCGTCGAGCCGGAGGCCCCCTCCACCGACGTCGCCTGGGCGCTGGAGCAGGGACTGCCGCTGAAGGACGCGCCGATCCTGGCCGCCGCCGCGCACGCTCGCTGCGACGTGCTCGTGACCGGCGACCGGACCCACTTCGGCGCTCTGTACGGCCGGCGGCTCCGCGGCGTCGAGGTGCTGCCCCCGGCAGAGGCTCTGGCGCGCCTTCTCGAATAGGAGCCGCCGGGTCAGCGGATCCGGCCGTACTTCCGCATCGCCGCGAGCAGGCGGTCGTGGGGGAGGGCGTAGACCCGGACGCCATTCGCCCCCGTCATCGTCTCCGCCGCGAGGAGCGCGTTCAGGATCGCACAAGAACGGGGTTTCCCTTCCCACGCACGAGCGAACGGCGCTAGGATCGGCCAGACCCTTCGTGGGAGAACTGTGGTGACGCCGGCGGTGGGCGGGCGCCTCGGTCACTTCGAGATCCTCGCGCCGCTCGGCGCGGGGGGCATGGGGGTCGTCTACCGCGCCCGCGACACGCGCCTCGGGCGGGACGTCGCCCTCAAGGTCCTGCCGGAGGCCTTCGCGCGGGACACGGGGCGGCTCGCCCGATTCGACCGCGAAGCGCGCGTCCTCGCCACGCTGAACCACCCGGGCATCGCCGCCATCCACGGGCTCGAGACGGGGGACGACGGTCCCGTGCTCGTGATGGAGCTGGTGGAAGGGGAGGGGCTCGACAAGCGCCTCGCGCGGGGTCGGATCCCGGTGCGCCAGGCCCTGGAGCTCGCCCGCCAGATGGCGGCGGCGCTGGAGTCGGCGCACGCGAAGGGGATCATCCACCGGGACCTCAAGCCGTCGAACATCAAGCTGACGCCCGAGGGCCAGGTGAAGCTGCTGGACTTCGGCCTGGCGAAGGCGCTCGCGACGGGCGACGACCGGGAGGGCGAGACGCAGTCGGTGGACGGCTCGACGGCGACGGGCGTCGTCGTGGGGACAGCGCCGTACATGTCGCCGGAGCAGGCGCGTGGGGAGGCGCTGGACCGGCGGACGGACGTGTGGTCGTTCGGGTGCGTGCTGTACGAGATGCTGACGGGGGCGCGCGCGTTCCCGGGGCACACGGCAGAGGCGGTGGCGGCGGTGCTGGAGCGGGAGCCGGTGTGGCCGGCGCTGCCGGGGGAGACGCCGGCGAAGATCGTGGACCTGCTAAAGCGGTGCCTGCAGAAGGACCGGAACCGGCGGCTGCACGAGATCGCGGACGCACGGATCGAGCTGGAGGAGGCACTGGCGGGTGTCTCCCGCCCCCGAGTCGGCCGGAAGCGCCGTATCGTCCTCGCGTTGGGCGCGGTCGCGGCGCTCGCACTGGCCGTGACGGTCACAGTGGACAGCCCGCGGGACTGGCTGACCGGAGGTCGCGGTGCTCAGGCGATCGAGTCGCTCGTCGTCCTGCCCCTCGAGAACCGGTCCGGGGACCCGGAGCAGGAGTACCTCGCCGACGGAATGACCGAGGCGCTGATCACGGCCCTCGGCCGGGTCAGAGCCCTGCGGGTGATCTCGTTCACGTCGGCCATGCAGTACAAGGGCGTCCGGAAGCCCCTGCCGGAGATCGCGCGCGAGCTCCGGGTGGACGCAGTGGTCGAGGGCTCCGTCCTGAGGGCCGGTGATCGGGTGCGCATCACGGCGCGCCTGGTCGGAGTCGCGCCGGAGCGCCAGCTATGGACGGACAGCTACGACCGACAGATGGGCGACATCCTCGGGTTGTCGAGCGAGGCGGCGCGGGCGATCTCCCGAGAGGTCCGGGTTGCGCTGACGCCGGAGGACGTCGCGCGGCTCGCCCCGGCGCGGCCGGTCGACCCCGCGGTCCAGGAGGCCTACCTGAAGGGGCGGTACTTCTCCGACCAGCACACCGAGGAAGGCTGGGAGAAGAGCCGCGAGTACTTCCAGCGGGCCATCGACGAGGACCCGGGGTCCGCCCTTGGCTACGCGGGCATGGCCGCCTACTACACGCGCCGTAACGAGCCGTCGAAGGCGAAGGTGGCGGCACTCCGGGCCGTGGAGCTGGACGAGACCCGGGTCGAGGCGCACGTCGCCCTCGCGAAGATAGCCATTCACCACGACTGGAACTGGGAGACCGCCGACAGAGAGCTCGGGAGGGCCCTCGAGCTCGACCCGGTCAACCCGGAGGCGCACAGCGTCAGCGCGACTCTCCTCTACGTCAAGGGGCGGGTCGACGAGGCGATCGAGAGGTGCAAGGTAAACCTCAAGCTGGATCCTCTCTCGCCGATGCTCAATGAGCATCTGATCTCCGCCTACGCCGCGGCTCGACGCTACGACGAGACGATCGCGCTGTGCCGGCGAACACTCGAGATGTATCCGGATCGAGCTTATACGCGCTATTGGCTCGGCTACGCCTATCTGGGAAAGGGGGCCCATGCCGAAGCCATCGCGGAGCTCGAGAGGGTGGTCGCAGCCTCTGGAGGCGGCTCCGGAGGCGGCTGTCCACACGGGAGTGGTGCCCTCGCCCGCGCCTACGCGTTGTCGGGGCGGGCGGACGAAGCCCGGAGCCTCATTGCGAAGTGCGGTCCCCTAGGTAAAGCAGCCGTCCACGTCGCCCTGGGCGAGAGGGAAGAAGCGCTCGCTTCCCTGGAAGAAGCCCTCAGCTCCCGTGACTATGGCGTCGTCTGGCTCAAGACGGACCCCAACTTCGACAGCCTGCGCTCGGATCCCCGCTTCCAGGTCCTGCTCGCACGGTTGAACCTGCCCGACTGAGCGATGCTCGCGCGCGATCCGAGAG
Source organism: uncultured Acidobacteriota bacterium (assembly GCA_963729875.1). Taxonomy (GTDB): domain Bacteria; phylum Acidobacteriota; class Vicinamibacteria; order Fen-336; family Fen-336; genus DATBSL01. The sequence goes on from CAVSPR010000010.1 coordinate 173,397, forward strand.
CGGAAGTCAGCCTACCGGCGGCCGCAGCGGCGGGCGACGCGCTCGTTGATCTCGAGGCTCGAGGGCGGGTTCTCGCCGAGGCCCAGCGAGTGCAGCTCCTCGTGGATGAGGGCCGCCTCGACCCAGGCCGGGTCCTGGACGCCCCGTTCCCGGAACTGGCGGGCGCAAACGAAGACGACGGCGCTGCCCGGCCTGGTGACGGCGATCGTTTCGGACGACTGGCAGGCTCGCGACCCGAAGGCCTCGGCGAACCACATCCGGCCCGCGAGGTAGCTGGCGCCCGTATGGCCCAGGGCCTCGAGCTTCTCCTGGAGCAGCCGGCCCTCGGCGTCCCGGAAGTCGGCGAAGACCTGCTGGCACTCGGGGTCCTGCAGCCGGCGGAGCGCCCCCTGGGCCGCGCGCTCGAGGGCGGCCCGGGTCATGGGGCACTCGACCCGGTTCCGGAGAACGGGCGTGGTCGCCGCGGGCTCGTCCGCCCTGGCGGCAGGGGAGGTGAGGCCGACGACGAGGGCTGCTGCCGCGACGAGTCTCTGGGTCCTGCCTCCGGCTCGCTCGATCCACATGGGCGGCTCCTTTCGGGGGAACCGCCTGGCCAGGCGACCATCTCAGAGCTCTGCCTTCAGAGTCGGTCGACAGGGGTGCCGGGTGTTGGCCGGGATTTCAGGGTTTCTCGAAATCGCGCGGGGGCGAGCGGTGCGCGTGCGCTTCGGTGAGTTCGTCTTCGACGGGGCGGCCCGGGAGCTGAGGCAGGGCGGGCGCCGGGTGGAGCTGTCGCCGAAGGGGCTCCAGCTGCTGGAGGCCCTGCTCGCCGAGCGGCCGCGGGCCCTCTCCCGGGCCGAGCTGAACGACCGGCTCTGGCCAGGCACCGCCATGGGCTACACGAGCCTGGCCGGCGTCGTGACCGAGCTGCGCAAGGCGCTCGACGACCACCGCAGCGAGCCCCGCTTCCTGCGCACCGTCCACCGCTTCGGCTACGCCTTCTGCGGGGAGGCGGGCGAGGAGCCGGTCGCAGCTCGGGCGGCGTTCGGCTGTGCGCTCTCCTGGGAGGGCCGCGAGATCGGCCTCGCCGAGGGCGAGAACGTGATCGGGCGGGACGAGAGCTGCGCCGTGCGGATCGACGCGCCGCGCGTGTCGCGACAGCACGCGCGCATCCGGGTGCGCGGGCACGAGGCCTCGATCGAGGACCTCGACAGCAAGAACGGCACGTTCCTGCGGGGCCGGAAGCTGGCCGGAGCCGCCGCTCTCGAGGACGGGGACGAGATCGGGATCGGCGGGGCCCGGATGACCTTCCGGGCCGCCTACGGTCCGGGCTCGACTCTGACCGGCTGAGCCGTCACCCGACGAACAGGCTCTTGCTCGAGAAGTGGGGGTCGCTCGTGAGGTTCACCCCCAGGCGCCGGAGGCCGGCCTCGTCGCCCGGCGTGGGGATGTGCGTCATGTGCGCCTCGCAGCCCCGCAGCTCGGTCAGGCGGTCGATGGCGAGCTGGGCCGCGGGGTTGGTGGTGGCGCTGATCGCGAGGGCGGTCAGGGTCTCCTCGAGGTCCAGGCTCGCCGAGCGCAGGCCGAGGTGCGACTTCAGGCGGGTGATCGACTCCAGGATGCTGGGCGCGAGCAGCGGCAGCGCATCGGGGATGCCGGCCACGTGCTCGCGCGCCCCCAGGTCGCGCACGAGCAGCTCCGCCCGCTGCACCGTCTCCTTGTCGACGAGCCCGAGGGCGTACTCGCAGGCGTAGCGGAAGTACCGGCGGATCACCTCCTGCACGGCGGCGCCGCGCACGACGCCGTCGTCGACGATGCCGAGGCCCGCCCGGTTCACGCCCATGTCGGTGGGGGACCGGTACGGCGGCTCGCCTCCCTGGATCCGGGTCAGGATGCGGCTCAGCAGGGGGAAGGCCTCGACGTCGCGGTTGTAGTTGACGGCGGTCCGGCCGTAGGCCTCCAGGTGGAACGAGTCGATCATGTTGACGTCGCGCAGGTCGGCGGTGGCCGCCTCGTAGGCGACGTTCACCGGGTGCTTGAGCGGCAGGTCCCAGATCGGGAAGGTTTCGAACTTCGCGTAGCCGGCGTCGACGCCGCGCCGGTGCTCGTGGTAGAGCTGCGACAGGCAGGTCGCGAGCTTCCCGCTGCCGGGCCCGGGCCCGGTGACGACGACCAGCGGCTTGTCGGTCTGGACGAAGGTGTTCGCCCCGTAGCCCTGGTCGCTCACGATCAGGTCGACGTCGGTCGGGTAGCCGCGCGTGAAGGCGTGGGTGTGGACCTGGACGCCCCGCCGCTCCAGCCGCTGCTTGAACGCCGCCGCCGCGGGCTGGCCGTCGTAGCGCGTGATCACGACCGCGCGCACCGCGAGGTCCCGGTCCCTCAGGTCGTCGATCAGCTTGAGGGCGTCGGCGTCGTAGGTGATGCCGAAGTCGGCCCGCACCTTAGACGCACCTTGACGTTCGGGTCGAAGCCGGGCAGCACGCGGGCGGCGTGGTGGTCGTAGAGGAGCTTGCCGCCGAACTCCAGGTACAGCTTCCGCCCGAATCGCCCGACCCGCTCGAGGATGGCGCGCGTCTGCTCCTCGAGGTACCTGTCGTTGTCGAACCCGCCGCCGACCTCGCGGCCCGCTGCTGGTCGTCATCCGGCCGGGATCATATCGCGTCGTGGCTTCCGGGGGCGTCCGGCATTAAGCTCCCGACGTCGCGTGGCCGCGGGAGCGCCCCGTGGCGCGCCGAAGGAGGGGAAGGTGAGGCACCGACTCTCGACGACGGTCGTTCTCCTGGCTCTCGGTCTCGCTGCCGGGGCCGCAGCCCAGGAGCTGGCGCCGGTCCAGCTGCCGGCGCCCCAGACGGAAGGCGGCAAGCCGCTGATGCAGGCGCTCAAGCTGCGCGCGACGGCGCGCGCGTTCGCCCCCGACCCGCTGCCGGAGCAGACGCTCTCCAACCTGCTGTGGGCGGCCTGGGGCATCAACCGCCCGCAGGAGGGCAAGCGCACCGCGCCCTCGGCCCGGAACTGGCAGGAGATCGACGTCCTCGTCCTGAACGCGACGGGCGCCTACGTCTACGACGGGGCCGGCCACGCCCTGAAGCCGCTCGTGTCGGGCGACCTGCGGGCCGTCGCCGCGACTCAGGACTTCGCGAAGGTCGCCCCGGTGACCCTCGTGCTGGTCGCCGACACGGCCCGGATGCAGGGCACCTCGACCCCCGAGCCGATGGCCTACGCGGACGCCGCCTTCGTCAGCCAGAACGTCTACCTCTTCTGCGCTTCCGAGGGCCTCGCCACCGGCGTGCGCGCGTCGGTCGACCGCCCGGCGCTCGCGAAGGCGCTCAGGCTGAAGGAGAGCCAGCTGGTCGTCTTCGCCCAGTCCGTGGGCTTCCCGAAGAGGTAGCGGCCTCGGCCTGCGGGTGTAGCATTCGGATCACAGCCAGGAGGTGACGACATGAGAGTCGGTCCGGGCGCCCGCACGGTCTTCCGGAGGGCGTGCGAAGCGCTGATGATCGCCGCGCCCCTCTGCTTCCTGCCCGCGCTTTCGACGGCGGCTCCCGTTGACGACGACCCGCCGCCGTCGGCTTCCGCCTCGCAGGAGGAGCCCGACTCTAAGGCCAAGCCCGAGTCGAAGCTCCGCTCGCCCGAGGACGGCTGGTTCGACCTCAGCGGGTTCCTCGACACGAGCTATGGCTTCGTCCCGTTTGCGGCCCCCGTCACCGAGCCGGCGGTGGGGTACGGGGCCTCGGTGGCGCTCGCGTTCATGGGCCGGCAGAAGGAGGACGCGCGGCCCGGCCTCGACCGGCCGAACGTCACCGCGGTGGGCGGGCTCTACACCGAGAACGGTACCTGGGGCGGGGCGCTCGTCGACCTGCGCACGTGGGGCGACGAGCGGGTGCAGACCTTCGTGGCACTGTTCGGCGCCTCGGTCAACCTCGACTTCTACGGCATCGGCGCGAGCAGCATCCTCGCGGAGCACCCGCTCACCTACAACCTCCTGCCCGTCGGCGGCCTCGTGCAGGCGAAGTACCGGATCGGCGGTTCGCGCTCGTGGGTCGGCCTCAACTACGTGCTGGCCGTCACCCAGGTGGCGTTCGACGCGCCCGACGAGACGCCCAACCTGCCGGACTTCCGGCGCGACTCCCGCATCGGAGGCCTGACGCCGTCCTTCACCTATGATTCGCGGGACTCGCTCTTCACGCCCTCGCGAGGCTCCTACCTCGAGGCGATGGGGGGCTTCTACGACGATGCCCTGGGGGGGACAGCCACTTCCAGCGCGTCGACGTGAACGCGTTCCAGTACCTGCGGCTGCACCCGAAGCTGGTCCTCGGCCTGCGGGCGGTGGGCAGCTTCACCTTCGACCACGCGCCGTTCTACGTGCTGCCGTACATCGACCTGCGCGGCGTGTCGAAGATGCGCTACCAGGGCCGGAACGCGGGAGAGGTCGAGGCGGAGCTGCGGTGGCAGCTCTGGAAGCGCTTCAGCCTCGTCGGCTTCGCCGGCGAGGGGAGGGCGTGGACCGACTCCGAGCGCTTCAACCGGGACCACAAGGTCACGGCCGGCGGCGCGGGGTTCCGCTACGAGCTGGCGCGCAAGTACAAGCTGCACATGGGCGCGGACGTGGCGTGGGCAGGGGAAGGGCCGGAGTTCTACATGATCTTCGGCAGCGCCTGGATGCGGCCCTGATGGTCCTCCGCGTCGCCCTGCTCGCCCTCGGGGCCGCGGCGGCCGCCTCCGCGTCCCCCCCGCCCGACCCGCCCCGGCCGAACGTCATCCTCGTCGTCGCCGACGACCTCGGCTGGGCCGAGCTCGGCAGCTACGGCCAGCGGAAGATACGCACGCCCTCGCTCGACCGCCTGGCCGCCGAGGGCGTGCGCTTCACCCAGCACTACTCGGGGAACGCCGTCTGCGCACCCTCGCGCAGCGTCCTCCTGACCGGCCGGCACCCCGGGCACACGCCCATCCGCGACAACCGCGAGGTGCAGCCGGAGGGCCAGGCCCCGCTCCCGGCCGCCACGGTGACCCTGGCCGAGCTGTTCAAGGCCCGGGGCTACGTCACCGGCGCGATGGGGAAGTGGGGGCTCGGGCCGCCCGGATCCGAGGGCGACCCGCTCCTTCAGGGGTTCGACCGCTTCTTCGGCTACAACTGCCAGCGCCACGCGCACAACTACTACCCCACGTACCTCTGGGACGACGGCCGCCGGCTCGCCCTCGACAACCCGGCGTTCGCGCTGCCGCAGAAGCTGCCGGACGGAGCCGATCCGGCAGACCCGCGTAGCTACGCGGGATACGCCGGGAAGACGTACGCGCCGGACCCGATCTGGGAGCGCGCCCGCGCGTTCGTCCGCGACAACAAGGACCGGCCGTTCTTCCTCTACCTGCCGACGACCGTCCCCCACCTCGCGCTGCAGGTGCCGGAGGACTCGCTGGCCGAGTACCGCGGCCTGTGGCCCGACCCGCCCTACCGCGGCGGCAACGGCTACCTCCCGCACCCCTCGCCGCGCGCCGCCTACGCGGCGATGGTCACCCGCATGGACCGCGAGGTCGGGCGCATCCTCGACCTCGTCCGCGAGCTGGGCCTCGACGACCGGACGATCGTGGTCTTCACGTCGGACAACGGCCCGACCTACGATCGGACCGGCGGGTCGGACTCGGAGTTCTTCCGCTCCGCCGGCCCTCTCCGCGGGCTCAAGGGCTCGCTCTACGAGGGGGGCGTGCGCGTGCCGGCGATCGTGAGGTGGAACGGCCGGGTGCCGGCGGGCCTGGTCAGCGAGCGGGTGACCGGGTTCGAGGACTGGCTGCCGACCCTGCTCGAGCTCGCGGGTGCCGCCGGGGCCGTGCCGCCGGGGACCGACGGAGTGAGCTTCGCCCCGACGCTGCTGGGACGGGAGCAGGAGCCGCGAGGATTCCTCTACCGGGAGTTCCCGGGCTACGGGGGGCAGCAGTCCGTCCGGGTGGGGGACTGGAAGGGCGTGCGCCAGGGGCTCGAGAAGGCGGGGCCGCTCCGCCTCGAGCTCTACGACCTGAAGGACGACGCCGGCGAGACGCGCGACGTGGCCGCGGAGCACCCCGAGGTGGTCGCTCAGATGGAAGCGCTCCTCTCCCGCGAGCACCAGCCGTTCGCGCCCTTCCCGATCCGGGCGATCGACGGCGAGACGCCGCGCTACGTCGCCGTTCGGAGCGTGGCCGAGCCGCGGGCCCTCCTTGCCGGCGGGGAGAGCGCGTGGTCGGCGGCCCCGCGCATCACCTGGGGACCCGACGCGGTCGCCACGAGCTTCCGCGCGCTGTGGACGCGCGCGGGCCTCGCGCTCCGCTACGACGTGACCGACCCCTCCCCGTGGCACACCCTGGCGCAGAGGGACGAGCGCCTGTGGACCGAGGAGGTCGTCGAGCTCTTCCTCGACGTCGGCGCGACCGGCCGCTCGTACGCCGAGATCGAGTGGAACCCGGTGAACGCCGTCGTGGACCTGTGGGTGGACCGGCCGGAGAACCGCTTCGACAAGGACTGGAACGCGGCCGGGCTCGAGAGCCGAGTGCACTCGCGGAAGGATACGTCCGGGCACACCACCGGCTGGACCGTCGTCGCGCACCTGCCGTGGACGGCGCTCGCCTCGAAGGCGCCGCCGGGCACCGCCCTGCCGCCGAAGCCCGGCGACCGTTGGCGGTTCAACGTCTTTCGGATCGAGCGCCCGGGCGGGCCGAAGGAGCCGGACAACGACGCGCAGTACTACGCCTGGTCGCCCACGGGGAACCGGAGCTTCCACGTCCCCCTGGCCTTTCGGGAGATGGTCTTCGCGGAGACCGCGACCCCGCCCGCGCGCCCGGCCCCGGGGGCGCGTCCGGCCGAGCCGAGGCGCCTCAATATCGTCTCGATCGTCACCGACGACCAGGCGTCCTGGTCGATGGGCGTCTACGGGAACCCCGACGCGCGCACGCCCGTTCTCGATCGGCTGGCCGGCGAGGGAGTGCTCTTCCGCAACGCGCTCGTGACGACGCCCGTCTGCTCGCCGAGCCGGGCCGGCTTCCTGACGGGCCGCTACGGCACGGAGCTGGGCATCACCGACTGGATCTCGCCCGAGGAGGGTGAGGCCGGCCTCGGCCTGCCTCCCGGGACGCCGACCTGGCCCGCGATCCTGCGCGAGAGCGGCTGGCGCACGGCCCTCGTCGGCAAGTGGCACCTGGGCCGCGGGCCGCGCTCGCACCCCTCGGCGTTCGGCCTCGAGCGCTTCTTCGGATTCGTCGACGGCGGGAACACGCCCATGGACCCGACGCTCGAGGTGGAGGGCCGGGAGCAGGCGCTCCCGGGCCCTCTCCCCGACCTTCTCGCGGACGAGGCCATCCGGTTCGTCACCGAGAGCCGCGACCGGCCCTTCGCCCTCCTGCTGCACTTCCGCGAGCCGCACACGCCGTACGGCCCGGTGCCGGAGGCGGACGGCGCGGCCCTCCGCGGCGTCGACCCGGGCATCCCGGACGTCCGGGGCCTCGACCGCGATCAGGTGAAGGCGTGGACCCGCGAGTACCTGGCGAGCGTCCACGCGGTCGACCGCAACGTGGGGCGGCTGCTGGACGCGCTCGATCGGCTGGGCCTTCGCGACCGGACGGTCGTCCTCTTCACGAGCGACAACGGGTACAACATCGGCCACCACACGCTCCACACGAAGGGCAACGGCTACTGGGTCGCGGGCGGCGTCCCCGGCCCGCCGCGGCCGAACATGTTCGACACGTCACTGCGCGTGCCGCTCGTCCTTCGGGGCCCCGGCATCCCCGCGGGGCGCGAGGTCGGCGAGATGGTCACGCAGCTCGACACCGTGCCCACGGTCCTCGGACTGCTCGGCATCCCGCTGCCGGCGGGCCTCGGCCAGTGGGGGAGCGACTTCTCGCCTCTCCTGCGCGGCGAGGCCGTCCCCTGGCGCGACGCCGTCTTCGGCGAGTTCGACATGCACCACTACACGCTCGCCCGGATGCGGATGGTCCGCACGGCGAGCCACAAGCTGGTCCGCTATCTCGGGACGAGCTTCCAGGACGAGCTCTACGACCTCGCGGCGGACCCCGGGGAAACGCGCAACCTCTACCGCAACGACGCGGCCCGGACCGTGCGCACCGAGCTCGAGGCGCGCCTCGCCGAGTGGCGCCGGGGCCTGGGCGTCGAGTAGCGGACGCGCGGCCGGGTGAGGCGGCATGATCCCGCTGGGCCTCGTCCTGCTGCTGCTGGCCCCGCAGGCCGGGATCATGGCGCCGGTCCCGTCCTCCTCCTGCCACGAGGAGAGCCGCGTGGCGATGGGCTGCACGTGCACGGTGCGCGCCTGCGGGAAGGACGCGCCCGCCCTGCGCGACGGCGTCACCGCGGCCCTCGACGAGGTGGACCGGCTCGACCGGCTGATGAGCCACTACCGGCCCGCGAGCCCGCTGTCGCGCCTCAACCGCGAGGCGGGGCAGGTGCCGGTAGCGGTCGACCCCGAGCTGTTCGCCTTGATCGCCGAGTGCCTCCGGTGGAGCCGGGAGTCGGACGGCGCGTTCGACGTCACCGTCGGCCCGCTCATGAAGGCGTGGGGCTTCTTCCAGGACGAGGGCCGGGTGCCCACCGACGGCGAGCTGGCCGAGGCGCGGGCGGCCGTGGGCTACCGGCACGTCGTCCTGGACGAGGAGGCCGGGACCATCCGATTCGACCGCGCCGGTGTCGAGCTGGACCTCGGCGGCATCGGCAAGGGCTACGCGCTCGACCGGGTCGTCTCCCTCCTCCGGGCGCGGGGTGTCGCCTCGGCCCTGGTCAACCTCGGCGGCAGCAGCGTCTTCGGCCTCGGTGCCCCGCCGGGCCAGGACGGCTGGGAGGTCGAGATCCAGGATCCGACCGATGCGTCGAAGACGGCGCTCACCGTGTCGCTCCGCGACCGGGCCCTCTCGGTCTCCGGAGCCTACGGCCGTTCCTTCGAGCAGGACGGCGTCACCTACTCGCACGTCCTGGATCCCCGGACCGGGCGGCCTGTCCAGGGCGTCCTGAGCGTCGCCGTCCTGAGCGACACGGGTACGGCCGGCGACGCCCTCGACAACGTCCTCTTCGTCCTCGGTCCCGAGGCGGGCCGCCCCCACGTCCGCCGCGTGCCGGCGGCCGAGGCCTTCGTCTTCCTGCCGAAGCCGGGCGGGGGCTGGACGCTCGTCCGCGTCGGGCCTTGAGGACGGCTCAGGCCGTCCAGTCCTCGCAGCGGAGGCCTCGCACGCGCCTGAACTCCTTCAGGTTCGTCGTGATGACCGTGGCTTTGAGAGCCAGGCCCTGCGACGCGATCATGAGGTCCAGGGGGCCGATGGGCGTGCCGCGGGCCTCCAGGTCGGCTCTCACCCGAGCGTAATGGGTCGCCACGTCGGAGGTCAGGGGCACGATCGAGATGCCCGCCAGGAACTCCTCGACCAACGGAGCGATGCGCAGCGCCGGGTTGCGGGCGAGGCCATATCGGATCTCCATCTCGGTGACCACGCTGAGCCCCACCTCGACCGCCTTCGTTCGACGGAGCCGCCGCTGTAGGCCGGGTGAAGAACGGCGGATGTGGTAGCTGACGGTGTTGGTGTCGAGCAGGAAGCGGATGGCCACGGCACTCTCAGCGTTCGAACGGGTCGCCCCGCTCGTGGGGCGTCCGTCGATCCCCGAGGTCGAAGGCGTGAGCCGATCCCGCCAGCGCCCAGAAGGCCAGAGGCCATCCGTTCTCGTCGCGCGCGGACTCCACCGGCTCGAGCACGAGGGTCTCGCCCTCGCGGCGAACCGAGACTTCACGCGTTGCCACTCGGAACGCCTTGGGAAGCCGCACCGCTTGGCTGCGCCCGCTCCAAAAGACCTTTGCCCGGCCGCTCCCCGCCGCCGCCGAGGCTCTCCGGCCGCGGCGCGCCGTCGATCCGCCCCCGGGCTTCTCTCGCATATATAGCAAGACTATATACCACATTCCCCGGCGCGGCGGGATGAGGGCTTGACGTCCTCGCCGAGGGCGGCGACGGGGCCCGGGCAGGCGGATACTATGCACCGAGGCCGTGCCGCTTCGGCCGAAAGGAGCACCATGCGCCACCCCCGGACCCTGATCGCCTCCTTCCTCGCGCTGGCCCTCGTCGGCGGAGCGGCCGCCAACGTCTCGGCCGCCCCCACGCTGAAAGGCCGCGCCGTCTGGGCCAGCCCGCGCGAGGCCGGCATGACCGAGGCGTCGGTCGTCGCCTTCGTGGAGCAGCTCGCGAAGGCCCACGTCAACACGCTGATCATGGAGCTGAAGACCTCGGCCGGCCTCTTCTGGCCGAGCCAGCGCTTCGCCCCGGCGGTCGTCCCCGAGTACCGGGAGTTCGACCTGCCCGCCGTGCTGATCCGCGAGTGCCACAAGCGCCAGATCGCGTTCCACGTCTGGTTCTTCGACTTCGCGGAGGGGGCGAGCTCGTATGTCGCGCAGCAGCACCCGGAGTGGCTCGCGCTGAGCCCCGAAGGCAAGCCCACGAGCGCCGAGGTCCTGCGCGGCCAGCCGTATCGCATGGCGTGGATGTGCCCGGCCCGGCGGCCCGGATACACCGACCAGTGGCTCATCCCCGTGATCAAGGAGTTCGCCGAGCGGTACGACGTGGACGCGATCCACCACGACTACGTGCGCTACCCCGGGGACCTCGCCCCCGACACGTACTGCTTCTGCGACTACTGCCTCGAGGAGATCCCGAAGTACGCCTCCTACTACTCGACGAGCCACCCCGACGAGTCGCTCCTCGGTCGTTTCGACCGTCCTCACCTCGAGGCCCACTGGGAGACGAGCCCGAAGGTCCTGCCTCCGAACTGGAAGGACTACTCGCGCGAGATGAAGAGCCGTCTTCTCCTCGAGGGCAGCTTCTTCCCCGGCGGGAACCGCGACCTCGACACCTTCTTCTACGAGTACCGCGTGGACCACGTCGCGCAGTTCACGCGCGAGGTGTTCGAGGAGGTGCGGAAGGTCAAGCCGAGGATGGAGTTCTCGGCCGCGGTCTTCAAGAACCCCGTGCAGAGCGGGCGCTTCATCGGCCAGGACTGGCGGCGCTTCTCGCCGTGGGTCCAGTACCTCATGCCGATGGACTACCGCAGCCACTTCGGGGGGGACTTCGAGACCCACCTCGACCTGCTGGCCGAGGCCGTCCAGCAGCAGAAGGTCTGGGCGCGCGACTTCGCGCACCTCTGGCCCGGCGTCGCCGCCTACCAGCTCTACGACGAGGAGAGGGGGCCGCTCACGCGGCTCCGCGGGCTCTTCCGCGACGGGGGCAAGGACGTCGCGGAGATGCAGGCGGCCTTCGACAAGGTCGCCCCCCGGCTGAAGAGCTTTGCGCCGGAGCTGCACGACGCCCTCGCCGGGTACCTGAAGGACCCGAAGGACCCCCAGGCGCCGGCGGCGAAGCTCGACGCCTTCCTCGCGAACGTGCCGGAGGGGTACTACCCGCCGGAGCGGCTCGCGAAGGTGCTCGAGCGCGTGCGCGCCCAGGACGTCGAGGGCGTCGTCATCTTCTCGTCCGGCGGGATCACCTCGGCCCGCCTGTGGAAGGCGGTGGAGGAGTTCTTCGGCCGGTAAGCCCGACCCGTCTCAGGGCATCGGCTTCATCGTCGCCGGGTCGCGCAGCGGCAGGGCCTTCTCCGGCAGCGGTGCGATGTCCTTGAGCAGGCCCGGGTGGTCCGTGTCGCCCGGCTCCATCTCCGAGGCCTTGCCCACCGCGAGGATCACCATTTTCTCGGTGTCGAAGAGCTTTCGGGCCATCCGCTGCACGTCGGCGGCGGTGACGGCCTGGATCTTCTCCCGGTAGCTCGCCCACCAGTCCTCCGGCCAGCCCTCGCGGGCCTCGTCCGCGAAGCGGTTCGCGACGGCCTGGCGGGTGGCCCACTGGCTCGGGAACGCCTCGACGATGCCCTCCTTGTTGACGCCGAGCTCGTCGTCCGAGACCGGCTGCTCCTTCATCTTGCGGATCTCCTCGAGGGCCAGCCGGAGCGCGTAGGCGACCGAGCGGTTCTTGGTCTGGAGGCCGCCGGTGACGTCGCCGCGCCAGTACGTGCCCGGCTCGAGCGTCGAGTAGACGCCGTAGGTCAGCCCCTCGTCGGAGCGGATCTTCTTCATGAGCCGGGCCGTGAACCCGCGGCCGCCCAGGATCTGGTTCGTCACGAAGGCGGCGTGCCAGTCGGGGTCCGTGCGGCGTATCCCCGGGAAGGCCCACCGGATCATGGCCTGCGGCGCGTCCTTGTCGGTCACGTAGATGCCAGGGGTGCGCGGGAAGTCGGGGGCGGGCACGACGGGGCTGACGCGCGCCTTGGGGCCGGCCCTGATGGCCCCCACGGTCCGGTTGAGGGCATCGAGCATCGCCTTGCGGTCGAACTGGCCCGCGGCGGCCACGAACAGGTTGGCCGGGTGCAGGAGCTGCGCGTGGAAGGCCGCGAGGTCGTCGCGGGTGATCGCCTCCAGGCTGGCCACGGTATCGCCGGCGCTCGCGAAGTGGCTCTCGCCGAAGAGCAGGTAGCTCATCTGGTACGCCGCGATCGAGGTGACGTCGTCGTTGCGCCGGCTCGTCCGCTGGCGGCCCTGGCGCTTGGCGAGGTCCAGCCGCTCTTGGGCGAAGGCGGGCTCGGTGAGCGCAGAAATCAGGAGGTCGAGCCCCTCCGCGAGGTCCTTGTCGAGCACCTGGAGCGAGACGCTGCAGCTCGTGTCCGTGCAGCTGCTCGTGAGCGTGGCGGCGAGGGCCTCCAGGCGGTCCTCGAGCTTCGCCGCGTCGACCCTGGCCGTCCCGCCCTGGGTGAGCTGGGAGCCGTAGAGGGCGGCGAGGCCCTCCTTGCCCTTCGGGTCGAGGTAGGCCCCGCCGCGCCAGGAGACGGTGACGCGCACGAGGGGCGTGCCCTCCTTGCCGTTCGGCGCGACGAAGGCGGGGACGCCGTTGCGCAGCTTCGCCTTGTACTCCCGCGCCCGCGGCGTCTCGAAGCGGATGGGCGCGAAGCTCAGCTTCTCCGGCCGGCCGGGGATGTCCTGGGCAAAGGCGGCGGTGGCCCCGAGAACGAGGGTGAACGCGATCGGGCGGATCATCACTGGCCCTCCTCTTCCGTCTGCCGCCGCTCGCGCGGCCTCCTCATGCCCTCGGGCGGCCTCCCGCCCCCCTTGCGGGTGGTGAGCAGCACGTTGCGGCCGTCCTTCACCAGGTACTGCCGGGCCACCCGCTGCACGTCCTCGCGGGTCAGGGCCTGGATCCTCGCGCGGGAGTCCTTGAAGTCCTGGACCGTGCCCACGGTGAGGAACTGCGACAGCGTCTCGCGGATGCCGGTGTTCGTCTCGAGGCGGCCGTAGAGGCCGACGATCGAGGCGTTCTTGAACCGCTGCAGCTCGTCGTCGGTGACGCCGTCCTTCAGGACCTTCTCGATCTCGGCGTAGAGCGCGGGCTCGAGCTCCCCGGGGCTCTTCCCCGGCGCCGGGGTCACCCGAAACGCGAAGATGCCGCCCATCTTCATCCCCCGCGAGGAGGCGGAGGCGCTGGTCGCGACCTTCTGGTCGAGCACGAGGGCCTTGTGCAGGCGGCCGGAGGGCGGCCGCATGCCGCCCGGGCCGCCGGGCCGGCCCATGAACATCGGGGCGCCGCCGAGGATCCCGGCCAGGGACTGGAGGGCCGGCGCGTCCTTGTGGACGGCGGCCACCGTCTTGAACTCGACCTGCAGGGACGGGAGCGTCTCCACCTCCGCCACCATCCGCTGCTCGGCCGGCTGCCGGGGCTCGAGGGTGATCACCTCCGGCACGCCCTTCGGGTTCGCCGGGATCCGGCCGAAGTACTTCCCGGCGAGGGCGTAGGCCGCGTCGGCGTCGAAGTCGCCCACGAGGACCGCGGTGATGTTGTTGGGGGCGTAGTAGGTCGAGAAGAACTCGTTGGCCTGCTCGCGGGTCACCTGGGAGATGTCGCTCGGCCAGCCGATGACCTCCCAGTGGTAGGGGCTCGCCATCCACGTCATCGCGTTGAAGGCCTCTCCCACCACCCCGCCCGGGCGCGACTCGAGGGTCTGGCGGCGCTCCTCGAGGATCACGTCGCGCTCGGAGTAGAACTCGCGGAACACCGGGTTCGCGAGACGGTCGGACTCCAGCCAGAACCACAGCTCGAGCTTGTTCGACGGGAGGCTGACGATGTAGAAGGTGCGGTCCTCGCTGGTGCTCGCGTTGAGGCCGGTACCCCCCGCCTGCGTGTAGATGCGGTCCATCTCGTCCTTGACGACGAGCTCGCGCTGCTCCTTCACGAGGCGGTCGAACTCGGCGAGGGCATCCGAGAGCCGCGGGGTGCGGGCCTTCGGGTCCATCATGTCGGCGATCTCACCCCGGCGCTGCTTCTCCCGCAGGACCGACATCTCCTCCCGGATCCGGGCCTGGACCGCGTCCTGCCGGTCGTTCAGCTCGGCGTCGCGCCGGGCGTCGCGGGTGCCGATGGTCTTCGTGCCCTTGAACATCATGTGCTCGAAGAGGTGGGCCATCCCGGTCATGCCGGGCCGCTCGTTGGCGCTCCCGACGCGCGCCAGCCAGCCGAAGGCGATGGTCGGCTGCTCGTGACGCTCCACCATCACGAGGCGCATGCCGTTCGGGAGCGTGCGCTCGACGACCGGGATGTCTTGGGCCGTCAGGGGGGCCGCCGCCAGCATCAGGGCGGCGAGGCCTCGTCCTCGGGTCAGGATCATGGTGCCTCCTTGGGGGATGATGCCGTCACTTCCGGGCAACGAGATCGATCACGGCGTACGCGTCCAGCGTCGGCAGGGAGAACTCGGTCGCGCCCTCGGGGTGGGTGACATCCTCGACCGGGGTGCGCCCCGGGCCGAAGACCAGGGCATCGCCGGGTGCCCACGAGCCGAGGAGGCGGACGCGCAGGCCCTCGATCGTTCGGCCGGAGTAGTTGAGCAGGTGCACCCGCGCGCGGGAGGCGTCGCGGAGAAGCCGCGCGAGGACCACCTCTCCGCCGTACAGCCGCAGCGAGCGGCGCTCGTCCGTCAGGCGCCGGCGCACGGAGAGGGCGAAGGCCTCGGGGTTGCGGGCCGCGTCGCGCGGGAACTCCTTCGACCCGATGCGCACGTTCAGGGCCACGTCGAGCGCGTCCTTCTTGACGACCTCGAACAGCAGGTTGCGGCGGGCCATCAGGTTGAGGACCTCGCCGAGGAGCGGGGAACCGTCGTCCACCACGGCCACGTCCGCGGCGGCCGGCAGGTCGAGCGCGGGTACGGTGGCGAGGAAGGCCAGCATCCTCCCGGTCTCGTCGAGGGCGGCGGGGTCGATCGCCAGCACCTCGTCGGCCCCGTAGGCGGCCGCCTCGGCCGCGGCGAGGGCCGCCCGCCCCGCCGGGGCGTCGCACCAGTAGCGGCCGGCGGGCGCGCGCAGGAAGCGCCAGCCGTTCGCGTCGAGCCAGGGGCGGCGGCTGGCCGAGGCCGTGTCGGCCCGCGCCAGGATCCCCGGGGCCCGCAGCTTCGTCCGCTCGGCGCGTTCCTTCTCCCCGAGCGGGGCGACGGTGAACCCGGCGGCCCGCCAGGCCGTGGCCGTCTGCGGGGGAGCGCACAGCCGCTCGATGCCGGCCTGCCGCACGGCCGGGGCCGTCTCGACCGGCTGGGGCCAGTAGACCGAAGGCAGCGTCGCGAGGAACAGGAGGAGGATCATGGCGCTCACACCTCGATCTGCTCGACCCGGATCCTCTCGCGGTCGGCCACGCCGAGGCCGAGCTTCCCCGCGTACGCGACGTGCCCGGGCTCGCGGATCAGGATGTTGACGTTGGGGTCCTCGTCGCGCGTTCCGCGGTCGTTGAAGTGAAGGTACTTCGGGTCGCGGTCCCAGATCGAGATGGCGCCTTCGGCCTTGCGCTTGTCGTCGATGATGTCGATGAGCAGCCGGTCGATGGCGACCGGGTCGGTCCCGAAGAGGACCTGGCGCGGGTGGAACACGTAACGCGGGGTGGCCGCGAACGGCCCGCCGTGCCAGACCGCGTGCAGCCCGTCCATGATCTGGAGCACGCAGCGCGAGCGCAGCGGCTCGACCGAGGCGAAGGTCCCGACCGAGGTGAGCGTGTGGGTCTGGCCGCGGGCGTGGCTGCGCGCCACGTTCGAGAAGCTGCCGTAGGCGACGTTCTTCAGGCAGCCGGTGACGCCGGTCGCGCCGTGGTCCTTCATGTTCGGGATGTTGACGACCTTCGTGAGCCTCTGCGTGACGAGGCGCATCATGTTCGAGCGGGTGTCGTCCTCCCCGTGGAAGTCCACCTCGACGTAGGTCGCCGGGTCGTACGCGCGGTTCTCCGTGCGCCGGTTGCCCAGCTCCGCGCCGACGATCTCGACCCCCTCGGGGAGGTGGGGGCCGTACTTGACCTCGTCGAGCTGGTTCTGGAAACGCTCGAAGAGCACGATCTGCGTCGGCGGGACGCCGACGGCCATCAGCTGGCGACAGGTCTCGGCCACGATGGCCGGGGACGAGACGACCCACGGCCGGCCGCCCGCGTTCACCTTGATCCCGACGACGTCCCGCGGCTCGAAGAAGCGCCGCCACGCGTCGAGAGCGGTCGCCTCGCCCGTCAGCTCCCGCATCCCGCGGTCCATCATCTCGCGCACGACGTCAGAGTTGACGACGGCGCCGGCCTCGTCGAGGCAGCGCCCCGACCGGACCGACACGACGCGCCCGGGCCAGGGGCCGGGCATGCCGGGCACCGGGCTCGCCCCGTAGGGGGTGACGATCCGGTACGCCGGCACCGCGTCGTCGGCCCCCACGGCCGAAGCGAGGGGGGCCAGGGCCAGGAGCTCCAGGAATTCACGGCGATCCATGCGGCCTCCGCGATGCAGGGGGCATTGTATGCCCGGGCGCTCCCGGGTACGCTTCGCGCGACAACCGGGAGGTCACATGAGCGCCTCACCAGCCGCTGCCGCCCCCCGCGCCCCTCGCGTCCTGTCGATCGATCTTCTCCGCGGGGCCGACGTCCTGCTGATGCTGTTCGTCAACGAGGTCGCCGGCGTCACCGGGGCCCCCGCGTTCCTCCTCCACCGGCCGTCGGACTTCGACGGGATGACGATCACGGACCTCGTCTTCCCGGCCTTCCTCTTCATCGTCGGGATCGCCATCCCGTTTGCGCTCGGGGGACGGCTGCGCCGCGGCCAGTCCCGCGTCGAGGTGTGGAAGCACGTGGTGGCGCGGTCCCTGGCCCTCGTCGTGATGGGCGTCCTGATGGTGAACGCCGAGCAGGGGGTGAGCGGGATCCTCTCGAGGCCGGCGTGGTACGTGCTCGTCACGTTCGGCGTGCTGCTCACGTGGGGCGTCCCCGACGAAGGGTGGGGGCGGGTACGGAAGTCCTGGCTGCGCGGGGCCGGCCTCGCCCTCCTCGTCCTGCTCGTCCTCGCGTACCGCAACCCCGAGCTCACCGGCTGGATCCACATCCGTCCCTACTGGTGGGGGATCCTCGGCCTCATCGGCTGGGCCTACCTGGGCATCGCCACCGTCTACCTGCTGTCCGGGGACCGCCCGGCCATCCTCGCCGGCGTCGTCGGCCTCTTCTACTGCGTCGCCCTGGCCGGCGCCGCGGGCACCTTCACCTGGCTCGGGGCCCTGCGCCCGCTGGTCGGCCCCATGATCGGGACCGGCGGAGCCCTCGTCGCGGCCGGCACGCTGCTGGGCGTGCTCCTCAGGAGCCACCTGCAGCAGGGCGGCTCCGCCTGGCGCTTCGCGGCGAGGGTGCTGGGCTACGCGGCGGCGCTGGCCGCCGCCGGAGTCCTCCTCCGCTCGCTGAACGGCGTCCACCCGGCCTTCATCATCAGCAAGAACCACGGGACGGTGCCCTGGGGCCTCGTCTCCTCGGCCCTCACCTGCGGCGCCTGGGTGGCCATCTTCGTGCTGGCCGACGTCCTCGCCTGGCGGCGCTGGCCGCGCTCGTTCACGATCGCGGGCGAGAACCCGCTGGTCGCCTACCTGATGGCGCCCTTCCTCGTCTCGCTCTTCGCCCTCACCGCGCCCCTGTCCGGGGGCACGAACTTCTACGAGGCGCTCGGCGCGACCGCCGGCATCGGCCTCGTCCGCTCGGCGGTCTTCGCCTGGCTCGTGGTGCGCATCAGCGGCTGGATGCGGTCGTGGGGCGTGCGGATCCAGCTGTGACCCAGGGGACCGAAACGAGGCACGCCGAAGGGGCCTGTCTTTCGGGAAGGCGGTCTCCGAACGAGTCCGACGGGGAGCCGGCGCGGCAGTGCCGACCACGGCACGGAACGGCTTGACGGTGGTTCGGCTTCCCGGGAACAGTCCGAGAGTCAGCACGGCGACGATTGATCGCCTTCTCGCACGGTAGCCGCGGGCGACATCAAGAGGTGAACTCGTTTCGGAACGAGTTTCCACAGGTTCTCCACAGGACGGCCTTCCGTCGCTCCACGGAGGGCGTACCCCGCACACTCAGGAGGTCTGGCGTCGGCCTACGGCGAGCCACTGAAGGGCGAAGATCGCGAGGAACTGCACTACGACGAGGCCGAGGGCCGGCCGCAGGCCCCACGCCGACGCGACCTGGCCGGTCGCCCACGGCAGCGTCATGCCGCCCGCGAGGGCCATCGTGAACAGCAGGCCAAAGACCGTGCCCGAGTGGGCGGGGAAGCGGGCGCCGGCGATCCCGAGGACGGTCGGGAAGACGCCGGCGAGCGTGGCGCCGATGGCCACCGTCATCGCAACCGCCAGCGGCGGCCGCGTGGCCGTCACGAGCAGGCCCACGGCCACGGCCGAGGCGAGTGCACTGGCGAGCACGAGGCGCGGCCCCGTGAGAGCTGTTCGCCCGCGGCCGAGCCAGGCCCGGGTCACCATGAGCGCCGCCCAGTAGCCGGCGAGGGCGTACGAAGCTGCACCTACGCTCATCCCGATCTCGCGGGTGAGCAGCGTCGTCGTGTAGCCCCCGACGATGAACTCGTTGCCGGACTGGAAGAAGAGGATCGCCCCGAGCAGGAGGACGAACGGGTCGCGGATGAAGCGCCCCATCTCGGCGAGCGAGAGACCACCCGCCTGCTTGGGCGGCGGGTAGGCGGGGAGGGCGTTCGCCACCGCGACGAGGGCGCACAGCGTGACCGCCGCGTAGAGGATCCCCCGAAGGCCAGCGGCACGGAGCAGCAACCCGATCGCGAACGGCATGAAGAGGGCGCCGAAGCCGAAGAACAGGCCCAGGAAGTTCAGGGCCGCGCCCTTCCTGACCGGGTCCTCGTGGAGGTCGGCCACGAGAGCGTTGGGCGCGCTGTTGAGGGCGCTGCCCCCGAGGCCGAGGAGCGCCACCGCGAGGAGGAGCTGAGCGTAGCTGTCGGCGCCCGCTACGAGCAGGAGCGCCGCGCCCACGACCACGGGCCCACCCACGAGCGGCGGCTTCATCCCGAAGCGGTCCTGCAGCGCGCCGAGGGCGAAGCTCGAGGCCAGGATGCAGGCGTTCATGACCAGGAAGAGCGTGCCCACCCGGCCGAGGCCGATCTCCAGCCGCTCGGAGAGCACCGGCAGGGTGGCGCCCAGGAGCGCCGCCGCGATGCCGAAGAGGAACATCCCGGCGTAGGCGGCGGCGCTCAGGCGGCCGGTCGTGGCGGTCCGGCCGCTCACGGCGCGCCCCGCTCGGCGACCCGCCGCGCGTAGGTCTCGAAGACGCGCCCGTTGTGGCCGGGGGCGATGCCCGGCACGTTCGGGGAGACGAAGGTCGTCGGCACGTGGCCCTTCGCCACCAGCCGGGCCCCGCTCTCCGCGACGAGCGCCATCGCCACGAAGACGACCGCCATCGTGGACCCCGCGGCGACCTTCTCCGGCCGGCCCACGTCCACCTGCGAGTCCTCGGGGGCCACGCAGTTGTCGATCGCGATGTCGGCGAGGTCGGACAGCTTCTTCCCCGAGGAGTGCGTGGCCTTCGCCGCCGCGGCGTTCGCGAGCGAGGAGACCGTGATCACGGTGAGCCCGCGCTCCTTCGCGTAGATCGCGGCCTCGATCGGCGCGGCGTTGAGGCCTCCGTGGGAGAAGACGACGAAGCAGTCGCCCTTCCTGAGCGCGTAGCTCTGCAGGAAGACGGGCGCGTAGCCCTCCTGCCGCTCGATCCACAAAAGCTCCCGGGCGCCGCCCGGTCCCACCACGTTCGACCACATGAGGCGCGGGTCGTAGAGGGGGACGAAGCCCACGAAGCTGCCGTAGCGGGGGAACACGTCCATGACGGGGATGACCGAGTGGCCGCTCCCGAAGAGCCACGTCAGGCCCCCGGAGGCGATCGAGCCGGCGATCGCCTCCCCGGCCTGCTGGATCTTCCCGATCTGGGTGCGGCGGATGTCGTCGAGGACCTTCGTGATCGCGGTGTGGTAGGCGATGGCAGACATGGCTTCAGGCTCCGTTCCGGGAAATGTCGTCGGGGAGGGCGAGCCGGGCTGCTCCGAAGAGCGCGGCGTCCTCGCCGAGCTGCGTGAGCTCGATGCGGCACTGGGGGGCGGCCAGGGGCTGGGCCCAGCGAAGGGCGGCGCGGCGGACGGGGTCGAGGAAAAGGTCGGCCGCCTGCATGAGGCCGCCGCCGAGGACGACCACCTGCGGGTTGAGCGCGCTGACCAGGTTCGCGATGCCCATGGCCAGCCACTCGACCGTCTCGTCCACCGCCCGGCGGGCCGCGGGGTCGCCACGGCGCGCGGCGTCCGCGACCTCCTCCGCCGAGGCGGCGCCGAGTCGGCGGGCGAAGGCGGGGCCGGCCGCCTCCGCCTCGAAGCAGCCCGTGCGGGCGTAGTCCTCGCGCCAGCGGGGGTCGAGGGCGAACCAGCCCACGGCGCCCGCGATCCCGCCGTGGCCCCGCACGAGGCGGCCGTCCGAGAGGATGCCGGCGCCGATGCCGGTGCCCACGGCGAGGAACACGACGTCGCGGCAGCCGCGGGCGGCGCCCTGCCACGCCTCGCCGAGGACGTAGCCCGATCGGTCGGAATCGACGACCAGCGGCACCGGGAGGTGCGGGCCCAGCACGTCCCGCAGGGGCACCTCGTCCCGGCCCCAGAGGTTCGGGGCCCAGGCCCGGCCGGTCGCGGGGTTGTAGATGCCGGGCACGACGAGGCCGACCGCCCGCACGTCGTCCCAGCCGAGGCCGGCGGCGCGCACCGTCTCGCCGGCGGCAGCGGCGAGGGCCTCGAACGACACGGCCGCCCCGCCCTCGTGCGAGGGCCGCTTCGAGCGGGCGCGCACGGCGCCGCCCGGGTCGACGACGGCGAAGGACGCCTTCGTCCCGCCCAGGTCGATCGCGAGCGCCATCCGGCTCATGCCTCGGCCTCCAGCCTCGAGAGCAGCCGCCCGCAGAGCCACAGCGCCCGCGGCACGTGGAAGCAGCCCTTGTAGGGCCCGCCCTTGAAGCGGTGCGTCACCTCGCCCCGTCGGTCGAGGTAGCCGAACCACTCTCCGTGCTGCGGGTCGGGGAAGTGGGAGAAGGTCCAGGCGTCAGTCCTCCGGAACGCTTCCCAGTCGGCGGGGTCGCCGGTGAGCGAGTAGTCGAGCAGGTGCGCGTAGAGGGCCTCGCAGTGCGGCCACCACAGCTTCATGCTCCACTCGAGGGGGAGCGGGGAGTGGCCCTTCGCGTCGAGGAAGGCGAAGAGCCCGCCGTGCTCCTCGTCCCAGCCCCGGTCGAACGACCACCGCACCACGTCGATCGCCTCGTGGGAGAAGTCGGTGCGGCCGAGCCGTCCGGCCCAGTGCTGGAGGAACCAGCCGGCCTCGATCGCGTGGCCGGGGTTCAGCAGCCGGCCCTCGGCCGAGTCGAGGAGGCTGCCGTCCGGGGCGACCGTCTCCAGAACCAGCCGCTCCTCGCGGCGCACGTGGAGCCGGACGAGGCGGAGGCACTCCTCGACCTCGGCGGCGTACCGCTTCGTGTCCCCGTCGCCCAGCTCCTCTATCACGTTGAGGAGGACCATGGGCACGGCCAGGCTCCGTTTCGGCGGCTCGCCCGGGTAGGACGTCCGGCCCACCTTCGTCCAGTCGAAGGCCCAGGACCACACCCTCTCGAACTCCTCGCGAGCCTCCCGCGCGTAGTGCGCCTCGCCGGTCGCCCGCCCGAGCTCGGCAAGGGCGAGGACGTAGTAGCACTCCGCGTAGATCTTCCGCTGCACGTATATGGCGCGGCCGTCGGCGGCCGTCGAGAAGGGGACCCGCCCGCCCGGCAGCAGGCACCTCTCGCGGAGGAAGCGCGCCCCCGAGAGGGCCAGCTCGAGCCACTCCGCTCTCTGGTCCACGGTCCGGTACAGCTTCGCCAGCATCCAGGCCTGCCGGCCCTGCAGCCAGCCGTACTTCGTGCGGTCGTAGACGCGCCCGTCGCGGTCGAGGCAGCTCCAGTAGCCCCCGTTCACCGGGTCGGGCGAGTGGCGCGTCCAGAAGGGGACGACCCTCTCGAGCAGCTCCGTCTCGTAGCGCCGCCGCAGCGCCGCGAGCTCGGCGCGGCCGGGGAGGATCACCGCCTCTGCCATTCCCGGTACCTGTTCGCGGCGGCGGTCATGGTGGTGTCAGCGCAGATTGCCGAGTGCTTTCTCCAGCGCTGCCACCAGGGGCGGGAAGTCGTCCTGCACCGTGTCCCACAGGATGTCGTAGTCGACCACGTCGTAGCCGTGGGTGATGCGATGACGGGTGGCGATCGCCTCGCGCCAGGGCACGCGCGGAAAACGCGCCTGCGCCTCGGGCGACACCCTCCCTGCGGCTTCACCCACGATCTCCACGAGGCGGGTCAGCGCGAGCCGTACGGGTACCGCCTCGTCACGCTGCGAGATACGCCGAGCCGCTCCAATCCCGACATGGCACCATGCTAGGACCGCACGGCCCATGGTTCAACTGCGGGGATCGTCCGCGGCCTCGTTTGACGTTCGCTCCAGGCCGGCGGTAGTGTCCCGCCAGGATCGGAACGCCGGGTTCCCGCGAGGCTGCCATGTACCAGACGACCCTTCTTGCCCTCGCCACCCTTCTCCTGACGGATCCCGCTCCTGACGCCCGCGCTCAGGCGCTCGAGGCCGACGTCCTCGTCGTGGGCGGAGGGACGGGCGGCACCGCGGCGGCGCTCCAGAGCGCCCGCCTCGGCGCCCGTACGATCGTGGCCGAGCCGACACCGTGGCTCGGGGGGATGCTCTCGGCGGCCGGCGTCTCGGCCACCGACGGCAACCACCGCCTCCCCTCGGGGATCTGGCGGGAGTTCCGCGAGCGGATCTACGCCCACTACGGCGGGCCGGAGGCCGTGAGCACGGGCTGGGTCAGCAACACGCACTTCGAGCCCCACGTGGCCGACCGCATCTTCAAGGAGATGGCCGCGGCCGAGCCCTCCCTGCGAGTTCTCTTCCGCCACCGGTTCGCGGACGTCGTGAAGGAGGGCGGCCGGGTGCGAGGTGCCGTCTTCGAGGACCTGGCGACGGGCCGGCGAGTCGAGGTTCGGGCGAAGGTCGTGGTGGACGGGACGGACCTCGGCGACGTGCTGGCCAGGGCCGGGGCGGCTTTCGACGTCGGGCTGGAGGCCGACGCCGTCTCCGGCGAGAGCGCCGGGATCACCGCCTCGAGCGACGTCGTCCAGGACCTGACGTGGTGCGCGATCCTGAAGGACTTCGGCCCCGGGGCGGACCGGACGATCCCGCGGCCCGCCGGCTACGACCCGGCCGAGTTCGACTGCTCCTCCACGAGCTACTGCAAGGACGCGACCCGCCAGAAGCCGACGGTGGACGCGCGGAAGATGCTCGACTACGCCCGGCTGCCGGGCGGCAAGGTCCTGATCAACTGGCCGAACTACGGCAACGACGCGTACCTGAACGTGGTCGGCCTCGACGACGCGTCGCGGGAGGAGGCCCTCGACGGCGCGAAGGCGCGGACGCTCCGTTTCGTGTACTTCATCCAGCACGAGCTGGGCTTCCGGAACCTCGGCCTCGCCGACGACGAGTTCCCGACGAAGGACCGGCTGCCCCTCGTCCCGTACCACCGCGAGGGGCGACGCCTGCGGGGCGTCGTCCGGTTCACCTCGCGTGACATCGAGGACCCGTTCGGGCCGCGCGACCCGCTCTACCGCACCGGCATCTCGGTGGGGGACTACCCGATCGACCACCACCACAAGCGCAACCCTCAGGCGCCCCAGCACCTCGGGTTCGTCCCCGTCCCGTCGTTTTCAGTCCCCCTCGGGGCGCTCGTGCCCGAGACGACGGACGGCCTCGTCGTGGCCGACAAGGCGATCTCGGTGAGCAACATGGCGAACGGCACGACGCGCCTGCAGCCGGTCGTCCTCCTGACGGGCCAGGCGGCGGGGGCGCTGGCCGCGCTCGCCGTCCGCCAGGGCCGCGAGCCGAGGGCCGTCCCCGTGCGCGACGTCCAGCGAGCGCTGCTCGAGGCGAGGGCCTTCATCCTTCCCTACATCGACGTGCCGCCTGACCACCTGCAGTTCGCGCGCATCCAGAGAGTGGGTGCCACCGGCATCCTCAAGGGGAAGGGCGTGCCGTACCTGTGGGCCAACCAGACCTGGTTCTACCCCGACTTCCCGATCGACGCGGCGACGCTGGCCCGGGGTCTCGCGGAGTTCGAAAAGGTCGAGGGCCCGCCCGCGGACGGGAGGCCGCTCACCGTCGGCGAGACGCTGCAGATGCTGACCGACTACCGGGCGGCGCTCCTGAAGAAGGACAAGGCCCGCTTCGCCGCGCTGGAGGCGAAGGCGCTACGCCCCGGGCCGGAGCTCTGGCAGGCCCTCGGGCTCGGCAGCTGGGAGCCCGACCGCAGGATCACGCGAGCCGAGGTCGCCGCCCTCGTCGACGAGATCCTCGACCCCTTCACCCTCAAGGCCGTCGACCACCGGGGGCGATTCGCCGAGTAGAGCGGGTCAGCGAAACGGGTTCTCCACCCGAACCGAGCCGAAGAGCCGGCCGTGCTGCATGTCCTCGCTCAGCAGGCGGGCGCAGTCCCGGGCCCGCGCGGCTTCCACGATCAGCGCATCCCACAGCGAGATCTTCGAGGCCCGGGAGCTCGAGATGGATCGAAGCACCATGGCGAGATCGGGCTCGACCACCTCGAACGCGGAGAGCTCGCGGGTCGCGGCCTCGGCCTCGCTCTCGGGCAGCGGCCGGCCGAGCTTGCGCGTGACCGTGACGTAGAACTCCTGGAGCACCTGGGTGCTCACGACCAGCCGGTCGCCTTCCTCCTCGAGGACCGCCTGGCGCTCTTCTGCTTGGCCGGCGCGTCGCCGTCGAACAGGTACACGAGGACGTTGGTGTCGGCGAAGACGCTAGCGCTCATGGAGCGACTCTCGTGTCCAGCGCCGCCCCGCCCGCGCGCTGCGCGCCCGGGATGACCGCTTCAGCAGCGAGTCCACGGCCCGCCGGCGCCCGCCCTCCTCGCCCGCCCAGGACCGCATGTAGTCCCGGAGCACGGCGTTCACCGAGGTGCCGAGCTCGGCGGCGCGCACCCGCGCGCCGGCGCAGGAGCTGCTCGTCGACCGTGATGGTCAGGTTGGCCATGGCTCACCCGTGTAACACGGGATCAGTGTAGCACGGGTCAGCCCGGCCCCGGCCCAGGACCCCGGCCCGGGGAGCGAGGATGACGGCCGGGGGCACGTCACAATTCAAGACCTGACCCCAGACGACGACAGGGGGTGAGCCCGGAGGCCCACCCCCTGTGGAAGCGGTCGTCACGCGGCCCGGACGAGCCGGGTCGCGCGACGGAAGCCTAGAAGTAGAACTTCAGCGCCAGCTCGATCACGCGCGGCGCGCCCATGGTGCCCGTGATCAGGCCGAACGTGTTGGGCACGTTGATGTCGCGCGCCGGCGGCGCCGAAGTTCGGGTGGTTGAAGGCGTTGAAGGCCTCGACGCGGAACTCGAGGTACCGCGGCCCGCCCACGTCGAACCGCTTCGCGAGCACCAGGTCGAGGTTCGTGTAGCCCGGCGCCCGCGCGACGCCGACCGGGCAGTCGCCGAACGTCCCGAGGGCGGCCCTCGCGAAGGCGTTGATGTTGAGCCAGCGCGAGTCGGCCGGCGCGGTCGAGTCCGCGGTGACGTCTGGTTCGCGGGCTTCCAGTCGCCGACGCAGTTCGGCCGCTCGAAGCCGCGCTCGGCCTGCAGCGAGCGGTCGCCCCGTCGATGACGGTGACGGGGATGCCGGTGCGGGCCTGGAAGATGGCGCCCAGCTTCCAGCCGCCGAGGATGGCGTCGGTGAGCGTGACCAGTCCGAGCCCCACTTCCTGCCCCTTGCCCCATCGGCAGCTCGTAGTTGGCCGAGAAGACGAAGTTGTGGCGGATGTCGTGGAACGCCGGGCCCCACTCCGCGTCCTGGTCGTAGGTGTTCTGCCAGTAGGCGCCCTCCGTGGCCGCGAAGCCGCCCGCGCCGTAGTAGCCGCGGTTGTCGGTGTAGCCCTTGCCCAGGTGTACGAGGCCAGGAACTCGAGGCCGTGCCACTCGCGCTGGCGGACGCTCGCCTGGAGCGAGTTGTAGTCGCTCTTCGGCGCGCGACAGGTCGATGGCGATCGTGGTGATGAGCGGCTGGTACGGGTAGAGCGGCCGGCGCGACGGTCTTGGGCGCCCACGTCGCCGGGTCGCCCACGCCGGGGAGGGCCTGGTTGCCCTCGACCGGCGCGACCAGGTGGTTGGCGCGGTTGCCGACGTAGCCCACCTGGGCGGACATCGAGGACGGTCACCCGGTACTCGGCGAACGCGTTGAACTGGTGGGTGAACTGCGGCCGCAGGTTCGGGTCGTAGGCGCGGACGTTGCCGGTGGGCGTCGTGCCCGGCACCAGGTCGGCGAAGCCGGTGGACGAGCGTGCCCGCGCCGGTCGTCCGGTCGTAGTTGACGTTCGACTCGAAGAAGAACGGCGGGTTCAGCGGCAGGCGCAGGTTGGCGCCCGTGCCTTCCATGAACTGGGAGATGCCGTAGCCGCCGCGGAGGACAGCCGGTCGGTCAGCGCTCCACGCCACGCCGAGGCGCGGCTCCCAGCCGTTGTAGTACGGCTTGTAGAGCGCGCGGTCCTCGAGGCTGCCGTCCTCGGCGAAGGTCTGCACGCCGGTCCCGTTGCCGAAGGGAGCCGCCACGTCGAAGTTCGACTGGCGGTTGTCCTTCTCGACGAGCGGCGAGGTGTAGGCCCAGCGCAGGCCGAGGTTCAGCGTCAGGGCGGGCGTGACCTTGAAGTCGTCCTGGGCGAAGAGGCCGATGCGGTTCTGCAGCGTGGGTCCACGGGTCGTTGGGGTCGCCGCCGCCCCGGCCCTTGCTCGACGCCAGGTCGAGCAGGAAGTCGGCAGAACGGGAGCCCCCGTGAACGCGCCGTTGAAGTCGATGGACCCGAGCAGGCCGTTGTTGCCGGCGTAGAACCGCTGCTGGTTGTAGTGGAGCCACTGGCCGCCGAACTTCAGCGTGTGGCGCCCCTTGAGCCAGGTCAGCTTCTCGTTGATCTGGTAGGTCTCGAGCTAGGTGTCGGAGTCCGTCCCGAGGCTGCCGGGGGCGGTGAGGCCGCTGGCCGAATCGCGATCGAGCTCAGCCCGTCGCACGATCTGCCCGCCGGCGATCCCGTACGTCGCGTTGGCGTCGCCGATCCCGGCCCAGTCGAAGGTGCAGCCCGTCACGTTCGTGTTGCTGTAGCCGACGAGGACCTCGTTGATGACCGAGGGCCCGAACACGTGGCTCCAGTTGAGCGCCGACGTTCCAGAAGGGCTGGTCGTTGCGCGAGCCGAGGACGAGCGGGAACGGGTTCTTCGTCGTCTCGTCCTTGTACTTGGCGAACGTGAACCGGCCCCAGAACTTGTCGTTCGCGGAGGCGTTCCAGTCGAGGCGCAGGTCGCCCTGGTGCGCGCGGTAGGTCGTGAGCGTCTCGCCCACGTAGTTGTTCGTGACGCCGCTGACGTCGCGGTTCGGGAGCGGGTAGTTCGCCGTGTCGCTGAGGAGCGCGAGCGCGCGTCGGGCTGAACCGGCTGACCGGGATCTGGTTGTTCGGGAACGGCTGCCCCGTCAGCGGGTCCCGGATGACGGTCCCGGGCAGGAGGCTCGAGAGGTCGCCCGCGCGCCAGGTGGCCGGCGCGACCGACGCGGAGGGCGGAGCCCGGGGCGTCCCGCCACGAGCCCTGGTAGTCGGCGAAGAAGAAGAGCTTGTCCTTGATGATCGGGCCGCCCAGCGTGCCGCCGAAGATGTGCTGCTTGCGCTCGGCCTTCGGCGCGTTCGAGCGGTTGTTCTCCCAGCTGTTCGCGTCCATGCTGCTGTTGCGGTAGAACTCGAACACGTTGCCCCGGAACTGGTTCGCCCCGGACTTGATGACGCTGCTGATCAGGGCCCCGCCCACGTTCCCGGTGTCGGCCGAGTAGTTGTTCGTCTCCACGCTGATCTCGGCGAGGGCGTCCGGGCTCGCCTGGTAGGCGACCCGGTTGTCGATCGTCTCGTTCACGTCCAGGCCGTCGAGCGTGTAGTTGTTCACCTGCTCCCGGTTGCCGTTCACGTACGGGCGGGTCTGGTTGACCGCGCCGATGTTCGTGAAGCCCCCGGGGTTGGGCGTCATCGTCCCCGTGCAGGAGCAGGGCCAGCTGGCCGGGGTTGCGCCCGTTGAGCGGGAGCGACTGGACGGTGTTGCCCGAGATGACCTCGCCGACGGTCACCGACTCGGTCTGGAGGACGGGGGCCTGGGCGGTCACCTCGACGGTGTCCTCGAGGGCGCCGACCTCCATCTTGAAGTCGAGGCGGGCGATCTGCTTGGCCTCGAGCTTGATCGGCTTCGTGGACGTCACCTTGAAGCCGGTCAGGCGTGGACTTGACCACGTACGTGCCGACCGGCACCGACGTGATCGTGTAGTTGCCGGCCTCGTTCGAGACGGCCGTGTACTCGACGTTCGTGGCCTGGTTGATGGCCACGACACTGACGCCCGGCGTCGGGGCGCCGCTCTGGTCGGTGACGAGGCCGGTGATCGAGGCCGCGCCGGTCTGGGCGTACGCGACCGCCTGCAGGCCGAGCACGAGCGCGAGGGCGAGCATCAGCCCGCACGCGCGCCGGAGTGAAGTCATGTTTACCTCCATGGGGAAAGCTGCGTGGTCATCGAGGACCAGACTGACCCACGTCAAAACGTGCAACGCCCATGCCGGCAGGCGGAGGTGAGGTCGGGCCGAGAAGTAGCTTTGTATCAGCTACTTAATGATTTAGCGTCACGACTCCCGATCCAATTCCGTGGAGGTGATCCGGGAACCCGAAGTGGCTCCCGTTGGATCCCGGGATCAGGTCTGACCAATTGCGTCGAGGGCCTGACGCTCCGCGTCACGGTGGGCGTGGAACGCCACCCGCTCCGGGCGGAGGGCGCCCGACGGCAGCATGAAGCGCAGGAGGCTGGGCGCGTAGCGGCCGTGGCGCGCCGCGTGAGCCCGGCGTGCCGCGTCGACCAGCAGGGTGAGGGCGAGGGAGGCCACGAAGGGGGCCACGGGGTCGGCGGTCGATCCCCCCGGCAGCAGGATCGCCAGGTACAGGGCCAGGACGAAGCTGGCCGCGGCCGTGGCCAGGGTCGTCCGACGGGCCGCCGCGGGGCCGCCGCGGTGGTCGAAGGCCCGCGCCTGGAGCTCCGCCGGGAGCAGGCTCGTGTACCACGCGAAGCCCTGGTTCCAGTCGTCCCACTCCCGCCTCACGCCGTCGAGCACCTCCTCGACGTAGGCGCTCGGCGGCGGCGGGGACGGGGGCGGCGCGCCGGCCTCGTTGGGATCGCCCAGGGCGCTCAGGCGGTACGTGTAGACGAGGCGGCCACCCTCGAGCACGGGCGGCTCGGCGGCGGCCTGCCAGTAGTCGCGCCCGACCGCGATCCGCCGCCCGCCCTCCCACGTCAGGTGCGGCAGCAGTCCGCGGACGACGAGCGTGCCGTCGGCCGCCGCCTTCACCGAGTCCGCTCGCGTGAGGTGCTCCCAGAACGCCGACCGCGTGAGGGAGACGAAGCCGGGGTCGCGCCTCTCGCCCGACCCGCCGAGGGCGCGCCGGGCTTCGAGGAGGAAGGCCACGGGCGCCGAGCCGCCGACCTCGCGCAGGAAGACGGCGCCGAAGGCCCGGCCGAGGCCGGGCAGGACGAGCAGGATGAGGCCCGGGAGGCTGACCACGACCATGATCGCCCCGCCCCCCTCGATCGACCGGACCAGGAGGAGCAGCACCGCCATTGCCGCGAAGCTCTCGGCCAGCCCCGAAACGAGCGTGGCCGTCACCGCGTAGAGCCCGAGCCGGTCGCACAGGCGCACCTGCTCCTCCTCGGGCAGCAGGCCCACGAGCGGGTAGAGAAGGAACCGCCACGGCCGTGCCCTCTCTCGCACGTGCTCGCGCTCCCTCTCGGCCTCCGCCGCGCGCACGAGGGCCGCCCCGTAGACCGCGCGGTCGCGGATGACCTCGCCCTCCGGCCACGCGCGCAGGCGGTAGACGACGAGGCCCTCCTCGGGTTGCTCCGTCTCGGAGAGCACCTCGTAGGTGCTCTCGCCGATGACGACGGCGGTGCCGGGGAAGGCAGGACGCAGCCGGAACTGGTCCTCCGACCGCACGCGCAGCGGGAGGAATCCACGGCTCCACACCTCGGCCACCGTCGAGGCGCCCGGCGTCAGGCGGGCCTCCTCGCCGTCGCCGACGCGCCAGCGGGTGGTGGGCTCGCCGGGCACCCTTCGTCCCTCGCCCCGCTACTTCTTCTTCTTCGAGAACAGCGCGTCGAAGGCGGCGCGGGAGCGCGCCTCGTCCGACTGGGCCCCGCCCATCCCGGGGTTGCTGAGGATCGAGACCTCGCGGAACTCGAAGAACTCGCAGAAGTTCGCCTTCTCCTTCACCGTCTGCCACTCGGCCTGGGGCTCGCGGCACTGGTTGTTCGCCCCGGGGTCGTGGAGGCGGCAGTTCAGGCAGCACTTCAGGTCGGAGTGGCAGTACGGGCAGCCGGCGGTCCGCTCCACCTTGTCGGTGAAGAGCTGGAGCTCCCGGCCGCAGTGGTGGCAGACCTTCATGGCCCGAACTCTAGCTCAGGACCTTGATCTCGGGCCAGTCGAGCGCGTAGCCCAACGTGCGTTGACCTCGTGCTGCGCCCACACCATCGCATGCTGTCTCATCGGCGCTCCTGCGCTCGTCTCGTCCAGGACCGGGGCTCCCAGGTCCGCGCTTCCTGGTAGACGTCGGCGACCGAGCCGGGCTGCCGCCGATAGGCCTCCGCGGTCGCATCCTCCTCGAGTTGCCAGAGCGCACGCCGGATGGCGTTGCGGATGAACTCCGAGCGGCGGCGGGAGCGCGCCGGTACCGCCGCCTCGAGCCTCGCCACCAGGTTGTCCTCGAGTTCGATCACGAGTCGCCTCATATGTCCCAGTATCTAGTGCCCATGGCTCGCATCGGCCCGCAGCGCCCGGCCCCGGGCGAGCGCCAGCGCCAGCGCCACGTAGAGCGCCGCGTCCACCCAGTAGATGCCCCGCAGGGAGACGTGGGCGACGAGACCGGCCACCGTGGGCGAGAGGGCGCCTCCGAAGAGGGCGGCGCCGGAGAAGAAGCCGAAGGCGGTCGTGCGCACCGTCTCGGGCACCATGAGGCCGCCGATCGTGTAGCACAGGGTCAGCGAGCCGCCGCCGACGAGGCCGAGGAGCACGGCGAGGCCGAGGATCATCTGGTAGCTCGGCACGAGGGCCATCGGCGCCACCGCCGCCGCGCCCCCGACCAGGGTCAGGAGCAGCAGGCCCCGTGGCGAGCGCGTGCGGCTGAGGCGGCCGAGGTACCAGGCCGACGCCGCGGCGGCGACCGAGTAGGCCGAGATGAGGACACCGGTCGCCGAGGCGAGGCGCGTGGCGGGCAGCCCGAGCGACGCGAGGTGCAGGGGCAGGATCGGCGTGAACGAGCGGCCGATGAAGTTCACGAGGAAGAGGACCACGAGGAGGGCGACGACGCCGGGGACGGCCACCACCGCGCCGAAGCCGGGGCTCGCGGCCGTCGCCTTGCGCTCGGCCCGGCCGCGGTCCTCGTAGAAGACGAGGACGAGCCCGAGGGCGAGGGCGCAGAGCCCGGCGGTGACGAGGAAGGTGCCGCGGAATCCGATCGCGTCGGCGAGGAGGCCGCCGGCGAAGGGGCCGACGGCGGCGGAGAGGATCTGGGCGGCCTGGATGAGGCCGACCGCCCGGCCGGTCTCCTCGCGGGGCGCCTGCGCGGTGGCCATCGCGAGGCCGAGGGGGCCGATGCCGCCGAAGAGGCCGATCCCGATCCTGAGGAGGAGCAGTTGCTCGACCCGGGTCACGGCGGCGGAGAGGGCCAGGATCACGACGTAGGCGACGAGCGCCTTCACCGCGATGCCCTTGTGCCCGTGGCGGTCGGCGAGGCGCCCCCACACGGGGGCGAGCAGCCCCGCCACCAGCGGGGCGACGCCGATGAGGACGCCGGCCCACAGCGCCGCGTGCTCGGGCTCCTCGACCCCCAGCTCGCGCACGAACAGGGGGAGGAAGGGCAGGACGAAGGCGAAGCCGGTGAAGACGGCGAAGACCATCGCCACCGTCACGAGCTGGTTCCGCCGGGCGACCGCGGGCGTCACGAGAGGAGCCAGAGCTCGCCGATCGCGAGGGAGCCGCGCACCTCGAGGCGCACGCGGCAGCGGCCGCTCGAGCCCAGCCCCCGCGCCACCTCGGCGGCGCGCCCTTCGAGGCGGACCGAAGGCCCGGGGGCGGTCGAGACCACGACGTCGCGCCAGCGGACGCCCTGGCTCCAGCCGGTCCCGAGCGCCTTGCTGGCCGCCTCCTTGCCTGCGACGGCGAGGGCGAGGGCCACCGTGCGCTCCCCAGGGGACGCGGGCAGGGACGCCGCCTCTCCGGGGTCCATGAGCTTGCCCACGAAGCGGTCCCCGAAGCGCTCGAGGGCTCGCGCCACGCGCGTGGTGTCCACGAGGTCGAGGCCGATGCCGATCACCATGGGGGGGCGCCGCCCGCCACGATAGCACGCGCTCGTGTGGACCGGCCCGGAGCCGGGGCATAGAATCCCCCTCCCGGGGGAACGGTGGAGAAGGCGAAGTCGTTCGGGCCCTTCGAGGTGCGCGGGGAGCTGGGCCGGGGGGCGGGGGGCATCGTCTACGTGGCCTGGGACGGCGAGCACGGCCGGACCGCCGCGGTGAAGCTCTACACCTCCGCCCCGAGGGACGCGACGGCGGCGATCGGCCGGCTGCGGCGCGACGCCCAGGCCGCGGGCGCACTCGGGCACCCCAACCTCGCGGCGGTGCTCGGGGTGGGCGAGCACGAGGGGCAGCCCTGGGTGGCCACGGAGCTCGTGCCTGGGGTGAGCCTCGCCCAGGTCCTGCACAGCCACGCCCCCATGCCCATCGAGCGCGTGCTGGACGCCTGGCGGCAGCTCTGCGAGGGCCTGGCCCACGCCCACCGGGAGGGCGTCGTCCACCTCGACCTGAAGCCCGCCGACGTCCGCCTCACGCCCGCCGGAGAGGTCAAGGTGGTGGACTTCGGCTCCTGGCACCTCAAGGCCCTCGAGCGGAGCGGGCCGGGACCGGCCGAGGAGGGCCTCCACTACCGCGCGCCCGAGATCCTGGCGGGGCGGCGCCCGGACCGCAGGGCCGACGTGTTCTCGGTGGCCACCATCGTCTACGAGCTCGTCTCGTTCCGAAAGGCGTTCCCCGGCGACAACACGACCGACGTCGTGCGCGGCCTCTCGCGGTGCGAGCCCGATCTCGCCTGCCTGCCCCGCACGCCGTTCAGCCCCGGCTTCGAGCGCGTGCTGGCGGCGAGCCTCGCCCGCGTGCCCGAGGAGCGGCACGCCTCGTTCGAGGACGTGCACGCCGACCTCGTCCAGCTCGTGCGCGAGGCGGTGCCGCGCCTGCGCAGCGCGGTCGAGGGAGAGGGGGAGGGGCCCCCCGAGCGCGAGGAGCTGCTCGCGGCGATCACGCGGGCGCGGGCCGAGGACCGTCTGGAGGCGGCGCTCGAAGGCTGCCGCCGGCTGCTCGAGCTCGACCCCGACGACGAGGCGGCGCGCCGCGCCATGTCGGAGATCGAGTCGGTGCTCCTCGACCGCGAGGTGGACGGCCTCGTGGGGATGGCCCTGGCCTACGCCGCGGACGGTGAGTTCACGCTCGCCACCGGCATCGCCGAGAAGGTGGAGCGCCTCGCGCCGTGGACCCCGCGCTACCTGCAGCTCCAGGTCTACCTGGACGAGGAGGGGGCGCGGCGCAAGGCCGACCGCCTGGTGGCGACAGCCCGTGAGCACCTCGCCGCCGGCCGCGACTGGGAGGCCCGCGCCGCCGCGCAGGACGCGCTCACCGCCATGGGGGGCCACGGGCCGGCGCATCGGCTCCTCGACGAGCTGTCCGGGACGCTCCCGGGGCCGGCCGCGGCCCCGGCTACGGACCCGGGTCAGGCAACCGAAGCCCCGCCAGCACCGGAAGCCGTCCCGGCGCCGGCACCGGCACCGGCCCCCTCGCCTCCGGCCGACCCGAAGGTTGCCGAGGCCGTGGCCCTGAGCGCCGTTGCCCTGCGGCACTTCCTCAAGGACCAGCACGAGGAGGCCCGCCGGACCGTCGAGCGGGCCCTGGCCCTCGATCCCGCCAACCGCCGGGCCTTGGAGCTCCAGAAGATCTTGCGCGTCCTGGGTTGAGTTCCGCCCTTATAATCGTGGGAGGTTCGTAAGGAGGTCACGATGAGGGTTCTCCACACTGCGGCGCTGGCCGCGGCTGCGCTGGTGCTGGCCTCGGTCGCGTCCGCCCAGGGTCTCGGCGACGTCGCGGCCAAGGAGAAGCAGAAGAGGAAGGCCGAGCCGGCGAAGCCGGCCAAGGTCTACACGGAGAGCGATATCGGCCCATCGATGACCCCGGCCACGCCGGACCTCCCGGCGACGGCGGCCCAGGCGGCCGCCGGAGCCCCCGCGGAGGGCCAGCCCGCGGCCGAGGGGGCCGCTCCCGCCGGAACCACGGAGCAGGCCAAGGCCGAGGAGGAGGCGCGGGCGAAGGCCGAGGCGGACTGGAGGAAGCGGCTCGACCAGGCCCGCAAGGAAGAGGCCGTCTACAGGGAAGCGATCGACAAGATACAGCTGGAGCTGAACGACATCAGCGGAGGGCTGTACAACCCGGGCCGGGCCTCCAAGATCGCCTACCTGGACGAGGTCAAGCAGAAGCTCGCCGAGACCCAGGGCCGGGTCGCCACGCTCGAGGAAGAGGGCCGGCGCAACAACTACCGCTGACTCGCACCGACCCGCCCGATCCGCGCGAGCAGTCCCCGGTTCTCGTTCAACGTGACGCGCCGCGGCGCCCAGGCGGTGTCGATCGTCCAGGAGCCGCCGGTCGGCTCGATCACCACGGGAAGCACCGCGCGTCCCTCCCGCGCCGTCGCCGCGATCTCCAGCGGCAGGGGCCCGGGCACCCCCTGCGCCCGCACCTCCACGGTGGTGCGGAATCCCGTCGCGCTCCTCTCGGTGCGGGACGAGAACAGCAGGACCGGCAGGCCGGTGTCGTAGATCCAGCTTTCGAAGTAGGGGCGCAGGTCGCGCCCGCTCGCCTCCTCGAGCGCCGCGCGGAGGTCCTCCGTCCCGGCCTTGGCGTAGCGGAAGCGCTTCAGGAAGGCGCGCGCCCCGGCGAAGAACGCCTCGTCGCCGAGCAGGCCCCGCAGCATGTGCAGGACCCAGGCGCCCTTGTCGTACACGACGGCGCGGAACACCCTCGGGTCGTTCTTCAGGCGACCGAGGCGCTGGCCGAGGTGGATGGGGCCGGCCGAGTCGGAGCGGGCCGCCCAGCGGGCCATCCGGTCCATCATGCTCCGGAAGGCCTCCTCCCCGAGGTGGTCGCGCACCCAAAGGGCGGCGGAGTACTGCGCCCAGGCCTCGGAGAGCCAGCGCTCGCGGTAGTTCGCGGGCGCCGTGCCCTGGCCCCACCACTGGTGGGCCGCCTCGTGGGCCATGAAGAACCCGGGCAGGTCGCTGAAATTGGCGGGATCGTCGGGGAGGCCGCGCGCCCGGAGGACCGGCGGACGGACCTGCAGGTAGAGAAGGCCGGGAGGGCTGTGGCCGGCCGGCGTGTCCCCCTCGGCGACCACAAAGCCCAGCACCGGGAAGGGTGACGGCCCGAACCTCTGCGCGTAGAAGACCATCATCTCCTGGACGGTCTGCATCAGGCCCGCGGCCTCCCCGCGGTAGCGAGGGCCCGCGTAACCCCGCACCGCCTGCCCGCCCTCCTGCCGAAGGCCCACGTCGGACAGGCGGCCCACGACG
This sequence comes from uncultured Acidobacteriota bacterium, assembly GCA_963729875.1. GTDB lineage: Bacteria > Acidobacteriota > Vicinamibacteria > Fen-336 > Fen-336 > DATBSL01. The sequence goes on from CAVSPR010000010.1 coordinate 209,456, forward strand.
GCGGTGATGAACTTGCCGGGCTGATCGATACGGTACTCCGAACGCGTGCGCCCGCCCTCGGTGCGGCTCGAAACGAGCTCCCCGCCGGTGACCGCGAGCCAGCCCGCGGGAGTGTCGAATCCCATCCGGCCGGTGGCGAAGTCCTCGTCTGCCGGCCGCGGGTACCACGCGGTCCGGTTCGAGTAGATGAGCGGGGGCTTGTCCACGAACAGGTCGTCCGTGAGGTCCATGTCGGGGCGCCCCACCACCTGGACGAGCTCCTGGTCCACGGGGGCGGGGTCGTGGCGGCCGGCGTAGCGGGTGGTGATCGTGAACGGCTCCTCCCTCTGGGAGAGCGGGCCGAGGGAGACGACCAGGCTGCCCTGGTCGCGCACGCGGAAGAAGAGCAGGCTGCCGCTCTCCGGCGAGGTGACCGACGCCACGCGGAAGTCGTCGTGCAGCCGCAGGCGCAGGGTCGAGACGGGGTAGAGGAGCCTGATCCGCATCGTGTGCGTGGCGCGCACCTCGAACTGCTCGGGATCGAAGCGGGCGGTGAGGTCGTTCTCGAGGACGTCGAAGCCGCGCTGGTCGTCCTCGCTGTAGCGGGCGAGGCGGCCCTTCGAGGGGTACGTGCAGACCTGCAGGCCCCGCTCGCGGTCGAACAGGTTCACGTCCTCGACGTCGCCGGAGGCGACCGCGAGAGTGAGCACACGCTTCCGCCCCCACGGGAAGTCCACGACCGCGTCGCCGAGGCTGGGCATCAGCCACCAGGGAGAGCGGGGGAGGGCCGCGTCGATGAGGAAGCTGTGCTGCCCCCGGTCGCCGAAGATCCGCTCCGCCTCCGCGCGGCGCGGCCCGGGGTCCGGGTCCGGCTCCAGCCGGTCGGTGCCGAGCGCGCGGTGGAAGTCGGCGGGGTGCAGGCGCACGAAGGCCCAGCCGACCTCGCGGTCGATCGCCGTCTCGCCCGAGAACAGCCGCAGCTGCTCGCGCTCGGCCTTCGGCGTGGGGGAGAAGCGGACGCGGCCGCGGCCCACGAAGGCGAGGGCGGTCGGTCCCAGCTCCTCGGGGGGGGAGAACAGCGTCCCCTCATCCATGCGCAACTCGAAGTCCTCGAGCCGCAGCGACACCCCCCGCACGCGCCAGGCCGGGCCGCCGAGCGAGAGGTGCACCAGGCCGTCGATCTGGCCCGCGTCCTGCCGCGCCACGATCACCCACCGCTCCGCCCGCTTCTCGACCTTCAAGCGCCAGTAGGAGACCCGGGCCCGCGGCTCGTTCGCCGCGAACACCTGGATCTCGGCGTCGAAGCGGGTCGCGCCCTCCGGCGGGGCCGGCCGGCTGAGGAAGCTGATGGCGGTCTCGTCGGAGGCGAACGTGCTGCGGATCGTCTCCTCCTCGGAGGCCCTCTGCTCCGGGGCGGCGAACTCCCACAGCGCCATCCAGCCCGCGAGGTCGCGGGCCTGCCAGGCGGCCTCGAGCCGGGCCAGGAGGGCGGCCGCGTCGGCGTCCGGCGCGGCCGGCCGGGCGCTTCCGGCCGGCAGGAGCGCGAGGAGCAGCGCCCAGGCGAGAGCGGCTCTCGCGGGACGTCGGGGGCGACGGTCGAGGATGCTCATGGTGGGGCTTCCGGAGGCCGTCCCCCAAGTAGACCACAGGCCCCCGGGGCGTACCACGGCGGGCCTCTTATAATGAGCGCTACGGTCTTCGCCCCCGAGAGGTTCCCCTGATGACTTCCTCCGTCTCCCTCGCCGCCGCCTTCCTGGCCGGCCTCGTCTCGTTCATCTCGCCCTGCGTCCTGCCGATCGTGCCCGGCTACTTGTCCTTCATCAGCGGCGTGAACGTCGCGCAGTTCAAGGAGGGGGGCGCTCCCCGCGACCTCGTCCGGCGGGTCGTCCTCACGAGCCTGGCCTTCGTGCTGGGCTTCTCGACGGTCTTCATCGCCCTCGGGGCCGCGGCCACCCTGGTCGGCTCGCTGCTGCAGGAGCACAAGCGCACCCTCGGCATGATCGGCGGGGTGATCATCATCGTCCTGGGCCTGCACACGGCCGGCCTGTTCAAGATCTCGTGGCTGCTCTCCGAGAAGCGGGCCACCGTGCAGACCCGGCCCCTCGGCCTCGTCGGGGCCTACGTGGTCGGCCTCGCCTTCGCCTTCGGCTGGACCCCCTGCATCGGGCCGATCCTCGGGGCCATCCTCCTCTACGCCTCGCAGCAGGAGACGGTGACGCAGGGCGTCGTGCTCCTCTCCGCCTACTCGGCCGGCCTCGGGATCCCGTTCCTCCTCTCCGCCCTGGCCGTCAACTGGTTCTTCAAGGCCTCCGGCGGCCTGCGCCGGTCGATGCGCGCGGTCGAGGTCGTCTCCGGCGTGCTGCTGATCGGCGTGGGCCTCCTGCTCGTCACCGACCGGCTGACCCTCATCGCCCAGTGGTTCACGAAGATGTTCCCGGGGCTGGCCACGATCGGGTAGGGGTCAGGTCTTGAATTGTGACCTCGGGGAGCGGAGGTCACAATTCAAGACCTGACCCCCGTTGGTATACTAGTCGGATGAAGTTGCGTAGCGGTTTCTTTGCAGTGGCGGTGGCTCTGTCGGTGGCGGCGTGCACGCCGGCCCCGAAGTCGGCCGGGGCCAAGGCCGCGCCGCCGTTCGACCTCCCCGACCTCAACGGCGGCCGGGTCAGCCTCGACTCCCTGAAGGGCAAGGTGGTCGTGGTGGACTTCTGGGCCACCTGGTGCGGGCCCTGCATCAAGGAGATCCCCGAGTACGCGGAGTTCTACCGGAGGAACCAGCCGCGCGGGATCGAGGTCGTCGGCATCGTGATGGACTCGGGCTCCCCGGACGAGATCAACGACTTCGTCCGCGAGTACAAGATCCCCTACCGCCAGCTGATCGGCGACGACAAGACGGGCGAGGCCTTCGGCGTCAACCAGGGCTTCCCGACCACGTTCGTCCTGGACGCGAAGGGCACCATCCTGACGAAGATCCTGGGCGCCCCCCCCACCAAGTTCGAGAAGCTTCAGGAAGTCGTGGACGCGGCCCTCGCGTCCTGACCCTCTCCCTTTCGAGGTGATTCCCGTGAGCGTGACGAAGGAGCAGGTTCTCTCCGCCCTGCGCAACGTGCAGGACCCCGACCTCCACAAGGACATCGTGACCCTCGGCTTCGTCAAGGAGGTCGAGATCAAGGGCGGCGAGGTCGACTTCACCATCGAGCTCACGACACCGGCCTGCCCGGTCAAGGACCAGATGAAGGCCGAGGCGGAAGCGCTCGTGGCGGCCCTGCCCGGTGTCGCCGCGGCGCGGGCGCGGATGACGGCCAACGTCAGCACCCGCGGGGGCTTCGGCCGCCAGCAGGTCCCCGGCATCCGCAACATCGTGGCGGTGGGCGCGGGCAAGGGCGGGGTGGGCAAGTCCACCACCGCGGTCAACCTGGCGATCGCCCTCGCGCAGAAGGGCGCGCGGGTCGGCCTCCTCGACGGCGACGTCTACGGCCCCAACATCCCGCAGATGCTCGGCTGCAGCGGGACCCCCGAGGTGGACGGCGAGAAGCGCATCGTCCCCCTCGAGGCCCAGGGCATTAAGGTCATCTCGATGGGCATGCTGGTCCCGCCCGACCAGCCGCTGATCTGGCGCGGCCCCATGCTGCACGGCGCCGTGCAGCAGTTCATGCGCGACGTGGCCTGGGGCGAGCTCGACTATCTCGTCGTGGACCTGCCCCCGGGGACCGGCGACGTGGTGCTCTCGATGGCCCAGAGCGTGCCCATGGCGGGGGCGATCGTGGTCACGACCCCGCAGGGCGTCTCGGTCTCCGACGTGAGGAAGGCGGTCGGCATGTTCCGCCAGCTCAACATCCCGGTCCTGGGCGTGATCGAGAACATGAGCTACTTCGTCTGCGGCCACTGCCAGGAGCGGACCGAGATCTTCGGCAACGGCGGCGGGCGCCGGATGGCCGAGGAGATGGGCATCCCCTTCCTGGGCGAGGTGCCGATCGACACCCGCGTCCGCTCGGGCGGCGACGAGGGCCGGCCGATCGTGGCCGCCGCCCCCGACGCCCCGGCCGCGCAGGCCTTCTCGTCGGTCGCGAGCCAGGTCGCGGCGCAGGTGTCGATCCAGAACATGCGCGTCCTGCGGGTCATCCAGACCGCGTAGCCCGTCGCCCCACGATCCGCTCCGGCCCTCGCCGGGGTGCTAGCATTGCCGTGTGGAAGCGGTTCACAGGCCCGACTCGGTGGCCCTCGAGTTCGCCCGCCTGGCGCGGGAGCGCCTGGGCGCCCGCGTGCGGAGGATCATCCTATTCGGCTCTCGCGCACGGGGAGACGCGCGACCCGAGTCCGACTACGACGTGGTCGTGGTCGTCGATCGGCGAAGTCCCGACGTCCGCGACGCGCTGCTCGAGATCGAGGTCGACTTGCTGGACCGCCACGGTTCTCTCGTCGCGTGCCTGCTGCGAGACGAGCGCGAGTGGGCCGCCAGCCAGGGGCTGCCCATCGGCCTGAACGTGGCCCGCGAGGGAGTTCCCCTCTGACCCGGGAGGTGGAGGAGCTCCTGGCCCACGCGCGGGCCAAGCTCGACGCAGCCCGGATCCTGCTCGCGGCACAGGCCTTCGGCGATGCAGCCTCTCGTGCTTACTATGCCGCCTTCCACGCGGTCTCGGCCGCACTGCTGGCGCGCGGTCACACCTATTCGAGTCACGCGCAGGTGCTGGGGGCTTTCAACCGCTTCTTCGTCCACTCTGGCGAGTTCCCCCGGGATTTCACGGCCATCCTCGCGCGGCTGTTCGAGGATCGGCAGACCGGCGACTACGACCCCACCGCGAGCCTGGACGCTGCGGAGGCCACGCGCGACGTCGAGGAGGCCCAGCGAATCGTCGACGCGGTTGCGCAGCATCTGAGCCGCTGACGAAGGATGGGTCCTGAGGGCGATTCGGTGCGGCGGTATCATGAGAGCGTGGACGCCACGGCCGTCGAAGCCCGCCTGAAGGCCTTCTTCGAGGAGGATCCCCGGGGAGCGACCGCCGCGTACCTGTTCGGGAGCGTGGCGCGCGGGGAGGCCCGGCCGGACAGCGACGTCGACGTCGGAGTCCTGTTCGACGCGCCACCTCCGGCCACGCTCGACGCGCCCCAGTTCGCGCTCGAAGGCGAGCTGGAGCGCCGGCTCGGCCGCCGGGTGCAGGTCGTCGCGCTGAACCGGGCATCCGCCGATCTCGTTCACCGCGTGCTGAGAGACGGGCGCGTCGTGCACGACGCCGACCGCGCCGCCCGGCTGCGCTTCGAGGTCCGGAAGCGAAACGAGTACTTCGACCTCGCCCCGATCCGACGGCTCTACCGGCACCGTCCGGACACGACGGCGGTCGATCGGGTCGCCGAGCGGTCCCGATGACCGATCCGGAGCTGGTCGCCAAGAGGCTCGCCTTCATAGACCGTCCGATCGGAATCGTCCAGGACGTGGTCGAGAACCACCTGGGCGACCTGCTCGACTTCGCGGCGGCCGTCCGGCGCCGGCTGTAGCCCGGACGGCGAGGTCGCGCGCGCTACGCCTCGCAGGCGACGGCGATCGCGAGGGCCTTGCACACGGCCCGCATCTTCTCCGGGCCGAGACTGCCGACATGGCTCACCAGCCGGGCCTTCTCGACCGTCTGCACGTGGTCCAGGTTGACGGCCGACTCGTGCTTCAGGCCCTCGCGGACGCCGACGACGACCTCGCTCGGCGCGCCGCGGATCGTCGACGTGATCGGGGCGACCATCACCGTGTGGAGCAGGCCGATGACCTCGGGGCGGCTGAGGACGAGGACGGGGCGCAGCTTGTCGGGCGCCTTGGAGCGGTAGCGCCAGATCTCGCCCCGGCTCACTTCGCGGGCCACGAGCCCTCGCCCTCCCAGCCCGCCCACTCCTCGCCCAGCCCGGGCCGGGACCCGTAGGCCCGGCGGTAGGCCTCGGCGATCCGGCGGTCCCGCGAGCGCCGCAGGTACAAGGACGCGGCCCGGCGCAGGACCTCCGAGCGGCCGAAGAGCCGGACCTCTTCGTCGGCGTCGAGACGGCGGAGCAGGGGCTCGTCCAACAGCACCTGTACAGGTTTCATGTATGGAATCTATCATGATGCCGCTTTGCCGCTTCGCCGATCCGGGCTGGCCCGAAGCGCCCCTGGGGCGCATACTGGCCGGGTCCTGCGGACACCCAATGATCCGAAGCGCCTTCCGGCTCGCCGGCCTGTCGTGCCTTCTCGCCCTCGGCTCGGCGCCGGCGGCCCGCCCGGCCGGACCCCAGACGGTGCCGGTCTTCGGCGCGGGAGTCACCGTGGTCGCGGTGCCCGTCTTCGTGACCGACCGGTCGGGCAAGGCCGTCCGCGGCCTGACCGCGTCCGACTTCGAGGTCGAGGACCAGGGGAAGAAGGTCCCCCTCGTGGCCTTCCAGGCGGTGGACGCGACGAGCCCCGAGCCCGCCGCCGAGGCCGGCAGCCTCGTCCAGGCGGCCGCCCGGCGGCAGTTCCTCCTCCTGTTCGACCTGACCTTCTCGACCCCGGCCGGCATCCGGCGGGCGCAGGGGGCCGCCGGCGACTTCGTCCGCGGGTCGCTCGCGCCCTCCGACCTCGCGGCCGTCGCGACCTTCAGCCAGTCCGGCGTCCAGGTCCTGGTGCGCTTCACCACCGACCGCGCCCAGCTCGCGCGTGCCGTCTCGGGCCTCGGCGTCCTGGAGACCGAGCGGCTGCGCGACCCGCTGGGCATCGCCTACGACCTCGGCGTCGACCGCTGGGGCCCCGGGATCGCCGCGCCCAGCGAGAACAGGCTCGACGAGTACCTGCGGCAGATGGCCCAGCTCATGTCGCGGTCCGAGCAGACCCTCTACCGGCAGCGGGTGGACAGCTTCCTCGCCGGACTCGAGCAGCTCGCGCGGATGCTCGACGCGGTGCAGGGCCGCAAGCAGGTGGTGCTGCTGTCCGCCGGCTTCGATTCCACTGTCCTTGGCGGAGCGCAGGGGCAGGAGGCGGTCGAGGCGGCGGAGGCGTCGGCGAGCGGACGGCTCTGGGAGGTGCAGTCCGACCGCTACTTCGGGGACTCCGTCGCCCGCGACGCGTTCGACCGGCTGTTCCGGTCCCTGGCGGCCACGGACACCGTGATCCACACCGTGGACGTCACCGGCCTCGCCGCCGGCGGCGCCGTGGACGAGGCCGTCCCCGGTCGCCTGGCCCCGGGGCGGGATACCCTCGCGCAGCTCGCGGCGAACACCGGCGGCCGGTTCGTCAGGGAGGCGAACGACCTCCGCGCGGGCCTCGCCGAGCTGCTCGACGCGACGAGCCACTACTACGTGCTCGCCTTCGAGCCCTTCGAACCGGAGAAGAGGCCGGACCGGCCGCGTCGTATCAAGGTCCGCGTGAAGGGCAGCGGCCTCGAGGTCTCCCACCGCAAGGGCTACGTCCTGCCCGAACCGAAGCGGGAGGCGATCGCCGAGGTCGGGACGATGCAGGCCGCGGAGGCGATCGCCAAGGGGCTCTCCGGAGGGCCGATCGCCCTGCGCGCCCTCGCCGTGCCGTACCGCGACGCGACCGGCGCCGTCTCGCTGCCCGTGCTCCTGCAGATCGACGGCCGAACCCTCCTCGGCGGAGGGGCGTCGAAGGAGCTGGGCCTGGAGGTCTTCGGCTACGCGTTCGACGGCGAGGGTCGCGTCCTCGACGCCTTCGGCCTCGCCCGCACCCTCGACCTCGCCGCCGTTCGGACCACCCTCGAGTCGAAGGGGCTGCAGGTCATCACGTCCCTGAAGGTGCAGGCCGGCCCCGCCGACCTGCGATTCGCGGTCCGGGAGAGGGCGACCGGCCGCGGGGGCTCGCTGCGGCTGCGGCTGGAGGTGCCCGCCTTCGAGGCCGGGACGATCGTCCTCTCGCCGCCGCTCGCCATGGACGACCCGCGCACGCGCCTGGTGCTGCCCACGGCCTCGCGCGCCCTCCCGGAGCTGGCGATCCCGTTCCGGCTGGACGACATCCCCTTCACCGCGGAGCCGTTGCCCCTCCTCCGCAACGGCGCCGCGCGCGAGGTCTGCGTGATGGCCTGGGGCGGGAAGGAGCGTTACGGCGAGGCCCCGCCGTTCGAGGTCGAAGCCGAGCTGGTCGACGAGGCGGGCCAGGCTCGCGTCGTCGACCTGACGGGCCCGCCGCGCGTCGTGCGCGACGCCGACGGCCTGGAGCGCTACGTGCTCACGCTGTTGCCGAGGGGCGCCCCCGCGGGCCGGCAGAGCCTGCGTGTCCGATTCCGTGACCCCGTGACGGGCGCCGCCGGGATGGCTGAGCTCCCCGTCCAGGTCGAGTAGGGCCGGCGACGGGGAGCCGCGCTACTTGATCTGCTCCAGGGCCTTGCGCGACATCTTGGCCATCTCGCCCTCGGGCTGCAGCTCCACGACCTTCTGGAAGTCGGCCTTGGCCTCGGCGGTCTTGCCCTCGCCCAGGTAGCCCAGGGCGCGGCGGTAGTACGCGTCGACGTACGCGGGGTCCACGCGGATCGCCTTGCCGAAGTAGTCGATCGCGGTCGCGACCTGGCCGGCGTTCAGGAAGCTCACTCCCATGTTGAAGAAGACGTCGGGGATCGTGATCTTCGTCTCGTCGAGCCCGGCCAGCAGCTCCTTCGCGCGGTCCATCATTCCGCCTTCGAGCGCCGCCTGGGCGGCGATCGCGCGGACCGCCACGTTCCCGGGGTCCGCCGCCAGCACCTGGTCCAGCTGATCGAGCCCCTTCGCGTACTGCTTCTCCTGGATGTAGGAGAAGCCGATCTGCTGGTGGATCGTCGCCGCGAGGTCGGGCCGCATGGCCAGCAGCTTCTCGTACTCGGCCCGGGCCTCCTCGAATCGGCCCGCCTTGTAGGCGGCGTCGGCCTTCTCCGCGGCGGCCTTGAGCTCCGGCGGCGGGCCCGCCTTCTTCAGAGAGACCTTGACCAGCGGGAGGCGGACCGACTCGCCGGGGAGTCGAACGCCGATCATCTTCGTCTCGTAACCCTCGGCCACGAAGTCGAGGTTCCAGGCACCGGCCGCGATGGCCGCGAGGACCCAGCGCCCTTTCTTGTCGGACTTGAGCGTCGTGCCCCCGCCCCGCTCGGGCAGGTCGGCCTTGATGGTCACGTTGGCGAGGGGGGCGCCGCTCTCGTCGGAGACGACGCCCTCGATGCGGCCGGTGCCCTTCCAGTCCTGGGCGAGGACGGAGGACGCGCCGGCGAGGGCCACGAGTACACCCAGGGCGAAGGGAGCGAAGCGCGGCGGGTGACCGGACATGATGAGCCTCCTGAGTGGAGACAGTATAGATCCTGAACGGACCGGCCGAGCCGGGCTACGGCGCGGGAGCCACCCTCGCTTTACAGGGACGAGCCGGCTGTGGTTCGATGGACCAAGCCGCGGGGGATCCGTGATGAAGAGAGGCGCCGTTCTCGCACTGGGGCTCGGCCTGCTCGTGCCGGCCGGCCTGGCGTCCCAGGAGCGCCCTCCCGAGGCGCCCGTCTTCCGATCCGGTGTCTCTCTCGTCCTCCTCCCCGTGTTCGTCGTCGACCGGGACGGCCGGGCGGTGCGCGGCCTGCAATCCGGCGACTTCGAGGTGCGGGAGGACGGCCGCCCGGCCGAGGTCGTGTCGTTCCGCTACGTGGACACGACGGACGACGAGGAGCAGGACAACCTGCGCCGCGCCTCGGCCGCGCGCCGGCGCTTCCTCCTCCTCTTCGACAAGTCGTTCACCGACCCCGGCGGCCTGAATCGCGCGCAGCGGGCCGCGGGCGACTTCGTGCGCAACCGCCTGGCCTTCTCGGACCTCGCCGCGGTGGCCACGTTCGACGTCAACAACGGCGTCCGCCTCGTGGCGAACTTCACCGAGGACCGCGCGCTGCTCGCCCACGCCATCGACACCCTCGGCGTGCCGAGCCTCACCCGCATCAGCGACCCCCTCGGCCTCGCCGCCGACCTCGCCCTCACGGACGCCCGTCCCACGCCGGGCGGGGCCGACGAGGCATCGACGACGCCCCAGGAGCTCATGGACGACCTGCTGCGCGTCCTGGTGAACCGCATGCGGTCGGCGGAGGAGCAGTCGTACCAGCGCAACGTGGAGCTGCTGCTCGGGGGCCTCGCGAACCTGGGCCGCTCCTTGCGAGGCGTCGAGGGGCGGAAGCAGGTCCTCTATTTCTCGGCCGGCTTCGACGCGCGGCTGCTCACCGGGCAGTGGGGCTCCGAGCAGAAGTCGGCGAGCGAGTCCGTGGTCTCGGGGCGCCTGTGGGAGGTCGACGACCGGACGCGGTTCGGCGACACCAACCTCCGGGACGCCCTCCGCCAGGTGACCCAGGGCCTCTCCGCCGCGGACACCGTGGTCCACACGATCGACGTGACGGGCCTCGGGACCGACCGCTCGCTCTCCCAGAGAACGACGAGCCAGGACACGGTCCGCGACACCACGAACCGCGAGTCGCTCGGCTTCATCGCCTCGGAGACGGGCGGCCGCCTCTTCACGGACGCGAACAACCTGAGCCCGGCCCTGGCCGAGATGCTGGAGATGACGAGCCGCTACTACGTGCTCGGCTTCCAGCCCGAGGCGGAGCGAGGGCCCGGCGCCTTCCACAAGATCAAGGTGAAGGTGAGCCGAAAGGGCGTGAAGCTCTCCCACCGACCCGGCTACTTCGAGCGGGGACCGGCGACCGCGCAGACGACCCTGCAGCGGCAGTTCGACCTCGCCGAGCTGGTGGTGAGCGGGGGCGACCGCAACGAGCTCCCGTTCACGAGCCTCTGCCTGCCCTTCCCGGCGCCCGGCGAGCGCCAGACGCTCGGCCTCGTGGTACAGGTGCCCCGCGAGTCCCTCCGGTGGACGACAGGCGAGCCGGTGTCGGTCGAGGTCTACGGCTATGCCGTCACCGAGGGCGGGACGGTGCGCGACCACCTCGCGCACTCCGTGCGGCTCGAGCTGGCGGAGGCGGACCCGGACGGCCGGGCGCAGGGCGTCTCGCTTTTCGGCACGCTCAGCGTGCCCCCGGGGCGTTACACCGTGCGGCTGATGGTGCGCGAGGGGAGCACGGGCCGGAGCGCCGTGCGATTCCTCGACGTGACCGTGCCGGCGTACGACGGCCGCGCCGCGTTCGCCCTGCCCCCGCTGGTCGTGGACGACCCGGGGCAGTGGCTGAGCCTCGAAGTCGGGTCGGGTCGGGGGGCGGTGAACGGCGGGCAGCCCTTCCGTACGCCGGCCGGCCTCTTCGTCCCGCGGGCGAGCTTCGAGGTGCGGCCGGGCCAGACCGAGAGGCTCGCGCTCATCGTATGGGACCCGGCGTTGCCGGGCGACCCCGCGGCCGACGCGGAGATCCACTCGTCCCTCACCGCCGCCGACGGCCATCCCGTCCCGGCCGGCCGGCTCCGCATCGAGCACGTGTACCGTGACGGCGGCGGGCGGCGTACCTTCGTCTTCGCCTACACCCCGGAGAAGATCCCGGCCGGCGACTACACGCTGCGGATCGGCCTCGGAGAGGGCGACAGCCTCGCCGAGGCCTACACGCTCCTCCGCTTCCGCCCGCGCTCCTAGCGCTCTCGCTTCAGCAGGACGTACCCGTCGGCCGTGGGGAGGAGCCGGCTGATCGCGCCCTCGGGGAGCGCCGCGGCTGCGGTCCGCAGCGGCTCGGCCAGCTCGGCGACGCGCACGAGGCCGAGGTCGCCCCCGCGCGCGGCCGTGGGGTCCTCCGAGAGCGCCCTCGCGAGCCTCGCGAAGTCCTCGCCCGCGCGGGCCCGCTGGAAGGCCTCCTCCGCGCGCGGTCGGTCGCGGACGCGCAGCAGCCGCAGGTGGATGCTCCCCTCCGCTGCGGGCCCTGTCCCCGCGCCCGAGCGGTTCTGGGCCCGCGCCGCCGCGAGCATCTCGCGGGCCTGTGGGTAGCCGGGGGCCGCCCGCAGGACACGCTCGAGGAGGGCGGCCGCCTCGTCGGGGCGGCCCGCCTGCATCTCGGTCGCGGCCAGGAAGAAGAGCGCGTCGGGTTGCCCCGGAGAGACTTCCAGGGCCCTCCGGAACGCCTGCCCCGCCTCCGCCGCGCGCCCGAGCGCGCCCAGGCAAAGCCCCGCCGCCACGTGCGCCTCGGGTGAGCGCGGCTCGAGCCGCACCGCCTCCTCGGCCTCGCCGAGCGCCTCCTGGAGGCGGCCCGCCTCGCGCAGCGCGTTCGCGAGGTCGACGCGGAGCAGGGCATTGCCGGGCTCGAGGCGGCGGGCCTCCTCGAGGGTGCACGAGGGCGGGGCCGACCGCGCCCCGCCGCTGCAGCACGCGGGCCTTCATCTGCAGCAGGCCGATGTGCCGCGGCGCGAGCTGCAGCCCGCGCTCGAGCGTCGCCACCGCGTCCTCGACGCGTCCCGCCCCGGCCTGGGCGCGCGCGAGGGACACGTAGAGAGACGGCGTCGAGGGGCTGAGGCCCAGCGCGACCCCGAGCGGGGCGATGGCCTCGGCGAAGCGACGCAGCTCGAGGAGCGAGCGGCCCAGGTAGAAGGAGACCGTGAAGGACCGCCGCGCCTCCACCCGGCCCTCCCGCGCGCGGCCGCCCTCGGCGAGCGGCTCGAGAACCCGGGCGGCGCCGGCGTAGTCTCCCGCCTCGAAGAGCGCGACCGCCCGGGTGGCCTCGCGGTGGAAGGCCTGGTACTCGACGACCGTGTCCTTCGGGTCGACACCCGAGGGGGTCCCGGTGAAGAAGGCCCCGCCGACGTAGCCGAGCGCGGCCAGGCGTTCCGCCGCGCTCGGGTCGACCGAGCCCACCGCGGCGGGCGCCCCCGACTTGTCGAAGCTCCGCAGCCGCTCCTGCATCGCGGTCGCCACCTGGCCGCGCTCGTCGAGGCGGTTCTTCGTCTCCCCGGGGTCCTCGCGCAGGTCGTAGAGCTCGGTGCGCGGGGCCTCGATGTACTTCCAGCCCAGGCCGCGCAGGGCACGCAGCGGGGCCCAGCCGAAGTGGAGCTGGCCGAAGAGGCTCTCCGCGTAGGACTCGTTCTCGGGGAGAGCCCCGGCCGCGAGCAGGGCCGCGGCCCGGCTCGCCCCGCTCGTGGGCGTCGCCGGGAGCCCGAGCAGGTCGAGGACCGTCGGCAGGAGGTCCACGCTCCGGAACTGTCCGCTCACCCGCCGACCCGCCGGCAGCCGGCCCGGCCAGGAGAGGACGAGCGGCACGCGCAGGGTGGAGTCGTAGACGAAGAGCTGGTGTTCGTCCTCGCCGTGGTCCCCGAGGCCCTCGCCGTGGTCGGACGTGACGACGACGAGGGTGTGCAAGGCCTGGCCCGACTGCTCCAGCCACTCGAAAAGCCGTCCGATCTGCGCGTCGGAGTAGGCCACCTCGCCGTCGTAGGGTACCGCCCGGAAGCGCTCCCGCCAGGGGGACGGGGGGTCGTACGGCGAGTGGGGGTCGAAGACGTGGACCCAGGCGAAGAAAGGCCGGTCGCCGGTGGCAGCCAGCCACGCCAGCGCCGCGTCCACGACCGGGGCCGCGCGGCGGGCGCTGCGCTCCAGGCTCAGTCCCCCTCCGGGCGTGCCGCTGAAGGGGTCGTCGAAGACGTCGAAGCCCCGATCGAGCCCCGAGTCGCGGGATACCGGGTAGGCCCCGATGAACCCGCCCGTCGCGTAGCCGGCCTGTCTGAGCAGTGTGGTCAGGGTCGGGTGGGAAGGGTCGAGGGGAGGCGAGAAGTTGTCGCGGATCCCGTGCTCGTAGGGCTGCCGTCCCGTGAAGATCGAGACGTGGGACGGGCGTGTCTGGGGTACCTGGACGACGGCGTCCTCGACGAGGACGCCCTTCGCGGCGAGGCGGTCCATGTTCGGCGTCTCGGCCGACCGGTGCCCGTAGGCCCCGACGCGGTCCGCCCGCAGCGTGTCGATGGTCACGAGGAGGAGATTCGCCTTTGGCGCGGTGGGGCGGGCCGGAGCGCCGCGCGGTGTGCGGAGGGCCAGCCAGACGCCGGCCGTGGCCGCGACGACGACAAGGGCCACGGCGAGTCGGCGTCGGCTCACTCGACCATTATGCCTACGGGTGAGGGCGCAAGAGAAACGGCCCCGGGGGCGAAGGCCCCCGGGGCCGGTCACGTCCGCGGCGGAGACAGCTTCTAGAAGAAGAAGCGGACTCCGAGGCGGAAGATGCTCGGGCTGATGATCTCCTCGATCCGGCCCAGGCCCGGCTCGGCGCCACCCGCGGTGTCGACGAAGGCCGTGGAGTTTGCGTAGCGGTACCGGGAGAGGGTGTAGCCGGTGTTCAACACGTTGAACCACTCCGCGGCGAGCGTCAGGCCGGATCCCTTCGTGAACTTGAAGGTCTTGGCCAGGCGCAGGTCGAGGTTCCAGATGTCGTCGTAGCGGTTGGTGTCCACTTCGGGCACGGCCAGTGCGTTGGCCGTCCCGTCCTGGCCGGCGCTGGTCCGGATGTCGATCGGGTAGGGACCTCCCTGGCGTCCGAACAGAGCGCCCGAGAGATCCAGGCCCCACGGGCCCTGCCACAGCGCGTTGGCGTAGACCTGCCACTTCACGCTGCTGTAGAAGGACGCCTTGCCCGAGCCGCCGGAGAGCAGGGCCACCTGGCCGCCGTCCACCAGCGGTGTGGTTTCCGTGCGGCCGGGGCTGTTGTTGCCCTGAACAGGAGTGCCGCCCCAGTTCTCGACCCAGTCGTTCCAGGAGAAGGCGACGCGGCTCATCCAGCGGTTCGAAAGGCGCTTCGTGAGCGTCAACTCGAGACCGTTGAAGGTCGTCGTGTAGTCGGGGTAGTTGGTGCGGATGCGACCGCCGCTGCCCGCCGTGATGAGCGACGCGTTGGGCTGGTACGTCTGGCCCGTGAAGCCGTTCGCGCTCACGGGCGCGCGAGCCGTGTAGTCGCTCGTCTTGACCGTCGGGCAGCTCGACATCGACGCCGTTTCGAGGGCGCAGCTGCCCGCCAGCCACGGCCGCGCCGAGTAGTCGACGCCGTGCCGCCAGGTGTAGGCGAAGCCCAGCGCGAAGCTGTTCCCCAGCTCGTGGTCGAGGCCGACCACGACCTCGTGCAGCATCTGCGGCTTGTAGTCCTGGTCGATGCGGTTCGACGGCGAGGCCGAGGACGGGTCGGAGAGGTTCACGCCGTAGCTGTACATGAACTGGCTGAAGTCCACCTCGCCGGGCTGGGCGAAGCGGTCGCCGTTGAAGTCATTCCAGTAGTAGGCGAGGGCCCCCCAGCTGATCGGGTTGACCTCGGAGACCTCACCGAACGAGAGCAGCCCGCCGTAGAGGGCGTAGTTGGCGCGCAGGACGGTCTTGCGCGAGTCGGTGAGCGCGTAGCTCATCCCGAAGCGCGGCGACCAGGTGGTCCACTCGATCGGGTTGAAGTCGTTCCCCGCGTAGACGAGCGCGGGCAGGACGTTCGGGAACGTGGCGTTGGCGCTGACCGTCGCCGGATCGTTCTTCGCCGTCCTGGAGGTCCCAGCGGAGGCCGGCGTTGAAGGTGAAGCGATCGAGGCTGAGGACGTCGCCGATGTAGGCGTTCAAGTACCGGGCAGAGTAGAAGTAGGGTTCCGCACGGCCCACCTCGACCTCGCCGCAGTAGGGGATGCCCGGTCCGCAGTCGGCGGCGCCGGCCGCCTCGAGGTAACCGACGAGCTCGTTCCCGCCGAGATCGTAGCCCTCCGTCGCCTTGTAGTCGCGCCAGGCGAAGCCGAACTTCAGCTCGTTCTGGCCGCCCAGGCCCTGGAAGAAGTAGTTGGCGTCGACCGTGATGTTCTTCTGGGGACGGACCGCCAGGTACTTCGGCGACGAGCCGATGCCCTCGCCGTTGACGTAGTCGAGGGTCCAGGTGTTCTCGGTGCCGCCGTGGGGCGTGAGCGAGAAGCCCGTGTCGTAGTAGGCGCCCTTCGCCGAGACGAAGAAGTTCGGCGAGAACGTGTGGTCGACCTGCAGCTTCCAGAACCCGCCGGGCAGCCCGCCCTCCGTGAACTCGTTGTCCTGGTCGTAGGCGAAGTCCGCCGTTGGAATCACGCCGAAGCCCGGGTCGCGCCCGAACTTCTGCTTCGCGCCGAGGAAGTAGAAGGCGGAGATCATGGTCTTCGACGCCGCCTGCCAGTTCAGCTTGAAGTTGTAGGAGGGCATCAGGGTCTTGTCCGGCGTCCCGTTCAGGCGAACGAGGCGGATGTCCTGCTTGCCGTAGGTCCCGTAGAACCAGAGCCTGTCCTTGAGGATCGGGCCGCCGACGTCGAAGCCGTAGTCCGTGATCTGCTGGATGTAGTCGGCCTTGTCGCGCTGGCTCCCGTCGGGGTTCTGCAGGCGCGGGTCGTGGGCCAGGCTGTCCGGCAGGTTGCCGAAGCTCATGTCGTCGTGCGCGATGATGTAGCGGGCGCCGCCGTGGAAGGCGTTGGTGCCGCGCTTGGTGGTGAGGTTGATGGAGGCCCCGCCGCCCTGCGTCGTGAGGTCGGCGCCGCTGGTCGTGACCGCGATCTCCTGGAACGCGTCGAAGTCGAAGTAAGTCGGGGACGCGCCCGTGGCCACCATGTCGGTCACCACGACGCCGTCGAGGTTCCACATCCGGTCGGCGGAACCCGTGCCCTTGCCGGCCGTGTTGGCCTGCTGGCCGTTCTCGTTGCCCGCGATGTTCACGCGGTCCACGAGGATGCCGGGGACGGCCTTGAGCACGGCCCAGGGGTCCCGCGCGTTCGGCACGTTCTGCAGCTCCTCGCTCGTCATCGTGGTCGAGGTGCCGCGCTTCTTGGTGTCGACGAGCGGCGTCTCGCCGGTCACCTCGATCGTCTCCTCGACGCCGGAGACCTTCATGGTGAACGCGATGTCGACGTTCTCGCTCGTGGTCACTCGGATGCGGCGCACGGTCTTCGCGAAGCCCGCCAGCGTCAGGGTGACCGTGTACTCGCCGGTGTTCAGGTTCAGGAAGCGGAAGGAACCGTCGGAGCCGGTGACCGTCGTGCGGCTGCCGAGCTCGCTGGTGATCTCGACGTTGACGGCCGGCACGGCGGCGCCGGACTCGTCCTTGACGGTGGCGTAGACGTTGCCGGTGGCGGTCTGGGCGGCCACGGTGCCCGCGAAGGCCAGCACCAGGCCCAGCGCCAAAGCCAGAAGTCTCTTCATCTTGAAAGTCCCCCTTCTTTCGAGGCTATGCAGGTATCCCAACCTCTTTCTTGGGAATGGGCTGACGAAGCCTTGAGCAAGCTCCGTGCCGCGGGCCGTCTGTAAGGCGTGATTCCGCAAGCCGCTTTTTTTCAACATTTTACACTACTGACGCGGCACGCCACCCGGAGGGCGGAAGGGGCCCGCCATCCATCCGTTTGAATCCCTGTCCAAGAATTGGGATAATCGGGGCCATTAGGGTAGCCGATAGGGCGCCGGTCACACTCCCACCGCTATTCGAGCCGGCCTGACGATCGGCGTCCTGCGGCGCTCTCGCCCTACTCCGTCTCGAAGCACCCCCGGTCGGGCTGGCAGGACTCCGGGCTGCAGGGCATGTCGTCCGGGCCCATGACGGTGGTCGTGTGCGAGCACCAGTACTGCGCGGTGGGCGAGGAGACGTGCAGGTTCACGTGCTCGCGGCCGACCACGTAGTACATCTTCGTCCGGAGCCGGCGGCAGACGGGGGTGGCGGCGATCTCGTTCGCGTCCATGGCGGTCCTCACGCGAGAGAGGCGACCGTGCGGCGCACGAGCGTCGTCACCAGGTCGACCTTGTAGCCGTTGTCGCTCATCGGCTCGGCGCCCTCGGCCGCGGCCTTGCCCGCGGCCTCGGCGCTCGCGGCGCCGATGGGCTTGCCGACGAGGGCCTTCTCGGCCGCGACCGAGCGCCAGGGGATCGTGGCCACCTGGCCGAGGACGACGCGGGCGTCCTTCACGACCCCGCCCTCGGCCTTGACCGCCACCGCCGCGGAGACGAGCGGCCAGTCGAAGGCCGCCCGCTCGCGGGCCTCGTGGTAGGCGGAGCGCCAGCCCTTCGTCCCGGGCACCCGGATCTCGAGGAGCACCTCGCCCGGCTCGAGCACGTTCTCGCGCGTCGGGTCCTTCGCGGGGAGGACGAAGAACTCGCCGGCGGGGACGGTCCGGGAGCCCTTCGGCCCGTCGAGCACGAAGGACGCGCCGTAGGCCACGAGCGGGACGGCCGAGCTCGAGGGGTGCGGCGGGAAGGCCGGCCCGCCCCCGAAGAGGACGTGGTAGCGGTTCTCGCCGGCGACGGCGAAGCAGACGTCGCCGCCCTTCTTCACGCACTTGTACGACTCGAGGCGGTAGTACCAGCAGCGCGGGCGCTGCAGGACGTTTCCCCCGATCGTCGCCACGTTGCGGACCTGGGGCGAGGCGGCCTCGGCGCAGGCGTCGGCGAGGGCGGGGTGTGTCTTCCGGATCGCGGTGCTCGCCGCCACCTTCGCGAGGGTGACGAGGGTTCCGATGCGGAGCGACCCGTCGCCGGCCACCGTGATCTGGTCGAGGCCCGGGATCCGCTTGAGATCCACGACCCGCGGGGGCTCGAGGAGGTGCTCCTTCAGGTGGTCGACGAGGTCGATGCCGCCGGCCTTGAGCACGCTGCCCGGCTTCTCGGCGGCGAGCTCGCGGGCCTGGGCGACGGTGGTGGCACGGGCCAGCTCGAAGCGGTTCATGGTCAGGCCCTCCTCTTCGCTTCGGACAGGGCCGCGAGGACCTTGTCGGGGGTGATCGGCAGCTCGCGCATGCGGACGCCGATCGCGTTGTGGACGGCGTTGGCGATCACGGCCAGGGTGGGCACGATCGGCGGCTCGCCGATGCCCGCGGTCGAGGTGTTGTTGCCCATGTTGGCGACGGGGGTGAGGATCGACTTCGCCTCGAACATGTCGGCGGGGGCGAGGATCTTGTACGACTCGAGGTTGGGGTTGACCATCGTCCCCACCTGGCGGTCGAGGACGCGGTTCTCGAGCAGCGCCCACGAGGCGCCCTGGATCATCGCCCCGATCACCTGGTTCTGCGCGGTGAGGGGGTTCACCGGGAGGCCGCAGTCGTTGACCGAGACCATCTTGATCACCCGGACCTCGCCGGTCTCGGTGTCCACCTCGACCTCGGCGAACTGCGTGCCCGCGAGGTCGCCGCGGTAGGTCTCGTACTGCTTCGGCCGCTTGGCGACGCAGTCGATCGTCTCGCCGCTCATCTTCGCCGCGGCCTGCTTGAAGGTGACGGACTTCATCTTGTCCTTCACCACGAAGATCTTCCCGTTCGCGGCGTCGAGCTCCTCGGGCTTCGCCCCGAGGAGGGGGGCGGCCAGCTCGAAGAGCCTGGTGCGCGCCTGGTTCGCGGCGAGACGCACGACCGGGGCCATCGAGTTGATGGTCACGCTGCCGCCGGAGCCGGGGCCCTCCGGGAACTGGGTGTCGCCGAGGCGCATCGTTACGTCCCCGGGCTCGATGCCCAGCTCTTCGGCCGCCACGACCATCATCGCGGTGCGGTAGCCGGTGCCGATGTCCTGGCAGCCGGTCACGAGCTCCACCGAGCCGTCCCGGTGGACCTTCACCTGGGCGTTCGAGTTCTCGGAGGCGAAGATGTACCAGTTGCCGTTCGCCATGCCGATCCCGCGCTTCTTCGCCCCCTTCTGCGGTCCGAGGCCGCCGGTGGTCATGTCGCCGGCCTTCTTGTTGCGACGGGCCCAGCCGATCTCTGTCGCCCCGAGGTCGTACTGGGCCGCCCGCACCGGGCTCGCCTCGTTCTTCCTCCGCAGCTCGAGCGGGTCCATGCCGAGCTTGTCGGCCAGCTCGTCGACGGCGGACTCGATGCCGAAGGCCCCCTGCGAGTGGCCGGGGGCGCGCAGCGCCGCCTGCGGGCCCGCGTTCGTGAAGACGTCGTACTCCTCGGCCTTGAAGTTCGGGTTCTTTCCGTGGAGCGACCCCGCCGGCCCCGCCGTCCCCCCGCCGCCGGCGACACCGCCCGACCCGTAGGACTTGTAGTGGACGGCGGTCATGGTGCCGTCCTTCTTCGCCCCGATCTTGACGGTGATGAGCGCGCTCGGGGCGTTGCCCGTGCTGAGCTGCTCCTGCTTGCGGTCGAGCATCAGCTTGACCGGTGCCCCGGCCTTCTTCGCCAGCCGGCACGCGACCATCGCGAACGCGCTCCCGCTCGCGGAGGGGCCGAGCTTGCTGCCGAAGCCGCCGCCCATGTGCTCGCAGATGACCCGCACGTTCTTGCGGTCGAGGCCGAGCGCCTCGGCGAGACCCTCGCGCACGGCAAAGATGCCCTGGGTCGAGGCGTGGACGGTGAGCTGGTCGCCCTCCCACGAGGCCACGACGCCGTGGGTTTCGAGGCAGGAGTGGGTGTGTACCGCGCAGTAGTACGTGCCCTCGTGGACGACCTCGGCCTCGGCGAAGCCCTTCTCGACGTCCCCGCGGTTGCCTCGGCCGCGCCCGGGCCCGAAGACGTTGCCCTTCCGGGGGACGTCCTTGCCGGCCGGGCTCTTGTCGAGGTCGTAGACGAGCGGGGCGCCGTCCTTCATGGCCTCGCGCAGCTCGGGGGCGAAGGGCCTCTCCTTGTAGGTGACCTTCACGAGGCGGGCCGCGTCCATCGCGATCTCGGGCGAGACCGCGGCCACCGCGGCCACGTCCTGCCCGGCGAAGCGGACGATCCGGGAGTCGGCCGTCCACACCGCCTTGACCCCCGGGAGGGCCTCGGCCTTCGACGTGTCGATCGCGAGGATCTCGCCGGCGGGGACCTCGGCCCCGATCATCCGGCCGTAGAGCATCCCGGGCAGCTTGACGTCGTAGGTGTACTTCGCGCGGCCGGTGACTTTGAGGGGCGCCTCGACGCGCGGGCGGGGCTTGCCCATCTGCTCGAACTGCGCCCAGCTGTCGGCGTCCCAGGGCTTGATGTCGCCGACCGGGGCGTGGACCTCCATGGGCTTCGCGTCGGCGACGAGCCCCGCCTTCCCCGTGAAGGTGACGGTGGGTTCCTTGGCCTTCTCTTCCTGTGTCATGGCCTACCCCCTCTTCGCCTTCCCCGCGGCCTGCACGGCCTCGAAGATCCGTCCGTAGGTGCCGCAGCGGCAGAGGTTGCCGGCGAGGCCGGCCTTGACCTGGTCGAGGGTCGGGCTCGGGACCTTCGCGAGGAGCGCCGTGCCCGACACCACGAAGCCCGGGGTGCAGAAGCCGCACTGCAGGGCGTCCTTCTCGACGAAGGCCGCCTGCAGCGGGCTCATCTTCTCCGGCGTGCCGAGGCCCTCGACGGTCGTGATCTCGTGGCCCTCGGCGTCGGCGGCGAGGACGAGGCAGGAGTTCACCGGCTCACCGTCGAGGAGCACGGTGCACGCGCCGCAGCCGCCCCGGTCGCACACCTGCTTGGCGCCGGTGAGGTCGAGGTGGTTGCGCAGCGCGTCGAGCAGCGTGACCCGCGGCTCGACGGTGACCTGCCGGACCGCGCCGTTCACCTTGAGGTTCAGGGTGACGGCGTCGGGACCGAGGACCTGGGCGGCCTCGCCCCTGGCGCCCACCCCCACCACGGTGGTGGCGGCGGCGCCCACGCCGGCCGTCCTCAGGAAGCTGCGGCGCGAGAACGCCGGCTGGGCGCTCTCGTCGCCGGGGGGTGAGGGTTTCCTCGCCATGGCTCCACCTCGGGAAGATTAAGGCCGGGGGCTGCGGCCGCCGGCGGGATTCGATGCGTGTGGGGATTGTGTTTCGCTGCAGGCGGGCCGTCAAGGCGTCCGAAGGGGCCGGCCCGGGCTCGCCGCGTCCAAGCCGGTGGATGCCCGCGGACTTTCCCCTGTCAACAGTTGTCACGGCCTGGATCCAATCGCCGTCCCGGAGCGTCATAATCACCGTCATGGCACAGCCGCAGCCCGACAGCGGCCTCGTCGGCCGGACACTGGGCTCCTACCGCGTCCTCGAGTCGCTCGGCTCGGGAGGCATGGGGGAGGTCTACCTGGCGGAGGACACGCGCCTCGCGCGGCGGGTGGCCCTCAAGGTGCTCCCGCTCGAGATGGCGTCGCACCCCGAGAAGATCGCCCGCTTCGAGCGCGAGGCGCGCGCGGTGGCCTCGCTCAGCCACCCCGGGATCGTGACCCTGCACTCGATCGAGGAGGCGGACGGGCTCCGCTTCCTGACCATGGAGCACGTCGAGGGCGAGACCCTCAGCAAGTCGATCCCCCCGCGCGGCTTCGCGACGGAGAGGCTGCTCTCGCTGGCCATCGCCCTCACGGACGCGGTGGCCGCGGCCCACCGCCAGGGCATCCTCCACCGCGACCTCAAGCCCGAGAACGTGATGCTCACCGCCGACGGGCGGCTCAAGGTGCTGGACTTCGGTCTCGCGAAGCTGCGCTACGACGCCGACGAGGGCGACCGCACCACGAAGGAGACGCAGTCGGTCACCCAGGACGGCCGCATCGTGGGCACCGTCGCCTACATGTCGCCGGAGCAGGCGCAGGGGCTCCCGGTCGACCACCGCTCCGACATCTTCACCCTCGGGATCCTGCTCTACGAGATGGCCACCGGGGAGCGGCCCTTCCGCGGCAACACGAACCTCTCCGTCCTGTCCTCGATCCTCAAGGACACCCCGCGCCCGGCGAGCGAGCTGCGCGACGACATCCCGAAGCCCCTCGCCCGGATGATCCAGCGCGCGCTCGAGAAGCGCCCGGAGGACCGCTACCAGTCCACCACCGACCTGCGGCGCGACCTCGAGGACCTCAAGCGCGACGTGGACACCGGGGAGGTCGTCCTCTCCACGACGGCGGGCCGGCCGCGCGTCGTGCGGCCGCGGACGGGCCGGCGCCGCTGGGCCCTGCCGGTCGCGGCCGTGTCCGCGCTGGCCGTGATCGCCACGATCGCCACGCTCTTCTTGCGCGGCCAGGCCCCCGCCACCGCCGGGGACGGCCGGCGCTCGGTGGTCGTCTTCTACTTCGACAACCTCACCGGCGACCCCTCGCTCGACTGGCTGCGGACCGGCCTCACCGACATGCTGGTCACGAACCTCTCGCAGTCGCCCGACCTGCGGGTGCTCGGCTCGAGCCGGCTCTACCAGCTCCTGCAGGACGCGGGCCACCGCGACGAGGGCACGGTGCCGGCGCAGGTAGTGGCGACGGTGTCGCGCAAGGCGCAGGCCGCGACCGCCCTCGTCGGCAGCTTCGTGCGCGCGGGGTCGCAGCTGCGCATCCAGGCCTCTCTCCAGGACCCGGGCACCGGCGAGGTC
Source organism: uncultured Acidobacteriota bacterium (assembly GCA_963729875.1). Lineage (GTDB taxonomy): Bacteria > Acidobacteriota > Vicinamibacteria > Fen-336 > Fen-336 > DATBSL01. The sequence goes on from CAVSPR010000010.1 coordinate 232,502, forward strand.
CTGGCCTCCGAGAGGGTCGAGGGGGACGCCGAGGGAGGCCTCTTCGCCCTCGTCGACGAGCTCACCGGCCGCCTGCGGAAGCGGCTCGAGACGCCCGCGCCCGCCCTCGCGAGGCTGGCCGAGAGGAGGCACGCCGAGTGGAGGGAGAAGAAGCTCGAGGACGTGACCACCAACTCGGTCGACGCGTGGAAGGCCTATGCCGAGGGCAACCGCTTCCACGAGAAGGGTCAGGAGAAGGAAGCGCAGCCCTTCTTCGAGAAGGCGGTCCAGGCCGACCCCGGCTTCGCGATGGCCCTCGCCAAGCTCTCGATCGTCCACGGCAACCTCGGTGACATGGAAAAGGCGCGCGCCTACTCGGCGAAGGCGGTGGCGAAGGCCGGCAACCTCCCCCCCGGCGAGCGCTTCTACATCGAGGGCCGGCACTACTCGCTCGACCCGGCGTCGATCGAGAAGGCCGTGGCGGCCTACCAGAAGGCGGTGGACGAGGCCCCCGACCACACCGCGGCCCGGAACAACCTCGCCCAGGCGCTGCTCGACCTGCGGCGCTACCCCGAGGCTCTCGTCCACCTCGAGGAGCTGCGCCGGCGCGGGATGACGTTCCCCGGCACCTACATGAGCCTCGCCCAGGCCTACGTCGCGACCGGCCGGCCGGAGCAGGCGCGCCAGGCCCTCGCCCAGTACGCGGCCGAGCACCCGGACCGCTCGGCCGGCTACGAGAACGTCGCCTACTTCGAGCTGACGCAGGGGCGGACCGACCAGGCGCTCGCCGCCTTCGACAAGGCGGCGGCACTCCAACCCGCCGACTCGATGAAGATCGAGACGGGCCGCTTCGCGGCCTACGCGCTCAAGGACGAGTGGCCGCAGGCCGAGGCGGTGGCCCGGCGGCTGATGGCCTCGGACGACCCCCGCCGGCGCTGGGAGGGCGGCGCGACCCTGGCGATGGCGATGCTCTACCACGGCGACGTCGGCGAGGCGCGCCGGCTCACCGCCGAGGGGGCGAAGACGGGGCGCGGCGCCGAGGAGCGGGTGGGGGCGCGGCTGTTCCGCGCGAGGCTCGAGGCGGAGCTCGGCCGCGACCGCGAGGCGCTCGCCGAGGCCGAGGGCGTGCTGCGCGAGAAGGTCAAGCAGCCGAAGCTCCTCGCGGAAGGGCACGCGATGAGGGCGATCTGCCTCACCCGCCTCGGCCGGGAGGCCGAGGCGGAGAAGAGCCTGGCCGAGGTGGACGCGTTCCTCTCGACGCTCCCGGCGACGCTCGCCGAGCCGGGACGGCTGCACCTCGAGGGCCAGATCGCCCTCGCGCGGGGCGACCACGAGGCGGCCGGCCGGGCCCTCGAGAAGGCCGCCGCCCTCACCCCGATCGGCGGGATCAACATGGACGCGGACGCGGTCGAGATCCGATATGCGCTCGCCCGCACCGCCCTCGAGGCGGGCGAGGTGGCGAAGGCCCGCAAGGCCCTCGTCGAGGTGGTGAAGGCAGGGCCCACCCGCGTGATGACCCCGGTTCCCTTCGTGCGGAGCCTCGGCCTCCTCGCCGCGCTCGAGGAGAAGGCGGGGAATACCACGGACGCGCGGAAGCTGTACGAGCGCTACCTCGGCTACTGGAAGGACGGCCAGATCGACCGCGCCGAGGTCGCCCGCGCCGGCCAGCGCCTGGCCTCCCTGCGGTCCCGCCCGGCGGCCTGACCCCGACCCCATGTCGCTCTGCGCCGCGCTGGTGCTGGCCTCCGCCCTGCACTACGACCTGCGTCCCGGCGACCACCTCGTGTACCGGCAGCGCCTCACCCGGGAGCAGAAGTCGGAGGCTGTCGACTCGCGGTCGGAGGCCGAGTGGGAGAGCCACGTCCTCGTGGTGGGCGAGGGTCCCGGGTCCTGGGGCGTCGGTGTGCAGAGGAACCGGACCCGGGCCGACCTCCTTCGCTACCGGGAGGACGGCCGGGATCGGCTGGAGGAGCGCCGGCTCGTGTTCGCCGAGGACCTCGCGAAGCGCGGGGCCTCCTTCGCCGAGACCGGCTGGCTCACGCCGTCGGGCACGGCCCTTCTCCCCTGGGCCGCCGCGCGGGAGGCCGCCAGCGAGCGGCTGCCGTTCTTCCACGAGATCGAGCCCCTGCCGAACGCTCCCGTGCCCGACGGCGGCTCGTTCGTGTCGCCCGGGCTCCTCGGCCTGCCGATGCGCGTGGCCGGCCGCGAGGCGGTCGGGGGCGAGGAGTGCTTGCGGCTCGAGGGCGGGAGGCCCGGCCTCGAAGTGCGCCATTGGCACTGCCCGGGAAGCGGCACGCTGGGGGCACTCGAGTTCGAGGCACAGTACGAGGCACCGGGCGGGAGGAAGGTCGGCGAGAGCTACCGGCTCGAGCGCGTGTCGCTCTCACGGGGGGAATCGCTCGCCTCGTGGCTGCGCGACCCGCGGACCGCGCGCGGCGCGCTCACCGCCCTCGAGGCGACGGACCGCCTCGACCTCGCCCCCGAAGAGCTCTACGCCCAGCTCGACGGCAGGAGCCCCGACATCGAGACCCTCGTCCTGGCCGTAGCCTGGCGGCACCGGCTGCCGCCGCCGCCGCGCGAGGCCCTGGAGCGCCTGCAGTCGAGCCCGTCGCCGCGGGCCCGGGCGCTCGCCTCGCGCTTCCTGAGCCCGCCGCCCTCGCCGCCCGCCGACCTCGCCCGCCTCGCGCGGGCGGTGCGGGCCGGGGGGGAGCTGCCGGCGTGGAGCGGGCCCGTCGAGGCCGGGTGGGGGAGGGCGGCCCTCGCGGCCCAGCGCGCGCCCGGCCAGGTCCCGGGCACCACGCTGCGGCTCATGCGGACGGAGCGCTTCCGCGGGTGGCCGTACGTGCTGCACGTGCCGGACGACTACCGCGGCGACGAGCCCTTCCCCCTCGTGATCGTCCTGGGCGGCGGCCCCGGGCGCGCGATCCCCACCGCCCAGGTCGCGCGCTCCTCGATCGAGGCGCGCGGGGAGCTCGTCGCCTTCCCCCAGGCGAACGGGATGTGGTGGGAGGAGGAGCCCACCGCGGTGGTCGAGGCGCTCTTCGCGGAGCTGCTCGCCGACCTCGACGTCGACACCGACCGCGTGACCCTGACCGGGTTCTCCAACGGGGGAACCGGCGCCGTCCGGTACGCGGCGTGGGCGCCGCACCGGTTCGCCGCGGTGGCGAGCCTCATGGGCGCGGGACTGCCCTTCTTCGAGCGCGACGACCCCGTCGACCCCGCCACCCTCGCCCGCGTCCCGTTCCTCTTCGTCCACGGCGACCGCGACGAGGTGATCCCGGCGTGGGCGAGCGAGCGCAGCGTGAGGGCCCTCCGCAAGGCGCGGGCGGTGGCCGAGCTGCACGTCCTGCCCGGCCGGCCTCACGACGTCGTCTACGGGCGGGACGACGGCCTCACCTTCCCCTTCCTCGAGCGCCACGTGCGCGACGCGTTCCCCCGGCAGGTCTCGCTGCGTGCGCGCTCCCTCGAGCGCCCGCGGGTCTTCTGGGCCGAGGTCGTCGAGAAGGACGGGGGGGTCGCCGAGATCGACGGCTCGATCGAAGGGAGCACGATCGCGCTGCGGACGAGGAACGTGAAGCGGCTGCGCCTCCGGCTGCGGCCCGAGCTCCTGGACCTCGCGGGGCCCGTGCGGGTCACGATCAACGGACGGGAGGCCTTCGCCGGCCCCGTCGCCCCGAACCCGGGGCTCCTCCTGCGCAGCTGGCGCGAGACGGGCGACCCTCAGCTCGCCCACTCGACCGAGCTCACGCTCGACGCCCGGTGAGGATCAGTCCCGGTAGGCCGCCCACGCGGCCTGCATGCGGCTCGCCTGGCCCGGAGTGAACTGGTACATGCAGGAGTCCTGCGTGTAGTCCATGAAGTTGTGGATGGGGTCGAGGCCCGGCCGAGAGGGCTGCGAGCAGCTGTCCCGACCCGCCGGGCAGTAGAACGCCGGCGAGAGCTCGGCTGGCGTGTCCTCGACGCCGTCGTTCCACCGCCGGCAGCCTCCCTCGAACGTGTGGTAGAGGCCCATCCAGTGGCCCACCTCGTGGGTCGCGGTGTCGCCCTCGCTGTAGATCGTGAAGGTGCCGCCGGGCAGGGAGCGCCAGTCGAGGACGACCCCGTCGAGCACGGCATACGAGCCGCCGAGGATCGAGGGGTAGTAGGCGAAGCCGAGGTACGGGCCCCCGTCGACCGTGTAGATGTTGAGCGTCTCCGGGCCGCCCCGCCGCAGCGCCTGCTTCGCCTCGAGCTCGACGCTGAAGTCGAGGGCCATGCGGGCGAACCAGTCCGGGTTCACGGTGGTGTCGACGCCCGCGAGCTCGAAGCCTAGACCGCTCGGCGCCCCCCCGGTCCGGCCGGAGTAGGACTCGTTGAGCACGCGCAGCTGGGCGCGGATCATCGACTCGGGGAGCTCGCCGTTCTCGAACCCGGCGCCTCTCGTGATCACGTGCACCCAGACGAGGGCCACCTGGCTCGGCTTCACGCGCCCGCGCGCCTGCGCGATCGCGTCCTCCATCACGGCGATCTCGTCGTCGCCGGGCAGCCGGGTGCCGCAGCGTTGGGGCTGCCCCGCGAGCGCGGGAGCGGCCCCGACCAGTGCGACGAGGAGAAGTGCAGCAGCAACGCGACCCGTGCGCATGGAACCTCCTTGTCGAAGGGACGAAGCCGCGGCCCCGCGGGCTGCGACCCTGCCGTCACGGTAGGCTCCAACCCCCGCGGGCGTCAAGGCTGTCGAGCGGCCCGGCCGTCCCCGCGGCCGCGCCGCGGCGTCGTAGACTCTCGGGGATGTCGCACGCCACTCCCCGCCGCCACCTGCTGCCCTGGATCGCGCTCGTCGTGGTGTGGGTGGTCTGGGGCTCGACGTACCTCGCGATGCGCGTGGCCGTCCGAGAGATGCCGCCCCTCCCGGCCGCGGGCACGCGCTTCGCGCTGGCGGGGGCGATCATGGCCGTCGTGGCGCTCGTCGTGGACCGGCGCCACGGCCGGCCGACCCGCCGCCAGGTCCTCGACTACGCCCTCGTCGGCGTCCTCCTCCTCTCCGTCGGGAACACCCTCGTGATGTGGTCCGAGCAGACGGTGCCGAGCGGGATCGCCGCCCTGATCGTGGCGACCGTGCCGATCTGGATCCTCCTCCTGGACGGGCTTCGCCCCGGGGGACAGCCGTGGACGGCCCGCGTGTGGGTGGGCACGATCGTCGGTCTCGCCGGCGTCGCCCTCGTCGCGCGGCCGGAGGGGGAGATGGACCGGGCACGCTGGCTCGCCATCATGGCCCTCCAGGCGGCGTGCCTGTCGTGGACGGCCGGCTCGCTCTACGCGCAGTCGGTCTCGAGGCGGCTGCCCCTCGCCTCGGCGGCGGCGATCGAGATGCTGGCGGGCGCCCTCGTCATCTTCACCGTCGCCTGGCTCTCCGGCGCCGACTGGGGACGGATGGCGGCCGCCTCCCCCCGCGCGTGGGGCGGTGTCGCCTACCTGGTGGTGTTCGGGTCGCTCGTCGGGTTCACGGCGTTCGCCTACTGCCTGAACGAGCTGCCCGCGACGACGGTCGGAACGTACGCCTACGTGAACCCGGTCGTGGCGGTCGTTCTCGGTGCGCTCGTGCTCCGCGAGCCGCTGACGCCCGGCCTCGTGGCGGGCGGGCTCCTGATCGTTCTCTCCGTCGCCCTCACCACCCTGCGCCGGCGTCGGCCGGGGGCGTGACGCGGACGGCCGAACGCCGGAGAATGGAAGGCGAGCCAAGGAGGCGCCAACCCATGCCCGCAGCCCGCAAGCCGGTCTCGAAGAAGGCCGCCCCGATGAAGGCCGCCGTCCGAAAGACGGCAGACCGCAAAGCGACGACGCGCCGGGCCGTGAAGAAGGACCGTGCGACGGCCGCCGCCGAGGCGGTGGGCCGCGCCGCGGGGGCGGTCAGCCGAAACATAGAGAACGCCATCGCGGCCGTGAGGAGCCGCTCGAAGCGCGCGGCGGCGAAGCGGCGCCTCCAGAAGGCCCTGGCCGAGACCCGGCGGACCCTGGGCAAGGCGGGCGAGAGCGCGCGGAAGAACGCCCCGCAGATCGCGGCCGTGGCCGGGGCCGTCGCGGCGGCAGCCGCCGCCATCGCCGCCGTTCGCAAGCGCCGGGGCTGACACCCTGTCCAGGGCCGGCGGCTGCTGCGGGCGGGCGGGGTGCGCGCTCCGCCCGCCCCGACGGCGGCTACAGCTTGCGGAGCCGGACCTCCTCGACCGAGTGGTCCCGGCTCTTGCGCAGGACGAGGTGGGCCCGCTCGCGGGTGGGCAGGATGTTCCTCACCAGGTTGGGCTCGTTGATCTCGGCCCAGATCCGCCCGGCCGTCGCCGCCGCCTCCGCGTCGGAGAGCCCGGCGTAGCGGTGGAAGTAGGCGGACGGGTCCCGGAAGGCCGTGTGGCGCAGGGCGAGGAAGCGCTCGACGTACCAGGACCGGATGTCCTCGGTCTCCGCGTCGACGTATATCGTGAAGTCGAAGTAGTCGGAGACGAAGACGCGCGGCTGGCCCTCCACCGCGGGACCGCCCTGCAGCACGTTCAGCCCCTCGACGATCACGATGTCGGGGTGCTCGATCACGTTGCTCTCGCCGGGCACGATGTCGTAAACGAGGTGGGAGTAGACCGGGCTCGTCACCCGGTCGTCTCCCGCCTTGAGGTCGCGCACGAAGCCGAGGAGGGCGCGCACGTCGTAGCTCTCGGGGAAGCCCTTGCGGCCCATGAGGCCGCGCTCCTCGAGGACGGCGGTCGGGTAGAGAAAGCCGTCGGTCGTGACGATGTCGACCCGCGGGTGGTGCGGCCAGCGGCAGAGCAGCTCGCGCAGGGCGCGCCCGGCGGTGCTCTTGCCCACCGCCACGCTGCCGGCGAGCCCGATGAGGAAAGGGACCTTGTCCTCGCCGTGGCCGAGGAAGGTGGCGGTCGCGCGGTAGAGCCCCTGGACGGCGGCGACGTAGAGGTTCAGCAGGCGCGAGAGCGGCAGGTACACCTCCTCGATCTCGCGGAGCGACATCCGCTCGATGAGGCCGTGGATCCGCACGAGGTCGTCGTCGGCGAGGGTGAGCGGCGTGTCGGCGCGCAGCGCCGCCCACTCGTCGCGCCGGAAGCGAAGGTAGGGGGAGAGGCTCACGCCCTCAGTAGAGCAGGTACTTCGCCCGACGCTTCCGGAACGCCTCCGACTCCTTCTTCCACCCGGGGGTGAGCCGCTTCGGCGACACCCCCGCCTCGATCGCCTTCCGGACCTTGTCCGTCCCGCACAGGATGTCGAAGGGCAGCTTCACGTACTCGTACTCGTACGGGGGGTCGCGCCAGGCGAAGCGCTCGGGGTCCTGCCGCCGGGCGTGGTGGATGAGGAGCAGGTACGTGAGGAAGGACGGGAAGCTCCGGCGGTCGAACACGTGGACCTGGACCCCGTGGCACATCGCGTCCATGTGCTTCTGGAAGGTCGGGGTGAAGGCGGTGGCGCGGAAGCCGACGCCCGGGATGCGCTCCCGGTCGAGCGCCCGGGCGAGGGCGTGGCCGTCGAGCCAGGGGGCCCCCACGAGCTCGAAGGGGCGCGTCGTGCCCCGGGCCTCCGAGAGGTTCGTCCCCTCGACGAGGCAGCCGCCGGGGTAGACGAACGCGGTGTCCACGGTCGGGATGTTCGGGGAGGGCAGGACCCAGGGCAGGCCGGTGTCCTCGTACGCCATCTTCCGCCGCCATCCCTTCATCGGCACGACGTGGAGGTCCACGTCGAGGGCGAGCTCCTCGCGGAACATCAGCGCGAGCTCGCCCGCCGTCATCCCGTGGCGCACGGCGAGGGGGTGCCAGCCGACGAACGAGCGGTACTCGGGGTCGAGGACGTTGCCCTCGATCGCGTCGCCCCCGATCGGGTTCGGGCGGTCGAGCACCACGACCCGCTTCCCTTCCCGCGCGCAGGCCTCCATGACGTAGAGCATCGTGTAGACGTACGTGTAGTAGCGCGAGCCCACGTCCTGCACGTCGAACACCATCGCGTCGACGCCGGCCAGCATCTGCGGGGTGGGGACGCGGGTCTCGCCGTAGAGGCTGTGGACGGGGAGCCCCGTCTCGCGGTCGCGCGTGTGGCCGACCTCGATGAGGTCCTGGGCGTCCGCGGCGATGCCGTGCTCGGGGCCGAAGAGGGCCACGAGCTTCACCCCCCGCCGCGCCCTGAGGGCGACCGAGGCGTGCTCGAGGTCCGGCGTGATCGAGGAGGGATTGACGACGAGCCCGACGCGGAGGCCTCGGACCGGGTCCGGCCGGTCGAGGAGTCGCTCGAGCCCCGTGCGGACGCGTGCCATGGCGTTCTACTCCACGAACCGGAGGTTGAAGCGGGCGGGCGGCTTGCCGGCGCGCTCCACGGTCCCGGTGACGGTGTTCCCCTCGAGCGTGCCCTTGAAGCGGTACGCCGTTCCCTGCTGGTCGGCGGTGAAGCGCACGCTGCCGCGGTCGAAGCCGATGTCGCGAGCGGCGGCCTTGACCTCGATCGGGCCCTGCCACGTGGTGACCGTGCCCGCCAGCCTCCCGCCCTCGCTCCGGACGAGGAGCTCGAAGCGCCGCGTCCCGAGGTCGGGATCCTCGATCGTCCCGTCCCACCGGCCCTCGACCGCCGCCGCCGCCCGGCCGGACTCGCCCGAGACGACGAGCGCCATCTGCCGCAGTCCTGCCGCCATGCTCGGGGGAGGGGGGAGGACGAGGCTGCCGGGCACGTTGTTGCCGTCGGGCGCGCGGCGGTTGGCTTCCCCGAAGATCTCGGTCAGCACCCTGCCGCGCGGGGACACGGCGATCATCCGGATCGGGCGCTCGCGGAAGAGGAAGAGGCCGAGGTAGTCCTGCAGGAGGGCCGCCCAGTGGCGGGCCACCGCCGCCGGGGTGACGCTGCGGCCGCCGCGGTGCCCGGCCTCCCAGCCGCGCGAGTAGGCCGCCGCGTCCCCGGGTGTCGGCACGAGGAACGGGCTCGCCTCGCCCGCGATGCCCACCGAGGGCGGCGGGCCCGCGCGCAGCTCGAAGGCGGGCGGCTTCGAGGAGGCGGCCGCCACCAGGGCGTTGAGCGCCGCCGACACCTTCACCGCGCGCTGCGCCGTGGAGGGGGCGTCCGCGGGATCGCCGAGGAGGAGCACGGGGCCGAGCTCCGTGGAGACGAAGACGAGCCCCTCGCCCGGGTACTCGGCGACCGGAGCCGCGAAGAAGCGCGGGACGAAGGCGGAGGTGGTGCCCCGCTGCAGGGCGAACATGGACGTGCCCGCGGAGGCGCGTCCCCCCGCGGTCACGACGACCTTCATCTCCGGCACGATCTCGCCGGCTGCGAGGGGTGGGGCGACGACGGTGAGCTCGGTCGGGGTCGCGGAGACCAGGAGGGCGGGCTGGCCGCCGAAGGTCACGGTGTTGGCCAGCGGGTCGGGCAGGAACCCGCGTCCGGTGATCACGACCGGGTCGCCGACCGCGCCGCTCTCCGGGCTCACCTCGGAGACGAACGGGAGCCGGCCGAGGATGAGGTCGAACGACTCCGGGGCCGCGTCGCCCACCTTGAGGGCGAGGGACGTCGTCGTGCCCTCGGGCAGGGGCACCACGGGGATCGTCACCCGCACCCCTTCGGCGCTGGCCTCGACCGAGGGGGCGTCGATCCCCGCCACCTGCGCGCTGACCTTCTGGCCCTGGAAGCCCTCGCCCCGGACGAGGACGACCTGTCCGGGGAGCGCCACGTCGGGCTCGACCGCCGTGGCCTTCGCCGTGACCCGCACGGTCAGCATCACCGGCGTCGAGCGGCCCTCCTTCGTCTGCACGACGACCGGTACCTTCGCCTTGACGCCGACGGGCACGACCACCTTGAGCTCGCTCCCGCTCGCCGCGGTGACCTGGCCTGGCGCCGTCCCGAAGAGGACCGCGTTTGCCGACGGCTCGCCGGCGAAGTTCCGACCGGCGAGGGTGACGGCCTGCCCGGCCTCGACGGGGTCGGGTGTGATCGAGGCGAGCTCGGGCGGCGTCTTGCGCAGGAGGAAGAACCACGCGAGCACCGCGGCCACGGCGAGGCCAGCCGCCCCCCCGAGGATGGGGACGAGCGGGAGCGAGAACGACCGGCGCCGCCGGGCGGCCGGCTTCCCCTTTGCCTTCGCCGCCGGGCGGGCCGCCGGCTTGGGGGCGGGCCGCAGGGGAGGAAACTCATCGTGGGCCCTGGGCTCGGCGGGCCGCTCGACGGGGATCGAGGGCAGCTCCGTCTGGTACTCCGGCTTGGCCGTCGCGGCGTGCGCGGGCGCGGGCGGCCGCGCGGGCGGTGGCTCGGGCGGCGGCGGCGCCGTGAGTCGCTCCGCCGCCGGCGGCGGTGGGGCGGGGGCGAACGACGGCGGCGGGGGCGGTGGTGGCGGCGGTGGTGGTGGCGGCGGCGGTGGCGCGAAAGGTGCGGGTGGGGATACCCGGGGCGGCTGAGGCGGCGCGGAAGGGGGCAGCGGCGCCGAGAAGAGGGCGTCGCCCTCCTCCTCGACGGGCAGGGCTCTCGGCCGCCTCGAGCGGCGGGCCGGAAGTGTCGCCCTCGACCACGACCGACTCCGCGTCGAAGACCGTCTCGGACCCCAGGTCGAACTCCCGGGGCGCCTCCGACTCGGCTTCGGCGACGAACGCCAGGGCTGGCCCCTCCTCAGCGAACGAGGGAGCCTCCCCGAAGGCGGGGGCATCGGGCTGCGCCTCGGACAGAGCGGGGGCAGCCGCGTCGGCGGCGAGCGCGGGCGAAGCCGAGCCGGGAAGGCGGACCACGAGCTTCGCGCTGCCCTTCGCGCCGGGGGGGCCGAGGCAGACCCTGTCTCCTTCCTGCAGCGGGCGCTGGCCCTCGACCTTCTCGCCGTTGACGAAGGTGCCCGTCGCGCTCTCCACGTCCTCGATGGCGAGGCCGTCTCCGGTGAACAGCACGCGGGCGTGGAAGGGCTCGACGTTGCCGAGCATGATCTGGATGCCCGCGTCCATGCTCGAGCCGAGGATCGTCTCGCCGCCGGTGAGGGGGAGCGGATACTCGGTCCCGTCGAGCGGACCGCCAGTCATGACCAGGGTGGGTACGCTGACGCGATCCGGCTGGTCGTCCGCCACGGGCGAACCTCCCAAGAGACAGAAGGACAAGGAGATGCCTCGTCCTGCGCGGCGATTCAAGCACACGGTCCGGGGCGTGTCAACGCTCGTTGACACCCCGGCGTGCGGGTGCTAGCGTGCCAGACGAACGATGACTCCCGCCTTGCTGCGCGCGCGAGAGACGTCGCCGCCGGAGAGCGTCCTGCGACAGCTGCGTATCCCGTTCGTCCGGAGGGCGACCCTCGTCGGTGCGTCCCGCCGCGAGGACGTCTTCATGATCGACATCGGCATGGCCGGCGCCTTCGTGGAGCGTGCCGAGGCCCTCCCGGTCGACGAGACCCTCGAGATCCGCTTCCCCTGGCCCGGTTCCGAGATCCCCTTCGCCGCCCGCTGCCGCGTGGCCTGGTGGCACTCGGAGGGGGCGCCGCTCTCCTCCAAGTCCCTGCCGCCGGGGGCGGGGCTGCAGTTCGTCGAGATGTCGGACGTGGACCGTGACCGCCTCCGCCTGCTGCTCGTGGACTACTGCCGGCAGAACCCCCGCGTGCGCCGCTTCCTCCGTCACTGGCCCGAGGCGGAGCGCCAGGGCGACGACCCGACGGCCGGCTGACGCCGGTGCCACGCGTCCGCGTCGTCCTCGTGCGGCCCGAGACGTCCGCCAACGTGGGGGCCTGTGCCCGCGTCGTGCGCAACGCCGGCGCGGCCGGGCTCGACCTCGTCGCCCCGGGGGACTGGCGCACCGTGGAGTGCTGGAGGACGGCCTGGGGGGCGCAGGACGTCCTCGAGCAGGCGCGCGTGTTCGACGACATCGGCTCCGCGCTGCGCGGGACGGCGATGGCGGTGGCCTTCAGCGGCCGGCGGCCGGCCGGGCCGCCGGCCGCCGACGTGCGCGATGCCGCCGCCGCGATCGCCGGGCTGGGACGGGACGAGACGGCCGCCCTCGTCTTCGGCCCCGAGACGACCGGCCTCGCCAACGACGAGATCGCGCTCTGCGGTCGCTGCGCCGCGATCCCCTCGCACCGCGCCCAGCCCTCGTACAACCTCTCCCACGCGGTGGCAATCGCCGCCTACGAGGTCCTCCGCGGGACGCGCCGGGCCGCCGGCTCGCCGGGAGCGCGTGCGACCCACGACGAGAAGGAGCGCGTGCTCGGGCTCTTGCGCCAGGGGCTGCTCTCGATCGGGGCGCTGCCGGAGGCCAACACCGACGGCTACTTCTCCGACTGGCGCTCGCTCCTGCAACGCTCGGATCTCACCCCGAAGGAGCTGAAGCTGCTCGAGCACGCGGCCCGCAAGATGGCCCAGGTACGCCGGGACTGATGAATGGCCGACCCCCAGGACCCCTTCGCCGACGTCGTGCTCTTCGAGGGGGGCTTCTCGATCCCCGAGCTCAAGTGGCGCGAGCTCCTCTTCGTCGGGGCCCTCCGACCCGACGGGGACGGCTTCGTGCGCGACCCCGCGCGGCCCCTGCCGCCCTTCCGGCGCGACGGCCTCTTCCCGGAGGGCGTCCGCTTCCGCGTGGTGCGGGCCGGGGGACGGGTGAGGGTGCTCCCCGGGGAGGCGATCGGTGGGCACGATCGCCCCGATCTATAATCCCGGGGTGGAGGTTTCACCCGGCAACGTCGCACCACGCATCCTCTCGCGGCCCGAGCACAACCTCTCGCGCAAGAACATCGACCCCGACGCGCTCAAGGTCCTCTACCGCCTGAAGAACAACGGCTTCGTGGCGTACCTGGTCGGGGGCGGGGTGCGCGACCTGCTCCTGGAGCGGCAGCCGAAGGACTTCGACATCGGCACGAGCGCCCACCCGCAGCAGGTGCGCAAGCTCTTCCGCAACTGCTTCATCGTGGGCCGCCGCTTCCGCCTCGCCCACGTGCGCTTCGGGCGCAAGGTGATCGAGGTCTCGACCTTCCGGCGCGCGGCCGAGGCCGAGGCCGGCGAGACCCTCATCCACCGCGACAACACCTTCGGGACGCCGGAGGAGGACGCCTTCCGCCGGGACTTCACGGTGAACGCCCTCTTCTACGACATCGCCACGTTCTCGGTGATCGACTGGGTGCACGGGATCGAGGACCTGACCGACCGCGTCATCCGGACGATCGGCGACCCCGCCGTGCGCTTCCGCGAGGACCCGGTGCGCATGCTGCGCGCGGTCGCCCTCGCCGCCCGCCTCCGTTTCACGATCGACCGCGACACTGCGGAGGCGGTGCGGGCCCTGCGGGGCGAGATCGTCCGCAGCAGCTCGGCGCGCATCCTGGAGGAGGTCTACAAGATCCTGCGCCAGGGCCGGTCCCGGCGGACCTTCGAGATGCTCCACGACTACGGCCTGCTCGCGTACATGCTGCCGGAGGCCGACCGCGCCGTCGCCGAAGGGCACGAGGCCTTCCTCGGGTCGCTGGCCCGGCTCGACGCCCACCGACTCGCGGGCCTCGCCACCCCCGACCAGCTCGCGAACCCGCTGCTCATGGGATCGCTCCTCGTGCCGCTCGGCGTGCCGCTGCGCCGGGTGGCCGGCGCCCCGTCGCCGCGTCGGGCCCGTGGCGAAGAGCCCGGCGACGGCGCGCGCGACGACGTGGCCGCCGAGATCGCGGAGCTGGGCGCCGAGGAGGAGCCGGAAGCAGGGACGGGCGAGTCTCCGGCCCTCGACCTCCCGTTCGCCCGGCGCGACCTCGAGCGGCTGCGGCTCGTCCTGCTCGCACAGCGGCGCCTGCGCGAGGCGCAGGGACCGGCCTCGGCCCGCCGGGCGATGGCCGCGAAGAGCTACTTCGAGGACGCCGTGCGCTGGCTCGCCATCCACGGCGGCGACGAGGGGCGCGAGCTCGCCGCGCAGTGGTGGGGGCTCGGTGCCGGCCCGGCCGAGCCGGCCGACGACGAAGGCCCGGCCCCGCCCCCCGAGGGCGACGCCGTCGCGGGCGAAGGCGAGGCCTCCCGCCGCCGCCGCCGCCGTCGTCGCCGCCGCCGTCCACCCGCGAAGCCGGCCGATCCGGCCTGAAGTCCCCCGTCTCCCCGAACGGAGAGCTTGCCATGACCCTGTTGACCGAGACCGAGATCCAGGAGCGTCTCGCCCGCCTGCCCGGCTGGGAACGCCAGGGGCGGGAGATCCGCCGCACGTGGGCTTTCGCCGACTTCCGGGGCTCGATGGCCTTCGTCCAGCGGGTGGCCGACCTCGCCGAAGCGGCTAACCACCACCCCGACATCGACATCCGCTACTCGAAGGTGACCCTCGCCCTCAGCACCCACGACGCGGGCGGGCTCACCGCGCGCGACTTCGCCCTGGCCGAGGCGATCGGGTCGTGAGGGCGGCCGTCGTCGGCTCGGCGGGCCAGCTGGGGCGCGAGCTCGTGGCCCTCCTCGGCGCCGAGGTCGCGTGGGCCGGGGACTTTGCCGAGCTCGACGCCACGGACGCGGCGGCGGTGTCCGCCCTCGTCTCGCGAGTGGGCCCCGACGTCGTGTGGAACGCCACCGCCTACAACCGCGTGGACGCCGCGGAGAGCGAGCCCGCCGCGGCTTTCGCGGTCAACGCGCAGGCCCCCCACTTCCTCGCCCGAGCGGCGCGTGCCGCGGGGGCCCTCCTCGTCCACTACTCGACCGACTACGTCTTCGACGGCGCGGCAAAGCGCCCCTATCGCGAGGATGACGCCCCTCGGCCCCTCGGGGTCTACGGCGCCTCGAAGCTCGCCGGCGAGCACCTCGTGGCCGCCGGGGGCGGCGAGCACCTCGTGGTGCGCACGAGCGGCGTCCTCGGCCGCGGGGGCAGCGAGCAGAAGGGCGGCTCCTTCGTCGAGCGGATCGTGGCCCGGGCCCGCGCCGGGGAGCCGCTGCGCGTCGTCGCCGACCAGGTCTTCGCCCCCACCTGCGCGGCGGACCTCGCGGCGGGATCGATCGCCCTCGTGCGTGCCGGCGCCCGGGGCGTCTTCCACGTGACGAACGCCGGCTCGTGCAGCTGGCACGAGCTGGCCGAGGCGGCGCTCGCCGCGGTCGGCCTCGAGGTGCCGGTCGAGCGCATCTCCGTGGCCGACCTGAAGCTGCCGGCGCGGCGCCCCGCGTACTCGGTCCTCGACGGATCGCGCTACCTCGGACTGGGCCTGCCGCCGCTGCGCAGCTGGCGCGAGGCCCTCCCGGACTGCCTGGGCCGGTAGCCGCCTCTTCGACGCCGTAGATTTGACGGCCCCGGGCCGATTGGGCTAACGTCTCCGTTTGTCCGCCTGGGCGGTTAGCTCAGCGGTAGAGCACTGGTCTTACACGCCGGGTGTCACAGGTTCGAATCCTGTACCGCCCACCAGGATTCCCTCCAGGGGAGCCCGGCGCCACCCGAGCGGGGTGGTAGTTCAGTTGGTTAGAACGCCGGCCTGTCACGTCGGAGGTCGCGGGTTCGAGTCCCCGTCCACCCCGCCATTCTTCGCTTCAGGGATAAGGGTTTCCGGTCCACACGTCTCCCGCGCCTTCTGCGTCGGGAGCCGGTGTGCCACCCGTAGCTCGGCAGCACCTTCAGCGCCTCGACCGCGACCCGGGGCACGGGCACGCGCCGCCTACTTCTGCAATCGAAGCGTCTTGATCAACGCTGAAAGCGCGGCCGGTTGCTGTCGTCGGCTCGGGTAATAGAGAAAGTAGCCGGGGAACGGCGGACACCAGCCCTCGAGCACCCGCACCAGCTTTCCCGCGGAGATGAACGGTGCTGCGTACTGCTCCAGCGTCCAGACCACGCCGACTCCGTCGAGAGCCGCTCGCACCTGGATCTCCGCATCGTTGACGATCAGCGGGCCGTCGACCGCCACGGTGAGCGATTGCCTGCCCTTTTCGAACTCCCATTGGTACATGCCGCGCGATCCCTGACGAAAGTTGACGCACGCGTGGTTCAGCAGATCGCGCGGATGCTCGGGTTTGCGATGGGAGGCGAAGTACTGCGGTGAGCCGACGATCGCCGCGCGGAGATCCTCGGACACGCGCACGGCCACCATGTCCTTCTGGATGAACTCGCCGATCTCGATGCCTGCGTCGAAGCCGGCGGCGACGAGGTCGACTCGGCTGTTGTCGGTGGTCACGTCGAGAACGACGTCGGGATAGTCGCGCGCGAACTGCGCGAGCTTCGGGACGAGCGCGATCATCGCGGCGCTTCGCGGCAGCAGCAGGCGCACGCGGCCCGCTGGCCGGTCGCGCAGGCTGGACACCTGGGCGACCGCCTGGTGGACGTCGTCGAACGCCGGTTTCAGCCGGGTGAAGAGCTGCTCTCCCGCGTCGGTTGGCGCCACGCTGCGCGTGGTGCGCGCCAGCAGCCGGACCCCCATGCGCTCTTCCAGGCCCCGGATGGCGTGACTCAGCGCCGAAGGAGAGACCCCGAGGCGTTTCGCAGCCCGGGTGAAGCTTCGTTCCTCCGCCACCAACACGAAGGCAGCCAGGGCGCCCAGCTCGTCGCGATCCATTCCTGAATGGTACTCACAAAGGCATTGCGATTTCACAGTCTAGACTCGCGGATCCCGGGCCGGTACGTTGTGGATGTCGGCGCGGGCAGACGCGAAGAGGCGCGCGCGAGAGGAGAACCGGGATGCAGACTCGCAAGTTGGGAAGAAACGGCCTCGAGGTGTCCGCCATCGGCCTCGGCTGCATGGGCATGAGCTTCGGCTACGGCCCGGCCAAGGGGCGCGAGGAGATGGTCGCGGTCCTCCGGGGCGCCGTGGAGAAGGGCGTCACCTTCTTCGACACCGCGCAGGTCTACGGCCCGTTCACGAACGAGGAGCTGCTGGGCGAGGCCCTGCAGCCGGTCCGCGACCGCGTGGTGATCGCGACGAAGTTCGGCTTCGCCTTCGACGCGGAGGGCAAGCCGCAGGGGCTCGACAGTCGGCCCGAGCACATCCGGAAGACGACGGACGCGTCGCTCGTGCGCCTGCGCACGGACGTGATCGACCTCCTGTACCAGCACCGCGTGGACCCGAACGTGCCGATCGAGGACGTCGCGGGCACGGTGAGGGATCTCATCCAGCAGGGCAAGGTCAGGCACTTCGGCCTGTCGGAGGCCGGCGTGAAGACCATCCGTCGGGCGCACGCCGTCCAGCCGGTGACGGCCCTCCAGAGCGAGTACTCGCTCTTTTGGCGGGAGCCGGAGGAGGCGATCCTGCCGCTGCTGGAGGAGCTGGGCATCGGGTTCGTGCCTTTCAGCCCGCTGGGCAAGGGCTTCCTGACCGGCAAGATCGACGAGACGACCTCCTTCGACAGCACGGACTTCCGCAACACCGTCCCGCGCTTCTCGGCGGAGAACCGCCGGGCGAACCAGGCCCTGGTGGACCTCGTGGCCGCCGTGGCAGCGCGGAAGGGCTCGACGCCGGCGCAGGTCGCGCTGGCCTGGGTCCTCGCGCAGAAGCCGTGGATCGTGCCCATTCCCGGCACGACCAAGCTGGCGCGCCTCGAGGAGAACCTGGGCGCGGCCGACGTCGAGCTGACGTCCGACGACCTGCGCGAGATCGACGCCGCGGCGTCGCGGATCGAGGTGCAGGGGGCGCGGTACTCCGAGGCCGCGCAGCGCATGATCGACCGATGAGCGGCTTCGCCTCGGGGCGAAGGAAAGGGAGGCCATGAAGCAGTCGGCAGCAGTGCTCGTATCCCTCGTCGTGAGCGCAGCGCCGCTCCACGGACAGCAGGCAGGAGGGTCGGCGATGACATCGGCGTCAGGAGAGAAGGCCATCGTCGTCACGCGGAACGGGGCGCAGACCTCCCGCCAGGGGCCGGCCGAGAACTTCACCGGGTCCGTGCGCGTCGACCAGCAGTTCCAGGCGGCCGCGCCGGGACGCGTGCTCGGTGCCCGTGTGACGTTCGAGCCGGGAGCGCGCACGGCCTGGCACAGCCACCCCCTCGGACAGACGCTCATCGTCACGAGCGGCGTGGGCCGGGTCCAGCGGTGGGGCGACCCCGTCGACGAGATCCGGCCGGGCGACGTCGTGTGGATCCCGGCCGGCCAGAAGCACTGGCACGGCGCCTCGCCCACGACGGGCATGACGCACATCGCGATCGTGGAGCTGCTCGACGGGAAGAGCTCCGACTGGATGGAGAAGGTCACCGACGAGCAGTACGGCGCCGCCCTCCGCCCGCGGCCCGCAGCCGCGGCGACGCCGGCCGAGGCTCCCGCCGGCCAGCCGACGCCGGCGCAGCGTCTCATGGGCGACCTCGCGCCGAAGCTGGCGCAGCTCACCGACGACGTGCTCTTCGGCGACGTGTGGGCGCGCCCGCAGCTCTCCCCGCGCGACCGCAGCCTGGTGACGATCAGCGCGCTCATCGCCATGAACCGGCCCGACCAGCTCCGGTCGCACCTCGCCCGCGCCCGGGACAACGGGGTGACCGAGGAGGAGATCGTCGAGTCGATCACGCACCTGGCTTTCTACGCGGGCTGGCCGAGCGCGGTCACGGCGGTGACGGTGGCGAAGGACGTCTTCGGGAAGAAGTCCGAGAAGCAGTAGGCCGGTCGGCGCGCGGAAGGGCCGCGAATTGCAGGAGGATTCATGCAAATGCCAGAGGCGACCCTGACCCGAAGAAGGCGCGGCTGGACGTGACCGAGCGGGCGGCCAGGGCGGCGAAGTCACGCTGACTCAGACGGGACTTTCCGACGGGAAGAACGGCCCAAACGCGTATTCGAAGGAGTGAGCCATGAAAGTCACGCTTCCGATCCTCGGTGCTGTTCCTCGTGCCGATGAGCGTCCAGTCGGCGTTCGCGCAAGCAGGACCGCAGGGCCCTGCGAAGACGAGCAACTCGAGCGCGGAACAGGAAGTCATCACGCTCTCGAAGCAAAAGTGGCAGTGGATGGCAGAGCGCAACGTGGAGGCCCTGGACAAGCTCCTCGCCGAAGAGGCGGTCTTCGTGCACATGGGCGCCACCATGACCAAGAGCCAGGAACTCGACACCATCAAGAGCGGAAGGATTCAGTACAAGGACGCGCAGATCCAGGAGGTCTCGGTGCGCTTCGTCGGCACGACGGCCATCCTCCTCAACAAGATCCGGCTGGTGGCGGTGGTGGGCGGCAACGAAGTGGTCAACCCGTTCAACGTCACCGAGGTGTACGTGAAGCTGGACGGGGCATGGAAGCTCGGGTCGCTCTCGTTCACTCGCCTGTTGACCCCCTAGATGACGAGGGGAGCGACGTTCGCGGCGGTGACGGGGTTCTTGCCCGTGCTACTCACCAGCGTCCCGGGCGGCCACCTTGGTGCTGGAGAACACCATCGGAGATCTGTTGCGTCACCCGGCGTTCGCCGGCTTCGCTCATCTCATCCTGCCGTGGGACGATCGGGCCTACGACGAGCAGATGCCTCTGACCCGCATCGGCTCCCTCCTGCCGTACCACCGCCACGTCGATGCGGAGACGATCGCAAGCGCGCTCAATCGCATGATCGACGAGGCAGTCCGCGGCAGGACGGTGTTCTACCGCTTCTACTCCGAGGTCGAGAGGCAGCAGGAGCCTGCCGAGGGCAACACCGGGCTGTTCTTCCTCCGCGGACGGCCCGGCGCGCCGTTCGCGGTCGTCTGCCCCGGCGGCGGGTTCTCGTACGTCGGCTCCGTCCACGAGGGCTTTCCGCATGCCGCGGCGATCAGCAGCAAGGGGTTGAACGCCTTCGTCCTGAGGTACCGGGCAGGGCATGGCGAAGCGGTCGCTACCCGGGACCTGGCTGCGGCGGTCACCTACATCCATCGCAACGCAGAGACTCTCGGCGTCAGCACCGGTGGCTACTCCCTGTGGGGCAGCTCGGCCGGCGCGAGGATGGCCGCCGCGGTCGGCTCACACGGCGTGGCGAGCTATGGAGGAGGCGACGTTCCCAGGCCGTCGGCCGTCGTCATGGCGTACACCGGGCACTCGGATCATGCCGCCGCCGATCCCCCCACGTTCGTCGTGGTGGGTCGGGAAGACGGGATTGCCCCCCCAGCCGTCATGGAGAGGAGAGTCAAGGCCCTGCGCGGGGACGGCACACCGGTGGAGTTCCACGAATACGAGGGGCTGGGGCATGGCTTCGGGCTCGGCACGGGCACGAGCGCCGAGGGATGGGTGTTCGAAGCCATCCGGTTCTGGGAGACGTCGATAGGCAGTCACGCGTCGATCTCGAGAGAGTAGTCGACGTGGGTTCGCCGGTCGCTCTGCGGCCGGCTGGAGGAGACAAGTGAACCTGAAGAAGAGCGGGAACGTCGCCAGTCGACGAGGACCAGACATCCCTACAGAGAGCCAGCTCGAAACGGGGCGTCGTGGGTTCATGGGGGCGGTGGGAAGTCTCGCGGCCATGTCGATCCTCGGCAGCACGAACGCGCAGGCCGCGGCCCAGGCAACGGGCCCGGGGAGCAAGGCGACAGCGCCGGCGACCGGGCGACGACGGCTGGGGGCGCTGGAAGTCTCGAGCATCGGCCTCGGCGTCCAGAACATGAGCCGCACCTACCAGACGACGATCCCCAGCCGGCCCGAGATGCTCAACATCATCCGGACGGCCTTCGACCGCGGCGTCACGTTCTTCGACGCCGCGGAGGCTTACGGCCCGCATGAAGTCGAGCGGATCCTGGGCGAAGGCGTGGCGCCATTCCGAGACAAGGTGGTCATCACCTCCAAGTTCGGCTGGAACATCGATCCGGAGACCGGCGCGCGGCGCCCGGGCCTCAACAGCCGCCCGGATCACGTCAAGCTCGCGGTCGAGGGCATGCTCAAGCGCCTTCGCACCGACCGCATCGATCTCCTCTATCAGCATCGTGTCGACCCGCAGGTTCCGATCGAAGACGTCGCGGGCGCCGTCAAGGACTTGATGACCCAAGGCAAGGTCCTGCACTGGGGCCTCTCGGAGATGGGACCGAATACGCTGCGCCGCGCGCATGCGGCGCTGCCCGTCAGCGCCGTTCAGAACGAGTATTCGATGCTGTGGCGCGGGCCGGAAGAGGTGGTCATCCCGCTCTGCGAGGAGCTCGGCATCGGCTTCGTCCCGTGGAGCCCGCTCGGGGTGGGGTTTCTGACCGGCGCCATCGATGCGAGGACGCGATTCGCCGACGGTGACATCCGCAAGGGTCGAGTCCCGATTCTCGCCGGAGAACCTGCCCCAGAACCTGAAGCTCGTCGAGCTGGTGAAGACGTGGGCCGAACGGAAGGGTGCCACTCCCGCCCAGATCGCGCTGGCGTGGCTGATGGCTCGGAAGCCCTGGATCGCGCCCATCCCGGGCACGACGCAGATGGCGCACATGCTCGAGAACGTCGCAGCCGCGGCCGTTCGATTCACGCCTCTGGAGATCGCGGAGCTGAACGCGTCCGTCGTGGCGATCAAGATCGACGGCGCCCGCCTCCCGGAAGGGGTGCAGGCCCTGTCAGGCGTGGAGGCTGCTCCGAAGAACTGATGTGCGGCGGGAGGTTCAGCGATGGCCATGCCCGGTACGGCGTCGGCCCCGTCGACCGCGGCCAGGGAGCCGGCGGTGATCGGATACCCCAACCAGAAGGGGGTGACGATCGAACGGGTCACCTACCCGGCGAGGAACAGAGCACCTTCACACCTCGGCGAAGCGCGCCGCGAAGGCATGGGGGAGCGTGGCGGGGCAGACCCTCCACGGTGATCACGCCTACGTGTTCTACCAGGTCCCGGCCGAGGCGCGCCGGCTGCCTCTCGTGATGTGGCACGGTCACGGGCAATCCGCGAAGGCGTGGGAGACGACACCCGACGGACGCGAGGGATTCCAGAACATCTTTCTCAGGCGCCGATTCCCGGTGTACCTCGTCGATCAGACGCGACGCGGGCGCGCGTCCCGCAGCACGGTACCCATGAACCTCACTGCGGCGCCCGACGAGCAGCTCTGGTTCGGGATCTTCCGCCTCGGCGTGTGGCCCAACCTCTTCCCAGGGGTGCAGTTCGCGCAGCAGCCGGAGGCTCTCGAGTAGTTCTTCCGGGCCATGGTGCCGAACACCGGCCCGTTCGACGTCCAGATCGCGAACCTTCTGTCGCAGTACCTGGCGGAGAAGAAGCTGGACTGAAAGTCGTCGTGCGTCACTGGAGCTTCAGTTCCAGCCAAGCCTCGGTGTCCCGATCGACGGTTCCCTGCGGAAAGACGATCCAGTCCGGCCGGCTTCCGACCATGGCCGACACCTCGAGGTGCAGCAGCCACCGCGTGCCCGGGAACTTCGAGCGGCGGATGGCGAACTCCATGCCGTCGGCAGGGTAGGTGGTGGCCCGGATGATCTCGAAAGGGGTCTTGCCCTCGCTCGCTAAGCGCTTCGATGCCTCTTCATCCCGCCGCTCCTCGTTGGCGGTCCAGTCGGGAGTGAGACCGAATCGAAAGGGGGGTGCCTCGCCCTGGGCCGGAAGCACCACCTCGCCCAGCTGGAGCGACCGGTGCAGCACGTGGATGGGACCACCCGGTACGGACAGGAAGAGCCCCGAGGGGCCGATCATCGTGTCGGCGCCCGAGCCGCGGACGCCGATGAAGACCACACCACGGAACTGCCTGAGGCGCAGCTCCACCGCCTCGTTCAGGGCGACCCGGGTGGCCCCGTCCCACTCCCCGGGGCTGAACTGGCCGTCGGTCATCACCGGCGCGTCGCTGCGCTCGGGCACCAACACGGGGGGAAGGGCCACCGGTTTGGCCCTCGGCGCCGGTGCCGGGGCCGAGGCCGACGGGGGTGGCGGGGGCGGCGGCGCCTGGGCGAATGCGGCGGTTGCCAGCGCCGACAGTAGGCACAGCAGCAGTCTTCGGGTCATCGCGATCTCCTCAGCAAGGGCAGTGGGTCAGGACTGGCGGGTTACCGGAGCAGGGCGAGGAAGGCGCCGGCCGCGATCGCGGTGCCGATCACGCCGGCCACGTTCGGCCCCATGGCGTGCATGAGGAGGTAGTTGTCCGGGTCTTCCTCCTGCGCGACGTTGTGGGCCACGCGCGCGGCCATGGGCACCGCCGAGACGCCGGCGGCGCCGATGAGCGGGTTGACCGGGCTCCCCGGCAGGCGGGACATGAGCTTGCCCAGCAGCACGCCGCCGGCGGTGGAGAGGGCGAAGGCCGCGCACCCGAGGACGAGGATCTTGATCGTCTCCGCGCGCAGGAACGTGTTCCCGTCCATGGTCACGCCCACGCAGAGGCCGAGCACGATGGTGACGAGGTTGATCAGCTCGTTCTGGGCCGAGCGGGTGAGCCGCTCGGTGACCCCGCACTCGCGCAGCAGGTTGCCGAACATCAGCAGGCCGATGAGGGCGGTGGCGGCGGGCACGAGCAGGGCGCAGATGACGGTGACCGCGATCGGGAAGCCGATGCGCAGCGGGCGCGGCACGTCGAAGTCGGCCTCCATCCGGATCGAGCCGCTCCTCCCGGGTGGTCAGCAGCCGCATGATCGGCGGCTGGATGAGCGGCACGAGGGCCATGTAGGAGTAGGCCGACACGGCGATCGGGCCGAGCAGGTGCGGGGCCAGCTTGACGGTGAGGTAGATGGACGTGGGGCCGTCGGCGCCGCCGATGATGCCGATGGCGCCGGCCTCGCGCGGGGTGAAGCCGAGGGCCCAGCGCCCCGACGAAGGTGCCGACGACCCCGAGCTGCGCCGCGCCCCCGAGGAGGAGCGTCTTGGGGTTGGCGAGCAGCGGGCCGAAGTCGGTGAGCGCGCCGAGGCCGAGGAAGATGAGGGGCGGGAAGATCTCGAGCCTCACCCCCTGCGACAGGTAGTAGAAGAGCCCGCCGATCTCCTCGCCGTGGGGCGGGGTGGTGAGCCCGTTCTGCGGCAGGTTGGCCATGAGGGCGCCGAAGCCGATGGGGACGAGCAGCAGCGGCTCGAACTTGCGGCCGATGGCGAGCCAGAGCAGCACGCCGGCCACCGCGATCATCACGAGCTCGCGCCAGGTCGCGTGGGCGAAGCCCGTCGACTGGAGCAGCTCCGCCACCGTCAGGCCCCGTGCCGGTAGCGGATCAGGCAGTCGCCGACCTGCACCGAGTCGCCGGGAGCCACCTCGACCTCGG
Organism: uncultured Acidobacteriota bacterium; assembly: GCA_963729875.1. GTDB lineage: Bacteria > Acidobacteriota > Vicinamibacteria > Fen-336 > Fen-336 > DATBSL01. Next base: position 256,431 of record CAVSPR010000010.1, read on the forward strand.
CGACGTCGCCCCCGCGGGGCGCGTAGATGTAGGTGTCCATCTTCATCGCGTCGAGGAGGACGACCGGCGCCTTGGCGTCCACGTGGGTCCCGGCCTGGACGAAGACCTTCTGCACGGTGCCCGCGAGCGGGGCGAGGATCGCGTCGGGGTCGCCCTTGGGCACGGGGCCCGCCGGCCCGGCAGGAGCGGCCGGCGCGGGGCGGGGCCGTGGGCGCGCGGCGGCGGGCGGCAGCGGGGACAGGAAGCACGTGCCGTCCGTCTCGCGCTCGTCGTCCTCGAGAACCTGAACGGTGACGTCGTAGTCTTGCCGTCGACGGTGATCCGCAGCTTCTTCATCGCTTGGGCTCCACGCGGTGGGAGATCATGATGTCCATCCGTCCCGCCCGCGACCAGTGCTCGACCAGCGGGCCCCGGTGGACGTGCACGCGGTGGAGGCGGACGGCGGTGCCGAGGGCCTCGCTGGCGGCGGCGGTGAGGACGACCACGAGCTCGGGAGAGACACCCCCGGCTTCTTCGAGCCGGGCCGACCGGGCCAGGCGGCCGGCCACCTGGCGGACGACGACGAACACCGCGGTCAGGAAGGCCATCGCCGCCATGACCACGGCGAACGAGACGAGGGCGACGAGCAGGGGGTGCATGGCCTCGCCTAGAGCGGCACGTTGCCGTGCTTCTTCTGGGGCCGCAGGTCGCGCTTGGCCCGCAGGACGCCCAGCCGCTCGATGAGGAGGCGCCGCGTCCACGAGGGACGGATCACGTCGTCCAGGTGGAAGGCCTCGGCGGCGCGCATAGGGGTTGGCGTGCTCGCGGCGGTACTCCTCGGCCTTCTCCCGCAGGAAGGCCTCCTTGTCCTTCGCCTTCTCGAGCTCGCGCTTCCACAGGACGCGCGCCGCGCCCTCCGGGCCCATGACCGCGATCTCGGCGGTGGGCCAGGCCAGCACCGAGTCGGCGCCCATGTCGCGCGAGCACATGGCGAGGTAGGCCCCGCCGTACGCCTTGCGCAGGATCACGGTGAGCTTGGGGACGGTGGCCGCCGCGTAGGAGAAGAGCATCTTCGCCCCGTGGCGGATGATGCCGCCGTGCTCCTGGGCCACCCCGGGCAGGAAGCCGGGCACGTCCACGAACGTCACGAGCGGGCATGTTGAAGATGTTGCAGGTGCGGACGAAGCGCGCGGCCTTGTCGGAGGCGTTGAGGTCGAGCGCCCCCGCCATCACCGCCGGCTGGTTGGCCACGACGCCGACCGCCATTCCCCCCAGCCGCGCCGAAGCCCGACCACCACGTTGGCCGCGAAGTCCTTCTGCAGCTCGAGGAAGCTCCCGGGGTCGAGCAGGCGGACGAGGACCTCGTGGACGTCGTAGGCGCGGCGGGGGTCCTCGGGCACGACGTCGTCGAGCTCGCGGTCGTCGCTCACCGGGCCCTCGAAGGGCTGGTCGGGGGGCGACTCGAGGTTGTTCTGGGGGAGGTAGGCGAGCAGCGTCTTGACGAGCTCGATCGCCTCCCGGTCGTCGCGGGCGGTGAGGTGGACGTTGCCCGCCACCGCGGCGTGGGCGGTGGCCCCGCCGAGCTCCTCCTCGGTGATCTCCTCGCCGGTGGCGGCGCGGATGACCTCCGGCCCGGCGATGAACATGTGGGAGGTGCCCTCGACCATGATCAGGAAGTCGGTGAGGGCGGGGGAGTAGGCGGCGCCGCCGGCGCAGGGGCCGGCGATCACCGAGATCTGCGGCACGACGCCGGAGAGCAGCGTGTTGTGGTAGAAGATCTGCCCGTAGCCGGAGAGGGCCTCGACGCCCTCCTGGATGCGGGCCCCGCCGCCGTCGTTGAAGCCCACCACCGGCACGCCGCACTTCAGGGCCGCGCCCAGGCACTCGACGATCTTGGCCGCGTGCACGCGCGCCCACCGCGCCGCCGCCGACCGTGAAGTCCTGGGAGAACGCGAGGACGGCCCGCCCGCCCACCTCGCCCTTGCCGGTCACGACGCCGTCGCCGGGCAGGTCCTTGCCGACCAGCTGCGGGCTGCTTGGTGCGTGGCCCACAGCCCGAACTCGACGAAGCTGTCGGGGTCGAACAGCAGGCCGAGCCGCTCGCGAGCCCCCAGCTTGCCGGCCTTGTGCTGCTTCGCCAGCTTGTCGGGGCCACCCCCCCGCTGGAGCCGCGCCCGCTCCTCGTCGAGCGTCGCGAACCGGTCTGCCGCCGTCCGTGCCTTCATGGTCCCTATGCTCCGGGGAGATGCTCCCCCGACTGAGAGGAGCACGGAGCGTGCCGCTCGGAAAAGGCGCTCGATCGAGGGAAGTGCAACGAGGGGAGCACGCGGCCCCGCAAGAAATGCGGGTCAGGGCTCGGCGAGGCGCCAGGCGGTGGCCAGCGCGAGGCGCGCCATGCGCTGCACCTGGGCCGGGTCGAGGTTCTCCGGGGAGTCGCCCTTCTCGTGGTAGCCGGGGAAGAAGTTGCCGAAGAAGCGGATGAAGGGGACGCGGGCGCGGGCGAAGTCCCGGTAGTCGCTTCCGCCCTGCGTGCCGTCGGTGCGGTCGAGGTGCAGCGTCATGCCGGTCGCGGGTCCGGCCCAGCGCAGCGCCTCCTCGATCCCGGGCGCGTCCGGCGGGAGGCCGGGCTCCGCGAACTCCGCCGGCTTCACCGCGGCCAGGAGCGCCTCGCCGTCCGGGAGTCCCGCGTCCGTCACGAGCTTCCGCATCTCCTCCGGCAGCCACGGGTGGCCGATCATGTCGAGGTTGACGTAGGCCACGGTGCGGGCGAGAGGCCACGCCGGGTGGCGCACGTAGTGGCCGGAGCCGAGCTTGCCGTCCTCCTCCCCGGTCCAGAGCGCGAAGACGACGGTGCGCTTCGGCCGGCTCGGGAGGGTCGCGAAGGCCCGGGCCATCTCGAGCAGCGCCGAGACGCCGGACGCGTTGTCGTCGGCGCCCGGGTGGATCGCGCCGCCCTCCGTCCCGAGGTGGTCCATGTGGGCGCCGACGACGACCGCCTCGTCGCGGAGCTTCGGGTCGGACCCGGCGAGGACGCCGATCACGTTCCGGCTCGCGGCGAGCCGCACCGTGCCCTTGGCGCGGAGGGTGGCGGTGACGCCGGGCAGCTCGCGGGGCTTCGCGACCCGCGGCGAGTCGGCGTCCAGGCCAGCCGCGTCGAAGAGCATCCTCACCGCGTCCGACGACAGGCGCGCCAGGAGAGGAGCCTCCTCGGCGGCGCCCACGGGGAGGAAGAAGCTCGCCGGGGTCGTCTCGTCGGCGACGACCTTCGCGAAGTCGTCGCCCTCCGCGGCCAGGACCGCGGCCGCGCCCTCCGCCCGGGCGGCCTCGAGCTTGGCCTCCCAGCGCTCGTCCGGGTCCACCGGGTCGTAGCGGCCGACGAGGCCCGGCTCCCGCCACGCCTCGCCGTCGGGAACGCCGCGCAGCACCAGCACCACCTTCCCGCGCACGTCGAGGCCCGCGTAGTCGTCGTGGCCTCGCTTCTCCTCGCGGATGCCGAATCCCGCGAAGACGACGGGCGCCGTGAGAACCTGCGGCGAGGACCGGGAGAGGAGGCACTCGGCTCCCGACGCGAACGAGAGGCCGCGGACCGTCCCGCCCCGCCGCGTCTCGATCGCGACCTCCCCCGCGTGGTCGACGACCTCGCGCAGCGGCACCGGGTGGAAGTAGCTGGCGGGCTCCCGCGATGCGTCCAGGCTCGCGAGGGGCGGGACGCCGGCGAGGGCCAGGGTCGCGGCGGCGTACTCGGCGGCGGCGTCGAGGCCGCGGCTGCCCAGGCCGCGCCCCTCGAGCGCCGGCGACGCCAGGAACGCGACGTGGGCGGCGAGCGCTTCCGGCCTGATCCCGGCGAGAGCGGCGGCCAGCGGCGCCGGCACGGGAGGTGCGGGCCGGGCGCTCACGAAGTCGTCGGCGACAAGGCGTGCCGCCGGCTGATCGGCGGCACCCGCGGGAGCGAGGAGTGCCACCGCGAGACAGAGAGGGGCGCCGAGCGTTCGCATCCCCGCTACCGGACCACGCGCAGGACGGGGACGGCCGAGCCCGGCGTCACGAGCTTCCGGAAGCGCGGCTCCGCGTAGAGGCCGTAGAGCAGCGCCGGCTCGAGAACGAGCGCGGCGCGGACGGCGGCCTCGCCCGAGAGCGGCACGAAGAGCGTCCCGGCGGGCAGCGACCGCGCGGCGGCGGCCTCGCAGCGGACGATCTGCCGGCCCTCGTACCGGGAGTAGACCTCGTCGAGCTCGTCCTCGAGGCGCACGAGCGTGCACGACTCGGCCTGGACGTCCCTCGGCGCCTCGAGCCTCTCGAACGGGATGCCGTGGCGCTCGAGCAGCGGCTGGAAGTCCGCCACCGCGGCCGGCCCGATCGCGTAGCCGAGCGGCGTCGGCACCGTGGTCTTCACCGCGAGGGTCGTCATCATGTTCGCGGTGGGGATGCGGAGCGTCGTGCCCGTCGCGGCCTCGATCACCGGGAACCCAGTGACCGTCATGCCGGGGTTGACCCAGAGGTAGTTCGTCGGCAGGAACGGCGGCAGCGGGCGCGCGCGGGCCCGCTCGACCGCCGCGAGGTCCTCCGCGCGGTGGCCGGTCTCGCGGATGAAGCGCCAGAAGAGGACGAGGTAGGCGTCCACGCGGGCCGCGAGGTCGGCCGAGGGGTCCGGGGCCGACCGGCGGACCGCGGCCTCGATGATGAACGAGAGGCCGCCGTACATCCCGACGGCGTTGAGGCCGCTGTCGAGGTCGGGTGACGAGTGCCGCTGCTCCTCCCGCGGGGGCTGGCCCCCGACGGAGTAGCGGAGGAACGAGTGGCCCGCGGCGGCCACGGGCGCCGCCGACTCGTCCACCCAGCGCTGCGCGGCGGCGATGACCGACGGCTCGAAGAGCGGGTTGTTGACGCCGTCCATGGTGATGTCGGGCCAGGCCACCCAGCCGCGCTTCCTTCGCCCCTCCGAGTCGCGGGTGAACTCGTGGCAGTCGACCGCGAGGTGGGGCCGGACCCGGCGCGCCACCCGGTGGAGGGCCTGCGTCTCGGGCTGCTCCAGCGTCAGGTGGTCGCGGTTGAGGTCGGTGCCCGCGGCGTTTCTCCGGGTGCCCGCCTCCGCGCCGTCCGGGTTGACCATCGGCAGGATCCAGAGGTCCACGTCCGGGGGCAGGAGGTCGGGCTTGCGTGCGATGTCCCGCACCAGGTAGAGCAGAGCGTCCTTGCCCGAGACCTCGTCGCCGTGCTGCTGGGCGTAGAAGAGGATGCGGAACGAAGGAGGCGTTCCCCCGCGCGCGGCGTGCACCACGTGGACCGAGCGGCCCTTCGCCGTGGTGGCCTCCACCGACGTGGTGATCGGCCCCTTCCCGCTCACGTCGGCGAGGAATACCTCCATCTCGGCGTAGGAGACGGTGCGGGTCAGGGTGCGGCGGTCCTCGGGCAGCTGGGCGAAAGCCGCGGGCGCGGCGGCCACCGTGCCGGCCGCCGAGAGCAGGAGGGCGAGGCGTTGACGCTTCATGGGCCTCCCCTTATCACGGAGGCGATCCCGGCGACAAACGCCGGTCCCGGCCCTCAGGCCAGGTCGAAGAGCAGGACCTCGGCGTCGCCGCGGCCCACGAGGTGCACCTGCGCTTCGTCCGAGAACGCCGCGCCGTCCCCCTCCTCGAGCTCGTGGCCGTTCAGCGTCGCCGCCCCCCGTGCCACGTGGACCCAGGCATCGCGTCCCGCGGCCAGCGCGTGCGTTCGCTCCCCGCCCTCGCCGAGGCGCGTCACCCACAGCGCCACGTCCTGGTGCACCTGGATGGAGCCGTCCCGGCCGTCTTTCGAGGCGAGGAGAACGAGGCCGTTGCCGGCGGCCGCTGCGTCGAAGGCCTTCTGGTCGTAGCGGGGGGCGAGGCCGCGCGTGTCGGGCACGATCCAGACCTGCAGGAAGTGCACGGGCTCGGTCTTCGAGGCGTTGTACTCGCTGTGGGTGACCCCGGTGCCGGCCCGCATGAACTGGATCTCGCCGGGGCGGATGACGCCGCCGCCGCCCGTCGAGTCCTTGTGCTCGAGGCCCCCCTCGAGGACGTAGGAGAGGATCTCCATGTCGCGGTGGCCGTGCGTGCCGAAGCCGGCGCCCGGCGTGACGCGGTCGTCGTTGATCACGCGCAGGCTGCGAAAGCCCATGTTCCGCGGGTCGTAGTACTCGCCGAACGAGAACGTGTGGCGGCTGTCCAGCCAGCCCCAGTCGGTCTGGCCGCGCTCCGCGGCGGGTCGGATCGTGATCACGCTCTCCTCCTCGCGAACGGGTCTGCGGGGTTCCCTGCCGCCAGCATCTCACGAAACCCGACGCGACCACGGCGCCCGGGGCCCTCCGGTGCGATCATGGGGCATGAAGACCCGGGCGAGGATCGGTCTCGGCTGCGCGGCCGTAGCCGCTCTCGTGAGCGTCGGGCTCGCGCTCCTCCTCCCGAGCCTCGTGCCGGAGATCCGCCGCGTCGCCAGCCCCATCCAGAGGATGAAGCACAGCCAGACGGCGCTCGACGACCTGGCCGACAAGGCCGCGTGGAAGCGACCCGAGAAGGACGCGCTGTCCGCGGAGCAGCTCGATCGGTTCTTCGCCGTGCGGAAGCGGGTCGACGCGGTGCGGCGGCACACCGACCTGAACCTCGACCGGCTGCCCCGCAAGCACATTCGCACCCTGGAGGAGCTGAAGCAGCTCCCGGGCGTCCTCCAGGGAGTGAGCGACCTCGTCGGCGCCGAGATGGACGCCTTCGTCGAGGCGGGGATGCCGCCGGCCGAGTACCACTGGATCGAGCGCCTCGTCTACGAGCGGTGGCGGGGGCCCCTGCGGAAGGCCGGCACCTACCCGGTCGCGGCGCGCGCCGCGGCCGCCGAGATCGAGGCCGTGGCGGAGCGCGAAGCGGACGGCCGCGTGCGCGCGCGCCTGACGGCTGCGGCCGGGGACCTGCGCCGCCGCGAGCCGGCCGCGCCCGAGGGCTTCGACCCGGAGATCCACGCGCTGCTCCTCTCGCGGCTGGACGACGTGGAGCGCTGGTCGCTGGACGACCTCCCCGCGCCCTTCGTCACCGTGCCGCGCTGACGCCGGCGCGGGGGCTCGTTCTGCTCAACCCCGCAGCTCGGGCGGCGGCAGGCACTCGAGCTCGAGCCGCCGGCCGGTGGCCGGGTGCGTGAGCGCGAGCCGGTGGGCGTGGAGGCGGTAGCCACCCTCGCCGGGAAGCGCGGGATCGGGGCCGGGCACGCCGCCCTCGACGTACAGCGGGTCGCCCACGAGGGGGTGGCCGGCGGCCGCGAGGTGGATGCGGATCTGGTGGGGGCGGCCGGTCGGGATCGAGACCGCGACCACGGCCCGGCCTTCGTCGGCCGCCAGGACGCGCACGTGCGAGACCGCCGGCCTGCCGTGGGGCGAAGCGGCGTGCACCTCGCCGAGCCGGGGGTGCGGCACGAGGCCGATGGGCGTATCGACCGTGAACGACTCGACGGCCGGCACGCCTCTCACGAGCGCCCGGTACTCCTTCTCGACGCGGCCCGCGCGCCACTCCGCCGCCACCGCGCGCCGTGCGCTCCGCGTCCGTGCGAAGAGGACGAGCCCCGACGTTCCCCGGCCCAGCCGGTGCATCGGCACGGCCTCGGGGTGGAGGCGGCGGACGCGGTGGAGCAGCGTGTGCTCGAGGAATCCGCCGTTCGGGACGCGACGGCAGCCCGCGCGGCTTGGCCACCGCCAGCAGGTCCGCGTCGCGGTGGAGGACCGCGAAACCGAGCGGGACGACCGGCTCCTCCCAAGGCGGCCGGTGCCACACGAGCTTCTGCCCGGGCCGCAGCACGTCCATCGCGAGCGCGATCCCGCCGTCGAGGAGCACCTCGCCGGAGGCGACCCGCTCGCGCCACGCCGCCTCGGTCGAGTGGCGGTAGCGGTGCTTCAGCCAGGCGAGGACCGTGCGTCCCGCCGCCGCCTCGCCGACCTCCTCCCGGTACTCGAACCCCCCGTTCACTGTGAGAGGATCGTCCCATGAGACCCGGATCCGCAACGACCCTGCTCGCCGCCTTTCTGCTCGCGTGCGCCTCGGGCGCCGCCGCCGTCGACATGAACCCCCGCCTCCAGCCCCTCGCTCACCTCGTCGGCAAGACCTGGCGCGGTACCGTCTCTCCCCCCGGGGCGGCGAAGCCGGCGGTGGACGTCTCGCGCTTCGAGCTGGCCCTCAACGGCCAGGCCGTCCGCAACCGCCACTCGATCGACGACGGCGCCTACGGCGGCGAGACGTTCGTCGTCTGGGAGGAGGCGAGGCAGAGCCTCGTCTACTTCTACTTCACGACCGCCGGCTTCTACACGACGGGCACGATGAGCGTCGAGGACGGGGCCATCGTGTCGCACGAGATCGTCAAGGGCTCGGCCGGCGGGATCGCCGAGGTGAAGGCGACGAGCCGGCTGCTCCCCGACGGGCGGCTGCACGTGAAGTCGCGCTACCTGAAGAACGGCGAGTGGGAGGACGGGCGCGAGACGTACTACGTCGAGGACCCGCAGGCGGTCGTGCGTTTCAGGGAGTGATGATGCGACGAACCCGGTTCTCGAGATCCGGCAGGTTGTTCGGACAGCTCCTCGAGGAACAGCTTCAGGTCCATGTACCTGTCGAAGGTCCGCTCGTCGAGCTCGACGACGAAATCGAGATCGCTGGAAGGGCCCGCGTCCCCCGGGCCCCCTAAGCCAAACGACTCATTGATCCCGCCGCCGACAGGCGGATCATTCGCTCCGTATCCCGCTGGAGCGCAGCCATGCCCGTCGCGGCCGGAACGCGTCTCGGGCCGTACGAGGTCGTCGAGCTGCTCGGGAAGGGCGGCATGGGCGAGGTCTACCGCGCCCGCGACCCCCGGCTCGGCCGCGACGTCGCCCTCAAGGTCCTCCACGACGTCGCCTCCGACCCCGCGCGCCTCAAGCGCTTCGAGCTCGAGGCCCGCGCCGTCGCCGCCCTCAACCACCCCCACATCCTCACCGTCCACGACGTCGGCTCCCACGACGGAGCGCCCTACGTTGTCTCCGAGCTGCTCGAGGGAGAGAGCCTCCGCGAGGTCCTCTCCCGCCGCCTCCCCACCCAGCGACAGATCCTGACCTGGGCTGTCCAGGCCGCCCAGGGCCTCGCCGCCGCGCACCAGAAAGGCATCGTCCACCGCGACCTCAAGCCCGAGAACCTCTTCCTCACCAGCGACGGGCGGATCAAGATCCTCGACTTCGGCCTCGCCAAGCAGAGTGCGCCGAGCCTCGACAGCTCGGAGCTGACGGAGTCGAGCCCGACGAAGCCGGGGGTGGTGATGGGGACGGTGGCGTACATGTCCCCGGAGCAGGCGCAGGCGCAGCCGGTGGACGCGCGGTCGGACCTGTTCTCGTTCGGGGTGGTGCTCTACGAGCTTCTGGCTCGCAAGCATCCGTTCCGGCGGGACACGGTGGCGGCGACGGTGGGGTCGATCCTGCAGGAGACCCCGCCGCCGCTGGTGAGCCTGGACCCGACGATCCCGCGGGCGGTGGACGGGATCGTGAGGCGTTGCCTGGAGAAGCGGAAGGAGGACCGCTTCCAGGGGGCGCACGACCTCGGCCTGGCGCTGGAGGCGGTGCTCGAGGCTCCGACGGGGTCGGCGGTGCTGGAGGAGGTGGAGGAGAAGAGCCCCTACCCGGGCCTCGCGAGCTTCACGGAGAAGGACGCGCCGGTCTTCTTCGGTCGCGAGGGGGAAGTCGCGGCGCTGTGGGAGAAGATCCGCCACAAGCGGCTCCTGGCGGTGATCGGGCCCTCGGGAGCGGGGAAGACGTCGTTCCTGCGGGCGGGCGTCATGGCCTCCCGGCCGGAGGGGTGGGGAGCCGTCCACGCCACGCCGGGCGCCAACCCGGCGCTCGGCCTCGCGCACGCCCTCACGCCCGAGCTGGCCGGGGACCCGGAGGCGATGCGGGACCTCATCGACGGGGTCACCGAGCTGGCGCAGACGGGGGAGGCGGACCGCGTGGTGTCGGCGGTGAGGCGCTGGAGGGCGCGGCACGCCGAGGTGCTCCTGGTGGTGGACCAGCTGGAGGAGCTCTTCACGCTCAGCCCCCGCGCGACCCAGGAGGGCTTCGCGGCGCTGCTGGGGCGCCTGGCCGACGACGCCGACGTCCACGTGGTGCTCTCGCTGCGGGACGACTTCCTGCTGCGCTGCTTCGAGCAGCCGCCGCTCGCGCCATCGGTGACGCCGCTGACGGTGATGCTGCCGCTGAAGCGGGACGCGCTGCGGCGGGCGCTCGTCGAGCCGGCCCTGAAGCGGGGCTACCGGTTCGAGGACGGGGCGCTCGTGGAGGAGATGGTGGAGGCGGTGGAGGGGGCGCGCGGGGCGCTGCCGCTGCTCGCCTTCGCGTTGGGGCGGCTGTGGGAGAAGCGGAATCGCGAGAAGAAGCTCCTCACCCGCGAGGCCTACCGGGAGATCGCCGGGGTCGAGGGCGCCCTCGCCCAGCACGCCGAGGCCACCATGGAACGGATCGGCTCCGAGCGGCAGGGTCTCGTCCGCGAAATCTTCCGCAACCTCGTCACCGCCCAGGGCACCCGGGCCGTCATCGACCGCGAGGAGCTGCTCTCGGCCTTCCCGGAGCGCACGGCGGCGGAAGAGGTGCTGAACCACCTCGTCGACGCCCGGCTGCTCACGACGTATGAGTTGGAGGGGAAGGAGGGCGAGCCGAGCCATCACCGGATCGAGGTAGTGCACGAATCGCTCCTCAAGGCGTGGCCGCGGCTCGTGCGCTGGCAGGCCCAGGACGAGGAGGGCGCGGTCCTGCGCGACCAGCTCAAGCAGGCGGCTCACTTGTGGGACGAGAAGGGCCGCAAGGCGGACCTCCTATGGACGGGGATGGCGTACCGGGAGTACGAGCTGTGGCGGGAGCGGTACGCGGGCGCGCTGACCGCTCCCGAGGAGGACTTCGCGCGGTCGATGCGTGAGCGGGCGCGGCGGCGGAGGCGGCTCGTCCGCATCGTCGCAACGTCCGCGTTTCTGGCGGTGAGCGCGGTCGCGGCGGCCATCGCCCTCTCGCGCCAGCAGGCCGTCGACGCACGGCATCGAGCCGAGGCGGAGGCGCGCCGGGCCGAGGCCGGCAAGCTCCTGACGCTGGGCCACGCGCGGTCGGCGAGCGACCCCACGGCGGCGCTCGCCTTCACGATCGCGGCCCTCGAGCGCGCCGACACCACCGAGGCGCGGCAGCAGGCCCTGAGAGTCCTTTGGCGGTCGCCGGTCGCACGCGTCCTGCCCCGCCCGGGAACGGGGTTCTTCAGCCTGGACTTCAGCCCCGACGGGCGCCGGCTCGTCGCGACCGGGTTCGAGTCGAGGCCCATCCTCTTCCCCGACGACGGGGGCCCCGCCGTCGAGTTCCGGTTCCGCGAGGGCGAATCCAGCCCGCTGCTGCGCGTCGTCGCGCTGCCGGGCGAGGTCGTGCTCGCCTGGTCGGAGGCGCAGTTCTGGGCAGAGTCCCGGTCGACGGCGCCGGTGCTCGCGTGGGCTCTCGACGGACGGCCCTTGCCCTCTCTCGATGGCAGCAACGAGAAAGTGCTCGTCACGCGCAAGCACGAGGTCTTCACGATCGGGCCGCGGCCCGCGCCCGGCCCGGGGCGCGAGCTGCGGCAGTGGGCGTTCGACGGGGGGCGGCCTCACGTCGTTCGGACGATCCCGCTGGGGGCGGGGGACCCCGACCCCACCCTGCGCTTCCTGGTCCGGGTGGCCGGGGAAGCTCTCTTCGTGCGTCCCTTCGCACCCTCCGGGGCCACGGGCTCCGACCGCCTGCTGGGCCGGCACGATCGAAGCATCCGATACACCGCGGCTTCGGCCGACGGCAGCCGCCTCGCCTCCGAGGACGGCACCGGCGACGTCCGGGTGTGGTCGACGAGCAGCGGAGCCCTCTTCGCGCGCACGCAGGCCGACCCCCCTCACGCGTACTCGGTACCGCGCTTCGACGCCGGGGGTACACGTCTGGCCTGGGGTTCGGCGACGCAGGCCGCGACGCTCGTCTGGGACCTGCGCGATCCGGCGGACACGGGTCCGGTCCTTCTCGGCCAGGGGCAGGACCCCAACGAGAGGACGGGTGTGGCCTTCCACCCGGGAGGACGGTGGCTCGCGGCCGGCACCTCGGAGGGCATCGCGTTCTGGCCGCTCGACTGGCCCCGTCCCAGGGTCCTCCGCGGTCACGTAGCCGGACCGGTGATGTCTCTCGGCTTCACGCCCGACTCCCGGCGGCTCGTGTCCTGCGCGCGCGACGGCGCCCGCGTCTGGCCCCTCGCTCCCGGGCTCGCCGGGCAATGGCGCGTCGACGCACAGCGGGAGTACTTCTGCTACGGGGCGACACCGGTCGGAAACACGGCGGTCGCGGTCGCCGTTCCCGGCCTGGGCCTCTACCTCGCTCCCACGGGCGGCGGGCCCGCGCGGCGGGCCGTGCCCGTGCGCCGCGGGTGCGTGCTGCAGGCGGTCGCCGCCGACCCCGGCGCTCGGTGGGTTGCAACGGCCCCGCAGTACGTCGAGGGTCCCGCCGACCTCCGCCTCTTCCTTCTCGACACCGCCTCGGGGAGAGCGCAGGTCCTGCCGCTGCGCGACCGCGACCCCGGCAACGCCGCGACCGGCGTCTACGCCCTTCACTTCACCCACGATGGCAGCCTGCTCGTGAGCGGCCACGGCGGCATCGAGCGATGGAACCTGGCCGGAAGCGTCACGACGACCCTCTATGAAGAGCCGGGCCGGTCCGCCCTCGTGGCCGGGACCAGCGCGGACGCGCGTCGCGTCGTCGCGCTGGTGTCGGAGGGACAGCTTCGAGACTCCGTGCCTCGAAACGCGGAGGTGGTGTTGATCGACCTGGCCGCCGGCCGGCACTGGAAGGCGACGGGCTACGGCTCGGACCCGATCGTGGCGGCGCTCGACGCAACCGGAGAGCGCCTCGCCACCGGCGACCGCGAGGGCGTCATCCGGATCGGCAGGTCCGACGGCGGCCCGGTGCACGTGCTGCCCGGCGAGGACGCGGCCGTCATAGGCCTCGCCATCTCCCCCGACGGGAAGTGGATCGCCTCGTCGAGCGGCACGGAGATACGGCTCTGGCCGATGCCCGACGTCTCCAAGCCGCCATTCCACACGCTGCCCCACGAGGAGCTGATGGGCCGGCTGCGCGCGCTCACCAACGTGCGCGTGGTCGAGGATCGCTCCCGGCCCACGGGCTACCGGCTCGTGACCGGTCCCTTCCCCGGCTGGAAGGACGTGCCGACCTGGTAGTCCGCTCCGCGGGCGTACAATCAGCGAGGAAAGGACCGTCTGCCGCTTCGCGTGTCTCGAGAAAGACAGCATGCCGACGCTGCTTCAGGCCGAGGGCTTTCGCTTCTTCTTCTACAGCAACGAGCGGCAGGAGCCGCCGCATGTGCACGTCGAGAAGCAGGCCGTCTTGGTGGAGCGCTGGAATGAACACTTTCGTGGTTAGTCCCCCTCTCGCGCGTGCCCGGGCGGTGGAGTTCGTTCCGGACGCCTTCGTCGTTCACCTGGAGGACGGGCGCTCGCTGACAGTCCCGCTCGAGTGGTTTCCGCGGCTGCGCGAGGCCACTCCCGAGCAGCGCGGGCGCTGGAGGCTCATCGGGCCAGGCACGGGAATCCACTGGCCCGACCTCGACGAGGACATCTCCGTCGCGGGCCTCCCGGGCATGCCCGACTGAAGGTCAGGCCTGCTGCCGCAAGCGATCCGGCTGAGCGCGTCTCCACGACCCGGAGGTCAAGCTGCCCTTCGTCTACATCCTGCGCTGCCGTGACGGGTCCTTCTACACGGGGGCGGCGAAGGACCTCGGCGCGCGCGTGCGAAAGCACGAGGCGGGGACGGCGTCGCGCTACACCCGCGCGCGGCGGCCGGTCGCGCTCGTCTGGTCGCGGCGGGTGCGGACGTGGGGCAAGGCCCTGCGCGAGGAGCACCGGATCAAGGGCTTGAAGCGGCGCGAGAAGGAGGCCCTGGTGGCGGGCGGGAGACGGCGTGCCTGAGCTCCTCGTCTCCTGCCAGGAGCTCTCGAAGGCCTTCGGGGCGGCCCCGCTCTTCGAGGGCCTCTCGCTCGGCGTCTTCGAGGGCGACCACGTCGGCCTGGTGGGGCCGAACGGCTCGGGCAAGTCCACTCTCGTGAAGATCCTCGCCGGCCTCGAGGAGCCCTCTTCCGGGACGCGCGCCGCGCGCAAGCGGCTGCGGATCGGCTACGTGCCCCAGGACCCGGTGTTCGATCCTGGCACGACCGTCGTGTCGGTCCTGAGCTCCGCGCTGCGGGACGAGCATCTCGACGAGCACGAGAAGGACGGGCGCGTCGCGGTGGCAATGGGGAAGGCCGGCTTCGCGGACGCCGACCAGGCCACGGCGACCCTCTCGGGAGGCTGGAAGAAGAGGCTCGCGATCGCGCACGCCCTCGTGACCGACCCGGAGCTCGTCCTCCTCGACGAGCCCACCAACCACCTCGACGTCGAGGGCATCCTCTGGCTGGAGGAGCTGCTGCCCCGCGAGCCCGAGGCCTTCGTCGCGGTGAGCCACGACCGCTACTTCCTCGAGGCGGTCGCGGGCCGCGTGATCGAGCTCGACCGCGCCTTCGCCGAGGGGCTCCTCGACGTGCGCGGGCGCTACAGCCGCTACCTCGAGAAGAAGGACGAGCTGCTGGCCGGGCAGGCGGCCTACCAGGAGTCGCTGCGCAACCGCGTGCGGGGCGAGCTCGACTGGCTCTCGCGCAAGGCCCGCGCGCGCACCCGCAAGGCTCAGGCGCGGATCGACGAGGCGCAGCGGCTGCAGGACGAGCTGGCGGACCTCGACTCGCGCTCGAGGTCGTCCGCGGTGGCCCTCGACTTCGCGGCGACCGAGCGGAAGACGAAGCGTCTCGTCGTGGCCGAGGGCCTGACGAAGAGCTACGGCGACCGGGCGATCGTCCGCGGCCTCGACCTCGTGCTGTCGCCGGGGACGCGCCTGGGGCTCCTCGGCGCCAACGGCAGCGGCAAGACCTCGCTCCTGCGCCTCCTCACCCGGCAGGAGGCGCCGGACGCGGGCACCGTCGAGCACGCCCTCGGGCTGAAGGTCGTCCTCTTCGACCAGCACCGCTCGCGGCTCGACCCCGCGGTCTCGCTCAAACGCACCCTCGCCCCGCACGGGGACTCGGTCGTCTTCCAGGGCCGCGGCATTCACGTCGCGGGCTGGGCGAAGCGCTTCCTCTTCCGCTCCGAGCAGCTGGAGACCCCGGTGGGCCGGCTCTCGGGCGGCGAGCAGGCGCGCGCGGTGCTGGCCCGGCTGATGCTGGAGCCGGCCGACCTCCTGCTGCTCGACGAGCCCACGAACGACCTCGACATCCCGACCCTCGAGGTGCTCGAGGAGAGCCTGCTCGAGTTTCCGGGAGCGCTCGTCCTCGTGACCCACGACCGCTACCTGCTCGACCGGGTCTCGACGCGGATCCTGGCCCTCGACGGAAAGGGTGGCGCGGTGCCGTACGCGGACTACGACCAGTGGGAGCAGGGCCGGCGCTTCGCCGCGGCGGAGACCCTACGACCTGCCGGCCCGGTCGCGTCCGGTCGCGCCGAGGACGGCGCCGGACGGGCCGGCCGGCCGGCCGCGGCCTGACGCGCAACACGGCAGGCCACGCAAGCTCGGCTACCTCGACCAGCGCGAGTGGGACGAGATGGAGGGCCGCATCCTCGAGGCCGAGGAGAAGCTGGAGGCCTGCCGCCAGGCTGCGGCCGACCCCGCCGTCGCCGCCGACCACCAGGCCCTCGCGGCGCGGATCGACGCGCTCACGGCGGCCCAGGACGAGGTCGACCATCTCTACGCGCGCTGGGCCGAGCTGGAAGGGAAAGCGAGGGGCTGATGCCGACGAGCCAGGGTGCCATCCGGCTGTTCCGTTTCTCCGGGATCGAGGTCTTTCTCCACTGGTCGTGGTTCCTCGTCGCGCTCTACGAGGTGCAGCGGGCGAACCAGTACCGCTCGCCGGTCTTCAACGTGGCGGAGTACCTGGCCCTCTTCGGGATCGTCACCCTGCACGAGTTCGGCCACTCGCTGGCCTGCCGGCAGGTCGGCGGCAACGCCGACCGCATCGTGCTGTGGCCGCTCGGCGGGGTCGCCTACGTGGACCCGCCTCAGCGCCCGGGCGCCACGCTCTGGAGCATCGCGGCGGGGCCCCTTGTCAACGTGGCGCTCCTCCCGGTGCTGTTCGGCCTGCTGCTCGCCGCCCGCTCGGCCGGGCTCGCCGAAACGGCCCCCGACACGCTCGCCCTGCTGCGCGCCGTGGCCTTCATCAACCTCGGGCTGCTCGTGTTCAACCTGCTGCCGGTCTATCCGCTCGACGGCGGCCAGATCCTGCGCTCGCTGCTGTGGTTCGTGCTGGGGCGGGCCCGGAGCCTCACCGCGGCGAGCGTCGTCGGCTTCGCCGGCGTGCTGGCGCTTCTGGCCATCGCCTTTCGCGTCGGGGACACCTGGCTGGGGATCCTCGCGGCGTTCGTCGCCATGAACTGCTGGCAGGGGTTCCAGCACTCGCGCGCTCTCTCGAGGCTGGCGGCTCTGCCTCGCCGTCCGGGCTTGGCCTGCCCGTCGTGCCGGTCGGCGCCGCCTCTCGGCGCCCTCTGGACCTGCGGCCGCTGCGGGGCGCCCTTCGACACGTTCGAGACGGGCGCCCGCTGCCCGGCCTGCGGCGCGCTCTTCGACGAGACCCGCTGCGCCGACTGCGGGCGTTCCAGCCCGATCGGCGAGTGGCAGAGGCTCGACGTGACGCGGCCCTGACTCGCGTCAGGCTCGGGGACGGTAGTCGATCCGCGCGACGTCGATCCGGCCCGAGCGCACCTCGAGGAACGGCTGTCCAGACCGAACACCCACCGTCCCGTAGCCGGTCGCGGTGGACAGGAAGCTCCGGAAGTCCCCCGGCAGGCGGGGCTCCACGTGGAGGGTGCGCTCGACGGCGTCGTAGCGCACCCCGGTCAGGCCCTGGATGAGGCCGTAGCGAGGACATGGCCCGCGCGTACCAGTGGCCGCACTCGTACTCGTCGAAGGGGTTGCGGGTGCGGCCGTCGTAGCGGTCCCGGCAGGTGCGGACGATCTCGAGGCCCTCCTCGACCAGCCCCATCAGCATGAGGTGCGAGGCGACCTGGTACTCGATCCCCGTCCACACCTCGTTCGAGTAGACGAAGGGCAGGGCCAGCGCACCGCCCCGCGGCCACGTGCAGAGGAGGAGCCCGCCCTCCGCGCCGCAGGCGAAGGTCGGTCGCTGGGGGTTCGAGTGGAGCGGAGAGGTCCCGCTTCAGGTTGTGGCGGTGGACCGCGCGGAGGTGGCCCGCTGTCTTCGCGGGGTCGAGGACCGCGCCCGCGCCGCAGACCATGGCCATCCACTCGCCGAGGACGCCGTCGGAGAGGCAGCCCGTCGCCGTACTGGTACTTCGGCCCCTCCTTGTCGAGCAGCGCGCGGGCCTCCGACGAGTACTCGCCGACCATGCTCTTCGTCTCCTGAGGGTCCCCGGCCCGCAGGCCCTTCCACTGCACCTTCTGGACGAAGTACTCGCCGTTCCAGAGGTCCGTCTCCATCCGCCGCCGGCCCTTCTCGAGAAGCTCGGCGTAGGCCGGCACCGGGTCGCCGAGGGCCTGGCCCATGAGCGTGGCCGCCCGCAGTGCGCCGAGGTAGAAGCTCGTGCACATGCCGTCCGGGCCCCAGAACTCGATGTCGTAGGTGTTGTGGTGGGGCTCCTCGAGGGCCCCGGTGTGGCGCGGGTCCCATGTCGCGATGCAGTAGTCGAGGCTCGTCTTCACGCTCGGCCACAGGCTGCGCAGCCACGCCGTGTCGCCACCGATGCGCCACTCCCGGTGGACCTTCAGGATCCCGCCGAGCTGCCCGTCGGCCGCGGCATGGAAGTCGTGGGCGGGGGGGCGGATGGGCAGCGCGGCGCGGAAGGTCTGGTGCCCGCGGGAGTCCTGCGAGACGCGGAACTCCGTCTCCCGCAGGGTCCGCTCCAGCGACGGGAAGAGGTGCGGTACCGCCTGCGCGTAGTTCCAGACGTGCGTGCAGGAGCCGTGGCAGCAGCCCCGGCTGTCCCCGCAGCCCTCCCAGCTCCACAGGCGCCCGTCCGCCTGGCGCATCACGGTGGGGGACTTGAGGATCGTGAGGTTGGCGGCCACGGCCTCGACGACCTCGGGCGGGAGGGTCTGGTCGTGGAAGCAGTCCGAGAAGTGCGCGGCCTTCTCACGAAGCTCCGCGTAGTGGGCCCGCCAGTGCTCAGCCGCCTCCTCGATCCCCGGGAATCGCTGCGCATACCAGGGGCGGTAGCGGCGCTCGCCCGCGGGCTCGTCGTCCTCGGGGTCGTCCCCGGTTCGCAGATGGCTCTGCTGCACGTACCACGAAAGCTGCACCACGATCGTCTTCGCGGCGCCGGGCGCGAGGGAGAACGGCACGAACACGGTGGCGCCGGGTGAAGGCGGCCCCTTGGAGACGGGCGGGCGCTCGTAGCAGGCGCCTTCCTCGACGTCCTTCCAGGCGAGCGTCAGGTCGTCGAACCAGCCCCCGCGGAACCACGCGTGATTGACGCGGGCGTCGGGGTCGCTCGTCCTCACGCAGACGGAACCCTCCTCCCACGGCTTCTCTTTCGTGCCGCCGGCCCAGAGGACGAAGCCGCCCGGGATGGGGCGCACCGCTTTCTCGCCCTTTTCAACCGCCATGAAGTTGCGGGCGTTGAACGAGAAGACGCCGGCCACGGCACTCGGCGTGGGGTTCGTGAGCCGGTACTCGAGCGCCGCGAACGGCAGGCTCGAGCCGTCGGGATCGCCGGCCTCGAAGGGGCTCCAGCCCGTGATCTCGACCTTCAGGGGAAGCGACATCGTCCTCGAGCGAGACCTTGCCGAACGGGAAGCGCGCCTCGAAGCGCGCGCGGCCGAAGCGGGGCAGGCCCCACGTCGCGCCCCCGGCGCCGTTGCCGGCGTCCTTGAGCCCGAACCGCTTCCAGCTCGGCACCGGCCCCTCGAGGACGCGCGCGCGGTTGGGCTCACCCGCGACGCACAGCCCAGCGAAGACGCAGGGCTCGTTGAAGATGTCGGGCTGGTGGCGCAGCGAGACGTGGGAGAGCGCGCCCGTGCCTTCGAGGCAGATCATCCCCGCGCCCATTCCGCCGAGGGGGAAGGCGACCCGGCTCAGCGGTCTCGCCCTCGTAGGGGCCGTTGTACGCCCGGCGGGCCGGCGTCGCCGGGGCCGTCGCGCTCGCTCCCCTCTCCTGCGCCTCCATGGAGCCGACGGTCCCGAGCGTGCCCACGGCAGCGACCGACCCGGCGAGGAACGCCCGTCGGCGGGGCGACCGCGGCTTCTGGTTCCTGCCGGCCATCTCGCTCCTCCCTCAGGCGGGGCGAGCCCCCGCCAGGACCCGGACCTTGAAGCCCAGCGCCTTCGAGAGCGCCACCATCTCCTCGAACACGTCGCCGTAGGCCACCGCCACGTGGTTCGAGAGGTAGTGGGCCATCAGCGTGTCGCGCTTGATGCCGAGGTCGGCGGCCATGAACGGCCACTGGCGGTTGGTGCCCTCCCACCACGCGTCGCGCTTCTCGGGCGGGAGCTTCACGACCTCGCCCCGGCCCACGTCCATCCAGAGGTCGCCCTCCTTGCGGAGGTAGGCGCGCGCCCACGTGATCGTCCCGGGGAGGCTCTCGCCGGCGAAGGTGCCGCCGGGGACGGGGAAGTACTTGCGGTCCTGGCGGTAGGAGTGGACCCCGCGGAGCGTCTGCGGGTCGTGGTTGAAGGCGTAGGCGCCGCAGGAGCCGGAGTTGAGGAGCACCCAGACGAACCGGCCCTCGTGCTCCCCGCCCCACCGCACGTCGTGGAACATCACCGCCTGGTGGAGCCCCTTCGCCTTCAGGAGCCGCTTCAGCAGCTCCATCGGCACGAGGTTGCCCTGGTCGGCCTCGGTCGAGCAGGCGATCGTGTCGCCGTTCGTCTCCGGGCGGCACGCCGAGTTGAAGAGCCCCTCGGCGAAGTCGGACGGGGGCCGCAGCGGGATGAGGCCGAGCTGGTACTGCCAGCCCAGGCAGTCGGCCTTGAACTCCTCGACCATGTCGAGCACCGCCAGGTAGTCGCGGAGCTGCTCCCGGGTGGCGTCCGGGGTGAAGTCCTCGGCGCCCTTCTCGCCCTAGTGGAAGGTGACGCCCTTGTCGCTACACGAAGCGCCAGCGCGTCCTCGATCCGCGGCGGCCGGGACGTCCTCGCCGCGCTCGATGATCCAGGCCTGGTCCACCTTGTGCTCGGTGAAGCCGAGCCGGTTGAGCAGCCGCGGCCCGAAGTAGCCGTTGATCATGCCCATCGACGTGTCGCCGAGCATCAGGCAGAGAACGCGCCGGGCCCGGACGGCCTCCGCCACCGTCCTTGCGAGCGCGGCCGCCTTCTCCGAGACCGGGGCGTCGAAGGCGAGCTCGTCCTGCGGGTAGGCGATCTTCCCGGTGGTGCACCACTCCTCGAGGCGGGCCATGAAGGTCCCGTCCTTCGACCAGTCCGTCGGCGTCCGTCCAGGCCCGGGAGAACGGCCGGGCCACCGACTCCGAGGCACGCGCCGGTGTTGAGGAGGCCCACGAGGCCCGGCCAGGTCCCCGAGAAGTTGCTGGCGAGGAGGAGCGGGTTCGTCCTTGCCGACGACCCCGTCGGTGGTGTGCGGGCCGTAGAACCAGTGGACGCAGACCCCGATCAGGGGATCGTCCACCGGCCCGAGCTTCTCGATCGCCTCGTGGGGCCGGGTGAGGTAGCCCTCGATGCGATAGGGCTCGCGGCCGAGCTTGCGCAGGGCACCCTCGAGCTGTCTCGTGGCCGATTCGATGCTGGGAAGGGCCTGCTGGTTCGGGAGATCCCGGTAGTCTCCGGGCCAGAAAAGCGCGACTCTCTGCGTCATCGCTGCGCCCCCTTCTTGTCCTTCGTGCTCCCGGCCGCGGGAACGGCCGCGCCGCCCGCGTCCACATTCTCCCTCGTGTAGAGCCGCGACCCGAGGACGATCTTCTTCTCCACCTTCTGCCCCGCGAAGATCCGGAGGGCGACGTCGATCGCCTCCGCCCCGCCGGTCGGGTACTCGAACGTCGCGTCGAGGACGCCCTGCCGGACGTAGCGCAGCCCCTCGTGGGCGAGCGCGTCGATGCCGACGAAGCGCATCTCCTTTTCGCGCCCCGCCGCCCGTGCCGCGAGCCAGGCGCCGTGGGCGCCCGGGTCGTTGTGGGCGTACACGAGGTCGATCTTCGGGAAGCGCGCGAGCGCCGACTCCATCTCGCGGCGAGCGTTCGGCTCGAGCCACTGCATGTCGGCCTCGAACACGACCTCGAGCCCCGGGTTCTTCGCCGCGTCCAGCCCCTCGCGGAACCCGGTGTGCCGGTCCTGCCCCGGGGTCGAGGTCATAAGGCCCTCGAGCTCGACGATCCGGCCCTTGCCGCCGAGCGTCTGCCGGATCCACTCCCCGGCCGCCCGCCCGATCTGCCGGTTGTCGGCGCCGATGAAGCAGGTGAACCGCTCACCGAGCACCGCCCGGTCGAGAACGATGACCGGTATGCCGGCGTCGTAGGCCTGGGCCACGGGCTTCGTCAGGGCCGCCGCCTCGCTGGGGCTGATGACGATGAGGTCCACCTTCTGGGCCACGAGCTCCTCGACGTGCGAGCGCTGGACGAGGGAGTCGTTCTGCGCGTCCTTGAAGACGACCTCGAGGCCGGGGTGGGCGCCCGCCGCCTTGCGGATGTCCGCGTTCATCTGCTGGCGCCAGGGCTCCCCGAGGTTGCACTGGCTCATGCCGATCACGCGGCGCTTCGGGGCCTGGGCGAGGAGCGAAGCGCCGGCCAGCCCGAGGCCCGCCGCGAGAAGACCCGCCACCGTCGTCGTTCGAATGCCTCGTCTCATCCGTTCCTCCGCGAGCGCTGGAACAGCACCGCCCCGACGATGATCGCCCCCGTGAGCATCAGGCGCCCGGCCTCTCCCACCGCGTTGAGGCTCAGGATCTTCTGCAGGTACCCGATGGTGAAGACACCGACAAGGGTCAGGGGGACGCCACCCCGGCCTCCCATGAGGCTCGTGCCCCCGATCACGACCATCGCGATCGCGCTGAGCTCGTAGCCCGTCCCCGTCTCGGGGTCGCCCTGCTGCTCCTGGGCCGCCTGGCAGATGCCGGCGACCGCTGCGCACAGGCCGCTCCACGCGTAGACGAGCACGAGCGTCCGGCGCACCGGCACGCCGGAAAGCCGGGCCGCCTCGGGGTTCGCCCCCACCGCGTAGGCGTGGCGGCCCACGCGGAGCCGGGCGAGGATCACCCAGGAGACGGCGGCGATCGCCACGAAGACGAGCGTCACCACCCAGACCGTTCCCCCCAGCACGCGGCTGTCGATGAGGTCGAAGACGCGTGGGAGGTCCACGTAGTCGTAGCCGCTGCCGTCCGGCTTGAGGACCGCCTGCGAGATCTTCTGGCCTCCCGAAGACCACTTGGCGAGGCCCCGGGCGAAGACCATCAGGGCCAGGGTCACGATGAAGGGCTGGAGCCCGAAGGTGGAGATGAGCCCCCCCGACAACGCGCCCAGGACGACCCCTGCCCCGAGCACCGCCGCCACGGCCTCGGGCGCTCCCCATCCGATCTGGATGGTCAGGAGGCTGAAGAGGACCGCGGCGAGGGCGAGGACGCTGCCCACCGCCAGGTCGATCCCGGCGGTGACGATCACGAGCGTCATCCCGCAGGCCAGGATCCCGTGCACGGAGGCCTGGCGGAGCATCGCGTGGTGCGTGTCCCAGCGGTAGAACGCGCCGTCGGCGTGGAAGACGAGGCCGACCGCGAAGACGAGCGCGAGGGCGAGGAGCGCGCGGGCCGGGGCGGACAGCGTGCCGCTCTTCATCAGGCCGCTCCCCCCAAAGCCGCGGCGATCACCCTCTCCGCGCTGGCCTCGTGCCTCCCGAGCTCGGCGCGCACCTCCCCGCGGTGGAGTACCAGGACCCGGTCGGACAGGGCCAGGAGCTCGGGCAGCTCGGAGCTGGTCAGGGCCACCGCGCGGCCGGCGCGGCTCCACTCGTCGATCAGCCGGTGGATGCGCGCCTTGGCCGTCACGTCCACCCCCCGCGTCGGCTCGTCGAGCAGGAGGACGGCGGGCTCGGTCAGCCACAGGCGGGCGAGGAGCGCCTTCTGCTGGTTCCCGCCCGAGAGGGTCGAGACGGGCGCGCCGAGAGACGGCGCCTGGAGGTCGAGCTGCTCGGCCACGTCGCGCACGGCCCGCTCTTCGCGCCGCGGGCGGAGCCAGCCGCCGGGCGAGAAGCGGGGCAGGCTCGCCAGGGTCACGTTCTCGACGACCGAGCGGGGCAGCGTCAGGCCCTCCGCCTTGCGGTCGCTCGTGAGGAAGGCGAGCCCCCGGCGCAGGGCCGCCGCGGGACGGCCGGAGGGGACGGGCTGGCCGTCGACCCGGACGCGACCACGGGCCCGCGGGAGTCGGCCGAAGATCGCGCCCAGGACCTCGCTCGCCCCGGAGCCGGCCAGGCCCGCGAGGCCGAGCACCTCGCCGCGCCGCACCTCGAACGAGACGTCGCGGACGAGCGGCCGGTCCCCGCGGTCCGCATCCGCCACCGACAGGTTCTCGACCGAGAGACGCGAGACCTCGCCGGGAGCCGCCGCGCGCACGTGCTCGGTGACCGCCCGTCCCGCCATCCACAGGACGAGCTCGCCCCGCCCCAGCTCCGAGGCCGGCCGCGTGCCCACGAGCTGCCCGTCCCGCAGCACCGCGATGCGATCGGCGATCCGGTAGATCTCCTCCATCTTGTGCGAGATGAACAGCACGGCGCGCCCCTCGTGCTTCAGCTGCTCGATGCGCTGGAAGAGGTGCTTCGTCTCCATCACGGTGAGCGCGCTCGTGGGCTCGTCCATGACCAGGACGCGCGCGTCCATCGACAGGGCCCGGGCGATCTCGATCGACTGCTGGACGGCGACGGGGAGCTGCTCGACGGGGAGCCGGACGTCCACCTCCACGCCCAGCCGCTCGAGCCACTGCCTCGCCGCTTCCGCCTGGGCGCGGTCGTCGACGCCGAAGAAGCGACGCGAGCGCTCGCGCCCGAGGAAGAGGTTGTCGGCCGCGTTCAGGGGGCCGACGAGGGCCAGCTCCTGGTGGATGCACGCGATGCCGAGGGCGGCCGCCTGGTGGGGTCGTCGCGGGCGCACGGAGCGTCCCGCGAGATCGACCTCTCCCTCCCAATCGTCGTAGACGCCGGCCAGGATCTTGACCAGCGTGCTCTTGCCGGCGCCGTTGGCCCCGGCGAGGACGAGGACCTCTCCGGCGCGGAGCTCGAGGTCGACCCCGTGCAGCACCTCGAGCCGCCCGAACCGCTTCCGGATTCCTCGCAGAGCGAGGAGAGGCGCCGCCGACTCCATCGTGACCCCCGGCGGCGAGCCTATGCCGCGGCCGGTGGCGAGGTCAACGACAGGGCCGATGCTATACCGGCAGGCAAGCGAGAAAGCCGGGGGCGTCCAGGACATGGACGTCCGCCGCCTTGCCCGGTCTTTCCTGCTCCGCCACGACCAGGAACTTGTGCTTCACGCCCAGCTTGTCGCCGAAGTAGTGAAGCGCCCCCTCCGGCGCCGTTCTCGAGAGCTTGACCTCGACGAGGAGCCACGGCTTCTTCTCCCTGGTGACCAGGAAGTCCACCTCGCGCTTCTCCTTGTCCCGCACGAAGTGCAGGTCGAGAGGCGGGTGGCCCCAGTCCTGGGTGAAGTGGCACCACTTCAGCAAGTGGCTGGCCACCATGTTCTCCAGGCGAACCGCGGGGTCGGCGATCTCCGACCAGTCCCAGAGGTAGACCTTCTGGGCGCGAGAGCCACCCGCTCGTCGGGCCGAGCGCCTGCTCACGCTGGACGATTAGCCGCGCCCTGATCCCAACGGCTCATTGAAGGGCTCGGCGGCGAGCGCATGATTCGAGGGCAGACCACTTCGGAGGAGAGCCATGCCTCTGGCGGCGGGCACGCGCCTCGGGCCGCACGAGGTCCTCGACCTGGTCGGGGCGGGAGGGATGGGCGAGGTCTACCGGGCGCGGGACCCCCGCCTGGGGCGTGACGTCGCCATCAAGGTGCTGCCGGCCGAGGTGGGGGCGGATCCCGATCGGCTGCGGCGGTTCGAGCAGGAGGCCCGCGCGGTCGCGGCGCTCAACCACCCGAACATCCTGACCGTCCACGACGTGGGCACGCACGAGGGCGTGCCATACGTGGTCACCGAGCTGCTGCAGGGGGAGACGCTGCGGGAGATGGCCTCGCGGCGGGCCCCGACGCAGCGGCAGGTCCTCTCGTTCGCGGTGCAGGCGGCGCAGGGGCTGGAGGCGGCGCACGCGAAGGGGATCGTGCACCGGGACGTGAAGCCCGAGAACGTGTTCGTGACGACGGACGGTCGGGTGAAGGTGCTGGACTTCGGGCTGGCGAAGAGGGCGGGTCGGCTGACGAGCGGGAGCGGAGAGGCGACTGCGTCCTCGCCGACGGACGCGGGGCTCGTGGTGGGGACGGTCGGGTACATGTCGCCGGAGCAGGTGCGGGGCCTGGCGGTGGACGCGAGGACGGACGTGTTCTCGCTCGGGGTGGTGCTGTACGAGCTTCTGTCGGGGAAGCACCCGTTCCGGCGGGAGACGACTCTCGCGACGCTGACGGCGATCCTGGAGGAGACGCCGGCGGAGCTCTCGGCGCTGGGCCGGGGGATCCCGCCAGCGGTGTCGGGGATCGTGCGGCGGTGCCTGGAGAAGGGGCGGGAGGAGCGGTACGGCTCAGCGCACGACGTGAGGGTGGCGCTGGAGGCGGTGCTGGCAGCGCCGGCGGGGTCGGCGGTGCTGCAGGAGGTGGAGGAGCGGAGCCCGTACCCGGGGCTTTCGAGCTTCACGGAGAAGGACGCGGCCCTCTTCTTCGGGCGCGAGGGCGAGATCCGGGCCCTCTGGGAGAGGGTGGGGAACCGCCGGCTCCTCGCGATCATCGGCCCCTCGGGTGCCGGGAAGACGTCGTTCCTGCGCGCGGGCGTGATCCCGGCCCGACCCGACGGCTGGGGCGCCGCGTGCGCGACCCCGGGGTCGAGCCCGTTCCTCGGCCTGGCGCGCGCTCTCACGCCCGAGATGGCGGGGGACCCGGAGGCGATCGCCGAGATGCTGGGCGGCGTCGCCGACCTCGTCCAGAAGGGCGACGGGGATCGCGTCGTGGCGGCGGCGCGGCGGTGGCGGTCCCGGTACGCCGAGGCGCTGCTCGTCGTGGACCAGTTCGAGGAGCTGTTCACGCAGAGCCCGCCGGAGACGCAGGAGCGCTTCGCCGCACTTCTCGCCCGGCTGGGGTCCGAGGCCGACATCCACGTCGCCCTCTCGCTGCGCGACGACTTCCTGATGCGCTGCCACGAGCAGCCGGCCCTGGTTCCGGTCTTCACGGAGCTGACCCCGCTCGGCGCGCTCACGAAGGCGGGGCTGCGAAGCGCGCTCGTGGAGCCGGCGGGGAAGCGGGGCTACCGCTTCGAGGACGAGGCGCTCGTCGACGAGATGGTGGCCTCGGTGGAGGGGGCGCGCGGGGCGCTGCCTCTCCTTGCCTTCGCCGTCTCGCGCCTGTGGGAGAAGCGCGACCGGGAGAGGAAGCTGCTGACGCGCGCGGCCTACGAGGAGATCGGGGGTGTCGCGGGGGCGCTCGCCCAGCACGCGGAGGCGACGCTCGAGGGCATCGGGGCCGAGCGACAGGGGCTGGTGCGGGAGATCCTCCGAAACCTGGTCACCGCTCAGGGCACGCGCGCCTCGATCGACCGGGAGGAGCTGCTCTCTGTCTTCCCCGACCGGAAGGCGGCGGAGGAGGTGCTGGGGCAGCTCGTCGACGCGCGGTTGCTGACGACCTACGAGGTGGAGGGGGTCGCGGGGCAAAACCGCCATCAGGTCGAGATCGTGCACGAGTCGCTGCTCACGGCGTGGCCGCGCTTCGTGCGGTGGCAGGCGCAGGACGAGGAGGGGGCGGTCCTGCGGGACCAGCTGAAGCAGGCGGCGCACCTGTGGGAGGAGAAGGGGCGGACGTCGGACCTGCTGTGGACGGGGACGGCGTTCCAGGAGTTCGAGCTGTGGCGGGGGCGGTACGCGGGGGCGCTGACCGCGCTCGAGGAGGACTTCGCGAAGGCCATGGCGGAGAAGGCGCGCCGGCGGAAGCGCCGGCTCACCGCCGCGGTGGCCTCGGTGATCGTGGCGCTCGCCGGTCTCGCGATCGCGATCGGCGTCTCGCGCCAGCAGGCCGCGCGGGCGCGCGACGCGGCGAGAGCGGAGGCGTTGCGTGCCGAGTCGGCCAAGCTCCTCGCGCTCGCGCAGCTCCGTCTCGCCGACGACCCGACGGAGGCGCTGGCCTTCGCGACCGCGAGCCTGGAGCTCGTCGACACGAAGCCGGCCCGCGAGTTCGTCGTGAAGGCCCTGTGGGAGTCCCCTCCCGCCCGCGAGCTCGTCACCCCGAACTATGGGCCCGCCTTCAGCCCCGACGGGCGCCGCCTCGCCCTGGGCGGCCACTCCGAGACGGTGGCGATCTGGAGGGACGACGGGATGCTCGAAGCCCGGCTGGGAGGCCACGAGGTGCGACTGTGGCCCCACGTCGCCGATGGGCGTCGAACGACCTGCTCGTCACCGAGCAGCATGGCGACGACCCGGGACGGCTCGTCCGCGTGTGGTCGATCCCGGACGGCCGCCTCGTCCGGACCCTCGACCTCGGCGCCCCGGGCTACTGCCAGGTGGACGGCGAGCAGCTCGTGTGCCGGGTCCCGAAGGACCCGGCCGACCGGTGGCGGGGGGAGGCCCGGCTCCTGTCCTGGCGGTTGCCCGACGGTGAGCCGACGGACCTCGGCCGCTTCGACAGGACGGCGGAGGGGGCGGCGGACCTCGCCCTGACCGGCCGGGGCTTCGCCTACGCCAGAGGCCGGCAGCTCTTCTGGCGGCCGCCGCCGGGCTCGCGGACTATCGGCGATCGCCGCTTCGGCCGCCATGACGCGGACATCGTGGGCCTCAACCACTGGCACTCCGACCGCCTCTACTCCTTCGACGAGGCGGGGCGCTACCGCCTGTGGGTCCCGACCGGCGACGGCTTCGCGCTGGAGGGCGAGTTCCAGAGGCCGGCCGACGCGCCGGCCACGGCCCGCCCGGGTCCGACCCCGCGATGGCTGTTCGCCGAGGGCGACGGCGCCCGCGCGCGGCTCTGGGACCTCGCCTCGCTCCCCGGCGCGCGCCCGCTCGTGCTCCGCCGCGCCGGCTCCTCGCTGCTGCCGAGCGCGGCACTCCACCCCGCGGGCGACTGGCTCGTGGTGGCGGGACTGGACGAGAGGGTGGTGACTTCTGGCCCGTCCGGAACCCGCGGCCGGCCATCGTGGACGGCTGCAGGGCCACGAGCGGCGCACTCGCCTTCAGCGCGGACGGGCGGTGGCTGGTGACGATCTGCGGGCCGGCCGAGTTCAAGGCCCTCCACCTGTGGCCGCTTCCGGGCACGGGGCCACGCATTCTCGGGAAGGTGGAGGCGCTTCCCCTCCTCAACCTCGCCCTGGACCCCGGTGGGCGGTACGTGTTCGGCGTCGGCTTCGATCGCTCGGCCGTCATCCCGATGGACGGCTCGCCGGCGAGGATCCTCCCCTCGTCCCAGGGCAGCATCCACTACGGCGCTGCCGTCTCGCCCAGCGGGCGGCGTGTCGCGACGGCGTACTCCGCCGGCTCCGGGGAGAAGAAGCTCTACGTCTGGGACGTCGAGAGCGGCGCGGCGAAGGCCTTCGACATCCCGCCGCTCCCTCCGCCCGACCTCGGGCGCGGCGTGACGAGCGCGGCCTTCGCCGACGAGGCGACCCTGTACACGTCCGGGGGGGGCGGCCTCCGCCGGTGGAACGTCGAGGACGGGACGAGCACGCTGGTGGCGGCCACTCCGGGCCGGGACATGACGCATGGCCCTCGTCCCCGGTGGCCGCCAGGCGGTGACGCGGCTCGAGCCCTACGAGAGCGCCCTGGGCTCCTGCTCCGGGATCGAGCTGCGCGACCTCGGCACCGGGAAGGCGGAGCCGCTGCCGGCCTTCGGCGACTGCGTCTGGTTCTGGGGCTTCGCCCTCGGGGCGGACGGCGAGGTCGTGGCGGCCGGCGGCAAGGACGGCAGCATCCGAGTCGGCCGCCTGTCCGGGGGGGAGCCGCACCTCCTCCTCGGCCACAAGGGCGCGGTCCTGTACGTCGCGATCTCGCCGGACCTCCGCTGGGTGGCCTCGGTGGGCGAGGACAACACGCTGCGCCTCTGGCCGATGCCGGACCTGTCGAAGCCCCCGCTGCACTCTCTGCCGCGCGAGGAGCTGTTCCAGAAACTGCACTCCTTCACGAACCTCCGTGTGGTTCGCGACGCCTCGTCGCTCAACGGCTGGAAGGTCGACCTCGCCCCCTTCCCCGGCTGGGGGGACTTGCCGAGCTGGTAAGGACGGCTACCGGCGCCGCGGGCGGAAGGCCCGCACGTAGCCGAGGCCGATCACCACCAGCAGCGCCCCCCACCAGATGCCCGCGTGCAGGTTCGCGAGGGCGACCGTGCGGCGGGTGGAAGAGGCCGACGATCCCGGCGCCGAAGATGAGGACGCCGTAGACGAGAAGCAGCGCGCCGATGAAGAACCAGATCGGGATGCCGTGCTCGGTCATGGTCGCGTCCTCACCAGAAGACGACGTTGATGGCCACGAGGACGACGGCCACGACCGTCGCCCACAGCGCCGGCCTCTCGTACCACGGGCAGGGCCCCTCGTCGGGCAGCGGCGTGAGGCCGTAGACCAGGTTCCGGAGCTCCGACTCCGGCTTCGGCCGCGTGAAGAGGCTGACCCCGACGGTGACCAGCACGCAGACCACCAGCGACCACCAGCCGCTGTACATGTTCACCGCCATCGGCTTGGCCTTGCGGGAGCGGGCGATGTGCTCGGTGTGGTCCGGGTTGAAGGCGGCCGGGGCGAAGCGCTCGGACACCACGCTGGAGCGGACGGTCACGCCGGGCTCGAGCACGACCGGGACGCCTTCGACGCCGAACTTGTCGGTGCCGCCCGAGTCCGACAGGACCACGGACGGGGCGAGGACCTGGACGGCCACGTCACCGTCTCTGCCGCGGACGGACGCCGGCAGCGTCAGCGTCGGCCCGGAGACCACGACCTCTCCCGCCGCCGCCTCCGTCGACGGCGACGTTCACGGTCTCGACGACGCCCTTCTCGACGGCGATCGCGCGGATGCGCCCGTCGTCCCTCTCCACCCGGACGACCGCCCCCTCGCCGAGCGACGCTTTCGGCGGCGGGCGATAGCCGTCGGGGAACGTGTGGACGTAGCCCCACATGCCGATCGAGACGAGGATGGCGGTCAGGAAGCCCCAGAAGCCGCCGGCCGGCGTGGCCCGCTTCCAGAGCATGCCCAGGATCACCACGCCGAACAGCGGCACGATGAAGAAGAAGACCAGCACCTGCAGGTACTCGAGGATGTTCGAGAAGCAGAACAGCATGTAGGCCGTGCCGATCGAGATCGAGCACGCCCAGGATCGAAGCACCAGCGGCCCATGGTCAGGTAGTGGCGGTCGCTGGCGTTCGGCGGATCAAAGCGGCCGGTAGACGTCGTAGGTCCAGACCGTGGCGAAGGCGCTGACGTTGCCGGCCATGCCCGACATGAAGCCGGCGATCATGGCCGTCACGCCCAGGCCCGAGCAGGCCCGGGCCCGAGGTACTGGCCCATCAGCAGCGGCAGCACGTCGTTGAAGGTGTGGTGCGTGATGCTGGCCCGCGGGATCGCTCTCCGGCACCAGCACCATGCGGCGAGCCGTCGGCGTTCAGCAGCACGGCCAGGCCGAGCAGGCCGGGGATGGTCACGATCAGCGGCACGCACATCTTGAGCACGGCGCCGATGATCGTGCCGTTCTGGGCCGAGCGGAGGTTCTTGGCCACGATCACGCGCTGCACCTGGAGGAAGTCGGTGCACCAGTAGCCGAAGCTGACGGCCAGGCCCAGGCCGAAGACCATGCCGAACCAGTCGATGCCCATCGGGTTGGTGTCGAAGGAGCCGAGGTTGCGCCAGAGGCTGGTGAAGTCGGCGTTCTGCACGGTGGGGTGGATGACGTTGACGTTCTCGCTGGATGGTCGCCATCATCTTGCTCCAGCCGCCGGCGTGGATGAGGCCGAGGATCGGGATCAGCAGCGAGCCGAGCCAGATCAGGAAGAACTGCAGCACCTCGTTGAACACGGCCGAGAGCAGCCCGCCCAGGGTCACGTAGACGGCCACGGTCAGCGAGGAGACCCAGATGCTCACGTCCATGTTCCAGCCCAGCAGCAGGTGCAGGATCTTGGCCATGGCGAACATGCTGGCGCCGCTGACCAGCACGGTCAGGAAGGCGAAGGAGATGCCGGCCAGCGAGCGCGCCGCCCTCGCCGTAGCGCAGCTTCAGGTAGCCGGGCACCGAGTGCGTCTTGCAGATGTAGTAGAACGGCATCATCACGACGGCCAGGAAGAGGATCGCGGGGATGGCGCCGATCAGGTAGGCGTGGGCGCCCAGCATGCCGTACTGGTAGGCCATGGCCGACCAGCCCATCGTCTCCAGCGAGCTGAGGTTGGCCGAGATGAAGCTCAGGCCGGCGATCCAGGCGGTCATCTTGCGGCCGGCCATGAAGAAGTCCTCGCCCGTGCTGGCGAACTTCTTCAGGTAGAAGCCGATGCCCAGCACGACGACGAAGTAGATGACGATGATCACGAGGTCGAGTGGGCCGAGGGACAGCAGCCGCGAGCCGGTGCTGGCGAGCAGGGAGGCGACCATGATGGCGCGGAGACTACGCCGCCCCGGGCGGCGGGGTCAACGACCGGTACGACCTGCCCGTCGCAACGGAAGCCACGCACGCACCCGCGAGGATGGCGTATAGTGGTCGTACTCGAAGCCCCACCCGTCGATCTACGGACTGCTGACGATGCGAGGTTCCAGCCCCACCCACGTCGCCTTCCTGCGCGGCATCAACGTCGGGAAGGCCAAGCGCGTCGCGATGGCCGACCTGCGGGCGCTCGTCGCGAAGCTCGGCTACCGCGACGTGAAGACGCTGCTCAACAGCGGCAACGTCCTCTTCAGGGCGCCGGCCTCGAGCCGCGCCGCGCACGGGGCGCGGATCGAGAAGGCGCTCGCCGAAGCGCTCGGCGTCACCTCGCGGGTGACCGTGCTGACGGTCGGGGAGCTGGCGAAGGCGGTCGAGGAGAACCCGCTGGTTTCCCGGGCGCACGATCCGTCGCGGCTGCTCGTCGTCGTCCTGACGAACCCGGCGGATCGCGCGCGCCTCGCGCCTCTCGCCAGGCAGGACTGGAGCCCCGAGGCCATCGCGATCGGGACACGCGCGGTCTACCTCTGGTGCCCGCCGGGCATCCTCGCGAGCCGCCTGCAAGAGGCCGTGGGGCGTGTCCTGGGCGACGCCGCCACCGCCCGCAACTGGGCGACGATGACCCGGCTCCTGGCCCTCGCCCGGGGCGCTTGATTCTCCCGGTTCGCGAAGGTCAGCCCCGCACCGAGAAGCCCCTGGCGGCGAGCAGCGGCCGCAGCCGCTCCCGCTGGTCGCCCTGGATCTCGACGGCGCCGTCGGCGGCCGTGCCGCCGGTCCCGCAGGCGCGCTTGAGCTCGGAGGCGAGAGAGGCGAGGAAGGCCTCGTTGCGGGGCAGGCCGGCGACCACCGTCACCGTCTTGCCTCCCCGCCCCTTCTTCTCCAGGCGGAGGACGCAGGTGAGCTTCGCCGGCACCCGCTCCTCGGCCGCCTTCGAGCAGCGGCAGTCGTCGACCGGCCAGCCGCACTTCGGGCAGACGCGCCCCCTGCCGGTCTGGTAGACGGAGCGGCTGTCGCTCACGCCGTCACTTCACCGCGAGGGAGAACCGCTCCACCGGGAAGTGGCCCTCCTTCTCGACCTTTTCGCCCCGGAAGACCGCCCACGCGGGCAGGCCGGCGCGGTAGGTCTTCGTCATCTCGTGGAGCTGGAGCGGGCTGTTGGCGAGGAGCACGTGCAGGACGAGCCCGTCGGCGAACGGGCTCGGGAGGGCGAGGTAGAGGCCGTCCCGCTCGTCGGCGTACGTCGTGCCCTGGAAGCGGAAGAGACCCGGGCCCGCCTCGACCGGGAGCTGCGGGAGGAGCCGGGCGAGGAGCGTGTTGTCGCGCGGGTCTCCGAGGACGAAGAGGTCGTGGGCGGCGAGGGCCGCGTCGTCCATGTCGGCGTCCGGGACGACCGGCGGCAGGGTCTCGGAGAAGCCGTCGGCGAGGACCGACTGGAAGCGCAGGGCGAGCGTGTGGTTCGCCTCGACCTGCCGCCCGGTGCCGTAGACGATTACGGTGCCGTCGAAGTCGTCGGCGAACGCCGAGAACGCGAACCGGCGGTCCGTCGCGACCGGGACGTCGGACAGCGCGTCGAACACGACCCGGCTCGGCTTCTCGCGGACGGCGAACGTGGCCGTGGCCTTCGGCCCCTCCAGGACGACCGGGAAGACGTGCCGCGTCTGGCCGGCCTCGACGGCGACCGTGGAGGCCAGCCGGTACGCGTCCGCCGGCTGCGTGGCCCGGATCGTGACACGCCACTCCCTGCCCTGCGTGGCCACCTCCGCCGTCGGCAAGGGCTCGGGCAGGCCCGTGCGGTCGAGCCAGGGGCGCAGGTCGGCTTCGACGTCACGCTGGAGCGCGTCGCGCGCGGCGGCCAGGAACTGCGCCGTCGTGACCTCCTGCCCGCGGCGGCGCGCGTGGAAGTCCTTCATGAACGCGAAAAAGGCCTTGCCCCCGGCGAGGAGCCGCAGCTGGTGCAGGGCGAAGGCGCCCTTGATCCGCGGGACGACCGCGGGTGCGTAACGGTCGTAGGCGACGCCGCCCTTCGCCGCCGCGATGTCGCTCTCGCGCGCGGTGACGGAGGCGAGACGGCTCCGCAGGCCGGCGAGCGCGCGGGCGAGGGCCTCCGGCCGGTCGGCCGCCTTCTCCGGCAGCCCGCGCAGGACCTGCCAGTACGCGGCGCCGCCGGCCACGAGCCAGTTGTCGGCGTCCGAGGCCGGGAAGATCGTGCCGTGCCACAGGTCGTCGCGCGTGAAGTCGTAGCGGTCGGCGATCGCCTTCGTCTCGGCCGCCAGCGGCGCTTTCGGCTTCACCTCGGGCCGCGCCGCGCGGGCGGCCTTGAGCTGCTCGGCGATGACGACCGGGCTGAACGTGGCGTAGCCGTAGGTGAGGTGGGGCAAGGCACCCGGCAGGTCGGGCATCCTCCGGCTCCCGGCCACCGGGAACTTCTCGCGCAGCGTGACCTTGCCCTGGTGGGCCATGAACACGAGCTTCTCGGCCATCTCGGCGTCGGTCACCTTCCCGTCGCACGCGTGCGGCCGGTTGATCGGCGAGGAGGCCATGAGGGTCACGGCGCTCTGCACGTCGATCCGGCCCTTGTGCTCCCCGTAGAAGCGGAGGAAGGCCAGGTCGCGGTTCGCCGGGGTGAACGTCGAGTCGAACGGCGCGTCCTCGGGCTGGGCCGCGACCTCGCGGCGCACCTCGGGATCGCGCGCGTTGTTGTTCGCCCACAGGAAGCCGGGCGTCCCGAACGGCGCCGGCGTGTCGGTCGAGCGCCAGAGCCTCGACTGCGCCGTCCCGAGGAGCAGGACGGCCGACTCGTTGCGCTTGACGTCGGCGAGCGTCCAGTCGTTCGTGTACATCCCGTTGTTCTTCGTGCGCAGGATGGCCGCCACCTCGTCGATCGAGGAGGCGTACTGGATGGCGCGGCGGACGCGGCTGCTCTGGGGCTCGCCTTCGGCGTCGAACGGCGTCTGCAGGACCGTCGTCTCCCCGATCACGATCCCCGCGTCGTTCATGTAGAAGTCGGTCCCGGAGTGGATCCCGCCGGGGAAGGTCTGCATGACGAAGCGGTGGCCCTTCTCGGGCACCACGTCGAGGACGACGTTGAAGTGCACCCCCGTGTAGCCGTCCCACATGAAGATCTGGAAGAAGACGGGCCGGCCGCTCGCGGTGGCGGGGCCGGTGGCGGTGAGCGACGAGCACTTGTGGAGGCGGTCGGGCACCGCCAGCTCGTCCTCCGGCGAGAACGTCCGCCCCGTGACGGCGCTCGGTGTCACGGGGAGCGCCCCTTCCATGGAGTCGAGGTCGATCGAGGCGTTCATGGTCACGACGTCGACGAGCTCGACCTTGCGCCCGTACACCTCCGCCCCCGCGGCGGCCGCGCCGTCGGCGATGCCCTTCATCTCCTCGAGGAGCTCGGGGTCGAAGCGACGCAGCATGAGCGCGTCGGCCAGGGTGCGCAGCCCGCTCCAGCCGTGGGCCGGGTCCTTTGCGTCGCGCCGGATCGAGAGCTTCTGGATGTAGGCGACGATCTCCTCGGACACCAGCTTCCCGAACTGCCGTCCCCGAGCGTAGGGCGCACCCTCCACGTGGACGAAGATCCACCCGCGATCCTCGTAGCGGAAGGCGGGGCCCTCCCACCGCACGCGCTCGAGGGGGATGACCTTCGTGATGTCCCCGACCTCGGCCAGCGCCACGTCGTCGAAGGAGGCGCGGCCGGTGGCGGTGCCGTTGCGGCCGAGCTGCAGCTCGACCCGGTCCGACGAGGCGGTGGCGACGAAGGTCGTCTCGACCCGCGTCCAGTCCCGCGTGCCGCCGACGGCGGGAGAGTGGTTGGTGAACGGGAAGGACGCCATCGCGACGGTGGCGGCCACCGCCGTGGGGTAGCGCGACCGCGGGTCGGCCGCGGCCTTCGTCGTCTTGACCCAGGCCGACAGTCGGTAGACGTGGCCGACGCGCAGAGTCAGCAGCTCGGAGCGGACGGTCAACGAGGCCGGCGTGTCGGCCGCGAGCTCCATCGAGGCGACTCCGTCCCGGCCACCCTCCGCGCGTCGCGCGACGGCCCGGGCCGGTCCGTCGAGGGACCAGCCCGAAGGCAGGGCCGAGGCGCCGGCGGTCTCGAAGCCGGGGTTCGGGATCGCGACGGGCTGGTCGGCAGCCGAGGCGGGCAGGGCGAGGAGGAGGGCAGAGGAGGCGGCGAGCAGCAAGCGCATCCGGCGATTCTAACTGGGCGCGCGGAGGCCACGGCTTGGGCCGCCGTGCCAACTCGCGGAGCTGGTCGGCGAGCGCGCGACCACGAGCCGGGAGAGCAGGCGCGCGCACGGATTCTACCGCCCGGAATGTCGGGTTAGACTTCCTCGAGACAGAGAGGTCCACCCCGATGAAGACTCGCTTCGCCCTGGCGGTCGTGCTCGGCGTCTTCCTGGCGCAGGGCTGCCGCCGCGCCGAAACGCCGGCCCCGAGCCCGACTCCGATCCCGGTGGCCACACCCACGCCGACTCCGCTCCCCGAGACGACTCTCCAGCCCGCCGGCCCGGGCGCGGCCCTCCTCGACCCCTCGCGCGCCACCGAGCGGGCGCCCGACCGGTTCCGGGTCCGCTTCGAGACGACGAAGGGCTCCTTCGTCGTCGAGGTCACGCGCGCATGGGCGCCCCGCGGGGCGGACCGCTTCTACAACCTCGTGCGGGCCCGCTACTACGACGACGTCGCGTTCTTCCGAGTGATCTCCGGGTTCATGGTCCAGTTCGGGATCAACGGCGACCCTCGGGTGAACGCCGCGTGGCGCGTGGCGCCGATCCCGGACGACCCGGTCACCCAGTCGAACCGGCGCGGGATGGTGACCTACGCGATGGCCGGTCCGGACACGCGCACCACCCAGCTCTTCGTCAATTTCAAGGACAACACCGGCCTCGACTCCCAGGGGTTCGCCCCGTTCGGCCGCGTCGTCGAGGGCCTCACCGTCGTGGACTCGCTGTACTCCGGCTACGGCGAGGGCGCCCCCCGCGGCCTGGGCCCCGACCAGGGTCGTGCGCAGGCGGAGGGCAACGGCTACCTCCGCGGGTCGTTCCCGAAGCTGGACTTCGTCAAGACGGCGCGCGTGGTGAACCCGTAGCGTGATCTCGTTCGCGCGCGTCAGCAAGCAGTACGGGCGCCAGGTCCTCTTCATGGAGGCGTCCTTCCAGCTCAACCCGGGCGAGAAGGTCGGCCTCGTCGGCCCGAACGGGGCGGGGAAGACGACGCTGTTCCGGATGATCGTGGGCGAGGAGGCCCCGGACGAGGGCGAGGTCTCCGTGCCGAGGAAGCTGACGATCGGCTACTTCCGCCAGGACGTCGAGGAGATGGCGGGCCGGTCGGTGCTCGACGAGGCGATCGCGGGGAGCGGCCGCCTCGGGGACCTCCACCACGAGCTCGAGGCCCTGCAGCACGCGATGACCGACCCCGCGCGGGCGGGCGACATGGACCGCATCCTCGCGCGCTTCGGGGAGGTGCAGGAGGAGTACGACCACAAGGGCGGCTACGCTCTCGAGGCGCAGGCCCGCGAGGTGCTCCACGGCCTCGGCTTCGACGACGAGCGGATCGACGCAGACGTGGGCGCCCTCTCCGGGGGATGGAAGATGCGCGTGGCGATGGCGCGGGTCCTCCTCGGCCGGCCCGACGTCCTGCTCATGGACGAGCCCACGAACCACCTCGACATCGAGTCGATCCTGTGGCTCGAGGACTTCCTGAAGTCCTACCCGGGCGCCCTCTTCATGACCTCGCACGACCGCGAGTTCATGAACCGCATCGTGACGCGCATCGCCGAGATCGACGACGGCGAGATCACCGCCTACACCGGCAACTACGACTTCTACGAGCGGGAGCGCGCGCTGCGGGAGGCGAACCGGGAGGCCGCCTACGCCCGGCAGCAGGCCATGCTCGCAAAGGAGCAGCGCTTCATCGAGCGCTTCTCCGCCCACGCGGCCAAGGCGGCGCAGGTCCAGAGCCGAGTGAAGGCCCTCGAGAAGATCGAGAGGGTCGAGCTGCCGAAGAAGCGGCAGGTGGTCCGGTTCGACTTCCGCCGCCCCCCTCGCTCGGGCGAGGAGGTGGCGACCCTCGAGGCGGTGAGCAAGCGCTACGGCACGCGCGTCGTCCACGACGGCCTGAGCATGGTGATCCGCCGCGGGGAGCGCTGGTGCGTGATGGGCCGGAACGGGGCGGGGAAGACGACGCTGCTCCGGATGGTGGCGGGCGTCCTCGCCCCCGACTCGGGCCGGGTGAAGCTCGGGGCGAGCCTGAAGGTGGGCTACTTCGCCCAGCAGGCCCTCGACCTCCTCGACCCCGGCCTCACCGTCTGGGAGCAGATCCAGTCGGACTTCCCCCACGAGAGCGTGGGGGCGCTCCGCAGCCTCCTCGGGGCCTTCCAGTTCTCGGGCGACGAGATCGAAAAGCGAGTTCGCTCGCTCTCGGGCGGCGAGAAGTCGCGCCTCGTGATGGCGCGGATGCTCTACGACCCGCCGAACTTCCTCGTCCTCGACGAGCCCACGAACCACCTCGACCTCGCGACGAAGGAGATGCTGGTCGAGGCCCTCAAGGACTTCGACGGGACCATGCTCTTCGTCTCGCACGACCGCACGTTCCTGCGCGGCCTCAGCAACCGGGTGCTGGAGCTCGGCGGGGAGAGCGGCGTCGAAGCCGAGCCGCACCTCTACCCGGGCTCGTACGTCGAGTACGTGGCGAAGACCGGGCACGAGGCTCCCGGCGTCCACGCCTGATCGGGGTCAGGCTTGACTCGTGCCCTGTCGCGTGAGAGCGCAATCAAGACCCTGACCCCGGCTCCGTCCTCCCCGAGCACCGCGTCGAGCGTCTCGAGGAGCAGGTCCGCGTCCTCCTCCGAGAAGACGAGCGGCGGGCGCAGCTTGAGGACGTTGTGGTGGGGGCCGTCGGTGCCGGTGAGCACGCCGCGCTCGCGCAGGCGGTTCACCACGTAGGCCGCCTCGTCGGTCGCCGGCTCGAGAGTCTCCCGGCTCCTCACGAGCTCGACCCCGAGGAAGAGCCCGGAGCCGCGGACGTCGCCGACGGCCTCGTGGCGGTCCTGCAGCCGCCACAGGCCGTGCCGGAGGTGGCGCCCGACCCGCCGCGCGCGCTCGGGCAGCCGCTCCTCCTCGAGGACGTCGAGCACGGCGAGGCCGGCGGCGCACGAGACGGGGTTGCCGCCGAACGTGCTGAAGAACTCCATGCCGTTGTCGAACGAGGCCGCGATCTCGCGGGTGGTCACGACGGCGCCGAGCGGGAAGCCGTTGGCGATGGGCTTGCCGAGGACGACCACGTCCGGCACGACCTCCTGCGCCTCGAAGCCCCAGAACGGCTCGCCGAGCCGGCCGAAGCCCGTCTGCACCTCGTCGGCGATGCACACCCCGCCGGCGGCGCGCACGTGGCGGTAGGCCTCGGCGAGATAGCCCGGCGGGAAGACGACCTGGCCGGCGACGCTGGGGCAGCGTCTCGGCGAGGAAGGCGGCGAGCGTGCGCCCCTCGGCCCGCAGCCGGTCGACGAGGGCGCCGACGTGACGCGCGTACTTCGGACCCGCCTCGGGGTCGTCGCGCCGGTACCGTCCGCGGTAGGTGTCCGGGAGGGGCGCCACGTGCACCCACTCCTTCCTCCCGCTGCCACCCGGCCCTTCGAACTTGTACGGGCTCACGTCCACGAGCGTCGTCGTGTGGCCGTGGTAGGCGTGCTCGAGGACGATCACGTCCTCGCCACCCGTGTGCGCTCGCGCGAGGCGCAGCGCCAGCTCGTTCGCCTCGCTCCCCGAGGTGACGAACCAGCAGACCCGCAGCGGCTCGGGCAGGAGGCGGGTGAGGCGCTCGGCGTAGCGCAGGATCGTGTCGTGCAGGTAGCGGGTGTTCGTGTTGAGGAGGCCGAGCTGCTCCTGCGCCGCGCGCACGACCCGCGGGTGGCCGTGGCCGACGAGCGGCACGTTGTTGTAGGCGTCGAGGTACGCCCGGCCCGCCTCGTCGTAGAGGTACTGGGCGAAGCCGCGCACGATCTTGAGGGGACGGCGGTAGGAGAGCGAGAGGTTCCGCCCGAGCAGGCGCCTCGCGCGCGGCGAGCGTCTCGGAGGGGGCGGGCTCCTCGGGAGGGAAGTGCTCCGGCGGGATCCGGAGGAGGACGTTCGGGTCGGGCGAGAGGCTCGTCCAGATCGCGCGCTGGCTGGGCAGGGCGACGCCGGGGAAGTCCGCGTCCTTCGCGAGGAGGTCGAGGATCAGCTGGAAGTGGAGGTGGGGCGGCCAGTCGCCGTTCGTCGGCGGCGCGCCGACTCGTGCGATCGCCTGCCCGGCCGGGACGCGCTGGCCGAGGGCGAGGGCGGGCAGGGTGTCCTCGGAGAGGTGGCCGTAGAGCGTGAAGAATGGAGTCCCGTCGTCCGTCTCGTGGCGCAGGATGACGAGGGGGCCGTAGTCCTGGGGGGCGGCGTTGTTCGCGAGGACGTGGACGACGCCGGCGAGAGGCGCGCGGACGACCGTCCCCGGCTCGACGAAGAGGTCGATGCCGAGGTGCACCGTGCGCTTCTCGTCCGTGGCGCGCCTGCCGGAGCCGAAGAGGCGGGAGACGTAGATCCCGCGCGCCTCGTCCCAGCGGCCCACGCCGACCAGAGCCCCCGCCCGCCCCATCGCGCCGAAGATGCGCTCGGTGAGCGGGCCCGTCTCCGCGTTGCGCGGGTCGGCGCCGAGGAAGGGGCTGCCCACGCTCAGGTCGACCACGAGGCAGGGGCCGGTGCGCAGGTCCGCGTCGAGGACGCTCGCCGGGCTCGCCCGCTCCAGCCAGGAGACGACGGCCGGGCCGTGCGGCACCGGCGGGAGCCCGCAGGCCTCGCGGAAGGCGTAGTGGGCGAAGCGGGGGTGGAGGCGGTCGAGCCGCTCGAGCGCTTCCCAGGCCGGGGCCTCGCTGACCGTCGCGTATGGGTCGGCCCGCCCGGCCTTCGTCCGCAGGGCCGAGGTCGTCACGCTGACGGCGAGGCGCGCGCCGACGAGGGAGAAGAGGAGGGCGACCTCCTCCTCCTCGAGCGGGAAGGCCTCGTGGTAGCCGGCGACGACGGCGGCCGCGGCCGCCAGGGGGTCGTCCTGGCCGAGCAGCGCGTAGGCCGCCGCCACCGCGGGCTCGGCCGCGACGAGCCCGTGGTGCACGTCGCCGAAGTCGAGGAGCCCGCTCACCTCGCGGGGGTGTGCGTGGGGCGGCCCCACGATCACGTTGTGGTCGTTCGCGTCCCCGTGGATCAGGCCGCGCCGCAGGCGGGGGAGGGCGGGTGCCACCTCCGACTCGTACCGCGCGAGCGCCCGCTCGACGAGAGCGCGACGGCCGGGATCGGCGACGCCGTCGAGCGCCCCGCGGATCCAGCCGGCGCGCGCGAGGTCCCAGGCGAAGTCGCGGTGGGCGTCCGGGTGATCGAAGCCCGCGAGGGCGCCGTCCATCTCGCCGAGGAGCCTTCCGAGCGCGCGCAGCAGCTCCGGCGGGCGGGGGCGGGCCTCCGCGAGGGGTGTCCCCGGGAGCCACGTCAGCATCCAGACCAGCCGGGGAGCGCCGTCCGGTCCCGGGACGACCGTCGCCTCCCCGCCCGCGCGGGTCGCCACGACGCGGGGCAGGGGCAGGTGCGGCGCGCGCTCGCCGACGCGGCGCAGCGCCGCACACTGCAGCTCGACGAGGCCCCGCTCGCGCGCGGGGTGCATGGCCTTCAGCACGAAGGACCGCCCGTCGGCGGCGACGAGCCGGAAGTTGTCGTCGAACTCCCCCGGGAGCACGCGGGCCTCGGCTTCGAGGCCGTAGAGGCCGCGGGCGAGCGCGGTCGCGTCGGCCTCGGTCAGCGGATGGGCGGGGCGGCCCTCGGGCTGCACGGGCGGGATTGTGCTACACTTCACGCTGTCCAGTCGCCGTCGATTGGCGTTGTCGGAGTACGGACCGCCCAATGGGGGGCGGTGCTGACGTTCGGGCGCACAGGCGACTTGGCAGCTAGTAAGGGCCGAAGGAGGCCTGTACGCAAATGATCGAAGGCACCGTCAAGTGGTTCAACGAGTCCAAGGGTTTTGGTTTCCTCTCGCGTGAGGGTGGTCCGGACGTCTTCGTCCACCACACCGAGATCAAGGCGGACGGGTTCCGCACCCTCAACGAGGGTGATCACGTCCGGTTCGAGGTGGTGGACAGCCCGAAGGGGCCCCGCGCCGCGAACGTGACCAAGGTCTAACGACCTCGTCGATCTGCATACCACTGGGCCCGGGACCGAGAGGTCCCGGGCCCTCGAACTTTCCGGGGCGTGTTCGCGAGCGCGCCCCGCGGCGCAGCTGGTAGACTTCCCGGATGCGCGTCCCGGCGGGCAGGGCGCAGTGAACCCGGACACGTCCTCCAGCGTCGAAGGGCTTCTTCTCCAGGCGATCGGCATCCTCCCCCTCGCCACCCTGAGCTTCCTGCTCAGCCGCTCCATCCGGCGCGACTACCTGCGCTACTTCTGGCGAGCCTGGGCCTCGCTGGCGGTTGCGCTGTTCTCCCTCTACGCATCGCTGCGGTTCCCCCCGTCGCGCCTGGTGCTCGAGCCGCTGTACTTCCTGGGCGAGTACGTGTTCGCCGGCCTCGTGTTCGCCGGGTGCCGGAACCTCGCGAGCGGGCGCCGCCTCGGGCGCCGGCGGCAGTGGCTGCTCGTCCCGGCCGCCCTCGCGGCGATCGCCCTCTCGCGCTCGCACCCCGACTTCAGCGTCCGGTTCATCCCCCAGGCGGCGGTGATGACGCTGCTCTTCGGCCTCGCGTTTCGCGAGGTGCGCACGTGCCGCCCGCCGGTCGCAGCCGGATCGGCCTACCCCTGCTGCAGCTGTCGCTCGGCCTCCTCGTCTTCCAGTTCGCCCACTACGTGCCGGTGCTGTCCTGGTCGGCCTTGAGCCGGGCCCCCCTCCCGACCGCCTACGCCGACTACACGTCCGTCTTCGACCTCCTCCTCGAGACCCTCCTGGGCTTCGGCACCCTCATCGTGGTGCTGGAGCGGGAGCACCAGGACCTCGAGCTCGCCAACGATCAGCTGAGGGCGGCCCAGGAGAAGCTCGAGGCCATGGCCCAGGTCGATACCCTGACCGCCTCGCTCAACCGGCACGCGTTCTACTCGATGGTCGAGGGCGACCGGGCGAGCGGGGGGGCCTCGGGCTGCGTGGCGATCGTGGACCTCGACGCCCTGAAGCCCATCAACGACACGTTCGGCCACGCCGCGGGTGACGCCGCCATCCGCGCAGTGGCGCGAGCGATCCGGCAGGTGGTCCGCGCCGACGACCTCGTCTTCCGGTGGGGAGGGGACGAGTTCCTGGTGGTGCTGTTCGGCGTCTCGGAGGAGGAGGCGCGCCGGCGGCTCGACGGGCTCGACGCGATGCTGGCCGCCGTGCCCGTTCCCAGCCTCGCCGGAGCCCCTGGCGGTGACGGCCTCGTCCGGGGTCGCCGCCTTCGCCGCCGTCACCCACCTCGAGAGGGCCCTCGACACGGCCGACGAGAGGATGTACGCGGAAAGCGTACGCGCCGAGCGGCGCCGGCGTCCCCGGCCTAGCCTCCGCC
This sequence comes from uncultured Acidobacteriota bacterium, assembly GCA_963729875.1. Lineage (GTDB taxonomy): Bacteria > Acidobacteriota > Vicinamibacteria > Fen-336 > Fen-336 > DATBSL01. The sequence goes on from CAVSPR010000010.1 coordinate 299,706, forward strand.
CCCCGCTCCGGCACGGGCCGTCGCCCCGTCAGGGCTCGTCGTCGGGCCTGGCCTTGCGGATCTCCTTGACCCCGCTCCGCCGTCGCTTCTCCTCGAGCCGTCGCTCGACGGCCGAACGGCTCGGCTGGGTGAGCCGCCGCGGGCGGGGAGCCTTGAGGGCCCGCTCGACCAGCTTCTTGACCTTGTCCCGCGCGTCCTCCAGGTTGCGCAGCTGGTCGCGGGTGCGCTGGTACGTGACGAGCAGCCGGCCGTCGGCGTCCCGGCGCCCGGCGGCGAGCGCGGCGAGCCGGGCCCGCGCCGGGCCCGAGAGGCCGCTGACCGCTCGGAGGTCCACGCGCAGCTCCACCTTCGAGGCGACCTTGTTGACGTTCTGTCCCCCGGGGCCGGACGAGCGAACCGCCCGCCACTCGACGGCCGCCTCGGGGACGAGGATGCCCTTCGTGATCCGGATCGGTTCCGCCATGGCACGACCGTACGGCCG
>CAVSPR010000011.1:0-304791 GCA_963729875.1 uncultured Acidobacteriota bacterium
GTACCCCTCCCGTCCCAGCTTCATCATCTTCTTCGGCAGGAGCGGCGCCCCGGCCGAGATCGCGAGCACGAGGATCGCCGTCTTGACCGCGACCGGCAGCGGCAGGGCCTTCGCCAGGAACACCGCCGCGACGGGCACCGCCACGTACATCGCCACCAGCGAGCGAACGAGTTGGCCGGGACGCCGCCAGAGGTAGCCGAGGTCGGCCGGCGTCGAGCCCAGGCCGATGGCGAAGAGGAGCGCCACCACCGAGAGCTTGAGGACGAGAAGCAGCGTCTCCGTCACGAGGGCCGCGCTCCCTTCACTGGCCGTCGGGCGCGGACAGCCAGCGGTTGAGAGCACCCGCCGCCGCCGCGCCGAGGAGCGGAGCCACCCAGAACAGCCACAGCTGCGCGAGGGCCCAGCCGCCCACGAAGAGCGCCGGCGCCGTGCTGCGGGCCGGGTTCACCGACGTGTTGGTCACCGGGATGCCCACCAGGTGGATGAGGGTCAGGGCCAGGCCGATGGCGATCGGCGCAAAACCCGCGGCCGCCCGACGATCGGTCGCGCCGAGGATGACCAGCAGGAAGAAGAACGTCAGCACCACCTCGGCCGCGAAACCGGCCCCGAGGGAGTAGCCGCCAGGCGAGTGCTCGGCGTACCCGTTCGCCGCAAAGCCGCCCTGGACGAGGTCGAAGCCCGCCTTCCCGTTGGCGATCAGCGAAAGCACGAACGCACCCGCCACCGCACCGAGAACCTGCGCCAGCCAGTACGGCACGATCTCGCGCGCCGGGAACCGGCCGCCGGCCCAGAGGCCGGCCGTGACCGCGGGGTTGAAGTGGCCGCCGGAGATGTGTCCCACGGCGTAGGCCATGGTCAGCACCGTCAGGCCGAACGCGAGCGAGACGCCCACGAAGCCGATCCCCAGCTCCGGGAAGGCGGCTGCCAGCACCGCGCTCCCGCAACCCCCGAACACCAACCAAGCGGTCCCGAGGAACTCCGCACCAAGCCTCTTTGTCATTTCGCTCCCTCCGCCAGCGCCACGTCGGCGCCGAGCCAGATCATGTCCTCGGTGATGGCGAGGTGTCCCACCTTCACCTCGATCTTCACGGTCTCGCCGCGCACGGTCATGGTCGGGGCGATGCCCACCGGGACCGCCATCGGCTTGAGCTTCTCGGTGGGCAGGCGGACGTCGAAGCCCTTGCCGAGGAGGCCCTCCAGCACGCCCTTGATGTCGACCTTGTCGATCACGAACCCGCAGACCCCGCCCTTCGAGTCGAGGATCCCCTGTACGACCGCCCACGACGCGGTGTCCGGCTCGACGACCAGCTTGACCTTGATGACCGGGAACTTCGGCGACGCGAGGATCTGCTGCGTGGTGGTCGTGAGCAGGAGCGCCCCGGACACCGGGTACTGCGAGGGCTTCACGCTGCCGCCGACGTTTTCGTTGATCTTCATGTCGCCGCAGACGGCGCCGCTCACGTTCTTGCCGTCCCAGACGAAGTCGATGTTCGCGGTGCCCGAGCCGCTCGCCACCTGCACTGGCAGCGCGAGCGAAACCGTGTTCCCGCCGAACGCGACCTCCGGCTTGCCGGTTTTCAGGCGGCCGGTCACTTCCTTGATCTTGACGTTGAGGTCGTACTCGCCGATGGTGACCACCTTCTTGATCTTGCCGCCCGTGTGCACCCCGATGTTCGAGAGCCGGAGCGTCACCGAGTCGACGAACCCGGCGACGACCCGCTGGATGAGCGTGCGGGCGAGCGTCGTCGGCACCCCGACCCGCACGCCGTCCTGGGGCATTCCCTGCATGCGCCGGTCCTTCGCGACCGCCTCGCCGAGCTTGGCCCGCAGCGCCGGGATCTCCTGATCCAGCGCCTGGAGCTTCGCCTGCATCTCCTCGGGGGTCGCCGCGTCCTCTCGCCCGCATCCGGCGAGGAGGGACGAGAGGAGGAGGGCCAGGGCCAGCCCGCTGCCCGGTCGCAGGAGGGTCTTCACTTGGCACCTTCCTTCGTCGGCTTCGCCGCCGTGGGCGGCGCGGTCTCGGGTTTCGCCGCCGCCTTCGACTCGCCCTCTGCCGGCGGGGCGGCGGTCTTGACCAGCTCGCCGGGTACGACCTTCACCGCCACCCAGAGGAGGCCCCCTCCCGCGAAGACGTCCGCGACCGCCACCTCCAGTGGCATCCGGGCGCCCTGGATCAGGACCGGTCCGTCGGTGATCGAGGGCAGCTCGATGCCCTGCTCGATCTTCACCGGGATCTGCACCTCCGGTACGTGCCCCTCGAGCTGCTTGCGGACGGTGCGCGCCAGCTCGTCGAGCGACCCCTTCGGGATGAACTTCTCGAGCCCGGCCATCCTGACGAGGTCGACGTGGTCGATCGCGACGGTCGCGCGGAGCGTCCCGCTCGCCGGTTCGACCTTGATGTCCTCGAGCGCCCCCTGCGCGCGCACCTCGCCGACGAGGTCCGGGTGACCGGTGGGAGCGATCGCACCGGTCAGGTTCACGGCGGGGCTGCCCTTGAAGACGGCCTCGGCCTGCTCCAGCCTGATCTTGAACGAACCCGCCTCGACCTCGAACGGCAGCTGGGCGTCGAGGAACTCCTTGATCACGGCCTCGGACACGGACACCACCACCGCGTCCTCCGGCAGGACCGGCTCGCCGCGCTCGCCCCTCGCCAGCGAGGCGCGCAGGCCCTCGGCCTCGCGCTCGCGGGCGGCGAGCTGCGCGTGGATCTCGCCCTCGCCCCGGTCCTGCTTGCACCCAGCGGCCAGGCCGGCGATCGCGAGTGCGATGCCGAACGTCGTCAACGACCGTCGATCAGTCATCCTGTTCCTCAGTACAGAACGAACGGTCTGGCTCTCCCCGGCCCCTCCGCCGGGGAGAGCCAGACCGAAGGGACTACTTCCAGCTGTTCGGCCGGAAGCGGATGCCGCCCCAGAACTGGTAGTTGTTGTCGATGTTGTCGAACTGGTTGAAGAACGGCACGCGGGTCTGGCCCACGAACTGCCACTTGCCGTCCTTGTCGAGGTCGAACCCGCCCTGGAGCAGCAGCCCCACGCCGGTCGAGTCCTTCCCGATGTCCCACCAGCTGATGCCGCCGCCGAAGAAGCCCTTGCCCGCGAGGCGGTTGACGGCCGCGTCCGCGAAGATCGCCGTGTGCGCGTCGTCGTCGAACGGGAACTTGATGCCGAGGGCCGCCTCGATCTCGGTCTTGTCGTTGATCCTCGGCTGGATGCCGACCTGGAAGCCGGCCAGCGGCGCGCAGCGCGAGAAGTCGGCGAACGCCGCGACGTCGTCGTGGTCGCCGGCGTCATCGTGGGTCAGGCGCTCCTTGCCGAAGTAGCCGCCCACGAAGATCGGGAGGCCGCCCTTGACGTCCACCTGCGCCGTGCAGGCGTTCGTCGAGGTCTGGCCGGACTCGTCGGTGACGACGGCGCGGAGGGTGTGGATGCCACCCTTCTTGATGACGACGTCACTGCGCGTCATCGCGCCGGAGCCCATCTCGAACGTGTCGACGACGGCACCCTTCGGGTCCACGACCTCGACCCTGGCCGTCTTGACGCCGCCCTCGACGCCGGCGGCGACGCGCGAGCCGGAGAGGTCGACCGTGAACGCCTTGCCGGCCCGGGCCGGCAGTGGGGAGGCCGTGATGCCGCAGGTGGGCACGCAGGGCTTGACCTGGACCGACGTGGTGCCGGACACGCCGCCCGAGACCGCCTTCACCTCGTACGTGCCGGGGGTGCGGGCGCCGGTGAACGTGAACTTGAAGCCACCGTTCGTCAGCTTGTCGCTGACGAGCTCCTTGCCGTTGACGTAGAGCTTGACCGCGTTGTCCGCGGGCACGTTCTTGACGGTGATGGCGTACTCGGCCGGCTGCGTGACGCAGACCTCGCTCGCGCCGCTCACGGAGACGACCGGGGGCAGCTCGACCTTCTTCGGGGCGCACGCCGGGTCCGCGGTGTCCTTCCCGATCATCTCGACCCAGAAGTTGGAGCACGCCTTCGGGGTGACGAGCCGGTAGCGAACGCAGCCCGAGGAGAACTCGAAGCCGAGGGCGTCGATCGGCTTCGCGCCGGCCCAGAGGACGTCCTTCATCGCGTAGGCCTTGCCGTTCTTGCGCGCGGCCATGAAGGGCAGGGTCGTCCCGGCCGGGATCTTGATCTCGGAGATCTCGGCGGTGGCGGCCGCCCGTTCGAGGTCGGCGATGTCGCCGGCCCAGCCGGCGTCCTTGAGGACCGCGGCCACGTCGGCCTTCGCCTTCTCGCTCCGCAGGAGGACCCGGAGGTCGTCGCCCTTCTTGAGAGGCTTCGCAAAGCGGGTGGAGGGGTTGCCCAGGCTCGTGGCCCGGTGCTGCTGCGCCACGGCGGGCGCCGTGGCGGCCAGCGCCGCTGCCGCCAGCGTGAGGAACGTCGCGACCTTCGGTCTCATTTCTATCCCTTTCATCTTCGTGATCGTGGTGGTGGACCGCAGGGCCGCCTCTTCAACTCGGAGACTGCCTTCTGTGCTCCCTTGACTCACTTCCTGGGCGCGGTCCGCGTCACCAGGCATTGCAAGGGGCTCGCCAGGTCGCGTGGGGTCGTCCGATCCCGGCCCCGGAATGGTCTTGCCATCAATCAGTTGCATGCCTGAGCGACAGAATCGCGCGGCACCCCTCCGGCCCGGACCGGCGATGAGATGTCGCCGAAACCGTCGAATGTCGCGGCCGGGCGGCGCCCGCTGAGCTATGATCCAGGCACGACACGGCCACAGGGGCGGACTCGATTGAGGGGGATTCCCAGAAACCACTGCCGCGGGCTTGCCCGGGGGATGGCCCGGCTGGCGCTGGGGATCGCTCTGGTTGTCGTGGCCCGGGAGGCAGCGACCGCGCCGGAGCCCGCCCGCCCACCGAGCGTCCTCCTCCTCGTTTCCCTGCGCAGCACGGCGGTACGGGAGGCGGAAGCCGCCTTTCGCGAGACGCTCGAGGCGGGTTACGGAGCGCCCGTCGACCTTCACGTGGAGTACCTCGACCTCCCCGACGCGTCGGCCGCTCCCTACGCCCGGAGGCTCGCCGATCTCCTGCGCGAGAAGTACCGGGGGCAGCGCGTCGACGTCGTGGTGACACAACGGCCCGAGTCGCTGCAGTTCCTCTTTCAGAGCCGGCCGGCGCTCTTTCCGGGCGCCCCCGTGGTCTTCTTCGACGTCTTCCGACGGACCGTCGAGGGAATGCGGCTGCCGCCGAACGTGACCGGGGCCTTCGTGGTGCTGGAGGGCCAGCGGACGGTCAGCGTGGCTCTCCACCTGCACCCGGAGGCCCGCCGGGTGGTGCTCGTCAGCGGCTCCTCCCCGCTCGACCGGGACGCCGAGGGCTTCTTCCGGAAGCTCGTCGATTCGCAGGCTCCCGGAGTGGAGGCCCTCTCGCTCGGCGGGCTTCCGCTCGACGAGCAGCTTCGACGGCTGGCGCAGCTGCCCGCCGACAGCGTGGTGGTCTTCGTCTACTACCGCTCCGATTCCCAGGGCCGCTCCATGGTCACCCGGGACGTCCTCGATCTCGTGACCCGGGCCTCGGTCGTGCCGGTGTACGCGGCCTCGGAGACCTTCCTCGGCCACGGGATCGTCGGCGGGGACATGGAACGGCCTGCGCGTGAACGCGGAACGGGTGGCGCGCCTCGCCGCTCGTGTCCTCCGGGGAGAGGACCCCTCGTCCATACCGCCGCTCGAGGAGCCGGCCCGGCAGCTCATGTTCGACTGGCGGCAGCTCGAGCGCTGGGGGATCGCCGAGGAGCGCCTGCCCGCGGGCAGCGTGGTCCTCTTCCGCGAGAAGACGCTGTGGTCGGAGCACCGGGGGACGATCCTGGGCGGGCTCGCCGTGCTTCTCGCGCAGGCCCTGCTCATCGGGACGCTCCTCGTGGAGCGACGCGGCCGGGTCGCAGCGCAGTCCGGCCTCGAGGAGGCGGAGCGGCGCTACCGGACGGTCGCCGACTTCACGCACGACTGGGAGTACTGGAGACGGCCCGACGGCTCCTTCGCCTACGTCTCGCCTTCCGGTCGGCGCACGACCGGGTACGAGGCGGCCGAGTTCGAGCAGCGGCCGTCCCTCCTGGACGAGATCGTCCTCGAGGAGGACCGGCCGCTTTGGAGGGAGCACGACGAGAATGCCCGAATCGGCGGAGGGTCATCGCAGCTCGAGTTCCGCATCCGGAGGGCGGACGGGCAGGTGCGCTGGATCGAGCACGTCTGCTCGCCGGTCACGGGGGACGCGGGCGGGTTCCTCGGCGTGCGCGGTTCGAACCGGGACGTGACCGAGAAGAAGCGGTCGGAGGAAGAGCTGCGAGCCGCTCTCGCCGAGATCCAGCGGCTGCGCGATCGGCTCGAGGCCGACAACACCTACCTGCGCGAGCAGGTCGAGCCGGAGATCGGCTTCGAGGGGATCATCGGACGCAGCGACGTCCTGCGCTACGTCCTCTCCCGCGTCCAGCAGGTGGCGCCCACGTCGAGCACGGTCCTCCTCCAGGGGGAGACGGGGGTGGGCAAGGAGCTCGTCGCCCACGCCCTCCACAACCTGAGCCCCCGCCGGGCCCGGCCCCTCGTCAAGCTCAACTGCGCGGCGCTGCCCCCCTCGCTCGTCGAGAGCGAGCTGTTCGGCCACGAGAAGGGTGCCTTCACCGGCGCCGTCGCCCTGCGCAAGGGGCGCTTCGAGATCGCCGACGGCTCCACCCTCTTCCTCGACGAGGTCGGCGAGCTGCCGCTCGAGCTGCAGGCCAAGCTCCTGCGGGTGATCCAGGACGGGGAGCTCGAGCGCGTGGGCGGGACCACGACGCTGAAGACCGACGTGCGCCTCGTGGCCGCCACCAACCGCCGGCTGGACGAGGAGGTGAGGGCCGGCCGCTTCCGCGAGGACCTCTGGTACCGGCTCAACGTCTTCCCGATCACGATGCCGCCGCTGCGGCAGCGGCGGGAGGACATCCCGGCGCTCGTCCAGCACTTCGTCGAGAAGCACTGCCGCAAGCAGGGCCGACCCGTCCTCCAGGTCTCGCAGGGCACGATGCAGGACCTGCAGGCGCACGAGTGGCCCGGCAACGTCCGCGAGCTCGAGGCGGTCGTCGAGCGGGCGGTGATCACGAGCACGGGCGAGGCGCTGCGGATCGGCGACGATCACGGGCCGCGCGCACCGGAGGCTTCCACGGAAGCCGACCGACCGGCCCCGACCGGCGAGACGACCGGGTCCGCCCCTGCGGGCGGTCCCGCCCCCGCCGGCAGTGCGAAGACGCTCGTCGACCTCGAGCGCGACCACATCGTCGCGACCCTCGAGCGGACCTACTGGCGACTCGAGGGCGAGAACGGCGCGGCCGCCCTCCTCGGCCTGAACCCCAGCACCCTGCGCTCCCGCATGCGCAAGCACGGCATCGTCCGGCCCGGCGACCGCTCCGCCGGCACCCCGCCCGGCGACGGCGCCTGAACCCGGGGGCCTCCAGCGGGCCTCCCGCCCGGAGCGTCACCCCGGGAGATCGGGTCCGGTCAGTGCGTCGTGGCCGGCGCGACGTTCTTGTTCACCCGGAACAGGTTCGTCGGGTCCCAGCGGGCCTTGATCTCGGCGAGCCGCGCCAGGTTCTTCCAGTACGCGGCCGCTATCCGGTCGCCCGCCTCCTCCTCGGTCAAGTAGTTGACGTAGGTGCCGCCGGTCGAGAACCGACGCATGTCGCGCCAGACCGAACGGGCCCACCCGACGTGAAGGGAGTCCTCCGCCTCCTGCTCCCACGAGGCCATGATGTTGAGCACGGCCCCGGCGTCCCGGTTGCCCATCGGCGAGTGGTCCGACGGCCATCGCCCCACCGCCCCGCCGAGCTGGAAGACGGTGATCGCGGAGTGGGGCGAGCGGAGGCGCGAGGCGTGCTCCATCACCTTCGCCAGCATCGCGCTCTCGATCCCGGGCAGGTACTCGGATTTCCAGTAGTAGCGCCGGCCGCGAGGCTGGGTCGCGTCGAGCAGGCTCTGCTGCGTCACGTAGGGCCGCGGCTGCAGGATGTCGCCGACCGGTTTCCCGAAGGCCTTGATCGGCGCGAGGCCCTTCTCCGCTTCGGCAATCGCCCCGCTGTGGCAGGCGAGGAGCATCACGATGGGCTTTCCGTGAACGTCCCGGTCGAGCCAGGGTTCGGGCGGAGCGACCCGCATCGCGGCGACGAGGGTCAGCTCCGGCGGTGCTTCCGCCGCGGCCTCGCGGAACATCTCGAGCACGCGGGGCGCCTCGTCGGCGCGCCACGCGACGGCGCCCGCGTAGACCTCGGGCCCGAGCGGGTGGAGCACGTATTCCACGCTCGTGACCACTCCGAAGTTCCCGCCGCCGCCGCGGAGGCCCCAGAAGAGGTCGGGGTTCTCCTCGTCGCTCGCGCGCACGAGGCGCCCGTCGGCGGTCACGACGTCCATGGACCGGACGTTGTCGCTCGTCCACCCGAACCGGCGCGAGGCGTACCCGAAGCCGCCGCCCAGGGTCAGCCCCGCGATGCCGGCCGCGGACACGAAGCCGAGGACGGTCGCCAGCCCGTGGATCTGCGTCTCCCGGTCCACGTCGCCGAGGAGGCAGCCGGCCTGCGCCCGGGCGGTCCGGGCCCGCGGGTCGACCCACACGCCCCGCATCAGCGAGAGGTCGAGCATCAGGCCACGCTCGGCCACCGCCAGGCCGGAGATGTTGGCCCCGCCGCCCTTGATGGACAGGGCGATCCCGCTCTCGCGGGCGAAGCGAACGCCGGCGATCACGTCCGCCACCCCGAGGCACCGGGCGACGAGCGCGGGACGCCGATCGATCATCCCGTTCCAGACGGAGCGCGCCTCCTCGTACCCCGCGTCGCCGGCGAGGAGGAGCGACCCGCGCAGGGCCGCCCGCCACTCGTCCACGAGGTGCCAGTCGAGCGCCAGCGGGACGCCGTCTCGAGTCAGGGCGGCAACGCTCGGCATCGTTCACCTCACAGGACCTCGGCCGCCGGGTCGCCGACGCGCGTGGTCACGGGGCACACGCACGCGACGAGCGACAGGAGGTTGCTTCTGGGTACGGAGAGCTGGTCGGATTACTTGATCAAAAAGTAGACCTCGAGCCCGGCCATGTCAACGGCCCTCACGGCCACGACCACGGCTACGGCTTGCGCAGCAGGTCGACGAGCGCAGCGAGCAGCAGGATCACGTTCGGCTTCTGCGAGCCGTGGCCCATGAGACCGATCCGCCAGACCTTGCCCTTGAGCGGGCCGAGGCCCGCCCCGATCTCGATCCCGTACTCGTCGCGCAGGCGGCCACGGACCATCCCCTCGTCGACGTCCTCGGGCACGCGGACGGTCGTGAGCGAGGGGATGCGGCGGTCCGGGTCCGCCACGTGCAGGGCGAGGCCCATCGCCTCGAGGCCGTCCCAGAACATCTCGGCGTTCTCCCGGTGGCGTGCCCAGCGGGCCTCGAGGCCCTCCTCGGAGACGAGGCGCAGCCCCTCCCGCAGCGCGTAGACGAGCGGCGACGATATGGTGTGGTGGTAGGCGCGGTCCCCGGCCCAGTAGTGCTCGAGGAGGCCGAGGTCGAGGTACCACCCGTGGGCGGGGCGGGTACGGGCCCTCACCGCGTCCCGGGCCCGTGCGCTCAGCGTGACGGGCGCCATCCCCGACGGGCAGCCCAGGCACTTCTGCGAGCCCGAGTAGGCCGCGTCCACGCCCCACTCGTCGAGGAGGACCGGCACGCCCCCGAGCGAGGTGACGCAGTCCACGATCAGCAGGGCGCCGTGGCGGTGGGCGATCTCGCCGAGGCCCTCCATCGGCTGCAGCGCCCCGGTCGAGGTCTCGGCGTGGACGATCGCGACGGCCTTCGGCTTCGCCGCCGCCACCGCCGCCTCGACCTCGTCGGGCGTGAAGACCTCGCCCCACTCCTTCTCGACCTTCGTGACCTCGACGCCCATGCGGCCCGCCAGCTCGGCCATCCGGTTGCCAAAGAAGCCCGCCGCGCACACCACCAGCCGGTCGCCCGGCTCGAGGAGGCTGCCGAGCACGGCCTCCATCCCGGCCATGCCCGTCCCGGACACGGCGAGGGTCAGCTCGTTCGACGTGCGGAAGACGCCGCGCAGGAGGATGCGCGTCTCGTCGAGGAGGCGCAGGAGCTCCGGGTCGAGGTGGCCGAGCACCGGGGCGCCGAGGGCGCGCATCACGCGCGGGTGGACGGGGCTGGGACCGGGGCCGAGGAGCAGCCGCTCCGGGGGGTTGAGCTCGTCGAAGACGTCCATGGGCCTTTGCTCCCTCTCGTTAGCCGCGGAGGGTCGGAAACGCCCCGCGGATGCGACCCGGGTGGAAGGACAGGCGGCCGGCGTCGAGATCGGCCTGCAGCGCCGAGGTGCTCCCCGTGTAGAGGGCGCCGCCTCTGGCCAGAACCGCTCGCCCCGCCTCGTCGCCCGGGAGCAGCTCGACGGCGCGCCGGGCCTCGTCGAGCTGGGACCGCCACCGGGCCGCGAGCGCCACCCCGTCCGGAGGTGTGCCCTCGAAGGCGAGGCTGGACAGCTCCGCCGGCGCGTAGCGGGCGGTCCGGGCCGCCTGCTCGAGGATCGATGCCGGGCTGAAGCCGAGGTCCTTACCGCAGGCCGCCCAGGCCAGATATCCGAGCGGCTGCAGGCGCTCGGCACAGTGAATCACGTCCACCCAGTCCCTGGGCTCGACCCGTCCGACGAGGGCGAGCACCTTGTTGGTCGCCAGGTCGAAGGGGTGCAGGGTCAGGCCGAAGACCTCGCTCTCGACGAGCGGGAAGAACCGGTAGGAACTGTCCTGAGCCCACTGCAGGATCACGCTCTCGCCGCCGCGTTCCACCTCGGCCTCGACGAAGGTCGGCCGCTCGCGCACGACGCGCACGGCGTGGCCGGCGGCCGCGAGCAGCCGCCGGTCGGCCTCCCACGTCGCCGCCAGGGCCTCCTCGGTGTCGTGGAAGAGGTCCAGGTCGCGGGAGAGGCGCGGCGCGGACAGCAGCTCATTGAGCGCCGCGCCGCCGGCGACGTAGCTCTCGCCGGAGGCCTTCCGGTTGTCGGCTAGGAGCCGGCAGACGTCGCGCTGGAGCGGGGTGAGAGCCATCGCCTGAAGGCGGCGGCCCGGCGGAAGGCCTCCCGGTCCCCGTGGCGCTCGATGTGGCGCAGGACCGAGAGGATCTCGTCGCGGGTCGCGGGGTAGTAGTCCTCGCGCAGGAACCAGAGGCAGCGGGAGCGGTAGTCTTCGACGAGGCGCCGCAGCTCCGCCGCAACGACGTCGTCATCCGTGCGGAAGGGCGTGTCGGGGGTGGTCATGCGGCCCTCGGGGCGTCCGTGCCGGGCATTATATGCGCCCCGGGGACGCATATACTTACAAGTGATCTGTCCGCTTTCGCTATGCCTTCGATGCCATGGATGCCTTGGTGAGGAGGGAGTGCCGGCCGGAGGGAGCCGGAGGCGACCGGAGGCCGGCACTCCGGCGCCGACCCGGCCTCGCTGAGGGCCTGTAACTGCTGATGGCGGGGACGACCCTGGAGTCGACCCGAGCCGCTGGCGTCGATCCTAGGGCATCCTGGTGCGTCGGCTGTCGCTCGCCGTGGCCGGGCGAAGGCGTCCTTCAGCGTCGTAGGCACCGAGGAGCTGGGTCCCGCGGCGAACGGTGTAGCCGCCATCGAGGTGGCGGCGGACCTGTACTGCCAGCCCGGCGCAGGTGCGGCGTCCTGGCCTGCTTGTCGAGCTGGAGCAGCACGCCATCGAAGCCGACCGTGTTGTCCTTGCCGACCTTACGGACGCTCCTGCTCGAAGAAGATCTCGTCCAGATCGACGTCGCCGAGCTCCACGAAGGCACTCGTGGGATCCGCGGGCTCCTGGGCGAACTCCTCGTTGTGGGTGGGTAGATAGCGCTCGCGCAGGTAGTCATTGGCGGCCTCGGGCGTGGTGACCCCAGCCGCCTTCAGCTCGTTGACGAGCCGGTCCTGCAGGGTGCGGTTCATCCGCTCCGAGCGTCCTCGAGCCTGGGGCGAGTAGGAGGGGATGTGCTCGACCCCCAAGCGAGCCAGCGCCTCGCCGACCTGGGTCAGATGGGTCTTGCTCACCTTGCCCCCGGCCTTGGGCGTCTCGAAGGCCCATCCCGCCCGGTCCGTGTACAACGACTCCGGGATGCCGTGCTCCTGGACCACCTCCCGCATCGCCGTCATCACCGCCTGGGTCGTCTCTGCCGGCCACAGCTGCGCGTAGAGCAGCCGCGAGGTCGCGTCGTCGACGACCTGGATCAGCGTCTGCCGCTCCTCCGGCACCAGGGCCAGCCAGCCGTGGCGGCTGCCGTCCAGGTGCAGCATCTGCCCGAAGCGGGGCTTCCTCTCACGCCTCCTCCGGTGCCGTCCCCTCGAGCGGCGCTTCTTGATCAGCCCCGCTGCCTGCAGAATCTGCTTCACGCAGGTGTAGGACAGCTTGACCCCGTGCTCGCGCCGCACCGTCGAGAAGAAGTGCCGTGCGTTGAAGCCCGAGTACCGCTCCCGGTACAGCTCCAGGATCCGCTCGAGCTCTCGGCCACCGGCGTTCGACGTGGCGACGGCCGGCCCCAGCCGTCATGTCCACCAGACCCTGGTAGCCAAACTGCTCCATCCGCTGCCGCAGCCGCCTCAAGCCGCCCGGGCGTGATCCCCAGAATCTCGGCCGCCCGCAGCCAGCTGTACTCCTTGTTCATCGCCCGAAGCAGCACTTCCTTGATCTGCATCGCCCGCTCCAGGGCCGAGGGCGGAAACAGCATCGGCGCCTCCCAAGACGCCTTATACCCCCCCGCCCCACGGCCCAAAAAGCGGACATTTCACTTGTCAATTCGAGCGGACAGATGATGTGCTCTCTACGTCCAATGAATTGAAGCTTGACTTCCGGCCTCGTTCGTACTATTTCGTTAGTAGACAGATGAGGAAGCCCAGCCCGACCCTGACCCCGCAGGAGCTCGAGATCATGAAGGTGGTGTGGTCGCGCGGCACGGCCACCGTCCGCGACGTCTACGAGGCCCTGCTCGAGGAGCGGAGGATCGCCTACACCACCGTCATGACGATGATGAACGTGCTGGAGCGGAAGGGGCACCTGCGGAAGAAGACCGAGGGGCGCTCCTTCCTCTACCGCCCCACCCGGCCCCAGCGCCAGGTGGTCGGCTCGATGGTGCGGGAGTTCGTCGAGCGCGTCTTCGGCGGCTCCGCGGCGCCTCTCCTGGCCCACCTCGTGGACGAGGAGAAGCTCAGCCCCGAGGAGCTCGACGGGCTCGTCCGGCGGATCGAGGAGAAGAGATGAGCGGCCTCGAGCTGGTCCTGCGCAACCTCGCCGCGTGGAGCCTCCAGGTCGGCCTCCTCGCTGTCGCGGCGGCCGCCCTCTCGCGGCTCGTCCCGATCGACCGCCCCGCCACCCGCCTCGCCCTCGGGCAGTCGCTGCTGGCCCTCCTGGTCGTCCTGCCCCTCGTCCAGCCGTGGCAGGTCGCCGGCGACGCCGTCACGTGGTCCCTCGTCGTCTCCGTCGCCGCCCCGGCCTCGTCCGCCCCCGCGGCGGGCGCGCCCGGCTCGCCCGCCCCCGCCGCCTGGCCGGCGGCCGTCGCCGCCCTCCTCCTGCTGGGGGCCGCCTTCCAGCTGTCGCGGTTCGGTGTCGGCCTTCTCCGCCTGCGGTCGCTGCGCCGCGGGGGCCGCCCGCTCGACGCGCCGCCCTGGCTGCGTGCCGCACGCGACGAGCTGGCCCCGCGGGCGGCCTTCCTGCTCTGCGAGGAGGTAGGCTCGCCGGCGACGTTCGGCCTCCGCTGCCCCGTCGTCCTCCTGCCCCCCGGGTTTGCCTCGCTGCCGCGGGAGCGCCAGGAGGCCATGGCCCTGCACGAGCTCGTCCACGCGCGCCGCCGGGACTGGCTCTTCCTCTTCCTCGAGGAGCTGCTTCGGGCCGTGCTGTTCTTCCATCCGGCGGTCCACTGGCTCGTGGCGCGCGTCCGTCTCGCCCGCGAGCAGACGGTGGACGCGACCGTCGTCCGCCGACTCGGCGCGCGCGACACCTATCTCGACTCGCTCGTCGACGCGGCCCGCCTGGCCGCCCGTGCCCGCGCGGTCCCGGCCGCGCCCTTCCTTCGCGAGAGCCACCTCCGGGAACGGGTGGACCTGCTCCTGAAAGGGGTCTCCATGTCCCGCCTCCGCACGCTCGCTCACGTCGCGCTGACCACCGCCGTCCTCGTCCTCGCCGCCTCCTGGGCCGCCACCGCCCTCCCGCTGCAGTCGGCGAAGCCCGCCGCCCCCGCCGCCCAGATCTCGGTCGAGGACAAGGTCTCCGCCCCCGGTGAGCCGAAGCTCGTCCACAAGGTCAACCCCGTCTATCCGGCCGACGCGAAGGCGGAAGGCGTCCAGGGCATCTTCCTGGTCAACGTGACCATCGGCAAGGACGGGGCCATCCAGGAAGCGAAGGTCGCCGCTTCCGCGCCCACGTCGGAGCGGCTCTCGGAGATCAAGGCCGCGAAGGGGAAGGCGAAGTGGACGCCGGCCGACGTGCAGGGGGACGCGCGCCTGGCCCAGGCGGCCCTCGACGCGGTGAAGCAGTGGCGCTACGAGCCGATCCTGGTGAAGGGCAAGCCCGCCGACTTCGAGGCGACGGTCACCATCAACTTCAAGCTCCAGTAGACGGCCTTCCCGGCGCCGTGGCCACCGCCGCCGCGAAGCAGAGGAACGCGGCGGCGAGGAACAGGAGCGGCGCCGGGAACCAGTACCGCAGCGCCACCGCCGTCATGATCCCGTAGATCCCGGCGTAGACGATCGCGGCCTGGCGCAGCAGCCCCGGCGCCCGGCCCACGTGGCGCAGGAGCAGCAGACCCAGCAGCCCCATCCCGGCGGGCAGGATCACGAAGCTCAGGCTGAAGCCGGCCAGGATGTCGAACATCGACCGGACGAACCCCAGCCCCATGTCCTGCGCGTTGCCCCGCATGAGCGACAGCAGCTGCCTCTCGGCCTCGGTGTCCCCCTGGGCGCTCATCATCGCGTAGTGCCCCAGCGAGTGGGCGAGCCCGGTGGCGATCAGCACCCAGCACCCGGTGGCGAACAGCTTGCGGGACATGGCCCCTCCTGTCGTGGCGCTCCGCGCGCGGGTGTAGGATGCCACGGCCGGACGCCCGGCTCCATCCCAGGAGGGACGACATGACCCGCCGCACGCTCTTCCTTGCTCTCGCCGCCCTGCTGCTCGTCGCGCCCGCGCTGCGGGCCGAGGCCCCGCCCGCGACCGCGCCGGAGTCCGTGGGCCTGTCTTCGGAGCGCCTGCAGCGCCTGCGCGGGGCGATGCAGCAGTACGTCGACCAAGGGCGGATCGCCGGGGTCGTCACCTACGTCGCGCGTAACGGCCGGGTGGCCCACCTCGAGGCCTTCGGCAAGGCCGACGTCGAGGCCGGCCGGCCCATGAAGACCGACACCATCTTCCGCGTCGCGTCGCAGACGAAGGCCTTCACGAGCGTCGCCGTCATGATGCTGGTGGAGGAAGGGAAGATCGGCCTCGCCGACCCCGTCTCCCGCTTCATTCCCGCCTTCGAGAAGACGACGGTGGCGCTGCCGCCCCCGGCCGGCGCCGTGGCGGGGTCGCCGGTCAGCGTCGTGCCCGCGAAGCGGGCGATCACGATCCGCGACCTCCTGACCCACACGGCCGGGATCTCCTACGGCTACGGGCCCGCGCAGGAGCAGTGGAAGGCGGCGGGCATCCAGGGCTGGTACTTCGCCGACCGCAGCGAGCCGGTGTCCGCGGTCGTCGAGCGCATGGCCGCCCTGCCGATGGACTCGCAGCCGGGCGAGAAGTACGTCTACGGCTACAACACCGACGTCCTCGGCGTCGTCGTCGAGAAGGTCTCGGGGATGACCCTCGCCGAGTTCTTCCAGAAGCGGATCACGGGCCCGCTCGGCCTCGTGGACACGCAGTTCTACCTGCCTCCCGCGCAGAAGGACCGGCTGGCCACGGTCTACGCGGCGAAGGACGGGAAGATCGAGCGGGCCACCGACCCGAAGGAGGGCCAGGGCCACTACGTCGACGGCCCGCGCGTGGCCTTTGCCGGGGGCGCGGGGCTCCTCTCCACGGCGCGCGACTACGGCCGCTTCCTGCAGATGCTGCTGAACGGCGGCGAGATCGACGGCGTGCGGCTGCTCGGCCCCAAGACCGTCGAGCTGATGACGGTCAACCACGCCGGCTCGCTCTTCAGCGACGGCACGCGGGGCTTCGGGCTCGGGTTCGACGTGGTCGAGGACCTCGGCAAGGCCGGCCGCCACGGGTCGGTCGGCGAGTTCGGCTGGGGCGGCGCCTACCACACGACGTACTGGGTCGACCCGAAGGAGAAGATGGTGGTGCTCCTCATGACCCAGCTCCTCCCGGCCGGCAACTCGGACCTGCACGCGAGGTTCCGCGCGCTCGTCTACCAGTCCGTCGTCGGCCCGCCGAGCGGGGTGAGCGCCGTCCGGCGCTAGCGCCGCGGCCGGCTGACGAGGACGACGCCGGCGAGGACCAGCGCCGAGCCGGCGAGGAGCCGGGGGCGGACGGGTTCGTCGAAGAGCAGCGCGCCGACCGCCACCGCCACGATCGGGATGAGGTACGACATCAGGGCGACCTGCGTCGCCCTCACGCGGGCGAGCAGCCAGTAGTAGACCGTGAAGGTGACGGCGGAGCCGAAGACCACGAGGTAGAGGAGGGCGCCCACCGAGGCGGTGTCCAGCACGAGCGGCCGGTGCCGCTCGACGATGGCGGCGAAGAGCCCCATGACGACCCCGGCGAGCAGCATCGGCACCGCGGCCAGCGAGAGCGGGTGGACGCCGCTCCCCCAGCGCTTTACCGCGACGCTCGCCACCGCCGAGAGGAGCGGCGACACCAGCATCACGAGCGCCGCGTGCCGCACCACGTCTCCGCCGAGGAGCGCGAGGTCGTCGGAGAAGATCACGGCCACCCCGGCGAACCCGAGTAGCATGCCGAGGGCCGCGACCCGGCGCAGCCTCTCGCCCGGCAGGAGGACGTGCGCGAGGCCGGCGACGAACAGCGGGTACGTGGCCCAGAGGACGGCGGCGAGCCCGGAGGGGATGTACTGCTCGGACCAATACACGACCGCGTAGGAGATGCAGAAGGACAGGATCCCGTTCACCACCCACAGCGTCCGCTCGTGGCGTCCTCGTCCGAGGCGCACCCCGAGCGGCCGGGCGAGGGCCAGGAGCAGCACCCCCGCCATCGTGAAGCGCAGCGCGACGCCGCTGAACGGCGGGATGCCCGAAAGGCCGATGCGGATGGCCGCCCACGTCGTCCCCCAGATCAGCGTGAGCAGCACAAAGCCGCCGATCAGGCGGCCGCGGCCCGGCGGGGCCATCTCAGTCCTTCGGCCCCGGGTCCGGCGGCGGGTCGGCGGGAGGCCCGGGCGGTGGGCCGGGCGGCGGCGGCTCCGGCGGCTTCTGCGCCTCCGTCGCCTTCGCCCCGTTCGCGGCCGCGGGCGCGCCGCGCCCGAAGTTGCGGGCCTTCTCCGCGAACGCGGCGAGGCGGTCGTCCACCCGCCGGTTCACCGTTCCCTCGGGGAAGCGGCCGTCGGCGGCGCGCGCCCCCGCTGCCAGCCCGGTGAGCAGATCCACCGCCTCGTCGACCGTCGCGATCGGCCAGACGTGGAAGAGGCCCTTCTCCGCCGCCTCCACCACGTCGGCGCGGAGCATGAGGTGCTTCACGTTCGACGCGGGAATGAGGACGCCCTGGTCGCCGGTCAGGCCGGAGGCGGAGCAGACGTCGAAGTAGCCCTCGATCTTCTCGTTGACGCCGCCGATCGGCTGGACCTGGCCGTGCTGGTTCACCGACCCGGTGATCGCACGCCCCTGCCGCACCGGGACCTCGGCGAGGGCGGAGAGAAGGGCCACCAGCTCGCCGCAGGAGGCGCTGTCGCCCTCGACCCCCGAGTACGACTGCTCGAAGACGAGGCTCGCGGCGAGGGAGAGCGGCCGCTCGGTGGCGAAGCGCTGGCCGAGGAAGCCGGAGAGGATGAGGACGCCCTTGGAGTGGATCGGCCCCCCGAGAGCCACCTCTTTCTCGATGTCCACGACGCTCCCGCTGCCGAGCCGGACGCGGGCGGTGATGCGGCTCGGCCGTCCGAACGCGTAGCCGCCGAGCTGGAGGACCACGAGGCCGTTGACCTGCCCCACCGCCTCGCCCCGGGTGTCGATGAGGATGGTGCCGCGGCGGATGTCCTCGTGGATGCGCTCGCGCACGCGGCTCGCCCGCCGTACCTGGGCGTCGAGGGCGGCCTGCACGTGCTCGGCGGCGACCACCGCCGCCCCCGCCCCGCCCGCGAGGTGGTCGGCCTCGCGCAGGAGGTCGGCCACCGTCTCCGCGTGGACCAGGAGCCGCTCCGCGTCCGCGGCGAGGCGCGAGGCCTGCTCGATGGCGCGGGCGACCGCGCCCCGGTCGAGCGGCCGCAGCCCCTCGCGGCGGGCGAAGGTCCCCAGCAGCCGCGCGTAGAGCTGCTCGCCCTCGGGGTCGCGCTCGACCTCCTCCTCGAAGTCGGCCGCCACCTTGAACAGCTCGGGAAACTCCGGGTCGAGCTGGGAGAGCAGGTAGTAGAGGTGGCGCTCGCCGAGGAGGACCACCTTCGTCTCGAGGGGGATCGGCTCCGGCTCGAGCGAGGCGGTCGCGGTGAGGCTCAACGCCTGGCCGAGCGACTCGATCCGGATCACCTTGGAGCGCAGGGCCCGCTTGAGCTCGTCCCAGGCCAGCGGCTGCTGCAGCAGCCGGCGCGCGTCCACGATGAGGTAGCCGCCGTTCGCCCGGTGCAGCGCCCCGGGCTGGACGAGCGTGAAGTCGGTGACGAGGTTGCCCATCTCCGACACGTGCTCGATCCGGCCCACGAGGTTCGCGTGGGTCGGGTGGTCCTCGTACACGACGGGGGCGCCCGACCCCGGGGAGCGCGTCACGAGCACGTTCACCTGGTAGCGCCGGGCGGCCCGCTGTTCCTGGCGTCCGCCGAGGAGGGCCTTCACCGCGTTCGCCCCCTCCGGCGGGGGCAGGAAGTCCTCCGCGTTGTCCACCACGTCCTTCTGGACCTCGGCCAGGTGCTCGAGCACCGCGGGCACGTCGGCCCAGCGAGGGCGCAGCTCGTCGATGAGCTGCGACGTGGCGGAGGCGGTGACCAGCCGGTCGAGCTTGCGCAGCTCGTGGCGCTGGCGCCGCGCCTCGCGGGGCAGGCCTCCCACGGCGTCCTGCAGCTCGCGCTGCACCGCCGCCACCTCCGCCTTGAACCGCTCCTGCTCCGCGGCGGGGAGCTTCTGGAACTCCTCGGGGTCCATGACCTCCCCGTCGCGCAGGGGGGCCATGCCCACGCCGGAGGAGGTCTTGATGATGGCGACGCCGCGCTCGCGGGCCTTCGCCTCGATGAGGGTGAAGGCCTTCTCGCTCTGCTCGGCGAACTGCCCCTCGATGAGCTTCTTGCGCGTCCGATAGTCCTCGCTCTCGAAGACCTCGGGGATGACGGCCCGCAGCTCGTCGACGAGCCGCTCGAGGTCCTGCCGC
Organism: uncultured Acidobacteriota bacterium; assembly: GCA_963729875.1. Lineage (GTDB taxonomy): Bacteria > Acidobacteriota > Vicinamibacteria > Fen-336 > Fen-336 > DATBSL01. The sequence continues at coordinate 19,454 of CAVSPR010000011.1, forward strand.
AGCTGCGGCGCGCGCCCCGGGGGCAGCCGCAGCGCCCGGGGCCGGCGGGGCTCGTCGAAGTCGTGCACGTAGCACCAGTCCGGGGGGACCGGCTCGGCGGCGGCCTGCCGCTCGAGGAAGGCGCGCACGAAGCCGTGCTTGCCCATGCCGGAGGTGCCGAGGGCGTACAGGTTGTAGCCGTAGCGGCGGATGCCGATGGCGAACCGGACCGCCTCCTCGGCCCGCGCCTGGCCGATGATCCCCGGCACGTCCGGAAGGTCGGCGGTCGTCTCGAAGCCGAGCGAGTCGGGATCGCAGCGGCGGCGGAGGGAGCCGGCAGGCAGGGCGGGCACGGTGGGCATCGGGCGCCTCCTCGCCGCCTATTCTACGAGTTGACCCCGGCTGGCGCCGGGGTAGACTACTCCTTCGCTCTTCGCTCGGACTCGAAAGACCAGGAGGCTAATCGTGTTCCTTCGCAAGACCCTCGCCCCGACGGCCGTGGGCATCCTGCTCCTCGCCGCTCTCGCCGTTCTCCCCGCCGCCCCCGTCGCGGCGCAGGATGTCGTCCAGGACGAGGGTGCGGCCTATCGCGCGTGGCACGCAGCCAGCCAGGCCGGCGACAACGCCAAGGCCCTGGCCGCCGCCAAGGAGTACCTCGAGAAGTACCCGACCGGCCAATACGCCGACTTCATCAAGAAGTGGCTAGGCCCCGCGCAGATGGCGGCCCTCGACGCCGCCATCAAGGAGAAGCGCACCGCGGACATGCTCGCGGTCGGCAAGGAGATCCTCGCCGCCGACCCCGAGAACCTCAACGTGATCTACGCGATGGCGTGGCAGGTCCGCGCCGAGGTGCTGGGCCGGCCGCCCGTGTACGACAACGCCGCCGCCGGCGTGGAAATGGCGAAGAAGGGCATCGCGATGGTCGAGTCCGGCAAGACCCTCGCCGGCGTCCAGAGCTTCGACAAGAACGCGACGCTCGCGTGGATGACGCAGCTCGTGGCGTTGGTCGAGCAGAAGAACGGCAACGTGGCGGAGGCCCTGCGGGTGTACGAGAAGTCGACCGGGTACGCGCCCGGCGACGTCGCGATCGCGGGGCAGAACATGCTGCGCGTCCTCGCGATCCGGCAGGGCGCCTACGGCGAGGCGGTGAAGGCCTACAACGCGCTGCCGGAGGCGGACCGGGGCGCGGCGGAGCCGAATGCCGAGGTCAAGGCCGGGCGCGAGAAGCTGAACGCCGAGGCCGACGTCCTCATCGACGCCGCGGCCTCGTTCGTGGCCTTCGGGCGGGCGAAGAACCTGCCCGCCCCGAACGTGGACAGGGTCAACCAGCTGCTCGAGACCGTGTACAAGAGCCGCTTCCCCGAGGACGCGACCCTCGACGGGCTGAAGAAGATCCTGGCCGGGAAGGGTCAGCCCGGCGCCTAGGGCCCGCGAAGGCGGTACCCGGACGAAGGCCCGGTGGCCGCGCGCAGCGGCGGCCGGGCCTTCTCGCTTCTCAGTCGGTGATGGCGACGGTCTTGACGCTGTCCGGCAGGGGCACCCCCGCGGACACGTAGCCGATCGCGCCGCGGGTCGTGGCCACGTAGGAGACGACCTCTTCGTCGGTCGGCTTGACCGGCGGCGGCGCGACCCCCGCGGCCATCTGGCGGTGCCAGTAGGCCTGGACCGCGACGAGACCCTGACGGAGCACGCCGCTCGAGAAGGACTGCCGCACGGGCGACCGGACGGACTGGTCCACCGGGAGGACCGGGCTGCCGTCTCCCCACCTCGCGGCCTGCTTGAGGAAGATCGAGCTGACCGAGGCGCGGGGGATCTGTGTCCCCTTCACCTGCGGGTGCACGATGACCCGGTACGACTCGTCGGCGGAGACGGCCGAGGCGGAGGCGGCGGCCAGCACGGCGGCCACCACGAGGGGGAGAAGGCGAGCGGGTCGCAGGATGAACCTCCACTGGGGCGGACGGGAGGGACGCCCGCCAGACCCCTACAAAGCAAGAGGAATACCAGGTCGGGCCCCGAGCCTCGCCCCACCGCAACCGACACAGCCCGTACCGTTTGCGCGGCGAGGATCGGCGGGGGGCGCGGTCCCGGTGCTGGAACGCCGTCCCGGTTCTGGATCGAGGGCGGCAGGCGCGGGGGTCTAGGCCTCCCCTTTGAGGAAGTCCTCCCGGGCCCGGATCTTCGTCTCCACGAGGTCGGCGGTGCCGAGGTCCAGCTGCCCGGCGATCTTGCGGACGAGGTACTCCTCGTGGCCGGCGAGCTCGGCGTCGGCAAACGCGATCCGCCACAGCGACTCGACGAGCCGGCGCTTCTGCGCGACCGTGCACTCGCGCGAGAGGCGGGCGAGAACGACCGGGAACCGCACGCCGCGGTCGAGGGCGTCCTCGCCGCAGCGCGCCACGGCGGCCGCCACGTCCTCCGGCAGGCCGAGGCCGCGCGACACCGCCCCCACGAGGGCGCGGCGCTCGTCCTCGGTGGTTGCGAAGTCGGCCCGCGCCACGCTCACCATCAACACGGCCGCCGCCAGCTGCAGCCTGTGCTCGGCAATCACCCCGGTGCCGCCCGCCTCCGCCTTCGGGGCCTGGTCGTCGAGAAGCTCCTCGATGTCCCGGACCAGCTCGTCCCGCCGGCTCTCGTCCATGTGACCTCCGGGCCCGAGTGTAGCCGCTTCAGAGCGCGGCCGGAGCCTGGCCCGCGAGGAGAGCGTCCACGGCTGCGATCGCCCGTCGCCGGCGCTCGTCCCAGGGGCCGGACACATCGGCCACGCGCGCGCCGAGCGCGCGGAGCGTCCCCAGGAAGAGCGCGTGGAGCTCCTCGCGCCGCGCCGGCTGCTCCCGCTGGTGGCCGTCCGGTGTCCAGGCCACGTCCACCTGGTGGAGGAGGTAGAGGTCGGCGAGGCGCCGGGTGGCCTCCTCCTCGATCCAGGGCGGGCAGTCGCCGTAGTAGTGGCGGCTGTACACCATCGTGCTGACGAGGTCGGTGTCGAGGACGACGAGGGCCGAGCCCCGGTCCTGCGCCTGAGCGATCGCCCCGTCCTCCCCCTCCCTCTGGCCGCGGGCGATCGGGTCCACGTCGGCGAAGCTGAGCGCCCGGGGGTGGCGCTCGACGTACGCGCGGGCGTGCTCGGGGGACCAGGGCACCCCGTAGTGCGCCGCGAGCTCGCCGGCCAGCCAGGTCTTCCCCGTGGACTCGGGCCCGATCGGCACCACGCGCGCGGGCCTCACGCCCACCGCTCCCCGACCATCGAGCGGCGCCACTCGCGGAAGCCCAGGACGGCGAGGACGAGGAAGGCCGCATAGAGCCCGGCCGTCGCGTAGAGCCGCTGCGACACGTACATCGCCACGTAGGCCGCGTCCACCGCGATCCAGACCAGCCAGTTCTCGAGCCACTTGCGGGTCGTCATCCACTGCGCGGCGAGGCTGAAGGCGGTGGTGGCCCCGTCGGAGAAGGGCAGGGCGGCGTCCGTCTTGTGCTTCAGGAAGAGACCGATGGCCAGCGAAAAGGCGGCCCCGGCCGCGGCGAGGCCGGCGAGCCATCGCGCGGGCGTCCGCGACACCGCCAGCCGGCCGTGGTCCTGCCCCCCGTGCAGCCACTCGTACCAGCCGTAGACCGACACGACGACGTAGACGGCCTGCAGGGCAGCCGCCCCGTAGATGCGGGCGTGCGCGAAGACCACGAGGAAGACCGCCGCGTTGGCGATGCCGAACGGCCAGCACCACGGGCTCTCGCGGATGGCCAGCAGGACGTAGGCCACCCCGAAGACGACGCCCGCCGCCTCGAGGGGGTCCAGTCGCGTCCCCTCAGAACCGCACGTCGAGCGTGACGTACACGCTGCGGGTGGCGAGCGGGTAGTAGTACGCGGTGCCGGACAGCGACTCCGCCCCCGCCGCGTCTCGAGTGAAGAAGAGGTAGCTGTAGCCGCCCGGCCACTGCCGGTCGTCGTCCAGCAGGTTCGTGGTCTGCACGCGGACCCGGGGCTCGCCCCGCTTCACCCACCGCGCGAGCGAGACGCTCGCCTGCAGGTCGAGGTTGAAGAAGGCCGGCGTGCGGAAGGCCGGGTTGCCGGTGTTGTCGAGCTGGGCCGCGTCCACCCAGCGGCCGGCGAGGAAGAGAGAAATGTCGGCCGAGGGCTTCCACTCCACGGTCCCGTTGAGCAGCACCGCGGGCGTGAGCAGCGGCGGGACGTCCCGGTACGCGACGGGCTGGCTCGCGACCCATGCCCCGTCGGCGTCGTACACGTCGTACGCCTGCGTCCACTGCTCGAGGCGGCTCCGGCTGAAGGCGGCCGTCGCCCCGAGGCGCCAGCGGTCCGAGGGGGAAAAGCCGAGCTCCAGCTCGAACCCCCGGCGGTGGCTGCGGCCGGCGTTCCGCCGCACGGGCAGGCCGATCTCGGACAGCTCGCCGGTCAGGGCGATCTCGTTGTCGAACTCCATCGCGTAGGCGTTGGCCCGGCCCACGAGCCGGCCCCGCCGCAGCTCGACTCCCGCCTCCGCGTCAACGACCTCCTCGGGCGCGACCGCCCGCAGGTCGTAGGGCAGGCTCGCGTTGTCCTCCCCGTACAGCATGTCGCTGCGCGCGGGCTCGCGGCCCATTCGCCCGACCGAGGCGTAGAGGCCCACGGAGTCCGAGGGGTCGAAGCGCACGCCCGCCTTCGGGTTGAAGAAGGTCCAGCTCACCGAGCCCAGCGGCTGGTCGCCCCGGTACTCGAACCGCGCGTAGCGCACCTGCGCGTCGGCCCAGAGCCGCGTCTTCCCCGCCTCCCACGCGGCCTTCAGGAACGTGCTGAGCTCGTTCTTGAGACCGGTGTTGAGGTAGGCCCGCTCCCCGCCCACCACGTCCATGAAGTGGTCGCGGGTGAAGTCGTTGCCGTGAGCGCCCCAGTTGAGCGAGAGACGGCCGGCGTGGTGGGTGGCCCCGAGCACGAGGCCCACGAAGTGGCCGTCGAGGCCGTACTGCTGCAGCTCCTCCCCCGACGGGATGCGGAACCAGCCCTGGGCGCCGTTGTAGTAGCCCTGGGCCATGAGGGTCGTTGCCCCTCCCACGAGGCGCGTGTACTGCGCCTGGACGAAGTCCTGGCCGAAGCGGTCCTCGTCCTCGGGGGAGAGGGGGTTCGCGCGCAGGTTCGTGGCCAGGGTCGCCTCGTCGGTGGCGATGTAGGCGAGCTCGGTGCGCTCCCGGCCCGAGAAACCGAAGAGCTTGAAGAGCGAGCGAGCGCCCGAGCGCGTGGCCCCGTAGTAGAGCGTCCCCTGGTCGACCCCCGAGTGCTCGCGAAAGCCGTCCGTCGTCTGGCCCGAGAAGCGGCCGTAGAGCCCCCACGCCCCGCCCAGCCGCCCCGAGTGGACGGCCGCCGTCGCCCGGCCGGTCCCCCACGACCCGCCCCCCACCTGCGCCTCGACCGTCCGGCGGCCTTCGGGGTTCACGCTCGCGAAGTTGACCGAGCCGCCGTAGGAGGCCGAGCCCACGCTCGACGTGCCCACCCCGCGCTGGACCTGGATGGAGTCCACGACACTCGCGAAGTCCGCGAAGTTCGAGAAGTAGAGGGCCTGGTCCTCGGGGTCCTGGAGGGGGACGCCGTCGAGGGTGATGTTGAGCCGGGTCTGCCCGATCCCGCGGATGTTGAAGTAGGAGTAGCCGGCGGCGAGGCCGCTGTCCGACTGCACGTTCACCGCCGGCGTCGCGGCGAGCAGGAAGGGCATCTCCTGGCCCCGGTTGACGCTCTCGATCGCCTCCCGCCCGACGTCGGTCTTGCTGACCGGCGCGCGGTCCTCGGCCCGCACCGCCTGCACCACCACCTCCTCGCTCAGGCGATAGGGGGCCGCGGGGGTGGGCGACGGCGCGGGCTGGCCGGACGGCGGGGACGGAACGGCCGGGTCGTCTGCGAGGGCGGGCGACGCCAGGACGGCCGCGAGCGCGAACGATCGGAGGGCGGGACCTCCGCCTCGCGAGCGCCTTCTCTTCCTCGTGCCCATGGAATCGCCTCCTCCCCCCGCTCCCGCGGGGCGATCGAGGCGGACCCTTTGGAGTGACGCTCGAAGTCGAGCGGGATCGATCTCTCTCGCCTTTCCTACGCCGGTACGAACCGGATCAGGTTCCGAGGGTGTGATCTCAGGCCGTGCTGGCCACCCCTAGGCTTCCGCCATTGCCAGTGTCCCTCCGAAGACGTTGGAGGTCAATGCCGCGCCGGGCGGAAACCCGGCGACCTCACCGCCGATCGGCGAGGACGGCTTCGAGCAGGGGGTCTCTCCCCGCCCGGAGGTCGGCGATCGTCGGCTCCACGGCGAGGTCCGGCGAGACCGAGGGCGGGTCCGAGCCGTTGATCAGCTGGTAGTAGCGCGTGGAGTAGCCGACCTGGACGAGGGAGTTGGGCAGCTGCAGCGTGCTCTGGTTGCCGTAGCTGTTCGGCTTGCCGCCGGTCGGGCTGCCCACGAGGACCGCGCCGATCCTGCGGAGGTCGTTGGCCGTCCACATCCCCGACGAGAACGTCTCCCCGCCGATCAGGCAGTAGAGGCGGCCCCTCTGCCGCCAGGCGGATCGGCGCTCGATCCCGTCGATCACGTGGTCGTCCACGCTCGAGTCGCCGCCCCCGTTGTGGCGCACGTCGACGACCAGCCGGTCGGCCGCGCCCGCGTCCATCAGGCCGAAGGCCCGGTCGGCCACGGAGGCGAGCGACTCCGAGGCGTTCTGGCAGCGGTTGTACTGGAGGTAGAGCGTGCGCGACTCCTCCACGAGGACCAGCCAGTAGTTGTCGTTCGGGCGCTGGCGGTGCAGGGGGAGGGTCGCCCCCGAGGCGGTCGCGACGTCGACGAGCACGGGAGGCGTGGAGAGAGCGGCCACGGCGACCGACTCGCGCGAGCCGTCCGCGCGCTCCAGCCGGAACGTCGCGACCGCGGGATCCGCCGTGGCCCCCAGCACGTGGAGCATCTCGGGGATCGCCAGCAATTCGGTGACCTTCACCCGCAGCCAGGCGTCGTTCTCGTGGCTCACGAACGGCGCCGCCCGCGCCTCGAGCTCGGCCACCGGCACGTCGCCGACGCCGAGCACCCTCGCCCCGGCGCTGCTGGCGAGCGAGGCGCTGGCTGCCGTCACGTACAGCCCGTCCGCGAGCCGCGTGAGCCCGAGCGGAAGGTAGCGGAAGCCCCGCCAGGGGTAGACGGCGGTGTGGCCGTCGCGCGCCACCGCGGCGATCCGCATGAGCCCGGCCACGATCTCGTGGTCGCGGGCCGTGGGCGCGGCGGCGCGGACCGCGGCGACCACGCCGTCGAACTCGCTCCGGGGGGCGGCGTAGAAGAGGTTGGGGTGCAGCCGCGGGAGCTCGGACGCGAGGTAGTCGATGTCCTGGATCCAGCGCTCCTCGCGGGTCGCGGCCGGGGCCGGGGGAGCGGAGGGAGTCGGCCCATCGGCGCCGCCACAGGCCACGAGGCCGGCGAGGGAGACGGCCAGGACCGGGACCCGGTCGCCCCGCTTCGCCATCGTCAGGGGCCCTCTCGCCCGCCCGGCACCGACCGCTGGAGCAGCGCCGCCTTGTTCGGGCCGATCCGGGGCCGGCTCGCGACGCGCAGGCCCGCGCCCTCCGCGGCGGCGAGGGACCTCCCGAAGCCCGCGCGCGAGACGTGCAGCGGCGGCTCCACGACGAGGACGGTCCCGTCGGGCCCGAGCGCGGCCGCCAGCTCGGCGAAGAAGGCGCCCGGCGCCTCGAGCTCGTGCACCACGTAGAAGGCGAGGACTAGGTCGACCCGCCCCCGGAGGTCGTCGATGCCGAGGCGGTCGGGCTGGGCCAGGCGGGTGTCGATCCGTCCCTCGAGCCCGGCGCGGCCGGCGCGCCGACGCAGCCCCGCCAGCATCCTCTCCTGGAGGTCGATCGCGACCACGCGACCCCGCGGGCCCACCATCCGCGCGAGGTCGAGGGTGAAGTAACCCATGCCGCAGCCGGGCTCCACCACCACCATCCCCTCGCGAACGAAGGGGCGGAGGATCCGGGACGGGCCCTGGGAGATCCGGCGGAACGGGTTGAGGAGGAAGTACCCGAACCACCACGGGCAGGTGTGGGCCATCTTCAGCTCTCGAGCGCTCTCTCCAGCCGTGAGCAGAGCGACTCGACGACCCGGACCCGGGCCCGGCGCTTGTCGTTCGCGCCCACCAGCGTCCACGGCGCCTCGGCCGTGCTCGTCCGCGCGACCATGTCGGAGACGGCCTCCTCGTACCGGTCCCACTTCTCGCGGTTGCGCCAGTCCTCGGGGCCGATCTTGTGCCGCTTCCAGGCCACCGTCTCGCGCTCCCGGAAGCGGCGGAGCTGCTCCTTCGCGTCGAGGTGCAGCCAGAACTTCGCCAGCACCACCCCGTGCGAGGCGAGCTGGTGCTCGAAGTCGTTGATCTCGAGGTAGGCGCGGCTCCACTCGTCCGGCCGGGCGAAGCCCTCCACGCGCTCGACGAGGACGCGCCCGTACCACGAGCGGTCGTAGAGGGTGACGTAGCCGGCCCGCGGCGCGTGGCGCCAGAAGCGCCACAGGTAGTGGTGGGCCTTCTCCTCGTCGGTGGGGCCGGCGACCGAGATGACACGGTAGGTCCGCGGGTCCATGGCCGCCGTGATCCGGCGGATGTTGCCGCCCTTGCCCGAGGCGTCCCAGCCCTCGAAGACGACGACGGTCGAGCGTTTCTTCTCGAAGGCGGCGCGGACGAGCCGCCCCAGGCGGCCCTGCGCGCTCTCCAGCCGCCGCGCGTACTGCTCGCCGGTGAGCGACTTCTCGAGGTCCACCCGGTCCAGGATGGTGAGCGAGGCCTCCTTGCTCACGGCCGGCGGCGGGGTCGGGCTGCCCGCGGGAGCGGCGGCCCTGCGCGTGGGCGCGGCCGCGGCGAGCCGGCCGCGGAAGCGCTCGAGCAGGGAGCGCCCGGCCATGAGGTCCCGGTACCGCTCGTCCGTGGCCTCGACCAGCAGCCAGGGGGCGTGGCTCGTGTCGGTGCGGCGGATCGCGTGCTCCGAGGCCTCGATGTAGCGGTCGTACTTGCGAAAGTGCTTCCAGTCGGCCTTCGTCACCTTCCACCGCGTGGCCGGGTCGTCCTCCAGGCCGCGGAGGCGCTTGCGGAGGCCCTTCTTCGAGAGGTGGATCCAGAGCTTGACGACGAGCGCCCCGTCCTCCGCGAGCATCTGCTCGAAGAAGGCGATCTCGGACAGCATGCGGTCGTACCGCGCGCGGCTCAGCCGGCCGAAGGCCCGCTCGACGAGGGGCTCGGAGTACCAGGAGCCGAAGAAGATCCCGATGCGGCCGCGCGGCGGGAGCCGCATCCAGTAGCGCCACCACCGCGGGCGCTCGCGCTCCTCGTCGGTGGGGGCGACGAAGGCGTGGGTGTCGAGCCCGCGCGTGTCGAGCCACTCCAGCACGCGCTTGACCGTCTCGCCCTTGCCGGCGCCGTCGGCCCCGGCGAGGAGCACGACCACCGGCACCCCGGCCTTCTGCAGATCGCGCTGGGCCTCGAGCAGCTCGAGGCGCAGCTTCGGCACCTCGGTCTCGAACTCCTCCTTGCCCACGCTGCGGCCGAGCTCGGCGGTCTCGAACATCGGCCGATTGTAGCGCTCCCCCGCCGGCGCGGCGGGTGCGGGGCTGAGCGCCGGCCCCCGCCCCGGAGGACGGGAGCCGGTCGGCAGGTGCCGCAGGAACTACTTGACTCGGACCTCCCTGGCGATCATCTTGCCGTCTTTCTCGACGAACTTGACGAGCACCGGCTTCTTCACCTCGACGAACTCATTGATCGTGGCCATCTTCCCGTCGGCCTTGATCTTGTCCATCTTGTGGCTGCCGCCGGAGACGTAGACTATCGTCTCCTTGTCCACCGTGAACGTCCAGTCCTTCGCGGCGCTGTCGGTCACTGTGACCGAGTCGACCGCGACCGACTTGACCGTCCCCGAGGCTTCTTTCGTGTCGGCCGCAACGGCCATACCGGCCACGAACAGCACAGCCACTGCCACGACGAGAATCCTCCGCATCATAGGCAAGTCCTCCTTCGCGCTGGGTGATAGCCCGATTCTGGATCGGGCACTTCCGCCTGGCAAGGAGAATTCCCGCCCCGCCCGGGGAGGACCTACCGCCCGAGGCCGATGAACCGGGCGAGCGCCCGCGTGGCCCGGTCGACGCGGCGGAAGGTCGGCAGGCCGGCCCGGCGCATCGCGGTCACGAGCGGGTCGTAGAGGGCCCCCGAGTCGACCGAGAAGACGACTGGCTTGCCCGTCGAGCGGAAGAACGCCGAGAGGAGCGTGGCCAGACCTCTCTCGCCCGCCACGTCCTCGCCGTGCCCCTCGCCCCGCCCCAGGGTGTCGAGGAATGGCGTCGCCGGGACGCCCGCCACGACCAGCGCGTGGACGCCCGGGTCCTCCGCCAGCGCTCGCGCGATCGCGACGTACTTCTCCGTGGGCGTCACCGGGGTCGCGTCCACCGGGTTGTGCACGTCCACGATCCCGGGGGGCAGAAGGGCGGCGAGCCGCTCCCGGGTGGAGGCGCCGAGGCCGGCGAGCTCCATCCCGAACAGCGTGTCGGCGGCGGCGGTGGCCTCGAACCCGGCGTTCGAGAGGACGGCCAGCCGCCGGCCGGCGGCGGCCCGGCCGTCGAGCAGCGTGAACGTCGTCGCGTCGTCCTCGAACTGGTCGAGGCTCGTGGCCACGACCGCTCCCGCCGCCCGGGCCAGCTCCTCGCAGACCTCGTAGTCCCCCACCGCGGAGGCGGTGTGGGAGGCGGCGGCGGCCGAGCCCTCGCGCGTGCGGCCGGCCTTGTAGAAGAGGACGGGGCGGCCGGAGCCCACGATGCGCTGCACCGCCTCGAGGAAGAGCACGCCGTCGCCGCGCTGGAAGCCCTCGAGGTAGACCGAGAAGACCCTCGCGCCCGGGTCCCCTTCGAGGTAGGCGAGGTAGTCCGACACCGTGACGTCCATCTGGTTGCCGAACGAGATCGCGTAGCGCAGCTCGACGACGCCGTCGAGGTTGGAGATCTGGCTCACGAGGTAGGCCCCGGACTGGCTCACGCTCGCGAGGCCCCGGCCCGGGCCCTCCCTCACCGGCAGCTTGTGCGGCGGGATGAAGAAGGTGTTGTAGCGGCCGGGCACCGAGATGATGCCGAGGCAGTTGCCCCCGTTCAGCAGGACGCCGCCGTCCGCCGCCCGGTGGCTGTCCGCGAGGGCCCGGCGGATCCGGGCCTCGGCCTCGCGGCCGCCCTCCGTCTCGCCGAAGCCCCCCGCGATGAGCGTCACCGTGCGCGCCCGCCTCTTCTCGACGATCTCCTGGACCACCTGGTCGGCCCCTCGGTCCGCCGCCACCGAGACGATCGCGAGGTCGGCCGGCTCCGGGAGATCGGCGAGAGACGGAAACGCCCGGCAGCCGTCGATCTCGGCGGCCTTCGGGTGGACGGCCCAGATCCGCTCGCGCGGGATGCCCCCGCCCTCGACCAGGTTGCGCAGGATGATGCGGCCCGGGTTCATGCCCTCGGCCGAGGCGCCGACGACGACGGCGCTCCCGGGGGTCAGGAGCCGCCGCAGCTCGGCCACCGGGCGCTCCGGCGCCAGAGGCGCCGGCCGGTGGAGGCGCGCCAGGCCGTCGAGGGCGACGATGCGGCCGTCCTCCGCCGCCACCATCGGGTTCACCTCGAGCTCGGCGAGGCCGAGGCCGCCCGGTGGCTCGAAACCGGCCCACGTCTCCGCCAGGCGTCCGAGGGCCACGGCCAGCTCCGCCAGGGCCTCCTCGGGAAGCCCCGCCGCACGGCTCGTCCGGAGGCGCCCGGTGAGCGCGGAGTGGACGAGCGTCCCCCGCAGCGCCCGCCGCGCGCCATCCGCGGTGAGGCCGCGGGCGGCCATCATCGCGCGCGCCTTCTCCGGGCGAAGGGCCCCGAGGAGCGCTTCGGTGTCAAGGCCGCCCACGCCGAGGACGACGACGGCCCCGAAGGCGGGGTCGTGGCGGAAGGCGGCCAGCATCTCGCGCCCCGTGCCCGGGCGGAACCGCACCCGCTCGACGACGAGCGCTCCGTCGATGCGAGCCCGCGGGTCGGCCTGCCGCGCGGCGGATATCACACGCGCCACGGCCTCCCGCACCGCCGAGGGCTCGTTGCGGCACATCGCGACGCCGCCCACGTCGCTCTTGTGGAGGAGGTCGGGCGAGGCGATCTTGACGACCGCCTCCTCCGAGCCGAGGGCCGCAACGAGAGCGTCGCCGACGACCTCCGGCGACGCCACGAGCCGGTGGCGGGGGACCTCGATCCCGGCCGAGGCCAGCAGCGCGTAGACCTCGTGCTCGAGGAGGATCGAGCGGCCCTCGGCCTCCGCGGACGGAAGAACGGCCGGAACGGGCCTGCCCGCCCCGGCCGTGGTCGCTCCCGGCATGGCCCCTAGGCGCGCCGGTGCAGGGGGACGTACTCGCGCTTCGCGGGGCCGAGGAAGATCTGCCGCGGGCGCGCGATCTTCTGGTCCTTGTCCTCGACCATCTCCTGCCACTGCGAGAGCCAGCCGGACATGCGCGGGATCGCGAACAGCACGCAGAACATCTCCGTCGGGAACTTCATGGCCTGGTAGATGAGGCCGGAGTAGAAGTCCACGTTCGGGTAGAGCTTGCGCTTGATGAAGTACTCGTCGGAGAGGGCGATCCGCTCGAGCTCGAGGGCGATGTCGAGCAGCGGGTTGCGGCCCGTCACCTCGAACACCTGGTCGGCCATCTTCTTGATGATCTTGGCGCGGGGGTCGTAGTTCTTGTAGACGCGGTGGCCGAAGCCCATCAGGCGCACGTCGCCGCCCGACTCCTTCACGTCCTTCACGAAGGCCGCGACCTTGTCCTTCGAGCCGATCTCCAGGAGCATCCGGAGCACCGCCTCGTTGGCCCCGCCGTGCAGCGGGCCGTAGAGGGCGCCGATCGCCCCCGCCGCCGCGCAGTAGGGGTCGGCCTCCGAGGAGCCGATGCTGCGCATGGCCGAGGTCGAGCAGTTCTGCTCGTGGTCGGCGTGCAGGATGAACAGCACGTCGAGCGCCTTCTCGAGGGCCGGGTGCACCTTGTACTTGAGCTCGCTCGTCCGGAACATCATCTGCAGGAAGTTCGCGGGGTAGCTCAGCTCGTTGTCGGGGTACACGTAGGGCAGCCCGAGCGAGTGCCGGTAGGCGAAGGCGGCCAGGGTCGGGATCTTCGCGATCAGCCGGTGGATCTGCTTCCGGCGGGCCTCGGGGTCCCGGACGCGCTTGGCCTCCGGGTAGAAGGTGCTGAGGGCGGCCACCATGGACGCCAGCATCCCCATCGGGTGCGCGTCGTAGCGGAAGCCGGACATGACGTCCTTCACGTTCTCGTGGATGAACGTGTGGTGGGTGATGTTGTCGACCCACTGCTCGTACTCCACCTTGGTGGGCAGCTCCCCGTGGAGGAGCAGGAACGCGGTTTCGAGGTAGGTGCTCTGCTCCGCGAGTTGGTCGATCGGGTAGCCGCGGTAGTTGAGGATGCCCTTGTCGCCGTCGATGAACGTGATCCGGCTCTTGCACGAGGCGGTGTTCATGTATCCGGGGTCGTAGGTCATGAGGCCGAAGTCGTCCGCCGAGGCCTTGATCTGGCGGAGGTCCGTGGCCTTGATCGTCCCGTCCTGGATCGGGACCTCGTAGGTCTTCCCGTTGCGGTTGTCGGTGATCGTCAGGGTGTCCTTGCTCACTGCGGCCTCCCGGTTCTTGGCAGGGTTCGGCGTCGGTGGGTTCGTCGGCGTGCTCATGCGCGGCCCCTTCGGGTCCTGCGGGGTTTGCGCAGGCTAGCACCGGTTCCGGGGCATTTCAATGAAGCCGCTCGAACGGCCTCGTCTCTCGCAAGCCGGGGCGTCCCTTGAAGTGGACGGCCTACCCGTAGTCGAATGCACTCTCGGCCACCGAGGCGCGTGCCGTCCCCACGCGGGAGGACGGCGAGGAGGAACCGTGAGCATCAGCAAGCAGGACGCCCTGGATTTCCACCGGAACGGTCGAAAGGGCAAGGTGGAGGTCGTCCCGAGCAAGCCGTGCGCGACGGCCCGCGACCTGTCGCTCGCCTACACGCCGGGTGTCGCCGAGCCGTGCCTCGAGATCGAGAAGGACCCCGACCTGGCCTACGAGTACACGGCCAAGGGAAACCTCGTGGCCGTCATCTCCAACGGCACGGCCGTCCTCGGGCTCGGGAACATCGGCCCCCTCGCCGGCAAGCCGGTCATGGAAGGCAAGGGGGTGCTCTTCAAGCGCTTCGCCGACATCGACGTCTTCGACATCGAGGTGGCCGAGACCGACCCCGACCAGTTCATCGAGTGCGTGGCGCGCCTCGAGCCCACCTTCGGCGGCATCAACCTCGAGGACATCAAGGCCCCCGAGTGCTTCCACATCGAGGAGAAGCTCAAGGCGCGCCTGGGGATCCCCGTCTTCCACGACGACCAGCACGGCACCGCCATCATCTCCGCCGCCGCCTTCCTCAACGCGCTGGAGCTGGCCGGCAAGCGGATCGAGGACGCGAGGGTCGTGTTCGCGGGGGCGGGGGCGGCCGCGGTGGCCTGCGCGAACCTCTACATCACCTACGGCGTGCGTCGCGAGAACATGGTGATGGTCGACCGCTCCGGCGTCATCTACGAGGGGCGCACGGAGAACATGAACCCCTACAAGGAGCGCTTCGCCCGGGAGACGAAGCTCCGCACCCTCGCCGAGGCCGTGGAAGGGGCGGACGCGTTCGTCGGCGTCGCTTCGGCCCGGCTGCTGACGGGGGAGATGCTCAAGACGATGGCGCGCGACCCGATCGTGTTCGCGATGGCCAACCCGGTGCCGGAGATCTCCCCCGAGGAGGCCCACGCCGCCCGCCCCGACGTGATCATGGCTACCGGCCGCTCCGACTACCCGAACCAGGTCAACAACGTGCTCGGCTTCCCCTCCATCTTCCGCGGCGCCCTCGACAGCCGGGCGAGCCAGATCAACGAGGCCATGAAGCTCGCGGCGTCGCGCGCCCTCGCCGACCTCGCCAAGGAGGATGTCCCCGACGCCGTCGCCCGCGCCTACGGCGTCGAGGGCTTCCGCTTCGGCCGGGACTACCTCATCCCCAAGCCCTTCGACCACCGCGTCCTCCTGCGCGTCGCCCCGGCCGTGGCCGAGGCCGCCGCGAAGAGCGGCGTGGCCCGGCGGCCGATCGCCGATCTCGAGGCGTACCGCGACCGCCTGGCCGGGATGCTCTCGCCGTCGCGGTCGTTCATGCAGGTCATCCACGACAAGGCCAGGCGCCGCCCGATGCGGGTGGTCTTCGCCGAAGGCGACCACCCCAAGATCCAGCGCGCGGCCAAGCTCCTCGCCGAGGAGAGCCTGGCCCGGCCGATCCTCGTCTCGGTCGGCAGGAAGGCCGCGAGCGAGCTCGAGGCCCTCGAGGTCAAGGACCCCGTCGAGGTGGTCGACCCCGAGACGCACCCCCGGTTCGCCGAGTACGTCGAGGCCTACTACGAGCGCCGGAAGCGCCACGGCGTCACGCGCGAGGACGCCGCCGTCCACGTCAAGGAGCGCCACACCTTCGCGGCGATGATGGTCGACCAGGACGACGCCGACGTCTCCCTGTCCGGCCTGACCACGAGCTACCCGGACGCGATCCGCCCGGCGCTGCGGGTGATCGGGGTGGCGGAGGGCGTGCGGCGCGTCTGCGGCCTCTACGTGCTCCTGCTGAAGCAGCGGGCCTTCTTCTTCGCCGACACCACGGTCAACATCGACCCGAACGCCCAGGAGCTGGCCGAGATCGCCATCCTCTCGGCCGACACCGCCAGCCTCTTCGACATCAAGCCCCGGGTGGCGATGATCTCGTTCTCCAACTTCGGGAACACGCGCCACCCCCTGGCCGACAAGGTCCGCCAGGCGGTCGAGATCGTGCGCGCCCGGCGCCCGGACCTCGAGTGCGACGGGGAGATGCAGGCGGACACCGCGGTCCTGCCCGGGTTCCTGCAGGAGCAGTACCCCTTCGCCCGGCTCACGGGTCCCGCCAACGTGCTGGTCTTCCCCGAGCTGCAGAGCGCGAACGCCGCCTACAAGCTCGTCTGGCGTCTCGCTGGCGCCGATGCCATCGGCCCGATCCTCATGGGGATGCGCGCTCCGATCCACGTCCTCCAGCAGGGTGTCGACGTCCCCGACATCGTGAACATGGCCGCCTACGGCGTCGTCGACGCGCAGAGGCGGCGCCGCCCCCACCCGGGGGCCCCGGACCGACCCTAGGCCCGCGCGGCGAGACCGGCGAGGCCCTCCCGGCCCGGGCGCCGGGTACGGGGTACAATCGCGCCCCCGGAAGTCGCCGGGGTCCTCGAACCTCGCGAGACACTGTGGACTACGCCAGCGGCCTCAAGAAGGAAGTCGCGGAGATCAAGTTCCTGATCCACGACATGCGCGTGGACACCTTCTTCAACGAGGTCATCCACTACCACGTCACCGTCGACACGGACCTCGAGATCTACAGCGTCGACCAGGCGCAGGTGCTCCACGGCACGGACCTGGAGGAGCTGAAGGGGAAGGCGCGGGACGCCCGCCGGAGCCTCCAGGAGTACTCCGGCGCCGTCAAGAGCTTCTCGCCCGACAAGACGGTGCTCCTCGCCGGCAAGCAGTACCTGCAGGCGGTCTGGGACCTGTGCGAGCTCATCCTGCACCCCCTCTGGGGCCGGATCGACCCGATCCTCTCCTTCCTCCCCCCGGAGTCCCGCTCCGTGCGGTCCCGCTCCCACTACCGCAACTGCCTCCGCTGGATCTGCGGGGTCTACTATCGCCTCGAGCACTTCCGCGCCGAGCAGGAAGGCAAGGACGTGTACGAGGAGTTCGACGTCGCCGACGACCTGGAGGACTTCACCCGGAACGTGGTCTACGGCTACGTCGTGGAGAAGGGCGGGGCCCGCGTCGAGCTCCGGCTCGACCTCGTGGGCCCCGGCGTCCTGGGCGGCAACCGCCACCGCTTCCGGCGCATGTATTTCAACCTGATCATGAACGCGGTCGACGCCATGGGCGGCCGGAAGGTGGGCGTGATCCACGTCGGCAGCCGGGTGGAGGGAGACCGCCTCGTGCTGCGGGTGAGCGACACCGGCTCCGGCATGCCGCCGGAGAAGATCGAGCAGCTGCTGGCGGAGAAGGAGAGCCTGGACGGGGAGCTCCACTCCCTGGGCTTCGTCTTCGTGCGGCAGACGGTGGCGGACTTCGGCGGGGCCCTGGAGATCGGCAGCGAGGAGGGCAAGGGGACGACGGTGACCCTCCGCTTCCCCTACCTGCCCGACGCCGTGCCCCCGCCGCGGCAGCCCTCCCGCTGCGAGAAGTACGGGCAGAACGAGGAGGACGACCACGGACGCATCGGGCAGCACCCTCGGGAGGCAGGGGCCCGTCCGGCTGCGCCCCCCGAGCGCGAGGGATCCTGGGGCAGCGCGATCCTCGAGGACTACCGCGCGTCCGAGTCACCCCACCCGGGGTGCGTCTTCGCCATCGCCGTCACCGATGACGACCGGGTCGACTACTTCACCCACCGGCCGTACGAGCGCCTGTGGAACCTCACCCACGAGGACCTCTCCCCGATGTTCTTCCAGGCCACGGTGCGTGGCCGGCTCGAGGAGGACGATGAGAAGCGGCCCGTCCTCATCCTGAAGGCCCCGCAGAACGTGCGGGAGTACTTCGAGTTCAAGGAGCTGCCTGAGGGGGAGCGGAGCCCCGCCGCCTACAACCGCATGGTGCACGACGAGTACATCCGGATCGCCCGAAAGCTCATCGCCTCGGGCATGGGCCCGGAGATGGGTGTTCTCCTCACGGACATCCCGAAGCTGTTTCCCGGCTGCGTCGCGCTCCTCGAGAAGGAGCCGATCGAGCTCAGGATCCTGGCGGAGCAGCGGCTGACCGCCGAGTAGCCCGCCGAGCTGCCGGGGAACGGGGCTTCGTCGCCCCGCTCCCCGGCCCCGGCGAAGCCGCGGGTCGCGGCCGGGCTACTTCTTGGCCGCCAGCTCCGCCCCCGCCTCCGCCTTGGCCGCCACCTCCTCCAGCATGGCCGTCGTCACCGACTTCGGCCGCTCGATCGGGTAGCCGAGGGCGCGGTCCCAGATGATGTTCGACATCACGCCGAGCGCCCGGCCGATGCCGAAGAGCACGGTGTAGAAGTCGTACTCCCGGACGCCGTAGTACCACTGGATCACGCCGGACTGCGCGTCCACGTTGGGCCAGGGGTTCTTGGCCTTGCCCTGCTTCTCCAGGATGGGCGGCACGACCTTGAAGAGCAGGTCCACGTACTTGAAGATCGGGTCGTTCGGCAGGTGCTTCAGGCAGAAGTTGCGCTGCTCCATGTAGCGCGGGTCGGTCTTTCGCAGCACCGCGTGGCCGAAGCCGGGGACGACCTGCCCGGACTCGAGCGTGTCCCACACGAACTTCCCCATCTCTTCCTCGGTGGGGATCTTCCCGCCCATCTTCTCCATCACGCCCTGGATCCAGCGGAGCACTTCCTGGTTGGCGAGGCCGTGCAGCGGCCCCGCGAGGCCGTTGATCATCGCCGAGCCCGCGTAGAACACGTCCGAGAGCGCGCTCGCGACGAGGTGGCCGGCGTGGGCGCTGACGTTGCCGCTCTCGTGGTCGCTGTGCAGGATGAAGTAGAGGCGCGAGACGTCGTCGTACGGCTTGGGGACCCCCATCATGTGCGCGAAGTTCCCGCCCCAGTCCAGCTTGGGGTCAGGCGCGATCGGGGTGTCGGCGCGGTACTTCATCCGGAAGATGTAGGCCCCGATCTCGGGCAGCCGGGCGATCAGGTTCAGCGCGTCCTCGTAGGTCGGGTCCCAGTGGTCGTTCTTGCCGAGGCCCTCGTTGTACCGCTTCACGTAGATCGAGTCCCGCTGCATGCACAGGATGGCGGCGGACAGCATGGTCATCGGGTGGCTGTCGCGCGGCATGGCCCGGAGCACGTCGAACACGTACCGGGGCACCGCGGCCCGGGCCTTCATCTCGGCGGCCACCCCCTCGGCGTCGGCCGGGGTGGGCACGTCGCCGGTCAGCAGCAGGTAGAGGAAGCCCTCCACGTAGGGCATGGGGCTGCCGGGGACCTTCGGCAGCTTCTCGAGCGTCTCGGGAATCGTGTAGCCCCGGAAGCGGATCCCTTCCTGGGGGTCCAGGTAGGAGATGTCGGTGACGAGGCACTTCACGCTCCTCGCCCCGCCGAGGGCCATGCCGATGGTCACATCACCGAGCTTCACGTCCCCGGACTTCTTCAGGAGGGCCGTGGTCCTCGGGCGCCAGGCCTCGATCTTC
Source organism: uncultured Acidobacteriota bacterium (assembly GCA_963729875.1). Lineage (GTDB taxonomy): Bacteria > Acidobacteriota > Vicinamibacteria > Fen-336 > Fen-336 > DATBSL01. The sequence goes on from CAVSPR010000011.1 coordinate 38,660, forward strand.
TCCTTCAGCTTCTCCTTGAGCTTCGACATACACTCCTCCTCGGCCGAATGATGCAATTGTCCCAAAAAACCCAAACCCTGCGCCGCAGGCGTTCAACGCGGAAGCAAAGCCCCCGAACGTGCCAACAGGGCGCAAGGCTAATGCCGCCAAACGCTCCACGTCTATAGAACGTGTGATTACCCCCGATGAGGCCCGTGAATGGCTCATCGGCTCGGCGGGACCCCCAGCTCGTACACGGTGTCGGTCCCGAGCACGGCGGCCTCGCGCAGCGCCCCGCTCGCGAGCGCCTTCGGCATCCCCTTCTGAAGCCGTTCCCACTGGAAGGGCCCGTAGCCCTTGCGGTGCACGACGACGTACCGCGTGCCGATCCCGCGCAGCGCGGCGAGGAGCTCCGGCGCCGGGAACGAGCCCGCGAGGTTCCGGATCTCGACGTAGCGCCTCGGCTCGATCCCCGCGTAGCCGTTCACGAGCGGCTTCCAGTGGAGCGTCGAGTAGACCATGTAGATGCTCTCGTGGAACGCGGGGCGCTTCTCGAGGCCGTACACGTCGAGCATCGGCAGGTGGACGACCGGGTCGCGGCCCGGCTGCTCCGCGAGCCAGCGGTACACCGGCGGCGGCTCTCGCCGCGTATCGATGAGCTTGCTCCACTGCGGCATCGGGATCGGGACGATGAGCGTCTCGGCGAGCGCGAGAGCGCCGATCGCCGCCAGGGCCGCTGCCTTCGGCCGGAGCCTCTGCAGCGCCATCGCCGCGAGCAGGACCAGGGGCAGCGCGAGGAAGACCCCGGCCCGGCTCGTCACTCGGATCATCTGGAACAGCGGCACCGCGTCGCGGAGCAGCGCCCACGGCCCGAGGCCCAGGTCGTGGCCGAAGGCGCGCACCCGGGGCCCGAGCGCCACGACCACTCCGGCCAGGAGGAGCACCCCGAGGGCCACGGCCTCCCGGCTCGGCCGCTCCCGCCCCCTGCGCAGTGCGACCACGCCCGCCAGCACGAGCCCCGGGACCACCAGCCCCGGGAACAGGTTGTTGGGGCCCACGGTGCGGAACGCGTCCGTCACGTCGCCGTAGACGCGGTTCCACGCGCTGGTCGAGAGGAACGACTCGACGGGGGCCGAGTAGAGGATCGTCTCCTCGGTCCCACGGGCGTACTTCTCGGGCGCGAGGGCCTTTCGGTGCATGAGGTACGCCGGCAGCAGGGCGAGGCCCGCGAGAACGGCGGCGAGCACCCCTCCCTTCAGCCGGTCCCACCGGCCCCAGAAGAGGACCAGGAGGAAGGGCGGCAGCACCGCCGCCGCGATCACCCCGTGGTAGCCGCAGGCGAGGAAGGCGAGGACGAAGAAGAGCGCCGCCAGCAGCGCGTCCCGCAGCCGGTTCCTTCGCGCGAACCGGATCGTGAAGAGCAGCACGAGCGGCCACCACTGCGTCCCCAGCGTGGAGAGGTGGGCCACCTGATCGGTCCGGATCGGCGAAAAGGCGAAGAGGGCCCCGGCCAGCAGCGCGATCCATTCCGATACGCCCAGCTCTCGCGCCAGCCAGTAGGCGGCGAGGGCGGAGAAAAGCCACGTGAGCAGCCGCACCACGTTGTAGAGCAGCACCGCGTCGTCGGTGAAGAGCGCGAGCGGCAGGACGAGCACGGTCGTCCCGAGGACCGGCTCGTCCATGCCCAGCGTGTAGCGCAGCGGGTGGAAGATGTTCGCGTGGGGCAGCTGCGCCGGATTGGTCTTGAGGGCATGGACCGTCCAGCCGATCTCCCACGCGAAGAAGGCGGAGTCCCCCGCGTCCATCACGCGCAGGTTGGCCGCGAACGGCCACGTCAGCGCGACGGTCAGGACGCCGTAGACCAGGAGAGCCCGCAGCGACCGCATGCGGGGGCTACTGTAGCGTCAGGCGTGACAGGTGGCCAGCGCCCTCGCGGGGGCCCGCCTTGAGCGAGCGTCCCATCAGATCGGGGCCCCCGCCTCGGCTATGCTTGACGGCCGTGGAGCGAGACCCGGAGACGAGATCGACGCCGAGGGTCGCGCTGGAGAGAGCCACGGCGGATGACCTGCCGACCCTCTTCGCGTGGATGCCCGACTTCTACGCTCACGAGGGCATCCCGTTCGATGCCGATCGGTCGGCGACGACCCTGCGAGAGCTGCTCGACCACCCGGACTTCGGCCAGGTGTTCAAGCTCGTGGCCGATGGCACCCCCGTCGGCTACGCGGTGGTGGCTTGCGGCTTCAGCCTGGAGTTCGGCGGCCGCAGCGCGTTCCTCGACGAGCTCTACGTGCGACCGCAGTCACGCGGCCAGGGCATCGGCTCCATCGCCCTGCGCCTCCTGCTGGACGCCTGTCGCCGCCAGGGGGCGCGGTCGCTGGCTCTCGAGGTCAACTTCGACAACGCGAAGGCGGAGGCCCTCTACCACCGCGAGGGCTTCACCTCGAACGGCCGCCAGCTCATGACGCGCCGGCTGTAGGCCTCTGCCGCCCTGATCGAGGCTTCAGCGCCGGCCCCGGGCGTGGACGTTCGTCGACCGAGTGCAAGGGGCGGACGCCAGCGGCGTGATCAGTAGCTGACCACAAAGCGAACCTGGGGCGCTTCAAACTCATGGAATCGCGTTGCTTCTTTCCATGGGCCCCTCATCGCCATTGACACCGTGGAGAGTCGACGCGTAGCCTTCATCACACAAGCGTCGTTCCGTCGTTCGACGAGTGACCGACGGGTTCGCTCGCTCCCCCGGCGAACCCAGGGCGGTGAAGACAGGACGGGAATGGGGTATCCACGCCAGCCTGCGAGGCGTCGCGCTCCTGATCGCGCCAGGAGACCGCTGGAATTCCGCTCGACCGCGAGCTCTGTGCGGACCGGGTCGCCGTGCGAGAAACCACGACGGGAACGGACACGCGAGGACGTCCGTGTGCATCCGGGCGGCCTCGTGGGGCCCTGACGAACGGAGGCGAGAAGCATGAGCCGCAATGCCCGAACCGCCACCCACGCCACCTTCCGAGCCCTCCAGGTGCTGCTCGTCGTGCTGACCGCGGGCACGGCCGCCGTTGCCGCCGAACGGCTGTCATCGCCCGGCCCTGAACGCCGTCGGGCACTCGCGCGTCGTCCGGACACGCTGCTCGTGAAGCTCAAGGAGGGCGTCGCCCTCGAGCGAGCGCGAGCGCTGGGGCAAGGACCAGGCGCCCGAGCCGCGCGGAGCCTCAGGGTCCCCGGCTCCTTGCGGCGGTCGCCGATCGGGCGATGGCTGCGCCTGCCCCTCGCACCCGGCGAAGACGCCGAGAGCGTGCGAAACCGCCTCGCGCGCCACCCCGACGTGGAAGCCGTCGAGATCGACTCGATCCTGTCGATCGACTTCGTCCCGGCGGACCCGGCGTTCGGCCAGCTCTGGGGCCTGCACAACACCGGCCAGACCGGCGGGACGCCCGACGCCGACATCGACGCCCCGGAGGCCTGGGACCTCGCGACCGGCGACCCTTCGGTCGTCGTCGCGGTCGTCGACAGCGGGATCGCCTACGACCACCCCGACCTCGCGGCCAACGTCTGGACCAACCCCGGCGAGATCCCGGGCAACGGCGTCGACGACGACGGCAACGGCTACGTGGACGACGTGCACGGCTACGACTTCGCGAACGACGACGGTGATCCCTACGACGACCTGGGCCACGGCACCCACGTGGCGGGCACGGTCGCGGCCCAGGGCAACGACGGCGGGGTGATCGGCGTCGCGTGGAACTCCCGCGTGATGGCGCTCAAGTTCATCGCCGCGGACGGGTGGGGGGCCACGAGCGATGCCATCGAGGCCATCCTGTACGCGACCGCGATGGGCGCCCGGGTGATCAACGCGAGCTGGGGCGGGGGCGGGAGATCCAGGGCGGAGGAGGACGCCATTGCCGCCGCGGACGCGGCCGGTGTCCTCGTCGTCGCCTCCGCGGGCAACAGCGAGGTGAACACCGACGCGCTGCCGCACTACCCGGCGAGCTACGACCTCCCCAACGTCGTCGCCGTCGCGGCCACGCACGATCGCGACGGCCGCGTCGCGTACTCCAACTACGGTGCGAGGAGCGTCGACCTGGGTGCGCCTGGCCAGTCGATCTACTCGACGGTGCCGGTGACGCCCTGGGAACCCTCGGGGCTCGGATCCAAGAGCGGCACGTCGATGGCGGCGCCCCACGTGTCCGGGGCGGCCGCTCTCGTCCTGTCCCGGTTCCCCGACCTGAACTACCGTCAGGTCAAGCAGCGACTCCTCTACGGCTCGGACCCGGTGAAGTCGCTCGCGGGAGTCACGGTCACCGGAGGGCGCCTGAACGCCTTCACGGCCCTCGAGGAGGACGCGGTGTCTCCGGACCCGGCGCCGGGTCTCGAGGTGGTCGCCACCGAGACCCGCCGGGTGACGCTGGCGTGGACCGCCACGGGGGACGATGGCTCGGTCGGCCGCGCACGCCTGTACGACCTGCGGTACTCCACCGCCCCCATCGACGACTCGGGCTTCGACGCGGCGACTCCGGTGGCCGGCACGCCCGAGCCGGGCGTCGCGGGCACGGTGGAGACGTTCGAGGTGAGGGGCCTCCGACCGCAGACGGCCTACTACTTCGCCCTCAGGGTCGTCGACAACGTGGGCAACGCGAGCGCGTCGTCGGCGGTCGTCTCCGCCTCGACCGCTCCCGTGTCGATCGTCTTCAGCGACGACATGGAGGCGGGCCCGGGCAACTGGACGGTCCAGGGCGACGACGGAGTGGGCGGTCCGGCGCTGTGGCACCTGTCGACCCATCGATCGAGCAGCCCGGTGACGGCCTTCTACTACGGCCGGGAGGCCTCCCTGGACTACGACACGGGTGCGCGGAATCGCGGGTCAATCGCCTCCCGTCCCGTCGACCTTCGCGGACGGGTCGGCTCCTGGCTGAGCTTCCAGCACTTCCTGTACACGGAGGGCCATCCCACGTTCGACAGCGCTCGCGTGTACGTCGCGACCGAGGCGTACGACAGCCTGGTCTATTGGAACTCCCTGGGCACCGCGGGACGCATGGTCGAAGCCGGTGTCGACCTATCCGCCTTCGACGGGCAACGGGTGAGTCTCGTCTTCGAGTTCGACACCGGCAACGCTGCGAACAACCTCGGTGAAGGGTGGGTGGTCGACGACGTTGCCGTCTCCACCGAAGCCGTTCCCGAGAACGGATTCCAGCTGGTCGTCGACGTTCGCGGGGCTCCCGCGGGCCGCGGACGGGTCGCCGTCGACTCTCCCCCGGGAGCATCCTGCGACGACCTCGGTGGCGTGGACGCGACCTGTGTCCTCCCCCCTTATGCCGCCGGTACGCTGGTCACGCTCACGGCGGCCGCGGAGCCGGACAGCGTCTTCACCGGGTGGACCGGCGCTTGCACCGGTTCGGCTCCGACGTGCGAGGTGACGATGACGGATCACCTCACGGTGGGCGCCCGGTTCGAATCGACGATGCGCGGCCTTCAGTTGGACGTCCACAGCACGGAGAACGGCGAGGGCGCGGTTCGTGTATCGGCAGCGGGACGCCCGGACGAGACTTGCCACGGTACGCCGGGCACCATCCAGAACTGCAGCTATCTCTACCCGCAGGACACGGTGGTGACGCTGGAGGCGCTGCCAGCGCCGGGCTCGGTGTTCACGGGCTGGGGCTCCTGGTGCGCCGATCCCCTGGCGCCGATCTGCCAGCTGACGGTGACCGATGACCTGGCGGTGATCGCCGCGTTTCTGGGGCCCCAGCCGCTTCAGCTGGACGTCCACAGCGTGGAGAACGGCGAGGGCGCGGTTCGTGTATCGGCAGCGGGGCGCCCGGACGAGACTTGCCTCGCCACGCCGGGCACCGTCCAGACTTGCAGCTATCTCTACCCGCAGAACACGCTGGTGACGCTGGAGGCGCTGCCGGCGCCGGGCTCGGTGTTCACAAGCTGGGGCCCCTGGTGCGCCGATCCCCTGGCGCCGACCTGCCAGCTGACGGTGACCGATGACCTGGCGGTGATCGCCGCGTTTCTGGGGCCCCAGCCGCTTCAGCTGGACGTCCACAGCGTGGAGAACGGCGAGGGCACCGTTCGCGTGTCCGCGCCGGGGCGACCGGACGAGTACTGCCTCGCCACGCCGGGCACCGTCCAGACTTGCAGCTATCTCTACCCGCAGAACACGCTGGTGACGCTGGAGGCGCTGCCGGCGCCGGGCTCGGTGTTCACGAGCTGGGGCTCCTGGTGCGCCGATCCCCTGGCGCCGACCTGCCAGCTGACGGTGACCGATGACCTGGCGGTGATCGCCGCATTTCTGGGGCCCCAGCCGCTTCAGCTGGACGTCCACAGCGTGGAGAACGGCGAGGGCGCCGTTCGCGTGTCCGCGCCGGGGCGTCCGGACGAGTACTGCCTCGCCACGCCGGGCACCGTCCAGACTTGCAGCTATCTCTACCCGCAGAACACGGTGGTCACGCTGGAGGCGCTGCCAGCGTCCGGTTCCGTGTTCATGGGCTGGGGCTTCGGGTGCGCGGATCCCATGGCGCCGATCTGTCAGGTGACGGTGACCGACGCCGTCGGCGTCCCCGCCGGATTCGAGATCGCCAACCGCGCACCGGTGGCCAACGCAGGTCCCGACCAGAGCGCAGAGCTCGGCTCGCCCGTGACGCTCAATGGCAGCCTCTCTTCCGACGCGGATGGAGATGCGCTCAGCTACGAATGGCGCGACGCCGCCGGCAACGTCGTCGGCACGGCTGCAATCGTGACACTCAGCCTCCCCCTCGGAGGCCACGACTTCAGCCTGACCGTTCGCGATCCGCACGGCGCGGCGGCAACCGATGCCGCGAGGATCGACGTCGTCGATACGACCTCTCCCGTGGTCGCCGTCACGTCTCCGCGGAACGTCACGCTCCTGACCGGCGTTCCCAGCATCATCGAGTGGGTCGCCTCGGACAACGGCACGATCGTGGCGTTCGACGTTTCGTTCTCGACCGATGGCGGCGCGAGTTTCAGCCCTGTTCCTGAATGCACCGCTCTCTCCGGCTCGCAGCGCGCCTGCAGCTGGAGCGCGCCGGGGCCGGCGACGCCTCGAGCGCGAGTGCGCGTCGTGGGTCGGGACGCGTCCGGCAACCTCGGTGCCGACGATGCGGCATTCATCATCGTCGATCCCGTCGTGACGCTGACGGCCCCGGGCGTGGCCGTCAACTGGGGCGTCGGAACGACGCAGACGATCGCGTGGACCCACAACCTCGCGGCGGGGTCGCTGGTTTTCATCGAGGTGAGTCGCGACGGCGGAGCCAGCTGGAGCGTCATCGCCTCCGCCGTGCCCACCGCCGCCACGGCCGGCTCCTTCGACTGGGTCGTCACCGGTCCCACGACGAGGACCGGACGGATCCGGGTGACGTTCATCGCGAACCCGTCGGCGAGCGACGCGAGCGACGACGACTTCACCGTGTCCCCGCCCCGCATCAGGCTCACTGCACCGAGCACGCGAGCCGGCTGGCCGATCGGCAGCGTTCAGACGATCCGTTGGCTCCACAACCTGGGCACGAGCGGTTTCGTGAAGCTCGAGCTCAGCCGCGACGGTGGCGCCACGTGGACGGTGATCGCCGCATCGGTGCCGATCGGAGCTTCGTCGACCGGGTCGTTTCCGTGGATGGTGACGGGCCCCGCCACCGCCCGGGCCAGCATCCGCGCCACGTGGACGGCTAACGCCACCGTCAGCGGCTACGCGAACTTCCGGATTTACTGAGGGGCTTTCATCCTCGCGAGCGCCCCTCGCGCAGCGCCGGACACGTAGGAGTCGGGATCGCGCGCCGCCGCTTCCAGGGCCGGGAGCGCCGCCACCGCGTCGGCTCCGATGGCCCCGAGCGCCGCGGCGGCGTAGTAGCCTTCCTCCCTGTCCCTACGTCCTTCGAGCATCTGAGCGAGGTGGGGCACCGCGCTTCGCGCCGCGGGGCCGATCTTCCCGAGGAAGATGGCCGCCGGCACCCTCTCTTCGCCCTTCAGAGCGACGGTCAGGTAGGTGACGGCGGCGAGGGTGTCACCGAACTCGTGAAGAGCATAGGCCGCCTTCGCGCGGTTCGTGCCCTGCTCGTCCTTGAGGCAGGGCGTGACCGCCTTCCGGCCCTGCTCGGGCTCCACCCCCACGACCCGGATCACGTCGAGGCCGACGCTGCGAATGATCGGATCCGGGTCCTGGAGGGCTACGAGGACATACGGGATCGCCGCATGCGCCCGCGACTTCATCTGGCCCAGGCCGGTGAGGGCCCTCACCCGCTGCGGCTGGCTCGCAGCGGGATCCCGGAGGACCTCGACGAAGCGGTTCACGGCGGGGTCGACGGGCGCCGCCGGCTCCACCGCCGAGACCGTAGGCGAAGAGTCCTTCGCTCCCGAAGGAGGCGGGGCCTCGCCGAGGAGCACGCGGCCGAGCTCACGCAGGGCACCCTCGGCGTACTCGGGGTCCTTGACCGCGATCTCTCCGTAGCCCGACACCGGATCGAGGTTCAGGAAGACCTCGCTCTCCTCGAGGAAGACCTTCGTCGCGATCCAGTCTCCCTTAGGGTCCGACGTGAAGGCTCCGGCGAACTGGTCCTTTCCCTTCCCGCGGCTCAACCCCTGCCCCAGGACCGCCGCGGCGAACGCGAGCCGGCCGACGGGCTCGCCCGGACGAGCGGTGCGCTTCGCTCCCAGGGCCACGGTCAGGTCCTTCATGAGGCACGAGCCGTCCGAGCCCGGAAGGCGCTCGAAGGCGCCGGAGGTGAAAGCCACGGGGGAATCGCCCCTCGGCGCCGGGATCGCCAGCTCCAGCCGGAAACGGGCGATCGTCGCTCCAGCGTCGTAGGTGGCGATCCAGGCCCGGTGCGACGCCGTGGGCCCGGGAGCGGCCTCGATGTCGAACACCACCGACCCGGGCCCGGGATCCGGCCGACCGGAGCGGCCGCTGCCACCGCAGGCCGGGACCACCAACGCCAGCGCCAGCAGCCCGAACGCCCCCTGTTTCCGCATGCGAGAACCCGCGGGGATTCTAAGCCCAGGGATGGCTGCTCGCGCGAAAGCGCGGTCGTAGTGACCGCAGGCGGGGATCACATCGCATGCGTGGGTTACAGGAAGATTCGCCCTTTCTGTGCTCAGGGCTTCTGGCCCAGCTCCTTGAGGCGCTCGGCGGCGGTGCGCTGTATCTCAGTTTGCACCGGAGAACCGGCGATCTCCGCGAGCACCGCGCGGTTGGTCAGCCGCCGGATGGCCGCGATCCGTATGGCGCCGTCCGGGTCGTTCCGGGCGAGCTGGCCCAGCAGAGCCTGGTCGGTGATCGAGGGCACGGCGAGGAGCCGGATCGTCTTCTCCTGAGAAGTTCGCGCATACCGCGCCGCCTCCGCCGGGTCGCTGACCCGCGCTTTCGCGATCGTGTATCTGACGTCCGGGTAGGGCGTCGTCCGCTCCAGCTCCAGCTGGAGCTTCGGGTCCGTCAGCCGCGAGGCGGCCGCCGAGCGGACCATGGCCTCCGGGTCGCTCTGGGCGACCCGGACGAGGAGCCCCTGGTCGCTCAGCTTCGTGACCGCCATTCGGCGCACGGTCGGGGCCGCATCCGTGGTCGCCACCTCCGCGGCCAGCCCCGGGTCCGTGATGCGGGCCGCCGCGTTCAGCCGCGCCATGGGGTCCGGCTGGCTCTTCAGGAAGGACCGCATGGCCGACGGATCGCTCAGCCGCGCCGCCACCTCCTCCGCCACTTTCTCCTCCGGCCGCCGGCGGGCCACTTCCAGCAGCAGCGCCTGGTCCGTCATCGCGCCGATCGCGGCGACGTAGATCCGCTCCGCCTTCTCGCCGATCGCGAGGTCCGCCAGCAGGCGCTGGTCCAGAAGGCGCGACACCGCCGCCGCCCTCACCGCCTCCGACTCCTCCGACAGCCCCCCCAACGCCGGTGTCCTCGAGGTCGCGATCCGCCGCAACACCGCCTGGTCCGTCAAGCGTCGGATCGCCGTAAACCGCGTCTCGTAGTCCGAGTCGTGCTCGGCCACCCAGCCGATCACCGCCTGGTCGTCGATCGACTCCACCGCGTGGGCCCTGATCTCCGGCAGCGGGCTCTTGTGCGCCAGACGCGCGAGCGCCCTCTGGTCCTCGAGCAAGGCCGCCGCGGTGAGCCGCACCCCGTCGTCCTTGTCCTTCTCCGCGATCCGAACGAGCACCGCGTCCGTCTCGGCCTGCGTCTCCGGCTTCCTGAGGCTGGCCAGGCGCTCGACCGCCGCCGACCGCACGTGGGAGTCCTTGTCCTTCTCCGCGATCTGCGCCACCACGGCCCGGTCCGCCACCCAGGGCAAGGCCATCTGCCGGACCGCGGCGTCCGGTGCGCTTCGGGCCCTCTCCGCCATCGCCGCCGGGTCTCCCAGGGGCGCCGTGGCCTCGGCGATGTATTGCGCGGCTGCCGCCCTCACCTCGGGGTGCGGGTCGTTCGCGGCAAGCTCCCTCAGCAGGCTCGACGGCACCGCCGCGACCAGCGTCATGTCCGCCACGCAGAAGCGCCTCTTGGCCCAGTCGGGGTCGCTCCGGGCGATCTCCGCCACCCGGGTCTTCACCGCCTCTTTGAGCTCGGGATAGTCGGGCAGCGTCGCGATCTCTTCGTAGTGAGCACCCAGCAACACGCGCAAGACCGTCAGGTCCCGTGAGGCCGACACGAGCTGCGTCCGGCGCTGGAGGTCCGGTGCCTGCACGACCTCGCGCACCGCAACCCACATTTCCCGAGGGCTGCCGAGGAGGGGCCACGTCTCCTCCCCCCACAAGAACGCCGTGAAACACGCCTGGTACGACACCTGGTACGCTGCATTCGGTCCGCAGGCCCGCACCGCGAGCTGCCGCGCACGATCGGTGTCCCTCGGCACGCCTCTGGCTTCGTGGTAGAGCAGAGCGAGCCGGTAGCAGGCGTCGGGGCCGTCCTTGCCACCCGCGTCGCAGCGGGCCTGCAGAGCCTCAGGGTTCGCGTCGGGGGCTTGCCCCCGGCTGCTCGTCGCCGACCCCGCGAGGAACGCCAAGACCGCTAGGGTTCTGGCGGTTGCGTCGGTTCCTCGCACTTGCCCGTCTCCTTGAGGTCGCAAGGCAACAGGCCGAGCGCCGCTTCCATGGCCCGTCTCTCGATCGGAGCGCGAGCTGGCTCCTCTTCCGGCGACGACGCCTTCAGGAACGCCCGGACGCCATTGAGAACGTTGTCGAGGGCCAAATCGTCGCTGGTCGCCCCTGGATACGCAAACGCCAGCGGCGTCACCGCGTCCGCGTACGTCAGCGACCCGTGGTTCGAGGCGAGCACCCCCTTGTCGAAGTAGAAGCCCTCCTTCACGTTCGCGAGGATGACGATGTCGCCGGTGTTTTCCGAGGCCCACTCCGCGATGCGACGCGCCGGATCCGCGTAGTCGAACAGGGGGTCGTCGGAGCGGAACGGCGCCTGCTCCATCTTCGACAGCTCGAGGAGCTGCGCCTCGAGGGTGCACGGCTCGTTCTCACTCGGGCCACACGTGAAGGCGGTGGGCTGGCACCCTTTCTGGTCGCAGGTCGGGGCGATGTAGTCCTTCCCCCGCGGGACGACGCGGTACTGGTTCGGGGCGAACTCGCCATTCGGCCCCGGCACGCGCACGAGGATGTCCGTGATGGCCAACGGGGTCCAGCTCGCCGTCATCTCACGGATGGAGCTGACGAGCGGGGTCAGCCTCTCGAGGAGAGGTGGCCGCGTCCACGCCAGGGCGCCTCCCGCGGGATCGCTCGCCACGTACACGTGGGCCATCTCGCCGGCCGGCGCAAACACGACGTTCGCGGGCTGGCTCGTCCCAGCCAGCGTCGTCTTCTTGCTCACGCGGTAGGGGTCGGCGGTCTTCGGCGTCAGCACGTCGTGCCACGAAACGCGGCCGGTTGCTCCCAGTCGGACCTGGACGCCGAGCTGGCCGAGATCCATCTGCTTCGTCGGCTCGACCCTGGTGTGGCCGTGATCCACGGCCAGAGCGTAGATGGCCGAGTTCCCGAGCTTGGCCGTGGCCTCCTCGACCACGTCCTTGATCACCCCGTCGAGGTACTCCCGGACGTACTGCTCGCTCGGCTCGTCCGACACCTCCTGCGTGCCGGGCTTCTTCACCCGCCCATTGTGAACGTCTTCGTCCAGGCCTGGGAGGTAGAGCACCAGGACGTCGAAATCGGCATCCTTGTGGACCATCGGTTCCTTGCGGAGCTCGGCGAGCGCCCGACCCTTGATCCACGCGTCATAGGCCATCCCATGCGTCTTCTTCCAGTCGAGCAACCGGAACGGCAGGCCAGCGCCGAAGGTCACCCATTTGTTGCGCCCGCGATCGGATTGGGAGTTCAGCATGCCCAGGCCCGCCTGCTGGCCGAGGACCACGCTGCGCCCCCCCAGGTCGTTGAGACGATCGTAGATGAAGGGCACGTTGAAGTGCTTGTTGTAAGCCCCATCGCTACCCAGCATGCCATCGAGTGTGTACGTCAGGTGATCGCGCGTCCCGCAGCCGAGGCACTGGCTCACGTCTCCCCACTTGGCCGTGCCTTCCCGCACCGCGCGCCGGTTCAGGTACTCGTTCGAGGGCACGCCGGTGTCGCGGGGGTAGGAGCCCGAGAAGAGGCTCGCCCACCGGCCGAACGTGATCGGGGTGAACGTGGTGAGGACCTGCCGCAGGACGCTCTGGCCTTTCGCCTTCTGCGGGTCGGTGCCAAAGAGCATCTGGAAAGTCGGGGCGACATCCCGCACCTTCAGGAAAGCGTCCCAGCCCAGCCCGTCCACGGCGAGGACGATCAGCCGTCGGTGGGTGACCTGGAACACCTTCTCGAGCGTCGTCGGCGTTCCCTGATTCGGGTAGCGGATCACGACGTCTCGCCGCGTCTGCAAGGCATTGGGATCCACGGCTAGGGTAAAGACCATGCGGTACTGGCATGGACCCTGGCCATTGTTCCCGCATCGCACATCGCCGACGCTCGGGACCCCGTACTGCACGCCGTTCCCCGAGATCTCGATGCTCGCGGCCGGCTTGGGTAGCCAGATCGCGGGCTGGCTCACGGTGCCGGCGATGGCCACGAGCCGGTTGAGCTGGATCGCCCCCACGAACGTCTGGAAGGACGCCCCCTGGATGAAGGCCCTCACGGAGTGCATGGCCGGCGGGCCTTCCGCTCCCCCTGCCGTTTCGGGCGCTGGCAACACGTTCGGAATCGCCGGTGCCCCCGGGCCCTTCGCGAACACGACCGGGTCAGAGAAGCGAAGGTACGTCGTCGCCCAGCCCCTCGGCCCCGCCGGCGGAGCCGCTATGCTGAGGGCCATCGGCTGCCCGTCGATCTGGCCGGTGTCGGCGGCAGTGAGGGTGCTCACGCCCCTCGCCACGACCCAGACCGGCTCGTGGACGCCTGACTCCACACCCTGCTGGACGTCGACGCTGACGATGCGCGTCTGTGTGATCGCGGGAACCGGCTCCGGGGTTTCGGGCAGGACCACGTAGGCCGTGTGGAACTCGAGGCTTCCCACGGTCTCTTCGCGAAGGTCGAGGGGGTACCGGCTCAGGCCGAGCTCCGAGCTGGTAAGGAGCAGCCGGAGCCGCGCCGCCTGGCCCGGCTCGCCCGTGAGGTCCCAGAGGGCGATCTCGACCTGGCCGAGCCCCTGGGCCGTTCCGGCGTATACGTTCGAGTCTGCAGCCGTCTCGTCGAGCGGCTCGGGCTCGCGCTTCGGATCGAGGCCCGCCTTCACCCGGATGCGGTCGACGGCGTCCGGACCCGGCACCCGACTCAGGAACAGCCCCATCACCGCGTTGGGAAGGGCGGGTACCGCGGTCCGGAAGGCGCCGGACCCTTCCTCCGTCTCCAGGAACTCGAAGGCCTGCTGCACGAAGCCGAGGCCGACGCTCGTGAGTTGACCTCTCACGATTCGCCGCTCGGCGGGTGCGTCCGGTGCCGCTTCCAGCTGGAGGGTCACCTGTCCCAGGGCCTCGGTCATCCCGACGAACGTCAGGCTCGCGGCCTCGGTTTCTTCCAGGCGATCGGGGGATCCGGTTGGGTCGAGAGCGCCGTACAGAAGCACCACCGAGTCCTTGACGTCTTCTCGCAGGGCCGCCGCTCCGAGCGTCAGCGGCGTCGTGAACTTCGGGGCCACCGCGTTCCAATCGGGCACGACCGGCGGAGAGCTCACCTGCTGCTCGACGCGGATCGTCACCGTGGCCGCGCCCGTCACACCGATGGCATTCTTCGCCACCACCGAGACGACGTTCTCGCCCCCGCCGACGGGCACGGACACGGTGCCGCTGAACCGACCCTTGAACGCGTGCGGTCGCGTCACGCTCGTCGCCTCGGCCACACGAGCGACGGCGAGGGTCTGCTCGTCCACAGCCACGGAGGTGATGTCGGCCCGGCCGTCCGCAACGACGTCCGCGATCGGGTCGGTCACCGTGCCGGACAGCTTGACCTGGGCCTCGGAACCATCGCCCGTCAGAGCGATGTCCGCCACGGTCACCGGATCGAGCGTCACCACGGGCGCGCCATCGGACACCAACGGCGCCGGGATCTCGCGCCCCCGCTTGTCGACCAGGACGAACCGCACGAGGGGCATCTCCCTCGCGGCCGATTCCAGGCGGTCGGATTCGGCGGGGTTCGCCACCGCGCGCGCCACGTAGGATGCGCCTGGTTCGACGGGGCGCTCCGCCGGCCAAGTCGCGGTGAGGCGACCCCCGGAGACGTGGGCCGCCAGTGTCTCGATGAGCTGGCCGTCTCGGTAGATCTCGACCTCACCCGATTTCACGTCGTAGCCGGCCGGAACGACCCCGGCCTCGATCACCATCGGCTTCTCGCTGACCGCCTGGTCCTGCCGGTAGACGACGCCCGACGGCGTGATGCCCTGGATGACGGCGACGTGGTCCAGCGCCGCCGACCGCACCCCGCCGAGCGGCAGGTTCGAGCCGCCGAAGACGCTGCGCTCGGTGGAGAAGAGGACGGAGCCGTTCTCGCCGATGGCGAGGCGGCCCCCCACTCCCTGAGCGGTGCCCACGACCTTCGGCCGGGCCAGGTCGGTGAGGCTCACCAGCGTGACCTGCCTGCCGCCGCCCAGGAGAGCGAGGTCGTCCTTCAGGATGACGTCGCCGATCGAGGCGTCGTCCAGCTGCACGTAGCCGAGGCCCACCGGGTGCGAGGGATCGTAGAGGCTCACGACCATCAGCAGCGGGCGGCTTTGCGTGTCCTGCAGGATCGTGCCGGAGCCCACCACCACCGCGAGGTCGTGGCCGGCGACGTTCCCGAGGGCGATCGCCTGCCCGTACCGCAGCGTCGCCTCCACGAGCTTCTCGCCGTCCTCGTCCCGCTCGACCGTGACCTTGTCGTTCCACAGGACCGACTGGGTCGCCGGGTTGGCGACGGTGAGGCCGGGGTCGCCCGCCGCCGCAGCCAGAACGTGGGCGCCGTCCGCCGTCTGAACCAGCGCCGCCTCGATGTCGTTGAGCCGCGCGGGCCCGCCGAACGGCGAGGAGACCGCGATGCTCACCACGTCCTCCTGCCCGTAGCCCCGGTTGTCGGTCAGGAACGCCTGCGACATCTGGAAGTACTCCGGCGTCCCCGGGGCTTTGAATGCGTCCATCACCCTCCCGAGGTCGACCACCTGGATGCCCTTGCGGAAGGTCGCCGCGTAGAGGACGCCCGCCCGCATGAAGCTGCGGGCCACGAATCCATCCAGGGCGCTCGACGTCAGGCTCACGGCGCCGATCCACTTCGTCTCGGCGTCGTCGTTAACGTCCAGGAGCCACACGTTCGAGGGCTTGCTCTGGGCCGTGGGGCCCGTCACCACCGCCACCACCCGCCCCCCGTCAGGGGGCTGTCCGCCTCGCCCACGAGGTCGACCGGCCGGTACGCCACCGTGAACCTCGGGTCGCGGCCGTCCGATTCGGTGTTCGGGATCTCCAGCGGGTAGACCGGGTCCGTCGTCTCGAAGACCCTCAGCGTTCCGGAAAGGAAGTTGTTCTGGACGAGGTACGCCCGCTCCCCCAGCACCACGATCCCGGGCGAGCCGAAGTGCTCCAGGTGCCTCGACAGGGCCTCCGGGGTGAACGTCGTGAACTGCGTCTCGTAGGGGACCAGTTTGCAGGGGGGCGGTTGGTACGGGTCGGGGCCGCAGGGCGTCGTGTCGAGGTCCTCGATCCCCTCCCCGAGCTCCAGGCGGTAGGTCGCCCCGTACTCGAGCCCGCTCAGCGGCTGCACCGTGAGCGACGTCACGACCGCGTCCGGGCTCTGGTCCAGGTTCTCGACCACTCCCTCGTTGTTCGGCAGCGTCCCCGAGAGCCTCGCCGCCACCGCCTGGCCGCTTTCGTCCCTCAGGAAGGCGTTGCCCGAGATCTTCCTCACCGGCTCCGTGAAGACCACCTGCACGTACGTCGAGACCTGGACGCCCACGGCCCCGCTCGCCGGGATCGTCTGCGCCGGGATCACCTCCGGGCGCGCCCCCTCCACGACCTCGCTCCGGCCTCCCGCCCCGATCACCCGGAACGTCGTCCCACCCTTGACCGCCTCCGGCAGCCCCTGCTCGCTCGCGCCCAGGCCCGTCACCTCCACTCGATAGGTGCCCACCGTCCCCGGCGTGTACTCCACGATCCAGTCGGCCCCCGTCGGCTGGCCTCTCAGCGGGTCGGCGCGGAAGCCCTGCGCCCCGCCCTGGACCCGCACTTCCCTCACCTCGACGGCCAGCGAAGACGGCTTGATGGCGAGGATGACCGGTGTCTCCGCGGGGACGATGCCCTGCGTGTCCACGCGCTTGCCGTCCACCACCCGGTACACCGTGACCCCAATCGCCGGGGGCGGCGGGGGGGGCTCCACCGCCGGGAAGGTCAGGTTCACCGTCGCGATGTTCCGGTGGAAGCGCAGGCCGGTCGTCTTCCAGTTTGCGGGGTCCGCCTCGTACGCCCAGGCGCACCGGAAGCTCGCGTCGCCCCCGCCGCCGAGTGGACACGGCTTCGCGAAGTCCCGTTCCACCCCCGGGAGGGTCGCCGCCACGAAGACGCTGCCGCCCGTGTAGGCCGAGTCCCACAGCGTGAAGGTCCCGTCCTCGCGCGTGATCGCCGCGCTGGCGTTGCCCGACATCAGGGGCAGGGCCCCGTCGTCGATGCCGGTCACCAGCGCTCCCTGCACGGGCTCGTACTCCGGGGTCGTCGCCCCGGGGTTCCACTTCGTCCGCAGCACCTTCCCCGTGACGACGCCCGGCAGGGCCTGGCCCGGCAGCTGGCTCTCGTACGACCAGATCAGGTAGGCAAAGGCCGCGACCACCGGCTGGATCGCCAGGGCCCCGAAGGGGCTGATGACGAACAGGACGTTGCTGTCCAGGTAGCCGGCGAACGGCCACGACGCCGTCACCACCTTCTTCTCGCTCGCCTCGCAGGCGGCCTTTCCCTCCGGGCACTCCACGAAGGCGTGGTCGATCGTCTGGAAGAGGACGTTGCGGTCGGGCGCCGCGCAGGTCTCGCGGCCGTCCTTGCACGGGCCCTCCAGACGCCGCACCACGTAGAAGTACGCGTCCTCGGGCTTCCCGGCGGGCGGCCTCCCGGCCTCCGGCACCGCCGTGAAGTCCGGCAGCGGGAAGGCGAGGTCGATCGGCTTCGTGAAGCTCGGCTGGTCCTTCGACGTGATCTTGAGCCCGCCGGCCAGGTGCGCATTCGGCTGGCCCTGGTCGTTCTTCCCCAGGTCCGGCACCTGCCCCGGGAACAGCTGCAGCAGGGCGTCGGCGGTCAGCCCCTCCACCTTCAGCTCGACGCCCTTCTCGAGCGCCCCCGACGGGATTCGCAGCTCCACGCCGCCCGCGCCATCGACCGTCCCTCCGCCGGGGCCGATCGCCACCGTCCCGTCCGCCTTCTCGAACTTCGAGCGCTCGAACGTCACCACGTTCCCCTGCGGGTCCGTGATCGTCACCAGCAGCCGGTCGTCGATCGTGGCCGGCAGCTCGTTCGAGCCGGGCAGGCAGCCGATGCAGCCGTCGTTGTCGACCTGCAGCCACAGGACGGCGCCGCTCGTGGTGTTGAGGATGAGAACCTCGGAGAAGGCCGGCAGCGACCCCGGGGGCGCCGTGACCTTCGTGATCCCGTTCTCGGGATACGAAAAGACGATCGCGTCGGTGTTGTAGACCGGAGGCACGAAGTCCTTCGTCCGGAAGACGACCGGCGAGGGGAGGACCACCTCGTCCTTCGCCGCGTCCTGCAGCCCCGCCGCCGTGAACGTGTAGTCGGTCGAGGTCTCGAGCGGCTTCTCGGGCACGACCGCGAGGCGCCGGCCGCTCGTCGAGAGCAGCAGCCGCGCGGCAACCGGCTCAGCCCCCTTGAAGAGCTTCGCCCTCGCCAGGTTCCCGGCCGACGGGTCGAGCGCCGCCGTCGCCTCCACCACCACCTGCACGCTCGCCGCCACGCCCTGCGTGCCGCCGGCCGGCGTGATCGTCGCCGTCGTCACGGCGCCCGCGAACGAGAGCGGCAGGGACACGGCCTCGGCCGGCCCGCCCGCCGGGAGCGTTGCGCTGCCGCTCGCCACGAGGCGGTTCCCCGGTATCGTCGCGCTCACCTGGGCCGTCCCTGCCCGCGCTGGCAGGAGGTACGGCGTCGTGAGGCCCGAGCGGGAGACGAACGGCAGGGCGTCCGATTCCACGATCGCCCCGCCCACTGGCGCCCCGGTCGCGGCGAGGGTCGTCGGGCCGGTGACCCACCCGACCGACCCGCTCACGCGGTAGAAGACGTACCGCCCGCCCTCCTTGATCCCCGCAAGGCCGGGCACGGGGACCGCGGCGATCCGGCCGGCGTTCGCCTCCGCCAGAGCCACGACCAGCAGCCGCGGGATGCCCAGCACCCGCTCGACGCGCGCCACGAGCAGCGTCTCGCCGGCCTGCGCCTCTCCCGCGACCGAGAGCCCGGCCGACGTCGCGAGCACAGCCCCCGCGAAGTCCACCACCACCTCGGACACCGGCGCGAGGTCAGCGGCCGCCGGCAGGAACGACGAAAGGGCCGTCTCCTCGACCTCGACGGCCGTGTCCTCGGGCAGCGAGGCCGCCGGTACCGAGAGAATCGCCCCGCCCGACTGGAGCGTCAGCTCCCGGTTCCCGCCCGTCTTGCCACGGACCGACTCGCGGCCCGCCAGCACGTCCAGGTGCACCTTGCCCTGGACGAGGTCCGCCGTCCCGAACGTGCGCGAGGGCGCCACCGGGAGGGCCGCGTGCAGCACCGTCTCTCCGGTGCCCGCCGGCGGGGCGTCCTGGGGAAGCGGCGCACGGAACAGGAGGATGTCCTGCCGCCGCACTTCCTCCGAGGCCTTCTTGCCCGAGACGAGGTCGAACTCCTCCATCACCTTCGCCTGGACCACCGTGCCCGAGGGGAGCGGCGTCGGCGACTGCACGAAGAGGCGGCCGGTGGCCTTGCCGCCCGAAGGCGGGAGGACCGACGGATCGACCGCCGCCTGGCCCACGGCGGTCGGGGGAAGGTCGGCCTGGGCGACGCCGGGCAGCGTCTCGCCGGGCGCGGGCAGCGCGGGCGCCGGAGAGGCGTCCGGAACGACGAGAGCGAAGGACCCCGTCCCGCCGACGCCGAGCGTCAGGGTGCCGCCGGCCGCGACGAGGCCGGCCTGCACCATCGTCCAGGCGCGGCGACCGGTGTCGAAGCGGGCGAGGTGCAGCGTCCCGTCGGGAAGCCCCTCCAGCGTGGCCTCGAGGCCGGGGCCCACGGGGCCGTCGGCCCGCAAGTCGAACGCCGCGATCGGCGACCAGCCGAGGGGCAGCAGGCCGGGCAGGCCCTGGGCCGAGAGCGGGGTGAGGCGGCAGAGCGTCGGCTGCGACACCGCGTTCATCGGCACGTTCAGCACGAGCGCGATCGGGATCGGCCCGGGCACGTCGACCTTCGGGAGGACGAGCCCGTCCGGCCCCACGGTCACGGGGTCCCGCAGCGCGGCGAGCCGGCTGTCCAGCACCACCGTTCCCACGCCCGACTCGACGACCACCTCGCGTTCGACCGAGGTCCTTCCGGCCTTCGCCACCTGCACGCGGGCCAAGGCACCGCCGGTCGGGAACGAGTACCCGCCGCGAGCGTCGCTCAGCGCCGTCTTCGGCCCCGACGGCGTCTCGAGCACGACCGTGGCGTCGGCCAGCGGGAGCCCCGTCTCGTCGGAGAGCACCTGGCCCACGACGACACCCGCGGAGGCGACCCGCACGGTGCGGGAGAGCGGCGAGCTCGCGTTGCCCGCCTTGTCGGTGGCGACCGCGGTCACCTCGAGCGTCGAGCCGCTCGCAGCCTGCGGCGGCGCCACGACGTCGAACTCGTAGGGGGGCGGCGCCGGCGGCCCGACCGGCACGCCGTCGATCCGCACCTCGACGAGCACGCCCGGCAGGTTGTCAACCGCGTCGACCCGGCCCCTCCCCGGCTCCTCCCGGTCGATCGACTCGGGAGCCTGCAGCTCGGTCACCTGCGGCGCGGTCCCGTCCCGCGTGACCATCACGCTCGCCGGCGCGGACTCGCGTCCCGAGGCGCCTTTCCCGACCGCCGTGACCGTGTTGTCGCCCTCGACGAGCGGCACGAGCGCCTCCCACGTCGAGCCGGTGACCGTGGCCGCCGTCCCGTTCACGGTGACCGAGAGCGGCGCGCGGCCCGCGACCGTCCCCCGGACCGTGATCGCGTCGAGGCGCGTCAGGAGAGGCTCTCCCGGCTCCGTGATCGCCACCGTCGGAGGGACGAGGTCCAGGACGACGTTGCGCAGGGCGGGGTCCGAGTCGTTCCCGGCCGCGTCCCGGGCCCGGGCCGTGAAGGTGTGCGGCCCGTCGGGCAGGGAGTCGAACGTGATCGTCCAGGCCAGGCCGGTGACCGTCGCCGGCAGGCCGTCCACCGTCACCGTCGGCGGCGGCACGGGGAGGCCGGCCGGCCCGTCCGTCACGGTGCCCTCGACCACCACCGGCAGGCCGAGGATGTAGTCGCTCTCGCGGGGCGAGAGGACCTGCACCTGGGGGGCCGTGCGGTCCACGACCACGCGCAGGGCGAGCGTCCCGGTGAGGCCCACCGAGTCGGTCGCCAGGAGCGCGACCTCCTGCCCTCCCTCCCCGGGAAGCGGGACCGTCGCCGAGAAGCTCCCGTCGGGGGCCAGGGCGACGCTGGTCCCGCCGATCGTCAGCGTCGTCGGCGAGAGGTCCAGGACCGTGCCGGCAACGTGGATCTCGGCCGCGCTGGTGATCGGCTCGCACTGGGGCTGCGCCAGGGTGATCGCCGGCGCCGTGTAGTCCACGTTGATGCGATGCGGGGGCGTCGACGCCGCGTTGCCGGCCGCGTCCCGGGCGGTGGCCACCAGGTCGACCGGACCCTCGGCGGCGTCCACCACGACGTGGAAGCTGCGTGGGACGATCGGCAGGGGGTCGGTCTCGACGCGGCCGTTGACCTCGACCACTACCGGCGAGCCCTCCGCGTCGGCGACGGTCCCGCTCACTTCCACCTGCGGCCCGCGCAACCAGCTGTCCTTCTGCGGCGTGTCGATCCCGACCGTGGGCGGGGTGCGATCGACACGCAGCTCGACTGTCCCCTCCCCGGAGTTGCCCGCCGCGTCCTCGGCCCGGGCGGTGACTCGGCCCGTCACCACCGGCACTCCGACCGCCCTGAAGGAGGCACCGTCGAGGGTCGCCGCCACGCCGTTGACGGTCACGGACCGGACCGGCGAGGCGTCCTCGACGTGGCCCGCGACGTCGACCGTCTCCGACCCCGTCCAGGAGTCGCCCCGGGGCGTGTCGATCGTGACGCGGGGCGCGGAGGTGTCCAGGGTGACCAGGACCGCAACCGTGGTCGCCTGCGCGAGCCAGTCGCGCGCCGTCACCTCGATCGTGTTCTGGCCCTCGACGAGGGGCACCGTGCACGCGAACGCGGCCTCCGGGCCGGGGCCGGACCGCGTGGCGGGCACCGTCTCGGCTCCGGTGCGGCACTCGACCGGGACCTGCGGGTCGGCGTCCGCGACCCGGCCTCGCAGCTCGGCCGGGGTGGCCTTCAAGTAGTCGCGGTCCTTCGGGGACTCGACGGTCAGCGCCGGCGGCTGGGTGTCCACCGTGAACGCCGCCTCGGCGCTCGCGGCGTTGCCGGCCAGGTCCTGGATGCTCGCCTCGAGTCGGTGGAGGCCCTCGCCCAGGGCCGGGGGAACGTCGGCGCTCGCGTCGCCAGGGCGAGTCGTGAAGAGCGAGGTGCGGTCGACGCCGTCGAGCGTCACCGCGAGCGAGGAGGTGTCGATCCCCGAGGCCGACGGGTCGTCCGGGCCCTTCACGTCCTCGTACTGCACCGCGAGGCGCGGCGTCGCGGTGCCGACGAGCGACGGCGGCTCCGTCCAGACGAGGCGCGGCGGGGTCGAGTCCCCGGAGCGGCCGCAGAGGCTGATCGTCAGGTAGGAGCCCGGGCTGCTGCTCAGGCTCACCTTCAGCGTCGTCTGCGGGGTCAGGCTCACGCCCCGGGAGAAGCCGGCGGCGTGCTGGCTGAAGTCGCTCGGCCCCGCGACCTCCTTGCCGTTGACCCAGATCGTCGCCGAGGCGACCCGGTGCGAGCCATCGGGCTCGCCGTTCACGACCTTGAGGATGTAAGGCGAGGCGACCGAGGCCGGGACGTCGATCGTGTCGGTGGTGACGTTTGGCGCTCCGGAGGAGCGCGTGTACCGCTTCGGCCCGAAGAACGTGGTGTCGCACGAGCAGGGCGAGCCGTGGTGCCCGCCCTCGTGGCCGTCGTGCCGGTCCCACCTCCCGTGGTCGTCCCGGCTGCAGCAGTCCAAATGTTCCGGAGCGTGGCGGCGTTCGCTCCCGCGGTCGCGGTGCTCGTCGCGGCCACGCCCGTCTTCCCCGCCGCGCCCGTGGTCGTCCTCCCGCTCCCCGGTCCTCGGGCCGGGCGTCGCGCCGCCCTGCTGGTGCTCCGGCTCGCGCTTCCCGCCGTGCGCCTGGGGCACGGCCGGGGGCGCGACCGCCCAAGCCGTCGTGCCCATGAAGACCCACGAGAGCAGGAGCGACGTGGCTCGGTGAAGAAGGCCTCGTCTCATGGGTTCCCCGGGCCGGTGAAGTTGAAGAGCGTGGCCTGCTCGGTCGGGCTGAGGCCGAAGAGGGCGGTGGGCTCCGTGAGGTCGGCGAGCGACTGGGCGAGCGCACGCGCGTCCTCGACGGAGGTGGGGCCCTCGGGCACGGTCACCAGGAACTGCATGAGCCGCACCGTCCCGCCGGCGGGCACGCGGAGCTGGGTCCACTTGCTCGTGTCGTAGACCGTCTCTCCGGAAGACTCAAAGTCGGGCTGGTCGGGCAGCCCGGAGGAGGACGACCCCGCGCGGACGATCGCCACGGTGTGCCCGTCGGGGTTGTGGAGGACCGCGAACGTGTCTTCCGCCGTGAACTCGGCGTCGCCGCTCGACGTCGACGCCACCGTCCACTGGTCGGTCCCGGAGAACATGCTCGAGAGCTCGTAGCCGACGACGCGGTCCTCGCCGCCCGGGTTGCGGATGACGTCGATCAGGCGGACGTACCTCCCGGCGGAGGGCACGAAGGTCCGCCGGTGGATCAGCAGACCGGACTTCTCCTCGGCCGGCGTCACGACCTCGCGGTGCCGCACGAGGCTCAGGGTGTCCCACCACCCGAAGGGCTCGTGGTCGAGGGACGACCAGCTCCCGCAGAAGGGCTGGCACCATCCACCGAGGCGGACCGACCCGTCGCCATCGACGAGAACCGGGGCCCCGCCATCGACGGCGAGGCTGACCGGAGCGGAGACGCTCTGCGCGACCACGGGAACGGAAAGCGACAGCGACAGGGCGCCGCCCGGCGGCAGCGTGCCGGCGGCCTCGCGACCCTCGGCCGTCCCGGCCCAGCGCAGGGTGACGACGCCGGAGGGCACACCGTTCGCCGTCCCCCGGCCGTCGGCGCCGGTCACGACCGTGGCTCTCCAGAACGTCCCGAAGGAGTCGACCCGCACGTCGAGCGTCTCGCCGGGCGCGCCGCCCCCGCCCTCGTACTCGACGAGGGCGTCCACGCGACCGAGGCCCGCGTCTTCCAGGAGGACGAGGTCGCCGAGGGCCTCGACGACGCCCGCGGTGACGGTCGCGTCGAGCCGGCCGGGGCGGTTCGTCGCCGGGTCGCGGGCCACGACCGTGACCGCCCCCGGGCGCAGGCCGGACAGCGTGAACTCCCCGCTCCCGTTCGCCCGCCGCAGCGCGGCGAGGAGCCCGTCGCGCAGGACCCCCACGAATGCCCCCGGCACGACAGCGCCCGAGGGTCCCCTGACGGTGCCGGAGAGGCCGGTCGGCGGCCCCGGCGGCGGCTGGTTGACGATCGCCCCGCGCTCCTCCGGCGAGAGGCCCTCGAACGCGACCGCGTCCGGCTCGAGGAGGCCTTCCATCTCCGCCCCGACGTCCGCCGCGGCCGACCGCGCCAGGCTGAACGTGGTGAATGCCGTGGTCTCGCCGGCGCGAACGGTCAGGGTTTCGCTGAGCTCCAGCCGAGTCTCCGTCCAGCACACCTCGTAGCAGCGCTCCTCCGAGCGGAAGCTCGCGGTCCGGCCCAGGCCGGCGCCGAGCAGCAGCCCGAGACGGCGCCCGCCGTCGGCGAGGACGAGCCACGTGTCCCAACCGTCGAGCGTCGCGTCGCCGTCGCTGGTCGAGAGGATCGACCACGACCCGTCCACGAGGAGCAGGCTCGAGCGCAGGATGAGTGAGCGCGCCTCCGGGCCGGGGTTGGTGACGAGGGTCGTCGCCCTCCCGAACGCGCCCGAGGCGGGCACGAAGTGCTCGCGGCGGACGCGCACTCCGCTCCCGGCTGCGCTCAGGGTGCGGACGGCCCGGACGTCGCCGCCCGTGGCGCCCTCCGGCCGCGGCTCCCCCACCCGCGGGTAGCTCTCCACGCCGGTCACGGCGGTGTCCACGAGCGGGTCGCGGGCGGAGCAGGATTCGCCGCCGCCGTATCCCCCCCCGACCCCGGCGAGGGGCCGCGGCAGGATGACGTGGGTGCCGAGGTCCAGCGACGCCTCGCCGGTCCCGGTGACGAGGCCCTCCGCCGCGGCCGCCGGCGCATCGCAGTCGTAGTACGAGGATGCCGGGGAGAAGGCCCGGTACCAGCCGGCCGGCAGCGTCACCGACTGCGACTCGCCCGGTGCCGGCCACAGGTCCCGCCGCCAGGCCGACGCGCCCGGCCGGCGGGGGGCCTCGGGCGACTCCACGGCGGCGCCGCCGCTCCAGTCCTGCGTGCCGAAGTGGAGGGTCAGGAGGGCGCTCGGCACGAGCCTGATCTGAACCTCTTCGTCGGCGTCCGCCGCCAGGTCCAGCTGGACCTGGCCCGGGATCGCGTCCTGCGGGTCTTCCGCGTGGACGGTGACGTGCCCGGACAGCAGGTAGGGCGCGGAGAACGCCCCCTCCTCGTCGGCGACGAGGGCCACGGGCTCGCCGCCGTCCGTGGCGATCCACAGGTTGGCGTTCGCCGCCCGGTCGGTGCCGTTGGAGGCGACCACCGTTCCGCTGACGCTGCCGGTCGGTGGGAGCTGCAGGGCCACCGGGTAGACCGTGCTCGACGCCTGGTCCACCTGGAGGTTCGCGGACGCGCTGACGTTGGAGACGTAAGGGCGGCCGACGACGTCGATCACGTAGCCGCTCAGCCACCGGCCGAGCTGGTCGAAGACGCGGACCCCGCCCGCGGAGGCCGGAGCCGTGACGCAGGTCCGCTGGGTCGTCCACCAGCAGATCCCGCCGTTGCAGGCGTAGTAGCGCTCCGAGCCACACGCCTGGATCGTGCCGAAGTCGACGTTTGCCCCGCGGCTGTCGGTGAGCGTCGCCCGGATGACCGGCACGGGGAGGGCGATCGCGACGGTCGCCTCTCCGCCGGCGAGGTCCACGGCCTGGTAGGCCTCGCGGCCCGCCGCAAGGGCGTGGACGGTCCGGCGCCCGGCGGGCACGCCGGCCAGCACGACGATGCCGTCGACGTCGGCCGCCGCCGACCCGCCGCCTCCCACGATCTCCGCCATCGCGCTCGGCAGGGGCGTGGCGCCGTCGAGGGCCGTCACCCGCACGATCACGGTCGTGGGCAGGTCGGGCAGCGTGAGCACGAAGTCGGCGGGCGCGAGTTTCGTGTCCGCGCAGGCCGAGGCGCCCTGCGGACCCTTGTCGCAGGCGGTGGCGATCGGGTCGAGGGCGGCGGTCACCGTGCCCGCGGGCAGGACGGCGCTCGCCCGGCCGTCGCTCCCGGTCGTCAGCACGCGGCGTGCGTCCTCGGCGAGCGCGGCCGGGTGGTCGCTGGTGAGGGTCACCTCCACGCCCGCGATCCCGGCACCGGCACGCTGGACCAGCACGGAGACGGCGGCCCGGGCCGGGACGTCGATCGGCGCGAGCGTCGCGTCCGTGTCCGGCTCGGCCGTGCCGGTCGTCCGGGCGAGCACGACGCCGTCCGCGTCCACGACCTCGATCGTGAAGTCGCCCGGGAGGACGAGGGGCAGGGCGAAGGCGCCGGTGTCGCCCGTGGCCGTTTCGACCGCCGGCAGCGCCGGTCGCACGAGGCGGACGCGGTGGCCGGCGAGCGGGGCCCCGCCGGAGAGGACCTGGCCCCTCGCCCACGCCCCGCCCCACGGCCGCAGGCCGACGCTCGTGCTCGCGTTGCTGCACACGCCGTAGCCGCCGGTCCCTCCGTTGGCGCTCCCCACGGCCAGCAGGTGGCGGCCCGGGTCGAGATTCGCGCTCCCCCAGGCGGTAAAGGCCGACCGGCCGTCCGGCCGGAACGCCTGGAGGGTGGGGTTGCCGATCGGCGGCGCGCTCCCGTTGACGGCGCCGTAGGCGTGGAGCCCGACGGGGCTCGCGGAGCCCAGGTTGAGCTCCCAGAAGTCGTTCTGCCCGGGCCGGAGGATCGTGCCCCACGGAAGGAGGGCGTCGGCGGTCGCCGTCGCCGCGAGGTCCACCCGGACCTCGCCCCAGACGGTGGAGCAGTTCCGCGTCGCCCGGAGCCACACGATGCCGGGCGGCACCGCGAGCGAGAACGCCCCGGCGCCATTCGTCGTGGCCTGGGCGATCCTCGTCGTCCCCGCTTCGTCCCAGGCGTCGACCTTGTTGCTGGCGTAGGGCACACCGTCGAGCGATCGGAGCGTCCCGCCGAGCGTCGTCGTGCTGGGGAGGTCGAAGGCCTCGTCGAGGACCGCGAGCTCGTCCAGGAGCGACACGGTGCGCTTGACCGGCGCGAGCGGCAGGTCGGGCCGGTAGGCCTCGAGCTCGACGGTGGGGCCCGCGACGTTCAGGAGCGTGACCTTGCCGGCCGCGTCCGTGGTGAGCGACCGCCACCCGATGACGACCGAGCTCGAGCGCCAGCTCACCGTCGCCCCGGCGTAAGCCTTGCCCCCGGAGGTGGTCGTGACCCGGATCGTCCCGACCGCGGGGAACACCACCTCGGGGGCCGCGTTGGGACCGGCCGCGACCGCGAAGGGGGCGGTGGTGACGACGGCCTGGCTCCGCGAGTCGGTGGCCTTGAGCGTATAGGTCCCGATGGGGACGTCGGCGAACTCGAAGGAGGTGAAAGAAGCGCTCGTGCTCAGGGTGCGCGAGTAGCCGGCCGTGCTCGCCAGGGTGGCCGACCCCGCGACCGGCTGTCGCGCGTGGGAGAGCAGCGTGCCGCTCACCGAGGCGAACGCGGGGAAGCGCAGCTCGATGGGCGATGCGGCCGGGCCGGGGGCCACGGTCACGTTCGGCTGGCTGACGCTCGCGCCGCCGCTCGGATGGGTCGCCGTGACGGTCCAACCGGACCCCTCCGGCACGACCAGGAAGCGGACGAGGCCGTCGTCTCCGGTGCCACGCATCTCGGAGGCTCCACCGCGGGAGAGTTGCACCTCGTAGCCGCGGAGGGAGGTGCCATCCGTGCGCGCGACGCGGACGTCCACGATGCCCGTCTCGCGGAAGACGACGTCCGCTTCGGCGTGGCGCACGGCGCCGAGATCGCCCTCGCCGAAGACCTGCAGCTCCGCGAGGGCCGGCGAGCCGGACCCCGCCAGCGCCACGAAGCGCACGCGCGCGACACCGGCCGCGGGCGAGGGCAGGACGACGTCGGCGTCGTGGTCCGGCCCCGGCAGGTCGAACGGCTCGACCACTCCCGCCGGCTGTCCCGAGGCGTCGAGGAGCTCGAGGCGCGCCCGGCTCGCGAAGCCTCCGCCCGTCCGGGAACCGCGCACTCCCACCCGGTGGACCGTCACCGGGACGGGGAACGCCACCTCCAGCCAGGGCGTGCGGCCCCGGTCGAGTGAGTCGTCCGCCCCCGCCCTCCATGAGGTGTCGAGGTTGGCATCGAAGGCTTTCGTCGGCGCGTACGACGTCGAGGCGGAGCTGCTCGCCTGGAGAGTCCAGCCGTCGGTAGCGGTGAGCTCGACGACGCCGGACGATGGGAAATCGCCGCTTGCCGTGGCCCAGACCGTGCCGAAGTCCGAGACCCGCGTCTGCAGGTCGAAGGCCACGCGCGGCACGAGGTCGGTCGCGCTCCCCACGAGCCGGAAGCGCCTGTCCTTCGAGTCCGGTCCCGGGCCCGTCGTCGAGAAGAGCCGGCCGTAATGGGGACTGCGGCTCCTGAAAGTCGGCGAGGCGGCTGGCACCGGCGTCTCGCCGTCGCTCGCCAGGACGCGGCCCGTCACGACGCCGTCGTTCGGGGGTAGCGGAGCCAGGGCGCTCTGCAGGCTGGCCGGCACGTCGAAGTTGCGGACGACCTCGGCCTCCGCCGCGCTGAGGCCGGCGAGGAGCTCCGGCGGCAGGCCCGCGAGGCGCTCGCCGGAGGCCTCGGCGCGGGCCGGGTTCGACTGGGTCGTCCAGACGTGCATCAGGGCGGTTCGGCCCCGGGCCGGGACCTCGACGCCGCTCCAGCGGTAGCGCAGGTCGTAACCGGAAAGCTCGACCGCGGGGGCCTGGGTCTCGGAGCCACCGAAGGCGATCGCCAGGGGGAGCTGCTTGTCGGTCACCGAGGGCGTCACGTAGAAGTCCCCGGTCCTGGCGTCGTCCACGACGACGAAGCGCGGGGATGCCTGCGGCACGAGCTGGGGCGCTCCCGCGTAGTACGGCCAGTAGGTCCAGCTGTCCGTCAGAACCGAGCTCAGGACGAGGTCAACGGTCACCGGAGCAGCGCCGTCGTTCTCCAGGATCTCGAGGAAGCGCACGAAGTAGCCGTCGCTCGGAACGAAGACCTTTCGCGTCACGCGAAGGCCGAGGAGGCCCTCCTCGCGGAGCACCGTTTCACGCTGGCCATCCTCCGTCGTCTCGAGCCCGGGCTGCCCCCGCCCGACGAAAGCCCCCTCCTCGGGCCCTCGAACGAGGCTGAGGCGCGGGCCGGCTGCCGTCACGGTCGTCCCGAAGCCGAAGACGTAGGACTGCGTCAGCGAGCCGTCGGGCTGGATCTGCCAGGGCACCTGGTTGCCGTCCCGCACCGGGCGCGGTACGGCCACCGCGTTCGCGAGCAGGTCGAAGTCGAGCGGGACCTCCTGCCCGTGGTACTCGACCCGCACCCGGCCGTCCGCGCTCCGGTCGCCGTTCCTCGCGGTGACCGTCAGCAGGGTCGTCTGGACCGGGATCCCGGCGAGCGCGTAGGCCCCGTCGACCCCGCTCTCGGCCGCGAAGGTCCCACCGTAGGTGCCGCCCACCACGACCTCGATCGTGGCCTGCTCGACCGGCTGCCCTTCCTGGCGAACGATCCCCCGGATCGTGCCGACCCCCACCAGGTCCAGCGAGCCGTCGGCGGTCTCGCCGGACAGGACCTGGACCGTCCGCCGCGCCCGCAGGCGCCCGTCCACCCGGGCCTCGATGGTGTACGTGCCGGGAGCCACGTCGCCCACGGTGTAAGTGCCGCTCGCACCCGTGACTGTCGTCGTCCCCGCCACGGTGACCTGCACGCCCTCGACGCCGTCTTCGCTGCCCGGCGCACGAACCGTCCCGCTCACCGAGCCCCGGGCCCCGATGACGAAGGTCTCGGATAGGCTCCCGCCCGCGCTCAGCGTCACCCGCCGCTCGGCCCGCTGTCCCTCGGCCTGCACGATGAGGTCGAGCGCCCCCGCCCGGACGTGCGGGAAGGAAGCCTGGCCCTGCGTGTCGGTCAGCTTCGAGGCGATCCAGCCGAGCTTCACCGAGACGACGTTCACGCTCGCTCCCGGGAGGGGCGCTTCCTGGGCGTCGCGGACGATCACGAGGAGGTCGCCGAAGCCGGCCAGGGAGATGTCGACCGGCGGCGGGTTGGCGGCGAGGACACCCGTCTCGCGCCCCTTGTCCCCGTCCGGGGTCGAGGCCTCGACGGTGAACGGCCCGAGCGGGACCTCGGTGAGCTCGTAGGCCCCGTCGGCGCCGCTCGTCGTCGACTCGCTGCGCGGAACGGTCAGGGTGACCGTGGCCCCGACGACCCCCGTGCCGCTCGCGCTCAGCACGCGGCCGGCGAGGCGCGCTGTCTGCGGGAGGGTGATCGCAAAGTCGCGGTGGCCGCCGTCCTGGAGGACCTGCGCCGGCGCCGTCGCCTCCATGCCCCGGTACGCGGCCTTGGCCGACACGGCTCCCGCGAGAACTGCGGGGAAGAAGGCCTCGCCGGTCGCGTCCGTCGTCGCCGGGTCGGGGTCGGGGAAGCCGGCGCTCGAGTCGATGGTCACCGTGGCCCCGGCGGCCCGCGAGCCGTCATTCTTCACGACAGTGACCTTCGCCGACCCCACGCCGTTGAGGACGATCGTGGCGGGGGTGGGAGCGCCGGCCGCGACCACGACCGACTTGCGCCCGCGGTCGCCGTTGGGCGGCGCGCCTCGACGGTGTACGTGCCCGGCAGCAGCGCCGCCGTGACGAAGGCCCCCTCGGCGTCGGTCGTGTACGTCCGCCCGCCGGCGTCCACCGTGACGCCCGGGCCGGCGAGGGTCGTGGTGTCGGCGTGCACCACGGTCCCCGCGATCGACCCCGCAGCCGGCAGCTTCAGGTCGTCGAGGACAGCTCGCCCCCGTCGGCGAGCTGGCCGCTGACCGGCGGCGATTGCAGACCGGTGGCGGGGTCGGTGGCCCGGGCCGTGTAGGTGCCGCCGCGCAGGCCGCTCAGGCGGTAGCCGCCGTCGACGTCGGTCACGAGGCTCGACGAGCCGAGCGTCACCGGGACGCCGGCCGGCGCGGCCTGCCCGTCCGACCCGATCACCCGGCCGCGCACGGTACCACCCGTGACCGTGAACGTGACCTCGCCGTCGCCCGTGTTGCCGGCGGTGTCCTTCGCCGTCGCGGTCAGGCGGTTCACGCCGACCTGCACCGCGGCCGCGTTCAGCGTGCCCGTGAAGCGCCCGTCCGCGAAGCCGAACTGGCCCGCGTACTGCGAGTGGCCGCTCGAGTAGCGGACGACGATCGAGGAGGGATCGACGTCCGCGGGCGCGTCGATCACCAGGAGCCCGCCAAACGCCGAGCGCGTCGAGCCCGGAGCGGGCTCGAAGAAGGCCAGGGCGGGGGGCTGGTCGTCGACCAGGATCTCGCCCTCGTCGTGACAGGTCCCGGCCTCGACGCCGCACCGGTCGGAGGCGCCAAGCGAGCGGCCGGCCCGGTGAGCGCGCCCGTTGCTGACCGGATCGAAGACGCGCACGGCGTAGTCGCCGAGCGGGACGCCCCGGACCAAGAAGGCACCGTCCTCCTGCGCGAGGAGGGGGATCTCGCCGCCCTTCGCGAGCACGATCCGGACCTCGGCGCCGAAGGCCGGGCGCTTGCCCTCGGGGGTGGCCGCGGGCCGGAAGACGAAGCCGCGGATCTCGCCGCTCGGCTGGAGGGAGACGCGGATCTCGGTCTCCTCGCCGGCCTTCACCGCTCCGCTGGCCGAGCCGTACAGCGCGAGCGCCCCCTGCCCGTGCTGCAGGCGCGCGGTGAAGTCCCCGGCCAGGACTTCGGGGATGTCGAAGCGGCCGTCGCTCCCGAGCCGGACCGCCTGGGCGACCGGGAAGGCGGGGCCGCTGAACGTGATCGAGCCGTCGACTCCCGGGGCCGCGGGGTCGTCCGAGGCCACCCCCTGGCCCTTGAGCCGGCCCACGCCGTTGAGCGGGATCTCGACCGTGTTGGGCCCGGCGACCACGTCGAGGGTCGCGCTGCCCCGGTCGATGCTGTCGACCACGGCGGCGGTGAAGCTCACGCGCCCGGTGGGCACGACGTCGAACGAGAAGGTGCCGTCGGGCCGCGTGCTCGTCTCCTGGGAGCCGCCGCCCGTGCCCCCGACGGAGAGCCGCACCTCGGCGGCCGGGTACCGGCCCGCCGCGCGGTCCTCCTCGCTCGCGGGCACGATCCGGCCCGTGACCGAGCCGGCGTCGCGCAGCGCCACGTCGATCTGCACGCTCTGCCCGTCCCCCTCGAGGGCGGCCGAGCCGGAGCCGGCCAGGAAGCCCTGGTCGTTGAGGCTCGCCGTGACCGTCACCCGGCCCTCGGGAACCCCGTCCACCTCGTAGCCGCCTGACCCGTCGGTCAGCGTCGTCGCCTTGTAACTCCCCGAGGAGATCGCCACGCGGGCGAGGGCTTGCGCGCTTCCGCCCCGGGTGACGGTACCGAACACGCGCCCCAGGCCCTGCGCGATCACGTCGAGCTCGAGCGGTGGGTCGCCCTCGTGATCGAGGGTCCCGGACTTGAAGCCGACGCGGGCCGTGAGCGGGTCCTGTGCGTCGAGGGTCACCGGTCCGACGGGGACGTAGTCGAACGAGAACCGCCCGACGTCGCCCGAGCCCAGGGCCGTCGTCTGGCCGACCACCCGCCCGCTCGCCTTGAGGGTCACCGTCCCGTAGGGCACCGGGGTCCGGTCCGGCATCAGGAAGCGTCCGCTCACCCGCCCCGTGGGAGTGACCTTCACCTGGACGCTGATCTCCTCGCCCGGACCGGGCAGCACGGCCGTCGCGGAGCCGCTCCGGGCGAAGGGGTCGGAGACCTCGATCTTCAGCGGGCCCTCGTAGACGTCGAGGAAGAGGACCGTTCCCTGGTTCCCGGGACGGACGCTCTGGTCGAAGCTCCGCGAGGGGTACTCCGTCTCCGTCAGCCTCACGAGCGCCGACTCGACCGGTTGCAGGTCGATCCCGTTCACCACCTGGACGCGGACCGTCCCCCGGCCCTTGAGCTGCACGTCACGGACGAGGGGTTCCTGTCGCTTGAGCGTCACGCTCAGCCGGGCGAGGCCGCCGCCCACGGGGTCGCGGGCGGTGAGCTTGTAGTAGCCCTCGGGCAGGATGTGCGGGAGCTCGTAGTGACCCGCCGCGTCGGTGGTCACCTTGACCTCGGGCAGGGGGCCCTCGACCGCCACCTCGATCCCCTGCCCGGCGGGCGCACCGCCCGGCAGGAAGACGTGCCCGCTGAGGACTCCCGCGGTGGTGTCCGCGAACTTCATGTCGAGAGTCAGCGTCTGGCCGGGCTCGCTCAACGACCCCCGATTGCCGACGGTGGCGTCGCCCATGAAGCTCTGGGTCGCGGACACGCTGACCGGGCCGAGGTTGACGCCGGCGAACGTGTAGGTGCCCTGGAGGCTCGTACGGGTGCGCGCGGCGTAGCCGTGCTGGAGGTCGCAGACGCTCGCCCCGTCGTACACGAAGCGCGGCGCGTAGAGCAGGACGTCCGCCCCGTGCAAGGGGGCGTCCGTCGAGTCGCGGACTGTCCCCTCCACGCGGCCCGCTCCCGCGAAGTGCATCGTCGTGAGGACGGTCGTGTCGTCGGCCACGATGGCGAGCGAGCCGTTGGCCACGTCGATGAAGGTGGCGGTCGCGCGGACGGCCTTCGCGTAGAAGCGCCCGTACGACAGGCTCTTGAACAGGGCCACGCCATCCGCGTCGGTCGTGGCCACGGCGCAGCCGCAGGGGTTGCCGCACTGCCCGAGCAGTGCCACGTCCTGGCCCTTGACCGCCTGGCCCTTCTCGTCGAGCACGCGGAAGGCGGCGTTGCCCAGGCCGGAGAGGACGATCCTGAGCCCGTCGTAGGCCTTCGCCTCGTTCGCGACCACGACGGTCGTGCCCGAGCGACGGCCGTCGCGGGTCTGTGCGGCCACGGTCTGGGCGTCCGCTTGCACCGCCACGCCTTCGATCGTGAAGCGTCCGTCCGCCGAGACCACCCCGCGGCCCCGGATGCTGACCACCACGTCCTGCGCGGGAGTCTCACCGTCGGGCATGAAGACCTGGCCGCTCACGGTCGCGAGCTCGGCCGGCTTCGGGATCACGATCAGGAGGTCCCTCGTGACGGGCGTCCCCGCCACCGCCACTCCCGTCTTCGCGTCCCGGTCCCGCTGGTTGAGCGCGGCCGAGACCTCGAACTGCCCGACCGGGACTCCGTCGAACACGTAGCCGCCGTCGGCGCCGGTCGTCGTGGCTCCGAGGATCTGGCCGAGGGGGGTCTCCGCGCCGAAGTGCTTGAAGGTGACGTAGGCTCCCGTCACCGGGTCCTGCTTCCCGTTCTCGAGCTTGTAGACCGTGCCCGAGACGCGGGCCGCCTGCCCGTCGAGGACGAGGTTCACGGTCGCGGTGGTGCCGGCGCGCTCGATGCGCCCGGGCTTCGCCCCGAGAGCCGCGCCCTTTCCGGCCTTGACCACGATCGGGCCGACGGTGATCCCGTCGACGAAGTAGTGGCCGAGGCCGTCCGTCGTCGCGGCGCCGCCGATCTGGGGATCCGTCTGGCTGAAGGCGACGACCGAGGCCCCCGGGACGGGTTTCTCGAGCACGTCGCGCACGGTGCCCTCGACCGCGCCCCGGCCGAAGAGGGCGAGGTCGAGGGTGATCGCTTCGCCGTCGGCGCGCACGTAGGCCGAGGCCTGGCGCCGGGCCCCCGTCGCCGGGTCCTGGGTCACGATCTTGAATGGCGTCCCGCAGTTGTCCTGGCGGACGTAGCGGAACTCGTAGTGCCCCTCGGAGTCGAGGGCCTGCGCCGCGAAGCCGGTCTCGTTCGGCCGGTAGCAGCTCAGGTCCGAGTTGTTGACGTAGGTCACGGTGCCCGACGTCACGGGCGTGCCGTCCGCCTGGAAGACGCGGCCGCTCACGACCGCCCCCGGGTCCTCGAGGCGCGAGCCCAGCTCGACCGTCCCCGACGGCCCGCCGTTGCCCCGGGTGTCGCTCACGCCGCCCATCACGCTGAACGTCGTGTGGACGTGGGGTCCCTCGGGCTGCTCGAGCGAGACGAAGACGAGGCGTCCCGAGAGCTGGGTCTTCGCACCCTGGACGGCGTTCTTCGGGATCGCGTAGCTGTCCTTGCGGGCCGAGCTCTCGGGGTCGACCACGCGGTCGAAGAGGGCGACGATCTGGAAGCCGAATGGGCTCGCTCCCTGAAGGGTCTCGGGACCGATGACGGTGGCCGAGACGAGCTTCGGGCCCTCGGGCAGGACGGCACCGCCGGCGCGGGTGACGGACTCGCCCTCCTTCGTGAGGGCGATCTCGCCGGGACGCAGGGGATCGTGCGCGACGTGCGCGATCGTGCCGGGTGCGAACTCGACCCCGCGGAACTCGGCGCGCGCGAAGGCCCCGTCGCCGCGCGGGAAGGTGACCGACACGTCCACGACCGTGGCGACGGTGCTGCGCAGGTCCAGCGACCAGGGCCCACCCGTGGCCGCGGCGACGATCCCGAGAGTGGCGGATCCCGCCTCCGTCCCGAGCGGCAGGAGAGCGGCCCCGGGCACCTCGGACGGCGGCGCCTCGGCGCCGTAGCCGAGCGTCGAGGTGCGGCGGCCGGAGGCGTCGAGCAGCGTGATCCCGAGCGGCGCCGCGGGGTCGCCTCCGCTCACCGCGAAGGACACGAAATCGGGACCGGAGGCCGCGACGGCGGCGAGCGCTCCCTCCAGCTCGAGCGGGCCCGGGAAGCCGGGATCGCCGGCGAGGGCGAGGCCGATCGCACGGCGCAGCTCGAAGCCGGCCTCGGTCGTGCGGAGGAGCTGGTCGAAGCCGGGGTCGAGCGGCTGCCCTCCCCAGAAGTCGAAGGCCACGTCCCGCAGCGCGTCGAGCGCCTCCTGACCGAGGCTCACCCGCAGGCCCGCCTCGGCGAGGGCCAGGGCCTTGCGCGTCACGACGGTGCGGGTCGTGCGGACGACGTCGCGCGGCAGCGTTCCCGTGGGCGCGTTGGCGACGCTCCAGGCCTGGCCCAGCACCCGCATCGCGGCTTCGACGACGGGAGCCGGGAGCTCGTCCACCGCCGCGGGCAGGACCAGCGTGTCCGGCGAGAGCGGCACGCCGCGCTCGCCAACCCCTACGGCGAGCTGCAGGCTCCCGACCGGGCGCTGCTGCTGTTCGTCGGCGGGGTCGAACCGGAGGTAGCTGGCCACGACCTGTCCGGTCCTCTGGGCAAGGAAGGAGAGCGCGAAGACCTTCGACTCGCGGGCGGCGATGGTCGGGATCTCCGGGGGCAGGGGGCCGAGGAACTGGGCCCCGCTCGCCATTCCCTCGGGGAGCGTGACGCTCACCTTGTTGGCGGGCACCTCGCTCAGGTTGGTGAGGGTCACGAAGACCTTGAACGTCTCCCCGGTCCGGATCACCCCCGGCACCGTGAACGACACGTCGAAGTAGGGGTTGCGGACGAGGACCGGGCCCTGGGCCCGGCCCTTGATCCGCACCGGTCCGGTCACGAGCCCGTCGAGGATGGCCCGGATGTCGAAGTCGATCGTGTGGAAGCCCTCGAACTCCCCGCGGACCAGGAACTCCGCCTCGCCCTGCTCGCCCGGCGAAAGCCACGTGGCGTCGTCCTCCGTGCCCGGCTCGCCGTCGGGGCCCACGCCTCTCACCGCCATCGTCTCGGGCTGGGTGATCTTCTGGCCGTCGCGCAGCAGCTCCGCGAGGGCCAGCGGGTCGTCGTTCTTGCCCGTCGTCGGATTGAAGCCCTTCACGTGGTCGTCGCCCAGCGGCAACGTGATGCTCCCCGTGACGTCCCGCACGTTCAGGCCGGAGCCGACCGGGGCCCCGTTCGCGACGAAGAGCTTGGCCGAGAAGAACTGCTTCAGGTACCCGACGTTGCCGGGGATGATGATCACGCTCGGGATGCGGATCTCTCCCCCGCCGCTGGGCAACGCGGGCAGGCGTGGGGCGGGGCCCGCCCCCGGGCCCTCGTCGACCTCGAAGAGGACGGGAACGATCGTGGGCAAGGGCGGCAGGTCCGCCTGGCGCGTGGGCGAGGGCGGCGGCAGGATGAACTGCGGGATCGGCACGCCCTCGCGGCTGAAGGCCACGGGGAAGGTGATGGTCACGGCCTTCGACTCGAGCTTCAGCCCCAGCGTGAATTCGAACGCGTAGTAGTCGTCGCTGTCGAGGACGATCCCCTTCTGACGTATCTCGTCCAGTGTCAGCGGTCGTGTCCTGACCGAGGTGACGAGCACCTGCTCGATGACCTTGACCAGGACGTGCTGGGGCTGGACCTCGAGGACCGGGCGGCCCCCGGCCACCACGCGGAGGTTGTTGAGCTCGTAGTCCCCCGATGTCGGGAGGGCGGGGATCGGCAAGAGCAGCGGGTCGGCAGAGAGAGTCTCGCCGGTGCCCTTGCTGCTGAGCGTCTCCGTCTTCTCGAGCGCAGAGCCTGCGAGCTCGCCCTCGACCCAGAATCCCACGCCGAAGAAGGCCGAGGCCTCCGCGAGCGAGAGCTCTCGTCCCCCGGCCCTCACCACGATGCGCACGCCCGCGTCCATGTTCTTCGGGATGACTGGGTTGACCGGCTCGACCGTGGCGGAGACGCCCAGAAGCAGCAGCTCCATCTCGGCGAGCTTGCGCTCCGGGGCCTGGGCAGCGGAGGGAGACGGCGCCGTGCCGCCCAGGAGAGAGAGGACGGCGATCGAAATCGCCAGCCGCGAGGTCACGACACCGCGAAGGCGGCGACGGGTCATCGGAACGGGCGGAGGACAGGCGAGCGGCCCCACCATGGAGGACCGAAGGTCCGGCGCCGTCCCTGTGCCCGGATGGCCCACTGAACCTCTACCGCTGCCCGTTGCACGTGGCCGAGAGCCAGTGCCCGTCAGCTTGGAACGTCTCGACCGGATGTTCGCGCAGGCTAGAGGGTGCCGCTCGCGATGTCAATAGTGCGAAAAGGGCATTTGCCGCGAAAAGAGCGATCGGCGCAGATGGCGATCCGCTTTTCGATCAGCGGTGGGACGTTCTGGATCACACGCTCCTGCCTCGACGGCGCGCCGCCATGAGGCGCCGGGACCTCGACACGCTCGCCCTCAAGGCCCTGATGAAGGCGACACACCTACTCGGCCTCGCTCTGGCCGAGAGGCTCCGCCAGTACCCCGACTCCGGCGACCCCGTCCTCGACCGCTTCGCCCAGCTCCAGGAGCAGACGCTGCACGCCGCCCTCCTGCGAGAGGCCCTCGACATCCTCGCCGCCCGCTGGGACAGGCTCCCCGAGCGCCAGCGGCCCCACTACACCCCTCAGGCCCGCTTCCGGATCCTCCGCCTCAAGACCCTCCTGGCCCTCCCCGCTCACGAGGCAGCCCGCATGTTCCGGGTCTCCCCCCAGACCGTCCTCCGTTGGAGTTCAGGAATGCGCTGGAGCGACGGGGCGTGCGGCATCGCTACGGCGCCCTCGGGAAGTCCGGATCGATCGCCCTCATCGAGCGCTTCTTCCGCACCCTCAAGGCCGTCGCGGACACCCGTTCCCGGCCGCCGCTCCTCAGGGCCGACCTCGAGCGTCGACTCGCCCTCGCCTTCGCCTACTACGGTTGGTTACGTCCGCACCAGGGGCTCGGCGGCGCCACCCCGGCTGAGGCCCTTCTGGACCGCCGCGTCGCTCACCTCGACTCAGTCCCACCTCCGCGGGGTCGGCCCGGCGACAGCGTCGAGTTCACCGCGCCATTCGAGGTCCGCTACCTGGACCCTGAGAAGCGCCTGGCGTACCTCGTCCACAAGGCCGCGTAGTCGGGCCTCATTGCCAGCCTCGCACGAACGCCGGCCAGAGGTGCGCATGGATACGACGCCGCGCGCGGCCCGAGCCCTGCCGTGGCCCCCCGCAACGGTTCCCCAGCTCCCATTGCGCCGCTACAGGCAATCCGCTTTTCGATCAGCAATCGGACGGCCTGGGCCACACATCGCGGCCGTGGCCTCGCAAGGGGCGCAGGCGCCCGGGAACCGTGGTCGAAGGCTGATGCTAGCGCCTGTCCCTGCCCTGCAGCTTCGCGAGCAGCCGCAGGATCTCCAGGTACAGCCACACCAGCGTCACGAGCAGCCCGAACGCCGCGTACCACTCCATGTACCTCGGCGCCCCGACCTCCGCGCCCCGCTCGATGAAGTCGAAGTCGAGCACGAGGTTGAGCGCGGCCAGCACGATGACGAGCAGGCTGAACCCGATACCGATCGGTCCGCTGTCGTGGATGTACGGGATCGACATCCCGAAGAAGCCCAGGCCCATCGAGACGAGGTACACGAGGGCCAACCCGCCCGTCGCCGCCACGATCCCGAGCTTCATGTTCTCGCTCGGGCGGATGAGCCCCGAGCGGTAGGCGAGCAGCAGGGCGGCCAGCGTCCCCAACGTCAGCCCCACCGCGTTGATGACGATCCCCGGGTAGCGGACGTTGAAGGCCAGCGACAACCCACCGAGCATCAGCCCCTCGAGCGCGGCGTACAGCGGGGTCGTGACCGGCGCCCACTCCTTCTTGAAGACCGTCACGAGCGCCACGACGAAGCCCCCGGCCAGGCCGGCGACCACGAGCGGCAGGAAGAGCGCCTCGCCGAACACGAGGTTCCACTGCAGAGCGGCGCCGGCGATCAGGATGAGCAGAGACAGGCCGGTCTTGTTGACCGTCCCCTCGATCGTCATCGCCTCGACGCCGCGCTCGCGAACGACGGTCGTGAAGCTGTCGGCCTTCAGCGCGGGGTTGCCGGTTCGGAACATGTCCTACTCCACCCAGTCGGCGATGAAGAGGTTCGTCTCGCCCGGGACCTTGCCGCCGCGGTTGCTCGCGAAGACGATCTGCTTGCCGTCCGGCGAGAACATCGGGAAGCCGTCGAAGGTGGGCTCGCTGGTGATGCGCTCGAGGCCGGTGCCGTCGTCCCGGATCATCCACAGGTCGAAGTTGCGGCCGCGCGGGTCGGGGTGGTTGCTCGCGAAGATGATCCGCCTGTCGTCGGGGTGGAAGTAGGGCGCGAACGACGCGGCGCCGAGGCTCGTCACCTGGCGCTTGTTCTTCTCCGTCGGCGTCCATGACCCAGATCTCGAGGGCGCCGGGACGGTAGAGGTGCTCCGCGAGGAGCTCCCGGTAGCGCTTCAAGCTCGCCTCGTCCTTGTGGGCGTCCCGGCGGTAGACGATGCGCTTGCCGTCGTGCGAGAAGAAGGGCCCGCCGTCGTAGCCGGGCTCGTGGGTGAGCCGCTTCACGTTCGTCCCGTCCGTCGCCATCGTGTAGATCTCGAGGTCGCCGTCGCGCACGGAGGTGAAGACGAGCGTCTTCCCGTCCGGCGAGAGCGTCGCCTCGGCGTCGTACCCCGGCGTGTCGGTGAGGCGCTTGAAGGCCGAGCCGTCGAGGGCGTGGCTCACGATGTCGTAGCCCGCGTACATCGGCCACACGTAGCCCTTCGACTGGTCCGACGGGGGGCGGGCAGGCCGGGTCGGCGAGGTGGGTCGAGGCGTACAGCACGCGCCGGCCGCCGTCGTAGACGTAGCCGCAGGTCACCCGGCCCTTGCCGTTCGAGACCATCCGGCTCTTCCCGGTGGCGACGTCGACCACGTACTCCTGGTCGCACATCAGGCCCTCGGCCTCGTTCATCCGCTGGTACGAGATGAGCTTGCCGTCCGCGCTCCAGTAGCCCTCGGCGTTCTGGCCGCCGAACGTGAGCTGCCGGAGGTTCCGCAGGTGCTTCTCTTCGGGATGGATGACGGCCGGTCCCGCCAGCGCGGGCCCGCCGGCGTGCTGCGAGAAGGCCGCCGGCGCGCTGAGAGCGGCGGCGGCCCCGAGGGCGAGGACGAGGGTGCTCTTTCTCATTCCATCTGCTGCGCGAGGTAGTTCTCGACGCCGATCTCCTTGACCACCCCGAGCTGGGCCTCGAGCCAGTCCACGTGCTCCTCCTCGTCCTTCAGGATCGTCTCGAGGAGGGCGCGGGTGCCGTTGTCGCCGTGGGCGCGGGCGACCTCGATCCCCTTGTTGAGGCGGGGCACCGCCTGGTACTCGACCTCGAGGTCGGCCTGGAACTGCTCGGGCACCGTCCGGCCCACGTTGATCTTCATGTACTTCTGCATGTTGGGCGCGCCGTCGAAGTAGAGGATCCGGTCGATCACGGCCTGCGCGTGGTGCATCTCCTCGATGGATTCCTTCCGGATGTAGGCGGCGAGCTTCTTGTAGCCCCAGTTCTCGCACATCCGGGCGTGGACGAAGTACTGGTTGACCGCGGTGAGCTCCGCGCAGAGCACGTCCTGCAGGACCTGGATGACCTCTTCGTTGCCCTTCATGGCTCCTCCCCCGAGCGGAAAGCTGTGAAGCCGATCTTAACCCGGCTTCAGCGGGGGGCGGCGAGGTGGGCGCGCAGGTCGGGGAGGCAGGCCGAGCACATGCGGCCGCAGCCCGTCCTCTCCTGGATCTCCTCGAGGGAGGTCCCCTCCTCGCGGACGCGGCGGGCCACCTCGTCGAAGGGGAGCTCGGCGCACTCGCAGCGGGTCATGGGCGGCGCCCACGGCCGCGACGGGCAGAGCGAGACGCTGCCTTCCATGAGCGGATCGTAATGAAAACTGTTTTCAACTTCAAGCCCCCCGCCCGGGGCTACAATCGGGGCATGCCGGAAGCGCTCGACGTCACCTGCCCCTGCTGCGAGGCGGCGCTCAAGGTCGACCCGGAGACGGGCTCGGTCGTCTGGGCCGACCGCAAGAAGGCCCCGCCCAAGGACTTCGACGACCTCGTCAACCGGGTGGCGTCGCAGAAGGGCGTGCTCGAGGAGAAGTTCGCCCGCTCGGTCCAGCACACGAAGCGGGCGAGCGAGATCCTCGACAAGAAGTTCGAGGAGGCCCGCAGGCGCGCCGAGGCCGACCCGACGTCGAAGGCCCCCCACCCCTTCGACAACGACTGAGCTCGCCTTGCCAGCCCGCGCAGACCGCCCCTATGATGGGGGCCTGCCCAACAATCGGAGGAGATGACTGATGCACAAGCGTGTAGCACTCGCGGCCCTCGCCCTGTCGGTGGCGGTTCCCGTGTTCGCCCAGAACAACCCCCGCGGAGAGGCCAAGGCCACCGTGGCCGGCAAGGCCGTCTCGATCGACTACGGCCGGCCCGGCCTGAAGGGCCGTGACATGCTGGCCCAGGCCCAGGTCGGCCAGGCCTGGCGCATGGGCGCCGACACCGCGACCTCGCTCAAGACCGAGGCCGACCTCTCGTTCGGTACCGTGAACGTGCCGAAGGGCGAGTACATCCTCACCGCGACGAAGGTGTCGGCCGATCAGTGGCACCTCAACGTCCTCGCCAAGGCCGACCGGGCCAAGGTCGGCGACATCCCCCTCACCACCGCCACCCTGCCGCAGAGTGTCGAGCTGTTCACGATCGCGCTCACCGGCGACAAGGACAAGGGCGCCCTCGAGCTGCACTGGGGGACCACCGCCCTCAAGACGTCCTTCACCGGCAAGTAGTCGGCCTTCCCGGGGGCCTTCCCAAGGGCCTTGCGGGGGCCGACGGAACGGCCCAGAGCTCCCTCGGGCGCGGCTAGTCAGCGCCCGAGGGGGTGCTAGCCACCCCCGCCGCCGGTAGACGATCAGCCCGAGCCGCTCGTGGGCGATCGCGGCGAAAGCCGCGCGCCGGTCCCCCGGCCAGTCGAGATGCTCCAGGTCGAAGCGGGTCTCGACCGAGGGGACGGCGAAGACCACCAGCCCCTGCTTCTCCAGCGCCGCGGCCGCCCGTCGCGTGTGCGTGGGCGACGTGACGGCGAGGACCCGCGTCCACCCGCGCTCCCGGCACAGCTTCGCCACCGCGACCGCCTCGTCGTGGGTGTTGAGAATTCGCCCGACGGAGATGACCTCGCCGCGACGGGCCAGCGTCTGGAGCCAGGCGCGGGCGAGGGGCGCGTAGGCCCCGGCCGGGGGCGGCACCTCGGAGACGAGGAGGCGCGGCGCCCGGCCCTCGGCCACGAGCTCCACTGCCTTCAGCAGCCGGCTCATCGCGTCGCTGGTGGGGTCGCCGTCCGGCTGCACTCGCGAGGCGAACACGAACACGGCGTCGGCGGCCTCGATCGTGTCGCGGCGCACCAGCCCCTGGCCGAGCCAGGGGGTGAGCGGCGTGAACGAGACGATCACCCACAGCAGGCAGAGGAGGGCCACGACCCCGGCCGCCAGGCGGCGCAGGGGCGTGAGCCAGAGGAGCGCGCCGAGGGCGGCCGCCGGCGGCACGAGGTACGTCCGGTCGCCGAAGTACGAGACGAGCGACGGCAGGTTGAGGTCGATCGTGATGAGGCCCGCGAGGGCGCCGGCCAGGAGGCCGACGCCGACGCGGGCCGCACGATCAGGGTTGGACTTGGGCACCGCCTAGATGAACAGCGGCGCGAGGACCAGCGTGATCGTGGAGAGCAGCTTGATGAGCACGTGGAGCGACGGCCCCGCGGTGTCCTTGAACGGGTCGCCGACAGTGTCGCCCACGACCGCCGCCTTGTGGGGGTCGGACTTCTTCCCGACCACGACGCCGTCCACCATGAACTTGCCGGACTCGATGTACTTCTTCGCGTTGTCCCAGGCGCCGCCGCCGTTGTTCATGAACATCGCCATCAGGATGCCGGCGATCGTCCCGACCATGAGGAGGCCGGCCACGGACTCCGCGCCGATCTGCCCGTAGGGCGAGAGGAACTTGAACGAGAAGCCGACCGCCACCGGGGCGAGGACGGCGAGGAGGCCCGGGGCCACCATCGCGCGCAGGGCGCCCTTCGTCACGATGTCGACGCAGTGCGCGTAGTCGGGCTTCGACGTGCCCGCCATGATCCCCGGGTTCTCCTTGAACTGCCGGCGCACCTCGCTGATGACGCTCTGGGCGGCCCGGCCGACCGCCTTGATCGCCAGCGAGGAGAAGACGAAGACGAGCGTCGCGCCGAGGAGGCCGCCGACGAAGACGGGCACGCGGGTGAGGTCCACCTTGATGTCCTGGCCCGTGATCTTCATGACCTCGTCGAGGTAGGCGCGGAAGAGGAGGAACGCGGCGAGGGCGGC
Organism: uncultured Acidobacteriota bacterium; assembly: GCA_963729875.1. Taxonomy (GTDB): domain Bacteria; phylum Acidobacteriota; class Vicinamibacteria; order Fen-336; family Fen-336; genus DATBSL01. The sequence continues at coordinate 82,640 of CAVSPR010000011.1, forward strand.
GGAGCCGATCGCGTAGCCCTTGGTGAGCGCCTTGGTGGTGTTGCCCACCGCGTCGAGGCGGTCCGTCTTCTGGCGGATCGCCTCGGGCTGCCCCGACATCTCGATGATGCCGCCGGCGTTGTCCGTGATCGGGCCGAAGGTGTCCATGGCCAGGATGTAGGCGCAGGGCGCGAGCATGCCCATGGTGGCGACCGCGGTGCCGTACAGGCCGGCGCCGGCCACGTCGGGCAGGGCCAGCTGGCCGAGCTTGTAGGAGGCCATGAGCGCGGCCGAGATCACGATCACCGGGAGACCCGTGCACTCCATGCCCACCGCGAGGCCGGCGATCACGTTCGTGGCCGGCCCGGTGCGGCTGGCCTCCGCGATCGACTGCACCGGGCGGTACTTGTACTCGGTGTAGTACTGGGTGATCCACACGAAGGCGTACGCGGTGAGGATCCCGACGACTCCCGCGCCGAGCAGGTAGCCGGAGTGGGCGGTGATCGTGGATCCCTCGACCGGCCGCAGCAGCAGGTAGACCGCGGCCGCGAAGCCGACCATGGCGAGGATGGTCGTGACGAAGTAGCCGCGGTTGAGGCCGTTCATCGGGTCCTCGTCCTCGCGGACCTTGACGGTCATGACGCCCACGATCGTGGCGATGAGGCCGAAGGCGCGGGCGAGGAGCGGGAAGAGGATCCCGCCCAGTCCGAACACCGGGTAGAGCGCGATGCCGAGGATCATGGCCCCGACGTTCTCGGCGGCCGTCGACTCGAAGAGGTCGGCGCCGCGGCCGGCGCAGTCGCCCACGTTGTCGCCCACGAGGTCCGCGATGACGGCCGGGTTGCGCGGGTCGTCCTCGGGGATGCCCGCCTCGACCTTGCCCACGAGGTCGGCGCCCACGTCGGCCGCCTTCGTGTAGATGCCGCCGCCGAGCTGGGCGAAGAGGGCGACGAAGCTCGCGCCGAAGCCGAAGCCGACGATCTGGAGCGGCACGTGCTGGTAGTTGTGCATGCCGTCGAAGAGCCAGAACAGGCCGCCCACGCCGAGGAGGCTCATCGCCACCACCGCGAGCCCGGAGACGGCGCCGCCGCGCAGGGCGATCTGGAGGGCCTTGTTGAGACTGGTCATCGCCGCGGTCGCGGTGCGGATGTTGGCGCGGATCGAGACGAACATCCCGATGTAGCCGGCGATCGCCGAGCAGAGCGCGCCGATCAGGAAGGAGATCGTCACCTTCCAGAAGGTGCCCTCGCCCATCTGCCTGATGTTCTCGACGTCCCGGTTGAAGAAGTAGAAGCCGAAGATCGCGGCGGCGGCGACGATCGAGAGCATCCCGATCGTGCGGTACTGGCGGCTGAGGAAGGCCTCGGCACCCTCGCGGATCGCGTCCGAGATCTGGCGCATCCCGGGCGTTCCGGTGTCGGCGGCGAGGACCTGCCGGGCGAGCACCCAGGCGACGCCCAGCGAGAGCAGGCTGATCCCGATGACGAGCGGCAGGACGGTGTCGATTGGCATGACGCCTCCGTTGAGAGTTCTTCGCGCGGTCGACCGGGCGCGAGGGTCGCTTACCCCGGGCCGGGGGGCCGGCCCGGAAACCGTCGGAGACTAAGCCGAAGGGCCCGGCCCCGTCAATGCGACGCATGGCCCCCCGGCGCGAAGGGGACTAGAATGCGCCCCTCGGAGCCAGGGCATTGATAACACTCGACTTCGTAGGCACGCTCGCCGCCGCCGGCCTGGTCCTGTTCGCAGGATACGGGCTCCAGCGGCGAGTGGGGGTGCTGGCGCGCCACAACATCCCCGCCCCGGTGATCGGCGGCCTGCTCGTGGCGGCGGCGGTCACGGCCTTCCGGCTGGCCGGCCACCAGCCGGTGGCCTTCGACACGACCCTGCAGACGCCCCTGATGATCGCCTTCTTCACGTCGATCGGCTTCGGGGCCAGCGTGCCGCTCCTGCGCTCGGGCGGGCCGGCGGTCGTCCTCTTCCTCGGCCTCGCCACGGTGATCGCCGTCGCCCAGAACCTCGTGGGGGCGGCCGTGGCGGCGGGCCTGGGCGTGCCGCCGCTGCTCGGCGTGCTGGCGGGCTCGGTCACGCTGACCGGCGGGCCCGCCACCGGCCTCGCCTTCGCCCCGCTCTTCGAGAAGGCCGGGGTCCCCGGCGCGGCCACGCTGGCGGTGGCCGCCGCCATGGTCGGCATCGTCTCCGGCGGCATCATCGGCGGGCCGATCGGGACGTTCCTGATCGAGCGGCGGGGGCTGCGGCCGGGCGGGCGCCGGACGCGGGGCGACCGGCCCGAGCCCGCCACGGCCGCCGACGCCGTGCTCGCCCTCGAGCCCCCGGACCCCGCCCCGCCCGCGCTGGCCGGCGAGGACCCCGGCGCCCGCGCGCTGCTCAAGGGCGTCGTGAGCCTGCTCGGGGCGATGGCCGTCGGCTCCTGGATCAGCTCGGGCTTCACCGCGCTCGGCATCACGCTGCCGGCCTACATCGGCGCGATGCTGGCGGCGGCGGCCCTGCGAAACCTCGACGACGTGACCGGCTGGATCCGCCTCCCCCACCGCCTCCTCGACGACCTCGGCAACGCCGCCCTCGCCCTGTTCATCGCGATGGCGCTCATGACCCTGAAGCTCTGGGAGCTGCAGAACCTCGCTTTGCCCCTCGCCGCGATCCTCGCCGCGCAGGTCGCCCTCATCGCCCTCGTCTGCTTCTGGCCCACCTTCCAGGTGATGGGCCGCGACTACGACGCGGCGGTGATGTCGAGCGGGTTCTGCGGCTTCATGCTGGGCACGACCGCGAACGCCATGGCGAACATGGGGGTGCTGGTCGAGAAGTACGGCCCCGCCCCGCGGGCCTACCTCGTGGTGCCGATGGTCGGCGCCTTCTTCATCGACTTCACGAACGCGATCATCATCACGGCCTTCCTCAACTTCTGGCGGTAGGGACCGGGGCCGCTAACCCTTCCCCTCGATCTGGCGGAGGACCGCCCGCCAGAGGTCGTCGACGCCGAGGACCGACGCCCACTTCTCGACGTAGGCCCGGTCGAGGCGGTCGCCGCAGACCTCGCAGGATTCCCAGGGCGTCTGCGAGCTGCCGCTCCGAGCCGCCGGCCTTGCGGGCCCACTCGAGCTTGGCGAGGACCGTGTCTTCGGGCGTCGCCATCGACACGGTCAGCCCGCCGAGGTCGCGCCGCTCGCGGCGCGCGAACTCCTCGCGGCTGAAGGGGCGGTCCTTGCGGACTATCAGGTCGACCTTGAACGCCGTCTCGGGGTCGATGACGTTGAAGAGCCGGCGCCCGCGCAGGGCCTCCCGTGCGACCCGCGCGTCCACGTAGTAGCCCTCGGCGCCCAGCGCGATGACGAGCGCGTCGAGCGCTGCCGGCGCGGGGTCGATGACGATGTCGGCGTCGTTCGTGGCTCGTGGCAGCCCGTGGTGGCTGCTCGCGACCGACCCCGCGACCATGTAGGGGATCCCGAGCGCCTCGAGCCGGCGGACGAGTCGGGCGACCGATTCCTCCTCGACGCTCACGGGTCGAGAGCTGTCGGCAGACTCCCGGGTGATCGAGTCGCCGTGGAGCAGGCGGAAGACCCGCGCACCTCGTCTTCGGCGTCGGCCGGCGCGGGCACGTCCCGCCCGGCTCGCCTCGCGCCATCTTCCAGCAGCTGGGCGTCCCACCGGGTCGGTGCGGCCGCCCGGGGGACGGGCTCCTGTATAATCCGCCCGTTTCCACCGGGCAGGATCGGCCGGCCCGACCTCGGGAGGACGCTTGGACTCCAACCTGCTGAAGACGAAATCCATCGAGCAGCTCGTCGACGACGTCGAGAAGGGCAAGCACCTGAAGCGGACGCTGACCGCGTTCGACCTCACCCTCCTCGGCATCGGCGCGATCATCGGGACCGGGATCTTCGTCCTCACCGGGACCGCCGCCGCCAACCAGGCGGGGCCCGCGATCACGACCTCCTACATGCTGGCCGGCCTCGCCTGCGCGTTCGCCGCCCTCTGCTACGCGGAGTTCGCGGCCATGATCCCGATCGCGGGGAGCGCCTACGCCTACGCCTACGCCACCCTCGGCGAGATCATCGCGTGGACGATCGGCTGGGACCTGATCCTCGAGTACGCGGTCGGCTCCATGACCGTCTCGATCGGCTGGAGCGGCTACTTCCAGCGCATCCTCGCCGGCTTCGGCTACCAGCTGCCGGCCTGGATGTCCGCCGCCCCCGGCACCATGCCCGGGGCCGTCATCAACCTGCCCGCCATCGTGATCGTGCTGCTCATCACGGCCCTGCTCGTGGTCGGCATTCGCGAGAGCGCCCGCTTCAACGCCACCATGGTCGCGATCAAGCTGGCGGCGGTCGTCTTCTTCATCGTGGCCGGCGTCAAGTTCGTGAAGCCCGAGAACTGGTCGCCATTCGCCCCCTACGGCTGGTCGGGGATCATGGCGGCCGGGGCGGTCGTCTTCTTCGCCTACATCGGCTTCGACGCCGTCAGCACCACCGCCGAGGAGGCCAAGAACCCCAGCCGCGACCTGCCCATCGGCATCATCGCCTCGCTCGTCATCTGCACGGTCCTCTACATCGTGGTGGCGGCCATCCTCACCGGCATCGTCCCCGTGACCCACTACCGCACCCTCGAGGCAGCGCTGCCGGGGACGCCGATCGCCTCCCAGGTGGAAAGCACCGCCTTCCTGAACGCGCCGGTGGCCTACGTGCTGCACGTCATCAACCAGGACTGGGCGGCCGGGCTGATCTCTGCCGGCGCGGTGGCCGGGATCACGAGCGTGCTGCTCGTGATGCTGATGGGCCAGCCCCGCATCTTCTTCTCGATGAGCCGGGACCGCCTGCTGCCCCCTGGCATCTCCAAGGTCCACCCACGGTTCGGGACCCCCTACATCACGACGATCATCACCGGGGTGGTGGTCGCCGCCATCGCCGCGCTCACGCCCATCAACGTGGTGGGCGAGATGACGTCGATCGGGACGCTGTTCGCGTTCGTGGTCGTCTGCTCCGCCGTCATCATGCTGCGGATCAAGCGGCCCGAGGCCCGCCGGCCGTTCCGGGTCCCGTTCGGCTACCTCTTCCCCGTCCTCGGCGTGCTGTCCTGCCTCTACCTGATGCTGAGCCTCTCCGCCGTCACCTGGGTGCGCTTCCTCGTCTGGCTCGACCTCGGGATGATGATCTACTGGTTCTACGGGCGGACCCACAGCCCGCTCGCCGACCGCGCGGAGCAGGCGGCGCAGACCGGGATGGAGCGAGCGGGCAACGTCGTGACGATGTTCGGCGCGCTCGGCCTCTTCAACGGCTTCTTCATGACCCTGCTCGGCTTCATGACCGAGCTGGGGATCACGACCGAGGCCACCACGAAGTGGCACGAGATCCACGTGACTCCCCACCTGGCGGATTCGGTGGGCCTCGGCCTTCTCGCCGCCAGCGCCGTCGTCTTCGTCGCGGGCCGGGTGATCTCGAAGTCCGGCCGCCGGGCGGTGGCCTAGGCCCGCCTCAGCTCTCGTTCGGCTCCTTCTTCTTCTCTTCCTTGCGGGCGGCGTCGCCCTCCACCTGGACCTCGTTGCTGACGCTGAACGCCAGGGTGCCGCGGGCGATGTGGCCGACCACGGCCTGCTCGACCGCGGACCCCACGGTGCCGGCGAGGACCACCCGGCCCCGGAAGACGTAGATGCGAACAGGCGGGTCGGGGAAGCCGGCCCAGCGCTCGAACATCGGGTCGGCGTAGATCTTCGTGTAGATCTCGCGTCGCAGGCGCTCGTCCTCTTGCGAGAAGCCCTGCACGCGGAGGTTGTCGAGGACGTCTCGCACCGAGTCCACGCGGGCGAGGCGCTCCTCGATCTCGCCCCGCTTCCAGGGGTTGTCCACCCAGCCGGAGAGCTTCACCACTCCGTCCGCGACCTCGATGCCCACCGCGTCGAAGGGCCCGTAGCGATCCCAGCGCAGGACCGCGCGCTCCACGTCGGCACGGATCTCCGCGTCGGGGCGAGGGTTCTCGGGCACCACGCGCAGGAGGTTGACGACGCTCTTCACCTCCTTGCGGGCCAGCCGCTCGGCCTGCCGAAGGTCCGCCCAGCGCAGCGTGATGCCGGTGAGCCGCGCGACCCCGCTCTCCACGTCCACCGTGATGTCGGCCTTCTGGTCGAAGCCCGCCTTGGCCAGCCGCTTCTCGATCCGCTGCTTGAGGTCGGTGTCGCTCGCGGCGAGGGCCGAGGCGGCGACGAGCGACACGGCCAGACCGAGGAGCACGGCCACCCTGCCCTGTCCGTCGCGAGCCCTCATCGTATACCTCCACCCTTATCGTCCTCCAGATAGGACGACGGCGGGTCGGGATCCGTTCGCACGGTACGTCAAACGACGTCAACGCCGGGCGCGCCGGGTGAGCCGCGTCATCAGCCTTGACGGCGCGGGCCCGCGGCCCAACACTTGCCGCTGACGATGCTCGACCCCCACCTCGAGGACCGCCACCGCGAGCTCGCGGCGCTCGTCCACGGGCTCGGTGAGGAGCACCTGCGGGCGGTCCTCCGCGACGAGGAGGACCCCGCGCGCCGCGCCGCGGAGATCGGCGCCCGGCTCGCCGGAGCGGGGCTCCTCCGCTGTGCGGTACCGGCGCCGTTCGGCTCCCTCGACGCGCGCTCGGCCCTCATGGTGCGCGAGGGGCTCGCGTACTACTCGCTTCTCGCCGAGTCCGTCTGGTCCGCGCAGGCCTGCGCCGCCCACCCCCTCTCGGCGGGCGGCAGCGACGGCCAGCGCGGGCGCTGGCTGCCCGCTCTCGCCTCCGGGTCGGTCCTGGGTGCGCTCGCGACGACCGAGCCCGAGGCAGGCTCCGACCTCGGCGCCGTCCGGACGGTGGCCGAGGAGGACGGCTCGCTCTTCCGCCTCACGGGCGTGAAGACCTGGGTCACCGCGGCGAAGGGCGCCGGGCTCTTCGTGACCCTCGCCCGCAGCCCCGGGAGCGAGGGCTCTCTCGGCCTGTCCCTCTTCCTCGTGGACGGCGGGGCGCCGGGCCTCGCCACCCGGCCCCTCGAGACGATGGCGGCGCTGCCGGTGTGCGAGCTGCGGCTCGACGCGACGCCGGCCGTGCGTCTCGGGGAGGAGGGTCGGGGCCTGGGCCTAGCCCTGCGCGCGCTCGAGGTCCTGCGGCCCGGCGCGGCCGGCGCCGCCTGCGGCCTCTCCGCCCGCGCCCTCGAGGCGGCGGCGCACCACGCCCTCGGGCGGCGCCAGTTCGGCCGCCCGCTGGCGTCCTTCCAGGCCACGAAGCTGGCCCTCGCCGACATGCACGCCGAGCTCGCGGCGGCGCGGCAGCTCGCCCGCCACGCGGCCTGGCTCGCCGACTCGGGGGCCGAGGAAGCGCCCCGCGAGGCCGCGGCCGCCCGGCTCGTGGCCGCCGAGACGGCCGGCCGGGTCGTGGACCGCGCCGTGCAGGTTCACGGGGCGGCGGGCCTCGTGAGAGGATCGACGGTGGAGCGCCTGTACCGCGAGGCGAGAGCCCTCCGGCTCCGCGAGGGCACGAGCGAGACGCTCCGGCTGGACCTGGCGGAGGCGATCCTGAAGGAGACCCGGTAGATGGGACGCATCGTGGACCTGTGCGGCGAGATCGCGGCGGCGTACGAGGAAGGACCGGAGGGTCGTCTCGTCCTGCCCCCCGAGGCCTGGGACAGGCTGCGCCAGATCTGGCCTGAAGAGGAAATCGAGGACGCGCTCGGGTTCGTCCAGGACTCGGTCCTGCAGGACGAGCTCGTGGAGTCGGCGGACAGCCTCAGCGCGCGACTCGTCGAGCTGCTCGGCACCTTCGGCGAGGCGAAGGCGTGGGCGGCGGCGTTGGAGGGCCACGCCTCGATCTCGGTCGACGTGATCCGCCAGCTCGCCCACCGGCTCGACCGCCTCGAGGAGATCCTCGAGGTCTACCGCGACCAGAAGGGCCCGGACCGCCGCGGCTTCGACGAGCTGCAACGCCGTCTGATGGACCAGGGCATCGAGGACGAGATGCGGCCCGACTGGGAGAGGCAGGGAACGGGCGACCCCTTGGACGAAGGCGGCGAGTAGAGGAGGAGGCTCAGCCCGGGAGGGCCTCGAGGCCGCCGCCGAGGAAGCGGACCAGGCGGTCGTTCACCGCTTCCGCCTCGTCGTGCTGCAGCCAGTGGGTGGCCTTCTCGAACACCTCGAGTTGGCCCCGGTCGCACAGAGCCGCGCTCTCTCCGGCCATCTCGCGGCCGAGGAAGCGGTCGCGCGCCCCCCACAGGACGAGCGTCTCGACGCCCACGCGGATCCGCGGAAGCCGCTGCCCGCCCGTGCGCAGGGCGGCCCGGTACCAGTTGACCATGGCCGTGAGCGCGCCCGGCTGGGCCCACGCCTCCCGGTAGACCGCGAGGTCCTCGTCGGTGCACGTGCCCCGCCGGCCGCTCCGCACCGCGCGGGCCAGGTTGGCGAAGCCGTCCCGCGCGAGAAAGCGCTCGGGCAGGCCGGGGAGCTGGAAGAAGAAGACGTACCAGCTCCGCGCCATCTGCCGCGGACTCGAGACGAGGTGGCGCCGCATCACTGCCGGGTGCGGGACGTTGAGGATGGCCAGCCGCGAGACGCGCTCGGGGTGCGCGAGGGCGAGCCACCAGGCGACGACCGCTCCCCAGTCGTGGCCGACCACCGAGGCCCGCTCGACGCCAGCGGCATCGAGCAGGCCGACGATGTCGGCCGCCAGCGTCTCGATGCGGTAGGCGGCGACCCCCGCCGGCTTGTCGCTCCGGCCGTAGCCGCGCTGGTCGGGCACGATGACCCGGAAGCCCGCCTCGGCCAGGGGACCGATCTGCCGACGCCAGCCGTACCACAGCTCCGGGAACCCGTGCAGCAGGACGACCGGGGGCCCGTCCCGCGGACCGGCCTCGACGACGTGCAGCCGGACTCCGTTCGCCTGCACGAAGCGCCCGATCGCACCGGGGGGAAGAGCCACCCGCCGAGGCTACCACGCGGCATGCAACCTTCCGGCCCCCGGGAGCGTCTTATGCTCCGAATGCCCGAGGTCCGCCTGCCCGCGGCGGCCGTTCTCGCCCTCCTCGCCTCCACGGCCGCGGTCGCCGCCGAGCCGGTGCCGCCCCTGAGCGTCAGCCGCGCGGCGGGCGAGATCCGGCTCGACGGCGACCTCGGCGACCCCGGCTGGCAGGGCGCGGCCGTCCTCGACCAGTTCTGGGAGACCCAGCCCGCCGACAACGTCACCCCCAAGGTGAAGACCACGACCTGGGTGACCTACGACGACCACCACCTCTACGTCGCCTTGCGGTGCGAGGACCCGGACCCATCGCGCATCCGCGCGCCCTTCGTCGAGCGCGACGAGGTCGTGGGCACCGACGACAACGTGGCCGTGTTCCTCGACACCCGGGGCGACGGCCAGACCGCGGTCGAGCTGCGGGTGAACCCTCGCGGCCAGCAGGGCGACGCGGTCTTCAACGACGCCTCGCAGAACGAGGACTTCTCCCCCGACTTCTTCTACGACACCGCGGCCCGGGTCACCGACTTCGGCTGGGCGGCCGAGATGCGGATCCCCTTCTCGTCGCTGCGCTACCCGAAGCGCGAGGCGCAGGAGTGGCGCATCCTCGTCTGGCGCAACTACCCCCGCGACTACCGCTACTTCATCCACAGCCGGCCCGTCCCGCGCGGGTCCGACTGCATCGTCTGCCACGCGCAGCCTCTCGTCGGCCTCTCGGGACTGCCCTCCTCGGGAGGCCTCGTGCTCGCCCCCTACGCGAGCGGCCAGGCCGTGGAGACGGCCGCTGCCCCGGGGGAGCCCCTCGGCGACCCGGACCGCGAGGGCGACGTCGGTATCGACGTGAAGTGGCAGCCCTCGGCCGGCAACACGATCGACGCGACGATCAACCCCGACTTCTCCCAGGTGGAGTCGGACGTCGCGCAGATCGCGGTGAACAACCGCTTCGCCCTCTTCTACCCGGAGAAGCGGCCCTTCTTCATGGAGGGGGTCGAGCTCTTCGACACCCCGATCCAGGCGGTGTACACGAGGACGATCACCTCCCCGCGCTGGGGCGGGCGCGCGACCGGGCGCTGGGGCGGCTCGTCGTACGCGGTGCTCGCCGCGGACGACCGCGGCGGGGGAGCGTCATCCTCCCCGGCCCCACCGGGTCCGGCTTCGCCCCGCAGGACTTCGGCTCCTTGGCGGGGATCGCGCGCTTCCGCCAGGACCTCGGCGCCTCCTACGCCGGGGCGCTCTACACCGGCCGCGAGGTGGACGGCGGGGGCTACAACCGTGTCTTCGGTCCCGACGTCCTCTGGCGGCTGTCGCCCGCGGACCGGGTGTCCGCGCAGCTGCTCTGGAGCGAGACGCAGACGCCCGACCGCCCCGACCTCGCCGAGGAGTGGGACGGCCGCCGCCTGTCCGGCCACGGGCTCCAGGCCTCGTGGAACCACGCGGAGCGGCGGCCGGTGTGGTTCCTCCGCTACCGCGACTTCGCCGACGAGTTCCGGGCCGACACCGGCTTCGTCCCGCGGGTGGGCTACCGCGAGGCGACCGCCCAGGCCGGCTGGAACCTCTACCCCCAGGGCCTGGTGACCCAGGCGCGCCCGCAGGTCAGCCTGACCTACTCGGAGGACCGCGACGGGGCCGTGCTGCAGCGCCACGTCGCGCCCGGGGTCTTCGCGCTGGGGAGCCGGAACCTCCAGTCCTTCGTCTTCCTGCACTTCCTCACGGAGCGGACGGGGGACCGGCTGCTCTCGACGACGAACCTCGAGTTCTTCGTCCAGGTGGACCCGTCGCGCTCGTTCACCCGTGTCGGCGTGCAGGGCACCGCCGGCGAGATGGTGGACCTCTACAACGTGCAGGTGGGAACGGGCGCCGACCTGTCCGTGTTCGCGACCGTGCGGCCCTGGTCGCGCCTCACCCTCGATCTCCTCGCCGCCCGGCGCTGGCTCGACGTGCCCGCGTCCGGGGGCGAGAAGCGGGCGGCTGTTCACCGCGGACGTCCTGCGCGCGAAGGCGCTCGTGCACTTCTCCTCCCGGGCCTACCTGAGGCTCATCGGCCAGTGGGTGGGGACGACGAACGACCCCGCGCTCTACCCTTTCCCGGTGGACCCCGAGGAGGGCGGCTTCGAGGGCTCGGCCCTCTTCACCTACAAGATCAACTGGCAGACGGCGCTCTACGTCGGCTACGGCGACGAGCGCGCGCTCGACGAGCGTGACGACCTGCGCCCCACCTCGCGCCAGCTGTTCGCCAAGATCTCCTACGCCTTCCAGCGGTGAGCCCGCGCACGGCGGGTGCGCCATGGGCTGCTACACTGCTTCCATGAGAAAGGCCCTTCCGCTGCTCCTCGCCGCGCTCGCCGCTCCCTCTCTCGCCGGCGCGGGCGAGTTCCAGCTGACCGGCTACGGCAGCTACACCTTCCCCTTCTACAGCCAGACCTTCCGCTACGACCCGGGGCCGGTCACCGTGCCCATCCCCGGCGTGAGCGTCGAGCAGGGCGGCACCTTCGAGGCCACGGCCTCGGGCGGGCTGGCGTTCTGCGGCGCCGCCACCCTCTACGTGACGGACGGCTTCGGCTTCGAGGTCCGGCACGACCGGGCGAACGTGACGGTCGAGACGAAGTCGTCCTCGTACACGGTGCGAGTCGGCCTCCCCGCGCCTCTCGCCCCCGTCGTGGCCGACCTCGCGCTCGCCGAGGGCACGGGCAGCGTCGAGGCGACGTCCCCCTGGTCGCTGAACCTGAAGTTGCGCACGGGGGGCAACGTGCGCTTCACGGCCTCGGGCGGGGCCAGCCGCCTCGGCGAGATCCAGCTCGACATGCAGCAGACGATCGGCCTCGGCGTGATCGCCTTCAACCTCGACCAGAACAACGTCCAGGTCGGGACGATCAACGTGCGGGCGACCACCGCCACGGAAACCGGCAGCAGCTGGGGCGGCAACCTGGGGCTCGGGTTCGAGATCCCCATGGGGGAGCACGCGGCGCTGGTCCTCGAGGGGCGCGGCTTCTACTTCCCGAAGCAGACGGTGGAGTGGGAGGCGGTCCCCGACCGCCCGCTCAACGCGGTCGAGCAGGCCCTGCTCGACCGTCTCATGGAGCGCCTCCCGTCGGTCGAGTTCGAACCGTGGTGGGCGCAGGCCTCGGTGGGGCTCGCGATCCGCTTCTAGCGGGCGCCCGTTTCCTGTTGACCTAACGTCCCCCGCTCGACCAGACTGCCCTCCAGAGGGCAAGGCCATGGAGGACGAAGGCGACGTCTACCGGCGTCTGCAACAGCACCTCGACGAGCTGCCGGTCGGCTACCCGGCGACGGAGTCGGGCGTGGAGCTGCGGATCCTGCGCCGGCTCTTCACGCCGGAGGAGGCCGAGGTCGCCCTCGGCCTCAGCGCCCTGCCGGAGACGGCCGAGAAGATCGCGCACCGCCTGCCCGGGCGCGCCGCCGAGGAGCTCGAGCGGGTGCTCGACCGCATGGTCGAGAAGGGCGCCATCTTCGGCGGCCGGATGATGGCGCGCCAGGGGAAGAAGCGCTACTCGCGGGCCCCGCTCGTCATCGGCATGTACGAGAACCAGGTCGACCGGCTGACGAAGGAGCTGCAGCAGGACTTCGAGCAGTACTCGCGCGAGGGCTTCGCCTCCACGATGCTCGGTGCGAAGACGAAGCAGATGCGGACCATCCCGGTCAACGCCCGCTTCGTCCCCGACCGCCTGGTGGGCCGATACGACGACGCGCGGAGGCTGGTCGAGGAGGGCGAGGGACCCTGGGCGGCACGCAACTGCGTCTGCCGGCAGGGCCACGACCTCCTGGGCGAGCCCTGCAAGCAGACCACCTCTCGCCGCGTGTGCCTGATGATCGGGGGCGCCGCCAGGGCCTCGCTGACCTCGGGCGACGGGCAGGCCCTCTCCCGCGAGGAGACGATCGCGCTCCTGGACCAGGCCGAGCGCGACGGCATGGTCCTGCAGCCCTCGAACGCCCGGGACCCCGTCTTCATCTGCTTCTGCTGCGGCTGCTGCTGCGGGGCGCTGCGGGCGGCGAAGCAGTTCCCGAAGCCGGCCGAGTACCTCCACTCGAACTACCAGGCGTTCGTGGACGCGCAGCTGTGCTCCGAGTGCGGCACCTGCCACGCGCGCTGCCCGATGGAGGCCCTGCACGCCGGGGACGGCGCAACGTCCGTGGACCTCGACCGCTGCATCGGCTGCGGCGTGTGCGTGCCCACCTGCCCGACGGAGGCGGTGAAGCTGCGGGCCAGGGCCGAGGAGACGGTCCCGCCGAAGGACCTGAAGGCCCTCTACGGCCGGATCATGACGGAGCGCTTCGGGCTCCTCGGCACGGCCAAGCGGATCGGGAAGGCGCTGCTCGGCCGCCAGGTCTGACGGCCAGGCTCGCCGGCCGATGTCAGGCCGCCTTGCCCCGCCGCGCCGCGTGGGGCTCGGGACCCCGGTGGCCGGGGGCCGGCGAGTTCGCCGGCCAGCGGCCGAGGCGGGGGCGGGCGCTGAGCGAGACGGCACCTTCCGCCTGGAGCAGGCGACCCCACCGGAAGGCCTCCCGGCAGGGCACGGCCGCCATCACGAGGATCCTGCCGGCGCGGATCGCGCGCTCGAGGAAGGGGATGTCGGCGACGCTCAGGCCGATCCGCCGGAGGGCGAGGGCGAGCCGATCCCGGGCATCGGGGTGGGACGGCCCGGCGGCGAGCTCGACCGCGAGGGCGCCCCGGACCGTCACCCGGCCGAGACCGGGCAGCCGGAGAAAAGCGGCCCGGGGGACGGCCGCGAAGGCCGTCCCCCGGACGCCGCGGGCGAGGAGCGCGACACGGCCCGCGTCCACCCCGCTGTGCAGGATGGCCCTGGCTGCCGCCTCGGCCCGGTCCGCCGCGTCGAACAGCGCGAAGAGCAGGACCTCCGCGGGTCGCTCGAGGGCGCTCACGACGGCCTCACCGCGAGGAAGAAGTAGCCCGATCCGCGGCGGACCCGCAGCCTCAGGACGTCGCCCGAGCCGGCCTTCCCGACCGTCGCGCGGAACGCTCCCGCGTCGGCGACGGCCTGGCCGTCCACGCTCACCACGACGTCGCGCTCGCGGAGGCCGGCGTTCTCGGCCGGGCTGCCCGGCTCGACCTGGACGACGACGACGCCGTGGGCGTCGGGCGGCAGGTCGAGCCCCTGGGCCACGTCCGGGGTGAGGGTGCGGACGGCGACCCCGAGCTTGCCGTGGCCCTGCTCCGCCTTCGCGTCGGCCACCTGCTCGTCGGGGAAGGTCCCGAGCTTGACGTCGATCGTCTTCTCGGCCCCGTCGCGCAGGACGTCGAGGGACACGCGCGAGCCGGGGCCAGTGGACGCGACGCGGCTCGAGAGGTCCGAGCTCGTCTCGATCGGCTTCCCGTCCACCGAGCGCACGACGTCGCCCGGCTTGAGGCCCGCCTCCTCGGCGGGGCTGCCGGGGGTCACGTTGCTGACGAGGGCGCCGTGGGTGTCACCCATCTTCAGGCTCTTCGCCAGGTCCTCGTCGATGCCCTGGACCTGCACTCCGAGCCAGCCGCGGACGACGTGCCCCTTGTCGCGCAGCTGGGGCAGGATGTCCCGGGCGACGTTGATCGGCACCGCGAAGCCGACGCCCGAGTACTGCTGGGCGCCGCCGGTCATGATCAGGGTGTTGATGCCGACCGCCTCGCCGCGTGCGTTGATGAGCGGTCCGCCGGAGTTGCCAGGGTTGATGGCGGCGTCGGTCTGGAGCATGTCGACCGGCGTGCCGTGCGTCGAGAGGTCGAGCGTCCTCCCCCTGAACGACACGACCCCGACCGTGACGCTGTTGCCCCCGAGGCCGAAGGGGTTGCCCACCGCCATGACCCACTCGCCCACCTGGGTGGCGTCGGAGTCCCCGAGGGGCAGGGCGCTGAGGGTCTCGTGGGGCTCGATCTTCACGAGGGCGATGTCGGTGCGGGCGTCCTCCCCCACCACCTTCGCCTTGTAGTGGTGGCCGTTCGAGAGCGTGACCTCGACCTGGTCCGCCCCGTCCACGACGTGGCGGTTGGTGAGGACGTACCCCTTCGCGTCCACCACGAAGCCCGAGCCGAGCGAGCGCTGGGTGAGCGCCTCGCCGTCCCCGCGTCCCCACGGGGTGGCGAAGGGCGAGCCGTTCTGCCCGAAGAGCCCGGCGAACGGGTCCGCCATCCGCGCCTCGTGAACGACCTTCGACGTGCTGATGTTGACGACCGCCGCGTCGTCCCGGTGGGCGATCGCCTGGAACGTGCCGAGGGTGATCGCGCCGCCCGGTCCCACGGCCGGAGCGAGGGGGCTCGCCTCGACGGGCGGCTTGTCGGCTCCCCGGATCTCGCTGGAGCCGACCGCCCCCAGGAGGAGGCCGGCCGCCCCCGCAACCATGATTGAACTCAGGGTCTTCCAGTGTGCGCTCATGACTCTCGTCTCCTTGCCTTTTCGTGCGCCGTACCTTGTCGCGACCTAGCTCGCGACCTTCAGCTCGTTTTCGACGCTCATCACCCCGAACACCTCGCGGGCGGCGAAGCCGGCCTTCACTCGCTCGACCTCGGAGCCCACCGCCCCGGTCAGGGTGACGTGCCCGTTCTCGACGACGATGTGGATGGGCGGCGTCGCCTGCACCGCGTAGGGCTCGAACATCGGGTCGCCGTAGATCCGGCTCGCGAGCGCGGCCCTGAGCTGTTCGTCGAACATCGAGGTGGGCAGCGTCTTGATCTCGTTGCGGACCTCCTGGACGCCCCTCACCTTCGAGGCGACCCGGGCGATGTCGTTGGCCTTGAACCCCATCGTGACCTCGCCGGTGAGGGTCACGCGCCCGTCCTGGACGCCGACCGAGACGTCGTCGAAGACCGAGTACAGGACGTAGCGCCGGACCCGCCGCGCCACCTCGCGGGCGGTGGCGTCGTCGCTCTCGCCGCGCGCCACTGTCAACCGGTTGGCCACGCTCTTCACGTCGCGCGCCTTGAGCATCCGAGCGTCGCCCAAGGGGGCGCGGTCCTCCGCCCGTGCCGGCCCCGCGGCGAGCGCCACGCCCAGGACCGCGGCCGGAAACGCCACCGTCCACGCGCTCATCGCCACTCCTCCCGAGCCGAAGGCCGCCGGCCCCCTGGCCGGCCTCCGTCTTCGGCTCTCGATCGGTTGGACGGAGGAGCGCCTGTCGGGGACCTTTCCCGGAGGTTTCAGCGGTGAAAGGTGGGCGGCGGAGCCGTCAGGCGGGCTCGGCCGGGCAGGCGCAGGGTGAATCGCGAGCCCTTCCCGGGGACGCTCTCGACGTCCGCATCCCCGCCGTGGGCGAGGGCGATCGCCCTCACGAGGCTGAGGCCGAGGCCGAGGCCGCGCTCGGAGCGGCTGCGGTCGCCCCGGAAGAGGCGCTCCCAGACGTGCGGAAGGTCTTCGGGCGGGATGCCGATGCCCGTGTCGGACACCGACAGGGCCACCCGCGCGCCTTCCTCCCGGGCGGAGAGGACGACCTCGCCGCCGGCCGGGGTGAACTTGACGGCGTTGTCCACGAGGTTGGCGAGAGCCTGCAGGGCGCGAGTCCGATCGGCGCGGACGGCGAGCGCGCCCGGCGGCTCCGCCCGCAGGGCGACGGCCTTCTCCTCGGCAACGTCGCCGAACAGGCCCTCCACCTCCCCGAAGAGCGACGCCACGGGGACGCGCTCGAGGTGCAGGGCCATGACGCCAGCCTCCGCCTCCGAGATGTCCATCAGGCTGTCGAGCATGTCCCGCACCCGGTCGGCCTCCTCGAGGCAGTCGGACAGGGCCTCGCGGCAGCCGGCGGCGTCCGCTTCGGAGGCGACGGCCCGTTCGGCCGAGACCCGCAGGCGCATGAGCGGCGTGCGCAGGTCGTGGGCCACGGCGTCGAGGGACCCGCGCATGGCCGCGACCAGCGATTCGATCCGCCCGAGCAGGGTGTTGACGAGGCGGACGAGGGCGTCGATGGCGTCTCCTCCCTCCCGGGAGGGAACGCGGGCCTCGAGCCGGCCCGTGTGCACGATGCCCTCCAGGGTGCCGGCCAGGTCGCGCACGGGGCGCAGCGCCCGCCGGGTGAGGAGGGCCCCGCCCGCCAGCCCCACCAGGACCGTCACCCCGAGCACCACCCCGAGCAGGTCGCGGAAGCGCTGCAGCACGTCGCGACGCTGCCAGGTGCTACGGCCCACCTGCAGGACGGCGCCGTCGGGAAGCCGGAGCGATGCGAGCTCGAGAACGTCGTCGCCGCGGGCGGACTCGAGCCGCTCCCACGCGTAGGTTCCCGGGGGCGGCACCGTCAAGGCACGGCCGAGGTCGAACCCCGACCACCGGCCGGGCAGGCTCAGGAAGGCCGTCTCGCCTTCGCGGTCGAGCGCCCGCACGAAGAGGTCGACGTGGGCCCCGAGCGCCTCCTCGGCGGCGAGGGTGCGCCAGAGCCCGGCCGGGCCGCTCGTCCCGTACTCCGACGCGTACGTTGCGAGCCTCGCGCGCACCGCCTCGCGGTCGCGCTGCTCGAGCGAGCGCGCGAGGAGCACGTAGCCGAGGCCGAAGATGCCGAGCGAGCCGAGGACGAACAGCCCCGCGTACCAGGCCGCGAGGTGCAGCCCGAACGTCGCGCGCAGCCGCTCAGCCAGCCTTGAGGACATAGCCGGCTCCCCGCACGGTATGCAGCATCTTCGTCTCGAAGTCGCGGTCGAGCTTGTCCCGCAGCCTCGAGACGAGCACGTCGACCGCGTTCGTGTGGGGGGCGAAGCTGTAGCCCCACACGCGGGAGAGGAGGGCGGTGCGGGAGACGACCCGCCCGGGGTTGCGCATCAAGTACTCGAGGAGCGCCTGCTCCCGCGGACGCAGGTCGAGGCGGCGGCCCGCCCGCAGGACCTCGCGGGAGAGGAGGTCCATCGAGAGGTCACCGACCTCGAGGCGGGTGGGCGCGGCCGCGCCGGTGGCTCGGCGCAGCAGGGCCTGGAGGCGCGCGAGCAGCTCGGAGAAGTCGAAGGGCTTGACCAGGTAGTCGTCGCCGCCGGCCTGGAGCCCGCGCACCCGGTCGTCCACGCTGCGCCGGGCGCTCAGGAAGAGGACGGGCGTCCGCTTCCCCTTCCCCCGCAGCTCCTCGACGAGGGAGAGGCCGTCGCGCCGGGGCAGCATCACGTCGACGACCGCGGCGTCCCAGTCCCGCTCGAGGGCCAGGCGCAGGCCCTCCTCGCCGTCGCGGGCCCGCTCCACGGCGTAGCCCGCTTCCCGCAGGCCGCCGATCACGAACTCGGCGATCACGTCGTCGTCCTCGACGAGCAGGATCGTCATGGAAGTCGATTCTCACACGACCGGAACGTGAGCCGGATCGCCTGCGAGGGGCACCCGTCGGCGCAGGGCCAGCCGCCTTTCCGCGAGAGGCGCGTCCCCGCGATGAGCAGCGGCGCGATCCCCCACTTCACCCGGCCCGAGGACGGGGGAGAACGTCAGGTGGACGAGCCGGAACGACTGGAAGAGCGCGAAGGAGGCGAACAGTGATCCCCGCCGCACGTGCTGTCGGTTCATGCTTCACCCACCACGCCGCCGTCGGCTCAGGGCCGGGGGCTCGGCGGGGGGGGCGCTCCCGGCACCCCGCGCACGACGCAGAGCTCGGAGAGAAACCGCATCGCCGAGTAAGCGTATCCCCGGCCGTTCGGCGAGACCCGCACGGAGTAGACCAGCGGCGTGCCGGTCGGGTCCGACGGCCCCAGCGTCTTCCAGCCCTCGCGACGCCCGGTCCGGACGTCGACCCTGTCGATCGGCCAGAGCCGTTCCAGGAACCGCGGGCGAACGAAGATCGTGTGCGCGTCCTCGGCCCAGCGCATCGGCATGAGATCGTCGCCGAGGCTTCGCAGGGGTTGGGGCGGGCCGCCCGCGAGCGGCACGAGCACCGGGTGGGACTCGGCGTCCAGCGCGAGGATCAGCCGCCCGTCGGGGGAAACCGCCCCCGCGGGGAAGAGGGGGAGTCGGAGCCCCTCGCTCGAGAAGGGGCGTGGCTCGCCCGCCTCGACGTCCTGGAGGTACAGGCGGGGCACCTGGCCGGGCGCGGCGCCCGACACGACCACGCGGCGCCCGTCCGGCAGCCAGTCGGCGGCGAAGTGTTGAGCGAGGCCGCCCCGCGGGAGCAGCCTCTGGCTCCCTGGACCGGTCGGCAGGAGAAGCAGCTGCGTGGGGCTCTGCGGCGCGATCGCGAGGACCCATCGACCGTCGGGCGAGAGGGCCTGCGGGCTGCCGGCCCCGAGCCGGACGGACGGGCCGCCGTCGAGTGCGGCGAGGCGGATGCCGTAGTCCAGCAGCTCCGAGAACAGGATCTGCCGGCCGTCGCGGCTGAAGTCGACCGGAACGGAGGTGGTCATGCGCGACAGGTCCCGCTCCGGCCCGCCGTCCGCAGACACGGCGAGCGAGCCGAACCAGATGACGGTGGTGACGAGCAGGTGCGCCTCGGACGAGATGTCGTGGAGAATCAGATGCTGGGCTCCCCTGGCCACGAGGCGGTTCTTCGCCGTGCCGTCGAGGGGCACGCAGCGGACCTCGTCCCAGCTCGCGAAGCAGACCTCCCGCCCGTCGGGCCACCACGACAGCCCGGACACGGTGGAGGTCTCCGGGGAGAGGCTTCGGCTGGCCCCCGTGGCCAGGTCCACGATCCCGGGCCAGCCGCGGTCGTCGCCGTGAATGGGGTGCTCGACGAACGCGAGGTGCTCGCCCCCGGGGGAGAAGCGGGGCGACGAGATCCAGCCCGGGGTCTGGTAGAGGGTCTTGCCGACCGGGAACTCGAGTGTCGTGTGACCGCCACGGCGGCGGACGACCGCCAGCTCACCGTCGGGAGACCAGTCGGCGGCCAGCACGTCCTCCAGGACCTCGCGAGGGGCCCCGCCTCCCGGCCGGAGCCGGGCCAGCGTGCCGCGCGTGGCGAAGAAGTCCAGCCGAGGCCTGAGACACAGGGCCAGCTCGCCGTCTCGCGACACGGAGAGGAGGTGCGCCTCGGCGATGGGCGCCTCCATCGCGGTCGGGTTGTCACGCCGCACGGAGTAGACGCTCGACGGCGCGCCGTCCCAGATGGCGCTGTAGATGGCCGAGCGCCCGTCCGGCGCGAACCGGGCGGCGGGGACGTAGCCGCGGCGGAAGGTGAGGTGCTCGTAAGCGGCCGGCTCCGGCGCCACGCCCCCGACCCTCCTCCCCACGATCTCGGCCGCCAGATAGCCCAGGCCGGCCCCCGCGAGCACGAGCCCGGCCCCCCGGAGAAGGCGGCCGCGGCGCGCCGCGGCGGCGCGGGTCGGCTTCACGGTCGCACCCGACGTATCGCCGGCCGTGAGCGCCTCGAGGGCGAGCGCCAGGTCGCGCGCCGACTGCAGCCGCTCCTCGGGCTTCTTTTCCAGGCACCGGCGCAGCAGGCGGTCGAGGGCCGGCGGCACGTGGCGGCCGGTCTCGGGCCACTCGGGGACGTCGTCCTTGAGGATCGCGGTCATCGTCTCGGCCGCGGTTTCCCGCTGGAAGGCGCGACGCCCCGCGAGCATCTCGTAGAGGACGCACCCGAGGGCGAAGATGTCGCTCCGGTGGTCGACGGGCGTGCCGCGCACCTGCTCCGGGGACATGTAGGGCACCGTGCCCACGACGACGCCGGGATCGGTGTGCCGCGACAGCGTGGGCGCGCTCGTGGCCTCCGGCCCCGTGGGGGCCTCGTGGGCAGCGAGCCCGAAGTCGAGGACCTTGACGCGCCCGTCGCGCGTCACGAAGAGGTTCTCGGGCTTCACGTCCCGGTGGACGATGCCTTTCTCGTGGGCGGCGGCGAGGCCGTGCGCCGCCTGGACCGTGTAGTCGACGGCCTTGCGCACGGGCAGGGCCCCGCCCGCGAGGGCCACGCGCAGGGTCTCCCCTTCGAGCAGCTCCGTGACCACGTAGGCCGTCCCCTCCTCCTGCCCGTAGTCGTGGACCGCGAGGATGTTGGGGTGGGAGAGGGCGGCGACGGCCTTGGCCTCGCGCTCGAACCGGGCCAGCGCCTCGGGGTGGCCGGCCACCCGCTCGGGCAGGACCTTCAGGGCGACGTCACGGTCGAGGCGAGCGTCCCGCGCACGGTAGACCTCGCCCATCCCGCCCGCGCCGAGGGGCGCGAGGATCTGGTACGGACCCAGCTGCCGACCCGTGGCCAGCGCCATGTCGATCCGCCGTGGACAGCCACGGCGATTCTAGCGCCGTGCGGTCAGCTTCACGAGCACGACGCCGTGGCGGCCGACGGGGGCGGCGTAGCGGCCCTCGAAGACGCCCACGTCCTTCTGGCGCCACAGGTCGCGCACGGTCTGCTGTCCGGAGACGCCCAGGTCGGCCCACGTGACGCCCACCTCGACCACGCCCTCGCCCCGGTTGAACAGGCCCACCGCTTTCGACCCGTCCTCGAGGTCGCGGGCCCAGACTTCGAGCGGGCCCTGCTTCCACACCCGCCGCCCGGGCTTCCCGAGCGGGTCCTGGTCGACGTCGATGACCTCGTCGTTGGTGAGGAGCGAAAGCGTGAACGGGTCGAGCCGGGTGACGTCGCCGCTGAAGATGAGAGGAGCCGCCACGAGGGCCCACAGCGAGACGTGCGAGTACTGCTCGTCGGGCGTGAGGGGCGTGGGGACGGTGGCGCCCTTCCAGTTCGAGAGGTAGCCGAGGAGCAGGTAGTCGGGGTCGTTCCAGGCCCCGGGCCCGCCGAAGCGGTGGAGCTCGTTGTCGGCGTAGACGTCGAAGCCGTCGCGGAAGAGCGCGGTACCGATGCCCTCGAACGTGCCGCCGAGGTCTCCCGCGGTCCGCCAGCTGTTGCCGCCGACCGCGCGGCCCCACTCCCACACCTTCCCCATCCCGTACTGGCAGAGGTTCAGGACGATGTCGCGGGGCTGCCGCCTCAGGATGCCGCTCATCTGCCGGTAGGGCTTCTGCAGCGCTTCGACACCGGGCTCCTTGCCGACGATGTCGCCGTACGAGCACCAGTCGTACTTCAGGAAGTCGAAGCCCCACTCCGCGAAGCGGGCGGCGTCCTGCTCCTCGTGCTGCCAGGCGCCGACGTGGTCGGCGCAGGTCTTCGGCCCCGGGGAGGTGTAGATCCCCGCCTTGAGGCCGAGGTCGTGGACGTGGTCGGTGAGCGCCTTCATGTCCGGAAAGCGCGCGTTCGTGTTCACCCGGCCCTGGGCGTTGCGCTCCGGGCCCTGCAGCTCCTCCTCCTTCGCCCCCGGCTTCACGGCCCAGCAGTCGTCGATGTTCACGTACTGGTACCCGTGGTCGGCGAGGCCGCTGCGCACGATCGCCTCCGCCGCGTCCCGCATGATCCGGTCGGTGACGTGGTTCTCCCAGACGTACCAGCTGTTCCAGCCCATGTGAGGCGTGAGGGCGAGCGTCTCGCCCGCGACGATCCGGAACGGACGCCTCGCCGTGCCGTGGCGGTTCGTGGCGGTCAGGGTCACGGCGTGCGTACCCGGGACGGCCACCGACCCGCCGATCCGGCCGCTCGCCGTGTCGAGGCGGAGGCCCTCCGGCAGCCCTTCGGCCCCAAAGAGGATCGGCCTCTCGCCGGTCGCCGCGATCGTGAAGAGGAAGGGCGAGCCCGGCCGGACCCCGAACACCCGCGCCCCGTTGATGCGGGGCGCGGGTCCGGGCTTCGGCGTGAGGATCGGGCCCTCCCCGGCCAGGGCGAAAGGCGCGAGGAGGGCGAGCGCGGCGAGCGGCCGGGCGAGGGCCTTCACCGCCGCCTCCTCACTTCAGGCCGCGCTTCTCCAGCAGGGGCTCGACGGAGGGCTCCTTGCCGCGGAAGCGCACGTAGAGCGTCATCGCGTCCTCGCTGCCGCCGCGCTCGAGGATGTTCGTGCGGAACGAGCGCGCGGTGGCGGGATCGAAGAGGCCCTTCTCCTTGAAGGCCTGGAAGGCGTCGGCGTCGAGGACCTCGGCCCAGATGTAGCTGTAGTAGCCGGCCGAGTAGCCGCCGGCGAAGATGTGCTGGAAGTAGGGGCTGCGGTAGCGCGGCACGATCTGCGCGGGCATCCCGATCCGCTCGAGGGTGGCCTTCTCGAAGGCGGTGGCGTCCATCTCCTTCGGCTCGGCCAGCGTGTGCCAGTCCATGTCGAGCAGCGAAGCCGCGAGGTACTCGACGGTCTGGAAGCCCTGGTTGAACTGGCGGCTCTTCTTGATCTTGTCCACGAGCGCCGCCGGGATCACCTCGCCCGTCTTCCAGTGTCGCGCGTAGTGCTGGAGCACCTCGGGCTCGGTGGCCCAGTTCTCCATGATCTGCGAGGGCAGCTCGACGAAGTCCCTCGGCGGTGAGGCGAGGCCGCGGTAGCGCACCCTCGACAGGATCGAGTTGAGGCCGTGGCCCGAGCTCGTGGAAGAGCGTCTCCACCTCCTCGATCGAGAGGAGCGCCGGCGCGTCGCCCGCGGGCCGCGAGAAGTTGGCGACGTTCACACGACGGGGCGGACGGAGACGCCCTTCTCCACCCACGTGCCGCGGTAGCGGCTCGACCAGGCGCCCCCGCGCTTGCCCGGCCGCGGGTGGTAGTCGACGTAGAAGACCGCGAGGTGCGAGCCGTCCGCGTCCTTGACCTCGAACGCCTTCACCTCGGGGTTGTAGACGGGCAGGTCCTTCCGCTCGGTGAAGGTGATGCCGTAGAGGCGGCTCGCCACCCAGAAGGCGCCCTCCCGCACCCGGTCGAGCGCGAAGTAGGGCCGCAGCGCCTGCTCGTCGAGGTCGAAGCGCGCCTGGCTCACCTTCTCCGTGTAGTAGGGCCAGTCCCAGGGCTCGAGGGCGAAGTCCTTCCCGTCGGCCTTGATGGCCGCCTGCAGGTCCGCGGCCTCGCGCGCCGCCACCGCCTTCGCCGGCGTCCACAGCCGGTCGAGGAACTCGTACACGCGCGCCGGCGTCTTCGCCATGTTCTGGTCGAGGACGAAGTCGGCGTGGGTCTTGTACCCGAGCAGCCGGGCCTTCTCCGCCCGCAGCGCGGCGATGCGGGCGAGGGTCGCCTTGTTGTCGCTGTCGTTGCCGTGGTCCCCGCGGGTGACGTAGGCGGTGAAGATCTGCTTGCGCAGGTCGCGGTTGTCGGCGCCCTGGAGGAAGGGCCAGAGGCTCGGCGCCTGCAGCGTGAAGACCCACTTCCCCTCGAGCCCCAGCTTCTTCGCCGTCTCCGCCCCGCCCGCGACCACGCGCTCGGGGAGGCCGAGGAGGTCCCCGCGGTTCTCGATCACCAGGCGGTACGCGTTCGTCTCCTTGAGGAGGTTGTTCCCGAACGTCACGGACAGGCCGGCCAGCTCGCCGTTGACGGCCCGCAGCCGCTCCTGGCCCTCCTTCGGGAGGAGGGCGCCCCCGCGGACGAAGTCCTTCCACGTGTCCTCGAGCAGCTTCTTCTGGTCGGGGTCGAGGGTCAGGGTGGCCCGCGCGTCCCAGACCGCCTTCGTCCGCTGGAAGAGCGCGGGATCGAGGTTGATGTCGTCCCGGTGGGCGGCCAGCATCGGGGCCACCTGCTTCTGGATGGCCTGCAGCGCGTCGCTCGTCTCCGCGGAGGAGAGGTTCTGGAAGACGGCGGTCGACTTCTCGAGGAGCAGCCCCGCGGCGTCGAGGGCCTCGATCGTGTTCGCGAACGTGGCCGGGTCCGGGTTCTTCGCGATCGCCTCCACCTCGCGCCGGTGCTGCGCCATGCCCTCCTGGATCGCGGGCAGGAAGTGCTCGGTCTTGAACTGGTCGAAGGGCGGGACGCCGAAGGGCGTCGTCCACTCCTGGAAGAAGGGGTTCCCCGACGGTGCCGGCGGGGGCGCGGACACGGCGGGCACGGCAAGCAGGACGAGAGCGACGGCCAGGCAGACGCGCATGGAGGGCCTCCTCGGCGGGCGGCGGCGCGGCCGCCGCGAGCCGCCATTCTACGCGGCGGCCTTCGGAGGGGGCATCGTCCATTGGGACTAGAATTCGCGCCGGAGGTCCTCGCATGTCCCTTCGCGCGCCTGTCCTTCCCGCCGTCCTCCTCTCCCTGGCCACGGCCGCCGCCGGCGGCGAGGCCCGCTTCATGACCCAGCCCGACATCCGGGGGGACCGGATCGTCTTCGCCTGGGAGGGCGACCTCTACACGACGAGCGTGGCGGGAGGCACCGCGGTCCGCCTGACGAGCCACCCCGCGGGAGAACTCGCGCCGAAGCTCTCGCCCGACGGGAAGTGGATCGCCTACAGCACGTTCCAGGACGGCGTCATGGACGTCTGGGCGATGCCGTCGGAGGGCGGCGCGCCCACCCGGCTCACCTGGCCCCCGCTCGGCGGGCAGGTGGTGGCATGGACGCCCGACAGCCGGCACGTGGTCTTCCGCTCGCGCTGGGGGGTGCCGCCCGCCGCCCGCGACCAGAAGCTCTACCGGGTCGGCCTCGACGCGGCCATGCCGGAGGCCCTGCCGATCGACCGCGGGCAGGACGCGAGCTTCTCCGCGGACGGCACGAAGATGCTCTACGTCCGCAAGGGCAACGAGGACTACTACTGGAAGCGGTACAAGGGCGGGCAGTACCCGGACATCTGGCTGTACGACTTCACCGCGAAGACGTTCAAGGCGGTCACGGACTACGTGGGCCGCAACGCCTACCCGATGTGGGTCGGCGACACGATGTACTTCAACTCGGACCGCGCGCAGGGCGGCATCACGAACCTCTGGGCGCAGGACCTGAAGACGGGCGCCGTCCGGCAGGTCACCCGCCACGCCGAGTTCGACGTGATGTCGCCTTCGACCGACGGGAAGCGCATCGTCTACGTCCAGAGCGGTTACCTCCACGTCCTGGACACGGCCACCGGGACCGAACGCAAGGTCCCCGTGTCCATCCCGTCCGACGACTGGCGCCTCGCCGACCGCTGGATCAACCCCTCGGAGTACGTCCAGTTCGTGGACGTGGCCGGGGACGGCAAGGCTGTCGCGGTCGGTGCCCGCGGGGACGTCTTCCATCTCGCCCTCGCCGACAAGGAGACGCTCCCCCGCAACCTCACCGCCACCCCCGGGGTCCGCGAGGACACGCCGCGGCTCTCGCCCGACGGGAAGAGGGTCGCGTACTTCTCGGACGCGACCGGCGAGTACCAGCTCTACGTCCGCGACGTCACGACCGGCGAGACCACCCAGCTCACGACCGACCTCGACCGCAAGGTCTACCATCCCCGCTGGTCGCCCGACGGCAAGAAGGTCCTCTTCGGCGACAAGGACTTCTCGCTATTCGTGGTGGACGTGGCCACGAAGAAGCGGACGAAGATCGACGAGTCCCGCTATCTCGACAACGACGAGTTCGTGTGGGAGGTGAGCGACTACGCGTGGTCGCCCGACAGCCGCTGGGTGGCGTACTCGCTCCCCCGCGAGAACCGCAACAACGCGATCTTCCTCTACGACACGGTCGAGGGCCGGAAGGTCCAGCTCACCGACGACTTCTACGAGAACCTCAATCCTTCCTTCGACGCGGACGGGGGCTACCTCTACTTCCTCTCCTACCGCAACTACCAGATCGGAATGGACCCCTACGAGGACGACCACATCGTGGCCAACCCCGCGCGGGTCATGGTCGCGCAGCTGCGCAAGGGCGAGAAGCCGCCCTTCGTGAAACGCCCGGCGAGCGAGGCCGAGCCCGCCCCGACGCCGGAGAAAGGCGCGGAGAAGAAAGACGACCCGGCCCGCTTCCGCGTGGACGCCGAGGGCCTCGCCTCGCGGGTCTACACGGTGCCCGTCGACCCCGGAAACTACTTCCACCTCGTCGCCGGCAAGGGCTACGTCGCCTGGTCCTCGGTGCCGCTCTTCACGGAAGACGAGTACGAGGAGATCTACCGCCCCGGGGGCGCGACCAAGTGGACCTTCCACGTGTTCTCGATGAAGGACGAGAAGGAAGTCTCGCTCGAGGACAAGATCGCCGAGGCGCAGGCGTCCGTGAACGGCGAGCAGCTCGTCTTCCGGAAGGACAAGGGTGTCTTCGCCACCTCGTTCGCGAAGGCCTACGAGTCGAAGAAGCTGGGGACCGAGGTGGATCTCTCCGGGATGACCTACCGCGTCTCGGCTCGGGAGGAGTGGCGGCAGATCTTCGCCGACGCCTGGCGCTGGTACCGCGACTTCTTCTACGACAAGGACATGCACGGCCGCGACTGGAAGGCGATGCGCGCGAAGTACGCCCCCTACGTCGAGGAGATCCGCACGCGGCAGCAGCTCAACTGGGTGCTCTCGGAGATGGTCGGGGAGCTGAGCGTCTCGCACACCTACATCAGCGGCGGCGACATCGGCGTGACCCTCAACCCGCCGGCGCCCGCGGTCTACGCCGGGCTCCTCGGTGCCGACCTCGTGGCCGACGCCAAGGCCGGCCTGTACCGATTCGCGCGCGTCTACGGGCCGACCCCGTACTTCACCGACATCCAGACCCCCCTCGGCCGGCCCGACGTGGACGTGAAGGAGGGTGACTACCTCCTCGCCATCAACGGCCAGGCCGTCAAGGTGCCGGAGAACTACTTCCGCCTCCTGCAGGTCGGCAAGAGCGAAGAGATCGCAATCACCGTCGGCCGGGGCCCGCAGGACCCCGCGCCGCGGACGTACCGGGTCAAGCCGGTGAAGTCGGACCGCGACGCCCGCTACGCCCGCTGGGTCACCGACAACGTCGAGAGTGTGCTGAAGGCGTCGAACGGCGACGTCGGCTACATGCACGTCACCGCCATGGGCGGCGGCGGGATCATGCAGTTCGACAAGTTCTGGCGGGCCTTCCGCTACAAGAAGGGCCTCGTCATCGACGTGCGCGGCAACGGCGGCGGCTGGACCGAGTACTTCATGATCGACAAGCTCGAGCGCCAGCAGGTGGCCTTCAACGTGCTCAAGGGCATGGAGCCCTACCGCTACCCGAACCCCGCCTCACGCGCCCACTTCGTTCTCCTCTCGAACGAGGACAACGGCTCGGACGGCGAGGCCTTCGTCGAGCACTTCAAGGCCCGCAAGCTGGGCACGGTCGTCGGCGTCCCGTCCTGGGGCGGCCTCGTCGGCATCGTGAACGGCCAGCGCACGATCGACAACGGGCGGGTCGAGCAGTCGAACAACGCCTTCTACGGGCGGGAAGGCAAGTGGCTCGTCGAGAACCACGGCGCCGACCCCGACGTCCTGCAGGACGACGACCCCGCGTCGGTGACGGCCGGGAAGGACCTGCAGCTCGAGAAGGCAGTCGAGGTGGCGCTCCAGAAGATCAAGGAGCAGCCCTGGCAGTTCCCGCCGGTGCCGGCCTATCCGAAGAAGTAGGATGGTCCTCATGACGACGCGCTCTCTCGCCGTTCTCGTCGCCGTCGTGGTGTCGGGGCTCCCGCTGTCGCTCCGTGCCGCCGACGGTCCCTACCGCCAGATGAAGGAGATCGCAATCGGCGGTGAGGGAGGCTGGGACTACCTGTCCGTCGACGTCGCTGCCCGGCGGCTGTACGTGTCGCACGCCACGAAGGTGGTGGTCGTCGACATCGACAAGGACGCGGTCGTCGGGGAGATCGCCCCCGCCCCGGGCGTCCACGGCATCGCCGTGGCCGCGGACCTCGGCCGCGGCTTCGTCAGCAACGGCCGCGAGGCGACGGCCAGCATCGTGGACCTGAAGACGCTGCAGATCGTGGGCACCGTCAAGACCGGCGAGAACCCGGACGCGATCCTGTACGAGCCGGTGCACAAGGAGGTCTACGCCTTCAATGGCCGCGGCAAGTCGGCGACCGTCTTCGACGCGAAGACGGGCGACGTCCGCGCGACCATCCCGCTGCCCGGCAAGCCCGAGTTCGCCGTCTTCGACGAGAAGGCGGGGCGCATCTACAACAACATCGAGGACACGAACCAGCTCGTCGCGATCGACAGCGGCGACGCACGCGGTCGTCGCGACCTGGCCGATCGCGCCGGGCGAGGAGGCTTCGGGGCTGGCCCTCGATCCTGCGACCCACCGGCTGTTCGTCGGGTGCAGCAACAACCTGATGCTGATGGTGGACGCCACGACGGGCAAGGTGCTCGCCAGCGTGCCGATCGGCGCCGGGCGTGGACGCGAACGCCTTCGATCCCGGCACCGGGCCTCGCCTTCGCTTCGAGCAGCGACGGGACGCTGACCGTGGCCCGCCCGGAGGGGAAGGACAAGCTGACCGTGGTGCAGACCCTGAGCACGCCCAAGCGCTCGCGGACGATGACGCTCGACCCGAAGACTCACCGGCTGTACGTCGCCGCCGCGGAGTTCGGGGCGCCGACCACGGGTGCCGGACGGCAAGCCGCAGCGTCCCCAGGTCGTCGCGGACTCGTTCAAGGTCGTCGTGTACGAGATGGCCGCCCCTCCCGGCCGCTGAGCACCATCACCCCCCATCGAAGGAGACTCCGCCCGGAATGAGACCGCTGGGAGCCGTCGCGCTGGGAGTGATGATCGCCTCCGGGCCCGCCACCGTGTGTGCCCAGGAGGCGCCCCTCACGTTCCAGTCGGCCCTCGACCTCGCCGTCGCGAACAACCTCGACCTCCTCGCGGCGCGGCGCGGCCGCGCCGTGCGCGAGGCCGAGGTGACGGCCGCCGGCCAGCACCCGAACCCCGACCTCGTGTTCGAGACGACGAAGGACACGCCGCACCAGATGCTCTCGCTCGACATCCCGTTCGAGCCCTGGAAGCGGTCTCGTCGCATCGACCTCGCCCGCGAGGAGCTG
This sequence comes from uncultured Acidobacteriota bacterium, assembly GCA_963729875.1. Taxonomy (GTDB): domain Bacteria; phylum Acidobacteriota; class Vicinamibacteria; order Fen-336; family Fen-336; genus DATBSL01. The sequence continues at coordinate 112,161 of CAVSPR010000011.1, forward strand.
AAGCTCGCGGACGTGGACGATGCCGCCGCGATGCAGGCCCTGCGGCGCAGCGTGCGGCTGGCCTTCTACGGCCTGCTGGCGGCGGAGGAGGGCGCGACCCTCGCGCAGTCGATGGTGGAGGTGGCGACGCGCGTGCACGAGGTGGCGCGGGCCCGGTTCGAGGAAGGGGCGGCCCCGCGCCTCGACGTGATGGGGGCGGAGCTCGGGCTGGCCCGGGCGAAGGCCGACCTCGAGCTGGTGCGTTCGGCACGGCTCGCCGCCCAGGCGGAGCTGAACGGGCTCCTGAACCGGCCGCCCACGCAGCCCCTGGCGGTCGCGGGCGACCTGGCGGAGGGCCCGCCCCTGCCGCCGGTCGAGCAGGCCGTGGCCCGGGCCGCGGCCGGGAACGCCGAGCTGCGCGCCGCCGAGCAGGAGGTCGCGATCGAGGACCGCCGCCTGGGGCTCCTCAAAGGCGAGCGCCTCCCGACGCCCGTGTTCTCGCTCGGCGCGGTCTTCAACGCCCCCGGGGAGTTCGACGTCGGCTACCGCGCGGGCGTGAGCCTCGCGGTGCCGATCTTCGACCGCAACCAGGGGCAGATCGCGGGCTCTCTCGTCCTGGCCGACCAGGCGCGCACCCGGCGCGACGCTTTGCGCCGATCGGTCGAGGCGAAGACCTGGGCGGCGCACGCGCGGGCCCAGGCCCAGCGGGCGCAGGTCGCGGCCTACCGGGAGACGCTGGTGCCGACCGCCACCACGATCGAGTCGCTCGCCGAGGAGGGCTACCGCCTGGGCCGGAGCCCCGTTCTCGCGGTGCTGGAAGCGCAGCGCACCCTGCGCGACGCGAAGAGCGAGTACCTGTCGTCGCTGCTGTCGCTTCAATCAGCGATCGGCGACCTGGAGGACGTCCTTGGTGGACCGATCGAGTAGAGCCGCAACCGAAGCCTTCGTCCTCGCGGCTGCTCTCGCGTCGACACTGGCCGGGGCCGCCTGCACCCGGCCGGAGAGCGACGAGATCGTCTCGGCCGAGGTGCCGACGATCTCGGCCGAGACCGGCACGGTCACCCGGCGCGACCTCGTCGAGCCACTCCTCGTGCGCGGTGCCATTGCCGCGCTGCCGAACGAGGACGTCAAGCTCGCCTCGCAGGTGCCGGGGCGCGTGGTGGCGATGCGCGTGGCCGAGGGGGACGCCGTCCGGGCCGGGGAGGTGGTGGCGGAGATCGAGACGCCCCCGCTCGAGGACCAGCAGCGCCAGGCGCGGGCCGCGCTCTCCCAGGCGAAGGCTGCGCTCGAGAACGCCCGCCTCAACCTGGCCCGCACCGAGCGCCTCTTCGAGCGGGGGATCGCCGCGGGCAAGGAGGTCGAGGACGCGCGCGCCCAGGGGGCGGCCGCGGAGGCCGGGCTTGCCGAAGCCGAGGCCGCCCTCGCGACCGCCGACCGGCAGCTCTCTCGCGCCCACGTGACGTCGCCGATCTCCGGCCAGGTCGTGAAGCGCTTCGTGGGTGTCGGCGAGCAGGTGGACGGCACCGCCGCCCAGCCCCTCCTCGAAGTGGCGAACGTGGACCGGGTCGAGGTGGCCGCCCACGTCGCCGCCGACCACCTGGGTCGCGTCCGCGTGGGACAGCCCGCCGCCATCGTCTCGGACGCGTACCCGGACCGCGCGTTCGACGGCGCGGTGATCGCGATCGCCCCCGCCATCGACACGGCCACGAACACCGCGCTGGTGCGCATCCGCGTGACGAACACCGAGCGCCTGCTGAAGGTCGGCATGTTCGCGCAGGCGCGCATCGGCCTCCTGGAGAAGAAGGGGGTCCTCGTGGTGCCGCCCTCCGCGGTGAGCAAGGGAGAGGAGGGCGCCGCCGTCTACGTGGTGTCGGGCGAGGAGGCGACGCGCACCCCGGTGAAGATCGGCCTCGAGACGCCGGAGGCGGTCGAGGTGCTGTCCGGCGTGAAGGAAGGCCAGAGGGTCCTCACCTCCGCGATCCACGGCCTCGGAGAGCGGGCGAAGCTGGCCGCAAAGCCGTGAACGTCGCCCGGTTCGCCTCGCGGAACAGCCGGGTCATCCTGCTCGGCATCCTCCTGCTCACGGCGGCGGGCCTCTACTCCATGGCCACGCTGCCCAGCAACATCTACCCCGAGGTGGAGTTCCCGCGCATCCAGATGGTGGCGCACGCGGGCGACCTCTCGCCGCGGATGATGCAGCTCGCGGTGACGCGGCCCCTCGAGGAGGCCGCCCGCACCGTGCTCGGCGCGCGCCGCGTGCGCTCCAAGACGATCCGCGGCGCCTGCGAGGTCTCCGTCATCTTCGCCCCCGACGCCGACATGCCGTACTCGCTCCAGCTCATGCAGGCGAAGACCGACGAGGTGAGGGCGGAGCTGCCCGCCGGCACCGAGCTCGTCGTGGAGCGCATGACGCCGTCGCTGTTCCCGATCTTCAGCGTCAACGTGACCGGGGGCCTGCCCCCGGCCGACCTGCGCGACCTGGCCGTCTACCAGCTCCGGCCGCTCCTCAGCCGCGTGCCGGGGGTGGCGGACGTCGAGGTGCTGGCCAGCGAGGAGCGCGAGATCTCGGTGATCGTGGACCCCGCCCGGCTGAACGCGGCCCGGCTGACTCTCGAGCAGGTGAGCGAGGCGCTGAAGACGACCAACCAGATCGTCTCCGTCGGACGCCTGCCGAAGGACTACCTCCAGTACCTCGTGCTGACCACCGCTGAGCTGACCAGCGTCGAGGACGTCCGGAGGGTCGTGGTGGCCTTCCGCCAGGGAACGCCGCTCTACCTCGGCGACCTGGCCGAGGTGCGCGAGGGAGTGATCGACCCCGTCACGCTGGTCAGCGGGAACGGGGAAAAGGCGGCGCTCATCAACGTGGCTCGCCAGATCCGCGGCAACATCCTGCAGGTGGCGGAGGGGGTCTGGGCGGCGCTCGAGGAGTACCGCCCGTCACTGCCGCCGTCGGTCCGCCTGCAGGTCGTGTACGACCTCGCGGAGTTCGTGCGCAACGCGGTGGCGAACGTGCGCGACGCCATCCTGATCGGCGGCTTCCTCGCGGTGCTGGTGCTCGTGGCCTTCCTCCGCGACTGGCGGGTGACGGCGATCGCGGCCGTCTCGCTTCCGCTGACCATGATCGGCACCTTCTTCGTCCTCCAGCTCGCGGGAGGGACGATCAACCTCATGTCGCTGGGCGGCCTCGCGATCGCCATCGGCCTCGTCATCGACGACGCCATCGTCGTGGTGGAGAACATCCACCGTCACCGGGCGCTGGGCGAGCCGGTGGCGCTCGCGGCCGAGAAGGGCACGCGCGAGCTGCTGGCGGCGGTGATCGGCTCGACCCTCACCACCGTGGTGGTGTTCGTCCCGCTCGGGCTCCTCGAGGGCGTGGTGGGGCAGTTCTTCGCCGCCCTCTCGCTGACCCTGGCCGCCGCGGTCCTGCTCTCCCTGGCCTACGCCCTCCTCTTCATCCCGAACGCGGCCACCCGCTTCCTCCAGGACCGGAGGGAGCACACGGCGCGCCTGGGGTGGCTGACGGAGCGGTACCGCTCGCTGCTCACGGCCTCGGTGCGCCGCCCGCGCCTGGTGGCCGGCGTCACGCTGGCCCTCGCCGCCCTCGGCGCGCTCCTCTACTTCCGCCTGGACACGGGCTTCCTGCCGGAGATGGACGAGGGCGGCTACGTGATCGACTACTGGACGCCGGAGGGGACGTCGCTGGCGGAGACGGACCGGATGGTCCACCGCATCGAGGAGGTGGTCAAGGCGACGCCCGAGGTGGCGGGGTTCGCCCGGCGCACCGGCGCCGAGCTCGGCCTCTTCGCCACCGAGCAGAACCGCGGCGACATCGTGGTGAAGCTCAAGCCGCAGTCGGCGCGCAAGCGGAGGGCCGAGGCGATCATCGAGGAGCAGCGCGCGACCTTCGCCGCGCAGATGCCGGGCATGACCATCGAGTTCGTGCAGCTGCTGCAGGACATGCTGGGGGACCTGGAGGGGAACCCGGAGCCGGTCGAGGTCAAGATCTTCGGCGACGACCTCGCCCAGCTCGGCCAGCTCGCCGCCCGCACCGCCGAGCGCCTGAAGAAGATCCCCGGCATCGTGGACCTCGTGGTGCCCCAGCGCGGCAACCCCGAGGTGGACGTGCGCATCGACCCCACGCGGGCGGCGCGGGTGGGCTTCACGGTCGAGGAGGTGGCGAAGCAGCTCTCGGCGGGCCTCCTCGGGCAGGTGGCCACCTCGTTCCGCCGTGGAGACCGCCTGATCGACGTGCGGGTGCGGTTCCCCGATGCCCGGCGCTTCGACCTCGACTGGATCCGGGAGTTCCCGCTGACCACGGCCTCGGGAGAGATCGTGCCCCTCTCGACGACCGCCACGATCGACCTCGCCCAGGGGGAGACGCAGCTGTTCCGCGAGGACCTGAAGCAGATGGTCCCGGTGACGGCCCGCCTCGAGAGCCGGGACCTCGGCAGCGGCGTGCGCGACGTCCGCGCGGCGCTCGCCGCCGATCCCTGGCCGGTCGGCACCTCGTACCGCATCGGCGGCCTCTTCGAGAGCCAGCAGGCCTCGTTCCGCTCGATGATGCTGGTGCTCGCGATCGCCGTGGTCCTGGTCTTCACGGTGATGGTGGCGCAGTTCCGGCGCTTCACCCCCGCGCTCGTGATCCTCTCCGCGGCGCCGCTGTCGCTCGTCGGGGCCTTCGGCCTGCTGCTCCTCACAGGAACGCCCCTCAACGTTTCTTCCTTCATGGGCCTGATCCTGCTGATCGGGCTCATCGTGAAGAACGGGATCATCCTGGTGGACTACGCGGACATCCTCGCAGCGCGGCGGCGCGAGCCCCGCCGAGGCGCTCGTCGAGGCCGGGACGGTGCGCCTGCGGCCCATCCTGATGACGACGCTGTGCACGCTCTTCGGCCTGCTGCCGCTCGCCCTCGGCCTGGGCTCGGGCGCCGAGCTGCAGAAGCCCCTCGCCATCGCGGTGATCGGCGGGCTGTCGGTCTCGACGGTCGTCACCCTGCTCTTCGTCCCCGCGGTCCTCTCGACGCTGCGGAGCCGGCCGGCGGCCGTCGACCTTAGGCGGCGGCCGCGGCGACGGAGGGCAGGAGTCTCGACGCCCGCCGCATGCTCACTTTTCGGGGTCGAACGGGTAGATCCGCTTCCAGTCGGTCTTCATGTCCACGACCGTCCAGCCCTTCGCCTGCGCCTCGTCCAGGCCCTTGTCGAGGCGGCCGATCGAGGACTGGCGGTCGTAGGCCCACTCGCGGTCGGCATCGGTGTGGTGTACGTAGAGGCAGAAGCGGCTCCCGGAGCCGGCGGCCGTCCACTGCAGCATCTGCAGGTCGCCGTCGGAGTTGCCGAACGCAGCGATCGGGCGCCGGCCGATGTGCATCTGGATCCCGACGGGCTTGCCGGCCTTGTCGTCCACGAAGTTGATCTCTGGAAGGCGCACGAGGACCGGCTTGCCGTTGCGCAGCTCGAATTTCGTCTGGATGCTGCTGCCGACCACCTGCTCGGGCGGGATGCCGTACACGCGCTCCGCCCAGGGGCGCATGAACTCGATGCCCCCGCCGGAGACGATGAAGGTCTTGAAGCCGTTCGCGCGCAGGTAGGCGAGCAGCTCGAGCATCGGCTGGTAGACCATCTCGGTGTAGAGCCGCCCGGTCTTGGGGTGCTTCGCGGTGGCGATCCAGTCGGCGACGATCTTCTCGAACTCCTCGGTGGTCGTGCCCGCGTGTGTGGCCATGACCATCTCGGCGAGCGCGTGCTCGCCGCCGGCCAGCACGCCCTTGACGTCGCCGCTGAAGCACCGAGGCGAACGGCTCCTCGTCCTTCCACTCCGGGTGCTGCGGCGCGAGGGCCTTGACGCGGTCGAACGCGAAGAACGCCTGGAAGTACATCGGCTGCTCGGACCAGAGCGTGCCGTCGTTGTCGAACACGGCGATGCGCTCGGCCGGGGGCACGTAGCCGGGCCCGTCCTCCTGCGTCACGTTCTCCACGAACGCGACGATCGAGCGCCGGGCCGCACCGTCGCTCCAGCTCGGCAGCGGGTCGGCTGCCTCGAGCGCCGTGGCTCCAAGGACTGCCGCCCCGGCCAACAGGGCTCCCGCCAGAGCCCGCGGGCTCATCATTCCTGGCTCCCGGGTGGCCGGCTCCCACGGTTCGGGCGCGAGCCGGCCGCTCGCGCCCGTCACGTCCTTCCGAGGTCGAGGACCCGCTCGGGCCGCACCCGTTTCGTGGCGGGTGCGGCCCGGTGGGACGACACGCGCCCCCGTCGAGCGCGCGTCAGGCTAGTTCTGTGCGTTGCTCATGACCGCTTCCATCACGCGGTCGAGGTTGAAGCTGCCCGGCTTCTGGCGGGGCGGGAAGTCCTTGAAGCTCTGCAGCCACTGGCCGACGTACGCGCCGGCCGGAGCGATGAGGAACATGTGCTCCATGTACCAGCGCTGGAAGCCCATGGCGTTCTCCTCTTCCGCGCGCTCGAACGGATCCATGCGCAGGTTGGTGATGAGAGGGGCGCGCAGCGGCGTGAAGGGCTGCTGCCAGACGCGCAGGCCCTCGGCGTCCTGCTTGAGGAACGTGATCTTCCAGTCGTCGAAGCGCAGCGCCGCGACGCTGCCGTCGTCGGTCCAGTAGATGAACTCCTTGCGCGGCCACGCCGCCTGGCCCCTGAGCGCCGGCCCGAGGTCGTAGCCGTCGAGGTGGACCTTGTACGTCGTGCCCCCGATCGTCCGGCCCTTGAGCAGGTCGTCTTTCGCGGTCGTGTCGCCCGCCGCGGCGACGAGCGTCGTGAGCATGTCCTCGTGCGCGGCGATGTCGTTGATCACCGTCCCTGGCTTGATGACGCCGGGCCAGCGGATGACGGCGGGAACTCGGTAGCCGCCCTCCCACTGCGTGTTCTTCTCGCCGCGGAACATCGTCGTGCCGCCGTCCGGCCAGGTGAACGTCTCAGCTCCGTTGTCGGTGGAGTACATGACGATCGTGTCCTGGTCGAGGCCGAGCTCCTTGAGCTTCGCGAGCACCTGCCCCACGTGGCCGTCGTGCTCGACCATCCCGTCGGCGTAGATGCCGAGGCCGGTCTTGCCGTCGGACTCCGCCTTCAGGTGCGTGAAGATGTGCATGCGAGTGGAGTTCCACCACAGGAAGAAGGGCTTCCCGGACTGCTTGGCCCGCGCCATGAAGTCGAGCGCGTTGGCGGTGACTTCCCCGTCGATCGTCTCCATGCGCTTTTTCGTCAGGGGGCCGGTGTCCGTGATGCGACCGTCCGAGAAGCTGTGGATGACGCCCCGCGGGCCGAACTTCTTCCGGATCTCGGGGTACTTCGCGTAGTCCGGGTTCTCCGGCTCCTCCTCCGCGTTGAGGTGGTAGAGGTTGCCGAAGAACTCGTCGAAGCCGTGGTTCGTCGGCAGCATGTCGTCGCGGTCGCCGAGGTGGTTCTTGCCGAACTGGCCCGTCACGTATCCCTGCGCGCGGAGGAGCGTGGCGATCGTCGGGTCTTCCTTCTTCATGCCCTCGGGCGCGCCCGGCAGGCCGACCTTGGTGAGGCCGGTGCGGATGGGCGACTGCCCGGTGACAAACGCGGCGCGGCCGGCGGTGCAGCTCTGCTGCCCGTACCAGTCGGTGAAGAGGGCGCCCTGCTTCGCGATGCTGTCGATGTTCGGGGTCCGGTAGCCCATCATGCCGTTGTTGTAGGCGCTGATGTTGAACTGGCCGATGTCGTCTCCCCAGATCACCAGGATGTTCGGCTTCTTCGCCGTGGCCTGCGCCAGGGCCGGCGACGCGGCGCCGGTCGCGACGACGAGCGCCGCGGCGAGCCCGCGCAGGAACGTCTTCGAACGGTTCATCGATACGCCTCCTTCTTGGCCTTTGACTGCGTGGGTTCGCATCAGAAGAGGAACGTCAGGAAGACCTGGAAGCCCTTGTAGGTGATCTCGCCGCCGAGCTTGCTGACCAGGATCCCGCGATCGTAGGTGTACTTGTTGTACTTGTACTGGACGCCCAGGCCCGCGTTGCGGAAGAAGTAGTAGTCCGCCCCGAGGCGCCAGTCGGTGACCGACGCGTCCGTGTCGCCCGGCGTCACCTTGATGTAGAGGAAGTCCGCGCGCGTGACGAGGCGCTTCGTGAGCCAGCCGTTCGCGTAGCCGCCCACGGCGCCGGTGATGCTGCCCGTGGAGGCGCTCTCGTCGATCGTGCGGCTCACGCCGGCGATCGACCCCGTCGCCTGCACCCTCGCGTCCAGCCAGATGTAGCCGATGCCCAGCGTCGGGCCGATCTCGAAACGATCGTTGCGGAAAAGGGCGAAGCGGTAGTACCCGCCGAGGATGTCGCTGCCGGTCGACGTGGTCGCCGAGAGCCCGGCCTTGTAGCTCTTCGCCGCCCCAGGTGAAGTCGCGCTCGAGCGCGAAGTCGGCCCGGTCGCGGCTGAGCCGGGTGTAGCCCAGCTTCAGCTGGTGGCGCCGCCCGACCCGCCAGGTCCCGTCCACCCAGAACGTGTCCACGTTCTTGTCGACGCCGAGGTCGTCCTCGAAGCTGATGTCCCCCGAGCCCGGCGCGCCGTTGTAGCGGAGCTGGGTGTCGGCGGTCAGGCGGAAGTAGCCGGTGTCGATCTGGAAGCGGTCGGACAGGCCGTTCCAGGTGCCAGGAGACGACTGGGCGAATGCGGGCGAAACCAGCAGGGTGGCGGCCAGTGCGCTGCCGAAGACGGCTCTCATCAAGTTCAATCTCCTTGATCCGAACGGGTCTGCCCTCTACCTGAGCAAGAGCGGGGCCAGGAGATGTTGAATTCAACGAGAGTCCGCAACTTACTGCTCAAGATGAAGATAGCGCCCCGACCGGATCCGTGGGCCGCGGGCTCGGGTGCCGCCGCATCGTGATTGCTCACGATCTTTCGTGAGCACGCGCTGGGTGCGCTATAGTGCTGCACCCGGAATGAAGACCTCCTTCGGCCGCCTGGTGTCGGACCTGTCGACGCGATTCACGGGCCTGCCCGTGGAGCAGGTGGACGGGGAGATCGAGCGGGCGCTCCGCCTCTTCGTCGAGCTGCTGGGCACCGACCGGAGCACGTTCTACCTGATCGATCCGGACGGCCGCCTGGCCATGACCCATTCCTGGGCCCGGGAAGGCGTGGAGCCCTCGACGCCGTCGACCAGCTCCCGGGTGCCGTGGTACACCCGCACGCTGGCCAAAGGCGACGTGATCGCGATGTCACGCCTGCCCGACGACCTCCCCCCGGACGCGGAGGCCGAGCGCGAGTACACGCGGTCGTCCGGCATGAAGTCGAACCTGAGCGTGCCGATCGCCGTCGGGGGCCGTTACGTGTGCGCCCTCGCCACCGGGGCGTTTCGCGAGTACCGGACCTGGGACGAGGAGACGATCGACCGGGCTCGCCTGTTCGGCCAGATCCTCGCGAACGCGGTGCACCGCAAGCGCACCGAGGAGCAGCTGCGCCTCCAGCTCGAGGAGATCCGCGCTCTCAAGGACCAGCTCGAGGAGGAGAACGTCTACCTGCGCGAGGAGATGCGGGGCGGCGACTTCGCGGACGTCGTGGGCCAGAGCCCGGCGCTCGGCCGCGTCCTCGAGCGCGTCTCGCAGGTGGCCGCCACGTCGAGCTCCGTGCTCCTCCTCGGCGAGACCGGGACCGGGAAGGAGCTGCTGGCGCAGGCGATCCACGAGCGCAGCCCCCGGCGGGCCAGGGCCTTCATCAAGGTCAACTGCGCCGCCCTGCCGGCGACGCTGATCGAGACCGAGCTGCTGGGCCACGAGAAGGGCGCCTTCACGGGCGCGATCGCCATGCACCCCGGCCGCTTCGAGCTGGCCGACGGGGGGACGCTCTTCCTCGACGAGATCGGCGACCTCGCGGTGGAGCTGCAGTCGAAGCTGCTGCGCGTGCTGCAGGACGGCGAGGTGCAGCGCCTGGGCGCGACCCGCTCGCGGAAGGTGGACGTTCGTCTCGTGGCCGCGACCAACCAGGACCTCGAGCGCGCGATGGCGGAGGGGCGGTTCCGGCGCGACCTCTACTACCGCCTGAGCGTCTTCCCGATCCAGATCCCGCCCCTGCGCGAGCGGAAGGAGGACATCCCGCTGATCGCCTGGTCGTTCATCGAGCGGCGTCAGGCGAAGCTCGGCCGGCGCATCGAGCAGATCCCGCGCGAGGTGATGGACGCGCTCGTCGCCTACGACTGGCCGGGCAACGTGCGGGAGCTGGAGAACGTGCTCGAGCGGGCGCTCATCCTCTCCCCGGGCAAGGCGCTGCGCCTGGACGACCCGCTGCACGCGGCGGACCGTGCCGCGGCTCCCGTGGCGACGGCTCCGGCACGCGGCCTCGTCGCCCGGGGCCGGATCGGCGTCGGACCACAGCTTCGACGCGATGGCCCGCGAGCACGTGCGCGCGGTGCTCGAGCGCTGCGCGTGGAGGATCAACGGCCCGGGCGGAGCGGCGGAGGTCCTGGCCGTCCACCCCAACACCCTGCGCTCACGCATGAAGCGCCTGGGGCTCGCGCGCCCTCAGGCCAGCCGCATCGCGAGGTAGTGAGAGGGGTTCCGGATCTCGACCCCGCGGTCGCGCAGCCGGCGGATGGCCGCGAGGCCCTCCTCGTCGGCCGACAGGAGGTCCCCGAGATCGAGCACCTGGACCCCGGCGTCGGCGGACCTCTCCAGCTCTGGCACCTCTTCGGCGCGGAGCCGCCCCTCGAGGCGGAGAATCCCCGGGTCGTCGCTCGGGACCGGCGTGATGCGCAGGGTCAAAGGGGTCGTTCTCCTGACCACCGCCATCCAGCAAGAATGACGCCGTCTCCTGCCAGGCACGCGAATCACCTGAGAGTCGTTGGCCGGCACGGGGTTGCACCCGATCGAGCGGAGCCTGACGCTCTACGCCCGCCACCACGGAAGGTCATCGCTCACGAGATGCCGTGACTCGCTCCCGGACTCCGGAGGGCAGGGGCCCGACCCTCCGGCCGACCATCGCCACCTGATGGCGCTGGAAGGCCGGGAGCCGGTCGACGGCGTGCTTACTGCCGCTCGTACACCGCGACGGAGCCGGCCGCCGCACCCTGCGGGTCGGTCGGTGTCTGCGTGACCGTCAGGGTCTTGTTCTGGTCCGAAACCACGACCTTCGCCGTCATGGTCGGCTTTCCGCCGTTCTTCCAGACGTTCTGGTAGCTGTTGTCATCGATCCGCGTCGGGCAAGCCATGTCGGCCGAGGGGTTTCCGGTCCAGGCGACGTCCTTGCCGTCGAACTTCGACGTGTACTCGCCCTGCATGGGCTTCCCCTGGGCGTCGGTTCCTGCCGACGTCAGCTTGATACCGGCGGGCGTGGCCTCGAACTTCAGCGTCTGGGTGCGGGTGACGGCCGCCGAGCCGAAGGTCGACTTCGCGGCGTTCAGCTTCCAGCTGCCAACCCAGTTCTCACTGGCGAAGGCCGGCTGGCCATACAGCGACGCCGCGGCACAGAGCAACAGGGACGACAAGAGCAGATTCTTTCGCATCAATGAACACCTCATTTGGGTTGTTGGGGTTTTTCGACGAGCTTTGACTCTACGCGGGTGCGGACGGAGGCACTAATCGTTTGTGCGGCCGCGGTCCATCGAGCCAGGCCGATGCCCGCTCAGGCGTGCTAGGGTGAGGTCTGAGCGCGCCGGCGCCCCGGGGCGCCCATCGAAGGAGCGCAAGGAGAATCCGAGCCATGTCTTCAGCCATCGAGGGTCTGGAACCACAGCTTCTCTGGAAGCACTTCGCCGCGCTCTCGCGCATCCCGCGCGGCTCGAAAAACGAGGCGGCGGCGGCGCGGCACGTGCTCGACACGGCGCGGCAGCTCGGCCTCGAGGCGCGCCAGGACGCGGCCGGAAGCGTCCTCGTCAAGAAGCCGGCGACGGCCGGCAAGGAACGTGCGGAGAGCGTCTGCCTCCAGTCGCACCTGGACATGGTCTGTGAGAAGAACGCGGACAAGGTACACGACTTCACGAGGGACGCGATCGAGCTGGTGCGCGAGGGCAACGTGCTGCGCGCCGACGGCACGACCCTCGGGGCGGACAACGGGATCGGCGTGGCCGCGGCCCTCGCCGTGGCGGAGGATCGCTCGCTGGAGCACGGGCCGCTGGAGATGCTCTTCACGATCGACGAGGAGACCGGGCTCACCGGGGCGCAGCGCCTCGAGCCCGGCTTCGTCGAGAGCCGCATCCTGCTCAACCTCGACTCGGAGCAGGAGGGCGAGATCTACGTGGGTTGCTCCGGGGGCCAGGACACGAAGGGCACCTGGACGGTCGCACGCGAGCCCGCGAAGCCGAACATGGTCGCGCTGGAGCTGAGCGTGACGGGCCTGCGGGGAGGCCACTCCGGCCTCGAGATCGACAAGGGCCGTGGCAACGCGGTGAGGATCGTCAACCGCGTGCTGTGGGCGCTGGCCGAGGGGACGGGTGCCCGCCTCGCGTCGATCAGGGGCGGGAGCAAGCACAACGCGATCCCGCGCGAGGCCTTCGCGACCGTGTGCGTCCCGAAGTCCCGGGCGAAGAAGGCGCAGAAGCTCGTCGCGAAGTGGCACGCGATCGTGCGCGAGGAGCTGGGGTCCGTCGAGCCCGACCTCAAGGTGAGCGTGGCCGAGGCCGCGGGCGAGCTTCCCGCGATCCTCAAGCGCAGGCAGCAGAAGCAGATCCTGCAGACGATCTCGGCCCTGCCGCACGGCGTGATGAAGATGAGCGCCGCCATCTCCTGGCTGGTGGAGACCTCGACGAACGTGGCGGTGATCACGACGGAAGGGGACACGGTCTCGCTGGCGACGAGCCAGCGCAGCTCGGTGGCCTCGGAGAAGGACGAGATCGCCCAGACGGTGAGGGCGGTCTTCGAGCTGGGCGGGGCGACGGTCAGCCAGGGGGACGGCTACCCGGGCTGGAAGCCGAACATGGAATCGCGCCTCCTGAAGAGGGCGATCGCCACGTACTCCTCGCTCTACGGCAAGGAGCCCGAGGTCAAGGCCGTCCACGCTGGCCTGGAGTGCGGCCTCATCGGCGAGAAGTACCCGGGGATCGACATGATCTCGTTCGGCCCCAGCATGACCGCGGTGCACTCGCCCGAGGAGAAGATCTTCGTCGACACCGTTCCCCGGTTCTGGGGCTTCCTGGCCGCGCTCCTGAAGGAGCTCGCGTAGGGCACGCTACGGCGCCTTCTTGACGTGCACCTTCTTGGCGATCATCTTGCCGTCTTTCTCGTAGTAGGTGACGGCGACCAGCTGCTTCTCCGAGACGAACTCGGGGAGCAGGGCCGGCTTGCCGTCCGCTTTCAGCTGGTCCATCTTGTGGCTGCCGCCCCGGGTGACGACCAGCGTTTCCTTGCTGTCGACCATGAAAGTCCAGTCCTTCGCCGCGCCGTCCGTGACGGTCAAGGCGGCGTTCGACACCGTCTTCACCGTCCCCGACATCTCCTTGACGCCCTCGCCCCCGAAGGCGAGACCGCAGATCAGCAAGGCGAGCGCCGTGCCGGCGAGCTTGCGCACCATGAGCATTCCTCCTTGAACGTGTCCTCGTGAGAGTGGGCTACTCCACAATCTAGGACCCCGGGCGTTTCACGGCAAGGTGAAAGAACGTCAACCGACCGCGGCCCCGCGCGCTGGCTCCCCTTCAGCGATTGCCATCCGGGAGCGCGGGGTCGTGACCTCGAGCGAGTCGTAGAAGCTCGCTCGGTCCAGCAGCTCGCCGGCGAGGGCGGCGGCCACGTGCGAGCGGCAGGCCGGACCAGGCCGACGGTCAGGGCGACGGTCATCGGCAGGGCGAGGCCCAGACCGACGCGAGCCAGGGCGAGGGCCCATGCGCCCGGGCCGGCAGGCACGCGCCGGAGCCGCAGCCTGTCGACGAAGCCCACGAGACGCGCGACGCCGGCGGGAACGACGAGCCAGGGCAGCGTCGCCAGGACGCCGGCCAGGAAAGCCGCGCCCAGCAGGGCCGCCGCGTCGTCCAGCCGCGGGCGCCTGTCCCGCGCCATCGCGACGTAGACGCGGTCCATGCAGCCGAGGGCCACCAGCCCGGCGCCCGCGGCGACGATTCCCGCCGCGCCCGAGCCGGGGACGAGCTGCAGGTACGCGGCCGCGAGGGCCAGGAACGCCGGCACTGCGATCACCTCGCGGCTCAGCCACGACCGGCGCCAGTTGAGCGCGGCCCGCCAGGCGCGCTCCTTCCGGCCGAGGTGCAGGGTGCTGAGGGCGAGACCGGCGGGCCCCGCGACGAGGAACGGCGCCGGGCGGACGGGCGGCCCGCCGAAGAAGCGAGGCCAGGAGCCACGCCGACGAGCGGCGATGACGAGCGGACGTGAAGAGCAAAGAGCGTCCACTCGGACCGCAGCGAGATCTTCCTCGGCGGTGCGAGCCAGGGCCCCGGGACGGAGACGCCCGCCGCGGCGGCTTTCTCCTCGGCGGCGGGGTCGGGCCGGCGGCCGCGCAGGGGCAGGAAGCGGATCGCGGGCCGGATGCCGACGTCCGGGAAGCCAGGCACGTCGCGCGGGGCGTCGCGCGAACGGCCCGAGCTTCAGGGCGCCGGTCGGGCACGAGCTGACGCAGGCCGGCTGGCCGCCTTCGAGCAGGCGGTGATGGCACAGCGTGCACTTCCCCATCACGCCGCTCGACGGCTCGAAGCGCGGCGCGTCGTACGGGCACACCCAGCTGCAGTAGTGGCAGCCGATGCAGCGCTCGCCATCGATCAAGACGGCGCCCGTGCGGGCGTCCCGGGCGATCGCCAGCGCCGGGCAGTGCCGCTCGCACGGCGCGTCGAGGCAGTGGTTGCAGGCGAGCGAGAGGTGGAAGACGGGCAGCGCCGGGCGCCGGTCCTCGTTGAAGCTGACGACCTGCCGCCAGAAGCCGCCGGGCGCGGTGTCGTTCTCGAGGCCGCAGGCCACCACGCAGGCATGGCAGCCCACGCAGGTCGCGAGGTCGTGGACGAAGGCCGGAGGCGTCGCGCTCACGCTTTCTCCACCTCGACGAGGTTCTCGTGGAAGGCGGCGCCGAAGCCCATGTCGGTCTCGCGCGCTTTCGAGAGCACGTTGACCGCCCCGCCGTCCTGCAGCCACCAGCCGTTGTGGACGACCACGACGCCGGGGCGCAGGCCGTGGTCGATGCGCGCCCGAAGGCTCAGCTCGCCCCGCTCGTTGAAGACGCGCGCGCGCTCGCCCGAGCGCAGGCCCCGCCGCGACGCGTCCTCCGGCGCGAGGCGGACGACCGGCTCGGGGTCCAGGGCCCGGATCGAGGGCAGGTTGCCGAACTGCGAGTGGATGCGGTTCTTGGTGTTCGGCGTGAGGAGGTGGAGCGGGTAGCGTCCGGCGCCGTCCCGCGACCACTCGACGGGCTCCGTCCAGGTGGGCAGGGCGTCGACGCCCCACCGGCGCGCGGCCTCCTCCGAGAGGAGGTCGATCTTGCCGGAGGGCGTCGGGAATCGGAAGTCGGCGAAGGCCACGTCGGCGGCTCCCGGCGCGCGCACCGGCCCCTCGCGCAGTCGGTCGAGGCTGAGGGACGGGTCCACCGCCCGCAGCCTCGCCTCGAGAAAGGCCTCGACCGCGGCGTCGGACGGACCTGGCAGCTCCCGCTCGATCGCGTCGCGCGAGAAGCCGAGGCGCTCGGCCAGCAACCGGTAGACCTCGGACTCGGGCTTCACCTCGCCCGGCGGCTCGATGGCCTTCTGCTTGAGCTGCAGGTAGTCGTGCCAATAGGCACCGATCACGTCCGTCTGCTCGAACATCGACTTGGCGGGCAGGACGACGTCGGCCTCGCGCGCGGTGTCGGTCAGGAACTCGTCCACGACCACCCGGAACTCGAGGGCCCGGAAGGCCCGCAGCACGGTCGGCGTCTCCGGGTTCTGGGGGATCGGGTTCGCCCGCTCGACCCAGGCCATCCGCAGCGTCGGGTCGGTGGCCGCGAGCATGTGCGAGCCGAGCAGCGCCGTCGAGATCGAGACGCGGAAGACCCCGTCCGGGGCCTCCGGCGGATAGAAGGCGATCGGGTCCTTGACCGGGTGGAACACGTGGGACCGGAGGTTCGCGAAGATCCACCCCGCCCCCGGCTTGCCGACGTTCCCGGTGAGGGCGAGGAGCGCGATCATCGCCCGCAGCGTTTGGCCGCTGTTCGTGTACCGCTGCATCCCGAAGCCGGCGTTGATCGTGACCGGCTGCACCGTCCCTAGAAGCTCCGCGAGCCGCTCGATCTGCGCCTCGGGCACGCCCGCGACCTCCGCGGCCCACGCCGGCGTCTTCTCTCGGACGCTCTCGCGGAAGGCCTCGAACCCGTGGACGTGCCCTCGTACGAACGGCTCGTCGACCCACCCCCGCTCGATCAGCCGGTGCGCGACCGCGAGGGCGATCGCCCCGTCGGTGCCGGGCCGCGGCCGGACGTGCAGGGCCGCCCGCTCGGCCGTCTCCGTGCGGCGCGGGTCGATCACGACGACCGCGGCGCCCCGGTCGAGGGCCTGCTGCACGAACGCCATCTGGTGCACGTTCGTCTCGGCCGCGTTCTTGCCCCAGAAGACGACGAGGCGCGCGTTCGCGAGGTCCCACGGCGCGTTGTGCTCGTTGGCGCCCAGCGTGAGGCGGGTCGCCTCGAGACCGGCCGGCCAGCACAGGTCGCCGTAGGTCGTCGTGCAGCCGCCGAAGAGCCGCCAGAACGACGTGGCAACGCTGTTCATCAGGCCCTTCGTCCCGCTCGCGGAGTAGAAGAGGACCGACTGGGGCTCTCTTCGGTAGCCCCGCAGCCGGCCGGCGATCGTGTCGAGCGCCTGGTCCCAGCCGATGCGCTCGAAGGAGCCGGTCGCCGTCCGCCGCAGCGGGTGGAGGACCCGGTCCTTCGCGTAGACGCGCTCGAGGTAGCTCAGGCCCTTGAGGCAGACGGCCTCCGGTGTCGCCCGGTTTGCCGGGTGGGCCTCGATCCGGCGCAGCCGGCCGCCCTCCACCACGACCCGCATGGAGCAGGTCGAGTAGCAGTTGCGGGGACAGGCGGTCGTGATGGTGCGGGTCGTGGCCATGTGCCGGGGCGCGATCGGGCGCGCCGCGATTCTACGAAAAAAGGCCCGGGGGGCCGTCCCCCCGGGCCTTCCTCGACGACCACCAGGCGGCGGTCGTCAAGCGACGTCTAGAAGTTGAAGCGGAGGCTGCCTCGGAATTTCCGGCCCTGGGGGATGCCCGTGATCTTGCCGTACTCCCACTGGTAGTCGACCTGGGTCGCGGTACCGACGTTGAACAGGTTGAACCCGTCGATGATCAGGTTGACCGACTTCGACCCGCCGAGGTTGATCTGCTTCTCGAGCCGGAGGTCCAGGATGCGCAGCGTGGGCAGGAAGTCGGGCTCCTGAACGGCCACGATGCGGCCGACGCCGCCGGGTTCGATGACGCCGCCCGCTGGGTCCGCCCACTGGGTGTGCTGGGGGTAGCTCTCCAGCAGCCAGACCGGCTTGCCGGTGTGCATCCGGAACCGCAGCCCGAAGTCGGTCTCGATGACCGGGATCCGGTACGACCCGGAGATCTTGAACTCGTACTTGGGCGTGAACGGCAGCCTGGTCTCCATGTTGTTGATCGTGTAGTTGAGCGAGCCCATCCAGTTGTCGTCGGTGACCATGGGCCCTTCCATGTTGCTGTCCTGCCGGTTCGTCCGGGACGCCATGCCCTCCGAGTCCGAGAAGACGAACGAGGCCTGGCCCTGCCAGCGGTCGGAGTAGCGCTTGTTGAACACGAGCTGGAACGCCTGGTAGTCGCGCTTCGGCTCGACGCCGTCGTAGCTGCCCATGTTGCGGACTTCGTACGTCCCGTTGTTGCCGATCCACTGGATGTCGCCGCCGTTCGCCACGCCGTCGCCGTTGTAGTCCTTGAGCACGATGCTGTAGAGATTCACGGTCTGCCCGGCCGAGGTCGTGAACGGGATCCTCTCGTACTCCCACTCCTGGCCGGTCACCCGGTTGAGGGGGATGTTGGCGAACATGTCGCCGGAGTGCTTGTAGATGTACGTGGCGCTCACCGAGAGGTTCTTGGCGATCTCCCGCTCGAGGTTCAGCGTGAACTGGTCGGTGAACTGGTCCTTCACGTTGTCGGCCACGTTGAGAGACCACGACGGGTCTCTCGTCTCGGTCCGCACGTCGTAGGGCGTCAGGCCGTAAACCTTGCGGGCCGCGGCGCGGGTCTCGAGCGTGTCGACGTTCCCGTCCCCGTTGGTGTCCACCGAGCTCCAGGGCCCGACGGTGTAGAACTGCCACTCTCTCGTCACCAGCGGCATGTCCGGCCCGAACCGCCGCAGGGTCTCGACGCTGATCGGCTGGTAGAAGCGGCCGTACGAGGCCCGCGCCACCGTCTTCCCGTCCTCCGTGAGCTGGTAGGAGAGGCCGATCCGCGGGGACCACGTCTTGAAGTCGAAGATGTCGTCCGTGCCCTGGCGGTCCCGGACGACCGGGGGCGGGCCGTTGATCTCCTCGGGGGAGCTCACGAGGCCGTAGACCTTGCCCGTGTCGTACTTGGTGCTCATGTTGTCGAAGCGCAGGCCGAGGTTGACCGTCAGGCGACGGTTCACCTGCCACTGGTCGTCGAAGAACAGCCCGAACGAGTCCGCCGTGCGCACGGTCAGGAACGGGTTCATGGTCTCCTTGAGGTTGTAGAAGACGAGACCCGTGTCCCCGTACCAGCTCTGCATGTAGTTCACGTTCTGCGTCCAGCGGTAGGGGTACAGGAAGTTCACGTAGTTCTGGAAGTAGCCGCCCTCCCAGTTGCCGTGCCCCTTCGTGTACTGGGCGCCGAACTTCATGTCGTGCTGGCCGAGGAAGTCCTCGGCGTAGTACGAGAGGTCGCCCTGGATCGTCTGGCGGTTCGACTTCTGGGCCTCGACGTAGGGGAAGGCGCCGTTGATGCCGTACTGGGCCCACTTCCACCAGTTGATGTAGCCCGGGTGGTCGGGGGCGTCGCTCGGGACGAACGGCTGGTCGTCCGTCCAGAAGCCGAGGTACTTGGCCGAGAGCACCGTCGTGGCGCCCGGGAAGTACTGCCACTGGGCGGAGACCGTGTTGTTCACGGTCTTCACGCCGTAGGTCATCGTGGTGTCCCACGCGGGCTCCTCGCCCCAGCTCCAGCCCGTGCCCTCGTTGTTCTCGTAGTGGTAGGCGACCCAGGCCTTGTGGTTGGTGAAGGGGGCGGCCGAGATCTTGGCGTCCGCGTAGCGGCCCTTGTACGTGTTCTCGAGGGACCAGCGGGGCGGCAGCGACTTGCTGTTGACGTAGTCGAAAGCGGTGAAGAACCAGACCTTGTCCTTGACGATCGGGCCGCCCAGGGTGAAGTTGCCCTCCCAGTCGGTCTTGGTCTCGCCGGCGAGCTGCTCGCCCTCGCCGAAGTAGAGCCAGTCCGCGCCGAGGTCGTCGCCCGCCTTGGGCTGGTTGTTCGCGACGTCGCCGAGCTTGGAGTACAAGGCCACCGTGCCGTGGTAGTCGTTGCTGCCCGAGCGGGTCAGGACGTCGATCGCCGCGCCGGAGAAGCTCCCGTACTCGGCCTTCGAGCCGAGGGCCACGACCCGGACCTCCTCGACCGTGTCGTAGTTGACCTTGACGAGCGAGCCGAACTGCCCGCCGCGGGGGTTGGTGGTGTTGACGCCGTTGACGAGGAAGACGTTCTCGTTGCCGGCGCCGCCGTAGGCGGTGGGGCTCGGCAGCCAGCCGCCCGAGTTCCCCACGTCGTACATGCCGGGCGTCGTGGTCGCGAGGTCGTAGAAGGCGTCCCGGCTCGTGGGGAGCCGGTCGAGCATCGTCTTGCCGAACTTCGAGTCGATGGTGGAGGTCTTGCTGTCGACCATGGCGCCTTCCGCGGTCACGTTCACGGTCTCGGAGATCGTCCCCACCGTGAGGGTGGCGTCGACGGTCACGACCGCGGCGGCGGAGACGGCGACGTCGTCGTACACGATCGTCTTGAAGGCGTCCCGGGTCACGGTGACCCGGTAGGTGCCGGGCGGCACGTTCAGGAACACGTACGACCCCTTCGCCGCGGTGGTCGTGGTGCGGGCGCCGGAGATGAGCGCGGGCCCCGAGAGCTCCACCGTTGCGCCGGGGAGCGGGGCCTTGTCCTCGCTCATCACCGTTCCCGTGACCTTGCCGTCGAGAATGGCCTGAGCCCGGGCCATCCCTGCGGACGCGACCACGAGGAGAAGGCAGGCGCATGCTGCGATCAGGACCTTACTGCGTCGGTGCATGACGGCTATCCTCCCTTTCGATCCACCGTCCCCCGGCGACGCGCATGGCCGGGGAACGCCTTCCATGAAAAGACCCTGCGGCCGACGTCGCCGGCCTCCGCGCGGGTCACGCCGTCACGATCGGCCCGTTCACGAAGAACCCCGGAGGCCGGCCGAGCGCGATTCCGCGTCACCGAGAGACTCTCGCCGGATGCCGCGGCGTGTCAATGGGTTTCTTGAACCGTTTGATTCATCCAAGAACCTGGACGCGTCGCGTTCCCGTCACCGGATACAATTCCGGGTGGTCCGGGGATGAGGGTCCTTTCCCGCACAGCCATCGCGGTCGTCGCGGGCGCCTGCCTCCTCGGCGCCGTCGCCTTACTGTGGCTCCGTCGGCCGCCGCCGGACACGGCCGAGTCCGCCCGCGAGATGTGGTCGGCCCGGGGGGTGGCGAAGCCCAACGTCGTCCTCGTCACCCTGGACACGACGCGGGCCGACCGCCTCGGCTGCTACGGCTACGCGCCGGCGAGGACGCCGAACCTCGACGCGCTGGCGCACCGGGGGGCCCTGTTCACGCAGGCGGCCACGACGGTGCCGCTGACCCAGCCCGCCCACAGCTCGATCCTCACCGGGATGTACCCGACCTACCACGGCATGCGGGTCAACGGCGGCACCGCTCTGGCCGCCTCGCAGGTCACGCTGGCCGAGGCGCTCTCGGAGAAGGGCTACGAGACGGCGGCGTTCATCGGCGCCTTCGTCCTCGACGGCCGCTGGGGCCTCAACCAGGGCTTCGACCTCTACGACGACAAATTCGACCTCGGCAAGTACAAGCACCTGGACCTGGGCTCGGTCCAGCGCCCGGGGAACCTCGTGGTGGACGCGGCCCTCGGCTGGATGGAGGGCCACAAGCAGGCGCCGTTCTTCGCCTGGGTCCACCTCTACGACCCGCACGTGCCGTACGAGCCGCCCGAGCCCTTCCTCTCGCAGTTCGCCGGCCGGGGGGTCGAGGGGCTCTACGACGGCGAGATCGCGTTCGCCGACGCGCAGGTCGGCCGCCTCCTGGCCTGGCTGAAGAGAAACGGCCTCGACGAGCGGACGGTCGTCGTGGTGGCCGGCGACCACGGCGAAGGCCTGGGCAGCCACGGCGAGGGGACGCACGGCTACTTCGTCTACGACTACGCGCTCCACGTGCCGCTCATCGTCGCCGCCCCCTTCCCCGAGCTGCGCGGCGTGCGCGTCGAGTCCCAGGTCAGCCTCGTCGACGTCTTCCCGACCGTGCTCGCGCTCGGCGGGATCGAGCCCCCCCCCACGTCCAGGGGCGCTCGCTCCTGGGAGCGATGCGGCACCCTGGCGAGGAGCGGGCGAGCTACGCCTACGGCGAGTCCATGGCCCCCAGCCTGCAGTTCGGCTGGGCTCCCCTCCAGACCCTGCGCACGCCGCGCTTCAAGCTCATCCAGGCCCCGCACCCCGAGCTCTACGACCTCGTCGCCGACCCGGGCGAGACGACGAACGTCATCGCCCGAAACGGGGTCGTGGCCGACGAGATGCGGCAGCGGCTCGAGCGGCTGGTGAGCGAGACCAGCCACGGCGCGCCGGAGCCCGAGGCGGCGGACCTGGACAAGGAGACGCTCCAGAGCCTGGCCGCGCTCGGGTACGTCGGGGGCACCGGCCCGGCGAGGGCGGCCGACCCCTCCCGCCCCCTCGCCGACCCCAAGGACAAGCTGGGTGTCTTCTCGGCCGTGCAGCGGGCCGGCGAGCTGATCCTGAAGGACGACTACGCGGCGGCGGTCGCCTCCCTGGAGCCGGCCCTGCGCGAGGACCCGGCGATGGCGCAGGCCCGGCTGCTGCTGGCCACCTCCTACGCCGAGCTGGGGCGCAAGAAAGAGGCCAAGGCGCAGTTCGACCTCGTGCTCGCGGACGACCCTCGGAGCGTGCAGGCCCTCATCGGCGTCGCGAACCTCCTCCGGAACGAGGGCCGAACGGACGACGTCGTGGCCCTGTGCAAGCGCACGCTGTCGATCGACGAGCGCAACACGCAGGCCTACACGCTCCTCGGAGAGGTGTACGCGGACCTGGGACGACCCGCGGAGGCCCTGCCTCACTTCGAGAAGGCGGCGGCGATCCAGCCGAAGCTGACCCAGAATCGCCTCAACATGGCGAGCGCCCTCGTCGATCTCGCCCAGTACGGCCGCGCCGAGCCGATCCTGAAGGAGATCGTCGGCGAGTACCCGAAGTTCCCCCTCGCGCAGTACAACCTGGGGCTCCTCTACGACGAGCAGGGCCGCCTCGAGGACGCGCGCGCCGCCTACGCGGCCGAGGTCGCGGCCTACCCGCGGGAGTTCAAGGCGCGCTTCAACCTCGGCAAGGTCCTCTTCCGGCTCGGGAACCGGGTCGGCGCGATCGAGCAGATGCGCGAGGTCGCGAGGGTCGCCCCCCAGCGGCCGGAGGGCCACCTCTTCCTGGCTCGCGGCCTCCTCCTCGAGGGGGCGCCGCTCGACGAAGTCCAGTCCCTCGTGGAGAAGGGACTCTCCCTGGCTCGAGCGGAGGACGCCCAGGCGCTCGGCTGGCTCCTCCTGGCGGACGTCTACACCCGCCGGGGCCAGCCGGCGAAGGCGCAGGAAGCCGTCCGGAACGCACGCCTGCACACACCCAACCAGAAGAGCGGAGTCATGCCATGACACACAAGAAGACGAGGCACGCGGCGGTCGCCGCGCTCGGGCTCGGGGCGCTGCTCCTCGCCGCGCCGGCGCTGCCGCAGCAGCGCGAGTACTTCCTCCGGGGAAAGGTCGTCGACACGAAGAAGCAACCCGTCCCCGGCGTCCAGATCCGCCTCCTCGACGTCGCCACGAGCCGCGCCTACGTCATCAAGACGGACAAGGAGGGCGTCTTCAAGTTCGCCGGCCTGCCCCACGCCGTCTACGAGGCGACCTTCACCTGCGCGGGCTACGCCCCGAAGAAGGACGAGTGGAAGTTCGAGACCCCCCAGGACACGATGCAGCGGGTCGAGATCCCGGACGTCGTCCTCGTGTCCCAGGCGCTGATCGAGGAGGTCCAGGTCCTCAAGGAGACCGAGGCCGGGATCAAGGAGGCGGCCGAGCGCCTGCGCCAGGGAGACGCCGACGGGGCGATCGCCCAGCTCCAGGGCATCCTCCAGAAGAGGCCCGACGACGTCAACGCGCTCTTCCTGCTCGGGCTCAGCTACAACCGGAAGCAGATGTCCAAGGAGGCCCTCGCGCCCCTGACCCGGGTCGCCGAGCTGAGCCCCCGCTTCGCCGGCGCGTATTTCGAGATCGGCGTCTGCCAGCGCCGGCTCGGGGAGGCCGAGAAGTCGCTCGCCGCGTACGAGAAGGCCCTCGAGCTCGACCCCGCCAACGCGGACGCCGCCTACAACGCCGGCCTCGCCCTGTTCGAAGCCGGCCGGATCGACGAGGCGCTCACCCGCTTCGAGCAGGGCCTCGCCCTGAAGCCGGACGACGCGGACCTGCTGGACATGGCCGCGCGGTGCTACCTCCACCAGGCGAAGTTCGACCGGGCGCTCGAGCTGCTCGAGAAGGCCAGGGCGGCCACCACGGACCCCGCGAAGATCGCGTTCCTCGACGAGCTGATCGGGAAGCTGAAGGCCCAGGTGAAGTGAGGGAAACGGGCCTATAATGGATCTGTCCTGCCTTGCTTCGTGGCGGCTTCCTCCCCTCGGAGGGAGCGGGTGAGGGCATCGGTCCCACCGGCCCTGAGCCCGCCAGCCCAGAGCCTCGAAACAGAACTCGAGAAGTGAAGGAGAGCGATGGGCACGAAGGTCTTCGTCGGTAACATGAGCTTCGACACGACGCGGGAGGAGCTGCAGGAGCTGTTCGCCCAGGCGGGAGAGATCGCGGAGGTCGTGGTCCCGACCGACCGCATGAGCGGCCGGCCCCGCGGCTTCGCCTTCGTCACGTTCGCGACCGACGAGGCGGCGACGGCGGCCATCCAGAAGCTCGACGGCGCGGCGCTCGGCGGGCGCAACCTGCGCGTCAACGAGGCCTCGGCCGAGCGGCCGCAGCGCTCCTTCGGGGGCGGGGGCGGCGGCGGCGGCTTCAGCCGGCCGTTCGGCGGCGGCGGCGGCGGCCGTCCCGGCGGCCCGGGCGGCGGCGCGCGGCCGAAGGGCAGCCGCCGCAACGTGCGCGCCCGCAAGCGCTCGATCTGGTAGGTCCCGGCGGCCGCTGAAAGGGAGGGGGCCGGCCCCCAATAGCCGGCCCCCGTTCCCCACCCCTCGCGTCAGGGCCCGACGCGGAACGGCCGCATCATCTCGTTGTCCTCGTGCTCCACGATGTGGCAGTGCCACACGAACTGGCCCGGCAGGTCGAACCTGGCCTGCACCGTCGTCGCCTCGCCGGGATACGCGGTGACCGTGTCCTTGAAGCCCGCCTCCGTGGGAAGGGGACCGTTGCTCCCCGCGAGGCTCGTCCCCCGCCGAAGGGCTGGCGCCCGACCACGCGGAACTGCACCTCGTGGATGTGGATGGGGTGGGCGTCCGCGGTGTGGTTGTGGATGACCCAGTTCTCGGTCGCCCCCACGGCAGGGTTCTCGGTGATCGGGTCGTCCCACTTGAGGCCGCTGCCGGCTGCGGTTCCCGAGCCCAGGAGCGCGGCGGTGGGCCCGAACGGCGTGCCGCTGGCGCAGTCCAGCACCACGTTCCCGTCCTCGTCGGTGTTGACGAAGACGGTCTTCGACTCCTCCTCGTTGAGGGTCACGTTGCGCGTGACGCTCGGCGTCGCGAGGGCCGGCGTCAACGGGAGCTGAAGGTACTGCGGTGGCGTGGTGGGATCGACGACCGCACCGGAGGCAACCCGGAACTCCATGACCTGACCCGTGGACCCGGGATCGGCGGGAGCGAAGTCCACGCCGGAGACACCTCCGCCGAAGGGCTCGTCCGGACCCACGTTCTCGAGGACGACATCGCCTGACGCGTTCGTGAAGTCGACGATGACGTCGGCCCGCTCGGCGGGGGACATCAGGATGCCGCCGGTCACGTCAACGGGCGCGGGCAGGAACCCGCCCTCGGCACCGATCTGCCATGCCGTGACGCCCGGGTGGCTGAACCGGAGGATCAGGAAGCGCGCGTTGCAGCCGTTGAGGATCCGGAAGCGGTAGCGGCGCTTCGAGACGTTGAGGTAGGGCCAGGTCCGGCCGTTGACGACCATCATGTTCCCGAAGAA
The DNA here is from genome assembly GCA_963729875.1 of uncultured Acidobacteriota bacterium. Classification (GTDB taxonomy): domain Bacteria; phylum Acidobacteriota; class Vicinamibacteria; order Fen-336; family Fen-336; genus DATBSL01. Next base: position 137,463 of record CAVSPR010000011.1, read on the forward strand.
CTCGGGGTTCGCCATGGGCGCGACGTCGCTCGGCAGGCCGCCACAGGCGGGGTCCGGGTGGAAGGGGATGTTCAGGTAGGGTGGTGTCGTACCTGCCCCGAGGTACTTGTTGAGCCCCTCGAAGAAGGCCCGGCTGCCCGGGTAGAAGAGCGACCCGTTCAGGTTGAAGGAGCGGTCCTGGATCGCGAGGGGGATCTCGTAGTAAGTGCCGAACGGGTTCGCTCCGGCGCCCGGCGCCGGACCCGGGAGCACGGCCGCGCTGCCGTTGCGCGAGTCCTTGACCACGTCGTCCGGTCCGCCGCGCAGGAGGAAGAACCCGGCGGGGCCGGCGTACACGTTGAGCCGCGTCATGCCGAGCGAGTGGTCGTGGTACCAGAGAGTCGAGGCGCGCTGGTCGTTTCCGTACTGGAAGACGGCCGAGCCCGGCGTCCACTGGCTCCCGTTGAGGGAGAGGCCCTTGAACGTGTCGTACCAGGTGCCGGTCCTGAAGTAGCCGGCCGGGATGTTCTTCGCGTTCGGGAGGTACCAGGCCTCGGCGTAGCCGTCGGAGTCCTGGTTCGCGTGCGCCCCGTGGACGTGGACGATCATGGGGACGGGGCCCGTGTACGGGAGCTGGCTCATCCCCATGTGGTCGCGCGGACCGGGAGGGTTGGCCCAGTGCAGGGTCTGGTCGACCGGCAGGAGGTGCGGCAGGTAGTTGCCGCGGGAATCGACGAGCTGGTTGACCCACTTGACGCGCACCGGCCGCTTCCACTGGCTCTCGATGGTGAAGGCCGGGTAGTTGAAGGTGGCGGTGTTCGCGAGCGAGCCGTAGCTCCAGACCGTCGTGGGCGGCAGGTTCGTCGGCAGGATCTGCTGCGTGAACTGCCGGACCGCGATCTCGTAGTAGTCGACCGTCTGGCCCCGCGACGAGATCGTCTTCGTCTTCGGCATGGCCGGCGGGACGACGAGCGGCATGACGAACTTGCCGACGGATCCCGGCGGCAGGGTACCGCCCGCGATCTGCGCGTAGGCGCTCCGGACGACCTTCTTCCAAGGCAGCATGAGGCCCGCCCCGGTCAGGGTGCCGGTCCTCAGGAACGTCCTTCTGTCAGCCATCGCATTCTCCTCTTCTCTGGCTTGCCTTCAGTTGAGAGAGCGTTCGGGCAGCGGGCTCACTTGCCTTTGCACGTCAGGCTGGCCGTGCCGTTGGTGCGGAGGGTGAGCTGCGAGTTCGAAGTCCAGTCCTGGGTCTGCGGCAGGTAGCAGGGGAAGCCCGAGTAGAACTCGAGGCTGGAAGGCGCCGGCGCGACGGAGCCGCGGCACTGCAGGGTCTCGTTGCCGGACGTCGATGCCGAGGAGTTACCGGTGAGGCTGAGGCTGTAGGCCGTCGGGTTCACGAAGTCGCCATCACCCGCCTGGCCGGCCGGCTCGGGCTGAGGGTCCGCGCGGCAGGCGACCGCGGAGCGAGGCCCGGGCTGGTGCCCGGAGCCGTCCTCTTTCACCTCGCGGTGCCCTCCGAGGGCGCGCTGCGGGAGCTGCGCGAGGTCGTGCGCAACGCCTTCCCGTCGCCGGTCGTCGTGCTCACGAGCGGGCCGGAGCACGAGGTGCGCCGAAGGGCCCTGGACGCGGGCGCGGCGGAGGTCATCCGGCTCGCGCCGGACGAGACGCGGACGGAGGCCGCGCTGGCCGGTGTCCTCGCCCGTCTCCGCGGCTCGGGCTCGGCCCCTGCCCTCGCTGCCCGGTGGCGGGGGCCGGCGAAGGGGCGTCGGCCTGCCTGATGAGGGGCAGCGAGGAGGCTTCAGACGGGCGCCCGGACGCTGAGGACGCCGAGGACGGTCACTGGCACTGCTTCCCGTTCCTCGCCACCTCGCCCGCGATGCTGCACGTGCAGCAGTCGGCGCGGAAGGCCGCCGTTCCATGTAGAATCGCCGTCGCCCGCGGGCGAGCCGCCGCGGGGTCCCGAGGGCCTGCCACCATGCGAACGAGATCCGTCGGCCTGCTGCTCGCTGCGGCGGCAGCGGCCGTGCTCGTCTTCCCGGGCGCCCGCGCCGACGCACCCGGTCGCGTGCCGCCGCCGTTGCCGCCCGTCGCGGGAAAGGACGCCGCCTTTCTGCCGCCGCTGCCCGAGGTCTCGCCTCGCAACGCCAGCTACACCATCGCTGCCCGGCTCGACCCCGAGAGGCGGACGCTCACCGGCACCCTGGTCCTCGAGTGGCGCAACACGAGCGAACGGGAGCTCTCCACGTTCCCCTTCCACCTCTACTGGAATGCCTTCCGCAACAACCTCTCGACGACCGCGCGGGGCGAGGGCCGGCGCGCCCCGGACGACCGCAAGCGGGAGGAGCGCACTTTCGGCTGGATCCAGGTGAGGACCATCCGCCTCCTGGGCGAGGCGGAGGAGGACCTCACCCCGACGCTGCGGTACGTGAACGAGGACGGCAACACCGACGACCGCACGGTCGCGGAGGTGCGGACGGCGAGGCCGGTCGCCCCCGGCGCGACCGCGCGCTTCCGCGTCGAGTGGGACTCGCTCCTCCCGCACGGAAGCGTCGGGCGCGCGGGCTGGGTGCACGACTACCACTTCGTCGTGCAGTGGTTCCCGAAGATCGGCGTCTTCTCGAACGGGGAGTGGAACTGCCACCCGTTCTACGCCTGGACGGAGTTCTTCGCGGACTTCGGCGTCTACGACGTGGCGCTGACCCTGCCCCGGGGGTTCGTGGTCGGGGCGACCGGCCGCCTCGCGGCGCGGACCGACAACCCCGACGGCACCGAGACGCTCCGCTTCGTCCAGGAGGACGTCCACGACTTCGCGTGGACGGCGAGCCGGCGCTTCCTCGAGCGCCGCACGCGCTTCGAGGACCCCGGCTACCCGCCGGTGGACATCCGCCTCCTGCTCCAGCCGGAGCACGCCCACCTCGCCGAGCGCTACCTCGAGGCGACGAGGATCGCGCTGCGGACCTACGGCACCTGGTCGGCACCGTACCCGTACCCGCAGATCACCGTCGTGGACCCCGCCTACGGCTCGGCCTCGGGGGGCATGGAGTACCCCACGCTCTTCACGGGGGGGGCGTCGATCGTCGCACCGCCGGCGGTCCAGAGCCCGGAGGGCGTCACGATCCACGAGGCGGGCCACCAGTTCTGGTACGGCCTCGTGGCGAACAACGAGTTCGAGGAAGCCTGGCTCGACGAGGGGTTCAACACCTACATGACGTCGAAGGCCACCGACCACTCGATCGGACCCCGCGGGTGGGGGCGGCGGGGCTGGCCGTTCGTCGCCCCCGGCGTCTCCATCCCGCGGGGCGCCGAGAACCGGGTCGGCCTTCGCTACGGCGGCAAGGCCGACGTGATGGCGAAGAGGGCCTGGACCTACCGCGACGGCGGCTCCTACGGCCTCAACTCCTACGGCAAGCCCGCCCTCGTCCTGCAGACGCTCGAGGGCCTGCTCGGCGAGGAGACGATGGTGAAGGTGCTGCGCACCTACGCGCGGCGCTTTCGCTTCGCCCACCCCACCACCGGGGACTTCATCGCGACCGTCGGGGAGGTGACCGGCCAGGACTGGCGGTGGTTCTTCGACGAGACCTTCTTCTCCTCGAACCTGTGCGACTACGCCGTGGAAGTGAAGAGCGAGCCGGTGCGCACGCCGGCCGGCTGGTTCGAGGGGAAGGACGGGAGGCTCGAGCCGAAGCCGCCCGTGGACGGGAAGGAAGAGGAGGGAGACGGGCCCCACGAGTCGCTCGTCACCGTCGTGCGGCGGGGCGAGGTGCGGCTGCCCGTCGAGGTGCTCGTCGAGTTCGCCGACGGCCGCGCGGCCACCGAGCGCTGGGACGGGCGCGACCGCTGGACCCGCTTCCGCTACGAGGGGGCGAAGGTCGTGAGCGCCGCAGTCGACCCGGGCCGCAGGATCGCGATCGACGTCGACCCCTCCAACAACGAGTGGATCTCCGACCGGGGCCCGGCCCGACGGGCCGCCACCAAGTGGGCGGCGCGGTACCTCTACTGGCTCCAGAACCTCCTGGAGCTGCACGCGCTGGCGGGGTGAGGCTCATGCTGAGCGCCCTGCGCGACGGCTTCCGCTCCGTGGCCCGCAACTGGGGCCTGGTGGCCCTCGTCCTCCTCGCGAACGTGGCCTTCGCCCTCGTGCTCGCCGTGCCGCTCGCCCTGCAGCTCGAGGGCGACCTCGCCCACCTCGAGGCCTCGAGAGGGATGATGTACGGGTTCGACTACGACTGGTGGTCGAGCTGGTCCGAAAAGCAGGAGGGCCCCTCCTCGGCCCTCTCCCCCGACATCCTCGGCACCGGCTTCGCCCTCCGGGACCTCAACCTCCTGCTGAGCGCCGTCTCTCCGGCCGACCGCTCCACCCGATGGGGCCCCGATCCGATGCCCCCCGCGATCCTCGGCGTCGGCGCGCTGTACCTCCTGCTGCAGGTCTTCCTCGCCGGCGGCCTCCTGGGCGTCTTCCGCTCGCCGCAGGGGGGCTGGACGGTCCGCGGCTTCGTGCACGGGTCGGGCTTCTACTTCGGGAGGCTGCTCCGGGTGAGCCTCCTCGCCCTCGCCGCGGCCGGGGTCGTCCTCGCCGCCAACCGGCCCTTCGCCCGGTGGGTGGACACCCTCGCCCGGGAGGCGGTATCGGAGAGAACCGCGCTCGCCCTCTCCCTCGGGCGGCAGGCGCTCCTGGTCCTGGCCCTCGTCCTCGTCCACATGGTGTCGTCCCACGCGAAGGTGAGGGTGGTGCGGGAGGAGCGGCTGTCCGCCGCCCTGGCGTTCCTCTCCAGCCTCGGCTTCTGCGCGAGGAACGTGCTCGCCGCGCTGGGCCAGTACGTGGTGGTGGGCGCCCTGGGCCTGGCCGTCCTCCTCCTCTTCGGCGCCCTCGACCAGCACCTCGCGGTGACCGGTTGGAAGAGCCAGCTCGTGGCCCTCGTCCTCTTCCAGGCCGTGCTCTCGGCCCGCATCGCGCTCCGGCTGGGGCTGCTCGCGTCCCAGCTGGAGCTGCAGGCCGGGAGGCGGTGACGCGGAATGGCAGTTGACGCGGCGTCGTTCCGCAAGGCGCTCGGCCAGTTCGCCACCGGGGTGACGGTGGTGACGACGCGCGACGCGGCCGGGCACCCCCTCGGCCTGACCGTCAGCGCCTTCTGCTCGGTGAGCCTGCACCCCCCGCTGGTGCTCGTCTGCATCGACCACCGCTCGGACGCCAACCCGGGAATGCGGGAGAGCGGCCGTTTCGCGGTGAGCGTGCTCGCCGAGGGGCAGGAGGACGTGTCGCGCCGCTTCGCGACCCCCGGCCGCGACAAGACCGCGGGGTTCCCGTTCGCCGAGGGCCACCACGGCCTCCCTCTCGTCCCGGGTGCGCTCGCCCACGTGGAGTGCCGCGTGCGCTCGTTCCACGACGAGGGCGACCACGCGGTCTGGGTGGGCGAGGTGCTCTCCGTGTCCACCCACCCCGGGCGGCCGCTCCTCTACCACGCGGGCTCCTACCGGGGGCTCGACCGGCGCTCGCGGAGTGGCAAGGGCGGCGGCGATCGGTTATAAAGACGGTTCAGGCAGACGAAAATACCCCCCGAACCAGAACCCCCTCTCCACAGAACGACGAAAGGAGCAGAAGGAGTCTTTCCTTCGAGGACCATGGCCGAGAACGTGTTGATGCCCGAGATGAGCTGGACCGAGGTCGAGGCGGCGCTCAAGGAGCGCCCGATCGCGCTGCTGCCCGTGGGCAACACCGAGGCCCACGGGCCCCACCTGCCGGTGGCCACCGACACCGTGATCGCGGTCGAGATGGCCCGCCGGACGGCGCTGCGGCTCAAGCAGCGGGGCCTCCACGCCCTCATCGCTCCTCCCGTCACGTTCTGCGTGTCCGAGCTCGGCGCCGAGTTCCCCGGCACGGTCAGCCTGCCCGTCGACACGGCGGTCGCGCTCGTGCGCGACGTCAGCGTCGCCCTCGCGAAGAAGTTCCGCGCGGTGGCCCTCGTGAACGTCAACCAGGAGCTGGCCAACGTCGAGGCCCTCAAGCGCGCGACCGAGGAGGCGAAGAAGGCGGGGGCCGGCGTCTGCTTCACGGACTTCACTAAGAAGCGGTGGGCCGATCGCCTCGGAGCCTCCTTCAACGCGGGGGACCACGCCGGGAGCTTCGAGACGTCGCTGATGCTGGCCTGCGCCGCCGCGCAGGTGCGGGAGAAGGAGCGGATCAGCCTCCCCCCGATGGACGCCCTCGGCCCCGCCCTCAAGAAGGGGGCGAAGACCTTCGCCGAGGCCGGCGGCGAGGACGCCTACTTCGGCGAACCCACCGCGGCCAGCGCCGAGGAGGGCGAGACGCACTTCACGACCCTCGCCGACATCCTGACGCTGTCGATCATGGAGTACCTGGGGAGCAAGGCGTAGCTTCGCACCCTCGGAATCGCCAGTGGACGCGATTCCGAGGGACCTGCCGTTCCTCCGTTCCGCAAAGCCCCCTTCGCGGGACGGATCCCCCCGTCTTCCGAGAAGGCGAGGCCGGCTCTCCGCAGGGCCCTGCAACGGTGTCGACCGGGCCCGAGGGGGCGCTGCGGAACGGCAGCTCCATCGGGATCCCGCCGTCTGGGGATCCCGATGGTGCGTTACCTCTTGTCCGGCCCCGGGAACAGGCGCAGGTTCATGCTGTCAGCCGCGATGTCCGTGAGGTCGACGATCGCCGCGGCGTTGACGCCGATGGCGATGGCGATCGCCTCCGAGACCTCCTCGCGCGTGGCGCCGAACTTGAGGGCCTTCTTGACGTGGCCCTCGAGGCAGCCCTGGCACTTCGCGGCCAGGCTCGCGCCGATCGCCACGAGCTCCTTGGTCTTGCGGTCGAGGACCGAGGGCCTGTAGGTCTCCTTGTAGAACTGGAAGTAGATCTCCCGGAAGCGTGGCTCGACCATCGTGTAGGAGGTCGGCTGGGGGTTCGGCCCGCCCTCCTCGTCCTCCGGGAACGGCTGGTGGTGCGGCTTCTCGTCGGTCACTTTCGGCTCCTCGCTTAGCAGTCCCTCGAAGTCCCTCAGCGGGCGGCCAGGTGCTCGGCCCCGGGCAGCGTCGCCCCGGAAACGGACCGCCCGCCGCTCTTCACGGCCTCCTCCAGCACCACCCTCGCCGCCGCCTCGTAGGCCGCCGTCCCGTCGCGCCAGGCCCCTCCGTGGCTCTTCCCCGGCACGATCAGCACCTGGGCCGCCGGCCCCGCCGCGGCCTTGAGGTCGAACGCGATCTCCTTCGGCATCCGCCGGTCGTCGGAGTTGGCGACGAACAGGGCGGGGCGACCGGCGAGACGGGCGGCGGCGGCGATCACGTCCACCGCGGAGGGGTCGAAGCCCCCGCGACGTCCCATCCAGAAGACGGCGAGGTCCGCCACCGGCCAGCTCGGCACGATCCGCAGCCACCACCGGAAGCCGCGGAAGAGCTGGAGGTGGTGGCGCACCGTGTCCTCGAGCGAGCGGTAGCTGCTGTCGCAGATGACGCCCGCCACCGACCCGTCCTCGGCGGCGGCGAACACCACGGACGCCGCCCCGAGCGAGACGCCCCACAGCACGACCGGACCCGGCGCGCGCGCGCGCGCGACGCGCGCGGCGGCGAGGATGTCCTCTCTCTCCTTCGCCCCGAAGGTCGTGGCCTCTCCCCCGCTCGTCCCGTGGTGTCGCAGGTCGAGGAGGAGCGCGTTCCAGCCCGACTCGTGGACGAACGGCACGCGCCGCACCATCTCGATGCGGGAGCGGTTGAGGCCGTGGACCATGACGACGGTCCCCTTCGAGGCCGCGGCCGGGACCCACCAGCCCCCCAGCTGCACCCCGTCCGGCGCGCGGAAGGAGACGTCCTCGAAGGCGAGCTGGAAGGAGGCCGGGGTCAGCTTCCCGTTCTCCCGGTCGGGGAACTGGAAGCGGCGGGTGGTGGCCATTCCCGCGAGGAACCAGGGGACCCAGCCGAAGGCGAAGACGGCGAAGCCGAGGACCGCCGCCCCGGCGATGCGCTTCAGCCAGACCCTCTTCCTCATGCGACAGTCGCCCCCCTGGGTGTGAAGAAACCAATGATAGTCGAGAGCGGCGAAAAAAAGGCGGGGAAGCGCGACGCTCGACACGACGGCCGCGCCGGTGGGCCTCTCTTGGGGGCTGTCGATCGGCCCGGGCGCGCCGTCACCACGTCGGCAGCGTCACGCTCCCCCGTCCTAATCAAGAGTACGCGCGGGAGGCGAGACGGTTTCCCCGCTCGGCGTCAAACACCGTCAAACCTCGTCACGGGCCGGGCGGAGCGTGCTCGGGGAGGGCCGAGCATGGCCGGAAAGGCCGCCTCGACCACTCGTCTGCGTAAGCCGGCGGGATCCAGGGCCCCGGCTCCCCCGCCGCCCGTCCCGCCAGGGCCGGCACCCAGTCGCGAGCTCCCTCCGGTGCGCACACGACCGCGAGGGGACCCGTCACGTCGCCCGTGCGGACCAGGCCTTCGCGCGTGGCGGCGGGGAGCTGGCCTGCCGCGATCCAGCCGTGCAGGCGCACGACGAGGAGGGCGGAGCCGACGAGGGCCAGCGCGCACGCCGCCAGCCGGCGCGCGGGAGAGAGGGGCCCGGCCAGGCGCCCGAGCCCGGGCGCGGCCGCGGCCGCCAGAAGGAGCCCGAGGGCGGCCGCGGGCAGCTCACCGGGCCGCACCGATCGCAGGACGGTGAGAGCCTCGCCCGCCGAGAGCGCCCGCGCGAGAGGCCACAGGCCGGGAGCGGCGAGAAGCAGGGCGAGGCCGAGGGCGTGGGCGAGCCGCCCCACGCTCCGCGGCCGGCCTCGCCGGACGAGCCCGGCCGAGGCGAGGCCCACCGCCGCGGCTACGAGCGGGTGGGCGAGCGCCGCGGCCGCGAGCAGCATCCCTGCCGCGAGGGCGGAGGAGCGCGACGCGTGGCCGACGAGGAGCGCCGCCGCGGGCAGGGCGAAGCCGAGGGCGAGGAGCGCCTCGCCCTCGCCGAGCGGCGCGAGGGCGCCGGGCCAGGGCGCGGCGGCGAGGCCGACGACGGCGCCAATCGCCGCCGGCAGCGGCGGGATGCGCGTGGCGTGCAGGGCGAAGAGACCGACGAGCAGCAGCGCGGCCGCGGCCACGACCACGAGCAGCAGCGCCGGGGCCGGGTCGAGACCCGAGAGCGTCGAAACGTCGGACGCCAGGGTGGCGATCGCGGGCGCGTGCGCTCCCACCGGGGCGAGGGGCAGGAGCGGCTCGGCGGTGGCGGGGATGCCGTCCCGCCACAGGAGCAGGCGTGCCGTCGTCGTCTGGAAGGCGAGGCGCGGGCCCGGCGCGTGGTGCCACAGGGGTGTGGGGGCGAGGAGGGACAGGGCCACGGCGAGCACGAGGAGGGAGGGCCCGGCCGCGAGCGGCGGCGGGGTGAGGCCGGGGCGCTTTGCCGGCGGCGGCGTCGGCGGCGGCTCCCACCCCGGAGGCGGCGGGACCTCGTGCCTGGGCAGCAGCCGCAGGACGGCCAGGAGGGAGGACGTCAGCAGGGCCGCCCCCAGGAGTCGGCCTCGCCCGGCGTGCGGCAGCCACCACGCGCTGAGGGCCCAGAAGGAGAGCGAGAGCGCGGGCACCGTCGTCCAGGGCGCGCGGACGACGAGCAGGCCGGGCAGCAGGCAAGCGCGACGAGGGCCGGAAACCCGGCGGTGAGCGGAGGCACCGCGCGCCATTCTATGCCCGGGTGGGGCCGCGGCTTTCGGGCTACCATGCGCAGCGTCATGCCCGCGGCCAACGGCTTCCGCGCCGTCCTGTTCGACTGGGACGGCACCCTCGTGGACTCCGCCGAGAGGACCTACCGCTGCTACGTGAGGGTCTTCTCGGCCTACGGCATCGGCTACGACCACGACGACTTCGAGCGCACGTACTCGCCCGACTGGTACCGCACCTACGAGCACGTGGGCCTGCAGCCCGAGCACTGGCCCGAGGCCGACTCGCGGTGGCTCTCCTGCTACGAGACCGAGGCGAGCCACCTCGTGCTCGGGGGCGCGCGCGGTGCTGGAGCGGCTCGCGGTCGCGGGGATCGCCCAGGGGCTGGTCTCGAGCGGCGACGGGGGCCGGGTGCGCCGCGAGATCCAGGCGCTCGGGCTCGAGCGCTTCTTCGGCACCGTCGTGTGCGGGGGCGAGACCGCGCGCCGCAAGCCCGACCCCGAGCCGCTGCTCGCCGCCCTCGGGAGGCTCGGGCTCCCGCCGGCAGAGACCGCCTACGTGGGCGACAGCCCCGAGGACGTGGCGATGGCGAAGGCGGCCGGCGCCTTCGCGGTGGGCATCCCCGGCGGCTTCCCGAACCGGGAGGCCCTCGTGGCGTCGCGGCCGGACCTCCTCGCTCCCAGCCTGGAGGAGGCCCTGCCCGCGCTGCTTCCGCCCGTCAGCGGCCTGAGGTCGTGACCGGGCAGGACCGCAGCGAGCGACTGAGCCGATCGAGTTGGGGAGCGAGCGGAGGGGCTACCCCGGTCCGAGCCTCACTGCAGCCTGTCGGACGGTTTGGCCGGTTCCTCCGCCCGAGGAGACAATGGTGGGTCGCGAAAGGAGACCCGGCACCGTGACCGACACACACCCGATCCCCCTCATCGACCTCAGGACCCAGCTCGGCCACATCCGCCCGGAGATCGACGAAGCCGTGGCGCGCGTCCTCGGAAGCGGGGCGTGGATCCAGGGGGAGGACGTGCGGCTGCTCGAGCGGGAGTTCGCGGACTACTGCGGGGCCGCCCACGCCTGCGCGGTGGCGAACGGCACGGACGCCCTCCACGTCGCGCTGCGGGCCTACGGCGTCGGGCCCGGGGACGAGGTGGTCACCGTGGCCAACACGTTCATCGCCACCGGCGAGGCCATCCTGCTCGCGGGAGCGAGGCCGGTGTTCGTGGACGTGGACCTCGCGACCCACACGATGGACCCCTCGAAGCTCGAGGCGGCGATCACGCCCCGCACGAGGCTCGTGCTCCCCGTGCACCTCTACGGCCACCCCGCCGACACGACCGCGATCGGCGAGATCGCGGAAAGGCACGGGCTCCCCGTCCTCGAGGACGCGGCGCAGGCCCACGGGGCGCAGTGGCGCGGCCGCCGGGCGGGGGCGCTCGGCCACGCCGCCTGCTTCAGCTTCTACCCGACGAAGAACCTCGGCGCGTGCGGGGACGCCGGGATGGTGACCTCCTCGGACGAGGGCTTCATCGCGAAGGTGCGCCAGATCGCGAACCACGGGGCGGGCGTCCACCGCTACGACAACGTGGTGCTGGGCACGAACAGCCGGCTCGACACGGTCCAGGCGGCCATCCTGCGCGTGAAGCTGCGCCACCTCGACGAGTGGAACGCGCAGAGGGCGCGCCGGGCGGCGGCGTACTCCGCGGCCCTCGCGGGCGCGCCGGGCGTCGTGGTCCCGCGGGAGAGGGAGGGGGCGCGCTCGGCCTGGCACCTCTACACGATCCGGGTGCCGGAGAGAGACGCGCTGGCCGAGCACCTCAAGGCCCGCGGGATCGGGACCGCGATCCACTACCCGCGCCCGATCCACCTGCAGCCCTCGATGGCGTCGGCGGGGGGCCGGACGGGCGACCTGCCGGTCTCGGAGCAGCTGTCGCGCGAGGTGCTCTGCCTGCCGTTCTACCCGGAGCTGCCGCTTCCCGACGTGGAGCGGGTGGCGGGCGAGGTGCGGGCCTTCGCGGGCCGGCTGAACGGCTAGGGCCGCCGGCGCAGCGTCTCTCTCAGCAGGCGCAGCTGGGCCTGCGCGGCGTTGCGCACCTCGAGGTGCCGGCTCTCGCGCAGGAGCTGCTCGAGGTACTCGATGTCTTCCTCGCGGCGCATCTGGCGCGCGAGGATCTGGCCGATGTGCCGGTCGGCCGCGAACGCCTTGAGCCGCTCGGCGTCCCGGATGCGCTTCGCCGCCTCCTGGCGGACGAAGAAGTGCCGGCTGCTCCGCACCACCGAGACGAGGTCGTCGTCGTGGGAGTGGTCGCCGGGCAACGATTCGATCCGGAAGACGATCTCGTCGTCCGAGAGCGCGAGCCAGCCCGTGTCGCCCGGGAGAGGACCGCTCGCGACGGAGTGACGAACGACGCCGTGGCCGTCGGTCACGCCTACCCGATCTGCGCGGCCCGCCGGCGGAACTCGTCCACCACGCCGTCGAGAACGCTCTGCTCCTCCGGGCCGACTCCGTCGAAGCTCATGCCGAAGAGGAACCCGCCACGCGAGACGGGGCGGGCCCAGCGCACGGTGGCGGGCAGGCGGAGGTGAGTGGCCTGGTGGCCGAGGCGCGCCTCCACCGTGAGGGTGGTGCCGACCGCCGGGGGCTCGACGTCGGTGTGGATGCGGCCCCCGCGCTCGCTGATGTCGGTCAGGAAGCCGGAGAGCCGCCGCCCGCCGAGGACGTAGCGACAGGGCGCGACGAAGGGCTGGATGCGCGGGGTCTGCCGCTTCTCCTCGGGGCCTCCCATGGAAGGGGCGACTTTCCCGGGAGCCTACGGGCCTTCGGGGGTGGGGAGGGGCGCCTCGTCGGAGCTGGTCACGCTGTTGAGCAGCGCCTTCAACTCCTTCCCCATCTTGAAGTACGGGATCTTCTTCGGCGGGACGTCCACCTTCTCGCCCGTCTTCGGGTTGCGGCCCTTGCGCGGGGCGCGGTTGCGGAAGCGGAAGGAGCCGAAGCCCCGGATCTCCACCTCCTGTCCGCCCTGGAGCGCGGAGACGATGCTCCGCAGGGCAGCCTCGACGATGATCCCGGCCTGCACCTGGGTGATGTCGAGGCGCTTCGCCACGACTCCGATGAGGTCCGCCTTGGTCATTGCGGTTCGAGACGGCTCGCCCATGTCGCCAGAACTCCGTTCGCTGCCCCAGCCCTCAGGCGGGAAAGTCGGCGGATTCTAGCCCGGTAAATCCCCCGAAGTCAAGGAAAGCGCGGGGGATAGCGGGGTGTCAGGCGTTGGCCGGCCGGCGAATGATGCCCACGGGCCTCTGCACCGGCTTCTGTCCGATGGCTCCGAAGGTCCGCTCGAGCGCCTTGTCCACGCGCTCCTCGACGGCCGTGCGGGTCTTGTCCTCGGCCTCGGCGATCTCGCTGACCAGCAGGAACTTCGCCCGCTCGAGCATCCGCTTCTCGCGGAAGGAGAGCGCCTTCTTGCGCGAGAGGTAGGTGAGCCCCTTGAGGACCACGGCGACCTCGAACAGGCTGCCGGTCCTCATCTTGTCGGAGTTCTCCTTGAAGCGGCCCTTCCAGTTGGCGACCTGGTCGATCTTTCCATCCCCGAGCAGAGTGAAGATCTTGCGGACGTCGGAAGGCCGGATCACCGCGCGAAGGCCGACGCCGCCGGCGTTCTGCTGCGGCACCCAGACGCGGGAGTCGTTGGCGAGAATCCGGAGCTGGTACAGGCTGATCTTTCCTCCCGGGACCGGACGCGTCTGGATGCTCTCGACGACGCCGATCCCGTGATTCGGATAGATGACCTTCTCGCCGACCTGGAACTCCACGGTGACCTCTCTTTCCCAGGGCTTGGGGGGGGCTCCTGCGGGGGAAGAACGACTCGCGATGACGGTATTTTACCAGCCCGGGGGGACGTGGGGCAATCGAACACGCCCATCATGAGCGGCGCCGCTGCCCTGCGCGAAACCTCGACGCAATCGGGGGCGCCCGGGCTAGAGCAGCTGCTGCTCGCGGCAGGCGACGAGCGCGCCCACGCAGGCGTCCACGTCCTGCTCGCTGTTGTAGAAGTGTGTCGACACGCGCACGCCCTCCGGCTTCTCGGTCACGTGCACCCCGCGCTCGAGCAGGAACTCCCGCGCCCGCTTCGGGTCCGGCAGGCGCACGAGCGTCTCGCCCGAGCGGTGCTCCCCGCCCGGCGAGAGCACCTCGAAGGACTCGCGGCCCAGGCGGAAGGTCAGGTACATGTTGAGGGCGAGCACGCGCTCGGCGATCAGCTCGATGCCGATGCCCGCGAGGTAGTCGACGGCGGCGCCGAGGGCGAAGATGGGCCCGAACGGAGGGCAGCCCAGCTCCGTCCGCGCGTTCGTCGGCAGCATCCGCAGGTGCCGGTTGTCGAAGGCGAAGGGGTCGTCGCCGCTCATCCACCCGACCGCCCGCGGCGGGCGCGCGTCGAGGAGCGCCTGGCTCACGTAGCAGAAGCCCGCCCCGAACCCGGCGCCCAGCCACTTGTGCCCGGCGGTGGCGAGCGCGTCGATGCGGCTGCGCTTCACGTCCACGGGGAAGGCCCCGACCGACTGGCTGCCGCACACCACGAGGTGGCGCTGGCCCTTGATCCGCCCGAAGGCGTCGAGGTCCTGGCGGCAGCCGTTCGAGAACTGCACGTGGCTGACCGCGATCGTGGCCGTGCGCGGGGCCTCGCCCTCCACGAACGACTCGAGCCGCAGCACGCCCTCCACCGCCCGCACGAAGCGCACGAGGACGCCGCGGTGGATCCAGGGCAGGGTGACCGCCGGGAACTCGAGCTCGTCGGAGAGGACCGGGCCGTCCCCCTCGATCAGGTCGGCGATCAGGTTGATGCCGGTCGAGGTGTTGGGAACGAAGGCGATCTCCCCGGGCTCCGCCCCGACGAAGCGGGCCACCTTCCCCCGCACCGCCTCGCGCTTCTCCAGCCACGCGTCCCAGTGGCGGTCGCCCTCCTCCTCGAGCTCGCGGTAGAACGCGGCGACCGCCTCGCGCACGGGGCGGGGCGTGAGCGACGTGGCCGCGGCGTTGAGGTAAACCTTCCCGGCCAGGCCCGGGAAGTCGCCGCGAACCTCGTCCCAGGTCGTCGCCATGGCGGGCAAGGATAGCTCACCCGCGCTCGGGTTCGTCGTACACTGGGCGCGGCCGCCGGAGTGGCGAAACTGGCAGACGCACGGGGCTCAAAATCCCGGGCCTTGCAAGAGGCGTGTGGGTTCGATTCCCACCTCCGGCACCACACCGCGTCGTCCAGCGGACGACCGGCGATCGTTGGCGGGTGACCCATGAACCGCGGAGAGATGCTGGAACGGGCGCTGGGGCGGCGCGAGCCCTGGGACATGGTCGTGATCGGGGGCGGGGCCACCGGCGTGGGGGTGGCGCTCGACGCGGCGGCCCGCGGGTACGACGTCCTGCTGCTCGAGCAGAGCGACTTCGGCAAGGGGACCTCCAGCCGCTCGACCAAGCTCGTCCACGGGGGTGTGCGCTACCTCGAGCAGGGCAACGTCGCCCTCGTCATGGAGGCACTCAAGGAGCGGGGGCTCCTGCGCCAGAACGCCCCCCACCTCGTGAGCGACCTCGCCTTCGTGGTGCCGAACTACGAGTGGTGGGAGGCACCGTTCTACGGGGTGGGCCTCAAGGTCTACAACCTGCTCTCCGGCCGCTACGGCTTCGGCACCTCGGAGATCCTCTCCCGGGAGGAGACGCTCGCCCGGCTGCCCACCATCCGGACCGAGGGCCTGCGGGGGGGCGTCGTCTACTACGACGGCCAGTTCGACGACGCACGGCTGCTCATCAACATGGCCACGACTGCGGTCGAGCAGGGGGCAACGCTCCTGAACTACGCGCCGGTGACCGCGCTCACGCGGGACCGGCACGGCTTCGTCGACGGCGTCGCCGGCCGCGACCTCGAGAGCGGGCGCGAGATCCACGCCGCGGCCCAGGTCGTGGTCAACGCCGGCGGACCCTTCTGCGACGCAGTGCGCCGGCTCGCCGACCCCGGGCTGCCCCCCTCGTCGCCCCCAGCCAGGGGATCCACCTCGTCTTCGACGGCTCGGTCCTCCCGGGCGGGGCCGCGATCATGGTCCCCCACACGAGCGACGGGCGCGTCATGTTCGCGATCCCCTGGCACGGCCACACCGTCGTGGGCACGACGGACACGGCGATAGAGGAGCCCTCCCTCGAACCGCGGCCCTTCGACGAGGAGATCGCGTTCGTGCTCGAGACGGCCAGCCGCTACCTGCGCCGGCCGCTCACCCGCGCCGACGTCCGCAGCGTGTTCGTGGGCATCCGCCCCCTCGTGAGGTCGGGTGACGCGAAGAACACGGCCGCCCTCTCCCGCGACCACGTGATCCACATCGACCCCACGGGGCTCGTGACCGTCACCGGGGGCAAGTGGACGACCTGGCGCAGCATGGCCGAGCACTGCGTCAACACCGCGGCGATGCTCGAGCACCTTCCCGAGAAGCCCTGCTCGACCCGCACGCTGAACATCCACGGCTTCCACCGCCAGGCCGCGCGGTTCGGCCCGCTGGCGGTCTACGGGTCCGACGCCCTCCACATACAGGACCTCGTGCACGGCGAGCCGGCGCTCGGGGCCCCGCTCCATCCGTCGCTACCCACCTGCGGGGCCGAGATCGTCTGGGCCGCCCGGTTCGAGATGGCCCGCACCGTCGAGGACGTGCTGGCCCGCCGCGCGCGGGCCCTGTTCCTGGACGCCCGCGCCGCGATCGAGATGGCCCCGAGGGCGGCGGAGCTCCTCGCTCGCGAGCTGGGACGGGACGAGGCGTGGCGGGAGGCGCAGGTCCGGGCCTTCCGGGAGCTGGCCGCGGGCTATCTTGTCGAGTGAGGAGGCGGCCGTGCCCAGAGGCTTCACCCCGTGGGCTGTCGTGCTCGTCGCTCTCGTCGCCGCCGCCTCCACGCGGGCCGCGGAGCCGCCCGCGCCCTTCGGGCCGGTTCCCTCCGCGCGCCAGCTCCGCTGGCACGAGCTCGAGCTCTACGGCTTTCTGCACTTCACGGTGAACACCTTCACCGACAAGGAGTGGGGCTACGGGGACGAGTCGCCCGCGGTCTTCGACCCGACCGGCTTCGACGCCGACCAGATCGTCGGCGCGGCAAAGGCGGGGGGACTCCGTGGTCTCATCCTCACCGCGAAGCACCACGACGGCTTCTGCCTGTGGCCCTCGAAGCTCACCGAGCACTCGGTGAAGGGGAGCCGCTGGCGCGGCGGCAGGGGCGACGTCGTCCGCGAGATCGCCGACGCCTGCCGCCGCCACGGTCTCGCCTTCGGCGTGTACCTCTCGCCGTGGGACCGCAACCACCCCGAGTACGGGCGCCCCGCGTACCTCGAGTACTACCGCGGCCAGCTGCGGGAGCTCCTGACCGGGTACGGGCCCCTCTTCGAGATGTGGTTCGACGGCGCGAACGGCGGCGACGGCTACTACGGCGGGGCGAGGGAGCGGCGGACCATCGACCGCCGGACGTACTACGACTGGCCCGGCACCTGGCAGGTCGTCCGCGACCTCCAGCCCGACGCGGTGATGTTCTCCGACGCGGGCCCGGACGTGCGCTGGGTCGGGAACGAGAAGGGCATCGCCGGCGACCCCTCGTGGACGACGCTCGACCGCGCCGACTTCGCCCCCGGCGAGGCCGACGAGGCGCGCCTCAACCGCGGCGACCGGCCGGGGACGCACTGGCTCCCCGCGGAGTGCGACGTGTCGATCCGTCCCGGCTGGTTCTACCACCCCGCCGAGGACGGCCGCGTCAAGACGCCCCTCCAGCTGCTCGACCTCTACTACAAGTCGGTGGGCCGGGGCGCCTCGCTGCTCCTCAACGTCCCGCCCGACCGGCGCGGGCGCGTCCACGAGAGCGACGAGCGCTCGCTCGCGGGCTTCCGCGAGCTGATCGACGCCACTTTCGGGACCGACCTCGCCCGGGGCGCCCGGGCCACCGCCAGCAACGTGCGGGGCGGCGACGCCCGCTTCGCGGCCGCGAACGTCCTCGACGGCAAGCGCGAGACCTACTGGGCGACCGACGACGGAGGGGTCGCGACGCCGGAGCTGGTGCTCGACCTGGGCCGCCCCGTCACCTTCAACGTGGTGAGCCTGCGCGAGCACCTGCCCCTCGGCCAGCGGGTCGAGGACTGGGCGCTCGACTCCTGGCAGGACGGGTCCTGGCAGGAGCTCGCCCGGGGGACCGCGATCGGCAACCGGCGGCTCTGGCGGGGCGCGGACGTGACGACGACGCGGGTGCGCCTGCGCGTCACGAAGGCGCCCGTGTGCCCCGCGATCGCGGAGCTGGCCCTCCACCTCGAGCCCCCTGCCGCGCGGGCCCCTGTCGCTTCGGAGGTCCCCGCCCGCTGATCCAGGCGTAGACTGGCCGGCGGGGCGGGCGACGCCCCGCTCCCCAAACGAACAGGAGACGCCCATGAGGCTCACGCTCGTGTGTCTCGCGGCGGCGCTGCCCCTGGCCCTGCCGGCCCACGGCGAGGACCCGGCGCCGCTCTCCGTCTACTTCACGGCCGCGGAGCGGAAGATCCTGACCCCGGAGGAGCGCAAGGCCCGCGAGCCGGACATGAAGAGGCAGCTCGACGCGTACTGGAAGGAGTGGAACGCGATCAAGAAGCGCAACGGGAAGAAGGTCGAGACCTGGCCCGAGGCCGAGCGGGCGGTGTCCGATCGCACGCGGGAGGCGGCGCTGCAGCTGGAGGGCGAGATCGGGTGGCTGCAGCTCGACGAGAAGGACCTCCCGGATTCCTTGAGGGACCTGAAGGGCACGGTGGCCGGGAAGGACATCGTGCAGCGCAAGAAGATCATCCAGGAGGCCGCGAGCCCGGCCGAGGCCCACCTCGTCGTGGAGGTGATCGGCCGCCGCGAGGTCGACATCGGCGGCCGGACCTACTTCCTGGCGTGGAAGGCGACCCTCGGAGGACGGATTGACCCGGCGCGACGCGCCTCGGAGTACTGGACCAGGGCCGGTTTCGACGTGCGCACCCTCCACATGTACACCTCTCGGGAGCCGTACTGGACCATCGAGACCCTGGCCGTCGGGCGCTGGTACAACACGGCGAACGAGTCGGCGAAGGCCATCGAGCGCTTCATCAAGAGCCACTACGACGCCCTCGCCAACTCGGGACCCCTGTGATCGACACGCGGTGCTAGCATGCACGGCCATGCTCGCCCTCCGCCGCCTCCCTCTCGTCGTCGCCGCACTGCTCGCCGCTCCCCTTCCGCTCGTGGCACAGGGCCGGCCGCTCAAGGTGGACGACCTCTTCGCCCTGAAGGACGTGGCCGATCCCCGCCTCAGCCCCGACGGGAAGTGGGTCGCCTACACGCTCACGAGCCTCGACGCGAAGACCGACGAGTCGGACACCGACGTCTGGCTCGTGTCGACGGACGGCGGAGAGCCCCTCCGCCTCACCTCGAGCAAGAAGGACGAGTCGAACCCCCGGTTCAGCCCCGACGGGGAGTGGATCGCCTTCCTGTCCGGGCGCGACGGGAAGAAGACGCAGGTCTACCTCATGAGCCGGAAGGGGGGTGAGGCGGCGAAGCTCACCGACTATCCGTCCGCGGTGTCGGACCTCGCCTGGTCTCCCGACTCGAAGCGGCTCGCCCTGGTCGTCTCCGACGTCGACCCGGACGCACCGGACGAGGACGAGGACAAGGCGGCGGGGGAGAAGAAGAAGACCGCGAAGCCGATCGTCCTGCGCCGCCTCCAGTTCAAGCGCGACGGCGAGGGCTACCTCCGCGAGGTCCGCAAGCACGTCCACGTCTTCGACATCGCGAAGAAGACGTCCATCCAGGTCACGTCGGGCCCCTTCGACGACTCCGAGCCCGCCTGGGCGCCGGACGGCCAGTCGATCGCCTTCGTGAGCAACCGCACGCTGCCCGAGCCGGACCGGTCGCAGGACTCGAACGTGTTCGTCGTGCCCGCCCGCGCGGGCGCGGTACCCCGCGCGATCGAGACGAGCCCCGGCACCGACGCCTCCCCCGCCTTCAGCCCCGACGGGAAGTGGGTCGCCTACGTGGCGGGCGGCGACCCGAAGGACCTGTGGTACGGGGCGAGCCACGTCGGCCTCGCGCCGGTCGCGGGCGGGCCCTCGCGGGCGCTCACCGCCTCGCTCGACCGCAACGTGACGAGGCCCCGCTTCGCGCCCGACGGGCGCTCGGTGCTCTTCCTGCTCGAGGACCGGGGCAACCGGCACCTCGCCAGGCTGAGCGTCGAGGGCGGCGAGGTCGAGCGGGTCGTCGCCGGCGAGCGCGACGTGCAGGCCTTCGACACGGCGCCCGGGGGCTCGCTGGTCGTCCTCGAGTCCTCGGTCCACCAGCCCCCGGAGATCTCGGCGGTGGCGGAGGGCGGGCTCCGGCGCCTCACGCGCGCCAACGACGAGTTCCTGAAGACGATCGCCCTCGGCGGCGTCGAGCGCTTCCAGGCCACCAGCGCGGACGGGACGGTCGTGGACGGCTTCCTGACGCTGCCGCCGGGCTACGTGCCCGGCCGGCGCGTGCCCTCCGTCCTGAGGATCCACGGGGGCCCCGCCGACCAGTTCTCGACCGCGTTCGAGCTGGAGTGGCAGGTCCTCGCCGGCCACGGCTACGCCGTGATCGCCGCCAACCCGCGCGGCTCGACGGGGCGCGGCACCGCGTACAGCCGGGCCATCTGGGCGGAGTGGGGGAACAAGGACTACGAGGACGTGATGGCGGCCGTCGATCACGCCGTGAAGGCCGGGGTCGCCGATCCCGACCGCCTCGGCGTGGGCGGGTGGAGCTACGGCGGGATCCTGACCGACTACGTCATCAGCAAGACGACCCGGTTCAAGGCGGCGGTTTCGGGGGCGAGCATCGCCAACTACCTCGCGGGCTACGGCACGGACCACTACCAGTGGGAGTACGAGGTGGAGCTGGGCCTGCCCTGGAAGGCGCGGGACCTCTGGCTCTCCCTGTCGTCGCCCTTCTTCGACGTGGAGAAGGTGGCGACCCCGACCCTCTTCCTGTGCGGCGCCCTCGACATGAACGTCCCGCTCCTGAACTCGGAGCAGCTCTACCAGGCGCTGCGCCGGATGGGCCGCGTCGAGACGGAGCTCGTCATCTACCCGGGCCAGTGGCACGGCATCGAGACGCCGAGCTATCGGAAGGACCGGTGGGAACGGTACCTCGCGTGGTACGACCGCTTCCTGCGGCCAGGGGCCTTCGCCGAAGGCCGGATGCCGGAGGCGACGTCGCTGCTCGGCCAGCCGCTCTACGCGCCGGAGCTGCCGGGGGAGACGCGGACGCGCCTCGAGGAGGGCCTGGCGAAGGCGACGGCGGCGATCGCGAGGGACCCCGACAGCGTGGACGCCGCGATCGCCCTCGGCCGCCGTCACTCGTCGCTCGGCCAGTACCGCGAGGCGATCGCCGTCTACACCCGCGCCCTTGCGAAGCACCCGAAGGACGCCCGCCTCTACCGCCACCGCGGGCACCGCTACATCACGGTGCGCGAGCTGGACAAAGCCGTCGCCGACCTCGGGCGGGCCGCCCAGCTCGTGGAGGGCCGGCCCGACGAGCCCGAGCCCGGCTCCGACCCCTCGCGCCCACCCTCGACCACGCTGCAGTTCTCGGTCTTCTACCACCTCGGCCTCGCCCGCTACCTGAAGGGCGACTTCGCGGGGGCGGAGAAGGCCTACCGGCGCTGCCTGGAGCGGGCACGGGGCAGCGACGACCGGCTGGTTTCGGTGACCGACTGGCTCTACATGACGCTGCGACGCCTCGGGCGCGACGAAGAGGCCAGACGTCTCCTCGAGCCGATCCACCCCGGTCTCGCCGTCACGGAGGACGCCTCGTACCTCAACCGCCTGCTCCTCTACAAGGGCGTCTACGAGCCGGAGGACCTGCTGCGCGCGGGCGGCGACCCCCTGACCCGCGAAACCTACGGCTACGCGGTGGGCAACTTCCACCTCTACAACGGGCGGAAGGAAGAGGCGCGCGCCGCCTTCGAGCGCGTGGTGGCCGGGCCGGTACTGGCCGGCCTTCGGCCACGTCGCGGCCGAGGCCGAGCTCGCGCGGATGAGGTAGCGGCTCACTGCGCCGGCCTCCCCGGTGCGACCGCCGGGCCCGGCGAGCGCAGGCTGTGCCGTGCACCGGCGCCCAGCAGGACGAACGCGGCGATGACGGCCAGGATGCCCACGCCGAAGGCGTCCCGCGGGAGGAGTGAGTCGACGAAGTGCAGGAGGCGGCCGATCAGCTCCGACAGGCGAGCCGCGGACGATCCCAGGGCGCCCGCGGCCGCGCTGCCCAGGGCCAGGACCACCAGCCACCGCTCGCGGTCGCGCCACGCGAGGTACGCCCAGGCGATCGCCGCGCCGGCGAGGGCGAGGCTCAGGGGCGACACGGCGGGCCCCTGGCCCTCGAGGACGTGGAAGCCGAGCGAGCTCTCCTGGCCGAGAGAGAGGACGACGGCGAGGCCGGGAGCGGCGACCTGTCGAAGCACCTGCCCGCAGCGCGACGCGACAGCCAGCCCCAGGAATAGCGGCGCGAGGAAGGCCGGGCGGAAGTCGATCGCGTGGATGTAGCCGACCGCCCAGAGGTGGAGCAGGACCATCGCCGCCGGCACCCAGGTCCACACCGCGCGGTCGGTCGCCGCCGCGGACGTGACCGGCGGCCGGGTCTCCTCGAACAGCCTCTTCTGCGCGGCTGGAAGCGCCAGGGTCGCCCACCACATCGCGTAGAGGGCGAGAGGGCCGAAGGCGCGCGCCCACGCGAGGTGCGCCGCCGCCGCCGGCACGGCGAGGACGAAGGCCGCCGGCGCGCCCAGGAGGAGCGCCGCACGCGCGGACAGCAGGCCCGGCGCGCGCCGGCGCACCCAGGCGAGCTTGGCCGCGGCCAGCCCGGCGAGGACGAGCGCCACCGCCGTCCCGACGCGCGCGTCGGCGGTGACGCACTCCGCGGCGAGCAGCGGCGCATCCATCAGGAAGACCGACTCGAGGACGAGGACGCCCACCCCGTCGCGCGGGGCGCGGCCCGAGCGGAAGAGCAGGGTGCCGAGACCGACGAGCAGCCCCTCGTAGAGCTGCAGCACGGCCATGAGGGTGAGCAGGCCGCCGAGCCGGCCGGCCTGCAGGTGGAGCGCCTCGCTCAGCAGCCAGCAGCCGAGCAGCATCGCGGACGCACTGAGGGCGTAGAACGGGTTCGACTTCATCTCTCTGTCCTCGCGGGTTGTCGAAGCGGCGACGGCCGTGCAAGAGTGCAATCAACGTGCCGCACGTCACACCGGCGCTTCACTTGCGAGAGATGGCGTGGATCCGGGGTCTCCTTGCAGGCGATCCCTTCCGTGTCGGCCGTCGCCGCGACAATTCGTGTCGGGGCGGCGGGAACCGTCGGCGTTCGCCTGATTGACACTGCACCGCGGGCGGGGCTAGCGTTCCGCCCGACTCGAGCGCCAGGGGCGACCGCCCCCCGCTCGGCAGAAGGAGCCAACCCATGCTGACCGTGAGCCTGATCCTCGCCGGGGCGCTCGCCGCCCAGGCGCCCGCCGTGACGCCCACCGCGAAGGACTACGCCGGGCGCTGGAACGTCGAGATCACCGACGCCGAGGACACCTTCGCCGGCGGGGGCTTCCAGGTCGATCAGAAGGACGGGGCGCTCTCGGTCGGCGTCGTCTGGCGCTGGGGCAGCTACCTGCCGGCGAAGTCCGCGGAGGTGAAGGACGGGACGCTGGTCATCGTCCGCGAGGAGACCGCCGGGAAGATCGACACGTTCGAGGCGCGCCTCGACGGGAAGACGCTGAAGGGCAAGGTCACCTACCCGGACGGGAAGGTCGCCCACTTCGAGGGCAAGCGCGCCCCCAACCTCCTCTCGAAGAAGGCACCGGCCTGGGCCTCGCCCGTCACGCTCTTCGACGGCAAGACCCTGAACGGCTGGAAGCTCCGCGACCCGAAGAAGAAGAACGGCTGGGCGGTGGTCGACGGCGACCTGGCCGTGGCCGAGCCGAAGGACAACGCCGACCTCGTCAGCGAGCAGTCCTTCCAGGACATGAAGCTCCACATCGAGTGGAGCGTGGACGCCAAGTCGAACAGCGGCGTCTACCTGCGGGGGCGCTACGAGATCCAGATCCTCGACAACCCCGACGCCAAGATGGCCCTCGACTCGCACGGCTGCGGCGGCGTCTACAGCCGCATCGCCCCGACGGTGGACGCCACGAAGAAAGCCGGCGAGTGGCAGACCTACGACATCACCCTGGTCGGCCGGCAGATCACGGTCGTCCTCAACGGCACGACGATCGTCCAGGGGGTCGTCGAGGGCATCACGGGCGGCGCGATCAACCCGTTCGAGGACGAGCCCGGGCCGCTCATGTTGCAGGGCGACCACGGCAAGGTCCGCTTCCGCAACATCGTCGTCACCCCGGCCCGGTAGCCGCGCGGGAGCCAGGCCATGACGACCCGCCGCCGCTTCGTCCAGGGGGCCCTGGGCACGACCGCCCTTCTCGCGCTTCCCGGCCGCCTGGTGGCATGGCCGCAGGCAACCGCGGCGGCGGGGAGCCTCCCCGACCGCTACCCACCGATCGTTCCCCGCTTCCCCCACGTCCTCCACGGGGGCGACTGGAACCCCGACCAGTGGCGGGACGAGCCGGGCATCCTCGAGCAGGACTTCGCGCTCATGGAGAAGGCGGGCTGCAACACCTTCTCGGTCGGCATCTTCGCCTGGGCGGCCCTCGAGCCCGAGGAGGGTCGCTTCGAGTTGGGCTGGCTCGACGAGGTCATGAACGGCCTCGCCAAGCGCGGCTTCTTCGCCTTCCTCGCGACGCCGAGCGGGGCCAAGCCGCGCTGGATGTCGGAGAAGTACGAGGAGGTGCGGCGCATCGACGCGCAGGGGCGAAGGGAGCTCCACGGCTCGCGCCACAACCACTGCTTCACCTCGCCCGTCTACCGGGAGAAGGTCCGCACGATCAACACGAAGCTGGCCGAGCGCTACAAGGGCCACCCCGCCCTCGCCGGCTGGCACATCTCGAACGAGTACAACGGCGCCTGCTACTGCGGCCTGTGCCTCGCGGCCTTCCGGGCGTGGCTGAAGAGCCGCTACCCCTCGCTCGACGAGCTGAACCGGGCCTGGTGGGCGGCCTTCTGGGCCCAGAAGTTCCAGTCGTGGGACCAGGTCGACCCGCGCCAGTCGCCGATGGACGGGCTCAACCTCGACTGGGACCGCTTCGTCACCCACCAGACCGCGGACTTCATGAAGGGCGAGATCGCTCCGCTCCGGGCGATCACGCCCGGCGTTCCGGTGACCACGAACATGATGAGCTTCTTCGTGGGCCTCGACTACTGGCGCTTCACGGGGATCTGCGACCGGATGGCCTGGGACTCCTACCCCCAGCTCTACGGCGACTGGCGCCAGGCCGCGAACCTCTCGATGATCCACGACATGTACCGCACGATGAAGGGCGGCCTGCCCTTCCTGCTCATGGAGTCGACGCCGTCGAACACCAACTGGCAGCCGACCCCTCGGCTCAAGCGGCCGGGCCAGCACCGCCAGGAGATGCTGCACGCCGTCGGCCACGGCGCCGACGCCACGATGTACTTCCAGTGGCGCAAGAGCCGTGGCGCCTTCGAGAAGATGCACGGCGCGGTGGTGGACCACGAGGGCACGGACAAGACCCGCGTCTTCCAGGAGGTGGCCGCGCACGGCGCTCTCCTCCGGAAGCTCGATGACGTGGTCGGCACGACCGTCCGCCCCGAGGTTGCGATCGTCAACGACTGGGAGTCGCGGTGGGCGCTCGGGCACACCCAGGGCCCGCGCCAGGTCCAGGGCGCGGGAGAGGGCCGCTTCGACAAGGAGTACATCCGCACGCTGGGCGAGCACTACCGGCCGTTCTGGAAGCTCGGCATCAGTGTCGACGTGATCGAGAGCCTCTCCGCATTCGACCGCTACCGGCTGGTCGTCGCTCCCATGCTCTTCATGCTGAAGCCGGGGGTGGCCGAGCGGCTCGTGGCCTTCGTGAGGTCCGGGGGCACCCTCGTCCTCACCTACCTCTCGGGGATCGTCAACGAGACGAACATCGTGTTCCGGGGCGGTTGGCCGGGCGGCGGCCTGCGCGCGGCGGCCGGGATCTGGGCCGAGGAGATCGACTCCCTGCTCCCGACGGACACGGCCCAGCGGATCGTGGCCGCGCCCGCCAACCCGCTGGGGCTCACCGGCGAGCACCCCGTCCGCGAGTACTGCGAGCGGGTGCACCCGGAGGGGGCCACCGTTCTCGCCTCCTTCCAGAGCGACTTCTACGCGGGGATGCCCGCGCTCACCGTCAACCGTCACGGCGCAGGGCGCGTCTACTACCTCGCGGCGCGGCCTTCGGAGGAGGCGTTCCACGACGGCCTCGCGCGCGGCCTCGTCCGCGAGCTCGACCTCGCGCGCAACCTCGATGTCGAGCTGCCCGAGGGCGTCACCGTCCAGAAGCGGGCGGGCGGGGGGAGGACGTTCCTCTTCCTGCACAACTTCGCCCCCCGCGAGCAGGCCGTCGACCTGGGAACGGTCCGTCTGGTGGACGTGACCGACGGGACGACCCTGACCGGCAGCGTCGCTCTCCCGGCCTACGCCTCGCGGGTCCTCGAGAGGCGGTAGTGGCGTTCACCGCCTGCCGCGTCTTCGAGGAGCAGGGCCGCGTCGTCCCTCGCCTGCTCGAGATGGAGCCGGACGATCTCTCGCCCGGGTCCGTCCTCGTCCGCGTCCACTGGTCGGGGGTCAATTTCAAGGACGCCCTCGCCCTCACCGGGCGCGGGAAAATCCTGAAGCGCTTCCCGCTGAACGCCGGGATCGACGCGGCGGGAACCGTGGAGTCCTCGGACGACCCGCGCTTCCGGCCCGGCGAGGCGGTGGTGGTCAACGGCATGGGCCTCGGCGAGTCCCACGACGGCGGCTTCGCCCGCCTCCTGCGCGTGCCGGGGGACTGGGTCGTGCCGTTGCCGCCGGGGCTCACGCTGCGGCAGTCGATGATCCTCGGCACGGCGGGCTTCACGGCCGCGCTGGCCGTCGTCCGCATGGAGCTCAACGGCCAGAGGCCCGAGCAGGGGCCGGTGGTCGTCACCGGGGCGACCGGCGGCGTCGGGTCGGTGGCCGTCTCGATCCTGGCGTCGCGGGGCTACCGAGTGACCGCGGTGTCGGGACGGCCGGAGCACCACGCCTACCTGCGCTCGCTCGGCGCGACCGAGGCGAGGACGCCCGACGAGCTGCAGCTCGGCGCGCGGCCCCTCGAGTCCGCGCGCTTCGGGGGGGTCATCGACAACGTCGGGGGCGCCCTCCTCGCCGGCCTCGTCCGCCACGTGGGCCTGTGGGGGCAGGTCGCCTGCATCGGCATGGCGGGGAGCCCGGAGCTCGACACGACCGTGTTTCCCCTCATCCTCCGCGGGGTGAGCCTGCTCGGCATCAGCTCGGGCAACTGCCCGATGCCCCTGCGCGCCGAGGTCTGGAGGCGCCTCGGCTCGGACCTGCGGCCCCCGCACCTCGACGCCATCGTGTCCGGCGAGGTCTCCCTCGAGCGGGTGCTCGAGGCGGCGGCCGCGCTCATGGAACGACGCGCTCTCGGCCGCGTACTCGTGGATTGCAGGACGAACTCCGGAGGCTGATCGCAACCCGGCTGGATGGCCGGGCTGATGTTCAATCGGTTGGATGTGTCGTTAACAACTCTTTGCGCACCTTGGCGCGTTTGGGCTATTCGCCACGCCGCTGTCATGTGATACTCACCGGAACATTTGGCGCTCCAAGTGAAGCGCGCCGGGGGAGCCAGGATGACCAGGACGAAGGGAACCGCCGTCGTTGCCGCCGCGCTCCTGTCGGCCTGCGCGGCCCTGCCGTGCCGGGCCCAGGACCTCGCCCTGCCCGAGGGCCCGCCCCCGGCCAGCGCGTTCGACACGGCCCCCTCCTCCCTGGACCTGCCGCGCGACGACGGCCGCCGCACGATGTCGGCCTTCCCGAAGAACCTCGGCCGCAACTTCATCGGCGTGTTCTCCGGCCAGAACCTGCTCCCATTCGCCGTCGGCGCGGCGGCCACGGCGACGGCCTCCGCGTTCGACTCCCAGACGAAGAGCCTCCTCCAGGGCACCTGCGACACCTGCGGTTCGACGGGATCCACCGCGGGAGGAGCCGCCATGGTACCGCTCGTCGGGGCGATGTTCGTGGCGGGCCGCTTCGCCCCCCAGGGCCGCTTCCGCTCGGCCACGTACGACTTCGCCCAGGCCATGATCGTGAACGGCGCCTACACGAGCATCCTCAAGTACTCCGTCCAGCGCGGGCGGCCGGACGGCAGCAACAGCCTGTCGTTCCCCTCTGGACACACCTCGAGCGCGTTCAGCCTGGCCACCGTGGCCAACCGCCACTACGGCTGGAGGGTCGGCGTGCCGGCGTACCTCCTGGCCTCGGGCATCGGCTTCTCCCGCATCGAGAAGGACAAGCACTACCTCAGCGACGTGCTGGCGGGGGCGACGCTCGGCATCATCGTCGGGAGGACGGTCACCCGGGTCGACGGGGAACCGGCCGCGAGGAAGCGCCAGGTCAGCCTCAGCCCGGCGACCGACCCCCACGGCCAGGGCGTGGGCCTGGCCCTCTCCGCGAGCTGGTAGACGCTCAGGGCGCCGGCGACCCGTAGCGGATCACCTGGACCCGCTCCAGGGTCACGAGCCCGCTCCCCATCATCGGATCGATCGCCTCGAGGAACAGCTTCACCTTCTCCTCGGCGTCCACGATCTCCACGATCATGGGAAGGTCGGCGGAAAGCCGGAGGATCTTGGCGGTGTGCAGGTGGCTGTTGCGCCCGAAGCCCATCGGCCCGCGCAGGACGGTGGCACCGGCCAGGCCCATCTCGCGGGCCTTCAGGACCACGACCTCGTAGAGAGGCAGGCCGCCTGGAGCGCGGTCGGCCTCGCCGAGGAAGATGCGGGCGAGCACGGCGTCCTTCGGGACCTGCATGCGGTCCTCCTCTAGCGATTGACCCAGGCGCCGAGCACGGCGCCCACCCAGACGGACACGAGGCACAGTCCGACCGAGAGCAGGACGTTTCCTCCCGCCCTCGCCCACTCGCCGTCCTGGGCCAGGCTGAGCGTCTGCAGGCTGAAGGCCGAGAACGTCGTGAACCCCCCGAAGATCCCGATGATCCAGAACTGCCGCGTCACGGGGCTCGCCAGGACCCGCCCGTCGGGCCCCGTGACCGTGGCGAAGAGACCGATCAGGAACGAGCCGACCACGTTGACGACCAGCGTGCCCCACGGGAACGTCTCGCCGAACGAGCGGGCCACGACGCCCGAGAGACCGTAGCGGGCGAGGCCACCCAGGGCGGAGCCGATCGCGACCGCGACGACGATCAGGGTCTCGGTCCGCATCACGGCTGCCTCCTTCCGAGCTCCGCCTTCACGAGGTCCGCGAGCGGGCCGCCGAAGAGGCAGAGTCGAACGGTGCGGAGGCTCGTGTCCGGGTAAGCGGCGAAGAAGGCGCGCACCGCGCGCACGTAGGCGCGGGCGCAGGTCTCGAGGGGCACCGCGAAGATGCCGCTCGATACCGCCGGGAACGAAACCGAGGCCCAGCCCCGCTCGTGGGCACGAAGGAAGGCGGCCCCGAGGGCCTGCACCAGCCGGTCCTCTTCCCGGCCGAGGCCCTGGTGCGGGCCGACCGCGTGGATGACGCCCTTGAACGGCAGCCGCCCCGCGGTCGTCACGACGGCCTCGCCGACCTCGACCGGCCCGCGCTCGGCCACGATGCGGTCCCCCTCCTCCTCGAGCGCGGGGCCGGCGGCGCGGGCGATGGCCGCCGCGACCCCGCCGCCGTGAGCAAGGTGTCCGTTCGCGGCGTTCACGATGGCGTCCGCCTTCTCCTCGAGCAGGTTCCCGGCCACGACCTCGAATGCGCGCCCGCCCGGGTACTCCTCGCGCGCGAGGATCACGGCCGCACCACGATCTTGCCGCGCGCGTGGCCGGACTGCATGCGCAGGTGGGCCTCGCGGATGGCGTCGAGGCCGAAGACCTCCCCCACCACGGGACGCAGCGTCCCCGCCTCGGCGAGCCGCGCGAGCTCCTCGAGGTCGCGGCGCGCCGGCCGCAGCATCAGCGCCCGGCAGCGCCGCCCACCGAAGAGCGGGAGAGCGGTCAGCGCCCGCCAGAGAAAGGGGCCGGGTCCCGGCAGCGCGGTCACGTAGGTCCCGCCCGCGGCCAGCGCGCGGCGGCACTCGGGGAACGAGCGGTTCGGGACGATGTCGAAGACGACGTCGAACGCCGCCTCGCGCCGCGTGAAGTCTTCCCGCGCGTAGTCGAGGCACTCGTCGGCCCCCAGCTCCCGCAGGAGGTCCTGCTTCCCCGCGCTGGCCACGGCCGTCACGCGGGCGCCCCGCGCCCTCGCGATCTGGACGGCGAAGGTGCCGATCCCCCCGCCCGCGCCGTTCAGGACGACGCGCTGGCCCTCGCCCAGCCGAGCCCCGTCGCGCAGGGCCTGGAGCGCCGACGCCGCGGCGGCGGGAACGGCCGCGGCCTCCTCGAACGACAGGCGGGAGGGCTTGGGCACGAGGAGCTCCTCGTGGGCCACCGCCTGCTCCGCGTGGGCTCCCGGGCGCGACGTGGTGCCGAAGACGGCGTCGCCGGGCCGCAGCCGCGTCACCCCGGGCCCGACCGCCTCGACTTCGCCCGCGAGATCGAAGCCGAGGACGAACGGGGGCTTCACGCGGAAGAGAAGACGCAGCTGCCCCTCGCGCAGCTTGCAGTCGAGGGGGTTCATCGACGCCGCCCGGACCCGGACGAGGGCCTCTGCGGGGCCCGGTGCGGGCGTCGGCAGGTCGCGGACGACGATGCGCTCGACGCCCCCGAACCCCTCGGTGACGGCCGCCCTCATCACTGCGCTGCCCTCCCCAGGACCTGGCCTACGGGACGAGGAGGACCTTCCCCGTCGTCTGGCGCCCCTCCAGTGCCCGGTGCGCCTCGGCCGCCTCCGCCAGCGGGTACCGCCGGTCGATGCGCACCTTCAGGCGGCCCGCGGCGACGTCCCCGAGCACGGCGGCTGACCGCGCCTCGAGGCTCGCGCGGTCCGCGGTGTAGTCCATCAGGGTCGGGCGCGTGAGGAAGAGCGACCCCTTCCGCAGGAGCACGAGCGGGTCGATCGGCGGCACGGGTCCGCTCGCGTTGCCGAAGAAGACCACCAGGCCCCGGCGCACGAGGCAGTCGAGGCTCTTCTCGGCGGTCGACTTCCCCACCGAGTCGTAGACGACGTTCACCCCGCGGCCGCCGGTGAGGCGCTTCACGGCCTCGAGGAAGTCCTCCTCCGTGTACAGGATGACCTCGTCCGCCCCCGCCTCGCGGGCGAGGGCGGCCTTCGCCTCGGTGCCGACGGTGCCGATGACGCGCGCCCCGCGCCGCTTCGCCATCTGCACGAGGAGCAGGCCAACCCCGCCCGCCGCGGCGTGGACGAGGCAGGTGTGCCCCCGCTCCAGCGGGAACGTGTCCGTGCACAGGTAGTGCGCGGTCATGCCCTGCAGCATCACGGCGGCGGCGGTGTCGGCGCCGATCCCGGCCGGGAGGGCCACCGCGCGCTCCGCCGGGACGGGCACCCGTTCCGCGTAGGAGCCGAGGGGGCCGCTCCAGGCCACGCGGTCGCCCTCGCGCCAGCGCACGACGCCCGGCCAGACGGCCGCCACCACCCCCGCCCCCTCCATGCCCGGGACGAGAGGCAGCGGGTTCGGGTAGAGCCCCGTGCGGTGGTACACGTCGATGAAGTTGACCCCGGCCGCCTCGAGCCGGACCACGATCTGGCCGGGCCCGGGCGAAGGGTCGGGCACCTCGGCGAGGCGCAGGACCTCGGGACCGCCGAAGCCGTCGATGCGAATGGCCTTCATGGAATACCCCCGTGCCGGAGCCCGTATAGCGTACGACGAGTCATGCTACGCTCGCGAGGGTGAGGGCGTCTTGAGGAAGCTGAGCCGGCGCGAGAAGGGGCTCCTGGGCCTGCTGGCCGTGGCCGTCCTCGCCGTCTCCGCCTGGGTGCTGCGCCACTCGGAGGCCGCGCCGGCCGGGCTCGGCCGGCCCCGCGCCGAGGCGCCCCTGCCGCCGGTGGCCCGGATCGATCTCGCCCGCGTCGACGCGGCGCGCGGTGAGGACCGGGCCGGCCGCCGCGACCTGTTCGACTTCGGCACCGGCGCCGAGCCGGCGGAGGCGCCACCGCCTCCCGTCGTCACGGCACCGCCCCCGGCCGTCGCGGGGCCGGCGGGGGGCGCGACCGGCCTGCCCGGGGACCCCGCCGCGAGGCCCGCGACCCCCAGTCTCCCCCCGCTCAATCTCAAGTACATCGGCTCGGTCGAGAACAAGGCGGGCGTGAAGGTGGCCGTCCTGATCACCGACCGCAAGGAGGTCCTCACCGGCCAGGCCGGCCAGGTGGTCGCCAACCGCTACCGGATCGCGCGGATCGGCCTCGAGTCGGTGGACCTCGAGGACGTCAACTCGGGCCAGGCGCGGCGGATTCCCCTCAAGGCGAACTGAGCGGTTCAGCCCCGCCCGCCCTCGCGGGCGACGAAGTCCCGCAAGGAGCGCACCACCACCGGGCTCAGGACCAGCAGGGCCACCAGGTTGGGCAGCGCCATCAGGCCGTTCAGCGTGTCGGCCACGTCCCAGACGACGTGGAGCGAGCCGGTGGCGCCGAGGTACGCCGCGACGAGCCACAGCAGGCGGTAGGGCAGGATCACCTTCGTCCCGAGGAGATAGGCGATGGCCGTCTCCCCGTAGAACGACCAGCCGAGCAGCGTGGAGAACGCGAACGTGAGGATGCCGGTGGTGACCACGACGTCGCCCCACACCCCCGGCAGGCCCGTCTCGAAGGCCCGGGCCGCGAGGGCGGCGCCGGTGAGGCCGTTCGACCACTCGCCGGTCACGAGGACCACGAGCCCGGTGGACGCACAGACGAGGATCGTGTCCACGAACACCTCGAAGATGCCGTAGAGGCCCTGGCGCACCGGGTGGTCGGTGCGGGCGGTGGCGTGGACCATCGGGGCGGAGCCGAGGCCCGCCTCGTTGCTGAAGAGGCCGCGGGCGACCCCGTAGCGCAGGGCCTGCCTCATCCCCGCCCCCGCGAAGCCACCCACCGCGGCGTGGCCGGTGAAGGCCGAGGCGAGGACGGTCTCGACCACCGCCGGGAGCCGGTCCGCGTGGGTGACGAGGATGACCGCCGCACCCAGCAGGTAGGAGATGCACATGAACGGCACGAGGAACTGGGTGACGTCCGCGATCCGGGTGATCCCGCCCAGGATCACGACGCCGGTCAGGACGACGATCACGATCCCGCTCACGTGGGCGGGGATGCCGAAGCTCGCCTTCACCGACTCCGCCACGCTGTTGGCCTGGACCATGTTGCCGATACCGAAGGCGGCGAGGGCGGTCAGGAGGGCGAACAGGCTGCCCAGCCACGGCGCCTTCAGGCCGTTCTTCAGGATGTACATGGCCCCGCCGCGGTAGGTCCCGGTGTCGTCCTGCTCGCGATACGTGATCGCCAGGACGACCTCCGCGAACTTCGTCCCCATCCCGAGCAGTCCGGAGACGATGAGCCAGAAGAGGGCCCCCGGCCCGCCGATGGTGATGGCCGTCGAGACGCCGGCGATGTTCCCCACCCCCACCGTCGAGGCGAGGGCGGTGGCCACGGCCTGGAAGGGCGTGACCGTCCCCTCGGCGTGGGTCTTCGTGAAGACCTTGCCCAGAACCTCGCGGAGCGCCTTCGCGAGCCAGCGGAACTGGACGCCGCGGGTGAGGACGGTGAGGTAGAGGCCCGTCCCCATGAGGAGGGCCATCGTGACCGGGCCCCAGACCCAGCCGTTCAGGGTGGAGTGCGCCTTCAGCAGCGGCTCGAGCATGTCCTCGCCTCGCGGTCGGTGGGTGGGCGGGCAGTGTACCTCAGGCTCCCGGCAGCTCGATCGTTCCCTCGAGGAACTTCACGCAGTGGCCGGCGATGCTCACGCGCTCGCCGCGGTCCTCGCACCACAGCTCGCCGCCCCGGGCGGAGACCTGCCGGGCGAAGAGGTGCGTCTTCCCCAGCCGCCTTGCCCAGAACGGCACCAGGGTGCAGTGGGCGGAGCCGGTCACGGGGTCCTCCGGCACGCCCACCGCGGGGGCGAAGAAGCGCGAGACGAAGTCGCAGTCGCGGCCCGGTGCCGTCGCGATCACCGCCATGCGGTCGAGCGCGGCCACGCGGGCCATGTCCGGCCGCAGCGACCGCACCTCGTCCTCGCGGCCGAACACCGCCAGGTAGTCGCGCGAGGCGAGCGCCTGGTCCGGCCGCGCCCCCAGGGCCACGGCCAGGGCCTCGAGCGAGGCGTCCGCCGGCTCGGGCGGCCGCGACGGGAAGTCGAGGGCGAGGCGGGGCCCGTCCGCGACGACCCTCAGCGGCCCGCTCTTCGAGCGGAAGCGGACCTCGGTGCGGCCCCGCTCGATCTCGTTGAAGACGACGAAGGCCGAGGCGAGGGTCGCGTGGCCGCAGAGGTCCACCTCGTCCTTCGGGGTCA
This sequence comes from uncultured Acidobacteriota bacterium, assembly GCA_963729875.1. Classification (GTDB taxonomy): domain Bacteria; phylum Acidobacteriota; class Vicinamibacteria; order Fen-336; family Fen-336; genus DATBSL01. The sequence continues at coordinate 171,532 of CAVSPR010000011.1, forward strand.
TCCACCGGATGTGGTACTCCCCCCCGCCGCCCACGAGAAAGGCCGTCTCCGAGAGGTTGTTCTCGGTCGCGATCGCCTGCAGCGCCGCGTCGTCCAGCCAGCCCTCGAGGGGCACGACCGCGGCGGGGTTGCCGGCGAAGGCACGGCTCGCGAAGGCGTCGACCTGGTAGAGGCGGAGCTTCATGGGCGCAGTATGCGGCCGGTGCCTTCGAGGGCACAATGGCGGCCATGACCGATATCGAGCCCTCCCCCGCCGCCGCCGAGGCGGGGGCGCTCTTCGCCCGCTTCGTCGAGCTCATCGCGCGCCTGCGCGCGCCCGGCGGCTGCCCGTGGGACCGCGAGCAGACCCACGAGACCGTCAAGCCGATGACGATCGAGGAGGCCTACGAGGTCGCCCACGCCATCGACGAGCGAGACGACGACGAGCTCCTCGGCGAGCTCGGTGACCTGCTGCTGCAAGTCGTCTTCCACGCGAACATCGCCGAGGAGCGGGGGGCCTTCCGCCTGAAGCAGATCATCGAGCGCGTGTCGGAGAAGATGGTCCGCCGCCACCCCCACGTGTTCGGCGACGACTCTGCCTCGACCTCGGGAGAGGTGCTCCGGAGCTGGGAGGCCATCAAGGCGCAGGAGCGAGAGGCGAAGGGCAAGGACGACGAGTCGATGCTCGACAGCGTCCACAAGGGCCTGCCCGCGGTCATGGAGGCCTTCCAGATGACGACCAAGGTCTCGCGCGTCGGCTTCGACTGGAAGCAGGCCGACGACGCCCTGGTCAAGCTGGACGAGGAGGCGGCGGAGCTGCGGGAGGCGATCAAGGAGAAGGCCGACGCGGCGAAGGTCGCGGAGGAAGTCGGCGATCTCCTGTTCGTCGCCGTCAACGTCGCTCGCCTCACCGGCGTCGACCCCGAGAGCGCGCTCAAGGCCGCGAACCGCAAGTTCCGCCGGCGGTTCCGGCACATCGAGGGCCGCCTGCGGAACGACGGCCGCAAGCCCGCCGACGCCACCCTCGAGGAGATGGACCACCTCTGGGACGAGGCGAAGCGTCTCGAGCGCGGCGGCGGGGCCACGAACGGCTGAGACGGGCGGGCGCGCTCAGCCGCCCGCCCGTCGGTCGTCGAGCCCTACTTCCTGGCCGGCTCGTAGCCCAGGTCCGGCCGGGCCTTCGTCATCTCGCTGACCGTGTAGCGGACGGAGGATGACAACGACCGGCGCAGGTTGTCGGCCAGCGACTTGCCGAGCGCCTCGTCGACCAGGGAGGTGAGGGTCGGCGTCGGAGCCTCGAAGTCGGCCCACGACCAGCGGGGCATCTCCTGGTAGAACGCCGGGCCCTCGCCGCCGTTCACGAGCTGGAACCACGAGGACGTCCGCGGGTACTGGGTCTTCTCGGCGATCGCGCGCATCTGCTTCAAGCCGTCTTCGAGCTGGCTGACCGCTTCGGGCTTGAGGTAGAAGTAGGTGCCGGAGTAGTACACGGGCGCACCCTTGTCGGCAGGAGCCTGGCGGCTCAGCTCGGGCCGGTAGCGCCACATCGAGCGCATCGGCGCCTCGGCGTGCGGCATGATCGTCGCTGCCATGTCCGCGTCGTGCGCCGCGACGTTGGTCTCGAGCGCGGCCAGGTCCTTCCAGTCGTGCCCGCAGCTGACGACGTAGTAGCTGCCCTGCTTCGGCCCGGTGAGGATCTCGAGGACCGTCCACGACCACGTGTCGCTCTGCTTCCGGTGCCAGCCCATGTGGGCCTTCATCCCGGCCTCGAACTGGGCCTTCGCCCCCGGCTTGGGCTTCGCTTCCCGCACGTCGCACAGCGTGTTCGGCTGCGTCTGGGCGTTGGCGAATCCCCACGCCCCGGCGAGGGCGAGGGTCAGGACGAACGTCGGCGTCTTGCGCACGGCTGCCTCCTCACTTTTCCCGGACGGCCCGGGCGGCGCCCCGAGGGGTGCCCTTGCTTGCTCAGGTTCTGGGTGAATCGAAGGCGGCGAGGTTAGCCCGCCGCATGCACCGTGTCAATCGAGTCGATCGATCTTCTCGATTGAGAGCGGGGCCGCTTCATCCCCGAGGGGGCAGGGCCCGGAGGAGCCAGGCCCGCAGGTCTCCCACCTCGGGAGCGCAGACGCTGTGCGGCATGGGGTAGTCGTGCCACTCCACGTCGTAGCCGCGGGAACGCAGGAGGTCCCGCGTGCCCTCGCCGAGGGCCACGGGCACGATCGGGTCCAGCGTGCCGTGGGCCATGAAGACGGGCACGGCGGCGTTCGCCGGGTGGGCCTCGGCCCCCAGCGCCGCCGCCAGCGGCAGGTAACACGAGAGGCCGACCACGCCCCCGAGCCGCTCCGGCCACCGCAGCGCCGTGAAGAGGGCCATGGCGCCGCCCTGTGAGAAGCCGGCGAGGACGATGCGCTCCGCGCGAACCCCGCGCTCGCGCTCCCGGCGGACGAGGGCCCCGATGGCCTGCGCGGATTCGCGGATGCCGGCCTCGTCTTCGGTCGCGCGCCGATCGATGGCGGCGATGTCGTACCACGCCCGCATCCGGGTGCCACCGTTGATCGTCACGGGACGGACCGGGGCGTGAGGGAAGACCCAGCGCAGCGACGGCGAGGAGGGCAGGCGCAGCTCGGGCACGAGCGACTCGAAATCGTGCCCGTCCGCGCCCAGCCCGTGCATGAGGACGACGGCGGCGTCCGCCGCCGCCGTCCCCGGCTCGACCTCCACCGCGTCGACGCGGATCGGGCTCACGCCTGGCGCGTGCCCACCGGCTCGAGCTGCCGCTCGAGCATCTCGGCGATCCTCGGCTGCGGCACCGCGCCGACCTGCTGCTCCACGACCTCGCCGCCCTTGAAGACGAGGAGGGTCGGGATCGAGCGGACCCCGAAGGCCTCCGCGACCTGGGGGTTCTCGTCCACGTTGAGCTTGCCCACTCTGGCCCGGCCGGAGTACGCGGTGGCGAGCGCGTCGATCGAGGGCGCGATCATGCGGCAGGGGGGGCACCACACCGCCCAGAAGTCCACGAGCACGGGCCCCTCCGCCTCGGTCACTTCCTTCTTCCAGTTGTCGTCGGTCAGAACCACCACGTCCTTGTTCACTGTTTCCCCTCCTCGGGAGCTTCGGTCGGGCCGGGCCGGGGGGCCCATCGCCGTCCACCTCCCATTAGACTCCAAGCGGGCCCGGAGGTTACAGGCCCTCCGCAAAGTGCTCGGGGACCGTCACTTCCGCCGCCGGCGAGCGTATACTCCCCCTCCGTGGCCTCCCCCTGGATCCGCACGCCCGAGGCGCTCGCCGAGCTCGCCCGCTCCCTCGGGAACTGCCGGGCGATCGGCCTCGACACGGAGTCGGACAGCCTCTACCACCACTTCGAGAAGGTCTGCCTCGTGCAGGTGGCCACCGACCGGGGAGACGCCTTCCTCGTGGACTCCCTCGAGGTGCGCGACCTGTCCCCCCTCGCCCCGGCCATGGCGGACCCCGGCCTCGTCAAAGTGCTCCACGGCGCCGACTACGACGTCACGACCCTGAAGCGTGACTTCGGCTTCACTTTCGCCGGTCTGTTCGACACCATGATCGCAGCGCGCCTGCTCGGGCAGAGCGAGCTGGGCCTCCTCGCGGTGGCCCGGGACGAGCTCGGCGTGGCGCTCACCAAAGACAGCCAGAAGGACGACTGGTCCCGGCGGCCGCTGACACCCAAGCAGGAGGCCTACGCCCTCACGGACGTGCGGCACCTCGTCCTTCTCCGCGACCGCCTGTCGGCGAAGCTGCAGGCGGTGGGCCGCCTCTCGTGGCTCGAGGAGGAGTGCGAGGCGGTGGCGGCCCTCGAGCCCCTCCCTCGCAAGCGGAGCCCGGAAGCCTACCTCGACGTCAAGGGGGCCCGCCGGCTCGCCCCCCGCTCGCTGGCCGTTCTGCGGGAGCTCTTCGCCTGGCGCGAGCGGCGGGCGGAAGAGACCGACACCCCTCCCTTCCGGATCCTCGGCAACGAGGCCCTCCTGCGCCTCGCGGAGCTGCGGCCGCGGGACGCCGCGGGGCTGCAGGCGGTCCCGGGCGTCCTGCCCCGGCTCTCGCGGCAGGCCGGGGCGCTCCTGGCCGCCGTCCGCCGGGCCGAGGAGCTGCCCGAGAGCGAGCTGCCGCGCCTCGTCCGGCCGCCGCGCCCCGTCGTCCCGGACGCGGCGCTGCGCCGGGTCGAGCGCCTCAGGGCCTGGCGGGCGCGGAAGGCGGCCGAGCTGGCGGTGGACGTCTCGGTCGTGCTCCCCCAGCGGCTGATCGACCGCCTGGCCGAGTCCGCCCCGCGCGACGCGACGGCCCTCTCCGACGTCGAGGGGCTGCGGCGCTGGCGGATCGCGGCCTTCGGCGGGGAGCTCCTCGCGGCCGTATCATAGATGGCCTTGAAAACCGGGAAGTTCGGCAAGTTCGAGATCCTGGCCGAGCTCGGGCAGGGCGCCATGGGCGCGGTCTACCGGGCCCACGACCCCGTTCTCGATCGCCCGGTCGCCCTGAAGACCGTCTCGCCGGCCCTGCTCACCGGGCCGGAGGCCCTCGCGCGCTTCCGCCGCGAGGCGCGGGCCGCCGCGCGGCTGCAGCACCCGAACATCGTCACGATCTTCGAGGTCGGCGAGGTCGAGGGCACTCACTACATCGCCATGGAGCTCGTCGAGGGCCTGGAGCTCGGCGAGGTGATGACGCCGGTCGATCGCTTCCCGCTGGAGCGGAAGGTCCGCATGGCGGTGGACATCTGCCGGGGGCTCGACTTCGCGCACACCATGGGCGTCATCCACCGGGACGTGAAGCCGGCCAACATCCGCCTGACCCGCGACGGGACGCTCAAGATCCTGGACTTCGGCATCGCCCGGCTCCGCGGCTCGGAGGCGACGGACCCGAACCTCACCCAGGCCGGCATGGTGCTGGGAACGCCGAGCTACCTGTCTCCCGAGCTCGTGCAGGGCGCCAAGGTGGACCCGCACGCCGACATGTGGGCGGTGGGCGTCATCCTCTACGAGATGCTCACCGGGCGGCGGCCGTTCGAGGCACCCACCATCACCAGCCTCATCCATCGCATCGTGTCCGTGCCGCCGCCCGAGATCGACTGGCAGGCGCTCCACGTGCCCGAGGCCCTGGCCTGGGTCGCCACGCGAGCTCTCGACAAGGACCGCTCGCGGCGGTTCGCGAACCTCGGCGAGATGGCGAACGCGCTGCTCGCCGCGATCGGGGCCACGCCCACCCCGGAGACCCCGCTCGACCCCGTGGTGCGGAAGCGCGCCTACGAGGCGAACTTCGCCGAGGCGAGGCGCCTGCTCACCGAGGAGGATCTCTCGGGAGCGCTCGAGGCCGCGAAGCGCGCCCAGACCCTCGACCCCGCCCGCACCGGCATCGTCTCCCTGATCAAGGTGATCCAGGAGCGCCTGGGCTCCGCCGTCACGGTCCAGAGCCCGCCGCGGGCGGGGGGAGGGGCGACCGACTCCGAGGCGACACGCACCGTCCTGTCCGCCCCGGCCCGCACGCCGACGACGGGCCGCCCCGCGCTGGTCGTCCCGCCCGGGCCCCTCGACACCGCCACCCTGCGCGCGGGCGGCGCCGGGGCCTTCCGTGAGCTCGGGACGTTCGGCGAGCCGCCCGCCACCAAGGAGGCGGCCCTCTCCCCCGCCGCGGACCTGATGGCGGTGGCCGGGGCCGACGGCGCCATCCGCCTGTGGGACCTGCGCTCGCGCAACCGCGCCCACGTCCTGCGCACGGACCTGCACCGGCGCTCCGGGCACGACGCGGCCGCTCTCGCCCTCGGCTTCTCGCCCGACGGCTCGCTCCTCGCCTCCGCCCACGTCGACGGCGTCGTGCACCTGTGGGACATGGCAAAGGGCGAGGAGGTGCCGGTCCGTCTCCGCCACGACGAGGCCGTGGGGACGCTCGCCTTCTCCCCCGACGGGGCGACGCTCGCCACCGGCTCGCTCGACGCGAACCTGCGCCTGTGGGACGTCGGGGCCGCCCTCGCCGGAGAGGCGCGGCGCGAGCTCGTGCGCCAGCCCTCCGGGGTGACCGCTCTGGCCTGGGCGGGCGGGGGCGAGTGGGTCGTCACCGGCCACGCCTCGCGCATCCTGCGGCTCATCGACCCGCACCGGGGCCGGTGCCTCGCGACGATGCGGGGGCCCGAAGGCCTCGTCAACCTCCTGCTGCTCTCGCCCGACGGCCAGCACCTCGCGGCGGCGAGCCACGACCGCACCGTCCGGCTCTACGACCTCGCGACCCGCGAGCAGGACGCGCCGCTCGGACCCCTGCGGCGGCCGGCCACCTCGCTCTGCTTCCTCGCCGACGGCGGCTACCTGGCCACGGTCTGCCAGGAGAACGCCATCCAGCTGTGGGACCTCGAGACCGGCTCGCCCGGCGTCACGCTGTGGGGGCCGGCCAACGAGAGCTTCGTGGGCCTCGTGCTCTTCGGGGAGTCGAACCACCTCGCGGCGGCGATGGCGGACGGTCGCATCCGCACCTGGGGGCCGGCGGCCTAGCGGAGCGAGCGGATCTCGGCCTTCCTCTTGAAGAGGCCCAGGCGGTGCAGGGCGAAGTCGTACTTCACGGGGTCGGCCGGGTCGAGCTGACGCAGGCGGCGCGTCACGTCCAGGGCCATCGCCCAGCCGGGAGACCGGTAGCGGGTCAGGCGCACGCGCCGCGCGATCGCGAAGGTGTGGGCGTCGAGCGGCAGGACGAGCTGGGACGGGTCCGGCCGCCGCCAGACGCCGAGGTCCACCCCGTCGCGGCGGGCCATCCAGCGCAGGAAGAGGTTGAGCCGCTTGCAGGCGCTCCCCGCCGCGGGGGACGGGAAGAAGTAGCGCACCCCGGCGTCCTTCGGGAGGCGGCGGCCGCGGTAGAGCCCCCCGTGGCCGAGGGCCAGCGCCCGCCGCGAGAAGGAGGCGAGGGCGGGGCCGACGTCCTCGTCGGCCGGGGACAGCCCCTCCGCGAAGAAGGCCTCGACCGAGCCGTGGGACTCGCGCATCTGGCGGATCAGGAAGAGGAGCGCCGCCACGTCCCGGCCGTCCAGCCAGCGGTGGCGGAACGCAGAGAGCCGGGCCGCCCCCGCCCGCGGGTCGAAGCGGGCGACCGCCTCCGCCGGCCCGGCCCCGAGGGCCTCGAGCACCGTCGCGATGCTCCGCTTGATCTGGGCGACCGTCCCGAAGGCGAGGCCGGAAGCGAGGAGGCCGACCACCTCGCGGTCGGCGTCGGTGGCCTGCGCGCGCACGAACTCCAGCGGGTCCGGCGTGACGAAACGGTGGTCGTACCGGCGGTAGAGCTCATCGAGCCGCCGCCGCAGCTCGTCGCGGTGCATGTGGGGGCAGTATGGCGCAGCCCGGGCCGGATCACCCGACTTGCAAACATTCGTAATTACCTACTCAAGATCTGAACATCACTCGAGCGACGACGTATTGCCTCCCAGAGACGCTCAAGGAGGTAGAAAGATGCGCTCGAATCTGTTCTCGAAGGGGGCCCTGGCCGCCATCGTCGCCGCGCCCCTCGTCCTCGTTGGTTGTGGTGGAGACTCGGTCACGGGCAGCAGCCCCAGCGAGGCCGGCTCGACCCTGGTCCGCGTGGCCCACCTCTCCCCCGACGCCCCGGCCGTGGACGTCCTCGTCAACGGCGCCCGGGTCGTGACCGGCGCCGCCTTCGGCGACGTGACCGGCTACCTGACCCTGCCGGCGGGCTCCGCCCGCATCCAGGTCGTGCCCGCGGGCGCCTCGTCCCCGGTGGTGATCGACGCCACCCTCAGCCTGTCCAGCGGCGCTGCCTACACCGTGGCCGCGACCGGCCTCCTCGGGGCCGGCGACCTGCAGCCGCTCGTGCTCAGCGACGACCTCAACCCGATCGCGGGCCAGGCCAAGGTGCGCTTCGTCCACGCGAGCCCCGACGCCCCGGCGGTCGACATCGCGGTCACGGACGGCCCGGTGCTTTTCCAGAGCGTGGCCTTCCGGGAGTTCAAGGGGTACGCGCAGGTGCCCGGCGGCACCTACAACCTCGAGGCGCGCCCGGCCGGCTCGACGGCGGTTGCGCTGAAGGTGCCCGACGTTGTCCTCGGTGGTGCGGGCAATTACACGATCTTCGCGATCGGCCGCCTCGGCAACGGCTCGCTGTCCGCACTGGCCGTCCGCGACGCGCGCTGACGCTGACGTCGACCGCCGTACCGGGACCCGGGCCACGGCCCGGGTCCCTTTCCTCTTCCCCCGACCTCGCCCGTGTCCCCCGCGGTGGCGGCAGGAGCGGCCGGTCGGGTACGCTGGAGCCGTGGCGCGGACGAACGGTCGGCCAGCGCTACCGTCCCCCCGGAGCCTCGCGGCCCTCGCGGCAATCGCCGCCGCGCTCGTCGGTGGTGTGCTCGCCCGCTGCGGTGGCGGCCCGCCGTCGTCCCCCTCCCCCGCCGGGTCCCCCGCGGCCGCAGGCACGGTGCTGGCCGTCGTCTCGGGCGAGACCGGGCAGCCCGTCCCGGGGGCGCGCGTGGCCGTCGGGAGCGAGGCCCTCGTCACCGACGGCGACGGCCGCGCGGCTCTCGCCGCTGCTGCGCCATTCCACGCGACCGTCGAGATCGACGCCGAGGGCTTCCTGCCGCGGCGGACGGCCCTGCGCGACGCCGCCGCGCCGGTCTTCACGCTCTGGCCGGGACACAGCCACACCGGCCTCGACGCCGACTACACCGGCTGGATCGTCTACACCGCCGCGACGTCGCACGACGCGCCTCACGGGGCCCAGGCACTGCAGCGGCTGCCCCCCACCGCTCGCCAGGCCTTCGTCCTGCCCTCCGAGGAGCTGCGTCGCGATGCCCTCGCGTGGACCGCCCACGAGGAGGCGGTGCGAATGGTCAACGAGGCCCTGGGTGGACGATTCACCTACGCGCTCGCCTCCCAGCGGTCCGGGGGGGTCGTCTTCGAGACGAAGCTGGACGCGAGAAATGCCCACTGCAACGGGAGCGTCCGGGCGGTGACCGCGGCCACCCTGAGGGGGGACGAGATCACCGGCGGCACCGTCGTCTTCTGCACGCTCGAGGCCGCCCGCAGCTTCACGGTCGCCCACGAGCTCGGCCACACCTTCGGCCTCCAGCACTCCCCGCACGGGGCGGAGATCATGTACGGGTGGTTCCTGCCCCACCACCCGGCCGGGTTCAGCCCGCGGGAGGCGCTCGCGATGAGCCTCATGCTGCAGCGGGACGCCGGGAACCGCTTCCCCGACTCCGACCGCACCGCCACGACCTCGGGCGAGCGCCGCACCGTCGTCATCGTCTGCCGCTGACCGCCCTCCGCCCTCGCGCCTTGCCTCGGCCACGACCCCTGGCTACGATGCGCCCATGACCGACGCACGGGCGTTCCACGACGGGCGCGAGGACGGCCTCGTCGCCCTCGAGAGCCTCGACCTCGACCGGGTGAAGTCGTTCTCCGGCCTGCTGCGGGCCATGTCGAGGACGGCCTTCAGCGGCCGCTCCCTCGGGGAGGCCCTCGACGTGACCGTGGCCATGGTGAAGGACCCCGACTGCAAGGTGGTCCTCACCCTCTCCGGCGCCATGACCATCGCCAAGATGGGCAAGGTCATCTCGAAGATGATCGACACCGGGATGGTCCAGGCGGTCGTGTCCACCGGCGCCCTCATGGCCCACGGGATGTCGGAGGCGGTGGGGCTCACCCACTACCGGCACGACCCCGCGATGTCGGACGAGGAGCTCTTCGAGAAGGGCTACAACCGCGTCTACGACACGCTGGAGATGGAGGCGAACCTCAACTACGTCGAGGAGTTCACCTCGAAGGCCCTCGACCGGCTCTCCGGCGAGGGCCGGGAGCTGTCGAGCGAGATCCTCAACCGCACCCTCGGCCAGGTCCTCGCCGAGGACCCGGGCGCCTCCGGCGTCCTGCGCAGCGCCTACCTGAAGGGCGTGCCCGTGTACGTCCCCGCGTTCACGGACTCCGAGCTCGGCCTCGACCTCTCGACCTGGGCCATGAAGAAGGCCAAGGCCCGGGGCGTCACCGACCCGATGGAGCTGTTCGACCACGTCCCCCGCTACAACCCCTTCCTCGACCTCAACAGCTTCGCGAAGCTGGCCCTCGGTACGAAGAAGCTCGGCATCTTCACGATCGGCGGCGGCGTCCCTCGCAACTGGGCGCAGGAGGTGGGGCCCTACGTCGACATCACGAACCACCGGCTCGGGCGTCGACCTCACCCCCCCCCGCTACACCTACGCCGTCCGCATCTGCCCCGAGCCCGTGCACTGGGGCGGCCTCTCCGGCTGCACGTACTCGGAGGGCGTCTCCTGGGGCAAGTTCGTGCCGCCCGCGGAGGGCGGCCGCTTCGCCGAGGTCTACGCCGACGCGACGACGGTCTGGCCGCTCCTCATGAAGGGCGTGCTCGAGGAGCTGGGGCCCTCGTAGCCCTCGCCATGGCAGGCCTGGCCGAGGGTCTCGTCCGCGGGGAGGACGGCGTCGTCCGCTGCTCCTGGGGAGCGAGCCACCCCGCCTACGTCCGCTACCACGACAAGGAGTGGAGCTAGGGCTTCCAGTCGGGCCTCAGCTGGCTGACCATCCTCAAGAAGCGGGAGAGCTTCCGCGCCGCCTTCCGCGGCTTCGACTTCGATGAGGTGGCCCGCTTCGGCGCGCGCGACGTGGCCCGCCTCCTGAGGGACGCGGGCATCGTCCGCCACCGCGGGAAGATCGAGTCCACCATCAACGACGCCCGGCAGGCCAAGCGCGTGTTCGGCTTCATCGGCGGCGGGTCGAGCCTGGACGGCTGGCGCACCCTCTGAGCACTCCGGCACGCCTCGCCCCTCGGGCCGTGCTGCCGCAGTCGCCGATCACAACCCCGATGGGTCGCCGGGGCGCGCCTGAGTTCGAGGCGCTCGACCCGGCTAGCCGCGCTTAGCCCCAATGCCGTTCACTTTAGCCCGTCCCGTTTCAGCGGGTAGTTGCTCATTTTGATCTTGACGGCACGGGGATAGCGACGCTCTCGTCGGGGCGGGAGGACATGTAGGCCGACGTCCTCATGCAGGATCTCGAGGCGGCGTGGGACGTTACCAGTAGCGACCTGCCATGTGGCGAGCCAGAAGGTTCGCACCAAGAGCAGCGTGGATCTGTAGCTGATGCGATTTGGCGGCAGTCCGATACGCTGAGCGGCATGCTCCATCTCGAGACGCACGAGGTTGTAGGCGAGGGCGAGGCCCCAGAGTTCCTGGCGAATGCGCTCTGGCGCGCGGCTTCGGAGCGCCTCTTCGCGCTCCAGGGTATGGGTCTTGATCTCGTCGAAGACGACCTCCATTTCCCAGCGTTCGTGGTACAGCGCGACGATCTCGTGTGCCGGGTAGGTCTTGGCGTCGAGCAGGGAGGTGAGCAACCTCTGGGGACGAAAGCCGCGGCGGCGATAGCGGATTGCGCGAGCGGTGAGCGTTTCCGGCAGGTGAGGATGGGCTCTGCGCAGGTTGCGATTGATCGGGATCTCGACGAGGTGATCACCGCGTCCCAGCGACTTGACCTCGCGGAAGTGGAGGTTGACCTTGGCTCGGGTCAGCCAGTGACGCTGCTGGCCGCCAGTCTGGATGGCGTGGAACACCCTGTAGGAAATGAAGCCACGATCGACGATGGTGATGGAGTGGTCCGGGAGAGTGGGCCAGATCCGCTCGGCGAGCTTGACCTCGGAATCTGACGAGGGCCCGAACACGACTCGCGCTAAGAGGTGCGAGCGGAGCACCATGATAGCGACGAGTCGCGCCTGAGGGTAGGCAGCGCCTCCGCGCCCGCTGTGGGGACGGCCAAAGGCGGCTTCGTTCTCCTCGGTATCGGGCACACGAAGGGTCGATCCATCGACTCCATAGACGGCCAGGCCCCGCCAACGATATTGGTCGGCCGACCGGGTGGCCCAGTTATCGGCGGTATCGGCAAAGAGCACCGCCAATGGTTCGGCACCCAGTCGATCGCGGGCCTGCACGATGGCGCCACCGCTCACCCGTCCGCGAGCTGTGGGCTGCTCGGCATCGGGCAGAACGAGGTTGAGGTGTCGCACGACATCCTGAATGGGACGATCGCGTAGCAGCCCCATTCCGACAACGATCCACACCACGTGTTCTGCCGGCAGTTTGCGCCGCCTGATTGTGGCGGTCCCCGTGACCTCCAAGGCACGTTGGATCCAATCGACATCGAGTTCACGGGAGAAGACGTCGAAGGTCGCTTCGGGCTCGAACGAGGTCGCCAGTAATGCGCGTCCGAGTTCCATGGGATCACCCGCTCAAGATCTTCGGCGTTTACGCCTTACTCGTCGCGGCGTTGAAGTCTCCTGACGGCGTTGCCGTAAGACTTGGCGGTTGATGGCAGACAGTTCTTCGATGGCGCGCCACCAGGCCCTATAGTTGTCGACCCATCGCCGCGCAAGGGTGACAAGCTCGGTGGGAAGCGAGATCTGTTCGGTGCGGCCGCCCGAATGGGTCACGCTCAGATAGGCGACGCGGTGGCCGTCTCCTGAGGTACACCGGCACCCGTCCTTTCCGCAGCGAAGTGACCGCACGTAAACGCTGCCACGGAGGACCTCCTCCAGAGGCGGCAGTGCGGCAACCAGTCGCTGACGGCGGGCTCGGAGAGCTTGGTCGTTCATGTCTTACACTGTTATAGCTGTAAGATGCTGAATCCGCAAGCCCCAGCAGGTCCAAAACCCGGATCTGAGGATGTGGGCGGGGAGGCTATCTAAACGGCATTGCGCTTAGCCCCAGTCCCGCTGCGACATGAGAGCGCCGCCCAGGTCCTGCACGAACATGGGACCGAGCGGTTGCTTCCACTTGAGCTTGCCGGCTTCAGTGTCCAGCGCGAACGCGAAGTCGGTGTCGTCCGCAGCGCCCGGGCAGTAGAGAGTGCCGCCGACAATCGTGGGGCTGGAATACCCGTCGCCGGCCTGCCTGAACACCCAGATAAGCGACGGCTTCGTCTCCGACCGGCTTCGGCCGCCGCGACGGTGGCCTCGAACGGCTCCTCGGTGAGCTGCTGGCGATACGACAGCGAGAGCAGGACCTTCTCAGCTGCGCGCACCTAACCGCGGCTCCCCGCGGCGGAACGGCTGCCGTCGGCGGTAGGTCAGCCAACGCCACAGCCACTCAGCCGGACCGGACTGGAATCGGTCGAGCCACCACGCGCTGAGCAGGAGCTGCGCCAGGTAGACGAGAATGGCGATTCCCAGCAAACATGCCGGGCCGACTCTCTCGTACAACGCGAAGCCGAAGCCACCGAACAACAGGGAGCAGACCATCGACTGCAGGAGGTAGTTGCTCAAGGCCATGCGCCCCGCCTTGCCGAGCGGAGCCAGGGCACGCGCGCCTGCCGTGCTCGACGAGAGGAGAGCCAATGCGGTGGCATAGGCCGCGCAAAGCCCTGGCGAGCCAATCGCGGCGCCCAGGCTGGCCAGCCAGGGGTCCCTGATCAGCAGCGCCAGGCTGCTGCTCGCCAGTCCGGCAAACAGGCTGATGCCGAACACGCGCCGCAGCAGGGGTCTCGCTTCGCGCAGGTTCTCGAGCTGTCTGGACCGGCCGGCCAGCAGCCCGAGCAGGAAGAGCGCCATCACGCTTGGCCCCCGAGCCAGCAGGGTGATGATCGTGGAGGCCGGGAAGCAGAGCGCCTGGAAGACCAACACGTCCAGGTATGACGAGCTGTGGTACGCGGCTCGCGCCATGCCGACGACGTCGATGCCCGGAATGACGGTGTTCCCCTCCCCCCTCGATGCGCGCCCGAAGCTCGACAGGACAAACGAGAGCATGAAGAAGAGACTGGCCCAGCCCAGAAGGGCTCGGTTGGATCGCTTGCGAAAGGCCAGCAGGGCGAACCCCAGCAGGGAGTACACCCGCAGGATGTCGGCGGTCCACAGGAAGATGGCGTGCGCGGTTCCTAGGCCCAGCAGCACCCACAGGCGGCGTGGGTAGAACGAGCGGATGTCCCTGCCCCTGGCCTCCGCTCGCGCGAGCTGCAGCGAGAACCCCACACCGAAGAGGAACGAGAAGAGGGTGAAGAACTTGCCCTCCGCCAGCAGACGCACCAGCGTCGTGACCAGCGCATCGTGCCACGGCATCGCGCCGGATGGGACATAGCCCGGGAGACCGGCGGGGCTGGCGAATCCGGGGATGTCGACAACCAGGACGCCCAGTAGCGCGAAGCCCCGCCAGACATCCAAGATGGGGATGCGCTCCTGTGGCTGCACGGGGATCTCGCACACGGTAGATTGAGATTCGGGAAGTCGCTGCCTCGAATCGCCACCGGCTGCAGGCGGAACAGGCGCGCGTTGGCGAGGGGGAGGCACAGCCGATCCTCAGGGGGGATGAGGGGATAGTAACTTCCTTTTCCGGGGCGCTGGCGACGGAACCGCCGTGAGCCGGCGGAGGGGCCCAGCCGAGGCGTCGGGGGGGGTCCCGGCGGCCGGGGGGTCAGCGGGCGCGCGGCTCGTGGGAGAGGTGAGGCCCAGGTCCGGTGCCGAGCGACCACATGATCGGCATGAGGCCGATCCCTACGTCGACATCATCGACCACTCGGCGGGCACCTCCCCCGTCGTCAACCCAGGCACGAGCCGGGATGCCCCGTCGCGCCGACCCATGCCCCGTCGGGCGAGACGAGGATGGGGCCCAACCCGATCGGCTCCGTCCCGAGCCGGCGCGGGAGGCCGCCTTCGAGATCCTGAAGGTAGAGCTGGAGCGGCCGGGACGACTCGCGCGCGGGAAGGCGACGCTCTTCCCGTCCGGGAGGAAGTCGGCCCAGCTGTAGGCCTCGATCTCCCCTGACGCCTCCGGGGGGTACCGTTGCGCGCCATTGTGGCCCTCACGAACGGCTTCGTCCATCCCCCAGGCGGGTCCTGAGGTATCCTCACGGGCCGATGGCACTGGCCCAGGGTCTCGTCCGCGGGGAGGACGGCGTCGTCCGCTGCTCGTGGGGGGCGAGCCACCCCGCCTACGTCCGCTACCACGACGAGGAGTGGGGCTTCCCCGTCGCCGACGACCGGCGCCTCTTCGAGAAGCTCTGCCTCGAGGGCTTTCAGTCCGGCCTGAGCTGGCTGACCATCCTCAAGAAGCGGGAGAGCTTCCGCGCCGCCTTCCGAGGCTTCGATTTCGAGGCAGTGGCTCGCTTCGGCCCGCGCGACGTGGCCCGCCTCCTGAAGGACGCGGGCATCGTCCGCCACCGCGGGAAGATCGAGTCCGCGATCCACAACGCCCGGCGAGCCCGGGAGCTGCGCGGGGAGGCGGGCTCGCTGGCCGCCTTCTTCTGGACGTTCGAGCCCGGCGACGGCGACCGGCCCCGGCGTCTCACCTGGCCCGTCCTGAGGACCATGTCCACGACGCCCGCCTCGACCGCCCTCAGCAAGGCGCTGAAGAAGCGGGGCTTCACGTTCGTCGGCCCCACCACGGCCTACGCATTCATGCAGGCGATGGGCCTCGTCAACGACCACGTCGAGGGCTGCGCCGTCCGCGAGCGTGCTGAGAAGGCGCGCGCCCGCTTCCCCCGGCCGCGCTGACGCTACTTCTCGGTCATCCTCTCGACGCCCGTCCAGTCGTCCTCGACGCCCTCCACCATGTAGTGGGCGGCGCTCTTGAGGTAGCGCTGGGCCGTCTTGTCGTTCGGGTTGACCTGGAGCACGTGCTTCAGGGAGACCGCCGCCTCCGGGAAGCGTCGCGCGAAGTAGTCCTCGAGCGCCGCGGCGAGCTGGGCCTTGGTCCGCTCCTTGAGGGTCACGATCTCCGGCGGCTCGCCGTCGTAGAACTCGTAGACGGCGAGCGCCTTCGCCCGCCCCTTCACCTGGACCCTTCCCAGGAAGCGGTGGCCGTAGGCCCCCACGTCCGGGATGCCCTGGAGACAGTCCTCGCTCACGACCACCGACGTCCCGTAGATCTTGGTCAGTCCCTCGATCCGGGCCGCGGTGTTCACGGCGTCGGAGATGACCCCGGTGTCGTGCCGCTCCTCGTCGCCGATCACCCCGAGCATGAGCCTCCCGGTGTGGAGCCCGACCCCCATCTGGATCGCCTTGCGCCCCTTGCCCTCGCGCTCGACGTTGTAGGCGGCCAGCTTCTTCAGGACCTCGAGGGCGGCCCGGACCGCGTCCTCCGGCCGGCTCGGGAAGATGGCCATGATGCCGTCGCCGTAGTACTGGTTGATGAAGCCGCCGTTGCGCTTGATCGCGGGGCCGACCCGCTTCAGGTAGGCGTTGATGAAGTTGAAGTTCTCCTCGGGGGTCATGCCCTCCGAGAGCGTGGTGTAGGAGCGGATGTCGGAGAAGAGGACGGTCATCTCCCCGCGGATCTGGTCCCCCAGCCGCACGTCGAGGATGCTCTCGCGGCCGAGCGTGCGCAGGAACTCGTGCGGCACGAAGCGGCGGTAGGCCCGGTTGAGCTCGGAGACGCTCTCGTAGAGGCGGGCGTTCTCGATCGACACGGCCATCTGCGACGAGAGCAGGCGCAGCAGCTCGACCCGCTCCGCGGTGAACGCCCCCGCGGCGAGGTCGTTCTCGAGGTAGACGACGCCGCTGAGCTTGCCCTGGTGGAGGAGCGGCATCGAGAGCACCGAGCGGGGCTGCCTCTCCCGCAGGTACGGGTCGCGGGCGAAGACGCCCCCCTGGGCGGGGTCGTTGGCGAGCACCTCCTGCTTCGTGCGGACCGAGTAGTTCAGCACGGACTGCGGCAGGGTCGTGCTGTCCTCGATCCTGACGGACTGGAGGACCTGCACCTCCTCCCCGTCCACCGAGCCCTCGGCCTCCACGCACCAGTGGCCGTCCTTCTCGAGGAGGAGGGCCGCCTTCTTCGCGCCGGCGTTCTCCATCACGATGCGCGTCATCTTCTCGAGCAGGCTGGCGAGGATCATCTCGCCCGAGAGGGCCTGCGAGGCCTTGACGACGGTGGCCACGTCGAGGGCGTCGGCGGCGGCGCCGTCGGTGGTCGTGGTGGAGGCGGTGCGGGTCGTGGCGGCGAGACCGGGGGCCCTCCGCTCGGCGCCGCCGAGGAGGCGGCGGTGGTCGGTGTCGAGCTGCTCGACCTTCCGCGAGGCGCCCCACCGCTCGTAGCCGTAGCGCGCCTCGAGGAGGTGGGCCCGGGCGTAGATGGCGTTCCCCTCCGCGAGCCAGTGGAGGGCCGCCCTCTCGTTCGCGAGCGCCTCCTCGTGGACGAAGTCGTTGTCCCGCGCCGAGCGGACGGCCTGGTTGTACAGGCGCACGGCCTCGTCCTTCCGGCCCTCGACCCGGGCCCTCTCCGCCTCCACCAGGAGGTGCTTGTGGGCGAAGTTCTCCGGGCAGTTCACGGCCCAGGCCCCGAGCACGTCCTGGTTGCGGGCGACCTCCGCGAGGTGACGCTCGCGCGACGCCGGCGGGGCTCCCTCGCACAGCCCGAGCAGGATCAGCGAGTGGGTGGCGTTGCGCGTGCCGAGGGCGGCGGCGTGCCCGCTCATGGGGCCGGTCAAGTCGACCGTACTGAGGAACGACTGCAGGGCCGGCTCGAGGGCCCCGTAGAGGTAGAGCACCTTGGCCTTGAAGACGTGGAAGAGGGCGATCGAGTAGAAGTCGCGGTCGTCGTTGCAGGCCCGGAGGAACGCGGCCTCGTCCTTGTCCCCGAGGGCGAAGGTCCCGCGGTCCGGGGTCTGGCCGAGGAGGTTGGCGACCAGCAGCTCCATGCCACCGAGCGAGTTGCGGGCCAGGTCGTGCCGGATCTTCCGGGCGAAGGCGATTCCGCCGGGCAGCTTCGCGCTGAGCTCGGGGAGAGGGGTCGCGCCGGTCGTGAACCAGTTGAAGAAGGGGTGGAACACCGTGTAGCCGGCGAAGATGAGCTCCCCGGAGTCGAGGCTCGCCTGGTACGACTCGGTGTTCGTGCCCTCGGTCGCGCGGAATGGCTTGAACCAGGGCGTGATGTAGTTCGCGATGAGGTGCAGGGAGCGAGCCTTGTGCCGGAGCGAGACGTCCTTGAACCTCTCGGCCAGGCGCCGCGACAGCTGTCCCGCGGGGTAGGCGTAGGCGGCGGGCCCCAGGATGCAGAAGATGAGCCCGAGCTCGGAGAACGCGTAGCCGGTCTGCGGGGAGTTGCCGTGCTCGATCGACAGCCGGACCTTCAGGAGGACGTGGAGGATCCACAGCTCCGTCTGCCCCGATACGTAGGTGGGGGCGGAGAGGTTGTCGAGGACCTTCATCGTCGCGAGCCGGGCCGGCTCCGTCATGTCCGGGTTGTCGTACAGGCTCTCGATCCCGTTCGCCTCGAAGTGGCGCAGCAGCCAGCCCATCTCCTCGCCGATGCGCGCGGACAGGCCGGCGTGGGGCAGGTCGAAGTCGAGGAGGGCGAGGGCCTTGCGCGCGCTCTCGATGGCCTCCGCGTACTGCGAGGACATCGTCTGGCGGAGCATCAGGAGGTAGTAGACGTCCGCCTTGTCGGTGGGGTCCTCCGCTCGGCGCAGGCACTCGTGGATGAGCTCTTCCGCTCGGGCGAAGTCGCCGGTCAGGTAGTGGGCCTCGGCGCCCAGGAGGTGGGTCTCGAACGAGAGGCGGTGGTAGTGCTCGCCCCAGTCCTCGGGGGCGAGGAGGGACAGGGCCACGCTCGCGTGTTCGAGCGCCGCCTGGCTGGCGGTGGACTCCTTCGCCCTCTGCCCGGCCAGGAGGTTCATCCCGGCGAGGAGCCGCCTCTCGTCGGGTCTCGTCAGGAGACCGCGTCCCTGGTTCAGGTGGTTCACGATCTCGAAGACCGATTCCCGGATGTCGGGACGCCGTTCCAGGAGGAGCCGGCCGATCCGCAGGTGTGTGGGGCCCGTCTCGCCGGCCGGGATCAGCGTGTAGGCCGCCTGCTGGACCCGGTCGTGGAGGAAGCGGAAGGCCACGTCGAACGTCTCGTCAGCCGGGTCCACCACGGGCAGGAGCCGGTAGCGGTCGTCGAGGGGGACGACGAGCCCCTCCTCCACGAGGGGCCACAGCGCGCGGGCCGTCTCCGCCGCGTCCTTCCCCGAGACGAGGGCGAGGGTCCGGAGGTCGAAGACATTGCCGAGGCACGAGGCGAGCCGCAGCACGTCCTGGCCGTCCGAGGGCAGGGCACGGATCTTGCCCGCCATGAGCTCGACGATGTTGTCGGTGATGCCCCGCTTGCGGATCTCGTCGGGGTCGGCCCTCCACGCGCGGGCGGCGGGATCGAAGCGGAGGAGGTCGCTCTCGTGGAGCGCCTTCAGGAACTGGTGCACGAAGAAGGCGTTCCCGCCCGTCTTGGCGTGGACGAGCCCGGCGAGGCCCTGGGCGTAGGCCTCGTCGCCGTGGGTCGCGTCGCGGAGGAGCTCGGCGAGGTGGACGAGGGAGAGGGGCTGGAGGTCGATGGTGCTGAGCGTCGCCCCCTCCTGCCGCGCCTCGGCCTGCATGATCGTCAGCGGGTGGGTGGCGTCCACCTCGTTGTCGCGGAAGGCGCCGATCAGGAGGAGGAAGCGGCTCTGCTCGTCGGTGAGGAGGGCCTTCAGGAGGTTGAGCGACGCGGAGTCCGCCCACTGGAGGTCGTCGAGGAAGAGGACGAGCGGGTGCTCCTCCCGGCTGATCGCGGCGATGAAGCGCTGGAAGACGAGGAGGAAGCGGTTCGTCGTCTCCTGCGGCGGCAGCTTCGCGACCTGGGGCTGGGGCCCCAGGAGGAGCTCCAGGGCGGGGACGACGTCGACGAGCAGCTGGGCGTTGTCGCCCACCGCGCGGCGGATCTCGAGGCGCCAGTCGGCCAGGGCAGCCTCGCTCTCGGCGAGGAGGAGGCCGCAGAAGGCGTCGAGGGCCTGGCTGATCGCGGAGTAGGGGATGTTCCTCTTGTACTGGTCGTACTTCCCGTCGACGAAGTGGCCGCGGCGGAGGGTCAGCGGCTTGTGGAGCTCGCTCACCAGCGCCGACTTCCCGACCCCGGAGGTGCCGCGGACGAGGACCAACTCCATGGCGCCCGCGCGATACCCGTTCGAAGGCGTCGAGCAGCTGGGCGGTCTCCGGCTGGCGCCCGTAGAGCTTCTGGGGGATCTGGAAGTGCTTTGCGAAGTCGTTCGCTCCGAGGGCGAAGGCGACGATCCTCTGGCCCCGCTCCCACTGCCTCCGGCACTCCTCGAGGTCGGCGAGGAGACCCTGGGCCGACTGGTAGCGCTGGTCGGCGTCCTTCGCCATCAGCCGGAAGACGAGCGCCGACAGGGCCTCGGGCACGTCCGGCCGGACGCGGTGCGGGGGCTCCGGGGTCCGGGCGATGTGGCTGTGGACCAGCTCCATCGGGTCGGAGGTGGGGAAGGGGAGCGCTCCGGTGAGCATCTCGTAGAAGGAGACGCCGAGAGAGTAGAAGTCGGTGCGGTAGTCGACGACCCGGTTCATCCGGCCCGTCTGCTCCGGGGAGATGTAGGCGAGGGTCCCCTCCAGCCGCGCCGGGTTGCCGAGGTGGTGGGTGTGCAGCTCGACCTTCGACGAGATGCCGAGGTCGATGAGCTTGACCGTGCCCGTCTCCAGGTTGACGAGGACGTTGCCGGGGTTGACGTCCTTGTGAACGATGCCCGCCTCGTGGACCTCCCGGAGGGCCTGGGTGATCTTGACCGCGATGTCGAGGAACGTGGCGACGGGCTGCTTCCCCCCGGCGAAGGCCTCCCGCGCCGTCTGCGCCTCCACGTACTCGAGGACGAGGCCGTGCCGCCCGTCGACCTTCTCCCGCCTGAAGGCCCGGCGGACGTGCTCGCCGGGCAGGTCCCTGGTCAGCTCCAGCTCGTTGTTGAACCGGGCGACGCGCTCGGGCGGGGGGTAGTCCGCCTTCAGGATCTTGAGGACGGCCGGCGAGTCGGACTCCCCGGGCGGCAGGAGGTAGATGAGCGAGTTGGCGCTCTCGTAGAGGAGCGTTCCCGTGCGGGTCATCACGTGGCCGCGGGCTTCGTCCCGGAGACGATGTTGTAGCGCCAGAGGCCCCGGCGATAGGCCCGGTACTGGTAGGCCGTCGAGTGCGTGTTCAGGGTCTGGACCCGGTTGCGCCAGCCCAGCAGCTGCCACAGGTAGGTGTAGACGAGCCCCGGGTAGTAGTAGAAGAAGAGCCGCGTCACGCTGCGGTCCACGCGGCGCGTGACGTCGCGCACCACGACGTCGCGGAAGCCCGCCTCGTCCATCTGGCTCTCGAACTCCTCGGTGACCGCGTACTCGCGGATGGCCCAGCTGCGGGTCCACTTCTGCATCAGGCGCCGGTCCCGCCGTGGCCGGCCTTCCATCGGGACGCTGAAGAAGTCGGCGAGGACGAGACGCCCCCCGGGCCGCAGGAGCCGGAAGGCCTCGCGCAGGAAGTCGGCCTTGTCGAAGGCGTAGCAGACGCTTTCGACCGCCCAGACGACGTCGAACGACGCGTCCGGGAGCCCGGTCGCCAGGTAGTTTCGCCGGTCGAAGTGCGTGAGGTGAGAGACGCCGTTGCCGGCGGCGTTGGCGCGGCAGGTCGCGACCTGGCGCTCGCTCAGCGTGATCCCGTGGACCCGGCAGCCGACGCGACGGGCGAGGTAGATGGCCGAGCCGCCGACGCCGCACCCGGCGTCGAGCACGCGGTCGTCGGCCGTGATGCGCCCGTGCTCCACGAGCTTGGCATTGAGCCGGGTGACGGCCGCGGCGAGGCTCTTCGTGTCCTCCTCCCAGTAGCCGTAGTGCATGCACAGGTGGTCCTGCAGGCCCCAGACCAGGGAGTAGTCGGGCTCGCAGCTCTCGTAGTAGGCGACGATCTCGGCTTCGTTGATGCCCTCGAGCAGCGACAAGTGGACCTCTCGGCCTCAAAGACGAGAACGCGGCGACGACCGCCGAACGAGGATGATGATGGGGTGCGGCCGAAGGAATAGGTGGCATTATAACGGCCTCTTCGCGACAAGTGCGCGGACTTGAGCCGGGGCCGGCGGGCGACTATCATCGGCTCGCCAATCGACACATCGTCAGACCGGTCGCCGCCGTGCGATACAGGCACGCGACTGGGGTCGGAGTCCCGGCTCCCGCCGAGGTGGGTTTCGACGTGGGGCCACAGGAGAGGAGAGGCGCGGATGGCCACGTCACGCTGGACGGAGAGGCAGCTCGACGAGGCGAGCCTGCAGGGTGACGACCCGACCGTTCACCCGAACGCGGACGAGCTCGCGGCCGGGGTGATGAACCACGAGGGCGGGGTCCACCGCTACAACCACCTGCTCGAGGTGGCCGACGCGCTGCTCGCCTCGCCGTCGCTGGCCCTGACGAAGGCCTCCGCCCTGCGCCGCCACCTCGAGGAGTTCTCGCCCGAGGCGCTCGAGTACTTCGAGCCGGCGCCGGCACCGCCGTGGGTGGACGAGGCCCGGCTCCGCGCGGCGAGCGAGCTGTGGGAGGACAACTCCGTCGCCGCCATCGCCGTGCTGTACGCGCTCAGCCTGCCCTGCACGTACCTCTACCGGAAGGGGGTTCCCGCCCTCTACGAGACGGGGAAGCTGACCCGGCACGAGTACATCTTCCAGAGGATCCACGAGACCGGCGTCTTCGTCGACGACGTGATGAGCCTCGGCGGCATAGAGGTGTTGAAGGACTACGAGCCCGACGAGGAGCAGCTCTTCCTGGACACGCTGCGGGAGCTCGACCCGCAGGGCGAGTGGCAGCGGACCCCTCGCGGGAGCTTCGTCCGCGGAGCCGGGGAGAGCCGCGACTCTTCCGGGCTCGGGGCCCGGGTGGAGCAGGAGGTGGCGAAGCGCCGCCAGGCGAAGCGGTTCCTCTGGGGCCGTGGCTTCCTGACCGCCCGCAAGGTGCGCTTCCTGCACTCCTCGATCCGCTTCATGCTGCGCCACCCCGACAAGATGCGCGAGCGGCCGGCCGGGGGCAGCGAGCCGCGGACGCTGACCGACCGCCTCTCGGACGTGCCCGCGCCGTGGAACGAGGAGTACGGGGCGCCCATCAACCAGGAGGAGCTGGCCTTCGGCCTGCTGAGCTTCGGCTACCTGATCCCCATGGGCCTCGAGCACTGGGGGTGCCCGATCCGCCGCGAGCAGAAGGAGGCCTTCCTCCACCTCTGGCGGGTCATCGGCCACGTGATGGGCGTCCGCGAGGACCTGATGACCGACGACTGGGACGAGGCCACCGACCTCCTCGCCCTGGTGATGAAGCGGCAGGCCGGCCACTCCGAGTTCGGGGCGCACCTGACGGCGGCGCTCATGGAGTTCGCGCGCAGCTACTTCCCCCACCTCTCGGCGGGGCTCCAGCGCCGGCTTCCCGCCCACATGATCGTCGACCAGCTCGGACGGATGAACTCCGCCTACCCGGCGATGGTCCTCCCCGCCGACGTCCTGCGGGACACGACGCGGGCGGCCCCACGCGCGCTGTTCAGCCTGCTGATGCTCTGGATCCGCTTCTACTACAGGGTCCAGCACGGGCTCCTCAGCCGGATACCGCTGGCCGGGGAGACGATGCTGTCCGCCCTTCACCGGGCGTCGGAGGAGCTGATCGAGAGCTGGCGCGACCAGTTCCGCCGCCGGCCGTTCGACCTGTCGGGGAACCTGGCGTGGATCAGGGGGCGCGGTGCGGGCCGGGAGTCGGAGGCGAGGCTCCAGCGCTGGCGGCGCAGGATGTTCAACAACCTGGCCTTCGCCATCGCGTGCCTGTTCGCGATGGTGGCCCTGCTGGCGGGGGCCGGATTGGCGGCCGTCCTTCCGTCCTCCCTGCTCGCCGGGAAGTGGACGCTCGCAAGGGCGTTCGGCCTCGGCTCGCTCGTCTCCGGTTTCGTGGCGTGGGCGTGGATGACGTGGAGGATGCCGAGAGTGTTCGCATCCCGGCCCCGGTGACGCGCCGGAGGAGGCACTGCCAATGGTGATGGACTGGTTCAAGGGCTCAAAGGCGTCGAGCGTCGGCGAGCTGATCGTCCGAAAGGACTACCCGAAGGCGATCGAGCTGATCTCGGGCGAGCTCGAGAAGAACCGCCGGAACGAGAGGCTCCGCATGCAGCTCGCCCACGTCCTGGCGCTGGCGGGAAGGAAGGCGGAGGCAGGGGACGTCCTCGACCGGCTGGCCGACGACCTCGCCCGGGACGGCTTTGCGACCAAGGCCGTGGCCGTGCTCAAGAAGATGCAGAAGCTCGACCCCAGCCGCTCCGGCATCGACGAGCGGCTGGCCGAGCTCATCGGCAGCCGGCCCGCCCCCGCCGCCGAGGCGTGGGTGGACGACGGCCCCCTGCCGGAGATCGCCCTCGGCTTCGGCGAGCCGGCTCCGGTCGGGGTCACGGAGAAGGGCGACCTCGTACCGCCCCCGGAGAGGTCGAGCCCGGTCCCGTCGAAGCCGGCTTCGCAGGCGAAGGGATCGGGAGCGCTCGCCACGCCCCTCTTCCGCGGGATGTCGCCCGAGGAGATCGTGGCCGTCATCCGGGGCATCCGCCTCCTGAGCTTCGGCCCGGGTTCGATCGTGGTCACCGAGGGAGAGCCGGGGGACAGCCTGTTCGTCGTCACCACCGGCCTCTGCCGGGCCTTCGTTCGCAGCGCCACCGGCAAGGCCATGGAGGTGCGGCAGCTCTCGGAGGGCGACTTCTTCGGCGAGATCGCGATCCTCACCGGCCAGCCCCGCAGCGCCACCATCACGACCGCCACCCCCTGCGAGCTGCTCGAGCTCAGCCGCGAGAGCCTCGACTCCATCATCAAGACTCACCCCCGCGTGAAGCAGGTGCTCGAGGAGTTCCACGCGCGCCGGGCGGACAGCACGCTCGAGGCGGCGATCCGGGGCCTGCAGGGAAGATGAACACTCGTTCCCGATGGCCCTGACTCCCGGCACCCGGTTCGCATCCTACGAGCTGGGCCCGCTCCTGGGCTCGGGCGGCATGGGGGAGGTCTACCGGGCGAAGGACGTGCGGCTGGGCCGCCCGGTCGCGATCAAGGTCCTCAGGCCCGAGTCGGCGTCCAGCCCGGAGCGGCTCGCCCGCTTCGAGCAGGAGGCCCGGACGGCGTCGGCCCTGAACCACCCGAACGTCATCACGATCTACGACATCGGCCGAGTCGGCGACACGCCCTACATCGCCATGGAGCTCGTGGAGGGCAGGACGCTGCGCGAGTTGCTGGAGCCGGGCCCGCTCCCGATTCCGCGGCTCCTCCACTATGCCAGCCAGGTCGCGGAGGCCCTCGCCAAGGCCCACGCCGGCGGCATCGTGCACCGGGACCTGAAGCCCGAGAACCTCATGGTCACGAGCGACGGCCTCGTCAAGATACTCGACTTCGGCCTCGCCAAGCTGACGCCGGCGGTCTCGCAGGTCACGACGGACGCCCAGGCCGCGCACACGGCGGCCGGCGTCCTGCTCGGCACCGTGCAGTACATGTCCCCGGAGCAGGCCCGGACCCCCTCCGTGGACTACCGGTCGGACCAGTTCACGCTCGGGCTCATCCTGTACGAGATGGCCACCGGCCGCCGGGCCTTTCCCCGCGAGTCCGTGAGCGGAACTCTCGCCGCGATCATGTTCGAGGAGCCGGTGCCGGTGTCGGACCTGAACCCGGCCGTGCCCGAGGGCCTGCAGCGTGTCATCGCGATCTGCCTGCGGAAGGACCCGCAGGGCCGCTTCGCGAGCACGAGCGAGCTCGCCCGCGCGCTCGCGGCCCTGCGGGGACAGCCGGCAGGTTTCGAGAGCCGCGCCGACACGCTCGCCCGGGGCGAGGCCTCGCCCCCGGCCCAGCCGGCTTCGGTGGCCGTCCTGGCGTTCGTGGACATGAGCCCCCAGCGGGACCAGGAGTACTTCTGCGACGGGATGGCGGAGGAGCTCATCAACGCCCTCACCCAGATCCCGGGCCTGAGAGTGGTGTCGCGGACCTCGTCCTTCCAGTTCAAGGGCAGGACGGACGACGCGCGCACGATCGGCCAGCGCCTCGGCGTCCGCACCCTCCTCGAGGGGAGCGTGCGGACGGCCGGGGAGCGAATGCGGATCGGGGCCCGGCTCACGAACGCGGCGGACGGCTACCAGCTGTGGTCGGCGCAGTACGACCGGGAGATGAAGGACGTCTTCGCGGTCCAGGACGAGATCGCGGGCAGCATCCTGGCCGCCCTCCGCGTGACCCTGGTCAAGGCGGACGACACGCCCCTCGTGCCGCAGCACAAAGGCGCCCCGGAGGTCTACAAGCTCTACCTGAAGGGCCGCCACGAGTGGAACAAGCGGACCGAGGAGGGGCTCCTCCGCGGGATCGAGCACTTCCAGGAGGCGATCGACCGGGACCCGGGCTACGCCCGGGCCCTCGCCGGCCTCGCCGACTCCTACGTGCTCCTCGGGATCTACGGCATCCGCTCCCCGTCCGAGGTCATGCCGAAGGCGAAGGCGACGGCGAGCCGCGCCCTCGAGGAGGCGGCGGAGGCCTGGTCCCCGGGGAAGACCGACACCGGCCTCGCTGCCGTCCACACGACCCTCGGCTGCATCGGCGCCGTGTACGACTGGTCGTGGGCCGATGCCGAGCGGCACTTCCGCCAGGCCCTCGAGCTCGACCCCAAGTACCCGACCGGGCACCAGTGGTACGCGATGAACCTGCTCCTCCCGATGCGGCGCTTCGACGAGGCGGCCCGGGAGATCCGCCTCGCCCAGGAGTCCGACCCGCTCTCCCCGGTGATCCAGGCCAGCCTCGGCCTCGTGCATTGCTTCGCGGGTCGGCTCGTGGAGGCGGCGGCCGAGCTCAAGAAGACCCTGGAGATGGACGGCGGCTTCGCGATGGGCCACTTCTTCCTGGGCCAGACGTACCTTCAGATGGAACGAGCCGAGGACGCCCTGGCCGCCATCGGCAACGCGAGCCGCCTCTCCCCCTCGTCAACCGAGTTCCGCGCCGGCCTCGGCAACGCCTGCGCCCTGGCCGGGCAGGCCGACCGGGCCCGCCGGATCCTCGAGGAGCTCAAGGAGCGGCGCCGCGAGCGGTACGTCTCGGCGGCGCTCATCGCCGAGGTCCACGCCGGGCTGGGTGAGACGGACGAGGCGCTCTCCTGGCTCGGGGAGGCGCAACGAGAGCGGTCTCCCGAGCTGTGCTGGATCGGCATGCGCCCCGCCTTCGGCCGCCTGCGCGCGCACCCCCGGTTCGTCGAGCTGGCACGAGCCATCGGCCTCCCCGCCGCCTGATTCCCGCGGCCACCGGGGTGAGGGCCACGCAGGGCTCCCGCCCGGAGGCCCGGAGGCATGGCCTATGGAACGCGCGCCGGGTTTTCGGATAGTCTCCGGCAACGGGAGCGATGGCCATGAATCGAACGACCGCGTGCTGTCTCGTCCTCCTCGGCGCCCTCGCGGCGCCCGCCTTCGCCGACGAGCCTTCGGTCCTCAAGTCGCCGACTGGCAAGGTCGAGGTGTCCTTCTCGCTCGGCGCCGACGGGGCGCCCTGTACTCGGTCTCCTTCCGCGGCAAGCCGGTGGTGGCCGACTCCCGCCTCGGCCTGACCCTCCGCCAGATCGGCCCTCTCGCCGCGGGCTTCCGGGTCCTGGACGTGAAGCGCGCGAGCCGGGACGAGACGTACACCCTGGTGGCCGGCAAGACCCGCGAGGGCCGGGACCGCAGCGAGGAGATGACCGTCGCCCTCGAGCGGACCGGCGACAAGCCGGTCCGCCTCGACGTCGTCTTCCGGGCCTTCGACGACGGCGCGGCCTTTCGGTACGTCCTGCCGAAGCAGCCGGGCCTCGACCGGGTGGAGATCGCGTCCGAGGACACCCGTTTCCGCTTCCTCGCCGATCACAGGGCCTGGGTGCTGGAGCTCGCTTCCTTCACGACCAGCAACGAGCGCGAGTTCGTCCCGATGCCGCTCCTGGGGATCAAGCCCGAGTCGATCGTCGGCCCTCCCCTGACGATCGAGGCGGGCGACGGGGTCGTGGTCGCGCTGGCCGAGGCCAACCTGCGGCGTTGGTCGGGCCTGCACTTCGCGCGCGTCGAGGGCGGGAACGACTCGCGCCAGCCGACGCTCGTCGCGAAGCTCGCCCCCCTCCCCTCGCGACCCGACGTCGTCGTGCGGGGCGCCCTGCCGCTCGTCTCGCCGTGGCGCGTGCTCATGCTCGGGGCGAAGCCCGGCGATCTCGTCGAGTCCACGATCCTCACCAGCCTCGCCGACCCAAGCGAGATCGGCGACACCTCCTGGGTGAAGCCGGGGAAGGTGGCCTGGGACTGGTGGAACGGGCCGGTGGTGAAGGACGTGCCCTGGAAGGCCGGGATGAACGGCGAGACCTTCCGGCACTTCATCGACTTCGCCGCGGAGTTCGGCCTCGAGTACGTGCTCGTCGACGCGGGCTGGTACGGCGACCACCGCGACGGCGAGCAGGACATCACGAAGCCGATCCCGGAGATGGACATTCCCGCCCTCGTCGCCTACGGCCGCGAGAAGAACGTGGGAATCCTGCTCTGGCTCAACTGGGAGTGCGTGCGCGACCAGATGGACGTGGCCTTCCCCCTCTACGAGAAGTGGGGGGTGAAGGGCGTGAAGGTGGACTACATGAACCGGAAGGACCAGGAGATCGTGGCCTTCTACCAGCGCACGCTGCGGACGGCGGCGACGCACCACCTGGCCGTCGATTTCCACGGCGCCTACGCGGGCTCAGGAGAGGAGCGCACCTTCCCGAACCTCCTCACCCGCGAGGGCGTCCTCGGCCTCGAGTACGCCAAGTGGAGCGACCGGGTCACCGCGCGTCACGACGTCACCCTCCCCTTCACGCGGATGCTGGTGGGGCCCATGGACTACACCCCGGGCGGTTTCCGCGGCGTGACCCCGGCGGAGTTCGCGCCCCGCAACGAGCTGCCGGTGGTCATGACGACCCGCGCCCACCAGCTCGCCATGTACGTCGTCTACGACAGCCCCCTCCAGATGCTGTCGGACACGCCCGCTGCCTACCGCGGCGAGCCGGGCGCCGAGTTCCTCAAGGCGGTGCCGGCGACGTGGGACGAGACGCGCGTGCTGGACGGGAGGATCGGGGAGTACGTCGTCATCGCGCGGCGCCGCGGCGCCGAGTGGTTCGTGGGGGCGATGACCGACGCCGCACGAAAGGTGGCGATCCCGCTCGGCTTCCTCGGCGCGCGCAGCTTCGACGCCACGATCTGGGCGGACACGCGCGACACTGCCACGAACCCGAACCGCCTGTCCGTGCTGCCGGCGAGGCTCGAGGGCCGCAGCTCGCGACCCCTCGAGCTGAGCCTCGCGGCAGGAGGAGGCGCCGTGCTCCACCTCCGGCCCGTCGGCGCCCCGACCCGCCGCTGAGGGGGGCGGGCGGCCGTCTACTCGGCGCCGAACGGCTCCCGCACCACCTGGCCGGCACAGCTGCCGGGGAGGCTCAAGCCCAGGAGCCAAAGGGCGGTGGCGGCGGTGTCGGTCTGCTTCACCCGCGCCGTGATCTCGCCCCGCCGGACCACCCTGGGTCCGGAGACCAGCCACGGAACCGTGGTGTTCTCGGGGAAGCTGGCCCCGTGGTCGTGGTCCCTTCCCCCGTGGTCGGCGGTGAAGATCACGGCGGTCTGCGGGGGCAGCGCCGCCAGCAGCCGCCCCACCGCCATGTCGAGGTCGATGATCCGCGCCATGTAGCTCGCGGAGAGCCAGCCGTCGGCGTGGCCGGCGAGGTCGACGTCGGGGAAGTGGACGAAGAGGAGGTCGAAGCCGGTCCCGCTCTGCACGATCGCCTCGTTCGCCACGTCCTGGTCGCCGCGCTCGGTGAGGACGAACGTGTCGACCGTGCCCGGAGCGGCAAGGTGCTGCAGCTTCCTCTTCCCCACCACCATCACGGTGCGCAGGCCCGCGGCCTTCGCGACGGAGAAGACGGTGGGCACCGCGATGAACCCCTTCTCCGGCATGAAGTCGTTCCAGTCCCAGTCCAGCTTGTGGACGGCGGGGTCCTGCCCGGACAGCATCGAGGCGTGGGAGGGAAGCGTCTGGGACGGGGTCACCGTGCGGGCGGCGTACGTGAAGGCGCCCCTCTGAGCCAGGCCCCTGATGTTCGGGACGTCCGCCTTGGCGAGCACGTCGCCCCGGAGCCCGTCCACGGACAGGATCACGACCTTGGGCGACGGCGAGGGCGTCGGGGCAACCGCGACGGGGGATGCCGGCAGCGGGGACGTCGGAGAGCCGGCGCCACCGCAGGCCCCTGATCCCAGGAGCCCGACCAGAGCCAGAGAGAATGCGAGCCAAACCCGCAGGGGCCGCTCCAGGTTCATCAACGCTGCCTTTGAGTGGGCCGCGGCCTCGAGGACCGCAGCGCGCACATACTACACTGGACTGGAGCGTTCCAACCCAGCAAAACAGAAAATATTTCCGTAACGACCTTTTCTGCTATTCGGACTAAATGGTTTATTTGCATCGCTATCTCGACGGGTCGCTTCCCGCCCGCCGGGGATAGCAGCAGGGGCCGTGCCAGTACCGGTGAGACTAGCCCCTCACACCCCCCACTCGACCCCCACCGGCTCCTCTTCGGCGTCGGCCGACCAGCGGGACCAGGACAGGTGCCGGAGGACGGCCTCGGTCACCTGATCGGTGGTCGCGTGGCCGCCCACGTCGGGGGTCCGCAGCTCGCGTAGAGACGCGATCGCCGCCGACTCCACGGCCCGCGCGATCTGCGGCCGCTTGAGGGCGTGCTCGAGCAGGAGGGCCACGCTGAGGATGGCCCCGGTCGGGTTGGCGATGCCCTTGCCCGCGATGTCGGGCGCGGCGCCGTGGATCGGCTCGTAGAGGCCCGGCCCCGGGCCCAGCGAGGCCGAGGGGAGCACGCCGATCGACCCCGCGAGCGCCGCCGACTCGTCGCTGAGGATGTCACCGAAGATGTTGTCGGTGAGGATCACGTCGAACCGGTGGGGGGCGCGGAGGATCTCGAAGGCCGCCGCGTCGACGTACAGGTGCTCGAGGACCACGTCGGGGTACTCGGCCGCGACCTCGATCACCACCCGTCGCCACAGGCGCGACGTGGCCAGGACGTTGGCCTTGTCCACCGAGGTCAGGTGCTTCCGGCGCCGGCGGGCGAGCTTGAAGGCGACGTGGGCGACCCGCCGGACCTCCTCGGCGGTTTGCCGCCACGTGTCCACCGCCTCCTCGGGCTTCTCCCAGCGCGGCTCCCCGAAGTAGACGCCTCCCGACAGCTCGCGCACCACGAGGAGGTCGGCGTGGCGGGCGAGGCCCTCCTTGAGAGGCGTGGGCAGCCCCAGGTAGCGCGCGGGTCGGAGGTTCGCGTAGACGCCGAGGGCCCGGCGCAGGCCGAGCAGGCCCTGCTCCGGGCGCACGGCCCCCTTGTCCCACTTCGGCCCGCCCACCGCGCCGAGGAAGACGACGTCGGACTCCCGGCACAGAGCGATCGTCTCGTCGGGCAGCGGGCTGCCGGTGGCGTCGATGGCGGCGCCGCCGATGAGGCCCTCCCGGGCCTCGAAGGGCAGGCAGGCCTCCAGCACCCGCAGGGCGGCCTTCGTCACCTCCGGGCCGATCCCATCGCCCGGCAGGACTGCGATCTTCGGCTTCATGAGGACCTCCAGGGTGCGGGTCCCGCCTCGGTTTCGAAGGCGGCGATCTCCCGCTCCCGCGACAGGAGAAAGGCGAGCTCGTCGAGCCCGTTGACCAGGCAGTAGTGCGCGAAAGGCTCCAGGGGGAAGCTCGCCCGGCGCGCCCCGAAGGCGATCGTCCTCGCGTTCACGTCGATCGCGACCTCCGCCCCCGGCGCCTCCACGAGCCCCGAGTGGGTCGCCTCGTCCACCTGGACGGGAACGAGGCCGTTCTTGAGGGCGTTCGCCCGGAAGATGTCGGCGAAGGCGGTGCTCACGACCGCGTCGAAGCCGCCCGCCTGCAGCGCCCACGCCGCGTGCTCGCGGGAGGAGCCGCAGCCGAAGTTGTGCCCGGCCACGAGGACGCGCGCGTCCTCGGCCTCCTTCCGGTTGAGCGCGAAGCCCGGCTTCGGCCGGCCGTCCTTCTCCCACCGCCAGTCGGCGAAGAGGCCCTGGCCCAGCCCCTCGCGCGACGTGGTCACGAGGAAGCGGGCGGGGATGATCTGGTCGGTGTCCACGTTCTCGACGGCCAGCACCACGGTGCGCGAACGAATCTCACGAACAGGTTTCACGACAGCCTCCGGAACAGCCGCCGCGATGTGGGCCGCATCGATGCCAGGGGCCCCACGCGAGCGTCGGCCCGGACATCGGCTCGCGTGGGGTCTGGCGCGATGCGGCCAATTCGCGGCCGACACCTGGTCTCGAGCTTCACGACAGCAGCTCCCGGGCGTCGGCGACTGCGCCCTTCACCGCCGAGGCGGCGGCGGTCAGCGGGCTCGCGAGGAACGTCCGCCCTCCCGGCCCCTGCCGGCCTTCGAAGTTGCGGTTGCTCGTGGAAACCGCGTACTGCCCGGGCTCCAGGCGGTCGTCGTTCATGGCGAGGCACATCGAGCAGCCGGCCTCGCGCCACTCGGCGCCGGCCTCGCGGAACACACGGTCGAGGCCCTCGCTCTCGGCCTGCCTCTTCACCTGCTCCGAGCCCGGGACGACGAGCGCCCGCACGCCGGGGGCGACCTTTCGCCCCCTGAGGACGCGCGCCGCCCCCCGCAGGTCGGACAGCCGCGAGTTTGTGCAGGAGCCGATGAAGACGACGTCGACCTTCCGGCCGAGGAGCGGCTTCCCCGGCTCGAGGCCCATGTACCGCAGAGCACCCTCGAGGCCCGCGTCGCCGCCGGGCGGGGGCACGACGCCCCGCACCGGGATGCCCGTGCCGGGACTCGTCCCCCACGTGATCATCGGCTCGAGGGCAGAGGCGTCGATCCGCTCCACCCGGTCGAACACCGCGCCCTCGTCGCTCGGCAGCGTCCGCCAGCGCGCCACCGCCGCGTCCCACGCGGCGCCGGCCGGCGCGAACGGGCGGCCCGCCAGGTACTGGTAGGTCGTGTCGTCGGGGGCGACGAGGCCGGCGCGGGCCCCCGCCTCGATCGACATGTTGCACACGGTCATCCGCTCCTCCATCGAGAGGGCGCGGATGGCCGGTCCCCGGTACTCGAGGGCGTGCCCGGTCGCCCCGCCGGTGCCGATCCGCGCGATGAGCGCGAGGATCAGGTCCTTGGCGGTGACGCCGTCCGCGAGCTGGCCGTCGAGCTCCACCGCGAAAGCCTTCGGCTTGCGCTGGAGCAGGCTCTGCGTTGCGAGCACGTGGCCGACCTCGCTGGTGCCGATCCCGAAGGCCAGGGCGCCGAAGGCCCCGTGCGTGCTCGTGTGGCTGTCGCCGCAGACGATCGTCGAACCGGGGTGGGTGAGGCCCAGCTCGGGCCCGATCACGTGGACGATGCCCTGCCGGTCGTCGCCCACGGGGTAGAGCGTCACCCCGAACTCCCGGCAGTTCCGCTCCAGGGCCGAGACCTGCTCGGCCGCCGCCCCCTCGGCCGGGGCGCGCCGGCCGTCCCCGACCCGCCGGGTGGGGATGGCGTGGTCCATGGTCGCGACCGTGCGCTCGGGGCGCCGCACCCGCACGCCCCGTGCGCGCAGCTCGGCGAAGGCCTGTGGCGACGTCACCTCGTGGACGAGGTGCAGGTCCACGTAGAGGATGGCCGGCGTGTCCTCGGTCTCCACCGCGACGAGGTGAGCCTCCCAGAGCTTGTCGAGCAGAGTCCTGGCGTCCCCCATGGCCCGCTCAGGCCGCGGCGCGCGCTTCGCGCGCCGCCGCCACTGCCGAGAGATAGGCCTTCAGCGTCGCCTCGATCGTGTCGGTGCTCGCCGCCTGCCCGAGCGACTCGATCCCGTCGTGGACGACGCGCACCGTGACCTCGGCGACGGCGTCCTTGCCCGCGGTCACCGCCCGCGTGTGCATCTCGAGCAGCGAAAGCTCGAAGCCGAGCGCGGCGTCCGCCGCCTTCAGGGCCGCGTCCAGGGGCCCGTTGCCGACCGCGGAGGCGGTGCGCCGGTGCCCCTCCACCTCGACCTCGACGGTGGCGGTGGGCAGGATCTGGTTGCCCGCCAGGACCTGGTAGCGCACGAGCTTCGCGCGCGCCTCGGCGGTGTGCTCGACGATCGAGAGCAGGTCCTCGTCGTAGACGAACTTCGTCCGGTCGGCCAGCTCCTTGACCTTGCGGGTGACGTCCTCGATCTCGTCGGCCTTCATCGCGACCCCGAGCTGCTTGAGGCGCGACTCGACGGCGTGCTTCCCGGAGTGCTTGCCGAGGATGAGCATCGACTGCGAGAGCCCCACGCTCGCCGGGGTCATGATCTCGTAGCAGAGCGGGTTGGCGAGCATGCCGTGCTGGTGGATGCCCGCCTCGTGGGCGAAGGCGTTACGGCCCACGACCGCCTTGTTGGGCTGCGGCCAGACGCCGGTCACCGTCGACAGCTGCGTGCTCGTCGGCACGAGCAGCTCGCTCCTCACCCCCGTCTCCGCCCGCAGCACCTCGCGGCGCACCTTGAGCGCCATCACGAGCTCCTCGAGCGATGTGTTCCCGGCGCGCTCGCCGATCCCGTTGATCGTGCACTCCACCTGTCGGGCGCCCGCCTGGACGGCGGCGAGCGAGTTGGCCACGGCGAGGCCGAGGTCGTTGTGGCAGTGGACGGAGATGACGGCCCCCGGGATGTCGTGGACGAGCCGGCGGACCATGTCCGCGTACTCGGGGGGCAGCGCGTAGCCGACCGTGTCGGGCACGTTGAGCGTCCGCGCCCCCGCCTCGAAGACGGCCTGGAGGACCTCCAGGAGGTAACCGTAGTCCGAGCGCGACGCGTCCTCCGCCGAGAACTCGACCTCGTCGCAGAACGTCCGCGCGAGCTTCACGCCTTCGACGGCCTGCTCGAGCGCCTCGGCCGGCGTGATCTTCAGCTTCCACTTCAGGTGGATGCCGGAGGTCGCGAGGAAGGTGTGGATGACCGGGTTTACTGCGCCTTCGAGGGCCTTGCCGGCGGCCTCGATGTCGATCGCCTTGGCCCGGCAGAGGGCGGCGACACCCGCCCCCCGGACGGCCTCGGAGATGGCCTGGACCGCCTCGAAGTCGCCGGGCGAGGCGATCGGGAAGCCCGCCTCGATGATGTCCACCCCCAGCCGCTCGAGCTGGAGGGCCATCCGCACCTTCTCGGCCGTGTGCATGCTGCAGCCCGGCGACTGCTCGCCGTCGCGCAGCGTGGTGTCGAAGATCGTGACCCGGGCGCTCATCGTACGCCGACCGGCTTCTCGGCGACCCGCTTCGCGTCGCCGTCCGGGGTGACCTCGACCGCGTCCAGGAACGGCATCATGGCCCGCAGCCGCGCCCCCACCTCCTCGAGCTTCTGGCTCCGCTCCCGGGCCCGGGTGGCGTTGAACTTCGGCCGCCCGGCCTCGTTCTCCG
The DNA here is from genome assembly GCA_963729875.1 of uncultured Acidobacteriota bacterium. GTDB lineage: Bacteria > Acidobacteriota > Vicinamibacteria > Fen-336 > Fen-336 > DATBSL01. Next base: position 206,671 of record CAVSPR010000011.1, read on the forward strand.
CGATCCAGCGCCGCGCGTAGCGGCCGTCCTTGATCTCGTCGAGGATCCTCTGCATCTCCTCCCTCGTCTCTTCGGTGACGATGCGCGGCCCCGCCGTGTAGTCGCCGTCCTCGGCCGTGTCGGAGACCGAGTAGCGCATGTAGTTGAGCCCGCCGCGGTACATGAGGTCCACGATGAGCTTCAGCTCGTGCAGGCACTCGAAGTAGGCGATCTCCGGCTGGTAGCCGTTCCTCACCAGCGTCTCGAAGCCGGCCTTCACGAGGGCGGAGGCGCCCCCGCAGAGCACGGCCTGCTCGCCGAAGAGGTCGGTCTCGGTCTCCTCGGCGAAGGTCGTCTCGATGACGCCGGCGCGGGTGCAGCCGATGCCCTTTGCGTAGGCGAGGGCCGTGGCCTTCGCCTTCCCGCTCGCGTCCTGGTGCACGGCAAGGAGGCCCGGCGTGCCCTGGCCCTCCTTGAAGACCTCGCGCACCCGGTGGCCGGGGGCCTTGGGCGCCACCATCGACACGTCGACGCCGGGCGGCGCCGTGATCGTGCCGAAGCGGATGTTGAAGCCGTGGGCGAACATGAGGGTCTTGCCCGGCTTCAGGCCGGCGGCGATCTCGTCGCGGTAGAGGGCCGCCTGGGCGGTGTCGGGCGTCAGGATCATGACGATGTCGGCCTCGGCCACGGCCTCCCTGGGCGTCTTGACCGGGAGCCCGTCCGCCTGCGCCTTCGCCCGCGACCGGCTTCCCGCCGGCAGGCCCACCACCACGGCCACCCCGCTGTCCCTGAGGTTGAGCGCGTGGGCGTGGCCCTGGCTGCCGTAGCCGATCACCGCCACCTTGCGGCCCTTCAGCAGCCCGAGGTCCGCGTCGCCGTCGTAGTACATCTTCGCCATCGTCGTTTCTCCCCCTAGGCCGCCGGCGCCGCGTGCGCGGCCGGCGCGGTTTCCGCGACGCTTCCCCGGACCATGGCCACCTTGCCGGTCCGCACCATCTCCACGATTCCCCGCGACCGCAGCAGCTCCACGAGGCCGTCCACCTTCTGCACGTCCCCCGTGACCTCGACGATGACCGAGTCCCTCGCCACGTCCACGATCCGGGCCCGGAAGATCTCGGCGAGGCTCGCGAGCTCGGCCCGCTCCTCCGGCGCGCAGCGGACGCGGATGAGGGCGAGGTCCCGGTCGACGGTCGGGAGGTGCGTCACGTCCACGACCTCCGCCACCGGAATGAGCTTTCGCAGGTTCGCCTCGACGATCGGGGCGGGCACCCTCGCGGTGTCCACCACGATCGTCATCCGCGAGAACTCCGGCGTCTCGGTGTGCCCCACGGTGAGGCTGTCGATGTTGAAGGCGCGCCTCCGGAAGAGGCTCGCCACCCGGTTGAGAACGCCGGGCTGGTCCGCCACCTTTGCCACCAGTGTGTGCTTCACGACCGCACCTCCGTTCCGGCCTCGGAGGGCCGGCGGATCATCTCGTGGAGATCGTTCCCCGCCGGGACCATCGGGTAGACCGCGTCCTCCTTCTCGACCTGGAACTCGACGAGGACGGGACCTCTCGTCTCGCGGGCCTTCTGCACGGTCGGGACGACGTCGCCGCGCTCGCGCACCCGGTAGGCCGGGATCTCGTAGGCCCCGGCCAGCTTCACGAAGTCGGGCGAGAGCATCGGGGTGGCGGCGTAGCGCCGGTCGTGGAAGAACTCCTGCCACTGGCGCACCATCCCCAGGAAGCCGTTGTTGACGATCGCGATCTTGACGTCGATCTGCTCCTGCTGGAGCGTCGCGAGCTCGCACTGGGTCATCTGGAAGCCGCCGTCGCCGGCGACCACCCAGACCTCGGCGTCGGGCCGGGCCATCTTGGCCCCGATGGCGGCGGGGAGCGCGAAGCCCATCGTGCCGAGGCCGCCCGAGGTGATGAGGGTGCGCGGCGCGTCGTGCTCGTAGTACTGCGCCTCCCACATCTGGTGCTGGCCGACGTCGCTCACCACCAGGGCCTCGCCGCCGGTCGTCTTCCAGAGGTCGTGAACCACGTGCGCCGCGAGCAGGCGGCCGTTCCCGTCACGGTGTCGGATGTCGCGCGAGCGCGTGTCCTGCCGCCAGGACTCGATGTCGGCGAGCCAGGCGTCGGGGCGCCGCGCCTTCACGAGCGGGACGAGGGCTTCGAGGGCGACCCGGAGGTCGGAGACGAGGGCCACGTCCACCTTCACGTTCTTCCCGACCTCGGAGGGGTCGATCTCGACGTGCACCTTCTTCGCGTGCGGCGCGTAGGTCTTGATGTTGCCGGTGACGCGGTCGTCGAAGCGCATGCCGAAGGCGAGGATGAGGTCGGCGTTCTGGATCGCGCGGTTGGCGTAGGCCTCCCCGTGCATCCCCATCATGCCGAGGCAGAGCGGGTGGCTGCGGGGGAAGCCGCCGATGCCGAGAAGGGTGAGGGCGACCGGGGTGCCCGTCTTCTCCGCGAAGTCGCGCAGCGCCGGGCAGGCCCCGGACCGCATCACCCCGGCACCGGCGAGGATGAGGGGGCGTTCCGCCTCGTCGACGAGCTCGGCCGCGCGGGCGAGGCTCTCCGCGTCCGGCGGGGGGGCTCGTGCAGGCCGGGCAGATGCACGGTCTCGGGGTAGTGGAAGTCGGCCTTTCCCTGCTGCGCGTCCTTCGTGATGTCCACGAGGACCGGCCCCGGGCGGCCCGAGCGCGCGATCACGAAGGCCTCGCGGATCGTGCGCGCGACGTGGCGTGCGTCGGTGACGAGCGAGTTGTGCTTGGTGATCGGCAGCGTGATGCCGGTGACGTCGACCTCCTGGAACGCGTCGGTGCCGAGCACCTTGGAGGACACCTGGCCGGTGATGAACACCGTGGGCGAGGAGTCGAGCATCGCGGTCGCGATGCCGGTGGTCAGGTTCGTCGCCCCCGGGCCCGAGGTCGCGATCGCGACCCCCACCTTCCCGCTCGCCCGGGCGAAGCCGTCGGCCATGTGGGCGGCACCCTGCTCGTGGCGAACGAGGACGTGCCGGACCGGGTAGTCGAGCATAGCGTCGTAGGTGGGCAGGATCGCGCCCCCGGGATAGCCGAAGACGGTCGTCACCCCTTCCCTCACCAGGCATTCCCAGACGATCTGTGCTCCCGTTCGTTGCACTCGCTCCTCCGCGAGAGGCCCCCAAAAAGCAAAACCCCCGAGGTCTCCCTCGGGGGTTCGCGTCTGGCCTCGTTCTGCCTGTCGGCCTAGACCGCGAACCCCCCGGGCAGGATGCCCAGCAGAAGCAGGACGCCCAGCGACAGTCGCACCGCGACGCCGAAGGGAATGTCCGCGCGGGTTGTGATCGAGGCCGTCATGACAAAAGGTGCCGCCGATGGTGCGCCTCGCGCGCGGCGCCTGTCAAGTCCCCGTATCGAGCCATCCAAGATGTAACCGGGGGAGGGTACGTCGAGCCATTTGAAAAGTAACCCTGCCTGGAGGAGGGCACAGCTTGGGTCGATAGTCTCGGTGGGAGTACCTGTGTCGGATATGGCCGGGGTATCGGGAGGCTTGACGGAAGGAGAGGAGCGGCTGCTGGACGAGTTGTGCAAGGTGACGGGGTACAACCGGAAGTACGCGGTGAGGCGGTTGAACGGGAAGCCTCCTGAGAGCGGCTGCCCCGGCGAAGGAAGCGGGGCCCAAGTACGGCAAGGCGGTGGAAGGTCTTGAGGGTGATCTGGGAAGCGGCGAACTACCCGTGGTCGTTGAGGCTCAAGGCGTTGATGCCCTTGTGGCTGCCCTGGCTGAAGAAGCACCTGTCGATTTCACGCGGCTGGAGAGCGAGCTGCTACGATCAGCGCGCGTCAGATCGACCGCGACTTGAGCCCGTACAAGAAGCAGGTGAAGAAGCGTCTTTACGGGAGGACGAAGCCGGGGACGCTGCTGAAGCACCAGATCCCGATCAAGGCTGAGCGCTGGGAGGCGACCGAGCCCGGCTTCAGCGAGATCGACCTGGTCTCTCACTCGGGGGACCGAGCTGACGGGGAGTTCGTCTACACCCTGACCTTGACCGACATCTACACGGCGTGGACGGAGACACGAGCGGTGATGGGCAAGAGCCAAGCCTTCGTCGTAGAAGCGCTCGAGCACATCCGGCAACAGGCTGCCCTTCGCCCTGCGGGGGATCGACTCCGACAACGGCTCCGAGTTCATCAACCACCATCTGGATGGCTACTGCAAGCTGCAAGGAGATCGAATTCACCGAGGCCGACCCTACAAGAAGGACGACAACGCCCACGTCGAGCAGAAGAACTGGACCCACGTCCGACGCCTCATCGGCTACCTGCGCTATGACAGCTCGCAGGGCTGTAGCTGCGATGAACGAGCTGTATCGAGGACGACCTGGGCTCACTTCCAGAACCTCTTCCTGCCTTCGGTGAAGCTTGTGGAGCAAGACGAGAGTGGGCTCGCGGCTGCGCCGGTCTTACGACGCGCCGAAGACACCCTGGACAGCCTGCTCGACAGCGCCGGGCGCAGCTGCACGCCTGAGCACCCTGAGAGCTCTCAGGCAGCGCCTCGATCCGTTCAAGGTCTGTCGAGCCGTAGACAGAAAGCTGCGACGGATCCACGCCCTGTCCAACGCCCGCCACAACCCGCGCGCGCCGGGCTATGGAAGCTGCCGCGCCTGTGAAAAACCGCCATGACGCTGTTTCCCACAAGGTGCTTGGGAAAGGCTCCGCGTTCCCACAAGCTCCCACAGGCCCCTCCAGGTTACTTCTGCTGATGGCGCGACGATACCGTCTCAGGTTACTTCCTTAGATGGCTTGACGGGGTCCCCGCCGGAGGGGACGGAGGGGACGTCAGTGAACCCGGTCCGCCCGGCCCAGCCGCTTGAGCTTCTCGCACAGCGTAGTCGGGAGCAGGCCGAGCAGCGCGGCCGCCTTGCGGCGGCAGCCGCCCATCCGGGCGAGCGCGGTGTCGAGGAGCGTCCGCTCGAGCAGCGCCATGCGCTCGTCGAAGCCGGGTCCCTCCCCGAGCGGGGGCAGGAGCGACGTACGGGACTCCCTCTCCTCGGCCGAGGTCGTGACGTCGATCGCGTGAAGCACGAGCTGCCAGTGGCGGGCGTCGAGCTCCCGGTGTGCCTGAAGCAGGCGCTGGAGCTCGCCCTCCCAGGCCTCACGCCTCTTGTGGTACTCGCGAAGCTCCTCCCACATCACGGAGGCGACGGACGCGCGCCGGGCACTCGCCGGCGCCGGCGTCCGGTCAGGGACGTCCGAGTGGGGTGGTTCAATCGCTTGGGCGTTGTCCATGCCCACAATCTCGGTGCGGCGGCCCCGGAAGTCCTTGCCGAAGGATTGGATTCCGGCCGGCCTACCCGGGCGGCTCGCCGGATGCCGGCGGGGGTGCGGCGTCCGGTGCGAAGACGTCCTCGATGCGCAGGCGGAAGGTCCGGGCGATCGCAAACGCGAGCGGCAGGCTGGGGTCGTACCGCTCGTTCTCGATCGCGTTCACGGTCTGCCGCGAGACGGACAGCCGCTCGGCGAGCTCGGCCTGGGACCAGTCCCGCTCGGCGCGGAGAACGCGCAGTCGGTTCTTCATCCGCGCCACCGGTAGCGGCGGGCGTGGACCAGGAAACCGACCCACCACGAGAGGAGCAAGGTCACGGCAACCCACTGCCCGCGCAGCTCGGGGAGGCGGGGCTCGAAGAGGGCGTACACGACCGACGCGACGAGGCCGAAGGCGAGCCCGAAGAACGCGCCCTCGAGGTGGAGGCGGCGTTCCAGCTCGTCGGAGCGCCGCAGCAGGTGCGAGAACACGGCGACGGCCGCCAGCGTCCAGCAGAGGCCCATCACGCCCCACTCCAGCCGCCACGTCGCGACGTCGCCCGCCCGCCCCGGCTCCAGCAGGACCAGGTTGATAGCGGCGACCGGGAGGAGCCATGAGTAGCTGCCGGTCCGGGCCAGCTTCCACGCGGCGAACCCCGCCAGGAAGATGAGGAGGAGCCCCGCCAGCAGGAGGGTGCCTCCCCAGGGTGGAGGATCCTGGTAGCGGCGCAGCACCCGGCCGCTGAGCCAGAGGCCCCCCAGCGAGCCGAGGACGGAGACGGCGAACCACTGGACGGGGGACGTCGTGAAGGGACGGCTTTCCGGCGGGCCTGAGGCCATTCGGGCTCACCTCCATTCTCGAATGTAATGCTTGCTTGTCATATTGTCAAGTAACTGCTCCTTAATGACATGCTTACACGTCATCCGGATCGATCGCCGATCTGGCCCCGCGCCGAGGGTCCGGAAGAGCCACCACCAGCCGGGAAGAGACAATCGGCCGGGCGGGCCGTCGAGTGAGGGCGTTGAGAGTGCGTCTCGTTTATGATACGTTGTATCGTATGCGATACGAGACTCTCCGCACCTCCCTGCGTGCGGCCCGCCGCGAGAAGGGGCTCACCCAGGCGGCGCTCGCCGCGCGCAGCGGCACCAGCCGGGTCACGATCGCCCGGCTGGAGGCGGGCTCCGCCCGCGACGTCCGTCTGGGTACGGTCGCCTCTCTGGCCGGGGCCCTCGGGCTCAAGATCGCCGCGGTACCGGAGGGCGCCGGGCCGGCGCTCGAGACCCTCCTCGCGCGGGAGCGCGAGCGGAGCCGTCGACTCGACCTCCGCCGGCGGCACGCGGTCCTCGCCGGACGTCTGCTCAGCGCCCGCGGAAGGGAGGGGCGCTCCCTGGTGGCCACCGCCCGCGGCGTCGTCGACCGCTGGGAGCGCGAGGGCCTGTGCAGCCACCACTACGTCTCGCGCTGGCGCGCGCTCCTCGCTCTCCCGGCGGAGCGCCTCGCTCTGGCCTTGCTCGACCCGGGCGAGTGGGGCGACGCGCTCTTCCAGAACACCCCCTGGACGTTCGCCCTGGAGCCACCCGCCCGGTGAGGCGCGAGGACCTCCGACGCCTCTTCGCCCGCGCCCGTGATCTGTGCGGCGAGACCGACTACGTCGTGATGGGGAGCCTCGCCGTGCTCGGCCACACCGGCGAGATCCCTCCTCGCATGGCCGCGTCGCTCGACGTGGACGCGTTCTGCCGGCGCGACCCCGCCCGGGCCTTCGATCTCGTGTCCGCCCTGGGCCAGGGCAGCCCTTTCGAGGCCGAGTTCGGCTACTACCTCGACCCCATCTCGCCCCGGGTGGCCACGCTCCCCGCCGGCTGGGAGGATCGGCTCACGCGCATCCAGCTCGCCCCGGACCTCGCGGCGTGGTTCCTCGAGCCGAACGACGCGGCGGTCTCGAAGTACGCCCGCATGGAGCCTCGCGACCGGCACTGGATCCGCCCCGGCCTGCGAGCGGGGGTTCTGTCCCTCGCGATCGTGGAAGCGCGGTTCGAGGAGACCCCGTTCCTCGACGCCGAGGAGTCGGCCCGCGCTCGCCGGGCCCTCGAGGAGGACCGGCGTTGGCTCGGGGCCCGCCCCCGGGCGAGCGGGCGACGGCCCATCACTCCCCGTCGGCGTCCGTGACGGCTCCCTTGGCCGCGCTGCCGACCTGCCGCGCGTACTTGGCGAGGACGCCCCGGGTGTAGCGGGGGGCGGGGGGCGTCCAGGCCGTCCGGCGGCGGGCGATCTCGGCCTCGTCCACCTCCAGCTGCAGGAGGCGCCGATCGGCGTCGATCGTGACCCGGTCCTCCTCACGCACGAGGGCGATCGTGCCACCCACCGCCGCCTCCGGGGACACGTGGCCGACGACCAGGCCGTGCGTCCCGCCGGAGAAGCGGCCGTCCGTGACCAGGCCGACCGAGTCGCCGAGCCCGGCCCCGATGAGGGCCGATGTCGGCGAGAGCATCTCGCGCATCCCGGGCCCGCCCTTCGGGCCCTCGTAGCGGATGATCACGACGTCGCCCGGCCGGACCTCGCCCCCGAAGATCGCCCGGACGGCGTCCTCCTCCCGCTCGAACACGCGGGCCGGGCCCGTGATCGCGGGGTGCTGGATCCCGCTGGTCTTCGCCACCGCCCCTTCCGTCGCGAGGTTGCCGCGCAGAATGGCGAGGTGGCCGTGGGGGTAGAGCGGGTTCGACCACGGGTGGATGACGTCCTGTCCCGCGGGCGGCTCCTTGGGGACGTCGGCGAGCGTCTCGGCCACCGTCCGGCCGGTGACGGTCAGCGCTTCGGCGTGGAGTCGCCCGTGGTCGAGGAGCATCCGCATCACCTGCGGCACGCCGCCCGCGCGGTGGAACTCCGTCGTGACGTAGCGGCCGGAGGGCTTGAGGTCGCAGAGCACGGGCACGCGGGCACGGACCGATTCGAAGTCGTCGAGGGAGAGGGGCACCCCGGCGGCGTGGGCGATCGCGAGCAGGTGGAGGACGGCGTTCGTCGAGCCGCCGATCGCCATGACCACCGCGATGGCGTTCTCGAATGCCTCGCGGCTGAGGATCCTCCGCGCGGTGAGGCCCCCGCGGATCGCCTCGGCGAGGACCCGCGCCGACTGCGCGGTGCTCTCCGCTTTCTCCGCGTCCTCGGCCGCCATGGTGGACGAGCCCCGCAAGCTCATGCCCAGGGCCTCGAAGGCCGAGGACATGGTGTTCGCCGTGTACATCCCGCCGCAGGCCCCCGCCCCCGGGATGGCCTTGCGCTCGATCGCGTCGAGCTCGGCGCGGGGGATTCGGCCGGCCTCGAACCGGCCGAGCGCCTCGAAGACGCTCACGATGTCGAGGTCGCGCCCCTCGTGGCAGCCGGGCTTGATCGTGCCGCCGTAGACGAAGACCGCGGGGATGTCGAGGCGGGCGAAGGCGATCATCGCACCCGGCATGTTCTTGTCGCACCCCCCGATCGCGAGGACGCCGTCCATCGCCTGCGCGTTGCAGACGGTCTCGATCGAGTCCGCGATCACCTCGCGGGACACGAGCGAGTACTTCATGCCCTCGGTCCCCATCGAGATGCCGTCCGAGACCGTGATCGTCCCGAAGAGCTGGGGCATCGTCCCCGCCTCGCGCAGCGCGGCCACGGCCCGGTCGGCCAGGGGGCCGATCCCCACGTTGCAGGGGGTGAGGGTGCTGTGGGCGCTCGCCACCCCGACGATGGGCTTCGTGAAGTCGGCGTCGGCGAAGCCCACCGCCCGGAGCATCGAGCGGTTGGGGGCGCGCTCGTCACCCTCCGTGATCGCGAGGCTGCGGCGCCTTGTGCTCATCTCGGTCCCTCCGGGCGAGGTCCATCTTAGTCCGGCCGTGCTACGCTCAGGGCACTCGAGGCAAGCCTTGGCCCAGGTGAAGGGGACGGCCGTCCTGTCGTCCGTGCGCTACGTGCGAGAGCGCTTCGGGGACGACGCGCTCGCCCGGCTGCTCGCGGCCCTCCCGCCGGGGGACCGCGCCGTGCTCGGGCAAGGCATCCTCGCCTCGTCTTGGTACCCGATGGAGGCGTTCCTCCGCTTCATGCAGGAGGCCGAGCGGCAGCTCGGCACCCAGGAGGCCGACGTCGTCCGGAGAATGGGGCGGGCCTCCTGCGACTATGGCGTCACCGGGGTCTACAAGATCTTCTTCAAGCTGGGATCGCCCGAGTTCATCATCGCGCGCGCGGCCCGGGTCTTCTCGAGCTACTACGACACGGGCGAGCTGCGGATCGCGGAGACCGCCCGCGGGCGGGCGGTGGCGGAGCTGTCCGGCTTCGAGGGCGGGGCGCCGCAGTTCTGCGAGCGCATCTTCGGTTGGATGCAGCGGACCCTCGAGCTCGCGGGGGCGAGGAACCTGCGGTCCGCCCACACGACGTGCGTTCACCGCGGGGACGCCGTCTGCCGCTTCGAGGGAACGTGGGAGTAGCGCCCTCCGTCGGGAGTGGCACGAGGACGCTCACCGTCGTCTGCCCCGTCTACGACGAGGAGGACGTGATCCTCGCCTTCCACGGCGAGCTGCGCCGCGCGCTCGGCGCGCTCCCGGACCGCTGGGCCTGGTCGGTGATCTACGTGGTGGACCGGGGCACCGACCGCACGCTCGACCTGCTCCGGACGCTCGCCGCGTCCGACCCGGCGGTCAAGGTCCTGGCCCTCTCCAGCCACTTCGGCCAGCAGGCCTCGATCCTGGCCGGCCTCGACCACTGCGACGCGGACGCGGTCGTCATGATGGACGCCGACCTGCAGCACCCGCCCGCGCTGGTACCCGAGCTCGTGGCCCGGCACGAGGAAGGCCACGACGTCGTCTACACGGTCCGGGAGGACACCGCGGAGGTCCCGCTCCTCAAGCGCCTCACTGCGCGCTGGTTCTACCGCCTCGTGAACGCGATCTCCGAGACGCCCATCCGCGAGGGGGCGGCCGACTTCCGCCTCGTGTCGCGGCGGGTGGTCGAGGTGTTCCGGCGCGACGTGCGGGAGCGCGGGCTCTTCCTGCGCGGCCTGTTCTCCTGGGTGGGCTTCCCCGCCTGCGCGGTGCGCTTCCGGGTCGGCGCGCGGCGCGCCGGCCGGACGAAGTACTCGCTCGCGAGGATGGTCCGCTTCGGCCTCGGCGGGGTGGTCGCCTTCTCCCGGGTCCCGCTCCGGGCGGCGGGAGCCGCGGGCGCCCTCCTCGCCGCCGCCACTCTCCTGGGGGGCGCCGCGGTGCTGTGGGACCTGGTCCTCCACGGCACCCCTCCCACCGACCGCGCAGTCCTGCTGGTGGCGCTGGGCCTCGTGTCGGGCGTGCAGCTCGTCTTCCTGGGGATCCTCGGGGAGTACCTCGGCGCCGTCCTCGACGAGGTGCGGGGGCGTCCCCACTACATCGTGCAGGAGCGGATCAACCTCTAGCGGACGGGGCGCGGCTCCCCGCGGCTCGAGCCGGCACGCCCTTCGGGTGGCAGTCGACGCACGCCACGCGGTGCACGTCGTGCCGGCTTTCCGGGGACTTGAAGGTCGTGTCCATCGTCTCCACGTCGATCCCGCAGTTGGAGAGGCGCGGGTGGCAGCCCGTGCACGAGGCGCGCGTCGCCTGGCCGTGCTTCTCGTGGCAGGCGAGGCAGCTCAGGCCCTCGTGGACACCCACCGGGGTGCGGTCGTCCCCGGAGAACACCTGGTTCCCCGCGCGCGGCGCGTGGCACTGGTAGCACAGGGCCTGGCGCCGGTCGGGGCTCGCCTTCACGGGCCGATCCCCGTCCTTCATCGCGGGCATCGGGAGGCGGTCGAGAGAGACGTAGCCGAGCGCCCGCCGGTCGTAGAAGGCGAGCGACGGCCGAACGATCTCCTGCGCGGGGCCGGCCACGAGCGCGCGGTCGCTCCGCGGCGGGAGCGGCTCGCCCCGGCGGTGGACGGAGTGGCAGGCGAGGCAGGGCACGGCGGGGAGGCCGGCGTCCGCCTCGTTCACGAACGTCCACGGGCCCTTGCGGTCGAGCGGGGTGACGAGGTCCCGGATGCCGCCCTCGAAGTGCATCGCGTGACAGCGCAGGCAGTCGTCCATGAGCTGCTGCGCCGCGTTGTGCTCGGGGTTGATGAAGAGGGCGGCGTACGGGGTCCCGTGGGGGCCGCTCTCCCAGTCGGCGCGCTCCTGGCGGTGGCAGGCGCCGCAGCGCTCGACGAGGGGCACGACGTCCTGGTGGCGGACGTGGATCTGCTCGGGCGTCTCCCCGCGCGAGTGCTGCCACACGCGCGAGAGGTTCTTGACGTGCATGCGCAGGTCGGCCGAGAGCGAGCTGCCGTGGCAGTCCTTGCACTTCACGCTCCGGTGGCTGGACGCCGCCCAGGCATCCACCATCGGCCGGATCTCGTGGCAGCGGGCGCAGCCCATGCCGTCTTCTCCGCCGTAGTACCAGCTCGTCCCGGCGAGGGCGCCGACCCCGAGGACGACGAGCGCCGCGAGGGTGACCAGGAGACGGCGCAGGGTCTTCATGGCCGCCTCCCTAGCCCTTCAGTCCCCCGCCCTTCCAGGCCTGCACCAGCAGGTGCGAGGCCCGGTAGGCGTTGGCAAAGATCGTCAGCACCGGATTGAAGCCGCCGTTCGTGACGTGGACGCTCGCGTCGATCACGAAGACGTTCGGCACGTCGTGGATCCGGCAGCTCGCGTCCACGACCGAGGTCCGGGGGTCGTTCCCCATGCGGCAGGTGCCCGACTGGTGCTGGTGGCCGGAGAGACCCCGGCCGGCGCGCCTCTGGTAGGTGAGGATTGCGCCCGCCTCCTTCAGCCACGCCTCCGCCCGTTCCGCCTGGCGGTTGGCGACCTCGATCGTGTGCGGGTGCCGGTCTCCCGAGAGGCGCAGGACCGGCAGGCCCCAGTGGTCCCTCACCTTCGGATCGAGCTGGACCCGCGCGTCCCACACGGGGATGTCCTGGGTCGGACCCTGGACGGCGATGTTGCGCCGGTAGAAGCGCCGCATGAAGTCCTTGTGCGCCTTCCCCCACGACGGCGTCCCCGGGGGCTGGTCGTCCGAGAACTGGAAGGGCAGGCGGATGAACTCGTTCGCGAGCATGCCGCCGCCGGCGAGGCCGGGCGTGCCGTGGTTGTAGTCGCACACCGAGATGCACACGCCGGGGCCGACGTCGTCGTAGGTCACCTGGTCGAAGAAGCCGACGGCGCCGGTGTAGGTGTGGCCGTTCAGGTTGCGGCCCACCCAGTCGTGGCGGTTGCCTAGGCCCTGCGGATGGAGTGGGCTCTTCGAGAGGAGGAGCAGGCGGGCGGACTCGGTCGCCCCGCCTGAGACGACGACGACGTCGGCGGGCTGCTCCTGCAGGCGGTCGTTCTCGTCGAAGTAGGCGACGCCCGTCGCCCGACCGCGCCCGTCGACGAGCACCTCCTTGGCCTTGCACTCGGTCCTGAGCCAGGCGTGGCCGGTGGCGAGGGCCCTCGGGATGACGGTGTTGTGCGTGCCATTCTTGGCGTTCGTCTCGCACCCGAACCCGACGCACCAACGGATGCGCATGCAGGCCGACCGCCCGTTGTACGGCACGGAGTTGATGAGGAGCGGGGTGTCGAACGGGTGCAGGCCCAGGCGCAGCGCGGCCGGCTTCAGGATCTCGTACTCGAACGACTTCGGCGTCATGGGCGGCATCGGCAGGGGCTTTCGTCGCGGACCCTTGAAGAGGTTCGGCTCCACGTCGCCGCTCACGCCGATCTCGTACTCGGCCTTCTCGTACCAGGGCTCGAGGTCGTCGTAGGAAGTCGGCCAGTCGTCGAGGGTCGAGCCCTCGATCGCGCCGTAAGTCGAGCGCATGCGGAAGTCCTGGGGCATGAAGCGCCAGGCCTGGGCACCGTAGGAGAACGTGCCCCCGCCGACGCAGCTGGCGTTGGGGCTGTATTCACCCTGGTGCGGGTAGACGATCCGCTGGCGGCCCTCGAGGTCCACGAAAACGCGCGGGTTCTTGTCCTCGTCCGGTCCGTAGGGGACGCCGAGGCTCGAGTTCCTCTGGTTGACGAGGTCGTCCTTCCTCTCCTCGAAGGGCGAGTGCCAGCGGCCCTTCTCGAGGAGGACGACGCTCAGGCCGGCCTCGGCGAGCTGGGAGAAGACGACGCCTCCCCCCGCCCCCGAGCCGACCACGACCGCGTTCACGCGAGGCAGCGCCACGGCTAGCTCCGTCTCGGCGGGACGGGAGGCGCCGCCGCTGCGGGCCGCGGCGCGAGGGCCGGCGGCGGCGGCGTCTCGTGCAGCCGGCCGCGGATCGGCGGGTCGGGCAGGCCCAGCATCTTCCAGCTCACGCGGTCCTTGTTCCCGCCGTGGCGCGGGTCGCCGTAGAAGCCCATCATCGTGTAGCCGCGCAGGAGCGCGAAGAACGCTCCCGGCTCGACGCCGCTCCAGTCGGCGGCCTCGACCGCGCCCTTCTCGACGTCTTGCAGCACGGCGGTCTGCGCGTCGAAGGGCAGCTCGCCGAACGGCTTCCCGTGGCGGCGCCGCGCGGAGGCTTCGAGGCCGCGGATCCCCGCGCGCCAGAGCGGCCGCTCCTTCCTCCGCCGCGTGGCGAGCTGGCGGTCGATGAACGTGACGACCCCCGCCTGGGCCGCTCCCGGGTCCTGGTCGGGTGGGACGATCTGGTCGCAGGCGGCGGCGAGGGTCCTCGCCTCCTCTTCCGTCAGCTCCCGCCATCGGCTGCTGGGCTTCCCGCAGGCCGCGGCGGTGGCGGCAGCGGCCACCGCGCCGGACTTCAGGAACCCGCGTCGATCGACGGCATAGGGATCGTCCATCACTCCCCTTCCCGAACCCGGGCACCATACCGGCCGAATCGCCCGCAGGGCAATAGGCAGAACGCCCCATGGAGCGGGGAGCGGGCCTCGATCAGGAGAAGAGGCGGGCGACGTCGATCGTGACCGAGGGCACGCTTCGAGCCGCGAGCGTTTCTCCCGGGGCCAGCACCGCGCTCGAACGATAGCCTCCCGTGACCGGGTCTGGATCGAAGTGGGCCTCGATCGAGGACTCGGCCAAGTTGACGATCCAGTACTCCGGGATGCCCGCGCGTGCGTAAAGGACGGCCTTGGACTGCCGATCGAGGCGCAGCGAGTCCCCCGCCACCTCGACGACGAGGAGTGCGCTCCTGGGGTGGGGCCCCTCGAGCGGCGCGTCGGAGGCCCGGACCACCGCCAGGTCCGGCTCCGGCTCGCTGTCTTCGGAGAGTGTGAGGGGAAGCTGGGGGCGCACCGCGAGGTCGTCCCCGACGGCGCGCACGAGCGCGGCGGTGAGCCGTTGGATCACGACGGCGTGCCGGCTGCCCTGCGGAGTCATGGCGACCAGGATCCCGGTGATGAGCTCGACAGGCTCGTCCTCACCGAGGATGCCCGCCTCGATCATCCGGTGGTACTCGCCCACCGCGATCCGGCGTTGCCGTTCGACGACCTCCGGGTGAGTTGCGGCCACGATGCTCATAGCTTAGCACCCCGGAAGTCTCACCCTCGGAAGGGTCGCCGCAGGTCCGCCGGCGGTACGTCAGAACGCCTCCTGACGAAGGTCAGCCGCGGGGCCAGAGGCAGCTCGAGGAGCCGACCCAGGTCTTGTCGCGGTTGAACTTCACGCCCATCATCGGCCCCTGCGAGAGCCGGGCGAGGGTGGTGACGGGCAGCGGGCGCCCCTCGCGCCACACGGTCATCACCCGGACCTCGACCCGGGAGCGCGCGCCGTCGGGGGCCTCGACGACCGGCGCGTAGTCGACCTTGCGCATGAGGAGCGTCTTCGCGCGCTCCGCCTCCGGCACGGCGTCCAGGTCCTGCGGCGTTGGCGCGACGTTCACGCCCGTGCCCGAGAAGGAGAAGAGCGGCTTCAGCACCCAGCGGTCGAGGTCGTCGGGAGCACGGTCGAAGTCGCTCAGGAGGCGCGCCTCCGGCACGAGCGGGTGGCGGAGCGAAGGCAGCGAGTGCTTGCTCCAACGGAAGAACCAGTTGGGGTGGCCCGCCCACTGCACGTCGAGCTCCTCCGTGAACCGGAAGGGCAGCTCCACCTTCTTCTCGACGAGCTCGTCCACGATCAGCCGGTTGTAGACGCGGAGGATGCGGGTCCTCTTCCCGTCCCGAAGGTAGTAGAGGTCGCGCCCCTGCTTCTCGACGTCGGTCGGGCAGACGGCCCGGATCCCGAACAGCCTCTCGGTCGCGGAGAAGTCCGGGTAGGTGCCCTGGCCCGGCGGGTCGAGGTCGAGGAGGACCACGTTCTCGGGAGGTACGTCCGCGAGGATCGCGTCACGGACCACGCGCAGGTAGCCGTCCTCGTCGAGGCCGCTCAGCAGGAAGTCGAGGCTCTCGCCGTCCGGCGCGACCTTGCGGCATTCCCGGCCCTGCAGGTACTGGAACGCGTAGAGCGACGGGAAGCCCTGCAGCTCGATCAGCCGGGGCGCCAGCCGGCCGGCTTCCTCGACGATCGCGAAGTCGGCCTGGGCGAACAGCGGGTGGTCGTCGCTGCCGGGCACGTCGAAGGCCGTGGGCACGGCGGCCTTCGAGCGCTCGAGAGCCTCGGGCGCCGACAGCTGCTCCCAGATCTCGAGGGTCCCCTTCACCAGCGCGTCGCGCAGCTCGGGCGGCAGGAACACCGGCGTCTCGCAGACGCGGAAGCCGATCCGGCAGCCGGCCGCCTCGGTGAGCCGGGCCTTGTACGCCTCGTAGTCCCCGGGCGTCCAGGACGCGTTGAAGGCCCGGCGCAGCCTCGGGATCACGGTGGCCTACTCGGCGCAGGCCAGCTGCTGGTAGAAGTCGTTCCCCTTGTCGTCGACCAGGATGACGGCCGGGAATTCGACGACCTCGAGGCGGTACACCGCCTCCATGCCCAGCTCCGGGTACTCGATGAGCTCCACCTTGCGGATGTTCTCCTTCGCGAGGAGCGCGGCGGGGCCGCCGGCCGAGCCGAGGTAGAAGCCGCCGTGCTTCTTGCAGGCCTCGGCGACCTGGGCGCTGCGGTTGCCCTTCGCGATCATCACCATCGAGCCGCCGTTAGACTGGAAGAGGTCGACGTAGGAGTCCATCCGTCCGGCGGTGGTCGGGCCGAAGGACCCGGAGGGCAGGCCCGCCGGCGTCTTGGCCGGGCCCGCGTAGTAGACGGGATGGTCCTTGAAGTACTGCGGCAGGCCCTCGCCCTTGTCCAGCCGCTCCTTGAGCCTCGCGTGCGCGATGTCGCGGGCGACGACGATGGGACCAGTCATCGAGACCATCGTCCCCACCGGCTGCTTTGAGAGCTGGGCGAGGATCTCTGCCATCGGCCGGTTGAGGTCGACCGCCGACCTTCGTCCGGAAGGCGACGCCGCGGAAGCGCTCGGGGATGAAGCGGCCGGGGTTCTTCTCGAGCTCCTCGACCCAGATCCCGTCGCGGTCGATCTTCGCGAGGACGTTGCGGTCGGCCGAGCAGGAGACGCCCATGCCGATCGGGCAGGAGGCCCCGTGACGCGGGAGGCGCACGACCCGCACGTCGAGGGCGAAGTACTTCCCGCCGAACTGGGCACCTATCCCCGTCTTGCGCGCCGCCTCGAAGAGCGCCTTCTCGAGCTCGATATCCCGGAAGGCCTGGCCCTGCTTGCCGCCGGACGTGGGCAGGCCGTCGAGCGCCTTCGCCGAGGCGAGCTTGACCGTCTTCAGGCACGCCTCGGCCGAGGTCCCGCCGATGACGAAGGCCAGGTGGTACGGCGGGCACGCGGCGGTGCCCAGCGTCTTCATCTTCTCGGTGAGGTATTTCACGAGGCTCGCCGGGTTGAGCAGGGCCTTCGTTTCCTGGAAGAGGAAGGTCTTGTTCGCCGAGCCCCCGCCCTTCGCGATCATCAGGAAGTGGTACTCCATCCCGCCCGTCGCGTAGAGGTCGATCTGGGCCGGGAGGTTCGTCCCCGAGTTCGCCTCGTCGTACATCGTCAGGGGGATGGTCTGCGAGTAGCGGAGGTTCTCCTTCGCGTACGTCTCGAAGACGCCTCGCGAGAGGTGCTCCTCGTCGCGCCCGCCGGTCCACACGCGCTGGCCTTTCTTGCCGACGATCGTGGCGGTGCCGGTGTCCTGGCACATCGGGAGGACGAGGCCGGCGGCGACCTCGGCGTTGCGCAGCAGGGCCAGGGCCACGCCCCGGTCGTTCTCGGAGGCCTCGGGGTCGTCGAGGATCGCGGCGAGCTGCGCGAGGTGCGCGGGCCGGTAGAGGAAGGACACGTCGCGGAAGGCTTCGCGCGCCACCAGCGCGAGGGCCTCGGGGTCGATCCTGAGGACGTCCTCGCCTTCGAACCGTGCCACGGAGACGTGCTCGGACCCGACCTTGCGGTACGGCGTTTTCTCCTTCGCGATCGGGAAGGGCTCCACGTACTGGAACTCGGCCATGACGACCTCCTCGGGCGCTCGCCAGCGTAGTCAAGCGGGGCGCGGCGGGTCAATGAGCCTTTCGTCCACCCGCGTTGACAGGCCGGAGGTCCCGTCCTAGCATTGTGGGTCGTTCGGCGCCCCCCGTGCCGGAGTGGTGGAATTGGCAGACACGCACGTTTGAGGGGCGTGTGGAGAAATCCGTGCGGGTTCGAGTCCCGCCTCCGGCACCAGACCTGCGGGTTCCGTCCCTGAAGTACTAGAGGGGCGGAGCCCCTTCCGTCGCCGCCAGCCCGAGCAGGACGAGGGGCACGGCGACGGCCTCGGGCGAGAGCGCAGGAGCCAGCGCGATCCCGACGAGGCTCGCGACAGCGGCGAGCGCGAGCGGCGGCCACGGCCGCCGCAGGAGCAACAGGACAGCCACTGCGCACAGGAGCGGGACCAGCGCGGCCAGGGCCAGCGCGTCGGCGGAGGCCTCGGCGCCCCGGTAAGCCAGGATGTTGAAGACGCCGAGGCCAGGGCCGGGGACACCCCGCTCGGCAAGGCGCGTGAGAAAAGCGGCGGGATCGAGAAGGGCGATCGGCACGACCAGCGCCGCGTACGCGAGAAGCGCGGGGGCAAGCCCCCTCCGGATGGCCAACCGACTCTCGGGGGCAAGCCCCCTCCGGACGGCCAACCGACTCTCGGGGGCAAGCAGGAAGGGGGCGACCACCGCCGCGCGGTGGTCCAGGGCGACCGCCGCGCCGGCGAGAAGCCCGGCGGCGACGACGGATCCCCTGCCGGCGAGGGCCCAGGCACCGGCGAGCGCGGCCAGAGGGAGGGCGAACGGCGCTCCGAGCACCGTGCCGACGGCCACCGGTCCAGCGAGGAGCGCAAGGGCGAGCGCCGCGCGCCGGCCACGGTCCTCCCTTCGAGCGGCCACGACGACCGCCAGCAGCGCGAGCGCGACGAGAGCCGCGAGCCGCAGGTCGCGCCCACCCGTGGCCCGGGCGAGGACTGCGACCACGCTCGGCCCCGGCGGAATGAGCGGCCTCGAGGGGAGGATCTCCGCCGGCGGGTCGAGGCGGAAGCTGGCCGACACGGCCTCGCGCCCGCGCGGCGAGGTCTCCGCCGGCGGCGCGTAGGGGCTCCGGCCCCGCGCGAGCCGGCCCGCGTCCGCGCCCGCCTGGACGACCGCCGGGTCCTGCGCGCGGACGACGCCGGTGCGGTCGCCGATGCCCACGAGGACGAGGGTCGGCACGGCGACCACCAGGGCCGCGGTCAGCCCGGTGATCAGCAGCCGTGCACGGCGCGCGACGCCGCTCACGGCGAGCGCCAGGTACAGGACGCCGAGCCCGGCCGCGGTCGCGCTCACGACCAGGCCCAGCGGGTCCTTCGTCAGCTGCGGGCCCGCCCTCGGGGCGAGCGCCGCCAACACGCCGCCCAGCCGCGCCGGCAGGCCGGCGGCCGCCGCCTGCTCCCAGGCCGTGCGGAAGAGGGCGTTCTCCGCCACCTCCACCGCGACCCCGAGCAGGAGCAGCGGGGCGAGCGCCACGTCCGCGCCGCGCCGCCGCGCGAGCACCGCCACCGGCAGCAGGACCGCGGCGGGGATGAGGTAGTTCGGGTGGACGACGCGCGAGAAGTAGAGCGACGCCAGGAGCGCCGCGCTCCCGGTGGCGAGCGCCCACTCGGGCTTCCCGTCCCGCAGCTGCGAACGCAGCAGCAGCAGGCCCAGCGGGACCAGGATCACGTAGAAGGTCGAGAACGGGAAGTAGTCCCGCAGGCTCTGCACGCGTCCGAGGTAGATGACGTAGTTGGCGAAGCCGAACCCCGGCGTTCCGCCGAGGGGGTAGTTGTCCCCGCCGGGCAGCCCGACGTTGTAGACGACGATGTCTGCCCAGAACGCCCGGAAGCCCAAGGCCGCGACGGGCAGGACGACGGCGAGGAAGACGGCTGCGGCCGCGGCGGCCGGCGCGAGCAGACGGCGCCACGCCGGGGCGCCCGCGAGGTCGCGGAAGGAGCGGGCGCCGGAGAGCGCCACGAGCAGGAACGGTGCGAAGGGCCAGGCCAGCTGCTTGGTCGCGCAGGCGAGCCCGAGAAGGGCGCCGCAGGCGACCGCCCGCCTCTCCCGCGCGAGCAGCACCGCGCCGAGGACCATGGCCACGAACACGAGGTCGTTCGCGCCGAAGATCTGGTGCCAGTAGACGAGCGGGTTGAAGGCGGCGACGGCGGCCGCGGTGAGCCGAGCCTCGGGGGAGGCGGGCATGCGGGAGGCGAGGCCGATCACGAGGGCGTAGAAGACGAGCGTGCACAGCCGCGGGTCGAAGAACCCGAGGGTGGCCCGCGAGACCAGGTGGAACGGCAGCATGACCAGGTGGGTGCCCGGCAGGTAGGCGTGGTGGCGCAGGATCGGGTTGCCCCCGAGCTCGTCCCAGAAGCTCGACACGCGGGCCTGGCGATCGAGCATGGTGCCCGAGTAGTCCGCGCCGTAGGGGCTCTCGCCGGAGAGGATCTTCTCGATGGCCAGGGGCAGCTGCACGACGCCCCCGTCCTGGCCGTACGGGCGCCCGCTGGCCGCGCCCATCCCGACGAAAGCGACGCTCGGCGCCACCACGAGCAGCAGCGCGCCGAGAGCGATGACGCCGGCGCGCGCCGTGGCCCGGGCGCCCGAGG
Organism: uncultured Acidobacteriota bacterium; assembly: GCA_963729875.1. Lineage (GTDB taxonomy): Bacteria > Acidobacteriota > Vicinamibacteria > Fen-336 > Fen-336 > DATBSL01. The sequence continues at coordinate 226,903 of CAVSPR010000011.1, forward strand.
CGGCGAGCACGGCGTAGGCGAGCGCCGCCAGCGTGGCCACGGCGGCGAGGAGGAGGGCCACGGGGTCCCGGTCGAGGCCGCCGGTGGCGGCCGGGAGGAGCGGACCCAGCCAGGACGCGGCCTGCGCGAGGCTGGCGTCGTGGCCCAGCCGCCACGCCAGCACCCGGGGCGGGTCGTAGAGGGCGAGGTCGCGGGCCACGAGCAGGAGCAGGCCGGGGACGACCGCGCCGTCGACGCCGAGGGGTCGCGGGGTGCTCAGGCGCCGTTCCCGCCGGGCGAGGAGACGGGCACGCGGGAGCCGCAGGAGCAGACGAGGCTCCTCACCGCCCACTCGATCTTCAGGAGGCGCCCGCACGAGGGGCAGGCGATGTAGCGCCCGGCCTCGTGCGGCGTCACCCTGGGGGCCCCGGGCGCGGATGCGGCGGGAACCGGAGACGGTCGCCGCGGGGGCCCGAGCGCCACGGCGGCCAGCTTAAGCCGCGACCTTCGCGCCGGTCAAGGGCGACGCTACAGGCGCCGCAGCTCGCTTGCCCGGAAGAGGAGGAGGGAGGCGACGCAGAGGAGGAGCGCGGCGTAGCCGGCCATGACCACGGGCGCCCCCGCGCTGCGCACGAGGCCCCCGGCGATGAGGGAGCCGACCGGCCCGCCGCCGCGGAAGGCGAGGCCGAAGATCGAGAGGACGCGGCCGCGCAGCGCTTCGGGCGCCATCTCCTGGACGAGGGAGTTGAGGGTGGAGAAGGCCGTCGTGAGGGTGAGGCCCGAGCCGACGAGCAGCAGCATCGACAGCCACTGCCAGCGCGAGAGCGCGGCCCCTACGGTGACGAGGCCGAAGGCGGCGAAGGCGAGCAGCATCAGCCGGCCGCGGCCCTCGGCACTCCCGCGGTGGGCCGTGCCCACGGCCCCGATGATCGCTCCCACCCCGACGCTGGTGAGGAGGAGGCTGTAGCCGGAGGCCCCGGTCTTCAGCACGTCTCCGGCGATCACCGGCAGGTAGGTGATCAGGGGGAAGGCGAGGAAGCTCGCCACCGCGGCGAGCATCGTGGCCGCGCGCAGACGCGGCGTGCCCGCCACGTGGCGCAGGCCGGCCCGGAGGCTCTGGGCGAGGCTCTCCCGCGGCCCCGGCGGGGGCGGCGGGAAACGGATCGTCCACAGGGCGAGGATGACGCCGACGAACGAGAGCGCGTTCGCGGCGAAGCACCACCCGGCCCCGGCGTGGGCAAGGAGCAGGCCGGCGACCACCGGTCCGATCGCGCGGGAGAGGTTGAACTGCAGCGAGTTCAGGGCCACCGCATTGGCGATGTGCTCCTTCGGCACCACGCTCGTGATCACGGCCTGGTAGGTGGGTGCCGACTGGGACTGCATGAGCCCGGTGGCGAACGCGATCACGACGATGGCCGTGATGCCGAGGTGCCCGGCCGCGTAGAGGCCGCCGAGCAGGAGGGCCATGGACATCTGGAACAGCTGCGAGGAGAGCAGGATGCGCCGGCGGTCGATGCGGTCGGCCACCGCGCCGCCGAGGAGCATGAAGGTGAGAAGCGGCGCCTCCTGGGCGAAGCTGCGCAGCCCCAGGTAGAAGGGGTCGCCCATGCGGGAGTGGATGAGCCAGGACAGCGCCACGTCCTGGATCCAGGTGCCGACGCTGGAGAGGAAGGCGCCGGTCCAGATCAGCGCGAAGCCGCGAAACGACAGGGCGGCCAGGAAGCCCGGCATCCCCCTCGGCCCGCTGGCGCCCCCCTGGCTCATCTCCCTCTCCGGATGCGGGCGCTATACTCCGCCCGTGCCCTTTCCCTGCCCCGGCTGCGGCGCGCCGCTGGCGACGACCCCGGAGCGCTTCGCCCTGCGCTGCGCGTCGTGCGGGGCGCTCCTGCGCAGCCGCCCCGCCGAGACGAGCGGCCCCGCCCCCGCCTTCGACGTGGAGGTGGCGGGGAGGCCGCAGACGCGGAGGCGGGTGGAGCTGCCGTGGGACGAGGCCCAGCGCCGGCGACTCTCGAGGTGGCTGGCCGTCTCGGCGGTCGTCACCCTGGCGCTGGTCGTCGTCCTGTACGTCCTCGCCCGCCTCGCCCGCTAGGGCTTCTTCGCGCTCTTCTTCGCCGCGGCGATCGCGGCGCGCTTGCGCGCCTTCTGCGCCTTCTCCTTGCGATGACGACGGCGAGCGATCTCCTTCTGTCTCTCGATCATTCGTTCCTCTTCTCCTCGGGAATCCCGACCGGTTCCAGCCCGGCCTGCTTCCGGCTCTCCGCGATCCGGGTCCGGATGATGCGGAGGTAGGCGCGGGGGATCTTCTGCATGTGGAGGTGCAGCTGGCCCAGGTCGCCCCGGGCGGCGCCCGCCGACCCGCTGTCCCCCCACATCAGGTTGACCACCCGACCGCGCAGCGCGACCGGGAACACGGCGGCGGTGGTGCCAGGCTTCTTGCCGATGGCCTCGAGAAAGGCCTGGTCCGTCTCCTCGGGGCCCGGGCGGCCCACGAACATCGTCCGGTTGCGCGTCACGCCCTGGAAGACCGAGGGCAGGTCGAGGGGCACCCGCAGCGCGGAGGCGCGCGCGCGGTCCATGCCCTCGCCGGTGCCGTCCCAGCCCAGCACCCAGGGCTCGCGGACGATGAAGAACACGACGCGGCGGAAGTAGCAGCGGCCGAGGGCGAGCACCGCGGCCACCACCTCGTCGCGCGTGGCCGCGGCGTCGATGCGCTCGGCGGCGGCGGCGGGGTCCCGCACCTCCGGCACCGTGACGCCGGCGCCCCGGGTGTCGGCGTAGCGCCAGCGCTCGTCGACCCCGTAGCGATCGTGGAGGAGCTGGACCATGCGGAACTCGGGCACGACCAGCGGGCGCACGATGTAGCCGAGCGAGTAGCCGATGTGGGCCACCGCCGCGTGGTCGCCGGGGTCCACCATGCCGAGGAAGAGCGTCTTGCCACGCACGCGGCAGGGAAACACCTTGAAGCGCTGGGCGAGCCGCTTCGGCACGAGGTCGACGGCCTCCGGCTGCAGGGCGCGCAGGTCGGCCGCGGGGACTCCCTTGGCCCGGGCCAGGGCGTCGGTCAGCCTCTCCTCGGTGATGAAGCCGAGCTCGTGGAGGCTGGTGCCGAGGCGGCCGCCGTAGAGCACCTGGTGCTGGATGGCCTCCTGCAGCTGTCTGTCGGTGATGACCCCGCGATCGAGCAGGACCCGTCCCAGTATCGGCAGCGCGCTTCTCCTCCGTGAGAGCCGCTATTCTAGCAGGGCCGCGCTTGGCCGGCCCCTCGCGTCCGGGCTATCATCCCCGCGCACCTGCCCATGCCCGAGCCCATCGCCCCCTACCACGAGCGGCTCCCGGATCTCGAGCGCGAGCTGACGGAGCGCGGCAGCCTGGGCGTGCTGGTGCTGGACGCCTCCTCCCTGGCGACCATCGAGGACAAGTACGGGACGCCCGCCTACGACGAGGTACGCCAGCGGGTCTTCAAGATCATCGACGAGTCCCGGGGCAAGGACTACCGGCAGGGAGACATCGTCTGCCTCGACCGGCCGCGGGGTCTGCGCTTCGTGTTCCTCCTGGACCGCAAGCGGCGGAGGAACGTGGCCCTGTCGGTGGGCGACCTGCGCACGGCGCGGGGGCGGCTCGTGACCTCGCTGGTGCCGAACCTGTCCCGGGCCGCCTTTCCCTACATCAAGACCACCCCCCGCATCGAGGTGGGCCACGGGCTCGCCGTCCACAACCCGCTGCTGCACCCCGAGCGGGTGATGGAGCGGGCGGTCGAGGAGGCCCTGTCGCAGGCGGCTCACCTGCGGCGCGCGGAGGAGCTGCTGGTGCTGGAGCGGCTGCAGGACATCCTGCTCCGCGAGCGCGTGGTGACCGCCTACCAGCCCATCCTGCGGATGCAGGAGGGCACGATCATGGGATTCGAGGCCCTGTCTCGCGGGCCGCGGGGGTCGGGGCTGGAGACGGCGAACGCCCTCTTCGATGCGGCCACCGCCAACGGCCTGGTCGTGGAGCTCGATCGCCTCTGCCGCCGGCGGGCGCTGCTCTCCTCGGCACGCATACCGTCGAACGCGAACATCTTCGTGAACACGCTCCCCGCCACCATGCGGGACCCGCAGTTCCGCGGCAAGGCCCTCATCGACTTCCTGGACAAGGCCCAGGTCGCCCCCGACCGGATCGTCATCGAGATCACCGAGCACCTGGTGATCGAGAACTACGCGATGTTCCGGGACACGATGGCGTATTTCACCGACCTCGGCATGTCGTTCGCGGTCGACGACGTGGGCTCGGGCTACTCGGGACTGGAGTCGATCGCGAAGCTCCGGCCCGGCTACCTGAAGATCGACACCTCCCTGGTGCGCGACGTCCACGTGAGCATCGTCAACCGGGCGATGGTGAAGGCGATCATCGCCCTCGGCCACGGCATCGGGGCCAAGGTCATCGCGGAGGGCATCCACAACGAGGAGGAGACCCAGGTCCTGCGCGCGATGGGCGTCGACTTCGGCCAGGGCTACCACCTCGCCCGCCCCGACGCCGGCCAGGAGCCCGCCTGACGGCCTCCGGCGGGCTGCCCGGGAATTCCGCGGCCTTTCGCCCGCGACTGGCCGCCGTCAGCCTCCTAAGAAGCCGCTTCCACGAGGAAGACGCACCTCGCCCGGCCGAGCGTGAGCTCGTCGCCGTGCGCGAGCTCGCGCTCGCGGCGCACGCGCTCCCCGTTCACGCGGGTGAAGTTGGTCGAGCCGAGGTCCACCACGACCCAGGCCTCCCCCCGCCGCTCGAGGCGGGCGTGCCGCCGCGAGACGAGCGGCTCGTCCAGGCGGATCGCGATCTCCTCGTCCCGGCCCACCTCGAGCGCGTCGCCGGCCAGGGGGAACTCCACCCGGCGGCCGTCGGACCGCTCCCAGACCAGACGGGCCCCGGAGCTCACGGTCCTGCCCGCCGTGCGGCCAGGGCGCCCACCGCCGGCCCGTCGTTGTCGATGAGGGTCGCGTCCTTCGCCTCCGCCGCCGCGCGGAAGGCCTCGACTGCCTGCGCCCGGTAGCCGAGCTTCTCGAGGGCGAGCCCGAGGTAGTAGAGCGCCGTGCCGCGGGACAGGCCGGGCCGGTTCGGGAGCTCCGCCTTGGCCTTCTGCAGGTAGTCGTGCGCGCCCGCGAAGTCGGAGAAGTGCATGGCGCACAGGGCGAGGTTCAGCAGGGCGTAGGCCGCCGGCTCGCTGCCCGGGTAGCCCTCGACGACGGAGCGCAGGTCCATCATCGTCTTGTTGTAGACGAGCGCAGGGTCGAACAGGGGCACCTCGCGGGCGCTCGTGCCGAGGGCGATGTCGACGCCGCGCGGCGAGGCGCCGGGGGCCACGCCGCGCACCTGGACGATCACCTTGTCCCCCGGCCGCTTCGCGGAGACCGCGGCGATGAGCTCGGCGGTGCGCTTGACGGGCTGGCCGTCGGCCGCCAGGACGACGTCGCCCGGCTGGAAGCCGGCCTGGGCGGCCGGGCTCCCGGGCACCACGCGCAGCACGGGAACGCCGTCGTGGAGCAGCGTGTCCACGGTGACGAGGCCGCTCCACGGGCGCTGGCTGGTGAAGCGCGCGTCGAGCCGCGAGAGCAGGCCCGTGTAGGCAGCCCCCTCCCCGAAGGTCACGTCCACCGCCTCGGCCGTGGTGTTTCCCGCCGCCAGCAGGCACAGCCGTGCCGTCCGCTGCAGCCGCTCCTCCGGCAGGAGGCCGACGAGGAAGCCCTGCACCTCGAGGGCCCCCGCCAGGCGCTCGGTCGCCTTGCGCACGAGGTCCGGGTCCGTGCCGGAGCCGGGGAGCAGGGACAGGCGGGTCAGCTTGTCCTGCTCGAGCAGCCGGTCCACGGCCTCGCGCGGGGCGGTGATGAAGTTGAGGGAAGCGAGGCGGGAGAGGTTCTGCTGGACTCTCTCCTCGGCGTCGGCGACGAAGCGCTGGCCGGCCGCGCTCGCCGCCTCCACCCCCAGGAAGGCGAGGGTGGGCCGGATGGGGCAGTCGAGGCTGATGGCCTCGTCCTTGGCGAGCACCAGGTCCTTGATGAACTTCCCCGAAGCGTGCTTGACCTCGACGCGCACCTTCCCCGAGCAGATGCCGTCGATCTGCGCGGGGGTCACGCCCCGCGCCTCGCCGTTGAGGAGGATGCGCGCGCCGGGTGGGTCGGAGACGAGGCGCAGCGAGGCGAGCGAGTCCTCGAGCTTGAGGGGGTCGACGGAGTAGTCCTGGGGCTGGCTGGTGTCGAGGGTGCGCTTGACCGTCTCGTAGCACTTGCGGCGCAGCTCGACCGCGTGGCTGCCGAGCGAGAGGTTCGGGACCTCGGTGCGCGCCGACGCCCTCGCGGGGTCGAGCCCCCGCGCCCGGGCCTCTTCGTAGAGCTCGGGGGCGAGGCTGCCCGACGTCGTGGCCTTGAGCTCCCCGTCGATCCAGATCTCGACCCCGGCCGGCTCGGTCACGAGGAAGACGCTCGCCAGCACCCGTACCAGCGGCACCTCGAGCGTCTCCGTGGCCTTCGCGGCGATGCTGACCGGCCGCGTCTCGGTCTGGTAGCCCGGGCGGGCGATCTCCACGGAGTACTCGCCGGCCAGGACCTCGAGGGGGAAGAAGTCGGTGAGACCGAGGTCGGTGCGCAGCCCGCCCGCGCCGACCAGCGTCACCTGCGCCCCGGCGGGCTGCGACGACACGGCGAGGTAGCCGACCAGGGCCCTCTTGACGCTGTTGAAGAGCTCCACGACCTTCGGCGAGACCCTCTCCTTCGAGAGCGCGTAGTCGGGCTTCAGCTGGACGAGCTGGCGGAAGTTCTCCGAGGCCTTCTCCGAGAGGCCGATGCCGAAATACGCGCGCCCGCGGTACTCGTACGCCTGGACCAGGATGTCGCGCCCCCGCGGCGGGAGGGCGCGCGGGCCCAGCGCCTCGAGCCGGGCGATCGTCTCGTCGAAGGCCACGATCGAGCGGCTCTCCTGGGGTCCCTCGAACTCGGCCACCGCCCGGGCCAGGGACTCCTGCGCGGCCTGCACCTCGCGCTGGACCGCCTCGGGCACCTCGACCGCCGGCTGCGCCCACGCGGCGGGCGCGCCCAGCAGGGCCGCCGCCGCCAGCGCGAGCGCCGGGGCCTTCCCTCCCACCCAGCTCGTCGTTGCCGCACTCACGGTGTCTCTCCTGCTAGCGATAGCGCAGCACCCGCTCCGCCCGGTCGTCGTAGACGAGGACGGCTCCGGACGCGTCGAGGGTGACCGCTCGGGGGCGCTTGAGGTCGGGGCTCGCGATCGTCGCGAGCAGCTGGCCCTGGGGGTTGAAGACGAGGACCCCGACCTCCTCGTCCGCCACGTACAGGTTGCGGAAGGCGTCCACCGCCACGTCCACCGGGCGCTTGAGGCCGGCCGGGCCCACCGTGCGCAGCAGCCGCCCGGTCTCGTCCCAGACGCGGACGGCCTTCTCGTCCCGGTCGAGGGTCACGATGCCGCCCTCGCCGTCCACCAGGATGCGGGCGACCTTCCGCTTCGTCGAGTCCTTCCCCGGGAACGGGCCGGCGTACTGGCCTTTCGAGTCGAACCGCAGGATCGCCTCGCGGTCCTCGTCCGAGACGAGGACCGCGCCGCCCGGGGTCACCGCCGCGGCCAGGATCTTCTCCACGGGCTTCGCCATGGCGCCCGCCTTCTCCGGCGGGGTGGTGAAGGTCCGGACGTCCTTCGGGCCCACCCGGACGGCGCCGCGCCCGGCGAGCACGAGCTCGCCGGCGGGGGTCAGCGAGAGAGAGCGCGGCTCCTCGACGCCCAGGCCGGGGCCGGCCTTCCCCGAGGTGTCGAAGGGAATCGCGCTGCGCGTCTTCTCCGACGCCACCCACAGCATCCCGTCGGCGGTGACCGTGAGGGCCCGCACGTCCTTGAGGACGTCGCCCGCCGCGAGGGAGAACGACGCGTCCGGCGAGAACACGGGCTTCGGTCCCCCGAACAGGCGGTACAGCGCGGTCGTGCGCTCGAGGGCCGTCCGGGCCCACGGGCTCTCGGGGAAGCGGTTGCGGACCTGCTGGAACTCCTCCATCGCGAGCCGCGGCTGCCCCTGCAGGGCGAGGGCCTGCCCGATCTCGAACTGGGCGACCGCGGCCGCGTCGGAGGCCGGGTACTCGAGCGAGACGCGCCGGTCGAGGTCGGCGGCCTCGAGGTAGCGTCCGCCCCGGCGGAAGGCGAGGGCCGAGGCCTGGAGCGAGCGGGGGACCCAGATGCTGCGCGGGTAGAGCGTCTCCACCCGTGCAAACTGGGCGAGGGCGTCGTCGATCTCGCCCGCGGTCGTGGCGCGCTCGAGGGTCAGCAGGCCCAGGTAGTAATAGGCGCCAGGGGCGGCGTCGCTGCGCGCGTACTGCTTGGTCACCTGCTCGAAGGCGGCGCGCGCCTTCTCGGTGTCCCCCTCCACCTCCATGCGGTAGCGCCCGATCTCGAGGAGGGCCTGCCCCACGGAGTCGGTGGAAGGGAAGCTCGTGACCACGATGTTGAAGTTGTCGAGGGCCTGCTTCAGCTTGCCCTGGGACCGGTAGGCGCGCCCGTCCTCGAGGAGACGCCTGGCCTGCTCGTCCGGGGCTTCCTGGGCGGCCGCCGGCAGCGCCAGCCCGAGCAGGGTCAGAAGCAGGACCAGGGGATGGCGCGGCACGGCTACTCCTTTCGGCCCATCACGTAGGTGGGCCCCCCGCCCTTCACGTCGACCTGCTGCTCCGACCTCGCCCCGTCCGGCCAGCGGAAGCCGACGGTGTGCCGGCCCGCCGCCACCGGGCGGTCGCGGATGGGGGGATAGTCGACGAAGGTGCCGTTCACGAAGACCTGGCAGTTGTCGGGAACGGCACGCACGTTCAGCTTGCCGACGGCCGGGGCGGCGAGCGAGGTCTCCCCGCCCGGCGGTACCTGTACCGGGACGTCGGCCCTCAGGAACAGTGCGCTCGAAGCCAGGGTGATGACCTGCCTTCCGCCGGGGACGGAGACGTGCGGCGAGACCTCGCCGCGGGCCAGGGGACGGCCGCGCCACAGCACGTCGAGCGGGTACGAGGAGGCGACGATCACGGTGCCGGCCGGGGCCAGCTTCTCCAGCACGATGTCGACCGCCTTCGGGGCGGTGCCGGCCTCGAAGCGCACCTCCTGGGCCGCGTAGCCGTCGAGGGCGAGGGCGATCCGGTGTGCGCGGCCGGGCTCGAGAGACAGGTCGAGCGGGGTCACGCCGGCCACCCGCTCACCGTCGACGCTGACCGACGCCCCCGCGGGCCGCGTGCGGACCGGAAGGAGCGGGGCCTCGGACTGCAGGGTCACCGAGACGGTCTCGCCGGCCGGCCGCGGGAACGTCACGCGGCGCGTCTCGTCGCGGTGGCCGGCCTTGCGGAAGGTGAGCATCACCTGGGCGGGGGCGGGCGCAGGCAGGACGAGCTCTCCGTTCGTCACGACGCCGGTGTCGCGCCCGTCCACGAGGATCGACGCGCCGATGGGCTGGGAGCGGACCGCGAGGCGGACGTCCGCGGGTGCTTTGGGCCCGCTCCCCCGGAGCAGCACGACGGCCGCGATGGCGGCGACCACGGCGAGGCCGGCCGCGCCCCAAAGCCAGCCCCGGCCGACGGCCGGCGCCGGAACCGCCGGCAGGGGCGCGCGGGGGGTGGCCGCGCCCCGGGCGGTCAGGGTCGGGAGCAGGTCCGTGCCCGGCTGCGTCGCCGGGTGGGCGTCGCGCCGGGTGGGTGCCGCCTGGAACGTCGCCTCCAGCTCCGGGTACGCCTCGGGAGCCGCCGCCGCCGGCTCGTGCCTGCGTTTCTGCTCGCGCACAGCCGTGCGCAGGGTGCGCCGGGCCTCGAGGAAGCCCGGGTGCGCGGCGACCAGCCCCCGGAGCCGGGTCACGGCCTCGTCGCCGTGGCCCTCGCGCAGGGTGCGCCGGGCGGCGGCGAGCCCCTCCACGGCGAGGCCCGGCGCCGGGCCCAGGGCCTTCTGCGCGTTCTCGAGGACCCCCGCGACGTCGTCCGCCAGGGCCGAAGCTCCCGGGTACCGGGCGTCGCGGTCCTTGGCCAGGGCCCGGGACAGGATCGACAGCAGCTGCGGGCCGAGGTCGCCGAGGGCCGTCAGGTCGGGCGGCGGCGGGTCCTCGTTGACGATCTTGTAGAGGACCTGGGTCGCCCCTTCGCCCCGGAACGGGCGCTCACCGGCCAGCAACTCGTAGAGGATGACCCCCACCGAGAAGACGTCGCTGCGGCCGTCGAGGGGCTTGCCGCGCACCTGCTCCGGGCTCATGTAGTGCACGGTGCCCACCATCATGCCCGTCTTCGTCAGGTGCGTGCTCCCGAGCTTGGCGATCCCGAAGTCCATGATCTTCGCGGTGCCGTCCTCGAGGAGCCGCACGTTGCTCGGCTTGATGTCGCGGTGCACGATCCCCCGCTCGTGGGCGTAGGCGAGCCCGCGGCAGATCTGGGCGACGATGTCGAGCTTCTCGGCGAGCGGCAGGTCCTCTCTCGAGCGCAGGACCGCCTCGAGGTCGGCGCCGGGGAGCATCTCCATGGCGATGAAGGGCAGGCCCCGGTCCTCGCCGAGCTCGTAGACGGTGACGATGTTGGGATGCTGCAGGCGGGCGGCGGCCTTGGCCTCGACCTCGAAGCGCCGGCGGCTGTCGGAGTCGAGGGTCCCCTCCGCGGTGAGCGTCTTGACCGCGACCTCGCGCTCGAGCGCCTCGTCGAGGCCGCGGTACACCATGCCCATCCCGCCGTGGCCGATGCGGCCGGTGATCAGGTAGCGGCCGATGCGCGGGCGGGACTCCGACGCCTGGGGGAGCATCCGCTCACTCCTCGAACTTCAGCAGGACCACCGTGATGTTGTCCTCGCCGCCCCGCTCGTTCGCCTCGTCCACCAGCGCGGTCGCCGCGCGGGCGACGTCCCCCGACGCCTCCTCGAGGATGCGCCCGATGTCCTCGTCGCCGATCATGGTGGTGAGCCCGTCCGAGCACAGGAGAAGGACCTCGCCGTGCCCCATGCGGCGGGCTTGTATGTCCACGACGAGGTCCGCCCGCCCGCCGAGGGCGCGGGTCACCACGTTGCGCAGCGGGTGGCTCCGGGCCTGCTCCGGGGAGATGACGCCGTTCTGGATCTGCTCGTTCACCCACGAGTGGTCGCTCGTGAGGAGCGAGATCCCCTTCTCGCCCCAGAGGTAGATGCGGCTGTCGCCCACGTGGGCGATGTGGGCGGTGTCGCCGTCCACGAGCACCGCGGCCACGGTCGTCGCCATGCCCTCGTACTCCGCGCTCTCGCGGGTCGCTTCCAGCACCCTCCGGTTGGCGTGCCGGATGGCGGTCTTGAGGCGGTTGCCCTCGTACGAGATCGACTCGTCGAGGCCGAAGGGCCAGGTGATCTCCTCGTTGCCCCCGGTGAGGGTCACGAACTCGTTGATGGCGTCCACCGCGACCCGGGAGGCCACCTCGCCGGCGGCGTGCCCCCCCATCCCGTCGGCCACCACGTAGAGCTTCTGCTCGGGGTTGAGGAAGAGCGCGTCCTCGTTGCCCTTGCGCTTGCGGCCGACGTCGCTGCGCGCCTCGCAGACGATCTTCATGGCTCGTTAGGCCTGGCCGAGCCCCAGCTCGGCGGCGAGGCGCGCGATGCGCGCGTCGCGGGGGGCGAGGCGCCGCGCCACCTCCACGGCTTTCTGCGCTCGGAGCTTGAGCCCCTGCCGCGCCAGCACCGCCGCGAGGTCGGCGAAGGCCGCCGCGCTCTGGGGGGCGAGCTGGGTCGCCCTCTCGAGGACCTGGACCGCTTCCCGCGCCGACTGGGGGACGCTGGCGAGGGCGCGCCCGAGGGCGGCGTAGTAGGCGGCCTCGCCGGGCGCGTGGTGCACGGCCGTGCGGAGGAGCGTCACCGCCTCCTCGAGCTGGCCCGCCTCGACGAGGGGATGGGCCCGCTCGAAGGCGTCCCTGGCGATCTCCTCCGGCGTGCGGGGCTGGGGCCGGTGGCGCGCCTGGTCGTACTCCTCGCGGCTGCGCGGGTTGACGAGTGTGTTGAAGGCGGTGGTGATGTCCTGGAACTCCGCCTGCGCCCGCTGCTTCGCCGCGGGGTCGGTGAAGCGGTCGGGGTGCTTCTCGCGCGCGAGCCGCGCATAGGCCTGGCGGACCTCGGCCGCGGAGGCGGCGGGTGCGATGCCGAGCAGCTGGTAGTAGTCGCTCATCTCAGGTCTATCGCTGCTGGCCTTTCACGAACTTCTGGGCCTGCTTCCGCACCGGCTCCGGGACGTTGCGGTCCACCGCGATCCCCTTGATGTCGCGCGGGTTCAGGCGCGGCACGAGGGTCAGGGCGATGCCGATCGGCGTCCGCGGGTTGCGCACGAGATTGTTGATCACGGTGTAGCGCTTCGTCCACTCCCGGTGGTGGCCGATCTCGCGCAGGACCTGGTCGGAGATGTTCTTCATGGCGGAGAAGGACTCGATCTCGGCCTCGGTGAGCCGGGGGCTCCCGAGCACGCCCATCGCCACCAGCCGGTTGGGGTCGCGGATCAAGATCGCCCGCTCCTCGCGAGAGCCCTTGAGCGCCGTGATGAGCTTCTCCGCGGTGTTCAGCCGGTAGATCTTCTGGACCGCGCTCACCTTCTCCGTCTGCTGCCGCTCTTCCTCGGAGAGGTAGCGGACCATCGCCTCGTCCTCCGTCAGGAAGACGTCCCCGACGGGTGCGATCTCGGCCTCCGGCTCGGGCGGCGCCTCGGCTGGCGCGGCCTCGGGGGGCGGCGGGGGGGCGGCAGGGGCCGCCTCCGCCTCGCCGATGTGGAAGCTCTCCCGCAGCTCGCGCAGGCGCCGCTTCTGGTCGTTGTTCAAGCCCGCGTTCGCCTCGAGCGCGACGAGGAGCGACGTGCGCCGCAGCAGGCGCGTCTGGTTGATGACGACGAGCTCGGCCTGCGCCTGGGGCAGCACGGGGGCGAGCTTCTCGATCGTCTCGTCGGGGAGCGAGGTGTTCTGCAGGACCACCTCGCGCAGCTCCTGCTCCGCCCGGTGGGTGACGGCCCAGGACAGCACCTCGACCGAGGTGTCGCGGCTCTTCAGGATCGGCAGGAGCTCGGCGACCGGAAACGACACCAGGGACTTGTCGGCCGCCTCGCGCACGGCCTCGTCGGGGTCGAGAACGAGGCTGGTCCAGAGCTCGAGGAGGTCCTCGGGCTTGAGCGGCAGGAGCCCCTGCGCGGCCATGAGGCGCAGGTCGCGGGCCACGCCCCCGCGCCGAAACTGCTCGACCAGGGGGTTGGTGGGCCGCGCGTCCGCCATGAGGAGCTAGCCGCTGTGTCCGTCGGGCTCGGCCGCGCCGTCCTGCTGGACGAGCGAGGGCAGGTTCTGACGGGTGATCACGATGTTCTTGCGGACCTCGCCGCTGCGGCCTAGGGGCAGGGCCGGGCGGTCGTTGACACGGATGCTCAGGCCGCCGGCGTTCCCCACGGAAAGCACGATCTCGCCGCGCGCCTCGAGGGTCTGTGACTCGCCCTCGGCGAGGATCCGGTTGATGACCGTCTCGCCGTCGGCCCGTACCTCCACCCAGCAGTCCTGCTGGGCGCGCATCGTCAGCACGAGGCCCTCCGCGGCGGTCTCGGAGGCCGGCGACAGGGACGGTGAGGGGTAGACCCGGTCGGTGGGCAGCACCGCCGGCGCCGCCGCGACCGGCGTGGGCGTGGGCTCCGGCCGCGCGCGCTCGGGCCCGCCGCCGCGCCGCAACGTGAGCACCACCGCCACGATCGCCACGGCCGCCAGGAAGACATGGCCAAACGACACGCGGAATCCTCGCGGGGGCCCCGGGTAGGCCTTGCGCTCGGCGGGCTCCGGGCCGTGCGCGCTCACGAAGTCGGCAACCGCCCTCTCGACGTCGAGGCCGAGGAAGAGGGCGTACTGCTTCACGAACGCGCGGGGAAAGATGCCCCCGGGCAGGACGTCGATCCGGTCCTCCTCGAGCGCCTGCAGGAAGCGCACGCTGATCTTCGTGCCCTCCGCGATCTCGCGCAGGCTCACGCCGCGCAGCTCGCGTTCCGTCCGCAGCTTGTCGCCGAACGAGCCCATGGCATCCGCCTTCTCGACCCCGGCCCAGAGCTGGGGCCGCAGCGGCGTGATTCTAGTGTGCGCGCCGGAGGAGTGTCAAATGCATCTCGTTGAGCCGTCGAGAATTGGACTGGCCTTCAGCCGTCCCTCGGGCGGTCGAGGACCTCCTGCGCCGCCGCCCGGACCAGCGGGCGCAGCTCCCCGGCCTCCGCGACGCGCCGCAGGTCGCGGGGCACCAGCGAGCTGATCTGCCGAAGCGCGAGGGCGAGGGGCGTGCGCGGCTGCAGCGCGAGGGCGAGGCGCACCGCGTAGTTCGAGCCCCACCGCGTTGAGGAGAAGGCGGCCTCGAGCAGGATGGCCGGGACGTCGTCCCGGCGCAGCGCGGCCACGAGGTCCTCCTCGCGCAGGCGCGGGTTGACCAGCGCCGACTCCGTGACCTGCCGCTCGCCGTCCGCCAGCAGGGCCGGCAGGAGGGCAGGCGTCGCGACGCGGGCGAGGGTCACCCTGTCCCCGAGTCGCATGTCGCGCAGGCCGTCGCGAAGGAGCGCTTCCGCCCGCGCCCGGACCGCGGCGGGCAGCCGCGGCGTGGCCGCGACGTCGGCGAGATCGCGCCAGTAGAGGGTGGAGACGAGGCGCAGCGAGAGCGCCCGCGGCGCGCGGGGGCTCAGCACCACCCGGGCCAGCACCCGCGGCCGCTCCGACCACGGCGGGGTCGACGCCACCTCCTCCAGGAAGGCGGCGGGCACGGCGCGGCGGAGGACACCGGCGAGGACCTGCTCGTCCGGTGCCTGGGCCAGGGCCTCCCGGGCGCGGGCCCGGGTCTCGCCGGCACGCAGGGCCTCGGCGAAGAGCGAGTCGACGACCGCCCGCTCCTTCTCCTCGCTCCCCAGGGCCGTCCCTCCTCGTCAACCGCGGTGCCCGGACCCGAGCACTGACCGGTGGGCGTCGGCGAGCGCGAGCAGGACGTTGACGAGCCCAAGGCCCGTCACGGCCCCGCGCGTGAAGGCGTTGAGCAGGAGGCCCCGCATGCCCGGCCACACCTGCAGCACCCAGTTCGAGTCCCACAGGGGCGTCCAGGGCGCGAAGACCAGGACGATCCCCACGAGGAGCGAGCTCAGGATCGAGAGCAGGGCGGCCAAGGGGACCAGGCGGCGGGGCCGGGGACGCTCACGGCCCCCCGAGCTCGCGCAGTTTCTCCGCGACGTCGCGGAACGAGGCGTCCTGGCCGTAGAGCTCGGTGAAGAGCGCCCGGGCGCGGTCGGTCTCGCCCGCCTGCTCGAGGGCGCTCGCCAGGTCGTAGCGCAGCCCCTGGTACTCCTCGTCGGTGCGGCCGGGGGCGGAGAGCCCCTTCTCGAACCACTTCACCGCGAGCTTGGGCATGCCCTTCTCGACGAAGCAGATGCCGAGCATGCTCGAGCACTCGAGCAGGCGCCCCTCGTCCTTGGCGGCGAGCTGGAACTCGGCGATCGCCTCGTCCACGAGGCCCATCTCCTTGTACGCGATGCCGAGGTTGTACCGCGTTTCGTAGTCCTCCTTGCCGAGCTGCTTGTCGACACCCTTCTGGAACTCGCGGAAGATGTCGGCGAGCGAGGCGTCGCCGAGGTCGGTCCCGGGCGCGGGCGGAGCCTCGGCCGCCACCGCGGGCTGCGCCCCGAAGAGATCGCCCAGCTCGGACGCGAGGTCGAAGCCGTCTCCCCCGTTCCCGCCCCCGGAGGGGACGGCCGCCGCCGCCTCGACCGCCGGCGCCGCGGCAGCGGGTGTGAACTCGAGGAAGTCCGCGCCCAGCTGGAGGGGCTCCTCGGCGGCAGCCGGGGACACGGGGGACTCGACCGGCACGAGGTCCTCCGCCGCCGCGGCCGACGGGATCCCGGAGACCTCCAGTCCCAGCTCGGCGAGCCGCTGCACGAGGGCCGGGTAGGCGGCGAGCCGGGCGCCCACGTCGTTCAGGACTCCCCTCGCGTCCTCGACGAAGCCCAGCGAAACGTACTGGTCGATCTCCTCGAGGGCCCGCCGCAGGTCGGGCGGCACGTCGCCCACGGGAGCGGCCCCGGGGGCAGCCTGGGCGACGAGGCCGGTGGTGACCATGGGCACGGGCACGGTCGCGGGCGGCAGCTCGTCGAGGTCGAACCCGGCCTCAGGGGCCGGCGGCTCCTCCTCGTCGATGAACTGGCCGCCGATGTCGCCGCCGGCCGGCGCGAGCTCCTCGTCCTCGAAGGCCGCCTCGAGGGCCGGCTCGGGAGGGATCGGCTCGAGCTCCTCGAACTCCTCGAGCAGCTCCTCCTCCTCCTCGTGCGCCGGCTCTTCGACGGTGATCTCGACGCCCGCCTCCACCGCGGCGGGCCGGTGAGCGGGAGCGGCCACGGCGGGGACCGCGACCGCCGGGGCCGTCACGGGAGCGGCGACGACGCCGCCGAGCGCGTCGGCCTCGGCGTCGAACCGGATCGCGTCGTCGGCGTCGCCCTTCAGGCGATGGACCTCCGCCATCACGCGCAGCCGCTCGGCGGCGGCCTCGCTTTCGCCCTTCTCGCGGTGGAGGTCGACGAGCTCGCGCAGCGCCTCGAGGTTGTCCGGGAAGCGGCCCAGGATCGCCTCGAACTGGTCGCGGGCCTTGTCGCCCAGGCCGTACTTGCGGAACACCCGGCCCTCGGCGAGGTGCTCACCGATGAACTCCTGATCGTCGGCGGAGAGCGGGCCGCTCAGCTCGAGGCCGGCCCGGCCGGCGGCCCGGGACACCGGCACGGGGACCGGCGGCATCGGGGGCGCGGCCGGACGGTCGAGGTCGACGTCGAAGCCGCCCGCGCGCTGGTCCCCCTGCTGCTCGCGGAGCCAGCGGAGCTTCGAGCGGTGCTGCTCGTTGTGCGGCTCGAGCTGCACCAGCATCTCCAGGATGGAGGCGGCCTGCTCCAGGCCGCCCCCCGCGAGGTAGGCCTCCACCATCTGCGAGTAGGTCTGCGCCACCAGCGTGTCGTTGCGCGACTGCCGGTACAGCTCCACGAGCTTGCCCAGGGAGCGGATGTGGGAGGGGTTCTTCTGGACGATCTGCTGCAGCAGCGCGGCGGCGCGGTCGGTCTGGCGCCGCTCGGCCAGCTTCTCCACCGCCGGCAGGAGCTGGTCGAACGCCTCGTCGTGGCGGCCCTCGGCCAGGTAGACCTGGCCGAGCTGCATCCGCGCTTCCTGGTCGGAGGGGTCCCGCTCGAGCAGGCTCTCCAGCACCTGCCGGGCCTCGTCGGCCCGCTTCGACCCGAGGCAGGCCTCGGCCAGGCGGAGCGCGACCTCCCGGTCGGCAGGGGCGGCCCGGCGCGCCTCCTGCAGGCTCTCGATCGCCCGCGCGTAGTCCTTCTGCACGAGGTGGACGCGGGCGGCCGCGGAGAGGAGCCGCGGGCTGCGGGGTCCGGAGCGCAGGGCTTTGTCGATGAGCTGCAGGGCCTCGGCGAGGTGGCCCTTCTTCACGAGCTCCTCGGCGATGGCGACGTACTCGCCGGCCGCTTTCTCCGGGCTGCCCTCGCGGGCGTAGAGCTCGGCCAGGCGGATCCGCACCTTCATGTCCGAGGGGTCCACCTCGGCCATCCGCTTCAGGACGTCGCCTGCCTCGCGGATCCGGTTGCGCTTGACGTACTCGTCGATGACGACGCCCAGCGTCTGCTTGGCCTCGGCCACGAGCCCTTGCCGGGCGTAGAGGTCACCGAGGGCCACGTTGCCCTCGAGCAGCGAGGGGTCGGTGCGGAGGACCTTCTTCCAGACCGCGATCGCCTTCAGGTAGAAGCCGTCGTCGGCGAAGTAGCGGGCGACCTTGACGTACTGCTCGTTGGCGGCCTTGAGGTTGTTGAGCTTCGCGTAGAGGTCGCCGATGCGGTTGACGGTGTTCCAGTCCCGCGGGTTCTCCTGGACGATCTGCTTGAGGAGGTCGACCGCCCGGTCGAAGCGGCCCGCGCGCTCCGCGGCGTCCGCGTCCTGCCTCAGCTTGATCTGGTTGATCTTCGCCACGCTAGCCCCGCGGCCTCACGAGAAGAGCCACGCCTGGGTGGTGCCCTGGAAGGACCGGCGGTGGATGGCCGTGGGGCCGAGGCGGCGCAGGGCCTCGAGGTGCCCCTCGCTGCCGTAGCCCATGTTGTGGGCCAGCCCGTAGCCGGGGTGCCGGCCGTCCAGCTCGCGCATGAGGGCGTCCCGCGCGACCTTGGCCACGATCGAGGCGGCGGCGATCGACACCGAGAGGGCGTCGCCCTTCACGATGGGCCGCTGCTCCACCTCGAGCCCGGGGATGGTGAGGGCGTCGACGAGGACGAGGTCGGGCATCGCGGGCAGGGAGAGGACGGCGCGGCGCATCGCGAGCAGGGTGGCCTTCAGGATGTTGACGCGGTCGATCTCGCCCGGCTCGGCCAGGCCGACCCCGACGCCGCGGGCGTGGGCGCGGATCCGCGCGTCGAGCGCCTCGCGCCTTTGCCTCGTGAGCCGCTTGGAGTCGTCGAGGCCATCGACGTCGAAGCCGTCGCCGAGCACCACGGCCCCGGCGACCACGGGGCCGCAGAGGGCGCCCCGCCCCACCTCGTCGACACCGGCGACGACCACGTGGCCCGCCGCGCGCGCCTCGTCCTCGAAGCGCGTTCCGCAGCGCAACTCCACGCCGCGGTGGACCGCCGGCCGCCGGCTCCGCCCAGACGCCGCTCGCATCGCCCCCCTTCGTCCCCGGCCAGCACCCGGGGGAGGTCTCTACGCCTCCGGAGCCGCGCCCTCCACTCGCCGCTCCTGCATGCGCCCGGCCTTGCCCTTGCGCTCCCGGAGGAAGTAGAGCTTGGCCCGGCGCACGCGCGCGTGCTTGACCACCTCGATCTTCTCTATGGTCCGCGCGTGCAGCGGGAAGATCCGCTCCACCCCGGTGCCGAAGGAGATCTTGCGCACGGTGACGGTGGCCCGGGTGCTGCTGCCCCGCAGGCCGATCACCACGCCCTCGAAGACCTGCACGCGCTCGCGCTCGGTCTCCTTGGGCTTGCCCTTGATCTCCTCCTTGACGTTCGTCTCCTTGACGCGCACGTGCACGCGCACGGTGTCGCCGGGGTTGAGCTGCGGCAGGGCCTTCTTCAGGTCCGCCGACTCGACTTTCTCGATGGCCTTCATGGTCTTCTTTCCGCCCCTATTTGTGAATGACGGCGGGGGTTTTGTCCAGCGCCCCGGGCCCGCCCGCCCGGGACTCGTCCTCGATCTCCCGCAGCAGCGCCTCGTCCTCGGCGGTGAGCGGGGCCACGGCCAGCAGGTCCGGCCTGCGCTCCCGGGTCGCGCGCAGGGCCTCCCGGCGGCGCCAGCGCCGGATGCGGCCGTGGTCACCTGACAGCAGCACCTCGGGCACGCCGTGCCCGCGCCACTCCGAGGGGCGCGTGTAGTGCGGCCAGTCCAGCCGCCCGTCTCCGAAGGAGTCACTCTCCGCCGAGCCCTCGTCGCCGAGGGCACCCGGCACGAGTCGCACCGTGGCCTCGACCACGGCCAGGGCGGCCGTCTCGCCGCCGGTGAGCACGAAGTCCCCGAGGCTCAGCTCCTCGGTGGCCAGCTCCTGCGCCACGCGCTCGTCGATCCCCTCGTACCGCCCGCACAGCAGGACGAGCCGGTCGAGGAGAGAGAGCCGCCGGGCGGCCTCCTGGTCGAAGCGACGGCCGCGCGGCGACAGGAGCACCACCGCCTCGCTCCCGGCCGGGCCGTCCGCCCGGACCTTTTCCAGCGCCCGGAAGAATGGCTCGGCTTTCATCACCATCCCCGGCCCGCCGCCGAAGGGCGCGTCGTCCACCGTGCGGTGGCGGTCGTCGGTGTGCTCGCGCAGGTCGTGGACGCGGATGTCCACGAGCCCCGCCTCCCGGGCCCGCATCACGATGCCCTCGCAGAGCGGCCCCTCGACCATGCGGGGGAAGATCGTGACGAGGTCAATCCGCACCGGCGTACTCCGGCCTCACCGCGAGTATGCGGCCCCGGGCGACGTCCACTTCCCTGACGAAGTCGGAGACGAAGGGGAGCAGCGTCTCCCCGTCCGGCCCGCGCACGACCAGAACGTGCGCGTCCTTCCCCGTCTCCCACACGTCCTCCACCAGGCCGATCGCGGCGCCCGTCACGTCCTCGACCCGCAGCCCGGTGAGCTGGTGGTGGTAGAAGGAGCCCTCGGGCAGGGTGGCCAGCTCCGCCTCCGCGATCCGCAGCTCCAACCCCCGCAGCGTCTCCGCCTCGTCGATCGAGGCCACACCCTCGAACTGGAGCACGAACCGGCCCTTGTGGGGCCAGCAGCGCAGGACCGTGAGCTCGCGCACTCCCCCGCCGGGAGCGGCGACGAACGCGCGCCGCAGGCCCGGGAAGCGGTCGGGCCGGTCGGAGAGGGGCACGACGGCCACCTCCCCGTGGCGGCCCTGGGGCTTCACCACGCGGCCGACGAGCACGAGCTCCCGGAACTCCGGCATCAGTCGAGGATCTCCAGGGCGACGGAGTCGCCCCGCTTCTCGGCGAGCGCGTCGAGCAGGGTTCGCATCGCGTTCGCGGTGCGGCCCTGGCGCCCGATCACCCGGCCCCGGTCGCCGGGGGCGACCGACACCTCGACGACGGTCCGGTCGTGCTCCACGTGCTCGCGCACGCGCACGCGGCCGGGCTCGTGCACGAGCCCGCGGGCGATGTGCAGGACGAGGTCCCTCACGGCGCTAGGCCTTCGCCGCCCCCTGCTTGAGCAGGCTGCGGACGGTGTCGGTGGCGCGGGCGCCCTTGCCGATCCAGTGCTTCGCCCGCTCCGCGTCGATCTTGAACTCCGGCGGGTTGCGCCGGGGGTCGTAGTGCCCGAGCACCTCGACGAACCGCCCGTCCCGCCACTCCCGGGAGTTGGCGACGACCACTCGATAGTAGGGCCGCTTCGTGGAACCCGTACGTCTCAGTCTGATGGACAGCATCCTTCCTCTTCCTTGTCTTCTATCGGAGCTGCGGCATCCGGGCGGCGAGGCGCTTCATCGCCTTCGACCCGGCCCCGAGCCCCTTCATGAGCTTCCTGGCCTGCGCGAACTGCTTGAGCAGACGGTTGACGTCCTCGACCGAGCTGCCGCTGCCCTTCGCGATGCGCTTGCGGCGGCTCCCGTTGACGACCGACGGGTCGCGCCGCTCCTGCGGCGTCATCGAGTCGATGATGGCGATCGTCCGCCGCATGTCCTGCTCGCCCCGGTCCACGTCGACTCCCTTCAGGGAGCCCATCCCCGGGATCATCGACAGCACCTGGTCGAGCGGCCCCATCTTCCGGAGCTGCTTCATCTGGTCGCGGTAGTCCTCCAGCGTGAACTCCGCCCGCCGCAGCTTGCGCGCGAGCTCCTCCGCCGTCTCCCGCTCGACCGTCTCCTCGGCCATGGCGATGAGGCCGAGCACGTCGCCCATGCCCAGGATCCGCGAGACCATCCGGAGAGGCTCGAACGGCTCGAGGGCGTCGACTTTCTCGCCGACGCCCGCAAACTTGACCGGCTGGCCGGTCACCGCCGCCGCGGACAGGGCAGCCCCGCCGCGCGAGTCGCCGTCGAGCTTGGTGAGCACGATGCCGGTGATCCCGACCCGGCGGTGGAACTCCTCCGCGCTGCGGACCGCGTCCTGGCCGGTGAGGGCGTCGGCCACGTAGAGCACCTCCGCCGGCTCCGCGATCGCCCGCAGCTCGGCCAGCTCCGCCATCAGGGCGTCGTCGATGTGGAGGCGGCCGGCGGTGTCGACGAGGAGCGTGTCGTGCCCGACCGCCCGGGCCTCGGCGAGCGCGGAGCGCAGGATCTCCCGCGGGTCCGGGAGCTCCGGGTGGTGCACCTTGACCCCGGCCTGCGCGCCCACGGCGAGCAGCTGCTCGCGAGCCGCGGGCCGGTAGACGTCGGTCGAGACGAGGAGCGGATGACGCCCGCGCCCGGCCAGCCAGCGGCCGAGCTTCGCGGTGGTGGTCGTCTTGCCGGAGCCCTGGAGCCCCGTCATGAGGATGACGCTCGGGGGGTGCTTGGCGCTCGCGAGGGGCTTCGCCTCGGCGCCGCCGAGGACCTCCACCATTTCGTCCCGCACGATCCGGAGGACGGCCTGGTCGGGGGTGAGGCTCTTGAGGACGTCCTGGCCCATCGCCCGGGCGCGCACCCGCTCGACGAGCTGCTTGGTGACCCGGAAGTGGACGTCGGCCTCGAGGAGGGCGAGGCGGACCTCGCGGAGCGCGGCCTCGACCTGGGCCTCCGTGAGGACACCCTGGCCGCGCAGGGACCGGAAGATCCCCTGAAGCCTCTCGCTCAGCGACTCGAACACGTCAGATCACCCTCGGGCAGACGGATCCCAAGCCAAAGCAAATGATGATCTTATAGGGGCCTCGGGATACCTGTCAAACATGGCCCGGGAGGGCTCTTTCCCTCCCCTGCCGAGCCCGCGGCCGCCCCGTCGGACCCCGTCCGGGGACCACGTACACGCGGGGGCGACAGGTCACTTCGCCCCGGCCGACGCCTTCGAGACTCCCTGCTCCTTGATGACGGCATCGAGCCACACGACCGGCAGGAAGCCCCCGAAGTGGGACCCGGGATCATACGGGTCGGACAGCAGGCCTGCTGCAGCGAGTTCGCGGTTGGCAACGCCGAACAGGTAGTGCCACACCCAGTAGAAACCATCCTCGAGAGGCACCCCGTTCCGGACGAAGGACAGGTGCTTCCTGATGAGATCGTCTGCGACCCACCCCAATCGGGACACGACGGGCTCGGGCAGATCTGTCGTTCGGAGCGCTCGCCGCAGCTTGCCGCCCAGGTCCGGAAACGCGACTCTGGACACGCCGGCATGATCCCCGAACGTGGTGAAGGTGATCGTGTCGGTCATGCTGTGGCTGCCCCAGTAGAGGCCTCGCTTGTCGCCTCCTCCTTCAGTCTGCCAAGCCAACGGAAGGTAGGGTTCGGCTGCCTTCGGCTCGGTCCGGTATCCGCGCGCGGCGGTCAGGGTCAAGCCGTCCCAGTCGAGTGAGACGCAGCCGATCGCAAAGAGGGCCACGGCGTTCGAGGCCACCCCGGCCTGCGAACTCCGGGCCAGTGCCGCCTCAAACTCAGCTCGGTGCGTCAGCAGCGCGGCCGCAAGCCGGCTGCCTTCATCCTCGGCTCCAGGTCTACCGCCTTTACCGCGGCTTCCTTCAAGGCGCTGGCAACGAACGCCATTTCACGTGGCTCCGCGGCCACCGCGAGCAGCAGTTCCTGTGCGCGGGGATCCTCCATCACCTTGACGAAGCGAGCACCCTGCACTGCCGAGCCTTCGTACTGCCAGGCCAGAAGCGGACCATCCGTCGATTCCGCGGGTACGGTGGGCGCCAGAAGGCAAAGCGACATCAGTCCCGCGCGTGGGAGCATCCGGTACCTCCGTCTGGCGGAAGGGCTTGGTC
Source organism: uncultured Acidobacteriota bacterium (assembly GCA_963729875.1). Taxonomy (GTDB): domain Bacteria; phylum Acidobacteriota; class Vicinamibacteria; order Fen-336; family Fen-336; genus DATBSL01. The sequence continues at coordinate 250,240 of CAVSPR010000011.1, forward strand.
GGGCCCCCTGCCCCGCTCCTACAACCTCTGTCCGCCGTCCAGCCTGGCCAGATCCCGGTCGAAGGTGCCCAGCGGGAGGTGACCCGCCTTTCGAGCGACCTCGAGCACGAGGCAGTCGGAGAACCCCACTGAGGGTTTCGCACGGTACTGCGCCAGCGCAGCCGCGACCACCTCTGCATCCTGGAGAGTGAGGTCACGGTGGTTCAACAACATGTCGACCGCCGTCCCGACGGCCGGGGCTTCGAGCTCGTACACGGACACGAGCACCCAGACTGCTTCCACCAGCACGACATGGGACACCCACGCACCGCGCGCCACGAACGCCTCCGCGGCACCTACCTGCCTTGCATCGTCGCGTGTCACCAGGCGGACGAGAACGTTGGTGTCAACGGCGCGCATGGCGGCTCTTCACGTGGGACTTCAGGCCGGCCTTCAGCTCCTCGAGGCTCCGCCGCTTGGGTGGACTCGGGAAGAGAGCATCGTGCAGGTCGGCCGACGTGAACCGACCAACCCGTCGAACGACGATCCTCTCGCCCTCCTCATGCCACTCCAGCGTGGAGCCCGGGCCGACACCGAGCTTCCGCCGAACCGCTGCGGGAACGGAGATCTGACCTTGGGCCGTGAGACGAGACTGAGCGATCGCCATGCCGTACATTACCGCGGTACTGGTGGCGTGTCAAGCCGCCACGGCCGTCCGGTCTGGCGACGGCGCTCCACCGGACCCTGTCGGGCCTGGGGGCGGGAGGCTTCAGCTGCACTTCAGACGGAGCGCAGGATGTGGCCGAGCTTCTCCTTCTTCGTGCGGAGGTAGCGGCGGCTGTCGTCCGACGCGGGGATCTCGATGGGGACGCGCTCCACGATCGTCAGGCCGTACCCCTCGAGGCCCACGAACTTGCGGGGGTTGTTGGTCATGAGGCGCAGCTTCTCGACGCCGAGCTCGACGAGGATCTGGGCGCCGATCCCGTAGTCCCGCTGGTCGGCCTTGAAGCCGAGGGCCTCGTTCGCCTCCACGGTGTCCTTGCCCTGGTCCTGGAGCTCGTAGGCCATGATCTTGTGGACGAGGCCGATCCCCCGCCCCTCCTGCCGGAGGTAGAGGACGACCCCCCGCCCCTCCGACGAGACCATCTCCAGGGCCGTGTGGAGCTGGGAGCCGCAGTCGCAGCGGGTGGAGGAGAAGATGTCGCCGGTCAGGCACTGTGAGTGGACGCGCACGAGGACGGGCTCGTCCGTCCGCACGTCGCCCATGACCATTGCCACGTGGTGCTGGCCGTCGATCCGGCTCTCGAAGGCGTGGATGCGGAAGCCGCCGTAGGAGGTCGGCAGGTTCGCCTCGGCGATCTTCCGCACGAGCCGCTCGGTCTGCATCCGGTACTGGATGAGGTCGCGGATCGTGATCATCCGGACGCCGTGCTCGCGGCAGAACGACTCGAGCTGGGGCACCCGCGCCATGGTGCCGTCCTCGTTCATCACCTCGCAGATGACCCCGGCCGGGTAGAGCCCGGCGAGGCGGGCGAGGTCGATGGCGGCCTCCGTCTGGCCGGCCCGCTCGAGGACGCCGCCCTCCTTCGCCCGCAGGGGGAACATGTGGCCCGGGCGGGCCAGGTCCTCCGGCTTCGTGCGCGGGTCGATGGCGGCGAGGACGGTCGTCGCACGGTCGGCCGCGGAGATGCCGGTGGTCGTGCCCTGACGGGCCTCGATCGGCACGCAGAAAGCGGTCCCAAAGCGCGCCGAGTTCTGCTCGTCGTGCACCATCAGCGGGATCCGCAGCTCGTCGAGCCGCTCGCCGGTCATGGGCAGGCACACGAGGCCGCGCCCGAAACGGGCCATGAAGTTGATGGCCTCGGGGGTGACCTTCTCCGCCGCGATCGTGAGGTCTCCCTCGTTCTCGCGGTCCTCGTCGTCGACGACGACGATCGTCTTGCCGGACCGGAAGTCCTCGAGGGCCTCGGGGATGGTGCTGAACGGCATGGGGCCTTTCTGGCGGGGCGCCGTCTACAGGCCGCGGGCGGCCAGGAGCCGCTCCACGTACTTGGCGATGACGTCGGCCTCGAGGTTGACGAGGCTGCCCGCCTTCGCGTCCCGCAGGTTCGTCACCTGCAGTGTATACGGGATGAGCGCCACGGAGAAGGCGCCGTCCCTTATCCCCCAGACAGTCAACGAGATGCCGTCGACGGAGACGGAACCCTTCTCGACGAGGTAGCGCTCCAGCTCCGGAGGCGGCTCGACCCTGATCTCGGCCGACTCGCCGAGCCACATCATCTCCCGGACGCGGCCGATGCCGTCCACGTGGCCCTGGACCACGTGGCCGTCGAACCGCCCGTCGGCCCTCATGGGGCGCTCGAGGTTCACGAGCGCCCCCGGCACGAGCCTCTCGTCGAAGCGCGTGCGCCGCAGCGTCTCCTCGGTGAGATCGACGTCGAAGCCCTGCGGGTCCGACCGCACGGCCGTGAGGCAGCAGCCGTTCACGGCCACGCTCCCGCCGAGGGGCAGACCCTCGAAGAGGCCCCCCACGTCGATGCGGACGGTCATCACGTCGCCGCGGCGCGAAGCGGTGCGTACCGTCCCGGTGCCTTCCACGATGCCGGTGAACATGACGCTACTCTAACGCCTCGGCCGCCACAGCTCGAACTCGGGCGGCCACGGCCAGGGGAAGGCCGGCTCGGCGGGCACGGGCTCGACGCGCAGGGCGTCGTCGATCTCGAGCGGATCGGGGCCGCCGAAGGCGGAAAGGCTCCCGCGCCCCCCGAGGAGGAGCGGGGCCCGGAAGAGCGCCACCTGGTCCACGAGGCGCGCGGCGAGGAACGAGCCGAGGACCTCGCCCCCGCCCTCGACCATCAGGCTCGTCACGCCCCGCGCGCGGAGCGCCTCGACGGCGGCGCCCACCGACACCCGCCCGCCCTCCCCCGCGACGTCGACGACCTCGACCCCGGCCGCTTCCAGCGCCTGCCGCCGCGCGGGGTCGGGCGCGCACGAAAGGGCGAGCACCGGGTTGCGCGGGGCGGCGGTGCGGGCGAGGCGGCCCGTCGCCGGCAGTCGGAGGCTGGAGTCGAGCACCACTCTCGCGAACGGGCGCCGCAGCCGGGGCGAGGGCAGGAGCAGGGGATCGTCGGTGAGGGCGGTCCCGATCCCCACGAGGACGGCGTCGTGGAGCCGCCGCAACCAACGGGCCTGCCGTCGCTGCTCGGGGCTCGTGACCCACTTCGACCGGCCGGCGGCCGTGGCGATGCGGCCGTCCAGGGTGAGCGCGGCCTTCAGCAGGATGAACGGCCGGCCGAGGCGCGCCCAGGCGAGAAAGCGCTCGTCGAGCCGCGCCGCCTCGTCCGCGAGCAGGCCCGTCTCGACCGCGATCCCCGCTCTGCGCAGCAGCGCGAGGCCGCGTCCGGCCACGAGCGGGTTCGGGTCGCGGATCGCCACCACGACGCGCGCCACGCCCGCGTCGCGGACGAGCGGCGCGCACGGCGGCGTGCGACCCTGGTGGGCGCACGGCTCGAGGGTGACGTAGAGCGTCGCCCCGCGGGCCCGAGCCCCCGCCCGCCGCAGCGCCTCGACCTCGGCGTGCGGCCCGCCGGCGAGGCGGTGCCAGCCCTCGCCCACGACCCGGCCCGCGCGCGCGACCACGCAGCCGACGGCCGGGTTGGGGTTCGTCTCGCCGAGCCCGCGCGCGGCCAGGGCCAGCGCGCGCCGCATCATCCTCTCGTCCACTACTCCCCCACGAGGCTCGCGGCGAAGCCGGCGGCGTCGAAGGGCAGCAAGTCGTCGACGCGCTCGCCCACCCCGACGTAGCGGATCGGCACCCCGAGCTCGCGCACCACCGCCACCGCGACCCCGCCCTTCGCCGTCCCGTCGAGCTTCGTGAGGACGAGGCCGGTCACGCCGCCGGCCTTCGCGAACTCGCGCCCCTGGCCGAGGCCATTGCTGCCCACCGTGGCGTCGAGGACGAGCAGCGTCTCGTGCGGCGCGCCCGGGACCTCGCGCCCAGCCACCCGCGCCATCTTCGCGAGCTCGGCCATGAGGTTCGTCTTGGTGTGGAGCCGGCCCGCGGTGTCGACGAGGACGGCGTCGGTCCCGCGGGCGCGGGCGGAGCGCAGCGCGTCGGTGAGGACGGCCGAGGGGTCGGCGCCTTCTGCGCCGCGGTGGAACGCCGCCCCCGCGCGCGAGGCCCATATCTCGAGCTGCTCGGCGGCCGCGGCGCGGAACGTGTCGGCCGCGCACAGGAGCACGGAGCGGCCCTCCTCCGTCCAGCCCGAGGCCAGCTTGCCGATCGTCGTGGTCTTGCCAACCCCGTTCACACCCACCACGAAGACGACCCACGGCCGCGACGAGAAGGGCGGCGGCCCCGGGGGCAGCTCGAGCGAGCGCCGGATCTCCTCCACGAGAGCCTGCCGCATGGCGGCGGCGCCCCCGGGGGCGATCTCCCCGCTGCGCTCGCGCAGCACCGCCATCGCCTCCTCCACCGCGGGCAGGCCCATGTCCGCCGCGATGAGCGCCTCCTCCACCGACTCGAGCGCGGCCGGGTCGAGGGGGCGGCGCCCGCGCACGAGGTCCTCGATCGGGGTCGTGAGCGCCTCCCGCGTGCGGGCGAGCCCGCCGCGGAGCCGGTCGAGGAGGCCCACCTAGATCTCCTCGTCGAGGCGTGCCCGCACGTCCTCGCAGTGACGGACGGCCACCGCGGGGAGGCTGCGCGGCCCGAGGGCGACCACCAGGTAGTAGCCGTCCTTGAGCGTGGTGAGGACCACCGACCCGTCCTCGTGGCGCCACACGAGCGAGCGCACGCCGCCCGCCTCGAAGCGATCGGCCGTGCGCGAGGCAATGCCCAGCGCGATGCCCTGGTAGGCGCCGATCAGCCGGTGCCGCTCGCCGAGGTCGCCCGCCCCGACCACGACCTCGCCCTGGGTGTCGAGGAGGAGCGCGGTGCGAGCGCCCGCGATGCGGGCGAGGAGGGTCTCGAGAATGCGGCGGTAGGGCACGGGACCTACTTCGGCAGCGCCTTGAGTTGCTCCGCGGCGGCCCGACCGGCGGGCCCGGCGGGGTCCTTGCGCACCGCCTCCTCGAGCCGCGTCCTCGACTCCCCGAAGCGGCCGGCCTTGAACAGGGCCTGCCCGAGCGCGAGCAGGAGGGAGGGGTCCCCGGGGACCTCGGCGACACTGGTCGCGAGCTGCGCCACCGCCTCGTCGGCCCTCCCCAGGGCCAGCAGGGCCTCGGCGAGACCGATGTAGGGGTCGGGGTAGCCCTTGTTCCGGTTCACGCTCGTCTGGAACCAGCTCACGGCGTCCGCGTAGTTCTTCTCGTCGAGGTAGGCCTGGCCCAGGTTGCGGGCCGAGATCTCGGGCGTCGGGTTGGTCGGGTCGGAGTACGCGGCCAGGAACTCCTTCTTCCCGCCCTCGCGGTCCCCCGAGCCCATGAGCGCCATGCCGAGGTCGTTCCGCACGTCCGCGTAGTAGGGGTTGAGCTCGAGCGCCTTGCGGAAGGCGGCGATCGCATCCTTCCACTCGCGCTTGGCCGAGTAGGCGAGGCCGAGACCCTTCTGGAAGTAGGGGTTCTTGGGGTCCTCCTTCGCCGCCTTCTTGAACTCCTCGAGGGCGAGGTCCACGCGCCCCTCGCGCAGGTGCATGACGCCGGTGGAGAAGCGGGTCTCCGCGTCGGGGCCGGTCTGGGCGAGCGCGGGGACGGCGAGAGCGGCGAGGGCGAGTGCCGCTCCGAGCGCGGCGACGGCTCTTCGGTTCATCATCTCATTCACACCGATGGCGACGGCGCGTCCCGCGCGACGGTCCCCGCCGGCAAGGTCGCGGGCGGAGCCGGCGGGGGCGTGTCGCCGATGAGGGCATTGAGGTCGAAGTGGCGGGAGGCCACGGAGGCGCGGCGCGCCTTGGCCGGGCTCACGTCGCCGGTGAGGAAGGCTCTCTCGAACGCGTCCACGCTGGCCGGGTCGAATTTCTTCCCGGCGAGGAACTTGAGGCGCGCGATCGCGGCCTCGAACGTCATGGCCTTGGAGTAGGGGCGATCCGTGGTCATCGCGTCGAAGGCGTCGGCCACGGAGACGATGCGCCCGAACAGCGGGATCTCCTCCCCCCGCAGCCCCTTGGGATAGCCGCTGCCGTCGACGTTCTCGTGGTGCATCAGGCCGTCGCCCGCCTTCTCCTTGAGCAGCGGCACCGCCTCGAGGATGTGCTCCCCCTTGGTCGGGTGCTGCTTCATGATCTCGTACTCCTCGTCGGTGAGGGCGGCGGCCTTGCGCAGGATCTTGTCCTCGATCCCGATCTTGCCCACGTCGTGGATGATCCCCGAGAGGTGGACGCGCTCGACCTCGTCGGGGCTCATCCCGAGGTGCTTCGCCAGGCAGGCCGAGTAGTAGGCGACGCGCTCGGAATGGCCCCGCGTGTACGGGTCCTTCTCGTCGATGGCGTTGGCGAGCATGCGGATGGAGCCCATGAACAGCTCCTTGTTCTCCTCGGCCCGGCGCCGGATCTCCTCGATGGCCTTCTGGATCTCCTCGCCCATCAGGTTGAACGCGTCGGCGAGGATCCCCACCTCGTTGCCGCTGCGCACCGCCACCCGCGTCGCGTAGTCGCCGCCGGCCAGGCGCCGGGCCCCCTCGGCCAGCTTCTGCACGGGGCGGCTGATCTGGCCGGCGAAGAGGAAGCCGAGGACGACGGCGAGGGCGGTGACGATCGCCACCACCTGGAGCGACTTGTTGCGCATCTCGATCGCGGTGAAATAGGCCTTGTCGACGTCCACCTGGACGATGACGCCCCAGCCGGACTCGTCCTGGACGCGCATGTAGGTCCCCAGCATGTGGCGGGGGCGATTCTGGTCGTCCACGGTGTCGAAGCGGGTGGTGCCGAAGACACCGCTGCGGCGGCCCGGGGGAGCCCCGCGGCCCTGGGTGTCCTGGGAGGTCGAGAGGAAGATCCGCACGATCTCGACGTTCGACACGTCGGTGGCGAGCGGCTGCGTCGGGTTGGAGTGGGCGATCAGGTGCCCGCGGTTGTCGATGACGTACACCTCGAAGATGCCGCCGCCAGTGGCGGTGGTGATCTCGCGGATTGGCTGCAGGCTCGCGACCGCGAGGACCACGCCCACCACCTTGCCGCCACCGACCACCGGCTCGCCGAGCACGACCACCGGCTCCTGCAGGGACTCCGAGATGACGGGGACCGAGATCATCGCGGTCCCGTGCTGGCCCCGCTGGAAGGCCTCCTGCAGCTGCTCGACGAGCCGCGCGTCCTGCAGGAGCAGCCCCGACTGGGCGCCGATCCCGGTCGGGTCCACGACGCTCACGTAGACGAGGCTGGGTGCCGTCTGGAAGCCGGAGGTCTGGAGGTAGCGCTCGAGGGACTTCTCCTGCCGGATGTGGGCGATGCGGGCGCTGAAGCCGCCGCTGCCCACGTCCATCTCGAGCGTGCGCGCGATGGCCCGGACCTGCGAGCGCAGGCTGTCCACGTAGATCGCCACCTGCGTCGAGATGAGGCGTGCCTTGTCGAGCTGCCACTCCTGCTGGGTGCCCTCGAGGCTGAGCCGGCTGCGCGTGACCACGTCCCACGACGTCCAGACGAGAGGCACGACGCCCACCGCGAAGAGGAGAGCCAGGATCGAGAAGAGGATGCGCCCCCGGCGGTTGCGGGGCGTCGGGTCCGGCATGCCTCAGGCCTCCCCCGGCGGGGAGGTCGGCGACGACGCCTCTTGGGAAACCGGGGCGAGCACCTCGTAGACGAGGACCTCCTTCTCCTTGCCCTTGAGGCTGAAGCTCCCCATCGGGCGGCACTCGAACATGCCCTCGACGAGGTCGAGGGTCTGCTGGCCGATCACCACCGAGCCCGGCTTCGCCACCGAGCTCTCGAGGCGGCTCGCGGTGTTCACGGTGTCGCCGAGGACCGTGTACTCCTTCTTGTTGACGCTGCCGATCTCGCCCGCCACCGCCTTGCCGGAGTTGATCCCGATGCGGACGCGGAAGGTGGGGCCCTCCCTGCTCTCCGCGTTCCACTCGGCGAGGCGCTCCTGCATCTCGAGGGCGGTGCGGATCGCCCGCTCGGCGTGGTCGGGCATGTCGAGGGGCGCGCCGAAGACGGCCATGATGGCGTCCCCTATGTACTTGTCGAGCGTGCCCTCGTACTTGAAGATGACCTCGGTCATCCGGGACAGGTACTCGTTGAGGAGGCGCGCTACCGCGGAGGGGCTCATCTTCTCGGACATCGAGGTGAAGCCGCTGATGTCCGCGAACAGCACGCTCACCTCGCGGACCTCGGGGGCGCCGAGCTCGGCGCCCTGGGTGTCCGAGGCGGCCAGGATCCGGTTCGCCACCTGCGGGGAGAGGAAGCGCCCCAGCCTCTCGCGCTTCTTCTCCTCGGCCACGATCTTCTGGTTGAGCCGCGCCCTCTCGACCGCGACGGCCGCGTAGTTGGCGAGCGCGGTCAGGAGGTCGAGGTCGTTCACGGTGAAGCAGTTGGTGAGCATCGGGGAGTCCACGTGGATGATCCCGATGACCTGGTCCTTGTTCCACAGCGGCGCGCACATGGCGGAGCGGATGCCGTGGAAGCGGATGGAGTCCCCCGCCCCGAACCGCGGGTCCACCATCGCGTCCGAGGTGAGGATCGACACCCGGTCGTGCATGACCCGGTCGGCGATCGTCTTGGACACCGTGATGCGGCCCTCGCCCCCGCCCGGGTTGCGGTGCTTCACGACCATTGGCACGAGCCGCCCCCCCTGGCTCTCTTCCTCGAGCATGAGGAAGCCGCGGTCGGCCGGCATGTGCTCGAAGACGATGTCCATGACCTGCTGGAGGACCTCCTCCACGGGGCGCACCGCGATGAGCGTCTCCGCCACCTTCGTCAGGACCTGGAGGATGCGGTTGGACTTCTCGATCTCCCGCAGGTCGACCGGAGGGGCCTTGCGCTCGTCCGTGGGCTCGGCGGCGGGGACGGGCAGCGCGCTGAGAAGGCGCGACAGCTCCCCCACCGAGCGGATGATGGTGCCCGCCTCCTCCGAGAGGGGCTTCTCCTCGTCCAGGACGACCTTGCTCTCGAGCGCCTTCGCGAACGTGAGCTCGAACTTGCCGAGGAGGATGCGGTCCCCGTCGCGCAGGGGCGCCTCGACGATCGGGACCCCGTTCACCTGCGTACCGTTCTTGGACTTGAGGTCGAGGATGCGGGCGGTGCCGTCTTCCGCCACCACGACCTTGGCGTGGGTGCGCGAGATCCCGAAGTCGCGCAGGACGATCTGGCACTCGGGAGAGCGGCCGATCACCACCTCGCCGGAGGCGAAGTCGTAGCTCAGAGGCTTATCGCCGTCCTGATAGGTCAGCCGGTACATCGCTCCCGCCCTCGGGGCACACCAACCCCTTCGGAGCGAGCAGTTTACTCTCTTTTGAGGCTTCGCAGCATCAGCTCGTCGAGGGCCTCCCGCGGGGGCTTGCCCTCGTAGAGCACCGCCTTCATCTGCCGCGCGATCGGCATCTCGATGCCCTTCCGCTCGGCGAGGGCGCAGGCGGCGAGGGTCGTGCGCACCCCCTCGGGGTGGATGCCGGCCGCCGCCTCGGCCAGGGTCAGTCCGCGCCCGAGGCGCTGGCCCACTGTACGGTTGCGAGAGAGGGCGCCGGTGCAGGTGAGCACGAGGTCGCCGAGGCCGGCGAGCCCGGCGAGGGTGTCGGGCTTCGCCCCGAGGGCCACCGCCAGGCGCGAGATCTCGACGAGGCCCCGGGTGATGAGGGCCGCCATGATGTTGTGCCCGTAGCCGAGGCCGTCGACGATCCCGGCGGCGATGGCGATGACGTTCTTGAGGGCGCCGGCCAGCTCCACGCCCACGACGTCGTCGCTCGAGTAGACCCGGAAGGTCCGGCTGGCCAGCGGCCGTTGGACCCGCTCGGCCACCGAGTGCTCGGCCGACGCGACCACCACGGCGGTGGGTAGCGCCCTCGCCACCTCGAGGGCGAACGAGGGGCCGGAGAGAACGGCCACCGCGCGGCCCGGGGCCTCGGCGGCCGCGACCTCCGACATTCGCTGCAGCGAGTCGACCTCGAGGCCCTTCGTGGCCGACACGAAGACGGCGCCCTCCGGGGCCAGCCGCGCCGCTTCCCGGTAGATCCCCCGGCAGAACTCCGAAGGCACGACGACGAGAACGGCCTCGGCGTCGGCGAGTGCCTCGTCGAGCCGGGGCGTGGCGCGCAGGCCGCCCGGCAGCTCGACGCCGGGCAGGTAGGCCGGGTTCTCGTGCCGCTCGTTGACGGCGGCCGCGACCTCCGGCTCCCGGATCCACATCCGCACCGGCAGGCCGACGCGGGAGCAGTGGGAGGCGAGAGCCGTTCCCCACGCCCCGCCCCCGATCACGGTGGTTCTCATCGCGTCACTCCTTCGGCTGGCCCACGCGGCGCTCGGTCCCGCCGAAGATGCGCCGCAAGTTGGAGCGGTGCCGGAAGACGACCAGCGCCGCGGTGAGGGCGGCGGCGAGGGCGACCGGGTCGGGACCCCGCGCGGCGAAGACGAGCGCCGTGAGCACGAGGGCGCCTCCGACCGAGCCCAGCGAGACGTAGCGGGTGGCCACGGCCACGACGGCGAAGGCGGCGAGGGCGGCGAGCGCCGCCTTCGGCACGAGGGGGGCGAGCGCCCCGAGCCCGGTCGCAACACCCTTGCCGCCCTCGAAGCGCAGCCACACGGGGTACATGTGCCCGATCACCGCCGCCACCGCCGCCACTGCAGGGAGAGCGGCTTCCCCCGGGGCGAGCCGCCCGGCGAGCGCGGTTGCCGCCGCCCCCTTGCCGAGGTCGAGGAGGAGGGCGAGGGCCCCGGCCCCTTTCCCCGCGTTGCGCAGCACGTTCGTCGCCCCCACGTTCCCGCTGCCGACCCGCCTCACGTCCTCGACCCCGAACGCCCGCGCGACGAGGAAGCTGAACGGGATCGAGCCGACCAGGTAGGCGACGGCCGCGACCTGCAGCAGGGCGAGCATCGGAGGGCGCTAGTCTACCGCCGGCCGTCCCAGGGGAAGCGGGCGAGTGCCGTGTAGACGGCGCCGTCCGGGCGGAGGTCGCTCCGGAAGAGGGCGAGCGTCTCGAGGCGCGTCGCCCCGAGCTCGGCCGGGGCCAGGTCGGGCCGGGGGGTGCTTTCCCTCCAGCGGCCCAGGGTGAGGTGCGCCCGGAAGGGCCGCTCCTCCCGCTCGAAGCCGGCCGTGCGCGCCGCGCGCTCGCACGCCCCCTGCAGGTCGAGCAACGGCGGCGGCACGTCGAGGCCGAGCCACAGCACCCGGGAGCTGCCGCGCTCGGGGAAGGTCCCGAGCCCGGCGACACGGGCCTCGCACGGCGTGCAGGCCGCGGCGGCGGACGCGAGCAGCGGCCGCAGTGTCTCGACCTGCGCGGGGGTCGCCTCGCCGAGAAACCGCAGGGTGAGGTGCATCCCCTCGGGCCGCAACATCCGGATCCCGCCGAGCCGGGGACGCAGCCGCGCCTGCAGCTCGCCGATGCCCTCGCGCAGGCGGGCGTCGAGCTCGATCGCGACGAAGGCCCGCACGCCGCCGGTCGCGCTCACAGCGGAGGGAGGCCGAGGAGCCCCCGGCGCAGCATCTCGAGGGCCACCTGCGTCGCCTGGAACCGCACGCGCCCGCGACCGCCGGGGAAGAGGTTCCGGCGCACGCCAGTGCCCGCGGCGCCGCAGGTCGCCACGTAGACGAGGCCCACCGGCTTCTCGACGGTGCCCCCGTCGGGCCCCGCGATGCCGGTGACGCCCACGCCGACGTCGGCCCGCGCCGCCGCCATGGCCCCCGCCGCCATCGCCGCCGCCACCTCCTCCGACACCGCGCCGTGCTCCTCGAGGAGGGCCTCGTCGACGCCCAGCTCCTCGACCTTCGCCCGGTTGGCGTAGGTCACGAACGCTCGCTCGAGGACCGCGCTCACCCCCGGCACCTCGGTGAGGCGGGAGGCGAGGAGCCCCCCCGTGCACGACTCGGCCAGGGCGAGGGTGAGCCCGCGCTCGCGCAGGAGGTCGGCCACCACGTGCGGCAGGTCGCGCCCGTCCTCCGCGAAGATGCGGCCGGGCAACGCCGCACGCAGGGCGGCGGCCAGCTCCTCGATCCGGCTCTCGGCCTCGGTGGCGCCGTGTCCGTGGGCCACGAGGTGCAGCTCCACCTGCCCGGCCGCGCCCAGGATGGTCGTCTTCGGGTTCTCGAAGCGCGAGTACACCGGCGCCGCCCGCTCGTCCACCTCGCTCTCCGGCATGGCCGCGATCCTCAGGACGCGCCGCCGCACGACGCGGGACGCCCCCGCCCGCTCGCGCAGGACGGGGAGCACCTGCTCGTCGAACATGGGCTTCATCTCTCCCGGGGGACCGGGGAGCAGCACGAGGAGACGGCCGGCCTGAGCGAGGATCTGGCCGGGCGCGGTCCCGCGGGCGTTGGGCAGCGCCCGCGCCCCCTCGACGACGTCGGCCTGCTTTTCGTTGGTGGCCGACATTGTCCGCCCGAACCGCGCGAAGCGGGCGCGGAGCGCCTCGAGGATCGTCTCGTCGCGGAGCAGGCGTCGCCCCGTCGCCGCCGCCGCCGCTTCGCGCGTGAGGTCGTCCGCGGTGGGCCCGAGGCCGCCGGTGGCGATCACCACGTCGGCCCGGGAGAGCGCCTCGCGGAAGGCCGAGGCGAGGAGCGCGCGCTCGTCCGCGACCGTCGCCCGGGCCACGACCTCGATTCCCGCATCCAGGAGGCGCTCGGTGAGCCAGAGTGTGTTGGTCTCGGCCCGCAGCGGCCCGAGCAGCTCGCTCCCCACCGCCAGGAGCTCGGCCCTCAAGGGGTCCCCCCGGCGGGCCAGACGAGGAGCCCCACGCGCAGCAGCAGGTGGGCGTAGACGCCGGCGGCGAGGTCGTCGGCCATGATCCCCCAGCCCCCGTGCAGCCGCTCCAGGTCGCGGGCCGGCCACGGCTTCACGATGTCCATCGCGCGGAAGGCCAGGAAGCCGAAGACGGCGGTCGCGGGGTTGAACGGCAGGGCCACGAGCGTGAGCCACTGGCCCGCGACCTCGTCCACCACCACGAGGCCGGGGTCCTCGAGGCCCAGGTTCCCCGCCACCCGCCCCGCCGCGAGCGCCCCGACGACGGACACGACGGCAACGGCGGCGAGCTGCCACGGCCACGCGAGGCCGGCCAGCGGCCAGAAGAGAAGCAGCCCGACCGCCGAGCCCGCCGTCCCCGGCGCGAACGGCGAATGGCCGCTCCCGAACGCGGTCGCCACCACGCTCGCCAGGCGATCCACGAGCTTCCGCATCCGCCGATCATACTGCGCCGGCGCGGGAACGCGACGCTTCCGTGTCAGCGCTTCCTCAGCCGACCCTCCGGGTCCCGCGGCGCGACGCGCAGCGTGTCCGAGTGCGCCACGAAGACGCGGCCGGGGCCGCCCCTGGCCGGCCGAACGTGCTTCCTCCGCGTGACGTGCACGTCCACGAGCGCCTCCGCGCGCGCCTCGCTGAAGAAGGCCGCCACCTCGGCCGCCTCGCGCAGGTCGGTAGCACCCGCGCGGCCCTCGTTGTCGCGCAGGACGACGTGGGAGCCCGGCACGTCCCGGGCGTGCAGCCAGAGGTCCTCGGCCCGAGCCACGCGAAACGTCAGGTGGTGGTTCTCCCGTGCGTTGCGCCCGGCGAGGAGCGACAGCCCGCGGCTCGTCAGGTAGTGCCGGGGGGAGGCGGCGGCGTCCCCGGGATCGCCGCCGTCCTCCCGGGGCCCGGGCAGCTCGCCCGCGTCACGCGCCTGGAGCAGGAGCACCTCGCCCTCCCGCGCCGCGCCGAGCGCCGAGCGCGTCTCCCGGAGGCGCAGGTCGATCTGGTGGCGCGCACGGTCGACGCGGCGCGCCTTGGCGAACGTCCGCTCCGCGTTGGCGAGGCCCCCGAGGCGGGGGTCGAGGCCGATCGTGAGGAGATGCTCCGGGTCGTGCGGGTCGGGCACCTCGACCGACTCCCGTCCCGCCTCGAGCCGCCGCGCGCCGAGGAGAAGCGCCTCCGCGCGGCGCCGCAGGTCGCCCTCGTCGGCGAGCCCCGCCAGGTCCTGCGCGAGGTTCGCCTCGAGCTGCTCGAGGCGCCGGATGCGCCGGCGCACCTCGTCGAGCGCAGCCCGCCGGCGGGCCTCGAACCCGAGGCCCCGGCGGCGCGCCTCGAGAAAGACCGCGCCGGCCTCGAGCCAGGACGAGAGCTCGATGACGACTCCCTCGGCCTCCTCGAGGGCGACCGGCGAGAGGGCCACCGCGGTCGGGCCCGCGAGGTCGGCGTCGTGCCACGCGTCCGGCGGGCCTGGAACCGCGACCCGGGGCGACGCGGCGCGGAGCCGCTCGCGCAGCGCGGCCAGCGAAGGTCCGGAGCCGTCCACCTCGCGGGCGAGGCGCGGGCCGAGACCCGGGCAGGCGGCGAGCACCGCCCGCGGGAGCGACCGGCCGGCGGCCCGCGCGGAGGCCACCGCGGCCTCGAAGGCCGCGGGATCGAGCCGGTCCCACTCGCGCTCGGGCGACGGCGCCGGCAGCGGCCACGCCGCGGGCCCCTCGCCGAGGGTGCCCAGCACGGAGCCGTCGCGGACCAGGCTGAGCGCGGCGGCAGAGCCTCCGGGCCGCAGGACGAGCGCGGCGCCTCCGGCATCGAGGACGAGGGTTCGCTCACCGGCGACGCGCGCCAGCGAGGCGACGCGGGCCCCGTCCAGGTGCTTGCGCAGGTGCAGGAGGAGCTGGCGCGCACGGCCGGGGGCGGCGAGCGCGGGCGGACCGGCGAGCGAGCGGGCGACGTCGCGGGGGAGCCAGTAGATACCGGCGGTCCCGCGGCCGGCGTCGAGCCACAGCGTCTGGTCACGCGAGCCGCTGACCTCGAAGACCACGGCGGCGCCTCCGACGACCCGCGGTCTCGAGAGGTGCCGGCCGACGACGCGCGGGCCCAGCTCGGCGAGCGTCCGGTCGAGGGTGACGGCGTCCATTAGCAGATCCTACCTTCCTGTATCATCCCATCCGTCGCGTCCGCCGCTCGATCCGCAGGAGGAATCCCGCCATGCCCCGCCTGCTCGCCGTGCCCTGCGCTCTCGTGCTCTGCGCCTCGGCCGACGGCTCCCCGGCGCCGGCCCCGCCGGCGGCCGAGGTCTCCGGCGAGCTGAGGCAGTGGCACAAGGTGACGCTGACCCTCGACGGCCCGCAGGCACGCGAACGCGACACGCAGCCGAACCCCTTCCTCGACTACCGGCTGACGGTGCGCTTCACGCACGAGTCGGGCGCGCCCCGCTACGACGTGCCCGGCTACTTCGCGGCGGACGGCGACGCCGGCGAGACCTCCGCCGAGGCGGGCACGAAGTGGCGGGCCCACCTGTCGCCCGACCGGCCCGGCCGCTGGACGTGGCGCGCCTCGATGGTGCGCGGAACGCGCGTGGCCGTCGACCCTGCCGTCGAGGGCGAGCCGGTCACGGGCGTCGACGGGACCTCCGGGGCCTTCGACGTCCTCCCTACTGACAAGGCGGGCCGCGACTTCCGGGCCCACGGGAGGCTGCAGTACGCCGGGGGCCACTACCTCCGCTTCGCGGGATCCGGCCGGTACTTCCTCAAGGCCGGGCCGGACGCCCCGGAGACGCTCCTCGGCTACGCGGACTTCGACGGCACGGTGGCTCGCAAGCCGAATGTCCCGCTCAAGACCTGGGCGCCCCACCTGCGCGACTTTCGGCCCGGGGACCCGACGTGGAAGAGCGGCAAGGGCAAGGGCCTGATCGGCGCGCTCGACTACCTCGCGAGCCGGGGGGTGAACGCATTCTCGTTCCTGACCTACAGCGCCGGGGGCGACGGCGACAACGTGTGGCCGTTCGTCGAGCGCGAGGCGAAGCTCCACTACGACTGCTCGAAGCTCGACCAGTGGCAGGTCGTCTTCGACCATGCGCAGTCGCTCGGCCTCTACCTGCACTTCAAGACGCAGGAGACGGAGAACGACGACCACAGCCACGAGCATCGACGCGAGACCCGGGCGATCCCGGAGGCGCTCGACGGCGGCGAGACGGGCCCCGAGCGGCGCCTCTACTACCGGGAGCTCGTCGCCCGCTTCGGCCACGAGCTGGCGCTCAACTGGAACCTCGGCGAGGAGAACACGCAGGCGCCCGAGCAGCAGCGGGCGATGGCCGACGCCTTCTCCGAGCTCGACCCCTACCACCATCCCGTCGTGATCCACACCTACCCGGACGAGCAGGACCGCGTCTACACGCCCCTGCTCGGCGCGGGCTCGAACCTGACCGGCGCGTCGCTCCAGAACCACTGGGACGCGGCGCACCAGCGCGTGCTCAGGTGGCGACGCGAGTCGGCCCGGGCCGGGAGGCCGTGGGTGGTGGCGAGCGACGAGCAGGGCGACTCCGCTCTCGGCGTGCCGCCCGACCCGGGCTTCGAGGGCTTCTCCGGCAAGGCGAAGGAGAAGGGGGGCCGGGAGTACGACCTCCACGACGTCCGTCGCCAGACTCTCTGGGGCACGCTGATGGCCGGCGGCGCCGGCGTCGAGTACTACTTCGGCTACTCCCTGCCGCAGAACGACCTCCTCTGCGAGGACTGGCGCAGCCGCGAGCGCTCCTGGGGTTTCGCGCGGGTGGCGCTCGACTTCTTCCGCGACGAGCGCATCCCGTTCCAGGAGATGGAGCCCGTGGACGGGCTGGTCGGCAACGCCGCCGAGGACAACAGCCGCTACGCCTTCGCGAGGCGGGGCGAGATCTACCTCGTCTACCTGCCGAAGGGCGGCCCGGCCGACCTCGACCTTTCCGGCGCCTCCGGCCGGTTCACGGTCGAGTGGCTCGATCCGCGGAAGGGCGGTCCGCTCCGGGGCGGCTCGGCGCGCGAGGTCGCAGGCGGCGGCAAGGTCGGCCTCGGGACGCCGCCCGCCGATATCACCGACGACTGGCTCGCGGTGGTCCGGCGGCGGTGAGCCGGCGCGGCCTCAGCCGCGAACGACGCGCGTGTGGAACAGGCGGTCGTGCAGGGCGCGGCCCGCCGGGTCGAAGGCCATCGGGAGAAGGCCCAGGCCGGCGAGTCCCGTCCCCAGCAGGCCCACGAGGGCCCGCGCCGTCGCGCGCGCGTAGCCCGGAGGCCGGCCGGCAGGACCCACCACGCGCAGGCCGGTCAGCAGCTTGCCGGGGCTCTGGCCGGTCGTGCCGGTGAAGTACCCGGCGTAGAAGAGAGCGAGCAGGACGAGGTACGCGGCGAGCCCCCGCCAGCCCGCGACGAGCGCGCCGAGGTCCACCCGCGCCGCCCGGCCCGTGAAGTAGACCACCACCGCCGACAGAGCTGCGAACAGCAGCGCGTCGACGGCCGCGGCTCGGGCCCGCTCGGAGGCCCGTGCGGGACGCTCGACCGGTGTCAGCTCCTCGACCGGCCGAGGCAGGTCCACCTCTCCCTCGAGCTCCGTGTCGCCGAGTAGCGTCTCGTCGTCGAGCGAAGGCACCGTCCGTGTGACGACCCGGGGTACGGCGGCGAGATCCCGTCCGAGGACGCCTTCTTCCGGCGCCGTCGTGGCGGCGGCCGGGCGCAGCGGGAGGTCGGCGAGCTCGGCCTCGCTCAGGCGAGTCGAGGCGAGGTCCGGCTCGCGCGCGGGCTCGGACGGGCGTTTCTCGCAGGGCGTCACGGGGAGCGAGGGCGGGGCCGGTCGCTCAATCACCCGGGCCGGGGCCTCGGCGCCGGGGGCCTGGGGAACGGACGCCCTGGCGACCGGCGCCTCGGCTACGGGCAGGTCGGGTGCTGCGGACGGCTCGGGCTGATCGAAGAGAGGCAGGCCGGCCTCGGCCCGCTTCTGCCGGCGCGAGCGCACGCGCTCCTGCACCTCGTCGCGCCAGGTCTTCTCGCGCTTGCGCAGGGCCGGGATGTCGCGGAGCGGCTCCACCCGCGTCTTCGGCCGGGCCGGCGGAGTCAGGAGGCGCGGGTCGGCGGCGAGAGCGCCCTCGACCCGCGGGATGACGCCGGCGTCGCAGACCGGGCAGCGCTCGGCGCCCGGCACCAGCTCTCCACCGCAGGTCGGACATGTCATCGGAGCGCTCCTCCTGCGGCCACGGCCGGAGGACCGGCCAGCCGCGCCATCAGCGCATCCCACCGGGCGGCGAGCAGGCCGCCCGCGATTGCGAAGGCGATGACCCAGAGCGAGACGATCGCGCGCCGGGGCCAGGCGGCCCCCCGGGGACGCGCCCGCCCGCTCTCGTTCCGGGCTGTCATCGCTGTCGGTATAGGTCGGCCTCGCGCGAGTTCATTATCCGGGATGCATGCGGGCCGGTTCAAGCCTCATCCGCTTCCACCGGCGGCTCCGAGGGCTCCTTCCGGGCGGGCAGCAGCCCGTAGGCCTTCATCTTGCGGTAGAGGTTCGAGCGCTCGACACCCAGCGCCTCGGCGGTCCGGCTCATGTTCCCCCCGCACTCGCGGTACTTGCCCAGGATGTAGCGCCGCTCGAAGTCCTCCCGGGCCGCGACCAGGGTGCCGGCCTGCGGGGGAAGCGCGACCGCCGCGGCCGCGCCCGCGGGGAGAGCCTCCAGGAGCGAGGCCGGCAGGTGCCGCAGGCCGATCGAGTCGCCCGGTGTCATGATCACGAGGCGCTCGATGATGTTCCGCAGCTCGCGCACGTTGCCCGGCCAGGGCAGCTGCGAGAGCGCCTCGAGCAGGTCGGGCTCGATCGTCCGCGGGCGCCGGCCGTGCTCCGCGGAGAGGACCTCCATGAAGTGACGGGCCAGCCGGGGCACGTCCTCGCGGCGCTCCCGCAGCGGCGGCACGTGGAAGGGAATGACGTTGAGTCGGAAGAAGAGGTCCTCGCGGAACCGGCCGTGCTGGATCTCCTCCTCGAGGCGCTTGTTGGTGGCGGCGATCACGCGCACGTCCACCTCGACCGACCCCACCCCGCCCACCGGCTCGATCCGGTGCTCCTGCAGCGCCCGCAGGACCTTGGCCTGGGTCTTGAGGCTCATGTCGCCGACCTCGTCGAGGAACAGGGTTCCCCCGTCGGCCAGCTCGAACTTGCCCTTCCGCCCGGCCAGGGCCCCGGTGAACGCCCCCTTCACGTGGCCGAACAGCTCGCTCTCGATGAGCTCCTCGGGGATGGCCGCGCAGTTGACCTCCACGAACGGCCCCGAGGAGCGCAGGCTCCGGTCGTGGATCGCCCGGGCCACGAGCTCCTTCCCCGTGCCGTTCTCGCCGAAGATGAGGGCGCGCCCGTTCGTCGGCGCCGCCTGCTCGATCTCGGCGCGCAGCCGCCGCAGGGCCGCGCTCTCCCCCACCATCACGTAGCGCTCGTCGAGCCGCCGCTTCAGGGCCTGGACCTCGCTCTCCAGGCGTCTGCGCTGCAGGGCGTTCTTCACCGCGAGGAGCGTCTTCTCGAGTGACAGGGGCTTCTCGACGAAGTCCTGCGCCCCGATCCGCAGGGCGTTCACCGCGGTCTCGATCGTCCCGTGTCCGGAGATGACGACCACCGGCAGCTCGGCGTCCGCCTCGCGGATGCGCCCGAGGACGTCGAGGCCGTCCGCCCCGGGGAGCCACACGTCGAGCAGCACGAGGTCGTAGCGGCGGGCCCCGAGGGCGGCGAGCGCCTCCTCGCCGGACTCGACCGCCTCCACCACGTAGCCCTCGTCCCCGAGGATCCCCGCGAGGGAGGCCCGGACCCCCGCCTCGTCGTCGACGACCAGGACTCTCTCTCTCACCTTCTCCCCTTCAAGCCGGCAGGTCGACCACGAAGCGCGCGCCCCGCGGCGCGTTGTCCTCCACCCGGATGGTGCCGAGGTGCTCCTGCACGATGCGGCTCACGATGGCGAGACCGAGGCCGCTCCCCCGCTTCTTCGTCGAGAAGTGCGGGACGAACAGCCGGTCGCGGTCGGCGGGGGCGATCCCTGGGCCGTCGTCGGCCACCACGAGGCGCGCTCGGCCCTCGGCGCGGTCGTACTCGGTGGCGACGACGATCCGGCCCCGGCCCTCGGTCGCCTCCACCGCGTTGTCCACGAGGTTGATGAGCGCCCGCCTCATCTGCTCGGGGTCGAGGCGCAGCGGCGGCAGGTCGGGGGCCAGGCGGCGCTCGAAGGCGACACCCGGGAAGAGACCGTCGTAGAGCGACAGCGCCTGCTCGACCACGTCGTGCAAGGCGGCGGGCTGGAGGCTCGCCGCCGGCAGCCGCGCGAACTGGGCGAACTCGTCCACCAGGTTCTTGAGCGCCTCGACCTCGTCCACGATGGCCCGCGTGCACTCGGTGACGATCTTCTCGAACTCGGGGTCCGACTTGAGCCAGGCCTTGCGCACCCTCTGCGCGGAGAGCTGGATGGGCGTCAGGGGGTTCTTGATCTCGTGGGCCAGCTTCCGCGCCACCTCGCCCCAGGCCGCCACCTTCTGGGCGCGCATGAGGGGGGTGAGGTCGTCCACGACCACGACCGCCCCCGGCGCGGAGCCCAGCGTCCCGGGCAGGCTCACCACCGTCACCGCGAGGTGGCGGTCGCGCTCGCGGGAAGGGACGATCACCTCGCGCTCCTGGCGCGAGACCCGGCCGGAGAGCAGGCGCAGCACCAGGGCGTGGATCTCCTCGCGGCCGGGCCCGCGCAGCACCCGGTCGAGGGGCAGTCCCGCCGTGCCCGCGTCGAGCTCCAGCAGGGCGCGGGCGGCCTCGTTCACGGCGGTGACGGTCCCCTCCTGGTCCACCACCACGACGCCGGTGCCGACGGTCTCGAGCACGGTCTCGGTGAGCCGCCGCCGCTCCTCGAGCTCCTGGTTCTTGCGGACGAGGCCCGCACGCGAGAACTCGACCTCCTCCTCGCTGCGGGCGAGGCGCTCCGACATCCGGTTGAACGAGCCGATGAGGGCCCGGAACTCGTCGCTGCCGGTGGGAAAGTCGACCCGCACGCCCCGTTCCCCCGAGGCGATCCGCTCCGCCCCCTCGCCCACGAGGCGCAGCGGTGTCGTGATGCGGCGGGCAAGGTAGAGGGCTAGCCAGACCGCCCCGAACAGGATGAGCAGCGCCGGGAAGAGGTAGAGCGAGCGGTAGAAGGCGAGGATCGGCTCGCGGTAGGTCTGCGTCTTGCGGAACTTGGTGTAGCCCTCGCGGACCTCGTGGACGGCGGAGGCGACCTCCGCCGGGACGAAGCTCGACACCACGACGGCGCCGTCGGGTGTCCCGTTCGCGTCGTGCACGGGCACCGCCACCCGGGCGAGCTGCCCCGCCCCGAACGCCATCGTCGCCTCCACCTCCCGGCCGGCGAGCGCCGCCTCGGCGAGTGCCACGCCCGAGGCCGCGTCCCAGGAGGCGGCCGGGGGCAGGCGCGGGTCCATCACCGCGACGACCTCGCTCCCGGAGGCGTAGACGTTGACGAGGTCGAGCTCGCGCTCTCTCGCCCGCACCTCGATCGCCCGCCGCAGCCGGCCGTGCTCGGTCGGGGCCAGCAGGCCGCGCAGCTCGATCTCGCGGGCGAGGAGCCTCGCGTGGACCCGGCTGGCCTCGAAGGCCGAGGCGTCGAGGGCGGCGCCGAGGGCCTGGGAGGAGGCGAGCATCCGCTCCGCGTCCACGCTGAACCACCGGTCCACCGTCTGCCGGATGAGGTCGGAGCCCACGAGCAGGATCAGGATCGAGGGCGCGGTGGCCATCAGCAGGAAGACGAGCAGGAGCTGCACGCGCAGGCGGGCGCCGAACACCCCGCGCCGCCACTCCATGAGCATGCGGACGAGGTTCCGGCCGAGGACGAAGAGGAGGACGAAGAGGAGGGAGAGGTTGAGTACGGTGAGGCCGTAGAGGAGCGCCGAGGCCAGGAAGTCCGGCTGGAAGTCGCGGCTCTTGCGCAGGAGCAGCTCGGCCAGGAAGAAGACGACCAGGAGCCCCCCGGTGACGGCCAGGACCAGCTTCGCGTTGTTCTGGAAGCGCCCCCGCGGCATCCCGCTAGTGTAGCTCCGCAGCCACACTCACGGTCAGTCCCGGGCTTCGAGCAGGCCCTTCAAGGTGGCCATGAACTGGTCCACGTCCTTGAAGTCCCGGTAGACGGAGGCGAAGCGGACGAAGGCCACCTTGTCGAGCTCCTTGAGCCGGTCCATCAGGAACTCGCCGATCTGCACGGTGGGGACCTCGCGGTCGGGGCTCTCCTGGACCATGGCCTCGACCCGCTCCACGACCTGCTCGAGCGCCTTCACGGAGACGGGGCGCTTCTCGCAGGCCTTCATGAGGCCCTGCATCACCTTCTCGCGGTCGAAGCGCTCGCGGCGGCCGTCCTTCTTGACCACGAGGTGCGGGATCTGGTCGATGCGCTCGTAGGACGTGAAGCGCTTGCCGCACTCGAGGCACTCGCGGCGGCGGCGGATCACGTCGCCTTCCTTGCTCTCGCGGGAATCGACGACCTTGTCCTCGAGGTGGGAGCAGAACGGGCACTTCACGGTCGCACCTCCTGGAGCTTCTGCTCGTCGCGGGTGACCTCGGCCACGCGGGCGAGGCTGAGGCCCTCGCGCCCGAGGAGCGCGAGGCCGAGGACGAGCACCGGCAGGTTGGTCAGGGCGTGGGCGGCGATGCCGGCGGCGGCGGCCGTGGCGCGGTCGACGCCGTACACCTCGCTGAGCGCGATCAGGTAGAACGCGTGGAACCCTCCCACCGTGCCGGGAGTGGGGATCGCCACGCCGACCACCAGGAAGGCGATCAGCAGGAACGTTGCGTGAAACGGCAGGTCGATGCGGAACGCGAGGTGGTTGAGGTGGAAGCCGAGGGCGATCAGAAGCCACACGGCCAGGGACTGGGCGCCGATCTTCGCGAGGTGGGGTCCGGGGGCCCGCAGGACGGCCAGTCCTCCGGAGAAGGCGTGCAGCACGCGGCCCAGCGGCTCGGCGAGCCAGCGCGGGGCGCGGGAGAGGAGCCTCTCGACGGCCCCCACCACCCGGTCGGCGTTCGCGTGGAGGGCGAGGAGGAATGCGAGCACGCCCAGGGCCCCGACTCCCGTGGCCGCGCCCCCGAGCTTCAGGAGGTCCATGAGCCGGCCTTCCCCCTGGGCCGCGGGCGCCGGGAGGACGAAGAGGTAGAGGGCGAAGAGCGCGAGGACCGTGATGAGGTCCACGAGGCGCTCGAGGATGATCGTGGCGAAACCGGCCGATGTGGGGATCGGGTGGCGGCGCGAGATGAGCCAGGGGCGGAGCAGCTCGCCGGCCCGGGGGACCAGCAGCCCCGAGGCAAAGCCCACCATCGTGGCCGAGAAGAGGTCCGCGAACCCGACGCGGCCGAGCGGGGCGAGGAGGTCCCCCCACCGCCAGGCGCGGGCCGCATAGACCAGGACGGTCACGAATGCGACGCCCACCAGGGGCAGGGGGCGCGCGGCGGCGAGGGCGCGGCCGAGGGCGTTCCAGTCGATCCCGCGGAAGAAAAGAGCCAGCAGGGCGACGGCGAGGAGAGCCCCGACGAGGAGCCGGCCCCGCTGCCCTTTCACCGGCGGTCCGTCCTGGTCACAAAGTCTTTTTGATCAGACACTTGATAGCCGTCGGGGACTCTACTACAATGCGCCGCCGAGCGTCAAACCGGCCGTTTTCGACCCCTCTCCCGGTCACTTCCTTGAACCCGCCCGCTCCGGGCTGCGTTCGGGCTGGTGACGGCAGGGGAGCGCCCGGGCGACGACCTGATCTTGGACACGACCGACGCCGACCTGCTGCCGCGTTGCCGGGGAGGTGACGAGGCCGCCTGGCGCGAGCTGGTGGCCCGCCACACCCGGAAGGTCTTCGGCCTCGCCTACCGGTTCACCGGCCGGGTGGACGAGTCGGAGGACCTGGCGCAGGAGGTCTTCATCAAGGTGTACCAGATGCTGGGGAGGTACCGGGAGAGCGACGGGCCCTTCGGGGCCTGGCTGATGGCGGTGGCCCGCAACCACGCCATCGACCACTACCGCCGCCGCAAGCAGGAGCGGCTGCTCCGGGCCGAGGACCCCGCCGTCCTCGAGACGCTGCCGGCGCGCGAGGAGCACCCGATCGCGAGGCTCGAGCGGGCGGAGCGGTCGCGGCTGGTCCACAGCGGCCTGCGGGCCCTGCCCCCCGACCTGCGCCTGCCCCTCATCCTGTGCGACCTGCAGGGGATGCCGTACGAGCAGATCGCGAGCGAGCTCGCGATCCCCCTCGGGACGGTCAAGAGCCGCATCAACCGCGCCCGCCTCGAGCTCGCCAAGCGCCTCCTGGGGCGCCACCGCGGGCTCGCGGGCGCGTCGTCGTGAAGGGATGACGACCATGGACTGCCAGAGGGCCGAGGAGCTCCTCTCCGACCAGCTGGAGGGCACGCTCCACGAGATCCTGCGCGCCGAGCTCGGGACGCACCTCGCCGCCTGCGCGGACTGCCGGGCCCTGCAGGGCGCGCTCGTCGAGGTGGTCGAGTCGCTCCGGGCGTTCCCGGACACGGACGCGCCCTCGGGCCTCGCCGAGCGGGCGGCCACGGCGGCCCTGGCCCGGCGCGGCCCCGTCGTCGTGCGACCCGCCGTCGTCCTGCCGGCCTGGGCCCAGGCAGCGGCGGCCGGCTTCGCCCTCATCGCCCTCGGC
The DNA here is from genome assembly GCA_963729875.1 of uncultured Acidobacteriota bacterium. Taxonomy (GTDB): domain Bacteria; phylum Acidobacteriota; class Vicinamibacteria; order Fen-336; family Fen-336; genus DATBSL01. The sequence continues at coordinate 274,684 of CAVSPR010000011.1, forward strand.
ACGATCCTCATGGTGGTGGGCCCCGAGAGGGGGTCGCGAGCGGCGGAGCACCTGGTCAGCCAGACGGTCACCGCGGGCAGCAGCCTCATGGAGCGGAAGGACCGCCTCGTCGAGGACGTGCGGGTCCTCGGGGTCGTCCTGGGCACGGCCTTCGAGGGGCGCCTCGACCGGGTCAACGAGAGGGTCGAGGACTACCGGCGATTCCTCGATCGGCGGCGTCCCGCCCCGGAAGGCGGCCCCAAAAGCGGCAGCTCCCCCGGCCGCCTCCCCACCCGCGTCGCCCGAGGTTTCCGAACCGGCGCCGGAGCCGGCACGTAACAGCCGGTGAAGCGAAGGACGGCGCGTCCGCCTCGAGCGGGCACGCCCACCTCGAAGGAGTAGAGAGACGATGAGCAGCCAGCCGCTCGAACCCCAGAGCCCGCACGTGGCGCCGCCGCCGGCGCTGCCTCCCGCGGGTGCCCCCTACGTCCGGCTCCCCAAGAGCCCGGGCCTCGCCGCCTTCCTGTCGCTCTTCCCGGGCCTCGGCCAGGTCTACAACGGCCGGGTCGCCCGGGCGTTCCTGTTCTTCTTCGGGTGGGTCGGGAGCATCTACCTCGCGTCGACCGGCCACGAGTTCCCGTTCGCCTTCGGGATCCCGTTCATCTACCTGTGGAACATGATCGACGCCTGGAAGGGCGCCACCGCGATCAACGCGCGGTTCCTCGGCGGGCAGCCGGAGCCCGACGACACCGCGGTCGAGTCGCCGCTGTGGGGCGCGTCGCTCGCCCTCTTCGGCGTCCTCATCCTCTTCAACAACCTCGGCTGGCTGGACCTCGAGCGGCTGGCGCGCTGGTGGCCCCTCCTCCTGATCGCGGTCGGGGTCTACTTCGTCTACGCGTCCGTGCAGCAGAAGAAGAAGGCCGCGGAGGCGACGGATGAGCCGCCCCGCCTTTAGCCCCGAGGGCGTGACGCTCGGGGTGTGCCTGGTGGCCCTGGGCGTCTTGTGGACCCTCTCCAACCTCGGTCGGCTCGAGCTGCTCCCCTTGCTGCGGACCTGGTGGCCGGCCTCTCTCGCCCTGTGGGGCGTTCTCGAGCTGGCGGACCTCTGGGTCCGCCGCTCCGCCGGGAGGTGACGAAGTGAGCGCGCGCAAGATCGGGCTCCTCCTGCTCATCCTCGGCTTCGGGGCCGTCGTCGAGACCGCCTGGCACGTGCGCGGGGACGTCCGCATCGGCCCCGAGGGTTGCCGCGTCATCGGCGGCCGCTTCTACGGGCCCTCGTACTCCTTCGAGCAGACCCAGGAGCGGGCGCTTCCCCCCGGCGAGGCCCCGCGCCTCGAGGTCAAGAACGCCTTCGGCAGCGTGCGCGTCGCCGCCGGCGGCCCCGGTGTCGTCAAGGTGAAGCTGCGCAAGGTCGTCTTCCTCCCCACCGAGGAGAAGGCGCGGGCCTTCGCCGAGCGGGTGGAACTGCGGCTCTCCGCCGACGGGGCGAGGGTCAGGGTCGGCACCAACCGCGACGAGGTCGACCGCGGGGAGGACGTCGGCTTCGAGACGCACCTCGAGATCGAGGCCCCCGCCGAGACCGCGGTCGAGGTCCGCAGCGAGCACGGCCGGGTCGATCTCGCGGGCGTCGCGAGCGCCGACGTCGCCTCGTCGTTCGACGGCGTCTCCGTCGAGAGGCTCGCGGGGGGCCTCAAGCTCGAGGCCCGCAACGGCGACGTCCGTGCGAGCGGCATCGGCGGCACCCTCGACCTCACCGCTCGCCACGGCAACGTCGAGGTCGCGGATGTCGCGGGCGCGTCGAAGCTCGACGTCGAGCACGGCGACGTCTCGGCGCGCCAGACGGGCGCCGTCGAGGCCTCGGTGAGCTACGGCGGCTTCACGGCCGATCTCGTGGCCGGCGACCTCGTCGTGCGGGGCGGCCACGCCGAGGTGCGCGCGAGCGACGTCGCGGGGCGCGTCGAGGCGGAGACCTCGTACGCCGGGATCCACCTCGCGCGCGTCGGCGGCGAAGCGCGCGCCACCGCCAAGCACGGCGAGGTCACGGCGGAGGACGTGGGAGGCGGCCTCTTCGCCGAGACGAGCCACGGCGACGTCCGCCTCGAGCGGGTGGACGGGCCGGTGGAGGCGACCGCCGACCGCGGCGGCGTCGAAGCGAGCGGCCTCGCCAGGGGCGCCCGCGTGCGGGCGACCGGGGGCGACGTCACGCTCGACGGCTTCGCCGGGCCCGTCGAAGTCGAGGTCGCGCGGGCCAGCGTCCGCCTCACCCCGCGCGCGGCGCTCGCCGCCACGGTGACGGCCTCGGCGACGAACGGCGAGGTGCGGCTCGAGGTGCCGGAAGGCAGCCGCTTCGATCTCGAGGCCGAGTCGAAGCGCGGCGAGCTGCGGGCGGACATCCCCGGGCTCGCCACGTCGGAGACCGGCCGCAAGCCGGGGCGCGGCCACCACGCCACCGGGCGGCTCGCGGGCGGGGGCGCCGCGGTGCGCCTGCGCGCGGACGGCGACGTCGTCCTCGAGCCGGCGCCCGCGGGTCCCATCGCCGACCGCGGCGTGACGAAGCCTGCCACGGCGGCGCCGGCGGAGGCGCCGCTCGCGAAGCCCACCGCGAGCCCCGCGCCGTCATCGACGCCCCGACCGACGGCCAAGCCCGCACCGGAGGCCGAAGGTGCACCCCCGCAGCCGGAGCCGGAGAAGCCGGAGGGAGCGTCCGGAGCCCGCTGAGTCACCGGCGCGCCGTCGCTACCCCTGAAGGCGGTCGGCCCTCTTCGGGGCCGACCGCCCGTCACTTTTGACTCTTGCCTACGGCTTCGCGCTTCCGGTAGACTTCCCGCCCTCCGACGGACGACCCGTGTGACCGCCGGGAGAACAGACCACCCACCCGTCCCCGCACGCTCCGAGAGCCGCATGCAGATCGACCCGAAGGCCCGCCCGCTGCTCGAGACGAGCCTTCCCCGCGTCAAGCCGTGGAAGAAGGGGAAGGTCCGGGACGTGTACGACCTCGGAGACAGGCTCCTCGTCGTCGCCACCGACCGTCTGAGCGCCTTCGACGTCGTCCTGCCGACGGGGATTCCCGGCAAGGGAATACTCCTGACGCAGATGTCGCTCTTCTGGTTCCGCCTCCTCGCGGACGTCGTGCCCCACCACGTCGTCACCGCGGAGGTCGACGAGTACCCCGCCGAGCTGCTCCCGTTCCGGGACCAGCTCGAGGGCCGCTCGATGGTCGTGGTGAAGACGGACGTGCTGCCGGTCGAGTGCGTGGTGCGCGGGTACCTCGTGGGCTCGGGCTGGAAGGACTACAAGGCCACCGGCTCCGTGTGCGGCATCGCGCTGCCCGGGGGCCTGCGCGAGTCGGAGAGGATCGAGCCGCCGATCTTCACTCCGGCGACCAAGGCGGACACCGGCCACGACGAGAACATCAGCTTCGAGACGATGGCGGCCACGGTGGGGAACGAGCGCGCGGCGGAGGCGCGGCGGACGAGCCTGGAGATCTACTCCCGGGCCCGCGCGCACGCCGAGGCGCGGGGAATCATTCTCGCGGACACGAAGTTCGAGTTCGGGGTCCGCGACGGGCACCTCATCTGGATCGACGAGGCCCTCACGCCGGACTCGTCGAGGTTCTGGCCACGCGACGGCTACGCGCCGGGCCGCTCGCAGCCGAGCTTCGACAAGCAGTTCGTGCGCGACTACCTCGAGACGCTCCGCTGGGACAAGCAGCCGCCGGGGCCGGAGCTGCCGCCGGACGTCGTCGCCCGCACCGTGGAGAAGTACGTGGAGGCGTTCGACCGCCTCCGGGGAGCGCCGTTCTCGTGAAGCAGCAGCTGGAAGCCCTCATCGTCGAGATGGTCGACAAGGGGATCCGTTTCTCCGACGCGAAGCGGGAGTTCGAGAAGAAGTTCATCATCCTCGTCCTGCAGCAGCACCGCGGCAACCTCTCACGCGCGGCCAAGGACCTCCGCATCCACCGCAACACCCTCGGCAAGAAGATCGAGGAGTACAAGATCCAGGCGTAGGGCGCGCGGCCCTCCCTCGACCCCGCACCCCCGGCCCCCGCCATCCGGCGGAGGTGTCCCTGGCCTGCCGCTGGCACGCCTGGCAGGCCTGAAGTGCCGTCTGGTCAACGGGTTCCTGACGTGGCGGTGACGAGGGTGACCGCCCTCACTCGCGACCCCGGCGGGGGTGAGTATTCTGGTACGATGTTTGTTCAGCTTCCGCCACCCAGACTCCCCAGCAGTGGCTTGCATCCAGGCCTCGTTTGGAGTGCGTGCAAGCGATCTGCGTGGAGGATGGACGTGAAACAAGTCGACCGTGCAACGCTCCTGTCCAGGGCGCCGCTCCTGCTTGCGGTGCTCATGGCGCTCGTCAGTGCCAACGAGGCGACGGCAGCCGGCGTCCTTCCCGTTGATCGGGCGACGGTCTGGAGCCCCGGCATTCCCGGGGGTGTTCCGAGCCGGACGACGGTGTGCGCGACCCTGAGTGCCTCGACGTACGGCAACGGCGCGTCGGACGCCTCGGCCGGCATCCAGGCCGCCCTCGACGCATGCCCCGCCGGCCAGGTGGTGTCGCTCTCGGCAGGCACGTTCCTGATCAACAACGACTATCTGCTGATCAGCAAGGGGGTGACGCTGCGCGGGGCCGGCGCCGGCGTGACGACCCTGAAGCGGACCAACGGAGCGAAGCCGGGGAGCGAGACCGCCTCCGTCAGCGATCCGGTCGTGGTCATCGGCCCCACCCGCTGGCCGAGGCCCGACGACGCCACGTCCCGGAACCTCACGGCCGACGGGGCGAAGGGCTCCTACTCGGTGACGGTGGCGAGCGGGAGCGGCTTCGCGGCGGGGCAGTTCGTCCTGCTCGACGAGGACAACTACAACACGGCCACCTGGCAGAGCCTGCCGAACCGGAACGGGCAGCCGACGTCGGTGAAGATCTGGGCGAGCGACCGCGCGGTGTGGCAGCGACACAATCCCCCGGCGGATGAGGACGACCCCTTCCCCGAGGCGAACGCCTGGTTCAGCCGGGCGGGGCGGCCGATCTCCGAGATCAAGGAGGTGGCGTCGGTCGCGGGGAGCACCGTCACCTTCACCACGCCCCTGCACATCAGCTACCGGACCGCCCGTGCGGCGCAGCTGACCCGGTACACGGGTTCGAACGTCCACGTGAAGAACGCCGGCCTCGAGAACCTCACCGTCTACGGCGGGGGCGACGGCAACGTCCGCTTCGAGTGCGCGGCCTACAGCTGGATGAGGAACGTCGAGGACACGGTGTGGCTCGGGGAAGGGGTCGCGATCAACGACTCCTTCCGGGTCGAGGTTCGGGAGTCCTACGTGCACGACGCGGCGTGGCCGAACCCGGGCGGGGGCGGCTACGCGATCAGCTTCGCGTCCGGGAGCGCGGAGGCGCTGATCGAGAACAACGTCGTGATGCAGGCGAACAAGGTGATGGTGGCCCGCTCGTCGGGGGCGGGGTCGGTCGTCGGCTACAACTACATGGACGACGGCCACATCGGCTACAACGCCGACTGGGTGGAGGTGGGGATCAACGGCAGCCACATGGTGGGTCCCCACCACATGCTGTTCGAGGGGAACGAGTCGTTCAACTACGACTCGGACAACACGCACGGCAACTCGATCTACCAGACGGTGTTCCGCAACCACCTCAGCGGCTTCCGCCGCAGCTACCCGGGGATGGGCAACGCGCGGGCGGGCGGCCTGATGTACGGGTCGTGGTGGCACTCGTTCGTGGGCAACGTGATGGGGACCGCGGGGCGGATGAGCGGGTGGATCTACGAGGACGCGGGGACGTCCTGGGGAGACGCCCCGTCGATCTGGAAGCTGGGGTACGACCCGATCCACTGGGAGCAGTCCCCCGACCCGCAGGTGCGCAGCACCGTCCTGCGGGAGGGGAACTACGACTACGTGACGAACCAGGTGCGCTGGGACACGGCGGCGCAGACGCTGCCCGCCTCGCTGTACCTGACGGGCAAGCCCGCCTTCTTCGGCTCGCTCCCCTGGCCCTGGGTCGACCCCACCGGGACCACCAAGCTCTACACCCTCCCCGCAAAGGCCCGGTACGACGCCGGAACGCCCATCCCCCTGCCCGCGGCCTCCATCGACGACCCCGCAGTGCGAGAGGGAAACGCGGGCGTGTCTGCGCTGCTGGCCTTCACGGTCAGCCTCTCGTTCCCATCGAGCTCGGCACTGAGCGTGAGCTTCGCGACGGCGGACGGTACGGCCAAGGCTGGCTCCGACTACACGGGCGGGTCGGGGTCGGTCACGTTCGCCCCTGGCCAGACGACGCGCTCCATCCTCGTGCCGATCCTCGGTAACACGGCGGTTGAGCCAAACAAGACGTTCTTCGTCCGGCTGACCAGCACCGGCGTCACGATCGTCAAGAGCCAGGGGACGGGAACGATCGTCAACGACGATCCCCCGTCCACACCCGCCAGCACCAGCCAATACCGGCTGTACAGCCCCATAACCCACGAGCACCTCTACACGACCGACAGCTACGAGTACTCCGTGCTGGGCACCCGAGGCTGGGTCCAGGAAGGGGTTGCCTACCGGTTATGGAGAGAGACCGGCTCCTACGGCGGGGCCTACGCCATCCCGTTCTACCGGCTCTACCACCCGGGCGTCCTGCAGCATCACTGGACCACGGACTGGTACGAGGCAGGGGTCCTGGCATCGGGTGCCTGGACGTACGAGGGCATCATCGGCTACCTCCTCCCGGTGCAAGCTGCCGGCACCACTCCGCTGTACAGGCTCAACTTGGCCCAGCCGCCACTCCACCTCTGGACGACCGACTCGAACGAATACCAGGTGCTGACCGGCCGGGGTTGGACCGGGGAGGGCGTCGTGGGCTACGTGCTGCCCTAGCTGACCCCGGCGAGAGCTGCAGGGAGATCCCCGGGCAACCTCCAGTCCCCAGCCCGGCTGGCAGTCTCCTTGACAGAGCGCCAACCGGCCTCTATATTGATTGGCAGTCGTATTGAGTGAGTGCTAGGCGCGCGCGGCCGAGGCGTCCCTCTCCGGTGCTGCGCGAGAACGCAAGTATCGACGCGACTTCGATTTAGCGAATTACACAAGGAGACGACACACATGGCGAAAGTTCGTCCGCTTCACGATCGCTTGCTGGTGAAGCGCATCGAGGAGAAGGAGACCGTCAAGGGCGGGATCATCATCCCGGACACCGCGAAGGAGAAGCCCCAGGAGGGCGAGGTCATCGCGGTCGGCAACGGCAAGATCCTCGACAACGGCACGAAGGTCCCGCTGGACGTCAAGGCCGGGGACAAGATCCTCTTCGGCAAGTACTCCGGCACCGACATCAAGATCGACAACGAGGAGTACCTCATCCTGCGCGAGGACGAAGTCCTCGCGATCGTCAGCTAAGGGAGGCCGAGAGACATGGCGAAGCAGATCACTTACGGAAACGACTCGCGCCAGGCGATCCTGCGCGGCGTGAACCGGCTGGCCGACGCGGTCAAGGTCACGCTCGGCCCCAAGGGCCGCAACGTCGTCCTCGACAAGAAGTTCGGCTCCCCCGTCATCACCAAGGACGGCGTCACCGTCGCCAAGGAGATCGACCTCAAGGAGCCGCTCGAGAACATGGGTGCGCAGATGGTCCGCGAGGTCGCCTCCAAGACCTCCGACGTCGCCGGCGACGGCACGACCACCGCGACCGTGCTCGCGCAGGCGATCTACCGCGAGGGCATCAAGAACGTCACCGCCGGCGCCAACCCGATGGACATCAAGCGCGGCATCGAGAAGGCCGTGGGCGCGGTGACCGAGGAGCTCAAGAAGCTCAGCAAGCCCGTCAAGGGCAAGATGATCGCGCAGGTCGGCACGATCTCCGCGAACAACGACGACACGATCGGCAAGATCATCGCCGAGGCGATGGAGAAGGTCGGCAAGGACGGCGTCATCACGGTCGAGGAGGCCAAGACGCTCGAGACGTCGCTCGAGGTCGTCGAGGGGATGCAGTTCGACCGCGGCTACCTCTCGCCCTACTTCGTGACCGACCCCGAGCGCATGGAAGTGGCCCTCGAGGGCGCCCTGGTGCTCATCCACGAGAAGAAGATCTCGAGCATGAAGGACCTGCTCCCCGTGCTCGAGCAGGTGGCCAAGCTCGGCAAGCCGCTGCTCATCATCGCCGAGGAGGTCGAGGGCGAGGCCCTCGCCACCCTGGTGGTGAACAAGCTGCGCGGCACGCTGCAGGTCGCGGCCGTCAAGGCCCCGGGCTACGGCGATCGCCGCAAGGCCATGCTCGAGGACATCGCCATCCTCACCGGCGGCAAGGCCATCACCGAGGACCTCGGGATCAAGCTCGAGAACCTCAAGCTCGACGACCTCGGCAAGGCCAAGAAGATCACCATCGACAAGGACAACACGACGATCGTCGAGGGCGGCGGGACGGCCAAGCAGATCGAGGGCCGGGTCAAGCAGATCCGCACCCAGATCGACGAGACGACCTCCGACTACGACCGCGAGAAGCTGCAGGAGCGGCTGGCCAAGCTGGTCGGCGGCGTCGCGGTGATCAAGGTCGGCGCGGCGACCGAGACCGAGATGAAGGAGAAGAAGGCCCGGGTCGAGGACGCGATGCACGCGACCAAGGCGGCGGTCGAGGAGGGCATCGTCCCCGGCGGGGGCGTGGCGCTCCTCCGGGCCCAGAAGACCCTCGAGTCCTTCAAGGCCGAGGGCGACGAGGCGGTCGGCGTCGCGATCGTCCGTCGCTCGCTCGAGGAGCCCCTGCGGCAGATCGCTGCCAACGCCGGCTTCGAGGGCGCGGTCGTCGTGGCCAAGGTGCGCGAGATGAAGGCCGAAGAGGGCTTCAACGCGCTCACCGACGAGTACGAGAACCTGGTCGAGGCCGGCGTCATCGACCCGACCAAGGTCGTGCGCTCGGCGCTGCAGAATGCGTCGTCGATCGCGTCGCTGCTCCTGACCACCGAGGCCCTCGTCTCCGAGATCCCGGAGGAGAAGGAGGAGAAGTCCCCGATGGGCGGCGGCATGCCGCACGGCGGCGGCTTCTAGCCGACGGCCGCTTTCCGCTCCGGCGGAAGGCACGAAGGGGGCGGCGCGAGCCGCCCCCTCTTTCTGACTCCCGACCGCGCGTGGCGGTCGGGACGCGCCGGCGGACTAGCGGGAGCCGCCCGGCGAGGCGGCCGCCGGCTTAAGGTACTTGTCGTACCACGCGAGGTAGCGCGTCAGCCGGTCACGCTGGTAGCTCGGCACCGTGAGGCCGTGGAACTGGCCGGGGTAGATCACCAGCTCGGTGGGCACCCCCAGGCTGCGCAGGGCCTGGTACATCTGCTCGACCCCGGCGACGGGAACGTTGAAGTCCTTCTCCCCGCACAGGAATAGGGTGGGGGTCCGGATGCGGTCGGCGTGGAAGAATGGGTACGACACCTTCCGCCAGGCCGCCTCGCTCTTCCACGGCGGCCCGAGCTCCAGGTCGTACTGCCGGATGTACTGGTCGACGCCGTACATCGTGGTCTGGAGCGAGCTGCTCGCCCCGCTGACCGCCGCCTTGAAGCGCGGGTCGGTCGCGATCGTGTAGTTGGTCAGGATCCCGCCGTAGCTCCACCCGCCGATGCCGAGCCGCTCGGGGTCGGCGTCGGCTTCCTTCACCAGGAAGTCCGCGCCGGCCAGGAGGTCGACGACCTCGAGGTGGCCCCAGTCCCCGTAGATGGCCCTCTGGAAGCTCGCCCCGCGGCCCGCGCTTCCACGGTAGTTCACCTGCAGGACCAGGTAGCCGCTCGCCACCAGGAGCTCGCGCTCGAAGTCGAAGCCGTGGTCGTCCTGGCCGTTGGGGCCGCCGTGGATGTTGAGGAGTGCCGGCAGGCGCTGGCCCTTCCGGTGAGCGAAGGGCCTCGCCAGGATGCCGTTCACCACCGTGCCGTCCTTCGCCGTGAACGTGACGTCCTCGGTCGAGGAGAGGTGCACGGTGGAGAGCCAGTCGTCGTTGTGGCGGGTGAGCCTCCTGAGCTCGCCACCGGCGAGGGCGTGGATCTCGGCCGGCTCCGCGGCGGTGCCCGACAGCACCGCCCAGCCGTCGCTCCCGCCCTCGGAGAGAGCGGTCACCGTGCGGCGCCCCCGGGTCAGCGGCTCGACGGGGCCTCCGGCCGCGGGGACGCGGGCGGCGTACTGCGCGCGGTCGTCGGCCACGAGGAACACGAGGCTGCGGCCGTCGGGGGCCCAGCGGGGCGCCGAGACGGGGCGGTCGAGCGAGGCGGTCAGGACGCGCGGCACACCCCCCTCGGCCGGGACCACGGCGAGCTTTCTCAGCTCGTACGCCGAGAATCGCGGCTCGTCGCCCTGCAGGTAGGCGATCCACTTCCCGTCCGGCGACCACTGGGGCCGGCCGTCGTCGCTGCCGACGAAGGTGGTGACGGCCTTCGGCGTCGCGCCGGGCCGGGCTTCCACGACGAAGACGTCGCTGTTGCCGTCGCGGTCGGGGTCGGCCGAGCGCCGGCTCGCGAACGCGATGCGCGTCCCTTCCGGCGACCACGACGGCTGCTCGTCGTCCCAGGGGCCGGACGTGAGCGGCTCGGCCTTGCGCGTGGCGACGTCGAAGAGGTGGAGGTGGGCGTAGAGCGTCCTGAGGTAGCCCTCGCGGTCCTGCTTGAAGTGGTAGCGCGTGATGACGAGCGGGGGCTTCGTCTTCCGCTTCCAGCCCTCCTTCGTCTTGGGCTCGTCGTCCGGATCCTCGTCGGAAGAGACGAGCACCAGCCGCCGGCTGTCGGGCGACCACTCGAAGTCCGAGACACCCCCCGGCAGGTCGGTGAGTCTCTGCGCCTCGCCGCCGCTGCGGCTCAGTAGCCAGACCTGGGTCTTGGGCTTGGCGTCGGCGTCCTCGGCCTCCTCGCCGGTCGCGCGCGCGGCGAGGAAGGCGAGGGACTTGCCGTCCGGGCTCCAGCGCGGGGTCGTTTCACTGTCGGGCGACGAGGTCAGGCGGACGTGCTCGGTCCCGTCCCAGCTCGTCATCCAGATGTCGGTGTTGCGCTTGTCCTTCTCGACATTCACGGTGCCCACGGTGTAGGCGATCCACTTGCCGTCGGGCGACCTCCTCGGATCGCGCACATCCTCGATCCGGGCGAGGTCGTCGACGGCGACGGCGCGCTTCTCGGCGGCCGCCGCCTGCGCGTGCGCGGGGCGGTCGCCAGAGAGTACGAAGAGCAGAGCAGCGAGGAACGGGGCGGGACGTGCCAATGGACCCTCCTGGCGAACCCCGCAATGCTACTCGACGGGGGCCAGGCATCCCTACCGCGGGGGCGGTGGGAAGTTCACGGTGATCCGCGTCCAGACCCGTATGGCGACGCCGTCCTTCGTCCCGGGGCGGTAGCTCCGCCCCCTCACGGTGCGCAGGGCCTCCTCCTCGAAGCCCAGCGCGCGCGGCGTGACGCTCACGACCTCGACTTCGACCACCCGTCCGGTCTCGTCGACCAGGGCCCTCAGATTCACCGTCCCGCCGAGCTTTCGCTCCAGAGCAGCCGACGGGAATCGCTTCGGGCCCTCCCGGATCACGGCTGGCGGCGTCAGGGCCGGATCGTTGGGATCCACGAGGTCTCCCGGCCGGACCGGGGTTGGAACCGGGGTCGCCGGTGCCGGGGTCGCCGGTGCCGAGGGCGTCGGGGTGGGCGTCGGGGTCGGCGTCGCCTCCGGAGTCGGTTGCAGGGTGGTCGTGGGGCCCGGCGTGGGGGTCGGGGACGCCTCGGTGCCCACACGCTGCTCCTCGGCCCTCTTCTCGTCCCCGATGCGGCGCAGCTCCTCCTGCTGGCGGCGCTCCTGGTCCGCCCGGGCGCGCCGCCGGGCCTCATCCTGCGCGCGCTCGACGGCCACGGGGTCGGCGGTTCCTCCCCTGGCGCGAGCCTGGGCCTCGAGGTTCTGGCGCGCCTCCTCCGCTGCCCGCGCCTCCGCCCCCTCCTTCTCGCGCTCGAGCTGCGCGATGCGGGCCTCGAGCTCGCGGACACGCGCCTGTGCGGCGGCCGCGTCTTCCGCCGACGCGACGGCCGGGGACGGGCTGGCGACCCTCGCGCGGAAGAAGCTGTAGAGCCAGCCCGCTCCTCCGCCCACGATCACCGCGCCCAGCAGCCCCAGCAGGAGCCATGTCCCCCGCCGTACCTGGGCCGGCTCGGGTGCCTGGCCGAGGGTCATTCGAGCCGCAGCTTCGCGGGCGGCGGCGTCGCGCGAGGGCCGGGGACGCGAGCCCGGGGCCTCAGGACCGGGTGCCGGGGCCGACGTCGTCAGGTGCTCGGGATCCGTGGCAGGGGCGGCCGCCGGAGGCTGTGCCCCGGGGCCCGGCTCCGCGGGCGGGGGGACGGGCTTCTCCTCCGCGAGAAAATCGTGGTAGTCCGCGCGCCGGGCCTCCTCGAGAGCTCGCGCCTCCACCTCCATGTCGTCCCGGAAGAGCGTGTGCATGAAGAAGGCGACGTCGAACGTCGTGGGCGTGAAGTCCCCCGAGAAGAGGAGCGTGTCGATCGCCTGGCGCAGCTCGGCCATCCCCGGGAAGCGTGAGGAGGCCTCGCGTCCCAGTGCCCGCCGCAACAGGTCAACCAAGGGCCTCGGCAGGGGTCCTTGTTCCCCCGTCGTGCTCGTCACCCGGGCGGCGGGCAGCGCGGCGAGAGGGTCCTCGCCCTCGGGGAGCTCCCCCGTCAGCGCCTCGAGCAGGACGAGGCCCAGCGCGTAGACGTCGCAGCGCGCGTCCCCGGGGCCTCCTGCTGCCTGCTCCGGCGCCAGGTAGCGCCGCTCCTCGCCGGGCAGGAGACCGGTGTCCCGGAGGGCGGGCCAGAGGCCCAGGCCCTTGAGCTTCACCTCCCCGTCGAAAACCACTACCACCCGCGAAGGGGTAACAAGGCCATGGAAGAGCCCGGAGCCGGCGTCGTTCTTCTTGCCGTGAAGGAACTCCAGGGCGGAAGCGGCCCGGCTGGCGATCATCAGGGCGTGCTCGGCGGCGAACGGGAACCCCTCGCTCCGACTGCGGTCGAGGATGGCGGCCACCGACCGGCCCTCCACGAGCTCGGAGGACACATAGAAGGACTGCTCCACGCGGCCGATGCCGAGCACGCGCAGGAGGCCCGGGTTCTGGAGCCGGGCCGCGAGGCGCGCCTCGTCCATCAGGCGTCGGGTGGCCTCGGCGTGCGACGAAACCTCGGACCCGAACCGCAAGACGGTGACCAGGCGGTCGAGGCCGGTGGGGCCGAGGCGTGCCGCCCGGAATTCCCGGCCGAGGGGGCCGGCCTCCGTCTCCTCGAGGAGCACGAGCCTGCCGAACTTCTCCCGGAGGGTCATGGGATCGCGTCAGGAATGCCGCGGACGATAGCACATCTCGGTCGCCCGAAAGAGGGCGTCAGGGCAGGGAGAGCACTTCTTCGCGCCCGTCGGCGTATCGGACACGGACGCCGTCCTCCCCGACCGACAGGACGGTGACGCCGGCGGCCGTCTCGCCGGGACCGGCGAGCACGACCTCGCCGTCCGCGGCCAGGGCGGCCACGAGGCGTCCGGCACGGCGCACGAGGCCGACGAGGCGCGGCCCTAGCGGCGTCGGCACGGGGGTCGGCCCGGCCTCCGCCGACGAGACGCCGGTCACGGGCCCCGCACGGGCCGAGGGAATCGAGTCGGCGGCGAAGCGGAACACGTCCCGGATCTGCCCGGGTTCCACGGGGCGGGTGGGGGGCGCCGCCCCGCGGGGCGTCCCCGCTCCGGCCGACTGTGCCGCCGGCGCGCGCGGCGCCGACCGGGCGGCGGGCCCCTCTACCGCGATCCAGGCGACGACGGCGGCGAGGCCGACCAGGACGCCTTGCAGGGCGACGTAGAGCCACCGGCGGGCGAGGCGGCGCAGCGGCGGACTCACGGCTTCGCCCCCCGCGTTCCTCCAGACACGTCCGCGGGGGCCCTCGTGCTGTAGGTTTCGACCTGGAGCCGGATGCCGGTGCCCCACACCTGGGCGAGCGCGACGCGCTCGATCTGGACGCCGGAAGAGGGCTCGGCCAGTCGCCCCGCCGCGCGGAGGAGGTCGGCCTGGCGTCCCTCGGCCACGAGGCGCCCGCGGGCGGCGGCTGGACCGCGTCGCCCCGGCGTCACTTCGATCCGGACCGCCTGGAGGTCGAGCCCGGCCGTCGCCCGGAGAAGGGATAGGCGCAGTGCCCGCGCGGCCGCGGCGTCTCCAGCCGGTGCCTGCCCGACCGGGCCGCGCTGGTCGAGCCGGGCCACCTGTGCCCGAAGCCTCTCCCTGTCCTCCCGACCGCGCGCGAACTCGTCCCGCGCCTCGTCCCGCTGCCGCCGGGCGGGCAGGGTGACTCCCAGGTGCAGCCCCACGGCGACCAGCAGGAGCAAGGCCGCGGCCAGCCGGCGGGTCACGGGACGCCTCCCGCCCAGCGCGCGCGCACGAGGCTGTGCACCTCGCCCTCGCGGGTCTCCGGGCCGGGCTCCACGTCCCGCAGGCGCGGATCCCGCTCCAGCCGCTCGAGGAAGCGGTCCCACGCCGCGGCATCCCGGGCCACGACGTGCATCTCCAGGGCGCCACCGCCGGCGTAGTCGATCGACAGCCCCTCGAGGCGCGCGTCGGCCGGGAGCAGGGACGCCACCTCGGCCACGATGCCCGCCGGCGGCGCCTCCGCGGCCGGGAGGGCCGGCATGCCGGCCCGCCGGCGCGCTTCGAGGGCCCGGACCTGCGAGTCGGCTGCCTCCACGTCGCGACGCACCTCGGCGAGGCGTGCCCGGGTCGCCCGCGCCTCGTCCCGGGTGTGCCAGGCCATGCCGCCGGCCAGCACCAGCGCCAGCAGGCCGGCGGCGACGGCCAGCCCCTCCCAGCGCGAGACCTGGCTCGGCCGGGGCACGGACGAGAAGTCGGGCTGTCGGCTCACGAGACGAGCCCCCCGAGCCAAGCCGCCTCGGCGGCGTCCGGCCACTCGCCGGGCCCCCGCAGCCCGCGCTCGGCGGGCTCGGCGCCGATCTCGCGCCGCAGGCGGGGCGCGTCGCAGCCGGACAGGACGAGCGGCAGCGAGCCGGCGCCGTCGCCCTCGAGGGCCACCGCCCGCGCCGCTTCCTCACGCAGCCACGAGGCCTCGGCGCCCGAGGGATCGCGCCGGCGGCTGCGGAGCCCTACCAGGAGCCCCGCGCGGAACGTGGCGAGGCACAGCGCGACGTCTCCGAGCACGAGGTGCAGGGCGTCGCGAGTGCCGGAGCGCATCAGGCCCTCGAGCGCCACGAGCGGGGCGAGGTGCACGCGGTCGACCCCGAGCCCGGTCGCGATCACCGCCTGCTCGTACTCCGCCACGGTGGACCGGCGGACCGCGGCACCCACCACCCGTCCGCGGCCCGCGGGCAGGGCGTCCACGACGGCTTCCGCGGCCGGCCAGGGCAGCGACGCGGCCAGGCGGTAGCGCACGTACTCGCGCGGGTCCGCGCCCTCGGGCAGATCGACGAGGGCGACGCGAGCGACGCCGTCAGGCAGGACCACGGTCGCGCGGTCCCCGTCCAGCCCGGAGACCGCCCGGCGGACCGCCGCGCGCACCTCGTCGCCGACCAGGAGGTTCGGGCCCACGGCGGACGGCAGGAGCGCCCCGGGCCCGAGGGGCACGCGGGCGAAACCCCGCGCCCGACGCCCGCCCAGGCCCTCGGAGAGTGCCGCCGCGGCCACCGCGGAGGCATCGAAGGCGAGGTAGAGACGGGTCCCGAGCAGCGCCACCCCCCCATGTTACCGCGGGATTTACGGCCCATCGGCCGGGTTGTATGATCACGCTTTGCTCCCTGGAGGAAACGCAGTCATGAAGGTGTACGACGCCCCGAACATCCGCAACGTGGCCATCGTGGGGCACGGAGGCTGCGGGAAGACCTCGCTCGCCTCCGCCCTCATCTTCGACGCCGGCGCCGTCAACCGGCTGGGGCGGGTGGACGACGGGACGACCGTCACCGACTTCGACCCGGACGAGATCGAGCGGAAGATCAGCCTCCTCGCCACCCTCGCGTTCGCCGAGTGGAAGAAGACCAAGATCAACCTGATCGACTCCCCTGGCTACGCCAACTTCCTCTCCGAGGCCCGCGCCGCGCTCCGCGTCGCGGACGCCGCCCTCGTCGTGGTGGACGCGGTGGCGGGTGTCGAGGTCCAGACCGAGAAGGTGTGGGCGTTCGCCGAGGAGTACGGCCTCCCCCGGCTGATCGTGGTCAACCGGATGGACCGGGAGAACGCCTCGTTCGAGCGGGCGCTCGCGAACGTCCAGGCGGCCTTCGGCCGCGCCGCGGTGCCGGTCGCGGTGCCCGTGGGCGAGGCGAAGGCGTTCGAGGGGATCGTGGACCTCGTCTCCGAGAAGGCCCAGCTCTACGGCGACGACGCGAGCGGGAAGTTCCAGGTCGTGGACGTCCCCGCCGCCCAGCAGGAAGCGGCGAAGGCCTGGCGCGAGAAGCTCGTGGAGATGGTGGCGGAGAGCAACGAGGAGCTCATGGAGGAGTTCTTCGAGAAGGGGACGCTGTCCCAGGAGCAGCTCGCGAAGGGGCTGCGGCGGGCGGTGGGCACGGGGAAGATCTGCCCGGTGGTGCCCGCCTCGGCGCTGCTGAACGTCGGCGTCCACGCGCTCCTCGACACGCTCGTGGACGTCCTGCCCTCACCCGCCGACCGCGGCGAGGCGAGGGGCGAGGATCCCGCGACGAAGGCGGAGGTCTTCCGCAAGCCGGTGGCGGACGCGCCGCTCTCGGCGTTCGTCTTCAAGACGCTCGTGGATCCGCACGCCGGGCGCATCAGCCTCTTCCGCGTGTACTCGGGCACCCTCAAGTCCGACTCCGCCGTCCACAACGTCACTCGGGACTCCGCCGAGCGCGCGGGCTCGCTCCTCCTTCTGCAGGGAAAGGCCCAGACCCAGGTCCCGGAGATCCAGGCCGGCGACATCGGGGCGGTGGCGAAGCTCAAGGACACGCAGACCGGCGACACCCTCGCCGACAAGGCGAGCCCGATCGTGTACCCGGCGGTGAGCTTCTCCGAGCCCGCCACCACCTTCGCCATCGAGCCCAAGACCCGCGGCGACGACGACAAGATCTCGACCGCGCTCCAGAGGCTGCTGGAAGAGGACCCGGTCCTGCGAGTCTCGCGCGACGCGCAGACCCACGAGATGCTGCTCTCGGGTATGGGGCAGCTCCACATCGAGGTGGTCGTCGCGCGCCTGCGCAAGCGCTACAAAGTCGAAGTCAACCTCAAGAAGCCCAAGATCCCCTACCGGGAGACGATCAAGGGCTCGGCCGAGGCCCACGGGCGCCACAAGAAGCAGACCGGCGGCCACGGCCAGTTCGGCGACTGCCGGATCCGCCTGAAGCCCCTCCCGCGCGGCTCGGACTTCAAGTTCGTCGACGACATCTTCGGCGGTTCGATCCCGAAGAACTTCATCCCCGCCGTGGAGAAGGGCATCCAGGAGGCCCGCTTGAAGGGCTTCCTCGCCGGCTACCCGATGGTGGACTTCCAGGTCGAGCTGTACGACGGCCAGTACCACGACGTGGACAGCTCCGAGATGTCCTTCAAGATCGCCGGATCGCTCGCCTTCAAGGACGGGATCCCGAAGTGCCGTCCCACGATCCTCGAGCCGATCATGAGCGTCGAGATCGCGGTGCCCGACGAGTACGCCGGCGCGGTCATGGGCGACCTCTCGAGCCGGCGGGGCCGCCCGCAGGGCATGGAGCCCAAGGGCTCGCTGCAGGTGATCAAGGCCGAGGTTCCCCTGGCCGAGATGCTCTCCTACGACGCCGAGCTGACCTCGATGACGGGAGGCCGCGGCTCGTACCACATGGACATGGACCACTACGACGAGGTCCCGGCCCACCTCCAGGAGAAGATCGTCGCCGCGGCCAAGGCCGAGAAGGGCGACGTCAAGGAGGAGGAGTAGCCCCTCCCGGCGGAAAATCGGCCGCCGGGAAGTGCGCTAGACTCTCCTCATGAGAGCCCTGCGCACGCTCGCCGTTCTCCTGCTCGCCCTGGCAGCCCCGGCCCCGGCCCTCCTCGCGCAGGAGGAGCCGGTCACCGCGGGGTCAGACGGCGTCCCTGTCCCGAAGAAGACGAAGTTCGTCCAGCCGGCCTACCCCCCGGAGGCGCTGGCGCAGGGCATCCGCGGGATCGTGATCCTCGACCTGGTCGTGAGCGTTCAGGGGAAGGTCGAGTCCACCACCGTCGTGCGGAGCGTGCCGGGGCTCGACGAGGCGGCGATCGCGGCCGCCCGCCAGTGGGAATACGAGCCCACGAAGGTGGGGGGGCAGCCGGTGCGCGTCCGGTTGACCGTTCCCATCACCTTCTCGCTCGCCCTCCCCAAGCTCGCGCGGCAGGAAGGCGTTCCCGAGCTGCGGCAGGGCGTGAACCCCGCCTGGCCGGCCAGCGACGGGAGCGGCGGGCGGGCCACCGCCGAAGTGACGCTCGAGCCGGATGGGAGGGTCGGCGTGGCCCGCGTCCTCGAGGGCGACTCGCCCTGGTCCGATGCCCTGGTGGCGGCGCTCCGGACATGGCGCTTCAGCCCGCCCCCGGAAGACGCCGTGCTTTCGTTCCGGGTGGAGGCGGAGTTCGTCGCTACCCGCGGGTCGGAGGGTCAGAAGCTGGTGAACCTCAAGGCGACCGGCCTGCAGCGGTCCGGGCTGCTCGAGGAGCCGACGCCGGCGACCCCTGCAACGGCGCCGGCGCCCGGCCTGCATCTCCGGCGGCTGCATCTCCGGCGGCTGCATCTCCGGCGGCTGCATCTCCGGCCGCTGCATCTCCGGCCGCGGCTGCATCTCCGGCCGCTGCATCTCCGGCCGCTGCATCTCCGGCGGCTGCATCTCCGGCGGCTGCACCCCAAGCGACGGCGGCACCGGCCACGGCTGCAGCACCGCCGCCGCCTGCGCCAACGAAGCCGGCCGCTCCGACAACGCCGCCCTTGACGGAGCCCACGGCGTCAGCGGGCGCGGGCACACCGGCGGCGCCGCAATCAGCCGGTGCCGGCGGCCCTCCGCCGGTGGAGGTGATCACCGCGCCGCCTCCGCCCATGCCGGTAGAGAACGGCGTCTCCGCCATACGCGACGTGACGCTGGAGCCGGGGGTCCCGGACCTCGCGAAGGGCCGCCGGCCCGTGGCGCCTCCCCTGGCTCGGATGAGCGGGACGGCCGGCACAGTCGAGGTGAGCTTCTCCGTCAGCGCCGGCGGCACCACCTCGATCCAGAGCGCGATCGGACCCGAGCTCCTGAGGTCGGCCGCAGAGCAGGCCGTGGCCTCCTGGGTCTTCCGGCGGGCTCGCGCCGACCGGGTCTACCTGCTGGCGGTCTTCACCTACACGGCCGACAAGGGCTCGGCCGTCGTCCGGCCCCAGGCCGGCCCCACGCCGGGGCCGCCACCGCCCGCGACCCCGGCCGCGCCGCCGCCGGGGTCCTAGCGACGGGCCGCCGCTACTCGGCCTCGGCCTTCGCCGGGGCCTTCTTCTTCCCGGCGGGCTTCTTCTCCTCGCCCTTGGGCTCGGCTTCCTTCTTGGTGGCGGCCTTCTTGCTGTCCTTCTCGTCCTTGGCCGGCTTGTACTCGTAGCCGACCAGCTCGATGTAGGCCATCTCCGCAGCGTCGCCCTTGCGGGGACCGAGCCGGAGGATCCGGGTGTAGCCGCCGGGCCGGGTGGCGAAGCGCGCTCCGATGGTGTCGAACAGCTTCTTCACCACCGCGGGCTCCTGGATGTCGCGCGCGGCGAGGCGCCGGGCGTGGAGACGGTTCGTCTCCCGCTTGGCGAGGGTGATCAGCCTCTCCGCGAACGGGCGGAGCTCCTTGGCCTTGGGCAGGGTGGTGCGGATCCGCTCCCTCTCGAAGAGGGCGGTAGCGAGGTTGCGCAGGAGCGCGATCCGGTGGGGCGTGATGCGCCCCAGCTTCCGATGGGCGACGCGGTGTCTCATGGCCTGCTTCCTGGCGCTCCCGCTACTTGGCCTGCGGCCAGTCGTCGAGCTTCATGCCGAGCGAGAGCCCCATGCCGGCGAGGATCTCCTTGATCTCGTTGAGCGACTTGCGGCCGAAGTTCTTGGTCTTGAGCATCTCGGACTCGGTCTTCTGCACGAGCTCGCCGATCGTCCGGATGTTCGCGTTCTTGAGGCAGTTGTACGACCGCACGGAGAGCTCCATCTCGTCGACGCTCTTGCCGAGCTTCTCGTAGAGGGCTCCCTTCTCCTCGTCGGAGACCTCCACCACCGGGCTCTCGCCCTCCTCCTCGTCCTCCTCCTCGATGTTGATGAAGATCTGGAGGTGGTCCTTCATGAGCTTGGCCGCGAGCCCCACCGCGTCGCGGGGGGAGACGGCCCCGTTCGCCCAGACCTCGAGGGTGAGCTTCTCGTAGTCGGTGGCCTGGCCCACGCGGGCCTGGTCGACGAAGTAGTTGACCTTCTTGACCGGGGAGTGGACGGAGTCGAGGGGGATCCACCCGATCGAGAGGTCCTCGTCGAAGTTCTTGTCGGCGGACACGTAGCCGCGGCCCGGCTTCACCCGCATCTCCACCGACAGCGTCGAGCCCGCCCCGAGGGTGGCGATGTAGGCCTCGGGGTCGAGGATCTCGACGTCGGGGTCGGGCGTGATGTGCTTGGCCCTGATCTCGCCGGGCTCCGACGTGCGCAGCATCAGCGTCTTCGGGTGGTCGACGTGCATCTTGAGGGGCACGCGCTTGAGATTGAGGATCAGGTCCGTCGTGTCCTCCATCGCGCCCGGGATGGGCGAGAACTCGTGGAGCACGCCCTCGACCCGGACCGCGGTGACCGCGGCGCCCTCGATGCTCGAGAGCAGGACCCGGCGCAGGGAGTTGCCGACGGTGGTGGCGAAGCCCCTCTCGAACGGCTGGGCGTAGAAGCGCCCATAGTGATCGGTCGTCGTGTCCCGGTCGACCTCGAGCCGCTTCGGCTTCTGGAAACCCTTCCAAAGCATTTTCTTCTGTCCTCCGCGGCCGGGGGCGCACTGGCCTCCGGGCCGAAGTTCCTTACTTCGAGTACAGCTCGACGATCAGCTGCTCCTGAATGGGGAAGCTGACGTCGTCGCGGGCGGGCAGCGCCAGCACCTTGGCCGTCAGGTTGGCGGAGTCGAGCTCCAGCCACCGGGGCACGCCCCGACCCTTGACGGATTCGACCGAGGCCTGGACGAGCGCGTTCTTGGTCGCGCGGGGTGCCAGGGTGATCACGTCCCCCACCTTGACCTGGTAGGAGGGTATGTCGATCTTGCGGTCGTTCACGCGGACGTGGCCGTGCCGCACGAGCTGGCGGCCCTGGGCCTGTGAGCCGCCGAAGCCGAGCCGGTAGACCACGTTGCAGAGCCGGCGCTCGAGCTTCTGCAGCAGGAGCTCGCCGGAGACGCCCTTCTCCGAGCTCGCGCGCTGGAAGGTGAGGGCGAACTGCCCCTCCAGCATGCCGTAGAGCCGCTTCACCTTCTGCTTCTCGCGGAGCTGGAGCCCGTAGCCCTGCACTTGCTTCTTGATGCGGGCGCCCTTGCCGTGCTGCCCGGGGGCGTAGTTGCGCTTCTCGATCGCGCACTTCTCGGTAAAGCAGCGGTCGCCCTTCAGGAAGAGCTTCATCCCCTCCCGGCGGCAGAGTCGGCAGACGGAACCAGTATATCGTGCCACGAGTATCGACTCCTTAGACGCGACGCCGCTTCGGCGGGCGGCAACCGTTGTGGGGGATGGGGGTCACGTCGCGGATGGACTTGATCTCCACCCCGGCGGCCTGCAGGGCGCGGATCGCCGACTCGCGACCGCTCCCCGGCCCCTTGACCCGGATGTCGGCCGAGCGCAGACCGTGCTCGCGGGCGGAGGTGGCAGCGGTGGTGGCCGCCTGCTGGGCGGCGAAGGGCGTGCCCTTGCGCGACCCCTTGAACCCCAGGGTCCCTGCGCTCGACCACGACACCACGTTGCCTTCCAGGTCGGTGATGGTCACGATCGTGTTGTTGAAGGAGGCGTGCACGTGCACGATGGCGTGCGCGACGTGCTTCTTCTCCTTCTTGCCCTTCTTGGCCCCGACGACCTTCGTGCTCATCTCGACTCCTTAGGCCTTCTTCGCGCGGATCATGCCCCGCCGCGGCCCCTTGCGCGTGCGGGCGTTGGTGTGCGTGCGCTGCCCCCGCACGGGCAGGTTCCGGCGGTGGCGGCCGCCGCGGTAGGAGCCGATCTCCATGAGCCGCTTGATGTTCATGGCGGTCTCCTTGCGGAGATCGCCCTCGACGCCGCCCTCGGCGTCGAGGATCTTGGCAATGCGGCTCACCTCCTCCTCGGAGAGGTCCTTCACCCGGACACTCGGCTCGATTCCCGCCTGGCCGAGGATCTTGTTCGAGCGGGTGACGCCGATCCCGTAGATGTAGGTGAGGGCGATCTCCACCCGCTTCTGCCGCGGGAGATCGACGCCTGCGATGCGAGCCATTCTGCTACCCCTGCCTCTGCTTGTGCTTCTGGTTCGGGCAGATGATCCTCACCACGCCGTGGCGACGGACCACCTTGCACTTGACGCAGATCTTCTTGACCGACGATCTGACTTTCACGTTCTCGTTCTCCTACCGCCGTCTCACGATGCGGCCGCGTCCCGCGTCGTAGGGTGCGATCTCGACCACCACCGGGTCCCCGGGACGCAGCCGCAGCAGGCTCGACTCGCCCGCCACGTGCGCGGTCACCGCGGTACGCGCCCCGGCCGCAAGCTCCACCCGGAAAAGAGCATTCGGAAGCGCCTCGCGCACCGTTCCTTCCACCTCGAGCGTCTCTCTCGCCCCCGTGAGGGGGCTCGTCCCCGTCAGGGGGCGGCCCGCCTCAGGCATTGGCGGCCTCCGCCTGCGGGTACGGGTACGGGTCCGACAGGATCCAGGGACCGAAGGGCGTCACCGCCACCGTCAGCTCGAAATGGGCGGAGAGGCTCCGGTCCCGGGTCACGGCCGTCCAGCCGTCCGGGAGGACCTCGACCTCGGGCCTCCCCACGTTCACCATCGGCTCGATGGCCAGGCACATCCCCGCCACCAGCCGCTCGCGCCGGCCCGGGGGCCCGTAGTTGGGCACCTGAGGCTCCTCGTGGAGGCTGGTGCCGATCCCGTGGCCCACGAACTCCCGCACCACGGAGTAGCCGTGGCGCTCGGCATGGGTTTGCACCGCGTGGCCGATGTCGCCCACCCGCTTGCCGGGGTGGCACACGTCGATCCCGGCGAACAGCGAGTCGCGCGTCACCCGCATGAGGCGGACCGCCTCCTCGCTCGCCCGCCCTACCGCGACCGTGCGGGCGGCGTCGCCGAAGAAGCCGTCCACGATGCAGCCGAGGTCGAGGCCGGCGACGTCCCCCTCGCGGAGCTTTCGCGGCCCGGGGATCCCGTGCACGACCTCCTCGTTGACCGAGATGCACAGCGTCGCCGGGTAGCCCCGGTACCCGAGGAACGCAGGCCGCGCCCCCGCGCGCTCGATGTGCTCGCGGGCGATGCGGTCCATCTCCCTCGTCGTGGTCCCGGGCACCGCCGCCGCCTCGAGGGCGTCGAGGGCGTCCACCACGATACGGCAGGCCCGCGCCATCGTCTGCAGCTCGGCCGAGGACTTCTGGACGGTCACGCCCGCACCTCGACCGCCCGGAGGAGGTCCCGGAACACGGCGTCCATCTGCCGGTTTCCGTCGATCGGGATCATGCGCGCCCGGGAGCGGTAGTACTCGATGAGGGGAAACGTGCGCCCGTCGTACTCCTGCAGCCGCCGGGCCACCACCGTCTCGTGGTCGTCCTCCCGCTGCACGAGCCCCGTTTCGCAGCCGTCACACACGCCGTCCCGCTTCGGGGGGTCGTTCTGCACGTGGAACGTGGCCTGGCAGGACGGGCACCAGCGGCGCCCGCTGAGCCTGAGCATCAGCACGGCGCGGGGCACCTCGAAGTCGAAGACCACCCAGGCTCGAGGGTCGCCGGACATCTCCTCGAGCCCCTGCGCCTGCGGCAGGGTCCGGGGGAACCCGTCGAGCACGAAGCCGCGGTCGCAGTCCGCCTCGCTGATCCGCTCCCGCACGAGCGCCACCAGCAGGTCGTCCGGGACGAGGTTCCCCTGCTCCATGATCGGGTGGGCCTTCCGGCCCAGGGGCGTCTTCCGCGCGATGGCGGCCCGCAGCATGTCGCCCGTCCCGATCTTCGGCACCCCGAGGTGGCCGGCGAGCTTCGCCGCCTGCGTGCCCTTCCCGGCCCCGGGGGGTCCGAGGAAGATCACGCGGACGGCGTCGGCGGCGATCCGGGGGTTAGCGGCGTCCACGAATCCTCTTGCCTCCCTTTCCGGTGAAGCCGTCGTAGTGCCGCATGATCAGCTGGGCCTCCACCTGGGCGATGGTGTCCATCGCCACCCCCACCACGATGAGGAGCGAGGTCCCGCCGAAGTAGAAGTTGAGGTGCAGGCCCTCCGTGATCCAGCCGAGGTTGTTGTTCGAGAAGAACATGTCGAGGGACGGGCCGATGAGCGGGAGGGGCGCGACCTTGAAGCCGGTGATGAGGAACTCGGGCAGGATCGCCACCAGCGCCAGGTAGATGGCGCCCCCGAAGGTGATGCGGCCGAGGATGTGGTCCAGGTACTCGGAGGTGCGTTTGCCGGGGCGGATGCCGGGGATGAAGCCCCCGTACTTCCGCATGTTCTCCGCGACGTCGTCGGGGTTGAAGACGATAGCGGTGTAGAAGTAGCAGAAGAAGATGATGAAGGAGATGTAGAGGATGTTGTAGAGGGGCATTCCCCAGCGCAGCTGCTCCGAGACCGATTGCATCCAGGGATTGTTGGCCTGGAAGAAGGATGCGATCGTCTGCGGGAACGCGATGATCGACGAGGCGAAGATGACCGGGATGACGCCCGCGGTGTTGACGCGGAGCGGCAGGTGCGTCGTCTGGCCGCCGTAGACGCGCCGCCCGACCACCCGCTTGGCGTACTGCACCGGGATCCGGCGCTGGCCACGCTCCACGAAGACGATCACCCCCACGACCAGGAACATGCCGACGAGCAGGATGAGGGTCGCGAGCAGGCTCAGCTCCCCTCGCTGGACCATCTGGAAGGTGTCGATCACCGCCCGGGGGAAGCCCACCACGATTCCGGCGAAGATGATGAGGCTCATCCCGTTGCCGATCCCGCGCTCGGTGATCTGCTCGCCCAGCCACATGATGAAGCAGGTGCCGGTGGTTAGCGTCAGCACCGTCATGAACTTGAAGCCCCAGCCCGGGTGGTCCACGATCTTGAACTGGTTGGACAGGGTCATCCGCTCGAGGTAGACCGCGATGCCGAAGGACTGGACGACGGAGATGAGCATCGTCCCGTAGCGGGTGTACTGCGTGATCTTGCGCCGCCCGAGCTCGCCCTCCTTGGAGAGCTTCTCGAGGAAGGGCCAGACCACGGTGAGCAGCTGCAGGATGATCGAGGCCGAGATGTACGGCATGATGCCGAGGGCGAAGATGGTGACCTTCGCGAGGTTGCCCCCGGAGAACATGTCCACGAGGCCGAACCAGTTGCCTCGGTTCTGCTCGAAGAAGTCGATGAGCGACTGGGCGTTGATGCCCGGCGTGGGGACGTGGTTGCCCAGGCGGTAGACGGCGAGCAGGCCGAGGGTGAACAGCACCCGCTTCCGCAGGTCGGGGACGTCCCAGATGTTCCTTATGGCCTGCAGCATGTGCTACCCCTCGATGACCTCGGCCTTGCCCCCGAGCGAGGCGATGCGCTCCTTGGCCTTCTCGCTGAAGCGGTGGGCGTGGACGGTCAGGGACTTGGTGAGCTCGCCGTCGGCCAGCACCTTGAGGCCGTCCGCGAGCCGCTTCACGATGCCCTGCTTCAGCAGGAGCTCGGGGGTGACGATGGTTCCCGCCTCGAACACCTCCAGGCGCCCGAGGTTGACGCAGGCGAACTCCTTCTTGAAGGGCTGGTTGCTGAAGCCGCGCTTCGGCACCCGGCGGTGGAGCGGCATCTGGCCGCCCTCGAAGCCGGGCTTGCGCGAGAACCCGCTCCGGCTCTTCTGGCCCTTCTCGCCGCGCCCGGCCGTCTTGCCGAGGCCGGAGCCCGGCCCGCGGCCCACGCGCTTGCGGTTCCTGACGCTGCCCTTCGCCGGCTTGAGATTATGAAGGCCCACTGCTTCTCTCCGCTCGCCTTACTCGACCACCGCGACGAGATGCGGGATCTTCTTGATCATGCCGCGCACCATCGGGGTGTCCTGGCGCTCGACGACCTGGTTCATCCGCCGCAGGCCGAGCCCCCGGACGGTGGCCCGCTGCTCGTCCGTGCAGCCGATGACGCTGCCGATCTGCTTGATCTTCACGGTGCCCGCGGGCGCCGCCTTGCTCCTGGCCTTGGCCATGACTCGCTCGCTCCCTTACGCCTGCGCCGGGGCCGGAGGCTCGGCCGGGGCCGGGGGCTCCGCGGGTGCCGCGGCCGGGGCGGCCTTGGCCTCGACTCCCAGGATCTCCTCGACCGCGAGGCCGCGCAGCCGCGCCACCCGCTGCGGCGCCTTGAGGCGCAGGAGCGCGTCGACGGTGGCCTTCACCACGTTGTGCGCGGTGGTCGAGCCGAGGCTCTTGGTGAGGATGTTCTGGATGCCGGCCGCCGTGATCACGGCGCGGACGCCGCCGCCGGCGATCACACCCGTGCCCTCGGAGGCGGGCTTCAGCAGGACCCGGCCGGACCCGAACTGGCCGGTGACCGCGTGCGGGATCGTGTAGCCCTTCTCGGTGAGCGGGATGCGCACGACGTTCTTCTTGGCCGCCTCCACGCCCTTCTTGATGGCGGAGGCGACCTCCCGGGCCTTGCCCATGCCGTAGCCCACGTGGCCGGCGCCGTCGCCCACCACCACGAGCGCGGAGAAGGACAGATTCTTGCCGCCCTTCACGACCTTGGTCACGCGGTTGATGGAGACCACCTGGTCCTTGAGCTCCAGGCTGCCCACGTCGATCTTCTCGGCAATGAATCTCATTGGCTCACTCGAATGACTGCGGTGAACGGCGCTAGAACTTCAGCCCGGCCTCGCGGGCGGCGTCGGCCAGGGCCTTGATCCGGCCGTGGTACAGGAAGCCACCGCGGTCGAAGACGACGGCCGCGACCCCCTTCTCCCGGGCGCGGCTGGCGATGAGCGAGCCGACCTCCTTGGCCGACGCCACGTTGCCCCCCCGCTTCGCCTTCGCGCGCAGGTCCTTGTCGAGCGAGGACGCGGCGCACAGCGTGCGTCCGGCGTCGTCGTCGATGACCTGCGCGTAGATGTGGCCCTGGCTGCGGAAGACCGCGAGCCGCGGCCTCTCGGGCGTCCCCCGGAGCTTCTTGCGGATTCGATCGTGGAGGCGCTGCCGGATGTCCTGCCTGGTCTTCGTGCTCATCTCTCACTGCGGCGGGCGTTCCCGCGGGCCATCGGGCCACGCGGCGTCCCCGCCCCTCCTCACTTCGCGCCGGTGGCTCCGGCCTTGCCCGCCTTCTTCTTCAGGACCTCGCCCACGTAGCGGATCCCCTTCTGCTTGTACGGGTCGGGGCGGCGCAGCCGGCGGATCTCCGCCGCCACCTGGCCGACCTTCTGCCGGTCGATGCCGGAGACCGTCACCCGCGTCTGCTTCTCCACCGCGACCTTGATCCCCTCCGGGATGGGGAACTCCACCGGGTGGGAGAAGCCGAGCGCGAACACGACCTTGTTGCCCTCGACGGCGGCGCGGTATCCCACGCCCACGATGTCGAGGTCGCGGGAGAAGCCCTCGGTCACGCCCTTGACGGCGTTCTGGGCCAGCGCCCGCGCCATCCCGTGGAAGGCCCGGAGCTGCCGCTCGTCGCTCGCGCGCTGGCAGCTGAGCTCCTGGCCCTGCAGCGCGAACCGGATGCCGGGGGGCACCGGTGTCGTCAGCTTGCCCTTGGGGCCCTGCACCTCGAGCGCGGCCTCGGAGATCGAGACCTTCACGCCCGCGGGCACGGCAATCACCTTGCGTCCGACCCGAGACATCGTGGGCTCCTTACCAGACGTTGCAGAGGATCTCGCCGCCCACCCCGGTCTTGGCGGCCTCGCGGCCGGTCATGACCCCTCGGGAGGTGGACAGTATGTTGATGCCGAGCCCGCCGTAGACGCGGGGGATCTCGCCCTTGCCACAGTAGATCCGGCAGCCGGGTTTGCTCACGCGTTGCAGGTCGGTGATGACCCGCTCCCAGCCGGGGCCGTACTTCAGGAAGATGCGAATCGAGCCCTGCCGGTCGTCCTCGACGACCCGGTAGTTGGCGATGTAGCCCTCGTCCTTGAGGATGCGCGCGATCTCGCCCTTGAGCCGGGAAGCCGGCACGTCGATCTTGGGCAGCCTCGCCCGCACCCCGTTCCGGATGCGCGTCATCATGTCCGCGATGGGATCCGTCATGTTCATCGGACTTACCTCTCCGGCCCTACCAGCTCGCCTTGATCACGCCCGGGATCTCGCCGGCCAGGGCGAGCTTCCGGAAGCAGATCCGGCACATCTCGAACTTGCGCAGGTAGGCGCGGGGACGGCCGCACAGGCGGCACCGTGTGTACGCGCGCACCGCAAACTTCGGCTTGCGCTTCGCCTTGGCGATCATCGACAGCTTGGCCACTCCCCTGCCTCCTACTGGTTGCGGAACGGCATCCCGAGGGATGCGAGGAGCAGCTTCGACTCCTCGTCCGTCCGGGCCGTGGTCACGAAGGTCACGTTCATCCCGCGCAGCTTCTCGACCTTGGCGTAGTCGATCTCGGGGAAGATGATCTGGTCCTTGAGGCCCAGGGTGTAGTTCCCCCGGCCGTCGAAGGCGTTCGTGGGGACCCCCCGGAAGTCGCGCACGCGGGGGAGCGCCACGTTGAAGAGACGGTCCAGGAACTCGTACATGCGGTCCCCGCGCAGGGTCACCGTGGCGGCGATGGGCATGCCCTCGCGCAGGCGGAACGCGGCGATCGACTTCTTCGCGCGCCGCATGGCGGGCCGCTGGCCGGTGATCCGGCCGAGCTCGTCCATGGCCGTGTCGAGGAGCTTGATGTTCTGGGTGGCCTCGCCCACGCCCATGTTGACCACCATCTTGGTGAGGCGGGGTACCGCCATCACGCTCGGGTAGGACCGCTCCTTCTGCAGGCGCGGCACCACCTCCTTGTGATAGGCATCCTTGATCCGGGGAACGACCTTCGTCGCGCTCACTTGTCCAGCACCTCGCCGCTGCGGCGGCCGATCCTCGCCTTGCGCCCGTCCGGCAGGAGCTTGGACCCGATGCGGGTCCGCTTGTCGTCTTCGGGCGAGACGATCATCACGTTCGAGACGTGCATGGGCGCCTCCCGCTCGGCGATGCCCCCCTTGATGTTCTTCTGGGGGTTCGGCCGGGTGTGGCGCTTGATGAAGTTCACCCCCTGCACGAGCACCCGTCCCTTGTCGGGCAGGACCATCAGGACCTTCCCGCGCTTTCCCTTGTCGCGTCCGGTGATGACCTCCACGAGGTCGTTCTTCCGGATGCGGATCCGGGTCCGCTCCGTCGTTCGCTGTCTCGCCATGGCCTTACAGCACCTCCGGGGCCAGGGACACGATCTTCATGAACTTCCGGTCGCGCAGCTCGCGCGCCACCGGGCCGAAGACGCGCGTGCCCACCGGCTCCCTGTCCTCCTTGATGAGCACCGCCGCGTTCTCGTCGAAGCGGATGTAGCTGCCGTCCCGGCGCCGCTGCTCCTTGCGGCAGCGGACGATCACCGCCTTGACCACCTTGCCCTTGCGGACGGGCTCCGGGGCGTCGGGCGCCGACTCCTTCACGTTGGCGGTGATGGTGTCGCCCAGCCGAGCGTAGCGGCCGGTCGACCCGCCCACCGGCAGGATGCAGGAGATCTTCCGGGCGCCGGAGTTGTCGGCCACCTGGAGGATGGTTCGCATCTGGATCATGTCGTCCTCCCGCCTCCGCTACGCCCCGGCCCCGGCCGGGACCGTCTCGGCGTGCGCGCGCTCGAGGATCTCGGTTACGCGCCAGCGCTTGCTGCGGGAGAGCGGCCGCGTCTCCACGATGCGCACCCGGTCCCCCGCTCGGGCCCCGAACTCGTCGTGGGCCATGAAGGTCGACGTGCGGCGGATGGTCTTCTTGTAGAAGGCGTGGCGCACCAGGCGCTCGACCGCCACCACGACCGTCTTCTGCATCTTGGCCGTGGTGACGACCCCCACGCGCTCCTGGCGGCGCCCCGATCCCTGCTGCTTCGTTTCCGTCATCGCGACACCTGCTTGGCGGCGC